>NZ_JBMEQQ010000001.1:0-12350 GCF_049060025.1 Archangium gephyra
CCCGGCATGACCATGGAGGAGCTGGTGGCCAACGCCATCCTCATGCTCAACGCCGGGCACATGACCACCACGGATCAGCTCAGCAACTTGATCCATGATCTGCTGACGCACCCGGAGCAGCTCCGGCTGCTCCAGCAGGATCCCAAGCTGCTGTCGGCGGCCGTGGAGGAGTCGCTGCGCTACCGCCCGGCGGTGCCCTTCCACTACCGGATCGTCGGCGAGGAGATGCAGCTCCGCGGCAAGACGCTGCGCAAGGGAGACGTGGTCTTCATGGGCATCGCCGCCGCCAACAGGGATCCGGCGGTGTTCTCCGAGCCGGATCGCTTCGACATCACCCGCGACCACCTCCACCAGAAGCACCTGACGTTCTCCTTCAGCCCGCACCCACTGCCTGGGCGCGGGCCTGGCCGGCGCGAGCTGGAGATCGCCCTCGAGGTGCTCCTGCAGCGGATGCCCGAGCTGCGGTTGGATCCGGAGCGGCCGCCGCGGCACAAGTGCAGCAGCCTCATCTTCCGCGGCTTCGACTCCATGCACGTGCGGTGGTGAGCGCGTCGGCGCCCCGGGTCCCCGCCGGAGCGCCCGCCGTGACGCTCAGTCCTCCGCGAGCGCCAGCGCCAGCATTGCGCTCAGCTCGAAGGCGCGATCCATGCGGAAGGGGCAGTACAGCGCCTTGCCGATCCACAAGGGCTCCTGGTTCAGGACGAACGGACGGTAGTTGCTCCGCAGGTACTTGTTGGCCCGCGCCAGCGCGCCGTGGATGCGCTCCTGGTGGAGGCCCTGCCTCGCAGCGAGTGGAGCACGAGCGCCGCGAAGGCGGTCTCCACCGTCGTCGTGTGGCCGGCGGCGCCCCAGCCGCCGTCCTGCTTCTGCTCATGAGCAGGGTCTCGACGGAGTTGCGCATCAGGTGGGGATCGGAATGGAGAGCATCACCTGGGCCGTCGTGTAGAGCCAGGAGATCTGCCACTTGTCCAGCAGCCGAGCGGCCGTCCGCGCGCCGGCATGTCGAGCATGGCGCGCACCCACTGCTCCGTGTTCTCGCCCACGAGGTTCAACGCCATCACCGCGTGCGCGGTGGTGGTCAGCGAGGGGTGCGTCCTGGGGATAGGTGAAGAAGTGCTGCCCACGCTCGTACTGCCTGAGGATCTTCATGTCCGCGGGCCGCTTCGCGGCCGTGAGGACCGCGAGGACGACGGCGGTGTCGTCCCCATCGGGCATGAAGTACTTCGTGAAGCCGATGCCGCCGCGGGAGAGCGCCTTCTCGAGCACGTCGAGGTGCTTCTGCACATTCTCATCATCCGCCAGCAGCGGGTGATCCAGCAGGCCGGCGCACAGCACCGCGAACAGGCCCCACCCCTGCTCGATCGGATCGATGCGCCAGGTGGCGGGCACCACGCCCGGAAGGCGGACATCCGTGCCCGCCTCGGAGGCCTTCAGGTACCGCCGCGCCCGGGCGACGTGCTCTTGCAGCTCGGGACGATCCTGGCCAGGTCGATCGCAGGCGGCGGTGGCCGCGGGGCACGGCCCGATACCGCCGTCCGGATCGATCAGCGCGGGATCCGGCTCCGTGCCCCACCCCTCGAAGGTGAGGGCCGGCGGGGTGCCGGGGAAGAACTGCTTCAGCCGGCCGAGCTTCTCGCGGCGCCGCTTGCCATCCTCGATGACGGCGGCGTACTGGTCCACCGGGACGTCCAGGCCCAGGTCCACGGCGGCATCCAGCAGCCGCGGCAGGTTCATCTCCACGCCCACCAGGAGATCCTCGGGCAGCACCGTCCAGTAGGGGCGCTGCTGGCGGATGAACTCCAACCCGCGCTCCACGGCCCGCTTCGCCCGCTCGTCCTTGCCCCGCACGTGCAGGGCGAGCACGGCGGCGAGCGTCGGCATGTCGCGCGCGCGCAGCACCTTGGGGTTGTCCCAGCCACCATCGGCGTGCTGCTGCTGCAGCAGCCACTCCACGGCCGCCTCGGGACCCTCTTCGGAGGGGCCAGGCGCACCACCATGGCCGTGTCGTAGACGGAGCCATTGGACAGCCCGCCGTCCTTGCCGAGGTCCGCGATCAGTCCTCGCAGATCCTCCAGGATGATCTTCGCGGCAGGCGTCAGGGCCTTGGAAGCCCCTGACGGGTTCTGATCAGGATTGAGAGGAAGTGCCTGCGTCGAGCTCATTGCCATCCTGCCTCACGAGAACGTGGTGATAGTCGTGGTGGGTATAGAAGTCGCAAACGAAGGCCACGAGGTTGATCATGAAACGCTCGGGGAGCATCGTCTGCGTCTTCTCTCTGCTCTCGGGACCGCCCAGTTCCATGCAGCGCTTCACCGTGAGGGAGAGCTTGTCCTGCACCGCCTCACGGGCGAGCGCCAGGGCCGCCGCCGCATCGGGCGCCTTGCCGTCCTTCAGGAGCACCTGCTGCACGATTCCCAGGGCGTTGAGCTTCCCCTGGGCCAGCTCCTTCTCGTAGGTCCGGAGATCGTTGGCCAGACGCACGCAGATGGCCACCTGATGCGCCATCTCGAGGAGCCGCGGCAGGTGGGAGCGGATCGACGGATCATCGATCGCGCTGATCATGCACAGGCACACGGGGATGACGCCGGTGGTCTGCAGGGCGCCCTTCTCGAGGTACTCCTCGAGGCTCGGGAACGAGGGCCGCGACGCATCGGAGGAGCCGGCGCTCCAGAGCGCCTCGGCCCGCATGCCGCTCAGCCCCTCCTCGAGGGCCCTGGCCAGCTCCGGGCTCAACGTCTCGAAGATCGGGTACTGGCGCAGCAGGCCCCGCAGGTCGCTCAGCGCCTCGAGCAGGGGCGCGAGCCGCTCATCCCCCTGGGTGTCGATGGCGTCCTGGCGGCCGGGCGAGAACAGCGCGTGGAGGCCCACGAGCTTGCCCCACTGGGCGGACGAGGTCAGCCCGTGCTCATCGGTCAGCTCGTCCACGACGAAGAACCAGGTGCCCATGCACGTGGCGGGCATCAGCCGGGACACGTCGAGGAACGGGGCCGCGGCGGCCAGGGTCAGGCAGAGCTGCTTGGCCCGGGCGTTGCGCATGATGTCGCGGCTCGTCGTCAGCGAGATCATGCGATCGTGGCGATCCATCCACGGGCGCAGCGCGGCGGAGAGCTCCTGGGTGAGCGCGAAGACGTGCGCGCCCTTGTCGGGCAAGCCCTCGAGGTACTTGCTCCGAAGGGCGCTCTCTTTTTGAGAAGACATGGGGCTCCGAGGGGGGGAACGCCGCCGGCGATCAGGAGGCGAGCGCCATGGCGGCCCTGCGCCGGTTCACCTTGAGCAGGAACGGAGAAGGCGCGAGCGTCGACGCCGTCAGCGGGCGCACGGGCTGGTCGGACACGAGCGAGAAGCTCACGTTCTGGCACATGTGCGCCACCGTGAGCTGCATCTCCATCAGCGCGAAGTGCTGGCCGATGCAGACGTGGGGCCCGCTGCTGAAGGGGATGTACACGCCGCGCGGCAGCTTCTTCTCGTTCTCGGGCGTGAAGCGCTCCGGATCGAAACGCTCCGGATCCGGGAAGTACTCCGGATGCCGGTGGATGACGTACGGGGAGATGAGCAGGACCTGCCCCTTGCGCAGCCCGTAGCCCTCGACCTCGATGTCCTCCGTGGGCTCGCGGCCGAAGATGTTCGCGGGCGGGAACAGCCGCATCGACTCCTTGATGACCTGGAGCGTGTACGGCAGGCGGGGCAGGTCCGCATGGGTCGGAAGCCTTCCGCCCAGCACACTGTCCAGCTCGGCATGGAGCCGGGCCTGGATGTCCGGGAACCGGGCCAGCGCCAGCCACAGCCAGGACAACGCGTTGGAGGTGGTCTCGTGGCCGGCCAGGTAGAGCGTCAGGGCCTGGTCCAGCAGCTCCTCCAGGTCGAAGCCGACCCCGTCCTCGTCCTTGGACAGCAGGAGCATGGAGCACGTCGCCCTTGTCGCCGCGCTCGCGGCCCAGGGCGATCAGGCTCTGGGCCCGGCCGCGCATGAACGCGATGGCCTCGCGGACCAGCTTGTTCTTCGGCGTGGGCACGGACAGCGGGAGCCGGAGCGGGTTGGCCGTGCTCTCGGCGATGAACTCCGCGACGGTGCGCAGGGCCTCGAAGAAGCTGTCCTCCTCGTTGATGTCCATGAGGAAGACGGCCTTGGCGATCATGTCGCGCGTCAGCCGGTGCGTCGCCGCAATCATGTCCACGTCCGCACCATCCGCGAGGGTGCGCTGGGCCTCGTCGGTGAGCGTCACCATCTGCTCGCAGTAGCCGTTGAGCCGCTTGGGCGTGAAGGCCGGAGCCATGATGCGGCGAATCTCCCGGTGCCGCTCCCCGTGGATGGCCGGCAGCGCGGTGCGGCCGAGCACAGGGGTGAAGTTCTTGGCGAAGGACTCCGGGCTGAAGACCGCGGCCTTCTCGGACAGCACCACGTGCAGCATCTTGGGGCTGTTGACGAGATAGAGCGGCATGGGCCCCACCCGGAACTCGCCGAACTCGCCGCACTTCCCGGGCCACCCGCAGCGGCAACCCCATGCGGTCGTCCTTGAAGGCCGACCAGCTCCCAACCAACAACGGCTCACGGAAACGGGGAACGGGCTTGTACGGGGGGGGCATGGCGGATTCCGGGGGGTGTGGGGGGGAGGGACGGACTCAGTTGCTTTCCACGGAGGTTCCGCGAGCCACCGGCCGGGGGGCGGTGGACGACCGGCTCTCGCCCGACATGGCCGCCACCTGGTGCGACACGTCCCGGACGAGGTCCACCGCGCTCATGGAGGTGTTCAACTGGGCCATGGTCTGGTCCATCATCGTCGACAGATCCGTCACCGCCTGGAAGATCTGCGTGATGCCCGTGCCCTGCTGATTGACCGCCGTGGTGATCTGCCGCACGGATTGCGCGTTGTCCCGGACGATGCTGGACAACTGCTGGAGGGTCTCGCCGAACTCGCGGATCTCCCCCAGGCTGGTGCCCACCTTCGCCGAGCCCTCCTCGGTGATGGCGGCGGTGGTGCGGATGGCCTCGGAGATGTCCTGGAGGTGACGCTCACGTTGTGGGTGGCGTGATGGATGATCCGCCAGCGTGCGGATCTCACGCGCCACCACGCCAAAGCCCTTGCCGTGCTCGCCCGAGCGCACCGCCTCGATGGCGGCGTTGAGCGCGAGCATGTTGGACTGGTCCGCCAGGCCCTTCACCGTGGTGGTGATGCGGGCGATCTGCCGGGTCGTTCGTCGAGCGTGCGGATGCGCCGGCCATCTCGTTCACCTGTGACGATGTCCTGCAGGCCGTCGAGGCTCTGCTGGATGGCCGGCTCGCCCACCCGGCTGATATCATCGGCCCGCTCGGTATGGCGCAGCACGCCCTCCGCCTTCTGGCCGGCCATCGCGGACGTCTGCTCGATCTCCTGGGCGGTGACCTGCGCCTCCTGGAGGGCGGTGGCCTGATGGGTGAGCACCTCGGTCTGCTTGGTGGTGGACATGCCGAGCTGCTCGGCGGGCGGCGCAGCGCGTCCGCGGGCTCGCGGAGCGAGGCGGAGAAGGCCTTGGCGGCCGAACGCCCGGGCGGTGGCCGCGGCCAGGTCACCGATCTCGTCGGTGGACGACCACTCGGGCAGCATGGGCTCGCCGGCGGCGAGCGCCTCCACGGTGGTTGACGCTCCGCGCGGCCTCGGTCAGGTGCCGGGCGAGCTGCAGGGCCGAGATGGCCGCGCTCACCAGCACGTAGGACCCGGCACAGCCAGGGGAAGCAGCGCGTCGCTGACCATCTTCGCCACGGCGCCGTCAGCAGGGAGAGGAACTGGTCGGGGGGTGACCAGGCCGGCGTCTGCTCACGCAGGTGGAGGCAGTTGTTGTAACCCTCGCGCAGCAGCACGCTCGTGACCGTGGCGATGGTGCAGGCCACGAAGACGCCGAAGGCGTATGGCAGGTACCAGCGCTGACGCACCCAGAAGATGCCGCTGCCCTGCGGAATGGCCTGGGGTTTTTGTGGAACTCCGCGAGGGCATAGGGACGCAGGATGCGCTCCCAACCCGGACGCAGCCCGATAATCAGCAGGAAGACCAGCAGCGAGATCGACGACGAGCGTCCAGGGAATCAGCGACAGGTTCTTGCCGAAGCGGACGACCGGCGCGGCCGTCACCGTGAGGATGGAGAGCACGGACCCGATGGCCAGGCCGACCTCCATGGCGGGGAATCTTGAGGATGCGCTCCAGGCGCGCACTGGCGCGCTCACCGGGATTGGTGGCGAAGGCGTTCTCCACCAAGCCTCGATGAAGACGTAGGGTCACGGCCGCGAAGAACATGCCGGCGACGGGCAGGCCCAAATCGACGCGCCGCTGGCCTCGTTCTTGTTGAGGCCGGTGATCAGCCCCACCAGACCAGCGCGGGAAAAACGGTATAGGAGTTCGAGTTGGCGGCGATGACCAGCCGCACGGGGAGCTTCTTGAGATCAGCCTGCTCGAGAGAGGAGGACATGGGAATCAGGCTCCTGCGGTGACGTCAGAGGGCGACGGGACCGCGCGGTCATGAACGGGACGGGCGGGGAGAGGGGGAGAGGGCGGAGGAGAGTGGCCATCCGGGAAGCCGGCGCGGCCCGTGGAGTACGCGGCCGGTGTGTGGTCACGACCGGGCATGTCAGATCAGGTGGAAGAGTCAGTTGGAGCGCGAACCCACTTGGAAGGGCTCGGAGTTGACGTGTCCTTAGCAGTGCCGTCCGTGTGTTTCTTCCATCCAGCAAGATTCCTACCTCGTCCTCACGAAAGTTCCGTGTGCACTCTAGCAGTGCACCTGCTGGAGGAAAAGAAGCGGCCAGACCCCCTGGGTTTTTGATTCAGAGGCCGGATTGTGCTCGGGGACGCGCAAGTTTCCACTGCTGGTGCACAACGGAGCGGTTGGGCGCCTGGAGAGCGGGCGTGCGGCTTCATGTGAAACGGGCGGGTTTGCCAACGGGCGCGGGCTCGCTCACCGCGTGCGGCGCCGAGGAGCTCGTTGCCGTCCATCGACCGCTCCTGGCAAGGTCGGGCGCCGCAAGCCCATGCCTCTCTCCCAGGCAGGCCGCGCCTCGCGGTGGTGCCGCCATCTTCGCCCTCCCTCCTCTACTTCCACCCGGCCACCTTCTCGAGCAGATCTTCGCCTCGCGCGACATCCTCCGGTCTACTACCCACTCAAGAAGTATTGGGCCGAGCGCGTGTGGCGGCTCCAGTTCCGGGACTGGTACCCGTACAACGCATTGGGTCAGCCCTACCCGGGCATGCTCATCTCCGGGGCGTTTCCACCCGGCCAACCTGCGATGGCTGCTGCCCGTGGGGAGCGCGCTCAAGGTCATCACCCTGCTCTCCTACGTGGCGGCGCTGGGCGGTACCTACCTCTTCGCCCGGCTCTGGGGCCTGGCCGGTGGGCGGCGCTGCTGGCGGGGCTCACCTACGCGCTGTGCGGCTACATGGTGGGCATCAGCAACAACCTGCTCTACCTCTTGGCGGCCAGCACCTTCCCCTGGGCCCTCTGGGGCGCCCAGCGCTTCCTGCGTGCGCGCTCGGCGGGCCGTGCCGCCGCCGCCGCGCTGCCGCTGAGCCTCGTCCTCCTCAGCGGGGATGCCCAGAGCTTCGCCCTGTGCAACGGCCTGCTGCTGGTGCTCGTGCTGCTGCGCCCGGATCGCGCGGGCGCGCTGCGGACCGCGCCCCGGGCTGGCCTGCTCTTCGTGCTCGGCGCGCTGCTGTCCGCGGTGCAGATCCCCCCGTCCTCACCACGGTGAAGAACGCCTGGCCCAGCGCCCCGACGCTCCAGTGGGCCTCCTACTTCTTGTTCCATCCCCTGCGGCTGCTCAGTCGCCCTCGGGGCGCTCTACCTCGACCCGGAGTCGGGGACGGCGGCCTCCAGCGTGATGGCCGATGAGCTGTTCAAGTCGGGCATGGGGGGCTTCTGGGTGTCCTCGGTGTACATGGGGCTCCCGGCCGTCCTGCTGCTGGAGGCGCCCTGTCGATCTGGCGTCGCCACCCGCTGACGTGGAAGGTGTCCGGCGTCACGCTCGCCATCCTCGCCCTGACGATGGCGCACCAGGTGCCGCTCTACCGCTGGTTCTACGAGTGGATTCCCCTCTGGAACGCCTTCCGCTACCCGGAGAAGCTGCTGCCCTACATCCTGTTCCGGCGCCCTCGGCGCGGGGGCCGGACTGGAACCCGTCCTGCGCGAGCCCTCGGTGGCAGGCGCTCGCCCGGCCGGGTCGTCCTCGCGGGGGTCTGCGGCTGCTCGCGCTGGGCGAGTGGCACTGGGGCTGTTCTCCCGTGGGGTGTCCATTCCCTCTGGAAGAGGGCGGATCCCACCATCCTGGAGGTGCTCCACGGCACCCATCCAGGCCGCCGGGGTGGGCGCCATCACGCTCGGCCTCATGGGCGTGGTCGGCGCGAGCCCTCCCCCCGGCCCGGTGCGCGGCGGCCATCCTCGGGCTCCAGTTCGCCGTCCTCTACCAGGCCAACGAGGGCACCCACCATGCGACCTTCACGGACGTGCTGAAGCAGCCGACCCGGGGAAGGAATCGCCTGAAGCAGGAGGCGGACGCCGGCCCGGTGCGGCGTCGTGTCTTGGGGGCGCGGATGAGTGTCGCCGCGCCACGTGCCCGAGGGACTCCATCCCGTGGACCTCATGTCCCTCAACTTCGCCGTGGGGCTCTCCCCGGACACGCCCGCCCTCTGGCACCTGGAGAGCGCCGGGCCCTACCTCCCCGCCGCCTCCCGCGCGCATGGCCGGGCTGCCACACCCGGGTTTCCGCCAGCCTCTGGGTGGGACGCTTCTCCGGCCTCTACCACGTGCGCTACCTGGCCCTGAATGCGCGGGCCTATCAGCAGATTCTCCGGCAACCGGGAGGTCATCCTCGCCGAGGAGCCCCGCGTGGGGGCGGGCGTGGTGCTGTGCGCAATCCCGACACGCTGCCTGGTGTTATCTGGCCACGCCCGTCTGCGTGCCGGACGAGCCCGCCGCGCGTGCCCTCGTGCTGTGCGCTCCTTCCGCCCCGGCCAGCAGGCCGTGTTGAGTGCCCGCCCGGCACGCCTCGCGCCGGTCACCTCCCGCCACGGAAGCCCGGCCAGGTGCGCATCGTCCACTACGCGCCGGAGTCCCTGGCGGCTCGAGGTGGAGGCACGCACCCCGGCGGCCCTGGTGCTCAACGACGCCTGCTCCGACGGGTGGAGCGCGACCCTGGACGGATAGCCCACGCCCATCCTGCCCGCCCCTTGCGGTGCGCGGGGTGCGGGTGCCCGCGGGCACCCACCGCGTCTCCTTCACCTACCGCACTCCGCGGCTGGGGCTCGGGGCGCTCCTCTCCCTCGGCGCCCTGGGGCTGCTCGGGCTCGCGGTGCTCGTGGAGCGCCGGAGGCGGGCTCAGGCCTTTCTCGGGGCCCTCGAGGTAGCCCACCATCGCCTCCAGGTCCGAGACGATGGCCTTCTTGAAGCTGCCCAGCATGAGCCGGCCGAACAGCTCCAGGAGGAACCCCATCCGCCGATCTCCGCCTCCATCGTGGCCATCTTCCCGCCGCGTTTTCGAGCCGGTCGCGGAAGCGGCGATGCCCGCGCTTCGAGCTGCCCTGGTCCCGTCCACGTACAGCTCGACCGGGTTGCAGCTGTCGAGGCAGCTCCTGGAAGGACTCGCTGGCCTCCCTGCCGAACATGCGCCGCGTTGGCGCCACTGTGCCCCGCCGAACTTGCCGGGCGAGAGCTTCGGATCGCCGCCAGGTCGGCGTCCGCTGTCTCGCGGCGTCCAGGTCCTTCAAGGCACTGAAGACCCGCGCTTGCGCGGCGACGCGGCAATCTCCTTGCGCACGGTGAACTCGATGGCCATGTGGGGTGTTTTCCAGCAGGGACCAGGGCGCTTTACCTGCACCGCGCGACGCGGCTGGAGTTGCCATCTGAATCCGCCGGTCGACCGGTGGAGCTGAGATCCAACCGGCTGCGCACCAGGCCCGGCCGGCTCTCCAGCTCGGAGCCCTCGAGCTTCAGCCGGGAGGCCAGCTCCCCCCGGGTGAGCTTCGGCGACAGCTCGCGGGCCTGCATCACCCGGCGCGCGATGCTGGAGCAGGGGCTGGCCGTACATCGTCGCGAGCCGGTCCATGGTGAGGCCATGGATGTGGTGCAGGCGCAACAGGGCCCGCTCCCGCTCGGGCATGGCGCAGGGCCGTGCGCAGCGCGGTGACGAGCGCCTGGCGTGAGTCCTCCTTGAGGAAGCTCCTTCTCCCGGTAGTCCAGCAGCATCCGCGCGAGCGTCTCCGGCGGCTCGTGGAAGGGTCGCGGCGCTCGTCCTGGCTCGCCAGCTCGCCCACGATGCGCACCCCGATGATGCGCACCCAGGCCAGCGGCGGTCCCCGGCCCGAGTAGTGGGCGATCCTCGGAGGCGTGTCGCCCCGGCCCAGCAGCAGCCACTTGCTCATCACCTGCAGCACCTCGTCCACGGTGGACGCGGAGACCTGCCCCAGGCCGGCGCGGGCGCTTCTGGAGGACCTGCTGCTCGAAGGCGAGCAGGGCCTGGCGCTCCCCCACCGCGCAGGCGCACGCGAGGTACAGAATCGGCCCCATGGAGCTGGCGCAGCACCTTGGTGACCCCTCCGCGGGCAGGTGCCGCGCCAGGTGCCGCACGAAGGTCTCCGCCGTGAGCTGACGGCGGGCCACGCTCTCCTCCCCTTCTCCAGCAGCTCCCCGGCGGGTCGTTCTCCAGGCCCTCCGCCGCCTCCATCCCGGCGCTCCCGCTCGGCGTACCTGGGCCCGCAGGCGAGCGCCGCGAGGGAATCCGCTTCCCGGGGCTCGCTCATGGCGTGCCCGCCTTCTGGGCCACACGGAGCGGACCGGGTGCAGGTCCTGCCAGTCCATCTCCTGCTTCAGCTCCAGGCGCGCCCGCGTGCCCTGCGGGGTATCGGTCCGGGCCTCTTCCGCCAGCGCGGCGGCGCAAGCTCCACGGCCGCTTGTACCCGCTGGAGTTGCCGGGCAGGCGGAAGGAGCCCCAGGCCTCGTCGAGCGGATCCCTCGGGGCCCGCGCGTGAGAGCCGCGGGGCACGCTCTTGCAACGGCACGGCCTGCTCCGCATCACCGAGCGCCAGCCGGCCTCGGCGATCCGCGTGGACATCCACCAGCGGTGCCGGCGCTCGGTCACGTCCACGCTGCATGACCTTCCCAGGGCGCGCTCGCGGTGCTTGAGCACCTTCGGGCGAACCCGCCGTCGGCTCGACCCGGGCCAGGGCAGCCAGCGTTGTGTCGGCCGTGGGGTTATGCGGCCGTTCTCCTTTTCCACCGCCCAGGGCGCGCGGCGGCGCGCCTGGTCAGGCTGTGGCCCATCCGGTGCTGGACGAGCCCCAGGTACATCAGCGGCGCGGCGGTCCGCTCCCAATGCAGACCCAGCGCGCGCTCCTGGATGTCGCTGCAGGGCGCCCTACCCGCTGGTAGGTTGTTCGCGGCCTCCTGCCATTTTGGTCGTGGTCGGCCACCATGCTGAGGCGCACGGCGCGGTGGCGGGGTCGGGGTGCATGCAGCCCCGTGTCGCTGGAGGATGGCGAGCGCCCGCTGGAGGTACTGCGGGCCTCGTCCAGCCGGCCCTGAGCACGCGGCAGGCCGCCCGGCGGGTGTGGGCAGCCGGGGCTGGGATCGTCGGGGAGCGCGACGTCTCCAGGAGCGCCAGAGGCGCCAGGCGGCGACCGCCTCCTCGCGCCGTCCGGGCCGGCCAGGCTCCATGGCGGGGCTGCTGAGGTTGAGGGCGAGCGCGGGGTGGTCGGAACCCCGAGGCGCTGGCGCGGCGTTCCTGGGCCTGACGGTAGAGCGCGAGCGCCTCCCGCGGGCCATCCCTGGCGGGAGCGGACCCGGCCCAGGCTGGAAGGAATCCGGAGGTGCGCGGGCTTGAGCCCGTACCGTCTTGCGCGACAGCTCCAGGCCCTGGAGAGAGCTCGGGGATCGCCTGGTCCAGCTTGCCCTGCACCAGCCGCACCCCTCCCAGCCGGCAGCGGTGGGGATGGGTCGGCGATGGCCGGGAAGCCTTTTCCACCGCTTCCACCACGGCCCGGGCGTGTTGGGCGGCCGATCCGCCTCTCCCACCCGCGCCATCTAATCCCCACGGAATCCTCGAGGAGGACCCATCGCGCCACCGTCTCATCGTCGCGGCCGGCCTCGGCGGCCCAAGGGCGGTGAGGATGTCCTCGGCCTCCTTCGACTTGCCGGCGTGGCCGTGAGCTGGCCGTGGAGCTCCAGCACCTCGGCCCTTGCCCAACGGACGGTAGTCGAGCACGTCGATCTCCTGAAGGAGGGCCGACGTCCATCTCGATGCCCTGGCGTGCCTGCCCTTCCATGCGGGCACGGGCCTCGGCCAGCTTGCGGCGAGCAGCATCCGCGCGAGGGCGAGAGGCACCCTGGGCGGCTGG
>NZ_JBMEQQ010000002.1:4800000-6482500 GCF_049060025.1 Archangium gephyra
GCACGCGCGTTTGGATCGCCGCGGAGGCCGATTTACCGGCCTCGCGCGCGTTTGGCCACGAGTGGCGCGAGTGCCTTGCGGAACGCCGCGTGGCGGCGCCGCGGATCCTCCAGGTAGGGAACTGGACCGAGGACCTGGATGTGATGGCGCTCGGAGATGAGAGCGGGATTGTCGCGCTCGGAGGGGTCGCGCGAGGGAGTGCCGCGGGAGAGGAGCACGGCCGCGACAGGGATGTTGCGCGCGGCGAGGGCCTCGAGGGACAGGGCGGTGTGGTTGAGCGTGCCCAGGCCCGCGCGGGCGACGAGCAGGACGGGAAGCCCGAGGGTGGAGATGAGATCGATGACGTCGTGGGAGGAGTCGAGGGGGACGAAGAGTCCACCGGCACCCTCGACGACGACGGACCCGTGGCGCACCCGCTCCCAGGCGGCGAGGGTCTTGTTCCAATCCGGCTCGCGGCCGAGGCGGCGCGCGGCGATGCCGGGAGCCAGGGGCGCGCGGAAGCGGTGGGGGCAGACGACGTCGAGGGGCAGCTCACTCCGGGCGGCCTCGCGCAGGGAGAGCGCGTCCGCGGGGGCGGAGAGCGAGGCACACCCGCTCTCGTAGGGCTTGAAGCCCTGGGGAGACAGCCCGGCATCGGCGAGCAGGGAGAGCAGGGCCCGTGAGGCCTGCGTCTTCCCCACTCCGGTATCCGTCCCCGTGACGAAAAACCGCGGCCATTTCCCCTCGCCCTCCGGGAGAGGGACGGGGTGAGGGTGTCGAGAACCTCGGGTTGCCACACGACCTCCCACTTGGAGATTCAGAGTCGCAGCGAGCGCAGCCCCTCGAGGGCGAGGTCCACATGGCCCTCGGTATGGGCGGCGGAGAGACAGAAGCGAAGCCGGCTGGTGCCCTCGGGGACGGTGGGAGGGCGGATGGCCTTCACCAGCAACCCCTTGGAGCGCAGGGCATTGGCCGCGGAAACAGCGAGGCCGGGCTCGCCCACGATGACGGGGAAGATGGCGCTGCGGGGCTCGGCGGCGAAGCCGAGCGAGCGCAGGCCCTGGGAGAAGCGGCGGATGTTGCGCCACAGGCGGGCGCGCAGGTCCTCGTCGTGCTCGACGATGTCCACGGCGGCCCCGGCGGCGGCGCAGAGGGCGGCGGGCAGCGCCGTGGAGAAGACGAGGGGCCGGGCGCGGTTGAGGACGAGCTCCACCACGGGGCGGGAGGCGCAGATGTACGCGCCCAGCACGCCGAAGGCCTTGCTCAAGGTGCCCATGCGGACATCCACGGCCCCGGAGAGCCCCAGCTCCTCGCACAGCCCGGCGCCGCGGGAGCCGAGCACGCCGGTGGCATGCGCCTCGTCCACGAGCAGCGCGGCCCCATGGGTCCGGCAGACGTCGACGATCTCCCGCAGGGGCGCATGGTCCCCATCCATGGAGAACACGGTGTCGGTGACGACGAGCCGGCGGCGTGCGGGAGTGGAGGCGAGGGCCCTATCGAGCGCCTCGACGTCGGCATGCGGGTAGACGACGGTGCGGGCGCGCGAGAGGCGGCAGCCGTCGATGAGGGAGGCGTGGTTGAGGGCGTCGGAGAAGACGGCGTCCTCGGGGCCGACGAGGGCCTGCAGGGTGCCGACGTTGGCGACGTAGCCCGAGTTGAAGAGGAGCGCGGCCTCGGCCCGCTCGAAGGCGGCGAGCCGGGCCTCCAGCCGCTGGTGGAAGGGGGTGTCTCCCACGACGAGCCGGCTCGCGCCGGAGCCGACACCCTGGGTCTCCAGGGCGGCGATGGCGGCGGCGCGCACGGAGGGCGAGGCGGCGAGACCCAGGTAGTCGTTGGAGGAGAAATTGACGAGCGTCTCGCCCCCGACGCGGACGAGCGGGCCCTGGGGGGAATCGAGCGGCTCGAGGAACCGCTTCAGCCCGCGGGAAGCCAGGGCGTCCATGTCCGCCCGGGCCCACTCCGTGGCCACACTCCCAGTCCCCACCGTGGCCAGACTCCCCTCTCCCTCCGGGAGAGGGACGGGGTGAGGGTTTCGCGAATCCCGGGTCATTACCGCGACGTATCCGGCTCCAGGGGGCGGATGCCGGCCTTCTCGAGGAGGGCCATGTCCTGGGTGTACTCGGGGTTGCCGGTGGTGAGGAGCTTCTCGCCGAAGAAGAGCGAGTTGGCGCCGGCGAGCATGCACAGGAGCTGGGCCTCCTCGTTCATCTGCATGCGGCCGGCGGACAGCCGCACCATGGCCAGGGGCATGAGGATGCGGGCGGTGGCGATGGTGCGGACCATCTCCACGGACTGCACGGGCTTCTGGTCCTGCAGCGGCGTGCCCTTCACGGGGACGAGCGCGTTGATGGGGACGGACTCGGGGTGGACTTCCTGGTTGGCGAGCGTGAGCAGGAGCTTGCAGCGGTCGTCCACGGACTCGCCCATGCCGATGATGCCGCCGGAGCACACGGAGATGCCGGCCTGGCGCACGCGCTCGAGCGTGTGGAGCCGGTCCTCATACGTGCGGGTGGAGATGATGTCCGCGTACTTGTCCTCGGAGGTATCGAGGTTGTGGTTGTAGGCGGAGAGGCCGGCCTCCTTGAGGCGCCTGGCCTGGCTCTCGGTGAGCATGCCGAGCGTGGCGCAGGCCTCCATGCCGAGCGACTTCACGCCGCGGACCATCTCCAGGACGTTGTCGAACTGGGGCCCGTCCTTCACCTCGCGCCAGGCGGCGCCCATGCAGAAGCGGGTGGCACCGGCCGAGCGGGCCTGGGAGGCGGCCTCGAGCACGGCGGGCACGGACATGAGCTTCTCGGCCTGCAGGCCGGTGTCCTTGTGGTAGCGCGCGGCCTGGGGGCAGTAGCCGCAGTCCTCGGGGCAGCCGCCCGTCTTGATGGACAGCAGCGAGCAGAGCTGCACCTTGTTGTCCTGGAAGACGGCCCGGTGGACGCTCTGCGCCTTGTGGATGAGCTCCAGCAGGGGCAGCTCGTAGAGGGCGCGCACCTCGGGGAGCGTCCAGTCATGGCGGACGACGACACCCGGAGGCGGAGCGGCGAAGTGGGCGTGACCGTGGAAATCGTGGGCGGCGGAGTCGGACATGGGCTCCTCGGGGGGTGTGGAGCGCGCACGGTGCGTGGGCGAACCGCCCTTGTCAACCACGCTGCGCGCCCGGGTTGACGACCCCGATCCACCCCCCGAGGAAGAGGGACCCGGCGGAGGGAACACGACGGGCGTGCCCCTCCCCTACCGGGTCCCCGACATCAGGCGTGGATGCGACGGCCCCGGCCCGCCATCTGTACCAGGAGTAGGACCACGATGGAGCCCACCACCGACATGATGAGACCCGTGGCGTGCATGTCCGTAATGGCACGTCGCGTGAAGAGCGAGCCGATGAAGCCGCCCACGAACGAGCCCACGACACCCAGCACCATCGTCATCAGCAGACCCATGGACTGACGCCCGGGAACGAGAGCACGCGCGATCAGACCGGCGACCAGACCCACCACCAGCAACCAGAGGATGCCCATCTTCGTTCTCCCTTTCAGAGGGGTACCGCGACGCGCGGCCCCGATTGGGAAGAAACGTGGTGAGCCCTGCCCCCGGGCACAACTTGCCGGGGTGACCCAGAGGGGACCCCCACGCCTGGCCGCTCGCCCCCCGGTCGGCTCCCGGGAGGGGGTTGGCAGCCGTGAGGGAAAGCGAGGGAAACGTGGGTCCCCTGCGATAGACAAGGGGTTCCATGGCGAAGGCAAAGACGCACTACACGTGTCAGGCGTGCGGGTACCAGTCGGCGAAGTGGTTGGGGAAGTGCCCCGACTGCGGCGCGTGGAGCTCGTTGGTGGAGGAGACCGAGGCGAAGGTGGACGAGAAGCGCCCGGCGTGGGGAGCCTCGGGAGGGGCGTCCAAGCCGGTGCGGCTGCGCGAGGTGAGCGGCGAGCAGGAGGAGCGCCGGAAGACGGGCATCGCCGAGTTCGACCGGGTGCTGGGAGGCGGAGTGGTGGACGGCTCGCTGGTGCTGCTGGGAGGAGACCCGGGCATCGGCAAGTCCACGCTGCTGCTGGCGGCGCTGGACAAGCTGGGGCGTGGGGGCCCGGTGCTGTACGTGTCGGGCGAGGAGTCGCTGCGGCAGACGAAGATGCGGGCCGAGCGGCTGCGGGTGGAGGGCGAGGCCATCCACCTCTTCGCGGAGACGGACGCGGACCGGGTGCTGGCGGTGGCCGAGAACCTCAAGCCGCGGGCGCTGGTGGTGGACTCCATCCAGACGATGTACCTGCCGGAGCTGGGCAGCGCGCCGGGGAGCATCTCGCAGGTGCGCGAGGTGGCGGGGCGCTTCATGGCCTTCGCCAAGCGCAGCGGGGTGCCGACGTTCCTGGTGGGGCACGTGACGAAGGAGGGCTCCATCGCGGGCCCGCGCGTGCTGGAGCACATGGTGGACACCGTCCTCTATTTCGAGGGCGAGCGCGGCCACCCCTTCCGGATTCTGCGGGCGCACAAGAACCGCTTCGGCTCGACGAACGAGATTGGCGTCTTCGAGATGAAGGGAGCGGGGCTGATGGAGGTGCCGGACCCCTCGGCGCTCTTCCTGGCCGAGCGGCCGGCGGGCAAGGCGGGCAGCGTGGTGACGTGCACGCTGAACGGGACGAGGCCGCTGCTGGTGGAGGTGCAGGCGCTGGTGGCGCCCACGGGCTACGGCACGGCGCGGCGCACGGCGATTGGCGTGGACGGCAACCGCGTGGCGCTGCTGGCGGCGGTGCTGGAGAAGAAGGAGGACATCCCGCTGGTGGGGTGCGATCTCTTCGTGAACGTGGCGGGAGGCATGCAGCTCTCGGAGCCGGCGTGCGACCTGGCGGTGTGCGCGGCACTGGTGAGCAGCCTGCAGAACCGGCCGCTGGAGGCGCACACGCTGGTGCTGGGCGAGGTGGGCCTGGCGGGCGAGGTGCGCGCGGTGGGCCAGGTGGAGCCGCGGCTGGCGGAGGCGGCGAAGATGGGCTTCAAGCGGGCCGTCATCCCCAAGGGGAGCGCGAAGCGGCTGGAGGGCTCGAAGCTGGAGGTGGTGGGAGTCGAGACGCTCTCCGAGGCGCTGGGAGCGATGTTCGATTGAGGGTGTGTCTCGGGGTCCGCCTACCGCAGCCCGAGCTCATGATCCCAATCATGTAATTGCCCGATGAGATCTCCCGTATACGCACCGGACACCCGCTCGAAAGAGCGCGGGTCGAGCGTGGCGAGGCGCTCACGCTGGAAGGCCGGGTCGGCCACCACGTTGCGGTGCTTCAACCTTCCTGCATGCTCGAGGGCCCGCGGCATTTCCCGGAGGATGGCCTCGATACAGTCCTCCCGCGTCGCCCGTGTCATGCGCTCCACCGCCATCTCCAGGCGCTCGCGCACCGAGGCTTCCCTCACCGGGCACCACGCATCCATGGCCCAGTCGCAAGAGGCCACCATCAACTCCTCCAGCGTGTGCGCCGCCCCCAGCTTCTTGAAGAGATAGCGCACGGATTCGAGCGGCTCCCAGAACCGCAGGACCTCCTGGAGGCGCTGCGCCGTGCGCTCCGCGCTGACCGGGTACATGTACGTCGTCGCGAAGAACAGCGCGCCCCAGGCCGTTTGCCGGAAGAGCACCTCATAGTCACTCCGCACGGGAAACGAGCTCTGCGGAGGCTCGGACAAGGCGCTCATGACATTCGACACCATGTACAGCCGCCAGGCCGGGCGCTCGCGCTGGAAGTCCACCACTTCGTGCGCCACCACGACCTCACCCGGGGGTACCTCCAGCATCTGCCGGGGAACAGGGAAGGTGCCTTGCTCGCGGTATCGCTCGCCACACCTCTGCCCCTCCCTCCTCGTCTTCTGCTGCACCGAGCGGAAGGTGCCATGCAGGAATGACGGCAGTTGCAGCGAAGCGGTCTGTCCAGACGCCATGGAGCGCTTCCTATCAAACAGGCTCCTCAGGGAGAAAGGGACATGCCCGCGGCGGCGGGCACCTGGGCCGGAGGCTCAATGGGGGCCGGGCGCGCTGGGAAGGGGATGACCTGTCCACCCCCCTGCGACGGCGGCTGCTGGGCCCCTGCGCCCGAACTCATCTGACCCCAAATCGACCCCCACAAGACCGTCGTCGCGACTCCACCGATGAGATCGATGACCATCCCAACGGTCCCGCTGATGGTAGCGAGCTTCTCACGTCGGTTGAGCATGCCTTCAACGGCCCTTTCCACCCACCCGCCGTACTGCCGCAATTCCTCCACCGTGAGTTCCACCCACTGAGCGGCTTTGTATGCCGCGGCTTCCGAATCAAAGGGCTTCTGGCTGCGCGTCCACCGGTACTGCACCACGCCAGGTTCGGAGGTCTTCCACTCCAACCGCCAGATGTATTGCCCTCCCGCGAAACGAATCAGGGCTTCGCCGTGAAAATCCGTGCCACCCATGAAACGTTTGTCGTCAAGGATGGTCCGGTTCAGCGCGGCCAGGTATCGCCGTGCCTCCTCGCGGCCTTCTCGGAGGGCTTGCTCATTCCAGGGTTTTATTTCGAAGAGTCGCCGCTGCGAGACGTCGGCAATGTCCGGACGTATCAATGCCTCGTCCGGGAGCAGACGAGACGTATCACCGAGCCCTGATTCCTCGATGATGGTCTTGAGTGGCTTGTTGTTATAATAGGCGCGGCTCCTCGGATGATTGACACCGTACATGTAAGCAATGAGCCGGTGTGAGGCATTGCCCATGAAAAACTCCCAGGGCATCTGCGAACCCGGCTTCCGGCCAGGGACGTTGTAGCCCTGGACCGTCGAGCTGGGAGACTCCCCACCCGCCACCGGGCCATCGCTCCTGGCCAGCAGGACTCCCCGCCTCGGAGCAGCCACTCGTGGCTCCTCGAACCTTGCCCCCTCCTGGCTCCAGGCGGAGGACGTCCGCCCTCCGGAACCCGTGACACAACCGGCGAGCACCGGGACGAGCAGCACGGCCACGCACCGCGCGGCCCGGAACATGGATGGACAGCCGACGGCGATACGCACGTGCACCTCCCGCGCCGCTCATGCACCCAGGCGCCGGTGTAGAGTGCTGAACCGTCTTCCCCCATGTCCACCCCGCCTCTCCTCACCTCCCGCCTGAAGGACGCGCTGGGCTCGCTCTCGGCGCGCCTGCTCGTGGCCTTCCTGCTGCCCACGCTGCTCTTCCTCGCGCTCACGGGCACGGCGGTCTACGCGCTGGCCCGCTCCATCCTGGAAGAGGAGCTGGGCACGAGCCTCTCCGCCATCGCCGCGGCCACGGCGAGCCAGGTGAGCGGTGAGCGGATGCTCACCATCGAGCCCGGCGACGACACCATGGGCACGCGCACGTGGCGCAACCTCGTGCGCCTGCTCACCGAGGTGAGGAACGCGAGCGGCGTGCGGCGCCTGTATGTGGTGGACACGCAGGGCCGGGTGCTCGCGGACGTGGACGGCGGCCTCCCGGTGGGCACCGAGGTGCCGGAGCTCGCACGGGACAGGCTCGAGCTGTCCCGGGTCTTCTCCGGGGAGCGCGCGGCCAGCCAGGTGCTCTTCCGGGGCTCGGATGGGCGCTTCTACAAGACGGGCTACGCGCCGGTGCGCCGCGAGGGCCAGGTGGTGGGCGCGGTGGCCGTGGAGGGCAGCGCGGCCTTCTTCGGCCCACTGGCGAGCCTGTCCCGGAGCTTCGCGGCGGCGAGCGGCGTGGCGCTCGGCGTGCTCGGGCTCGTGGCCATCCTCACCGCGCGGGGACTGGCCCGGCCGCTGCGGCGGCTGATGGCCTCGGCGCTGCGCATCGGCCGGGGCGACCTGACGACGCCGGTGCCTCCCGAGCCCACGCGGGAGATTGGTGTCCTGGCGCGTGAGCTGGAGGTGATGCGCGGCGCGCTGGAGAGCCGCGACCGGCAGCTCAAGCTGATGCTGGCGGGCGTGGCCCACGAGGTGCGCAACCCCCTCGGTGGCATCTCCCTCTTCTCGGGGATTCTCGCGGAGGACCTCGAGGCCGGCGCCCACGCGGACGCCGCCGGGCACGTGGCGCGCATCCAGCACGAGGCGGAGTACCTCCAGCGCATCGTCGAGGACTTCCTCGCCTTCGCCCGGGAGCAGCCCCTGTCACGCTCGCCCGTGGCGGCGCCGGACCTGCTCACCGAGGCCAGCGTCCTGCTCGCGGCGGACGCGGCGGCCCGGGAAGTCACGGTGGAGGTGGTGGCCGAGCCCGCGGTGCTGGAAGCGGACGGCAGCCTGCTGACGGCCGCGCTGGTGAACATGGTGAAGAACGCGGTGCAGGCCTCGCCTCCCGGCGGCAAGGTGCGCGTGACGGGCCGCGGCGAGGGCCACGGCTACACCATCCGCGTCGAGGACTCCGGGCCCGGCGTGCCCGAAACCGAACGCGAGCGCATCTTCGAGCCCTTCTTCACCACCCGCGAGAAGGGCACGGGCCTCGGCCTGCCGCTGTCCCGGAAGATCGCCCGCGCCCATGGAGGAGACCTGCGGCTCGTCGCCCTCGCGGGAACCACCACCTTCGAGCTCACCCTCCCCCTCATTCCCGCGCCAAATCCTCCGTGAACCGGCCGGGCTGACGAGCCCCCACACGCTGAGTGTGCTTCGAGGAAATGTAAGCACCTCGACGACCTGTTGCGCGGACGACAGCCGGTCCGCCGTGCCGGACATGAGATCGCCGGGACGCAGTAAGAGGGTGGTGGGAGTGCCGCACAGGCGGTGACGGATGGCTGCTCGGCTGGTTCCACCTCCTTTTGCCCCGCGGAGGGCCGCTCGACGTGTCCCGCCAATCCGACGGAGATCTCACCGCGTACGATCCGCTGAGCTCCGTCTTCGGAGTCAGTGGACCGGAGCAGCGGCTCGACACCGAGCGCGAGCAGTTCCGCATGCTGGCGGAGGCCCTGCCGCAAATCGTCTGGACGTCGCGGCCCGACGGAGTCCAGGACTACCTCAACCGGCGCTGGTACGAGTACACCGGCCTGGACCTCGAGGAGTCGCGGGGCAATGGCTGGAAGCAGGCCTTCCACCCGGAGGACATGTCCGAGGCCGAGAAGCGCTGGCGCCACAGCCTCGTCACCGGTGAGCCCTTCGAAATCGAGTACCGCTGCCGCCGGCTGGACGGCGTCTGGCGCTGGTTCCTCGGCCGTGCCATTCCCGTCCACGACCCCCAGGGCCGCATCGTCCGCTGGTTCGGCACCTGCACGGACATCGACGACCAGAAGCGCACCGCCGACGTGCACGGCTTCCTCGCCGAGGCCAGCGCCCTGCTCGCCCTCACGCTCGACCCCGAGGAGACGCTGCGCAACCTCACGCGGATGATCGTCCCGCGGCTGGCGGACTGGTGCACGGTGGACATGGTGCGGCCGGACGAGACGGTCGAGCGCGTCGCGGTGACGCACACCGACAGCACCAAGGAGCCCTTCGCCTGGGAGCTGGCGCGCCGCGAGCCCGCGGAGCTCCACCATGCCAGCCACGGGCTCGGCTACGTGCTGCGCACCGGGGAGCCGGAGCTGTTGGAGGTCATCCCGGACGCGATGCACGCCCAGCTCACGCGCGACGCGGAGGGCCTGCGGCTGCTGCGGGAGCTGGGGCTGCGCTCCTCCATCATCGTGCCGCTGGTGGTGCACGGGCGGACGCTGGGCAGCATCACCCTCGCGCAGGCGGCGAGCATCCGGAGCTTCTCCGCCGCGGACCTGTCGCTGGCCGAGGAGTTCGCGCGCCGCGCCGCGCTCGCGCTGGACAACGCGCGCATGTACCGCGACAGCCAGGAGGCCATGCGCCGGGCCCAGCACGAGCGCTACCTCGCCGAGCAGGCCCGCGCCATGCTGGACACGCTGCTGGACGCGGCCCCCGCCGGCATCGCCCTCTTCGACCGGACGCTGTGCTTCGTGCGCGTCAACCGCACCCTGCAGGACATCAACCGCAAGCCCGCCGAGGATCACCTCGGACACACCATGCCCGAGGTGCTCTCCACACAGGGCCCCGGCGTGGACATCGTGGTGAAGTCGCTGCGGCGGGCGCTGGAGACCGGGGAGACACAGACGGTGGAATCCTCCACCCGGCTGCCCTCCGGCGAGGAGCGGGCGTGGCTGGCGCGCTATGCGCCCGTGCGCTCGGCCGAGGGCACCACGCTGGGCGTGGCCACGGTGGTGCTGGACATCACCGAGCGCAAGCGCGCCGAGGCCGAGCGCGAGCGCCTCATCGCCGCCCTGGAGCGCAGCAACCAGGAGTTGGATCAATTCGCCTACGTGGCCAGCCACGACCTGAAGGCCCCGCTGCGCGGCATCGCCAACCTCTCGCAGTGGATAGAGGACGACCTCCAGAGCGTGATGACGGACGAGACGCGCGAGCAGATGCGGCTGCTGCGCGGGCGCGTGGAGCGCATGGAGGCGCTCATCAACGGCATCCTCGACTACAGCCGCGCGGGCCGGATGCGGAGCCGGCCGGAGCTGGTGGACGTGGGCAAGCTGCTCGCCGAGTGCGTGGAGCTGCTCGCCCCACCGCCCGGCACGCTCGTCGAGCTGCCGCCCGGCATGCCCACCCTGCGCACCGAGCGGGTTCCCCTGCAGCAGGTGTTCCTCAACCTGCTGGGCAACGCCTTCAAGCACGCGCAATCGCCCGGGATGCGGGTGCGGGTGGAGGGGCGGCCGCTGGACGCCTTCTGGGAATTCTCCGTGGCCGACAATGGCCCGGGCATCGCTCCAGAGTACCATGAACGCATCTGGGGCATCTTCCAGACGCTGCGGGCGCGTGATGAGGTGGAGAGCACCGGCATCGGTCTGTCGGTGGTGAAGAAGAGCGTGGAGGCACGCGGGGGGCGTGCCTGGCTGGAGTCCGCCCCCGGCCAGGGGGCTACCTTCCGTTTCACCTGGCCGAAGCACATCCCCGACGAGGGGCGCTGAGAGCGTATCCGTGAAGACGCTGAACATCCTGCTGGTGGATGACGACGCGGTGGACGTCATGAACGTCCAGCGCGCCTTCAAGAAGAGCAACATCCACAACACCCTCTACGTCGCCGGCGATGGGCGGCAGGCGCTGGAGCTGTTGCGCAACGGCTCGGTTCCGTCCAGCAACCGCCTCATCCTGTTGGATCTCAACATGCCGAGGATGAACGGCCTCGAGTTCCTGCGCGCCCTGCGTGACGATCCCGAGCTGCGCGCCACCCCGGTGGTGGTGCTCACCACGTCCAACGACGATAGAGACCGGCTGCAAAGCTACGCGCACAATGTAGCGGGCTACCTCGTCAAGCCCGTGGCCTCACCGGCCTTCGTGGAGTTGATGACCGCACTCAACGCATACTGGTCCCGAGTGGAGCTGCCGTGAGGGCCGAGGAGCGCATGGAGGAGCAACCGCTGCGTCTGTTGGTCGCGGACGACGACGAGGTGGACCGGCTCGCGGTGCGGCGCGCCCTGCTCAAGGCGGGGCTGAACGCGCAGCTCGTCGAGGTCGGTGACGGCACGGCCGCGCTCGCCGCCCTGCTGGAGCAGAGCTTCGACTGCGCCCTGATGGACTTCCAGATGCCGGGCCAGGACGGGCTGGAGGTGCTGCGCAAGGCGCGCTCCGCCCTGGTGGAGACGCCCGTCATCATGCTCACCGGGCAGGGGGATGAGCACATCGCCGTGGAGCTGATGAAGGCCGGCGCCACCGACTACCTCGCCAAGTCGGCGCTCACCCCGGAGCGCCTCTCGCACCTGCTGCGCCAGACGCTGCGCCTGCACGAGGTGCAGCAGCAGTACCGCACGCTCGCCGAGGTGCTGCCGCACACCATCTGGACGAGCCGGCCGGATGGCGTGCTGGACTACATCAGCCGCCGCGGCTACGAGAACACCGGCGTTCCCGCGGGCGAGCCCACGCAGTGGCCCCAGGCCGTGCACCCGGAGGACCTGCCCCGGATGATGGAGCGCTGGCAGCACAGCCTGCGCACCGGGGAGCCCTTCGAGGTGGAGGCGCGCCTCTGGCGGGTCGGTGGCACCTGGCGCTGGTATCTCATCCGGGCCCAGCCCATGCGGGACGCGCGGGGCCGCGTCATCCGCTGGTTCGGCACCAACGCCGACATCGACGACCAGCGCAGGGCCCAGGAGCGCATCTCGCGCCTGCAGGCCGTCACCGCCGCGCTCTCCGAGGCCCTCACGCCCCGGCAGGTGGTGGACATCATCATCACCCAGGGTGTGGCGGCGCTGGAGGCCCACTCGGGCGCGGTGTGCCTGATGACCGAGGATGGCCAGGCGCTCGAGCTGGTGAGCGTCACCGAGAACGTGCGGCACCTGACGCGCAATCTCGAGCGCATCCCGCTCGACGCGCCGCTGGCGGTGACGGAGGCGGTGCGCGGCGACACGCTCGTCACCTTCGCCAACCGCGAGGAGCGGGACCGGCGCTACCCCACCGTGGCGCGGCTGGACCTTCCCTACGAGGCCGCGGCGGTGGTGCCCCTGCGCGGCAGCCGGGGGGTGATGGGCGCCCTGGTGGTGAATTATTCGAGTCCGCGCACCCTGTCGTCCGACGAGCAGGAGTACCTCCTCGCGCTGGCACGGCAGGGAGCACAGGCGCTGGAGCGGGCCCGCCTCTATGAGGCCGCGCAGCAGGCGCGCGCCCAGGCCGAGGCGAGCGAGGCCCAGTTGCGCGACTTGCTGGAGGAGCGCGAGCGGATGGAGGCCACGCTGCAGGAGCGCGACGAGCGGCTGCGCGCGGCGCTGTGGGCGGGCGGCACGGGCACCTTCCGCTGGGACATCCGCACCAACGCGCTGGAGTGGGACGAGAACCTGGACCAGCTCTTCGGCCTGCCGCCGGGGCGCACGGTACAGACGATGGAGGACTGCCTCGCGCTGGTGCACCCGGAGGACCGGGCCGAGGCGGCGCGCCGCAACGAGGCCTGCGCACGCGAGGGCGCGGACTTCGAGATGGACTTCCGCGTGGTGTGGCCGGATGGCCGCGTGCACTGGCTGAGCGGCAAGGGAAAGACGTTCGTGGACGCGAACGGGCGCCCCCTCTACATGACGGGCGCCTACGTGGACATCACCGTGCAGAAGCAGCAGGAGGCCGAGGCGCGCCAGCTCGCCGATTTCGAGCGGCAGATTCTCGGCATCGTCAGCCATGATCTGCGCAACCCGCTGAGCGTCATCCGCATCTCGGCCTCCGTGCTGCTGGCGCGCGAGGGGCTGGACGAGCGGCAGAGCAAGAGCCTCACCCGCATCATCTCCGCGTCGGACCGCTCCACGCGCCTCATCCGCGACCTGCTGGACTTCAGCCAGGCGCGGCTGGGCGGCGGCATCCCGGTGGAGCGCAAGAAGATGGACCTCTTCGAGCTGGCGCGCGGCGTGGTGGAGGAGCTGGCCGCCAGCCACCCCGAGCGGCAGGTGGAGCTGACGCAGGAGGGGGACGGCGGGGGCGAGTGGGACGAGGACCGGCTCGCGCAGGTGCTCGGCAACCTGGTGGGCAACGCGCTCCAGCACAGTCCGCCGGACACTGCGGTGTGGGTGCGTTGCCGGGGCGAGCCGGGAGAGGTCTTCCTCGAGGTGCACAACGCGGGGGCCGCCATCGCGGGGGATACGCTGCCGGACCTGTTCGAGCCCTTCCGCAGGGGCCGTCGCGCGGGCAGTGGAGCGGGCAGCGTGGGGCTGGGGCTCTACATCACCCGGCAACTGGTGCTGGCCCACGGCGGAGGCATCACCGTGACGTCGCACGAGGGGCTGGGCACACGCTTCACGGTGCGGCTGCCGCGGCGGGCCCCGACGCCCCCGCCGGTCCCGAAGGCCTGACCTACCCCACGGGGTGTCCCCTCTCCCTCTGGGAGAGGGTTAGGGTGAGGGTCTTCCCACTCATCCACCCGGAGAACCCCGTGAAGAACCCCGCCCCCATCCTCGGACTGCGCACCACCGTGTACCACGTGACGGACCTGGCGAAGGCGAAGGCCTGGTACAGCCAGGTGCTGGGCGTCGCGCCGTACTTCGACGAGCCCTTCTACGTGGGCTTCAACGTGGGCGGCTTCGAGCTGGGACTGGACCCGGACACGTCGGCGGGGAAGCCGGGCCCCGGAGGCGCGGTGACCTACTGGGGCGTGGAGAACGCGGACCAGGCGCTGGAGCGCCTGAAGAAGCTCGGCATCGAGCCCGCCAGCCCCGTGCGAGACGTGGGCGGCGGCATCCGCGTGGCCACCGTGGCGGATCCGTTCGGCAACGTGTTCGGGCTCATCGAGAACCCGCACTTCCCCAACACGGAGGCCTGAGCCGCGCCTCAGCGGTGGACGGACTTCATGCCCGCCTCGGGGTAGCGGGTGCCGGCCGCCGCGCCCTTGGGGGCGATGGCGTCGATCTCCCGCAGCTCCTCGGGGGAGAGCCGGAGGTCCGCCGCGGCGGTGTTCTCCTCGAGGTACTTCACGTGCTTGGTGCCGGGGATGGGGACGAGGTCCTTGCCCTGGGCCAGCACCCACGCGAGCGCGAGCTGCGAGGCCTTCACCTTCTTGCGCCCGGCCAGCTCGTTGATCTTGTCCACGAGCTGGAGGTTCTTGGCGAAGTTCTCGCCCTGGAAGCGCGGGTTGTGGCGGCGCCAGTCGTTGGGCTCGAGGTCCTCGAGGCGGCGGTAGCGACCGGTGAGGAAGCCGCGGCCCAGCGGGCTGTAGGGGACGAAGCCGATGCCCAGCTCGCGCACGGTGGGGAGCACCTCGTCCTCCGGATCCCTGCTCCAGAGCGAGTACTCGGTCTGGAGCGCGGAGATGGGGTGCACCTTGTGGGCGCGGCGGAGGGTGTCGGGCGCGGCCTCGGACATGCCGAGGTAGCGGACCTTGCCCTGCTTCACCAGTTGGGCCATGGCCCCCACGGTGTCCTCGATGGGGACGGTGGGGTCCACGCGATGCTGGTAGTAGAGGTCGATGTGGTCGACGCCCAGGCGCTTGAGTGAGTCATCACAGGCCTTGAGCACGTAGTCGGGCTTGCCGCTGATGCCGAGGAAGGAGCCATCCTCGGCGCGCACGTTGCCGAACTTGGTGGCGAGGATGACCTGGTCGCGCTTGCCGGCGATGGCCTTGCCCAGCAGCTTCTCGTTGGTGAACGGCCCGTACATGTCGGCCGTGTCGAAGAAGTTCACCCCGAGCTCCAGGGCCCGGTGGATGACGGAGATGGACTCCTTCTCGTCTCCCGAGCCGTAGAAGTCGCTCATTCCCATGCAGCCCAGGCCCAGGGCGGAGACCTTCAGCCCCTGCTTTCCGAGTGCCCTCTGCTCCATGACATCCCTCCTTGGTGGGTACGGGTGTGGCGGCCCTTGTTAATGGCCCGCACCGTCCGGGGCCAGGAGAACAACGGTGGGAAGCGTGCCCCTGTGTTCCCTTCGACAGGGGAAGTCCGCTACACCTGCGGCATGCCGTCCGAGCAACACAGAGCCGCCCTGGGAGTCGTCGCCCTGGTGCTCGTGTTCGCCCTGGCGGTGCCAGCATGGGCCGAGGTTCCCCGGCGGGCGGAGGTGATGTCGCTGGAGCCGCTCGTGGACCGCGTGGTCACCGGGCAGCTCGCGGCGTACCGGATTCCCGGAGCGACGGTGGCGGTGGTGCGGGATGGCCAGGTGGTGGCCCGGGGCTACGGCGACGCGGACGCCGGGAAGCACACGCCCGTGGTGGCGGACAAGACCCTCTTCCGCGTGGCCTCCCTGGGCAAGCTGTTCGTCTGGACGGCGGTGATGCAGCTCGCCGAGCGGGGGCGGATTGACCTGGACGCGGACGTCCACATGTACCTGGAGGACCTGCGGCTTCCGGGGGCGTACGACCGGCCCCTCACGCTCGCGCACCTGATGGCGCACGCGGGAGGTTTCGAGGTGCACGAGCGCCTCTGGCCGGAGGGCCCACCCCCCGGCACGCTGTTGGAGTACCTGCGGGAGCGCATGCCGGCCCGGGTGCGGCCGCCGGGTGAGCTTTCGGCGTACTCCGACTACGGAACGAGCCTGGCCGAGCACATCGTCGAGCGGGTGTCGGGCCGACCCTTCGAGCAATACCTCCGGGAGAACGTGCTGGAGCCGCTGGGGATGAGGCGCACCTTCTTCAGGAGGACGGTGCCGCCAGAGCTCGCCGCCGACATGGCGCTGGGACACACGCTCGAGAACGGAAGCCCGCGCGCCCAGCCCCTGGAGCAGGTGGTGGTGGCCTCCAGCGGCTCGCTGCTCACGACCGCCACGGACCTGGCGAGGTTCATGCTCGCGCACCTCCAGGGAGGGCAGCACGAGGGCCACCGCATCCTGCGCGAGGAGACGGTGCGGCGGATGCATTGCCAGCACTTCACGCATGATCCCCGGTTGAGCGGGTGGGCCCATGGCTTCATGGAGTTCCACCTCGATGGCCAGCGGCTCATCGGGCACCTGGGGGACGCGTACCTCTTCCACTCGCTGCTGGTGCTGATGCCCGAGCAGGGGACGGGGCTGTTCGTCTCGTACAACGGCCCGGGGGAGAAGGAAGGCGCGCAGCGGGCCCGGATGGAGCTGCTGCGCACCGTCCTCGCGCACGGCCCCCCTGCCCCGCCCTCGGACAAACCCGTGCCCCCGCGGGACTTCGCCGAGCGGGCGGCACGGTTCGCGGGGGGATATCAGACGACGTGGAGGGCCTACGGCACGGCGGAGTCCTCGCTGGGCTGGCGCCAGGAGATCCGCGTGCGAGACGGCAGAGATGGCACCCTGCACATCCGGGAGCCCGGGCACGCGCCTCGACGCTGGGTGGAGGTAGAGCCCCGCCTCTTCCGTCCGGCCGAGGACCCGGCCGCACCGGAGCGCGTGGCCTTCCGCGAGGACGCCGCGGGCCACATCACGCACCTCTTCTTCGAGAACCAGCCCGCGGCGGCGTACGAGCGGGTGCCCTGGTACGAGACGTCCGCCTTCACCTACGGGCTGCTCGCCGTGTGCGCCACGCTCTTCGCGCTGGCCGTGTTGGCGGGCGTCCTCCACCGGAGCCCGGCCACGGGGCTGCTGGCGGTCATCGGTCTGCTGCACCTGCTGTTCCTGAGCGGCTTCACGCTCCTGGTGCGCCACCACGTCGAACTGGTGGAGTACGGCGCCGCGCCCCGGCTGCTGGGAGTCTCGATGGCCTGCGCGCTCGGGGCGGCGGTGCTCACCCCGGGAGCCTTCGCCTGGAGTGCACGCGCCTGGTGGAAGCGCTCCGGGACGCTGGCCCTGCGCCTGTCCCTCACGGGAGCCACGCTGGCCGCGACGGCCTTCGCCGCCTGGCTCCACCACTGGCACCTGCTCGGATTCGGAGCCTGGCTGTTGGAGGCGGTTTTCTGAAAGACATTCACCGCCCCGGACTGCGCCGAGGCGGTGAATGCTGACACTCAATGGAGGTGAGGTCTCAGCTCAGCACGCGTAGGGACCGTCCACCGTCGAGCCCAGGTAATCCATCACATACACCGTGTTGGTGCACTGGTCGTACAGGGCATTGTAGTAGTCGGTCGCCACGTAATAGTTGCAGCTCGGGGAGTCGAAGTAGATGTAGTACGTCACGGAGTAGGTCGCGGGGAGGAAGCACGTATCCGCCGCGAGCGGGGACTCGCTGGAACGCAGCGCCGTGCCACGCTCCGCCTTGACGATGACGTGAGGCACCGCACCTTCCGGCACCTGGACCTTCCCCTCGCTGATCAGCTGCTGGAGACGCTCCTGGACGATGCTCTGGAGCTGCGCGCCACCCCGGGCACTGGTTCCATGGGCCTGCCCGAGCACGTCCTGCGCCTCGGGCGAGATCTCGACACGCGCGCTCTGGGTCTTGTTGTTCACCGACAACGCCACATCGAAGGACGAGTCCGGCTTGCCGGACGCCTTGTTCGAAGCCGCTTCCGCCACCGGACCGAAGGAAACGAGTGCCAGTGCGGCCATGAACAGCGCCAGAGCTGCACTTCTACCGCCTCGGATGAAGCTCATAGGGACTTCCTCTCGCTGGGGTACTGGGGTGGATGGGTTCACAAAAAGGGGCTTCGCGAATTCGAGCGAATTCCCCTCAAATGAATGGAGCCCGCGAGTTGGAAGATGATTCAGAGAATCTGCGGGGGGCCCCCGTGCGGCCCCCCCCAATGGCAGGCTGTCGAGCATCGAACAGCAATGACAAACACGCTCGAATTTTCCACGGCGCCCCTCGAGCGTGCGCTGCTACCCCGCGCGCGCCGCCGCCCGCGCCTTCTCCATCAAGCGCCGCAGGGGCGCCTCGTCCGCCCGCGCCAGCGCCTCGTCCCACGTCAGCCACTGCGCGCCCGAGGACTCACCCGGGTCATGCGCCAGTGACTCCGGGTCCTCCGCCACCACCAGGTAGCGCACGTCCAGGTGCACGTGCTCCGGCTCGGTCTTGCGCGCCGGAATGGTGTGGATGTCTACGTCCAGCGGCCTCGGCGCGCTCGCGTGCAGCCGCACCCGGCACCCCGTCTCCTCCCGCGCCTCGCGCAGCGCCGTGGTCTCCATGCTGCCCGCGTCCGCCTCCTCCGCGTGCCCGCCCGGCTGCAACCACCGCTTCAGCTTCCCATGGTGCACCATCACCACCCGCTCGCCCGCCGGATCCACCACCACCGCACTGCCGGTGAAGTGGCCCCGCTCCTGGGCCCGCGAGAAGGGCTTCTCCAGCTCCGTGGCCAGGGCGCGCATCCGCGCCAGGTCCTCCCGCTCCTTGTCGTCGGTGGGAACGTGGCGCGCCAGCAGCTCGTGCAGGGACGTCAGGGGGGTGGCCGTCAGGGGGGTGCTCATGGGCGGGCGCATTGTGCACTGATATATGGTCGCGTCCATGGCCCGCATCCTCGTCATCGACGACCACGACACCCTCCGCGAGGGCATGGCCGTCACCCTCACCCGCTCCGGCCACACCGTGACGGCCGCCCGCTCCGGCACCGACGGTGTCTCCGCCTACAAGAAGACGCCCTTCGACCTGGTCGTCACCGACCTGAAGATGGACGGCATGGACGGCATCGCCGTCACCCGGACGCTCAAGGCGCACGACCCGGCCGCCGTCGTCATGGTCGTCACCGCCTTCGGCACCATCGAGACGGCCGTGCAGGCCATGCAGCAGGGCGCCTACGACTTCATCACCAAGCCCTTCACCCCGGACGTGCTGCGCGCCAAGGTGGAGAAGGGCCTGGAGCTGTCCTCCGCCCGCCGCCAGGTGGAGCGCCTGTCCGCCCGCACCGAGGCGCTCGAGTCCGACGCCGCCCTCGCCCACGGCAACCTCATGGTGGGCGACAGCGAGCCCATGCAGCGGCTCGTCGGCATGGTGCGCAAGGCCGCCGCCACCGACGCCACCGTCTTCGTGCGCGGCGAGTCCGGCACCGGCAAGGGCTCGTGGCGCGCATGCTCCACCAGCTCTCCCCCCGCAAGGACGGGCCCTTCGTCGTCGTCCACTGCGCCGCCCTCGCCGAGACGCTCCTGGAGAGCGAGCTCTTCGGCCACGAGCGCGGCGCCTTCACCGGCGCCGTCAAGCGCAAGCTCGGCCGCTTCGAGCTCGCCGACGGCGGCACCCTCTTCCTCGACGAGATTGGTGAAATCCCCCACTCCGTCCAGACGAAGCTGCTGCGCGTGCTCCAGGAGAAGGAAATCCAACGCGTGGGCGGCGAGGAGACGCTCAAGGTGGACGTGCGCGTGGTGAGCGCCACCCACCGCGACCTCCAGGCCGAGGTGAAGGCCGGCCGCTTCCGCGAGGACCTCTACTACCGGCTGCACATCGTCCCCCTGCAGATTCCGCCCCTGCGCGAGCGCCCCGAGGACATCACCGCGCTGGCCCGTCACTTCGTGGCCAAGCATTCCCCCCGGGTGAACAAGCGGGTGAAGGCCCTGGAGGACACCGCCCTGCGCGCGCTGGCCCGCTACGCCTGGCCCGGCAACGTGCGCGAGCTGGAGAACGTCATCGAGCAGTCGCTCGTCTTCGCCGAGGGCGAGACGCTCGCCGCGACGGACCTGCCCACGCACCTCACCGGCACCCCGCCCCGGGCCGACTCCGGCCTGCCCGTGCCCATGGGGGACCGGCCCCTGCCCGACATCCTCGAGGACCTCGAGCGCCAGCTCATCGCCCGCGCCTACGAGAAGGCCGGCGGCGTGAAGACGGAGACGGCCCGGCTGTTGGGCATCAAAACGTCCGCGCTCTACTACAAGCTGGAGAAGTACGGCTTCATCGCCAGGAGCGAGCGCCCCGAGGAGAACTGAGCCGGCCCCCGCGGGCCGGAATCCAGCGGGTGGCGGAGCGCCGCGTCCGGCTGTAGAAAAGAAACCGCCCCCTCGAAAATCTACCGCCTCCCCGCTCCCATCGTGGTTTTCCGTCATTCCCCCTCAGCAACCCTGGCCCGGCCGTGCGCGAAGTCCGCGGAACCTCTCGGGTTTTGTGGGCAAGGAAACGCCCGGACGGGGATTGGCCCTGGCATCCGGCTTGCTGTTAGGACGGGATTGATGAAGCGCGTCCTGCTCCCCCTCCTGCTGTGTCTCACCCTGGGTGCACCCGTGTGGGCGGCCTCGGGAGTGGACTCGCTGCGGCTCGAGGCCCGCACGGCGCGCGGCCAGGTGCGAGACCTGAGAGACCGGCAGCAGGTGCTGCGCGCGGAGCTCAACACCCTGGCCGGACGCATCGAGCAGCTCAAGTCCGAGCAGAAGGGCCGGCTGGTGGCGGGCCCGGAGCTGGAGACGGCGCTGCGGCAGTCGCAGGAGCTGTCCGGCCAGCTCTCCGGGCTGGCCCAGTCGCTCGCCGGGGCCGAGACCGAGGCGGAGCGCCGCAACCTGGCGCTGCACACGGCGCTCTCCGACGAGCTGGCCCGGGTGCGCGCCGCGTGGGACGCCACCCCGGACCGCGAGGCCCGCTCCAAGCTGATTGCCCGCATGCGCGACCTGCGCACCGAGCGCGATGCACTGCGCTCCGCGCTGCCCGCCTCCCAGGTGCCGGCATTCGACCGCCGCGAGTCCAGCGACGACCCGGAGGACTTGCTGGAGCAGGCGGACGTGCTGCGCGACTCCGAGGACAAGGTGCGCCAGCGCCTCCAGGCCCTGCGCGGCCGCATCACCGAGGTGCGCGAGGAGCGCGAGCTGGACCGGCGCATGAGCGACTTCCTCGGTGAGGAGTCCATGTTCGACGAGCAGGACCGGCAGATGCGCCTGCGCTTCGACTCCTCCACGAAGTCCATCTCGGTGGAGGCTTCCCAGCGCAGCGGCGGAGGCCTGTTCAACCGCTCGCCGCAGGAGGGCGTCTCGGCGGGGGGCGCGCAGGCGGACCCGCCGCCGCCGTACACCTCCGGCGGAGGCAGTCCGGTACCAGGGGCGCCGGGAGGCGGCGGAGGGACGGGCTCGCCGGACATGGGAGGAGGCCTGGAGCCGGTGGAGCAGGTCGCGCCCATCTACCGTGCCTCCGACGCCCGGCCCCAGGTGGGCACGGTGCGTGCCCAGGCGCTCGCCAGCGGCAACCCGGAGGACCTGCGGAGCCTGGAGGCGGAGGCGGCCCGGCTCGAGTCGCTCGCCCGCGAGCTGGACTCCCGCGCGGGCTCGCTGGAGCGCCGGGCCCGCGAGCTGCGCTAGTCCAGCAGCCGCACCTGCACGTCCAGCTTCACGTCCACCTGCAGACGCACTTCCTTCGAGGGCTTGCGGCCCTTGCCTCGCACGCTGATGCTCATGGAGGGCGCGGTGATGAAGGGCTGCAGCTCCGCGCCCGTCACGTCCAGCACCAGGACCGGGTTGGGCGCCTTGAGGTTCAGCGAGGCGATGTTCCGCTTGGAGGCCACCAGCACCTCCTGGTCCCCCGCCTTCGCGTAGAACTCCAGCGTGTCGAGGAAGGAGAAGTCCTGGTCCGCCGGAGAGAGCACCTTGAGGCTCAGCGACTGCAGCCTCGCGGAGGACACCTGCTCCTTGGTGACGCCCTGGTTCTTGAAGTCCTGGTTCTGGTCGAAGTCGAGGCTGGAGAAGCTGCCGATGGCCGGAAACGCGTCGAGGACGGTGGAGATGCCCGTTGGATCTCCGGCCACGGTCGTCTCGCCCTTCACCTCCGCGGTGAAGCCGGGGGGAGCGCAGGCCGCGAGCCAGAGCAGGGCACACACGGGGAGTACGGATGTGAGTCGCATGGCACCCACTCTACCGATCGTCCGGGCACGCAGTCATCGCCCCGCCCGGCAGGCTGCCCTCTCGTGGACAGGGCATGCGGCCATGGCAGGGAGTATGTTGCGCCCGTTGAAACGGCTCCTCTCCGCGCTCGTGGTGTTTCCCCTGGCGCTCGCCGGTGGCGCGCATGCCGCCGACGTGGAGGGACAGCTGCGCGTGGCGGGCCGGCTGATGCTGGACGGCAACGCGCCGCGTGACTTCAGCCAGGGCGAGAAGCGTCCGGACACCCTGGACACGGTATTCGGCCTGCTCGCCACGGGAGAGGGCCGCTACACCGCGGACCGCTGGCAGCTCGTGGGCCGCTACGACGGCGGCGGCCGCAAGTACGTGGCCTTTGCCGGCGAGGACGTGCTGGTACAGGCCGCCGCGCTGGAGGGCTCGTTCGCCGTGGGAGAGACGGTGGGGGTGGGCGTGGAGGGGCGCGCCAAGGACCGGCGGGGCGGCAGCCGCGCGTACACGGACCTGGCGGCGTCCGTCTTCCTCGAGCATGCCCCGGATGCCCGGCTCTCCCTGCGCGTGCGCGCCGGAGCGCACCGCTTCCTCTACCGCCCCAACTTCTCCGCCAGCTTCGGCAGCCCCGAGGTGGGCTTCCTCGCGCGCTATCGCCTGGACAGGCGGCATGCCTTCACCGTCACCGGGGAGTACGGCCAACGCCGCTTCAGCTCCTCCGTGAGGTACCCGCCGGACAGCTCGCCGCAGCAGTGGACGGGGCGGCGCCAGGACGGCGTGCTGATGGCGAGCGCGGGCTACAGCTACAAGGGCCCGCTGGCGCTGGGGCTGACCTACTCGTACCTGGAGACCAGCTCCAACAGCTATGGCGAGTCCGTCCAACGCCACCGGCTGAGCGGCACCGCGGGGGTGCGGCTGCCCTGGAAGCTGACGCTGATGGCCCAGGGCGCGCTGGGCCTCAACCTCTACCCGGACGGCGTCTTCCTCTCGCCGGAGATCACCCTGCTCGACGACGACGAGGGGCAGCACATGCTGTCGCTGAAGCTGGCCCGGCCCCTGAGCGAGCGGGTGGATGTGGAGCTGTCGTTCGCGATGTACGGCACCGAGCTGTCGCGCAACGGCCTCTTCTACTTCCGCCAGGTGGGGGGCGTGGGCCTCACCTGGCGGCCGTAAACGGGCCTCAGTCCAGGCCGGACAGCCGCTCGTCGATCTCCTCGGCGAGGCTGGCGTGGCTCTGGGCGAGCGCCGTGTCGCGGGCGCGGGTGAGCACCTCGCGGGCCTGCTGCGTCTGTCCCGCCCCGGTGTAGGCGTCCCCCAGGGACACCATGGCCGCGGCGTAACTCGGGTCCAACCGCACCGCCGTCTCCAGGGCCTGGGCCGCCTCGGCGTACTGCCTCAGCTCCAAATAGGCCTTTCCCAGGGAGAAGTGCGCCATGGGCGCGTCGGGAAACTCGGCCGCCATCTGCTTGAACTGCTCCAACCGGGCGTTGCTCATGGGGCGGTGATAGAGGAGAGGCATGTCCGTTGCCAAGGAAGACGTGCGCTCCCTCGCCGAGGCCGCCCGGGCGGCCTCCCGTGTGCTCGCCACCGCCCCCACCGGCCAGAAGGATGAGGCCCTGCGGGCCATGGCGCGCCACCTGCGCGAAGCCCTCCCCACCCTGCTCGCCGCCAACGAGGCGGACATGGCCGCCGCGCGGGCCTCCGGCAAGGGAGGGGCCTTCCTGGACCGGTTGCTGCTGGACGCCTCGCGGGTGGAGGGCATGGCCCGGGCGGTGGAGTCGGTGGCGGGCCTGAAGGACCCGGTGGGCGAGGTGACGGAGGAGTGGGACCGGCCCAACGGCCTGCACGTGCGCAAGGTGCGGCTGCCGCTGGGAGTGGTGTTGATGATCTACGAGGCCCGCCCCAACGTGACGAGCGACGCGGCGGCGCTGTGCCTCAAGAGCGGCAACGCGGCACTGCTGCGCGGGGGGAGCGAGGCGGCACGCTCCAACACGGCCATCGCCTCGGCGCTGGCGGCGGGCGTCACCGAGGCGGGACTGCCGGCCGCGTGCATCCAGCCGGTGCCCCCGGGCGAGCGCGAGACGCTGCTGGAGCTGCTGAAGCTGGAGGGGCTGATTGACCTGTGCATCCCCCGAGGGGGCGAGGGCCTCATCCGCTTCGTGGCGGAGAACGCGCGGATTCCGGTGGTGAAGCACTACAAGGGTGTATGCCACGTGTACGTGCACGCGGCGGCGGACCTGGACATGGCCACGCGAATCGCGGTGAACGCGAAGACGAGCCGCCCGGGGGTGTGCAACGCCGCCGAGTGCCTGTTGGTGGACCGGGCGGTGGCGGAGCGCTTCCTGCCCCAGGCGGGCCGGGAGCTGGTGGCGAAGGGGGTGGAGCTGCGGGGGGACGCGGCCACGGTGGAGGTGCTCTCCCGGGCCGGGGTGGCGGTGACCCCGGCCTCGGAGGACGACTGGGGGCGGGAGTTCCTGGACCTCATCCTGGCGGTGAGGGTGGTGGACGGGCTGGACGCGGCGCTGGGACACATCGCCCGGTACGGAAGCGAACACACGGAGGCCATCGTCACCTCGGACGAGGCGGTGGCGGGCCGTTTCACCCGGGAGGCCCAGGCGAGCGCGGTGGCGTGGAACGCCTCCACCCGCTTCAACGACGGGGGCGAGCTGGGGCTGGGGGCGGAGATCGGGATTTCCACCAGCCGACTGCACGCTTTTGGGCCCATGGGGTTGCGAGAGTTGACCAGCCAGAAGTACGTCATTCTGGGACAGGGGCAGGTGCGCTAGGGTGCCCCGGACACGTATGGCGACCAAGAAGAAGACGACCACGAAGAAGGCAGCGGCCAAGAAGAAGAGCGCGACGTCGCTCACCGCACGCACCAAGACCGCGGCGAAGAAGGGAGCAGCCAAGAAGCTGCCCGCGCGGAAGAAGACCACCAAGAAGAAGGCGCTTTCGCCCGGAGGCGCGGCCGTCGGCGCTCCCGCGGAGAACCCGCGCGCCCATGGGCTGGCGCGCAAGATTGGCACCCTGCTGTCGGACAAGAAGGGATTGGACATCGTCATCCTCGACGTGCGCGGGATGACGTCCTACGCGGACTACTTCGTGGTGGCCTCGGGCGAGAGCGACCGGCAGGTGTCGGCCATGGCCGAGCACGTGCTGGTGAAGCTCAAGGAGACGGAGAACCTGCGCCCCATCGGCCACGAGGGCATGGACACCGGCCAGTGGGTGCTGCTGGACTTCGGCGAGGTGGTGGCCCACCTCTTCTTCTCCGAGGCGCGCTCGCACTATGACCTCGAGGGCCTCTGGGCCGACGCGTCGCGGGAGAAGGTGGCCTGAAGGTCCGGCTCCTCTCCATCGGCAAGGACCGCTCGGGCCTGTATGAGCCCGCGGTCCAGGAGTACGCCTCGCGCCTGGCCCACTACACCCGCTTCGAGCTGCTGGAGCTGCCCGAGGCGGGTGGGAAGAAGGGCAAGGCGCCGGATGCCAAGGCCGCCGAGGCCGAGGCCATCCTCGCGCGCCGCAAGCCGCAGGATCTGATTGTCGCGCTCGACGAGCGGGGCAAGCTGCTGGACTCGGTGGAATTCAGCCGGTACGTGGGCCGGGCCCAGGATGGCGCGAAGGATCTGCTGCTCGTCATCGGCGGGGACGAGGGCCTGGACGACCGGGTGAGACAATCCGCGGACCTGGTGCTCTCGCTGTCGAAGATGACGCTGCCGCACCGGCTGGCGCGGGTGGTGCTGGTGGAGCAGCTCTACCGCGCCTTCACGATTCTCAAGGGCGAGCCCTACCACAAGTAGGCGGGCAGCCGTCCGGGCGGTGCCGTCAGGCAGCGGACGGCACGCGCGTCCGAGGGGACATGAATTCCCCCACCCCTCACGTCCGTGTCATCGCCTCGCCCCACTCGTGGGTGGAGGGTGAAGCCGTCCGCCAACTCGAGGCCGCCTCGCGGCTTCCCGGCATGCGCTCCGCCGTGGGCCTTCCGGATCTGCACCCGGGCAAGGGCGCTCCCGTGGGCGCCGCGTTCGCATCCGAAGGTCTCTTCTATCCCTTCCTCGTCGGCAACGACATCGGCTGTGGGATGGGCCTGTGGGAGTTGGATCTCCCCGCGCGCAAGGCGAAGCCGGAGCGATGGGCGGCGCGCCTGGACCTGGAGGGACCGTGGGAGGGCGACACGGACGCGGTCCTGGCCAGCATGGGCGTGAAGCCCTGCGGCTTCGAGGCGGCGCTCGGCACGGTGGGGGGCGGCAACCACTTCGCCGAGGTGCAACGGGTGGACGCGGTGCACGACGCGGAGACCTTCACCGCCTTGGGGCTGGAGACGGCCCGGCTCCTGCTGCTGGTGCACTCCGGCTCCCGGGGACTGGGCGAGGCCATCCTCCGGGCCCACGTGGACCGGCATGGCACCGGGAGCCTCGTGGAGGACTCGGACGAGGCGCGGCTGTACCTCTCGCGGCATGACCACGCAGTGTCCTGGGCGCGGGCCAATCGCGCCACCATCGCCGGAAGGATGATGCAGGGCATCGCGGCGGGGGGACGGCGGGTGCTCGATGTCTGCCACAACAGCGTCACCCCCCAGCAGCACGAGGGACACACCTGCTGGCTGCACCGCAAGGGCGCGGCGCCCTCGGACCAGGGGCCGGTGGTGATTCCCGGCAGCCGAGGCTCGCTGAGCTACCTGGTGCTGCCGCTGGGCGACGGCGCGGGCCATGCCTACAGCCTGGCGCACGGGGCCGGCCGCAAGTGGACGCGCACCAGTGCCCGCGAGCGCATGCGCGAGCGCTTCACCCCCGAGGCCCTCACCCGCACCTCCTTCAAGAGCCACGTCATCTGCGAGGACCGGGACCTGCTCTTCGAGGAGGCTCCTCCGGCGTACAAGGCCATCGACCGCGTGGTGCAGGACCTCGTGGACGCGGGGCTCGTCCGGGTGGTGGCGACGCTCGCGCCCGTGCTCACCTACAAGACGCGCACCCGGCGCGAGTAGGGTAGAGTCCCGGCCCCCCATGTCCCCGCTCCCGCGTCTGCTCCTGCTCGTGGTGATGACGTGTGTCACTGGCCTCGGGTGCACGCGCACCACGCCCTCCTTCTGCGGCCAGCCCGATGATCCCCGGTGCCCCGAGGGCTCGGTGTGCATGGAGGAGCGCTGCATCCCCAGGGACGAGCTGCCGGCCTGTGCCGCCGGCCAGACACGCTGTGAGGCGGCATGCGTGGACACGCGCGGCGACGCCAACCACTGCGGCACCTGCGGCACGGCCTGCGAGGACGGACAGGTGTGCAGCCGGGGCCGGTGCACGGACGCCTGTGCCGCCGGGCTGACGCAGTGCGAGCGCGGCTGCGTGGCGCTCGAGACGAGCACGGCGAGCTGTGGCACCTGCGGCGCGGCCTGTGGCTCCCGTGAGTCCTGCGCTGCGGGCTCCTGCGCCTGCGAGCCCCCGCTGACCGCCTGCGATGGCGCGTGCACGGACCTCGGCTCGGACGGCAACCACTGCGGCGCTTGCGGCAACGCGTGCGGCGCGGGCCTGTGCCAGGACGGCGAATGCGTGGACGCGTGTGACCCGGGCCTGCGCCGCTGCGGCCAGGGCTGCGTGGACGTGCAGTCCGACGCCTTCCACTGCGGCACCTGCGGCACGGCCTGCGGCTCCAACGAGGTGTGCGTGGGAGGCCGCTGCCGCCTCGACTGCCCCGTGGGCAGCGTCGAGTGTGACGGCACCTGCGCCAACCTCACGAGCGACGCACGCCACTGCGGCACCTGTGGCAACGCCTGCACTTCGGGCCAGGTGTGCACCCGGGGCGCGTGTGCCTGTCCGTCCGGCCAGGCCGAGTGCGATGGCCAGTGCGTGGACCTGCGCACGAGCACGCAGCACTGCGGTGCCTGCGGCCGAGCCTGCGCCGTGGACGAGACGTGCACCAACAGCCGCTGCCAGTGCGCCGAGCCCCTCGTCTTCTGCGGGAGCGGCTGCGTGGACGTACGCTCGGACGCGAACAACTGTGGCACCTGCGGCCGGGTCTGCGGCAGCGGGCTGGTGTGCTCGGCCGGGCTCTGCGCCCTCCCGTGAGCCGTGGGGCCCACCAGCCGAGCGCCCGCGCACCCTGCCCCTACCCCACTCCACCTCCGGAAACCCACCCTTAGGTTTCCGGCATGAAGCCCGCGCACAAGATCCTCCTCTGCATCCTCGATGGCTGGGGCGTCCGCAAGGAACGCGACGACAACGCCATCGCCCTCGCCGGCACGCCCCACCTCGACGCGCTCACGAACGGCACTCCCTACACGGAGCTGCAGACGTCCGGGCTGGCCGTCGGTCTCCCCGAGGGGCAGATGGGCAACTCCGAGGTGGGCCACACCAACATCGGCGCCGGCCGCATCGTCTACCAGGACCTGGTGCGCATCAACCGGGCGAGCGAGTCCGGAGAAGCTCGCCGCCAACCCCGTCATCCGCGCCGCGTTCGACAAGGCCAAGGCGGAGGGCAAGGCCGTCCACCTGCTCGGGCTGGTGTCCCCCGGCGGCGTGCACTCGTCGATGGAGCACCTCTACAGCCTCCTCAAGGCGGCGCACGAGCGGGGCGTCCCCCACGTCTACGTCCACGCCTTCACCGACGGACGCGACACCCCGCCCCAGAGCGGGCTCGGCTACGTGGAGGAACTGGAGAAGTTCCTGCGCGAGACGCGCACCGGACAGATCGCCACCGTGGGCGGGCGCTACTACGGCATGGACCGCGACAAGCGGTGGGACCGGGTGCAGCTCGCCTACGAGGCCATCGTCCACGCCAAGGGCCCCAAGGCCCCCGATGCGCTCTCCGCCATCCGCGCCTCCTACGCGGAGAAGGTGACGGACGAGTTCATCAAACCCACCATCATCGCCCACGGCGACGGCACCCCGGTGGGCCGCATCCGCGATGGCGACGTGGTGCTGTTCTTCAACTTCCGCGCGGACCGTGCCCGCGAGCTGACGCGCGCGCTCGCCTTCGACGACTTCAAGGAGTTCGACCGGGGCGGCCTGCACCTGGGCATGTACGTGTGCCTGACCCAGTACGACGAGACGTTCGGCCTGCCGGTGGCGTTCGCGCCCGACCAGCCGAGTGAGATCTTCCCCGAGGCCATCGCGCACGCGGGCTGGCGCCAGTTCCGCACCGCGGAGACCGAGAAGTACGCGCACGTCACCTTCTTCTTCAACGGGGGCCGCGAGGTGGTGTACCCGGGCGAGGACCGGCACCTGGTGCCCTCGCCGCGCGACGTGAAGACGTACGACCTCAAGCCCGAGATGAGCGCGCGCGAGGTGTCCCTGGAGCTGGTGCGGCGCATCGAATCGGGGGCCTACGACTTCGCGCTGGTGAACTTCGCCAACCCGGACATGGTGGGCCACACGGGCCTGCTGGAACCGGCCATGAGGGCCGTCACCACGGTGGACGAGTGCCTCGGGCAACTGGGGCAGGCCTGCGCCCGGCACGGCTGGGTGCTGGCCATCTCCGCGGACCACGGCAACTGCGAGCAGATGCGCGACCCGGCCACCGGAGAGCCCCACACGGCGCACACGCTCAACCCGGTGCCCTTCCACCTCATCCATCCGGACTTCCGGGGGCAGAAGCTGCGCCCCGGCATCCTCGCGGACATCGCTCCCACGCTGCTCCAGGTCATGGGACTGCCCAAGCCGTCCGAGATGAATCGGCTGGGCTTGCTCCCCTGAGCCTGTGGCGGATCGCCGCACCCACCCAGAATGCCGCACCCCTCGGTGCCCACCCCTGGGGCGAAACGCCACACCCGCGCCCCCCGCCTCCCCGGGAGGCACGGTGGCATGCGCCTCGCAATGCCATGGGCCGTTCCGCACGCGAGGTCCGCATGATGAAGGCGCAAGGCATGGGAGGGTCGTTCACGGTGCTCGAAAGCCGCGCCGAGCGCGCGGAGGCCATCCGCAAGCGGCTGCTGAGGGCCGAGGCCGAGCTGTCCGAGCGGGAGAGCCGCCACTACACCACCCTGCTGGAGGAGACCGTGCGGCAGCGCACCTGCGAGCTGGAGCTGGCCAACGCCCGGCTCCAGGAGAGCCTGAAGCAGCTCCAGGCCGCGCAGGCGCAGCTGCTCTTCGCCGACCGGCTCGCGACCATCGGCCAGCTCGCGGCGGGCCTGGGGCACGAGATCAACAACCCGCTCGCCTTCATCGTCGGCAACCTCGACTACGTGCAGCAGCAGCTCCTGCGCACGGGGGGCGCCACCACGCCGGAGGAGCAGCAGGAGATGATCGAGGCCATCGCCGAGGCCCGCGACGGCGCCGAGCGCGTCAGCCTCATCGTGCGTGACCTCAAGGTGCTCTCCCACCCCAACGACATGGAGCGCGGTCCCGTGGATGTCGTGGCCAGCCTCCGCGGCGCGGTGAAGGTGGCGGCGTACGAGCTGCGCGACCGGGCCCGCCTGGTGGAATCGCTGGAGGCGGTACCTCGAGTCCATGCGCACAAGGCGCGCCTGTGCCAGGTGTTCCTCAACCTGCTCATCAACGCGGCCCATTCCATCTCGCCGGGGCAGACGGCACGGAACGAGATCCGTATCTCCACCCGGATGGCCGGCCCCCACCAGGTCGCCGTGGAGGTGAGTGACACGGGCTGCGGCATCCCGGCGGAGAACCTGGAGCGCATCTTCAACCCGTTCTTCACCACCAAGCCGGTCGGCGTGGGCACGGGCCTGGGGCTCTCGGTGTGCCACGGCATCATCACCGCGCTGGGCGGGGAGATCTCCGTCCGGAGCGAGGTGGGCCAGGGCACCACCTTCCGCGTGAGCCTCCCCATCTACGAGGCCTGCTCCGCCCAGGAGGACCTCACCGCCCGCGCCGCCTGACCCCAGGCCCTGACGGCGCTCAGGGGCAGGCCAGCACCCGGCCCTACTTCGCCGGGCCGCCCGTCGGCTCCACCGCCTTGGCGGCGAGCCCCATCTCCACGTCGATAGCCACCTGGGGCTCGTCCTTCACCAGGTGGTAGAACTGCTCGCGGAAGGCCTCGGGCGTGAGGCGGGCGGCCGCGGCGAACCGGGCCAGCTCCTCCGGCTGCTCGAAGTCCTGCCGCTTGAGCCGCAGCATGAAGCTCCGGGCGATCTTGTAGCGGTCCGAGTCCACGTCCACCAGCCGCACCCGGGGCCGCCCCGTGGACGGGTCCTTCATGTCCTGGAAGGAGATGGGCTGGAAGCGCCCGTTGACGATGGAGACCACCGCCTCGGTGCCGCCCTCGATGATGTAGCGGGCCGCGCAGTAGCCGAGGTCGCGCGTGTACTCCATGTCGAAGGGAATGGGGTCCGCGCAGCGCACCTCGTACCCGATGTACTTGGTGATGAGCGTGGCCTTGATGCCCAGGCCGGCGAGCCGCTCCTTCACCGCCTTCTCGAGCACCTCGCCCAGGTTGATCTCCGCCACGTGGATGTTGCCCATGTGGTCCCGGGGGATCTCCGTGTGCCTGGCCAGATCCTCCGGATCGATGCAGTCCGCGAGGCCCTCGGCCAGCATGACGATGCCGTCCTGGCGGCCGTAGCCCAGCCGCTTGATGACCGAGCCCGCGAGGATGTCCACCACGGTGTTGAACGCGACGGGGCACCCCTTCTGGAACTCCTCGGGGATGATGGTGTTGGTGGCGCCCACGGCCTTGCCGATGGAGAGGGCCAGGTGCCCCGCCTTGCGGCCCTGGGCCACGACGAAGTACCAGCGGTGGGTCGTCTTCGCGTCCACCATCAGGTTCTTGACGATCTCCACCCCGACGTGGCGCGCGGTCTGGAACCCGAAGGTGCTCACGTCGTAGGGCAGGTCGATGTCGTTGTCGATCGTCTTGGGGACGTGGACCACACGGATGCTGCCCCGGGTCTTCTCCGAGATGATCTGCGCGAGCGTCGCGGTGCCATCCCCGCCGATGGTGATGAGCATGCCCACGTCGAGCTTCTGGAGCGCGTCGAGCGTGCGCTGGAAGTGCTCGGGGGAGCGGGTGGGGTTGGCCCGGGAGATGCCGATGTACGAGCCGCCGCGGAAGTGGATGCGGCTGGTGTCATCGATGGAGAGGGGAACGACGTGGGACAAGTCCCCCTCGGAGATCCACTTGAAACCATCCTGGATGCCGAGCACGTCCACACCCGAGAGGCGGGCGCGGATGGTGGCCGCTCCAATCACGCTGTTGATGCCCGGAGCAGGTCCTCCGGCGACGACGATGGCGAGCTTCTTCATGGGTCCATCCAAGCCGAAGACTTCTTCCAGGTCCAGACAACCTTCCCGGCCCCCGTCCATCCGTATTAACTCCCGCACCGTGATCCCCTCGCTCCTCGAGCTCCTCTATCCGCCCGCGTGCATCGCCTGCGCGAAGGTGATGCCCGTGCGCGCGGCCTTCTGCGAGACGTGTGACCTCGCCGTGGAGCGGCTCCCGCCCTCGCGCTGCCGCACCTGCGCCGAGCCCGGCACCTTCCCCCGCGACACCTGCCCGCGCTGCCACCTCTCGCCCCCGCCGTTCACCCGGGCCGCGGCGCCCTTCGCCCACGAGGGCCCCGTCGCCCGCGCCATCCACCGCTTCAAGTACGAGGACCACCCGGAGCTTCGCCCCCGCCCTCGCGGAGCTGCTCGCCTCCGAGTGCCGCCAGTTCCTCGAGCAGGCCCCCGCCGTGCTCGTCGCGCTCCCGCTCCACGACCAGCGCTTCCGCGAGCGCAAGTACGACCAGACGCAATTGCTGGCGGGTGAGCTGGCCCGCGCCACCGGCCGCGAGGCACCCGTGGGCCTGCTCAACCGGGCCCGGGAGACCCGGCGTCAGGTGGGCCTGTCCGAGGCCGAGCGCGCCCAGAACGTGGCCGGGGCCTTCACCGCGGCTCCCTCCGTGGCCGGCCGGGAGTTCCTCCTCGTGGATGACGTGCTCACCACCGGGGCCACCGTCCGCGCCGCCGCCGCCGCGCTCCGGGAGGCGGGGGCCAGCCGTGTCGAGGTCATCACCCTCGCCCGGGCCTTCTCCCTGGCCTGAGCGGCCGGTAGGGCTATGCCGTTTCGGGCTGCTCTCCTGAAGGGGCCTCATTCAAGGGATTGATCTTCACTTCGAATTCGGGGAAGCGGGCAACGAGCTCCAGCTTTCCACCCAGCGCCTCCACGAACTTGTAGAGCGTGCTCAACCGCATGTCGCCCCGCCCCTCGACCTTCGACACGCTGGCTTGTTGGATCTCCAAGGCATGGGCGAGCTCTTCCTGGGTGATGCGCCTCATCTCTCGGAGCCTCTTGAGGGAGATCTCCCGGAGCGGCACCGTGTGCTGAGCGCGTTCCAACACATCCTCGAGCCGCTCCAGGACGCTCTCCTCGGTGGGATAGACCTCATCCGGCCCTGTGCCGTATCCCTCGATGGGCCCCGCTGAGATGCCGAACCCCTTCCCAGGCCGCCATTCCACGACAGCGGTGCGACCCTCGAACTCGACATCCAGGAAGGAGGATCCACTCGGCTGCTCGGCCATATCCTCGGTGAACCGCCACCGGGGAAAGCGCGCCTGAACTTGCTTCGCCAGCGACGAAATCGGATTCATTGCTCCCACACTCCTTTTCCGTCCACACCGGGTTTGCGGAAGAGAACCGCGGCGTTGCCGACCGCTTGGATTTCGATGGAGCCGTTGGCCCCGATGAAGGTGTTGTGGCCCCGGCTGCGGAGTCGCTTGACGGAAGGGTGCCCCGGCACCGTTCGGGCATTGTCGGGTTGCACCGGGTACATCCGCCCATCGGTCTCCCAAGTCTCCGGGTTGAAGGGGATGGACGTCATCTCGTCCTCCACTGCATTCAGGGTGTCATCCAGTTGTTGCTTGGCCTCCGCGAAGCTGGCCGCGGGCGCCAATGCACCCAGCCTCTTGATGAACTCCTGAATCCGTTGGGTCTTGGTGTGCTCCATTCCTTCTGAGGAATATAGCTCTTGCGGAATGTCCCTGCATGCTTACGCTCGCCTGTCTCGGGGCATGGTTGCTTGTCTGTTGTCCCGACTGGAGTCCCTACCGGCGATCAGTTGGAGGCCCCCCCATTTCCCAAAGGACACGTCCTGAAGGCGTTTTCGTGAATGGATTCAGCCATTTAGACGCTGATGCCTGTGACGCCATCCCTCACCCGATGACCGAGAACATGAAGGGACTGCTCCTGGAGGACCGCTGGGCACCGACGACTTCAGAGATGGGATTTCTGGAGACCGATGCGGAGCAGGCCGCCCGCGCCTTCGCCGCGTGGCAGGGAGGGCTGGTGGCACCCCGTGGCATGTCCGTGGGAGTGCACCCGGTCTCGGGTCCTCTGGAGCAAGCCCTCTCCGCCCTGTTGCCCCTGACCAGTCCGGAGGCGCTGAGGCACCTCTTCATCCCGACGCGCAGCCCCTGGACGGGGTACGTCGAGAACGCACGGGGGGCACTGATGCCGCGAGCGCCATGTCCTATATGGCCGAGACGCTGGGCTGCCGGGGCATGCGAGTGGTCGCGGTGCCCCATACCCTCCGCAAGGACGGGGGCCGCTACGGTGCCGTGATGTTCGAGCTGTATGGCCCACGGCAGACGGACTGGCTCAACTACCTGCGCACCCTCTATGCCGCCAACGATGGGGGCCGCTGGGTCTTTGGCCAGTCCGGTGAGCCCTTCCCCTTCGAGAAGCTGGAGCAGTATCAGGCCCGCAGAGTCAGGGATCGCTTCACCTTCGACATGCTCAAGGAGTACTTGCACCATCTGGGGCTGTCCCCCTTCGAGGAGGACTTCTACCTGCCCCAGGGCGCTCCCTCCTGGCTCGTCGAGAGGACAGGTCCTGTCTCCCCCTCCCACAAAGAGTTCACCCTCGCCCAGGCCCGCGAACGATTCTGACGCTCCAGCATGAGCATGAGCGGAGGATGTGCGTCGAGTTCGCGTCGCCGCCTCGACAGAGAAACATGACCTCGCGAGTTCCCCACTCGGAAGGGACCTCCCCCGTGGTATGAGTCGAGCGCACCGGGCTTCTACTGACGCCACTCGGGCGTGGTAGGGAAAGCGATCGAGGACAGCGCATGACGGCCACGAAGAAGAAGGGCGAGAGGTTGGGCCCGTTCCAACTCGGCAAACGGCACAAGCACGCGTCGGCGGAGCTGGGCCACATCCACGAGGCGCGCAACGTCCAGACGGGCGCCCCGGCCATGGTGATGCTGCCCGGTCCACGCCCCACCTGGGGGCCCAAGAAGAACTGGCAGGTGCGCGCCTCCTTCCAGGTCACGCCCCCCTTCATCTCGTTGGAAGTGGAGCGGGCGCCGGCCTCGGGCAGGTTGGCGGAACTGGCCGACCTGTTCACCCTGCTGCTCGCGGGGCTCGAGGCCGTGAGGGACAACGCCAGGATGCGTGCCCACCTGACCGGCACGCCGATGGGCCAGTGGATGAGGCGCCCTCCGCTGAAGGGGCTGCTGGCCGCGGGACTCATCGTGCTCGCACTGGGCGGGGGCCTCTGGTTCAGCGTGGGGACCCGTCCGACGGGCTCTCCCACTCCACTCCCTTCGACTTCCGGCATGGGTGAGCTGTCGGACACCGGGCGCCCGTCCCCATTCCTGATCGACGGTACGGTGCAGGGTCCGGCGGGTATCGCCTACCCACTTCCCGACAAGCCCTTCTCCGACCAGGCCAGGCCGCCCTGCCGCACCGGGCGGGACGAGGTCGCGATCAACGGCGGCTGCTGGGTAGCAATCGAGCGCCGACCGCCGTGTCATGAGGAGCAGGCCGAGTACCAAGGCAAGTGCTATCTGCCGGTAGGGAAACGGGGCCCACGACCGCCTCAATCCCTTTCCCCGTGAGGAGTCACGTGATGCGACAGTTGATGAAGCGAGCCTGCCTGTTCCTGTTCGCCGTGATGACCGCCGGCTCGACGACCCGCGCGGAGGCCACCGAGCCCGTGCCTCCGCACCAGTCGTTCACCCTCGAGTCCAAGACGCTCAAGGAGAACCGGCGCATCAACGTCTACACGCCGCCGGGCTACGACGCGGCGAAGTCCACGCGCTATCCGGTGCTGTACATGCCCGACGGCGGCCTCCAGGAGGACTTCCCGCACGTCGCCACCACCGTCGACACCGCGATCCGCGCCGGCGAGATGCGCCCACTCATCGTGGTCGGCATCGAGAACACCGAGCGGCGGCGTGACATGACCGGCCCCACCCAGGTCGACGAAGACCGGAAGATCGCCCCGCGCGTCGGCGGCTCGGCCGCGTTCCGCGGATTCATCCGCGACGAGCTGATGCCCCAGGTGCGCCGCCGGTACCGCGTGACGAAGGAGACCGCGATCATCGGCGAATCCCTCGCCGGTCTCTTCATCGTCGAAACCTTCTTCCTGCAGCCCAAGCTGTTCAACACCTATATCGCCTTGAGCCCAAGCCTATGGTGGAACGGCGAGGAGTTGGTGCGCAAGGCCAGCGAGCGCCTCGAGGCCCAACCGGACCTGCGCAACACCCTGTACCTGTCGTCCGCTGACGAGGACAACATCGTCCCCGCCGTGGCACGTCTGGAGGAAACGCTCCGCACCAGCGCACCGGCCGGGCTGAAGTGGCAGTGCGAGCCCAGGCCGGACCTGCGCCACGACAACATCTACCGCGCGGCCTCGCCGCGGGTGCTGCGCAAGTGGTTCCCGCCCGGGGCCACGCACCGCGCGCCGTAGGACCCGGACTCTTCACCCGGTCCACGGAACCTCCTGCATGGCGAGCCGCTATACTGGCCAGCCTATGAGCCACCGTGTGCTTGCGTTCCTGAGCCTCCTGCTGCTGTCCGCCTGTGGAACGCCCTACCCCACCACGGGAAACACCGACGCGGGCTCCGGCCCGGATGCGGGACTCGACGGAGGGCAGACGGACTCCGGCGGAGAGTACGATCTCCCGTCAATCCCATACACGGTGAACGAGGCACCTCCCATCGAGGCGCCCAAGGAGACCTGGACGTTCGTCCCGGTTCCCGACGCGCACTGCGCCAACGGTTCTTCCACGGGCATGGCCGTCAACCTGACCGACCGCTCGGACCGGGTGCTCATCTTCCTCGCTGGCGGCGGCGCGTGCTGGGAGGCGGCGGCCTGCGCGCTCGGCACCGCCACGCACATCAACGACACCATGAGCGAGGGCCCGGTCCTGGCGGAGGCCCAGGCTTCCAACCTGGCGGCGTTCTTCGACCGCGCCGACACCGGCAACCCGTTCCGCGACGCGAGCTTCGTCTACATCCCCTACTGCACGGGCGACCTCCACGCCGGGACGCGCGTCCACACCTATGACTGGTTCGGCCCGAGGAAGCTCGAGCATGTCGGCGCCCGGAACATGGATGCGTACCTGCGGCGGCTGCGGCCCACCTTCCCCGAGGCCAGCCGGGTGTGGCTCTCCGGGGTGAGCGCGGGCGGCTACGGGGCGACCCTCCACTGGTGGCGCGTGCAGAAGGCCCTGCCCTGGGCCCGGGTCGACGTGCTGAATGACTCGGGGCTCATCATCGACACGGCGGGGGATGGCCGCTATGGGACGATGCGCCAGACCTGGGGCCTCGAGTTTCCGCCCGGCTGCACGCAGTGCGAGACGGGCCTCGCGGCCGTGCTCGACAGCTCGGCCCGGTTGCTGGCCGCGCCGCGACGCTACGGCATGCTCGGCTACCTCCAGGACGGAACCATCGCCGCCTACTTCGGCCTGAATGGCGCCCAGATCCAGACCCGGATGGAGGCGGTGCGCGCCTCGGCGGCCCCGAACGTGAAGACGTACTACCTGCCGGGCGACCCGCACGTGGTCCTCTCCACTCCGGATGTCGCCACCAGCTCGGGACTCACCGCGAGGGAGTGGGTGCGGAGGCTGGCCGAGGACGACGCGGGCTGGGAGCAGGCGGGCCCGTAACCAGCCCGGCCGTGAGGACCAGGGGGCAGCCGACTGCATGGCGGCCCGCCCCCTGGTCCTCGCGCGGAGGGAGAGGGAATCCGTTGCCTGCCTACCGCTGCGGCTCCCTGCTCGCTCCACGGCCTACATTTCAGTTGCTTGTCCGCCCATGAAGTCGCATGCAGGGGAAGGCTCTCCGAAGACCGGCTGTTCACCCGCGCCGACTCTCACCCCCGGCACCCTTTTTCGACGGACGAGGAACACGGATGTCCCGTACCCCACCGCTCGCCGTGCACTCGCGCACCCCCTGGCTCGTCGCGCTGCTCGTGTTCGCCTGCCCGCTGCTGTCCCGGGCCGCCACCGACAGCGTCACGGCCGCCCGAGAGCAGGCCGAGGAAGCCCTCAAGCTCGCCTCCTCCCCCCGCGGCGCGGCGCAGCTCATCCGGCTGCACGCCTACCGCGAGGACCTCGAGGACCTCACCCCCCTCGTGAAGACGTATACCGAGGTGGCCACCCGGCGCGACACCGACCCCGGGACCCGCACCACCGCCTGGCACCTCTTCATGGACCTGGAGCGCTCGCGCGGCCGGCTCAAGCGCGCCTCCGAAATCCATGACTCCTCCCTTGGCTTCATCGGCGACTACTACGTCGTCGGCGGCTTCGACAACGAGGGCAAGTCCGGCTGCGACACGGACTTCGGCCCCGAGGCCGCCAACCTCGACCTCTCTGCCACCTACGCGGGCGCCAAGGGCCGTCAGGTCTCCTGGCGCCGGCTCGCCGCCAGCCCCACCCAGGGCTACGTGGACCTCGGCTCCGCCGTGCGCCCCAACCGCGAGGCCGTGGCCTATGCCCTCACCTGGCTCGAGGCTCCGGCCGAGACGCGCGTGGCACTCGGCATGGGCACCTCCGGCGCCTTCCGCCTGTGGGTGAATGGCGAGAAGGTCTCCAGCAGCGACCACTACAACCTGCCCCGCCCCGACCAGTCGCGCGTCTCCGTGCGCCTGCGCAAGGGGCTCAACCGCGTCCTCATCAAGGTGTGCCAGGAGTCCGGCCCGCTCGGCTTCTACCTGCGCCGGGACCCGGCCGCCCGTCTGCGCCCCACCCTCCCCTCCACGCCTCCCGCGCTCACCAAGGGCCCCTCCGCCGCGCCCCAGGCGCTGCCCACCGTCACCTCCGCCCTCAAGGAGCTGGTGACGAAGAACCCCGCCGATGCGCAGCTCCGCGGCGAGTACGCCACGGTGCTCGACTTCTTCCGCGCCTTCGACGAGCGCGAGCACACCGCCACCGTGGAGGCCGACCGCGCCGCCCGCGAGGCGCCCCAGGACGTGCGCCTGCAGCTCCTGGCCGCCGAGACGCACCGCGACGACCTCAACCTGCGCCGCCGCTTCCTCGAGGCCGCCCTGCGCGCGAACCCCACCTCCACCCGGGCCCGCGTGGCGCTCGCCGAGCACGAGCTGGAGCGCGGCCACCCCGAGCGCGCCATCGAGCTGCTCAAGCCCGTGGTGGAGCTCACCCCGGACTCGGCCGCCGCCCGCCTCACCCTGGCCCGCGCCCACGAGACGCTCGGCGAGTCCGCCCGCGCGCACATGATGGTGGAGGAGACGCTCCAGCGCATGCCGCGCATCCCCCGCGTGGTGCGCTCCGCCGCCGCCGCCGCCCGCATGCTGGACCGCCCCCAGGACTCCATTGCCCGCCTGCGCGTGGCCCTGGCGCTGCGCCATGACGACCGCTACAGCCGCGCCCAGCTCGCCATGCAGCTCGCGGACCTGGGCCAGGTGGAGGCCGCCGCGCGCGAGTTCGCGCAGATGATCTCCCTGGACCCCTTCGACAACGCCACCCGCCTGAAGCTCGCGGAGCTGCGCGCCGCCAATGGCCAGCTCGACGCGGCCACCACCTGGTTCGCCGAGGCCCGGGCCCTCTCCCCCGACGAGCCCGAGGTGTACGAGCGCGAGGGCCGCGCGCTGCTGTCCGCCGGCCGCCGCGAGGAGGCCCTCTCCTCCTTCGAGCGCTCGCTGGCGCTGCGCCCGCAGAACCCCGCCCTCAAGGAGGCCGTGCGCACCCTCAAGGGGGAGTCCGCCAGCACCGGCACCCGCTACCTCACCGACTTCAAGACGGTGGAGAAGCAGGCCGACGGCTATACCAACGAGGACGCCGTGTACCTGGTGGACACCACCTACGTGCGCGTGCAGAAGAGCGGCCTCTCCAGCCGGCTGCACCAGTTCGCCGTGAAGGTGCTCAACGCCCGCGGCGTGGATGCCTTCCGCTCCCACCCCGTCACCTACTCGCCGGACCGGCAGGAGGTGCAGATCCTCCGCGCCCGCATCACCAAGCCGGATGGCTCCGTGGTGGACAGCTACGGCGAGAGCGACCGCAACATCAACGAGCCCTGGACGGGCATGTACTACGACGCCCGCGCCAAGATGCTCTCCTTCCCCGCGCTCGCCGTGGGGGACGTGCTGGAGCTGCAGTACCGCGTGGACGACACCGCCCAGGACAACCTCCTGTCCGACTACTGGGGCGACGTGGAGAGCGTGCAGGGCGTCTACCCGAAGGTGGCCTACCAGTTCCTCGTGGAGATGCCCAAGGAGCGGCCCCTCTACTGGAACGAGAAGAAGCTGCCCGGCGTGACGCACGCGCGCGAGGACGTGGAGGGCGGCAGTGTCCTCTACCGCTGGAGCGCGAAGCACGTGTCCAAGGTGGTGCCGGAGCCCGGCATGCCCGGTTGGGCCGAGGTGGCCGCCAACCTCCACGTGTCCACCTACCGCACCTGGGACGAGGTGGGCCGCTACTGGTGGGGCCTCGTGCGTGATCAGCTCACCCCCAACGAGGAGCTGCGCCGCACGGTGGACACCGTGCTGCAGGGCGTGGACCGCAAGGACGAGCAGGCCGTGGTGCGCGCCATCTACAGCTTCGTGGTGACGAACACGCGCTACGTGGCGCTCGAGTTCGGCATCCACGGCTACAAGCCCTACCGGGTGGACCGCGTGCTGGCGCGCCGCTTCGGCGACTGCAAGGACAAGGCGAGCCTCATCCACTCCATGCTGAAGGTGGCCGGTGTGGAGAGCCGCCTGGTGCTGCTGCGCATGCGCAACCTGGGCTCCATCGGCGAGGAGCCGGCGAGCCTCGCGGCCTTCAACCACGCCATCGTCTACGTGCCGCGCTTCGACCTGTACCTGGACGGCACCGCCGAGTTCCACGGCGCGCGCGAGCTGCCCAGCGGAGACCGCGTGGCCAACGTGCTGGTGGTGGAGCCGGACGGCAAGGCGACCTTCTCCACCACGCCCGAGGCGCGGGCCAAGGACAACGCCACCCGCCTCACCATGAACCTGGGGCTGCGGCCGGACGGCGGCGCCGACGTGTCCGGGGCCACCAGCGTGGGCGGGCAGATGGCGCCCGAGTACCGCCGCGCCTACCGCGCCGTGTCCTCGCGCAAGTCCACCTTCGAGCGCGCCTGGGCCCAGAGCTTCCCCGGCCTCACCGTGCAGGAGGTGAAGCTCAACGACACCACGCGCCTGGATGACGACGTGCAGGTGGACTTCCGCATGTCCATCCCCCGCTTCGCCGAGGCCATGCCCGGCCAGCTCCGCTTCCTCCCCTTCGGCACCGGCCGCTCCTACACCCAGTCCTACGCCTCGCTCGCCGAGCGCCGCTTCGACCTGGTGATGAACGGCCCCTGGGTCAACCGCTTCACCTTCCGCTACACCCTGCCCCAGGGTTACAGCGTGGCCGAGCTGCCTCCCGCCCATCAGGAGGAGACGCCCTTCGGCCGGGTGCGCCTCGGCTTCCGCCAGGAGGGCAACCAGCTCATCTGCGACGGCGAGGTGGCCCTCACCGCCGCCCGGGTGAAGGCGGACGACTACGCCGCCTTCCGCTCCTTCCTCGGCCGCGTGGACCAGGCCTTCGCGCGCAAGGTCACCCTGCGCGGGCCCGCCTCGCCCACCGCCGGGCGGTAGAAGAATCAGGGGGCCCCGGATCCTTTTCCGGGGAATTACGGAATATCCTCGTTAATCCAGTGCTGCAAGAGGGACTCCGGCGGAGGGGGGACACCGCCCGCCGGAAGTCCTGGCCTCCCGGGAGCAGGACCCCTGGAGGCAACGGGGAGAAGCCGGGATGACGATGCGCTCGAAGGTCTGGCTGTTCGCGGTGGTGGCCATCGGCTTCGTCTTCGCGATGGGGGTGGAGCTCTTCAAGGGCACCCAGCGCGGCGTGCACTCCCGCCAGCACCTGAGCCTCATCCAGGATCAGATCGATCTCTACGGCCGGATGCACAACAGCACCTGGCCCTTCGTCGATGCCCTGCGGCACGCGCAGCGGGATGAAGCGGACATCTCGCACCTCCTGAACGAGCAGGACGTGCGCATGGACGAGGACTTCACGCGGCTGGAGCACCTCGCGCGCCAGGAGGGCCAGCTCTCGACGGCCCCGGACAGGCGGGAGTGGGAGGAGCGGACCCACGAGCGCATCGCCGGGCTCCATGCGGCGCAGCACCGCTGGGCCCTGCGCGCCCGGGGGCTCGCGCGCACGATGGAGGATGGCCAGCCGCTGCCTCCCGACGCCTGGTGGGAGCTGTTCCAGGACTTCGAGGAGACGGTGGGCAACCCCCTGGAGGAGATCATCTCGGCGGAGCGCGCCAGGATGGCGGAGCTCCGGCGGGGCTGGGACGAGCGCTCACGGCTCGGCAACAGGCTCTCGAAGCTCCTCCCCGCGCTGGCGCTGCTGTTCGTGGTGGGAATCGCCCTGGCCATCCTCGAGCCCCTGCAGCGCTCCCTGCGGGAGCTGCGCGCGGGGGCGGAGCGCATCGGACACGGGGACTTCGAGCACGAGCTGACCGTGAAGGGCGGCGACGAGCTCGCCACCCTGGCGCGTGCCTTCAACCGGATGGCCGCCGAGCTGCGTGAGCTGATGCGCGAGAAGCAGCGCTACAACTCCCTGCTGGAGGAGACGGTGCGATCCCGGACGGCGGAGCTGGCCGCGGCCAACGCCCGGCTGGAGCAGAGCCTCCAGCAGCTCCATGAGGCCCAGAACCAGTTGCTCCTCGCGGACCGGCTCGCCACCGTGGGCCGGCTCGCGGCGGGCGTGGGCCATGAAATCAACAACCCGCTGGCCTACATCCTCGGCAACCTGCGCTACCTCCAGGAGGAGCTGCACCGGACGGAGGGCACGGCCTCCGCGGAGGAGTGGCGGGAGATGCTCGCGGCCGTCACCGAGGCGTGCGAGGGCGCCGAGCGGGTCCGCTTCATCGTGCAGGACCTCAAGCAGTTCGTCCGGCCGGACGACGCCACGCTGGGCCCGGTGGAGCTGGGACAGGTGGTGCGCGGGGCCGCCAAGATGGCCGGGCATGAGATCCGCCCGCGTGCGCGCCTCATCGAGGACTGCGCGGATGTCCCCCCGGTGCGCGGCAACGCGGCGCGCTTGAGCCAGGTGCTCCTCAACCTGCTCATCAACGCGGCGCATGCCATCGAGCCGGGCCAGGTGGAGCGGAACGAGATCCGCGTGGTGGCGAGGCGAAGCGCGCCCGGCCACGTCACGCTGGCGGTGAGCGACACCGGGTGCGGCATCCCCCCGGAGAACCTCTCGCGCATCTTCGAGCCCTTCTTCACCACCAAGCCCGTGGGCGTGGGCACGGGACTGGGCCTGCCGGTGTGTCAGGAAATCATCACCTCGCTCGGGGGAGAAGCTCCGCGTGGAGAGCCAGCCGGGCCAGGGCACCACCTTCCGCATCACCCTGCCCATCGCCGGGGAGAGCGGCGCCTCGAGCCAGGCCGCCTGAAGGACAGCGGGAGAAACGCCGCCTCCGCTCGCGCATCCATGCGCCGGCCCGCTCCGGGCCCAGGGGGCAACACATGGTGAAGCTGGCGCTGTTGGGAGACACCTATCCCAGCCAACTCCAGGCCAACCCGCGGGCGCTGCGGGACCTGGAAGTGGTATGGGCGGGGACCTCGCTGGAGGCGTTCCGCGCCGAGGTGCCGGCGCTCCAGCCCCAGGTGCTCGCACTGGACTTCGTGGACCTGGGCAAGGTGCCGGAGCGGCTGGTGCCCGGGTTGCTCTCGGCCACCGGGGCCGCGCATGCCCTCGTCAGCTACCGCCTGACGCACCACGGCATGCTCCAGGCGCTCACCTCCCAGCGCATCCGCTTCATCCAGGGGCCGCTTCCCCTCGGGCTGCTGCGCACCCACGTCCACCGGGCGCTCGACGAGGCGCGGCAGGCCCGGAGCCAGGGCGCGCCCGAGGGCCCGTCGCGCGAGCCGAGGCCCCCGCGCTTCACCCCTGAGCAGCTCGGCCGGCTGTTGGAGCGGGTGGCCACGGTGAAGTGCGAGTGCCCCAACCACCTCGCCCAGCTCATCAGCGGCCTGCGCGCCTTCGAGGAGTACTCGAAGGACTGTGAGAGCCGGGACGAGAAGGATCAGCGGATGCACGCGCTGCTCCACCGGCAGACGGCCGTGGCGCGCGAGGCCATGGAGGACGGGCTCCTGGCGCTGCTGGAGCACGAGAACATCCAGCCCTGAGCCGCCTCAGCCCGGCAGCAGCGCGGAGAGGAGCTGGCGCACCTCGGAGGGGCCGTTCACCCGATAGCCGGCGCGCGTCTTCTTGCCACCCGCGTGGATGGCGATGCTGCCCTGGGGCAGCGCGGCGAAGAGATCCTCGTCCGTGCGGTCGTCGCCGATGGCCACCACCAGCGTGCCGGGTGCCATGCCCTCGGTGACGGTGCCCACCACGCGGCCCTTGTTCACCCCGCGCGCGCGCACCTCCACCACCATGTCGCCGGGCAGCACCTCCAGCGGACCGTGGGCGAACACCTCCCCGAGGTGCAGCCGCAGCTCGCGCGCCTGGCTCGCGCCGAACACCCGGTCCACCTGCCGGTAGTGCCACGCGAGCGACGCCGTCTTCTCCTCCACGAGGGCCCCGGGCACGCGCGCGGCGAAGGCCTCGAGCACCGGCCGCACCAGGGCCTTCCAGTCCGTGGGCACGCCCGCCAGGGCCGTCCAGGGCTGGCCGGGCGCCATGCGGGAGTAGAGGCCGTGCTCGGCGTGCAGGCCCACGGGGAGCGCGCCGACCCACGCCTCCAGCGTGTCCTGGGGCCGCCCGCTGACGATGTGCACCTGGGTGCCGGGCCGGGCGGTGAGCCGCTGCAGCAGATCCAAGAGCGCCACGTCCGGGGCGGCCTGCTCCGGCCTCGGCGCGAAGGGCACGAGCGTGCCGTCGTAGTCGAGGAGGAGCAGCAGGCGCTCGGCCCCGCGCATGCGCTCGAGCGCCACCTCCGCGCCCGCCGGCTCCACGCGCGGCGGAGGCGTGGGCGTGGAATGGAGTGCGTTCAGGAAGGAGTCCACCCACCAATGCACGTCGTACTCCTTCACCCGTGCCCGCAGGGGGCGCATGCGCGCGCGCCGCTCCTCCTCCGGCATCTCCAGCGCGGTCTCCAGCGCGGCCGACAGCCCATCCACGTCGTAGGGGTTCACCAGGAGGGCGTCCCCCAGCTCGTCCGCGGCGCCGGCGAACTCGCTGAGCACCAGCACCCCATCCCCGTCCGGGCGGGCCGCGCAGAACTCCTTGGCCACCAGGTTCATCCCATCGCGGATGGGGGTGACGAGCATCACGTCCGCGGCGCGGTAGAGGGCCGCGAGCTGCTTCTCGTTGAAGGAGCGGTAGAGGTAATGGACGGGGACGTTGTGGACGCTGCCATAGAGGCCGTTGATGCGCCCCACGAGCTCGTTCACCCGCTCGCGGTAGGTGGCGTAGTCCTCCACGCCGGTACGGCTGGGGACGGCCACCTGGACGAAGCGCAGCCGGCCCCGCCAGGAGGGCTCGCGCTCCAGCAACCGCTGCACCGCGAGCAACCGCCGGGGAATCCCCTTGGTGTAGTCCAGCCGGTCCACGCCCAGCACCAGCCGCTGCCCCAGCTCTTCTCCCGGTGCACGCGCACCTCCTCGAGCACCGCCGGCTCATTGGCCAGGTTCTCGAAGGCCTGCGCGTCGATGCCCATGGGGAAGGCCCCCAGCCGCACCTCGCGCCCCTCGTGGTCGACGCGGTCCACCACCGTCTCCAGGCCCAGCAGACGCATGAGGGTGCTGGCGAAGTGGCGCACGTACGTGAGCGTGTGGAAGCCGATGAGGTCCGCCCCCAGCAGGCCGCGCACCAGCTCGTTGCGGTGCGGCAGGCTGCGGAAGATCTCACTCGACGGGAAGGGGATGTGGTGGAAGTAGCCGATGCGCGCCTGGGGAAGCCGCGCGCGCAGGAGCGCCGGGACCAGCATGAGCTGGTAGTCGTGCACCCAGATGGTGTCCCCGGGCTGGTACTGGCGCGCCACCAGGTCGGCGAAGCGCTCGTTCACCTTGCGGTAGACGTCCCAGTCCCGGTCCTGCCGGGGGATGCGGTCGATGAAGTAGTGGCACAGCGGCCAGAGGACCTGGTTGGAGTAGCCCTCGTAGTAGCGGCTGACCTCGCTGGCGCTCAGCTGGATGGGGACGCAGCGCAGCTCGGCGAGCTGGGACTCCACCGAGGCGCGCTGCGGCGGCGTGAGGCGCGACACATCCCCGGGCCAACCAATCCAAACGCCCCCCGAGCGCTCATGCGGGCCGCGCAGGCCCGTGGCGAGCCCTCCGGCGCTGCGGACCACGGAGACCCCGTCCTTGTCCGACTTGACGGTGACGGGGAGGCGATTGGAAACGAGCAGGAGTCGGGACATACGTCCCCGACCCTTACTCAGCCGTGCCGGGAATGGCCAACCCGGAAATGGGGGCCGTGCCACCTTTAGAACCTTCACTCCCGCCGCGTGCCCACCCGAGCCGCGCGAGGAGCCGGGCGTCCCGGCCCGCCTTCCAGATGAACGCGTCCAGCACGTAGTGCGTGGCCTGCGGCAGCGCGAGCAGCGGCACCACGAGCGCCAGCACGTCCGCGGGCAGCTCCGGGCCGCCCTCGCCGAAGAGGCGGGACCGCTCGTGCCACACCAGCTTGTCCCAGAGGAGCTCCTCCCCGAAGGCGAGCACGCACAGCAGCCCCAGGAAGCCGGGCAGGCCCGCGCGCATCACGGGCCCCAGCCAGCCAGGACCCCCCTCGGCGAGCCGCCCACGCATATAACGGAAGAGCAACGCGAAGTAGGGCACACCGTGCAGGACGACGTTCATCACCGTGAAGGCGAAGTCGTCCTGGGCGAGCACGATGCCGCCGAACCACGTCACCCCGGTGGCGAGCACGAGCAGCACCTTGCCCACCTGGAGGCCCTCGCCGCGCACGACGCGCGACACCTGGAAGCCCGCCCACGCGGCGAGCACCAGCGCCTGGAGGACGAGCGCCCCCGTCCCCACCCACGTGGGCAGGCCGGAGAGGAAGTCGTTCTCCACGAACCACCAGAAGGCCCGGGGAAGGTGGGCATGCCACCAGAGCACGGGGCCGAGCGTGGCGGCGTAGATGGCGGCGGCGTCCAGGGCACGCTCGGTGCCGGAGACGCGGGCCTTGCGGCCATAGAGGGCCACCCACCCGTACTGCTGGCGGATGAAGTGGAAGAGCGCGGTGTACGCGAAGAGGCGCCAGAAGGTACCCGGCGAGAGGAGATACGCGAGCACCCCCAGCAGGTACGCGGCGAGCGGGGCGCCGACGTAGAGCCCGGGCCGGCGCCGCACCTCGTCCCCGTCGAGGTAGGTGCGGAAGAGGGTGGACCAGACGTGGGCCACGTCGACACAGACGACGAGCAGCGCCCAGGCCCACAGCGGCGTATCCCCCACGGCACCCAGCGCGGGCGCGGCGAGCACGAGCCCCACCGACACGAGCGCGCTGCCCGCGAAGACGGAGAGATCCACGCCTCGTCCGAAGAGCCAGGCCTGGGAGGGAGCGAGAAGACGAGACATCACCCCGGAGGCTACCAGCCCCGAACGTCAGATGGAGGGCCGTCGATTGGACCGCTGCTGAACAGGGAGGCGTTCTGCTCCTTTTTTTCCCCCTGCTCCCAGGGCATACAGGGAAGCTCCCGGCGAGGCCAGAAGCCCCAGCCCTTCCGGAGTGCCATTGCTCCCCGACTCCTCCGTCACCTTCGATGATTCGCGCTGGCCACTCCGCATCGTCCGGTTCGTGGGAACGCCCACGCCCCGGCAGTACGAGCACTACCTGGAGACGACGACCGCCAGCCTCCGGCGGGGCGATCGCTACATCAGCGTCACCGACCTGACCCGGGGAGGCCTGCCCACCCCCGAGCAGCGGCAACGGCAGATCCTCTGGTTGCAGCAGCACGAGGGCCGCATCCGAGAGGTGGTCCTCGGGATGGCGTTCGTCATCACCTCCCCCATCATCCGGCTGGCCGTGAGCACGGTGATGCACTTCAGGCCGCTGCCCGTGCCCTACATCATCACCGTCCAGGAGGTGGAGGCGGTGGGCTGGGCGAGCGCGCGCATCGAGGAGCAGGGACTGCGCCTCGCCGCCGAGCGGCTCCGCACCCAGTACGGCATCCCTCCCCGCCTCTACGCCTGAACCCAAAGCTGGAAGCAGACGCCGCGCGGCGCCAACATCGCCCCGCCGATGCCTTCCGACCTGCCGCCGCCTCCCGCCAGCTTCCGCCGCCGGCTCCTCGCCGTGATGCTCGTCACGGGGCTGGTCCCGCTCGTGCTGCTCGGCTTCATCGCTCGGCAGGCCCTGGAGGAGCTGCTCTCCGTCTCCCTGGCGCCCGTGGAGCAGGTGCTCGAGGAGGTGTCCGCGGGGCTCGCCCGTGAAGGGCACTCCCAGGCCGCGCTCGACGAGGCCCGCCTCAACCTCGCCCAGGCGGAGCTCGCCCGCCGTGCGCTCGCGCGCCGCACGCCCTGGCTCATCGCCGCCCTGCTGCTCGTCTCGGCCGCCGTGCTCACCGCCGCCGCCGTGCTGCTCGGCCGCGCCCTCACCCGCCCCGTCTCCACCCTCACCCGCGGCATGTGGGCCTATGCGCGGGGCGACCTCTCCGTCCAGCTCCCCGCCCCCGACGCGCCCCGCGACGAGCTTCAATTCCTCCTCGTCCAATTCAACCGCATGGGCCGTGAGCTCTCCGCCCAGCGCGAGCGCCTCAAGGCCGCCGAGCAGATAGCGGCCTGGCAAGATGTGGCCCGCGCGCTCGCCCACGAGCTGCGCAATCCCCTCACCGGGATGAAGCTCGCGCTGGCGCGGCTGTCGCGCGGGGACGCGCCCCCGGACGCCACCCGCCTCACCGAGTCCGTGTCGCTGCTGCAGGAGGAGGTGGAACGGCTCATGCGGATGACGCGGAGCTTCTCCGACTTCGCCCGCCTGCCCGCACCGAGATTCCAACCCGTGGCCCTGCGCCCGCTGCTCGCCGACGTGTGCGCCCTCTACCAGGACACCTCGCCCGTGCCCGTGGAGCTGCAACCCGGCCCCGAGCCCTCGCTCTCCGCGGACCCGGATGGCCTGCGCCGCCTCTTCGGCAATCTCCTCAAGAACGCCACCGAGGCCTCCGCGTCCGGCGCCGCCCCCGTGCGCATCTCCATCGAGGCGCTGCCCTCTTTGGTGCGCGTCTCCATCCGCGATGGCGGCAGCGGGATTCCCGGCGTGCTCGAGGGCCCCGCCCTCACCCGGGGCCTCTTCAGCACCAAGCCCGAGGGCAGCGGCCTGGGGCTCCCCATCGCCCAGAAGATAGCGCACGAGCACGGCGGCACCCTGCGCCTGGAGCCCGCCCCCGGGGGCGGCACGCTCGCGCTCGTGGAGCTGCCCCTCGGTCCTCCATCCGCGGGGGAAGCACGGCCGTCCCCTTGAGGCCTTCCCGGTGGAGGACTTGCCCTGTGGACGCGCTCGCGCTACGCGCGCTCGAGGCTCGCGAGGTCGATGACGAAGCGGTAGCGCACGTCGCCCTTCATCATGCGCTCGTAGGCCTCGTTGATCTTCTGGATGGGGATGATCTCGATGTCCGACACGATTTTGTGCTTCGCGCAGTAGTCGAGCATCTCCTGCGTCTCGGCGATGCCGCCGATCATCGACCCGGCCAGGCGCTTGTTCCCGCCGATGAGCGAGAACGCGTGCACGGGCACCGCCTCCGGCGGCACGCCGACGACCACCATGGTGCCCTGGGGGCGCAGCATGCCCAGGTACTGGTTGTAGTCATGCGGGGCGGAGATGGTGTCGAGGATGAGGTCGAAGCGGCCCGACAGCTTCTTGAAGGTGTCCGCGTCCTTGGTGACCTCGAAGCCCTGGGCACCCAGGCGGCGCGCGTCGGCCTCCTTGGAGCGGGACGTGCTGAGCACCGTCACCTCCGCACCCATGGACGCGGCGAGCTTCACGGCCATGTGGCCCAGCCCGCCCAGGCCCACCACGCCCACGCGGTCGCCCTTCTTGCAGTTCCACTGGCGCAGCGGCGAGTACGTGGTGATGCCGGCGCACAGCAGCGGCGCGGCGGCGGCGGGGTCGAGCCCTTCGGGCACCTTCAGCGCGAAGTGCTCGGTGACGACGACGCGCGACGCGTAGCCGCCGTAGGTCGGCGTCTTCCGGTCCATGTACGTGCTGTTGTAGGTGCCGGCCATCCCCTTCTCGCAGAACTGCTCCAGGTCGCGGCGGCACGTCTGACAGTCGCGGCACGAGTCCACCATGCAGCCGACGCCCGCCATGTCGCCCACCTTCAGCTTCGTGACGTGCTGGCCCACCTGCTTGACGCGGCCAATGATCTCGTGGCCCGGCACCATGGGGAAGATGGCGCCGCCCCACTCGTCACGGGCCTGGTGGATGTCGGAGTGGCAGACCCCGCAGTAGAGGATGTCGATGAGCACGTCATGGGGGCCGACCTCGCGCTGCTCGAACGAGAAGGGCGCCAGCGGCTTTCCAGCGGCGGGGGCGGCATAGGCGGGAGTCTTCGGCATGGGATTTTCCTTGGGAGTTTTCGTGGCCTGGGGGCCACGCGCCCTCCAGGTATGTACTCCGGGAACAGCGGGCGAAACTGGCAGGATCCACATGGGCCATTTAGAAATACTTCAAGATGGCCTTTACCCCGCTCAATGCCCTGAATGCGTTCCTCGCCGTGGCCCGGAAGCGCGGCTTCACGGCCGCCGCCGCCGAGGCTCGGCATCTCTCCGTCGGCGCTGAGCCAATCCGTCCGCCAGCTCGAGGAGCGGCTGGGCGTCCCCCTGCTCACGCGGACCTCCCGGAGTGTCGCGCTGACGGATGCGGGGCGGCGCCTGCTGGAGAACGCCGGGCCGGCGGTGGACCAGGCGCTGGAGGCGCTGAGGACGGCCGTGGTGCAGCCGGGGGAGGTGACGGGCCGGGTGCGGCTATCGGTGCCCACCATCGCGGTGTCCACCCTCCTCGCGCCGCTGCTGCCGCGGTTCCTCGCGCGCTACCCGAAGGTGGAGGTGGACGTCCGGGTGGAGGATCGCTTCGTGGACATCGTGGCCAAGGGGCTGGACGCGGGGCTCCGGCTGACGGAGTCCATCGAGCGGGACATGGTGCAGGTCCGGCTGTCGGATGCGTGCCGGTTCGTGGTGGTGGCCGCGCCCTCGTACCTGGAGCGGAGGGGCACGCCGGAGACGCCGGACGGCCTGCTGTCCCATGACTGCATCTGCATCCGCTCCACCACGACGTCAGGCATCTACCAGTGGGAGCTGGAGCGCGGGCCGCGGAGCTGGCGCGTGCCGGTGCGGGGGCCCGTCATCACCTCGGACAGCCACCTGATGCTGCGGATGGCAGAGGCCGGGGTGGGGCTCGCCTACGCGTTCGAGCCCATGGTGATGGAGGAACTGAGGCGAGACACCCTGCGCGTGGTGCTGGAGCCCTACGCGGCGTGGGTGCCGGGCCTGTTCCTCTACTTCCCCAGCCGCGCGCAGGTATCGCCCGCGCTGCGGGCCTTCGTGGACGTGGCCCGCGAGGCGGCGCCCCGGAAGGCGCACGGGCCCCCGCGAGCCCGCGCCCACCGCGAAAAGCATGACCATGAATGGTAGACTCCCTGGCGATGCGTCCATTCGTGCTCGGAGCCTTGCTGTGCCTCACCGCCGCGCCCGTCCGCGGTGAATCGGACCCGGGCGCCTCTCGGATGCTCCGCCAGCTCGACTCCCGCGAGGCGCTGCAGGACTCGCTGGAGTCCTTCTTCGACAGCCGGGTGTGCACGCCTCTCAAGCAGGGCCGCTTCACCCTGCCGGGTGACGTCGCGGCCCCGGAGGTCCGGCTGCCCACCGATCCTTTCGTCTGGATCTCCGGGTGCAGCGTGCGGGCGCTCGCCTTCGAGCCGCGGCCCGAGGGCACCACCGCGCGTCTGCTGCTCGAACTGGATGGCGTGGACCGCGAGGGCGCGCGCCGCTCGGTTCGAGGCGAGGCTTCCGCCACCCTGAGCCAGCCACGCCGGGCGGCCTGGCGCCTGGAGCAGGTGGAGCTGGCGTGGCGTCAGGAAGCCGTCCGGCCCGAGCCTCGTTTCCTCGAGGAGGCGGAGCGCGCCGGGCTCGTGCTCCCTCCCGAGGCGGACGGTGAGGCCGCGGGCATTCAGGCCTCCATGAGCAACGGGGCTCTCGCCGTGCGTGACTTCGATGGGGACGGGCTCGTGGACGTGCTCGTCGCCGACCCGCGCGCCCTGTACCTGTTCCGTGCCACGGCCCCGCTCCGTTACGTGCGCACGCGCCTGGCCGTGTCACCCCCGAAGGGCGCGTGGTTCTCCTCCCTTGCGGCGGGTGACTTCGACGCGGATGGAGACCCGGACGTCATCGTCACCACGCAGACGGCCTGGAACGCCGAGTCCCGCCCCGCCGCGCTCCGCAATGACGGGAAGGGGCGCTTCACCGTCGTCGCCTCCCGGCTCCCGCCCGCCAATTCGCACGCCTCGCTCGCCACCGACTTCGACGCCGACGGCAAGCTGGACCTCGTGTTCCTCCACTACCCGATGAAGTACGGGCCGGACGACTTCCTCGCTGCGAAGGATGGCCGCCCCGCCCGCTTCTTCCGGGGCAAGGGGGACCTGACCTTCCAGGAGGTGGCTCCCCCCCGGGACGAGCGGCATCGGCGCTGGGGGCTCGCCGCCGTCGCCGCCGACCTGCTCGGAGAGGGACGGCCGCAGGTGTACGTGGCCAATGACTTCGGCGACAACGACCTCTGGCGCTTCGACGCCCAGGGCACTCCTCGCGATGTGACGGACGCCCACCACTTGAGGGATCCGGGCAATGGCATGAGCGCGGACGTGGGGGACGTGAACGGCGATGGGCGGTTGGATCTCTATGTCGCCAACATGTTCTCCAAGGCGGGCACGCGCGTGCTGGCCGCCGCCCGGGTCCGTCCCGAGCTGAAGGCCCGCCTGGACAAGTTCGCGGCGGGCAACACGCTCTATCTCTCCCGCGAGGACGGCGGCTTCGACGAGGTGGCTCGCGCGCGGGGCGTCAACCGGGGCTTGTGGGCCTTCGGCTCCATCTTCCTCGACGCGGACGATGATGGCCGGTTGGACCTCGCCGTCGCCAACGGCTACTACAGCGCCCCCAATCGAAAAGATCTTTGAAGTGTGTACTGGCGCCAGGTCCTGGCGCTCTCACTTCAGGGCAAGTCAACGGGCCGGACTCCTTCCCAGGCCTCCTCCTCCCCCTATGCCATGGTGGGGGCCACGGGTCCCTCTCCGCTGCGCCGCGTGGGCCGGACGGGCTTCGAGCAGTCCTTCTCGGGCTGGGAGCCCAAGAAGCTGTGGATGCAGCGGCCGGACGGAAGCTTCGAGGAGAGTGCGTACGCGGATGGCTTCTCCTCACGTGCCGATGGCCGCGCCCTGGTGGCCCAGGACCTGGACGGGGATGGGGACCAGGAGCTGCTCATGCTCAACCGCGCCCGGCCGCGCCTGCAGCTCTTCGTGAATGAAGGAGCCGTGGGCCACGCGCTGGAGGTGCGGCTGCGCGCCACGGGAGGCGACCCCGAGGCGAGCACCGCGACGGTCCGGGTCCGCACGGCGGCGGGCACCCGGGCCTTCCCCGTGTTGCTGGCCCGGGGCTACGTGAGCGCGGTGGACCCCACCGTGCACGTGGGGCTCGGTCCGGAGGAGCAGGCGGAGGTCGAGGTGACGTGGCGCGCCGGGGTGACCGAGTCCTTCGGCGTGCTCGCGGCGGGCCGGCGGTGGTCCCTGACGGAGGGCGGCGCGAAGGACTCCACCCCCTTCACCCCTCGCGCGCCACGCCCGCGCCTGGCGAAGCTCCCCCTGGAAGCTCGAGCAGGTGGGTGGCACGAAGGACGGGCGGCCCGCGGCGGTGCAGCTCTTCGCCTCCTGGTGCAAGCCCTGCCGCGAGGAGGTGCCCCTCTTGTCCAGGCTGGCCCGGGAGGGCCGGTGGCAGGTGCGCGGGCTGGCGGCCCATGCCCCCGAGCAGGTGCGGGCCGAGGCCGCGAAGCTGTCCATCACCTACCCGGTGGAGGCCCTGTCCGAGGCGGTGGCCGAGCCGCTCTCTCCCGGCGGGCAGCTCGCGCTCCCCACGGTGCTGCTCTACGACGCGACGGGACGGCTGGCGCGCATCGTGCGCGGAGGGGAGTCCCTGGAAGCGGCGCTCGCCGAGGTCGGCTCCCCGTGATGAGCGGGAGTCCGCCTCAGAGGCACTGCCGGTAGTAGGCCTGCTCGCAGAGCAGCTGGGCCTCCTGCTGGTCACACTGGTCCGAGATCTGGCAGTAGCCCGTATCCGCGGCATCGAACGGGCACCAATCGAGCGTCACCTTGCAGGCATCCGCGGGCGGCCCTCCCGGCGGTCCCATCGCCGTGACCTCCTGATGCTGGGGCTGCTCCAACGTGGGCTCGGGGGACTCCATCCCGCCACAGCCCACCAGGGTGGCCGCGAGGATGAGGCTCGAGAGGATCTTCTTCATGGGGTCCGCTCCTGAATCGGTTAGGGGAACGCGCGCGTACGTCCTCCATCCTGGAAACGAGACTCCCGGAGAAATGTCGCACGCGGCCCGGAGATGGTCGCGGGCGCCTTCCACTCGCAGCGAGAGGCCCGGGTGTCCGGCCCGACACTTGCTCAGGCAGCGCGGCGGGGGCGATTGACGCGCGCGGCAGCCCATCCCAGGCTTCCGGGCATGGCACAGCGCGCACAGGAGCGTGGAGACGCCTTTCCCCGGGCGCCCACGCAGCAAGAGTGGGATGGGATGAGTGTGGAGGAGCGGGCGCAGGTGGTGGAGTCACTTCCCGGCGAGGTGACGTGGGACGAGATGGCGATGCCGGAGGGGGATCTGCACTCCCAGGCGAAGCTGGAGACGCTGGACGTGCTCCGGGGATTCTTCTCGCGGCAGGGGCGGCAGGTGTACCTGGGCACGGAGCTGCCGGTGTACTACCCGGACGAGAGGCGCTTCGCGCCGGATCTGCTGGCGGTGCGGGACGTGGAGACGCACCCGCGCCAGAAGTGGGTGGTGAGCCACGAGGGCAAGGGACTGGAGTGGGTGATGGAGGTCCACGTGGGCGGCGACCGCAAGAAGGACGCCGAGTACAACGTGGAGCGCTACGCCCGGCTGAGGATTCCCGAGTACTTCATCTATGACCGGGCGAGGGAGCGGCTGGAGGCGTATCGGCTGCCCACGCCCGAGGCGAGCCGGTACGAGCGCATTGCTCCAGAGAGGGGCCGCTACCGCTCGGAGGTGCTGGGATTGGAGTTCGAGCTGACGGGGGGGACGCTGCGGCTGTGGGCGGGCAACGCGCTGCTGCTGAAGTCCCATGAGCTGATTGAGGAGGCGGAGCGGCGCGCGGAGAAAGCGGAGCGGCGTGCGGAGGAGGAGGCGCGCAACCGCGAGGAGGCAGAGCGGCGCCTGGCGAAGCTCCAGGCCGAGTTGGAGCAACTGAGAGGGCCTGGGACTCGCCCTCCCTCCTGATTCCACGGGCCCTCCTGGGTGGATGGCGGCCCCTCCCCTCGCGCTGAGCCATCCCCGGTGCCCTTGCGCTACGCTGGGCCCGTGAACGCCCCTCTCGCCGCCCCGCGCTCCCAGGTGTCCGGCCCGCGCATCCTCCTGGTGGATGACGACCCGGGCGTCCTCAAGGGCCTGCGCGGCCTGCTCTCCGACGAGGGCTTCTCCCCCGTGGAGGCCCGCTCCGCCGCCGAGGCCCTGCGCCTGCTCGACGCACCCGGCCAGCCCCCGGCGCTCATGTTGTTGGACCTGCGCATGCCCGGAGAGACGGGCCTGGAGCTGCTCGCACGGCTGCCCCGTCCCCTCCCCGTCCCGGTGGTGGTGCTCTCCGGCGAGGCCTCCCCCGCCGAGGCCGTGCAGGCGCTGAAGCTGGGCGCCACCGACTTCGTGGAGAAGCCGCCCTCGCCCGAGCGGCTGCTCACGGCGCTGCGCAACGCGCTGGCCCTGGGCGAGTTGCGCGAGGAGCAACAGCGGCTGCGCGAGGAGCTGGCGCGTCCCGGGCACCTCGTGGGGGACAGCCCGGCCATGGAGGCCCTGCGCACGCTCATCGCCCGCGTGGGCCCGAGCGACGCGGCCATCCTCATCACCGGAGAGACGGGCACGGGCAAGGAGCGCGTGGCCCGGGCGCTCCACCTCGCCTCCGGCCGCAAGGGGCGGCTGGTCGCGGTCAACTGCGCCGCCATCCCCTCCACGCTGCTGGAGAGCGAGCTGTTCGGCCACGAGCGCGGCGCCTTCTCGGGTGCCACCGCGCGGCGGCTCGGCCGCATCGAGCAGGCCCACGGCGGCACGCTGTTCCTCGACGAGCTGGGGGACATGCCGCTGGAGCTGCAGGCCAAGCTGCTGCGCGTGCTGGAGACGAAGGAGGTGGAGCGGCTGGGCGGTGGCCTGCCGGTGCCGGTGAACGTGCGCATCCTCGCGGCCACGCACCGGGACCTGGCGCTCGCGGTGCGCGAGGAGCGTTTCCGGCAGGATCTCTACTTCCGGCTCAACGTGATGCCCCTCGCCCTGCCACCCCTGCGCGAGCGGCCCGAGGACATCCTCCCGCTGGCGCGCGCCTTCGCGGCGGAGCTGGCCGGGCCGAACGTGCCGCTGGTGCTGGCGCCCGGCGCCGAGGAGGCCCTGCGCGCCTGGCCCTGGCCCGGCAACGTGCGCGAGCTGCGCAACCATGTGGAGCGCCAGAACCTCCTGCGCGGCGAGGGCCCACTCACCCTGACGCCGGAGTCCCTCACCGGAGCGGCGGCGCTGACGGCGGCGGCCCCCGCGCGCCTCGTGCTCGGCCAGAAGAGCTACCGCGAGCACGTGGACGACTTCGAGCGCACCCTCATCAAGGCCGCGCTGGAGGAAGGCGGCAGCATCGCCGGAGCCGCGCGCCTGCTCCAGGTGGACCGGGGCAACCTCCACCGCCGCCTCAAGGCACTCGGCATCCCCGCCGTGTGACGTGGGCCCCCGGGTTGTCATCCGGCCGCCGGGCTTCCAGGATGGCCCCTCCACGCAGCACGCCACTCAGCATCACGGGGGACAGCATGGATGCCAAGAAGGCCCGGGAGTTCTACCTGGAGTACCTGAACACCATCTACACCGAGCGCAAGGTGGACCAGCTCGGCAGGTTCTTCGCGGACGATGTCATCGCGCACCCCGCCGTGCCCGGCACACCGCCCGGTCTGGCCGGGGTGCAGGCCATCGTCCAGGGCTGGGTGGATGCCTTCTCGGACCTCCGCTTCACACTCGACGGGTTCCTCTACGAGAAGGACCTGATGGCGCCCCGCATCACCATGAGCGGCACGCAGATTGGAACCTTCCTGGGCATCGCGCCGGCCGGGAAGCGCTTCCAGATCGTCGACCAGCCCCACTACCAGCTCCGTGACGGCAAGATCGTGGTGATCTGGGACAACCCGGACATGCTCACCATGCTGCAGCAGCTCGGGGCGATTCCCGCCCTGACCCTGGCGGCGTGAGCCGCACGCGGGCCGGTTCCTCGGCGGGTCCGCGCTCCCGGGCCCGCCGATGTCATCAGCACATCACCCCACGACATCACGATGTGGGGATGACATCCTCGCCGCGGCGCGAGCCCCGTGGTTTCGCGCACTTGCCGCGCGCCTCGGCCTGGAACGACTCGTGCTCCTCCCGTCCCGCATGAACCGCATCCCACTCTTTCTCTGTTTGTTCTCTCTCGCGGCGAGCGCCCAGGGCCCCGCCGCCTCGAGCCCCGTCCAGGAGGAGCCGCCCTCGCGGCCGGCGGAGGATCCCTGCCTGGCCGGGGAGCAGGACGAGGCGGACTCCGAGGTGCTCGGCGCGTTGCGGCTGAGCATCAACGGGGAGAACCGCGCGCTGGCGGAGGTGAAGCTCGAGGGCCTCCAGCGCCTCCCCGAGCCCCTGGTGCGCGGACTGGCCCGCGTTCCGGCGAAGGGCTCGCTCACCCCCGAGCACGCGGCGCTCATCCTCCAGCGGCTCGTGCGCACGGGACTGTTCACGAAGGTGACGCCCACGGTGCGGCTCGCGGAGGGCTCGACGCCGGTGCTGGTGGTGACGCTGGAGGAGCAGCCCTACGTGGCGAGCGTGGAGCTCACCGGCCTGCAAGCCGACGCGCAGCGGGACGTGCAGGAAGAGCTGTTCCAGGTGCCCTACCCCTCCTCCGAGGACGGGGACGACGGGGACGACGGCGACACGGACGACGACGAGGGCACGGAGGCCCACGTGCGCATCGGGACGGAGGGAGTGCGGGTGCACATCTCCTCGCGGAAGTGCCCGGCGCCGAACCCGCCGAGAGAGCTGCTGGCCTTCTTCGACGAGGGCAGGTTCCACCCGGGCTTCGTGTGGAAGGGCCTGCCGGGCGCGCTGGAGCGGGCGCTGGAGGAGATCGAAGACGAGGGCTACCTGCTCGCGAGCCTCGACGCCACGCTGACGCCGGAGGAGCAGCTACGGCTGCGGGTGGACGAGGGCAAGGTGGAGGCGGTGGAGGTGCGAGGCGTGGAGGAGGACGTGGCGGCGCGGGTGCGCGAGGTGATGGGCATCAAGCCGGGCGACGTGCTGCTGCGCAGCGACCTGCGGCGCGCGGAGGGCCGGTTGAAACAGGAGATGCCCTTCCTCACGCTGTGGGAAGTGGAGACGCTCCCCCGGCCGGCCACGCGCTTCGAGGAGGTGCGTGAGGAGGGCGGCGGGCGGAGCTACCGGCCGGTGGAGGAGGAGACGCGGCGCAAGAAGAAGCGGAAGCACTGGGAGGACGAGGTGGAGCTCTCCTGGGACGCGCTGGGAGAGCAGTGGAAGCGCGGGTCCGGGGAGGAGGAGGCCATCACCACCGTGGGCCGCCGCGTGGTGGTGCACGCCCGCCCGAGGGGCTCCAGCTTCGACGTGGAGCTGCTCCCCATGCACACGCAGGTGACGGGCTTCGCGCCGGGACTGTCGGGCTCGCTCAAGCTGTGGGACGTGCGCAACCGGGCGCACGTGACGCTGGACGCGGCGCTGACCATTCCCCTGAGGTGGGGCGGCCAGCGGATTCCGGGAGACCCGGAGCACACGGCGTTCCAGCGGCGGCTCAACTGGCTGGTGGGGGCGAAGGTGCAGGTGCCGCGGGTGCGGCTCGCCGAGGTGGGCGTCCAGCTCTACGACTTCACGGACACCAACGACCGGTGGCGGATGGGAGCGATCGACTCGTACATCTACTCCGCGCTGCTCAACCGCCCGGACGCGGAGTACTTCCGGCGCAAGGGGCTCACGGGCTTCGCCACCTGGCGCTTCGCCCAGCAGTGGCTGGTGGGAGCGGAGTACCGCCGGGACACGTACGACTCGCTGGTGAGCTTCTCGCCGCCCTTCTCGCTCTTCCGGCGCGACTCGGCGCCCTTCCCCAACCCGCTGGTGGACGAGGGGCGGATGACGTCGGTGGTGGGGCGCCTCGAGTATGCGAGCGACGCGGCCCGGACCGAGCGGGTGGGCTCGCTCTTCCGCAACCCCGAGCTGTCGCTGCTGCGCAATGACTGGGAGTGGCCGGAGCGGATGGCGGTGCGCAGCCTGCTGACGGTGGAGGTGGGAAGCCCGGAGCTGGGCGGCGGCGCGGAGTACCGCTTCTGGAAGGTGGTGAGCGACAACGTGCTGTACGTGAGCACGGGCCACGAGGACGGGCTGAGGCTGCGCGTGCGCGCGGCGGGGGGAGCGGACCTGCCGCTGCAGAAGCAGGAGGCGCTGGGCGGGTGGAGTGGGCTGCGTGGCTACGCCTTCAAGGAGTTCCGCGGGGACGCCTCGCTGCTGGCGAGCGCGGAGTACCGGTGGGGCTTCTTCGGGGCCTTCGTGGACGTGGGCTCGGTGCACCGGCCGGAGCTGGGCTGGATGGACCCGAAGCTGGGACTGGGCGCGCAGTTCTACTTCGGAGACTCGGTGCACCTGTCGGTGGCGTGGCGCACGGACGAGCGGGCGTCGTTCACCCCCGAGGCGCGGCTGCTCTTCGTCCGGCCCTTCTGAGACACATGAGGGGACCCGGCACGAGCACGAGGAGGAGGCTCGGTGCGGCGCTGGTGGCCGCGCTGGGCCTGCTCGCGCCCATGGCCCGCGGGGAGGAGCCGCCGAAGGTGACGTGCTCGGCGGCGCGGACGGGACGGCGCGTGGTGGTGCGGCCCGAGACGCTCGCGCTGGTGGCGCCCGAGCTGGAGCGGCTGATGCGGCTGGGGCTGGCGGGGCGGCTGGAGGTGGAGCTGACGCTGCTGCGGCGCCGGCCGCTGTGGTTCTCCGAGCGGATGGACGCGGCGAGGCTGACGCAGGTGCTGGCGTACTCGGCGAAGGAGGGCGGCTGGGTGCTGGACGGCAGGCCGCTGGCGGCGGGCGTGGGGACGCTGGAGCTGGAGCGGGTGGCGTGGACGCTGGAGGAGGAGCCGGAGGCGGAGGCGGCCTTGGTGGTGGAGGTGGGGGTACGGCTGCAGGTGGTGACGGCGGCGAGTCTGGGGAAGGTGGCGCAGTGGCTCACCCGGGGGGAGAAGACGGAGGCGGAGCGCTCGGCGCTGACGCGGGGCCTGCTGCGCACGGTGGCCGAGGACCTCACGCGCCGCGCTGCGGGCCGTTGCTCCGTCCAAAGCCCGTAGTGCTCGAGGGCCCAGCGGGGCCAGGAAGCGCCCCGCCCCGGTCTCCAGGCGTTCATCGGCGCTTTCCTCCTGGGTGGCAGCCCCCCGCGGCCAATGCGTCTCAGCTCAATGCCTTCTCCGACGTGACGAGACCGTCCGCATCCGCGTAGAGGTGATGACCGGGCCGGAAGGTGACGCCCGCGAAGCGCACCTCCACGTCGCGCTGGCCCTCGTTGCGCTTGCCGCTCTTGAGCGGATGCGTGCCCAGCGCCTTGACCCCGATGGCGGTGCGGCCCACCTCCTCGGCGTCGCGGATGCAACCGTTCACCACCACGCCCGCCCAGCCGTTCTTCCGCGCGAGCGCCGCCAACTGATCCCCCACCAGCGCGCAGCGGCGGCTGCCACCCCCATCCACCACCAGCACCCTGCCCTGTCCGGGCTCCTCCAGCGCCTTGCGCACGAGGGAGTTGTCCTCGGGCGCGCGCACCGTGCTGATGGGGCCGGAGAAGGAGCGGCGGCCGCCATAGTCGAGGAAGCCGGGCTCGGCGATCTGGAAATGGGGAGAGCCCGCGTGCGCGTCGCAGAGGTCCGCTGTCTTGAGGTCCGTGGAGTCGCTCATGGTGCCGAACCTGCTCAGGCCCCCTGGGACAGGGCAACCTCCCGTGCGCCCCCCGCGCACGTGCTGATACAAATGAAACGGAAGGGCGCTCCGTCCATGTCGAGCGTTGGAGGCAACCATGTGCCGGAACATCAAGACGCTGTTCAACTTCGAGCCGCCCGCCACGGAAGACGAGGTCCGGGCGGCCGCCTTGCAGTTCGTCCGCAAGCTGAGCGGCTTCAACAAACCGTCGCAGGCCAACGAAGCGGCCTTCGCGCGAGCCGTGGATGATGTCGCGGCCGCCGCCCGCGTGCTGATCGACTCGCTGTCCACGACGGCCCAGCCGCGAGACCGCGAGATCGAAGCCGACAAAGCACGCGAGCGCTCACGCCTTCGCTTCAAGCCACGGCCGGCGCCTTCCGCGAAGTGAGCAGCGGAAAGCGCCCCGGGAAGTTCCTTCTCGCCTCCGGGAGCGTGCCTCGGAAAGACTGGGGGCATGTCCCGGCTCATCCTCCACCACTACCCGCGCTCCCCCTTCTCCGAGAAGGTCCGCACCCTTCTCGGCTTCAAGGGCCTGCAATGGACCTCCGTCTTCATTCCCGCGATCATGCCCAAACCGGACGTGATCGCCCTGACGGGCGGCTATCGCAAGACCCCGCTGCTGCAGATCGGCGCGGACATCTACTGTGATACGGCGCTGATCGCCGACGTGCTGGAGCGGCTCGCGCCCACGCCGACGCTCTACCCCATCGAGTCCGCGGGGCTGGCTCGCATCCAGGCACAGTGGGCGGACTCCACACTGTTCTGGACCGCGATCGCCTACTGCTTCCAGCCCGCCGGCCTGCAGAGCATCTTCGCCAACCTGCCGCCCGAGCAGCTCAAGGCCTTCATCGCCGACCGCGCCGCCTTCCGGGCCAACGCGCCGCGCATGGGTGTTCCCGAAGCCACCGGGGCGCTGCGGCTGTACCTCGAGCAGCTCGAGGACCAGCTCGGGGATGGCAGGCAGTGGCTGCTCGGCCGGTCCACGAGCATCGCCGACTTCTCCGTCTACCATGCGCTCTGGTACGTCCAGCGGGCCGGCCCCATCGCGTCCATCCTCGATTCCCACACGCGCCTGGTGGCATGGATGGAGCGCATGCAGGCGCTGGGTCACGGCACCTACGACAAGCTGGAGAGCGGTGAAGCGGTCCAGCTCGCCGCCGCCAGCAAGCCCCTGCCCACCGAAGGAGAGGCCTTCGTCGACCTGCACGGCCTCTCGCGGGGCGCGCGCGTGACGGTCTCGGCCACGGACTACGGCACGGATCCGGTGGAAGGAGAGCTCGTGCTGTCGCGCCCGAATGAGCTCGCCGTCCGGCGAGTGGATGCACGTGCGGGCGAGGTCGTCGTGCACTTCCCCCGCCTCGGTTTCCAGGTCCAGAAGGTGGAGTGAAGCCGAAGGGGGGCTCACGAGCCGCCACACGATGGCCGGATGCCGACGAGCGATCGCCGCTTCCGGCCCTTGTCGCGAGCAGGCGGGCAGGGCCTCGTGTCCGGGCGATGTTGACAGCGACCACATGCGATGTTTACATGAGAAACATGAACGCGGATGAACCGCGGGAGGAGCCATGGACGGCGAGCTGATCCTGAAGGTGCTGAACGTCCCGGTGCTGCTGGGCTGGGCGGCGATGGTGCTGGCGCCCCGGGCCCGGTTCACCCGGTGGGTGCTGGAGAGCGACGTCATCCCGCTGGTGATCGGCGCCGTCTACCTGGCCCTGGTCGCGCCGCACCTGCCGGGGCTGCTCGGCCAGTTCGACACGCTGGAGCACATCGGGGCGGCCCTCCAGCGCCCCGGCATGCTGCTCGCGGGGTGGATCCACTACCTCGCGTTCGACTTCCTGGTGGGCAGGGTCGTGCTGGCGGACGCGCAGCGCCGGGGCATCCCTCACCTGCTCGTCGTGCCCTGCCTCCTGCTGACCTTCATGCTCGGCCCCACCGGCTACCTCGCCTACGCGGCCGTCCGTCTCCTCACCCGGCGCTTCCTGCCGGCCATCGCCTCGCTGCCCCAGCCGGCCGCTCCCCTGGCCACCGAAGGAGTCCGCTGATGTCCGCCTCCACCGCTCCCCTCTCCGTGCGCGCGCTCTGGAACCGCGCCTGGTCCCTCTCTCCGACGCTCGCCGCCGCCACCGTCGTCATGGCCCTGGGCGCCGTGTTCACCACGCTCGGGCTGCTCCTGGATTCGCGGCAACTGGTGGGCGAGCCCGTCTGGCTCAAGCCCACGAAGTTCTACCTGTCGCTGACCGCGTACAACGCCACCGTGTTGTACTTCTTCTCCTTCCTCTCCGAACGGCGGCGGCTCGTCCGGCTCTCGGGCCACATCCTCGCCGCAGCCGGTGCCATCGAGATGGTCGCCATCACGCTCCAGGCGGCGCGCGGAGTCCGCAGCCACTTCAACATCGCCACCCCCTTCGACGCGGCCATCTTCAGCATGATGGGCATCGCCATCACGGTGCTGTGGGTGACGATGATCGTGCTCGCGCTCGCCCTGCTGCGCGCTCGGCTGGCGGATCGCCCGCTCGCGGCCGCGCTGCGTACCGGCTTCATCGCGGCGGTGATTGGCATGGGGCTCGGGTACTTCATGACGAGCCCGAACCCGGCGCAGCTCGAGGCCATGCGGGCCGGACAGCGGGTGGTCGAGGCGGGCTCGCATACGTTCGGCGTGCCGGACGGAGGCCCGGGGCTGCCGCTGGTCGGCTGGAGCACCGTGGCCGGCGACATGCGGCCCGCGCACTTCCTCGGACTGCACGCCATGCAGGTACTGCCCCTCCTCGCGGCGCTGCTGGCGCGCCGGCGGAACCGCTTCGAGGCGCAGCGCCTGGCCGCCGTCCGCGCCACGGGAGTGGCCTACGTGGGGGTGACGCTGGTGCTCGCGATGCAGGCGCTCCGGGGCCTGCCCATCGTCCGCTGGGACGCGGTGGGACTCTGGGCCCTGGCGCTGGTGCTCACGGCCTCGCTCGCCACCGCCGCCGCCACGCTGCGCCACCCGCCCGTCACCACCGCGGTGGCCTGAAGCGACCCTCACCCCAGCCCTCTCCCAGAGGGAGAGGGAGCAGCCCTCAGAGCCAGCTCGTGTCCGCGCGGCCCAGGCCCTTCAGGGCCTTCTCGGCCGCCTTCACGCCGAACCAGTTGGCCTCCTCGAAGAGGGCCATGCCGCCCAGGTCCGAGTGCGCGAAGTGCAGTGACTCGCCCAGGCTCTCCTGCGCCGCGAAGCGCTCCGGGCCCCAGAGGAAACCGGGCGTGGGCCGCACCATGGCATGTCCCCAGCGCATGACTTCCAGGCGCCGGGCCTGCGTGGCGATTCCCGGGTGCGCGGCCATCATGTCCGCCATCACCAGCCCCTCCCACTCGGCGTAGCCCGCGGAGAGCACCTTCTGGCGCTCGGCCTTCATGTCCAGCCCGGCCATGGGCAGGTACCAGGTGAGCACCGTGGGCCCGCGCTCGTCCATGCGCAGCGCCTGGTGCGTGGCCACCACGTAGCCCAGGCTGCGGCTCTCGTAGAAGACGTTGTCCCATGCCAGCGGGAAGCCGTGGGACTCCGGCTTCTCCGAGAGCGTCAGGTTCGCCACCACCCACGGCCCGTACTGGAAGGCGCCCAGCCACTCGGGGCGCTGCTCCCGCCACGGGGCCACCACGTGCGCCGCCACGAAGCGCGGACACGCCAGCACCACCTGCCGTGCCCGGTATGCCCTCGGCTTGCCCGTCCCCGCCTCCACCGCGTCCACCCGGCAGCCGCCCTCCACGGGCTCCACCGAGTGCACCAGCACGTCCCGCTCCACCTGTCCCGGCGCCAGCGCGGACAGCAGTTGCTTCACCAGCCGGCCGTTGCCCTCGGGCCAGCTCAGGAAGCCCTCGCTGCGCTCCCCCTTCCCGTCCTGCCTCGCGGCGAAGTACCAGATGCCCGCCCACGCCGAGACGCCCTCGGCCGTGGTGCCGTAGTCGTCCCGGCACGCGTAGTCCACCAGCCAGCGCAGCCGCGGCGAGCGGAAGCCTTCCGCCTCCATCCACCGCGCCATCGTCACCTTGTCCAGCGCCGTCCACTCGGCGTCATCGCTGGAGAGCGCCGTGGGCACCGCGAAGGCCTTGCGCCCCTTGGCGTCCCGCGCCGCCGCGAAGGCGTTCATCCTCGCCTCGAAACGCTCCAGCTCCGCCAGCTCCGCCGGGCTCGCCCCCGCGCGCAGGTAGAGGCCCTCGTACCACTCGCCCTTGTAGAAGAGGCGCTCCTCGGGCTCGCGGATGAGCAGCTCCTCGCCGTATTCGGGGTAGCCCTGCGCGTCCACGCCCGTCACCGCGCCCATCTCCCGCAGCAGCCGCGTCACCGGCCCCGAGTCCACCAGCGGGGCCGGCAGGTAGTGCGCGCCCCACGGGTACGCGGACACCTCGTTGCGCCCCGAGCGGGACGTGCCTCCCGGCTCCGACTCCAGCTCCACCACCCGCACGTCCTTCACGCCCGCGGCCGCCAGCCGCCACGCCGCGCTCAGGCCCGCCACGCCTCCGCCCACCACCAGCACGTCCACCGCCTGGGCCTCCGCCGCGCGCGGCAGCGCCCCGCCGCGCAGCTTGTGCCCCACGTCCACCGCCCGGTCCACGATGGCACCGGGCACCGGCGCGCGCGGACTCATCCGCCGGCACGCACTGGCCGCCACCGCCGAGCCGAGGAACGCGGCGACGAGCTCCGCCGCGTCAGTTCCACCGCCGCCACTCCTCCTCGTAGTAGTGGACGAGCACCTGGTTGTTCAGCCGGTTCACCTCCGCCGGCAGCGGGCCCATATCCAGGGGGAAGTGGAAGAGGCCCTCGTGCGTGTCCTCGGTGAGGAAACGCAGCCCCTCGGGCAACGGGCGGCGTGGCGGCACGGGCTCATGGCCCACCAGCACGTAGCCCCACTCGCCGAAGGAGGGCACCAGCGCGTGGTAGGGCTGCGTCCAGAAGCCCGCCGCCTTCAGCGTGGTGTCGATGCACCAGAAGGAGCGCCGGGCGTAGAGCGGCGAGGTGCTCTGGATGACGGCCACCCCGTCCGGCCCCAGCCGCCGCTTGAGCAGCTTGTAGAAGCCCGTGGTGTACAGCTTGCCCAGCGAGAAGTTGTTGGGGTCCGGGAAGTCCACCACGATGACGTCCCACGTCTCCGGCTTCTCCCGCAGGTACTCCATCGCGTCCGTGTTGATGACGTGCATGCGCGGGTCCTCCAGCGCGTGCGCGTTGAGCCTGGCCAGCTCGTCGTAGCGCGTGGCGAGCCCCGTCATCGCCGGATCCAGGTCCACCAGGGTGACGTTCTTCACCTCGGGGTACTTGAGGATCTCCCGCGCCGCGAGCCCGTCTCCGCCGCCGAGCACCAGCACCCGCTCCACCTTGCCCGCGCGCACCAGGGCCGGGTGCACCAGCGCCTCGTGGTAGCGGTACTCGTCCAGGCTGGAGAACTGCAGGTTGCCGTTGAGGTACAGCGAGAAGCCCCGCTTGCCGCGCGTCAGGACAATCCGCTGGTAGGGCGAGTCGTCGCGTGCACCACGTCGTCCGAGTACAGATGCTCCTCGGAGAAGTGGGTGAGCCGGTCGCCCATCACGAGCCCCACCAGCAGGAAGAGGCTGAGCGCCACGGCCTTCACCCGCAGCCGCATGGGGTGGGCCAGCACCGGCGCCAGCAGCCACGTGCTCCACAGCCCCACCAGCGCGTTGAGCAGCCCGAAGAGCAGCGAGGTGCGCACCAGCCCCAGCTTGGGCACGAAGAGCAGCGGGAAGGTGATGCTCGCCGCCAGCGCGCCCAGGTAGTCGAACGTCAGCACCTGGCTGACCAGATCCTTGAACTTGACCTCGTCCTTCAGGATGCGCAGCAGCAGGGGGATCTCCAACCCCACCAACGTGCCGATGACCAGCACGTTGCCGTACAGCGCCACCCGGAAGACGTCCGTGAGGGCGAAGGTGAGAAAGAGCATCGGCGCGCACAGGCCGCCCACCAGGGCCACCCCCAGCTCGATTTCCACGAAGCGCTGGGGGACTCCGCGCTCGATGAAGCGCGAGAGCCAACTGCCGATGCCCATGGCGAACAGGTAGGTGCCAATCACCGTGGAGAACTGGGTGATGGAGTCGCCGAGGAGGTAGCTCGCCAGCGCGCCGGCGATGAGCTCGATAGATGAGCCCACACGTGGCGATGACGAGGACGGTGCAGAAAAGGAGCGTCTTGTTCAAAGCGGGGACTGCCTGCCGCGGGGCATCAGCCCGAGATGGCCGCGGCCACGATGATGGCCAGGCCGAGAATGAAACAACCCATCACGATACCGAGCGCCGTGTTCTGGTCGACCTCGATCTCCTTGTGCACGTCGAAGGGCATGATGAGCCGGAAGACGAACAGGCCCGCCACGAACACGGCCAGACCCACCAGCGAGTACACGAGACTCGCCAGCAGGTTGTCCAGGTTCACCACCACAGCCAGGACACCCAGGAACATCACTTCCCTCCCATGAAACCGCCGGTCCAGGTTCGCACGCCGCCGCCGCGTGCCACCGCCTGGCCACGCTGCGAACGGGTGAAGGGCTCACAGCCCGTGAATGCCACCACTGCATAGATGAGGACGATGACTCCACCGATGAACTTCATGGACACCCTCTCTCAATCATCGGAGCTGGAACCCAGGTTGCTCTCCGCCCAGCGCGCCGATTCGAAGCTGGAGGAGCGGAAGAAGGCCAACGCGGGCCCGATGAGCAGCAGCACCAGCGCGGTGCAGAACCAGGTGCCGCGCGGTTTGTCGCTGACGAGCGTCACTTGATAGCTCTGCCCCATGGGCGGCCGGCCGTCGAAGAACGCCGTGGTGCGCAGCACGTAGCGCCCCGGGGGCACCGCGGACAGGTACTCCGTCTCCGTCTGGCCGCCCTCGCTCCACGAGCCGTCCGAGTCGCTGCCGGAGTAGTAGCTCACCTCGTCGTAGAAGCTGATGACCTCGCCGGTCTGCTCATTGACCAGGTCTCCCTGGACGCCGAGCCAGGAGTTGCGCACCGGCGCCACCAGGGTGGCCTGCACGTTGCCCCGCTTGCGGACTTCGAAGGGCTCGCTGAAGTGCATGGCCGTGGGCGTGCCGGACTGCGCGTCCGGCTCCAGGCGCACCTGCTGCGTCAGCACCGTCCGCTTGTCGGCCATCACGCTGACGACGAGGAAGACGGCGAGCAGCGCCATCGCCCAGATGCCCGTCCACGTCCAGGTGGCCGTGCTCGAGTGCGGGTTGGGCTGGCTGGGCGCGATGCCATGGGGCGTGGGCAGGGGCTCCTGGAGATTGAAGGCCTGCTTGATGACCTCGGGCGCCAGGTACTCGCCGAGCGTGTACGACACCTCGTTCTCGGTGCGGTCCACATTCACCGAGAACGGCGGCGCCACGTACTCCTCGGCCTCCGCGCTCTCGCCGGCCTCGACCTCCCAGTAGAACTCGCCGAGCACCGTCTCGGTGACGGCCGTCACGCTCTGGAAGGCCCGGTAGCGGCGGCTGTCCAGGTGCGCGGCGACGCCCGGGGCCACCGCCACGTCGCCCGCGGGCAGCGGCTCGAGGACGGTCCAGTGCCCGTTGGACTGCATCAACCAGATGAAGCCGCGCTGCCGGTTGAAGAGGAGGTACTCCTCCCACGGGTAGCGGACGCCCTCCACCGTGCACGAGCGCACCAGGAAGCCGATGCACACCCACTCGGCGTCCCGCAGCTTGCCCTTGGCGCCCAGGGGAATGAGGGGCGGGTGGTCCGGCTTCTCCAGGAGCTGGAGGAAGGCCAGCTTGCCCCGGCTCGCGTCCAGCAGCGCGCCGCAGAAGGGGCAGGCCACGCGCCTGGTGCGGTCCGGCGCGCGCAGCTCCAGCGGGCCGTTGCACTGGGTGCAGCGCGCCTGCTGCAGCGCCACCTTCTTCACCTTCGGCCGGAGCTGGTCCGGGGAGATGCCCAGTTCCGTCAGCTTCAGCTTCTTGCCGACGTAGACCTCGGGCTCGCTCGTCCCGTCGCCGAAGTCCAGCGTGACGAAGACTCCGCCGGGGCCCGTGGCGTCCACGTAGCGGCTGTCCACGGTCGGGTCCACGTCACTGGGGAGCTGACCCGCGGCGGACACCACGTGACCGTGCCCGATCTCCTCCACCACCAGCCGGTGGCCCTGAAGGGAGAAGCGTTGGCCGGGCTCGAAGTCCTCGGGCGACAGGTCCGGCGCGGTGCCGGAGGCGAGCAGCAGGTGGAAGGCGCCCTCGGACTCGGAGAGCCAGCCGGTGCGCCCGTCGTCGAACTCGACGTACCACTCGTCCCAGGGCCCCGCGCCGTGGTCCTTCTGCAGGTGGCCCACCAGCCGGTAGCCGTCGCGGCCGATGCGGCCCTCGGCGTTGAGCTGGAGGGGCGAGTCGGTGTCGACGATGGCGCCAATCTTCCCGTGCGCCTCGAGGTGTTTGCCCTGCCGGGCCACCACCGTCTGGCAGTGGCCGCACACCACCACCAGCGCCGTGCCCGCGGTGAACTCGACCGGAGCCCCACACGAAGGACAGTTGCCCTGCGTCACGCCTCCACCCCCCGGGGCAGCTCACGGACGCGGCAGGAGGCCGCGCCCAGGTGCCGCGCCACCAGTGCCTCGAAGTCCGGGCGCTGACGGGTGCGGCAGCAATAGACGTTGAGCGCGGCGAAGCCGTGCTCGGGAAAGGTATGGACGGCGAGGTGGCTCTCCGCCAGCAGCGTGAGGCCGGTGATGCCTCCCGGCTCCGGGAACACGTGCCACTGCGGCTGGCCTATCACCTTCAGCTCCAGCAGCACGATGAGCTCCTCGAACAGGGCCGCGAGCGCAACCGTGTCCTTCAGGCGCTCCGGCGGGCACCCGCATACATCCACCAGCCATTCCTGTCCGGTCGTCAGCGTCCGTCCTCCCCTTCGAGCCCCACCTTCTACCATGAGGCCCACCCCTGTGTGTGCTGGAGAACGGACGGGCCCGGCCCTGGTACGCTCGGGGTCCGCATGCCTCGGAAGGACCCCGCTCCCCTCCCCCCTCCTCCCCCTCCAGCCGAGGGGGTAGGCCCCGCCGCCAACACCCTCCAGCCGCCCGCCACGGGCGCGGTGGCCCGGCTCCTGCGCTCGCTGCGCGGACTGCCCGAGGCGGTGCGTGCGCCGGGCCCCGGGAGCACGGGGCTCGCCGGCTGGTTCAAGGCGGAGACACCGCCCCCCACGGACATCACGGCCCGTTTCCGCGAGGTGCACCAGCGGGTGCGCGAGGGCGAGCCGGTACTGCCGGACGAGGCCCGGCGCCACCAGTACCTGCTGGTGAAGGGGATGATGGGGGACGAGGTACCCGGCTACCTGGAGGACAACCAGGCGCGACTGGAGAAGCGGGGGCTGGAGACGCGCGAGGTGGCGGTGGACACCGAGGGGCGGCTCACGAACAACGTGAAGGTGGTGCGCGAGGCGCTGCTGGATGCCATTCACTTCGGCCGCACGGTGGTGCTGGTGGGCCACAGCAAGGGGGGCGTGGAGGCGCTGAGCACGCTGGCGCTCTACCCGGAGCTGCGCCGGCACGTGCGGGCGGTGGTGACACTGCAGTCGCCGTTTGGCGGCTCGGTCATCGCCAATGATCTGGTGACGACGCCCTCGCTGCGGCGGCTGCTGGACGTGACGTTTCCCACGCTGTTCCAGGGGGACGCGGGCTCGGTGGAGGACCTGTCGTACGCGCGGCGGATGGAGTTCGTGCGCCAGCACCCGTACCCCGCGGACATCCCCACGGTGTCCCTGGCGACGTCGCGGCTGTCGAGGCGCTCGTTGATGCGGCCGCTGTGCGCCTACGTGCAGGAGCGCTACGGGTGGGCGTGCGACGGGCTGGTGAACGCGGTGGACGCGGAGGTGCCGGGCTCGCGCGTGGTGCGGCTGGACGACATGGACCACGCCGAGGCGGCCCTCACGGGCCTGCCCGGCTTCTCCAACTACTTCCCGAGCGACCTCACCGAGACGATGGTCGCCCTGGCGCTCGAAACGCGGCCCTGAGCCTCACGCCGCCGCGGTGCTGGCCGCGGCGGCCGCCGGAGCGAAGCGCGCCATCACATCCCCCACGTACACGTAGGACAGGTACGTGGGAGACGTCCTCGCCTCGCTCTGGCGCAGGCGCCGGAGGGCCTCGCCCACGGAGAGGTGCTTCTCCCGCAGGTCGGACACGAGCTGCTCCACCGCGTTGCGTGCATGCGCGTCCTGCACGGGCCACAGCGGCGCGATGAAGCCCGCGAAGGACTCGCTCACGAACGTCTCGGCCCAGCCCCCGATGCCTCCGAGCATCTCGGTGGCCGTGCCCACCTCGCAGGCGTTGAAGATGACGAGCGGCCGCGACTTCTGGCCCAGCATCACCATGGAGTTGCGGACCTCGAGCGTCCTCAGCTCGCCATCCTCCAGGTACACGCAGGAGGGCGACACCTCGTTGTTCGGGCTGTACTTGCCGTGCCCGGCGAAGTGCACCACCCCCACGGTGGGCGCGTAGCCTCCGCCCAACAGGTTCATCACGGGCTGACGCCTTCCCGCGACGCGCACCGCCCGGAAGCGCTTGGAGAGCTGCCGCGACTCCTCCTGCGCCTGCGGCAGGGGCGCCAGGTGCGGATGGAACTGGTAGTCCGGCGCGATGGTGATGAGGTGGTCCCCGTGGGTCAGCCGCGCCGTCATCGACGTCTGGTAGTCGAGCAGCCACCGCGCCACCGGATGATCCATGCACAGCAGCTCCGCGTCCGGCACATCCGAGGGCGCCATCAGCTCCCAGGGGATGTGCGGATCATCGGTGATGAACTGGATGGGGAAGCCCGGCCCGTACTCCTGGCGCAGGGCGCGAAACGTCTCGCGGAAGGCGTTGGGCGTGCGCTGGTAGAGCAGCTTCCCCAGCCCGAGGAACCAGGGGTAGTGGTCCCCGGAGCGCAGCTCGCGCGCCGTGGCGGCCACGCTCTGGAAGAAGGCGGACGGGTCCGAGCCCAGGTCCAGGTCTCCCGAGAGCCGGGCCGGCAATCCCTTGCACGGCACCGACACGTGGAGCATCCAGTACAGGCGCCGCGGATTGCTCTTGTCCAGCCGGTGGATCTGCACCGTCAGGTGGGGCTTCTGGGCACCGGCCTCGAGGGCGAACGTCCCCTTCCCCGCCTCCGCCTCCCGCGCGGACGCGGGCGTCACACCGGACGGTGGCGTGGAGGAGGAACGCGAGGAGGACGGATCCGCGCCGCCCGAGCCGGAGGACTCGATGGGGATGCGCCTGCGGGCCGCGCCGCAGAAACGCCCCCCGTACTCGAAGGTGGCCACCACGGTGAGCTCGCCCGAGGCACCCGGGTTGACGGTCCCGGTGAGGGTGGCGGCGATGGAATCCTCGTTGCGCCGCACCAACACCACGCCCGTATCCGCTCCAGGGCGGAACGTCATCTCCGAGCAGAGCAGCCGGACCTTGATGGGAAGCTCCTGCCAGTCCGTCGCCAGTCCGGCGAGCGTGACGCCCGCGGACTCCGTCTTCGCGCCCACCTCGGCCAGCGACAGGTCCACTGTCAGGGGAAGCGCCTGCCCCGCACGCGCGGGCACGATCGGCTCCACCGAGGGGTAGCGGGTGATGGCCTGCCCCTCGTCCTCCTGGGCCGGAGGCTCGCTCGGCGCCGGCGCGGGCTTCACCAGCCCGGCGTAATGAACCGCGGGCGCCGCTGCCTTCTCATCACTCCGGTTCTGTTCCGGGGTGTGGAAGCTCACCAGTTGCTCCACCACGTCCTCCTCGTCCTCCGGCAGCTCGCCCGCGCGGTGGAAGACGGCGAAGACGTCCGTCACGGGGATGACCTCGGGGCCTCCCTTGACGCTCACGCGGTACAGGGCGGCTGGCAGCGGAGGCAACTCCCCCACGTGGAAGCCATCCGCATTCCGCGCGAGCTCCACCGAGAAGGTCTGCTGCGTCTTCACGTTGGTGGCGTAGGCCCGGAGCGAGACCGGCTCGGCCGAGGGGCGGACGCGAACCGTCACCGGCTCGTCGTGCGCGTACGCGTCCTCGATGTGCAGCGAGAGCTGCTTGGGAGCCAGCTCCGGCGCCCGGTACTTGCTGAGGTTGATGTCCTGGCCGGTGAGCACCCCCTGCACGTGGGCCAGCACCTCGACGGCATTCTGCAGCGAGGCGTGGGACGTGGGGCTGTACATGACCCGCGCATGGTGCCGCTCCTCCAGCGGAAAGGCGGAGACGCGCGGCACGGTGCCATCACCGCCGTTGTCCGTGCCGTCCGGGTCGCTGTGGAGCATCTCCAGCGCGCCGGACGCGGAGACACGCACGCCCTGCAGCGTGGGCTGGAAGGTGCCCACCACGGGATGGAGGTTGTAGCCCTGCTCGAGGTACGCGGAGCTGCGCGAGTTGGCCAGCATCGCGCTCTCGATCTCCCGCTGGAAGGCGAGTCCCTGCGCGGCCCGGATGGGGTCCAGACCGCCGATGCCCTGCGCCTCGCCCGGACGGACGACGCGCCCGTCGGGCATCTGCACGCACGGGTAGATGGGCAGCAACTGGTACGCCGCGGGCAGCGAGCGCACCATCTCCGTCAGGTCGAAGAGGTTCAGCGGCCCCAGGTCCTTGCGGAAACCCAGCGCGAGCGCCTGCAGCGCCATGAACGAGCCGCGGTGGGGCGTGCCGAAGGTGATGAGCGCGCGGGTGTCCTTCCAGCCTCCGAGGCACTCGAGGAAGTAGCGCGAGACGACGCCGCCCATGGAGTGGCCCACGAGGATGAGGCGCGCGTCGGGATGGCCCCCGTGGCTGTTGCGCCACGCGTGGAGCCAGCGCGGAGCCTGCTGGGCGAGCCGCTTCGCGGTGAAGCGGATGTCGCGCCGCCAGTCGTAGGGGAACTCGAAGAAGTTGGCGCCCGGGATGAGGCCGAGCTGGCTCACCAGCGTCTCGGCCACGCGGGTGTAGCCATCCACCTTCCAGAAGCCGGGAAGGAGGTGCGTGTCGGGGAGCATGGCGGTGGCTTCCACCCCGTCATCGGCGAGCTCGCCCCCGCTGTCGGACTTCAGGGTGAGGGACTTCACACTGCCGGCGCCGCTGAAGAGCGCGCGGAAGATGGCACTGCCGGACAACCCCCAGATTTCCTTGCCGTCCCGCTTGAGCACGCTGCCGAGCAGACCCGGCAGCAGAACGACGACATCCTTGATGACGGCGGCCATTGCTTCCTCCAGAGAGGGACACCCACCCCCAGGCGCTCTACGCTCGAGCACCGGGAGAACTGACGATAGCGGGGATTCTACGGTTCCCTCCCCACGAGCCGGATCACGGCAACGGTACGGGATTGAACGCTTGGGGCACACGTGCGCGCTTCTGAACACCGGTTCAGCGCGGCGCATTCCTCTACGCCCCCGTTGCGAGCCTCCGTTCGCTCTGTAGGATGCCCGCCCCATGAGCAATCGACTCCTGAAGACCGGACTCCTGCTTCTCGCCCTCACCGCCTGCTCCAAGGACAAGGAGAAGCAGGCCGAGGGCACTCCTCCCACGGGCTCGACGCCCCCCGCGGCCCAGCAGACGCCGCCCACCACGCCGCCCGCGCCCGTGCCCGTGATGCCTCCGGCGGACCCGCCGACCGCCACCGAGCCGAAGGTGCACGGCTCCAGCCCGGCACCCCGCTCGCGGCCTCCCGCGGAGAACCCGGGCCCCTGGCAGCAGAAGGCGCTGCAGGGCCAGGAGCTGTTCGCCACGATGGAGACGAACCAGGGCACCATCGTGTTGAGGCTCTTCTCGAAGGACTCGCCGCTCACGGTGGCGAACTTCGTGGGCCTGGCCACCGGTGAGCAGACGTGGACGGACCCGAAGACGAACGAGGTGAAGAAGGGCACGCCGCTGTACCAGAACATCATCTTCCACCGCGTCATCCCGGACTTCATGATCCAGGGCGGAGATCCCCTGGGCCAGGGCACGGGCTCGCCGGGCTACAACTTCGAGGACGAGGTCCAGAACGGGCGGACGTTCGACAAGGTGGGCCTGCTGGCGATGGCGAACCGGGGACCGGAGACGAACGGGAGCCAGTTCTTCATCACGACGTCGATTCCGGAGCACCTGACGGGCCGGCACACCATCTTCGGCGAGGTGGTGAAGGGCTACGAGGTGGTGGAGGCCATCTCGAAGGTGCCGACCGCCGGGCCCAACAGGCCGGTGAAGGACGTGGTGGTGAAGAAGGTGAAGATCACCGCCGAGCAGCCCAAGTAATGAGCCACGCGATGAGACGGATGCATACGCGCCTGGGCGAGCTGGACTGCCAGGTGGTGGATGCGATCCCCGAGGGAGCGAGCCCGGAGCTGGCGGTGGTGCTGTGCCACGGCTTCGGGGCGCCCGCCTCGGACCTGGTGCCGCTGGCGATGGAGCTGGTGGAGCTGAAGCCGGAGCTGGGCGCGAAGGTGCGATTCGTGTTCCCGGCGGCGCCGCTGTCGCTGTCGGCGATGGGGATGCCGCACGCGCGGGCCTGGTTCCACCTGCCTCAGGAGGTGCTGATGGGGCAGGAGCGCGACTGGGACAAGTTCTCGGTCGCGACGCCCGAGGGGCTGGCCCAGGCGAGGCGCGGGTTGATGAGCCTGCTGTCGGCGCTGTCGGCGGCGACGAAGCTGCCCTATGGGCGGATCGTCCTGGGCGGGTTCAGCCAGGGCGGCATGGTGACGACGGACGTGGCGCTGCGGCTGGAGGAGGCACCGGCGGGGTTGTGCATCCTGTCGGGGACGCTGATCTGCCAGGACGATTGGAAGCAACGGGCGGAGAAGCGCACGAGCCTGCCGGTGCTGCAGAGCCACGGGCGCGTCGACAACGTGCTGGCGTACGGCCAGGCGGAGCGGCTCCGGGATCTGCTGACGGGCGCGGGACTGTCGGTGGAGTTCATCCCATTCAACGGACCGCACACGATCGCCCCGGAAGTGCTGGAACGGATGGCGGAGTTCCTGCACACCCGGCTCACGAGCCGTTGAATCACATCCCGGCCCCGAGGAGGCAGCCATGTATCGCGCGAAGGAACTGACGGTGGCGACGCGGGGCCGGGGCTTCTACGACATCACGGGCGAGGTGCAGCGAGCGGTGGAGGAGAGCGGTGCGCGGGAAGGTCTGTGCACCCTCTTCCTGCACCACACGAGCGCCTCGCTGCTGTTGTGTGAGAACGCGGACCCGGACGTGCGGAAGGATCTGGAGTCCTTCTTCTCGCGGCTGGTGAAGGACGGGGACCCCCTCTTCCGCCACGACGCCGAGGGCCCCGATGACATGCCGGCGCACGTGCGCACGGTGCTGACGCAGAACTCGCTGAGCGTGCCGGTGAAGGGCGGCGAAGCGAACCTGGGAACGTGGCAGGGCATCTACGTCTGGGAGCACCGGACGGCCCCCCACCACCGCCGTGTCACCGTCTCCGTGGTGAGCTGAGCCCTACTCCGCGGGCTCCTGGGCCTCGAGCAGCTTGTAGAGCGTCTTGCGGTCCACGCCGAGCAACCGCGCGGCCTCGCTCTTGTTGCCGCCCACATGCTGGAGCACATGGGCCGCATACCGCCGGGACAGCTCGGCCAGACTGGGCATGTCCCCGGCCAGGCCACTGAGCTTCTTCGGCGCATCCCCGATGGGCTCGGGAAAGTCCTGGGGCCCCAGCACGCCGGTGACGTTGAGCGCGAGTGCCCGGGCCACCACGTTCTCCAACTGCCGCACATTCCCCGGCCAGTCGTACGCGGTGAGCCGTGTCATGACCTCGGCCGTGACCACGGGCGCCGCGCCGCCCCGGGCATGCAACGCGGCGAAGTACTCCACCAGGGCGGGGATGTCCTCGCGCCGCTCGCGCAGGGGCGGCAGGTGCAGGTGCACCACGTCCAGCCGGTACAACAGGTCCTCGCGGAACAAGCCCTCGGCCACCCGCGCCTTCAGGTCCTTGTTGGTCGCGGCCACCACGCGGACGTCCACCTTCACCGGCGAGCTCTCTCCGACGCGGCGGATCTCCCCCTCCTGCAGCGCGCGCAGCAACTGCGCCTGCACCTTGGGCCCCACGTCCCCGATCTCATCGAGGAACAACGTGCCGCCGTGGGCCTCCTCGAAGACGCCGCGCCTGGCGCCCGAGGCTCCGGTGAACGAGCCGCGCGCATGGCCGAACAGCTCGCTCTCCATGAGGGACTCGGCGATGGCGCCACAGTCCACGGGGATGAAGGACCCACCCGAGCGCGGCGAGCGCCGGTGCAGTGCGCGCGCGACCATCTCCTTGCCCGTGCCCGTCTCGCCGGTAATCAGCACCGGCACCGAGGTGGCCGCCGCCCGGGCCACCTGCTTGTAGACCTCGAGCAGCGCCGGGCTGCGACCCACCATGGAGCCGCGCTCCACCTGCTTGCGCAGCGAGCGGTTCTCCTCCACCAGCCGCTTCTGCTCCAACGCCCGCTTCGCCACGCGCACGATGGCGTCCACGTCGAAGGGCTTGGCGAGGTAGTCGAAGGCGCCCTGCTGGATGCTGTCCAGCGCGCCCTCGATATTGCCGAAGGCCGTCACCACGATGACGGGCGTGTCCGGCAACTGCGCGCGCACCTCATTGAGCACGGTGAGCCCATCCCCCGCGTTGGGCATGGCCATGTCGGTGAGCACCAGATCGAACGGCCCCTCCTCCGTGAGCCGCGTGCTGGCCTCCTTCGGGTGCGAGGCCTGGAGCACCTCGCCGAGCATGCCGAGCAGGCGCTTAAGCAAGTCCCGCGCGTGGGGATCATCATCGACGACGAGGATACGGGCGGGACTCATGTACCGACTCCGCGGACAGGGGGCGCGGCCTCGGCCGCGAGAGGAAAGCGGACCGTCACCCGGGTGCCCGCGCCCGGCGCCGAGCGCACCAGCAGCACGCCACCGTGGGCATCCACCAGCCGCTTCGTGGTGGCCAGGCCGAGCCCATGCCCGGGAATCCCCCGGGTCTCCGGGGCGCGGAAGAAGGGCTGGAAGAGCTTCGCCTGCGTCTCCGGGCTCATGCCGGCGCCGGTGTCGGCCACCTCCAGCACCGCCTCGCCGCCCTCGCGTGCCACCTTCACGGAGACACGCGCCTCGGGCCGGCCCGCCGTGTACTTCACCGCGTTGGACAGCAGGTTCTGCGCGATGAGCTGCAACAACTGCGAGGGACACGGCACCTTCACGCCGGACTCCAGCGAGCGCTCCAGCGCCACGCCCTGCGCGGCGGCCGTCTGGCTCACCTCCAGCAGCAGCGTGCTCACCGCCGTGTCCAGCTCACCCACCGTGGGCTCGCCCCGCGTACCGGCGCGGCAGAAGCGCAGCAGCGCCTCGATGAGCTCGCCCATGCGCACCGCGCTGGACTCGGAGAGCGACACCAGCTCCAGCGCCTGCGCGTCCTTCACCGCCCCCGAGCGGCGCAGCAGCGTGAGGTACCCTTTGAGCGGCGACAGCGGCCCCATCAAATCGTGCGCCACGCGCCGGGTGAAGGCGTCCAGCTCCTGGTTGCGCCGGTCCAGTTCCTCCATCTGCGCCTGGATGGTGGCCTCCTGCCGCCCGAGCACCGAGGTGATGCGCCAGCCCACTCCGAGCGACACGAGCACCGCCAGCAGCGTCACCCCGCCGCCGAACGCGAGGTTGCGCGCGCGCAGCGCGGCCAGGTGGCCCAACAACAGCCGGGCCTCGTCCGCATTCTCCCGCGCGAGCTGCCCCGCCAATCCGTCGATCTCCTCGGCCAGGGGGCGCACCTGCTCCACCAGATGGTGCCGGGCCTGCTCGGCCTCCTGCCGATGGGAGAAGACCGCCGCGGCGCGCACCTGCTCGGCGAGCCGGGTGCAGGCCATGTTGAAGCGCTGCCACACCACCAGCGTGTCGCCGCGGGGCACGTCGCGCGTGTACTCCTGGGTGGCCTCGCGGATGTCCGCGAGGATGTCCTCCATCACCTCGTCCGCGGCCTGCCGCTGCGGATCATCCGTGGCGCGGATGTGGGCCTCGATGGCGGACTCCAGCGAGAGCGCGTCCACCCGGATGCGGCCGATGAGGCCGGCCCGGTCGAGCGCCTCCTGGACGCGCTCGGCCACCTGACGGCTGCTGCGCACCTCCGTCCAGAGCGTCACGCCGGCCACCGCCGCCAGCAACATCACCGCGAACAGGAAGCCGGCGCGGTAACCCCGGATGGACGCGGGAGAAGCTGCACGGACTACCGGCGGGCATCGTCGGGGACGGCGCCTGCGAGGGCTCCTGCGAGGGCTGGGGCTGACTGCGACGCCGGGCCCGGGAGAGCGCCGTCTGGTACCACACGTCCTCCGACTCCTCCTGCAGCGCCGTCAGCTCACGCTGCCGGGACACGAGCTGCGCGTTGTGCTCCACCAACGAGTGCCGCACCGCCGCCGCCCGGCCCAGCTCCTCCTCCAGGAGGTGGGTGAGCTGCACGGAGTCGGCGCGCTCCTGGGCCGCCGCCTCGAGCGCACTCTCCGCTTCGGCGAGCCTGACCGCGAGTGCTTCCGCACGTTCGCGCTCTTCCTGATACTGCCGCTGCCAGCGCTCCACCTCCACCGACATCTGGGGCTGAGAGGACACCCGCGGGGTCGCGCATCCCACCCCCAACCCGCCCGCTGCCAACGCGATGAAGAGGTACCGCATGCCTTCGCTCCCGTCCTCCGGACACGCGGCATGCGTCTCCGGGCTAGACCGGGCTCTACTGTCTCCGGCTGACATGGCCAGCATCCCCAAGACAGGCGGTGTCGTCAAAGACCTCCAGCGCTTTCTGGGGAGGGCGCCCCCAGGCCGGGCAGGCGGAATGGGGAGAATCTCCGCAACCCCGCGGCACCTTCCCTCGGGGGCGGCCCTGGCACGGCGGGTGCTCAGTGTCCATCACGCAACGCCGCAATGCCGCGACGTTTCGTTGCTGCTCGGAGAATCCACATGAAGAACATCATCGCCGCCATCGCCCTGACCGCCTCCATGTCCGCGTTTGCCTCTGAGCCCGTGAAGGCCGAGGCCAAGCCGGCCGCCCCCGCCGCCGCTCCCGCCGCCCCGGCCGCTCCCGCCGCCGAGATGAAGGCCGAGGCCAAGCCGGAGGCCATGAAGGCCGAGGCCAAGCCGGAGGCCATGAAGGCCGAGGCCAAGCCCGAGGTGAAGAAGGCCGGCAAGAAGGCCGAGAAGAAGGCCGAGACGGCCGCCGAGACCAAGTAGTCCTTCCGCTTCGTCTTGATGCACCGAGGGCGCCACCCTTCGCGGGGAGGCGCCCTCGCCGTTTTCCGGGGCACGCAGCCGGAGGACACCGTCTAGCCTGGAGGCGGATGCGCCTCGGGTTCCAGGAGCTCCCGCTCGCGGATGCGCGTGTAGTGCACGACGGCCTCCGCGATGGCCCGGTTGAAGCACTGCACGAGGACGCGCACCTCCTCCACGCGAAGGAGCGCGTGTCCCCGCTCCTCCACGAAATCGTAGATGCAGTCGTGCAGGGCACCGTACTCCCGCACGATGTTGGAGAAGCTCGAAGCCGACGCGGAAGCGTTGCTCGCCGTGTTCCCAGCCCAGGGGGCCCACCCGGTGCGTCTTCGGCGCCTGTCCTTCCTCTTCGCGGCGCAGCGCGGCCACCACCTCGCGCAGGAAGTCCGGAATGTGGTCCGCCAGTTCCGGCCTGGAGAGAGGACCGGGAGCATGGTCTTGCTGAACCCGCTCCAACCAGCGTTCGAAGATGTGCTCCGCGCCGGCCTCCATCATATCGGCGATGGTCTTCATGGTGCCCTCCCGCGAGTGCCTGGGAGAACGTTGGTACCTGTGCGGCGTTCTGTCCCGGCGGAGGGCCCTGATCCATGGGTCAATCCCAGGCTGGATGCCCGGCAGGCAAGGTGGCGGGGGCTCTCCGGCACCTTCGGTCCATCGGACTGTTCCGCGGTCCAGACGGGCTCCCTGGGGTGAACCCGGCCCCCTACCTTCAGGGACGCCATGGGCACTTCCGGAGACAGAGACGCGGCAGGAGCGAGTCACGGCCAACCCCGTCCGAGCTGGAAGAAGCTCATGGCCGAAGCCCGGGAGCACTTCGGTGTGGAGGAGCTGCGGCCCGGCCAGCAGGAGATCATCGAGGCCCTGTTGGACGGCGAGGACGTGCTGGGGGTAATGCCCACCGGCGCGGGCAAGTCGCTGACCTTCCAGCTCCCCGCCCTGCTGCTGCCCAGGGCCACCGTCGTCGTCTCGCCGCTGCTGGCGCTCATGCGGGACCAGCACGACAAGCTCTCCGAGGCGGCGGTGGACGTGGTGAAGCTCGACTCCACGCTCACCGCGCGCGAGGCGGACCAGGTGGCGCGGGAGGTCCGCCGCGGCGAGCACGAGCTCATCTACGTCACGCCCGAGCAGCTCGAGAAACCCGAGCGCCTCGAGGCGCTGCGCAAGGCGGGCGTCTCCCTCTTCGTCGTGGACGAGGCCCACTGCGTCTCCCAGTGGGGGCACGACTTCCGCCCGGCGTTCCTCGCGCTGCGCGACGCCGTGCAGCAGCTCGGCCGGCCGCCCATCCTCGCGCTCACGGCCACCGCCACCCCCCAGGTGCGCGAGGACGTGCTGCGGCAGCTCGGCATGGAGCGGGCCCGGGTGGTGAACACCGGCATCCAGCGCGACAACCTCTTCATGGAGGTGGCCCGCACGGTGAACCCCGAGGCCAAGAAGGCCCGGGTGATGAAGCTGCTCCAGCAGGAGCAGGGCACCGGCATCATCTACACCGCCACCGTCCGCAAGGCCGAGGAGGTGTGGCGGTGGCTCGAGGCCGCCGGCATCCCGGCCGCCCGCTACCACGGCCAGATGAAGACGTCCGAGCGCGAGGAGGTGCAGCAGCGCTTCATGGAGAACGGCTACCGCGTCATCGTGGCCACCAAGGCCTTTGGCCTGGGCATCGACAAGCCGGACATCCGCTTCGTGGTGCACTGGCAGTTCCCCGACTCGCTGGAGAGCTACTACCAGGAGGCCGGACGCGCGGGCCGTGACGGCGAGCCGGCGCGCGCGGTGCTGCTCTACCGGCTGGAGGACAAACGCATCCAGAGCTACTTCCTCGGGGGCAAGTACCCCCGGCGCGAGGAGTCCCAGGCGCTCTACTCGGTGCTGCGCGAGCTGTGGGCCCACCGCCAGGGCAAGCCCGTGTCCCTCAAGGTGCTCACCGAGGCCTCGGGACTGCCGGCCAACCGGGTGAAGGTGCTGGCGGCACAGCTCGCCGGCGCCGGCATCCTCGAGCGCGGCCCCCGCGGGCTGAAGCAGCTGCGCGACTTCGAGACCGCCGAGGAGCTCGCCGACTACCTCACCGCCTACGAGACGCGCCACCAGAGTGATCGCCAACGCCTCCAGCAGATGATGCGCTACGGGCAGACCACCGGGTGCCGCTGGCGCCTGCTCGGCGAATACTTCGGTGAGCCGGAGCACGTGGACTGCGGACACTGCGACAACTGCGAGGAGCGCGCCGCCGGCCACTTCGACGCAGCCAGTCCTACACGCATCGCCACACCTCCCGCACCCGCGGCGAACCCGGGGGGTGCGGTGTAGCTGGAAAACGGTACGCAGGAAGAAACGGCGGCCGGCGTCATGCGCCTCTGTGTCCGGGGCCACTTCACTGACGCCATCGATGTAGCGTCATGGATCATCGTGTACGCCCGGAACCGGAAGGTTCTGCTAGCCTGCGCCCGGCCCCTCATGTCCTCGCTCGAAGCCACCGCCACCGCCATCAGCCGGCCGCACGCGCCCAATCTCATCCCTGGCTACCGCTTGGAGCGCCTCGTCGGCGCCGGCGGCATGGGAGAAGTGCACAAGGCCACCCAGCTTTCCCTGGGCCGCACCGTCGCCGTGAAGCTGCTCAACCAGCAGCTCGCCCAGGACGAGAGCTTCGTCGCCCGCTTCCAGAAGGAAGCCGCGGCGCTCGCCACCCTGCACCACCCCAACATCGTCTCCATCGTCGACAAGGGCAGCACCGCGTCCACGTACTACCTGGTGATGGAGTTCGTGGACGGGGCCTCGCTGCGCGAGCGGATGCGCGCGCCCGAGCAGGACCCCCAGGAGACGCTGCGGGTGATGCTGCAGATCTGCCGGGCCATCGAGTACGCGCACGGCCGCGGCGTCATTCACCGGGACCTCAAGCCGGAGAACATCCTCTTCGACGAGCAGGCCGGCGACATCCCCAAGGTGACGGACTTCGGCCTGGCCTCCTTCCTCGAGGACACCAGCACGCGCTTCGCCCTCACCGGCACCCATATGGCCATGGGGACGCTGTCCTATATGGCGCCCGAGCAACGGGTGGATGCCAAGAACGCGGATGGGCGCGCGGACATCTTCGCGCTCGGCCTCATCCTCTACGAGATGCTCGTGGGCGAGCTGCCCGCGGGCAGCTTCGAGGCCCCCTCGCGCCGCAAGCCGAAGCTGGACTCGAGGCTGGACGGCATCATCGCGCGCTGCCTCAAGCAGCAGCCCGCGGATCGCTACGCGAGCGTGTCCGATCTCATCCGGGACCTGGAGCCGCTCGCCCCGAACTACACCACCATGCGGCCGGCGAAGCTCAACCGGATGCAGCGCATGGGCCGGGCCGTGCGCAAGGCGGTGCGCGTCCTCCTGCAAGGCGTGGCCACGCTGCTGGTGCTGGCCGCGGTGGGCGTGTTGGGCCTGGCGTACTGGCAGGCCACGCACAAGAGCGTGGTGATAACGCCGGGCAAGGCACTCACCGCGGATCTCGGACCGGCCTCGGCGAAGCGCCTGGAGGGGCGGTTGACGTCCTCGGACGGCGAGCCGCGCAAGGTGACGCTGGGTGAAGGGCCCGACAAACCCTCGCTGCTGGTGTCCGGCCGTCCCCTCGAGCCCGATGACAAGAAGCTCGTCTTCACGGCCGTGGAGGGCCAGTCGCGCGTGGGCCTCATGCGCGTGGACCTGCCGGGCATGAAGGGCGACACCGCCCGCCTGGTGGCCCGGGTGGACACCCTGCGCCGCGAGCCCACGTTCCTCGAGACGCTCCGGCAGGCCGTGCTCCACAATCCCCTGCCGGACTCGCAGGTCGCACTGCTGCTGCTCGAGGAAACCAAGCAGCCCGGCGATCCGAAGCGGTACGTGGCCCTGGTGTATGGCGGGGCCGATGTCCCCCTCCGGCTCGAGTGGAGCCTGGGAGAGAAGCAGGGCACCATGCTGGGGCCTGATTCCCCCGAAGGCCCCGTGGAAGCTCGAGCTGTCCGTGGACGAGGAAGGTGCCCTCGTCGCCTTGCTGGGTACCAAGGGAGACAAGCGCCCCATCTTCGAGCCCCTCCAACTGGGGCTGAACTGGCAGGAGTTGCGGTTCGGCGGCGCCCCCGTCCCCGCCCTCGGCTGCATCGAGGGCATCTGTCAGGCCGAGAACTTCAGCTACCAGGTCAAGCCCGCGCCGCCCAAGCCCGCCGCCGTGGCCTCGGCGCCAGCGCCCGCCCGGGTGGAGGCAGCCAGGGCGGTTGCTCCGGCTCCCGTCAAGCGGCCCGCCCCGAAGCCCGCGCCCAAGCCCGCCCCTCCACCCAAGGGAAAACGGAAGTGAGCAGGAGAGAGGCCAACCGCTGCAACTGGATGTGGCCTCACCCGGGGGATTGAATTATCCCTGTGCGCTCCATGCGCACGCCCACTCACCGCTTCTTCGCGCTGCTGCTCGTCGCCGGCCTCGTCGTGGCCGGCTGTGCCCACTCCACCTCGCCCACCGAGGTGCTCGAACGAGCCGCCAACTCGGCGCAGAAGGGAAACGGCGAAGCGCGCACGCTCGCGCTCGCCGGCTTCCACGCCTGGTTGATGACGGGAGACCCGGCCGCCGCCCAGGCCCGCTTCGACGAGGCGGGCGCCAAGGACCCGGCCGACCCCTACGCCCTCTATGGCCAGCACCTGCTCGCGCGCCGCGCCGCCAACCCGCGCCGCGCGCTCGATGCCGCGCTGGCCGTGGCCACCCGCGCGCCGCGCCATCCGCTCGCGGTGCCCTCCTCCCGCTACGTGCTGGACCTGGTGGGCACCTCCCCCGAGCTGGATGACGTCATCCTCACGGGCCTCCAGGCCGCGCTCGACGCCGGTGCCGCGGGCGAGGCCGCCCAGCTCCTGCGCGCCAGCCAGGTGGCCATCCTCGGCCTGAGGGACGACCGGGCCGCCCAGGCCCGCGCGCTCAAGGACATGGGCGCGGTGGACACCGCCACCCTGGTGGGGCCCTTCTCGCCCTGGCACCTGCTCGCCTTCGACGAGACCACCCCGCCGGAGAAGAATGGCTCCCTGGCGGGCCCCTTCACCGGCCCCTTCGGCCCGCTCGTGCCGCGCACCCTGCGCGCGCCCGACAGCCGCCTGGACGTGGCGGGCGAGCCGGCCAGCGGCGACATCTACCTGATGGCCGTGGACGCCGAGGTGTCCGAGGCCGGCGTCTACCTGGTGCGCGCCGTCTCCGCCTCCTCCTTCAAGGTGATGGTGGATGGAGCGCCCCTGCTGGAGCGCCGCGACTTCACCCGCGCCGCCTCCACCGTGGCCGCGCGTCCCGTGCAGCTCGCGGCGGGCCGGCACCGCATCCTCATCAAGCTGCTGAAGGACCAGCAGCGCGGGGCCAACGTGTCCTTCGCCCTGGCGCGCGCGGACGGACGCCCGTCGAACATCCGCTACAGCCCGGCCACCGGGCCCGCGCCCTCCTCGTGGGGCTCGGCGCCCCGGGAAGCGAAGGCGGAGCTGGTGTACCCCCGCGCGGAGGACCTGGCCGCCGCGCTCGCCGGTGAGGCGGGCCCGCTGCTGGCGGACTTCGCCGGAGTGCGCGACGGAATGGGCAGGGACTCCGACGGTGCCTGGCGGCTGATGACGCGCCTGCAGAAGAGCTCGCAGGTGGCCGCCGTCCTGTCGCTGCGCGCCGAGCTGGCCTCGCTGGACCGGAGCATCCCCACCAAGGTGGCGCGCGGGCGCGCGACGCGAGACCTCGAGGCGGCGCTGACGAAGGATCCGGGCGACGTGACGGCGCTGTTGCTGCGCGCCGAGCTGTCGCTCAACGACGGGCAGAACGCCGCGGCGATGGAGACGCTCAAGAAGGCGCGGGCGGCGGCGAAGCAGCCGGGCTGGCCCCTGTACCTGCTGGAGGCGCGCACGGCCATGGCCCTGGAGGTGGAGAGCGCGGCCGAGGAGAGCATGGAGGCGGCGCTCCAGGTGCAGCCGCGGCTGTGTGATGCGCTGGGGCTGCGCTACGGGCTGGCGCGGCGCCGCGACGCGGTGGCGCGCGCGGACGAGCTGATGGCCTCGCTGACGGGCTGCCCGGGCGCGCTCACCCGTGCCGCCGAGCACGCGCGGATGCGGGGAGACCTGGAGCGCTCCGCCGCCCTCTACCAGCAGCAGCTCACGCGCAACCCGGGTGACATCACCACGGGCCTGTCCCTGACGGGCGCGTACGTGGCGCAGCGCCGCTTCGACGAGGCCTCGGCCACGCTGAAGAACCTGAGCGCGCTCTGGCCGCGCAACGCGCGGGTGGTGGAGAAGCTGGCGGACGTGCGCGAGCTGGCCGGAGACGCGGCCGGGGCGCTGGCGCTGCGCGAGCAGGCCCTGCTGCTGGAGGGAGGCAACCTGGCCCTGCGCCGTGCCGTGGTGCGCGCGAAGACGGGACAGGAGCTCCTCCAGGCGCACGCCATCGACGGGCGGCAGGCCATCAAGGACTACGAGGCCAGCCCGGGCCCGCAGGAGAGCGCCGCGGTGTTCGTGCTGGACGCGGCGGCCACGCAGGTGTGGCAGGACGGCTCGCAGGTCACCCGCATCCACACCATCCAGAAGGCGCTGGAGCAGAGCGGCGTGCAGGAGATCGCCGAGGTGCACCTGCCCTCGGGCGCGCAGGTGCTGGCGCTGCGCACCCTCAAGGCGGACGGCACGGTGCTGGAGCCGGAGAACATCGCGGGCAAGGACACCATCAGCCTGCCGGGCGTGCAGGTGGGGGACTACGTGGAGGTGGAGTACCTGGTGGCCGAGGCCTCGCGCGGACCGGCGCAGCCGGGCTTCACCGCGTCGGACTTCTACTTCCGCGTCGCCAACCTGCCGGACCACCGGGCCACGTACACGGTGGTGGCGCCCAGGGGTACGGGCATGAAGGTGGACGCGCACAACCTGAAGGTGCCGCCGCCGGTGGTGAAGGGAGACGAGGAGATCTTCACCTTCGAGGCGAGGAACGTGCCGCCCTTCATCCCCGAGCCGGACGGTCCGCCGTCGAGCACGGAGTACCTGCCCTTCGTGGTGGTGGGCGCGGGCACCACGGGCAACGACAAGCTGGTGACGGTGTACTCGGACGCCTTCCTGGACCGGGGCGCGCTCAACTGGGAGCTGGAGGCCTTCGCGCGCGAGGCGGCCGGAGACAAGCGCGGGCTGGAGGCGGTGAAGGCGCTGTACGCGGCGGTGATGAAGCGCTTCATCGGCCGGGACGCGGGGCTGACGCAGTCGGCGGCGTCGTCGGTGGCGCAGGACCGGGGCAGCCGGCTGTGGGTGCTGAAGGCGGGGCTGGAGTCGCTGGGGATTCCGGCGCGCCTCGTGGCGGTGCGCACCTTCTCGGCGGATCCGGCGGACTACCTCTTCCCCGAGGAGTCGCTGCTGCCGTACGTGGCGCTGCGGGCCGAGGTGCCGGGAGAGGCACCGGTGTGGCTGGACACCACCACGCGCTTCGCCCCCTTCGGCGAGCTGCCCGAGTCCGCGCTGGGCGAGCGGGACGCGTACCTGCTGCCCGAGCCCGGCCGCGCGCTGGAGAAGGTGAAGACGCCGCCGGTGAAGCAGCAGCCCGGCAAGCTGGTGAAGCTGGCGCTGGAGGTGGATGGGAGCGGCCAGCTTCTGGGCAAGGGCGAGGAGCAGTACACGGGCTTCGACGCGGCGCAGCTCGCGGAGGCCTTCGAGGCCATCTCCGGGGAGCGCCGGCGCCAGGCGCTGCAGAGCGCGGTGGGCCGCTACTTCAGCGGGGCGGAGCTGACGGACCTGAAGCTGGAGCGCTCGGAGGAGGTGGGGGCGCCCTTCACGGTGCGCTACGCCTTCAAGGCGTCCGGCTTCGCCCGGGTGGACAAGGACAAGCTGGTGCTGCCCCCCATCACCATGCCCGCGAGCCTGGGCCGCCAGTACGTGCAGCTCAGCACGCGCACCACGCCGCTCTACATCGACGACACGGAGGCGAGCCGCACGGTGGTGACGCTGACGATGCCGCAGGGCTTCCGGCTGGCGGATCCCCAGGCCCAGTTGAAGGTGGAGAGCCCCTTCGGGCGCCTGCTGCGCACGGAGAAGCAGGAGGGCCGCACGCTCACCGTCGACGAGACGCTGCGCGTGGAGCGCGCCCGCATCCCGGTGAAGCAGTACGAGGACTTCGCGCACTTCGCGGGCGAGGTGGACCTCGTCCAGGCGAGGGACCTGGTGCTGGTGAAGTAGGGAGCGCCATGTCCCTGTCCGAGCTGTGCCGCCACTGCGGCCTGTGCTGTGACGGCAACCTCTTCAGCCACGTTCCGCTCCAGCCCGCCGAGGTGGACGCGGCCCGGCGGAACGGGCTGGACGTGGTGCCGCTCGCGAATGGAGCTTCCCGCCATCCGCCAGTGCTGCACGGCCTTGAGGGGCCGCCTGTGCACCCTCTACGCCGAGCGTCCGGAAGGCTGCCGCCGCTATGCCTGCCAGCTCTTCAACGCGCTGGCGGGCGGGACGGTCTCATTCGAGGAGGCGCGCTCGGTGGTGGAGCAGGCCCACGCGCTGCTGTCGGCCGTGGAGCGGGGCCTCGCACCCGGCACGGACCCGCGCCCCGGCTCGGTGCTGGAGCGGGCTCGCTTCGCGGCCTGGGGTGAGGAGGGGGCGCTCTCGTCCGGGACGAGCGCCGCGCGGGAGCGGGCCGAGGCTTTTCTCGACCAGCACTTCCACGGCGGCCCGAGGCGTTTCGAGAACCCGGCCTGAGGTTACGCCACACGCGGTGGACCACGTCCACCGCGTGCGGGTGCTTCCGCTTACGGAGCCGCCGGGCCCGGGCTCGGGCTGGGAGCGCTGGGAGCGGCTTCCTGCGGGGCCGCGTCGGGAGCCTTTTCAGCAGGAGCCGGCTTCCCGGCACCCGCGGCACTCGCCGGCGGAGGGGACTTCTTCGCGTTGGCCGCGGCCTGCTTGACGGCCTCGCGGGCGCGCTGGGCGACCTTCGGCGTGGGCGCGAGAATCATGAACATCATGCGCCCTTCCATGCGGGGCGGCATCTCGACCACCGCCACATCCTTCAGGTCGTTCGCCACGTCCGTCAGGATGGCCGTGCCCTGTTCCTTGTGGGTGATTTCACGGCCACGGAACTGGATGACGACCTTCGCCTTGTTGCCGTCCTCGATGAAACGGCGCGTGTTGCGGACCTTGAACTCGTAGTCGTGCTCCTCGGTCTTCGGGCGCAGCTTCACTTCCTTGAGCTGGACCACGACCTGGGCACGCTTGGATTCCGAGGCCTTCTTCTTTTCCTCGTACTTGAACTTGCCATAGTCCATGACCTTGCAGACGGGCGGCTGGGCCATGGGGCTGATCTCGACGAGGTCGAGCCCTTCATTCCGGGCCAGCGTCAGGGCGGCCTCGAGGGGCATGACGCCAAGCTGGCCGCCATCGGACCCCACGACGCGAACCTCGCGAGCGCGGATACGGCGATTCGTTCTCTGGTCGCGGCTACCGCCGCGAGGACTTCTCTGTTCGCGAATGATGTGATCTTCCTCCGAAAAGGGGTTTCAGACCTGCGCCCCGTAAAGATGGGGCAGGCCCCTGCGATACGGCATCAAGTGGACCGTGGACGGCAGGCGGCCCACCTGGCTGGCATCCCCGTGAAGCCGGGGGGACCTCGATACGCCCCCTCGCCCCAGGGGCGGGAGAGCGTACGAACGGGCCTGTTCTGCCCGTAGCTGTCAGGTCACCCTAACACCAAGCCCGCCGCCCCGCCTCGGAATCCCGCGTCTATGGCGTGTAGACGACGGTGAGCCTGGCGTTTGCCCCATCCTGGACGAAACAGGTAGGCCGTCACGGCCCGGGACTGGGTGAAGCGCAGCCGCCACCGGGTCTTCCCCGTCTTGTTGATGGCCAGGAGCCCGGCCCCGCCGGAATCCGCCGAGGGGGCCGTACCAGGAGTGAACTTCGGCCTACTCGAACGTGCCGTGCCGGCCAGCGCCGTCCGCGAAGCGTTTCGCGCCCGCCAGCGACTCCTTCTCGAGCACCTGGATGCCCCGCTGGAACTCCTGGAGCAGCGCCTGCTCCAGCGGGAGCCCGGCCTGCTCATACGCCGAGCGCCGGTCCGCGTTCATGCAGTCCCGCGGGAAGGCGGCGAGCTCCCGGGCCAACTGCTCCGCGGCCTCGCGCGCACCCCCCCGAGGCACCACGCGGTTGACGAGCCCCATGCCCAGCGCCTCCTGCGCCGTCACCGGACGGCCGGTGAGGATGAGGTCCAACGCGCGTGACAGGCCAATCAACCGCGGCAGCCGCACCGTGCCGCCGTCGATGAGCGGCACACCCCAGCGGCGGCAGAACACGCCCAGCACGGCGTCCTCCTCGGCCACGCGCAGGTCACACCAGAGCGCCAGCTCCAACCCTCCCGCCACGGCGTGGCCCGAGATGGCGGCGACCACCGGTTTGCGCAGCAACATCCGCGAGGGCCCCATCGGCCCATCCCCCTCGGGCGCCAGGTGCGGCAGCCGCCCCTCCGCCACCGCCTTCAGGTCCGCGCCCGCGCAGAAGGTGCCTCCCTCCCCGAGCAGGACTCCAACCCGTGCCTCGTCATCCGCCTCGAACTCCCGGAAGGCTCGCGCGAGGGCCTCGGCCGTGGGGCCATCCACGGCGTTGCGCACCTCGGGACGGTGGAGGATGACGGTGGTGACGGGGCCGTTCTTCTCGACGCGGACGCTCATGGCGTCCTGTGTCCCACCCTCGGGCGTGCCTCGCAATCCGCCCAGACACCCACTTGTGATCCGTGCGAGCGGGCAGGCCCAGGGCGCAACACCTCCACTGTTGGTGTAGGCTGGTCAACACTCAAGGCAGGACCCACTCAGGGACCTGGCCGCCACCCCAGGAACCCCCGCATGTCCGTCGCCACGTCCACACAAGCCCGCCCCGCCCAATGGCAGGAAAAACTCGGCGTCGTCCTCTTCTTCGTGCTGTGTGCCCTGCTCGCGCGCCGCGTGGTGCAGGCGGCCGGCTCCCAGACGGTGGTGATGATCGCGGTGAGCGCGGTGCTGGGCTTCGTGACGGCCGACCTCGTGTCCGGCCTGGTGCACTGGCTCTTCGATACGTGGTTCGCGCGGAACACGCCGGTGCTGGGGAAGACCTTCGTCACCCCCTTCCGCGTCCACCACGAGGATCCGCTCGACATCACCCGCCATGGCTTCGTGGCCACCAACGGCCACAACTGCCTGGTGAGCGTGCCGGTGCTGGCGCTCGCGCTGCTGCTGCCCTCGGGGCCTCAGGCGCCCTGGGCCTCGTCCGCGCTCACCTTCGTGCTGATGCTGTGCCTGGGCGTCTTCGGAACCAACCAGTTCCACAAGTGGTCGCACATGCAGCACGTCTCGCCCCTGGTGTCGTGGCTGCAGGCCCGCGGCATCATCCTCGGCCGCGAGCACCATGACGTGCACCACACCGCGCCCCACACGAGCCACTACTGCATCACCACCGGCTGGCTCAACCGGCCGCTGGAGGCCATCGGCTTCTTCGATGGGATGGAGAGGATCATCACCGCCATCACCGGCCTGCAGCCCCGCGCGGAGGAGCTGAACCTCGCGCCCACCGCTCCGCAGGCCCCCGAGAGCACCCCGGCGCCGGATCTCGCGACGCCGTGAGCCCGCGCTGGGACCGGACCCGCTCCGGTCCCCGCCCGCTCAGAAGCTGTAACGCCCGGTGACCTGCGAGCCGGCGAAGCGCAGCTCCACCGCGCCGTGCTCGCCCTTGTTCTGCTCCCGCCAGCGCCGCGCCAGGGGCCCGAGGTCGAAGCTCGCGGTCCGGTTCAGCAGCGCCTCGCAGGAATCCCCGTTCGCGTCGTGGGCCAGCACCAGCTCCGCCTGCGCCTCGCCCGCCGCGGACTGCTGGAAGGTGCCATTCCAGAGCAGCTCGTACGTGTGCGGCTTGCAGCCGCCCGAGTGCATCACCCTCGCCACCAGCGTGTCGCCCTGGAGCTCGACGCCCTTGAGGATGAGGTCGTCCTTGGGCGCCGGAGCCGCCGTCACCTGAAGCGGCTGGGGCGCCTCCGCGGGAGCCTCCACCGGTGCTTCCGTGGGGCTCCCGGCGCTGGGAGGAGGCTGAGGCTCCTCACCCGCTCCCGTCGAGGACTTCGGCCCCGTGCAGCCGAGCAGGGCACAGAGAACGAGACCACTCCAGACTGGCTTTCGCATATCCCCTCCTGACGGCCCGGTGCGGGCCAGATTCAGACCCTCACCCTAACCCTCTCCCAGGGGGAGAGGGGATATGCACGGGAGGGAACCCGGAGCTACATCCACCCGAGCTGCAGCCGCGCCACGTCCGACATGCGGCTCTGATCCCAGGGCGGCTCCCACACCAGTTGCACGTCCGCCTCCTTCACCCCGGGCAGGCTCGTCACCTTCTGGCGCACGTCCTCCACCAGCACCGGCCCCATGCCACACCCCGGCGCCGTCACCGTCATCTGAATCTCCACCCGGTGACCGCCCTCCGGCAGCGGCGTGGCCTTGCACGTGTACACCAGGCCCAGCTCCACGATGTTCACCGGAATCTCCGGGTCATACACCGTGCGCAGCTGCTCCCAGACACGCTCCTCGTCGAACGCACCCCCGGCGTCCTGGGGCTCGTCGGACTTCGGGTTCTGCGCGAGATAGTCGGCGCCCAGCACCTCGACGTCCTTCTCGTCGATGCGCATGAGCTGCCCATAGTCGCCCTGCACGGTCACGTTGCCGCCAAGCGTCTGGAGCACCCGCACCTCGGTGCCCGCGGGGACCGTCACCCGCTCACCGCTGGGAATCATCGTCACTTCGCAGTCGCGCGCGAGTGGCGTCAGCAAACCTCTCATCCGAGCTTCCTCCCTACTCCGTCGAGACCGAGGACGCCTTGCCCTCGAGCGCCGCGCGCAGCGCATGCCACGCGAGGCTCGCGCACTTCACCCGGGACGGGAATTCATTCACCCCGGAGAGCACCGCCAGCTTGCCCAGGGCCTCCATGTCCAGGCCCTCGGGACCCTCCATCACCAGCTTGTGCACCAGCTCGAAGAGCCGCTCCGCGTCCTCCCGCGACAGCTCCTTCACCGCCCCCGTCATCAGCGACGCCGACGCCCGGGAGATGGCGCACCCCTGCCCCACAAAGCCCACGTCCTTGATGACGTCGCCGTCCATCTTCAGCGTCACCGTGAGCTGGTCCCCGCAGAGAGGGTTGTAGCCGTCGGCCCGCCGGTTGGCGCCCTCCACCTCGCGGAAGTTGCGCGGGCGCTTGCTGTGCTCCAGCACCACCTCTTGATACAGGTCTTGCAGGTCCGAGCTCACGCGAACACCTCCCGCACCTTGTGGAGCCCACGCACCAGCGCGTCGATGTCCTCGCGCGTGTTGTACAGGGCCAGCGATGCCCGCACCGTGGCCGCCACCCCGAAGCACGACAGCAGCGGCTGCGCGCAGTGGTGCCCCGCCCGGATGGCCACGCCCTCGCGATCCAGGATGGTGCCCACGTCGTGCGCGTGCACGTCCTCCATGAGGAAGGACAGCACCCCGGAGCGCTCACGCGCCCGGCTGAACAGCTTCAACCCCGGCACCCCCTCCAGCGCCCGCGACCCGTACTCCAGCAGCTCCTGGTCGTGCGCCGAGATGGCGTCCAGCCCCACCGCGTCGAGGTAGTCCATCGCCGCCGCGAGCCCCACCGCGCCCGAGATGTCCGGCGTGCCCGCCTCGAAGCGGTACGGCAGGCGGTTGTAGACCGTCTTCTCCATCGTCACGGTGAGGATCATGTCCCCACCGCCCTGCCACGGCGGCATGGACTCCAGCACCGAGGCCTTGCCGTAGAGCACGCCGATGCCCGTGGGCCCGAACATCTTGTGGCCGGAGAAGGCGTAGAAGTCGCAGTCCAGGTCCTGCACGTCCACCCGGAAGTGCGCCAGCGCCTGCGCCCCATCCACCAGCACCGGCACGCCCTTCGCGTGGGCCCGTTTGACGATGTCGCGCACCGGATTCACCGTACCCAGCGCGTTGGACACGTGTGTCACCGCGAGCAGCTTCGTGCGCTCCGTCAGGTTCGCCTCGAGCTGCTCCAGCCGCAGGTCTCCCCGCTCGTCCACCGGGAGCATCTTCAGCGTGGCGCCCACCTGCTGGCAGAGCATCTGCCAGGGGACGATGTTCGAGTGGTGCTCCATGGCGGTGATGAGCACCTCGTCACCGGGGCCCACATTGCCGCGGCCGAACGACTGCGCCACCAGGTTGATGGCCTCGGTGCAGCCGCGCACGAAGATGATCTCCTTCGTCTCGCGCGCGTTGATGAAGCGGCGGATGCGCTCGCGAGCACCCTCGTAGGCCTTCGTGGAGCGCTCGGAGAGCGCGTGCACGCCGCGGTGCACGTTGGCGTTGTCGTGCGTGTAGTAGCGCACCAGCGCGTCGATGACGGCCTGGGGTTTCTGCGTCGTCGCCGCGCTGTCCAGGTACACCAGCGGCCGGCCCCGCACCTCCTGGTGGAGGATGGGGAAGTCCGCACGGATGCGCGCCACGTCGAAAGGTGCCCCGCTCATGCCCGTCCCTCCTTCGCTCCCGGGAGCTTGCGTGCCAGCAGCTCCTCCACCTGATCCCTCAGCGCCGCCAGCGGAACGGCCCCCACCACCTCCTTGGCGAAGGCGTGCGTCAGCAGCGACTCCGCCTCCGCCCGGGAGATGCCCCGCGAGCGCAGGTAGAAGAGCGCCTGCTCGTCCAGCCGGCCCACCGTCGCGCCGTGCGCGCACTTCACGTCATCCGCGAGGATCTCGAGCTGCGGCCGCGCGTCCGCCATCGCCGCCTCCGAGAGCAGGAGGTTGCGGTTGGACTGGCGCGAGTCCGTCTGCTGCGCGTCCGGACGCACCAGCACCTTGCCGTGGAAGGTGCCGCGCGCATGGTCGTCCAGCACGCCCTTGTACAGCTCGCGGCTGGTGCAGCGCGGGTGCGCGTGGTCCAGGTTCGTCCAGTTGTCCAGGTGCTGCGTGCCGTGGCCCACGTACAGGCCCTGCAGGGTGCACTCGCCGCCCTCGGCCCCGAAGGCGGAGTGCACCTCGTTGCGCGCGACCGCCCCGCCCAGGGCGATGAGGTGCGAGGCGAAGCGGCTGTCCCGCCCCAGCTCCACGTGCAGGCCGCCGATGTGGAAGGCCGTCTCCGCCTCGGCCTGCAGCTTGAGGTGCGTGACCCGCGCCCCGGTGCCCAGCACCACCTCCGTCACCGCGTTGGTGAAGGAGACGCCCGGCGCCGCGCCCACGTAGCTCTCCACCAGCGTGAGCTCGCTGTTGTCCCCGGCCTGCACCACCACCCGGGGGCTGGCCAGCGCCACGTGCCTGTCACCCCGCGCGAGGAAGAGGAGCTGCACGGGCTCGGTGCACACCGTCCCCGGCGCCACCCGCACCACCGCGCCCTCCTCCAGCAGCGCCGCGTTGAGCGCGGTGAAGGCACTGGCGTCCGTGCGCGCCCGGTGGCCCACCAGCGCCTCCAGCGGCTCGCTGTCCTGCAGCGCCTCGCGCAGGCTGCGCACCGTGAGGCCCTCGGGAAGGCCGTCCAGCCGCGACAGCTCCCGGACGTACCAGCCGTCCACGAACACCAGCCGTGGTCCCGGGCCCGGCAGCGCCAGCCGCGCCACCGCCGCCTCCACCCCGGCCTCGTGCACGGTGCGCACGGGGCTGAAGGCCTGGCCGGAGATGGGGGCCACGTTCATGTACCTCCAATCCTCGAGCTTCGTCGTGGGGAAGCCCTGACGCGCGAGCTGCGCGATGCCCTCCTGCCGGAAGGCCCGCAGCCACGCCGGGGCGCCCGCGGCCCGCTCCGCCTGGAAGCGCTCGGCCAGGTCGAGGTAGTGCTGGAGCCCCGCCTCTGTCACGGCCTCGCCTCCTTGCCACCCGCGGCGGCGCCCTGGCCCAGCCACGCGTAGCCCTTCTTCTCCAGCTCCAGCGCCAGCTCGCGCCCGCCCGTGCGGACGATCTTCCCCGCCGCCAGCACCGACACCTTGTCCGGCACCACGTACTCCAGCAGCCGCTGGTAGTGCGTGATGACGAGCATGCTCCTCTCCGGCGAGCGCAGCGCGTTGATGCCTCCGGAGACGATGCGCAGCGCGTCGATGTCCAGCCCCGAGTCCGTCTCGTCGAGGATGGCCAGCTTCGGCTCCAGCACCGCCATCTGGAAGATCTCGTTGCGCTTCTTCTCGCCGCCGGAGAAGCCCTCGTTCACCGAGCGCTGCATGAAGGCCTGGTCGAGCTGCACCAGCTTGGACTTCTCCCGGGCGAGCTGGAGGAAGTCCATGGCGTCCAGCTCCTCCTTGCCCTCGGTGCGCCGCCGGGCGTTGAGCGCCGTGCGCAGGAAGTGCAGGTTGCCCACGCCCGGAATCTCCACCGGGTACTGGAAGGCCATGAAGACGCCCGCGTGCGCCCGGTCCTCCGGCTGCATGGACAGCAGGTCCTTCCCGTCGAAGAGCACCTCGCCCTTCGTCACCTCGTACGTCTCGCGGCCGGAGAGCACCTGCGACAGCGTGCTCTTGCCCGAGCCGTTGGGGCCCATGATGGCATGCACCTCGCCGGGCATGAGCTCCAGGTCGATTCCCTTGAGGACTTCGCGGCCCGCCACGCGTACGTGCAGACCCTTGATGCTGAGCAGCGGCTTCATCCCACGCTCCCTTCCAGACTCACGCTGAGCAGCTTCTGCGCCTCGACGGCAAACTCCATCGGCAGCTCCTTGAAGACCTGCCGGCAGAAGCCATTGACGATCATCGATACGGCGTCTTCCTTCGAAATGCCCCGCTGCTGGCAGTAGAAGAGCTGGTCCTCGCCAATCTTCGACGTGGACGCCTCGTGCTCCACCTGCGCCGAGGAGTTCTTCACCTCGATGTACGGCAGCGTGTGGGCCCCGCACTTGCTCCCCAGCAGCAACGAATCGCACTGGGTGTAGTTGCGCGCGCCCTCGGCGCTCTTGAGCACCTTCACCAGGCCCCGGTAGGTGTTCTGCCCCCGGCCCGCGGAAATCCCCTTGGAGACGATGGTGCTCTTCGAGTTGCGGCCCAGGTGGATCATCTTCGTCCCCGTGTCCGCCTGCTGCCGGTGGTTGGCCAGCGCCACCGAGTAGAACTCGCCCACCGAGTCATCCCCCTTGAGGATGACGCTGGGGTACTTCCACGTGACGGCCGAGCCCGTCTCCACCTGCGTCCAGGAAATCTTGGAGCGGTGGTGGGCGATGCCGCGCTTGGTGACGAAGTTGTAGATGCCGCCTCGGCCCTCCTCGTCACCCGGGTACCAGTTCTGCACGGTGGAGTACTTGATGGTGGCCCCGTCCAGCGCGACGAGCTCCACCACGGCGGCGTGGAGCTGGTTGGTGTCGCGCATGGGCGCGGTGCAGCCCTCGAGGTAGCTCACATAGGCGCCCTCGTCGGCGACGATGAGGGTGCGCTCGAACTGGCCGGTGTTCTCCGCGTTGATGCGGAAGTAGGTGGACAGCTCCATGGGGCAGCGCACGCCCTTGGGCACGTAGACGAACGAGCCGTCGCTGAACACCGCCGAGTTGAGCGCCGCGAAGAAGTTGTCCGAGTGCGGCACCACCGTGCCCAGGTACTTCTTCACCAGCTCCGGGTGCTCGCGCACCGCCTCGGAGAAGGAGCAGAAGATGACGCCGGCCTTGGCCAGCTTGTCCTTGAAGGTGGTGGCCACCGACACCGAGTCGAACACGGCGTCCACCGCCACGTTCTGCATCAGCTTCTGCTCGTGCAGCGGGATGCCGAGCTTCTCGTACGTCTTGAGGATCTCCGGGTCCACCTGGTCCAGGCTGTCCAGCTTCGGCTTCTTCTTGGGTGCCGAGTAGTAGATGATGTCCTGGTAGTTGATGGTGGAGTACTCTGCCTTCTGCCAGCGCGGCTCCTTCAGGGTGAGCCAGTGCCGGTAGGCGCGCAGACGCCACTCGAGCATGAAGTCCGGCTCGCCCTTCTTGGCGGAGATGAGGCGGATGACGTCCTCGTTGAGCCCGGGGGGAATGGCCTCGGACTCCACGTCGGTGACGAAGCCGGCCTCGTACTGGCGCCTGGTGAGCTCTCTGAATGGTCTGCGTGCTCATGAGTGGGCTCCTCCAGCCGTGGCGGGATTGGGGTTCGGGTTCTGGGCGGGAGCGGCCGGGCGGGCGGGCACCCCGAGGCCCACCAGCCGGGGCACCGGCGCGCACAGGTCCGCCAGCGTCAGCCGCCCGAGCGCGTCCTGGATGGTGCGGTTGATGACGCGCCAATGGCCGCGCACCCGGCACACCGTCTCCAGCTCGCAGGTGCCCGCGGGCGGATGGGCTCCCTGCGCTCCACACTCGGTGAGGGAGACGGGGCCCTCGAGCGCGGAGATGATCTCCGTGAGGGGAATGTGGTCGGCGGGCCGGGACAGCCCATAGCCGCCGCTCGCGCCGCGGTGGGACACCAGCAGGCCAGCACCCTGCAGCCCCTTGAGCACCTTGCTCACCGAGGGTAGGGGCACACCGGTACCGGCCGCCAACTCCCTCGCCGTGCGCGTCTCGTTCCCGGCGCGCGCCAGCTCGGTCAGCAGCACGATGCCGTAGTCGGTCATCTTGCTCATCCGGAGCATTCGGAATCTCTCCAGCCATCCGGCGCCCCCTGTTCCGAGGGCACCTGTGCGTGAGGGCTCTTTAAACAGGACTAAGTTGGTCCGCATTAAAATTCGTGCCGTCAGCGCCCGGCGTCCTGGCTACCCGGCGACTGGGAGTGAAGGCCCGCGAATGGCCGCTCGCGCGGTCCCTCGCGGAAGAGCCACCGTCGAAGAGCCACCGCCGCATACCACCTGAGGGGTACAGACACGGTGCTCTCCACGGCGCATCTTGCGCGCCGACCGTTGGTCCCGGCCAGTGCGTCCCGGGACGGGCCTTCGAGAGGGGGGGAGGCCCGTCCCGGCGTTGTACCCACCTTCAAGCACGCCCCCCTCCATCGAGAAGACATGAACAGGTTTTTCGCAGGGGCCGTCCTCGCGCTGTCCCTCCTGGTTGGCTGCGGCGGTGACGACGACACTCCAGGAGATGGAAACCCGGGAGGAGGCACCCAGCAGCCGTGCAGCGCCTCGAACTGCACGGGCTGCTGCTTCAACAATACGTGCCAGACGGGCAACACCGCCTCCGCCTGTGGCAAGGCGGGAGCCGCGTGCATGGCCTGTGGTTCCAGCAAGGTGTGCAAGACGGACCAGACGTGCGGCGTGGACCCGAACAGCGTCTGGCGCGTGCAGCCCGTCTCGGCCCGCATCGCCTCCAGCGACAATGGCACCTACTGGGATGGTGACGACTCCGCGCCGGACGTCGTCGTCTCGATGCGGTGCCCGGGGTCGACCACCTACACCCAGACGCCCGAGGTGGAGAGCTACACTCCGGCGTGGACCAGCGGCGGCTGCACCGCGAAGGCGAGCCAGTTGCTGGCGGAGCCGTGGGTGTTCCAGCTCTGGGATATCGACTTCAGCAGCGATGACACCATCACCGACTCCCTGGCGCTCCGGATCACCGAGGAGTTCCTCACCGCGGGCACGGTCACCCTCAATCCCTCGGGCGGGATGACGTCCATGACCGTCCAGTTGCAGAAGCAGCCCTGACAGCGGCTCCGTCCACATCGGCGGGGGCGGGCTGGACTCCAGGCCCGCCCACGCCAGCTACTCCACGAGCAACCGCTTCACAGGGGCGGGGTCCACCGCGACCATCAACGGCCGCGTGAAGTTGCTGAACGACACGAGCGCCTGCCCGGGTGCGAGTCTCGACACCCGGTTCCAGAGGCTCTCGTCGATGGTGCCCGCGGTCTTCTGCATCCGGGAGATGACCGTGCTGTCGGTGATCTTGTGGATGATGAAGTTGTTGAGCAGACCGAGCACCTCGTTGGGAAGGTGCTGCGGCAGTTGGGTGACGAAGACGAGTCCCAGCCACCGCTTGCGGCCGCGCTTGGCGATCCGGGCCACCTGCTCGAACAGCACGGGCATCTGGGAGATGCGGCTCGCCGAGAGGAACTCGTGGGCCTCCTCGATGATGATGAGGACCGGCGTGACGGATTGCCCCTGCTCATTGGCCCGCTGGTAGCGCGCCTCCTGGGTCTCCTGGAGCCCGCGGAGGATGTCCGCGATGACGAGGTTGTTGAGCTGGGGCGAATCCGTGTCCGACAGGTCGATCACCGATACCCGCCCGGGAGTCAGCATCGAGCCGTAGTCCACTCCGGGCGCCGAGCCGACATCGAAGAGCTTGAGGCGCCGCAGGTAGTGGAGCTTGCCAGCCAGGGTCTTCCAGCTGATCTCGTTCCTGCTCGCATGGGCCATCACCCGGCCCATCACCCGGCCGAAACTGTTCCGGAACTCGCTGTACAGGGTGGGGAGGTTGTCCTGGGGCGGTTCCGGGCTGTCCGCCTCGGTGCCCTCCGTGGGCTCCAGGAGGCTGGCCTGCCGCCGGGACGTGGGTTTCGACCGGCTCCTGGTCTCCGCCTTCCCCTCGTCACTCAGGCTGTAGATATAGGTGCTCACGACGTCCAGGAGGTGCTGGATGGTCATGCGGGGGAAGCCCGTCGACAGCTCATCGAGGCTCCAACACCTGCTGACGCTCCTCGGGGGTCCTCGGGAAGATGCCGAAGTCCTCCAGCAGCAGCTTGGTGACGTCGTAGGCCTTGTGGAAGCGCTCCCGCTGGGCGTCCGACAGGTCGAGGATCTCCGCGATCGCGTAGGGCGAGAGGCTCGAGAAGTTCAACGCGAACGGGTGCAGGTTCTTGTGCCGGGGGTTGCGGCTGTCCCGGCCCATCAGGTGGTGGATGTGCAGTTCCCTCACGCCCTGGGGTTTCTGCTTGCGGCGCTTGAGCGCCTCGATCATCGACGGGTCGTCGGTGGGCTTGTCCACATGCGTGTATTCCCCCTCCACGTCGAAGACGATGGTGGCGATTCCCGCCTCCTGCGCCCGATGGATGAGCGTCGCGACGGTCGTGGACTTGCCTCCACCCGTCGTGCCGATGATGCCCGTGTGGCGGGGAAGGACGGACTTGTCCATGGGGTGGAAGCGGGCTTCCATGTAGTCGTAGCCCACCACCATCCCCAGACACAGGTCTCCACTCATGCCGAGGACGTGCTCGCTCTCCGCGTCATCCAGGAGGAAGACGGGGCTCTTCGGCCGGGGCCGGTGACCGGGAGGAACCAGCTTCCCGCCGAGCTCCTCGCCGAGGATCTCGATCTCGGCGCGCCCGTGGTAGTCGAAGGTATAGGTGAGCTTCTTGCCCTGGACCACCACACCCACGGCGATCGTGGAATTGGCGGAGACGGCATCGGGCTCGGCGAAGGGGCCGCGGACGACCAGGCCCAGGTAGGAGCGGTTGTCCTCCTTGGACTTCACCCGCACGAGCGTCTGGGATGCCAGCAGGTGGAGATCCTTCCGGGTCGTCAGGACGGTGATGAGGTTGTCCTGGCTCGAGGTGGTGTCGAAGTGGGTGAAGCCCACCGCTTTCTCGAGCTCGGGATCCAGACCCGCGGTCACCCGTTCCGCCTGGTGCCGAAGCTCCTCGAGCTTCTCCGAGCACCTTGTCCGGGAGCGGCCGGACGACCTCATTGTACGGAGCGTCCATGTCCGGAGCCGGTGGAGCCCTGCGCTCCGGCGGAGCGGCAGGACGAGCGGGCGCGCCACGCCCGGGGCCCATCCCGGAAGGTGGCGGAGCCCCACGGCCAGCCGTTTGTGGAGCAGGACCCATCGGCCGCGCGCCACGAGGAGGAGCCGCCGAACCCGGTTGTCCAGGAGCCCTGGGGTTGCCCTGGGGAGCCGCCGGGCGGGCCAACCCGCCGGGGGGCACACCGGTGCCCGGGAACTTCGGAGTCTTGTCGTCAGCCATGTCTCAGGTCTCCCGCCAACGCCGTCAGCGTCCGCCGAAATAGTGATGATGCGAGCCCGCGCGCGTGTAGGCGTCGTTCACCAGGCCCAGGAAGGATTCCGAACCGAAGACGCCACGGCACGACGCGTCCGCGACGTCCAGGAGCATCGGGAACCCCCGGTCGGGCCGCAGGATGCTGTCGGCCAGGGCCACATGGGCCGCGATGTGGACGTGCTTCCGGTGCGCGTAGAAGAGACGCGGCGGCGACTGCTCCGAGGCCCGGAACAGTCCGATGAAGACCTCCGGGCAGTAGTCCATCACGAAGGCGAGCGCCTCGTCCCCCATCTGATGATCGTAGTGCCACCGCCGGACGAAGTAGCTGCTGTCCTCCTCGAGCGTATGGAGGATGGCGTACTCGCCCGCCTTCAACGCGTCTCCGAGCGTCAGGTACCCCTCCTCGTCCAGCTCCTTGGAAACGAACACGAACTTCTGGTGCTCCCGGATGAGCCGCTTCAGCACGTCGATCGACGCCTTCAACAGGGGTTTGTAGTTGGCGCCGGAGAGCATCTCCCGTGAGCAGGGATTGCCCGGACCGATGCGCCATTCCGCCTCGGATCTGTCCAGGAGGATGGCCCGCTCGGCATAGGCCCGGATGTAGCGGCGCATCAGCATGGACACGTTGTCCCTCGGGCCGCGCTCATGCCGCCGCTCCAGGCAGTCCTGCACCACCTTCAGCGTGTCCGGGTTGCGCGCGGCCACATCCTTGCGAAAGAGGCGCTGGGAGAAGGTTCCGGACCGGCCCCCATAGCCCACGATGGACACACCGATCTGGGTGATGCCCAGCGCCAGGCTGTCATGAGACGCGGCGATGCTGTTCACCGCCTCGACCCGTCCGGGGAAGAGCAGGCTCTCGAAGACGGTCTTCAGCCTCTCGGGACTGGCCTCATAGACTCCCGCCTCGGGAATCCGGGTCTGCCTCTTGAGGTCGGGGAAGATCTCCTGGCGGATGGCCGCCCGGATGCGCGCTTCCGAGGTCTCGGCGCTGGCGACCTGGGAACGGATGCGGGAGATCAACCGCTCGATTTCCCACCCCTTCTCCCAGGTGCGGAGATCGAGCGTGGTGGAGAGATCTTCTCCCAGGATCGCCCGGTAATCCGCGTCTCCGACGAATCGCCTTCCTCCATCCGGCGGGGTTCCATTCTGCATGGCTACCGCTCCTCCGTGGGCGTGAACTTCAGGAAGAAGGGACGGCGCTCGGGCTCGCGGGCCAACAACAACCGGACGTAGGCCCGCGCCTCCTTGACCGGAAGCCCGAATCGCGAGGCCAGCCGCGCCTCCGCATCCTGCCAGGAACAGCCCCTCACGAGAGGAAGCGCCTCCAGGGCCGGAGCCAGCAGCTCGAAGGCAAGGAGATCCGCGCGCAGCTCCGCTTCCATCGCCTTGCCCGTGCAGGGGTCTCCGGACGCGGTGCGCTCGATGAACCGGACCTGGACACCGGAGGGAATCCGCTTGAGCGTCAAGAACAGGGACTGGTGAGGCGCGGGGGCGTGCTCGCCGTTGAGGACCGGAAGGATGTCCTGCCCCAAGGCGCGCAGCGCGTGGGCCCGGGGCAGATGGTGATCGAGCACGAAGTGCGCCACTTCATGCATCAGGGTGAAGCGCTGCTGGGGTGCTTCGTCCTGGCCGTCATAGAAGAGAATCCCACGGCCCGCATGCGCGACCATGCACCCATGCAGACGGCGGCCCGTGCGTGGCAGCCCTCCGTGCGCGCGCCCCTTCGAGTCCAGCCAGTCGCGAGCCATGCCACACGTGAGGCGAGGCATGGCCACCAGACTGATGGGCAGCACCATGCCTATCTTCTTGAGCAGGTCGCTCAATGGAATGCAGGACGGCAGACGGCATGCCTTCACGGCTTCCTGCAACCAGGCCTCTGTCATGAATTCGTCTCGTCGTCGGTGGTGTGATCTCTCGCCGCGAGCAGGAAGGACTCCTCGTGCGCCTCCTCCTGCTCCTGACTCGCGGGAAGAACATCCAACACCTCGACGTGCCGCACCACGGCCGCGAGCCGATGAGGTTCCACTGCGAAACGTTTCTCGATCATCTCCAGGTGCTCGACGAAGCGTTCCTCGCTGGGGCGCCGGCACAGGGACAACCACGCGAGTGTCTCCGGCGAGCAGTCCAGTTCCACCGCGAGCTCCTCGGCGGACCTGCCTTCGTATTTCCGGTACTGCTCGAAGACGTAGCCGAGCGTCCAGGAGAGCTGCCCGCTGCGCCGGGCCGCGACCTCGAGCCACTTAGGATTGGCCATCGGAATCCTCCTTTCCAAAACGCTCCAGCAACTTCATGAGGCGGTCCCGATGCCGCTTCACCGCCCGCTTCAGCTCTTCCCTGGGCAGCGACGCCAACCCCAGGGCTTCCGCGAGACGCTCGGTCGAACGCTCACCCACGAGGATGAGCCGGAGGGCCTCCCAGTCCCGTTCACTCTTCAGGATGTGGCGCTCCACGAGCCGATTCATGGCGAGTCTCGCCTCCACCAGGTCCTCCAATGCTTCCTTCGGAGTCCTCGTGCCATGTTCGACATCGCTGCCGTATTTTTGATCTCGCCGGGCCCGTGCGTCCGCTGCGCGACGCTTGTCCAGCGCCCGGTGCTTGGCCGCCTGCATGAGGTAGGAGAACAAGCGTCCCTTGTCCGGGTCATACCGGGCGGGCCTGTGGATGTAGGTGAAGATCACCTCGACAGTGGAGTCATGGGCAGCGTCCTCGTCACAGCCCAGCCGCTGCATCAGGATCTTCACGATTCGATCCATGTACGTCATGAAGACGTCAGTGGAAGCCACTGGGTCCTGCTGGACCACGCGCGCGTGCAGAAGCCTCTCATCCGCCGGTGATGGATAGCGCATCCCCTCTCCTCGCCAGGACTCATTCGCCCATGCGTTCAATGTGTCGCCTCCACTCCTTCGGCACCGGACCCATGGAGTTCGACGGGCACGGCTTCCGCATGGCGGAAGAAGTTGGGTGATGCCCGAAGGCGTTGTCTGTACCCCTCAAGAGGTATGGACAGGAGACGGCGGCCCGGCTCCAGCCCGTGCCGGGAGGGAAAAACCTGGCCCGGCGAACTCGGGCCTTTGGCGGCGAAGGAACCGGGTGAAGACACGGCGAGGGGCCGTGTCACTTCATGTGAGGGGAAGCATGACGACACTGTCTTGCCGCGTCGCCACCACCCAGCGGCAGCTCGACGATGCGCTGCGCATCCGCTGGGCCGTCTTTGGCAAGGAGCTGGGACTGCTTGGAAGCACGGCCACCACGACACTCCGGGAGGTGAACGGCTTCGACACCTTGGAGACCACCGTTCATCTCGTCGTCTACGCGGATGACACGCCGGTGGCCACCTCGAGGCTGCTGCTGCCCAACTCCGAAGTGGCAAGCGCCACGGGTGGACGCCTGGGCATCGAGCTGGAGCAGAAGCTGGAATTGCCGGACGTGGGGGGACCGGGACTGATGTTCGCGGAGAGCACGCGCTTCTGCGTCCTCAAGGAGTGGCGCCATTCCGAGGCGCTCGTGTGGCTCCAGGCCGGGCTCTACGCGGAAAGCCGCCAGCGGGGGGTGACGCACTGGATTGCTTCCGCGAACATGGAGACGGACTCCACCGAGGACGCCCAGCTCATCCACCAGATGGCGATGCGGCAGGGGCTGGTGAGCCAGCGCTGGCGTGCACGGGCCCACGCGCCTCCGGTGCCCCCCGCCACGCCGAGCGCTCCTCGCTTCACCCCCTCGGAGCGAGACCGCGCCCGGCAGGGGCATTTCAACGGACTGAGGATGCCCCGGGTGTTGTCGTTCTTCGCCTACAAGATGGGGGCACGGTTCATCGCCGAGCCTCTCTACGACACGGGGTTCCACCGCTTCTCCCTGCCGCTCGTCGCGGCACTGGATGAGGTTCCGGCCAGAACCCTGGCCTGCTTCGCTTCCCTGGGCCGAGGCATCTCGCGCCACGCCCAGGTCTGACCCACTCCCCGCCCCATTCCTTCTCAACCCCCAGGACCCGCAGCGGCCCTGGACAGGAGACGTACATGCACACGCCGAACGGAACACAGACGCAGACGGATTGGATGGACACCCTGCAGGACGAGGCGCGCACGCTCGTGGAGGAGTTGAAGGCGCACCCCGCCGCCCGGCGCCTCATCGATGGGAGCATCGAAGCCGGCAGCTACGCCCACTACCTGGTGCAGACGTACCATTACGTGCGGTGGACCACGCCGCTCCTGGCGGAGGCGGGCCACCGGATGAAGCGGCTGGGCTGGCATCCCCGGTTGGCGGAGCTGCTCCTCCAGAAGTCAGCGGAGGAGCGCGGGCACGAGCGGTGGTTGCTGGCGGACCTGAAGAACCTGGGGTGGCCGGCCGAGCGGGTCGAAGGCGCGGAGCAGAGCCCCGCGGTCATCGCCTATGTCGCGTGGAACCGCTACACCACGCTGTCCGGCGTGCCCGCCGCGTTCCTCGGCACGGCCTACGTGCTGGAATACCTGTCCGTGCAACACGCCAGCAGGACCGTGGAGCGCCTGCTCGCGGCCAACGCCATCCCGAACATCCGCAAGGCGGTCACCTTCCTGCGCGGCCATGGGGACGCGGATGGAAGTCATGTGGCCGAGCTGGCCTCGGTCCTGCGCTCGCTGACGGACCCGCGGGAACAGTCGGCACTGCTGCTGTCGGCCCGCACCACGCGCGCCCTCTACAGCGGCCTCTTCTCTTGAGAGGTCCAGACGCGGAGCAACCGGCTCCCCTCAGGAGGCCTGTCCAGTGGAGGAAGAGAGGTCACGAGAGAGGCCCCCTGGACATGAGGCCGGCCCGGGACATGAGGGCCTTCCGGCTGTCCATGCCCAGCTTGTCGAAGACACGCTGCAGATGTTTCTTCACCGTTCCCCGTGCGCGGCCGAAGTGCTCAGCGATCAACTGGTTGTCCCAGCCCTGGAGCACGTAGCTCACGACCTCGGCTTCGCGCTTCGTGAGGAGCTGACGCCACGCCTCGGGTACGGGGATGGCACGCGGAATCTCCTGGAACTCCAACGCCCAGAGCCGCTGGCCATCCCGCTCCGGCAGCCGGGTGAAGGTCACCCGCAGGTCCTGGTCCGCCAGGCCCCGCACCTCGCCATCCCGCGCCCAGGTGTCCCAACCGAGCCGCCCATCTCCTCCCCTGGCCGCCAGCAGGGCAAGCCGCTCCACCAACTCCGTGGGAAGGCCCGAAGACCCCAGTTCGGAGGGATGGAACCACCGCTTCAGCAACGCGGTGGTGGAAGGCGTGCGCAGCTCCTCGGTGAAGGGACTGGCCCGCACGACGCACCTGGCGCCCCGATGATGGAAGAACGCATCCAGCATCTGGCCGCGCGCCGCCACCTCGGCATACATCCGGCAATTGCGGACCGTGTGGGTCAACAAAGGCGTCAGTCCCTGGAGACGGGACTGGTCCCGCCTGGAAAACGGCCGGCGCCGCTCGCGGTAGAGCGTGAGGCCGCCGTGCACCCCGCCTTTCACGTCCAGCAACACCGACATCACCTGCTCCAGCGGCATGCCCAGCTCGCGGCAGTACCGGTACCACCGGCTGCGCTCCAGCACCTTGCGCTGCGGCACCATCTCCGTGTCACGCAACACCAGGTTGGGCCTGCGCACGACCGCGCTGCGCACGAAATCATCCTCGGCCAGCTCGGAGTAGCGGGCGAGGAACGGGGCCGGCATCTTCGTCGCCCACCAGTCGTAATCCCCCTGCCGGCCCGGCCTGGACACACACAGCGCCATGTAATCCGCCGGCAGGAGCTGGAACAGCACGTCCTCGGCGTTGGAAAACACCTCCGAGAGGTGCAGGGAGCTGGTCAGCGCCTCCGCCAGCTTGGAGGTGAGTGTCCGTTCGCGTGAATCGCGGCTCATCGACATGTCGCTCCACTGCAGGCAGGTGGGATGAAGTCCATGGTCGCACAACCCGTGGGGTCTTTCCCTTCCTCGCGAGGACAGGGCTTCGGCTGCCCGAGCGATGGGTATGCAGGTGGCTGGGAGTTCCACCTTCTCCAATTCTTCTGGTTTCGATTAGACTTCCCGGACGTCCCTCCGCGGAGCTTCGGCCAGCGGGGAGGAGGAGGCTCGCGTGCGCTACCTGTTCTGTTCGCTCGACAGTCCCGGCTTCCTCTTCCCGGCCCTCGCCATCGCTCGGGAGCTGCGGCGGCGCTCCCATGAGGTGGCCTTCGTCACCGGCCCCACCTTCGCCCACTTCGTGCAGGACTCCGGCTTCGAGCGCATCCCCCGCGGCGAGCAGGATGGGAAGAGCTTCCAGATCGAGATCTTCGCCCAGCCGCTGGAGATGGTCCGGCAGGCCCGGCACGTGGAGTACGCGCTCGGGCGCTTCCACGCGGACGTGCTCGTGGGCCAGCAGCTCGCGCTCGGGCCGCTCCTCGCCGCTGAGCGCCAGGGACTCCCCGTCGCGAGCCTCGGGCTGGCCTCGTACATCTTCCCCGTCACCGACGGGCCTCCCGGGCCGGAGATGCTCGCGCGGCGCGCCGCCTCCCTGCACGACGGACTCCTCGCCCGCTTCAACGAAGCCCGCGAGGCGATGGGCCTGCGCGCCTCCTCTCCGCGCTACCGCGAGACGCCCCTCATCGGCGATCTGCTGATGCTGCGCTCGGTGCCGGAGGCTCGAAGGGGACGTGGCCTCCCTGCCCGAGCGCGTGCGCCTCGTGGGTGACTGCCTCTGGGAGCCGCCCGAGGCGCCGCCAGATCCCGCGCTGGAGCAGTGGCTGCAGGAAGCACGGGCCTCCGGCCTGCCCCTCTTCTATGTGCAGCCCGCCAGGGATCTCGAGTTCTGCGACTTCTGGCCCCTCGTGGTGGAGGCCCTGAAGGACATGCCCGCGCGCGTCGTCGCGGCCATCCGCAAGCCCGGTGTGGAAGAGGAGCAATTCCCTCCCCACTTCCTCGTGCGCCGCCACGTGCCGCAGTCCTCCATCCTGCGCCAGGCACACGGCATCATCGCCAGCGGCACCACCACGGTCGTGCTCGGCGCCCTCACCCACTCCGTGCCCGCGCTGCTCCTCGTCGCCGGGGGCGAGCAGTTCTCCACCTCGGAGCGCTGCCGGCGGGCCGGTGCCGCCCTCAGCCTCCTGCGCCGCTCCGATGACGATCTCACGCCCCGCTCCATCCGCGCGGCCGTGGAGGAATTGCTCGCCACGCCCTCGCTCGCGCGGAACGCCGGACGGCTCCGGGAGGCGCTCGCCCAAGTGGACGGGCCCGCCCGCGCCGCGGATCTCCTGGAGGAGCTGGGCCACCTCCGCCAGCGGATGCCTCGCGCGAACGCCTCGTGAACCGGCCAGGAGGAGCCCTTGCGTTACCTCTTCTGCTGCATGGACCGCGTGGGAGACATTCACGCGGCCCTCGCCATCGCCCGAGCGCTGCGTGAGCGCGGGCACTCCGTGGCCTTCGTCACCGGCCCGCCCCTCGCCCCCCTGCTGCGGCGCGAGGGCTTCGAGCGTCTTGCCCGCGGTGAGCCGGACGGGCCGAGCTTCGACACGAGCACCTGCGCCCTCCCCATGGAGATGGTGCGGCAGGTGCGGCACATCGAGTCCGCGCTGAAGCACTTCCCCGCGGATGTGCTGGTGGGCCAGCAGCTCGCCTTCGGCGTGCCCCTCGCCGCCGAGCGCCAGCGCCTCCCGTTGGGCGTGGTGGGACAGATGGCCTGGATCTTCCCCCGCGCCGAGCCTCCGCCGCCCGGGCAGCGCGACGCCCTCACCGCGCACGCCGTCGAGCCTCTACGAGGGGCTGATGCCCCACTACGCCACCGCGCGCCAGGCGTGCGGCCTGCCTCCCGAGCACCGGGCGCCCCAGGACTCTTCGCTCCTCGGCGACCTGCTGTTGCTGCGCACCGTGCCCGAGCTGGAAGCGGACGTGGACTCGCTGCCGTCACGCGTGCACCTGGTCGGCGACTGCCTCGGACTGCCCCGCGAGGAGCCCGACGCGGCGCTGCGCGACTGGCTGGACGAGGCCGCCGCCCAAAGCCTCCCCGTCCTCTTCGCCCGCCTCGGCGGCGCCACGCTTCCTCCGGCCACCTGGCCCGCCTTCGTCGAAGCCTTGCGCGACGAGCCCCTCCGGGTGCTCGCCCTCGCTCCGCCCGCCGCCGCCTCCACCGCGCCCGCGAACTTCCTCGTGCGCCCCCACCTGCCCGAGGCCTTCGTGCTCGAGCGGGCCCGCGCCGTCCTCTCCCCGCCCACCTCCGCCGCGGCGCTGGGCGCGCTCACCCACGGGTGTCCCGCCCTGCTGCTGCTCCTCGAGGGGCCGCACCTCGCCCTGGAGTACCCCGCCGTGGCCGAGGCCTGTGTCCGGACCGGCGCCGCCACGCGTCTCGCGCTGCCCTCCTCCAGCCCCGAGCCCCTCCAGCTCCGCGAGGCCGTGCGCGCCCTGCTGGAGGACCCGGCTCCTCGCGCCCACGCCCAGCGCCTCCAGCACGCCCTCGCCGCCTTCGATGGCCCCACGCGCGCCGCGGACCTCCTCGAGCGCCTGGGCAGCCAACCCGGATATTTCCAGCATCACGGTTCTTTCCTGAAAAACATACTGCGCTGAATTTTAATGGCTCCCACCTTTGACAGTGATGACGGATATCCAGTAGGGTTTCTTTCGTCGTGAAGGACAGCTCATCCCCCGAGCTGGCAGTTCACCCCCACAGGGAGCACCGCCATGTCGAACAAGATCATCCGTGCGTGGAAGGACGAAGATTTCCGCAACGAGCTGAGCGAGTCGGAGCGGGAGATGATTCCGGAGAACCCGGCCGGCATGATGGAGCTGACCGACGAGGCGCTGGACGTGCTCGTGGGCGGTAACGCCGCCGCCAGCTGCGACTGGTGCAGCTGCGTCGCCGCGGAGCAGGCGGCCGAGTAGAACGGCTCGAGCCGTCGGCCGGTGGCTCCCCTTGAGGCGGGCACGGCGGACGGACGATGCTGCGGGCGGGGCGACTTCGAACGCCCCGCCCTTTTTTTTGTCCTCCGGGAGCACTTCCGGACCCCTCGCGACAGGACTGGCCCTTGCCCGAGACACCAACGTCCCCGTCCGTCCCTCCGCCGGCCCCCCAGCCCCCGAAGCGGCAGCAGGCCGCGCTGCAACTGCCGCGGTTCGTCTCGCCCCGGGGTTTCGCCCTGCTGTGGTGCGTGCTGGGACTGGTGCTCACCGCGGGAGCACTCGCGGCCTGGGCCCTGGCGGATGGGGTGCTCGCGCTCCAGGTGAAGCAGGAGGTGGCCCATGAGCGGCGGTGAGCAGACGCCGGCCGTGCGCGCGGTGCCCCCCGCTCCGAAGCCGCGAGCCGGCTGGGGCCTCTTCCGGCGCCGGGTGCCCGTCATCCTGCAGATGACGTCCACCGAGTGCAGCGCCGCCTGCGTGGCGATGGTCCTCGGCTACCACGGCCGCAGCACCACCCTGAACGAGTGCCGGGAAGCTCTTCGACTCGGGACGCGATGGCACCTCGGCCCGGCGGATTCTCGAGGCGGCCCGGCAGCACGGGCTCACCAGCAAGGCCTTCTCCATCAAGCCGGAGAACTTCGCCCAGGTGCCCCTGCCGGCCATCGCCTACTGGAACAACAACCACTATGTGGTGGTGGAGCGCTGGTCCCCCTCGCGGGTGGAGATCGTCGACCCCGCGGTGGGCCGGCGGCGCCTGGACGCGCGGAGCTTCGCGCGGAGCCTCAGCAACGGCGTGGTCCTCACCTTCGAGCCCGGGCCCGCGTTCGAGACCCGGCCCGCGGAGCCTCCGACGTGGCCCGCCCACCTGTCGAGGCTGGTGGGCACCGGGCTGCTGAGCGGCGTGCTGACGCAGCTCCTCCTCGTGTCCCTGGTGCTGCAGGGGCTGGGGTTGGCGCTGCCCCTGGCCACGCAGCTCGTGGTGGACCGGCTGCTGCCGTCGGTGTCCACGGATCTGCTCACCCTGTTGGGGATGGGCATCGGGGTGCTGGTGCTCACCCAGCTCGTGGCGGCCTGGCTGCGCTCGATGCTGACGGTGTACCTCTACGCGCAGGTGGACCAGCGGATGATGCTCGGACTCTTCGAGCACCTGGTGGCGCTGCCGCTGCGCTACTTCCAGCAGCGCACCACGGGCGACCTCATGGCGCGCCTGGCGAGCAACGTGGCCATCCGCGAGGCGCTGGCGGGCCGCGCGCTCACGGTGGTGCTCGATGGAGGGCTGGTGCTGGTGTACCTGGCCCTGCTGCTCGCGCGCGCGCCGGCCTTCGGCCTCGCCGTGGCCGGACTGGGCCTCTTCCAGGTGTTGCTGGTGATGAGCACCAGCGCGCGGCGGCACGCGTTGATGCAGCAGTTCCTCACCACCCAGGGCGAGGCGCAGGGCTACCTCACCGAGGCCCTCACCGGCATCGCCACGTTGAAGGCCTCGGGCGGCGAGTCCCGCGCGCTGGAGCACTGGGGTGACGTCTTCACCCGCCACCTCAACATCTCCGTGCGGCGCAGCCACCTCGCGGCCGGGCTGGACATGGCCCAGCTCACCCTGCGCTCCCTCGGCCCGCTCGCGCTGCTGTGGCTCGGCGCGCGGATGGTGATGAACCAGGAGATGTCGCTGGGCACGATGCTCGGCCTGCACGCCCTCGCCGCCGCCTGCCTGCTGCCCCTGGCCTCGCTGGTGGCCACCGTGCAGCAGCTCCAGTCCGTGGGCGCCAACCTGGAGCGGCTGGTGGATGTCTTCGACGCCCCGCCGGAGCAGGACGTCTCCAAGGTGCGCCCGGCCCCCAAGCTGACGGGGCGCCTGGAGCTGCGCCACGTGAGCTTCCGCTACAACCGCCACTCCCCGTGGGTGCTGCGCGACATCTCCCTCACCATCGAGCCCGGGCAGAAGGTGGCCCTGGTGGGGCGCACCGGCTCCGGGAAGACGACGCTGGGCACCCTGCTGCTCGGCCTGCACGAGCCCACCGAGGGCGACATCCTCTACGACGGCCAGTCCCTGCGCGAGCTGGACTACCGCTCGCTGCGCGCGCAGTTCGGCGCGGTGCTGCAGGAGCCCTTCCTCTTCACCGGCACCATCCGGGAGAACATCTCCTTCAACAGCCAGGAGTCCTCGCTGGAGGAGGTGCAGCAGGCGGCGCGGCTGGCGGCCATCCACGACGAGGTGGCCCGCCTGCCCATGGGCTACGAGACGAAGGTGACGGCCGGGGGCACCAACTTCTCCGGTGGCCAGCGCCAGCGGATGGCCCTGGCGCGCGCCCTCTGCCAGCGCCCCACCGTGCTGCTGCTGGACGAGGCCACCAGCCACCTGGACGTGGTGACGGAGCGGCAGGTGGACGAGCACCTGGACGAGCTGCGCTGCACCCGCGTCGTCATCGCCCACCGGATGAGCACCGTGCGCAGCGCGGACCTCATCCTCGTGCTGCACGAGGGCTCCATCGTCGAGTGCGGGACGCACGACGAGCTGCTGGCGCTCGGCGGCCACTACGCCGCGCTGGTGGGAGGACAGTTGGTGGAGGCCCCCGCCCCCGCGGCGCGGCGCCAGCAGGTGGGATGAGCCAGGCACACCGGGAGGACACACCATGAAGTACTCCATGCTGGACTACCTGCGGGTGGGCGAGCCGCACATGCCCTCCGTGCTCGTCTCCCCCGAGGCGCTCGCGGACATCGGCCCCATCGCCCGGGCGCTGCCTCCGTGCACCGGCTCCGGCTTCGAGTGTCGGCTGGCCGAGCCCAAGGCCAAGGCGGACTTCCTGGTGCGCGTGCAGACGCATGACGGCACCCGCACCGCCTTCGGTGGGCGCAACCCGGACGTGCGGCCCCCGCCGGAGCTGCTGGACAACCCCGTGTGGCGGCGCGTGTTCGACTTCTGCGCCCGCTGGTCCAACCCCGAGGACGCGCTGCACGCGGACGTGGAGGACTTCTGGCTGGAGTTCGACGTGGCCGGCCGCCCCACCACCGCGCCCACGCCGGCCATCTTCTTCGGGCCCCGGCAGGGACTGGAGAAGCCGCTGGAGCTCGTCGCCCTGGCCACCGGGGTGATGCGCGGCGAGCCCGGCCCCGCCGCCCCGCGCGCCAGCGTGCGCCGCGCCTACGAGGCCCTCCCCGCCGGTGGCAACGTCTACCAGGTGGGGATGATGCTCTCGCGGCCCATCGACGCGCTGCGGCTGTGCGTGCGGGGCATTCCCACCACCGGGCTCACCGCCTACCTGCGGGACATCGGCTGGGACGGGCCCTCGGGCGAGCTGGACGCGCTGCTGTCCTCGCTGGCCCCGCACACCGACCGCATCTGCCTGGCGCTGGACGTGGGCGAGCGCGTGTTCCCCAAGCTGGGCCTGGAGTGCTACGTGGACGCCCTCACGCTGGGCGGCTTCAAGGAGCGGTGGAAGCCCCTGCTGGAGCACCTCGTGCAGCGCGAGCTGTGCCGTCCGGAGAAGCGTGACGCCCTGCTCGCGTGGATGGGGCTGTCCGACCACCGCACCGAGCGCGAGCGCTGGCCCGCCAACCTCGTCCGCGGCGCCGAGGCCCAGGGGCCGGACACGCTGAGCCTCTTCATGCGCTACCTCAACCACGTGAAGGTCGTCTTCCAACCGGGCGCCCCCCTGGAGGCCAAGGCCTACCCGGGCCTCAAGCACCTCTGGGGCCGCGCCTCCGCCCGCGCCGCCTGACCCCCCCGGACCCCACCCCATGAGCCCCTCTCCCGAGTCTGTCTGGTACCGGGCCCTCTCGCTGCTGGAGCGCGCGGCCACCCTCCCCGAGGGCTCCACTCCGCCGGTGGATGCCGGGCTCGCCCAGAAGCGAATGAAGCGCTGGCGCTCGCGGCCTCCGATGGACCAGGAGGCGCTCTTCTCCCGCCGCCTCGCCACCGACGGCCTCACCGAGGCGCGTTTCTTCCAGCTCCTCGGAGAGCCTCCCGAGGTGGTGCGGGACCGGAGCGCCGGGCTGCCACGGGGACTGAAGACCTTCCTCCGCACCCTGGACCGTCACGGGGAGCCCCTGCCGGCGATGCCCCTGCCTCCGGGCGTGCTCCGCCGGCCGGACAGTGCCTTCCTCGTCGCCGTCGCGCCGCTCGTCCATGACGGCCTCGAGCGCCTGCGCGCCGGACTGCGCGGGCTCCTCGAGCGCTACCCCGAGGCGCCCTTCACGCTGGAGACCGCCGAGGCCACCCTCTTCGCCCCGCTGCCCTCGGAGCTGCTGCAGTTGCTCGGCCGCACCCTGGTGCTGGAGCTGAACGTGGCGCGGCTGGAGGAGCGGCTGGAGGGAACGAGCGCCCAGGAGCGCTTCGCCAGCTTCGTGCGCTGGTTGAAGCACCCCGTCTCCGCGCGGGGCCTGTTCGAGGAGTACACCGTCCTGGCCCGGCGCCTGGGCCATCAGGTGGACACCTGGGTGGAGGTGTCGCTGGAGCTGATGGAGCGGCTGTGCGCGGACTGGCCGATGCTGCGCGAGGCCCTCAGTCCAGGGAAGGAGCCCGGCAGGCTCGTCCGGGTGCGCGGCGGCGTGGGAGACGTCCACCGCGGTGGCCGCTCCGTGCGCATGCTCGTCTTCGAGTCCGGCCTGCACGTGGTCTACAAGCCGCGCTCGCTGGCCATCGACGCACACTTCCAGGAGCTGCTGGCGTGGGTGGATCGCCGCGGCAACCCCACGCCCTTCCGGCGCCTGCGGGTGATGGACCAGGGCGCCTACGGGTGGATGGAGTTCGCCGAGACGGCCCCGTGCGAGACAGAGGAGCAGGTGGGGCGATTCTACCAGCGGCTGGGCGCGTTCCTCGCGCTGCTCTACGCGCTGGAGGCCACCGACTTCCACTTCCAGAACATCGTCGCCTCCGGCGAGCATCCGGTGCTGGTGGACCTGGAGTCGCTGCTGCACCCGCACCTGCCCGTGGTGGACGAGGGCTCGGCCCAGCAGGCCCGGCAGGAGATGTTCGACTCGGTGCTGCGCGTGGGGCTGCTGCCTCAGCGGGTGTGGGCCAACGCCGAGTCCGCCGGTATCGACATCAGCGGCCTGGCCTCCATCGGTGGCCAGGTGAGCCCCCGCGCCGTGCCCCGGTTGGAAGGCTCCGGCACGGACGAGATGCACATCGCCCGCAAGCGGCAGGTGATGCCCGAGGGCCACAACCGCCCCACGTTGCAGGGCCAGAACGTGGACACGCTCGCCCAGACGGACGCGCTGCTCGCCGGCTTCACGCGCATGTACGAGCTGCTGCGCACCGGGCGCGACGCGATGCTGGCCAAGGACGGCCCCCTGTGGCGCATGCGGGACGACGAGGTGCGCGTGCTGATGCGCCCCACCCTGCTCTACACCTCGGTGCTGGAGGACAGCCTCCACCCGGACGTGATGCGGGACGCGCTGGACCGCGACCGTTTCCTCGACAGGCTGTGGACGGACACCGAGCGCTTCCCCTTCATCCCCGCCATCGTCCGCGCCGAGCGCGAGGCGCTGGAGCAGGGAGACGTGCCGCTCTTCACCACGCGCCCCGGCTCGCTCGACGTGTGGGCCGCGGACAACTCACGCATCCCCGGCGTGTTCGCCGAGGAGGGGCTCACCCTGGTGCGGCGGCGCCTGGAGCAGTTCGGCCCGGAGGACCTGGAGCGGCAGACGTGGTTCATCCGCGCGTCCATGGCCACGCTCGTCCCGGACGTGGATGCACCGGGGAACACGTACCCGCTGGCCGAGCCGCACGCGCCCGCCACCCCCGAGCGCCTCACCGCGGCGGCGGTGGCCCTGGGAGACAGGCTGCTGAAGCTCGTCCCCCTGGAGCCACGGGGCGGTGCCGCGTATGGGCTGTCACCCGGCAGGGAGCGGCGGTGGGTGATGGGTCCGCTGGGCCTGGACCTCGCCGCGGGGCTGCCCGGCGTGGCCCTCTTCCTGGGGCAGTTGGAGCCGGTGGCCGGAATGGGCCGCCATGGAGAGGCCGCCCGGCGCCTCGTGGCCATGGTGCTGCACCGGCTGGAGCAGGAGCGCGAGCCCGTTGCGTCCGCGGGGGGCTTCGACGGCTGGGGCGGCATCCTTTATATGCTGGCGCGGCTCGGGTCTCTCTGGGGGCGGGAGGAGCTGCTGCGCAAGGCGGCGGAGCTCGCCGGCCAACACCTGCCCGCGCTCCTGGACGCGGAGGCGCGGCACGGGCTCCAGTCCGGAACCGCGGGAACGCTGCTGGCCCTGGTGGCCCTGCACCGCGCCGCTCCCTCACCCCGCGTGCTGGAGCTGGCGCGCCGCTGCGGCGAAGGGCTGCTGGGCCTGCTGGCCGCGCCCGGTACCCAGGCCGAGGCGGGCCTCGCCCGGGGTGTGGACGGCACCGCGCTGGCGCTGCTGGAGCTCGCCACGCTCACCGGGGAGGAGCGCTTCCGCACCGCGGCTCGCGAGGCACTGGCCGCGGGGAAGCAGCGGCGCCACGGGCCGGAGGAGACGTCCTGGTGCCAGGGCGCGTCCGGCGCGGGGCTGGCCCTGCTGCGCGCGCTGCGCCACGGAGACGCGGACGCACGCGAGGCGCTGGAAGCGGCCCTGGAGACGGTGGGGGCGCACGGCTTCGGCCATGACCATTCGCTGTGCCACGGGGACCTCGGCTCGCTGGAGCTGCTGCTGCAGGCGCGCGGGACCCCCGGTGGCGAGCGGTGGGCCGCCGGGCTGGAGCGGCGCACGGCCATGGTGCTGGAGTCGCTCGAGCGGCGCGGCTGCCGGTGCGGCGTCCCCTTCGGGCTGGAGATGCCGGGGCTGATGCACGGCCTGGCGGGAACGGGCTACGGCCTGCTCCGCCTGGCGCGGCCGGAGCAGGTGCCCTCGGTGCTGACGCTGGAGGGGCCGGTTACAGCGCCTCGGGGTTGAGCAGGCCACGCGGATCCAGCTCCTGGCGCAGGGTCCGCATCCGCGCGTAGTCCTGCCCGTACACGGCCTGCCGGGCATCGCGGTCCAGCTCCATCCAGCCGTAGAGGTACGGACGGCCACCCAGCTCCAGGCACTTCTCCAGGCACGCACGGTGCGCGGCCCGCACCGCCTCCAGCCCGGCCCGGTCCGAGCGCCGGCACTGGTAGTACAGGCCGATGCCGTAGACGCGCGACGTCCCGCCGAAGGCCGCCCGCAGATCGAACGGCCAACGTCCACCATCCTCCGGCTGCGAGAGCCCGAGCACGCGCAGCAGGTCCAGCCCCGGCAGCCAGAAGCGAGCGGGCTCCGCCTCCAGGAAGGCCACGAAACGCCGCAGCCCCTCCAGGTCCAGGCAGTAGTCGGCCATCACCTGGCACGTGTTGGGATCGAAGACCTCGCCCTCGTCCTCGCCCTTGTGCAGCACCTCCGACTTCACCACCATGTGCACGCGCTCGCGCTCCATGCGCACGAGCGGCTCCGGGTGGCTCGAGGCCTTGGCCGCCTCCTCCGTCTCGTGGAGGGAGCCGAAGATGGACCAGAGCTTCCCGGCCTTGTGCTCCGCGAAGAAGAGCTCCGGCGCGGGCCCCTTCCAGTCGGCCGTCCACGCGAGCGCGTCCACCATCTCCCGCAGGTTGCGGTGGCGGTTCATCTGCAGCCGCGCGAAGGACCGCTCGGGCAGGCTGCGCAGCACCACGCGCTCCAGGACGCCCACCTGTCCCACGCCGGCGAGGGCGAAGCGGAACAGCTCGGCGTTCTCCTCGCGCGAGCACCACACCGCCTGTCCATCCGGAAGGATGAGCCGGGCCCGCTCCACGTGGTCCACCTGCGCGCCCGCCACGAAGGAGCGGACGCCGTAGCCGCCCACCGACAGCGTGCCGCCCACCGACGTGCGGAGCTGATTGGTGTAGAGGGGGAACATCCGCCCCGCGGCGGACAGGGTGCGCTCCACGCGCTTCCAGCGGCCGCGGCAGGTGGCCTCGACGCAGCCGTCCTCCAACATGCGCGCCTCGCCCGCCTCCGCGTCATGGGCGAGCACGATGCCCTCGGACAGGCACTGCCCGCCGATGGAGTGCCCCGAGCCCCGGGAGCTGACCGGAACCCCGAAGGCCCGCGCCACCCGCAGCGTGTGCACCACGTCCTCCTCACACCGGGCGCGGACCACCACCTGGGGGCGCCGCGGACGCATGTTCCCGAAGTCGAAGCTGTAGCGCTCGAGCGCGCTCTCGTCGGTGAGGACGGGGCAGCGCACACCTTCGCGGAGGGAATCGGCCAGGGATTGGGAAGAGGACATGTCCTGGCGATTCTACCCAACAGATGGAGCAGCCGCTGCTGGCCGCCTCCGGAGGCGCCGCGTTAACTGCCTCCCCTCACAGGAGGAAGCCCATGAACGAGATGAGCTATCGGACGGCGCTGGTGACGGGAGCCTCCAGCGGCCTGGGATGTGGACTGGCGCTGTGGTTGGGCAAGCGGGGCGTGAAGGTGTACGCCGCCGCCCGGCGCCGCGCCCACCTGGAGGCGCTCGCCCAGGAGGCGAAGGCGGCGGGTGCCCACATCGAGCCCGTGGAGCTGGATGTCTCCCACGCGGACGCCACGCTCGAGCGTGTCCGCGCGCTGGACGATGCCTGTGGCGGATTGGACCTCGTGGTGGCCAACGCCGGTGTGGGCGGGCAGACCCACGCCCGGGACTTCCCGTGGGAGCACGCCCGGAAGGTCATCGACGTGAACGTCACCGGCGCGGCGGCCACGCTGTCCGCGGTGCTGCCCCGCATGGTGGAGCGCAACCGCGGGCACCTGGTGGGCGTCTCCAGCCTCGCGAGCTGCCGGGGCCTGCCGCAGAACGCGGCCTATTCGGCCTCCAAGGCCTTCCTCAACACCTTCCTGGAGAGCCTGCGCGTGGATCTCCAGGGCACCCAGGTGCGCGTCACCTGCATCAAGCCCGGCTTCGTGAAGACGGAGATGACGGCCAACATCCAGCACACCATGCCCTTCCTGCTGGAGGCGGACGCGGCCGTGGAGTTGATGGGACAGGCCATCCTGCGCGCCCAGGACGAGTACGGCTTCCCCTGGCCGATGGCCCGGGCCGTCGAGGTGGCGAAGTGGGTGCCCAACCGCCTCTTCGACGCCGTGGCGAGCAAGGTGCTCTGAGCGGCGCGCGTTGATTCCCGCCGGTCACCGTCCGCCAGGGCAGCAAGCAGGGGATGTTTTCCGAGGAAGAGGCGGACCGTCACAAACCATTTTACTCAACGTGGGCAGCAGCCCACACAAACGGAACCCCGGCCGAAGCAAGCCGTCACCGGGGGGGAGAGGGGGGCGAGCCAACGAGAGTCGACATGCAGGAACATGCGCAACAGGTGAATGGCAACTCGCTCGATCTGAACCTGACGAAGGACTGGGCCGCGGAGTGGCGCGCCCCCCTGTCGCGGGAATTGGACCTGGCCCATGACCAGCTCCTGGGCGGGGACATCTCGCGAGGCATGCACACCCTGCTCTCCGCCCTGGGGCACGCGCGCTCCACGCTCGTTCCCGAGGACTGGCGGCGCTTCTGCCTCGACACCTGCCGGACCCACCCGGTTCATTCCCTCGTCCGCCAGGAGCCGTTCACCCGCCGCGGCTTCGAGAAGCCTCGCCAGTACGCCGGTGACGCGGTGATGCTCGACTTCGTCTACGAGGATCTCGCCCCCGAGCGCCTTGGCACCACCCCCATCGGGGTGGGGATCAACCGCTTCCTCTGCGCGCAACAGAGCACCGCCTCGCTCCGGGGGCGGAGGGATTATCTGTCGCGCTACATCGATCGCGTCTCCGGGGAGCGGGCCGATGCCCGGGTCCTCTCCGTGGCGTGTGGCCACCTGCGAGAGTCCCGGCGCTCGCTCGCCATGCAGCAGCGGCAGGTGGGCGAGTTCCTGGCGCTCGACCAGGATCTGCGCAGCCTGGGAGTCATCGACAGCGAGCTGGGGCACCTGGGCGTCAAGCCGGTGGCCGGCGCGGTGAAGGACATCCTGCGCAACCAGTTGCGCTTCGAGGACATGGACCTCGTCTACGCGTCCGGGCTCTACGACTACCTCCCGCAGCCCATCGCCATTCGCCTGACGGCACAGCTCTTCTCGATGCTGCGCCCGGGTGGACGCCTGCTGCTGGCCAACTACGCCGACCCGCACAAGGACGCGGCCTTCAAGGCGTACATGGAAGCCTGCATGGACTGGTGGCTCATCTACCGCGAGGAGTCCGACGTGGCGGGCTGGATGAGCGAGATTCCCAGGACGCAACTGCGCCGGCAGGAGCTCTTCCGGGACGAGACCGAGAACCTCATCTACCTCGAGCTCGTCCGCCGCTGAGGCCGCCCTGGCCGCTCACTCCCAGGAGAGCTCCAGGTCTAGGCTGAGCGGCCCCGTGCTCCGCGCGCGCGCCTCCACGTTCTTCAACCCCAGGAGGACGCCGATCGTCACCGCTCCCCCCTCGTGGTACGGGAGCGGCGTGAAGGAGCGTTGGACGGAGAGGACGCCTCGCCTGGGCCCCTTCCAGACCACCGTCGGCGCACAGTAGGCCATGGAGACCTTGTAGAGCTCCTCCAGGGTCCGCACCAGGCGCATGGGATCCGTCGCGGACACCAGTTGCGCGGAGCGGCCCACCACCGAGTTCATGTAGAGCTCTGCCGTCCTCTTGCCGATCAGCCACAGGACCTCCGCGTAGCCGCCGTACCGGGCGCTCAGCAACCGCGCCGCGGCGCCCAGCATCCGCAGGAGGGCATGGGTGGGGTAGCTGAAGAACTCGACGAACTCCGTCTCCCCGCTCGCCTGTTGGCAGAGCTTCACCATCTCCTCCCCGCCGAGCTTCCCGGACGGTCGTCAACGTGGCCAGGAACAGGATGCCGCGCGTGTTGTACTCCGGCGTCGCCAGGAGCAACCGGCTCTCCAGATCCTGCTCGGCATCGTAGGAGGGATCCCGGCCCTCATCCGTCTCATCGCTCATTCGTCGGCCCCAAGCCCTCTCGGAGATCCCCGCCGCCCGCCGGGAGTCTACCCCGTTGGCGGCTACGGCTGCTCCCTGTCTCCCACACACTCCTTTGTCCGGCACGTGCAGATGCGCTGGAGCTCCGCCCCGCCCAGCGCCTCGCAGCTCTCGGCCTTGGGGGGGCAGTCCTTGAGGGAGGTACACGTCTGCACGCATATCTGGTGGTCCGGATGGCAGAGCTCGGACTCGAGACAATCGTCGGGCCCGGAGCACGCCAGGTTGAGGCCCCCCGGCGAACAGGCCACCAGCCACATGCCCACCGCGCTCAGCGCGGCGAACCTCCACGTCCTCTCCCGAAGCTGCATTCCCGGCTCCCTCCAAGGGCCGAAGGAAAATCGGCCTGTCCCCGGGTGTCAACGTGCCCACGGAGGGAGGGGGCGCGCCAGCCTGGCGGGAGTGGGATAGAAGGCGGGCGACTTGATGTGTGGAGGAAGTACGTATGCGCCGTTCCGCCGCCCCGATGCTGCTCGCCGCGCTCACCGTGCTGCTGGCCGCTTGTGAGAAGAAGGTCCCGCCCGCGCCCTCTTCGCAGCCCCCCACCCCCGCCGCGGCCTCCACCGGGGCCACCCCGGCGAACTCGGATACGATCCTCCTGGGCCAGGTGGGCAGCCTCACCGGCAGCGAGGCCACCTTCGGCGTCTCCGCGCGCAACGGCATCGCCCTGGCCATCGCCGAGGCCAATGCCGCCGGCGGGGTGAAGGGCAAGAAGCTGGAGGTGCGCGTCTACGACAGCCAGGGCAAGCCCGAGGAGGCCGCCCAGGCGGCCACGCGCCTCATCACCCAGGACAAGGTGGCCGTCATCCTCGGCGAGGCCGCCTCCACCAACTCCATGGCCATGGCGGACAAGGCCCAGGCGGCCGGGGTGCCCATGATTACCCCCTCGTCCACCAACCCCGCCGTCACCAAGAAGGGCGACTACATCTTCCGCGTCTGCTTCATCGATCCCTTCCAGGGCTACGTGATGGCGAAGTTCGCCCGCGACCACCTGAAGCTCAACCGGGTGGCCGTGCTGCAGGACAACAAGAGCGCGTACTCGGTGGGCCTGACGGACGTGTTCAGCCGGAAGTTCTCCGAGATGGGCGGCAACCTCGTGGCCACCGAGAGCTACTCGAAGGGCGACACGGACTTCCGCGCGCAGCTCACCGCCCTCAAGCAGCGGAAGCCGGAGGCCCTCTTCGTTCCCGGCTACTACACGGACGTGGGCATCATCGCCCGCCAGGCGCGCGAGCTGGGCCTGATGGTGCCGCTGCTCGGCGGCGATGGCTGGGAGTCCGACAAGCTCTTCGAGCTGGGCGGCACCGCCATCGAGGGCAGCTACTACTCCAACCACTACTCGGTGGATAACCCGGATCCGAAGGTGCAGGAGTTCATCACGAAGTACAAGGAGGCCCACGGCGCCGTGCCGGACAGCGTGGCCGCCCTGGCCTATGACGCCGCGTGGCTCGCCATCGACGCGATGAAGCGCGCGCCGGACCTGTCGGGCAAGGCCATCCGCGACGCCATCGCCGCCACCAAGGACTTCCCCGGCGTGGCCGGCACCATCAACCTCGACAGGAACCGCGACGCCGTGAAGCAGGCGGTGATTCTCGAGGTCCAGGACGGGAAGACGAAGTTCGTCACCACCGTGAAGCCGTAGCGTCCCGCCTCAGATGCTGGCGGCCGCCGCGGCCACCGCCGACCAGACCGGGCGAGGGAGCGGGTGCAGCCCCGGCTTCCCCTCGCTCCCCCGGGTGCAGATGAAGCCGAGCCCCGCCATCATCGTGGCCAGGGTGACGTCGAAGGCGTTCAGGCTGTCCCCCCACCCCGCCGTGAGGTTCGCCATCGAGCCTCCGGCGAACAGGTAGACGGGCCTCCCGTGGGGCCGCGTCTCCTCCACGTGGGGGATGATCTCCCGCCTCGCCCCGAGCGCCTTCACGTCGATTTCATCCGGCACGTGCCCCACGTTGAGCAGGAAGCACCCCGTCTTCAGGTACTTCACCTCCTCCGCGCCGAGGACGCCCGTCACCCCCGTGGCCGTGACGATGACGTCGATGCGCGAGAGGAGCTTCCGGGGTCATCATCGTCCCCGCCTCCCACCCCGCGTAGCGCGCCTCCATCAGCCGCGCGGGGTCCTTCTCCACCACCTGCACCGTCCCGCCAAACGCCCGCGCCACATCCGCCACGCCCTGCCCCACCAGGCCGTAGCCCACCACCAGCACCCGCTTGCCGTGCAGCGTCAGCTTCGTGCGCTCGCAGAAGGCCTGCCACGTGGACAGCCCCACCAGCCAGCGGTTGTGCAGGCCCTCCTTGATGGGCAGGTCGTCCCAGTTGAACACCGGGTAGCGCAGCGCCAGCGAGCGCAGCCGCGCGATGCCCGAGCCCGTCGCCTCCAGCCCCGCCTTCACCCGCGTCTCCAGCCCCCGCGCGTGGAGGGCCAGCGAGAGGTCCCCTCCCATCTCGCACAGGTGCGTCGGCTCCCAGGCCAGCGCCTGGTCGATCGCCGAGGCGTACTCGTCCGCGGGCATGTTCTTCCAGGCGTGCGCCACGGCCCCGCGCCCGCGCAGGTGCTCGACCACCTCGTCCCGCACCGTGGTGGGGTTGCACGTCGCCAGGAACACCGCCGCCCCCTTGTTCAGCAGTGCCTCCACCGCCGGCACCATCTTGAGGTCCAGGTGCATCGAGCACGCGAGCCGCACGCCCTCCAGCTTCGGCAGTGCCTCGCACCACCTCCGCGTCAGCGGCATCTGCAGCTTCGTCCACTCCAGGTCCCGTGCGAACGTGTCCATGTGCGCCTCCCTGCCCGCTCTCCTCCCGGAAGAGCCTGAAGACCCTCACCCTAAACCCTCTCCCAGAGGGAGAGGGGATTTCCCTCTGGGCACCGAGCATCCGGTCAGGCACATTCCCCCTCGCCAACAGTGGGAACGGGTTCCGGCTTGCCCCTGACGCTCCCCGCCCCACCCTGACGGTATGGGGGCCCTCGCCCCCTCTTGCTTCCCTGAAGGAGCGGACGTGATCCACCACATCCTCGTCGCCATCGATGGCTCGGAGACCTCTCGCAAGGCCGCACGCTTCGCTCATGATCTCGCGCAGCAGACCGGCTCGCGCATCAGTCTCCTCTTCGTACTCGAGCCTCCCCGCATGCTCACCCTCGGCTTCCTGGACTCGGAGCTCATCTCCGGGCCCCAGCGCACCCCCGAGGAAATGGACGCCGTCCGGCGCATGCTCGATGAGGTCGCCGCCGATCTGCCCAAGGCCCAGGTGGAAAAGATCGTGGAGATCGGCCGCCCCGCCGACACCATCGTCTCCATGGCCGAGAAGCTCGGCGCCGACCACATCGTCGTCGGCGCCCGCGGCCTCAACCCCGGCGGCAAGTGGTTGCTCGGCTCCGTGAGCGACCGCGTCGTTCAGCACGCGGGACGGCCGGTGACTGTCGTGCACTGAGACGGCGTTCTTCTCCGACTCTCAGGGGGCAACCCGGGAGCCGTGGCACCCTCACCCCGTCCCTCTCCCGGAGGGCGAGGGGAAGTAGGCTCCGGGGATGCACCGGTTCTTGTTCGTCCTGTTGCTGACCTCGGCGTGTGCGACGGCTCCGCGTCCCCCTCCCTCCGCGCCCCCCGTCGTCGTCCCTGAGCCGCCTCGTCCGCTTCTCCGCGTTTACGTGCTCCTTCCGGATGGCACCTCCGTGGAACGGAGCGTGCTGCCACCACCGAGCACCTTCCCCGCCGAGCCAGCTCCGGAAGGCACCTGGTACGCCGTGCCTCTCGCCCCTCTCCGCACCGAGGAGGAGGCGCTCGCGCTCGCCTCCGTGCTGCGCGAGTACCAGGTCCCCGGCCTCTCCTTTGGGGAACAGGGGCTCCCCGAGCCCGCCCTCCTCTCCCGCCTCGTCGAGGGCACCCGGCTCACCACCCTCTACCTCTCGAATACGGCTTTGGGTGATGCGCACCTCGCCGCCCTCCGCGGCCTGGAAACGCTGGAGTCCCTCCACCTCGAGCGCACCGCCGTGACCAACCAGGGGCTCCTCCACCTGGAGGGCAGGACTCGTCTCACGGAGCTGCTGCTGAACGAGACCGCCGTGTCACTCCGCGGCCTGCCTCCCCTCGCCACCCTCACCGGGCTGCGCCGCCTCGGCCTCGGGAGCACCGCCGTCGGCCCTCCGGGACTCGACTTCCTCGCCGGCCTCCCCCATCTGGAGTGGCTCGACCTCTCCGACACCATGGCCGGGGACACCGTGCTCGCGCGGCTCCCCGGCTCCAACCTGCACACGCTCATCCTCAGCGGGACGGAGATCACCGACGCGGGGCTCGCCGCGCTCCGCCACATGCCCCGGCTCGCCAGGCTCGGACTGGCGAGGACCGCCATCACCGACGCGGGACTCGTCCACCTCGCCGGGCTGCTCACCCTCGAGGAGCTTCACCTCGGAGGGACCCGGATCTCCGATGCCGGGCTCGAGCACCTCTCCGGACTGACTTCCCTGTACGCCCTGGTGCTCGGCAAGACGCGCACCGGAGGCCCCGGGCTCCGCTGGCTCTCCGGCCTCCAGAAGCTGGTGGTGCTCCACCTCCAGGACTCGGCCCTCACCGACGCCGGCCTCCAGCACCTCGCCTCCCTGCGGATGCTGCGCGAGCTGGACCTGTCACGTACCGCCGTCACCCGCACCGGGTTGCGCGTCGTCGGGGGCTTCGAGCAGCTCGAGTCCCTCGGCCTCTCCGGACTCGGGCTCGACGATGCGTCCCTGGAGGCACTCGCGCCCCTGCACTCCCTCTCCTCGCTCGAGCTCAGCGAGAATCCCCTCGGCGCCGAGGGCCTGCGCCGGATGGGCATGCGCGCCGGCCTGCGCTCCCTCGACCTGAGCCGCACCGGCATCACCGACGAGGGGCTCGCCGCGCTCCAGCTCTTCCCCCGCCTCCGCTCCCTCCACCTCGTGAAGACCCAGGTGACGGACGCGGGGCTCGAGCACCTCGCCGCGTTGCGCGAGCTGGAGACCCTCTACGTCCGCTCCTCGCCCATCCAGGGCCCGGGGCTCTCCGCGCTCGAACGGTTGCCGCGGCTCTCCTCCCTGGACCTCGGCGGCACGAAGCTCGATGACTCCAGCGCACCGCTGCTCGCGAGGTTGGGCCAGCTCACCTGGCTCAGTCTGGCCAGCACCCGCATCACCGACGCGGGCCTCCCGCACCTGCCCCGCTCGCTGCGCACCCTCTATCTCACGCGCGACACCGTGACGGACGCGGGAATGGCCGTGCTCCTCCAACTGCCGCGGCTGCGCGAGCTGGATCTGCGCGGCACGGGCGTGTCCGCCGAAACACAGGCCCTCCTGGAGCGCGAGCACGGCGTGCGACTCAAGCGGCCCCAGTGACCCTTCCCGAGCCAACCCTTAGTCCACCACACGCGGCCCGTGCCGTAGAAAGGAGCGCGCATGCAAGAGGACTACTACATCGGGGCGTACTGGGGACCGCGCAAGGAAACGGCGCTGGAGTGTGCGCGGCGCGCGGAGCTCTTCTTCCACATGCTGGCGCGGTGTGACCCGACGTTCGCCCAGTGGTACGGGCCAGGCCGTGGCTTCCCCCGCGAGCTGCCGGGCTGGCCCGTGCGCCCGGAGCTGAAGGAGTTGGAGGCCTTCTTCCTCAAGGGCAGGAGCCGCACCGACATCGGCAGGGAGGTCATCGAGGATATGGGCTTCTTCCAGATGGTGTGGAACGCCAAGAAGGAGGCCACGAAACTCCACCTGACGTGTGGCGGATACTCGCCGTGGGGCGGGCCCAATTCGTGCCTGCTCAACCCCCCCAGGCAGGGCGTGGTGCGGGAGCGGCTGCTGCGCGCGCCCATGCTGGCCGAGGTGCTCACGTGCATGGTGACGGCGTGGGACCCCGACTACGCCCTCGTCAACTCCACTGAAATGGTGGACCTCACCCAGAAACGGAAGTGGGAGCGGCGAGTGGGATGGCTGACGTACCTGTCGCGCCGTCTGGGCAGGTTGCCGCCGCTGCCCGCGCCCGTGCGCATCGAGCCAGTGGGCACGCTGGGCTGGCTCCTGATTCTCTCGCCTGAGCCCATGACGGCGGACAACCCCGAGCACGTGGCCCTCACCGCCCGCGTGCGCGAGCTGCTCGACCGGGCCGGTCTCATCGAACGTCCGGAACCCCCGCCCGCCAGCGAGTGACACGCGCCACGGTGCGCCCGCGCTTCAGCGCTTCACGCGCTTCATCGTGTCCTGGATGAGGTCCACGTACTGCCGGTTCTTCGGGTTGAGCTTGAAGGCCTTGCGGTACGCATCCTCGGCCTGCGCCCACTGCGCCTCGCCTCGCGACACCTCGCCCGTGAAGTACCACGCCTCCTCGCACCCGGGCTCCTGCTTCACCACGTCCAGCAGCTCCTGCAGCGCCAGCTTCCCGTGCGACTCCGGCTTCATCAGGTAGCGCGCCCACGCCCGGTACGCCCGGTACACCGGCTTCGGATCGATGTCGCACGCGTATTCGAAGTACTCGAAGGCGCCCGCGTAGTTCTCCGCCTTCAGCCGCTTGCGCGCCTCCTCGTACTGGGTGCTCGCGTCCAGCAGGTCCGTCCGGATGCGGAACTGCTCCGCCGTCGTCGGCCGCCCCGTCCCCACCTTCTTCTCCCGCGCCGCCGCCCGCCGCTTGCGCCACAGCGCCGCCTGCTCCGTCTCCGACAGCGCCCCGTACGCCCTCGCGTACCCCACCAGCAGCCCCTCCGCCTTCTCCTTCAGGTCCGCCGTCTGGAAGCGCAGCGGCGAGAACTTGTCCGCCAGCGCCAGGAAGGCCTTGCGCAGCGCCACCGGCTGCACGTCCTCCGGCACTCCCAGCAGATCGAACGGATCCTGGCTCCGGTGCGACATGAAGGCGCTCAACAGCGCGTTCTTCACCGCCTCGTCCTCGTCCGAGAACGGCAGGCCCGTGGCCGCCGCCGGCACCAGGGACGCCGGATCCACCGTTTCGATCGTCCCCGGCAGGGGCGTCAGCGCGGGGCCCGGCATGGGCATGGGCGCCGCGGCCATCGCCGAGGGGGCCGGCGCCGGGCGCTTGTCCACCTCCTCCGCGAAGTCCGCCAGCCCCAGCAGGCAGAAGGCATACAGCCGGCGCAGCGTGGAATCCGTGTCCAGCCCCGAGCGCTGCTGCAGCTCCGGGAAGGTGGGCCGGAAGCGCAGCGCCTGGAAGAGCCGCGCGTCCTTCGAGGACAGCCTCGGCCCCTCCACGCCCGGCACCTGCGCGAAGTGCCGGTCATCCGTGAAGGTGAAGTGCGTGGCCACCTCGTCGAAGGGCATCATCGTCGCGATGCCCGTGAGGATGAGCTGCGAGGTGTTCATCCGCACGCTGGTGTCCGGCGGCTCGATGTCCGCGATGAGCCGGAAGCGCGCGTCCGTCCACCGGAAGCAGTCCAGCAGCTTCATCGCCATGTTCGCCTGCATCTGCTTGTACAGATCGAACGGGCTGATGAGCCCCTTCTGCACCAGCAGCCCCCCGATGGGCACTTCCGTCGACACGCTCTCGGCGAGCGCCTTCTGGTAGTCCGTCTCCGAGAGCTTCCCCTTCTCCACCAGGAACTTGCCCAGCGTCTCGTGCAGCAGGTTGCTGGAGCACGCCACCGGCGCGCCGTCCTCGAAGGTGATGCGCTTCTCGCGCTGGCGCACCTTCAGCTCCAGCGTGCACGTGCGCTCCTCGATGGCCAGCGCGTGCAACAGCAGGGGAAATGGAGTCTCGGCGAGCGCCCCCTCGCGCTGCCTCAGGACCTGGGCGGGGGTCTGAAACATGGAACTTCCAGCCTAGCAGGGGATTCCCCGCACATCACTCGTTGTCGGCCGCCAGGCCCGGGTCGTCGTAGTAGCCGTAGCCGTCCGGCGAGGGCTCCGGGGCCGTCACCCGGCTCAACACGGAGAAGCCCAGGGCGAGCACCACCACCAGCATCGCCCCATAGGCAAGCGGCCGGCTGGGGCGTGCCCGCCAGGCCCACAGCCGCTCGCGCCGTCGCTGGAAGCTGGGGGCGGCCACGTACTCCTTCCAGGCCTCCTCGCGCATCAGCGCCGCGTCCGCGTCCCGGCCGCTCTTGTCCAACGCCCGGGCCAGCAGCACCCGCCCCTCCACCGTCCCCTGCCGCGCCTCGCGCAGGCGATTCAGGGCCTCGATGGCGCCCTTCGTGTCCCCGCGCGCCAGCCGGAAGCGCCCGCGCTCCAGGTCCACCGCCCCCATCTGGTAGCCCGGCTCCGACTTCGCCGCCTCGTCCAGCAGCAGCTCGCCCCGCTTCGCGTCCCCCGCCCCCAGGTACGCCACGCCGAGCAGGAACAGCGTCCCCACGTCGTCGTCGCCCGCCTCCAGGTTGGGCTTGAGCACCTCCGCCGCCGCCGCGTACTTCCCCCGCCGCACCCACAGGTCCGCCAGCTCGTAGCGCGCCCGCCGATCGTGCGGGTTGGAGTGCAGCAGCCGCTGCAGCTTCGAGGCCCGCTGCCACCGGCCAATGGCCCTCAACGGGCTGGGGAGAATCCCCACCGTGTAGCGGTCCGCCACGATGACGAGGCCCAGCACCGCCAGGGCGGACAGCACCGGGCTGCCCGTCAGCGAGGAAAGCACAATCCACAGGAGCCAACTCATGCCCATGGGCGGTGCTCATATCAGGTGGGCGCACGCCGCCCCATGGGTGTGGCGTGGCGTTTCGCCCCAGGGGCGTTCCGCCACGCTCCCCCGCCCTCTCCGCGAGCAAGTCCCCCCGGCCAGACCCCTGGAGCCCCAACCCGTCACCGGGGAGGTCCAGGCAGGCGCAAGCCCGAAACTCGCGGCCGGGAATCGAAGTGACATAAGGTGAACACCCGGATGACCCGTGGCTCCGACTTTGCACAGGGGGCGCCCTGGCCATCCCCACCACCTCGGAACCCCCGTGGCACCTATGCGAAACCTCCTATCGCCACTCCCGGCCACGAGCCGGAAGCCCGCGCGGCAGTACGCGCCGGCACTGCTGCTCGCACTCGCGGTGTTGCTGACGGCCGGCAGCGCGCGGGCGCAAGCGCCCACCAACAACGCGGACCCCAAGCTGCGTTACACGGCCGACCTGTACGGCAACTTCGCGCTCATCGGGAACACGCTCGGTCAGGACTGCCGCAGCACGACGCCGCGGCCCCTCACCGGTAGGATGCCGCCCAACGGCACCGTGTTCGGCGAGACGAGCTGCTCCGGGCGTGACACCTCCCCGGACTTCTTCTGGACCCTGGACGACTGGACGCTCGAGAACACCGGGGCCTCCACCCGGCCCTACCTCGCGCCGGGCGTCACCCCCACCTCCCCCAACCCGTTGCACGCCCGCAGCCAGGCGGTGCTCACCCTGCCCCCCGGGGCCCGGGTGGTGTACGCGCGCATCTACTGGGCGGCCACCCGCTTCAACTCGGCCGCCGGTGACAAGATCGCCGCGCCGGACCTCACCGCCACGGTGTCGCGCTCGGGCGTGGCCGGCTTCGAGAAGTTCCTCACCGCCGACGACTACGCCTTCCAGCAGGACCCGGGCGCCGAGTACCAGTACCAGTCCACGGCGGACATCACGGACCTGGTGAAGGCGTACGGCGCGGGCGTCTACCAGGTGAGCGATGTGCAGGCCATTCCCTTCGACACCACGACGGGCGAGTACCTCTTCGACGCCTGGTGGATGGTGGTCTTCTACGAGGAGCCCGCCGCCAACAAGCGGCACCTGAAGCTCTTCGACAGCATGCGCGTGGTGGCGGGAACGCCCGGCACCACCATCTCGCTGGCCGGCTTCCACGTGCCGGCCTATGCCCAGGACGCCAAGCTGGGCGTCATCGCCTTCGAGGGAGATGACCCGGCACCGGACATCAACGACACGTTCGAGTTCAACGGCGCGCTGATCAGCAACGACCTCAACCCGCCCAACAACTTCTTCAACAGCACGCGCTCGTGGACCAACAAGAAGACCAGCGTGCGCACCGACACGCCGCTGACCGGCGTGCCCACCGGCACCGACGGGGTGCTCGACACCCTGCCCATCAGCCACCGCTATGACCGTCCGCAGCTCACCGGTACCGCCGGCAGCTTGTCCGGCATGGACCTGGACGTGGTGGACGTCACGGTGGCAGCGGGCGCCAAGTCGGCCACGGTGCGCGTCAACACCAGCGGCGACAAGTTCTGGCTGGGCGGCTTCATCACCTCCATCACCACCCAGGCCCCCGACTTCACCAACACCCTCAAGTCGGTGCGCAACGTCACCCGGACCGACGGCACGGTCCGCCCGGACGACATCCTCGAGTACACCATCACCACCCGCAACGTGGGCGATGACCACTCGCGCGACACCGTCCTCACGGACCCGCTGCCCGCGCAGCTCGACTACGTGCCGGGCTCGCTCCGGCTCCTCACCGTGGCGGCCAGCGACTCGCTCGCCCCGGGTCCGCTGACCGACGCCACGGGAGACGACGTCGGCCACTACGACTCCTCCCGCCATACCCTCACCGTCTACCTGGGCACGGGTGCCACGCCCACCTCGGGCGGCAGCATCAAGGGCATCGTCAGCCCGGGGGATGTGGGCGAGAGCACCAGCATCTCCTTCCAGATGCGGGTGAAGTCCACCACCGTGGGCAAGGTGGAGAACCAGGCCTTCATCACCGCGGGCGGCCTGCTGGGCATCGACCCGGTGACGACGCCCTCGCGCAGCCCGGCCGGCAGCGGCCCCACGCGCATCGAGGTCGCCATCGTCCCGACGCCCGTCATCACCGCGCCGGCCACGGGCTCCATCACCCACGACAACACGCCCACGTACACCGGCACCGCCCTTCCGGGCACCACGGTCACCGTGAGGAGCTCGGGCGGCACGGTGCTGTGCACCGCGACCACCGATGCCTCCGGCAACTGGTCCTGCACGGGCACCACGCCGCTGGCCGAGGGCCCCCACACCGTCAACGCGGTGGCCACCGACAGCGCGGGCAACCCGAGCCAGCCGGCGAGCACCACCTTCACCGTGGACACGGTGGCGCCCAACCCGCCCGTCATCACCTACCCCACCTCGGGCGCCGTCCTCACCATCCAGCGGCCCCTGTTCACCGGCACCGCCGAGCCCAACGCCACGGTCATCGTGAGCGTGGATGGCAAGGTCATCGGCCGGGTGGTGGCGGACAGCGCGGGCAACTGGTCGTTCCCGGCGCCGGAGCCGCTCGCGGACGGCGCGCACACCGTCAGCGCCATCGCCAAGGACGCTGCGGGCAACACCAGCTCCGCGACGAGCGTCCCGTTCACCATCGACGCGAAGCCGCCGGATACGCGCATCCTCACCGTCACTCCGCCGGAGCCGGAGACCATGAGCACCACGGTCTCCTTCACCTTCGACGCCCTGGGCCGGGGTGACGTCGGCAGCTACGACTGCAGCCTCGATGGCCGGACCTTCGTGACGTGCGGCAGCCCGAAGAGCTACACGGACCTGACCGACGGCTGGCACACCTTCGCCGTGCGCGCCCGGACCTATAGCGGCGTGGTGGACCCCACCCCGGCCACCTACACCTGGTTCATCGGCCTGGACACGGACAAGGACGGCATCGCCGACAGCATCGAGACGGCCACCGGCACCAGCCCCACCGATGACGACTCGGACGACGACGGCATCACGGACGGCAACGAGGACGCCAACCGCGACGGCTACGTGGACCCGGGCGAGACCGACCCGCGCAACCGGGACACCGACGGGGACGGCCTCCAGGACGGCACCGAGCTGGGCCTGACCGCGCCCCAGGGCTCGAACACCAACACGTCCATCTTCCAGCCGGATGTGGACCCCACCACCACGACGGACCCGCTCGACTCGGACACCGACGATGGCGGCGTGTCCGATGGCGTGGAGGACACCAACCACAACGGCCGCATCGACGCGGGTGAGCGCAATCCCAACGACCCCGCCGACGACAAGGTGGGCGCGAAGGACACCGACGGCGACGGCATCCCCGACGACGTCGAGACGGCCACCGGCACGGATCCGAACGATGACGACTCGGACGACGACGGCATCCTGGACGGCAACGAGGACGCCGACCGCGACGGCATCGTGGACGCGGGTGAGACCAATCCGCGCAACCGGGACACCGACGGGGACGGCCTCCAGGACGGCACCGAGCTGGGCCTGACCGCGCCCCAGGGCACGGGCACCAACACGGCCATCTTCCAGCCGGATCTGGACCCCACCACCACGACGGACCCGCTCAAGGTGGACACCGACGGCGGCGGCGTGTCCGACGGCGTGGAGGACACCAACCACAACGGCCGCATCGACGCGGGTGAGCGCAACCCGCTCGACCCCGCGGACGACCTGACCGTCACCGACACCGACGGTGACGGCATCCCCGACGATGTGGAGATCGCCACCGGTACGGATCCGACGAAGGCCGACACCGACGGGGACGGCATCCCGGATGGTGTCGAGGACAAGGACCGTGACGGCGTCGTGGACCCGGGCGAGACCGATCCGCGCAGCACCGACTCGGATGGCGACGGCATCCCCGATGGCACCGAGGACAAGGACCGTGACGGCGTCGTGGATCCGGGTGAGACCGATCCGACGAAGACCGACTCGGACAGCGACGGCCTGCCGGATGGCATCGAGGACAAGGACCGTGACGGCGTCGTGGACGCGGGCGAGACCGACCCGACGAACCCCGACACCGATGGCGGCGGCGTCCCCGATGGCGTCGAGGACCTCAACCAGAACGGCGTCGTGGATCCGGGCGAGACCAACCCGCTCGACCCCGCGGACGACGACGTGAACCGCGACACGGACGGCGACGGCGTCCCCGATGTCCGCGAGGCGGAGCTCGGCCTCGACCCGAACGACAACGACAGCGATGACGACGGCGTGATGGATGGCGCGGACGGCCTCACCGACACGGATGGGGACGGCTTCATCGACGCGCTCGACCCGGACAGCGACAACGACGGCATCAAGGACGGCACCGAGCTGGGTGTGACGCGGGCCAACGCTCCCGCGGGCACCAACACGAGCTCGCCCAACTTCGTGCCGGACGAGGACCCCACCACCACCACCAACCCGAAGAATGCCGACACCGATGGCGACGGCCTCAAGGACGGTGAGGAGGACAAGAACCTCGATGGCCGCCTGGGCTCGGGCGAGACGGATCCGAGCGACACGGACACCGACGACGGTGGCCTGTCCGACGGTGACGAGGTGAAGAACAACACCAACCCGCTGGACGACACGGACGACTTCATCATCGCCGGCCGGGGCTGCAGCACCTCGGGGAGCGCCTCTCCGCTGGTGTGGCTGGCGGCGCTGCTGCTCGCCATGCCGGTCATGCGCTCGCGGCGCGGCTCGCGCCGTGGCACCGCGCTGGCCGGTGGGGTGCTGGGCCTCGTGGGCGTCCTGTCCGCTCCGGCGGTGGAGGCCCAGGGTCCCACGCCGTCCCCGCTGTCCCAGTCCATCGACGTGCAGCGCTACAAGCCCGGCCCGGGTGCCACCGACATCCTCGGCGTCCATGGCGCCAAGGTGGACGGGCACCTCGGCTGGCACCTGGCGGCCTCGGTCAACTACGCGAGCAACCCGCTGGGCTTCCTCGACCCGCGTCAGGACGACTTCGTCTACTCCATCGTCGCCAACCAGGTGACGGTGGACCTGATGGGCTCCATCTCGCTGTGGAACCGGTTCGAGCTGGGCGTGGCCGTGCCCCTCACGTACCAGGCCTCCGAGCGCGACGCCTCCATCACGCCGGCCTTCCAGGGCGGTGTGAGCGGCGCGGGCCTGGGTGACCTGCGGCTGGTGCCCAAGGCCCACCTGCTGAACGCGGGCGGGTTCGACCTGGGCGTGGCCGTGCCCGTGCTGCTGCCCAGCGCGGGCGGCGCGGGCTTCCGCGGCGGCGCGGGCGTGAGCGCCCGGCCGCAGCTCGTGGGCGAGTGGGGCAATGGCAACGGGCTGCGGCTGGTGGCCAACGTGGGCGCCAACCTCCAGCCCGAGCAGCAGGTGCGCAACCTGCGCACGGGCACCGAGCTGATGTACGCGGTGGGTGCCCAGGTGCCCCTGACCGAGAAGCTCGCGGTGCGCGCCAACCTGGCGGGTGCCTTCGGGTTGAAGGACCAGGACATGGAGGGGCGTCCGCTGGAGCTGCTCGCGGCGGTGCAGTACCGCATCAGCCCCGGGCTGGCGGCCCACGTGGGCGGTGGCCCGGGCCTCTCCCGCGGCTACGGCACCCCGGGCTTCCGCCTCTTCGCCGGGCTCGACTGGACGCAGCCCGGTGAGCGCGCTCCGGCCCAGCCGGCCACTCCGCCCGCGCCCGCCGACACGGACAAGGATGGGGTCGCGGACGACAAGGACCAGTGCGCCCAGGGCCCCGAGGACCTGGACGGCTTCCAGGACGAGGACGGCTGCGCGGATCCGGACAACGACGGAGACGGCATCCCGGACACGAAGGACCGGTGCCCCAACCAGCCCGAGTCCGTGAACGGCTTCCAGGACGAGGACGGCTGCCCGGACGAGATGCCCGTGGACACGGACAAGGACGGCCTGATGGATGGTCAGGACAAGTGCCCCACCCAGCCCGAGGACAACGACGGCTTCCAGGACGAGGACGGCTGCCCGGATCCGGACAACGACAAGGACGGCGTGCCGGACTGGGAGGACCAGTGCCCCAACGAGCCCGAGACCATCAACGGCGTGAAGGACGACGACGGCTGCCCTGACGAGGGCAAGTCCAAGGTGCGCCTGGAGGCCAAGCGCATCGTCATCCTGGACAAGGTGTACTTCGCCACCAACAAGGACGTCATCCTGCCCAAGTCGTTCGATCTGCTGAATCAGGTGGCGGCGATCCTGCGCGCCAACCCGCAGATCGAGCTGCTGCGCGTGGAGGGCCACACGGACAACCAGGGCAAGCCCGCGAAGAACCAGAACCTGTCGGAGCGGCGCGCGGCCAGGGTGCGTGCCTTCCTCATCAAGGAGGGCGTGGCCGCGGAGCGCCTCGAGTCGGTGGGCTACGGTCAGACGAAGCCGGTGGACACGAACAAGACGGCGGCGGGCCGTGAGAACAACCGCCGCGTCGAGTTCAACATCCTGAAGGTCGCTGGCGAGGACACCGAGCAGGCGAAGTAACGGAGCACCCGGCCCTGGCCGGACACAGACGGCGCGAGCAGGCAAACGTCCTGCTCGCGCCGTTTCCGTTTCGAGTCCCCGCTCCCGCTGGGAGAGGGTTAGGGTGAGGGATTCCCCGAGGAAAGCACCGTGTCCCTCACCCTCCGCCCGCTCGTCCTACCCCTGCTGGTCCCCCTGTTGTTGGCGGCGGCGCCGCCCCCGGCCACTCCGGCCACGCGCCGCCTGGAGGATGCGGTGCCGGATACCTTCACGGGAGTGGAGCGCGTGGTGGCGGTGGGAGACGTGCACGGGGACGTGGACGCGCTGAAGGAAGTGCTGCGGCTGGCGAAGCTCATCAACGAGCAAGGCCGGTGGATCGGCGGCAAGGCGCACCTGGTGCAGACGGGGGACATCCCTGACCGGGGGGAGCGCACGCGGGAGGCCTTCGAGCTGCTGATGCGGCTGGAGGGCGAGGCGCTCGCGGCGGGAGGCCGGGTGCACGCGCTGCTGGGCAACCACGAGGTGATGAACATGCTCGGGGATCTGCGCTACGTGGCCCCGGGCGAGATGGCCTCGTTCGCGGACCAGAGCCCGGAGCCGGATGCGCCCGGCACGCCGCGAGGGCTCAACGGGCTCCGGGCGGCGTACGGGCCGCAGGGGCGCTACGGCCAGTGGCTGCGCGCGCATCCCGCGGTGGTGCGCATCAACGACACGCTCTTCGTGCACGGGGGAGTCGCCCCGGAGGTGCCGGCGAAGACGCTGGCCGAGCTCAACCGCTGGGTGCGGCAGGACCTGTTCCCCGGCAACCCGCCCGGAGGGGCCAAGGACCCGCAGGGGCCGTTGTGGTTCCGCGGCTACGCGCTGGGGCAGGAGGAGGAAGCGGCGCGTGCCCTGGAGGCGGTGCTGCAACGTCTTGGCGCGAAGCGGATGGTGATGGGACACACCACGGACCGCGATGGGAAGATCCGGACGCGGCTCGGCGGGAAGGCGGTGTTCATCGACACCGGGCTGAGCACCGGTTACGGCCGCCACCTCGCGGCGCTGGAGCTTCGCGGTGGCCGGGTCACCGCCCTCTATACCAACGGCCGCGTGGAGCTGGTGGCGCCCCCGGCGGCCCCGGCTGGCAAGCGCAGCCCCTGATGGTGGAACTCCGAGGGTAGCGCGAAGCATCCAACCGGCGCGAACACCAAAGCTCGTGGGAGACACCATGCGTTGGTACGGAACGGTTGGAACGGTCCTGCTGTGGGCCAGCCTCGGCGGCGACGCGCTCGCCCAGCCGCCGGATGGCAAGAACGGGAAGTTCGTCGCGGCGGCGCGCGAGGTGCTCGGCGTGCCCTACCAGTTCGGTGGCCGGATGAGGCGGCCGGGAGAGGGCATCGACTGCCAGGGCGTGCTCTTCTACGCGGCCGAGCGCGTGGGCAAGTGCGGCTGGAAGTCCTACTCGGTGTTCCCGACGCAGTCGGTGCCGGCGGGTGAGCTGGGGCAGCCGGTGGAGGGAATGGCGCCCATCGCCACCTCGGAGCTGGAGGTCTCGAGGCTCCAGGCCGGTGACGTGCTGCAACTCGTGGGCTTCGACCCGAACCCGGCCGAGCCGCACATCGGCCTGCTGAAGGAGCGGCCCGTCTGGGTGTGGCACACCGGCGTCTACAGTGGCGGGGGGAAGTGGATCGTCGGCGACCACTTCGCGGGCCGGGTCGTCGAGGTGGACCTGGCGGCGTACCTGGCTGAACACGCGGACGTGTACGCGGGGCTGGTGGTCACCCGGATGAAGGACGGGCCCCGTCCCACCCGGTGCCGCCAGCACAAGCCGATGAAGGCGCCCCGGAATCCGGACCGGCGGTAGGAGACGGATTCACAGGCCACGGGGACTACAGAAGCCGCGCACTGATGGCGCTGTGCACGTCCGCGCCCGCCTCGGTGAGCACGAGCCTCGAGCCCTCGAGCCTCGCCAGGCCGTGCTGCACCAGCCGGGCGATCTCCTTGCGGCGCGGCTCCGGGTCCTGCCCGTAGCGCGTGCACACCGTCTCCCAGTCCACCCCGGAGCGCAGCCGCAGCCCCATGGCCAGGCGCTCCTCGAAGAGCTCCAGGGGGCTCAGCTCCTCGCGGCTGGACTCGGGCGGCTTCCCCTCCTCCGCGGTGCGCATGTACGCGTCCGAGCCGCGCAGGTTCACGTAGCGGTAGCCCGCGGGCCGCTCGCCGGGCCCGGACGTGAGCAGCATGCCCGTGGCACCCACGCCCAGCGCGAGGTACTCGCCGCCCGTCCAGTAGAGCGCGTTGTGCCGCGAGCCATACCCGGGCCGGGCGTGGTTGGAGATTTCATAACGCAGCAACCCGTGCTCGCCGTAGGCGTCGCGGATGGCCTTCGTCATCTCCACCACCTCCTCGTCCGGAGGCAGCACCACCTCGCCCTTGTCGAGCTGCCGGGACAGCGGCGTGGCCACCGCCAGCGACTCGCGGTCCACCGTCAGCGCGTAGGTGGACAGGTGCTCGGGCCCGAGCGCCGCGGCCCGGCGCGCATCCGACTCCGCCTGCGCCCGCGTCTGCCCATGCACCCCGTAGATGAAGTCCATGGACACCACGTCGAAGCCCGCCCGCCGCGCCGTCTCGTACGCCGCCACCGCCCCCGGGCCGGTGTGCTCGCGCCCCAGCGCCTTCAGCAGCGCATCGTCGAAGGACTGCACGCCCAGCGAGACGCGGTTGACGCCCGCGGCCCGGTAGCCCGCGAAGCGCTCGGCGTCCGCGACACTCGGGTTGGCCTCCAGGGAGATCTCCGCCCCGGGCGCCACCTTCAGCCGCGCCGCCACGCCCTCCAACACGAGCGCCACCCAGCGCGGGTGCCAGATGGACGGTGTGCCGCCGCCGAGGAAGATGGACTCCAGCGTCCGCCCGCGCAGCGAGGGCTCCGCCGCCAGCCGCGTGTCCAGCTCCGCCAGCACCGCGCGCGCGTAGCGCTCCTCCGGCACCTCCCGCACCACCGCCACCGCGAAATCGCAGTAGGGGCATTTGGAGAGGCAGTACGGAAAGTGCACGTACAGCCCGAACCGCGCCGCTGCTGTCCCCGTGAGGGGATCAATGGGGCCCGCGAAGTCCATTCCGCGCTACTTCGCCCCCCGGAGTTGCGCGAGCTGCGCCTCCAGCTTCGCCACCTTCATCTTGTAGCTGGCCGCCGATTCCAGCGCCGTCTCCGCCGCCATCAGCTTGCGCTTCATCGCCGCCATGTCCTCCTTGAGCTGATCGCGCTCGGCGACCAACTCCTCCGGAGCCGGGCCACTCTTGCCGCGCGAGGCCTCCAGCGCGCCCTCCAGCATCTTCACCCGCTGCCGCAGCCGCTCCGCCTGAGCCTCGGCATCGCGGGCCCGGCTGTCGGCGTCCAGCTCCTCCACCTCGAGCGACTCCTCCGCCGCGCGCGCGTCCTGCTGCTGCTCCACCTGCTGCCGCACCCGTCCCAGCTCCGTCTCCACATCGGCGAGCGCGCGCGCCATGTCCTGGCGGTCCGACTCCACCGCCGTCAGCTCTCCCTCCAGCTCCGCGGTCCGCGCCTCGGCCGCCGCCGCGCGCTCCGAGTCCTGTTGTGCCCGCGCCTGGATGCGGCCCAGCTCCGCCTCCACATCCGCGAGCGCGCGCGCCATGTCCTTGCGGTCCTCCTCCACCGCCCCCAGCTCGGCCCGCAGCGCCGCCACCTGCGCCTCGGCCTGCTCCGCCGCCTCGCTCAGCGCCGCCGCGTCCGCTTCCATCCGGTCGCGGAGCTGCACCGCCTCGGCCTCGCTCAGCGCCAGCGACTCGCGCGCCGACGCCAGCTCCGCCTCCGCCTCCTCCAGCCGGGGCGACAGCTCCGCCAACGCCGCCCGCGCCTCGTCGCGCTCGGCCTCCAGCTCGCGGGTGCGCGCCTGCGCCTCCTCCAGCGAGCTGCTCGACCCCTCGGACTCCGCGAGCTGCGCCTCGAGCTGCGCCACCCGGGCCTTCAGCCCCACCTTCTCCGCCTCGAGGAGCTCCTGCTCCCGTAGGACGGCCTGAAGCTGCTCGCTGGTGCTCTCCAGCTCGGCCAGGTTGGCCTGGTACTGCTCGCGCACGGCCTCCAGCGCGCCCTGCATCTCCGCGCGCTCGGCCGCCAGCTCGCCCACCCGGTCCTGCGCCAGCGACAGGGCCTCCTTCGCCCCGATGAGCTCCTCGGCGAGCGCCGCCCGCGAGTCCCGCTCGTGCTTCAGCTCCCCGGTGAGGCGCGGCAGCTCCGCCTCCACCTCGGCCAGCGCCCGCGACAGGTCCCTGCGCTCCTCCTCCACCGTCTGCAGCTCGCCCTCGAGCTGCGCCACCCGCGCCTCGGCCACCCCGGTGCGCGCCGCCTCGCGCGAGAGCGCCACGGAGGTCTGCTCCAGCTTCGCCGATGCGTCCTTCAACGTGGCGAGCTGCTCGCGCGCCTCCGCCAACTGTCCCCGCAGCGCGGCCTCGGACACGCGCAGCGACTGGAAGCTCGGACTCCCGCTCGGCGTACAGCGCCCGGGCGCGGGCCAGCGTCTCCGTCTTCTGCTTCACCACCGAGCGGAAGTGCTCGACCTTGTCCTCCGGAGCGCCGCCGAGGGCCGGGCGCGGCTCGGCCGGCTCGGAGAAGGGATCCGCCGTGCCCACCGGACGGGCGGGAATGGGCGGAGGCTGAGGCTCCGGAGCCCGGGAGGACGCGGACTGCACGGACGGCAGCGATATGGCGGGCCGGAAGGCGGCCGGCGCGGCGGGCGCTCCCCGGCGGGGAGGCAACGGCGGAGGCACACCCGGGGCGGCGGGACGCGCGGACGCGGCCCCCACGGACGCCGCCTCCTCCTCCAGGCTCTCCCTCAATTCCGCGAGCGGATCCAGCTCCTCTGACGACGACCCCATGAGGGCCGAGGTTAACCCCCGGACCTCCTCTTCTCCACAGCGCTCCACACGCCATGAGCACACGGGCCTCCCCGGCTGGTCTCCAGGCTCACAACAGGGTCGCGGCCAACACTTCCGGGCGTTAGGGACTGGTCGGAAAGGCCCCCGGCTCGCCTTGCCTACCCACACGGCCGGTGTCAGGTTCGAACGTTCCATGGCTCAGCGCTACACACTTTCCAACGGACTCACCGTCGTCTTCGATGAGCAGCACGCCGCCCGGGTGGCCGCCTTCCAGGTGTGGGTGAAGGCCGGCAGCGCCGACGAGCGCCCCGACCAGGCCGGCCTGGCGCACCTGCACGAGCACATGCTCTTCAAGGGCACGGCCCGCCGCGGCCCCGGGGAGATCGCCCGCGACATCGAGGCCCATGGCGGGGAGATCAACGCCTGGACGTCCTTCGACCAGACGGTCTACCACATCGTCATCGCCAGCCAGTTCGCCCGCATGGGCCTGGACATCCTCGGCGATGCCATCCGCGCCTCGTCCTTCGACGCGGACGAGCTGTCGCGGGAAATCGAGGTGGTGTGCGAGGAGATCAAACGCAGCCAGGACACCCCGGCCCGGCGCGCCTCGAGGGACCTCTTCTCCACCGCCTACCAGGAGCACCCCTACCGCTTCCCCGTCATCGGCACGGCGGAGAGCGTGCGCAGCTTCACCCGGGACAAGGTGCTCGAGTTCTACCGGCGGCACTACACGCCGAAGAACCTGGTGCTGTCGGCCGCGGGAGACTTCACCGAGGCGGAGCTGCGCCAGTGGGTGGAGGAGATTTTCGGCGGTGACTGGGGCCGCCCCTACGAGGGGGGCGTGACGCGGGCGCGCGAGCCCGAGGCCACCCGCCGCCGCGTGCTGCTGCGTCCGGACGAGGTGAAGGAGGTGTATTTCAACCTCGCCTTCCCCATTCCCCAGGCGGACCACCCGGACGTGCCCGCGCTGGACGCGCTGGCCATGCTCGCCGGCCAGGGTGAGGCCTCGCGGCTGGTGCTGGAGGTCAAGCGCAAGCGCAGCCTCGTCAACGACATCCACGCGTACGCCTACACCCCGAGGGACCCGGGCCTCTTCTCCGCCAGCCTCACGCTGCCGCCCGCGACGCTGACGCAGGCGCTCGAGGAGACGGTGCGGGTGCTGAGCACGCTGCGCACGGAGCTGGTGCCCGCGGACGAGCTGGCCACGGTGAAGGCCCTCATCGAGGCCGAGGCCGTCTACCAGCGCGAGACGGTGCAGGGCCTGGCGCGCAAGATGGGCCACTACCAGTCTTCCATGGGGGAGCTGGAGGCGGAGGCGCGCTACTACGAGGCCATCGCCCGGCTCACCCCCGAGCACATCCGAGAGGTGGCCGAGCGCTACCTGCGCTTCGAGCGCACCATCGTCACCGGGCTGCTGCCTCCGGGCACGCCCTTCGGCGCGGAGCAGGCCGAGGAGATTCTCGACCGGGTGTCCCGCGAGAAGCCCGCCGCCGCGCCCGAGCGCCGCACTCCCAAGGCCGCGCCCGCCGCTCCGGCCCTCCAGGTGGGCCGCACCGCGCCCGCCTCCCCCGGCCGAATCGTGGAGGAGCGGCTGCCGTCCGGGGCGCGCATCCTCGTGCGCGAGGAGCGGGCCGTGCCCCTCTTCGCCATGCGCGCCGCCTTCCCCGGCGGCGTGCGCTACGAGAGGCAGGAGAACAACGGCCTCACCACGCTGCTGAGCCGCAGCCTCACCCGGGGCACGCCCTCGCACGACGCGGAGGAGATCTCCCACATCATCGACAGCTTCGCCGGCTCGCTCTCGGGCCAGGGCGGGCGCAACTCGGTGGGCCTGCGCGGCGAGTTCCTCTCCCGCTACTTCCGGGACGCCTTCCGCCTCTTCGCCGACTGCCTCCTCAACCCCAGCTTCCCCGAGGCCGAGGTGGCCCGCGAGCGCACCCTGCTGTTGCAGGACATCCTCACCCGCGAGGACAAGCCCAGCGGCGTGGCGTTCGATCTCTTCGGCCGGACGATGTTCCGCACGCACCCCTACCGGCTGTCCTCCCTGGGCGAGCAGTCCTCGGTGGAGAAGCTGGGGCCGGACGCGCTGCGCGCCTACCACGCCGCGTACATGGACCCCTCGCAGCTCACCCTGACGGTGGTGGGCGACGTGAGAACGGACGAGGTGCTCGCCCTCGCGCACGAGGCCTTCGGCGCCTCCCGCGGCCGCGCGGCGCCTCCGCCCGAGGTGAAGCCCGAGCCTCCCCTCGACGCCCCGCGCTCGAGCAAGAAGCAGCTCGCGCGCGCGCAGTCCCACCTGGTGTGGGGCTTCAAGGGGGTGCGGGTGAACGACCCGAGGCGGCACGCGCTGGAGGTGCTCTCCACGCTGCTCAGTGGCCAGGGCGGGCGCCTCTTCGTGGAGCTGCGCGACAAGCGCTCCATGGCCTACAGCGTGAGCAGCTTCTCCATCGAGGGCGTGGATCCGGGCTACTTCGCCGTCTACATGGGCACCAGCCCCGAGAAGGTGGAGGCCGCGCTCGCCGGCATCCGCGAGGAGCTGGCCCGCGTGCGCGACGAGCCCATCCCCGAGGCGGAGCTCGCCCGCGCGAAGCAGCACCTCATCGGCACCCATGAGATTGGCCTGCAGCGCAACGGCGCGCGCGCCGCGCTGCTCGCGCTGGATGCCTGCTACGGCCTGGGCCAGGAGAACTTCCTCCACTACGCCGAGCGCGTGGCGGCGGTGACGGCCGAGGACGTGCGCGCGGTGGCCCGCCAGCTCATCGACTTCGAGCGCGGCGCGCTGGCCCACGTCGGCCCCTGAGCCGGGCCGCCCTTCCCCGCAAAAACAAAATCCCCTCTCCCGCATGCTGGGGAGAGGGGATTTTCGTTACCGGGCCCCAGTGGGGGCCCGGCTCACCGGGTGGCCCCCGTTACGGCTGGGCGCAGGCCTCGGCGTTCTCGTGACGGCACGCGTGCAGGTTGCGCGGCACCTCCATCCAGTAGATGTCGGGGGTGACGTTCTTCTGGTCACGCAGCTTCTCCGTCTTGGGCGCATCGCCCGGGCTCGTCACCGCCACTTCGAAGCGGATGCCGCCCGTCGCCGACAGCGAGATGATGGGCGAGCCCTCGCTCGGAGGAGCGGTGGTGCCACGGCCCTTGCTGTCGATGAAGCCGGTACCCGACCGGAAGCCCTCGGCCATGTCCGGCAGACCGGTGATGGCGTCCGCCTGCCACATGTAGGACATGTCACCCGAGCCGGACAGCGAGCAGGCCGAGCCACTCTTGCCCGCGACCGGGGCGAACGAGGGCCAGAAGACGACGCCCGCGAGCACCGTCGAGCCGGCCGCCGTGCGCTCCAGCAGCGAGTTGTTGTAGCGGATGAACCAGCCCGGCCCCTCGGAAGCGCCGCGCTTGAGCCCACCCATCTTCGCCGCCGGGATGTAGCGCTGCTTGTAGCCCGAGGCGTCCGGCGCCAGGTACTCGTAGGCCGCGTCCGGAATCGTCACGTCCACCAGCGAGCACGTGACTCCCAAGGGGCAGGCGTACCCGCTCGCCTTGTCCGACACGCGCATCTTGTCGAACTCGACCGCGCCGTCCTTGGTGGAGAACTTGCGCATCGCGCCACCGTACGCGTGGAAGCCGAAGTAGCGGTTGTTCGCCACGGCCTTCTTCTCCTCCTCGCCCAGCTTCAGGTCCGGGTGCTCGCTCGTGTTGAGGTTGAGGTGATCGCCCGTCCACTTCGTGCCGGTGCTCTTGGCGAAGGACTCCGTCTTGAACGTCTTCTCCGCACCGGTCCAGGGCGCCGGGTACGTGGTGGTGCCGTACGACGCGGCGGGGCAGCTGATGGCGAGATTCGTCAGCTCCATCCGCGAGCCGGAGCACGCGTCACCCAGGCCGCTCAACCACTCCTCCTTGTTCTCCTTCAGCACACCCAGCTCGTACTTGAGCGTGGTGGTGCGCTTCTGGCCGTTGACCTCGGCGACCAGCGTGGCCGACACGTTGCACTTGAGCCGGATGCACGCCAGCAGATCGTCCGGACCGCAGTCCGAGCCCGCCGTGGTGCGCAGGTGCTGCTTGTCGCCGGTGCCCATGAAGCTGCGCAGCCAGCCCGTCTCCGGCTGCAGGACGTTGGAGGGGATGTTGAAGAAGGGAGCCTTCTCATGGGCGTTGGCCGCCCCGAAGGTGGCCCCGTCCTCACGCTGCATCTCCAGCGAGCGGGCGCCGTACCAGTTGGACACCATGCCGCTGGCGTCCAGCTTGCCCGGCTCCTTGAAGCGGAACGTCCACACCTGGCCGCCCATGTCGCCGACGACCATGGTGTCGAAGAAGCCGTCCAGGTCCCGCTCCACGCTCTCGCCCTTGCCGATGTCCACCAGCGCCGGCGAGGCCGCCACGGGCATCATCTGGTTGATGACGTCGTTGTAGGGATCCGACGCCTTGTGGCCAGGCTGGGCCTCCACGGACCACAGCATCTTGCCCGTCCACGCATCCACCATGTAGACGCCGCGGCCGCGCGTCAGGTCCGAGCTGTAACCGCCGTTGAGCACGGCCACCCAGCGCTCCTCCCACCCACGCGCGGAGTCCCCACTGGCGGAGGACTCGAGGCGCACCGGCCCGATGGGAGGCGGCTTGGGAGCGAAGTTGGACCAGGACTGGCCCATGCTGGCCGACTCCGGGTCGCACGCGTTGGGGAACATCCACCGGAACGGCTTCGTGTCCGGAGCCGTCGGGGCCGTGAGGCTCTTGAGCATCATGTACGGGTCCGTCATGTCCAGCGCCGTGTAGCGCTGGCCACCCCCGCGCTCGGTGATGACGGCGATGGTGCGGAACTCGCCCTCCTGCTTGGTGCCGTCCTTGGCGGAACCATCCTCCGCGGTCGTCTTGAGCTCACCGTCCGCCCAGATGTCACGCACCATGGGCGTTCCATCCACGTAGTACTCGTGCTTGGCGCCCACCATCAGGCTCAGCTTGGGCAGCAGATCCGGCGGGATGAAGGCCCAGATCTCCTGGCCCGTGCCCGGGGTGTAGGTGGTGCCGAAGCTCTTCTTCTTGGCCGCGGGGTCGGTCGGGTCCGGAACCGGAACCACCGCGTCACCCACGTGGACGGCGTGGATCATGCCGCCGTTGGAGCCCACCAGCGCGATGCGCGGACGGGCTTCCATGCTCTTCATGTAGTCGCCATAGGCGCCATGCTTCATGCCCCTGGTGCTCGCCGCCAGCGGCGTGGGCTTGTAGCAGGGCTTGCCGCCGGACCCGCACCGCGGCTCGGAGGACACCGAGGAGGAGAAGTCCTCGTAGAGCGTGGACACGCACTGGGAATTGAGGCCCAGCGAGCAGAGGAACGGATCTCCCGGAGACTCCACCGTCACCGGCGTGGAGTGGAAGATGTCCGCGAGCTTGCAGGACGCCGTGTCTCCCGCCTTGTTGTCCGCGCACGGCCGCTCCTCGTTCTTGATGGAGTCACCGTCGTAGTCGAAGACGTCCACGCCGCGCACGAAGCGGATGAGCGTCTCCGCACACGTCTTCTGCTGGGCGGCGGTGCCGTCCCACGGCCCCAGGCCCGCCTTGGCGTAGAGCGTGCTGCAGAAGGTGTCGCCGCCCGCCAGCAGGTACTTCTGGAGCTCGTCGATGTTGTACTCGTGGAACTCGACGGGCGGGTTGTCCTCCGTGTCGAACTTGCCGTTGTTGTTGCGGTCGATGAGCGTGAAGATGCAGCGGCCGCTGTCGCCATCGGCGCCGCCGAGCGGCTTGGTCGGATCGCACCGCGCGATCGCCGAGCGCTTGCCGATCGTCTCACCCAGGTTCCAGAAGGGCTTGGCCTTCACGCCGCCCTCCACCTTGCCATCCCCCACGGGGGTGGCCGTGTTCACCTTGACCCACTCGCCCGCGGTGTTCTCCTGGACGATGTTGTTGGGCCCAAAGGTCTTCACGTCCGGAACGCCTCCAGCGAGATAGCCGATGCCGTCGCTGTCGAGGAAGAAGGTGTCGTCGCAGTCCTTGTCCTTGTTGAGGTCGAGCGGGTCCCCGGCCGTGGTCTTCGCCCTGGAGTCGTCGCAGCCCTGGCCGAACTCGCTGTAGTAGAAGAAGCGGTAGAGGTGGCCCTCGTACGGACGGTTGCGGCGGGGGATGAAGCGGGGCACGAACACGGAGGACTGCACACCCGTGGCCTGCACGCCGGAGATGTTGGCGGCGGCGAACGAGGTGGAGAGCTGCCGGATGTCGCCGAGCGCGTCCAGGATGGCGGTGCGCAGCTGCACGGCATCGTTGGCCTGGTAGAAGTTGCCCTTGCCGGCCCGCGCGATGCTCTGGAGCATGGCGCTGTTGTCACCGTAACCGATGGTGTACGTGCGCATGGACTGCACGCCCGGCATGTCGTCGCGCAGGTCCATGTTGGCCAGGAAGAAGGACACGTCATCCATGAAGTTGCGGTTGCCCACACCGTGGCCGACCGGCCAGTTGTAGTAGGTGTAGTCGCAGTCCGCCTTGGTGAAGTACTCGTCCGGGGTGGGATCCGGGTGGTCCACCTTCACGAACTGGTCGCAGTAGTTGATGCCGCCCACGTCCGGGTTGGTGTCGGGGGTGGTCGCGTCGAAGCGCACCGGCGTGCCCTCCAGCAGGCCCGTCTTGGCGCCGTGCCGCACGCCCTTGTCCACCAGGAGCTGCATCATCTTCGTGATGGGCACCGAGTTGTCGTACTTGGGCGCGCCGTCCGTCAGCACGATGACGGAGCTGACCTGGCAGCCGAAGCACACGGAACGCCGGCCACCCGGGGTCGGATCCTCCCAGGGCTGGCCCGGCAGGTACTTGCCGGTGATGGGATCCGTATAGGGCGGCTTCACCCACTCCGCGGAGTCCACGGCCCAGAAGGCGCCCGGCTTGCCGGTGTACGGGTCATCCGTGGTGCCGCCGTTGCAGCAGCCCGGCCAGCCGAAGTAGCCGGGGTTGAGCGGCTGCTTGAACCAGCCCTCCCACTTGCCATCCGCCTTCTGCGAGGAGAAGTAGCCACCCAGGCCGAACAGCGCCTCACCGATGGAGCGCTCGTTGTTGCGGAAGTTCACCTCGTTCACGGCCGCCGTGAGCCGGCCGCGGTTGAGGCCCGTGGAGCCCGTCTCCTTGATCTCCGGGAAGGAGTCGTCGCAGCTCGGGCGCAGCGGCTCGAGAATCAGCGTGGGATCGAACCAACCGTGGTCCTCACCGAAGGTGGCCACGCCCATGCGGACGTTGGGCGCCATCTTGATGACGTCCTTGAGCACCTTGCGCGCCACCACGAACTTGGGCGGACGCACGTTGAGCACACGGCCGCTGACGACCCACTTGCGCATCGCCTCGGGAACGAGCGGCGGCTCATCCAGCTCCTTGTTCGGGCCGGCCTGGCCCGGACTGGCCTTGGCCGTCACGATGGGACCACGCCACCAGCCCTTGCTCGCCAGACACGCCCGGCACTCCGTCATCAGGGGCGCGTCGACGGCCCCGTACGGGTAGTCCGTCGTGTCCCAACCCACGCTGCCGTAGCAGGCCGTCAGCGCGTCGCCGTAGGTGTTCAGCGGGCCTTCGAAGTCGTTACCGTTGATGGTGAACGGACCTTCCTTCACGTTCCACGCGAGCCGGCGGCCGCGCGAGAAGTAGAAGCGGTTCGGATCGAAGAACGGCGACTTCAGGTCACCGTCGGAGTCGTAGACGACGGAGCCGTTCTTCTCCGGCAACGGGCTGGTCCTGTCGAACCAGCTATCCATCGCGGCCACGAGCGCCGGGTCCGTACAACCCGTGTTGATGGCGAGACCGGCCGAGCCCTCTCCGCCGAGGTCACCGGGTTTGGTGGCGGCCGTGGGCGTGGGGTAGAAGCCCGGTGTGAAGACCTCGGGCAGGTACACGGGGTAGTCCTGCATGGACTCGTTGTTGCCCAGCAGGAACATGGCGCTCGGAGGGCTGGAGGGGACTTCGAAGAAGTCCTTGTCGCCTCCCTGCGAGGGGTTGATCATCGCGTCGCCGATGGCCAGCGCGCTCGTACAGCACGCGGCCTTGGCGGGCACGTCCACCTCTCCCGAACGGCTGTCCCGGGCCAACAGTCCCACGGCCCCCGCAACCACTACTCCCGCAGCCACGCCGACCCCGCGGAACAAGGGCTTCCGCAGGGTACGTCGCATGGTGTCGAAGTCGATGCGCATCATGAAAGGCTCCTAGAGACCGAATCGCACGACGAATTCCACTTCGGTCCCACGACCGTTTTCGTCCACACAGTGGACCGTAATCTTATGCGGAACGCCACCCAAGGTGGTTTTTCCGACAGTATTGGACAGATCTCTCAGTGCCCGCCGGTCTCCGCCCGCCCTGCCTTCGACGGCCGTGACACCCGCGACTGACATCTGGCCGATGTGGCCGCTACGCGCACATCGGGAATCCTCGGGGACGTTGCCGGCGTCGGGGCAGTCCGCGGCACCGGCCGCGTTGAGGTCCACGTTGACGGCGGAGAGATCCACGGGCGCGCCATCCAGGAGGCTGAAGCGCGAGAGCATGTACTGACGGCCCGCGTCCGCGCACGCGAGCAGCTCATCGCCGCTGCGCTCGTTGCGGGCCGCGCCCAGCTCACTGTGAGAGAAGGAAACGGCGGCGGCGGCCAGCAGACTGATGACCGCCAGCAACACCACCACCAGCAACAGCACGGAACCGCGTCTGCCGAGGCGTTTCTTCATGGCAAGTCCTCCTAGCCTCCAGCGCAATTGAAGTCATCCTTGGGAAGGGCGCCCTTGCAGGCGTCCGGAGTCGTCGAATCCAGCGTATAGACGGGAACGGGCATCTCCGAGGAGCGCATGTTACGCACGTGCACCGACATTTCGGAGACGATGCGGCGGAAGCCGTAGTCCAGCGGCTTGGGGATGGGATCCTCCGCCACCGGGACGAGCTTGCCACCCAAGGGGGTCAGCTTGCTGCCGAAGGAGGGAATCTGGTTCATCACCCGGGGGCTGGCGCCCGAGTCGCGGGTGGTGCTGCGCGCCACCAGGCCCACCACCACGGCGCGGATGTTGGCCGGGTTGTCGTTGCTGCGCCGCGCGTCGTCGAGAGGCGTGTCGTAGCCGGGCGCCGGGTGGAGCGAGTCGTCGTACCGGGTGGGGATGAAGAAGGAGCCATCCCCCCTCAAGAAGGAGACGCGCAGCGCCTCGATGTCCTCGGCCACCGGCTCGCCAAACGAGTTGACCGGGTCCGTCTCGGCCAGCCCATGACGGCGGAACAGGTAGGGCCGGTCCGGCGTGCCGGGATTGGCATCCTCGTCGATGAGGCGGATGGAGTAGTCGTAGACGTCGATCTTGAAGACGTACACGCCCAGTCCACCGGAGCCGGAGCCGAAGCAGCTCGCGGAGAAGTCGTTGAGCCGGGGGAACCTGCCGTCGGCCGCCTCGAGCACGAGGCTCGAGGTGCCCCGGGGGGCATCCGCGCTGAGCTGGCCGTAGCTCCAGCCGAGCGCGCCCGGGCACACCACCTGGACGATCTGCCCCCTGCGCAGCGTCTCGGGCAGGCCACTGGCCAGGGTGATGGTCGTGGCCGTCATCGAGGTGGCGAAGGCGTTGAACGCCGGGTTGCGCATCCGGAAGACGAGCCGGTCCGAGCGGTTGACGGCGCCGAGCGAGTCGCGCGACCAGCCATCCGGGAAGTCGAAGGCGAGCGGCGGCTCCATGCCGTAGCCGGCCATGCGCAGGTTGCGCACCACCATCATGTGCGTCTGCCGCAACGAGGCCTGGCCGCCCCGGATGCCCGCCTGCGTGTAGAAGGACTGGGTGTAGCCGAGGAAGGCCGCGGAGACGGCGAGCACCGTGAGGAACGTCACGGCCGAGCCCACCATCAGCTCGATCAGGGTAAATCCACGCTGGCGCCGCATCACACGCCTCCCATCTGGATGCGCATCGTCTGGGTCGTCACGACGCGCGGCTCCCCCGCATCCATGTAGAGCACCTTGACCCAGACCTGCATGCGCCGCACGCCCTCGCGCACGTTCTCGGTGCGGACGATGTAGTAGCGCTGGTAGACCGTCTCGTTGCGGCCCTCGACCTTGTCCTCGTCCTTGAAGGCGGCCCGCTGCAGGCCGCCGAACGAGGCACCCCCCAGGCGCAGCATCAGCTCACCGTGCATGCACGCCACGTAGGCGTTGTAGTCACCGGTGCCCGGCGTGAGCAGCTTGTCGTCCTTGTCCAGCGGATCCTCCGCGCACAAGGCGTCGTTGGCGGCCAGCCGCGAGTCGTTGAAGTCCCAGAGTTGGATCTGCTCGGCCAGGTCGTTGGCGACATCGGTGGCCTGCATGAGCCTGCGGGCCTGGCCGGTGGCGCCACGCGCCTGGACGAGCGCGCCGAGCAGCCCGGCGAGGCCCACCAGGAACACGACCGCGGCGATGAGGGATTCGATCGTCGTGAAGCCGTGGCGTGAGCGGAAGGAAGCGCGTCGCAGCATGGCAATCACCTCGTAGCCGAGAAGGTCCGGACGAGACCGGTGTTGGTGATGACGATGGCCTGCGCGCTCTGCAGACCGCCGCCGCCCACCGGGAGGAAGGAGATGGAGGCCGCGCCGTCCCGAGACGGATTGCCCTCGGCATCGGCGAACGTCACGGCACCGTCCGGCTCGAAGAAGATGACGCCGCGCAACGGCTTCGTCGTTCCGTCCCCGGAGCAGAAGGTGCAAGGCTTCTCGCTGGGAACGAAGCAGAAGGGCGGCGGGAAGATGTCGGGACGCACCGACGGCTGGCCCTTGGCGAGGCCGATGCGGTTGGCCAACAGCGAGGTGCAGCCCTTGTGCGCCACACGGCCCACGGCCTCGATGAAGCCGCCCTCCAGCACCCGCACGGAGGGATTGAAGTTCCCCGAGTCGAACAGCGGGAACTCCGCCCCCGGAGGCGCGGGAGTACCGGGCACCAGCTCCGTCAGCGTGCGCCAGTCGGGATTGGACCTCATCGTCGCGGCCAGGTTGGACCAGGGGTCCACCACCACCCAGTAGCGGATGGGATTGCCCATGGTGGGCCCATCCGCGTTGATGATCACCGCCACGCGCTGGTTGCGGCCATACGCGTGCGAGCGGGCACTGGAGATGACCGCGGCGAACTCGAGCGCGCCACCTGTCAGCCGCGTGCGCTGCGGCAGCACCTCCAACGCGGCGTACGCGAGCGCGGCGAGAATGGCGACGATTCCCGTGACGGTCGCCATCTCGATGAGGGAGAAACCGGTATTGCGGCGGGTTCGCTTCATAAGGGAGTCCATCATCCGGCGCCCCCGAGCAGAGCCACACACCATCCGGACACCGGGCGCAAAAAAGAAAGCTGAGCTTCGAGGGCTACTACATGGTCCTTGGTGAACCAGCTTACCGCAAATTCCGACGAGGGATCATCGCATCCTCCGCTCCCCTACGGAACGAGCAGCGGAGCAGACATGCTGCCTCGGAAATTTCTTTCCCCGCTGCAGGCATCCCGGCATCTTCGGGAAAGCAACGCCAGACGCGAGAAGGGCCACATGACGGGGACGTATCAGACACTCACGGTGGATCTGCCGGAAACGGAGTCGGAGGCCGCCCAGGAGCTGCTGCACGAGCTGGGGGCCATGGGACTGGAAGTGAGGGACCGGGAGGGTCCCACCATGCCGGGAGTGCGGGTGCCCGCGGCGGGCGAGCACATCCTCGTGGCCTACTTCGACGACGCGGACACGGCCGAGCAGGCCCGTGCGGAGATGCACGAGGCCTACCCCTCGGCGCGCCTGGCGCTGGCCGAGGAGCAGCAGCAGGACTGGAGCAATGCCTGGAAGGCCCACATCAAGTCCGTGCAGGTGGGCCGGCTCTGGGTGGGCCCCCCCTGGGAGGCGCAGAACGCCCCGGCCGACAAGGTGCGCCTCGTCATCGAGCCGAAGATGGCCTTCGGCACCGGCGACCACCCCACCACCTCCCTGTGTCTGGGTGCGGTGGATGACTACATGAGCACCCATCCGGGGGCGAGTGTGCTGGATGTGGGGACAGGTACGGGCGTGCTGGCGATCGCCGCGAAGAAGCTGGGCGCGGGGCGGGTGGTGGGCACGGACAACGATCCGGTGTCGGTGGAGCTGTCGCGGGAGAACGCCGTGGACAACGGCACGCCGGACGTGGAGCTGTCGGGCAAGGAGCTGACGGCGGTGGAGGGCACCTTCGACCTGGTGGTGGCCAACATCCTCGCCAACACGCTCATCGAGCTGGCGCCGCTCATCGCCCCCAAGGTGAAGGACAAGCTGCTGATGGCCGGAGTGCTCGCGCACCAGAAGGCGGAGGTGGAGGCGGCGTACGTGAACCTCGGCCTGGTGCCGGAGCCCGGTGCCCAACAGGGCGAGTGGGTGCGGCTGGACTTCCACCGCGCGAAGTAACATCCGGTCCGACGGAGGGTTAGAGTCTCCCCATGCTGAAGCCACAGACCCAGGCGCTGTTCGACGAGTACATCTCCGCCCACCAGCACCCCACCAACCGCCTCACCCACAAGCTCGCCATCCCCCTCATCGTCCTGCACATCGTCGCCATGCTGGACTGGGTGCGGCTGGTGTCCGTCCCCGCGCTGCCCGGTGGCTCGCTCACCCTCGCCTACGTGGCCTGGGCCCTGGCCTCCATCTGGTTCCTGCGCGCCGATGCCAGGCTGGGACTCATCGTCTCCGTCGCCGCCGCCCTGTGCATCCCGCTGGGCCGCCTGCTGCCTCGCGAGGCCGTCATCGCCATCGCCGTCGTCGGCTGGCTCGTCCAGCTCGCCGGCCACGCCGTCTGGGAGAAGAAGTCTCCTTCCTTCCTCACCAACCTCGTCCACGCCCTCGTGGGGCCGCTGTTCTTCGTCGCCCTGCTGACCGGGGATTACAAGATCGCTCCCCAGGCGCAGACGGCTCCGCAGACGGCCCGGTAGTCCGCTCAGCGGGAGTCGGCGGTTCTCGGCATCCCGGGGACGGGCTCCGTCTTGTCCGGCGGCGCCCGGCCCTTCAGGGAGTAGACCACCACCGACTCCTTCCTCCCCTTCACCCGCTCCTCGGACATCCGCTCCCCCTGGAAACGGCCCTCCCCCGCCCTCCAGGTGCTCTCGCTCACCAGGATGTCCACCCCCAACGCCTTCGTCAGGCCCTCCACCCGCGAGGCCAGATTCACCGCGTCCCCAATCACCGTGTACTCGTGCTGCTCCGCGCCTCCCAGCATCCCCGCCGCCACCACCCCCGTGTGCAGCCCGATGCCGATGCGCAGCGCCGGCTCTCCCCGCTGCTCCCTCCACGCGTTGAGCTCCTCCAGCTTCCTGCGCATGTCGAGCGCCGCCTGCATCGCGTGCACCGCGTGATTCGCGTCCCCGTCCGGCACGCCCCAGCACGCCAGCATCCCGTCCCCCAGGAACTTGTTCACGATGCCCCCGTGCCCCATGACGATCTGCCCCATGTGCCCGAAGTAGTCGTCCAGCAGCCCCAGCACCGCCCGGGGCGGCAGTGACTCGCTCAGCGCCGTGAAGTCCCGGATGTCGCTGAAGAGGATCGTCACCTCCCGCTGCACCGGCTCCAACGTCCCGTCCCCCGTCTGCAGCACCCGCTCCACCACCTGCCGCGGCAGGAATCGCGAGAGGTTGTCGCGCCTCCTCAGCCCCAGGAACATGCTGCTCACCGCCGTGTTCGCCCACCCGATGAGCATCCCCAGCGCGAGGTAGCAGCCCAGCACGAAGCTCACCTTCGAGACGGAGAACTCCCCCAGCCCCCAGCACACCAGCGCGAACGTCGCCGAGGACATCCCCGTGGACAGCACCACGTGCAGCCAGCTGTAGCGCGCCACCGAGAAGGCGAGCACCACCGCCAGGCTCGCCGCCAGCATCTGCGGGTTGAAGACCCCCGTCATGGAGACCGCCCGCCACGCCGCGAACCCGAAGAAGCCACAGTCCAGCACCGTGGCGAACACCGGCATCCACCTCGCCCTGCGCGGGTTCGGCTTCTTCTGCACGTGCAGCGCCAGCGCGATGGTGAGCGCGAAGACCAGATAGCCCAGCACCGCCGCCATCCTCGGCGGATCCCTCGGAATCAGCTCGCCCGACATCCGCGCGAGGACGGCCTGGCTCAGAATCACCAACACCAACAGCGCGAGGCGCACCCGCGACACCACGCGCTCTCCTCGCAGCGCGCTCTCGGCGAACACCCGCTCCTGGTTGGCCCGCGCCACCTCGAACCGGGCCACCGTACTGTCACTGCTCACGCGGCGCGCCATGGAGGTCTCCTCGCCCCCCATGAGAACCGCAGCCGCCCCACCGTGCGCAAGCCGCCCGTCACCGCGGAGAGGACATGCCGCGCTGCGCATCGCAGGTGTGCCGCCTCCTTGCCTCGCTCCCAAGGGCCCGCTCCCCCGCCACCCCTCCCCCGAGGACCGCTGGATGGGTTGGCGGGTGCCACCGCCCGCCCGAGATTGAGGGAAGGCACACCCTCAGGAGCCCACCATGGCAGGCAAGTTCAGCAAGACCACGACACCCGGCGCGGGCTACACGGACGCCGTCACCCAATCGAGTCCCCCCACCGACCCATCCGGACGCGGCGTCCCCGACGAGCGGCGCGGCTTCGCGGACCAGCGCGAGGGACTCTTCCCGGGCAACGCGGATGACGACACCGTCACGGGCCGCAAGGCCGGCTACGGGGCCGACCCCACCAATAAGCCCCCCGGCCTGTCCGCCGAGGGGGCAGGCGGCACCGAGGACGCCGGCCCGGTGAGCAACGAAGCCTCCGGTGAGCCCGTGCAGGGTGGGTAGGGCGCCAACAAATAGAGGACTCATGCCAGGACAGGCCCTCTCGCGATTACTGGACCGCCTCCCCTTCGGGAGGAGTGTCATCGACGGAGTCCCCGCCGCACCGCCCCAGCACCTGCCGCACCAGGAGCCCACCCAGGTCTTCCAGGGCTTCGAGTCGCTGCCGGTGGCCGATGGCCCTCGCCGGCTCGGGAATGGAACCACGCTGCTGGTGCACCACCCCCAGCCGCGCCCGCCCCGTGACCACGCGCTCCGCGTGATGACGTACAACATCCTCCTGGGCGGCGAGCGCCGTGCGCTGCTCGAGAGCTACTTCGCCTCGCTGGAGGAGCTCGGCCGGATGCCGGACATCATCGCGCTCCAGGAGGCCAGCCAGCCCACCGCCATCGAGCTCGCGCGCGACTACGGCTTCCACCTCGTCTACCAGGGCCGCGACGTGGCCGGGCCCGTCATCAACGGCAAGGCCATCCTCAGCCGCTACCCCCTCCTCGAGGCCACGCACTACACCTATGCATTCCCCGAGGAGGCCCGCGCCGCCGCCATCGCCCGCCAGGGCTTCGTGGGCGAGCTGGACGAGGACCGGGGCGCGCTCTTCGCGCTCATCGACGTGCCCGGCGGCCCCGTGGCCCTCTACAACGTGCACCACTCGCTGGGCGACAGCGGCATCAACGCCGGCCAGCTCTGGCAGCTCCAGGCCACCCTGCACGCCCGCGACGGCGTGCCCTCCATCGCCCTGGGCGACTTCAACGCCAACATCAACGTCAAGCACCACTACTCCCTGCTGCCCGGCCCCATCCGCAAGCACGAGCCCACCGAGACGGTGAAGGACTATGAGTCGCGCTACGGCGACGTGCACCCCAGCGTGGGCGACTGGGGCGTGGGCAACATCGGCGACGTGCGCGTGCGCCGCGCCCTCCACGCCCTCGAGCACGAGTTGCCGGACCCGCTGCGCCGCGCCCGCGAGCTGCGCGTGCGCATGCCGGACGGCTCCTTCATCAAGCCGGACGAGGCCCGCGAGATGCTCGTCGCCGGCGCCTTCCCGAAGCACTCGGAGCCGTGGCTGCGCCTCCAGGACGTGGCCGACATGTCCACCCTCAACTCCCTGCCCGACGGCACCGGCGTGGTGCCCGCCACCGGCAAGCGCTTCGACACCTTCTTCGCCTCCCGCCAGCTCGAGCCCCTGCTGCTCGAGGTGGACCACTCCACCAACGCGTCCGACCACCTGCCCTCCGTCGCCGACTTCCAGCTCCGCGGCCTCCGCCACTGAGCCGGCCCTGGTAGAAGGGGGTCCCCCCACCCCCCGGAGGACAGCCCACCCGTGGTCCGACTCTTCGTCCCGCTCCCCGAGCCCGCTCCCCCCGAGGTGACGCTCTCGGGCGAGCGGCGCCATTACCTCGTCCACGTCCTGCGGCTCGCCGAGGGCTCCCCGCTCGAGGTCTTCGACGGCGCGGGCCGCGCTTTCGAGGCGCGCGTGGCCTCGCTGGACGCGGAGCAGGTGCGTCTGGTGCTCGGCGAGGCCCGGCACACCCCGCCTTCCCGGCCGCTCCACATCCTCCAGGGGCTCCCCAAGGGCGACAAGCTGGAGTGGGTGCTGCAAAAGGGCACCGAGTTGGGCGCCACCGCCTTCCACCCCGTGGCCACCGCCCGCAGCGTGGTGAAGCTCGAGCCCAAGCGCGCCGAGGAGCGCACCACGCGCTGGACGAAGATCGTCGAGGAGGCCGCCCGCCAGTGCCGCCGCAATGACGTGCCCCTCGTCCACCCCCCGCGCCCCCTCGTGGACGCGGCGCGCTCGCTCGCCCCCGGCACCACCCTGTTCGTGCTCGACGAGGAGGAGTCCGCCGTGCCGCTGAGCGAGGCCTTCCGCTCCTGCGCGCCCGGCGCTCCCGTCGCCCTGGTGGTGGGCCCCGAGGGCGGCCTGGCCCGCGAGGAGGTCTCCGCGCTCCGGGCCCTGGGCGCCCGCCCCGTCACGCTCGGCCGCCGCATCCTCCGCACCGAGACGGCCGCCCTCGCCGCGCTCGCCGTCATGGGCTTCCTGGACGGGGAGCTCGGGTAGAGCTCGGCCAGGTGCCGGGAGGCCGGGCCCCCGCCGCCTCGCGGATGCCCACCCCGTCACGCCATTCCTATGTTTGCTCGGCAACGGCGGCCTCATGCCGAGGCGCCAGACAGGGAGTGGCACCCATGGCCATCTACGCCTATGCGCTCGTCGGAATGCTCGTGGGCCTTCTCGCGCGGGTCATCTTGCCGCCAACGCGCCTGGTGGGCTTCTGGGGCAGCCTGCTCCTCGGAGGGATTGGCGGTCTCCTCGGCGGCGTCTTCAGCTCCATGCTGGCCCCCGTCGGGGTCACCGAGCGCGTCCATCCCCTGGGCATCGCGATGGCCCTCATCGTCTCGGCGTTGGTTTCGCTCGGGGTGATGATCGTCACCCGGAACAAACGCTTCGCCTGAGACGGTCTCCAGGCGGGGAACCCCGGCTTCCGGCGGTTTTCTTGCTCCCGGCACGAGGAAGGCGTTTCATGGTGCTACAGCCTTCTTCATCCGGGAGGAACCGTTGTCCAAGTGCCTGAAGTGCGGAGCTCCGCTGCCGCCTGTAGGGGACTGCCCCAGCTGCGCCGCCGCATCCCAGCCCGCGGCCCGGGCCGTCCCGAATTTTCTGGATAAGGACATCCAGATCGACCGCCGTCGCCCGGACCGTGACGCGCCGGCGATGCCTCCTGGTCCCGCCGCCGCACCGCCCGGGATGACCGCTCGCGGCGCCGCGACGCCCCCCGGCATGACTCCCGTGGCCTCGCGTCAGCAGGCCCCGGCTCCGGCCGCGCCTCGCGCTCCGGGGCTGCCCGTCATGCCCCCGCGCGCGCAGGCCCCGGCCGCCCAGATGGCAGCGGCTCCCGCGCCCCGGCCCCAGGTTCCCGCCGCGCCGATGTCCCCGGCGCCCGCGCAGCCCGCCATGGCCCGTCCTCCGGCGCCCCAGGCTCCCGCGCAGGCCCCCATGGCCCGTGCTCCGGCGCCCCCGGCTCCGGCCCAGGCCGCCGCGCCCCGCCCTCCTCCGCCAGCGCCCCCTCAGCCTCCCGCCATCCACCTGCCCGGCGTCGCGGCCCCGGCTCCGCGCTCGAACACTCCGGCCTTCGGCGTGCCGAACGCCGTGGCGCCCCAGCAGGCGTCCGCTCCGGGGCTGCCCGTGGTGCCTCCCCGCCCGCAGGCCACCGCGGGCCTTCCGAACGTCGCGCCCGCGAAGGCCGCTCCCGCTCCGCTGGACCTCTCCATTGAAGAGGAGTCCTTCCCGGTCGATGTCGAGGAGTCCGAGCTGCCCACCATTCCCGCGACCGCGACCGTCGCCGCCCGGGTCCCGCCGCCCGCCGCCCCGGCCGTAGCCGCCCCGGCGGCCCCCAAGCTCACGGGCACGACGTCCAAGGAGACGGAGATCCACGCGCGTCCGGCCTCGCTCTGGCGCCGGTTGCTGGCCCTCTCCATCGACACCGGCGCCATCGCCGGAGTGGCCGCGCTCTACCTCATGCTCGCCTCCTCCGTGGCCGGCGTTCAGACGCCCCAGACGAACCTCTCGGGGATCGACGCCATCGTCGTCCAGATCCGCTCCCTCCAGTCCGTGCTGCTGCCCGGCGCCGCCCTCCTCCTGGTGCTCTCGCTCGTCTACTGCGCCGTGTCCGCCTTCCTCTGGAATGGACGCACGCTGGGGCGGCGGCTGCTGGGACTGAGGCTCGTGGACACGCACGGGCTCGCTCCGGCACCGGGCCGCGCCATCGTCCGCGCCATGCTGGCCACCCTGTCCTTCGGGCTCTTCCTGGCGGGCTTCTGGATGGCCCTCTTCGACCGCCGCGGCCAGACGCTCCACGACAAGCTGACCTCCACGTACGTCGTGCAGCCGAGCTAACACCCGAGCTGTGATCCGCCGCTCCCCCGCTCCTCGGGGGCGGCGAGGCTGTCACGGGAAGGCCGTTGGCCCCCCTACCAGGCGTGCGAGACCCCTCCCGCGGGAAATCAAGGCTCCCAGCAGGAGAGCAGGCAGGTTTTTGAAGGATTCGTTGTGCCTGCCCGCCGTGGCTTTAAGATGCCCGCGTCTCCCATGCCTTCCCATCTTGCCCACACCCTGATCGCGCAAGGCCTCCTTCCCCAGGACAAGGCCGAGGAAGCCTTGCGTCATCAGACGGCGCAGGGTGGCGCCATCGACACCGCCCTGATGGAGCGCCGGCTCCTCCCCGAGCCCCAGGTGCTGCACGCGCTCGGAGAGGCCTCCGGGCTGCGTCCCGTCAACCTCGCCGACTTCGAGCCCAACGCGGACGTCGCCTCCTTCATCCCGCCGAAGATCGCCGATCGCCTGTGCGTGGTGCCGCTGTCGCTCGATGGCAGCACCCTGCACGTGGCCTGCGGCTACCCGGTGCCCAAGAAGGAGCTGGAGGAGGTGGGCTTCCTCCTCGGCAAGCCGCTCGAGCTGTGGGTGGCCACCGAGGTCCGCGTCCGCGAGTGGATCTCCGTCATCTACCGGCAGCCCCTGCCCCCGCGCTACGGCGCCCTGCTCGCCTCGCTCGATCCCGAGCGCATGGGCGCGGCGGCTCCCGCGGCACCCCAGCCCGTGCAGCCGGCCGCGGCTCCCGTGCAGCCCGCACCGGCTCCAGCCGCGAAGCCCGCGCCCGCCCCCGCTCCGCCCCCGAAGCCCGCGGACGATGCGGCCCTCACGTTGGAGATGGTGGAGCGTCTGGCGCGCTCCGTGGCCGCCGAGCCCTTCCCGATCGCCCAGCCCGAGCCGCAACCCCAGCCCGCGCCCAAGCCCCCGCCGCAGCAGCAGCCCCCGCGCGCCAACAGCGCGCCTCCGGCTCCGGCCGCCGGCCCCGCCCCCACGCAGCCTCCGCGCCCGGCGGCCCCCGCCGCGACGCCTCCGGCCGCCCTCCGTGAGCCGCTGCGCCTGAACATGCCCGAGCCCGGGCGTCCCGCGGCTCCGCCTCCCCAGGCCCAGCCCGCGCCCGCCGCGCGTCCCGCCGCTCCGCCTCCGCAGGCCCAGCCCGCGCCCGCCGCCCCGGCCGCCGCGCGTCCCCCGGTGCAGCAGCCTCCGCCCCAGGCGCAGCCCGCCGCTCCCGCCCCCGCGCCGCAGCCCGTCGCTTCCGCGGGAGGGCCCCTGCCGCGCCCGCAGCTCGAGCCGCGCGCTCCCGTGCCCGCCGCGCCGCAGTCCGCCCGCGACGACGTGCCCGAGTGGACGCTCGCGCAGGCCCGCGCCGCCCTCAAGGAGTCCACGCGGGACCGCGACCGCCTCATCGACACCGCCCTGCGCTTCGGCCGCCGCACCTTCGACTACGTGGCCGCCTTCGCCGTGCTGCGGGGCGCCGCCGCCGGCTGGGACGCGCGGGGTGACGGGCTGGCCAGCGAGCAGCTCTCCCTGGTGTCCATCCCGCTCGACGCCGCCAGCGTCTTCCGCACCGTGGCCATCACCCGCGGCAGCTACGCGGGCCCCATGCCGCCGGACAGCCTGACGAAGCACTACCTGGAGCTGTTCGGCCGCCAGCCGCCCCGCACCCTCTTCCTCTACCCCGTGGAAGTGCGCGGCCGACTCGTGGCCGTCCTCTACGGTGACTGCGGCCAGAAGCCCATCAGCCAGCGCCGCCTGTCCGACTTCATCCTGTTCTGCCAGGACCTGCCCGCGGCCTTCCAGGAGCTCATCCTCTTCCGCAAGCAGCGCCTGGGCGAGCTGCGCGCGCTGGACTTCGACGTGGACGTGGACGAGCAGGCCGCGCCCAACACCAGCGCCCCCACGGCCCCGAGCGCCCCGGCGCCCGCCATGGCCGCGGGCCTGGGGTGGAGCCCCTTCGTCAACCGCACCGCCAACGCGCTGGGCCGCGCCGCTTCCATGGCCCCGCTCGTCATGTCCCAGGAGGAGCGCCCGCCCCCGGACTTCGGCCCGCTGCTCAAGCGCCTCACCGGCCCGGACGCCAACCAGCGCGCGAGCGCCATGGCCGAGCTGGCGCGCTCGCCCGAGGCCAGCGCCAAGGTGCTCGCCACGCACTTCCCCGGCCCCACCGCGTGGAGCCGCCTGCCCGTGGTGGAGCTGCCCGAGGCCGATGAGCTGGGCCCCATTCCCGGTGCCATGTCGCGGCTCGGCCGGCCCGCGGCCCAGGCACTGGCGCCGCTGCTGGACTCGAGCGACGCGGACACGCGCTACTTCGCGCTCCTCACCGCGGGCAGCCTCCCGTACGTGGAGCTGGTGGACGGCGTGCTGCGCGGCCTCTTCGACTACGAGCCGGACATCTCCAGCGCCGCGCGCGTGGCCGCCGCCGCCCTCAAGCACCTGCCGCGCCTGGACGCCGCCCGCAGGGAGCTGCGCCAGGAGCTCGACCAGCCGGGACGCGCTGCGGCGCTCGCTGGCGGCGCGCGCCCTGGGCACGCTGCACGACCGCGAGGCCATCGAAGGCCTCATCAACCTCACCGGCAGCGACGACGAGATGTGCGCCCAGGCCGCCGCCGAGGCGCTGCGCGAGGTGACGCGCGCCACGCTCGGCCTGGACAAGCGCGCGTGGACGGCGTGGTGGGCGGAGAACCGGAGCCGCCGCCGTGCGGACTGGCTCGTGAGCTCGCTGCGCCACCCGGAGCTGGACGTGCGCCTGGCCGCCATCGAGGAGCTCAGCCGGGGCCTCAACGACACGCTGGGCTACTACGCCGATGCGCCCGAGGCGGAGCGTGAAGCGGCCGTGCGCCGGTGGGAGGCCGCGATGGCGGACCCCGCCCGGGCGCGCCGCCTGGCCCTGCTGTAAGGCACGGTGGACGGAGAGGAGATGAGATGACCCAGGCGTGGATCAGCCTCGGGGCCTGCGCGGGGCTGCTGGCCGTGGCGGGACTGGCCCTGGTGCGCGTGGGGCGCAGCGTGCTGGCGCTGCCGCTCTCCGTGCTGTGCATCGCCCTGTCCACGTGGAACTTCGCCGACTTCGCCCTGGCGCACTCGGGAGGGCCGGGCTGGCGCTTCATCGCCACGGCGGCGGCGCTGATGAGCGCTCCGTCCGCGCTGCACTTCATCCTCTCCTTCGTGGGCGCGCGGCGCCGGCTGGCGGCGATGATGTTCTCCGCGTACGGCGTCTTCGGCGTGCTGGCGGCCACGGCGGTGGCGGGCCTGGGCTCGGCGAGCGTGGCCGGGGTGGTGAATTCGCGCGGCTTCGTCCTGACGGTGCTGGCCTTCGCCACGCCCCTGCTGCTCGGGGGCTTCGGCCTGCTCACCCGGCACCTGCGCCGCGAGGTGCGCGCCACCGAGCGTACCCGGGCGGGCCTGATGCTCACGGGGCTGGCGCTGCTGGTGACACTGCTGGGCACGGACCTGGTGGCGGTGCTGGGCCAGGAGGTGCCGCGCCTGGGCAACCTGGGCACGCTGCTGGGCCTGCCGGCCATCGCGGTGGTGGCCCTGCGCCTGCGCCTCTTCGGCCAGGAGCTGTCCAACGTCCACGCGATGTACGCGCTGCTGCTGGCGCTGATGGGCGTGTTGTCCTACCTCGCGGTCTTCCAGCTCTTCGCCGGGCAGTACGGCGCGCTGGTGGTGGGGACGGCGGCCATCACGCTGATCATGCTGGCCATCATGCGCCGGGGCGTCATCGCCTTCGTGGCGCAGCGCGAGCGGCTGGAGCAGATGGCCACCCTGGGCCGCTTCTCCGCGCAGATGGCGCATGACCTGAAGAACCCCATCGCCGCGCTCAAGGGGGCCGCGCAGTACCTCAAGGTGGAGCACTCGCGGGGACAGTCCTGGAACGACAAGGGCGAGTTCCTGGACCTGCTGCTGGAGCAGGTGGAGCGGCTGGACCGGGTGGTGAGCACCTATCAGCGCCTGGGCCGGGTGGAGCCGCTGCGGCAGCCGCTGGACCTGAACCAGTTGGCGGCGAGCGTGCTGTCCCTGCAGGCCTTCACCGGGCGCCCCGAGGTGGAGATCAACCGCGAGCTGGCGGTGGACCTGCCGCGCTGCACGGGGGACTGGGACTTGCTGGCCAACGCGGTGGAGAACCTGGTGCGCAACGCCTTCGAGGCGATGCAGCGCGGGGGCACCCTGACGCTGCGGACGAAGCTCGACGGAACGGGCGTGGCGATCAGCGTGGAGGACACGGGCGAGGGCATGAACGCGCGCACGCGCGAGCGGGCCTTCGACGACTTCTACACCACCAAGGCCACGGGGAGCGGACTGGGGCTGGCCTTCGTACGGCGGGTGGTGGAGGCCCACGGCGGAGAGGTGGTGCTGACGAGCCACGAGGGCCGAGGCACCACCGTGACCCTGCGCCTGCCGGTCTCCGATGCACCCGCCGGGGCGCCCGTGCCGGGAGAAGCGGAGCCCTGGCCGGGCTGACGAATCCCGGAGAGGAGCGAGGACTTCGTAGGATGATGCCGTCCCGCTCTCGCTGCCGGAGGAAGTGGCATGGCTCCCAAGTTCTCGACCATCGACGAGTACATCGCCTCGCATCCCAAGGACGTCCAGGTCATCCTCGAGAAGGTCCGGAAGTCGATGCGGAAGGTGCTGCCCGCGGCGGAAGAGAAGATCAAGTATGGGATGCCCGCGCTGATGCTCAACGATCGGCACGCCGTGTATTTCGCGGCGTGGAAGCGCCACATCGGCCTCTACCCGATCTACCGCTCCGAGGCTCCCATCGAGGAGGAGCTCGCGCCCTATCGCGATGCGAAGGACACGATCAAATTCCCGCTGAACGAGCCGATTCCGTACGGCCTCATCGAGCGGATCGCCGCCCACATGAAGCGGCAAGCCGAGGCGGCGTAGGCCGACCTTCGCCTCACGTATTCTGGCCCCATGCTCAAACTGCACCACCTCGTGAACTCCCGTTCGCAGCGCATCCTCTGGCTCCTGGAGGAATTGGGGCTCGACTACGAGCTCGTCATCTACCCGCGCGACCCGAAGACGGGCTACGCACCTCCCGAGCTCAAGGCCATCCATCCGCTCGGCAAGTCCCCGGTCCTCGAGGACGACGGACGGGTGCTCGCCGAGTCCGGAGCCATCATCGACTCCGTCGTGCGCCGTCATGGCCAGGGGCGGCTCGCGCCCGCGCCGGACTCGGCCGAGTACGACACCTACGTGCATTGGCTGCACTACGCCGAGGGCTCGGCCATGGTGCCCCTCCTGCTCAGCCTGTACGTGGGACGTCTGGGCGAGGCGGGCGCGCCGCTTGAGCCGCGCATCTCCAGCGAGGTGAAGAACCACCTCGGCTACATCTCGGGAGCGCTCGGCGAGCGGGACTACCTGGTCGGCAACAGCTTCAGCGCCGCCGACATCCAGATGAGCTTCGTGCTGGAGGCGGCGCGGCCCACGGGCGCCGTGGAATCCTTTCAAGCCTTTCCCAACCTCGGCACCTATCTCGAGCGGTTGCACGCCCGCCCCGCCTATCGGCGCGCCCGTCAGCGGGCAGCGGCGTGAGCAAGCTCGCGCGGGAACACACACGCCGTCCGTCGCTGCGCTCCCTCCCCTGCCCGCGTCCCGGGCTCCGCTTCCGCCGGGCTGCTCCACGACCGGGCAGGGAGAACACTCTGCCTCCACGCTGACACGCGGTGCCTACTCTTCCCGCATGGGTAGCCAGGACTCAAAGCGTGCGGCACATACCCCCATTGTACCAGGGGCCACTGTACCGGAAGCCACCCCCGCTCCCGAGCGATGGGGGGGACCCACCGAGGACCCAGCAACGCCCGTGCGGGGCTACCCTCGCCCACAGTTGAGACGCGCGGGGTGGTGCCCGCTCAATGGGGACTGGGACTTCGCGATCGATCCGCTCGGGCGCTGGTCGGTGCCCGCGGAGGTGAGCTGGGACGCGCGCATCCGCGTGCCCTTCGCGCCGGAGACGGAGCGCAGCGGCGTGGGGGATACCGGCTTCTACCGGGCCTGCTGGTACCGCCGCACCTTCGAGCCTCCCGCGCTCTCCGCCCAGGAGCGGCTGGTGCTGCACTTCGGCGCGGTGGACCACGTCGCCACCGTCTGGGTCAACGGCTCGCGCTGCGCCCACCACGAGGGCGGCTACACGCCCTTCAAGGTCGACATCACCGATCTGCTCCACCGCGACGGCCCGCAGGAGATCGTCCTGCGCGCGGAGGATGACCCCGCCGAGCTCGCCAAGCCCCGGGGCAAGCAGGACTGGCAGTTGGATCCCCACTCCATCTGGTACCCGCGCACCACCGGCATCTGGCAGACGGTCTGGCTCGAGCGCGTGCCCGTCACCCGCGTCGAGGGCCTGCGCTGGACGCCCAACCTCAACCGCTGGGAGCTGGGGCTCGAGGTGCACATCGAGGGGACGCGCCCCGAGGGGCTGCGGCTGGACGTGCGGCTGAGCGTGGGGAGCACCCTGCTCGCCCAGGACTCGTACACGGTGGTGCTCGGCGAGGTGTACCGCCGCATCGCCCTGTCGGACCCGGGCATCGACGACTTCCGCAACGAGCTGCTGTGGAGCCCCACCTCGCCCACGCTCATCGACGCCCGCATCGAGCTGCGTGACGCCAACGGCCGGCTCCTCGACGCGGTGGACAGCTACACCGCGCTGCGCGCCGTCTCGGTGCAGGGAGACCGGTTCGTGCTCAACGGACGGCCCTACCCCATGCGGCTGGTGCTCGACCAGGGCTACTGGGACAGCACGGGCATCACCGCGCCGGACGACGCGGCACTGCGGCGGGACGTGGAGCTCGCCCGCGCCATGGGCTTCAACGGCGTGCGCAAGCACCAGAAGATCGAGGACCCGCGCTACCTCTATTGGGCGGACCGGCTGGGGCTCATCGTCTGGGAGGAGATGCCCAGCGCCTACCGCTTCACCCGCCAGTCCGTCGAGCGGCTCACGCGCGAGTGGCTCGAGGTGCTCGCCCGCGACTACAGCCACCCCTGCATCGTGGCGTGGGTTCCGCTCAACGAGTCCTGGGGCGTGCCCAACCTGCCGGACAACGCCGCCGAGCGGCACTACGTGCAGGCGCTCTTCCACCTCACGCGCACGCTCGACCCGGGGCGTCCCGTCATCGGCAACGACGGGTGGGAGAGCGTGGCCACCGACATCATCGGCATCCACGACTACGACGCCGATCCCCAGAAGATCGCCCAGCGCTACCACTCGCACGAGGTGCGCCCGCACCTGTTCCGGCGCGAGCGGCCGGGCGGGCGGGTCATCGTCCTCGACGGCCACCCGCATGCGGACCATCCCCTCGTGCTCTCCGAGTTCGGCGGCATCTCCATGTCGCGCGGCGACCAGCGGGAGTGGGGCTACTCGCAGTGCGCGGGGCCGGACGACCTGGCGCGCCGCTACACCGCGCTGATGGAGGTGGTGCGCTCGCTCGATCTGTTCGCGGGCTTCTGTTACACGCAGTTCTCCGACACGTACCAGGAAGCGAACGGGCTGCTGTACTCGGACCGCACGCCCAAGTTCCCCCTGGAGCAGATAGCACTGGCCACGCGCGGCCCGCGCTTCTTCAGCGACATCCCCATGCCCCCCGCGCCCTCCGGGCGTCCCCGGCCCACCACCGAGACAGGTGAGCCCGAGCCCGCGGGCCCCTGAGCCCTGAGAGGAACGGCGATGCACCCCCCTCCGGATGACGCGCCCCGCTTCGAGACGCTCTTCGGCCGGCCCCCCAAGGTCCGCGTCCAGGCGCCGGGGCGGGTGAACCTCATCGGCGAGCACACCGACTACAACGGGGGCTTCGTGCTGCCGATGGCCATTCCCCAGCAGACCGAGGTGCTGCTGGCCCCGCGCGAGGACCGGCAGGTGCGCGCCTTCAGCGCCAACCTCGGCGCCCAGGGCAGCGTGGACACCTACGAACTGGGCCAGGAGCAGCGCGGCCGGGGCTGGCTCGACTACATCCAGGGCGTCACCCACGTGCTGCGCGCGCAGGGCCTGGAGGTCGGGGGCTTCGACCTGTGGCTGCACTCGCACGTGCCGCTCGGCAGCGGACTGTCCTCGAGCGCCGCCCTCGAGGTGGCCCTGCTGCGGGGCCTCCGGGAGGCCTTCAGGCTGAAGCTGGATGACGTGAGCATCGCCCTGCTGGGCCAGAAGGTGGAGACCGACTTCGTCGGCGCGCCCATCGGGGTGATGGACCAGATGGCCTCCAGCCTCGCGGGCACGGGCGCGGCGCTCTTCCTGGACACCCGCGACCTCAAATACGAGCGCATCCCCCTGCCCGCCGGGGTGGAGCCCATCGTCATCAACTCGGGCGTGACGCACAGCCACGCGGGCGGCGACTACAAGGTGCGCCGCGCCGAGTGCGAGCGTGCCGCCGCCCAGCTCGGAGTGGCGTCGCTGCGGGACCTTCCCGACGCGGAGCTGCCCCGTGCCCTGGCACTGCCCGAGCCGCTCGGCCGCCGCGTGCGTCACGTGCTCACCGAGAACGCCCGCGTGCTGGACACCGTGCGGGCCCTGCGCTCGGGGGACCTGGCCGCGCTGGGGCCGCTGCTGTACGCCTCGCATGCCTCGCAGCGTGACGACTACGAGGTCTCCGTCCCGGAGATCGATCTGCTGGTGGACCTCGCCCGCGCCGAGCCCGGCGTGCTCGGGGCCCGGTTGACGGGCGGCGGCTTCGGCGGCTCCGTGGTGATGCTGGCCAGGGCGGGCAAGGGAGCGGACGCCGCGGCCCGCATTGCCGCCCGCTACTCGGAGCGCTCGGCCCACAAAGCGACAGTGCTCGTCCCCGAGTCCCAGACCAAGGACTGATCCAGCACACACCCCGTGCGGGACGGCAGGCAGCCAGGCTTGCGCCATCTGTCCCCGAGGCCAGTGGGAGGGGATGCGAGAGGTGCCCACCGTCCCCCCGTAGCCGCCAAGGGCGAGCACGGAGGGGATAGATGACGATTCAGTCGGGCAACAGTGTGATGGAGACCGGCCATCTGCCGGACCTGGTGTGCTTCTCGCATCTTCGCTGGAACTTCGTCTTCCAGCGCCCGCAGCATCTGCTCAGCCGCTTCGCGCGCGAGCGCCGGGTGTTCTTCTTCGAGGAGCCCATCTACGACCGCAAGCAGCCGCGGCTCCACGTCACGCGCTCGCCCGAGGGGGTCTGGGTGGCCGTCCCGCACCTGCCCGAGGGCCTGGACGAGCAACAGGCCATGGCCATGCAGCGGGCGCTGCTCGACGAGATGCTCGTCCGCCATGACGTGAAGCGGTACGTGAGCTGGTACTACACCCCGATGGCGCTGCCCTTCACGCGCCACCTGGAGCCGTTGGCCGAGGCCTACGACTGCATGGACGAGCTGTCCGCCTTCCGGGGCGCGCCGCCCGCGCTGCTGCACCGCGAGGCCGAGCTGCTCGAGCGCGCCAACGTGGTCTTCACCGGCGGCCAGAGCCTCTACGAGGCCAAGCGGGACCGGCACCACAGCGTGCACGCCTTCCCCAGCAGCGTGGACGTGGCGCACTTCGCCACCGCGCGCCGCCAACTGCAGGAGCCCGCGGATCAGGGCTTCATTCCCCACCCGCGCCTCGGCTTCTTCGGCGTGGTGGACGAGCGGATGGACCTCGGGCTGCTGGAGGCGGTGGCCGACGCGCGTCCGGACTGGCAGCTCATCATCATCGGCCCGGTGGTGAAGATCGATCCGGCGTCCCTGCCGCGGCGGCCCAACCTCCACTTCCTGGGAGGCAAGCTCTACACGGAGCTGCCGGCGTACCTGTCCGGCTGGGACGTGGCGCTGCTGCCCTTCGCGCGCAACGAGTCCACGCGCTTCATCTCCCCCACCAAGACGCCCGAGTACCTCGCGGCCGGCAAGCCCGTGGTGTCCACGTCCATCCGCGACGTGGTGCGCCCCTACGGCGAGCAGGGCCTGGTGCGCATCGCGGACACGCCGGAGGACTTCGTGCGCGCCTGCGAGGCGGCCATGACCGAGGACCGCACCACGTGGCTGCCCCGGGTGGATGCGCACCTGGCGACCATGTCCTGGGACACCACCTGGGCCCGCATGAAGTCCCTGCTCGATGCCGCCGCGATGCAGCGGGAGGACGAGCGCGTCACGGCCCTCCCCATCAAGGCCAGCGAAGACTCAGCCACCCTCTGATTCGAGAACCCGGCGCGAGCCCGCGCCCCAAACAGGAGCAGACAACATGTTCGATTACATGATCGTGGGAGCGGGTTTCGCTGGCAGCGTGATGGCCGAGCGGCTCGCGAGCGTCCATGGCAAGAAGGTCCTCATCGTGGAGAAGCGGCCGCACATCGGCGGCAACGCGTACGACCACTACAACGATGACGGGGTGCTCGTGCACAAGTACGGGCCCCACATCTTCCACACCAACTCCCAGGACGTCTTCGACTACCTGAGCCGCTTCACCGAGTGGCGGCCCTACATGCACCGGGTGCTGGCGAGCGTGGATGGGCAGCTCATGCCCATCCCCATCAACCTCACCACCCTCAACCAGTACTTCGGCCTCAACCTCACCTCCTTCGACGTGGAGCAGTTCCTCGCGAAGCTCGCGGAGAAGCGCGACGCCATCCGCACCTCCGAGGACGTGGTCCTCAGCAAGGTGGGGCGCGAGCTGTACGAGAAGTTCTTCCGCAACTACACGCGCAAGCAGTGGGGCCTGGACCCGAGCGAGCTGGACTCCACGGTCATCGCCCGCATCCCGGTGCGCACCAACCGGGATGACCGCTACTTCAGCGACAAGTACCAGGTGATGCCCAAGCACGGGTACACCCGGATGTTCGAGCGGATGCTGGATCACCCGAACATCAAGATCCTCCTCAACACCGACTACCACGAGGTGAAGGACGTCATCCCCTACCGGGAGATGATCTTCACGGGCCCCGTGGACGAGTACTTCGACTACTGCTACGGGAAGCTGCCCTACCGCTCGCTGAACTTCCGGCACGAGACGCACAGCCAGGAGAAGTTCCAGGAAGCGCCGGTGGTGAACTTCCCCAACGAGTACCCGTACACGCGCTGCACCGAGTTCAAGTACCTCACCGGCCAGGAGCACCCGAAGACGAGCGTCGTCTACGAGTACCCCACCGCCGAGGGTGACCCGTACTACCCGGTGCCCCGTCCGGAGAACGCCGAGCTGTACCGCAAGTACGAGGCGCTCGCGAAGGACACGCCGGGCGTCCACTTCGTGGGCCGGCTCGCCACGTACAAGTACTACAACATGGACCAGGTGGTGGCGCAGGCGCTCACCCTGTGCACGAAGATCATCGGCGTGCGCCGCCGCGAGCTGCTCGACATGCAGGTGGAGGGGCACGCGTGAGTCCGAAGAGCTCCGGAAGGCCCGAGGGCCTTCCTGAAATCTGGGGCGGCATCGAGGGCACGGTCAACCGGGTGGGGGACCGGTACTTCGACCAGATGGCGCGCAGCGGCCACTGGCGGCGCATCGAGGATCTGGATCTCATCGCGGCGCTCGGCATCCAGGCCATCCGCTACCCGGTGCTCTGGGAGCACATCGCTCCGAACGGGCCGCACCGCGCGGACTGGACGTGGCCGGACGCGCGGCTGCCCCGCCTGCGGGAGTTGGGGATACGGCCCATCGTCGGGCTCGTCCACCACGGCAGCGGACCGCGGCACACCAGCCTGGTGGACCCGGCCTTCCCCTTCGAGCTCGCGCACTACGCGCGGGCCGTGGCCGAGCGCTACCCGTGGGTGGAGGACTACACGCCCGTCAACGAGCCGCTCACCACCGGGCGCTTCAGCGGGCTGTACGGCCACTGGTATCCGCACGGCAAGGACTACCCCACCTTCGCGCGCACGATGATGGTGCAGTGCCGCGCGGTGGTGGAGGCCATGCGCGCCATCCGCGAGGTGAACCCCAAGGCCCGCCTCATCCAGACGGAAGACATGGGGCGCACCTACAGCACCCCGCACCTGGCCTACCAGGCCGAGTTCGAGAACCACCGCCGCTGGCTGAGCCTGGACCTGCTCTGCGGGCGCATCGACCGGCAGCACCCGCTGTGGCCCTACCTGCTGCAATGGGGCGTCTCCGAGAAGGAGGCTCGGGTGGTTCCTCGACAACCCCATGCCCCCGGACGTGGTGGGCATGAACTACTACATCACCAGCGACCGGCTGCTCGACGAGCGGATGGAGCACTACCCGGAGTGGTCGCACGGCGGCAACCACCGGGACGCGTACGCGGACGTGCACATCTCCGCGGTGTGGAAGGACGCCATCGCCGGCCACCGGGACATCCTCGCCATGGCGTGGGAGCGCTACCGGCTGCCGGTGGCCTTCACCGAGGTGCACCTGGGCTGCACCCGCGAGGACCAGCTTCGCTGGCTGGGAGAGGCCTGGGAGGCCGTCTGCTCGCTGCGCGCGGAGGGTGTCGACGTGCGCGCCCTCACCGTGTGGAGCCTGCTGGGGGCGTATGACTGGAACACGCTGGTGACGGCCGAGCGCGGCTTCTACGAGCCCGGGGTCTTCGACATGCGTGCGCCCGCCCCTCGCCCCACCGCGCTGGCCCATATGACGCGGGGGCTGGCCACCCGCGGGGAGTTCGAGCACCCGCTGCTCGACTCGCCGGGCTGGTGGAGGCGCAAGGAGCGGCCGGAGCCCCACTTCGCGGCCAGCCTGCATGGCGACAACCCGTCGCCCCACATCGGCTGGGTGCCCGAGCGGTGTGTGCGGGCCCGCACGCCCCGGCCCTTGCTCATCTCGGGTTCCACGGGAACGTTGGGGCGGGCCTTCGCGCGGCTGTGCATGCAACGCGGCATCGCCTTCCAGCTCCTGTCGCGCCAGGAGATGGACATCGCCTCGCCGGAGTCGGTGGAGCGCGCCCTCGAGCGCTTCCAGCCCTGGGCCGTCATCAACGCCGCCGGCTACGTGCGCGTGGACGACGCCGAGACGGATGCCGAGCGGTGCTTCCGCGAGAACGCCCTCGGCCCGGAGGTGCTCGCCACCGCCTGCGCCGAGCGGGGCGTGCGGCTGGTCACCTTCTCCTCGGACCTCGTCTTCGGAGACGGGCAGAGCTCGCCCTTCGTGGAGAGCAGCCCCGTCCAGCCGCTCAACGTGTATGGCCGCAGCAAGGTGGAGGCCGAGCGCCGGGTGCTGGAGCGCCTGCCCTCCGCGCTGATGGTCCGCACCGGGGCCTTCTTCGGTCCCTGGGACGAGTACAACTTCGTCACCCTCGCCCTCTCGGCCCTGGCGCGCGGGGAGCGGTTCGCGGCGGCGGATGACGTGGTCGTCTCCCCCACGTACGTGCCGGATCTCGTCCATACCTGCCTGGACCTCCTCATCGACGAGGAGCAGGGCGTGTGGCACCTCACCAACGCGGGCGAGGTGACGTGGGCGGAGCTCGCGCGCCAGGTGGCCCGCTCGGCCGGGTTGGATCCCCAGCGGGTGGAGGGACGTCCCCTGGCTTCATTTGGATGGACGGCGGCGCGGCCCCGGTATAGCGCCCTGGCCAGCGAGCGGGGTCAGGTGATGCCCCCGCTCACCAACGCCCTGGAGCGTTACCTCGTGGAAGACGAGATCAAACCCACGCAGCGGGTGTCCGGCGGTGGCCGGGTGGCCTGCGCGGTGTGCGGAGGCGACAGCGATGCGAGTCATGGTGACGGGCGGTGCGGGTTACATCGGGAGCGTCGTGACGGAGGAGTTGCTGCGGGGGGGTGACCAGGCCGTCGTCTACGACAGCCTCTACAAGGGCCACCGGGAGGCGGTGGTGGAGGGCGCCACCTTCGTGAAGGGGGATCTGCTCGACACCCACTTCCTGCGCGAGACGCTCGCCCAGCACAAGATCGAAGCCGTGGTGCACATGGCGGCCGACTCGCTGGTGGGCGAGTCGGTGAAGGTCCCCGCCAAGTACTACCGCAACAACGTCCTCGGCGGGCTCAGCCTGCTGGATGCCATGCGGGAGTCGGACGTGAAGTACCTCGTCTTCTCCTCCACGGCCGCGGTCTACGGCGAGCCGGCCAAGCAGCCCATCGAGGAGAGCGATCCGACGCAGCCGACCAACCCGTATGGCGAGACGAAGCTCGCCTTCGAGCGGGCGCTGCGCTGGTACGACGCGGCGCACGGGCTGAAGTACGTGAGCCTGCGCTACTTCAACGCCGCCGGGGCCACCGAGCGCAGTGGCGAGCGCCATGATCCCGAGACGCACCTCATCCCGATCGTCCTCCAGGCGGCGGCCGGCCAGCGTCCGGACGTCACCGTCTTCGGAGACGACTACCCCACGCCGGATGGCACCTGCGTGCGCGACTACATCCACGTGGTGGATCTCGCGCAGGCGCACATCCTCGCGCTGCACGCGCTGGCCAAGGGCCACCCGAGCTCCATCTACAACCTGGGCTGCGGGGGCGAGGGCTACAGCGTGAAGCAGGTCATCGACTGCGCCCGCCGCGTCACGGGCAAGGAGATTCCGGTGACCAAGGGCCCGCGGCGGGCCGGAGATCCGGCGGTGCTCATCGCCAGCTCCGGGCGCATCACGCGCGAGCTCGGCTGGAAACCCACGCAGCAGAAGCTCGACGCCATCGTCGAGTCCGCCTGGCGCTGGATGCAGCGCCACCGCTGAGCCAGGAGGTTCCGGCCGCGACGGGGAGCAACTGGTCCGATTGTTGGACCAGCCGGCACTCCGCGCGGCCGGAAGGCGCCCCGTGCGCTACTCCACGAGCTCGGTGACCTCGGTGCCCGCGCGCGCGCCCACCGCCTCGTCGATGCGGTGCTTCATCCCGCTCCAGGTGTGGTCCCAGGAGAGGCGCGAGAGGAACGCGTCCACGCGTGGCAGCCAGTCCTCCCTCGACTGGGACAGGGACTCCTCCACCGCCCGGACGAAGGCCTCCGGCGTGTCCGCGATACGCACCAGGCCCTGCTCGCCGTAGGGCCGCACCACATCCCGGATGGAGGTGGACACCACGGGCCTGCCCGCCGCGAGGTACTCGGGCGTCTTGGTGGGACTCAGGAAGCGCGTGGCCGGGGTGCGGGCGAAGGGCGTCATGGCCACATCCCAGTTGGCGAGGTAGGCCGGCAGCTCCTTGTAGCTCTTGCCCCCCAGGTAGTGGATGTTGGGCAGGCGCGGCAGGCTGTCCGGGGAGATCTTCACCACGGGCCCCACCATCACGAGCTGCCAGTCCGGGCGGGCCCGGGCGACGCCCTCCACCAGGGCCAGATCCATCCGCTCGTCGATGACGCCGCAGAAGCCGATCCGCGGCCGGGGAAGGTGGGCTTGATCAGCCGGGTCGGCCGGCCCCATGCGGGCCTGCGCGAAGTGCGGCACGTCCACGCTGCTGGGGAAGGGGTGCACGTTGGCGTGCTGCTCCCGTTTGGCCTCGTAGAGGTGGTGGCCTCCGGTGAACATGACGTCCGCGCGGCGCATCAGCTCCCGCTCGCGCTGTACCAGGATGGGCGGTGCACCGCTGAAGGCGGACAGCTCGTCCATGCAGTCGTAGACCACCGCGCGAGGCCGCAGCGCGTGCGAGAAGGCGAGGGCCATGGGCGTGTAGTACCAGAGCACGAAGTCGTTCACGCCCTCGTCCACGAGCATCGCCTCGAGCAGCTCGCGCTGTATCTGCCCGAGGAAGCTCAGGATCCACGCGGGTGCCCGGTGGAGGATCCGGCGTCACCTGGGTGGCCCCCTCCACCTGGATGTGAGGAACGGCCACCCAGACGCCCTCGGGCGAGCGGGTGACCTCCAGACGGGTGCGACCGGGGCCCCAGGCGGGCTCTTCCACGAAGAAGACGCGGCGCTCACGCGCGAAGCGCGACATGAGGTGCTGCGGGCGCTGGAAGACGAAACCCCAACGCAGGTGCGACAGACAGACGAGATCCGGAAGCTCGCTCCGGCTCCCGTCCCACTTCCTCGTGTTCTGCATGTGATGTCCCTCCGGCGGAGTACGGCGCCTGACGGAAGGTGGGCATCACTCCGGCGGGTTCCCATCGGACGCCGGACCGGGCGGGCAACAGGCCGAGCCCCGGGCCACTCCCCTGCCCCATGACCGGGTCAGGCGTCGCCCATCACGAGACCTTCGATGGTGTGAACCTGCTCGATGGGCTGCAGCTCCTCGACCACGCGGTACGTCAGGTGCCGGCGCACCTCCGGCGGCAGCGAGTCGTGGTAGCGGCGGGTGAGCTGCAGGTCGTGACGATCCGCGTTGCGGGCACAAGGCGCGTCGACGCCGAGGACGAGGACCGGCCGGGACTTGTCCGATTGATTGGCCGTGCCCCGGTGGATCGTCAGGGCGGAGCGCGCCGAGATGTCGCCCATCTTCGGCATCTTCCGCTGCGCGCGCGCCTGGTAGCGGGGGTAGTGCGACTTGGGCGGGAACATCCCATGCTCGAAGTCGGGGCCGTCGTCCCACTGCGTGCCGACGGCGATCTCGAAGGGGCCCATGTCCTCGGTGACATCGACGGTCGTGAGGTTGAAGGCCAGCGAGTTCAAGCGCCGGCCGCGCAGCGTCTCCTGCGGGCTGGGGAAGTCCCGGTGCCAGGGCTGGTTCAGGGCGCCAGGGCCCGGCACGTCGAAGCCCAGCTCGACGACCTTGTAGTCCGGTCCCAGCACGGACTCACACACCGCCCTCACCCACGGGTGCGTGATGAGCTCGAGGAATCCGCTGAGCCGCTCCGGGTGGATCTCGACATAGTAGCGATTGGGACCCCGGCCGAGCGCGCCGCCCGGCCGCGCGAGCGCCTCCTGGAACAGGACCTTGATGTCCTGTCCGACCTGCTGCACCCAGCTCCGCTCGAAGGCCCCCTTGAGGCCGATGATTCCATCCCCATAGAGCCCGCCCATGATGGCCGAGGTGTCGTACTGCGGGGCCGCCTGCTGGGGGGTGCCGAGGAGACCTTCGGAGGACTGCTTCGAGGTCACAGCCGCTTCGTGTCCATGTCCGTTGTGGCGCATGGCCTTGATAACCACGGCCCGCAACCCAGGTATTTTGGCCTGCCTGCCCACCAATCAGAGGGGCCCGCGGCCGGCTTCCTTCGCTTCGGTGAACGTGAAGATCGTCACGGGGGCGGCCTCCCCGCCGAGAGCGCGGTAGAAATCGAGCGCGTGGGCATCCTCGTTATCGGCGGGGACGAACAGATCCGTGATTCCCACGCCAGCCGCCTGGGCCCGAAGCTCCTCGACCAGCCGGCGGCCAATCCCTTGTCGCTGATGCTCGCGTCGCACGGCGATGTTGTAGATGAAGATCTCGGAATACTGCGCTCGCGTCATGGGCAGGGTATGCGCGGTGACTCCCCCGACGATGTCATTGCCGACGAACGCGGCAATCGCCCAGAAATCCTCTCGGCCGAGGAGCCGGTCGACATAGTCATCACTCAGCTTCCCGCTGCCTTCCTCGAAGACCTCCGCCATCAGGGTAAACAGCACCTTCGCCGGCTCCCGGTCGCCTGCCGTCAGTCGCTTCAGTCGCATCTCGATCCCCTATGGCCAACGCCTGTGTAGCGGCGTCCGCATGTCCGTTACTTCCCTGCCGCGCGGAAGACCCCCGCGAGGGCAGAGAAATCGAATTGCTTCACCAACTCCGTCCTGTGGCGGAAGTTGTGCTCCTGCTCGGTGGAATGCCGGCCCTCGGTCGCCTCGACGACCAGGTAGCGGAACAAGCCCTTGGAGGGCTTGGAGAGCGCCGGGTTGAGGGCGAACAGGCGCACCCGGGGCGCGGCACACGCGCCGCTGGTCACGGACGAGGGCTGATTTCCGTCCGCGAAGTCCAGGCAGACCTGGCTCGCGCGCTGCTCCGCTGAGAGCGAACCCAGTTTGCCGCGTACCCCGGCGAGGGACTCCGCCGCCTCGGCGCGCGCCTTCCGATTCGACTCCTCCGCGTCACTGATGTTGCGAGCAAGGCTCTGGCGCAGCGCGGCCGGGGCCTTCTGCAGATCCCGGCCGTAACTGGCGTGCATCTGCTCGAGCCACTCCCGGTGGTTCGCCTCTTGCTGTTCGACTTCCTGCATTCGCTGTGCGGCCTTGCGCTCCGCGTTCTTCAGGTGGCGCTCCAGGGTGACCGGCACCAGCGCCGGTTCACGGTCGCGGGTGATGACGTAGTAGCGGCTCTTCTTGTGCTGGATCAGGAACAGGCCGTCACCGAGCTGGGTGTAGGCCTGGGGTGCGAGCATCCGGCCCGCTTCGTCCTCGTCGTAGGCCTCACTCCGCTCGGCGAAAGGCGCGAGGTTGATGCTCAGCGGAAGGGAGCTGTTGACGATCTTCGCCGTGTGGCAGGTCTGGCCGGACATCGGCGCCAGGTAGCTGACGCTGATCTTCCCCTCCGCCTGTTTGGCCGTCATCGGGTAGCGGAAGACCTCGCGCTGGAGCGCGATGCAGACCGGCGCGGCCGGCGCGTTGATGGCGGGGATCGCCGCCAGATGGGCCGAGAGCGCTTCCACGCCCGAGAAGAAGGCCCGGCTCTCCTTGTCCGACAGGCCCTGGATCTTCGCACCCGGCAGCGGGTCGATACGGAACCGGGCGGACGGCCCGGCCGCGGCCGGCCGGGCGGCGAGCGTCAGCATCGCGAGTGAAAACAGGAGGGTTCGGTGCATGGACGAGTACCTCGAGGGGTGAGGGAAGCCGCGGTTCTCCACGCTTCACCTTATCCGCTCGCGGGCCTCCCCGCCCGGCTGACCGCGGGCTCATGACGGACCGCGTCGAGCGCGTGGTGCGGCCCGCGCTCGGCGCGGTGATGGCGCACGTGCGGCGAGGACGAAGCACAAGTTTGACATCCCGATTTTTTGGTAGTTACTTTCTTCGGGTAACGAACAAAGTTGCTCGAGGGCGTTGGAAGCACCGGTCAAGGAGCCCGCCCCGTCGCAGCAACTTCCGCTGCACCCCACCCTCACCGGAGCGTGAATTGCGTGATGACCCCACGGAATCGCCTGGTCGTGTCCTCTCTGTTGCTGCTGATGGTCCTGGTACAAACGGCTTGCGACCCGGCTGAGCAGCCCGCCGCCACGCTGACGGGGGTGAGTGTGACCCCGGCCAGCATCCCCCTCGCCGCCGGAGCCACCCAGCAGCTCACCGTCACCGGGACTTACAGCGATGGCTCGACAAAGAGCCTCACGGCGGACGCGACCTTCGACTCCGACACCCCCGCCACCGCCAGGGTGAGCAGCCCGGGTGGCCTGGTGACCGCCGTGGCCGCCGGGACGGCCCGGATCACCGCCACGGTCTCCGGCAAGAGCGCTTCCACCAGCGTGACGGTCAGCGATACCGCGGCGCCGGCCCCGTCCGACGCGAACCAGGTCGTCTTCTACGACGGCCATGGCACGGACGTGACCTTCTTGGGCTTCGGCGGCGCCATCAACAGCGTCACCGTCGACGCCACCGAGACCTTCAACGGCCGCAAGATCATCAACTTCCAGGTCACCGGTGGCACTGGGTACTCCGGCGGCGCCTGGGTGACCTCGACGCCCCGCGACCTGTCCGCCTACAACGCGCTGACCTTCTGGGCGAAGGCGAGCAAGGCCGGGACGCTCAACGTGGCGGGCATCGGCAACGACGCGGGCGCCGGCTCCGGTACCGGCTACGGCAGTGAGCGGGCCGCGCTCGCGCTCACCACGGCGTGGCAGAAGTTCACCATCCCCATCCCCAACCCGGCCAGGTACAAGAACGTGGGGGGCCTCTTCCACGTCGCCGACGCACCCGACGACTACACCCTCTACCTCGCCGACGTCATCTATGAGCACCTCGGCACCGGCGTCCTCGGCGCGGCCACGGCCTCCATCGGCAACGGCACCACCACCGCGGCGTCGGTTGCGACGGCCGGCACCTACACCATCGACCCGAACCAGAGCCAGGCCGTCTTCACCATCGCGGGCGACCCGGGGAGCCCGGTCACCGTGAAGCCGGTGGCCAACACCTTCTTCGACTTCACCTCGTCCGACCCGTCGGTCGCCACGGTCAACGGCAGCGGCGTCATCACCGGCGTGGGGGCGGGCGGCCCGGTGACCATCTCCGCCACGCTCGGTGGCGCGGCCGTCAGCGGCTCCTACGCCATCACCGTCACCGGCGTGCTGGGCCAGCCGGCCACGCTGCCTCCCGCGCCCGCCCATGCGCCCTCGGAGTCCGTCTACTCGCTCTACAGCTCCGTGACGGGCGGCTACACGGGCACGGACTCCGACAAGAGCGGCGATGTCGACACGTGGCTGACGTTCTGGAGCGCCGGGTCCGGTGGGGAGCCGTTCGCCATCACCACCGGCGAGGGAAGCGCCGCCCCCCGCAAGTACGTCTTCACCAACACGGCGACCTTCATCGGCGTCGAGTTCTATGGCCCCGACGAGGACGGTGACGGTAAAGGTGACAACCAGATCGACGCGGCGGGACGGGGACTCACCAAACTGCACCTGGACCTGTGGACGCCGGACAACGCGACCAACTTCCAGGTGAAGCTGGTCGACTTCGGGCCTGACGGCCGCTTTGGTGGCGACGACGACACCGAGGGGACCGCCACCCTCACGGCCGACTCGACGCCGCCGCTCGCCATCGGGGCGTGGCTGTCCTATGAGCTGACGCTGGCCAGCGACTTCACGGGCCTGGCGAACATGCACCACCTGGCCCAGATGGTCCTGGTCGCGCCCAACGGCGGCACGGTGTTCCTCGACAACGTCTACTTCCACCCGTAGCGGTGGGGTTCGCCGGCGCCGGGGCCTCGATGGGCCCGGCGCCGGAGGAGAAGGGCCCCTGGCTGCCCGGTTTCCTACTTCCCCGCTTCCTCGCCCCACACCTCCCGCAGACGCGCATCCCGGCCACACGAGGAGCGGTAGAAGCGGTACTTGAGCGGGTGCTCGAGGTAGTAGTCCTGGTGGTACGCCTCGGCCGGGTAGAACGCCTGGGCGGGGAGGACTTCCGTGACGATGGGCTGGGAGAACCGCCCCGACGCCTCCAGTTGCCGCTTGGAGTCCTCGGCGAGCCGCCGCTGCGTCTCGTCATGCACGAAGATGGCCGAGCGGTACTGGCTTCCCCGGTCGCAGAACTGGCCGTCCGCGGTGAGCGGGTCCACGTTGTGCCAGAAGAGGTCCAGCAACCGCTCGTAACCGACCTTCGCCGGGTCGTACACCACCTCGACGGCCTCGATGTGGCCCGTACCGCCGGAGGAGACCTCCTCGTAGGTGGGGTTCTCCTTCTGCCCGCCCGTGTAGCCCGACGTGGTGGACACCACGCCCTCCACCTTGTCGAAGGGGGGCTCCATGCACCAGAAGCAGCCCCCCGCGAACGTCGCCCTGGCGAGGGGACGCCCCTCGTCTCCGAGCGCCCCGCCCGCCACCAGCGCCACGAGCACCGCGAGAATCCGGTAGAGCCTGTTCATGGGGGATGCTCCTCCTTTGGAGAACCCACGGCCCCCTCCCCTCCCCTGTCCGCGCTCCCCCACCGGCTCGCCGTCCGAGCAGGATGACCAGGCCCGGGAAGACGGGGACCCTCACACCGGGTGCGATCCGTGCGCGGCGGCGCTGACGCGCCAGGAAGGGCGCGGTAGCATCGGCCCGGTACGCCCGCCGGCCTCCCATGCGCCCGCCGGCCCCCCCCGTACCAGGAGACGAAGCACCGTGGCCGAGCTGCTGAAGGGAAACGTGTTGCTGGTGGATGACGACCCCGCCGTGGCCAAGGTGCTCGGCGCGCTGCTGGGCCAGGTGGGGCTGACCGTGCACACGGCGTCCAACGGACAGGAGGCGCTCGCCCTGCTGGGCCGCAAGCCCATCGACGTGGTGGTGAGCGACGTGCGCATGCCCGGCATGGGAGGCCTGGAGCTGCTGGCCGAGGTGGGACGCTCCTGGCCGGACGTCCCCGTCATCCTCCTCACCGCGCACGGCACCGTGCCGCTGGCGGTGGAGGCCATGAAGGCCGGTGCCGCGGACTTCGCCCTCAAGCCCTTCGACCGGGAGGAGATCCTCTTCAGCATCCGCAAGGCACTGCTCCGCGCGCAGCAGGAGGAGGGGGCGCGTCCGCTGGTGAAGGAGGCCAGCTCCTTCGTGGGCGGCAGCACCGCCATGGCCGAGGCGCAGGCGATGCTGACGCGGGCCGCCTCGGGCACGGCCACGGTGCTGTTGCGCGGCGAGTCCGGCACGGGCAAGGAGCTGGCCGCCAAGGCGGTGCACGACGCCAGCCCCCGGCGCGGCGGGCCCTTCGTGAAGCTGCACTGCGCGGCCCTGCCGGACACGCTGCTGGAGAGCGAGCTGTTCGGCTACGAGAAGGGCGCCTTCACCGGCGCGGCCACCCGCAAGCCCGGCCGCGTGGAGCTGGCCAGCGGCGGCACCCTCTTCCTCGACGAGATTGGCGACATCACCCCGCAGGTGCAGGTGAAGCTGCTGCGGCTGCTGCAGGAGCGCGAGTTCGAGCGGCTCGGCGGCACGCAGACGCTGAAGGTGGACGTGCGCTTCGTGGCGGCCACGCACCGCAACCTCGAGGAGATGGTGCGCAAGGGCGAGTTCCGCGAGGACCTCTTCTACCGGCTCAACGTGGTGCCGGTATGGCTGCCCCCGCTGCGCGCCCGGCCCGAGGACATCGAGCCGCTCGTGCGGCACTTCCTGGACGTACACGCGAAGGCCAACGGCCGGCCGCCCTTCACCCTGACGCCGGACGGGCTCGAGGCCCTGCGCGCCCAGCCGTGGCCCGGCAACGTGCGCCAGCTCCAGAACTTCATCGAGCGCCTGGTGGTGCTCTCCGACACCCCCATCCTCACCGGGGACGAGGTGAGGCGCGAGGTGGCGCGGCAGCCGGGCATCGTCCCCATGGCGCCGGCTCCCACGCCCGCGAGCCCCTTCCCGAACGCCCTGGCCATGCCCGCACCGGGCGGCGGCACCGGGAGCGAGGGACGCACCCTGGAGTCACAGCGCAAGGACATGGAGCGGCAGGCGCTGGTGGACGCCCTCGATCGCGCCGGGGACAACCGCACGCTCGCCGCGCGCCTGCTCGGCATCAGCCGGCGCACCCTCTACAACAAGCTCGAGGAGCACGGGCTGGTGTGAGCTACCGCCGCGCGGCCAGCCGGCGCATGAACAGGGGGGCGACGAGGAAGATGAGCAGGAGCCGCCCCACCTGCACGGCGAGCACCAGTGAGAGGCTGGCGCGGGTCTCCAGGGCGATGGCGAGCACCGAGTCGGCCCCACCGGGCGAGGTGGCGAAGTAGGTGGTGAGCAGATCCACCCCGCCCACGGAGGACCAGAGCCACGCGAGCAGCAGGCACCCGCCCACCATGGCCACCGCGGCCCCGAGGGCGCCGAGCATCACGCGCTTGAGCTCGAGCATGGCCGCCTCGTCGAAGTGGCTGCCCACGCGGGCCCCGATCGCCCACAACGCCACGGGCAGTACGCCCGGAGGCCAGGCGCCCACCGGAATGTCCAGGGCCGTGAGGGGAATTCCCAGCAGGAGTGGCCCGAGGAAGCCTCCCGCGGGCAGCTTCAGCCACGTCCCCGCCGCTCCGCCGATGACGGCGACGAGGGCTGTCGTGCCCCACGCCACCAGGGGAGACGGCGCTCCGGGCAGCGCCGCGACGGTGGCCACCTGCGTGTCCGGCATGGAGCCCGACCACCGGCCCACCACCGCCGCCACGACGATGACCACGCCCAGGCGCAGGTACTGGAAGAGCGTCACCAGCCGCGAGTCGGCACCGAGCTCCTCGCTCAGCGCCACCATGGCCGAGGCGCCTCCCGGCATCAGCCCGAGGGTGGCGGTGCGGACATCCACGCCGCCCAGCCGGGCGAAGCCGAGCGCCACCGCCTGGCCGATGACCACCACACCCACGACGTTGACGAGCGCGACGGGCCAGTGCTCGGCGAGCGCGCTCCACGCGGAGGGATTGAAGGAGGAGCAGAGGGTGGCGCCCAGCACGGCCTGCGAGGCCAGCAGCAGCGGGCGGGGCACGGGGACGTGCACCGACAGGGAGAGCGCGGCCACGAGCGACACCAGCATGCCCCCGAGGAGCGCACCGGCGGGAACACGCGTCCACTCGCCGAGCGCGGCGCCCAGCAGCGTCGCCACCGTCACCGCCCACACGCGGGAGCGCGGCCGTCCTTCGGGCTGGGAGTCCGTCGCCATGGACCTTCTCCCTACCCCAACCCCGCCGCGATGGGCATAGTGTGAGCGCCCCATGAGCATGGATGATCACGTCTTGGAGAAGCTCGGCTGGGGGCCCCCCTTCCAGGAGGCCTGGCGCTCCCGTGCGAGCGAAGTCGAGGAGCCGGCGCGCATCGGCGCCGACTATGGCGTGGAGTACGTGCTCTTCTCGGCGCGGGGAGATCTGCGGGCCACCATCCCCGGACGGCTGCGCATGGCCATCCGCAAGGGAGAGTCCGTGCGCCCGGTCGTCGGCGACTGGGTCACCTTCGAGCCCCAGAGCCAGGAGGGCACCACCGTCATCCAGTCGGTGCTGCCCCGGCGCACCCAGCTCGTCCGCAAGGCCGCCGGCCGGGCCGACGAGGAGCAGGTGGTGGCCGCCAACCTGGACGTGGTCTTCCTCGTCTCCGCGCTGACGAGGGACCTGAATCCGCGGCGGCTCGAGCGCTACCTGACGGTCGCCTGGGACAGTGGGGCCCAGCCCGTGGTGGTGCTCACCAAGGCGGACCTGTGTGAGGACGTGGAGGCGGCCCGCGAGCGCATCGCCGCCCTGGCCCCGGACGTCCCCCTGCACACCGTCAGCGCCTACACCGGCGAGGGGCTCGACGCGCTCTGGCAGTACATCGGCGGCAACCGGACGGTGGCGCTCATCGGCTCGTCCGGCGTGGGCAAGTCCACCCTCATCAACCGGATGCTGGGCTCCGCGCGCATGGAGGTGGGCACCACGCGCGAGGACGACAAGGGCCGGCACACCACCACCCACCGCGAGCTGTTCGTGCTGCCGCAGGGCGGCCTCGTCATCGACACGCCCGGCATGCGCGAGCTCGGGTTGATGGAGAGCGACGAGGGCCTGCGCACCGCCTTCACGGACATCGAGGAGCTGGCGGCCGGGTGCCGCTTCAGCAACTGCCGCCACGAGAAGGAGCCGGGCTGCGCCGTCCACGAGGCCATCCGCGGCGGGCAGCTCGCCCCGGAGCGCCTGGAGAGCTACCTCAAGCTCGGCCAGGAAGTGGCCCGCCAGGAGCCCCGCGTGAAGCCGGACACGAAGAAGGCCCCGCGCTCCTCCACGGACTCCCAGAAGAAGCGCGGCCGGTGACGGGCCCCCAGGGGCTCAGTGCAGCGGCCGGGAATGGCCGGAGTCCCTCACCGCCTCGGCCAGCGCCTCGAGCTCCACCTCGAAGTCCTCGATGAGCTCGCGCGGATCCGGTACCAGGCCCTCATCCGCCGCCACGCCCAGCGTCACGTGGCCCGCGTAGCTGAAGATGCTCAGGCCCACGCCCAGCCGTGCCGCCATGGGCACCCAGAACATCACTCCCGCGAGCCTCGCCCCCGCCAGGTACACCGGACGCTTCGGCCCCGGGACGTTCGTCAGCACCACCGAGGCCTTCTTCCTCATCACGTCCACCGCCATCCGCTCCACCGGCGCCGGCGCCATCCCCGCCGCGGACAGCATGCCGAACACCACCGCCGCCTCCGGCGAGCGCTTCAGCTTGTCCATCCGCCGCTTCAGCTCCCACAGCCGCTCCACCGGGTCCTCCAGCCCGAGCGGCAAGGGCAGGAACACCACCCCGAACCGGTTGCCCAGCTCTCGCGGAATGGGCTCCCTCAGCGAGCGCAGGTTCACCGGCACCACCGCCCGCACGTCCTCGGGCGGCTGTCCGCGATCCTCCATGAAGCGGCGCAGCATCCCCGCCACCACCGCCATCACCACGTCGTTCACCGTGCTGCCCGTGCCGTGGCCGATCTCCCTCACCTTCCCCACCGGCACCGGCCGTGACCAGGCCACCTGCTTCACCCGTCCCAGCTCACCCGTGAAGGGCGACGGCGGATCGTTCATCAGCGTCAGCAGCCGGCTCAGCGCCGAGGCCCCTCGCGCGCCCTCCACCGCCAGGTCCATGAGCTGGATGGGCTCGGCCAGCAGCTCCGCGCCCCGCTTCCACGCCGCCCGCGTCGAGCCCACCACCGTCCGTGCGCCCCGCAGCAGCCGGGTCAACGTCCCCGGGGCCTCCTCCGCTTCCTCGAAGTAGCCGGCCCTCCCGCCGCCACCGTCCGCGCGCTCGTCCGTCAGCGACAGCAGCACCCGCGCCAGCGAGATGCCATCCGCGATGCAGTGGTGCACCCGCATCAGCAGCGCGCTCCCCTCCTCGTACCCCTGGATGACGTGCAGCTCCCAGAGCGGGCGGGAGAAATCCAGGGGCGTGCTCATGGACTCGCCCACCATCCGCTCCAGCTCGGCCCGGTCTCCGGGGGGCCGCAGCCGCGTGCGCCGCAGGTGCGTCTCCAGGCGGAAGTCCGGATCGTCCTCCCAGCGCGCCGTCCCCAGCAGCCCTCCCGTCACCACCCGCTGCCGGAAGCGCGGGTAGCGCTCCACCAGCCGCTCGTGCACCACGTCCTTCAGCCGCTCCCAGTCCAGGGGCTCGTCGAACCAGAGCACCGCCGTGATGACCATGAGGCTGGTGGGCTCCTCCATCTGGAGCCACGACGCGTCGGAAGGGTGCATCCGCTCGGACATATCCGTCTACTCTGCCTGTTCCGCCGTCTGACGGCGGAACTGAAACGTCTGCAGCGAGGGCGTCTTCGCGGTCAGGGTGAGCGTGTCTCCCTCCACATCGTACGTGTACAGGGTCGGCTGGAACTTGCCCTTGGACAGGCCGATGACGCGCGGCTTGCCGCACACCGGCCCCACCGCTTGTCCGGACTTCGTCCGCAGCTCCACCGTGTCGTCCTTCTCGTTCACCTGGAAGGCGCCCCAGGCGCGGACCTCCAGCGCGTTGCCCCGGCCCAACGTGGCGTCCTCCAGCTTCGTCCGCAGCAGGAAGCACCCTCCGGGCGTCACCTCCAGCGCGCGCGCGTAGTCCGGGCGCGGCTCCGCGTCCGTGTTCTCCTGTCCGACGATCTTCGCCTTCTCCTCCGGGCGGATGCTCGCCGCCTCCAGCGACCAGCGGCCCACCAGCTCCTTGGGCACCGCCCCCGAGCCCAGCGAGGCGTCCGCGCACGGGTCCGGGGACTCCTTCTCGGGGCTGCGCGGCGCGGGCTCGAAGGTGCGCCCGCATTGCTTGCCACACACGCGCGCCACGCAGTCCGAGTCGTCCGGTCCGCAGCCGGACTTCGCCGCGCACTGCGCGAGCGCCCCCAGCGCCTTCTCGCAGCCCTTGGCCAGGCACCGCTCCACACACGACACATCGATGCACTGGGCCACGCACACCCAGTTGGCCGAGCCGCACCGGCCGGCCAGGGTGCGCGCTCCGCCCCCGGCCTGCTGGCCGCCGGGGGCCTGGGCACCAGCGGACGACGTCAACAGCAGGGAGAGCAGGATGAATCGGGAGACAGGCAGACGGGTACCCTCACAGGAAGCTCCATCGCCATGTGGTGATGTCCGACAGCTCCGGCAACGACAGCTCCAGGCAGATCGTCTCGTAACGGGCAAAGTCCCGGGAGTCCATCCGCAGCAGTAGTACCGGGGTACATGCCCGCGGGCGCTCGGGGAAGGTGTCGAAGGAGAAGCTCGGAGTCGAAGCGGGCCCGGTAGAAGAGGCACAGGCCGTCCATGCGCCCCTCGTGCACCACCGGCCGCGCCAGGCGCAGGCGCTGGGGCAGCGAGCCCGCGCGCAGCGTCTCCAGGTCGAGCGCGAAGGCCGGCTCCGGGTGGCACAGCAGCCGCTCCACGTCCTGCGGCCGGACGAAGCGGGTGAAGTACGCGGGACTCATCGTGTCCCGCAGCACCTGCAGGCAGCTCAAGTCCACATCCGGCACCTGCTGGTTCCAGATGAAGGGCAGGCGCGCCTCCTCGCGCAGTTGCACCGGCTCGAAGAAGACCTCGAAGCGGTTGGGGAGGATGCGGCCGCCGTCCACCAGCAGCCTGTCGCGCAGGCCCAGCAGCCGCGGAATGAGCCCCGCGTCGAAGAGCGCGTCCCCGAGCTGCTCGTGCAGCAGGACGTCCACCTTCTCCGGAGGGCGGAAGCGCGCGCTGTCCGTGCGCACGAATTCGATGTCCGGCACCCCGTTGCGCCGGGCCACCCAGCGCGCCGTGTCCAGGTTGCGCGAGGCATCCACCGCGTACAGCTTGCGCGGGCCCCGCTTCGAGGCGAGCAGGGCCCGCAGTCCGGTGCCCGTGCCCACGTCCACCACCACCTGGCCCGGCCGCACGTAGCGCTCGATGGCGCGCTGGTACGCCTCCACGCGCCCGGCGTCCACCAGCCCCGAATCCCGGGGGGCCGGGCTGGACAGCTCCGGCGCGTCCACGAGCATGTTGCGCAGCGTCCCCACCAACGGCAGGTGGCGCAGCTTCGACTGGAGGTCACCCCAGGCCTGACGCGGCAGATTTCTCAGGTTCGCCATACTTCCCCCCACGGCGCACAGCGCCGGTTTCCGGCCCAACAACAGGAAACTCCTGAATACGCGGAAGGTAGGGGCTGGGGAAGAGCCGGCGCCCCCGACGTGTACCCGAGGACAATGAGACTTTCCGAGGATGAACACTCACGGACCGTGACGGAGTTGTTCCTGGCCTTTCGCGGAGCCGTGGGGGGCACGAGAAGCGCGGCTCGGATTTGCGACTTTCGCGGGGTGTTTCCGTTCTCTCTTTTGAGAACTCCACACTCGCAGCCCCCCCAGGTCATCCATGCGCACCTCTCGCACCCTCGGCATGTTCCTCCTCGCTTCGCTCCTCGGGACGGGGACGGAGGCCCTGGCCTCTCCCGGCGCCTCCTCGCCCGCCGCCGAGCGCCCGCTGCGGATCCTCCTGACCAGTGACGACGGCATCAACGCGTCCGGCCTGCGCCTGCTGCGCGACACGCTGTGCGCCGCCGGCCATCAGGTGACCGTCGTGGCGCCCTCCGCCGACCGCAGCGGCAGCAGCGGCGCGCTCGGCCTCAACCTGTACCTGCGCGCCACGCGCTCGGAGTTCTCGTGCGGCGGCACGCCGGGCGAGGCCTGGGCCATCACGGGTTCGCCCTCCGACTCCGTCCTCTTCGGCCTGTCGGCGGTGCTGGGAGACGTGCCTCCCGACCTCGTCGTCTCGGGCATGAACTCCGGCCAGAACGTGGGACGCGCGGTGAACCACTCGGGCACGGTCGGCGCGGCCGTCACCGCCGCGGAGGAAGGCGTGCCCTCCCTGGCCGTGAGCATCTCCATCCACATGCAGGACGCGAGCACGGGCTTCTCGCAGACCGGCGCGGCGGCGCCCCATGCCGCGGCCTTCGTCAAGGAGCTGATTGCCCAGTTGCGTGAGACCGCCCGGCCCGGCGAGCCGCTGCTGCCTGGCCGGGTCGCCCTCAACGTCAACTACCCTGTCGTGCTCGATGCCGAGGGGAAGTTCGACCCCGCGCTCGTGCAGCCGCCCCGCGTGACGAGCGTGGGACACGCGGAGGTGGTCCGCCCGCGGTACTACCGGGTGGACGCCAACGGCATCTACTACTCGGCGGGGCACATCTGCGGGCTCGACATCCAGTGCGCCCCCGAGACCCAGCAGGACGCCGACACCACCGCGTTGGAGCAGGGCGCCATCTCCATCACCCCGCTCGCGGTGGACGGGTCGGCGCGCCCGGGCCAGGGCTGGCTGAACTCGAGGCTGCGCCGCCCGTGAGTCAGGAGCGGCCCAGCACCTTCAGCTTCAGCGTCCCCTCGAAGGGCTGGGTGTAGTCCGCGGCGTCATAGCCCCGCATCCGCATGTGCATCTCGGCTTCGGGGCGGGTGCGGAAGATGGTCCAGGGCTTCTCGGCGATCGTCGCGACCGTGTAGAGCATCATCCGGGGGATGGGACCGGGGATGGCGCACACCACCTCCGTCGTCCGCTCCACCAGCTCGCGGTCGAGCTCCTTGAACGCGCTCGCATAACCGATGCGCGCGTTCACCATCCCGGTGCCCTCGTGGAAGAAGCAGAAGGTGCCCGGCTGGTTCTTGAGGAGCTGGCGGATCTGATCGCACAGCGCCTTGCCGTTGAGCTCATCGCCCTGCTCGGGATGCTTGATGAGCACCAGGCAGGTCGCCAACGGAGGTGCCCGGAGACTTTCCAGGGCCGCTCGCGTCATGGACGCACGGTTGGAGGCATGAGGTCCTGGCTTGGAGGGAACGGGCATGACGGTTCGATTCTATCCTCGGGAACGACATTCACCGGAGCGACTCTGGTGGAGCGATCGTTCACCTTGATTCATGGCGCGATTCAGACGGAAAGATGTGTCCGCACCACTCTCGGAATTCCGGTGTGCTCTTGGAGAACGGGAAGACAGATGGCTGGAGTGTGACAAGGTGAGAAGGCACGGCGTGCGCGGAGTCCACGAGGTGCGCACCATGACGGCCACGCGGCTCTTCCCGTGGAGCGTGCCCCATGCGTCGCACATCCTCCTTCCTCGTTCGTTCCGCCCTCGCCGCCGTGCTGCTGTGCTCGGCCGCATGCCAGCCCCCCACGGACCCCGATGAACCACCGGGCCCCGGCTCCGACGCGGGCACCGGCTCCGGTACTGACGCGGGCACAGGCGCTGGTCCTGACGCGGGCACCGGCTCCGGCTCCGACGCGGGCACCGGCTCCAGCCCTGATGCGGGCACAGGCTCCAGCCCTGATGCGGGCACCGGCTCCAGCCCCGACGCGGGCACCAGCGGCAGCACGATGACCGCGCGCCCGATCAGCGCGTTCAGGGATGGCGTCATCACCTACTACTGGGAGGCGACGGGCGAGGGCAATTGCAGCTTCGATCCCACCCCGGAGGATCTGGACGTCGCCGCCATCATCAAGACCGAGTACCAGGGCAGCGCGGTGTGCGGCGCCTGCGCCGAGATTCAGGGGCCCAAGGGCACCCTGCGCGTGCGCATCGTGGATAGCTGCCCCGACTGCACCACGCCGGGCCATCTGGACCTGAGCCCCTCGGCCTTCGCGAAGCTGGCGGACATGGCCGCGGGCCGCGTGCAGGTGAAGTGGCGCTTCGTCACCTGCCCCGTGACCGGGCCCCTCCGCTACCGCTTCAAGGAGGGCAGCAGCCAGTGGTGGACCGGCATCCAGGTGCGCAACCACCACAAGCCCATCCGCAAGCTGGAGTGGTGGAACCTCGTCACCTGGGTGGAGGTGCCGCGCCAGGACTACAACTACTTCGTCCAGCCCACGGGCCTCGGCCTGGGACTCGTTCCGCTGCGCGTCACGTCGTGGGATGGAGAGGTGGTCCAGGACACCTTGCCCGGAATCCTGGACTCGCGGATCGTCAGCGGTCTCCGCCAGTTCTCCCCGCTTCCGTGAGACCTCCCACGTCCGCTGCACACTGCACTACTCGCCCCGAGGATCTTTCTCCCCAAGCCCTCGGGGATGTGGTGCGCTACGCGCGTTTCGTCCGGCTCGCGGCACGCGGTAGCGCGAGACGGGTCTCCGGTGGGGAGGCGCCATGAGCAGGAAGAAGCACGGGGACGAGAACACCTGGGCTCTCATCCGGGAGAGCCTCGACGACTTCAGGCCGGCCCACCTCGCGGCACGTCTCCGGCAGTACCTGGCCCCCCACCTGCCCACGGGCACCCGGCACCTGGACGAACGCACGCGCCGCACGCTCCACGAGGGCGTGGACGCGCTGCTCGCCGAGCACGCCGGGGCCTGGTACACCCACGGCTTCCACGGCCTCTTCCCCCGCCAGGACGAGCCGTCCGGCCTGGACGTGGAGGGCAACATCGAGCGCATCCTCTCCGCGCTCGGCGTGGCCCACGAGTGGCTCTGCACGCTCGACACGTACTTCCGCTCCGTGGCGCTGCCGCCGGACGAGGAGGATCGCGCGGCGGTGCTGTCGGACGCGGTGCGGCGGGTCATCGCGCTCACCGCCGAGGCGACGGGCGGCGCGGAGGCCTGGCACCCCTATGCCCACCGGGCCCTGGGCTGGCTGTTGGAGTCACAGGGACTCCGCCGCACCGAGCGCGTGGAGCAAGCACTGCGCGAGGCCCTGGCGGACTTCACCCGTACGGCGCCCTCTTCCGAGCAGGCCCGCCGGGCTGCGGACCTCATCGCGCTGGCGGCGGTGAAGGAGGACCGCTCCCGCCGCGAAGGCGTCTCCTGAGAGGGGGCGTGGAGGAGTCAGGCGGGCTGGATGCCGAGCCGCTCGTCCCTGCGCCGGAGCCAGGCGACGAACGGGAGCGACAGGAGCACCATCCACGCCTTGCCCACCACCTGCCCCGCGAGGAAGTCGAGGCTCCCGAAGGCGAGCTGGAGGAAGAGGACGCTGTCGACGACGAGGCCCACGAGGCTGCTGGCGAGCACGGCCAGCACGAGGCCGCGCCGCTGCAGGGGCGTGTAGACGGCGAAGTCGGCCAGCTCCGAGATGGCGAAGGCAGCGCTCGAGGCGACGACGAGGGGCGGGGGGGCGAGCAGCGCGGAGAGCACCGCGCCCAGGGTGATGGCCAGCAGCGTCCAGCCCTTGCCCAGCCGGCGCTGTACCAGGTCGCGCAGCACGAAGGCGATGCCGACGACGAGGACGCCACTGGGGGCGAGCAGGCCCGGCCCCACGGGGAGCAGACAGGGCCCCTGGTCCGGGCACACCACACCCACATGGCCGATCATCCAATTGGACAGCGGAATCGAGGCTCCGAAGCCCGCCAGATAGATGAACCCCTCGGTTCGACGCTGCTCCATTGCTGCCTGCTCCACGACGAGAAGAAGGGGGCCGAGCCACCCGGGCGCGCCGAATAGCACGTTTCCTGGAGGCTGTCAGAATGGGGCCCATGAGCCAGACCCGCATCGGCATGGTGCTCCGCGCGGCGCAACGGCTGGGGCTCGGATGACATGCCCGCTTTCGACAGAGCCACCTTCGATGACTCGCGCTGGCCCCTGCTGCACCTCGGGCTGCCGGGAACGCTGCCCGCCCATGGGCACGAGGCGTGCCTCGCCACCCTCGCCGGCTACCTGGGGCGCGGGGAGCGGTTCATCCTCCTCGTCGACCTGAGCCGGATCGGCCTGGTGCCCATCGAGCAGCGCTGGCGCCAGGTGGAGTGGTTCGAGGAGCACGAGCGGGCCCTGCGCGAGCAGGTGGTGGGCTCGGCCATCATCCTCGTCTCGCCGATCGTCCGGCTGTCGCTCAGCGCCATCCTGTTCTTCAAGCCGCTGCCCGTGCCGCTGGCCACCTTCCCCCACCTGGCGGCCGCGGAGGCCTGGGCGGCCGAGCGCCTCCAGGAGGCGGGGCTCACCCAGGCCAGGAGGCGCTGAGGCGCGCTACATCATCGGCGCCGTGGACTCGAGCTCCTGCGTCTCCAGCAGGCCCGTCTGCTTGAGCAGGGGCTGGGTGCTGGGAGCGCGGCCGCGGAACTCCTGGAAGACCTCCAGCGGGTGGCGGCTGCCGCCGAGCGCGAGCACCGTGTCGCGGAAGCGCCGGCCAGTGCGCGACAGCGCCTGCGCGTCGGACAGCCCCGCCTCCTCGAAGGCGGAGAAGGCATCCGCGGAGAGGACCTCGGCCCACTTGTAGCTGTAGTAGCCCGCGGCGTACCCGCCCGCGAAGATGTGGGTGAAGGAGCAGAGGAAGCGATCCTCCGGGAGCGGCGGGAGCACGGTGTTCTCCTTCGCCACGCGCTTCTGCACCTCGAGGAATCCGGCCTGCCCGTCGCCGCCGGGCTGGTAGCGGTGGTGCAGCTCCAGGTCCAGCGTGGCGAAGTACACCTGGCGCAGCGACATGGAGGCGGCGCGGAAGATGCGTCCGGCGCGGATCTTGTCCTGCAGGTGCTTGGGCAGCGGCTCGCCGGAGTCCACGTGGCGGGCGAGCCGGGAGAGGGTCTCCTCGTGGAAGCACCAGTTCTCCATGAACTGGCTGGGCAGCTCCACGGCGTCCCACTCCACGTTGTTGATGCCGGCGGCCTCGGGGTAGTCCACGCGGGTGAGCATGTGCTGCAGTCCGTGGCCGAACTCGTGGAAGAGCGTCTCCACCTCGCGGAAGGTGAGGAGCGCGGGCTTGTTGCCCACCGGAGGCGTGGCATTGCAGACGAGGTAGGCCACCGGCAGCCGCAGGCTCCCATCCGGCTGGCGCTTGCGGTCGAGCGCGCCATTCATCCACGCTCCACCGCGCTTGGTGGCCGGGCGGCTGTAGGGGTCCAGGTAGAAGGCGGCGATGTCCTTGCCGGACTCGTCGGCCACGCGGAAGAACTGGACGCTCGGGTCCCACACGGGGACCTCGCCGTTGGCGGCGCGCACCGTGACGCCGAAGAGGCGCTTCGCGGTGTCGAACAGGCCGTCCAGCACGCGGGGCAGCGCGAAGTACGGACGAAGCTCCTCGTCGGTATAGGCGTAGCGCTCCTCGCGCAGCCGCTCGGCCCAGAAGGGCACGTCCCACAGCTTCAGCTCGAGCGAGGCATTGCCCGTCTTGCGGCGGGCGTACTCGGTGCAGCTCGGTCAGCTCGGCCTGGGCGCGGGAGCGGGCGGCGTCTCGCAGCTCACCGAGCAGCTTTTCGACGGCCTGCACGCCGGGCGCCATCTTCGCGGCGAGGCTCACCTCGGCGAAGGACGGGTAGCCGAGCAGGCGCGACTTCTCCCGGCGCAGGGTGAGGATGCGCTCGATGAGGGGGCCGTTGTCCGAGTCGCCGGAGGAGGCGCGGGTGACGAAGGCGCGATAGAGCTTCTCGCGCAGCTCGGGGCGGCGCGAGTGCTCCATGAAGGGCCCGAAGCTGGGAGCATCCAGGGTGATGCGCCAGGGACCCTTCTCGGGGGTGGGCTCGGGGGCTCCCTCGGCCAGTCCCTGCATCGCCATCTGGGCGGCCATGGCGAGCGCACTGGGCGGCAGACCCTCCACCTCCTCGGGCTTCGTGAGCGTCATGGACCAGGCCTTGTTGGCGTCGATGACGTTGTTGGTGAAGCGGGTGGAGAGCTCGGCCAGCTCGCGCTCGATCTCCTGGAAGCGCTCGCGGGCCTCGCCCTCGAGGCCCACACCGGACAGCTCGGCGTCGCGGATGGAGGCGTCGACGACGCGGTGCTGGGCCGGATCGAGCTTCTTCCACTCCGGCCCCTCGCGCAGGGCCTTGAGTGCCCGGTAGAGGGGCCCGCTCTGGCCGATGCGCATGAAGGTCTCGACGACATCCCCCTCGACGGCGGAGTGGGCCTGGCGCAGCTCGGGGCTGTTCTGCACACCCATGAGGTGGTTCACCGCGCCCCAGGCGAGGCCGAGCGGCTCGGTGATGGCGGACAGGCGCGCCACCGTCCCCTCCCAGGTGGGCTGGACGTCGCGCTCGAGGGCATCGAGGTCGGCGTTCAGGCGCGTCAGCAGCTCGCGGATGGCCGGCTCGACATGCTCCGGGCGGATACGGTCGAACTTCGGAAGTCCTTCGTTCTGAAGCAGCGGATTGTCGGCAATGGTCGCAGTCATCACCCGCTGACGTTAGGGCAGCGGCTCGCGGTTGGCAGCAATCGCGAGAGGGATGCCAGGCGGGCAGTCAGGGAGTGCACGTCCCCGGCCCGAGGCAGGCCCACCGGGAGGTTGGAGGGGAACAGACATGCCCTGGGACTTCACCTTGACAGGGCCCGGGGAGCGCTGCACTCACAGCGGACCATGCTCGCCCTCGTCCTCGCGGCCTCGCTCGCCGCCGCCCCCGCGCCCCGCGCCGCCAGCGCCTCGGGGACCGTCGTCCACATCCCTCGGCTGGATGAGATCCAGGGGGTCACCGCCTTCCTGGACCGTGCGGGACAGCACGCGGCCCTGCTGCGGCCCATCGTCTGGTACGCCGAGCTCCACCCCTGGCTCTCGTTCGACCCCAGCCAGCCGGACACCCTCACCCGCCTGGGCATCGACCCCACGGGCCCCATGACGGTGTCCCTGCGCTCCAATGGCCGTATTTCCTGCACGCGGCTGAAGGACCCGAAGCTCTTCCAGGAGAAGGCCGCCGGGATGCTGATCTCCGGCAGTGGCAAGACGGAGGTGAAGCCCACGACCTCGGGCGGAGTCACCACGGTGAGCATCCCGCGCGAGTCCGGAGGCAATGCCGGTTACGCCCTCAAGGGCCAGGAGGCGTGTGCCTTCTCGACCACGGGCGGGGGCTTCGTCGACGATGGGCAGGGAGCGGTGATGGTGAAGGAGGTCTCGCGGCTGGTGGGCAAGGCGCCCAAGCCGGACGCGCGGCTGGGGCAGCTTCCCGGAGCCGTCTACGTGCTGCTGCCCGGGCGGGGCATGGTGGTGGGCGTGGATGGCAGCGCCACGGAACTGCGGCTGGAGGGGACGGCCACACAGCTTCCGCTGCCGCCCTTCCAGACGACGGGGACGAGCCCCTACGGGACGATGAAGCCCGAGGGGATGCTGTTCTCGCGGGCGCGGGTGGCACCGTCCGGGGTGAGCCAGGCGGTGGGGAGCGTGCGCGCACTCATCCAGCAGGCGTGCCCGGCCTGTCCTCCGGCCGAGGTGTCGTCAATCTCTCGCGCGGTGTCCGAGCGCCTCACGGGCAACGTGCTGGTGGTGGTGGACAGCGTGAAGTCGCGCCCCAACCTGCGCACGCCCGAGGGCCGCTTCTTCGCCTCGCGCCAGGCGGTCGCCGCCGAGGTGACGGACGCCGCGGCGATGAAGGCCGCACTCGCCCCGGTGGCGAAGTTCCCCGGAGCGAAGGCGCTGGCGGACGGGTACGCGTTGGACGTGAAGGGAGGCACCCTCTTCGTCCGGCTGAAGGGCAAACAGCTCGTGGTGGGCAACGACGAGGCGGTGGTGCAGGCGCTTCTGACGGCGCTGCCGCAGGGAGGCGCGAAGCTGCCGCACGCGGTGGACTTCACCGTGGACCCGAAGCGGCTGGCGAGCGGGTTGAACCAGGTGTCGCTGATGGACGTCGTCTCCAGCCAGGAGCTCGCGGGCCTCTTCACCGTGGGACTGGAGCTGGGGCCGCTGCTGGCCAACAGCACGAGCATCTCGGGCTGGCTCGACAGCACCGGCGGGGCCCATCGCTTCTCCACCCTCTGGACGCTGCCCGCCGCGCCTTGAGGATTACGCCAAACGAGCACCTCCAAGGCCCGACCAATCATCAAAGAGCGGGATTGAAGGTGCCCGCCTTCCACTCCTGCAGTGTCCACTCCGCAGTAAAACCCACCAGGCTCCTGGGGATTTTCGCCAGTTCGGCGAGCACGCGCTCTGCTTCGCTGGGTGCGAACTCGAGCGCATACGAAGCAACCCAGTAGCGAGTTCCTGGCGCGGGAGAATCCATCAACTTCAGTAATTGCCGCTGCGCCTCGGGGCCTCGCTCCCTCAACTCCCTACGGATCGCCACGAGGACGTCGAACTTACGATTCGCAGCCTTGGGCTTCGCCCCTTCGATGTCACGCCCATGACCAGCCGAAAGGGTTCCAAACTCCTCAACCAGCTGCTCCGTCGAGAGCGTCTTCCAGTGTGCCTTTTTCATAGAATGACTCCAAACCGCTTCAAGGTCTTCAAACCGAAGGCTCGTTGCTGCTCGTAGGATTGATTGCGGAGCCATTCACGAACCACCATTCCACCCGCAGCATCTTGCCTGGACGAGTAGAACGCACTGATCTCCTCGTGCACGTTCTTATCCAAGGCAATCACGTTCTCGGTGTTGTGAAGGGCTTCGTGACCAAATCGCTCTACGTTGCCTCGGTGCTGCTCGATGATGTGGTGCCACTGCTTCCCCTCGCCCGCCTTCCCCATGTAATCCTTGAAGTCCTTGAAGGATTTGAAGGCCCGATGCCCATTGGATAGAAGCCTGCCCTCCTTGCTGGTCTTGTCCGTCTTGCTCGGGGAGGGATTCTGGCGCGGCTCACCACCGGACATGGCCAGGGCGTTGGCTGGCAGCACGACGCGGATGGTGCCCTCGGCCACCGATACGATGACCCGCTCCGTCCCGGCCGCCGCCCCAAGCACGCGCACACCACCATGCTGCACACCCCGAAGTGAAGCGTTCGCGAACCCCGGCAGATTCGGTGCCCTGGACATCAGCGCGGCCGTTTCACCAATCGCCGCCGTACCCACCATGACCAGGATGCGCACGCTGTTGGGCCCGATCCGCTGACCGAACCGCTCGCCTGCCTCGCGCAGTTCCGCGAAGGTGGTGGCCCGAGCGGACTCCTCCGAGAGCACCATCCACCCCTCGAGGAGCCCCCAGAATTCCATCCCCAGGTAGCTCCACATGAGGACGGTAAAGGCAGCCGCGGCCCCCTTCGATAACGGTTCGGGCAAGCCCCCAACGACGCCCCCCCTTAAAGACGCAGCCGTCGAGAGATTGGGTGGTCATCACCCACCCGCTCCATCCGTTCGTGGGGCGTGCATTCCCCGTGCAGCAGCGCCTGCGCTACCTCGGCCGCCCCAGCGTCGTGCTGCTGTTTCCCGATGGCCGGCTCGCGAAGGTTCCCGAGGATTGGACGGACCTACGGCCCAGGCCCCCACCGCTCGAGTTCCGAGGGAAATGTCCGAAGCTGCACCCTGAATCGCTCCGCGAGCTGAGTGTTCTTCTCGATGACTTGAGGAATAAGTCCCGGCTCCATGACCAGGAAGGTAGTGCGTCGGACGAGAAGCGCCAACGGCCGGTCATCGCCGGGCGAGCTCTTCACCGCACTGCCCGCGGCGGCCCGGCACGAGCTGCTGGGCGTGCTGGCCGACGTGCTGTTCAAGGCCCTCACCAAGGCTCCCGCGGGAAGCGAGGCAAGAGATGAGCACCAAGATTCGGTCAGAGCACCTGGCCAGACCCGCGCTGGTGTACATCCGCCAATCCACCCTGTTGCAGGTCCACGAGCACCGCGAGTCGACTGAGCGCCAGTACGCCCTGGTGGAGCTGGCCAAGAAACTCGGCTGGGACGCCACTCAGGTGGAGGTCATCGATGAGGACCTGGGTCAGAGCGGTGCCAGTGCCACCCGGCGCAAGGGCTTCCAGCGGCTGACGGCCGAGGTCAGCCTCGGCAAGGTGGGCGCCGTCTTGTCGCTGGAGGTGTCACGCCTGGCGCGCTCCTCATCCGATTGGCATCGGCTGCTCGACCTCTGTGCGCTCTCCGACACGCTCATCATCGATGACGATGGCGTCTACGACGCCAACGACTTCAATGACCGGCTGGTGCTGGGCATGAAGGGCACCATGAGTGACGCCGAGCGCCACTCCATGCGCCTGCGCCTGCAAGGCGGCATCCTGCACAAGGCGAAGAAGGGTGAGCTCGTCTATCCCCCGCCCACCGGCTACATCTTCGAGGACGGTGCGCTCGTCTTCGACCCCGACGAGCAGGTGCAGAAGGCCCTCCGTCTCCTCTTCGAGCGCTTCCGCCTGGAGGGCAGTGTCAGCGGCGCCGTGCGTTACTTCACCCGCAACAAGCTGCTCTTCCCCTCACGGCATGCCCACCGGGGCGCTCCGGCGGAAATTCGCTGGCACGCGTTGGATGTCCCGCGTGCCGTGTCCATCCTGCGCAATCCAGTCTACGCCGGAGCCTACGCCTGGGGCCGCAATCGCGACCGGCGCGTCCTCGTCGAAGGAGAGATGCGACGCAAGCACGAGACGCTCCAGGAGCCAGAGCAGTGGCATGCGTTCCTGCGCGATGCGCACCCCGCGTACATCTCCTGGGAGCAGTACCTGGAGAACTTGAAGCGCCTCGAAGACAATGCGGTCAGAGGGGCGCATGTGCGCGGCCGAGGTGCGCCACGCGGAGGTCCGGCGTTGCTCCAGGGGCTGGTGCTGTGCGGCAAGTGTGGCCGGCGGATGCACCCGGACTACTCCGTCGCCGACGACCCCAGCTACCAGTGCAGCCGGCGCATCTATGGCGAGGGCAACTGCTGGTCCACAGTCGCACGCCGCATTGACGACAAGATAGTCGAGACCCTGCTGGTGGCTTTCGCCCCGCCCGAATTGGACCTGTCGCTGGCGGTCCTCAAGGAGGTGGAGCGGCAGGCCGAGGAGGTCAACCGCCAGTGGAAGCTGCGCCTGGAGCGGGTGCGCTACGAGGCCCAGCGCGCCGAGCGCCAGTACAACGCCGTGGAGCCGGAGAATCGCGTGGTGGCCCGCACGCTGGAGTCGCGATGGAATCAGAAGCTCGAGGAACTCGCGCGGGTCGAGCATGAGTACGAGCAGGCCAGGAGCACCCGTCCGCTGGAAGCTCTCGGACAAGGACAAGAAGAAGATACTAACGCTGGCGGGCGACCTGCCCGCGCTGTGGAACGCGCCGACCACGACCAACTCGGACAAGAAGCGGATACTGCGGCTGCTCATCCAAGAGGTGGTGCTCTCGCCGGTGGACGTGCCCAAGCGGGCCACCCGCATCCGAATCCTCTGGAAGACAGGGGCCATCACCGAGTTGCAGACGCCTCGGCCCACATTTTCCGAATCCAGAAGGACGTCACCCCAAGTCATCGCCAAGATTCGCAAGCTCGCCAGGAAGCATTACTGCGATTCGCAAATAGCAGAGGAGCTCAACCGGCGTGGCTTGAAGAGCGGCCTGCGGCACACCTTCACCAACCGCCTGGTGGCGGGCATTCGCAAGCGAGAGGGCATTCGTGCTGGACGAACTGCTGGAGGATTCAGCATCCGCGCGCCCGAGCGCGACGAGCAGGGGCTCTATTCCGTCCGCGGTCTCATCGCGCATTTCGGAGTGACGGCCCCCATGGTCCACTACTGGGTCCACCGCGGCCTGATAACCCCCGTGCACAGCCGCACGCCCATGCACAAGTGGAACAAGGAGCCCTTCTGGTTCGAGATGACGCCCGAATTGGAGGCGCTCCTGGCCAGGGCGCGCGAGCAGGGCTACGCACCGGGCAAACCGCCGCATCACCGAGGTCACAGTCACCATCCGCGCCCGCCGGCTCGTCTGCCGGACGGCCGCTACTCCACGCGCGGGCTCGTCGAGAAGTACGGAGTAACCTGGGACACCGTGCGGTACTGGATAAAGAAGGGCATCCTCACGCCCGAGCGCGCTCTACCGAAGGGCAATTTCTGCTTCCGGCTGACCCACGAGGTGGAGCAGCTCATCCAGGCCGCCCTTGCTCGAAAACGGACGTCACGCCGTCCCACGCAGCACCACCATCATCACATCCATTCCCGCTAACACAGGTGTCCTGATGCAGGTTCCGGTGCCACGATCAAGGCCATGTAGGCCGTGATGGTAAGGCTCGCCATGGCCGCCACGCGCGTGGGGTCGAGCATCGTCCGCAACTCCGCGTCCACGCCTTCCAGCGCGGGTTCCACGGCCAGCGCCAGCGCGATGCGGCGCTTGTCATCGTCCTGAAGGCACGCCCCATCTTCGAAGAGGGAGAGACAATCGCCCGGAGTGCCGCGCCGTGCGCAGAAGCGTCCGTAGGACCCGGCCAGCTCCGGCTGACACGCCTGCCCTTCCATTGACCCGGAAGTCAGCGCGTACCTACGGCCTGCCCACATGGGCGCCGGCGCGGGCACCACCCGCAGCGGCATGTCCAGCACCAGACCCGCCATGGCGGTTGAGAACTCGGCATCCCCCACCTGCACCGGCGCGAAGTCCGTCGGCAGGGTAGCGAAGACCCGTGCCTCCCCATCCACTGCCGCTTCGCTCATGGGCGGTGCCGCCGTGGCGCACCCCACCAGCAGCACACCCAACGCCAGGGCCAGCACGCCCAGACGAGGGCACCACCCGATAGCTCGAACGACTCGATCGATGACGCGAAGGGTCATGCCACCGCGCATGGTGCTGTGCTCCAGAGGCGGCGGGAAGCATCGAGGGGTACGGGCCCTCGTCACTTCTAGACGCCTAGAAGTGGAATCGTACATCCCCCCACATCACTTCTAGACGCCTAGAAGTGACGCTCATTCCTCGCCATCCAGGGCCTCCCCGCGCCTACGCCGTGGGTCCCCCTCCCGGGTCCAATCGTGCTAGATGCGCGCCCCATGGACGGAACCACGGAAAAGGATCCCCTTCGCGCCCGGCTGCAGCAGATGGAGAAGCAGGCCGAGCTGGGCGGTGGCGCTGACCGCATCGCCAAGCAGCACGAGGCCGGCAAGCTCACCGCTCGCGAGCGCATCGATCTGCTGCTCGATCCCGGCTCCTTCACGGAGATGGACAAGTTCGTCACCCACCGCAGCAACGACTTCGGCATGGGTGACAAGAAGATCCTCGGCGACGGCGTCGTCACCGGCTACGGCACCGTCGAGGGCCGGCAGATCTTCGTCTTCGCCCAGGACTTCACCGTCTTCGGCGGCTCGCTCTCCGGCGCCTATGCCCAGAAGATCTGCAAGATCATGGACATGGCCATGCGCGTGGGCGCTCCCGTCATCGGCCTGAACGACTCGGGCGGCGCGCGCATCCAGGAGGGCGTCGAGAGCCTCGCCGGCTACGCCGACATCTTCCTGCGCAACACCCTCGCCTCGGGCGTGGTGCCGCAAATCTCCCTCATCCTGGGCCCGTGCGCGGGCGGCGCGGTGTACTCGCCGGCCATCACGGACTTCATCATGATGGTGAAGGACACCTCCTACATGTTCATCACCGGCCCGGACGTCATCAAGACGGTGACGCACCAGGAGGTGACCAAGGAGGACCTGGGCGGCGCGCTCGCGCACAACCAGAAGTCCGGCGTGGCGCACTTCGCCGCGGAGAACGAGCAGGCCGCCATCCTCATGACGCGCGAGCTGCTCTCCTTCCTCCCCTCCAACAACCAGGAGGACCCTCCCGCCCAGCCGTGCGATGACGATCCGTTCCGCGCCGACGAGAGCCTCAAGACGGTCGTCCCCAGCAACCCGAACAAGCCCTACGACATCAAGGAGATCATCCGCGCTGTCGTGGACAACAAGCACTTCTTCGAGGTGCAGGAGCACTTCGCGAAGAACATGGTCATCGGCTTCGCCCGCATGAACGGCAAGTCGGTGGGCATCGTGGCCAACCAACCGGCCGTGCTCGCGGGCTGCCTCGACATCGACGCGAGCGTGAAGGCGGCGCGCTTCGTGCGCTTCTGCGACTGCTTCAACATCCCCCTCATCACCCTGGTGGACGTGCCCGGCTTCCTGCCCGGCACCGACCAGGAGTGGGGCGGCATCATCACCCACGGCGCCAAGCTGCTCTACGCCTTCGCCGAGGCCACCGTCCCCAAAATCACCCTCATCACCCGCAAGGCCTACGGCGGGGCCTACGACGTGATGGCCTCCAAGCACATCCGCGCGGACATCAACTACGCCTACCCCACGGCGGAGATCGCCGTCATGGGCCCCGAGGGCGCGGTCAACATCATCTTCCGCAACGAGTTGCTCAAGGCCTCGGACGCCAACGCCGAGCGCACCCGGCTGGTGAACGAGTACCGCGAGAAGTTCGCCAACCCCTTCAAGGCGGCCGAGCTCGGCTACATCGACGAGGTCATCCGCCCCGAGGAGACGCGCGCCAAGGTCATCCGCGCCCTGGAGATGCTCAAGAACAAGCGCCAGGAGAACCCCCCGCGCAAGCACGGCAACATCCCGCTGTAAGCAGGCAGGCAGGCAAGGGATTCGCCCCGAGAAACAGTGGAACGCCTCCCCGGGAAATTTTAGGGGGGGCGTTCAGGCTTTGAAGGGACGCACCACATAAGGAGCCCCCTTTTGTCTCAACCCCGCCTCGTCCTCTTCCTCGCCGACATCGAAGGCAACCTCGCCGCCCTGCGCCAGACGCTCTCCCGGGCGTGTGAGTCCGCCAACGTTCCCCTCCCGGAGGTCCGCTGGGTCGAGTCCGCGACCGCCCTGGCCGATGCCGGCTGGCGCGTGGCCGAGCTGAAGCTGAGCCCCTCCGGTGGCAAGGCCGTCCCCGAGGACCACCTCGACTCCCTCGTCCGCTCCGTGGCGCGCGACTTCCGCGACCAGGCGGTGGGCCTCTACACCGACAAAGCCGGCAGCTATGGCCGCGCCTCCCTGAGTGAGCCCGGCCGTCCCTCCCGCTCCCTCGAGGGCGAGTACATCGACGTGGTGCGTCAGACCGCTCGCTGGCTGGGCGTGGAAGCGCCCCTGCTCGGCCGCCTGCTCGACGGCGGGGCGACCGCCCGCAACCTGCTCGCCGCGGCGGTGGACTTCGGCAACGAGGACCCCAACGCCCCGGCCACCCCCGGCAAGGGCCGCCGCCAGGAGCAGCCGCCTCCGCCGCCCGAGCCGGACGAGGATGACCGCTTCGTCGACGCCAAGCTGAGCGAGGCCCGCCGGCTGATGGAGCAGTACCTCAGCAACCGCAAGTAGCCGCTACAGGCTCCGAGTAGAAGAGCGTATTGGCGGACGGGGAGTGCTCCTCGCCGCCAACGTGCTCGCCGAGCCCGCGCTCCCCTGTGCTAAAGGGAGCGCCCATGGCCAAGATCCGCAAAATCCTCATCGCCAACCGCGGAGAGATCGCCGTCCGGGTGATGCGCACCTGCAAGGAGCTCGGCATCGCCACGGTGGCGGTCTACTCCGAGGCGGACCGCTCCGCCCTGCACGTCCGCACCGCCGATCAGGCCTTCCTGGTGGGCCCCCCGCCCTCGCGTGAGAGCTATCTCGTGCAGGAGCGGATTCTGGAGGCCGCCAAGAAGGCCGGCGCGGACGCCATCCATCCCGGCTACGGCTTCCTCTCGGAGAACGCGTCCTTCGTGCGCGCGTGCGAGAAGGCCGGCATCATCTTCATTGGCCCGCCCGCCAGCGCCATGGACGCCATGGGCGAGAAGACGCGCGCCCGCCAGAACATGATCAAGGCCGGCGTGCCCGTCGTCCCCGGCACCGCCGAGCCCATCGCCACCGTCGAGGAGGCCCGCGCCTACGCCGAGAAGATTGGCGTGCCGGTGATGCTCAAGGCGGCCGGCGGCGGTGGCGGCAAGGGCATGCGCAAGGTGGAGCGGATGGAGGAGTTCGAGTCCTCCTGGCGCGCAGCCAAGAGCGAGGCGATGAACGCCTTCGGCAACGACGCCGTCTACATCGAGAAGTACCTCGAGAAGCCGCACCACGTGGAGATCCAGGTGTTCGCCGACCAGTACGGCAACACCATCCACCTCAACGAGCGCGAGTGCTCGGCGCAGCGCCGCCACCAGAAGGTGGTGGAGGAGACGCCCAGCCCCATCCTCACCCCGGAGATGCGCGCGAAGATGGGCGAGGTGGCGGTGAAGGCCGCCAAGGCCGTGGGCTACGTGGGCGCGGGCACGGTGGAGTTCCTCGTGGACGTGCACCGCAACTTCTACTTCCTGGAGATGAACACCCGCCTCCAGGTGGAGCACCCGGTGACGGAGTGGGTGACGGGGTTGGATCTGGTGGCCTGGCAGATCAAGGTCGCCGAGGGCGAGAAGCTCCCGTACACCGAGGCGCCCACGCCCAACGGGCACTCCATCGAGGTGCGCGTCTACGCGGAGGATCCGGCGCGCAACTTCATGCCGAGCCCGGGCCGCATCAACTACCTGCGTGTGCCGGGTGGCCCGTACCTGCGCGACGACTCGGGTGTGTTCCCCGGGTACACGGTGCCCAACTTCTACGATCCGATGATCTCCAAGCTGTCCGTGTGGGCTCCCACGCGGCGCGAGGCCATCGAGCGGGCGAAGCGGGCGCTGACCGAGTACGTGGTGAAGGGCATCACCACCAACACGCGCTACCTGAAGGCGATCCTCTCGCACCCGGAGTTCGTCGAGGGCGACTACGACACGAGCTTCCTCACGCGCGAGCACGAGACGCTGCTGGGCAAGGGCGAGGATCCGCAGCTGACGGAGGCCGCGCTGCTGGCGAGCGTGGTGTACGCGTACCAGCGGGATCAGAAGAAGGCGAAGACGCTGACCCAGGCGACGTCCGAGGGCGGCAAGGGCGGCATCTCGGCGTGGCGGCTGGCGAACCGCCGCGGGCGCTAACTCCACGGGGAATCGATTCCAATGCGTTACTTCGCGAAGCTGCAGGGACAGAAGGAAGCGGTGCCGGTGGACATCGAGTCGGCCGGCGAGAACCGCTTCAAGCTCACGCACGGCGGAAAGACCTTCATCGTGGACGCGCTGACGCTGGACCACGGCGCGGTGTCCATGCTGGTGGATGGAACGTCCTACAGCGTCGAGTTCGACGAGCAGGGTGACGAGGTGCAGGTGTCGGTGCGGGGGCAGGTGAACCGCATCGACGTGGCGGACGAGCGGCGGCTGCGGCTGCGCGCGGCCACGGCGGGCTTCTCGGTGGAGGGCAAGCAGGTCATCTCGGCCCCCATGCCCGGCAAGGTGGTGAAGGTGCTGGTGAAGGTGGGCGACGAGGTGAAGGAGGGACAGGGCCTGGTCGTCATCGAGGCGATGAAGATGGAGAACGAGCTGAAGAGCCCCAAGGCCGGCAAGGTGGTGGAGCTGCCGGCCAAGGAAGGCACCGCGGTGGAGATCAACGCGAAGCTCGTGGTGGTCGAGTAGGACAATTTCCCCTCTCCCTCCGGGAGAGGGACGGGGTGAGGGTTTCGGGTGAACCCGGGTTGAACCCGCTGTCCCCACTGCGGGCCACGGGTTGAAGAACGGGCCCGGGCACCCTCACCCTGACCCTCTCCCGAGGGGAGAGGGGATAGTCTGAAGAGGATTAACTCCGGGGCCCTGGGAGAAATGTCTCCAGGACACGCCGGGCCGCGAGTGTGGGGGTCGCACGGCCCTCACGAACATCGCGCTCCAGCGCGGGCCCGAGCGAGGCCACACCGGGATGCGCATGCAGGGCGGCGCGCAGCCCGTCCTCGATCATCGACCACATCCACTGGACCTGCTGCACCCTGCGGCGCTTCTCCAGCTCGCCCGACGCCCGCTGGGCCTCCAGGCGTTTCTCGATCGACGACCACACGCGCTCGATGCCGGTGTTCTCCAGCGCGCTGCAGGTCGTGATGTCGGGCTCCGCTCCCGGGCGCATCAGGTGCAGCGCCGCGCGATACTCGGACCGCGCCCGCTCCGCGCGGATCGCGTTGTCTCCGTCCGCCTTGTTGATCGCGAGCATGTCCGCGATCTCGAGGATGCCGCGCTTGATGCCCTGCAGCTCGTCCCCTGCTCCCGCCAGCATGAGCACCAGGTAGAAGTCCACCATGTCGGCCACGACCGTCTCCGACTGGCCGACCCCCACGGTCTCCACCAGCACCACGTCGAAGCCGGCGGCCTCGCACAGCAGCAGCGTCTCGCGCGTCTTGCGGGCCACGCCTCCCAGGGTTCCGCTGGAAGGGCTGGGACGGATGTACGCGAGGCTCTCGCGCGACAGCCGCGCCATCCGCGTCTTGTCGCCCAGGATGCTCCCGCCCGAGACCGTGCTCGACGGATCGATCGCGAGCACCGCCACGCGCTTGCCGAGCCCCACCAGGTGCATCCCGAGCGCGTCGATGAACGTGCTCTTCCCCACGCCCGGCACGCCGCTGATGCCCACCCGCAGCGCCCCGCCCGTGTAGGGCAGCAACCGGGTGAGCACCTCCTGCGCGAGCGCCTCGTGCCTGGGGTGCTCGCTCTCGATGAGCGTGATGGTGCGGGCGAGCATGGCGCGCTCCCCCGCGCGCACGCCCTCGACGTACGCGTCGGCCTGCAGGGGCTTCAAGAATCCCCCAGCGCGGCGTCGAGCTTGTCGAGCAGCTCGATGGCCGCCTTCGCGATGACCGTGCCCGGGCCGAAGATCGCCACGGCGCCAGCCTCCCGCAGGGCCTCGTAGTCCTGGGCCGGAATCACGCCGCCGACCACCACCATGATGTCCTCACGGCCCAGCTCCCCGAGCGCCTTCTTGAGCTGGGGAACGAGCGTCAGGTGTCCCGCGGCGAGCGAGCTCGCACCGACGATGTGCACGTCGTTCTCGACCGCCTGGCGGGCGGACTCCTCGGGCGTCTGGAAGAGCGGCCCGATGTCCACGTCGAAGCCCAGATCCGCGAACGCCGTCGCGATGACCTTCTGCCCGCGGTCGTGTCCGTCCTGGCCCATCTTCGCGATGAGGATGCGCGGACGCCGCCCGTGCTTCGCCAGGAACGCATCGGCCCTCTCGCGAGCCCTGACAATACCCTGCGCGTCCTTGCCCGCCTCACTGGAGTACACACCCGAGATGCTTCGCACCGTGGCCTCGTAGCGCCCGAAGACCTTCTCCAGCGCCTCGCTGATTTCCCCCACCGTCGCCTTGGCGCGCGCCGCATCGATCGCCAGCGCGAGCAGGTTGCCCTCGCTGCGCTGAGCGGCCTGGGTGAGCGCCTCCAGCTTCTGCTTCACGTCGGCCGGGTTGCGCTCGGCACGCAGCTCGCGCAGCCGGGCGATCTGCGACTCGCGCACCGCCGTGTTGTCCACCTTGAGGATCTCCAGGGACTCCTCGCGCTCGAGCGGATACTTGTTCACGCCGATGATGGCCTGGCGGCCCGAGTCGATACGCGCCTGCGTCCGCGCCGCGGCCTCCTCGATGCGCAGCTTGGGCAGGCCCTTCTCGATGGCCTTGGTCATGCCTCCGAGCGCCTCGACCTCCTGGATGTGCGCCCACGCCTTCTGGGCGAGTTCATGGGTGAGCCGCTCGACGTAGTAGCTGCCGCCCCACGGGTCGATCACCCGCGTGGTCCCGCTCTCGAGCTGGAGATAGAGCTGGGTATTGCGGGCGATGCGCGCGCTGAAGTCCGTGGGCAGCGCGATGGCCTCGTCGAGCGAGTTGGTGTGGAGACTCTGGGTGTGGCCCTGGGTGGCCGCCATCGCCTCGATGCACGTGCGGACCACGTTGTTGAACACGTCCTGCGCGGTGAGGCTCCAGCCGGACGTCTGGCAGTGGGTGCGCAGCGCCATGCTCTTGCTGCTCTTCGGCTTGAAGTCCTTGATGAGCCGGGCCCAGATCATCCGGGCCGCGCGCATCTTCGCCACCTCCATGAAGAAGTTCATGCCGATGGCCCAGAAGAACGACAGGCGCGGCGCGAAGGCATCCACGTCCAGTCCGGCCGCGAGTCCCGCGCGCACGTACTCGACGCCGTCGGCGAGGGTGTAGCCGAGCTCCAGGTCCTGCGTCGCCCCGGCCTCCTGCATGTGGTAGCCGCTGATGCTGATGCTGTTGAAGCGCGGCATCTTCTCGGCCGTGAAGCGGAAGATGTCGCCGATGATCCGCATCGAGGGCCCGGGCGGGTAGATGTACGTATTGCGGACCATGAACTCCTTGAGGATGTCGTTCTGGATGGTTCCGCTGAGCTGCTCGGAACGTACGCCCTGCTCCTCGGCCGCGACCACGTAGAGCGCGAGGATGGGGAGCACCGCGCCGTTCATCGTCATCGACACGCTCATCTGATCCAGCGGGATGCGATCGAACAGGATGCGCATGTCCTTGATGGAGTCGATGGCCACGCCCGCCATGCCCACGTCGCCAGTCACCCGCGGGTGATCGCTGTCGTAACCGCGGTGCGTGGCGAGATCGAAGGCGATGGAGAGCCCCTTCTGACCGGCCGCGAGGTTGCGGCGGTAGAAGGCGTTGGAGGCCTCGGCCGTGGAGAAGCCAGCGTACTGCCGGACGGTCCAGGGCTGCTGCACGTACATCGTCGAGTACGGGCCCCGAACGAAGGGCGGCAGGCCCGGCATCGTCCCGAGGTGCTCGACGCCCTGGAGATCCTCGGCGGAGAACACGGGCTTGACGGGAATGCCCTCGGGGGTGATCCAGGGCTCGGCGCGCTGCGTGCTCTCGTGAGCGCTCCGCCGCAGCGAGTCGCGCGTGGACGCGGGCGAGAGCGTCTCGGGGGCGTCGAAGTCGATCTCCGCGAAATTCGGCACGTTGCTGCGCATCAGGACACTCCGAGCTGCTTGTGCAGCGAAGACAAGGTCTCGAACAGGTCGGCACCCGCGTAGATGAACAGGTCGACCCCCGCCGCCCGGAACGCACCCTCGTGCTCACCAGGGCGGCCCGCGACGGCCACGATTCGTCCGCTCTGCTGCTTGAGGGCAGCCGTCAGGGCGGGCACCCACTCGGGATACATCGCATCCGGACCGGAGATCACCACGAGCTGGGCTCCGGAGGCCGCGATGAGCGAAGCGGCCTGGGCCACATCGGCGAAGCCATGGTGCTGCAGCGGATCGATGCCTCCCGCGGCCAGCGCATTGGCGATCCACATCGCACGGGCCGTGTGCTCCGCCACCGTACCGAGGTTGGCCATGAACGCCCGGGGACGATGCCCGTGCGCCGCGAGGTAGCGGTCGCTCGCGTCCCGCAGCGACTCGAAGGGCTCGGCCATACGCACCGGACGCAGCGGCGTCATCCGCAGCTCGGCCGGTCCGCCCGATGCGGGGGCCTCGGGCGAGCGCGGGGTTCTGCGCACGGACTGCTCGTCGAGATTCGGGAACTCGCTCACGCCCACGATGGGCAGGCGGCGCGTGCGGATGGCCTTGTTCCGGGCCGCGACCGTCTCCGCGAGCACCCGGGCGATGTCACCCTGCACGAGCGCCGCCGTCATGCCGCCGAGCGCCTCGATGCGCCGGAACTCGGTCCAGGCGGCGCGGGCGAAGTCGAGGGTGAGCTGCTCGATGTAGTAGCTGCCACCCGCGGGGTCCGTGACGCGGTTCAGGCTCGACTCATCTCGCAGGATGAGCTGCGTGTTGCGGGCAATGCGGCGGGAGCCCTCGTCGGGCAGTCCGATCGCTTCGTCGAAGGGCGACGTGGTGATGCTGTCGGCCCCGCCGATGACGGCCGCGAAGGACTCGGAGGTCGAACGCAGGATGTTCACCCACGGGTCCCGCTGCGTCTTGGTGGCGGCCGCCGTGCGGGCGTGGAGCACCATGGCCTGCGCCTCGGGAGAACCGCCCGAGGCCGCGACGGCCTTGGACCACAGGAGCCGCGCTGCACGGAGCTTGGCGATCTCGGGGAAGAACTGGCTGCCCACCGAGAACGAGAACTGGACGGAGCGGGCCGCGTCCTCGGGAGGAACCCCGGCACGCTCGAGCCCGCGCAGGTACTCCACGCCGGTGGCGATCGCCCACGCCAGCTCGTGCACGGACGTGGCGCCCGCATCGGCGTAGGCCCGCGTTGAGACGAGGAGCGCGCGCAGCCCCGGTGAGCCCTTGCGCGTGGACGTGACGAGCGGGGCCGCTTCCGCGAAGGCCGCCTGGAGCCCGCTCCGCAGAGCGCCCGTGCGAGCCAGGACGCCGAGCGGATCCACCCCGAGGCAACCCCGGAGGGCCTCACGCGGGGTCTGGGTGCGCTCGGCGGCCTGAAGCAGGAGGGCCGCCATGGACGAGGCGTTGTCCTCGGACTCCAGGTAGACGGGCGTCTTGGAGAGCGGGACATGGGCGAGGAGGCGCTCCATGCCAGCGGCGTCGCGCACCTGGATGCCCCGGGTCTCACCGAGGCGGAGCCACAGGCCCGAGACACCCCGATCGAGATCGACCCGGATGACCTCGGCGGCAATGGCCACGTCGGGCTCGCCGTACTCCTGGCAGACGAGCCAGCCGCCTTCCGTCAGGCCGAGCGGGTGCGTCCCACGCAGGAAGGGGGCGACGCCGGGAGGCTCGGGCGGGGCGGCCTGGCCCACGTCCTCCCGCGAGTACAGCGGCTGAAGCGTGAGGCCCCCTTCGAGTGCGGACTGGAGGGACGTGAAGGGCTTTCCCTTCAGGTCCTTGTCCACGAGGCGACGCCACTCCTCGACCGAGGTGGGTGGAAAGTCCTGGGCGATGTGCAGAGGGGTTTGCGACATGCTGCGTCCTCGAATCGGTGGCGGGGGGCCTGGCTCACGAGCGGGGCCGGTTGCCTCTTAGGTCCAATCCGCCCCTCGGGCAACGGTGCCCCGCGAGCCACCCTGTCCTTCTTATACGCACCATAACGCTCCAACCACGGCCCGCCCGGCTGCCCTTCCCGCCTCTTGCCTTTACCCGGAGTGGCGCATAATAGTGAATGAGCCATTCACTCATGAGGAGGCGCGGGATGGCGCAGTACCTCAAGGACGAGGTTCACGAGGCCATCCTCGCGGCCGCGCTCGAGGTGTTCGCGCGCAAGGGATTCCGGAGCGCCAGCATGGCGGAGATCGCCTCGGCCGCCCGGGTCTCCACCGGCAACATCTACCGTTACTTCGAGAACAAGAACGCCCTCTACGAGGCCGCCCTCCCCGGAACCTTCGTCACCACCTTCCGGCGCCTCCTGAAGCAGCGCGTCGAGGCGGCCCGGGGTGTGAAGGACCTCCGGAAGCTGGAGCCCACGGCGCCCTATCGCCTGCTGTCCGAGGAGGTACTGGCCTTCAGTCTGAGCAACCGCCTGCGTGTCGTCGTGCTGCTCTCGGGCCCCGAGGGCACTCCGCATGAGCACTTCGCGGAAGAGCTGGTCCAGTTCCTGCTCGAGTCCGCCACCGCCCACTTCCACGCCCGGCCCGCCCACCCCACGCGCTTCGCGCTCGAGGAGCTCTACCGGAGCTACGTCACAACCCTGGGGCGCATCCTCCGTCACTTCGAGCAGGAGCGGGACATCCGCGAGGCCGTGGAGGCCCTCTCCCGCTACCACCTGACCGGGCTCGCGGCGCTCTTCGAGTCCTGAGCAGGCGAGGGGCCGGGCCCACTCCGGAGTCTTCGCATCCGTCAAAAATGAACCACTTGTTCATCTATAGAGGGAGGCACGCATGGCGAGCCCACTGAGCAGAAGCGTGGATACCCGGTCGCTGCTGTACCGCATCCTCGAGAGCCCGGAACAGGTCTCGGCCCTCCAGCAGCTCCCGGCGCCCGCCCTGACGCGCCTCATCCACCACGTCGGGTTGGAGGACGCGGGGGAGTTGGTGGCACTCGCCACGACGCAGCAGCTGGCGCGCATCTTCGACGAGGACCTGTGGCGCAGCGAGCGCCCGGGCCGCCAGGAGCGGTTCGACGCGGAGCGCTTCGGCCTCTGGCTGGAGGTGATGCTCGAGATGGGGGCGGACCGGGCGGCGGCCAGGCTCGCGGAGATGGACGAGGACTTCGTCACCTTCGCGCTGTCCGGACAGCTCCTCGTGCTGGACCTGGATGTGCTGACGATGGAGCGCCTGCGCCCGGGCGAGGGATGGGCGGACGAGGCCCTCGTGGACAAGGCGCTGGAGAGCAGCCTGAGCCATGAGCTGGACCGGTTCCTCCTCATCGCCCGCCGGCCGGAGTCGTGGGATGCGGTGCTCTCGGTACTCGTCGCGCTCGACGAGTCGCACCATGAGCTGCTCACGCGTCTGCTCGAGCGCTGTTGTCACCTCGCCTCGGAGCTCATCGAGGACCATGGCGGGCTGTACGCGGTCCTCACCACGGCAGAGCAGCTCGAAACGGACGTCTCCCAGGCGCGCGAGGAGCGGCGGGAGCGCGAGGGCTTCGTCGCCCCCACGGACGCGGCGGCCTTCCTGGGCCTCGCGAGGTCCGGGCGCGTGGGAGACGACCCCATCACCCGCGGCTACGTCCGGGCTCAGCGGGAGGCCACACGGACGCCGCCCCCTGGAGTGGAAGGCGCACGGCCCGGGCAACCCGCCTCCACCCTGCCCCTGCTCCACCTCCTCCAGGAGGCGGAGGTGCTGACGGCATCGCCCCCCATGGCCCTGCTCGGCTCGGGCGATGGCACCGGAACGCACGCCTCGGCCACGGCCCTCCGCGAAGCCCTGGCCTGGATCCAGGGCGAGGCCCCCGAGGCCTTCTCCCGGTGCATGCAGGAGCTGGGCTACCTGGCCAACGTCCTGGTCTCCGGCTGCGGCCACGCGGGCCGGCCCTTGCGCGCACTGGAGGCGGCGCAGATGGCCATCGCCACGTGCAACCTCGGGCTGGAAGCGCATCCGGAGGCCGCCGGGGACCGCTCGCGTGCCGGGGAACTCCTCGCCCGGGAGGGGCTCGTCCCGTGCTTCGGCCAGGGGTGGCGGGTGCTCCACGAGGACGTGGTGATGCGGAGCGCCTGTGCTTTCGACGCCGCGCTCGCCCGCCGGGTGCCCGCGGAACGGGGAGAGGCCGCGCGGGCACGCGCCCAGCTCGCGCGGGACATCGCCTCCGGCAAGCCCTGGGCCTCCCGGAAGCGATGGGTGCACCTCGCCCCCTTCCTCTCGAAGGCGGCGTTCGCCGCGATGCGGGAGCTCGTGGACGAGTGCCCGGCGTTCAACGGGGCCTTCCTCGCCACGCGGGAGCAGGTGGAGGAGGCCCGGCGCCGCGTGGGCGAGTTGCTGCGGTGAGAGCGCCCTCTCCTCGCTGGAGAGGGCCCTCCGGTGAAGCGGTGACTACGGCATGGGCCGCGACGTGGCGGACGGCGCCTCGGGCATCTCGGGCCAGCCGTTGCGCCAGAGGATGGGGTCCACCAGCAGGTAGCGCCCGGTGTGGCCGCTGTCCCACGCGTGATAGACCATGCTCGTGGTGCCCGCGGGCGAACGGACGACCGAGCCATGCCCCGGGCCGACCCACGTGCCAGTGCTCTTGAGGATCGGCGCGCCGAGCTTCGTGTACGTCCCCAGCGGGCTCGTCGCACGGGCGACGCCAATGGCATAGCGGCCGTCGTAATAGGCGTTGCCGCTGTAGAAGAGGTAGTAGTAGCCGTCCTTCGCGACGACCCACGGGGCCTCGACGACGCCGCCTTCCCAGCCCAGGTTGTTGGAGATCAGCGTCCTGCGCGTGCCGACCAGCGACTTGCCATCCGCCGAGAGCTGCTGACCGTAGATGGGCGTCGGCTGACCGACCGCGTTGCCGTCCGCCTTCCACACGAGGTACCGCACCCCGGCGGTATCCACGAACGTGGTGGCGTCGATCATCCCCATGGCCGAGTCGTGCACGAGGGGCGCGCCGATGTCGGTGTACGGTCCGAGCGCGCTCGTGGCGGTGGCGGCACCGATGGACAGCTTTCCGTTCACATGACGCGCGGTGTAGTACGCGATGTAGCCCGTCCCGACGCGGTGGATCTCCGGCGCCCAGTAGTCGCTCTTGGCCCACGTGGGCTTCCGGGCCGACGGGAAGATGACGCCCGCGGCCGACCAGTTCACCAGGTCCTTCGAGGTGCGGAGCGGAAACGCGTCGGTGGCATTCCCCGACGTGCAGGTGGCGATGTACTGGGTCCCATCATGCACGACGCCCGGATCGGCGCAGCCGGTGGGGTACACCGGGTTCTTGTAGAGCCCGCCACACTCCGTGTACCGGAACGACATGGCGCACGCGTTCGAGCCGGTGAAGTACGGCGTCCAGGTGTTCGAGAGCGTGGCGTAGGAGTTGGTGCCCTCGTTGACGCACGCCCGGTCCCAGAACACGCGCCCACCCGCGTCGTCGTACATCGCCGGGTGCGACGGGTGGATCCACGAGGCCCCATACGTGATGCGCGTCGAGCACGAGGCGGTGGTGGCGCACGTCGAGTCGAACGCCAGCACGCACGAGTTGAGGCCGCGGAAGTACGGCTTCCACCCGTTCGAGAGCACCACATAGGAGTTGATGCCGTCGTTGTGGCAGGTGCCGTCCCAGGTCACCGAACCGGCCGCGATATCGAACTGGGCCGTGTGCCCCGACGGACGCATCCACGCGTCGCCGTAGGTGATCTTCGTGTTACATGCGAGACCTGCCTCGATGCTCGCGATGGCCGCGGCCTCGGCCTCCGCCTCGAGGGGCGTGACCTCTCCGCCGCATCCGAACAGCAACGCCGGGACGGCGCTCGCGATGGCGAGCGCCGGAACGAACGGGTGTTTCCTCATGAAGACAACCTCCGGGGGGCGGCGTCTCCGCGCCGCCAGGTGGGGATGGAGTGAAGCTCTCCCTATAGAGGCCCCGAAAACGGGCTCATCCCAGAAAAATGGAAAAACATTCAAATCCCGAGGGATTGCCCGGTCCCTCCGGAGGACACACCCTCATGGGCTCAATCCTTTCGAGGGTTTGTGATCCGCTGGTAAGGTCGGCGCCCCCGTGAACCGGGCAGGAGAAACGGATGGAGATGCTCTGCACCCTGCGCAGCCTGACGGACACCCAGCGCCAGAAGCTGCTCGAGCACCCCGACAAGCTCGAGGAGTTCATCGACGACGAGGAGGACTTCGGCGACGCGGAGGGCGCGCGCTTCCTGGACCTCGACATCGGTGAGACCTGGCATGGTCTGCAGTACCTGATGACGGGCACCGCCTGGGAGGGCAAGGCACCGCTGGACTTCCTGGTGCGCGGCGGCCAGGACGTGGGCGACATCCCCTCGGACGAGGGCACCGCGCGCGTCTTCACGCCGGACCAGGTGAAGGCCCTCTCCAAGGCGCTCGACGCCCTCTCCGAGGACACGCTGCGCAAGCGCTACGAGCCCGCGCGCCTCCAGGAAGAGGACATCTACCCGGGCTTCTGGGAGGAGCCGCCGCCCGACCTGGACCCGGAAGAGGAGCTCTTCTCCTACTTCGACGAGCTGAAGAAGTTCGCGGCCACCGTGGTGAAGCGCGGCCACGGCCTGCTGGTGTTCATCGGCTGAGCGGGCTCACCCGGCGAACACGTCCCGGCCCAGCTTGAGCACGAGGGCCACCACCACCAGCAGCACCACCTTGCGCACCAGCTTGTCACCCCCGCGCACGGCCATGTGCGCGCCAATCCACCCACCGGCGAACTGGGCCGCCGCCATGGGCAGGGCCACGTGCCAGAGCACCAGGCCCCGGTAGGCGAAGAGGCTCACCGCCGCGAGGTTGGAGGCGAAGTTCACCACCTTCGCGTCCGCCGAGGCCTTCGTCAGCCCGTGCCCCAGCAGCCCCGAGAAGGCGATGATGAGGAACGTCCCCGTCCCCGGCCCGAAGAAGCCGTCATAGGTGCCGATGACCAGCGCGATGACCGCGCCCAGCGCCAGCAGCCGCTTGCGGGGAGGCTCCGGCCGCTCGCCCGGCGGCGGTCCCCGGCGGAAGGCCAGGAAGACCGCGACGATCACCAGCAGGGTGAGCACCACGGGCTTGAGGACCTCGGGACGCATCAGCAGCACCAGCCCCGCGCCGAGGAACGAGCCCACCAGCCCCAGCGGGAAGGTGACGGTCGCGAGCTGCTTGTTCAGCAGCCCCGCCCGGTAGAAGCGCACCAGCGCCGCGAACGCGCCGAACACCGACTGCCCCTTGTTGGTGCCCAGCGCCTCGTGCGGTGGCAGGCCGGTCGCCAGGAGAGCGGGCAGCGTCACGAGCCCTCCTCCTCCGGCGATGGCATCCACCACACCGGCCGTGAGGGCCGCGACACACAACAGGACGATTTCGAGTGCGGTGACTTCCACGAGCGGCCACCTACCACGTCCAAAGCTTGCGTGCGCACCGACTCTGGGCGTCAATTCGGGGAACGCCCCCCGCCGAGGTCCCTCCGTGCTCGCGTCTCTCGTTTCCGTGATGACCCTCGTGCTGCTGTCCGCCCCGCCCGCGCCCGTGGACCCGAAAGGGCCCACCTGCCGCGCCATCGACGGGCACGTGGCGTGTGGCTACCAGTGCAAGTCGGATGGGCGGCGCGTGCAGTGCGCGCAGACGCCCCAGGGCACCTGCCAGGTCCTGGACGGCCAGGCCGTCTGCTTCGACCCGCCCCCCCATATCGTCCGCATCTACGGCAGCGCGCTGCCCGAGCCCGAGTGCAAGGTCGTCGACGGACAGGTGGCCTGCGGCTACCAGTGCGCCACCCAGCCCGGCAAGGTGAAGTGCGCGCGCACTCCCGCGGGCGTGTGCGCCGGGCGCAACGACAACATCATCTGTTTCGATCCGCCCCCCGAGGTGTACGCCGTCCATGGCAAGGACACGCCTCGCGCCGAGTGCCGCGGCAACGGCCTGGAAAACGCGTGCGGCTACAAGTGCACCCTGGGCGCCGGGAAGGTGGCCTGCAACAAGACGCCCATGGGCGCCTGCAAGAGCGATGGCATGCAGCTCACCTGCGTCGACCCGCCCGCCGAGGTGCTCTGTGCCTATGGCAAGAACCTGCCCCCCTTGCAGTGCCAGCTCAGCGACGGCCAGCCGGTGTGCGGCTACGGCTGCACCAAGGCCTATTCCAAGGTGTCCTGCGCGGCCACCCCCAAGGGCCTGTGCAAGGTGTTCGACACCGAGGTCTACTGTTTCGACCCGCCCAGCGCCCAGGACGCCGATCTGGCCTGTCTGAGCCTCATCGGACTGGCCTCGCTGGAAGCGCCGTAGCAACCACGTTAGCAACCCCGTTGGGACCGGGTTAGGGTGCCTCAGGCACACAAGGAGCGACATCCGAGATGGCGGAGGGAGAAGTCCGGCAATACTTCGTGCGGAACGAACAGGGGACCATCTGGGGTCCGCTCGCCCTGCCGACCATCGAGCTGCTCATCGATAACGGCATCATCCAGGGGCGGCTCCAGGTGTCCGAGGACGGCATCAATTTCGCCTTCCCCGGGCGCTTCCCGCACCTCCGCGATTCCTTCCCGCGCGAGACGTGGGGCGACGTCGTGCCCCCAGGTCCGAGCGTCCCCGCGGCCCCGCCCGCTCCAGGTGCGCCCGCGGCGGCCCCTCGTGCCATGACCCGGCCTCCCGTGGCCGGGGCGGGTGTGCCCATCGCGGGCCCGGGTGCCGTGGCCCGTCCTCCTCCTGGCGCGGGTGTGCCCGTCGCCGGCCCCGGTGCCATGGCCCGGCCTCCCCCTCCCGGGGCCGGTGTGCCCGCCGCCGGTCCCGCCGTCACCCGTCCTCCTGTTCCCGGGGCCGGTGTGCCCGTCGCCGGTCCCGCCGTCACCCGTCCTCCCGTTCCCGGTACGGGTGTGCCTGTCGCCGGTCCCGCCGTCACCCGTCCTCCTGTTCCCGGGGCCGGTGTGCCCGTCGCCAACCCCGGTGCGGTGCCTCCGGGTGCCGCTCGCCCGCCCTCCGCCACGGTGCCCGGTGGGATACCCGTCGCGGCCGCCCCACGCCCCGCCGCGCCCGGTGCACCCGCGCAGCCCGCTCCGGCGGCGCCTCCCCCAGCCGCCGCTCCGGCACCGGCCGTCGCACGCCCGTCGGCCACCTTCCCCTCCGTCTCCGCCGCTCCCGACGAGCCGCCTCCCACCAGCGGACCGCTCGAGACGCACTCGCCCGTGCGCCTCTACGGCCTCATCGCCGCCGGCAACCACACGGGGCTGCTCACGCTCACCCTCGCCGACTGCGCCGTCAGCATCCACTTCCGCAAGGGCAACCCCGAGTTCATCGACTCCACCCACCCCGAGGACACGCTCGGCACCTGGCTCGTCCAGGCGAAGCTCGCCACCGCCGAGCAGCTCCAGCAGGCCGAGGCCGCCAAGGGCCGCTTCGGCGGGGAGCTGCTCGCCGCCCTCTTCGGCCTGGGGCTCCTCCAGCCCGCCTCCGCCTTCACCCAGCTCGCCCACCGCGCCCAGGCCATCCTCCTCAAGGGCCTGCGCGCCGAGTCCGGCTCCTTCACCTTCGAGGCCAGGGAGCTGCCCCCCGCCAAGGCCATGCCGCTGGGCAACAAGTGGGCCGTGCTGAGCGACCTCGTGCGCCGCATCCCCAGCGCGGACCTCCGCCGCCGGCTCCAGCCCGTGCTGAACCTGCCGGTGATGAAGGCCAACGGACGCGTGGCCACCGGCGACCTGCGGCTCACCCCTCACGAGGTGCGCGTGCTCGCCCTCATCGACGGGGTGCGCTCGGCCGGCCAGCTCCTCAACGACCTGCCCCAGGACGCCGACCACCTGCTGCGCATCGTGTTCCTCCTCAAGGAGCTCGATGGGGTGTCCTTCGCGGCCGTGGCCCCGCGTGTGGCGGCTCCGCCTCCCACGCAGCCGAATGCTCCGGCGGCCCAGCCCGCCGCCAAGACGGCTCCTCCCGTGGCCCCCGCCGCCAAGACGGCGCCGCCCGTGGCTCCCGCCGCCAAGACGGCTCCTCCCGTGGCCCCCGCCGCCAAACCGGCCACGCCTCCCGCCGCCGCGCCCCAGGCGGCCCGCCCCACGTCTCCGGGTGTCGCCCAGGCGGGCGCCGTTCCCCAGGTCACCGCGCCCCGTCCGGCGGCTCCGCCCTCCGCCGCCGCTCCGCAGCCCACCGCCGCGGCGAAGCCCGCCTCGCCTCCTCCTTCCGCCGCGCCCCAGGCTCCTCGCCCGGCGGCGCCCGCCGCCACCGCCGCTCCCGCGGCGAAACCGGCCGCTCCCGCCCAGGCTCCCGCTCCCGCGGCGGCCCCGGGCTCCGCGCAGGGCGCCAGCGAGATTCCCGCGCTCCGGGAAGCTCGCCGCCAAGCTGAAGGAGCAGAACCACTTCGAGCGGCTGAACCTGGGCGCGGACACCAACGGCCCGGCGGTGAAGATCGCCTACTTCAAGCTGGCCAAGCAGTACCACCCGGACACGCTGCCTCCCGGCGCGCCCCCGGAGCTGGAGAAGCTCAAGGCCGACATCTTCGGCTACATCGGCGATGCCTACCGCGCGCTCTCGGACGACAAGGCCCGCGCCGCGTACATCGAGGAGCTGCAAGACTGGCGGCAGCAAGCCGTCGCAGGTGGACGTGGAGGCCATCCTCAAGAGCGAGGAGCTCTTCCGCAAGGCCGGCCTCTACATCAAGGCCCGCAAGTTCGCCGACGCCGCCAAGCTGCTCGACGAGGCCATCCAGCTCAACCCCGAGGAGCCCGAGTTCTACGCCTGGCGCGGCTACGCCCGCTTCTTCACCTTCGAGGACAAGAAGGTGGGCTACAACGAGGCCTACAAGGACATCCAGTTTCTGTCTGAAGCAGAACGACAAGGTGGCCTCGGGGCACTATTTCCTGGGGGTCATCGCCAAGCTATGCGGTGACAACCACGGCGCGCTGAAGCACTTCCAGAAGACGGTGGAGGTCCAGCCCAATCACATCGACGCGCAGCGGGAGATCCGCATGGCGGCGCAAGCGGCGCAAAAGAAGTAGGGTGCGCCACCCCGGGAGTGCTTCCAAGCGCTCCCCCACACGAGGAGAAGCATCTTGCCGTTGACCGGAAAACAGCGCCGCCACCTTCGCGGGCTGGGACACCACCTGGAGCCGGTGGTCATCGTGGGCCAGTCGGGCGTCACCGAGGGCGTCATCGCCGCCGTCGAGCAGGCGCTGCAGGACCACGAGCTGCATCAAGGTGAAGATCAACGAGGGCCCGGAGGACCGCCACGAGGCCGCCAAGAAGCTCGCCGAGGGCACCGGGGCCGAGCTGGCGCAGCTCCTGGGCCGCACCGCCCTGCTCTTCAAGAAGCGGGACGAGGACTCGAAGTTCGAGAAGCTCGAGAAGATCTGAGCGGTCCGATCAGCGCGTGAAGCCCGCGGCCCGGGCGGCCTCATCCGCCCCCGTGGCCAGGCGCTCCAGCAGCGCGGGGCCGAAGTACTGGCGGCGCGACTCGCCCTCGCCCGCTTGCACCCGCTCGGGCGTCTCCACGTAGCCCACGTAACCGTCCACCAGCCCCAGCACGCCCGTGGCCCCCGTGCGCCGCAGCAGCGCCGCCCCCGCGTCCACCGTGGGCTCGCCCGGCAGCAGCAGCAGCTCCAGCGGCCCCAGCGTCAGCGCCCCCACCTCTGCCGTCCGCGAGGACGACGCGCACAGGAAGTTGTCCCCCGCCGCCCGCGAGTACGACGGCACCAGCCGCGAGGCGTCCGGCCTCGGCAGCGCCACCTCCACCCGCGCGAAGGCCAGCTTCGCGCTCCCGGCCGCCACCGGCGCCGCGCGCTCGGCCAGCCCCGCCACCGCCCGCGCGTACCCCAGCACCTTCTCCACGCCCTCGCCCTCGTTGAAGGCCACCGAGACGTTGCCTCCCGCACCCTGCAGCACCAGCGTCACCCCACCCCGCTCCTCGCGCAGCAGGCTCAGCCGCCCCGGCCAGTCCGGATCCACGAAGTCCCGCTTCCTCGGCACCATCGCGGGGTGCGCGGCGAACACCAGCAGCTCCGCCACCGGCCCCTCCGCGCCCCTCAGCACCGCGCGGGTGAGGGCGCCATCCGGGTCCTCTCCCCCCGAGCGCGAGCGCACCAGGCCCGGCTCCCGCGCCTCTCCCACCTCCAGGGAAACCTCGGCGAGCCGCGCCACCGACTGACGCAGCGCCTCGCTGGCCCCGGCCACCGCCGCCTCCAGCGCCGCCTTCCGGAAACGCCCGGTGCCCACCAGTTGCGACACCAGCCGCGAGTCGTAGCCCCCGAAGGACGAGTGCGAGTGCGTGGCCACCACCAGGATGTGCTGGAGCCCCAGTCCGGCGGCCCGCTCGCGCACCGCGGCCACGAGCTCGTCCGTCACCAGCAGCAGCTCCAGCGACACCAGCCCCACCTTCAGGTCCCCCGTGGCCAGCACCACGGCCCGGGCCTGGGGCGCGACGTCCGCCTGGCTGGCCTCGGGGCGGGGAGGCCCATAGCCCGCCACCACCACGGGATAGGGTGGAGCCAGGGGCACCTTCGCCGCACCGGCTCGCAAGGGCCCCTCGGCCCTCGCCTGCTCGAGCACCACGGGCGCCCGCTCGCCCCACCGTCCACACCAGTTCCAGGAGGCGAGCGAATACGCGGAGCCCACGGTCAGGAGTGTCAGGGGAAGCAGGGTGCGCAGCCAGGGCCGCGAGCGCGAAGACATGAAGAGGGGAAGCCTACCTCCAGCCGGGGAATTCCGGGGGACTGTCCGGCTGCCTGCTCCTTCCCCACATCCCCTCCCGGAATACCCCTCGGAGGGGGAACCGTTCTCCGTTCCGTTCGGCACCCGAAGGGGGTAAGGCTCGCGGCATGTGTGGGATCTTCGGAATCGTTGGTAACGCAGAAGCGTCCAACCTGACGTACCTCGGCCTGCATGCCCTGCAGCACCGCGGGCAGGAGTCCGCCGGCATCGTCGCCTCGGACGGCCAGAATCTTCGGGCCCACCGGGAAATGGGACTCGTGGCGGACATCTTCACCGCGCCGGTGCTCGAGAAGCTGCCGGGCAGCGCGGCCATCGGCCATGTGCGCTACTCCACGGCGGGCGTCAGCCAGCTCAAGAACGCCCAGCCCCTCACGGTGGAGTACGTGGGCGGCCAGCTCGCGGTGGCCCACAACGGCAACCTGGTGAACGCGCAGGAGTTGCGCACCCAGCTCGAGGCCGACGGCGCCATCTTCCAGTCGGACTCGGACACCGAGGTGGTCATCCACCTCATCGCCCGCTCCAAGCAGCCCACCTTCGAGCAGAAGGTCGTCGAGGCCCTCTCCAAGGTGAAGGGCGCCTACAGCATCCTCTTCCTCACCGACAAGAAGCTGGTGGCGGTGAGAGATCCCAACGGCTTCCGCCCGCTGGTGCTCGGCATGGTGAAGAACAGCTGGGTGCTGGCCAGCGAGACGACGGCGTTGGATCTCATCGAGGCCGAGTACCTGCGCGAAGCTCGAGGCCGGGGAGATGGTGGTCATCGACGAGACGGGCCTGCACGCCAGCCAGCCCTTCCCGCCCACGCGGCTGGGCCGCTGCATCTTCGAGCACGTGTACTTCGCCAAGCCGGACTCGGTGCTGTTCGGCACGAGCGTGTACGAGACGCGCAAGGAGATGGGCCGGCAGTTGGCCAAGGAGCAGCCGACGCCCGGGGCGGACCTGGTCATCGCGGTGCCGGACTCGGGCGTGCCCGCGGCCATCGGCTACGCGCAGGCGAGCGGCATCCCGTACGACGTGGGCCTCATCCGCAGCCACTACGTGGGCCGCACCTTCATCGAGCCCCAGCAGTCCATCCGCCACTTCGGCGTGAAGCTGAAGCTGTCGGCGGTGCGCCAGGTGCTCAAGGGCAAGCGCGTGGTGGTGGTGGACGACTCCATCGTGCGCGGCACCACGAGCCGGAAGATCGTGAAGATGCTCAAGGCGGCCGGCGCGCTGGAGGTGCACCTGCGCATCTCCTCTCCGCCCACGCAGTGGCCCTGCTACTACGGCATCGACACGCCGAGCCGGCAGGAGCTCATCGCCTCCAGCCACAGCGTGGAGGAGATCGCCCGCTACGTGACGGCGGACACGCTGGGCTACATCTCCATGGAGGGCCTGGGCAGCGCGGTGGGAGACAAGGAGCGCACCACCTTCTGCACCGCGTGCTTCTCCGGCAAGTACCTGACGGGCAACCTCAACCCGGGCGCCCCGGCGTCCGCGTCCGCCCCGAAGCTCGCCAGCGCCTGAGGCGCGCCCGGTACCGCAGATGGCGGGTCCTTCCCATCCCGAGGCCTTCCGCGCCGAGCGGCAGTTCACCCGCTCCGTGTTCGCAGGCCTCGTGCTGCTGGGGCTGGTGGCCGTGGCCGGGCCGCTGCTCTCCTACCGCGGCGACGTCCACGAGGCGCGCAGCCAGTTCCGCACCCGCACCGCCCGCGAGGCCCGGGTGTATGCCCAGGCGCTCAGCCTGCACCTGAAGCTGCTCAAGTCCGAGCTGTCGCGCGTGGCCGCCGGTGTCGGCCCCGACATGCAGGAGGACAAGGCCACCGAGGACATGCAGGACCTCACCACCCCGGACGCCGGCCTCTTCCGCCAGGGCATCCTCCTGCTGGATGCGGCGGGCCGCCCCCGCTGGAGCGAGCCCCCCGGACTGCCCGTGGCCCCCTCGCTGAGTGAGCGCCCCTGGTTCCAACGCGTCCTCGCCCAGCAGGCCCCCACCGTGGATGCGCTCGCCCCGGGCTCGTCCACCTTCGTCGTCGCCGTCCCCGTGGTGCGCCACAACCGCACGGCGGGCATGCTCGTGGGCCTGCTCGACACGGGCGAGGAGCTCCCCGGAGCCCGGCCCACCGGCGAGCACCTCACCTTGCTGGTGCTCAACCGCCAGGGAGACCTCTTCGTCCCCGACTCCCCTCCCGCCTGGGCCACCGCACCGGGCTTCGGCGCGAGGGTGGAGTCCCTGCTGAACGGAGAGGGCCAGGAGTGGGAGCTGCTCCACGGGCAGGTGTTCGCCTGGGCCACGCCCGTGCCGGGCACGGAGCTGCGGCTGGTGCTCGCCGCGGACGAGACCGCCACCCTCGCCCCCATCCGTGACCGGCTGCTGCTGCAACTGCTCGTGCTCGCCGTGCTGCAGGTGGGCACGCTGCTCCTCTTCAGCCTGCACTGGCGGCGCGTCTACCGGCTCTTCCTGGGCATGGAGCGGCGCGCGGCGGAGAAGGAGACGATGGCCGCCCTCGGCTCGGCCGCCAGCCTCATCGCCCATGAGGTGAAGAACTCGCTCAATGGCCTCAAGGCCGCCATCGGCATGCTCGCGCCCTCCGAGGAGCAGGGCTTCGCGGTGCGCACGCTGCGGGGGCAGATCGACCGGCTGGCCCACCTGGCCACCTCGCTGCTGCACTTCGGCAAGCAGCCGCGCGTGCAGCGCATCCCGGTGGACCTGCCGCACCTGGTGCGCGAGGTGCTCGACGGGCTGCGCGTGCTGCCCGAGGCCGAGGAGGTGCGCGTGGAGGCCCAGCTGGACGGGGAGCTGCTCCTCTCGGGAGACCCGCTGCTGCTGGCCACCGCGCTGGACAACCTGGTGCGCAACGCCATGGAGGCGGCCGTGGCGGCCAAGGATCTGGGACAGGTGGCCTCGCCCGAGGTGCGGGTGAGGCTGCACCAGCGCGACGGCGAGGCGGTGGTGGAGGTGGAGGACAACGCGGGCGGGCCGCCCCCCGGCTTCGAGGACCGGCTCTTCGAGCCCTTCGTCACCAGCAAACCCAAGGGGGTGGGCCTGGGGCTGTCCATGAGCCGGCGCGCGGTGGAGCAGCAGGGCGGGCGGCTGACCTTCGCCCGCATTCCCGGCGGCAGCCGCTTCCGCGTGCACCTGCCCGTGCAACCGCACCCCGGGGACTTCCCGGACGTCCAGGAGCTGTCGGCATGAGCACTCCCCTCCTCTTCGTCGATGATGACCGGGCCTTCTCCTCGATGGGCGCGGCGGCCCTGCAACGCGAGGGCTACGCCGTCACCCTGGCGCGCTCGCTGCACGAGGCCCGCGCCGCGCTCGGGCGCCTCACCCCCGCCCTGGTGGTGTTGGACCGGCGGCTGCTGGATGGGGACGGGCTCACCTTCCTCCCCGAGCTGAAGGCCCAGGCGCCCGGCGCGGCGGTGGTGATGGTGACGGCGCACGGCGACATCGCCAGCGCGGTGGACGCCATGCGCGCGGGAGCCGTGGACTACCTGGCCAAGCCGGTGGAGCTGACCGACCTGGTGCTGCGCGTGCGCCGGGCGCTGGACACGGGGCGCCTCAAGGAGCGGCTGGCCGCCGCCGAGGCCGAGCTGTCCGGACGGCGCCGGCTCGTCCCGCCCGCCTCGGCCGCGATGCAGCGGGTGCTCGCCGCCCTGGAGCGCATCGCCGCCTCGCCCCGCAGCGCCGTGCTGCTGCTGGGGGAGACGGGCGTGGGCAAGGAGATGCTCGCCCGCCACCTGCATGGTTTCTCCTCGGGGGGCGAGGGCGCGCCCTTCGTCCACGTCAACTGCGCGGCCCTGCCCGAGCAGACGGTGGAGAGCGAGCTGTTCGGCCACGAGAAGGGCGCCTTCACCGACGCGCGCACCGCCCGCCGCGGCCTGGTGGAGGTGGCCCACGGGGGGACCCTCTTCCTCGACGAGGTGGGCGAGCTGCCCCTGAGCCTCCAGGCCAAGCTGCTCACCTTCCTCGACTCGGGGCGCTTCCGGCGCCTGGGCGGCACCACCGAGCACTCCAGCAGCGCGCGCATCGTCGCCGCCACCAACCGGGACCTGCCCGCCCTCATGGCCCGCGGCGAGTTCCGCGAGGACCTGTGGTTCCGCCTGAGCGTCTTCCGCATCGACATCCCCCCGCTGCGCGAGCGGCGCGAGGACATCCTCCCCCTGGCCGAGGGCCTGCTGGCCGGCCTGCGCCGGGAAGCGGACGGCGCGAGGAGAGGGTGCTCGGCGAGCACGCCCGGGCCCGGCTCCAGGCCTACGCCTTCCCCGGCAACGTGCGCGAGTTGCGCAACCTCCTCGAGCGCGCGCTGGTGATGGAGCCCGGCCCGGAGCTGCAACTGGACGTGCTGGCGGGCGTGAAGCCCGCGGCCCCGGCACCCACGGGCCCGGCCATGACGGACAGCCCGGAGGCCTTCACCCTGCCCACCCCACCCCGCCCCATGGAGGAGGTGGAGCGCGCCTACGCCCGCTGGACGCTGGAGCGCCTGGGGGGCCGGCGCGTGGAGGCGGCCAAGGTGCTCGGCCTCGCCTACGCCACCTTCCTCAAGCGGCTCGGCGAGGACTGACGCTCCGATTGCAGAATCTGCAATGTCAGGATTTGGAATTCCGGCCCGCCATGGCAGCCGCTGCAACCGGCCCGGGCGCGTAACTCCTCGAAATCCCTCGCGATGACGCGGGCACGCGGCTTGCCCAGGGGACTCCCGAACCTCACTGGGAGCCTCCTCCGTGCGCCGCGTTCCTCCGCTGCTCGTCTCCTGCCTGTTGCTCGGGGCCACCGCCGCCCCCGCCCAGGCCCCCTCCCCCGCCACCCCCTCCTCCACCGCCCCGGCCGACTCGCTCGCCCTGGCCTCGCTGCCGGATGAGGACAGCCTGGCCTCGCGGCTGTGGGAGCGCTCGCCCGAGTTCGCCACCGCCCGGGCCCGCGTGGACTCGGCGCGCGCGGAGCTGGTGCGGGCCGGACTGCTGCCCAACCCCGAGCTGGGGCTCGGCGCCAACACCCTGCCGCTGGGCCCCACCAACCCGCCCGGCCTCAACCGCCTCACCGAGGTGCCCAACTTCAGCGTGGGCCTCTCGCAGCTCATCGAGCTGGGCAAGCGGGGCCCCCGCCAGGACGCGGCCCGCGCGGCCCTCGCTTCCACCGCGCTCGAGGTGCAGGCCCAGCTCCGCGCGCGCACCCAGGACGTGCTGGAGCGCGTCGCCGAGGTGGCCACCGTCGAGGTGCGTCTGGCCGAGCTGGAGCGGCTGGCCGGGGATGCCGCGCGCCTCACGGAGCTGCAGCGCGCCCGGGCGCAGCGCGGGGACACCTCGGGCCTGGACGCGGACCGGGCCCTGCTGGAGGAGGCCCAGCTCCAGGAGCAGCTCGCCGGGGAGCGCCACCGCCTGGCCGAGGCACTCCTGGAGTGCTCGCGCACGGCGGGCCTCGCCTGCGTGCCCTTCGGCGGCCCCGAGACGGCGGCCGGGTTCCTCGCCACGCGCCTGTCGAACCCGCCGCCCGCGACGGGACTGGAGCAGCGGCCGGACCTGCGAGCCCTGGAGGCCCAGCAGCGTGGCGCCCGGGCCGCCCTCACCCTCGCGCGGCGGCGCTGGATTCCGGACCCCACCGTGCAGGCCGGCTACGTGTACGACCAGTTCGTCATCTCCGGCAATCAGCTCCACTCGGTGGGCCTCAACCTCAGCATCCCCCTGCCCGTCTTCGACCGGGGCCAGGCGGACGCGCTGGCCGCGAGCGCCTCCGCCGAGGCCGCCGCGAGCACCCACGCCTGGCTCACCGCCCAGGCCCAACGGGAGCTGACGGCCCTGTCCGCCCAGCACGGCGCGATGGAGGCCCGGCGCACGCGGATGCGCACGCAGACCCTGCCCCAGGCCACCCAGCTCGTGCAGCGGATGGAGGTGGCGGTGAAGGCCGGCGGCGCCTCGATGCTGGAGCTGCTCCTCGCCCGCCGCACCTACGGCCAGCTCCTGCTGGATGCCGCGGAGCTGGACCTCTCCGCCTTCCGCCTCGCGGTGGCGATGGAGCGCGTGAGCGCCGGAGGCCCCACACCTCCCCGCGAGCTGAGCCAGCACTTCTGAACCCCTTTCCCTCGTTGGAGACCCCCACCATGACCTCGTCTTCCTCCCGTCCTCCCCGCCGTCCTTTCTGGCTCGCCGCCGCGGGCCTCGGCCTGGGCGCCGCCGTCACCGCTGGACTGGTGCTCGGCCGCCCCACTCCAGCCGGGGCCGAGCCCGCGCCTCCCCCCAGCCCCATCGTGAGGGGCGAGAGCGTGCACCTGCCTCCCGCGGGGCCGCAGTGGCAGTACATCGAGCTTCTCGGTGGCCGTCGAGGCCCCCATGCTCGCGCCGCTGCCGGCCCCGGGCCGGGTGGACCTGGACGAGCGCCGGACCGCCTCGATGGGCGCGCCCCTGGCCGGGCGGGTGGACCAGGTGCGCGTGCGCCTGGGGGATCGGGTGAAGGCCGGCGAGCGCCTCTTCTCCGTGCGCTCCGGCGCCTGGGCGGACCTCGAGCGCGAGGTGAAGAGCGCCGGAACGGAGGTGGCCAACAAGCAGCGCAGCGCCGAGCGGGTGCGCGAGCTGGTGGCCGTGCAGGCCGCTCCGGAGAAGGAGCTGGCGGCCGCCGAGGCCGAGCTGCACCAGGCGCAACTGGCCCTGCGCGCCGCCCAGGCCCGGAAGGCGAGCCTCTCGGTGTCCGCCGAGGGCGACAACCTCTTCTGGGTGACGGCGCCGCGCGCGGGCACGGTGGTGGACCTGGACGTGGTGGCCAACCAGGAGGTGACGCCGGAGCGGGACGGGCCGCTCGTGCGGCTCTCCGATCTGGGCGAGGTGCTGGTCATCGCGGACGTGCAGGAGACGGACGCCGCGGACCTGCGCGAGGGGCAGACGGCGCTCGTCCGCACCCAGTCCGGCGCTGTGGAACGGCGCGGCACGGTGGAGCGCATCTCCGAGGTGGTGGACCCGCGCCGGCGCACCGTGGAGGTCCGCCTCCGGGTGGCCAACGAGGACCGGGCGCTGCGGCCCAACGCCTTCGTGGAGGTGACGCCCCAGGCCGCTGACACGGTCCGGCGCGTGCGCGTGCCGGCCAGCGCGGTGGTGACGGACGGAGCGCGCTCGGTCGTCTTCGTGGCGCGCGAGGCGGGCCGGCTGGAGCGCGTGGCGGTGCTGACCGGCCGCCGCCGCGGCGGGGAAGTGGAGGTGCACCAGGGGTTGGAGCCCGGCATCCGCTACGTCGCCCGCGGCGCGCTGCTGCTGGAGAACACCATCGAGCTGGCCAACTAGGCGCGCGGGGAAAACGTCCATGTTCGAAAAGCTCGTCGAATTCAGTCTGAAGAACCGCGCGGCCGTCCTCTTCCTCACGGTGCTGGTGGCCCTCTGGGGATGGATGTCCTTCACGGACCTGACGGTGGAGGCCTTCCCGGACTCCACGGACACGCAGGTGAACGTCATCACCCTCTACTCCGGCCAGCCCTCCGAGGAGGTGGAGCGGCAGATTGGCATTCCGCTGGAGCGCGCCCTCAACGGCACCCCGGGCCTGGCCCGCCTGCGCAACCTGTCGCTCTTTGGCCTCTCCTTCGTCACGCTCACCTTCAATGACGGGGTGGACGCGCTCTTCGCCCGCCAGCAGGTGCTGGAGCGGCTGCGCGACGCGGAGCTGCCCGAGGGCGTGGTGCCGGAAGCTCGGGCCCCTGGCCACGCCCATTGGAGAAATCTATCGCTACACCCTCCAGGGCGCGAAGGGCGACCCGATGAAGCTGCGCACCCTGCAGGACTGGGTGGTGCGGCCGGGCCTCTTGCGCGTGGACGGCGTGGCGGACGTGGTGAGCTACGGCGGCCTGCTCAAGGAGATCCACGTCCAGCCGGACCCCACGCACCTGGCGGCCTTCGGCCTGACGCTCAAGGACCTGGAGGATGCGCTGAGGGGCGGCTCGCTCAACGCGAGCGGCGGCACGCTGGAGCGCGGCAGCGAGCAGTTCGTCATCCGCAGCGAGGGCCTGTTCCGCACCCTGGACGACATCCTCCACGTGCGCGTGGCCACGCACGAGGGCACCCCCGTCTTCATCAAGGACGTGGCGGACGTGACGGAGGGCTGGGCGCCGCGCCAGGGCGTGGTGAGCCGCGAGGGCGACACCGACGTGGTGGAGGGCATCGTGCTGATGCGCCGCGGAGAGAACCCCTCGGTGGTGCTGAGCCGGGTGCGGGACGCCGTCACGGGCCTCAACGCGCGGCTGCAAGCGGAGGAGGCGGAGATCTCCCCCTTCTATGATCGCACGGAGCTGGTGAACACCACGCTGCGCACGGTGGGCCGCAACATGCTGGAGGGCGCCCTCCTGGTGACCCTGGTGCTCTTCGTCTTCCTGCTGGACCTGAAGGCGGCGCTGGTGGTGGGCACGCTCATTCCCCTCTCGCTGCTCACCTCGTTCATCTACCTGAAGATGCGGGGCATGTCGGCCAACCTGCTGTCCATGGGCGCGGTGGACTTCGGCGTCATCGTGGACGGCGGCGTGGTCATCATCGAGAGCATCCTCCTGCGCCTGTCCGGCCACGGCCAGCCGGGCGAGGCTCCACAGACGCCGATGGAGCGCATCCAGGCGGCCACGCGGGCGGTGGTGCGGCCCACGGTGTTCGCGCTGCTCATCATCATCGCGGCCTACCTGCCCATCTTCATGCTGCAGCGGGTGGAGGGGCGCATCTTCGCGCCCATGGCCAACACGGTGGTGGCCGCGCTGGTGGGGGCCCTCATCTTCTCGGTGACGTTGATTCCGGTGCTGGCCTCGCTGGTGTACCGCAAGCCGGTGGAGCACAAGGAGTCGCCGGTGCTGCGCGCGGCCTCCCGGGCGTACGCGCCCACCCTGCGCTTCGCGCTGCGCAAGCCCTGGCTCGTCATCGCGCTGGCCTCGCTGGGCCTGGCCCTCGCCGGGTGGATGCTGCCGCGCATGGGCAGCGAGTTCCTGCCGGATCTCAACGAGGGCGGCCTCTACATGACGTTCACCCTGCCCTCCAACGTCTCGCTGTCCGAGGGCCGCAAGCTGGTGCCGCGCCTCACCCGGCTCATCCGCCAGGCGCCGCAGGTGGACGGGGTGCTCAGCCAGCTCGGCCGGCCCGAGGACGGCACGGACGCCACGCTCACCAACAACCTCGAGTTCTTCGTGAAGCTCAAGCCTCCCGAGCAGTGGCCAGAGGAGACACCGGACCTGGCCTCCGTCATCGCCGTGCTGCAGAAGGCCATCGACGAGGTGCCGGGCCTGGAGGTGAACTTCAGCCAACCCATCCGGGACAACGTCAACGAGAGCATCAGCGGCCAGTTCGGCCAGGTGGCGGTGAAGCTCTACGGGGATGACTTGAAGGTGCTGCAGGAGCAGGCGGAGAAGGTGAAGGACGTCATCTCCGGCGTGCCGGGCGTGGCGGACCTGGGCATCGTGAAGAGCGGCGAGGTGCCGGACATCAAGGTGATACCGGACCGGGTGGCGCTGGCGCGTCACGGCATGTCGCTGGGCGAGTTCCAGCACGTCTTCCAGACAGCGGTGGGCGGCCGTCCGGTGAGTGAGTTCTGGGAGGGTGAGCGGCGCTTCGACGTGGTGATGCGCCTGCCGCTGTCCAGCCGTGACGACATCGAGAAGCTGGCCCGGCTGCGCGTGCCGGTGGAAGGCGGTGCCACGGTGCCGCTGGAGACGCTGGCGCGCGTGGAGACGGGCTTTGGCCGGGCCTCCATCAACCGGGAGAACGGCCGGCGCTACATCGGCATCCGCATGAACGTGCGCGGGAGGGACCTGGGCTCGTTCGTCAACGAGGCGCGCGAGAAGGTGCAGCAGCAGGCGCCCAACCCGGCGGGCATCACCTTGGAGTGGGGCGGCGAGTTCGAGAACAAGGAGCGGGCGATGAACCGGCTGATGACGGTGGTACCGGTGGCGCTCCTGCTCACGCTGCTGCTGCTGTTCAAGGCGTTCGAGTCGTTCGGACGCGCGGTCATCACGCTGATGAACGTGCCGTTCGCGCTGATGGGCGGGGTGTTCGGCCTGTACCTGGCGGGCATGCCGCTGTCGGTGGCGGCGGCGGTGGGATTCATCGCGCTCATCGGCCAGGCGGCGCTCAATGGGGTGCTGGTGATGTCGGCCATCGCCGAGCGGCGCGCGGCGGGCGAAGGGCTGGACGAGGCCATCCTCAACGGAGCACAGGAGCGGCTGCGGCCGGTGCTGATGACGGCGGCCCTGGCCGCGCTGGGCCTGGTGCCGGCGTGTTTGAGCCGGGGTATCGGCTCGGAGACGCAGAAGCCGCTGGCGGTGGTCATCGTGGCGGGCACCCTCTCCGCGTGCGCGCTGACGCTGGTGCTGCTGCCGGTGATGTACCGCCTGTTCACGCAGTACACGGAGCAGCTGGTGGACAAGATGCCCGTGCGGCTGCTGAGGGCCGTGCCGGCCGCGGAGAAGATGCGCAAGACCGGCTCGTGAGAAGAATGCGCCCCCTCTCCCGCTTCGGGCAGAGGGATGGGACGGAGGTGCCAGCCGCGAAGCCGGTGGCGCGCACCTCCTCCCATGGGAGAGGGCCGGGGTGGGGTTCTCCCCCTCCTCCATCCCGGCCCTCACTCGGTATCCGAGTGCGGCCCCTCCTCATCCTGGTCCGTATCGAGTTCGACGAGCCGCTTGCGCTCCTCCCAGGCCTCCAGGGTCGACGCCACATGGTGGAGGGAGTGGCGCTTCAGCCTCGGGTGATGCACCGCGAAGTAGTGCTCCCCGGCGATTGCCACGAAGGTATCGGGATTGGCTGGGTGGCTCATCAACCACGCCTCCGCCTCCTCGCGTGTGGCGAAAGAAGGCGTCTCTGGAGGGATTCCCCTGGCCATCAGCCATTCCAATTCCGGCTCTATTGCATAATCTTTATACATTCCACGCGTATTGTCCTCACGCATATACCAGAATTGGTAATACTCATCGCCGATGAGGATGCGGACCGGGCTCGGTGGTTCCGCGACGCTCTTCATCCAGGCCTGGGCCTCCTCAGGGTTGGCGAAGTGCGCGATGGCCACCGGGGCGTAGTCCCGTCGATTGACGACGAAGCCGTTCGCCTCATCGAGTTGCCCCGTCTCAGCGAGGAAGTTGATGAGGGCGATGAGAACGCGCACCTGTTGCTTCTGTTCGGGCTCGGGCGTTTCGTCCAGGGTCTCGAGCAGCAGTTCCATCGCCGGTTGCGCGAGCGACCCCTCATGCTTTTCCAGACGAGTGCTGACGGAGGGCCGTTCCGCTGGAAGCGCTCTCCTGAGTGAGTCTTCGAACCGGTAGACCTGGCCTGTCACGCGGACGAAATCGTCGAGCATCCGCACATAGCTCCAGAGCTTCGCTTCCTCGTATCGGCTCTTCGCCTGCGCTGCTCGCCACCGGGTCCCGATGAAAAGTATCACGTCTGCAAGCTGCTCATGGATGGTCATCGCATGCCCCCTCGCCCTGGATTCCAGGGAGCATTTCCGGGGAGACTTCCGCCATGATCAGGAGTGGCGCCAGAACGAGTGCCGCGCCTCCCGAGCCAGCGACCACGACGGCGAAGGCCACACCGGCAATGACCACGATGGAGCCCACGACAAGCTCCGCGCGATGTTTCTTGAGCCAGTCAACGGCAGGTTCTACCGCGTCAAACTCGGCGGAGTACTCCTCTGCCCACTCACCCCGCCCCTTCGTGCACGAAACAAACGCATCCATGCAGTTTTCCGGACACCACCGCCCCCTGGCGATGCGCCAAGGCTGTACCCGGGTGTCCTGGTATTTGCGGCGGCCGATCGCAAATGGCCTGGCACTCCTGAGACAGTCCGCTTCGCACTGCTTACGCCGCCCCTCGCAATACGCATTCAAGTCCGACGAGGAGACACGCACGATGTTTCGACGGACGCGCATCGCGCTCATGGCGTGCTGGAACTTCGTCAGATCGAATTCCTTCAGCGGAACCCAGGCGTGCACCACCTGCCCATCTGCTTGTTGCTTCAGAACAATCACGTACCTGGCCAGGTCTCGGGGGCTCGCCGGTCCGACCGCCGGGGCGTGTGCCGCACTGCAGGAAACAAGCACGAGGGCAAGGCTCATCGCCATCGCCCTCTGTGTGACCGAGGCCGTTCTCATGGGGGCACCATCTCATGAATGGTCCCCTGGGGGAGCCGATTGCAGGCGCGAGCACTTCTCTACGGTGTGGCCTCACTCTCGCTCCCGGCGCGGACCGCTCAGGGCTGGGCGGCCAGCCAGCGCTGCACCTCGGCGAGGTAGTCGCGCGGCAGCGCGTGGCCGCTGTCGAAGGAGTGGTGCGCCTTGTGCCGGGAGGGGGCCGCGGCGAAGAGGGCCTCGTTCTGCTCGGGCGTGGCGAAACCATCGCGCCTGGCTGTCAGGAGCAGCCAGCGCTGCTGGATGCGGCCGACGGCGCGCACGGGCGCCACCTCCTCGAGCACCGGGTCCACGTACGGCGGCACCATCGTGACGAGGTGCGTGACCCGCGGCTCTCGCGCGGCCAGCAGGAGTGCCACCTGGGCCCCCATGCTGTAGCCACCGAGCAGGACGCGCGGAGGACGGCTCCCCTCGAGCGCGTGGGCGAGCACGGCCTGCGCGTCCTCCGTGGTGCCCGCCACCATCGAGCGGTACGGGCCGCTGTCGCCCTCGTGCGAGCGCTTCACCCGCGCGGAGGGCTTGTCCCCCTCGACCGCACGCGCGCCGTGCAGCCGCGCATCGAACAGGTAGACGCGGTAGCCCGCCTCGCGCAGCGCCTCGGTGAAGGCGCCGCCGAAGGTGGGCTTCGCGTCCACGAGCCAGTCCTCCTTGCTGCGCGTCAGGCCATGCACGAGCACCGCCACCGGCGCCGGGCCCTTGGACGGCCGGTGCGGCTCGAGGACGAGCACGGGGATGCGCTCTCCATCGGCGGCGCGCACCTCTCGTGCCACGGCGCCGGTCATGGGAGAGGCGGGCGGGGCCTCGGCCGCGGACGCCAGGCACGGGGTGAGCAGGACAAGCGCGGACAGCAGCAGGTGCTTCATCTCGGGGTACCTCCTGAGCAAGAGAGACACGCACCCTGCACGGAAGGGGGTCGGCCACGGGTCAGCCGCGCGTTGACGCGGAATTGACATGCGTGCGGTAACGTCTCCGCCTGGAGGGCCTTCTCGCGATGCGCGTACTGGTGGTGGAGGACAACCGGGACCTGCAGGCGAACATCGCCCGGTTCCTCGAGCCGGACATCACCCTCGACTTCGCCTCCACGGGCCCCGAGGGCCTGGCGCTCGCGCTCGCTCATCCCTACGACGTCATCGTGCTCGACCTCACGCTGCCGGGCATGGACGGCCTGCGGGTGTGCCGGCACTTGCGGCAGGCGGCCCCGCGGCTGGTGCCGGTGCTGATGCTCACCGCGCGCGACACGCTCGAGGACAAGGAGGAGGGCTTCGCCGCCGGCGCCGACGACTACCTCGTCAAGCCCTTCTCCCTGCGCGAGCTGCGCTGGCGCCTGGAGGCCCTGGCACGCCGGCCCGTGCCCCCCAGCGGCCGCACGCTGTCCCTGGGCTCGCTGCTGCTGGAGCCCGAGAGCGGATGGGCGCGCCGGGGCGAGCGGCAGGTCCGGCTCAGCCGCACCGAGGCGCGGGTGCTCCAACTCTTGATGGAGGCCGCCCCGGAGAGTGTGCCGGCGGCGACGCTCGCCGACCGGCTGTGGGGGGAGGCACCTCGGGAGGGCAGCGCGCTGCGCACCCACGTGTACGGCCTGCGCAAGGCGCTCGGCGAGCTGGGCCTCGAGCAGCTCGTGGTCACCCGGCGCCACGAGGGGTACGCGTTGGAGGTTCACCTTGCCTGAGGGGCTTCGCCCGCTGCGCGCGGTGCTCTGGCGCGCCCTGCTGCTCTCGTCCGTGTTGGCGCTCGCGGTGATGGGCGGCTTCTTCGTGCTCTTCAGCTACGACCTGGAGGACGTCATCTTCGACCGCCTGGTGGCGGCCGAAGCCGACCGGCAGGAGCAGGCGCTCACGTCCGGCCAGGAGCCTCCGCGGCCGGCGGTGGGCATGAGCGTGCATCGGGGGCACGTCGCCCTGCCGGCCGCGCTCGCGCAGGCGCTGTCTCCCGTCCTGGCGCGCGGGGAGTACGAGGTAGCGGCGGGCGAGGCGGGGCACTTCCACGTGGCAGTGCGCCCGCGGGCGGCCTCGGGTGACACGCTGTACGTGGCCTTCCGTGCCAACACCTTCACCCGCACGACCTCGCGGCTGCTCCGCAGGGGGGACATGCTCGCGTCGAGCGCGGCGCTCGCGCTGCTGGCGGCGGCGGTGATTTCCAGCCGGGTCGCTCGCCGCCTCAGTGGGCCGCTGGAAGGACTCAGGCGCTCGCTGCAGTCGGAGGGCGCGGCGCTCCCCGGAGAGGACGGGGCGGTGGCCGAGGTGCACGCGCTGCTCGAGGCGCTGCGCGCGCGAGACGCGCGCATCCAGGCCCTGCTCGAGCGCGAGCGGCAGTTCAACCGCGACGCGAGCCACGAGCTGCGCACGCCGCTCGCCGTGGCCCAGGGAGCGGTGGAGATTCTCGAGCGTCACCCGCCGCGGGACCAGGAGACGTTCGCACGGCTGCGGGATGCCGTGCACCAGATGGGCCTGCTCACCGAGGGCATTCTGTGGCTGGCACGCGAGCGGCGTACGGGCGAGTCCTGTCGAGCTCACCTCGGTTTCGCGCGAGGTGGTGGCGCTGTACGACGGGCTGCGCAGCCCGGAGGTGGCGGTGGTGGTGGAGGCGGAAGGCCTGGTGCATGCGCCGGTGCCAGCCTCGGTGGCGCGTGTGCTGCTCGGAAACCTGGTGAAGAACGCCTTCAGCTACACGCGCGCCGGACAGGTGCGCGTTCGGGTGGAGGCGGGCTGCTGGAGCGTCAGCGATAGCGGCGAGGGCCTCGGCGCGGTCGCGCCCGAGCGCAGTGGCTTCGGCGTGGGGCTGTCGCTGGTGGAGCGGCTGGCGCAGCACTTCGGCTGGCGGGTGCTGCTCACCCCCCTCTCCCCCCACGGCACCCGGGCGGAGCTGCGCTGGCCGGAAGGGCGCTCGGAGCACTGAGGGTCATGCCGGCCACGGACAAGGAGCGCACCACCTTCTGCACCGCGTGCTTCTCCGGCAAGTCCCTGACGGGCAACCTCAACCCGGGCGTCCCGGGCAGGCGGCCTGACGAGCGCACGCCCTCCCAGACGGTTGGCACGGAGGGTGATGCATAGCTTGCAGCGCATGATGCGTGCGCTGGGAGCGGGACTCGCGGTGGGCGCCGGGCTGGGGCTGCTCGCACGACGCGGGCTGAACCGGCGGATGGCCTTCGGCCCCTGGGGCTCGCTGGGCAGGGGCAGGGGCCTGCCCGGAGGGGTGGACTGCGTGGGCCTCGCACTGATGCAGGCGACAGCGGTCTCGATGGTGGGCGGAAACCGCCTCGCGTGGCGGGACAACGGCGAGGTGTTCACCGCGATCGAGGAAGCGTTTCGCGCCGCGCGCCACAGCATCCACGTCAACGTGTACATCTGGAGGCCGGGGCAGCCCGGCGAGCACCTGGCCGAGCTCGCATGCCTCCGGGCGCGCGAGGGGGTGGCGGTGCGCATCCTCGTCGACCCGATGGGCAGCCCCGGCTTCGCCGAGCAGCTCTACCCTCGCCTGGTGGAGGCGGGCTGCGAGGTGCACTACTTCCGGCCCCCCAAGGACTACCCTTTCGCCTTCACCGGGCGGAACCACCGCAAGCTCGTCGTGGTGGATGGGCGGGTGGGCATCACGGGCGGCTTCGGCATCGCACCCGAGTGGAACGGCAACGGGCTCTCTCCGGACGGCTGGCGGGAGTCGAGCGTGGAAGTGGAAGGGCCCGTCGTGCGGCAGATGCAGGTGGCGTTCGCCAACCACTGGATGGAAACAGGCGGACCGATGCTGCCCGCCGCGGAGTTCGAGCGGACCCGGCCCGCTGGAGACGCATGCGCCGCGTACGTGACGAGCACCGACGTGAAGGGGCTGTCGCATGCCCGGTGGGTGACGCACATCGCGCTGGCCGCCGCACGGCAGCGCGTGTGGATCGCGAATGCGTACTTCGTCCCGCCCCCGCAGGTGCTCCGCTCGCTGTGCGCACGCCCGGCCCTGGGGGTGGAGTTGCGGCTGCTGCTGCCGGGGCCCTACCAGGACCACCCGAGCGTGACCTTCATCCAACGCCGCTTCTACCGCCGGCTCGAGCGCAGCGGCGTGAAGGTGTACGAGTACCAGCCCTCCATGATGCACGCGAAGACGATGCTGGTGGACGATCGGATCGTCGTGGTCGGGTCCATCAACCTCGACTTCCTCTCCATGGAGTACCTGGAGGAAGGCTCGCTGGTCGTGGACGACCACGCGTTCGCGGCGGACTTCGAGGAGCGCTGGCGGATGGACATGTCGCGCTCGCGCGAGGTGACGCGGCCACCGCGGCGCGACGAGGCCCTGAGCGCGTCCCGAGCACCGACTCTGGCCGAAGCGCCCGTCCTCCCCGCGTAGCGTGGAGTTGGCGGGACCGCCTACTCACCGGCTCCCTCTGACGGGTCCTCTGTCTCCTGGTCCGTATCGAGTTCGACGAGCCGCTTGCGCTCCTCCCAGGCCTCCAGGGTCGACGCCACGTGGTGGAGGGAGTGGCGCTTCAGCCACGGGTGATGCACCGCGAAGTAGTGCTCCCCGGCGATTGCCACGAAGGTATAGGGATGGGCTGGGTGGCTCTTCAACCACGCCTCCGCCTCCACGCGCGTGGCGAACGACGGCGTCTCTGGAGGGATTCCCCTGGCCGTCAGCCATTCCAAGTCCGGCTCTATGGGATAATCGCGATACATCCCGCGCGTGTTGTCCTCACGCATATACCAGAATTGGAAATACTCATCGCCGATGAGAATGCGGACCGGGCTCGGTGGTTCCGCGACGCTCTTCATCCAGGCCTGGGCCTCCTCAGGGTTGGAGAAGTGCGCGATAGCCACCGGGGCGTAGTCCCATCGATTGACGACGAAGCCATCCGCTTCATCGAGTTGCCCCGTCTCGGCGAGGAAGTTGACGAGGGCGATGAGAACGCGCACGTGCTGCTTCTGTTCGGGCTCGGGCGTTTCGTCCAGGGTCTCGAGCAGTAGATCCATCACCGGTTGCGCGAGCGTCCCCTCATGATCGCCCAGATGAGTGCTGATGGAAGGCCGTTCCGCTGAAAGCTCTCTCCTGAGTGAATCTTCGAACCGGTAGACCTGGCCTGTCACGCGGACGAAGTCGTCGAGCAGCCACACATAGCGCCAGAGCTTCACTTCCTCGTGCCGACCCTTCGCCTCCGCTGCTCGCCTCCGGGCTCCGATGAAAAGCACCACGTCTACAAGCTGCTCATGGATTGTCACCTGCATGCCCCCTCGATCTGGATTTCGGGGAGCATTCCCGGGGAGATTTCCGCCATGACCAGGAGTGGCGCCAAAACGAGTGCCGCGCCTCCCGAGCCAGCGACCACGACCGCGAAGGCCACACCGGCGATGACCACGACAGAGCCCACGACAAGCTCCGTGCGATGCTTCTTGATCCAGTCGATGGCGGGTTCTATCGCGTCGAACTCGGCGGCGTACTCCTCTGCCCATTCACCGCGGCCCCTTACACATTGAGCAAAAGCATCCATACAATTTTCCCGACACCACCGCCCTCTGGCAATGCGCCACGGTTGTGCCCGGGTGTCCCTGTATTTGCGGTGGCCAATCTCGAATGGACTGCCACTCCTGGGGCAATCATCCATGCACTGCTCATATCGACCCTGGCAATACGCATTCAAGTCTGACGAGGACACACGCACGATGTTCCGACGGACGCTCCTCGTCCTCATGGCGTGCTGGAACTTCGCCAGATCGAATTCCTTCAGCGGAACCCAGGCGTGCACCACCTGCCCATCTGCCTGTTGCTTCAGAACAATCACGTACCTGGCCAGGTCTCGGGGGCCCGTGGGTCCGACCGCCGGGGCGTGTGCCGCACTGCACGAAACAAGCAGGAAGGCGAGGCTCACCGCCATCGCCCTCCGTGTCACCGAGGCCGTTCCCATGGGGGCACCATCTCATGAATGGCCCCATGGCCCAGCCTCCTGCGTCATTCCCCACGAGCGCCACGGGCTGAAAACCTCCCGCGTCTACGGAGACGCCGTCGTGCCCTCGCCCATGTGCGGCAGGGCCCCCAGAGACCGCAGCAACCCACCGAGCACCTCGTCGAGCGTGGTCCACCCGCGCACCACGTGGATGGGATGCTCGAAGGTGAGCCGGCCGTGGTGGATGGCGTCGTCGAGTTCCGCCAGCAGGTTCGCCACCTCCGCGGAGAAACCCATCCCCATGAGCATCGGCACCTCGGCCGCGGGCGTGTGCTCCTGCACGCGGATGGGCCGGGCGAGCAGCCTCGCCAGCGTGTCCGCGACCTCGATGGGGCTGTACTCCACCGGCCCCGTCAGCTCCACCACACGCCGGCCCAACGTGGGCTCGCGCAGCAACCGGGCCGCGATCTCCCCCACGTCCCGTGTCGCCACCAGGTGAATCCGGCGATCCGCGGGGCCGATGAAGTCCGGCATCACGCCCGAGGCCACCACCGCGCGCAGCCCCTCGCCCCAGTTCTCCATGAAGTACGCCGAGCGGAGGATCGTCATCGGCGTGCCTCGCGAGCCCAGCTCCCGCTCCGCGAGGTGCAGCGTCTTCACGACGCCCGTCCCCTCCGCGTGCTGCGCGCCCACCGAGGAGAGCAGCACGAAGTGCGGCAGCCCGCTCTCCTCCACCGCCCGCCCCATCGCGTCCACCACCGTCCAGCACGCCTCCATCACCCCGGTGCTCGAGGGCACGGGCGGCGGCACCATCAGGTAGGCCCCGCGTGCGCCCACCATCGCCATGGCCAGCGTGGAGACGTCGCGCAAGTCCGCCAGCACGACCTCCGCGCCCCACTGCCGCCAGGGTCCGGCCTTGGCCTCATCCCGTAGGATGACCCGGACCCGCTGCCCCTGCTGCAACAGCGTCCGCGCCACCACGGACCCCGTATGTCCCGATGCTCCCGTCACCACGAACATGACCGCCTCCTCGCGCCTCGCCGGGGCCGGGCTCGGGCCCCTCTCTTCAGCCTTAATGTGCGCCTCCCTTCACCGTCGGAGGGGTGCGCCACGCCGGGAAGCAGGGGGAGGGCCCGCCGCCCCCCGGCTTGACAGGGCCGCGAGGCTTCGCGAGCGTCCCGGCATCGGGCGCCGTGCTGGCGTCCTCCGCTCCACACACCGAGGGGGAATTCCATGAAGGAAGCCGAAGACCTGAGCCAGGGGCGCAAGCTCCTCACCGCCGTCGAGCGCATCCTCTCGGACACGGACAGCCTCATCGCCCTCGCCGAGCAGCACCTGCGGCGGGCCGGGGGGGACAAGCGCGAAGCCTCCGAGGAGGTGGTGCGCTCCTTCTCCAATCGCGCCGCCATCGCCGGAGGCCTCGCCGCCGCGCCCGCGCTGATTCCCGGGGCCGGTACCCTGGTGGCCGCGTTGGGCGGGGCCCTCGCGGACATGGGCTTCCTCCTCAAGTACGAGGTGGAGATGGCGCTCATTCTCAGCTACCTGCACGGCTTCGACATCCGCAAGGACGAGGAGCGGCAGCTCGCGTTCCTGCTCGCCTCGGTGAGCACCTACGACGCCAAGAGCGGCGAGAACGCCCTGGTGGACCTCGCCAAGGCCGAGGGCGTCGCCATCTGGAAGTACGCGCCGCGCGAGGTCTCCAAGCACCTCGTGAGCGTGATGACGAAGATCGCCCTCCTCCAGCTCTCCAAGGGCCTGGTGCGGGCGCTGCCGCTGGTGGGCATCGCGGTGGGCTCGTCGATGAACAAGGTCCTCACCAAGCGGGTGGGCGAGCGGTGCATCCGCGACCTCCAGAAGCGCCGCGAGTTCCTCGGCGCCGAGGCCACCCGGAAGGAGCAGGAGGAGGACGTCGTGGAGGCGCGGGTGCGCCAGCCCGCGAAGAAGAAGAGCGCGGCCAGGAAGAGCACGGCCAAGAAGAGCGCGGCCGGGAGGAAGTCATGAAGAACGAGTCCCGCGCCCCCCTCGCCCAGGCCCTCTGGCCGGACGCGAAGCAGGTCCCCGTGAAGCTGCTCGAGTGCCGCCACTGTGGCCGGCGCAACCGCGTCCAGGTGTCCCGGGCCATCCTCGAGCCCCACCACTGTGAGTGCGGTGCGTGCGGCGAGCCGCTGTTCCTCGCCCCCCACGAGCCCCTCACGCACATCGCCTCGAATGCCTACGAGCACTCGCTGGACCGCACGACGCTGGCGGCCCTCAAGGGCATTCCCGGCTTCCCCGCGCTGATGCGCTGGCTGATGACGCAACTGGGCGAGCGCAGTTTCCGGCTGCTCAACCTGTCCAGCTCCGTCCTGTGCGGAGAGGACCAGTTCCCCGAGCTGGTGGCGCTGCTGGAGCGCTCGCGCCAGAGCCTGGACCTGGGCCTGCGGCCCACGCTGTTCCTCTCCGAGTCCCCGCATGCCAACGCGGCCACCTACGGCAGCGAGGAGCCGGCGGTGACCATCTTCGCGGGCCTGCTCGATCAGCTCGACGACACGGAGGTGGTGTCCGTGATGGGGCACGAGCTGGGCCACATGCACGCGGAGCATGGCCTCTACCGCACGGTGGCCGTGGTGATGGCGAGCGGCACCCACCTGCTGGGCACGGTGGGCCAGGTGCTGAGCTTCCCGCTGCAGAAGGCGCTCTACAAGTGGATGCGCTGCTCCGAGCTGACGGCGGACCGCGCGGGCCTGCTCGCATGCAGGGACCTGGGCGCCTCGCTCAACGTGCTGATGAAGCTGGCGGGCGGCAACCGGCCGGGCGTCACCCGGCGCACGAAGATGCAGTTGGCCCCCTTCATCCGGCAGGCGCGCACGCTGGCGAAGCTGGAGGAGGACAACTGGTTCGACGGGCTGCTCGCGACGCTGATGACCATGGACAGCAGCCACCCGTTCGTCGCCTGGCGGGTCATGCACCTGCTGGAGTGGGTGGAGCACGGCAACTACCTGGAGATCCTCGCCGGGCACTACGAGCGCGCGAAGCGTCCCGTCGCGGCCTGAGTCCCTCACGGCTTCTCAGAGCATCTCGGTCCCGAGGGCACGCACGACGATGCGCTCCTGCCGGAAACGGCGCTCCAGTTCCGCGCGGTAGCCGCTCCACCACTTCCGGTCGAGCGGCTCCACCATCACCTCGAAGAGCAGCATCTCGTCCCGCACCGTCTCCCCCTCCCCCTCCTCCTCCTTCCACGCCCCCGAGGCCGGGGACTGCAAGAAGGCGGTGACGCCCCCGAACCGCTCGGTGAGCTCGGTGCGGACCTTCTCGAAGTCCGCACGGGGGAACGGGCGCCGCTCGTTGTCCCGCAGCGGCAGCAGGAACTGGACGATGTGCATGTCCCAGGAGCGCTTGTCCTAGTAGCGCGAGGGGGTATTCGGATCGAAGCCGATGGGAGGCGTCACCTCCACCTCCTTCTCGCGCTCGGTGCGCACGTCGTACTGGTCGTGGTCCTGGAACTTGGCGCTGTCCATGCGGGCCTCGGACAGCGAGTCCGTCCCCATGCCCAACCGGTCGGCCGCCTGCAGCGCCTCGCCCACACTGGCCTTCTGGAGCTGGTCCTTGTCCAACGAGAGGCGGATGTCATCGCCCTCGATGGTCTCCACGGACCGGAAAGGCACCCGGTAGTCCTTGGCGTAGAACACGCCCTTCTCCACCACGAAGGCATCGTCCGCCAGGCCGATCACCTTGCCCACCCGGTGCCCGTCCCTGCTCTTCACATCCATGCCAACCCGAACATCCATCCGCTGCGCCATCGCTCGCTCCTGCCGCGGTGAGGGAACGGAGGCGGCCGGTCCTCCCGGACGCCTCCCCGGCGGAAGATGGGAATCGCGATGGTTTCGAGCAGCGGGGCCTTGCCCCCTCGCCTCCCCGGCTGCCCGGGCGCCCTCGTGAGGCGCCCGGGTGAGCCGCTCTGGAAGGGTTACGGAGAGGTGCGGCGGCGGCGCGCCATCAGCGGAACGAGCGTGCCCAGCAACAGCCAGGCCGCATCGGCCGAGAAGCCCGAGGTGCAGCCGCACCCGGAGCCGCCCGCCGCGGCGACCTTCACCGTGAAGGAGCAGCTCGCCCTGTTGCCCGAGGCATCCGTCGCCGAGACCTCCACGCGGTTGTTGCCCACGGGGAAGGTGCTCCCGGACGCCGTGCTGTAGCCGAGGGTGACGTCCGAGATGCTGTCCGTCGCCTGCGCCGGCGCGTAGTTGACCACCGCGCCCGCGTCGCTGGTGGCGGTGGCCTCCACGTCCGCCGGACAGGTCAGGGTGGGCGCTCCGCTGTCCTTCACCGTCACCGTGAAGGAGCAGGTGTTGGTGTTGCCCGCGGCGTCGGTGGCCGTGGCCGTCACCACGTTGTCCTTCACGGGGAAGGCCGTCCCGGACTCCTGGCTGTAGCTCACCGCGGGAGCCGCGGAGCCCTCATCCGTCGCCGTCGCGGGATCGAAGTTCACCGTGGCGCCCGAGCGGCCCGTGGCCTCCACCGTGACATTCCCCGGGCAGGTGATGGACGGCGGCGTGCAGTCGCCGAAGAACTCCGGGGTCAGCGAGTACAGCTCCCGCCCCTGCGCGGCGTCCTCGGCAGAGTAGTAAAGGGTGCCGCCCGTGAACGTCAGCGCCTGCGGATTGTTGGCGGCCAAGGCGTCCACCGCCCGGGTCCCCGCCTCCGTCCCATCGCTCAGCCACAGCGTGGCGCCAGAGCCGTCGTCCGCCACGAAGAAGAGCCTCGAGCCCCCGGCCGTCAGCAACTGCGGCATCGAGCCCGTGCTCCCGGCGCGGATGTCCTTGACGCGCACCGTGCCCGCCGCCGTCCCGTCGCTCTTCCACAGCTCCACCCCGCTGACGCCGTCATCCGCGGTGAAGTAGAGCGTCCCCCCCACGTCGGTGAAGTCTCCCGGGAAGGAGTCCGCCGCTCCGCTCCGGATGTCCTTGACCATCACGGTCCCCGCCGCCGTCCCGTCGCTCACCCACAGCTCGGCGCCATTCACCTCGTTGTCGAGACGGAAGAAGAGCTTGCCGCCCACCGCCACCAGGTTCTCGGGCGCGGGGTGGAAGGGCTTGCCGAAGATGTCCTTCACGCGCACCGTGCCCGCTTCCGTCCCGTCGCTCTTCCACAACTCGTTGTCCGTCGAGCCGTCGTTGGCCGTGAAGAAGACGGTGGAGCCCACCGCCGTCACGTCACCGACGCTGGCGTTGAGCGCCCCCGGGGCGATGTCCTTGACGCGCACCGTGCCCGCTTCCGTCCCGTCGCTCTTCCACAGCTCGAAGCCATGGGTGCCGTCATCCGCGGAGAAGAAGAGGGTGTTGCCCGCCACCCGCAGCGTCCTGGCGGCCAGGCCACTGCGCAGGCCGGGGTTGATGTCCTTGATGATCCGCGTGCCGGCGAACGTCCCGTCCGACTCCCACAGCTCGCGGCCCTGCTCGTGGTTGAAGGCGGTGAGGTAGGCCTTGCCGCCCAGCTTGACGATGTCCGTGGTGCCACCGGACTCCAGCCCCTCGCCGATCTCCCGGACCATCACCGTGCCCGCCGCCGTCCCGTCGCTCTTCCACAGCTCGACGCCGTGCTCGCCATCATCCGCGGTGAACAGCAGCGTCCCGTTCAGGTCGGTCAGCAGATCCGGGATGGAGTCCCCTCCCGGGTGGATGTCCTTGACCATCACCGTCCCCGCCGCCGTCCCGTCGCTCTTCCACAGCTCGGTGTTGCTGCCGACCGTGGCGCCGCTCGCCGCGAAGTAGACCGTCGTGCCCATCCGCTGGAAATGCATGGGGGACGAGCTGGGCACCCCCGGAGCCACGTCCTTGATGACCGTGGGAGGACGGCACCCCGGAACCGGAGTGGCCTGCGCCTGGGCCAAGGAACTTCCCCCCGCCAGCGCGAGCGCCAGCAGCCACGAACACTCCATGGAACGATGAGACATCTGCGGACTTCCTTCCGAGAAGAGCGGGTGCCCCCCCCCGAGGCACACCCGCAAAGAAACAGGGGACGCGGGCTCGAGAGCCTCGCGTCCCCTGCATGAAAGCCTGTTACGCCTCGGATTGCATCACCGGGAGGGCTGCTGCCGCCCTCCCGGCCCCTCGGCGACGAGCCGTGATTACAGCTCGGACAGGTCGTAGTACTCGGCCGACGCCTGGTCGTGGTTGCTCACACCGCCCACCGCGAGCACCGTGCCGTTGTTGAGCAGGGTGGCGGTGTGCTTGTAGCGGTCCACGTTCATGGCCGCCGTCTCGCTCCAGGTGCCCGTGGCCGGGTTGTAGAGCTCGGACGCCGTCATGATGCCCGTGAACTGGTGGTAACCACCGGCCACCAGCACCCGGCCATCCGGGAGCACGTTGGCGGTGTGGAACCGGCGGGGCGCGCCCATGCTGCCCGTGGCCGACCAGGTGTTGGTGGCCGGGTCATACAGCTCGGCCGACGAGCTCAGCGCCACGTCGATGCCCGAGCCGCCCGCGACCAGCACCTTGCCGCCAGGCAGCAGGGTGGCGGTGTGGGAAGCGCGGCCCGTGCTCAGGCTCGCGGCGGCCGTCCACTTCCCGGTGGCCGGGTCGTAGAGCTCCGCGGAGGAGATGAGGCCGTCGGAGGCGTCGCTGCCACCCGTCACCAGCACCTTGCCGCCAGGCAGCAGGGTCATGGTGTGGAAGGCGCGGGCCGTGTTCAGGCTGCCGGTGTAGGACCAGGTGTTGGTGGCCGGGTCATACAGCTCGGCCGAGGCCAGCGTGGCGCTGTCGTACTCACCCGTGCGGCCACCGGCCACGAGGACCTTGCCGTTGGGCAGCAGGACCGCGCTGTGGTGGTAGCGCTGGGTGTTGAGGATGCCCGCGGGCCTCCACCTGCCCAGGGCCGGCACGTACACCTCGGCGGTGGCGCTGGTGAGGGGGCACACGCCGCCGCCCGCGATCAGCACCCGGCCATCCTGCAGCTTGGTGGCCGTGTGGCCGCGGTGCGAGCCCAGGGTGTTGCCCGTGGCGGACCAGGTCTTGGTCTCCGGGTTGTACAGCTCCGAGGTGGTGTTGAAGCCACCGGCCACCAGCACCCGGCCGTCGTCCAGCAGGGTGGCGGTGTGGAGCAGCCGCGGCAGCGCCATGCTGCCCGTCAGGATCCAGCCGCCGCCCCGGTCCTCGCACAGGCCGGAGGCGCCCGGAACGACCGTGACCGTGCGGTACGCGGTGCCGACGTTGCCGGCCGCGTCCTTCGCCGCGTAGGTCAGCGTGTAGGTGCCCGGCGTCTTGGTGTCGACGGAGCCCGAGACGGTCACCGCGGACGACAGGTCACCGAAGCACACGTCCGTGGCCGAGGCGCCCGCCTCGACGTACGAGGTGCGGCACTCCACGGTCACCGAGGCGTAGCCCGCCAGGGACACCACGGGGGCCTGGGTGTCGGCCACCGTCACCGTGTTGGAGCAGGTGGCGACGTTGCCGAAGTAGTCCGTCGCGGTGTGCGTGACGGAGGTGGTGCCCAGCGGGAAGCTGCCGGCGCCCGGGCTGCTCGCCACGGACGGGATGCCGCAGTTGTCGGAGCTGCTCGCCGTGCCGGGGTCCGCGCTCGCCGCGCCACCGGAGCACTCGGCCGTCACGTTGGCCGGGCACACCAGGCTCGGCAGCGTGTCGTCGACCACGCTCACCGTCGCCGAGCAGGTGGACTTCAGGCCCGCCTTGTCCGTGCAGGTCAGCGTCACGGCGGTGGTGCCGGGACCGAAGGCCGACGTGGACTGCGTGCAGCCCACCAGGTCACCGTCCGGGTCGGTCGAGCCGTTGTCGATGGAGCCGGTGGCGCCGCAGGTGGCGTTGGCCGACAGCGTCAGGTTCTTGCACTTCGCCTCGGGCGGACGGTTGAGGACCGCGATGGTGCACGAGGCGCTGCAGGTGCCAGAGCCGTTGAGGGCGCCGTTGTCACACTGCTCGCCGGCGTTCACCACGCCGTCACCGCACCAGTTCAGCCGGCACGTGGAGGAGCAGGGGGTGCCGGGCTTGCCGTTGTTGGCGCCGGTGTCGCACTGCTCGGGGTACTGCGTCACGCCGTCGCCGCAGTTCACGGGCACCGCGCCGCGGGCCAGGATGTAGGGCACGCCGTGCGAGCCGTCCGCGAAGTCCCTGGAGCCCGGGAAGCGCGAGCCGTACATCGGGTCACGCGCGATGGCGAGCGGGGTGAAGTTGGCCTCGGGGTAGGTGTCGAAGGCCTCGTGAACGGAGCAGCTCCAGTTGGAGAGCGTGGCGTCCGTCAGGCCCGTGAGGGCCGAGTGGCTGGCCACGATGTGGGCGTCGTTGTAGCAGCCCACGCCCGTCACGGTGAAGGTACCGAACGGCTGCATGATGGGCAGCGGCGTCTTGGGCGCGGCCCCGTCGTAGTAGCAGCTCAGGCTGATGTACATACCCGTCTTGCCTTCCTGAGCGGCGGCGAACTTGACGGAGTTGATGGTGAGCAGGCCGTTGTCGCGGCCCCTGTGGAACACGGGGTCGGTACCGACCAGGATGACGTTACCGTCGACGACCGGGCCCCAGACGTTGCGGTTGGCCACGGCGGCGGCGATCAGGCTCACGCCACTGCACGTGTTGTCACCGAGAATCAGGGCGCGGTAGGTGGCGAAGTCCGCCGAGGTCTTCGCGGCCCAGGCCGCGTCGCTCGCGAGCTCCACCGTATAGCCCTGCGCCCGGGCGGCGGTGGCCTCGAGGCTGGTGCTGCCACCGGTCACCGTGCTGGCCAGGATGAGCACCTTGTTGGTGCTGCCCACGCCCTGAGCACGCGTGCTCACCGCGGAAGGCGCCTCGTCCGACTTCGCGCTGTCCGCGTCCGACGGCATCTCGCCGCCGCACGCCGCGATCAACAGCGCGCTCATCGCCATCAGCATCCGTGCACGGATGCCGCTACAGCTCCTCTTCAGGGTCTCAGTTTGCATTCGTCCCCCCTCTGTTCTCGTTCGGGCGCATCACAGTTCTCCATTGGAGACCGGCCTGCACCAGGAACGGCGAGGTCTCCCTCACCGCTTCGCATTCGGCAGTGCGCTCCTGGCTTCCTACTGACGATGCAGGACCGTCATTGGACTTTTACACCAGTTCCACCCAAGAAATGAATCACTCTTTTAAGCGAACCAAGCCGCCAGCCCCGCAGAGGCCGACAGTGCTGGAATGACGACTTTCCACGCGCTTCCATTCATCTCGGGAAACGATGTGGCATGAATACTTTCATGTCAGGCTTTGGAGCCCGTGAGGGCCTCGGCGCGCCGGAGATCACGCTCCAGTTCTGCCACACGGGACTGACGTTGGGGGTCGGAGGCGAAGGGCACGCGCGCCAGCTCTTCCCGGGCGGCGCGAGCGACGCGGGCCACTCCGTCCCGGGCGATGACCCCCACCTCGAAGGCCTCCGCCGCGGCCCCTATATAGGTGTCGAAGAAGAAGATGCGTTTGCCGCGCCACGTCATGCGGACGGGCTCGGGGGTGTCGATCACATCGTGGATGAACACGGCCCGCACCGACTCCGGGTGCTCCGCCAGCATCCTCTCACCAAATGCGACATCCCCCTGGCCGCTGTCGCCCGTGAAGACGAAGCCATACTCGGGATAGAGCTGCACGTAGCGGCTGAAGTTCTCGAACTTCATGGCGGCGATGCGCGAGTTGCCCAGCAGGTGGGTGAATGCCCCCGAAAGCATCACCGCCGACGACACCCCGTGCTCGCGCAGCGTGGCCAGCGTCCGGTCCTCGATGAGGCCGAGCGGATCCTGCGGCCGCGCGCTGATGAAGGTGAGGTCCCCCTCGCGCCCGGGGATGGTGCCCGGCCCCCGGTCCAACTCGCGGTAGAACTGGAGCACACCGGGGTACACCGTCTTGGGCGGGTAGCGCGCGTCCTTCCAGTTGGCCAGGAAGGTGTCGTCGATGTCGCTGAGCACCTTGTTCTCGCCACTCGGGGCGGCGGCGGCTTCCCGCTGGATGTGTGTGAGGATGTCCTGCCGGATGCGCGCGTCGTCCACATCGTGGAAGAGCAGTTGTTGCAAGTCGTGGGAGTGGCCCCGGCCATCGAGCAGGTTCTTGAACTCGGACAGCTCGCGGCCGCGCAACCCGAGGAACAGGGCGCGCACCATGCGCTCGGCCAGCCCGTGGGTGTCTCCCTTCTGGAGCGCGGCGATGAGCGCGACGCGGACGGGCAGGCCCAGCTCGGAGGCCCGCTTCACGCACAGCAGCTCCAGCAAGGCGGTGAGGTTGTCCGGGCCCACCACCCGGTCATCCACGTCACCGAGCAACGCGTCCAGGTCCACGTTGCTCAGCAGGTAGTTGAGCTCGGCGCCGGTCGCGCCGGAGAACAGCTCGAGGATGCGCTGCTCCTCGCTCCGGTCGGTATGACCGGTCATCGAGGAACGGAGCGATTGGAGTTTCCGGGCGGCGGCGTTCAGGTCCACGCGCCCAGCCTACAGCGAGCTCCCCCTCTCCACCGCCAGAGGTGCCCCCCGGTCCCTGTGTACCGCCCGTCAGACCGCCCGGTGCGCCGGGTCCCTGCGTCGCGGTGGTGGTGACACCGGGTCCCCCAGGACCCTGCGTCTGCGCGAAGGTCTGTCCTCCCGGCGCGCCGGGCGCTCCAGGGCCCGAGAGCGTCGCATACACCCCGGGGCCTCCGGGTGCGCCAGGGCCAGAGAACGCCGCATACGTCCCGGGCCCCCCGGGCGCGCCAGGTCCGGTGATGCCCATGCTCGCGACGGGAGCCCCCGGTGGGGCGAAGCTCGCGACCGGCATGGGGACGGGCATGCCCATGAAACAGACATACGCCGGCACCAGGAAGGGGAACATGGCCGGCATCTGCGGAACGGCCATGAAGTTCATCATCGGGTGGGGCATGGGCGGAGGCCCCACTCCGGCCGGGGGCGCCATCGAGAGCGTGCTCAAGGGCACCTCGGTCAGGTCTCCCGCCTCCCCCACGCGCTCCAGCTTCACGGCCGCTCCCGTCGCCGAATCCACCGTCAGCAGGTATCTCGTCTGCTTCGACATCTCCCCTCCCTTTGATTGTCAGTGGGCTCTCGCGAGCCGCTCCGTCCGCAGTTCTTCCGGAAGCATCGCCAGCGTCACCAGGAGCGAGCCCAGGCTGGCGATGATGCCCCGCTCGAGCAGCCGGGACAGCTCTCCCTCCAGGGCCCTGGCATTCGAGGCGCTGGTGGCCTCCGCCGCCGTCCGCAGCGCCTGCTCGCGTGAAGTGGGCGCATCGCACGCCAGCAGCAGCGACACGGTGGCCTCGGCCAGACGCTCGCTGGCGGGCGCGACGTTGAAGCGGCTGTCCACGAGCACGAAGCCGCCCTGCCAGTGTGGCCGCACGGCGAGCTTCTCCGTTGTCCCGCCGCCGGTGGCGCTCCTGCCACTGGAGGATAAAGGAGTGGAGTTGTGCGCCCCGGGCGAGCACCTCGTGGAAGCGCGGGTGCTCGTAATCGAAGTAGTAGGCCAGCTCGTGCAGCGTCTCCTCCGGCAGCGAGAAGACGTGCCGGTAGGCCGGCATGGGCCGGATGCCGGTGAAGCCCTGCTCCCTCCAACCCGCGTGGTTGGGGCTGAAGCGGTCCATGCGGATGGGCGAGCAGATGTCCGGGGGCCGCAGGTGCGCCATCTTCCGGAGGAGCGCGAGCGTGCGCGCGTAGTCGTCCACGTCCTCGCGGGGGAAGCCGTAGATGACGTTCCAGAGCGAGTCCACGCCGGATTCCTGGCACCAGCGCAGCAGCGCCACGTTCTGCGCGCCCGACACGCCCTTGCGCATCACCTTGAGCGTTCCGTCCGCCAGCGTCTCCACACCGGCCTGCACCCGGGTGATGCCCGCCTCCCGTAGCAGCCGCACCTGGCGGCGTTTGAGGTTGGATTTGATCTCGAAGAACTTCTCCGTGCGCACCGGCTGGCCCGCCCAGTGGGGCAGCAGGTCCTTGAAGTAGTCCATCGCCAGGATGTTGTCGGCGTACTGCACGGGCGTGGCGCCATGGCGCCGGCCCACCTCCTCCAGCTCGTCCACCACGCGCCGCCAGCTCTTGCGGCGGAAGGTCATCGCCTCGCCGTTGAGGCCGCAGAAGGTGCAGTGCGAGTGCTCTCCCCACCAGCAGCCGCGCGAGGCTTCCAGCGGCAGCCACATTCCGGCCGCCAGCTCCGGGGCGCTCGTGCGCACCAGGTGGAAGAAGTCCTCGTAGTCGGGCGTCGGCAGTGCGTCGAGGTGGGCGTAGCCCGGCTCCTTGCGCCGGGGCGACTCGCGCACCTCGCCGCCCTCCCGGTAGAGGAAGCCCGGAGGCACTTCGCCGCGGCCCTCGCGCAGGTTCTCGCAGAGCTGGGGAAAGGAGACGTCCGCCTCGCCCGTGGCCACGTAGTCGAGGAACCCGTACTGCTCCATGTACTGCCGGCCCATGCCCGCCTCGAAGTTGGCGCCGCCGGCCACCAGCTTCACCTTCGGATAGCGCTCGCGAATCATCCGCGCCAGGCACAGCGAGGGCATCGTCTGCTCGAAGGTGCTGGTGAAGCCCACCAGCTCGTACTGGCCCCAATCACAGGCTTCGAAGACGACACGCAGGAACGCGGGCGCCACCTCCTCCAGGGCCCAGATGTGCTCGCGCGGCGCGGCGGGCATTCCCCACACCGGATGGTCCAACACCTCTCGCGCGTACGCCTCCCGCGCTCCCTCGCGCCGCCCGTGGAAGGCCTGCGCGAAGGCCCACTCCCCGGCCAGCGCCGTCATGGGCGCCTCATGGCAGAAGAAGCGGTAGGACTCCGCTCCCAGCATCTTCCAGAGGGTGACGTTGAAGTACTTCGTCTGGCACTCGATGCCCCGGGCCTTCACCGCCGCCTGGAGCAGGCCCGCGGCGAGACTCGGGCGGTGGACCGCCGCCAGCGGCATCACGACCAGCGCGACCTTCATGGGCCCGGCAGCATAGGAGAGCCCTCCCCGCCCGCCAATGCGGGTCCGTACGTATGGCAGAATCTCCGGAATGTCCGCGCCCCTGTCCCCACCGCTCGAGGCCCTGCGCCGCCAGCTCGAAGGCCGGTGGGAGCACATCGAGCGGGCCCGGGAGCGCTACACCCTCCTCACGCGGCACCTCGCCTCCTTCCAATGGCAGAGCGCACTGAGGAGCCGACCGGAGCTGCTGAAGGAGACGCGGGAGCAGGAGGCGAAGCTCTCCGAGGTGCTCACCTACGTGGAGCACCGCGCCAGCCGGGAGCAGTGGCCCCAGGAGCATCCGGGGCTGCGCGTCCTGAAGGAGCTGCGTTCCCTGCGCGCGGAGCTGGAGGCCCTGGCCGGCAAACGGCTCGCGCAAGCCTCCCCCCACGACGGGGCTTCTCTCGTGGAAGCGCTGGACGCGCTGGAAGCACTGGCACTCGCGCTCCCGCCCCGGCCGCCTGACGCGGAAGACCCCGTGCTCTTCGAGGACTGGATGCTCTCCTGGCCCTCGCCCGGCCAGGTCTGGCTCACCCCGAAGCGGCTGCTCTGGCAACCCTGGTTCGGCGAGCCGGTCCAGCTCCCCCTCGCCGCTCTCGAGCCCGCGGCCATCACCCTGCTTCCCGGGTGGATCGGCGTCCGCGTGAAGCGGAAGGGGCTCACCCTCTTCTCCCTCTCCTACTCCGAGACCCTGGCCTCGCTGATCCGGCTCGGCGTCCGGAGCGCACACCCGCGGCTCGAGCAGCCCCAGGTGCACGACGTGGTCACCCACCTGGCGTACGTCCCCCGGGGGGACTCGGAAGCGCCCAGGCGCTGGGGCCTGGGCGTGTTCGGGCCCCACGGAGTCGCCCTCCTCCCAGCGCGCCACCGCACCCTCCTCGACCTCTGCCGGAGCCTCGTGGGCCTGGAGGCCCGTCGTCCCCAGGACTCGGAGCTGCGGCGGCTGGAGGCCGTGGTGGAGCACCTGCGGCTGCTGCCTCCCGATGAGTACACCCAGGCCCTGCGGGAGCTGACCCACGCGCGGGGTGGGAGGTTCTGGCCGTCCACCGAGCGCCCACTCCGCGGGCTCACCGGACAGGACGTCACGCTCCAGGCCGGAAAGCAGCGTCTCGTGGTCACCCGGCCCGAGTACGCCGTCCGCCAGTTCCTCGAGCGCCATCCACCCGCGAGCTCCCGCCCGCCGAAGCAGCGCTGGTGGCGAAAGCACAAGGTCAGGGTGGGCATCGCCGCCGGCCTGGCCCTCTACTACATGTCCTTCATGGGGGTGGGGATAGACAAGCCGCTCGGGTACGCCGGGTGGGCACTCTTCGCCTGGGCCTGCATGAGCTTCTCGAAAGACAAGGGCTACTCCGTGCTGCCCGGACTGCTGGTCTCCATCTTCTTCCCGCTGTTCGCGTGCTTTCCCTGGGTGCTCCTCTTCGTGCTCGGCAGCCCGAAGGAGGAGTCGTGACTGCCCGGAGAAGACCCACGCACGTGAGGGAATTCCACCTACAACGTCTCCCTTCAGCCATTTGGCTGTAGCGCCCTGTTCATGACGCGGTACGGGGCTCACCTCCCGGATGGCGTGTGGCACAATCCGGCCCGGTTCCCCCCCCGGTGTCCGGAATGGCTCCGATGACCTCCTCTGGTAGCGAGCGGCTCTTCGTGGGCCGCTACAGGCTGCTGCGATCCATCACCCCCGTGGGGCGGGACGAGACGTATGAGGCGCTCGATGTGGAACGCCAGCAGCGCGTCACGCTGAGGCTGGTCCGCACGAGCGGCGGAGACCGGGAGACGCTGGAGCGCCTCGAGCGCGAGCTGCACCGGGCCCGGGACGTGGTGAGTCCCCACGTGCAGCGCATCCTGGAGGTGGGCCGCCACCACGACGAGACGTCCGGGGTGGAGCAGCCCTTCCTGACCACGGAGCTGCTCGAGGGCGACAGCCTCGAGGAGCGGCTGCGCCAGCGCGGTCCACTCTCGCCCCAGGAGGCGCTGCCCCTGGCCCGCCAGCTCTGCGAGGGCCTGGCCACACTGCACGACGCGGGCCTCGTCCACGGAGATCTCCGCAGCGCCCGGGTGATGCTCATGCCGGCACCGGAGGGGACGCGCGCCATCCTCGCCGCGCCCGCGTGGGCCTGGGAGGCCGGAACCCCGCCGGCCACCGCCCCCCATCTGGCACCCGAGCGGCACCAGGGCTCCGTGCCCACGGGCGCCTCGGACCTCTACTCGTTGGGCCTCGTCCTGCTCGAGCTTCCTCGCGGGCGCGCTGTCCTCGCCCGAGTCCGAGACGATGACCCTGCTCGAGCAGCTTCGCCGCGGCTCGCCGTCCGCGGAGGGGCTGGGACTGCCCCACCGCTGGGAGGTGGTCATCCGCCGCTGCATGGATCCTCTCCCGCGCAAGCGCTTCACCAGCGCCCGCGAGGTGGTCCGCACGCTCGTGCAGCCCAGCGGGGTGCCCCGTCCGCTCGACGAGCCGAGCGTCGCCATCCGCACCGTGCTGTTGTTGGACCTCACCGACAGCACCCGGCTCGTCGAGTCCCTGGGCGACGCGCGCGCCGCCGAGCTCTTCGCCCGGCATGATCAACTCGCCCGCGAGCTGCTGCACCTGCACGGCGGGCAGGAGATCGACAAGACCGACGGCTTCCTGCTGCTCTTCGAGCGGCCGGTGGAAGCCACGCGTTACGCCCTCGCCTACCACGAGCGGCTTGCCCTGCTGGAGCGGGAGCAGGGAGTGCGGCTCCAGGCGCGTGCGGGCATCCACCTGGGCGAGGTGGTGCTGCGCGAGAACCCGCCCCACCTGGTGGCCCAGGGCGCCAAGCCCGTGGACGTGGAGGGACTCACCAAGCTGATCGCCGCGCGCATCATGCCGCTGGCCCAGGGTGGGCAGACGTTGATGACGCGCGCCGCCTTCGACATCGCCCGCCGCGCCGTCGTGGGCACCAGCGGGGTGGGACCCGGGCTGTCCTGGCGCGCCCATGGCTTCTACCTGCTGGCCGGGGTGGAGGAGCCGGTGGAGGTGTGCGAGGTGGGCGTGGTGGGCAAGGCGCCGCTGATGGCGCCCATGGACACGGCCAAGGCCCGGCGCGTCACCCTCTCGAGCCCCTCGCTGCCCGCCATTCCCACGGTGCCCGCCGCGCCCAGGAAGGAGCGCCGGATCCGCGGAGTGCTGATCGCGCTGTGCGGGCTCCTGCTCGCCGCGCTGGGCGGTTACGCGGCGCGGACAGGGCCGGCCCCGGAGTGGAGCCCCGAGAGCCCCGCTCCCACCAGCACGGAGGAACGGAAGGTGAAGCCACGCCGCGCGGTGGCGGTGCTCGGCTTCAAGAACCTCAACGGACGGGCCGAGGCCGCGTGGCTGTCCACGGCCTTCTCCGAGATGCTCACCGCCGAGGCTCGCCGCGGGGGAGGACCTGCGCCTGGTGTCGGGCGAGACCGTCGTGCGGATGAAGCAGGAGCTGTCCCTGACGGACAGCGAGAGCCTGGCGCCCGACACGCTCGCCCGCATCCGCGAGCACCTGGGAGTGGACCTCGTGGTGCTCGGCTCCTACCTGGCGCTGCCGGAGGAGACGGGAGGCAAGCTCAGCCTCGTCCTCCGGCTGCAGGACGCCTCCAGCGGTGAGGAGGTGGCCATGCTCAGCGAGAAGGGGACGCAGGCGGAGATCCTCGAGCTCGTCGCGCGCATGGGCGACCAGCTCCGGGGGAAGCTCGGCCCGCACGGCACGACGGCGGACACCGGGCGCATCACGGGCGCGCGGCCCGCCAACGCCACCGCGCTGCGCCTCTACGCCGAGGGCCTCGCCCGGCTGCGCTCCTACGAGCCCCTGACAGCCCGGGACTTCTTCACCCAGGCCATCGCCTCGGACCCCCGTTTCGCCCTGGCCCACTCCGCCCTCGCGGAGACGTGGGCGGTGCTCGGCTACGACACGCGTGCGCTCGAGGCGGCCCAGCGGGCGCTCGCGCTCGCCAAGGGCCTGTCCCGCGAGGAGCAACTGCTGGTGGAGGGCCGCGTCCACGAGATGGAGAAGGATTGGGCCAGGGCGGTGGACAACTACCGCACCCTCTCCAGCCTCTTCCCGGACAACCTCGACCACGGCCTGCGGCTCGCCAGCGCCCAGTCCTCCGGAGGCCAGGGACGCGACGCGCTCGCCACCCTCGCCGAGCTTCGCGGCCGCATGGCCCCGCCCGCCTCCGGCGACGGGCGCATCGACCTCGCCGAGGCCCAGGTGCGCCACAGCCTCTCCGACTATAAAGGTGTGCTGCCCCTGGCCGCGAGCGCGGTGGAGAAGGGCACCGCGCGGGGCTCTCGCCTGCTGGTGGGCCGGGCCCGTCTGGCGCAATGCAACGCCCTGCTGCGTCTGGGCAACCCCCCGGATGCCACCACCGCCTGCCAGCAGGCCCTGCGCATCTTCGTCGAGGCCGGGGATCCGGGCTCCGAGGGGCAGACGCTCAACCGGCTGGCCAACATCGCCTACGAGGAGGGCAACTACGAGGAGGCCAAGCGCGTCTTCTCCGAGGCGTTGCGCATCTGGAAGGACATCAACCACCGGGGCGGCGTGGCCCTGGCGCTGCAGAACATCGCAGACACCCTGCTCATGCAGGGCCGGCTCGTCCAGGCCGAGCCGCTCTTCGAGGAGGCGCTGTCCATCGAGCGGGAGATCAACGACCGGCGCTACGAGGGGCTGACGGCCACCAACCTGGCCCAACTGCGGTTGATGCGCGGAGACCTGGCCCGGGCGCGCAAATCCGGAGAGGAGGGCGTGCGCCTGAGCCGGGAGACGGGCTACCGCTACGCCCTGCAGGTGGGGCTGTGGACGCTGGGCAACCTCGCGCTGGAAGAGGGCCACCCGGAGGAGGCGCGGCGGCACTACACGGAAGGGCTCGCCCTCTCCCGGCAGACGCAGGATGACCGCTATATCGCCTACCACCTCCAGGGCGACGGGACGGTGGCGCTGCTGGAGGGGAACCTGGTGCGCGCGCGCGGCCAATATGAGGAGGCACTGAAACTGCGCCGGAAGCTGGAAGGCCGCAGCGAGGTGGCCGAGACACAGGTGGCGCTCGGGCTGCTGGCGGTGGAGGAGGACAGGCCTGAGGCCGGACTGGAGCCGCTGCGGGCCGCGGCGGAGACGCTGCACGGCCTGGGGCTGCCGGATGGAGCGGCCCAGGCCCACACGGCCCTCGCCCTGGCGCACCTGGCCCGGCGCCAACCCGCCCTGGCGCGCGAGGCGAGCGCCCGGGCGGAGGCCCTCGCCACCCGGAGCCAGCACGTCCAGACGCGGCTCGGCTCGGCGCTGGTGGCGGCGCGGGTGCTCTCCGCGACGGGCAGGCCCGGCGAGGCGGTGAAGCGGCTGGAGACGGTGCTCGCCGAGGCGCGGCGCAAGGGGCTCGTCCCGCTGGAGTACGAGGCCCGGCTGGCACTCGCGGAGGCGGAGGTGGCCTGGGGCCGGCTCCCCCTGGCCTGGCAGCGGCTGCGGGTGCTGGAGGAGAACGCCCAGGCCCTCGGACTGTCCGGCTTCGTCCGCAAGGCCCAGGCCCTCCGGGCCACCGTCAGCAGCGCGGCCCCCCCCGTGGCAGCTCCACCGTGAAGGTGGCGCCCTTGTCCGGGCGGCTGTCCACGCTCACCCGTCCGCCGAGGGCCTCGACGATCTGCCGGCTGATGTAGAGCCCCAGTCCCAGGCCGCCGTAGTGCCGCACGCTCACCGCGCGCTCGAAGCGCCCGAAGAGGCGCGGCTGGGCCTCGGCGGCGATGCCGATGCCCTCGTCCCGCACGATGAGCCGGGCGCACTCGCCCTCCGCCTCCACGGTGACGGTGACGGGCCGGCCCTGTCCGTACTTGGCCGCGTTGGTGAGCAGGTTGACGATGACCTGATCCACCCGCAGCGCGTCCCACCACCCCACCACGGGCTCCCGGGCCTGGAACGTCACGGCGCAGCCGGCCTGGGTGAACACCTCGCGCAACCGCTCCAGGGCCTCGCGCACGGCGAGCGACAGGTCCACCTCGGACAGCTCCAGGCTGATGCGGCCGGTGGCGATGCGGCTCACGTCGAGCAGCGTGGTGACGAGGCTGGCGAGCCGGTCCACCTGGCGGTGGGCACCTTCCAGCTTGCCGCCGAGTTGCGCCAGCGCGTCCTTCCGCAGGAGCCGCTCGAGCAGGGAGAGCTGCAGCCGCAGCGAGGTGAGGGGCGTCTTCAGCTCATGGCTGGCGATGGAGAGGAACTCGTCGCGCAGGCGGATGGCCTCCTGGGCCTCGCGGTACAGGCGCGCGTTGTCCGCGCAGAGGGCCGCCCGGTGCGCCAGCTCCTCGGCCAGCCGCAGGTCCGCCTCGGAGTACCTCCGGCCGCTCCCGGACTGGAGCAGGGTGAGACAGCCGAGCACCCGGCCGCGCGCCACCAGCGGCACGCAGAGATAGGAGCGGACGCCGAGCTCCCGCAGCAGCGGCACCACCGGGGTGGCCCGGGCAATGGCGGCGAGCCGCTGGTCCGACATGTCCGCGATCCACTCCGGCTGGCCCGTGCGCAGCACCTTGCCCGCCCCGTGCTCGGCCGACAGGTCGATGGGGTTGTGGCGCATGGCCTCGCGTGCCCTCTCCAAAAGGGAGGGTTCCGCATGGGTCAGCGCCAGGTGCTCCGCGCGGCCCTCCGCGGTGAGCACGTCCACGCCGCACCAGTCCGCGAGCTCGGGCACCACCAGCCGCGTCAGGCTCTCCATGGTGGTGGTGTAGTCGAGCGAGCCGGCCAGCAGCGTGCTGGCCTCGGAGAGGAAGCGCTGCCGCCAGGCCACGGCCTCCAGCTCACGCCGCGCGTGTACCTGCGCCATCAAATGGGACTCGGCCTCGGCGCGCGCGGCCTGCTCCCGGTCGAAGAGCCGGGCCCGGTCGAACGCGAGCGCGCCATGGTGCGCCAGCGCCATCATGAAACCGCGGTCATCCGCGTCGAAGACGCGGGGCTCCACGAAGGCGAGCGTGATGGCGCCCAGGGAGGTGTCCTTGGCGCGCATGGGCACATAGGCGCTGGCATGGCGGGCGGAGGCACGCACGTACTCCAGCAGGTGCGGATAGCGCTCCTCGTAGTCCGCGAGCGAGCCCAGCCACTCGGGCTCCCCGGAGAGGAAGGCCCGAGTGAGGGGGAGCGCCACGTCGAGCGGGAGCCGCTCGTACTGGCGTCTCACCTCGGGAGGGACTCCCGCGCAGGCCACCTGCCGCAGCGCCTGGCCCTCCGGCTCCACCAGGCCCACCCAGCCAATCTCCGCGCCCGTCGCCGCCATGGCGCCGCGAAGGAGGACGTCCCCCACCTCCTCGGTGGAGACGGCCGCGGACAGCTTCGCCGTCATCTCCTGCAGCAGCGAGAGCCGGGCGGCGCTCTTCTCCCGGGCCGCCTCCGCCTGGTGGTGCGCCGTCACGTCCCGGAGGAACACCACGAGGTGGCCCTCGCGCGGCACCATGCGCGCCTCGAGCCAGTTGCCCTGGGGGGCATAGAAGGCCTCGAGGGTGATGGGCACCCGCTCCGTCAGGGACCGTTGAGCGGCCGCGCCGAGCGGCGTCTGCCGGAAGTCGGGAAACACCTCCCCCACCTTGCGGCCGAGGAGCTGCTCACGCGGGGAGCCGAGCACCTGCTCGGCCACGGTGTTGAGGTAGGTGAAGCGCCCGTCCGAGTCGAAGACCGTCACCCCGTCGGTGAGCACTTCCAGGAGGGACTCGGGGGGCAGTCCGCCCTTCTCACTGGAATCGGCTGGAGACATCCGCACCCCACTCATGTGATGGGCCGTCCGGAAATGAAGTCCTGGAGATCCCCGGGCAGGGGCGAGTCGAAGGTGACGGCCCTCCCGGTGCCCGGGTGAGGGAAGGAGATGCGCGCGGCGTGCAGGGCGTGGCGGGGCAGACGCAGGCGCTCCCAGGCCTCGGGCTCCAGGCAGTGCTTGCTGAAGCGGTCGAAGTAGCCGGGATCCGGGCCGTACATCTTGTCGCCCACCAGGGGGAAGCCGGCCTCGCGCAGGTGGATGCGGATTTGATGCTGGCGCCCCGTCTCCGGGAAGCAGCGCAGCAGGGCGAAGGGCTGGCCCTCGCGGGTGAAACGCTGGAGCACCTGGAAGCGGGTGCGGCTCTCCTTGCCCTCCACGGCGTCGATGCGCACGGCGATGCGGATGAGCTCGGTGCCCTCGGCGATGGGCGCGTCCACGTGGAAGGTGTCCTCGGGCGGATGGCCCTCGCACACGGCGAGGTACTCCTTGTGGACGTCACGCGAGACGAAGAGGCGGCCGAGGACGCGGCAGGACTCGGTGGTGCGCCCGCAGACGACGAGGCCGCTCGTCTCGCGGTCCAGGCGGTGGGCGGGCTCGGCGAAGGCCTCTCCGAAACGCTCGCGCAGCAGGGAGACGAGCGTGCCCTTGTGGTAGCGCGCCGTGGGATGGATGGGGAGCCCCGCGGGCTTGTCGAGCACGAGCAGCCAATCGTCCTGGAAGACGGTGGGCAGCGCGGTGGGCGTCTCCGGCTCCGCGCTGACGGGCCGGCGGATGCGGAAGGAGAGGCCCGGGTAGACGGGCGTGGAGGGCTTGAGCCGGCGCCCTTCACACAGGACGCCCCGCTGGATGATGCCGTGGAGGCGCTCACGCGTCAGGCGGCGGAGCTTCTCGGAGAGGTAGCGATCCAGCCGCCAGCCGGCATAGTTCGGCTCGACGACGAACGGGATGTCGACGTAGCCCTCGGGGGCTTCGCCAGACGGGCGGGGGATGTCCTCTCGCTGCTCTCTCATTCGACGGTTCCGGCTTAACACAACGCGCTGGCCGCTTCCTCCCCGGGTCCGTCCCACTTCACTGGGAGCGCCCCCATGCCCCCTCCCCTCGGCGGGGGGCCGGGGACACCGGGCACCCGGGGGCCCTCTTGCCGAACACGGGGTGGACGTGGAATCACCTGTCCTCCAGCCCGTTGAGACCGGAGACGTGAGGCCTATGAAGGACCCGAACGCCAGACGCCACTCGCCGCCGCACGGCTCCGAGGAGGAGTTGCGCGGGCTCCTGTCCTCGCTGCCGGCGACGGCCGCCGTGCGAGGAATGCTCTTCAACGCCGTGCTGGAGGTGGTGCGGCAGCGGGGAGGCGAAGCCGCGGTCCATCAGTGCCTGGCGGCGCTCGGGGAGAAGAAGTTCCTGGACTTCTTCAGCTACCCCTCCAGCAAGTACCTCGAGGTGCTCTACAGCGCTGCCCGGATGCGCACGCCCGGGGCTCCGGAGGACTTCGAGACGGCGCTGCGGCACCTGGGACAGCAATCGGCGGCGAACTTCCTGGTGTCGGCGGTGGGCAGGACGCTGCTGGTGTTGGTGCAGGGAGATCCGCACCGGCTGCTCAACAGCCTGCCGTGGGCCATCCAGGTGGGGGTGAGTGGCGTGGAGGTCGCCGTGAGGCTGACGGGGCCCTGGAGCGGGGTGCTCACCGTCCAACACGACTTCAGTCCGCGCCCGTACGTCGAGGGCGGCTTCCTGGCGACGTTCGAGGCCGCGAAGGTGAAGGGAGCCCGGGTGCGCTCGTGGCAGGCGGGGCCCACCGCCAACGAGTACGAGATCTCCTGGGGGTAACGCTCAGTCGCAGGAATCGGCCACGACGGCCAGCAACTCCTCCAGCTCGAAGGGCTTGCGCAAGAGCCCCTGGGCACCCGGAGGCACGTCCCGCCCGCTCGCGGTGCAGAGGATGACCTTCACCGGATCGTAGAGCGGGTTCTCCCGCAGCAGGTGGAGGAATTGCGCCCCATCCATCACGGGCATCATCCAGTCCAGCAGCACGAGGCAGGGCTGGCCCATCGTCCCCAGCAGCTCCAACGCCATCTGGCCGTGGAACGCGAGGACGACGCTGTAGCCCGCGTCGTCGAGGATGTCGCGAAGGGCCTCGCGGATGTCCGGGTCGTCGTCGACCACCAGGATGGGAATGGGAGTGGAGGGCTGGGGCACGGTCATGGGAGCAGCCAGGAGAGCGGGTCAGGAGCTGGGAGTCGATGGCCGCCGGGGCAGGCGCACGGTGAAGGTGGTTCCCTCCGCGAGGGTGGAGCGTACGCCGATGACGCCACCATGGCCGAGGACGATCTGCCGGGTGATGAAGAGGCCCAGGCCGAGGCTGCCCCTGCCCTCCCCGGACTCGGGCCCCCGGCGGTAGGGCTCGAAGAGGGTGGGCAGCAGCTCGGGGGAAATGGGGGGGCCCTCGTTGTGCACCTCGAGCTCGACGAGCGAGTCCTCGCTCCGGGTGGACACCCGCACGGGCGTCCCCGGAGGGCTGTGCTGCAGTGCGTTGCCCACCAGGTTGGTGACGACCTGGGCCAGCCGGTCCGCGTCCCACTCCCCCTGCCCCTCCCCGCCGGCGGCCAGCTCGATGTGCCGCTCCGGATGGGCCATGCGCACCTCGGAGAGAATCCGCCGCACGTGGAAATGGAAGTCCAGGGGCCCGCGGTGGATGGGAATGCCACGGCCCACGCGGGCCTGGGTGAAGTCGAGCAGGTCGCGAATCATCCGGCTGGCGCGGTCCGAGGCGGAGAAGATGCGGCTGGCCGTCTTCGCCGTGCGCTCGTCCACCTCCTCGCGTTTGAGCAGGGCCGTGGCCGCCAGGGTGATGGCGTTGAGGGGCGAGCGCAGATCATGGCTGACGATGGCCACCACGTCCTCGCGCACCCGCACGGCCTCCTGCAGCTCCTGGAAGAGGCGCGCGTTGTCGATGGCCACGGCGGCGCGGTCCGCCACGCCCCGGGCCACCTCCACGTCCGCCGCCAGCGCGGCGCCCCGGGACTGGTGCCAGTAGAGACTGATGATGCCCAGCTTGCGGCCCCGGGCCACCAGGGGCACGAGGGCCCCGGAGCGCAAGGGGAGCCTGCTCATGATGGCCCGGTGCTCCGGGTTCCGGGCCGCGGCATCCAGCAACGCGGGGGTGATGTCCGGGATGGCCACGACCTCACCGCGCTTCAGGGCGAGGGCCATGGGACTGTCGCTCCCCACCAGCGGGGACCAGGCCAGCACCTCGCGGATGAGGGGGTGGTACTCCGGCTCGCGGGCCGCCGCCTCCAGCCGGTGCAACTGCCCGTCCTCCCCCAGCAGGTCCACCGTGCAGGAGTCGGCCAGCCGGCTCACCACCAGCGAGGCGAAGCCCTTCAAGGTGGTGGCGACATCGAGCGACTGGGACAGGAGCGTCCCCACCTCGAGGAAGAGGGCCTGCGCCTCCTCGGCGCGCTTGCGGGCGGAGATGTCCCGCACCACCCCCATGAAGAAGCGTCCCTCGGGCAGGCGCAGCTCGCTGACGGAGAGTTCCAACGGGAAGACGCTCCCGTCCTTGCGCCGGCCCTTCACCTCGCGCCCGATGCCGATGACCTTGCGCTCGCCCGTGCGCAGGTAGTTGGCCATGTAGCCGTCGTGCTCGCTCCGGTACGGCTGGGGCATGAGCATGCGGATGTTGCGGCCGATGAGCTCCTCGGGCGCATAGCCGAAGATGCGCAGCGTGGCCGGGTTGATGTCCTGGATGAGGCCCCGCTCGTCGATGGTGAGGATGCCGTCCACCGCCGTCTCCAGCATGGCCTCGTGCCGCTGGGTCGTCACGCGCAGGGACTGCTCGCTCCGCTTGCGCGCGGAGATGTCCCGGGTGACCTTGGCGAAGCCGCGGAGGTGGCCCGCCTCGTCGCGCAGCGCGGTGATGGCGACGTCCGCCCAGAAGAGGCCGCCGTCCTGGCGCACGCGCTGGCCCTCCGAATGGAAGTGGCCCTCGTTGGCGGCGGTCCGCAGGCCCTGCTGGGGCACTCCGGCCTCCACGTCCGCGGGGAGGTAGAAGCGGGTGAAGGATTGGCCGATGATCTCCTCGGCCTTGTAGCCCTTGATGCGCTGCGCGCCGGGATTCCAGCTCGCCACCCGGCCCTCGGGGTCCAGCATGAAGATGGCGTAGTCCTCCACGCCCTCCACCAGCAGCCGGAAGCGCTCCTCGCTCTCGCGCAGGGCCCGCTCGGCGCGCTTGCGCTCGCTCACGTCGGTGGAGATGCCGCAGACGGCGGCGGGCCGGCCCTCGGCGTCCGGCAGGGGGAACTTCACGGAAAGGTACGTGTGCGGCCCCTCCGGATGCGGGGCCTCCTCCTCGACCCACAGGGGCGCGTTGTCCGCGAGCACCCGCCGGTCATTGGCGCGGAACGCTTCGGCCAGGTGCGGGGGGAAGATGTCCGCATCCGTCTTCCCCAGCAGCGCCTCGCGCGGGAGACGGAAGAGGAGCTCGAAGTGGCGGTTGACGAGGATGAAGCGGCCCTGGGGATCCTTCGCGTAGATGGCGGCGGGGGCATGGTCGATGATGGACTGGAGCCGGGCCTCGCTCGCCCGCAGCACCTTCTCGCGCTCCTCGGCGAAGTGGCTGACGGCCTCGGCGATGCCCGTGGTGATGGCCTGGGTGACCACGCGCACTTCCGGCATGCGCGGCGGGTGACCCGCCTCCTCGGCCAGGTCGAAGATGAGGTCTCGCAAGATGCCGTATTCCCGGACGACGGCGTTGATGTCCGCGCCAATCCGGTAGCGCTGCCGGCCGTGCACCTCGGCCACCGCCGGCATCTCGGACGCGTCCACGGCCTCCGCGGGGCACGAGTCCTGGCGCAAGGCCCTCAGCAGCCCCTCGAGGAAGTCCGGCAGGCTGTCCACGAGCTCCGCGCGATTGGACGCCCCGAGAGGCAGACGCTCCCTCACCTGCCTGGCCCATCGTTCGATGAGCTCTTCCTTCCGGGACTTCAGCAGATCCGCCAGGCGGGTCGGCGGGTGTGCCGCGACGCTCATGCGAAACTCGTTACCCCCAAGGTTGTTCTCCTCTCCTGGCTGCTCGTAGGAGAAGGTGCGTCCGGTCCTCCGGAAGTGTCCGGCCCCTCGCGGGGTCCCGAGGAACGTGGTGAGGGCTCCGGCACGGGCACGGGCGCCCGCCTGGCCGCCAGCCCTCCCAGACCCAGGCGGGTGTCCCCCCGTCGGGAAGGCGGGCCTGATAACGTCGTCCGCCTCCCATGGAAGCCACCGTCGCCTCCGATCCCCGTATTGGCACCGTCCTGCAGCAGCGTTACCGGATTCTCGAGCGGCTCGCCGCCGGGGGAATGGGAGTGGTGTACCGTGGCGAGCGCCTCGAGCTGGGCCGGGCGGTGGCCATCAAGTTCCTCCATTCGTGGATGGCGGCGGACGAGGGCTTCCAGCGGCGGTTCCACATCGAAGCGCAGGCGATGAGCCGGCTGTCGCACCCGTGCTGCGTCTCGGTGATCGACTTCGGCGTGGAGGACAACGCGCCCTTCATGGTGATGGACTTCGTGACGGGGCAGACGCTGCGCTCGCTGGTGCGCGAGGGCGGGCCGCTGCCGGTGAAGCGGGCGCTGGGCATCGTGAGACAGGTGCTCGCGGGGCTGGCCCACGCGCATGCCCAGGGCATCGTCCACCGCGACATCAAGCCGGACAACATCATCCTGACGGAGGCCATCGGGCTGGGAGATCAGGTCCGCATCCTGGACTTCGGACTGGCGCGGCTTCGCGACACGGTGACGGGCCTGACCACGGGCCTGGCGGTGGGCACGCCCGGCTACATGGCCCCGGAGCAGATCCGCGCCGGGGCGATCGACGCCCGGACGGACCTCTACTCCGTCGGCGTGCTCCTCTTCGAGCTGCTCACCGCGGCGCGGCCCTTCGATGGAGACGGGGCCGCCGAGGTGATGCGCAAGCACCAGGAGGCCGTGCCGCCGGCGCTGGGCAGCCTCCGCTCCGGTGCGGGCTTCTCCCAGGAGCTGGAGGGGGTCGTCCACAAGGCGTTGGCGAAGCAGCCCGGGGACCGGTTCCAATCGGCCGCGGACTTCGCCACCGCGCTGGACACCCTTCCGGACCTGAGCCCCTCGGCCGCGCACCCCACCGTGCAGGGGATGCACGCGGGAGCGCCTTCCGCGCAGGAGGCCGCCACCCTCCCCCACCATCCCCAGGGCGGCGGGATGCTGCTGGAGCGGAGGGCGTCCCCGGCGGAGCCTGGCTCGCGGGAACTGGTGCCACCGCGGGACACGAGACCGATGGTGGCCGTGGGGGCCGCGGGCGTGCTCCTGCTGGGCCTCGGCGCGGCGTTGCTCTGGCCGGCGGAGCAGGAGCCGGTGCCCGCCAGGAGCGCGCCTGCCTCCGCCACGAAGAGCCCCTCCGCACCGAAGCCGCCGCCCGCGAAGCCGCCGCCCGCTCCCGCGGAGAAGCCGGCGGCGCTCGCGGAGAAGACGGAAGCTCCCGCCGGGGAACGGACCGGGGCACGGGAAGAGCTTCCCGGCATCGAGCAGATCGAAAGCTGGGCGAAGCAGGGAGAGCGGCGGCGGGAGCAGACCCTGAGCGCGCTCGCCCGGCTGCGAGCGCAGTATCCGGCGAATGCCTATGCCGCGTATCTGGAGGGGAACGTCAACTTCGACAACCTGCGTTGGGTGGATGGACTCGCCTCGTACGGCGCGGCCATTCGCAACGAGCCCGCCTACCGCACGGACGAGAAGCTCATCCGCGACCTCATCCGCTGTCTGGTGAGCGATCGCTTCCACAGGAAGTGCGCGGAGTTCCTCGTGCGGGAGGTGGGAGCCCCCGCGGTGCCCTTCCTCGAGGAAGCGGCGGGCTCGGACTCCTACGCCAACGTCCGCGCCCGAGCGTCGAACCTGCTGCCGAGAGTGGGCGCACGGCGCTGAGTGCCCCGCGGGCGGGCGCGGACGCCCGGTGCGTCACATCGGCGGGAGGCGGTCTCCATCCAATGCCCGCTCCAAGTTGGAGCGGGCATTCGAAAGGAGAACGCGAATGGACACGGCAACCATCATCCGGGCCTGGAAGGACCCGAGGTTCAGGGCGAGCCTCACCCAGGAGCAGCGGGACTCGCTCCCCGAGAGCCCCTGTGGAAAGTCGATGGCGGAGCTCTCGGAGGAGGATCTCCAGGGCATCACGGGAGGAGCGCTGCTCATCAATCCCCAGGTGGTGCAGTTCAACGGACCCATCCTGGCGAAGACGCAGTGCGTCTGCACGCACCACTGCGGGATGACGAACCTCACCGAGGCGATCTACCCGAGCCCCGGCGGCCTGCCGCCGAGCTTCTAGAGAGCACGGCGGAGGACGCTGTCAGCGAACGACGACCGGCATGGGCACACCCGGCCCGTGCCGGTGTCCTGGAAGTACTCAGAGGGGAGGCACCAGACGCTGTCAACGCGACCGGGTATTCTCCGGGACTGGATCCCTGAGAGGGGCGGGGCACGCGCCAGAAAGAATCCTCATGAAACCAAGCTGGACGGCAGTGTTGCTGTTGCTCCTCGCCGGATGCGCCACGACCCAGGGGACGGGAGGTTCTGGTCCTTCACCCTCGCCAGGAACCAAGCCCGCCGTGAAGAAGGAATTGCCCTGGTTGAATGTACCGGGCGGACGACTGAAGACGACCCTCTTCTACGGCCCTTGGCAGTGTCGCCGGCAGTTCATGAACGGATGCCAGAGGGAGTGCGCCAGTGAAGGCTACCCGCTCATGGGCTGCATGTGGCTAGCCGACATCAAGCTGGACTGGGAGGGAAGCCTCGTCCTCTTGCCGGTCCCCGTCGAAGCCGGTAGCCGCTACGGCATCTATCACTGCTGCTGCAAATTCCCCACGTTGCCAAAGGCGAAGAAGGAGGCTGAACGCAAGAAGTGGGACAACATTCGAGAGTCCTTCCGGGAGAAGTGGGGCAAGAAGTTCGGAGAGTGGCCCAGCGAGAACGGGACCTCCTGGGCGGGCCATCACATCCGGGATCTCTGGCACGGTGGCGACCCGGTGGACCCCAACAACATCTTCCCCGCGCAGCCGGACGCACACAAGGTGTTCACCGACCAGTACCCCGCCTGCTACGACGGGCAGGCGCCCTGGAACACCGTGGGACCTGACCTGCCCTATACGGACTATTGACGATGACCACGCCCATGAGCCACCTGCTCGACGAGGTCTCCCGCGCTCACTTCCCGCGGCCTCCCGCCACGCTTGAGGAGATCAAGGAGTTCGAGAGCCGGATGGGCTGGAAGTTGGACCAGGATCTGCGGGCCTTCTATCTGCACTGCAATGGGGCCGCTCTGATTCAATGGCCAGACTCGCCCTATGAAATCCTGCCCTTGTCGAAGATCGTCCGCGCACGCGTTGCCATCCGTGGAAAGGATGATGATTCGCGCGGTCCAGCATCGATGTACGCCATCTGCCACGTGCGCGACGGCAACTATATCGTTCTCGACGTGAGCCGGCAGATCGACGGGCGATATCCGCTCATGGATGGAGACCGCGAGACCTGGCCCAACCCGGAGTACTGCTCGCGGATCGCCAACTCGTTCTCGGAGTTCCTGGAGCAGGTGTTCCGCACCCGGCGCAGCCTCTACTGGCTGGGGGAATGAAACCTTTCACTCCGGGAACGTCACGCCCAACACGGTGGCCGTCCGCACTCCGTCCTCGTCCCAGAGCTTGAGCACATGGCTGCCGCTGCGCAGTTCGGCCAGCGGCAACTCCACCTCCACCACGATACGGCCCCAGGCGCCCGGAACAATGGGATGAGGCGACCACACCGCCATCGTCCACCGCCCGCCCGGGCCCACCAGCTCCGCATTCGCGGCCCTCCAGGGCTGGAGACCGTTGTTCGCCAGCTGCAGATCCACCGCCAGCCGAACCACCTCTTCCCCTTTATTTCCGCTCGTGGCGCTGTAGCTCGTCACATACTGCGTACGAAAGGGTTCTCCGCGGCCCAGGGGGAGGCCCTCCTCGATGAACCTGGCACGAGTGCCATGCCAGTCCATCTGACGCAAGACGATCAGCCCGGTGAGGCCGGAGGGCCTGCCACACTCCGCGCGCTCCCGCACCAGTTGCATCTTGCACTGCTGGGACTCCGCTTGGGCCGCCTCGGACTCCTGCTTGTAGGATTCACCGGAGCGAGGAAGGCGGAACACCTCGATCTGGCGCTCGGCCTGGGGATGCACCACCAGCAGGAAGTCCACGCTCGCCGGGACCGCCCCATCCGCGAAGCGCACGGTCAGCCGCAAGCGTGTCCCCATGGACAACTCGCGCAAGGGCAGGAGCGTGAGCACGAGGCCGTCCTCGGACAGCGAGGCCTGCCGGAAGCGCTCACGCTGCGCCAAGATGACCCCCTCGCGTTGCACGGGCGTGTCGAAGACGAACAGGGTTCCAAGTCCCGGACTGATGCGGACCTGGCGTGATTCACTGGCAGCATCCGTCGTCACCATGAAGCGCGGGCTGCCCGTCATTTCCTCGGCGGCGGGCAGCGCCAGAGCCTGAGCGCTCGCGGCAACGAGCAACAGCAGAGCAGCGGGGGGCAAGGAACGCATGGGGACCACTCCCTATTCGAAGTGATCCACCGTGCCCAGTTGCACCATGGAAAAGACTTCAGCGATGTCCGGGCTGCTACTGGGAGCCCTCATCACCGCCCCCCGCTTGCCGTCACGGCCAAAATCGTAGATCTCCATGCAGACCGGGTACGTGTAGTTGTCTCGCGTGCGGGCCTCGGTGAAACGGCCATACACGCGCCCGTTTGCAAAGAAGAGCTCGCCGGTGAAAACGGTGCCAAAGTCCTTCGTTCCCCATGGGGTGCCCACATAGAGCGTGGCGCCCGGGCCGGGGTGCACGTTGATGCGTTTGCCGCCTTCCAAATGGTTCAAGGCGGCCAGCGTGCTCTCCCCGATCCTCAGCCCCATGGCCTTCATGCCCTCGATGGCCCCGGGCGGGCACTCCGCCGGAGGAGGCAGGTACGAAGGCGGGGGCCGCACCTGGAGGGCGGGGCTCGCGCAGGCGAGCTGACCGGCGACCAGGACCAGGGTGCACGCCTTGCCCGCCGCACCCACCCTCGTGCCCTGCGAATCCCGCTGCTTCTTCTGAGAGGAATTGACCTGCTTGGGAGTCTTCACGCGCGTGCTGTCCTTCCGGGGCGTCGCAGTGGCGACGGGCGCAGGGGTTGCCGCCTTCGCGGGCGCTGCACCCTCAACACTCTCCGGCGGATTGCTCGCGGGCGCCAATTTTCTGACTTCGGAAGTGGTGGCCTCGGAAGTCACTGCGGAAGTAGTTGCCCCCACCTCGGACGCACGGGTGAATGCGTGGTGCGCAAGGGCCAGCCCCACCAGAAGACCCAACCCCAGGACGCAGCCCCAGAAGCGCGCATGGCGCGGGGGGCGCCGGGTTCGCGGCGATACGGAACCGGGCAGCTCCTCCGCTCCGTCCTCCCCCTCTCCGGGCGGAGACTCCTCCAGTGAGCCAGGAAGCGTGGAGGCCTCCGCCAGGGGCACGGGCCGGCCGCGCCGGGGGCGGAGCCGCGCGTGCAGCTTCAGCCGCCGCACCTTGTCCATCCAGTCCCCCAGGTCGAGTCCCTCTTGCTGGGGCGTGGTGGCATCGTCCGGGCCCCACGCCTCGCACAGCGGCACGTCCCATGCGCCGTCCGCCTCCGCCAGCTCCGCCTCCAGCGCCGCGCACAGCGCCACCGCATCCGGGTAGCGCGCCTCGAGCGGCTTCTCCAGCATGCGCAGGCACAGCTCGCTCAGGGCGCGGGGCACGCGCGGGTTGCGCAGGTGCGGCGGCTCGGGTGCTTGCTTCAGGATGACGTCCGCCAGGGTGCCCTCGTCCGCGACGGGCCCCTCGGTGTCGAAGGGGTAGCTGCCCGTGAGCAGCCAGTACAGCAGCACGCCCAGCGCCCACAGGTCATCCGAGGCCCGCGCCGGGGAGTGCTCGCCCGCCCTCTCACGCCGGAAGCGCAGCGCCTCCGGGCTGCGGTAGTGCCGGGTGCCCGGCAGCCCCATCGGGTTGGTGATCTCGGGCGCGCCCACGTACGTGCCCACCCCGAAGTCCACCAGCACCGGCCGCCCATCCTTCTTGCGCACCAGCACGTTGGCGCCCTTGATGTCGCGGTGCACCACGCCCGCCCGGTGCACGGCCACCAACTGCCGCGCCACCTCCAGCACCTGGAGCGCCATGTCCCGCGCCGAGGGGTTGCTCGCCTTCGCCCATTCATACAGCGGGCGCCCGCGCACGTACGGCATGACGAGGTAGACGAAGCGGGGGCGGGAGACGGGCCAGAGGCCGCAGCCCAGCACCTTCACCGAGCCCACGCGCCGCAACCGCAGCCGCACCTCCAGCTCGCGCCAGGCCCAGTCGTCCGACGCCAGGGGGAGCAGCTTGACGGCATACAGCCGGCCCCCACGCCGAGCGCGGAAGACGGTGCCCTGACCGCCCTCACCCAGCCGCGTCTCCAGCCGGAAGCCGTCCACCGAGTCTCCGGCTCGCGGTGGCGTTGCCGCGCCCCCCTCATCCCTCGGGAGAATCCGCCGCGGCCTTCTCACACGTCCCGGCTCAGCCGAACGCCCCTCCACTGCCTGCCCCATGCGTATGACCTCCGCAGTGGGACAGCATAACATGACCCCTGACACCCTGTGGGCGCATAACAATCGAGGGCCTCACGGGTCCGGCCGAGCCTCGCCAGGCTCAGGCCCTTTCCGTGATGGCCCTCGGATGCTTCCGCTACGGGCACGAGTGCCCGCGGCTCAAACCGGGTGGTGCTCCGGCCCTGGAGCGGAGGGGACGATCCGGTTGCCGCCCGTGCGCCGCGGCGCCTTGCCCATCCCGAGGAACTCCTCGTAGAGGCGGGCGATGCGCTCGCCGGTGCGCCCGTCCCACAGCTCCGGGACACGGCCCTTCTTCTCGTGACCATCGAGGATGCGGTCCGCGGCCTGCCGGATGCGGCCCGGATCCGTGCCCACCACGAGGTTGGTGCCGATGTCCACGGTGATGGGGCGCTCGGTGTTCTCGCGCACGGTGAGGCAGGGAATGCCGAGCACGGTGGTCTCCTCCTGGAGGCCGCCGGAGTCGGTGAAGACGAGCCGGGCCTGGGAGGTGAGCGCGAGGAACTCCAGGTAGCCCATGGGGTCCACCAGGCGCAGGCCCGGGGTGCGCGCCAGCGAGGCGTCCAGGCCCAGCTCGGTGATGCGCTTGCGGGTCCGCGGGTGGACGGGGAACACCACCGGCAGCCGGCTGGCCACGTGGCTCAGCGCGGAGAGCAGCCCGGTGAGCACCTGGGCGTCATCCACGTTGGAGGCCCGGTGCAGGGTGCACACGGCGTAGCCGCGCGCGTGGAGCCCCAGGTCCTCGAGCGTGGACAGCCGCAGGGCCTTCTCCCGGGCCGCCAGCAGCGAGTCGATCATCACGTTGCCCACCAGCCGGATGCGCTCGGGCTCCACGCCCTCGCGGATCAGGTTGGCGTCCGCGTCGGCCGAGGGCGTCAGCAGCAGGTGGGAGATGCGGTCGGTGAGGACGCGGTTGATCTCCTCGGGCATGGCGGGGTCGAAGCTGCGCAGACCCGCCTCCACGTGGGCGATGGGGATGCCCATCTTCACCGCCACGAGCGCGGCGGCCAGGGTGCTGTTGACGTCACCCACCACGGAGACGATGCCGGGCTTCTCGGTGGAGAACACCTTCTCCAGCTCGATCATGACCTTGGCCGTCTGCTCGGCGTGGCTGCCCGAGCCGATGCCGAGGTGGATGTCCGGGGCGGGCATGCCCAGGTCGGTGAAGAAGACGTCACTCATCTTCACGTCGTAGTGCTGCCCGGTGTGCACCAGCTTCTGTTCGAGTACGCCGCGCTCGGAGATGGCCCGATGGATGGGAGCCACCTTCATGAAGTTGGGACGAGCGCCGACGATATGGAGGACCTTCTTCATGGTGGCGGGAAGCTAGGCACGGGCCCCCGGCTGCCTAGTGCCCCCCTCCCTCCGGGGCCTTGCAGCGTCGTGGATCTGATAGAGAGCGCCGCACCATGTCCTCGCCCCGCACCTTCGCCGTCATCCCCGCCCGCTATGCCAGCACGCGCTTTCCCGGCAAGCCGCTGGCCCTCATCGCCGGCCGGCCGATGATCGAGCACGTCTGGCGCCGCTGCCAGGAGGCCCGGGCCTTCGACGAGGTGGTGGTGGCCACCGATGATGTCCGCATCCAGGCGGTGGTGGAGGGCTTCGGAGGCACGGTGGTGATGACGTCGCCCGAGTGCGCCACGGGGACGGACCGGGTGGCCGAGGTGGCGCGGCAGCGTCTGGAGGTGGACGTCTGGGTGAACGTGCAGGGCGACGAGCCGCTGGTGGACCCGGTTTCACTGCGGGTGCTGGCGGGCCTCTTCGCGCACCCGGAGGTGGAGATGGGCACGCTGGTGCGCCCGCTGGAGGCGGCCGAGGAGGACAGCCCGCACGTGGTGAAGGCGGTGCTGGCGCTCAACGGGGACGCGCTCTACTTCAGCCGCAGCACGGTGCCCTTCATCCGCGAGCCGGGCGAGGCGGCGGCCGTGAAGCGCTGGGCGCACCTGGGGCTGTACGGGTACCGGCGCGAGACGCTGCTGCGGCTGGCGGAGCTGAGCGCCACCCCGCTGGAGCAGGCGGAGAAGTTGGAGCAGCTACGAGCGCTGGAGCACGGCATCCGCATCCGTTGCGGGAAGGTGACGGGGCGCTCGGTGGCGGTGGACGTGCCCGGGGACGTGGCCCGGGTGGAGGCGGCGATGCGGGGCGCCTGAGCCTGGCCCCCCGCTTTGTAGGGAAGCATGCGGCGGGGCACGTCCCGCGTTAGTCTGCGCGCGTGTCCGACGCCCCCCAGCAACCCACCGCCTCCAAGAAGCCCAAGATTTCCCCCCTGACGGTGCGCCGCATCCTGAGCCTCGCGCGCCCTCAAGCGCGCAGGATCCTGGGCGGTATCGTCTTCCTGCTCATCGCCAGCGGCCTGATGCTGGTGTACCCCAAGGCCATCGGCGACATCATCGACCAGGCCATCAAGGCGGGAGACCGCTCGCAGATCGACAACATCGCCCTGACGATGGGAGTCGTCTTCGTGCTGCAGGGCGCGGCGATGGCGCTGCGCTACTACCTCTTCACCACCGCGGGCGAGCGCGTGGTGACGCGGCTGCGGCAGGACCTCTTCGGCAGCCTCATGTCCCAGGAGGTGGGCTTCTTCGACGAGCGCAAGACGGGTGAGCTCACCAACCGGCTGGCTTCGGACACCACGGTGCTGCAGAACGCGGTGAGCGTGAACATCTCCATGGGCCTGCGCAACGCGGCGCAGGCCCTGGGCGGCATCGCGCTGCTGCTCTACACCTCGCCGGTGCTCACGGGGCTGATGCTGGCCATCGTCCCGGCGGTGGCGGTGGGGGCCGTGACGTACGGCCGCAAGGTGCGCGGGCTCTCCAAACAGACGCAGGACGCGCTCGCCGCCGCCAACCAGGTGGCCGAGGAGAGCCTCTCCGGCATCCGCACGGTGCGCTCGTTCGCCGCCGAGCGGCACGAGGTGGAGCGCTACCGCTCGGCCACCGAGCGCGCCTATGACATCGCGCGCCGCCGGGTGGGTCAGTCCTCCGTCTTCATGGCCGCGGCCTCCTCCGCCTCCTACCTCGCCTCGGCGGTGGTGCTCTGGTACGGCGGCCGGCTGGTGCTGGACGGGAAGATGACGGTGGGCAACCTCACCTCCTTCCTCATCTACTCGATGATGGTGGCCTTCGCGCTGGGCGCCCTGACGGACCTGTGGGCGGACTTCATGCGCGCCGCCGGTGCCGCCGAGCGCGTCTTCGAGCTCATCGACCGCCAGCCCGCCATCCCCTCCACGGGCGGCGAGCGCCTTCCGTCGGTGCAGGGCCGCGTCGAGTTCCAGCAGGTGCGCTTCGCCTACCCCACGCGCCCGGACGTGCCGGTGCTGCAGGGCATCGACCTGAAGCTGGACGCGGGCGAGGTGGTGGCCATCGTCGGCCCCTCGGGCGCGGGCAAGTCCACCATCGCCGGGCTGCTGGCCCGCATGTACGACCCGCAGGGCGGGCGCGTGCTGCTGGACGGCAGACCGCTGAGCGCGTTGGACCCCGAGTGGCTGCGACAGCAGATTGGCACGGTGGCGCAGGAGCCGATGCTCTTCGCCACCTCCATCTCGGACAACATCCGCTACGGCCGCATGGACGCCACCGACGCCGAGGTGGAGGCGGCCGCGCGCGCCGCCAACGCGCACGAGTTCATCTCCCGCTTCCCCGAGGGCTACCGCACCCTGGTGGGTGAGCGCGGCGTGCAGCTCTCCGGCGGCCAGAAGCAGCGCATCGCCATCGCCCGCGCGGTGCTCAAGAACCCGCGCCTGCTGGTGCTGGACGAGGCCACCAGCGCGCTCGACGCGGAGAGCGAGCACCTGGTGCAGGAGGCCCTGGACCGGCTGATGCAGGGCCGCTCCACCATCATCATCGCCCACCGCCTGTCCACGGTGATTGGCGCGGACCGGGTGCTGGTGCTGGAGGGAGGCCAGGTGGTGCAGAGCGGCAACCACGCCGCGCTCATGGGCCAGGAGGGCCTCTACCGCCGGCTGGTGGAGCGTCAGTTCGTGGCGGCCTAGTTCATGGCCTCCTGACGGGGGCCCGCCCTCCCGCCCGCCCTACCTCCAGGCACGAAATACCTCCCATGCGGGGTGGCGCGGAGAAAAACCCGCCATTACATAAGCCGCCGCAGAAAGGAGGTGATGCCTTGATCGACAGCATGAATCAGGCGTCCACCTCCGCTCGTCTGGCGCGCTGAAGAAGCCCCCAGGCGGCGGAAGTGTCGACGCCAGCAGTTCGGGCCCGCCCGTTTCGCGCACCCCTCCACGCTTGGGGCCGCGGGACGGGCGGTCCTTTTTTTGCCGGGCCCTCGGGAATGCACGTGCGACAACCCTGTTGCACGCGCGAGGGGGGAAAAGGCCCGTTCATCCGCCGGAGTGCCTGACCTTGTCCATCACACCGTGCCCGAGTCCTCTGCCTTCCGCCCTGCGTGACGAGACGGCGGTGGAGGCCCAGCGCAACCTGTTCTGCTTCAACTATGACGCCTGTCTTCATCTGGCGGTGAAACGCGGCTGGGACGGGTGGTCCTGCCGTCACTGCCCCTTGCGCGAGCAGCGCGACCTCGAGCCCAGGGCCCGCGACTACGCCGAGTCCCGGCCGCGGACCCAGGGCCAGGAGTGAAATGCGTCCCTTGCCGGACTTCCGTGACCAGGCGAGCGTCCGGGGGCGTCGACAGAATCATTGACGCCCCCGGGGTCTCTTGGCAGGAAGGGTCATGCGCTCCAAGAAGACCAAGTTCATCTTCGTGACCGGCGGGGTCGTGAGTTCGCTGGGCAAGGGGCTCGCCTCTGCTTCCATTGGCGCCCTGCTCGAGAACCGTGGGCTCGACATCACGCTGCTCAAGCTCGACCCGTACATCAACATCGACCCGGGCACGATGAGCCCGTTCCAGCATGGTGAGGTCTTCGTCACCGACGACGGTGGCGAGACCGACATGGACCTGGGCCATTACGAGCGCTTCACCAACGCGCGGATGTCCCGGCTCAACAACTTCACCTCCGGGCGCATCTACCACGCCGTCATCCAGAAGGAGCGGCGGGGCGAGTACCTGGGCAAGACGGTCCAGGTGATTCCGCACATCACCGATGAGATCAAGTCCTGCATCCGCCAGGCGGCGCAGGGCATGGACGCGGTCATCGTCGAGGTGGGCGGCACCGTGGGCGACATCGAGTCGCTGCCCTTCCTCGAGGCCATCCGCCAGATGCGCTACGACGTGGGCGCGGGCAACACCGTCTACATGCACCTCACGCTGCTGCCCTACATCGGCGCGGCCGGCGAGGTGAAGACCAAGCCCACCCAGCACTCGGTGATGAAGCTGCGGGAGATCGGCATCCAGCCCAACTTCCTCATCTGCCGCACCGACCGGGAAATCTCCCGCGAGATGAAGGACAAGATTGCCATGTTCTGCAACGTGGACCCGGGCAACGTGTTCACCTCGCCGGACGTGAAGAGCATCTACGAGCTGCCGCTGGAGCTGCACCGCCAGGGCATCGACGAGCGGCTGGCCGAGACGCTCAACATCTGGACGCGTGCCGCCCGGCTGGAGCGCTGGGAGGACATCATCCGCAAGGTGTACTCGCCGGGCCGCGGCGAGGTGAAGGTGGGCATCGTCGGCAAGTACGTGGACCTCAAGGAGAGCTACAAGAGCCTCAACGAGTCGCTGCTCCACGGTGGCATCGCCAACGACGTGAAGGTGGACCTGCAGTTCGTGGACTCGCAGGACGTGGAGGAGAAGGGCGCCGAGGCGCTGCTGGGCGGGGTGGACGCCATCCTGGTGCCCGGCGGCTTCGGGGTGCGCGGCACCGAGGGGAAGATCTCCGCGGTGCGCTACGCCCGGGAGAAGCGGGTGCCCTTCTTCGGCATCTGCCTGGGCCTGCAGATGGCGGTGGTGGAGTTCAGCCGCAACGTGCTGAACCTGGCCGACTCCAACTCCCTGGAGTTCAACGAGCACACCCCGCACCCGGTAGTGACGCTCATGGAGAGCCAGGTGAAGGTGCAGGACAAGGGGGGTACCATGCGCCTGGGCAGCTACGCCTGCGCGCTCAAGCCCGGCTCGCTGGCGCACAAGCTGTATGGGGAGGACGTCATCCAGGAGCGCCACCGCCACCGGTACGAGGTGAACAACGCCTACCGCGGCCGGCTGCAGGAGGCGGGCCTCGTGGTGTCCGGCCACAACCCCGAGCTCAACCTCGTGGAGATGATCGAGCTGCCGGACCACCCCCACTTCGTCGGCTGCCAGTTCCACCCGGAATTCAAGAGCAAGCCCTTCGCGCCCCACCCGCTCTTCTCCGGCTTCATCCGCGCGGCCCTCGCGCAGCGTGACGCGGGAAGGACGCAGGCATGAGCCCGCGCATCAACCTGTGCGGCCACGAGGTCGGCCCCGGTCAGAAGCTCTTCGTCATCGCCGGCCCGGACAGCATCGAGTCCGAGGAGATGGCGCTGCGCCACGCGAAGCTGCTCAAGGAGATCACGAGCCGGCTGGGCGTGCCCTACGCCTTCAAGTGCTCCTACGACAAGGCCAACCGCACCAGCGGCAAGTCCTTCCGGGGCCCCGGTTTGAAGGAAGGCCTGCGCATCCTCGCGCGCATCAAGCGCGAGGTGGGCGTGCCCATCCTCACCGACGTCCACGAGACGAGCCACGTGGCCCCCGCCGCCGAGGTGGTGGACATCATCCAGATTCCCGCCTTCCTCTGCCGCCAGACGGACCTGGTGGAGGCGGTGGCGCGCACGGGCAAGGGCGTCAACCTCAAGAAGGGCCAGTTCGTCGCCCCCAAGGACATCGTCCACTCGGCGCGCAAGGCGGTGGAGACGGGCAACCCCAACGTGCTCGTCACCGAGCGCGGCGCCACCTTCGGGTACAACAACCTGGTGGTGGACATGCGCGGCTTCGCCCAGATGCGCGAGGCCGGGCTCGTCGTGTGCTTCGACGCCACCCACTCCGTGCAACTGCCCTCCTCCGGAGATGGCCAGACGGGCGGTGAGCGCAAGTTCGTGTCCCTGCTGGCCCGCTCCGCCGCGGCCGCCGGAATAGACGCGCTTTTCACGGAAGTGCATGAAGACCCGGACCGTGCCCTGTGTGACGGTCCATGCTCGCTCAACCCCCAGATGTTCGAGGACGTGCTACGTCAGGTACTGGGTATTCGGCGAGTGCTGGGTCACGAACCTGCGGAGTGAAGGAATTCGCGGTAAGTAGTGTGAACGAAGTCGTGGGGAGGGAGTCCAAGGGACGCGACATGACGGAGCTGCCGCCCAAACCGAGCAGGGACGAGCTGACGGAGCGCGCGGCACGCGTGCGTCTGCTCGCCTTCGACGTGGACGGCGTCCTCACGGATGGTGGCCTGTTCTACGGCGATGGCGGCGAGGTGATGAAGCGCTTCGACGTCAAGGACGGCCACGGTCTGGTGATGGCGAGGCTGGCGGGGTTGCGCACCGCCATCCTCACCGCACGCTCCTCCTCCATCGTGGAAGTGCGCGGCCGGGAGCTGGGCCTGGCCGCGGTGCTCCAGGGCCGCAAGAACAAGGCGGCCGGTTTCCGGGAGCTGCTGTCCCAGCTCGAGGTGTCCCCCGAGGAGTGCGCGTACATGGGGGATGACCTCAACGACCTGGGCCCTCTGGGCATGGCGGGCCTCTCGGCCTGCCCGGCGGACGCCGCCGCCGAGGTTCGTCAGTCGGTGCATTACGTCGCGCGGTGCCGGGGAGGTCACGGAGCCGCGCGCGAGCTGGTCGAGTTGTGCTTGCGGGCATCGGGACGGTGGGAGGCCACCGTTCAACACATGAGGGACCCTGATGCCCTACAAGCTGTCAAGTTGTGAAATCGAAGAATTTTCGCTTCCCGCTTAGGTGTCTTATCCTATGAAGGCCGGAAGCCAGCAGTGCAGAGTGAGGGGAGTTCGATGACGGATCAGCTCTACACGACCCACGACATCAGCCGGTTGCTCCAGGTGGACCCGTCCACGGTGAGCAAGTGGATCGACCGCGGCATCCTCATGGCGTTCCGGACGCCGGGCGGTCACCGGCGCGTGCGCTCGGCGGACCTTCGCACCTTCCTCATCACCCACCAGATGCCGGTGCCCGAGGAACTGGGCAGCAGCACCGTGCGCCTGCTGGTGGTGGATGACGAGCGGCAGGTGCTCGACGCCATCAAGCGTGCCTTCAAGCCCTACGCGAACCAGGTGGAGTTGCAGACGACCACCAGCGGCGTCGAGGCGCTCCTGCTCGTGAGCGAGCAGAAGCCGCACGGCATGCTCATCGACCTGAACATGCCGGACATCGACGGTATCGAGGTGTGCCGCCGCATCCGCGCCCGCAAGCAGATGGAGGGCGTGCGGCTCATCACCATGACGTCCGCCCACTCGCCCGAGGTGGTGGAGAAGCTCCAAGCAGGCCGGCGCCGTGGCGTGCCTGCCCAAGCCGCTGGACGTGCAGCAGGTGCTCGACTTGTTCCGCGTCCCGCTGGCGCTCGGTGGCACCACCACCGCCGTCAAGCGCTAGTGGACTGTCCGCGAAGTAATTCAACATAGTCGTTGGGGGCGCAACGCCCTACCGGAGGCGCCACCCGACCGGCTAATACCGGGTCGGAAAAGCGGTGTCCGCCCACTATGTTGAAAAACTTGTCGGACACTCCACTAGTCCGCGCCAACGCCGCGAGCGGCGAAGCGTCTCCAGGGGGCCGGTTCCAAGGCCCCCGTTGAGTGCGCATCGCCGCCCGTGTGTCCCGCGCCGGCTTCCACTGGACGGGACGAGCCGCTTCCCAGAGGCCCGTCCCGCCCGGTGCCAACCCTTCGTCATCAGCCGTTGACCTTCACCTCGACCACGCGGGGCCGGGACTCCTCACGCCGCGGCAGCGTCAGGGTGAGCACGCCATTCTCGTAGCGGGCCTCCACCCGGGACGCGTCCACGGTGCGCGGCAGCACGAAGGAGCGGGCGTACACGCCGAAGCTGCGCTCCAGGCGCCGCGCGCCGTCCTTGTCGGTGCGCTCCGCCGCCTTGCGCTCCGACCTGAGGGTGAGGGTGTCGTTCTCCACCTTCACCTCGATGGCCTTCGGGTCATGCCCCGGCAGGTCCACCTGGAGGGTGATGCCCTCGGCCGTCTCGAAGATGTCCGCGGGCGGGACGAGCTCGCGGGCATTGCCCTGGCGAACGCTCAGCTCCCGGAAGAGCTGGTCGAACTCCTTGGCCATGAGGGGGCCCAGCGCCACGGCACCATTGCTCATCTCGAACGGGTTCCAACGGTTCAGCATGGACGTCTCCTGTTCGCGCCCCACTCCGGACGGAGCAGCGGCGCGCTGGTTGAGTTGAAACTGAGTAGTTGTCTGTTGGCGCCGGACCCGCTGTCTTCAGGGCCCGGCGTCGCTCACAGCTTCAAGAGAACCATGCTTCGGAACGTGTCAAGGCGACGCGCCGCGGGCCCCTTCCGGCCGGCTCAGTCGTCCTCGCGCCCGAGGTAGACGGACACGTCCTCCTCCTCGCGGGAGACGTGCACCACCCATGGCCGGCAGCACACCGGGCAGTCTTCCACGTACGTCTCCGACGAGGGGCCACCCGGGTCCACCGACACCTCCACCTCCTCACCACAGTAGGGGCAGAGCAGCAGCGCGTCGTCCGCGAAGGGTTGCATCAGGGTTCTCCTGCCGGGTCGGGGAGCAGCCGGGCGAGCAGGGGCCGGGCACAGGGGCCGCCCTCGCGCCAGCCCACCACCTGGGGGCGCAGGCCGCTCACGTCCACGCCTTCACACGCCGGGGGCAAGGACTCGAGCCGCGCCAGGGCGCGGGAGAAGAGCGTCCACGCGCCCTGGGCATTGCCCGCGTCGCGCTTGAGCCAACCCGCCGCCACGAGGATGAGGCCCTGCAGCAGCAACCGGCGGTGGCCGTGCTCGTGCAGCCAGACCTCCTCCCAGGCCTCATGGGCCTCGAAGAAACGCCCGGCGTTGAAGAGCGCTACCCCTTCCGCCAGGCAGGTATCGAATCCACGTGGCATCGAACGCGACTCCGGGCTCCTTCCTCCGTAGACTGGAGGCCATGGCCGCACCTCGCAACCGTATCGGAGAGATTCTCGTCAAGGCCCGCGTCATCGACGAGATGCAGCTTCGCAGCGCGCTCGCCCAGCATGACCAGTGGGGCGGGCGCCTGTCGCGCATCATCGCCGACATGGGCATCGCCAAGGAGGACACCCTCACCGAGGCCATCGCCCAGGGCCTGGGCATGCAGCGCGTCCAACTGGGCACCGCCAAGGACGTGGGAGCCCTCGCCAAGCTGGACGTCGGCATCGCCGAGCAGAAGGGCGTCTTCCCCGTGTCCCTGCGCGACAACGGCAAGACGCTCGTGCTCGCCATGGCGGACCCCACCGACCTGCAGACCATCGACCAGGTGGCCGCCCGCAGCCGCACGCGCGTCGTCCCCGTGGTGGCCGGTGACCGGGAGATCCAGAACGCCATCCTGCGCCACTACCGCAACCAGGACCCGGCCGTCACCCACTCGTCCCACTCCCCGAGCCGGAGCAGCTCCGCCTCGTCCTCGTCCTCCTCCGGTGACGAGGAGGAGTTCAAGGTCGTCGACATGAGCGGCAAGACGGTGGTGAAGGCCATCGCCGACATCGCGCCGAACATGGCCCGGGAGAACGCCCGGCAGGCCGCGGCGCCCTCGCGATCCGGCGGTGCGGGCAGCGCCTCGGACCTGCTCGACGAGATTCTCAGCGCCTCGCCCTCCCCCGCCGAGGTGTTCTCCCCCGAGGAGATGCAGCGGCTGCAGGCGGTGCAGGCCAACCAGGAGAAGAGCTCCAAGATTCTGCGCGCCCTGCTCGAGCTGCTGCTGGAGAAGGGCATGCTTCAGCAGCGGGAGCTGGCGGCGCGCATGCGCCCCTCCTGAAGTGCCCTACCCCAACACCTCCTGGAGCTCGCGGCCGGTGAGGCCCAGGAGGTAGAGGATGGTGTCCAGGCTGCCGGCGGAGATGGAGGTATCGGCCGCCTGACGCAGCTTGGGCTTGGCGCGGAAGGCGATACCCAGGCCCGCGCGCTCCAGCATCAGCAGGTCATTGGCACCGTCGCCCACGGCGATGACCTGGTCGAGGAGGATGCCCTCCGCCTGGGCGATGCTCTCCAACAGCTCGGCCTTGCGTTGCGCGTTGACGATGGGCCCCAGCGTGCGGCCGGTGAGCTTGCCGTCCACCTCCTCCAGCATGTTGGAGTGGGCGTGGTCGATGCCCAGCCGCGCCTTGAGCGCCTCGGCGGCCACGGAGAAACCACCGCTGAGAATGGCGGTGCGGTAGCCCAGCCGCTTGAGCACGCGGATGAGCGTCTCCGCACCTTCGGTGAGCGGGAGGTTGGCGGCGATGTCGTGCAGCACCTTCGCGTCCAATCCCTTGAGCAGCGCCACGCGCTGGCGCAGGGACTCGTCGTAGTCCATCTCCCCGTGCATGGCGCGCTCGGTGATGCGCGACACCCGCTCGCCCACGCCGTAGGCCCGCGCCAGCTCGTCGATGACCTCGATGCGGATGAGCGTGGAGTCCATGTCCATCACCACCATCCGCTTGCTGCGCCGATAGAGGCTCTCGCGCTGCAGCGCCACGTCGAAGGCGCTGGTGGACATGGACAGCTCCAGCAGCGAGCGCTTGAGCTCCTCGGGCTCGCGCTCCGGCGGCAGGGCGATGTGGATTTCGATAGAGCCGAGCTCCGCCTCGGACAGGCGGTTGACGCGCTCGATGTTGGCCGCGTGCCGGGCCAGCCGCTCGGTCACGGCGTGCAGCTCCCGCGCGCCCAGGGCGCGGCCCACCACGGTGACGACATGGCGGTTGGGGGCCAGGGTGGCCGGAGCCTTCGGCGCGGCCACCGGCTGGAAGTCCAGTGACACGCCCAGCTCCCGGGCCACGAAGAGCAGCTCCTTGAGCACGCCGCGCGTCTCGAGCAGGCGCACCAGCAGACAGAGGGTGAGCTGCCCCTGCACCACCACCTGCTCGATGTCGAGCAGCGCCGCGCCCACCTCGGCGAGGATGCCCGTCAGGCGGGCGGTGATGCCGGGATGGTCCTTCCCGGTGACGGTGATGAGCACGGAGTCCTGCGGGTTCGAGCTGTCGCTCATGATGCAGCGAGTCTGACAGCCCGGCCCGCCCACCGCGAGCACTCGTCACACGGCAGGCGCTACCGCGGCTCCGAGGACAGGATGAGATCGCCCTTGGAGAGGAACTGCGCCTCGGGGAAGGACTTGTAGAAGTCCTCCAGCATCGCGTCGATGTCCGGGTAGCGCTGCTCCACGCGGTCCTGGGTCATCTTGTCGAAGATGGCATCCAGGCCGGCGGGGGCCTCCGGGTTGACCTCGGAGGGCAGCGGCGAGCGGCGGCCCGGAATCTGTCCGGTGAGCATCTCGTAGAGGAGGATGCCCAGCCCGTAGACGTCGGAAGCGGGACCGGCGTCCTTCATGCGATTGGGCTGGATGAGCTCGGGGGCCAGGTACACCATGCCGCTGGCGCCCACGAAGACCTGGGGCAGACCCTTGGAGGCGTCCTGCTCCACCACGCGCACCAGGCCGAAGTCACCCAGCTTCGCGTTGCCGTAGGCGTCGAAGAGGACGTTCTCCGGCTTGAGGTTGTGGTGGGTGAGGCCCGCGGCGTGCGCGGCGCGCAACCCGTAGGCGATCTGCAGGAAGCAGCGCGTGGCGAGCGCCACCGGCACGCCCTTGCCTCCACCCTCCTCCAGCTTGCCCTTGAGGCTGCCGTGCAGCAGCTCGAGCACGTAGTAGGGCCGGGCCGTCTCCGTGTTCTGGTCCAGCACCTGGACGATGGCCGGGTGGCGCACCTGGGCCTGCGCGCACAGCTCCTTCTTCAGCCGCTTGAGCACCTCGCCGCGCTGCAGGAAGGAGAAGTAGCCGAAGATGTCCTTCAGCTCCTTGACGCAGATGTCCAGCCCGAGCGCGTTGAAGCGGCCCTTGTACGCGGTGCCGAGCGGTCCGGTGCCGAGCGCCTCGAGCTTCTGGTAGCGCTGATCCAACAGCTCCGGGGCCCTGGCCACGGGAGCGGCGGAGACGGGAGCGGGCACGGGAGGCGGCATGGGCGCCACGGGAGGCACGGGCGCGGCGGGCATGGCCTCGTTGCGCACGCTGGCCACCGGAGGCGGCACCGGCACCGGCGGAGCGGCCACCGGCACCTCGAAGCCAAACGTCCCGGACGTGCGGGCCCTCGGCAGCGGGGGCAGCGCGTCCACGGCCCGCACCACCTCCGCGTCCTCCAGGAGGGTGTCCGGCGGGGGCGGGGGCATCCGGGGATCGGCCACCTCGGCCTCTCGCTGGGCGGCGGCCGGGGACACGCCGAGCTGCTCGGCGAAGAACTCCTCCACCTCCACGGCGAACTTGTCCTGCAGCTCGCCATCCACCACGCGCTCGCCCAACTCCGTCAGGCGCAGTTGCGCCTCCCGGTGATCCAGGGCGATGTAGTGGGACTTGCGCAGGAAGAGGTAGTAGCTGTCGAACTCCAGCGAGACGGACGGCTCGAGCGCGGCCTTCACATCGGCCAGCTTGCTGGAGCGTCCCAGACGGCCGTTCTCCCTCAAGCTCTGGAGGATGAACAACGCCTCGCCGCAGACGGTATCGCGGTGAATGGAGGGCTTGGACATGTGGGCCGGACTCTACGCGTCCCGGCGCCCTGCCTCAAATCAGCGCTCTTCCGCCCCCCGAGCAGGCCGTCAGGGAATGTGCAGCAGCTGCTTCACCGTCTCCAGCACTTCCTGGAAACGCACCGGCTTGCGCAGGTAGATGTCCACGCCCAGTTGCATGGCGCGCTCGCGCGCCTCCGGGCCTCCCGCGGAGATGGCCACCACGGGAATGGACTTGAGCGGCTCCTCGGCGCGAATCCTCTCGATGAGCGCGAACCCGTCCATCACCGGCATGTACAGGTCCGTCATCACCAGGCTGAACTGGCTGGAGCGCAGCGCCTGCAGCGCGTGGTGCCCGTCCGGCGAGAAGTGGACCTCCAGCGGCACCTTGCCCGCCAGCTCCCCGCTCGCCAGCTTCTTGAGCACGTAGCTGTACATCTCGACGATGTGCGGGTTGTCCTCGACGATGAGCACACGATAGCCCTCGGCGGGGAGGGCCGTCCGGTCCGACGCGCGGGTCTGTCCTGCCGAGCTCAAGAGTTCACCCAATCGCTGCCGGTCCTGATCGCGCACCACCCGGATGCCGACACCACCCGGCGCCTCCTCGGATGCGGGCCGTACCCAGGCCACCGTCCCCACGACTTGTACCGGATTCAGGAGCCCCGGGAAAGAAAGTGCCAGTCCCAGCTCCTGTCCGGGCGTGAAGGTACGCTCGGTCTGCACGAAGATCCCCCCCTTGGAGAGGTTCTCCGTGACCGCCACCATTCGCTCCTGATTCGGGAACTGCACCCGCAGAACGAGTGGTACCCGGGGCTCGTCGCGCTTGTCGTCTGATCCCCGGTTCATAACAAAGGCTTGAAATCGCTCGGCATTTCGCTGATGGGCCTGAGTGTAGCGCCGTGGGTTTATGTTGACAACGAAGCCTTTCGAGACTTACGAAGCGCCCGCCATGGCGGAGCCCCTGTTCACCCCCGAAGAGCAGAAGAAGTTCGATGCGGAGATCGCCGAGATCCTCTCGCACTACCCGGCCGATCGTAAAAGCGCCGCGATGCTTCCGGCGCTGCGGTTGCTGCAGGAGCTGAAAGGCTGGCTGCCCCCCGAGGGACTCAAGCTGGTCGCCAGCCGGCTGGGCGTCACGCCCGAGCGCGCCTACGAGGTCGCGAGCTTCTACGTGATGTACCACCTCAAGAAGCCCGGCAAGTACGTGGTGGACGTCTGCACCAACCTCTCCTGTGCCCTGTGGGGCGCGGAGAAGATGCTCGCCTACCTGGAGCAGAAGCTCGGCCTGAAGGCGGGAGAGGCGAACGAGCGCTTCACCCTGCGCGAGACCGAGTGCCTCGCCTCTTGCGGCACCGCGCCGTGCCTGCAAATCAACGAGGACCACCACGAGAGCCTCACGAAGGCCAAGCTGGACGCGATCTTCGACAAGCTCTCCTGACTTCCTCCATCAAGGAACCTGATTCCATGGCGACAACGGCATTCGAACCGATCATCTCGGCCGCCTGGGGCAAGCCCAACTCCTGGACGCTCGACGAGTACAAGAAGCGCGGGGGCTACAAGGGGCTGGAGAAGGCCCTGGAGCTGGCGCCGGCGCAGATCATCGACGAGGTGAAGAAGTCCAACCTCCGCGGGCGCGGCGGCGCCGGCTTCCCCACGGGCCTCAAGTGGAGCTTCGTCCCCAAGGACAGCCCCAAGCCCAAGTACCTGGCCGTCAACGGCGACGAGTCCGAGCCGGGCACCTTCAAGGACCGCTACATCCTCGAGCATGATCCGCACATGATGCTGGAGGGCATCGCCATCGCGTCCTACGCGCTGGGCGTGCACACCTGCTACGTGTACCTGCGCGGGGAGTTCAAGTTCCAGGCGGAGCGCACCAACGCGGCCATCCGCGAGGCGTACGCCGCCGGCATCTTCGGCAAGAAGATGCTGGGCAAGGACTACCAGCTGGACTGCTACGTGGTGCGCGGCGCGGGCGCCTACATCTGCGGCGAGGAGACGGCGCTGCTGGAGAGCCTCGAGGGCAAGAAGGGCTGGCCCCGCCTCAAGCCGCCGTTCCCCGCGGTGGTGGGCCTGTTCGGCTCCCCCACGGTGGTGAACAACGTGGAGACGCTCGCCAGCGTGCCCCACGTCTTCACCCGCGGCGCGGGCTGGTACGCCGGGCTGGGCACCGACAAGTCGGGCGGCACCCGCCTGGTGTGCCTCTCGGGCACGGTGAACCGGCCGGGCGTCTACGAGGTGTCGCTGGACACCACCTTCACGCAGCTCATCTTCGACGACAAGTACGGCCGGGGCCTGCCCGCGGGCCGCAAGGTGAAGGCCGTGATTCCCGGCGGCTCCTCGGCGCCCATCCTCAGCCCGGACGAGCTGGACATCGCCATGGAGTTCGAGGCGGTCAAGGTGAAGCAGACCATGGCCGGCTCCGGCGGCGTCATCGTCATGGATGACACCACCTGCATGGTGCGCAGCCTGTGGCGCGTGGCGCGCTTCTACGCCGAGGAGTCCTGCGGCCAGTGCACCCCGTGCCGCGAGGGCACCCCCTGGCAGACCCGCCTGCTGCGTAAAATCGAAGAGGGCCGGGGCGAGCCGGGCGACGTGGAGATCCTCTCCAACGTGGCGTCCTCCATCGCGCCCTACCCGCCGATCGGCCTGGGCAACACCATCTGCGCGCTGGGCGATGCCGCGGCGCTGCCGACCCATTCCTTCCTCATGCGCTTCCGTGACGAGTTCGAGGCGCACATCCGCGAGCACCGCTGCCCGTTCGGCGACAAGCCCTGGGGCGCGTTCGGAGACTGGTCGTGAACGTCGAGCTGGTTCTCTTCGGAGCCTTCGCGCTCCTGACGCTGCTATCCGCCGGGCTGGTCATCTTCGCCAAGAGCCCCATCAGCTCGGCGATGTCGCTGGTGGCCACGTTCTTCTTCCTGGCCGGCATCTACGTCCTGTTGTGGGCCCACACCGTGGCGGTGCTGCAGGTGCTGGTCTACGCGGGCGCCATCATGGTGCTCTTCCTCTTCGTCATCATGCTGCTCAACCTGGGCGAGGTCACCTCGACCGGGCCGCGGCTGACGCTCGCGCGCATCGCGGGCGGGGGCGCGGCGGCCGGGCTGCTGGTGGTGCTGGTGGTGGCCATCTGGCGGATGCCGCCCCCCACCACGACGTTCACCGGGGCGCAGGCCGTCGCGAGCGGCTTCGGCACGCTGCCGGCCATCGGCCAGGTCATCTACACCCAGTGGCTGCTGCCCTTCGAAGCCGTCAGCCTCCTGCTGCTGGTGGCCATGGTGGGCGCGGTGGTGGTGGCCAAGTCGCGGATTTGAGCCCGTCCCCTTCAACCCTCTGCTAGAAGGCGGGCGGCGCTCGCCCTTCACACGGCCATGGTCCCGATCTCCTACTACCTCATCCTCGCCGCCGCCCTCTTCTGCCTCGGCATGTTCGGCGTGCTGATCCGCCGCAACGCGCTGGTGGTCTTCATGTGCGTGGAGCTCATGCTCAACGCGGCGAACCTGACGTTCCTCGCCTTCGCCAAGCAGAACGGCCACCTGACGGGCCACGTGTCCGCCTTCTTCGTGATCGCGGTCGCGGCGGCCGAGGCCTCCATCGGCCTCGCCATCGTCATCGCCGTGTTCCGCAGCCGGGGCACCATCAGCATCGAAGAAATCCGGACGATGAAGCACTGACGTCCCGGCACCTCATTCCGCCAAGCGAGCCCTCCTGCCCATGGATCTCAAGCAATTCCTCCTTCAGTTGCGGCTGGATCCCGCCGCCCTGTGGCTGATCATCGCCCTGCCCCTGCTGGGCGCGTTCATCTGCGGCGTGTTCGGCCGGATGCTCGGCCGCGCCAACGTCTACCTGGTGGCCTGTGCCGCGGTGGCGGGCTCCTTCCTGCTGTCGCTGTCGGCGTTCCTGGCGGTGAGCCCGCTGGAGGCGTCCCAGGCGGTGGCCATGGAGAATGCCTTCTCGACGGGCACCATCCGCTACGCCTTCGGGTACGACTTCGGGACGTGGTTCTCGGCCGGCACCTTCCGGGTGAACTTCGGCTTCATGGTGGACCACCTGTCGGGGACGCTGCTGCTGGTCATCACCGGCGTGGGCTTCCTCATCCACCTGTACTCCACCAGCTACATGTCCCACGACGATGGGTACTGGCGGTACTTCGCGTACCTCAACCTCTTCGTGGCGGCGATGCTGACGCTGGTGCTGGCCGACAACCTGGTCCTGCTCTTCGTGGGTTGGGAGGGCGTCGGTATGGCCAGCTACCTGCTCATCGGCTTCTGGTACTCGGACACGGCCAAGGCGTGGGCGGGCCGCAAGGCCTTCGTCACCAACCGCATCGGTGACTTCGCGTTCCTCATCGCCACCTTCCTCATCGTCCTGCTGGTGAGCGCCTTCAACACCCAGGCCACTCCCGCCAACTTCAGCATGGTGGGCGGCAACCCGGAGACGGCGCAGGTGCGCTTCCGCGAGGGCCTGCAGATGAAGGGCCCCGTGTCCTTCCAGGGCCTGGAAGTCATGGCCAACGCCATGCACGTGTCGGCGGAGAAGGCCCAGGGGGGCCTCAGCCTGCAGTCGCCCATCACCGAGGGGCCGCTCCAGGGCCGCACCTTCGGGGGCGTGCTCACGGCGGCGCTGCTGCTGTTCCTGCTCGGCGCGGCGGGCAAGAGCGCCCAGTTCCCGCTGTACGTCTGGCTGCCGGACGCCATGGCCGGCCCGACCCCCGTCTCCGCCCTCATCCACGCGGCGACGATGGTGACCGCGGGCGTCTACCTCTTCAGCCGCATGAGCTTCCTGCTCGTGCTCAGCCCCACCGCCATGGTGACGGTGGCCATCATCGGCACCATCACCTCGCTGGTGGCCGCGCTCATCGCCTTCGCGCAGGACGACATCAAGAAGGTGCTCGCCTACTCCACGGTGTCCCAGCTCGGCATCATGTTCATGGGCGTGGGCATGGGCATCTTCTGGGCGGCCGTGCTGCACCTGGTCACCCACGCCTTCTTCAAGGCCTGCCTCTTCCTCGGCGCCGGCAGCGTCATGCACGGCAACGCGGACGAGACGGACATCAAGAAGCTGGGCGGCGTGCGCCGCGAGATGAAGCAGACGTGGTTCACCTTCCTGGTGGCCACCCTGGCCATCACCGGCATCGTCCCGCTCTCCGGCTTCTTCTCCAAGGACGCCATCTTCCACGGCATCCACCACAACCACCTGCACGGGTACGAGTGGGCCTCGAGCGCCATCTACTACGTGGGCCTGCTGATCGCCGCCTGCACCGCCTTCTACATGTCGCGCGTGTACCTGCTCACCTTCGAGGGCAAGCGCTCGCCGGAGGCGAAGATTCCCCACGCTCACGAGAGCGACTGGCGGATGACGGCGCCGCTGTGGGTGCTGGCGTTCCTCAGCGTGGTCGCGCTCGTCCAGGCGCTGCCGCTGATGCCGGGCCGGGGTGGTGTCATGCAGCCGGTGATGGAGAACTTCCTGGGCCCCGTGTTCTCCAGCGCCGAGCGCATCGCCGCCCGTGGCGGCGAGGTGCGGCTGGACCACAGCGTCCCGAGCCTCTTCGACTACCTCAAGGCGTGGCTGGTGGCGCTGGCGGGCGGTGCGGCGGCCGGCTTCATGTACCTGAAGTTCTTCCCCTCGCGGGTGGGCCAGCCGGCTCCGGCCTGGGCCCGCGGCGCGCGGCGCTTCACGCAGAACAAGTTCTATGTGGATGAGGCCTACGAGTTCCTGGTCATCCGGCCGGTGAAGAACGTGAGCGCCATCCTCTACAAGCTGGTGGACACCCTCCTCATCGACACGGTGGCGGTGCGCGGTACCGCGTGGGTCACGGCCCGCGTGGGCAGTGCGCTCCGCTACGTGCAGACGGGAGACGCACAGGCCTATGCCGCGGTGATGGCCCTGGCCCTGCTCGGCGGCGCGGTGTACGCGCTCATCCTGGTGCTGAAATGAGCTTCTTCGATACGCATCTGCTCAACCTCGTCGTCTACCTGCCGCTGCTCTTCGCGGCGCTCATCTGGATGCTTCCGGGTGCCGAGCGCGGGCAGATCCGCGCCATCACGTTCATCGGCATGATGGTGGACTTGGTGTTCGGCGTCTGGGCCTACCTGCGCTTCGACGCGGCCGGCCCCGAGTTCCAGCTCGAGTACCGCACGCGGTGGCTCGAGCAGCTCGGCGTCAGCTACCACATCGGCGTGGACGGCCTGGCCGCCAGCCTGCTGCTGCTGACCGTCTTCCTGGGGCCCCTCGTGGTGATGGCCTCGCAGACGTACATCACCGAGCGCGTGAAGGAGTTCCACCTCTCGCTGCTCGTGCTGCAGACGGTGATGCTCGGCGCGCTGGTGTCCCTGGACGTGCTGCTCTTCTACATCTTCTGGGAAGCGATGCTCATCCCCATGTACCTGCTGGTGGGCGTGTGGGGCGCCAAGGATCGCCAGATGGCGGCGGTGAAGTTCTTCCTCTACACGCTGGCCGGCTCGCTGCTCATGCTGGTGGCCATCGTGGCGATCTACTTCATCAGCAGCACGCCGGGTAACCGCTCCTTCGACTACGCCACCATCTACAACAGCATGTCGGGCGCCAACGCGCAGATCGCCGCCTGCATGGGCACCGGGGACTGCTCGCAGCTCACGGGCATGGCCGGCATCCTCCACCGCTGGGGCCCCTGGCTGTTCGCCGCCTTCGCCATCGCCTTCGCCATCAAGGTGCCGATGTGGCCGGTGCACACGTGGTTGCCCGACGCCCACGTGCAGGCCCCCGTGGCCGGCTCCATGATCCTGGCCGGCGTCATGCTGAAGATGGGAACGTTCGGCTTCTGGCGCTTCGCCATCCCGTTCTTCCCGTCCGCCGCGCACCAGGCCCGGCCCTTCCTGGCCACCCTGGCGGTGATTGGCATCGTCTACGGCGCGCTCATGTGCCTGGCGCAGCGGGACATCAAGAAGCTCATCGCCTACTCGTCCGTGAGCCACCTGGGCTACTGCATGCTGGGCATCCTGGCCGTCACGGCCGAGGGCGCCACCGGTAGCGCCTACCAGATGCTCAACCACGGCGTGTCCACGGGCGCCCTGTTCCTCCTGTTCGGCTTCCTGTACGAGCGGCGCCACACCCGCCTGATGTCCGACTACGGCGGCATCGCCAAGGTGGTGCCGGTGTACACGGCCTCCTTCCTCATCATCACCTTCTCGTCCGTGGCGGTGCCGGGCACCAACGGCTTCGTGGGCGAGTTCCTGGTGCTGCTGGGCACCTTCAAGAGCAGCCTGGGCCTCGCCTTCGGCGCGCTGGCCACCCTGGGCGTCATCCTCGGCGCGGCGTACATGCTGTGGATGGTGCAGAAGGTGTTCTTCGGCCCCCTCACCCATCGCGAGAACCAGGGCCTCACGGACCTGAGCCTGCGCGAGTTCGCCACCGTGGCGCCCTTCCTCGTCCTGGTGCTGGTGATGGGCCTGATGCCGCAGCCCTTCCTGGATCGCATCAACCCGTCCACCGAGCGCTTCATCCAGCGCGCCGAGCTGGGCTTCCCTGGCAGCCAGGTGCGGCCGGGCGACGTGCAGATCTCGGTGATGGGCCTGCCCCCGGCCGGCCTCGCCGCTGCTCCCAACGCCCCGATGCCGGGCCCGCTCGCCGATCGGCGCTAGTCGAGAGTCTCCATCATGAACCTGCCCAACCTGACCTCGGCGGACTTCCTCCCGCTGCTGCCCGCCATCATCCTGGTGGTGGGAGCCTGCATCCTGCTCCTGTCGGAGGTGTTCCTCGCCGCCAGCTCGTCGCGCGGCTACCAGGCGGTGCTGGCCACCGCCACGTCCGTCATCGCCGGCTTCGTGGCCCTGTCGCTGCTGGCCGAGCCGGCCCGCCCGGTGTTCCTCGGCTTCGGGGTGTTGGACCCCTTCTCCAGCTTCCTGACGTTCATCGTCTGCGTGTCGCTGGCGCTGGCCTCGCTCACCGCGGCCGGCTTCCTGCGCAAGCGCGGCGCCGAGCGCGGTGAGTTCTACGCGCTCATGCTCTTCGCGGGCGCGGGCATGAGCCTGCTGGGCCTGTCCAACGAGCTCATCACCCTCTTCATCAACGTCGAGGTGCTCTCCATCGCCACCTACGCGCTGACGTCGTACCTGCGGCGCGGCACGCGGCCGAGCGAGGCGGGCTTCAAGTACTTCATCCTCGGCGCCTTCTCGTCGGCCGTGCTGCTCTACGGCTCGGCGCTGCTGTACGGCGCCTCCGGGACCACCCATCTCTCGGACATGGCGGTGCCGCTGCGCGCGGCCATGGCCAACAACGCGGCGCTCGTCTACGCGGGCGCGGTGCTGGTGGCCGCCGGCTTCGCCTTCAAGGTGGCCGCGGTGCCCTTCCACATGTGGACGCCGGACGTGTACGAGGGTGCGCCCACCCCCGTCACCGCGCTCATGAGCGCGGGCGTCAAGGCCGCCGCCTTCGTCGCGCTGGTGCGCGTGTTCGACAGCGTGGGCGGTGGCATCGATCCGGAGCTGCCCTTCGCCATGTTCTCCACCCTGGCGCTGCTCACCATGGTGGCGGGCAACCTGCTGGCCATCCCGCAGCGCAACGTGAAGCGCATGCTGGCCTACTCCTCCATCGCCCACGCCGGCTACCTGCTGCTGGGCGTGGCGGCCCTCTTCGCTTCCGGCGCGGGCCAGGAGTTCCGGCTGCTCAGCCCCACCGAGGCTCGTCGGCGCCAGCCAGGCCCGGGGCGAAGCCCTCAGCAGCATCCTCTACTACCTGCTCGCCTACACCTTCACCGCGCTGGGCGCCTTCGCCGTCGTCTCCCTGCTGGAGCGCCGTGAGGACGAGGAGAAGGGCACCGCCTGGGACCTGGAGCGCTTCAGCGGCCTCGCGCAGCGCCGTCCGGGTTGGGCCTTCGCCATGGCGGCCTTCATGCTGTCGCTCGCCGGCATCCCGCCCACCATCGGCTTCATCGGAAAGCTCATCCTCTTCCGCGCCGCCGTGGACGCGGGCCTCGTCGGGCTCACCATCATCGCGGTGCTCTCCAGCGCGGCCGGCGCCTATTACTACCTGCGCGTGGTCGTCTACATGTACATGCGGCCCGTGCCCGAGGGCGCTCACGTCCTCGAGCGGAGCTGGATGACCGAGCTGGCCCTGGTGGTCTCCACCGTCGCCGTGGTGCTGCTGGGCATCCTGCCCGGCCCCCTCACCGAGTGGCTCGTCCAGGCCGGGAAGCTGCTGCCCTTCACCCGCTGAGACACCCCTCCTCCGGCTTCACCCACGCCCGGGCGGCTTCCGCCCGGGCGTTTTCATTGCGGGTCCGGCAACGGCCCGCGCATCGCCAGCGTCTCCAGCACGGCCCGCGCCCCCGCCTCGCGCAGCAGGGAGCCGAACTCCGCGTCCCCCGTCACCACGCGCAGCGCCTCGCCGCTCCCAAGCTCGAGGAAGGCCGCGTCCAGGAGCGCTCGCGCGTGCGCGGGCGTCGCCGCGAAGAAGGGCGCCAGCACACGCACCAGGGGCCGGACATCCATCAGTCCCAGTCCGGCCGCCTCCGGGCGCTCCGGGTCCCTCAGGCGCAGCAACCGGTGCGTGCTCAGGGTGGCGAAGCGGGCCAGTTTGCCCGGCACCAGCCCGAAGGCCTGGGTGAGCGGAGCGAAGTCCGGCCCGGCCACCGGCACCACCTCGAGCGCCTCGGGCGCCAGCGGCAGGGCTTCCAGGTGGTCCCTCGACAGGCGCCACGTGGTCTCCAGCCGCCCCGCCTTCATCCCCACCGAGCCATACAACGCCAGCGCCGGTGCGTTGTCCGGCTTCACGTACAGCATCCACTCGCGGCAACCCTTCGCCCGGAACCAGGTGGCGAGTTCCCGCATCACCTTCCGCCCCAGCCCCTTCCCCCGCTGCCCTGGAGCCACCACCAGGTTCACCACGTAGCCGGTCTCCTCCAGGACATCGACGACGGCGTACGCGGCCACCCCCTCCGGCCCCTCCAGGAAGAAGGCTCGCTTCACGAGGTCCGACACCCACACGTCCAGCGGCGGCGGTGGATCCTCCACGCCCAATTCGCCAAACAGCCGGGCGAAGTCGGCGTGGTCCTCTACCCGCGCCGGCCGCAGCCCCAGCGCATCACCTCGTGCCTCGCGCATGTCGGAAGCCCCCTCCTCCGCGCCAATGGCCCAGGCGCGAATCACGGAGCGTATAAAAGAAGGCGGCCCGGCACCCTCATGAAGGGAACCGGGCCGCAGGTCTTCTCAAGAAGCTCACCGGAAGGTGCTGAAGGGGTGGGGGGGAACCACTTCAGCCTCGCTTCGACGTGCTCCGTGTCTACCCTTTAGCACTCGTCATGCCAGCCCACTTCCGCCCCAGGAGGCCAGTGAATCCAGGCACTTGGACTTTCGGGCGTCCCCAACTCCGCTGGCCGATTGCAGCCCTGCATTGCAGCGCTGAAATGAGTTGCAGAAGTGAAAAAGCACCGGAGGGACAGTGGCGGTGGGAGCCGAGCCCAGGGCCCGAAAAGAAGGCGGCCCGGCACCCTCAGAAAGGGAACCGGGCCGCAGGTCTTCTCAAGAAGCTCACCGGAAGGTGCTGAAGGGGTGGGGGGGAACCACTTCAGCCTCGCTTCGACGTGCTCCGTCTCCATCCTTTAGCACTCGTCATGCCAGCCCACTTCCGCCCCAGGAGGCCAGTGAATCCAGGCACTTGGAGTTGGGGGGCCTCCCAGCTCCGCTGGCCGATTGCAGCCCTGCATTGCAGCGCTGAAATGAGTTGCAGAAGTGAAAAGCACCCGAGGTGGAGCCCGAGGCCCGGAAAAGAAGGCGGCCCGGTACCCTCAGAAAGGGGACCGGGCCGCGGGTTCTTCTAAGAAGCTCACCGGAAGTGCTGAAGGGGTGGGGGGGAACCTCTTCAGCCTCACTTCGACGTGCTCTGTATCTACTCCCTAGCAGTAGCCGTGCCAGCCCTTCCGCGCCTCAAGAGTCCAGTGATTCCAGGCACCTGGCGCCGTGGCATCCCCTGCCCTCGCCAGCGGTTTGCAGCCCTGCATTGCAGCCCTGAAATCCCTTTGCAGAAGTGAAACGCGGGACTCCCTGGGCCCAAAAAGAAGGCGGCCCGGCCCCCTCAGAAAGGGGACCGGGCCGCGGGTTCTTCTAAATTAAGCTCATCGGGGACGCTGAAGCGGTGGGGGGGAACCTCTTCAGGCCACGCCGACGTGCTCCGGGGATAGGCTTTAGCACTCGTCGTGCCAGCGCTTCTGGAATCTCAGAGTCCAGTAACTTCAGGCACTTGGCAGTCCGGATGTCCCCTGGGTGCCCCTCTTCCGCATTGCAGTCCTGCAATCCCTTTGCAGAATTGAAAATCCGCAATCATCTCAAGCACTTCCGCCTTTCAAGATTGAAGGGGCATTTCACTTCTGGCGGGGTGTCCCTCACCCGACACCCGCCGTACAGACTCACTCCCGCTGATCGGCTCCGGGTGGACGCAGGTTGAGGCGCTTCATCTTCCGCCACAGCGTGGTGGAGGAGACGGCCAGGTCGTCGGCCACCTGTCCCAGGTTCATCCCGTGCCGCTCCAGGGCCTGGGCAATCGCCCGCCGCTCGGCCTCCTCCACCGCCTCGGCCAGCGTGGGCACCCGGGTGCTGGTGTCCAGCGAGGAGGCGGTGGGTGCCGTCCCCACCAGGCCACTGGCCTCCAGGCGGGCATTGGGGCGCAGCGGGAAGTCCTCGGGCAGCAGCTCCTCGCCCTCGGCCAGCGCCGCCGCCTGCTCCACCAGGTTCTCCAGCTCGCGCACGTTGCCCGGGAAGCTGTAGGTCTGCAGGTGCGCCACCGCTGCCTCGGACAGGCGCTTGGGCTTGGGGCCGCGCGCGTTGGCCCGCTTGAGGAAGTGCTCGGCCAGCTGCCGCACGTCCTCCAGGCGCTCGCGCAGGGGCGGCACGCGCAGCGTCACCACGTTGAGCCGGTAGTAGAGGTCCTGCCGGAAGCGCTTCTCGCGCACCTCCAGCTCGATGTCCCGGTTGGTGGCGGCGACAATCCGCACGTCCACCAACACGGAGGTGGACTCGCCCACGCGCCGCACCTCGCCCTCCTGCAGCGTGCGCAGCAGCTTGGACTGGAAGGCGGGCGTCGTCTCGGTCACCTCGTCGATGAAGAGCGTGCCGCCATGCGCCTCCTCCACGAGGCCGCGCCGGGCCCGCACCGCGCCGGTGAAGGCCCCCTTGGCGTGGCCGAACAGCTCGCTCTCCAGCAGCGTCTCGGAGATGGCGGCGCAGTTGACGGGGACGAAGGGCTTGTCCTTGCGCCGGCTGTGCGCGTGCACCGCGCGGGCGACGAGCTCCTTGCCCGTGCCGCTCTCGCCCTGCACCAGCACCGTGGCGTCGCTCTGCGCCACGCGCATCAGGCGCTGCGTCAGCTCGAGCATCGCCGGGCTGCCGCCCACCAGCGCGCTCAGGCCGTGACGCTCGTTGAACTCGCCGGTGAGCATGTCCAACGTCGCCTGCATCCGCGCCCGCTCCAGCGCGCGCTCCACCCGGTAGCGGAAGCTCGCCCTCCTTGAAGGGCTTGGTGACGTAGTCGAAGGCCCCCTGGCGCATGGCCTCCACCGCGCTCTCGATGGAGCCGAAGGCCGTCATCATGATGACCTGCAGCCGCGGGGCCACCTCCAGCGCCTTCTTCAGCAGGGTGAGCCCGTCCATGGGCTCCATCTTCAGGTCCGTCAGCATCAGGTCCACGCCGTTGGCCGACAGCGTCGTGAGCGCCTCCTCACCCGTGGCCGCCTCGAAGACGGAATAGCCCTCGGAGCGCAGGAGGAGCGCGGTGGTGGCCCGCATGTTGCGCTGGTCGTCCACGACCAGGATGCGACCGCGAGTGAGGGGCGTCGATGCGTCGTTCACGGCAGGCTCGTCGGCTGGGTGAGGGGAAGGCGGAAGGTGAAGGTGGTGCCACGGCCCGGAGTGCTCTCCAGGGACAGGTCACCGTGGTGCTGCTCGATGATGCGCTTGACCACGGCGAGCCCCAGGCCCGTGCCCTGGGCCTTGGTGGTGAAGAAGGGCTCGAAGACGCGGTGCACCAGCTCGGTGGGAATGCCGCAGCCCTGGTCCACCACGTCCACGCGCACCATGTCCTTGTTGCCGTGCGCCTCGCGGCGGGCACGCACGTGGATGACCCCGCCCTGCGGCATGGCCTGCAGGGCGTTGACCAGCACGTTGACCAGCACCTGGCGGATGAGGCGCCGGTCCAGGGGCACGCGGGGCACGTCCGCCGCCACGTCGACGGAGAAGGTGACACGCTGGGAGCCCCCCTGCTGCTGGGGCCCCACGGCATCCATCCCGTCCTGCAGCACACGGGGCACGTCCTCGGCTTGCAGGATGAGCTCGCGCGGGCGGGTGTAGTCCAACAGGTCGCCCACCATGCGGTTGAGCCGGTCGCTCTCCTCCGCGAGGATGTCCAGCAGCATGGCCGCGTCGCCCTCGGCCTTGAGCAGGCGGCGCAGCGAGGCCACGGCGTTGAAGATGACGCCCAGCGGGTTGCGCACCTCGTGGGCCACGATGGCGGACAGCTCCCCGAGCGCGGCCAGCCGCTCGCGCTGGACCATCTCCGCGCGCGCGGCGGCCAGCTCCGCGTAGGAGGCCCAGAGCGACTCGTAGAGCTTGGCGTTGGCGATGGCCAGGGCGATCTGCCCGCAGGTGGCCTCGGCCAGCTCGACGAAGGCGGTGTCGAAGTTGCGCGGCTGGCGGGTGTCATCCAGCAGCACCACGCCGATGAGCTCCTCGCGCGAGGTGAGCGGCAGCGCCAGCAGGGCCTTCTCCTCGAAGCGGCGGACGAGCTCGCGCTGCGCCATGCCCTCGACCTTCGACAGGTCCGGCATGCAGACCGGCCGGCGCTCGCGGGCCACGCGCGCGGCGACGCTGCCGGCGTCATCCAACTCAATCACCACGCCGCGGAAGAAGTCGCGGTGGGTGGCGGAGGCGGCCGCTCCCCGCAGCACCCGGGCCTGCTCGTCGTGCAGGAGGATGAAGCAGTTGGAGACATCCAGCAGCTTGACGAGGAAGTCCGAGGCCACGTCCAGGATGCTGGCCACCTCCAGGGTGGCGGTGGTGGTGCGGGCCAGGTCCAACAGCAGGCGCGTGTCGGCGAGCTGCCGGGCGGACTCGGTGCGCAGGCGGCGTTGATCCAACAGCGTCATCAACAGCTCGGACAGCGTGCCCAGCAGCCGCAGGTCCGCCCCGCCAAAGGGATGCCCGGGCGGACGCAGCACCTGGAGGAGCCCGCGCGGGTGGCCGCCATGGGCCAGGCGCACCGCCGCGCCACAGCCCAGCCGGCCGCTCGTGGCCTCCATCAGCGCGCACTCCTCGGCCTCGTTGGAGAGCACCGCGCCCCGGGCCACCACCGCGGACGGCGACATGCCCCCCAGCGGCGCGGCGAGCACGGCCCGCAGCTCCCCATCCAGCCCCACCTGCGCCGTGAGGACGAGCTCGCCCTCGGGAACCGCGGGGGCATACAGCAGCACGGCCGCGGCGCCGAGCAGCGAGGCCAGGCGCGAGAGGAAGTCCTCGGGCGAGGGCGGCTCCGGCTGGGCGACGAAGCGCGCCGCCTCGGCCACCGCCACCATCTCCCACCGGCCCCGCTCCACGTCCGTCAGCAGCCGCGCGTCGGTGAGCGCGGCCCCCACCACCTTGGCGAAGAGCGCCAGCACCGAGCCGTAGGAGGGGGACAACCCCACCCCGGACACCCACAGCACCTCCGACAGCGTGGTGCCCAGGGGAAGGTAGACGGGCGTGGACTCGTCCCGGTCCGCGACGCCGAAGACGGGCCGTCCCTCGGACAGCGCGCGCAGCCCCAGCGCCCCATCCTCCGGAGCCGGGCTTCCGTCCCGGGCGAGGAAGCGCTCCCCATCCCGCACCAGGAAGCTCGCCGAGAAGCCCGCACCGGTCAGGCCCGCCAACGCCACCCGCCGCACCGCCTCCTCCGAGCGCGCCGCGACGAGCTCCGCGCTCGTCTCCACCAGGCGCTCGGCCACCACCAGCTCCGCCGGCCGCTGGCCCAGCACCAGACAGTTGATGAGCAACGCCGCGCCCAGCCCCTCGACCTCCACCTCCTGCACGTAGGACGCCACCTCCAGCGTCCCCCCATCCGCCCTGGGCATCAGGTAGCGCTGGGGGCCCGGCTCCTTCAGCGACCCCTCCTCCCGCCGCCGGTAGCGCGCCTCGAGCCGCGCCCGGTCTTCCGGACGCACGAACTCCAGGAAGAGGCGGCCCTCCACCTCCTGCCGGCCCCGTCCCAGCATCTCCAGGTAGGCGTCGTTGGCCGCCCACACCCGGCCCCCACGCGCCACGTACATGGGGTTGCCCAGGGACTCGAGGAGGGCCCTCAGGGCCGTCTGGCTGAAATGCTTCGTCGTCATGCGCGCCGCAGCACCCGTTTCTCTCCGACCCGCAGCGTTACCTTCTCGCGGTCGAAGTACTCCGAGAGGGGAATGACGAACTTCCGGCTCTGCCCCACCAGCTCCTTGAAGGCCTGGGTGGAAATCTCCTTCTTCTCGCGCAGGTGGGCAACCAGCCGCTCCTTCAGCCCCCCCAGTGCCCCGGCGTCGAAGAACAGCTCCTCGCTGACCCGCACCACCCGGCCCTCGGCCACCGCCACCTTGAGCAACTCCTGCACCCGCGCCGCCGGCAACCGCAGCCGCTCGGCCAGCTCGTTGAGCGTGGGCGGCGCCAACCCCGCCCCGGACAGGTCCGCCACCAGCCGCGTGCGCGCCGCGTCCTCGTCCAGCGACAGCGTGCGGCCCCGCCCCTTGAGGCGCACCACCTCCTTGTCCACCTCCACCTTCCCCGCGTCCGCCAGCGCCTGCACCACCCGGCTGAAGAGGCGCGCGTCCAGCTCGCCGCTCAGCCGCTGGCGCAGCTCCTCGCGCGACAGGCCCTCGCGCAGCGGCTCGCGCTCATGGAAGGCCGCGAGCAGCGCCAGGGCGCGCGCCTGCAGGCCCTCGAACACCTCGCCCGAGACGTAGAGCCGCCGCTCCTTGTCCACCAGCAGCGCCGTGCCCCGCGCACCGAGCAGCTCCAGCGCCCGGGAGAGCACCTTGGGCGCGAGCGCCGAGCGGGCGAAGAGCTCCTGCTGCGTGAGGCCCCGGTAGCCCGTCTGGCGCAGCAACCACGCCACCTGGCCGCCCGGCTCCGCCTCCAACAACGGGGCCACCACCTCGGCGCCTCCCTTGCGGCGGCGCGGCGGGGTGATGGACAGCACGCGCCCACCGGCCAGCGTGGCGCCCCGGCCCGGCAGCGCGCGCGAGCCCCGGAGGATGAAGCGCTGGCCCGGCAACGCCGCCAGCGGCCCGGACAGCCGCAACTGCGCGAGCGCCGTCTCTCCCGGCTCCAGCTTCTCCAAGTCGAGCAGCGCCACCGTGGCCTCCACCTGCGCGGTGCCCAGGTGCAGCAGCAGCTTGCGGCGCCGGGAAAGTCCCTCCTCCGCCGCGGGCAGCAGGCTCAGCTCCACGTCCAGCATGTGCGTCTCGGGCACCTCGCCGGCCTTCACCAGCACCATGCCCCGGGCAATCGCCTCGGGCTCCACGCCCGTCAGGTTCACCGCGGTGCGCTGGCCCGCCGCCACCTTCTGCACCGCCTCGCCGTGCATCTGCAGCCCGCGCACGCGCAACGGGCCCGGCAGGCCCGGCAGCAGCGAAATGGCATCCTCCACCGCGAAGGTGCCCGACAGCAGCGTGCCCGTCACCACCGTGCCGAAGCCCTTGATGGTGAAGGCCCGGTCCACCGGCAGGAAGGCGGGGCCCTCCGCGGGGCGCGAGGGCAGGCCCCGGGCCGCACGGGTGAGCGCGGCCCGCAGCGCGTCCAGCCCCTCCCCCGTCCGCGAGGACACGGGCACCACCGGCGCGCCCTCCAGGAAGGTGCCTCCCACCAGCGTGGCCAGGTCCGCTTCCACCAGCGCGCGCCACTCGGCGCCCAGCTCCGCCAGCAGGTCCGACTTGGTGAGCGCGATGACTCCGGCCTTCACGCCGAGCAACCGGCAGATGTCCAGGTGCTCGCGCGTCTGGGGCATCACGCCCTCGTCCGCGGCCACCACGAGCACCGCCAGGTCCACCCCGCCGGCGCCCGCCACCATCGCCTTCACGAAGCGCTCGTGCCCGGGCACGTCCACCACGCCCGCCACCGTGCCGTCGTCGAGCTTCAGGTGCGCGAAGCCCAGCTCGAGGGTGATGCCCCGGCGCTTCTCCTCCTTGAGCCTGTCGGTGTCGATACCGGTGAGCGCCTTGACCAGTGACGTCTTGCCGTGATCGATGTGCCCCGCGGTGCCGATGATCATCTCGCCCCTGGTTCTCCCTCCCGGCTAGGCGCCCGCCTTGTCCGGGTCCACGTCGAAGCGCTCGTCCTCCGTGACGGCCTCATAGTCCCACGGGAAGACGACGAGCGCGTCGGTGGGCAGCGCGCAGAAGCTCGGGGTGAAGCCACCGGGGCGCGCCACCAGCGAGGCGGTGTGCACCTCCCGGGCGCCCACCTTCTGCGCCAGGGCGGTGGCCAGCTCCAGCGTGTCGCCGCTGGAGACGACGTCATCCACGATGAGCACGCGCTTGCCCTTGAGCTCGCGCGGCATCTCCCCGCTCAGCTTCGGCTTGGCCGCGCCCTTGTCCCGGCTGCGGCGGCTGATGCGCACCGGGTAGAAGTCGCAGCCGAGTGCGCTGGACAGCGCCCCGCCCACGAACACCCCTCCGTGCGCCACGCCCACCACGGCCTGGGGCTTGAACGACTGGCTGATGGTGCGCGCCAGCTTCTGCACCGCGCGATCGAACTCCGCCCAGGACAGCTCCTGGACGCTCCGGTTCGAGCGCGACTGATCTCTCCCGGTGAGTTGGCGCGGCGCCTCCACCTGGGGCGCGAGAATCATGTCCGACGGGATGGAGACGAGCTTCTCCACCTGCTGCTTCGGGGAAGGCTTGCCCTTCGTGCCCTTGGGCGTTGCCTGGGTGGGCGGTGCCTTGGTGGGCGTTGCCCGCTTGATGGCCACGGGGAGGACTCCGGTCTGGGGTGCGGGCCGCGTCATACCCCGGGCGGCCCGGTGCCGCCACTCCCGCCGGAGCCTGCCTGCCTGCTCGACGGCTCCGGCTCAGCTCGTCGCCTGGGCCATCGACGCCAAAATCTCGCGAATCTCCTCCCCCGTGACGACGTAGTGCGTCGTACAGAAGTGGCAGTCCGCCCGGGCCTCGCCCTCGTTGGCGAGGATGTCCTCCAGCTCCGCCCGGCCCATGGTCACCAGGGCCCGCTTCACCCGCTCCTTGCTGCAGCTGCACGTGAAGGAGACGGGGTAGCGCGACATCACCTCCAGGTCCGGATGGGGCACCAGCGCCTTGAGGAGCGCCGTCGCCCCCTGGCCGCCATGCGCCTTCAGGGTGGGCTCGAAGTCCCGGGCCAGCCTGTCTCCCAACTCCCGGAAGGCCGCCTGATCCCCGTCCGGCAGCGGCTGGAGGAACAGGCCCGCCACGGTGCCCAGCGGCTCGGGGGCGCCATCGGCCAGGCCCGGCAGCACGGTGAGGTAGACGCGCGTGGGCAACTGGTCCGACATGGCGAAGTAGCGCTCCAGGTCCCTCGCGAGGTCGAAGGCCTCGAGCTCCACCGCCGAGCGGTAGTACTCCCCTCCTCCCAGGTCGCGCAGCACCGAGAGGAAGCCCTTGTTCCCCAGCGCCGGACGCCAGTGGTACGCGCCCTCGGCGCCCAGGTGCGACACGAGGGGATTCTTCGCGTAGCCGCGCAGCACGCCCGTGGTGTCCGCGTCCACGAAGAGGCCCCGCAGGGGGCCGTCGCACTCGAGCTGCAGGTTGACGCGCGAGTCGCTCTTCTGCTGCGAGGCGAGCAGGGCTCCGGCGGCCAGGCCCTCCGCCATCAGCAAGGCCGAGGCCGTCGCGGAGCGGTGCAGCTCGCGCGCCCGCCGGGCGAGCTCACTGGCGGTGACGAGCACCACGCGCAGGTCGGTTTCCTTCAACAATCCACTGACGAGTTCATCGGCCATAAGGTCTGGAAGTAGCGTGCCCACCCGCGAGCCGCTCGCCAATGACATTCAGACCCGGGGCTCCCCCGGCCGGGCTCCGGCCAGCGGGGCCTCCTGGGAAGCATCACCCGGGCTGATACCTCCGTGCGCCCGGACTGCCTCCACTCATGGCAGAAAATCCTCCCCTCGCGCCGGAAGGGCTATAACCCCCTGTCCGTCCGACTGTCACTCATGCGGCCCCCAACCGCGCGATGTCCGGAGTACCGATGAGCACGCACGCCGCCACCGCTACCGCCGTCCCCCAGAAGACACCGCTCCTCCAGTCCCGCCTGGGCTCGTTCCTCGCCATGGTGCCGCTGAGCATCTGGGTGGTGAACCACCTCTGGGACAACCTCGCCGCCTTCTACGGTGGCGCGGCTTGGCAGACGGCGGTGACCCAGTACAAGCACCCGTACGCGCAGGCCCTCACGTTCATCATCGTGATGCTGCCGCTGCTCTTCCACACCGGCTGGGGCCTGGTGCGCATGTTCAGCTTCAGGCCGAACAACATCGCCTACCCCTACTACGGCAACGTCAAGTACCTCGTTCAGCGCGTGGCCGCCGTGGGCGTGCTCTTCTTCCTGGGCGCCCACATCTGGCTGGCCTTCCTCCAGCCGCGGCTCATCTACGGCGGCGCGGAGCCCTTCGCCGCCATCGCCTACGAGATGCGCTGGCACGCGCCCACCATCATGGTCTACACGCTGGGCGTGCTGGGCACGGCCTACCACCTGGCCAACGGTCTGCAGGGCTTCGCCATGGGCTGGGGCCTGCTGGCCTCCGAGCGCTCCATGCGCCGCTTCGAGCCCTGGTCCATCGTCATCTTCCTCGTGCTGCTCGGCATGGGTTGGGGCGCCCTCTTCGCGCTCTACAAGGCCGGCGGCACCGAGGAGGTCATGCAGGAGCGTGCCCGCATCATGCAGGCGCGTGGCGTGCAGACGGACCACTGAGTCCCCGCCCTCCCCCAAGGCGAACGGCCGCCCCGGTCTCCCGGGAGCGGCCGTTTCACTTCCAGGCGCCGAGGCGCGCAACCTAGAACGGGATGTCGTCGTCCCCGCCGCCGTTGCCGCCACCGCCGCCACCCTCATCCATCCCCATGGGCGGAGGACCGTAGTCGTCGTAACCGCCCTGCTGCTGGCCGCCCCCGCGCTGCTGCGAGTAGCCGCCGCGTGCACCACCACCGCCACCACCGCCCGCGCCCGCTCCGGCGCCATCACGGCCGCCGAGGAAGGTCACCGCGTTGGCCACCACTTCGGTGGTGTAGTTCTTCCGGTTCTCCTTGTCGGTCCACTCCCGCGTCTGCAGGCGGCCCTCGACGTAGCACTGGCGGCCCTTCTTCAGGTACTCACCGCAGAGCTCCGCGAGCTTCCCCCACACCACGATGCGGTGCCACTCCGTGCGCTCCTGCTTCTGGCCGTTCTTGTCGGTCCAGGTGTCGCTGGTCGCGATGCGGAAGTTGGCCACCGCCTGGCCGCCCGGGGTGAAACGCACCTCCGGATCCGCGCCCAGGTTGCCGATGAGGATGACCTTGTTGACTCCTCCAGCCATGATGCCTTGCCTTTCCACGAGGACCGGTCCACCACGGACCGGTCACATTGCGTCGGGTGGGGGTCCAACACCCACCACCGGACTCGCCCTATAGCATACCGGGCGAGTCCCCACCTGAACAGGGATTCACCCGGTCATCCGTTCACCGCTGGGACGAGGGACGGGCAAGCGGCCAGGAGCCACGCTCACCCGCCCGGACGGGTATCGGCGGTGCGCTCGATGCCCGCGGGCCCCACCTGGACGGCCGAGGCCGGCGCCACCACCTGCACGGGCACCAGGGGCTTGGGGGCCTTCTCCTCGGCCACCTTGCGCGACAGCGTCCCATCCAGCGAGCGGGCGAAGTCCGCCAGCTTCGTGTCGGTGGAGCCCAGGCTCTTCTTGAGCGCCTTCCAGAAGGGGTGCTCCGCCTCACCGGCCTGCACCAGCCCCCGCGCCAGCAGCGTGGTGGCCGTCTCGCGGTCCTTCACCGCGGCGCCCTTGAGCGCCAGCACCAGCTCCTCGGGCGCCGTGCGGGCCACCGCCGTCAGGCCCTCGGCCATCTCCGACTCGGAGGAGGCATCCCCCGAGGCGGCCGAGGCCAGCTCGATGACGCGCGAGAGCGCCTCGGCGTTTCCGCTGGCGGCCAGCTCCACCATGCTGCCCAGGCCGGGCACTTCCACCGACAGCTCCCGTGCCACCGAGCGCAGCCGGCCATACACGTCCGTGCCCGCCGAGTAGCTGTCCAGCAGCGTGCGCACCCCGAGGTAGTCCTGCGGATTGGACTGGTAGAGGCTCTCGGCCACCACCGCCCGCACCGCCGGGTCGCGCTCGCTGCGCCACGCCGTGCGCAGGAAGCCGATGTTGCGCGCATCCCGCTGGCTGCCCAGCGCCAGGTACGTCTTCACCCGGCTGACCACCTCGGCCTGGGAGCTGCTGGACTGCTCGCCGCTGGCCAGCTCCGCCACCGCGCGCCCGGGACCCATGGTGGAGCCCACCGAGGCCACCGCCGCGCCCAGCGCATCCAGCCCGCGCACCACGGGGCCAGAGCGGCCCGGGTAGTCATTCACCATCATGGAGAAGATGAACTTCTCCCCACCGGCCGCCTGCACGTAGCCGCTCAGCGCCGACACGTTCTCCAGCGTGCCCGTCTTCGCGCGCAGCCGGCCCACCGCCTCCGTCCCGTCGAAGCGGTACCTGAGCGTGCCGTCCTTGCCGGCGATGCCCAGCGAGGACAGGTACTCGGGCGCCAGCGGGAAGCGCTCGTACATGTGGCGCAGGATGCGGTCGAACTGCGTGGCCGAGAAACGGTTGGCGTCGTTGAGGCCGCTGCCGTTCTTCATCACGTAGGTGCCGCGGGGGATGCCCACCTCGCGCGAGAGGAAGTCCTCCACCACGTCGATGCCCTTGGCGAAGCTGCCCGGCGCGCCCCGCGCCTCGGCGCCCATCGTCTTGAGGAGCGTCTCGGCCACGAAGTTGCTCGAGAGCTTGTTGAGCCGCTTGAGGATGATGTCGAAGGTGTCCGACTGGGCCACGTACACCAGCTTCGCCTTGGTGGGCGTGACTCCCGGCTTCACCTTGCCCTTCACCTTCACGCCCCGCGCGTTCAGCATCTGCTTGAGCGTCTGGCCGAAGTACATGGGCGGGTTGTCGATCTTCTTGTACACGCTCATGTAGGCGCCGCCGACCGGCACCTGGCCCCGGACGACGATCTTCTGCTGCGCCCCCGCGGCATCCGAGGCCACCGAGAAGCGGCGCGCCCGGGCATTGCCCGTGGTCAGCGCGTTCTCCACCACGAAGAACTCGCTCTGCGGCTCGATCTCCACCACGCCCTTGGCGCCGATGGCGTCACCGGGGCGCAGGTACACGCCCACCGCGTTCCAGTTGAGGCTCAGCGCACCCGTGGGCGCCATGTAGGCCCGGTCCGAGTCCTCCTGATCGAAGCCGGGCGGCGTGCGCTCGGCGTCGAACCAGGAGTCATCCACGATGATCTCCTGCACCTCGCGCAGGCCGGTGTGGAAGAGATCGTTCACCATGCCGAAGAGGCGCTCGGTGGTGACGGAGGGGTCCCCCTTGCCACGCACGTAGAGCGTCTTGGCCTTGAGGCCATCGGACTCGGCCTCCACGAGGAACTCGGTCTCGTAGCGGTACTCGGGCCCCAGCGTGACGAGCGCCGCCGCCGAGGTGACGAGCTTCACGTTGGAAGCGGGGTTGAGCAACTCGTCGGCGTTGTGGCTGAACACCACGCTGCCGTCATCGAGGCTCATCATGTGGACGGCCACGCGGCTGGCGCTGAGGGGCTCGCGCTGCAGCACCTGCATCAACGAGGCCTTGAGGGCCTCGCGCTCCGCGCGCTTCTTGTCGTCCGGCGCGGCGACACCCGCTCGCGGAAGCGTGACGAAAATGGCGACCGTCACGGCCAAGAGTGTTCTGGCTCGGTAGACCTGCACGTGCTCTCCGGGAAAGGTGAGGGCCATTATGGGAGGGGGATGGGGGGGCGGCAAGGGAGACACTCCACGAGAACCGCCCTCTTGGGCGCCCGGCCTTCCACCAGGCGGCAAAGCGTTACCCAATCTGTGGACCAGTGTTCGCTTCGTGAGAAAAACGGGCAGGCGGCCAGGCGGGTTTTCCGAGGGAAGCGCCTGCCCACCCGTGCCGACATGGCGGCGGCGTTGCGCTGGAGTGAGAGCCCGGACTACCAGGGAATGGATCGGCGGTTGCGGAAGAACCCGCCCGAGGGCCCGTCCGGGGGAAGCGTTGCGGCCCATACAATCGTGTCCGCGCCCTCCTCCACCCCTCGCGGCGCGTGCGCTCCGCCCATGCGCGTCTTCACCCAGCCGGGGCAGACGGCGTTGACGAGAATGTGACGCGGCTTCAGCTCCTCCGCGAGCAGGCGCGTCAGCGCGTTGAGCCCCACCTTCGAGACCCGGTAGGCCGAGCCCGGCCAGCCCCGCTGCGCGTACTCGCCGCTCCGCACGTCGTCGACGAACGTCCGCAGCAGCGCGACGAGCTCCTCCTTGGGCGGGGGCGGCTCGAAGCGCTGGCGGAGCGCGGGGGACAGCCCCTCCAGCTCCCCCACCCCGCTCGACACCATGACGATGCGGCCGTGATCCTCCATCATCGGCAGCAGGCGCTCGGTGACGTGCAGCACTCCGAAGAAGTTCGCGGCGAGGGTCCGCTCGGCGACGTTCGCGTCGAAGCCCTCCATGGCGAGGCCCGCGTTGTTGACGAGCGCCGCGAGCCGGGTGTCCTGGCGCTCGAGCCGGTCCACCAACTGGTGGAGGCTCTCCTGGGACGTGACGTCGAGCGGCTCGAAGGTGACGTCCAACCCCTCGGCGTGCAGGGACGCGGTGGCCTTCGCGCCCTCGGCGATGTCCCGGGCCGTCAGCAACACCCGCATGCCGAGCCGGCCCAGTTGCCGGCAGACCTCGAGCCCAATCCCCCGGTTGCCACCCGTCACGAGCGCCGTGCCCGTCGCATTCGCCATGTGCCTGCCTCCTCCGCGCGGCGAGGAGGTTAATGCCGGGCACGGCCGCCCGCCCGGTGCCGGAACGCACGAACTTGTCCAACTGTTGGACAACTTCGTGAAAAGCGCGCCCGGGAGACCGGACCCGGAATCCGTCAGGCGCGCAGCCTCCGGCGGGAGACGAGCAGCATCAGCACGGCCAGCGCCGTGAGCGCGAGCGCCGCCGGCCCATCTCCGCTGGTGCTGGAATCACAGGACCAGCCCACCGGGGACCGCATCGGTCCCGGCTCCCCGGCATCCGGCACGGGCGTCCCCCCTCCGTCCGGCGGCGGTGTTCCCCCGTCCGGCGGCGGTGTTCCCCCGTCCGGCGGCGGTGTTCCCCCGTCCGGCGGCGGTGTTCCCCCGTCCGGCGGCTCCGGCGTCGGAGCATCCAGGTCCACCGTCATCAGGAACATCTCCTTGGGGGAGTCGAGATTCGGGGTCGTGTCGTAGCCCGCGTCCGAGTACATCAGCTCCGTCGAGCTGGTGGAGCCGCCGATGAGCAGCCGCGCCGGGTTCAGTCTGTCGACCTGCAGCGCATAGACCTCCTCCTCCCCCTCTCCTCCGACGTACGAAGCCCACTCGAGCACGGGCTGCGCATCGAGGTTGACCCTCGCCACGAACCCATCCCACGCCCCCCCGGAGTAGGAGGAGTCGAATGCCGTGCTGGTGGGAAAGCCCAGCAGCGAGGTGGTCGTCCCACCGATGTAGACCCGCCCAGCGCCATCGGCCGTCAGGCTCCAGAGATATTCCACCCCCGCCGTGCTGCCCAGCAGCCCCAGCTTCTTCTGGGGCATGTTGCTGTCGGATGCATAGGCCGGGAACGTCGCCACGAAGACATCGGAACCGCCCCTGGCTCCACCGGCGAAGTCAGTCGATTCGGTGGTCCCGAACACCTGCACCTCCTGCTGCGTGGAGGGGCCCGCGATGCGCACGGCACGCCCCTCGTCGAACCTGCCGCCGCCCAGGGAGAACTGCTTCGCGATGCTGGGAGAGAGGGTGCCGCTCCCATTGACGACGGCGACGAGCGCATCCTGGGAGCCCCCCGACAGGGGTGCCGTGCGTCCGGTGACGTAGAGCGTGCCGGAGCCGTCGTGCGCGAGACCGTGCAGGGACTCGTTCCCCGGCCCCTGGACGAGCACGGTCCAGAGCGGCGCAATGGGCGTCACGTCGGGGTTGATGCGGGTGATGAATCCCTCCTCCCCCCGGATGGTGGGATCCGTGACGCCCTTGAGGTTCGGGATGTTCGTCGAGGTGGTATCCCCGATGACGTACAACTGGCCGTCGGGCGTCCGGAGCAGGTTGTTGACGAAGTCCACGTTGTTGCCGCCCAGGCGCACGAACCAGCCGAGCCGCGTTCCAGTGGGATCGAGCTGGGCGACGAAGCCATCCACCAACCCCAGGGTGGGACTGCTCGCCGTTCCTCCATCGGGCAACTGCCGCTGGAAGTCCGGAGAACCCGTGCTGCCCGCGATGTACAGCTCACCCGCGTCACCGATGGCCAGCGCCATGCCGACATCACCCCCGCCCCCGCCGAGCAGCGCCGACCAGATGAGCCCACCGTCCCTGTTGAACCTGGCGACGAGCACATCGGACACGCCCCCCAGGCCGCCGAAAGCACGGCTCACATCCAGCGGCGGGCTGAGCGGAGGCGTGTCGGTCGTCCCGACGATGAAGACATCCCCCGTGCTGTTCTGCTGGATGGCCCGGAGCGCGTTGTAGCTACCGCGGCCCCCCAGATAGGTGTTCCAGAGAACGAGCGGGTCCACCACCACCGGACGCTCGGGGTCCTCCACGTCCACCTCGATGGCGTACGCCCACCGGTCCTGGCCCACGGGCCGTGCGTGCGCGAAGCGGCAACCCACCGCCTTCATCACCCCGTCCGCCCCCTCCTGCTCGCAGTGCAACCCCTGCTCTCGCAGCACGCCCTCCCCCAGGTCCACCTCCAGCGCCCGCCCCTCCTCCACCACCCGCACCTCCCGCGCACCGTCGTACTCCAGCTCCACCCGCCGCAAGTCCGCCCCGCGCTCGGCCCGGAAGCCGTACTCCACGCCCTCGGCACGCTCCTCGAACCACAGCTCCACCCCGGGCAGCACGCCCGGGTAGCGCAGCCCGCCGTAGGTGGGCACATCGCGCTCCCAGGAGGCCTCCGGCCCCAAGAACCGGTGGAGCTTCGCCTCCCGGGGATTCTCCGCCCGGGGCGGCACCGGACGCCCACCGGCCACGCGCCAGCTCAGGGCTCGTGACTCCTGGGTGCGCGAGGGCAGGCGCAACTCCACGCCGCTGTCGGTGAAGAGCGCGCGCGAGCGCAGGTGGCGCAACTCGTACCGTCCCGCCGGACCCTCGGACACCGGGGCGATGCCCGGCCGGAAGACGGGCGCCTTCAGCGGGTCCGCCGGGTGGACCACGGCCGGAGCACTGGAAGACCCGGGCTGGCCCATCGCCCCACACACCACGAGGATCGCCGCGGCTGCGGCCACCACACCCAACGAACGATGAGACACGGCAGCCCCCCTACAAAAGAGAACGAATCAGTGTCCTCCCCTCATCCGGGGCGGTCCGCCCGCGTCCGGCGGCGAGCAAGCAGCGCCAACCCGGCGAGAATGCCGAGCAAGAGGGCACCCGGCCCACCGCTGGTTCCACTGGCATCACAGGACCAACCCAGGGGAGAGCGGAGCGGGCCCGCGTCCTCGCCCGCACCCGTCCCAGCGTCATCGTCGGGCCGCGTTCCCCCGTCATCGCCCGCCTCCGTCCCCGCGTCCTCGCCCGCATCCGTCCCCGCGTCCTCGCCGGGATTCGTTCCCCCGTCCGCGGTTAGATCCACCTGGAGGAGGAACAGGTCACCCTCGCCGGCCGGCGCCTTCCCGCCGCTCGTGCCCGGAGCCAGGTCACTGGAGCTGGTGGTGCCACCGACCAGGAGGCGCCCCGGGAGCTGATTGCTCAGGGCGAGCACCGCGTCATCCTTCTCGCCCCCCACCAGCGTCGCCCACGAGGGAGCGCCCGCATCCACTTCCAGCCGGGCCACGAACCCCTCGGTAAGGCCCGCGCCGAAGCGCGTGTCGAAGGCAGCCACGAACGGGAAGTCATTCGCCGAGGTGGTCCTCCCCCCCAGGTAGACGATGTTCTTCCCGGCCACGGCGCTTCGGTCGACGGCCAGTGCCAGCCCCTCGTCATCTCCTTCGGCGCCTCCGAAAGTGCTCGAGCCCTGCAGGGCGAACGTGTCCTTGTCGAGCGCCACCACGAAAGCATCGGACATGGAGACGCCGGAGCCCGTGATCAGCGGGAAGCCCGCCGAGCGGGTCGTCCCACCCACGAAGAGGCTGGTACTGCCGGACCCCTTGAGCGCGAGCGCACGCCCCTCCTCGTTCCCCAGGCCTCCCAGGTAGAGGCTCTTCTCGACCGTACCGGCATCCGGGTCCACTCGCGCGACGAAGACGTCGTCGTTGCCCGCGTCCCCCGCGTGCTGCCGTGTGACCGAGAGCGCCGGGAGCATTCCCAGGGAGGCCGTCCTGCCCGTGACGTAGACCTTGCCCGCGTCATCCAGGGCGACCGCGTAGACGACATCATCATGGGACCCGCGCCCCACGATAGACCACTCCAACGTGGCGGCTTCGGGGCCGCCCGGGCACGTGAACCCCGTATCCACGGAGGGCACGGAAGGAAGGAGCCGCGTCACGAACGCATCCACGCTCCCGTCCCTCCCCCCCTCCACGCCGGCATCATACGGCTCCTCGTCCCCGCCCGAGCCCGCGTCCACGCCTGCGTCCACGCCCGCATCCGGGGCCAAGGCGTCACCGGGAAACACCGGGGAGGAGGTCTGCCCCACGAGGTAGAGGCGGCCATCCGGCCCGGAGGCGATGCCGTGAGCGACCTCGTTCCCCACTGGCGTCCCCACGAGGAAGACCCCGAGGAACTTGAACGCCTTGGGATCGAACTGGGCCACGAAGGCATCCGACCTCACCGGCGCACCAACCCCCGGGGTATACGCCCCATGGTTGAGGCAGTAGGTGGGGAGGTTGGGGAAGTTCGTCGACGTGGTCCCACCCGCGACGTACACCATGCCGTCCTTGCCGATGGTGACGGCCTGGCCGATGTCTTCGCCGCCCCCGTGCAAGGCCCGCCACCCCCTGAACCCGCCATCCGCGTGGAAGCTGCCGATGAGCACGGCCTTCGCGGTCGGACTCACCATCGGCAACCCATCGATTTCGATGTCGTTGCCGGTCCCGAGATCCTGCTGCATGAGGGTCCCGACGACGAAGATCTCCCCCGCGTCGGTCACGGCCATGCCCCCGAACGCATCGTCGCGAGACCCACCGAGGTAGTGGCTCCAGCGGATGACCGGGTCCACCACCACCGGGCGTTCCGGCTCCACCACGTCCACCTCGATGGCGTACGCCCAGCGCTCCCGGCCTACCGGGCGTGCGTCCGTGAACCGGCATGCCACCGCATACGGGGTGCCATCCGCCTCCTCCTGCGCGCAGTGCAGCCCTTCCTCGCGCAGCACGCCCTCGTCCAGGACCACCTCCAGCGCCCGCCCCTCGTCCACCACCCGCACCTGGCGAGCGCCGTCGTACTCGAGCTTCACCCGCTTCAGGTCCGCCCCGCGCCCGGCCCGGAAGCCGTACTCCACGCCCTCGACATGCTCCTCGAACCACAGGTCCACGCCCGGCCGGACCCCCGGGTAGAGCAGCCTGCCGTAGGCAGGCCCCTCCGACTCCCAGGACTTCTGCGGCCCCACCCGCCGGTGCAGGTTCGTCTCCCGCGGCTTTTCCGCCCGCGGCCGCACCTGACGCCCACCCGCCACGCTCCAGCCCACGGTGCGGGACGGCTGCGTCCGCGAGGGCAGATGCACCTCCACCCCCCTGTCGGTGAAGACGGCTCGCGAGCGCAGGTGGCGCAGCTCATAGTGTCCCTGCGTGCCCGCGGGCACCGGGGCGATGCCCGGCCGGAAGACGGGCGCCATCCGTTGGGCTGGTGGCTCCATGGCCGAAGCACTGGAAGACGCGGGCTGGCTCAGCGCCACCCACGACACGAGGATGGCTCCGGCCGCGGCCACCAAACCGTACAGATGACGAGACACGAGCGCCCCTCTCCAGAGAAAACAAATGCTGACGCCCTACACGCAAGGAGGCGAGGCCTTCCGGCGGCGCGAGCCGCCCGAAGCCTCGGTACTCCGGGCCTCACCCCCGCGAACCTCCCCGGGCCACGCGCGTACGGCGCGGCGACAGCAGGGCCAGCACCACCAGTCCGAGCGCTCCCGCCACGCCGCCGCTCCCCGTGCTGCCGCAACCCCAGCCGAGCGGAGCGAGCACCTCGACCTCGCCGTCCGTCCCGGCTCCTCCATCTCCACCGCCCGGCACCGGCACCGGCACCGGCACCGTGAAGCCCGGCGACGAAATGACCGGGGAGCGGCCGCCCACGCCATTGATGGCGCGCACATGGGCGTAATAGGTCATCTCCGGCTGGGCCACCTCGCTGGCGGTGACCGTCGTCGTCACGAGGTCCGCGCGCTGGAAGGTGAGGTCCGGACCGGGGCTCCCCTGGGTGGAAATGGCCCACTCGTAGCCAACGACGTCCGTCTCCTCGTCCACGAAGCCGGACCACTGCGCCGTCAGGTGGCCCTCGCCGTTGAGCGTGAGGTTCACCGTGCCCGCTCTCGGGTCCGAGGTGTCCGTCACCACCCGGAAGAGGAAGCCGTTCTCCTTCTCGCTCGCTTCACGTTCGAAGCCCGACGTGGCGCGCATCAGGTCCGCCGCGAAGGAACTCCCGCACAGGGTGAGCATCCCGAACGGGCTGGCGGCCACCCCTCGCACCGACTCCGCCCCTCCCGCCAGGGAGTTGGACCCACCCAGGTAGGAAATCCAGAACGGCGTCTTCTCGCCCGGGAACCACATGGCGACGAAGCCCTCGGACGAACCCGAGTATTCGGTGTCCCAGCCATACAGGGTGGCGAAGTCCCTCGAGGATTCCGTCGAGCCTCCGATGAAGACGTTGTGGTTCACGTCCATCGCGGCCTGGCCGGTCGTCTCGTCGAGCGAGCCCGCGCGTCCCACGGCCTGCACCGTTCCGGCCAGTGAACCCCCCACCGACTCCAGCCGGAGCACGTAGACGTCGCCCGTTCTGTCACGCGCGGCGAAATTCGAGGAGTTCGTATTGCCCACGACGATGAGCTCCGTGGTGTCACCGCGCACCAGGAGGTCGCGGACATCGTCCTTGCCGTCGCCCCCCACGTAGAACAGCCACTCGACCTCACCGGTGTCGGAACGCAGCTTCGTGACGAAGCCGTCGTCCGAGCCGGAATGGAAGGACGAGCGGAACTTGTCCACGGTCAGCTTGATGTCGTTGGAACCGATGATTCCGCCCAGGTAGACGGCGGACCCCTCGAGCGCCACCGCGAAGCCCTCGTCGATTTCCGAGCTTCCCGATGAGCCGCGACCACGTGATGGCCGGAACGTTGTCCGAGGAAACATCCACCCGGGTGACGAACGCATCGGACACATCGGCACGGGAGTAGCGCCCGGTCTGACTCGGGAAGTCGTCCGAGGCGGTCTTCCCGGCGACGTACACCCGGTGGTTGACCGTGTCCACCGCGAGGTCCAGGCCCTCGTCCGAGCTCGTGCCACCCAGGAACATGAACCAGTTCAGCGTGCCATCCGCCTCGGACAGCTGGGCAAGGAAGGCATCCGAACCACCTGCCGCGTACTCACCGTAGGTGCGCCCGGCGCCCGAGGCGGAGTCCAGGGAGGAGCGAATCTTCCCCACGACATACAGCGTCCCGGCCGGACCGCGAGCCACCCGCATGCCGGAATCACCGTCGGTGTCGGCGCTGCCAAACACGCGCACCCACTCCAGGGTCTCTCCGTCCGCGCTGACCCGGGCCACATAGGCATCCCGGTTCGTGGTCACGGAGGGCAGGCCCGTGGTGCCCAGGAAGCCGATCGAATTCGTCGAGCCCGTCACGAAGACATCGCCCCGCTCGTTGGTGGTGACGTCCTCCGCCACGTCGGTCTCCGCTCCACCCAGGTACGTGTTCCAGGTGACCTGGGGCTCCCACCTGGGCTGCGCGAGGGCCGGGGCCGGCAGCAGGGCGAGCGCGAGTGGAACGAGAGCGGCGGCCATGACGGCGCCGCGAACGATACGAGCGGACACGAAGCTTCTCCCCATCGGTAGAGCGGACAGCGATCCCCCAGGCTCCCCGGTCAAGGGAGACACCTAGAACAGATTGAAACCCAGGCCCGTGGAGGCCACCAGGGTGACATCCCGGAAACGATCCTGGTCGCTCACCCTCACCCTGTACTTCTCGATTCCCACGTCCAACAGCCAGGTGAACCAGGGCAGGGGCGTCAGCCGCACGCCCACCACGGCTCCTCCCCCCACGCCCACCCCCAGTACGCCCGTCCCCCGCAGACCCACCCGCGGCTGGAACATGCCGCGGCCGAAGAGATAACCCACGTCCAGGCTCAACCCCCACCGCCCCTCGGGACCGGGCAGCAGCCGCGCACTGGTATCCAGCGCGCCGAAGCCCAGGGTGGCGCCCACACCAAACCCCCGGGAGCCCTGGCCCAACATATCGACGAAACCGGTGACCTCCGGACGCAGCCGGAGGGCGGAGGAGCTGGGCTCGACGGGCGCCGGGCCCGGCACCTCGTCCCGCGGCATCTCCGCCAGCTGGTCGCGGGCCGCCTGCTCCTGCTCACGCCGGCGCCGCTCGGCATCCTCCTGGGCGGCGATCCGGTTGAGCTCGGCCTGCTCGGCCTCCTGGCGCCGCCGCTCGACCTCGATCTGGGCACGCACCTTCAGTTCCAGATCCACCAGTTCCGGCGGGAAGAGCGCGGGATCCACCCGCTGCTCCGGGTAGGTGCGCGCCAATTCCTCGAGCTGCAGGAACGCCTCGTCCTCCTTCTCGAGCGCAAGCAACGAGGCGGCGAGGTAGACGCGCGCCAGAGCCCGTTGCTCGTCGGTCCGCCTGGGGTTGTTGATCTCCTGCTTCAGCGTGCGGCTCGCCTTGGCGTACTCCCCCCGTTGATAGAGCCGGATGCCCGGCAGTTGCGCCGCCCAGGTGGACAGGGGGAGGAGCAACAGCAGCAGCAAGAGCGAACGGTGAAACATGGGAAATGGCGGCTCCTGGAGGAGAGGGCGTCTCTTCTTACCCGGCGGGCATGCACGGGGCGTTGATTTCGAGCGTCTCCCCCGGCTTGATGACGATGTCCTCTTCATGCCTCTTGACCCTGGGATTGCCAAGAAGCCCGAGGACATGCGGCCCCGAGGGCAGGGGCAAGGAGTATATCGGGGCGCGGCCCCTGCGCTTGCTGTCGACGTACACGTCCGTCCAACACTTCGCGGCGATGACCCGAAGCCATCCATTCGCACTGGAAGGAGAACGGGGCTTCACGACAGAGGTCGCATTTTGCTGTGCGGAATTCGGCTCGGTTTTCTCGGGAACCGGATCCGGGACCGTGGCCACGGTCTGAGAGGTGGGCGGCGTCTCCGGCTGAACGGGCGTCTCGACCCGGGGCGGAGGGTCCGGCGGGGTGGGCTGGGGCTGCGGCGTCGAGCCGGTGGCGGCCACCGGGTCCTTCGACGCGGCCGTCCCCGGCACCTCCGGTACGGCCGGGCCGCTGTCGCGATTGGAGACAACCACCCCCGCGCCCACACCCAGGAGGACCGCCGCCAGCCCCACCCCCATCAGCAGCTTCATGCGGGAGTTGGACGCGACGGGCGCGCGCAACTCCTGGACCGGAACCACATCGGTGGTGGGCGGAGTACGGGGGGCGGCGGCCTGCGGGCGCGCCTGGGGACGTGCCGCCTGAGGGCGCGCGACCAGCGCGGGGCGGGCACCGGGAACGGCCACCGCCGTCGCCTCGGACTCCGGCGGAGCGAGGGCCGGGCGTGAGCCGGTGAGGACCTTCGGGGCCTCCACCGTCTCCGCGGGAGGCGGGGCCGGCGTGCGCGCGGCACGCGGAGGCGCCACGGGGGCCTCCTGCCGCGGAGAGGGGCGCGAGACGGGCTCCGGCATCGTCCGGGCGAAGCCGGACAACTGCGTCATGTCCACGGCCAGCGTCCGGGCGATCGTCTTCAGCTCGCGCGCCACCGCCTCGGCCGAGGCGAACCGCTCCTCGGGCTCCTTCGCCAGCAGCCGCAGCACGAGGGCATTGAGCTCCGGCGGCAGACCCTCCACCAGCGAGTCCGGCGAGGGCGGCTGGGCCTGCACCTGCTGGATGGCCACGTGCATCGGCGAGTCGCCCCGGAAGGGCAGCCGGCCGGTGAGCATCTCGAAGAGGATGATGCCCACCGCGTACAGGTCGGTGCGCGGACTCACCGGCTGGCCACACGCCTGCTCCGGCGCCATGTACTCCGGGGTGCCGACGATCATGCTCGCGCGCGTCTGCGGCGTGGGGCCGTTGGGCGTGGTGCCCTGCTTGGCCAGGCCGAAGTCGAGCACCTTCACGTACTCGGAGCCGTTGGACTCCAGCACGAGGAAGATGTTGCCCGGCTTGAGGTCGCGGTGGATGACGCCCACGGCGTGCGCGGCCGACAGCGCGCCGAGCACCTCGATGATGAGCCGGACGGCCTCGGCGGGCGGCATCGGCGCCCGGTCCAGGATGACCTCATCGAGCGGCCGGCCGTTGAGGTACTCCATCACCAGGTACTGGCCGATGCCCGGGAGCGTGCCGAAGCCGAAGATGTCGATGATGCCGCGGTGGCGGATGGCGCTCACCGCGCGGGCCTCGCCGACGAGGTCTCTCGAGCGCACGCCCTCCGAGGAGTCCGGGCGGATGATCTTGATGGCGACCTTGCGGCCGATGACCGGGTGCTCGCCCTCGTAGACGACGCCCATGCCGCCGCTGCCGATGCGCCGGCGCACCATGTACTCGCCGATGCGCTGGCCCACCATGATGTCCTTGCGGACGGTGGACTCCCACTCCGCCTCGGGCTCATCCACGGAGGGGTATCGCTCCTCCACGGGGCCGGTGGGCGCCGGGCCCATCACCGTCTTGTCGTCCGGATGGGACTCGATGGACAGAGGAGTGCCGTCACGAGGGCATTCCTTCGCCCCTTCCGGATGAGACCCCCCACAGGTGCGACAAGGTCGCTGAACAGTCATGCGGTCGCGCATCCTATGTCACCCCCCGCGGCAGGTCATCTGGGCACTCGGGGGATGTCCGCCCCGAGGGCAGGCATTGCCTGGGGAATCCACCCTGGGTACGTTCGAGGCCCACTGGTTGTTCCCTCGCCGGCCAGACAATCGGCCAGAGGAGCGCTGGGAACGAGCACGATATGAAGGCAGTGGTCCAGCGGGTCCTTGAGGCCTCCGTCACCGTCAACGGCGAGCGCGTCAGCCAGGTGGGCCCGGGGCTGCTCGTGCTGCTCGGGGTGGGCAAGGGCGACACCGAGGCCGATGTGGCGTGGATGGCGGAGAAGCTCGCCACGCTGCGCATCTTCGAGGATGCGGCGGGCAAGATGAACCTCTCCCTGGAGGACACCTCGCGGCAGCTCATCGTCGTGAGCCAGTTCACCCTCTATGGGGATGCGCGCAAGGGCCGGCGGCCCAGCTTCATCGACGCCATGGAACCGGCGGGCGCCAAGGCCCTGTACGAGCGCGTCTGCGAGGTGCTGCGCGCCCGCGGCCTCACCGTGGGTACGGGCATCTTCGCGGCGGACATGAAGGTGGCGCTCGTCAATGACGGCCCCGTCACCCTCCTCCTGGAGAGCCCCGGGAGCGTGGCGGCGCCCGCCGCGCGCTGAGCCGGCCGGGGACACGGCCCCCTTCAGGGCCGGGCGTCTTCCTGGACGATCAGCGCGTGGATGTCCGCGGCGGAGGCGGCCTCCAGGATGGAGGCGCGGAAGCGGGGATTCTTGAAGAGGCGCGAGATGCGCGCCAGTGCCTTGAGGTGGACACCGGCACTGTTCTCCGGGGCGACCAGGGCGAAGAAGAGGTGGGTGGGCTTGCCGTCGATGGCCTCGAAGTCCACGCCTTGGCGCGAGACCCCGAAGGCGGCCACCAGGTTGGTGAGCCCGGGCAGCTTGCCGTGGGGAATGGCCACACCCTCGCCGATGCCGGTGGAGCCGAGCTTCTCGCGCTCGCGCAACACCTCCACCAGGCGCTCCTCCTTCAAGGAGGGATGGGCCCGGGCCAGCACGGCGCTCATTTCGCGCAGCACCGCCTGCTTGTCGCGGGCCTGGAGGTCCGCGATCAGTGCTTCTGGGCTGAGGAACTCGGAGATTCGCAAGCTGGCGCTCCCGCGGTGGCGCTCCCTAGAGCGGGCAATTACTCCTGACCCTCGATTCGCGCAAGGGTCGCCTGCCTGCCCTGTCCTCATCCGGGTGGATTCTTCCCCCATCTGCACGGTAGCCGAATGGTCCGGGGTGGGCCTGGAAGGGCCTCTTCAACTTCTCCGGCCAGAAAATGGAGGGGGCGAAGGGCTCGTCTAGGCTCCCGGCCCACCGTGTTCCCCCGGCCCCTCCGCGCACTCCTCCTGCTGCTCGTCCTCTGCTTCGGGGCCTGCGCCACCACCTCCGGCCCGCCCGAGGCCGCCGCGCCCCACCTCCCCACCCAGGCCGGGGAAGAAGCCACCCCGGTGCCCCCCTCGGCGGAGGAGGTGCTCCAGTCCCGCGTCGAGCGCCTCATGTCCCGCCTGTCCGTCGAGGACAAGGTGGGCCAGTTGATGATGGTGGGCTTTGGCGGCACCGAGGTGGACGAGTCCGTGGAGGCGCTGGTGCGCGGCCGCCGGGTGGGGGGGGTGTGCCTCTTCCGGCGCAACATCGCCAGCGGCGAGCAGGTGGCCCGGCTCAACGACGGCCTGCGCCGGCTGCTGGCCGACGCCATTCCCCCCTTCCTCGCGCTGGACCAGGAGGGGGGCAACGTGGTGCGGGTGAAGGACGGCGTGGTGGTGCTGCCCGGCAACATGGCGCTGGGGGCCACCCGCTCGGCGGAGCTGGCCTACGCCGCGGGGCTGGCCCAGGGCGAGGACCTCAAGCGCCTGGGCTTCAACATGAACCTGGCGCCCGTGCTCGACGTCAACCTCAACCCGCGCAACCCCGTCATCGGCATCCGCTCCTATGGGGACTCGGTGCCGCTCGTCTCCGAGCTGGGGCGCGCCTTCGTGCGCGGCCAGCAGGACGCGGGGCTCGTCACCGTCGCCAAGCACTTCCCCGGCCATGGCTCCACGGACGCCGACAGCCACACCGCCCTGCCCGTCATGCGCGAGTCCCGCGAGGAGGTGCTCGCGCAGATGGAGCCCTTCCGCGCCGTCATCCAGGACGGCCTGGACGGGCTGATGACGGCCCACGTGGCCGTGCCCGGCCTCACCGGGGACGACCTGCCCGCCACCGTCCACCCCCAGGTGCTGGAGGGGCTGCTGCGCCAGCGGCTCGGCTTCGACGGGCTGGTGCTCACCGACGAGCTGGAGATGGACGCCATCGCCCTGCGCTACGGCGTGGGCCGGGCCGCGGTGATGGCGGTGAAGGCCGGCGCGGACATGGTGCTCGTCCCCTGGCGCGCGGAGAAGAAGACGGAGGTGTACGAGGCCCTCATGTCCGCGGCCTGGAGCGGAGAGCTTCCCCCGGCGCGGCTGGACGAGGCCGTGCGCCGCATCCTCACCTCCAAGCTGCGCCGCGGCCTCTTCGAGCAGCCCCCCCTCCTGGAGGAGCGCCTGGCCACCCCGCCCTCTCCGGAGAATGCCGAGGTGGCCCACCGCATCGCCCGCGCCGCCGTCACCCTGCTGCGCACCGACGGCAAGCACTTCCCCCTCTCCCCCGGGGCGCGCCTGGGCCTCATCACCCCCGAGCGCTCGCTGGGCGAGGCCCTCCTCGAGCGCTCACCGGGCGCCCAGGTGCTCAACGTGCCCGCCTGGCCCACGCAGGCCCGCCGGGCCGTGCTCCGGCAACAGGCGCGCCGCCTGGCGCTCGCCTCGGACGTGGTGGTGGTGGGGATGATCAACTCACGCCAGCTCGAGCTCGTCACCATGGCCGCCGCCACCGGACGCCCGGTGCTGGTGGTGTCCATGGGCCTGCCCTACCTCACCGAACAAGCCGACGAGGCCCGGGCCGTGCTGGCCATCTACTCGTACCAGCCCGCCGCCACCGAGGCCGCCGCCGCCGCCCTCTTCGGGGAGATCGGCACACCGGGCCGGCTCCCCGTGGGGCTGAGCCGGCTCGCCTTCGGTCACGGACTGGATTCGCCGGTTCCCCGGCGGACCGCCGCCGCGCCAGCCGCCGCACCCTTCCAAGACGAGCGGAAGGGCGGCGGCGCGCGCTAGGACTCAGCCCGCGGTGGGCGTGGGCGTGGAGCCGTGCGTCGCGATGAGACCGTACTGCCCGTCCTCCTTGCGCCGGTACAGCACGCAGACCTCGTGCGTGGTGGCGTGCTGGAAGACGTAGAAGTCCTGGTTCATCAGGTTCATCTGCATCACCGCCTCGTCCACCGGCATGGGCTTCACGGTGATCTCCGAGGTGCGCACGATGCGCGTGGTGGACTGCGCGAGCTGCTCGGTCGCCGGCAGGCTCGGGGCCGGCGGCTGCGCGGCGGGAGCGGGCTCGGCGGCCTCCTCCAGCATATCCCCGGGCACCTCGAACACCTTGTGGCGCACCTTGAGCTGGTTCACCAGCCCCTGGCGGTGGTGCACGCGGTCGCGGCCGTGGTGGTTCTTGATCTTCTCCTTGTACTTGCGGAGCTGCGCTTCGATCTTGTCCATCGCGAGATCGATGGACGCGTACATGTCCTCGCTCTTCTCCCTGCCGCGCAGCACCCAGGAGCCGGAGTGGATGGTGATCTCCGCATGGTGCAGGTGCCGCTCGAGCGACAGCACCACGTGAGCCTCACCGGCTCTATCCAGGTACTTGTTCACCCGCTCGACCTTCTCCTTCGCGTACTCCTTGAGGGCATCGGACGAGCCGAACTGGCGGAAGGTGATGTTGAGCTGCATGCGTTGATTGCCTCCGTGGGGGGCTGGAGTGAAACGGCGACTGGTACTCCGGTACAGATCAGAAACGCTCTGAAGGGACGAAAGCAACCCGCCCACTCGAAAGGACGGCTGATCGCACTCCACTCAACAGGCAGTGTTGGCAGTGTCGTCTTGACTTTCCAGCTCGGCTGAACTCCTGAGACGCCCAGTGCGAGTCCCGAAGGCACTGGGAATCAGTGGACGCGCGCGCCGGTTACAAAGGGAGCTCGACCACGAAGGCAGCGCCCCGCCCGCCGGGGCCAGGCTCCACGTGCACCTGGCCGCGGTGTCCCTCGACGATCTGCCGCACGATGAACAGCCCGAGGCCCAGGCCGCCCGCGCGTGCCGCGCCCCGCACCTGCTCGAAGCGCGCGAAGATGCGCTCGCGATCGGCCGCGGGGACGCCGGGCCCCTCGTCGCGCACCACCAGCCGTGCCCCCTCGGAGGTCTTCTCCAGCCGCACCTCCATCGGCTGTCCCCCGCCGTGGCGCAGCCCATTGGACAGCAGGTTCGTCACCACCTGCTCCATCCGCAGCCTGTCGAAGCGGCCCACCAGCCCCGGGGCAATGTCCGCGGTGAGGGACACGCCCGCCAGCCGCGCCTCGTCGCGGGTGCGCTCCACCAGCTCGGACACCAGCGCCGACAGGTCCCCCTGGCTGAAGAAGAAGTCCAGCTTGCCCTGGCGCATGCGCCCGACGTCCAGCAGGTTGTCCACCAGCAGGCCCAGCCGCCGCAGGGAGCGGTCGATGGCCTCCATCCGCGCCCGCACCTTCGGGGAGTCCAGGGTGAGGGAGGCCGCCTCCGCCTCCAACCGCCGCACCATCTGCATCTGCAGCAACAGGCCGGTGAGCGGCGTCTTCAGCTCGTGGCTGGCGAGCGACAGGAAGTCGTCGCGCACGCGCACCGCCTCCTGCAGCGCCAGCTCCGTCTCCTTCAGCGTGGTGATGTCGAGCATGGCGCCGCGCACCACCATGGGCCGGCCCTGGCCATCACGCATCACGGTGGCGCGGCTGGTCAGCCAGTGCCAGGTGCCATCCGGCCACCGGGTGCGGAAGGTGGACGTATAGGCCTTCACGTCGTTGGAGAAGATGCCGGTGACCTGCGCCTCCACCTCCGGACGGTCCTCCGGGTGGAGCGAGGCCAGGAACATCTCGTGCGTCCACGTCTTGAGCGGCTCGGGGTAGCCGTAGAGCCGGTCATGCCCCTCGGAGCGGAACACCTGGCCGGTGGCGAGGTTCGTCTCCCAGACGGCCATCTGCGCGGAGTCGAGCGCCACCTGGAAGCGCTCCCCCAACAGCCGGAAGCGCTTCTCCGTCTCCTCCACCAGCGCCTGGGCCTCCTCGCGCTGGGTGATGTCGGAGGCGAGCACCCACAGCTCCTCGCGCACGGGGACGACGGACACCTCCACCCAGGAGCGCGGCGGCAGCGACGCGAGGAAGCGCGCGGGCTGGCGCGTCTCGAGCGCCGTCAACAACCGCCCATGCAGCGTCCGGCCCGCCAGCGCGGGCACCACCGTCCACGGCTCCTGGCCACACAGCCGCTCGGAAGCCACCCCGAACAACGCCGCCGCCCGCGCGTTGCACTCGAGCACCCGCCCCCGCGCATCCAGCGAGAGGAAGGCCTCGGACATGTGCTCGAGCAACAGCCGCAACCGCTCGGCGGCGGGGAGCGCGGAGCTGTCGGAATGGGAAGCAGGCGCCTGGCCGGAACCGGGCGCGCGCGGAACGGAAGGCGCGCTCACCCCGTCACGGTCGCTGGCACGGGCCCCCCCGTCAAGAATGGAGCACCCCGAGTGAAGGGGAATCGACGGCAGGTGGGTTGGGACGTAGGCGCAACGCTGTTGTATGAGGGCGAACAGAGCCCCCCTGGGATTGCCCCCCCTCCATGGAAAAGACTCCATCCCCCCAGCCCCCCTCGCCCGTCGTGCTCATCGTCGAGGACGACGAGGCCAAGAGGTACATGCTCGCGCGGATGCTGGAGCTGGCGGGCTTCAGGACCCGGGAAGCGGCCACTGCGGCGGACGCGCTCAAACTCGCCCGGGAGGCTCCCGACGTCCTCCTGCTGGACGTGCGCCTGCCGGACCTGACGGGTTTCGAGGTGAGCCGCAGGCTGAAGGAGGACCCGGCCACGTCCTCCATCCCCATCATCCAGATGTCCGCCAACTTCACCACCACGCAGGACAAGACGCAGGGACTGCTCGGAGGCGCGGACGGCTACCTGGTGGCCCCCGTGGAGCCCGAGGAGCTGGTGGCCACGCTTCGCACCGTGCTGCGCACGCACGAGGTGGCCCGGGAGCGCGCGCAGCTTCTGGAGTCCGAGCGCGCGGCCCGCGCCGCCCTGGAGGCCGCCAACGCCCAGCTCCGCACGCAGGTGGACATCCTGGCCAACGTGCACGACAGCATCATCGTGACGGACCTGGCCGGCCGCATCACCTATTGGAACGAGGGGGCCACGCAGCTCTTCGGCTATAGCGCCGGGGAGATGCTGGGCCAATCGCTGGCGGCCATCTACCCGAGCCAATCCCCCGAGGAGCTGGCGGACGGCCTCGCGCGCATCATCGCCGTGGGCGCGCGCACGGGCGAGTGGCTGGGAAGGCGCAAGGACGGAAGCGAGGTGTGGATCAACATCCGCACCGTTCCCATGCGCTCGGCCCAGGGCGAGCCCACCGGTTTCATCGGAGTGAGCCGGGACATCACCGAGCTGCGCGAGCTGCGCGCCGAGGCCCTGCGCCGGGCCGAGCTCGCACAGCAGTTCGTGGGCATCGTCAGCCACGACCTGCGCAACCCGCTCACCGCCATCACCCTGGCGGCGGAGTCGGGCCTGCGCAAGCAGGGCCGGGACGAGGCCACCCAGGTGCGCCTGCTCACGCGCATCCGCAGCAGCGCCGAGCGGATGACGCGCATGGTGAGGGACTTGCTGGACTTCACCCAGGCCAGCATGGCCGGCGGCATCACCCTCAACCCCCAACCCGTGGACCTGCACGAGCTGACCCGGCACGTGGTGGAGGAAGTGCAGTTCGCCCACCCCGGACGCACGCTCCGGGTGGAGTGCTCGGGCGACGGAGTAGGCACGCTGGACGCCGACCGCATGGCGCAGGTCCTGACGAACCTCCTGACCAACGCCCTCCAATACAGCCCGCCCGAGACGCCCGTGACCGTGAGCTGCACGAGCGAGGACGGCTCGCTGCGGCTGCGCGTCCACAACCTGGGCAAGCCCATCTCTCCCGAGGACCTGGCGCGCATCTTCGAGCCCCTGCAACGCGGAGCGTCCGGGATGGACAGCGCCCAGCGCAGCATCGGCCTGGGGCTGTTCATCGTGAAGCACCTGGTGCGCGCCCATCACGGCGACATCCAGGTGCACTCCAGCCCGGAGGCGGGCACCACCTTCACGGTGCGCGTGCCGCGCGGCGAGACTGCCGCGGAGGACGCCGGGTCCTCGACTGTCTGACCCGGCGTCCGTCGCTCACGGGCAGTAGCTCGTGTCCTCGTGCCGGCACGCGTGCAGGTTGCGCGGCACCTCCAGCCAGTAGATGTCCGGCGTGGTGTTCTCGCGCTCGCGCAGCGTCTCGATGAGCGGCGCCTGTCCCACGCCCGGCATCACCACCTCGTAGCGGATGCCGCCCGTCGAGGACACCGAGACGACCGCCGCCGGCTCCGGAGGCGGAGCCCACGCATCCAGCGTCTTGGCGGGCATGTACCCGAGCAGCGTGCCGTCCTCGTCCGTCACCCGGAAACCCTCCGCCTGGTCCGGCAGACCGGTGATGACGTCCGCCTGCCACGAGCGGCTCAGGTCACCCCCGCCCGACAGCTTGCACGCGGAGACGGTGGCCCCCGCGGGAGGCGAGAAGCTCGGCCAGAACACGATGCCGCCCAGCACGGCCGAGCCCGCGGCCGTCTTCTCCTGCAGGCCGCCATACCGCAGGAACCAGCCCGGCCCCTCCATCGTGCCGCGAGGGAGCGCCGCCATCGTGCCCGCGGGGACGTAGCGCAGGGTGCCCAGCTCCGGGTGCAGGTACGTCGCGTAGGCGCTGTCCGGAATGGTGACATCCACCAGCGAGCAGTCGACACCCGGGCCGCAGTCGAAGGCGCCGTCCGTCACGCGCCTGCCGTCGAACGCGACGGCCTCGGTGGCGTTCTCGAAGTGGCGCTGCCAGCCTCCGTATGCGTGGAAGCCGAAGTAGCGGTTGTGCGGCACCTTGCTGGCGTCCGCGCCCAGGTTCAGGTCTCCATGCGAGTCGGAGGGCAGCGAGGCCAGCGTGCACGACCACTCGCCTCCCGTCTTCGCGCACTCGGCGTCGGTGCTGGCGGGCTCCGCCGAACCCACCGCGGGGAAGTAGTACGAGCCGCTGCCGAGGGCCGTGCCCTTGTCGCACCGGATGCGCAGACCGGTGAGCTCCAGGCGCGCGGACGAGCACACCGGTGCCACCGAGCCCGAGAGTGCCCCGGTGTTCTTCACCAGCACCCCGTTGTCGTACTCGATGACGGACGTGCGCAGCAGCCCGTTGATGTCGGCGGTGAGCTCCGCCTTCACGTCGCACTTCATCCGCACGCAGGCCAGCAGATCGTCCGGACCGCAGTTCGTCCCCTCCTTGGAGCGCAGGTGCTGACGGTCTCCCGTGCCCAGGAAGGCGCGCAGCCAGCCCGTCTCCGGCTGACGCACGGTGGAGGCCATGTGGAAGAACGGCTGCTTCTGGAAGTCGCTGCCGCGCGCCATCTCCAGCGAGCGCGCACCGAACCAGTTGTTCACCTGGCCATCACCGCCGAGGACGCCCGGCTCGTGGAAACGGAACGTCCACACCTGGCCGCCCAGGTCACCGGCGATGAGCGTGTCGAAGAAGCCATCCAGGTCCATCTGCACATTCTCCGCGTTACCGATGTCCACCAGCGCCGGTGCGGCCGCGATGGGCTGCATCCGGTCGAGCACCCCGCTCGTGTACGCATCCGACGAGGAGGCACCGGGCCGCGCCTCCGCGGACCACAGCTTGCCGCCCGTCCACGCATCCAGCATGTACACGCCGCGGCCACGCGAGAGGTCCGAGCTGTAACCGCCGTTGAGCACGGCCACCCAACGCTCCTCCCAGCCACGCGCATTGCCCTTCGCGAGCCGCACCGGGCCGATGGGCGGCGGCTTGGGCGCGAAGTTCGTCCACGACTGGCCCACCATGGCCGACTCCGGCTCGCACGCGTTGGGGAACATCCAGCGGAAGGGCTTGCCGTCCGGCTTCAACATCTCGCGCGGGTTCGTCACGTCCAGCGCGGCGAAGCGCTGGCCTCCGGAGCGCTCGGTGAGGATGGCGAGCGTGTGGAACTCGCCCGCCTCCTTCACGTCGTTGCCCGTGCCCGTGCTGCTCGCGGAGCCGTCCGCCCAGATGTCACGCACCATGGCCGTGCCGTCCACGTAGAACTCGTGGCCGTTCATCATCAGGCCCAGCTTGGGCAACAGGTCCGGCGGGATGAAGCCCCACAGCTCCTGGCCGGTACCCAGGTCGTGCGCGTCGTCGACGGCGCTCTTCTTGTCCCGGCCGAGCGACGTGCCCGCGTGCACGGCGTGCAGCATGCCGCCGTTGGAGCCCACCAGCACGATGCGCTCCCGCTTCGCGTTCGCCTTGCGGAACACGTCATAGGCCCCGAAACGGTGGGCGCTGGAGCCGCGCGGCGGATCCATCGGCGTGGGCGCGTAGCAGGGCTTGCCCGCCGCCGGCGTGGCGCACGGCGTCTCCGACGACACCGACGCGGTGAAGTCGTCGTAGAGCGTGGACAGACACTGGCCGCTCAGCCCCAACGTGCACAGGAAGGGCTTGATGGGCGGGTCCACCGTCACCGGCGTGGAGTGGAAGATGTCCGCGAGCTTGCACGAGCGCGACGGGTTGCCCGAGCACGGCCGGTCCTCGTCCGTGAGCAGGTCCCCGTCGTAGTCGAACACGTCCACGCCGCGCACGAAGCGGATGAGCGTGTCCACGCACTCGCTCCGCTGAGCGGGCGTGCCCGTCCAGGCCTTCTTCAGCTTCGCGAAGGCCACCGCGCAGAAGCCATCCCCCGCCGCCAGCACGTACTCCTCGAGCCTCGGCGCGATGGGCCACGTCGAAGGGCATGGGCGGGTTGTCCGCCTCCGTGAAGCGGCCGTCCTTGTCGCGGTCCACGAGCGTGAAGAGGCAGCGGCCTCCCGTGGGGTTGAGGGGATCCGCCGGGTCGCACGGCGCGCTCGCGCTGCGCTGGCCGAGCGTCTCCGCCAGGTCCCAGAAGGGCTGTGCCGGCGTGCCGCCCACCAGCCGGCCGTCACTGGAGAGCGAGGCCGTCTGCACCTTCACCCAGACGCCCTCGGTGTTCTCCTGGACGATGTTGGCGCGCGTGAAGCTGGAAGGGTCCACCACCGCGCCCGGCGCAGGGGTGAAGCCCGCCGGCTTGTCGAGGAAGAAGGAGTCGTCGCAGTCCTTGTCTCCATTGAGGTCGCGCGGGTCTCCCCCCGGGCTCCGGGCCAGCACCACCTGGCAGCCCTGCGAGAACTCGCTGAAGAAGAAGAAGCGGTAGAGGTGGCCCTCGTAGGGCCGGCCCCGGCGCGGATTGAAGCGAGGCACGTAGGAGGACTGCGAGCCTCCCGCCTGCACGCTCGCGACACTCGCGGAGGAGAACGCGGTGGAGACCTCCTTCACATCCCCGAGCGCGGCCATGAGCGCGTCGCGCAGATCTCCCGCGTTGTTGGCGCGGAAGAAGCGGCCCTTGCCCGCCTTCGCGATGCTCTGGAGCATCGGGCTGTTGTCGCCGTAACCGATGGTGTACGTGCGCACCGACTGGTCCCCCGCGAGGTCATCGCGCAGGTCCGCGTTGGCCAGGAAGAAGGCCACGTCGTCCATGAAGTTCTTGTTCGTCTTCGCCAGCCCCGTGGGCCAGTTGGCGTAGTCGCAATCCTCCTTCGTCGCGCCGAACTCGTCGCAGTAGTTCACCCCACCCGGCGCCGGGTTCGTCTCCGGGCTGCTCGGGTCGAACGTGAGCGGCGTGCCATCCGCGTGCTTCGCGCCCCGCGCCTTCAGCACCTCCATCATCTTCGTGATGGGCACCGTGTTGTCGTACCGGGGCGCGCCATCCGCCAGCACGATGATGGAGCTGGCCTGGCAGGCCGAGCACACCGAGCGATCCTGGCCCGTGCCCTCCCACGGCTGCGTGTCCTTGAGCCACTCGTCGGGCGACTGCGAGCCCCACGGCTCGCCGTCCTTGCCCGTGAGCGGATCATCCACCGTGCCGCCATTGCAGCACCCCGGCCAGCCCCAGCCCGGGCTGATGGGGTTGGTGAACCACCGCTCCCACCGGCCATCCACCTTCTGCGAGGAGAAGTACCCGCCCAGTCCGAAGAGCGCCTCGCCGATGGAGCGCTCGTCGTTGCGGAAGGAGATGGAGTTGATGGCCTTGCGCAGCTCGGCCCGCCCCAGCGCCGTCTCGTCCAGCACCGGCAGGGACTTGTCACACGCGGGCTTCAGCGGACGCAGCAACACCGGCGGATCGAACCAGCCACGATCCGGGCCGAACGTCGCCACGCCCATGCGCAGGTCCACCGCCGTGGAGACCACGTCCTTGAGCACCTTGCGCGCCACCACGAACTTCGGCGGGCGCACGTTGAGCACGCGGCCGCTCAGCACCCACTTGCGCCGCGCCTCCACCGGCAGCGTCTCGCCAGCGGGAGCCGTGGGCGTGCTCGCCAGCAGGCCGCGCCACCAGCCCTTGTCCGTCAGGCACTTCTGGCACTCCGCGTACACGGGCGAGCCCCACGGCTCGCTCCAGTCCATGGCGTTGCCGCACACCTGCATCAGGTCCGTGAAGCCCACCATGCTCCGCATGTCCACCGGCAGCGAGTACGGGCCCTCCTCCACCTGCCACGCCAGGCGGCGCCCGCGCGAGTGGTAGTACTTGTCCGGATCGAAGAAGTGCGTCTCCGTCGTGGAGAAGTCCGGGTCCGCGTCGAACGGAATGGCGCCGTTGAGCGCCGGGTCCGCGCTGCCGCGATCGAACCACTTCATCGCCTCCACCAACGCCGGATCCGAGCAGCCCGGCTTCGAGGTGTCACCCACCTCGGGCAGGTACTCGGTGTACTCCTGCATGGACGCGTTGTTGCCCAGCAGGAAGATGGCGCCCGGCGGGCTGCCGGGCACCTCGAAGAACTCCTTGTCGCCTCCTCCCGAGGCGTTGATCATCGTGTCACCCAGCGCGGCCGCGCCCGTGCAGCACGCGGCCTTCCCGGGCACCGGCACACCGCCGGAGCGGCCCGGCAGGGCCAGCAGCCCCGCGGCTCCCGCCACCACCAGCCCCGCCGCCAGTCCCACGCGACGGGTGAACCACCGCTTCCTCGCACGTCCCACGGCGTCGAAATCGATGCGCATATTCCAGGCTCCCAGAAGCAGGCCTCCCCCCACGGACTCCTTTCATCGTCCCATCCGGACAGAGTCGACGTGGCGGGTTTTTCGTCGGGGTGACGCCCCAGGCGCCCCCCGCCCCAGCAGAGCCCGGAGCCCTGACACCCGAGGCGCAACGCCAGGGGAAATGTGCCGTGACATCAAACCGGCGGGATTTGAGGTCATAATGGGCCCGGCTCGGTGAGGACTCCCTTCTGCCCGGGGGATTGACGTGGGCAGGCCGACGCCTTCAGGAGACCTGTTCATGCTCGCTCTGGCCCTCCCCACACGTGACACCCTGCGCGTCCGTGCACTCCTCGCGGATGCCGCCCGGCTCGTCTGGGTGGTGGATGAGGCGGGACGGATGCAGGAACCTTCCGCCTCCTGGGCGGCCTTCACCGGCCAGTCCTCCGGCCAGATGCTCGGCTGGCACTGGCAGCACGCCATCCATCCCGAGGACCGCGGCCCGTTGGATCCCGAAGGCACCCTGCTCGGGCCCGGCCGCGCCAACGCGGGCGAAGCTCACCTGCCGCGTGCGCCGGGAGGACGGCGTCTGGCGCGACGTGCATGTGCGGGCGCTCCCGGTGAAGGACGAGACGGGGCGGCTCGTGGAGTGGCTCTTCCAAGGCGAGGACATCACCGGGCGGCCCGGCGCCGGGCACGCCGAGGCGGCGCTGAACGAGAGCGAGGAGCGGTTCCGCTCGCTGGTGCAGACGTCGGCCTCGGCCATCTGGACCACCAACGCCCAGGGGATTCCCGTGGAGGACGCGCCCACCTGGCGGGCCTTCACCGGCCTCACGCTCGAGCAGTGGTTGGATGGCACCACCTGGCTGGAGGCCATCCACCCCGAGGACGCCCCGGCGTTCAGCGACGCCTGGAAGCAGGCCGTCACCACGAAGACGCCGTTCGCCCGCGAGTACCGACTGCGCCACGCCAACGGGAGCTGGCGCTGGGTCGTGTCGCGCGCCGTGCCCGTGTTCAACCTGGACGGCGGCGTGCGCGAGTGGGTGGGCACCAACACGGACATCTCCGAGAGGAAGACCGCCGAGGCCGAGCGCGACCGGCTGATGGCGGAGCTGGAGACCAATGAGCGGCTGCTGTCGGCCATCCTCGAGCAGATGCCCTCGGGCTTCCTGCTGGCGGGGCCCCAGGGAGAGCTGACGTACGCCAACCCGCAGGCGGAGGCCATCTGGGGCCACCCGCTCATCCAGTCGCCGGATGTGCGGGGCTACGCGGCCTACCACCACCACCGGCTGGATGGCAGCCCGTACCCGCCCGAGGAGCTGCCGCAGGCGCGCGCCGTGCTGCACGGCGAGGTGGTGCGCGGCGAGGTGCTGTGGCTGCGCCGGCCGGACAAGGACAACCGCTTCATCAAGGTCAACTGCGCTCCCATCCGGGACGAGCGCGGCCGGACGATCGCCGCGGTGACCGTCTTCGACAACATCACCGAGGCCCGTCAGGCCGAGGAGCATGCCGCGCGCCTGCAGGTCGTCACCTCCGCCCTGTCCCAGGCCCTCACCCCGGCCGATGTGGCGCGGACCGTGCTCTCCGTGGCGGTGGGCGGCATGGGCGCCGAGGCCGGTGCCGTCTACCGCCAGCGCGCGGACGGCTCGCTGGAGAGCCTCCATGACGTGGGGTACCCGGAGAGCTTCGTGCGCCATGTCCGGGAGCTGTCTCCCGGAGCCAACAACCCCGTCATGGACGCGGTGCGCACGGGCCGGGAGCTCTGGTTCCGCTCCAACGCGGAGATGGCCGGGAAGTACCCGGAGATCTTCGCCCTGCGCGCCTCGCGGGGTGACCATGCGGTCGCGGTGTTCCCCATGTGGGTGCATGGACAGTCCGTCGGCGCGCTCGTGCTGAGCTACCCCGACCCGCGCGTTTGCGTCCCCGAGGAGCTGCAGTTCCTCCAGATGCTCGCGCAGCAGTGTGGCCAGGCCCTGGAGCGCGCGCGCCTCTACGAGGCGGCCGAGGCGGAGCGCCAACGCGCCGAGCAGGCCAGCCGTCTCAAGGACGAGTTCCTCGGGGTGCTCTCCCACGAGCTGCGCACGCCGCTGACGGCCATCCTCGGCTGGGTGCAGATTCTTCGCACGCGGCAGCTCCCGCAGGACAAGCGCGAGCGGGCCCTGGAGACCATCGAGCGCAATGCCCGGGCACAGACGCAGCTCGTCGAGGATCTGCTGGACGTCAACCGGATCGTCAGCGGCCGGCTGCGGCTGGACGTGCGCCCCACGCAGATGGAGAAGGTCATCGAGAGCGCGGTGGACGTGGTGCGCCCGGCCGCCGAGGCCCGGGGCATCCAGCTCCAGGTCTCCCTGGAGCCCCAGACGGTCCCCTTGATGGGAGACCCGGACCGGCTGCAGCAGGTGGTGTGGAACCTCCTGTCCAACGCGGTGAAGTTCACGCCCCAGGAAGGGAGCGTGACGGTGTCGCTCGGCTGGCGCCCGGCGCACGTGGAGCTCCAGGTGCGGGACACCGGCGATGGAATCGCCCCGGGCTTCCTGCCCCGCCTCTTCGAGCGATTCACCCAGGCGGACGCCTCCTCCACGCGGCGCCATGGCGGACTGGGACTGGGGCTGGCCATCGTGCGCCACCTGGTGGAGCTGCACGGCGGCACGGTCGAGGCCCGGAGCGCGGGCAAGGGACAGGGGGCCACCTTCACCGTCCTGTTGCCGCTGGTGGCGCCCCGCCCGGACGTGGCCGAGCCGGCACGCCCGCTCCCGCAGCACCCGCCCCAACTCCCCGCCGACTACCCGAAGGCGCTCCACGGGCGCCACATCCTGGTGATCGACGACGAGAAGGACACGCGCGAGCTGGTGGCCACGTTGCTCCAGGAGGGAAAGGCCCGGGTCACCACCGCGGCCAACGCGGCCGAGGCCCTCGAGCGGCTGAGCCTGGAGCCTCCGGAGCTGATCATCTCGGACATCGGCATGCCCGGGATGGATGGGTACGCGCTCATCCGGGAGGTGCGCACCCGGCCCCCCGAGCAGTCCGGACGGGTGCCCGCCGTGGCGCTCACCGCGTATGCCCGTCAGGAGGACCAGGCCGCCGCACTCCGGGCGGGCTTCGACTCGCACGTGGCCAAGCCGCTCGAACCCGCGGAGCTGCTGTGGGTGGTGGCCACGCTGCTGCGCCAGCAAGGGTAGTCCCGCCCCCCGGCCGAAGAGGAGACGAGCGAGCGTGAAATCCCCTGGAAGCGAATCCAGCGCATCCATTTCCAGGTGCGGGCTGTTCACTTCACGCTCCGGAGTTTCCCATGCAGGGCCCTGAGATGGACCCGCCTCCCGGGCTCCATGGGCGGCATCGAGCACGCCGCTCCCGTCGTTACCCGGCCGCCGGGCTTTCGAGCAGCCAGTGATGACGTCAGCCCCAGGAGAGACGCCGGATGAAAAACCCATCGCTGGAGAGGCCATCGACGTGAGCCCTCAGGCCTGCAAGCTCCTGATCATCGCCCATCATGCCGGGCTGCGAGCCGAGCTTCGCCAGGTGATGGAGCAGGGCGCCGGGAGCCATTACGAGCTCATCGAATCCGAGACCGGCACGGCCGGAGTGCGTGCGCTGAACGCTGGAGACGTGTCACCTGACTGCGTGCTCCTCGTGCATGAGCCACCGGGCCTGGATGCGCTGGAGGTGCTGGCAGCGCTCCGGGCCGATGGTCCGGTGCCGCCCTGGCCGGTCGTCATCCTCACCCCGGCGGACAGGCCTGAAACGGGGCGAGCGGCACTGCGGGCGGGCGCCATGGAAGTCGTCGGGCCAGGCGCTCTGAGCGCACGGGCACTGACCCAGGCCATCGAGAACGCCATCGACCGCTTCGCTCCCTGGCGGACGGTCCGGGACTCCGCACGGGACGTGGAGCACACCGGCAACAGCCGCGCGCAGCTCGAGGCGGTGCTCAACGCGATGGCCGACGGCGTGGTCGTCTTCGGCATGGACGGAAGCGTGGTCCTCCTCAACGAGGCGGAGGCACGCATCAACGGCTTCGCGAGTGCCGCGGAGATGAAGCGCGATCTCGGGTTCTTCGCGGAGATCTACGAGCTCTCCTCGGATGATGGGCGGTCTCTTCCGGTGGAGGAGTGGCCGGTCTCGCGAGTGCTGCGGGGAGAGACCCTCCCCGGGTTGCAGCTCCGCGCCCGGCGGCGCGATACCGGGCAGCACTGGCACATCCACTTCAGCGGCGCGCCCGTCCGGGATGAGGAGGGAAGGCAGGTGCTCGCCATCATCGTCACCCGCGACCTCACGGACCAAGTCCGTGCCGGGCAGGCGCTGCACGCTTCGCAACGGCGCTACCGGACGCTCTTCGAGTCCATCGACGAAGGCTTCTGCCTCATCCAGATGCTCCTCGACGAGCACGGCAAGCCCATCGATTACCGGTTCCTCGAGACGAACGCCGCCTTCGAGGGCCACACGGGGCTCGTGAACGCCACCGGCAGGACGGCCCGGGAGCTCGTTCCGGAGCTCGACGAGTCCTGGTTCAGGCGCTACGGCAACGTGGCGCTCACCGGCGAGACCCTCCGCTTCGAGAATCACGCTCCGGCGATGAACCGCTGGTTCGAGGTGTTCGCCGCGCGCGCGGGCGAGCCGGAGGCCCGGCAGGTCGCGATCCTCTTCAAGGACGTCACCGAGCGCAAACGGACCGAGCAGGCGCTGCGCGAGAGCGAGGCCCGCGCGCATCAGGCCGCCGCCAGGGCCGAGGCCGAGAGCCACCTGCTCGACGCCGTGCTCCAAGCGGCGCCCGCGGGCATCATCGTGGCGGAGGCGAGCGGCAAGCTCGTCCGGATGAACCCCGCCAATGCGCGCCTGTGGGGGAACGCGCCCGAGTCCGGCAGCGTGGACGAGTACCAGGAGTGGAAGGGTTGGTGGGCGGACGGCTCGGAGCGGCACGGGCGCCGCCTGGAGGCGGGGGAGTGGGCGATGGCCCGGGCCCTGCGCGGGGAGCCCGTCCCCGGCGACCTCGTGGAGATCGAACCCTTCGACGCACCGGGGCTCCGCCGCACCATCCTCAACTCCGCCGCGCCGGTGCGGGACGCGGAGGGACGAATCCTCGGGGCCGTGGTCGCGCAGACGGACATCACGGACCGCGTCCAGGCCGAGGCGGCCGTCCGAAGGAACGAGGAGCGGCACCGGCTCGTCAGCCGCGCCACCAACGACGTCATCTGGGACTGGGATCTCACGACGGACCTGCTCGAATGGAACGAGGCGGTGCTGACGCATTTCGGCTGCACGCGAGAGGAGCTCGGCCCCACCATCGATGGGTGGTACAGACATATCCATCCGGAGGATCGCGGCCGGGTCGTCACCGGCATCCACGCGGCGATCGACGGCGGCCAGGACGCCTGGACGGACGAGTACCGCTTCCGCAGGAGCGATGGCTCCTACGCCACCTTCCTGGATCGCGGGCACATTGGCCGGGACGCCTCCGGCAAGGCGGTCCGCATGATTGGCTCGATGCTGGACCTGACCGAGCGCCGCCGGACCGAAGCCGCCCTGCGTGAGAGCAAGGAGCACTTCGAGGCCCTCGCCGACAACATCTCCCAGCTCGCCTGGATGACGGACGAGACGGGCGCCATCTTCTGGTACAACCAGCGCTGGTTCGACTACACGGGCACGACGCACGACGAGATGGAGGGCTGGGGCTGGCAGCAGGTCCACCACCCGGACCACGTGGAGCGCGTCACCGAGCGTTTCTTGCGGCACATCGCCGCGGGCGAGGTGTGGGAAGACACCTTCCCGCTGCGCGGCAAGACGGGGGAGTACCGCTGGTTCCTCTCCCGGGCCCATCCCATCCGCGACGGCTCGGGCCAGGTGCGCCGCTGGTTCGGCACGAACACGGACATCACCGCGCAGCTTGAGGCCGAGGATCAGCTCAAGGAGGCCCTGCGGACACGCGACGAGTTCCTCTCCATCGCGAGCCATGAGCTGAGGACCCCGCTCACGTCGCTGAAGCTGCAGATGCAGATGACGCAGCGGCGTATCGAGCGGGGAGATCCGGGCGCCTATGAGCCGAAGCGGGTGAGCAAACTCGTGGAGCAGTCCAACCACCAGCTCGCGCGGCTCACACGGCTGGTCGGTGACATGCTCGACATCGCGCGCATCCGGACGGGCCGCCTCGTCATCGAGCCGGGCCCGGTGGACGCCGTCGAGCTCATCCGCGAGGTGATGGAGCGCCTGAGCCCGCATCTGGCCGAGGCCCGCACCCCCGCCACGCTGGAGGCACCGGAGCGGCTGGAGGCCGAGTGGGACCGCTTCCGCATCGAGCAGGTGGTGACGAACCTGCTCACCAACGCCATGCGCTATGGCGACCACAAGCCGGTGGCCGTGAAGCTGCGGTTGCAGGAAGGGCGCATCCTGCTGAGCGTGGAGGACCAGGGGCTCGGCATCGCGAAGGAGAGCCAGGAGCGCATCTTCAACCGCTTCGAGCGGGCCATCTCCGCGAGCGACGTGTCGGGGCTGGGCCTGGGGCTCTTCATCAGCCGGCAGATCATCGAGGCCCACGGCGGCCGCATCTGGGTGGAGAGCGAGGGCCCGGGCCGGGGCGCGGCGTTCTTCGTCGAGCTGCCGGTGTTCCCGGACTTCAACCCGCTGAAGCTCGCGGGCAAGGAGCCGAGCGCGGCCTCACGCCGTCCGAGCGTCAGGGCGTGAGGGGCTGGGGCCGAGCCCGGGGAACCCGGGCCCGGCATGGCTCAGCTCATGTGGAGCGGTAGCGCGTGCGGTGGAGCGCCCGTAGCAGGAGGAGCAGGACACACGCTCCCACGAAGGCGACGATGATGGTGGACACGATGCCGCTTCCGGGTGCGCCGATGCCAAGTGCCCGGAAGAGCCAGCCGCCGATGAAGGCGCCCACGACACCGATGATGATGTCGCCCACGATGCCGTAGCCGCCGCCCACCACCGCCGAGGCCAGCCAGCCCGCGATGAGGCCGACGACGAGCCAGATGACGAGTGTTTCGATGGTCATGAGAAGTACCCCCGAGTTCGAGTCCCCCAACAGGTAAGCACCCGAGCACGTGGGGCCGAGGGAACAGGCAGGCAGGAGAGCGTCGCGCCGTCCGCCCGCCCGGGTCCGCCTCACGAGGGGCGGCGGTGCTCCACCCCACCGGGCCCGGCCACCACCAGCTCGGAAGTCAGGCCGATGAACAGGCCATGCTCCACGATGCCGGCGCGGGCCTCCAGCCGTGAGGCCAGCTCCTCCGGATGCTCGAGGGGGCCGAAGGCGCAATCGAGGACGAAGTTGCCCTGGTCCGTCCGGTAGGGTGCCCCCTCCCGGCCCTGCCGCGGGGTGACGCGGGCACCGAGCCGCTCCAGGAAGAGCGCCTGGGAGCGCCAGCCGAAGGGCAGCACCTCCACCGGCACCGGCCACTGCGTCCCCAGCCGGGGCGACAGCTTGCCCGCGTCCACCACGATGAGCACCCGCCGGCTCGCCTGGGCGACGATCTTCTCGCGCAGCAGTGCCCCTCCCCCGCCCTTGATGAGGCGCAGTGCGGGGTCCACCTCGTCCGCCCCATCGAGGGTGAGGTCCAACTCCGGGTGCTCCTCCAGCGTGGTGAGGGGCACCCCCAGCGAGCGCGCCAGTTCCTCCGTCCCCACGGAGGTGGGCACGCCCACCACGCCCGTCAGCTTCCCCTCGGCGCGCAGGGCCGCCAGCCGGTGCACCACGAAGGCCGAGGTGCTGCCCGAGCCGAGCCCCACCACCATGCCCTCCTGGATGGACTCCACCGCGCGCTCGGCGGCCAGGCGCTTGAGGCGGGCGACGTCACTCTCACCGGGTGCGGACATGGGGGCTTCCTCTTTCGGTTGAAGGTGCACACCCCGGCCCGGGTGCGCAGTCCAGGGCGCCTCGCCCCTACGGCCGCGAGCCCGTGCTCCCCTGCCCTTCCTCCTTGGCGAAGCGGCGGAAGAAGCTGGTGTCGTTCCAGCGCGGGCGCTCGGGCGCGTCCGCCACGGTGCGGGCGAGGCCGGCGAGCATCCGGACGAACTTCGCCGCGCCTTCCTTGTTCACCGGCTGGGAGAGGTCATCCGACGGCGCGTGGTAGCGCTCGCGGTACCACTGCCGCAACTGCTGCTCCTCCTTCGAGCCCGGCTCGGCGCCGAACTTGAAGGCCAGTGCCGGCACGCCCTCGCGGATGAAGGCGTACTGGTCGCTGCGCACGAAGCCCATGCGGTTGGGCTGCGGGTCCGCCTGCACCTTCACCCCGTGGGCCGCCGCCACCTGCTTCAGCGACTCGCCGAGCGTGGACTCCTCCAGGCCGTAGGCCACCACATGGGTGAAGGGCGTGAGCGGCAGGAACATGTCCATGTTGAGGTCCGCCAGCAGGCCCGCCGCCGGCACGGTGGGACGGGCCGCGAAATACTTCGCGCCCAGCAGGCCCTTCTCCTCCCCCGTCACCAGGGCGAAGAGCACCGAACGCCGGGGCTTCTCCGCCGAGGCCTGGAGCACCCGCGCCACCTCGAGCACCGCCGCCACGCCCGAGGCGTTGTCCATGGCGCCGTTGTAGATGCGGTCGCCCTTCACCGGCTCGCCCACGCCCACGTGGTCCAGGTGCGCGGAGATGACCACGTACTCCCCCGCGAGCTTCGGGTCGCTCCCGGGCAGCACCCCCACCACGTTGGCGGCCTTCACCGGCGCCGTTTCGAAGGCGACCTGGGCCTTCAGGCGCGCGGGCAGCTCGAACCTCGGCATCGGCTTGTCCGCGTTCGCCAGCGCGACCAGCGACGCATAGGTGTGCGGAGCACCCGCGAACAGCTTCTGGGCGTGGGCCATGTTGACGACGACGCTCAGCTTCAGCCCCTCGTCATCGTTGAGGGCCGGGTCGGCGAACATCATCGAGCGCTGCTTGCGAGCCCCCGCGACGCGCTCCCAGGGGACCTCCACGAGCTTGGGGTTCTGCAGCGTGACGAGCCCCACCGCGCCCGCCTTCTTCAGCGCCTTCACCCGCTCGCTCGTGGAGCCGTGGTGGGCACGCAGCGCGCCGGAGACCTTTTCGGGGCCGCCCTGCATGACGACGGCGATCTTCCCCTGGAGGTCCACACCCGCGAGGTCATCGTGACCGGCCTCGGGGATGGACAGGCCGTAGCCCACGAACACCAGGGGCGCGTCGACCGAGCCCGCCACCCCCGTCCGGGAGGAGATGACGGCGTCCTGGCCGAGCGTCAGCCGCGTCTCCTTGCCCCCGCGCACCAGCGCCAGGCGCGAGCGCTCCTCCACCAACCGGCGCGACACCAGCGCCACCTCCTGGAGGTAGCTCTCCCCCGCCCCGGGCTTCACCCCGGCGGCCACGAGCTGCTCGGTGACATAGGCCGCGGCCTTGCGGTAGCCCTCGCTGCCCGTCTCCCGTCCCTCCAGCGCGTCACTGGCGAGGAACTCCACGTGCTTCCACCAGTTCGCCCCATCCGGAGCGGGTGCATCGGCGGCACGGGCGGCGGGGGCGCACAGCAGGGCGAGCGCGGCGATGAGGGGAGTACGAGGAAAACGGCGCATGATGGACTCGCTTTCGGCCCGGGGGCGCCCGGGCACGGGAAAAAACGGCGCGGCCCCCAACACCCGGCGGGGCGGCGCATTTCCGGCGAAGTTCCCGCGGGAAAGCTCGGGACACCTTCCGGCCGAGTGGCGTGCCGACTGGTCCAACAATCGGACCAGTTGCTCCTCATCGCGGCCGGAACCTCCCCCTGACAGGACCTACCCCTCCTGGCTTAGAGGGCCCAGTGCACGGACAGGTGAAGCTGGGCCGAGGGCCGGAACTCCGAGGAGCCATCGTGCCGGGGCACATGGGTGAGACCGGCCGCGCCCTCCACGCCCAGCAGGAGGCGTTCGGCGAGCGGATACGTCACGAAGGCGAAGGGCCCCAGGCCCCAGATGAGTCCCCAGCGCGGGGGCTCCTTGATGCCGAAGATGCGTCCGGCCTGCTCCGCGTCCACCCGGCGAATCGTCTGCCGCACCCAGGTTCCCTGGCCCTCCGCCCCGAGCGTGAGCTCCACCGGCCCCGCGTGCAGCAGGACGCCCCCGCCCAGCGACAGCCGCAGCTAGCGTGCTGCCCCCCTGCCACCACAGGCAATGCCCCTCGGCAGCGCCCTCGCTCGGCTGGGTGCGCGAGCGGGAATAGGCGGGCGCGGACGTCTGGAGCGAGAGCGGCTGGAGGAACGTGGAGCGGGGGGCGACGCGCCACCGGCCGCCGCGAGCACCCGGGCCCGGAGGCTCCTGGAGGTCCATCGTCCGCGCGGTGCCGGGCACGGGCTGGAGCGACAGCGGATCCACGAGGCGCAACGCCTCGGGGAGCACCGAGGTGGCGAGCACCTTCCGGCCGTCCTCCGAGCGCTGGACGCGGAACACGCCCTGGGCCAGACCCACCACGCGCAAGCCCTCCGTCCCGTGCGCGAGGAAGAGCACCACCTCCTCACCGGGCGCGAGCTCCGGCGCACCACTCACGTGCTGGCGGAGCGCTCCAGCCGTTCCTCCCGCGACTTCCACCTCGGTGACGATGCGCCCGGTGCCCTGGAGCGGGTGGCTGGTGGCCCGCGGCACCCGGCCCTGGAGCACCTGCTCCGAGCTTCCGGGTGAGGGCCGGCACATCGAGCGCCATCACGGTGGAGGCCCGGGCAGAGGGCGCGAGCAGGCACAGGGCCAGCGCCCAGAGCAGGTGAAGCGGAATCCAACGGCTCATCGTGTTCCTCCTGGAGTGGTTTCGCGGCACATCGACCCCAGGACCGGGGCAGCCGGGATGATTGGCACCCTCTTTCTTCCCGCGCGGCATCCGTCCAAGGGGTGACAGGAGCGGCCGTGGGGGCGTGACGGCCGCTTTACCCGTGAGGACCCCCGCGGCAGCATTCGCGCTGGGTCTCCCTGTCGGCTCCCCTCCAGGTGCCATGGCTTCTCCTGCCCTCCCACGCCAGGTGCTCCTGCCAGCGCTGATCGTCATCAGCGCCGGGCTCGCCTCCCTCGCCCTCGGCCTGCTCTACCTCCAGCACCGCTTCCCGCATGAGGACGCCTACATCCTCTTCCGGTACGCACGGAACCTGGCGGAGGGGCACGGCATCGCCTTCAACCCGGGCGGCCCCCCCGCGGAGGGCGCCACGGACTTCCTGTGGATGGTGACCCTGGCCGCGCTCCACGCGCTGGGGTTGGACGTGGCGGTGGCGGCCGTCGCCGTCAATGCGCTCGGGACAGCGCTCTGCGCGGGGCTCCTGCTCAGCGCCGTGCCCCTGCGCGAGCTCGAGCCGCGGCGTCACTGGCACCTGCTGCTGACCCCCGGCGTGCTGCTGGTGACGACGGCGGCCACGGCGGCCTACGTCGGCTTCAGCAGCATGTTCTATGGAGGGGTGGCGCTCCTCACCTACCGGCTGTTCACGGCCCGCTCCGAGCGCGTGCGGTTGCTCGTCCCCGTCGCCGGGCTGTTGCTCGCGCTGGTGCGGCCCGATGGCGTCGTCATCGGAGTGGGCATGACGCTGCTCGCGCTCGTGAGGGCCCCGCAGGGACAGCGCGGACGCTTCGTGCGCGTCATGGGCGCCTGCGCGCTCGGGGGAGCCGTCTACTTCGTCTGGCGCGCCACCTACTTCGGGGAGCTGCTGCCCCTGCCCCTCTACGTGAAGTCCCACGCCCCCTCGCCCCTGCCCGGCCTGGGGGAGAACCTCGCCTGGCTGAGCCAGCTCGCCGCCCCGCTGCTCGTCTTCCTCGCCGCCGCCCTCCTCTTCCTCTCCCGTGACAGGCTGGCCGAGGTGACGCCCTTCCTGCTCGGGCTCGCACCCTTCGCCCTGCACATCGCCCTGCTGAGCCTCGGGGTGCCCAGCCAGAACATCGCCATGCGCTTCCAGGCCCCCGCCCTGCTCGCGCTGCTGCTCGTCCTTCAACTGCTGCTCGCCAGGCCCACGTCGGCTCCGGATGGCGGGCCCTCGCGGCTGGCCTTCCTGGTGGCGCTCGTCTGTGCCTGTCTGCCCCAGGCGTGGCTGCTCCGGGACACCCTCGTGCGCGCGCCGTCCGATCCCTACATGGATCGCTTCTCCTTCGAGCTGGGCAGACGGCTGGACCGGGGCACCGTGGTGGCGCTGACGGAGGCCGGGCGCATGCCCTTCTGGACCGAGGCGCGGGTGGTGGACCTGGTGGGCCTCAACACGCGAGAGACCGCCCGGAAGCCTCCCACCGCGGCCTCACTCCGGGAGCTGAACCCGGACCTCGTCATGTTCCACCACGACTGGACCCTGGATGTGTCCGGGGTGCGGAGCGGCCCGGGGCAGGACGTCGTCGCCGTCACCGAGCCCCTGCGCGAGCTGGTGCTGCCGCGGTACCGCCCGCTGCTGACCGCCTCCGGAAGCTCCTATGACGAGCTTCTCCGTCGACCATGTGAAGCTGGCGCCGCTGGTGGCCACCGAGTACCTCAGCCAGATGCGCGAGGCGTACGACATCTACCTCGTGCGCTACCTCCGGGGGTACGCGCACGTGTACGGCATCAAGAAGGAGCTGGCGCGGCGCGAGGACGTCCCGCGCCTGCTCCAGGAGGCCCATGAGCGGGGTCCCTCCTCCTACTTCGCGCTCTCGCGGGGCGCGCCGCCACCTCCCCAGCCGTAGCGGGGAGGCGCGGTCCCACGCCGAGGGGAGAGCCCCTCAGAGGTACGTCACCGACCCATCCTCGCGCGTGCAGGAGCCATCCTGCGCGGGGTTGCCCACGGTGCGCAGGATCTCCGTGCCCGAGGCGGGCAGCCGCCGTCCGGTCAGCTCGGAACCGATGGCGCGCACGAGCAGGTGCTTGAGGAGCTGCACCTGATAGCAGGGGATGTGCGGCTCCGCGTGGTCGCCGCCGATGCCCGAGTCATTCGTGAGGAAGATGTAGCGGCCCAGGGTGAGCTGCGCGGCGATGCGCATGAGGTACTCGGCCTCGTCGGCCACGCCGCTGGCGGCGACCGGGTACACCTTGATGCCGGACAGGCGGGCGCGGTTGGCCTCGCGCAGGAAGGCCTGGTAGTGCTGCGTGTGCGTGGGCGCGTCGGCCACCAGGAAGGTGAGGCGCGCGGTGTTGCCCGTGCGCCACGAGAGCTGGTGGATGGCGCCGAGCCCGCGCTCCATGGCCTCGGGGTAGTCGCCGCCGCCATACGCCGACTGCTCCGACAGCCGCTTCCGGAAGAGGCTCACGTCCGAGGTGAAGTCGAAGGGCAGCACGACGTACGCGTCACCATCATCGCGGTACATCACCAGCGCGAACCGCGCCGAGACGCCCGGGTAGGTGTTGCGCACCGAGTCGACGATGCCCTGGATCTCCGCCTTCAGGTAGTCGATCTCGTCGCCCATGCTGCCGGTGGCGTCCACCACGAAGGCCACGTCCAGCTCGGTGGGCAGGACGCCGTGAGCGCCCGGCAGGGTGAGATTCCACGCGGTGCCCTCGGCGGAGGTGGTGAAGGGCGCGCCCCCCTGGCCGGGCGGAGGCGTCACCGTCACCGAGAAGGCGCCGTTGCCCGGCGCGCCGTCATGGGTGGGAAGGAAGATCAGCCGGCCGTCGGCGGCCGTGGGCGCCTCGAGCCGCTTGCCCGCGGCATCTCCCACGGTGACGCGGGCATTGGGGACGGGGCGGCCCTCCTCATCGCGCACGGTGATGACCACGCGATCGGTGCTGGGGTGGGCGGGCATGCCCTGGGGCGCCTCGGTGAGGTACTTCTGGAAGAAGGAGAAGTTGAGGTTGTCGTCCCAGTCTCCGGCGGTGAGCTGTCCGGGGGCCGGAGCAGGGCCGCCCTGGCCCGGAGCCGGGGAGCCGCTGCCGCCCTCCGGAGGAGCCCCTTCTCCCATGTCGCCACCCGTATAGGGCACACCGGGAAGGGTGGGAGCCCCTCCAGAAGAACCATCCGAAACATCATCGAAGTTGCCGCGGGACGCTCCACAGGCTGAGAGCATGGCCAGCGCCACGACCAGCCCGCCGAGACCGAACAGCTTGTGTCTCATGATCTGCCTCCGGGTGAGGGATGAGGGAATCGGGGCGGCGCGACTGCAAGCGCCTTGCCTCGCGATTCACCGGGCGCACGGGGAGGCGGACGCCCGAGACAGAGGGCGCCGATGGTTTTCCACCACGGAAAACCGAGCCGGTGTGGCGTGCGCGCCCGAAAAAAAATCGGGGAGGCGCCACCCCCGTAGCGCCTCCCCGACCCACTTCCCCGTACTGCCCCCGAAGACTGCTGTGCTTCCCCCGAAGCGTCCCTACCCGTCACACCGCACAACCCCGACCGACCCGCCGCCCCACAACGCCCTGCCCGTCAAACTCTTCCCGACCCCCGTCCAACCCCCCCCCCACCGACCCGCCGCCCCCCGACCGTCCCCAACCCCGTCCTGCCCGTCCCCGACCCCGTCCTGCCCTGCTCAACCCGACCGACCCGACCCCGTCCTGCCCCGACCTGCCCGCCGCCCCGACCGCCCCGCCCGTCCTGCTCGTCGTACTCTTCCCAGCCCGCCCGACCCCGTCCTGCCCCGCCCGACCCGACCACCCCACCCGCCCTGCCCCGCTGACTTCTTGCTGAAGGCATAGAGCATCTCGCGTGCCAGCCGCGCTCCAGGGACAATGGCCTGTGATTTCAAGCGCTTACCTTCCAGGGGCGGTCAGCACCTGCCCTCCAGTCGGTAAGACTTACAGGAGAAAATTTCCGTAGAGCAGTAAGAGACCGGGGACAGGGTGCGCGCGCTCCCAGCGCTCGTGCGGCTCCTCCGGGGAGTCCTCTCCTGACCTGAGTGGCGACATGAGCACCACGCGAGTCCCCGCACGTTTCCCGCGGCCTTCGTGAATCACCACTGACCCTGCCTCGCCGTCCCATGGCCCCTGTCTCGCCAGCCAGGGAAAGGACGCGGAACCCGACAGCCCCGCGAGCGGCACAGGCGTTGCTCAAAGCACCAGCCGGGAAGCGATGCACGCAACCCCGGGACGCCTTCGGGCACCGAAAGCGAGGTCTCCGATGAAGCTTTGGAGAGCAGGCATGGTGGCGGCGGTCATGGTGGGCGCGGTGGGGAGCATCGGTTGCGGCGGCGTGGAGCCGGAGCCCTCGCGAGCCTCGGTCCCCAGCGCGGCGGCGAGGTATCTCGAAGCCGCCGACGGCCTCGAAGACGATGATCACAACCAGTGCGGAGTGAGGCGCTGTATCGACATCGAGCGCGACAAGAACATCACCCACGTCTTCCTGGACTTCGGCAACTGCCCCATCGAGGACTTCCGCGTCACGGTGAGGACGGAGTCCCGAGGCGTGGAGGACGTCACGGACCGCCTCAAGTCGGTGGGCGGGCCGTGCCAGGGCCTCGACGCGGACTACCGCTTCGAGCTGCCAGGGCCCGACAAGATGGTTCGGGTGTGTGTGCAGTTCAAGGACTACATCTCCAAGGTACGCGTGGGCGTGAAGGCCGCGAACGAGTGCACGTATGAGTCGCGCACCATTGATGGCAACGCCTGCCGCAAGTGCCAGCCGCGGCACTGACGCGCGGCCCACGCTGAAGGGGGGCGTCTGAACCCCGGCCGCCCCCGTGCGGAAAGGGCGGGGGCGCCGGGCAGGCCTCTGGACGGCATGCCATGCGGGCTCCCTGGCGCTCGCTCCATTCAAGCCAGACAGACGCTGAACGAACCCTGAACCCGAGGGACGGAGGGTAACATCCCGCGCGGGCCGGGGTTGAGCCATTCCCAAATGCCAGCTCCCACTCGCCGCGCCCCTACCTCCCTGGCTCGCTCGACCCTCATCCAGATGGGCGTGCGCATTGGCATCCTCATCGCCCTGACCACGCTCGTCAGCTACGTGCACATGTTCCACACGCTGCGCGAGGAAGCCATCCAGCAGCTCGCGCGGCATGTGGCGGAGCGCAGTCAGCGGGAGCAGGCCATCTTCATGCTGGCGCAGGACAACCATGCGCTCCTCAAGAAGGCCCTGGAGGAGCGCATCCGGGCCTGGAGCCAGCGGGACCCGGAGCCGCTCTTCGAGAGCCTGTTCACCTGGTGGCCGGATGGCACCATCCGCTCCCGCGCCGAGGGCTTCGACGGAACGAGGATGGTGGGCCTCTTCGTCCCCCCGGCGTGAAGCTCGATACGGAGCTGCGCCGCCGCATCCTGGCCGCCCACGAGGTCATCACGCAGTACGGGCCCGCCTTCTCCGCCCGCTTCACGGATACCTACGTCACCCTGGTGGAGGGACCGGTCCTCACGTACTGGCCCGCGAGGCCCAGATGGGCCCTGGATCTCCCGACGGATGACCCGACACTCGAGTACGAGTTGTTCACCATCACCACGCCCGGGAAGAACCCACAGCGGCAAACGGCCTGGAGCGGCAACGACCTGTACCCTCCCACCCAGAACTGGCTGGTCACGGCGAGCACCCCGCTGGACATGGAGGGCCGCCATGTCGCGTCGTTCTCCCATGACATCCTGCTGGATGAGCTGATGGCCCGCTCCATCAACGACCACTTGCCCGGCACCTACAACCTGCTCGTGCGGGATGACGGCCAGCTCATCGCTCATCCCGCGCTGGACATGCGGGACGCCACCATGGGCTACGACATCCTCGGCACCCATCCGCGGCCCGGCGGGGTTCCCCCCCGGCTTTCTTCCGAAGAAGAGCGGGCCCACCTGCGCAGCCTCTTCGAGAAGGTGAAGAACCGCCAGCCCGGCGAAGAGGTCCTGGAGCTGCCCGAGTATGGCGAGTACATCGCCGTGGCCCGGCTGCAGGGGCCGGACTGGAACTTCGTCACGGTGCTGCCCGAGAGCGTGGTGACCGCCTCCGCCTGGAGGTCGGCGCGCTATGTGCTGCTGTTCGGCCTGGCGTCCCTGCTGCTGGAGCTGGTCATCATGTACTGGGTGCTCCAGAAGCACATCGCCCAACCGCTGCGGGTGCTCACCCAGGCCACCCACCGGGTGGCGTCCGGTGATTTCCAGGTGGCGCTGGACGCCTCACGCGAGGACGAGCTGGGGCAGCTCGCGGGGGCCTTCCGGCTCATGGCCGACAAGGTCCAGCAGCGGGAGGCGCAGTTGCGCCAGGCCAACGAGGGACTGGAGCACCGCGTCGAGGAGCGCACCCGGGAGCTGAAGACGGTCCACGGGCAGCTCGTGCAGACGGCGCGGCAGGCGGGCATGGCGGAGATCGCCACCAACGTGCTGCACAACGTGGGCAATGTGCTCAACAGCGTCTACACCTCCTCGCAGCTTGCGCGGAGCAGGGTGGGCGAGCTGCGGTTGGAGCACGTGAGCAAGGTGGCTTCCCTGCTCGAGGAGCGCCAGACGGACCTCCAGCACTTCCTCGCCCATGACGAGCGGGGGCGCAACCTCCTGCCCTTTCTGAACAAGCTGGGACAGAACCTGCTGAAGGAGCGCGAGGAGATCTGCACCCTGCTGGAGGATGTGGGCCGGTACACGGAGCACATCGGCGATATCGTCAAGGTGCAGCAGAACCATGCCCGCACACCCCGGATGAGCGAGCCCGTCCTGCTGTCGTCGCTGGTGGACGACGCGCTGCGCATCAACGCGGCCGCGCTCACCCGCCACCAGGTGAAGGAGGTCCGGCAGCTGCGCTTCCTGCCTCCCTTCATGACAGACAAGCACAAGGTGCTGATGATTCCGGTCAATCTCATCAGCAACGCCAAATACGCCATGGATGGGACGCCGGCGGAGCAGCGCCTCCTGACCGTGAAGCTGGACCTCCCCGAGCCCGGCCGCGTCCGCATCGAGGTCCAGGACAATGGCATGGGCATCTCCCAGGAGCTGCTCACGCGCATCTTCCAGTACGGCTTCACCACCCGGAAGGAGGGGCACGGCTTCGGCCTGCACTCCAGTGCCGTGGCGGCCCAGGAGCTGGGGGCTCGCTGACGGTCCACAGTGAGGGGCCCGGGCGGGGCGCCACGTTCACGCTGGAGCTGCCCTATCAGCCCATCGAGGAGTCCGCTGCATCCTGACGGAACCCCGGCGCCGGCCCGCTCCACCGGCCTCCCGTCCGTCTCATGCGCCGGGGAGCCGCTCGAACATCACGCTCGGCCCGCCCTTGTAGGTGCCGCGTGCGAACTCGCGGAACCCGCATTTGTGCGCGACCTTGAGCGAGGCCTCGTTCGCCGGATCGATGATGCACACCACGCGCTCCGGACCGAACCGGTCCCCCGTCCACCGCAGCGCGGCGCGCACGGCCTCCGTGGCGTAACCCTTTCCCTGGGCCCACGGAGACAGCACCCATCCCGCCTCCTTGGACCCCCCGAGCGAGGGCTCGATGTCCCGCCGGAAGTCCGCGAGGCCCACCTCGCCCACGAAGCGGCCCGTGCTCTTCTCACGCACCACCCAGAACCCGAACCCCATCAACTGCCAGTGGCCCACGTAGCGCAGCAGCCGGGCCCACATGTCCTCGGGGGTGGCCGGCTTGCCGGTGATGTAGCGGACGACCTGGGGATCTCCCCACATCGCGAGGGACTCCTCGAAGTCCTCGAGTCGCGGGCAGCGCAGCGTGAGGCGCTCGGTGTCGATGTGGGAACTGACGATGGTGGGCACGGGCTCCCCTCCTGAGCAGCGGTTCCCGGCACCGTGCCACCCGGACCTGCACGGCACAACCCCAACCCGGGCCGCTACCGCGTCCAGTGCGGGCTGAACGAGGGCCACTCCGTGCGTGGTGCTACCGCCCAGCGTCGGCACACGCTGCTTGCCAGGCTTCTTCCTCTGGGCCCCGGAGTCCGGCGAGGCGGCGGTGGCGGAGAACGTGGCCTGGGTGTGCGAGGGGTCCCATTCAGGAAGTCCTCCAGCACCTTCTTCCGGTGTGACAGGAAGACGCCCTCGAGCGCGGGAGAGGTGTTGAAGCGCGGGCCGTCCGGGCCGCTCTCCAGGTCCTGCGCCAGCTCCGAGACATGGACGAAGACGTTCGAGGGAGGCCAGGTGAGCCCCTCACCCAGGTTGGCGTTGTTGTTGAGCTGGTGGCAGCCAGCGCAGGAGAGCGCCTGGGCCCGCAGGACGATGTGCTCCGGGATGAGGCTGGAGCCCGAGGGAATCTCGCCACTGAGCGCGGACCTGAACGAGCCCGGTGCCGCCTGGAAGTGGTGCGCGTAGTCGTTCTCGGTGTCGGGGGCGTTCGGGCTCTGCGCCGCATTGAACCGCTCGAACTGCGGCTCCAGCCCTTCGATGAAGAAGCCGATGTTGTTGATGTCCCTGACGGACAGCGTGGCGACCTGGGTGCTCGAGAAGAAGTCCTGGAAGTCCGTGGTCCGGGAGTGCGCCGGCACGCCATTGGGACCGAACAGCGGACCGAAGGGATTGAGCTTCACCGTGGCCGGCACCATGTCCGGAAGGCTGGCCCCCGTGCGGGAGATCTGCAGCCGCCCCTGGGTGATGGACCAGGTCCCGCTGTTCACCTCCTGGCCGATGTCATTGAACTGGCCCAGGGTGGGACTCGTGAGGTTCTCGTAGTGCGCCACCGAGGTGGAGCTCTGGAAGCCCTGGCTGAGGACGACTTCGCTACGAGCCGCTCCCGAGAGCAGGATGAGCACCGTGGCCATGAAGGCCACGGGCGAGGGGGCAAGGCGATGGGACGACATCCGCAAGAGGCGCGCTCCTTCCAGGGAGGTGGACTCCCCGCGACGGCGCCACCCTGAGTGGAGCCCACCTGAATCAAGCGCGGTGAACGCCGGCCCCCCACCCGGAATCGGGCGGGAGTGTCTCGGGTGGAATGAGGTTCTGCATGGGGGCGGCGGGAATCGAAGCCGCCGCCTCTCCCCGCGCTCCTCAGTCCCGCTGGCGGTAGACGCGCACCGGCGTCCCTGGGCCTCCGCTCACCGGGACATAGAGGAAGCCGAGCTCCCCATCGGTCACGGTGGCAGCCTCGCCGAGCCGCGTGTGCACCGACGGCTGGCCGAAGCCGTTGCCCCCCAGGCCCGCGCAACCCGCCGTGGACGCCAGACACCCGCCCTGGCCCGTGAAGTCCGAGCGGCTCGCGGGCACCTCCACCGCCGAGCGGTAGATGACGACTCCGTCCACCGCGTTGTCGAAGCCCACGTAGAGGGAGCCGCCGTTGGCGGCTAGCCGGGAAGGTGTCAGGCACCTCGTACGGCGAGTCCCCGTCGAGAACGAGGTGGGCTTGGCGCTCTCCCGTCCCCTGCGCTCCCGGCTGCTGGGACGTGCCGCTCAAGTCGTTTGACACCTTCTCCGGCTCAAGTCGTTTGACACCTTCTCCGGGGAATGCACGCGGGAGCGTTCATCACGAGAAGAGACGCCGGAACCACGCCACGAACGCCAACGCTTCGGGCGAGTCGCGGCCGAGAAGACGAGCCGTGAGCGCGGTGCCGAAGGGAAGTCCGGGGTCCGACTGCCACGCCAGCCAAGTGTGGATGCGGCCCTTGGCGTGGTCCTTCTCCGCGAGCGATCCGCCAAGAACCCGAGCCTTCGCCGTGACTTCCTCGGCATAGGCCCAACAGGGATCGTTCGCTGGGACCAGCCTCCCCAGGAAGTGCTCAAGAATGCCCGGTTGCTGATTGTCGGGCATCAGCCAGATTCCCAGCTTGGAGACCTTGATCCCTGGAGTGTGCGGGACGTCGACCACGGTCCCATCCGGAGCCGGAGATTCAGGCAGCTTGATGCCCAGATTCGAGAAGCAGTCCCGGACCTGCTGCCATCGTTGGGCCGCTTCGAGGTCCGCGTCGAGAACCAGGCCCATGCGTGCGTGGCTCTTGGCGCCGGTAGACAGGTTGGTCGCATCGAGCAACTGGCTGATCCCACCTGCGTACTCGACAAGGGGCCGGATGAGCTTGGGATCGTCCCAGTCGTAGTCATGCCGCTTCATCAGACCCAGGATGGCGTGCATGTCGTCGGGTCCCTCGACCAGCAACCGGTAGGGACTGTTCTTCGGGGGCGGCATTACCGCACCTCCACCTGACGACGGGCGGCGGCGAGGATCTCATCGGCGGAGTAGCGGATGCTCGCTTCCGCGCCCTTCTCGATGCGATGGAGCGAGATCTCGTCCCGCACATCGGGCTCGTTCTCATAGAGCCCTGCGAGGGCTTGGATGCAGTCGAGGCTGTGACTGGTGGCGAAGATCTGGATGTCCAATCGCCGGGCGGTCTCGACCACGAGCTTCCACATCTTCACCATGACCGAGTAGTGGAGGCCTGTGTCGATCTCATCCACCAGAAGATAGCCCCCCGCCGATTTGACGAGATTCATCGCTAGCACGAGGAGACGCTTGATCCCCTCTCCCATACTGCCCAGAGGAAAACGCCGATCCGAGTCGTGCAGCTTCACGAGCATGCCACTCGTTCCACGACCCAAAGGGGTATGAACCCAGGCAAGGCGCTCAATGTCTGGCTGAATGAGTCGAAGCGCTTCAACCACTTTCATTTCTTCTGGGGTCAACACGACTCCATCCCACATCGCGCCAATGGAGGCCGCGGCAGGAGCACCCGTTCCAACAAACAAGGCGGGCGGTTCGGAAGAACCCTCGGCGCCCGACCGCGGTGACGCCTCGACGAGCTGCGTCGGTGCTCTGCCCAGTTTGTCCACCGAAAGATTGAGAGGAAGACGGAAGGTTTGAAGACCGCGATCGATTTCCCCCTCGATGCTCGGTGAAGTGACAGACCACCCCAGAGGCTGGCCCAATCGGATGCGGTGGGGCTCACGTTGCCCGCGATCCAGTTCGGCGGGCTTGATGGAACATGAAACGACGCGAGGACCGTCGGAACTCTCGCCTAGAATCTCAAACCTGCTTTCCGGCGATGTATCGCTCCCATGGAAGAGATTCTCAAGATCGAGGCGCCCCGGGATTTGGTCCTCGCCTAGCTGAAGAGGAACGCTTTCACCCCTGCGCAGAGGGCCGTTCGCGAGCACCCAGGGCTCGCTCCGAGCGAGCAATAGAATCTCGATGGCCTCCAGCACCGACGTCTTGCCCGCGTTGTTCTCCCCCACCAGCAGGTTGACGCGCGTCAACCCCTCCATCGACAGCGAGGAGAGGTTGCGGAATCCGGTGACTTTCAGGGACGTCAGCATGGGCACCCACGAGGATACGGCACCCCGCCGCCCCTCGTGAGTTTTTCGGCCGCCCCGCCCTACCCCTCGGCGACCTGGAGCTTACGGGCCCCGTACCGGCACAGCCTCTACAGCCCCGCCCTGTCGTTGGCGTGCAGGTGGGTGTTGGCATGCAGGGAGAAGCCCTCCAGTTGCGCACAGCGGGGACTCTTCCTCGGGGGCTCCCCACCCGCGCTCCTCCCCAGCCACACCTCGCCAGGGCACACGCTACCGCCAGGCTCCCACGGGCTTCCGTGGCGCCTGCTCCAGAGGCCGCTCGTGTGGTTCGACGCCTACGCGAGCAGGAGGCGCTACTCCCGCCCAACATGGCTCCGGGGAAGGTGTCGGGGAAGGTGTCAAAGGATTCGTTCCGGCACCTCGTCTCCACACCCTTCCTGGACACCCTTCCTCAGCCTACGAATCGTCTGACACCCTTCATGCGACATACCACCTTCCTGGCCGCGCTTCGTTCCCCCAAGCAGGTGAGAAGGCGAGCGTGGCGCTTGAGGCAGCGACCAGGAAGGAACCGAGGAGGGAGAGGACGCCGCGAGTGGACTGGGCAGAGCTGCTGCGCAGGACATTCGCGGTGGAAGTGTTCGCCTGCATGAACTGTGGAGGCAGGCGGCGGGTGTTGGCGTACGCGACGGCACCCGGTGGGGTACGCGCCATTTTGGAGCACCTGGGACTGCCCACGGCAGGTGCGAGCCTGACCCCGGCGCGAGCGCCACCCCAGGGCCGCTTGGTGTTGAGGCTTACGCCGCCACAGCCAAGAGACCTGATGCCCCTGCCGCGCCCCTCATAGGAGGGTGGCCTGGGCAGGCATGCCCAAGGAGGCTGCGTGGCCTCTGCACCGGCCCAGCTCACAGCTCGGCCGGCACCCGTCAGCGGCCCTCCTCGGCCCCTCTGCTCCAGCCCTCCCCCTCAACTCGCCCTCTCTCCTGCCTATACGCCAACGGATTTGGTCCAAATTTGGTTCGACAAGAACCGATTTGGTCCCCCAAGATGATCCACGCCTCCTCGTTAAGAGTGGGTTCGACTCAAGGCGGCGGGTAACTTCCAGTGGAGGCGGCGGGAATCGAAGCCGCCGCCTCCCACGCCTGTCCCCGCGGCTTCAGGCGAGGACCTGGCCGCCGGTGACGCCGAGGATCTCCCCGTTCACGTAGCGCGACTCGTCCGAGGCCAGGAACACGAACGAGGGCGCGAGCTCCACCGGCTGCGCCGCCCGGCCCATGGGCGACTGCTCGCCGAACTTCTTCACCTTCTCGGCGTCGAAGGACTGGGGAATCAGCGGCGTCCACACCGGGCCCGGGGCCACGCAGTTGACGCGGATGCCGCGCTCGATGAGCTCCTGCGCCAGGCCCTTGGTGAAGGTGACGATGGCGCCCTTGGTGCACGCGTAGTCGAGGATGCCCGCCGACGGCTGGTAGGCCTGGATGGACGCCGTGTTGATGATGGAGGCACCCGCCTTCATGTGCGGCAGCGCGTACCGCACCAGGTTGAACATGGCGATGATGTTGGTGCGGAAGGTGCGCTCGACGCGCTCGGCCGTGAGCTCCTCGAACTTCTCCACCTTCTTGCCCTGGTAGGCCGCGTTGTTGACGAGCACGTCGATGCGGCCGAAGCGCTTCACCGTGTCCTCGATGATGCGGCGGCAGACGCTCTCGTCGGTGATGTCGCCCTTGAGCGAGAGCACCTGGTGGCCCGAGTCCTCGACCACCTTGCGCGTCACTTCGGCGTCCGGATCCTCGTTGAGGTAGGCGAAGGCCACGTCGGCGCCCTCGCGGGCGAAGGCCAGGCACACCGCGCGGCCGATGCCGCTGTCCCCACCGGTGATGAGGACCACCCTGTCCTTCAACCGGCCGAGCCCCTTGTAGCTCGTGAGGCCGTAGTCCGGCTCGGGGGTCATCTGGGCCTCGAGTCCAGGATGCGCCTGCTCCTGGCCGGGCATGGGGGGCTTGGGTCCTGCTTCGCGCGGATTCTTCTGAGCCATGGAGGGGTCCTCTCGGGTTGCCTACCCTCCCCACGGTGGGGAGGAGGCCGGACCCCGGCAACCGCCGGAGGAGGAACCCTTGCCAGGAAGGCGGGCGGGCTCAGGGGCTGACGGTCACGTCCGTGTCCCCCGAGTGGAAGAGGCCCCCCTCGCAGCCGGCCACGCCCTCGCAGGAGAGCACCTGCGCGACGGCGGTGCCGCTCAGCCGCAGGAGGTACTGGCCCTCGACGGTCTCGGCGGGAACGGTGAAGCGGGCCGCGTTGCCCTCCTGCCGCACCTCGAGCACGGCCAGGGCCCCGCTGTTCTTGTGGATGAGGCTGGCCTGCGCGGGCGCCTGGAGGACATCCGTCTCGGGCAGCCACACATAGGAGTAGGTCTGCCCGCGGCGCAGGATGCCCGGGGAGCCGCTCTCCGCGCGCAGGAAGCGCCGCTTGGCCTTGGCATCGCGCAGGACGAGCACCACCGAATGGGTGTCGTCCTGGAGGATGACGCGGAGGTCCTCGGTGGGCTCGCCGTCCCAGCGCTCGGGGTCGAAGTCGAAGGTGGCGCGCGGGGGCTCGCACACCTCGCGTCCGCCCACCCCGGTGTCGGGCACGCCGCCGGGCTCGAGCTTCATGGGCTGGCCGTTGAGGGTGGCGGTGGCGCCGTCGGCGAGCCGGGCGCAGGAGAGGCCCTCGGAGAAGACGAGGGTGAAGCGGTGCGCGCCGACGGACGAGTCTCGCTCCAGCGAGTCCACGTCCGTGAGGGTGAACTTGAGGGTGCGGTCCTTCAGGTCCGCGAGGGTGGCGGGCTGGGCCACGGTGCGGCCACAACCGGCGAGGAGCCCCCACGCGGCGAGCGCGCCCAGGACGAAACGGAGAGACGAAGCGGAAGCCATCGCGCGCACCCTACCACCCCCCTCTGGAATGGCCCGTTCCCCGACGCATCCTCCCGCTCCAGCCGGGCAGCCGGGCGAGCCCCAGTCTCGGATGCCCATCACACGCCGTCCCCCGGGCCTTCCATCCCAGAACCGCAAGGGAGAGCCACTGCATGCCTACCCTCAACCGCCAGTTCCTCCTGGCGCGCAGGCCCGAGGGCCGGTTGCGCGAGTCCGACTTCGACTACCGCGAGACACCGGTGCCCGAGCCCGGACCCGGAGAGGTGCTGACGCGGACCGTCTATCTCTCATTGGATCCCGCCAACCGGGCGTGGATGTTTCCCGACCCCACCTACCGTCCGCCCATCGGGCTCGGCGAGGTGATGGCCGGGTTCACGCTCAACGAGGTGGTGGCCTCGAGGGACCCGCGTTTCCGCCCAGGAGACCTCGTCGAGTGTGAGGGCGGCTGGCAGGACTACGCCTTGCTCCCGGGGGACGCGCTCTACCCGTTGGAGCCGCGTGAGCCGTTGTCGCACTGGATGAGCGTGCTCGGGGTGACGGGCAAGACGGCGTACTTCGGCATGCTGGAGATCGGGCGGGTGCGTGCCGGGGAGACCGTGCTCGTGTCGGCGGCGGCGGGGGCGGTGGGCTCGTTCGCCGGGCAGATCGCGAAGCTCCACGGGTGCCGCGTCATCGGCATCGCCGGAGGCCCGGAGAAGTGCCGCTGGCTCATCGGGGAGCTCGGCTTCGACGCGGCCATCGACTACCAATCCGAGGACCTCTCCGAGCGGCTGGCGGCCTGCTGCCCCGAGGGCGTGGACGTCTACTTCGACAACGTGGGCGGCGCGGTGTTCCAGGCGGCGCTGTTCCGGATGAAGAAACACGGGCGCATCGTCTGCTGCGGCGTCGTGTCCATCCTCGACACCGACACACCGCCCCCGAGGCTGCTCGGCGTTCCGGGCCTGCTGTCCATCCTCCGCCTGCGGATGGAAGGGTTCATCGTCCTGGACTTCTATGACCGCCGGAAGCAGGCCGAGCGGGCGCTGGCGGGCTGGGTGGCCGAAGGACGGCTGAAGGTCCGCGAGGACATCATCGACGGGCTGGAGAACGCGCCACGGGCCTTGATGGGGCTGCTGCACGGGGCCAACATCGGCAAGCGGATGATCCGCGTGGCGCCGGAGCCCTCGGGGAGGGGGTAGGCCGCGGCATCGAGGAGGCAACGTGGCGGGCCGAGTGCTCCATCTGGCGGCGGGAAACCTGTACGGGGGCGTGGAGACCTTCCTCGTGACGCTGGCGAAGTCGCCACGGCGGCTGGAGCACCGCTTCGCGCTGTTCTTCGAGGGCCGGCTGGCCAGGGAGCTGCGGGAGGCGGGGGCGTCGGTGGAGGTGCTCGGCCCGGCGCGGCTGGGGCGTCCGTGGACGCTCGTGGGGCCGCAACTGCGGCTGCGCCGGTTGCTGAGCGCGTGGAGCCCGGACCTGGTGGTGTACCACTCCACGTGGCTGAAGCTCGTCGCGGCCCCGGCGCTGCTCGGCTACCGGCAGGCGCTCTTCGTGCACAACCAGGTGGACCCCCATCACCGGCTGGACCGGCTGATGGCCCGGTTCCCTCCGGATGCGCTCCTCACCAACTCGGAGTTCACGGCCGGGTCCGTGTCCGCGCTGGTGCCCCGGCCCCCGCCGCTCGTCGCCGGCTGTCCCGTCGAGGACCGCATCCCGAAGGAGCCCGAGGTGCGCCGAGCCGTGCGCCAGGAGCTGGGCGTGGCCGAGGGCACGACGGTCATCCTCCAGTTGAGCCGGATGGAGCCGGGCAAGGGGCACGCGCTGCTGCTGGAGGCCCTGGCGCGGTTGGGGCGTGACGCGGCGTGGGAGTGCCTGGTGGTGGGAGGCGCGCAACGTCCGGAGGAGCGGGCCTACGAGGAGCGCCTGCGCGCCCAGGCCGCGCAGTGGGGGCTGACGAACCGGGTGCGCTTCCTCGGGCAGCGCACGGACGTCCCGCGGCTGTTCACCGGAGCGGACGTGTTCTGCCACCCCAACGTGGTGCCCGAGGGCTTCGGCATCGTCTTCGTGGAGGCGATGTACGCGGGCCTGCCGGTGCTGACGACGGACATGGGCGGGGCGCGGGAGATCGTCGACGAGAGCTGTGGAGCCCGGGTGCAACCGCGGGCGGATGCCCTCGCCGAGGTGCTCGCGCGCTGGGTGGCGGACCCCGGGGCGAGGCAGTCCCTGGGACGCGCGGGCCGCGAGCGGGCGGAAAGCCTCTACCTTCCCTCCGTCCGGGTACGGCTGCTGGAGGACGCGCTCGAGCTCAGCGCCCGGCCAGCATCGCCTCCAGGCGAGCCTTCGCCTCGGGCCACTCGCTATCGATGAAGCCGTAGAAGGCGGTGTCGCGGACCACGCCGCCGCGCACCAGCATGTGGTGGCGGAGGATGCCCTCGAAGCGGCCGCCGATGCGCTCGATGGCCGCTCGCGAGCGTGCGTTGCGCCGGTCCGTCTTGAGCTGCACCCGCATGACCTTCAGGTCCTCGAAGGCATGGCGCAGCAGCAGGTACTTGCACTCGGTGTTCACCCGCGAGCGCCACACGCGCCTGGCCAACCACGTGCTGCCGATCTCCAGGGTGCGGTGCTTGCGCTGGATGTCCAGGTAGCGCGTGCTGCCCACGGGCGTGCCCGTCTCCTTCTCGAGGATGACGAAGGGACGCTCCACCCCGCGCTCCGCGGCCGCCAGGGTGTCGGCGATGTACGCCTCCACGTCCCCGAGCGTGCTCAGCACCACGTTGAAGTGCTCGAAGATGCCGGGCTCGAGCACCGCGGCCAGCGCGGGCGCATGGCTCATCTCCAGCGGCGCCAGACGGACGGTCTCGCCCTCCAGCGTCACTGGCGGAACGGCGAGGGGCGTGGGCTCACGGTAGAGGAGGGGATCGTTCGCGCTCATATCGGTGGGCGACACGTACAACACGGGGGATCTCGCCGCCACCGCCCTGCCCGCTTCCCGGAACAGGGGCTCAACCCAGGGCCTCCCATACCCTCACCCCGGGGGGCTTGCCCCCCCTTTGAACGACGGGGGGCTCCTCTCCCGGAGGGAGAGGGGATATTCGGAAATGGGGCGCCCTGGTAGCCGGGCTCAGAAGTAGCGCTTGCGCTTGCTGCTCGGGAGGATGCCCAGCACCTCGCGGTACTTGGCCACCGTGCGCCGGGCGATCTCCGTCCCCTGCGCCTTGAGCAGCTCCACGATCTTCTGGTCCGAGTACGGATTGCGCGGATCTTCCTGCGACACCAGTTGCTTGATGTGGTGCTTCACGGCCTCGCTCGCCGTGTCCTCACCGGACACGCGGGCAATGGACGAGTTGAAGAAGTACTTCAGCTCGAAGATGCCCTGCGGCGTGTGCACGTACTTGTTCGTCGTCACGCGCGACACCGTGGACTCGTGCATCCCGATGTCCTCGGCCACGTCCCGGAGGATCAGCGGCTTGAGGTGCGCGATGCCCTGGTCCAGGAAGTCCTTCTGGAACTTCACGATGCTCTCGGTGACCTTGTAGATGGTGCGCTGGCGCTGGTGGATGGAGCGGATGAGCCACTGCGCGCTGCGCAGCTTCTCCTGGATGAACTCCTTCGTCTGCCCGGGCCCCACCCCGCCGCTCTTCAGCGCGCTGCGGTACATGCCGGAGATCCGCAGCTTCGACAGGCCGTCGTCGTTGAGCACCACCGTGTACTCGTCCTCGCCCATCTTGTAGACGAACACGTCGGGGGTGATGTACTGCGCGTCATCCCCGCTGAAGTTGCGGCCCGGCTTCGGGTCCAGCTTCGGCAGCAGCTTGGATGCCTCCACCACGTCCTCGAGCGGCACCTTCAAGTCCTTCGCGATGGCCGGAAGGTTCTTGCTCTCCAGGTACTTCATGTGCCGCTTGATGATGAGGCCCAGCAGCGCCGCGGACTTGTCCTTGAGCGCCGACACCTGGATGAGCAGGCACTCCTGCAAGTCACGGGCGGCGCAGCCCTTCGGATCCAGGTTCTGGATGCGCCGCAGCGTGCGCTCGGCCACCGACATGGGCACGTCCGCCTCGTTGGCCAGGCGGATGAGGGGATCTCCCTCCACATCCTCCAGCTTCAGGTACCCGTCATGGTCCAGGTTGCCCAGAATCAGCATCCCGACACGCCGCTCGGCCTCGTTGAGCCGCAGCGTCCCGAGCTGCTCCTGCAGGTGGTCCGCCAGGTCCTCCTTCTCCACCAGGTTGGCTTCGAAGGACGGCATGTCCTCGGTCGCCACGTTGCCCTTGTTGGAGGCAGTCGTCGGCTCGTTGAACTGGTAGCTGTTGAGGTAGGCCTCCCAGTCGATCTCCGGAGGCCCATCCCCGTCCGCCTTGAACTCGGGTGCCGCATCCGGCGTCCGGGCTTCCATGCCCGCCGGCATCTCCGTGTTCGCCGCCTCCATGGAGGCCTCGCCCGGCTCCTTGTCCGAGGTATCGCCAAAAGGCGTCTCTTCGGGCTGCTCCAGGAGGGGGTTCTGGTCCATCTCCTCGCGGACCTGCTCCAGCAGCTCCATCCGAGAGAGTTGCAGCAGCTTGATGGCCTGCTGCAGCTGGGGCGTCATCACCAGCTGCTGCGAAAGCTTCAGGCTCTGCTTGAGTTCCATCGCCATTTCTATCTCCCGCCCGTTTCAACAATCGACTCGACGGCGGCCCGCCATCAAGGACCGTGCCAAAGTAGCAAGGCCCCCTGACTTCGTCCAGTGTCCGAGAGTCCGGCCCGCACTTTGCATTTTGTGAAATTCTTCTTTTATTCCGCCTACTTGCACTGTCTCCGTCCAACAGGGAGACGTTGCGAAATGGACGTGCGGAACCGTGTCGGCGAGGGGCGGTGACCGGCCTGGCAGGGGGGAGTGAAGCCGGATTCTCGGCCCTCAAACCGACTGCAAGCGGAATCGCTCCCCGAGGTACACCGCCCGCGCCCGGGCCGAGGAGGCAATCTGCTGCGGGGTGCCCTCCTCCAGGATTTCACCCTGTGCGATGATGTAGGCACGGTCACAGATGCCCAGGGTGTCCTGGACGTTGTGGTCGGTGATGAGGACGCCCAGGCCGCGGGACTTCAGGTGGGAAATCTGCCGCTGGATGTCGCCCACGTTGATGGGGTCCACGCCGGCGAAGGGCTCGTCGAAGAGGATGAAGCGGGGGTTGGGGATGAGCGAGCGGGCAATCTCCGCGCGGCGGCGCTCGCCCCCGGAGAGCGTCTCGCCGAAGGAGTGGGCCACGTGGCCCAGGCCGAACTCCTCCAGCAGCTCACGGGCGCGGCGCTCGCGAGCGGCCTTGTCCAAGCCCTTCTGCAGCTCCAGCACGGACAGGAAGTTCTCGAAGACGGTGAGCTTGCGGAAGACGGAGGCCTCCTGGGGGAGGTAGCCCACGCCGCGCAGGGCCCGGCGGTGCATGGGCAGGGCCGTGAGGTCCTCATTGTCCACGCGCACCCGTCCGGCGTCGGGCCGCACCAGGCCCACCACCATGTTGAAGCTCGTCGACTTGCCGGCGCCGTTGGGGCCGAGCAGCCCCACCACCTCGCCCTGCGAGACATGGAAGGACACGCCCTGCACCACCCGGCGGCCCCGGAAGCTCTTCTGCAGACCCTCGGCGTGGAGATGGCTGGTCATGGCTGCTTCGTTCCCCCTGGCTTGTCCTTGCGCTGCTGCTGTTCCTTCAGGGGCGCCGTCTTGAAGACGACGGTGGCGTCATCCCCCTCGAAGCTCTTGCCCCCGAGCGCCATGCGCACCTGGGTGCCCCGGAAGTGGATCATCGGATCCTCCGCCTCCGGGTTGCCCGTCACCACCAGCATCCGGCTGGGCACGTTGAGGCGGGCCCGCTCCCCCTTGGCCCGGCGATCACCGTCCACCGCGCGCACGTTGCCCGCGCAGTCGGCCCGCGTCACCTCGCCCGTGCCGTTGTAGTAGGCCGTCAGCTTGTCGCACCGCAGATCCAGGGTCCGGTGCTTCACCACCACATCGCCCATGAAGGAGGCCTGGGCGCGCGTGCCGGCCACCCGCTTGGAGGTGATGACCACCGGGATGTTCTGCTCGGCCCCCTTGCCCTCGAGAGGCGCCGAGCGCAGGGTGACGGTGGCGTCCTTCACCTCGAAGTTCTGGCTGCCGAGCATCAGCCGCAGCTCGGAACCCTTGAGGTCGGCCGAGGAATCCCTCGCCTCGGGGTTGCCCGTCACCACCAGCAGGCGGTTGGGCACGTCGAAGTCGGCCCGCTCGCCCTGGGCGGTGCGCTCGCCGTCCACCGCGCGCACGTTGCCCACGCACTCGCCGCGCGTCGCCGTGTACTTGCCGTTGAACTGGGCATAGTGGGCGGTGAGCTCGTCGCAGCGCAGGTCCATCGACTCGCGCTTCGCCCGCACGTCCTCCTTGAACCGGAGGGTGGACTGGTCGCGCAGGATGGTCATCCGCTTGGAGGTGATCTCCGTCTCGCCGCCCTTCGGGGAGGCCACCACCGCGCTGGGGGCGCGAGGGGCCACGGCGGAGGCGGCCGCGGCGGGCTGCACCGGCTGGGTGGCGAAGAAGGCCGTGGCCAGGAACTCAATCACCGCGCGCCTCCCTGGAGGGTGGTGTGCACCGAGCCCTCGAAGTCGTACTGCCCCGTGGGGAAGGACAGGGTGAAGGAGTCCGCCCGCATCCGACCCGTGGGTCCCGTCACCACCACGCCCTCCGTGCCCCGCGCGAGCTGTTGGGTACCGTCATAAGTGGCTCGAGGGGTGCGCGCCACCATCCCGGAGGCCGTGCGCACCTCCACGTCTCCCGAGGCCACCAACTGCCGGGTGCCGGGGCTGCCCTCCATGCGCTGCGCGCGCACCGTGGTGTCCCCTTCGGTCTGTCCGCCCTTCGCGTCCTTCCCCATCACGTGCACGGTGGCCCGGGTGGCGGTGAGCTCGCCCGTGCGCTGCCAGGTCGCCTGCTCGGCCTCGCCCGTCATGGTCAGCGTGCTGCCGTCATACGAGCGCAGCCGCGCCCCATGCATCACCACGGCGGGTGGCGCGGCGTCTTCGGCCGCCTGCTTCGGAGCGCAGGCCGCCAGGAGGGCAAGGAGGCTGAGGAGGGGACGTCGCACGAGGGGTATCTCTATCACCGGGCAGGGGTGGGACGGGTCTTCCAACGCTGGTGCATCCACACCCATTGCTCGGGGGCCCGGCGGATGGCTGCCTCGATGCTCAGCGAGAGAGCAGCCGTGAGCGTCACGGCATCGGCCTCGCGGTCCCCGCTCGACTGCCAGGGCACCTCTTCCATCCAGAGGTGGTAGCTGTCGCCCTCGCGCTGACAGAAGCCCACCACCACCGCCGCGCCCGTGCGCAGCGCCAGGTCCGCCGCCGCCCGGGGCGTGGCCGCCAGCTCGCCGAAGAAGGGGACGAAGACGGACTGCACCTTCGTGTCCTGGTCGATGAGCAGCCCGAGGATCTCCCCCGCCTTGAGGGCCCGCAGCATGGCCCGGGCCGAGCCCTCCTGGCCGCGCCAGATGCTGCGTACCCCGCCCTGGGCGCGGAAGCGCTCGACGAGCGTGGTGAGCCGCGGGTCCGTGGTCTCCTTGGCGATGCTCTGGCTGGGGTAGCCCGCGCGCGCCACCCGCCGGGCCAGCAGCTCCCAGTTGCCCACATGGCCGGAGACGAAGACGACGCCCCGGCCCCGGGCGAGCGCGGCCTCCAGGACGCCCCGATCCCCGGCCTCCCAGCGGACCAGGCGCTCGAGCTGACGGTCCATGGCGGCGGTGGCGCCCACCTCGAATGCGGCCATGCCCAGGTGACGGAAGGAGGCGCGGGCCAATTCATGCCGCTCCGCGTCGGACTTCTCCGGGAAGGCGCGGGCCAATGACTTCAAGGCCTTGCGGCGCTCCCCGCCCGCCACGGCGAAGGCGAACCGGCCGAAGCCCGCCCCCAACCACCGGGCGAAGCCGAGCGGAAGGCGGCTGACGATGGCCAATGCCGCACGGACGAGCAGGTAGCGGAGGAAACGCTTGAGGCGCTTTGCTAAGGGTGGGCGCTCCACGAGCGTTTCCATATCCCATGCGCGAATACAACTTCGACGGCATCGTCGGTCCCACCCACAATTATGGCGGTCTGTCGCCCGGCAACCTGGCGTCCGCGGTGCATGTCGGTGAGGTGAGCCATCCCCGCGAGGCGGCCCTCCAGGGCCTGGAGAAGATGCGCTTCGTCGCGGGCCTGGGGGTGGGTCAGGCCGTGCTGCCGCCCCAGCCGAGGCCCTCGCTCAAGGCGCTGCGCGCGCTGGGCTTCACCGGCACGGACGAGGAGGTCATCACCCGGGCCGGCAAGGAGGCGGACCATCTGCTGCGGCTGACGTCCAGCTCGGCGGCCATGTGGACGGCGAACGCGGCCACGGGGGCGCCCTCGGAGGACACGGCGGACGGGCGCATGCACCTGACGCCGGCCAACCTCCAGCAGATGTTCCACCGGGCGCTGGAGGCGGAGACGACGCACGCGGTGCTGCGCGCCATCTTCGCGGATGAGCAGCGCTTCGCCGTGCACGCGCCGCTGCCCGGCGGCGGGCACTTCGCGGACGAGGGCGCGGCCAACCACATCCGGCTGGTCACCCCGGGGCACAAGGCGGTGCACCTGCTCGCCTGGGGCCGGAGCGCGTGGCGGGACGACGTGCGCCACCCTACCCGCTTCCCCGCCCGGCAGACGTACGAGTTCAGCCAGGCCCTCGCGCGGCTCCACAAGCTGGATCCGGCGCGGGTGCTGCTGCCGCAGCAGGCCCCCGAGGGAATCGACGCGGGCGCCTTCCACACGGACGTGATGGCGGTGGGCAACGAGAGCTTCCTCATGCTGCACGAGCTGGCCTTCGTGGACCCGCAGGGGCTGCTGAAGACGCTGCGCGAGAAGCTGGGCGAGGGCTTCACGTACGTGCTGGCCAGCACCGAGGAGCTGCCGGCGCGGGACGCGGTGAAGGCCTACCCGTTCAACTCGCAGGTGCTGACGCTGCCGGACGGCACCATGGCCATCATCGCGCCCGAGGAGAGCCGGGAGACGGAGCCGGCGCGGCGCTTCCTGGAGCGGGTGGTGGCGGAGAACAACCCGGTGAAGCGCGTGTATTACCTGGACGTGCGCCAGTCGATGAACAACGGCGGCGGCCCGGCGTGCCTGCGCCAGCGCGTGTGGCTCACCGACAGCGAGCGCGCCGCGGTGAAGGCCAACGTCTTCTACAGCCCGGAGCTGCACGAGACGCTCGCCGGCTGGGTGAAGCGGCACTACCGTGAGGACCTGCGCGCCAAGGACCTGGCGGACCCGAAGCTGGCCCGCGAGACGATGACGGCGCTGGACGAGCTGACGCGCATCCTCCACCTGGGCAGCGTCTACGATTTCCAGAAGTGAGGCCCGGAACTGCAACTTTCGACACCTGTTCAACTGCAGCCGGTAGACAAGCGGGTCTTATGAAGCTCGGACGGTCACGCGGGGCAAGAGCCCCAATCAGCCCTCTAAGGGAAAGCACATGCTTTGCACCAACTGCCACAAGCCGCTGACTGAGGCGCAGTGGTCACAGGACGAGAAGCTGAAATCGTGCCCCGGATGCTCCGAAAAGCACGGAACCCAGCACGTCTTCTACTCGTACCCGGCCGCTTTCGGCACAACACAGGCCCGCACGTCTAGCGAGCACGAGGAGGGCCCACAGAGCCACTGTAAGAACTGCCGGGAATGGGGCAAGCATCGTGAGACGCCGCGTGCATGCCGTGAGGTTCTGGAAATCAAGCCGAAGCCCCCGACGGTTCGGCGCAAAACGTAAGGGGTGGTTGAACCGTCCCTTTGAATCGGCGGACGGCCCGTCCTGAGTGCCTATACCGTACCCGGTCGCCTACTGAGCAGGAGACATAACTTCTGCCTGCTCTCCATCATTCAGAGCTTTCACAATCGATGGAATCAGCACCTGCAAGGTGCCGTGCTTCCACAGCAGACGAGCAGTCGTAAGACGGCATAAGCCCCATCTGCCCCCTTAATCCCTGAAGCATCGGTAGGCACCTAGCCCAGACTCCAGGCCTCCTGGCTTACCCCTCCTCACTGCGCAGGTAATCAACCAGGATGCGCACTGCACACCTAAGCGTCCGCCAGGACCCGCCAGAGCGGGCAGGCTGTTATGAGTTCAGGATCTCGGGTCCAGGCTCTCCAGCATCGACCACCACAACCTCAAGGTTCACGGGAGGAAGGTGATTCAACTTGAGTTCAACAAATCGTGGCAGCCAGAAAGTGCGTAACGACTTTTACCCCACACCAGCATGGTGTGTGCATCGACTCCTTGAGCGCTTGCCATTACCAAGCGGGAATTGGCTAGAACCAGGAGCGGGCGAGGGAGCTATTATCAGAGCGGTCGACCGGCCAGACATAACGTGGACTGCAATCGAGATACGACCCGACTGCCGCAAACCACTTGAATCGCTAGTCGACCCGTCCAGAATCTTCATCGACGACTTCCTTAACATTCCGCGTCATCATCCACTCAATACTCGATCTTTCGAGGTAGTTCTCGCCAATCCCCCGTTCACGCATGCGATGGAGTTCATTGAGGCTAGCTTGCGTCATGCAGAAATCGTGGCAGCACTGCTACGATTGAACTTCCTTGGCACAGGGAAACGAAACGCATTCATGCGTACTTATTGCCCAGACGTATACGTGCTTCCTGACCGGCCATCCTTCACAGGCCAGGGCACGGACAGCATTGAGTACGGCTGGTTCACCTGGAGACGCGCTCACAGAAGGCGAACCGCAGGACAGATAACCGTCCTCGCCCCAACTCCCGCGCATGAAAGGAGCAACAAAACAGGCAGCAACCCGAAAGCAACGAAGAAGTCCGCAGCATGATCCCAACAACTCTCAAGACAAAAAAAAACGAGAGGTTCAAGCCATGAGTTCACCATGCCCAGGATGTGGAGAGCCCTTAACCGACTCAATCACAACCAGAGACGGCCAGTACAAAAGCTGCCCCCGTTGCTCGGAAATGCAGGGCAGACACGCCTTTAGAAAAGCAGCCGACTTTGGCGAACGCAAGATGCAGAATGGACGAGTCTACATACAGTCCCACTGCCCTGAATGCCGCTCCAGGCAATCGCCCCCATCACCCGACTTCACCTGTTAGGTTGTCATGGGAGCGTCACCCCCGAGAGGGTGGCCGTCCGGTTCGTGCTCTGGTCCCACAACTTGAGCACATAGGGGCCAGAAGCCGCGCGCCCGGGCCGATCCACCTCCACCAGCACGCGGCTCAATTCGCCCGGCGCCAAGGGCCGCGGCGACCACACCTCCAAGTCCCACCGCACGCCCTCCCCCACGAGTTGCGCGTGCGTGGGAGTCCAGGGATGGCCCCCCTGGTTCCGGAGATTCATATCCACCGCCAGCCGCGTCACCGTGACCTCTTTCTCTCCCCCTGTGGCGCGGTAGCTCATAGCACGCTCCACGGTGAAGGATTCTCCTGGGCGCAGGGCAATGTCCTTGGTGATGAGCTTGGAGGGAATGCCATCCTCGCCCATCTGATTCAAGGAGAGCCGCACGAAGCGCCTGCCGCTTGAGGCGCATCTGACCGCCGTGGTAGCGCGCAAGGCCATGAACACGGAACACTCCCCGGTGCTCGAGTTTCCAGCGTGGCTCTACGGCACCACCGCTGCCATCCTCCGCAAGGGGAGAGCCGAGGGCCACTGGTGGGCCCGGAAGTACCTCAAGACCGGTGCCTTTCCCCTGCCCCGGCAGATGCGCCAGGTGCAGCCCGGTGAGGTGCTGGTGATGCACCAGGGGGGCGAAGGTTTCGACTGGTTCCGCCCGCGCTGGCGGATGCACTTCTTCGGCGACGTCTTCATGGGCTTGGATGAAGGCGTCCCGAAGGAGGAGCGTCAACGCACGGAAGAGTCCTTCGAGTCCTTCTGCCTGAGCACTCCTTGGGGGGCTCTCTACCATGCCGTGTCTCCGCGCCCGCCGCATAGCGCTGTGCACGTGGCGAACCAGCTCACCTCGGTGCTCCGCTTCTGGGACGTGCTCCAGGGCCCTCGCTACGCGTTCTGGCCCGATAGGGAGTACACGCTGGAAGAACTCATGGAGGATATCTACGGCAAGACCCTGGAGGCCTGGTGCCCCAAAGGCCCGGCCTCGGTCCGCGAGCACCTGGCCCTGACGGTGGAGCGCATGTCTCGCGCTACCCGAGAAGAGTGCATGGAGGCCGTGCTCCGGGTGATGCCTGTCGTGGTGGAGATGGACGCCGACTTGAAGCACCGCGAGGCGCTCCGCGACCCGGACTTCCTGCGCGAGCGCCTCCGCGCGCTTCCCCCGGAGGTCTTCGAGGATGTTTCCAGCGCCTACAGATACGCGGCGAGCGGGCCATTGTGGGCATGGAACAGGGAGTTGGGGCGGCATTAGCATCAGATCAGCACGGAAGGGTGGTGCCGCCTCGGTCCACGATGGCCGCCACCGCCGCGAAATCCAGACGCAGAATCGGGCAGAGGCCTCGGAGCATCTCGACGGTCGGCATCCGCTGCGCGCGCTCGATGTCGTCGCATACTCCCGTGTGCATACCCAGGGCCGCCTCGACCTGCTGCTGGGTGAGCCCCGCGCACTCCCGCGCGACCCGGAGCGTGATCGCGAGCACGAGAAACCCGCTCCATGCATGGCGAACGTCAGATATGTCTGGCCCCCGAGTGAAGAGATGCGTCAGGACTGGCAGGTGATGAAAGACCCATGGCGTCCTGAATCATGGGAATGTCACTCCCGAGAGCGTGGCCGTCCGGGTCGTGCTCGCGTCCCAGAGGCTCGAGCAGGTAGGGGCCGGATGCCGGTTGCCCGGGCAGCTCCACTTCCACCAGCACGCGTAGCGAGTCGCCCGGTGCAATGGGCTGTGGCGGCCACACCAGGACATCCCACCGCACGCCCTCGCCCACGAGCTGCGCGTGCGTGGGAGTCCAGGGCTCGGTGCCCCGGTTCCAGAGCTTCAGTTCCACCGCCAGCCGCGACACCGGAGCACCTTCCACTCCTCCCGTGGCGCGGTAGCTCACCACCCCCTCCACGGTGAAGGCTTCTCCAGGGCGGAGGGTGACGTCCCTGAGGGGCCTGGCGCGGACGCCCTCGTGGTTCATCTGATTCAAGGCGAGCAGGCCCATGATGCCCCGGGGCGCATCACGCTCCGCGCGCTCCCGTGCCCGTTGTGTCTGGCATTGCCTGGCGCTCGCCTCCGCCTCCTCGGCCTGTTGCCGGTACGAGTCGCACGGGCGCGGCTTGCGGTAGACCTCCACCTGCGACTCGGCCCGCGGCGACACCACCAGCGTGAACTCCAGGCTCGCGGGCGTTGCCCCATCCGCGAAACGCACCGTCAACGTCAACCGCTTGCCCGGCTTCAGCTCGCCCGAGGGCAGCAGGTTGAGCATGTGCCCGTCCTTCGACAACTCGACCTGACGGAAACGCTCTCGCTCCTCCACCACGACCCCTCCGCTCTGGACGGGCGTGTCGAAGACGAACGCGAGGGTGCGATTCGGCCCGATGGGCACCTCCCGTGCCTCATCCGCCGTGTCCGGCGTCACCGTGAAGCGGGGGGCGCCCGACAGGTCCCAGGGGGTGGTGACGGGCTGTGCGAATGCGGGATCGCTCGAGTGGAGCAGGAGCAGAAGGGCGGACCAGGTGAGCATGGGAACGAGACCTCTGGAGTGGCGATGCTAACAGGAACCTCCCACGTTGGCTCTTCCTTCTTGCGCTCCCGTGACTCCGCGGTCCCTATTCGAAGCGCTTCACCGAAACGAGAGCCACCGAGGAATAGATGATCGCGGCATCCGGCCGGCTGCCGGGCTCCATCCACACGCCGCGCTGCATGTCTGTCGCATTGTCGTAGAGGTCGAAGCAGACGGAGTACGTCAGCCCGTCGGGAGTGCGCGCCTGGGTGAAGCGCCCGTAGACGCGCCCCTCCCCGAAGAGGAGCTGCCCGATGAACCGGGTATGCGCTGGAAACTTCCAGAACGAATCCCCCATGGTGAGCGTGGCCGCCTGACCCGGGCGCACGGTGATGCGTTGACTGATGACGTACTCACCGTCGATGACGAAGACGGTGCCGTGGCGCACTCCGACGCTCAGCCCCCCCACCTCCTTCATCGTCTCCACGGAGCCGGCGGGGCACTCGGCGGGCGGAGGCAGGCGCGAGGTGGGGGCCGTGGGGCGCACCTGGGGCACGGGGCTGGCGCAGGCGAGCTGACCCGCGGCCCAGACCAGGACGCATGTCCTTCCAGCGGCGTCGAGCAGCGAGCCCTGTGTCTCCTGCCGCTTCTGCTGTCGGGGGGTGGAAGCCTGCTTGGGAGTCCTCACGCGCGTGCCATCCTTCCGGGGCGTCGCAACCGCGACGGGCGCAGGGGTTGGCGCCTTCTCGGGCGCTGCGCCTCCGTCACCTTCCGGCGGCTTCACGAGTCTCGCCACTTCCTGGCCGGATTCTGTTACCTGTCGCATTCTGGGTGCGGACCTCACCTCCGGAGTGGGGGCCGGCCGCAACAAGAGCAAACCCACCAGGCCCAACGTCAACGCGGCACCGCCCCAGGCCAGCGCGCGCATGGACCCAGGGCGTGTTCGCGGCGGCGGGGGGCGCGCTCCCCTCGTGGCACTGCTCGCTCCGGGCGGCATATCTTCCGGAGAGGGCGCGAGCGTGGACGCCTCCGCCAGGGGCTCGGGCCGGCCACGCCGGGGAAAGCGCCGCGCGTACGCCAGCAGCCGCCGCGCCTTGTCCCTCATGTCCCCCCAGTCCAGCCACTGCTCCTGCGGCGTGGTGGCGTCGTCCGGGCTCCACTGCTCGCACAGCGGCACGTCCCACGCGCCATCCGCCTCCGCCAACACCCCCTCCAGCGCCACGCCCACCGCCTCGGCCTCCGGGAAGCGCGCCTCGGGTGACTTCTCCAGCATGCGCAGGCACAGCTCGCTCAGCGCCCGGGGCACGCGCGGGTTGAGCACGTGCGGCGGCTCGGGCTCGTGCTTCAGGATGAGGTCCGCCAGCACACCCTCGTCCGCCACCTCGGTGTCAAAGGGGTAGCCGCCCGTGAGCAGCCAATACAGCAGCACGCCCAGCGCCCACAGGTCATCCGAGGCCCGCGCCGGGGAGTGCTCGCCCGCCCTCTCGCGCCGGAAGCGCAGCGCCTCCGGGCTGCGGTAGTGGCGGGTGCCCGGCAGCCCCATCGGGTTGGTGATTTCGGGAGCACCGGCGTACGTGCCCACCCCGAAGTCCACCAGCACCGGCCGCCCATCCCTCTTGTCCACCAGCACGTTGCTTCCCTTGATGTCCCGGTGCACCACGCCGGCCGCGTGCACCGCCGCGAGTGGCCGCGCCACCCACCGCACCACCCAGGCCACCTCACGCGCGGTGGGATTCTTCCCCCGGGCCCAGGCGTACAGCGGGCGCCCGTGCACGTAGGGGGTGACGAGGTAGAGGAAACGCGGGGCCTCGTGCGGCCACAACCCGTGGCTCTCCACCGCCAGGCCGCCCACGCGCCGCAGCCGCAGCCGCACCTCCAACTCCCGCCAGGCCCAGTCGGGCGAGTCCAGCGACAGGAACTTGAGGGCATACAGCCGCCGTCCGCGGCGCGCCCGGTACACCGTGCCCTGTCCGCCCTCCCCCAGCCGCCGCTCCAACCGGTAGCCGTCCACCTCCGTCCCGAGTGGAGGCGGCCCCGCGTCCTCCCACTCCCGCCCGGCCCAGCGCGACCCTTTCGCCGCCCACCGCCCCTCCACCGCAATCCGCCCCTCCACGGCCTCGCTCATGCGCGCGCTACCTCCAGAGTGGGCCAGCCTAACATGACCGCTGGCAACAGGTTGGCGCACATTCGAGCCCAAGCACTCATGGCCAGGGCCCTGACGCTTGGAGCCGCACGCGGGAGCTGCAGCCCCCAGGCGCGTCACTCGTTGACGTCAACGAGCCAGAGTATCACACATTGCCTCACATCATCACTCGTTGACGTCAACGAGTGCGGGCACGAGAGGCCCGGGGCGCGTGCCCGCCCGCTCGGGAGGCACGCGCCCGGCCAGCCATGGCCTGAAGGGCAGGGGCAGTCCACCTTCGAAACAGAAGGTACCGCCCATGATCCCCGAGCCCATCCAGCACTATCTCCATCAGCAGCACGTGCCCTTTCTTCGCCACTGGCATCCGCGCGCGGTGACGGCGCAGGAGTTGGCCCAGGCGCTCCACGTGACGGGTTACCGCGTGGCCAAGTCCGTCATCGTCGAGGCCGACGGTCAGTTGTGCATCTGCATCATTCCCGCGACGGACACCCTGGACCTGGAGAAGGTCCGCGAGGTGCTCGGCGCCCGGGAGACCCGGCTGGCCACCGAGGATACGTTCGCGAACCGCTTCCCCGAGTGTGAGCTGGGCGCGGAACCGCCCTTCGGCCACCTCTACGGGCTGCCGGTGCTCATGGACGAGGGACTCGGGGTGGCGGAGGATCTGCTGCTGCGCGCGGGCTCCCATGAGGAGGCGCTGGAGGTGAGCGTCGAGGACTTCATCGGCCTCGAATCACCGAGGACGGCCTCCATCACCCAGGAGCACGCGGGGCGGAGCACGGTGCAGCACGACATGCACCAGTGACCTGGAAGTCCGGAAGCCGCCACGTAGGATGCCGGCTTCCGGCAAGAGGGCCGCCAGCGGGGTGACCACGGCCGGGATGAGGTGGAGGCCATGTCATCCCAGCGCATGCGCGGCCCCTGGTGGGTCATCGCCAGCAGCGTGTTCCTCGGGGCCTGTGTCGTCATGCCCGTCCGAGGCACTCGGAGCCATTACGCACTCGACTCGGTGTCGAATGCCTGCCTGCGCAATCCCCAGGCTTGCGCCACCCTCACCGGGAAGGAGGTGACCACGGTGCAGGCGGTGGGCACGGCCGTGGCCTCCGGTGCGGCGGTGCTGGGGGCGTTGGACAAAAAGCTGCGGGGCAACATCGAGGAGGAGTTGAAGAAGTGTGCCAACCTGGCCCGGTCAACAGTTCTCCTCCGGCACAGGGAGCACTTCGAAAAACCGACTCCATCGGATGACGAGTGCCGTCAATTGACGAAAGACACGACAGGAAGACGCGTGACCTGGGCCATACGGCTCGGGGCCGAGATGCATGAAGTGGCCCTCCAGTGCGCGGACACGAAATTGAATGAATTGCGCCCGGGCGGCTACAGCCTGGAGCCGTGCTACCGCTATGACAGGAATACAGGGCAGACGACCTTCATCCGTTGCGACAAGGTCCAGGAGCTGCTGGACAGTGGATGCAGTAGCGAGCTGATAGGAACCCTGAGGCCCGATGTCGTCCTTCACCCGGGCGATCCTCTCAACGCCCAAGCCGTCTTCGACTTCAAGTTCCCCTGTGTGAACAGCGGCCAGGGTCCACAATGGAGGAAATACCCCCCAGGGCACCCCTGCCATCCCTTCGACCAGAAAAGAATGTATGAGGAAGCCCTGGGACCCCCACCGCAGATGGTCATCCCCTGGTTGGGAGTCCTGTGATGGGCGAGCACTACCCGAGAATCCGTATCGACAGAGGCCCCCACCTGATCCGTGAGGGACTGAGCATCACCTTCTACCTACATCCCCATTTCGACATGGGGCCCGGAGTGGTTCGCGCCTTGGATGTGTACTTGCGCGCGGTGGGCCCCCAAACACTCGGCTGGTATGCGGATGATGAAGGGGAGTGGCAGAAGCTCGACGACACCAGTTGGGCACACATCCGGCAAGAACTACTGAGTGGTTGGGGGCTCAACACCGATCTCGCGGGTACACCCCGTGCCGAACAACGGTATCACTTTGGGTACCGTGGCAAACGGCCCGAACTCCCGGTGATGCCCCACCATCCGGGAGCCATGACCGCGGTGAGCTTCTGGTTGCCTACCGAATACATGGAAGAGCACGGGCCAGGGCAGGTCCGGGAGTTGGCGGTGGAACTGGCATCGCACCTTCCCTTTCTCTGCTCCGGTTACGCTGGCCTCTCCTTCCAGTGCGCCATTGACCTGATAGGTGTTCTGGACAAGGTCAGCGAGCTCTGCTTCCGCTACCCGGGCTTGGACATCCCCAACCAGGACACGCTCTCGTGGAACATTGGCTCGAGAGTGCTCGGTCCCTCATGGATGACATTCCTCGGCCAACCCGTGTTGGAACAACTGGGAGGCATCGCCAAACTACGTACCCAACTGCGCTCCGAGAGCACCATCGTGCAGGAGTTGGAGGGAGACCGAGCCGTCATCACAATGGGCCCCTGGCCCGAGGCGGGAGACACCGAACGAGGCGACACACTGCCCGCCTACCGCGAGCTGGCGCGCGCCCTGGAGCCCTGGCTGTACCACCAGGATCGAGGGCGACTGCCCTCCTTCACGCCGGAAGACATGCTCCGCTGGGAACGCCGCTTCCTCGACTGAGGCGCCTGGGACTCAGCGGCTCAGGGCTCCTCGCCCCCGGCCGTTCCCATCTCCTCGTCCGCGCCCATGGCCCGCAGGAGGACGGAATCCGCCCCGCCCGAGCCTCCACGCTCCCGGCTGCGCTCCTCCACGCGCTGGCGCTCCGCCGCCTCCAAGCGTGCCACCCACGCCTCCCCTTCCCCACGCTGCGCCTCGGGCTGCAGCAGCAAGCCCTCACGCACCGCCCGCGCCGCCGCGTCGAACTGGTGCAGCGACTCGTGCAGCCGCGCCACCTTGAACCAGAGACTCCAACTCGGCTGCATGCGCACCGCGGACTTCCAGGACTCCAGCGCCCGCGTGCGCAACCCCTCCCGCTCGTAGCTGGAGGCCTCGAGGATGTAGAGCTGGGCGCGCTGCGAGTAGTTGGACACGAGGGGATTCACCTGTTGGAGCGACTCCCTCGCGCGCCGGGTCAGCCCCATGTCCACCTGCAACCGCGCGAGCGCGAAGGCCAGCTCCACGTTGCCGGGAAAGCGGGGCCTCAACGCCTCGAGCACCTCGACCGCCTCGTTCCCGCGGCCCAGCGCCTGGAGGACGTCCGCGCGCAGCAGGTGCGAGGAGAGCGCGTCCGGGGCCCTCCGGGCAACCTCCGCGCTGGCCGCCTCGGCCTCCGCCAGCTCGCGCCGCTGGAGCCGCACCCGTGCCTCGCGCTCCCAGAGCTGCGCCGATTCGGGCACCGCATCGAAGCGCTCGCGAGCCCAGGCGAGCCAGGGAAGCAGCAGCTCCTGATGTCCCGCGCGCTGGAGCTGGGAGGCGAATACCACCACGTGCCGGGCCGTGTCCGGCGTGAGGGCCTGCAACTCCGCGAGCGTCCGCGGCCGCTCGATCGCCTCGCTCCACATCAACGCCTGGTCCCCCGCCTCGAAGGCCAGCCGGTACTCGAGGAAGGCCTGGGTGCGGTGCCCCAGGGTGAGCAGGGCCTGCGCGGCCATCCGGTGGGCCCACGCATCCACCGGGTTCAGGAACAAGGCGCGGTTGGCGAAGGCGAGCGCCTCGGCCGCTTCCGCACGCCCCGCGTTCGCATGGGCCATGCCCACCAGATCCTGCAGGGCATGGTCCGCCGGGTGCCGGTCGATGAGCGCGAGCCCACGGGCGCGCACCTCGGTGAGCGGGGCTCGCGCGGCGACGAGCGCCCCGAGTTCCGCCTCCGCCGTCTCCAACGTGCTCCAGCCGGGGACGAGGGCCGCCAGAGCCACCGCGGTCAGGGCCACTCCCGCCGCGAGCACACGCGGGGGCGCATGGCCACGCGCGGCCTCGGCCCGTTGCCGGTCCTCGGGACGGGCCACGCTGGCCAGCGCCACCCAGACGGCCACCGCGCTCGCGGGCAGCTCCAGGCTGAAGTCGAAGAGCTGCATGCAGCCCGAGCGCCGCCACCCCCGCGAGCACCGCCAGCTCCTCCGCGCCCAAGCCCTCCCGCCGCAACAACCGGCCAAAGCCCCACAGCGTCACGGCGAGCAGCAGCAGCCCGGGCACGCCGAACTCCGTGGCGAGCTGCAGCACCGCGTTCTCCGGGTGCGTCGAGGTGTGGAGGACGGGCTGCGTCTGGTAGCGCGGGAAGACGGACTCGAAGGCGCCGCGGCCCAGGCCGAGCGGGTAGGCCCTCGCGACCGAGGCCAGCACCGGCCACTGCGCCACCTTGCTGTGACGCAGCTCCTCGACGCTGTCCGCCGTCTCCAGCTCGGCCGCGAGGTGCTCGGAGGCAGCCTGTCCCCCCACCGCGAGCACCGCGAGGAGGCACAGCACCACCATGCCGCCCCGGCGCCACGTGCGAGCCCGCTCCGACCCCTCCTGGCGCGAGCGCAGCAGCAGGAGGGCGAAGGCGAGCATCCCGAAGACGAAGAAGGCGATGCCCCCACGCGAGAGGGACAGCACCACCCCCGTCCCGCTCAGCACCGTGGCCAGCACGTAGGGCACCGCGCGCGTCCGCCCCTCGCCGGAGAGCGCGAGCCCCACGGACACGGTGGCCGACAGGCCCAGGAAGGCCGCGAGGTGGTTGGGATTGCCGAAGGGCGTGAGGAGCGGCGGACGCGCGTGGATGAAGCGGATGACGCCGAAGAGCGTGTCGAAGCCGAGCAGCGCGTGCAGCAGGCCCAACACCGCCACGCCCGCGCCGGTGAAGGCGAGCGTGGTCAGCAGCCGGCGGCGCGCGCGTCCGGAGCGGCACACCTGCACCGCGGCGATGAAGAGGAGCAGGTAGGCCACGTGTCTGGCCAGCTCGCGCCAGGTGGCCGGTGGGTCCATCGACAGGGGCCGCGGGCCGTCCAGTCCGAGGGGGACGAGGACGAAGTCGCGCAGCCCGGCCGCCTCGGGGCTGAGGACGGCGAGGAGTCCCGGCGGCAGCGGAACGAGCTGCAGCAGACACAGCAGGACCCCCGCGCCCAGGGGCAGCGCGAGCAGGGGCAGGTACAGGGAGCGTTGCTGCCTCCAGGCCCCCACGCATGCCAGCACGAAGGCGAGACCCGCGAGCCCCACCAGGGGCCCGTGCACCCACGTGGGCGCGCTCCCGAGCGCCAGCGGCAGCAACACCAGCAGCACCGTCAGCACCACCTCGGCACCGTGGGTGTACCGGGACGTGCGCGAGCGGGAGTGGGACGCGGGCGACATGGACGGCTCCCGAGTATGGCACGGCTCCGGCGGGACGCCTGGAAGTGGACTCGGGCCTCCAGGAGGGTGAGCAGCCGGAGAAGCTACCAGCCGACCTTCCGGCCGCCATTGCTTGCATCCCGGGCGTCTTCTGGCATCTTCGCCCACCTCATGCGCCGCTCCACTGCCATCACCCTGCTCTGCTCCGCCCTGCTTGCCCTCGCTGGTTGCAAGAGTCCGTGCCGGCAGTTGTCGGAGCGGCTCTGCGACTGCGTCGAACAGTTCCGGCGGGACGAGTGCATCCAAGCCGTGGCCGAGCGCGAGCGGAGCGTCGAGCCGACCGACGAGGATCTCACCGCCTGCGAGGAGCGGTTGGACACCTGCACCATCAATCCGGACGACCGGACGACCTGCGACATCCTCCTGACGGACGAGGGCAAGGCCGCCTGCGGTCTGGCGAAGTGAGCCTGGCGCTGACCAGGGCGTGACACCTCCCGTGTCCCGCGGAGCCCCTGGGACGCGCTCCCCGGATGAGGAAGAGCGCGGCCCCCGGCCGCACTGAGCGCTACTTCCTGCCGAGCCCCATGTACGTGAAGCCCAGCTCCCGCATCCGCGCCGGGTCGTAGATGTTGCGGCCGTCGAAGATGACCGGGGTCTTCATCAGCGCCTTCATGCGCTCGAAGTCCGGGTGGCGGAACTCGTTCCACTCGGTGACGACGAAGAGCGCGTCCGCGCCCTCCAGCGCCTCGTAGGGCACGTTCGTGTAGCGGATGCGGTCACCCAGCACGCGGCGCGCGGAGCGCTCGGCCACCGGGTCATGCGCCGACACCTTCGCGCCCTTGGCCAGCAGGCCCTCGATGACCTCCACGGACGGCGCCTCGCGCATGTCGTCCGTCTTCGGCTTGAAGGCCAGGCCCCACACCGCGAAGTGGCGCCCCTCCAGCGAGCCGAAGTGCTTCACCGCCTTCTGCACCAGCAGCTTCTTCTGCCGCTCGTTGGTGCGCTCCACCGCGCGCAGCAGATCCAACTCCAGCCCCTGCTCGCGGCCCTTGGCCACCAGCGCCTTCACGTCCTTGGGGAAGCAGCTTCCGCCATAGCCCACGCCCGGGAAGAGGAAGGGGTAGCCGATGCGCTTGTCCGCGCCCATGCCCTTGCGCACGAAGTCCACGTCCGCGCCCACCCGCTCGCAGAGGGCCGCCATGTCGTTCATGAAGGAGATGCGCGTGGCCAGCATCGCGTTGGCCGCGTACTTCGTCAGCTCGGCCGAGCGCGTGTCCATGTAGAGGATGGGGTTCTCCGTGCGCACGAAGGGCGCGTAGAGCTGGCCCATCACCTTGCGCGCCCGCTCCGACTCCGCGCCGATCACCACCCGGTCCGGCTTGAGGAAGTCGTCCAGCGCCGCGCCCTCCTTGAGGAACTCGGGGTTGGAGACGACGTCGAACTCCACCTCCGTCACCCGGGAGATGACCTCGCGCACCTTGTCCGCGGTGCCCACCGGCACGGTGCTCTTGTCCACCACCACCGTGTACTGCCGCATGGCGCGGCCCACCTGCTCCGCCGCCGACAGCACGTACTGGAGGTCCGCCTCGCCGCTCTCGCCCTCGGGCGTGCCCACCGCGATGAACACCACCTGCGCGCGCGCCACCGCCGGTGCCAGCTCCGTGGTGAAGCTCAGGCGCCGGTCCCGCGTGTTCTTGCGGATGAGCTCCTCGAGCCCCGGCTCGTAGATGGGAACTTCCCCCTGCTGGAGCTGGGCGATCTTCCGCGCGTCGATGTCCACGCAGACGACGTCGTTACCCGAGTCCGCGAAGCAGGTGCCCGCGACCAGTCCTACGTAACCGGTTCCAATGATGGCGATGTGCATGAGCGTCCTGGCTTTCAGCAGCCGGGAAAGCTCTTACGCCGGGAGAGGCATCGGGGGGAAGGGGCGAGTAGCGCCCCACCCCTCGCCTCACTGCCCGGTCAGCAGCCGGCGCAGCCGCTCCGAGCCCCGGATATGGCTCATCTTCCCCGGCTCGCTCGCCGGCTGGACGACCAACCGGTTCAACAGCTCGCGCGTGGCACGGCGCAGCGGCGGCAGGGCGGGCTCGAGCGCCTGGGCCGTCTCGGGGAAGAGCCGCGCCACGATGGACAGCGAGGTGTAGAGGGCGCGCTCCAGCTTCCACGCCTTCGCCCGCTCCAGCAGCACCGCCACGTCCACGGAGCGCGAGTAGACGCCGCCCATCGCCTTCGCCCCCGTCATCAGCTCGCGCAGGTCCACGAAGGACAGCCAGGGCACCTGATAGCCCTCGCGCGCCTGCTCCAGACACACCAGCAGCACCGCGTCCTCCAGGTCCGGACGGAACAGGGACGGGCCGTACATCTTCATGGGCCTGGCGCGATCGAAGATGCCCTGCACCTCGGCGCGGCGCTCGGCGCCCAGCACGTCCGCGTAGAGGAAGATGGCGGTGCGGCCGTCGGACACCACCTTGAGCGCGCCGTGGGCCGGCTCATTCGGCTCCGGGCGGAACTCGTGCTGGGCGAGGTAGCCGGCGAAGCCCTCCACGTCCATGCGCTTGAGCAGCAACTGGAGCTCCAGCACGGGACGGAAGGCCACGTGCGGGTAGAGCGTGTCGGCGAAGGACGCCGCCCCGATGAGCAGGAGCTTGCGGCCCTCCAGCTCGTCCACGCAGCGCTTGAAGTTGACGAGCTTCATCACGTTGTCGTTGACCGAGCCCGAGTAGACGCTCAGCAACCGGTCCCGCACCCAGTCCGGCGCATCCACTCCGGGCAGGCGGTACTGGAGGTTGTAGGAGGCCAGCGGCGCCAGCCCCTGCGCGATGGCCCACTCCACGTACTCCTCCCAGGGGGCCCCACGCAGGGAGCCACGGGGTGGATCGAAGGAAGCGAGGACGCGGATGGTGTCGAGGAGGCTGGTGGCCATGGCGCCGCAGCTTTAACGACTCCCACGTACATGACGCAATCGGAAGCCGCGGGGCCTGTCGGATCGCCACCGCCAGGGCGGGGTTGTCCGGATATGGAACGGCGCTGTCCGGATACGGACAGGCTGGGGGGGTCCGTGCCCGGCGGTCTCCTGCCTGCTGGGAATACGAGCGGATTGGCACAAGTCCGGCATGGCTTTTCCGCCCATGAGCCCACCGCCCTCTCCCCTTCCCGCCGCCCAGGACGAAGCCCGTCCCGTCGACAGCAGTGAACGACTCGCCCTGCTGGACGTCCTGCGCGGCTTCGCGCTGGGCGGCGTCTTCCTGTCCAACGTCCTCATGTGGTTCTCCGGCCGCGCCTACATGACGCGCCCGCAGATGGAGGCCGCCATGGCCTCGGCCTCGGGGCTGGACACCGCCCTGATGTACACCAACGGGACGCTCATCTTCGGCAAGTTCATCACCATCTTCTCGTTCCTCTTCGGCCTGGGCTTCTCGGTGCAGATGATGCGGGCCGAGGCGCGAGGGGCCGCCATCGCCCCGCTCTACATGCGGCGGCTGGGCGTGATGTTCCTCATCGGCTGCGTGCACCTGTTCGGGCTGTGGCTCGGCGACATCCTCACCAGCTACGCGACCCTGGGCTTCACGCTGCTGCTGTTCCGCAAGCGCGGCGACAAGACGCTGCTCATCTGGGCCGCCGTCCTCATCTTCATCTCGCCCGTCGTGGTGAACAGCGCCATGAAGTTCCTGCCCACGCTGCTGAGTGGTGGCGGCGCGGAGGCCGGAGCCGAGGCGGCCAAGGCGGCCATGGAGCGCTCCAACCAGGCCCGCGCCGAGACGATGCAGGCCTTCTCGAGCGGCAGCTACTTCGAGGTGGTGCGCGCCAACGCCCGCTACTACTTCGGCCAGTTCATCCAGGGCCTGGCGCCCGTGCTGTTCGCCCTCCTCGGCCGGTTCCTGCTCGGACTCTGGGCCGGGCGTCGGCGCCTCTTCCACGACGCGCCCCAGCACCTGGCCTTCTTCCGCAAGCTGTTCCGCTGGAGCCTGGTCATCGCCGTGATCTCCAGCGGGGTGGGGATCGGGGTGGGGTACATGATGCGCCAGAAGATGATTGATCCGCAGGCGTCATGGACGGTCCTGCTCGGCCCGGTGCGGCAGCTCAACGAGGTGGGCCTCGCCACCGTCTACGTCACGGGCCTCGTGCTCCTCTTCCAGCGTGAGACGTGGCAACGGCGGCTGATGGTGCTCGCCCCCGTGGGCCGCATGGCGCTGACGAACTACCTGGGCCAGACGGTCATCAGCCTCTTCATCTATTACGGTTTCGGATTGGGGCTCATCGGGAAGACGAGCATCGCGACGAACATCGGGCTCACGCTGGGCATCTTCGCGCTGCAGGTGGTCCTCAGCCACTGGTGGCTGGCGCGCTTCCGCTTCGGCCCCGCCGAGTGGGTGTGGCGCTCGCTGACATACGGCAAGGCCCAGCCGATGCGCCAGCCCGCGGCTCCCACCGCCGCGGCCGCCACGGCCGTCTGACGTACACGTGGCGGGGAGGCCGGCGGGCGCGGCCCGGCCTCCTCACCTCGAACGCAGCGCGGTGAGCCCATCGTCCCGCAGCCGGCGCAGGGTGTAGCGCGCCATGGGCAGCAGCCGGGGCGCGAGCAGCAGCTTCGCCGCCACCCACGTCGGCTTGTGGTTCATCAACTCCGTCTCCAGCAGCCGCCCCGCCGTGAAGAAGCGCGCCGCCATCCGCCGCTGCCACACGGGGGGCGCCAGTGCCGCCAGCACCTCCTCCGGCACCGCGGCCCCCATCAGCCTCCGCGCCGCCTCCAGCGCGTACCACGCCAGGTGCGGGAAGGCCGTCCCCCTCGCCACCTCCACCACCCGTCCCCAGTCCAGCCCCGGGCACGCCAGCACCAGCAGCTTCAAGTCGAAGAGCCACGCCAGCCGCTGCAACAGGTGGTTGCTCGCGTGAATCGCCAGGTAGACGAGCTCGTCCTCCGCGCGCAGGTAGCGCACGCGCCGGCCCTCCAGCGTGGCCTCCTCCGCTCGGGCCAGCAGCGCGTCCGCCTCCAGCGTCTGGCCGTACCCCACCAGCGCGCGGAAGTGCAGCTCCACCATCCCCGCCGCACCGGTGAACGTCAGGTGGTGCTCGTGCTCCCGCGCATGCGCCGCCGCGGCCTCGCCGAGCGGCTTCAGCCCCAGTCCCACCAGCGCGCCCGAGGCCCCGTCCACCTCCGCGTCCGCCACCAGCAGGTCCACGTCCGTGGTGGCCCGCTGCAGCGGCTCCGGATAGAGGCGCAGGCCCAGCCCGTACCCCTTGAGCAGCACCGGCACCAGGCCCACCGCCGCCAGCGCATCCAGGCTCCGCACCAGCAGCGCCTTCACCCGCATGCCCCGGGCCGCCTGCGCCAGGGCCTCGCGGCGCAGGCTCGTGCGCACCGGCTCGTCCACCGTCCAGCCCGAGCGGCCCAACGCGTGCTGCACGAAGCCCGCGAGCCCATGCCGGGCCGCCGCGTGCACCAGGGCCGCCATGTCCGTGGGCACGGCGTCACGCGGGGCCTCGGGCCACGCCCGGAGCACCTCCAGCAACGCCCCCGCGCCCCCGCCGCTCACCGGCGCAGCGCCACGACACGCTGCGGATCCGCATCCGCCCGCGCCAGCAGCTTCGCCGCCCGGTCTCCCACCGCGTCCGCCACCAGCTCCAGCGCCAGCTCCTCGTCGCGGTTGATCTCCGCGCGCCCGTCACTCCAGGCAATCGTGAAGCGGCCGAGCCTCTCGTCCCCGCTCTTCACGTCCAGGAACACCTCCAGCGGCAGCGCCGAGCCCGCGGGCCGCTGCGTCTCGAAGGTGAGGCCGTCCCGGTTGCCCTCGCGCTGGCGCTCCAGGCGCAGCTCCAGGCGGGAGGCGTCGAGCGCGTCCGCCAGCGGGCGCACCGCGTCCCAGAGGTCCTTCACCCCGTTGCCGGCGCGCACCTCGTCCGTCACGTCCTTCACCAGCGAGCGCAGGCGGATGTTCTTGCGCCGCGCCTCGCCCATGTCCCCGGCGCGCCGCAGGTCCAGGTAGCCCAGCTTGCGCATCAGCACCGCCACCACCACCGCCATGCCCGTGAGCAGCATGGCGCTCTGCGCGGTGTTGGCCCAGTGCAGGCCGAGCGCCGTCAGCATGAAGAGGGCACACAGGCCGTAGAGCATCAGCACCGCCCCGCGGTGGCTGAGCACCAGCCGGCTCATCATCCGGTGGTGGATGTGCTCCTTGTCCGCGCTGAACATGGGCCGGCCCAGCACCGAGCGCCGCACCATGGCCAGCAGCGTGTCCATGATGGGCAGGCCCAGCGCCATCACCGGCACCAGCATGGCCACCGCGGTGCCACTCTTGGCGCTCGTCTTGATGGAGACGGCCGCCAGCACGAAGCCCAGGAACATGCTGCCCGTGTCCCCCATGAAGATGGAGGCCGGGTTGAAGTTGAAGACGAGGAAGCCGAGGATGGCGCCCGCCAGCGCCGCCATCACCAGGCACAGCAGCACGTCCCCGCGGCTGAGCGCGAGGATGAAGTTGGTGCCCACCCCGAAGAAGGCCACCCCGCCCGCCAGCCCATCCAGCCCATCAATCAGGTTGAGCGCGTTGATGACGCCCACCACCCACAGCATCGTGAAGGGCAGGCTCAGCAGCCCCAGCGGCACCGGCGGCCCGAAGGGGTTGGCGATCAGCTCGATGCGGAAGCCGAGCACGTACAGGCCGAGAGCCAACAGGAGCTGCACGCTGAACTTCAGCTTCGCGCCCGCGCCGCGCAGGTCGTCGTAGAGGCCCAGGGCCGCGATTCCCAGGCCCCCGCCGAACAGGCCCCACACCAGCGCCGTGTGCGAGCGGAAGTGGTAGCCCACCCCCGAGTCCACCAGGAAGAGCGCGCACAGGGGCGCGAAGAAGCCGCCCACGATGCCAATGCCGCCCAGGCGGGGAATGGGGCGCACATGCACCTTGCGGCTGGAGTTGGCCTGGTCCAGCAGGCCCCAGGCCAGCGCGCGGTTGCGCACCACCAGCGTCAGCGCCAGCGCCACCATCAGCGCGACGAGGAAGGCCACCAGATAGGTAATCATCTTTTGAGCTCACCCCCAGGGGCGCGCATGGTGGCCGGGCTGGCGCGGAGCGTCAATGTCCCCCGGTGCCAGGTCACTGTTGCCTGCATGCTGGAGGTGCCAGCAGCCGGAAAGGCCAAACGCCTCGCTCCTGACCTGTCTCATCCGATGGGAATCCGATATGGGAAGGCGGATGCAAGGTGGAAGCACACACGCGCCGGGCACGGCCCTCGTCAGTGGTGCCGCCGCGGGCGCGGGTGGCATGGGGACACACGCGGCCACCCTGCTGCGCGCGCTCTCCCGTGCGGGGACGCCGCTGCACGTGCTCGGGCCGCCCCCCACCGACACCCGGCTGGCCTCGCTCCCGGGCATCGTCTGGCACACGCCTCCACGCCCCCTGCTCGCGGCCGTGCGGCGATGGACCCCCTACCGGTGGCTCACCGGGGCCCTCCAGCTCCACCTGGACGAGCACCTCGGAAAGTGGGCCGCGGCCCGCCTGGAGCACCTGCGGCCCTCGCGGCTGTACACCTTCACGCAGGTGGGGCTCGAGTCCCTCGAGTGGGCCCGGCGCGCGGGCGTGCCCTGCGTGGCCGACAACCCCAACGGACACATCGCCGGCTTCCGGGACGTCTATGTCCGCGAGACGTGGCGCCAGGCCCGCCGCCCCCACCTGGGACACCCCACCCCCGCGGCCGTGCGCCGGATTGAACGCGAGTACGCGCTGGCCCACGCCATCCGCGTCTCCTCCCCCTGGGCCCGCGACTCCCTCGTCCGCCGTGGAGTGCCGGAGGGGAAGATCTCCGTCATCGAGCTGCCCATCGACCTGGAGCACTTCCAGCCTCCGACCACGCGGCCCGCCGCCGAGGGCCCCCTGCGCGTGTGCTTCGTCGGCTCGCTGGACGTGCGCAAGGGCTTCCCCTACCTGCTGCGCGCGGTGCGCCAGGTGGGCGCCGGGCGCGTCCAGTTGCACATCGTGGGCGCCACGGGAGACCGGGTGTCCCGGCGGCTCTTCCAGCGCGAGTGCCAGGGCCTGCTGGTGGAGGCGAGCCCGGGAGACCCGCGCCCCGTCTACCAGCGCTCCGAGCTCTTCGTGCTGCCCTCGCTGGAGGACGGCTTCGGGCTCGTGGTGGGCGAGGCCATGGCCTGCGGGCTGCCCGTCATCGTGACGGACCAATGTGGCGCCGCCGCCTGGGTCGAGCCCGGCCGCACGGGCTGGGTCATCCCCGCCGCCAGTGAGCAGGCGCTCGCCGAGGCGCTGGAGGAGGCGATTCAGCGCCGCGCGGAGCTGCCACGCATGGGAGAAGCTCGCGCGAGCCGCCGTCGAGGCCCACGTGGTGGCGGACCCGCTGGCCCGGCTGCGCACGTGGTTCGAGTCCGTCACGCCTTGAGCGGAGCGCGCCGCCCTCAGGGCAGCGTGCGGCCGAAGCACCGGCCCACCACCTGCTTCAGCCGGGCGGTGTCGCGCGAGAGCACGAGGTTCGCCTCACAGCCATTCCACATCTGGTCGTAGACCCAGGGCTCGCCCAGGGGAATCAACCGGCGCTGGTGGATCTCCCAGCCCCCGAAGCCCAGCTCCACCAGCGTCCGCACCAGCTTGGAAGCGGAAGAGCCGGCCTGCAGGAGCGCCTCGGGAAACACCTCGAGGAGGAGCACCATGCCGGGATGGCGCGCCACCGTCTGGCGCATGCCCTCGAGCACGTTCTGCTCGTATCCCTGGACGTCGATCTTCACCAGGCGGATCTGCCCGTCGGGGATGTCCTTGACCGCCTCGTCCACCGTCGTGAGCGGCACCTCCTGCCCCGGGCCGCCTTCCTGTGTCACGCGGTGGTCGCCGTAGTTGTAGGGATGGAGCGCCATGCGCACGGTGCCCATCCGCTCCCCCACCGCCGTGCGGCGCGCGTCCACGTTCTGCACCTGATTGAGGCGCAGGTTCTCCCGCAGCAGCTCGTGGTTGTGCTGCTCCGGCTCGAAGGAGATGACCTTGCCCCGCGGGCCCACCCGCCGGCTCAGCGTCAGGGTGTGCAGCCCGATGTTGGCGCCGATGTCCAGACACACCCCTCCCTCCAGCTCCAGCTGCTCCAGCAGCCGGCGGAACTCGGGCTCGTAGTCCCCCTCGACGTAGAGCAGGGTGCCGACGATCTCATCCCGGAGGTCCACCTTCATCAGGTAGTCATTCACCCGGACCCGCACCTCGGGGTGCGTCCGGCTGAGAACAGGAATCGCCACCCGGCGCTTGAGCGCCTGCATCCACCAGGGCATCCGCATGGGGCGCGCTTATAAGCGTCCCCCCGGAAGGGCTCAAGTCAGCTCCAGGCGGAGCTGTTGCCTGCAGGCTGGAAGAGCCGGCGGATAACATGTGAGAGTGGGCCCGAGCCGCCGTCGAGGCCCCGAGGAACACGCGATGCAGACACTCATCACCCGGTTGCGCCCGCTGGCCCGATGGATGCCCGAGCGGCTGAAGCAACCCGTCCAGGGCCTGGTGCGTGACTGGCAACTGCGCCGCGCCGTGGAGCGGATCTCCGCGCTGCCCCCGGGCCAGCTGCCCACGAACCAGTTGCTGGAGGAGCTGCGGGCCGGCTGGGGCAACACGGGCTACGCCGCGCGCCCCGAGTACCTGCGGGAGTTGATGGAGCGGGCCGTGAGCACCCCCGGCCCCATCCTCGAGTGTGGCTCGGGCGTCTCCACCCTGCTGCTGGGACTGCTCGCCGGCCGGCGCGGCGTGGAGACGTGGACGCTGGAGCACCTGCCCCAGTGGCATGCCCGCGTGTCCGGCGCCCTGAGGCGCAACCGCATCCCCCACGTGCACGATTGCCTCGCCCCGCTCCAGGACTACGGCACCGGCTACTCCTGGTACACGCCCCCCGTGGAGCGCATGCCCCCGGCCTTCCAGCTCGTCATCTGCGACGGCCCTCCCGGGGAGACGCCCGGCGGACGTTATGGGCTGTGGCCGGTGCTCGGCGCGCGGCTCGCCCCCGGCGCCGTCATCCTGCTGGACGACGCGGACCGGCCCGGCGAGGAGGAGGTCCTGCGCCGCTGGTCCACCGAGGCCCGGATGCGCGTGGACATGCGCCGGGTAGCCGGTGGCGCCTACGCCATCATCACCCACGGCTGAGCGGCCGGCTCACTCCCGCCAGCGCAGCGCGAGGTAGCGCCGCAGGACGCCCCGCGCCAGCCGCGTCCGCCACACCGAGAGGAAGAGCCGCCCCTCGCGGTACTGGGCCTCGGAGACGAGCCCCCGCTCCTTGCAGCGGCCCCACACCGCGAGGGCCTCGTCCCGGAGCCCCTGCTCGCACAACTGCTCGCCCACGGAGAGGTGGAGCCGGGCCAGCAGCACCCGCCGGCGCTCGGTGAGGCCGCCATGCTCCCGCAGGGTGCGGAGCCCGGAGGCCACGGCCCGCTCCACGCCGCGCAACTGCACCGGCCCCCGCTTCTTGGTGGAGATGGCCGTCCGGCCGGGCGTCTGCACCCGGTGGAAGAACCACGGCCCCTCGGGGAAACACGCGTAGCGCACGCCGCTGGCGAGCGCGCGCACGTAGAACTCCCAGTCCTGCCAGCACGGCAAGGCCTCGTCCCAGGGGCCCAGCCTCTCCAGGGCGCTCCGGCGCCACAGGGGGCTCGCCGTCTGCCAGGGGACGTCCACGCGCAGGTAGCGCTCGATGTCGTCCCGCCCGGGCTCGGCCGGCAGCACGCGCGGCATGTCCCCGGGCTTCTCGAGGAACGTCTGGACGGGGAAGACACCGAAGTCCAGCTCGGGACGGGTCTCCATCCACCGCACGCGCTCCTCCAGGCAGCGCGGGGAGAAGGCGTCGTCATCGTCCAGGAAGATGAGGTACTCGCCCGTGGAGGCGGCGAAGCCGAGGTTGCGGCAGCGGTTGCCCCCCGCCGGCTCGCCCTCGCGCACCAGTCCCCGGATGCGCGGGTCGGCGGCTCCCCACTCGCGGAGGCGTTCCACCGTGCCATCCCGGGAGCCATCGTCCACGACGAGCGCCTCCCAGTCCGTGTGGCGCTGCCGCTGGAGCGACTCCAACGCCTCGGTGAGCAGCGGCAGCCGGTCCTTGGTGGGAATCACCACCGACACCCGGCCCCGGACACCGGCCTTTGACCCGGTGGGCTCTGTCATGACGGCGCATCCTAGATGAAAGCGGAAACGCGTCCGCCGGAAACGCAATGCACGCAAGCCCGCCCGCCCACCAGCCAACGGAGGATGGGTGCTTGCGGCCACGAGGGGGATGGCCGATGGTGCCAGGGTGACTCGCTCCAGCCGGTTCCTGAGCGGCTTCAGCTGGGGGCTCGCCAATCAGGTGCTGACCCTGGTGGTGGGCCTCTTCCTCACGCCCTTCCTGCTGCGGCACCTGGGCCAGTCGGACCTGGGGCTGTGGCTCGTGGTCAGCTCCCTGCTGGGCTACCTGGGACTGCTGGACCTCGGCGTGGCCGCCCTGCTCCCGCGCGAGACGGCCTACGCGGCGGGGCGCAACCCCGGCCGGCCCCTGCCCGCCGTGGCCGAGGTGTTCGGCCAGGCCCTGCAGCTCGCGATCCTCCAGGTTCCGCTCGTGGCCCTGGGCGCCTCGCTCCTGCTGCTGCTGTTGCCCGAGAGCAGTGACAAGGTGCTCCACCCCTTCCTGATGGTGCTGGGCACCTTCGTCGTCTTCTTCCCGCTGCGTCTCTTCCAGGCCGTGCTCAATGGGCTCCAGGACTTGCGCTTCCTGGGCATGCTCCAGACGGTGGGCTGGGCGGCCGGGACCGTGACGAGCGTGGGGCTGGTCCTCGCGGACGCGGGCCTGTACGCCGTCGCCGCCGGCTGGGTGGCCACCCAGGTCCTGTCGGCCCTCGCCTGCCTCTGGCGCCTGCGCACCGCCTTCCCGGAGGCACTGCCCCGCAAGCTGCCCCGGCTCTCGGTGCAGGGCATCCGCTCCTGGCTGTCGCGCTCCTTGTGGATCACCCTGGGCAACGTGGCGCAGCTTCTGCGGCTGGGCACGGACGTGGTCATCATCGGCAAGCTGCTCGGGCCCGAGGCCGTGGTGCCCTTCACGTGCACGGCCAAGCTGGTGAGCGTGCTGTCCAATGCGCCGCAACTGGTGCTCGCGAGTGCCCAGCCCGCCCTGGCCGAGCTGCGGATGAGCAGCAGCAAGGAGCGCATCACCGAGGTGGCCAGCGCGGTGGAGCGCCTCACGCTGTTCATCAGCGGGGCCGTCTTCTGCGGCGTGCTGACCATCAACGAGGGCTTCGTGCTGCGGTGGGTGGGCACGGAGCAGTACGGCGGGCTGGTGCTGACGCTGCTGTTCCTCACGAGCATGGTGCTGCGCCACTTCTGCCTGTCGGTGAACACGTGCCTGTTCTGCTTCGGCCATGAGCGGCGGCTGGCGCTGACGGCCGTCACCGACGGAGGAGTGACGCTGCTGGCGATGTGGGCCGGCGTGTCCCTGGCCGGGTGGACGGGCGCGGCGCTCGCCCCCATCATCGGCATCTGCACGGTGTCGCTGCCGATGAACCTGTCCCTCTTCGCGAAGGACACCGGGCGCACGGTGTGGCAGGTGCTGCGCAACCTCCTCCCGTGGGGCGTGCGGTGCGCGGTGGTGGCCGCCGTGTCGCTGGGCATCACCGTGGGGCTGACGCCGCGAGGCTTCCCTCAGCTCACGCTGGCCGGCATGTTCGTGGGCGTCCTCTATCTGCTCCTCATGCGCCCGCTGCTGTTCGAGGGCACGCTGGGCACGTACGTCCGTCCCCGGGTGGAGGCGCTCCGGACACGGTGGGCATCGGCACGGGGCAGGCTCGGCCTCGGTTGAGGCGAGGAGCACCTTCCGGCCCCGCGGCGTGCCAACTGGTCCGATTGTTGGACCAGTTGCTCCCGGGCGCGGCCGGAACCTCGCCCTCTGACAGGACGTGGCCTACCTGGCCTCGAGGAGCGCGCACAGCGCGTCCACGTGGGCCGCGGCGTTGAAGCGCCGGGCCATGCGCCAGGCACCCTCGCGCAGCCGGGCATGGTGGCCCGCATCGGCGAGCGCCCGGACGATGGCGGCGGCGAGTCCCTCGGGCGCGGGCGGGTCACCCGGAGCGAGCTCGCCGGACACGCCCGGTTCGCACCAGTCGGGGATGCCTCCCACCGCGAAGGCCACCGCGGGCAGGCCGACGCCCCCGGCCTCCACGCCCACCATGCCGAAGGGCTCGGGCCAGACGCTGGGCACCGCGAGCAGGTCCGCCCGCCGCATCAGCTCCTCCCGCCCGGCCCGGTCCACCCAGCCCGCGAAGCGCACCGGCACCCGCAGCGCCGCCGCTTCCGCCTCCATGCGCGGGCGCTCCGGGCCATCTCCGGCCACCACCAGCTCCAGCTCGCGGCCCAGCCCCGCACGCGCCGAGGGCAGCGCTCGCACCAGCTCCACGCCGCCCTTGAGCTCCCGTGAGCCGTCCCACCATGAGGAGTTGCCCGGACGGGGAGCGGGGCGCGGGCGGCTCGGGGTCCGGCGCGCCATCGCCGAAGAGGGGCACGCACACCACCTGGGACGCGGCGAGCCCGTGCCGCAGGTACTCCTCGCGCATGGCCCGGCTGCCCACCAGCACGGTGCCGTAACGGCGGGCGAGCGCGAGGCGGCGCTGTTGATAGTGGTACTCGCGCACGGCGGTGAGGGGGCTGCGCCCGCCGCAACGGCGCGGGAGGTAGTGCACGAGACACGCGGGGCTCAGCACGCGCTGGCAGGGCACGGGCCGGGGAAAGGCGTGGCGCTTCATCCCGCTGATGCAGGTGCCGTAGTAGGCGTGGAGGAAGAGCAGGGCCGGGTAGCGCTCCAGCAGCGCCTCCTCCAGGTCGAGGTCCTGCACGCCGTGCTGGTAGACGCGGCCGGGCCCCCACTCCGCCACGGCCCGCAGCACCCCCTCGCGGCCCAGCCCGGCGGCGTTCCACACGGGGATGCCGAGCCCCTCGTCGATGCGCGTCTGGCCCGGGGCGGCGTCGTGCTCGAAGAGGAGCCCGGGAGCAAGGCCCCGGGCCTGGAGGAGTGGCAGCAGCGTGCGCAGGTGCGACTCCACACCGCCCACCACGGCACGGTGCCGCGCGACGAGGAGGATGCGCGGGCCAGGGCTCGCCGGGGGTCGACTCATAGAGGAGGCTCCTATCCTGCCATCGCCCGCATCGGGAGCGGTTGCCTTCCGTCCGGAGGAGGCCAGGACTCTCTGCCTCCTGGCGGCCAGGCTCCACGGCTCGGGTTGCGCATGCTCCCTCTCCCTCTGGGAGAGGGCGGGGGGTGAGGGTCGTCCACCGGCGTGAAGACCCTCACCCCAACCCTCTCCCAGAGGGAGAGGGAGCCGCGGGCCTGTTCCCCACCCCTCATGTGTGAATCCGTGCCTTGACCCGGCCGGTCCACCTCTGGTGGGTTCCGAGCCGTGCGGTTGCTCTTCCTGAGTCCGGTGGGGGTGGTGGGTGGAGCGGAGCGCACGCTCCTCGACCTGCTGGACTGTCTGCGCCGTGAACCCGAGGCCCCCTGGCTCGGCCTCATCGCCGGAGCGGAGGGGCCGCTGACGGAGCAGGCCCGGGCCCTCGGCGTCGAGACGCTCGCCCTGCCCCTGTCCACCGCGCTCGCCTCCCTGGGGGATTCGCAACTGCGCGGCGCGGGCGCGGACCGCTACCTGCGCTTCGGCACCGCCCTGGCCCGGGCCACCCCGGCCGCGGCGGCCCACCTGCTCGCCCTGCAACGGGCGCTGCGGCACTTCCGCCCCACCCTCGTCCACTCCAACGGCCTCAAGACGCACCTGCTCTCCGCGCTCTGCGCCCCGGGCGCCCCCGTGGTGTGGCACCTCCATGACTTCCTGGGCGAGCGGCCCCTGCTGCGGCGCGTCCTGCGCCTGGCCGGGGTGCGCGCGGCGGCGGCTATCGCCAACTCGGCGGCGGTGGCCGAGGACGCCCGGCACGTGCTCGGCCGCGTCCCGGTGCACCCGGTGCACAACGGCGTGGACACCGAGCGCTTCTCTCCCGGCCCCGCCGGGGGCGGACGGCTCGACACGCTCGCGGGCCTGCCCCCGGCGCCCGAGGGCACGGTGCGGCTGGGACTGGTGGCCACCTACGCGCGCTGGAAGGGGCAGGAGGTGTTCCTCCAGGCGGCGGCGCGCCTGCGGGCCCTGCACCCCACGCACGCGGTGCGCTTCTACGTGGTGGGCAGCCCCGTGTACCGCACGCCCGGCTCGCAGTACGCGGAGGCGGAGCTGCGCGCCACCGCGCACGCGCTGGGCCTGGAGTCCCACGTGGGCTTCATCCCCTTCCAGTCCGAGCCCGCCTCCATCTACCGGGCGCTCGATGGCGTGGTGCACGCCAGCACGCGGCCGGAGCCCTTCGGAATGACGATCGTCGAGGCCATGTCGTGCGCCCGGCCCGTGGTGGTGTCCGCCGCGGGCGGGGCCGCGGAGGCTCGTCCGCTCCGGGCACGACGCGCTGTCCTTCACCCCCGGGGACGTGGAGGGGCTCGCCGGGGCCATGGCACGGCTCGTCCGGGAGCCGGAGCTGCGCGCGCGGCTGGGCGAGGAGGCCCGGCGCTCGGTGCTCGCGCGCTTCACCCGGGAGCGCTACGCCACCCAGGTGCGGGACGTGTACATGCGGGTGTTGGGAGGGCGGGAATGAGCGGACGGTACGCGGACGCGCTCGGTGTCTCCTGGCACCTGCTCACCGGCGAGTTCCCCCCGCGGCCCGGCGGGGTGAGCGACTACACGTGGCAGGTGGCCGAGGGGCTCGCGCGCGCGGGCTGCTCCGTCCACGTCTGGGCCCCGGGCGAGCCACACGAGGCCCCGGCCCCCGAGGGAGTCACCGTGCACCGGCTGCCCGAGGGCTTCGGGGTGCGCGGCCTGAAGCGGCTGGAGCACGAGCTGGAGGGGCTCCCCGGCCCGAAGCGGCTGGTGGTGCAGTACGTGCCCCATGCCTTCGGCTACAAGGCGATGAACGTCCCCTTCGCGCTGTGGCTCGCGCGGCGCCGGGGGGACGAGGTGTGGATGTTCTTCCACGAGGTCTGCTTCCCCTGGGGCTGGAAGCTGCCGTGGCGCCACAACGTGCTGGGCACCGTCACCCGGGTCATGGCGGCGCTCGTGCTGGCGCGGGCGGACCGCGTCTTCGTCTCCACCCTCTGGTGGAACAGGCTCCTCCACGCGCCGCCGCGCCGGGTGCCCCTCGAGTGGCTGCCCGTGCCGAGCAACCTGCCCACGCAGCCGCCCGCGAGCGCCGTGGAGTCCCGACGCGCCTCGCTGCGCCCCAGCCCGGAGACGGTGCTGATCGGCCACCTGGGGACGTACGGAGCGCTCATCGCGGGCATGTTGGAGGAAGTGCTGCCCGCGCTGCTGCGCGAGGATGCGCGCCGCCGGGTGGTGCTGGCGGGCCGGGGCAGCACGCGCTTCGCCGAGCAGCTCACCGGCCGCCACCCGGAAGCTCGCCGGACGCGTGCAGGCAGTGGGAGGGCTTCCCGGGGACGAGCTCGCCGCCACGCTGAAGGCCTGCGACGTGCTCGTGCAACCCTTCACCGACGGCATCAGCACGCGCCGCGGCAGCGCCATGGCGGGACTGGGGCTCGGAATGCCGCTGGTGTCCAACGCGGGCCCCGCCACCGAGCCGCCCTGGCGGGACTCGGGTGCGCTCGCCCTGGCCGCCGAGCCCACGGCCGCCGCCGTCCTGGAGACGGCCGAGGCCCTGCTGTCCGCTCCCGGCTCATGGCCCGCCCTGGGCCGCCGCGCGGCGGATTTCTACCAGGAGAACTTCTCGCTCGCGCATACGCTGGACGTATTGAGGGAACGCGTCCGCGCGCGCGTGGTGGAGGACCCATGAGCAACACCGGCATTCCCTTGCGTCTGGCGCTGCTGATGGACCCGCTCGACGAGGGCTGGCCGAGCATGGACCTCGCGGGCGAGGCGCTGCACGAGCAATTCCACGGCCCGCTGGCGGACCAGGTCTTCGTGACGTCGGTGCGTCCGAAGCTGGTGCCCCTGGCGCGGCGGCTGCCCGTGCTGAGCCAGCGCCGGGGCGCGCTCAACGTGGACCGGGTGCTGACACGCTTCCTCACCTACCCGGCCCGGGTGGCGCTGCGCACGCGAGGGCAGGAGGCCTGGCACGTGGTGGACCACACGTACGCGCAGCTCGTGCACGCGCTGCCGCCCGGGCGCACGGGCGTGTACTGCCATGACCTGGATGCCTTCCGCAGCATCCTGGAGCCGGAGAAGGAGCCGCGGCCCGCGTGGTTCCGCGCCATGGCGTGGGCCTCGCTGAAGGGGCTGCAGCGGGCGGCCGTGGTGTTCCACAGCACCGGCGCGGTGCGCGATGAGCTGCTGCGCCATGGTGTGGTGCCCCCGGAGCGGCTGGTGCACGCACCGCTGGGCGTCTCACCCGAATTCGGGCCCGAGCCCGTGCCGGGAGACCTCAGCGACGAGCTGTTGCGTCCGCTCGGTGGCCGCCCCTACGTGCTGCACGTGGGCAGCGGGATTCCGCGCAAGCGCGTGGATGTGCTCTTCGAGGTATTCGCGGCGCTGCGCCGCCGGAACCCGGAGCTGCGCCTGGTGCAGCAGGGGGCGGCGCTGAACGACGCCCAGCGGGACCAGGTGGCGCGGCTCGGCCTGGGCGACGCGCTGCTGCAACCGCCGAAGCTCGGCCGGGCGACGCTCGCCGGGCTGTACCGGAAGGCGCGGGTGGTGCTGGTGACGAGCGAGGCCGAGGGCTTCGGGCTGCCCGTCATCGAGGCCCTGGCCTGCGGCACGCCCGTGGTGGCGAGCGACCTGCCCGTGCTGCGCGAGGTGGGCGGGGACGCCATCACCTACGCCCCGGTGGGAGACATCGGCGCCTGGACGGAGGCGGTGCACCGGCGGGTGGAAGCACCGGAGCCCGCGGCGGCCCGGAGCCAGCGGATTTCGCGTGGGCGTGGCTACTCCTGGACGAACCACGCGCGCACCATCCTCGACACCTACCGGCGGCTCGCGGGACATTGAGCCCGAGCCTGGGAGCCGCATGAAGCTGGCGCTCGTCACCCACAACGTCATCCGCGGCGACGGCCAGGGCCGCGTCAACTACCAGCTCGCCCGCCACGCCCTCGCCCGGGGCCATGAGGTGCTGCTGCTGGCGGACCAGGTGGAGCCGGAGCTGCTCGAGCGCGGCGCGCGCTGGCTGCGCCTCCACCCCCGCGTGCAGAAGCCCCACCTGCTCAAGGTGGCCGAGTTCACCCAGCGGGCCTCGGCCCTGGTGCGGCGCGTGCGCGGCGAGGCCGACATCATCCACGCCAACGGCTACGTGCTCGACGCGCCGCACCACCTCAACACCTCGCACTTCGTCCACGCGGCGTGGCTGCGCTCCAGCGTGCGCGCCTCCGAAATCACGGGCCGCCTGCGGTCCACCTACCAGTGGCTCTACACGGCGGCCAACGCGCGCTGGGAGCAGCGGGCCTACCGCCAGGCCCGGCTCGTCGCCGCGGTGTCGGAGCCGGTGCGAGAGGACCTGCTCGCCACGGGCCTCCCGCCCGGGCAGGTGGTGACGGTGCCCAACGGCGTGGACCTGGAGGAGTTCCACCCGGGGAGGGAGTCGCGCGCGGCGTGGGGCCTGCCCGAGGACAGGCCCCTGGCCCTCTTCGTCGGAGGCATCCGCACGGGCCGCAAGAACCTGGACACGGTGCTGGCCGCGCTGCGCGAGGTGCCGGGGCTGCACCTGGCCGTGGTGGGAGACGTGCGCGGCTCACCCTTCCCCGCCCTGGCCGAGCGGCTGGGGGTGGCACAGCGGGTGAGCTTCCTCGGCTTCCGCGACGACGTGGCCCGGCTGCTGCGCGCGAGCGACCTGTTCGTCTTCCCCTCGCGCTACGAGACATTCGCGCTGGTGGTGCTGGAGGCGCTGGCCTCGGGGGTGCCGGTGGTGACGGCGCGCTCGGTGGGCGCCGCGAGCCTGGTGACTCCCCAGTGCGGAGTCGTCCTGCCGGATGCGGAGGATGCCGCCGCGCTCGCCCGGGCGATGCGCTCGCTGGTGGAGGATGCCTCGCTGCGCGAGCGGATGGGGCTCCAAGCGCGCGAGGTGGCCCGGGAGCACGGCTGGGCCGAGATGGCCGCGGCCTACTTCCGGCTGTACGAACGGCTCGCGGCGTCCCCCCTTCGCTGACTGCGTCCGGAGGACACCGCGGGCCGCGGGGTAGCCGCGGGGTACTACAGGGCGGCGCGAGGACGAGCGCCGCCGGGAGGGCTCACGGCGAGGCGTTCACACTCGACAGGCCCACCGCGCTGTTCGCGGGCTCGTTGATGCGCATGGGCGCATCGACCGAGAAGGGCCGGAAGACCGGGAAGCCATCGCCGTCCACCACCCCCAGGAAGGAGCTGAAGCCCGGGAAGAAGTCCAACATGATGCCGGTCGAGGGGCTGAAGAGGTTCGCGTTGCTGAACTCGACCGTGGAGCCCGAGACCGTCCGCAGGCTGAGGAAGAGTTCCGCGTCCTTCAGGGCCGCGGCGATGCGCTCCAGCTGCGCGGAAGGAGCCCCGCCGAACTGGACGGTGACGGGGCCGGTGCGCACCTGCGTCATGCCCCAGCTCTCCCGGGTGGTGGTGTACGACTTGAAGCTGATGAGGAAGGGCACGCTCTTGCCCACCAGTTCCTCGTAGGGGTTGGGAATGGAACCACCGGCCGAGTCGAGCAGAAAGCTCCCGGCGAACCACCCGCCGCTGTCCACCTCGAAGCCCACGTCCGCGCTGCCCTCGCCGGGCAGCTTGAACTGGAAGCGCACCTGGGTCGGCTCCTCCTTCTTCACGAAGAACGGCAGGGGGTTGGGAGACAGCAGCGCGGCCGGCACGGGCGCTCCGGGCGCATCCACGCGCTCCATCGTCCAGCCGGGAGCGAGCTCGATGGTGTAGGAGCCGGCCTGCAGCGGCACCATCACCGTGTCCGCCGCCGTGTCCGTGACGGTGACCGTCTGCGTCCCGGTGACGTTGAACGTCGCCCCCACCAGCCGGTAGACCTTGCCGTCCGAGGACGACGCGGTCAGCGGAAGCTGCAGCGTGCCCGCCTCCTGCGAATCCACCGTCGTTCCGGTTTCCCCACCACAAGCCACAACGAAGAGCGCGAGGATTGCCGCGCTGAGTTTCCAGAGTCGCACGAGAATTCCTTTCAGGAAGGAGGCGGGCAACCTATAGAAGTGAACAGATTCCTGTCAAATGAGAGGGATTGGCCTTCGGGGAGTATTTCGAGGCCGCACGCGGCGTGAGAGCCGTCGGCGCCGTCACCGGGCGCGCATGACGCGTTGGAGCACGTCGCGGACCCGCGCGGCCAGCACGGTGTAGTCAAACCGCTCCCGGGCCACGCCCACGAGTGCTTCTCCCGCGCGCAGCCGCTCGGGCCGGGCGAGCAGTCCCTCCACGCGCTCGGCCAGACGGGACGGGTAGGTGGAATCCACTACGCCCTCATAGGGCACACGCATCTCCCCGGGCAGCACCAGCGAAGCCTCGCCCACGTCGGTGGCGAGGATGAAGCGCCCGTTGGCCATGTAGAGGGGCAGCTTCCCCGTGGTGCGCACCTGGCCCACGACGTCGTTGCTCTGCGTCGACAGCACCACGTCGAGCGCTCCGAGGTACTCGGGCACGGATGCGTAGGGCACGCGGTCGATGAAGCGCACCTGCTCCTCGATGCCGTAGCGCCGGCACCGCTCGCGCAGGTGGGGCACCCCGCTGCCGTCGCCGATGAGCACGCCCTTCACGGGCCGGCCCTTCAACAGACGCATCAGCTCGACCAGCTCCCACCCCACGGCCACCCGCAGCCGCTCGCTCCAGATGGAGGAGCCGAGGATGCCGACCGTCAGCACCCCCTCCAGTCCCAGCTTCCGGCGCAGCTCCGCGGCGGGACGGGGTAGGAACGCCTCCACGTGCACCCCGTCCTGGATGACGGTGCTGGCGAGGCCCTGCTCCGCCAGCAGCCGCTGGTGGAAGGTGCCCCGCACCACGATGGCATTCGCGGTGCGCAGACCGAACTGCTCGAGGCCCTCGGTGAGCAGCTCCCCCACCCGGCCCCGGCCGCCCACCGAGCGCGAGAGGGCGGCGATGGCATCTCCGGTGTCCACGACGCGAGGACAGCGTCCGAGCACCCGCCCCAGCGCCCCATACAACGCCGCCGCGGCGACGCCCGAGTACCCCAGGTCGAGCACGTACACGGCCTCGGGCCGCAGGGCGCGCAAGCCGGACACCAGCTCGGCGATGGCCCGCAGCTTCCGGGGGTGCCGGTGGAGCAGCACGCCGTCGAAGTCCGCCGCCAACGCCCGCGCGAAGGCCTCGGCGCGGGTGCTCATGGGACTGCCCGGCGTGCCATTCACCACGAAGGCCACCCGTCTACGAGGGCTCATGCGCGCCCTTCCGAGAGCCCCGGGGGCGCGGACGCCGGAATGGACGTCTGGGGCGCGGGGGCCTTGGGAGCCGCGGGCCGGCGCTGCGGAACGGGCGCGGGACGGCGCGTCCCGACGATGACGCCCATCCACAGCAGCACGAAGGCGGTGCCGGGAATCGACGAGAGCATGCCCGTGCCCATGAAGGCGGTGGCCCACACCGTCAGGAGGGTGGCCCACATCATCCGCTCTCCCACCAGCGAGCCTCCCCGGCGGCGCGGCGGCAACCGGGTGAAGATCCAGCCGAGGAAGCACAGCCACATCACCAGGCCGATGACTCCCTGCTCCATGGTGATGCGGGCGAACTCGTTCTCCAGGCCGTGCTGCGGCCGGGCCAGGTGGGACAGGAAGAAGGGAATGCTCGTCCCCGCTGCGCTGCCCAGCCCGTTGCCCAGCGGGTGCTGGGTGATGACGTCCATCAGACTGGAGTTCACGCTCCAGGACACGCGCTCCGCGACATATCCGGTGTTCTCCAGCGTGAGGAAGCGCTGGAAGCGAGGGTTCTGGAGGACGACCACGCCCACCACGCCCACCAGCCCCGCCACCCCCGCCAGCACCTTCAGCGACAGGCCGGTGACGAGCACCACCAGCATCAGGATGACGAAGAGCTGCACCACCGGGCTGCGCGTCGCGCTGATGAAGATGCCCAGGGCACTGGCCACCAACACCGCCCCGGTCATCACCCGGCTCCGGGTGGAGGAGAGGCGCTGCCAGCGGCGCACCAGCAGCGGCAGGGACACCAGCATGGTGCCGCCATACGCGTGCGCGGTGTTGAAGATGGCCGGGATGCGCAGCGCGCGCTCCGCGCCCACGTCGTTGGACATGTAGAGGATGATGGTGACGGCGTTGCGCGGGAAGAAAGGCTCCACGCCGATGACGAGCTGCGCCAGGGCGAAGAGGAAGGCCACGGCGTTGAGCCACAGCACCCACGTCCCCAGCGAGTCCAGCTCCTCGTCCGTCATCTTCGCGCCGATGGCCATCAACGGCAGCAGCAGGATGGCCACGCGCAGGCCCACCAACTGGATGAAGAAGTGCTGCGCGTCGAAGAAGGGCGAGAGCAGCATGGTGCACAGCGGCCACACCATCAGCGCCCGGACCCAGAGCCGCAGCACCTGGCCATCATGGCCCAGGCGCATCTGCCGCTTCCGGCCCGTGAGGATGGCCAGATAGAGGCCGGCCACGGCGCCGTCGAACATGAAGTGGGACAGGCCGTCGGCGAAGCGCGCCCGGAGGATGCCGTAGAAGTAGCCGACCAGCAGCAACGCGCCCAGCCCGTGGCCCAGGCCGCGCCGCGTGGCCCGCATCGTCCCACCGAAGGACAGGAGCGTCAGGAGGAGGCCGATCATCCCCGCGCCCTTCTCGCGTCCATGACGTCCCGGTACACGGCGAGCACGCGCTCGCCCATGCGCGCCTGGGTGAACTCGGCCAGCACGCGCGCGCGGCCCGCCTCGCCCCAGGCCCGCCGCTGCTCCGGGTGCGCCAGCATGCGCCGCATGGCCGCGGCCAGCGCCGCCTCGTCCCCCGGCGGCACGGTGAGGCCGCTCTCCTCGTGGCGGCTGACGAAGGGCACCCCCGAGTCCAACGCGGTGTTGATGACGGGCAGCCCGCACGCCAGGGCCTCGAGCTGCACCAGCGCGAAGGCCTCGGCGCGGGTGACGGAGGACAGCACGTAGGCGTCACACGCGAAGTAGAGCGCGAGCAGCTCCTCGTCCCCGAGGTTCCCGAGGAAGTGGACGCGCCCGGCCACCCCGCACGCCCGGGCCAGGGCCTCCAGCTCCGCGCGCAACGGCCCGTCGCCCACCAGCAGCAGGTGCGCCCCCTCCACCTCGCGCAGCGCGCGGATGGCGTGGTCGAACCCCTTGTAGGAGACGAGCCGCCCCACCCCCATGAGCAACGGGGCGCCGCCGTAGCGGGCCCTCACGGCCGCGGCCGCCGCCTCGCGCTCGGGCGTGCGGACGAAGCGCGACACGTCGATGCCGAAGGGCACCACGTGGCACCGGTCCCGGTGCGGCCGCAGTGCCTCGGACGTCTCCACGTAGTTGGGCGAGCCCACCAGGATGGCGTCCGCGCGCGCCAGCGCCCGCTGCATGAAGGGCCCGTACACCTTGAGCAGCCGTTTCTGGCGCACCACGTCGCTGTGGTAGGTGATGACGAGCCCGTGCCGCCGGGGCCGCACGCTGCCCAGGTACCCCATCACCGCCATGGGGTGCGGGAAGTGCATGTGCAGCAGCTCGTACCGGCGCCGCGACAACTCCAGCGGCAGCGTGGGGTTGAGCGAGGTGGAGGCCACCTTCACCAGCTCGGCGCAACGGGTGACGGGCACGCCCTTCACCACCTCGCGCACGGTGCGCGGGGCCGAGTTGGAGACGAGGACTTCCAACTGCACGCGGCCCTTGAGCTCCTCACACAGGCCCGACAGGTGCGTCTCCATGCCGCCCCGGTAGGGGGCGTAGTACTTGCCGAGTTGGAGGACCTTCATACCGGAGCGTCCTCAGGAAACGGTGCGCTGCTCGTCACGCTCGTTGCCATAGCCACGGTAGTTGTAGCCGTAATTCTCGGCCCCGTACTTGCCGCCCTTGAGGTCCACGTGGTTGAGCAGGGCGCCGATGACGCGGGCCTTCACGTCGCGCAGCGAGCGGATGGCCCGCTTCGCATGCTCGCGCTGGGTGGTCCCCGCCTTGAGCACCAGCAGGATGCCGTCGGTCTGCTTGGAGAGGACGAGCGCGTCGGAGACGGGCCCCAGCGGCGGGCTGTCCAGCAGGACGCAGTCGAAGCGCTCGCGCAGCTTGCCGAGCAGCTCGGAGAAGGCGCGCGTATGGAGCAGCTCGGCGGGGTTGGGCGGCAGCGGCCCGCAGGGCAGCACGAAGAGGTTGGGCACGTCCGTGGACTTGATGGCGCTCTCCAGCGAGCCCTCGCCCACCACCAGCGAGCTGACGCCCACGTCGTCGGGCACGCCGAAGGCCTTGTGCAGGCGCGGCCGGCGCATGTCCGTGTCCATCAGCAGCACCCGGGTGCCCGTCTGCGCCATCACCATGCCCAGGTTGATGACGACGGTGGACTTGCCCTCGGCGGGCCCGGCCGAGCTCACCACCACCGTGCGGAACGGCTTGTCCGGCGACATGAAGAGCAGGTTGGTGCGGATGGCCCGGCACATCTCCGCCGCCGGCGAGCGCGGGTGGCGGTGGATGAACAGGTCCGTCGGCCCTCCGTCCTCGGGCTTCAGCGGCGGCATGGCGCCGATGAAGGCCAGCCCCAGCCGCTCCTCCACGTCCGCGCGGTTGGCCACGCTCGCGTCGAGCAGCTCCAGGCCCAGCACCACCGCCACGCCGCCCATGAAACCCAGCAGGAAGAAGAGCATCACCGCGCTGCGGGTGTTGGGCCGCACCGGCACCGGGTTGGGCAGCGCCGCGTCCAGCACGCGCACGTTGCTGGTGCGGAGCTGGCCCGACAGCTCCAGCTCCTTGAAGCGCTTGAGGACCATCTCGAACAGCCGCTGGTCGTTCTCCGCCTCGCGCCGGAGCTTGTGGTAGGCGATCTCCTTCTCCGTCAGCTCGAAGGCCTCGGCCTTGGCCTGCGCCACCCGCTCGAGCAGCGTGCGCTCGTTGGCCTTCACGGCCGCCAGCGCCGTCTCCGCGCTCCGCACCAGGTTCTCCAGGCCGCGCCGCAGCTCCTGCTGCATCACGGTCAGCTTCCCCTGGCACTCCTGCATCTTGGGGTGCTCCGGCAGGTAGCGCTCGGACAGCTCCACACAGGCGGTGCGCTGCTCCAGCACCTTGGCGCGCAGGTCGCGCAGGGCGCCCTCGCCGGCCTCCGGGAGGCCCTCGGCCCAGTGGTCCGCGTCGGGGCTCGCGTTCTTGCGGAGCTGGTACATGGCATCCACCCGGGCCTGCACCGCCGCCATCCGCGTGCGCACGGCGATGAGCTCGTCCATGTACCGGTCGTACGCCAGCTTCGCCGTGCTCGGATGCTGCTGCCCGTCCTTGCCATTGACGGACAGGGAGAGCACATCCGCGCTGCGCTTGAACTTGTAGAGGTCCAGCTCGCTGGTGCCGGCGCGCGAGCCCAGCTCGCCCATCCGCTCCTCGAGCCAGACGCTGGCGCCCTCGGTCGTCTTCAGCCGCAGGGCGAGGTTCTCCGCGATGTAGGCCTCGGCCACCTCGTTGGCCAGCAGCGCCGCGCGCTTGGGGTCCACGTCCTCCACGGCGATGCGCACCACGCGCGAGTTGGCCGAGGGAATGACGGTGATGCGCGAGCGCACCAGGGACACCGGGTCCGCGGCGGCCATGGCCTTCTTGCGCGCCTCCTCGTCCTGGATGCCCGCCACCCCGAGGAAGGCCGCGTCGGTGCGCAGGCCCAGCCGGTCCACCACCCGCGAGGCCACCGCGCGCGAGGTGATGACCTCGCTCTGCGTCTGGTAGTACTCCTTGTTCGCCCAGTAGTTGCCGCGCTCGTCGCCCATGACCTCCTTCACCTCGGTGTCGAGCACCCGGGGGGCGGCGACGTCGATGATGAGCGAGGTGCTGGCCGCGTAGATTTTCGGCTGGCGAAGCGTATGGAACAGGCCCACCAGCACCATCACGGCCGTCACGCCGAGGATGAGCCACTTGCGCCTCCAGAGCGCGCGGACGTACTGCATCACGTCCAGCGACGGCTCGGGCGCCTCGGGGGCTTCGTTCGAAGTCTCTTCCACGACGGGCCAGACTGCCCCGGGAGGACGGGGGGGTCAATCTTCACCGCCTCGCTCGCAAGCCCTCCTGCCACGCGGTGTGCACACCTGCGAGCACCCGTGCCCGCCATGTGGTAGTCACCCGGCCGTGAGCCAGTCCCTCTCGTTCGTCATCCCGTTCACCCCCGCGTCCGCCGAGGCCGCCTCCCGCTTCGCCCATGCGCTCGCCGCGCGAGGCACCGAGGTCATCCTCGCCGGGGACGGGCCCCTGGACGCGCCTACCCGGCCCAACGTGCATGTCCTCTCCGGCCTGTCCGGAAAGGGAGCGGCCATCCGGGCGGCGCTCGGCCGGGTGACAGGCGACATCACCGTCCTGCAGGACGCGGACGCGGCCTACTCGCTGGAGGCCTGCGAGGCGCTGTGCCGGCCCATCCGCGAGGACGCGGCGGACGCCGTGTTCGGCAGCCGGCGGGGGCCGAAGCTGGACGCGGAGGTGCTGGCGGACCGGGCCCTGGGCCATGTCACCCGCTTCGTCACCGACGTGTCGCTGGAGGATCCGCTCTGCGGCCAGCGCGCCTTCCGCACCGAGGCCCTCAAGTCGGTGGCGCTCACCAGCGAGGACGACTCGGTGGACGCGGAGATCGTCGTGAAGCTGTCGGCGCAGCTCTACCGGCTGGCGGAGGTGCCGGTGACGCTGGACACGGCGCCGCACCGGCCGCTGGGCGCGCAGCTCGCGCGGCTGCGCACGCTGCTGCGCTACGCCACGGTGCAGAACGACGCGGACAACCAGCACGAGGGCTACACCACGCTGGAGCGCATGGACGGCGCCAGCAACTACAACGCCTGGCTGGGCCAGCGCTTCCGCGAGCACCTGGGCCGGCGCGTGCTGGAGATTGGCGCGGGCATTGGCACCATCACCGAGAAGCTGGAGCCGGGGCTGGAGCTGCTCATCGCGCTCGAGGTGGACCGCTTCTACGTGGACCGGCTGAAGAACAAGTTCCGGGGCAAGCCGCACGTGCGGCCATACCTCTCGGACGTGGCGCTGGCGGACTGGGAGTCCCTCCAGGCCGAGCGGCTGGACACCATCGTGCTCTCCAACGTGCTGGAGCACATTCCGGACGACGCCGCGGCGGTGCGCCGCTTCCGCCAGATTCTGCCCGTGGGCGGCAAGGTGGTGGTGCTGGTGCCGGCGCTGCCGCGGCTCTTCGGCTCCATCGACGAGGCGGTGGGGCACCACCGGCGCTACACCCCGGAGGCCCTGCGCCAGGTGCTGGAGGGCAACGGCTTCGAGGTGGAGACGCTCGAGTGGATGAACCTGGTGGGGATTCCGGGCTGGTTCATGAACAGCCGGGTGATGCGCCGCCGCTCGGTGCCGAAGCTGCAGCTCAAGGTGTATGACCGGATCGCCCCGTTCTTGGCGAAGGCCGAGAGTCAGGTGAAGCTGCCGGTGGGAATGAGCCTCTTCGCGGTGGCGCGCGCCACTGGAGGTGCCGAGTGAAGAAGATCGAAGCCATCATCAAGCCCTTCAAGCTGGACGACGTGAAGGACGCCCTCCACGAGGTGGGCGTGCACGGACTGACGGCGGTGGAGGTGAAGGGCTTCGGCCGGCAGAAGGGCCACACGGAGCTCTACAAGGGCGCCGAGTACGTGGTGGACTTCCTGCCCAAGGTGAAGGTGGAGGTGGTGGTGGACGACGACATGGTGACGCGCGTGGTGGACGCCATCGTGCGCGCGGCCCGCTCGGGCGCCGAGGGCAAGATTGGGGATGGGAAGATCTTCGTCCTGCCGGTGGACGAGGCCGTGCGCATCCGCACGGGGGAACGCGGCAGCGACGCGCTGTGAGTGCCCTGCCCGGCTCGCGCGCGGCCTACGCGGTGCTCGTGGCGCTGTACGTGTTGCTGTTCCCGTACCACCCGGGCCTGCGCTCGCCCAATGAGCTGTGCCGGCTGTGGCAGACGCGGGCGCTGGTGGAGTACGGGACGCTCGACATCAACCGGGCGCTGAAGGACTTCGGCTACGTCGGCGACCTGTCGGTGAAGGACGGGAAGTACTACCCCTCCAAGGCCCCGCTGCTCTCCTTCGCCGCGGTGCCCGTGTACGCGGTGCTGCGCGCGTGGAGCGGCGGCTTCCTGTACGCGGTGAAAGAAGTGCCGCTCGTCTTCTTCAGCCGGCTCTTCCTCACGGTGCTGCCCACGCTGGTGATGCTGTGGTGGGTGCGCCGCTTCCTGGGGGCGTACGTGTCCCCGGCGGTGGCGGACGCGGTGACGGTGACGTACGGGCTGGGCTCGCTGGCCTTCAGCTACTCGCTGCTCTTCATGAGCCACCAGACGACGGCGGTGCTGCTCTTCGGCGGCTTCTACGCGCTGTGGCGGCTGGCGCGCGGCGAGTGGCGCGAGCGGGGCTACCTCGTGGGCGGAGCCTGCGCGGGCGCCACGGTGGCCGCCGAGTACACCGGTGCGCTGGGGGTGCTGGGGCTGATGCTGTACGCGGTGCTCACGGTGCTGTGGCGCGACGAGCCGGTGCGCGCGCGGTGGGTGCGCCTGGGCCGGGGCGCCGGACTGGCTACCCTGGGGGCGCTGCCCTTCGTGGTGGGGCTGATGCTCTACCACCAGGCGGCCTTCGGGCACCCGCTGGAGAGCGGGTACAAGTACCTCAACGACGCGGCCTATCAGCCGTGGCACCTGGGAGGCTTCCTGGGCATCCGCTACCCGGATCCCCGCGCCTTCGCCCTCTCCTTCTTCTCGCCGCTGCGCGGGCTGTTCACCCTGTCGCCCTTCCTGCTGCTCGCGCTGCCGGGAGTGGGGGTGCTGCGGCGCGAGGCCCGCGCCAGCCGGGAGATGCGGGCGCACCTGTGGCTCGTCGTGGCGCTGCTCGCCGGGTACACGTACTTCACGTCCTCCTTTTCGTATGACTCGTGGGGCTGGACGACGGGGCCGCGCCACCTGACGGGGCTGGTGCCCTTCCTGCTGCTGCCCGCGGCCCTGCTGCTGGAGCGGCTGCGGGCCTCGGGCCGCCAGGCGCTCGCGAGCGCGGCCGCGGCGCTGTGCACCGCGTCCATCGTGTTCACGGGCGTGGCCACCTTCGTCAACTACGTGCCCGATGACGTGTCCAACGTGGTCCTCGGGCTGGCCGTGCCGCTGCTGCGGGCGGGCTACCAGCCTCCGAGCGCGCTCAACGTCCTCGGCCTCTCCAACCCGGAGGCCGGACTGCTGCTGCTGGCCCTGCTGCTCGGCCTGGCCGTCTGGGTCTTCGCGCGGCTGGGACTGAGCGGAACGGGCCGCCCAGGTGCCACGCCCCTGCTCGCGGGACTGGCGACACTCGCGCTGCTCTTCGGCGTGCAGGCCGCGACGGTGAAACACCACGGCGCGGACCAGGGCGCGGTGCGCTTCCTCGAGAAGGTCTGGCTCGTGCCTCCCGGACGGACCCTGGGCTTCTAGTGGAGTGTCCGACAAGTTTTTCAACATAATCGGGCCAGCGGGTAGGTTGGGTGGACGAAGAGACCGGGTAAGTTGGGTGGATGAGGAGACGACCGCCGCATCTCCTCCACCTTTCGCCTGGGGAAGTGGCCTACCTCAAGACGCTGGTGGAGGACGGACGTACCGAGCAGCGCGTCGCGCGTCGAGCGCGCATCCTGCTGGCCATGACCGCCCCGGACATCGTCGTGTCGGAGCTGGCCGACAGACTCGAACTGGAGCGCACCACCATTTGGAACTTGTGTCGTCGCTACGAAGCATACGGTGTCGATGTGGTGCTGGATGCACCCCGCTCCGGCCGTCCGCGGGAGCTTTCCCCCCCTGCAGCGAGTGGAGGTGGAGCAGTTGGCATGTTGTGAGCCGGCGGGCGTCGGTTTGGAGATGACGCACTGGTCCACCCGGAGCCTGGCCCTGGTGGCACGTCAGCGTGGCATTGCGCCCACCATCTCTCACTCCACGGTGGCGCTCATCCTGCACGACGCTGACTTGCAGCCGCACCGCACGCGTTACTGGAAGACACCCACCCTGGACGACACTTTCCGTCACAAAGCGGCCCAGGTGCTGTGGTGCTATGAGCAAGCGCAGCAGTTGGCCCAGAAGGGCGAAGTGGTGTTGTGCGTGGACGAGAAGCCCAACATCCAGGTGCTGCACGGCGACCAGCCCGTGCGGTCCATGCAGCCCGGCCTCATCGAGCACCGGGAGTTCGAGTACAAGCGGCACGGTACGGTGAACCTCCTGGCCAAGCTGGTAGTGCACTCCGGCCGCATGCGCAGCTGGGACCTGGAGAGAAACAACGGGGACTGCTTGCGAGCCGTACTGCCGCAACTCCTTGGGGACCATCGCGACGCCAGGCGCATCCACCTCATCTGGGACAACGGCTCCAGTCACACCGCCAGGCAGACGCTCGACTTCCTTCGCACCCACTACCCGCACGTCCGGGTGATTTTCACTCCAGCTCATGCCTCCTGGCTCAATCAGGCGGAGTTGCTGCTTCGCGCTTTCACCGAGCGCTACCTGCAACGAGGGGACTGGGCCAGCCGTGACGAGCTCATCAAGCACCTCGACGCCAGCTGGCCCGAGTACAACCGCCTCTACGCCCACCCCTTCACCTGGTCCTGGACTCGCGCCAAGATGCGTTCGTGGGTGGACCGGCACCTGTCCTGACTATGTTGAAAAACTTGTCGGACACTCCACTAGGTCCCCGGCACGACGGGGGCCACCGGCTCGCCGCGCGCGTCCGGCGCCGTCCGGTCGAGCACCCGCTTCAAGAAGCGACGGGAGGGCTCCTCCACGAGGCGCCACAGCCCGTAGGCCGAGCCCAGCAGGAGCGCCGCGTAGAGGCCGAGCCCCAGCACCCGCTGGGGAAGCGGCAGGGCCTCCAGGGCGCGGGCGGGGAGCAGCTCGTTGAGCACCTTCTGCACCAGGGCATGGCAGATGTAGAGCGAGTAGGAGACCTCGCCCAGCCACACCAGGGGCCGCGCACAGAAGGCGGACAGGTCTCCCGGCCGCAGCTCCGACAGCGCCCAGAGGAGCACGGCGAAGAGGACGAAGAAGAGCCGGTGGGGGACGCCCTCGGCCATCAGCGCCAGCAGGAGGCCCGCGGCCGAGAGCACCGCCACCCCGCGCGGCAGCCACGGCGCGGGGCGCAGCGTGCGCGACACGTGGAAGAGGGCCATGCCCACCGGGAAGGCCAGCATCACGCGCCACAGCTCCCGGAAGGGCGCCGTGTGGGGCACGAAGCCCCCGGACGAGAGCAGCCCCGCGCAGGCCACCAGCAGCAGGGCGTTGGCCACCCTCCCCCGGACCCGGCGCAGGCCCACCGCCAGCACGGGGAAGGAGAGGTAGGCGAACCACTCCGCGCTGACCGACCAGGCGGGGTAGTTCCAACTGAGCTTCATGAACGGGACCCACGCCTGGGTGAGCGTGAGGTGCTGCAGGAAGGTCGCGAGCCCGTACCCCTCGTCTGTCAGGCCCATGCCCATGAGCCGGGCGGCCATCACCATGGGCACCACCGCGAGCAGCCCCACCAGGTGCGCGGGGTAGATGCGCGCCAGGCGCATGAAGAGGAAGCGGAAGCACGTCCGTCGCTCGAGCGGCCTGGGCAGGTCCAGGTAGTTGTAGGCGATGACGTAGCCGCTGAGCAGGAAGAAGAGATCGACGGCGTAGTGGCCGTGGCCCACCAGACGTGCCAGGGGAGCAGGCACCGCTCCCGCCGCGCGCAGGACGTCCTGGAAGTGGTAGAGGACCACCCAGACGGCGGCGACACCGCGCAAGCTGGTGAGGGCTGGGAGATGGACGCGCTTCTGCACTCCCGCGCAAACTACCAGCACCCCATTGCTGCCCCAAACGAGTGCCACGACGCCTGGAGGCTCCCCAACCATGAAGACCCGTCTCGCCCTGCTGCTCTCCCTCTCGCTGGCCACCGCCGCCCACGCCGAAGACACGGTGGCCGAGGTCTGGACGGCCAAGTGCAAGTCCTGCCACGGGCCGGATGGCCGGGCGCAGACCCAGATGGGAAAGAAGGAGGCCATCGTCGACATGTCCCAGCCCGCCTGGCAGCAGGCCCAGACCAACGACGACATCCGCGAGGCCATCGCCGACGGCTCCCCGCGCAACAAGAAGATGAAGGCCTACAAGGAGAAGCTGACCCCCGGGCAGATCGACGCCCTTGTCGCCTACATCCGCACTTTCAAGAAGGGCTGATTCCCCATCGGGACGGGGGTGAATATCCCTGTCACGCATGTCGTCCCCAGTGACAGGAGGCATTCCCCCCATGCGCATCCTCACCCTCGCCCTCGTCTCCCTGCTTGCTCTCGCCCGCCTCACCAGCGCACCGCTCGCGGCCGCTTCCGCCTCCGAGGAGGCCCCGCGCTCTCCGCTTGCCCTCCTCGATGGGGATGGAAAAGGCGGCGGTGATGGCGGCGATGACGATGACGACAAGGACGATGACGACGAGGACTTCCGGGTCCGGGGCTGAGTAGGGGAGTGTAGGCCCGGGGGCCGGAGTGCCTGTCGCCAACTGGCTCCCTCGCTCTTCCGTTGACCTACACGGGTCCGGCTCCTAATTACCGGGGGGGCGCTCCAGGTCGCCCCCCTCGGATGGAAACTCCTTTTACCCAGAAGCTCGGTGTGGAGGCGCTTGGTGGGCCTCCCGTGGCAGGGGACCCCTTCGCCCGTGTGCTGGAGCTGCTCCGCCCGGGGCAGCGCGTCCGCACGCAAGGCCTCCAGGGAGCCGCTCGGGCCTATGCGCTCGCCCGGCTGACGCGCACCCTGAAGGCGCCCCTCGTCTGCATCGCCACGGACGAGGAGGCCGCGGATGCCCTCGCGGGAGATCTCGCCTTCTTCCTCGGCGGCAAGGGCACCCCCTTCGAGCCCCACGTCCTGCGGCTGCCCGCCGACGAGGTGCTCCCCTTCGACGAGCTTCTCCCCGGACGCGGACACCGTCGCGGACCGGCTCGGCGCCCTCTTCCACCTGAGCCAGGGCACCCGCTTCCCCGCGCTCGTGCTCTCGATGCGCGGCCTGCTGCGCCGGGTGCTCCCGCCCACGGTGATGAAGGAGCTCTCCGAGCGCATCGGCGTGGGCCAGGACTTCGATCGGGACGAGCTCGCCCGGAAGCTCGCCAACATGGGCTACCAGAGCAGCCCGCTCGTCGAGGACCTGGGCACCTTCTCCGTGCGCGGCGGCCTCATCGACGTCTTCAGCCCGCTCTACGAGAAGCCCGTCCGCATCGAGTTCTTCGGCGACACCATCGAGTCCATCCGCGCCTTCGATCCGGAGACGCAGCGCACGGTGGACTCGCTCAAGGAGATCATCCTCCTGCCGGCGCGCGAGGTCATCTTCTCCGAGCAGACGCGCGTGCGCGCCGAGGCCGCCGCCCGCGAGGTGGCGGACCGCATCAACCTGCCCACCACGAAGCTGCGCGAGCGCCTGGACGCCATCCGCGAGGGCCTGCCCGGTTTCGGCCTGGAGGGCCTGCTGCCCGGCTTCTTCGAGGGAGGCCTGGGCACCGTCTTCGACTACCTGGGACTGTGGCACCCGGAGCCGCTCTTCTACCTGGATGACCCCATGGGCCTCGAGCGCATCGCCGAGGACCTGTGGACCGAGGTGGAGCGCTCGGCCGCGGCCGCCGATGCGGAACAGGAGCTCACCTATCCCCCGGAGGAGCACTTCCTCACGCGCGAGCAGGCGGAGCAGCGGCTCGGGGCCTACCGGGTGATGGAGGGTGGGGGCCTGTCGCTCACCCAGGGCGAGGCGCCGCCGGTGCTCTTCCCCTTCGGCACGACGCAGGACGTGCGCGAGGCCATCCTGGCCCACCACGGCGAGGAGGGCGCGCTCACCCCGCTCGTCGAGCGGCTCCAGCGCTGGCGGGACACACGGATTGCGTGCGCGGTGGCCTGCGGCACGCTGAGCCAGGCGGACCGGCTCAAGCGCCTGCTGTTGGACCGCAACGTGATGGTCCGCGTCCACACCGGGCCGCTCGAGGACGCCGCGACGCTGTTCGAGCCCTCGGTCTTCGCCCACCTCTTCACGGGCGAGGTGAGCCACGGCTTCGTGGACGGCACGGGCGGCATCGCGGTGCTGTCGGACGAGGAGATATTTGGAGCGCGGGCGCGGCGGCGGGTGCGGCGCTCGAAGAGCCTGGATGCCTTCGCCTCGGGCTTCAAGGACCTGAAGGAAGGGGACATCATCGTCCACACCGACTTCGGACTGGGCCGCTACGCGGGCCTGACGAAGATGCAGGTGAACGGGGTGCCCGGGGACTTCCTCGTCCTGGAGTACGCGGGCAAGGACAAGATCTACCTCCCGGTGAGCCGCATGCGGCTCATCCAGAAGTTCACCGGTGGCGACCCCACCAAGGTGACGCTGGACAAGCTGGGGACGACGTCCTGGGAGAAGACGAAGAAGCGGGTGAAGGAGCAGCTGCTGAAGATGGCGGCGGACCTGCTCACCATCGCGGCGGCACGCCGGGCGCACCCGGGTCACGCCTTCAGCGCGCCGGACCGGTACTACGCCCAGTTCGAGGCAGACTTCGAGTTCGAGGAGACACCGGACCAGGCCAAGGCCATCGAGGACGTGCTCAACGACATGCAGAAGTCCGAGCCGATGGACCGGCTCGTCTGCGGAGACGTGGGCTACGGCAAGACGGAGGTGGCGATGCGCGCCGCTTTCAAGGCCACGTTGGACCGCAAGCAGGTGGCGGTGCTGGTGCCCACCACGGTGCTGGCGCAGCAGCACTACCTGTCCTTCAAGAAGCGCTTCAAGGACTACCCGGTGGTGGTGGACGTCATCTCCGGGATGAAGAAGCCCGCCGAGGTGCGGGAGGTCCTCAAGCGCGCGAAGGAAGGCAAGGTGGACATCCTCATCGGCACGCACAAGCTGCTGGGTGGGGACGTGGCCTTCAAGGACCTGGGGCTGCTCGTGGTGGACGAGGAGCAGCGCTTCGGGGTGAAGCACAAGGAGCAGATCAAGAAGCTGCGCGCCCTGGTGGACGTGCTCACGCTGTCGGCGACGCCGATTCCCCGCACGCTGCACATGGCCATGTCGGGTGTGCGCGAGATGAGCATCATCGCCACCCCGCCGCAGGACCGGCGCTCCATCCGCACCTTCGTGCTGAAGTTCGACGAGCAGACCATCAAGGAGGCCATCGAGCGGGAGATCGCCCGCGGCGGCCAGGTCTTCTTCGTGCACAACCGGGTGGAGTCGCTGCCCTCGATGGAGGAGATGCTCAAGCGGCTGCTGCCGAACGTCTCCGTCGGCGTGGCGCACGGGCAGATGGGGGAGGGCCAGCTCGAGAAGGCGATGCTGGAGTTCACCGAGAAGAAGCACCAGGTGCTGCTGTGCACCAGCATCATCGAGAGCGGCATCGACATCTCGAGCGCCAACACGATGATCGTCAACCGCGCGGACACGTTCGGCCTGGCGCAGCTCTACCAGTTGCGAGGGCGTGTGGGCCGCTCGAAGGAGCGCGCGTATGCGTACCTGCTGGTGCCGACGCGGCGCGTGGTGACGAAGGACGCGCAGCGGCGCCTGGAGGTGTTGCAGCGCTTCACCGAGCTGGGCGCGGGCTTCTCCATCGCGAGCCACGACCTGGAGATCCGAGGCGCCGGCAACCTGCTGGGCTCCGAGCAGTCGGGCTCCATCTCGGCGATTGGCTTCGACCTGTACGCGCAGCTTCTGGAGGAGGCGGTGTCCGAGGTGCGGGGCGAGCCGCCGAAGGTGCAGATCGAGCCGGAGATCACGCTGTCGATGCCGGCGCTCATTCCGGACGACTACGTGCCGGACGTGCACCAGCGGCTGGTGTTCTACAAGCGCTTCAGCCAGGCGAGCAATCCGGACGAGGTACAGGATCTGCGCTCGGAGCTGGTGGACCGCTTCGGCGAGGCGCCGGACGAGGTGGACAACCTCTCGGAGCAGACGCTGCTGAAGATCGACATGAGAGACCTCCGGCTGCGCGCGCTGGAGGGAGGCCCGGGCCGGCTGGTGGTGACATTGGGCGCGGACGCGCTGCTGGACGGGATGAAGGTGGCGGGCCTGGTGCAGCGCTCCAAGGGCGTCTACCGGCTCACCCCGGACATGAAGCTGGTGGTGAAGCTGGGCGCCGAGGTGCGGGGCCCGTCCCTCATCGCCGAGGCCAAGAAGGTGCTGCGCGACCTCGGCACCTGCGCGCTGCCGGAGGCCTAGTCAGGAGAGCACCCGCCGGGCGCGGTCTCGAGCAACTGGTCCAACAATCGGACCAGTTGGTCACGAGCGCGCCCGGAGGGCTCCCTCCGAGGGCTCAGCGGCCGGCCGTGGCCGCCGCCGTCACCCCGGGCGCCAGGACGATCTCGATGCGCCGGTTGAGGCTGCGGTTGTCCGGCGAGTCATTGGGCGCGATGGGCTGATACGGGCCATAGCCCGCGGCCGACAGCACCGTGGGGTCCACCCCCGCGTCCTGCAGCGACCGCACCACCGCCATCGACCGCGCCAGGCTCAGCTCCCAGTTCGAGGGGAACGGTCCCTTCGGGTCCGTGGGCACGTCGTCCGTGTGCCCCTCCACCCGGATGATCTTCCCCTGCACCCCCTTGAGCGCCTCGGCGATCTTCGCCAGCGCCTCCTGCCCCTCCTTGCCCACCCGCGCCGAGCCCGAGGCGAACAAGATCTTGTCCTTCAGGTTCACCGTCATCCGGCCCCGGAGCTCCGACAGCTCGATCTTCCCCTCGGAGATCTCCTTCTCCAGGCTCTTGGCGAGGCCCTCGTACTCGGCGCTCTTCTTCTCCAGTGCCTCCTTGGCCTCGGTGAGCTTGCGCTTGGAGCGGGCCAGCTCCTCGTTGAGGGCGGCGAGCTCGGCGTTCGTCTGCTCCAGGGCCCGGCGCTCGGCGGCTCCCGCCGTCAGCCGCGCCTCGGAGGTGTTGAGCCGCGTGGCCAGCGCCTCCTTCTCCCGCTCCAGCCCCGCCACCTTCTCCTCCAGCCCCTTCACCTGCTCCTCCAACTGACGCACCTTGCCGTCCGCCGCCGCCCGGGCCCCCTTCTCCTCCTGGAGCTGCTCATCCAGTGTCTGGGCCCGCTGCATCGCCGCGTCGTACTTGCCCTGCGGCACGCACCCCGCCGCCAGCGCCAGGGCGCACAGCGGTGCCAACAACCTCTTCCCCATGTCCGGTTCTCCTGGGATTTAGTTTGAGCATCAACAATACCCCGGAAAGGGCCGCTGGCGAGCGGGAAGCACCCGCTCCCGCTGCGCCTCACGAGGAGGAGGCGCTCGGCTGCCCGCCACTCGACGCGCTCCTCCGGCTTCGCTCTGCTGCCCCGCCATGAGCCACCCGCGCCGCCTCCACCGCCGCTCCTTCCTCCAAGCGAGCACGGCCCTCGCGCTGCCCTTCCTGCTGGGCCGCTGTGCCCTCCCCGAGGATGCCAACGGGCTGCTGCCGGACCCGGAGGGCGTCCTCGACCTGCCCGAGGGCTTCCGCTACCACGTCCTCGAGCGCCGGGGAGACCGGATGAGCGACGGCTACCGCGTGCCGGGACAGCCCGACGGCATGGGCTGCTTCGCCGGGCCCGAGGGCAGCAACACGCTGGTGCTGATGCGCAACCACGAGCTGGAGACGGGCCAGGAGAACCTGGGCCCGTACTTCACGGGGCAGCCCGTGCCCGCCCAGGCGTACCGGCCCCAGGACGGCAACCCGGGCGGCGTGACACGCGTGGTGGTGGACGCCAGCGCCTTCACCCGCGTCTCCAGCAACCTCGTGCTCACGGGCTCCGCGCGCAACTGCGCCGGGGGCGCCTCACCGTGGGGCTGGCTCACCTGCGAGGAGACCGTCAAGAACGGCCACGGCTACGTCTTCCTGTGTGACCCGGCGGCCAGCGAGGTGCGGGACGCGGTGCCCCTCCCCGCGCTCGGCAAGATGAACCACGAGGCGGCCGTGGTGGACCCGACCTCCTTCATCACCTACCTCACCGAGGACCGGGGAGACGGCTGCTTCTACCGCTTCGTGCCCGACAGCCCTGGCGAGCGGCTCGGGCCGGAGTCCCGCGGCCGGTTGCAGGCGTTGCGCATCGAGGCCGAACCCTCGCGGGACATGAACGCGCGCGTCCAGCCGGGTGACACCTTCCAGGTGGACTGGGTGGACCTGCCCCGCCCGGGTGCCCAGGACGACTCGCTCCGCGCGCAGGGCGCCGAGCGCGGGGCCGCCGTCTTCCGCCGGGGCGAGGGCATCTTCTTCCACGAGGGCTCCATCTACTTCTGCGCCACCACCGGCGGCCCCGAGTCCGGCGGGCAGCTCTGGCGCTACACGCCCTCGGGGCTCCAGGGTGGGACGCTGCACCTGCTGGCCCAGGCGAAGGACCGGAGCCTGCTCGACATGCCGGACAACCTCTGCGTGGCCCCGTGGGGCGACCTGGTGATGGCCGAGGACGGAGACGACCTGCGCAGGCCCGACGAGCACCTGCGCATCCTCACCCCCTCCGGGCAGGTGAAGAACCTCGCGCGCAACGCGCTCTCCCAGGGCGAGCTCGCCGGCGTGTGCTTTTCTCCGGATGGGCGCGCCCTCTTCGTCAACATGCAGGGCGACGGCCTCACCGTGGTCATCACCGGCCCCTTCCAGCGCTACACCGGCACGGGGATGTAGGAGCCCCGCGTCACTTCTGCTCGTTGCGAGGCGCTCCCGCCGTCCGGCCCGCGTCGAGCACGGCCCGGGACAGGTCGTCCATCAGCCGCAGCAGCTCCTGCCGCACCTCGTCGGTGGACGTGCGCAACTGGGAGGTGAGGATGTGCAGCGCGTCGCCAGGGGCGGAGGCCTCGTGCAGCATGCGGGCGGCCGTGCGCGAGGCCGTGAGCGGCCCTTCCAGGTCCTCCGCCACCAACCGGCGCAGCCGCTCCAGCACGCTGTTGGTGGGGCTGACGGTGGGCGCCGGAGGGAGGGCGGAGGGCTCCGCGCCCACCGACACCGCGCACACCCGGTTACGGCCCTGGCGCTTGGCGCTGTAGAGCGCCTGGTCGGTGAGCTCGATCGAGCTCGGACATGGAGGTGGCGTGCGCGGGGTAGCAGCCCACTCCGGCGCTGATGGTCAGCGCGCGGCTGCCGCCCCGGGCCCCGTGCACCGTGGCCCCATCCACCGCGGCCCGGAAACGCTCGGCGGCGATCAGCCCGTGCTCCAGGTCCGTCTCGGGGAGGATCATCGCGAACTCCTCGCCACCGTGCCGGGCCACCACGTCCGTCGAGCGCGCCGTCTGGCGCAGCCTCAACGACACCTCGCGCAGCGCCTGGTCTCCGGCGGTGTGGCCGAGGTTGTCGTTGACCTGCTTGAAGTGATCCAGGTCCAGCAGCACCAGCGTCATCGGGTGCTTGTAGCGCTGGGCCCGGCGGAACTCGACGCCGAGCGCCTCGTGGAAATAGGCGCGGTTGTACAGCCCGGTGAGCGGATCCGTCACCGCCACCAGCATGGCCCGGTCTCGCGAGGTGCGAAGCTGACGCTGGCGGCGCTGGCGGCGCAGGGCGCTGCCCAGACGGGCGGCCAGCTCGGCCATGGGCGTCTGCAGGGTGAGGTAGTCGTCGGCGCCCGCGTCGAACGCCATCACGCGCCGCGAGGTGGACTCCGACTCGTCCACCACCAGCAGGGCGGGCGCCTCCTCGTCGAAGCCGAAGCGCTTGAGCAGGGGCTGATCTCCCTCGAGCGCCACGGCGTAGCTGACGACGAGCAGGTCCGCGTCGGAGGTCAGCATGCGCTGCGAGGGCGCGCGCTGGGTGAGCTGGAACTCGCCGCCCTGGGGCGAGCCGCGCACGGCCCGCGCGAGCCGCTCGCTCACCACGGGCATGTGGTGGATGATCTCCACGCGGGCCTGCGGGGGCGTGGGGGCTTCCGGCTCGCGCATGACGCGGGCCATGGCCTCGTGCTGCGCCTGCAACTGGGCGCGCATCTTCCCCAGCGAGATGAACGAGCGCACCCGGGCCAGCATCTCTGCATCCGGCGCGGTCTTCGTGAAGAAGTCGTCGGCGCCCGCCACCAGGCCGTTCACCCGGTCATCCGTGGAGTCCAGCGAGGTGAGCAGGAGGATGGGCGTGTTGTTGGTCCGCGAGTGGCTGCGCAGGCGGCGCGTCAGCTCGTGGCCGTTCATCTCCGGCATCATCACGTCGAGGATGAGCAGGTCGAACGGCTGGGGGCCCTCGGTCGCGAGCCCCAGGGCTTCGCGAGGCGAGCTGGACATCACCACGTCCAGGCCACTCTCCATCAACCGGGAGCCGATGGCTTCGAGAGCAATGGGGCTGTCATCCACCAGGAGGACGCGGCCGGTGGTTCCGAGGGTATTGAGCGCTGCCATGGTGTCCGATCTGTCTGCTGGCCTTCAGGCTATCAGGTGGAAGGGAGGATGGGACACCCTCCCCTGCCTCCCGGGAAGCCGTCCTCACCAGGTGATGACGTAGGTGCAGCGGTCGCCCCGCCACTTGCGGCACGGCTTCGTCTCGTCGTGCACCACGCGCGCGTTGGACTCGTAGCGGTGGGCCAGGGCCGTGAGCACGCCATGGTCGAACGCGCACGGGTACGGCGTCTCGCACAGGCTGATGATCTTCCGCTGCCCGGGCACCGGCTCGTAGCCGTAGTGGCCAATCCCCTCCTCCATCCGCCCGGTCTCCAGGTCGAACATCGTCCGGCCGTTCTTCCGGTGGTTCAGGTGGTACGCCACATCCAGGGCCTTGAAGCCCGAGTAGATGTCGCGGACCCCCTCCGGGAATCTCGCGTTGCGGGGGATGGCCATGCCGATCTGCATCAGCAGCCCGTCCCCCAACTGCTTGCCGATCTGCTGGAAGCACAGCAGCCAGGACTTCTGCGAGTACCACCCCTCCAGGTCCAGGTTCGCCAGCCCGTTGGGAGTGGGCGTGCCAATGCCCTCGTCCAGCAGGTAGGCGCTGGCGAGCACCGCGAAGTTGTTGAAGCCCTCCACGACGGCCTTCACCGCCTGTCCCTTGACCTCGATGCCGTCTTCGAAAGGGACGAATTGCATGTCGCGGCCCCTCCCCATGGCCCGTCGCGACCCTCGCGGACTGGTGTCCGGCCCTACCTCCGAGGACTGTAACACCCAGGCCGGGAAAGCAGACAAGGCCGGAGAGCCCCCCCAACCCATGACCCGGTGCGCCTTGACGCTCAGTAGGGGTTTTCCGGTACCTCCGCACCGCAGAAGTGCGCGATGGCCCGCGTGAGGTACGCCTCGCACCGCACCAGGTCTTCCATCGGGACGTACTCCCCCGTCTGGTGCGCCACCCGGATGTCCCCCGGTCCGAACACCACCGCCTGCGCGCCCAGCTCCGTGAGCTGCGGGGCCTCCGTGCCGAAGGGCACCGTGATGGGCGCGTTGCCGGACAGCTCCGCCAACACCCGCACCACCTCCGCGTCCGCCCGCGTGTCCACCGCCGGCTCCGCCCGCAGCAACTGGATGCGCGCCTCGTAACCGGGCTCGTCCCGCACCAGCTCGTGCCGGATGGACTCGAGCAACTCCAACACCCGCTCCTTCGGCTGCCGGGGAATGGGGCGCCACTCCACCGTGAAACGGCAGGCCCCGGAGATGACGTTGGGCGCCTTGCCTCCGCTGATGAGGCCCACGTTCACCGTGGTGAAGGGCGGCTCGAAGGACTCGTCCCGCTCCTCGCGCAACCGCGTGCGCGCCAGCGTCTCCAGCTTCTGCAGGAAGCGCCCCGCCCGGAAGATGGCCGACGCCCCCTCGTCCGGGTACGCGCTGTGCCCCTCCCGCCCCCGCACCTCCACCTCCGCCAAGCAGTACCCCTTGTGCGCCCGCACCGGCACCAGCGAGGTCGGCTCTCCCACGATGGCGTAGCGCGCCCGCCCCTTGCCCAGCGCCACCAGTTGCTTGGCCCCCTCGCAGCCCAGCTCCTCGTCCGCCGTCAGCAGCACCATCAACGGTGCCTTCAGCCGCCCCGTGAAGTGCGTGGCCGCGTACAGCGCGCAGGAGATGAAGCCCTTCGTGTCGCACGCCCCCCGGCCGTACAGCCTCCCGTCCCGCTCCGTCAGCCGCAGCGCGTCCGTCCACGCCGCGTCGTACGGCACGCAGTCGGTGTGCCCCACCAGCGCCAGCCCCGCCCGCTCCTCGCCCCCGCCCCCCTTCACCGCGACGAGGTTCACCTTCTCCACCCCCGCCCCGTCCCGGTACGTCACCCGCTCCACCTGGAAGCCCGCCGCCTCCAGCCGCGCTCCCGCCCACTGCACCAACGGTGCGTTGGGACGCGAGGACGTCGTGTCCAGGGCGACCAGCTCGCTCAGCGTCGCGCGCAGCTCGGGCAGGGTGTCACTCACGGTGGGGCCTCCGGGGCTCGGGATTCCGCGCTCCGCGCGGGTCGTGCCCTCCGAATGTAGACCCTCCCCCTGGCCCTCTCCCAGGGGAGAGGGGATTGTCTCGCGGTTCAACCCGGGAAGCGGGGCCCCCTCGCCCCGTCCCTACGCCCGCACCTCGGCGCCGTCGATCACCCACGGGCGCTGGCGCACCGCGTCCTTCACCCAGGTGATGTGCCGCTCCTCGTCCCGCCGGTGCTTCTCGATGAGCGTGCGCACCTCGGGACTCCACTCGAAGTTCAACGCCAGCTCATAGGCCCGGTTGGTGAACTCCTCGTTGCCGAGCATCGCCACCAGGGCCGCCTCCGTCCCCATCATGCTCGTCATCGCCGTCAGGCCCTTCATCGCCGCGCCCTTCAGGTCCGGCCGCAGCTCCACCGGCTCGCCCCCGAACTGGCGGATGAACGCGTTGAGGTCCTGCACATGGCGCACGTGGTCCACCCGGAAGTCGTTCAGCCGCTCGCGCACCAGCGGCTCCTTCACCCGCGCAATGGCCGCGTCGTAGGCCCCCACCGCGTCCACGTCCATCTGCGCCAGGCTGCGCAGCTTCTCCACCTCGGACTTGCGTCCCATGTCGTCCCCTCCCCCCTCACCTCTGAGTCCCTGGCAATGTGCTCGGACCGGCCCGCACGGCCAACCCCACCGCCCCAGCGCCCGCCCGGACAGCAGGCAGGGTGGCGTCACCCCTCCGGTCCCGTCCCCCCCTCCATGCGCACCTTTGCCCCATACCTCTTCCACCTACGGAGGCACCGGACATGAAGAACGAAGATACCGTCACCACCAATGTCGAGATGCAGACGCGGCGCATTCCCTCCATCAGCTTCCTCGGTGTCGCCATCGGGTGCATGGCCGCCAGCGCGCTCCTGATGATCAGCGGCCGCAAGACCTGGGCGAACTTCGTCGGCCAGTGGGCACCCACCATCCTCATCCTCGGGACCTACAACAAGATCGCCAAGACGTTCTCCGCGCCCATCGACGAGGGGCAGCGCGTCCAGCACGGCGGCCACCCCTCCATGCTGAAGTCGCCCGAGGAGCTCACCCGCCAGATGTCGCCGCAGCCGGTGAGCTGAACCGGTGGCCCCGGGGCCCCCTGCCCCTCCCTCGGGAGAGGCCTTGGGGGCCTTCGTGTGTCCAGGACGGGGCTCAGGCCCTCGCGGGGCTCGCCCCCGAGGGCGCGGGGACGTGCCGGGAGGCCCGCCGCTCCGCGCGCCGGTGCTTCATCACGATGACGATGCCCACCAGCGCGCTCAGCAACATCAGGGCGTTGGTCACCACGAAGACCCAGTTGTCCACCAGCACGCTGTAAATGGTGAAGCCCGTGGAGGCGGTGATCTGCCCCACGAAGAGCCACTTGGACACACCCTTGCTCGTGCCCGACCGCCACTGTTTGTAGACCTGATTGGCGATGGTCAGCACCAGCACGAACGAGCTGAACCATCCAATGGCTTCGCTTCCCATGTGCTCAACGATGCGCACGCCCGCGGACCCGTGGGGCCCTGCTCCGGCGGGCAGGCGGGCAGGCGTGGCCCCGCTACCGCAATCCACCTGGAGGGCGGACGTCCAGTCACGGACAGGGAATGAGGAATTCGCGGCAGACACGCCGGAGCGGACACACCCTCCCCTGCGAAGCATCCATTCACAGCCATGAGGTGCGTCCCATGAAGATTCGTGACGTGATGACTCCGGACGCCGTCGCCGCCCACCCGGAGACGACGTTGATGGCCGCCGCCGAGATGATGCGCCTGCTCAACGTGGGCTCCCTGCCCATCGTCGAGGGCGAGCGCGTCGTCGGCATCCTCACCGACCGGGACATCGTCGTGCGCGGCCTGGCCCTGGGTTTCAACCCGCGGACGGCCTCCGTCGCCGACGTGATGACCCGCAACGTGCAGACGTGCTCCGTGGACGACGACGTCGAGGACGTCGCCCATCAGATGAGAGAGCTCCAGGTGCGCCGCCTGCTCGTCGTGGACGAGCGGGAGCGGCTCATCGGCATCGTCTCCCTGGGGGACCTCGCCATGGAGATGGAGGACCAGCGGCTGGCCGGACGCGTGCTCGAAGGCATCTCCGAGCCGTCCACCGCCATGACGCACTGAGGGGGCCCGCTCAGAAGCCGAGCGGAACCACGAAGGCCGTGCCGTTCTGCGTGCCCGTGCGGTAGCTCAGCGGCGCGCCGATGACGAGCGTGGGCGGAGAGCTTCCACTCCCCGCCATCAGCGCCAGGTCGTTGCCGAAGCCCGCGCGCTCCGTCACGTCGCCCGTCAGCGTCAGCATGGGCGTGAGCACGCCGGTGAGCCCCGGCCCGCCCGCGTACACGAACACCGCGCCTCCGCCATCCGAGGCCACCGACGCGCCCGGAGCGCTCACCACCAGCTCCGGAACGCCGTCACCCGTCAGGTCCACCCCACCCGTCAGCACCGTCCCGAAGCCCACCGCCCGCGAGCGGTGCACCAGCACCTGGGGCTGCACGGTGGCCTCCATCGCGCCCACCACGGCCTTGCCCGGCGTGCCCAGCCAGGCGTCCTTCAGCTTCGCCGTGTCGAACAGCAGCACCGCCGGCTGCGTCACGCCGTTGTAGGGCACGTTCGTCGCGCTCACCGCCAGGTAGTCCGGGCCCGACTTGCCCAGCACGCGGCCCACGCGCGCCACCGACAGGCCCAGCCCCATGAAGTTCATGCCCACTTCCGGGTCCGCCGCCAGCCGCACCAGCTTCGCGGTGGTGCGCCCACCACACCGGGCACCGCCCGCGTCGTACCCGAACAGCACCGCCACGCCCGAGCGCTGGCTGCCATCCGAGTAGCGCCACGCCACCTCGTCGCAGCCATCCGCGTCCAGGTCTCCCAGCGACACGGGCACCGAGGTCGTCTGCGCCAGCGTGGACGACGTCGCGAAGTAGGGAGAGGAATAGACGGGGTCGCACCCCATGGTCCGCTTCGCCAGCGTGGCGTCATCCGGCGCACGTCCCAGGAAGAGCTCGAAGCCGTTGTTGCGCAGCGCGCCGATGTCCTGCAGGCCGTCCCCGTTGAAGTCGAAGCCGCCCACCACCCCGCGGCCGATGCCTCCGCGCGAGCAGGTGCCACTGGAGGCGATGCAGTTCTCCGTGATGTTGCCCAGCGCCCACAGCCGGTACGCCGTCTTGAAGGTGCCGTCCGCCTGGCCCAGCGACACCAGCACGCCGCCCGTCTGCACGTTCGAGCCGCCCGTGGGCAGACACCCGGTCCTCACCACCGCGTACGCCTCCGCCAGTTCCGCGGCACTCGAGGCGGTCCTCGGGACGGTGAAGCCCGACGCGCCCATCACCAGGTCCGCCCGCCCATCCCCGTTGAAGTCCGTGAAGGCCACGTCCGAGCCCACGCTGCGCCCGTTGTACAGCGGCGAGGCCGTCCCCTCGGCCACGAGCGTGCCCGCGCCGCCCGCCGCGCCGTACGTCCACGCGCGGCCCGCCAACAGATCGTTGCCGTCGCCGTTGCTTCCCGGGCCGTGGTAACCCGGAGAGCCCACCAGCGCCACCACGCCTCCGGACGCGTTGCGCGCCACCGCCACCGACTCGCCGAAGCGCTCCACGCTGGGCTTCGCCGGCACCAGGTAGCTGCTGCGCGCCCACGTCCCGAGCGAGTCACCCACCTTCACGAAGCCATCCACCCGCCCGGTGAAGGCACGCCCGTCCGTCGCGGAGGCGCGCCCCGCGAAGACCACCAGCCCCGCGCTCCCCGGCAGCTTCCAGGGCGCGAGGCCCACGCCAAAGGCGTCCGACTTCGCCAGTCCCGGCAGGAAGGAGGCCGGCTTGTTGACGGCCGTGCCCCGGGCCAGCTCCTTCAGCGGGTACACCAGCACCTTGCCGCCATAGCGCAGCGAGGTGGTGCCCGAGGGAATGCTCGCGTAGGGCGCGCCCAGCAGCAGCTCCGCGCCGGGAGTGCCATCCACGTCCGCCAGCGCCCAGCCCCGCCCCGCGTAGATGGAGGCCGCGTCCCCATAGAAACGGGCATACGCGTTGGCGAGCAGCAACTGGGGCGGCGTGGACGGGGGCTCGCCCGTGGCCGCGTACGAGCTCACGTCGAAGAGCAGCGCCCCGCCCGCGTCCGACAGCGCGCCCAGCCCGCCGCTCGCGCGCAGGTCCGGCGAGTCCGCGCGGTCCAGCAACACCATCAGCAGCGGGGGCCGCGTCCCTTCACCCGGAATGGTGCCCAGCCGCCAGGAGCCCTCGTTGCCGTCCGCCGTGTTCGTGGGGTGCACGAAGACGTCCGGCGTGGGGCGGAAGCGCGGGCCCTCGGCACGCGCGAGGAACACGGACACCGCCGGCTGCACCACGCCCAGGGAAGAGCCATCCGCCCGGTAGCGCGACGTCTTGCCCAGGGCCGCGATGTCCGCCCGCCCATCCCCGTTGAGGTCCGCCACCACCACCGCCTGCCCCATGCCCGTCCGGGAGCGCTGCTCGAGGGCCCCGCTCACGCTCACGTCGCTCCCGCCCAGCCGGATGGAGGGCAGGTCCGGCACCGGCTCGCCCGGGTTGAGCTGGAAGATGTCCACCACGCCGCGCGTGTTGATGGAGTTGGAGGACGCGAGGTCACCCGCGGGCGAGCCCGCCAGCAGATCCAGGTCCCCGTCGCCATCCACGTCCTCGAGCGCCACGCCCGTGCCGAAGGCGCCGCGGCCCACTCCGGCCAGCGGCGGCCGCATGCGCTCCGGCCCGCTGCCGCCGAAGCGGTACAGGTACACCGCGCCCGAGCTGTCGATGGTGACGTCCGCGCCCGGCGAGGACACCACCAGCTCCGCCTTCCCATCCTTGTCGATGTCTCCGGCCGCCAGCCCGTCACCGAACCGCGCCGTGTCCGTCTCTCCCGTCAGCACCCACGTGGGCGCCGCGGGCAGACCCGACGGGCTCCCCTTGAAGATGAGCACCACGCCACCCTGGGGACGGTGGAGGTCGCTCTCCGGCCGCCCCACCGCCACGTCCGCCACCCCATCCCCGTCGAAGTCCGCCGTCACCACCGCGGCCGTGTCGGTGAGCTGCCCGTGCGGCTGCGTGTCGCGCGTCAGCTCGTCCAGCACGCGCACCGACACCGAGGCCTTCTGCTGGGTGAAGACGTCCGACGCCTCCAGCACCACCGCGCCCTTCGCGCCGGGCTCGGCCCAGAAGCGCCCGCCCTCCACCCACCCCGGGCCGGACACCTTCGTCCAGAACGATCCGGTCGCTCCCGCCCGCCGTCGCCAGTTGCACCGAGGAGCCCGCGGGCACCGCCAGGCGCGCCGGCTCTCCGCGCAGCACCGCGTCCGCGCGGACCTCGAACTGGAGCAGGGCCTCGTCTCCCGTGCGGCTGTCCCGCACCCGCACCAGGTCCACGCCCGTCCCCGTCCCCGCCGTGTACTGGCCCGAGGGCGTCACCGAGCTGTTCGCATCGCTCCGCTCCAGGGTGAAGACGGGCGAGCCCATCTGCCCCGTCACCTGCACCTGGAAGGACGTGCCCGGCTTCAGCGTGGCCCGCGCGGGCGCCACGTCGAAGGCCGCCACCACCTCCACCTGGGCGGTCGCGTCTCCGGGGCAGCGCAGATCCTCCACCACCAGCGTGTCCACCGACGGCGTGGGCCCGGCGATGAAGCGCGAGCCCCGCATCTCTCCCGAGGAGCCTCCGGGCTCGGCGAGGAAGCGGTAGTGGCCGCTGCCTCCCGTGGCCGAGAGCGTGACGGGATCATTCACCCGCGCCCGGGTGGGGCTCGCGGAGAGGGCAAGGGGCGGCAGACCCGCGCAGGGATCCACCGCCGCGGGCGGCTCGGGGGGCTGCTCCGGCTGGCAGGCAGCCGACAGGAGGGCGAGCACGAGCGACGCGCGGGAGACTCGGGTCATGGTGAAGCGCCTCAGGGGTTCGCGCCGGTAGCGGCCCAGCGCTGGATGAGGGAGATGAGCTGCGGGTCCAACGGTCCATCCGCGGGCATGCGCTGATCCTTCACCGCCGCGATGATGAGCTCCGCGTTGTCCTTCCACAGCGTGTACGTGGAGAGGGGCCGGGCCGGGCCGGTGGTATGGCACTTCGCGCACCGCGCCTCGTGGATGGGACGGATGTCCTTGTCCCAGCCGAGCGCCACGGTGGAGAGGGGCTGGTAGTCGAAGCTCACCGAGCGCCGGGCCTCGGTGCCGTCCGCGTAGCGCGCCACGGCATGGAGGGTGTGCGTCCCCGGCTCCAGGCCCACGAAGGAGTAGGCCTTCGGCGTCCCGTCCGCCTCCGTACCGCCGAGGCTGTAGATGGGGCCGGGCACCGGCACCTCCACGCCCGCCACCTCGTAGGTGAAGCTCAGCGGCGCCACGCCCGGCACCAGGCGCGCGCGCACCACCAGGGCGTCCTCCACCACCTGCGTGCCCTCGAGCAGCCCGAGCACGCGCGGCACCGGGCCGCGGCTGAGCGCCACCGTGTCGGCGCCGAGCCGCACCCAGGCACACCCACTCTCGTCGGCGGCCAGGAAGCGGAGCTCGCGCGTGTCCACGCCCGAGACCTCGCCCCACGTGCCCGCGTCCGCGTCATGGGCGAGGAGCTTGCCGTCCATCTTCACCCAGACGAAGCGCCCCGCGGCCAGCACCTGCTCCGGCTTGCGCGCGAGCGCCTGCTGCCGCCACCCGTCCGCCGCGCGCCGCAGCAGCCGCTCCGACGTCAGCACCCACGCCTCGCCCTTGCCCTTCTGCGAGGCGCCCAGCCCCGCCAGCCCCACCACGCGCTCGCCCTCCTCCAGCGGCAGCGTGGTGACCTGGCGCACCTGCCACGTGCCCGGGGCCGTGCGCACGGCGACGCTCAGCGTGTCCTGGCGCAGGAACCACAGGCCCTGCGCCCCATCCTCGGCGGGCGCCGACGCCAGCGCGGTGATGCCCTCCAGCGCCTGGCCATTCACCTTGAGCGCGGACAGCGCGCCGTCCTGCAGCCGGTAGAGGCCCGAGGCATGCCCGAGCCACACCGCGCCATCCGGCGTCGTCGCCGTGGCCGCCAGTCCGGTGCTCAGCACCTCGCGCCAGGGCGGGGCGATGAGCCAGCCCGACTGCGCCAGGAAGAGGCCGTTGTCCGCCTCCACCAGCGCCGAGCCCGGCCCCATCCGGAAGACGGCGCGGGCCCGGCCCGGCGTCACCGTGTTGCCCGGGTGGCTCTCCAGCGCGCCCCTCGTCCCGTCCAGCCGCAGGCGGATGACCTGGCCGTCCGCCGTCGCGAAGATGCCGCCTCCCGTTTGATCCGCGAAGCCCGGCGCCGGCGCCACCTCCACGTCCGGCTGCACCTGCATCGGCGCGAAGGGCTGGGGACTCGGGTAGTCCTGCAGAACGTAGGGCATGGAGTCGCAGCCCACCAGCAGGGCCGCGAGCCACAGGGAGCGGACTCGGTACGAAGCTCGGGTAGCCATCACGTCGCCAGCAGCGCCTTGAGGGGGTCGACACGCGTGATGCTGTAGTCCAGGTTGGCGGACGCCAGCACCGTCGCGATGATGTGCTCGGGGAGGATGTTGTCCCCGTTGTTTTGATCCTTCGCGCCCGTCTTCAGGTCCACCAGCCCCGGCGCCATGCCGATGTCACCGCTGTGGCCGAACACCGTGTTGTGCTTCACCCCGGCGCCCATCAGCAGGCAGCTATTCGTCAGGTGATGGTCCCGGCCGTTGGTGGCGTTGATGAGCGGGGTGCGCGCGAACTCGGAGAACACCAGGATGGTGGTGTGGTCCATGAAGTTGCCACCGGACGGGTGGCTGGTGCGCTTCAGGTCGTCCACCAGCCGCGACAGCGCGTTGAAGCCCGTGCGCAGGTTGGTGGCGTGCGTCGTCTGCGTGCCGAAGTGCGTGTCCAGGCCGCCCACCAGGTTGATGGACACGCACTGGCTGATGCCCAGCTTCAGCGCCGTGGCCACCAGCGCCGCGCGCCCCGCCGCGCTGTCGTAGGGCCCCGAGGCCGGCAGGTTGTAGAACGTGCGGGTATCGTTGGTCGTGGGCGTATTCAGGGCGAAGTCGAAGGCCTGGTTGAGCCCGCTCGACAGCACCTGCTGCACCTGCCCGCGGCTGGTGTGGTACGTGCCGCCCACCCCGCCCGCGCTCAGGGCCGCCTCGTCACAGGTGACGGGCTCGCCTCCCAGCAGCAGCAGCTCGTTCTCGATCTGGCTGTCGAGCCGCTTCTTGCTCGGCGACAGCGTGTCCACCAGGTCCTTCGAGCGGCTCACGCGCAGGGCGTTGGCACTGCCCGGGTAGCGGTCGTTGTAGGACTCGACGCCATACGCGATGGACGGGATGGGCACGGTGGGCAGGAGCTGGCCGACGATCTCCGTCGCCGTGGACGAGCCACGCGCCGCGGCGCCGATGGGGCGCTTGCCGGTGATGAAGTAGCGCATGCCTTCTTCATGCGCGAGCGTGGTCATGTTGATGCCACGCACCACCGACATGACGTCGTAGTGCCTGGCCAGGTCGCTCACCGCCGGGCCGAAGGTGATGTTGGAGGGGCCCACTCCGGGCAGCGCGTCCGGGATGATGGGGCTGTCCTGGAAGCTCGCGTCGGTGAAGAGGTTGTAGCCCGGGAGGATGCGCGTCTCCGCCACCCGCTCGGGCGTGAAGACCTCCGGGTCCCTCGGATCGAAGGCGAGGAGCTGGTCCCACCCGCCCGAGAAGTAGACGAAGACGAAGCAGCGGTCCGCGGGCTTGAGCGCGGCCGCCTGCGCGAAGGAGCGGAAGGGCAGGCCCCCGAACAGGGTGGCGCCCATGACGCCAGCGGCGGCCTTCAGGAGGGTCCGGCGCGACGTGGGAATCTGGTCGTTCTTCTTCATGGAAGCATCTCCCCGGAGCCGTCAGTAGGTGAGGAAGCGCGAGTCCGTCATCATCGCGATGCACACCGCGGCCAGGGCCTGGTCGCGGCCATTGGTGATGGCCTCCGCGCGTGTCGCCGCCTTCGTGAAGAAGGCCGACCAGCGCGTCAGCTCCTCGCCCTGCAGCGGCGAGCCCCAGAAGCGCGTGGACAGGTACACGAGCAGCTCGCGCACCTGGGCGTCGGACAGCTTGCGCAAATCCGAGAGCGGCCCGGGAATCGTGCGGCTGAGCACGCGGGCCCCGGGAGAGGCCAGGGCCTTCTCGGCGGCCGCCTGCGCCATGCACACCTCGCGCGCCCCGTCCTCGAGGAACTTGGCGAAGACGAGGTTGGGCTCGGTGCTCTCCTGGTTGACGAGCGCGTAGTCGGCGCGGCCCAGGGTGGTGGCCAGGCCGCTCTCGAGGCCCGTCCACGGACGGCCCACCGCCACCTCGATGGAGCGGGCCAACTGGTTCACGGTGAGCCGGCGGGGCGAGCGCCCCACCCGGCCGTCCTGCAGCTCGGGGTCCGGCAGCGGCGTGCCCATGTCCCCGTGCGGGTTGCCCACGGGCTCGAGCTGGCCGTCCACCGGGGGCGGAGCGGCGGGAGTCTTCTCACACCCGGTGGCACCGAGCGCGAGCAGTGCGAAGAGGAGCAGGCGGCGCATCAGTCGATCCTCCGGTAGGCGTCCGACATCACCACGCGCTCGATGAGCGCCTTGAAACGGTGGCCATCCCGCGCGAAGTCATCGGCGAGCGGCTGGAGATAGAGGCGCTGCTCCTCCGCCGACATGGGCCGGCCGAGGAACTCCTGCCAGACGCGCCGCACCGTGCAGCGCTCCAGGTCGCCCGTCTGCAGCATGCGCTGCACCAGCAGGGCGGGGCCGCTCTCGATGTTCGTCTCCTCGTCCGCGGTGCGGTAGAGGTACGTCTTGAGCAGGCCCAGCGAGTTGGCGCCGTCGCCGTCATAGGCCTGCATCACGTACTGGCCGCATTCGCCGCCGCACGAGGTGTTGCCCGAGAGCGCGCAGTCGCGGCACTTCGGGTCGTAGCGGGGGAACTGCTCCGGGTGGAGGAAGAGGGCGGCGCGCTCGGCGTAGCGGCCCCAGTGGGCGCCGGTGGGCTCGATGGTGGCGTGGCAGTAGTTGCAGCCACAGCGCTTGGCCAGGTTGTTCTCCCGGTTGCACGCGTCCTCGGCGGACGGCAGGCGGGCGTTGGCCGGCGGCGTGAAGGCCTTGCAGAGGAAGGCCGAGTAGAAGTGGTTGACGCGCGCGCGGTGGGTGGGGAAGCGGTAGAGGAACGAGGGCGTGGTGAGCACCCCCGAGTGCTCGGCGTCGCGCACGTACTCCTTCCAGGTGTCCGCCTGGGCGAAGGGGATGTCGGGCATCACCTCGCGCTCGGCCGGAGGCGTCACGCTGAGCACGCCCACGCCCTGCTGCGCATCCCTGTACAGCGCGGACAGCGGGCCGTTGAGGAAGGAGCGGCGCGTGGTGAGGATGTTGAAGTAGGGCTCGTCGCGGCGCACCACCGACTCGGCGATGAGCTCGGGCTCGTCACTGATGGCCTCCACGCGGGCCGTGTGCGTGGAGCCACCGGGCGCCTCGCAGCGGCCCATGCCCTCGCCACAGCCGCAGCTCCGGTCTCCGTTGAAGCGCGCGGTGGTGCAGGACTCCAGCGTCCACGGGTTGGCCAGCCGCGCCTGGGCCTCGATGGCGCACACCCTCACGTCCGGCCCCCCGGCGTTCCAGAAGGGCGCGGGCCGCGTGACGTAGCCCTCGCGCTGGACGCAGCCGCGCTGCGGCTCGTAGGAGCCCTTGATTTCCATGCCATTGGTGCGCTTCTGGCGGAGCGTCAGGCCGCAGCGGTCGAGCCGGCTGCTGGCGTCCGCGAAGGCCACCACCCTGTTGCCGTCCGCCGCGTCCACGACCGGGGCGAGCGTCAGCGTCCTGGGCTTGCACAGGTGCGGCACGAGCGTCGGCACCGCGGGGTTGCCGAGGTTGATGCGCCGCATGTCGCAGAAGTAGAGATCCTTGTCCTGGAGGCGCGTCGCGGCGATGGCGTCCTGGCAGGTCTTGATGTTGGCGTTCGTCGGGGTCTGGTCCAACCGCTCGCAGGTGTAGAAGTTGGTGTCGTAATCCCAGCTCACCGGCAGCGGCACGTCGCGCTCGTCGTAGCGCTCCTTGGAGCACGCCTCCGCGGTGGCGGGGAGGGCGGGGTCCACATGCGGATCCTGCCGGGCGCCGCACACGTCCTGGGCGATGTAGCTGTCACAGCCCTGGCCGTTGGCACCGCGCAGCGGGCGGCTGCTGTTGCCGCGCAGGGACATCGCGTCCGTCACCGAGCCCGCGCCCGACAGGCGCGAGTTGGAGTTGTTGTAGACGCTGGCGCTCACGTTGCTCCAGAGGAGCGCGCGGTGGTAGCCGCGGATGCGCGCGTAGAACTCGTCCTTGTCCATCAGCGCGCGGACGTCCTCGGCCGTCACCTCGCCCTTGGCGAGCGCGGCCTGGTACTCCTCATAGGTGGGGGGGCGGCCAAGCAGATCCAGCGTGAGTTGGCGCAGGTGGCGCTCGAGCGGAACCTTCGAGACCGGGGCACACACCGGTTCTTCCGCGAGGGCGGGGAGAGAGGCCAGGAGAACGGCCGTCGCCAGGGGGGCGAGCAAGCGTCGTGCGAGGCGCACGGGTACCTCCGGGAAAGCGCAGCGGGGGGACTGCTGGCGCCTCTTATGCCAGGAATTCCCGTTAATAGCCATACGCTTGCTCTTGTAACTGGGAAGCAAGCTTCCCGAGTTGCATGCGGGGCACAGTCAGGACAGAAAGCTACGCCATGTCTGACGTCACCTCTGCTCCGTCGGCCCCGGTGAGCGACCGCGGCTTCTACGTCTTCACGGCGGTGGTCTCCGCCGCCGCTCTCTCATTTCTCGCGTATATTCTTCTCATCCGCCGAGGAGGCGCGGTGCAGGGCGTGGACCTGCGCTTCCTGCCCGCGGTGAACGCGAGCCTCAACGCACTGGCGGCGGCGTTCCTCGCCGCGGGCTGGGTGGCCATCCTCCGCAAGGCGAGGCGCGTGCACCAGTACCTGATGGTGTCGGCCTTCGCGTCCTCGGGGCTCTTCCTGGTGTGCTACCTGGCCTACCACTTCGTCCACGGCGACACGCGCTACGCGGGGAGCGGCGTGATGAGGACGGTGTACCTCACCATCCTCGCCAGCCACGTGCTGCTGTCGCTGTTCGTGGTGCCGGGCGCGCTGCTGTCCTTCTACTTCGCGTGGCGCAAGGCCTTCGACAAGCACCGGAAGGTGACGCGGTGGCTGGCGCCCATCTGGCTCTACGTGTCCGTCACCGGCGTGGTCATCTTCTTCATGCTGCGCGGCAGCCTGCCCGCGGTGCACTGAGACGCCCTGTCCCGGAGGCCCGTCCAGGCCTCCGGGACGAGGAGTGCGGCCCTAGAACACCAGCACGCGCAGGCCGAGCTCGAGCTCGCCGCCCAGCTTGTTGCCGGTGAGGACGTTGCCGCGCAGGCCGAGCTCCAACGGGAGGCCCGCCCGGAAGCGGTAGGCGATGCCGGCACCGGCCGAGAACGGGCCGCGGTCCACGAGGAAGCCGCGCTGGTCCTCCCTGCCGGTGAAGAAGGAGAGCCGCCCCGCCACGAGCCCGTACAGCGCGCCGTTGTCGAAGCGCACCAGCCGGTACCGCCCTCCGAGGTCGGCGTAGACCTGCCCGATCCACGTGTAATACGGCCAGCTCGCGTCGCGGGTGCCGAGCGCACTGATCGACGTGCCACCCAGCCCGAGGCTCAGCTCGAAGGGATTGGCGAGCCGCACCGCGGCGCTGACCTCGTACCGCAGTGTCGCCATCGAGTGGGGCGCGCTCGCGCCATACGCGGCCGAGCCACCGATGAAGACGCTCCACACCTTCTTCGAGCCACGGGACGACGTCCGCTCCGCCTCGGCCACCACCGATTCCGTGGGCTCCTTCGGCGCGCTCGAGCCGCTCGTCACCTCGGGGGAGACCTGGGCGGCCGCATCGCTCGGAGGAGCCTCGCTGGTGGCGCTGGGGGACGTGGCCCCGGTGAGGTCCAGCCCCAGGCCTTCGGCCGCAATCGGCTGCGGCTGCGGCGCCGGCTCGGGCTGCAGCTCCGGCTGCGGCTCGGCGGCCACGGTCAGCATGCGCGGGTCGGAGGGCGTTTTGCGAGGGACCGTCACCCGCCAGTAGTACGTGCCGGGCTCGAGCGAGAGCGCCGCCTTGCGCCCATTCACCGGCCGGTCGAAGACGGTGTCGGAGAACTCCTCGTCGCGCGCCACCTCGAGGCGCACGCGCCTGGCCACCACCTTCCACATGAAGGTGACCTTGCCCGGCTTGAGCTCGGCGTCCTCCGAGGGCGAGAGCAGTTTCGGCTGGGGACCCTTACGGGCCTTGGCCTTCTTGGCCTTCTTGGCCGAGCTGGCGCCCCGCGCGCCCTTGGCGGCCCAGGCGCTCGGCCCCGGGCCGCACAGCCCGAACACCAGGGAGAGAGACAGCACCGCACCCCAACGAGAAGGTCGAAAGTTCATCACGCCGGGGATTGTAGAGCCCGGCGGGGAGAAGAGAAGAGACCTGGCGGAGAGTGCCTCCAAAGGGGGGTCAAAACCTGCCTGGGGGAGCCCGCGTCACATGCGGAGTCTCAGGGCACGGAGGACCTGGTGGATGGCGATGCCCTCGGCCCACTCCGCCCCATCGGGGTTGCCGCGGGCATGGAGCGCCACGGGCGCCCTCGTCTCGAGCTCCAGCCAGAGGGCTCCCGAGTCCGCCGCGTCCGAGAGCTCATAGTCCTCGGGAAAGCCCTGGGGGCACTCCAGCCGCACGCGGTCGCCGTGGACCTCCGTCACCACCCCTTCGGTGATTCCCGTGGCGAGCCCGCACTTGACCAGCCGCATTCCCACCTGCGCCACCCGTGGCGGCCCGGGCCGGCCAAGTCCCAGGATGCGCGGGCTCGTCTGGATGTTCGCGGCGACCCTGGCCGCCGCACAATCCAGTCTCGCGTCCGCCCGTGACAGCTCCACGAAGGCGACCTCGGAGCTCGGCCCCTGATTGGAGGGCTGGAAGATGGGCTCGCCCTGGACTCCTGGCTCCCCCCCCAGCCGCACGAGCACGTGATAACCGCTCACGATGAACTGCTGGGCCGGGTCGCTCTCGTCCACCGCGATGAAGCCCAGCGTGCCCGGGTGCTTGACCTGGGGATTGACCACCGCCGTCCCGCCCCGCAGGGGGCGGAAGGCACCACGATGATTGTGGATGGTCGGCATCGTTCACTGCCACATGGGTGATGGGGAGGCCTCGAGCGCCTGCTCCTGCTCCTCCTCGAGGTCGGGCATGAAATCGAACCCCACGCGCTCCTCGATCCAGTCGATGGATTGGATGGTCTCGGAGAAGTCCCACGGCTTGTCGTAGCGTCTGTGCTCCTGGACGAAGGCAATGGCCTCCCACTGCCCGCCGGCATTCTCGGCGACGACGATCTTGAAGAGGTGGGTGGGGACGGGCAGCGCGTTCGCGCCGATCCGGAACACCTCGATGAAGCCATCCGCCGTTTGGGGAGCCTCCTCCGCGGGGTCGTAGAACATCGGCCCGGTGATGATGTAGGCCTTGCCCCGGGCCTGTGCCCAGTCACGGGACAGGTCCTCGAGCGCGGCCCAGATCTCCCCGTTGTGCACCTGGAGCTGGGGGACCATGTTCGAGAGGTAGAAGGTCTCCAGCTTGCGCTGGTGGTCCACGGTCTGGTTGCCGGCGGGAGCCATGTGCCCACGGCTGTAGCCGGAGCCTTTGTAATCAGGGGAGCTCCGCACGCTCGCCCTTGGGGAGCTCCGGCTCCGGCTTGAAAGCCGACTGCCCGGGTCGCGGCACGTTCCCGTCCAGCTCGGCCCGCTCCGCCCCCTCGCAGACCCAGAGGGGAATCTTGTCGCTTCCGCTGTGCTGGAGGACATAGCCCTCACGAAGGACATACCTCGTGGGCCCGTGCTCCCAGGCCTTCAGGGCCCGAGGGAGCCCGAAGGGGCAGTTGGACTCGATCCGCCGCTCCTGCTCCTGGGTGAAACCGGCCTCGGCCCGCCCGAACTTCGTGAACTGCGCCCGGCGGTTCTCGATGATGAACTCATCATCGTAGTCCGCTGCCTGCTCCTGGAGCTCCTCCTCCGGCGGTGGGGCGCCCAGGGGAGGCTCCTCGCGGAGCGTGGGTTGCCGTGCCGCGCAGGCCGTCAGCAGCAATGCGATGCATGTGAGGACGCCGAGGCGATGAGGAGGGTGAGACATGATCCTCTCCTGGGCATGTGGCTACGGACGAGGGAGGACTCCGCGGATTTCCGCTGCCCGTCAGAAGGAGTCGAGCGGTGGCGGATGTGACCCGGGGTACGGCGTGCGGCAAGCGTCCCGGGGAGCAACTCCCGTCACGGGTCCCCAACCCGTCGCCCTCAAGGTGATGGCGCTCGCGATTCGCGCCGCCCGCCACGCCGCTTCCGCGGCGCGGTGCCCCCGCGTCCGGCGGCGGCGGGGCGCACGTCCACGGCCGGGGAAACCGGCGGCGCATGCGGAAGAAGCGCCAGACCGGCCAGCATGGCGAGCGTCCCGTTGAGGAGGAGGAACCAGCCGAGGAAGCTCACGCCGATCCACTCCGAGAGGCCCGTATCGGGGTAGTGGCCGGTCGTCGTGACGCCACCCAAGGCGTCGATCCAGGTCGCAAGGAAGAACGGAGCGTAGAACGCGGCCAGGGCGCTCCTCCACATGCGCGCCTCTTCGGGGCCGGGCGAGACGGCCACGCGTGCAAGGGCGGGCATGAGGAACAAGAGGCCGGACAGCGGCTGGAGGCTCCTGAGGACATCGATGCGCGCGTCCATCACCAGGAACCAGGAGAAAGCGAGCAGGGTGGTCGGCGCGGCGGCCCGGCGCAGCCCCGCGGGAGCCCGCTCCCGAAGGATCAGCTCCGCGAGCACCAGCAGGGCCGCGGCCAGGGCGGCCGCGTAGGCGAGCCACGAAAGCCTCATCCATGCAGGCAGGAGCTGCTCGGTGGGTTGGAGGCCGAACGGCGGCGGCCAGGAGGATCCGGTGAGGGCTCCCAACCGCGCAAGCCGCCGCGGCGGCCCCCCAACTGCGCGGTGAGCGAGGCCAACACCGCCAGCCCTCCCGCGGCGAGCAGCCTCCGCGAACCGATGCGCTCTCCCAGCCGGCGCACACGCTCCACGGCCCTGAGGAGGAAGCCCTGGAGCCGGCCCCGCCGCACCGGTGCGTTCGTGGCGGCGGCGAGCTGCTCCTCGAGCTGCGCGCCCACCCAGGAGACGTAGAGCAGGCACCAGAACGCCAGCAGCGCGAGCACGGGGAGATACGCGCTGGAGAGGAAATCGTGCAGTTCGTTCCAGTAGGGGATCGCGCTCCAGAGGACGTAACCCGTGATGACCTGCGTGGCGAGCGCGGAGAACACCTCCTCTGCCTGCGAGGGGTGCCGGGCGAAGGCGGTCCTTCGCCCGCTGCCCGGCTCCACGAACAGGTAGGTGGTAGCCCAGACGCTGTCGCCCGCCTTCGCCGCCAGCCGGCCGATGAGCTCCTGGAGGATCTCGCGCTTGCGGCGGAGGATGCGCACGTGCACCTCCGAGCCGAGCAGGATCACGGGCAGGACCAGCAGCCAGAGCCGCAGGTCGAAGGGGATGGCGACGTCCAGGACCTTGGGTGTGATCACGAAGGCTTTCCGGTACGCCTCGCGGAGCTGCCGCCCCTCCTCCCAGATCGGCTGGGGGGGCGGCGCTCCCTGGAGCATGGCGGCGAGGTGTCCCGAGGTGTCACCCGAGAGGAGCCGGGTCATGACCGGATGGGTCTCCAGCTCCTCGTCAGCGAACGCGTCCCGGATCGGATCGAGCTCATACAGCGCGAGCCTCCGCGAGCCGTCCCAGTCTCCTCGGGGATCCAGGGCCTGGATCCTCTTGCGCGCCGCGGCCGCCTCTCCCGTGCGGATCCCGTTCCAGGCCGCGGTGAGCGAGACCGTGAGCAGGAGCAGGAGTCCCAGGCGCCAGCGGAGGGTGAGGGAAACCCGCTCCGCGACCGCGTCGTGCGCCGCTTGGAGGGCCTCGATGTCCGTGGAGAGGTCGGCCATGGCCCGATCTACCACGAGCCGAGCGCAAGCCCGCGGCTCGCCTCCCTGCTTGCCCCCCTTCACGTCACACGGAGCCGGAAGTCCGTACACGTGAAGTCTTCGGAAAGACTTGGATGTCCCCCGTTTCGAGTTCTTTGACACCATGTCCGGCATGGACACTCGTCGCTTCACTCCATCCAAGGCCCTGCCACGCGTGCTCGCGGCGCTGTTGCTGCTCGCCACGCTCGCCGCGCCACCGGCGTTGGCCGCCAGCCCGAAAGGCCCCGGCTTCTACAACAACCCGTTGAAGCCGAAGCTCCCCCAGGGCGGGGTCATCGAAAGCTGTGCCGATCCCACGGTGCTGCGCGGGCAGAGACAGGGCGATCCGTACTGGTACATGTACTGCACGACGGATCCGCTGAACGACAAGGACCTCGACGCTCAGGGGAAGTTGGTCTTCCACAGGCTCCCCCAGATGCGGTCCCTCGACCTGATCAACTGGGAGTACGTCGGCGATGCCTTCCAGTCGCTGCCTGGCTACGCCGTCAGCAACGCGGGGCTGTGGGCGCCGGACGTCATCTACTCCTCGGCGCACGACAAGTACTATCTGTTCTTCGTCGTCACCGACACGACCACGACGACGTGCACGGGCGACAGCGCGATCGGTGTGGCGACCAGCGACAGCCCCACCGGGCCGTGGAAATTCTCCGACGAGCCCGTGGTCGGCCCGCGCAAGGACACGGCCAAAACGGAGCCCTGCGCGTTCCTCTGGACCTTCGATCCAGACGTCCTAGGTGACTCCGTCGGCGCGGAGAGTGTCTTGTACTACGGCAGTTACTCCGGGGGCATCTTCGCCAGGACGGTCACCTTGACCGCCGAGGGTGCATCCGTGGGCACCGACGAAACGCTGATCAGCATTGGCAACCGCTACGAAGGCGCGAACGTCGTCCTCCGCGACGGCTACTACTACCTGTTCGGATCGGCGACGAATTGCTGCAACGGCGCGCTGACCGGCTACAACGTCTTCGCCGGGCGGTCCACCCGTCCGCTCGGGCCGTTCGTGGATCGCGAGGGAAACTCGCTGCTGGACACGCGGACCGGCGGAACACCCGTCATCAGCATGAACGGCAACCGTTGGGTGGGCACCGGGCACAACACGGTGTTCCAGGATGCGGCGGGTCAATGGTGGACCATCTACCACGCCGTCGATCGCTCCGACCCGTTCTTCGAATCGGCGACAGGCTTCACCAAGCGGCCCGCGCTGTTGGACCCCTTGGACTGGATCGACGGGTGGCCAACCGTGCGCGGTGGCCTCTGGGCTTCGGACGGCAAGATGCCCGCGCCCGCGGCTCGGGCTGGGTGGAAGTCCCGCTACCGGACGAAGCTGGCGCAATCGCACGTCCCCGGGAACCGCATCGCGGCGGCGACGGACATGTTCGACGGGACCGCGCTGAGCGGCTCGTGGTCGTGGGTGCGTCCGCCAGACTCGAGCACGTACGCCGTTGCCGATGGGACGTTCCGCTTCCAGGTGCGGAACGCCGACCTCCACCTCGACAGCAACAACGCCTCCCTGCTGACACGCCCGGCGCCCAAGGGCGACTACCTGGTCGAAACCAGGGTGCGCCTCGACGTGCCGGACGAGGGCTGCTGTTTCAACCACGCGCAGGCCGGCCTGGTGATCTACGGCGGCGACGACAACTTCATCAAACTGACGAACACAGCCATGTGGGAGACACGCCAGACGGAGTTCACCAAGGAGCTGGCGCCGGTGCCGGCCGGCTGGGGGCGCCAGGGCAACACCGTCGTCGGCCCCCCCTCGAAGGACTGGACGTACCTGCGCATCGCGGTCGAGCGCCTCACGGGCGAGGCGCGCCGCGCCGCTGGCGGCGACACCACGGCGTACACCGCGTACACGAGCCAGAACGGCGTGGATTGGGTCCGCGGCGGAACCTGGACGCACTCGTTGAACAACCCGCGCATCTCCCTCGTGGCGATGGGTGGGGGCGGCGACTTCACCGCCGAGTTCGACCATGTCCGCGTCTACGCGCTGCGGTCCGGCGGACGCGCACGGCGGTGACGTCCAGAAAGGGTGCCGGACGATTCGCCGTCCCGGCCGTTCATCTTTTTCTTCGGTATGGCGTTTCGCAAGGAAAACGGATATTCCCCGTTTGAGACGAACGGCCCACGTGGTGGTGCCAGAGGAGAAGACAATGACAAGGAGCTCCCTATCGGGCGTGCTGCTGGGACTGTCCGTGGCCGCCGGCCTCGTGGTTCCCAATGTCGCGCAGGCCTACGCCGCGCCCCTCGTGCGTGTCCCCTTCGTGGGCCGTGCGTGGACGACCGGCGCCAGCATCTGGGTGGGCACCTCGGCGTCCTTCGGAGACGCCGCCGGTGAAACGCTGACCCTGCGCGCCCGGGAGGCGACCGCCTGCGAGACCTGCTGGGTGGCCACGGTGCAGATGACGGATTCGGGAACCGGCGGTGGCTTCCGCTCCTGGAAGGGCGCCTTCGAAGGACTGAAGCCCAACACCCGGTATCACTATGGAATCTTCGCCTCGGGCTTCACGGGCGAGCGCGGTGGCTTCTATTTCAGGACCGAGCCTGCCGGGCCGGCGCGATTCAAGGTCGGTGTCGCGTCCTGCATGAACGGCGCGAATGCGCCGAGCCAGCCCTCGTGGGACATCATGCACGAGCAGCTCAACACGGGAGAGCCCAACATCCAGTTGCTCGTGGGGGACAACATGTACACGACGGAGAACCCCCCCTCGAAGGACCACTACTGGTTCAAGTACTTCCAGCAGCGCGCCGTGCCGGAATTCACGAACGTCTTCCGCGCCTTCCCGACCTTCGCCGTCTGGGATGACCACGACTATGGTCCGAACGACGAGGATGGCACCTTCGCCCAGAAGGACGTGGCCCGCGAGGCGTACGCGAACCTCTATCCCCACCCCCCGTTCGCCGGCGACGGCATCTACCACCGGTTCAACTGGGGCGGCGTCGAGTTCTTCATGATGGATGACCGCTGGGGCCGCGACTGCCCCAGGTCCATGCCCTCGGGGTATTCGCCGAAGATGTACGGCGCCACGCAGTTCGGCTGGCTGAAGAGCGAGCTGCTGGCTTCCAAGGCGACCTTCAAGGTGATTGTGAATGGCTCCACGCTGGGCAACAACTGCTGGGGAACCCAGAAGCAGGCGCTCTTCGACTTCATCACCGCCAACAAGATTGGAGGCGTGCTCTTCGTGACGGGTGACATCCACCGGAGTCTGCTCACCGATCGGACCCCCGCGGGGGGCTACCCCCTGTATGAGCTGATCTCTTCCGGGATTGGTTCGCCCAGCACGCCCGCCGAGTACAGCTTCGGCATCATGGAGTTCAACACGACGCTGGCGGACCCCACCGTCACGCTCAAGGTCATCCAGAACCCCGAGAAGCGCTCGAGCATCTCGGGAGCGGGCGTCACCGTCTCCACGAAGACCCTGAGGCGCTCGCAGCTGCAGAACTGAGGACGGCCCGAGCGGGATTCACTCGGCCCTGGGGCTCTCCAGCATCAGCTCCAGGTCCGGCGCGGGCACCTCCACCTCCACCTCCCGCATCGGGTGGCCGAACTTCTCCACCCGGAGCCAGGCGCGTCCCGGCACGAGGCCCGGCAGGGTGAAGCGGCCCCGGGCATCCGTGCGGGTGCTGCCCACGCTCGTTCCGTCCCCCGTGAGGACCACGTCCGCCTGGCCCACCGGCACGCCCCGCGCGTCCCGGACGCGGCCGGACAGCGTGAGGCCCTCTCGCAGCACCACCGGGACAGGCAGGGTCTCCTCGTCCCACGCCTCCACCGGGACGGGCTCGGACGTGAGGTAGCCCGGGGCACGCACCTTCGCGAGGTAGCGGCCCGGAACGAGCCCCCCGAAGTGGACGCTCCCCCGGGCGTCCGTGCCTTCCTCCCGCACCGTCTCCCCGCCCCCCAGGGAAAGGGACACGCTCGCCTCCTCCACGGGCTCCCCGCGCGCGCCGAGCACCTTCACGGACACCGCCGCCGCGGGCGCCAGGGAGAAGCTCCAACGGCTCGGTCCGCGGCAGCCGGAGCTCTCGCGTCACGGAGAGGTACCCTGGGCGCTCGACGCGCAGCGCATACGTGTCCTCCGCGAGCCCACGCACTTCGAAGCGTCCATCCGCGCCCGTGAGCACCTCCTCCGCCCCGCTCCGCCCGGGCCCCATGAGGTGGATCCGCGCGCCCTCCATTCCCAGCCCCTCGGGCCCCAGGACCCGGCCCGCGAGCACGCTCTCCGGCGGCAGCTCGATCTCGACTTCCGTCCCGGGGCCCGCGCCCACCTCGAGGACCCGTTGCACGGCCCCATGGCCCGGTGCCCGGACGAGGAGGACATGGGGGCCCGGCATCAACGGAGCGGCCCGGAAGTGGCCCACGTCCTCCTCGCGCCAGACGGCCTCCGGTGCGGCCGGAGACTGGACGCTCGCGCCCTCGAGCAGCCGGCCCGAGCGCGCCTCCACCACCCGGACGCGGAGCCCGCCCGCCGGCTCCAGGGAGATGTCGAGCCCCGAGGTGTCCTCGCTCAGTGGCTCGATGGCCCGCTCGCCCACGCCCGTGGCGCTCTCGGCGAGCAGCTCGGTGCGCCCGCTGCAGTCGAGCCCCTCCAGCACGAAGCGGCCCGCGGCGTCGGCCCGGACCTCCGGCCCTCCCCCGCGCGGCCACACCCGGGCCCCTGGCGCGGCGACGCCGCGCTCGAGCACCCGGCCCTCCACGCGCAGCGCGCAGGGCAGCATCACCGTGACGGGCCGGGATGCGGGAACGAGCACCACCCGTTGGCCATGGCCCGCCGCGCGGGCCCACACGCCATGGCGCGCCTGGGGGAGCAGCCCCTCCACCTCGAAGGCGCCCGTCTCGTCGCTCTCCACCTCCGTCAGGCGCCGCACGGGCGCCAGGCTCACCACGGTGACGCGGGCCCGGGCCACGCCCCCCGCCACGTCCACCACCTGGCCCAGCAGGCGCACCCCGTCCGTCACCACCAAGCGCACCTCGGAAGGGCCCGGATGCACGTCCAGGGCGAGCGCGGCGGGCCGCCCTCCCACCTCGGCCAGCAGGTGGTAGCGGCCCTCGGGGACCCGCAGCAGGAAGTCTCCGTCCGGGCCCGTGGCGGTGGTGGCCCGAGCAGGCGCCTCCCAGGCTTCCGCGGCCACATGCTGCTCCAGGCCCTCCCGTGTCAGGGCGGGCCCGGCCTCGAAGGCGAGCACATGGGCCGCCACGGGCAGGCCCTGGGCATCCTGGACCCACCCGCGCAGCGCGGCGCGCTCCTGGGCCTCCGGGACCGGCGCAGAGGCCTCCGGGCCCGTACCGGCGGCCCGCGTCGTCGCGGAGGCCCTTCGCCCCTCCGTGCCGCCGGGCGCGAGGGCCAGGAAGAGCCCCAGCAGCAGGAGCACGGCTCCGCCCGCGACAAGCCTGTACCTCATCGGAAAAGCCCCTTCCCGGCGCGTGCCAACCCCAAGCCTCGGTTTTCAACCGGCGAAAACAGGCTCTCAGCGAGCCCGCCCGCGCAGCTCGCTCCACGCCTCGTTGAGCCGGCGCGTCTCTTCCGTTGCCAGCGCCTGGAGCTTCGGACCCAGCTGCGCCACCTTGTCCGGATGGTACTGGGTGATGAGGGCGAGGTAGACCCGTTTCACCTCGGAGAGGGGCGTGCCCGGAGCCACGCCGAGCACCTCCCACGGGCTGCTGGGGGGAGGAACGTCCCGGGCCGCGGGAGGCTCGTCTTCGCCCTCCGGCGCGTCTTCCGGGACGGGAGAGGCCCCGAGCGCCTCTCCACACGCCGAGCACAGCAGCAGCTCACGTACGCCGGGGCCACCGGCCTTCGGCAGCGTGTAGTCGCCGAAGCATTCGCCACACACCATCCCTCCGCAGTGCTCGCAGCGCGCGGCGCACTCCGCCTCCTCGAGCGGTGCGCCGCACTCGAAGCAGTCCTCGGGCAGCGGTGCCTCTTCGCCACACGACACGCAGAAGGCCCAGGTGGGCTCGAGCTTCGCCTCGCACTCCACGCATGCGGGCGCGTCCGCCGCCTGAGAGGGTTGCCAGCGCTGCGCCGCCGCACACCAGGGGCAGTACGGCATGAGCCAGGCCACCCGCCCCTGGCACTTCCGGGAGCGGCAGTCGAAGGCGAGTGCGTAGCCCTCGGCGGTGTCCCCCGGCTCGTTGTCCTCACCGAAGGATTCGCCGCAGGCCCAGCAGCAGTTGAAGGCCAGATGGGAGGGCGCTCCGCACGCATCGCACACGGGGTTGTCGTGCTCGGCCTCCCAAGCCAGCTCGGCGCCGCAGGTGGGGCAGCACCGCATCCACCGCACCGCGTGGGGATGCGCGCAGGCCGCCTGCTTCGCCCGTCTGCGCCGCCCCGGTGGCTCGGGGAAGGACGGCTGCTCACCGCGCGCCGTGGAAGCCTCCCACAGACAACTGGCGCAGGCCTTGCCCCGGGACGCTCGCGGGGTGGGGCCGCCGTTGGGGGGCGGGCCCGGGTGCAGGCAGGCCTGGCACACGGCCTCACCACACACCTCGCAGTCCCCCGCGAGGCGGCGGCCACCGAAGCCCAGGAGGGCAGGCGTCAGGACCTCCTGGCAGCACGGGCACGCGGGCATGAGGGGCGCAGGATAGCAGCGCCCCTGGGCCAGGCGATTTCTCGCTCACCGCACATCCCCGCTCCAGTGGCACCTCCCGGCGGCGCGACTGCTCGGGGCTCAACACCCCGCGCTCCGGGGTGACCCCCGCGCTGTACACGAGTCGTCTGACACCTTCGCCGGGGAGCAGATACTTCTCCGGCAAATGGCCATCGGAGGGTATGAGGAACGCCCATGAGCGACGAGCGCACGCCTTCCGAGCCCGAAGTCATGGAGCCCACGTTCTGGCGGAAGAACGGCTGGACGGCCAGGGTCATCAAGAACGAGGACGACGACGGCTGGGCCGTGGAAATCCGCAAGCAGGGGATCGCCGAGCCCGTCCTCATCAGTCCGTGGGTGATGGGCCGCGACAAGAAGAACCCCAAGCCCTTCGATGCGACGGCGTTCGCGACCTTCGTGAAAACGGCCTCGGAGGTCCTGGACCGCTCCGCGCGGCAGCGCGACCAGGCCATGATCAAGAAGCTCTCCATCGCCTGGGAGGGCCGCTGGTACGAGGTTCGGCTCGAGCTCGTGGCCGATGAGTATGAGCCCCACGCGCTGCTCTCGGCCGTCGACGACGCTGGCGCGACCGTCGCGAAGCATCGCGTGCCCGTGAACTTCAAGTTCAACAGAGACGTCGCCAACGAGTGGGTACGCGGCGGCTTCTCCGAGCCCTGAGTCAGGTCCCGGGCACCCCTCCCCTTCTCCGGAATCCAGACGCGGCTAGCGCGCGCTGCCCGCCGGGGCCCCGAGGCGCTGCTCATAGGCCTCCAGCGTCCGCTTCCATGCGGGCCGTGCCTCACAGCGCTCGCGGTAGGCGGAGACCCGGGGGAAGCCGTCGAGCACGCCCGCGTTGCGCACCTCGCGCAGCACCGTGGTCATCAGGATGTCCGCCACGGTGAACGCCTCGCCGGTGAGATACGGACGCTCCCGAAGCCAGCCCTCGAGCGATGTCAGCGCGCGCCCGGCCCACTGCACCAGCTCGGGACGCCGCTGCGGGCCGGTGGGATCGGCGGCGCCGAACAGATCGATCATCACGATCTGGAACAGCGGGGGCTCCAGGGTGTTGAGCGCGGCGAAGCACCAGCGTGTCACCTCGGCGCGGCCTTGGAGATCCGCGGGCATCAATCCGCCCGTCTTCTCCGCCAGGTACAGCAGGATCGCGCCCGTCTCGGTGAGCACGAAGCCGTCGTCCTCGAGCACCGGCACCTGAGCGAAGGGGTTCAGCCGCCGGTACTCCTCGCTCCTGGTTTCCCCCGCGGGATGATCCACGCCGTGCACCCGGTAGGGCACGCCCAGCTCCTCGAGCGCCCACAGGACGCGCAAATCGCGCGTGAGACCCACTACCTTCGAGTTGACGCGGCCGAAGCCGTAGACCGTGAGCATTCCAGCATTGTTGATGCCGTGCCCGCCCGCTGTCGAGGAGGTGGGCCGCCACCGCGAGCGCTGTCGTGAACCTCCGAACGCCAACGCCGCCCCCCTGGGTCCCGAACCCAAGGGGCTCCGCCCTCCCCGAAGGCCTGGCGCGGCCGGCCCCCGGCTACTTGCGGTTGCCGCGCATCTTCGGCGGCGGATTCTCCACGAGGAAGGGGTTGGACGGCTTGCCCGCCTTGTGGGCCTTCTTGGCGGCCGCGGGCTTCGCCTTGGAGGCCGCGGACTTCGCCTGGGTGCTCGCTGCCTTCTTCTCCGTGCTCTTCTTGTCGTCGGTCGGCATGGTGTCCTGAGGTGTGATGAGGGTGTCCAACGTAGCTCACCCGCGCCCCTCGAAGACGCGGAAGAACTCCCGGGGGGCGCGCTTCTTGCGCAGACAACGCGTGGCGTCGCTCATGTAACAGAGGGAGAAGCCGAGCCGCCGGTGCCCCTCGCGGCTCGGGCCCGAGCGGTGCCAGAGCTGGTTGTGGAGCAACACCGCCTCGCCCGCCTGGACTGGCAGGGAGACGGCACGCTCCTCGGCTCTGTGCGCCAGCAACTGCTCCTCCGGAATGACCCCGCCCATGGGCCGCGCGAGGCCCTGACGATGACTTCCCGGAACCACCTCGAGGCAGCCACCGTCCGCCGGGGCGTCGTCCAGCGCGGTCCATATCTGCAGCTCCGGCTCCTGGCTCAGTCCCCAGAGCGTTCCACCATCCTGGTGCCAGCGGATGGCGCCGCCCCCCGGCTCCCCCTTGTTGAACAGGATGGCGCGGTAGAGGACGATGCCGCCCGGGATGCGCGCGCGCGCCACCCGCTCGAACAGCGGGTTGGAGAGCCACGCGAGGAAACGCTCGTCCTTCTCCAGCCGCTCGATCTTCCGGTAGGCGAGCGAGGGACCCCGCCAGCCGAGGCCCGCGTCCTCGTACTGTCCCGTCTGGGCGTCCATCTGGAAGAAGAGCCCGGGGTCGGCGACGCGCCCGAGCATCAGGTCCTCCGCGCGCTCGCGCAACGCGGTGAGCCCGTCGTCCCCGAGCACGCGTCCGAGCGGCGCGTAGCCCTCGGTGTCCAGTCGCGCGAGCGCCCCGCTGAGGTCCATCCGCTCGGCTCCTGCTCGTAACACCGTCACCTCTCACTGCTCGGGGATGGGACCCTGAGCTTCCGCACCGTCTCCTGGTTCCGCAACAGCCGCAACCTCAACACACGCGGACGCGGGCAACTTCCGCGAGCCAGTCCTCGAACAGCTCCCAGCCTGGCCCGCGTGAGCTACTTCGCGCTGGAGCCGTGGTACGTCTTGCGCAGCTTCAGGGCGGGCACCTCGACCCTGCCACTCTCGTCTTTTCCGGTGGCCCAGAGCGAGCGCCTCCAGGCCTCGCCGCCGTGGCCATCCGTCAGCCCGTTGAAGACGGAGCCGGCGATCAGATACCGGAAGACCTGGGGGGCGTTCTCGGAGGTCAGCGTTCCGTGCTGCTGCATGCGGCCCCAGACCAGGCAGTACTGCCGCAGGGCCGCCCAGGCGCCGTTGCCATACCGGGGACTGGCCAGCATCCAGACCTCGATCTGCGGACACGTCTCGGAGTCCATCTCCTCGCCGCACTTGTAATTCATCGCGGTGCAGACCGCGTCCGCCCACGACTCGTTCAACGTCATGTCGAACTGTCCGAAGGGCCCTGGCAGTGAGGACGGGCGGAAGCGCCGCATCTGCAGGGCGTCGTCCTCGGTGAGCGTTGGCGCCATGAAGGCCTTGGGCTCGGGGAGGGAGAGGCTGCCCACGTCGAGCGGCCCCACGCCCGCGTCCAGCACGTAGCCCCCCCACGTGTACATGAGGAAGAGGGACCAGGCATCCTTGACGAAGGCCCGGTACGACGTGGGCGTCCCCCGCTCGAGTCCCCACGCGAGGATGTCCGTCATGGCCTGGACGGCCCAGTCGTCCGACTTCTTGTACCAGTAGTACCACCGGTACGCGGTGCTGGCCGCGCCCGTCAGGAACGACTGCATTCCCCGGACGGTGACGTTCTTGCACCCGGAGAAGTCCCGCTGGTACGCCGCGACGTGCTCGTCGAGGCACCAGAAGTAGAGGTTGACGGACTTCCCTTGCACCCGGGTGCTCGTGCGCTTGGGGTCGGCGATGTCCCGGTTGCGATCCGCCGGAGGTGCGCCGATCCAGGTGTAATGGACGTCCATGCGCGGGGGCTCCTGGTGAGGGGGGAGCCATACTCTATACCGGTTGTCAGATCTCCCGCGTCATGAAGACGCTGAAGGGGTCGTCGGTGTAACCGTCGAACGGGCCGCAGCGGACGAAGCCCGCGCGCTCGTAGAGCCGGAGCGCGGGGAGGAAGGCCGCGGACGAGCCCGTCTCCAGCCACAGGCTTCGTAGGCCCCTCTTCCCGGCCTCCGCGATGAGGTGCTCGAGCATTGCCTTCCCGACCCCACGGCCGAGGAAGGCGTCAGCCACGCGCATCGACTTGAGCTCGCCGCGCTGGGCGTCGAGGCGCTTGAGTGCTCCGCAGCCGGCGATCTCCTCCCCGAGCCAGGCGGACCAGAACGTCACGTCGGGTCGCCGCAGCTTGTCGATGTCGAAGGCGTGCACGCTTTCCGCGGGAGAGTTCGCATGCATGCCGGCGAGGTGCCTCGCGATCAGGGCGCGGGTCGGTTCACCGGAGAGGTCGTCGAGGTGGAACCTCAAGGGCAGGCGCATGGGCAGGTCCAGAAGGGGCAACGGATTCTACTCCGTACCGCGAGCCAGTCCTCGAACAGGACCGAGTCCTGCGAGGAGCATCTCCGGTGAACCTGTTCCTCCTCCTGACCCTGCTCACCGCCGCCCCTGTCGAGGCGACTGGCACGCCCTGCGATCCCGTGGAGGGTGCGCCCGACGACGGCGTTCCCTCCCAGCCCGCGCTCGTCCGCTGGGCCCGGAGTCATCTCGGCCCGGAGGCCGCCCGCCTCGTCGGCACGCTCGATTGGGACCAGCTCTCGTGGTCCGGCTCGGAGGGGCGCTATCTCCTATGAGATGAGAGTACAGACAAAACCTAGCAGCTCGGCCCCCTCACAGCATCTACGGGCACACTCCCGATCATCGCTCTCCACTGCTGTTCCACCCAAGCTAGCCAGTCGGTCAACCAGGCGGCCTGCCTCATCCACGGCGAGGCCACCATCCACCGAGAGCAAGTGAACCAGAGATTCCCGATTCGCGTTGGGTCTCTGGCCAGTGAAATAGAGTTTCGGTCCCTTCACGGCTGCATAGAGTCCGATACCTGCACCGAGTTCGCGCACCCGTTTCGCGACCATTTCATTGGAGACCTCGACCATCTCCACGGGCCGAGCAACAATCGAATCCACGATCCGCTTGGAAGCACCAAGCGATAGCTTGAGTTCACGACGAAGAAGATGAACGAGATCCACCGAGCGCGGATCGTCCTTCCAGCCAGAGAATACGAGTTGAATGGGGCTCATTTCACACGGACTCGAATTGGACGAGGCGTGTGACCGGGGCGCGCTCCGGTCGTTCGCATCGCACCTTGAATGATGACTTCGCTTGCACCACGTGATCGCCCGAACTCACGGATAATCTCACCCATTTCCTTCAAACCGCTTGTTCCGGCGCCTTGACCTTGAATGTGGGCCTGCTCAAGCGTGATCGTCCCCTCATTGATTTCGATGTTGCCCATGATTCGAATTTCGCCATTCTCGCCTTCTGCAACGATCTCAATCACCCCCTCCTCTTCCGTGACCTCAGTAATCCTCGGTCCAATCTTCGCATCTTCCTGCTCCTTGGTGTTCTCATTGAACAGCGACGTGAACGATTCCGTTTCAGGCACGGGCCGCGTTTCAGGCACGGGCCTTACCTGGGGACGGCCCCTCTTCTCCGCGTAAGTATCCAACGCCTCTTTGATGGCGAAGCCCACCACCACCACGCCCGCGACGATCACCGTCCCCACGATGATCTCCGGCGCCGCGAGGACGCAGACACCGAGCCCCATGGCAGCGGCGCCCGTAGAGGCCACCGCGCATCGTCCCATGGTGTCGTGAAACTCGAGCCGGTCGTGGTCGAGGGCATGAAAGCACCGCTCCGCCAGCACGGGCCAGGGCTCGGAAGCTTCGCGGACGGCGCAACGCCCCCCATCCGTCCACGGCAGCGTCGCTGCTCGCTGGAGATTGGCGCGCCTCGGGTCCTGGGCCGCTGACTTTCCTGGGCTCGGCACTGATGTAGCGCAGGCTGAGACAAAGAGCAGAAGTGCGATGCACGCTCGAAAGCGCATGGCCACGTCCTCCAATCGATTCAGGACCTGTAGGGTCTTGGCGGGGCGGCTCGGAGTATGAAAGCGCGCCCTGACATCCACGGACGCACGCAAGGGGAACGTTGTGCAGAGACAGAGCGACCGCTTGCCCGTAGCTGGAGGGGGGCCAGGAAGGGTGGCTCGGGATGGAAAAAGAGAGAGGCGCCCGGCCAGAGCCGGACGCCTCTCACGAACTTCGCCGAACCGGATGACCCGGCCGAGCTACGGGCAGATCTTGGTGGTGATCGTTCCGTTCACGTCGTACCCCGTGCCGGCCTTGGCGAGAAACCCAAAGGTCACCGAGGTGTCGGTGAGTTGCGTCACGTTGATGATGCCGTCGACCGAGATGTTGTTGCTCGAAGGAGGCGTCACGAAGGTGATCGTCTGATTGTCGGGGGAGCTGAAATCGGTCAAGGACAGCTTGAGCGAGCGCCTGCCGAGCTCCGCGGGCATCGTCCAGAGGAGGTAGCCGGCGGTGGAGCCCTCAGGCGGAAACTGCGCGCAATCGGCCACCGGCTCCGAGAACAGCCGCACGCTCAGCTTCGAGTCGCTCTTCGAGACGGTCGCGTGGGTCATCGTCCACGGAGTGCCCGCGAACGTGCCGGACGGTGCCTCGGGCTTGATGTCGTCCGCCCGGTCATGGGCGGGGCCGCCGCACGCTCCGAAGATGACTGCGGCTGCCAGAATGACTCCACATCGTGCCAGGGTCTGCATGAGTGCTGCCTCCAGTGAATGGGTCGCAGGTAGACGGGCAGGCGAGCGAGATATTCAACACTTGTTCGGTGCTGTCCGCCTCCGGGCAAGCGGTCGGGCGCGATGACGCCCCTTCACGCGGCGCAGGTGAATGGGTGCAGATTGGTGGCGACTTTACCTTCGCCTCCGACCCGTCCGCCGTCTCCATGTCCCCGTTACCAAGGAGTGGTCCAAACCACGGTGCCGCTACAGCTCCCGCTCGAGTAGCAACCGCGCGGAGCGCGTAGAGGCCGGCGTTGCCGAGTGCTCGCGTTGCTCGAAAGGCATCGCTTCCTTCTCCTGGAAGTACTACCGTCGAGACATGTCTTCATCGCACTGGCGGTTGCGGACCCTCCTCGTCACCACCCTCTGTCTGCTTTCCACTCCAGGGCTCGCGGCCCCACCCCGTGGATCCTTCGAGATGGCCTGGGTCACCCAAAATGGCAAGCGCTCCGCCATGCAGAAGCTGTTCCTGGAGAGCTTCAACAAGAGCGAGGGCTCCACGTTCAAGTATGTCTGGGTCCGGATGATCTGGACCTTCGCGGGAGAACAGCTCACCGTGCGGATGCAGTCTCTCACGTTGAAGGGCGCCTCGAACAAGGAGGCCCTGGGCTGCGACGTGGAGCTCAGCACCGAGGTGAGCTGGGAGAAGGACTCGCTCGTGATTCCGGGGAATGTCGCGGCCTCGGGCGGCGTGAACCACCTCACGCGCGAGGTGAAGAAGGGCTCCACGTCGACGGCGGACCCCACCTCGGTGAGACAGTCGTGCAACACATCCCTCGAGAAGGGCCGCTACGCCGTGACGGTCCGCGACGACGGGGTGGTCCTCCTCACGGACTCGAAGACCCAGGCTGTCGTGGAGCTGGAGCCGGCAGGCGACGTGGAGCCGAAGTTCTCCGAGCGCTTCAAGACCCTGGTGAAGTAGCGGCCCGCCTCAGGGCGCTCCGCGACGGACGAGAGGCAGCCGGGAAGGTGTCAAAGAACTCGTTCTGACACCTCGCCTCCTACAAGTCGTCTGACACCCTTCCTGGCTCGGAAAGGTGTCAAAGGACCCGTAGCGGCACACTGCCCCCTACGAATGGTCTGACACCTGGGGGGCGGGGGACTGACACCTCGGGGGGTGGCTTGCCAGAATCACGCATCGTCCCTCCCCCTGATGGCGCTACTTCTTGTGGGTGGTCCGGGTCTTCCCTCCGGCGAACGACAACCCCCGGGCCTCCAAGGCCTGGCGGAGCCGCTCCAGCGCCTTGGGTCCCACGCCGTGCAGCGCCAGGAGTTCGGCCTCACTGACCCGGGTGAACTGTTCGAGCCGCACGTACCCGGCCCCGGCCAGTGCCCGCTCCGCCGGCTTCCCCAATCCCGTGGGGAGGCCGGAGTCCTGTTGCTCGCTCTGTCGGTCTTTCATGGTGCTCCTCCTGCAGAGAGGCCCGTATCCCACCAGCGCGGAGGGTCGATGTCCGGCGGCTCGAGCGCGGGGAAGTAGAGGGGGATGTTCCAGCGCGCGTGGGCCATCCGGCCGAGCTCCTGAGCCACCGCGATCACCGGCTCGCCACTTCCGCGCATGGAGACCAGATGAACCTCCGTGAACCGCGGATGCGCGCGAGAGGCGCCGGGCAGGATGGCGCTGAGCACGAGAATCCAGCTCGTCGTGTCTCCATCCCAGAGCGCTTCCAGGACGAGGGGGGCTGATTCCAACTGGTCCAACCCCCGTAGCGCCTTCGCGCGCCAGGCCTCCGGAGTGGCCTGCCTCGCCTCCTCCTCGTCTCTTTCGCGCAGGACCGGATGGAGCCTCCTTCAGCGTCATCCGGCGCTCCCAGTGGAGCTCCTGAGCCTCGAAGAGAGAACAGCCCGCCTTCTCCCTGATCACCAGGAAGGCATGGAGGGTGCGGCCCTCGAGGATCAGCTCATCGATCGCCTGGAGTGCCTCGGCTGGGAGCGAGCTGGCGAGTCTGTCGGTCACACCCGGGAACGTACCTCGGGAGCCCGCCGCCGTGCTCCTACCTCCGGCGGCCGGGAAGGGTGTCAGAGGATTCGTAGGAAACGAGGTGCCGGGAACGAGTCCTTTGACACCTTCTCGGCTCAACGGCATGCGCAACAACTCCGGAGCCGGGCCAAAGTGAAGCCCGTGATGCGCTGGCGCACCCTCCTGGCCCCTCTGTTGGGCCTCCTCCTGCTCCTCCCGTTGGCCTGGGCCATCCATACGGCCATGCTGGGAGGATTGCAGCCGGCTCCCGAGGCCAAGCTCGTCCCCATGCTCTCGCCCGGAGAGCGCCAGAGCCTGATGACCTACGAGCGCCCCTGCTCGGGCCGCGAGGACTGCCAGCCACCGCTCGCCTGCTTCTTCAATGCGCGTTCCAAATGGAGGTACTGCACCGACAGCCGGTGCATGACGGATCAGCATTGCGCCGAGGACATGGTGTGCCGCACGGTGGAGGCGGTGAAGGGCGGGCCCCAACTCCGCCAATGCACGCTGGTGGGCGTGCGCAAGGAGGGCGAGCCCTGCTCGAACATGTCGTCTTCGCGTGAAACGGCATGCGAACGGGGCCTGCTGTGCCAGGACCGCCGGTGCGGCCGGCCGTGCCGGGTGGAAGAGCCCGGGAGTTGTCCGGAGGGCTTCTTCTGCCGCGAGGGCCTCGATGGGCCCTCCTGCCTGCCCACGTGTGAGGGCCGTGCGTGTCCCGAGGGCCAGGACTGCATCCAGCCCAACATCGAGGAGGGCGTGTCGGTGTGCGCGCAGGTGCATGGCCAGAACTGCCAGCGGACCCCCTGTCCTGGGGGTCAGAAGTGTTCCATGTGGAATACCTTCAGCCACCCGCACGAAGCCTGGGGGACGTGCCTCATCCGTTGTGGTGAGGAGCACACGTCTGACTGCCCCGAGGGATTCGTCTGCCAGATGCACTACTGCAGGAAGACCTGTGACCCGGCCGTCCCCAACGCCTGCGGCCCCTATTACAAGTGTCACCGCTACTCCGAGCAGTACGCTTGGACATGCGAGCCGGACATGTGAAGCCGCAGCTTGACTGGTGGGCTACTGAGCTTCAACCGGCCATCGCGCGTAACCACTTCCAATCCACATCCAGTTGGCGGATATCTTCTTCGAGACGCGCTTCCTCTTCTGGCGGGAGCAGTCCGGCGGCAGCACGAAGGCTGGTATACGCAACCCCCCTGAGTTCAGCGGCCGCGCTTTCATCCAGCGCGACGCGCGCGAGCACTCTGAACGACTGCTCATCAGGGTGACCCCATCGCTCGACCATCGAACCGATGGAGCGGGCGGCGATGATCTGCACCTCCAGATCCTTCTCCTGTCCCTCCAGCATCGCCCGGAGCATGGGGAGCGTACGCAGGTGTCCCCAATGAAGGCACAGGGCCCAGACGGCCTCATACCGCAGCTCGGAATCCAGGCTCTTCATCAACTCCAGCCCAGCCTCCACGACCTCATCAGAGGGTGGGGTCTCCTTGTCCAGCTTGAGCTCACGGAGGGCTTCAAGGACCTCCTCTTTGTCATAGGAGGTCAGGTGTCGTACTCGTTCTCTATCGTCCACGTGGCCCTCCTCCAGAAAGAGCTGTCTACGCTTCGCAGCCCGGCTCTCACCGGCACCACGCAAGACTCGCCTCCGGCTGGTGGCCTCCTTTGCCGGGCGGGGTTTGAACCCGCAGGGTCCCTTCGTGAGGTTTCCGCTCCTACATCGCTTCCTCCTCACGCAGGCTTCTCCTGGCACACACGAGTCCTTTGACACCTCCGCGTCGGGGCGACGCTCAAGCTGCCGCTGTGGCCCCCTTCGTGTACGGAAGGTAGAGTTCATTATTGTGGGTCGGCTGGATCGCCCAGAGAAATCTGTTCCCGCCACCGACGCCGATGAGACGCATGAGGTCGCGCTCAGCCCCTGGCTCGTACGTGTGCGTGCCCTCCTTGGACGGTTCGAACTGGCGGTTGAACCACGGCAGCGATCCGTAAATGTCCGCGAACCATCGCAGCAGGTCGGCCTCAATGTACTGGTATAGGTTCACGTTATTCCGACGTGCCACCTGGGCGATTCGAATTTCGATTCCAAGCCTGGGCACGCTCTGAACGAGGGGGACGATCCAGTTCGTGTGGTTGTAGAGCCGTTCATAGGCGTTTCCTTCACCCACGTAGATGACGGGCGAGAAGTCAAGAGGGTACGAAGCGGCGACTTGGCCAACGAGACGAATGACGTACACACATTGATCGGGACGACGGAGCTCTGGCCAGTTGTCCCGGATGATGTCTCGCATGATCGACTGCGCGTGTTTCTCACTCAGGCCCGAAAACCCGAAGTCGATGATGACCGGTTCTGGGCATGTGATTTCGCTCTGTTTGATAAGTGCCGGCATGCGGGCTCCAGAAAGAACTCGGCAGCACTTGCCCGAGGCGGTCAGATTACATCACTAAGCCAAGCGAAGTAATTCCCTTCAGGGGAGGACCTAGCCCGGATCGATCACGTGTAGAGGGAGCACCGCGTAGCGGCCGACTGATAAGTGGAGAGTTCTCAAGGCTTTCCATCTACCGGTAGGAGCTACGCGGTGAAAACAGAGTGTACCCCGAAGCAGCTGGAGTTCGATGCCGTTGGCCGCCGAAAACTGGTGGCCGCGTTCGACGCGGAGCACATCTCCTCCGATGGGGGCTTGGTGCTGCTGCATCGGCTCGACCAGCGCTTCGGGCTGATGCGCAAGTTCGCGGCCTGTTTTCGTGACCTTCGCGACCCGGACCTCATCCACCACTCGGTGGAGGAGCTGGTGCGCCAGCGCGTCTTCGGCATCGCCTGCGGCTACGAGGACCTGGTGGACCACGCGGCGCTGCGTCATGACCCGCTGCTGGCAGCGGTGGTGGGCAAGGCGGACCCGGCGCGGCAGCTGGCCAGCCCCAGCACGCTCAACCGGCTGGAGTTGACGCCGGCGGATGCGACGGCGCAGGCGCGCTACCGCAAAGTGGTTTACGACGCGCAAGCCATTGAGCACTTCTTCGTCGACGCCTTCCTCGACGCGCACCGCCGTCCGCTGCGTGAGGTGGTGCTGGACCTGGACGCCACCGACGACCCCATCCACGGCACGCAGGAAGGCCGCTTCTTCCACGGCTACTACGGCAATTACTGCTACCTGCCGCTCTACATCTTCGCCGGAGACTTCCTGCTGTGCGCGAAGCTGCGGACCTCCGGCATCGACGCGTCGGAGGGCGCACTGGAGGAGGTGGAGCGCATTGTGGCCCGCATTCGCGCGCGCTGGCCCGCCACACGCATCGTGCTGCGTGCGGACTCTGGCTTCGCGAGAGATGGCCTCATGACGTGGTGCGAAGACAACGGCGTCGACTTCGTCTTCGGCCTGGCCCGCAACAAGCGGCTGGAGGAGATGATTGCGGCGGACTCGCAGCTGGTGCGCAAGGTGTCGCTGGAGGAACGCGATGGAGCACCGACACGTGCCTACCGCGAGCTGCGCTACCGGACTCAGGACTCCTGGACTCGGGAGCGCCGCGTGGTGGCCAAGGCGGAGTGGCTGGGCGACAAGCACAACCCGCGCTTCGTCGTGACGTCCTTGTCCGACAAGGAGCACCCCGCGCGCTCGCTCTACGAGGAGCTCTACTGCGCGCGCGGCGACATGGAGAACCGGATAAAAGAGCAGCAGCTGGACCTCTTCGCCGACCGCACCAGCGCCCACACCCTACGCGCCAACCAACTGCGCCTGTGGTTTGCCTCCGTGGCCTATGTGCTGCTCAACCTGCTGCGGCACTTCGGCCTGAAGGGCACGGAACTCGAGCGCGCGCAGGCGGGCACCCTCCGGCTCAAGCTGCTGAAGGTCGCTGCCATTGTCCGCGTGAGCGTCCGCCGCGTCGTCCTGTCCCTGAGCGCTGCCGCCCCGGTGCGAGACCTCTTCGCGCGCATCGCCGAGCAACTGCTCTCCGTCCCCGCGCCCTCCTGACGTCCGCAGCTCTTTGACAACCTCGCGCGGGTCCGACTCCGGCTGGAGAGGGCGGAGCTTTGCCCGTTACCGGAGCCAGAACCGACGCGAGGCCAGGCTCGCGGCCACCAGCAGGCTACGCCGCGACACCAGCCCTATGTCCGTGCCCGGTGTGACAAATCCGGGCTAGCGCCAGGGCCCGATTTCTCGGCCTCAGCGGGGCATCTGCCCCCAGTGTGCCCCTCCAGCGGGGTTAGAGGTGGCACACGGGGGAAGCGCGTGGGATGGGGCGGGATGACGAACCCGAGCGAAATCAAGGCGATAGCGGGTACAGCGCGTCCTGCCTGGGGTTTTCTATCGCCTTGTCTGCGGATTCGACTCCCGCCCCCGCCGCCCCCATTCCTGGAAGACCAGCAATCTTAAAGGGTTGCTGGGCTTTTCTTCATTCATGTGCCCCCAGTGTGCCCTTCTGGCGTCTCTAGCCCAAAGCGGCGAGCTGCTGGGGGATGCGCCGATTACTGATTTTGCTCATCCTCAAGGGAGGAGACAGCGTAGAGCAATAGCAAACCCCAGAAAGGCGCTCCAATAGCATCACGGCTTGGGCCAAAGTTTGCAAACCCATTCGAGCAACACATGCGACCGCGTCACTATGCTTTTCGCAGTCCACTTACCATCTGCTGCAAGCCCCTTGTTGATCAGAAGTTCCGACTTTGCATACTCAGTTCGCTTCTTGTCTATGGAACTATTCGACGCCGAGCTATTGATCGGCTTACTCAAAACCGTAAGATTTCCAATATTCCAAAGCAAGGGGCGAAGCTCATCTGCATTCGGCCAAGCATTCTTGCTCGGATTTTGAGGGAATATGTGCTCAAGCGTCAAATCGCCAAGAGCAATCTCCTTTGTCTTGGTCTGCATCTGCAGGGCAATCCGAGACACAATATAATGGGCCTCATTGCGGCTCAGTCCAACATTGTGAGCACGCGCGAGAACTTCTTCATCACTCGGGTAGATCTCAGCCAACTTATCCTGAGCAGCATTCAGGGCCTTCTCGACAGACTTGCCGCTGTTTGAATCCGAAAGTAACCGAGCCGCCGCAAACATCGCTGTTTCAAGGCGCGCGGAGTCCTTATCCGCAATCGCAGAGTACCGCACAACAAGACCCACAGCGGTTTCGCAGAGTGAACGCAGTTGCTTTTTCGATAGACACCGAACGCCAGCAAGAACAAGCGGCTCCGCTGGTGCTCCCAAACGCGAAATCAACGCCTCAACCAACTCCTTGGCTTCACCAAGTTTCGACTCATCAAATTCAAGTATCGCGCGATAACTACCTGCCTCAGCGGCACATCGATCAGCGAAATCAACAGGACCGCCTTTGAACTCCTTCTTGCTGAATCGCTCCTTGAACTCAGTAAAGAGTTTGCGACTCTTGACATCCCCATGCATCGACAGCCAATAGTGGCGAATGAACCGGGCTGGGTCACGACGCTTACCCAAGCCTTCCAGCATCTCAGACCAACTATCGCGGATTGAGTCGCGCTCGCCAGCATCACCTGCTGAACGCATCAGAAAATTAAGCATCAGATCGGGAACCGACAAACGCAGGCCACGATCATTGAGCGTCTCAAAGATCTGATAGGCGGCATCTTCAGATTCTACTGAAATAGCAACAACCGTTAGCGCGTTCGCAAGCGTCTGGTAGGCACCCTGCAATTTTTCTAGAGACTCCTCCGCAGAAAACCCCTCCAACTTCTTCGTAAACTCAGCCTTTAGGTAGTTCTTTGCCTTCAAAATCAAGTCGTGTGATTTGCACTCCGCGACGGCGGACTCAGAAGGCGGGTCATCTTGAATGACCTTGCGGAAGAACGGCTTGTCAGTCTCTGAAAGATCAAGCGAGTAATGCTTCTTCTTGTTTTTCTCGATAACATCGCGCTGGACATCACGCGCAAAATCCCCCCCATCCGATCCAAGAGCACGCGCCAAGTCACGAATGACCGAAAACATGATTGTAGCCGTAGCTACACGTTGCTGCCCATCAAGGAGATTGATCTCAGTTTTGCCCTCAATGATTACGACTGGTCCGAGGAAATAGCGCTCCGCAGGCTTTCTCTTATCGTGGAAGTCCCAAAAGTCGGACCAAAAGGCGGCCACATGAGTTTTCTCCCAAGAGAACGGCCTCTGGTAGGCAGGGACCACAACCGTCTTTTCCTCATGCTTACCGAGCAAATCTCCGAAATTTCGAGGCTTCGAATTGAATGCTTCCACAAGTCCCTCCGATTGGAGCACGGCCCGATATCGAGAGTAACTCTCACTTGTGGGATCTGACAATCCGAGGCTTCAAATATGGGCCCGGTGCACCCACGAGAGGATGGTCCGTCATGCACGAGGATGATCTGGTGGCGTTGCTTCGGGAGCAACGGCTCGGTACGGAGCGGCCGGTGGTCCGCTCGGGCGTGGAGAGGCTGTGGAAGACCGGGCGCGATGCCGCGGGGCTGACGCTCTCCGTCGTCGGTGGCCGCCTGCGCGGCAAGGGTGAGGGCTCGGCGCCGCCGATGTGCGTGCCGTCTCTGTGCTCCAAAATAGTGCGCACCCCACCGGGTGCCGTCAGCTACGCCCTGGTGTAGTTCTTCATGAGCAGGAGCGCTCCCTCAGGTCCGGCGACCGCGCGAATCGTCGCGAGCACGGCGTAGGTGAACGCCGCCACCCTACTGCGGACGTGGTATTGCCGGGGTGGGCCATGGAGACCTGTCTGGTCATCCGCCGCACCGCCGTGCTAGGAACCCGGGCTCGGAGGACGCCATGAAGAAGGAAGACAGTTCCCGGAGCGGAAACTCGGTGGGGCCGTATCACGTTCTCAAACGCTACCGCGGCCTCGGCGGTGGGCTGGGGCGCCTGTACGAGGCGCGCAACAACGAGACGGGCAACCCCGCCCTCGTGCTCATGCCCGGCCCCAAAGGAGATCTGCGCGCGGAAGAGAACTGGCAGGTGCGCGCCACCGCCAACGTCTCACCGCCCTATCTCGCGCTGGAGGTGGAGCACGCTCCCGTGAACGGGCAACCGCGGCAACTGTTGTGGATGATCGAGCGGTGGGCCGCGGCCCTCGTGCGCATCGACAACTGGCCGGAGGCGCGAGCCCACCTGACGGGCGGCGCGAAGGAGCCTCATCCGCGTCCGGCGGGCCGGCTCGGTTCGCCCGGTGGTGCCCTGGGGCTGGCTTCGCTGCTCGCGCTCGCGGTGGTCCTCTGGCCACGGGCTACCGAGCCCCCGCAGGCGGTGCACCCCCAGGAAATGCACTCCATGGAGGAGAGCCCGGTCTTCACCCGTTCGAGCAATGAACCCACAGCGGGGATTCAGGGCTTCCCCATGCCCAGCAAGCCCTTCGAGGGACAGAAAAAGCCTCCGTGCGATGTAGTGAGTGCCGAAGTGGAGATCCACGGTGGGTGCTGGATGGAAATCGCCAGGCGTCCGCCCTGTTCCAAAGGCGCGGCCGAGTACCAGGGCAAGTGTTACGTCGCCGTGGGCGCCGTGATTCGTCCCCCCACCTCCATCGGCCCCTGACGCGTCAGGCCGACTGCTCCACCTGGGAGTCGCGCACGCCCAGCTCTCGCGGCAGGCGCACGGTGAAGGTGGAGCCCTTGCCCTCCTCGCTCTCCACCGTGAGCGTTCCGCCGTGCAGCTCCACCAGCCGGTGCGCGCTCGCCAGTCCCACCCCGCTGCCGGAAATCACCGGGGCCACGTTCCGGCCCCGGCGGAAGCGCTCGAAAATGTGCGGCAGATCCTCCGCCGGAATCCCCATCCCCTGGTCCTGCACCCGCAGCCGCACCCAGCCCTCGGGCCCCGGTGTCTCCTCGCTCAGCCACACGTCGATGGAGCCACCCCTCGGGCTGTACTTCACCGCGTTGCCCAGCAGGTTGTCCAACACCCGCTCCAGGCTCGCCTCGTCCCACTTGCCCTGGAAGTCCTCGCCCTCCACGTGCAGGTGCACCGGGTGCGTCGCCCCCAACGGCCCCAGCTCGCGCACCTTCGCGCGCACCAGCGCGAACAGGTCCACCGGCTCGCGCTTCAGCGGCTTCTCCCCTCCCCTCGTCACCTCCAGGAAGTGGTCGATGAGCTCGCCCATGCGCTGGGCTCCCCGCAGAATCTGCTCCAGCCGCGTCTTCACCCCGGCCGTCTGCGCCTCCGCTGGCAACTGGCGGCGCAGGAGCTGCGTACTCAGCAGGATGCTCTGCAGCGGCCCCTTGAGGTCATGCGTGGCGATGGCGAAGAACTCGTCACGCACCGCGAGGGCCTCGCGCGCCGCCCGCTCGGCGCTCTCCGCCTGGCGGCGGCGATCCTCCAGCTCGTGCGTCATGCGCACCGTCTCCACCGCGTTGTGGAGGCTGTGGCGCAGGCGCTCCGGCGAGAAGCTGTCCTTGAGGAGGTAGTCGTGGGCCCCGGCCTTCATCGCCGCCACCGCCACGGACTCGCTGCCGCTGCCGGTGTACACCACCACCGCCGGCATGCGCTCCTTGCACCGCTCGCGCACCTCACGCAACAGCGTCACCCCGTCCATGCCCGGCAGGTGGAAGTCCAGCACCAGCGCGTCGGGGATCGGGGGACGCCCCAGACGCGCCAGGGCCTCCTCGGCGGAGCTGGCCAGCTCCACCTCCCACTGCGTCTCCGTGTCCTTCTCGAGCGCACGCCGCAGCGCCCGCTGATCCGCGAGGCTGTCGTCGACGAGGAGCACACGCAAGCTCATCCCGAGGGCTCCTCCACTCCGGGGAGCAGCGCGGCGCTGAACCAGAAGCACTCCAAGGCGCGCGCGGCCTCGTGGAGCTCGGTGGCTCCGCTCGGTTTGAAGAGATAGCTGTTGGCGCCTCCGGCGTAGGCCGTGCTCACGTCCCGCGCCTCGTTGGAGTTGGAGAAGATGATGACGGGCAGCGAGCGCAGCGCCGGGTCGGCCTTGAGCTGGGCGAGCACCTCCTGACCTCCAATGCCCGGCAGGTTCAGGTCCAGCAACACCAGCACCGGACGGGGCGCTCCCACGTACGCCCCCCGCTGGAAGAGGTAGTCGAGCGCCGACTCCCCATCCCGCACCCGCACCACGGGCGCGGACAGCGGCAGCTTGCGGGCCACGCGCAACAGCGCCTCCGCGTCCGAGTCCGTGTCCTCCACGAGCAGCAGGGGCCGTTGCATCAGCGGGGCCTCTCTCCCAGCGTGAAGAAGAAGGTGGAGCCCTGGCCGGGCGCGGACTCCACCCACAGCTCGCCGCCGTGCAGCCGGACGAGCCTGCGTGCGATGGCCAGCCCGGCTCCACTGCCGCCTCCATAGGCATGGGCGGGGTGCAGCCGGCGGAACATCTCGAAGATGTCCTCGTGGAAACGCCCGGCGATGCCGATGCCGTTGTCCTTCACATAGAAGACGTACGCATCCGGCCGCCGCCGTGCCGGGTGGGACAGGGGCTCGCCCGGGCCGTGGAAGCCCAGCTCCACCCAGCGCGGCCCGCTCGACGGGTGGTACTTGGCGGCATTGGTGAGGAGGTTGGCCCAGACTTGCTGGATGCGGACCCCGTCACACTCCACCCGGGGCAGCCGCCGGGGGACTCGCACCTCCAGCTGGTTCTCCTGGAGCCGGGCGGACACGGTGAGCAGGACCTCGTCCACCAGCTCCTGCATGTCCACGCTGCCCCAGGCCAGCTCCACCCGCCCCGCGCGGCTGTATTCGAAGAGGGCATCCATCTGCCCCTGGGTGCGTCCGGCCAGCCAGCGCACCTCCTCGAGCTGCTTGCGCCCCTCCTCGCCGAGCTCCTCGCCGTGGTCCTCGAGGAGGAAGCCCACGTACTGCTGGATGCCGCGCAGCGGCTCCTTGAGGTCATGCGCCACGGTGCCGCTGAAGGCATCCAGCTCCGCGTTGGAGCGGGCGAGGGCGGCGGCATGGCGCAGCAGCACGCCCACCAGCGCCGAGCGGAAGCCCATGGCGGCGGCCACATCCACCGGCGTCCAGGGAGTCCCCGCCCCGCGCACCGTCTCCTTCCAGGCGTCGAAGGAGGCCCGGGGGTGGAGGCGGCTGGCACCGGGCCCGGGCACCACCGGCTTCCGGGGATTGCCCGCCCAGGTGACGGTGCGCGCCACCTCCGGGCGGAACCAGAGGATGAAGCGGGGTGAGGCCTCGTCCAGGCGCACCGCGAGCAGCCCGCTGGCCACGTCCGTGTACTCGGCGGCCGGTGGGTGGAGCTGGCCGAGCCGCTCCGTCTGGAAGGTGCCCTCGAAGTGCTGCCCGTCGAGCCAGGTGGCCAGCTCGTCCACGTCGTGGGCGGAGGGCGTGTGGCCCACGAGCACGGGAGTCTGGCCGAGCAACAGGGCCACCCCGCCCGCGCCGGTGAGCCCGAGGAGGAGCTCCGCCTGGGCGGCGAGGGCCACGGGCAGCGTCGCGGCCTGCTCGGAGAGCCGCTCCACCAGTTGCGTCTGGAGGTGGGCGCGGCGGGCGAGCTCGGAGGACACGCTGGCGCGCTCCTCGGAGGCGAGCTGCAGCGACACCAGCCGGGCCAGCACGTCACAGGCGCGGCGCGTGGCGGCCGGGACGACGAGGGGCGTGCGGTGGTGGCAGGCGATGAGGCCCCACAGGCGCCCCTCGCGCACCAGCGAGATGGACATGGAGGCGCCCACCCCCATGTTGGCGAGGTACTCCAGGTGCACCGGAGACACGCTGCGCAGGGCCGCGCCGGACAGGTCCAGCGGGCGCTCCAGCGAGGGCAGGACGGCGGGCCTCAGCGGCACGGGCGCGGCGCGCGCGTCGGCGATGAGCCGCAACGTGTGGCGCGTGTAGAGGGCACGGGCCTGGGCGGGGATGTCGCTCGCGGGGAAGTGCATGCCCTGGAAGCTGTCCATGGCCTCGTCGCGGCTCTCCGCCACCACCTCGCCGTGCCAGTCCGCGTCGAAGCGGTACACCATCACCCGGTCGAAGCTGGTGAGCGCACGCACCGCCTCCGCCGCCGCCTGGAGCAGCCCCAGCGGCCCGTGGGCGCGGGCCAGCGGCGAGAGGAGCAGGTCCACCATGCCCAGCGCTTCCTCCTCGCGGGTGCCCTCCCCGGTGGGCTCCAACTCCAGCACCACCAGCCCGTCACTCCGGTGCGGGACGCCGGTGAAGAAGCGGCCCGCGGCCTCCAGGCGCAAGGCGCCGGTGGCGGGCTGGGACAGGGCCCGGGTGAGCAGGACGAGCGAGGAGGAGTGGAGGACTTCCCCCAGCGGCCGGTCCAGGAGCGCCTCCGGTGGGCGCCCCAGCAGGGCCTCGGAGTTGGCGCTCACCACCCTCAGGGTGAGGTCCGGCTCCGAGAAGGCCAGCAGCACCCCATGCGGCTGGATGCCCCCCAACAGGTGGATGGGCTCGCGCTCACACTGCGAGAGGTCCGCGTCAGAGACAGGAGGGCGCATCGGCATGGACCTCGCGGAGCCAGGCCTCGAAGGCCTCGAAAGTGTCCTGGGCCCCCCGCACCACCCGGGGAGCGGCTGCCGGCTCCGGACAGGCCCGCAGCAGGGCCTCGCCGAAGGCCTTCCACATGGGCCCCACGGACTCGCCATAGGCCCGGAAGAAGGCGAAGCCCCCCGCCCGGGCACCCTCGAAGTGGCGCGTGAGGTGACGCAGGATGAGCTGTCCCCCGAGCGTCGCCCCCTCCAGGACGTACAGGGCCCCGAGCGCCTCGGGCACTTCGGACAGCCCGGGCAGGCCCGGGTGCACCGGCAGGCGGGCCAGCGAGGCGCCATCATGGCCGAGTGCCCGGAGATCCTCCTCCAGCAGCGGCACCTTCCACCGCTCGGCGAGACGCAGCTCGGGGAAGCGGCCCTCCAGGCAGGCCGCGAGGGCGCCTTCCAGCGGAGCGTAGAGGCCGTAGAGCGCTTCCAGGTGACGCTGGTAGCCCGACAGGGTCAGGTCCGGGGACATCAGGCGCACCACGCGCTCGGCGCGCTCGTGGTGGGGGCGGGTCTCCACCTTCAACGTCTGCAACAGGGTACGAGGCTCTGGGGAGAACAAGGCTTGTTCGAGCATGTCCATTAGCCGGAGGGGGAGGAACGAGGATTTCGTCCAAGTGTCAAACTTCCGCCAGCCCTGTAGGCAGGGAAGCAGGAGGAACGCCTCCTTGCCCGCTCGCTGATTCGGCCAGCCGACGAATGGGAGGGGCTCGTGCCTCACCTAACGGGGAGCGTCCCCGCCGCCTTCGCGCCGTCGGCGGCCCGGATGGAGTCCGAGCGGTGAAGCTGGACCCGGCGTGAATTCTCCCTACGATGCGCGCCGCGGTCACTCACGGCGTAGCGCAGCGAGGGGACACACCGGGTGAGGCACGGCATCGAGCTGGAGAAGGTCACACGCGTGGTGGAGGGAGAAACCCACCTCGCGGACATCCACCTGAAGCTCGAGCCCGGCGCCTTCCACATCCTGCTGGGCCGCACCGGCGCGGGAAAGACGTCGCTGCTGCGCCTCATGGCCGGGCTGGACAAGCCCACCACGGGGACGCTCCGGGCGGACGGCGCCGATGTGACGGGCGTGGACGTGCGCCACCGCAACGTGGCCATGGTGTACCAGCAGTTCGTCAACTACCCCTCGCTCACCGTCTACGAGAACATCGCCTCGCCGCTGCGGCTGGCGGGGAAGCTGCGGGGGCCGGAGCTCGACCGGCGCGTGCGGGAGACGGCCGCCGCGCTCCGCCTGGAGCCCTACCTGCAGCGGCTCCCCGCGGAGCTGAGCGGCGGACAGCAACAGCGCACGGCCATGGCGCGCGCGCTGGCCAAGGACGCCTCGCTGCTGCTGCTGGACGAGCCCCTGGCCAACCTCGACTACAAGCTGCGCGAGGAGCTGCGCACCGAAATCCGCCAGCTCTTCCGCAACCGCCCCGCCGTCGTGGTGTACGCCACCACCGAGCCCACCGAGGCGCTGCTGCTCGGCGGGTGGACGTCGGTGCTCCACGAGGGCCGCCTGCTGCAGACGGGCCGGACCCTGGAGGTGTACCAGTCCCCCGCCACCGAGCGCGTGGGCCAGATTTTCAGCGACCCGCAGATGAACCTGTGGGACGCCGAGGTGTCCGCGGACGCGGGAGCGCGCCTGTCGCCCGAGGTGGCCTTCCCGCTGTCCGGGCACCTGCGGGGCCTCGCGGCCGGCCGCTACCGGCTGGGCATCCGCGCCCACCACGTGCGGCTGTCGCCCGGCGCGCCCGGGGACGTCCGCATCCCCGCGCACGTGGAGGTGGAGGAGGTGAGCGGCTCCGAGACGCTCGTGCACGCGGCGCACGGCGGGCTCGCGCTCACCGCGCAGGTGGAGGGCGTGCACCGGCACCCGTACGGCGCGCCGCTGGAGCTGTTCGTCCCGCCCGCGCGGATGTTCGTGTTCAGCCCCGAGGGCCGGCTCGTGGCCGCGCCCCCCTTCGCCTCTCCCTCCACCACCGAGGAGCCCGCGCATGGCCAGGATTGAGCTCCGCGGCATCGCCCACGCCTACGTGCCCGCGCCCGCGTCCGAGCAGGACTACGCGCTGCGCCCCCTGGAGCTCGTCTGGGAGGACGGCGGCGCCTACGCGCTGCTGGGGCCCTCGGGGTGCGGGAAGACGACGCTGCTCAACATCATCTCCGGCCTGCTGCGGCCCACCCGGGGACAGGTGCTCTTCGACGGCGTGGACGTCACCGCGGCCCCGCCGCAGCGGCGCAACATCGCCCAGGTGTTCCAGTTCCCCGTCATCTACGACACGATGACCGTCTCGGAGAACCTGGCCTTCCCGCTGCGCAACCGGGGGCTGGGCGCCAGCGAGACGCGGACGCGGGTGGAGGAAGTCGCGGAGCTGTTGGAGCTCACCCCGGACCTGCGCATGAGGGCCAGCGGGCTGTCCGCGGACCTGCGCCAGCGGATTTCCCTGGGCCGGGGGCTGGTGCGCCGGGACGTGGCGGCCATCCTCCTGGACGAGCCCCTGACGGTCATCGACCCGCACGTGAAGTGGCTGCTGCGCCGCAAGCTGAAGCAGGTGCACGAGCAGTTGAAGCTGACGATCGTGTACGTGACGCACGATCAGGTGGAGGCGCTGACGCTCGCGGACCGGGTGGTGGTGATGAACCAGGGGCGGGTGGTGCAGGTGGGCACGCCGCAGGAGCTCTTCGAGCGCCCGGCGGACACCTTCGTGGGCTACTTCATCGGCAGCCCGGGGATGAACCTGCTGCCGTGCACCGTGGAGGACGGCACGGTGGTGGTGGAGGGGCAGCGGCTGGCGCTGGACGCGGGCGTGTGCGCGCGGGCCCGGTCGGCCGGAGGCGAGCTGCGGCTCGGCATCCGTCCCGAGTTCCTCCGGCGCGTCCCCGAGGGCACGCCGTCCTCGGTGCGGGTGGAGGTGACGCAGGTGGAGGACCTGGGGCGGCACAAGCTGGCCACCGCGCGGCTGGGGGCGCAGGCCCTCAAGGTGCGGCTGCCCGAGGAGGAGCGGCTCGCGCCCGGGGAGACCTGCTGGCTGGAGCTGCCGCCCCGCTGGACGACGCTGTACGCCGGAGGCCGAGCCATCCCATGAGCAAACCCACGAATCAGCGCGCCTGGCTGCTGGTGCTGCCCGTGCTGGTGGCCGTCGCCTTCAGCGCCATCATCCCGTTGATGACGGTGGTGAACTACTCGGTGCAGGACATCCTCGGACCGGACCAGCGCGTCTTCGTGGGCACCGAGTGGTTCCGCAAGGTGCTGAGGGACCCCGAGCTGCACGGCGCCCTGCGGCGGCAGCTCGGCTTCTCGCTGGCGGTGCTGGCCCTGGAGATTCCGCTCGGCGTGGCGCTGGCGCTCGTGCTGCCCAAGGAGGGCCGCGCCGCCTCCGTGTGCCTGGTGCTGCTGGGCCTGCCCCTGCTCATCCCCTTCAACGTGGTGGGCACCATCTGGCAGATCTTCGCCCGGGGGGACATCGGCCTCTTCGGCGTGGCCATCAACGCGCTCGGCATCCCATACAACTACACGTCCAACGCGCTGGATGCCTGGCTCACAGTGCTGCTCATGGACGTGTGGCATTGGACGCCGCTGGTGGCCCTGCTCTGCTACGCGGGCCTGCGCGCCATCCCCGAGGCCTACTATCAGGCCGCGCGCATCGACGGCGCCTCGGCCTGGGCCACGTTCCGCTTCATCCAACTGCCCCGGCTGCGCGGCGTGCTGACCATCGCCGTGCTGCTGCGCTTCATGGACAGCTTCATGATCTACACCGAGCCCTTCGTCCTCACCGGCGGCGGGCCCGGCAACGCCACCACCTTCCTGAGCCAATACCTCACGCGGCTCGCGGTGGGCCAGTTCGACCTGGGCCCGGCGGCGGCCTTCTCGCTCGTCTACTTCCTCATCATCCTGCTGTTCAGCTACATCTTCTATACGGCGATGACGTCCAAGGAGGCGAGATGAGACGGCTCGCCGTCCCCCTCTACCTGCTGCTGAGCTTCATCCCCATCTACTGGCTGGTGGGCATGTCGCTGAAGACGAACGAGGAGATATTGGGCGGCTTCACGCTCTGGCCTCGCGACCCCACGCTCGCCAACTACGTCACCATCTTCACCGACCCGGCCTGGAGCGACGGCTACCTCAACTCGCTCACGTACGTGGGCATCAACACCGTGCTCTCCGTGCTGCTGGCCCTGCCCGCGGCCTATGCCTTCTCGCGCTACCGCTTCCTCGGCGACTCGCACCTCTTCTTCTGGCTGCTGAGCAACCGCATGTCGCCCCCGGCCGTCTTCCTGCTGCCCTTCTTCCAGCTCTACTCGAGCATCGGCCTGTTCGACACGCCCTGGGCCGTGGCCCTCGCGCACATGCTCTTCACCGTGCCCCTGTCGGTGTGGATTCTCGAGGGCTTCATGTCCGGCGTGCCGCGGGAGATCGACGAGACCGCGTACCTCGACGGGTACAGCTTCCCCCGCTTCTTCGTGCGCATCTTCCTGCCCCTCATCCGCTCGGGCGTGGGCGTGACGGCGTTCTTCTGCTTCATGTTCAGCTGGGTGGAGCTGCTGCTCGCACGCACCCTCACGTCCGTGGACGCCAAGCCCATCGTCGCCACCATGACGCGCACCGTGAGCGCCGCCGGCATGGACTGGGGCCTGCTCGCCGCCGCTGGCGTGCTGACGCTCGTGCCGGGCGCGGTCGTCATCTACTTCGTGCGCAACTACATCGCCAAGGGCTTCGCCCTGGGAAGGGTGTGAGCCGCCATGGATTTCGAATGGATGGCCTGGACGCCGACGACGGCCGGCTTCTTCGGGGTCATCGCGCTGCTGCTCGCCGCCTATACCGTCTGGGGAATCCGCTCCCCTTCCCTGCCCCGCCGGGGCCTGCTGCCCATGGCCACCACCCGCGGAGACCGCCTCTTCGTCGGCCTCATGGGCAGCGCCTTCATCCACCTCGCGTGGGTGGGGCTGACGGATGTGTTCTGTCTGGTTCGCTTCAGGTCTGTCGTTGCTGTTCATGATCTTCATCGCTCGCTGGGGGTAACCCTTTGAAGAACACGTTGAGATGGACGCTGGCCCTGGCCTTGGCGGTCCCCGCCGCCGGTTGCAAGAAGGAGTCGAAGCCGGAGGACGGTGCGAAGCCCGCCGCCACCGCGCAGCAACAGCAGGCGGACATGGCCGCGCTGGAGAAGGCCGCCGAGAAGTGGGTGGACGAGGAGTTCCAGCCGAGCACCCTCACCCGGGAGCAGCAGCTCGCGGAGCTGAAGTGGTTCCGAGAGGCCGCCGCCCCCTACCGCGGCACCACCATCAACGTGGTCTCGGAGACGATCGACACCCACGTCTACGAGGCCAAGACGATGGCCAAGGCCTTCGAGGAGATTACCGGCATCAAGGTCAAGCACGACCTCATCCAGGAAGGCGATGTCATCGAGAAGCTGCAGACCCAGATGCAGTCGGGCCGCAGCATCTATGACATGTATGTGAATGACAGCGATTTGATTGGCACCCACGTGCGCTACGGCCACGTGGTGCCGCTGTCGGACTTCATGGCGGGCGAGGGCAAGGACGTGACGCTACCCACGCTCGACATCGACGACTTCATGGGCAAGAGCTTCGTCACCGGCCCGGACGGCAAGCTGTACCAGTTGCCGGACCAGCAGTTCGCCAACCTGTACTGGTTCCGCCAGGACTGGTTCAGCCGGCCGGACCTGCGCGAGCGCTTCCAGAAGAAGTACGGCTACGAGCTGGGCGTGCCGGTGAACTGGTCCGCCTACGAGGACATCGCCGAGTTCTTCACCCGTGACGTGAAGGAGATCGACGGCATCCGGGTGTACGGCCACATGGACTACGGGAAGAAGGATCCGTCCCTGGGCTGGCGCTTCACGGACGCGTGGCTGTCCATGGCGGGCGTGGGCGACAAGGGCCTGCCCAATGGCAAGCCGGTGGACGAGTGGGGCATCCGCGTCGAGGGCTGCAACCCGGCGGGCGCCTCGGTGGCGCGCGGCGGCGAGACGAACGGCCCGGCCGCGGTGTACGCGCTCACCCGGTACATCGACTGGTTGAAGAAGTACGCGCCGCCCCAGGCCGCCGGCATGACGTTCTCCGAGGCCGGCCCGGTCCCCGGCCAGGGCAACGTGGCGCAGCAGATCTTCTGGTACACGGGTTTCACCGCGGCGCTGACCAAGCCGGGGCTGCCGGTGGTGAACGCGGACGGCTCGCCCAAGTGGCGCATGGCGCCCTCGCCGCACGGCCCGTACTGGCAGGAGGGCACGAAGCTCGGCTACCAGGACACCGGCTCGTGGACGATGCTCAAGAGCACCCCGCTGGAGAGGCGCAAGGCCGCGTGGCTGTACGCGCAGTTCACCGTGGCCAAGACCACATCCCTGAAGAAGTTCCTCGTGGGACTGACGCCGGTTCGCGACTCGGACGTGCGCTCCGAGCACGTGACGAAGGTGGCGGACCGCTACGGCGGCCTGGTGGAGTTCTACCGGAGCCCGGCGCGCGTGGCGTGGACGCCAACGGGCACCAACGTGCCGGACTACCCGAAGCTGGCGCAGCTCTGGTGGCAGAACATCAGCCTGGCCGTCGAGGGCGAGAAGACGCCGCAGCAGGCCATGGACTCGCTCGCCGAGCAGATGGACGACGTGCTGGGCCGGCTCGAGCGCGCGGGCATGCAGAACTGCCCGCCCAAGCTCAACCCGAAGAAGGAGCCCAAGGAGTGGCTCGACGCGCCCGGCGCCCCCCACGCGAAGCTCGCCAACGAGAAGCCCAAGGGCGAGACCGTGCCCTATGAGCAACTCCTGCAGGCGTGGAAGGAAGGGCGCGCGAAGTAGCGCTCAGAAGTATCTGATTCGGCAGGAGGTTCCATCTCCCCGGGTATACTCCGCGGGAGCCACCTCCTACCGAATCAATCTCACAGTATCAATCTCACAGTATCAATCTCACAATCTCAAACAATCAGAGGCAAGTGGCATGAATCTACAAGTAGAATGGGATGACCCGATCAGCCTTGAATACGTAAACAACGAAAAGCTGATTTACAGCTGCAACCCAGAACTATTGCCCGAAGACCCAGGCATATATGTTTTTGCCCGCAGATTTGGGGAGAGTCACTCTCCAATATACGTTGGAAAGGCCAGCAACCTACGCAAGCGCATTACGGACCATTTCTACAAAAACGTCCCCCTAATGAGAGGGCTGGAAAATGCCGACAAAGGCGCCAGAATAGTCCTCATCGGGAAATGGATTTCAAAACCAGGGCAGCAGATGAACAATGCCCTGTCCACACTAGAAAAGGCGTACATCGAGAGCGCACTGACTCTCGGATACGAGTTGTTGAATGTCAAGGGAGCAAGACGGCCAATTGACAAGATTGAATCAGTGGGCAAAAGAAAAAGCCATTTTCCATTTCCTCGCAGGATGAATATTGAGCGCTGATGGCCTATAAGCGAAATGCCTGCTTTGAGCTTCGGCTCCCCTGAGGAGTTACCCTCAGGGATGGCTCAAAGCAACCATGTAACGGAAGGACTCCAGCCTGGCAACACAGGCACAACTCCAAATGGCGAGCAAGATCATCAAGAACCCGGATCGCCTGATGGAAAACCATTAGAGGTGGGCGCATGGCACATCCCAGCCTTGAAGAGTTGGTCCAGAAGTTCGAAGCGGCTCGGAAGGCCGGGGAACCCATTCGGGGGAATCCAGAGCAATTCAGGATGCATCGTGAGCTCGCCGAGGCATGCCCTGCCTTCACCTACAACCTCCGCTATCTTGCCCGGCTACAACAAGTCGCCGACCAACCTGGAAGAAACGCAGAGGAAGTGCTCTCCGAGATCAAGCGTTTATTAGAATCAGCCGTACTGGGTTCATATCGTAGCGCTCCGGCCTTGTTGGAGTTGGGGAACTTTCTAGACACCTTCCACGATGGCCCTCCGGAAGCGATGAAACTCTACGAGGAAGGGGAGCAGCAAGCGCTGGAGACACTCGAGGATGCCTGGTTCTTCAAGATCAGGTATTGGAACAATGAGGAGACGAAGGAGTCCGTGGAGAAGGCACTTCGGCTTGGCAAACTGGCGGAACGTCTCTTCCCGGACCCCGGTACCTTCCTTTGGGATGAGATGCAGACCACCAAGCGCCATGCAATAAAGATGGGACTGCTTCCTCCGGAAGACTCTTGATCCGCTGGTCGAGACCATTCGCAAGCACGAGGAGGAGGAGCACCGTTCAACCGGACTCGCGGGCCCGGCGTCATGATGAAATCGTGATGAAGAGCGGAACCCCGCGTGATGCCCGAGGCGGGGGGCTTCCCGGATGATGGGCACATCTCGCTGAAGGAGGTGGCCTCCCCATGAAGCGCGTGTCTGGTGATGTGTCCCGTTGGAACCTCCTGCTCCTCCCAGTGTTGTCCGTCCTCCTGAGCGTGGGTTGTGCCTCCACCGCCACCGCGCAGAAGCAGAAGCCCGGAGGGGGCGTCGAATGGCCGGAGAGGAGGAACGTCTTGGAGATCACCAACCTGGGCTCCGTGGACGGTGGGGCGGCGCTGGCCGCCAGTGCCGCCATCCGGGAGGTCGTCCAGCGCGTCGGTCCCGAGAGCGAGCTGTTCTCCAAGTGCCCGAGCCCCGCGGCGGCGCTGGATGCCCGCGTCTTCAAGTGGCGCGACGTGTACTACGTCACCGTGGACGAGCGGTTCGACCGGTGTGGCGAGGCGCGGAGCCGGTTCCCGGACTGGTTCGAGTCCTATGCCGTGTCGCCCGCGGGCGTGGTGCTCGCGCGCCGCGGGGGCGAGAACTGAGCGGCCTCGCGCTCAGTTCGTCTGGGCCGTCTCGCCGGGGCTGGACTCCTCCTCGGTGTCCTCGCCGTCTCCCTGCGCGTCGAAGCCTTGCGGTACTCCGTCCACGTAGGTGACCACATTGCCTACCGTGGCGGGCACTCGCGGGCCCGGTGTCACCACTCCCGTGAGGTTCAGCGGGTCCACCGCTGACAGTTGCACTCGCACTCCCGAGGGTGCCTGCCTCCGCACCGCTCGCGCCACGTCCACCGCCTCCGGGAGCGCGAACTGCTCACCCACGAAGCCTGCCACGAAGCGGCCTCCGCGGATTTCTCCTCGCGCCTCCATCCTCCGGTACACGTACAGCAGCTCGCGCCACGAGGGCGCCAGCGACTCGCGCATCACCAGGTCCCGCCAGACGATGCCGTAGCGCTGGAGGAACAGCCTCGCGAGGGATTCACGGACTTCGTCCTCGCCCTTCGGCTCCGAGGGCACCAGCAGGCTCCAACGGCCAGGGCCTCCTCGCTGCAACAACTTCTGCCGCTTGCGCTGCGCCGGGCTCTGCAGCACCCGCAGGTTCTGCACCGCGTCCGCCGTCACGAGGCCTCGCGCCACCAGCTCCCACAGCGCGTCCTCCACCTCCGCGGGCAGACGGCGCGAGCGCGAGCAGAGATCGTTGAAGAAGCACGCTCCCCGCTGCTCCAGCACCGCCACCACGTCCTTCGCCGGGCCCGACAGGTCCGGTGGCACCCACACGCCCCCATCCGACAGCACCGCGTTCGGCCTCGCCGCCGACAGCATCCAGTCCAGGTCCTCCCGGCGCACGAAGGTCAGGCTCGCGTTCCGGTTCGGTGTCGCCGCTCGGGTGCGGGGGGGCTCCGGCTCAGGGGGCGTGGCGGGGGCTCCCCGGCGCGGGCCGGGTACCGGCTTCGCGTCCTTCTGGGTGAGGCGGCCCCAGGCCACCTCTCCCGAGTAGCAGGCCCGCTCCAGCAGGTCTCCCAGGTACCCCTTCATCCGCGCGGGTAGGAGGTAGCGCTCCCACGCCGAGGCCGGCGCTTCGTAGCCCTGCAGCAGGGTGATGGCCTTTGAGAGTCCCGTGGACCCTCGCAGCGCGTCCAGCTCTTCCAGGTGGTGCCACCGGAAGAGGAAGCGCATGAAGTCCTGGGCACTGAGCGGCTCGATCTCCTTGCGCAGGCGTCCTACGGTCAGCCGGTGGATGCGCTGGAGGAGACGGCGATCACACCACTCCACCACGGCCGGGGTGGAACCCGGGGTCTCCGACACCCTCACCCCGTCCCTCTCCCGGAGGGAGAGGGGTTGTGACTGTGGTTGGGTCTGTGGTTGTTCTTCTGGGTGGTTGGGGATGAGTGGGCGGAAACGGCCTCTCAGGATTCCTCCCGTTGCCTCCAACTGGTGCAGCGACAGGAAGATCTCCGACTCGTCCAATGCAGTCTGCGCCGCCAGTTCTCCCGCCGTCGTTGGCCCCAACAGCTCCATCCACCCTCGCACCACCTGTTGCACCGCCGCATCCCGCTCCACCGGCTTGTCCCCCGGCAACGGCTGCAACTCCGGTTGCAGTGGCACCTCCGGAAAGAGCACCCGGATCGCGCTCTGCCGCTCCGCGGGCACCAGGAACCGCGACCCGCCCACCTCCAGCCAGGCCACCCGCCGCTGCGCCACGAGGCTCGCCACGAAGCGCTTCGGCACCTCCACCTCCGGCAGCAGCACCAGTTGCAACAGCGCGTCGTGCAGCTCGTCCTCGTCCCGCATCGGCGGCGCCGCGTCCCGCACCACCTGCTCGATGGCGTCCGCGTCCAGCGCTCCGAACGAGGCCGCGTCCTCCGCCGGCAACGTCCGCCTCAGCACCACGTTGCGCACCCGCCGCTCCTCCGCCGGTGCGTCGTCCAGGAACGTGTACGGCTGGCTGTTCACCATCTGGTGCGCGAACAGGCTCGGCTCCGGCACGTCCTTCGCCACCAGCTTGATGCGCCCGTCCTTCATCCTCCTCAGCACCTCGCGCAGGCCCTCGATGTCCATCGCCTCGCGCAGGCAGTCCTCCATCGTCTGCTTCACCAGCGGATGGTCCGGCAGCTCGACGTCCGCCCCTCCATGGTTGTCCTGGCAGCCCACCTGTGCCGGGAACACCGCCGCCAGCAGGTCCTCGCTCCTCGCCCGCTGGAGGTTCGGTGCCACCCGCTTGCCCCCCGAGAACCGGGACAGTGACAGCGCCCGTGTCGCGTTCCACCGGAAGCGTGTCCCGAACAGCGGCACCTGCAGCACCGCCTGCACCAGCACCTCCTCCACGTTCTCCGGATTCAGGAACTGGAAGATGTCCTCCAACGGGAACGAGTGCTGCTCACCCAGCGACAACAGCAGCCCGTCTTCCGTCGCCGCCGCCTGCAGCTCGAAATCGAACGTGCGGCAGAAGCGCTTGCGCAGCGCCAGGCCCCACGCCCGGTTCACCCGGCTCCCGAAGGGCGCGTGGAGGATGAGCTGCATCCCTCCCGCTTCGTCGAAGAAGCGCTCGGCCACGATCGTGGTGTTGCTCGGCACCACCCCCAGCACCTGCTGCCCCGCCCTCAGGTACGCCAGCAGCGCGTCCACCGCCGGCGGCGGCACCCGCAGCTCCTTCTCCAGGAAGAGCGCCGCGTCCTTCCGCGCCGTCAGCTCCTCCCGCAGCCTCCCCACGTGCACGCTCAGCTCGTCCGTGCGGCCCGGCGCCTCGCCTCTCCAGAACGGCACCGTCGGCGGCTGCCCGTGCGCGTTCTCCACCATCACCGACGCCCCCATCACCCGCTGAATCCTCCACGCCGTCGTCCCCAGCAGGAAGATGTCCCCGGGCGTCGACTCCACCGCGAAGTCCTCGTCCAGCGTCCCCACCACCTTGCCCTCGGGCTGCGCCACCACGTTGAACGTGAAGGTGTCCGGAATCGCTCCGCCATTCGTGAGCGCCGTAATCCGCACGCCCCGGCGCGCCTTCAGCCGCTGGTTCACCCTGTCCCGGTGCAGGTGCACCCCCGCCCTCCCCCGCCGCAACGACACGCCCTCCGAGAGCGTCTCCAGCACCTTCTCGTACTCCTCGTACGTCAGGTGCCGGTACGGGTACGCCCGGCGGAACAGGCTGTAGAGGGCCCGCTCGTCCCACTCCTCGCACGCGCACGCCGCCACCACCTGCTGCGCCAGCACGTCCAGCGGCTTCTCCGGAATCCGCACCGCGTCCAGGTCCCCCTCGCGCACCGCGTTCAGCAGCCCGACGCACTCCATCAACTCGTCGCGCGTCATCGCGATGAGGATGCCCTTCGAGATTCCTCCCTTGTAGTGGCCCGCTCGGCCCACCCGCTGCAACAGCACCGAGATGGAGCGCGTCGTCCCCAGCTGCACCACCAGGTCCACGTTGCCCACGTCGATGCCCAGCTCGAGCGACGCCGTCGCCACCATCACCGAGAGCTGCCCCGCCTTCAGCCGCTCCTCCGCCGACAGCCGCATCTCCCTCGACATGCTGCCGTGGTGCGCCGCCACCTTCTCCACCCCCAGCCGCTCGCCCAGGTCGTGCGCCACCCGCTCCGCCATCTTCCGCGTGTTCACGAAGACGAGCGTCGTGCGGTGCTCCCCCGCCAGCTGCACCAGCCGGTCATACACCTGGCCCCACATCTCGTTCGTGGCCAGCGAGCCCAGCTCCGCGTCGGGTATCTCCACCCTCAAGTCCCACGGCCGCTGGTGGCCCACCTGCACCAGCCGGCACTCCCGCGCCCTCTCCCCCGTCAGGAAGCCGGCGATGGCCTCCAGCGGCTTCTGCGTCGCCGACAGGCCGATGAGCTGCGGCCTCACCTCCGTGAGCGCCTTCAACCGCTCCAGCGACAGCGCGAAGTGGCTGCCCCGCTTGTCCCTCGCCAGCGCGTGGATCTCATCCACGATGACCGTCCGCACCGAGCGCAGCGTGGCCCTCGCCCGGTCCGCCGTCAGGTACAGGTAGATGGACTCCGGCGTGGTGATGAGGATGTGCGGCGGCCGGCGCACCATCTGCGCGCGCTCGGACGCCGAGGTGTCCCCCGTGCGCACCTGCACCCGCAGCTCCTGCGGCTTGAAGCCCGCCGCCCGCGCCCGCTGGAGCAGCTCCTCCAACGGCTGCAGCAGGTTCTTCTGCACGTCGTTGCCCAGCGCCTTGAGCGGCGACACGTACAGCACCTGCGTCTGGTCCGGCAGGCTTCCCTCCAGCGCCTGGCGGAAGAGCCGGTCCAACGCGGCCAGGAAGGCCGTGAGCGTCTTGCCGCTGCCCGTGGGCGCGGCGATCAGCACGTCCTGCTGCGCCTGGATGAGGGGCCAGCCCTCTACCTGAGGGCGCGAGGGCTCGCCGAGCCGCTCGGTGAACCACCGCTGCACCACCGGGTGGAACGGCTCGAGGGCCGGGTGGACGGGCTGGGACGACGTGGCGACGAAATCGAGGGCAATCTGGGGGGCCATGGCGCTCTCTCCCTCAGACTGAACACCGGTTTAGGGGGGGCGTCAATGCGCCCGCCCGCACGGGGGGCCTCAGACGTTAGGATGGCCGCCCCCCCAGCCTGGAGCACGGCATGCCCATCGACGAGATTCTCGAGTCCAACACCCAGTTCCTCGGAGCCTGGCGCTTCTTCGCCCGGCACAGCCCCACGGGCGAGGTGCTGGACCTGCCCGAGGTGCACATCGCCTCGTCCAACGTCGCCTGGGCCATGCTCAACGTGGCCTTCCTCCCCGCGCCCCAGGAGACGGCCGAGGGACTGCAGCGCGCCGCCGCCGCCGCCGCCCGCTACTTCCAGCCCCGGGGCAACCCGTGGATGCTCGCCGTGTGCGAGGACTGGCTCGCTCCCGGGCTGCGTCCCCGCGCCGCCGAGCTGCTCGCCCCCTACGGCCTGAAGACCGGCATGGACACCACCGGCATGGTCACCGACCGCCTCGTGGAGCCCGTGCGGCCCCTGCCCTCGCTCGAGCTGCGCCAGGCCGTGGACACGGAGGGCCGGCATGCGGTGGCGGACCTCAACGCGCTCGCCTACGACGCCCCCCGCGACATGGTGCGTGGAATCGTCGACGTGCCGGCCTACTTCTCCGGCGCGGGCCTCGGCGTGGGTTACGTCGGCTACCGCGACGGGCAGGCCGCGAGCTGCGCGACCATCCTCCCGGTGGACGGCGTGGCCTACGTCGCCCTGGTGGCGACGATGAAGGAGCACCGCCGGCTCGGGTACGCCGAGGCCGTCATGCGCCAGGCACTCGCCGAGGCCCACCGCACCCAGGGGCTCCAGCGCACGGTGCTGCACGCCACCGAGGCGGGCCGCCCCGTCTACCTCCGCATGGGCTACCGCGCCGTCACCCGCATCCACTTCTACATGGCCGCGGCGAGCGGCACGTAGGAGCTCCACAGCCGCTACGCCGGGCGAGCACCGGCCAGGAGCGCCGCGGCCGGAGATCGGGCGTGCTGGAGGACGCCTCAGCGGCGCCCGGCGAGCCAGGCCGCCACGGACACCGGACCGGCCCCGTGCAGCAGGAAGAAGGCCGACAGGGCGAGCATCGCGAGCGGAGCGATGTTGGCCTGATAGGGAGTGTCGCGATGGGCGATGACCAGCGCGGCCAGGAAGTTCACCCCCATCACCGCCCCGGCCTGACGCGTGGCCGCGCCCGCGAGGATGAGCAGGCCGCAGAGGAACTGGGCATACACCGACACGTGGGCCGCCAGCCTCGGCAGCGGCGTGCCCCGCCCGGCGAGGAACACCTCGAACTCGTGCATCCGCTCGGCGCTGAAGACGTTGTCCTGCGTGCCGTAGATGAGCACCGCCGCGGTGAACAGCCGCAGCGGCAGCACGGCATAGGGCTGGTACGGCGCCAGCCCTTCCAGCTCGAACCAACGGTGGCCTCGCATGTCCCCTCCAGGTGCCTCGCCCGGCGCACCCGCCGGAGGAGAACACATCCCTCGCACGGAAGGGCAGTGGGTCCCACCCTGGGGCATGAAGAGCTTCCTCCCCCGCCATGTAGGAGGACGCCCGATGATGCTGCAGGAAAGCGAACTGATTGCGACCCGCGGAGCGCACCGGCCCCAGCTCCACCCCGAGCTCCAGCACGGCTCCAAGGGGGTGAACGTGAGCACCGGCGAGCGGGCGCTCTCCCTGGCGGTGGGACTCGGAATGGTGGCCTACGGGCTGCGGCGCCGCACCGTCCCCGCCATCCTCGTGGCGCTGGTGGGCGGCTCCATCCTGCACCGCGGGCTGACGGGGCGCAGCCGGGCCCTCGCCCTCATGGGCATGACGGAAGTGCCGGGCGAGCAGCCGGGCGTCGCCTTCGAGCTGAGCACCACCATCCTCAAGCCGCGCGAGGAGCTGTACCACGTGTGGCGTGACTTCGAGCGGCACCCGCGCTTCATCCCCCAGTTGCTGTCGGTGCGGAACCTCGAGAACCAGAAGAGCCACTGGGTCTTCCAGGGTCCCGCGGGCGTCGTGCTCGAGTGGGACTCGCAGCTCACCGAGGACCGGCCCGGCGAGCGGATTGTCTGGAGCACCGTGCCCGGCTCCATGCTGGAGCACACCGGCACCGTCCGCTTCGAGGACGCGCCGGGTGGCCGCGGCACGGTGGTGCACCTCGCGCTGCGCTACCACGTGCCCGGTGGCCGGGCCGCCGCCATGGTGGCCAAGCTGCTCGGCGAGGAGCCCAAGCAGCACCTCGCCCGGGGCCTGCGCCAGTTCAAACAGCTCATGGAGACGGGCGAGGTCGCCACCGTCGAATCCCAGCCCCACGGCAAGCGCTCGCCCCTGGGCAAGACGCTGGCGCCGCGCTCCTGAGCAGAGGACCCGAGGACGGAGGTGCAACCATGAAGGCTGTGTGCTGGACGGGTGTGAATGACGTGCGGGTGGAGACGGTCCCCGACCCCGCGCTCCTCAATCCGCGGGACGCCATCGTGAAGGTGCGGGCCACCACCATCTGCGGCTCGGATCTCCACCTCTACGACGGCTACATCCCCTCCGTGTTCAAGGGCGACATCCTCGGCCACGAGTTCATGGGGGAAATCGTCGAGGTGGGCAGCAAGGTGAAGAACCTCAAGCCGGGGGACCGCGTCATCGTCCCCTCGGTCATCAGTTGCGGCGACTGCTTCCACTGCAAGAAGGGCCAGTTCTCCCTCTGCGACAACTCCAACCCCAAACCGGCCATGGCCGAGAAGGTGTGGGGGCACGCCACCTGCGGCATCTTCGGCTACTCGCACATGATGGGCGGCTACGCGGGCAGCCACGCCGAGTACATCCGCGTGCCCTATGCCGACGTGGGGCCGCGCAAGGTGCCGCAGGGCCTCAGCGACGAGCAGGCCCTCTTCCTCTCGGACGCCTTCCCCACCGGCTTCATGGGGGCGGACCTCTGCAACATCCAGCACGGGGACACCGTGGCGGTGTGGGGCTGCGGCGCGGTAGGCCTCTTCGCCATGAAGAGCGCCTGGCTGCTGGGCGCCGGGCGCGTCATCGCCATCGACCGGCTCCCCGAGCGGCTGGCCATGGCGCGCAACCACTGCCAGGCCGAGGTGCTCGACTACACGAAGGTGAACGTGGTCGAGGCCCTCAAGGAGCTCACCGGCGGCCAGGGCCCGGACGCGTGCATCGACGCGGTGGGCATGGAGGCCCATGAGGTGGGCTACGAGGGCGTCTACGACCGGGTGAAGCAGGCGGTGCGGCTCGAGACGGAGCGGCCGTACGTGCTGCGCGAGGCCATCCAGGCGTGCCGCAAGGGCGGCATCGTCTCCATCATGGGCGTGTACGGCGCGGTGCTGGACAAGTTCCCCATGGGCGCGGCGATGAACAAGGGCCTCACGCTGCGCATGGGGCAGATGCACGCCCAACGCTACCTGGACCGGCTCATCGGCCACGCCGAGCGCGGAGAGGTGGACCCGTCCTTCGTGGTGTCGCACCGCATGGCGCTCGACGAGGCGCCCAAGGCGTACGACATGTTCAAGAAGAAGAAGGACCAGTGCCTGCGGGTGGTGCTGACGGCGTAGCCGGAGCACCCGGAGGCTGACGCGCTCAGCGCCGCGTCAGCCCCGCCGCGGCCGGCCGGGTGGCCGCATGCGTCCAGGTGAGCCGGAAGGTGGCCGCCGTGCCATCGAAGGACACCGGGTCCACGGTGATGCCGCCCGCCCCGGCCGCGCGCAACGTCTCGGCGAGGAAGCCACAGGCGAAGAAGGGGTTGTCCGCGCCCACGTCCTTCATCCACAGCGTGGCCGTGTGCGTGCCCAGCTCCTCCACCTGCACCTCGTTGAAGTTGTTGCCGGCCCGCACGTTGTGCGGCACCCGCTCCAGCGTGTGCCGGGGCCCCAGCCGCGTGACGAGCGACATGCTCGCCCGCCCCTGCGCCGTCTGCCGGAAGCCCTGCAGGTAGCGCTCGCCCAGGGCCCACCAGGCCTCCTGGGGCGGGGCCGCCGGGAAGACGTCTCTCACCGCCACCCGCAGGAAGGCCTTCCACGACTCCAGCCCATAGGCCGGCCGCAGCGGCTCGCTCAAATTCAGCCCCACGTCCTTCAGCCGGCGCCGCCCCTCCTGCGTGAGGTGCGGGCCCAGGGCCCTCACGAAGAGGGCATCCACTGACTGCGCGAAGACGCGTTTCTCGGTGGTCAGCGTGGGGAGCATGACCGCAGGGTGACAATTCCCCCCGACTTCCGGCCATGCCCCCTGAGGGAAGTCTGTGCGCTGGTGGAAACTCGGTGAGCCTGGAAGGTCCTGGATTGTCCGCTGGCGCTCAGGAGTGTCCTACACCTGCATCTTCAGCCGCGTCTCCTGCACCTCGGCCGAGGTGGCCACCTTCTCGCGCTCGGCCTGGCGCAGCAGGCGGAGGATGGGCGGGCCGAGCACGTCCACCTCGGTGGAGGCGAACGTCTCGGAGCCGAAGCGGCGGATGGTCTCCGTCTGGCGCTCCAGAATCTTGGCGTCCTGCCCGAAGATGTGGAGGGCCACCGGGGTGATGAAGGGCTTCACCAGCCAGTGCGGCAGGGGCATGCGGAAGGTGACGACGGCGTACACCACCGTGTCCCAGTCCTCCGCGGGCGTCATCGCCGAGGTGATGATGACGTGGCTGTCGTCACCGAGGCGGTACTCCACCTGGGCGATGGAGGGCAGCAGGAAGCGGTCGAAGTGCTGCACCACGCCGCCGCCCGGGGCCAGCAGCCTCGCGGCGAGGCCCTCCGGACGGGGCTCGCCGATGTACTCGGCCTCCACCCGGTCCGCGCCCCGGCGCACCACCACTTCAATCTCGTTGCGCTTCTTCTCGGTGCGGAACAGGCCCCCGTGGAGGAAGGCCGTGTGCGGCACATCCAGCGTGTTCTCCAGCAGGGAGTGCAGCGAGCCCTTCGCGCGCAGGGTGCGGCGCACGGTGCTGTAGCCGTGGGCGTCCAGCAGGGGGAAGCGGTAGGGCTCGGACGTGGGCTCGACGCCGGGCGTGGAGTACACCCAGACGAAGCCGTCCTGCTCGCGCGTGGCGTACGAGGCGGCACAGCGGGACTTCGCCTCCGGCTCGCCGAGGAGGCCGGGGATGGCGCGGCACTGGCCCGAGGCATCGAAGCGCCAGCCGTGGTAGCCGCACTGAAGCTGGCCGTCCACCACCTTGCCCATGGACAGGGGCACGTTGCGGTGGGGGCAGCGGTCCATCAGCGCGGCGGGCTGGTCGGCCTCGTTGCGGAAGAGGACGAGCGGTGTGCCCTGCAGCATGCGCGCGAGCGGCTTGCGGCCCAGCTCGCGCGAGGCGCAGAGGATGAACCAGCTCTGGGGGAGCCGGACCACCGAGACGAGTCCTGACGGCGCGGCCGGGCCACGCCCTTCCTCACGAGAAGACATGGGCCCCAGTCTAATGGGACGCCCGGGGAGTACACCATGCCAACCGCCGGCTCCCAGCGGGACCGGGTTCATCGCCCGTCCGTGGAGAGGGCCTCACGCACCTCGCGGTGCGCGGAAGAGGATGTTCCCGCGCCGCGGGCAGGGTCCGCAAGCGCGGGTCCCCGCTACAGGCTCAGCCCGCGCAGCCGCAGCGCGTTGCCGATGACGGACACGGACGAGAGGCTCATCGCCGCCGCCGCGAGCATGGGACTCAGCAGCCACCCGAAGAAGGGGTACAGCACGCCCGCCGCGATGGGCACGCCCAGCGTGTTGTAGACGAAGGCGAAGAAGAGGTTCTGCCGGATGTTGCGCAGCGTGCCCCGGCTCAGCTTGCGCGCCCGGGCAATCCCTCGCAGGTCCCCCTTCACCAGCGTCACCGACGCGCTCTCCATGGCGATGTCCGTCCCCGTCCCCATCGCGATGCCCACGTCCGCCTGCGCCAGCGCGGGCGCGTCATTCACCCCGTCTCCCGCCATCGCCACCGTGCGGCCCCCGGCCTGCAACCGCTTCACCACGTCCCCCTTCCCCTCGGGCAGCACCTCCGCCACCACCTCGTCGATTCCCAACTGGCGCGCCACCGCCTCCGCCGTGGTGCGGCTGTCTCCCGTGAGCATCACCACCCGCACTCCCTCGCGGTGCAGCGTGGCCAGGGCCTCGGGCGTGGTCGCCTTGATGGGATCCGCCACCCCGAGCAGTCCCGCCGGCCTGCCGTCCACCGCCACGTACATCACCGTCTGGCCCTCGCGCCGCAGCTCCTCCGAGCGAGGCCGCAGCGCCCCCGCGTCCACGCCCAGCGACTCCAGCAGCGCCACGTTGCCCAGCGCCACCTCCGAGCCAGCCACGCGTCCCGTCACCCCCTTGCCCGTCACCGAGCGGAAGTCCCGCGCCGCCGTCAGCACCGCCCCGCGCGCCTCGGCCCCCGCCACCACCGCCGCCGCCAGCGGGTGCTCGCTGGCCCGCTCCAGGCTCGCCGCCAGGTGCAGCAGCCGCGCCTCGTCCATGCCCTCCGCCGCCACCACCGACACCAGCTTCGGCTTGCCCTCCGTCAGCGTGCCCGTCTTGTCCACCACCAGAGTGTCCACCTTCTCCAGCAGCTCCAGCGCCTCGGCGTCGCGGATGAGCACGCCCACCCCGGCCCCCTTCCCCGTCCCCACCACCACGGACATGGGCGTGGCCAGGCCCAGCGCGCACGGGCAGGCGATGATGAGCACCGCCACCGCGTTCACCAGCGCGTACGCCAGCCGCGGCTCGGGCCCCACGAAAGCCCAGACGAGGAAGGTGAGCACCGACACCACGATGACCGCCGGGACGAACACCGCAGCCACCTTGTCCGCCAGCCGTTGAATCGGCGCACGCGAGCGCTGAGCCTCGCTCACCCGCTGGACGATGCGCGAGAGCAGCGTGTCCCGCCCCACCCGCTCGGCCTTCATCACCAGGCTGCCCGTGCCGTTGACGGTGCCTCCCGTGACGCGGGTCCCGGGCACCTTCTCCACCGGAATGGACTCGCCCGTCACCATGGACTCGTCCACCGCGCTCTCCCCCTCCAGCACCACCCCGTCCACCGGCACCTTCTCGCCGGGGCGCACGCGCAGCGAGTCCCCGGCCTTCACCTGCTCGAGGGAGACGTCTTCCTCACGGCCATCCTCGCGGATGCGCCGGGCCACGGCCGGGGCGAGGCTGAGCAGCGCCCGCAGGGCCCCCGAGGTGGCACGGCGGGCTCGCAGCTCCAGCACCTGTCCGAGCAACACCAGCGTGATGATGGTCGCCGCCGCCTCGTAGTAGACGGGCACCGCGCCGCCATGGCCGGTGAAGGCATGCGGCAACAGCCCCGGCGCCAGCGTGGCGAAGACGCTGAAGAGGTATGCCGCCCCCGTCCCGATGGCGATGAGGGTGAACATGTTGAGGTGCCGGTTCTTCAGCGATGCCCAGCCGCGCTCGAAGAAAGGCCAGCCGCCCCAGAGCACCACCGGGCTCGCCAACACGAGCTGTACCCAGGCCAGCCACCGCGGGTCGAAGGCGCGCTGCACCGGCTGGCCGGGAATCATCTCGGACATGCCCAGGAAGAGCAGCGGCAGCGTGAGGACCACGCCCACCCGGAACCGCCGCGTCATGCTCAGCAGCTCGGGGTCCGGTTGCTCCTCGGGCAGCACCGTGCGCGGCTCCAGCGCCATGCCGCAGATGGGGCACGCCCCCGGCTCGTTCCGGACGATCTCCGGGTGCATGGGGCACACCCACTCGGTGCGCGCTGTCATCGCCACCGGCTGCTCGGGCTCCAGCGCCATGCCGCACTTGGGGCAGGCGCCTGGATGGTCCTGGCGGACCTCGGGGTCCATCGGGCAGATCCACATCGTGCCCGCCGGAGCCTCCACCGGCTCGGGCTCGCCCTTCGCCTCGAGGAACTTCCGGGGCTCGGCGGCGAAGCGCTCCCGGCACTTCGGATTGCAGAAGAAGTACGTCTTGCCCTCGTGGACGTGGGTGCCGCCCTTGGGGGCGTTCGGGTTCACCGACATCCCGCACACGGGGTCCTTGGGGAGGTACTTCTCGGGCTCGGCGGCGAAGCGCTCCCGGCACTTCGGGTTGCAGAAGTGGTAGGTCGCGCCCTTGTGGATGTGGCTGCCCCCCTTGGCGGCCGCCGGGTCGATCGTCATTCCGCAGACCGGATCCAGCACCTGGCCCTCGCCGGGGGAGGGAGGGCCCGCCGGGTGGGCAGCGTGGGAGTCATGCGGGTGGGTGTGCTCGTGGGCCATGAGGATTCGTCCTTTCACCCGGGCTGACGGAGTGCCGGCCAGACTCTTACAGTGGGCACGCCAGGCCCTCCGGTTCGGACAGGTACATATCGCGTCCCCATGCCCACCAAGAGAGCCGCTTGCGGCTGCCTCCCGGCTCGCCGGACAGGCGTGAGCCGGGTTCTGCTGCCAACAGAATCGCGAGGGCCCGCTGCCCATCCTCACTGCTCCATCGTTTGATGACCGGCCCGAGTCCCACCGTTACGAATCACCTGGAAAGTGCGGTCATGGCCACTCCTGGTTCACGTCTCCTGGGCGAGCCCCTGCATTTCACGCGGTTCTACGCGCTCCCACTGATGCTCCTGCTTCTCTCGGGATGCGCCACAGGTGGAACCAGGACCATCGTCGAGGGGCAGTTCGAGCCGAAGAACTTCCAGTTCGTCACCATCGTTCCCAAGCGCGGCAAGGGACCAGGAGGCTGGCGCGCGGCATGTGTCGGCCTCTCGCTCAAGAGAGACCCGGGAGTCGATTCCTTCCTTTGCAGGTTCGGTGTCGAAATGCCGATGGAGACTGACGAGGATGGACCCATCTCTACCCCACTGGCTCAGCGTCTTTCAGCGGACTGCGCCAACCAGGCAGCACTCGCCGTCTTCAGCTCCACTACGCCCGAAACGCCCCTGGGTCTCGCATGCGAGAGCTTCAAGAGCACATATGGCGTGATTCTAGGCCGCGTCATCAACCAATCACTCGTCATGAAGACGTGCCACAAGAAGACCACTCCCGTTGACATCGGTCCTTGAATCCATGCCTCTTTCAGCAGAGCAACTGCTCGCCATCGCGCGGAACTACTTCCGCGCGGACAAGGAGTACGACAACAGGCCGGTGAACTCCCCCGAGCACATCCGGCTCTGCGAGCTCTGGGATGAAAAGCTGAAGAAGCTCGACCAGTGGTGGGCGTTCCTGGAGGAGCTCGAAAAGGAACTGCCGGGCTTCACCATTGGGGATGGGACCGCGACGGCCAACACCAGCTTCCGTTGCTCCGCATATCCCCCAAGAGATCCAACCTACCTGCGTCCCTGGGTCGTCGTGGGCTGCGTCAGCATCCTGGCCCCCCTGTACACCGTCTATGGCGTGCAGTTCGAATACAGAGGCAAGAAGCACAGCGGCGACAAGGTGTTCCTGGACTCCCTTCCGCCAGAGATGCAGCACCCCGCGGAGGTCATCGCCCGGAGGCTCGAAGCCACCTTCGAGGTGCGCGCACTTCCCCACGAGCTCGCCCAGACCCCGATTCCGTTGATCGTGGGCTGGAAGGAACCGCCGCACACCACGCTCTTCCATGCGCTCTTCACGAGCGAGCCTCAAAGCATCGCCTGACGTGGATTGCCCCACCGCCCCCACCTTGATGTGGTGAGCGCCATTGAAGCTCAAGCAGCCCTGGCGCCCTCCAGCCCTGACGCGCCGCTTCACGCGGAGGGCTTGCAGCCCCCACCCGGCTCGCCGCAGGTGCAGTCCAGGCACCCATGCGACGCGCAGGTGCCGCAGCTCCGCTCCAACTGCTTCTTGAGGGCCTGCCGCGCCCGGTGCAGCCTCACCCCGGCGTTGTTCGCGGTGATGCCCGCCTCCCGCGCCACCTCCGGCACGCCGCGCCCCTCCAGGTCCACCTGCCGCACCATCTCCGCGTACTCGGGCTTCAGCGCGGGCAACAGGTCGTGGATGCACGCACAGACGGTCTGCGTCAGCTCGGGGTCCGGCCCCAACTCGGAGGCCTCGCGCGCCTCGCGCTCCAGCGCCCGGCCCTCGGCGCCCTGCCGGCGGTAGTGGTCCACCAGCGCGTTGCGCAACAGGCGGTAGAACCAGGCGACGGCGCCCTCCCCCTCCTCCAGGTCTCCGCCCTTCTCCAGGGTGCGCACATAGGCGGCCTGGAGGATCTCCTCGGCCACCGCCCGGCTGCCCACCCGCCGCTCGAGGAAACCCAGGAAGCGCCGGTGGTTCCCCACCAGCGACTCCACCACCGCTGGGCTCAACTCCCCCTCGCCATTGCCTTGCCGCATGCCGTGCCTCGGACTCACCGGACGCGCACCTCGCGCCCCCATCTCCCATCTACTACCCGAGACACGCCGGGATTCAACCCGTCAGAACAGCCGGTTGAGGCCGTTGAGCGCCGCTACCCGGTACGCCTCGGCCATGGTGGGATGGTTGAACGAAAGTGTGGCCCACCACATGGGACACCCCTTCACACATGAGTTCCTCGCCCGCGGATACCTTGAGGAGGCTGGGTCGTGCGATCCTCGCGCTACCCTGCCGGACGAGGCTCCGCATGTCACATCGGGTAGCGCTGCTGCTTTTCATGTTCCTTGTGGGATGTAGCGCCACCACACACGGCACCCGTCCCGGCACCGGTCGGGACATGCTCAGGTTGGGCCTACCCATGACGCCGCAGGCCCCGGCCCCGCCGCCACCGCTCCAGGGCATTGTCGGCGGGGGCCTGGGTGACGGACTTCCACGCGCCGTGCTCCGCCTCGTGCCCCAAGGCGCCACCACCGCGGCGGAAACAGCAACGGGTGCCACCACGGGCAAGACCCTCCTGGCGGGCGGCGCGCTGATGGCGGCTGGCGGCAGCGTGGTCCTGGTCTGTTTGACCCTCAAGGCCGCCCTGGACGGAAGGCAGACGCCACTCGACATCGCCGACACGTTCTACGGCACGCACTTCGGCGACCTTCAGGGGTGGATTCAAGGCTGCTATGCACCCAAGGACACGGTGCTTCAGGGCACACCTGCGCGCACGCCTGAGCTGAAACCCACATCCGATCCTCACTCGCCTGGCAGTCCAGATCCAGGCGCCGACAAAGACACAAGGCGTCCAGGCCGCATCTATGTGACCTACACGAAGTTCAACAGAACAACCAGGCGCTCCTACTCGGGCCGGACAAGCATGGTCATTGACCTGAACAAGGATCTGGAAGCGCAAGCCAATCTGGCTGTTGCCTCTCGAGATTCAAATCATCACATCAACCAAGACGAAAATGATGAACCGAAAATTCCTGGTTTCCTACCGGCCGTGCGTGACGAGTTCGATGTCGGAACCGCGGTCAACTACGCGAGCAGGTATGTCGATGTCGCTTACTGGCGGATCCGCGGGAGAGAGCAGCAGTTGATCGACTTCCATGGGGTGCTCAATCCGACAGTCAAGCACCGTACCGTACCGAGAACATCCAGCGCGGCGTGGCGAAAGATAATCCGCTGGGAAAGCTGTTCCACGATGCTGCCACGAAGCACTGGGGGCAGCTCCACCCCTACACCGGAGATTGAGCGTTGGGCAAAAACAATCACAAGACAGGCACGTTTTTCAGACTGACGCTCGCCGATGGTTCCTTCGGGTACGGCAGACTGCTCGAGCCACCCCATGTTGCCTTCTACAACCACAGGACCACCGGCCCGGACTCCGATCTGGACAGAATCGCGTCCAGGTCCGTCCTCTTCAAGATTGCCGTCAACCTGCTGGCCCTCGATGCGTGGGAGCCCATCGGTTGGAGGACGCTCGAGGAGCATCTGGCCCAGCCGCTCGTTCAATTCAGACAGGACGTGGGGGACTTCCGTCGCTGCACCATCTTCGACACGGCTGGCAACAAGCGCGCCGCCGAGCCCCAGGAATGTGTGGGGCTCGAGCGGGCCGCGGTCTGGGAACAAGACTCTGTCGAGGAACGCCTGCTCGATGCCTTCCTCGGGCGGCCCAACGCCGCTGAGGAGCACCTGAAGGTACGCCTGCGTTAGCAGGCAGTGGCAAGCACGAGGCGTGCGAGGACCGCCGCCAGCGCCGAGCCCGACGGAGGGCTCCCCGTCAGAACAGCCGGTTGAGCCCGTTGAGCGCCGCCACCCGGTACGCCTCGGCCATGGTGGGGTAGTTGAACGTGGTGTTGATGAAGTAGTCGATGGAGTTGCCCGCCCCCTCCTGCGCCATGATGGCCTGGCCGATGTGGATGATCTCCGAGGCGTTGTCCCCGAAGCAGTGGAGGCCGAGGATCTCCCGCGTCTCCCGGTGGAAGAGCATCTTGAGCATCCCCACCGTGCGGCCCGTGATTTGAGCGCGCGCCAGGCTCTTGAAGAAGGCGTGGCCCACCTCATAGGGCACCCCATCCCGCGTGAGCTCCTGCTCGGTGCGCCCCAGGCTGCTGATCTCCGGGCTGGTGTAGATGCCCGTGGGGATGTCCTTCACCAGCTTGATCTCCAGCCGCCCCTCGACGATGTGCGTGGCGGCGAAACGCCCCTGGTCATACGAGGCGCTGGCCAACGAGGGATTTCCCACCACGTCCCCCACCGCGTACACGTGGGGCACGGCCGTCTGGTACGCGTCGTTCACCGGGATGTTGCCGCGCGAGTCCGTCTGGATGCCCAGCGCCTCGAGCCCCAGGTCCTGCGTGTTGCCCGTGCGCCCGTTGGCCCACAGGAAGATGTCCGCCTTCAGCCGCTTGCCGCTCTTGAGGTGCAGGACAATCCCATCGTCGCGCGTCTCCACCCGCTCCATCAGCTCCTGGTGGCGGATGAGCACGCCCTGCTCGCGCAGGTGGTAGGAGAGCGCGTCGGAAATCTCGTCGTCCAGGAAGGACAGCAGCCGCTCGCGCGTGTTGATGAGGTCCACCTTCACGCCCAGCATGCGGAACATGGAGGCGTACTCGCAGCCGATGACGCCCGCGCCGTAGATGATCATCGTCAGCGGCGTCTCGCCCAGCTTGAGGATGGTGTCCGAGTCGAAGATGCGTGGGTGGTTGAAGTCCAGCTCCGGCGGGCGGTAGGGGCGCGAGCCCGGGGCCACCACGAAGGACTTGGCGGACAGCAGCTCGCTGGCGCCCCGAGGCTCGCTGACCTCGACGGTGGAGGCATCCAGGAAGCGGGCCTGGCCCACCACCAGCTCCACCCGGTTGCGCTCGTAGAAGGTGGTGCGCAGCCGCACCTGGCGCGACACCACGGACGAGGCCGTCCGCATCATGTCCTTGAACTTCCAGCTCTTGGCCAGCTCGATGCGCAGGTCGGGATGGTCCACCTGCACGTCCACCAGGCGCTGGATGGCGTGACGCAGCGCCTTGGAGGGGATGGTGGCGGTGTGGGTACAGGCCCCGCCCACCAGGGGGAGCCGCTCCACCATGCATACCCGCTTGCCCGACTTGGCGGCCTTCATGGCGGCTCCCTCGCCGCCCGGTCCCGAGCCAATCACCACGATGTCGAATTGCCGCACGCTCATGGCCGGATATTTCTCCAGCCCGGCGGACTTGCGAAGAAAACACCTGGAGGAACGGGGGAAGGGCCCGTCTCCCTGGCTGGTGGCCAACAGGCGGGAGATCCTGCGCAGGATTCAGCGAACTGCTGGGGAGGATTTCACCTCCTTCCATTCCCGGTCAGAGCAGGCACCGGGCCCGCTCTCCGTCGCGCCACGACGGCGTAGTCTTTCCGGCCCATGCTCCGCCTCTTCATCATCACGCTCGTCACCGCCAGCCTGGGGCTGGCTTGTTCCTCCTCACGTGCCAACTCGGATGCGGCTCCGGCTCCGGCTCCGGCTCCGGCGGCGACGGCCAGGACCGAGGCCGGACAGGCAGCCCAGGGGGCATGCCTCGACCCAAGCGCCATGAGCAAGGAGCGCTACGAGGAAGTCCGTGCCCAGCTCCAGGCCAACGGCTACGAACGAGATGCGGCAGCGGAAAAAGCCATCTCCGGCCAGAGCGGGAAGACGGTCGAGTGTTACCGGCCGGGAGCCGCTCAAGCACCACCGCGATTGAGCTTCGAGGCGCCGGCTGGATGGACCCAGCCGGAGGTCGCGGGAGGGGCCAATGGTTGGATGAACCCAGGAGGTACCACCGCGCTCCAGTACTCGCTCACCGGTCCACTCGGGGAACTGTCGGAGAACTTCACGGATGCCGACCTGCTGCGCGTCATCGAGCGCTTCGCCGCGGCGGGGATGAACCTTCCTCCGCCGACCCGGACGGAGACGGGCCGCACGGAGTCGGGGCTGCGCTACGCCGGGGGCATGTTCACCCACCCACAGGCGGGAACGATGTGGCTCTGGGCGGTCACCTCCGGTCGTGGCCCCACCCTCTGGGTGACGTTGACGGGCAACTCGGGCCAGGAGGAGCTCGACGCCGCACATCGGTTCCTCTCCTCCCTGCGGCTGGACTGAAGGGGAGCTCCGAGAAGGAGGTCAGACGCCTCGGAGGGACGGACGTTGATGGGGCCCACTTGCCCTGGTAATCTGGGATTTCCCCGACAACCCCATCCCCCAGAGGTGCCCGTGCCCGCTTACGGACTCGAGAGCCGCTCCATCAACGTGGCGCGCAGGTGCCTGGAGTACAGCCGCTTCGCCTACAAGGCCTACGCCCAGAGCTGCCAGTTCCCGATGGATCCCTTCTACGAGTCCTGGGGCGCGGGCTTCAAGCTGAGCAGCACGGCGCGCGACCGGCTCATGGAGAACATCCACGACGAGCGCGAGACGCCCAAGCAGGATCGCAAGTTCGATCCGCTGATGTACCACCTGGATCGCACGCCCAACCCGCACCAGGGCGTGGTGTACCGGGGCGGCACCGACAGCAACTACATCCTCTTCCAGCCCCGGCCGCTGGACCTGAGCATCAATCGCGCGAAGGCCTTCGACCTGGAGGGGGACGCCGTCAATAACGGGCACACGCTGGCCGGTGCCACGGGCACGGTGCGCTGCGGCTACTTCCAGGGCCGCACCGGCATGACGGAGAACCACCCGACGGCCGGCTGGCCCAGCCTCCTGGGCGCGGTGCTCTTCGATCCCACCACGCGCTCGGCCACCATCGTCTTCCGCGGCAGCCGCAGCGGCGATGGCGCCCGCGCGATGCTCGGCGCCCAGTTCAAGAGCCGCGGCAGCCCGGACTGGGTCACCGACATGAACCACCTCAAGGGCACCCAGGTGGGCAAGTACGGCGGCTCGACGATGGCCTGCGGCTTCTACTTCGCCTACGAGAGCTGCGGCGACTCGCTCGAGGCCGCCTTCCGCTGGGCCGTGCAGGGCGTCAAGCCCCGCTCCATCTACGTCACCGGCCACAGCCTCGGCGGAGCCCTCGCGCAGTGCGCCTATCTGGATCTGACGTGCGGACCGCTCGGCGCGGTGCTGGGCGTGCAGGACGGCTCGGTGGCCAAGTACTGCTTCCCCCTCTCCGCGCCGCCCGTGTGCCACGGCCGCACGTCCCAGCACTGGCTGAGCCTTCACGCCGACGCGGCCAACATCCGCCACTACTACAACCCCAAGGACGTGGTGCACGCGTGTGACCTGGTGGTGCCCGGCATGCACTCCAAGGGCAACAGCGTCCTGGGCTCCGCCCACCCCAAGACGACGCCCTTGCACCTGGGCAGCCAGGTGGCGCTCGACTGTGACGCGGAGTTCCCCAACGCCCACGAGCCCGAGTACGTCTGGCGGGGCATGCACGGGGGCGACTCGGACTCGGGCTTCTGGCCCGTGTTCGGGATGAACGTGGTGGCGGATTCGTCCATCATCACCGGCCTGCGCGACCAGACCCTGATGCCGGCGCTCAAGGAGGCGCTCAAGCACAGCTGCTCGCTCATCTCCTGCGTCACCCGCGCCCAGGAGTGGGAGGCCGTCATCAAGAAGGAGGAGCGCCAGAAGGGCGCGGACCTGGACTTCCAGCGCTTCGCGCAGGCGCTCGACGCCATCAACAACACCCAGGTGATGCGCAGCCTGGCGGGCCAGCGCAACGTGCAGACGCTGCGCCGCGAACTCGTCACCAGCCACGGCAACCCCGGCAAGCACAGCGCCTCCTCGAGCGTCTCCTACACGTTGCTGCTCGGGCTGGCCGTGCGCCAGGTGGTCACCACCTAGCACCGCGGGAGCGGGGCCTCGCGGAGCTGTTGGTCTCCGCTTCCACCCATGGACAGGCAGGCTTCTCTTTCGAAGGCGCGGGAGCTGGTCGACTCGGGCGAGTACGGCGATGCCTATCGGCTGCTGCTGAAGGTGCTGACGCTCGACCCGGATGACGAGGAGGTACTCTGGCGGTTCGTCGACCTCTACGAGAAGCAGGGAGCCCCGGCTCCGGTGGCCCGCTACCGGGCGCGAATCGCCGAGCTGTATGCGAGCCGGGGACGCGTCGAGGACGCGCTGAAGCTCCTGCTCGAGACCTGCGAGCACCACCAGGACCCACCGCGCATCCGCAAGCGCATCGCTGAGCTCCAGGAGCGGACGGGGCAGTCCGACGAGGCCGTCCGCCAGCGCTGGCTGGCGGGCGAGGACGTCACGCTCGACGGCACGCCGACCCTCGAGATGCTCGAGCAGCGGGTCCGCGCTCGGGCCTTCGACGACCCGCTGCGGGTCCAGCTCGCCGAGGCGCTGCTCCAGGCCGGCAGGGTGCGCGACGCGGTGCCGCACTTCCGTCAGGCCGTCCAGACCTGGCTCTTCTCCGAGGACACGCGCACCTCGGACGAGCGCGTCGTGATGCCCGCGCCGGGATACACCCATCCGATTCTCAGGCTCACCCGGGCCAAGGTGCGCGAGGTGCGTGACACGTATCATCGGCTCACCGCGCAGGAGGTCGAGCGGGGACTGGCGCGGGCGCGCCGCAGGGTGCCGGTCTGGACAGGGGCCGGTGGCCCGCCCACGATGAAGTTCTTCTTCGACGTCGAGCGCGTGCTGGCGCACCTCTCGCGCGAGGTCCGCGACAACTTCGACACCTGGGCGCTCGCGCAACTGGATGCGCTGAAGCGCTCCGAGCTGCCCGATGGCGCCGAGGTCGAGCTGGGCCTGACCGAGGTGGGCGCCGCGGAGTACCTCTCCAAGACCGGCACCGGCCTCTACTGCCCCGAGTGCCAGACCCTCCACCACGGCGAGGTCCGCACCGTGACGTGGCGGCCGGACCTGCCTCCGGGCGCCATCACCGTCTTCAACGAGACCCACTCCGGTGAGTCGGGGCATTCCAACGTGTATTGCCCGGAGGGCTACCTCCTGCTTCGTGTCCGCCGCTGGATCTCCTGAGCCACGCCTGAGCCACGCCTGGGGAAGGCGTCAAAGAACTCGTGGGCGTGCGCGACTCCCAGGTGGAGCAGTCGGCCTGACGCTTCAGGGGCCGATGGAGGTGGGGGGCCGAATCACGGCACCCACGCCGACGTAGCACTTGCCCTGGTACTCGGCCACGCCTTCGGAGCAGGGCGGACGTCTGGCGACTTCCATCCAGCACCCACCGCGGATCTCCACTTCGTCACGCTTTGGATTGCACGGAGGCTTCTTCTGGCCCGCCACGGGTTTGTCGGGCATGGGGAAGCCCTCAATCCCAGTCATGGAGTCGCCGCTCGACCGGATGAGGACCAGGTTCTCCACCGTTGAGTGCATTTCCTGGGGGTGCACCGCCTGCGGGTGCACGGTGGCCCGTGGCCAGAGGACCACCGCGAGCGCGAGCAGCGCGGCCAGCCCCAGGGCGCCACCGGGCGAACCGAGCCGGCCCGCCGGACGCGGACGAGGCTCCTTCGCGCCTCCCGTCAGGTGGGCTCGCGCCTCCGGCCAGTTGTCGATGCGCACGAGGGCAGCGGCCCACCGCTCAATCATCCACGACAGCTGCCGCGGTTGCCCGTTCACGGGCGCGTGCTCCACCTCCAGCGCGAGATAGGGCGGTGAGACGTTGGCGGTGGCGCGCACCTGCCAGTCCTCTTCCGCGCGCAGGTCTCCTTTCGGGCCGGGCATGAGCACCAGGGCGGGGTTGCCCGTCTCGTTGTTGCGCGCCTCATACAGGCGCCCCAGTCCTCCGCCGATGGAGCGATAGCGCAGGGTGACGTGATACGGCCCCACCGAGCTGCTTCCGCTCAACGGGTTGTCTTCTTTTTTCATGCAGTCCTCCCGAGGCCGGGTTCCTAGCACGGCGGTGCGGCGGATGACCAGACAGGTCTCCATGACGCACCCCGGCCATACCACGTCCGCAGTAGGGTGGCGGGGTTGACGTACGCCGTGCTCGCGGCGATTCGCGCGGTCGCCGGACCCGCGGGAGCGCTCCTGCTCAACCAACCCGCTGGCTGAACTTCGGCCTCGCCTCCGAGTCCGCCCAGCGCCGGGGCATCGTAGGCAGCGTGCTGTTCCCGCTGGAGGCGGCGGGAATCGAACCCGCGCCGGGCAGTGCGAAACCCCCAGCAGAATCGCGCCCTTACCTCGCAACCGCCCGGAATGCTTGGGAGTCGATATCCCGCCGCGTCCCGCGTCATCCCGCCCTGTTCCAGCCCGTTCCGCAGGCTCCTGCGACATACGTGCAACATGCATGGTGGACGCGGTAAGTGCTGGGGCTCGTGGTGAGCGTCCAAGCTGGCCAAGTCGACGCGACGGGCCTCTCAGTAAGTGCTAGGGCCTCGTGGTGAGGAGTCGCTGAAGGAGACGACGCCTTGAGTGGACTGGGACGAGCTGCTCAGGAGGACGTTCGACTTTGAGGTGTTCGCCTGCGTGAGGTGTGGAGGCAGGCGGGTTATGGCGTACGTGACGGCACCCAGTGGGGTACGCGCCATTCTGGAGCACCTGGGACTGCCCACGTCGAGGACGAGCTTGGCTCCAGCACGGAGGCTCGCCCAGCGCACGTGGTGTTGAGCCCCAAGCCCTCACGCTGCCCCACAAGCCCACGCCCCTTGCCGCCTGGGGGGGAATGAAGGCCCGCCTCACGAGGGTCAGGCCAAAGAGGTGCAACGCCTTTACTTCCGGGGCAGAATCTTGATGGGTTGCGCGCTTCCGATGGCTCTGGGTCGGGGGCTGGGGGTACAAAGAAGGACGTCATGGCCACCGCGGACCAAGTCAAAGCGCTCATCCGGAGCCACGCCGATGGCGACGACACGCGCTTCTACGCGATCGCCATGCAGGTGGCGGCGCAAGCGGCGCGGAGCGGCCACGGTAAGTTCGCCCAGGAGCTGCGCGAGCTCGTCGATCAGGTGAAGGCGCGTGCGAAGGCCACGGAGCCGACCCGGGGGCCCAAGCCCGTCCCGCTGGCCCAGCCCCGAGGCGAGCTCGCGGGCCTGCTCTCCGTGGGCTACCCGAAGACGCGCGTGACCGACATGGCGCTCCCCGAGGTTCTCCGCGCGCGCCTCGACCGCGTGCTCACCGAGCAGCGTGAACGCGACCGTCTCCGCGAGCATGGGTTCTCGCCGATGCGGAAGCTCCTCCTCGTGGGTCCACCCGGAACCGGCAAGACGATGACCGCTGCAGCGCTCGCGGGCGAGCTGGGCCTGCCCCTCTTCAACATCCAGCTCGACGGGCTCATCACGAAGTACATGGGTGAAACCGCAGCCAAGCTGCGACTCGTGTTCGATGCAATCCAGTCCACGCGGGGCGTCTACCTCTTCGACGAGTTCGATGCGCTCGGCGGCGAGCGCGGCTCCAAGAACGACGTCGGCGAAATCCGCCGCGTGCTCAACTCGTTTCTGCAATTCCTCGAGCAAGACGAATCCGACAGCATCGTGCTCGGTGCGACGAACCACGTCGGCCTCCTCGACCGCGCGCTCTTCCGCCGCTTCGACGCCGTGCTCGAGTACTCGCTGCCCACCGAAGAGATCGCGACCCGCGTGATGCGCAGGCGGCTGGCGCTCCTCGACACGAGCAACATCGGGTGGCACGCGGCGGCGAAGGCGGCAGAAGGACTCAGCCACGCCGAGATCGCAATGGCCTGCGAACAGGCCGCGAAGAACGCCATCCTCGATCACACCACGACCGTGCGAGACGCCGAACTCGTGGCCGCGCTCGCGGAACGACGTAGTACGCACGCATAACGGGCGCCGGGGGACTGACGCGTGGCCGCTCCTCGCAATCGCAAGCACATCCTCGTCCCTGGCCCACCAACGGCTGAGGAGTACAAGCCGCACGGGCGGAAGATCGACGTCCCCAAGCCCGCGCCGCCGACGAGCCGCGCGAAGCACGGCAAGGCGCTGGAGCGCGCGCTCAAGGCGGCCGTCGTCGAGGCCAACAGGCGCCGCGACGAGGCTGGCATCGAGGTCCACGGAGCGGCGCCCGGGCTCTACGTGCAGTTCGAGAGCCAGCCCGGCGTGCCGCTCCAGGTGACGTCGTTCGAGGACTCGCGGCAAGGCATCGAGGTCGTCGCCGTCAGCTACTCGAAGACGGACGAGCCCGAGCCACGCCGCATCGAGCGCGCGACGGTGTTCGTGCCCGACGGGAAGGTGAAGCACTTCCTCAAGCGCTTCGAGAGCTACTCGAAGACGACGCCGAAGAAGGAACGCGAGCGCCGCTACGAGGACATGATCGATCCGGTCGCGACGCTTCGACTCGCGACGCTGCGCGGTCTGTGGACCGACACCACCGAGGCATACCCCGAGGAGAACGAGACGATCTGGTGGGAGGTCTGGCTTCGTCGCCAGGACGGCAACGAGCTCGAGCGCCTGATGGAGTTCGCGGCTGCGCAGGAGATCGACATCGTGCCGCGGCGTCTCATGTTCGACGATCGCATCGTCACCCTCGTGCGTAGCGCGCCCGCGCAGCTCGCCGCGTCGATCGATGTGCTCAACGACGTGGCCGAGGTCCGCAAGGCCAAGGAGACCAGCACGGTATTCGTCGACATGGGCCCCGAGGACCAGGGCGAGTGGGCGAAGGAGCTGCGCAATCGCGTCACGCCGCCATCAGCCGACGCGCCAGCGGTCTGCGTGCTCGACACCGGGGTCACGCGCGGGCACGCGCTGCTCGAAGCATCCCTCGATGCCGACGACTGCCACAGCTGCGACCCAGCGTGGGGCACGCATGACCACCTCGGACACGGCACCGGGATGGCCGGCCTCGCGCTCTACGGCGACCTCACGCCGATCCTCGCTGGCACACAGAACGTCGTGCTCCGGCACCGGCTCGAGTCGGTAAAGATCCTGCCGCCCGATGGGCACCCTGTGAACCCGCCCGACCTCTACGGTGCGGTCACGGCCGAAGCGGCGAGCCGCGCAGAGATCCAAGCCCCCGAGCGCCGTCGCACGTTCTCGATGTCCATCGCTGCGACCGACGAGCGCGATCGAGGCCAACCCACGTCGTGGTCCGCAGCGGTCGACGCCCTTGCCGCTGGCCGCTCGTTCGATCCGAGCACGCAGGGGCTCGAGTACCTCGACGAGGGCGAGGACTCCGCGCGACGCCTCTTCGTGCTCTGCGCCGGCAACGTTGCCGAGACCACGCTCTCCGTCGACCACCTCGATCGCAGCGACACCGATCCCATCCACGACCCCGGCCAGGCGTGGAACGCGCTCACGGTTGGCGCCGTGACCGAGAAGGCCGTCATCAACGACCCAAAGTGGGCGAGCTGGCAGCCCGTGGCGCGACCGGGGGAGCTGTCGCCGTGGAGCACCACCGGCGTGACCTTCGCGGACGCGTGGCCCATCAAGCCCGACGTCGTCTTCGAGGGCGGCAACGTCGTGAAGAACGCCAGGGGAGCGGTCGACTTCCCGTGCCCCGATCTCTCGCTGCTTTCGACCTATTTCGAGCCCAGCGACAAGTCCTTCGTTCTGAGCTGGGCGACCAGCGCGGCGACGGCGCAGGCCGCGCGCCTCGCTGCCCTCATCTCGGCCGAATACCCGACCTACTGGCCCGAGACGCTGCGCGCCCTCGTGGTGCACTCGGCGAAATGGTCGGCACAGATGCGGACCCATCTGCGCGGCGCGAGCGGCAAGCGCGCCCGCGCGAAGCTCGTCCAGCGCTATGGCTTCGGCGTGCCCAGCGCCGAGCGAGCCATGCGGAGCGCGAACGACGCGCTCACCCTCGTCGCGCAGAGCAGCATCCGCCCGTTCACCGAGGGGAAGATGCGCGAGCTGCACTTCTTCGACCTGCCCTGGCCGCGCGACGTGCTTGCGGAGCTCGGCGCGACGCCGGTGCGCCTGCGCATCACGCTCTCGTACTTCATCGAGCCGAACCCCGGCAGGCGTGGCTGGAAGAAGCGGCACCGCTACGCCTCGCACGGCCTTCGCTTCGACGTGAAGGGACCGACGGAGTCGAGCGAGGAGTTCCGCAAGCGCCTCAACAAAAAGGCACTCGAAGAGGACGAGGCCAAGCCCGCCACGGGCGGCGACTCGTCGGAGTGGTACCTCGGCGAGCAGGCACGCAACCGAGGCTCGCTCCACTCGGACATCCTCTCCTGCAACGCCGCGGACCTCGCCGAGCGCGGCGTCATCGCCGTGTACCCGGTGAGCGGTTGGTGGAAGGACCAGCCGAAGCGCGATCGCAGCGACCTGGGTGCGCGGTACGCCCTCGTCGTGTCCATCGAGACGCCGGGCGTCGAGACGGACATCTGGACACCGGTCGCCCAGCAGGTTGGGGTCCAGGTGGTGGTCGAGACGTAGGCAGCGGCGACCCCGGGATGTGGAGGCAGGCAGCGGGTTGTGGCGGACGTGACGGTACCCAATGGGGTAGGCGCCGTGGTAGAGCACCTGGGACTGCCCACGTCGAGGAGGAGCCTGGCTCCAACGCGCAGGCGCGCCCAGCGCGCGGGGTGTTGAGCCCCAAGTCCTCACGCTGCCCCACAAGCTCACGCCCCTTGCCGCCCCCTGCTGGGTGTGGGATTGCCCCGGTTACGTGGCTCTCCCGCACTTCATGTGGTTCTGCAGCGGCGAGCAGCCGAGCCTCAGTCGTGCAACCATCCTCATGCGGCCCGAGTTCACACAAACTGCGGAAGAGCCACAAAACCGGGGCAGGCTCATACCGCTGACGGTCATCAAGGATCTGATGGGGCACGCGACCATCGACATAACGGAGCGCTATGCCTACCTGAGCCCGGACACGCACAGAGAAGCGGTCGGGGTTCTCGACCGGCCCTCTGCGCCCGCGTGCGACATACGTGCAACACGGATGGAGGAAGCTGCTAACCACCCGTAAGCACGGCATAAAAAAGTGGAAGCGGCGGGAATCGAAGCCGCCGCCCCTTCCCCGCGCTCGTCAGTCCCGCTGGCGGTAGAGGCGCACCGGCGTCCCCGGGCCTCCGCTCACCGGCACATAGAGGAAGCCAAGTTCCCCATCGGTCACGGTGGCGGCCTCCCCGAGCCGCGTGTGCACCGAAGGCTGGCCGAAGCCGTTGCCCCCCAGGCCCGCGCAGCCCGTACTGGCCGCCAGACACCCGCCCCGGCCCGTGAAGTCCGAGCGGCTCGTGGGCACCTCCACCGCCGAGCGGTAGATGACGACTCCGTCCACCGCGTTGTCGAAGCCCACGTAGAGGGAGCCGCCGTTGGCGGCCAGCAGCGTCAGCCGCGTGTTGCGCGGGTTGTCGAACTGGCTGAGCTGCCCATCCCCCTGGCCGTTGGCGGCGATGAGCACCCAATCCCCCGCGTCGCAATCCTGCACGCTGGCCGGCGACGGACCGGAGACGCGCTCGGGGTCGCACCGCCACAACTGCGGGCCCGCGGTGGTGTTGCGTCCCAGGTACACGTGGCCGTTGAAGACGGCCATCCGCCAGGCCCGGTCGGACGGCTCGAGGTCCATCGCCTTGTCGGTGGTGAGGGACTGCTTCGCCTGGTACTCCGGCGCGCTCGGGGTGATGGACACCCAGTGCGTGGGCGAAGCTCTCGTAGTCCAGCGGCTGCTGCACGGTGGCGCGCACGAGGCCTCCGTTGTTGCCCAGGTAGAGCTTGCCGTTGAACTCGCCGACGAAGTCGATACCCACCGTGCGCGCGGGGTTGGCGGGAGTGCCCGCCGCGCCAATGCCCGGCATCCGGTGCGCCGCCAGGTTGCACACGTCATGCGACGAGGGCTTGCACGCCCCACCCGTGGTGCCGTTGCCCCGCGCATCCAGTCCCTCGGCCGTCTCCGCCGGAGCACGCAGCAGCGCGAGGAGCTCGGGCCGGCGCGTCCCCCCACTGACAGGGACACCCAGGTACGCCCGGCCCTCGTGGAAGCCCAGGGCGGAGAAGCTCCGCGCCGACGTCCCGTCCAGCGCCTGGCTCAGGTCCACGTACTTCATGCCCAGCGTCGCGTCGTCGTCCCGGGACATGTACACGTAGTCGAGCCCCCCCCCGCTCCGGGTGCCGGCGATCATCAACCACTCGGTGCCGCCGAAGGTGCCCGAGGCGAAGAGGGCGCGGCCGTCCTCGTTGTCCGGGCCGCACTCGTACGAGTTCTCCCGGCACCCGGCGAAGCCGATGGACGGGAAGGGCGCACCGGCGGTGTTGGCGCTGCGCGAGCCGGAACCCCGCTGGGTGTCCTTGCGGAAGTGGAAGGCCAGGTCATCGGGCCGGACGCCGTCCTGGTCCATGCCCACCGCGCGCGTGCCGCTGGCGTTGGGGCCCAGGTACATGCGGCCCCGGTACGCGACGGCCGACGTGGAGGCGACCCCGTCCGCGAACGGATCCACCTGCACCGGCCCGTCCTGCCAGGAGCTGCACGAGCGGGCCGAACCCGGTGAAGGTGACGCGGTCCAGCGGCGAGGCGCCCAGGCGCTCGCCCCACACGGATTGCAGCCCGTCGCCGTCCACCCCGTTGGCGGCGAGGACGGTGTATTGCCCGCCCCCCTGGAGGCGCTCGTGGGTGAGGATCACCTCGTTGTCACGCGGAGCGGAGAGCACCCGGGCGGAGAGCACGGCGCCCAACGCGGAGGACCCCGTCAGTTGGTAGCGCGGGGCACAGGTGGCGCGCGAGGAGCAGCCGGCGCTCCCCGGCACATCCGGCCCTGGCAGCATGGGACGGGAGAAGGTGAGCACGACGCGGTCGCGCCCCAGCGTGGTGGCACTCATGAGGCGCGGCGCGCCGCCCACCTCGAAGTCCGCGTGGCGCGGCGAGCCCACCTCGTTGGCCTTCCGGTCCACCACCCCGGACACATGCACGGTGTAGCGGCCGTTTCCCGGCGCGAAGGGAAGCTGGATGTCGACGGTGCTGGGATCCACCTCGGTGAGCTCGCTCCCCAGCCAGAAGGCATCCGAGGGCGTGCACTCGTGGGGCGTCTCATCCGTCAGCTCCACGCAGTAGTTGTCGGGATTGAGGATGCTGGTGGCCGAGCCATCCCGCAGCATGGGCTCGGAGAAACGCACGCGGAGCACCGTGCTCCCCGGCAGGAAGGCCATCTGCACCCGGGGCGCGAAGTCGTCCTCCACGCAGGCGCCCGCCCGGCACGCGAAGCCGGCCGCGCAGTGCGAATCCTCCCTGCACCGCGAGCACACGCTCTCGAGGCACAGGAGCGAGGACGCGCAGTCGGAGGCCTCTCCGCAGGTGTCTCCCTCGGCGCACGCGGGGCACCCGCCGCCGCAGTCCACGCCCGTCTCGGAGCCGTTCTTCATCCCATCCGTGCACGTGGGCGCCGCACACGCGCTCCCCGTGCAGCCCGGCGGTGCGGACTGGCAGACGCCGCCCCGGCACACGCCACCCGGACAGTCCACGTCGTCCTGGCAGGTGTCACCGCGGCTGCCGCACGGCTGGCAGCTCCCGCCGCAGTCCACGTCCAGCTCGTCCCCGTTGCGCAAGCCGTCCGCGCAGATTCCGGCGGAGCCACCGGGCAGGCTGTAGGTGACCGGTGGATCTCCACACCCGCCGCAACCCACCTGGACCAGAGCAACACCCCACACCCACACCACCACCAGCAAGCGACCGAGTCGCATGGCTCCTCCACCCCTTCCTTCCCCTACCCACGGAGGGAATTTCTCTTCATCCCCAAGCGCCCGCGCACGGGGGAAACACCCGCATCTGGTCAGCAGGAGAAAGAAGCGACTCCTCCGTTGTGCCCACCGGACAGTCCCCGGGTACTCCGTGTGGGCAACCGCGTTCCCACATCGTCCTTGCATCCGAGGCCGGCACCGGAACAAGACAGGACCCGGGCCCACCCCTTCGCCCGGGCCCGGGAGAGAGCCTCATGGCGGCGCGCTTCAAGAACCTGGATGGAAGCCTCCCCCACCCCCTCGGCAACGTCTTCAAGTGGGCCGTGGGCGACAAGCTGGCGGGCAAGCGCCGCAAGAGCCCGGACACCGCGCCCGTGCGCCGCGTGGAGCCGGACCTCGCCGCGCTGGCGACGCCTCCGGCCCCCGGCGAGGGCGCGCGCCTCACCTGGCTGGGCCATGCGAGCTGGCTGGTGCAGCTCGACGGCGTGTCGCTGCTCATCGACCCCGCGCTGCGCGACAGCATCACGGGATTCATCCGCCGCAACGTGGGCCCGGGCGTGCCCATGGAGAAGCTGCCGCCCATCACCGCCACGCTGGTGTCGCACAACCACTTCGATCACCTGGACATGCCCACCGTGCGCCAGGTGGGCGCGCCCGTCGTCAGCGGCCTGCGCATGGCGCGCTACTTCCGCCCCGGCTCGCCGCCCGTCACCGAGCTGGACTGGTGGGGCTCCACGAAGGTGGGACCGGTGACGGTGCACTTCGTCCCCGCCCAGCACTGGAGCCGCCGCGGCCTCAACGACGTCAACGAGACGCTCTGGGGCGGTTTCGTGGTGGAGGGCTCCAGCGCGTGCGTCTACCACTCGGGCGACACCGCGTACTTCGACGGCTTCAAGGAGATTGGCCGGCGCTTCCCCGGGCTGGACGCGGCCATGCTGCCCATTGGCGCGTATGACCCGGGCTGGTTCATGGAGAAGCAGCACATGAACCCCGAGCAGGCGGTGCAAGCCTATGAGGACCTCGGGGCCCGGCGCTTCCTCGCCATGCACTGGGGCACCTTCAAGCTCACCGATGAGCCCCTGGACGAGCCCCCCCAGCGCCTGGACGCCGAGTGGGGCCGCCGGAAGCTGCCCCGCGAGCCGCTTCATGTGCTCGCCGTGGGAGAGAGCCTCGGCGTGCGCCGTGGGTGAGACTCTCATTACACATCAAGGCGGTCATGCCATGGACATGGACAAGCTTTTTCTAGACGTACAAAGTCTTCTTGGACAGACCATCAACAACACGCCCTCCCCAGAAGAGAAGGAACTCTTCAGGATTGCCGCCGCGGCACTCATGTTCATTTCGGAGACCGGCAGAACCCACTCGTTCGAGGATTACCTCCAGCATGGCAAGGAGGACCCGCCCTACGCGGTGGCTTCATTCAAGACACGTGAGGAGGCGGACACCTGGCTCAAGAACCACCCCGAGCCACCTCATGGGACCCACGTGCTGGTCTCGGATGACTACCACCTCGTCGCGTACCACCGTGAGCGGGACATCCGCAGCCTGATCAAGCTCCCCGCCATCGAGTCCTATCTCGAGGATCTCGCGCGCCGTGGCCCAGTTGTGCCGGTGGCTTCCTTCAGCACACGCGAAGAGGCCGACGCCTGGCTCCAAAGCCAGCCCAAACCGCCACGAAATGCCTTCATCTCGATCGCGGGCAAGTACCACGTCGCGATCTACCACCGCCTCATCAACCACCGTGCGCTCTACCCCCTTCCCCCCGCAGGGGAACCGGAAGACGCATCCTGAGCCTCGCCGTGCGCCGCGCGGGATGACGCTCCAGGGTTGAGGCAGGGCGGGCGGTGTGCTGTGAGGGGGGTGCCATGCTCCTGTCCGTCCTCCTCGCCCTCGCCCTCCACCAGGCTCCCCTCACCACCGTCGCCGAGCAGAGCGGCTGGACCCGCACCGGCCGCTACGCGGAGGTGGAGTCCCTCTGCCGCGCCTTCCCCCAGCGCTACCCCGGCAAGGTGCGCTGTGACACCTTCGGCACCACCCCCGAGGGCCGCCCCATGCTCGCCCTCGTGGCCAGCGCGGATGGCACCCTCACCCCCGCCGCCACCGCCAAGAAGGGCCGTCCCGTCGTCCTCTTCCAGGGCGGCATCCACTCCGGGGAGATCGACGGCAAGGACGCCGGCTTCTGGCTGCTGCGCGACCTGCTCGATGGCAAGGCACTTCCGGGCGTGCTGAAGCAGGTGACGGCCGTCTTCGTCCCCGTCTTCAACGTGGATGGCCACGAGCGCTTCGGCCCCAACAACCGCCCCAACCAGGTGGGCCCCGAGGAAATGGGCTGGCGTGTCACCGGGCAGAACCTCAACCTCAACCGCGACTACGTGAAGGCCGACGCCCCGGAAATGGTGGCGCTGCTCAAGCTGCTGCACACCTGGAACCCGCTCTTCTACGTGGACCTGCACGTCACCGACGGCGCCAAATTCGAGCACGACGTGAGCGTGCAGCTGGAGCCGCAGAAGGTGGGCCCGGAGACGGTGCGCACCCTCGGCGCGAAGCTGCGCGAGGAGCTCTTCACCGAGTTGGAGGCCAAGGGCCACCTTCCCCTGCCCTTCTACCCCTCCTTCCGGGACAACGATGACCCCGCCTCGGGGGTGACCTACGGCGTGTCTCCCCCGCGCTTCAGCCACCAGTACTGGGCCGCCCACCGGCGCTACGGCGTGCTGGTGGAGACCCACTCCTGGAAGCCCTACGCCCACCGCGTGGCCACCACGCGCCACGTGCTGGAGGGCCTGCTGCGCCTCACCGCCCGGGATGGCCAGGCCCTCCTGTCCGCCGTGAAGGCCTCCGACACCGAGGCCACCTCCGGCAAGGTCCGCGAGGTGGTGCTCATCTGGGACAACACGGAGAAGCACCGCCCCTTCGCCTTCCGCGGCTACGCCTACGAGCGCACCCCCTCCGAGCTCACCACCCAGCCGTGGATCCGCTACGACGACACGAAGCCCCAGGTGTGGACCATTCCCTATTATGAGGAGCTCCGCCCCGTCCTCACCGCCGCGCTGCCCGCGGGCGGCTACCTCGTTCCCCCGGCGCATGCGAGCTGGGTGGCGGAGAAGCTCGCCACGCACGGCCTGCGCTTCCAGCGGCTCGGCAAGGAGCTCCCCTCCGCCCCGGTGGAGGTGTTCCGCGCCACCGAGACGAAGTTCCGCCCCGCCTCCGTCGAGGGCCGCCAGCTCCTGTCCGTGAAGGGCCAGTGGAAGAAGGAGCCGCAGGCGCTGCCCGCCGGGACGCTCTACGTGCCCGCCGCGCAGACGAACGTGCCCCTGCTGGCGCACCTGCTCGAGCCGCTCGGACCGGACTCGCTGCTCGCCTGGGGCTTCTTCAACAACCACTTCGAGCAGAAGGAGTACGTCGAGGACTACGTGCTGGAGCCCTTCGCGCGCGAGCTGCTCGCCAAGAATCCCGCCGTGAAGGCCGCCTGGGACGAGCAGTTGAAGGACCCGGAGTTCGCCCGGAATCCCCGCGCCCGCCTGCGCTTCTTCTACGAGCGCCACCCGGCCTACGACGCACGCTTCAACCTCTACCCCGTCTTCCGCACGGACTCGGCCCCCACGGGCCTCCAGCCGGTGCGCTGAGGGCCCTCCTCACTCCGCGTGGGTGGCAGGCCCTGGAGCCTGCCCGTTATGGTGGTGGGTCGCGCACCGGTCATGTGGTGAAATACGGCCCATGCCGGCTCCAGGAGGACGATGAGCAAAGAACGCCACCTGCTCGAGCAGGCCATGGCCCTGCTGGAGGCCCAGCGCCCCACCCTGGGCCACGAGGCCACCGAGGCCGCGCTCGCGGCCTTGCGCGCACGGCTCGCGGCGCTCGCCTCCCGCGTTCCCCTGGAGCGCCGGCACGTCACGGTCCTCTTCGGCGACCTCTGCGGCTTCACCTCCCTGAGCGAGCAGATGGACCCGGAGGACGTCAGCGAGCTGATGAACCAGCTCTGGGCGCGCGTGGACGCGGCCATCGTCCGGCACGGGGGCCGCATCGACAAACACATCGGCGATGCGGTGATGGCGCTCTGGGGCGCGGACGGCGCCCGCGAGGACGACGCGGAGCAGGCCCTCCACGCCGCCCTGGACATCCAGGCCCAGCTCGACTCCTTCCTGGCCGGCCCCCCCGAGGGCCTGCGCATGCGCATCGGCATCCACACCGGCCCCGTCCTCCTGGGCGTGGTGGGCATGCTCGGCGAGCTCACGGTGATGGGCGACACCGTCAACACGGCCAGCCGCCTGGAGCAGGCCGCTCCCGAGGGCGGCATCCTCATCTCCCACGGGACGTACCGCCAGGTGAGCGGGGCCTTCGAGACCGAGCCCCAGGCTCCCCTCCGGCTCAAGGGCAAGCAGGAGCCGCTCCAGGTGTACCGGGTGACGGCGGCCCGGCCGCGCACCTTCCAGCGCAAGGGGCGCGGGCTGGACGGCATCTGGGCCCGGCTGGTGGGGCGCGAGGAGGAGTTGGGCCTCCTGCGCTCCGCCCTCTCCACGGCGCTCTCCGGCGGCGGCTGCCAGCGCATCACCCTCACCGGCGAGGCGGGCATCGGCAAGTCCCGGCTGCTCGGCGAGTTCGAGACGTGGCTCGAGTCGCTGCCCTCGCCGCCCCGGTGTCTGCGCGGCCGCGGCAGCCCGGAGATGCGCAGGCATCCCAATGCCCTGCTGAGGGATTTGTTCTCCTTCCACCTCCAGGTCCAGGACAGTGACGTGCCCAGCGTGGTGCGCGCCCGGCTCGAGGAGAGCTTCTTCGAGGCCCTCGGCCCCGAGGCCTCCAGCCGCATCCGCGCCCACTTCGCCGGCTCGCTCATCGGCTTCGACTTCAACGACAGCCCCCACCTCAAGGGCAGTCCCATGGACGAGCAGGGCCTCCGGGCCCGCGGCCTCGCCGCCCTCAGCGAGTACTTCCGCGCCCTGCTCAGCCGCGAGCCCATGGTCCTCTTCCTCGAGGACATCCACTGGGCCGATGACAGCGCGTTGGATCTGCTCGAGCGCCTGCTCCAGACGCTCGCCCCGGAGAGGCTCCTCGTGCTGTGCACCGCGCGGCCCGAGTTCTTCGAGCGCCGGCCTCAATGGGCCACCGCCCCCCACCACGTCCGGCTCGAGCTGCGGCCCCTCTCCCAGGAGGACAGCCACCGGCTCGTGGAGGAGCTGCTGCGCAGGGTGGAGGCCATTCCCCCGGCCCTCCACGAGCTCGTGGTCTCCCGCGCCGAGGGCAACCCCTTCTACCTCGAGGAGCTCATCCAGATGCTGCTCGAGGAGGGCGTCATCCTCGCGGAGGGCGAGCGCTGGCGCGTCGAGCCACGCCGGCTCACCTCGCTCAAGGTGCCCTCCACGCTGAGCGGCGTCCTCCAGGCCCGCCTGGACAGCCTCCCCGCCCACGAGCGGGAAATCCTCCAGCGCGCCTCGGTGGTGGGCCGGCTCTTCTGGGACGAGGCCCTCGAGCGGATGGGGCAGGAGCAGGAGCCGCCCGTCCCCCTCCACGCGGCCCTGGCCGCCCTCCAGGAGCGCGAGCTGATCTTCGAGCAGTCCACTCCCGCCTTCGCCGGGACGCGCGAGTACATCTTCAAGCACGCCATCCTGCGCGAAGTGACGTACGACACGGTGCTCAAGCGCGAGCGGCGCGCCTTCCATGGACGCATCGCCGAGTGGCTGCTGGCCCGTGGAGGCGAGCGCTCCCGGGAGCACCTCGGGCTCATCGCCGATCACCTGGAGGCCTCCGGACAAGGCACCCGGGCCGCCGTCTACCTGCGGCGCGCGGGAGAAGAAGCCCTGTCCCTGTTCGCCAACGCCGAGGCGCGCTCGTTCCTGGACCGGGCCCTGGTGCTGACGTCCGAGGCGAACCTCGCCGAGCGCTACACCATCGTGGCCGCGCTCGAGAAGGTCCACGGTGTCATCGGCGAGCGGCGGGCGCAGCGGAGGGACCTGGAGCTGATGGAGGCGCTGGCCGAGCTGCTCGGCGACGAGCAGCGGCAGGTGGAGGTGGCCCTGCGCCGCGCCCTCTACGCCTCGGAGGTCGGCGAGTTCACCGAGGGCGTGGAGGCGGTGCGCAAGGCCATCCGCCTGTCCCAGCAGACAGGGGATGTGGCCAGCGAGGCGCTCGGCCACCTGCGCTGGGGACGGATGCTGCGCCACCACCAGGGTGACTTCGAGAACGCCCGGACCCATTTCGAGCGCAGCCTGGCGCTCGCCGAATCCGCGCGGCTCGAGCAGCTCGAGGTGGAGAGCATGCTCAACCTCAGCGCCGCCCTCCACGAGCTCGGAGACCTGGCGACGAGCCTCACCTACATCCTCCGGGTGCTCCCCTTCTGCCGCGCCATGGGCAACCGCTGGCTGGAGTTCTCCGCCCTCCGGTACCAGGCCTACGTGCGCAAGAGTCTGGGCGACTTCGCCGGCTCCCGGGCCGACTTCGAACAGACCCTCCAGTTCAGCCGGGACATCGGGTACCGGTTCTGGGAGTGCGTGGACCGCTGCAACCTGGCGCTCATCCACCACCAGCTGGGGGACGCGCCCGCCGCGCTCGAGCTCGCCGAGCAGGCGCTGCGCATCGGCCAGGAGGTCGGCAGCCCCCGCTACCAGGGCTATGCCTGGATGAGCCGGGGCCACGCGTTGCTCTCCCTGGCGCGCCTGCCCGAGGCCCGCGAGGCCTTCCAGCAGGCCCGGGCAATCCGGGTGGAGACGCGGATGCGGCACCTGGAGATGGAGGCCGTCGCGGGCCTGGCCGCCGTCGCACTGGCGGCCGGCGAGCGGCAGCAGGCCCGCGGGTACGCCGAGGAGCTCCTCACGCACCTGGAGCAGGGCGCGCTCCATGGCGTGGAGGATCCCTTCCGGGTATGGCTGACGTGCTTCCGCGTCCTCCGCGACCAGGAGGACGCCCGCGCGGCCCGCGTCCTGGAGACGGCCCACCGTCAACTCCAGGAGTGGGCGGGGAAGCTCCACGACGAGGGGTTGCGCCGCTCGTTCCTCGCCATCCCCGCGCACCGCGCGCTCCTGGAGGAGGCCGGCCGCCACGCCGAAAACCTCACGGCGTGGCCGGAGCCGCGCCCGGGAGGCTCCACGGGGTGACGGCGTTGTCCACCGGCGGCAGCGTCTTCAGGTAGTCGTAGATGGCGCCCACGTCCGCCTCCGTCATCCCCCCGTAGGACAGCCACGCCATCGCCGTGTTGAGCCGCCAGGGCACCTCGCGCCGGGCCTCGGGCAGCGCGTGACGCTTGAAGAGCCCGATGAAGACCTCCCGGCTGAGCCCTCCGATGCCCGTCTCATGCGGGGTGAGGTTCGCGCTGCGGACCGACACCTCATTGTCCAGCCAGAACTCCCGGCCTCCGGCGAACCGCTGCCCGGACAGCGGCCCCCGGTTGGGCGTGTGGCACTCCGCGCAGCCGCCCAGGGTGAGCAGATACCCGCCGTAGGCCACCGTGTCCGAGCGGGCCGGCGCGGTGACGGGCTGCTCCAGCGGCTCGGGCATGAAGCGCACGGCGACGTTGAGCGGGAAGTCGAACCGCGACGCCGTGAGCGAATTGCGGATGGGCGGGAGGGTCCGCAGGTACGCCACGATCGCCTCCACGTCCTCGTCCGACATCTCCCGGTAGAAGCCGTAGGGCATGATGGCCATCAGCGGCCGGCCATCCCGGCTCACCCCCTCGCGGATGGCGCGGATGATCTCCCCATCCGTCCACTGGCCGAGCCCCGTCTCAAGGTCGGACGTGAGGTTGGAGGCACAGAGGGCGCCGGGGAAGTCGTCCTCCGGCCCCATGCACATGCCACCGCCGCCCACGGTGCCGGGCTTCGGCGGCGTGCCGAAGAGGGACTTGTCCGCCTGCGAGTGGCAATGGAAGCAGGCGGCCACGTTCTCCGCGAGGTAGCGGCCCCGCACGAGCTTCTCGGGGGTGGCCTCCACCTTCCGGTCCGGGGCCGGACGCATCCGGGGCCGCAGCCCCCACGCGACCCCCGCCACCCCCAGCCCTCCCAGCAGCACCACGGCGAGCACCGCGACGAGTACCTTCTTCATCCCACGTCCTCTCATTTCCCGGGCACGCGCTGGCCGCGCACGTCGAGGACGAAGTAGAGCTCGTCCTTGTTCTTGAAGAGCCCACCCAGCGCCGAATAGGGCTCGAAGCCGAAGTCCGAGTGGCGGGTGGTCAGCACGCCCCGCGCCGCCACCTGCTTCTCGTCCACCGCCACCTCCAGGGGCAGCCGCACCTCCCGGGTGACGCCGCGCAGCTTCAGGTCGCCCGTCACCTCCACCACCGAGCGCCCGTCCATCCCCTTCTCGCCCGTGAGCACGCAGGAGCGCGAGGTGAACTCGAGCGTCTTGTGCTCCTCCAGGTTCAGCTGCTCCTTGGCCCTCAGGTGCTCGCGGATCTGCTCCCGGTCACTCCGGGAGACGCGCTCCTGGCCCGTGAGGTCGCGCATCTCGTCACGCTCGGGGTCGAGCCCCTCCACCTCCACCGTCACGGAGACAGCGCACCCGGACAGGTTGGACGGGTCGAAGGCGAGGGAGCCCCACCACTGCGTGGCGCGGACCACGTGGTCATGCCCGAGCGAGGCGCTGAAGAGCTGCACGAAGAGGTGGCTGTGCTCCAGGTTCGGATCGAACGTGTAGGTGCGCGAGAGGGGCGACAGGGACTCCACGCCGCCCAGGTCCGGGAAGTCGTCCCGGGCGGGGAAGGTGACGCGCTCGCGATCCTCGGTGGGGGTGGTGCCGCAAGCGGACAGGGAGGCCGCGCCAAGCAGCGTCGTGGCCAGGACGAGGGGAAATCGGCTCTGCATCGATGAACTCCGGAACAGGGGAGGGGCAGGCGCCCGGCAGAGGACTCTAGCAGCCCGGCACGTGACTTTCCGGTCGGCTATGGTCGCCCCCGCACCCGCCATGCCAGGACAGGGGAGGAAGACATGGGACACGAAGCGGAGCCGACGGTGCCCAACACGGGCCGGATGTTCGACTACTGGCTCGGAGGCAGCCACCACTACCCGGTAGACGTGGCGGCGGCGAAGGCCTTTGAAGCCGTCTTCAAGGACTTCCGGCCGGTGTTCCGCGCGCTGCGCGGCTTCATCGGGCGGGCCTCGCGCTACATCCAGGCCCAGGGCGTGGACCAGTTCCTCGTCCTGGGCTCCGGCCTGCCCACCCAGGGCAACGTCCACGAGACGGTCCCCGGGGCGCGCGTGGTGTACACGGACATCGACGACTCCAATGTCGCGCTGGGCCAGCGCATCCTCGCGGGCGTGCCGGGCACGGCCTACCTCCGGTGCGACGCCACGGACCTGTCGACGCTCGACCTCGGCGCCGTGAGGCAGGTGCTCGGCCCCCTGCGCCGGCTCGGCATCATCGTCGTGGGCGTCGAGGCCTTCATGACGGACGAGCAGATCCGCGCCTCGTTCCAGCAGCTCTACGACCTGGCGCCGCCGGGGAGCTACCTCGCCTTCGACTGCGACAGCCCCAAGGCCCTGGAGCATCCCGAGCTGGTGAAGATGATGGGGCCCGCCTTCCACATGCGTACCCCGGCGCAGCTCGAGGCGGTGCTCGGGCCGTGGCGGCTCACCGAGGACGGCATCCAGCCGGTCGCCGTCTGGCGCAACCCGGAGCCCCCCGCCGACATGCCCCCGTACATGAATGGGGGCGTGGCGGCGAAGCCCTGAAACACCAGGGCCGGAGACCGCTGGGACTCAGCGGCTTCCGGCCCGGGTACGGCGGCCCCGGCGGGTCAGGAACCCACCGGGGCCGCTCCTTTCGCAGCACTCAGTTCAGCTTCGGCTCGCAGCGGCAGAGGCTCTGGTTGCACGTCGTCCCCGGCCCGCAACCACCGCACTCGTCCTTGCAGACACAGGCGCAGGTGGCGGCGTCGGGCTGGTAGGTGGAGCCGCAGTTGAGCGCCCCCGTGTCGCAGACGCAGCCGCAGGCCGCCGGGTCGAACTTGAAGCCCGGCGCGCACGTGGCGCTCGCCACGCACTGGCAGGTGCAGGTGGACGTGTTGCACGCCTGGAAGCTGCCGCACGTGCCACCGCAGTCCGCCGTGCAGGTGAAGTCGCACACGTCCCGGCTGGTGTTGCACACCTCGCCCGGAGCCCCGCCACCGCCGCAGTCCGAGGGGCACTCGCACCGGTTCGTCTGCCGGTTGCACGTGAGGTTGCCCTTGCAGAAGTCCGGAGCCGCCGGGTCGTAGTAGCCCGTGTCCGTCGAGCAGGGCGGCGGGTTGCCGTCCTGGTTCGGCGTCAGGTCGCTCCAGTAGCGGTAGGAGATGGCGGCCTTCGTCGCCCCCGCGGAGGCCGGACGGCACGCGCCGTAGAAGGACAGCGCCTGGCTGATGCCGTCCACGTCGAAGCCGTTCGTCCGGCTGCGAGGCAGGTCGCTCGCGGAGCATGCCGCGGGGTTCTGCACCGACTCCAGCGCCACCCGCACCGAGGCACCGATGGGCGGCTTGAGCGTGCGGTAACCCGTGGAGGCAATCACGCTGTCCACGATGGTGTTGATGGCGTTCTGGATGGACGTGGTGCTGCGGATGCTGCCCACGATGCCGCCGGTGGCCTGGATGACGTCCAGGTGCCGCGGGTTGGCCGAGGGCTCGCCCGGGTAGCAGTCGCCGCCGGCCGGGTCACAGATGATGCCGTGCATCTGGATGAGCCCGCCGGTGGGGTTGGCGCCCTTGAAGTAGTCGATGTACGTGCTGACCGGAACGGTGTCCGGCTGGTCACGCACGTCGGTGAGGAGGATGACCACCAGCCGGGCACCCGGACGGTACTTCCTGTCCGCGGGCGTGCTGGCGTTGGTCATGTAGTCCACCGCCACGCGCGCGCCCTCCAGGGAGCGCTCCTCGCTGGCACCGTCGATGCCCACCCAGCAGAACTGCCTGGGATCCGGGCAGGTCGCGCCCTGCTGCAGCCACGCCTTGAACTGATCGATGTTGCGCGTGAAGCCGCGGAACACGTTGCGGTTGGGCCACGAGTAGTCCGGCTGCGTATAGGACGTGGTCACCATGGAGATGCGCCAGTCGAGCTGCGAGTTGCCCAGCCGGTTGGCCACGGCCGCGGCGGCGTCGCCCAGGGCGCCCTGCGAGGTCTGCATGGAGCCGCTGTCGTCCACCACGAAGAGGAAGTCGGCCATGCCGTTGCCCGTGGTGAAGGTCTCGCACTGCACCGCGTCCGCGTCACCGAACTGGGCCAGCGCCGTGCCGCCCGCGGTGTCGTTCATGACAAAGAGCCCCGGGTCCACGAAGCGCGCCGTGGGGGTGATGGCCAGCACCACCAGCACGCTCGCGTTGGAGCGGTGGACGTACTGCGCCTGGAGCTTGTACGGCCCGTTCACGGCCGCACCACCCGTGAGCGCTCCGGCCCCCGAGCCGACGAGCTGGTTGGCCACCGAGTTGGCGTAGTCGCGCAGGTTGGTGGTCGCGCTCTGGTCGTAGAAGGCCTGCAGCGCGGGGTGGCCGTCCCAGGTGGTGAAGGTCTGCGTGGTGCCCGCCGCCACCGACGGGGAGAACTGGCCGCGCACGAACAGCTCGTCGCCCACCACGGTGGTCGAGCTGCCCGCCTGGCCGCGCTTGTAGGCGATGAAGGCCACCTTGTTCGTGTCGTCGTAGCCGATGAAGCCCCGGCCCTTGCCCGCGAGCACGATCTGCTTCACCTCACCGAAGGAAGGCCGGAGCGCCAGACGGATGTCCCCGCCGCTGTCCTCCTTGAAGACGACCTGCCGCAGGTTGCTCGCCGCGCAGGCCTGGCCGGCCGGCGTGGTCGTGGCCCCGTCGGTGCGGTCGCGGGGATCCAGCTCGCCCGGGTCCTTCTGGCCGTTCTGGTTCGAGTCCTCGGCACCGTCGGCGATGCCATCCCCATCGGAGTCGGGGTTGAGCGGATCCGTGACGGTGGCCGGGTTGGCGTCCCCCGGGTAGCCGCAGGTGGTGACGGGCGCCGCGCTGGCGGGAATGCCCCGCTCCACGCCGTCCAACAGGCCGTCCCCGTCCGTGTCGCGCCTGGTCGGGTCCGTCTCGCCCACGTCGCGCAGGCCGTTGCCGTTGGTGTCCTCGCCCTTGAAGGCGCCCTGGTCCGCGCCGTCGAGCAGACCGTCGCAGTCCGTGTCCTTCAAGCGCGGATCGCTCTCGTTGGAGTCCACCACACCGTTGTGGTTGCGATCCTCCACGCCGTCCGACAGGCCATCGCCGTCCGTGTCCGCATTGCGGAAGTCGGTCTCGGTCGCGTCCTTGACACCGTTGCCGTTGGCGTCCTCGATGGTGTCCGGCACGCCATCGCCGTCCGTGTCCTGGGCGCTGGTCCCACCGCCGCAGTCGGAGCCGTTCTTCGGGTCGGTCTCACCCGGCTCCTTCACGCCATTGCCGTTGAGATCCTCGGCACCGTCCAGGCACGAGTCGCCGTCGGTGTCGGCCTTGAGGGCATTCGTCCCGGTGATGTTCAGCTCGATGGAGTCCGAAAGGCCATCGGCGTCCGTGTCCCGCTTGCGCGGATCCGTCTCGCCGAAGTCCACCACGGTGTTCTTGTTGGCGTCCTCGTCACCGTCCTTCAGCCCGTCCCCATCCATGTCGGGGTTGGCCGGATCGGTCTCGCCCGGGTCCAGCTTGCCGTTGTAGTTGCGGTCCTCCAGGCCGTCCTTCAGCCCGTCCCCGTCCGTGTCCGCGATGGTCGGATTCGTCGCGCGCGCCGACGACGGGTCCGCGTCCGCGATGAAGAGGGCCTGGCACTCCGGGCTCGTGTTGACGGTGGAGGTGCGGCCCGCCTCGACACCATCGCGGAGGCCATCCCCATCCGTGTCCCACCGGCCCGGGTCGGTCTTCAGGCCACCGGTATAGATGGTGCCCCACTCCTCCTCATCCGTGAGGCCGTCACAGTCGGTGTCGATCGTCGCGTTGCGGGGACCGGCGCCCGGGCCCGGAGGATCTCCAAAGGGGTCCTCCGCCGTGGGCAGCTCCGGGGGAGGGGGAGGTGGGGGCGGCGGCGGGTTGCCGCCGGGATCCGTCGTCCCACCATCCGGCTGGGGATCGGGGTCGACAGGGCTATCACCACAGCCTGAAACGAGTGTGGCCACGAGCAGCGCGGCCGCGAGGAATCGGGATTGAGGACGCATGGCACTCAACACAGACGGAAAGGGAGGGGGGGTCGAAAATCAGTCCGCCAAGCTGGGAATGCAGTCCTCCGTTGCCCAGGTGGGTGTCTATGCGCAGGGGTTCGATCTGCCCGAGGCAGGACGGAATGCGTCCAGGCGGCCCACACATTTGCGCCCGCCTGCTGGCAGAGCGTTCACTGGTGGGAAATGCACGATGGTTGACCCACCCGGCGGCGGGCTCGGCTATGGTCCGTCGACGTGCCTGTGTTCGGTCTCGCGGCGTTGTGGAATGGCTCAGCCCGTGCAGAGCGGGTGAGAGAGCTGGTGGAGGGGCTGGGGGCGTTGCTGCCCCCGCCGACACCGCCAGGCATCGTCGTGGCCTTACGGGAAGCGGAAGCCACCCTGGAGTTGAAGCTGGAGGCGCCCAGCTACCCGCGCACCGCCCTGGAGGAGCTGACACAGCAGGTGCAACAGAGTGGTGGCACCCTGGTGGAGCTGTGGCGCCTGCCCAAGGCGGCTCGCGACGCGTTCCGGAACGACTCGCTCACCGGCCCGGACACCCACGAGCTGGAGGACTACGAGGCCGCGGCCATCGTGCTGCACGGGCACCTGCAACAGCTCGCCGTCCGGGAGCCCATTCCGGAAGGGCCGCCGCCCGGGCCTGGCTCCGTCCCCATCGACTTCTTCGCCAACGCGGCCAACGCCCCGGCTCCCGCCCCCGCCGCGGCACCTGAAGCCCCCGAGCCCGCCCCGGAGGCGGAGCCCGCGGCCCAGGAAGGTGCCCGCACCTACGAGACGTTCGACACCCAGCGGCACGGACGCCGCTTCGCGGTGAAGCTGGAGATGGAGTTCCGCACGGAGCTGGACTTCGTGCGCGAGCACGCGACGAACATCTCCAACGGTGGCCTCTTCGTGCGCACGGCGCACCGCCCTCCCGTGGACAGCGTGGTGACGGTCCAGGTGCGGCTGCCCAACGGCGAGCGCCTGCAGGGAGACGCACTGGTGGTGCACGTGGTGGACGATCCGTACAGGGGGGGCGTGGGGCTCGCCTTCCTCAACGACGACCCCACCTTCGCCGAGACGCTGGACCGCTACCTGGCGAGCCTGGCCAGCGGCCCAGCGAGCTGACGCCCTACCCCACCGACGCCGCGGGCCGTACCGCGGGGGGCGGAGAGGCCAGGATGCCCGTCTCGCCCATCACGACGAGCCGGCTGCGTCCGGCCCCCTGCTTCACCACGCGCACCTGCGCGCCAATGCGCTCGGCGAGCCCGGACACGTGGGAGATGATGCCCACCTGCCGGCCGGTGGCCTGGAGCGCGTCGAGCGTGGCCAGGGCCATCTCCAGGGTCTCCGGGTCCAGCGTGCCGAAGCCCTCGTCGATGAAGAGCGTCTCCACCTGGGTCGTCTCCGAGGAGAGCGAGGCCAGGCCCAGGGCGAGCGCCAGGGACACGAGGAAGCTCTCCCCGCCCGAGAGGCTGGAGACGCCGCGCACCTCGTCGCCCATGTCCCCGTCCACCACCTGCAGGTCGAGGTCGTACTTCGGCACGCGCATGAGGCGGTAGCGCGGGGCCAGCTCCTCGAGGTGCGCGTTGGCGTAGTGCAGGAGTGCGTCCAGGGTGAGGCTCTGGGCGAACACCTTGAACTTGCGGCCATCGTGCGAGCCGATGAGCTCACTGAGGGTGCGCCACACGCCGCTGGCGCGCTGCTTCTCCTCAAGGAGCCGGGCCTGCTCGCCGTGGCGGCGGCGGGCCTCGTCGTCCTGGTTGAGTTGGGCTTCCAATCGAGCGACAGACTGACGCCGGACCTCGGTGTCCAGGCGGGCCTGCTCGCAAGCGGCCGGAGCATCCACCTCGGCGATGGAGGGCTGACCGGAGGCCTCGTGCCGCGTGCGCTGCGTCTGACGCTCCGTCAGCACGGCCAGGGCGTGCTCCTGTGCCTGGCGGAGCGCCGACAGCGCACGCTCCTCGGCCTCGCACCAGGCGGCATCCCGCGCGAGCAGGAGACGCACGGCCTCCAGCGAGAGACTCCGCGCCGACAGCAGTGCCGAGAGCGCCGCCTCGGCCTCGGTCCTGGCGGTGCCCGCGGACTCACGGGCCTGCACCGCGTCCTGGGCACGCGCGGCCGCGGCGGCGGCATCCTGCTTCACCTTCTCGGCGTCGGCGCGGACGGACTCGAAGGCCTGGGACGCTTCCCGCACCTCCCGCTCGAGCCCGTCACGCACCTCGGCGGTGGGACGTCCGCCGAGCAGCGCCCCGCGCGCGGCCTGCTTCTCCCGCACCGCCTCCTGGGCCCTGGAGAGCGCCTGGGCGCAGCTCTCGGTCAAGGCGTGCTGCACTCCGGCCGCCGTCTCCGCCGGAGCGCGCTTCTCCTTCGCCTGCGCGACGCGCGCCTCCGCGTCCTTCGAGGCCTGCTCGCGGGTATTCCACTCCGTCACCCGCTTCGCGCAGTGCGCACGGAAGTCGGCCGGCTTCGCGGACAGCGACTCCTGCCAGCGCGGCAGGTCCTTGAAGGGAGCCGCCAACACCTCCAGCACCTCCTGGCGGATGCGCGCGGCCTGCTCCACCTCGCGACTGGCGGTGGACTCGGCCTCGGTGTTCTGGCGCAGCGCCTCCTCCGCCTGACGCAGGGCCTCCTCCACCGCCTTCTGGCGCTCGTGCACGGCGGTGAGCGCGGTCCGGGCCTCCTTCGCCGCGCGCTCCAGCTTCTCCGCCGCTTCCTCCTCGGCATTCAGCCCGGCCTGCAGCGCCTTCACCTCCGCGAGCGCCACCTCCAGCCAGGCCTCGAGCCCCTCGGCCTCCACGTCCTCCGGGGGCAGCGTCCCCGCGAGCTTCGCGCGCGAGTGGCTCCACGCCGTGCGCTGCTGGGCACGCTGCTTCGCCGCGGCCTCCCTCCGGGCCTCTGCCTGCGCCGCGCGCGGGCCCGCCGCCGCCGCCCGTGCACTGGCCTCGGCCTCCGCCCGCGCTGCCACGGCGGACTCCCCTTCCAGCTCCTCCACCCGCGCCCGCGCCTTCGTGGCGAGCCCCTCCAGCGCGGTTCCCGTCTGGCGGTAGGGGTGCTCGGTGGCACCGCAGAGGGGACAGGGCTGGCCCGCCCGCAGCTCCGCGCGGTGCTCGGCGAGATCCAACGTCGCCCGCGCGTCGGCGAACGCCCGGCGGGCCTCCTTCAGCGCGGCCTCCTGCTCGAGGCGGCGCACCTTCGCGGCCTCGGCCTCGGCCGTCGCGGATGCCTGCTCCGCCCGGGCCCTGCTGGCCTCCTCGGCCGCCTCCTGCTCCGCCCGGGCCGCCTCGCTCGCGCCCTTGCGCGCGTCCGTCAACGCCCGCAGCCCCTCCTGCCGGGACTGCAACTCCACCCGGCGGGCCCGCCGTTCCGCGCCCGCCTCCTTGCCCTGCGCGGCCTCGGCGCTGGCCACGCGGGCCTTCGCCGCCTCCAGGGACTCGTCCGCCTTGCGCTTCTCCTCGCCCCGGCGCTCGGCCTCCGTCCGCAGCGCTCCCGTCCGCGACTGCACCTGAGAGAGAGACTCGCGGGCCTTGGTTTCGTCCTGTGCCGCGCGGCCGTAGCGGGTGAGCTCCGCCTCCCAGCGGGGCCACTCCCGGGCCATGGCCTCCAGGCGCTTGTTCTCACCGAGCCACGCCTTCGCCGCCTCCAGCTCCGCGCGCGCGGCCTCCTCTTCCCGCGCCACCCGCGCCAGTGACTCCTGGGCCACCCGCTCGGACTCGCGAGCCGCCTCCAGCTTGCGCGCGGCCTCCTGCTCATCACTCCGCGCCCGCGCCAGCTCCGCGTCCAGCTTCAGCGCCTCGTCCAGGGCCGGGCGCGCGGCCGCCTCCGCCTCCGCCGCCGCCTTCGCCCGCGCCTCCGCCTTCGCCCGCGCCTCCTCGCGCACCTGTGCCGAGGCCCGGGCCGCTTCCGCCTCCGCGCGCCGCGCCGTCAGCGCCGCTTCCGCCTCCACCAGCCTCCGCGAGGCCTCGTCCACCCGGTGGAGCGGGGCCCGCAGCACCTCCGCCGCGCGCACCCGCTCCAGCTCCGCCTTCCGGGGCTCCGCGGCCTCCTGCGCCTGGGCCGCGCGCTGGCGCGACTGCTCCGCCTCGGCCTCCTGCGCCACCAGCCGCGAGCGCTCCGTGTACCAGTGCAGCGCCTGCTCGGCCCGCGCCTGTGCCGCCCGCGCCTCGCCCAGCGCCGCCTCCTCCCGCGCCCGCCCCTCCTCCGCCGCCGCGCGCTCCTCGTCGGACAGCCGGGCAATGGCCGCCACGCCCTGCTCCAGCTTCGACAGCTCCTCCTGCACCTCCTTCTGGCGCTGGTGCGCGGCCATGGACACCCGGCTGTACACCTCCGTCCCCGTCATCCGCTCCAGCAGCTCCGCGCGCTCGTTGGCGTCCGCGCGCAGGAAGGCGGCGAACTCGTTCTGCGCCAGCAGCGCCGAGCGCCGGAACTGGTCGAAGGACAGGCCCAGCCGCTCCTCGATGGCCTTGAGCACCTCGGACTTGGTGCGCCCGAATTGCTGCTGGGTGGCCACGTCGGTGAGGGTCATCTCCTGCGGCCGGAAGCGGCCCTCGGCGAGCTTGCGCGCCCGCCACACGGACCAGCGCGCGCGGTAGCGGCGGCCGTCCTTGCCCAGGAAGTCCACCTCGGCGAAGCCCTCGCCCGCGCCGCGCCGCAGCACGCCGCGCACGTCGTTGGCCATCAGCCGCGCTTCCTCGTCCTCGTCGGCGCGCCCCACCGGGACACCGCCGCGCTCGCCCAGCCGCGGGGTGCGGTCGAAGAGGGCCAGGCACATGGCGTCCAGCAGCGTGCTCTTGCCCGCGCCGGTGGCTCCGGTGATGGCGAACAGCCCCATCTTGTCGAGCGGCGGCTGATCCAACTCCAGCGCGAAGTCCCCCGCGAGGCTCGTCAGGTTGCAGCCACGGATGGCGAGAATCCTCATGACGCGTCCTCCTGCACCTGGGTGAGCAGCGAATGGAAGGCCTCGAGCAGCACGGGCTCCAACGGCTCGGTGTAGTCGCGCGCGTAGCGGGCGCGGAAGACGTCCTCGGGGGTGCGCTCCTTGAGGGAGACGCCCGGCCGCGCCTCCGCGAGCGTGTGGCCGCTGCCGGTATAGGCGGGGGTGAGCTTCACCAACCGCGCGGCCTTGCCCTCGAGCGCGGCCTCCACCCGGCGGCGCAGCGCGGGCTCGGGGCGGGGCAGCGCGACGCACACCTCCAGGTAGGGGCGCCGCCAGTCGGGCGTGTCCGCCTCCAGCGCGGGCAGGGCCTCCAGCATCTGCACCACGTCATCCAGCGTGGCCGCGTCGCGCTTGGGCACCCGTTCAATCTCCACCCGGCGCGGCACGGGCAGCGGCCGCACGGAGGAGAGCTGCTCGCCCTCCAGCTCCACCAGCAGCACCTGGTGCGCGTAGCTGGCCTCGGAGAGCGACAGGGGAATGGGCGAGCCGCTGTAGCGCACGCCCTCGCGTCCGCCCACGCGCTGCGCCTTGTGCAGGTGCCCGAGCGCCGCGTACGCCAGCTCCTCGGGGAAGAGGTCCACCGGCAGCGCGTGCTGGTTGCCCCCGAGAATCTTGCGCTCGCTGAGCGCGGACAGCTCGGTGCCCACCATGTAGCAATGGCCCATGGCCACGAGGGCCTGGCCCGGCTTGCGCCTGGCGCGCGCGCCCTCCAGCACCTCGGCGTACACCGAGCGCACGCCCTCGATGAGCTTGTCCCCCCCTTCCTCGGAGACGAGCGGGAGATCCGCGGGCCGCAGGTACGGCACGGCCGCCACCCACGCGCCCACCTTGCCCTGGGCGTTCTTCAGCGGCACCAGCAGGCGCTCCAGGTCCACCGAGCCCCGGGCCTTGGGCAGGCCGCCCACCACGCGCACGTCGAGCGCGGCGAAGAGGGGGTCGGGCGCATCCAGCCGGGCCGCCGAGTCATGGTTGCCGCCGATCACGACGACATCGAGCTTGGGGCAGCGGATGCGGGCCTGGGCGACGAAGCGGTACCAGGCGGCCTGGGCCTCGGCGCTGGGGTTGGCGGTGTCGAAGATGTCGCCGGCCACCAGGAGGGCATCCACCTTGTGGGTCTCGAGGGTGTCGAGCAGCCACTCGAGGAAGGCCGCGTGCTCGGCCTCGCGCGAGGTGTCGTACAACGTGTGCCCAAGGTGCCAGTCCGACGTGTGCAGCAGGCGCATCCGTGCGCTCCCCTCCTGTGTCCGCGACGAGAGAGGGGGTGGGTCCCCGTCCTGCTCGCACGTTCAGGCGGCGCGCAGTGTGCCCGCAGGCAGGCGAGACGCCAATCCCGGGAGTGACACCTACATGGAGGACCGTCGGCGGCCGGGCGGGGGCACCCTGTAAAAAATGCCGCACAGCCGCCCGAGCCGTTTCACTTGTCGTCGGCGACAAGTGGAATCGGGTCCCCTGGTTTCACTTCTCGTCGGCGAGAAGTGGAATTGGCCCCTCGCGTTTCACTTGTCGTCGGCGACAAGTGGAATCGGGTCCCCTGATTTCACTTCTCGCCGGCGAGAAGTGGAATCGCCTCACAGCGAGATGTGGCCCTCGAGGTACAGCACGGCCTGGCCGGAGATGCCCACGCGCTCGCCGCGGTCCTCGCACTGGAGCACGCCGCCGCGGTGGGAAATCTGGTGCGCCAGCAACTGCTTCTTGCCCAGCTTCTGCGACCAGTAGGGCACCAGCGTGCAGTGCGCCGAGCCCGTCACCGGATCCTCCGGCACGCCCACCCGCGGCGCGAAGAAGCGCGAGACGAAGTCCGACTCCGAGCCCCTCGCCGTCGCCGTCACCGCGAAGTACTCCAGTTGGGCCAGCTTCCCCATGTCCGGGGCCAGCGCCCTCACCTGCTCCTCCGTGTCGAAGACGGCCAGCAAATCCCTCGACACCAGCGTCTCACGCGGCTCGGCGCCCAGCGCCTCCGCCAACCCCTCCGGTATCGCGCAGGGCTCCGGCGGCCGCGAGGGGAAGTCCATCTCCATCCACTCCCCCTCCTGCTGCGTCACCACCAGCGGCCCCGAGCGCGAGTTGAACTGCGCCCGCTCCAGTCCCGGCGCCAGCCGCGTGAAGAGGATGTAGGCCGCCGCCAGCGTGGCATGGCCGCACAGGTCCACCTCCTGCGTGGGGGTGAACCAGCGGATCTGCCAGCCGCGCACCTCGTCGCGCAGCACGAAGGCCGTCTCGGAGAGGTTGTTCTCCGCGGCAATCGCCTGGAGCACCTCGTCCGGCAGCCACGCATCCAGCGGGCACACAGCGGCGGGGTTGCCTCCGAAGACCTGGGAGGAGAAGGCATCGACCTGGTAGAGGCGCAGGCGGGTGGGCATGGGATGACCTCTTCCTTTACTTGTCGGACTGGGTGAGGGCGCTGGCGAACTGCATGGCGTAGTTCACCTCCAGGCCCCCATCCACCACCAGCGTCTGGCCGTTCACGTACGAGGAGCCCTCGGAGCACAGCCATTCAATCGTCTTGGCGATCTCATCCGCGCTGGCCACGTAGCCCACGGGCACGCTGTCCTTCACCTTGGCCTCGAGCGTCTCCCAGGCATCGCCCATGTAGAAGCGGCTGGACTCGGTGTCGATGTAGCCGGGGTTGACGGCGTTGACGCGCACGCCGGAGGACGCCAGCTCGGCGGCCAGGTACTTCACCAGAATCTCCATGGAGCCCTTCATCGCCCCGAGGAAGCCGTGGAAGGGCAGCGGCATGCGCGAGTCCATGCCGGACACCGCCACGATGCGGCCCTTGCGGCCCGCCATCAGCGGCACGGCGCGCTGCGCGGCCAGCAGGAAGCTCTTCACCGTGACGTTGAACGTCTTGTCCATCTGGTGCAGCTTCATCTGCATCAGCGGCGTGAAGGCGGTGGAGGCGGCGTTGGCCACGAAGACATCCAACCCGCCGAACTCCTGCTGCACGAGATCGAAGGCGGCATGGAGGCTGGCCGGCTCGAGTTGGTCGGCGATGACGGTGCGGCAGCGGCGGCCGAGCGCCTCCACGTCCTTGATGAGCTCGGCGGCGGCCTCGGCATCACGCCGGTAGGTGGAGACGATGTCGTAGCCCGCCTTCGCGAGCCGCAACGACAGGGCGCGGCCCACGCCTCGCGAGCCGCCGGTGATGAGCGCCACGGGTGCAGTCATAGGCCCCCGGCATACCACCTTCCGGCCGGGGCGCGCGCCTCCCCGCTCCCCACGAAGTGTCCTGCTTCCGGTCACCCTTCCCCCCGGGCGTCCCATTACTGGACAGTGCCGTGCGCGGTGGGTTTCCAGAGGGAATCCCAACGGTTGGACCCCGGAGTGCATGGCCGCTTTACAAACCCTCTGCGCGGCCGTGTTCCACGCCCTCCCTCGCCGGGCGGGCCCGAGCCAGGAAGTCCGGGCACTTGGAGGTTGGCATGGGCAGTGCTCAAGGCAGGCGCATCACCTCGCAGCACGGGAGAGCGATTGATGCGCAAGCTTCGGTACCTGGGTCTGGCGGCGGCTGGCTTCCTCACGGCGTGCGGCGCTCCGGAAGTCGACGAGAGCCTGTCGTCGGACACGCTCATGTCCACCGAGTCGACGGTCATCGTGGGCTCCGTGGACTGGAAGAGCAGCACGCTGCTGGCCGGTACCGAGGCCGCCCGTGCGAGCGCGGTGGGCTACATCTCCATCCCGGCGAAGGGCTCGCGCTGCACGGCGTGGCTGGTGTCCGATGACGTCGTCATCACCAACAACCACTGCGTGGCTCGCTCCGGTGATGCCCGTGGCGCCAAGGTGTCCTTCAACTACATCGACGGCGTGAGCTCCACGGCCCGCATCTGGTACGACTGCTCCAGCTTCGTGCAGACGTGGAAGAACCTGGACATGACGGCGCTGCGCTGCGCGCCGCTCAACGGCCAGCTCCCGGGCCAGGTGTACGGCAAGTTGACCATCGCCGGCACCGACGCGGCCACCAACGCCAGCATCTACGTCGTGCACCAGAACTGCGACTACAACACGCAGTCCGGCTGCGCCCCGACGAAGAAGTACTCGCCGGGCTCCATCATGAACGCCAACTTCAGCTCCACGGACGCCTCCTACAACGCGGACACGCTGGGCGGCTCCTCGGGCTCGCCGGTGCTCTCCGCCACCACGCACGAGGTCGTCGCGCTGCACCACTACGGCTTCGGCGGGGACTCGCTCGGCCGCGGCACGCACAACAGCGGCGTGAGGGCGGGCCTCATCAAGTCGGCGCTGGCCGGCATCGGCCTCTGATTCGCTGGGCTCGCAGCATCTGACGCGAGCTGGAGGGCCCCGGGTTTCCCACCAACCCGGGGCCCTCATCATTTCCGCGCGGGCCCGCGGGGGTAGAGTGCGCCGCCATGAGCACCTCCCCTGCCCCGTCCTCCCCCGCCGGCCCCCGCTGGCTCTACCTGCATGGCTTCGCCTCGGGGCCCCAGTCCGCCAAGGGCGTGGCGCTCGCCGGGCACTACGCGCGCCAGGGCATCCACCTGGAGCGGTTGAACCTGCGGCAGCCCTCGCTCGAGCACCTGAGCCTGAGCGCGATGATGCGCACGGTGCGCGATGCCATCGGCGGCGAGCGGGACAGGGCCATCGTCTTCGGCTCCAGCCTGGGCGGGCTGACGGCGTGCCGCGTGGCGGAGGAGGACGCGCGGGTGTGCGCGCTGGTGCTGCTGGCCCCCGCCCTGCGTGCCCCGGAGCAGATGCGGCGCACGGTGGGCGCGGAGGGCATGCGCCGCTGGCAGGAGACGGGCTGGCTGGAGACGCAGGACTACGCGGAGAAGCGCCAGACGCGCGTGCACTTCGGCCTCATCCACGACCTCGACACCATCGAGGCCCGCTCGGGCGGCTGGCCGGACGTGCGCGTGCCCACGCTCCTCATCCACGGGCGCCGGGACACGACGACGGACATCCGCTACTCGCGCGAGTGGGCGCACGGCAAGCGCCACGTCCGGTTCGTGGAGGTGGAGGATGGCCACGAGCTGGTGGAGTCCCTCGAGCGCATCGCCGCCGAGGCGGATGACTTCCTGCGCCCCTTCCTCGTCCCTCAGTAGGCGGACTCGCTCCACTCGAGCACGGAGGCGGGCCGGCCCGAGGCGATGGGCGGCGGCGCCACCACCTCGATGGTGGCGTTGCCCTTCAGGGTGACGGAGGCGCCGTCGACGGCCCCGGAGCACTCTCCCGAGCCCTCCACCACGAGCTGCCCCGTCAGGTGGGAGTTGGCGACCATGTAGAACTGCTCGTGGACGAGCAGGGCCGCGCTCTGGCCACACGTGTTGAGGTAGGTGTTGCCCTGCGAGACCTTCATGTCGCGGCCGGCGAGCAGGGCGACGCCACGGGGGTGCCCGGGGATCAGGCTGATATTGGCCTTGATCTCCACGTTCCCCTGGGCCAGCACCGTGGCGCCCTTCCAGTCGTGCGGATACGGGTAGTCCGCACAGGCGGGCGAGTTGTTGGCGAACTCCACGTTGCCCTCCACCATCCAGACACCGCGCGGAAGCCGCGCGCCCTGATACTGGAAGCCCCCATTGGAGTTGAAGGCCGCATCCTTGCTGAAGTCACCCGTCAGTGCCGGGTAGAGGCCGTTGCCGGGATCGCAGTTGCTCCCATTGGCGGAGGCCACATTGTGTGCCTTCCAGACCGGAGGGGCCGAACTGCTACAGACCCAGTCGGCGGGGGTGGTGGGCAACGTCAGGCTCGGATCGTCGAGCTTGCGAACCTCCTTCTTGGCCGAGGCCGGGCCCGGGCAGCTCGCGCCATCGAACACCTCCTCCCAGCATTTGCTGCAGGGATCGGCGAGCGACGTCTCGCCGGGATGGAAGATGCGGACGCAGGCCTGGGGCTGCTCGCAGCCGGTCTTGGAGTAGTTCCACATGTGCACCTGGACCCCGGTGCTCCTGTCGCGCAGGTAGTAGAAGGGCGTGCACACGCCGCCGGCACAGCCCGGGGGCGCGTTGACGCTGCTCCACACATTCACCACCGGAGGCGGCGGCACGATGGTGCCGGGCACGCACTGGCTGTTCGAGCCCCCTCCCTTGGCGGAGCAGACGTCTCCCCCCGACTGCGCCAGGCAGGTGGTGTTGGCAGCACACGCCTGCTTCTTCGGCGGGCCTCCCTTGCAGCCGGTGCCGCACATGCAGCCGGTGCCGGTGATGTCCTCGGTGGCGAAGATGTCGCCATGAGCGCCGCACACGTGCGAGGCACCATCCATGTCGATGGAGCCCCCGGCGATGATGCCCGCCGCGGGCTGCGGCCCGACGCGCACGCGCAGCACCTTGCGCGCCTGGGCGGTGGCCGGGTCCGTCCCCGGGTAGAGCCCCACCACGGTGACGATGACCGTCTGATCCCTGTCCCGGACCGGGTTGTTCTTCCCCGGCGCGAGGTCATCCCCCTCCATGCAACCGCCTCCGGGGTTGTTGGAGGTAGCGGCCACGGGAGCGGGTGAATCCCCGTCGTCGTCGTTGTCGTCGAAGCGCACCAGGTACGCGCCATCGGCATGGGGGACGCGGTAGAAGCGCTTGCCCGAGCCCGGCAGCTCCACGTCTTCCCCATCGGTGAAGACGGGCAGGTGGTCATCGTCCTGCTCGCCGCCGAGCGTGGGGAGCGAGCTGCAGTCGGTGTCCAGATTCGGGTCCAGCGCCCGGTCCAGGTCCACGTTCGTGGCGAGCAGGGCGGCCAGGTACGCGCGGGAGCGCTCCACGCCGGCCTCCGCGAGGGCCAGCGCGCGCGCGTCGTGACGCATGAGGCTCGCGCTGCGCCGCTCGTCCTCACCGAGCTGCAGCGTCGTGCCGACCAGCAGCGTCATCGCGGCCAGGACGAGCAGCAGGGCCAACAGCGTGAAGCCGGCGCGCCTGGCACCCTGGACGGCTCTACCTCTCGACATGGGCGGACGCATTCATTGCCTCAGGGTGATGGACAGGGAAGCGGAGTGGCTCAGGGTCTCGCCATCGGGCAGCTCGCGCTCGAGGTCGAGCTCGATGTCCACCCGGCGGATGCCGCGCAGATCGGCCGCGTCCGTCACGGGCACGGGGAGCAGGGTTCCGCTGGCGCTCCAATAGGAGAACCGCAGCCCGGCCACGCCGGTGGTCAGCACCTCCCAGCCCGTCGCGTTGGGCGCGAAGAGGTCCGAACAGCTCAGGTCGAACGTGCTGCTGCTGCCCGGCGAGAAGATGCTGCCCCAGCACTGCTTGCGCCTCACCCCACCGGCGTCGAGCCCGTAATAGACACGGTCCGGCGTGGAGACGAAGCCGCGGTTGGGGCCGGAGAGGAAGTCCGCCGGGAGCGAATCCGCGAGCACGAGCGTCCTGCGGCCCCCGGAGACCTCGGCATGGAGCGACGAATGGAGCTGCCGCTCCACCCAGTTCCCCTTCGCGTTGGCCACGATGAGGTACTCGTTGCCCTGGTAGCGGTTGAGGCCCCAGGGGCAGGTGGGCGACGCGGCCGAGCTCGCGCAGTCGTCGAGGCCCGCGTCCGGGGGGAAGAGCAGGCTCTCCCCGGTGGAGGAGCAGTGGCCGGTGGCGGAGGAGATGTCGCAGCCGCCGTTGAGCTCGTTGAGCAGGGCAATCCCATTCGCGGGGAGCCCCGTGCTCTGGTCATCCGCGAGCTGCGAGTGCCCGTTGAAGTTCGAGTCCCTCCGGGGCAGGTCCGTCAGGAAGGCGAGCTGGGTCTCCTGCGCGACGAGGAAGGTGGGCGGAAAGAGCGCGCCACCGCCCTCGGCGTGCGCATGCCGGGGGCGGCCGAGCCCGGCCTGCCGCAGCTCCGCGCCAAGCTGCCCCAGCACGAGCGCGGCGCCCCGCTTCATCTCCGCGAGCTCCACCTGCCGGCGGTGCATGGCCGTGGTGTGGACGAAGGCGGCGAACGCGACGGCCAGCACGGTGAGCGCCACCGCGCTGCCCACCAGGAAGCTCGATGAGCGTGAAGCCCCGAGGCCCCTTCACCATCTCAGCGCCTCCAGGATCAGCGAGGTGCCCCGGTAGTCCACCCGGACCACGGCCTTCTTGTAGGACAGGGAGCCGGAGACGGGCGCGGCCACGGCCGTATCCGTCACCTGCGTCACGGTGACGGTGCACGTCCACCCGGTGGGGAGCGCCACCAGCAGCGCCTGGCAGGGCTTGGTCGTTCCGACAGCCCAGGCCGGGGACGCGGGAGGCTGCGCGCGCAACCACTCGAGCTGCTCGGTGGCCCGCTGCGCCGCGTCCTGGTCCGCCAGGGCCCGGCCCACGTGCTCGCCGCCTCGCGAGAGCGCGCCGAACACGCCGACGAGGGCGAGCATCATCACCACGCCGCCCACCAGGGCCTCGGCGAGCACGTACCCGCGCCCGCGCCCGTGCGTCCTTCCACTCATGGGCATGCCTCCGAGGAGAGCTCGTCCCTCACGCACACCGGGCCATGGACCGCGAGCAGGATGGACAGGTCCTCGCCCCCGGACGTCACCCGCAGCTTCGCGGGCGTCTTGTTCATGTCCTCGCCGTGCAACCGCCCGTTGGGCCGCCACACCGCCGCCGCCCCGGGCTCCACCCGCACCGTCGTCGACTCGGGCATGGGCACCGTCTCGACGAGCTGCAGGTCCGCCTCGGTGGCGGGCGTCTCGCAGTCGGCCGTCGCGCGGCGCGACAGGCGCAACCGGTTGCCCGGACTCCCGGTGCTCACCGGGGTGTCGTCCTGGTAGACCTCCAGGTGGAAGCACCGCCCCGAGTCCCGGGCCAGGAGCCGGGCCCGCGCCGCCCCCGCGGCGACCAACTCCGCGGCCTGTCTGCGGCGGTAGCGGCCGTTGAGGGGACCGAGCGCCGTGAGGGTGAGACCGGTGAACAGGCCCAGCAACGCCACCGTCACGAGTACCTCGGTGATTGTGAATCCGCGTGTCTTGCGTGGCATGGGGGTGCCCGCATCGTATCCCTCCCGGCCCTTCTCAAAAACTCATTGTTCGGGAGGAGACCTCTCCGGACGTCCATCGCTCACCCGAAAGGGGCCCGAAGCCCGGACTCCGGCCGGAACGGGCCCCGGACAACGCCGGGATACGAGGGGTCGAAAGCCCGGCGGGCCAGCAGACGGGTACACGCCGGGTGAAGCCCCTGGAGGAATGCCTGCCGGTGCCTTCCGTTTGTGGCCCCACGATGCACAAACGCAACCGACTGCTCTCATCCTCGTGTCTGCTGGGCGTCCTGCTCACCACGGCCTGTGAAGCACCCCCCACGCCTTCTCCCTCGGAGGCCCCGGCAGCCGAGGCCCCCTCGGCCCCTGCACAGCCTCCGGCCGGGCCACCCGCCGCCAGCCCGCCCGCCACCGATGCTCCCGCCGCCGAGGTCCCCGCCGCCCCCACGGCTGGAGACCTGGGCACCACCGCGTCCGGGCTCACCGCGAGCAACTGCCGTCAGCTCACCACCGCCAAGGCGACCGCCAGCGGGGATGACGGCGCGGGCAGCGTGGCCGCCAATGCCTACGACGACAACCTGGCCACCCGCTGGAGCGGGCTCGGCAAGGGCTCGTGGCTCACGCTCGACCTGGGCACCTCGCAGTCCCTGGCCGGCGCCACCATCGCCTGGCACCAGGGCACCGCGCGCCAGAACCACTTCACGCTCGCCACCTCCGAGGACGGCGCCACCTTCACCCAGGCGTACGAGGCCACCAGCGCGCTGACGGCCTCGGCCCAGACGTACCGCTTCACCGGCCTGCGCAAGGCGCGCTACCTGCGCGTCACCGTCAACGGCAACACCGTCAACGACTGGGCCTCCATCACCGAGGCGCGCGCCTGTGGCGACGACACCACGGCGCCGCCCACCGCCCCCACCACGGACTCGGGCCCGGCCCTGCCGCGCCTGCCGTACCTGCAGAGCGTGGGCACCACCAGCGCCCTGGTGGCCTTCCGCACCGGCGTGTCCTGCACGCCCTTCGTGCGCTTCGGCGAGGGCTCGGACATCTCGCGCACCGCCACGGCCACGGCGGCCGGGTGGCAGCACGCGGTGAAGCTCAGCGGGCTGCTCCCGGGCCGCACGTACAGCTACGTCGTCGAGGCCTGCGGCTCCGTCACCGGCGTGCGGCGCTTCCAGACGGCCACCGGCCCCGAGACGAAGCGCGTGCACTTCACCGCCATGGGTGACTTCGGCACCGGCGGCAGCAGCCAGGCCAAGGTGCTCCAGCAGCTCACGCCCGCGCGCGCCGGCGAGTTCCTGCTCACCCTGGGCGACAACGCGTACTCCTCCGGCACCGAGGCGGAGTTCCAGAGCAACATGTTCAAGCCCATGGCGGCCCTGCTGCGCGAGGTGCCCCTCTTCCCCACGCCGGGCAACCACGAGTACGTCACCAACGCGGGCAAGCCGTACCTGGACAACTTCTACCTGCCGGCCAACAACCCGGCGAAGAGCGAGCGCTACTACTCCTTCGATTGGGGTCCGGTGCACTTCGTCTCGCTCGACTCCAACTGCCGCAGCTTCACGCTCACCGACTGCACCACCGCCCTGCAGAAGGCGTGGCTGGCCCAGGACCTGGCCGCCACGAGCCGCCCCTGGAAGGTCGTCTTCTTCCACCACCCGCCCTGGTCCAGCGGCGAGCACCTCTCGAGCACGGCCATGCGCCGAGACTACGCGCCCCTCTTCGAGCAGCACGGGGTGGACCTGGTCCTCACCGGGCATGACCACAACTACGAGCGCACCAGGCCGATGAAGGGGGACGCGGTGGCCCCGGCGGGCACGCGCGGCATCCCCTACATCGTGGTGGGCAGCGGCGGCGCCACCCTGCGCTCCTTCGGCATCGCGTCGCAGCCGAGCTGGACGGCCTTCCGCGACAACACCAACATGGGCTACCTGGACGTGGTGGTGGACGGCGGCACGCTGACCACGAAGTTCATCACCGCCAGCGGCACGGTGCGCGACAGCCTCACGCTGACAAAGACGCTGCCGGCCTCGGTGGCCTCGCCGTCCGGTGTCTCGACGATGTCCGTGGACTCCCCCCCGGGCCCCACGTACGACCCCACCCGGCTGCCCGAGTTCCTGCGCGACCAGAAGACGGTGCCGCCGGCCGACACGCTGGAGTCCGTGGCGGACGAGCCCGAGCCGGTGCCCGCCACCGCCCTCGAGCAGCAGTAACCGGGTACTTCTCCGGTTGGAATGCCGCCCGGACGCGGCGAGGATGCCGGGCGGCATTCCCCGGGAGTCCCAGAATGAATCGCATGCACTGGTTGGACGCGCTCGCCGCGAAATTCACGGTGGCGCGCCAGCCCCGCTTCTTCGAGGACGGCTGGGGCTCCAACGCGCTCCTGGAGAAGCTCACCCAGGGCCCGCAGGGCTTCGCCTTCCCCGAGCTCACCGAGGTGACGGTGCGCCCGGCGCGGCGCGAGGGGCACCTGCTCGTCCAGGAGGGGCGCTTCCCCAGCCCCGCCGCCGTGGGCTCGCTGCCCGAGGCCTGCCGCGAGGCGCGCTTCCAGTTGCTGCTGCCCCACCAGGCCGGCCCGCGCCCTCCGGTGTGCGTCTTCCTGGCCTCCTCGGGTGACGAGGGCTTCGGCCTGCGCCGCTTCATCGCGAAGGAGCTGGCCCGGGAGGGCGTGGGCGCCCTGCTGCTGGAGAATCCCTTCTACGGCTCGCGCCGTCCGCCCGGGCAGAAGGGCGCGGCGGTGCGCACGGTGGTGGACCTGCTGCTGATGTTCCGCGCCACGGCGGTGGAGGCGACGGCGCTGCTCGGGTGGCTGCTGGCGACCGGACACCCCAAGGTGGGCATCTCCGGCTACAGCATGGGAGGCAGCATTGCCGCCTATGCCGCCGCGATGTTCCCGCTGCCCGCGGCCGTCATCCCCCTGGCCGCGGCGCACTCCTCGGCGCCCGTCTTCACCGAGGGCGTGCTGTCCGCCGTCCCCGACTGGGAGGCGCTGGGCCGCACCACCGGAGGCCCCGAGGCGGCGCGAAAGCGGTTGGCCGAGCTTCCTCTCGGCGGCGGCCACCACCGCCCTGCCCCCTCTGGCCAACCCGCGCCGCGCCATCTTCATGGCCGCGCGCCAGGACGGTTTCGTCCCCTCCGCCTCCACGCTGCGCCTGCTGCAACACTGGCGCGGGGCGGAGCTGCGCTACCTGACCGGGGGACACGTGAGCGCCTTCTTCACCGGGCGGAGCGCCATCATCCGGGCCATCCTCGACGCCTTCTCCCGCGTCGATCCCCTCGAGCTCCCGCCCGAGGAGCAGCCCGCGTGAGCGCGCGTCTCCCGGCGCGGGCTGGCTGGGGGAGGCTCGCCTGACGTACGCTCGGAGTGAAGGGTCCGGAGGCTCGCCCCGAGGTGTGCAGATGGTCCGCTCCCGAATTCCGCTCGTCGCGCTCATGGGTGCCGCCATGGGCTGCACCCAGGACGCCGCCGCGCCGGGCGCGTACGAGGACGACGGCCCCTCGCTGCTCCAGCGGCTGAAGGGAGAGAGCGCGAGTCGGTGGAGGAGCTGTGCGTGAGGGCCTTCCAGCTCGCGGGAGGCAGGGACTGGGGCCGGGTGGAGTTCCGGCTGGACGCGAGCGGAGTCCCGCTGCTCATCGACATCACGCCCAACTCGTACCTGGCCCCGAGCGCCCCCTGCGTGCTGGCCGCGAAGGAGGCGGGCCTGTCCTACGCGGCCTTTCTCGGCCTCATCATCGACGGAGCCCTGGGCCGGGCTCAGGGCTGATCGCCGCCCTGTCCCCGCCGCTGCCCTCCCCGGGGACGCTCCTCGCGGCGCTCCTCACGGCGCATCTCCTCGTACCGCACCCGCTGCGACTCATCGAGGACGGCCGCCATCTCCTTGTCCGTCTGCTGGCGCAACTGGCGGACCTCCTGCCGGGCGTCCCGGGGTGACTTCGCCCCGGCGCGCACCGCGTCGAAGAGCGCCTGGCGCTGGGCGTCCTCGCCCTGCATGCGGCGCGTGAGCTCCTGCTCCTGGCTGTAGCTCAACTTCGCGTCGGAGACGAACTGGCGCAGGCGCTCGGCGCGTCCCGCCTGGGCCTGCTCCTGCGCCTGGAGCATCTGCTGCTGCCGCTGCTCCCGCTGCTCCGTCCGCATCTCCTCCTGCACCGAGCGCACCGCCTCCTTGAGGTAGTCGCGCCCGCCCTGGGACTGCAGGGCCTCTCCGGCGATCATCCCGCGCACCTCCGAGCGGAGCTGCTCCACCTCGGCGGCCAGGGAGGCGGGGGCCATGGCCACCCCGCCGCCATCGGAAGCCCCCCTCGGCCGCTGCTCCAGCAACATCAGCCGCTTGGACAGGCTCAGCGAGGTCTGCTCCAGGGATTCCACCCTGCGTTCAATCGACTCCAGCTCCAGTGAAGTGAAGACATCGGCGGCCGGCTCGTTGGCGGGAGGGGGAGACACCGGCTCGCCGCGGGAGCCGAAGAGGGCAATGGCGAGCGCCAGGACGGACAGTCCGAGGGAAGCGGGGCCAAGGAATCGGTTCATGATGTCATCCAGACGCAGGGAGGGGCCGTGTATTCGAAGATTCTACGAGCCCAAAGGATTTCATGAGCGACGTCTTCGACCAAGCCATCGACCGGGTGCTGAGCCGGAAGAACCGCGAGGTGTACGAGCTACTGCAGCGCAGCGGCCTGTACGACAACGTGGCCACCGCCATCCGGGGCCGGAAGGTGCTCGTGCGGGGGAGGTGGCTGACGGACTTCGCCTCGTGCAACTACCTGGGGTTGGACCTGAGGCCCGAGGTGATGGAGGCCATTGGCCCGGCGGTGCGCGAGTGGGGCACGCACCCCTCCTGGGCGCGCATGTGCTGCAGCCCCGAGCTGTACGAGCGGCTCGAGGCCGGGCTCGCCGCGCTGCTGGGCACCGAGGACGCGCTGGTGCTGCCCACCATCAGCCTCATCGGCATCGGCCTCATCCCGGCGCTGACGGGCAAGGGAGCGGCCATCTTCGCGGACAAGGAGGTGCACAAGGTCAACCATGACGGCTGCCGGCTGGCGAGGGACATGGGGGCCACGCTCACCAGCTTCCACCATGGGGACCTCTCGACGCTGGAGGCGGGGCTGGCGACGCACGCGGACGCCACGGCGCGGCTGGTGGTGGTGGACGGGGTGCTGTCCACCACGGGGCGGCTGCCGGAGCTGGGGCGCATCGTGGTTCCCCATCGTCAGCGCCTATGTGGGGAGCGCGGAGAACGTGGAGCGCGGCGGGCAGCTCCTCTTCGAGGAGGGCATCAACGTGACGCTGCAGGGCCATCCGCTGGTGCCGCGCGACAAGGGGGTGCTGCGCGCCACGCCCACCGTGGCCAACACCTGGGACGAGGTGGAGCAGCTCATCACCGCCGTGGGCCGCGTCCACCGGACCCTGAAGGCGCGGTAACGGCTCAGTAGAAGACGCGGGTGGAGAAGATGAGCCGCACGGCGTTGCCCCCGGCGCCGTCCTTGTTCTCCCGCCGTCCGAAGAGCAGCTCCGCGCCGAAGGTGACGGAGCGCACCGGGGAGACGAGCAGGTTGCCGGAGAGGTAGTGCGTGCGCCTCAGCGTGCCGCCCGGCTGGACGTCGAGGGGGAACATCGCGTGGTAGCCGTAGACGAACGAGGAGGCGAGGTGCTCGGTCCACTTCGGCTCGATGGCGGCGAACATCCCGAAGGTGGGCACCGCCTCCAGCCTGCCCGGGCCCACCACCACGGCATCCAGCCCCAGCCCCGCGACGTCGGCCGTATAGGCGCCGAGCCCGGAGCCGTAGTGCACCTGGGCCGAGGTGCGCCAGCCGCGCTCGCCCCACGTCCAGAGGCCGCTCAACGTGCCGCCCCACCCCAGCACCTTGCCCGCCTCACTGCCGGCCCCGGCATAGGAGAGCCACCGCGCGAGGCCCGCCGCGCGCACGTGACGGCCCTTGCCGAGGTTCCACTCCACCGCGCCCACCACGTCCGGCGCGGGCGTGCGTGCCTCCTGCGTGTCCGCGTCGGAAAACGTGAGGTCCGGCAGCGGCCGCTCCAACGCCAGCTGCACCAGCAGCGGGCCGAAGGTGTTGCCGTAGCGCAGCACCTCGCGCCGGGTGGCCAGCATGGAGCCCGGCCCCTGGAAGTCGAGCGTGTCGGGTACGGCCGCCAGGTCCATGAACGTCGTCCACTTCCGCCCCGCCAGCAGCGGACCGACGATGGCGTAGGCCTCGTAGACGCGGAAGTCACCGCCGCTGGAGCCCTCGCCGTAGAAGTCCGCGGAGATGTGGCCGATGAGCGGCCCCAGCAGCGTCAGCTTTCCACCCTCGAAGAAGAGCCGGGTCTGCTTCGCGTTGAAGTTCAGGTTGGGCCCGCGGGGCTCCGCGCCCACCGGGATGGAGGCCGGGGCGAAGTCCTCCTCGTTGAGGATGGGCCGGAAGTCGTAGTTGAGGTCCACCTTGATGCGGGCGCGGAAGGAGACGTAGCCGCGCTTCAGGTCCTCCTCCGTGGCGGGGCCCACCTTCATCACCATGCCCGTGAGGGAGGGGTCCACCACCGCCGGCTCCGAGCCCGGGGACTCACCGAAAGGCCGCGTGCCGTCCGGCTCCTGTTCCGGCTCCTCGGGCGTCTCCGGAGTCTTCACGCCGCCGGGAGTCTCCGGGGCCTCGGGCACGGCGGTGTCCTTGGATTGCGCGGAGGCGCTCCCTCCAGCGAGCACCACGGCCAGCACCATTCCCAGACGGCTGAGCCTCCACATGCGGCGAGCTCCTCCCCGGCACCTGCATCCGGGGACAGGAGAGCACGGGGCCTCCGCGCCCCGTCAGGGCTTCCGGGCCGGAGGCGGGCTTCACTGTCGCGGACAGAACCCTCGCATTCGACGCACCGCACCAACCCAAGGAGGCCGCAACCCGGGCAGACTCCCGCCCACAATCCCGGCATCCCGCTCCTGGAGCCCCCATGCAACGACGTCTCTTCTCCTCCCCCCGCCTGCTGGCGGCCGTGGCGCTCGCGCTCGCCCTGGGCGCCTGCGACACGAAGGCCCCACCCCCGGACGAGGCCGAGCCTCTCTCCCAGCAGAAAGCCGCGCTCGCCGATCCGTGCTCGGCCAACCAGGGCTTCCAGATTGGCGCGGGCCTCTACGACATCACCGGCCCGGCGGCGGAAATCGGGATGATGGGCTACGCCATGGTGAACCAGAAGACGGCGGGCATCCACCAGCGCCTGCGCTCGCGTGCCTTCGTCATCGCCTCGCCCTGCAACGGCAAGCGCGCGGTGTTCGTGAGCGCGGACCTCGGCCAGGTCTTCCAGGGCGTGAGGCAGCAGGTGATGGAGAAGCTGCGCGCGAAGTACGGCACCCTCTACACGGACGAGAACGTGATGGTGAGCGCCACGCACACGCACGCGGGGCCCGGGGGCCACTCGCACTACGCGCTCTACAACCTCACCGTGCTCGGCTACGACCGGCAGGGCTTCGACGCCATCGTGGACGGCATCTTCCAGTCCATCGTCCGCGCCCACGACAACCTGACGCCCGGCACCCTCCGCATCGCCTCCGGGGACCTGCTCGATGCGAGCCTCAACCGCTCCCCCGAGGCCTACCTGCGCAACCCCGCCACCGAGCGCGCGCAGTACGCCCACGACACGGACAAGCGCATGACGCTGCTGCGGCTGCAGGCGGATGACGGGCGCGAGCTGGGCCTCATCAACTGGTTCGCCGTGCACGCCACCTCCATGGGCAATGACAACCTGCTCATCAGCGGCGACAACAAGGGCTACGCCTCCTATCTCTTCGAGAAGCTCAAGGGGACGAACTACACCGCGCAGAGCACCTTCGTGGCGGCCTTCGCGCAGAGCAGCGAGGGCGACGTGACGCCCAACATCTACGGCGGTACCAACGGCGGTGGCGCCAACGATTTCGAGAGCACGGAGCTGTCCGCGCGCAAGCAGTTCAACCTGGCGAAGACGCTCTATGACACGGCCTCGGTGCGGCTGACGGGCGGGGTGGACTTCCGGCACGCCTACGTGGCGATGGACTCGGTGCAGGTGGCGCCCGCGTACACGGATGGGGTGTGGCGCACCACCTGCGAGGCGGCCATCGGCGACTCGATGATTGCCGGCGCCGAGGACGGCCCGGGCTACGGCCACGAGGGCTCCACCTGCGAGAGCATCAAGAGTGTCTGGAGCGTCTTCAACTGCACCATCTCCACCACGCCGTGCCAGGGAGAGAAGCCCATCGTCCTGCAGACGGGCACGCTGACGCCCTACCCGTGGACGCCCGAGGTGCTCCCGCTGCAGGTGGTGCGGCTGGGCAACGTGGCGCTGGTGGGGCTGCCCTTCGAGCCCACCACCATGGCGGGGCGGCGGGTGCGGCAGCAGGTGCTCGCGCAGCTCTCCCCGCTGGGGGTGAACCAGGTGATCATCGCCGGCCTGTCCAACGCCTACGCGGGCTACCTGTCCACGCGCGAGGAGTACGCGAAGCAGGACTACGAGGGTGCCTCCACGCACTTCGGCCCGTGGACGCTCGCGGCGGTGCAGCAGGAGGTGGACAAGCTGGCGGTGGCCCTGCGCACGGGCGCCACGGTGGCGCCGGGCCCCACCCCGAGGGACTTGCGCAACGAGCAGTCCACGGTGCAGACGGGCGTGGTGTACGACGACAAACTGCTGACGGTGAGCTTCGGCGGCGTCGTCACGAACGCGCTCGCCAGCTACACCCGAGGCCAGACGGTGAGCGTGAAGTTCTGGGGCGGCCACCCGAAGAACAACCTCCGCCGCCAGGGCACGTACCTGCAGGTGCAGCGCAAGTCGGGCACCTCGTGGGTGACGGTGGCCAACGACTGGGACTGGGAGACGAAGTACCGCTGGAAGCGCCACGACTGCGCCCCCACCTACGGCTGCTCGCACGTCACCACCGAGTGGACGATTCCGGCGGACACGGTGCCGGGCACCTACCGCATCCGCCATGACGGGGACTGGAAGTCCGGCTGGGACGGGCTCATCCGCCCCTACAGCGGCACGTCGCGCGAGTTCACCGTGAACTGAGCCGCACGCGCGTCAGCGGACCTCCAGCTCGTGGAAGAGCACCCCATCCAGCTCCAGGCGCCGCACCGTCTCCACGAAGCGCTCATTGGCGACGATGAGCGTCGCGCCCTGCTTCAAACGGAAGAGGTCGGGCTCCGGGGGGAGCGTGGCGGCGTCGAGGATGATGGGGTCCGGGCGGGTGAGGAATTCATTCCCGCAGGTGGGGCATGGAGGCTGGAGGTCTGGCGGCAGGCAGTCGGGGTGAAGCTGGCCGTGCAGTTCCATCTGCATCTCGAGCAACGTGGGGGCGTGCTTGGTGCGGAAGCGGATGCGGGTGGGGCACCCTTGCAGGCCCCGCACGCCCGCTTCCTGCAAGCGCTCCAACGCCTCGCGGCGCAGGCACAAGGCCCAGGGCACATACAGGTCCAGTTGGCCGAAGTAGCCCACCCCGGTGCCTTGCAGAGGCCCGAACAGTGTTCCCGGCTCCAGCCTGGCTCCCGGGGGGACCAACGGGCGCACCACCTCCCGCAGCCGCTCGATCTCCTTGAGTGGAACGGGCCAGAAATCGGACAGCTTCTTCAACTCATCAGGGGGCAGGCTGGACAGGTCCACGCACGGGTATTCGAGGCCCGCCCCCGCCCCTCCGCATTTACATGTCGGGCAGGGCTCCAGACCGGGTAGCCCCCACTTGTGCGCGGCATTCAGATAGCCCGTGTAGCGTGGCGAAGGGTCTCGCTCGAGTCGATAGAACTTCATGCGTTCGTGTCTCCATCCTCGGCGTTCACGGAGCGAGGAGTTGGGGGCCTGGTGGGGAAACCGTGGCGGAGTACGGCATGAGGGGACCGACGATGTCGAAGCGGAAGGCGAACTCGAACGCCGTGCGCAGCAACTCCTCCGGCGGCACACGGCGATACCAGTTGGCATTCACGAACTGCTGCCACGCCGCGTTCCACGCGCCGCCCCGCGCGCCACGGTGGATGCGAAGGTGCACGTGCTCCGGGATGAACATCGTCCACTGATGGATGTTGATACCCTGGATCTTGAACCACTGCGCTAGGTTCTCCTGCTGCGGGAACAGGTGGTGTTTGATCAGCCTGCCTTCGAGCCGGGGGAAGGCCGGAAGGTAGCCGTGGCGGTATTGGAAATGGAACGTCAGGCGGGGCCGGACACCATCCCTGAGCCCCGCACGCCTCCAGTTCCGCTGCGTGCCAGGGGTGCGGAAGAGCGGGCGGTAGCCTCGGGCCAGCTCCGCACCATGGCCCAGCGGCGCGCGTGCGACCGCCTCCGGATCCACATCCTCACAGCCAAAAACGCCGCACTCGCCCTCCTCACATGCCAGCACGACACATTGATCGGCATCCGCCTCCTCACAGGCGATGGCGTCGTCATGCTCCGCGCCCTCCCCCTCACGCAACGCAGGTGAAGAAGTGGCGCACGCGGACAGCAGCAGCACGGCGAGGGACAGCGACAGTACGGCAGGGAGTGGGCATCTGGTCATCTACGCCCAGGGTATCAATGACGCCGAGGCACCACGACGCACCCGCATGCCCATGCAGCCCCGCTAGCAGTGTCTGGCATACTGGGAAGCGTGAGCGTCCATCACCGGAAGCCGAACTCCCCGCCCCCGCGCCCCTCCCCGTCACCGTCCGGGAGGGAGCGATGAGCGCGCTGGAGTCCGCCCTGGCCGCATGGCGCTCCGCGCTGGGCGAGGAGCACGTGGTCATCGAGCCGGAGGCGCTCGCGGCCGCGGAGACGGCCACCTTCGCCACCACCCAGCGCATCCCCGCCATCCTCCGCCCGGCGAGCACCGCCGAGGTCCAGGCCTGCCTGCGCATCGCCCAGGAGCACCGCGTCCCCGTCTACCCGGTGAGCGCCGGACGCAACTGGGGTTACGGCTCGCGCGTGCCGCCCCGGGACGGCAGCGTGTTGATGGAGCTGGGCCGGATGAACCGCATCCTCGCCCACGACGAGAAGCTCGCCTACCTCACCGTCGAGCCCGGCGTCACCTTCCGCCAGGCCCATGCGTGGCTGCGGGCCCGGGGCTCCCGCACCTTCATCACCAGCATCGGGGGCTCGCCGGACGCGAGCATGGTGGGCAACGCGCTCGAGCGGGGAGACGGGCGCGGGCCGCACGCGGACATCTTCCAGCACGTGTGTGCCCTGGAGGTGGTGCTTCCCACGGGCGAGCGGGTGGAGACGGGACTGGCGCGCTTTCCCGGCGCGCGGGCGGCGCCCGTCTTCCGCTGGGGCGTGGGCCCCTCGTTGGACGGGCTCTTCAGCCAGTCCTCGCTGGGCGTGGTGACGCGCATGACGTTCTGGCTGGGGCGCAAGCAGCCCTACCTCCGCGAGTTCTTCATCTCCGTGGACGAGGACGCGCAGCTCTGGGAGCGGCTGGACAGGCTCCAGGAGCTTCGCGCTCGACGGCACGCTGCGCAGCAGCTTCTTCTTCTGGAACGACCTGAAGGCGCTCAGCATCGCGAAGCAGTACCCGTATGCCGCGACGAGTGGGCGCACGCCCCTGCCGGCCTTTCTCCTGGACCAGTTCCGCGAGGGCTTCGGCCGCTGGGCCATCAGCGGCGCCCTCCATGCCCCGGACGAGGACATGGGCGCGGTGCTGGAGCGCCGGCTGGCCGCCGCGCTCGAGGGACTGCCGCGCCCGCTGCGCCTCTCCCCTCCCCCTCCGGACGGCGAGAGCCCCTTCCAGGGCGTCCCCACGGACATCAACCTGTCCATGACGTACTGGCGCAAGCGCACGCCCAAGCCGGAGGCTCCCCACCCGGACCGGGACCGCTGCGGCTTCATCTGGTGCTCGGTGGCCCTGCCCTTCACCGGCGAGGAGGCCCAGCGCGCCGTGGGCATCGCGGACCGCCTCCCCCGCCTGTTCGGCTTCGAGCCCAACCTGGCGCTGCTGGCCCAGTCCCCCCGCTGCCTGTACCTCGTCGTGGCCCTCGCCTTTGATCGCGACAAGCGCGGAGAGGACGAGCGCGCCCTGGCCTGCTACCGGGCGCTGGCGCGCGAGCTGACCACCTCCGGGTACTACCCCACCCGGCTGGGCCTCCAGTCGGCGCAGGACGCCCTGCCCACGGGGGATGATTCACCCGCGATCCTGCGGCGCCTGAAGCAGGCCCTTGATCCCGCCGGCATCCTCGCCCCGGGGCGCTATGTGCCCGGATTTCCTGGGGAAGAGCCGGAATAGGCCCCGGAAAATGCACAAATAATCAGGAGCCAGGAAACTTCCCGCGGGCACCGCCGATAACCCTTTCAACGCCGCACCCGCCAAAATCCCCCTGGAGCCCCGCCATGACCTCGATCTCGCGTTCCGCTGAGTTCAACCGTTACCGCCCCGTGTCGCAGACCCGCGCCGAGCCCGGTGCGGAGCGCAATCAGGCGTACCGCGAGGTCCAGCGTGATTTCCGCGCGGACAACAACCCGCAGCGCCAGGCGGAGCTCGAGTCCATCACGGCCAAGCAGCAGCGCGGTGAGACGCTCACCCCGCACGAGCAGGGGCTGATCGACGGCCAGCGCCGCACCACCAGCACCACGCAGACCAACAGCCCCGGCCAGACGGCCACCCAGAAGACGCTGGAGACGAGCGGCTACGAGCAGGAGCTGGTCTCCGGGAACGTGGGCAAGGAGTGGGCGGCCTTCCAGGGCTCGCACACCTCGGGTGATGTGAACGGCTCCTTCCACAACACGGTGGAGGGCCAGGCCCTCACGGCCGGCGCCAACGCCAACGGCTCGGTGTCCTTCGACCCGGCCAACGGCAAGGTGATTGCGCAGGGCGGCGCCTCGGCGCAGGCCAACCTGGTGCGCGGCTCGGTGGAAGGCCACGTGGACAGCCCCGTGGGGAAGACCTCGTGGCAGGCCGAGGGCAACGTGGGCGCCGAGGCCAGCGTCACGGGCCAGGTCGTGGTGGATCCGCTCCACGGTGACGTGGCGGCCCAGGTGGGCGGCGAGGCCTTCGCCGGTGCCCGCGCCAGCGGCCAGGTGACGCAGGAGGTCGGTCCCGCTTCCGCCACGGTGGGCGCGGAGGCCTTCGCCGGTATCGGCGCCGAGTTCGAGGCCAACGTGGGCCTGCAGGACGGCAAGCTGTCGGCCAACTTCGACGTGGGCGCCGCGCTGGGCATCGGCGGCAGCGTGGAGTTCGGTGTCGAGCTGGACGTGGGCAAGGCCGTGGACACCGTGAAGGACATCGGCGGGGGCATCAAGGACGCCGCCGAGGGCGTCAAGGACTTCGTCACCTCCTGGTAGTTCCCCGGACTGACGGCTGTTCCCAGGGCCTCGCTTCGGCGAGGCCCTTCGCATTTCCAGCGCATGCTCGACAGCCCCCGAGCCCCTGGGGGACACTCACACGCCATGAATCCTCTCGAGAAGCTCCTCGCTGCGGGGCAGTTGGCCAAGGCCCATGCGGAGGCCAAGAAGGTACTCGCCCGCCAGCCGGCGAACCGGGAAGCCCTGGTGGTCCTGGCCAAGCTGTCCCTGCTGGAGGGCAAGTTCCCCCAGGCCGAGGAGCTCATCGCCCAGGTCGAGGCCCAGGGCGTCACCGGGGACACCCTGCTGCTGCGCGCGAACATCGCCGCCCAGCAGGGCCAGCTCGACGTGGCCCTCAAGGGCTACCAGCAGGTGATGGCGAAGGAGCCCAAGCGCGCCGAGGCCCACTTCGGCCGCGGGATGATGCTCATCAAGCAGGACAAGACGGAGCAGGCGCTGGAGTCGCTCGCCCGGGCCGTGCAGTTCGGCCCGGACAACGCCGTCTTCCGCTACCGGCTGGGACAGGTGCAGCTCGAGGCGGGCAAGGACGAGGAGGGCCTCGCCACGTTGCGGCAGGTCATCGCCCAGCAGCCCGGCTTCATGCCCGCGTACCTCAGCCTGTCGCACGCACTCGCGTCGCGGGATGACTTGCCGGGGGCCAAGCGCGTGCTCGAGCAGGGACTCAAGGCGCTGCCCCGCCACCCCCGCCTGCTCGCGTCCCTCACCGTGCTGAGCATGGCGCTGCGCGACGTGAACGCCTCCTACAAGGCGGCCTCGGCGCTGGCGGCCCAGCGGCCCAAGGATCCCGACGCACAGGCCAACCTCGCGCAGCTCATGCTGGCGCGCGGCCAGTACCCGCAGGTGCTCCACCTGTGCCGCACCATGGACTCGCTGGGCCTGGCCACCGAGGCGCTCAAGATGGCGGAGGCCACCTGCTACGAGGCGCAGGAGCCGCCCGCGTACGACAAGGCGGTGGAAGCGTACGAGGCGGGCATGGGTCTGGCGCCCGACGGCTGGCGCGCCGCCAACAACCTGGGCCAGCTCCTGTTGCGCATCCCCTCCGAGCCGGAGGGTCAACACCTCCCCCGTGCCATCACGGTGTTGGAGGAGGCCGTGCGGCGTGCCCCCCAGCGGCCCGAGCCCCTGCTCAACCTCGCCCTGGCCCAGTCGCGGGCGGGACAGCAGGCCAAGGCGCGCGAGCAGGTGAAGAAGCTCCTCGCCCTGCCGCTGGCCGAGACGGATGAGGTGCGGCAGGAGGCCGCCCGCCTGGAGCAGGCGCTGGCGAAGGCCTGAAGCACCGGCGGCCACCGGCCGTGCCCCCGCCCGGGTGTAGACTCGGGCTGACAGGAGGCCGGTATGAAGAGCGCGCTACACGAGCGGTTCCGCACCCTGGGTGAGCGCTACCGCACCGAGCGCGCGAAGCAAGGACGCAAGCGGCGCGGGAGCGAAGCCGTGGCCCCGGGTTTCGACCGGGCGGCGTTCCGGTGGCTCGGCGATGAGGGCCTGTTCCGCGTGGCGCTGGAGCCCGCCCAGGAGCCCTCGAAGGGGGGCGAGGGCCTGTCCGGCGTGGTGCATGCGCTGGCGGGCTTCGCGGCGGGCTCGGGGGACCTCGGGCTGGCCACCTCGCTGCTCGCGCACTTCGTCTGCGTGCGGCTGCTGGCCCGGGCCGGGACCGAGGCCCAGCGCGCGCTCTACCTGCCGCGCCTGCTGTCGGGCGAGTGGGTGGGCGCGGTGGCCAACACCGAGCCGCGCGCCGGGACGGACATCCTCGCCCTGCGCGCGCGGGTGGTGCCCACGCCGGAGGGCCCGCGGCTGGACGCGCGCAAGTGCAGCATCACCAACGTGGGGCCCGCGGACCTGGCCATCGTCTCCGCGCGGCTGGCCGGCGTGCCTCCGGCCCACGCGGTGAACCTCTTCCTGCTGGAGACGGCCCGCCCGGGCGTGCACCTGCGCCAGGTGAAGGACCTCACGGGTCTGGCCACCTCCGCCACCGGCAACCTCATCGCCCGCCGGGTGGTGCTGCCCGCGGATGCACGGCTCGGCGAGCTGGGGGATGGCGTGCGCCTGTTCCGCACCACCTTCACCGAGGAGCGACTGCTTACCGGCGTGCTGTACCTCGCGGCGGTGCGCCGCTGCCTGGAGCGCGGGATGGCCCATGCGCAGTCGCGCCGCACCTTCGGCGAGCCCCTGGGGCGCCACCAGTACATTCAGGAGCGGCTGGTGCGCATGCGCGTGGCCGAGGAGACGCTGGAGGCGCTGCTGGACTCGGCGCTGGGCGGACTCTCCCGGGGCGAGGACGTCTTCGGCACCCTGTCCATCATCAAGCTGCACGGCGTGGAGACGGCGGTGGACGCGGCCCAGGGCCTCATCCGCGTGCTCGGAGGCAAGGGCCTGCGCAAGAGCGAGGGCGCCGAGGGGATGCTGAGGGACTTGCTGTGCCTCTCCGTCTTCGGCGGCACGGTGGAGCTGCACAAGGTGGTGCTCTACAACGAGACGGTGAAGGCGCGTGGGAGGGCCCGGCCCGCAACGAGCCTGGACGAGGCCCTCGAGGTGCACGACGCCGGAGCACTGCCGCCCGGGCTGGAGCCGGAGCTGTGCGCGCTGGTGGCCCGCTGCTTCCCGGGAGAGGCCAAGGTGCACGGCCGCTACTACTACGACACGCGGCCGGACCTGGTGGTGACGGTGCGGCGCGGCGGGGCGCTCGCGGGCTTCCGCACCGTCACCTTTCGCGAGGTGATGCTGGGGGGCCGCATGGTGAAGGTGGCGGGCCTGGGCATCGCCGTGGCGCCCGAGCACCAGAAGCAGGGACTCGGGACGCTCCTCACCCAGCGCGTGCTGGCGCTGCTCGCCGGACACGGCGTGGAGCTCGCCCTCGCCTTCCTCATCGGCCGCGCCGCGGAGAAGCTGCTGCGCACCTCCGGCTTCTCCCGCCTCACCGCCCCGGTGACGTACCTCGCCAGCGACGACGGCCGGCTCGTCACCGAGTCCATGCCCGCCTATGGCCTGGCGCTCGGCGGCTCCGCGCTGCTGGAGGAGATTGACGCCCGCGGCGGGTTGCACCTCGGCGTCGGCACCTGGTGAGCCGGGGCCCTCCCGCGCCAGGGCGCTTCAGTCCTGACCACTCGGAGTCGCGGGCGGCGGGCCGCGCCGCAGGGGATCCCACGTGTACTCCTCCGTGGGCGTCAGCTTCATGTTGGTGAAGCCGTGCCGAGCGACGAAGCCCGCGAAGCGCTCGGAGACGATGATGGACCCAGGCATGCCGCGGGCGACAAAGACGTCGTCGCCGTTCCAACTTCCCTGCTCGAGAACGAACCCGTGGATGGAGTCCACTCCGGTCTCGCGGCACCAGTCACAGGTGATGGGCGAGTCACGCCGGATGCGGCTGCGGGCTTCGTCCACCGCCGCACTTCCGAACACGGGCGTGGTCAGAAAGTACGTGGGCATGGAGGATGGCTTCGGCCCACGACGCTGTCTGCGCACCCGCATCACCTCCACGGGATGGAAACCCTGTAAACCAGTGAGCCCTTCCGCACGGAACGCCTCAGCCAGACGCTCACTGATAAGGACTTCAGCACCGGCGACCCTGATGAAGTCACCAGGGTCCTTGCCATAGAGTTCCAATGTGCCACGGTAAGGTGGCAACCACGGCAGCGAACCAATGAAGTCTCCACATCGAGGGCATCTCGATGCTTCGCCCACATTGTCATCAATGCTGGTGAAATCGACATCGTGACTCCCCCATCTTTCATTCTTCAAAACGAAGAAGCGTGGGGCAGCGGAGGAGTCAGTAGCCATTGGGGAACCTCGCGAGCATCTCTGGCCGGGAGTAGATCTCCCGTAGATACTCCTCGAACTTTCTTGCTGTCGCGGTTCCGTTCGTCCTGAGCCACTCAACGACCTCGTCATCCACCTCACGGTGCCAACGCTGGTAACCGCAGTGTGATTCTTCGTCCTTCGCCCGGGCGACGAAGCGTGGATCGCGAGCTTTGTAGAGGCCTCGAAGTTTACGGTGCTTCTCCAACTCCCTGGCGATGCGCCTGGAGATGACGTGGTGCTCCTGGCCCTTGCATTCAGGCGGCTCGGGCGCATCGGAGGACGCCTGCGCGGCTTACTCCACCTGGGACTCGGACCCCTCGCTTCCCTGCGCACTGCTGGCCTGCACCACCTCCCTCACCGCCTGATGGGCCGCCGCTTCCAGCGCATCCGCCAACTTCTTGTCCGTCTGGCGCAAGGCTTCACAGGCGGTGGCCATGCCTTGCTTGCACTTGCAGGTGTCCGAGAACTCTCTGGGGCCACAGGGAAGCTGCGTGGTGACGAGCACTAAGATCAACGGCAGGAGCGTCATGAGCGTGATGGGGTCGGAGTTGACACCCGGAACCTACCATGCAGCGCCCCTCCCCCAAGGAGCACAGCGTCTACGGGAACGTGACCTTGGGAAGGGTGATGGTGCGGCCCGCCGCGTCCCACAGCGTCAGCGTCAACTCGCCGCGAGCCTGCTCAGTGGATGCATCCACTTCCACGATCACCTGGTTGATCTGGTCGGGCGCGATGGGCTCGTCCTGCCGAAACTTCACCCCCTTCATCTCCACGCCCCGAGCGTCCACCAGGGAGCCCCCAGCAACCTTCCACGGCTCCGGCCCGGAGTTCCTCAGCCACACCTCCGCCGCCACGCTCCTGTCGGCACGGTAGCTCGTACCACTCGCCCAGGAGAGGCCACCTTCCGGCGGCCCGGACACTTTCAGTTGAAGCCTCTGAGCATGGACCCCATCCGGTCCCATCACCCTGCTGGCGATGAGGCTCCGCAGTCCCCCCGACTGGTCAAGCAGAGCTTGCGCTCGCGCCAGCGCTTCGCGCAGCTGCGCGGACCTGGCACGCTCCTGGAGCAATTCCCGCCGAAGGGACTCCCGGGTGCGCTCGTCCCGGTATACCGCCACCTGGTGCGTCGCCTGCCCGGGGTGGCCCACCAACATCACCGTGATGCCGCTCGAGGGAGCGTCTCCCTCGAAGCGCACCGTGAGCCGCAACCGCTCCCCCTCGGCCATGTCGGGGGGTGGCATCAGGGTGAGGAGTCTGCGGCCACGGACCACCTCCTCGAAACGCACCTCGTCTTGCAGGTCCACGATCGCGGGAGCGTCGAATCGCAGGCTCGTCGTGAGTCCCGGGCTGACGCAGATCTCCCGGGCCACCTCGGTGGGCGCGAGCGCCAGCTCGATGCGCTGCACGTCCTCGCAGGCGGCCCGCCTGGATGGCTCCAGGACGGGCTCACCTCGAAGAAGCACGAGCGCCAGGAGGGAAGAGAAGGAAGAGGGAAGCACGGGAAGCAGCCTCCTGCACGGGGTGCTAGCGGAAGCGAGACACGGATTTGACTCGGGGATCCCACCAGATACGGGCCTCCTTCGCCGTGCTCCCCGGCTCCATCTCCCAGCCAAGCCCGGAGCTGGACACCCACTCCAGGCAGATGGGCACGGTCTCCCCACTGGGCAGGAGGGCCTCGGTGAACCGGCCATAAACCCGCCCCGTTCCGAAGATGGCCTGGCCTCTGAAGCGGGTATTCGCCGGCAGCCGTCCCCAGGCGGCCCACATGTCGATGGTGACCTCGCCCTCGCGGATGACGGCGATGCGGGTCTTCTCGAAGGCCGGAAAGACGGCGAAGTGCGTCTCTCCCGCGGGAATCTGGAACAGCTCCCGGGTAGCGGCGGCGCCGGGCGGGCACTCGGCGGGCGCGGGAGGCGGACGCTGCTGCGGACCGCTCGCGCAGGCGGAGCCAACGAGGCAGCCAGCGGCAAGCAGGGAACGGGTCGTCTGGGATTTCGTCATCGCGGGTACCTCGCTTCGCGTCGTCGCACGGGCGACGGGCTCGGGAGTGGGTGACGCCTCAGGTGCCGCGCTGGGAGCAACGTCTCCCGTTGGATGGGGAGACGCTATTTCCTGGCGGAGGGCGGCCTGTTGCGCCGGGGTGGGGGTTGCTGACTCAGTACGTTGGGTGGCGGGAGCACGCGGCCCGGAGGCCATCAGGAGACCGCCCAGCGTCACGGCGGCGCCGACACCCAACCCCGCGGCCCACGGCCACCACCGGGCCACGGGACGGACGGGCGCCACCGGAGCCGGAACGGAGTGCTTCTGCGTCCGGCCCCCGGGAAACAGCGGCACGCGCCAGGCGTCATCCGCCAGGGCCGCCGCGGCCTCCAGGGCCTCCTCGAGCGCCACGGCATCCGCGTAGCGCGCCTCGGGGGCCTTCTCCAGCATGCGCAGGCACAGCGCGTCCAGCGCCGGAGGCACGCGCGGGTTGAGCTCCCGCGGGGCCGGAGGCGTCTCCTCGAGGATGACGCGCATCAGGCCCGGATCCTTCCTGTCTCCAAAGGGGAGCTCGCGCGTGAGCAGCCAGTAGAGCGTGACGCCCAGCGCCCACAGGTCATCCGCCGGGCCGAAGGGATAGGGCTCGCCTTCCCACTGCCGGGCGAAGCGCAGCGCCTCGGGGCTGCGGTACTCCGGGGTGCCGGGCGGAAGCTGCATCGTCAGGCGCCGGGCCCCCTCGTACGCGGCCGCGCCGAAGTCCACCAGCACCGGCTGCCCGTCCGCCTCGCGCATGAGGATGTTGGCTTCCTTCACGTCCCGGTGCACCACGCCCGCGGCATGCACTCCGGCCAGGGTGCCCGTCAGGGGCAGCAGCACGCGGAGCACCAGCTCGAGCGCGGACGGGTTCTCCTCGCGGACCCACACGTCCAGCGGGCGGCCCTCCACCAGCTCCAGGGCCAGCACGAGGAAGCGGGGCGCGTCGTCCGGCCAGAGGCTGTAGCCGAGGAAGCTGACGACATTGGGGAACTGCGCACGGCGCAGCGCATCCACCTCGCGCTCGCCGCGCGGGCCCATGCGCACCAGCTTCACGGCGAAGGCGCGCCCGTCCCGGGAGGCCTTGAAGACGGTGCCGAAGCTACCGGTGGCGATCTTCCCCTCGAGGGTGAAGCCCGCCACGCGCTCGCCCGGCGCCAGCTCCAGCAGGGGCCACCCGCCCGCGCCGCCCATCTCGTCGTGCATCCGCCGCACCTCCGGCGCCGAGGTTACCCGGCCGGTGGGTCGAGGCCCCGGATGCACCGGGTAGGGTCTATTTCACACGACGTGATCGAGCAGGCTCAGTCCACCTCGATGGCGGTGACGGCGAGTCCCGTCTGCCCGAGCTTCTCGCCATCGGCGCTGCCGCAGACGGGGCAGCGCAGCCGTGGGTGCTCGGGGGCGTAGGTGCGGCCACACGTGCGGCAGCGCGCCTCCACGTGGATGAGGTTGAGCAGGAGCCGGGCCCCCTCGGCGCGTGTGCCCCGGGCATGGGTGGCGAACTGGGAGGACAGGTGCTCCGGAGACAGGGATTCCGTCTCCGCCACCCAGCCGCGCACCACGCGGATGCGCGAGGCCCGGTGGAACACGGCCTGATGGAGGACGGTCTCGAGCACCTGCCGGGCAAGCGCGGACTCATACATGGCGACACTCTCTGAGCGGAGGACCCGCAGCCTCCGGGGGGAAGGTTGGGGAGTGTACCGTGCAAGCCCCCGAGCCCGCTCCGGGCCCCCGCGAAGGGGGGAGGCCCGGCCGTCATCCGGCCAACGCTTGCCGCTTCCCCATCCAGCACCGGACGGCGGAGTCGGCCTCATGGGAGGGGGCGTGTGACGACGTATTGATGCACCCGCGAAGGGACGAGCGCATATGTTCCCCGCATCGCCGTTCCGGAGGCCGACATGGACGAGCAGGGCGTGCACATCGAGACCCATCCCCGCGAGGGAGACCCGTTGCTACGGGCGGGAAGACCGGACCCGTGCCTCATGGTCCTCTTCGGGGCCACGGGAGACCTGGCGCAGCGCAAGCTCTTCCCGGCGCTCTTCGAGCTGGCGCGGCAGGGCAACCTGCCCGAGCAGTTCGCGGTGGTGGCCTTCAGCCGCTCGGAGCACAACCTGGAGCAGTTCCGCGCCCAGGTGAAGGAGGGGCTGAAGAAGTTCGCCCGCACGCAGCCGCTGGACGAGGCCACATGGGAGCGGCTCGCCGCCAAACTGGAGATGATGACGGGCGCCTATGACGACCCGGACTCGTACGTGCGCCTGCGCGAGCACCTGGAGCGCATCGCCGAGCGCTTCGGCACCCAGGGCAACCAGCTCTACTACCTGGCCACGCCGGCCTCCACCTTCCCCTCGCTGCTCGAGGGCCTGGCCGGCTCCGGGCTGCTGTACCGGGAGAATCCGGAGGTGAAGCGGCCCTGGCGGCGGCTCGTCATCGAGAAGCCCTTTGGCCGGGATCTGACCACGGCGAAGGAGCTCAACCGGGCGCTGGCGGGGGTGCTGGACGAGAAGCAGATCTTCCGCATCGACCATTACCTGGGGAAGGAGACGGTGCAGAACATCCTCGTCTTCCGCTTCGCCAACGCCATCTTCGAGCCGCTGTGGAACCGGCAGCACATCGACCACGTGGAGATAACGGCGGCGGAGAAGATTGGAGTGGAGGGGCGCGGGCGCTTCTACGACGAGACGGGCGTCATCCGGGACATGGTGCAGAACCACCTGTTGCAGGTGCTGGCGCTGTGCGCGATGGAGCCGCCGGTGTCGTTCGCCTCGGAGGACATCCGGGACGAGAAGAACAAGGTGTTCCGCGCGCTGCGCCCGGTGGTGGGCCGCGAGGTGGAGAAGTACGTGGTGCAGGGACAATACCGGGGCTACCTGGACGAGCACGGGGTGGGCAAGGAGTCGAAGACGCCCACCTACGTGGCGATGAAGACGTACATCGACACGTGGCGGTGGCAGGGGGTGCCCTTCTACGTGCGCGCGGGCAAGAGCCTGAGCAAGCGGGTGACGGAGGTGTCCATCCACTACAAGTCCGTGCCGCACTGCCTCTTCAACACGAGCGACACGTGCCAGCGGCTGCAGCCCAACGTGCTGACGCTGCGCATCCAGCCGCGCGAGGGGATTGCCCTGAGCTTCGAGTCGAAGGTGCCGGGCGAGGACATCAACATCGCCGGCGTGACGATGGACTTCGACTACGCCAACAGCTTCCACAAGCCGGTGCCGGAGGCGTACGAGCGGCTGATGCTGGACTGCATGCGGGGCAACACGACGCTCTTCGCGCGGCAGGACAGCGTGGAGCAGGCGTGGGCGTGGGTGACGCCCATTCTCGAGTCGCTGGACTCGGGGAAGGGAGGAGCGCTGCACACGTACGAGCCGGGGAGCGCGGGGCCGGACGCGGCGGCGGCGCTGCTGGGGCGGGATGGGCGGCGGTGGATGGAGCTGAAGGGATGAGGCCGGCCCCCATCGTGGTGGAGAAGGAGGCGCTGGCGCGGGCGGGGGCGGACTGGGTGGCGAAACACCTGGTGGAGGCGGTGGCGGGAGGCCGGCGGGCGAGCCTGGCGCTGTCGGGCGGGAGCACGCCGGGGCCGGTGTACCGGGAGCTGGCGAAGCGGGACGTGCCGTGGGCGCTGGTGGACTTCTACTTCGTGGACGAGCGCTTCGTGCCGCCGGACCACCCGGAGAGCAACTACCTGTTGGCGGAGGAGGCGCTCTTCAAGCCGCTGGGGGTGGGGCCGCATCAAATCTTCCGGATGCAGGGAGAGCGGGCGGACCGGGAGCAGGCGGCGAGGGACTACGCGCGGCAGTTGCCGCCGGAGCTGGACGTGGTGGTGCTGGGCATGGGCGAGGACGGGCACACCGCGTCGCTCTTCCCGGGCCACGAGGCGTTGCAGGAGCAGGAGCGGCGGGTGCTGGCGGTGGTGGGCCCGAAGCCGCCGCCGTGGAGGATGACGCTGACGCTGCCGGTGCTCCAGTCGGCGAGGAAGGTGCTGGGGCTGGTGAGCGGGGCGGGCAAGCGGGACATGGTGCGCCGGGTGCTGGCGGGCGAGGACCTGCCGGCGGCGAAGGTGGAGCACGCGCAGTGGATGATGGACCGGGGCGCGGCGGGCCAGGAGTGAAGGGTCTCCCCTCCAGAACCGACACACAGGAGTGAACGCAATGACCACAGCACAGGGGCAGCAGGGGCGCGCGCAGTTCGGGGTGGCGGGGATGGGGGTGATGGGGCAGAGCCTCGCGCTGAACGTGGCGGACCACGGCTACCGGGTGGCGGTGTGGGACCGGCATCCGGAGCGCTTCGATGAATTGCGCACGAAGGGCGCGCCCGAGAGCCTCCAGGGCCACGCGAGGCTGGAGGACTTCGTGGCGGCGCTGGAGCGCCCGCGCCGCATCCTGCTGATGGTGACGGCGGGAGCGGCGGTGGACTCGATGATGGAGAGGCTGGAGCCGCTGCTGCAGCCGGGAGACGTGCTGCTGGACTGTGGCAACTCCTGGTTCCAGGACACGCGCAAGCGTGAGGAGGCCTGGAAGCAGAAGGGGCTGCACTTCATGGGGGTGGGCGTGTCGGGCGGAGAGGAAGGAGCGCGCTACGGCCCGTCCATCATGCCGGGAGGCCCGGCCGAGGCGTACGCGCAGGTGCGCCCGGTGCTGGAGGCCATCGCGGCGAGGAGCGAGGCGGGAATGTGCGTGACGCACGTGGGCCCGGACGGCGCGGGGCACTTCGTGAAGATGGTGCACAACGGCATCGAGTACGCGGACATGCAGCTCCTGGCGGAGACGTATGACTTGCTGCGCCGGGGACTGGGACTCCCGGCGGACCAGCTCGCGGACCTCTTCTCGAAGTGGAACGAGGGCATCGCCGAGTCCTTCCTGCTGGAGACCACCATCAAGGTGCTGCGCAAGAAGGACGCGGAGACGGGCAAGCCGCTGGTGGACCTGGTGTTGGACAAGGCGGGCCAGAAGGGCACGGGGAAGTGGACGGTGCAGGTGTCGCTGGACCTGGGGGTGCCGGTGCCGTCGATCGCGGGGGCGCTGGACGCGCGCAACCTGTCCTCGATGAAGGACGAGCGCGTGGCGGCGAGCCGCGTCCTTCACGGCCCACGGGGCGAAAACCTGTCGGCGGACGAGAAGGCGAATCTGGCGGCGTGGGCGCATGACGCGCTGTACGCGGCGAGGGTGGTGACGTACGCGCAGGGGATGCGGCTCATCCAGGCGGCGTCGAACGAGTACACGTGGAACGTGTCGCTGGCGGAGATGGCGCGCATCTGGCGGGCGGGGTGCATCATCCGCGCGAAGCTGCTCACGCCGTTGCGCGAGGCGTTCGAGAAGAAGCCGGACCTGCCGAACCTGATGCTGGCGGACAGCCTGGCGCCGGTGCTGGAGAAGATGGCGCCGGCGTGGAGGCGCACGGTGGGGGTGGCGACGCGGCTGGGAATCGCGGTGCCGGTGTTCAGCACGAGCCTGGCGTACTACGACAGCTACCGGAGCGCGGAGCTGCCGCAGAACCTGACGCAGGCGCAGCGCGACGCCTTCGGCGCACACACCTACCAGCGCCGGGACAAGCCCGAGGCGGGTTTCGTCCACTCGGACTGGAGCTGAAGGGGCGGGTACCTACGCCGTGGCGCAGCGGTCCCCACCAGGATTCTCCCCATGAAAACCGACACCTCGTGGCCCGGGCTGGTCGTTGATCTGAGCAGCTGCGCCAAGGAGCCCATCCACATTCCGGGCTCCATTCAGCCGCATGGCGTCCTGTTCGCCCTGCACGAGCCCGCGCTGACGGTCGCCCAGGTGAGCGCGAACACAGCGGACGTCCTGGGCGTCGACCCGGAGCCGCTGGTGGGCCACCCGCTCGCGAACCTGCTCGATGCGGCCGCGCTGGGCCTGCTGACGGAAGCGCTGCGGAGCGGCCATCCCCAGGAATACAACCCGTTTCCTGTCACGGTGGGCTCGCGCGCTTTCGACGGAATCGTCCATCGCCACCAGGGCGCCACCCTCCTGGAGCTCGAGCCGGTCAGGGCCGGGGTGGAGGCGGGGAACGGGTCTCCGAAGCACCTCCTCCAGCGAACCCTCGCCCGGCTGCAAGCGGCGGAGAACCTGCGCGAGCTTTGTGACACGGCCGCCGCCGAGGTGCGCCGGCTCACGGGGTTCGAGCGGGTCATGACGTACCGCTTCGATGAGGAGGACAATGGCGAGGTCCTGTCCGAGGACAAGCTGGAGGGCATGGATGCGTACCTCGGCCTTCATTATCCCGCCTCGGACATCCCCCAACAGGCACGCCGGCTCTACCTGCTCAACTGGCTGCGCATCATCCCCGACAGGGAGTACAGGCCCGCGCCCCTCCTTCCCAGCCTCCGGCCCGACAACCAGCAGCCCCTGGACCTGAGCTTCTCCGTTCTCCGGAGTGTCTCGCCCATTCACCTCGAGTACATGCGGAACCTGGGCCTCCGCGCCTCCATGAGCATCTCCCTCGTCGTGGGGGGAAGGCTGTGGGGACTCATCTCCTGCGGAAACCATTCCTCCCCGAGGTACCTCTCCTACGAGCTGCGGGCCGCGTGTGAGCTCATCGGCCGCATCACCTCGCAACTGATTGGGGTCCAGGAGGAGCGCGAGACGCTGGAGCTCCGCAAGAAGCTGCGCGGGCACCAGGAGCGCCTGGTGGAAGCGATGCGGGCCGAAGAGGAAGAGGCGCTCGCCGGCCTCGTGAAACAGCCAGGGGAACTGCTGGGGCTCGCTGGAGCGGGCGGCGCGGCCGTGTTCTGCGAGGGCCGGTGCTGGACGGTGGGGCGTGTCCCTCCGGAATCGGCCCTCGAGGGCCTCGTCGGGTGGCTGCGCGAGACGGTCAAGGAGGGGGTCTTCCACACCAGGGCCCTGCCGGGCCTCTACCCGCCAGCGGAGGCGTTCAAGGAAGCCGCCAGCGGCCTGCTCGCGGTCTCCCTTCCCAAGCCCGCCCCCGACTATGTCCTGTGGTTCCGGCCGGAGGTCCTCCAGACGGTGAATTGGGGAGGTGACCCCACCAGGCCCGTCGAGAGGGAAGGACAGGAGCCGCACCTCCACCCGCGCCGCTCCTTCGCGCTGTGGAAGGAGGTCGTCCGCTCGACCTCGCTGCCGTGGACGCCGGCCGAGGTGGAAGCCGCCGCGGACCTGAGGCGCTACGCCATCGAGGTGGACCTGGGGCATCAGGTGCTTCGGGAGCAGAAGGCCGTCCAGGCCAGGGACGACCTGGTCGCGGTCGTCTCGCACGACTTGAAGAACCCGCTCGGCGTCATCCATCTCCAGGTAGGGCTCATCCTCCGCGCCATGCCCCTGGACCGCGAGGGCCCCTGGCGGCGGCTCCACACCTCCATCGAGCGCATCCAGCACGCGACCGACCGGATGAACACCCTCATCCGGGACCTGCTCGATCTCGCGAAGATCGAGGCGGGACGCTTCGCCATCGAGCCCCGGCCGGAAGAGCTGGAGAGCCTGATCGAGGAGTGTATGGAGCTCTTCCATCCACTCGCGGGGCAGAAGCGGCTCTCCATCACACAGAAGGTGGCTCGGCCCGAGGTGCGGGTCCAAGCCGACCGGGAGCGCATCTTCCAGGTGTTCTCGAACCTGATGGGAAACGCCATCAAGTTCACCCCGGAGGGCGGCTCCATCCAGCTCACGGCCGAACCGGTGGGGAGGGACGTGAGGTTCTCCGTGCGGGACACCGGCCCGGGCATTCCCAAGGAGCAGCTCCCCCACCTGTTCAACCGGTACTGGCAAGCCAAGATGCGGGCGCAGGAGGGGACCGGGCTCGGCCTCTACATCGCCAAGGGCATCATCGAAGCCCACGGGGGCCAGCTGTGGGTGGAGAGCCAGGTGGGCTCCGGCAGCACCTTCTTCTTCACGCTGCCGGTGGCCGAAGGGCCCTGAGCCGCGCCCCGGGAATCCGCTCACGCCATGGAGCGGATGGCGGCGAGCGTCTTCTCCACCTCGTCCGGGGTGTTCTGGATGCCGAACGCCACCCGCGCGAACGGCACGGCGTAGGGCGTGGTCGAGGCGAGAATCCTGTTCCGCTCGGCGAGCCGCTGCACGGTCTGCTGCGCCGTCATGCCCTTCACGTCGAAGCACACCATGCCCGAGGAGAGCTTCCCGGGAGCGCGGCGTGTACAGGGTGACGTGGGGCATCTTCGCCAGCCCCTCGCGCATCTGGGCATTCAACTCGTGGATGCGCCCGGTGATGCGTTGGGGCCCGATGGCCTGATGGAACTCGAACGCGGTGGGGACGGCCCAGTAGTGCTCGAAGGCCTGGAAACCACCGGGGGAGAACCAGGTGGCGCGGGCGGGCATCTCGGGCGGCTTCTCGCCGGCCCAGGCGAAGAACAGCTCGGCGGACGAGGTGCTCGGCATGAGGGGCCGCATGACGGACCACACCTCGGGGCGGGCCCAGACGAACCCGGTGCCGCGCGGGCCGAAAATCCACTTGTGCGTGCCCGCCGAGAACGCATCCATCCCCATGGCCACGATGTCCGGTGACTCCACGCCGAGGCCGTGGACACCATCGACGACGAAGAAGACCCGGCGCTCGGGGGCGCGCTCGCGATTCACCACCGCGAGGACATCTGCGATGCGCCGCAGCGGCAGCTTGAGCCCGCTGCTCGAGTGCACCCACGTCACGCCCACCACGCGCGTCTCCGGGCGGATGGCCTTCCGCAGGCGCTCGACCATCGCATCGGCGGAGATGGCGTCGTACGCGTCGAAGAGAGGAACCTTCCGCCACGTCGCGCCACTGCGCTCGGCCGCGAGGCGGATGGCCTCGTGGTGCACGAAGTGGTCATGCGAGGTGGTGAGGATCTCATCTCCCGGCTTCAGGGGCAGACCCTGGTAGATGACGGCGAGACCGGTCGTGGTGTTTTGCGTCAGCGCGATGTCATCCGCGCTCCCGCCGATGTACGAGGCAATGGCGTTGCACACCTTCGCCGGGACGTACTCCTCGGGCCCTCCGAACACCAGCCGCTCCACGGTATGGAGCGGGTTGGCCTCGAGCTGCCGGCGGTAGCTCGCGATGGCCTCGCGCACCGGGCGCGGATGCGAGGCGAGGAAGAACAGACTGAGGTGGATGTAGCGGGGATCCAGCTCGAACTGCCGCCGCACGGCGCCCCAGTCCTTGAAGGAGTCCGTGGAGGCCCGCGGCTTCTTCTCCGCGGCGGCGGCTCCGGTGGGAACGGCCCCCGCCCCCGCGGCGAGCGCACTGGTGAGGAGGAAACGGCGCCGGCTCAGCATGCACGCAACTCCTTGCAAGGATTGTCATGCAAAGCCTAACGGCCCGCGCGCGGAGACTCCATCCACCTCATTCACTTCCCCTTGCGTTGCAAGTGTTTGATGCCGCTGGGTCCTCTTTCACGGGGACTCGGAGGATTTCGCGACCCGCCGTCCGCGGATCCACGTACGCACGGGCCGGAGTCCCAGGAGCAGCACGGGCAGCCAGCTCGGGACGCCCACCCAGGAAGACCCCGCGTACGTCGCGGATGTCACCGGAACGGAGGGCTTCGGGTGCAGCCCGCGGAAGAGCCAGAACCCCCGCTCGTTCCACGAGGAGCGCGGCCGCGGCCGGCGCGGCGCCTGGAAGAAGGCGCCTCCCAGATCGAAGGCGTCCAGGGGCTCCGAGGCTGGCAGCCAGAACGACTCGGCCCCCAACCAGAAGGAGCCGTCCCCCGGCCAGCGGATCCGATGATGTGTCCGCAGCCCGGAGCCCTCATGGACACGGTCCGTGTCGAGGCCGAACGAGGTGTAGAAGCCGTAGCTGAACGGCCACATCACCAGGAAGGCCAGAAAGGGCAGCCACGGGAGTCCACGAAGGACCCGGGCCAGCAAGCGGGCGGGGGGCGCGGTCTTCGTCATGTGAGCCGCATGCTGAGGGCTCCCGCGGCGTCCATCAACACCCGGAGGCGGTGCCCCCCACGGAATGCGCACCGCGAGTGGCGGCAAGCATGGATGCGGGCGGAGTGAGGTATCGTCCCCGGACGAAGGCGAGGACGCAGGACACCCGCCCGCCCCCTGGAAGACCTATGAAGCTCATCATCAATGACCGGGAGTATGAGGTTCCCGACGAGAACCCCCACCGCGTGCTGCTGTGGGTGCTGCGGGACGAGCTGGGGCTGGTGGGCACCCGCTTCGGCTGCGGTGCCGGCATCTGCGGCGCGTGCACCCTCCATGTGGATGGTGTGGCCACCCGGGCCTGCATCTCTCCCGTCTCCTCCCTGGCCGGCGCGCGCATCCGCACCGTGGAGGGCCTGTCCACCCCGGGGCCGGATGGCAGACCGCGGCTGCACCCCGTGCAGCGGGCGTTCCTCGAGGTGCAGGCGCCCCAGTGCGGCTGGTGCATGAGCGGGCAGATGATGACGGCCGCCGCCCTGCTGGAGCGCAACCCGAGCCCCACGCCCGAGCAGGTGGTGGAGGCCATGGAGCGCAACTACTGCCGCTGTGGCACCTACTGCCGCATCAAGAAGGCCGTGCTCTCCGCCGCGGAGCAGCTCGCCCAGGAGACCAGGCCATGAGCGAGCCGGTGGCTCCGAAGAAGACCTGGCGCCCGACGCGCCGGCAGTTCCTGCTGGGCCTGGGCATGGGCGGCGCGGGGGCACTGGCCCTCGGCCTGCCCGCCATGCGCCTGGGCGTGGCGCGAGTCCTGGACGAGGGCATCGCCCCCTCGGGGGACCCGGTGGACCCCACCGTCTGGTTCGAAATCCTGCCGGACGACCGCGTGCGCCTGCACGTGCCCAAGGTGGAGATGGGCCAGGGCATCCACACCGCGCTGGCGCAGCTCGCCGCCGAGGAGCTGGAAGTCCCCTGGGAGCGGATGGAGGTGGTGCATGCCAACACCGCCCACGGCCCGGTGGACGAGCGGGGCACCTCGGGCAGCATGACGGTGGTGGGCCTGTACCAGCCCCTGCGCGAGGGGGCCGCCACGCTCCGGGAGATGCTGCGCGCCGAGGCCGCCCGCCAGTTGGGCGTGCCCGCCGCGTCGCTCGTGGCCGCCGGTGGGACGCTGAGCGTGCGCGACCAGCCCGGGCGCACGTTGCGCTACGGCGAGGTGGTGGCGCGGCACACGGGCGCGTGGGAAGTGCCCGAGCAGCCACCGGCCCTCAAGCCGGCCAAGGACTTCCAGGTCATCGGCCAGTCGATGCCGCGCCTGGACCTGGAGGCCAAGCTCACCGGGCAGGGCGTGTATGGCTATGACCAGCGGCTGCCCGGCATGCTGTATGGGGCCTCGGCCCGGCCGCCGCGGCTGGGGAGCACGCTGCGTGCCGCTCGCGAGGGCAAGGCGCGCGAGCAGCCGGGCGTGGTGGCGGTGGTCATCGGGAAGGACTTCGCCTCCGTGGCCGCCGAGTCCCGCGAGCAGGCCCATGCGGCGCTGGCCCACCTGGAGCTGGAGTGGACCGGGGGCGAGTCGCTCCAGCAGGCGGACGTCGACGCGCTGACGACGGTGAAGGAGGGAGAGGGAGTCATCGTCCAGGACGAGGGCGACGTGCCGGAGCACCTGGGACGCGGCAAGCAGCTCAGCGCCGAGTACCGCACGCCGCTGGCGGCGCACGCGCACCTGGAGCCGCAGGCCGCGCTGGTGGAGGTGAAGCCCGAGCGCGTCCGCGTGTGGACGTCCACGCAGTCGCCCGGGAGCATCCGCAAGCAGCTCGCGAAGGCGCTGGAGCGGGAGGAGGAGAGCATCGAGCTCGTCCCCACGCACCTGGGCGGTGGCTTCGGCCGGCGCCTGGACCCCAAGGCCGCCATCGAGGCCGCGCGGCTGTCGCAGGCCACGGGCCGGCCGGTGCACGTGGGGTGGACGCGCACCGAGGAGTTCCGCCACGGGTTCTTCCGCCCGCCCACGCACCACGTGCTGCGGGCCTCGCTGGAGGAGTCCGGCCGAGTGCTGGCCTTCGAGCACCAGCAGGCGAGTGGCGACGTGCTCTTCTCGCTGGTCCCCGAGGCCCTGGCCACGGTGCTGGGCGCGGACCTCGGCTCCTGGCGCGGGGCCACCATCCGCTACGCCCTGCCCCACCGCCGGGTGCGCGCCCAGCGCGTGAAGCTGCCCGTGCCCACCGCCACCTGGCGGGGCCTGGGCCTGCTCGCCAACACCTTCGCGCTGGAGGGCTTCATGGACGAGCTCGCCCATGCCGCGGGGGAGGATCCGCTGGCCTTCCGGCTGAAGCACCTCGGTGAGGACGAGCTGGGGCGCCGCTTCCGCCGGGTGCTGGAGGCCGCGGCGAAGCGCGCCGGTTGGGGCACGCCCGCGCCCGAGGGCCGGGCACGTGGCATCGCGTGCTCCGTGGACATGAGGACCGTGGTGGCCCAGGTGGCCGAGGTCTCCGTGGAGGAAGGCCGGGTGCGGGTGCACCGCGTCACCTGCGCCGTGGACTGCGGCCTCGTCATCAACCCGGACGGTGCCACCGCCCAGGTGGAGGGCAGCATCATGATGGCCCTGAGCTCCACCCTCTCCGAGCGCATCACGCTCAAGGACGGGCAGGTGGAGGCGGGGAACTTCCACGACTACCCGCTGCTGACGATGCGCGAGGCCCCGGACATCGACACGCTGCTGGTGGGCGAGGGCGACCAACCGCTGGGCATGGGCGAGCCGCCCATGGGACCCGTGGCCGCCGCCGTGGCCAATGCCCTCTTCACCCTCACCGGGAAGCGCTTGCGGACCCTGCCCCTGAAGCTCTAAGGCGGGCCCATGCCCCTCCCGCTCCAGAAGAAGGTCGTGCTGGGCCTCCAGCACACCATCGCCATGTTCGGCGCCACCGTGCTGGTGCCGCTGCTCACCGGCCTCAATCCCAGTGTCGCCCTCTTCGGGGCCGGGCTCGCCACCCTCCTCTTCCACGTCCTCACCGGGTTGGGCGTGCCCATCTTCCTGGGCAGCAGCTTCGCCTTCATCGCCCCCATCATCGCCGTGCTGAAGGCCGAGGGCCCCGCCGCCGTGGGCGGTGGGCTCGTCGCCGCCGGTGCCATGTACCTCGTCTTCTCCGGCCTGGTGAAGGCCGTCGGCATCCGGCGCGTCCAGCAGGTGTTTCCCCCCATCGTCACCGGGTCCGTCATCATCGTCATCGGGCTCAGCCTCGCCGGCGTCGCCGTCAACCAGGCGCAGAGTCACTGGGGGCTCGCGCTCGTCACGCTGATGGCCGCCATCCTCACCAGCGTCTTCGCCCGCGGCCTCTTCAAGATGATTCCCATCCTCATCGCCGTCATCGCCGGCTACGTGGCCTCGCTGGTGCTCGGCGCCGTGGAGCCCGCACGGCTCGAGGCCATCCGCGAGGCCGCCTGGGTGGGCCTGCCTCCCTTCCACGGCCCCACGTTTTCCTGGAGCGCCATCTTCGTGCTCGCCCCGGTGGCCCTCGTCACCTTCATCGAGCACATCGGCGACGTCATCGTGAATGGCCGCGTGGTGGGGAAGAACTTCCTCGAGCGTCCGGGCCTGCCCCGCACCCTCTTCGCCGATGGCATCGCCAACATGGCCTCCGCGGTGATTGGGGGTCCCGCCGCCACCACCTACGCGGAGAACACCGGCGTCCTCGCCGTCACCCGCGTCTACGACCCCGCCGTCATTCGCATCGCCGCCGGCTTCGCCATGCTCTTCGGCCTCTCGCCCAAGCTGGCCGCCGTCTTCCAGAGCCTCCCGCCCGGAGTGCTCGGCGGCGTGAGCATCCTGCTCTTCGGGATGATTGCCTCCGTGGGCATCCGCACCCTCTCCGAGGCGCGCATCGACTTCGCCCACAGCCGCAACCTCATCGTCGTCAGCCTCATCCTCGTGCTCGGCCTCGGCGGCGCGAAGATTCCCGTGGCCTTCGGCGGCGTGCACATCGAACTGCACGGCATGGCCCTCGCCGCGCTCGTCGGCATCCTCGCCAACGCGCTGCTGCCCGCCTCGCTCGACCGCGAGGAGCTGGATGCACATCCCGCCGAAGAGCCCCCGTCCCGCTCGTGACAGGGGCTCGATTCGGGAACTGACCGCCGCTGCAGAACCCCATCAAGTGCGGGAGAGTCACAAGACGGGGCAGGCTCACCGCACCGTCCCCTCGGAAACGTCACGTTCCCGGCTGTGAAGCAAGGAGCGTTGATTTTCAGCACCTCGCCAGACCCAGCAGCTTGACCTGGCTGTCAGCCGATTCCTGTAATCGGCGGGTTGAGGTGTGCCCATGTCCATCCACAAGCTCCCCGCCTCCGACGAAGCCCGGCGCGCACGCATTGGAACTCGGGCCATACAACTGAGTATTGCCCTTCTACTCTCAGGATGCGCTACGCCGAGAACTGTCACCCTGGTCGAGGGTGCGCTCGTGCCGGGAAACTTCCGGTTTGTCACCATCGTCAAACAACGCGGCGAAGAGCCGGGCGGGTGGCGTGCGGCCTGCCTTCGGTTGCCCATCAAGAGCGATACGGGTGATGCGATCCTCTGCAACATGGGCGTTGATATGCCAATAAGGACCAAAGAGGACGGCTTGATCACTCTTCCGGCCGCCCAACGCATCGCCGCGAATTCTGGCAATGCCGCGGCGCAAATCGCTTTCACTCCCTCGACGGTTGAGACCCCCATGGGCATCTTGTGTGAAACCTTCAAGACGGAATTCCATTTGACCTTGGAGGCCGCCGTCGGTGGTTCCCGTGTCAAGACGGCATGTCATCCCAAAGCGGAATCCGCCATGCTTGGACGCTGAACTCATGCCCCTCTCGACAGAACAACTGTCATCCATTGCGCGCAAGTACTGGCGTTCCGACAGGGCTTATGACGGCAGCCCCGAGCACAGGAAGCTCACCGATTTATGGGATCAAGAGTTGAAAAAGCTCGGCCAATGGTGGGCGCTACTGGATGAGCTCAAGGAGGAACTCCCTGATTTCACCATCGGCAATGCCACCGCGACTCCTGATGCCTGCTTTCGGTGCGCGGCCTACTCGCCTGTAGACGAACAATCGAGCGCGCATCGATTCATCGTCGTTGGGTGCGTCAGTATCCTGGCGCCAGTGTATACGGTTTATGGCGTGCAGTACGTCCTGGTTGGCAACAAGCGGCACCAACGCAGAGTCTTCTTCGCTCCGCTTCCTGTGGAAATGCGACACGCTGCCGATGTCATTTCCAGGAAGCTCGAGGCGACTTTCGGCGTGTACGCACTTCCACGCGATATGGCCGACATCCGCGTTCCTCTCTATGTCGAGCCAGTGGAGCCACCGGACACCACCCTCTTCCATGCGCTCTTTACAAGCGAGCCTGAATCCTTGCCTTGAGCGAGGACGTTGAGCCGGTAGTACAGGTCCTCGCGGAAGCCCCCCTCCTCCACGGCCAGCGCCAAGTCGCGGTTGGTGGCGGCGCCGCCCACCGGGCGCACCGTGCCACGAAAGGTAGGAGATGACGGGCTGGGACTCTTCGGGCTCTCCAGCACGTTCCATTTCCGGGACGAGGGGCCGGGGAAAAATCCGTCACCGGTCTTTGCGACATTTTCCCGCCTTTTTCGTTTCCAGGATGAGGCCAGCCGGAAGCCGCGAAGCGGCGACGGCGCTCAGCGGACTCACACACACGCAGTCGGATTCACCCGGCGCTCCGCCCTTGGGCGACGCATGGGCCCTCTGTTGCCTGGAGATAGCGATGACCTTCAAGAAAATGCTGCTCGTGGTTTCATCTGCCTTGATTCCCCTCCTCGTCGCCTGTGGCGCGACCGATGAGGCCACGTCCATCATCGACCCCGCCACCGGCGAGCCCGTGGCGATCAACTACCCCAAGGACGCGCAGTTCGTGGACGTGCCCGAGCAGCTCGGCTCGGTGAAGGACGCGGCGATCGAGGTGTGCCGGCTCGACGACCCGTTCTGCGAGCCCATCGAGCGCTGCCCGATCGACGACCCGCGCTACCCGTACTGCAACGGGACGTGCGATCCCGTCTATGACTTCGGCTGCCAGCCCTGCGACTCGACCAACCCCGAGTCGTGGTGCTACGTGCCGCCCTGCGAGCCCGGGCTGATCGGCTCGTACACCACCGCCCGCGTGGGCCGTGAGCCGAACGCGTCGCTCGAGGTGAGCTCGCTGGCGGGAACCAGCTGCAACCGCCAGGTGGTGACGGGCATCGGCGCGCGCATCGTCTCCGACAGCAATTACGAGACGCTGCATGTCGAGTACCGCCAGCCCTACGCCGACGGCACGATGGGCGGGCGCACCATCGTCCGCCGGGGCAGCAACCCCTATGGGACGCTCGAGGCGTGGGCCTCCGTGCCGGATGGGTACGCCATCGTGGGCGTGGCCGCTGGCCAGCAGGGCACGCATGACCTGCGCACCCTCATCGTCTACTACCGCCGCATCGAGCTGACCGCCTCGGGCGTGCGGATGACGGGGCCGATCTACCAGATCAACGCGGGCGTCAACCCCTACGGCTCCATCAACGCGTCGTACCTCACCTCCGCCGACAACAACGTCCTCGTGGGCGTGGGCTTCTCCTCGGCCGTCGAGCAGACCAAGACGATCGCCGCCTATGTGGGCACGCTCCCGTAACACCCGAAGCAGCGAATGAAGCCATGGAGGCCCGCGGGCACGCACTGCCCGCGGGCCTCCGCACGTGAAGGGGGTGGCTCAGTCCTTCTTCGCGGGCTGCTGGGACATGGCCCGCAGCTCGGTGCGGCGGATCTTCCCGCTCACCGTCTTGGGCAGCTCCGGGACGAACTCGATGTCGCGCGGGTACTTGTACGGGGCCGTCGTCTTCTTCACGTACTCGCGCAGCTCCTCGGCGAGCGCCTCCGAGGCCTTGAAGCCCGGCGCCAGCACCACGTACGCCTTGATGCGCTGGCCGATGCGCTCGTCCGGGACGCCCACCACCGCGGACTCCGCCACCGCCGCGTGCTCCAGCAGGGCCGACTCCACCTCGAAGGGCCCCACCCGGTAGCCCGACGTCTTGATGACGTCGTCACTGCGGCCCACGAACCAGAAAGTAACCGTCCGCGTCCTTCACCGCCCGGTCTCCCGTCACGTACCAGTCGCCCCGGAAGGCCGCGAGGTTCGCCGAATCGTCGTTGAGGTAGCCGGTGAAGAGGCCCACCGGGGGCACGGGCTTCACCCGCACCGCGATGTCTCCCTCCTGGCCCGAGGGCACCTCGTTGCCCTCGCCGTCGATGATGGACACGTCGAAGCCCGGCGACGGCTTGCCCATCGAGCCCACCTTCGGCTCCAGCGCGGAGAACATCCCCACGATCATCACCGACTCCGTCTGCCCGTAGCCCTCGCGGATGTGCAGCCCCGTGGCCTGCTTCCACGTGTCGATGACCTCGGGGTTGAGCGGCTCGCCCGCGCTCAACGCGTGCCGCACCGAGGACAGGTCGTACTGCGACAGGTCCTGCAGCACGAGCGCCCGCCACGCCGTGGGCGGCGCGCAGAACGTCGTCACCCGCTGCCGCTCGAGCACCCGAAGAATCCGCGCCGCGTCGAAGCGCCCCCGGAAGTCGTACACCACGTTGCAGGCGCCCTGGCTCCACGGGCCGAACAGCTTGCCCCACGCGCACTTGGCCCAGCCCGTGTCCGACAGCGTCAGGTGCCGGTCCTCCGGCGTCAGGTCCAGCCAGTAGCGGCCCGTAATCTGGTGCCCCAGGCCATAGCTGGCCTGCGTGTGCTGCACCATCTTCGGCATGCCCGTGGTGCCCGAGGTGAAATAGATGAGCATCGGGTCATCCGCCCGCGTGCGCCCGAAACCGCCGCCATGCTGGCCCGTGCCCGCGGCGCCCGTCGTGTAGACCACCCAGGGCGAGGGCGCCTTGCCCACCGCCACCCACGTCTCCACGCGGCCCGTGCCCACCAGGCCCTCGAACCGGTCCAGGCAGCTCGCGTCCGCGATGACACCGTTGGCGTCCGCCGCCAGCAGCCGGTAGCGGATGTCCTTGGTGGTGAGCATGGGCGTGCCCGGCATGAAGACGATGCCCGCCCGGATGCAGCCCAGCACGAGGAACCACCACTCCGGAATCCGCGGCATCATCACGAAGACGCGGTCGCCCTTGTGCAGGCCCTGGCTGGCGAGGAACTGCGCCGCGTGCAGCGAGCGCTGCTTCACGTCCTTCCACGTGAAGAGCTGCGCGTGGCCCGCCTCGTCACTCCACTGCAGCGCCGGAGCGTCGGGACGCTCGGCTGCCCAGCGGTCGATGAAGTCCGTGGCGAAGTTGAAGTATTCGGGGCGCTCCCACTGGAAGGACCGGCGGGTCGCCTCGTAGTCGGTCATGTTGCGCGGTGAAGGTGTGGACATGACTCGCTCCTGGTGAAGAACCCCGCGAGCCTGCCACGGATATCCCGCCACTCACCCGCCATCCCCTCCCCCACCCGGGGGGAACCGTTCATGGGCTGGCAAACCCCGGCCCGAGGGCGCCAGAATGTCCCCCATGAATCCCATCGTCCACGCCGAGCTGTCCTGGTTGATGACCCAGCGCCTGGAGGCGCGGAGGGACCGGGTGCTCGTCGTCTGCGCGGGGCTGGCACCGGACCTGGATGGGCTGACGATTCTGGGCGGGGGCGAGCTCTACGCGCGCTACCACCACCTCATCTTCCACGGGTACGTGGGCGCGCTGTTGACGGCTGGGGTGTGCGCGGCGCTGGCCCGGCAGCGGCTCCAGGTGGGGCTGCTCGCCCTGCTGGCCTTCCACCTCCACCTGGTGTGTGACCTCGCGGGCAGCGGCCCGGGCTGGCCCATCTGGTACTTCTGGCCCACCAGCCTGCGCGAGTGGTTCTGGGACGGCCAGTGGGACCTGGCCTCCTGGCAGAACAGCCTCATCGGGCTGACGGCCACGCTGGTGTGCCTCGCCTGCGCGCTGCGCTACCGGCGCACCGCCGTGGAGCTGCTCTCCCCGCGCTGGGACGCCGAGGTGGTCCGCACCCTGCGGGCCCGCTTCCTCGGCGAGGGCAGGCCCGAGAGCCCGCCCGCGCCTAGGGCGTGAAGGGAAGCTCGACGGTGGCGATGGCGCCCTTTCCGGGCCCCTCGCTCTCCAGGGTCAGCCGTCCCCCCATGAGCCGGGCCGCCAGCGCGCTGGCATGCAGGCCGTAGCCGTAGCCCTCCTTGCGCGTGCTGAAGCCTTGCGTGAAGAGGCGCTCGCGGACGTCCTGCGTCAGGCCCTCGCCGTTGTCCACCACCTGGATGCGGACCCATCCGCCCTCCGCGGCCAGCCTCACCTCCATTCGCCGCTCGGCCTCGGGCAGGGGCTCCAGGGCACTGCGCGCGTTGCTGAGCAGGTTGAGGAGGATCTGCAGCACCCGGTGCTTGTCCACCTTCACCAGGGGCAGCACGGCGAGCTCCTTGGTGACCGGGACCGGAGACTGCCGCGAGGTCAACCGGTGGAGCCGCAGGGCTTCCTCCACCAGTCCGGTCAGGTCGCACTCGTCCGGCAGCAGCATGGACTTCGCGTAGGTCCGCTGTGTCTGGATGATGGTCCGCACCTTGTCCACGTGATCATCCAGGTCCTCCAGGCCCTGCCGCAGCACCTCCTGCTCCTGCAGCAGCTCGCCCGCGAGGCCGGAGAGGTAGCCCGGCAGGAGGCTGCCGCGCGGGTCCCGGGTGAGGAAGTCCGCCAGGTCCTCGTGCCGCGCATCCATCATCTCCACGACCTGCTTCACCCGGCCCACGCGTGAGGCCTGCACCGTCCTGCGCAGCAGGTCCGAGTCCACCACGACGCTGGTGAGGGCATTGCCGGCCTCGTGGAGGATGTTGGAGGCGATCTCCGCCATACCCACCACGCGCGCCGTCTCCATCAAGTGGGACTGCGCCTGCTTCAGCTCGCGCGTGCGCTCCTCCACGCGCCGCTCCAGCTCGTCATTGGACTGGCGCAGCGCCGTCTCGGCCCGCCGCACCTCCTCGTACAGGCGCGCGTTCTCCACCGAGATGGCGGCCTGGGAGGCGAGGTGCTTGAGCAGGGCGATGCGGCTGGGGGAGAAGGCCTCGGTGGCCAGGTCGTTCTCCAGGTACAGCACCCCGCCGAGCGTCTCCCCCCGGCCCAGGGGGAGGCACAGCAGACAGCGGGCCGTCGCCTGGGAGAAGTACGGATCGTTGGAGAAGGCGTGGGGCTGGGCGGTGTCATTGAGGAGGACGTACTCGCCCGAGCGCCGCACGTACGTCAGCAGGGTCCACGGCAGGCGCCGCGCGGGCTCCCCGGGAAGCGAGGCCCGGTCCGGGGTGGAGTCCACGAGGGCCTCCACCTCCAGCGTGTCCTGCCGCAGCAACAGCAGCGCGCCGCGCTGGGCTCCGGCGGTCTCCAGCGCCACGCGCATGAGGGTGTCCACCAGCCGCGCCAGGACGATCTCACTGGAGATGGCCTGCTGGGCCTTGACCACCGTGAGCGCATCCAGGTGGTTGCTGTCCGTGTCGTAGGTGGTGCTGGAGTCCTGGCGCTTCACGGAGGGCGAGGCCAGCACGGGCCACTGCTCATCCAGGTGCCGCGCCTTGCCCTCGGCGCCCCACTGCGCCCAGGCCTCGCGGGCCTCCCGGGCGAAGAGGAGGGCGGTGGTGGACATCCCCCGCTCCTTCCAGAAGCGCGCGGCCAGCTCACAGACCAGGGCCGCGTTCTGCTGGGAGCCCTGCTCGCGGGCGGACTGGAGCGCCTCCTCGTAGGCGCGGTGGGCCTGCTCCGCTTCGCCGTTCAGCCGCGCCAGCTCCGCGGAGACCAGCCGCTCGGCGGCGCGGAAGTTCTCCGGGCAGTTCCCGGCCCACTCCACGAGCTGCCGGTGGTGCTTCTCGATGGCCTCGAGGTACTCGCGCCGCCGCGCCGGCGAAGCGTCCCGGCAGCACGCCGCCAGGGTCAGCGCCTCGTACAGCACATAGAGGTAATGGTAGACCTGACCGAAGTTGGACCAGAGCAGCTCCTTGATGCTCTCCGCCACCTGGCGCGCCTGCTCATGGGCGCCGCACATGAAGCGCGACATCATCTTCACGATGCCGTAGCTGCACCGCAGCGGAATCAGACTCCCCACGGCCAGCCGCGCCTCGAACGCCTCCTCCTCGAAGCCGTCTCCATTCAAGGTGGAGAAGGAGCCGGAGAGGCCTTGGAGCTGCTCCACGTAACGCCGCACGACGAGCATCATCTGGGAGACGTCCCAGAAGCCCACCTTGGAGGCGAAGTCGTAGCCCGCCAGGGCCTCCTGCCCCACCTCCACCAGGTCGCGGCCCATGGCGAGGGGAATGAAGGTGCTCTGGTTGAAGCAGAGGGCGGCATTGCGGAAGTCCCCCGCCAGGACCGACTGCTGGAAGGCCCTGCGGATGAACTCCCGCGAAGAGGAGTACGGGTTGGACCACACCCCGTTGATGGCCCGGGCGTGGAGCGCCTCGCCCTGGTAGGGGGAGAGGCCCTGGCGCTCGGCGAGCTGGCACGCGAAGTCGCTGATGGCCAGTCCCTCGCGGTACCGCTTGAAGACGGTGCTGCTCAGGAACCCGAACCACGCATACGCGTGCGCGGAGGCATCCACCGTCCCATGACGGAGGGTGAGGCTCACCATCCGGCACAGGTGGAGGGCGTGCAGGTTCCTCCGGCAGAAGAAGGCGGGCGAGAACAGGGCCGCGAGGACGCTCAGCGCCGCCTGCATGTCCGGGTCCGTCACGGCCGGCTGCGAGAGGAGGCTCTCGAGGGGACGCGCATGCAGCAGGGACCACGCCTCCTCGTGGGCGGCCACCACCTCCTCCCAGGAGGGCTCCAGCGGCAGGGGCATGCCGAACTTCTCCAGGCACTCCAGCAGGCAGGCGACGGCACCCTCCGCATCACTGGAGGAGACGAGCAGATCGCTCTTGAAGCGATAGGCCTCCGCCATCTCCGCGCGCGTGCGGGCCCGGGGAAGCAGCTCCTCCACCCACCGGCGCGCCTCGGCGGTGTTGCCGCTCATCACCTCGCTGCTCGCCTGGGCCATGCGCAGCTTGAAGGCCAGGGAGCCCTCCGCGGCCCAGGGGTCTCCGGGCAGCAGGGAGAAGGCCGTGTTGAAGCAGGCCACGGCCGAGCGGTGCGCATGCGAGGCCTTGGCCCTCCAGCCCGCTTCGGCATTGAGGTGCGCCAGTTGGGAGCGCTCCGCCTCCTCCCGCATCAACGCCACCCCCGCGTTGAGGTGGCCCACCACCTCGAAGAGGCGCTCGCGCAGCTCGTCCGGCGAGAGCCGCGCCAACAGCAGGCGGCCCACGCGCAGGTGGACGGCCTCGCGCTCCCGCTCGGGGATGAGGGTATAGGACGCCTGCTGGATGCGATCGTGTGAGAAGCGGTACCGCTCGCCTCCCCCCGCACCAGCAGCTCCTCCCGGAGCGCGGGCTCCAGGCCCTGCTCCACCTGGGAGACGTCCTGGTGGGAGAGGAGGGCCAGCTTGCGCACGGAGAAGGTATTGCCCACGCACGCCGCCAGACTGAGGAGCTGCCGCGTCTCCTCCGGCAACTGCCGCAGCCGGCCCACCATGAAGTCGACGACGTTGTCCGAGTACCCCCGGGCCCGGACCCCCTCGGCGTCCCAGCGCCAGCCGCCCTCCGGGGCCCGCACCACCAGGCCGTCCTGGTGGAGCGCCTGCACCCACTGGAGGAGGAAGAAGGGGTTGCCTCCCGTCTTCTCCTGGACGAGCGACGCCAGGGGCACCACCAGCTCCTCGCTGGCCCCGGGAAAGGCATCGGCCACCAGCCGCCGCGTCTGCTCCGGCGTCAGGGGGCCCAGGTGGATGTCCCCCATCCTCGCCCCCTCCTCGCGCACCTGCGCCAGGGTCCGCACCAGCGGGTGTGAGGGGCTCACCTCGTTGTCCCGGTAGGCGCCAATCAGCAGCACGGGCGGCGTATCCGGGTGCGTGGTGATGTACCGGAGCAGCTCGAGGCTGGCGAAGTCCGCCCACTGGAGGTCATCCAGGAAGAGGACGAGGGGACGCTCGGAGGTGGCGAAGACGCCGAGGAAGCGCTGGAAGACGCGGTTGAAGCGGTTGCGCGCCTCGACGGGGGGCAGCTCGGGGAGGGCGGGCTGCGCGCCGGCGATCCGCTCGAGCTGGGGCACCAGGTCCACCAGCACCTGGCCGTTGCCCTCCCAGGCCTCCAGCAGCCGTTGGCGCCAGCCGGCCACCTCCTCGTCGCTGCCGGCCAGCAGTTGCTGCACCAGCTCCTGGATGGCCCGCGCCAGGGTGGAGTACGGGACGTCGTGCTGGAGCTGGTCGAACTTGCCGCTGAGGAAGAAGCCGCGCCGCCGCAGCACGGGGCGGTGCAGCTCGCGGACCACGGCGGACTTGCCGATGCCGGCGTAACCCCGCACGAGCACCCACTCGGTGCGCCCCGTGCGCGCCACCCGCTCGAAGGCCTTGAGCAGGGTGTCCACCTCCGCCTCGCGGCCATACAGCCGCTGGGGGAGCTGAAAGCGGGCGGGGACGTCCCGGCTGCCCAGGGGGAAGGTCTCCAGCGAGCCGTGCCGCGAGGCCTCCTGGCACCGCTCCAGATCCGCCCGCAGCCCCTCGGCACTCTGGTAGCGCTCCTCGGCCACCTTGGCCAGCAGCTTCATCACCACCGCCGAGAGCGCGGGGGGAATGGACGGCACCACCTGGTGCGGAGGCACGGGGGCCTGGGCCAGATGGGCGTGGAACCACTCGAGCACGTCGTGCCCGCGGAAGGGCAGCCGCCCCGTCAGCACCTCGTAGAAGGAGATGCCCAGCGAGTAGAAGTCCGTGCGGTAGTCCACCGCGCGATTCATCCGCCCCGACTGCTCCGGGGACATATAGGCCGGAGTGCCCTCGGCGAGCGGCTGCTGGAGGACGGCCTCCACGTGCTCCACCCGCTGCAGGGTGGCGATGCCGAAGTCGATGAGCCAGGCCGTGCCCGAGGGGGAGACGAGCACGTTGGCGGGCTTGATGTCCTTGTGGATGACGCCGCGCCGGTGGACTTCCGCGAGGGTGGCCGTCAGGGAGAGGGCCCACGTGAGGAAGCGGGACGGCTCGAGCGGAGGGCCCACCAGCTCCGAGAGGGCCTTGCCCCCCACGTCCTCCAGCACGAGGACGGGCCGCTCCTGGAGCACCTCGTGCGTGTGGGCGGTGAGCACACCGGGAGCGCCCTTCAGGTGCATCAGGAGGTCGTACTCGCGCTGGTAGCGGGCGCGCTCGCGGGGGCCGGGGTGCCAGGAGCGAGGCGTCTTCACGATGACGGGCAGCCCGTCGGCCTCACGCACCGCGCGGTAGAGGACGTTGGCCCCCGTCTCCTGGAAGAGGCCCTGGAGCGTGTACCCGGGCAGGAGGAAGGACGTGATGCTCATGACGTGAGGCCCTGCTCTTCTCTGGGACGGCGAGCCATGGGGTACCCTACCACCTCCGAAACGCACGACGGCATGGCTCGGACCACGCCCCAAGTGCAACGGCCACGCGCTCACCGTCTTCCTTCACCGCCTCCTCGACCGTCGGGCAAGCCTGGCCGGTCAGCGGGCGTGGCCGATGCGGCCGCTCCGCGGGGGAGGGGGCGCACTCCGGGGCACACACTCCCGCGTTGCAGATCCTTCCCGGGTCTGTTCCCATCGGGGCCTCACCCATGGTGGTCGAGCCGCTGTGCGGGCGGCGCCCAGCCCAGGACGCCCGAGATGCTGAACATCCCAGGTTACACGCCGCGAGGAGTCGTCAAGTCCACTGGCATGAACCTGCTGTTCCACGCCGTGCGTGACGCGGACGGGCTTCCGCTCATCCTCAAGACGCCGGTGGCCACCTCTCCGGGCCCCCGCGAGCGCGAGCGCTACCGGCGCGAGTTCGGCATCCTCCAACGGCTCCGGGACGTGCGCGGCGTCACCCGGGCCATTGCCTGCGAGCAGTTCCAGGACCGCCCGGTGCTGCTGCTGGAGGAGATCGAGGGCATTCCCCTGTCCTCGCTCACCGGCAAGCCCTTCGACGTGCTCCGCGTCCTGGAGCAGGCCATCTCCCTGGCCTCGGCCCTCGCGGAGATCCACCGCCGGGGCATCATCCACAAGGACATCAAGCCGGCCAACATCATCCTCACGCCCTCGGGAGAGACGCACCTCATCGACTTCGGCATCGCCAGCCTCCAGCTCGTCGAGCACGTGGACGCGGTGCAGGCCTCCCTCATCGAAGGGACGCTGGCGTACATGTCCCCGGAGCAGACCGGGCGCATGAACCGCTCGGTGGACTACCGCACCGACCTCTACTCCCTGGGGATTACCCTCTACGAGCTGCTGACGGGCAGCCGCCCCTTCCAGGGGCTCGACGCGCTCGAGTGGTTCCATGCCCACATGGCGCTGGCGCCGCAGCCCCCGCTCGAGCGGGAGAAGGAGCTGCCGCCCGTCCTGTCCGCCATCGTCCTGAAGCTGCTGGCCAAGGTGGCCGAGGAGCGCTACCAGAGCGCGGAGGGGCTGAAGGTGGACCTGGAGCGGTGCCGCGACGGCCTGCTCCGGGGCGAGAAGGAGGACTTCCCGCTCGGCGTCCACGATGTGCCCACCCGCTTCCAGCTCCCGCAGCGGCGCTACGGGCGCGACACGCAGGCCACCGCCCTGCTGCAGAGCTTCGAGCGCGTCGCCCGGCATGGCCGGCCGGAGCTTCGTCCTGGTGCACGGCTACTCCGGCATCGGCAAGTCCTCGGTGGTGCACGAGCTGCACAAGCCGGTGGTGCGCCAGCGCGGCTTCTTCCTCAGCGGCAAGTTCGACCAGTTCCAGCAGGACATCCCCTACTCCACCCTGGCCCAGGCCCTCCGCGGGCTGACGCAGCAGCTCCTCTCGGGGACGGACGAGGAGCTGACGCGCTGGCGCGAGCAGTTGCACGACACCCTGGAGGGCCATGGCCAGGTCCTCGTGGACGTGGTGCCGCAATGGGAGCTCATCCTCGGCAAGCAGCCGTCCGTCCAGGAGCTGCCGCCCGTCGAGGCGCAGCACCGCTTCAACCGCGTGTTCCGCAGGCTCCTGGGCGTGTTCGCCACGCCCGAGCATCCGCTCGTCCTGTTCCTGGATGACCTGCAGTGGGCCGATCTGGCCAGCCTCCAGCTCCTCCAACACCTGCTCACCCACCCGGAGGCACCGCCGGTGCTGCTCCTCGGAGCCTACCGGGACAACGAGGTGGGCCCCACCCATCCGCTCGCGCTGGCGCTGGAGGCGGTGCGCAAGGCCAACGCGCGGATGACGGACCTCCCGCTCGAGCCGCTCGCGCTGGAGGACGTGCGGCGGCTGGTGGCCGACACGCTCCCCGGCGCGGGGGAGGAGCTCATCGGACCGCTCGCGGCCCTGGCCCGGGAGAAGACGGGCGGCAACCCCTTCTTCCTGCTGCAATTCCTGCTCACGCTCAACCAGGACGGCCTGTTGGTGCGCACGGCCGAGGGCACCTGGCGTTGGGACGCCGAGGGAGTCCGGGCGAAGGGCTACTCCGACAACGTCGTGGACTTCATGGTGGGCAAGCTGCGCCAGCTCCCCCATGGCACCCAGCACCTGCTGCGGCTGGCCGCCTGCGTGGGCAACAGCTTCTCCCCGCGCATCCTGCTCGTCATCTCCCACATGGCGGAGACGGCCGAAGTGGAGAAGGGCCTGGAGCCCGCGCTCCAGGAGGGCCTGCTGATGTGCGTGGGCCCCGAGCAGTACCGCTTCCTGCATGACCGCATCCAGCAGGCGGCCCATGCCCTCATCCCCGAGGACCAGCGCAAGGCCGTCCACCTGCACATCGGCCGCCTGCTGCTGGCGAGCCTGTCGCCCGAGGAGGTGCACGAGAAGCTCTTCGACGTGGTGGGCCAGCTCAACGCCGGCGCGGAGCTGATCGATGAGCCCGCGGAGCGCCACCGCGTGGCCCGCCTCAACGCCGAGGCCGGAGCGAGGGCCAAGGCCTCGACCGCCTTCCGCTCGGCCGTCGTCTATCTGGCCACGGCCTTCCACCTGCTCCCCGGAGATCCCTGGGAGAGCGCGCCCACGCTGGCCTTCAAGCTGCGGCGCGACCAGGCGAGCTGCGAGCTGCATGAGCGGCAACACCGCCGAGGCCCGCCGCCTGCTGGAGGAACTCCTGCCCCGGGCGCGCACCCCCGCGGACCTGGCGGCCGTCTACCGCTTGAAGAGCGGCATCCACCTCGCCGCCGGCGAAATCCACGCCGCCACCACCTGCCTCGTGGAGTGTCTGGCCCGGATGGGCATGCCCATCCCACCGCACCCCTCCTGGGAGGAGGTGGTCGCCGCCAACGAGGAGGTCCAGGCCCTGCTGGGCGAGCGCCCCATCCCGAGCCTCATCCACCTGCCGAGGATGACGGACCGGGACCTGGAGGCGGTGATCAGCGTCCTCTCCACCCTCTCCGCGCCCGCGTCCTTCTTCGACCGCAACCTGTTCGTCCTCCACCTGTGCCGGATGGTCTCCCTCATCCTCCGCCACGGAGTGACCGAGGCGGCCGCCTATGGCCTGGGCTGGTACGGCGCGGTGCTGGGCACCACCTTCAAGCGGTACCAGGAGGGCCATGCCTTCGGCCTGCTGGCCTGCGCGCTCGTCGAGCGCTACGACCTGACGGCCTTCCGCAGCCGGATCATCTACCTCATGGCGATGATCACCTACTGGACCCAGCCGCTCTCCGGGACGCTGGAGCCCCTGCGCAAGGGCTTCCAGCTCGCGCTGCAGGGCAGTGAGTTCCAGGCCGCCTGCTATTGCTGCATCAACATCGTCACGGACCGCCTCGCCGTGGGGCATCCGCTGGAGGAGGTCTACCAGGAATCCGTCGCGCGGCTCACCTTCGTCCGCAAGGCGGGCTTCCAGGATGCGCAACACATCCTCCACCACCTCCAGCGGTACGTGCAGCACCTGCGCGGGTTCTCGCGCGCGTTCGGCTCGCTGAGCGGGGAGGACTTCGACGAGGACACCTTCGAAGCCGGGCTGTCACCGGACCGCATGAGCACCATGCGGTGCTTCTATTGGATCCTCAAGATGCGCTCGCGCTTCATGAGCGGGGCCTACGCGGAGGCGCGCGAGGCGGGTGAACGGGCGGCCGGTCTCACCTGGGCCTCGAGCATTCAAATCCAGCTCCTGGACTTCCACCTCTACCGCGCCCTGACCCTGGCCGCCTGCTTCGGCGAGCTGAGCACCGGGGAGCAGCAGCAGGCCCTGGAGACCCTGCGGGGGGCTCAGCAACAACTGGCCGAGTGGGCCGGCAACGTCCCCTCGACCTTCCGCGCGCCAGAGCGCATGGTGTTCGCGGAGCTGGCCCGCCTCACGGGCCGCGACAAGGAAGCCCTGCGCGCCTACGAGGAGGCCGTCCAGTCCGCCCGAGAGCATGGCTTCATCCAGAACGCCGCCCTGGCCAACGAGCTCGCGGCCTGCTTCTGGCGCGAGCAGCGGATGCCCACCATCGCCGAGGCCTACGCGCACAAGGCCCGGGAGGCGTACCTGCTCTGGGGCGCCCACGGGAAGGTGCGGCACCTGGACGCCGAATGGCCGTCCCTGGCCTCCGCCGCGCCCGCCGAGACGGCCACCACGGACACGAACTCGACGCAGCAGCTCGACGCGCTCACGGTGGTGAAGGCCCAGCAGGCCATCTCCGGGGAGATCGTCCTGGAGCGGCTGGCGGCCACGCTGCTGCGGGTGGCCATCGAGAACGCGGGCGCCCAGCGCGGTGCCCTGTTGCTGCCCCACGGCAACACGCTCTCGGTGGTGGCCCACTCGGGCACCGTGCCCGAGGGCGCCCCGGCCGGCCCGGACGAGACGCCCCTGCCGTGGACGCTCCTCTCCTACGTCAAGCGCACGCGGGAGCACGTGCTCATCGGCGATGCCTCCCAGCCCCACCCCTTCTCGTCGGATGCCTGGCTGGAGCGCGGGAAGGCCCGCTCCCTGCTCTGCCTGCCCCTGCTGCGCCAGGAGGAGTTCCGCGGGATGCTCTACCTGGAGAACAGCCTCACCACCAACGCCTTCACGCCCGCGCGCCTCTCCCTGCTGGGACAGCTCGCCTCGCAGGCCGCCATCTCCATCGAGAACGCGCGGCTGTACGCCGACGTGCAGCGCGCCGAGACGGCCCTGCGCCGCGCCAACGACGAGCTGGAGCGGCGGGTGGACGAGCGGACGCGGGAGCTGCGGCAGGCCCAGGCGCAACTGGTGGAGACGGCGCGGGCGGCGGGCATGGCCAAGGTGGCCACCAACGTGCTCCACAACGTCGGCAACGTGCTGACCAGCGCCATCGTCAACGTGCAGGTGATGAACCAGACGGTGGGCACCTCGCGCCTGGGGCGGTTGAAGCTGGTCGCCGACATGCTCGAGGATCACCGGCGGGAGCTGGCGGACTTCCTCACCCGGGATCCGCGCGGCTCCCAGCTCCCGGACTACCTCTCCGCGCTCTCCGAGGAGCTGCACCAGGAGCAGGCGGTGCTGAAGGAGGGCCTGGAGGCGACGACCCAGCACGTCGAGCACATCCGGGCCATCGTCAAGGTGCAGCAGACCTATGCCGGGGACACGCTCGTCACCGAGGAGTGCGATCTGCCCCTGGTCGTCGAGGAAGCGCTGAGCATCCAGATGCCCGCGCTCAAGAGCCACGGCGTCAACGTCGTCCGGGAGCTCTCCACGCTCTCCAGGACGAAGTTGGACAAGCACAAGGTGCTGCAGATCCTCATCAACCTCATCACCAACGCCAAGAACGCCATGGCCGTGCTGCCCCCGGGCCAGCGCCACCTGTACGTGCGGCTCGACGCGCGGCAGGACGTGGCGCGCATCCAGGTGGTGGACAACGGCATGGGCATCGCGCCCGAGGTGCGCGAGCGGCTCTTCCGCCAGGGATTCACCACGCGCGAGGACGGGCATGGCCTGGGCCTGCACTCGAGCGCGCTGGCCGCCCAGAAGCTGGGCGGGCGCCTCACGCTGGAGAGCGAGGGGCCGGGCAAGGGTGCCACGGCCACGCTGGAGTTGCCGCTGATGTAGCCGCTCCGCTCAGCCGAGCACGAGCGGCAGCGACTTGTAGCCGAGGCTCACCGGGGCGAACCCCTGCCGCACCGCGGCGCCCTCCCCGCGCCCGAGCGCCGGGAACCTGTCCAGGAACGCATTGAGCGTGATGCGGGCCTCGAGCCGGGCCAGCGGAGCACCCAGGCAGAAGTGGGTCCCCAGCCCGAAGCCCAGGTGCTGCGGGTTCGTCGGGCGCTCCGGCCGGAACGAGTCCGGATCCTCGAAGACGGAAGGATCCCGGTTGGCCGCGCCATAGACGATGTCGACGATCTCCCCCGCGCCGATCTCCACGTCGCCGATCTTCACCGGCCGGGTCGTGACCCGGGGGAAGCGCTGCACCGGGCTCTCGTAGCGCAGCACCTCCTCGATGATGGGCTCGACCAGGGAGCGATCCTCGCGGGCCCGGCGCCAGAGCTCGGGGCGGTCCGCGAGCAGGGCCATCATGTTGCCGATCAGGTTGGTGGTCGTCTCGTTGCCCGCGACGAGCAACACCGCGGCGAAGCTGCGGATCTCCGCATCGGTGAGGGCCGTGCCGTCGACCTCGGCCTCCACGAGCGCGGAGATGAGATCCTCGGCGGGCTGCGCGCGGCGCGCGGCGATGATCTGGGCCAGGTAGCCCATCATCTCCTGCATCTTGCGCCCACGCTCCTCCGCGGACATGCCGACGTAGGCGACCACGGCCTCCGACCAGAGCTTGAAGGACGGATAGTCCGCGTCCGGGACGCCCAGCATCCCGGCGATGACCCGCATCGGCAGGGGGACGGCGTAGGCCGCCATGAGTTCCACGGGGCCTCTGCCCGCGGTGTCGAGCAGCTCGTTGGCGATGCGACCAATCCACTCGGAGAGCGAGGCGATGCGCTGCGGGCTGAACGCCTTGCTCACGAGCCGCCGCATCCGGGTGTGGTGCGGCGGGTCATCGTGGAGGAGCGCGAACTTGGGCATCGTCTTGAACACCGCCGGCGACTGCGAGGAGAACGTGGCGGGGTCGCGGATGGCGGCGAGGACATCGGCGTGACGGAGCAGCGCCCAGGCGTAGAGCGGCTCGGTCCGGCCCGTGAGGGGCCCCGCGGGGAGCCTCAGGTAGCGCACCGGGGGGCCCTGGAAGGCCCGATAGGCGGGGTAGGGGTTGGAGATTCCCTCGGGAGTACTGAGCACGTCAGGCGAGAGCGGAGCGGACATGCGGGTCATCTGACCGCATGGGGTTCCATCGCCGCAAGGCCCCGGAGAAGTCCTAGCAGGGACCTTGGCCGTTGAAGCCTCCTGGACTCGGAGTGGGCTTGTACACTCGAAGGCAAGCCCACACTCCCCCAAGCCAAGCGCAGGCTGCTGCCTGGAGAGCGAAGAGCGGTGGCTTGAAGGGAATCAACAGATAATGGCGAATCAGTTCGCGGCCTATTGAAATACTGCCGGAAACAAGTCCCGCAACATATCTGCTGAGCCCTGCACCTCCTCCAAGGTTGTCTCCAGCCACTCAGCAGCCGTATCCCAGGAAACGATGCCCTCCTGCGCTGCTCGCACCGCCAATGCGCTGAAGCGCCCTGCCCGCGAAGGCCGTATGTGCCGAATGGGATGATAGTCGACAGTGAAAGCCTCTCGACCCTCCCATTCATGTGGTGGTTGCCTGCGATTGGACACCAGTTGCTCAAGAGGGACCACACGATCAAGCCCGTTCCACAACTGATAGCGGGCTACCGTGAAGCTCACTCCGAACTCATCCATGATGGTGCCCACAGGGTCCTCGACATTTGACCTATAGCGGGCCACCACTTCGGACTGCGGAACCAGAAACTCCGCAGCAAATGAGTTCGCTCGCTGCTCTACTGCATCCGGCAGCATTTCGGAGGGCGCCTCGAGGTCCTCATACTCATCGACTCGGAGAGAATTGAGACGGTTGGGCGGATCGAAGAGTAGATGTCCCAGTTCGTGAGCAATTGTGTTCCGCCTCACGTAGACGTGTCGGTTCCTGCCGCTCAGATTGACTACGATGGCACGGCGATCTCCTACCTCGACCGTCACCCCCGCGATCGACTCACCAAGCTCGGACTGAATGACTGGGAGCCCAAGGCGCTCCTCTGCAAGTTCGCGGAGGGAACTGAGCGGAGCATTACCCAATCCCAGGGAGCGCCTTGCCTCCACCGCGAGCAGGTAGCCCCATCTGTAGGCAGGATACCCCGGCGTCCCATAGTTGGGGCTGTACTCAATGCCAATGGGTGCAGGCCTGAGTCTCAATGATTCTTCAATCCGGATTTGAGTCATGGCGACCCACGCAGCCTCGGAAATTGCCGAGACCGCCGCGTGCGTCATCATTCCCTGATTCTCGCGACCCAGAGTCCGAAGGCGGACAGCCACCCGTTCGTTACCGGCGGGCTCGGGCAGCACTGAGATGAACCGTTCATCCAGACCCATCGCTCGAGCGATTCTTTCGCACTCCCGAATCGATACTCGCCTCGACTGTTCCGCAGCCTCGACGACACTCACGTCGACTTTGGCACGCGCTGCCACACGCCCGGGGGTCAACGCCAACTGCTCTCTACGGTCGTGAAGCACACGCCCCAGCGCGTCCCGAGAGGCTGCCAGCAACGCAGAGCCTTCCAGCACAGCTTCAGCAAGCCTCTCGAACCCGTACGCCTCCAACGCTTCGTACGCGGTCAGGCGCCGTCCTCGGGCTCCAGTGGAGTACTCGGCCAACTGGTCGATGCTTCTCACAAAAGTGCGCGATGAGTGTCGCGCCCGCTCCACTGGCGTATCTCCAGGCCCTTGCCCAAAAACGGAGTCAAGCAGCCTTGGTTCGATCGAGTTCACGGTCGTAAGATCCTCGCGGGCTTGTTGACGTCCTCATCCCAGCCAAAACTGACCACTTCGAATCCCCTGCCCCGGAACACGGAAACTGCATCTACAAGTTGCTGCGGCGTCTGCGGGCCATAGCGCCCGGATGCCCCGTTCACATATAGAAGCCGCTCATCGGCAGGATCGATCCACAGTTCTCCCCCACAAGAAGCCGGCGAGCCTCCAGTGAGATTCGTGTGCTTAGCGACACCTGAAGCCAATGCCGGGCTTGCCATGGGAGCAGCCTCCAAGATGTACGGAACCTCCGTCTCGCGGAAAACCCAGAGATGCCGCCCGTAGCGCACATCAGGGTTCAGTCGGGGTGAGGCCGGTGTCGTCGTCTCTGCAGGAGGGGATACGAGCTGGCGCACGCCCTCTGGCTCGGTCAGCAGCCGAAGCTCCGACGCGTTATCCGCTGCTCTCCTCGGCGGGTGAGCCGGGTACTTGGCGCAGAACTCCTCCAGGTTCATAGCAGCAATGTAGCGCACGGCGCGACTTACCGGGGAAGCAGCTTGAGGTCAGGCGGCGAGATGGTCAACCCCTAGAAGGAAAAGGGCTACAAGCCCATCCATGGGGTCGCAACAGGCTTGGTCCAAGAAGGAGATGCCTAGGACTTCACACAACACCACCAAGCCCAATGAAGCCTCTGCTTCATCAGAAGTGGGGGAGTTGGCGCGTACCGGTCCCCAATCCGTCCTAGCTGCCAAGCCTCTGTCGCTCCACTGCCTGAGCAACATTCGCCAAGGACGGCGCCGTTGCCGAGCATGGACGCAGCCCCGCTCCTATCACCCGTGGCCGCATCCCTGCAGAAACGTTCCTTGGGCACGGCTCTCCTGACCATGGGCGGACGTCGTCCCGTAGGCCCGCAACGGCTCGTCGAGCGCGGTGTTCAGCGCGATCTCCACGTGGAGGGCGGACGCGATGTTCCTGGTGGTGTTCTGGAGCGCGTCGCTCCAGGCCACCCTGGACACGCCCGGGTCGAGGCGGCCCTGCGTCCCATTCAGGACGCACCGCTGCCAGTGCTTTCTGTCGCCCCGGGGGTACACGCGTCACGACACGTCCACGCCTGGCGGAGGCGTGCAGGTGCTCGGCGCTCGGGCCAGAGCCCCGCCGTGCACCCTCCCGCCTCACCTGTTGCGCCCGAGGCGGGGGGCCGGACCCGCGCGCGAGCACGGGCCTTCCGGCAGCACTCCCGGTCACGGCGAGTCGTGGTGGCTTCTCCGGGTTCGAATGACGGCTCACCGCTTCAGGCGAGCGTCTCCCCGGCGTTCCCAGGCGCGCGAGGAGGTGCGGAGGGGAGGTGCCGCCCATCAGCGGGCGCTCCACGTCCAACGGCTCGGTGGATTGGATCCACCTGCCTCGGACAACGCCCTGCAGCCGCGGCGCGCTCACGCTGACTGCCTGGCGGATGGCCTTCACCGGCTTTGAACCGGCGGCCAACCACCGCGCCATTCCCTCGGGCGCGGTCACCCGTGTCCGCGCCATGGCGGACCCGGCACCGGGTGGGAGTCCCTTCTTCACCCGCGGGGACTCGTAGATCCGGGCCTGCCTCGGAGGCTGTGCCTCCTGGCCCGTCGGAGACCGTTGAAGCCCGGTCTCCCCTGCTGCCGGGGTGTCCGCGCGGCTGACCGCGAGGCCCCCGATGAGCGTTCCTCGTACCCGGGCGGAACGCTGTGCTGGCTCCGGCTCCCACTCACGCACCGAGGCCTGGTGCGGGAGAGCCGTGCCCTGTCCGGACTTCCCGGCGGTGCCGTGCCGGTGCCGGTCCCACTCCTCCAACCGGAGGGTGAGGGAATCAATGGAATCGTTCAACTGGCCGCACCCGGAGGCCGACACGGCGAGCAACAGCGCCACCAGCAGGACACTCGTCCCGCCGGGCCGCTCCACTGCCCTCGCTCTGTCGGCCACGCCTCTCATGCGCCTCGTCCGGTGCTACTCGATGACCAGCAAATCCGGACATGTGTTACCGCGACTGTCGGGAAGCGCAATTCTTCGGCCGGTGGAGCCACCGTGCCTCGCGCGTGGTAGCTACCCTCCGACTCAACCCGCTACATCCCTGGAGGACACCCGCATGGACATCAAGGCAGCGGTCGCATTCGAACCCGGCAAGCCCCTGCGCATCGAGACAGTGCACCTCGAAGGCCCCAAGGCCGGCGAGGTCCTCATCGAGCTGAAGGCCACGGGCATCTGCCATACCGACGCGTATACGCTCTCGGGCAAGGACCCCGAGGGCATCTTCCCCAGCATCCTCGGCCACGAGGGCGCGGGCGTGGTGGTGGACGTGGGCCCCGGCGTCACCTCGCTCAAGAAGGGTGACCACGTCATCCCGCTCTACACGCCCGAGTGCCGCCAGTGTAAGTCCTGCCTGTCGCAGAAGACGAACCTCTGTACCGCCATCCGCGCCACCCAGGGCAAGGGCCTCATGCCCGATGGCACCAGCCGCTTCCGGATCGGCAAGGACCCCGTCCACCACTACATGGGCACGTCCACCTTCGCGACGCACACGGTGCTCCCGGAGATCGCCGTGGCGAAGATTCGCGAGGACGCCCCCTTCGACAAGGTCTGCTACATCGGCTGCGGAGTGACCACGGGCATCGGCGCCGTCATCTACACCGCCAAGGTGGAGGCGGGCGCCCGCGTGGTCGTCTTCGGCCTGGGCGGCATCGGCCTCAACGTGGTGCAGGCCTGCCGCATGGTGGGCGCGGACCAGATTGTCGGCGTGGACCTCAACCCCGCCCGGCGCGAGATGGCCGAGAAGTTCGGCATGACCCACTTCGTCAACCCGAAGGAGGTGGGCGCGGACCTGGTGCCCTACCTCGTCAACCTCACCGGCGGCGGCGCCGACTACAGCTTCGAGTGCATCGGCAACGTGCAGACCATGCGGCAGGCGCTCGAGTGCTGCCACCGCGGCTGGGGCGAGAGCATCATCATCGGCGTGGCCGCGGCCGGACAGGAGATCAGCACCCGTCCCTTCCAGCTCGTCACCGGGCGCGTGTGGAAGGGCAGTGCCTTCGGCGGCGCCCGCGGCCGCACCGACGTGCCCCGCATCGTCGACTGGTACATGGACGGGAAGATTGAGATCGACCCGCTCATCACCCACACCCTGCCCCTGGAGCGCATCAACGAGGGCTTCGACCTGATGCACCGGGGTGAGTCCATCCGCGCCGTGGTGACGTACTGATGGACACGGCACTCCGGCTCGCCTCCGAGCACCGCTGCTTCGGAGGCACCGTCTCCTACTACCGCCACGACTCGGCGGTGTGTGGCGGCGAGATGCGCTTCTCCGTCTACGTGCCCCCGCAGGCGCAGGCGGGCAAGGTGCCCGTGCTCTACTTCCTCTCGGGCCTCACCTGCACGGAGGAGACCTTCCAGATCAAGGCCGGTGCACAGCGGCTCGCCGCCGAGCTGGGGCTGATGCTCGTGGTCCCCGACACCAGCCCGCGCGACACCGGCATTCCCAACGAGAGCGCCGACTGGGAGGTGGGCACCGCCGCCGGCTTCTACGTGGACGCGACCCAGGCGCCCTGGGCCTCGCGCTTCCGCATGTTCAGCTACGTCACCGGCGAGCTGCCCGGCCTCATCGGGAAGAACTTCCCCGCCCGCATGGACCGCGAGGGCATCTTCGGCCACTCCATGGGAGGACATGGCGCCCTCGTCTGCGCCCTGCGCCAGCCCGGCCGCTACCGCTCCGTCTCGGCCTTCGCGCCCATCTGCGCGCCCATGCGCGTCCCCTGGGGGCAGAAGGCCTTCCGCACCTACTTCGGAGCCGACACCGAGGCCTGGAAGGAGTGGGACACCACCGAGCTCATCCGCTCCGCGCGCACGCGCCTTCCGCCCCTCCTCGTGGACCAGGGCACGCGCGACAAGTTCCTCGTGGATCAGCTCAAACCCGAGCTCCTCCGGGAGGCCTGCGACCAGGCGGGGCAGCCCCTGACGCTCCGTTCCCAAGACGGGTACGACCACGGCTACTACTTCGTCTCGACCTTCCTCGCGGACCACCTCCGCCACCACGCTGCGGCCCTAACCGCCTGAAATCGTGGGGGCACGTGCTTCCTCGCCGGACGGGCTTCCGGCGAGGGGCCCGTGTGGCGGGAGGCAGTACGAGAAGGCCAGGGGGCTCCTGCTTCGGGGAGGGCTGACAGGGAGGCACGCCGGGAAGTGGGAAGGCGGTCCGTTTGTCCGTGGGCACTCAAACGGAACGAAAGGACCGAGCTTGAAGCGTTTGCTGAGACTTGCCCCCTTCGCGCTGCTGCTGCCCACCCTGGCGACCGCCTCCACCGTGTGGAGGGGAGATTTCGAGACCGGCAACCTCTCGCAGTGGGATCGCGTGCAGACTGTCTCCTCGAGCCGCCTGCTGGTGGTCAGCTCGCCGGTGCGAGAGGGCCGCTACGCGCTGAAGACCACCGTCCGCCAGGGCGATGATCCCATCAACGCGAGCGGCAACCGCAACGAGCTGCTCTACGTGGACCGTGAGCCCGCCGGCTCCGAGTTCTTCTACAAGTGGAGCACCCTCTTCCCGAAGAGCTTCCCACGCTCGTCGAAGTGGCAGATCTTCACCCAGTGGCACCACGACGGGAACAGTGGCTCGCCGCCGCTCGAGTTCTACGTGGTGGATGATCAGCTCCGCCTGCGCGTGGGCGGAAGCACCGGGAAGATCGTCTGGCGCTCCCCGCTCCAGCGTGAGCAGTGGAACGACTTCGTCCTGCACGTGAAGTGGTCGCCGGATCCGAAGGTCGGCTTCGTCGAGCTGTACCACAACGGCAAGGTCGTCCTGCCCCTGATGAAGGTGGCCACGCAGTACTCGGGCCAGCGCAACTACCTCAAGATGGGCCTCTACCGCGACGCGTCCATCGCCCCCGAGGGCGTGGTCTTCCACGACGGCTTCGTCCAGGCCACCCGCCTCGAGGACGTGATGCCCCCGCCCGTCGTCGCCACCCCGGAGCCCGCGCCGGCTCCGGCTCCGGCCCCGGCTCCCGAGGGCACGCCGGACGATGGCGCCTCCGGTGAGGGAGATCCGCCTCCCGAGCTGGAGGGGCCCATCGCCCAGGTGCCTGGCTCGGACTCCGTCCCGGGCACGGGCGGCATCATCCCCGAGGACGCGACGCTCGCCACCGCGGGGATGCCTCCCGCGAGTTGCGGTGCCTCCTCGACGGGTGGCATGCCCCTGCTCGTCGCCGCGGGGCTGGCGCTGGCCACGCTGCTCAGCCGGCGCAAGGCCGCCGCGCCCGCCCAAGCTCGCCGATCGCGGCGTCGCTAGGTACCCAGGTGGGGTGTCCCCGCCCCATTGAAGCCCACCGGCGGGCGGATGAAGATCCGTCCGCCGGTGGGCAACCCCCCTGTCCCCCGGCAACGCCGCGTCCCCCCGCGCGGCGTCTCCCCCCTGTGTGGTGCCGAGAGACATGAAGCCCCTGGCATTGGTGCGGCGCGAGCCCGGCTCGACCTTTGTGGACATTCTGCGGAGGAGGGCACTGGAGCAGCCCTCGCGCCGTGTCTTCACCCTCCTGGAAGATGGAGAGACGGAGACGCGGCACCTGGACTTCGCGGAGCTGGACCGGCAGGCCCGGGCCATCGCCGCCACGCTCCAGCGCTCCGTTGCCGCGGGCGAGCGCGCGTTGCTCCTCTACCCCTTCGGGCTGGACTACGCCGCCGCCTTCTTCGGTGCGCTGTACGCCGGAGTCGTGGCCGTGCCGGTGTACCCGCCGGACCCGTCGCGCCTGCACCGCACGCTGCCGCGGCTGCGCGCCATCGCCCAGGACGCCCAGGCCACCCTGGTGCTCACCACGCACGCCATCCGTGACCTGGTGGACGGGCTCTCCAGCCAGGCGCCGGAAGCTCGCCGCCCTGCGCTGGGTGGCCACCGACGCGTTGGAGCCTGATGCCGGGCAGGCGTGGCGGCCACCGGAGGTGACGTCCGGCACGCTCGCCTTCATCCAGTACACCTCGGGCTCCACCGCCGTGCCCAAGGGCGTGCTGCTCACGCACGGCAACCTGCTGCACAACTCCGCCATCATCCAGCGGGCCTTCGGCGGCACCGAGGACTCCGTGGGCGTGAGCTGGCTGCCGATGTACCACGACATGGGACTCATCGGCTGCGTGCTGCAACCGGTGTACGCCGGCTTTCCCATCGTCCTGCTGCCGCCCGAGTCGTTCCTGCAGAAACCGGTGCGCTGGCTGCGGGCCATCTCCCGCTACCGAGGCACCCTCAGCGGTGGGCCCAACTTCGCCTTCGACCTGTGCGCGCGCAAGGTGACGCCGGAGCAGCGCGAGGGCCTGGACCTGAGCAGTTGGAGCTACGCCTTCAACGCCGCCGAGCCCGTGCGCGCGGACACGGTGGAGCGCTTCACCCGCGCCTTCGCCCCGAGCGGGTTGCGCTCGGACGCGCTGCGCCCGCTCTACGGCCTCGCCGAGGCCACGCTCATGGTGACGGGCGGCTTCCCGGGGACGCGCCGCGCGGTGCGCACGGTGGATGGTGCGGCGCTGGAGTCCTGGTGGGTCGTCGAGCTGCCCGAGGGGACGCCGGGCTCGCGGCGCATGGTGGGCCTGGGCCGCCCGTGGCTCGACGGGCAGGTCGTCATCGTGGACCCCGTCACGCGCACGCGCTGCTCCTCGGACCGGGTGGGGGAAATCTGGGTGTCGGGCCCGAGCGTCGCCCAGGGCTACTGGAACCGCCCCGAGGAGACCGGGCACACCTTCCGCGCCCTGCGCGCCGACACCGCCGACGGCCCCTGGCTGCGCACCGGGGACCTCGGCTTCCTCCAGGACGGCGAGCTGTTCTTCGCCGGCCGCATCAAGGACCTGGTCATCATCCGGGGCCGCAACCACTACCCGCAGGACCTCGAGCGCACCGTCGAGGAGAGCCACCCCGCGCTGCGCCCCGGCTGCGGCGCCGCCTTCTCCATCGACTCCGGCCAGGAGGAGCGGCTCGTCGTCGTCCAGGAGGTCCAGCGCGGCCGCGAGGGAGACAACCTCGAGGACATCACCCACGCCGCCCGGCAGTCCGTGGCCGCCACGCACGGCATCCACCTGGACACGCTGGTGCTGGTGCGCCCCGGCACCATGCCCAAGACGTCCAGCGGCAAGATTCAGCGCAACGCCTGCAAGCAGGACTACCTCGCGGGCACGCTGGACGTCCTGCACACGGCCCGGCTCGCGCCCCCCCGCGCCGAGCCCACCGACGCGAGCCCCTCCGCCTTCCTGCGCGAGCAGCTCGCCCGCCTCATCGGCATCGCCCCCGAGGCGTTGGACCCCCGGCGCACCCTCGCGGAGCTCGGACTGGACTCGATGCGCCAGCTCGAGCTGCAGCAACTGCTGGAGAGCCGGTACGGGCTCGCGCTGAAGCTCGAGGCCCTGCTGAGCCATCCGCTCGGACAACTGCTGGAGGAGCTGGGCACGCACAAGCCCCGCGCGGAGTCGGGCCCCTTCTCCATCGCCTGGGACGTGGCCCGCGACGCCCCCGCGCTCTGGCGCTACCTGCGCGAGGCCGAGCCCTGGGTGGCCGAGGAGCTGGAGCGGATGAAGCGGGACATCCCCGTGCCGCCCACCAATGGCACTTTCGATACCGAGGGCTTCTTCCGCCCGCAGGGCCACTTCCGCTCCTTCTACCGGCGCGGCCCCGGCGAGAGCGTGCTGGCCATCAAGGGCGCCGAGGTCCGGTGCGAGGACCAGATCGGCTTCTTCCAGCTCCTCCAGCAGCGGCTCTTCGAGCGCTTCGCGAAGCACTCGGTGACGAACACGCTGGAATACTTCCTCATCCAGGAGCGCAAGGTACCCGGCGCCGTCACGCTGCCCGAGGCGCTCAACGAGGCGCAGCGCGCGGCCGAGCTGCAGGGCCGCTTCCTGGAGGAGTACCACGAGCCCGGCGGGCTGCCCCTGCCCCTGCTGGTGGTGCGCTGGTCCGAGGAGGTGGTGGCGCGCTTCCGCTCGCGGCTGTTGCCGCTGCTGTCCGGCTTCACGCTCACCATCGCCCAGAACGAGCTGCGCGATGGGCTGGCCTGTTACGTCTACTGGTTCCCCAAGGCGCCCTTCCCGCGGGTGAGCCACTTCGCCGGCACGCTCGCCCAGGAGAGCCAGCGCACCGGCTCCGGCGGCTTCGCCAACACGCGCCTCGTCTACGCCACCCTCAAGCACAACCTGGACCCCGAGGCCGTCGTCGACTCCTGGGTGCGGCTCGCCGCGCGCCTGCTGCTGCTCGGCTACTTCCCCGCCGACATCCAGCACTTCAAGAACGGGCAGTGCATCGAGCCGCAGAACGTGCTCCTCAACGGCACCTTCGCGGACCTGGACTCCGTCATCCCCATGCGCCAGCTCGGCGGTGACCGCGAGTTCTACGCCAGCTTCCTCGCCATGCTGAACCTGCTGGCGCACACCGTCCGCGTCTTCCTCACCGCCGAGAGCAACGGCACCACCACCCTGCCGAGCCCCTTCCCCCACCAGTTCCAGCGCCCCGACTTCCTGGAGATGCTCTCCGTCCTCCACATCTGGGAGCGCCTCAAGGTGCACCTGCGCGAGCAGCGCCAGGGGCTGCGCGGCACGTTGGACCCGCGGCTGGAGGAGCTCGTGTCCTCGAACCTCTCCTTCCCCGTGCTCTTCGAGAAGGTGCTGTTCTCGCTCTACTACGCCGGGCCCACCCTGCCCGAGAGCGCCGTGCACCTGCTCGCCGTCGCCGATGTGTACAACGACGTGGGCGGCGCCGAGGAGCGCCGCCCCGCGCGCAAGGTGGAGTACAGCGCGAAGCTCTCCGTGGACGCCGCCGCGCTCGCCACCCTGCCCCGCGCCTTCCTGGAGCAGCTCCGGCTCACGCCCCGCGAGTTCATCCGCGACTGTCTCCACGGCGAGGCCTCGCTCGTCAGCGTGTACGAGACGTTCCTCGGCCGCATCGGGCTCATCGTGCTGCCGCTGGAGGACGCCGCCCTCTACGTGGACAAGCAGCGCACCGTGGACGCCGCCGTCCGGGGGCTCGAGGAGGCCGCGCGGCTGGGCGCCGACACCGTGTCCCTCACGGGCCTGGTGCCCTCGGCCACCGACTACGGGCGCGCCCTCCAGGAGGCCACCGCCGGCCGCTCCGGGCTGCCCCGCTTCACCACCGGCCACGCCACCACCGCCGCCTGCTTCGTGATGATGGCGGAGCAGGTGTTGCGCGCGGGCGGCCGCAGGCTGGAGGACGAGCACGTGGCGCTCCTCGGCGCCGGCTCCATCGGCACCGCCATCCTCCGGCTGCTGCTGCGCACGCTGCCCCACCCGCGCGTCCTCCAGCTCTGCGACGTCCCCGCCAAGCGCGAGCACCTGCTGCACCTCACCGAGGAGCTGGTGGGGGAGCTGGGCTTCCGGGGCAAGGTGGAGGTGACGTGCATCTCCGGCAACACCGTGCCCGGCGAGGTGTACGAGGCCTCCTGCTTCCTCAGCGCCACCAGCGCCGCCAACCTGCTCGACGTGGACAGGCTGCGCCCCGGCACGCTCGTGGTGGATGACTCGGCGCCCCACTGCTTCGACCCGCGCCGCGCCATCCGCCGCTTCCAGGAGCGCCGCGATGTCCTCTTCACCGAGGCCGGCGCCCTCCGCAGCCACAGGCCCGTCGGCGAGATACGGGAGATCACCTTCGCCACCGGCTGGGACCATAAAATCCGCGCCGCGCTCAAGCTGCTGCACCCCCTCGACGACACGCTCATGGGGTGCGTCTTCTCCAGCATCCTCAGCTCACGTTTCGAGGACGCTCCGTGCCTCGTGGGCACCCCCACTCCGCGTGACCTCGACCTGCACTACCGCAAGCTGCGCGAGCTGCGCTTCGAGGCCGCCCGGCTCTATGTGGAGGATTACGTCCTCGATGAGGACCTCGTGGCCATGTTCCGCGCACGCTTCGGCTCGGGGCCGCGGTAACGGCGTCACCCCGTCCCTCTCCCGAAGGGAGCGGGGAGCCTGGCGGAGTGGTTCGTGGGCTGATGGGTGGGGGGGTGGGTGGAATGGTTCGAGGGATGGGAGCCGGCGCGCAGGCACGCTCGGGCCCGGGCCTCGGCCAGCAGGCCCGCGAGGGCCTCCTGCCCCATCGGCGTCCCCGCCATCACCCGCTCCTGCAGGCGGTAGAGGATCGTGGCCATATCCAGCAGCAGCGGGCGCAGGTGCCTGCCCAGCAGCAACGAGCTGGCCCCCACGCCGCACCCCAGCAGGAACGAGGAAAAATCGAGCTTCACGGAGATACCTCCCGGAGTGGCTCCCCCAACCTCCACCCATGACCCTGACCCCTTCTAGGTGGAGCCGCTCCCCCCACGGCGCAAGGTGTCACGCCCCCGCCCTCTCAGACCGGCGGACGGGGCGGCCCTCTCTCGTCCCCTTGCACCCGGGAAGGTTCGTGCCTAGGCGCTCACCTCCCCATCAACAAGCCCGGGCGGTCACGGTAACTTCCGAGTCCAGTCGCTGACTCCCAGTCGCTGACTCGAAGGTGCCCCATGTTCGCAAGCCTGCTGGTGCTGCTGCTCACACAGCTTCCCTCCACTCCCGGCGAGGCACCGGGGTGCCTGTGCGAGGAGAGAATCGTCAATGCGGCCATGGAGCTCGTGGAGAAGGCCACGGCGCCTACCAAGATGGTGGAGCAGGTCCTCCGCAAGGGAGATGATGCAGCCCAGGCCGCGGCCGCGGACTGTTCCGAGCCCATCCAATGCACGGGGCAGTTGCACCACGTCATCTCCCGGCCCATCGCCAAGGCGCTGGAGGATCACCAGACGCTCAAGGGTCAGTACAAGCCACGCGATGAGCGCTTCGTCACCCGGGCCGTGGATGAGAAAGCCCACTGTGGCTACCAGGAGTGGCACCGGGAGCTGGACGCGGAAGTCGTCCAATGGCTCAGGAGAAACCGCGAAGCGACCGCAAAACAGTTCGAAGCCTACCTCCGGCTCATCTACAACCGGCCCGACATGCTGGCGAGGTTCCCCCATGGTTTCTGAGCCGGCCGCTGCCCCACGCTTCTTTGTCCTGGAGAAGGGCGAGATCGGGTCCCGTCATGATGTCGACGTCGACAAGCGCGAGCCCGTCAATCGCGAAGAGGGGGCCCGCTGCCCACGGTGCGGCGGTGCGATAGGGATGATGCAGTGGTTGCCCCCCTACCGCGTCGAGCTGTTACTGCACGGAGAGGAGCTCGGGGACTTCATGGAGTCCTCGGGGGATGACCTGCTCGTCTCCGAGCGGTTCGCCCGGGCCTTCCGGGAGGAAGGCCTGACGGGGCTGGAGGGCTTCCACCCGGTGGAGGTGGTCCGGGTGCGCCGCAAGCGGCGGGGTCCCAAACCGGCCCACGTGCCCCACTACCTGGCCGTCACGGCCTGCTTCAGCCGCGCGGCCGTGGACATGGCGCGCAGCCGCATCGTCTACGCCGATGACCCTCCCACATGCGGGGAATGCCGCGAAGCGACCAAGAACGCCATCTACGGCTACACGCTGGAGCCCGGCACCTGGCGGGAAGAGGACATCTTCCGTCCCCGAGGGCTGTATGGATGCCTGACCGTCTCCGAGCGCTTCGCCCGTTTCGTGCAGCGCCACGGGTTCACCCACATGAAGCTGACGCCCACCGAGCAGCTCGTGTGGGATCCACTGCGGCTCGGCCCACCAGGCCCGAAGCAGGGCTCCGTTTGAGTCATACCCCGGGGAGGACCCCCATCGCCTCGATGGCGAAGGGGCATCCACTCGTTGACGTCAACGAGTGACAGTCCCGTATTTCGGACGACCTGCCCGGAACACAGATGGTCTCGGACTTCAGCCTCCAGGTAAGCGTCCGAAAGAAGGGACATCGCCTCCTGGCACGTGGACTGCCATGGCCGAGGTCAGCCGCGCTCCAGCGGCTCACCCAGAGGGGGGCAGCACCATGGCAGTGATGCAGGCAGTTGGCACCGACATGACGCTCGATCAGATCCGGGACACCATCAACGGGCTGATCCAGCAGGGGAACACCGCCACGCACCAGATCGGCACGCTCTACAACCACGTGGTGGACCGGAAGCTGGCGGAGCTGGCCGGCCACGCGAACGCCCAGGTCTACTTCAGCAAGAACGTGAAGGCGCTCTCGCAGTCCACGCTGACCGTGTACGGCACCGTGGCGCGCAACTTCCCGGAGGCGATCTGCACGCATTTCGGCGTGTACACCCTGCGGGCCCTGCTCCGCTACGTGGAGGCGACCGGCATCGACCTGGACAGGGGGAACCCGGGCCCGATGCTCATCGACGTGCCGCGGGATGACGGCACGGTGGTGAACAAGGCCTTCGCCGAGTGCAGCGTGGACGAGGTGGAGCGGGCCACCAAGGCCAAGAAGACCCCGGCTCCGGTGCGTGTCCCCGTGCCGGACCAGGCGCGCCTGCTGTTCTTCGAGGACAGCCTCTTCCGCAACTTCAATGGGGTGGCCCCGGTCCGCCTCAGCTCGCGCAGCCTGGACGGCAAGACGCTGCTGAGCGTGCAGGACGTGCCGGTGTCGGAGGTGGCGCGGCTCCTGAAGGCGCTCCAGGAGGGCATGAGCGCGGAGCCCACCCTGGCCGCGAAGTAGAAGCACCCGTCCGCATGAATTGAAGCACCCAGGCGGGGAGGGAGGCCGGCCAGACAATGGCCGGTGTTCCCTCCCCGCTTTTTCGTGCCCGGCGGAGAGGCGGCGCTAGGAGAGCCTCGTCCTCAGCTCGACGTCGAACAACCCCGGGTCAAGCCGCAGGCTGTCCACCGTGACGCCCTCGGGCAGCGCTTCCAGTTGCTCGAGAATCCGCGCCGCCACCGCCTGCACGCCGGTGAGCATCCGGAGCTTGGGCGTCTCAGCATCGAGCTCGTACAAGCGCGCGATCCGGGAGCCCTCCGTCTCCGCCGCGAAGCGCAGCTCGGCGATGCTCATGTGGATCTGCCGCTCGAACGGGCCTCGCGTCGTCTTCACGTCGACGAAGACCTTCGACGGCGCAGCGCCTTCACTCGGGGCTGAGGAACGTCGAGAAGCTGATGGTGCTGGCGCAGCTCATGGAGCTGGTGACGATGCGGCCGGCGCTGAAGTTCTCGCTGCCAGCGTTGCGGCCCTCGGCCCCGTGACCCTCGGGGTGGGCATGGTGATGGGCACCAGCGGCGTGATGATGCGCACGAGGGTTGTCGTCTCCGCCGAGTGGGTGGAGATGATGCAGCGGCTGGTGCGCGCGGGCATCCTCTCCCTGCCCGCCATCAGCGCCGCGGTGCGGATTCAGGCCGACCAGATGATGATGGCGCACGGCGAGTTGCCGCGCGGCGTGCGCGAGTCACTCGGCGACGGGCCCGAGGTACGGGGCATGCGCGTGACGGGCAAGGCGGGGGCTGGCATGGCCGAGCCACCAGAGCACCACGTTATGCCTCAAGAGTTCCGCGAGTGGTTCGAGAAGCGCGGCTTCACCGGCGACATGGACATGAGCCGTCAGGCACGCCAGCACCCGCCGCCTGCCCCCACACCTCGCTCTCCATCTCTGGAGGGCCGGGCCTCTGCACTCGCGGAAGCTCGATGCCGCCGACGCGCACGGTGTGTCGCGATGAGCATGGGTCAGTGGTACATGCAGTTGTGCACCTGAATGTTCATGTACGGGGACTGGATGGAGCCCGAGACATGGCCGGAGGTAACATCAGCGCTCACGCCGCCGTTCTGCGGGCATCTGATGCCGGTGTTGACGCCCACCGTGGAGAAGTTGTTTCCCGTCACGGTGGTGTTCTGCATGCCGTCCACGACGATTCCCAAGTGGACGGTAGCGCTCAGGCTTCCCGAATTGTTGCGGATGGCTGTTGCATTCGTGCCCATCCCCCAATCCCACGGGTTGGTCCCCACGGTCAGGGCGACGTCGAAGTGCTGGAGCGGGCTCGTCCAGAGGAGATTGTCCTGGATGTACGAGCCGGTAAAGTCCGCTCCGGTCTGGTGCCCAGCGTCGAACGCGAGCCCTCCGTAGGCGCTACGGCCGGCGGCAACGATGGTATTGTTCTGCACCACGATATTCGTGCCACTCCACCCGACACTGTTCGGGCGGGAGAAGACGATGATGCCTACGTCCGTGGCATCGATGACAGAGTTGTATCGCACCGTGCTCCCACGGCACGCGATGCTGATACCATCCGCCCAGCCGCCTCCGTAGTGCGGGTTGGCATAACCCGTGAACAGGTTGTTCGTGATCATGACGGGACCGGTGCACCCCTCCGGCGCATGAAAGCTCGTCCAGCCGGAGGGATCACTGAGACGGGAATTCTGGATCGTTCCCTGCATGGCTGACACCGTAATTCTTGGTATGTCATAGGTGAATCGGCCGCCCTGGCCGTCGACCCACACCATGTCCATGGTGCCCCGAAGCTCGACGATCGGACCGTCGAACATGGCATCGCGCACGAGACGGCCGAAGCGGGCCGTGTGATTCCCGCTCACGGCGTTGGTGCGCAGGGTGGCGCCCGCCGGGATGAAAAGGGTGCTGGTGATGTAGACCACCTCCTGCGGCCCAAGCGTCACGACACCGCCCGCGTTGAGTTGCGCCTGCAGGGCGGACTGGAGGCGCGTGGTGGTGAGCACAGCGGGCCGTCCACCGTTGGCTTTGTAGTCGCGACCCATGCAGATACTCGACACCAAGCTCCCGAACTCGGGGCTGTTGAAGAAGTTGTCCACGATGGTCATCCAAGGGCTGCCGGTGTTCAGCTGCCCAACCCAATTGTCGACCTCGCTCGCACTCGGTTCCCGGCTCAGGATTCCGCGATAGGCCACGGCGACCTTCTCCGAGTTGTTGTAGCCGCGCGAGGCGAACTCGTTTGACTGGTAGAACTCGCGACCGTATTGCCTGAGCATGGCCTGTGAACACCCGCTGGCGCTGAAGCGGTTGGCGTAATACGCCCACCCGGATTGGTCGGGGCCACGTCCCAGCACCTCGGTGTATTGCTTGGCGATGAACTGGTACGGCACTTCGGCGGAGGCTGTTCCCGCCATAAGGCCCACACTCAAAAGTACAGCCCTGATCAAGATCTTCATGACAACAAACCCCCAGATGCCCAAGGTGAATACCTTGGTACGAGGACGAGGTTCCTGCACCTGCACCTGCCTCAGCTCAATGAGCCCCTGGGGCGGAGATTGATGCATGAATTCCGCAGGCCGGAACCGAAACGATCGCCACCTCCCTCCTCCCCTATGGCTTCCCATGGAAAAGTATAGGAGGAATGTAAATGCTCGCCGGTCCCCGTGACCGAGGAGCTTGACGACGAGCGCAGGACATGACGGGACGCTCACCGCGGTGCGATGGCCACCGTGGCGCCCGGGGTCCGCTCAGGACATGCAGCAGAGAGTCTCGTAGCAGCCCTTCATTTCCGCCAGCGCCCCACCGCACTTGGGGCACTGCTTGTCCGGCTCCTCCAGCGTGTGAACTTGCTCCAGCAGCGGCAGCGTGGGCTGGGCGCGCGGACCGTGGCCGGGCGCGGGCTCGGCCAGCCCGGCTTGTTTCCCCTCGTCCTGCTCGCGGTGGGGGCGTTTCTCGCTGGAGCGGCCAAACAGCTCGCCGGTGCGCTGCGCCAGCTGCCGCTCCAACTCCTGCAAACGCAGCTGCAACTCCTCGGCGTCCCGGCCTTGGGCGCTCATCAGCTTGCGCGTGAGCTCCACCACGCGCGCCACCAGGCGTCTGTTTTCCGCCTCCAACAGGAGGGCCGCCTGGCGCAGCCTCTCCACGTCCTTCTCCGTCGTCAGCTGGAAGCTCATGCGCGGGTAGTGCCATGCCAGCACCCGCCCGCGCAAGTAGTGCGCGCGGCATGACTCACGAAGTCACCGCGCCAGCGTCCTCCAGCTGGAAGAGCGGCGCCAGCGTGTACGGCGCGGGCGACAGCGGCGCTCGCCCCACCAGCGCGCTGCCCTCCAGGAACAGGGCCAACTCCGACACCGTCAGCACCAGCGGCTGCTTGTCTTTCTCTGGCTGCCACAGCGGCGCGAAGCGTCCTTTCTCCAGCCGCTTGGCGTACAAGCACAGCCCGGTGCCGTCCCAGAAGAGCGCCTTGGCCCTCTTCCTGTCTCGTCCGACAAAGAGAAAGACGTCTCCCGACAGAAAGTCGCGCCCCAGCGCCTGCTTCACCAGCCCGCACAGCCCATCGAAGCTCTTGCGCATGTCGCACGGCTGCCCGTAGGCGTACACCGCGAGCCTACGCGTGGAGCCAATCACAGCAGCCCTCACAGCAACCTCACCGCGTCCTCAACGCACAACCCCTCCACCCGGACTCCCCCCGGCCCGTGCACTACCAGCCCCCTTCCTCGCCCCTGGGCACGCTCGGCCTTCACCTCGACGGGGACCAGCCCCTGCCTCGCGGGCTGCTGCTTGCCGGCTCGCCGCGCCGCGCTGCCCCACCGGCTGAGCGTCCAGCTGCTCATGCCCAACTCCTTCGCCGCTTCCTCCACGCTCGCCCGTACTCCACCGCCTCCTGTCTCTGCTCCGCTGTGTAGCGCGCTCGCGGGCCCACTCCTCCCCTCTCGAGCACCGCCTTCCGGAACTTCTCCGCCTGCTCCTTCATGTCCATCGCTTCCGCCTCCTTCATGGGGCGACGGACATGCTCATGCCTCGGCCCTCACGTCACGACGGGCTCGGGCGAGCACTTACGTTGGAGCGGGCGCACCACGAGGCCATCCACGGCGGGGGGAACTGGAAACTGGGGCGCATGTGGCCCGGTGAATGGAACCGGATGATCATGAGCCGATTGAGTGAGGCCGAGGTGTTGGCCGGTCGGATGTTGACGCGAAACGAGCTCCTGGAGATCGTCGCAAAGAACATGAGGGACTATAGAATCCCGATGAAGTTCATTCGCTGGAGAGCACGATGAGCGATGGGCGTGCGTGGCAAGGCAACGTCAAGGTGCGCCTGTATGAGCGAGTCCATCAGCGTGGATACGATTCGCTCACCGCCTTTGCCGAGGCGCGTCCCGCCGTCCCGTTGTACTTGCTGGCCGAAGAGCTTGGAAAGGATGACGTTGCAGCAGTGCAAGTATTGAGCGGATTGCTTGGCGAGGCAGAGCAGCGCAAGCAGGTCACACGCTTTGTTCGCGACGTGCTTGTGCGCGAGCTGTCCGAAGGTCTCCCCAACGGGTGGCCGGCCGTGTTGAATGACGCCAACCGTTTCGAAGTCGCCAAGGCGCTCAGCTCGTGGATTGCCTACACCCCAGATACTCATCAGGACAGAGCAAGACAGGTCAGCGCAGCGCTCCTTGCCACGCCGCCGCCGCCCGGCTGGCGCCCGCTCAACCCCGACGACGAACTGCTTCTCACGCTCCTTCCCGGCGAGGAGACCTGAACCGCCTTCGCGAACGCCCGCCTACCGCCTCGCTGGTGGCGCTGGCGGAGGAGCCTGGTCCGGACGACGTCGTCGGAGCGCAGGCTGGCCGCGAAGTAGAAGCACCCGTCCGCATGAACTGAAGCACCCAGGCGGGGAGGCTGCGCTACGAGAGTTCGGTGCTCAGCTCGGCGTCGAACAACCCCGGCTCGAGCTGCAGGCTGTCCACCATGACGCCCTCTGGCAGCGCTTCCAGCTGCTCGAGAATCCGCGCCGCCACCGCCTGCACGCCGGTGAGCATCCGGAGCTTAGGCGTCTCAGCATCGAGCTTGTACAAGCGCGCGATCCGGTAGCCCTCCGTCTCCACCGCGAAGCGCAGCTCGGCGATGCTCATGTGGATCTGCCGCTCGAACGGGCCTCGCGTCGTCTTCACGTCGACGAAGACCTTCGGCGTGCCGTCGAGCCACCTGGCCGCGTGCACTTCGAGGTCATACGCCGAGCGCGCATGGGTCTCCGAAATCCACGTGAAGTCCCCCTCCTCGTGGCCCGTGGCGGTGAGCCACGCTCCGAAGAGTTCTTCTCCTTGTTGACCGATCTCCTCGGCGGCGAGGAGCTGACGGCGCAGGGCCTCGGGTGAGAGGGGGGCCTGCCTGCCGGAGCGCCGGGCGTCGGTAGGAGCGGGAGCGCCGGTGCCAAAGAGCGCATCCTCGACCGTGTCGGGAGAGATGAGGGTATCGAGCGGGTGCTCACCATCGGGATAGGCGTCGAGGGTGTCGGCGCGGAGCTGGGCGATGACGGCCTGCGCCACCTTCCGCATGCCGTGCTTGCCCGTGAACTCGAGGCGCCCCGCGAGGGTTTCATGCAGCACGCTGTCCTCGGTAGCCGAGACGAGGACGAGCATCACGGATTCCGGCTGTGCATGGCCCTCGAAGGCCATGATGACAAAATCGCCTTCCCTGAGTTCCCCGTAGCGGCCAGGCTCCTCTTCCGGATCACGGACGAGCTCACCTTTGATGAGCCAGTCTTCCGCGCCAGGGAGACGTAAGGCCAAGCGCGTCAGGGGGTGGGGCCCCCTTCCCCCTGGCCCCATGAGCGTCAGGAGTAACACCCGCTGCTCCAGAGAGCCTCGGAGCCCCGGATAGAAGCACTCAACGAAGACCTCGCTGTCGAGTTGGAGCGCCTTCTGATTCGAGCGCTGCTGGTGGGCCTTGAAAAATGACAGATCCGACTGGCTCAGGCTCTTGATGGCGATCTTCGTTCCGCTCATTCCTACCCTCTCACCACTGCATGGGGACGTCGTCCGGAAAGATGCCCCACTCGAGCAACCCGGCCTGCTCACGATGAGGAGAGACCACCGCCTCCGCCTGTGCCACGAGCAGTTCCGACGCGGCATCCTCCGCCCCATAAGACTCCTCGCGCAGCGCCCGCCGGCACGCCTGGAGGCCGGCTTGCAACTCCGCCGCCGTCGCATAGCGCTCGGCCGGGTCAGCACGCAGGGCCTTGTGGAGGATGGCCTTCAAGGGTGCGGACACTCCCTGCATGGCGGCCTCCACGTGCTCGGGGCGGAAGGCGGCGGCGAGCGCGGCCATCTCTCCCACAGACGCCCAGCTCGGCAGCTCCGCCTTCGCGCTGGACCGGGCCTTGAGCTTGCGCCGTGGCCCGAGCGCCGCCCGCTCCACCGCCTCCAGCCCGTAGAGGCTCCTGCCCGTCAGCAGCTCCAGCAACACCATGCCCAGTGAGAAGACGTCCGCCCGGGCATCCACCCCGTGCCCGCCCGGCGCCAGCAAGCGCTCGGGCGCGGCGTAGTCGATTTCCCCCCGGAGCAGCCCCTTCGGGGTCCGCAAGCGCCCCGGCAGCAGGGACCAGGCCGAGGCGAAGTCCGTCAGCTTCACCACGCCCCCCAGCCCGACGCGGATGCAGCAGGGATTCACCGAGCGGTGGACGAAACCCAGCGGCCGTCCCGCCTCGTCCCTGGCTGTGTGCGCGGAGTGCAGCGCCCCAGCCACCATGCCGCCCACGTAGAGACAGAACGCCTCGGACATCCACCTTCCGCGCAGGATGCCCAGGTTGATGACCGTATCCAGGTTGCAGCCCTCCACGTGCTCCTTGAGGAGGAAGGTCCTCCCACCGTCCTCGAACAAGCCGTGGACTCGCGCGATGGATGGGTGGGTGAGCCACGAGGCGAGCTGGGCCTCCTCCGCCATGCGCTCGCGTGCGCTCGAGGGCGCGTGAGGCGGCAGCACGTCCACCTCCATCAGGTCCCCCACCCGCTGGCGGGTCCGAGGGCGGACCAGGTACCGCACCAGCCCGTGCGGCCCGCGATCCATGCGCCAGACGACGAGGAACTCGGTGTCCTCGTTGGAGAAGAGGACACACTCCGTGGCCTCCTTGCCTTGGGCGGTCTGCTTCGGACGAGACGGCGGGGAACCCATCTGCGGCAACGCTCCTGCCTCCGGTGGGCGGCGGCACTCCCGGCGACCGGGCTGCCAGTCCGTGTGGAAGCGGGAGATACATTACCCCAGGAGTTCAGCGGAACGAAAGAACCCGAGCGGTCACCCCTGGAGCCCTTCACGCGGTGTGAGTTGGATCCGCCTACTCAGTTTTCCGTTGGAGTTCTGGAGCGAGTGCCCGGCACGCACGCCCAAGGCATGCTGGGATGATTGCGTCCACAACTGAAGCCCGGCCCACAAACCGAGGAGTCTTGGGGGTCGCACGACTTGCGGCATTGGTAGAGGAAGCAGACCGAGCCCTCGGGGCAGGTCGGCTCGTCTTCGCCACAATTCCGCAGGCACTCCATCCAGATTTGACCCGGAGTGGTCGGATAGGTGTTGAGCGTGCAGTGCATTCCCGGCGAGCAGGGCGTCCGTTCACAGTCTTGCCCGTGGATCGTCATGCACACAGAGGTGTGTCCTCCCATCAACTGGACACATCGCTGGTCCGCCGGACAGGAGCGGCCCTCACACGTCGGCAGACATGAAGAGCCCGCGCCTCCCACGTGACAGAAATACCCTTCAGGGCAACTGGCGGGCTCTTCTACACGGCACGGCCGGCCACAAAATCCCTGACAGACAAGACCCGGCGCACAGCCCTCTTGCCGGTCGGAAGGCAGACTCTCACAAATCTCCCCCTCTTTGCGCACACCGAGCATTGAACAGACACGGACCCGCTCCTTGCCGTTCACAGTCCCGAAGGGGATGCAGGCAAATCCATCCGGACAATGTCCGTCCTCCGTGCACGAGCTATCCGTACAGTGCTGACGCGCTGTCCGCACGTCGTAGACGCAGCGGAGTTGCGTCTCACAGTCCGCGTCCGTGCCGCAGTCATGCTCATAGGTGGTCAGGCGCAGGCGCTCTTCACGCGAAAGCATGGGAACGAGGGGCTTGTCCTGAGGCAGGGTCACCCGCGCACCAGGCCCGAACATGGCGATGGAGCTCAGCCAGAGCAAGGGCAGGAGCAGGAGGAGGACCAGCAGTACCTGCAGGGACATGCGCCACTTCATTTTCACGTGCTACTCCTGTTGCGGCCGGGCAGGTCGACACTCGCGCGGACAACTCCCCCGTTCCTCGGGAGATCTGCGCCAATAGTCATTACCGCATTTGTCTCTCCACTCGTTTCCGCTCATCCGGCAATTCACATGGAGATTCACCATGTCCTTATGGAGAGCCATTGTGATGGCACCGTCCGGGCCGAAGGTCGGGCAACCTGTCATCCCAGTGAGCAGCAACAGCACCAGCAAGGAGCTCTTCTTGGGCATTGAGCCTCCACTGTAGGCAGCCAGGATAACACCGTGACGCCACGTCTCCGTGGACGAAAACAGACATGGGCCGCCCCATGGGTCTCATGGGAAGGACACGCCTCCGAAGGTGACGGAGCGCGTCCGGCCTTCCTCCCAGAGCTCGACGGAGAAGGAGCCCTGGGCCTCCGCCTCCGGCAGCTCCGCTTCGAGCACCACACGCTGCATCTCCGCCCCCGCGAGGATGGGCGTCCCCTGCCACACCGACAGCGTGTGCCGCGCGCCGTCCTCGGACACCAGCTCCGCGCCCGCCGCCGTCCACGGCAGCGCGTCTCCGCTCGTCACCCACAGCTCCATGGCCACCCGCCTCGTCCTCGGCGTCTCCTTCTCCTCTCCTGGCTTGAGCGGACGGGTGGCGCGGTAGCTCGTGGCCGTGTCCACCGCGAGGGCCTGTCCTTCCAGCCAGACGAGCCGGAGTCCGAGGGCAAGCACCCCCTGACCGTCCATCAGCTCCAGGGTGAGCAGGCCCGTCAGCCCGCTCGAGCCCTTCGGCTCCGCACGCAGCCGCGCCAGCTCAGCCTGGCACTGCCGCGCCTTCTCATGCGCCTCACGAGCCTCCTGCTGGCACAGCTCCGGGGCACGGGACCGGGACACCTCCACCTGGCGCTCGGCCAGCGCCGGAGGCACCACCACCAGGATGAACTTCACGCGCGCCGGAGCCACGCCCTCCATGAAGCGCACGGTCATCCGCAACCGCTGTCCCACCAGCAGCTCGCGCGAGGGCAGGAGGATGATGGAGTCCTCCGCCGCCACCGCCCGGCGGAAGTGCTCGCGCGCCTCCACTCCCACGAGTTGCACGGGCGCATCGAAGAACAGGTTGGTGGAAACGCCCGGGCCGATGCGGACCTCATATGGCTGCCCCGGCAAGTCCGCCGGCAGCAGCAACTGGCGCTCCGCTCCGGATGTCGCGGGCTCGGAGCCGGGCTGGGCAGCGGAGGGCGCGCTCACCAAGAACACGAGCACTGCGAGCACAACGGGCAGGGTGGACATGGGGACTGAACCTCCAGAGTGGTGACTCTAGCAGCAACCTCTGGCGTCAGCCGCTGCCATGTCCTTCCGCGCTCCGCACGGTCCGGCGGCGTACCCGTCACTCCTCAGGCAGGAGGCCAAAGCGCTTCACCGCCTCCACGCCCTGGGTGGAGAAGATGCGCGCGAGGCCCGGCTCGGGGGCGGGTTCCTCCACGGAGATCCCCGCCACCAGCTCCCCCGCTTTGAACTCGGAGATCTCGAAGCAGACGGGGAACGTCTCGCCGTTGGGCAGACGGGCCCGGGTGAAGCGGCCATACACGCGCTTGTCCGTGACGATGAGCTGCCCCGTGAGGGTGGAGCCGGCCACCAGCGTCCCCGAGGTCTGGCGCAACATCACGGTGGCCTCGCCCCCGCTCACGGTGATGACGCGGCCGCCTCCGCTGGTGTGGAAGGTGACCATGAGCCGGGTCCAAGCCCTCAGCTTGCTCATGGCCTCGGCCGAGCCAGCCGGGCACTCGGCGGGCCCGGGCGGCTGGGGACGCACCTGGGTGGCGGGGCCGGAGCAGCCGGTGGCCAGAGCGCAGGTGAGCAGGGCCGTCCCCGCCCTCCGCGCCAGGGGGCCCGTCTCCTTCGTCCGGGGCCCGGGGCTCCGGGGCCGAGGGCTGTTCTCCAGCGGAGCGGAGTCCTTCCGTGAAATCTTCACGCGCGTGTCCTTGGGCGGCGTCGCGCTGGCGACGGGCGCGGGAGTTGCCGCCCACCCAGGCGCCGCGCTCCCATCACCTTCCGGCGGCTTCCCCCACGGCGCCACTTCCTGGCCACGAAACACCACCTCGGGCGTCAGCACCCAGGAGGACACCTGGGAAGTGACACGGGAAGCCACGGGCAGGGACGGACGCGCGGACATGGACACGGGCCGCGCGTGCTCCGCGCACAGCAGGCCCATCCCAGCGAGCACCAGCACGCGCACGCCCCGCCCCACCGTCCACCCCGGGACGGGCCGAGCCCCCTCGGAGGGCGGAGCCAGCCGGGGCATGCCGCGCCTCGGATGGCGCCGCTCGTAGTCCACCAGCCTCTTCCACCGGGCGCCCATCCGCTCCATCGACAGCGGCCCCTGGCGCTGCGTGGTGGCCGCGTCCGGGCCCCACGCCTCGCACAACGGCACCCGCCACGCCTCGTCCGCTCCCCGCCGCACCTCCTCCAGGGCCGCCACCACGGCGTCCGCGTCCGGGTAGCGCGCGCAAGGCTCCTTCTCCAGCAACCGCAGGCACACCTCCCCCACCGCTCGGGGCACGCGAGGGTTGCGCACGTGCGGCGGCTCCGGCTGCGCGTGCAGGATTCGCCGCTCCGTCTCCACCACGTTGTGTCCCTGGAAGGGCCAGGTGGCCGTCAGCAGCTTGTAGGCCAGCACGCCCAACGCCCACAGGTCATCCGCGGCGCTGGCCGGGTAACGCTCCTCCGGGGCGTGCTCGTGGTTGAAACGCACGGCCTGGGGACTGAGGTACTCCCGGCAGCCGGGCACCTCCTGGCCCGTGACGCGCGGCGCCCCCGGGTAGGTGGCCACGCTGAAGTCCAGCAGCACCGGCAGCCCGTCCACGTGGCGCACCAATACGTTGTCGCCCTTGATGTCGCGGTGCACCACTCCCGCCGAGTGCACCACCGCCAATTCCCGCGCCAGCTCCAGCAGCACGTCCACCGCCTCCAGCGCATGCGGGTTGTGGTGCATGGCCCAGCCGTACAGCTCCTCGCCGGGCACGTACTCCATGGCGATGAACAGGAAGCGGGGCGCCTCATCGGGCCAGAGGCCATGGCCCTTGAGGCCCACGCCTCCCACCTCCTCCAGGCGCAGCATGACGTCGAGGCTCGCGGCGCGCCCACTCCCCCGCCTGGGGCAGGGAGATGAGCTTGACGGCGAACAGGCACCCGCCACGCCGGGCGAGGTACACGGTGCCGTAGCCTCCCTGCCCCAACAGCGCCTCCAGGACGAAGCCCCCCACCGTGGTGCCCAGGGGTGGCAGCGAAACATGGAGCGCGGCGTCACTCCCGGCTCGGCGCGCGCGCAACCGCTCCAGCACCCGCCGCCGCGAGCCCGCCGGCGCCTCCATGCCCCCTCCCTCGTCCATGCGGGTGACCTCCGAGGTGGGCCAGCGTAGCACCACCCCACGGCACGGGACGCCTGGAGAAACACCCCTCGCTCCACTCGTTGACGTCAACGAGCATCGCACATCAACCCACATCACTCGTTGACGTCAACGAGTGCGGGGCACACGCAGGCGCTTTCGCGCATGACGGTCCGCCTCGTCCGCGGAGCGTTGGGCTGGCAGCCACCGCAACCGCGTCGCACGCACGGGCTCACGCTCCTCGCGCCCCCTGTGAAGACCCGGCCCGGGAAGCCGGGCACGGCATTCACGACTTTCCGAGTATGAGCCCGCCAGCTCCGCCGCATCCCGCCCATTGCAGGCGTCACTTGCTGTCAAGCGGGGGAAACGCGGCCGGGTTGCGGTAGATTGGGGACGTGCCGCGTTGTGTGACATGCGGGCAGCGTTGGGAGGGGACCCACGCGCACTGTCCCCGAGGAGCGACCCCGACCAACGCCCCCTCCGCGGGGCCTGGCCGGCCGTCGCCATCCTTCGTCATTGCCGGCTACAGGCTGGAGGAGGAAGTAGCGCGCGGCGGCTTCGGAACCCTCTACTCCGCCTGGCGCGAGCACGACGGCCTGCACGTGGCCATCAAGGTGGCCCACTCCGAGGTGCCCCTCGCCCGCGCCCAGCTCGCCCGCGAGACCGAGGTGCTGCGCGTCATCGGCCCTCCCACCGTCCCCGCCGTGCACGGCACGGGCACCCTGCCCAACGGTGCCCCGTACCTCGTCATGCAGTTCATCGCGCGGCCCACCCTCGCGCAACGCATGGCGCAGGTCGCCGGCCCCATGCCGCTCGCCGAATTCACCTCGCGCGCACTGGCCCTGCTGGACGCGCTCGCGGTGGTGCACGGCCACGGCTACCTCCACGGAGATCTCAAGCCGGAGAACGTCTTCCTCGACGACGGCACGCATTCCGCCGGCTTCTTCGACTTCGGCCTCGCGCGCTCGGTGGGCACGCCCGCCCTCACCTCCGCCGACGAGCCCACGCCCCCCATCGGCGACTCCTTCGCGGGCACCGTCGAGTACATGTCCCCGGAGCAGTGCTCGGGCCAGGCCGGCCTGGACATCCGCTCGGACATCTACTCCCTGGGCATCCTCTTCTACGAGATGCTCACCGGCCGCCCGCCCTTCTTCGGCACCCCGTCCGACGTCATCCACGCCCACCTGGCGCGCCGGCCCCTGCGTCCCTCGGAGCTCGTGCCCGCGCCCGCCGCGCTCGAGCAGGTGGTGCTGCGCTGCCTCACCAAGGAGCGCGAGCGCCGCTATGACACCGTGGCCTCCCTGCGGCTCGTGCTCCAGGAGGCGCTGGCCAGCACCGGCAAGCCTCCCGCGCTGACCCCCGCGCGGGCCCTGCTGGAGAAGGCCGCGCCCACGCCCTCCGCTCCCGTGCGGCGCTCGGTGGCGGTGCTCTTCTTCCGCTCCGGCGCCAACCCCGTCACCGTGCAGAAGGCGCTCGCCGGCTTCGGCGGGCAGATGGCCTCCCACGAGGGCACCCGTTTCGCCGGCGTCTTCGATCCGGACGCGGGGGAGAACCCCGTGCAGCGCGCCCGGCAGGCCGCCGAGGGCCTCGCCGCGCAGAACCTCGCGCCCGCCGCGCTGGTGGACGTGGCCACGGTGACGGTGCAGCGCCGCCCCGGCGGCCCCGCGCGCTACCTCGGCCCCATCTTCGCGCGCAAGGACCGCTACCCCACCGACGAGGACCCCTCCACCCTCCTGCTGACGGGCGCGGCGGCCGAGGCCCTTCCGGACCTGCCGTGCGAGCCGGTGACGGGCCGCGAGGGCGTCTTCCGGCGCGCCCCGGCGAGCCTGGGACGCGACGACGTCACCATCCTCCAGCATGGCAGCGGCGTGCTGGTGGGCCGCGGCAGCGAGCTGGCCGAGTTGATGGAGGGCGCGGGCCTGGCGCTGGTGGAGGGCGCGCCCACGCTCGTCACCGTGCTGGGAGACCGGGGCCATGGCAAGACGCACCTGAGCGCCGCGCTCGCCCAGCAGCTCCAGGTGGGCCTGCCCAACGCGCGCGTCGTCACCTGGCGCGCCCGCGAGCCGGTGCAGGGAGACCCGGAGGGCACCCTGCGCATGTTGCTGCGCGGCGCCCTGTACGACTTCCGCGGCGATGCCGAGCTGACGGGCTCCGACCACGAGGGCCGCGCCACCTGCTTCGAGTTGCTGGGGCCCCAACTGGCCACCGAGCTGTGGCCCGGCGTGGCCTCCACCCTCGGGTGGCTCGCACCGGGCGCCGCCGGACTGCAGAACTGGGCCGCGGCCCCTGGCGCCCTTCGCTCCCTCGCCATGCGCGCCGCCGGTGAGCTGTTGGCCGCGCGCGCCCGCCGCCGGCCCCTGTGCCTGGTGCTCGACGACGCGCAGTACGCCGAGGAGACGGCCCTGGACGCACTGGAGTACGCCGCGCTCGCCGAGTCCCGCCTCCCCCTCTGGGTGTGCGTGCTGGCGCGCCCCGGCTTCGAGCGCCTGCGCCCCTCCTGGGGTACGCGCGCCGCCCGCCGCCAGGTGCTGCCGCTCGGCCCCCTGTCGCCGCCCAGCGCCGTGGAGCTGTGCCGCACCCTGCTGCGCCCCGCGGAGAACATCCCCGCCGCCGCGCTCGAGCACCTCGCCGAGCGCGCCCAGCGCATCCCCCTCTTCCTCGTGGAGCTGGTGCGGGGCCTCAAGCGCCAGGGCCTCGTGCGCCAGCGTGCCCACGGGGGCAGCTGGTACCTCGCCACGGACGAGCTGGACCGGATGCCGGAGCTGCGGCTGGTGGACTGGCTGGCGGACCGCGAGTTGGGCGCGCTTCCCGTGGAGCTGGCGGCGCACGCCCGGCTGTGCGCGCTGCTCGGCACGGACTTCACCGCCGCCGAGGCCGAGGGCGTGGTGCACGAGTTGGAGGAGGACGGCGGCGCGGCGGACTTCCCGTTGGACCCGCGCCACGCCACGCGCCGGCTGGTGGACCTCGGCCTGCTGGTGAGCCACCGGCAGGAGGGCCTCAGCTTCCGCAACGAGCTGTTGCGCGCCACGGTGGAACGCTCACTGCCCGAGGCGGACCGGGTGCGCATCCACCGCGCCGCGTTCCGCTACTACCAGAGCCGGGCGGGAGCCGCCGAGCGTCAGCGCCTGCCCCGTCTGGCCCTGCACGCCGCCGCCGCCGGCCTGCGCGACGAGGCCGCCGCCCTCTACATCGACCTGGCCGAGTCCGCTCGCGGCCGTCACGCGTACATCGAGGCCGAGTCCACCTATACGCGCGCGCTCGAGCTGCTGGAAGCTCGATGACCGGCGGCGCCGCCTCACCGTGCTCCGGGGCCGGGGCCTCATGCGCTACCGCGTGGGACGCTACGAGGACTCGCTGGCGGACTTCGCCGCGGCGCGCGAGCTGGCCCGGCAGTTGGAGGCGGTGACGGACGAGGTGGATCTGCTGCTGGACGAGGCCATGGCCTACGACTGGATCAACGACTACGCGCGCTCCGAGGAGCGGGTGTACGCGGCCCAGGAGATGGTCTTCGCCGGGAAGCTGCAATCGCCGCTCTTGCAGGTGCGGTTGCTGCTGGGCCTGGGGCGCGCGCAGTTCCGCAACGGCCAGTGGGAGGAGTGCTGCGAGCCGCTGCAGGAGGCGGCCGAGCGGGCCCGGAAGCTGGGGGACGCGGGTTACGAGTCGCTGGTGGTGGCACAGCTCCTGCTCGGGGTCATCCTCCCCAACCTCGGCCACATCGACGAGGCGGAGAGCATCTTCGAGGAGGTCATCGCCGAGTGCAGCGAGCGCGGGGACCGGCTGCACCTGGGCAGCGCCATCAACAACCGGCGCAACCTGTGGGTGGCGCGCAACGACTTCCAGGGGGCGATGCAGGACCAGGAGCGCTTCCTGCACCTGGGGCGCGAGCTGGGCATGGTGGGCTGGGAGTATTTCGCCGAGCACAACATGGGCGAGCTGCTCTACCAGGCGGGGGACGCGGAGGCGGCGGCCCCGCACATCGCCCGCGCCATCGAGCTGGAGCGGCACCACCCGGAGATGGCCCCGAGGCCGTGGGCGTTGCTGCTGCAGGCCCGGGCGCTGGCCTACACCGGGCAGGACGAGAAGACGCGCGCGCTGCTGACGGAGATCCGCCGGACGTTGAAGCAGAGCGGCGCGGAGTTCAGCCCCTCGGAGGAAGTCATCTTCGACGCGGTGGAGCTGGCCACGCGCGACGCCACGCCCGAGGAGTGGGAGGCGCTGCTGGCGCGCTCCAACGAGTGCTCGGTGGAGCAGGAGCCGCTGGAGGTGCTGGAGCTGAGGGGGCTGGCGTGGCTGAGGCGGGGCGAGCGGGCGGCGGCCGTGCGCTGCCTGGAGGAGGCGCTGCGCCGGGCCGAGAAGATTCCCAACGTCATGGGAGGCCGGCTCAAGCGCAGCCTCCAGAGCGCGCACGTCACCCCCGCGGCGTGAGGGCCCTCAGCCCGGAGGCTTCATCAGGAAGGCAGTCACCGCCGCGATGAGGACGCTCAAGAGGGACTCGCCGATGATGGCGCCCGAGCCCGCCGACTGCATCGTTCTGCGTGGCGGAGGGGCGGAGGCGGCCCACGAGGGCGGCCAACACGGCCCCCAGGCTCAGCGTCACCGCGATGGGGGCCGGAAGGAGGAAGCCGATGCCCATGGCCGCGGCCGAGGGCAGCAGGCGCGCCAGCCGCCCGCGCGCACCCACCGACAGCAGCACGCCCGCGACGAAGGCCAGGCCCATGGCCAGCGTGGCCGCGCGTGGCATTCCCGCCAGCCCATTCGAGGCCACCCGCGCCACGGCCATGAACGTCTTCGCCGAGGGCGCGGACAACAGCGGGGAGCCCACCCGGTGCGTGGACACCAGCAGGTAGTAGGTGGGGACGGCCACGGCGGCGCCCAGCAGCAGTCCCGGGAGCTGGACGAGGAGCTGTCGCGAGGCGGTGGCCCCCAGCAGGCGCCCGGCCTGGAGCGACCACAGGCTGGCGCTGGCATGAGACGCGGCGCCCGACACCACCCCGCCGGCCGCCAGGTTGAGGCTGGCCTGCCCCGCTCCCGCCATGCCGAAACCCACCTGCGCGAGATGGCCCACCGGACTCATGGGCGCGACGTCCGTCTGACCCGTCGCACGGGCGCACGCCGCGCTCAGCGGGAAGGCCAGCAGCAGCGCCAGGAGGAAGTACAGCGGGCTGAGCTGGAAGGCGAACCACGCCATTCCCCCGGTGAGGAGGATGGCCGGGAGCACCGCCCTCGCCACCCACCGGCCGGCCGTGGACTCCCAGCCCCCGCCGTCCCGCCCCAGCTTGCGCAAGTCCCCCATCACGGCGGGGAGGGCGCGCACCTGGGACACGAGCGATGTGGCCGCCGCGCCCGCCAGCAACCCCACACCGGGCCACAGCAGCCAGTCGGAGAGGGGCTCGATCCCGGCCTTCTCCACCGCCTCCGCGCTCACCACCCCCGCGCTCACCAGCCAGGGCGCCAGTCCGCCCCACGCCAGCCCCGCCCCCAGCAGCATGCTCAGCCCCGTCTGGAGGCCCACCAGCATGCCGATGCCCAGCATCATCGGACTCCAGGCGATGCCCAGCATCAATGTGTCCGCGCCCAGTCCGCCCACCGTCCACGTCCCGGGCAGCAGCGCCGCCGGAGGCACGAGGCCCCGCGCATCCCTCAAGAAGGTGAGCGTCATGGAGGCGAGGCCACTCACCCACAGACCCCGGACGCGCGCCGCGTAGGCCGAGCCGGCGGAGTGCAACCGGGAGATGCAGCTCCGCGGCGGCGGCGCCGGTGGGAAAGGGCAGGGCCTCGTCCTCGAGCAGGCGCCGGCGGAGCGAGAAGGCGAACAGCACGCCGAGCGTCCCCAGCCCCACGCCCCACAGCGCCAGCGCCCAGCCGGGCGGCTGCGGCGTCCCCAGAATGGCGAGCGCGGGCACCACGCCCAGCAGCCCCACGCTGGCGGGCATCGCCCCCACGGAGACAGCGGCCGTCTGGGCGAGGTTCGTCTCCAGCGGGGAGACGGGAGTGCCACGCCGGGCCAGCGCCGACAGGCCACCGAAGGCCAGCAGCGAGGACAGCACGCACCCCGATTCCCAGAAGCCCGTCTTCAGCCCCGTGTTGACGTTGGTGACGGCCACCACCGAGCCGATGAGTCCTCCGACAACCAGCGCACGCACCGTCAACTCGGGCGGCGCCGGCGCCGGCACCGGCGCGGGGGACACCGGGTGAAGCGAGGGAGCCGAGGGCTCGTCCGGGACGAGCAGGGGCGCGGCCGTGGCACGTCCCGACTGCCGCTCGCTCATCTCGCACCGCCCTGGAGCACGGCCACCGGAGCGGCCGCCGACGGCGCCGCGGCGGGAGCGGGCGATTGCGCGGAGCGGCTCACCAATGCCCGGAGCTGGCGCAAGTCCAACGGCTTGCTCAGCTTCGGGTTGGCCACCTCCTGCAGGAAGCTCAGCGCGCGCGGGGTGAAGGCCCCACCCGTCATGAAGACCACGCGCTGGGCCTGATCCGGCGCGGCGCGGTTGAGCTCGGCGTACAGGTCCATGCCCGTCATCCCCGGCATCATCACGTCACAGAGGATGAGGTCGAAGCGGTTGCCTTGATCCAACAGCTTGAGCGCGGCCCGGGCCCCGTTGACGGTGGCCACCTCATGGTCCGGCGACAGCGAACGCTGGAGCGCCCGCGTCACGTAGGGCTCGTCGTCCACCACCAGGATGCGCGCCCGGCCCGCGCTGGGCACCGGAGCGGCCTCCACCCGCACCTCCACCGGCGTCCCGGCCACGCCCAGGCTCACGCGGAAGGTGCTCCCCTTGCCCGGCTGGCTCTCCACGGCGATGCGCCCGCCCATGGAGTCGATGATGCCGTGGCAGATGGACAGCCCCAGTCCCGTGCCCTCGCCCACCGGCTTGGTGGTGAAGAACGGATCGAAGATGCGCGCCTGCACCTCCGGCGCCATGCCCACGCCCGTGTCGCGCACCTCCACCACCACCTCGCCCGCGCCGCTCTCGCGAATGACGACGCGAATCTCGTGGTCCTTCGCATCCCCCTCGGGGATGGCGTGCGCCGCGTTGAGCAGCAGGTTGAGGAACACCTGGCACAGCCGCGACTCGTTGCCCTGCACCGAGGGCACCGGCTCGAACTGCGTCACCAGCCGCGCGCGGTGCTTGATGACGTTGTCCGCCATCTTGCACGCCAGCTCCACCGCCTTGCTCACCTCCACCGGCCCCAGCCTGTCCTCCTGCTGGCCGCGGGCGAACGTCTTCAAGTCCCTCACGATGGAGGCGATGCGCTCGGCGCCCTCCACCGTCTCGCGGATGACCTGGTGCAGCGGCTCCACGTTGTCCGCCACCGGCGAGCTCCTCCAGCTTCTCCATCCCCTCGGAGATGAGGTGCAGGTTGACGAGCATGTACGCCAGCGGGTTGTTGATTTCATGCGCCACGCCCGCGCCCAGCGTGCCCACCGAGGCCAGCCGGTCCGCCATCTGCAACCGCGTCTGGAGCACGCGGCGCTCGGTGGTGTCGCGGTGGACCATGATGTGGGCGATGGTCCGGCCTTCCGCGTCCCGCAGCGGCGCCACCACGGACTCGCAGTAGCTCTGCGTGCCGTCGGCCCGCTTGAAGTCCATCTCCCCCGTCCACCGGCCGTCGCGCTCCAGCGCCGCGAGCACCTCGCCCGTGCGCTTGTCCTCCGCGCCCGGATGCAGCAGCGAGAAGAGCGTCTGCCCGAGCGCCTCGGCCTTGCCCCGGCCGAACATCTTCTCCGCGCTCGCGTTCCAGTCGATGATCCGCCCGGTCCGGTCCGTGACGACGACGCCCTCGCACAGGCTCTCGAAGATGAGGGCCTGGCGGCGCAGCTCCTGCTCGGCCACCTTGCGCTCGGTGATGTCCATCACCGTGCCGGTGATCCGCACCGGAGTGCCCGTCTCGTCGCACAGCACGTCCCCCTTGCAGGACAGCCACCGGCCGCGCGCGCCCGCCAGCTCGATGCGGTACTCCACGTCCAGGTGCTCGCGCTGAGCGAGCGCCGTGGCCAGCGCCTCGCGCACGCGCGGCAGGTCTCCCGGGTGCACCACCTCGGAGAGGTCCGTGGGCCGTCCCGACAGCGAGCCCACCGGCAGGCTCAGCAGCCGGTCCACCTGTTCACTCCACGTCACCGCGCCGGTGACGGCGTTCCAATCCCAGATGCCCACGCGCGCCGCGCTCAGGGCCTGGCGAAGCTGCTCCTCGCCCTGCTCCACCAGCTCGCGCATGGAGAAGCGCAGCACCGTCACGGTGCCGATCTGCACCCGGTCGCCCTCGTGCAGCTCGGCCGACGCGACGCGCACACCATTGAGGTAGGTGCCGTTGGTCGAGCCCAGATCCGACAGGTGGAAGCCACCCTCCGGCGAGCGGCTGATGCGCGCGTGCCGGCGCGACACGCCATGGTCGTTGATCTGGAATCCCGCGTCCGCTCCCCGTCCGAGCACGTGCTCCGCGGACTCGATGCGGAACACCTTTCCGATCGCCGCCGGCGTCGTCGTGCTGGTGAGGATGAGGCACGCGCTCTCCGAGGACTGGAGTGGCTTCGCGGGCCCTCCGCACATCGTGAGATCGTCCACCATCTTCATGGCCATGCTCTTCCCGGGGGCAGGAGTTTTCGGACAGCCGTGGAAGTATCCAGCAGAGTCGGGGCCCGGGGCACCTCACCCACCCCGTGTCTCTCGGGCCCATTCATCCACCACTGGACACCTCGCCCCAGGAGGGTAACCGAAGTGCCGGGCGCTCGACAGAGGCCCCCCCCTCGGGAAAGGGCCTCTCCCGGCGGTGGTAAACTTGAAGCAATGGCGGACACGGACAGCACTTTTCACATCCTCCCCCGGACTGAGCGGACGCCACCCCGGGAGCATCCCGCTCGCGTGCAGCCCGCGCCCGGAGCCCTCGCTGGCGAGTACATGCTCAAGGCGGTGCTCGCCTCGGGGGGCCATGGCGCGGTGTACGAAGCTGAACACCGCATCCTCGGCCGGCGCGCCGCGGTGAAGGTGCTGCACCCGCACCTGACGGACCAGGGAGAGATGTTGCAGCGCTTCGTGCGCGAGGCGCGGGTCGTCAATCAGATCCGCCACCCGCACATCGTGGACGTCTACGACTTCGGCATGCTGCAGGACGGCAGCCCGTACTACGTGATGGAGCTGCTGCCGGGGCGCACGCTCAGCCAGCTCCTGCAGGAGCGCGGGAGGCTGTCACCGGAGCGGGCGCTGGCGTACCTGGAGCCGGTCTGCGCGGCGCTGGAGGCGGCGCACCAGGCGGGCGTGGTGCACCGGGATTTGAAGGCGAGCAACGTGGCGGTGGTGTCCGAGGGAGAGCCGCCGGTGGTGAAGCTGCTGGACTTCGGCATCGCCAAGTTCATCCACCCGGAGCCGGGGCAGGAGGGGCTGACGGTGGCGGGCCAGCGGCTGGGCACCTCGCAGGCCATGGCGCCCGAGCAGTTCCGCAGCGGCAACATCGGCCCCACCACGGACATCTACGCGCTGGGCGTGCTGCTGTACCAGATGCTCACGGGCCACTACCCCTTCCAGTCCGAGGACCGGCTGGAGGTGGAGCGGATGCACCTGGAGGCCCCGGCGCCGCGGCCGAGCACCGAGGTGCCCGTGCCGCCCGCGGTGGACGCGGTGGTGCTGCGCTGCCTGGAGAAGGAAGCGGAGCGGCGCTACCCGGACGTGGCCTCCTTCCGCGCCGCGCTGCGCGAGGCGGTGGCCCCGGCGAGCGCCGAGCGGATGATGGCCTCGGGCAGGAGCGTGCGCGCCTTCGCCCTGCACGCCGAGGTGGTGCTCGAGGACGGCGCCGAGGACGATGCCGCCTACGCCGCCGTCTCCGAGGTGCTCGACGGCCTGGAGCAGGAGCTGCGCGCGGCGGGCTTCGTGCTCGCCGTGCAGACGGGCATGGCGCTGCTGGGCGTGCGCCCGCTGGATGAGGCGCCGCGCGTGGACGCCCGGGAGTTGCTGGAGAAGGCGCGCGAGCTGCACCAGCGCGCCCAGAAGCTCGCGGCCGGCACGCGCGTGAGCGTGCACGCCTGCGTCCACGTGGGCCAGGTGGATGCGCGGCGCGGCCCCGAGGGCCTCGACATCACCGGTGGACCCCTGGCGGACATCGCCGGCTGGGTGGTGCGCGACGCGAGCGGTTTCGGCGTCACCCCCTCGGCCGCGCGCGCCTGCTCCCTGCCGCTGGCGGGCTGAGACTCCCCTTCCCTCTCAATCCCAGACGACGTGAGGCCTCCCGCGCCTCGCGTCGTCTTCGCACGTCTTCGCACGTCCCCAGACGGCTCGTGAAACGCCTTTCACTGCCGGACTCCATGCGTGGGTTGGCTGCCCGTTACCAACATTTCAGGTGTCTCAATTCTGACCGACTAGACGGTTCTGGCGGGGATGACCTTTTTTTCATCACTCGCAGTAATCACACTGATGGCGTGGAGTTCAGCTTGTCGGGCTGGAATTCCGAGGGGCTCCACGAGGGGGAGTGACAGGCAGAGCGACATATCCCGCGTCATCCATTCCCAGGGGGTGGACCATGCTGTTGAAGACCTTTGAGTCTCGGCGCAGTGGTTGGGAGTTCCTGGCAGTGCTGCTGGCCTGCGCCGTCGGGTGCGGACCGGCGGAGGGGCTGCCGGAAGAGACGGGCGGGGAGGAGTGGGGGAGCACGGCCCAGAAGATCATCGTGGGCAACGGGCTGAGCCTCAACGGGCTGAGCCTCAACGGGCTGAGCCTCAACGGGCTGAGCCTCAACGGGCTGAGCCTCAACGGCTTGTCGACGAGCGGCTTCAACGACTGGTTCCAGGGCGACGCGACGGTGCGCAACGAGGTGATGAAGTACGTGGTGGCGTGCGCGGTGCCGTCGGGCGAGACGCGCTCGTACACGAGCGGGGGCACCACCTATACGTGGAACGGCGTGCTGGGGCTGGCGCCGGGCTGGGCCAACGGCTCGGCGGCCACCACGGCGGAGCTGCAGGTGGTGTCGGCGTGCATGGCGGCGCACGCCAACAAGTTCGGCATCAACGTCACCATCTCCCTGCTGGGGCTCAACGGGGCCGGCAACACCATCACCTATACGACCCAGGAGCTGGCGGACTACAGCGTCAAGGAGGCGTGCTTCTTCGGCAACCTCTTCGACGGGAGCACGGGCGTCTACGGCGGCAACGACGGCCTGTCCCTCACGAGCAGCCAGAGCAGCCCGCGCGTGTGCGGCCTCGCCGGCTCGCCCAATGCCTCGCAGTGCACGCCCATGACGTACGTGGGGAGCTGCGCCACGTACTGCACCCGGGACGCGACCAACACCTTCTACACGTCCTGCTCCTACAACGGCGTCACCTACCGGCCCGTCACCACGCGCATGCAGCCCGCGGACTTCTACAGCTGTGGCGACGGCGTGTGCCAGGCCACGGAGAGCTGCGGCACGGGCACCACCACCAAGAGCTGCGCCGCCGACTGCGGCGCCTGCTAGCCCCCCCGCGTCACGCCACGCGCTTCAGCCGGAACACGTCGACGTCGACGCCCTCCGAGAAGAGTGCCAGCGGGGGCTCGGCGGGACGGGAGATGCCAGCGGCGGCCAGGAGCGACTCGTCCAGGCCCTCCACCTCGGCGCCGCGCACCTGGTAGGGCGGGTGGTGCACCTGGCCGCGGAAGAGCGAGCCGTGGGCGGTGGAGTAGAGGAAGTAGCGCTCGACGAGGAAGTGCTGGAGCGTGCCCGGGATGGAGGGGGCGGCCGGGCCCCGGGGCGTGCAGCGCACGGCGCACGTGGCGGGCGTGGGCCCCGGCCAGAGGCGCTCGGAGCGGTAGGCGAAGGGCTCCCCTTCCCGTCCGCCTTCCCCTCCAGTGGTGAGCCTCCATGCGCGCGTACTGGTAGGGCAGCTTGAACCACGCCCGCGCCAGCCGCACCGCGATGGCGTTGGCGGCCTCCAGGCTGAAGAACCAAACCCCCGGGTCCTTCCCCTGGAAGTGCACGTAGGTGCGGACGTTGGTTTCGTGGAAGTCCGACAGGAAGCCCACCGCGGGCAGGCCCCGGGGACGCACGCCGCGCATGGTGAAGGGCACCAGGCCCACCCAGGCCTTGCCGTCGAAGGTGTCCAGCGTCAGCCCCGGCGGCAGCAGCGGCGCCATCACCTCCGGCGGCAGCGCCCAGTGCAGGAAGAGCAACTGGCGCCAGCGCTGGTACATGACGGGCCGCTCGTCCGGCCGGCGCGTGGGACTGAGGCGATCGATCTCGGGCACGGGCGCCTTCATACCCCGGCGCCCGGCACGGGCCTACGGCCTCAGGTGCCCACCGCGCCCGGGACGGAGGCGCCCGCCACCGGAGGCACATGACTCTCGGCGGCATCCGCCTGGGCGATCCGCTCGTCCAGGTCCGCGATCAGGTGCTCGTAGGCCTCCTTGCCGATGGCCCCCTTCTGGTACGCCTTGAGGAGCGACTCCTTCTCCACGATGAGCACCCGCCGGACCGCCTCCTGGTGCTCCTCCTCATGGAAGCGCATGGACTGCTGCTTGAGCGCGGACAGCTCCTGCTCGGCGGCGGCCACCTTCTGCTGGTAGTCCCGCTCGAGCTGCTCCAGCACGTCGGCGGGAATCTCCCGCGTGCGGCGCATGCCCTCCAGCGAGGCCAGCGCGGCGTGCGCCGCCCCCAGCCGGCCCCGCGCCAGCTCGTACTGCTCCTGGTAGACGTCCTTCAGGCCGGTGATGCCCAGCCGCCGCAGCAGCGGCGCCATGGTGAGCCCCTGGAAGATGATGGCGAGCACCACCACGCCGAACGTCATGTTCACCAGCAGCTCGCGGTGGGGGAAGTCCGCCGGCAAGCCGAGGATGAGCACCATGGAGATGGCCCCGCGCAGCCCGCTCCAGGTGAGCACCGCGGTCCAGCTCCAGGGCATGCGCTCGGAGGTGAAGCGCAACAGGCCCGACACGCCGTACACCACCAGCGCGCGCCCCACCATCACCGCCCCATACGCCGCGAGGATCGGCTTCCACGAGGCCAGCAGCGAGCCGAGCTGCACCTCCAGGCCGATGAGCAGGAACACCACCGAGTTGAGCGCGAAGGCCAGGTACTCCCAGAAGCTCGCCACCGCCACGCGCGTGGTGGGGCTCATCCCCTGGTGCGCCGCCCAGTTGCCGCACAGCATGCCCGCCACCACCGTGGCGATGACGCCCGAGTAGTGGAAGTGCTCGGCCACCACGAACGAGCCATATGCGGCGATGACCGTGAGGGTGATCTCCACCATCGCGTCGTCCACGCGCTGGATGACCTGGGAGACGGCGAAGCCCACCGCGCCGCCGATGAGCATGCCCATACCGGCCACCTTCACGAACTCCAGCACCGCCCCGCCCACGGTGAAGGTGCCTCCCGTGGCCGCCGCGACGATGAGCGTGAAGAGCACCACGGCCGTCCCGTCATTGAGCAGGCTCTCGCCCTCCACGAGGATGGCCAGCCGCTTGGGCGCCCCCAGCGCCTTGAAGAGCCCCACCACGGCGATGGGATCCGTGGAGACGATGACCGCGGCGAACACCAGCGCGTGGATGAAGCCGAAGCCCGACACGAAGTGCAGCCCCTCCACCACCGGCGTGAGGATGAGCGCGGTGAGCCCGACCGCCGCCGCGACCCCGGGAATGGCCAGCGAGTGGATGGCCAGCTTGTTCTTCCAGAACTTGCGGAACTCCACGTGGAAGGCGGCCTCGAAGAGCAGCCCCGGCAGGATGATGGCGAAGAGCAGCTCCTTCGTGAGGTGGGGCGGCTCGAAGGCACGCACCGAACCGAGCACCAGGCCCGCCACCACCAGGGCCACCGTGTACGGGAACTTGAAGTAGCGCGCCGCGATCGCCACCGCCGTCGCGATGGAGAAGAGCAGGACGAAGGCCAGCTCGAAATTCATCCTTCGACTCCGTTTGAGGTCAAAAAAGGGCCTCCCTATCCCATGCCGCCCCCCTCTGCCGCAACCCGGGCTACATCCCCCCACCTTGTCACCGGGACAAGGCGTCTCCGGGGGTGGAAACACACCCGTCCAATGGTTCAGACTGTTCTCCCCCCAACTTTCAGTGTCCCTCCACTGAAGAATTGAAGGAGTGCTGGATGCAGGCAGGACTGGAGAGCCTTGGTATCGCGGTGCCGCCCACCTACGTGGAGCTGGCGGAGCTGGCCAAGGCGCGCGGCGTGGCGCCTGGCAAGTACGTGGATGGCCTGGGCGTGACGCGGATGGCCGTGCCCCTGGTGGAAGAAGACACGGTGACGCTGGCGGCGCGCGCGGCGCGGATGGCCATGGAAGCGGCCGGGTGCACCGCCGAGGACGTGGGCATGCTGGTGGTGGGCACCGAGACGGCGGTGGATCACTCCAAGCCGGTGTCTTCCTACGTGCAGGGCCTGCTGGGGCTGACCACGCGCTGCCGCGTCTTCGAGACGAAGCACGCCTGCTACGGCGGCACCGCGGCGCTGCTGCTGGCCATGGACTGGGTGCGCTCGGGCAGCGCCAAGGGGAAGAAGGCCCTCATCATCTGCTCGGACATCGCGCGCTACGGCGTGGGCACGCCGGGTGAGCCCACGCAGGGCGCGGGCGCGGTGGCGCTGCTGGTGTCCGACCAGCCGAAGCTGCTGGCCTTCGAGACCGGGAAGACGGGCGCGTACGCCAAGGACGTGATGGACTTCTGGCGTCCGCTCTACTCGAAGGACGCGGTGGTGGACGGGCACTACTCGGTGCAGTGCTACCTGGACGCGCTGGAGGGGGCGTACAAGGCCTACCAGGAAGCGGCCGAGGACGCGGGCGGCGAGGGCATGTACAGCGACCGCTTCGCCGCGCTCGTGTACCACGTGCCGTACGGGAAGATGTCGCGCAAGGCGCACCGCCACATCCGCACGCTGGACGGCGACAAGGAGCCGGACGCGAGCTTCGACCGGCTGGTGGGCCCGAGCCTCATGCTGCCCTCGCAGGTGGGCAACATCTACACGGGCTCCATGTACCTGGCGCTGGCGAGCCTCCTGTCGTGCTCGCGCGAGGATCTCACGGGCAAGCGCGTGGGCCTGTTCTCGTACGGCAGCGGCTCGTGCGCGGAGTTCTTCAGCGCGGTGGTGCAGCCCGAGGCGCAGGCGCGCGTGAAGGCGCTGGGCCTGGAGAACCTGCTGGAGAAGCGGCGCGCGCTGAGCATCCCCGAGTACGAGGCCATCATGGCCGCGCGCGAGAAGCTGGACGACAAGCCCGCCGAGGAGACCGCCGGCGAGGGCTTCCGCTACCAGGGCACGCGCGACCACAAGCGCATCTACGCGCGCTGAGCGCCCCCCCGGGCACGAGGCGACTACGGAATGACGTAGTACGCCTCCTGCCGGGGCACGAAGAAGCGCCAGCCCTCGGCGGTGAGGTACGCGGGATCCTCCTGCATCGCGAACACCTCCTGGCCGTCCCACTCGGGCACCGGGGTGCGCGTGTTGAGCCTCGATGGCGATGTACGAGCCCTCGCGCAGCTTCCTGGGCTCGTCCTTGCGGCTGGCCGAGCGGAAGTCGATGGAGGCGCCCAGCGCGTGCCCCTGGTTGCCCAGCGGGTGCGAGTACACCTGGGCCACGATTCCCTTCTCCTTCATCACGGCCATCACGGCCTCATACACCTCGCCGGACGAGCGCCCCGGACGTGACTCCTTCACCAGCGCGTCCTGCAGCGCGTTCGTGTTCGCCAGCGCCCGCTTCAGCCCCTCGGGCACGTCCTTCTCGCCCTCGCGCAGCACGTAGGCCATCTTCTGCCAGTCGCTGTGCAGCCCCAGGTAGCTGATGCCGAAGTCCACGTGCAGCAGGTCTCCCCGCTGGATGACCACGTCCTCCCTGGACACCGCGAGGAAGCCCCGCGACGAGCCGGAGCCCTGCCCCTTGCGCTGCACGCGCAGGTCCGGCTGGAACCAGGTTCCCACGCCCCACCGTCCCAACTCGTCATACAGCCAGCGGCGCACGTCCCCCACCGTCGTGACACCCGGCTTCACCACCTCCGGCGAGAAGGCCCGCTTCACCATCCGCTCCGTGAGCGCCACCAGCGTGCGGTAGTGCTCCAGCTCCTCGGGGATGCGCGTGTCCAGGTACTCCTCGATGAGCGGCGCCGCGCTGACGAAGCGCGCCTCCGCCTCGGGCCCCAACGCCTCGACGAGGTAGGTGTAGGAGTCCCGCGTCAGACTGCGCGTCACCCCCCGCCTGCCGCCGATCCCCAACGCGATGGTGCCCGGCCGGTATTGTGAAACGAGCTCGCCCAGCACCTGCTTGTAGACCCGCGTCTGCTCCGGCACCTCGAAGAAGCGGACGAGGTTCTCCTCTTCATAGGCCGGGAGCGCGTACTTCTTCAGCCCCTGCTCGCCCGCGTCGATGAAGACGAAGACGTCCCGGTTGCCCGCGTAGGGCCGCGGCGGCGCGACATACTGGGTGAGGGGGTCGTCATGGAACTCCTCGTTCACGATGATCCACATGCCCACGCCGTGCTGGCGCATCATCGGCAGGAGCATCCCGTGGCGCTTCACCAGCCAGGCCTCGCGCACGGCGATCTGCTCGGACCCGGACAGCAGCCGGGGCGCCTCCCGGTCCGTGGAGACGGGACGAGCCGTGGCACACGCCACATTCAGGGCAAGCAGGCAGAGGACGGCACGGCGATCCAGCTTCATCGAGCGACTCCGGAACGAGGGGCACCCAGGTTACCCCCGTGACGGCGGTGGCGCGCGGCTTGCTCCACTCCTCCCTGGCCCATGCCGAAGCGCAACTTTTGCGTGCGGAATGGCCGGGGGGAGGCTGCCCATGAAGGACCTGCGCGAGGCGGAAGGAATCCCATTGCCGATCCACCGGGTATCGACCGGGCTGGGCCAGGGAGAGGAGGAGGTCCGCTGGACGGTGAAGTGTCCGGACTCCCAACAGGTGGTGGACCTGGAGACGTGCGAAGGCTGCCCACACCTGGAGCACATCCAGCGGGGAGCGGCCGGGCCCGAGAGCCTCCGCTGCCACCCCGAGGCCCCAACGCCCCCTCCTCCTCCCGGCGAGATCTACGAGCCGCTGCTCCCCCCGCTGCTCGAGCACACCCGCGTGGACGAGTTGATGACCCAGAACCTCTACTGCGTCGGCGAGGAGATGCTCGCGGAGGAACTGGCGGAGCTGTTCGCCACGCGCAAGGTGAGCGGCGTGCCGGTGCTGGACGAGGACGAGCGCCTGGTGGGCGTGGTGAGCCGGGCGGACCTGCTCCGGGCCTCGGATGAGGAGGAGGACACACCGAGGCTGCATCCCGAGCGTGCAGGAGCCACGGCCTCCGAGTTGATGAACGCCACCCCCGTGGTGGTGCGGGAGGGGACGACGGTGCCCCAGGCGGCCGCGGTGATGGCCTCCGCGCGCGTCCACCGCGTGCTGGTGGTGTCCGCCGAGGGCAAGGTGGTGGGCGTCCTCAGCGCGATGGATGTCGTCCGCTGGGTGGCGCGCAAGGCGTGCTACGCGGTGTGAAGCACCCGGCAACGGCCTGCCCGCTTCCTGGGAGCACGGGCCAGGAAGCGTGGTGGGTGGAGTCGCGGACGGTTATACCCGCAGGGTGAGCGACGTGAGAGACCCGCGCGTACAGGACGCGCTGCGGCAGGCGTGCGACGAGCTCGGGTTGCCCTTCGCCTACCGTGGCTGCGTCCATCCGCTCCTGCGCGACCCCGAGGGCGAGTGGCCCCCGTGTTGCGGTGGAGGCTGCTACCCGTGCGCGCAGACGATCGCGGACGTCGCGGTGCGCACGCTGCAGTTGCTCGGCACTCCGCGCACCTCACCCTTGTAACGCGCGCGCCAGCTCCTCCAGGGCCGCGCGCCCGCCGCGGAACACCGGCCAGCCATCCCCCACCAGCACCGCGTCGATGCGCGGCCATCGCTCGACCAGCTCGCGCACAGAGGCACGGGCCCGGGCGGAGTCCTTCAGCTTCGCGTCCGGCAGGAGGTTGAGCCGGCCGCCCACGTGGCCGCGAATGAGGTCTCCCGTCACCAGCGTCGTGTCCTCCAGGAGCAGGGCCAGCTCACCGGGCGTCTTGGAGCCGTGCAGCTCCAGCGCCTCCAGCCCGGGGACGAGTGACTCGCCCGTGGAGAGCCACCGGTCACACTGGAGAGGAAAGGTGTCCGCCTCGGCGCGAGGGCCGGCCACCTTCGCGCCGAAGGTGGAGACCAGCTCGCGGGTGTTGCGGACATGCTCCGAGTTGGTCACCACCACCCAGGCCACCCCGCCGAGCGCACGCAGGTGCGCGGCATCGTGCGGGGACAGCGGCAGCGGGTCGATGACCACGTTGCCCTCGGGGCGCACCCACAGGACGCTGTGGAAGTCCAGGTTGCGCGCCTCGTCGAAGACGGACCAGCCGTAGAGCTCTTTGCGGTGCAGGGCTTTCATATGGAGCCCGAGACTACGCGGACTCAGCCCGTGATCCGCAACGCTTCCGGCAACGGCGTGCGCCCGGACAGCCACTCCACCGCGCCCGGTGCGTAGAAGAGCGCGCGGATCCACGGCAGCTCACTGAACCGGCCCGGCTCCACCCCGTACACCCCGCCCTCCTTCCGCAGCCAGCCCACCTCCTGGGCGTGCTCCAACCGCGGCCCGTACATCGCCTCCAGCTCCACTCCCGCGAAGGCCCGGAAGCGCGCCGGGTCAATGAGCCCGAAGTTCAACGAGAGCAGCACGTACTTCGCGCACCGCTCCGCGTCCGGCAGCGTGTACCCGTCTTCCTCCGGCAGCACCGCCCCGCCCTCCACCGCCGCCACGTACGTGTCCACCTCGTACGGCGCGAACCACCAGCGCGCCCCCACCAGGCTCGACGCGTAGTTGCCCGCGCCCACGTACGGCAACCCGTCCAACAGCCGCCCCTCGAAGTACGGCGACGTCCCCGTCTCCCCCGCGTGCCGCGAGAAGTTCACCGAGCCATACGGCGCATGGAAGCCGTTCGCCGTCAGGTGCTCATAGGCCAGGTCGTACAGCGCGCCGTAGTCCCCCGGCGTGGGCCGCACCGCCGTGAGCCTCGGCATCGCGCGCCCCGCTCCCCGGTACAGGCAGTCGTACGTCGTCACCGAGTCCACCGGCAGCGCCGTCACCCGCTCCAGGTCCTGCCACCAGTGCTCCCGCGTCTGCCCCGGCAGCCCGAACACCAGGTCCACGTTCACCCGGCGGAAGCCCACCGCCGCCAGCGCCTCCACCGCCCGCTCGCCCAGGTTGCGCTGCGCCCGCCGGTTCACCTGCGCCAGCGTCTCGTCATTCGTGCTCTGCAGCCCCATGGACACCCGGTCCACCCCGCCCGCCTTCAGCACCGCCAGCCGCTCCCCGTCCGTCGCCGCCACCCGCGGCGTCGTCTCGATGGACAACGGCCATGCCACCTCGCACCGCCGCCGCCACGGGCGCAGCGCCTCCAGCACCCGTCCGAGCAGCTCCGGCGCCAGCAGCGCCGGCGTCCCTCCGCCGATGTCGATGCCCGGCACCGAGCACCCCTCGGGCAGCGCCGCGTCCAGTTGCCCGAGCTGCGCGCACAGCGCGTCCACGTAGCGCGCGTGCACCGCCGCGCCCTTGCGCAGATCCACCGCGAAGTTGCAGTAGAAGCACTTCGCCTCGCAGAAGGGCACGTGCACGTACAGCAGCACCCGCTTCAGCGCCTCCAGCGCCACGCCCTCTCCAGCCGGTGACGCGAAACGCTCGCGGAAGTACTCCCGCGACGGAGGGTACTGAATGGTGAAGTCCAGCGGCCGCGCCGAGGCCAGCGCCAGCGCCCGCCTCCAGCTCACCGCCGCGCCTCTTCGGCGATGATGCGCGCCACCGCCGCCACGTCCTCCTCGCCCAGCGTCTGGTGGATGCCCACGAAGAGCGACGCCTCCGCCAGGGCCGTGCAGTGCGCCAGCCCGTCGTGCGGCAAATCCTTCCACGCCGGCTGCCGGGTGATGGCTCCGCCCATCAACGTGCGCACCTCCACCCCGCGCCCCATCAGCCGCTCGGCCAGCCCCGCCGCGCTCCCCGCCTTCACCGTGAAGGGGAAGACGAACGGCGAGCCGTTGTCCGCCGGCGCCGCGTACACCGTCAGGCCCGGCTCGTCCCGCAGCGCCTCGTACAGCGTGGCGTAATGCGCGTGACGCCTCGCCTCGTGCGCCTCCCACTTACGCAACTGGAAGCGGCCGAAGCAGGCATTCAGCTCGGACAGCTCCAGGTTGTGCCCCATCCGCACGTAGTGGAAGTTGTGGTGGATGCCCGGCGGCGCCGTGCACGCACTCGGGTCATAGTGACAGGTGCACTCGCGGCCCCAGTGCGTCACCGACTCCACCACCCGCTGCCAGCTCGCGTCCGGGCACACCACCGCGCCCCCGCCGAACGAGGACAGGTGGTGCGGGTGGTAGAAGCTCCACGTCGCCAGCGTCCCGTACGCGTGCGCCGGCTTCCCGCCGATGCGCAGGTCCATCGTCTCGCAGGCGTCCTGCAGCACCAGCAGGTCGCGCTCCCGCGCCAGCTCGAGCAGTGCCTCCAGCGCCGCCGGGAAACCCAGGAAGTGCGTCACGCACACCACCCGCGTCTCCGGCCGCAGCGCGCGCCGCACCGCCTCCGGGTCGATGCAGAAGCCGCCCGGCTCCGTGTCCACCACCGTCACCGCGAAGCCCGCGGTGCGCAGCGACGACAACGTCGTGGGGAAGGTGAAGCCCGCCGTCACCGCGTGCGCCCCGGGGCCCGTGCGCTCCGCCAGCGCGAGCGCCGCCGCCAGGTTCGCCGAGCTGCCCGAGTTCACCAGCGCCAGGTGCCTCGCCCCGAAGCGCTCGCCCAGCTCTGCCGCGAAGGCCTTCAGGTTCGCCCGCGCGGGGCCCAACTGCCCCGCCACGAAGTGCTCGAAGCCCTCCGTCTCCACGGGGCCGGTGCACGGATAACGGTAGCGGGCCATGACGCTGTCCCCCCGTCCGCGCTCAGCGCGCCTGCTTCTGCGCCGGCTGCGGCAGATCCGGATCGATGCCGCGGACGATCCAATCCACCGCCTTCGTCTCCCACTCCGGATCCTTCAGCGCGTCCAGGTAGCGCTCGTAGGCGTACACGCCCGTGGACTTCGCCAGCCGGAGGATTTGAATCAACGCCACCGTGCTGTCCAACACCACCACGGAGCGCTCCATGCCATGGCCACGCAGCCACACCATCGACTCCTTGATGAGCTCCTGGGTGTCCGGCGGGTTGGCCTTCTGCGATCGCGAGTCCACCAGCAATCCGAAGGACTTGCCGTTCATGGCCACCACCCGGGAGCGCAGATCCTCGAACCAGGCCCGCGCCTCCGCCGGCGTGATGTACCCGGGCGCTTGCACCCGGAAGCCATAGTCCGTGACGACGTTTTGTGGGACAGGCATCACTTGCCTCGTGTTCCGGCTGGGGAAGAGCCTCGCGTCCGAGGCAGCCGGAAAGGTGCCCGCCAGCTTAGCTCGAACTTTCTTCCGCCCGGAAATTCAAGGGTTTGGAACGGGGCGCGCGCCCTACCACATCCCGAATCCAGTGGGCCTGAAATCTTTTGATTTACTTGTTTGCCCGCTGGAGAAACTGGGGTACTTTGCGCAACCGTCACCCTCCGACACACCGCGTCGCGCGCACGCGATCCTCGCGTTCTCACTATCCGAGATCCAGTCGAGGTCCACAAACCCGCTGTTCTGGGGAAGCGCGCACCCCGAACGTCCAAGAAGAAGAAAGGGGAGCCCGTGTCCCAGCCCGCCCTCGCCAAGGCCCCGCAGAGCCAGTCACTCCGCGGAGAGCCCACCACCCCCCTGTTCCAGCAGGGGATGCACCCGTTGCGGGACGGGCGGGTGGAAGCGGCCGCGGCCTCGCGGGACGGCAACGCGCATCCGGAGCAGCACCCGGAGGAGCCCCAGGCCGGGCTGACGAAGCTGCGCTCCTTCCACACGTACGAGAACCTCACGGTGGCGGAGGCGCTGCTGGCGCACCTGGAGGCGGAGCAGGTGGATGCGGTGTTCGGCATCCCCGGGGGCAACATCGCGCCGCTGGTGCAGGCGCTGCGGCGCCAGGCGCGCATCCGCTTCATCATCGGCAGCCACGAGGGCGGCTCGGCCTTCATGGCGGACGGGTACGCGCGCGCCACGGGCAAGCTGGGCGTGTGCGCGGTGACGGCCGGCCCCGGCGCCACCAACGCGATGACGGGCGTGGCCTCGGCGCACCTGGATCAGGTGCCGCTGCTGACCATCAGCGGGCAGGTGTCCACCGAGCGCTTCGGGCTGGGCGCCATCCAGGAGAGCACCGATGAGGGCGGCATCAACACCGGGGAGATGTTCCGCCACTGCACGGCCTCCAGCACCACCGTGGTGGACGCCAAGAGCTTCCCGCGCCTGCTGGAGCGGGCGCTGAAGACGGCGCACGCGGTGCCGCATGGAGCGGTGCACGTGAGCATCCCCACCAACATCGCCCGGCAGACGCTGGCGAAGGTGAGCGTGCCCACCGCGCCGGGCGCCTGGAAGAGCACCCTGCCCGCGGCGCCGGCCTCCGACGTGTACACGGCCTTCGAGCTGCTGCGGAACGCCAGGCGGCCCCTGGTGTACCTGGGCTCGGGCGCGCGCGAGGCGCTGGAGAGCCGGGGCGCGGAGTTCGCCGCGCTCGTGCGCCGCTATTGCATCCCCGTGGCCACCAGCCTGCGCGGCAAGGGGCTCTTCTCCGAGGAGGATCCGCTCTCGCTGGGCGTGCTGGGCATCGCCGGCAGCAAGCGCGCCGAGCAGTACCTGCGCGAGGGCGTGGACGTGTTGATGGTGCTGGGCAGCCGCCTGGGGGAGTGGGCCACGAAGAGCTTCTCCACGCTCTTCCAGACGGCGCACACCGTCATCCAGGTGGACGCCACCCCGTGCGTCATCGGCCAGTTCCTCCAGGTGAATCTGCCCATCGTGGCGGACGTGGGCTCGGTGGTGGCGGGGCTGGTGGAGTTCGGCCACGGCGCCGCGCCGGGCAACGAGGCGCACGTGCGCGAGCGCCGCCAGCACCTCAACGCGCTGAACCTCGCCCACCGCTCGGCCGCGGACGTGCTGCCCGAGGACGGCCCGCTCAAGCCGCAGCATGTGATGGAGGAGCTCAACCCGCACCTGCACGGCCGCACGGACCTGTACGTGGACATGGGCAACTGCACCGGCTGGGCCACGCACTGCCTGCGCATCACCCCGCCCGCGCGCGTCTTCTACCCCTGTGGCCTGTCCTCCATGGGCTGGTCCATGGGCGCCGTCATCGGCGGCAAGGTGGGCAAGCCGGAGAACACGGCCATCGCGCTCACCGGGGACGGCTCGTTCCTGATGAATGGCACCGAGCTCGTCACGGCGGTGCGCTACAAGGTGGGGGCCGTCTACATCGTCCTCAACGACAACTACCTGGGCATGGTGAACCACGGCGAGCACGCGCAGTCGGGCGGCGAGTACGCGCTGGACGACCCGTACTTCAGCCTGGGAGACCCGGACCTGGTGAAGTTCTCCGAGTCGCTGGGCGCCCGGGCCTACGAGGTGACGCGGCCCGGCCAGCTCACGGAGCTGCTGCCCGAGGTGCTCAAGCGCGCGGACGAGGAGCGCCGGCCGCAGGTGCTCGTGTGCCGCATCGACTACCGCGAGGTGCCGCCGTACGGGGACCGCTTCGCCGCCGTGGCCTCGGCCCCGAAGGAGGGGTGAGGACGTCCATCGCCGGACGTCTCGGCGGGAGGATGAAGGTCCGTGCACGGTGGAGGCCCGCACGTGGGTAGAGTCCGGGCCAGGAGCCCGGAATGCCCAAGACACCCACCTCGGAATTCACCAGCGACTCGGCCGCCCCCCTCGCCTCACCCGGGGGGCCCACCCCCCCGGAGCAGGGAGGCTTCTTCGGCCACCCGCGCGGGCTCTCCACGCTCTTCTTCACCGAGCTGTGGGAGCGCTTCAGCTACTACGGCATGCGGGCGCTGCTCATCCTCTTCATGACGGCGGCGGTGGAGAAGGGGGGCCTGGGCTTCGACGCGATCAAGGCGGGCGCCATCTACGGCCTGTACACCTCGGGCGTGTACCTGGCGGCCATGCCGGGCGGGTGGCTGGCGGACCGGGTGATCGGCCAGCGGCGCGCGGTGCTCTCCGGCGGCATCATCATCGCCCTGGGCCACTTCAGCATGGCGCTGCCCGGGCTGTTCTTCTTCTACCTGGGGCTGCTGCTCATCGTGGTGGGCACGGGGCTGCTCAAGCCCAACATCAGCACCATGGTGGGAGACCTCTACCCCGAGGGCGGCGCGCGGCGGGACGCGGGCTTCTCCATCTTCTACATGGGCATCAACATCGGCGCCTTCCTCTCGCCGCTGGTGGTGGGCTACCTGGGAGAGAAGGTGGACTGGCACCTGGGCTTCGGCGTCGCGGGCGTGGGCATGGTGTTCGGCGTCATCCAGTACGTGGTGGGAGGCAAGCACCTGGGCCAGGTGGGACTCGAGCCCAAGGACGCGCGGGGCGCCTCGCCCGGGACAGCGGGGCAGCCGGCGGGCGGAGGCTCGCGCACGTTGGGGCTCGCGGTGGTGGGGGTGCTGGTGGGCCTGCTGGTGGTGCTGCAACTGCTGGGCGTGGTGGACCTCACCACGGCGGTGGGGCTGGCCAGCGCGGGCGGGCTCATCATCGTGTCGCTGGCGCTCGCCTTCTTCGCCTACATGTTCACGGCGGGCGGGCTGGACGCGGGCGAGAAGCGGCGGCTGGGCGTCATCGGCGTGCTCTTCATCTGCTCGGCCATCTTCTGGGCCGGCTTCGAGCAGGCGGGCTCCTCGCTCAACCTCTTCGCCCGCGAGCTCACCGACCGGGTGGTGTTCGGCTGGGAGGTACCGGCCAGCTCCCTGCAGTCCATCAACGCGCTGCTCATCATCGGGCTGGCGCCGGTGTTCGCCTGGCTGTGGGTGTGGCTCAACCGGCGCGGGCGCGAGCCGTCCAGCCCGGCGAAGTTCTCGGGAGGGCTGGTGCTGCTGGGAGCGGGCTTCGGGGTGATGGTGTTGGCCTCACTGGCGGCGGCGTCCGGCCACAAGGTGAGCCCGCTGTGGCTGGTGCTCACCTACCTGCTGCACACGCTCGGGGAGCTGAGCCTGAGCCCGGTGGGGCTGAGCACGGTGACGAAGCTGGCCCCGGCCCGCATGGTGGGGCTGATGATGGGCGTGTGGTTCATGTCCGTGTCCCTGGGCAACCTCATCGCCGGGCTGGTGGCGGGAGGCTTCGAGGCGATGCCCCTGCCACAGCTCTTCGGCGCGGTCGCCGCCATCGCCATCGCCGCGGGCCTGGTGCTGGCCCTCTTCGTGCGCCCCATCCGGCGGATGATGGGCGGGGTGCACTGAGGCCCCCGCCCCGGAGGCTCAGCGCGCTCACCCGCCCAGCAGCCGCGCCCAGTCCGTTCCGCGCTCGAAGAGGTGCACGCCCAGCCGCTCGCACACGTCCTGGTGCACGTGGGCCGCCGCGCCTCCTACCCAGATGGGCGTTCCCCGGGGCACGCCCGCCACGATGCGTGACAGCGAGTCCTCGAAGTCCTGCGCCCCGTGGTCCGTCACCGCCGACAGCCCCACGAGCTCCGCCTTCAGCTCGCGCGCCACCCGGCCCACCTCCGCCGCCGGCGTCCGCTGGCCCAACAGCGTCACCGCCACCCCCGCGTGCCTCATCCGCAACGCCGCCCCCAACAACCCCATCTCGTGCTGCTCGTCCGGAAAGCAGGCCAGCACCGCGCGCCGCCGGCCCGTGTCCGGCGCCGCGTGCAGCAGGCTGATGACTCGCGCACGCACCTCCTGCGTCACCAGGTGCTCCTGCGCCACCGAGAAGGCCCCCGTATGCCAGCGCTCGCCCACCTCGCGCTGCAAGGGCACCAGCACCTGCTCGTAGGCCTTCAGGGGCGTCAGCGCCGCCAGCACCTCGTTCAGCACCTGCGACACCCGCCGCTGATCCAACGCCGCCGCCGCCGCCAGCGCCTCGTCCCGCCAGGCCGTCAGGCTCGTGGCGCTCGCCTCGGACACGGGCTCGGGCACCGGCTGCGCCGTGTCGAGTTCCTCCAGCAACTGCGGCAGCATCGTCGCCGCCTCGCTGATGGACACGCCCTCCTCGGTGAGCTGCTTGAGCCGCCGCAGCAGCGCCACATCCCGGTCCGTGTACACCCGGTAGCCCGACGGCGTGCGCCGGGGCGCCAGCACGCCATAGCGCCGCTCCCAGGCGCGGATCAGCTCCACCCTCACCCCCGACAGCTCGGCGGCGATGTGGATTCTATAGGTGCGCTCGGCCATCCCACTCCTCCTCGCCCCACCCTCTCCTCAGGTGCGGTTCGACGCGCCGCGCGCCTGCTGCCAGAGGGCCATCAGCTCCTCCGTGGACTCCGCGTACTGTGCTCCCGCGCTGAAGATGGCCTTCAAGTGCTCGCGTGCGCCCGGCCCCCCTACTACTACCATCGCCGGTGCACACGCCTCCACCGCGCTCTGCAGCACCTGCCGCAGCTCCTCCGCCTCCCGCCGCCGCACACACGAGAGCGCCACCAGGTCCGGGCTCACCTGAACACACGCCCCTCTCAGGGCCTCGGCCGGGGTGTCCGCCCCCAGCAGCGTCACCCGCCAGCCCTTGCGCTTGAGATGCAGCCCCAGTGCCAGCAGCCCGCCCTCGTGCATGTCGCGTTCCGGACAGGCCAGGAGCACCCGAGGGCCCCCCGGGCGCGTGTCCTCGGCCAGCAACAGCGCCCGCAGCCGCTGGCGGATGAGCGCCGAGGCCAGGTGCTCGCGCGCGATGTCCAGCCGCTCCCCCATCTCCCGGAGCAGCGGCATGAGGACGGTGTCCACGTAGGGTTCCACCTCCATGGAAGCCCGCGCCTCCCCCAGCACCCGGTCCGCCTCCTCCCCGTCCATCACCATCACCGCCGACCAGAAGCGCTCCGCCAGCCGCTCGCGCACCGGCAGTTCCCCCACCGGCACCGTGCGCACCTGGGCGATGGCCTCGCTCACCGACAGGCCCTCGGTGATGAGCTTCGCCACCCGGCGGATGTTCTCCACCTCGTCCCGGGAGTAGACGCGGTAGTTGCTCTCGTTGCGGTGCGGGCGAGGGAAGCCATAGCGCCGCTCCCACGCCCGCAGCGTGGCCTCGCGGATGCCCGTCAGCCGGGCGATGGTTCGGATGCGCAGCGTCATGCCGAGGGCGCCTTCCCTCGCACCGTGTCCCAGCGCTCCGCCACGCCCATTCCGCCCGCCACCACCCGCGAGAAACCCTCCAGGCTCTTCACCTCCGCCAGCCGGCGCACCGCCCCCTCCAGCTCCGACTGGAAGCGAGACAGCCCCCCCGCCGCGTGCGCCGTCCCCACCTCCACCAGCACGTCCGGCCGCTCGTGCTCGAAGAAGGTGTAGCGGATGGCCAGCGGCACGCACTCCACCTGCCCCACCCGCCCCAGCAGCTCCACCCCGCGCTCCAGCCGCAACGGCAGCACGCCGAAGGGGCGCAGCTCGCCCTCCGGGAAGATGCACACCGCCGCCCGCGGTTTTCTCAGCAGCTCCCGCGCGTAACGCAGCGTCTCCAGCGACGAGGCCGCCTCGCCCCTGCGGATGCTGAAGGCCCCCAGCTTCGACAGGAAGCGGTAGCGCTCCAGGTTCTGCTCCTCCATCACGCAGTACGCATCCCACTCCGCCGCCCTCCCCAACTGGTGCAGCACGAAGCCGTCCCACCAGTTGGAATGGTTGGCGTACACCAGCCGCGCGCCCTCGCCTCCCGGCAACTGCCCGCGCACCCACAGGCCCCGGAACGACGACCGGAACTTCCACCCCACGTACCCGTCGAGCACCTTCCCGAAGAGTCCTCCCTTCGCCGCGCGTATCACGGCACCCGCGCCTCCCGCCGCGAGAGGAGCACCGTGAAGAGCGTCAGCCCGAGCGACACCATCACGCTCGTCAGCAGGAAAAAGAAGATCTCCTCGAGGGGCACCCCGGCCACGTAGACGCCCAGGTGCTTGCCCTCGCCGAAGTTCCAGATGCCCACGCGGATGGCCAGGTGGTCCGCCACCGCCAGGTACGTGCCCACCACCAGGGCCGGGGGCAGCACCGCCCGCAGCACCGCCCACGAGCGCCCCCGGAAGTGGTGCACCAGCACCACGAGCTGAAACACGATGAAGGGCACCGCCCACGCGAACAGGTGAATCATGTACGCCCAGCGCGACTCCATCATGACGCCACCTCTCCGGCGTCCAGCCGGGGCTTCCGCGTCCCCTCGGCCGGCTGCGTCTTCTGGGGCTCGGGCGCCTCCAGCACCCGGAGCAGCCGCGCGCGCGCCCACAGGCCCACCAGCAGCGTCTGCAACCCGAAGAAGAGGTACTCCTCCAGCGGCAGGTAGCCAATCTTGATGCCCCAGATGAGCTCGGGCTTGAAGCCCCACAGCCCCCACTTCACCGCCAGGTTGTCCCACGGCGTCGTCGCCGCGTAGACCACCACCATCAGCAGGCCCATCGGCGCCAGCCCTCGCGGCGTCAGCGTGCGCCGGTAGCGCACCAGCAGGAACAGAATGGGCAGGACGACGAACAGTCCCAGAAAACGTGCGTACGTCATCCTCGGCCTCCACTGCAGCTCCGGCGACATGCGGCCCCCGGAATGCAACGCGTAGGTACGGCCCCGCCACGTCACCCGCGGCGGCCGCACGAGAGAAGTCATGAACGCGGCGAGCAGCAGCGCCTCGCCCAACAGCCAGTCCCACAGCACGGGGCCCGGAGTGTTGAACCCGGCACCCTCACCCCGTCCCTCTCCCGGGGGGAGAGGGGTACTGAGTACGGTCAGGCGCCAGGAGAGCAGGGTTCTCACCCACAGCAGACCCGCGACTCCCGCGCTCAGCCACTTCGAGCCCGTGAAAAGGCTCAGCACGAGCAGCGGCCACGTCGGCGTGAAGAGCAGCGGCACCGTCGGGTACAGCCCCGGCCGGTGGCTTCCGAGCACCTGCATCCACCTCGTGAAGCGCTCCAGTGCCCCGCTCCAGGTTCCCGGCGCCATCGGCACCAACGCCGGCACCTCGCACAGCGCCACGTCCAGGCCCTGGGCGTGCAACCGCTTGGACAACTCCAGGTCCTCGCCGATGTGGTCCGCCAGCGCCCGCAGCTCGTCCACCGCCCGGGTGCTCAGCCCGAGCGCCTTGCCACACACCGCCTTGGCCCCCGCGCTCATCACGTGCAACGCCCGGAAGCTGTGGTGCGTGCGCCGCAGCAGCCCCGCCACCGCCCGGTCCGCCAGCGCCCGCTCGCCCACCGGCGTCGGCACCGCCGTGCTCAGCGCCGCCCCCGCGGCCACCGGTGCCACCAGGCCCTCCACCAGCGCCCCCGTCACCGCCACGTCCGCGTCCACCACCAGCACCACCCGCCCATCCCACGGCAGCGTCTCCAGCGCGTGCAGCAGGTGCCCCACCTTCCGGTTCGGCGTCCCCGGCTCGCTCCGCAGCCAGCGCACGCCCTCCGGCAGCTTCGGCGCCTGGGGCGAGAGCACCACGTGCTCCAGCGGCCCCGCGTAGTCGAGGGGCCTCGACAGGTTCTCCAACTCCCGCTCCGTGGGCGCGTCCACCGGCCGCAGCAGCAGCACCGGCACCCGCGTGGGCTCCACCGCACGGCGGCGCTGCCGCAACAGCCGGCCCAGCGCCACCGCGCTGAAGCCTCCCGCCAGCACCACCCAGCCCAGCCCCATGGCCTCCAGCGGATTCATGCCCCACGCTCCACGCGCGTGCGGAAGTGCGCCATCCAGCGGATGAAGGGCGAGTGGAAACGGCGGAAGTCCGCCACCTCCCCCATCACGTCCAGCCCGTCCCGCCGCGCCTCCACCCGCGCGTAGAAGGGCGAGGACTCCAATAGCCGGGGCTCGTCCACCACCTCGTTGCCCGCGTACAGCCGCGCCGGCACGCGCAGGCCCCAGCCCGTCAGGCTCGTGTCGCGCGCCTCCGCCAGCAGCGGCCTCCGCTCGGACTTCGTGCCCAGCGCACCCGCCGTCACCCGCAGCGGCGCCACCCCGCCCGGCAGGTGGTAGTCCACCACCGTCTCCTCCGGCCCGTGCACGCGCGCCCAGTGCCATCCCGGCAGCCGCGCCCCCAGCAGCTCCTCGCCGTGGTTGCTGTCGTGGTAGCCGATTCCCTCCACCTCCACGCCCTCGGAGAACACCTCCAGCCGCGCCTTCGCCCGGGGCGCCAGCGCCCGCCAGTAGTGCGGCAGCCCCGGCACCAGTTGCACCTCGTCCGCCGCCGTCACCTGGGGCTCCAGCACCAGCCGCGCCCGCAGCGGCCCACCGAAGGGCGCGCACCGCTCGTCCACCTCCATGCGCACCGTGCCGTCCAGCCCGTACTCCAGCAGCGAGCGGCCGAGCTGCAGGGCCCGGCCTCCCCGCTGCACCTGCACCGCCGCGCGCGGGTACTCGCTCAGCACCCAGCGCCGGCGCGTGCTCCGGTGGTACAGCGCGAAGTTCACCGCGCAGTGCTCGAGCGGCAGTGCTCCCCGCTTCACCCCCGCCGAGTAGCGCGGAGAGAAGAGCGAGCCCACCATGAAGATGCACACCGCGCTGTACTCTCCCGCCGTCACGTCGGCGTAGAACCAGCGGTACGCCCCCGGGGTGTCCGGCAGCGCCGGCAGTGCTTCCCGCCACGCATCCCCCCGCGGCGTGCCCGCGAGGGCGAGGTCCAGGCGCCTCATGCGCTCCTCCGCAGGTGCTCGGACGCCATCTCCGCGGCGAAGCGGCCCGACAACATCACCAGCGGCACCCCGCCTCCCGGGTGCGTGCCTCCGCCCGCGAAGAAGAGCCCCGGCGTGCCGCCCCGGATGCGCGGACGGCGGAAGGGGCCGAACTTCCCGTGCGGCAGGAAGCCGTAGATGGAGCCGCCCGGCGCGCCCAGGGCCGCCAGGTCCACCGGCGTGCGCTGCCCCACCACCCGCATGCGCCCGCGCAGCTCCGGGTAGTGCGCCAGCAGCTTGTCGAACATCTGCGCCTTCACCCGCCCGGCCTGCAGCTCCCACGCGGCCGCCGCCTGCTCATGGGCCCCCGGCTCGCGCGGCAGCGCCGGGGCATTCACCATGACGAAGAGGCCCGTCCTGTCCGGCGGCGCCACCGTCGGGTCCGTCGCCGAGGGGTTGCAGAAGTACACCGTCGGGTCAGTGGCGAGCTGTCCCCCGAAGAGCTCGTCGAACTCGCGGCGGTAGTCCCGGCTGAACAGCACCGTGTGGTGCGGCAGCGCGGGACGGCCGTCCACCTCCAGCAGCAGCACGTAGCCCGACAGCGACAGCGCCTCACTGCCCCGCCCCAGCCTGTCCAGCGGATCCGCGTTCACCACCACCGAGTCGAAGTGCTCCTCGCCGCCCCGGGGCCCCACCCGGTAGCCCCGCGCGTCGCGCGTGTAGCCCACCCGCTCGTTGAGGTGCACCTTCACGCCCTGGCGCTTCACCGCCGCGCCGAGCGCGTCCACCAGCGCGCCGATGCCTCCCCGCACGTGGTGCACGCCATACGCGCGCTCGATGTGGGGGATGAGGGCGTAGGCCGCGCTCGCCTCGTAGGGCGAGGCCCCAGCATACGTGGCGAAGCGGCCCACGAACTGCTGCATGTGGTCCGTCCTGAAGTGCGCCCGCGCCAGCTCGTCCAGCGTGGCCAGCTTCATCCCCTTGGCCATCGCCGTCACGCCCCGCCGCGCCACCCGCGCCATGAAGCCCGCCATGCCCTCGAAGGGCGCCTCCAGGTACGGCTCGCCCGCGGCGCGCCAGATGGCCTCGGCCTCCGCGTAGAAGCCATGCACCCCGCGCCGCTCACTGGGGCGCAGCTCGCCCGCGCTCTGGGCGGTGCGCTCGACATCCTTGTACGCCACGAAGCCGCACCCGTCCGAGAAGCGGTAGGTGCACTGGGGCTCCAGCTCGGTGATGGGCGGCAGCAGCTCCGCCCCGCCCAGCCGCTCGAACAGCCCCTTGACCACGTCCGGCAGCGTGAGCAGCGTGGGTCCGGTGTCCAGCCGGAGCCCGTCCACCTGCACGCACTGCGCCTTTCCTCCGAGGGTTGGGCCTCCCTCGAAGAGCGTGACGTCGTGGCCCTCCTTCGCCAGGAGCCCGGCGGCCGTCAGCCCTCCGATTCCGCCGCCCACCACCGCGACACGCATCGTCTTCATCGCGCGTTCTCCTGCCGCCGGGCCTCCTCGGCGAGGATCTCCCGCGCACGCTCGGGCCGGTAGACGCGCTCACGCGCCAGCCGCTCGGCCACGATGGTCACCAGCTCGCCCTGGGCCCCCGCCTCCGCGGCCACGCGCCGCGCGTGCAGCGCCATGTGGCCCTTCTGGATGCCCTCGGTGGACAGCGCCTTGAGCGCCGCCAGGTTGGTGGCCAGTCCCGCCGCCGCGGCCACGCCCGCCAGGTCCACCGCGCTCGTCACCCGCGCCAGCTTCAGCGCCCGCTGCACGCCCGGGTGCGTGCGCGCCGCGCCGCCCACCGTGGACGTGGCCAGGGGCATCTCCAACAGGCCCACCAGCTCGCCCGCCGGGCCCTTCTTCCACGCGGTGAGCGGCCGGTACACGCCCGAGCGCGCCGCGTACGCGTGCGCCCCCGCCTCCGCCGCGCGCCAGTCGTTGCCGCACGCCACCAGCACCGCGTCCACCCCGTTCATCACGCCCTTGTTGTGCGTGACGGCCCGGTACGGGTCCATCTCCGCGAAGAGCTGGGCCTCGAGGATGGCATCGCGCACCGCCGTGCCGTCGGGGAAGCCCTCGGAGGCCAGTGCCGGCGCGGGCACCGTCGCGCGCACGTACACCTTCCGGCGGTCCGCCAGGTTGGTGAGAATCTTCAGCCCCACCCGGCCCCCGGTCAGCTCCGCGAGCCGGGGTGCCATCCGCTCGGCCAGGCCGTTGACGAGGTTGGCGCCCATGGCGTCCCGGGTGTCCACGTGCACGTGGACGACGAGCGTGGTGGCGTCCAGCACGCGCACCTCCAGCTCCCGCGCCCCGCCCCCCCGGGCGCACATGGCGCCCAGGCATCCATTGGCCTCGGCCAGCAGCTCCGCCGAGCGCGCACGCAGCACGCTGCCGGCCGCCGTCAGCGCGGGCACGTCCAGCAGTTGCACCTGGGCGGTGGTGATGGGCTCGTCCCACGCCACGGAGAAGCCGCCCCCCTCGGCGCACAGGCGCGCGGCATAGCTGGCCGCGGCGATGATGGAGGGCTCCTCCACCGACATGGGCAGCAGCCGGTCCTGCCCGTTCACCACGAAGTTGAGCGCCACGCCCAGCGGCAGGCCGTGCAGGCCGATGACGTTCTCCACCATGGCGTCCGCGCAGGCCTCGTCGAAGCCACCCAGGCCCGCGCAGGCCTCGGCCTCCTCCGGCGCCAGCCAGCGTGACTCCACCAGCCGTGTCCGGCGGCTCTCCGGCGTCTGCCGGTAGAAACCCGACAGGCGCGAGGAGCGCTTCACCTTCAACGTCTGTACCTTGTCGTCGCTCATAACCTCACTCCCGTGGTGGCCCCCCTGGGCAGCAATGGCACCGACACCTCGGGCGTCGGCGGCGCGGGTAGCACGGCCGCGGGCCGCACCAGGATGGTGCTGGCCAGGGCCAGCTTGCGCTTGCCCGGCACCGACAGCCGCCCCTTGAAGACGTCGTAGTCGTTCTGCTCGATGACGCGCAGGATGTCCCCGTAGATGGAGCCCATCAGCTTCACCATGCGCTGGCAGCCGAAGCCGGTGAGCGCGGGGATGCCCGCCGCCGCCCGCGCGTAGTAGGCGCGCGCCCGGTCGATCTGGAAGCGCATGAAGCCGCGCCACCGGTCATCCACCACGCCCGCGCGCAGGTCGTCCACCGTGAGGCCGAAGGCCGCCAGCTCCTCGCGCGGCAGGTAGACGCGGTCCCGGTCCAGGTCCTCCTTCACGTCCCGGAGGATGTTGGTGAGCTGCATGGCGCGGCCCAGGTCCGCCGCCGGCCCGAGCGCCCACTCCGCCGAGCACCCCAGCATGGGCGCCATCATCAGCCCCACCACGCCGGCCACCCGGTAGCAGTACAAATCCAGCTCGGCCCAGGTCTCGTAGCGGCGCTTCGTCAGGTCCATCTCCATGCCGGAGATGAGGTCCTGCATGGGCTGCTCGGGCACGCGGAAGCGGCGGATGACGTCCTGCAGGGCGGCGAACTCCGCCGGGTCCCACGGGCCGTCGCCCCCGCTGGCGCGCGTGGCGGGCGGAGGCATGCGCGGGTCTCCCAGCTCCGGCGCGTCCACGAAGAGCTCGGCCACCGCCCGGCGCGCGCGCATCAACCGCTCGCCCAGGTCCTCGGGCACCGCACCCCGGTCCGCACCGTCCGCCACGTCCACCATGTCATCCAGGCGCCGGCAGTAGGCGTACAGGGCGAAGGCCGCCTTGCGCCGCAGTCCGAAGAGCATGAACGAGGCGAAGAAGAAGCTCTTGGCGTGAAAACGCGTGACGCGCTCCGCCATCTCGTAACCACGTGCGACCAGGGTGTTGTCGTGCGACTTCATGCCGCCTCCTCGATTGCGCCGCGCCCGGCACTTCCGGGCTCCTGCACCACTTCCGCCGCTCCGGACCACGCCAGGATGCGCTCCACCACCAGCCGCGCGGAGATGAGGACCGTGGGAAGACCGGTGCCCGGCTGGGTGGAGGCCCCCACGAAGAACAGATTCCGCACCCGTGCATCCTGGTTGGCGGGGCGGAAGGGGCCAATCTGAAAGAAGTTCTGCGCCAGCCCGAAGGCACTGCCCCGGGCCAGGTTGAAGGTGGAAGCCCAGTCGTCCGGCGTGTAGACGCGCTCCACCTCGATGTCCCGCTCCAGCTCCGGGTAGCCCAGCTCGGCCAGGCGGCGGAACACCTTCGCCCTCACCTTCGGGCCCTCCACCTTCCAGTCCAACCCCGGGTGCTGGTGCGGCACCGGCACGAGCACGTAGAGCGAGTCCTTGCCCGGCGGCGCGAGGCTCGGGTCCGTGTGGGCCGGAGCGTTGACGTAGAAGCTCGGGTCCTCCGGGACGCGGAAGCGCTCGAAGATGTCGTCGAACGAGCCCTTGTAGTCGTTGCCGAAGAAGACGTTGTGGTGGTTGAGCCCCTCGTAGCGGCGCTTGAGCCCGAGGTAGAGCATGTAGCCGCTGGAGGTGTAGCGCAGCGTCTTCGCGCGCTTGAGCCGGGTGACGCCCGGGTCCAGCAGCTTCTCGTACGCGTAGGGCAGATCCGCGTTGCACAGCACCACGTCCGCCTTCACCACCTGCCCGTCCTCGAGCTCCACGCCCACCGCGCGCGAGCCCCCGGTGAGGATGCGCTTGACCGGAGTGCCGTAGTTCAGCCGCACGCCCTCCTCGCGCGCCACCTTCTCCAGCGCGAGAGGAATGGCGTAGAGGCCCCCCTTGGGGAACCACACGCCCACGCCCAGCTCCGTGAAGGGCAGAAGGCCGTACACCGCCGGCGAGGCGAAGGGCGACACGCCCAGGTACATCGTCTGGAAGGTCATCGCCGCGCGCAGCCGCTCGTCCTGGAAGAAGCGGCTGACGTCCGCGTACATGCGGCGGTGGGCGCGCACCTGGAAGATCTTCTTGAGCACCGAGGGCGCGAAGTAGTCGGAGATGCCCGCGTAGTTGCGGCCCACCAGATGATCCAGGCTGATGCGGTACTGGGTGCGGCCCTGCGCGAGGAAGGCCAGGTAGCGCGCGTAGCTGCCCGGTTCAATCCGCTCCAGCTCGCGCCCCATGGCGCACAGCTCGGAGGTGAAGGTGATGTCCGAGCCGTCGCGGTAGTGGATGCGGTAGTTCGGGTCACACCGCATGAGCGTGAGGTAGTCCTCCATGCGCCGGCCGAGCGAGGCGAACGTCTCCTGGAACACCTCGGGCATGAGGACGATGGTGGGGCCGATGTCCCAGGTGAAGCCCTCCACCTGGAGGCGGTTGCAGCGCCCGCCCGGACCGTCCGTCTTCTCGAAGAGCTGCACGTCGAAGCCCTGGTGGGCCAGCCGCGCCGCCGCCGCCAGTCCGCCGACGCCCGCGCCCACCACCACCGCCTGTCGTTTGCCGCTCCTCACGGTGCTTCTCCTCTCAGACCATGCGGTGGGCCAGTTGGCCGATGAGGGCCTGCACCAGCTCGCGCAGACCATGGGGGTTGGGCAGCGCCGACAGCGCCCGCACGGCTCCGTGCGAGGCCCGCCCCACCAGATGTTCGGTGACGCTCCGGCCTCCGGCGTCCTCCACCAGCCGGCGCACCCGCCCGAGCGCGGCCTCGTCCCGGCGCTCCGCCGGCAGCGCCCACAACGTCTCCAGCTCCCGGCGCACCTCGGGAAGCGCCCGTGACCAGGCGGCGACAACGGGGAAGGTGCGCCGGCCCACCAGGAAGTCGCACCGCGGGGCCCTGGCGCCGCCCCTCGCCTCGCCGAAGAGGCCGAGCAGCTCGTCGCGCAGCTCATGGGCGAGCCCCACGCCGCAGCCCACCCGCGCCAGCCGCAGCCGCAGCCCGTCGTCCGCCCCGGCCAGCATCGCCCCGCACACCAGGGCCGGCGCCAGGCCCTCGCGCACCATCTTCATGCGCGCCAGCCGCATCGCCTGGAGCACCCCGCCCTGGCCCAGGCGCACGCCGCCCTGTCGCAGGTCCACGTAGCGCCCCACCGAGGTGTAGCGGCACAGCCGCAGGTAGTACTGGCCGGCCTGCGCGGCGCCCGGCAGCTCCGAGCCCAGCAGCGTCTCCATGGCCCGGGCGAAGAGATGATCCCCCACCACCACGGACAGGTGCTGCCCCGTGGGGGCCGGCGCCAGCACGTGGTGCAGCGTCAGCCCTCCGCGCCGCAGCACCGTCTGCTCCACCGCGTCGTCATGGACGGCCTGGTAGGCGTGCAGCAGCTCCAGCCCCGCGGCGAAGCGCCACAGCCCGGCCGGCACCGCCGCCGAGCCCCGGGCCAGGCAGTAGCCGGCCAGCAGCAACGCCGGGCGCATCCTCAAGACGGGGCGCAACACGTACTCGCGGACGTGTCCCAGCGCCTGCGTCCAACGGATGTCCAACCGGGCCTCGTCCGGCAGCTCCAGCAGCTCCGCCAGCGACGACTCCACCCGGGCCTGCACCAACTGCAGCCACGCCTGCTCCACCGAGGGAGCCGGCATGGGCGCTGCAGTGATGAAGGGCGTGAGCCCCATACAACCTTCCTCCGGCCGGGTGGGTGGCTTCTGTGGTGGAGGTAACCTTTGTGTCCAGCCTCTGTCAAGGCTATGTTCAAGGTTCGTAGAAGCTTCGTTCACGGGAGTCCCCGATGACTGCACGGATTGCTGGCATGCTGACGGCCGCCCTGTTGGCCACGAGTCCCTCGCTCGCCACCGCGCCACAGGTTGGACCGATGGACGCAACGTTGCGGGGCTCCAACGGAAAGGAAGTGGCTCTCTCGCGATGGCGGGGAAAACCCGTCATTCTTTTTTATGAGGATCGCCACTCCACGACACTCAACTCACCCTTGAAGGACGCTCTCTTCTCGCGGGGTAAGGAGTTGGGACTGCTGGAGGCGGCCTTCGTGGTGGCGGTGGCCAACCTGGAGTCGTACGACTTCTTCCCCGCCCGGGGCATCGCGCTGTCCCACGTGCGCGACGAAGAGAAGAAGTGGGGCATTCCCATCCTGGTGGACCTGAAGGGAACGCTGGGGGCGGCGCCGTGGAACCTGCCCACCAAGACGTCCTCGGTGCTGCTGCTGGATGGCAACGGAACGCTCGTCTACCGGTACTCCGGGCGCATGAAGGAGGAGGATCAGGGGACCTTCTTCCAGGCGCTCGGCACGCTGCTCGGCCGGGAGATTCCCCAGGAGATGAACCCGTGAAGGTCGCCCTCACCGGAGCCAGTGGTTTTCTCGGTCCCCTCTTCGTGCAACGGCTGCTGGAGAAGGGCCACGGGGTGCACGTGCTGGCGCGGGACGTGGAGCGCACGCTGGGGCGCCTCCCCAGGGGAGTGAGCGGCGCCTTCTACGATGCGGCCGGGCCCCTCTCCCCGGAGGCCCTGGGCGGCGCCGAGGCGGTGGTGCACCTGGCGGGCGAGCCGGTGGCCCAGCGGTGGACGGAGCGCGCGCGCCAGCGAATCCTCGACAGCCGGGTGGTGGGCACGCGGCTGCTGGTGGAGGCCATGCGGGCGGCGGGCACGGTGCGGCACTTCGTGTCGGCGTCGGCCATCGGCTACTACGGCGGCAACCGGGGCGAGGAGCCGCTCACGGAGAGCAGCGCACCGGGGGACGACTTCCTCGCCCGGGTGTGCCGGGCCTGGGAGGCCGAGGCGCAGCCGGCGGCCGCGGCGGGCATCCGCACGGTGGTGGCGCGCATCGGCGTGGTGCTGCACCCGGAGGGCGGCGCGCTCGAGCAGATGCTGCCCGCCTTCCGCCTGGGCGTGGGGGGGCGCATGGGCTCGGGGCAGCAGTACATGAGTTGGGTGCACCGCGACGACACGCTGGGCCTGCTGCTCTTCGCGCTGGAGCAGCCGGAGCTGTCGGGCCCGATGAACGTGACGGCGCCGGAGCCGGTGACGAACGCGGACTTCTCGCGGGCCCTGGGGGCGGCGCTGCACCGGCCGGCCATCCTGCCGGTGCCCTCCTTCGCGCTGAAGGCGGCGCTGGGGGAGATGTCCGAGGTGGTGCTGGGAGGCCAGCGGGTGCTGCCCCGGCGCGCGCTCGAGGCCTGCTACCGCTTCCAGCACCCGGAGCTGCCCGCGGCCCTCCGCACGCTCGTGGGGTGAGGGTCCGGCTTCACGTTTCTTCACGTACGATGGGGTTGCGGCGCACGGGGCGCCGGTGAGTATTCAGACCGCCATGCGCATCTCGCTGCAATCCCTCATCTTCTTCGGAACCATGTCCCTGGTGGTGGTGCTGGGGCACGTCTACCTGTACCGCCGGCTCTTCCGGGACACGGCGAAGCACCCCCACTGGCGACGGGCCGGCGTGGTGCTGATGGGGCTGCTGGCCACGCTCATGACGAGCTGGTGGTTCGTGCCGCGCCTGCTCCCCCAGCAGACGGCGTCCTTCCTCTCGCGGCTCAACTGGTTCTGGATGGGCGTGGCCGTCTACCTGCTGCTGACGGTGCTGTCGCTCGGGGGGCTGCACACGCTCAACGGCTGGCTGAAGCGCCGCCGCGAGGCGCAGGCCCCCGTGCCCCCCGGGGTGGACGAGGAGCGGCGGCAGTTCCTCGCCCGGACGACGGCGGGGGTGGCGCTGGCGGCCACCGGAGGCATGGCCGGCTATGGCGTGTGGCGTGCCTTCCACCCGCCGGTGGTGAACGAGGTGGCGGTGAAGCTGCCCGGCCTGCCCAAGGCGCTGGACGGCTTCAGCATCATCCAGCTCAGCGACGTGCACGTGGGGCCGCTCATCCAGCGCCGCTTCATGGACGCGGTGGTGGCGCAGTGCAACGCCCTGAAGGGCGACCTGGTGTGCATCACGGGAGACCTCGTGGACGGCCGGGTGGCGCACCTGGCCCACGGCGTCGGCGCGCTGGGCAACCTGCGCTCGCGGCACGGCACCTACTTCGTCACCGGCAACCACGAGTACTACTCGGGGGACGAGGAGTGGGCCGAGGCGCTCACGCGCATGGGCCTGATGGTGTTGCGCAACCGCCACGTGCGCATCGGCGAGCCGGGGGCATCCTTCGATCTGGTGGGCGTGGATGACTGGGGGGCCCGGCGCTCGGGCTACCCCGAGCGCGGCTATGACCTGGCGGCGGCCACGGCGGGGAGGGATCCCTCGCGGGCCTCGGTGCTGCTGGCGCACCAACCCGCGGGCTGGCGCGAGCAGGCGCTGAAGGCGGGCATGGGGCTGCAGCTCTCCGGGCACACGCACGGGGGCCAGTTCTTCCCCTTCAACCTGATGGTGTCCGCCATCTGGGAGCACGACGCCGGCCTGTTCCGCGAGGGCGACAGCCACATCTACGTGAGCCGCGGCACGGGCTTCTGGGGCCCGCCGCTGCGCGTGGCCGCCCCGCCGGAAATCGTCAAGGTGACCTTGCTCGCCTGACGCGGGGGGTCGTGACGCGACGCGCGTGAGGTGGGGTAGGATACCCACCCAGATGCGCAAGGAACCGGCGAAGCGGGAGATCAAGCAAGAGCGCGCGGCTCGGACGCGAGTGGAAATCATGGAGGCGGCCATCACGCTGTTCGCGCGCCGGGGCATCCTGGCGACCACGATGGCGGAGCTGGCCAAGGCCATCCGGATGACGCCCGGGGCCCTCTACTGGCACTTCCCCACCAAGGAGGATCTGCTGCTGGCGGCCATCGAGGAGCTGCACGGGCGCTACATGGCCGAGTTCCAGGAGATGCTCAGCGAGCACCGCAAGCAGCCGGCCCGGGTGCAGCTCAAGTCGTTCATGGAGCGCACGCAGCAGTTCCTGCGCTACCACCGCGAGTACGGCATCTTCTTCGGGATGGTGTCGGCGGAGTCTGCGGAGAACAACGACCGGGTGGCCGAGGCCATCCGGGAGAAGCTGGGCATCTACGTCGCGGCGGCGGAGAACATCATCCGCTACGGGCAGAACAAGACGAAGGAGTTCCGGCTGGACGTGGACGCGCACCAGGCCGCGCACAGCATCATCGGCGGCTTCATCGGCGCGGTGCTGCACCAGAACCTGTTCCGCGAGACGGTGACGTACGACGCCACCCTCACGACGCTGGCGCAGTTGTTGGTGGAAGGCACCGTCACGCGCTGAAACGGCAACGCCCCCCGCGTCACCGGACTGCGTGACACGGAGGGCGTGAGCACTTCACCGGCCCCGCCCGCCTCACGGTGGAGGCGGGCAGGTCCAGCTTCGATTACGGCTGCTCGGTCGGGCTCGCGGAGCTCTGCGGGTCGCGCGTGGCGCGCTGCACGAAGTCCACCGAGTTGTCGTTGGAGTCGTAGCCGTTGCCCTTCGCCGCGTCGGCGCCGCCCGTGGCCATCGAGTCGGCCGTCGAGGTGGCGAGCGCCTTGCGCTCGAGGCTGCCACCGGCCGCGGGATGCGCGGGACCGAACTTGGTCTCGGAACCGACGGCGGTGGTGCCATAGCCGAGCGTATCCACCGCGTTCGGGTCGTCCAGCGAGGCGCCCACCTCGGGCTTGCCGATGCGGACCGCGCCGGCCGAGCCCGACATGTTGAGCGAGTGGGTCGCATCCGGGGTGACGGAGCCGCGGAAGTTGCCGTTGGCGATCAGGAAGTACCCATACGCCGGGATGCTCTTGCCCTCCGGAATCGTATAGGTGTTCGAGGTGCCGTAGGTCGTACCGCCCGCGCTCTTGTACTGGAGCTTCCAGCCGCTCAGGTCGACCTCCTCACCGGACGGGTTGTAGAGTTCCACGAACTCGTCCTGCTGCAGGTCCGGGCTGGGGCCGGTGGAGGGGCCACGGCCGCTGACCTCGCTGATGACCACGTGCGGAGGCAGCGCGGCGACCTCGATGTTCGCCGAGGCCGAGCTACCCGCGCCCAGGGAGTTGGAGGCCACGAGCTTGCCCGTCACGTCCACCTCGCCCGCGGTGAACGTCACATCCACCGTCCTGGCACCCGAGGGGATGGTCGCGGTCGCGTTGACCGTGCCCAGCTCGGCGGGAGTGAGGGCGAACGCCACGGTGAAGCCCTCGGCCTCGGCCGGCTTGTCGAGCGTCACGGTGAAGGTGCGCGAGGCCTTGGGAACCAGCTTGGCCTGGGTGGGGCTGATGCTGGCGATCTTCGGGTAGGGCAGGCGCACCGTCACGTTGGCGGTGACCTCCTTCCCTCCGAACGAGGCCTTGACGGTGCCCGTGCCGCTGCCCGCGGCATCCGCGGTGAAGGTGAAGGAGGCGAGCTGCGCGCCCCCGGGCACCGGCACCACGAAGGGCACCGTGCCGAAGGCCGCCCCCGCCGTGGTGGGCGCCGCCACCAGCTTCACGAGCATGTCTCCCGGCGTCACATCGCTCATGACGAGCGTGAACGACTGGGTGTTGCCCTGGAAGACGACGACCGGAGTCGGGCTGATGCTGACGAGCTCCGGGAGGCTGGCGACCACCTCGATGGTGGAGGTAAACGGCGTGGCGGAGGAGCCCGCCACCCGGGCGGTGAGGGCCCCCACGCTGACGGCCGGCGCCGCCGAGGTCTTGAAGGTGAAGTAGACCGTGGTGCTATCGGTGCCAACCGTCACCGTCGCGGGCTCGATCGTGCCGAGCTCCGGAGGCGACACCTCGAACGCGAGGGCGGTGCCCGCCGGAGCGGGGATGTCCAGGGTCGCCATGACCGTCACGTCATGGGACGCGGCGGTGACGATGCGGTCCGGGGTGAGCGCGGTGAGCGTGGGCTGCTCCGTGGTGCCCAGCACGCGCACCGCGGTCGTCTTGCTTGAGGCGCCCAGGGTGGCGGTCAGCGTCACGCGGCTCGCCATCGCCACGGGGATGAGCTTCACCTCGGCGCTGAGCTGTCCCTTGGGGATGATCACCTTCCCGCCCTGGGCCACGCGCAGGCTGGCCGTGTCGGACGAGGTGACGGTGACCTCGACGTCCTCACCGTAGACGCTGGGCAGCGACACCAGGAGCTTCGGCTGACCGATGATCGAGCACCCGTTGGGGTCGCACGCGGGATCCACCCGGATGTACTGGTTGTCGGCCGTTCCGAAGGAGGCCAGCGGCGGCGGGGGCAGGAGCAGATCGTCCGCGCTGCGCGGCTCGACCTTGGAGTTGCCGTTGCGCCACTCGAGGATGCCGCGCACGCGGCGGAACTCCGTGCCCACCTCGGGCATGGGGTGCCGGTACATGAGATCGTTCACGCGCAGGCCCTGCGTCTCCGAGCCGTCGGCGCGGGTGTCCACGACGAACTCGTACGTGGGCGCGTTGTCGGCCGAGCCCGGGGTGGGCTCCTGCTTGGACACGAACACGTTGGAGACCTCCACCAGCACGCTCTCGAGCGCCGCGGCGCGCGAGCCGCCGGTGTTCACCTCGGACGGGGAGACGGCGACGGGCGCCGGCAGCGGGGCGGTGCCCAGCTTCGTGAACGTCACGTTGGTGAGCTGGATCTGCCCGAAGTAGTTCGCCACCACGGCCGACTTGATCTCGATGAGATCTCCCACCGCGGGCTTGGCGGCGGTGGACGAGGAGGAGAAGACGTAGGCGCCGGACCAGTCCGGGCCGGAGGTCAGATCCGCCGTGGGCACCTGGACGAAGTAGCTGTTGCCCGCGATGGCCGTCACCACCGCCTTGGGGATGGTGATGGTGTAGCCCATGAGCGGCAGGGTGCCGGCGGGCGCCGGCCTCTTCACGTCATAGAGGGAGACCGCGCAGACCTTGTCGTCCGGGTTGGAGTTGGGGCACGCATCGCACGCATCACCGCGGCCATCACCGTCCGTGTCCTGCTGGTCCGCGTTGGCCACGCCGGGGCAGTTGTCGTCGGGGCTGAACTTGCCGTCGCCGTCCTCGTCCTTCGGGTTGGGCGCCGTGCAGGTGGTGGAGTTGGCCGCCAGCGGGCACGGGTCGCACGCATCACCCACGCCGTCGTTGTCGGTATCCGCCTGCTTGCCGTTGTCCATGGGGCGGATGGGGTTGAAGACGATGGGGCAGTTGTCCTGGGCGTTGGCCACGCCGTCACCGTCGTAGTCGGCGAGCCGGCGCGTGCCGGTGTAGACGGTGGAGCCGTTCTGCGAGGCGGCCACCGGGGTGGTGGCCGTGCGCTGCGGCTCGCAGGTGGGCTCGTTGGCCGGGGCCGTATCGCCGCAGAAGAAGAGCGCGTAGGCGCTCTTGTTGGCCTCACTCAGCTCGGCGAACGTCTTGCCCGTCTCGGACTTCGCGCACACCGCCTTGGTGGTGCCGCACATGGGCAGATCATCGCAGGGGTCCACCGCGCCCGCGGTCAGCGCGGCCACCACGTCCTTGTCGCCGTAGAGCGGCTTGCCGCCGCGCACGGTGAGGACCACGTCCTCCGCGTTGGCGTTGATGACGGCGCTGTGCGGGGAGTAGGCGTAGGACTTCAGCTTGAAGATGGCCAGGTCCGCCACCTTCTTGGGGGCGATGCGGCCCAGCTTCTCCCAGGTCTCCGACAGGTCCGCGGCGTTCGCGGTGACCATCCGCCACAGCTCCTCGTCGGTGAAGGTCCGCGAGTAGTGCACCTCGTTGAGGTAGTTGGCGCACCGCAGCTCGCGCAGGATGTTCATGGAGCCCGACTGCAGCCAGTCCGTGCCCAGCGCGATGTTCACGCCGAGCTGCTTGTAGGCGGTGATCATCGCCGTCTCGCCGTACAGCGAGATGTTGGAGCGCGGCGACCAGACGAGGCCCGTGCCCTTCTCGGCCATCCTGGCGATGTCCGACGCCGTGAGGCCGATGCCGTGGATGATGGCCGTGCGCGGCGTCATCAGTTGCTGGCTGCCCTCGCCCTCGCCCGACAGGCAGCGGAACTCGTTCTGCGCCGACGCCGAGATGCCCTCGGCCACGTGCGGCAGGTAGGCCGACAGGGGCGGAATGTTGCTCGGCGTGTCCAGGCTCGTCCGGTAGTTGCACCCGCTCGACAGCTCCTCGCCGCCGGAGTCACCGATGGGGAAGGTCTGGAAGTTCACGTCCGGCTCGGCGAGGCCCTCCTGGGCCGCACCGGCGGAGTTCAGGTCACGCAGGAAGCCGGGACGACCGCCGCTGCTGACGACGGCGGTGGTGCCGGACATCACCTGGCGCAGCTCGGCCCAACGCACGCCGAGGTCGGCCGCGGTGGCGCCAGCGGGCAGCCGCGTGTGCCCGTCATGCGCGGCCCCGCCCACACGCCAGTCGTGGCGGTGCTCGTAGCGCTCCTGGCGCCCGGCCTCCGGCGCCTTCTGGTAGTCGATGTGGTCGTGCGCGTTGATGAGCGCCGGGGAGATGACGCCCTGGGGGCAGGAGATCTTCACGGCTCCGGCCGCGGCGGCCTCACCCGAGCAGTCGCACGCCGAGCACTGGATGATGCCCTTGTCGTCCACCAGCACCTGGCCGCCGTTGAGCGTCTTGCCGTCCAGCAGCACCACGCCCATGTAGAGGCGCGCGCCGCTGGCGGTGGTGCCCTCGGGCACGGGTACCACCGTACAGGTGGCACCGGCCGCCGGCTGCGGCAGGTCCGCCGCACCGGGGCACATATCCTGCGCCGGACGGGTGGGCACGCAGGTGCTCTCGCACCCGTCACCGTTCACCGTGTTGCCGTCGTCGCACGCCTCCGAGATCTCCCGGATGCCGTTGCCGCACACGGCCAGCACTTCCTGGCCCGGCGGGGTCTCGCTGCAGTCCTTCTGGCAGCCGTCCCCGTCGCGATCATTGCCGTCGTCACACGCCTCGCCTACCTCCACCTCGCCATTGCCGCAGACGGGCGGGGCCACCTCGGTGGTACAGCTGCTGGAACAGCCGTCACCGTTGGCGGTGTTGCCGTCGTCACATTGCTCCGTGCCTTCACGTTGGCCGTTGCCGCACTCGGACTCGGTGCCTGGGCACGCGGTGAGCAGGAGAAGTCCTGCACTCAACAGTGCCAGGAGATGGCGGGGGTGATTGCGCATGCAGTCCCTGGGGGGGTTGGGGGTTGGACCTGCGCAGTGGGCTCCCGCTGTGTGACAACCGCGTGAAGCCCACTGAAACATTTGAGCGACACCTTACGCCGGAGGTGGGCCGGGTGAAAATCCGTGCCAGCCGTTTGGACGCCTGCTTCCGGCCGAAAACGCCCCTCCCAAACGCGCACTCTTGGACAACCCGGCGAGCCCAGACATCGGGATCAGTGGCGATCACGCCCCGAAGGTGTTTCTCTGTCTCATCATGGCGCGTTCCCTGCTGCTGTCGCTGCTCGTGCGGCAGCACCTCGCACTCAAGGAGAAGTTCCGGGCCCGCTACCCGCACTGCTGGCTGGTGTGGGAGGCCGGCGTGTGGAACGTTCCGGAGACCAGCGAGCAGAACCACGGCACCACCCGGCTGCCCACCTCGGATCTCCGCGACTGCCTGCCCTCGGGAGATGCCATGTGCTTCGAGCTGGCGGTGGCTCCGGGGCGGGACACCCTGACGCTGGGGCGGGCCTCGCACAACGTCTTCGTCATCAACGACGCCACGGTGTCACGCGAGCACCTGGTGCTCCACATCCAGCCGGACGGAAGCTGGACGGTGGAGGCGCTGGCCCAGGGAGGGCCGGCCATGCTCAGCGGCAAGCGGCTCCGGCCCGGGCAACACCTGCCGCTGGAGTCCGGCATGCAGCTGCAGCTCGGGGACGTGCGGCTCACCTTCCACGACGCCGAGAGCTTCCACACGCGCATGGGCCACACGGCCGCGCTGATGCTGGCCCACCAGCGGGGTGGGCCCCGGGAAACCCCGGCCTGATCGGGCTCGGGTGTCCGGCCCGGACTTCCGCGGCCCGGACTAACGCACGGTGCCCAGCGTGGTGGGGCGCGGCTGGGGAGCGGTGGCCGCGTAGATGACGCCGCCGGCGATCACCGCCACGGCGCCCGCCCCCGCCCACACCCACCACTTCTTCATCAGGCTGTTGCCGCTCTTCACCTCGGCATCGGCCTGCGCGGGCGTCCGGGCCCGGGGCACCAGGTTGCGCTTGCTCTCGCCCTGCTGGACGCGGCGCCCGGCGACCGCCTCCGCCTGCGCCCGCAGCGCCGCGGCCTTCGCCTGATCCCTCGCCGTCTCCTCCCGCGCCAGACGCCGCAGGTGCTCCTTGCGCACCGCCTCGTCCATCTCCGCGATGAGCTCCTTCACCAGCACGGCGTTGGGCGGCTCCTCCTTGGAGAGCGACAGGTAGCGCCGGTAGAAGAAGGCGGCGCGCTCGGGACGGCCCAGTTGCCGGTGGCACTGGGCGATGTTGAAGAGGAAGCCCGGCAGGGGCATCAGCCGGTACGCCTCGCTGTAGGCGTCCAGGGCCTTCTGGAACTCGGCCAGGTCGTAGGCGATGTTGCCCTCGGAGAACTTCGCTCGGGCCTGCGACTCCACGTGCGAGCCCGCCTCCATGTTGGCGGCGTGCGCTGCCAGGGGCGAGGCGGCGAGCGCCACCGCCACCAGCACCGGCAACACGGAACGCTCAGCGAGCGAACGGATCAATGACATCATCGCGCACCCCGGGATTCTTCTTGCGGTGGATGTTGGTGCGCACGGGCACGGCCTCCCGCGCATCCTTGCGGCCCGGCTTCTGCTGCACCGCCGGGACCAGGGGCACCTCGAGCGTCGCGGGCGAGTCGAGCCGCACCTCGTGCTCGCTGGAATCGAAGCCGGCCATCTCCACACGCAGGCCCAGGGGCTCGGCGGCCTGAGGCAACTGCTTCACCAGCGGCGTCACCCCGAGCGCCTCGCCGGTATCGGCGCGCACCACCGTCGCGCCCTCGGGCACCGAGTGCACGGTGAGGGTGACGGGGGATGCGGCGGGGGAGGCGCCACGCTCCACGCCCCACGCGAGCACGAGCCCCGCGGCGGCCACGGCTACCAGGCCCGCGGCGATCAGCGGCCACGGACGCCGCGCACCGGACAGGGCCGCGGGCACCGCCATGGGCTGGGTGGGCCGCTCGTCCTCGAAGAGCACGGGGGAAGCGGGAGCGCCCACCCGCTCCAGCCCCGTGTCCGCCAGCAGCGCGGTGATGACCTCGGCGAGCTGCTGCGGCCGGTCCTCGGGCTCCTTGGCCAGGCAGCGCAGGGCGAGCTGGGCCAGCACCGCCGGCACCGGCTCTCCCGCCGGAGTGTGCGAGGGCAGCGCGGGCGGCGGCTCGGTGAGGACCTTCACCATGAGCTGGCCGAAGTTGGGGGCCTGGAAGGGCGGCTGGCCGCCGAGCAGCTCGTAGAGGACGGTGCCCACCGCGTAGATGTCCGCGCGGTGGTCCACCGGCAGCCCGGCGGCCTGCTCCGGCGACATGTACGTGGGCGTGCCGATGATGGTGCCGTCCAGCGTCCCGCTGGTGCTGTCGGCGGTGAGCACCTTGGCCACCCCGAAGTCGAGCACCTTCACGTAGTCCTGCTGTCCGCCCTTGTGGGTGACGAAGAGGTTGTCCGGCTTGATGTCCCGGTGCACCACCCCAAGCTGGTGCGCCGCCCCCAACGCCGCGCACACCTGCACCAGCATGCGGCGGATGCGCGACACCGACAGCCGCTCCTCCTGCAGGAGGGCCGAGAGGCTCTGCCCCCGCAGCAGCTCCATCACGCAGTAGACACGCCCGTGCTCCGTGTCCTCGATGAAGTCGAAGATCTCCACGATGTGCTCGTGGTTGATCTGATTGACGGCGCGCGCCTCCTGGAAGAAGCGCTGCACGAAGCCCTTGTCATGGGAGAAGGCGGAGCGCAGCACCTTGAGGGCCACCTGGCGCCCCAGCCGCGTGTGGCGCGCCTGGAACACCTGGCCCATGGAGCCCTCGCCCAGCAGGCGCTCCAACTGGTAGCTGCCGAGGATGTCGCCTTCCTGAAGCTCGCGGTCCACGACCGTCGAGTTGCCTGCGGCTTGGGGGTTGCTGGAGAGCACCGTGCTCGAGATGAAGTCGTCGCCGCGCATGGGCGGCAAACCTTTTCATCCTCTCATTCCCCGGCAACCCACACAGCCCGCGTTGTCGCCAGGGTGACGACTCTTCTGTCCCGCCCAGGGCGTCGGACGCCTCCTGGGAGTCATTAGTGGAAAGAGGCCCGCCACGCCGGGCGGGCCCGCGCTCAGGTGCGCATCAAGCGCACACCGTCAGTTGCAGGAGCCGTTGTTCTGGCACGTTCCCGGATTGCCGTTGTTCCGGGTGCAGGCCACGCCGGCGGGACAGTCCACCCTGTCCGCGCAGTCGATCAGGGCATCCCCGTCGTTGTCAGCCCGGTCGGTGCAGGAGTTCTCCTTCTTCACCCCGCCCGAGCAGATGCAGTTGGTGCCGCACGACTTGCCGTTGCAATCCGTGTCCGCGCAGTCGCTCCGGGTGTCCCCGTCGTTGTCGCCCAGGTCGGTGCAGGCCGTCTCCACCTTGACGCAGTTGACGAAGCTGCAACCCGCGCCGCACGTCCCGTTGACGCAGTTGGCGTCCGCGTTGCCGGCGACACAGTCGATGGCGCCATTGCCGTCGTTGTCCAGGGTGTCGTTGCAGGTGGTCTCCAACTTGGAGCCGCTCGTCGTGCACGTGCAACCGCCGGCGGCGCTGCACTCCTTGCCGTGGCAATCGGAATCCGCGCAGTCCGTGCCCTCGGTCTTGTCGTTGTTGACGCCGTCGAAGCACACGGTCTCCACGGCCTTGCCGCCCTGGCAGAGGCAGCCGGTGCCGCACGACAGGTTGGCGCAGTCGGAGTCCGCGCAGTCCGTCCTGGTGTCGCCGTCGTTGTCCACCCCGTCGCCGCACGCGGTCTCCTTCTTGACGTAGCTGGAGCACACGCAGCCGGTGCCGCAGGACTTGTTGTCGCACTCCTGCTCGACGCAGTCGGTGAAGCCATCGGCATCGTTGTCGAGGTTGTCGCCGCAGTTGCCCTCGCCAATCGCCCGGCCGATGCAGATGCAGTTCTTGGCCGCGTCACCGGCGTTGCACGCGCGCGTCTGGTTGTCGCAGTCGCTGTCCGCGCAGTCCTTGGAGCCGTCCCCATCGTCGTCGGCGTCGTCGTCGCAGACCTTCTCGCCGCGCGACTTGCAGGCCCCATCGACGCACAGCTCCGTCACGGCGTTGCAGAATCTGCCGCACCGGCCGCAGTTGGCCATGTCCGTCTGGAGGTTGAAGCCCTCGTCCGCCTCGCCGTCGCAGTCGTCATCCTCGCCGTTGCAGGACTCGGCGGCGGCGGGCAGGACCTCACCGGCGCACACCACGGTGCCGTTGGCGCCACAGGCGGCCTTGCCGGCCTTGCAGTTGCCCAGGTCCAGCGTGCCCTCGGGACCGGTGTAGCAGCTCGCCTCGGCCAGGTCGTCCGGCTGGCCGTTGCAGTTCTCATCGGCGCCATTGCACACCTCGGCGGTGGGCGAGCAGCAGTAGCCGCGCTGCTGGCCCGGGCGGGGAGCGCACACCACGCCCTCGGCGGCGCAGTCCTTGGCCGTGTCGCAACTGAAGACGGTGGAGTCCGGGAGCTCCGGCACCCAACAGCCCGCGGCGGACAGCGCGAGCACCAGACAACAGAAGAGGGAAGAAAAGGACTTCATGTTCAGAAGCTCCCGCCAATCACGAAGTGGAGGGCCGTGCCGCTGGTGCCCTTCCCGCTGGAAACGGGGGCCACCGAGGAGGACACCGGCTCGGAACGCGCCGGGACGATGAGGAGCCACAGCAGGCTGCCGCCCGCCACCGCGCCACCACCCGCCATGAGCGCCGTGGAAATCATCGACTGCTGCCGGGCGGCCAGGTACTCGGTGCGCGAGAGGTCCATCACCCCGTCACCGTTGGCGTCCTGCACCTTGCCCTGGAGGCCCATGCCCATGGCCACGCCCGCGCCCACCGCCGCCAGTCCCAGCACCGTGGTGTAGAGGGCGGGACGGCTGAAGACGGAGGGGCCGGAGGGGCCGCCCGACTTCTTCTTCACGCCCGCCACGGCGTCCGCCGGAGGGCCTTCGGGCGCGGGGCCATTGAGCTCCAGCCGCGCCGCCACCTCCTGCGTCTCACCCGGAGCGAGGGTGAGCGTCTTCGTATAGGTGGAGTACTCGTCGGCCTCGACGATGAGCTGCACCTCGCCGGGCGGCAGCTTCGCCTCCACGTTGCCCACGCCCAGCATGCGCTCGCCCACGCGCACCACCGCCTGCGACACGTTGCTGGACACCTTCAGCATCGAGCGCTGCCGGGCCAGGTCCGTCACCCGCTTGGACAGCACGGCGCCCGCCTCGCGGATGAAGTTGCTGTCGGTCGGCTTGCGGCCCGTCACCACGTCCGTCTCCACCACGCCCCGGTCCCGGTCATACGTCCACAGCCGCAGCGTCCAGCCCTCGTCCTCCAGCGCCAGGCGCGCCGTGGTGAGCAGGTCCGCGTCGACCGTGTCCGCCGGCGCGCTCAAACACGAGGCCTCCTCGCAGCGCAGCGCGGCCGCGTAGTCCGCCCCGAGCTGCTCGCGGATTTCCGCGGGGTCGGAGGCCTTCGCCACCCGGCCGGTGCGCAGCGCCACCGACTGGAGCCAGCCCATCCACCGCTTCGCCTGCGCGGCACCCGCGCGCTCGGGCGTGTCCAGCCCCACCAGCGCGAAGCGCGGCTGCAGGTCCGCGCCCGGCGTGCCGCTGCTCAAATCCAGGCCCAGGCCCATGCCGCCCTCGGAGTCCGGCGGAGTGCCCTCTCCGGTGTCCTGCGGCTGCTCGTTGCTCTGGGTGCTCGAATCATCGGACAGGTCCAGCCCAAGGCCGCCCTGGGCCCTGGCCGGGCCGGCGGCCAGCGCGAGCGCCAGCAGGCCGGCCACATACACGACGGGGGTACGCATACACTCTGTTCTACCCCGAACAGAGCCCGCTGCGGAGCGCCGCTTGCCCCCCGTGCCACCCCGCCCCGCCATGTAGCCCCCGGACCTACCTCTGATATCCCCGTGAGGAAGCGGCAGTCCGCCCGGCACCGGGGTGCCCGCGTGGCACACTCCCGCCGCGGAGGAAGTCACCATGTCGAGGGATGTGACGGAGTCGTTTGGCAGCGGCAAGCATCGGAGGGTGGCCGGGTATCTGGGCTCGCTCGCGTTCCACGTCAGCTACGTGACGCCCATCTTCTGGTTCGTGGAGCTGCTGCAGAACCAGCTCTACTGGAAGCTCACCGGCGCGCCCGGATGGACCTATCCCCTCTCGCCCTACCACTGGTTCTCCTTCGAGAGCGTGGGACTGTGGGCGGGCTCGGTGACCATCATCTGGTGCCTGAACTTCTTCTGGTTCCTGCGCCGGAACGTGGGAATGGTGAAGCGGATGATCATCGCCGGGACGGCCTGCTGGGCCGGCGAGTGGCTGGCGGGCTTCGTCGCCGACCGGGTGTTCCACCACCCGATGCAGGTGTGGACGAACGCGCCGCTGGTGTACGTGGGGATCAGCGCGATCTTCTTCTGGTGGTGGAACGTGGTGCTCTACGAGCTGTTGACGGTGGACATCGCCAGCCTGGGCCGGCCCGCCCCGGTGACGCCGGAGCCCACCGCCCCGGCATCTCGAGAGCAGCCGTCCGCGTGAGGGACGGCCTCAGCCCGCGAGCGACGCGAGGTAGCGCGCCAGCGCCTGGGCCTTGGGAATCAAGGTGTCCACCTCGATGAACTCGTCCACCGTGTGGAAGCCCTTGCCCCGGGGGCCCAGCCCGTCGATGGACGGAATCCCCATGGAGGACGAGGTGCTCGCATCCGAGCCGCCGCCCACCAGCGGTGACTCGCCATGGCCCAGCCCGGAGGCATGGGCACACGCGCCATATGCCGTCATCAGCGCCGCCGAGGCCTCGGTGCGCTCCAACGGCTCGCGCGCCACCCCACCCTTCACCTCGATGCGGGTGCCGGGAACGCTGGCCGCCGCCTCCTCGGCCGCCTGGCCGAAGCGCCGCACCAGCTCCTCCCCGTCCGCGCGCGTGCAGAAGCGCAGATCCACCTCCGCCACCGCGTGGTCCGGCACGGTGTTCTTCCCCTGCCCGCCCGTCACCTTGCCCACGTTGACGGTGATGCCGCGCGGGTAGTCGGTGAGCTGCTGCACCCGGTCCACGAAGCGGGCGATCGCCCACAGCGCATTGGCCCCCTCCTGGTGCGCGTTGCCCGCGTGGGCCGCCTTGCCGTGCGCCACCGCGGTGGCCATGCCGGTGCCCTTGCGCCGGGTGATGATGGCGTCCGCCGCCCGGCCGGACTCGAAGACGAGGCACGCCTTCGCCCCGGCGATGGCGTTGCGGATGACGCCGGCGCCCTCGGGCGAGCCCACCTCCTCGTCCGACACCACCACCAGCCGCAGCGGGGGCAGCTTCTCCAGCCCCCCCGACGCCGCGAGCGCCTTGAGCGTCCAGGCGATGACGACGAGCCCGCCCTTCATGTCCAGCACGCCCGGGCCCCGCCGCAGCGCCCCGTCCTTCCGGTAGCCCTCGAACTTGCCCGGCGGAAACACCGTGTCCAGGTGGCCCACCAGCGCCACCGGCTCGAGCCCCTTCCTGCCCTCCGAGCGGAACACCAGGTGGTCCGCGTACCGCGTGCTGGGCACCACTTCGGACACCAGCCCTGGCATGGAGAACTGCTCGCGCAGCAGGGCACCGACCTTGCGGCCGCCCTCCGCGTTCTCCGTCCAGGAGTTCACCTCCACCAGCGCGGCGAGCGCTTCTTCCATCTCCCCCAGCCTGCCCGCCAGCCAGCTGGCCGCCGCTTCACCCATCTCGCGCATCGTCCTCGGCCTCCCGCCAAAAAAGCTTCAACCCCGGGGTGCATCCCCGGTTGCAACCCGGGCATATGCCAGGCCCCCGCCTCCAGGGAAGGTGCCCCGGCGCCCGCCCGCCCGACGCCCCGGCACGCTCCGCCCGGGGAAGGAAGCTTGCCGGGGACGGTGGGGGTCCGCACCTCAAGGGACAGGAGGATGAACGATGGCGGACGCGCTGTGGATATTGGTGGCCAATGGGAGCCGGGCCAAGCTCTTCGCGACGGACGAGCGCGCGGAGAAATGGGACCTGCGGGAGGAGTTCCAGCACGAGGAGAGCCGGTCCATGTCCCGGCAGCTTCTCAACCAGCCGGACAACCCCAACGCCGGCTCCCTGCACAAACCCCAACCCGAGAATCAACCCGATGCTCGCCAGCAGTTGGAGATCGACCGCTTCGCCCGGGAGCTCGCCGCCCGGCTGGAGCGGGGCCTCAACGACCACGCCTATGACCGGCTGGTGATCGCCGCCCCGCCCGGCATGCTCGGCCTGCTGCGCAAGCTCGTCAGCACCCGCGTGCACCAGAAGCTGATGTTGGACTTCCGCGCGGACTACATGAACGTGCCGGATCGCGAGCTGCCCGAGCGCATCCCGCTCTCCTAGGTAGGCAAGCGGGCAGGCTGAACGCCCGGAGCACCTCTCCGCTCCGGGCCTCGTCCGCCCGGCTCCCCCACCTGGACCTACATCCAGGAACGTGCACCCTCCGCTCGGGTGCGCTCCGTGGTACAGGTGGGAGGAGCGTCGGCGGGGGGACATTGGGGTCCCTCCCGGCGTCCTCACGCGGACGTAACGAGATTCATGAGACTTCCCCTGATCGGCACCCTGAAGCTGCGTGGCCGCCTGACGCTGTACGTCACCCTGCTCGCCGTCGCGCCGCTGCTCATCTCCACCTGGCTGGGGGTGGGCACCACCCAGACGATGATGCAGGAGCAGGTGCACGAGATGCTCCGCATCGAGGCGGAGGGCCTGAAGGATCTCGTGGAGGCCTCGCTGGTGGAGCGCGAGACGAGCGTGCGGAGCTGGGCGGAGGACGCGCTGCTGCGCGAGTCCCTGCAGCGCGACAGCTACTCGCTGAGCGACGGGGTGCTGTCACGGCTGCAGCTGCGCTACACCACCTTCACCGGGCTGGTGCTCTTCACCGACGAGGGCAAGGCCGTGTCCGCGAGCACGCCGGCGCTGCGCGACTCCTTCGCGGGCCAGGAGGCGGCGGTGCGTGACGCGCCCTGGTTCAAGGCGGCCCAGGAGGGGCGCTTCACCAGCGCGACGCTCACCCAGGAGGACCCCGTCTTCGGCATGCAGGTGCTGCACCTGGCGGCGCCGGTGGCGGAGTCGCGGGGCGGACGGCGGATGGGCGTGCTGCTGGCGGCCTATGACTGGGGCCAGGTGGGCGAGGTGGTGAAGGCCGCGCTGGCCCGCGCCCGCTCGCGCAAGAACGACAGCTTCGCCCTGGAGGTGCGTACCGCCTCGGGCACCGTGCTCTTCGACTCGCGGGGCACGAATGCCTGGAGCAACCCCCACGCCGTGGCCGTGCAGGCCATCAACGGCGAGGAGATTCCGGACGTGGGCGACGGCTGGCGCTTCGTGGCGCTCTCGGACCCCCAGGATGTCTACGCCTCGGTGAACAAGCTGCGCGCCGGCACCGCGGCGCTGGTGATGGCCGTGGTGGCGCTGGCCGCCCTGGCCGCCCTGCTGCTGGCCCGTGGCATCACCGCGCCCATCACCCGGCTGAGCCAGGTGGTGCGCCACATCGTGCAGGAGGGAGACCTCACCCAGAAGCCCGACGTGCGCTCGGATGACGAGGTGGGCGAGCTGGCCCGCTCCTTCGTGCAGCTCGTGGACCACCTGCGCGAGACGACCGAGAGCCTGCAGCGCGGCACGCAGGTGCTCACCGACACCGTGGCCGAGCTGACGCGCGCCGCCGAGCAGGAGGAGAGCAACCTCACCCGCCAGGCGGCGGCCCTGCAGCAGACGCAGGTGACGGCGCAGGAAATCAAGCAGACGTCGGAGGTGGCCGCCGAGCGGGCCGCCGCGGTGCTCATGGTGGCCTCGCGCGCCGAGGAGCTGGGCCAGGGCGGTGCCCGCGCGCTCGCCGAGAGCATGAATGGCTTCCAGACGCTGCGCGACCAGGTCAACGAGATGGCCGTGCAGATCAGCGGCCTCAACGAGCGCGCCCAGCGCATCGGCGGCATCACCCTGACGGTGAAGGGGCTGGCGGACCGCTCCAACATGCTGGCGCTCAACGCCGCCATCGAGGCGGTGCGCTCCGGCGAGCACGGCAAGGGCTTCGGCATCGTGGCCAAGGAGATCCGCACCCTGGCCAACCAGTCCATCCAGTCCACCGGGCAGGTGGGCGGGCTGCTCGAGGACATCACCCAGGCCATCCTCAAGACGGTGGAGCTCAGCGAGCAGGGCCAGGTGCGCATGGAGGCGGGCCTGACGCAGGCGCGCACCAGCGGCGAGAACATCGAGGCGCTCAGCGGCATCGTGCAGGACAACATGAACGCCGTGCGGCAGATCTCCAACGCGGTGAGCCAGCAGAACGCGGGCATCAACGAGATCTTCGGCGCGCTGACGGACCTCTCCAGTCTGATGCACGACACCATGGTGGGGCTGCAGGCCACCCAGCGCGTCTCGCAGGCGTTGCGCGAGGTGGCCGAGCAGATGCAGCACGTGGCGCGCAGCTACCGGGTATAAAACCCGGCCCATGAGCCCTCCGCTTCGCGCCGTCATCCTGGATCTCGGCAACGTCCTCGTCTTCCACGACAACGGCCTGCTGTTCCGCAGGCTGGGGGCGAGGGCGGGACTGGCTCCCGCGGAGGCCGAGCGGCGGCTGTCGGGCGCGGGCTGGACGGCGGCCAACCGGGGGCTGGTGGGCGCCGAGGGCATCCGGCGCGACGTGTGCGGCGCGCTGGGGGTGGACCTGCCCGCCGAGGAGTTCAACGCCCTCTGGAGCAGCCACTTCACCGTCCACGAGGCGGTGCTGCCGCGGGTGGAGGGGCTGGTGGGGCGGGTGAAGCTGGTGCTGCTGTCCAACACCAACGTGCTGCACCTCGACTGGTTGCGGCCGAGGCTGCCGGTGCTGGAGCGCTTCGATCACCTGGTGCTGAGCTGCGAGGTGGGCCACGTGAAGCCCGAGCCCGCCATCTACCAGGAGGCCCTGAAGCACGCGGGCTGCGCGCCGCACGAGGCCGCCTTCTTCGACGACATCCCCGAGTTCGTCGAGGCCGCGAACGCGCTGGGCATCCGCGGCCACCTCTTCACCACCGCCGAGGCCTTCGACGCGCGGTTGAAGGCCCTGGGGCTGTAGCCGTCCCCTACTTCTTCTCGTAGCGGGCCACGGGCGGCTCGTGGCGGGCGGCCTCCGTCCAGGCCTTCATGGCCGGCAGGGCGAGCACCGCGTCCCGGTAGGCGGCGCCCACCGCGTCCAGCTCCACCCCATAGGTGACGAAGCGCGTGACGACGGGCGCGTAGAAGGCATCCGCGATGGAGAAGGAGCCGAAGAGGAACGGCCCGCCCTGCCCGAAGCGCGAGCGGCACTCCGTCCACAGCGAGGTGACGCGGGAGATGTCCTCGGCGACGCCGGGAGCGCGGCCCTCGCCGGGGCTGCGGGCGTGGAGGTTCATGGGCATGTGCGTGCGCAGGGCGGCGAAGCTCGAGTGCATCTCCGCGGTGACGGAGCGGGCCAGGGCGCGGGCGGCGCTGTCCTGGGGCCACAGCTTCGCCTGGGGGAACTGCTCGGCCAGGTACTCGCAGATGGCCAGCGAGTCCCAGATGACGAGCTCGCCGTGCAGCAGCGCCGGCACCCGGCCACTGGGCGAGTACTTCGAGATTCGAGCGGCGGTGTCCGCCTGGCCCAGCGGCACCACCACCTCGCGGAAGGGCTGCCCGGTGTGGGCGAGCGCGAGGTAGGGCCGCAGCGACCAGGAGGAGTAGTTCTTCGACGCGACGACGAGGGTGAGCTCTTGCATGAGGGCGCACCTTATAGCGCCCCCGGTCCGCGCGAGGACTCAGCCCGCCGTGCGCAGCAGGTTGCGCAGGCGCGTCATCCACGAGCCGCGGCGCCGGCGCACGGGCGGATCAATCCGGTAGACGGGCACCGGCAGGCGGATGTTCTTCAAGTCCCCCCGGCTCAAGCGCACCACGGGCGCCATCACCTGGCTCCGCACCTGCAGCACCACGGGCTCGCTGACGTAGAGGCTGCCGGGCCGGGCGAGCGACTCGAGCCGGGCGGCCACGTTGACGCCCTCGCCGAAGATGTCTCCGTCGCGGTGCACCACCGAGCCCAGGTGGATGCCGATGCGCAGCTCCACCCGGCGCGTCTGCGGGACACATTCGTTGCGCGCGCACAGCGCCGACTGCAGCTCCAGCGCGCAGGCCACCGCGGGCAGGGCCTCGTCGAACTCGACGAGGAAGCCGTCCTCGAGCTGCTTGATTTCGCGTCCCCCGTGTCCGGAGAGCAGTCCGCGCACCAGCCGGCCATGCTCCTGGCGCAGCTCGTTGTTGAGCGCCTCATCCCTCCGGACTTCCGGGCTGAGCTTCACCATGTCCGTGAACATGATGGCCGCTACCTTCCTGGGTTCCGGTTGCGGCACTTCCGCCATCATCAACGCGTCTCCTTCTCCCCCCCACCACAGGAAGTGAATGTTACCTGAGAGACACTCGCCTGGTCTGCCCGGGGACAACCCGGCAGCCCCGCCTAATCCCACCTGCTCGTACGGATGAGAGTAATTCATCCCTGACGCAGCGCGCAACGTACGGAGCGCACGAGGGTCCAGGAGGCGACACAGCGCATCACGGGAGTGTCGCCCCGAGACGCTCCTGGGCAAGCCTTCACCCATGCCGGCCCCCGAGGACGAACAGGATCCCCACGCCCCGCTCTGGCCGCCGCTGCTGGCGACGATGGGAGTGCTGCTGGTGGCCACGCAGGTGCGGCAGCAGAAGCTGGTGCTCAGCGCGCTGGCCACGTTGGTGACACTGCCCACGCTGTGGCGGGTGATGACGCGCCGGTGGGTGCGGGGGGATGTGATTCGCGGGCTGGGCATGGGCTACATCGCCAGCCACGTGCCGCTGCTGCTCGGCGCCTGCGCCACGCTGGAGAGGCCCGAGTGCCGCATCCACCTGTGCATGGACGGCGTGGTCGCGGGGGTGCCCTACGTGCCCTGGGCGGGCGTGCTGGGCACGCTGCTCTACTGGGCGTGGGCCGTGCCGGGTGGAGGACGCCGCGCGCTGTGACACCGCGTGAGCGGGCGCATCACCGGGCGTCATCGGCCCTTGGGCCGTCTTGCGGCCCCGAACGGCACCGACCTAGCGTCAGTGCCCCTCGAACACCTGGAGAGAGCCATGGAAGACATCGGTAGCTGCTGCACGCTCGACCTCGACACGCTGCAGAAGACGAAGGCGCACGTGTCCGCCAACCCGGAGGCGGGCAAGGGCCGCTTCGAGACGGTGACGGAGTGGCGCGATGGGGCCCAGGCGGTGACGAGGGCGCGCTCCTTCACGCTGGAGACGGACGAGCCCACGGCGTTGGGTGGCAAGGATCAGCACATCGATCCGATGGAGCTGCTGCTGGCCGCGCTGGGCACGTGCCTGACGATTGGCTGGGTGACGCAGGCGAGGATGCGCGGGCTGGACTACCGCAACCTGCGCATCAAGGTGAGCGCGCCGTTCGACCTGCGGGGCTACCTGAACCTGGACCCGAAGGTGCGCGCGGGCTTCTCCGAGCTGCAGTACACGGTCGAGGTGGACACGGACGCGGACGCGGCCACGCTGGAGGAGATCCGCGAGGCGGCGGAGAAGACCAGCCCGATGTTCGACAACATCCTCAACCCGACCGCCATCTCCGGCCGCGTGACGAAGCTCAGCGGCACCGTGGCCGCCTGAGCCCATTTCCCCTGCGGCCATTTCCCCTGCGGCCATTTCCCTGCGGCCATTTCCCCTCTCCCTCCGGGAGAGGGACGGGGTGAGGGTATCTCGTGGACGCGGGTTCGCATCCACACGGGTTCAACCCGTGGGCCCCGGCACCCTCACCCTGACCCTCTCCCGAGGGGAGAGGGAAGGGATTGAGGGATGGGATTGAGGGATGCGATTGAGGGGGCTCAGCGCTGATTGGCGCGCAGTTCCTTCACGAGCCGCCCGGCGCCGTAGATGTGCTCGAGGGCCCGCAGCAGGCCCTCGGCGTGCACGGACACCGCGCGGTTGGTCTCCGGCACGTAGGCGTACTCGCCGCCCAGCGAGTGCAGGTTCCCATCGAAGATGAGCCCCACCACGCGGCCCTCGCGGTCCACCATCGGCGAGCCCGAGTTGCCTCCGATGATGTCGTTGGTGGTGGCCACGTTGAAGGGCGTCTCGCCGGGCACCTTGCCGCGGGCCTTCATCCACGAGTCCGGCAGCCGGAAGGGCTCCTTGCCCGTGTGCCGCTCGTAGGCGCCGGCGAACGTCGTCAGCGGCGGCACCTTCCGCCCGCCCTCCTCCCAGCCCTTCACCGTGCCGTAGTTGAGGCGAAGCGTGAACGTGGCGTCCGGGTAGCCCGTGGTGCCGTAGGCCGCCAGCCGCGCCTGCGCGAGCAGCTCCCCGTTCTTCTTCAGCACCGACTCCACCGTGTCCTCGTAGCGCTTGCGCACCTCGCGCGCCTGCGCGTCCACCCGGCGCGCCAGGAGGATCATCGGATCCTTCGAGGCCTCCACCGCCGCCTTGCCGCCCTCGAACAGCCGCTGGCGCTCCTTCACGTCGTACAGCTTCGTGCCCTTCACCAGCGCACGCGCCAGATCCTCCGGGGCCTCGCGGCCGAGCACCGTCTGCACGAACGGGTCATCCGCGCCGAGCGTCTCGCGCAGCTTGTTGAAGCCGAAGGTGAGCGAGAGCGCCTCCAGCTCCGCGGGGATGGGGGCCTCGCGCAGCAGCCCCTGGCGCAGGGCGGGGAGCTGCCCTTCCGTGTACTCGCGCAGCCGCTCCGGGTTGGGCTCGAGCCGCTCGTCCGCCACGCGCACCAGATGCTGGGCGATGTCGAAGAGCTCGGACGAGAAGCCATAACCGTCCTCCTTCAGCCGGTACTCGGCGATCAGCGGCCGCCAGGTCTCCAGGGCGCGGGAGATGTCATCCCAGGCGCCCGCGGTGGTGGCCTTGAGCTTCGGGTCCGCCGCCACCTTCGCCCGGAGGTCCGCCTCGGCCTTGCGCTTGTCGGCGAGCAGCGAGGGCTCGGCCAGGGCCTGGTGCCGGCCCCGGAGCGCCTTCAGCGCGTTCTCCACCGAGCGCAGCTTCGCCCGCGTGGTGCGGAAACGCTCCGGCGTCGTCGAGGCGTACTCGCGCAACATGCCGCGCCGCTCCGCCAGGTACAGCAACTGGAACGGCAGCGCCACGTCCCGCTGGAACTCCAGCTCCGCCACGGTGAGCTGCCGCTGGGTGGCGCCGGGGTGGCCGGAGACGAAGACCAGGTCGCCCTCCTTCGTGCCCTCCTTCGCCCAGGGCAGGTAGTGCTTCGTCTTCAGCGGCTGGCCATTGGCGTCCCACACACGCAGGAAGGCCGCGTCGAAGCCGTAGCGCGGGAAGTGGAAGTTGTCCGCGTCCCCGCCGAAGGCGGCCATGGAGAACTCGGGCGCGAAGGCCAGCCGCACGTCCTGGAAGCGGCGGTACTCGTAGAGGTGGTACTTGCCCCCATTGAAGAGCGTCACCACGTCACAGCGCACCTCGGGCCCGGTGGCGCACTCGCTCTCGATGGTGGACATCTCCGCCTTGAGGGCGGTGTTGAAGGCGGCGCCGCTCAGCCCCTTCGTGGCCCCTTGGAGACGGGCGGTGACGTCCGTCATCTTCATGAGCTGGTTGGCCTCCACCTTGGGGCAGCGCAGCTCGTCCTTCAGCTCCCTGGCGAAGAAGCCCGTGGCCAGGTAGTCGCGCTTCGGAGAGGACAGGTCCTGCACACAGGAGCGGATGCAGTGGTGGTTGGTCATCACCAGCCCGTCCGGCGACACGAAGCTCGCCGAGCACCCGCCGGCCAGCCGGACGGAGGAGAGCCGCAGGGAGTCCAGCCAGTCTTGCGAGGGCTCGAAACCATGGGCGGCCTTCACAGCGGCCCGGGGGAAAGCGTCATAGGTCCACATCCCCTCCTCGGCGGCGGCGGGGAGGGCGAAGAGCAGGCCGAGAGCGAGCAGACGTTGCACGGGCGAGCGTTCCTTCCTGGGTAGGGAGAAGGGCCGGGTTGTGGCCCGGGAGTGGCGCGCCGTCAACCCGGGAGACGGGGGATGCACGTCGGGCTTGAGTTGGAGGCGGGGACTGCGGAAGGTTGGGCACAATGGCGACGAAGCACCACATCTACCTGGTCCCCGGCTTCTTCGGCTTCGCCAACCTGGGAGAGCTGCTCTACTTCGGGCACGTGCGCGACTACTTCGTGGCGGAGATGGCGCGCCGCGGTGTGGAGGTCGAGGTGGTGCAGGTGCTCTCGCACCCCACCGGCTCCATTCGCACGCGCGCCGCGGATCTCTTCAAGGCCATCGACGCCACCGCGAAGAACAGCGACGGTCCCATCCACCTCATCGGCCACTCCACCGGAGGGTTGGACTCGCGGCTGTTCGTCAGCCCGGGCGCGTTGCTGGGCGATGACATCGACGCGGAGCCCTACGCCCGCCGCGTCCGCACGGTGGTGACGGTGTCCACCCCGCACTCGGGCACCCCGCTGGCGTCCTTCTTCCTGGGGCTCTTCGGACAAAAGCTGCTGCAGCTCCTGTCGCTCTTCACTGTGTACGTGCTGCGCTTCGGCCGGCTGCCGTTGACGGTGGCCTTCCGGCTGGGGAGCCTGCTGACACGCTGGGACGAGCAGCTCGGCTTCCGCCCCACCATCCTGGACCAGCTCTTCGAGCAGCTCCTGGGGGACTTCTCCGTCGAGCGCCGGGAGGGCTCGTCCGCTTCCTGGGCGACGTGACCAACGACGCCTCGCTCATCCCCCAGCTCACCCCCGAGGGCATCGACCTCTTCAACGCGAGCACCCTGGACCGGCCCGGCGTGCGCTACGGCTCGGTCATCACCCAGGCGCGGCCGCCGTCGCTGCGCGCGCGGTTGAGCGCGGGGTTGGACCCGTACGCCCAGATGACACACACCGTGTACGGCTTCCTCTACGGGCGCACCCAGCGCATGCCCCTCACGGCGATTCCCCTGCACACCCCGGCGCAGACGGAGGCGCTCGTGGAGGCCTACGGCGCCATGCCGGGCCCGCAGGCCTGTGACGGCATCGTCCCCACGCGCTCGCAGGTGTACGGGCGGGTGCTGGCGGCCGTGCGCGCGGACCACCTGGACGCCATCGGCCACTTCGACCAGCCGGCCCACCGGCCGCCGCACGTGGATTGGCTCATCTCGGGCTCCGGTTTCCGCCGGCTCCAGTTCGAGCGCCTGTGGAACACCGTGGTGGATTTCGTGCTGCTGGAGACCTGATACACAGAGGGCTCCAGCCGTCCCCCTGGAGCCCACCATGTCCACCCCCCTTCGAGACCTCTCTCCACGCGCCCACCGGGTGCTCGTGCTGGCGCTGCTCGCCGCCATGACGGGCTGTGCGGCCACCCCCGAGGCGAAGCCCACGCCCACGTCCGAGCACGTGCCCGTGCTGTTCGTGCACGGCACCGATGACACCCCGGGCGCCTTCTTCGCGATGCTCGATGCGTTCCAGCAGGCGGGCTGGCCGAAGGAGCGGCTGCACGCGGTGCGCCTGCACCCGAACAACGGCCAGCTTCCCATCGAGGTGATGGCCTACCAGGTGCGCCGCGCGGCCGAGGGCCTGCGCAAGCGCACCGGCGCCGAGCGCATCGACGTGGTGGCCTTCAGCCAGGGCACGCTGTCCTCGCGCTACTGGATGCAGGAGCTGGGAGGCCAGCCGCGCGTGCGCCGCTTCGTGTCCATCTCGGGGCCGCACCACGGCACGCGGGTGGCGTACCTGAAGGCGGACCCGGCCCTGGTGCAGATGCGCCCGGACAGCGCCTTCCTGCGCGAGCTGAACCGCCGCGAGCAGCCCTTCGGAGACACCGAGGTCTTCTCCTTCTGGACGCCGCTCGACAGCACCGTCGTCCCTGCGGACAGCGCACGCCTGCCCGGCGCCACCGAGCGCACCTTCTTCGTGCCCGCCCACCAGATGATGCTGAGCGCCCCGGCCGTCATCTCCGCGACGGTGGAGGTGCTGGCGCGGGCTCCGCGGCAGTAGTCCCAGGGCGCACGCCCGGCCGAGCGCCCACGCCCGCCTGCCCTCCAGGCATGTCGTTCCCCGGTTGGCGTGGGCCCCCTCCGTCACCACCGTCAGAGACAAACCGGCGGCTTTCGGGCCGGGCGGACCCACGACGAGGGATGACGCATGACCACGAAGTTCCCCAGCCATATCAATCTCCCACGCGAGTCCCGCGCGGAGCTCATCGACCTGCTCAACGTCTGCCTGGCCACGGCCATCGACCTGCACTGGCAGGTGAAGCAGGCCCACTGGAACATCCGCGGCAGGGACTTCATCAGCCGCCATGAGCTCTTCGACGATGTGGCCGACCACGTGCGCAAACAGGCCGATGAGTTCGCCGAACGCGCCGGGGCCCTCGGTGGCTATGCCCAGGGCACCATCCGCCTGGCCACCAAGAACAGCGAGCTGGATGAGTACGACCTGAGCGCGGTGAACGGCGATGATCACGTGCGCGTCCTCGTGGACCGCATCACCATCTACGCCTCCACCATCCGCGGGGGCATCCAGCGCGCGGGCGATCTCAATGACCCGGTCACCGAGGATCTGTTCACCCAGACCCTCGCCGTGGTGGAGCAGGACATGTGGTTCCTGGAGAGCCACCTGTACGGCTCGGCCGCCACCGGCCGCGACGAGGTCGCGCCCTCACCCATCATCGAGGATCGCAGCCCCTCTCCCAACGCTTGAGCCTCACCAGGCACCAGGGCCCGCTCGCCAGCGTGCGCGCGGGCCACCCGGCCGGTTATAGAGGGCCCTCTTTTCGGGAGGGCCATACCAGATGACGCCGGGAAACATGCAAGGGAAGGTCTGCTTCATCACCGGAGCCACCTCGGGCATCGGGCTCGAGTCGGCCCGGGTGCTCGCACGCGCGGGGGCCACCGTCGTGCTGTCGGGACGTGACAAGGGGCGGGGCGAGGCCGCGCTCGCCGAGGTGCGCCGCACCGTGCCCGGCGCGAAGTTGGATCTGCTCCTCGCGGATCTCACCTCACTGGCCTCCGTCCGCCAGCTCGCCCAGGACTTCCAGGCCCGCTACTCGCGGCTGGACGTGCTGCTCAACAACGCGGGCCTCATGCTCGACCGCCGCAAGGTGACACCGGATGGCTTCGAGGCCACCTTCGCCACCAACCACCTCTCCCACTTCCTGCTCACCCACCTGCTGCTGGACGTGCTGAAGGCCAGCGGCCCCTCGCGCGTGGTGAACGTCTCCTCCGAGGGCCACCGCATGGGCTCGCTCGGCTTCCTCGACGACCTGCAGGCCGAGCGCGGCGGCTACAGCCCCATCCGCGTCTATGGCAACTCGAAGCTGGCCAACATCCTCTTCTCCCGGGCCCTGTCCAAGCGGCTGCAGGGCACGAAGGTGACGGTCAACAGCCTGCACCCGGGCGTGGTGCGCACCGGCTTCGGCCTCAACTCCGAGGGCTTCTTCAAGCACTTGGTGAAGCTGGCCGCGCCCTTCATGCTCTCGGCCGAGGGCGGCGCCCGCACCTCCGTGTACCTGGCCTCCTCGCCCGAGGTGGAGGGCGTGAGCGCGAAGTACTTCATCAAGAGCAAGGTGGCCCGCGAGTCCAAGGCCGCCCAGAGCGACGAAGGCGCCGAGACGCTGTGGCGGAAGAGCGCCGAACTGACAGGAGTGGGACGATGATCGATCTCTACACGTTCACGACGCCCAACGGGCGCAAGGCGTCCATCGCGCTGGAGGAGCTGGGGCTGCCCTATACGGTCCACGTGGTGGACATCTCCAAGGGCGACCAGTTCAAGCCCGGGTTCCTCGCCATCAATCCCAACAACAAGATTCCGGCCATCGTGGACCACCAGGGCCCGGGCGGAAAGCCGCTGTCCGTCTTCGAATCCGGCGCCATCCTGCTCTACCTCGCGGAGAAGACGGGGAAGCTCCTGCCGGCGGACCCGCGCGGGCGCACCGAGGCGGTGCAGTGGCTGATGTTCCAGATGAGCGCCGTGGGACCGATGCTCGGGCAGCTCGGCCACTTCAAGCGCGCCGCCAAGGAGCAGATTCCGTACGCCATCGAGCGCTACACCCAGGAGTCCCAGCGCATCCTGGGCGTGATGGACAAGCACCTGGCGCAGCACGAGTTCCTGGCGCCCGAGTACTCGGTGGCGGACATCGCCACGTACCCGTGGCTGGCGGGCGCGACGCAGTACTACCCGGAGCTGCTGCCCGCCGTGGCCAACGTGCGGCGCTGGATGGACACCGTGGCGGCCCGCCCGGCCGTGCAGCGCGGCATGAAGGTGCCGGAAGCTCGAGTAGTCCCTCCTGACGTTCCCCTGGTGGACCCTGACCGGGCGGGCTCCTCGCCCACCGGCCAGACGGGCGGGCTTCCGGCGCGGGAACACGGCGGGCCCGGTGCCTAGCTTGAGGGGCACCATGAGTGAGCTCGTCTCCCAGCCCCGAGGATTCCTCCAGTCGCTCGGCCCCGGCCTCGCCGGTGCCGTCTCCCTCACGCTCGTCCACCAGGGCGCGCGTGCCGTCCTGAAGCATCCTCCGCGCATGGATGTGCTCGGCATGCGCTCCATCAAGAAGATCTCCAAGCGGCTCGGCCTGCCCACGCCCCATGGCCGCGCGCTGTACCAGCAGAGCCTCATCGGCGACCTGTTGAGCAACACGCTCTACTTCGCCCTCGTCGCCATCGGCCGCCCGCGCCGCATCTACCTGCGCGGGGCCCTCCTCGGCGCGCTCGCGGGCCTGGGGGCCGTGGTGCTGCCGCCCTACCTCGGGCTCGGCAAGCGCCCCAGCCGCGCGAAGCGCTCCACCGCGTTCCTCACCGTGCTCTGGTACACCCTCGGGGGCCTCGGCTCGGCTCGTGCCGCGAAGCGCTCGCTGCTGGCCTCCGCCACCACGGCCTGACGGCGGACGCTCGAAGGTTGTCGAGGTGAAACTCGCCCGCGGGGGCGCTTGTCCCCGAGGGCCGTCCGTCCGAGCCTCGACGGCATGACCACGGATCTCACCCGCATTCCGCTGCGCGGCAAGGGCGGCTCCTTCCACGTCGTCGTCGAGTCGCCCCAGGGTGCCACCGTCAAGCTGAAGTACGAGCCGGAAGCTCGGAGCCTTCACCGTCTCCAAGCCCCTGGTGCACGGAATGCGCTACCCCTTCGACTGGGGCTTCATCCCCAGCACCTTGGCTCCCGACGGAGACCCGCTCGACGCACTGGTGTTCTGGGACCAGTCCACCTACCCCGGCGTGGTGCTCCCCTGCCGCGCGCTCGGCGTGCTGAAGGTGGACCAGAAGAAGAAGCGGGGCGGTGGCCGGGAGCGCAACGACCGGTTGCTCGTCGTTCCCATCATCGCGGCGCGCGCGGAGAACCTGAACTCCATCAAGGACCTGTCCCGCCGGGAGCGCGAGGAGTTGGAGCACTTCTTCACCGCCGCCGTCGCCTTCGCGGACAAGGACGTGCGCATCCTCGGCTGGGAGGGACCGGAATCCGCCGAGCGGATGATCCAGGAGACCGCCGCCGAGTACGAGAAGAAGGCCGCGCGCCGGAAGTGAGGGAGGAGCCATGCCACGCCCTACTCCCATCCGCGGACTCGGCCCGGACAGCCGCCTGGAAGAGGCCGCCCGCCGGCTCGTCTCCAGCCGCCTGGCCGACGTGCGCCACGAGCAGGACGCGCTCGGAGACGCACTCACCGAGGACGGTGTCCATGACCTGCGCGTGGCCACCCGCCGCCTGCGCGCGGCGCTGAAGGTGTTCCGCGAGCTGGGTGGGCTGGCGCCGCTGGAGCGCGAGGTGAAGAAGCTCCAGGACGCGCTCGGCGAGGTGCGCGACGTGCACGTGCAGGGAGCCTGGTTGAAACAGGCGACCCGGAAGGAGAAGCCGGCGAAGCGCGCGGGTTTCGAGGCCCTGCGCGCGAGCGTGGAGTCCCAGCTCGGCACGAAGGAGAAGCAGTTGCGGCGCGCGCTGAAGCGCTGGGAGGAGCGGACGGTGCCCGCGCTCCTGGACGAGGCGAAGCGCCTGGAGGGCCCCGGACGTTATGGAGGCCAGCGCGTCCGCCGCCAGCTCCGCCGCCGCCTGCGCAAGGTGGAGCGACTCATGGAGGACTACGCGGCCGCTCCGGACGCGCTCACGGCCCATGAGCTGCGCAAGGAGGTGAAGAAGCTCCGCTACGAGGCGGAGATGTTCCGTCCCGCCCTGCGACGGAAGATGGAGGCGATGCTGGAAGCGCTGGTGCCGCTCCAGGAGGTGCTGGGCGAGCTGCATGACTCGGACGTGCGGTTGGGGCTGCTCGAGGGCTTCGCCGCGAAGGGCACCGCCGCCGAGCGCACCGCCGCGCGCACGCTGCAGGAGCGCGTGCGGGAGGAGCGGGCCGAGCGCGCCGCCCGGACGGCTCGCGAGCTGCAACGCTGGCACGCCGAGCGGCTGGCCCGCGGCCTGCGCCAGTTGTTGGAATGACGCGGCGGAGGGCCCGAGGCCGCTCCCGCGGGTGCCGGGCGGGCATCGGGGCCGGTCCCCCACTCGGCGCTACCCATGCGCACCGTTTGCGCGTATAGGAGGCGCCCCCATGGCCGCCTGCGGACTCGACTTCGGAACCAGCAACACAGCCATCGCCCTTCCGGACGGGACGGTGCTGCCCATCTCGCCCGGGTACACCGACCCGCGCCTCTACCGCTCCGTCATCTTCTTCCCCGAGGACGAGCGCGAGGTCTACACGGGCGCTCCGGCCATCGCCCGCTACCTCGAAGACCACACCGGCCGCTTCATCCAATCGGTGAAGTCCTTCCTGCACAGCGCCTCCTTCCGCGCCACGCAGATCCGCGGCCGCACCTGGCTCATCGAGGATCTGGTCGCCCTGCTGCTGCGCCGGGTGCGCGAGGCCGCCGCCGCCCACACCGGCGGTGCTCCCGAGTCCGTGGTGCTCGGCCGCCCCGCCCTCTTCTCCCCGGACCCCGAGGCGGATGTGCTCGCCGAGCAGCGCCTGCGCAAGGCCGCGGAGATCGCCGGCTTCACGAACATCCAGTTCCTCATCGAGCCCATCGCCGCCGCGCTCTCGTACGAGGCGCAGCTCACCCGGGACGAGCTGGTGCTGGTGGCGGACTTCGGCGCCGGTACCACGGACCTCACGCTGATGCGGCTGGGGCCCTCGCGCCGGGACAACCCGGACCGGCGCGCGGACGTGGTGGGCTCCACCGGCGTGCGCATCGGCGGTGACCGTTTCGACGCCGAAATCATGCGCTACAAGCTGCTGCCCCGCTTCGGCGCCGGCTCCACGTACAGGGTGCGCGGCTTCAGCGACAAGCGGCTGGCGGTGCCCCAGCACGTCATGTCCAAGCTGCTCTCCTGGCACGAGATGTCCTTCATCCGCGAGAAGTCCACCCAGGAGCTGTTGGAGCTGATGCTCGAGTCCAGCGACAAGCCCGCCGAGGCCGAGGCCCTGTACGACCTCGTCATGGACAACCTCGGCTACCGGCTGTTCCGCGCCATCGAGGCCGTGAAGGTGGAGCTGTCCTCGAAGGAGGAGACGACGCTCGACTTCGAGGAGGCCCGCATCCACCTGCACGAGCCCATCACCCGCGCCGAGTTCGAGGAGGCCTCCGCGCCGCTGCTCAACGAGCTGCGCGAGGTGACCGAGGGGCTGCTGGAGCGCTGCACGGGGGCCGGTGAGGTGGACGCCGTGTTCCTCACCGGAGGCTCCTCGCAGATTCCCGCCGTGCGCCGGCTCTACACGGAGCGCTTCGGCGAGGAGCGGGTGAAGACGAAGGACGCCTTCACCTCGGTGGCCGAGGGCCTGGGACGGGCCGCGGCGTCCCTCTGAGCCCTCGGCGCCCCTCCGAGCCTCAGTGGCGCTGCACCCAGTCGAGGATGGGCGCCCACACGGCCTGCTGCGCATCGGCCGCCAGGAACAGGTCCGCGTGGCCGTAGTCCACCGCGCGGTACGTGTCCGGGTAGCGCTGCACCACATGGGTGGAGATGTCCGGGCTCCCCAGCAGGGAGAGGCTGTGGAGGCCGTAGCCGCCGAAGCCGCCCGCGGCGCCCACGTACAGCACCGGCACCCGCACCAGCCCCAGGTGGTCGTCATACGGCACGTCCGGCGCACCGCACCACATGGCCAGGGTGTCCACCTGCTCGCCGATGCTCTGGTAGGGAGCGGCCTGCGTCAGGGTGTCGAAGAAGAAGCGCTCGGCGGTCCACGAGAGCGCCGTGGGAAGGCCCACCGCGCTGAACTGGCCTCCGGTCCAGTGATAGGCCGGGATGACGGGCGGATTCTGGAAGGCGTGGGTCGCCGCACCGAAGGCGAGCGCCGCCTCCCGGTTCGTGCCCCCCGGAAGGAGGGCCGAGGGCGCCGCCGGCTGGAAGATGGCGAGTGCCGCGAGGCCCTGCAGGGTCGCTCCGAGCTGCCCCCCCTCGTACTGTCCCGCGGCCTGGGCCTGCGCGAGCGCCGCATACGTCTGGCACGCCGCCGAGCGCTCCTGCGTGGCGCCGGGGGCCAACGTGTAGGCCATGTCCACGGGGATGAAGCCGCTCACGTGGCGCTTGTCCGGCGGCTGCTGCGTCTCCCCGTTCAGGTAGGCGTAGGAGACGGTGGCACCCCGGCTCCACCCCATCAGCGTCATCCGCCCGGCCCCGTTGCCGGTGTACGCACGCCACCCACGCGCCAGGGCCATCCCCGTCCCCACGTCCCGGGCGTGCAGGCCCAGGTTCCAGTCCCGCATGAAGGAGAAGTCCGTCGTCCCGCCCGGCACGTTCACCCAGCGCAGGTCGATGCCCCACACATCCACACCCCGGCGGGCGAGGAAGACGGCGATGGAGTGACCCGGCGCCACCGCCGCGCTCCCGGCGCTGGACAGGAAGGCGCCCCGGAAACCCAGGGCATCGCCATGCACCATGAACACCGACTTCGCCGTGCGCACCGGCGACCACTGGCCCAGCTCGCGCACCACCCGGTGGAGGGTGATGATGTCGTAGGCGCCGGGACCGACCCGAACGCGGTAGCTGTACTCGTAGATGTCATCGACCAGCTTCCGGCGCTCGGCGTTGCCCAGCGTGCAGGGCTCGTAGGTGCCGTCGTCGGTGAGGTCATCACCACACGACTGGTCGAGGCTCTCCGCGTTCCGGCGCTCCCATCCCATGTTCCCGGCGTGGGCCTGCTGCGCGAAACCCAGCGCGCCGATGCACAACCACGCGGCCACCCTGCTCGAAATGCTCATACGGCTATCCTTCCTCATGATAGGCCCTCCTATACAGGAAAACTGGCCATCCCCGCCATCCCTGACAACCCCAATCCAAGACTTATTCATTGGGATGTGAGGTTTTCCGGCGGGGCCACGCGGAAAGACAGCTCAACGCGAGCCGGAGAGCGCCGCGGCCTCGACGACGAGGTCCGCGTAACGGTTGCGCGGGTCCGCGGGGACGGTGCCATCCCGGTAATAGAAGGTGAACTCGTCCCACGCGTCCGGACGCGCATCGTTGGCGAACATCCACGGGCCGCTGGCGCCCGCGCCGGTGCGCCACGCACAGCGGAACCACCCGCGGTACATGGCGCGCCGCTCGTCGAGTGAGAAACCCCCGTGGTTGCGCAGGGCGAACTCGCCGATGAACAGGGGTTTGCCCAGGTCCCGGGCGATGGCGGCGTGCTCGAAGAACCAGTGCGCCCCGGCGCGGGCCGTCTCCTCCGGCTTCACCCCGTAGAGCCTCCGGGTAGAAGTGCACGCTGCCGAAGTCGATGAAGGGCGAGGCCGTGTTGCGGCGGAAGCTGCTGCCCCCCTCGAAGAAGGGAGAGGTGGCCGCGCCCCGCCAGAAGAGCTCGTCATAGCCCGCCAGCGAGGTGTCGAAGCCCTCCTCGCCGGTGCCCACCAGGTGCCCGGGCGCGTACTGCTTCACCACCGCGGCCACCTCGTCCACCCAGGCGCGCATGGCCGCGCCCTCCGTGTCCAATCCCTTGCCGCGAGGCTCGTTGAGCAACTCCCAGGCCAGCACGGCCGGGTGCTCGCCATAGCGCAGCCCGTCGAAGGTGTTCTCGCGCGAGAGCAGCCGGGCCACGTGCGCCTTGTAGTGGTCGATGACCGCACGCTCGGTGAAGAAGCGCGGATCTCCCTCCACGGGCGAGGGCAGCCCCGCCCACTCCACATAGCGGCGGGTGCCCCCGTAGGCATCCCAGTAGTTGCCCAGCGGCAGGACGAGCTTCACGCCGTACGCGGCGGCGCGGTGGAGCACCAGGTCCAGCCCGCGCAGGGACACCTCGTCGTACTGCAGCGGTGCCACCTGGATGGTGGAGTCGCCCCGCTTGTCGGCCGCGTCGTTGTAGCCGGTGGTGCGCACGGCATGGGCCCCGAGCGCCGAGGCCTTGGCGAGCGTCTCCTCCACGGCGGGCGACTCGGTGCGGCCGCGCCGCAAGTCCCGAGTGGCCTCCTCCTGGAGGTAGTAGGCGTTGAGCACCACGGCCGCGGAGGGCACCGGGCCGAGCCGCATCACGGGCGCCTCGGGGCAATCCGAGGCCTCCTCCTGGAGCACCTCCAGGGAGTCCTCGCCACAGGCCGCCACCGAGAGCAGCACGACCATCAGGACAGGAGCACGCATGCGCGACTCGCGGCGGGAGGGCACCATGCCCCCACCACCGGAGCATCACCTCCAGGCTACCCGGCACTCTGACACGGCGCCGCCCCCGGTGGCCTGTCCTGTTGGACCGTGCACGCCTTCCTCACCCGCTCCACGGAAGGCATACATGTCCGTGCTCAAATACCGACAACCGCCTGGGGCTCAGTCGTCCGCGTTGGCCTTCTGGCCCACCCGGCTCTGGTCGGTGATGGTCTCGTCCAACTCTTCGCGCGACTTCTTCAACTCGGGCGCGAGGCCCTCGTCGCCGTAAGCGGAGTACGGGGAATGCCCGGCTTCCCGAGGAGCAATGCCCTCCCGGGCCAATTCGTCCAGCCGCCGCTCGGCCTGCGCGCTGTGCTCCCAGCGCTCCTCGGGGATGGCTCGTGCGCCCTCTCGGGCATCCGGGGTCTTGCGTTTATCGGCCATGGTTCTCTCGTGAAAAGGGGTTGCTCGTTTCACGGTAGGCATGGCGGGGCGGCCGGAGGCGGAGGGCGGCCCGGATGGCCGCCCGGCGAGGGGGCGGGAATCCGGGCTTCAGCCCTGACGCCCGGAGAGTCCGAGCGCCTGACGCACCTCGTCCAGCGGGCGGGAAGCCCAGTGGCGGCGGTGGTTCTCCTGGGTGGAGAAGCTGCGCGGCTCCATCCGGTCGATGTAGAGCATGCCGTCCAGGTGGTCGATCTCATGCTGGAGGATGCGGGCGTACCAGCCGCGCGCCTGAATGGAGATGGCCTGGCCGTTCTCGTCGAAGGCCTCCACACGCACGGCGCGCGCCCGCCGCACCAGGGCGGAGAAGCCGCTGACGCTCAGACAGCCCTCGTAGAACTCCACCGGCTCGGGGTCCTCCACCACGAGGCGCGGGTTGATGATGACGTGGAAGTCCACCGGCTGGCGCTCCCGGGCGGCCAGTTCCTCGGGGGAGAGGGCCGCCTGGTATTCGGCCCGGTCCTCGATGACCGCGAGCCGCACGTCCACGCCCACCTGCGGCGCGGCCAGCCCCACCCCCGGCGCGTCCCGCATGGTCTCGCGCATGAGGGAGATGAGCTGACGCACCGCGGGGCCCGTCATCTCCTCGGGGGTGAGGTCTCTCGCGCGCCGGCGCAACACCGGCTCTCCGGCCTGGACGATCTTCAGCATCATGGCCCGCGAGGATACGCGGAGTGGAAGCGCGCGGGCACTCCCGGCGAGTCCCCGTGCCCGCTCGTGGACGGGAGGCCCACCGGCACCATGGACATGCCCCCACCCGGCATGGCTTCGTCCCGCCCGTGCAGCTCTTCGTGGATGTCCAGGAGGCGCCCCCTCGTGCTCGGCGCGGTGGTGGGGCTCGGTGTGCTCGGCGCGGCGGTGGCCCTGCGGGGGCGCGCGTCACCGGAGCCGGTGGCCACGGCCTGTACCCCGGGCAAGGTGGACCCCGAGCGGCTGAAGACGCACGTGCGCGCCCTGAGCGAGACCTTCCAGCCGAGAGACCACCAGCACCCGGACAACCTCGAGCGCACCGCGGACTACGTCGCCGGCGCGCTGACGCGGGCGGGCGGGCGCGTGCAGCTCGGAGCCCTACACGGCGGGGGGCGCGAGCTACCGCAATGTCATCGCCACCTTCGGCCCGGACAGCGAGGAGCGGCTCGTCATCGGCGCGCACTACGACGCGGCACAGGAAGCGCCCGGCGCGGACGACAACGCCAGCGGGGTGGCCGGCCTGTTGGAGCTCGCGGCGTGGCTGGGCGAGCACCCTCCGCCGATGCGGGTGGACCTCGTGGGCTACACCCTGGAGGAGCCGCCGCACTTCCGCCGGAGCACCATGGGCAGCAAGGTGCACGCGCGGGGGCTGCGCGAGCAGGGCGTGAAGGTGCGCGCGATGATCTCCATCGAGAGCATCGGCTACTTCTCCGATGCTCCGGACAGCCAGCGCTACCCGGTGGCCGCGCTGCGGCTGCGCTACCCCTCGGTGGGAAACTTCATCGCGGTGGTGGGCCGCACCGACCAGGGCGAGCTGGTGGACCGCGTGCACCGGGCCCTGGGCGCCGTGAGCGGACTCAACTCCGAATCGCTCGCCGCGCCCCGGAACCTCGAGGGCGTGGACTTCTCGGATCATGCGAGCTACTGGGACGAGGGCTACCCGGCGGTGATGGTCACCGACACCGCCCTCTTCCGCAATCCGCACTACCACACGCCCGGAGACACCTGGGACACGCTCGACTACGAGCGCATGGCCAGGGTGGTGCAGGGAGTCCAGTGCGCCGTCGAGGCCCTCGCGGCGCCCGCACCCGCGTCCCCGGCGGCACGTTGAGCGGGCGCGCCTACTTGCCCACGGCGGTGGCCACGGCCGTCAGCATGCGGAGGGAGGAAGGAGAGAGCGTGCGCACGAGGGCCGCGAGGCGGCGCAGCTCGGGAGGGGCTTCCGGTACGGGCGGAGCAGCGAGGGCTTCCCGCTCCGCGGCATCGAGTCCCAGGAGCACATCCGAGGAAACCTTGAGGGTCATGCACAACCGGCAGAGGGTGGGCACGCTGGGGAGCATCTGGCCGCGCTCGATGCGGCCATAGACGGCCGAGGCGATGCCCACGTGAGAGGCAACCTCGACCTGAGTGAGGCCCGAGTTCTCCCGGGCGAGCAGGAGCGCACCACCGAGCACGCGCTTCAATTTGCCGTTGTCGTCCTCGTCCATGCCGGGGATACTACCTCAAGAAGCGGCTTGAGGGGAGTAACTTCCGAGGTCGATTCAAGCCCGTCGCCTGTGCGCCAGGTCTCAATTTCGGGATGGCTCGCAAAGCCAGAGCTGCTTGGACGGATACCCATGACATTGTCGGCCTGGGCCGCAGACGTCTTGCGCGTCCGGTCCACACTTCCGTCGGCATCCGCCCCGGAAACACACGGAATCCTCGGGGCAAGGGTGCGTTCCGTCACAAGGGATCAAGCACTCCATGGTGGCGCTCCACACCTCGGTTTCGGGGGTGTAGCTGACGACCTTGCATTGCTGCCCTTCGGGACAAGGTTGCCGCTGGCAGTTCTCACCAATGACGGCCATGCATTGGGCCTCGTCGGTGCCTGCCCCCACACACGCCTGTCCCTCAGGACAATCTCCGCCCTTGCAGAAGGGCTGACAGGAAGGGGCCTCCGGATCCGCCCGGCAAACGAACCCCTCGGGGCAACTCGAAGGCACCTCCAACTGGCAGGGACGGCCGCACGTGCCACCACCGCCGCACAGCAGCCCTGGTTCACAAGCGGCTTCCTTCTCTCGCGCATTGTCAAAACAGGGCTGCCCCTCCTTTCGAACCCCCATGAGGACACACCGGCGCACCAGCGGGCCATTTCCTGGTGCCTGCCGGGTCCGGCAGGTAAACCCCTGCTTGCATTGCAGGTCCGTCATGCACGAACTGTCAGCACAGACGCTTTGCCTCCCAGGAGCGAGAGACAGGCATGCCAGCGGAGGATCGCAGTCCTTCTGATCCTGGCAGGAACGTCCGTAGGTCAGGAGCGCGCGTCTTTCATCTAGAGCGAGGATGGGAACGAGCTTCGCGCCTTGTGAGAGACTCGCCTGCCTCTGCTGCTTCTGCAGCCAGGCTCCGCAGTGGTCGAACAAGAACGACAGCGGAAGCATCAGGCCCACGGTGACGCCCAGGATGATGCGCCACTTCATCTGCACTCCCAGAAGCACGTCTCCCGCCGTTGCGCATCAGCACAGACCTGCACCAACTTCTTGTGCCCACGACATTCTACCGGCTTCCCCAACTCGCGCTGACGCTCGTCCTGCTGCTCCTCGATGTCCTCGGCCATCGCGTCATCCAGGGAACCACCCTTCCCGTAGATCGCCTCCGGGCACCCCGTCCCCAAGAACCCCGCCAGCAGCGCGATACCCAGCACGAACGGCCAACGCATGAGGCGCCCTCCTCGGTGGTGAGACGGCACTCGGAGACGGACTCCGCGCCCGCAGCATAACCCATCGGGTCATGCGACAGCACGACGTTGGAGCGCGGTCCCCAGGGCCGATACCCCCTGTGTCTTTACCCGGCCCTCCATCTCACCGATCATGCGGACCCTTCGTACCCGCAGCACCCGTCTGGAGGCTCCCATGGCGACTCCCCCCGCTGAAGCCCAGCAACTGATCCGTCAATACAAGGACAGCGCCGCCGCCAACATCCTCCAGGGCAGACCCGAGGAGGCGCTCGCCGACTATCGCAAGGTGCTGGAGCTCACGCCCCACGAGGCCTCCGCGCGCCTCAAGGTGGCCGAGCTCCTCGCCCAGCTCGGGCACCGGGAGGAGGCCGTCCGCGAGTTCCACTACCTCGCCATCCGCTACGCCGCCGAGGGCAACAGCATCCACGCCATCGCCGCCTGCAAGCTCATCCTCGCCATCGATCCCCACCACGCGGAGACGCAGGAGAACCTGGCCGGTCTGATCGCCATGCAGAGCGCCGAGGAGCGCCCGCGAACCGGAGAGCCCGAGCCCGCCACGCCCCTGTTCTCCAAGCTCCCCCGAGACGTGTTCCTGGCGTTGATCGATCTGCTGGAGATGCGCCGCGTCCACGGAGGCGAGCACATCATCACCGAGGGCGAACGGGGCCACTCCATGTTCATCCTCGTCCAGGGCACGGTGCGCGTGGTGCACACGCCCGAGAACGCCCCACCCCGCACGCTGGCCGAGCTGGCCGAGGGCTCCTTCTTCGGCGAGATGGGACTCATGTCGGACGCCCCGCGCATGGCCAGCGTCATCGCCATCCGCGATTGCACCCTGTTCGAGGTGACGCGCGAGATGCTCGCGCAGCTCGGCGCCCGCTTCCCCGCCTTCGAGCAGGTGGTGCAGCAGTTCTACAAGGACCGGTTGCTGGACAACCTGCTCGCGTCCAACCCCGTCTTCCAGCCGCTCTCCGACGAGCAGAAGCGGGCCATCGCCCAGCGCTTCCAGACGCGCACCGTGGAGCCCGGCACCGTGCTGCTCCAGCAGGGCCAGCGCAGCCAGGCGCTCCACCTGCTGCTGCGCGGACGCTGCTCCGTGGTGCACCAGGATCCGGAGGGCGGCGAGCGCCCCTACCCCGACATGACGGAAGGCGCCCTCTTCGGGGAGATCTCCCTGCTGCTGGACCTGCGCGTCACCGCCACCGTGCGCGCCGCCACCCCGTGCCTGCTGCTGGTGCTCGATCAGGAGACCGTCAAGGAGCGGGTGCTCACCCATCCCGAGGTCCGCCGCGCGCTCACCCACCTCAGCCGTGAGCGTCTGGACCGGACCGCGGCCATGCTCGCCGAAGGCGCCGAGGTCCGGGGCTCCTTCCTCATCTGAGCGCGGCTAACGCTCGTAGATGGGGTTCTCCGACAGCCACGCGTCGAAGAGCGCGTCCGCGAAGGCCTTGCCGGGAATCATCGCGCCCCGGCTGCCCTCACCGGAGACCTGCAGTCCCTTGTCCGGCAGATAGGTGATGAGCAGGGTGTCGCCCTTGCGCACGCCCTTGAGGGACTGGACGAGCAGCTCCGACTGGCGCTTCATCTCCGGCGAGCGCAGCGCCCGGCTGTTGGAGAGGAAGGCGCGGAAGGCATCCGCCAACTGCTCGCGCTTGATGCTGCGCCGGAAGTGGAGCTGCAACTGCTTGGGCCCCTGGAAGTCGATGGCCTGTTTGGTGGAGTCCGGCTTCTGCTCCAGGTAGAGGCCCCAGACGTAGATCTCGAAGAAGAGCTTCTTCTTGAGCGCCATGTGGTCCAGCAGGAGCTCCTTGCCCTGGAGCGAGATGGCATCCGGCATGCGGACTCCCGCGATCACCTTGGCCTGGGCCGTCCCCGCCATGAGCACCATCGCCAGCACCAGCCAGCGAACACCCCAACCACCCCTCCCGGCCGATACCTTCATGTTCTCTCGCTTGGGCTCCATGTCGTCGAAGGTGTTCATGCCCTACAGGGTCGGCCAGCCTTGCTTATTCCGGGATTGAAAGCGGGCGCCTGCCTGCTCGCCAGGGGAGGGCCAGTTGGGGAGCGGGCGTGCCTTCCCGTCCGTCAACCCTCCGGCTTGCCGGGGCCGCATGGGCAGGCCGGGGCCGCCTGCCCACCTTCAATGCATGAATCCGTTCGATGAAGACAGACAAGGCGAGCAGCAATTCCGTCCAGAGCTCATCGAAGGAGTGCGCACCGCGGCCATTGCCCTGAAGGACGATGACTCGGACTTCGACGCGCTGCTGGAAGGCATCGGAGACGCGCGCTTCGTCCTGCTGGGTGAGGCCACCCACGGGACGCACGAGTTCTACAGGGCCCGCGCCGCGCTCACCCGCCGGCTCATCGTCGAGCGGGGCTTCACCGCGGTGGCCGTGGAAGCGGACTGGCCGGACGCGCTGCGGCTCAACCAGTACGTGCAAGGCCAGGGGCCGGACACGGACGCGCGGCGGGCGCTCGACAACTTCCATCGCTTCCCCCGGTGGATGTGGCGCAACGAGGAGGTGCTGGGCCTGGTGGAGTGGCTGCGCGCGCACAACGCCGCGCGGGACAAGGACTCGCCCCAGGTGGGCTTCTACGGGTTGGACCTCTACAGCCTGCACGCCTCCATGCGCGAAGTGGTGCGCTACCTGGAGACGAGGGATCCGGCGGCGGCCGAGCGGGCCCGGCACCGCTACGCGTGCTTCGACCGCTACGGCACGGACCCGCAGGCCTACGGCCACGCCACGGCGTATGGCTACGCGGACACCTGCTCGAACGAGGTGCTCGAGCAGTTGTTGGACCTGCGCCGGCGCAAGGTGGAGGGGGTGCTCGAGCAGGACGCGCTCTTCTACGCGGAGCAGAACGCGCGGCTGGCGCGCGACGCGGAGGCCTACTACCGCACCATGTTCGCGGGGCGCGACGAGTCCTGGAACCTGCGGGACACGCACATGGCGGACACGGCGGACGCCCTGGCCGAGTACCTCGGCCGCCGCTACGGCACGGCCCGCATGGTCATCTGGGCGCACAACTCGCACCTGGGCGATGCGCGCGCCACGCAGATGGGGGACCAGGGCGAGCTGAACCTGGGCCAGTTGCTGCGCGAGCGCCATGGCAAGGAGACGTACAACGTGGGCTTCACCACGTACTCGGGCACCGTCATCGCCGCGCGTGAGTGGGACATGCCGGGCCTGAGGCGGCGGGTGCGGCCGGCCCTGGGGGGCAGCTACGAGGCGCTCTTCCACGAGGTGGGCCTGCCGGGCTTCCTCCTGAGGATGGAGGACCTGGGCGAGGCGGGCTCGGGCCTGCGCGAGCGGCGGCTGGAGCGCGCCATCGGCGTCATCTACGCGCCCCACAGCGAGCGCCACAGCCACTACTTCCACGCGGACCTGCCGGCGCAGTTCGACGCGGTGATGCACTTCGATCTCACCAGCGCCCTGCACCCCCTGGACCGGGACGCCGGCCACGAGGAGGAGGATGCCGCGGACACCTGGCCCTTCGGGATGTGAGCGAAGGCGCTGCGATGGGGAGGCTCCCGGGCTATAGGAGGCAACCGTGATTCTCGAGAGCTTCCAGGTAGGAGAGGGGCAGCGGCCAACGGTGCTGCTGCATGGTTTCCTCGGCACGGGGCGCAACCTGCGCTCGCTGGCCACGGCATGGAGCGAGGTGGACAAGAGCCGCCGCTTCCTGCTGCTGGACATGACGGGCCACGGCGCCTCGCCACGGCTGCCGCCCGGGGCCACCCTGGCCACGGTGGCCGGGGACGTTCTGGAGACGGCGCGTGCGGCCGGGCTGCAAGGGCCGCTGGAGCTGGTGGGTCACTCGCTGGGCGGGCGCGTGTCGCTCGCCGCGAGCCTCCGCTCCCCCGCCGACGTGGCCAGCGTGACGCTGCTGGACATCTCCCCCAGCCCCATTCCCACCGAGCTGTCGGAGAGCGGCAAGGTGTTGGAGATCCTCCGGGCCGCGCCTCCCGGTGCGCCGGACCGCAAGACGATGCGCGCGGAGTTGATGGGGCGCGGGCTGTCCGGGCCCCTGTCGGACTGGCTCCTGATGAACCTGGAGTCCGCATCGGACGGCGGAGTGCGCTGGCGCTTCGACCGCGAGTCGCTCGCCGAGTTCCACGCACGGGTGAACGGGGAGGACCTGTGGGCCGCGCTGACGCGCCCGGGCGCGAAGGTGCGCTGCATCCGCGGCGGCCGGGCCCACTACGTCTCCGATGCGGACCTGGCGCGGATGGAGTCCCTGGGCTGCCCGGTGGCCACGCTCCCCGAGGCGGGCCACTTCGTCCACGTGGACGCGGCGGACGCGCTGCTGCGCTGGCTCACCTCGGAAGCCTGAGCCTGGGGGGCCGGCTGCCCGGCGCGCACGGCGGACGCGTCACGTCCGGGACTCGACTCCTCCATCTTCCATGGCAGCCCACTCCGGCTGCACTGGACCCGACAGGAGGAGCACCATGGAAGCCCGAATGGAAGCCGCACCCGTACACACCATCCCGGAGACGCGCACCGAGCCGGTCATGCCCAACATGTTCGAGTTGTTGGGCCGGGGAGTGGCCATCCACTTCTCGACGACCAGCTTCACCGGGGACCCCCGGCTCCACTACCAGGACTCCTGCCGGGAGGTGAACGCGAGCGGCGATGACATCCGTCAGGAGGAGACGGAAGCTCGGGACGTTGGTGACCATCACGCTCGAGCCGGATGCCGACGCGGGCTCGCTGCTCTTCACCGTGGTGATTCCGAGGGCCCGGGTGGATGGCCCGGAGCGCGAGGTGCGCCTCGAGACGCATGGGTTCCTCACCCGCAGCCGCTTCTCCCGGCTCCCCACGGACGCGCAGTTGCAGACGTACATCTCCGTCCCGCTCCGGGGCCGGGCCACCCTCGTCGACTTCTGACCGGAGAGCAGCCGGCGGGACGGGGGCTCGTCCGGCTGCCCATCGCCGCCCAGGGGCCGCATGGCAACGGTTACAGCCATGCAGCTCGGGTCCAAGCGCATGCTCGGTGAAATCCTGATGGAGCTGGGGCTCATCGACCGGGCCCAGCTCCGGCTCGGGCTGGTGCACCACCACGAGGCCCGGGTTCCGCTCGGAAAGGCGCTGGTGCGCGAGGGGCTGTGCACCGAGGCCGACATCCTGCGCGCTCTCTCGCTGCAGCTCGGCCTGCCGGCGATCGACCTGGATCGCGAGCGCCTGGATCCAAAGCTCACGCGGCTGGTGCCCAAGCGCATTGCCCAGAAGTACCGGGTGGTGCCGCTGCGGCTGGAGAAGGGGGAGCGCGTGGTGCTGCACATCGCCCTGCCCGCCCCGGCCTCGCTCGAGGCGCTGGACGCGGTGCGCGCGATCTCCGGCAAGCCGCGCGTCGAGCCGCACCTCGCCTCGGACACGGCGCTGGGCCATGCGCTCGGCGCGCTCTATGGCCTCCAAGAGGACGTCATCGAGCCGGGCACCGGCACCACCGGCTCCGCGGGCCCGGATGCGCCCCTGCTGCTCTACGCGTGGCCCCCCGTCACCGCCACCCTCATCTCGCGAGCGCTCGCCCGGCACGGGCTGAGGACCCGGGTCGCCTCTCCGCTGGAGGTCATGCATTCGACCCCCTCGGACATCGTGTTCGCCCCGGTGCAGGCGATGGAGGGGCTGCTGGCGGGAGAGGCCCGCATCTCCGGCGCGCTGATCCTCTCGGGCACCTCCACGGACGAGGACCTCGAGCGGGCCCACCAGATTGGAGCGAAGGGTTACGTCTCCAATCCGCTCGACGGCGAGCTGCTGCTGCGGGCCATCCGCCGGCTGCGCTCCACGCCGGGCGACACGTCGCAGCCCCTCTCGGGTCCGAACGGCTGAGCCGCCCGCTCGGCTGGCCGTGCTTCGCCTCTTCACTCCGCGCGGCTATCGAGCCCGCGCTGGCATCCGGTAGAGTCCTCGCACCCGATGATTCCGTTCCGTGCGAGGGGGAAGATGACTCCGAAGTCCGCTGTAGCCAGTGGAATGCTCACGATGGTGTTGCTCGGCGGTTGCCCGAATGCGGAGCGTTCGCAGCTCCGTGAGCAGCCCGCGCCACCCGCCGCCCCGGCGCTGAAGAGCACCCCGGCCGCGTTGTCGTCTCCTCCCGCGTCCAGACGGCCCGCGACCGAGGGCCGTCTCATCGACTCCGGACTGATCATCGAGACGTTCGCGACGAGGTTCGGAGCGAGGGATCTCCAGCAGGTTCCGTCGGAGGTCATCGACACCGGCATCTTCCGGTACGTGCCCTACCTCACGTACGAGACGGCGCGGGGCGAGCTGAACATCTACGGAGACCCCCAGCACCCCGCTGGGGTGGAGATCGGTATCTACGCGGGCAAGGCGCGCACGAAGGAGGAGCTGCGGAACCTGATGGCCGGGCTCCTCCAGCAGGCGGCGGATCGGGAGCTGGTCCACGGCCTGTCGCTCGATGAAGACAAGCTGGAGCGCGCGGGGCTCACGTTCGAGGTCACGCCGCCCACGGCGGAGGGGAGCTTCGGAGGCTGGTGGATCTCCATCTACGACGAGGCCGCCATCCACAAGGCCCGAGCCTCCGATGCCGAGCTGAAGACGATCGCCGTGGAGGCGCCCGCGCAGAAGAACGAGCCCCCGGCGGAGCCGAAGAAGCCGGCGCGCAAGAGCAAGGAGCCGGGCACGTCCGATCGCGTCTACATCCAGGACTACACCCGGGAAGACGGCGCCTACGTCCGTCCTCCGCTGTAACGCGCTCGCCCGAGTGCCCTGGAGCCGTGCCTTGTCCAAGTCCCCGGAGGTGAAGACCGTTCAAGGAGCGGCCGGGTGCTCCAGGCCGCGGGAGGCCGAACATGCTCCACCAACTCCGCGCCCTGCAGGCGTTCCTGTGGTCGCTCTTCCTCACCCCGGCGCTGGCGCTCGCCCAGACGGCCGAGCCCATCGAGCCCTATGAGGTCTACGACTCCACCCGGTGGGGTATGGGCTGGCTCTGGCTCGCGGTGCTCGCCGTCATCATCGTCGCGCTGGTGGCCTGGGGTCTGTCCCGGGACAGGACCCATCGGGGTCCGCCTTTGACACACTGAAGGCAGCCGAACGAGCGCTCGCACTGGCCGCGCATCACGCCACACACACCGTCCGCACGGTGAGCATCCTTTCACAGAGCACCCGAGTGACATCGAGGCTCGAATCGAAAGGACGCAGCCATGGGACAAGGTGACAGTGGAGGCAAGGGCAGTAGCGGCCAGAGTGGCGGCGGCGGGGGCAACCAGGGCGGCGGGCAGAGCGGGGGTGGAGGTGGTGGGAACCCCAACTGGCCCAGCACGACGGGCCAGCCGTCGGGAGGGGGCAGAGGGAACGCGCCTCCCAAGAAATAGCAGGCGCCGGGACGACCCCCTCACTCCTGCTTGGGCCGGCGGGGCTGCACCGGTGCGAGGGTAGCACCGGTGCCGGCCGTCCCGGTCAATTCCGGGTCAGGCGGAAGTCGTCCACCTGCATCCAGGTGTCGCTGGTGGCCCAGAGTCCCGCGAACAGCTCGACGCTGTGGTTCGCACCGGAATTGAACTGGACCGTCACCTGGGTATAGCCAGCCAGGGGCTGGAGCAGGTGGGTCTCGCTCAGGATGGGCCCACCGTTCAGCATCCGCGCGCCGAAGTAGCCATCGTTGAAGTTGCCGGACGTCCGGAGCCACGCCGTCAGGGTGTAGAGCGTGTTCGGGACCACCGAGACCTCCTGCTTGATGGCATTCCAGCCGGTGCTGTTCCTCACCCAGGCGTTGTTGGCCCCCGTCCTGGCGACCCCCAGGTTGCGATCGATTCCCGCATTGCCCTCGGCGTACCAGGGCGAGGACGCGCTCGAGGAGGGCTGCGGCTCGAAGCCGGCATGGCCGACGAGGTTCGTGCCGCGAGTGAGACTGACGTCATCCAGTTGCATCCAGGTGTCGCCATTGTTCGCCCACATGCCGCCGTACACCTCGACCACGGAGTGCGGCCCGGAGTTGAAGGACACGGTGAGCTGCGTGTAGCCCGTCAGGGCGCCAAACGGAGTCTCCCCCACGATGGGGCCGTTGTTCACGCCCATCGCCCCGAAGTAGCCCGCCGCATTGTTGGCAGAGGTACGCACCCAGCCCCTCAGCGTGTAGTCGGTATGGGGCCGGACGGCCACGCTCTGCTTGAGGGCATTCCAGCCGCTGCTGGCGCGCACGTAGCCCGCGTCCTGGCCCGTCCGCGCGGTGCCCAGATTGCGGTCGATGCCGCCGTTGCCCTGCACGTACCAGGGCGTCATCACGGACGTGGCCGCCTGGGTCTCGAAGCCGGGCTCGGACAGGAGGTTGTCCCCGTACGCGTCGCTCGTCAGCGTGGCCCTCATCAAGAACGTGTTGTACGGCGTCCACTGGGACATGACGAAGTACAGGTCGGTCCCGCTGGTGGCCCAGGGATGGATGAACGCGTTGTAGAGGCCGGGATGGCCCGTCCCGCTCGCGAGCACCTTCTCGCCGCTCCACGGCCCCGTCGGCGTCGGAGCGTCCCGCATCACCACCGCCTGACGGTTCTCGTTCAGGTAGGTCATGAGGAACCGGCCGAAATAGGAGTTGTAGGCAACGGAGAGCTCGCCCGCGCCTCCCATCGCCACGGGCACGGCCGCGGCCTGGGAGGATGACCAGCCATTGCCATCCCAGTACCGGTAGTCATTGATGTTCAGCAGCGCGTTCTCGGGGACCCTTGCCAGGTGCACGTTCCCGAAGCGGCCATTCGGCGTCGCGTACATGTAGACGAAGCCGCCATTCTTGACGAAGGCCGCCATCTGGAAGTTGTTCGTCCAGGTGCTGGTGTTCTGCCACCTCGCGCTCGGGTGTTTGATCCAGTTCTGCCCGTTGTCGTCCGAGTACGCCATTCCCGAGTAGTTCGTGGACCACCTGCCCGCCTCGCCCCAATTGTTGACGGACATGTAGTGGATGTAGTGCCGCGAGCCCACGGTGACGCCCGCCGTCGGGATGACCGTCATCTCATCGAAGTTGATCTTCTTCGAGGGCAGGAGCTCCTTGGCGTGCCGGGAGTAGTCCTGGATCATCGTGGAGAAGGACAGGCCGTCCGACAGGACCCTGTCGGAAGACCTGGCGAGCACATTGCTGCGCCATCCCCCTCCGCACCCGCCGTTGCCACACCAGCCATGGCCGAAGGTGTCACCAAAGAGGACGAAGATCTCTCCGCCCCCCTTGTCCCACATGATGCCGAGGTCCGTGCCCATCACCTCGTAGTTCGTATGCGTTTGATTGGGATTGGGGAGGAACTCTCCCGCGGGAGTGGCTCCCGTCACCCGTGAAACCTTGCTCACATTCGTCGGCGTGACCGCTCCGGCCGGACCCGCGTGAACGGCGACACCCAGGGCCAGCGCCAAGACGCACGACTTCCGCATCCACCTGTGATTCATGTTCCGTCAACCTCCGTGCTCGATGACCCAGACTCAAACGAGGAAACCTCTATTATCTGGGGAGCACGGGGTCGGGTTGCCTACGCCCTCGTGAAATCGGAGGCGCGGACACGGAGACAACCCGGGAGCTTCGATACCCTCACCCCGTCCCTCTCCCGAGGGGAGAGGGGAAATTGAGAGGGTATTTGAGGGGAGTTGGGCTCAGCGCACCGCCCAGGTGGCCGGGGGCACGTGGAAGACGAGCTCCGGCCGCTCCACCGGCGTGAGGCTCGAGGCCCCCGCCTGCAGTGAGCCCGCCAGCGTCGGTATCACCCGGAAGCGCGCACTGAAGGGCTCCGCCGCGCCTCGGGGCGGCAGGGTGAGGCTCACCGCCCCATCCTCCACCTCGTAGGACGTCACCTTCCCCTCTCTTACCAGCGCATCCAGGCTCGCGCGGTCCACCTGCACCCCCGCGGGCAATCCCTGGCGCAGCGTGAGCGCCATCCCCGCGGGCGAGGCCGCCTGCACCGTGACCTCGGCCGGCATCCCCACCTTCACCTCCGCAGGGCCCTTCACCGCCAACTCCAGCCCACGGCCCGCCTCGCTCGCGCGCCACGGCACGTAGGCCCCCAGCGTGAGGGAGAAACCCAGCCCCGGCACCGCCGGCTCCGCGCGCACCGTCCACGTGTGCTTGCCCGCCGAGCCCGTCGCGGCGCCCTCCAGCGCGAGCACCTCCCGCAGCGCCTTCGCGTCGAACGTGCCCTCCGTCACCACCTTGCCGTCGCGCTCCAGCACCACGCTCACCTGGGACGGCAGCGGCTCCTTGAAGAGCGCCAGCGCCGCCTGCAGGCCCACGAGGTTGGCGCGCCCGTCACCCCATCCACGCTCCGGCCGGTAGTCCGCGAGCAGCGAGGTGCCCAGGTCCGCCAGCGGAGCCTCCTTGTCCTCCACGAGCGCCAGCACCGCGAGCGCGGTGGCCTCGGCCACCGTGGGCACGAGTCCATCCGCGCGCACCACGCCCGGGCCCACCGGCAGGAAGGCCGAGCCGTCCGGCCGCTTCTGGAGGGCCTCACGCACCTGCTTGCGCAGCACCTCCCTCACCGTGCCGGACACGCCCCCGCTGGCCAGCACCGCCGCCGCCGTGTAGCCGTCCTGCACCCGCGCCACGTAGCGCTCGAAGGCGCCCGCCACACGCGCATTGAAGCCCGAGGCCCTGCGGCGCCCCGCGTCCGAGCCCGCCCCGGCCCGCACCGCCCGGGCGCACTCCGCGGTGGCCACCAGCAGCCGCTGCAACGTCCACCCGTCCGCGCCCTGGCACGTGCCATCCGGCCGCTGCGCCGAGGCCACCTGTCCGGAGAGGCGCTCGCCCAGACGCGCCAGCACGGGGTTGTCCGGGTGCGCCAGCGCCGCTTCCGCCAACAGCGCCGCGGTGGCCACGTCCGGCGCGCGGCCCGTCCGCAGCACCCGCTGCCCGGCGAGCGCCGACATGCGCTTCAACGACTCCGCGTCCGCCGTCGCGCCCAGTGACTTCAGCAACTCCGGCGCGCGGCCGGCGAGCAGCAGCGCATAGCCATCCTCGGCCACGCCCCCGCGCCCGGACGCCGCGGACAGCTCCGCGCGCAACACGCCCAACGCGCCCGGGAAGACGAGCAACCGCACCCGCTCACTGCCCGCCACCGCGTCCTCGGGGCCCGCGAGCTCCAGGGCGCGCGGCGCGGCCAGGGTGCCTCCGTGCGTCTGCGCCACCGGCCGGCCCGTGGGCCACACGTCGAAGGTGCGCACCACCGAGTCCGTGCCTCCCAGCGAGGCCCGCAGCGTCACCGGCCCCGGCTGCGCCGCCCGCACCGTCACGTACTCCACCACGCTGCCCGCCGCCGGCACCGTCACCGTGCGCGAGCCTCCCTCCACCTCCGCGCCCTGGGCCTCCACCTTCAGCGGGCGCGTCACCGGCGAGCCCGTCGTATTCACCACCTGCACCGGCACGCGCACCACGTCTCCGGCACGCAGGAAGGGCGGCAGCACCGGGTCCACGTAGGTGGGCAGCGTGCCCGCGAAGCCGCTCACCGCCCCGGCCTGCGCTCCCGAGCGCGAGTGCGCCAGCGCCAGCACCCGCCAGCTCGTCAGCCGGTCCGGCACCTTCACCGGCACAGAGGCCGAGCCGGACGCATCCGTCACCACCAACGGCTCGAAGAGGAACGTCTCGGGGAACCAGGCGCGTCCCGGCGTGGCCGGTGCCTCCGCCGGGGGCGCGGGCGGAGGCGGTGGAGGCGGCGCTCCCGGCGCATCGGCACTCATCACGTATCCCTCCACTCCTCCCCTCATGCCGCCCACCGCGCTCCCCATGACCTGGGCAGCAGGCACCATCGGCGCCGCGTCCTCCATCTCCTCCGCGTCATTCTCGCCGAAGGTCCTGAGGCTCTTCTTCGCCCTCGAGCGGTCCTCACCCGCCATCGCGTACAAGGGTGCCGGCTCGTAGCTCCGCAGGCCCTGCGCGCACATGTTCAACGCGAAGCCCGCGACGAGGCACGTCCCACCCACAACGATGTAGCGCTTCATGGCGCCTCCCGGGCGACCCACGCGCCCCAGTTCTCGACGTCCTCGGGCAGCCGCGTGCCATTCACCACCACCGCCCGCGGGTCGGTGAGGGTGAGCAGCTCCGGCGGCAGCCGCGACAGCTTCAACCGGCGGCCAAAGGCGTCCGTCACCGCCTCGCCGCGCTTCTCACAGGCCTCCAGCGCCTTCTCCCACAGCGCCGCCATCCCCTCGGGCGAGAGCGTCTCGCTCTGGGGCGCCGACTCCTCCCAGGCGCGCGCCTGCACCGTCAGCTCCGCGAGCACCCGGTAGAAGGGCTCGGTCAGTTCCACCTCCGGCTCGAAGGGCTTCGACACCTGGAGCGACAACCGCCGCTCCCCGCCATCCCGCTGCGGCACGCCCGACACCCGCAGCAGCGTGGCGGCGGCCGCGTTGGCGCCCCGGATGCGGCCCATGGCGAGCGCCGTCCCATCCAGCACGTCGAAGGCCGGCGACGACACCGTGGGCACCGGACGCATGCCGTCGAGCGCGCCCGCCCCCGGCAGCGGCACGAGCTGCGACAAGCTGTCGTCCACGCCGAAGAGGCCCACCGCCGCCGGGCCGTCCTTCCCGTCCACCCGCGTGTGCACCTGCAGGTGGGCCAGCTCGCCGGGCGCGTAGGCCGTCTTGTCCGGCGTCACCTCGAGCGCGAGCTGCGCGCGCGGCGCCACGTACACCCGGGCCACCGCTCCCGCCCAGCTCGCCTCGGCCCAGCCCTCGAAATCCTCGGGCAGGCGGAAGCGCGCGGTCTTGTTGTCCACCTCCGCCTTCAGCTCCTTCTCCCCGGCCATGAGGAGGAGCTCCTTGGGCAGCGCCCCGTTGAAGTCCGGGCCGCGCAGCAGCTCGATGCGCACCTCTTCACCGGCACGCGCCAGCACCGGCGTGGCCCTCAAGCGCGCGGGCGGCAACCGGGCCGGAGACAACACGAGCTTCGTCGAGCCCAGCTCCTCCTTGCCCGCCTTCGCGCTCACCCTCAGCTCGTAGCCGAGCAGCGTCGTCTCCTGGGCCACGGCACCGTCGGAGCCGCCCCCCGTGGGCTCGGCGGTGAAGCGCACCACGCCCATGGCATTGCCGGGCTCGGCGCTCAGCACCAGCCGCGCGAAGCGGGACTGGATGCAGGAGAGGTGGGCGGCGGGGAGCATGCCCTGTGCCTGGGGCAGGGACGCCCAGCCCACCTCCACCTCGCGCTGCTTCGGGCGCGTGCGCCAGGTGAGCACGGCCGGCAGCGGAGCGGACAGCGAGAGGTTTCCGGGCAGGCACTCGCGCGCATCGAGCGCCGCGAGCCGCAGCGCCTCCGCCAACCCCTCGCTGACACCGGAGACGGCGAGCACCTGGAACTCGAGGGAGGGCAGGCCCGGGTCGAGCACGTCCAGGGTGAGCGCCAGCATCCGCTCACGGCCGGGCGGCAGCGCGCGCGCACGCACCACCGAGGCGAGGCAGGCGCCCAGCGGCAAGCCATCCGACACCACGTCCACCACCGAGCCCCCCGCGGCCACGCGCACGCCCAGCGTCACCTGGTTGGAGCCCTCCTCGGGCGGCACGAAGCGCGCACAGGAGTGCAGGGACTGCAGCCACCGCTCCAGGGCGAGCTGGTCCTCCAGGGCGGGCGAGCCGGTGTCCGCGAAGAGGTCCCCCACCCCGCCCAATCCCACCGGAGGCGGCGGAGGCTGGCGGCGCACCGGCATGGGAGGAATGACGACGTTGACGGGCGGGCCCGGGTCGAGCTGGAAGGCGGCCACGCCGTCCTCGTCCGTCACCGCGCGCACGCCCTCGTCACGCGGGTCCCACGCGCGCTTCACGGTGAGCTCCGCGCCGGGCAGCAACTGGCCGCTGGCGGTGGTGGCGCGCAGGTACACGCGGTTGCTGTAGCCGTCCGCCAGGCCGTCCGACAGCTCCGTCACCGCCGACACGGAGATCGCATCCTCGGAGAGCAGCACCGAGGCGCCTCCCTGCACCTGGTCTCCCGCGGGGTCCGTGGCGGACAGCCACGCGGAGAGGGTGGCCTGGCCCCGCAGGTCATGGGGCACGCGCGGCAGGGTGAGCCGGAAGCGTCCCGCGGCATCCGTGCGCGCCTTCCGGGGCAGCGCGTCCTTCGCCTTCTCGTCGAGCCACTCGAGGGGAGCGGGCCACGCGCCCTGGACGTTCCAGGAGAGGGCCACGGCCGCGTCCACCACCGGCGCGCCCGAGCTGTAGACGACCCGCCCCTCGACGACGGGCGACTCGCCCATGCGCCAGAAGGGCTTCGTGCTGACGGCCTCCACGCGGAAGCGCGGCAGGGTGAAGGGCTTCACCTGGAAGGAGGCCTCGCCGGAGGCCTCACCGCTCGTCCAGCGCGCCGTCCATCTGCCGGTGGGCGCGCCCCGGTCGAGCGGGAAGTCCCCGGCCACCACGCCCCACGGGCCCGCGGGCATGCGCTGCTCCAGCACCACCTCGCCGGACGGGTCGGTGACGAACCACGTGCCCGGGCGCCCGTCGATGGGCGCGAGGTCCTTCGCGCGCAGCACCACGGCGCGGAAGCGCACCTGGTGGCCGGGCTCGTAGAGGGGCCGGTCGGTGAGGACGTGGACGCGGGCGGGTGCATAGAGCGCCAGCGGGGCTTCCACGGTGTCGGTGCCCAGCGGCGTGGTGACGCGGGCGCGCAGCTTGTAATCCCCATCCGGCAGCGCGGGCAGCTTCACCTGGGCGCGCAGGGAGAAGTCGGAGTCCTCCTGCTCCCAGCGCTCCTCGGGAGCCAGGGGGGACTCCTTGCCCTCGGCGTCCACGAGGAAGAGCGAGGCCTCCAGGCGCCGCACCGGCGCGCTCAGCCGCTCCCAGGCGTTCCGGGTGGCACCATGGGCCTCGGCCGACACATGGAGGGTGCCGGTGGCCTCCCGGGCGAGTCCCTCGGCGCGCAGGCCCACCGTCTGCCGGAAGTTGCCGTCCGGGCAGCGGTCCACCTTCACTCCCTGAAAGACCCAGGCGGACACGCACACGTCCGAGGTGGCCCACCTCACGAGCCCCACTGCGAGCACCGCGGCGATGCCGAGGGCAACCCGGCGATTGAAACGGATGTTCATCTGCTCTCCCCGGCCCCCACTCTACGCCAGGAACCAGGCCGCGTGCCGTCTCCTCCCGGGCAGCCTCCAATGGTGGGGGGATTGCTTCGAACCGAGGCGCTGATCTACAGCGTCGTCTACCTGGACCTCCACACCGGAGGGCGGGGGGCGTCGGCGCGTCATGCCGGCGAAGGAGAGGACATGTCCGTATTTCAGAAGCTGAAGGTCGCCGTCGTTGGCGTCGTCGTGGGCGGCATGGGAATCGGGGCGGCGTGGAATCACATGATGGGCAGCGGCAAGGTGCACATCGTGGTGAACGAGGGACAGCAGGTGAAGCTGTTCATCGACGGCCAGAGCCTCTCTCCCGCGAGCAGCTCCGGCGAGCACCTGCGCTTCGACGTGGCGCAGGGCGCCCACGAGGTGAAGCTCGAGGACTCGGAGTCCGGCAAGACGCGGACGTTCTCCCTGAAGGTGGACTCGGGCTTCGACGACTACGTGCTGCCCGTCAGCGAGGAGCAGTGCTTCACCCGCTTCGACGTGAGCAAGACGATGTACGAGGGCTCCTCGGGCTCGGGTGGCACCCCGCCCCGCATCTCCGGCAAGTACCAGGCGAGCGCGCCCTTCGAGCTGCCGAGCGCCTCCTACTTCTCCGTGGAGGAGCTGCCCGAGAAGCTCAAGAAGAACTCCTCGGCGCACCTCCTGCTCGCCACGCCCTGCCCCCTGCATCAGCTCCAGGACAGCCAGCTCATCCAGCTCGCCGGTTTCGCGGCGCCCTGAGACGTCTCACCGGCTTCACGGCTCGGGCAGGCGGCACGTCACCTGCTCGAGCTCTCCCCACACCTGGAAGCCCGCGCGCGCGTAGATGCGCTCCGCCTCGGGGTTGCTCACCTGGAGGAAGAGCGGCACCGTGGCCCTGCGCTGCAGCCAGGTGATCAACGCCGTCGACAGGCCGCACCGGCGGTACCTGGGGCGCGTCGCCACATCCTGCACCAGCGCGCCCCCCTCGCCCTCGTAGAGCGCCGCCATCGCGGCGGGCACACCGTCCACGCGCGCGAGGTAGTAGTGCGACGCGGGGTTGGGAACCAGCCGCTCCAGGTAGCGCACCAGCCACTCGCGTCCCTCCCACGCGTTGGCGCCTCCTAGAATCTCCGCCAGGGAGCGGATGAGCTCCCGGGCCCGCCACCTCCAGCGTGACGCCCGAGAACAACACCGGAAGTGGGCGGGAGGGCTCCGGCACCCAGTGCATGAGGCGCAGGCGCTGCGAGTCCTTCTGGAAGCCTCGCGCCACGAGCCGCTCCACGGCGTCGCCGGGTGCGCTCAGGTCATCCAACCGCACCCGCGGGACGAGCCCCCTGGCCCGGTACAGCGCCACCACCTCCTCGATGGTGGCCTCCGGCTCCTCCGCCCGGAGCCAGCGCGCGGTGTTCGCATCCCAGTGGTCGGGATTTCCCACCTCGTGGACGAAATATCCCCAGGGCCGTGACTCGACCGTGGCGAAGCGCCGGGCCAGCGTCAGTTCGAGTCCGAGGAACTGCTGACGGAAGGCGGAATCCATGGATGCGCTCCTCGTAGCCGGTGGGCGCGAGACGTGCACTGAGGACTGACGGGGCTCCCCGCATTCGTGATGACACGGACACTCCGGAGGGGGAAGGGCTCGTCCGCCCGCCTGCTGCCCTCTTGCACCGTCCGTGCGAGACATATAGGTTATAGGCACCGAGTCGCTGGGACTTATAAAAATAAGGCCACTGGGATTCCATGGACGAACTGGACCACCGCATCGTCGACCTGCTGCAGCGCGATGGCCGGGCCACGCAGCTCGAGCTGTCCCGCTCGGTGGGGCTGTCCCAGCCGGCGGTGGCCGAGCGCATCCGCAAGCTGGAGGAGCGGGGCGTCATCACCGGCTACACGGCGCGCGTGGACGCGTCGAAGCTGGGCAAGGACATCACCGCCTTCATCGGCGTGAGCATCGAGCACCCGAAGTACTTCGACGGGTTCGCCCGCAAGGTGCTGGCGATGCCCGAGGTGCTCGAGGCCCACCGCGTCGCCGGTCAGGACTCGTACCTCCTCAAGGTGCGCACCCGGAACACGAAGACGCTCGACACGCTGCTCGTGGAGACGCTGCGGACCATCTCCGGCGTCACGCGCACGCACACCACCATCGTTCTGACATCCATCAAGGAAGAGACGTACATCCACGTCTCCCCCGAAGAGCTGAAAGGAGCCTGAGCATGACCGCGGCCATCCCCCTTCCCGCCCCTCCACCGTTCCCGCTCGCCCAGCGCATGTCGCGGATGAAGGCCTCCGCCGTGCGGGAGATCCTCAAGGTGGCCGAGCGTCCCGACGTGCTCTCCTTCGCTGGCGGGCTGCCGGCGCCCGAGCTCTTCCCGGTGGAGGCCATCGCCCAGGCGCACGCCGAGGTGTTCGCCGAGGAGGGCCGCGCCGCCCTGCAGTACAGCACCACCGAGGGCTACGGGCCGCTGCGCGAGTGGATCTGCTCGCATCTGGGTGGGCAGGGCCTGCACCTGGCGACGGATCAGGTGCTCATCACCAACGGCTCGCAGCAGGGCATCGACCTGGTGGCCAAGGTGCTGCTGGACCCGGGCGACGTGGTGGTGGTGGAGAATCCCAGCTACCTCGCCGCGCTGCAGGTCTTCAGCGGCTACGAGGCCTCCTACGCCGTCGTGGGCAGCGATGACCAGGGCATGCGCGTGGACGAGCTGGAGGGGCTGCTCCACCACGTCGGCCGCAGGCCCAAGCTCATCTACCTGGTGCCCAACTTCCAGAATCCCAAGGGCACCACGCTGTCGCTGGAGCGCCGGCACGCGCTGGTGCGCTTCGCCCAGCGCCACCGCATCCTCATCCTCGAGGACAACCCGTATGGGGAGCTGCGCTTCCGGGGCGCGCACCTGCCGTCGCTGGCCTCGCTGGACACCGAGGGCGTGGTCATCAACCTGGGGACGTTCTCGAAGACGCTGGCCCCCGGGCTGCGCATCGGCTGGGCCGTGGGTCCGCGCGAGCTCATCCGCACCCTCACCGTCGTGAAGCAGTCGGCGGACCTGCACACCGCCACGGTCGCGCAGCGCGCCACGGCACGGTTGCTGTCGCGCTTCGACTACAACGCCAACCTGGACAAGCTGCGCGCCGTCTACGGCGAGCGGTGCCAGGCGATGCTCGCCTCGCTGGAGAAGCACATGCCCGAGGGCACCCGGTGGACGGAGCCGGATGGCGGCATGTTCGTATGGGTGGAGCTGCCGCGCGGCATGAGCGCGGACGCCCTCTTCCCGCAGGCGCTCGAGAAGCGCGTCGCCTTCGTGCCCGGCGCCCCCTTCTTCGCCGCCGAGCCGCGCTCGGAGTTCATGCGGCTGAACTTCTCCAACCGTCCGCCGGAGCTCATCGAAGAGGGCATGCGCCGGCTCGGCGCGGTCATCGCCGCCGCCCGGAGTTGAGGTATGCACGGGGGCCATGACGAGCGCGCCTTCGCCCGCCAGGTGCTCGCCGCCACGGGTTTCGAGCTGCTCTACGCCCGGGTGGACGTGGCGCGGGACGAGCAGGGCGCGCTGCGGCTGATGGAGCTGGAGATCACCGAGCCCAACCTCTTCCTGCGCCAGGGTGGACCCCGGGCGGCAGAGTGCCTCGCGGACGCCATCGTCCACAAGGCCCGTGGGATGGCTTAGGCCTCTCGCGGCCCTGCCCTTCACCTGAGTGCTACTTGGACTCGGCCTTGGCGCCCTCGGGCAGCGCGGCGGGCGCGGGCACGGGGTGGCGCGGAATCACCAGGTTGCGGTACTCGGTGGCGAGGGTCTCGGGCGTCATCTCCTCCTGCCACTGCTTGGGATTGGTGTTCCACCCGTAGTCTGCGGGCAGCTTGCCGCCACCCTGGCTCTTGTAACCGATCATGTCCGGGAACTTCGCGGACCAGCGGCCGGCGGGATCCGTCTCACGGGTGATGGGCTCGCGGTTCGGGCGGGGGGTGTAGTTGCTCTTGCTCATGAGGCGTGACTCCTAGCAGATGCGCGGCCTCTCCGGAACCCGCACGAGGGCCCGGGGGATGCCCGGACCCCCTGGGTCTACCTGGGGCCGCTCGCTGCCCTCCCGGCGGAGAGTGCCCCAGCCCGCGAACGCCTGCTCCGCGACGGCACCGGAGGCAGCCAACGCGGTCCCAGCTCGAATACGGCGGCGAAGTAACGCGCCTGCGCCTCGCTGCCGTAGCGATAGCGCCGCACACCGCCCTCCTTGAGGGTCACCTCCACCCCCCAGTTCTTCCCACGCCGGCGAAGCGCGACTCGCGCAATCTCCATGCCCACCCTCCCCCCTCTGAAACGCCTTTCTCTTGGAAATGGCGTGCCAACCCGAGCCCCTGCATTCGCCGGGTTGCGCTGTCCGGCCGTGGACAAGGCGCGAGGGGACGGTAGGTGCTACAGGCCCGCCTGCCTGCCCTCCGAGGGTTTCCGGAAATCGCGGCCCGGCGACTTGTGGCCGCCGATTGCTGCGTTACGTGAAAGGGCATGACCGGATCAACTGACAAGAACACGGGTGACACCATCTCGGAGTTCACCCTGCCCGAGGGCTGCATGCTGTGCGGCGGTGCCGTGACCATCCGCAGCACGCCGGGCAACGGCGCCCACAGCTACTGCCCGCACTGCCACTGGCTGTCGCGCACGCGGCTGCGCATGCGCAAGGAGGGGCTGGAGATCGCCTACGCCACGCAGGCCTTCGCGTAGGCCTCGCACGGCCTTCAGCGCAGGAGCAGCAGGATGATGGGCACCGTGGCGAACGAGAGCGGAATGCCCAACCCCACCATGAGAGCGGAGAAGCTCCGGGTCCAACCCGTTGTCCGTGGCGAGGATGGCGGAAGTGACCATGGGAGCCATGGCGGCCTGGAGAACGGACACCTCGAAGGTGAGCCGGCCCATGCCGGGCAGCACCCGCAGCAGCAGCGCGATGACGAGCGGCGCCAGCGCGAGTTTGTAGCCGAGCCCCAGCGCGAGCGCGCGCACCCGGCCCTTCACGCCCGAGAGCCGCAACTGGAAACCCACGGAGAAGAGCGCCAGCGGGGTGAGCATGTCACCCAGCCGGCCGAGCACCACGTCCACCCACGCGGGCCAGTCCCACGGCTGGAGCAGGAACGCGGCCACCAGGGCGATGAAGGGCGGAAAGCCCACCACCCGCTTGAGGAGTGACCCGGTGCGGGTGTCCTTCGCGGCGGCGCGCGCGGCGAAGAGCGTGGCCACCGTGCCCAGCACCATGAACGAGCCGAGCTGATCGACCACGACGGCCACCCGCAGCGCCTCGCGGCCCATGAGGCCCTCGATGAGGGGCAGGCCCACGAAGGCGGTGTTGCTCAACCCGCCGGTGAGGACGAGCGCCGCCACGGTGCCGGGCGGAAAGCCCAGCCGCGGGCCCAGGGCGCGGAAGAAGAGCCACGAGCCGCCGAAGACGAGCCAAGGCGTGGCGGCGGCGGCGAGCAGCTCGGGGGCGAGCGTCAGGCTGTGCACCGCGCGCAGCACCAGCGCGGGCAGCGCCACGTTGAGCACGAAGGCGTTGAGGGCCAGCGGCGTCTGCTCCGGGAAGCGGCCACTGCGCCGGGCGATGGTGCCGAGGAGGAGACTGGCGGCCAGCAGTCCGACGAGCTGGCTCACGAAGAACGCCTCCCGGAGGAACGCGAGGCGGGACGTCCTTCTCCGGAGAGGAGCGGGCGCTCGCGTTGGAGGAGCTCGGTGAGGAAGTGGAGGGTGGCGCGCACACGCGCGTTGTGCTGCAAATCCGAGTGGATCTCCAGTGAGATCAGGCCGGGAACAAGCGCCCGCGGAGCTCCTCGATTCCACGGGGCGAGCACAGCTCGGGCGAGAAGAGCACGTCGAGCGCACGCTGGGCCAACGCGGGAGCGGAGGCGGCGACGAGCACCCGGCCACACTCCTCGAGCTGCTCGCGAATCAGGCCGATCTCGCCGTACAGCTCGGCGAGCTTCATGCGGTCCTCGACCGACAGCTCGCGCTTCATCTCCGCGATGACCTGGCGCAGCTCCACCGTCTTCCCATCGGCGCGCTGCACCGTGGGCTCGGGCTCCTCCAGCTCCGAGTCGTCGGCGAGCAGCGGCCAGATGTCCGTGAGCAGCGTGGGCTCCTGCACCAGCAGGTGGCCCACGCGCTGGGCACAGCCCTGACACGAGGCGCCAGCGAAGCGCGGCAGGTTCAGCGCCGGAGAGGCTCCAGCGCCACAGAGCAGACAGGTGGCCAGGTCGGTGGTGGGCTCCATGGGGCTCTCCCTTAACGTCTTCGCCCGGCCGGTGCCATCTCCACGCACCGCCCCCCGCCTTCCACCTGACAGCCCTCTGGGCTGGCAGGGGGAGCAGGCGAGGGGCCTCCCCTCCTACTACCGGTCCACGCCCAGCAACGCCGCGAACAGCTCGCGGGGGTCGATGCTCGCCGGGAGCCCGGAGACCCCTCCATCATTCACCTCGACCACCACCCAGCGGCCGTCCTCGAGCATCGCGACGTCCATGGTGAAGAAGCGCGCCTCGACCTTCCGTGCGAGCCGCTCGAAGGCCGAGAAGTCCGGGACGTCGACATCGAAGTCGTCGTAGGACTCCGCCGCCAGCAGCCGCCCCCGCCCGAAGAACAGCCGGAACTCGAGGTGCGCGGGCCCGCTCGGCGTCCGCCCCCGCACCTTGAACGGCAGGAAGCGCCTGACCACGAACCCGCGCTCGAAACGGTCTCCGCGCTCCTCCAGCAGCGCGGCGCAGATGCGTTCGAAGTCCTCGCGCGTGGCGCCCGCTGGAACGAAGCACGCCTCGGCCCAGCGCTCCTTCGCTGACTTCACGTGGTCCTTCACGAGCCACGGCGGCGAGCCCAGCTCCTGCGCGGCATGCCATGCCTCCAACACGTCCGTGCCCTCGGTCCAGACGGAGCGGGCGGTGTACCCCTTCAGCCGCGGGTACCAGTTCGGCAGGTAGTGGGCCGCCGCGTACTCCGCGGGCGTCGTCATCAGCTCGTGGCCCAGCTCGCCGAGCGCCTCGTCCAGCGCCTCGTACTCCTCCCCCGTGAGCATCCACCCCCGGTAGAGCAGCCGCAGGTGGCCCCGCTCGGGGATGGCGGCGAGCGCCCGGTCCGTGTTGCCCTCGAGCAGGGCGTGCAGATCCAACTGGAAGGTTTCGACGCCCAGGGCTTCGGCCGCCTCGGCCTCCGTGTCGAAGGAATCGGACTGATGCGGATTCCGGCCAAACACGATGGCCCGTTTGATGCGGGGATTCGTCGCCATTCGCGAACCTCTCGTCAGGGGTTGGGCTCCCCAAGACGGTGGCTCGGCGCGAGGCCTGACGCGGGCGCGGCGGATGACCCGCGGCGGCGGTCCGGTGGCATCTCACGCGTTCTGGCGTTCGAGTCCAACGACGCGTTCCCGTCCGGGAACCTGACGAAATCGATTTTTCCCGGCGGCCGGTGCCAAGCCGCCCGGTGTTGCTCCACTTCACGCCCGTGCTGGGGACAGGGCCCCCCTCCTTGGATGACGGACCCGCGCTGCGTTACAACTCGCCGGGCCGCTCCTCCTTCAGCCCTGGAGACCCCCCCGGTGAAAGTCGTCCATTCCCCGCTGCACGCCCGTCATGACGGTGGCAAGGAACTGCATCGCGGCGAGCTGGTGCCGTGCTTCGAGATGCCGGTGCGCGCCGACTACATCCTGAAGGCCGTGGAGCGCGCCGGGTTCGCGGTGCTCGAGCCCCGCTCCTTCCCCCAGGAATCGCTGCTGCGCGTCCACGACGCCGGGTTCGTCGAGTTCCTGCGCACCGCCCATGACGAGTGGCGGGCGCTCGGCAAGCAGGGCTTCATGCTTCCGAGCGGCTTTCCCGCCCGCGGCCTGCGCCGGGACCACATCCCCTCCGGCATCAACGGCAGGATGGGCTACTACGCCTTCGACGCCAGCACGCCCATCGTCGAGGGCACCTGGGAAGCCGCCCTCGCCGCCGCCTGGTGCGCCCTGACCGCCGCCGCGCTGGTCGCCGAGGGAGAGAAGAGCGCCTACGCCCTGTGCCGTCCGCCCGGACACCACGCCGGGCACTCCCTCTACGGCGGCTACTGCTTCCTCAACAACGCGGCCCTGGCGGCGCAGCACCTGCGAGACCAGGGATTCGCCCGGGTGGCGGTGCTGGACGTGGACTACCACCACGGCAACGGCACCCAGGACATCTTCTGGGAGCGCTCGGACGTGCAGTTCGTCTCCATCCACGCGACCCCGGAGACGGAGTACCCCTACTTCCTCGGCTATGCCGACGAGCGCGGCGCGGGCGCCGGAGAGGGCTACACCCTCAACCTCCCGCTGCCGCGCGGCACCATCTGGAAGGAGTACAGCACCGCCCTTGATGCGGCGATGGACTCCATCGCCACGTTCTCGCCCGACGCGCTGGTGGTGTCGCTCGGCGTCGACACCTATGAGGGCGACCCCATCAGCGCCTTCAAGCTCGCCCAGGAGCACTACCCGCTCATCGGACAGCGGCTGGCCGGGCTGAAGGTGCCGACGGTGTTCGTGCAGGAAGGCGGCTACGCGGTGGATGAGATCGGCACCAACGTGGCCGGCGTGCTGGAAGGCTTCCTGCGCAAACGCTGATTCCCTCAACGGGTGCTCCCCGCTCCGCCGTCTTCTGCCTCACCCGACCTGGGTGGAAATCCACCAGGTGTTTCCCGAGGGATCCTTCACACCGCCCCGGCGGTCCGGGTCGTCCTTCTTCTGCTGCGGCTCCTGAACGGAGACTCCGCCCGCCGCGAGCGCGCGCCGGTACGTCGCATCCACATCCGGGACATAGAGGTGGAGCCAGACGGGAAACGCCGGAAAGGGGCCTCCGCCATCGGAGAGCATGACCACCGAGTCCTCGATTCGCACCTCGACGTGCATGATCGAGCCATCCGGGCTGTCGAAGCGGCGCAGCTCCGTGGCATCGAAGGCCTTCTTCAAGAAGTCGATCACTCGCTGGGCGCCATCCACCATCACGTACGCCGAGACGCTCGGATAACCTTCGGGCTTGTAGGGTCGGGTCACTCGTCTTCCTCCGGGTGCGAATCCTACGCGGGCCACCCACTCCCGGAGTAGGGGAAAGCCCGCCCCTGGCGCCCCCGGGCCACTTCCCGCAAGCTGCGCCCCGTCATGAAGCACCTGTTGGGACGACTGGGGGCAGAGGTCCGGGCCACGGCGGGAGGACTGCCGGGCACGTACTGGTACCTGTGGACGGGAACGCTGGTGAACCGGCTGGGCGCCTTCGTGGTGCCCTTCCTGGCCCTGTACCTCACGCGCGAGCGCGGCTTCCGGGTGGAGGAAGCGGGGATGGTGGTGTCCCTGCACGGAGCGGGCGGCGTGCTGGCGGGGCTCGTCGGAGGGATGCTCGCGGACCGGGTGGGCCGGCGCAAGACGCTGCTCGCGGGGCTGTGGCTGGGCTCGGCGGCGATGCTGTCCATGGGCTTCGCACGCGAGACGTGGCACCTCTGCGTGTCGGCCTTCCTGCTGGGCCTGCTGGGCGAGCTGTACCGGCCGGCGGTGTCGGCGGCCATCGCGGACGTGGTGAAGCCCGAGGACCGCGCACGCGCCTACGGCCTGCTGTACTGGGTGGTCAACGTGGGCTTCGCCATCGCCCTGCCCCTGGCGGGACTCGCCTCGCGCTTCGGCTTCCTCGTGCTCTTCGTGGCGGACGCCTGCACCACCTTCCTCTACGGGCTCATCGTCTGGTGGAAGGTGCCGGAGACGCGCCCCACCCGGGCAGCACGGAGCGCGGAGCCGTCGCGCGGGCTGCCCGGGCTCGCGCCCTTCTGGGATCCGGTGTTCCTCTCCTTCGCCCTGCCCATCGTCCTCACCTGCATCATCTTCTCCCAGGGCAACGTGACGCTGCCGCTGGACCTGACCTCGCAGGGCATGTCGCCCGCCACCTTCGGCGCGGTGCTGGCGGTGAACGGCGTGCTCATCGTGCTGCTGCAACCCTTCGCCGGCCGGGCAATGGGACAGGTGCGGCGCGCAACGGCGCTGGCCTGGGCCTCGGGCCTGACGGGGCTTGGCTTCGGGCTGCATGCGCTCGGCGCGGACCCGGCGATGGCGGCCTTCGCGGTGGTGGTGTGGACGCTGGGGGAGATCGCCCAGGCCCCGGCGGGCTCGGCCGTGGTGGCGGACCTGGCGCCCACCGAGCAGCGCGGCACCTACCAGGGCGCCTATTACATGCTGTGGGCCCTGTCGGCCTGCATCGCCCCCACGCTCGGCTCGTGGGTGCTGGGGCACTACGGCGCCCGGGCTCTGTGGGGCGGATGCCTCGCGGTGGGACTGTTCGCCGCCGGCTGGCACCTGTCCATCGCCGATGCCCGCCGCCGCCGCATGGCCACCCTGCGCCTCACCCGCTCCGACGTGAGCGCCACGCTGGACTGAGGCGCCTCACGCCGCCGGGTGCAGCACCGCCGGAATCGACGAGGGCCCGCGCACCACCCACGTGCGGGTCTCCTAAGAAGCGGTGGGACGCCGGAAACCGTACACCCACGCCGCCGCCGCGCCGAGCGCCGGCAACACCACGGAGAGCGTGAGCACGCCGAACACGGCGTCATTCACGGGCTCGCCGGTGGCATCCACGCCGGAGACGCGCAGCCACGCCTTCACGCCGGTGACGAACCAGTTGGCGAAGTTGGACACGATGAAGGCCCACGCGAGCCGCCGCTGTCCCGTGGCCCCGTAGCGCAGCATCGGCAGCGTCCAGGCCACGCCCAGCAGCAGGAAGGCCCCCATCAGCGCGTTGAGGTGCGAGGCGAGCGCGGCATGAGGATCCACGGGCACCTTGCCCGTCATGGCCGCGGAGACGTAGCCGCCGGTGAGCAGCCCCAACAGGGTGAGCCACGCGGCGGCGTGCGCCATCAGGCGCGCTGCGGGCAGCACCGCGGGAGTGGAGACGGGAGCGGAAGCGGCGGAAGTCTCCTCGCTCGGAGACACGGAACGGAGGGCGGTCGTCATGGGAGTGCCCGCACTCTACCGGGAGAGCAGGCGGCCAGACGAGCCACCCCCTCCAGACGCTCTTCTCCGAGCGGTTTCGAGCCAGCGGACCCTGCGGCGCCTGCCCGGCCGCCTGCTCGCATTCCGGGAATGAATGTGAGAGCAACCATTCCTGCCCCCTTGGACAGGAACCGCCCATGCCGTTCCCGCCGCTCCGCTGGAGCTTTCTCCTCGCCCTCGTGTGCCTGCTCGTTCCTGGTGTCGCGCCTGGCGCGGACGCGAAACGCAAGCGGGTGAAGACGGCCACGCCCAAGCACCTCGTCACCCTCCCGGGTGGCAAGTCGCTGCACCGTGACGCCGCGTCCTCCTTCCTGCGGATGGCCACCGTGGCCCGCTCGGAGGGCATCGGGCTCTGGGTGACCAGCGGCTACCGCACCCGCCGGGAGCAGCGCCTGCTCTACGAGCGCTACCGCAAGGGCCTGGGCCCCAAGGCCGCGCGCCCCGGCCGCTCCAACCACCAGCGGGGCCTCGCGGTGGACGTCGTCGTCGGCGACGAGGAGTCCCCCACCTACCGCTGGCTCGCCGCCAACGCGTGCCGCCATGGCTTCCGGCGCACGGTGCCCTCGGAGCCGTGGCACTGGGAGTACCGGCCCCGCAGCACCCGCGCGCCCGCCCCGGGCACCGACTGCCTCGGCCAGCCCCTGCCCCCGCGGGAGCCGCCGCGGACGGCCTCGAAGGACCTGAGCTGACGCCGGACAGCGGGACACAAGTGCCCACCAGCGAGCACCCGTCCCGCCCCGCTGTCACCTTCCTGCTCCAGGGTGACGCAAGTGCTCGCTAGCGAGCACCCACAATGTCCTGCTGTGTCATGACTGCCCTCCGGTAGGAGGCGATGCGCGGCGGCAGGCACCAACGTGGGCGGCCTGCCCATGACCGCCCTCCTGCTCACAGCCCTGCTCTGGCACGCCGGCCTCCCCGCCGGAGCCATGTTGGCGCAGACCGGACCGGGGGCCGCGCCACAGCAGCCCACCGCCGTGTCTCCGCCCTTTCAGCCCGAGGTCTCCGACCCGATGCTGGAGCCCGTGCCTCCGGCTCCGGTGCAGGTGGGCTCCTGGGACGAGGCGCTCGAGTTGCTGCGCCAGCGCTCCACGGATCTGCGCATCGCCCTGGCCCAGGTGGAGTCCGCCGCGGGACTGCGGCGCGTGGCGCTCGCCGGACTGCTGCCCACCGTCGGGGGCTCGGCCGGTGTCCAATACAACGTGCTCGACCCGGCAACCCCCTTCATCGGGGGCGGCATCGGCGGAGGAGGCATTGGCGCCGGTGGTGGCGACGGCCCCCTGCCCACCGCGCCCCTGGGCACCGTCACGGTGACGGCCTCCGTCCCCCTGCTCGACTGGGGTGCCATCCAATCGCTGCGCTCGGCGGGAGCGTCGCGCCGGGCGGCCGAGCTGTCGCTGGAGGAGACACGGCGTCAGCTCACCGGGGAGCTCGCCCGCACGCTGGCGCGGGTGGCTTCCGCCGAGCGGATCTCCGAGGTGAACCGCGTCAACCTGCGCGCCGCCCTGGAGCGGCTGGCGCTCGCCCAGCGGAGGCTGGAGCTGGGCGCGGGTACGCAACTGGACGTCATCCGCCTGCGGCAGGACGCGGAGTCGGCGCGCTCGTCGGTGGTCTCCGGGGACAACTCGCTGATGCAGGCGCGGGATACCCTGGCGCTCATTCTGGGGCAGGAGCAGCCGGTGGGGCTGGCGCGCAACGTGTCCCTCGAGGAGCTGCTGAAGCAGGGCCAGCAGGAGTGCCGGAGCCTCCCGTCGCTGGAGGAGCGGCCGGACCTGGCGGCGGCGCGCGCGCAGGTGGAGGCGGCCGGGCACGACGTGGCGGCGGCCCAGGCGCAGTACCTGCCCACGCTGGAGGCGCAGAGCACGGTGGTGGGCTTCACGGTGGACCCGGGCTTCGCGCGGGTGCCGGTGTGGAACATCGGCGCGGTGCTCACCCTGCCCTTCTATGAAGGAGGCGCGCGCGGAGGCCGCGTGCGGCAGGCGCGAGCCCAGGAGGAGACGGCGCGCCAGGAAGTGGTGGAGCGGCGGCGCGGGGCCTCGGTCGAGGTGCGGCAGGTGCGGCGCGAGGTGGACGTGGCGCGGGCGGAGCAGGAGATCGCCACCCGGGCGCGGGAGCTCGCGGCGGAGAACGACCGGCTGACCCGCCGGGCCTTCGAGGTGGGCGCCGGGACGAGTCAGGACCTGGTGGTGTCCGCGGCGGCGCTGCGGCAGGCGGAGCTGAACCTGGTGGTGAGCGAGCTTCAGCTATTCCAGGCGCGAATCGAGGCATTCCTGGTGGAGGCGGCATGCGACTGGTGAGGCAGGGAGTGTGGGGAGTGTGGCTGGCGGCCCTGGCCCTGGCCGGGTGTCAGCGCACGGAGGGAAAGGGTGGACCCGGAGGCCCTGGAGGGCCCGGCGGCGGACAGGCGCTGCCGGTGGAGGTGCTGGAGCTGCAACCGGGCCCGGTGCGTGACACGGGCGAGTACCTGGGGACGCTCATCTCCCGCCGCAGCATCACCGTCTTTCCACAGGTAGCCGGCTACGTGCAGCGCATCGCGGTGAAGCCGGGCCAGGAGGTGAAGCAGGGCCAGCTTCTGCTGGCGATCGATCCAAGGCGCGAGCGCGCGGGAGTGCAGAGCGCCGAGGCCCAGCGCGCCTCGGCCCTGGCCCAGCGGCAGTTCGCGCGCAGCAGCCGGCAGCGCGCCGAGCAGTTGCTGCGCGAGGGACTCATGAGCCGGCAGGACTATGAGCAGGCGGTGGCCCAGGCGGCGGCGGCCGAGGCCAGCGCGCGCTCGGCGGAGGCCCAGCTGCAGGCCCAGCAGGTGGAGCTCGGCTACTTCGGGGTGCAGGCGCCCTTCGCCGGCGTGGTGGGCGACATCCCCGTGAAGGTGGGCGACTACGTCACCCCGCAGACGGCGCTGACGAACGTGGACCAGAGCCGCGCGCTGGAGGTGTCCGTGGCGGTGCCGCCCGAGCGCGCCTCCGAGGTGGAGGTGGGCACCACCCTGGTGGAGGTGCTGGACGACGAGGGCACACCGGTGGTGAGCGCGCCCGTCTTCTTCGTGGCCCCCACGTCGGACCCGCGCACGCAACTGGTGGAGCTGAAGGCCGCCTTCGACAACACGCAGGGGCTGCGCGCCGGCCAGGTGGTGCACACCCGGGTGGTGTACGACACGCGCGAGGCGCTGCGGCTGCCCACCTTCGCGGTGACGCAGCAGAGCAGCCAGTACTTCGCCATGGTGGCGGTGCAGGGCGATGGCGGCCCCATGGTGGCGCAGCGCCGGCCGGTGAAGCTGGGCGTGCTCCAGGGCAACTACTACGAGCTGTTGGAGGGCCTGGAGGCGGGCACGCCGGTCATCGTCGGTTCGCTCCAGGCGCTGCGGGATGGGCAGCCCATCCAGCCGAAGCCCGTGAAGCAGCTTCCGGGCGAGGGCCCTGGCGTGGGCGGCGCCGCGGACGCGGGCACGGCGCCGGGCCCGGACGGGGGGAAGTGAGCGCCCATGTTCTCCGACTTCTTCATCCGCCGGCCCATCTTCGCCAGCGTCCTCTCCATCCTCATCACGCTGGTGGGAGCCATCTCCATCCCCAGCCTTCCCGTCGAGCAGTACCCGGAAGCTCGCGGCGCCGCAGGTGACGGTGACGTCCACGTACATCGGCGCCTCCGCCGAGGTGGTGGAGAGCGCGGTGACGACGGTGCTGGAGCGCCAGCTCAACGGCCTGGAGGGCATGCGCTACATCTCCTCCACCAGCAGCAACAACGGCACCAGCACCATCACCGTCACCTTCGAGCCGGAGCGCGACCTGGACGTCGCCGCGGTGGAGGTGCAGAACCGGGTGGCCACCGCCTCGGCGCGGCTGCCCGCCGAGGTGAACGCGCTGGGCATCACCATCAACAAGACGCAGTCGCAGCTCCTCATGTCCTTCGGGCTGTATGACCGGGAAGGGCGCTACGACACGGGCTTTCTCAGCAACTACGCGGACGTCTACATCCGCGACGCCCTGCTGCGCGTGAATGGCGTGGGCGACGTGCGCATCTTCGGCGAGCGCCGCTTCGCCATGCGCCTGTGGTTGGACCCCACGAAGCTGGCGAGCCGGGGCCTCACCGCGCAGGACGTGGTGGGCGCGCTGCGCGAGCAGAACGTGCAGGTGGCCGCCGGACAGGTGGGCCAGCCGCCCTCGCCCCAGGGGCAGACGTATCAAATCAACGTGCAGGTGCTCGGCCAGCTCTCCACCCCGGAGCAGTTCGGGGACATCGTCCTGCGGCGAAGCGAGGACGGCACGCTGGTGCAGTTGAAGGACGTGGGCCGGGCGGAGCTGGGCGCGGAGAACTACAACCAGCTCCTGCGCTTCAACGGCCGGGACGCGGTGGGCCTGGGCATCTTCCAGCTCCCCGGCTCCAACGCACTGGAGGTGCGCGAGGGCGTGGTGGCCGAGCTGGAGCGGCTGAAGGCCAACTTCCCGCCGGGCATGGTCTACGAGAGCGCCTTCGACACCACGCGGGCGGTGGAGGCCTCCATCGAGGAGGTGCTGCGCACGCTGGTGGAGGCCATCGCGCTGGTCATCTTCGTCATCTTCATCTTCCTGCACGGCTGGCGCAGCATCCTCGTGGTGGCCACGACGCTGCCGGTGTCGCTGGTGGGCACCTTCGCCTTCGTGAGCGCGTTCGGCTTCTCGCTCAACACGCTGACGCTCTTCGGCCTGACGCTGGCCACGGGCCTGGTGGTGGATGACGCCATCGTGGTCATCGAGAACGTCGAGCGCGTCATGGTGGAGGAGAACGTGGACGCGCGCGAGGCGTCGCACCGGAGCATGAAGCAGGTGGGCGGCGCGGTGGTGGCGATCGCGCTGGTGCTCTCCGCGGTGTTCGTCCCGGTGGCCTTCTTCCCGGGGACCACGGGCTCCATCTACCGGCAGTTCGCGCTCACCCTCGCCTTCTCCATCAGCCTGTCGGCCCTGGTGGCCCTCACGCTGTCCCCCGCGCTGTGCGCCCGGCTGCTGCGCGCGCACGAGGGGGAGAAGTGGCGCGTCTTCCGCTGGGTGGACCAGACCATGGACGCCTTCCGGCGCGGCTACGCGCGCTTCCTGGGCCGGCTGCTGACCCCCACCCTGCGCTGGGTGGTGCTGGGCGCCTTCGTGGTGCTCATGGGCCTCACGGCGCTGCTCTACCGCCTCACACCCACCGGCTTCATCCCCGAGGAGGACCAGGGCTACCTCATCGTCGCCATCCAGGGCCCCGAGGGCACCTCGCTGGATTACACGCGGCAGGTGCTCATCCAGGCGGAGGAGGTGCTGCGCCAGCAGAAGGAGGTGGCGGACATCTTCACCGTGGGCGGCTTCTCGCTGCTGGGCACCGGCCCCAACTACGGCGTCCTCTTCGTCAACCTCCACCCGTGGGAGGAGCGCGAGGAGAAGGAGCAGAGCGTGGCGGGACTCATCAACCGGCTGCGAGGGCCCTTCGCCTCCATCCCCGGAGCGCGGGTGCTGGCCTTCGCGCCGCCCACCATCCGCGGCGTGGGCAGCGTGGGCGGCTTCGAGTTCGTCCTGGAGGACCAGAGCGGCAACCACACCCTGGAAGAACTGGCGGCGGCCACGCAGCAGGTCTCCGCGCGGGCCAACCAGTCACCGGACCTGCGCAGCGTCTTCTCCTCCTTCACGGCGAGCACCCCGCTGCTCAACGTGTCGGTGGACCGGGAGAAGGCCAAGGCGCTGGGCGTGTCGCTGGACGCGCTCTACTCCACGCTGCAGGTCTACATGGGCAGCCAGTACGTCAATGACTTCACCTTCGCCAACCGCGTCTACCGCGTCTACGTGCAGGCGGCCATGCCCTTCCGCAACGAGCCCAAGGACATCTCCGCCTTCTACGTGCGCTCGGCGCTGGGGGAGATGGTGCCCCTGGAGAGCCTCGTGAAGGTGGAGCCCGTCACCACCGCGCAGAACATCACGCACTACAACCTGTTCCGCTCGGCCACCATCAACGGCCAGGGCGCGCCCGGCGTCAGCACGGGCCAGGCGCTCGAGGCCATGGAGGCCGTGGCCCGCCAGGGCCTGCCGGCCGGCTTCACCTTCGAGTGGACGGGCCTGTCGCTCGAGCAGAAGCAGTCCGCGGGCAAGGTCGCGCTCATCTTCGCCCTGGGCGTCATCTTCGTCTTCCTGGTGCTGTCGGCGCAGTACGAGAGCTTCGCCCTGCCCTTCGTCATCATGCTGGCGGTGCCGGTGGCCATCCTCGGGGCGCTCGGCTTCCAGTTGCTGCGAGGGCTCGCCAACGACGTCTTCTGCCAGGTCGGTCTGCTGATGCTGGTGGGCCTGTCCAGCAAGAACGCGGTGCTCATCGTGGAGTTCGCCGAGCAGCTCCGCCATCAGGGCAAGAGCGTGGTGGAAGCGGCCATCCAGGCGGCGGACACACGGCTGCGGCCCATCATCATGACGTCCTTCGCCTTCCTGCTGGGCGTGGTGCCGCTGGTGCTGGCCACGGGCGCGGGCGCCGCCTCGCGCAAGTCGCTGGGCACGGCGGTGTTCGGCGGCATGCTGCTGTCCACCTTCGTCAACCTCATCTTCATCCCCGTGCTGTACACGCTGGTGGAGACGGCCCGCACGAAGCTGCTCAAGCGCCCTGAGCACGGCACCCCGCCTTCCGCTCCGGGGGGGGATGGGCACACGCCTCGTCCGGCGTGAGCGGGCTGCGGACTACTTCTGGAGTCAGCCTGGGTATTGACAGGGAGGTGACTTTTAAAATCACCTCCCCGTCGTATGCCCTCCCTCCGGCACGAGGCCCTCCTGGAGTTGTTCCGCAACCGCCCCACTCTGGCGGCCGAGTTGTTGCGTGACGCGCTCGGTGTCGAGGTGCCCGCCTACGCGGAGGCCCGGGCGGAGTCCGCGGCGCTGACCCAGGTGGTGCCCACCGAGTACCGGGCGGACCTGGTGGTGCAACTGTGGGAGGACACGCCTCGTTTCGCCATCGTGGTGGAGGTGCAGCTCTCGCCGGACGAGGAGAAACGCTACACGTGGCCGCTGTACCTCACCCACATGAGGGCACGATTGAAGTGCCCCACGGTGCTGCTGGTGGTGGCACCGGACGTGGGGGTGGCCCGCTGGTGCGGGCAGCCGTTGGAGACGGGCCACCGGGGCTTCGTGCTGAAGCCCTACCTGGCGGGCCCGGAGAGCATTCCGGTGATTACCCGGCCCGAGCAGGCGCGCGAGGCGGTGGAGTTGCTGGTGCTGTCCGCCATGGCGCACGGACAGGGCGAGAGGGGAGCGGCCATCGCCGAGGCGGTGCTGCCTGGCCTGGTGGGGATTGATGAAGAGCGGGCGCGCTTCTATTTTGACCTGGTGATGTGCTCGCTGAATGACGCGGCACGCACCGCCCTGGAGGCACTGATGCGCAGTGGCACCTACGAGTACCAGAGCGAGTTCGCCCGGCGTTACTTCGCTCAAGGGCGCGAGGAAGGTCGGCGGGAAGGCCTCCAGGAAGGCGTCCAGATGGGCGAGATGAGGGCCCTGTTCGAGGTCCTCGAGGCCCGGGGCCTCCACGTGGACGAGCAGACCCGCCAGCGCATTGCCGCCTGCACCGAGATGGAACAGCTCAGGCGCTGGCTCCGCAGGGCCGTGTCCGTGCAATCCCTGCAGGAGCTCTTCGAGTCCGCGCCCGCCTGAACCGAAAAAAACAGCGGCGGACGAGCCCTCTGGGGGAGCTCATCCGCCGCTCACCACAGCGGACCGTCAGAGGAGGAGGAGTTGGCGGCCCGCGTTTTGGTGTAGGCCTTCCTTAAGCATCCAGCGTGCCAGCAGCCAAGCCCTCGATATTGCTGGGCTCCCAAAACTGACCCGGTGCGTCAGGGCTCCACTCTCCACCGCAGGGATGTAACGCGCCGTGACAAATCCGCCCAAATCTCCTGGAGTTTCAAGGGCTTGTTCACGAAAGCGGGGCTTGTCCCGGAATCGAACACTTCTGTCCTGAAACAGGACACTCCGCGCTCGCCCCTGTCATCCCCCGCACCGGGAGAAGAACGTCCAGCAACGCGGGGCGGAGCCAGTTGCTAGATAGACAGCGACCCTTCCCAAGGATTCCCGTGATTCGCGCCGCCAGGCACATCGAGAACGTCCGATACGCCATCCGCAACGTCGTGGCCGAGGCGAGCCGTCTGGAGGCTCAGGGCCAGCGCATCCTCTTCCTGAACATCGGCGATCCGCTGAAGTTCGACTTCCAGACGCCGCCGCACCTCATCGAGGCGGTGCACAAGGCGATGCGCGACGGCCACAACGGCTATGCGCCCTCGGCGGGAATCCCGGCCGCACGCGAGGCCATCGCCCGCGAGTGCACGCGCACCGGCATCCCCGGCGTCACGCCTTCGGACGTGGTGGTCACCAGTGGCGCCAGCGAAGCCCTGGAGCTGGCCCTCACCGCCCTGTTGGAGCCCGGCGAGCGCGTGCTGCTGCCCTGCCCCGGCTACCCGCTCTACAACGCCCTCATGGCCAAGCTGAACGCCCGGGGGGTGCCCTACACCCTGGACGAGGAGCGCGGCTGGACGTTGGACCTCGAGGAGCTCGACGCGCTGTGCACTCCCGGCACCCGCGCGCTCCTGCTGTGCAACCCCAACAACCCCACGGGCGCGGTGCTCGGCCGCAAGGCGCTGGAGGGGCTGCTGGAGATCGCCCGGCGGCGCGGGCTGGTGATTCTCTCCGACGAAATCTACGACAAGCTGCTCTACGACAAGGACCACACCCCCACCGCGTCGCTGGCGGCGGACGTGCCCATCATCACCTTCAATGGGCTGTCCAAGGCGTACCTCGCCTGTGGCTGGCGGATGGGGTGGCTCGTCTTCTGCAATTCGCACCTGATGCCGGAGCTGAAAAATGCGGTGCTGCGGCTGGCGGACGCCCGGCTGTGCGCGCCCGCTCCACAGCAGTACGCCATCCAGCCCGCGCTGGAGGGGCCGCAGGAGCACATCCCGGAGATGATGAAGCGGATGCGCTCACGGCGTGACCTGATGGTGCGCCGCATCAACGCCATCCCCGGGCTGTCCGTGGTGGAGCCCGCCGCCGCCTTCTACGCGATGGTCCGTCTCCAACTGCCCGGTGTGACGGACGACGAGCAGTTCGTGCTGTCGCTGCTGCGCGAGACGGGCGTGCTCTTCGTGCACGGCAGCGGCTTCGGGCAGAAGGCGGGCACGCACCATTTCCGGGTGGTGTTCCTCCCGCCGGAGGACATCCTCACCACCGCCTTCGACCGGTTGGACACGTTCGTCCGCGAGCGCTACCTGACGGGAGCGCATACGGCGACCGCCAGCGGCCAGCCCTGAAACACCTCGCCCCGGGAGGCGCCCTTTATTCCGACGCGGGCCGCACGGACGCCCCTCACCCGTCCGGGGGAGGACCGGGGACGGCTCCGAGCGGGCTCTGGAACGTGGGCTGCGTGTTATGGAGGCAGCATGGCTTCCCGACGTCCTGAAATTCTCGCACCCGCGGGCGACCTCGATTCACTGCGCGCGGCACTCGCCGCCGGTGCCGATGCCGTCTATTTCGGGTTGGACGAGGGCTTCAACGCCCGCGCCCGTGCCGACAACTTCTCGCTCGAACGCCTGCCCGAGACGATGGTGCTGGTGCACCGCGCCGGGGCGCGCGCCTACGTGACGCTCAACACGCTCGTCTTCGAGCCCGAGCTGCCCCTGGTGGAGCGCATCCTGCGCCGCGTGGCCGAGTCCGGCGTGGACGCCCTCATCATCCAGGATCCGGCCATCGCCCTGCTGGCCCGCGCCATCTGCCCGCAGTTGGAGCTGCACGCCTCCACGCAGATGACCGTCTCCAGCGCCGAGGGCATCCGCTTCGCCCGGGGCCTGGGTGTCACCCGCGTCGTCGTCCCCCGCGAGCTTCTCCACCGTTGAAATCCGCCGGCTGGCCAGCCAGACGGACATGGAGCTGGAGGTCTTCATCCACGGCGCGCTGTGCATGTCCTGGAGCGGCCAGTGCCTCACCAGCGAGGCCTGGGGCGGGCGCTCGGCCAACCGGGGCCAGTGTGCCCAGTCCTGCCGTCTGCCCTATGACCTGGTGGTGGACCACCAGACGCGCGACCTCGGCGACGTGCGCTACCTGCTCAGCCCCAAGGACCTCGCGGGCGTACGGGCCATCCCCGACCTCGTGGACATCGGCGTCCACAGCCTGAAGATCGAGGGCCGCCTCAAGGGCCCGCAGTACGTGACCACCACCGTGCAGGGCTACCGGCGGTGGGTGGACGGAGTCATCGCCGGCAAGCCGGATGAGCGCCAGCTCGAGAAGGACCTGGCCGACATGTCCCTCACCTACAGCCGGGGCTTCTCCAATGGCTTCCTCGGGGGCTCGGACCACCAGACGCTCGTCGAGGGCCGCTTCCCCAAGCACCGGGGCCTGTACCTCGGCCGCGTGCGCTCCGTGTCCGGCAAGGAGGTGTTCGTCACCCCCGATGAGCGCCCGTGGACCGGTGGCCTCGGCCTGGGCGAGCAGCGCCCCGAGGCCCCCAACGGTCCCATCTCCTCTCCCCTCCCGGGTGGAGAGCCCACTCCGGCCCATGTGGACCCGCGCCCGGGCATGGGCGTCGTCTTCGATGCGAATGCCCCCGAGGACAAGCACGAGCCCGGAGGCCCCATCTTCCGCGTGGACCGCAAGGGCCAGGGCTGGGTGCTGGGCTTCGGCCACCCGGGTCCGGACCTCGGGCGCGTGGCGCCGGGGCAGCGCGTGTGGCTCAACAGCGACCCGTCCCTCGCCCGCCGCACCGAGAGCCTGCTCTCCCACGGCGAGCCCGAGGGCCGCATCCCGCTCACGCTGAAGGTCTCGGGCACCGAGGGCGCACCCCTGCGCCTGCATGCGAGCGCCTGGGGACACGAGTGCTCGGCCGCCAGCCCGACGCCGCTCACCGCATCCCGGGGCAAGGGCCTCGACGAAGCGCTGCTGAAGGACAAGCTGGGCGCCTTCGGAGGCACGCCCTTCACGCTGGCGCGGCTGGACTGCGCGGAGCTGACGCCGGGGCTGCACCTGCCGGTCTCGGAGCTCAAGGCGCTGCGCCGAGACCTCGTGACGGAGCTCACCGCGGCGGTGGAGCGGGGCCACCAGCGCACGGTGGTGGAGACGCCGGTGCTGGAGCAGGTACGCGCCTCGCTGCTGGCGCGCGTGCCCGAGGTGGCGGCCGAGGAGACTCCGCGCCTGCTGCCGCTGTGCCGCAATGACGCGCAGTTGGAGGCCGTGCTCGCCGCCGGGCTGCGCGAGGTGGAGCTGGACTGGATGGAGATGGTGGGCCTGCAGCGCGCCGTGGAGCGAGCGAGGGCCGCGGGGCTGCGCGTGACGATCGCCACCGTGCGCGTGCAGAAGCCGGGCGAGGAAGGCTACGACGCGCGCATCGACAAGCTGCGTCCCGACGCGGTGCTGGTGCGCCACTGGGGCGCGCTGATGCACTTCCTGGAGCGGCCCGAGGGCCAGCCGCGCCCGGTGCTGCACGGGGACTTCTCGCTCAACGTCACCAACTCGCTGACGGCGGCGCACCTGCTGAGCCTCGGGCTGGACACGCTCACCTTCTCGCACGACCTGGACGAGACGCAGCTCTTCTCGCTGCTCGACCACTCGCCGGCGCACCGCTTCGCCGTGGCGCTGCACCACCACATCGCCACGTTCCACACGGAGCACTGCGTGTACTCACACACGCTCTCCAGCGGACGCGACTTCAAGAGCTGCGGACGCCCGTGCGAGAAGCATCAGATTTCGCTGCGCGACCGCATCGGGCTGGAGCACCCGGTCATCGTGGACGTGGGCTGCCGCAACACGGTGTTCAACGCGCAGGCGCAGAGCGCGGCCTCGCTGGTGCCGAAGCTGCTGGAGCGCGGGGTCCGCCGCTTCCGGGTGGAGTTCGTGCGCGAGTCGCAGGAGGAAGCCACGCGCGTGCTGGGGGCCTACCAGGAGCTGCTGGCCGGACGGATCTCCCCGGCCGAGGCGGTGCGGCGCACGGCGGTCCACGAGCAGTTCGGCGTCACGCGAGGCACGATGAAGGTGCTGAGCACCCCCCCAAGTGCCCACTGAGCCCCCTCCCCTCTCCCCTCGGGAGAGGGACGGGGTGAGGGTGCGCGGGCCCGTCCTCCCCGCCGTGCCTCAACTCCCCGAAGCCCGTGAAGCCGCCCGTGTATTCGCGGGCGCGAAGGCCTCGACGACCCCGGACAGGTCCTCGATGACGAGCGCGCGGACGATCTTCCCGCCGCTGAAGTCGAGGACGAAGGCGAACTCGCTGTAGCAGGTGCGCCCGGTCTTCTTCACGACGAACTGCTCGTCACCGAGGACGATGACCTGGTCGCCATTGCCGACGAAGTCCCAGGTCTTCACCTCCAGGACCTCGAGCACCTGATCGAGCCGCTCGAAGTACTCGTGAATGGCCTGCCTGCCCCGGAACTCGCCGCTGAGGGGCGTGCCCTTGGGGAGGGACAGCTTGTAGACGGCCTCATCATCCATCAACTCGAGGAGCGGCTGGTTGCTGCCGGTCCGGGCCATCTCCTCGAAGATGTGCCGGGTCCGCTCCACGTTCTTCTTCGCTTCGGACACGTCGATTCCCTCTGGGCACTGCGGAGGACGCCACTCTGCGCCGGTGCGGAGAACACGGCCATGGCCCCCCCTCGTGTAGAGTTGGCGGCATGACGGTCGCCATCGTTGGATATGGCCGCTTTGGCCGCGCACTCGGCTCCCTGCTGGACGCGGCGGGCATCGGTTACCGGGCGTGGGATACCGCGGCGGACATCCCCGAGCCCCACCGCGCCGGCTCGCTCCAGGGGCTGCTCACCGGGGCCGAGCAGGTGGTGGTGGCCGTGCCGGTGCCGAGGATGCGGGAGGTGCTCCAGGCGCTGAGCCCCCACCTGAAGCCGGAGCAACTGGTGCTCGACGTGGGCAGCGTCAAGGTGAAGCCCGTGCAGGCCATGAACGAGGTGCTCGGCACGCGGGTGCCATGGGTGGGCACCCATCCGCTCTTCGGTCCCCTCAGCCTCGCCATGGCCGAGCGCCCGTTGCGCGTGGTCGTGTCTCCCAACCCGCTCCACCCGGACGCGGCCCGCCGGGCCCGGGTCTTCTTCGAGCGGCTGGGCTGCGAGGTCATCGAGCAGACGCCCGAGGGCCATGACCGGGTGATGGCGCACACGCACGCGCTCACCTTCTTCGTGGCCAAGGGGATGGTGGACGCCGGCTCGGGGGTGGACGTGCCCTTCGCGCCCGCGAGCTTCAAGGCGCTGTCACGCACCATCGAGATCGTCCGCTCGGACGCCGGACACCTCTTCACCGCCATCCAGCACGAGAACCCCTTCGCCCACGAGGCGCGCAGGCACCTGCTCCAGGCGCTCGGGGCCATCCACCAGGAGCTGGAGGCGATTCCGCCCGAAGCGGCCACGCCGGACACGGCCCGCATGGAGCTGCCCGCGCTCGAGACGGGCCTGCCGGAGCTCAAGGAGACGCGCGAGCACATCGACCAGCTCGACCGGGAGTTGGTGGAGCTGCTGGCGCGGCGGGCCGAGCTGGCCCGGCGAGCGATTCGCGCCAAGGCCGAGGCGGGCCAGCCCGTACCGGACCCGGCCCGGGAGGATGAAGTCATCGCCACACGCCGGGCCTGGGCCACCGAGCTGGGGCTGGACCCGGACGGCGTGGAGTCCATCTTCCGTGCCGTGCTGCGCTTCTCCCGGCGCGCCCAGCAGTCCCAGCCGTGAGGTGACAACGGGCAGGACGCAGGTGGGCTAACCTGCGGCCCCATGTCCCTCCCGCGCGCCCTGCTCACCGGACTCCTTCTCGCGGCCCTGGCCCTGCCGGGCTGCAAGCGCAGCTCTCCGGACGAAGAGAAACCCGTTGTTCCCGAGGCCCCCAAGGCGGACCCGGGCCCCTTCGCCCAGGCCGGGCTCACCGCGCCCACCACCGTGCCGGGCGTGCAGGACACGGGGACGGTGGACCTTCCGGCGCTGCGCGATGCCGTCGCCGATCCGCAGCCCGTCACCGAGGAGCAGCTCTTCCGGCTCGTGGGTGAGGCGAACCCGCACGGAGGCCAGCCCGCCGGTGGGCCGCGGCCGACCCGCCGGAACCTCAGGACCTTCGGGGCGAACGATGAGGCGGAAGTCGACGAGTCCCTGGGCTCCGAGGAGATGGAAGCCGGGATGGCCCAGGCGGCCCCGCCGCCACCAGCCCCCATTCCCGTGGCGGAGCCCGCCCCGATGGCCGAGGCTCCCGCGGCCCCACCCCCCGAGCCTCGGGCGGCCGCCCTGGACGGAGATGCGCTCGAATACGAGGAGCGCCCCCGCGAGCTGCAGCAGAAGCGGCGGGAGATCATCCAGATCATCAGGGGCAGCTCATCGGAGCGCGCCTCCAGCGGGGGCCGAGGGGGTGGCGCCGCCCCGAGCCCGGCGAGGCGGGCCCCCGCATCCGCACAGAAACCCGAGGAGAAGCCCGAGCCGGCCGAGGCGCCCCGGCCGGTGCTGCCGAAGGTGGAGACGGCGCAGCGCGCGGCCAAGGTGCTGGTGCAGGACGACGAGGGCCGCTACCAGCCGCTGGTGACGCGCGAGGTGCGCGTGGTGACGTACATCCAGGGAGCCCGTGCGCGCACGGTGGTGGACTACCTCTTCGAGAACAACACCGCGCGCGCGCTGGAAGGCACCTTCTACTACCCGCTGCCGGGCGGGGCGACGGTGGCGGGCTTCGCGCTGTACTCGGGGGCGGTGGCGGTGGACTCGCCCTCGCTCTTCCAGTCCACGGAGCTGCTGCCGCCGCTGGGAGACTCGGGCAAGGCGGAGACACTGGTGGCCGCGGCCCCGCCGAGCCCGCCGGGAGCGAAGCGCTCGTGGGGCGAGCCCCAGGAGGCCCGCGTCGTCGAGCAGAAGCGCGCCCGGGAGGTGTACGAGGACGTGGTGCGCCGCAACGTGGACCCGGCGCTGCTGGAGTGGGCGGGCGCCTCCAACTTCAGCGCGCGCGTCTTCCCCCTGCCGCCCAAGTCCCTCAAGCGCGTGGTCATCGCCTACGAGCAGACGCTCCTCTTCGACGGCCAGCGCCTGCGCTACACGTGGCCGGTGCCGCCGGGGGCGGGCAAGGGCCTGAAGGTCTCGGCACGCGTGCACGTGGACCCGAGGCACGCGGGCGAGGTGGTGGTGGGCCCGGAAACGGGCAAGCCGCTCACGCTCGGCACCTGGCAGGCGTGGGACTGGCCGAAGCTGAAGGGGGACGGAGCGCTGGACGTGGCGCTCACGCCCCGGAGCGCGGAGGCGGACGTGCTGGTGGGCGCGGACCCGGCGGGACTGCCCGGGCACGCCTTCTACACGCGGGTACGGATGCCGGAGCGGCTCACCGCGAGCAGCGCGGAGGCGGCCACGGGGCGGGCGGTGCTGGTGGTGGACACCTCACTCTCGGCGGAGGACGGCAACGCCTGGGCGCTCCAGGGCTCCATGCTGCGCGCGCTGCTGGAGAAGGACCCGAGCCTCACCGAGTACGCGGTGCTCCTCTTCGACGTGCGCCCGCGCTGGCTGCACGGCACCGGTTTCCGGCGCAATACGCCCGAAGCGCGCCAGCAGACGTTCGCCGAGCTGGAGCGCGTCTACCTCGAGGGCGCCTCCAACGTGAGCGGCATGCTGGCCGAGCTGGACCGGGCCGGGCGCGACTGGCTGAAGCCCCCGGCGGGCGGCGGGCGGGTGACGGCCTTCCTGCTCTCGGACGGCAACGTCACCTGGGGACAGAGCAACGTGGAGGAGCTCATCTCCCGCCACCCGGCCGCGGAGACGCTGCGCTGGGTGAGCTACCGCTTCGGCGAGGCCTCGGTGAACACGGACCTCTTCGACGCGCTGGCGCGCTCGGGGGGAGGCCGGGTGGTGAGCGTGCTCTCCGGCGCCGAGGTGGAGGCGGCGGCACGTGCGCACCGGGCGGCCTCGGTGGTGCTCGCCCGGGTGGGCGTGAAGGGTGCGCCGGTGAAGGACCTGGTGGTGGCGGGCCGGCCGCACCTCGTCTACGCGGGGCAGGAGTTGCAGGTGGCGGGGCGGCTGACCGGCGAGGGCCAGGCGCAGCTCGAGGTGGTGACGCAGGCCGCGGGCGAGGAGCGCACGCTGGCGGTGCCGCTGCCGCGTGAGCAGGACAGCACCTTCGCCCCCCGCGCCTGGGCCGAGCCTTCGTGTCGCGGCTGGTGGGCCTGGATGACGTGAAGCTGGACCGGATGGTGGTGGCGCTCAGCCAGCACTACCGGCTGGCCAACGCGCGGGCCTCCATGCTGGTGCTGGAGTCGGAGGGCGACTACGTGCGCTACGCGGTGCGCGACGAGCAGATGGACCTCACCAACCTGGACGCGCTGCGGCGGCAGCAGGAGGACCAGCGCCGGGACGAGCTGCTGGGGCTGTCGTTGGACGGAGTGCCGGGATCGGGCCGCGAGGTGCTGCGGGTGCTGAAGGAGAAGCAGGCGGAGCTGGGCTCGCGGATGAAGGCGCAACCGCTGCGGGACGAGCCCTACGCGGGAGGCGAGGAGCGGCTGCAGGCGGAGCTGGCGTACCGGCGGGCGCGGCGGGACAACAAGGAGGACGTGCTCGTGTACGAGGCGGTGGCGCGCAAGCGGGCCTTCTCGGGCGACACGTGGGGCGCGGTGCGGGCCCTCTCCTCTCCGGTGGAGCTGCGCCCCAAGGACGCCGAGGCGCTGCGGCTGGTGGGCTACGGGTTGCTGGCGCTCGGCCAGTTCCCGGCCGCCACGGAGCTCTTCGAGCACGTGCGGCTCAACCGTCCCTTCGAGCCCCAGTCCTACCTGGAGGAGGCCCTGGCCCTGGACGCGGCGGGGCGGCCCGCGGAAGCCGCGCGCAACTGGGAGATCGTCCTGGCCCGCGCCTGGAAGCGCCACGACGGGCAGACGAAGGTGGTGGCGGCCTACCACTACGGCCGGATGCTGGCGGCGCTGGCGAAGCATCCCCGGCTGGCCGGACAGTCCGCGGCCCTGGAGGCCCGGCGGCGCGAGCTCCAGCGGGCTGGAGAGATGGCCCCCATCGACTACCAGCTCACCACGCACTGGAACTCGGACGGGACGGACATCGACCTGTGGGTGATGGAGCCCAATGGCGAGAAGTGCTTCTACCGCCACAAGCAGACGTCCCTGGGCGGCCTGCTGCACTGGGACATCACGGACGGGCTGGGGCCGGAGCTGTACCACGCGCGCAAGGCGGCCCCGGGCACGTACTTCGTGCTGGTGCACTACTACGGCAACAACTCGCAGCGGTACGCGGTGCCCACCGCCCTGCTGCTGGTGACGGACCGGGACGTCTTCTCCAAGGAGGACACCTACCAGCGGCGCTTCCAGGTGCGCATCCTGCCCAAGCAGAACGCCCAGCTCCTGCTGCGGCGCGAGACGCTGGTGCCGGCTCCGGCCGCGGTGGCGAAGTCGGAGGAGTGAGGGCCCCTCCGGCCCGCGTCACCAGGCGCAGTGCAGTTGGAAGTTCATCCCCGGCGGCAGGCACGGCCCCAGCGTGACGGTGATGTTCACGCCGGGGATGCCCTGGGCGATGACCGTGTAGGCCCCCAGCAGGAACGAGGGCCCCATCAGCTCGCGCTTCCACAGCAGCCGGGCATGGCTGGGCCCCTCGCGCTCGTACTTGCGCTCGCCATACGTGACGAGGACGCGCGCCGACGACTGCGAGAGGGCCAGCCGCTCATGCGGCTCATTGCCCACGGCCAGGTGAGCGGCCCTGCTGAACGGTGTGCCCTGGGTGATGCGGGTGACCCAGCCGCCGAGGCTCCTCCAGGGCCTGCGTATAGGACAGGAGCCCCTGCTTCTCGGCGAGGTCCGCCGCGCTGCCCACCATCCGCAACAGGTCCGCCACGGGATAGCGCTGCACGCTCACCCACGGCCGCAGCGGCCACGTGGAGCTCCGCACCGCATCCGCCTGCTGCCTGCCCAGCAGCTCCCGGATCGCCAGGAAGGTGTTCTCGCAGAAGATCCCGGAGATCTGCTCTTCCGGCGTGGCCAGCTCGATGCGCTGCGCCAGCGCCTCTCGTGTATCCGCGTCCATCGACTCTCTTTCGGAGCTGTGGCGGCTCAGCGCCCGGCGTCCAGAATGAGGCGCAACTCCTCGAGCATCTCCTGCTCGGCGGCCTGCAGCTTGCCGTCGCTCGCGATGAGCGCACGCGCCGCCTCGAAGACCTCGTCCGGACGGCCGCGCAGCAGTCCCAGGTCCGGCGCCGGCAGCTTGACGCCCCCCTCCAGCGCCTTCTTGAGGGCGGCGACCTCCTGCTCCGGCACCCCCCAACTGCGCGCCGCGCCGAGGATGGTCCCCACCTCCTGCACGTCGATCTGCCCATCGCTCCAGGCCAGTTGGAGCATCAACTTGAGCACCTCGGTATTGAAGTGATCCTCGGGGGTGGGTCTCGCCATGGGGGCGCAGCCTCGCCGTTCCCGCCGCCAACGTCCATGGGGAGAGGGCCCCGGAGCCCTGAAAGCCCGAGAGCCCCCACATCCCAGCGGGCGGCCCGAACCGGGCTCCGTCCTCCGGCGCACACCCGGGGCGGCGCGGTGCCCCTGCGCTGCCCACCGGCGGACACCCTCCGCCCGGCCAATTCCTCGCATTTCCCCCCTTCCCAGCAATCCCTTGCACCCGCTGGCCAGGGATTCACACCCCAGGGGCACGGCTCCGCCCGGGCTGCAGAGCCGCCAGCCCGGCAAAAGCCTGACAATGCCCCACGCGCGCCCTGCAAGTCATTGTTTGCCCGGCTCTACGCGGGAGCCGTTTTCCCTGAGATACAGCGGGGTTCCGGGGTCTCGACCCGGAGGAGCGGACTTTTCCAGCCCCGCGCCCCCGGCGGAAAGCATGAGCAAAGAATGGCACTGTCCGCCTTGACGAAAGGGGGCCCCGGGCGTTCTCTTTTCATGCAAGGGATTACCCTCGTCGTGGAAGAGCACGACCACGGCGAGGCGGCGCCAGCAGCCGCCATCCCGAAGAGGGAGGAGGAGCCACACATGCGTGGAGACGTGGAGACATCGGCCGGGGCGGGCCTCGCCGCCGGCACCTACTCGGGCTATTCGCTGCACGCCGAGGGTCCGGAGAAGGGCATCAACCTCATCCTGTCCCAGCCCGGCATCAGCAGCAGCCGGGTGACGCGGCTGAGCCCCACCGTGGTGTGGGCCCTGCCCGAGCCCGGCGCCGAGCTGCCTCCGCGCGACCGCCTGCTGCAACTGCTCCTGGACGACAACGGCCGCACCATCGGCCCGCTGCGGGGAGCCTTCTGGAGCGATCCGCGCCGGTATGACGCGCCCATCGGCATCCAACTGGTGGGGGTGACGCGGGACCAGGGCCGGCAGATCCTCTCCGTGCTGGACGCGGCGGCCCGCGAGGGACGCGCCCTGCCCGCCGTGTCGCCGCAGCCCATCGAGGAGTCCTTCGTCGAGCCCGAGCGCATCCGCTCCATCCTCAAGTCCGTGTGCGTCATGAAGCACGAGGGACTGCTGCGGCAGCTCGGCCGGACGCTGCGCGTGTCGCTGGAGTACTTCGACGTGGCGTCCTCGCAGCTCCACTGGCGGCTGGAGGAGCCGGGAGCCAACTGGGGCACGGCGCCCTATGACATTGAAGTGGTGGGCCACAACACGGCCTACCGCATGCGCGTGCCCGCGCTGGAGACGCGGGGCGGCCGGATGGTGACGCCCCTGCCGCGGCGGCTGTGGAAGGTGCGCCACCGCTCGCACCGGCGTGTGCCCGCTCCCGCTGGAATGACGGCCCACTTCCACCACCCGCTGTGGGGCGAGCTGGGCTCGCTCGAGCGCGAGGTGGTGGACCTGTCCTTCCATGGCCTGTGCCTGCGCGGCACCCCCGAGGATCTCATCTTCCCGGGGCTGCTGCTCCAGCCCCTCGAGGTGCGAAGCGCGAGCGGTGAGTCCATCCTCCTGCGCGGCGAGGTCCGCTACGTGGGCGGCAAGCCCCAGGACGGGCAGCGGCTGTTCGGCCTCCAGGTCACCCCGCGCACGCCGGTGGACGAGGCGCGCTGGGTGCAGCTCGTCTCCCAGGCGCTCTGCCCTTCCACGCGCGGCGCGGAGGAGCTGCTCGAGCCGCTGTGGGAGCTGTTCGTGGACTCGGGCTACTTCAACCTGGCCGGCAAGACGACGGAGCACTTCGAGGAGCTGCGCGCCGGCTTCCTGGAGACGGGCCACCACGCCGCGCGCCAGCCCCGGCTCTTCTGCCAGACGGTGTGGCCCTCGGAGCGCGGGGTGGAGGCCACGCTGTCCTCCGTCCGGTCCTACCGCCACACCTGGCTGGTGCACCAGCTCGCCAAGCGCTCCGGCAAGCCCACCACGGACGTGCCGCCCGGACAGATTCTGCGCGACATCCACGTGCGCACGCTGGAGCACATCCAGAGCGATCCCCACTTCCGGTGGCTCGTCGCCTACACCGAGTCCACCGTGCCCCTCATGGAGCGCGTCCACCACACCTACGCGCGGGAGCACGAGGCCAGCGGCGAGGCCCTGGTCATGCCCGTGCGCCTGATGCACGTGAGCTGCGATGAGCCCAGCGGGCTGTCCGCCCAGGGGTTCGACATCGGCCCGGCCCGCTTCGAGGAGAAGACGCGCCTGGTGGAGCAGATCGCCCGCACGCGCCCGGCCTGCTACGTGGACGCGTTGGACCTGTCGCGCGAGCGGTTGGATCTGCGGGACACGATGGAGACGTGGCACGAGGCCGGGCTGGAGCGCGAGCGCCAGGTGCTGGTGGCTCGCCGCGACGGCGTGGCGGTGGCCGCCCTCCTCCTCGAGCTGGGACAGCCGGGGACGAACCTCTTCCGCCTGCTGGACGCGGCGCGCCTGTTCCCGCTCACCCTCGACGGCCCGGACGCCTATGTGGCGCTGCTGGACGCGGCCCGTGAGTGGTACGCGCGGCGGGGCCGCGGCGCCTTCGTCTTCCTGCGCGAGGACGAGGACGACAGCTACACCGCCGCGGCCCGGCTGCATGACGAGCCCGGCACGAAGCCCTGCCTGTGGATGCTCTCCGCGAGGCTGCTGCCGGATTTCCTGGAGTACGTGAGCGAAGCGACCGTGGGCCGCCTGACGCCCGTGGCCCCCACCGTTTGAAGTGCCGTAGCCGTACCGAAGGAGTTGCCGCCATGAGTCTGGTCAAAGAGCTGTATGAGCCCTACGTCCTGCCCGCGCGAGCCCGCATCTCGACGGACCCCGTGATGCGCAGGCTGGTGGACCCCGCCATCGAGCCGGCGGTCCTCGAGCGTTTCTTCATCCAGTACCACTCGTTCGGCGTGTACATGACCGAGCCCGTGGAGGGGTGGATCCGCCGGGCGGGCCAGCGCTGCCTCGTGCTCGGCCTGGACTCGGTGGGCAAGGGGCTGCTCAAGCACTCCAAGCAGGAGTCAGGCCATCACCAGATGATGACCGACGACGTGCGGATGCTCGTGCGCCGCTGGAACATCCGGCGCCGGGCCATGCTCCACACGGAGCGGCTGCTGGCCCAGTACCCCACGGACGCGATGCGGGCCTACCGGCAGCTCCACGAGGCGACCATCGCCGGAGAGCTGCCGGCGGCGCAGATCGCCATCGAGTTCGAGATCGACAACCTGTCCCTGGTGCTGGGGCCGCACCTGCTGTCCAACGTGGCGCGGGTGCTCGGCCGGGAGACGCTGGAGGGGCTCAGCTTCCTCAAGGAGCACGTGCAGCTCGACGTGGGCAGCACCAACTCGCGGATGATGGAGGAGCTGCTGCAGCTCATGCCGGAGAACGCCCGGACGCTCGCGGAGGCCGGCGCCGAGGCGCTCGACATCTACCTGCGTTTCCTCGGGGACTGCCTGCAGACGGCCGAGGCCGCGCTCTGGTCCCCGAACGAGGCGATGGCCGGCTGAGGCCCCGCCCCGTGCGCCACGCGCGCCTCAGCGCCCGTAGATGGACTCGGGATTGGTGAGGCCGCGTGCCTGGGCCAGCGCCTGGAGGATGTCCTGGGGAGGCGCATCGGCGGTGAGCAGCAGCGCGCGCACCGCCGTCTCCACCACGTCCTCGGCGCTGGGGCGCACCATGCCCCGGCGCGCGTCCTCCACCCGGCGCTGGCGGTAGACGTCGAAGTGCTCCATCACCCGCTGGGCGATGGACGCCATGGCCTTGTCCCCCGCCTCCACACGCAGCTCCGCCTCGGTGCGGAGCTGCACGGGGTCCGCCAGCACGCCCACCTTGTCGTAGGCCTTGTTGGCCGAGTCCTCGTGCATGGCCGCGTAGTCCTCGCTGCGCGGTGAGGCCGCCACCGCGTCCTTGGACAGCGCCACCAGCCGCTCGGTGACGCTCGCCGTGATCGACAGCCGGTGCAGCTCCACGTCATACGGGTAGTCGGCGTAGACGGGCTCGTCCACCGTGAGGGGCTCGCGGTAGTAGGCGTCCCGGCCGCGCTGCACCTCGCGCCGCTGCGCCTCCGCGCTCTCCTGGGCCGACTCCAGCCGGCGCTCCAGCTCCTGCGCCGCCGAGGCCCGCTGCGTCAGCGCGCTCTCCTCCGCCTCGCACTGGGGGTTGCAGCGCGAGGGGCTGCACTCCTTGGGCACCTCCCCGGGCCTGGCCTGGCCGAAAGCCCGCACGCACTCGGCCAGCGCGGTGCTGCACGCCTGGCGCTCGCGGGAGCGGCAGCGGCCGGCCACCTCGCGCGCCTGGGCCAGCTCGTCCTGCTTGCGCAGGTAGTCGCGCAGCACGCCCGACAGCTTGCGCTCCACCTCCTCCAGCTTGCGCTCCTGCTCCAGCAGCACCGACTCCGTCTGCAACCGGCGCGGGTTGGGCACCGCCTTGTTCGTCACCAGGTAGCGCTGCGACTTCTGCGCCTGCTCCACCGACTTCACCGGCATCACCCGCTCCACCGCCAGCCCCAGGCGCACGCCCTCGTGGTCCTTCGGCGCATCGGCGGTGATGACGCGGATGGGCACCTCCTGCGGCAGCAGCGCCGACAGCCGCCCGGGCGACAGCCGCTGCGCCACGTCCGGCGCCTCCGCCTTGTCCTCCGCGGGCCCCGTCACCACCAGGAAGGCCACCTCGTCCTGAAGCTTGCGGCGCACCACCTCGGCGCGCTCGAGCGCCGGCGTGGCCCCCACCCGCTCCTGGTTGGCGCGCACGTACGCCAGCAGCGCGTTGCCCAGCTTGCCCTCCTCCTCCAGCCGCTGCGCGGTGCCGAACCACCGGCGGGCCAGCGCCGTCTGCACCGCCACCACGCCCTTGCGCGCCGCCACGTGGCCCTCGTCCACCGCCAGCACCGCGTCGAACTCGGCCCGGGCCTCCTGCAGCCGCTCCTCCTGCAACGCCTTCCGGGCCACCTCCACCCGGGCGTCCAGCGTCTGGGTCAGCAGCATGCGCGCATCGCCATTCTCGCTGTCCAGTTGCAGCGCGCGCACCAGCAGCGGGGTGGCACCGGCCAGGTCCCCCTCGGCGTGCTTCGCCCTGGCGCCCTGGAACACGTCCGCGCTCCAGGCCTGGCGCAGCTTGAGCAGCTTCGCCTTCGCCTCCGAGTCTCCGGGCTCCGCGGCGAGGGCGCGCTGGTAGGCGTCCTCCGCCTCGGCCCACTTCTGCTGGGTGGCGAACTCATCCCCCGCCTTGATGGCGCGGGCGAAGGGCGAACAGCCAGCCGCGGCGAGCAGGGTGAAGACGGTGAAGGCGATCAGCCCCAGCCTGCGGGCCAGGAGAGACGAGGGGGGGTCGGACAGGGAACGCACGGGGGGCATTCTCCGGGAAAGCGCCATCCGGATGAAGCGCCGAGTGAAGGTCCACCGGACAGACGGTCAAGCCCCTGGAGCCGCCGGTGTCACGGCCTTGCCACGAAGCGCCCGCTCGCTCGCCTGTTATGTGGACGAGGAGCCTCCCCGCGTGCCCCTTTCGCGCTCGGGAATGACGCGACGCACCAGTGGGTATGAAGAGGTCCCCCGAGGGGGCCCACGGATTCTAGAGAGGGAGTTTCAGCGACATGGCCTGCTCGCCACCCAAGCCCAACCCCACCGAGCTCCGCCTGCCCATGTGGGCGGACCACCACCGCGTCGAGGACTACCGCAATGTCCACTGCCGCTACTACTCGGTGTGCATCGACGCGGCCGTCCGTGAGGACTGGGAGGGCTTCACCTGCCAGAAGTGCCCCATGTTCCACAAGGACGAGGCGCCGCACGCGGATCAGTACGCCTTCGACCAGCCGGCCGACAACGGCCGTCCGTAGTCCAGCAGTCTCCCGGGTGGACCCACCCGGTTGTGCGCCAGCGCACGGGTGCCCCGCCCGGCACCGTGCACTGGCACACGTGAGGCTCGTCTCGCGGTGCATTGGCCCACGCGCCCATACACGGGGCCCTGGCCATTCCACCCTGGCGGCAGCAGTTTGACGCGTCCTCACGTGCGGGCCACCCGCGGGAGACGCGATGATCCGACAGCTCCTGCTGTCCGAAACCGACTTCCGGGCTGATGAGGCGACGCCCACGCACTCCGGTGCCTTCGTCCTGCTGGCCGAGGAGTTCCCCACCATCACGGTGTGGCCCCTCACCCTGGACGGGCACCAGAACGTGCTCAAGCTGGACGCCCAGCAATGGCGCGCCCCGGGGTTCGATCCCTTCGACTGGGACGAGCGCATCTTCACCGCCGACGCCTCCGGGAACCTCGCGGGCCACGACCTGGCCCTGCACATCACCGGCTCGCCGCGCGAGGCCCTGGCCGCCACGGCCCTGGAGGTCCTCACCCGTTACCAGGGACTGATCGGCCGCCGCAACGCCGCCTCCGCCGGGGGCCTCTTCGACGCCATCCTCTCGCGCCACCTGGCCCTGCACGACTTGAGCAAGCCGCTCGTCGTGGCGGACTACCGGCATGCCCTGGACACCTGGCAGTGGGTGCTGCGGCTCGCGCCCCATGCGGACCTGGCCCTCCAGACGGCGGCCCTCTTCCACGACGTGGAGCGCCTGCTCTCCGAGGCCGACGCCCGCGTGGAGCACCACGCCTCGGACTACCAGGCCTTCAAGGACGCCCATGCCGCCCGCGGCGCGGACGTGGCGTGCGCGCTGCTCTCGGACGTGGGCATGGACAAGGCCACCATCGAGCGCGTGCGCTGGCTCATCGGCCGCCACGAGCGTCCCGAGGGCGACATGAGCCTCACGCTCCTCAACGACGCGGACGCCCTCTCCTTCTTCTCGCTCAATGCCTCGGGCTTCGCCCGCTACTTCCCGCTCGAGCACACCCGCCGCAAGGTGGCCTACACGCTCGGACGGCTGCGCCCCAATCAGCGCTGGCGGCTGGCCCGTGTGCGGCTCGCCCCCCAGGTGCGCCGCCTCCTCGAGGAGGCCGTCGGGGCCATCACCCTGCCCTCCACCCTGCAGGAGTCGGCATGAAGCTGGTCATCTTCGGCCTCACGGTCAGCTCTTCCTGGGGCAATGGACACGCCACCCTCTGGCGGGGGCTCATCTCGGCCCTCACCGCCCGCGGCCACCGCGTCGTCTTCTTCGAGCACGACCAGCCCTTCTACGCGAACCACCGCGACCTGCTCGAGCTGCCGCCGGGCTCGGAGCTGATTCTGTATGCCTCCTGGAAGGACGCCCTGCCCCAGGCCATCCGGCACCTGCGGGACGCGGACGCGGGCATGGTGACGTCCTATTGCGCCGACGGTGTCGAGGCGGGCCGGCTGCTGCTGGGCTCGCCCGTGCCGGTGAAGTCCTTCTATGACATGGACACGCCCGTCACCCTGGAGCGGGCCGAGCGCGGAGAGGACGTCGAGTACATCGGCCCCGAGGGACTGGGCGGCTACGACATCGTGCTGAGCTACACGGGCGGCGAGGCCCTCACCGGGCTGCGGCGGCTCTTCGGCGCGCGCAACGCCCTGCCCCTGTATGGCAGCGTGGATCCGCGGGTGCACTTCCCGGTGGATGGCAGGCCGCACTACCAGAGCGACCTCTCCTACCTGGGCACCTACGCCGCCAACCGGCAGGAGGCCCTGGAGCGCTTCTTCCTGGAGCCCGCGCGGCGCATGCCCGGGCGGCGCTTCGTCATCGGCGGGGCGCAGTATCCGCAGGACTTCGCCTGGACGCCCAACCTCTTCTTCGTCCAGCACCTGCCGCCCGTCGAGCACCCGGCCTTCTATTGTTCCTCCAGCCTCACCCTCAACGTCACCCGCGCCCCCATGGCCGCCATGGGTTGGTGCCCCTCGGGCCGCCTCTTCGAGGCCGCGGCCTGCGGCACCCCGGTGCTGACGGACGACTGGGAGGGCCTGGATTCCTTCTTCGTTCCCGGCGAGGAGGTCCTCATCGCGCATTCCACCGAGGATGCCGTGGAGGCGCTCTCCCTCTCGCCGGAGGAGCTGGCCCGGGTGGGCCGGCGCGCCCGGGAGCGTGCGCTCACCGAGCACACCGCGGAAAGACGTGCGGAGGAGTTGGTGGCGTTGTTGGACGGTGGGCGCGTCTCGAACCATGCGAGGAACTGAAACATGTGGGGACTCATACCCGCGGCAGGCATCGGCAGCCGGATTCAACCCCTCGCCTTCTCCAAGGAGCTTCTGCCCGTAGGAGGCCGTTACGACGGGAAGACGGAGCGGCCCAAGGCCGTGAGCGAGTACCTGGTGGACCGCATGGTGCGCGCGGGCGCCGAGAAGCTCTGCTTCATCATCTCCCCGGGCAAATCCGACATCGTCGAGTACTACGGCGGCTCGGTGGGCGGCGCGCAGGTCTGCTACGCCGTGCAGCCGGAGCCGCTGGGCCTGTGTGACTCGCTCTTCCGCGCCGTGCCCCTCATCCACCCGGACGAGGAGGTGCTCATCGGCCTGCCCGACACCGTCTGGTTCCCCGAGGACGGCCTGTGCCGGCTGCCGAGCGGTGGGCTCTCGTTCCTCTGCTTCCCCGTCGCCCACCCCGAGCTCTTCGACGCCGTGGTGGCCGACAAGGACGGCACGGTGCGGGAGATTCAAGTGAAGCAGGCCGCGGCCACCAGCCATTGGATCTGGGGCGCCTTCAAGCTCACCGGGGCCATCCTGCGCGAGCTGCATGCGCTGTGGCTCACCCGCGAGCCGAGAGATCCGTACATCGGCACGCTGGTGAACGAGTGGCTCGCCCGGGGCGGCAAGGCGCTCGCCGTGCGCGCGGGCGAGTCCTACGTGGACGTGGGAACGCTCAACGGCTACCGCGAGGCCATCCAGCTCCTCGGCACCCGGGCTGCCCGCGGCCTGGACTCGGAGAGCACCACGGTGCTCGCGCCGCGGCCCGAAGAGCACGTGTGAGCCAATCTCCCCTCTCCCCCCGGGAGAGGGACGGGGTGAGGGTGCCGGGTCCACCCGGGTTGCATCCCCCACCCGTGCTCACGGAGTTGAAGAACGGTGACGGACACCCTCACCCTGACCCTCTCCCGGAGGGAGAGGGGACAGTTGGGAGAATTGGGGCGGGCTGGGGCGGGTTGAAACAGGGTGGCTTGGCACGGGATGGAGCGGGACAGGGCGGGATGGATGGGAGGCGGCGTGGAGAGAGCACCAGGAAGGAGGCCCATGCATGCGGCCTCCTGATGAATCGGCGTCCTTGGACAAATATCTGGGCGGTGACGGGCGCACCGTCGGAGACATCCTCGCGCCCCTGCTGCTGCCGCCCCAGGCCCTGCGGGGCTCCGTCCTCTTCGTGGCCGCACACCCGAATGACGAGGTGCTGGACGCCTCGTGGCTGCTGCGCCGCAGTCCCGGCTGCCACGTCGTCCACGTCACCGACGGCGCTCCACGGGATGCCTCGCTGCGCGCCCCCGGTTCCCCGCCCACGCGCGAGGCCTATGCGCGCATCCGCGAGGAGGAGTCCTTCGCGGCGCTCTCCCTCGCCGGAGTGCCCCGGGACAACCTCTTCTCGCTCGGGGGAGTGGCTCACGAGGCCGCGCAGGAGCTCGCCACGCTCACCGGGTACCTGGTGGCGCTGATCAAGGCGCTCCGCCCGGCGCTCCTCGTCGTCCCTCCCTACGAGGGCCGTCATCCGGACCACGACTCCGCGGCCTTCATCTCGCATGCGGCCGTGGCGCTGCTGGCCCGGACGGGGCGCACGCCTCCGGTGCTGCTGGAGATGGCGCCCAGCTTCCTCCCCGCTCCGGATGGACGTCCGGTGGCCACGGTGGCCTTCACCGAGGCGGAGTGCGCCGCCAAGCGGCGGATGCTCGCGTGCTACGCCTCGCAGAGCGGGGCCTTGGAGTCCTTCCCGGTGGGGTGCGAGAGCTACCGGGCCGCGCCCCGCTACGACTTCACCCGTCCACCGCGCGAGGGAGCGCTCCCGTACGAGACCTCCGGCAGGAGGATGACGGGCGCCCGCTGGCGGGAGCTGGCCCGCGAGGCCCTCGAGGCACTGAAACTTCCGGAGGCACCATGGCACTGAGCACGGACATCGGAACACCCCACCTCCGGCCAGCACGAGCACCCGCTCCCCTCGAGGTGGAGGAAGTCGTCTCCCTTCGGGGCCTCGAGCAGCTCCAGGGCGAGTGGCGCTGGTTGTGGACGCGCTGTCCCACGGCCACCACCTACCAGCGGCCGGAGTGGCTGCTGCCCTGGTACCGGAGGCTCCGGCGCGTCCTTCTCGCCGCGGCCGCCCTGGGTGGTGACCCTGCGCAGCGAGGGCCGGCTCGTGGGGCTCGCCCCGCTGGCCATCCGTGAGGAGGACGGGGCCCGCGTGGTGCGGCTGCTCGGCGAGGGCAGCGCCGAGCACCTCGACGTGCTGATGGATCCGGTGCTGGCCCCGGAGGGGGTGCGGACCCTGTTCGACTGGCTCGCCCTCAACGGCGAGCACTGGGACACGTGCGTCTTCGAGCAGCTCCGGAAGGAATCGCCCCTGCTGCACACGCCCGCGCCCGAGGGCTGGGGCGATCAGACCGAGGCGCGGGCGCCCTGTCCCCGGACGGGCCTCCGCCACTACCGGCGCACCCTCTGGCACGGACCCACGAGCAAGGTGTGAGGCCCGGCACGAAGCGGGAGGCGCCCGTCACACACCGGGCCCGCCCGCGAACGCGAGCACGGCCCGGGTGAACTCCCGTGAATCGGTGATGAGCCAGTCGTGGCTCCCGGCGCCGACGTACACCCGGGCATGCGGCAGGCGCTCGCGCAGCCGCTCCGCGCACGACAGGGGCATGGTGTGGTCCCTCCGGCCCCACGCGAGCAGTACCGGCATCCGCACCCGCGGCGCCCACCGGAGCAGCGCCGCCAGCGTCCACGGCTTGCGCACGGCAGCCGAACGCCCGGAGCCCGGCAGCTCCACGGTGAGGACCCGGAAGTGCGCCGACAGCCTGCGGATGAGCGGCAGGTAGCTGCGCGCCCGCACCAGCATGCTCGCGAGCAGGAGCAACACCGGCCCCTCTCCCGCTTCCAACACCTGGGCCCGGACGCCCTCCACCTCCACCTGGCGCCGGGCGATGCGCGGGGGCAGCACTCCGACGTGCCCCTCCCCCGCCAGACCGCTCGTGCGAAGCCTCATCCCCGGAAGCTTGGGTCCACCGCCCCTATAAAGGAGCGTGGACCCCGGCCGGGGTACGGCCGCTCACCGGCTCAGGAGCCCAGCAGGCGCGGCTTGAGCCGCTCCGCCACGCGCGGCAGGTCGTCCGGCGCCTTCACCGGCTCGAACCGGCTGGTCGCCGGGTCCACGCGCTCCACCTCGATGAAGGCCACCGGCATGAGCGGCTGGCCATCCGAACGGGTGAGGCTGCTGGCCTCCGCCGTCACCTGCTCGAGCTGAATCACCGGCTTGTCGTCCACCTTCTTGGAGACCACCCGGTAGGGAATCGGGACCTCCTTCGCGATCATCGCCTCGAGATCGAAGGTGATGTTGTTGGTGGAGATGAACCCATGCTGCGCCGGGTCCACCTTCTCCACGAGCTGGAGCTGGCCCTTGAGCCGCACCGGCGCCGCGCCCGCGTCGAGCGCCCCGCTGGGGTTCTTGCGCGGCGTCACCTCCACCGTCATGGCCTTGCCCTGCTTGATGTGCAGGCCGATGACAACCGGGTCCAGCGTCGCCCCCAGGTTGTCAACGTTGGAGAAATACACGTGGCGCACGCCGCGCCGGGCCAGCTCGTCGCCCACGCCGCTCTCGCGCAGCGCCCGGAAGACGTCGCCGTGCCCGGAGGGCGCGAACGACGGCTTGCCCTCGGCGTCCTTGAACAGCTCGCCATTGGCCGTGAGCCGCGGGAGCATCCGCTGGCGGAAGAGGAACACGTTCTCCTGCAGCCGGTGGTCCGCCAGGAACTCGGCGATCTCGTCATGGGTGAGGTAGGACGTCATCAGCGCCATGGGCACCGGACGCCCGTAGAGCCTCCCGAGCTGGCGAGCCTCCTGCAGCTTGAAGTCGAGGAAGGTCTTCCCTCCCGCCACCTGCACGAGCCCCTTCACGCCGCCGCCGAAGCGCGTGCCGGCGCCACCGGCCACCACGAGGCCGGCCACATGGCCCTTGCGGAACGCCTCCTCACCGCGCGCCTTGCAGTCCTCGTACTCGGGAGTGCCGGGGCGCGGCAGCGGCTGGATATCCCCTTCCTGGAGCGGCTGGAGGGAGCCCGCCAGGGGCGGGGCTTCGATCAGCTCGCCACGTTTGAACCGGGCGAGCAGCTCGCGGAAGCTCGCGGCGTCGAAACCGTCACGCGCGAGCTGGGGATTGTCGAGATCCGTATCCATCAGTTGACCTGTCACGGGTGCAAAGGGTTCTGCGCACCTCCACGGTACGCAATGTCCGCTCTGGACCCCCCCGGTCTCGCACGAACGATGCCACGGGGGAAGAGGCCAGTCTGGTAAGCTGCCAGACACTCAACGCCCGCGCTCATTTCCCCTGTCCCGAGGGGAGAGGGAGCATTCGTCCGCCTCGCTGAGGCGGCTCGTCCATCCATGCTGGGAGCCCGGCGTCGGTCCACTCGGCTTTCTTGGCTTCACGTCCAATGCTGCGGTGCGTGATCGGTACGTAGCCTCCCAAGAGGACCAATGGGAGGAAAAGCCATGAAGCACATCAAGACGGTGGTGGTGGGTGCGTTGTCCGCGGCGCTGCTCTTCGGCGTGGGGTGCAAGGGAGCGGGCGGCTCTGGGAATCAGGGAGCGGGCGGGGCCGACACGACCCAAGGCGGCGGCACCACCGGAGGTACCACGGGAGGTGGAACGACGGGAGGTTCCACGGGCGGAGGTACCGGAGGAACGGGTGACATCGGCGGGACGGGCACCGGCGGCGACATCGGTGGCGGAAACGTGGGCGGCGGCGGCTCGGGCAGCGTGGGTGGCGGCGACGTGAGCGGCGGCGGCACGAGCACCGGTGGCGGCACGGGCACGGGCGGCGATCTGGGCGGCTCCGGCACCGGTGGCGACATCGGCGGCACGGGCGGCGGCAACATCGGCGGTACGGGCACCGGTGGTGACCTGGGCGGCTCGGGCACCGGTGGTGACGTGGGCGGCTCGGGCACCGGTGGTGACATGGGCGGCTCGGGCACCGGTGGCGACCTGGGCGGCACTGGTACCGGCGATGACATGGGCGGCTCCGGCACCGGTGGCTCGGGCACTGGCGGCGATCTGGGCGGCACCGGCACCGGTGATGACATGGGCGGCTCGGGCACGGGCGGCGACATCGGCGGCTCGGGCTCCGGCGACGTGGGCGGCAGCGGCTCGGGCTCCGGCGGCTCCGTGAACCCCGGCGGCAGCACGGGACGCTGATACCAGGGAGACTGGCGCGCGCGGCTGCCCTGGCAGGGCCCGTGCGCCGGCCAGCCCATGACGAGGGCCCCGGGTGGGTAAAGCCCGGGGCCTTGCCATTTCAGGGCCCCGGCCCCAGGACGTCCGTTACTCCCTGTATCGGGATGTATCGGAGCCCCCGCCTGCTCGCCCGGGTGCTTTCCGCAAGCTGATCCCAGGGACAATGCGTCGTTCGCCTGTGGATGACAGGTTGATTTTATGAGCCTGGCGATTCGGAAAGAGAGCGAGCGACGCGAGGTGGGACCCGCCAACAGCCGACGGTGGGTGATCGTGGCGGCGGATGGCCGGGGTTGGTACGTCCGGCTCGAGGGCAGGCGCAGCCTCGAGCGGTTTTCCAACGTGACGCAGGCCATCCACTGCGGGCGCAGGCTGGCGCACCAGCACAAGCCCTCGGGCCTCGTCGTCCGCTACACGGACGGTGAGGAGGAGGAGTCCTGCTACGAGCCCGCGGTGAGCCCGTAACGCACCGCTCGTCTCACCCCGCTTCTCACCCCTCCTTGTCGCGAGAGGTGCCTTCGCGCAGCACCGAGGAGCGCAGGCCCGCCGTGGCGGCGGCGGCCATGAAGCGCAGCACGAAGCGCGGGTCCTCCATCATCCGCGTCACCTCGCCGCCGAGCTTCCCGGAAGAGCGCGCGGTACGCCTCCATCTTCTCCGGGTCCGACAACGGGGAGGCGTGGCCCAGCATCGGCAGCCGCCGCTGCCACGCCGGCGAGCGCAGCAGGTGCGTGCGGATGAAGTCCAGCACGTCGATGCCCGTGGGAGGCATGAGCCCCACGGAGATGGAGATGGCCTCCTGGTCCGGCGCGGTCACCTCGTGCCAGTAGCCGCCGGGAATGTAGAGCCAGTCACCCGCTTCCAACCGGCACTCCTGGACGGGAGTCCGCTCGCGCGAGGGGTTCATCTCGTCGGTGAGCGTCTCGTGCAGGGGCGTGGGGTTGAGCGTGTTCTGGCGCAGCAGGTAGCGCTTGGCCCCGGCGGTCTGGAAGATGAAGACCTCCTCGGGGTCGCAATGCCAGCCGAAGCTGCCGTGGCCCGCGGGCGTGCAATACACCTGCAGGTTGACGGTGCCCTGCAGCTCGGCGGAGAGGGTGCGCCCCAGCTCGGCGAGGCCGGCGTCGTACCGGTCCGGGTTGCGCAGGGCCAGGGAGTAGCCCTCCTGGAAGCGCGCGCGGGCCTCGGCGGCGGTCGTGGGCCGGGGGCCGGGCCACAGCTTGCCGTCGCGCACCAGCAGCAGATCACACGCGGTCGTCTCGACGAGGCGATCGACGGTGGCCCACGTCGCCAGCTCCCGCAGGTGCGCCGCCGTGGCGGGCTTCGCGAGAGGCTGCTTCTGGTAGTGCTCCTGGAGGAAGGTGGAGCGGGGAACATCGCCCAGGATTGTATCGATGAGCATGGCGTGAGCGGACACGAGGGGGGCCGAGGATGCACCTGTTGCCAGGAACAATCCAGGAGACCCGCTCATGCCACCCGGCGCCGCGTCAGTGGACGTGGGCCCCCGCCGCTTCGGCCGGGGACGCGCCCTTCCGGAGGTGCTTGGACCGCTCCAACTGTTCCTCCACTTTCCGGGCGAACTGGTGCGACGGTTGGCGGCTCCGCAGGTCGTAGCTGTCGCCCTGGCTCAAGACATGGAGCCGGACGTTGAAGAGCGAGAGGGCCCGGTTGTCCTCCTCCTCCGCCACGTTGGTGTAGGTCGCGTCCTCGGCGTCGGCGACGTAGACGGCTCCCGCGCCGATGACGGTGAAGCGCTCCTCCCGCTCGACGATGACCGCCGTGTCCTCGTCGATGCCCAGGCCGATGAAGCGCGGATTCTGGGCCACCGCGCCCAGGAGCCGGCCGATGCGCCCGCGCTCGGCGAAGTGCTGGTCGACGATGACGTCCCGGATGAACCCGAGCCCCGGGGCCATCTGCAGCGACTCGCCAATCTTGTGGCTCTCCCGGCTGGGCCCGGTCACGAGCATCGTGTCGGACATGGCCGCCGCGCCCGCCGAGGTACCCGCCACCGTGCCGCCCTGGCGGTAGAACTCCTCGACCGCGGCGCACAACCGCGTGCCCGCGAAGCGCGTGGTGATCTTCAGCTGCCCGCCACCGGTGAAGAAGAAGGCATCGGCCCCTTCCAGCAGATGGAGGGGCGGGTCGAGCAGCAGGTCCGCGCGCCGCTCGATGTCGAGGTGGACGACGTCCGAGCACCCGAGCTTCCCGGAAGGCGCGCTCATACGTCTCCCAGAGCTCATGGGGCACGTCGCTGGCCACCGTACAGACGACCACGCGCCCCCCCCGTGCGCAGCTCGCCACCTGGCGCAGGATGAGACGGTCGTTCTCCCTGTCCTCATGGCCACCAATGATGATGAGGCGCCCGGCGATCGGCCGCCGCTCGTCGGGGGGCGACAAGGCGCGCGCCCCGGGGCCCTTCGAGCCGTCGTCCGGCCTCGACATCTGGGTCCGGCGCTGCGCCGTGCGCTCTCGCGCCACGCTCTTGCCGTTCCCCCCGTTTCCCTTGCCGGCCTGCCCGTTCTTCTTCGTCCCGCCCGTCTTTCGTTCCATGTCACTCACTCCTCTCCTGGAGCACGCTTCCCCCACCCGCGTCACTCTTCTCGGGAGACGGAACGATGGGACGGCGCTCCTTCAGGTTGTAACGATCTCCCCGGCCCAGGACGTGGACACGCGCGTCATGGACGGTGAGGATCCTCTCGGGGTGCCTCTCGGAGAGACTGGTGAAGCGGATGCCCCGGCCGTCGATGATGTAGACGGCGCCCGAGCCGAGGACGGTGAGCTCCTCGTCGTTCTCCGACACGAGCACGGCGGTGTCCTCGTCGAGGCCGATGCCCAGGTTGTGGGGATTCTGCGCGACGGCGCCCATCAGCCGCGCGAAGCGGCCCCGCTCGGTGAAGTGCGAGTCCACGACGACGCCCTTGAGCAGTCCGAGCCCCGGGGCCATCGCCAGGGTGCTGAGGCAGGAGCGGTTGGTGGGTCCGCCGATGAGCATCGTCTCGGACATGGCCGCCGCGCCCGCCGAGGTCCCGACGATGGCCGCTCCCTCTTCGTGCAGCGCGAAGATGCGCTCCAGCAGTGGCGAGCCTCCCATCTGGCTGGTGATGCGCAACTGGTCTCCGCCGGTGAAGAAGAGCACCGAGGCGCCCGCGAGCTTCCGCACGTTGGCGGGCTCATAGGCCTGCTCGCGGTTGCGGATGTCGAGCACCTCCATCTGGCGCACGCCCAGCCGGCCGAAGGCCTTCTGGTAGATCTCCGCCAGCGGCTCGGGCTCCATGGAGGCCACGGTGAGCACGACGATGCGCCCACCCTCCTCCCCCAGGGCCTTCCTCGCGGCCTGACGCAGGATGGCGCGCTCCTCGTCCGAGTCCTTCTTCTCGCTGCCGCCAATCACCAGCAGATCGCCCCGGCGCCGCTGCGTCATGTCCCGCGGCCCTCCGGCGGGACGAACAGCTTCCCGTTTCCGACCCGCCGCTTCCCCCGCGTGAAGACGTGGACGACGTCCAGGGTGCGCGCATCCAGGAGGAGGAGATCCGCATCCATTCCCGGAGCCAGCCGTCCCTTCTGGCGCAGCTTCAGCGCCGCCGCGGGGTTGGCCGTGAAGAAGGGCAGCACCGTGTCCAGCGCCAGCCCGTGCTCGCGCACCGAGGCGACGAGCTCCTGGTGCAGCCGGGCCGGTTCCGCCCCCGCCGTGTGCGCATCGGAGGACACCGTCAGCCGCTCGGGCACGCCGCCGTGCTCGAGGTAGTAGCGCAACCACCGCCCCAGCCCGGGGTCCACGGTGTCCATGTCGACATAGGCGCCCCGGCGCGAGAGGGCGATGGCGTCATCCAACAGCTCATCGGTGCGGTTGGCGTGGGTGGCGTAGAGACACTCGGGCCGCACCTCGTACGTGTCCAGCAGCTCGTGGAGCTGGGACATGCGGGCGCGTCCAGGTCCCGTGTGGAAGTGGGTGACACCGGCCTTTCCGGAGAGCGTGCCGCCCACCATGGTGTCGGCCACCACGCGCGCCAGCTCGGCGGTGCTCGCCTGGCTGGAGCGGGCATCGGCGATGGCCAGCTCGCCCACGCCGAGGACGCAGTCGATGAGCACCAGGTCCTCCACCACGGAGCCGGTGAGGGTGCGCGGCGGGAGATGGAAGCCCCCGGTGTAGAGGAAGGCACTCACCCCGCCCTCGGTGAGCTGCCGGGCCTTGCCCACCAGCGCGCCCAGGTGCCGCGTGGCGCTGTCCGTGCCCAGACAGCCCACCACGGTGGTGATGCCCGCGAGCAGCAACTGCTCCAGCGTCACCTCGTGCATGCGGCTGGCGAAGCCCTTCTCCCCGCCCGCGCCAATGAGGTGCTCGTGCGGATCCACGAGGCCCGGGACGACGAGACAGCCGCGCGCATCCACCACCTCGCACGGAATCTCCAGGGACGTCAGCCGCGCCTCGTCCACCGGCCCCACATGCGCGATGCGTTCCCCCACGAGCAGCACCGGCTGGACGCCCGCCGGTGCCGGGGTGTGGAGCTCGCCATCGCGGATGAGGGTGAGCATCGGGCCGCCTATTCGAACGCCTGGGTCACCGGCGTCTCGCAGGCCTCCACTTCGGTCTCGTCCGCCGCCGCGAGCTCCCGGATGACCGCCAGGGCCTCGTCCACCAGGTCCGCGAGGATGATGATGCGGTCTCCGGGCTTCGAGCGGGCGAAGGCCCGCAGAATGCCCTGCCGGTGGTCCGGAACAATCTCATGGGGAGTGCCCGGCTTCAGGCAGCTCCGCATGAGCAGGGGCACCTCGTTCTCCGCGCGCTCGCGCCGGTCCCTCAGGTCATGGAGCACGTACTCGTCCACGAAGGGGAGCGTCGCCTGGACGGTGGCCAGGAGGTCCTCGTCCCGGCGGTCCCCCGGCAGGCCGATGACCATGATGTTGCGGCGCTCTCCGCCCCGGGGCACGGTCTCACCGAGCGCCTTGACGGCGGCGACGTTGTGCCCGTAGTCCAGGATGACCTGCCGCCCCGCCACCCCGAGCACGTTGAAGCGGCCCGGCGCCATGGTGGGGTCCATGCGGAAGGTGGTCAGCGCGCGCACGATGAACGCGGGGTTGAGCCCCTGGGCCCAGGCGGCCGCGGTGGCGGCGAGCGCGTTCTCCAGTTGGAAGCGGATGGTGCCTCCGGCGGTGAAGGTGATGCGGTCCAGGTGCGTCAGCAGCAGGCGGCGGCCGTCGCGGGCCGTGACGATGGTGCCGTTCTCGACGAACACGCCCATGCCGCCCCCGGCCAGGTGGGCCTGGAGGATGGGGTTGTCCGCGTGGCGCGAGAAATAGACGACCTTGCCCTTCGTGGCGGCCGCCATCTCCGCCACCAGCGGGTCATCCGCGTTGAGCACCGCGTGGCCATCCTTCGCCACCGACTCGATGACGACCTGCTTCACCCGCGCCAGCTCCTCCAGGGTGTTGATGCCGCCCTGGCCCAGGTGGTCCGGGCTGACGTTGGTGACGACGCCCACGCTGCACCAGTCGAAGCCGAGTCCCGCGCGCAGGATGCCTCCGCGCGCCACCTCCAGCACCGCCACCTCCACGCGCGGGTGCAGCAGCACCGCCTGGGCGCTCCTCGGCCCGGAGCAGTCGCCCTCGAGGATGCGCTCGCGGCGGATGTACGTGCCATCCGTGCTCGTCATGCCCACGCACTGGTGCGACGTCTCGAACATGTGCGCCACCAGCCGCGTCACCGTCGTCTTCCCGTTGGTGCCGGTGATGGCGACGATGGGGATGCGCGAGGGCGCTCCATCCGGGTAGAGCGACTCCACGATGGGCCCGCCCACGTCGCGCGGCAGGCCACTCGTCGGCTGCAGGTGCATGCGCAGCCCGGGCGCCGCGTTCACCTCGACGATGGCCCCGCCCTGCTCCATCAGCGGGCGCCGGATGTCCTTGCACAGCAGATCGATTCCGGCCACGTCCAGGTTGAGCACCTGCGCGGCGAGCTCGGCCATGTGCGCGTTGCTCGGGTGCACCTCGTCCGTCACGTCCGTCGCGGTGCCGCCGGTGGACAGGTTGCAGTTCTGCCGCAGCTTCACCACCTGCCCCGGTGCCGGGACGGACTCGAGCGACAGCCCCTGCTGTCCGAGCACCACGCGCGCGGCATCGTCCAGCCGGATGCGGGTGAGGGCGCTGCTGTGGCCCGGGCGCCGGCGGGGATCCTGGTTGGCCACCTCGACCAGCTGCGCCACGGTGCGCTTGCCGTCGCCCACCACCTGCGCCGGGTCTCTCCGGGAGGCGGCCACCATCTTCCCGTTGACGACCAGGATGCGGTAGTCCTCGCCCTCGATGTGGCGCTCCACCAGCACGTCGCCGCGGAACTGGCTGGCCACCTCGTAGGCCTGGCGCACCTCGGCCTCGGAGCGCAGGTTGACCATCACGCCCTTGCCCTGGTTGCCCGCCTCCGGCTTGAGGATGACGGGCAGGCCCAGTTCCTCGGCCACCTCCCACGCCTCGTCCGCCGAGCGCACGGTGCGGCCCTCGGGCACGGAGATGCCCACGTTGCGCAGCACCATGTTGGTGAGGGGCTTCTCCTGGCAGATCTCCACCGCGAGCGCGGAGGTGTCGGACGTCTGCGAGGCGAGAATCCGCTTCTGGTGGATGCCGTAGCCGAGCTGCACGAGGCTGCCGGTGGGCGTGAGCCGGCGCACGGGGATGCCGCGGCGGCGCGCGGCGTCGACGATGGCGCGCGTGCTCGGCCCCAGCCGGTAGTCGTCGGCCATGTCGCGCAGGCGCTCGAGGGCCGAGGGCGCGTCGTAGGCCTCGTCGAGCATGGCGGCCAGCGTCATCTCCAGCGCCGTCTTGAAGGCCTCGCGCGCGGGCTCCTCCTCCTCATAGGCGACGACGACGTTGTAGACACCGCGCTGGCCCGTGCCCCGCGCCCGGCCATACCCCACGTCGAAGCCCATCTCGTTCTGCAGCGCGATGGTGACGTGCTCGGTGATGTGGGCCAGCCAGGTGCCGCGCCGCAGCCGCTCCACGAACCCGCCGGGCCTGCCGATGCTGCACTCGTGCTTGTGCAACCCGGGCAGCCAGGACGTCAGCCGCTCGACGAAGCCGGGGAAGGTGTCGCTGGGCCGTTCCTCGAAGGGTCCGATGTCCAGCTCCACCTTCAGCACGGGTTTGTAGGCGTAGAGGTTGGGTCCCCGCAGTGCCTGCATCCTTCGGATCGTCACACCATGGGAGTTCATGGAAGGAATTCCGGGTCAGGGTGATTCAAGAGATTTTGGCGACATCGCCAGATGACTGTTTTTAGAGGTATCCCCGCCCCCCGGGACCGGCACCTGTCCTTGGGTTCAACAGCCCCCGCCGGAACGAGGCGCCGGTTGTCATCCGAGCAACTTGGCCACGAGCCCTGGTCCGGCTTGATTCCAGCGTCCTGCTCAGCCGTGGACACGGCGCCGCAGGCCCATGCCGCCCTGAAGCGGACGCTCGGCTGCCTTGTAGTTGGTCGTCAGCCAGACCAGGAAAAGGCCAATTCCCGAGACGAGGAAGAAGTTGCGCGCCGAAACGACTCGCGAGAAGCCGAACAGGAAGGGCGCGATGACGAGGAAGACGGAGACGACGACCTCGACGGAGCCGTGGACGGGGAAGGGGATGATCTTCGCCACGCCGAGCGGATAGGCCGTCATCAGGCTCATGCCCAGTTGCGCCACGGCCAGCACGTAGCAGAACACCGCTGGCAATCCGGAGAAGTTGAACAAGGTGGGCGCCAGCGCGAGCAGCGCCACGATGAGATAGTCGCCGTAGCCGTGAACCCGGGGAGAGAGAAGGGCTTTCATTGCGGAACCTCGTGAACCAGGAGTGAACCCGGAAGGACACACGCCGTCCGGGGGAGGCCTGTCCGTGTCTGGAAATGAATGGCTTTCAGAAGTGGACAGGCCCTGTCACGCAGCGTGGGCATGCCCGGCGCCGATGCCATCCCACCGCGGTACAGCCCCCCGTGGATGCTCCTGCACCGGGGAAGCAGCCCCGCCCGAGGAGACCGCGTGCCCGGGGTCACCCGGAGGGAGGGCCCGGCCGGGTCTTCACGGTGCGGAAGCTCAGCGAGTAGCGCAGGGTCTTCACCGGAGAAATCGTGTGCTGCCAGGTGAAGCGTGACGCGCCGGCCAGGATGTACGCGGAGCGCGGCGGGAGCTCGAGCACGAAGGTCTCGTACGCGCCGCCCACCTCGCGCCGGAAGCGCATCCGCGACGCGCCGAGCAGTGAGACGCCGATGACGCTGGGGCCGAACATCGGCGCATCCCGGTGCCAGCCGATGCCCGCGCCCGGAGGGTAGCGGGAGACGAGGAGCTCCTCGAGCGCTTCGGGTGGCAGGCCCGCTGCTTCGGCGCAGCGGGCCCTCACCGGTTCCAGGAAGGAGGGCAGGGGTGGCGCGGGCGTGAGGCGCCAGGACTCGTAGCCGTAGTCCCAGCCGTAGTGCACCACGGTGCGCCGCGCCACCACGCCGTGCATGTGGATCTCCCGGAAGGAGAGCCGCGACAGCTCGTCCACCAGCACCCGCTCCTCTTCCTCGGAGAGGAAGCCGGGCAGGAAGCGGAGTCCTTCCGGGGTTTCGCTCATGCCCTCCAGAACAGGCTGGAAACGGGCGTCACTTCACGCACCGCGGCATCGGCCCTGGAGACAATCTCCCACCCTCTTTTCCTGACACTCGGGCGGGGAGGGGCTTGTCCCCCCACGTGCCAGGGCGTCGCGGGCTGCCCATCTTCCCGCCGTGTTGGAACACCGGGTGCAGAGCTGGGTGGAGCTGCAGGACGCGCTCTTCGCGGGCTCGTGGAACGAAAGCCTCCAGCGCTTCCGCCCCACGCTCGCCTTCCGCGGCATGCCCGACTCGCGCCACGACCTGGCCACCAGCCTCAACCGTCGTGGGGGCAACTACTCCCGGCAGGAGCACGTCATGCTGCGCGCCTTCCGCAAATACGCGCGCGGCACCTCCAACCCCTGCGAGTCCCTGTGGGATTGGCTGTCGCTCGCCCAGCACCACGGCCTGCCCACCCGCCTGCTGGACTGGACCTTCAGCCCCTACGTGGCGCTGCATTTCCTCTCGGAAGACCCCGAGCTGTACGGGGTGGACGGCGTGGTGTGGAGCGTGGACTACCGGGAGACGAACCGGCTGCTGCCCCGCCCCCTCAAGGCCCAGCTCCAGGAAGAGGGCGCGGACGTCTTCAGCGCCGAGATGCTCGCCACGGTGGCCGGGGACCTCGGCACCTTCGACAAGCTCACCCGCCATCCCTTCGTGCTCTTCTTCGAGCCGCCCTCCATCGACGAGCGCATCGTCAACCAGTTCGCCCTCTTCTCGGTGATGAACGATGCCTCGGCGCGGCTGGACACGTTCCTCGAGAAGCAGAAGAAGGGCGTGCGCCGCCTCATCGTCCCCGCGCACCTCAAGCAGGAGGTGCGGGACAAGCTCGACCAGGCCAACATCACCGAGCGCGTGCTCTTCCCCGGCCTGGACGGGCTGTCCCGCTGGTTGCGGCGCTACTACAACCCGCGCCCTCCCGGCGCGCGGGACGAGACTCAGTAACCGTGGGCTTCCCGGTCCGTGGGCAGACGCTGCCCCTCGGTGGGACGCCCCTCCATCTCCACGCGCCTGTCTCCCACCTTGCTGATGCCCCCCAGGATGACGGTGAGCGCGATGACCAGGAAGAAAATGACGAAGCCAATGAGGAATGCCATTCGAGCGACCTCCTTTCCTCTCAAGCTAGGGCCGCCCCTGGAGCGCGTGGGGCAGAGACACGGGTGAGCCGCTGCCCGCCCGCCCGGTCTCCATGCCGCCCCCAGGCTTGCCGTCTCCTCCGGACCACCCGACCTTGAGTCACAAGTCCAACAAACCCATCGCGCCGGAGGACGCACGATATGCCTCGCAAGCCGCAGGAAGAGAACCCCACGATGCACGGGGACGCGAAGATGAGCGAAGAGACCCGCAAGGAGGTCTTCGGCAAGTCGGAGAAGGAGAGCGCTCCCAGCGACGCCGAGGGCACCGAGCGCCAGCGCGAGTTCAGCGGGCCCTCCGAGCAGGGCAGCAAGGACAGCTCGGGCAGCGACAAGCACAGCTGACGGTTCGCACCGGGGAGGGCTCGGGAACCTCGAGACCCTCCCCCCGGAGGACTCAGGCGCGCAGCTCTCGCAGCAGCCAGTCACGCACCCGGGTGAAGACGCGCTCGGCGGCCTCGTCCAGGACGTGGCCCGCGCCCGGGATGAGCTCCAGCTCCTTCCGTCCCCTCGCCCGCTCGTGGATGCTCTGCGAGCAACTCGGTGGCAGCACCGCGTCCGACAGGCCGTGCACGAGCAGCAGCGAGCGCGGCACCAGTTGTGACACCGCCTCCGTCCCGTAGCTCTGCGGCGCCAGCCCCACCACCGTCGTCACCCAGGGGGACTGCGCCCCGGCGTCGATCATCACCGCCCCGCCGAACGAGTGCCCCACCAGGGCCACCCGCTCCAACCCCCGCCCCACCAGGAATTCCACCCCGGCGAGCACGTCGTGCACCGACTCCGTCAGGTCCGTCGGGTGGCGGTACTTCAACCGCAGCGTGGACATGTGGTGGCGGAGCAGCTCCTCGGCCAGCCGCGGGTAGAGCCCGAGCGCCGGTGTGTCGAAGCCTCCCCCCACCCCACCGGCCAGGAGCACCCCCTCCTTCGCCCCCAGGGACTCGTACAGCAGCGTGTCCACCGGGCCCCGCCGTGTCCGCAGTGTGTACGCCCTCGGCTCCAGCGCCCCATCCTGGGGCGTCTCGATCTCGGACATCCCGCTCCACTCCTGCTCTCGTACCGCCAGCCCCTTGCCACTAGGTTGCACATGCACCAGCGGGGATGAAGCTCCTGGGCATCGAGCGGGGTGGCGAGCGGTAGACCTCCACCTCGTACTGCCAGGTGCCGGAGTCGCCGTCTCCGTCGGAGGGGAACGTCTTGTCACGGGACCGCTCAGCGGGTGCGCTCCTCCGGCTGGTCAGCCGCCAGAGGGGGCTCAGCTCTTCGCGGCGGAGGGCGGATGGCGCGGCAGGTTCAGCCAGAAGCACGTGCCCTCGGCCTCCGTGGAGCGCACCTGCAGCGAGCCCCCGTGCGCCTTCACGATCTCACACGTGATGTAGAGCCCCAGCCCCAGCCCCGAGCGGGAGCCCGAGCGGGAACCCTCCCGCCCGCGCACGAACGGATCGAAGATGTGCGACAGGCGCTCGGCCGGGATGGGCGTGCCCAGGTTGTGCACCTCCACCCGCACCCCATCGCCCTCGTCGCGCGCCAGGACCCGCACCGGGCTGTCCTCCGGCGAGTACTGCACCGCGTTGCCCACCAGGTTGGAGGCCGCCTGGGCGATGCGGTCCGCGTCCCACTCGCCCCAGCCGGTGCCGGACACATTCAGCTCGAAGCGCTTCTGCGGGTGCGCGACCTCCAGCTCCTCCACCACCTGCTTGAGCACCTCGTGCACGTTCATCCACGTGCGCTGCAGCGTGTAGCCCCCGCCCAGCCGCGTGCGGGTGAAGTCCAGGATGTCGGAGATCATCCGCGCCATCCGGTCCGAGGAGATGGAGATGCGGTTGAGCGCCTTGCGCTGGGGCTCGGACAGGCCGCCGTAGCGCAGCAGCAGCGCCGCGTTGCCGGAGATGGCCTGCAACGGATTGCGCAGGTCATGCCCGAGAATGCCCAGGAACTGCTCGCGGAAGAGCGCCGTCTGCCGCGCGGCCTCCTCGCGCTTGAGGCCCTCCTCGGCCCGCTTGCGCTCGATGGCATAGCGCAGCGCGCGCACCAGCAGCGGACCCGTCACCTGGCCCTTCACCAGGTAGTCCTGCGCGCCCGCGTGCACCGCCCGCATCGCGAGCTGCTCGTCGTCCGTGCCGGTGAGCACCACCAGCGGCAGCGCCGGCGCCGCCTGCACCACCCGCTCGATGTTGGACAGCCCGTGCCCGTCCGGCAGCGACAGGTCCAGCAGCACCACGTCCAGCCCCGGCTCGCCCACCGCCGCCAGCGCCTCGGCCATGCGCGTCACATGGCACACCTCGAAGCGGGCGGACGCCACCTCCTTCAGCTCCTCCTGCAGGAGCCGGGCGTCCCCGGGGTTGTCCTCCACCAACAGCAGCCGCAACGGCCTCGCCTGATCCAGGGTCATGGCGGCCTCACTCCACCGAAGGCAGCCGGACCACCGACAGCCAGAAGTCGTCGATGGAGCGCACCACCGAGATGAACTGCTCCAGGTCCACCGGCTTGGTGATGTAGCAGTTGGCGTGCAGATCGTAGGTGCGCAGGATGTCCTCCTCCGCCTTGGACGTGGTCAGCACCACCACGGGGATGCGGCGCAGGCGCGAGTCATCCTTGATCTCCGCCAGCACCTCGCGCCCGTCCTTCTTGGGCAGGTTGAGATCCAACAGGATGAGATCCGGCCGCGCCGCGTTGGCATGGGGGCCCTCGCGGCGAAGGAAGGCCAGCGCCTCCACCCCGTCGCGTGCGACGGAGAGGCTGTTGCGCACCTTGCCCTCCTTGAGGGCTTCGATGGTCAGGCGCACGTCGCCAGGGTTGTCCTCCACCAGGAGGATTTCGATGGGGCGTCCGAGGGTGTCGTCACTCATGAAGGGGTGCCCGGGGGTGAAAGGGTGGGAACCGCGGGAAGGGTGAACCAGAACGTCGTCCCCTGCCCGGGTTGGGAGTCCAGACCGATACGGCCTCCGTGCCGCTCGACGATCTTCTTGCAGATGGCCAGCCCGATGCCGGTGCCGGGGTACTCCTCCTTGCCGTGGAGCCGCTGGAAGATGACGAAGATGCGCTCGTAGTACTGGGGCTCGATGCCGATGCCGTTGTCCTCGACGGTGAAGCGCCACTCGGTGCCCTGGAGCTCGGCCTCCACCAGCACGCGGGGCGGCGTCTGGCCGCGGAACTTCAGCGCGTTGCCCACCAGGTTCTGGAAGAGCTGGGTGAGCTGCGTCTCGTCCACCATCACCTGGGGCAGCTTGCCCTGGATGATGCTGGCCCCCGTCTCGTCCACCAGCGTCTTGAGGTTGGCCAGCGCCTTGTTCAACGCCTGGCCGGAGTCGAGCGGTTTGAACTCGTGGCCGCGCGTGCCCACGCGCGAGTAGGCCAGCAGGTCCTGGATGAGCCGCTGCATGCGGTTCACCCCGTCCACGGCGAAGTGGATGAACTCGTCCGCGTCCGCGTCGAGCCGGCCCTGGTAGCGCCGCGCCAGGAGCTGCGTGTAGCTGGCCACCATGCGCAGGGGCTCCTGCAGGTCATGGGAGGCCACGTAGGCGAACTGCTGCAACTCCTCGTTGGAGCGCGCCAGCTCGCGGGCATGCTCCTGGAGGGAGACCTCGGCGCGGCGGCGCTCGAGCCCCTGGGCCACCGCGTCCGCCACGGTGGCCAGCGTGGCGAGCGTCTCCTCCTCCAGGGAAATCTGGCCGTAGACGGAGAGCACGCCCACGAGCTGGCCGCGCACCAGCAGCGGAGCGCCCAGGAAGGACACCAGCTCGTTGGCCTGCGCCCACGTGCGCGAGCGCAACCGGGGGTCCGCCTGCAGCTCGTTGACGAGCAGGGGCTGGCGCGACTGGCCCACGACGCCCACGAGCGTCTGCCCCAGCTCCAGCCGGGACGGATTCAACGACAGGGGCGCGGCGGGGCCGGCGTTGCCCTCCAGGTGCAGCGCCTGGGCCTCACGGCTGAAGGTCCAGAGCTGCACGAGGGAGAGCACGGGCAGGTTGCGCACCATCACCTCGGCGCAGGCCTGCATCAGCCGGGGCGGGGAGTCCTCGCGGGAGAGCACCTCGCTGACCTCGGCGCGCAAGGCCTCGAGCTGGCGGGCGCGCTGCTCGCTCTCCAGACGGCGCGAGGTCTCCTCGGCGCGGCGCTGGGCGGTGATGTCCGTGCTGGTGCCGATCCACTCGCGCACCTGCCCCTGGGCATCGAGCATGGGCACGGCGCGCGACAGGGTGATGGCCCAGCCGCCATCCGGCCGGCACACGCGCATCTCCACTTCGTAGGGCTGCTTGATGGCGCGGGCGGCCTGCCATCCCCGCCGCACGCGCTCCTGGTCCTCGGGGTGGACGACGGCGAGCCAGCCGTAACCCTGGTACTCCTCCCGCGACTGCCCGGTGAAGGCGCGCCAGGAGGGCGAGTCCTCCGACACGGATCCGTCCGGCTGGGTGACCCAGACGGCCTGGGCGGTGGCATGGATGAGGGAGCGGAAGCGCGCCTCGGCGCGGACGGCGTCGGTGTAGAGGCGCGCGTTGTCCACGGCCAGGGCGGCGCGGCCGGCGAGCTGTTCGGCGAGGGCCAGGTCCTCGGGGGTGAAGCGCCGGCCGGACTCGGAGTTGACGAGCGCGAGGGCCCCGAAGGTGCGGCCCCGCGCGGTGAGGGGCACGGTCATGGCCGAGCGCAGTCCCAGCTCGCGAGCGATGCGCAGGTGCTCGGCATCGCGCGTGGCCTTGACGAGCAGCTCGTCGGGGATGTCCGGGAGTATCGAGGAGCGGCCGGTGCGGATGACCTCGTGGATGCCGTGAGCGTCCTTCGGGTCGGGCGGGTAGCGCCGGCGCAGCTCGTGGGCGAACTTCACCTTGGCCGGGTCCACGTGCGCCACGGCGAGCAGCCGGACGACACCGTCCTCGCCTTGGATGTCCAGGGAGCACCAGTCCGCGAGCCGGGGCACGGCCAGCCGGGTGAGGGCCGCCAGCGTCGTCTCGTAATCCAACGAGGAGCCCAGCAGGGCGCCCGCCTCGGCGAGGAGCTGCAGCGAGTCCGTGGTGCGATTCTGGCCGTCGAGGCTCAGGGTCGGATTCAACAGCGGTTGCACGTCCGGGACGCGTCGCTCGGTGGGGTTCATGAAGGGGACGGGGGACGTTAACAGGACCAGAACAGCCCGGAGCGCCCCACCCCATTCCCCTCCCCCCACCTTTCCACCAGCGGACACTCGTCCGCCGCATCCGCTCTCCCGGGGGACGAAGTGTGGAGCACTCATCTGGCCGCCCGCCCTGGGGCCCGGCGCCCAGGGTGGGTATGCGAGACTATTTCCATGGCCAGGGCGATGTGGAACGGAGCGGTGCTCGCCGAGAGCACCACGTACGAGGTGGTGGAGGGGAACGTCTACTTTCCGCGGGAGGCGGTGAAGCGCGAGGTGCTGAAGGACAGCACCACGCACACCACGTGTCCGTGGAAGGGGGTGGCGAGCTACTACGACGTGGAGGTGGACGGGAAGGTGAACAAGGACGCGGCCTGGTACTACCCGGAGCCCAAGGACGCGGCGAGCAACATCCGGGACCACATCGCCTTCTGGAAGGGCGTGCAGGTGGAGCGCTAACTTCTCCGGATGTCCTGGCTGCTCCCCTGCGCGCTGCTGTCCGCCACGCTGGCACAAACCGCATCCCCCGCACCTGAAACTCCTCCCACGGAGCCCCAGGAGACGACGGTGGTGGCGCCGAAGGTGCCCACGCCGCTGAGCCGCACGCCGGCGGCGGTGAGCGTGGTGGAGCGGGAGGACATCCAGGCGGGCCGGGCCACGCTGGGCCTGTACGAGTCGCTGGTGGGCGTGCCGGGGCTGGTGACGCAGAGCCGGAACAACGCCTCGCAGGACCTGAGGCTGTCCATCCGGGGTTTCGGAGCGCGCTCGGCGTTCGGCATCCGGGGCATCACCGTGCTGGTGGACGGCTTTCCGGAGACGATGCCGGACGGGCAGACGAACGTGGACAGCCTGGACATGGCCTCGGCGGAGCGCATCGAGGTGCTGCGGGGGCTGGCCTCGTCGCTGTACGGGAACGCCGCGGGAGGAGTGGTGAGCATCACCACGGAGGAAGGCCCGGAGCGATCCTTCGTGGAGGCGCGCACGGTGCACGGGGACAACGCGCTGTGGAAGCTGAACGTGAAGGGCGGGGGGAAGAGCGGGGACATGCGCTGGATGGTGGGGGCGTCGCGGCAGACGCAGCAGGGGTGGCGGCGGCTGTCGGGCACGGAGCAGGTGCTGCTGAACGGGAAGGTGGGCTGGACGCCGGATGGGCGCTCGGAGCTGAAGGCGGTGCTGTCGCTGGTGGACGCGCCGGAGGCGGGAGACGCGGGAGGGCTGACGCGGGCGGAGGTGGAGGGGGACCCCCGGCAGGCCTCGCCGCTCAACGCGCAGTACCGCGCGGGCGAGTCGGTGAGGCAGGGGCGGCTGGGGCTGACGTACCGGCGGCGCCTGGGCGAGGAGCATGAGGTGGAGGCGAGCGGCTTCCTGGCGCTGCGGCGCTTCCAGAACGCGCTGCCGCAAGTGGTGGTGGCGTTCGACCGGACCTTCGATGGGGTGTCGGTGCGCTACGGGAACCGGGGGCCGCTCCTCGGGCTGCGCAGCCGCTTCACGGTGGGAGCGGAGGTGCAGTCACAGGCGGACCGGCGGAAGAACTTCGACAACGTGGAGGGCCGCCCGGGCAGCGTGCTGCAACTGGACCAGGACGAGGGCGTGCTGGGGATGGGCCTCTTCGCGCAGGAGGAGCTGGAGCTGCGCGAGCGCCTGACGCTGGTGGCGGGAGCGCGGTTCGACGTGTCGCGCTACACGGTGGAGGACTTCCTGAAGGAGGACGGGGACGGGACGGGGACGCGGACGTTCCAGCAGCCCACGGGACGGCTGGGGCTCATCTGGGCGCCGAGGCAGGAAGTGTCGGTGTTCGCGAGCGTCACGCAGTCCTTCGAGGCGCCGACGACGACGGAGCTGGCGGTGCCGGCGGGGACGGGCGGTGGGCTGTCGAGGGACTTGAAGCCCCAGCGCTCGAACGGGGTGGAGCTGGGAGCGCGCGGACTGCTGTGGGGCCGGCTGCGCTACGACGTGGCGCTGTTCTCGGTGTGGATACGAGACGGGCTGGTGCGCTTCGAGGACGAGCGGGCGCGGGCGTACTTCCGCAACACGGGACGCTCGCGGCACGTGGGGGCGGAGGTGGCGCTGGAGGCGAAGGTGACGGAGGAGCTGCGGGTGAGGGCGGCCTACAACGCGTTGCAGGCGACGTTCCGCGACTACGTGTCCCAGGGCAGACAACTGAGAGGCAATCGGGTGCCAGGCATTCCAGCGAACCAGGTGAGCGCGGAGGCGGTGTACCAGCACGCGAGCGGGGCGAGGGCGGCGGTGGAAGTGTTCAGCGCGGGCGGGCTGTACGCGGACGACGCGAACAGGGTGCGAGAGCACACGGCCTGGGTGGTGAACGCGAGGCTGGGGCACCGCTTCCCGATGGGGAGGTTCGAGGTGAGCCCGTTCCTGGGGTTCCAGAACCTGCTCTCGGCGCGCTACAGCGACAACGTGCGGGTGAACGCGAGCCGGGGGCGTTACTTCGAACCGGCGCCGCCACTGTCAGTCTACGCGGGAGCGGGCCTGTCTCACCGCTGGTAACACTGTCCCTGCACACCGCGGCTCTATGGGATAACACACGCCCCATGACCGCCCCCGCCTCGAACCCGCTGCTCTCCGACCGTGACGTGGACTTCCAGCTCTACGAGGTGCTGGACACTGCGTCGCTGTGCCAGCTCCCGGCCTTCGCGGACCACTCGCGCGAGACGTTCACGCTCTTCCTGGACAGCACGCGCCGGTTCGCGAGGGACGTGCTCCTGCCCACGTACCGGCTCATGGACGCGGAGCCGCCCGCGTTCCGGGATGGGCGCGTCCACGTGCATCCACTGATGCGCAAGCTGTACCCGCAGCTCGTGGAGCTGGGCCTGCTGTCGGCGACGCACCCGGTGGAGGCAGGCGGCCAGCAACTCCCCATCACGGTGTACTCGCTGGCGTCGGCGTACCTGATGGCGGCGAACCTGAGCGCGTACGGCTTCATCGGGCTCACCAGCGGCGCGGCGCACCTCATCGAGGCCTTCGGCAGCCCATGGCTCAAGGACGAGTTCATGGCGCGGATGTACCGGGGCGAGTGGACGGGCACCATGGCGCTCACCGAGCCGCAGGCGGGCAGCAGCCTGGCGGACGTGAGGACCCGGGCGACGCCGGCGGAGGACGGGACGTACCGCATCACGGGCTCGAAGATCTTCATCAGTGGAGGGGACCAGGACTTCACGGAGAACGTGGTGCACCTCACGCTGGCGCGCATCGAGGGCGCTCCGGCGGGGACGAGGGGCCTGTCGCTCTTCGCGGTGCCCGCGCGCCGGCCCGAGGGCGGGCGGCTGGTGGACAACGACGTGCGGGTGGCGGGGGCCATCCACAAGATTGGCTGGAAGGGGCTGCCGAGCCTGGCGCTCAACTACGGCGAGGGCGGGGATTGCCGCGGGTGGCTGGTGGGCGAGGCGGGCAAGGGGCTGGCCCACATGTTCCAGATGATGAACGAGGCGCGCATCATGGTGGGCCTCAACGGCGTGGCGACGGCCTCGGTGGCGTACCACGAGGCGCTGGCGTACGCGCAGAACCGGCCGCAGGGGCGCCCCGCGTGGGAGAAGAACGCGACGCAGCCGCAACGCCCCATCATCGAGCACGCGGACGTGCGGCGGATGTTGCTGCGGCAGAAGGCGATCGTGGAAGGAGGCCTGTCGCTGCTGGCGGCGGCCTCGTGGCAGGCGGACGTGGCGGCGCACGGGAAGACGGAGGAGGAGCGCCAGCGCGCGGGGCTGCTGTTGGATCTGCTCACGCCGCTGGCGAAGACGTTCCCCGCGGAGAAGGGCTTCGAGGCCAACGCGCTGGCGGTGCAGGTGCACGGGGGCTACGGCTACTCGAGCGAGTACCTGCCCGAGGCGTACCTGCGGGACCAGAAGCTCAACAGCATCCACGAGGGCACCACGGGCATCCAGGGGTTGGACCTGCTGGGGCGCAAGGTGATGGCGGCGGGGGGCGAGGCGATGAGGGCCTTCGCGGAGGAGGTGGGGGCGACGGTGGAGCGGGCGCGGCGGGCGGGAGTGGAGCCGGCGTGGGGCGAGGCGCTGGGGAAGGCGTTGCAGGAAGTGGTGGAGCTGACGACGGAGCTGGGAGCGGCGGGCATGGCGGGAGAGGTGGAGCGGATGTTGCGCCACAGCGCGGACTACATGGAGCTGTTCTCGGTGCTGGCGGTGTCGTGGCGGTGGCTGGCGCAGGCGGCGGCGGCGCGCGAGGGCCTGGCGCGCGGTGGCGAGGGCCGGGACTTCTACGAGGGGAAGCTGGCGGCGGCGCAGTACTGGCTGAACACGGAGCTGCCTCGGGTGAGCCACCTGGTGGCGCTGTGCCGCTCGGGGGAAGACTCGTACACGCGCATGCGGCCCGAGTGGTTCTGACATGTCCGTCTCCTTCCACCTGTGCCAGCCCGGCCGTGGCGCCTCGTGCGGCGCCTGCTGTGGCCTCTACAACTTCCGCGACCACTCGCGCGCCACGCTCACCGGGCAGCTCGCCGCGCAGACCGAGGCCCTGCGCACCGTTCCTCATGAGCCGGAGGCCTGGCACGCCGCGGCCCGCTCGCTCCTGGAGTCCCGGCGGGAGAGTCCCCTCTTCCCCGCCGTGCGCGTCTGCCCGTTGCTGGGCTTCATCGACGCGGAGCACACACGGGTGGGCTGCCTCGGCCACCCGAAGGTGACGGGCGGCGCGGATCTGCGTGACTGCGGCGTCTACCGCGCCGACATCTGTGAAACCTTCACCTGCCCCTCCTTCACGTGGCTCACGGACGCCCAGGCCCGGCTCGTCCACGCGGCGTGCGCGGACTGGTACCTGTACGGGCTCGTCATCACCGACGTGGAATTCGTCCGCGGCTGCCTGCGCCTGCTCGAGTGGGAGCTCGCGGGGCCCGTGGACCCCGAGGCGCTCGCCGCCCGCCCCGCGGCGCTCGAGGCCGTGCGCCAGCTCTTCGCCCTGAAGGAGACCGCGCCCGGCCGGGGCACCCACGCCGCCGTGTTCGGCCGCTTCACCCCGGACACCGAGGGCGAGCCCCTCTCGCGCACGCTCGACTACGCCGCGCTGGGCGCCCGTGCAACCCCCGAGGACGAAGTGGTGCTGTGCCTCGGGTATGTCCCCACGAACCTGGAGGAGCTCACCCGGGCCCGCGAGCTCGTCCGCGCGCATGTGAAGCGCGTGGCCGGCGCCCTGGGAGCGTGACGCCATGGACAACCTCACCCACGGGTTGCTGGGCCTCGCCCTCGGCGCGCTGCGCCGGCCCGAGTCCCCCTCGGGCACTCCCCTCTCCCCCACCGACAAGGCCGTGCTCCTCGGCTCCGTGCTCGCCGCCGAGCTGCCCGATCTCGACACCCTCCTACCGGCGGCCAACTCCGTCGACCACGCCCTGCGCGCCCACCGGGGCCTGTCGCACGCGCTCGCCTTCGCGCCCGTCGTGGCCCTCGCCGCCACCGGGCTCGCCCTGCTCTTCTTCCGCCGCGCCCGCTTCCTCCCCGTCTACCTCTCCAGCCTGCTCGCGCTCGGCGTGGCCCACCTGCTGCCCGACCTGTGGACCGGCTGGGGCACCCGGCTCCTCCTCCCCTTCTCCGACCGGCGCCTCACGCTCGACTGGACGATGGTGGTGGACCCGCTCGTCACCCTCCCCCTGCTCGCCGGTGCGGTATGGGCCTGGCGCCGCCGGGCACAGTGGCGGCGGGCCCTGCTCGTGGGACTCGCGTGCTCGGCCGCGTACGTGGGCCTGCGCGTCGTGCTCCAGGCCACGCTGACGTCCCGCGTGCGCGAGGCCTGGCCCTCGGCGGAGCGCGTGCAGGTCTTCCCCGCGTGGTTCTCGCTCACCACCTGGCGCTACGTGGCCGTGCTCCCCTCCGAGTACGTCGCGGGTTCCGTGTCCCCCGGCGCGCCTCCGCGCGAGGAGCGCCGGCTGCCCAGGCCCTCGGTGGAGGCACTCCCCTCCTCCGTGCGCGCCGTGCCCACCGTGCACGAGGCGCTCGCCTGGGCCCGCTTCCCCGTCATCTCCTCGGCGCCCGGTGCACAGGGGGGCACCGTGGTGCGGATTGGCGACCTGCGCTACCACCTGCGCGGCGAGCCGACGCTCGCGTTCGTCCTGGAGCTGGCGCCGGATCTCTCCGTGGTGGACGCACGGCTCGAGCGCGGAGGCAGTGCGCGCGAGTTGATGCAACGGTGGCGCGGGCCGCGAGGGGGGAACCCGGGGGGCGAGACACCCTCACCCTGACCCTCTCCCGAAGGGAGAGGGGATATCGCTCGGAGCAGGCGCACGGTGGCCTGCCTGCTCTCTCGCGGCCGGCGAACAGCGGCCCGGACGGGTGGGTTGCCGTGGCCGTGCGAGGGCCCCACCTTCCCCGCGGGCGAGTGTGGGGGGTGGGGATGGGGAAATGGATGGGGTGGGGGCTGCTGGGCTGCTGTGTCCTCTGTCTGACGGGGTGCCGGAAGCCGGAGCCGAAAACCGAAGTCACACAGGTCGCGGTGGCCGCCGAGACCCGGGCCGAGCCCGCCCCCGTCCAGACCATCGACGTCGTCGAGCTGCCGGAGCTGGCGGCCCCTCCTGCCGAAGACAGCCAGGCCGAGCCACCGGGAGAGCGCCTCGCGAGTGAAACGGACGCGGAGACCCCGCCCTCGCAACTGCTGGAGACGGACTCCGGCTCCTGGGAGCGGCCGGGGAGCCGGCCCGCCCGTCCCGACCTGATGGACGAGGAGCGTATCGGGTTGCTCGAGGCCGCGGAGGCGGCACGTGCCGGCAACGGGAGCATCTCCGCCACCGCGCCCGCCGAGGAGGTCACCATCGCCACGGGCACCGTGGATGGCCGGGTGAAACGCGTGCGCCCCGGCACCATCGAGGTGAGCGATGACGAGGGCAACGTCTACGAGTTGCGCATCGATGGCCGCAGCCGCGGTCTGCGCCGGGGCCGCCACATCCCGCTGAAGGACATCACCGAGGGCGCGCCCGTGCGGGCCTCGTTCGATCTGGTGGGCGGGGGCGAGAGCCTCGCGCGAGACATCCAGCTTCGGCGGTGACGAAAAAGACGACGGGCGGCCCCCGCGTGGAGAGCCGCCCGCCCGTCAACCCATCCTGCTCACCGGAACTACGGCCTGGTGTAGCTGATGTTCAGGGTGTACGTGGCCGAGGTGTAGCCGCGCACCATGACGTACGCGCTGCTCTGGCCGGCGGGCACCGTCAGGTCGCACGTCTCGGAGGCGCCGGAGGCGTACGGACGGCAGTTGTAGGTGCTGGTCGTGGGCGCCGCGCCGAAGCGGACGTAGAGGTCCGGGTCACCCGAGCCCGACATCACCACCTTGAACTTGCTGCCAGCCACCACGCTGTACGGGCCGAAGTTGTCCGAGGCGCCCGAGGCCACGCTGTCGTTGATCGTGGTGGTCACCGGCGTGCCGCCACCACCCGTGCCCGCGGTGTACGTCCCCTTGAGGGTGACGCCCGAGAACGCCGAGTAGGGGTTCAGGTACACGTACCAGGTGCCCGCGGCCGGGTTGGTGAAGGAGCAGTTCTCCGCGTTGCCCCCCTTGTACGGGCGGCAGTCGTAGGAGCTGGCGGTCGGCAGCGCGCCGAACTTCACGTGCATGTCCGCGTCACCCGTGCCACCGCTCATGTCGAACACGAGGCTGCCCTGTCCGGCGGGCACCTGGAGCGAGTAGTACTTCTTGCCACCGGAGAGGCCCGTCAGCGCCACGCCGTTGGTCAGCGCGGTGACCACGGGCGGCGGAGGCGGCACGCCCACGGCCTTCCAGGCCTCGTTCACGGCCAGGACCTCGGCCGAGCCCGCGCCGAAGAGCGTCTCGGCGGCCTGCAGGGTGTACGTCTTGGCCTGCTCGAAGGTGGTGCTGGCGGTGAAGAGGTCCGTGTTGGCCTTGTAGAAGATGCGGCCGGCCTTCTCCGGGCCGATGGCCGGCACCACGTTGGCCGACTTGCCGCGCGGGTGCGTGCCACCCTTGGTCAGCAGCGAGAACACCAGGTTGCTGATGCCCGAGCTGTAGTGCACGTCCACGCCCGCGGAGTAGTCGCCGTAGAAGTCGAGCGACACGCCATCCTTGGCCGGGTCATCCATGTAGCGGAGCGCGTCACCCGCGGTGCCGGGCGTCCAGATGTCCTCGCCAATCTTGAAGATGTCCGCGTCCACGGCCCAGCCGCGGTTCCAGCTCTCGCACACACCGGCGAAGATGTCGGACATGGACTCGTTGAGGCCACCGGACTCACCCGAGTAGATGAGGTCCGACTCGGAGTCCGTCACGGCATGGGTCAGCTCGTGGACGGTGACGTCCAGGTCCTTGCCCAGCTCGATGGAGTCCGAGTTGTTGCCGTCGCCGTACACCATCTGGGTGCCGTCCCAGTAGGCGTTGACGTAGTTGCTGCCGTAGTGGACGGTGCTGATGAGCGTGGCGCCCGCGTTGTCGTACGAGTCGCGGTTGAAGAGCGTCTTGTAGCAGTTGTAGGTAACGCCCAGCATGTCGTAGTTGGTGTCGACATGGGCGTCGCCGATGGCCGCCTGGCCCTCGCTGCGCTTGAGCGTGCCCGGCGTGGTGGAGCCATTGTTGGCCGAGTACACCTTGCGGTTGAGCGCCGAGTGGATGAGCGGGTTCTCCAGGAGGACGCCGCCGCGCAGCGCGTCCACGTAGACCAGGTCATCGGCGGGCATGCCGTCGCGCTCGCCCTTCACGGACACCTCGTAGGCCAGCCGCAGCTCCTGGCCGTGCTCGGCGCGCACGTAGACGAGCTTCGCCTCGCCCTGGACGGAAGCGCTCCGGGCGGTGGAGCCGGCCACGGCCGCCTGCAGCGCGGCCTCGGGGGCCACCCGGGCCGAGGCGGATACCTGCTCACCCGTCCGGGCCGAGCCGTTGACCGCGTAGATGTTGCCCGCGCCATCCGCGTGCACGATGAGCTCGCCGCCCACCACGCGCAGGCCGTTGAGCGTCTGCTGGAAGCGCACGTGCCGGTGGCCCTGCTCGTCCACGGTGGAGCGCTTGAGCACCAGGTCCTCTCCGCTCACGCGGAACACCGGCGCGAGGTCCACCACCGCCTCGCGCAGCTCGTCCTTCGCGCGCAGCTCGCCCACGGTGCCCGCGGGCGACAGCCGGCCCAGCTTGCCCGTCACCGCGTAGGGAACGCCGGCCTCGCTGCCCGCGACGCGCACGTCCTTGAAACGCGCCAGCGCCGCCTGGATGTCGACGTCCTTCTCCCCCGCCCGCACCGCCTCCTCGTTGAGCTCCACCGTCGAACCGCAGGCGGCGAGGCTCGCGCCCAGCCACGCCACACACAGGGTCCGCATCACTCGATTAGCCAATTCGATACTCCTCGGAAGAAGAGACGGTTCACTTGAACTCCGAATTAAGCAGCGAACAAGAGGCTGTGATGGTTTTCAGGAATTTTTCTGATTCATGGACTGTAAAAATGCCCCTCCCTCCACGCGTCTCCTCCCGGGGGGCATGGAACGGTGCGCGATTCTTCCATGTGGGGCGCAACGTGCTGGCCGTATGCGGGCTGGCGGCGCTGGCGGCCTGTGCCCCGCGCCATACCCGGCCCGAGGTGCCGCTGCCCCCCCGCGTCACGGTGGAGCAGGCGACGCAGCTCGTGCCTCCGGGTGAGAAGGACCGGGCGGGCTGGGCGGAGGACGTGCTGGCGGCGCTGGAGGCGCACCGGCTGTACCCCTCGGCGGAGTCGGTGTGCTCGGTGCTGGCGGTCATCGAGCAGGAGTCCGGCTTCGAGGCCAACCCGGCGGTGCCGGGCCTGTCGCGCATCGTCCAGCAGAAGCTGGAGTCCTACGCGGACAAGCTGGGCCCGCTGGGGCCGCCGGCCATCAAGGGGCTGCTGGAGGGCAAGGCGCCGGGCTACTCGCGGACCTTCGAGCAGCGGCTGGCACAGGTGAAGACGGAGCGGGACCTGGACCGCGTCTTCCGCGAGCTGCTGGAGTACTACGAGACGGAGTTCCCGAAGACGTACTTCGCGGCGAAGGTGGCGAGCAGCCTCTTCAAGTCCACGCGGCTGGAGGATCTCAACCCCATCACCACGGCGGGCTCGATGCAGGTGAGCGTGCGCTTCTCGGAGGAGCTGGCGGGAGGCGACGAGCGGGCGCTGCAGCGGGTGCGCGAGGAGCTCTACACGCGGAGTGGCGGGGTGTACTACGGCACGGCGCGGCTGCTGGGCTACGAGGCGCACTACAGCGAGCCGCTCTACCGCTTCGCGGACTACAACGCGGGCTTCTACGCCTCACGCAACGCGGCGGTGCAGGCGCAGGTGAGCCGCCTCACGGGCATCAAGCTGGTGATGGACGGAGACCTGCTGGCCTACGACAAGCAGGGCGAGCCGGTGGACGAGGACAGCAACTCGCTGAAGGCGCTCCTGGCCTTCCGGGAGCGGTACGTGCCGGAGGACGTGAGCGAGCGGAGGGTGCGCAAGGACGTGGAGAAGGAGAAGGAGCTCGCCTTCGAGGAGACGGACACCTGGAGCGCCATCAAGCGCGTGTACCAGGAGCAGACGGGGGAGACACCGGCCTACGAGCAGTTGCCCACGGTGGTCATCCGGAGCCCGAAACTCAGTGGGGACAAGTCCACGGCGTGGTTCGCGCAGTCGGTGAACAGGCGCTACCGGAAGTGCATGGACCGCTACGCGGCGCTGCCGAAGTAGGCAGCGGGGAGCCACGGAAGACCCTCACCCCGGCCCTCTCCCAGAGGGAGAGGGTCGAACCCGTGGAGGCCCCCTCTCCCTCTGGGAGAGGGTTGGGGTGAGGGTATACGCCTACTGCGCCTTCCCCGAGGCCCGGGGAGAGAAGTGCGGGTCGGTAATGCTCATCTCCGTCACGGGCCCATACTTGCGAGCCACGTCGCGGATGGCAGAGGCCTTGCCGATGAGCACGAGGGTGAGGTCATCCTGTGCGGGCATGACGCGCTGGATGGCGGCCTGGATGCGGGCCTTGTCGGCGGCGGCCACCTTGGAGGCGAACTCATCCACGTCGCTCGAGTCCAGGCCGTAGAAGGCGAGCTCGGACAGCCTGGCGGCGATCTGCTGGCTCGTCTCCAGGGTGGGAGGGAACTGGCCCAGCAGGTACTCCTTGGCGGAGGCGAGCGTGGCGTCATCCATGCCCTGCTGGCGGTAGCTGGCGAGCACGTCCAGGGCCATGTCCAGCGCCTGCCCGGTGGCCTCCGTCTTGGTGTACGAGGAGACGGCGAAGGGGCCCGGCTGGATGCCCGGGAGCACCAACGAGCCGGCGCCGTAGGTGAGGCCGGACTTCACGCGCAGAGCCGTATTGAGCAGCGAGGTGAAACGGCCGCCGAGCACCGTGTTGGCGAGCGTCACATCCACGCGAGCGGGGTCGGTGCGCGAGATGCCGGTGTTGCCGGCCCAGAAGTACGTCTGCGTGGCGTCCGGCTTGTCCACGAGCAGCACGCGCCGGCCCTCGAGCGGCTGGGTGGGCGGAGCCGCCGGAGCCGGAGTGCCCGCGCGATTCCACCCCCCGAGCGCCGCCTCGAGCTGCTTCGCGAGCTTCTTCGCGTCGAAGTCGCCCACCACCGAGAGGATGAGCCGGTCTCCGCCCAGGTGCGACTTCGCGTACGCCAGCACGTCCTCGCGCGTGAGGGTGGCGAGCGAGGCCTCGCTGCCGCCCACGGGCCGGCCGTAGGGGTGCGGCCCGAAGTGGAAGGCCTGGAAGTAGGTGCCGATGATGCCGCGCAGGTCTCCGTCCTTCGCCGCGGCGAGCCTCCGACACCATCCGCTCGCGCATCTTCTCCAGCTCGGCGGCGTCGAAGCGGGGCCGCATGAGCATGTCCGAGAGCAGCTCCACCATGAGGGCGGTGTCGCGCGACATGAACTGCCCGCCAATCTCGAGCGACTCGCGGCTGGAGGCCACTCCGAGCACGCCGCCCACGCTGTCCACCGCCTCGGCGAACTGCGCGGCGTCCCGCTTGCCCGCGCCCTTCTGGAGCAGCTCGGCGGCGAGCGCGGCCACGCCCTCCTTGCCCTCCGGGTCTCCGAGCGCCCCGCCGCGCACCTTCGCGCTGAAGGACACCAGCGGCACCTCGTGCTTCTCCACCAGGAGCAGCCGCGCGCCGTTCTTCAGCTCCAGCACGGTGGCTTTGGGCAGCTTCACCGCATCCTGTACCGCGGCCTTGCGCACCTGCTGCGCCGCCGGGGCCTTCGTCTCCTGTGCCCCCGCCGAGGAGGCCACCAGCAGCGCCGCGAGCGCCACCTTCCCGTTCATCACCTTCATCGCGCCGCCTCCTTCTTCGCCTCGTCCGCCGCGGCTTCGGGCACCAGCACGCCCACCGAGCGGTTGTTCTTCGCGAACACCTTCGCCGCCACCTTCTGCACCTGCTCGCGCGTCACCGCCTCGTAGCGCTCCGGCACCTGGAAGAGCTTCTGCCAGTCGCCGTGGAACACCTCGTAGGTGCCGAGCGCCTGCGCCCGGCCGCTGTTCGTCTCCAGGCTGCGCCAGAAGTCCGCCACGACGATGTTCTTCGCCTTGCGCAGCTCCGCGTCCGAGACGCCCGTGGACACCACCTTCGCCAGCTCCGCGTCGAGCACCGCCTCGGCCCTGGCCAGGTCGCCTCCCGGCGGCAGGTCCACCAGCATCCACGTGAGCGAGGGATCGAACCCCGCGCCCCGGTAGCCGCCCACGTTGATGGCCACCCGCTCCTCCTCCACCAGCCGCCGGTGCAGCCGCGAGGAGTCGCCCTCGGTGAGGATGCGCACCAGCAGGTCCAACGCGGGCGCGTCCGCGTCACTGGCCTTGAGACCGTGGAAGGCCATCTGCAGCAGCGGCGCCTGGGCCATCTTGCGCACCACCACCCGGCGCTCGCCCTGCTGCGGCGGCTCCTGGGTGCGCACCGGCTCGGGCTCGGGCTGGGCGGGGATGGGCTCGAGGTACTTCTCCGCCAGCGAGAAGATCTCCTCGGGCGTCACCGCGCCCACCACGATGAGGGTGGCGTTGTTGGGCGCGTAGTAGGTGCGGAAGTAGCGCTCCAGGTCCTCCAGCTTCCAGCTCTCGATGTCCGAGGGCCAGCCGATGACGGGGAACTGGTAGGGGTGGGCCACGAAGGCGGTGGCCTGCACCTGCTCCATGAGCAGCCCGTTGTTGTCGTTGTCCACGCTGGAGCGCCGCTCCGAGTAGACGACGCCGCGCTCGCTCTCCACCACCTTCGGGTCGATGGCGAGGTGCTGCAGCCGGTCCGCCTCCAGGTCGAAAATCTTCTCCAGCGCCGAGCGCGGAAACCAGTCCTGGTACACGGTGACGTCCTCGGAGGTGTAGGCGTTGTTGCGGCCGCCGTGCGCCTCCATGACGCGATCGAACTCACCCGGGCCGTACTTCTTCGCGCCGTTGAACATCATGTGCTCGAAGAAGTGGGACAGGCCGGTGATGCCGGGGCGCTCGTTGCGGCTGCCCACGCGGAACCAGTTGTAGAGCGCGACGCTGGGGTTGTCCGGGTCCGCCCAGACGATGACCTTCAACCCGTTCTTCAACGTCTTCGTCTTCACCTGGGCGCCGGGCTTCTGCGCGGCGCTGGTGGCCGCCGTCCCGGGCGTCGCGGCCCGGCCCTGGGCACACGCGGCCGTCCCGGCCAGCAGCACCAACCCCGTGACGAGCAACTTCTGTCTGAGCATCCGCTCTCCCTCCATGGCTCGAAGAGCCCACCCAACGGGTGGGTTCAGTGGAAATTCCCCGAGGGCTGGCGCGGCGCTCAGCCCACCGAGGATTTGAATGCGGGCGCGGGCGGCGCCGGGGCGCCCGGCGAGCCGTGGATCCACCCGCGCAGCGCGGTGGAGAGCGAGGCGAGATGCGAGCCCCGCACGGCACCGTAGAGGTAGCGATCCGGGCGGAGGACGGCGATCTCCACCTTGTGCTCGCGGAACCACGCGTCGAGCTTGCCCTCGGTGTCCACCACCTCACCGGGCTGGGCCTGGCCGGAGCGCGGCGGGATGATGCGCAGGCACCGGGCCCCCAGGCTGTCGGCGAGCACCTGGGCACCGCGGCGCGCCGTCTCGCGGGTGTCGGGGTGCACCAGCACGGCGAAGCCGGGGCCCAGCAGCTCGTCGAGCCGCACCACCTCACCGCCCGGAGCGCCCACGCGGGGCTGGGGGAAGTAGGTGCCCTCGGGGGCCTGGCGGTGGGCGCGCGAGCCGCCGAGCATGAAGCCGCGGGAGATGAGGGGCCGGGGCTTGAACTCGAAGTTGCGGATGAAGCGCTGCACGCGGGGGATGTTGTCGAGCGCCCGGAAGACGCTGTCGCGCAGCATGGCCATGGGGCGGCTGCCGGTGAGGACGACGCGGCCCATGTGGACGCTGGTGTCGAGCATGGCCTCGACGTGGGGGCGGCGCTCCTGCTCGTAGGTGTCGAGCAGCGGCTCATCGGCATGGCCGTGGAGCACGGACGCGAGCTTCCAGGAGAGGTTGTGGGCGTCGCGCAGACCGGAGCACAGCCCCTGGCCGAGCACGGGCGGCATGAGGTGGGCGGCATCGCCGAGGAGGAACAGCCGCCCGTCACGCCAGCGCGAGGCCATGCGGCGGTTGAAGACGTAGGCGGCGGCGCGCAGGACGGTGGCGCGATCCGGGTCCACGAAGGGGGCGATGAACTCGCGGATGCGCTCGGGGCGGAGCAGATCCTCGACCTTCTCGTCCTGACGGATGGTGCAGTCGACGCGCATTTCGTTGCCGGAGCAGCGGGCGACGAAGACGTGGCGGTGGGGATCACACACCATGCGGCACAGGGGCGGCGGAGGCTCGGGCAGCAGGAGGGAGATGGCGAGCATCTGCTCGTCATAGGTGGAGCCCACCATCTCGATGCCGGCGAGGCGGCGCAGGGTGCTGCGGCCCCCGTCACAGGCCAGCAGGTAGCGGGCGCGCACGGTGTGCTCGGAGCCGTCGCGGGCATCGCGGACGGTGGCGGAGATGCCGTGCGGGTCCTGCGAGTAGGCCTCGACGGACTGGCCGAAGCGCAGCTCGACATGGGGGAAGCGGGAGAGCCCCTGGCGCAGGACGTCCTCGACGTAGGGCTGGCTGAAGAAACGGAGGGCGGGGAAGCCGTTGCCGAAGTCGAGCCCCTGGATGACGACGCGGGCGAAGAGCTCACCATTGGCCCCGGTCATCTGGACCTCGGGGACGGTGTACATGTGGGCATCCATGGGCTCGGCGAGGCCGGCGGCCTGATAGATGCGCAGGGCCTCGTCGTCACACGTGATGGCACGCGGCAGGCCGTGGGGAGTGGGCATGCGCTCGACGAGGAGCGTGCGGACCCCATAGAGCCCGAGGAAATTGGCCGTCAGCGCCCCCACGGGGCCGCACCCGACGATGAGGACATCCGTCTCTTCCACACGTGGTGTCATGGAACTCCCTGCCTGGAGACCCCGGCTGTGGGGTTCTGGCGAGAGGCAATGTACCGGATGCAGGCCGTCCCACCACGTTCGTTGTCACGGGGCTACCCGGCTGGCGCACGGACGGGGGGTTGACCGCCTACACTGGGCGTGCACCGGGGCCTACACGAGCCCCGCCTCGTCCAGGCGATGGAGGAGCTTGCGGCGTCGCGCGTTCTCCTCGCGGAGGCTGGAGAGCTTGCGCTGGAAGTCGGCCACCGTCCCCCGGTGCCGGGCGAGGTCCCTCAAGTCCACGAGGAGCTGGAGCGCCCGCTCGTGCCCGGTGCGCTTCTGGGTGGCCAGGAGGGAGGCCGCCTCGCGCCACAGCTCGGGCTCACGCGCCGCGAGCGCCTCGAGCGCCCGGACGCGCTCCCGGGCCTTCCGGCGGGCCAGGCGCGACTCCTGCTCGGCCTCGTGCGCCTCGGCCGAGGCCTGGAGCTTCTCCCCGCGTGCGCCGCGTCCCGGCGGCCTGGGCGTCCTGCTCGCGGGGATGGGCCTGCCGGAAACGATGGAGCAGCTCCGCGCCGAGCAGGGGCTGCGGGCCCTCGATGATGCGCAGGAGGAGCGCGTCCTTCTCGGCGGCGGGAAGGGTGGAGAGCCACTGCGCCAGCGCCTGCTTCGGCAGGGCCGAGGAGGCCGGAGCGGGGTTGGCCTTGGCGGCCGCGGTGAGCAGCGAGCGTGGCACGAAGAAGAAGTCGGCGAGGGCCCGGAGCGGCTTGGAGGACTCGCGCAGGCCGGGCGGTACGGGGGGCTCCGGTTGCCCGTCCGAGCCCTCTTCCTCGTCCCCGGGCCCACCCGCGAGCCAGCCGATGTAGAGGGCGCGCAGATCGCCCGAGAGCAGCAGCTCGCGCACCGGGAGCAGCGAGTCGAGCCAGCCCTCCCCTTGCGTCCAATCGCCTTCGTCCTCCGCGGCGACATGGAACTTGAGGATGACGTGCTCGCTCGTGGTGCGCACCGAGAGGACCTCCTCGCGCAAATAGGGCCGGGCGAGAGCGGGGTCGAACAGCCCGCGGGGCAGACGGAGCTGGAACTCGCGGGAGCCCCAGCTCGACAGGTAGACGAAGGCGTCGAAGTACCGCTCCATCAAGCGGTCCGGGTCACCGCCGAAGTCCCCGTAGTTGTAGACATTGACGAAGCGGGTGGAGGTGATGTCCGCGCGGGTGGAGAGCTTGCGCAGGGCGCCCTGCTCAGCGGAGGTGAGCGGCCGGTCCACGGCCCGGAACTCGTAGTATTGGTAGGTGCTCATGGCGGCCAGAGCATGGGCCTCCCTGTGTGACTTGGGAAGTCACCTTCCCAGGAAGACGTCCGCGGTCGTACAGACCGGGCGGGTTGTGTCAGTAGATGACTCCGTCCAGCTTCTCGAGGAAAGCCAGGAGCGCTTGTAGATGATGTTCATGCGCGCCCTCCTCTTCGTCAGGGTTGGCGATTCGATCCCTGTAGGTCAGTACACGATGAAGTCGAACTTCTCGACGACGGCGCGGAGCTCCGCCTCGGTGGTGTCGTACTGCTTCGCCACCGTGGGGGCGTGGTACGTCAAGGCCACCGTGGACGGGGGGTGTTTGTAGAAGTTCTTGATGATGATGCGGCCGAACTGGTCCGGCCATTGGACGCTGTTGAGCTCACGCAGCCTGCCAATGGGGTCCAGGATGGTGAAGCAGGGCCACGGGGGCAGGCGCAGAGAGCGCATGTCACAGCCGTGGAAGCGGCAGTTGCTCAGCCGGGCCTCGGTGAAGTCGCAGTCTTCGACGGCACCGTTCTCCCACCCGGCCGTGTAATCGGTCCAAGGACCAAAGTCGCAGTTCGCCATACGCCCCGTGAACCGGCAGCCCTTCAGGGAGGCACATGCCCAGGCGCAGTTCTTCAACTCCTGCTTCACCTCGATGGCGCAGTCGATGAAGCGCGTGGGCAGGATGTGCAGCCAGCGCCCAGGCACACGAAGCACCATGGTGCAACGCCGCAAGGTCAGGTTCGGGCCGAGGAAATAGATGCCCTGCCTGTCAGCCAGGTCCAGCCGCTGCCCCTCCATTTCTTCGTCCTTGTAGATGATGTTCACGCGCGCAATCGTCTCCTGTCAGAAGTAGATCATCCGGAAGAAGACCTCGGACATCCGGCGCCCATGCCGCCCGAAGTTGTCCGCCGTCCCGGCGAGCACCTCATAGTGGAACTCCAGCCCCGCGGGATGAGGGATGTCGACCCCCTGGCGATTCCATTCCAGGTGCTGGAACTCCTTTCTCAATTCCGCCTCTACCCAGCGCCCCCGGGCTTGCCCCTCCAACCGGGCTGCTTGGAAGTATTGGCCCTGTTCGAGGGCCCGGTCGATGGCGGCCTGCTCTTCGAGGGTGAGCCGGTGCTTTCCCCAGCGCTTCGCCGTCCGGATGGCGGCGGCCTGCAGCGCGTCCCCCAGCGGGTCCGAGGCCGGAATGTCCTGGAGTGACCTGCCGCGCGGCACGTGCCAGCGCTGCCCGTTGCTGAGCACCACCTGGAGGTTGCCCAGGCGGTGGCGCAGCACGCTGAGCACGGACACGCCTCCGGGCACGGGGGCCCCCGGCGCCACGCCGCCCCCGCCCCGCTTGCCGCGCATCATCAGCCACAGGCCCCCCTCCGAGCCGACCGCCACCGCCTCCACCTCCGCCACCGCCCCCAGCCTCACCCCCTGCGCCTCGGCCTGCACCAGCGCCCGCGCATACCCCGGCAGCGAGCGCAGCGTGCGGGCCACCTGCGCCGCCTTGCCCCCCACCACCGCCGTCACCGCCATCACCAGCGCCCGCGCCGCGTGCTCCCCCACCCTCCTGGCATACTCCCGTCCCGCCTCGCGCAACTCCTCCAGCGTGCGCGCCTCGTGCGCCCGGTGCGCCAGCCTCGCCCACCCGTCCACCAACCCCCACAGCGCGTCCACCCCCAGCCAGCCCACCAGCGCCAGCGTCAGTGCCCCGGCCACTGCCTTGCTGGCCGGCTCGGGCACCAGCCACATGGCCAGGTACATGCCCCCTGTCCAGGCCAGCGTCGCCAGCACCGCCCGGGGGTCCAGCGCCTCGCGCACCAGCGCCTGGCGCGTCTCCTCCAGCACGTCCCCAAACGCCAGGGCGAAGGCCAGCGTGCGCCGGTCGTCCGCCCGCAGGTAGCGGCCGTCCGCGTACAGCCCCAGGCAGTCGCCTCCTCCCCATCCCCGACATACCCCCTCGTACCCCTCCCTCAGCGCCGCCTCCTCCAGTGGTGTCAGCGGCCCTTCGTCCGTGAGCGGCACCAGCGTGAGCACCCGCCCCCGGTACACCTCCGCCACCCACTCCTCCTCCAGCCCCTCCTCCAGCAGCGCCCGCGCCGCCTCCCGCGGCGCCACGTCCCAGCGCGCCTCGCGGGCCAGCCGCCTCATCGCCCGCTGGAATTCCTCCCGGCCCACCTCCACCGGCCGCGTCGCCACTGCTCCCGGCTCCACCTCCACCACCTCGTACCACCGGGTGTCCGCCGTCTCCCGCGGCGACGTCCCCCGGGGCACGTGGCGCACCGTGCTCGCGCACGCCGTCAGCAGTATCATCAGCAGGGCGCCTGCCTGGCGCATCGCCATGGTTCTCCTCCTGGGGGGCGAGTCGCCCTCTCAGCGACGAATACGACGCCAGGCGGCGTCAGTAGACGATGAAGTCGAACTTCTCGACGACGGCGCGGAGCTCCGCCTCGGTGGTGTCGTACTGCTTCGCCACCGTGGGGGCGTGGTACGTCAAGGCCACCGTGGACGGGGGGTGTTTGTAGAAGTTCTTGATGATGATGCGGCCGAACTGGTCCGGCCATTGGACGCTGTTGAGCTCACGCAGCCTGCCAATGGGGTCCAGGATGGTGAAGCAGGGCCACGGGGGCAGGCGCAGAGAGCGCATGTCACAGCCGTGGAAGCGGCAGTTGCTCAGCCGGGCCTCGGTGAAGTCGCAGTCCTCGACGGCACCGTTCTCCCAACCCTCTTTGTAGTCGCGCCAGGGGCCGAAGTCGCAGCTCGCCATGCGCCCCGTGAATCGGCAGCTTTTCAGGGCGGCTCTCACCCAGGCGAAGTTCTTCAGTTCCTGCTTCACCTCGACGGTGCAGTCGATGAGGCGCGTGGGGAGGATGTGCAACCAGCGCGCACTCACGCGAGTGACCACGGTGCAGCGCCGCAGGGTCAGGTTCGGACCGAGGTAGTAGTTACCTTCCTTGTCGGTCAGTTCCAGCCGCTCGCCCTCTATTTCCCGGTCCTCGTAGATGATGTTCATGCGCGCCCTCCTCTTCGTCAGGGTTGGCGATTCGATCCCTGTGTGTCAGTACACGATGAAATCGAACTTCTCGATGACGGACCTGAGCTCTTCCGCGGTGGTCCCCAACCGCTTTGCAACGGACGGGGCGTGGTAGGTCAATGCCACGGTAGAAGGCGGGTCCTGATGCAGGTTTTCCACCACGACTCCCCCGAAGCGCCCTGGCCACTCGACGCTGTTCAACTCACGGCTCCTGCCAATCGGATTCAGGAAGGTGAAGCAAGGCCACGGCGGAAAGCGGAGGGTACGTGGATCGCAGCCGTGAAACCGGCACGCATCCAGGCAGGCCTCGGAGAAGTCGCAGTCCACGAGGGCACCGTACTCCCACCCGTCCGCGAAGTCGGGCCAGTGGCCGAAGTCACACCCGAACAGGCGCCCCGAAAACCGGCAGCCTTTCAGGGATGTCTTGACCCAGTCCTGGTGGTTCTTCAGTTCCTGCTTCACCTCGATGGCACAATCGATGAACTGCGTTTGCCGGATATGCAACCAGCGCGCACTCACGCGAGTGACCACGGTGCAGCGCCGCAGGGTCAGGTTCGGACCGAGGTAGTAATTGCCTTTCTTGCCATCCAACTCCAGCCGCTCGCCCTCTATTTGCCGGTCCTCATAGATGATATTCATGCGCGCAGTCGTCCCCTGTCAGAAGTAGATCATCCGGAAGAAGACCTCGGACATCCGGCGTCCGTGCCGCCCGAAGTTATCCGCCGTCCCGGCGAGCACCTCATAGTGGAACTCCAGCCCCGCGGGGTTGGTGATATCGACCCCTTGACGATTCCATTCCAATCGAGGGAACTCCGACTCCAGCTCTTTCTGTACCCAGCGTCCCCGAGCCTGCCCCTCGAGCCGGGCTGCCTGGAGATGCTGGCCCTGTTTGAGGGCTTCGTTGATGGCGTCTTGCTCTGCGCGCGTGAGCCTGTGTTTTCCCCAGCGCTTCGCAAACCGGGTGGCGGCGGCCTGCAGCGCGTCCCCCAGCGGGTCCGCAGCCGGAATGTCCTGGAGTGACCTGCCGCGCGGCACGTGCCAGCGCTGCCCGTTGCTGAGCACCACCTGGAGGTTGCCCAGGCGGTGGCGCAGCACGCTGAGCACGGACACGCCTCCGGGCACGGGGGCCCCCGGCGCCACGCCGCCCCCGCCCCGCTTGCCGCGCATCATCACCCAGAAGCCGCCCTCCGAGGTGGCCGCTACCGCCTCTACCTCCGCCACCATCCCCAGGCGAGCACCCTGCACCTCGGCCTGCACCAGCGCCCGGGCATACCCCGGCAGTGAGCGCAGTTTCCTGGCCACCTCCGCGACCTTGCCGCCCATCACCGCCGCCACCGCCATCACCAATGCCCGAGCGGTGTGGTCCCCCACCGTCCTGGCGTACTCCTGCGCGGCCTCGTTCAGCTCGGTAAAGGTGCGTGCTTCGTGCGCCCGGTGCGCCAGCCGGGCCCATCCGTCCACCAGCCCCCATAGGGCGTCCACACCCACCCAGCCCATCAGCGCCAGCGTCAGCACCGCGGCCGCTGCTTTGGTGACGGGCTCGGGCACCAGCCACATGGCCAGGTACATGCCCCCCATCCAGGCGAGCGTGGCCACCACGGCCTGGGGATTGAGCGCCTCGCGCACCAGCGCCTGTCGTGTCTCCTCCAGCACGGAGCTGAAGGCCAGCGCGAAGGCCAGCGTGCGCCGGTCGTCCGCCCGCAGGTAGGGGCCGTCCGCGTACAGGCGCAGGCAGTCCCCCCCACCCCAGGTGCGGCACATGCCCTCGTACTCCTCCCTCAGCGCCGCTTCCTCCACCGGCGTCAAGAGCCCCTTGTCCGTCAGCGGCACCAGGGTGAGCACGCGGCCCCGGTACACCTCGGCCACCCACTCCTCCTCCAACCCCGCCTCCAGCAGCGCGCGGGCGGTCTCCTGAGGCGGGGCATCCCACCGCACGTCCTGGGCGAGTTGCCGGAAGGCACGCTGGAATTCCTCCCGGCCCACCGCCACCGGACGAGTGGCGCCCCTGCCCGGCTCGACGTCGTCCACCTCGTACCAGCGGGTCTCCAGTGTGTAATCCGGGGCTGGACTCAGGGGGAGGTGGCGCGTCGTGCTCGCGCAGGCCGTCAGCAGTATCAGCAGCAGGGCACCTGCCTGGCGCATGGCCATGGCCCACCTCCTGGGGGAGCGAGTCGCCCTGGAAGGGTAGAAGAAGCCACGCCAGCACAGGAAGCGACTCGGGGCATGCCGCCCGCCTCTTAACGGGACCTGCCGCGGTGGTTCTTGAGGATTGTCCTCGTGGGGTAGGGTGCGCGCGTGAGTTCGCCCTTCCTGAAGATCCCCGAGTCCGAGTGGGTGGCATCCAACTCGCTGTCCTTCGCCATCCGGGACCGGTTCCCGGTGAGCCCGGGACATACACTCGTGATTCCGCGCCGGCCGGTGGCCACCTGGTTCGAGGCCACGCCCGAGGAACAGCGGGCCCTCTTCGAGTTGGTGGACGAGGTGAAGCGCGGGCTGGACGCGAGCCCCCGGCCGCCGGACGGCTACAACCTTGGCATCAACGTGGGCGAGGTGGCGGGGCAGACGGTCTTCCACCTCCACGTGCACGTGATTCCCCGCTACCGGGGAGACATGGCGGACCCGCGGGGTGGAGTGCGCCACGTGATTCCGGGCAAGGGCAACTATCTCGCGGCGTCGGTGAAGCCCCTGGCCACGGGAGGCCTGGAGGATCCATTCCAGCGGCACCTGGATCCGCTGTTCGCGCGCGCCACGGAAGTGGCGGTGCTGGCCGCCTTCGTCCAGGACAGTGGGCTGGAGGTGCTGCACGAGTCGGTGGAGGCGGCGCTGGCGCGGGGCGCGCGGGTGCGCATTCTCACCGGGGACTACCTGGCCATCACGCAGGCAGCGGCACTGCGCCGGCTACTCGACTGGATGGACGAAAGTGCGGCACGGCGTGGGGGTGTGGAGCAACGCGAGACCCCCCGAGGCACCTTCGAAGCGCGGGTCGTGGAAACGGAGAAGCTGGGGCGCTCGTTCCATCCGAAGTCCTGGCGTTTCGAGGGACCAGGGCTGGGCGCGGCGTTCGTAGGCTCGAGCAACGTGTCGCATGCGGCCTTGCGCACGGGCGTGGAGTGGAACCTGCGCATCGAGCGCGACCGGGATCCGCACGCCTGGCAGGAGGTGGTGGCGGCATTCGAGAGCTGGTGGTCGCGGGCGCTGCGCTTCGATGCGGCCTGGATCGAGCGGTACGCGGCCCGGGCACGGCAGCTCCCGCGCCCACCGCCGTCGGATGACGCGGAGGTGGAGTACCTGGAAACGCCGCGCCAGCCCCATGAAGTGCAGCGCGAGGCGCTCGAGGCGTTGGCACGGAGCCGGCAGGACAGGCGCCAACGGGCACTGGTGGTACTGGCGACGGGACTGGGGAAGACGCTGCTGGCGGCGCTGGATGTGGAAGCCTTTGAAAAGGCGCGGAAGCAACGTGCGCGGGTGCTCTTCCTCGCACACCGGGCGGAGCTCCTGGCCCAGGCGGCGGAGACGTTCCGGCGGCAGCTCCCCGAGTCACGCTTTGGCTGGTTCGTCGCGGACCAGTCGGACCTCGAGGGGGACGTGGTCTTCGCGTCCGTGCAGAAGCTGTCACGCCCCGATAGCCTCGCGAAGCTCCGGGAGGTGCCCCGCTTCGACTACGTCGTCGTGGATGAGGTGCACCACGCGGCGGCGGCGAGCTACCGGAGCATCCTGGCGAGCCTGGAACCGGAGTTCCTGCTCGGGCTGACGGCGACTCCGGAGCGCGCGGACGAGGGCGACGTGCTGGGCCTGTTCGACGATCATCTCGCCTACCGTGCGGACGTGGGCGAGGGCATCGCTCGAGGGCTGCTGGTGCCATTCACGTACCATGGGCTCAAGGACGACATCGCGTACGAGAACATCCCGTGGCGCAACCGGCGCTTCGACCCGGAGAAGCTCGCGGCGGCGGTGCAGACGGAAGCACGCATGCAGCGGATGTGGTCGGCGTGGGAGGAGCACCGCGCGACGCGGACGCTGGTGTTCTGCTGCTCGGTGTCGCACGCGGATTACGTGAAGGGCTGGTTGAAGGAGCGGGGCGTACGGGTCGTGGCCGTGCACTCGGCGCGGGGAACGGACGACCGGGCGGAGGCACTGCGCAAGCTGGCGGCTGGCGAGCTGGACGCGGTCTGCGCGGTGGACCTCTTCAACGAGGGCGTGGACGTGCCCGCCGTGGACCGGGTGGTGATGCTGCGTCCCACGGAGTCACCCGTGGTGTTCCTGCAGCAGCTCGGGCGCGGACTGCGCAAGGCCGACGGCAAGCCCACTGTCACGGTCATCGACTTCGTCGGCAACCACCGGGTGTTCCTGGACCGGGTGCGCGCACTGCTGGCGCTGGCGGATTCGGGCGAGCGGCTGTCGCTGCGCGACTTCCTCGTGGACGGCAAGGAACCCGAGCTGCCTCCCGGCTGCTCGGTGCAGGTGGAGTTGGAGGCCAAGGACCTGCTGGCGAAATTGCTGCCGAACGGACGCAGCGAAGTGGAGCGGGTCTATCTCGAGCTGCGGGAGACCTGGGAGCGGCGGCCCACGGCGGGTGAGCTGTACCGGATGGGCTACCGGCCCGCCACACTCCGTGGGGTGGAAGGGGGATGGCTGCGATTCGTGCAAAGCCAGGGCGACCTGACGCAGGAGCAGTCCCGCGCATTGGAGATGGGTGCGAAGTGGTTCGATGAACTCGAGACCACGCCCATGACCAAGAGCTTCAAGATGGTCTCGCTGGAGGCGATCCTCGAAGCCGGAGCCTTGGATAAGGGGCTGACGCTCCCGCAGCTGGCCGAGCGCAGCCTGGCCATCCTGCGCCGCTCCCCGGAGCTGCTGCGGGACATCGAGGGAGTCAAGGCGCTGGGAGACGACTGGCGCAACCCGGAGCCGCAGTCCTTCCTCAAGTACTGGAACGACAACCCGGTCAAGGCGTGGATCGGAGGCCCCTGGTTCCGGAAGGAGGACAACCAGTTCGCTTCCCGCCTCCCCATTACCGAGGAGACGAGGGAGGCCTTCGTGGAACTCACGCGGGAGCTGGTGGACTACCGGCTCGCGCAGTACCGCGCCCGGCAGCGCATGGAGACACCTGGGGCGGCCTTCGAGGCCAAGATTCTCCGGAACACACGAGACCCCATCATCAAGCTGCCCTCACGCAAGCAGCGGACGGACCTGCCAGAGGGCGAACTGGACGTGAGGCTGCCGGATGGCAGTCCCTGGCGCTTCCGGATGGCGAAGGAATTCTGCAACGTGGCGAGGCCCGCGGGGACGGATCGCAATGCCCTGCCGGACCTGCTGCGGCGTTGGTTCGGTCCCACGGTGGGCCAGCCGAGCACCGCGTTCCACGTCCGTTTCACGCCGGGACCGGACGGATGGAGCGTGGCTCCCGTCGAAGCGGAGGTGATTTCCCTGCCCTCCCGGGGAACACTCGTGGCATTCCCGAGCCTGCGTGCCGCGGCGGGAGCGGTGAGCCACTCCCTCGCACTGGAGAGCGCGCCAGAAGCGGAGCAGGTGAGCCTCCCGGTCCAGGCCAGTGGCGAGGGGCTCTTCGCGATACGTGCGTCCGGCGACTCCATGGATGGAGGCGAGCGCCCGATTCGAGACGGTGACTGGCTCGTCATGCGCTACGCCAGAGCCGCCGGTGTCGGCACGGTCGAGGGCAAGGTGGCGCTCGTGCAGGTGCCGGACCCATCAGGCTACGGGTATCAGGTGAAGCGGGTCGTGCGAGTGGGTGACAGGTGGATTCTCCGCTCCGACAACCCGGCTCGGCCATCCTACGAGGCGACAGAGGAGGTGGTTCCCATCGCCCTGCTCGTGGAGGTGATTCCACCGGCGAGACTCGGACCCGCCATTGGCGAGCGGATGACGGATGAAGAAGCAGCCCGCACGTTCGGCCTCTCCACACCCCTCGAGACCGGGCGCATCCAGGGCCATCTCTTCCTGTGTGTGACTGAAAAGGGAGCGCTCACCGAGCCGGATCGCCTGGACTTGCGTATCGAGGCTCGCCGCCCGGCGGAAACGGCCTTCGTGCTGACCCGGAGCGCACCGGAAGAAACCTGGAGATATGCGGGTGTTGCTCGCTGGCGGGAGGACGAGGAGCTCTGGGCCCTCGTGGAGCCAGTGGACTACGTCACCTGGCGGGCGCTCGGGCACGGCCGCCAGAGTTCACGTCGGATGCCCCTTGATGCGACGGAACGAGCCACGGCCTGGGTCAACCACCTGCTGAGCACGCATCGTCCCGGGGACCTCATCGAGCAGGACGGCAAGCGCTGTCGCATCGTGGGCAGCGCCGCCCAAGGAGGGGTGCGCATCGATGGCGGTGAAGGTGGCTTCGAGGAGCGGACGGTCTCCTTGACCGATATTGCCTGGGCCATCATCGCGCGCGACGACGCGCACACCACGGGAGGCCTGCTGGACGAAGCCCGCGTCAACCGGCTGCGCTATCTGGAAGGAACTCCGAAGGGCTCGACCCGGTGGATCGATACGGGCTGGGCCCTGTATCTCCTGCGCGCCTCGGGGGGGCGATGACTCCGGGCGATGCCGTCGAGCCCAGGGGCTGAAAACACGAAAGGCCGATACGGGGTGCGTATCGGCCTCGGTGTACTGCGGAACTGTGGGAAGTGCCCAGGGGCGGAATCGAACCACCGACACGGGGATTTTCAGTCCATAAAAGGGCCGGAGGCCCTTCCAACTCTCCTCTGGAGACGGGGTTGAAGCCGTCGAAAACGGGCGATGTAGTTGCCCGTAATTTGCCCACACCTGTTGAGCACAGTGGGCACCTTCTCTTGTTCGCGCGGCACGACCTTGAAACGCGGAACTGTCTAGGGCTTTAGCAGGCCGGAGGACAGCAACGCCATGCGCGAGATAATCTGCTCCTCATTGGGGCGATTGGTCGCGCCCTCCTTCCCGAAGAAGGGCGCCGTCTTAGGGGAATTGGAGGCCATTCTCCGTATCCTCTCTCGCGTGGTCATTGAACCAGCCGGCAGGTGCTTGCTGATCGGCACGCGCGACAAGAATAGAGAGCGGAGAGACGAAGGTGCCTTGGTCGCGTAGTAGGGCTCTTGGTACGGAAACCAGGGCTTGAGATCCTGTTGTAACCACTGGATGCGCGTATCCTTGAAGCGCTTGAGCCCCAAGAAAGCGGACAGGTCTGCACGAACTATGACGATGCAGTCCAAACCGCGTCTCCACGATTCGATACTGAGGTAGTGCCCCAGTACACGGTGCTGGCGTCGGCAGTGCTCCCGGTGTGGGTCGTTGGCCATGACCACCAGCATACCAAGGGGTAATCTAAGCGGTCACCCGCCTTGAGGATGGTCAGAGCTTCAGCTTGAGAATCTCATCCCCGGGAGACTCGGAGGGCATGGACATGGCCGCCCTCGGAGAACGACGAGTCTTGGGACGCGGCTCCTCGGTAGCGGGGAGGCCCTCGCTCAAGATGCGCTCGATCTCGGACACGGGGATGCGCTGGTGCCCGTTGACGTCCACCGTCTTGATGCGGTCCGAGGCGATGAACTGCGCCAGGGTGGTGGCCCGGTCCACCCCGAGGCGACGGGCGGCCTCCTTCTTCGACAACAGCCCGGAGCTGGCCTTGCGCTGCTGACGGACCGGGAGCGGAGACACGGCGGGAACAGGCAAGACCGGGAGGGCCGAGCCCGCGCTGAGTCGCGCCAGCAGGTGCCGGTTCACCTCCACCGCGCGCTCCTCGGGATCCATCGTCTTGCGGCATTCAACGCACGGCATGTCGAGTTCCTGCTCTGTCGGAGGCCGGTACGGGTGCCAGTCCCACCACTCCGTGCATCGTCGGCACACCCATCCATCGGGACGCCCCCGCCTCATGGGAAGAGGGGGACGGAGGTAATCCGGAAGCGGTGGGGGCGGTGGCGCGCAGATGGCTCCAGTCCGAATGGGCGGTAGCCGGGCTGGCTTCTTTGTAACAGCTCGCCGCGCCCCGTCTGGACGGGGCGGGGATGAGCCTGCCGGGCATCGAGGCAGTGCGCGGAGACGTCAGTCGGAACTGGACGGGAGAGTGACAGTGCCGGGATTGGCGATGGCGGCGAGAGCGGCGCGCAGCAGGTAGCGCCCCGGGTCCTCACCGCGCAGGCGGGCCGTCTCAATAAGCGAGTAGAAGAGGGCCGCCACCTCGGTACCGCGCAGCGACTTGGAGCCGTAGTGATTCTTGCGACCCACCACCATGTCGCGCAGCTGCCGCTCCACCAGGTTGTTGTCCAGCGGCACCCAGGCATTGGAGAGGAAGACGGTCAAGCCGTTCCACAGCCCCAGCATGTACTCGAGCGCCTTGCGCAGAGCGCTGCCCGGCAGCGAGCGCTGAGCGAGCGCCCACTCGCGGATGGCAGCCACCAGCGGAGCGGACTTCTCCTGTCGCACCGTGAGCCGTTGCGCGAGCGCCGCGGCCTGTTGCTCCCCCTGCAGGACGTGCGGGTCCGGGAAGTCGGCCTCAATGGCATACAGCTGGCCCATGAGAGACAGCACCTCGGCGCACGCGGGGGCCACGCTCTCAGCCTCCACGAATTTGCGTCGCACATGGGCCCAGCAAAACACCAGGGAGCAGGATGCTGGCCCGTCCGCTCCGGGCTTCGTCGCCGTCTGGTAGGCGGCGTAGCCATCCACCATGACGACGCCCGCGTAGTCACCCAGCACCAGCTTGGCGGTGGCCCCGGAGCGGCTGGGCAGAATCCGGTGGTACACCGCGTCCGTACAGGCCACCGTCCACGCGTACCACTTCTTCCCCGGGCCCTTGTTCAGCATGTACCAGTGCGTCTCGTCCGCGTGGATGAGCGGGGAGGAGAAGACGATGGCGGGCAGCGCCTCGTAGCTGGGCTGCAGGTGCAGGGCCAGCGCGGACAGTTGGTCCCAGAGCGTCTGGCTGTCCACCACCAGGCCCTCACGCTCAAACATGCGCTCCTGGCGCGCCAGCGGCAGGTGGAAGCCATACTTCTGCAGGGCGACGTGGACGGCGAAGTCCACCGAGTAGCGACCGCCCTCAATGAGGCGCGGCGGGGCCGGCGCGGTGACGGGCGCGCATCCGCAGGGGCAGCGGTACTTCTGCCGTCGGTAGTGCTTGAGGACGAAGTGGCGCTCCACCACGCTCACCTCCTGGCTGTCCTCCGTCTGTCCCGTCCACTCCTTCAACGCCCCGCCGCACAAGCCGCACACCTTGTCGGCCTCGTCCAGGGGCAGCACCACCTCCTGCACGGGCAACTGCGGCTGGGCTCTCGGCCCGTGTCCGCGCTGCTTGCGTGTGCTCTCCGGCACCGGCGTCTGCGTGGCAGGCTTGCGCTTCTCGCTGGAGGCGCCGAAGAGGCGTTGCTGCATGAGCGCCAGCTGCTCCTTGAGCTGGTTGAGCTCCATCTGCAGCCGCTGCGGGGCATCCTCGCCTTTGAGCCGGGCATTCTCCGCGACGAGGACTTCCAGGCGCTGGTGCAGCCGCGCATTCTCCGCCTCGAGCAGCGCGGCCATCTGCTTGGCCGTCTCCAAGTCTGTTACGTGCTCGAGGCGAACCATACTTCCGCGGTAGTGCTACACGACGGGCGCCACCGCAAGCTCTTTCTCCTCGAAGGCGGGGGGCGACAGCTTCCAGCGCCCGGCCAGCTCGCAGCCCTCCAGAAACAGCGACAGCTCGGCCACCGTCAGCTCCACACTCGGCGCTCCCTGCTGTACCCAGGGCCTGGCGAAACGTCCCTTGAAGAGGCGTTTGGTGAGTAGCACCAGCCCCGTGCCGTCGAAGTACAGCACCTTGGCGCGCCGCCGGCACCTCCCGACGAAGAGGAAGACGTCGCCCTTGAGGAGCTGTCCTCCCAACTGCTGCTCCACCAGGGCGCTCAGCCCGTCGAAGCCCTTGCGCATGTCCACGGGCACCGCACTGGCGAACACGCGCACCGCCCGCGTGAGCGTCAGCACGCCAGCCTCCGCAGCAACTGCGCCGCTTCCTCCAGGCCCAGTCCCTCCACTCTCCAGCCCTGCGGCGACACTACCGCGAAGGTAGTCGCCACTGGCGAGGCCGCATGCGCCTTCGGCGGGCGCACCACCACGGGCATCAACGGCGCGGCCTTCGGCTCACTGCGCTGCGCCTTCTTGCTGCCGGGCGTCTGCCCCCGTCTCCACGCCTGCAACGTCGGCTCCGACACTCCCAGCCGCTCCACCACCGACTTGAACGTCTCCCCCTTCTCTATCGCCTGTGCCAGGTAGCGCACCGCGAACACTCTCAGTGGCTCGGGGAAGGGGCCCGAGCCCTTCGCTCGTCCTGCCCTCAGCCTCTGCGCCTCCTGCCGGAACTGCTCCAACTCCTTCTCCACGTGCACCTCCAGGTTTATTGCCTGGACGCCTCACGCCACTGCCCCTCTCGTCACGACGGGGTCCGGCGAGCAGTTACCCTCTGTCCGCTCCGTCCGACAAGCCGCCACCAGCGCGATCAACGGGGCCAAATCCCACGGTCCCAAGACCTCCCAGGGCAAGGCCACCTCCTCGCTCAACTCCGTCCGCTACGGGTTCTCCGCCTCGCATCTTCTTCTTCCCGGAGAAGACCCGGATGCCTACGAGAAGTTCGTGAGCGAGTGGTTCACCAGCTTCTCCCCCAGCACCATGCCCGAGGCCACCAGCGTCGCGCAGCTCGCGGACACGAGCTGGAAGTTGGAGCGGCTGAGCCGGGTGGAGAACGGCCGGATGCGGGCCCGGTTGGAGGAGGAGTTGGAGAAGACGGACGAGTTCAAGACCTACGACAGCACCCGCATGGCGCTGGCGATGATGACGGCCTTCGTCGAGTCCGTGGAGGCCATCCCCACCCCGCCGAAGGACGCGGAGAGGACGAAAGCCTTCCTCACCGGGGTGGAGAAGACCGTGACCGTGCTGCGCGAGGTGCCGGGCCTGCCGATGGTCGTGGTGGAGCCCCTGGCCTTCGCGCTCAAGATGGCCGAGGAGAACAAGGAGACGGAGCGCATCCCCCCGGCCATCTACGAGAACCTGGGCAACATGGCCCGGGTGGTGAAGAGCGCCCTCACCATGAAGCTGGCCGAGGAAGAGGCCATCCTCGGTCCCGTGCGTGAACGACTCGCCGCCGAGGTATTGCTGCTCGAAGACGCGGATCTGCGGAAGCTGGAGAAGGCCCGCCGGACGCTGGAGGGCACCATGCAGCGGCAGCTCGCCATCTTCCACCAGATCCGCGCCGAGCTGGCCAACACGAAGACGGAGAACTCGCCCGAGACGCAGGCGTTGAGGGTGAAGCTGCGGCTCGTGAAGTGAGACAACCACCCTGCACTTCCCGGGGAGTGCCAGCTCCACGGACTTGCAGCCGACCCCAGTGGGAGCATGCTGGTCACCACCATGACCGACAGTTCCAATTCCCCACCGCCGCCGGAGCAGCGGGATGAAATCTTGGTGACGCTGAACGAGGCCATCAACGCCTACGTCGTAACCAAGAGGCGCCATCCGCTCTTGCTGGCCATTTCCAAGGAGCTGGACAAGGTCATGAACCAGCTCAGCCAGAAGAAGACCAGCCGCAGGAGAGTCCGCATCTGGAACGATGCGGTTTTCCAACTCGCCCGCGACAGCTTCGACATGTTCGTCATCGACCTCTTCTCCACCCGAGAGCGCCTGGTTAAACGCGGGCTCCTCCACCTTCTGGAACAGGACTGCTCCCGTCTACGACGGTGCGACCCGTCGGAGATTCCCATGGTGCCCGCCATGCTACATGGCGGCATAGATGGCCCTGAAGACTACGCCCGCATTCAAGCCGAGGTGCAGCAGCACCATCGCGAGCTTGTGACCCGGAGCATCAATGGCGCGCTCGACCGCTTAATACCCGGCGAGTCCCCGGTCACGCCAAAAGGAGTACAGGCGCTCGTCAAACGGTTCATGAAACAAACCGAGCCGCTGGAACGGGACCGTAACAGGGTCCGCGCGCACCGTTACGAGCGGCACTTCGACGCACGGCACTTCCAGTCTCTGGGCGACCTACAGGGCCAACTCGATATTTTCGAGCGTCTCCTCGGTGACCTCTACTTGGTCCTTACGAGGAATGCGTTCATCTTCCATCTGAACTTCCACGCGAGCACGGAAGGGACTGCCGAGGATCTTGCGGACATCATGGTGCATGGGTCCATCAACAGCGCCGTGAACGCCTACGGTGTCGCGCGGAAGACCAATAAGAATCCGGTGCCCTGGTACTACTTCCATCGCAGGAGGTTCTTCGAGTCGCCATCGGAGCCCACAGAAGGAGAAAGCTGATTCGCGCCGTCAGCTTGCCCCCAGCCATGCCGGGCTGGTTCGTCGGGTTCGTTCTGACGGCTCCTCCCGGCCCTCTTCTCCCTCCTCGCTAATCAGTAGGGCTATCGAAGCTGAGTGAGAGCCCCCACCCCAGGGGGACAGGGGTTCCCTTGTCGCGGGTCCACCTGCAAGCCCCCGATCTTCACCTGAGCCCCCGGGATGGGGTGGACCTCAAGTTTTTTAGGGGGATTCTCCAGCGGGCTGCTCCCGGTACACGGGACTTGGCGAGCTTCGCCCAGGAGTTACTGATGGCCGTACCCAGTGTTCGCCCTTCAACTCCTCGCGCACGAGGGGGTAGGGCGCCCCTGACACCTAAAAATCTCGAGGACCACCGGGAAAAGTGACCGGGGACTTCCAGCGGTGGAACTACACCGGAGCTGGTGCCCGACAACCCGGCCCCCGCCACACCACCCGGCCGAGGCCGGAGACACCACGGTGGGTGCTGGTGCAGCGGGGACCGTGCCTCTCTTCTCCGACTTCTTCACCGCCCCAGTCGCATCACTTCCCGCAGGTGCTCGGCCAGCCCGAGCAGGATGGCCGCTGCTACCCGGCGGGTGAGCGGTGAGGTGGCCAGCTTCTTCACGGCGCCCATCGTCGTCTTCACCTCCCTTCCCCTGGAACTCCAGGCGCGACACCGGCAGCAGACGTCAGCTCTGCTCTTCGGTGGTTGGCGGTTGCTGCCCCTGCTTACTGGGCTCGGCGGGAGGGCTTTCTTCCAACGAACGGGTGGGCTCCGTTTCCGCTACTGGACGGGGTTGCTCGGTCTCCTTCTTCTCGGACGGAGACAGCCTCGACGCTCCGCTCCAGTCCCAGGCCCGCAGAACCACGTCGTCCCTGTCCGCATCCTCCTGGGTGGTGGCGTTGTGCGGCGTCAACAAGTGCGCCGGGTTCTCCTCGCCCCGGAGCACACGGCCGAGTTGATGCAGCCTGTTCTCCACCAGCAGCAGGATGGCACTGATGATGACGGGCGCGCTGTGCACCCGCTCCGGGTCGGGCACCGCGCCCATGGCGACGCTGTCCGCGATCCAGTGGGCGCCCTCAATGGCGTAACGAATCTCCCCCAGCTCAGCGGAGAGGCTGATGTGTTCCATCTGCGTTCCTCCTCGGGTGGATTGGAAGAAGGCGCATTGACCACCTGGCCAAAGCGTCAAGGTCACTACCAAGGGCCTTATGCCGAGAAGCGAATGGCTCTTGCCCTCTGAAGCAGCCCGAACCGCAGGCGCAGACCGTCCTCTCGCTGAGCCGAAGTCCCCCTTCAGAATGAGCGACGCTTCGGAAAGGACGCCTAGTCCCCAAGCAAGCACCCGAGCCAGCTCTCGGCTTCTATGCACTCGGGGTGGTACCCCCAAAGAGGCGACTTAGCTTCGAGAGGGAACGAATAGTGCGAGGGAGATTCGGGTTCTAAGTGTGCACCGGGTTAGCACCGCTAGGCACACTGCCGTCCATGTACTCATCCCTGGTGGCGCAGGCTCGTGTGCGAGCCTGCGCCACCAGGGATGAGTACGTCAAGAGCCTTGCCCCCAGAGGCAGGGGGCTTTACTATCAGGGAGCATGGCGGTACGGTGCTACGCACCGTACCGCCATGGTGTGCACATGGCGGTTCACGAGAAGAAGCAAGGCCGTTCCAAGGCCGCTTTGGTCCCGGAGGACACGATGCTGCAGGCTGCCAAACTGAAGGCGCGGAGCCGTGATCCGAAGCGTGAGCGCGATGAGCCGAAGCGCGAGCACGAGTGGATGGAGTTCACCCAAAAGGTGGAACTGTCACCTACTCAGTATTCCCGCTATCTGGAGATCTGTGCGAATCCTCCAGATGCAGAACCTGAGGTTCTCGCCGCCTTCACCAAGCTGAAGCGTTAGCCCCACGCAATCGGATCGGTACTTGTTCAGCATCAACCCCATCACCGATGAGGATCTGAAGTCGGATTTCTCCTGCGGGGTTGAACCGCTAGACAGGTTCTTTTTCGACCACGCACTCCCGAATCATCAGAGGCACTTCGGCAACACCTTCGTCCTTCGCCAGGACGAAGGTGCCCCAAAAGTGGTGGGGTATTACACCCTCACCATGGCCACAGTTGAGCGTGATGCGGCACTTCCGAGGGTATTGCGACAGAACGCCCCCAAGCTCCACGGCGCAGCTCTACTGGGCAGGCTGGCCGTAGATAAACGGGCACAGGGGCAGATGCGCGGCAAACGAATGCTTCTCGATGCCTTCGAGAAGTGCCTGCACGCTTCTGAACTCCTTGGGTGCTCCGGCATTTTCACTGAGGCCAAGGACGAGAGCGCCTCCCAATTCTACAAGAAGCACGGATTCAAACCGCTCGACGGTGCAACCTCTTGGCCTTTGCCAATGTTCATCCACATCAAGACCGTTGCACAGCTTGTCCGGGCCGTGCCGAAGTAGTGGGATGACACTCACCAAGAGCCGAGCCTCACCGTAGAGTAGGAATTTTCGCGGGGACAGCATGCGTCGCGTAGAAGCGCCGCGTGGTGCTCGGGCTTTTGTGGTTGAGGAAGGCCGCCACCGAGGCCGGGGCAGCTCCCTTCTCGATGGCCCAGGTGGCGACGGAGTGCCGGAATCTTCCCGGGGTGAAGGGTGGGATGCCCGCAGCCTTGCAGGCCGCGTTGACGGCCATACCGTACTTCTCGCGACCGAAGGTGCCTCTCTCCAGTAGCCGCCTCCCGGCCTCCAACACGTCGGCGGACACGGCGGTACGCAGAGGCTCGCCGCTCTTGGTCTGAGGACACACCAGCACGCCCGCGACACCCTCGGCATCGCCCCGGTACGGCTCCACGCTGCCCATCTTAGCGAAGCGCACCAGTTCCGTGACATGCCAGCCGGTGCCAGCCTGCACGTCCATCCCGTCGCGCCAGTAGGGAGCCAGGTGCTCCCGGGCCAGGAGGTAGTGCTCCCGGGGAACCACCTTGTCGCGCTTCCACTGCTCGGGCCTCGCTTGGGGCACCACCAACGTCTGGAACGTTGGGTCCTCGTTCACCGAGAGCAGGTGCTTCTCCTTGCGCAACCAGGAGTAGAGGCTCTTGAGGACCGCGATCCGGTGAGGGACGTTCCCGGCCGTCTTCAACGCGGGCTTGATGTGGTCCACGAGGTTGAGCTTCCGCAGGTCGAGCCCCTTGAGCTGATCCGCCCACCACGCGAGGTAACGCTGCTGCTTCTCCAGCCACTCGCGCGAGTTCTTCTTCGTGTCCCGGCTCCACAGCAGGAACTCTTCCGCGAGCGGTGCGTCCAGGTAGATCGGCTGCTCGTGGGGCAGGCCCGCCGGGTTGTAGTTCTCCGGGTCGGTCTCGAACCGCTTGAGCTGCTCCATGGCCGCACGGAGCGTGGTTGCCCGGGTGCTCACCTTGTAGTTCCGCCCGTTGATCATCCGGCGGATCACGTAGACCTTCCGGCCCTTCGCATCGAGACGGACGAACCCGCCCTCCCACGTCTCCGCGTAGTCCTGGCTCTTGCTCGTGCCCTCGCCCATCGTCCTCGACCTCCATTGGGGAGAACGTGCGGGGGGTTGCCCGTATTTTGCCCATGAGCTTCGTGGGCAAAAAGAAAGGGCGCCGAACCGAAGTTCAACGCCCTGAAATCTCTTGAGTTTTTGTGCCCAGGGGCGGAATCGAACCACCGACACGGGGATTTTCAGTCCCCTGCTCTACCAACTGAGCTACCTGGGCGTGCTGCTCAACCGCGCGAAGTAGGGGCGATTTACGGGGACTCGGCCCTTCCGTCAAGCTGGTTCTTCAACTCCCCTCTACTTCGCCCCCTTCCCCCTCCCCGCTCGCACGCCCGGCCTCCCTCCCACCGTCTTCTCACGCACCGCCTGTGCGTTTTCGTTAAATCCTCCCCTGTCCTCCCGGAGGCCCCCCGTGAGCTGGCTCAACTACCACCACCTCCTCTACTTCTGGACCGTCGCCCGCGCCGGCTCCATCGCCAAGGCCAGCCAGGAGCTCCGCCTCGCCCAGCCCACCATCAGCGCCCAGCTCAAGCTCCTCGAGGAGTCGCTCGGCCACAAGCTCTTTGAGCGGCAGGGCCGCCGCCTCGTCCTCACCGACGTCGGCCGCACCGTCCTCCGCTACGCCGATGACATCTTCCGCCTCGGCAACGAGCTCAAGAACGTCGTCAACGGCCTTCCCTCCGGCCAGCAGCTCCGCTTCGCCGTCGGCGTCACCGACGTCATCCCCAAGCTCGTCGCCGAACGGCTCCTCCAGCCCGCCTTCGACGTCTCCCCCGACATCCACATCACCTGCCGCGAAGGCCCCCTCCCCCAACTCCTCGCCTCCCTCGCCCTCCACGAGCTCGACACCGTCCTCGCCGACGCCCCCTCCTCCGAGCCCGTCAGCATCCGCGCCTTCAATCACCTGCTCGGCAAGTGCGGCGTCTCCTTCTTCGCCGCCTCCAAGCTCGCCCATCTCGCCAAGGGCTTCCCCCGCTCCCTCGACGGCGCTCCCATGCTCCTGCCCTCGGACGCCTCCTCCGTCCGCCGCTCGCTGGAGCTCTGGTTCGAGGCCCAGGGCATCTACCCCCTCGTCATCGGCGACTTCGACGACAGCGCCCTTTTGAAGGCCTTCGGCCAGCGCGGCCACGGCGTCTTCGCCGCCCCCTCCGTCATCGAGGCCGAGGTCTCCCGCCAGTTCAACGTCTCCGTCATCGGCCAGACCCACGACATCGAGACGTGCTTCTACGCCATCTCCGTCGAGCGCCGGCTCCGCCATCCCGCGGTCGTCGCCATCGCCGAGACCGCTCGCTCACGGTTGTTCGGGTAGGGGCTCGGGGGGTGAACCCGGGGGACGGGCACCCTCACCCCGTCCCTCTCCCGAGGGGAGAGGGGATATTGGGTGGAGAGAGGGGGGCGTCGTTTCAGTGCGAGCGGTGCACTTCGCGGCCGTCCACCACCGTGGCCACGACCTTCGCGTCCACCAGTGCCTTCGCCTCGTCCGACACCGGGTCCACCGTCAGCACCGTGAAGTCCGCGTCCATCCCCTCCACCAGCCTCCCCCGCCGCGCCTCCGCGAACGACGCCCACGCCGGTCCCACCGTGAAGCCCTCCAGCGCCTCCTGCCCCGACAGGCGCTCCCGCGGCTGCCACCCGCCCTCCGGCTTCCCCGCCGCGTCCTGTCGCGTCCGCGCCGCGTACAGCCCCGCCAGCACGTCCGGGTTCTCGATCGGGAAGTCGCTCCCCAACGCCAGCACCGCCCCCGCTTCCTTCAGGCTCTTCCACGCGTACGCGCCCTTCAGCCGCTCCGCTCCCAGCCTCGCCTCCGCCCACCCCATGTCGCTCGTCGCGTGCGTCGGCTGCACGCTCGCCACCAACCCCGCCTCCCCCAGCTTCTGGATGTCCTCGGGCCGGAGAATCTGCGCGTGCTCCACCCGGTGCCGCAGCGGCTTCGTCCCCGTCGCCGCCGACGCTCGAATCAGCGTGTCCACCACCAGCGTGTTCGCCCGGTCTCCAATCGCGTGCACGCACACCTGGAAGCCCCGCTCCATGAAGGCCCACGTCCTCCTCGCGAGCTCCTCCGGCTCCATCAACAGCAGCCCCGTCTCCCCCGGCGCGTCACTGTAGGCCGTGTGCAGCGCCGCCCCTCGCGAGCCCAGCGCCCCGTCCAGCAGGAACTTCACCGACTTCATCTCCAGCAGCCGCCCCCCGTACGTCCCCAGCTCCAGGTACGTGTGCCGCTCCTCCCCCTGCCCGTCCGCCATCGCGTACACCCGCACCGGCAGCCGCCCCGCCATGTCCCACGCCTGCAGCTTGCGGAACGTCCTCAGGTCCATCCCCGCGTCGTGCACCCCCGTCAGCCCCACCTGCGCGCAACGCTCCAGCGCCGCGGACAGTCTCGCCTCCAACTGCTCGTCCGTCGGCGGCGGCACCACCTTCGCCACCAGGTCCATCGCGTTGTCCACCAGCACGCCCGTCGGCTCCCCCTTCGCGTCCCGGAGGATCCGTCCTCCCGCCGGGTCCGGCGTCTCGCGCGAAATCCCCGCCCGCTTCAGCGCCTCCCCGTTCACCCACGCCGCGTGGTGGTCCACCCGCTCCAGGTACACCGGCGTCCGGGGGAAGCGCGCGTCCAGCTCGTCCCGCCCGGGGAACTGCTGGCCCGGCCACCCGTTCTGGTCCCACCCCTTCCCCATCAGCCAGTCCCCCTGGAAGCTCGTCGACGGCGCCTCCGCCAGGCGCCGCACCACCTCGTCCACCGAGCGCGCCCCCTCGAGCCTCGCCACCGTCAGGCTCCGGCCCAGCCCCGCGATGTGCGCGTGCGCGTCCACCAGCCCCGGCACCACCACCGCGTCGCCGTAATCGACGACCCGCGCCCCCTCGCCCGCCGCCTTCAGCACCTCGGCCTTCGTCCCCACCGCCACCAGCCGCCCCTTCCGCACCGCCAGCGCCCGCGCCTCCGGCTTCCGCTCGTCCAGCGTCCGGATCCGGCGTGCCACGTAGACTGTCGTCTCCACTCGCGCTCCCTCGGGCGCCCTCCGGGCGCACCCCTCCCCCAGTGTCAGCAGCAGTGTCCCCATCAGGGCCATCCACGCCGCACCGCGGGCTCTCGTTCCTGCTCTGTGTTGGGATGAACGTCCCCGCATCGACGGCGCCACTGTGCGCCAGCCGCTCGCGCCTGTCACGGCCGCCGTGGAGCCTCGCGGGGCGTTCACGCGGGCTCGACACGGGGGACGGATACACCCTCACCCCCGACCCCTCTCCCGGAGGGCGAGGGAGAGGGCCTCCGGAGGGGTTCCACGGACCACGGACTCTCTACAGAAAGGCTACGGAGGCGTTCCTCCGTCCGCGCCCGGGTCCGGCACGATGAGCGGACCTGTCGGCCCCGGCGGCTCCGCGGGCACCAACTGCCCCTCCTCCTTCTGTGCCGGATCCTGGATCGGCATCGCGTTCTCCGTTCCCGGTGGCTGCGTCGTCCGGCAGGCCACCAGGGAAACGACCACTCCTATCGTGATGAGCAGGGCACGGCGCATGCGTCCTCCTGAAAGCATCCCGCTCCCACCGTAGGGAGCCCCTCCCTCCTCCGCAACGCGCTCCCGCCCCGCTCCGTCCTCCATCGGATGCACGCGCCCCCAGAGGCGCTCCCCTCTTCGCCCCCCGCTCCACCCGCCAGGCTCCACCCTTCCGCCTTCCCTCGTGGGCATCGTCACCTTTTCTCCGAGCCGCACCTTCGCGGTCAGGAGCTCCCATGCTCGACGTCATCGACATCGGTGACAGGTCCCTCGATGCGTACCGGGGCGTCGCTCCCGACGAGCAGCTCGAGGCGCTCGTCCGCGTCGCCCAACGTCTGCGCGGCGCCCGCATCCTCCACCTCAACGCCACCTCCTACGGCGGCGGCGTCTCGGAGATCCTCCGCTCCTGCGTCCCCCTCCTGAGGGACCTCGGGCTCGAGACCGAGTGGAAGATCATCCGCGGCGGCGACTCCTTCTTCCAGATCACCAAGCGGCTCCACAACGGCCTGCAGGGTGCTCCCGGCGAGCTCTCCGAGACCGAGAAGGCCCTCTACCTCGGCAACGCCCAGCTCAACGCGCCCCACCTCGCCGAGGGCTATGACTTCGTCATCGTTCACGATCCCCAGCCCGCCGCCATCGCCGGGCTCGCCCGCCACCGCGGCTCCCGGTGGATCTGGCGCTGCCACATCGATACCTCCCACCCCAATCCCTCCATCTGGGACTTCCTCACGCCCTACCTCGGCGCCTACGACGCCGCCGTCTTCACCCTCGAGAACTTCATCCCCCCCCGCTTCCCCATCCGCCGCGTCGCCATCCTCCCGCCCGCCATCGATCCCCTCAGCCCCAAGAACCTCGCCCTCCCCAAGGAACTCGCCCGCCACATCCTCGAGTGGATCGGCGTCCGGCTCGACCGCCCCCTCGTCACCCAGGTCAGCCGCTTCGACAAGTGGAAGGACCCCCTCGGCGTCGTCGCCGCCTACCGGCTCGTCCGCCAGCGCATCCCCCACCTCCAGCTCGCCCTCGTCAGCTCCATGGCCCTCGACGACCCCGAGGCCTGGGACATCTACGAGAAGGTCCGCTCGGAGACCGCCGGAGATCCCCTCATCCATGTCTTCACCAACCTCGTCGGCGTGGGCAACGTCGAGGTCAATGCCTTCCAGTCCCTCTCCGACGTCGTCATCCAGAAGTCCCTGCGCGAGGGCTTCGGGCTCGTCGTCTCCGAGGCCCTCTGGAAGGGCACGCCCGTCGTCGCCGGGCGCGTCGGCGGCATTCCGATGCAGATGCCCCCGGGCACCGGCGGCATCCTCGTGGACAGCGTCGAGGAGTGCGCGGAGGCCCTGCTCCACCTCCTGCGCCATCCCCAGGATGCGCATGCGCTCGGAGCGAGTGGACGCGAGCGCGTCCGCCATCACTTCCTCCTGCCCCGGCTGCTGCTCGATGAGCTTCTTCTGCTCGAGACGCTCGCCAGTGAGCAGCGGCGGGAAGACCCTCACCCCAACCCCCTCCCAGAGGGAGAGGGAGCTTCCACGGTGGGATGACGGGGCTAGCGGCTCGCCATGGGGAGGGCGATGGCCTCCGCTTCTTCCGCCATCGTCCGTTGATGGAGGTTGAAGCGCTGTCCGTCCACCAGCACGTGCTGCACCAGTCCCGAGACCGCCATCCGGTTGTCCGCCGTGCGCGCCACCCGCGCGTTCGCGGCGTCATACAGCACCACCCACCCCTCCCCCAGCACCTCGAGCGTCCCGTCCGGCTTCACCCACGCCGCCGTCGCCTCGTCGATGCCCACCCCCAACAGCGAGGGGTGCTCCGCCACCAGGTTCACCAGCCGCCCCTGCCGCTTCCTCGCCATGAAGTGCGAGTCCACGATCGTCCCCGGCAGCAGCCCGATTCCTCGCGTCGTCACGATGTTCGACGCGCGCAGCACCGTCTCGTCCCCCTCGCCCACGAACATCACCTCGCTCTGGCACGCCGCTCCCGCGCTCGTCCCCGCCACCACTCCCCCGCGCGCCATCACCTCCCGCAGCGCCTCCAGCACCGGCGTGTCCACCAGCCGCTGTGAAATCCGGTTCTGGTCCCCTCCACTGAAGAAGACCCCGCCCGCACGCTTCACCGCCTCCGCCACCTCGGGCTTCAGCGCGTCCCGCCGCTCGTCGATGTGCACCACCTGCACATGCCTCGCCCCCGCCGCCTCGAGCTGCTTCTTCAGCTCCGCTCCCGTGGGACGGCTCTTCTCGCTCGCCATCGGGAACACCACCACCGGGCGCTCGCCGCCTTCCGCCAGTTGCACGAAGCGCTTGAGCACCTCCAAGGGCTTGAAGCCTCCGCCCATCAGCAGCAGGTGCCCACCTCGCGCGGGCGTCTGGGTCTCCACCGGAGACAGGGCGAGCACGGAGTCGGGATTCGGTTGGATACGCAGCATGGACTGGCCGCTCTGTATCACAGGCAACGCTTGACCCACTGTGAGGCGTGCTCGGCTGGATGGTTGCCTTTCAGGGAGGGGCGACACCGGGGGGCCCAGTGGATACGTGGTGCTGGCTGATGGTGGGCGACTTGGAGGCACGATGGGCGGGTTCGGGCGTTCGTTCTGGGGAGTGCTCGCACTGGGCTTGTTGCTGCTCGGCCAGGCAACCAGCCGCGCGGATTCTCCCGCGCCCGGGGTCGTCTCCCACTGCGTCCTCGATGGCACCGTCGATGCCGGCTCCAGTGCCTTCCTCGTCGATTGTGTCCGCCGTGCCGAGGAGGCCGGTCATCAGGCGCTTCTCGTCCGGCTCGACACTCCCGGCGGAGAGCTCGAGTCCACCCGCGACATCGTCCGCGCCTTCCTCGGGGCCCGCGTTCCCGTCCTCGTGTGGGTCGGGCCTTCCGGCGCCCGGGCCGGCAGCGCCGGTGTCTTCATCACCCTCGCCTCCCACCTCGCCGGCATGGCGCCCGGTACCAACATCGGCGCCGCCCACCCCGTCGTCGGGCTCTCCGGCCAGGACCCCGAGGCCGCGGGTGGCAAGGAGATGGCCCGCAAAATCGAGAACGACACCGTCGCCTTCGTCGAGTCCATCGCGAAGCAGCGCGGCCGCAACGTCGAGTGGGCCATTCGCGCCGTCCGCCAGAGCGAGAGCGTCCCCGCCGAGAAGGCTCTCGCGCTGAACGTCATCGAGCACGTCACTCCCACCCAGGAGGCCTTCCTCGAGTGGGCCAACGGCCGCTCCGTCACCGTCGGCGACACGCCCGTCACGCTGCGCACCGCCAATGCCCTGCTGGTGGAACAGAAGCCCACCCTCGCCCAGCGCATCCTCCACGCCCTCGCCCAGCCGGCCGTCGTCTACATCCTCTTCCTCCTCGCCGGCCTCGGCATCGCCGTGGAGTTCACCCACCCCGGCCTGTTCATCCCCGGCATCATCGGCGTGGTGTGTCTGGTGCTCGCCCTGCTCGCCTCCTCCGCCCTGCCCGTGAACATCGGCGCCATCATCCTGCTCGTGCTCGGCGTCGGGTTGCTCGCGGCGAGCTCTTCTTCACCAGCGGCCTGCTCGGTGCCGCCGGCCTGGGACTGCTCGTGCTCGGCGGCGTGTTCCTCGTGAACAAGTTCGACCCGGAGTGGTTCCTCGACACGCCCCTCCGGGTTCCGCTGCGCACGATGCTGCCCACCGCCCTCTTCGTCGCCGGGGCCGCCGTCTACCTCGCCTTCCGCGCCGCCGAGACCCGCCGCAAGCCCCAGCTCGCCGGTGACATGGGCCTCGTCGGCGAGGTGGGCCAGGCGCTCGATACCGTCTCGCCTTCCGGCGGCGAGGTGTTCGTCCATGGCGAGCGCTGGGCCGCCGTCTCCTCCACTCCCCTCTCTCCCGGCGCCCGCGTGGTGGTGCGCCGTGTGGAGGGGCTCACCCTTTTCGTCGATGAGGTGAAGACATGAACGATTTCTTCGGCGCCCTCGGGCTGCTCATTCCCCTGGGCATCCTCCTGCTCGCCTTCCTCTCCGGCGTGCGCATCGTCAACGAGTACGAGAACGGCGTCGTCTTCCGGCTCGGCCGCTTCGTGGGCCTCAAGCGCGCCGGCTTCCGGTGGATCATCCCCTTCGTCGAGCGCATCGTCATCATCGACATGCGCACCGTCGCGCGCGACGTGCCCCCGCAGGACGTCATCACCAAGGACAACGTCAGCGTGAAGGTGAACGCCGTCGTCTACTTCCGCGTCATCCACGCCGACAAGGCCGTGCTCCAGGTGGAGGACTACCTCTACGCCACCAGCCAGCTCGCGCAGACCACCCTGCGCGCCATCCTCGGCCAGGTGGAGCTGGACCAGCTCCTCTCCGAGCGCGACCGCGTCAACCGCGACATCCAGAAGGTGCTCGATGCCCACACCGACCCGTGGGGCATCAAGGTCTCCAACGTGGAGGTGAAGCACATCGACCTGCCCGTGGAGATGCAGCGCGCCATCGCCCGCCAGGCCGAGGCCGAACGCGAGCGCCGCGCCAAGATCATCGCCGCCGAGGGCGAGCACCAGGCCGCCGAGAAGCTCTCCATGGCCGCCGAGGTGCTCGACCGCAATCCCATCACCCTCCAGCTCCGCTACCTGCAGACGCTGGTGGAGATAACGGGCGGCGGCAACCAGACCATCATCCCCATCCCCCTGGACCTGATGCGGGCGCTCGGCATGCAGCCGAAGTGAGTCAGTGCGAGTGCGGGTCCGGGCGCGTGTCGTCCACGACCATTTGCGCCTCGCCCTCCTCCTCCACGCGGGCCACTTCGTGGCGCAGCGGCACCTCCTCGGTCCACGTGCGCCGCTCCACCGCCTTCTTCAGGTGCACCTCCTCGTAGACGGCGGCGCGCTTCACCACCTCCACGTCCTCGCGCCACAGGGGGATGACCTGCTCGAACTCCTCGAACGCCCCCGCGGTGCGCTCGGGAGCACCGGCGGCCCCCGGTTGCACGGGAAGGCGCTCCACCACGAGTTCCTCGCGCCGCACCTCCACGGTGAGCTGCTTCAGCTCGGTGCGCACCACCTTGCGCACGCGCACCGCGCCCACGTCGCGCATGCGCAGCAGCGGGTACGCGTCCTCGCGCGCCAGCGGCACCCGGACGTCATCGCCTTCCTCGCGCACGCCGGCTCCGGACGTCTCCCGCGCGGCGGCCTCTTCCCGATGGAGGGGCTCGCTCAAGGGGGCCCCGGTATGCGTCTCGCGCAGCGCGGCCCCTCCGAGCAGCCGCACCTCCCCGTCCTTCACCACCCCCACGTCACTGCGGGAGATGGTGAAACGCTGCGGCCAGAAGAAGCCGCGCTCCACCACCAGCGCCCCCGCCTCGAGCCCCACCAGCGTGCCCAGGCGCCTGCCGTCCGCGCCTCGCACCGCGAGCCCCGTCCTTAGCTCCTCCGTCCCGTCTCCAGCCATGACCGTCCGCTCCTCGGTTGCCCGTCGTGTCGTGCCTCGTCCCCACCCGTGCCCTCACCTCAGTGCAGGTCCTGGTCCGGACGCCCCGTGTCCTCGTGGGCCCCGGGCCGGCGGCCCTCCGGAGCGCCCCGCCGCGCCGTGAGCACCTCGCGCCACCGCGACCGGACCTGGGAGACCTGGCTCGACTCGGCCGTGCGGCCGTGCCCGTGCAACCCGCGTGGCGCCGCCAACCGCCCGGCGAGCAGGGCGCGTCCGAGCGCCGCCCCCACCACCGCGCCCACCACCGCCGCGAGCCCGCTCCATCCCGCCTGCGGCAGCACGCCGATGCTGCCCGGCCCCACCACCGCCGCGAGCAGGAGCGCGCCCGCCCAGGCGAGCAGTCCGTGAAGGTACGCGCCGAGGATGCCGCGCTCGCCCGAGGCGGAGGCTCCCGTCCATGCCGCCAGGCCCGCGGCCAGCAGCGGCGCCACCACCCACCACACCTGGCGCCCCAGTCCGGGTTCCTCTTCCAGCAGCAGCGCCCGGGGCACGTCCCCGAAGCGCAGCAGCACCAGCCACACCGCCGCGCCCAACAACGCGCCCGTGGCCACCGCGCCCCACCGCACTTCGGGTAGGGGGCGGAACGTCCTGCGATGGGTCTCGTCCATGGTGCCTCTCCTCGCTCGGGGGTGCCTGTCGCGAGCACCCTGGCGGGCGCTCCGCTGATCAGCATGTGCAGTGCGCTTCCCCAGCGCAGCACTCCCCGGGGAGCCCCGCCTCGCCACATCGGGAGGGCGTCCAGGCAGCGGGGGCCGCTTCACTCACCGCGAGGCCGGGCGGGCGGGCAAGGGCTCCGGACGTCCAGACCTCTTTCTGGGTCTCGGGACAGGCGTGCTCGCCTTCCTCCCGGGCGATTGCTCTACGATTCGCCCCCGGGCCCGGGCGGTACGACGACCCCGAACATCTCGCGCTTCTCCAGCTCGAGGGCAGCACGCCCCAGCCGCAACGACGCGAGCGCGAACAGCGCGATGCTTCCCAGCAGCACCACGCCCACCGAGAAGGACACCACCGGCAACACATCCGGCACGCCGAAGCGCCGCTGCGACAGGTACAGCAGCGACGTCACCACGAACGAGATGAGCGCCCCGTAGGCCATCGCCATCGCCCGCGCCAGCAGCCGGTGCCTCTGGTCCAGGATGCCCACCTCCAGCCGCAGCACCTCGCGCCGCGGGCTGTCCTCCGGCAGCGAGCGCCACTCCTTCAGCATGTCCCGCGAGCGCGACGTCATCCGCGCGATCTGGTTGTCCAGCCCCGTGGCCAGGATGCCGCACGCCGACACCATCACCGCTGGCGTCACCGCCGCTCCGATGACCCGGATGGAGGAGATGTCCATGCCGCCCGTTGCGTCCATGCCCCTCTCTGTCACACCCGCTCCCTCCCCGTGCAAGCCAGGTCGCCTGCCCTCCTCCCTCCCGCCACTGGCTACATGACAGTGACAAATCACCAGTGACGACTTGACACCACCACTGTCGAGTCCTACTGTCAGGGGCGTGAGCACGACGAACACACGCAAGGAGTGGAAGCTGACGGAGCTGGCCGAGGCGGCGGGCGTGTCCCCGCGCACCGTGCGCTACTACGTCCAGCGCGGGCTGCTGCCCGCCCCGCCCTTCAGGGGGCCGGACACCGTCTATGGCGAGGAGCACCTGGTGCGCCTCAAGGCCATCCGGGTCCTCCAGGCGAGGTTCCTCCCGCTCGATGCCATCCAGGTGGAGCTGACGCGGCTGGGCCCCGACGAGCTGAAGGCGCTCGCGGACGCGGAGCCCACGTCCCTCGCCTCCGAGGCCGTCCCCGCCGCGCCGTCCGCGGTGCCCCCCGCCGCGCCGTCCCGCCCCGGGCCGGTGAAGGACGAGGCCCCTGCCAACCCCTCGGCCCCGGTGACAAGCTGGCGCCGGTGGGAGCTGGCGCCGGGGCTGGAGCTGCACCTCGCCGACACGGCGGACGCGAAGACCCGGGCGCTCATGGAACGCGTGCGCGCCCTCATTCAAGAGTCCCAGGAAAGGTAGAGCCATGGAGATCCAGAAGGCAGGTCTGTACACGCAGAGCGGTGCCCAGGTTCCCCTGCAAGGCGTGGACGTCACCGGTGAGCTGCTCGGAGGCCACGCCCGGGTGCGCGTGCGCCAGCGCTACCGCAACACCGAGTCCAAGCCCGTCGAGGCCGTCTACGTCTTCCCCCTCCCCTCCGACGCCACCCTCACCGCCTTCTCCATGGAGTGCGCCGGGCGCCGCGTGCAGGGCGTCCTCAAGGAGCGCGAGGAGGCCTTCCGCGCCTATGACGACGCGGTGACGGCCGGCCACGGCGCCGCCCTGCTCGACCAGGAGCGCCCCAACGTCTTCACCGCCCAGGTGGGCAACCTGCTGCCCGGCGAGGAGACGCTCGTGGAGGTGGAGTTCCTCCAGGCCATCCAGGTGGAGGAGGGCTGCGTACGCTGGGCCCTGCCCACGCTCGTCGCGCCCCGCTACATCCCCGGCGCGCCCACGGGGGACCGCTCCGCCCACGGCTCGGCCGAGCCGACGAACCGCGTGCCCGACGCGGACCGCATCACCCCGCCCGTGGGGGACGCGCGCTACGGCCTCACGCTGGACCTGCTGCTGGCGCTGGGCCGCGAGGTGGTGGTGGAGAGCCCCTCGCACAAGCTGGACATCTCGCGCGCCGAGGGCGGCACGCGCGTGAAGCTCTCCCAGCCCCACGTGGCGCTGGACCGCGACCTCGTGCTGAGCATCCGCAGCCCGGACACCAGCACCCCGCTCACCACGCTCGTCACCCACCGCATGGGCGAGGAGCCGGGCAGCTTCGCCCTCACCGTGGTGCCGGACCTGCTCGGCATGGCCGCGGGCCCCAGGCGCCAGGAGGTGGTGTTCGTGGTGGACACCTCGGGCTCCATGGACGGCGAGAGCCTCCCCCAGGCCCAGGGCGCGCTCCGGCTGTGCCTGCGCCACCTGCGCGAGGGGGACCGCTTCAACATCATCGCCTTCGAGAACTCCTTCCGCCTCTTCTCGCCGGAGCCGGTGACCTTCACCCAGAAGACGCTGGAGCAGGCGGACCGCTGGGTGGCCGCGCTGAACGCCAGTGGTGGCACCGAGCTGCTCCAGCCGATGGTGGCCGCGATGCAGGCGGCGCCGGACGGCGTGGTGGTGCTGCTCACCGACGGCCAGGTGGGCAACGAATCCGAAATCCTCAACGCGGTGATGGGGGCGCGCAAGACGGCGCGCATCTACTCCTTCGGCATCGGCACCAATGTGAGTGACGTGCTGCTCAAGGACCTGGCCCGGCAGACGGGCGGCGCGGTGGAGTTCATCCACCCGGGCGAGCGCATCGACGACAAGGTGGTGGCGCAGTTCTCCCGCGCGCTCGCGCCCCGCGTCACCGGCGTGGAGGTGCGCTTCGAGGGCGTGGAGGCCTCGGAGCTGGCCCCCGCCGAGCCGCCGCAGCTCGTGGACGGCACGCCGTGGAGCCTCTTCGGCCGCTACACCACGCCGGGCAGCGGCAAGCTGGTGCTCAAGGGGAAGTCGGGCGCGGAGACCTTCTCGCTCTCCATCCCCGTGAGCTTCCCCGCGCAGAGCGACCGGCCCGCGGTGGAGAAGCTGTGGGCCGCCGAGCGCATCCGCGCGTGGCAGGACGCGGCGCTGGTGGGCCGGCGTGCGCAGTCCCTCAAGGAGCGCATCGTCCAGCTCGCGCTCGCGCACGGCATCGTCACGCCCTACACCTCCTTCGTCGTGGTGGAGGAGCGCACGGGCGAGCGCCGCGCCTCGGGCCAGCCGGAGACGCGCGTCGTCCCCGTCAACGCTCCCGCGGGCTGGGCCATGTTCGGCACGGCGAAGCGGGAGGAGGCCGAGGGCGCCGTCCTCGGTGCCTCCTCGGGAGGCAGTGCGTCGCGGCGCGCGAAGGTCGCGATGCTCTCGAAGCCCATGCCCCCGGGCGCGCCGCCTCCTCCTCCTCGGATGCCCGCGCCCATGGCCGCCGCGCCGGCCGCGCCGCCTTCTCCAGCTCGCGCCGCCCCGGCTCCCAAGGAGGCCAAGAAGAAGGGGGGCTTCTTCAGTGCCCTGTTCGAGGACAAGGCTCCGGCGCCCAGGGAAGCGGAGCCCGTCATGGACGCCCTGAGCGATGACGGCGAGGCGGAGGAGTCCGCGGAGGAGCTCGCCAGCATGTCGCGGGCCGCGCCCATGGCCGAGAAGGCCGCCAGCGAGCAGGTGTTCGCGACCGGCGGCGGGGTGGGCCTGCTCGAGCAGCAGCTCGCCAGCGGCCTCTGGGCGGGCACGGGTCCGGGCGCCGAGCCCGTGCGCCAGGCCCGCGCCACCGCGCTCGCCCTGCTGGAGCTGCTGCGCCAGGGCATCACCAGCAGCCATGCCCTGCACGGCGCTCAGGTGAAGAAGGCCGTGGAGGCGCTGCTCGCGCTCGTCCCGCAGCTCGGGGGCGCTCCCGACGTGGCCGAGCTCGTCCTCGGCGTGGCCTGGCTCGTGGCCGCGGGTCCTCGTACCCGCGGGCGCATCGCCCAGGCCGCTCAGCCCATCGCCGGGCTCAGCTCGCGGCTGGAGAACGAAGTGGCCCTGCGCCAGCACGTCGACGCGCTCGCCGCGCGCTGACTTCCCCTCTCCCCCTGGGAGAGGGAGCATGCGCAACACGACTACTCCCCGGCCACCTTGAGCACGAGCTTGCCCGTGTTCTCACCCTTGAAGAGCTTGAGCAGGGTGTCCGGGAACGTCTCCAGTCCCTCGACGATGTCCTCGCGCGACTTGAGCTTGCCCGCGGCCATCCAGCCGGCCATCTCGCGCGCGGCCTCGCCGTAGCGCGCGGCGTAGTCGAACACCACCATGCCCGTCATGCTCGCGCGGTTGACGAGCAGCGACAGGTAGTTGGACGGGCCCTTCACCGGGGTCGTGTTGTTGTACTGGGAGATGGCTCCGCAGATGATGATGCGCGCATTGCGCGCGAGCTGCGTGAGCACCGCATCGAGGATGTCGCCACCGACGTTGTCGAAGTAGACGTCCACGCCGTTGGGGCAGTGCGTGCGCAGCGCCTTCTTGACGTCCTCGGACTTGTAGTCGATGGCCGCGTCGAAGCCGAGCCTCCTCGACGATGTAGCGGCACTTGTCGGCGCCACCGGCGATGCCCACCACGCGGCAGCCCTTGAGCTTGGCGATCTGCCCCACCACCGTGCCCACGGCGCCGGCCGCGCCCGAGACGACGACGGTGTTGCCCGGCTGCGGCTTGCCGATGTCCAGCAGCCCGAAGTACGCCGTCATGCCCGGCATGCCGAGCGTGCCGAGGTACACGGGCAGCGCGGCGAAGCTCGTGTCCACCTTGGTGACACCCTTGCCGTTGGAGAGCGCGTACTCCTGCACGCCGAAGGTGCCGGAGACATGGTCTCCCACCGCGAAGCCGGGGTGCTTGCTGGCGATGACGCGGCCCACGGCGCCAGCGCGCATGACCTCGCCGATGCCCACGGGCGGGATATAGGACTTGCCCTCGTTCATCCAGCCGCGCATGGCCGGGTCGAGCGAGAGGTAGAGCACCTTGACCAGCAGCTCTCCCTCGCCCGGCTCACGCACAGGCTCTTCGGTGTAGGACCAGTCTTCACGCTTGGGCATGCCCACGGGACGGGCGGCGAGACGGAACTGATGATTGGTGGCGGTCATGAGGGCCCTCATAACCGCCAGCGGACACCCGGGGCCAGCACGATGGTCGTTGGCGGCGCGAGGTTGTCAGCGCTCGCGCAGCGGCGGCGTGCCCGCCTGCTCCGCCACCGGCTGCGGCCACCCCGACGGCTCACTCTCCGGCTGGTGGCGCTGCACCTCGCGCACCATGAAGAGGGCCGCCGCCGACAACACGCCCACGTCGTCCAACCAGCCCAGGATGGGCACGACGTCCGGCAGCGCGTCCAACGGCATCACGAAGTAAATGACGGCGAACAACCCCGCGAACCTCCGCCACTTCGGCACGCGCGGGTCTCGCACGTAACGGAAGAACCGGGTCCCCATTGCTCGAAGGCCTGCGACGTTCATGTCCTCTCCTACGGATGGAGACCCCTTACCATTGCGGCCCCTCACCGTAGGCGCCCGGCCGCTCGTGGGGCAAGCCGCCTCGCCCCGCGAGTGTCCTCAGTCGTCCTCGCCCTCGTCGTCGCACCGGTCCTTGCCGGGCCTGTCCTTGCCGGGCTTGTCCTTGCCGGGCTTGCCGGCTCGCGCCCCAGGCCCCTCCGGCTCCTGGCACTCGTCATCGGGGTCCGGATGCTTGTCGAAGGGCGGACGCCGCTCGAGGAAGGCCTCCAGCAACTGCTGCCGGGGTGGGAGGAAGGTGCCCACCAGCGCCTCCGAGAGCCCGAAACGCGGGCCATCCGGCCCCGCCTCCATCGTGCGCTCGCTCACGTGCACGAAGGTGAAGAGGGTCGTCTTCGAGGGCCAGGTGAGCCCGCCTCCGAGGTTCGCTCCGGTGCTCAACTGGTGGCAGCCCGCGCACGAGAGCGTCTGCGTCCGCGCGATGATGTTCGCCGCCGTGAGCGGATTGCCCAGGCTGTTGAGCCGCGCCTGGAGCTTCGTGCGCAGCGGGCTCTCCCCGTTGCCCATCTGGTGGGCGTAGAGGTTCTCCGTCCCGCTCGAGTTGCTCTGCCCGCTGTTGAAGCGGTCCTCGACGTCCAGGGTGTAGCGCAGCAGGTCATTGGCCGACAGCGCTTCCACCTGGGACGTGAGCGACTCCGAGAACGCCTCCTTCAGCGGATGGTCCTGCCTCGCGCTGAAGAGCACGCCGGCCGGGTTCGTCTTCACCGTGTCCGGCTCGAAGCGCATCACGCACGTGTCCCCCTCGCAGCGCTTGCGCAGGCGGAACTCGCGCAGCGTCCAGATGTTGTGCATGAACTGGTTGGTGCGTACCTGGCCGGTGACCGGCTCCGTGCCGCTGCCGAGGTGGTCGATGTGGATGACCGGCGGGAACTTCCCCACGCCCTCGAAGTAGAAGCGGTGCAGCGCCTCGGCGCGCGCCGCGGGATCCGGCTCCCGGGAGAGCTCCGCCCAGAAGCGCGCCACCTTGCGGCACCCGTCGAGCCCCTTCTTCTCGCGCGGGTTGGGCAGCACGCCCTCGAAGGCGATCAGGTTGCGCTTCTGCGGGTCTGTGATGCCCGAGCGGCGCGCGAAGACGATGCGGTACTCCCCGCAGTCGCTCCCGTCCTCCGCCGCCAGGTCGAAGCGGTTGAAGAGCCCGATGGGCACGTAGGCCGCGGGATTGGTCGCGGGCTCCACGAAGGGGTTCTCCAACGCCTGGCGCCACTCCTCGCGATGACACGTGTAACTGAACCCGTTGAAGCCCGGCTTTCCGTCCGGCAGCAAGCTGTCATCGCAGTGCGGGCCGCCCAGCCCCAGCCCCGGCGCCTTCCGCTGCGAGTCCCACCACTCCTGGTAGAGCCTCAGCCCCGTGAGCCCCGGAATGCCGCTCTGCTCCGCCAGCCGGTTCATCACCTCCTCGAAGCTGAAGCGCGCCAGGATGACCTCGTCCGTCACCGCCAGCGAGCGCCGCGGATCCACGACGATGTCCTCCTCCGGCTCCGCCAGCGTCTGCAGCCCACTCACGCTCAGCAGGCCGATTCCCCGGCGCTCCGGGTGCCTCGATACCTGGGGTGTGGTGGGAACGGCTGGCTCCTCCACCGACGCACGACAGGCCGTCAGCGCCGTGGCTCCAGCCAGGGCCAGGAGTAAGAAAGAACGCATTGAACCCCCCTCCGCCGGCCGCCTGTCTCGACTCAGGAGAAGGCGCGCCTGCCTCCAGAACTTAATGACGCAGGCAAGGCGGGGTTGACCGTCCGGTGACGGACTTGCGGTAGGGGGTTTCCATGGCGCTTCTGTGCGGGGTTTCACTCCGGACTGCCCTGCGGGGCTTCCGGGCTCTGAAACGCGAAGAGGGCCGGAGGAGGGACATTCCCTCACCCCAGCCCTCCCCGTCCCTCTCCCGAGGGGAGAGGGGTTCCTGGCTACCTCAGCTCGGCTCGGGCTCCGGCTCCGAGGACCCGTTCTCCGTGGGCTCCTCGGCGCTCTCCGGGGCGGCTCCCGCGTCCGACGGCTCCTCCGGCGCGGCGGCTTCCACCGGCGTCACGGTCTCCGTCTCCTCATCCGACTCCGGCAGCTTCGAGATGCCCGTCACCTTCTCGTCCGCGCTCTCCAGCGCGATCAACCGCACGCCCTGCGTGTTGCGGCCAATGACGGAGATCTCCTTCGCCTTCATCCGGATGAGCATTCCGCCGTTCGTCACCAACATCACCTCGTCCTTGTCCGTCACCTGGACCAGGCCCACCACCTTGCCGTTCCGCTCGGTGGCCTTGATGTCGATGATGCCCTTGCCGCCTCGGCCCTGCTGACGGTACTCGCTCTCCTCCGTCCGCTTGCCGTAGCCGTTCTCCGTCACCGTCAGGATGGTGGTGTCCTTCTCCACCACGTCCGCGCCCACCACCTCGTCACCGTCCTCCAGCGTGATTCCCTTCACGCCGTACGCCTGACGGCCCATCGAGCGCACTTCGCTCTCCGGGAAGCGGATGCTCATGCCCGTCGCCGTGGACAGCAGGATGTCCTTCGTCCCGTCGGTGATCTTCACCGCGACGAGCTCGTCCCCTTCGTCGATGCCCAGCGCGATGATGCCGCTGGAGCGCACGTTGGCGAACGCCGACAGGTCCGTGCGCTTCACCACGCCCCGCTTCGTCACGAAGAACACGAACTGGTTCTCCACGAACTCCCGCGTCACCAGCACCTGCGCCAGCCGCTCGCCCTCGCCGAACTGCACCAGGTTCACGATCGCCTTGCCGCGCGACGTCCGGCCCGCCGACGGAATCTCGTGCACCTTCAGCGAGTACAGCCGGCCCTTGTTGGTGATGGGCATCAGGAAGGCGTGCGTGCTCGCCACGAACAGGTCCGTGACGAAATCGTCTTCCTTCGTCGTCGCGCCCGTCTTGCCGCGCCCACCGCGCTTCTGCGCCCGGTACTCGCTCAGCGGCGAGCGCTTCACGTAGCCCGTGTGCGACAGCGTGACCACCATCGTCTCCTCGGCGATGAGGTCCTCGCTCGTCATCTCATCCGCCGCGCCGGTGATCTCCGTGCGCCGCTTGTCTCCGTAGCGCTCGCGGATCTCCGCCAGCTCCGTCTTGATGACGTTGAGCAGGCTCGACTCGTTGCCGAGGATGTCCTCCAGCCGGAGAATCTCGCGGATGAGGTCCACCAGCTCGCGGAACAGCTCCTCGCGCTGCAGGCCGGTGAGGCGCTGCAGGCGCATCTCGAGGATGTTCTTCGCCTGCTCCTCGCTGAAGCCCGAGCCCTCGTACTTGTGCTCCAGGCCCGAGTAGCTCGGCACCTCGGCGCGCGCGCGCGAGACGAGCAGCTCCATCTGCGCCTTGGCCTTCTCGTAGTCGATGCGCTGCAGGTTCTTGAAGCGCTCGTGCTCGTAGAGGGCCGGCGACAGGATGTTCATCAGGCCCCAGCGCGCCTCGTCCGGGTCCTTCGAGGCGCGGATGAGGCTGACCACCAGGTCGATGAGATCCTGCGCGACGAGCAAGCCCTCGACGATGTGGCGGCGGGAGCGCGCCTTGCGCAGCTCGTAGCGGCTGCGGCGCGTCACCACGTCGCGGCGGTGCGAGATGAAGCGCTCGAGCAGCTCCTTGAGGGTGAGCGTGCGCGGCTGGCCCGCGTCGATGGCCAGCATCACCGCGCCGAAGGTCGTCTCCAGCGGGGTGTTGGCGAACAGGTTGTTGAGCACCACCGCGGACATCGCATCGCGCTTGAGCTCGATGACGATGCGCATGCCCTGCCGGTCGCTCTCGTCGCGGATGTCGCTGATGCCCTCCAGCTTCTTCTCGCGCACCAGGTCGGCGATCTTCTCGATGAGCCGCGCCTTGTTCACCTGGTAGGGGATCTCCGTGACGATGATGCTCTCACGGTCGCCCTTCTTGGAGGTTTCGATCTCCGTGCGGGCGCGCAGGGTAATCTGGCCGCGGCCCGTCTCGTAGGCGCGGACGATGCCCTCACGGCCGGAGATGAAGCCGGCGGTGGGGAAGTCCGGACCCGGGATGAACTGCATCAGCTCCCGGACGGTGGCCTCGGGGTGATCGATGAGGTGCAGCGTCCCGTCGAGCACCTCGGTCATGTTGTGCGGCGGGATGTTGGTGGTCATACCCACCGCGATGCCCGTGCTGCCGTTGACCAGGAGGTTGGGGAACTTGCTGGGGAGGACGAGCGGCTCGACGGTGGAGTCGTCGTAGTTGGGACCGAAGTCGACCGTCTCCTTGTCGATGTCCGAGAGCATCTCCTCGGCCAGACGGTCCATGCGCACTTCGGTGTAACGCATGGCGGCCGGGGAATCGCCGTCCACCGAGCCGAAGTTGCCCTGGCCGTCCACCAGCAGGTAGCGGAGGCTCCACTCCTGGGCCAGACGCACCATGGCGTCATAGACGGCGGTGTCGCCGTGGGGGTGGTACTTACCGATGACGTCACCCACCACGCGCGCGGACTTCTTGTAGGCGCGGTTGTGGTAGTTGCCCAGGTCGTTCATCGCGTAGAGGACGCGGCGATGCACGGGCTTGAGGCCGTCACGCACGTCGGGCAGGGCGCGCCCGATGATGACGGACATCGAGTAGTCGAGATACGAGCGGCGCATCTCGTCTTCGATGTTGACGGGGATGAGTTCTCCCACGCTGCCCGGAGGCGGAGGAGCGGGGGGCGTTGCCGGCTTGTCGGTAGTGTCGTCGGCCATGAAATCTGGGGGTCTCGAAGGGGCCCGCGCGAGGGGGCCCATCTTGGGTAACGTGGTTACCTAACCCCCGGATTTTCCTGCGTCAACAAGGGAAACACGAGGGTGGTGAGGGGTAGCCAGAAAGGCGGTCCGGAGCCTGCCCGGCCGGGGGGCTTCGGACACCCTTCCGGGCCGCTGTTTTCCCCCTTCAACCGATGAGCGAGCGCGCTTGTTGCACCAGCGGGACGAGCCGCGACGAATCCTTCCAGCCGCGCAGGGTTTGCGAGCCAATCCCGTGCCGCTGGATGAGCTCCCGGAGGACGCCCCGGACCCGCTCCCCGTCCGCTCCGCTCCGGCCTTCATCCGCCCGCCAGGCCTGCTCTTCCAGCCGCACCCAGCGTGCGGGCGTCCAATGCTCGTCATCGGGAATATCCGGGCGCTGGGCGTCCCACAGCTCGTAGGCGACTTCGATCAGACCGGCCCGGGCGTCCGGGAGGGCCTCCGAGGCGAGGAGCCGGACGCGCGGCACGTACTCGCGCTCGAAGAGCCACCAGAGCACGGGGGTGAGCTCGTGGGGCTCGGGCACGAGCGGGGCCAGCCGCACCTGGACGAGCTGGCGCATCCGGGCCCACGCCTCCTGGTGCCAGTATTCGGCGTGCAGCAGGCGCTCGGGGCCGGTACGCGGCGGGTGGTGCGGCGCCCGGGTGGCCTGCTTGCGGAGCTCGGCCACCATGAACCCCTTCGCATCCACCCCGGACAGCCGGTTCCAGACGGAGGCCAGGGCGGCCTCGCCCCTGGGCCACCACAGGCGCAGCTCCTCGCGCTGCACATGGGTGAAGGGGATGCGGCCGGTGAGCAGCATGGGGTGGGCGAAGAGCGGCTCCAGGAAGCCCCCGAAGGCGGCGGCCTCCCGGAGCGCGGGCAGCGAGTCCGGCAGCAGCTCCAGCGCGGTGCTCGCGCGCAGGTGGGGAGGGATTTCGCGAGGAATGGTGATGAGCCAGTCCTCCAGGGCCCGCATCAGGCTGCCCAGGGGCTCCTGGGTACTGCGTCCGAGCTTGCGGGCCACGTCCCGGACGAGCTGCTCATGGAGCGAGTGCACCTCGTGCAGGCAGCGGACGGTCGGGTGGTGGGTGGGCCAGTCCTCGGCCTGGGCGCGGCGCAGGGCGGGAGCGAGCATCGCGTCCAACGCCTCCTGGTGGGCGGCCACCTCGCGCACCAGGGGCAACTCGCGCCGCAACCGCTCCTGCCACCGGGACTCGGCGAGCACCAACACCAGCCGGTAGTAGCGCTCGCGGGCGGGCACCAGCAGCCCCGCCCGGCCCTCCAAACGCAGTTGGTATTCGTCGAGCGGTGCTCCCATGGTGGCTCAACCCACCTGGGCCATGGTGTCTCCCTTTGGACGCAGCGGAGCGGCGAGCCGCTCGGCCTCGACGCCGAGGGGGCCTTCCGGGTCCAGTTCCTTGGCCCGCTCGAAGGAGGCCAGGGCCCCCGTGCGGTCTCCCTTCAGCTTGAGGGCCACCCCCACGTTGAGGTGCGCGCCGATGTTGTCCCGGTCCATCGCGAGCGCCTCGCGGAAGTGCGCCAGGGCGTCGTCCAGGTCACCGGCGAGCAGGGCCTCCTTGCCGGCCTGCACGCGCTTGTCCGCGTCGTTGACGAGCTCCACCTGGAGCAGGCTTCCTCCGGCCACGGTGAAGACGAGCGCCCGCAGGATGCCGCCCCAGTAGAAGGTCAGCCCCTCGGCGGCGACCACGGCGGCGATGGGCAGGTCCGGCAGCAACTGCTTGCCGCGGAACTTGAAGCGCACCTTCGTGTAGCGGCCCTTGTTGGCCCAGTGCACGAGCTCGTCGCGCAGCTTGCCCAGGCTCTCCTCCACGCGCTTGGGGTCGATCTCGAAGGGCAGCGTGGGACCGGGCACGGGCTCGCCAGCAGGCAGGGCCTTCATCTCGGGGACGGGCTCGGCGATGGGGGCCGCCACGTCCTGCACGGTCTCCTCGGGCGCGGGAGGTGGCACCGGAGCGGCACGCTTCTTCGCGGCGGCGGGCTTCTTCACCGGAGCCGCACGCTTCTTCACGGGCGCGGGGCTCTTCTTCGCGGAAACGGCGCTCTTCTTCTTCGGTGCCTCGCGGACGGCCTTCTTCTGGCTCGCCGGGGCCTTGCGGGGTGCGGTCTTCGCCATGGTGGCTAGACTCTAACCAGTCGCGGGCCGCCTTGCTCGTACGGGCGTCACCACCGGGTCCCCGGCTTCATGCCGGCAGCGTCCAGTCGATGGGCTCTCGCCCCGCCTTCTTCAAGGCGGCGTTGGCGCCACTGAAGGGCTTGCTCCCGAAGAACCCCTTCTTCGCCGACAGGGGCGAGGGGTGCGTCCCCGCGAGGACGGTGTGCCGCGACTCGTCGATGAGCGCCCTCTTCTTCTGCGCGTAGCTCCCCCACAGGATGAACACCACCGGCTCCGGCTTGTCGCTCACCTTCTGGATGACGGCGTCGGTGAAGTACTCCCAGCCATGCCCCTCGTGGGCATTGGCCTCTCCCTGGCACACCGTCAGCACCGCGTTGAGCAGCAGCACCCCCTGCTCCGCCCACGGCACCAGCGAGCCGTCCTTCGGCTTCGGCGCGCCCACATCGCTCTGCAGCTCCTTGAAGATGTTCACCAGCGAGGGCGGCGGCTTCACTCCCGGCCGCACCGAGAACGCCAGGCCATGAGCCTGTCCCGGTCCATGGTACGGGTCCTGCCCGAGCAGCAGCACCTTCACCTTCTCGTACGGCGTCAGCCGGAAGGCCGAGAACAGGTCCTCCTCCGACGGGTACACCGTGTGATCCCGCCGCTCCGCCGCGATGAACGCCTCCAGCTCCGCGAACGCCGGGCCGTCCAGCACGCCCTTCAGCACCTTCTTCCAGTCCGCCGGCAGCCTGTCCTTCATCGAGCCCATCACGTCTCCTGGTATCGAACCCCGTTGAAGCCCTCGTCTTACACTACTTCTGCGGTCAGATGGCGTAGTATTGATTCATGGAACCTTTCCAGGTGGGAGCACATTGGGCAGGCCGTAGGGAATCCGCCGAGGAGTGTGCCCAGCGCGTGGAGGCACTCTTCCAGCAATTGGGCCAGTGCGACCCGGCATATGCGAGCTGGTTCGAGTTCGCGTACTCGCGCAAGCACTCGCTCGGGCTGCCGTTCGAGCCTACTTCCGAGGCCTTCCTCCGCTTCTTCAAGAGAAGGAAGTACCGGCTCGACAGGGACGTGTTCACCTTCGAGGCCTGGACGGGGCAGGAGCGGCAGGGGCGTGGCGGCATGCTGCGCTTCCTCTGCGGCTCCAACAGTCCCTACTATGCCAACGGGTGTCAGCTCTACCTGCCTCGGGAGGAGCCGGCCGCCAGCCGGGTGCTCGCCCTCCCCGTGCTGAAGCAGGTGGTGCGCACCATCGTGCGGGTGTGGGACGCGGACGGGTGCGCGGTGATCGCCGAGGGTGACCGGGTCACGCGCAAGGCGATGGAGGATGGGCGCCCCTGCGTCGGGTGGCTCACCTATGTCGCCAACCGGTGCGGAAGCCTGCCTCCCCTTCCGGAGCAGGTGCACCTCGAGCCGCTGGAGGACCAGGGCACGCTCATCCTCCTCACGAGGGAGCGCTTCTCCCTGGAGAACCCGGCACATGTCGCTCTGGCCGCGAGCGTTCGCGAGCAGCTCGAGAAGGCGGGGCTGATACCACCGCTCGGGAAATGAACCGGGCCAGGAGCAGGCGGCTCCGTCGCTCAAGGGAAGCTCACGCCGCGCACGGTGAGGGTGCGCGGCCCTCCCGCCTCGCCCAGCTTCAGGAGGAAGGTGCCCTGGCACTGCTCGACCGTGGCCTCCGCCTCCACCACGAGCTGCGCCAGCACTCCGGGCTCGGCGGGCGTGCGCTGCCACACCCGCACCACCCGCAGCCGCACACCTTGCGTGCTCACGAGCTCCGCTCCCTCGACGCTGTCCGCCGTCCAAGGCAGGAGGCTCGTGTTCAACACCCGCAGCTCCACCGCCACGAGGCTCCGCGGCTCGGCGCGGTAGCTCCAGGCCTTCTTCACGCTGAGCATTTCATCGGGGCTCTGGGTGACATCATTGATGATGTGCCGCACCACGACGCCCTGGCCCTCCCCCACCAGCCCGGCATCGAACAGGTCCGTGATGCCGCTGGGGCGCGGCCCCTCCGGGCGGGTGTGCTCCTGCTCCAGCTCGGCCTCGCACCGCTCCGCCCGTTCGCGCGGCTGACGGGACTCCAGGTACAACGACTCGCAGGAGCGGGGCTGGAGGTAGACCTGCCCGGGGGCCGACAGGGCCGGGAAGAGCGCGAGCAACAAAGGGGCGGTGAGCAGGGAAGGCATGAGCGGGGTGACCTCCGGAGTGAACCAGTGCAACAGGGCCTCCGACGTATGCTCCTACGGCCTCGTCCGGTCCTTGTACCGCCACGCCTCCCCGAAACGCTTCACCGGTTCGAGAGTCCCACCCGTGGAGATCCTGGCGAGGTCCTGGCCAAAGTCTTCAAACCTCTCCCAGCCCCACTCCGCCCCGTCGCGAAACTCCAGGCACACCGGATACGTGTGCCCGTCGGGCGTGTGGGCCTGGGTGAAGCGGCCGTGCACACGCTCCCCGAAGAGCCGCTCGCCGGTGAACAGGGTGCCTACCGGCAACTTGCCCCAATCCCCAAACCCCCCCATCAGAGGAATAGTGACCGGGCCCGGACGCACGATGATGAACCTGTCGCGGGTGCCAACGTCGACCACCCCCCGAGAGCCTGTGTACAGCAGGCCCAGCTCCTTCATGGCCTGGGCGGCGCCTTCCGGGCACTCGGCGGGAGGCGGGAGTGGGGGCGTAGGCCGCACCTGGGGCGTGGTGGTGGGGCCGGGGCAGCCGGTGGCGAGGGCACAGCCGAGCATGAGCGAGCCCACCCTTCCGGCCGTGGAGCCCGTCTGCTTCGGCTGCTGCCGCGGGGGGGCGGGGACCTTCGCTGGAGTCTTCACGCGCGTCTCCTGGGAGCGCGTCGCGGGGGCGACGGGCGCGGGGATTGCCGCCGCTTCGGGCGCCGCGCCACCGTCACCTTCCGGCCGCTTCCACGGGGGCGCCACTTCCTGGCCAGAAGGCTCCAGGGTGATAGGAAGGAACTCCTCCGGTAGGCTGACGAGGGGTGTCCCCAGCGGTGGGGTGGTGGACCCGGAGCCAGGCGGCGGGCGAGCGGCGAGCCACACGCCCAGGCCCAACGCGAGCACCGCGGCGGTGGCCAGGAGCACCCGGCGCGAGCGCACCGCGGGCAGGGCGGCCTCCCGGACGGGCACGGCCGGTGGTGTCTCCGACTGGGGCGCGTCCTCCACTCGCGCCCCGCCGGGCCCGGCGAGCGTCACGGCCTCTCGCGAGGCGGCCCGGGGCCCGTCCACCTCGAGCGCCACCTGTGGCGCGGGGAGCGTCACGGACGGCTCCGTGGACACCGTGCCCCCGGCGGGAGCCTCGAGGCCAGGCCCTGGCGGCGGCCCCCGCGAGAGCAGGGTGGACACCTCGTCGCGCGCACGCGGCCTGCCGCGCACCGGCCCCCGGGGGTAGGAGGCCAGCCGCGCATAGAGGGCCAGCAGGTCCGCCCCCTGCCACATGTCGCGCTCGCGCACGGTGGTGGCGTGGTGCGGCCCCCACGCCTCGCACAGCGGCACCCGCCACGTCTCGTCCGCCTGCTTCAGCGCCTCCCCGAGGGCCGCGTCCACCGCGAGCGCATCCGCGTACCGCTCCCCGGGCTGCTTGCGCAGCATGCGCCAGCACACCTCGCCCAGCGCCCGCGGCACCCGGGGGTTGTACTCGTGCGGCACCGGCGGCTCCTGGCGCAGGATGGCGTGCACCAGCTCGCCCTCGCCGCCCAGGAAGGGCAGCCGGCCCGTGAGCACGAGGTAGAGTTCCACCCCGAGCGCCCACAGGTCATCGCCCGGGCTGGCGCGCGACGCCTCCTCGCCGCGCCAGGAGCGCCACACCCGGGGACTGAGATAGGGCCAGGTACCCGGGGGAAGGGCCCCCGTCACCGGTGGGGCGTCCTCGTAGGTGGCCACCCCGAAGTCCACCAGCACCACCCGGTCCTCGCCGTACACCAGCAGGTTGGCGCCCTTCACGTCCCGGTGGACGACTCCGGCCGCGTGCACCACCGAGAGCTGGCGCGCCGCCTGGCCGAAGAGCTGCGCCGCCTGGAGGGCACAGGGGTTGTTGACGCGCGTCCACACGTCCAGCGGCAGCCCGCGCACCAGGGGCATGACGAGGAAGAGGTAGAGCGGCGGGTGCTCGGGCCACACGCCCTCGTCCACCAGGGGCAGGCCGCCCGCGTGGCTGAGCTTCACCATGACGTCGCGCTCGCGCCAGGCCCAGGGCGCCGAGCGCGGCAGGAAGAGGAACTTCACCGCGTACTGCTGTCCCCCGCGCGTGGCTCGGAACACCGTGCCCTGGCCGCCGGTGCCCAGCCTCGCCTCCAGCCGGTAGCCGGCCACTTCCAGCCCCGGCCCCGGCCGCCACGGTGCGGACTCGTGCGGGAGGTGCGCCCACTCCTCCGGCCGCCGCTGCTCCTGCCCACCGCTGTCCGTGCCGGCTTCGCTCATGCGCACCACCTCCGAGGTGGGGCAGTGTAACAGCACCCACCTCCCAGGTGAGGCCCGGGGAGAAGTGCCCCCCCACATCAGGTGTAGACGTCTACACCTGGGCGGGCCCTGCCCCGTCCGCCGCGGGCTGCCGCGAGTCCGCGAGGTAACCCAGCATGGCCAGGCTGGCGAGCCAAACCCATCAGGTGGCTTCAGGTCGCGAGACATGGGCGCGGGTGCGTCAGGGCGAGCCGTAGCCTGGGGACCACGAAGCACTCCAGGAGGACGCATGTTCGCGGGGCTCGCTGTCTCCTGCTGTCGTCACGCGCGGTGGCACGCGGGCACGCTCCTGCTGCTGGTGGCCTGGATGCTGGGCGGGTGCGCCACGGGAGCGCCTCCAGCCGGGCTGTTGGGGAGCCCGCGCCCCCACCGCCTGACACCGGCCTTCGCCGCACAGGCGCGCCTGCCCAGGCCCGCGACCGACTCCACGCGGACCGCGGCACCGGTAGAGGAGGCCCCCTCGCCCGACGAGGACGACGACCCGGAGGACGATTTCGACGAGGAGTGGAGTGCCCCGGAAGCCGTGGCGAACGTACCCGGAGGCGCACCCGGCTCGAGGGCAGGCCACCCGGTGCCGGAGGAGGAGCCGCTGGAGGACGGGGAAGCGGGCCCGGTGGGCTGGCGCGATGGCGTGGGGGACGGACACCCCTGGCCGGTGCCCTTCAGCCTGGACCACTTCCAAGGCCTGCTCGCGCAGGTGGGCGTGCCCCACGAGGTGCTGCCCAAGAACGGTCCCACCCTGTCACCCGAGCAAGCGGTGCGACTGCTGGGACACCTGGTGGAGGCGGAGGCGGGGCTCGTGGAGTTTCCCCGCCAGCGCATGGCGGCGCACCTGCTGCTGGAGGTGGCCACGGGCGAGAGACCCGTGACGCGCGAGGAGCTGCACGCGCGCATGGACCGCTTCCACCGGCTGCGGGTGGTGCGGCCAGACGGCTACGTGGTGGAGGTGGTGACGGGAGAAGCGGTGCAGCGGGCCGGAGAGGTTCGGCTCGCCGAGGACGGCACGCTGCGCGCGGGCCGCTACGAGGTAGGCCCCTTCCACGCGGTGGAGGACGGGCAACTGTGGCCGGTGGACACGGGGCTGGAGGTGCCCCGGGGCGCGAAGCCACTGGGCCCCTACGTGCCGGATGACGGCGTGGTGCTGCCGGCACTGGACGGGGTGGGACTGGCGCTGGGGGATACGGTGGAGGCGCTCTACCGGCTCGTCGTCGAACCGGACGAGACGTTGGAGGGAATCGCCCAGTTGCCGGGGGTGGCGCGCGTGCTCCTCCAGAACGCCCCCGAGTACTGGGAAGCGTTCCGCCAGAAGCCGCGGGGCGAGCAGGTGCGCACGGTGTCGCGGCTGATGGCCAACGCGCTGCTGACGGTGGGCACCTCGGGGGCGGGGGCGGTGAAGTCGGTGCAATGGGGCGAGAAGCTCGGCCGACTGTCGGTGCCCGTGCTGACGCTGACGCGCAAGGGCGAGCTGGTGCTGCGGCTGGTGGCGGTGCCCGGGCGGGCCGTGGCCGTGGCGGGACAGGGGTTGAGCGTTACCTGGGGCATTCACCTGGCCCAGGTGGGCTCGGGCGGGGGAGGCAACTGGGTGCCGCCCGTGGGCGGGCCCGGCCAGTGGGTACCCAAGAACGAGTGGATGTCACCGCGCTCGCGCGCCTTCCAGCACAAGGTGACGAAGGCCCCCGCAGGCTGGGTGTACCGCGTGTGGCGCAACGGAGAGAAGGCGGACTTCGATGGCTTCGACGGGGGCATCCTCCAGGAGACCAAGGGCCTGGGCTACGAGAAGCACTTCGACGCGAAGCTCAATCCCAAGCGACATTTCAAGGGCGCGGAGCGGCTTGTCAGACAGGCTCAACGGCAGCAGCGGGTGGCCAATGGTGTCCCCATCCGCTGGAATGTCGCGGAGCCCCAGATGGTCGCCATCCTCAAGAAGTTGTTCAAGAGGAACAGAATCCAGGGAATTGACGTGGTCCACACGCCGCCGTAGCCCTGTGGCATGTCCATGCAAGACGACTTCTATGCGGGAGTCTACTGGTCAGGTCGCAAGGAGTCCGCGGACGAATGCGCTCGGCGTGCGGAGCTCTCTTCCGTCTTCTGTCCCAATGCGACCCGACCTATGCTCGATGGTTCGAGCAGGCGAACTCGCTCAAGAAAGCACTGCAACTGCGGTTCGAGCCCACCTATGAGACCCTCCTGCGCTTCTTCAAGAGCAGGAAGTACAACGAGGGGGCATTCGGCGTCAGCTTCAGTGCATGGACAGGGCACGAGGAGGATGGGCATGGCGGCAGTGTGATGCTCAGCTGTGGTTCCGCCGTGACGCCTCCACCGAACAATTGTCTTCTTTATCTGCCAGATGAAGGGCCGGGAGCGGAACGCGTGCTCACCGCGTCCGTGCTGACGGAGATGATGCGTGCCATGGTGCTGGCCTGGGAGCCGGACGATGGCGGGGTCTACTCGCAAGCCTATCAGGAACTACGAGATGAACCCGTGGGCCCCCCCCATATGGGTTGGCTGATGTACTTCTCCCGGAACCGGGGAGAGGTGCCCCCCCTGCCAGAGCCGGTGCGGACCGCGCCAGTGGAGGACAAGGGCACGCTCGTCATTCTCACCCCGGAGCGCTTCAACGGGCACGACCCGGCTCACGTGGCCCTGGCCGACCAGGTTCGCGGACTGCTCGACGGGGCGGGGTTGCTGACGGAGCTGCAGCTGAGCCGTTCCCCAGCCGCCCGTCTCCCCTCCCTCCCGTCAAGCAAGCCGTCTACTTGGGCCTCGGCCCCAGTCGGGCTACCCTCGGGGGCGCCATGTCGATGTACAACGAGTCGCTCCGCGCCTTCCTCAAGCCCGTCCTCCCCTATCTCGACGACCCCTCGGTCTCCGAGATCATGATCAACGGGCCCACCGACATCTGGATCGAGCGCAAGGGCAAGGTCTCCAAGACCGATGCCACGTTCACCGAAGAAGGGCTGATCGGCGCCGCGCGCAACATGGCGCAGTTCGTCGGCCGCCTCCTCAATGACGAGCGCCCCCGCCTGGACGCGCGCCTGCCCGACGGCAGCCGCATCCACGTCGTCATCCCGCCCATCGCCCGCAAGGGCACCACCATCTCCATCCGCAAGTTCTTCAAGGACAAGCTCACCATCGAGTCCTTGATCAAATTCAAGTCCATGACGCCGCAGATGGCGCGGCTCATCGACGCGGGCATCCACACCAAGCTCAACATGCTGGTGTCCGGCGGGACGGGCTCGGGCAAGACGACGCTGCTCAACATCGTCTCCTCCCTCATCCCCGACGAGGAGCGCATCCTCACCATCGAGGACTCGGCCGAGCTCCAGCTCAACCAGTCCCACCTCGTGCCCTTCGAGAGCCGGCCCCCGGACAAGTTCGGCAAGGGCGGCGTGGACATGGGAGACCTGCTCAACTCGGCCCTGCGTCTGCGCCCGGACCGCATCGTGGTGGGCGAGGTGCGCGGCGGCGAGGCCTTCTACCTCGTGCAGGCGATGAACACCGGCCACGGCGGCTCGCTGGCCACCACCCACGCCAACACGCCCACCGACACCCTGCGCCGCATCGAGTCGCTCTGCCTCATGTCCGGCATCGACCTGCCCATGGTGGCCATCCGCGCCCAGGTCGCCAGCGCCATCAACTTCATCGTCTGCTGCGAGCGTCTCCACGACGGCAGCCGTAAGACGATTGCCCTCTCCGAGGTGCTCCCCCTCACCGAGAAGGGCGACTACCGCACCCAGGACATCTTCGTCTTCACCCCGGTGACGAAGGACGAGGACGGCCACATCCTCGGCTACCACGCGCCCACCGGCATCATCCCCAACTTCGTCGCCCGGGCGCGCGCCTACGGCTTCTCGGACCTGGACGAGTCCTTCTTCGACCCGGCCACCTACGGCGTGCCGCCCCCGCCCTCCTTCCAGGCCGGTGAGAGCTACACCGTGCGCTGGGCCCCCTCGCTCAAGCACCGCGAGCGCGGCGAGCAGGATCCCTCCAGCTTCAAGAAGGAGTGGGCGGACTTCGAGCAGCGCCTGAAGGACGAGGCCCACGACGCCAAGGGCGACAAGCCCCCGTCGCCCGCCTCCGCGCCGGTGCAGGTGCAGGTGCCCGCCAACCTCCCCATCGCGGCCCCCCGGGCTCCCGAGCCGCCCGCGCGGTCCCGGACAAACGAGGTTCCCGCCGCGCGCACCGGGCCCGCCCCGAGGCCCAACCTGCCCGCCAACCGTCCTCCCCCGCCCGTCATGGAGCAGGACCCCGACAAGACGCCGCCGCCCACGCGCAACCCCTTCGCCTCCGAGGCGGATGACGGGTTCGGCGCTCCCCCCGACGAGCCCAGCGTGCAGGTGTCCGCGGACCTCATGGCCGAGGATCTCGACGCGACCCAGGGCCGCGGCATCCCTCCGCCGCGTCCGGCCCGTCCCGCCACGCCTCCGCCGCGTCCCGCCTCGCCCACCGGCGCACGCCCCGCCGTGGCGGCGCCTCCTCGCAGGCCCGCTCCCGCTCCCGTGCGGCCTCCTCCTCCCGTCCCCTCGGAGGACCTGGAGGACGATGACGCACCGCGCGAGTTGGACAGCTCGGAGAAGACGCACATCAAGCCCATCCCCGAGAAGCCCCGCCGCTGAGCCCGCTCGCCTGGACACACGCGCTCACGCACCCCGCATTACTTGGAGTGCGTGACCTTGCGGTAGGCGCCACATGAGGGGAAAGTGACGCCACCGTGTTCCTTTCACTCCTCGCCACGCTCGTCGTGCTCGGCCAGGCGCCCGCGACCTCCGAGGCACCGCTCACCGTGCTGATCGCCCCGCCCGAAGCCGCGGGGGTCCCCTCCCACATCGTCTCCTTCGCCCAGGAGCATGTGTACGAGCAGCTCAAGACGCAGGGGCTGCAGGTGGTCCGCGCCTCGGAGCTGTCGCAGCGGCTGCCGCCCGCGCAGCGCAAGACGGTGCTCGGGTGCAACCGGCTGGAGGCCGCCTGCCGCATCACGATGGGCGAGGCCGCCCAGGCCGACGCGGTGGTGATCGCCGAGCTGGTGCAGTTCCTCAGCGGCTACCGGGTGGGCCTGAAGGCCTACGCCACGCGCGACGGCGAGCAGCTCTCCGAGCACTACGTGCCGGGCGTGCGCGAGGACCAGTTGCTCGACGCGCTCACCCAGGCCAGCGAGAAGGTGGTGCCGCCGGTGCGCCGCGCGCTGCGTCCGTCCTCGGAGCCCCTGGTCGAGACTCCAGCCCCAGCCCCTCCCCACGCCCGTCCAGCCGGTGCCGGTGACGCCCGAGGTGACGGCCTCGCGCTCGAGCGCGCCGGGCTGGGCGTGGATGCCGGCCGCCGGTGGCGCGGTGCTCCTGGGCGTGGGCACGGTCTTCTACGTGCAGGCCAGCAATGACTACGCCGCCCTCAAGGCGAAGCGGGTCTCCGGCCCCACGGACGGCGCCGGGCTGCGGGCCTCGGGCGAGCGGGCGCAGTGGCTGAGCCGGGCCTCCTTCGCGGCGGGCGCGGCCGGCGTGGTGACGACGGGGCTCATCTATCTGCTGTCTGGCAAGGACCCGGGCACGCCTTCTCAGGTGCGGCCCACCGCCTCCGTGGGCAACGGCGGCGGGATGGTGGGTGTGGCCGGAACACTCCCGTGAGGACTCACATGCTCGAGACGAAGAAGCCTTTCGCCGCGGGGCTCGTGCTGGCGCTGCTGGCCACCACCGGTTGCTTCGACTTCAAGACGGCGTTCGAGGAATGCGTGGCCTCCGGCCAGTGCCAGCCCAGCGGGTGCGATCGCTCGGCGGTGGACCTGCCGGATGATCTCTTCCACGACTCCAACTGCGACGACTTCGACGGCGCCGCCGACGGCGGCTTCTTCGTCGATCCCTCCCGGGGCCTGGACCGCGTCAATCCCGGGACCCGCGAGGCCCCGTTCAAGACCCTCCAGTACGCCCTGCCCGTGGCCGCCGACGGCGGCGGGGTGCTCTACCTCGCCCAGGGTGACTACAACGAGCCGGGGCTGGAGCTGAACATGCCCGTCTCCCTCTACGGCGGCTACAGCGGCCTGGACGGGAACTGGAAGCGGAGCGCCGACCACATCGCGCGCATCAACGGAGGCAGCATCGGCCTGACGGTGACCCGGCCGGACCCGGACGCCGGGGTCATCACCCTGGAGCGGCTGCACATCAACGCCATCCAGGGCTCCGAGCCTGGAGCACCCTCCATCGGCCTGCGGGTGCTGGACGCGAGCGTGCGCCTGCGTCATGTGGAGGTGGCGGCCGCGGCCGGCAAGCCCGGCAGGGATGGCACCCCCGGCGGCGACATCCCACACGCCGCGGATGGTGGCCAACCCCCCAACCCCGTCGAGACGCCGGCCGACACGCAGGCCGTGGGTGGAACGCCCGGCAACAGCGCGTGTGGCACCTACCGGGGAGGAACCGGGGGCAAGGGAGGCACCTTCGGCCTGCCCGCCACGAGCGGCGAGGGGGGCCTTCCCTCCTCGGATGGGGGGACCCCGGGAGCCGCCGACTACGACGCCAACCTGAGCTGCAGCGGCTGCACCTTCCGGGGCAAGCCCGGCAACCCCGGGCAGGAGGGCTTCGATGGAGGCAATGGAATGGCCGGCCCCGCGGGCCATGAGACCGGCGTGCTGGAGGGCGGAACGTGGCGCGCCAGCGCGGGCGACGCCGGCCGGGTGGGAGAACCGGGCGGTGGCGGTGGCGGTGGCGGTGGCGGTGGCGTGGTCTCCGCGGGCGGCGAGGCCGTGTCGAAGGGAGGCGGCGGCGGGGGTGGAGGCGCTGGCGGCTGCCCGGGCCAGGGCGGCAACGGCGGCCAGGGCGGCGGGGCCTCCATCGCCGTGCTCGTCATCAACGGGCACGTGGAGTTGGAGAGCACCACCCTGGTGACGGCCGGCGGAGGCAAGGGCGGCAACGGCGGAAGGGGCGGCATCGGAAGCACCGGCGGGGTGGGCGCACCCGGAGGCCAGACGAACCCCCAGACGCATCCCACGTACAAGGTGACGGTCGTGGGAGGCGTGGGCGGCAACGGCGGCAACGGGGGCAAGGGCGGCAATGGAGGCCACGGCGGCAACGGCGCGGGTGGCCCCTCCGTGGGGCTGTGGTGCGAGACCGGCTCGTCCGTGACCCAGAAGGACACGCGCGTCACGCGGGGCCCCGCGGGCGCGCCCGGTGAGGGCCCCGGCCCCACCAACCTGAAGGTCCTCCAGCAGGACGTCCACAACTGCCTCTCCACGTCCCCTTGACGGCATCCGACCAGGCGGGTCCCCCCCGCCTGGTCGCCTGCTTGTGGGAATCCGCTCCCGGTCTGCTACCCTGGGGCCACTTCCCCGATGGCTGACTCCCGTCTCTGCGAAACCTGCGGTCTCTCCGTGCCGGCGGATACCGATATCTGCCCACGCGACGGCACCGTGCTGCTCGACGCCTCGACCTCGCCCTTCAGCGGCGACCCGGGAGGCGCACGCCGGACGTCACCCGGGAGGACGGTGCACGTGATGGACGACTCCTCCGCGCAGGATCCGCTCACCGGGTTGAAGGTCGGTGAGTACGAGCTGCGCCAGCGCATCGGCGTGGGCGGCATGGGCCTGGTGTACGAAGGCATCCAGCCGCTGATCGGCAAGCGCGTGGCGGTGAAGGTGCTGCGCCCGGAGCTGGCCGCCGCCGAGGAGCAGGTGGCGCGCCTGCTGGCCGAGGCCCGCGCCGTCAACGCCATCCGCCACCGCGGCATCGTGGACATCTTCGGCTTCGGCCAGGTGCCCGACGGCCGCCAGTACATCATCATGGAGTACCTCGAGGGCGTGGCCCTCGACGCGCACCTGACGGAGAAGGGCCGGCTGCCGGTGTCCGAGGCGCTGGACATCCTCGACGAGGTGCTCAGCGCGCTGGGCGCCGCGCACGGGGCCGGCGTGGTGCACCGCGACCTCAAGCCGAGCAACATCTACCTGGTGAAGCAGCCGGACGGCTCGCGCTACGTGAAGCTGCTGGACTTCGGCCTGGCGAAGATGGGCCTGCCCACCGGGCGCACCGCGCAGACGCGCACGGACATGGTGGTGGGCACCCCGGAGTACATGGCGCCCGAGCAGGCCCGGGGCCAGCCCGTGGGGCCCATGACGGACCTCTACGCCCTGGGCGTGGTGGCCTTCGAGATGGTCACCGGCCGGCTGCCCTTCACCGGCACCTCGCCGGTGGATCTGCTGATGAAGCACGTGGACGCGCGGCCGCCGAGGCCCTCGGAGTTCGTCCCCGAGCTGCCCGCGGCGCTCGACGCCTTCGTCCTGCAGATGCTCACCAAGGATCCGGAGGCGCGCCCCGGTTCCGCCGAGCAGCTCCGCCGCCAGCTCCAGCGGCTGCGCGACACCCTCGCCCACCCGGCCCAGGCCCGCCCCACCGCCCCGGAGCCCGCCCGCCGGGAGACGCCGCGGGACCTGGCGCCCGCCGAGCCCCTCGAGCCCGAGCCCGTCCCGGCGCCCGAGCCGGTGAAGCCGCGGCCCCCACCCGAGACGCCGCGCGACACGGGCGGCACGTCCTCGCGGCGGCTGCTCATGGGCGTGGGAGCACTCGCGCTGGTGGCCGTGGGCGGTGGCCTCGTGCTCGCCCTGCGCGGAGAGCCCACCCCGCCGCCGCAGGTGGTCATCGCGCCGCCCCCGGAGCCCGTGAAGCCCGCGCCTCAGCCGGTGGTGGAGCCCACGCCGGACGCGGGCGCGGGCCTGGCGCAGCAGACGCCGCCCCCGGCCGCGGTGCCCGACGCGGGCAGCGTCCTTCCGGCCAGCGCCACGGCCCAGCAGGGCAACGCCGTGCAGCCGGCGGCGCAGGTGGTGACGGCGACCGAGACGCCGGAGCCTCCGGTGAAGCGCTCGCTCACCCAGGCCGCGCTGCTCACCCGCATCCGCAAGCTGGACAAGGAAGTCGACACGCTCTCCGAGTCCGGCCAGAAGCTCAGCCCCGCCACGCGCCGCACCCTCGAGAACATCCGCAAGAAGGCCGAGGCGGCCACGACGGCCGAGGAGCGCCGTCAGGTGGCCAAGGAGCTGGACGGCTGGGAGAAGTTCTTCCTGCGCCGCAAGTGACGAGGGGCCCGGCCCGCGCCAGGCCCCCGGCGCCTCACTTGCTGCAGATGACGGGCTGGGCCATGGCGTTGCGCGCCCGCTCCTCGGTCACCAGCTTGTAGGTCGCCAGGTCCGACAGCAGCACGTCCCGGTTCTGCCGGATGAGGCTCGCGTTGCGGCACACGAGCGCATCCCAGTACATCTCGTGCGGCGGCAGGGTGAGCGCCAGCTCGGCCAGCTCCGGCAGCTTGAGCGTGTCCAGCTCGCGCCCGAAGACCTTGAAGGCCGCGTCCTCCACCCCGACGACGCCCCGGTCGAAGTAGAGGGTGGACAGGTCATAGGCGATGAGCTGGTCCTTCTGGAGGAAGGAGTGCAGGCGGTTGGCCGCCACCGCCTGCTCCAGCGAGCCCGGGATGCCCAGCGCCACGGCGAGCCGCGTGGCGATGCGCCGCTCGCAGGCCCCATCCCCCGGCGGCTCGGTGCCGAAGGTGACGACGGAGAAGAGGCGCCAGGCCCACTTCGCACCGTCCTCGCGCCGCGTCTGGAAGTAGGTGGGGCACCCGAGCTGCGCGATGTAGAGGGCCACCAGGTCCTTGGGCAGGCGCGAGAAGTCCGGCCGCGCGTAGGCAATGGGCCGCTTGGGCCCGAAGGTGCCCGCCTGGAGGCTCATCCGCTCCCCCTCGATGGAGTGGCGCAGCTGCTTCTCCAGGTCGAACTCCGTCTCGAGCTGGGGCAGCTTGCTGGCGGTATGGAGGTAGAGGGCCGGCAGCACCACGCCGGCCAGCCCGATGAGGAACAACACCAACCAGAGCAGGGTCTTCACGCCCCCCAGGTTATCAAAGGGCGACGGCGGGCCGGGTCCGGGTTAAATCAAGTTCCGACATGAACGACTGGCACCCCACCACCGTGGCAGCCGTCCTCCCGGCCGCGGAGGGCCTCACCGAGCTCGTCCTGGACATTGGCGGAACCCCGCTGGTGGGGACCCATCGCACCCCGGGGCAGTACGTGCGGCTGGCCCTGCCCGAGGTGGGCGAGAGTCTGTTCGCCATCGCCTCGGCCCCGGAGCCCTTCGGTACCCGCTGGGAGTTCCTCCTCAAGGGGGGCAGCCCGCTGGCGGATGCCCTGGTGAAGCTGCAGCCGGGGGCCCCGGTGCACAGCGGGCGTCCCGAAGGCCGGGGCTTCCCCCTGGTGCGGGCGCGGGGCGGGAACCTGCTGCTGTTCGCCACCGGCTCGGGCATCTCCCCCATCCGCTCCGTCATCGAGAGCATCCGCCAGGAGCGGAGCGCCTACGGGCGGGTGACGCTGTACTTCGGAGCGCGCACCCCTCAGGCCTTCGCCTACGAGGACGAGCTGCAGCACTGGGAGGCGGCGGGCATCCGCGTGGTGCGCACGGTGAGCCAGCCGGGCGCGAGCGGCTGGCAGGGCCTCACCGGTTACGTGCAGGCGTGCCTGGACGAGGAGCAGGTGGAGGACACCGTGGCCTTCGTCTGCGGCCAGTCGGGCATGGTGCAGGGGGTGATCGACGCGCTGCGGACGCTCGGGCTGCCCCGCGAGGCCATCCACCTCAACTACTGAAGAGCCCACGATGGCGCACACGCCGGAGGATGAGTGGCTCTGGGGCTGGGATGACACGCCCGGCATCGTCTCGGTGTGGGCGGAGCCCGATGGCCGCGCCTTCGTGTGGCGGCGGCTTCCCCAGAGCGGCGCGCTCGTGCGCGAGGATGTGCGCTTCCGTCCCTGGTTGCTGCTCGCCTCGCTGGAGGATGTGAAGCACCTCGGCGCGAGGCTCCAGCCCGAGCACGCGGGGCCCGCGCCGTACCGGGTGACCTGGCAGGAGCTGGAGGGTCCCGGCGCGCTTCGCTACCTGGTCCGCGCGGAGGATGGGCGCGCGCTGGCCACGGCCGTGCTCCAGGGCGCCTCGCGGAGACTCGGCCGCTCGTTCGGGAACCTGCGGGAGCTGGGCGCCCAGGCGGTGCTCACACTTCCTCCCGAGGAGCAGTACCTCGTCGCCTCGGGGCGCACGTACTTCCGCGAGCTTCCGGTTCGATGACCTGCGCCGCATGCAGTTGGATCTCGAAACCACCGGGTTGGATCCCACGCACGACCGGATCTTCCTCGTGGCGATCCGGGATGCGGAGGGCAGGACCGATACCCTCGAGGCCCACGGCGATGGCGACGCCGCCGAGGCGGACCTTCTCCAGCGGCTGGTCGCGCGGGTGCGCACCATCGACCCGGACGTGCTCGAGAACCACAACCTGCACGGCTTCGATCTCCCGTTCATCGCCCACCGAGCGCGGTTGCTCGGCGTGCCGCTCGCGCTGGGACGTGCCGGTGCGCCGGGCCTGCGGCAGCGTCCCGCCGCACGAGGGGCCTCTCCCGGACGGGGGGGAGCCGCCCACGATGCGATGCGCCGCGCGCGGTACACCGTCCCCGGCCGCGAGTTCATCGACACGCTGGATGCCGTGCGGCGGCATGATTTCTCCACCCGGGAGCTGCCGGGGCACGGGCTCAAGGCCGTCGCGCGGCACCTGGGCCTCGCGGGCCCGGAACGGGAGCACATTCCAGGGTCCCAGGTGTACGAGGTCTTCGGCAGCGACCCCGAGCGCGTGCGGCGCTACGCCCGCGATGACGTGACGGAGGCCGCCGGACTGGCGCGCATGCTCGGCGGGGCGGCCTTCGCGCTCGCCCGGATGGCGCCGCGCCGCTACGAGCGCCTCGCCGACGCGGGGCCCGCCACCGGTGTCATCGACCCGCTGCTCGTGCGCGCCTATCTCCGGGCGGGGGCCGCGCTGCCCGCCCATGAGCCAGGCGACGGCACACCCCACAGCGGCGCGGCGCTCCACCTGTTCGCCACGGGCGTGGCGCGGCACGTGGTGAAGGCCGACGTCGCCAGCCTGTACCCCTCGCTGATGCGCCAGTACCGCATCGGCCCGCGGAGGGATCGGCTCGGCGTGATGCTCGCGCTGGTGGACCGGCTCGTGGAGCAGCGGCTGGCGGCCAAGGCTCGCGCGAAGGCCGCGGCGCCCGGCTCTCCGGAACGGCACACGAATGAGGCGCTCTCCGCGGCGATGAAGATCGTCGTGAACTCGGCCTACGGCTACCTGGGCGCGGGCGGGCTCACGCGCTTCGCGGACGTGCACGCCGCCAACGAGGTGACGCGGCGTGGACGCGAGGTGTTGGCGCAGATCTGCCAGGAGCTGGCACGGCGCGGCGTCACGCTGCTGGAGGCCGACACGGACGGCGTGTACTTCTCCGTGCCGGACGGCTGGAGCGAGGCCGACGAGCGCCGGGTGGTCTCCGAAGTCGCGGCCCTGCTGCCCCCCAAGGTCCGCCTCGAGTTCGACGGACGCTACGCCGCGATGCTCTCGCACGAACCGAAGAACTACGCGCTGCAGCCCTACGACGGAGCGCTCATCCTGCGCGGCGTGGCGTTCCGGTCCAGCCGGGCGGAGCCCTTCGGCGAGGACTTCCTGCGCCGGGCGCTGCGCTGCCTGCTCGCGGGAGACATCCCGGGCGTGCGGGACGCCTATGTCGAGACCGTGACGGCCCTGCGCCGGCGGACGCTCCCGACGCTGAGCGTGGCGGCACAGGTCCGGCTGACGAAGACACCGGCGCAATACCTCGCCGCGCGCAGGCGCGAGCTGCCCTACGAGGCCATGCTGGCGAGCGGGCGGACCCACTGGGCTTCCGGCGAGCACGTCCGGGTGTACCGGGCGGTGGGAGGGCGTGCGGGACTGCTGCCCGAGCCGGAGGCGGGCGAGACGGGGAAGGATCCCCGGAACTATGACGCCGACTTCTACGCCCGGCAGTTACGCGAGACCTTCGCGGCCCGGCTGGTGCGCGCACTGACGCCCGAGGACTTCGCGGCGGTGTTCGCCGATCCCGAGCAGCCGTCCCTCTTCGCGCCGACCCTGGCGGATGCCCGGCCGATCCTCACGGTGCTGGACGAGCCCGAGAGTGAGCAGCCCCATTCCGAGAACCCGTGGATGTCCCCTCTCCCTCTGGGAGAGGGCTAGGGTGAGGGTCAGTCCGCGAAGGTGGCCCCTGGAAACATGCGTTGACCACCACGCCCAATATCCCCTCGCCCTTCGGGAGAGGGGAATTGTTCCCTGAAGTGGTCTCGCCTCACCGTTCCACGGTGGGAGCGGCGTAGCGCACGGGGAAGAGGGCCGCGGCTGGATCGCTCTCCTGGTTTCCAGCGGCCTTCTGCGGCGTCCACGCAGCCACGCCCACCAGCCGCCCGTCCGGGCTGAAGCGCACCCGGCGCACGGACCAGCCGAACTTCCGCTCCGCCACCGGCGCCTCCTGCCCCTCGCGCCAGACGTACAGCAGCTTGTCCCAGCCACCACTCGCCAGCGAGCGCCCATCCGGGGAGATGCCCGCGGAGGCCACCACGCCCCGGTGCGCCGTCCACTTCCGCAACACCTGCCCCGAGGCCGCGTCCACCAGCGCCGCGGCGTTCCACTCTGCGGGCGGCTCCACGAGCCCCTTCTTCTCGCGCTCGTAGACGGTGCGGTTGCGCTCGGCCTTGGGCTCGGAGAAGGCCACGCCCAGGCGGCGCCCGGCCGCGTCGAGCGTGACGTCATTCACGTGCGCCTCGAAGGTGAACCCGGTGCGCGGAGCGAGCACCAGCCCCCGCTCCTCCTGCCCCACCGGCGCGGGAGCCTTCAGCGTGAGCACGGCCTCGCCCGTGGCGTCGTCGAAGGCCACGTCCACGCGCTCGGCGAAGGGAGCACCCAGCACGCCCCCCACGCCCGGAGGCAGACACGCGTCACACACCGCCGCATCCAGGCCGTCCAGTTCCAGCCCCTTGAGGCGCAGGTGCTGGCCACGGGCCACCCGCGCCAGCGTGGAGCCCATCGCCGTGGGCAGCGACACCGTCTCCTGCAACATGGCCGTGTCGATACCGGCCGCCGCCGCCGCCTGCGTGCCAAGCACGAGCGCGGGCGCGCGCGCATCCAGCGCGAAGGCCACCGGCGACTTCCCGTTGAGCGTCCCACCCACCACCGCGAAGCCCCCGCGCCGCTCGAAACGCACCCGCGCCTGCTCGCGCCGCAGCGCCTCCTCGCGCGCGTCGAACACCCGGATGCGCTTGTCCCAGCTCCCCGAGTACAGCGTCCCGTCCTGCGCGAAGGCGAGCGCGCTCACCCGGTCCGTGTGGGGCCGCGCCTCGAAGGAGAAGCCCAGGTCCGCCACGCGCAGCACGGTGACCAACCCCTGGGCGCTGCCCACCACGAGGTAGCCCCCGGCCGGGTGGAAGGCCACCGCGGTGAGGGGCTCCTCGGTGCGCAGGCTCGCCTTCAGCGCGCCAGTGGCCGCGTCATGCAGGCGCACCATGCCGTCCCAGCCCGCGCTCGCCAGCAGCGAGCCGTCCCGGGAGAAGGCCAGCGCCTCCACGTCGAACTCGGAGGGGTTGAGGGCCTGGTCCACCACGCGCGCCAGCGAGGGCCTCAGCGTCCAGAGCGCGAGCTGGTAATCGCGCGCGCCCATGTGCGAGTAGGCCACGCGCGAGGACTCCGGCGAGAAGGCCAGCGTCCAGACGAAGTCCTTGCGGTCGAGGACGGCGCCGTCCTCGAGGCCCACCACCTCACCGGCGAGGAAGCCGCCCGGCGTGGACTCCAACCGGGAGGCGGTGTCCGGCGAGAGCACCGGCGCGGCGTGCCGGCACCCCGCCAGGGACAGCAGACTCGCGAGCCACAGCGCACGAGGCGCGGCGGCCCTCACGAGCCACCCAGCGCCGCCGACTGCTCCGGAGGCACCTCCGTCACGCCCTTGTTGCTCACCGAGAGCAGGAAGAGGGGCTTGCGCGCCTCGCGCTTCTCATCGAAGGACGTCTTGCCCGTGGCACCGTCGAAGTCCTTCACGTTGGCCAGGGACTCGCGGAACTCCCCGCGGCTCTTGGGCGCCTGCTTCGACTCGAGCAACTGGCGCACCATGCGCGCCGAGTCGTAGCCATAGGCCTCGAACAGGCCCGGGTCCCCGGGGTTCGCCTGGCGGTAGGCCTTCACGAAGCGCTGCGTGGCCGGCCGCTGCGAGTCCACGAAGAAGCCGTCCACGTACACCGAGCAGGTGACGAACTTGCCCCCGCGCTCGACGAGCTCGGGCAGGCCGCTGGCGCCCTTGCCGCTGCTCCACGCATTGGTGCCCAGCAGCATCACCGTCTTGAGGTCCTTGCGGCCCGTCGTCTTGCGGATGCGCTCCAGGTCGCGCGCGTCACAGGCGTTGGTGACGATGTCCTCCACCGCCAGCGCCGGCGCCACCAGGCTCACCCGCTTCCACTCGTCGGGGATGAAGATGGCCTCGAAGTCGATGATGGGCTCCACGTTGCCCTTCATCTTCTCCATCGCCTTGCGCCTGCGGAACGCGTCCTGGCCGGTGGTCTCCTTCTGCACCTCGCGCACGCCCTCGATGTAGTCGAGCCGGTCCTCCAGGTAGTAGCGGCCCACCAGCTTCTTGGCCTCGGTGGTGAACGTCGTCTGGTCGTGGTCGTACGTCTCGGCGCCGCGCACCTGGCCGCCGTTGGCCACCACGTGGTCCCAGAAGTCGTTGGCCAGCTCCACCCCGTACGTCATGTTGGGGTAGAGCATCGCGAAGCTCTTGAAGCCCTTCTGCTTCATCGCGAAGTCGGCGATGGCCCGCGCCTGCGCCGAGTTGGTGAGCATGTTGCGGAAGACGAAGGGCCCGATGCCGGTGATGTCCTCCTGGCGCGTGAGCGTCAGCAGCGGCACCTGCAGCTCCTCGGCCAGCAGCGCGGCGCGGCGGGACTCGTCCACCGTGATGGGGCCCAGCACGGCGATGGCGCCCTCGTCGAAGGCGAGCTGCTCCATGGCCTGCCCGGTGACGTTCACGTCCCCCTGGGTGTCCTTGACGACGAGCTCGATGTCGCTGCCGGCCAGGGCCAGCTTGATGCCCCGCAGCACCGCCTCGCCCACCGCCTTGTACCTGCCGGACAGCGGCAGCAGCACGCCCACCGTCTTCGTCTGCACGTCCACGCGGCGGGTGGCGCGCGCGAGCAGCTCGCGGGCCTGACCGGCGAACGGGTGGTTGGGCGCCTCGGCCAGGAAACGGTTGAGCTGCTCCTCCAGCCGCGTCCAGTCACGCAGGTGGTAGTAGATGCGGGCCAGCTTGAAGCTCAGCACCGGCCAGGCGGGGTTGGCCGGAGACAGCTCCTCCATGATCTCCGCCACGTCCATGAAGCCCGCGCGGCCCTCCACCAACTGCTGCACCCGCGCCACCGCGGCCTGCTGCGCCTCGGGCGTCTGGGCGTTGCCGGCCAGGTCCACCGAGATTCGCAGCGCCTGCCCGTACAGGCCCGCCTTCTCCGCCGCCTTCACGGAGTCCTCGAGCAACTGGATGCGCTCGGCGCCCTCGGCGCGCTCGGCGAGGCTGTAGAGCGTCTGGTACGCGTCGCGGAACGCCCCCACCTCCAACGCGGCCCGGCCCAGCCGGCGCTTGGCCTCCGTGGCCTGCGGATGGAGCGGGTTCTCGAAGAGCAGCTCGTTGAAGGTCTTCCGCGCGTTGACGTAGTCCTGCGAGTCGTAGAAGAGCACGCCCGCCCGGTAGAGGGCCTCCTGGCCCGCCGTCGTCTGCGGGTACGCCTTGCGGACCGCGAGGAAGGCCTCGGCGGCCTGCTTGCGCGGCGCCGTCTCGGCCTGCTGGATGGCCTGGGCGAGCGCCTGGTCCGCCTGCGCGTCCTTGCGCGCCTCGACGGAGGGCCTCGAGGGGAACGGGTCTCCCTGGGGTACGTCTTCGTTGCGGCCCTGGCCCGAGGAAGAGCCGGACGAATGGCCAGGGGAAGAGCCACCGCCCGTGGCGGAGGGCGTCTTGCAGGCGGACATCAGCAGCACCAGCGCGAGCAGCAGCGCGCGGCGCGGAGAGGGGCGAACATCCATGGTGTGGGTGTGCATAGCAGTGGGGCGCGCCTCCGTCGACAGTCGAGCGGGGGGGACATTCCCCACCCCGCCTCCTGGGTTTTGCACCAGACGTGCCGCCCTGGCTCCCCGGAGCGGCCGCCTCGGGAGCCAGGCCCATGTGGGCCCCGGGCCACGGGGGTGTGTGCCTGGGTACTCGCCTGCCCGGCGGCCGGTGGAGAAGGCGCCTGCCGGGACTGGACCGGGGCCGGGCTCTCCCAGGGAGGGAGGCGTTGCGGCCCCCGCTTCCCATCCCAACCGTTACGGCTTGGACGTTCACACCCAGGAGCGGATGACCATGACAGGTAGGGAACGGCTGCGGGAGGGCTACGGGAGCACGAGCGAGCAGCGGCAGCGAAACCTGGAGGGCGACGGCTTCGAGGAGCGGGCGCCCCACACCCCGGAGGAGAGCGAGGCCGCCCGGGCGCCCCCGGACGAGGGAGGGCACGTGGTGCACGTGAACGCCCTGCCCGGGCCGCTCGACACGGAGAACGGGGACTGAAGAACGCGAACGGAGTCAGTCATGTCTCAATCCAAGATTCGTGCGGGAATGGTGGTGCGCGGCCACGATGGCGAGCCGCTCGGACGCGTCATCGCCGTCGATGACGAGGGCTTCGTGCTCGAGCGCCGGGTGGTCGTCACGCGCGAGCACCGGGTGCGGCTCGACGAAGTGCAGGCCCTGGACGAACACGGCGTCCTGCTCACGCCCGAGCATGGCCACCCGCGGGCCCGCCTGGAGGCGACGGACCTCGTGGAGGTCTTCTGGTCCTCGAGGCGCGCCCGCGACGAGCAGCGGCCCCTGGAGGAACGGGAGTCACCGGAGACGCTCGCCACGCACCAGATGGTGGCCGCCACGAAGCACGCCGAGGCCCACCCCGTCCAGGTAGAGCGCGGCAGCGTCCCGCATCCCCGCTACGTGCCCATGTCCGAGGAGGAGCCGCGCAGGAGCGCGAGCGCCCCGGAGGAGCCACCGGCCTCCGGCACCGTCCGCGCCGCGGCGGCTGACCTTCCGCCGAAGCGCTGGATGCGCAGGCCCTGGAGCCGCGGGGTGAGGCACTTCGCGACCCATCCGCTCGAGGCGGCGACCTCGCTCCTGGAGCTGCTGCGCGGGGAGAAATCCAGCCTCCGGTACTGAGGCGGCTCAGGCGCTCATGCGGAAACGGAGGCCGGGGCCATCGCCGCCATCACGGGAGCCGGAACCGGAGTCACCGACGTCCGGCGAGGCTGCAACGCACGCCGCAGCTTGGCCACCAGCACCTCCGGGTTGACCGGATACGTGAGGACGTCGTCCGCACCGGCATCCAGCCCGGCCTCCACGAGCCCCGGATCCTCCGGCGGCGCCAGCACGAAGATGGGCAGCGCGGCCGTCTCCGCCACGGAGCGCAGCGAGCGGGTGAGCTCGGCACCGTCCCCGTCCGGCAGCCGAGAGGCCACCACGAGCGCCTGGCTGCCCTGCGACAGCAGCACGCGCGCCCGGGCCGCGGAGTCGGCGAGCACCACCCGCACCCCGTCCGCGAGGAAGCGCGCCTGGAGCGCCGAGGCCCGCGCCGAATTGGGCTCGGCGAGCACCACCGTGTGCGAGGCCTTCTCGCCCAGCACCAGCTCCATCACCTCGGCGGAGAGCGCCTCCAGGGCCGCCGCGGGCAACCGCCCCTCGGCGCGCAGCTTGACGAGCGACTGTGACGCGGCCGCGGCGCCCAGCATGGCCGTGCCCGCGACCTCCAACAGCGACACCGCCGCGGCCAGCGCCTGCGTGGCCTTGTCGGCCCTCTCCGTCAGCGGCGCCGCGTCCCGGGTGCACGACCCGATGAGCCCGGCCAGCTCGCCCGCGTCCCGGCCGAGGATGGCGCGCATCGACTCGCACGAGGGCCGGGTGAAGCGATCCCCCGAGCCCGACTCCTGGAAGGCCGCGAGCGCCAGCGCATAGGCCACCGCCGAGGCCCGCTCGGCCTCCGCACGCCCCGCGCCGAGCCGCCGGGCCACGCGCCGGGCCAGCTTGGCCAACGCCGCGCCCTGCACGCCCACTCCGCCGAGTGCCGCGAGCGCCGCGTCCACCACACGCGCATGCAACCGCGCCGCGCGGCTCAACGGACCCGCCTCGCCGCCGAGCGCCTCGGCCAGCGAGGGCAGCACGCGCACCTCCATGGAGGGCGCCACCGTCATCAACCGCGCCACCACCGCGGGCGCATCCTGCACCGTGTCCGCGGCCACCAGCGCCACCTCGGTGCCGCCCAGGGCCATGGCCTTCTCCACGTCCGCGGCGCTGCTGCCCGAGGCCGCCACGCCCTGACGCGTGAGCAACCGCACGGCCGCCTCGCGCAGCTCCGCGTCGTCTGACACCACCAGCATGGTGCGCGCCAGCGAGGCGGGCGCGGGCGTCGCGCGCAGCATCGGCGGCGCGGGCACGGGCGTGGGCTCGGCCACCGGCGGCGGCGCCGCGGGCGGCAGCGTGGGCACCGCGGAAATCTCCTCGAAGGCGGACTCGTCCAGCAGGCGCTCGCGCGTGCGGGTGTGCTTGTCGGCGTAGGGCGTGACACCCGCCTCCGACTCCGAGCCCGCCAGCGGCATCATGTTGGACCAGTCATCCATCTGGTCCGGGTCATCCCCGCGGTAGAAGCGGCCGATGGCGCGGCGGATGGCGCCCTCGGTGGCGTAGATGCCCCGCACGGGGCAGCCGGTGATGAACTTCAGCTCGTCCAGGCGGGCCAGGTCGCGCGGCTCGCGCATGGCGCACACCAGCTCCTTGGCCTGCTGGGCCACGGGCACCGCCTCGAGCCGCTCGGCCTTCTCCACCGGCAGCAGCGACAGCAGCGCCTTGGGCACCGGCATGGTGCGCAGCACCTTGTCCGAGACGAACGAGAGGCCTCCCTGCTCGCTCAGGGCGCGGACCACGTCCTCCTCGGAGACGATGCCCTCGGCGACGAGCAGCTCGCCAATGCGGCCGCCGGTGCGCTTCTGCCGCTCCAGCGCGCCCTTGAGCTGCGTCTCCGACAGCCTGCCGGAGGCCACCAGCATCTCCCCCAGCTTGCGGCGCGCGGGGCGCATCACGCGCGTCTGCGTCTGCAGGGAGAGGGAGGTGTTGAGCCCCGGCTGCGTGCCCGTGCGCGCACCGGCCGGAGGGCCCACCTGCATGGTGAGCGAGGTGTTCCGGGTGCCGGGCGGCGGAGGCACCTGCATGGTGACGGAGGTGCGCGCGCGCGCCTCGGGCGGCGGCGGCGGCGGCGTCAACCGGCCCGGGTCCGTCACCGGCCGCATCACGGGAATGGAGCCCGTCCCCGGACGAGGCCCACCCGGGAAGGGCGGGCGCGAGCGCACCGAGGTGATCGTCTGCGGGCGCTGCAGCCCCGCGTCCGAGCCCAGGCGGATCTCCTCGCCCCGCACCTCGGTGGCCCCCTCCAGCGGCGAGCGGCGCTCGGGGAAGCAGCGCGAGAAGAGCGCCGCCACGTCCTGCGGGCCCACGCGCAGCCGGTGATCGAAGAGGAAGTTCTGCAGCGCGTCCGAGATGTCCCGCGCCCGCTGGAAGCGCGCGGACGGCTCCGGCGCCAGCGCCCGGGTGACGATGCTCCAGAGCGCCGGAGGCACGCCCGGCACCGGCGCCAGGCTCTTCACGTCGAACTGGGCGATGTTGCGCAGCGTGAGGAAGTAGTCCGGCCCGCTGAAGAGCTGCCTGCCCGCGAGCAGCTCGTACAGCATCAGGCCGATGAGGAAGAGGTCCGCGCGCTGATCCACCTCCGCGCCCTTCACCTGCTCCGGCGCGAGGTAGCCCGCCTTGCCCTTCACCACGCCGGCCTGGGTGCCATTCTGCGCGTTGGCCGCCTTGGCGATGCCGAAGTCCGCCAGCTTCACCTCGCCGCTGCTGGCCACCATCACGTTGGACGGGTTGACGTCCCGGTGGATGATGTTGAGCGGCCGGCCCACCGCGTCCGAGCGGCTGTGCGCGTACGCCAAGCCCTCGGTGACCTGCTGGACGATGAAGCACACCTCGCGCAGGCCCAGCGGTACCTGGTTGCCCGAGGCGCCCCGCTGCACCGCGCGCAGGTTCTCTCCGTCCATGAACTCCATGACCATGTAGTACTGGCCGTTGATGGAGCCCAGGTCGAACACCTGCACCACGTTGGCGTGCTGCAAGCACACCGTCAGCTTCGCCTCGCGCAGGAACAACTCCACGAACTCCCGGTCCTGCGCGAGCGACGGAAGGATTCGCTTCACCGCGACCGGCTTCTCGAAGCCCTCGGCCCCGACCACCTTGGCCAGGAACACCTCCGCCATGCCGCCTGCTGCCAGCTTGCGGATGAGTCGGTATGTGGCCATGCCGGCACCTCCCCCATCTCCCTTGGTTGCGTGCTCGGTATGGGCACGGGCGGGAGGGTTGGTGAGTGCCCTTCGCTTCGGGACGTGATGAACGTCCACCCGGCGGCACTCGGCTGACGCACCGCGCCCCCGGGGCGTTCACGGGTGGTCAACCGCCCTGGTCTCCAGGGCCGGTGGGGCCCTCTGCGGCACGCGCGCAGGTGGCGGCACATGAGCCTCCACTCCGCCACGCGCGTATTCCGCTGGATCAGAAAATTCGCGGCCGGCCGCTCCGCCGGGCCGCTAGAACTAGAAGGAGACGCCCACGTCCACGAGGTTGAGCTGGTAGGCCACCCCGAGCCCGGGGAACTCCGGGCTGAGGCCCAGGCCGAACTCGAGCAGGGAGAGCTGGCCACCGGCCACGGTGAAGCGCGCCGGCGCCAGCAGCACGCCCAACGCCATCGGCGGGATGCGGTTGACGGAGGGGTGATCCGGGGTGACGAAGGTGAGTCTGTCTCCCAGGAAGCCGGTGAGCGTCATCAGCGCGGCCGGGGTGTAGAAGCCCTTGCGCTGGATGCCGGCCGCCACCTGCACCGGCACCACGTTGCCGAAGTTCATCAGGTAGCCCACGTCCGCCTGGAGGATGAAGCGGCCGTGAATGGTGTCACGCACCCCCAGGGAGCCACCGAACATCCCGGTGGAGCGGTTGGGCGAGAGGTACGCCTGGACACCCCCGCGGCTGTAGACCGTGAACTGGTGGGCAGACACCTCGGCGGCGGGCTGCTCGTCGGCGGCGCGCGAGCCTGCCGGTGCGAGCGCCACGAGGGCCGCGGCGAGCAGGGCGCGCTTCATCGCGGGCCTCCCGCCCAGTAGGCGATGGCGGCGGCGGAGATCTGCACGGCCCTGCGGAACATGGGAGGGTTGAGCACTTCGATGGTGTCTTTCTCGTTGTGGTAACCGGGATTGCGGAAGTAGGCCGTGTCGCTGATGAAGATGGCCTGGTGTCCGCGCAGCCAGAAGGGGCCGTGATCGCTGCGCAGCAGCGGGGCGTTGCCGGGGTTGTTGCCCAGGCCGCCGGCCACCACCCCGAACATGCGGATCATCTCGAACTCCTGGTTGAGCGCGACGATCTCGTTGACGCGCTCCAGGGAGTTGTCATTCCCCAGCACCGCCAGGAAGTTGGCCTCCGAGGGCGCGGGCAGCCCGAGGGAGACATTCTGCGAGCCCGGGGTGTCGTTGTAGTAGCCCAGACTGTCGAAGTTCACCGTCAGCACCACCTCGTTGCTGGTGCCCAGCGAGTCCACGTAGCGGTGGCTGCCCACGTAGCCCAGCTCCTCGAGATCGAAGCCGACGAAGCGCAGCGTGCGATCGAACTTGTAGCGCGAGAGGACGCGCGCCAGCTCCAGCACCGCGGACACGCCCGTGCTGTTGTCATCCGCCGCCGCGTAGTAGGCGTCGAAGTGGGCGGAGATGAGGATGACCTCCTCCGGGTACTTCACGCCCTTGTGCTCCGCGATGACGTTGGAGACGGTCAGCGTGTCCTTGGCCACCACCTCACGGCGCACCGGCAGGTCCAACTGCTCGAGCCGGGTGTGCATCAGCTCGCCCGCGCGCAGGTGCGTGAGGTTGCACAGCTCCGGGTAGACGGAGCTGTTGGTGCCCAGCAGCTCGCAGTCCAGCGGCGCCTCGCTCTTGTGGGCCGCCACCAGGTCGGAGACGTTGGCCATCAACCGCGCCTCGTCGATCTCCTGGATGAGGCTCTCGATTGCGGGGAGCTGCGAGGTATCCAGCGGGGTCACGGGCGTGCAGGCGGCCGCGCCCAACAGGACGCCCGCGAGCAGCATCTGGCAGGTGGAAGAGGGCTTCACAGCGAGACTCCCAGGCGAAGCAGGGTGACACGAATGACCGAGGCGGAGCCCATGGGCGGCCCGCTCGCGGCCAGGTTGAACTCCATGGCGCTCAGCAGCACCCGGCCCAGGTGGAAGCGCAGCGGCGCCGCGCCGAAGCCGAAGTACGCCGGGCCCACCAGCGCGGCCTCTTGCTGTCCCGCGTCATTGTCCCCCAGCAGCGGGTAGAGCCCCGACAGCCCGCTCACCCCCACCTCGGGCCCCGCCGCGCCCTCCCAGATACCGAGGCGCGCCGTGAGCCGGGCCTGGACGTAGAGCTCCAGCGGCAAGCTCCTCAGGCTGCTGGGAAGTCCACCCCGCAGTCCGCCTCCGACCCGCACCCGGCTCCAGAACCCCTCGGACGCCAGTGCGCGGTTGTAGGCCACCTCCGCCGTCAGCACGGTGGGCGAACGGCTGTAGAAAGAGGCATAGTAGACGCTGGTCGTACCCACCGACACCTCCTGCGCCGGCGACTGCGCCAGCACGGGCGGGGCGAGCAGCGCCACGCAGGCGGCCATCCACTTCATCCAGTTCTGCATCATGTCGGGGGGTTGCTCCTGAACGCGTTCCGGGACTGGTCGACCCCGCCTCCGCTGCCATCTCCCGTCACCGCCTGGAACTTGCGTCAGTATTCGCCACCAGAATAGCTTCTGTCCAGTATCCGCTACAGGAACGTCCCCTCACGTCGTGCTACCTGATGGGATGTTTTTCCACGCCGGACGAGCCCGGCGGAGACCCCCCCGATGCCCCCCCCTCAGAGTGAGTCCGCGACCCTCGTGCATCTGGTGGAGGCACGCGCCTCCGTAATGCCCGAGCGGCGGCTGTACACCTTCCTGGAAGACTCCGAAGGTGAAGAGTCCACGATGACGTACGCGCGGCTGGATGAGCGCGCGCGGCTCATCGCGGCGGCGCTGCAGGAGGTGGCCTCGCCAGGGGACCGGGTGATGCTGCTCTACCCGCCCGGACTCGAGTACATCGCCGGGTTCTTCGGGTGTCTCTACGCGGGAATGGTGGCGGTGCCGGCCTACCCGCCGGACCCGATGCGGCTGGAGCGGACGCTGCCGCGGCTGCGCTCCATCATCCAGGATGCGCGGGCCTCGGTGGTGCTCACCGTGTCCTTCATCCACGGCATGGGGGAGTTCCTGTTCGAGCAGGCGCCGGATCTGCGCGCCCTGCACTGGATGGCCACGGATGAGCTGCCCGAGGACCGGCAGGCGCCGTGGAAGCGGCCGGAGCTGCGGCGCGAGGCGCTGGCCTTCCTGCAGTACACCTCGGGCTCCACGGGCACGCCCAAGGGCGTGATGCTCAGCCACGGCAACCTGCTGCACAACCTCGAGTGCATCAGCCGCTCCTTCGGAACCACGGAGGAGTCGGTGGGCGTCATCTGGCTGCCGCCGTACCACGACATGGGGCTGATCGGCGGCATCCTCCAGCCGCTGTACCGGGCCTTCCCGGTGGCGCTGATGTCGCCGCTGACGTTCCTCAAGCAGCCGCGCCGCTGGCTGGAGGCCGTCTCGCGCTTCGGAGCCACGGTGAGTGGCGGGCCGAACTTCGCCTACGACTTGTGCGTGCGGAAGATGACGCCGCAGGAGCGCGCGCAGCTCGATTTGAGCCGCTGGAAGGTGGCCTTCAGCGGGGCCGAGCCGGTGCGGACCGAGACGCTGGAGCGGTTCCTCGCGGCCTTCGGGCCCCAGGGCTTCCGGCGCGAGGCCATCTATCCCTGCTACGGCCTGGCCGAGGGCACGCTCATCGCCTCGGGTGGAGACGCCGCGCAGCCTCCTCAGGAGATGTCGCTGTCGGGCCTCGCCCTGGCGCGCAACGAGGTGGTGACGGCGGACGCGGCCCAGCCGGATGCGCGGCTGATGGTGGGCTGCGGCCGGACGATGCCGGACCAGGAGCTGCTCATCGCGGACCTGGAGAAGTCGCGGCGGTGCGCGCCGGGCCGGGTGGGTGAAATCTGGGTGCGCGGGCCGAGCGTCGCCCTGGGCTACTGGCAGCGGCCCGAGGAGTCGGCGCAGACGTTCCAGGGCCGGCTGAGCGACAGCGGCGAGGGCCCCTGGCTGCGCACCGGAGACCTGGGCTTCCTGCGCGAGGACGGCGAGCTGTTCGTCACCGGCCGGCTCAAGGACCTCATCATCATCCGCGGGCGCAACCACTACCCGCAGGACATCGAGATGACGGTGGATCAGAGCCATCCGGCGCTGCGCCCGGGCTGCGGCGCGGCCTTCGCCCAGGAGGTGGACGGCGAGGAGCGGCTGGTGGTGGTGCAGGAGGTGGACCCGAGGAAGCTGCCCGACCCGCCCGAGTCGCTGGTGGGGCTCATCCGCCAGCGGGTGGCCGAGACGCACGAGCTGCAGCTTCACGCGGTGGTGCTCATCGAGCCGGGCGCCATTCCCAAGACGTCCAGCGGGAAGATCCAGCGCCGCGCCTGCCGCGCGAGCCTGAACGCGGGCGAGCTGCGGGTGGTGTTGTCGTGGCAGGAGTCGCAGCAGGAGCAGGCCGGGGCGCCCCAGGCCGGGGCGGCGGTGACGGCCGCGGTGGACTCGGGGCCGGTGGCGGACGAGGCGATTGAAGCCTGGCTGCTGGAGCGGCTGCCCGCGCTGCTGCGGGTGCGCCGTGAGGAGGTGGACCCCTCGGTGCCCCTCACCCGCCTGGGCCTGGACTCGATGGCCTCGGTGGAGATGACGGGGGAAATCGAGAAGGTGCTGGGAGTGAGCCTGCCCATGGAGGCCCTGCTCCAGGGCCCGAGCACGGCCGAGCTGGCACGCACCATCGTCGCCCGGCGCCGGGAGTCCTCCGCGCCGCGCATCACGATTTCCCGCAGGCCCTCGGGCGTGGAGCTGCCGCTCTCGTTCGCCCAGCAGCGGCTGTGGTTCCTGGACCAGCTCGAGCCGGGCAACGCCTTCTACAACATCCCCACCGCGCTGCGGCTCGAGGGGGCGCTGGACGTGGCGGCCCTGGAGCGGAGCTTCGCCACCCTCCTCCAGCGCCACGAGTCGCTGAGGACGACGGTGAGCACCGTGGACGGCCGGGCCTTCCAGGTCATCGCCCCCGAGGCGAGCCTGCCGCTGCCGCTGGTGGACCTGTCTTCGCTGCCGGAGCGCGAGCGCCAGGAGGAGGCACGCCGGCTCCTCGCCGAGGAGGCGCGCCGTCCTTTCGATCTGGCGCGCGGGCCGCTGCTGCGCGTGACGCTGCTGAAGCTGGGCGAGCGCGAGCACCTGCTGCTGGCGACGATGCACCACATCCTCTCGGATGGCTGGTCCATGGGTGTGCTCGTGCGCGAGCTGGCCCAGGTGTACGAGGCGCTCCAGGCTGGCAAGACGCCGGCCCTGCCGGAGCTGCCCATCCAGTACGCCAACTACGCGCTCTGGCTGCGCGGGTGGATGCAGGGCGAGGTGCTCGAGTCGCAGCTCTCCTGGTGGAAGCAGCACCTCGCGGGGGCGTCTCCGGTGCTGGAGCTGCCCACGGACAGGCCTCGCCCGGCGGTGCAGACGTACCGCGGCGCGAAGCTGCCGCTGCACCTGCCGCGCGAGCTGGCCGAGGCCCTCGAGGCGCTGAGCCTGCGCGAGGGCGTCACGCCCTTCATGGCCCTGCTGGCGGCCTTCAAGGTCCTGCTGCACCGCTGCTCGGGACAGAGTGACCTGACGGTGGGCACGCCCATCGCGGGACGCGAGCGCCCCGAGACGCACGGGCTCATCGGCCTGTTCGTCAACACGCTCGTGCTGCGCACGAACCTGGAGGCCGAGCCCACCTTCCGTGAGCTGCTCCAGCGCGTGCGCCAGGGAGCGCTGGGGGCCTATGCCCACCAGGACGTCCCGTTCGAGAAGCTCGTGGACGTGCTCCAGCCGGTGCGCGACCTGAGCCGCACGCCGCTGTTCCAGGTGATGTTCGTGCTGCAGAACGCCCAGGGGGCGCTTCCGCAAATGCCCGGCCTGCGCCTGAACACCGAGGACACGCACACGGGCACGGCGATGTTCGACCTGCACCTCTCGCTGTCCCGCGAGGAGCAGGGGCTGGTCGGCGCCTTCGAGTACAACACCGACCTGTTCGATGCCTCCACCATCACCCGCCTCGGGGTGTACCTGCGGACGCTGCTCCAGGGCATCGTCGCCGATCCCGGCCAGCGCATCTCCCGGCTGCCGATGATGCCGGAAGAGGAGCGCAAGCGCGTCCTGGTGGAGTGGAACCAGACGGCGCTGCCGCGTCCCGCCGAGGCTCGCCTGCACCTGATGGTGGAGCAGCAGGTGGACCGCACGCCCGATGCGCCCGCCGTCACGTACGAAGGCCAGAGCCTCACCTACCGTGCAGCTCGACCAGCGCGCCAACCAGCTCGCCCACCACCTGCTCTCCCTGGGCGTGGGTCCCGAGATTCCCGTCGGCGTCTGCACCGATCGCTCCCTCGAGATGGTCGTGGCCCTGCTTGGCATCCTCAAGGCCGGTGGTGCCTACGTGCCCATCGACCCCGGCTATCCCCAGGATCGCCTCGCGTACATGCTCCAGGATTCGAGCGTGCCCGTGCTGCTCACCCAGCAGCACCTCGTGGAGCGGCTGCCCGCTTCCTCCACCACGCGCGTGTGCCTCGACTCCCAGTGGAGCCAGGTGGCGGCCCACAGCACCGCCCGGCCCCAGGTTCCCGTCCACGCCCAGGGGCTCGCGTACATCATCTACACCTCGGGCTCCACCGGCCGCCCCAAGGGCGCCATGAACTTCCACCAGGCCATCTGCAACCGCCTGCTCTGGATGCAGGAGGCCTACGGCCTCGGTGCCCAGGACTCCGTCCTGCAGAAGACCCCCTTCAGCTTCGACGTCTCCGTCTGGGAGTTCTTCTGGACCCTCATGACGGGCGCTCGCCTCGTGATGGCGAAGCCCGGTGGCCATCAGGATGCCGCCTACCTGATCGAGCTCATCCAGCAGGAGCGCATCACCACCCTGCACTTCGTCCCCTCCATGCTTCAGGTCTTCCTGGAGCAGCCGGGCGTGGAGCAGTGCCGCGGCCTCCAGCGCGTCATCTGCAGCGGTGAAGCCCTGGGTGCGGAACACGTGGAGCGCTTCCACGGCAAGCTGGGTGCCGGGCTGCACAACCTCTACGGCCCCACCGAGGCCGCCGTGGACGTGACGTTCTGGCAGTGCCTGCCGGGCGACAAGCGCCGCTCCATCCCCATCGGCCGCCCTGTCTCCAACACACAGATGTACGTGCTGGACGGCCAGATGAACCCGGTGCCGGTGGGCGTGGCCGGTGAGCTGTACATCGGCGGCGTGCAACTGGCCCGTGGCTACTGGAACAGGCCCGAGCTGACGGCCGAGAAGTTCGTCCCGGACCCGTACGCCTCCGAGCCCGGAGCGCGCCTGTACCGCACCGGCGACCTCGCCCGGTTCCTGGCGCAGGGGGAAATCGAATACCTGGGCCGCATCGACAACCAGGTGAAGGTGCGTGGCTTCCGCATCGAGCTGGGGGAGATCGAGTCGGCGCTGTTGCAGCACCCGGCCCTCAAGGAGGCCGTGGTGGTGGCCCGCGAGGACTCGCCCGGCGACAAGCGCCTGGTCGCGTACTTCGTGGCGGCCGGGCAGGAGCCCACGCGCGACGAGTTGCGCGCCCACCTCGGGAAGCTGCTCCCCGAGTACATGGTGCCGATGGTCTTCGTGCCCCTGGCGCTCATGCCGCTGTCTCCCAACGGCAAGCTCGACCGCAAGGCGCTCCCCGCGCCGCAGTTCGCCCGGCAGGAGCACACCTACGTCGCGCCCGAGACGAACGAGGAGCGGGTGCTCACCTCCATCTTCGCCCAGGTGCTCGGCCTGGAGCAGGTGGGAGCCGAGGACAACTTCTTCGAGCTGGGCGGTGACTCCATCCGCAGCATCCCCGTCGTCGCACACGCCGGACAGCGGGGGCTGCGCTTCACCGTGGCGCAGCTCTTCCAGAACCCCACCCCGCGGGCACTGGCTCGCGTGCTGGGCAACGAGGCCCCGAGTCTCGAGCAGACCCCGCGCACCTCGCCCTTCAGCCTCGTGTCCGAGCAGGACCGGCGCGCGCTGCCGGAGGGCCTCGAGGACGCCTTCCCCATGAGCTCGCTCCAGCTCGGCATGGTGTTCCACGCCGAGCTGAACCCGGAGAAGGCCGTCTACCTCAACGTCAACTTCGTCCGGCTCCAGGGGCGCTTCGACCCGGGTGCCATGGAGCAGGCGTTGGCGGACATCGCCGCCCGGCACGCCATCCTCCGCACCAGCTACGCGCTGACCGGCTACTCCGAGCCGCTCCAGCTCATCCACCGCACCGCCCCGCTCCCGCTCACCGTGAAGGACCTGCGCGGCCAGGGCCCGGAGCAGCAGGCGTCCGTGCTCACGGCCCACTACGCCGCCGAGCACCAGCAGCGCTTCGACCTGACCCGGCCTCCCCTGCTGCGCTGCACGGCCCACCTCCTCTCCGAGAACACCTTCGAGTTCGGGTGGACCGAGCACCACGTCATCGGCGACGGCTGGAGCATCAACTCCCTCATCGCCGAGCTCTTCGAGCACTACCTCGCGCACCTGGAGGGGACCCCGCCCGCCGTGGCGCCGCTGCCGGAGCAGTCCTTCCGCGACTTCATCGTCATGGAGCGCGAGGCGATGCGCAGCGAGGCCACCCGGGCCTTCTGGGCCGGCCAGCTCCAGGGACTCGTCCCCGGCACGCTCTCGCGCTGGCCGCACCCGGCCGAGAGCCGTCCCGACTCGGCCTTCCACCAGCAGCGCGTCTCCATCACGCCCGAACTCTCCCAGACGCTCAAGCAGGTGGCCCGCCGCGCCGGCGTCCCCATCAAGACGGTGCTGCTGGCCGCGCACGTCCGGGTGATGGGACAGCTCTCCGCCCAACGTGACGTCGTCACCGGCCTCGTGTGCAACGGGCGCCCGGAAACCGCGGATGGAGACCAGGTGAAGGGGCTGTTCCTCAACACCCTCCCCTTCCGGATGCAGCTACCGCCGGGCCGGAGCTGGCTGGAGCTCCTCCAGGAGACCTTCCGCCACGAGCGCGAGCTGCTCCCGCACCGCCGCTACCCGCTCTCCGAGGTGCAGCGCGCCGCGCCCGGCGTGCCGCTCTTCGAGACGATGTTCGACTTCACCCACTTCCACATGTACCGCAAGGTGCTGGACCGGGGCGGGCTGGAGTTGCTCGGCGCGAGCGAGTTCGCCCGCACCAACTTCGCCCTGGCGGTGGAGGCGGGCCTCGACTTCGTCACCTCGGACGTCCGCGTGCAGCTCTACTACGACCCGAGCGATCTGCCGGATGCGCAGGTGCAGGCGCTCGCGGGGCACTACGCGGCGGCACTCGAGCAGATCGCCCGCGACCCCATGGCCCGCCATGACGCGCAGCCGATGATGCCGGAAGCGGAGCGCAAGCGCGTGCTGGTGGAGTGGAACCAGACGGCGCTGCCCCGTCCCGCCGAGGCCCGCCTGCACCTGATGGTGGAGCAGCAGGTGGACCGCACGCCCGACGCGCCCGCCGTCACCTACGAGGGGCAGACGCTCACCTACCGTGAGCTCGACCAGCGCGCCAACCAGCTCGCCCACCACCTGCTCTCCCTGGGCGTGGGTCCCGAGGTTCCCGTTGGCGTCTGCACCGACCGCTCCCTCGAGATGGTCGTCGCCCTGCTCGGCATCCTCAAGGCCGGCGGCGCCTACGTGCCCATCGACCCCGGCTATCCCCAGGATCGCCTCGCGTACATGCTCCAGGATTCGAGCGTGCCCGTGCTGCTCACCCAGCAGCACCTCGTGGAGCGGCTGCCCGCTTCCTCCACCACGCGCGTGTGCCTCGACTCCCAGTGGAGCCAGGTGGCGGCCCACAGCACCGCCCGGCCCCAGGTTCCCATCCACGCCCAGGGGCTCGCGTACATCATCTACACCTCGGGCTCCACCGGCCGCCCCAAGGGCGCCATGAACTTCCACCAGGCCATCTGCAACCGCCTGCTCTGGATGCAGGAGGCCTATGGCCTCGGTGCCCAGGACTCCGTCCTGCAGAAGACCCCCTTCAGCTTCGACGTCTCCGTCTGGGAGTTCTTCTGGACCCTCATGACGGGCGCTCGCCTCGTCGTGGCGAAGCCCGGTGGGCACCAGGACCCCGCCTACCTGGTCGAGCTCATCCAGCGCGAGCACATCACCACCCTGCACTTCGTCCCCTCCATGCTTCAGGTCTTCCTGGAGCAGCCGGGCGTGGAGCAGTGCCGCGGCCTCCAGCGCGTCATCTGCAGCGGTGAGGCGCTCGGCGCCGAGCTGGTGGAGCGTTTCCACGGCAAGCTGAGTGCCGGGCTGCACAACCTCTACGGCCCCACCGAGGCCGCCGTGGACGTGACGTTCTGGCAGTGCCTGCCGGGTGACAAGCGCCGCTCCATCCCTATTGGCAGGCCCGTGTCCAATACGCAGATGTACGTGCTGGACGGCCACATGCACCCGGTACCGGTGGGCGTGGCCGGTGAGCTGTACATCGGTGGCGTGCAGCCCGCCCGTGGCTACTGGAACAGGCCCGAGCTGACGGCCGAGAAGTTCGTCCCGGACCCGTACGCCTCCGAGCCCGGAGCGCGGCTGTACCGCACCGGAGACCTCGCCCGGTTCCTGCCCGAGGGCGAAATCGAGTACCTGGGCCGCATCGACAACCAGGTGAAGGTGCGTGGCTTCCGCATCGAGCTGGGGGAGATCGAGTCGGCGCTGTTGCAGCACCCGGCCCTCAAGGAGGCCGTGGTGGTGGCCCGCGAGGATGTGCCCGGCGACAAGCGCCTGGTCGCCTACTACGTGGCCGCCGAGCAGGCACCCACGCTGGAGGAACTGCGCGCCCACCTGGGACAGCGGCTCCCCGAGCACATGGTGCCGGCGGCCTTCGTGCCCCTGGTGCTCATGCCGCTGTCTCCCAACGGCAAGCTCGACCGCAAGGCCCTGCCGGCTCCGGAGGGACTGCGCCTCCAGTCCGACACGCCCTACGTGGAGCCCCGGACCGAGCTGGAGCGCAACCTCGCCCGGTTGTGGCAGGAAGTGCTCGGCGTGGAGAAGGTCGGCATCCACGATCGCTTCTTCGACGTCGGCGGCAACTCGCTGCTGCTGGTGCGAGCGCATGGCCGGCTGCGTGCCGAGCTGGGGCTTGAAATCTCCCTGACAGAACTCTTCAAATACCCATCCATCAGCGCGCTCGCGGCGTACCTCGCTGGACGCACCAACGAACCGGACTTGCGTCAGGAGAGTCAGGAACGCGCTGATAATCGCAGGACGCTGCTCGAGCAGAGACGGCGCGTACGTAGAGCAGGCCGCGCCGAGCAGTCCACAGGGGAAACGCCGGATGAGTGACAACGCCGTGTCCGAGCAGTTCGAGACCATTGCCATCGTCGGCATGACGGGCCGCTTTCCCGGGGCCCGGGATGTGGAAACCTTCTGGCGCAACCTGAGTGAGGGCGTGGAGGCCCGGGTCTCCTTCTCCGAGGAGGAGCTGGAGGCGGCCGGGGTGGATCCGGTGCTGCGTGGCCAGCCCGGCTATGTGCGCGCCGGCTTCCCCCTCGAGGGCCCCGAGCTCTTCGACGCGGGCTTCTTCGGCTTCAACCCGCGCGAGGCCGAGCTGCTCGATCCGCAGCACCGCCTCTTCCTGGAGTGCGCGTGGGAGGCGCTGGAGCGCGCCGGCTATGACGCCGAGCGCCAGCGCGGCTCCACCGCCGTCTTCGCCAGCTCCAGCATCAGCAGCTACCTGCTCTACAACCTGATGTCGCAGCCGGACGTGGTGCGCTCGGCCGGGCCCTATGCCCTGCTGCTCGCCAACGACAAGGACTTCCTGGCCACGCGCGTCTCGCACAAGCTCAACCTGCGCGGGCCGAGCATCAGCGTGCAGACGGCCTGCTCCAGCTCGCTGGTGGCCGTGCACCTGGCCTGCCAGAGCCTGCTGTCCGGCGAGTCGGACATGGCCCTGGCCGGCGGTGTCTCCATCTCCTTCCCCCAGCGCTCCGGCTACGTCTTCCAGGAGGGCTCCATCCTCTCGCCCGACGGGCACTGCCGCGCCTTCGATGCCCAGGGCCAGGGCACCGTGGCCGGCTCCGGCGTGGGCGTCGTCGTCCTCAAGCGCATGTCCGACGCGCTCAAGGACGGGGACTTCATCCATGCCGTCATCCGCGGCTCGGCCCTCAACAACGACGGCTCCGGCAAGGTGGGCTTCACCGCGCCCAGCATCGAGGGGCAGGCGGGCGCCATCTCCGAGGCCCTCGCCGTCGCGGGCGTGGACGCCAGCAGCATCCAGTACGTCGAGGCCCATGGCACCGGCACCCGCCTGGGAGATCCCATCGAGATCGCCGGCCTCACCCAGGCCTACAAGGATCAGCACGGCGGCCCGGGCTCCTGTGCGATCGGCTCGGTGAAGACCAACATCGGGCACCTGGATGCGGCCGCCGGCGTCACGGGCCTCATCAAGGCGGCGCTCGCGCTGCAGCACCGCCAGATGCCCCCCAGCCTCCACTTCCGCGAGCCCAACCCCGGGCTGGGCCTGGAGCGCTCGCCCTTCTACGTCAACGACACCCTGCGCGAGTGGCCCGCCGGTGACGAGCCCCGGCGCGCCGGGGTGAGCTCCTTCGGCATCGGCGGCACCAACGCCCACGCCATCCTCGAGGAGGCTCCCGCGGTGGCGCGCACGCCCAGCGCCCAGCCCTGGCAGCTCCTGGTGCTGTCGGCCCGTTCGGCCCCCGCGCTCGAGCAGGCCACCGGACAGCTCGCGGAGCACCTGTCGCGGCGCCCGGAGCTGGAGCTTCGCGGACGTGGCCTTCACCCTCCAGGCGGGACGCCAGCGCTTCACCCACCGCCGTGCCGTGGTGTGCCGGGGCCTCGAGGACGCGCGGGCCGTGCTCTCCGGCCAGCATCCCCAGCGCCTGCTCACCCAGGTGCAGGAGGCCACCGAGCGCACCGTCACCTTCCTCTTCCCGGGCCAGGGCTCGCAGCACGTGGGCATGGCGCGTGGCCTGTACGCCACCGCGCCCCTGTTCCGCCAGAACCTGGACGCCTGCTGCCACAAGCTCCAGGCCCACCTCGGCCTGGATTTGCGCGAGCTCCTCCACGCCCCCGAGGCGCGCGCCGCCGAGGCCAACGAGCGGCTGCAGCAGACGGCGCTCGCCCAGCCCGCCCTCTTCGCCATCGAGTACGCCCTGGCCCGGCAGTGGATCGCCCTCGGCGTCAAGCCGCAGGCCCTCATCGGCCACAGCCTCGGTGAGTACGTCGCCGCCTGCATCGCGGGCGTGCTCTCGCTGGACGATGCCCTGGCGCTGGTGGCGGCGCGCGGCAAGCTGATGCAGTCGCTGCCGGGCGGCACCATGCTCTCGGTGGCCCTGCCCGAGCAGCAGGTGCTGCCGCTGCTCGGCGAGCGGCTGTCGCTGGCCGCCGTCAACGCGCCCTCGCTCTGCGTCGTCTCCGGCCCCACCGAGGCCATCGAGGCGCTGGAGGCCCGCCTCGCGCCGCTGGGCGTGGAGCACCGCCGGCTGCGCACCTCGCACGCCTTCCACTCGGCGATGATGGACCCCATCCTCGCCCCCTTCACCGAGCGCGTGCGGCAGGTGAAGCTCAGCCCGCCGAAAATTCCCTTCGTCTCCAACCTGAGCGGCACGTGGATCACCGCCGAGCAGGCGACGGATCCCCGCTACTGGACCGAGCACCTGCGCCGGGCGGTGCGCTTCGGCGACGGAGTCACCACGCTGCTGGCCTCGCCGGAGGCGCTGCTGCTCGAGGTGGGCCCCGGACAGGCCCTGGGCATGCTGGTGCGGCAGGCCGGGCCGGCCGCGGTGGGGCGCACGGTGCTCTCCACGCTGCCCCGCGCGAAGGATGAGCAGCCCGACAGCGCGGCCTTCCTGGAGACGCTCGGCCGCATGTGGCTCGCCGGAGTCCAGGTGGACTGGGCGAAGCTCCACGCTCCCGAGCGCCGGCAGCGGCTCCCGCTGCCCACCTATCCCTTCCAGCGCCAGCGCTACTTCATCGAGCAGCGGCGGGTGCAGGGCGCCGCCTGGGCCGAGCCCGCGCGCGAGCGGAGCCACGAGGACGCGCAGGTGCAGCAGGCCGCGCCCGCGGCGAAGCCTTCCGCCCGCCACCAGCGGCCGGACCTGGCCAATGCCTACGAGGCGCCCCGCGGTGACACCGAGCGCGCCGTGGCCACGCTGTGGGAGGAGATGCTCGGCATCGACGGCATCGGCCTCCACGACAACTTCTTCGAGCTGGGCGGCCACTCGCTGCTGGCCACGCAGATCGCCTCGCGCGTGCGCACCCTCTTCCAGGTGGACGTGCCGCTGCGCGAGCTGCTCGAGCACCCCACCGTCCTGGGGCTGGCCGGGAAGATCGACGCCGCCCGCGGCGCGGGCCTGGAGCGCCCGGCCGAGGTGCTGCCGCGTGCCACGCGGGAGGGGGCCCTGCCGCTCTCGTCCGCCCAGCAGCGGCTGTGGTTCTTCGACAAGCTGGAGCCGGGCACTTCGCTCTACAACATCCCCGTGGTGGTGCGGCTCGAGGGGACGCTGGACGCGGCCGCTCTGGAGCGCGGCCTGGCCGAGCTGGTCCGCCGCCATGAGTCGCTGCGCACCACCTTCGTGTCGCACGGCGGAGCGCCGAGCCAGGTCATCGCCCCCTCGCTGGAGCTGCCGCTCGCGCGGGTGGACCTGAGCCACGAGCCGGAGGCCCGCCGTGGAGAAGAGGCCCACCAGCAGGTGCAGCAGGAGGCGCTGCGGCCCTTCGAGCTGGCCCAGGGCCCGCTCCTGCGCGCGCTGTTGTTGAAGCTGGCGGAGCGTGAGCACGTGCTCGTGCTGACGATGCACCACATCATCTCGGACGGCTGGTCCTTGGGTGTGCTGGTGCGCGAGCTGGGCGCGCTCTACGCGTCCTTCTCGCAAGGCCAGCCCTCGCCCCTGCCGGAGCTGGCGGTGCAGTACGTGGACTACGCGGCCTGGCAGCGGGACAGGCTCCAGGGCGAGACGTTCGCCCAGCAGCTCGGCTGGTGGCGCCAGCAGCTCGAGGGGGTGCCGCATGCGCTGGAGCTGCCCACGGACAGGCCTCGCCCGCCGGTGCAGACGTTCCGGGGCGCGAGCCACACCCAGCTCCTGCCGCGCGAGCTGTCCGAGGCCCTCAAGACGCTCGGCCAGAAGGAGGGCGCCACGCCCTTCATGGTGTTGCAGGCCGCCTTCCAGGTGCTGCTCCACCGCTACTCGGGACAGGAGGACATCTGCGTGGGCTCGCCCATCGCGGGCCGCACCCGTCCCGAGCTCGAGGGCCTCATCGGCCTGTTCGTGAACATGCTGGCGCTGCGCGCGCGGCCCTCGGGCCACCTGAGCTTCCGCGAGCTGCTGGCCCAGGTGCGGCAGACCACCCTGGACGCCTATGCCCACCAGGAGGTGCCCTTCGAGAAGCTCGTGGAAGAGCTCCAGCCCGAGCGCGACCTGAGCCGCTCACCGCTCTTCCAGGTGATGTTCGTGGTGCAGAACGCACCGATGCCGGACCTGGCCCTGCCGGAGCTGAAGCTGCGCCCGATGGCCGCCGAGGGACGCACGGCGAAGTTCGACCTGACGCTCACCTTCACGGAGCAGGCGGACGGCTTCCACACGGAGCTGGAGTACAACACCGACCTGTACGAGGCGGCCACGGCCCGGCGCATGCTGGGCCACCTCCAGACGCTGCTCCAGGGCATCGTCGCCGATCCCGGCCAGCGCATCTCCCGGCTGCCCATGCTGCCCGCGGAGGAGCGCGAGCGCGTGCTGGTGGAATGGAACGCCACGGCGCTGCCGCGTCCCGCCGAGGCCCGGCTGCACCAGATGGTGGAGCAGCAGGTGGACCGCACGCCCGATGCGCCCGCTGTCACCTACGAGGGCCAGACGCTCACCTACCGTGAGCTCGATCAGCGCGCCAACCGGCTCGCCCACCACCTGCTCTCCCTGGGGGTGGGGCCCGAGGTCCCCGTTGGCGTCTGCACCGACCGCTCCCTGGAGATGGTCGTCGCCCTGCTCGGCATCCTCAAGGCCGGCGGCGCCTACGTGCCCATCGATCCCAGCTACCCGCAGGATCGCCTCGCGTACATGCTCCAGGATTCGAGCGTGCCCGTGCTGCTCACCCAGCAGCACCTCGTGGAGCAACTGCCGGCCTCCTCCGCCACGCGCGTGTGCCTCGACTCCCAGTGGAGCCAGGTGGCGGCCCACAGCACCGCCCGGCCCAACCTCCAGCTCCACCCGCGAGGCCTCGCGTACATCATCTACACCTCGGGCTCCACCGGCCGCCCCAAGGGCGCCATGAACTTCCATCAGGCCATCTGCAACCGCCTGCTCTGGATGCAGGAGGCCTACGGCCTCGGTGCCCAGGACTCCGTCCTGCAGAAGACCCCCTTCAGCTTCGACGTCTCCGTCTGGGAGTTCTTCTGGACCCTCATGACCGGCGCTCGTCTCGTGGTGGCGAAGCCCGGTGGGCACCAGGACCCCGCCTACCTGGTGAACCTCATCCAGCAGGAGCGCATCACCACCCTGCACTTCGTGCCCTCCATGCTTCAGGCCTTCCTGGAGCAGCCGGGCGTGGAGCAGTGCCGCGGCATCCAGCGCGTCATCTGCAGTGGTGAGGCCCTCGGCGTGGAGCACGCGGAGCGCTTCCACGGCAAGCTGAAGGCCGAGCTGCACAACCTCTACGGCCCCACCGAGGCCGCCGTGGACGTGACGTTCTGGGAGTGCAAGCCGGGCGACAAGCGCCGCTCCATTCCCATCGGCCGCCCTGTCTCCAACACGCAGATGTACGTGCTGGACGGCCAGATGAACCCGGTGCCCGTGGGGGTGCCGGGAGAGCTGTTCATCGGCGGCGTGCAGCCGGCCCGCGGCTACTGGGGCAGGCCCGAGCTGACGGCCGAGAAGTTCGTCCCGGACCCGTACGCCGCCGAGCCCGGAGCGCGCCTGTACCGCACCGGAGACCTCGCCCGGTTCCTGCCCGAGGGTGAAATCGAATACCTGGGCCGTCTGGACCACCAGGTGAAGGTGCGTGGCTTCCGCATCGAGCTGGGCGAGGTGGAGTCGGCCCTGCTGCAGCACCCGTCCGTCAAGGAGGCCGTGGTGGTGGCCCGCGAGGACGTGCCCGGCGACAAGCGCCTGGTGGCGTACCTCGTGGCGCAGCCGGAGCAGACGCTCGTGACCGGCGATGTGCGGTCCGCCCTCAAGCAGGCGCTGCCCGAGTACATGGTGCCGTCGGCGATGGTGGTGCTCGACAAGCTGCCGCTCTCGCCCAATGGCAAGGTGGACCGCAAGGCCCTGCCCGCCCCGGAGCGGCCGGAGGCCAGCCAGGAGTACGTGGCCCCGCGCAACGAGACCGAGCGGCTCCTCGCCCAGCTCTGGGCCGAGGTGCTGCGCGTGCCCCGCGTTGGCATCCACGACAACTTCTTCGAGCTGGGCGGCCACTCGCTGCTGGCCACCCAGGTGCTCTCGCGCGTCGCCGCGCACTTCGGCGTCGAGGCTTCCCGCTGCGCGAGCTGTTCCAGTCCTCCACGGTGGCCACGCTGGCCGGGAAGCTGGAAGTGGCCCTGCGCTCCGGGCGCCGCCTGCAGCTCCCGCCCCTGCGCGCCCTGCCGCGCGAGGGCGAGCCGCCCCTGTCCTTCGCCCAGCAGCGGCTGTGGTTCCTCGACCAGCTCGAGCCGGGCAGCCCGCTCTACAACATCGCCCTCGCCGTCCGCCTGGAGGGCTCGCTCGACGTGCCCACGCTCGAGCGGAGTCTGGCGGAGCTGCTGCGCCGCCACGAGTCGCTGCGCACCATCTTCCCCGCCCGCTCCGGCCAGCCGGTGCAGGTCATCACCCACGCGCAGGCCCTGCTGCGTAGCGTGGACCTGAAGCACCTGCCCGAAGCCGGGCGCATGGACGAGGCGCGGCGGTTGGCGCTCGAGGAAGCCCAGCGTCCCTTCGACCTGGGCCGTGGGCCGCTGCTGCGCGCGGCGCTGCTGTCCCTGGCCGAGCGCGAGCACGTGCTGCTGCTGACCATGCACCACATCGTCTCGGACGACTGGACCATGGCGGTGCTCATCCAGGAGGCGGCGGCCATCTACGAGGCCTTCCTCGCCGGACGGCCCTCGCCGCTGCCCGAGCCGCAGGTGCAGTACATGGACTACGCGGCCTGGCAGCGCGGATGGCTGCAGGGGGAGCTGCTCGAGCAGCAGCTCGCCTGGTGGCGCCAGCAACTCGCTGATGCGCCTCGCGCGCTGGAGTTGCCCACGGACAGGCCGCGGCCCGCGGTGCAGAGCTTCCGCGGAGCGCACCAGACGGTGATCATGCCTCGCGCGCTGATGGAGGCCGTCCAGTCGATGAGCCAGCGCGAGGGCGCCACCCCGTACATGGTGCTGCTCTCGGCGTATCAGGTGCTGCTGCACCGGCTGTCCGGACAGCTCGACCTGAGCGTGGGAAGCCCCATCGCCGGCCGCAACCACGCCGAGCTGGAGCGGCTGGTGGGCTGCTTCGTCAACACGCTGGTGCTGCGCACCCGCCTGACGCCGGAGCAGACGTTCCGCGAGCTGCTGGCGCAGGTGCGTGAGGTGGTGCTGGAGAGCCTGGCCCACCAGGACGTGCCCTTCGAGCGGCTGGTGGAGGAGCTGCGCCCGGAGCGTGACCTGAGCCGCTCGCCGCTCTTCCAGGTGATGTTCGTGCTGCAGAACGTGCCCCGCTCGGAGCTGACGCTGCCGGGCCTGGCGCTGCGCCCGCTGGAGGCCACCTGGGCCCCCACCGCCAAGTTCGACCTGACGCTCACCTTCACCGAGACGCCCCAGGGCCTGCACACGCTGCTCGAGTACAACACGGATCTGTTCGACCACGGCACCGCCACGCGGATGCTGGAGCAGATGCGCACGTTGCTGGAGGGCATCGTCGCCGCCCCCGAGCGCAAGGTGCGGGAGCTGCCGCTGCTGAGCGAGGCCGCGCGCCGCCAGCTCCTGGTGGACTGGAACGCCACCCGGGTGGACTACCCGCGCGAGGCCACCCTCCCCTCGCTCTTCGAGGCGCAGGTGGAGCGCACGCCGGAAGCCGTGGCCGTGGAGTACCAGGGCCAGACGCTCACCTACCGTGAGCTCAACACCCGCGCCAACCAGCTCGCCCACCACCTGCGGGCCTACGGCGTGGGTCCCGAGTCGCGCGTGGGCCTGTGCCTGGCGCGCTCGCTCGAGCTCATCGTCGGCATCCTCGGCATCCTCAAGGCCGGGGGTACCTACGTCCCGCTCGACCCCTCCTACCCGGCCGACCGGCTGTCCTTCATGCTCCAGGACACCGGCGTCATGGTCATCGTGACCCAGGAGGACCTGGCCGATGAGCTGCCCGCGCAGGGCTCGCTCTTCGTCTGCCTGGACGCCGACTGGGATCAGGTCCAGGTGCAGCCCGGGGAGAATCCCTCGTCCGGCATCACGGCCGAGCACGTGGCCTACGTCATGTACACCTCCGGCTCCACCGGCCGGCCCAAGGGCGTGTGCGTGCCCCACCGCGGTGTCGTGCGCCTGGTTCAGGGCAGCACCTTCATCGACCTGGGCCCCCAGGAGGTCTTCCTCCAGCTCGCGCCCATCTCCTTCGACGCCTCCACGCTGGAGCTGTGGGGCGCGCTGCTGCACGGCGCGAAGCTCGTGGTGTACCCCGCTGGCACGCCCGCCCTGGACGAGCTGGGCACGGTCCTGGTGCGCTCCGGCGTGACGACGCTGTGGCTGACGGCCGCGCTCTTCGAGCAGATGCAGGCCACCCAGCCCCAGGCCCTGCGCGGCGTGCGGCAACTGCTGGCCGGTGGTGACGTGCTCCCCGTGGGCCGCGTGAAGGAGCGGCTCGCGGACGGAGGGCTCGTGGTCAACGGCTACGGTCCCACCGAGAACACCACCTTCACCTGCTGCTACCCCATGCGGGACGTGTCCCAGGTGAGTCACTCCGTGTCCATCGGCAAGCCCATCTCCAACACCCAGGTGTACCTGCTGGATGCGTGGATGCAGCCGGTGCCCGTGGGCGTGGCCGGTGAGCTCTACACCGGCGGTGACGGCCTGGCTGCCGGCTACCTCAACCGCCCGGAGCTGACGGCCGAGAAGTTCGTGCCGCACCCCTTCAGCACCGAGCCCGGAGCCCGCCTGTACCGCACGGGGGACCTGGCCCGTTACCTGCCCGATGGCCGTATCGAGTTCCTCGGCCGCCGCGACGCGCAGGTGAAGGTGCGTGGCTTCCGCATCGAGCTGGGGGAGATCGAGTCGGTGCTCGCGCAGCACATGCAGGTGCGCGAGTCCACCGTGGTGGTGCGTGAGGACGTACCGGGCGACAAGCGCCTGGTGGCCTACGTCGTCGCCAAGGACTCCGAGTCCCCGCCCGATACCAGCGCGCTGCGCGCCTGGATGAAGGAGCGGCTGCCCGAGTACATGGTGCCCCCGGTCTATGTGGTGCTGGAGGCGATGCCGCTCTCGCCCAACGGCAAGGTGGACCGCAAGGCCCTGCCCGAGCCGGACGGCTCGCGCTCGGACGCGGCCGGCTTCGAGGCCCCGCGCACGGACACCGAGGTGAAGCTGGCGGACATCTGGCGCTCGCTGCTGGGCCTGGAGCGGGTGGGCCTGCGCGATGACTTCTTCGAGCTGGGCGGCCACTCGCTGCTGGCCACCCAGGTGGTGGTGCGCATCCGCGAGGCCTTCCAGGTGGAGCTGCCCCTGCGCGAGCTGTTCGACACGCCCACGCTGGCCGGGCTGGCCGGGAGCATCGACGCCTCGCGCGGGACGAGCCCCGCGTCCCAGGCCCCAGCGCTGACGCGGGTGTCTCGCGAGGGGGCCCTGCCGCTCTCGTTCGCCCAGCAGCGCCTGTGGTTCCTGGATCAGCTCCAGCCGGGCAGCGCCTTCTACAACATCCCCGTGATGGTGCGGCTGGAAGGGCAGCTCGACGTCGCGGCCCTGGAGCGCAGCTTCGACGAGCTCGTCCGGCGCCACGAGTCGCTGCGCACCGTCTTCCGTGAGGAGCAGGGCCAGCCCGTGCAGGTGATTGCCCCCGAGGCCCGGCTGCCGCTGGCGGTGGTGGACCTGAGGGAGCTGCCCACCGGGGAGCGAGAGGCCGAGGTGCGGCGGCAGGTGGAAGCCGAGGTCCGCCGGCCGTTCGACCTGATGCGGGGACCGCTGCTGCGGCCCCTGCTGCTGCGTCAGGACGAGCAGGTGCACATGCTGATGCTGACCATGCACCACGTCGTCTCGGACGGCTGGTCCATGGGCGTGCTGGTGCGGGAGATGGCGGCGCTCTACGAGGCCCATGTGCAGGGCAAGCCCTCGCCCTTGCCGGAGCTGCCCGTGCAGTACGCGGACTACGCGGCCTGGCAGCGCGAGTGGCTCCAGGGCGACGTCCTGGCCCAGCAGCTCGGCTACTGGCGCCAGCAGCTCACGGGGGCTCCGCAGGTCCTGACGCTGCCCACCGACAAGCCCCGGCCCACGGTGCTGACCTCCCGCGGCGCCAGCCTGACGGCACAGCTCCCCTTCGAGCTTCTCCAAGGCCCTCGAGTCCGTGGGGCACGAGGCGGGGGCCACGCCCTTCATGGTGCTGCTGACGGCCTTCCAGGTGTTGATGTCCCGCTACTCGGGACAGGACGACATCTGCGTGGGCTCGCCCATCGCCGGCCGCGGCCGGAGCGAGGTGGAGGGCCTCATCGGCTTCTTCGTCAACACGCTCGTGCTGCGCACCCGCATCTCCACCCAGCAGAGCTTCCGAGAGCTGCTCGCCCAGGTGAAGGAGACGACGCTGGGGGCCTATGCCCACCAGGACGTGCCCTTCGAGAAGCTGGTGGAGGAGCTGAAGCCCGAGCGCGACCAGAGCCGCACGCCGCTCTTCCAGGTCATGTTCGGTCTGCAGAATGCCCCGCAGCCCGAGCTGAAGCTCCCCGGCTTGAAGCTGCGGGCCATCGAGCCCGAGAGCCAGACCTCGAAGTTCGACCTGACGATGTCGGTCGCCGAGACACCCGCTGGGTTCTCGATGTGGCTGGAGTACAACACCGACCTGTACGAGGCGGCCACGGCCCGGCGCATGCTCGAGCAGTTGCAGGTGCTGCTGGAGGGAATTGTCTCCGCTCCTGACCGCAAGGTGGGGGAGCTGCCCCTGCTCAGTGCCACGGAGCGTCAGCAGGTGCTGGTGGACTGGAACCAGACCCACACCGATTTCCCGCGCCAGCAGAGCATCCACCACCTCTTCGAGCAGCGCGCCCTCGGCCACCCCGAGGCCGTTGCCCTGGAGTTCGGCGAGACCCAGCTCTCCTACGGCGAGCTCAACCAGCGCGCCAACCAGCTCGCCCACTTCCTGGCCTCCAAGGGCGTGCGCTCCGGTGAGCTCGTCGGCATCTGCGTCGAGCGCTCCGCTGACCTCGTCGTCGGCCTGCTCGGCATCCTGAAGGCCGGCGCCGCCTACGTCCCGCTCGACCCGTCCTACCCGCAGCAGCGCCTGGCCTTCATGCTCGAGGACACCCAGGCCCGTGTCGTGGTGGCCCAGCGCCACCTCGTGCAGGCTCTGCCCCTCGGTGAGCGCGCAGTCGTCTGCCTCGATGAGGATCTGCACCTCATCCGTCAGCAGTCCGCGGAGCAGCTCGTCCGGTCCGTCGACTCCGCACAGGCCGCCTACGTCATCTACACCTCGGGCTCCACCGGCAAGCCCAAGGGCGTGTGCGTCCCCCATCAGGCTGTCGTGAGGCTGGTGCGCAACACCAACTTCATCGAGCTGAAGGAGAGCGACCGCGTGGGGCAGGCGTCCAACGCCTCCTTCGACGCGGCCACCTTCGAGCTGTGGGGCGCGCTGCTCAATGGTGCCCGGCTGGTGGGTGTCCCCAAGGACGTGGCGCTCGAGGCCAGGGCCCTGGGCGAGCACCTGGAGCGCACCCGCATCAACGTGCTCTTCGTCACCACCGCCCTCTTCAACCAGGTGGCCCGCGAGCGGCCCGAGTCCTTCTCCGTCCTGCGCCAGCTCCACTTCGGTGGCGAAGCCTCCGACCCCAAGTGGGTGCGCGAGGTTCTACAGAAGGGCGCTCCGGGCAAGCTGCTGCACGTGTACGGCCCCACCGAGAGCACCACCTTCGCCACCTGGTACCACGTGGAGCAGGTGGCCGATGGCATCACCACCATTCCCATCGGTGGAGCGCTGTCCAACACCACGCTGTATGTGCTCGACCGCAACGGGCTGCCGGTGCCCGTGGGCGTGCCGGGTGAGCTGTACATCGGCGGCGAGGGCCTGGCCTGGGGCTACCTGCACCGCCCCGAGCTGACGGCCGAGAAGTTCGTCCCGAATCCCTTCGCCAGCCAGCCCGGAGAGCGGCTCTACCGCACCGGCGACGTCGTGCGCTGGCTGCCCGCGGGGAGCCTCGAGTTCGTGGGCCGTGTGGACTCGCAGGTGAAGGTGCGTGGCTTCCGCATCGAGCTGGGAGAGGTGGAGTCCACGCTGGTGGGCTACCCCGGCGTGGGCGAGGCCGTGGTGATGGTGCGCGAGGACACCCCGGGCGACAAGCGCCTGGTGGGCTACGTGGTGGCTCGCGAGGGCGAGGGCCTCGAGGTGGGGGCGCTCAAGGCCTACCTCAAGGACAAGATGCCGGACTACATGGTCCCGGCCGCGCTGGTGAAGCTCGACAAGCTCCCGCTCAACCCCAACGGCAAGGTGGACCGCAAGGCCCTGCCCGTGCCGGACCGGGTGGAGACGAACCGGGAGTACGTGGCCCCTCGTAATGATACCGAGCGGCTCGTCTCGGAGCTCTGGGCCGAGGTGCTCGGGGTGGACCGCGTCAGCATCCACGACAGCTTCTTCGACCTGGGCGGCCACTCGCTGCTGGCCACCCAGGCCCTCTCCCGTATCCGCACCACCTTCCAGGTGGAGCTGCCCCTGCGAGACTTCTTCGGGGAACCCACCGTCGCCAACGTCGCGGTGAAGATCCTCAACGAGCAGGCCTCGCAAGTGGACACCGCGGAGCTGGAACGGATGATGGCCGAGCTCGATCAGCTCTCGGGTGAAGAGACAGAAGCGCTCCTCTCGAACTCTCAGCTCGACGATACAACCAAGAAGGTCTCTTCTAATGAGTGACGTGTACGACCGCCTCGCATCGCTCCCCCCCGAGAAGCGAGAGCTGCTGCTGCGTCAGCTTCGTCAGAAGCAGGCAGGCAACGTCAAGGCAGCCATCCCCCGGAGGCCGCGCACCACGGACCTGCATCCGCTGTCCTTCGCCCAGCAGCGGCTGTGGCTGTTGGATCAGCTCCAGCCGGGCAGCGCCTTCTACAACATCCCCGTGGCCATCCGGCTCACCGGAGCGCTCGACGAGCCGACGCTGCGGCGGTGCTTCAACGAGCTGCTCCGGCGTCACGAGTCGCTGCGCACCACGCTGCGCACGGAGCAGGGCCAGCCGGTGCAGGTCATCGCGCCCCAGGCGGAGCTCGCCCTGGAGACGGTGGACCTGCGGGCCCTGCCCACCGGGCAGCACGAGGCCGAGGTGCGGCGGCTGGCGGAGGACGAGGCGCGCAAGCCCTTCGAGCTGGAGCGAGGCCCCCTGCTGCGCGCCAGCCTGCTGAGATTGGCGGAGCAGGAGTACGTGCTGCTGCTGACCATGCACCACATCGTCTCGGACGGCTGGTCCATGGGCGTGCTGGTGCGGGAGATGGGCGCGCTCTACGCGTCCTTCGTCCAGGGCAAGCCTTCGCCGCTGATGGAGCTGGCGGTGCAGTACGCGGACTACGCGGCCTGGCAGCGCGAGTGGCTCCGGGGCGACGTCCTGTCCAAGCAGCTCGACTATTGGCGCAAGCAGCTCGTAGGCGCCCCGCGGGTGCTGGAGCTGCCCACCGACAAGCCTCGCCCGCCTCGTCCCTCCTTCCGGGGGGCCACGTGCTCGCGAACGCTGCCCAAGGCGCTCTCCGAGTCCCTCAAGGCGCTGGCCCAGCAGGAAGGAGCCACGCCCTTCATGGTGCTGCTGGCGGCCTTCCAGGTGCTGATGTCCCGCTACTCGGGGCAGGAAGACGTGTGCGTGGGCTCGCCCATCGCCGGCCGCAACCGGGGCGAGCTGGAGGGCCTCATCGGCTTCTTCGTCAACACGCTGGTGCTGCGCACCCGGCTCTCGCCCCAGCAGAGCTTCCGGGAGCTGCTCGCCCAGGTGAAGGAGACGACGCTGGGGGCCTATGCCCACCAGGACGTGCCCTTCGAGAAGCTGGTGGAGGAGCCTCCAGCCCGAACGGGACATGAGCCGCACGCCGCTCTTCCAGGTCATGTTCGCCGTGCAGAACGCGCCCATGCCGGAGCTGAGCTTGCCGGGGCTGAAGTTGCGCCCGCTGACGGTGGAGGGAGACTCGGCCAAGTTCGATCTGACGGTCACCCTCACGGAACGGGCGGAAGGCTTCCTCGCGGAGGTCGAGTACAGCACCGATCTGTATGAGGCCTCCACGGCCCGGCGCATGCTCGAGCAGTTGCAGGTGCTGCTGGAGGGGATTGTCTCCGCTCCTGACCGTAGGGTGCGGGAGTTCCCTCTGCTCGGCGCCACCGAGCGTCAGCAGGTGCTGGTGGACTGGAACCAGACCCACACCGACTTCCCGCGCCAGCAGAGCATCCATCACCTCTTCGAGCAGCGCGCCCTCGGCCACCCCGAGGCCGTGGCCCTGGAGTTCGGTGAGACCCAGCTCTCCTACGGCGAGCTCAACACGCGCGCCAACCAGCTCGCCCACTTCCTGGATTCCAAGGGCGTGCGCTCCGGTGAGCTCGTCGGCATCTGCGTCGAGCGCTCCGCTGACCTCGTCGTCGGTCTGCTCGGCATCCTCAAGGCCGGCGCCGCCTACGTCCCGCTCGACCCGTCCTACCCCCAGCAGCGCCTGTCTTTCATGCTGGAAGACACCCAGGCCCGCGTCGTGGTGGCCCAGCGCCACCTCGCGCAGTCCCTGCCCCTCGGTGAGCGCGCATTGGTGTGCCTGGACGAGGACCAGCACCTCATCGGCCAGCAGTCCGCCCAGCAGCTCCCTCTTTCCGTCGACTCCGCACAGGCCGCCTACGTCATCTACACCTCGGGCTCCACCGGCAAGCCCAAGGGCGTGTGCGTCCCCCATCAGGCCGTGGTGCGCCTGGTGCGCAACACCAACTTCATCGAGCTGAAGGAGAGCGACCGCGTGGGGCAGGCGTCCAACGCCTCCTTCGACGCGGCCACCTTCGAGCTGTGGGGCGCGCTGCTCAATGGTGCCCGCCTCGTGGGCGTCCCCAAGGATGTGGCGCTCGAGGCCAAGGCCCTGGGCGAGCACCTGGAGCGCACCCGCATCAACGTGCTCTTCGTCACCACCGCTCTCTTCAACCAGGTGGCCCGCGAGCGGCCCGAGTCCTTCTCCGTCCTGCGCCAGCTCCACTTCGGTGGCGAAGCCTCCGACCCCAAGTGGGTGCGCGAGGTTCTACAGAAGGGCGCTCCGGGCAAGCTGCTGCACGTGTACGGCCCCACCGAGAGCACCACCTTCGCCACCTGGTACCACGTGGAGCAGGTGGCGCAGAACGTGACGACCGTGCCCATTGGCGGCGCGCTGTCCAACACCACGCTGTATGTGCTCGATCGCAACGGGCTGCCGGTGCCCGTGGGCGTGCCGGGTGAGCTGTACATTGGCGGCGAGGGCCTGGCCTGGGGCTACCTGCACCGCCCCGAGCTGACGGCCGAGAAGTTCGTTCCCCACCCCTTCGCCAGCCAGCCCGGAGAGCGGCTCTACCGCACCGGCGACGTCGTGCGTTGGCTGCCCGGCGGCGACATCGAGTTCGTGGGCCGTGTGGACTCGCAGGTGAAGGTGCGCGGCTTCCGCATCGAGTTGGGCGAGGTGGAGTCCGCGCTCCTGGGCTACCCGGGCGTGGGCGAAGCCGTGGTGATGGTGCGTGAGGACTCTCCGGGCGACAGGCGCCTGGTGGGCTACGTGGTGGCTCGCGAGGGCCAGGGTTTCGAGGCCGCTGAGCTGCAAGGCCTACCTCAAGGACAAGCTGCCGGACTACATGGTCCCGGCCGCCCTGGTGAAGCTCGACAAGCTCCCGCTCAATCCCAACGGCAAGGTGGACCGCAAGGCCCTGCCCGTGCCGGATCAGGTGCAGACGAGCCAGGAGTACGTGGCCCCTCGCAACGAGACCGAGCGGCTCCTCGCGCAGCTCTGGTCCGAGGTGCTCGCGGCACCGCGCATTGGCATCCACGACAACTTCTTCGAGCTGGGTGGGCACTCGCTGCTGGCCACCCAGGCCCTCTCGCGCATCCGCACCGCCTTCAAGGCCGAGCTGCCCCTGCGCGATTTCTTCGAGTCCCCCACCATCGCCGCGCTCGCGCTGAGGCTCGACGCGTCCCTCGGGGCTGGCCAGGGCACCCAGGCTCCGCCCATCACCCGCGTCTCGCGGGAGGGCGCCCTTCCCCTGTCCTTCGCCCAGCAGCGGCTGTGGTTCCTGGATCAGCTCGAGCCGGGCAGCGCCTTCTACAACGTGCCCACCGCCGTGAAGCTGGAAGGCGCGTTGGATGTCACGGCGCTGGAGAACAGCCTCTCCGAGCTGGTGCGGCGCCACGAGTCGCTGCGCACCACCTTCCACACCCAGCAGGGCCAGTCCGTGCAGGTCATTGCCCCCGACGGCACGCTGCCGCTGCAGGTGGTGGATCTGAGCGCCCTGCCCTCCGCCGGGCGTGAAGCCGAGGTGCGGCGGCTCACCACCGAGGAGGCGCTGCGGCCCTTCGACCTCGGCCGCGGGCCCCTGCTGCGCGCCCTGCTGCTGCGTCTGGACGAGCACCAGCATGTGCTCATGCTCACCCTGCACCACATCATCTCGGACGGTTGGTCCATGGGTGTGCTGGTGCGCGAGATGGCCGCGCTCTACGGGGCCTTCTCCCAGGGCAAGCCCTCGCCCCTGCCGGAGCTGCCCGTGCAGTATGCGGACTACTCCGCGTGGCAGCGGGGCTGGCTCCAGGGCGAGGTGCTCGAGCAGCAACTCGGCTGGTGGCGCCAGCAACTGGCGGATGCGCCCCGCGCGCTGGAGCTGCCCACGGACAGGCCCCGGCCTGCCGTGCAGACCCACCGCGGCGCCATCTGCCGCACGCAGTTGCCTCTGCCCTTGTCGCAGGCCCTCAAGGCGCTGGCCCAGCGGGAAGGTGCCACGCCCTTCATGGTGCTGCTGGCGGCCTTCCAGGTGCTGATGTCCCGCTACTCGGGTCAGGACGACATCTCCGTCGGCTCCCCCATCGCCGGCCGCAACCGCGGCGAGGTGGAAGGCCTCATCGGCTTCTTCGTCAACACGCTCGTCCTGCGCACCCGCATCTCCGCCCAGCAGAGCTTCCGCGAGCTGCTCGCGCGCGTGCGGGAGACGACGCTGGGCGCCTACGCCCACCAGGAAGTGCCTTTCGAGAAGCTGGTGGAAGAGCTTCCAGCCCGAGCGGGACCAGAGCCGCACGCCGCTCTTCCAGGTCATGTTCGCCGTGCAGAACGCGCCCATGCCGGAGTTGGCCACGCAGGGGCTCAAGCTGAGCCCGCTGGCACTCGAGGGCGACTCGGCCAAGTTCGATCTCACCCTGGGCTTCCTGGAGACCGACCAGGGCTTCGCAGGGGAGCTGGAGTACAACACCGACCTGTATGAGGCCGCCACGGCCCGGCGCATGCTCGAGCAGTTGCAGGTGCTGCTGGAGGGGATTGTCTCCGCTCCTGATCGCAAGGTGCGGGAGCTGCCCCTGCTCAGTGCCACCGAGCGTCAGCAGGTGCTGGTGGACTGGAATCAGACCCACACCGATTTCCCGCGCCAGCAGAGCATCCATCACCTCTTCGAGCAGCGCGCCCTCGGCCACCCCGAGGCCATTGCTCTGGAGTTCGGCGAGACCCAGCTCTCCTACGGTGCAGCTCAACCAGCGCGCCAACCAACTCGCCCACTTCCTGGCCTCCAAGGGCGTGCGCTCCGGTGAGCTCGTCGGCATCTGCGTCGAGCGCTCCGCTGACCTCGTCATTGGCCTGCTCGGCATCCTCAAGGCCGGCGCCGCCTACGTCCCGCTCGACCCGTCCTACCCCCAGCAGCGCCTGTCTTTCATGCTGGAAGACACCCAGGCCCGCGTCGTGGTGGCCCAGCGCCACCTCGTGCAGTCCCTGCCCCTCGGTGAGCGCGCATTGGTGTGCCTGGACGAGGACCAGCACCTCATCCGTCAGCAGTCCGCGGAACAGCTTGTCCGGTCCGTCGACTCCGCACAGGCCGCCTACGTCATCTACACCTCGGGCTCCACCGGCAAGCCCAAGGGCGTGTGCGTCCCCCATCAGGCCGTGGTGCGCCTGGTGCGTAACACCAACTTCATCGAGCTGAAGGAGACCGACCGTGTGGGGCAGGCGTCCAACGCCTCCTTCGATGCGGCCACCTTCGAGCTGTGGGGCGCGCTGCTCAATGGCGCCCGCCTGGTGGGTGTCCCCAAGGACGTGGCCCTCGAGGCCAGGGCCCTGGGCGAGCACCTGGAGCGCACCCGCATCAACGTGTTGTTCGTCACCACCGCCCTCTTCAACCAGGTGGCCCGCGAGCGGCCCGAGTCCTTCTCCGTCCTGCGCCAGCTCCACTTCGGTGGCGAGGCCTCCGACCCCAATTCGGTGCGGGAAGTATTGACCAAGGGCGCTCCGGGCAAGCTGCTGCACGTGTACGGCCCCACCGAGAGCACCACCTTCGCCACCTGGTACCACGTGGAGCAGGTGGCGCAGAACGTGACGACCGTGCCCATCGGCGGCGCGCTGTCCAACACGACGCTGTATGTGCTCGATCGCAACGGGCTGCCGGTGCCCGTGGGCGTGCCGGGTGAGCTGTACATTGGCGGCGAGGGCCTGGCCTGGGGCTATCTGCACCGCCCCGAACTGACGGCCGAGAAGTTCGTCCCCCACCCCTTCGCCAGCCAGCCCGGAGAGCGGCTCTACCGCACCGGCGACGTCGTGCGTTGGCTGCCCGGCGGCGACATCGAGTTCGTGGGCCGTGTGGACTCGCAGGTGAAGGTGCGCGGCTTCCGCATCGAGTTGGGCGAGGTGGAGTCCGCGCTCCTGGGCTACCCGGGCGTGGGCGAAGCCGTGGTGATGGTGCGCGAGGACTCTCCGGGCGACAGACGCCTGGTGGGCTACGTGGTGGCTCGCGAGGGCCAGGGTTTCGAGGCCGCTGAGCTCAAGGCCTACCTCAAGGACAAGCTGCCGGACTACATGGTCCCGGCCGCCCTGGTGAAGCTCGACAAGCTCCCGCTCAATCCCAACGGCAAGGTGGACCGCAAGGCCCTGCCCGTGCCGGATCAGGCGCAGACGAGCCAGGAGTACGTGGCCCCTCGCAACGAGACCGAGCGGCTCCTCGCGCAGCTCTGGTCCGAGGTGCTCCGGGTGCCTCGCATCGGCATCCACGACAACTTCTTCGACCTGGGCGGCCACTCGCTGCTGGCCACCCAGATTCTTTCCCGCCTCCGCGCCACCTTCCAGGTCGAGCTGCCCCTGCGTGCGCTCTTCGAAGCCACGTCCATCGCCGCTCTGGCGCTGAAGCTCGATGAGGCCATGCGCGAGGGCCAGGGCGTCCAGGCCCCTCCCGTCACCCGGGTCTCCCGAGACGGGCTCCTGCCCCTGTCCTTCGCCCAGCAGCGGCTGTGGTTCCTGGATCAACTCCAGCCGGGCAGCGCCTTCTACAACGTGCCCACGGCCGTGAAGCTGGAAGGCGCGTTGGATGTCACGGCACTCGAGCACGCGCTCTCCGAGCTGGTGCGGCGCCACGAGTCGTTGCGCACCACCTTCCATACCCGGCAGGGCCAGCCCGTGCAGGTCATTGCCCCCGACGGCACACTGCCGCTGCGGGTGGTGGATCTGCGCGCCCTGCCCTCCACCGAGCGTGAGGTGGAGGTGCGGCGGCTCACCAACGAGGAGGCGCTGCGGCCTTTCGACCTCGGCCACGGGCCGGTGATGCGCGCCCTGCTGCTGCATCTGGACGAGCACCAGCATGTGCTCATGCTGACCCTGCATCACATCGTCTCGGACGGCTGGTCCATGGGCGTGCTGGTCCGCGAGATGGGTGCGCTCTACGCGGCCTTCTCCCAGGGCAAGCCCTCGCCCCTGCCCGAGCTGCCCGTGCAGTACGCGGACTACTCGGCCTGGCAGCGGGGCTGGCTCCAGGGCGAGGTGCTCGAGCAACAGCTCGGCTGGTGGCGTCAGCAGTTGGCGGATGCGCCTCGCGCGCTGGAGCTGCCCACGGACAGGCCGCGGCCTCCCGTGATGACCCACCGCGGCGCCACCAGCCGCGTGCAGCTCCCTCTGCCCTTGTCTCAGGCCCTCAAGGCGCTGGCCCAGCGGGAAGGCGTCACGCCTTTCATGGTGCTGCTGGCCGCCTTCCAGGTGCTCATGTCCCGCTACTCGGGACAGGACGACATCTCCGTCGGCTCGCCCATCGCCGGCCGCAACCGCGGTGAGGTGGAGGGGCTCATCGGCTTCTTCGTCAACACCCTCGTCCTGCGCTCCCGCCTCTCACCCCAGCGGAGCTTCCGCGAGCTGCTCGCGCGCGTGCGGGAGACGACCCTGGGCGCCTATGCCCACCAGGAGGTGCCCTTCGAGAAGCTGGTGGAGGAGCTGCAGCCCGAGCGCGACATGAGCCGCTCGCCGCTCTTCCAGGTCATGTTCACCGTGCAGAACGCTCCCATGCCGGAGCAGTCCCTGCCCGGCCTCACGCTGCGTCCTGTGCCTCTCGAGGGTGACTCGGCCAAGTTCGACCTCTCCCTGGGCTTCCTGGAGACCGAACAGGGCTTCCTGGGTGACCTGGAGTACAACACCGACCTGTACGAGCCCTCCACCGTCCAGCGCATGCTGGGGCACCTGCACGTGCTGCTGGAGGGCATCGCCGCCTCCCCCGAGCGCATGCTCTGGGAGCTGCCCCTGCTGGGCGAGGCCGAGCGCCGTCAGCTCCTCGTCGACTGGAGCGAGCCGCTTCCCGAGCCGGTGGGTGACACCTGCCTCCACCACCTCGTGGAAGCCCAGGTGGAGCGCACTCCCGACGCCATCGCCGTCATCTCCGGCACCCGGCGCCTCACCTACCGCGAGCTGGAGCGCCGCTCCAACCAGCTCGCCCACCACCTGCGTGCCCTCGGCGTCGGGCCCGAGGTCAAGGTCGGCCTGTGCCTGGAGCGCTCCGAGCTTCCTGGTCATCGCCGTGCTGGGCGTCCTCAAGGCGGGCGGCACCTATGTGCCCCTGGACCCCGCCTACCCCCAGGAGCGCCTGGGCTACATGCTCGAGCAGACGCGCGTGCCCGTGCTTCTCACCCAGCAGCGCCCCGCCCGTTCCCTGCCCGCGCACCCCGCCCACGTGGTGCTGCTGGATGAGGCCCGGGAGCTGCTCGAGTCCCTGCCCTCGCAGCGCTGCCATGCCCCCGTGCACCCCAGCAACCTGGCCTACGTGCTCTACACCTCCGGCTCCACCGGCCGGCCCAAGGGTGTCTCCCTCGAGCACCGCAACTCCGTGGCCTTCGTCCACTGGGCCCTGCGCGTCTTCTCGTCCCAGCAGCTCGCCGGCGTGCTCGCGGCCACCTCGCTCAACTTCGACCTCTCCGTCTTCGAGCTCTTCGCGCCTCTGAGCAGCGGCGGCGCGGTCATCGTGGCCGAGAATGCCCTGGCGCTGCCCACGCTCGAGGCCCGCCAGGAAGTCACCCTCATCAACACCGTGCCCTCCGCCATGGCGGAGCTGTTGCGAGGCAAGGGCGTGCCCACCTCGGTGCGCACCGTCAACCTCGCGGGCGAGCCGCTCACCGGCGCCCTCTCGCGGCTCATCCACGAGCAGCCCCACGTGGAGGCCCTCTACAACCTCTACGGCCCCACCGAGGACACCACCTACTCCACCTTCGTGCGCGTGCCCCGGCAGCTCCAGGGCGAGCCCACCATTGGCAGGCCGCTGGCGGGTACCCAGGGCTACGTGCTGGATGCCAGCATGCAACTGGTGCCGGTGGGCGTGCCGGGCGAGCTCTACCTGGGCGGCGCGGGACTGGCCCGGGGCTACCTGCACCGTCCGGAACTCGCCGCCGAGCGCTTCGTTCCCAATCCCTTCTCCACCACCCCCGGTGAGCGCCTGTACCGTACCGGTGACAGGGTCCGCTACCTGCCCGACGGTGTGCTCGAGTACCTGGGCCGCATCGACAACCAGGTGAAGGTGCGCGGCTTCCGCATCGAGCTGGGTGAAATCGAGACGGCGCTGCGCGGCCACCCGGCCGTGCGCGAGGCCGTGGTGCTGGCCCGCGAGGACTCCCCGGGCGACAAGCGCCTGGTGGCCTACCTCGTGGCCCAGCCGGAGCAGACGCTCTCCGCCGCCGAGCTGCGCTCCTTCCTCAAGCAAAGCCTGCCCGAGTACATGGTGCCCTCCGCGCTCATGGTGCTCGACAAGCTGCCCCTCTCGCCCAACGGCAAGGTGGACCGCAAGGCCCTGCCCGTACCGGAGCAGGTGCAGACGAGCCAGGAGTACGTGGCCCCTCGCAACGAGACGGAGCAGCTCCTCGCCCAGCTCTGGTCCGAGGTGCTCCGCGTGCCTCGCATCGGCGTCCACGACCACTTCTTCGAGCTGGGCGGCCACTCGCTGCTGGCCACTCAGGTGCTCTCGCGCATCCGCGAGGCCTTCCAGGTGGAGCTGGCCCTGCGCGAGCTGTTCGACGCCCCCACGCTGGCCGGGCTGGCCGGGCGCATCGACGCCTCGCGCGGAACGAGCCCCGTGTCCCAGGCTCCAGCGCTGACGCGGGTGTCTCGCGAGGGCGCCCTGCCGCTCTCGTTCGCTCAGCAGCGGCTGTGGTTCCTCGAGCAGCTCCAGCCGGGCGGCGCCTTCTACAACATCCCCACGCTGGTGCGGCTGGAGGGGCAGCTCGACGTCGCGGCCCTGGAGCGAAGCTTCGACGAGCTCGTCCGGCGCCACGAGTCGCTGCGCACCGTCTTCCGTGAGGAGCAGGGCCAGCCCGTGCAAGTCATCGCCTCCCACGGCTCACTGCCGCTGCAGGTGGTGGAGCTCCAGTCCCTGCCGCCCTCCCAGCGTGAGTCCGAGATGCGGCGGCTGGCGCTGGCCGATGCGATGAAGCCCTTCGATCTCAGCCGCGGGCCCGTGCTGCGCGCCCTGCTGCTGCGGCTGGAGGAGCAGTCCCACGTGCTGCTGCTCACCATGCACCACATCGTCTCGGACGGCTGGTCCATGGGTGTGCTGATCCGGGAGATGGGTGCGCTCTACTCGGCCTTCTCCCAGGGCCGGCCCTCCCCCCTGCCCGAGCTGCCCGTGCAGTACGCGGACTACTCGGTATGGCAGCGCGCCTGGCTTCAGGGCGAGGTGCTCGAAAAGCAGCTCGGCTGGTGGCGTCAGCAGTTGGCGGACGCGCCCCGCGCGCTGGAGCTGCCCACGGACAGGCCGCGGCCTCCCGTGATGACCCACCGCGGCGCCATCCTCCGCACGCAGCTCCCCCTGTCGTTGTCGCAGGCCCTCAAGGCGCTGGCCCAGCGGGAAGGCGCCACGCCTTTCATGGTGCTGCTGGCCGCCTTCCAGGTGCTCATGTCCCGCTACTCGGGACAGGACGACATCTCCGTCGGTTCGCCCATCGCTGGCCGCAACCGCGGTGAGGTGGAGGGGCTCATCGGCTTCTTCGTCAACACCCTCGTCCTGCGCTCCCGCCTCTCGCCCCAGCGGAGCTTCCGCGAGCTGCTCGCCCAGGTGAAGGAGACGACGCTGGGGGCCTATGCCCACCAGGAGGTGCCTTTCGAGAAGCTGGTGGAGGAGCTTCAGCCCGAGCGCGACATGAGCCGCTCGCCGCTCTTCCAGGTCATGTTCACCGTGCAGAACGCTCCCATGCCGGAGCAGTCCCTGCCCGGCCTCACGCTGCGTCCTGTGCCTCTCGAGGGTGACTCGGCCAAGTTCGACCTCTCCCTGGGCTTCCTGGAGACCGAACAGGGCTTCCTGGGTGACCTGGAGTACAACACCGACCTGTACGAGCCCTCCACCGTCCAGCGCATGCTGGGGCACCTGCACGTGCTGCTGGAGGGCATCGCCGCCTCCCCCGAGCGCATGCTCTGGGAGCTGCCCCTGCTGGGCGAGGCCGAGCGCCGTCAGCTCCTCGTCGACTGGAGCGAGCCGCTTCCCGAGCCGGTGGGTGACACCTGCCTCCACCACCTCGTGGAAGCCCAGGTGGAGCGCACTCCCGACGCCATCGCCGTCATCTCCGGCACCCGGCGCCTCACCTACCGCGAGCTGGAGCGCCGCTCCAACCAGCTCGCCCACCACCTGCGTGCCCTCGGCGTCGGGCCCGAGGTCAAGGTCGGCCTGTGCCTGGAGCGCTCCGAGCTTCCTGGTCATCGCCGTGCTGGGCGTCCTCAAGGCGGGCGGCACCTATGTGCCCCTGGACCCCGCCTACCCCCAGGAGCGCCTGGGCTACATGCTCGAGCAGACGCGCGTGCCCGTGCTTCTCACCCAGCAGCGCCCCGCCCGTTCCCTGCCCGCGCACCCCGCCCACGTGGTGCTGCTGGATGAGGCCCGGGAGCTGCTCGAGTCCCTGCCCTCGCAGCGCTGCCATGCCCCCGTGCACCCCAGCAACCTGGCCTACGTGCTCTACACCTCCGGCTCCACCGGCCGGCCCAAGGGTGTCTCCCTCGAGCACCGCAACTCCGTGGCCTTCGTCCACTGGGCCCTGCGCGTCTTCTCGTCCCAGCAGCTCGCCGGCGTGCTCGCGGCCACCTCGCTCAACTTCGACCTCTCCGTCTTCGAGCTCTTCGCGCCTCTGAGCAGCGGCGGCGCGGTCATCGTGGCCGAGAATGCCCTGGCGCTGCCCACGCTCGAGGCCCGCCAGGAAGTCACCCTCATCAACACCGTGCCCTCCGCCATGGCGGAGCTGTTGCGAGGCAAGGGCGTGCCCACCTCGGTGCGCACCGTCAACCTCGCGGGCGAGCCGCTCACCGGCGCCCTCTCGCGGCTCATCCACGAGCAGCCCCACGTGGAGGCCCTCTACAACCTCTACGGCCCCACCAAGGACACCACCTACTCCACCTTCGTGCGCGTGCCCCGGCAGCTCCAGGGCGAGCCCACCATTGGCAGGCCGCTGGCGGGTACCCAGGGCTACGTGCTGGATGCCAGCATGCAACTGGTGCCGGTGGGCGTGCCGGGCGAGCTCTACCTGGGCGGCGCGGGACTGGCCCGGGGCTACCTGCATCGTCCGGAGCTGGCCGCCGAGCGCTTCGTCCCCAATCCCTTCTCCACCACCCCCGGTGAGCGCCTCTACCGCACCGGTGACAGGGTCCGCTACCTGCCCGACGGTGTGCTCGAGTACCTGGGCCGCATCGACAACCAGGTGAAGGTGCGCGGCTTCCGCATCGAGCTGGGTGAAATCGAGACGGCGCTGCGCGGCCACCCGGCCGTGCGCGAGGCCGTGGTGCTGGCCCGCGAGGACTCCCCGGGCGACAAGCGCCTGGTGGCCTACCTCGTGGCCCAGCCGGAGCAGACGCTCTCCGCCGCCGAGCTGCGCTCCTTCCTCAAGCAGAGCCTGCCCGAGTACATGGTGCCCTCCGCGCTCATGGTGCTCGGCACGCTGCCCCTCTCTCCCAACGGCAAGGTGGACCGCAAGGCCCTGCCCGTGCCGGAGCAGGCGCAGACGAGCCAGGAGTACGTGGCCCCGCGCAACGAGACCGAGCAGCTCCTCGCCCAGCTCTGGTCCGAGGTGCTCCGCGTGCCTCGCATCGGCGTCCACGACCACTTCTTCGAGCTAGGCGGCCACTCGCTGCTGGCCACCCAGGTGCTCTCGCGCATCCGCACCGCCTTCAAGGCCGAGCTGCCCCTGCGCGATCTCTTCGAGGCCCCCACCATCGCCACCCTGGCGGTGAGGCTCGACGCGGCCGTCCGGGCGGGCCAGGGCGTCCAGGCTCCTGCCCTCACCCGCGTCTCGCGGGAGGGGCCGCTTCCGCTCTCCTTCGCCCAGCAGCGGCTGTGGTTCCTGGATCAGCTCCAGCCGGGCAACCCCTTCTACAACGTGCCCACGGCCGTGAAGCTGGAAGGGGCGCTGGATGTCACGGCGCTGGAGAACAGCCTCTCCGCGCTGGTGCAGCGCCACGAGTCGCTGCGCACCACCTTCCACACCCACCAGGGCGAGCCCGTGCAGGTCATCGCCCCCCAGGGCTCGCTGCCGTGGCAGGTGGTGGAGCTGCACTCCCTGCCTCCCGCCGAGCGTGAGGCCGAGGTGCGGCGGCTCACCACCGAGTACGCGCTGCGGCCTTTCGACCTCGGCCGCGGGCCCCTGCTGCGTGCCCTGCTCTTGCGGCTGGACGAGCACCAGCATGTGCTCGTGGTCACGCTGCACCACATCGTCTCGGACGGCTGGTCCATGGGCGTGCTGGTGCGCGAGGTGGCCGCGCTCTACCAGTCCTTCACCCAGGGCAAGCCCTCGCCCCTGCCGGAGCTGCCCGTGCAGTACGCGGACTACTCGGCGTGGCAGCGGGGCTGGCTCCAGGGCGACGTGCTCGAGCAGCAGCTCTCCTGGTGGCGCCAGCAACTGGCGGATGCGCCTCGCGCGCTGGAGCTGCCCACGGACAGGCCGCGGCCTCCCGTGATGACCCACCGTGGCGCCAGCCAGCCCGTGGTGCTGCCCGCGGCGCTCTCGCAGGCGCTGCTGAAGCTCTGCCAGCGCGAGGGGGTCACCCCCTTCATGCTGCTGCTGGCGGCCTTCCAGGTGCTGCTCTCCCGCTACTCAGGGCAGGACGACATCAGCGTCGGATCGCCCATCGCCGGCCGCAACCGCGGCGAGGTGGAGGGCCTCATCGGCTTCTTCGTCAACACGCTCGTGCTGCGCACCCGCCTCTCGCCCCAGCAGAGCTTCCGCGCCCTGCTGGCCCAGGTGCGCGAGACGACGCTCGGCGCCTACGCCCACCAGGAGGTGCCCTTCGAGAAGCTCGTCGAGGAGCTCCATCCCGAGCGCGACCTGAGCCGCTCGCCGCTCTTCCAGGTGACGCTCACCTTCCAGAACACCCCCGTCCAGGCCCTGGAGACGCCCGGGCTGGCGCTCCGCCCGCTGGAGGTGGACGCGCAGACGGCCCGCTTCGAGCTGTCCCTCACCTTCGCCGAGCATGCCGGGGAGCTCGCCGGCGTGCTCAGCTACAACGCGGACCTGTTCGAGCCCCAGACCGCCGCGCGCCTGGCCGGACACCTGGGCGTCCTGCTGGAGGGAGCCGTCGCCCACCCCGAGCGGAGCCTGGGGCTGCTGCCCCTGCTCTCCGAGGCGGAGCGGCGCCAGCTCCTGGCGGAGTGGAACGACACCCGGCGGGACTTCGCCGTCGAGCAGTCCCTGCCCGCCGCGTTCGAGGCCCAGGTGGCTCGCACCCCGGAGGCGCTGGCCCTCATGTACGAGGGCGCCTCGCTCACCTTCCGCGAGCTCAACCAGCGGGCCAACCAGCTCGCGCACCTGCTGCGCGCGCGGGGCATCGGCCCCAATGTCCTGGTGGCCATGTGCCTGGAGCGCTCCCTGGAGCAGGTGGTGGCCGTGTTCGGCATCCTCAAGGCCGGCGGCGCCTATGTGCCGTTGGATCCCGCCTACCCCCAGGAGCGCCTGGCCCTCGTGCTCGCGGACTCGCAGGCGCCGCTGCTGCTCACCCAGCAGCACCTGCTCCCCCGGCTCCAGGCCCCCACCGCCCAGGTGCTCTGCCTGGACGCGGAGGGCCCACGGCTCGCCCGCGAGAGCATGGAGAATCCGCCCCTCGTCAACGGCCCCGGGGACCTGGCCTACGTCATCTACACCTCCGGCTCCACCGGTGTGCCCAAGGGCGTGATGATTGAACAGGGCTCCGTGCTCAACCTGCACCGCGCCCTGGCCAGCACCGTGTACGCCGGCGTCCAGCGCCAGCTCCGGGTGAGCCTCAACGCGCCGCTGTCCTTCGATGCGTCGGTGAAGCAACTCGTGCAGATCCTCGATGGCCACGCGCTCTGCATGGTGCCCGACCAGGCCCGCGGCGACGTGGACGCGCTCCTGGCGCTGCTGGCGCGCGATCGGCTGGACGTCCTGGACTGCTCGCCCTCGCACCTGCGCCTGTTGCTGAGCGCGGGCCTGGCCACCCGGACCGAGGGCGTGCCCACGCACGTGCTCGTGGGCGGCGAGGCGCTGGACGAGGCGCTGTGGACCACGCTGTCCCAGCACCCGCGCACCCGCTTCTTCAACGTCTACGGCCCCACCGAGTGCACGGTGGACACCACGGCGTGCGAGGTGCGTGACTGGCCCCGGCCCACGCTCGGGCGGCTGCTGCCCAACGTGCGCGGCTACGTGCTCGATGCGCGCATGCAGCCCGTGCCCGTGGGCGTCCCCGGTGAGCTGTACGTCGGCGGCGCCGGCGTGGCCCGCGGCTACCTGCGCCGCCCCGAGCTGACGTCCCAGAAGTTCGTCGCGGATCCTTTCAGCCCGCAGCCCGGCGCCCGCCTGTACCGGACCGGGGACCTGGTGCGCTGGCTGCCGGACGGAACCCTCGACTACCTGGGCCGCGTGGACTTCCAGGTGAAGGTGCGCGGCTTCCGCATCGAGGCTCGAGGAGATCGAGGCCGTGCTCTCCAGCCACCCGGGGGTCCAGCAGGCCAGCGTGGTGGCCCGCGAGGACACGCCTGGCGACAAGCGGCTGGTGGCCTACCTCGTGGCCCGCGACGGCCAGCCCTTCGACCTGGCCGGGCTGCGCGGCGCCCTGCGGCAGAAGCTGCCGGAGTACATGGTGCCCTCGGCCTTCGTGGCCCTGGAGAAGCTGCCGCTCAACTCCAGCGGCAAGGTGGACAGGAAGGCGCTGCCCGCGCCGGAGCAGGGCCGCATCGAGGCGGCGGGGGCCTACGTGCCGCCGCGCGATGCCCTCGAGCTGCAGGTGGCGAGCATCTGGGAGGAGGTGCTGAACGTGCGGCCCATCGGCGCACACGGCAACTTCTTCGAGCTGGGCGGGCACTCGCTGCTCGCCGTGCGCCTCATGGGCCGGCTGCGCGAGGTGACGGGCCGCACCCTGCCCCTGGCCGCGCTCTTCCAGGCACCCACCGTGGAGCAGCTCGCGCAACTGCTGCGCGGGGTGCCCCAGGCCTGGTCCCCCCTGGTGCCGCTCGTGCCCCGGGAGCCGGGCAACCCGCGCCGTCCCCTCTTCTGTGTCCACCCGGTGGGCGGCACCGTCATCGGCTACGCCGAGCTGGCACGCCAGCTCGGTCCCCAGCAGCCCCTCTACGCCCTCGAGTCGCGTGGGCTCGACGGCTCGTTGCCCCCCAGCCAGACAGTCGAGGAGATGGCGGCCCTCTACGTGGAGGCCATCCGCACCGTGCAGCCCTCCGGGCCCTACCTGCTCGGTGGCTGGTCCATGGGCGGAGTGGTGGCCTATGAGATGGCCCAGCAGCTCCAGCGCCAGGGCGAGCAGGTGGAGCCGTTGCTGCTCATCGACGCGCAGGTGCCTGGCGGGCGGCCCTCGCACCTCCCCAACGAGGACGAGGCCCTCCAACAGGCCTTCGTGGGGCTGGTGGAGGAGCTGGTCGGCCAGGGCTTCAAGGTGCCCGAGGAGCAGGTGAAGACGCTGGGACGCGAGGAGTTGCTCCACGTGCTGATGGAGGGAGCGCGCCAGGCCCGGCTCGCCCTGCCCGGCGTGGGGGTGGAGCAGGTGCGCGCCCTGCGGGACGTCTTCGAGGCCAACCTGCGGGCCCTCTGGCACTACACGCCCACCCCGTCCGTGGGCGGGCGGCTCATCCTGCTGCGGGCCAGCAAGCCGGCACCGGGCCAGGCCGAGGATCGCGGCTGGGCGGCCCTGGCCCCGGGCAGGCTGGACATCCACGAGGTGCCCGGCGCACACTTCGAGCTGTTGCAGCCTCCTGCCGTGCAGGCCGTGGCCGAGCGACTGCGCGAGTACCTGGAGCGCGCCCACGAGCAGGCCGCCGCGGCCCAAAGGACCCCATGAAACTCCTTGCCCTCCTGCTCCGCGCCTCGCGCGGCAGCGTCCTCCTGTCGGCCTTCTGCGGCCTGCTCTCCGGAGCCAGCAGCGCGGCCCTCATCGCCCTCATCAACCGCAAGCTGACCGGCACCAGCCTGACGGATGGCGTCCTGGTGGGCGGCTTCATCGGCCTGATGCTGCTGGCGCTGGTGGCCCGCATCATCTCCCAGGTGCTGCTCAACGGGATGCAGCAGGGCGCGCTCTACGAGATGCGCCTGCGGCTCAGCCGCAGCATCCTCACGGCGCCCCTGCGCAGCCTCGAGGAGAAGGGGGCCCATCAGCTCATGGCCACCCTCACCGAGGACATCGCCACGATCAGCAACGGGCTGATGCTGCTGCCCATCATCGTCGTCAATGCCGCCATCCTGATCGGCTGCCTGGGGTGGCTGGCGTGGCTGTCCTGGAAGCTCTTCCTGGGCATGGTCGTCTTCCTGTCGCTGGGCGTCCTCTCCTTCTCGCTCCTCAGCGGCATCGCCGTGCGGGGCGTGGCGGAGGCGCGCAAGACGCAGGATGTGCTCTACAAGCACTTCCGCTCCATCACCGAGGGCATCGAGGAGCTCAAGCTCAACGGCAACCGCCGCGAGGTCTTCCTCGGGGAGGTGCTGGAGGGCACGGCGGCCACGCTGCGGCAGATGTACACCCGCAGCCTCAACATCTACTCGGCCAGCAGTAGCTGGGGCATGTTCCTCTTCTTCGTCGTCATCGGGCTGCTCATCTTCGCCATGCCCGTGCTCAGCCCGCTGAGCCTGGCCGAGCTGACGGGCTACACGCTCACCGTGCTCTATCTGCAGCAGCCGCTGCAGGCCCTCACCGAGCTGGTCCCCTACCTGGCCCGCGCGGACGTCGCGATGAAGAAGGTGGAGGACATGGGCCTGTCCCTGCAAGCCTCCGCCGAGCCGCCCACGGCCCTGGCCTCCAGCAACCCGCCGCGCACCTTCCGCCGGCTGGAGCTGGTGGACGTCACCCATACCTACCACCGCGAGAATGACGACTCCCGCTTCACCCTCGGCCCCCTCCGGATGAGCCTGGAGCCGGGCGAGCTGCTCTTCCTGGTGGGCGGCAACGGCAGCGGCAAGACGACCCTCGCCAAGCTCTTCACCGGCCTCTACGCGCCCGAGTCCGGCGAGGTGCGGCTGGATGGCCAGCCCGTCACCGACGAGACGCGCGACGCCTACCGCCAGCTCTTCTCCACCGTCTTCTCGGACTTCCACCTCTTCGAGAATCTGCTCGGCCTGGCTCCTCCCGAGCGCTCCGGCCAGGTGGCGCACTACCTGGCCCGGCTGAACCTGGATCAGAAGGTGCGCGTCACCGACGGGAAGCTCTCCACCACCGCGCTCTCCCTGGGCCAGCGCAAGCGGCTGGCCCTGCTCGCCTCCTGGCTGGAGGATCGCCCCATCTACGTCTTCGACGAGTGGGCCGCGGATCAGGATCCCGTCTTCAAGCAGATCTTCTACGAGGAGCTGCTCCCCGAGATGAAGCGCGCCGGCAAGGCCGTGCTCGTCATCAGCCACGACGATCGTTACTTCCACGTGGCGGATCGGCTCGTGCGGCTGGACTCGGGCCGGCTGGTGGAGCCAGCCCCGGACGCCCAGCGCGTGGCCTCCTAGTGGTACGGTGGAAGCGCGAACGGGTACCCCCATCACCAGTGCCCGTCCTACAGGGGAAGAAGATGCGTTCGAGCCGTCTCCCAGTTTCCTTGCTGTCATGCCTGGCACTCACACTCGGGCTGACAGCCTGTCCGTCCCCGGATCCGACTCCTCCCGACGCCGGAACGGAGGTGGATGCCGGCGTCGACGCGGGAACGCTGGCCAAGGTCAGCGGAGAGCGCAGCCGCATCTACCTGACGGACACCGGCGAGGTCCGCGTCCCGGTGGATCTCTCGGCCGCGCCGCCCCAGGCGCTCGTCCTGGAGGGTGGCACCTTCGTCACCTACGAGGGTGAGGGCCGTGCGGATGGCACCTTCACCGTGCCCAACGTCCCGGCCGGCCCCTACTACCTGCGCGTGGACCCCACCTTCTTCGTGGTGACGGACTCGCGGGAAGTGGATCTCTCCGCGCCCGCGCTCGGCAGGCCGGATCCCATGACCCAGCCCGCGGATGCCGGTGCCGCCGAGATGGTCTTCGAGCTCAGCAACCTGCGCTCGTGGCAGGCCACCGACAGCATCACCCTCTTCTCCTCCAACGCCAACGTGCCGCGCTTCCGGCTCACGCCCACCATCACCAACACGGCCACGTCCGGAAGCTTCACCTACACGGTCCGCGCCGGCCAACCGCTCATCGACTCGAGCCAGGGGGATCGCGTCCTCCTCACCCAGCTCGCCAGCCGCACCGCCACGCTCGAAGGCACCAGCGAGACGCTGCCCTACCGCTCCGTCAGCCACGCCGTCGAGGCTCCGACGCCCTTCCAGATGCGCATCGCGGAGAAGCAGACGATCTCCGCCGCCATGAGCGAGCTGACGCCGCTCGAGGCCCCCCTCCACTGGGACATCCTCGCGTACAAGAACCTGGCGGCCTCGGTGAACCCGCGCGCCACCGTGGTCACGCAGCTCCTGGTCTTCGACATCCTGCCCAGGCCACTCACCTACGGCTACTTCACCTCCGTGCCCCGGCTCGTCGAGATCGCCCAGGCGCCCACCGTGGACGAGATGCGCACCACCCTCACCTACGCCAATCCCTACCCCGCGAGCTGGAATCCCATCGGGGTCATGGAGTCGCGCTACCAGGTGCTCTACACGCTGCCCGGCACGACGACCCCGGGCGCCGTCTTCGCGTCCATCTCCGATGCGGACACGGTCGCGGCCTTCACCTCCCGGGAGATCGCCCCCCCGTTCGGTCCCGTGGGGAATCCGCGCATCGAGGGCATGGACGCCTTCCAGCCCGTCACCCTCACCACCCCCACGCCCGAGCTGACCTGGACGCCGCCCTCCAGCTCGCCGGACATGCACTACATCATCTTCGTGCACCAGCTCTCGGTGCAGGGCACCGCGACGGTGAGCAGGCTGGTGGGCTCCGTGCGGACCAACAACCCCCGGGTGCGGCTGCCGCCCGGCCTGATGACCTCGGGCAACACGTACGTCATCGTCTTCGACTCGAACACCACCCCGGGGATGGACATCACCGAGCAGCCGTTCCGCCTCACCGTGCCCATCACCGGCTCGCAGGCCCTCTCGGACATCATCACCGTGCAGTAGGGCCCGCCTGAAAAGGAAAAGGGTGCCCGGACTGCGTGGTCCGCGGCACCCTCACCCCGTCCCTCTCCCGGGGGAGAGGGGTTGTGCAACTCAGCCGAAGAGCTCGCGCACCTTCTCGAAGAAGTTCTTCGACTGAGGGTGCACGTCCTCCCCGCTGGCGTCGGCGAACTTCTCGAGCAGCTCCTTCTGCTTCGCCGACAGCGCCGTGGGCGTCTCCACCACCACGCGCACGTGCTGGTCTCCGCGCTGGCCGCTGTGCAGGTGGGGGATGCCCTTGCCCTTGAGCCGGAACACCTTGCCCGACTGCGTGCCCTCGGGGATGGTCATCTTCACCTTCCCGTCCAGCGTGGGCACGTCGATCTTCGCGCCCAGCGCCGCCTGCGTGAAGGAGATGGGCACCTCGCAGAAGACGTCGTAGTCCTCGCGCTGGAAGAGCGAGTGCTCGCGGACAATCACTGTCACGTAGAGGTCGCCCGGAGGCCCGCCCCGGTCACCCGGCTCGCCCAGGCCGCCCAGCCGCACCCGCGTGCCGTTGTCCACGCCGGCGGGGATGTTGACCTCGATGACCTCCTCGGCGGGCACCTTGCCCGAGCCCCGGCACTTGCCGCACGGGTCCGGCACCACCGCGCCCGTGCCGCCGCAGTCGGTGCACGGCCGGCTCACCGCGAAGAAGCCCTGGGTGAAGCGCAGCTCGCCCGAGCCACCGCACGTGCCGCACGCCTTGGGCGCCGAGCCGCTCTTGCTGCCCGAGCCGCTGCACGTGTCGCACTTCTTCGGACGCGGAATCGGCACCTTCGGACGGCAGCCGAACGCCGCCTCCTCGAAGGAGATCTCCAGGTTGAAGCGCAGGTCCGCGCCGCGGTTGCTCACCCGGCCCCGGCCACCCCGCCCACCGAAGATGTCTCCGAAGATTTCCCCGAAGATGTCGTTGATGTTGACGCCCTGGAAGCCGCCGAACGGATCTCCCCCGGCCGCGCCGCCCACGCCCGCATGGCCGAACCGGTCGTACCGGGCCCGCCGCTCCGGGTCGCTCAGCACCTCATAGGCTTCCGAGGCCTCCTTGAACTTCTCCTCGGCCTCATGGTTCCCGGGGTTCCGGTCCGGGTGGTACTGCAAGGCCACCTTCCGGAACGCGCTCTTGAGCTCCTGCCCCGAGACGTTCTTCTGGACCCCCAGTACCTCGTAGTAGTCGCGTTTCTGGCCCGCCGCCGCTGGCATTGCGTTCAAACCCCTGGATTTATTGGACTTTCTACGCTCGCGTAGTCTTCGAAATCACTATAACGCAGGCGGGAGGTCCGGCAATCCGCGCCCGCCCCATCAAGGGGGCGGGCGCATCGGAATGAACGCTCGACACATCGGGCTCCGGTAGGGCTTCAGACCGTCCACACCCGGTTGGCCGTCAGCTCCATGCGAGCGAGCCGCCGTTTGAGCACCGGGTCGACCGCGCCCCTTTGAGCCCACTTGGGGACCACGAAGTGAAGCTCCGCGTTGTAGAGCTTCGCCGCGCTGGACAAGAGGCTCCAGCGGTTCTCCGTGGCGGGGTCCTCCACCATGCCTGGCGTGACGATCTCCAGGATGATGGGGGTGCGAGCCGAGTCGGACTGACGGCACGTGAAGTCTGGCCGGTGGTCCTCGATGGTGCCCGAAAGAATGGGCGGTGGCATGAAGCCGGGCAGCCGGGCTTTGAGGTCCGTGCAGCCGATGGTTCGGAAGTACTCCGCCATCAGCCACAAGAGCCGGCGGCGCTCTTCATCCTCGACCACCGGCTCACAGCCCGGACTGAACAGCGCCTCTTTCCCAGTGTTGGTGTTGTCCATGGCTAGCGGAAACCTGTCCGCCGCTTCCCGCAGGGGCAATGAAAGCTCCCACATGGACCGGATACCGGGCAGCAGGGCAAGCGAGTGGGCACGAGCCTTTGCCCGGGACGCTTGACGGTGCGAGAGTGAGCGCTCCGCCGTGGCCCCCCGTCCTTCCCCGAACGTCTATCGCCGTCTGCTGGGCTACCTCCGTCCCTATCGGAGGCTGCTGGTATGCGGTGTGAGCGCCTCCCTGGCCGCCGCGGCCGCTACTTCAGGCTACGCCTGGTTGGTGGGGCCGCTATTACACGCTGTCCTTACGGGAACACCCGTGGTGCTGGCGGGATTCACGCTGCCGGGCGAGCAACTGCTCGGCGTGCTGCCCGTGCTCGTGGTGGCCCTGGCGGCGGTGAAGGCCACCGCGGGTTTCCTCCAGGGCGGGTGGATGCAGCGGCTGGGGCAGCGGGTGATGGCGGACCTGCGGGCCTTCCTCTACGCCCGGCTGCTCGCCCAGCCGCCGGCCTTCTTCGAGCGGCAGCACTCGGGCGAGCTGCTCACCCGCTTCACCGCGGACGTACCGTTGGTGGAGTTCTCCGTGACGCAGGCGCTCTCCTCCTATGTGAGGGACGGGCTGCAGATTGTCGCGTTGCTCGTCACGTGCCTGCTCATCGACGCGAAGCTCTTCCTCATCACCTTCGTGGTGATGCCGCTCACGGTGCTGCCGGTGCGCAGCTTCGCCCGCTCGCTGAAGAAGGTGGCCAACCGCTCGCAGACGAGCCTCGGGGCCCTCACGGCGCTCACCGCGGAGCAGCTGCAGGCGCTGCCGGTGGTGCAGGCCTATGGGGGCGCGCCCCGGGCGCTGGCGTCCTTCGAGGCCGAGTCGGGGCGCTACCTGACGCAGATGCGCCGCTCGCTCTTCCTGCGCGGGGCGTACAGCCCCACGGTGGAGGTGATGGGGATTGCCGGCGTCGCGGTGGCGGTGGCCTGGGGCGCGCGGGCCATCTCCGGGGACCCGTCGCTCTCCGGGCGGCTGCTGTCCTTCCTCGCCGCAGTGCTGCTCCTCTACCAGCCGGTGAAGTCGCTCAGCGGCACGCTCTCGCAGGTGATCATCGGGCTGGTGGCGGCCGAGCGCCTCTTCGCGCTGGCGGACGTGCCCGTGCCGCCGGACGAGGGAGCGGAGGCCCATCCCCTCACCCAGGCGTTGACGCTGAAGGGCGTGCGCGCCACCTACGCGGACGGCCGCGAGGCGCTGCGCGGGGTGGACCTCACGGTGCCGGCGGGAGCGCGGGTGGCGCTGGTGGGAGCCTCGGGCGCGGGCAAGACGACGCTCTTCTCCGTGCTGCTGGGTTTCATGCCCCCGAGCGGCGGCACGGTGGGGTGGGACGGCACACCGATGTCCCAGCTCAAGCCCTCGAGCGTGCGCGCGCAGCTGGCGTGGGTGCCGCAGGAGCCGGTGCTCTTCTCGGGCAGCGTGCGGCACAACCTGCTGCTGGGGCGGCCCGAGGCGACGGACGAAGAGGTGTGGGAGGCGCTGCGGCTGGCGCACGCGGAGGACTTCGTGGGAGCCCTGCCGGGCGGCCTGGACGAGCCGGTGGGTGAGCGCGGCGCGCGGCTGTCGGGTGGACAGCGGCAGCGGCTCGCGCTGGCGCGGGCCTTCCTGCGGCGGCCCTCGGTGCTGCTGCTGGACGAGCCCACCAGCGCGCTGGACGCGCAGAGCGAGGCCGCGGTGGGCGCGGGCCTGGCGGCGCTGATGAAGGGGCGCACGGTGCTCGTCATCGCGCACCGCCTGTCCACGGTGCGTGACGCGGACCTCATCGTGGTGCTGGACGCGGGCCGGGTGGTGGAGGCGGGCACCCACGCGGAGCTCTCCGCCCGGGGGGGCCGCTACGCCCAGTTGCTCGGCGAGGGCGCCGTCGCCGCTTGAGTTGCGCGGACTCCCTCAGAGCAGCCAGTACAGCAGCCACACGCTGAACAGCAGACCCACGCCAAGGACGATGAGCATCGTCAGTCCCTCGGTCTTCTGTCTGCGGAGCATGACAGGGTCGACGGACGGGGCCTGGAACGGCACCGGGGACGGAGCGGCGGGAGTGGAAGCCTGAGGCGCGGAAGCCCGCGGTGCGGCGGGCGCGGGCGCGGCACCGGCGCCGCCGGCGAGCACGAGGCCCTGGCGCGCGAGCGCGAGCACCCGCTGGATATGAAGGATGTAGCGATCCTCGCCCTCGTAGTGCTCGAGGGCGAGCGCGGCGCGCAACAGCCGGGCGGGGACGGGCTGGGCGTCCGGGTGGACGACGCTCGTGTCGGCGCGCGCGGCCCCGTCCTGCTCGACGCGTCCGGTGCGCAGGCCCACGCCGTTGGACCACACGCAGTGCTCATCCAGCAGCGTGAGCTCCTGGCGCTGCACGCGGCCCTCGGGGTCCACGAAGGAGAGCAGCTCCGCCCCCTGGGTGGACAGGTGCCAGACGGAGCGCTGGCCGTCGTCACCCGGAGGCCCTTCCACCGGGCGCGCCTGGTACAGCGCCAGCACCGCGGCCTTCAGTCTCTCCGAGGACAGATCGCTCATGGACGGGGCGTCAGCCTAGGGTCGGAAGGGAGGAAACGGAAGGAGCAAAGGCGTGGAGCGGGTCTCGTCCAGGAAAGGACGGCTCGGGCATGCCGCTGGTCCCCTGGCCGGTCTCCCCGGGACGGGCCGGGCCTTCGGGTGGGGTCATCCCCATGGTTGGGACTGGAGAAGCCCACTCATGGCGAACATCAACCCCCCAGAGACCCCCTTCGTGGTGCCCCCCAACCGCACCGGGGTGACGGACGAACTGGAGCCGCTCTACCCCAGTCCGGACTCCCGCTTCCCGGACGTGAGCTGGATTGGCACGGCCGAGCAGGGCGGAGGCCACATGCCCGAGGACTACCAATGGCCCACCAACCCCAAGCAGCACCAGGACGATCTGATGGGCGAGTGGGAACACGCACCGCATTGAGCCGCGTGCCTCTCCGCCGTCCGGGCGCTACGGTGTGCACCTCATGAGTCGCTCCCGTTCCAAACAGATGGATTTCGTGCGCCACTTCGAGGGCGCGCCGGTGCTCGACGGGCTGCTGGAGCTCGCGGGCACTTCCCATGACAGCCTCACGGTGCTGGCCCACATGCGGCAGGCCCATGCCGAGGGACGCCCCTCGCAGGAAGTCATTCCCAGCCTCTTCGGCGGGCGCGAGCCGCGCTTCGAGTCCCCCGAGCTGGCCCGCCGCCTCTTCCAGAACCTGCTGGGGTTGTGGGACCTGGTACAGGAAGGCAAGCAGGTGCGGTTCGAGGACGGCCCTCGCCCGCCCCGGCCCAAGAAGCAGAAGACGGAGCCTCCCACGCCCTTCGCCCCGGGCGAGCCGGACACGGCATTCGTGGAGGGCGCGTGGCGTTATCTGGAAGACGACGAAAAGGGACGCACCCGCCTGCACGATGCGTTCGAAAACAAGCAGGACGCGCTGCTGGGGGTGCTTGACGCCGCGGGGCTGACGGACGAAGGATACGGTGTCGCCCGTCACCTGCTCTTCGAGCTGCATGCCATGCTGGAGCTCGGTTGGCCGCAGGGACTGGCGAGCGTGGCTCCCGCGGCGCTGGAGACACCGGGCATGGAGACTTCGCCAGTGCCCACGGCCCTGACCGCATACGCGGACGAGGCGCTGTTCGAGGCGGAGCAGGACGAGGAGCACCCCCTGTCACCCGAGGAGCTGGCGAAGGCACGCACCCTGGTGAAGCGCGGACTGGCGGCGCTGTGGAGTGCCCGGAAGGGAAAGTGACGAATGGCACGTGACAAGGACGACGATCGGGGCGGCGGGGGCTTCTCCGGCAAACGGACGAAGAGCTGGCGGGAGATCGACGCTTCACGCGGCAAGGGCCGGGGCCCGAGCTTCCCGGCAGGATGACCCGGCGCAGCAGCGCATCGAGCGCAGCGCGTCCTACGAGAAGTACAAGGCGGCGGCGGACGCGCTCTTCACCGGCGGCGAGCTGCCCGAGGGCCTGGCGAAGACCTTCGACCCCGAGGGCAAGCGCAAGGCGCAGAAACAGGCCATGCAGAAGCTGATGGAGTCCGCCGAGGATCCGCGGGCCTGGGCGGCGGGCGTGGTGGACTACCTGGAGAAGTACCCCGAGCTGCCCGAGGATCCGTACTTCCTCGACAGCCTGCTGGGCCATCCGCGTGAGCGCATCGCCGACAAGGCGCTGGGCAAGCTGGAGGAGATGGAGGCCGGGGGCAAGCTGGTGAAGGCGAAGCTGCCCAAGAGCCTGGATCAGCGGCTCAAGGGCATCGAGCTGCACCAGCTCGGACCCGGACACGCAGGGCCGGGCCAAGGTGCTGCGCGAGAAGCTGCGCGTCTGAGCCTCACCTCCGCGCTTTACAGAGGCAGGCGCACCGTGAAGCGGGCGCCGCCTTCCGCGGCGTTCTCCACCGAGATGCTCCCGCCGTGGGCCTGGACGATCTCCCGCGTCACGTACAGCCCCAGGCCCAGTCCGCCATAGTGTTTCATCGGCGCGGCGCGCTCGAACCGCTTGAACAGCCGGTGCAGGTCCTTCTCCGGGATGCCGGGCCCCTTGTCATGGATGACGAGGATCGCCTCCGTGCCCTCCCGCGAGACCGAGAGCCTCACCGGGCTTCCCGCCGCGTATTTGAACGCGTTGGACAGCAGGTTGGAGACGACCTGCTCGATGCGGAGGCGATCCCACGTCCCCTCGAGGAGAGGCCCCTCCCGGACCACGACCGGACAGTCCGCCTGGGCGGCCGCCTCTTGCAGCCGCTCCGTCACGTCCTTCACCGTGGCGAGCAGCTCCATCCGCTCCTGCCTGAGCGTGAGCTGGCCGGTGCTCAGCCGGGAGACGTCGAGCAGCGTCTCGATGAGGCCCGCCAGCCGCTCGGTGCTGTGGATGGCGCGGTCGAGCTTCGCGGAGACCCCCGGCGCGAGGGACTCCCCGCGGATCTGCAGGCTCTGGAGTTGGAGCTGGAGCGCGGTGAGCGGCGTCTTCAGCTCGTGCGAGGCGATGGCGAGGAACTCGTCGCGCAGCCGGATGGACTCCTGGGCCTGGGCGAGCCGCAGGCGCTCCTCCTCCGCCCGCTTGCGATCGGTGAGATCCCTCGTCACCTTGGCGAAGCCCCGAAGCTGCCCGCTCTCGTCGCGCAGTGCGGTGATGACCACGTCCGCCCAGAAGGGCGTCCCGTCCTTGCGCACGCGCCAGCCCACGTCCTCGACGTGTCCCGACTCCGCCGCCTCGTGCAGGAGCGCCCACGGCCTGCCCTGGGCCACCAGCTCGTCCGGGTAGAAGCGCGTGATGGACTGGCCGATGATCTCCCCGGCCTCGTAGCCCTTGATGCGCTGGGCTCCCGCGTTCCAGCTCTCCACGCGCCCGTCGGGCCCCACCATGAAGATGGCGTAGTCCTTCACGCTCGTGACCAGCAGCCGGAAGCGCTCCTCGCTCTGCCGGAGCTGCTCCTCGGCCTTCCGGCGCTCGGTGAGGTCCCTCGTCACCTTGGCGAACCCGATGAGCTGGCCCTTGGCGTCGCGCATGGTGGTGAGGATCACGTTGGCCCAGAAGCGCTCGCCGCTCTTGCGCACGCGCCAGCCCTCCTCCTCGAAACGCCCCTCCTTCTCGGCGGTCCGCAGCTCGCGCTCGCTCCGGCCGACGACGACGTCCTCGGGCGGGTAGAAGACGGAGAAGTGCCGGCCGAGGATCTCCTCCCGCCTGTAGCCCTTGATGCGCTCCGCGCCGCTGTTCCAGCTCCGCACCCGCCCCGAGACATCGAGCATGATGATGGCGTAGTCGTAGAGGCTATCAATGAGGCGCTGGGCCTGGTCGTCCCGCGCGTCCACCAGCTCCAGAACCGCCTGCGCGTTCTGTTCGAACATGTCGTCTCCCCGATTCAGGGACTGGCGCTCGCGCCAGGGCGGGAAGAAGCGCTCGGCAGGCCAGGGCCACTGGGGTGGGTGCGCTGATCCAAGGTGTCGGGACGCAGTGGGTGGGGTCCGTGCATGGTGCGGTTCTCGAGGGTGTACCGCCGCAGCGGGTCACGTGAACCTGTATCGTTGTGGCTCGTTTATGTCCCAACAAATACACACACGTCCGCGCATCTCATCTACCTGAGCTTCGAGCTGGCAGGCCGCCGAGCGCACGGTTTGCCAGCGGTGCTCCCAGAAAGTGAGAACAGGGGCCCGATACCCTCACCCCGTCCTTCTCCCGAAGGGAGAGGGGAAAGGTTCGAGTGGAAGGGCCTCCAGAAGACTCAACAAAGGCTCAACAAGGTATACACAAACAGCGTTAGCGATTGATGACGAAGCCGCAGGCCGAGTCGAGCACCACCTTCGCTCCCGCCAGCGCCGTCAGCAGCCGCTCGTAGTGCGTGCGCTCCGCGGCGAGCTGATCCTCCACCGCTTCCGCTTCCAGCCCCTGGTGCGTCAGCGACAGCCGCATCCGCTCCAGCGCCCCGTCACGCTCGGCTTCGATGGCCTTGCGCGCCCGCGTCTGCAGCTTCGCCATCTCCGCCTCGGCCGCCTTCTGCGCCACCGGAATGCCCTGGTCCACGAAGGCGCCAAAGCCCGGGAAGATGCGCAGCCACTCGTCGCCCTTGAGCCCCTTGCCCTCGGCCTCCAGCGCCGGCAGCACCGACGTGTCCGCCTTCGGGCCCGTGGGGCCTTCCACCACCGCCACGTGCACCAGCGTGCGCTCCAGGAAACGGGCGATCTGCCGGCTCGGCACCCGCGCGCCCGGAGACGTGTCCTCGGGCTCCGGCATCTGCACGTGGTAGAGCAGCTCCACGCCCTTGGCCTTCAGCGGCCCGCGCTTCTCGATGAACCGCGCCCCGCTGCGCCCGTACGGCCCGTCCCGCAGGAAGCCGAACAGCGCCTCGACAATCGAGTGGCCCGTCGCGAAGTACTCCAGCTCCTCCGCCTCCACCGCCGTGTCCCGCCAGAAGGTGCCCAGCACCGTCCGGTCCTCGTTGATGTCGATTCCCGGCAGGCCCTCCACCTTCAACGCGTGGCCGAAGTGGAACGCGCACTGGAAGGCATCCACCTGCTCGTCCGTGTCCACGCCGATGCCCACCCGCTTCGCCAGCTCCGTCACCGTCTCCTCGAGCTTCTCATCGAGATCCCTCGCCACGCTCCACAGGCCCTCCTCGAGGCTCTGCTCCTCCTCCTCGTCGGCCTCCACGCCGATGCGCTCCTGCGCCCGCGTCACCAGCCGCGCCACCGCGTCCTTGTCGAACGAGCGGATGTCCAGCAGCGGGTCATACGCGCGCTTCACCTGCGCCCGCGCCTTCTCCACCCGCTCCTTCAGCTCCGAGGCGTACGCCACCCGCGACTCGCGCGGCAGCAGCGCCATCTCCGTCAGCCGCTCCTCCACCTCCTCCAGCACCGCGTCCAGGCCACCCACCGTCTCGCCGAACACGCCCACCGCGTCCGCCAGCAGCATCAGCACGTCCGACGCCAGCGTCCCCGCCGGGTCGAACACGTGGATCTCCACCGGGTGGTTCTGCCCGATGCGGTCCAGACGGCCGATGCGCTGCTCCACCGTGGACGGGCTCCACGGCAGGTCGTAGTGCACCAGGTGGTGCGCGAACTGGAAGTTGCGGCCCTCGCCGCCCACCTCCGTGCACAGCAGCACCTTGGGGCCCTCCGGATCTCGGAAGCGCGCCACCTGCCGGTCGCGATCCACCATCGGCAGATCTCCATGGTAGGCGAGCGCCTCCACGCCCTCGCGTCCCAGCTCCGCGCGCAGCGTCTCCAGGGTGTCGCGGCTCTCCGTGAAGACGAGCACCTTCGCGTTGGGCTCCGCGCTCCAGATGCGGCCGCGCAGCACCTCCAGGAAGGCGCCGAACTTCGCGTCGCGCGAGGGCAGCTTGAGGCTCCCCGCCACCCCGGCCAGCGCCTTGTTGGTGCGCAGCGCCTCGCCGAAGGCCGCGGGGCTCGACTCCAACCGGCGCAGCAGGTTGCCCAGCGGTGCGCCGCGCAGGTTGCTCTCCGCCAGGGCCGCCAGCGCCGCGTCCCGCGTCTTCAGCTCCTCGGCCGACAGCTTCACCGGGTGCCGGTGCAGACGCCGCGTGGAGAAGCCGCCCACCACCGCGCGCCGGTTGCGCACCAGCCGGTCCGACAGGCTGTACGTCTCCGCCAGGTGCTGCATCAGCGCGTCGCGCTCCTTCAGCGTCTTCAGCTTCGCGTCGTCCGGGAAGCGCGCCGCCAGGGCCTTCACCGCCCCCGCCGCGTCCTTGCCTTCCAGCAACCCGCGCACCGCCGCGCTCAGCTCCTCCTGCCGCGCCAGCCGCTGCTCGAAGCCCTTCACCGTGGGCGCCGTGGACGCGTCGATGAGCGTGAGCAGCCCGTGGTACTCGGCCGGATCCAACTGCATGGGCGTCGCCGTCAGCAGCAGCAGGCCCCAGCTGTTGCCCGCCAGCGCCTCGGCCGCCTCGAAGGCCTTTTCGCCCTTGAGGTGGTGCGCCTCGTCGATGATGACCAGGTCCCAGAAGGCGTCCTCGCCCGCCACCGCCCGGCGGTGCTCCTCGCCGCGCGCCAGCATCTCCAGGCTCGTCACCACCAGCGGGAAGCGCGCCCACGGCGACACCCCGGGCATCTCCTTGAGCGACTGCGCGTAGCGATCCGAGTCCATCAGCGTGAAGAGCTGGTTGAACTTGTGGAAGAGCTTCCACCAGCCACTGCACGGTGAGGTGGCTGGGCGCCACCACCAGCACGCGCCTGGCCAGGCCCGACAGGCGCAGGGCGCTGAACACCATGCCCGCCTCGATTGTCTTGCCCAGGCCCACCTCGTCGGCGAGCACGAAGCGCGGCCGGCGCGCGCTCAGCACGCGCTGCACCACGCCCACCTGGTGCGGCTTCACCATCACCCGGCTGGCCAGCAGCGCGCCCAGCGCGTCACACCGCCGCTCGTCGTCCATCACCAGCGCCTGCTTGCGCAGCGCGAAGGCGCGCGAGTCCCCGACGCGCCCATCCCGCAGCGTGGAGAGCAGATCCGAGCGCGGCGCGAGCGCGTGCACCTCGGACTCGGGCATCTCGTCCTCCTCCCCCGTGTCGGTGTAGCGCAGGACGTAGCGGCGCAGGCCCCGGCCGCCCTCCTCCTCGCCCAGCACGGTGGCGCGCCGGCCCTTGGCCGTCTGCACCGGCTCCCCCTTCGTCAGCGCGTAGTGCACCAGGGCGCCGCCCTTGGTGGACACCAGCACCGGCTCTCCCGTCCGGGCGGGGAAGAGGACGAGCGCCTTGGCGCCCTCATCCTGCAGTTCCATGAGATGCCCCACGCCCCACTCGGGCTGGGGGAGGTAGCGGACCTTGTTGCCAGGGACAAAGGACATGGTCGGAAACGGACCCTCGATGTGAAAGGGGATTCGCTCATAACCCCGGCCCACCCCCACGGCCATCCCGCGAACCCCTCGAATTCAGGTGCGGCCTCGTACTCCGGGGCGATGCCGCTGTCACCCATTCGACAGCCCCCTGCCCACCGGGGCGATTTCGAGACCCTCCCACTCCAGGCAAGGTGGCTCGACCTGCGCGCCCGGAGTCCATGGCCGCTGGGGGGGAGAGCCACATGCCGCCGCGTCATCCAACGGCCGCGCTGCGCGCGGGCGTGAACCTGTCTGCCTTCGCCCTGCTCGGGGCGGGCTACCTGCTCCTGGCACCGGGGCCCCTGCCCCTCCGGAGCGAGGAGGCCGACGGGCCGCGGTTGCTGGTGATGATGATGGGCTTCGTGGGGCTGGCCATGGGGTGCGCCCTGGGCTGGACGCTGCGCCAGACGTTCCCCCCCGAGGCGCCCCGCTCCTCCGCGCCGGACTCCGCACAGGACGCCCTGGCCCGGGAGAACGCCCGCCTGCGCGCCCAGGTGCAGGGCGCCTTCGAGCTGGTGGGCGTGGCCGCGCATGACCTGGGCAATCCCCTGCTCGCGCTTCAACTGCGATTGCAGCGGCTGCGCGCCCAGACGCGGCAGGATCCGCGTGCCCAGGAGGGGCTCGCCCTCGTCGAGCGCGAGGCGCGCCGCATGGGCCTGATGGTGCATGATCTCCTGGACCTCTCGCGCCTGTCCGAGGGCCGGCTCCCCCTGGACCTCGAGGAGCTGGACCTGGCCGCCCTCACCCGCGAAGTGGCCGAGCGCTTCTCGGACCAGGCCGCCGCCGCCGGCAGCCCCCTGGTGGTGCACGCCCAGGGCCCGGTGCATGGCCGGTGGGACCGTCATCGCCTGGATCGCGTAGCCACCAACCTGCTCAGCAACGCCCTGAAGTTCGGCCAGGGCCAACCCATCGAGGTGCACGTGCTCGCCGAGGGCGGGCGGGCCCGGCTCGCCGTGAAGGACAACGGCGTGGGCCTGCCCCCCGACGCCCAGGAGCGCCTCTTCGGCCGCTTCGAGCGGCTGGGCACCACCGGCCGGCCCGGCACCGGGCTCGGCCTCTACATCGTCCACCAGCTCGTCGAGGCCCATGGCGGCACCATCCACGTCTCCAGCCGCCCGGGCCACGGCGCCACCTTCACCGTCGAGCTGCCCGCTTCCCACGCCTCGTCCTAGACGGGGCCGGGGATGACGCGACGCGTCCTCTCACCCAACCGCACACGTCACCTACAGCGTCTCACACCAAACCGCCAAAAATGGCTTAAGAGGTGGGTGAATAATTCCCATAGAAGTTGAAATTCCAGGTCGAATCACTTTATTCTGCCCTGGCTCAAACCGAGCCGTTCCCTGAAGGACAGGGGAGCACTCGAGGAAGCATCGGCTCCGACCTGACAGGTAGGGAACGGAAGCCGGTGGCGAGAACAGGGCCGGGTGGGGGCGTTGCCCGGGACCCAAACCGAAATGAGAGGGGCCGCCATGAGCGGAGTGAGAGCACTCTGTGTGCCGTCGCAGTCGTCTGTCCGCGTTCCGGGCCGGGTGAGGGGAATGTGGTTCGCGGCCCTCGCGCTGCTCGCGGGAGGCTGCACGGAGCGGGAGGTCACCGCGATGCGCGAGGCCAGCGCGGCCAGGCCCCCCCACCAGTCCCAGGCCCTCACGGAGAGCACCTCGGCGGCGGCCCCCAGTCTGTCCGAGGCCCTCACGGAGGCCGCGGCCATGCGCCCGAGCCTGGAGTCGGCGGTGGGGCTGGCGCTCGAGGTGGATGACGGCACGGGCCTTCCCCTGAAGGTGAAGGCCGGGCAGACCTTCTACATCAATCAGATCGACCTGAGGGCCTCGCTGACGGCCACGCGGGACGAGGGCGTGGACGGCCTGCGGCGCGCGGGCGACTTCGCGCAGCTCTCCTGGGACGGCGTGAGCCTGGCCGACGAGGAGCCCATCCCCCTGGCCAACCCGGACGGCACCTTCACCCGCCGCCGCTTCTACCGGAATGCCCAGTGGATGGAGCAGCCGAGCGTCTTCAACGTGCAGCCGGTGGACGCCGAGGGCCTGCCCACGGGCCGGGCCGTCTCCCTGCACATCGGCAAGGACGACCGGCGCAAGTCCAACGACGACTTCTTCATCCGCCGCCTGCGCGCCATCCAGTGGACCTACGACTGCCGCACGGCCACGGACTGCACGGGCGCGAAGAACTTCTCCGAGGAGGCCCTCGTCGAGGTGCGCAACGCCCGCACCGGCGCCATCCCCTTCACCCTCCCGCCGGACACCACCGCCCTGCGGCTGAGCTGGTCGCTGCGTCCCGGCGCCGCCTACACCATCCCCGTCACGCAGGTGGCCGCGCCCACCTACGCGTATGGCTTCTCCATCGACGTGCAGGCCGTCACCCCGCCGCGCGCGGATGGCACCTACGCGCCCGGCACGGCCGTCACCTTCCAGATGGCGCTGCGCGATGGGGCGGGCAAGCGCCTCCACGCGGAGGGCAGCCTGCCTTCCTACAACGAGGTGGTTTTCGGGCAGAATGAGCCGGGCATCCAGTACTACCGCGCCTTCGCCTTCATCGACCCGTCCACCACGTACTACCGCCGCAAGCACCGGGAGCGCATGCTGATGACGCAGATCATCGGGCCCGCCCAGCGCATCCAGCCCATCCGCAGCATCGTGGACCTGGACGCGTTCCTCGGCCCCGAGGACGTGCAGACCATCGGCACGCTCGAGCGCGACGGCGTCTACGCCCAGTTCCAGACCTTCCCGCCGTCCAACAAGCTCTTCGGCGGGGCCTTCTTCCCGGAGACGCTGGGCTGGGACGCGCCGGTGAGCACCTCGTGGACGTACCAGCTTCCGGCGAACGCCGAGCCCGGCACCTACCTGGTGACGGTGAAGGGCCGCCGCGTCTACCTGGGCGAGGACGTCCCCGCCAGCCGCACCCTCGAAATCCAGGTGGGCACCCCCGAGCGCACCCAGGCGGCGCTCACCACGGGCTCCTGCAAGACGTGCCACGACCAGGGCGGCGAGTTCTCCCAGGTGCTGCACGGCAATGACAACCGCGCCGCGTGCGCCGGCTGCCACGCCCCGCTGGGCTTCGAGCTGGAAGGCCCCATCGTGGTGCGCACGCACTTCATCCACTCGCGCTCGGACCGCTTCGACGCTCCCAAGGAGCAGTGCTCGAGCTGCCACGTGACGCGGGAGAGCACGCAGCGCACCAGCAAGGCCGCCTGCCTCTCGTGCCACAAGAGCTACCCCGACTCGCACGTGGCCCAGTTCGGCCCCATCGAGAGCATGTATGTCGGCGGCGGGCGTGAGTCCTTCCAGCAGTGCACCGGCGCCTGCCACACCACCCACCCGGGGAGCGGCTTCTAACGCCGCGGCCCCCCACACCTCCCGGAGGTCCTCCTTGGCTCGAGTGAAGATGCAGACGGCCCGTACCACGCGGGCCGAGCCCGTCGCCGCCGCGGAGGACCTCCTCGGACAACTGCAGGGAGGCGAGACGCCCAGGCTCGTCACCCTGTTCGCCTCGCGGGACAGGGATCAGCGGGCCCTCAACCGGGCCGTGCGCGAGCGGCTGCCCAAGGGCACGCGCCTGGTGGGCGCCACCACCGCGGGCGAGCTGGACAACACGGGCATCCACTCCGGCAGCGTGGTGCTGGGCGCGCTCTCCGGTGACTTCGAGGTGGGCCTGGGCCTGGGCAGCGGCCTGTCCGTGGACGCCGTGGGCGCTGGCGCCAGCGCCATGAAGCACGCCGCGCAGGACCTGGGCGTGCGCCAGTCGGACATCGACTCGCGCCAGTACGTGGGCCTCGTCATCGACGATGGCTTCCGTTACAAGAAGGAGGAGCTGCTGCTCGGCATCCTCGAGAAGAACCAGACGCTGGTGCTGGTGGGCGGGGGCGCCGCCGACCACGAGCAGGACCCCACGAAACAGTCCGCCCTGCTGCACGTGGACGGCGAGGTCGTCACCGACGCCGTGGTGGTGGCCCTCTTCAAGACGAGCGCGCCCTGGGGTGCCCTGCGCTCGCACTGGTACCAGCCCACCGGCGAGCGCCTCACCATCACCCGCGTGGACGAGAGCGCCACCCGGGCCCTGGAGATCGACGGCAAGCCGGCGGCCCAGCGCTACGCCGACCTGCTCGGTGTCCCGGTGGACGAGCTGGAGTTCGGCAAGCCCCGGGGCTTCGCCGTCCACCCCACCGCCCTCAAGGTGGGCCGCGAGTACTTCATCCGCTCCCCCTGGAAGCCCCTGCCCGACGGCTCCGTCCTCTTCGCCAACCTCCTGGAGGAGGGCACCGAGCTGGAGCTGATGAAGATGGGGGACATGGCGGGCCTCACCCGCGCCTTCTTCCAGGAGGAGCTCCCCCGCCGCGTCCAGAACCCCCAGGCCACCCTGCTTTTCCATTGCAGTGGGCGCATGTGGTACGCCGGCGCGACCGGCACCATCCCCCAGTTGGCCGAGACCTTGCGCCACGCACCGGCGGCGGCTGGAATGAATGTGCACTTCGAGATCTACTCGGGGTTCCACATCAACACGACGCTGACGGTCCTGGCGTTTGGGGGAAACTGACGGATGAGCACTCCGGCTCCTGCGGTGTCGGGCAATGAGGCGCCCCGGCTGCTCCTGGTGGGCGGCGAGGGGGAGTGCGCACGCGTCCTGGAGCTGCTGCGGCGCGCGGAGCTGAAGGTGTCCGCGCGGCGCGTGTCCTCCCGCGAGGAGCTGGCGGCGGCGCTGGACACGCCGTGGGAGCTGGCCGTGTGCGCCTCGGGCCTGCCGGAGCTGGGCTTCCGCGAGGCCGCGCCGCTGCTGCGCGAGAAGGCCCCCCAGCTCTCCTTCCTCGTCATCTCCGCGAAGTGGGACGACGCGGAGATGAGCGCGGCCATGGAGGAGGCCGGCGCCGCCAGCTACATCGACCCGGAGCGGATGGCCGTGCTCGTGCCCGTCGTCCGCCGCGAGCCTCCAGCGCGTCATCGAGCGCCGCCAGCACGTGGAGGCCGAGAAGCAGCAGGAGCGCTCGCGCTGGCTGCTGGAGTGCATCGTCGACAGCCTCCCCTTCGTCCTCTTCGTGAAGGACGCCGAGGCGCGCCGGCTGCAGGTGGCCAACAAGACCTTCGCGGACGCCTTCGGCGTCACCAAGGAGTGGCTGCTCGGCAAGCTGGACCACGACTACTTCCCCCCGGAGCAGGCCGACTCCTTCGTGGCCATCGACACCGAAATCCTCCAGACGAAGAAGCTCAAGGCCTTCGAGGAGGTGGCGCGCACCGGCGGGGTGGACCGCATCTACGCCACGCGCAAGCTGCCGCTGCTGGATGACAAGGGCGAGGCCCGCTACGTGCTGGGCATCACCGAGGACATCACCGAGCGCAAGGCCGCCGAGGAGGCGCTGCGCAAGTCCAAGGCCGAGCTGGAGGAGTCCAACAAGCGCCTGGCGGAGAACCTGGAGGAGCTCAAGAAGAGCCGCGCCGTGTCCGCGCGCACGCTGGCCAGCTACCAGCAGCGGGCCCTCCAGATGGAGATCATCCGCCAGCAGAACGAGGACCTGGACCGGCTGGCCACGGAGCTGACGTCGGCCAAGCGCAACGAGGAGGAGCGCGCGCGCGAGGCCGAGGCCGCCGCCCGGCTCAAGAGCGAGTTCCTGGCCAACTTCAGCCACGAAATCCGCACGCCGCTCAACGGCATCATCGGCTATTGCGATCTGCTGATGCGCGAGGAGGGCAGCCGGCTCACGCCGCACGGCCGGCGCGACCTCAACGTGGTGAAGAAGAACGCACAGACGCTGCTGGCGCTCATCAACGACATCCTCGACCTGTCCAAGATTGAAGCGGGCCGGGTGGAAGTCGTGGTGGAGCGGGTGGACATGCAGGAGCTGGCCGAGGAGTGCACGGCCACGGTGAAGGAGTACCTCAAGGGCAAGGACGTCGAGCTGCGCACGGACATCGACGAGCGCGTGGCGTACGTGCGCACGGACGCGCTGAAACTGCGGCAAATCCTGCTCAACCTGCTGTCCAACGCGGCCAAGTTCACCGAGTCCGGCGAGGTGTCCCTCACGGCGCGCGCCGAGGGCAACGAGGCCGTCTTCATCGTCGAGGACACGGGCATCGGCATTCCCGGGGACCAGCTCCCCTTCATCTTCGAGAAGTTCCGCCAGGTGGACGGCTCCACCACGCGCACGGTGGGCGGCACCGGGCTGGGGCTGGCCATCGTCAAGGAGCTGAGCAAGGTGCTCGGCGGCGGCGTGGAGGTGCAGAGCATCCTGGGCCGCGGCACCACCTTCACGGTGCGGCTGGCCGGCATCCTCGAGGGGGAGGCGCTGGGCACCTCGCGCGAGCTGGACAAGCCGGTGTCCCCGCAGGACGTGGGCGGGGCGCTCGCGCCCATGATGCAGGGCGGCACCGTGCTGGTGGTGGATGATGATCCGCTCGTCCAGCACCTGGTGGCCGGGCAGCTCGTGCCCGCGGGCTTCACCGTGGTGACGGCCTCGGATGGGCTGGAGGCGCTCAAGAAGGCGAGGGAGCTCCGTCCGCACGCCATCGTGCTGGACATCTACCTGCCGCGCCTGGACGGCTGGAGCGTGCTGTCCACCCTCAAGAGCGAGCCGGACCTGGCGCGCATCCCCGTCATCATCATCTCCGTGGAGGAGCAGCGCGCGCGCGGCTTCTCGCTGGGGGCGTGCGAGTACCTCATCAAGCCCATCGAGCCCGAGCACCTGGTGGACGTGGTGCGCCGCAACATCGGTGGCGCCACCAGCTCCGGCGACGTGCTGGTGGTGGACGACGACGCCTCCACGCGCGAGCTCGTCAGCCGCTCCCTGCGCCGCGCGGGCTTCTCCACCAACGAGGCCCACAGCGGCGAGGACGCCCTGCTCAAGGCCCGCGTCTCCCCGCCCACCCTGGTGGTGTTGGATTTGATGATGCCCAACCTGGACGGCTTCGAGGTGCTGCGCCGCCTGCGCGCCGAAAAGGTCCACGTCCCGGTGGTGGTGCTCACCGGCAAGACGCTCTCCAGCGAGGAGCAGTCCGTGCTGCGTGACGGCTTCGCGGGCTTCGTCCAGAAGGGCGGCCATGCCCTGGAGGAAGTCATCGGCCAGGCCAAGGGGCTGCTCCTCAAGCAGAGCGCCCAGCGCGCCGGGCGCCTGCCACGCATCCTCTACATCGAGGACAACCCGCAGAACCGCGACATCGTCCGGCGCTACCTCGGCGGCCTCTTCGAGGTGCTGGAGGCCGAGGACGGCGAGCTCGGCGTGGAGCGCGCCAGCAAGGAGACGCCGGACCTCATCCTGATGGACCTGTCGCTGCCCCGCCTGGACGGCTGGGAGGCCACCCGCCGCCTGCGGCAGCTCCCCGCGGCGTCCTCCATCCCGGTCATCGCCGTCACCGCCCACGCCGGCCGCGAGTACCAGGAGAAGGCCTCGGCCGCCGGCTGCAACGGGTACCTCACCAAGCCTCTCGACCGCGACCTGCTGCTCGAGACCATTCGCAAGCATCTCGGGAGAAGTCATGGTTGATGTGGCGGTCCCCAAGGTCCGGGTCCTCGTGGTGGACGATGATCCGGATTTGCTGGAGCTCGTGCGCCGGACGCTGACGCCTCATTTCGAGGTGCAGACGCACCACTCCGCGCTGGGCGTGTCCAACCTGGTGCGCAATGGGGAGCCGAACCTGGTGATGCTGGACGTGAACTTCCCCGCGCTCAAGGGAGACCAGGTGCTGAGCCTGGCCCGCCGCTATGCGCCGCGGAACACCAAGTTCATCCTCTACTCGGCCTCGGACGAGTCGCGGCTGCGCTCGCTCGCGCGGGCCTCGGGTGCGGATGGCTACCTGTCCAAGAGCGTCCAGGGCGCCGAGCTCATCCAGAAGCTCACGGCCTTCCTCGACAAGGACCACACCGTCCCGGCCTGAGTGCCCCCGCCGGACAAAAAAAGACCGGGGCAGAGTGGGACAGCCCTGCCCCGGCCCGGGGGGACATTGGACAGACGCGGTCTCGCGGACCGGGCACGGCCAGAGGGAGATGCCGTGCCACTCTTGAGGATGTGTCCGCGCGCCCGTCCGGAGAAGTGTGCCCGGGTACAACGCACTCGGGTACAGGGCGGCCCGCGCCGCTACGGGTGCTGCGCGTCCATCGGCGTGGAGAGGCCGGTCTGGTACGCCATCATGGCCATCTCCACGCGGTTCTGGACTCCCAGCTTGCGGTAGAGATTGGAGACGTGCGCCTTCACCGTGCGCTCGGTGATGCCCAGCCGGGCGGAGATCTGCAGGTTGTCCGCGCCGGAGGCCACCAGGCCCAGCACCTCGCGCTCGCGCAGGGTGAGGCGATCCAGCGGGGTGACGGGGCGCTCGGCGCGCGCGGCCTGCGCCGGGCTCATGAAATCCGCGGGGACCACCCACTCGCCCCGGGCCACCTGCTCCACGGCGGTGACCAGCTCCGCGCCGCTCACGGTGAGCTTGCTCAGGTACCCGGCGGCACCAGCCTGGAAGCAGCGCTCCATCACCGGCAGCTCCCGGACGGACGACAGGATGAGGGCTCGGGTCTGCGGCTGCTGCTCGCGCAGCGCCTCCACCACCTTCAGGCCATCCTCCACTTCCCTGCTGTCCGGGCGCTCGAGCCGCAGGTCCACCAGCACCACGTCCGGCTTCACCTCCCGCACCTGGGCGAGGAAGCCCTCGACGTCCCGGCCCTGGGCGACCACGTCCATCCCCGACCCCTGGAAGAGCGCCACGAGGCTCTCGCGGAAGACCTGCTGGTCCTCCAGGATGCCGATCCGAATCCGTCCCGCCGTCATTCCCACCGTCATGAGGTGACTCCTTACGTCTCAGCCCCTTACTAAACCCATTGCGCTCGTGGGGGATTCTAGGGCTGGACGTTCAACTTTGGAGTGACTCTGTCGCGGCGGTTTGTCGACCCGTCGTCAAATGCGTCCCTGGTACTGGACACAGCGGGCTGCTCAGCGGGAGGGGAGCCTACCAGGCGAGCGCCAGGGACTCGGGGAGGCGGATGCGCACGCGGCCGATCTGCTCCACCACCAGCTCGCGGCTGTCATGCAGCAGGTGGAGGCGGACGCAGCAGCCCGCCACGTAGGTGCGCAGGCCGTCTCCATCCGGCTGCACCTGCACCAGGTCCTCCCAGCGGGGGTCCTCCGGGGGCAGGAATTCGGCGGTTTCGGCGATGCGCTGGAGGTGGGCCCGGAGCGAGTCCCGGACCGGAAAGGGCAACTCCTCCAGCAGGGGAGCCACGGGCTGTTCGATATGAATGGTGAAGGACATTTGTCTCTCACTGTCCTCAGCCTCGGCGTGGAAGTGAATTGTACCCCTGAACAAGACAGACCCGGCCCGGGCCCCTCGCGTCCTTGCCCGCTCCCCTCTGGCGTGTCTAGCTGCACTTCCATGGGTGCACTGGCCGACCTCCTCGCCCTGCGGCGGGAGGACATCCTCCAGCGGTTCGAGCGTGAGGTGCTGGCTCGCTTCCCGCTGCAGGGGCAGCCGCGTTCCGTCATCCGCGACACGCTCCCGCAACTCCTCGATGAGCTGTACGAGCTCCTGAGCAACCCTTCCAGCGCGGAGGCCTCGTCCGCGCTGAGCGGGCGGATGCGCCAGACGGCACGCCGGCACCGCGCCCAACGGCAGGCGCTCGGCTACGACGTCACGCAGATCGTCCGCGAGTACGGGGCCGTGCGCGACTGCATCCTCGGGCTGCTGGAGGAGACCGGCGGCGTGCTCGTCCTCGCCGAGCAGCGGGCGCTCCACCGCGGCCTGGACCTCGCCATGGGCGATGCCGTCGCCGACTCCGAGCACGGCCGCGACGAGGAGCGCCGGAAGGCGGAGGAGGAGCGGGCGGCGATGTGGGAGCGCGAGCGCGCCGCCCGGGCCGAGGCCGAGCGGCAGCGGGCGCTGCTGGAGGGCATCATCGCGCAGAGCGGCGATGCCATCGTCGTGGCGGATGCCCAGGGCGTGCTGCGCATCTTCAACCCGGAGGCCGAGCGCCAGCATGGCGTGGGCCTGAAGGAGCTTCCCCCGGCCCAATGGGTGGAGGCGTACGGGCTGTCCGACGAGGAGGGGCACCCGCTGCCCCTGGAGCGGGTGCCGCTCTACCGCGCGCTCCTGGGCGAGCACGTGCGCGACGAGCTGCTGTGGCTCCACCGGCCGGATGGGACGCGGCTGCCCGTCTCCGTCACGGCCCGGCCCCTGCTCCAGCCCGACGGCACTCCCGGTGGGGCGGTGTTCTCCGCGCGGGACATCGCGCTGCGCCGGGCCCTGGCGCAGGAGCGCGAGGAGGCCCTGGCGCTGGTGGACACGCTGTTGGCCACCATCCCGGTGGGCCTGTGCTGCGTGGACAAGGACTTGCGCTACGTCCGCATCAACCCCGCGCTCGCCGCCATCAACGGCATCACCGAGGAGCAGACCCTCGGGCGCACCCTCTGGGAGGTCGTCCCGCACGTCGCCCCCACCGTCGAGCCCCACTACCGGCGCGTCCTGGAGACGGGCGAGCCGGAGCTCAACGTGGAGCGCGCCCACCCCACCCCGAGCCGCGGGGGGGAGCCCGGCTATTACCTGGAGAGCTACGCCCCGGTGAAGGATCGCGAGGGCCGCCCCCTCATGGTGGCCACGTCGGTGGTGGACATCACCGACCTCAAGCGCTTCGAGGAGCAGCTTCGCCAGACGGCCGAGTTCCGCGAGCGTTTCCTCGGCATCGTCAGCCATGACCTGCGCAACCCGCTGAGCATCATCACGCTGTCGGCCACCCTCTTGCTGCGCCAGGAGACGCTGCCGGAGCGGGCGCTGCGGCTGGCCCAGCGCATCTCCCTCAACGCCGAGCAGATGGCGCGGATGATCGGCGACCTGTTGGATTTGACGCGGGGGCGGCTGGGCGGTGGCATCCCCATCACCCCGGCCCCCTGTGACCTGGGCTCGCTGGGCCGGCGCGTGGTGAGCGAGCTGGAGGTGGCCCATCCGGCGCGCGAGCTGCGGCTGGAAGCGCACGGCGACCTGCAGGGCCAGTGGGATCAGGACCGGCTGGCGCAACTGCTCGGCAACCTGCTGCGCAACGCCGTCGACTACAGCCCCGAGGGGACGCCCATCACGCTGGCCCTCCAGGCGGAGGGAGCGCGGGTGCGCATCGAGGTGCACAACCAGGGCGAGCCCATTCCCGGAGAGGTGCTGCCCGGGCTGTTCGAGCCCTTCCGCCGGGGAGAGGCACGCGGGAGCAGCGCCACGTCCGGACTGGGGCTGGGGCTCTACATCGTCCAGCAGATCGCCGCCGCGCACGGGGGGGCGGCCGAGGCGCGCTCGACACGCGAGGAGGGCACGGTGTTCACCGTCCGGCTGCCCCGGGTGTCCTCGCGGCGCGAGTGAGCGCCCCGGCACGGCTTCCGCCCTGTCGTCTTCCAGACTTTGCCCATCTCCCTGGACCCGGGGTCATGGACTCTTACCGGCTTTGCACATCTCCCCGGCCTGTGGAGGCCGGAATTGTGGCCTCGACGGCTTCTGGGAGGGGGGGTGGGCCTCCCAGCGGCAGCCCGAGGCGGTATCCTGGAGATCATCTTGCCAAGCCTCCAAGGGGAGCCCATGTCCGAGAGCGAGAACAAGATTCGTGTCCTCGTGGTGGACGATGATGTGGATCAGCTGATGCTGTTGGAGCGGTCGTTGCACGCCTATGGCTTCGAGGTGCGCACGCACCGTTCCTCGTTGGGCGTGTCCAACCTGGTGCGGCACGCGATGCCGGACCTGGTGCTGCTGGACGTGAACATTCCGGCGCTGAGCGGTGACAAGGTGCTGGCGTTGGCGCGCAACCAGGCGCCGGCCACCACGCGTTTCATCCTGTATTCGGCCTCGGACGAATCGAAGCTGCGCTCGCTGGCGCTGGCCTCGGGAGCCGACGGCTACATCTCCAAGAGCGTCCAGGGCGAGGCGCTGGCCCGCAAGCTCATCAGCATCTACAAGAAGAGCCGGCTGCCGGCGGCGGGGGCCCGCTAGTCGCGCATGCTCCCTCTCCTCTGGGAGAGGGCGGGGGGGGGGAGGGTCGTCCCCGGGCCGCTCACAGCAGCGAGGCGACCTCCTGGAAGACGCCGCGGAAGTCGCCCCGGGCCCCAATCAACTTCAGGTTCTGCGCCAGCCCTCCCGTGGAGCGGAAGAACATCACCGCCTCGGCGGGCGGACGGATCTTCAGGAAGCGGGCGGCGTTGCGCGCGAAGTGCAGCTTCATGTCGCGCGGAATCTGGCACGTGGCGTAGTCGTAGGGCGTGGTCCGCATGGGCCGCCCGGCGATGTGCAGAATCTCCTGGATGAGGGGGGCGGCCTCCGCGTCCGGCAGCTCCGAGGTGAAGCCCACCTCACGGCTCAGGCCCATCACGTCCATGGACTCGAGCCGCACCGCGTGCAGGAACATGCGCCGGTTGGCGTCCACGAAGCGCGGGCTGAAGCGCTTGACGGAGCCGAAGTCGAGCACCCCCAGCCGCCCATCCTCGAGCACCATGAAGTTGCCCGGGTGCGGATCCGCCTGCATCTCCCCGCTGAGGAAGAAGGGCCCGTAGATGGCGAGGATGAGCTGGCGCGCCACGCGGAAGCGCTCCTCGGCGGAGGGCGCGGAGACGACCCAGTCCTTGAGGGTGCGGCCCTTCAGCAGCTCCAGGGTGAGCACGCGCCGGGAGGTCCGCTCGGAGATGACCTCGGGCACCTTCAGGTCCGGCAGGCGCGCCGCGCCGCGGGCGAAGGTGGTGCACAGCCCGGCCTCACGCAGGTAGTCCGTCTCCAGCAACATCTCCTCGCGCAGCTCCTGGAAGTAGGCGGTGCCGTCGGTGAGGCGAGAGGCCTTGGAGACGGTCTTCACCACCACGCCCAGGTTGTCCATGTCGCCGGAGAGTGTCTCGGCGATGCCGGGGTACTGCACCTTCACCGCCACGGACCGGCCGTCGTGCAGCACGGCGCGGTGCACCTGGCCCAGCGAGGCGGCGGCGAGCGGCTTCGGCTCGAACTCGCGGAAGAGCACCTCCGGGGCGTCCCCGAGCTCCTCGCGGATGACGCGGGCCACCACCTCCCAGGGCATGTGCGGGGCCTCGTTCTGCAGGCGGGCGATGACCTGGCGCACCTCGGGACTGAGCAGCTCCGTGTCCATGGACACGGCCTGGCCGAGCTTCATGGCCGCGCCCTTGAGCTTCTCCCAGGGTGGAGACGAGTTTCTCGGCGGCGGCCTTGCTCAGGAACTCCGGCTCCTGGCCGGCGAGCCGCTTCGCCCCGTTCTTGAGGACGTCCGCGCTGAGCTGGGCGGAGAGGCCGGCCAGTTTGCGGAAGCGGTTGAAACGCCCCTGGAGGGGGAGCTTGTCGTCGAGGTCTGAAGGGTCGGAGGCCATGGGAGCGGCCCCATCCTAACGGGAGGCCGCGGGCGCCGCATGGCCACGCACCCTCACCCGGAGGGCATGCCAGCGTTTGAGGGCCTCGAGGTGGAGCGGATCCACCCGCAGGGCGGCCTCGTAGGCGGAGACGGCCTCAGGCAGGCGGCCAGCGGAGCGGAAGGCCTCCCCGGAGGCCAGGTGCAGCAACGAGTGGCCCTCCGTCTCCGGGTGGCGGGCGAGGTAGCGCCGGCGGCACGCCTCCAGGGCGGTGACGGTGAGGCCGGCGGCGAGGCAGCGCACCACGCCGTCCAGGTTGCGCAGCTCCGCGTCGTACTCCACACGCCGCTCCAGGTGGCCGAGCACGAGGAGCGCCTCGGCCACCTTGCCCAGCGCACGCTGGACGAAGGTGCGCTGGCCGGGAGACAGCGGGAGCGCGAGCAGGGGCTCGAGCCGGTTGCGGGAGTCGCGGGCGCTGGTGCGCACCATGTCCGCGTCGGCGTCCCGGGGCAGGCGCAGCACCGAGTAGTGGTCTCCGGAGAGCCGCTGACGGAACTCGCGCAGCACGGGCTCGGCGCGGGCGTCGTCCGGGTGGGGAGCGGCGGGAGACGGGGACTCGGGCGGCTTCTCCCCCGCGAGCAGCCGGGCGAAGTTCTGCTGGAAGGTGGCGGTGGCGTCGCGCAGCTCCACGCCGAAGCCCGGGACCATGTTCCACGCCCGGGCCTGCTCGGCCGTCACGTGGCGCACCACCTGGCCGGTGCAGGGCAGCTCGCCCCCGGGCAGCCGCAGCAACAGCGACACGTCCGAGAGGACAGGAGGTGGCTCGTCGCCGGTGCGCAGGAAGAGGCCGGTGCGGCCCACGCGCTCGCAGGGGTACTCGCGCGTGCCCAGCGAGCCATGCACCGGCACGCGCGCGAAGAAGCCGGCCGAGGGCAGCGGCGCGGGCGTGCGCGCTGGCGTCATGGACGCCTCCAGGGCGGCGCGCAGCTCGGCGGCGGTGGCGAAACGCGCCTCGGGACGCTTGGCGAGCGCACGCAGCAGCACCGCGGACAGCGAGGCCGGAATCCCCGGGCGCACCTCGTGCGGCGGGCGCGGGGCCTGCTGCAGGTGGGCCACGAGGATTTCGGCGGCGTTGCGGCCGGTGAAGGGCGCGGTGCCGGTGAGCAGCAGGTAGCCGAGCACCCCCACCGCGTAGAGGTCGGTGCGCGCGTCCACGTCCTCGCCGCCGCACTGCTCGGGGGCCATGAACTCGGGCGTGCCCATGAGCACGCCGGTGCGCGTGGGCGTCTCCCCGTCGAGCTGGACGAGCCGCTTGGCGATGCCGAAGTCGAGCAGCTTCACCCGGTGGCGCCCATGGGGGCCCGGCACGAGGAAGACGTTGGCGGGCTTGAGGTCGCGGTGGACGATGCCGCGCGCGTGGGCGGCCCCGAGCGCGTCGCACACCTGGGCGAGCAACTCCACGGCCAGTGCCGGCTCGAGCGGCCCGCGCGCGAAGGCGGCGAGGCTCTGGCCCTCCAGGTACTCCATGACGAAGTAGGGGCGGCCGTCGCGCGTGTCGAGGTCGTAGACGGTGACGACGTTCTCGTGCTGTACGAGGCTCATCGCGCGCGCCTCGGCGAGGAAGCGGGCGACGAGATCCGGCTCATCGGCGAGGTGGCGGTGGAGCACCTTCACCGCGACGCGCTTGGGGATGAGGACGTGCTCGGCGAGCAACACCGTGCCCATGCCGCCGCGGCCCAGCTCGCGCAGGGACATGAAGCTGCCGAAGCGCTGGCCCACGAGCCGCTCCGCCCGCTCGCCCGAGGGCGGCAGGGTCATCGGGGCCGACGCGCGGGCCTCCGGGGTCCGCACGACGGTGGGGCACTCCGCCATTTCCGTGTGCGGAGTGTGGCAGGCGCAGTTCGGGCGGGAGTCGGGTTCCACGGCACCTCTGCTCCTTGCCAGCTTCGTGCCGCCGCCGCCGACGCGGGTTCGCGCACTTGCTCCGTCGCGAAGTAGTTGAAGTGCCCCGCCTGTGGGACACTATCGGAGCGCATCCCCTCATTCGCTGGTACAGGTGGACGCTCGGAGGGCTGTAAAAAGCACCTCAACCGGGCTGAAACATCTACCGCTCCGCCGTCTGTTTCCAGTCCACCTCTGAATGATCCACTGAGGCTGCGCGCTGAGCCCGGGCCCGGAAGGCCGCGCTCCGGCGGCGACCGTCACCGGCTGGTCCAACAATCGGACCAGTTGGGCGAGCCCGGGCCCGGAGGGTCCTGCCTCGGTGGCGCGGAGCGGTGGTGGCGAACGGATGGACGCGCTGCGGCGGCCTGGGTGCGGGGCATCATCATCGCCGGAGGGGGGCTGATGACGGCGTACGGCGTCCTGCGCACCAGATGAATCCACATCCCCTCTCCCGGGGGGGCGAGGGTGCAACGGGCGACGGGGGGGAAGCCGCGTCAGTGACGGCCGTTGGCGGCCAGGAGATCCGGGGACAGCGAGCCCGAGTCGGACTCCTCCTGCTCGACGTCGAGCACGGAGACGGTGCGGCAGGACTCGTCGACCTCATAGAGGAGGGCGTACCCATCCACGATGCAGCGCAGCAGGGGCCGGTCGGTGGCGCCGAGCTTGAACCAGAGCGGGTTGAGGGGAGGAGCCACCTCGGCCAGTTGGGCGATGTCGTCGATGCGCCGGTGCACCCGTTCGACGAGCGCGGGTGGGAGCGCTTTCAAGGTGCTCCACAGCTCCACTGGGATATGGATGCGGTAGGCCATGGGAGGCCAGATGGCCATTGCTCCACGGACTCACAAGTGGGGGGCTGCGCATTCCCTGACAAGCGAAGCTGTTCCCCGGTTCCATTCCGCCACAATCCAGACACTCGAACGGCCCGGAGTGTGCGCCAGTGGTCACGGGAGTGGCCGCGGGGCCGGGAAGAGCCCGTGCCGGTTTTCTCGGAAGGCGTGCTGCTCCGTGTTCAGATGAGGCCCCGGGAGTGGATGTCCTCCCCCCCTCAACGGAGCCCGACGTCCCGTGGAAACACTCGTTCGCATCGCGGAGGCCCTGGGCCGTTTCTCCGCGCGCTTCGTGCCCAGCTCGTTCGCCATCGCGGTGCTGCTGTCGCTGCTCACCATGGGGTTGGCGATGGGCTGGGTGGGCACGCCGGCCGGCAAGGTGGTGGATGCGTGGGGAGGCGGCTTCTGGGAGCTGCTCACCTTCTCCATGCAGATGGCGCTGGTGATGTTCACCGGGTACCTGCTGGCGCTCACACGGCCGGTGCGGGCGCTGCTGGAGCACCTGGCGGGGCTGGCGCGTGGCCCGCGGGGCGCGGTGGTGCTCATGGCCTCGGTGTCCATGGGCCTGGCCTACATCAACTGGGGCCTGTCCCTGGTGGCCAGCGCCATGCTGGTGCGCTTCGTGGTGCGGCGGCAGCCGGAGGTGGACTACCGGCTGCTGGTGGCCTGCGCGTACTTCGGCCTGGGCGCCACGTGGCACGCCGGCCTGTCCGCCTCCGCCCCGCTGCTGGTGGCCACCCCCGGCCACTTCCTGGAGAAGCAGCTCGGCCTCATCCCCATCGACCGCACGCTCTTCTCCCCCTTCAACCTCGGGCTCACCGTGGCGGTGGTGTGCGGCCTCACGCTGCTGGCCTGGGCGCTGCACCCGCGGCCCGGGGCGGCGGTGCGGGTGGACCCGGCCATCCTGGAGCAATTGAAGGACTTCGAGCCGCCCGTGCGCCCGCGCGAGAAGAGCCCCGCCGTGTGGCTGGACTTCTCACCGCTGCTCAACGTGCTCTTCGGCGTGATGGGGCTCGTCTGGTTCGGACGCCACCTGTGGCTCCACGGCGGCTGGAAGGCCATCAACCTCAACGTGGTGAACTTCCTCTTCCTCACGCTGGCGGTGCTGCTGCACGGCACCCCCGCGCGGCTGCTCAAGGCCAGCGAGGAGGCCGCCGGCGTGCTGCACGGCATCGTGCTGCAGTTCCCCCTCTACGCGGGCATCTACGGCATCTTCAAGGCCACCGGCCTCACCGAGCGCATCGGCCAGCTCTTCGTCTCGCTCTCCACCACCCAGACGTTCCCCGCCATCGTCTACCTCTACAGCGGCGTGGTGAACTACTTCGTGCCCTCGGGCGGCTCCAAGTGGGCCATCGAGGCGCCCTACCTGCTGGAGGCGGCCCGGACGCTCGGGGTGGCACCGGAGAAGGTGGTGCTCGCGTACGCCTGGGGGGACATGGCCACCGATCTCATCCAACCCTTCTGGGCCCTGCCCCTGCTGGCCGTGGCGCGGCTCGACTTCAAGGACATCCTCGGCTTCCTGCTGGTGGCCTTCTTCGTCTACCTGCCGCTCGTCACCCTCGCCTTCTTCCTGTGGGGGTGAGGCTGGCCAGCACGGGTGCGTCCTGTGCTAGACACCTGCCCCCAGGGGGCCGGCGGGACTGGCCGGCCCCGCTCATCCCGAATCGAGGGGGAAACACCATGGCAGGCAATCTGAAGAAGCTGGCGATGTGCGCGGTGGTGGCGTTCAGCGGCGTGGCGATGGCTCAGGACGAGTCGGCCGCCCCGGCGCAGGAGCCCGTGAAGGCCCCGTCCGCCGACGCGGTGAAGACCACGTGGGAGTACTTCTACAAGGGCCAGGGCCAGGGCCCCGTGCTCGTGGACGCCAAGCTGTGCACCGAGGTGGCCAAGGACGGCCCCAACAAGTTCGAGTGCATCGCCGAGGCCAGCGCCGATGGCGTCAAGGCCGGCACCAACGTGATGCTGTGGCAGTCCTACCTGGTTCCCCAGGGTGACAGCATCGAGGACCTGATGGTCCAGGTGAAGCAGGGCAACGTGGTGCGCGAGACCAAGGACGTGAAGATCAAGGGCGAGGGCTGGCGCTCCCGTCAGTGGACCGGCGTGCGCATGAACAAGGCCGGTGACTGGACCGTCACCATCATGCGGGGCGATCAGGAAGCTCAAGAGCATCAAGGTGAAGGTGCTCTGAGTCTCGCCGACACACCTTCACGAGAAGCCGGCCTTACCTGTGGGATAAGGCTCGTCGCCCCGTCCCTCTCCCAAAGGGAGAGGGATTCTCGCGACAATCACTTTCCAGGAATTCGACTTCGCTACCAGGGCCGTGGTACACGCGGGCCGCCTTCAGGCGTGCTCTCCGGCCCTGAAGGGCGAGGCTGTGCTGAAGCGTCGGCGTGCGGATGTCCGCCCGCAGGCGGCCAACCCCTCGACACCCCCTCTTCTTCCCGGCGAGCGGAGGCCGAGAGCGCCGCCCGCCACAGATGATGAGCTTTTGAGGAGTTGAACCCCATGAACCCCACTTCACGCATGGACGCTCTCCGCGCGAGCGTCACCGGAACCGCCGTCAGGGTCCTCGGACTCCTGGCCGTGCTGGCCTCCGGCACCGCCCGCGCCAGCGAGGCGGACCTCGTCCTCCCGGACTTCACCCAGGTCTCCTTCATCGGGGACCTCAACGGCCGTGCCCTGCTGATGGCGGGCATCGTCGTCTCCCTCTTCGGCCTCGCCTTCGGCTTCATGCAGTATTCGTCGCTGCGCAACCTGCCGGTCCACAAGTCGATGCTCGAGATCTCCGAGCTCATCTACGAGACCTGCAAGACGTACCTCATCACCCAGGGCAAGTTCATCCTCATCCTCCAGGTGCTCATCGGCGCCGTGATGGTGGTGTACTTCGGCTTCCTGCGGCACATGGAGGCCGTCAAGGTCATCACCATCCTGGTGTTCAGCCTCGTCGGCATCGCCGGCAGCTACGGCGTGGCCTGGTTCGGCATCCGGGTGAACACCTTCGCCAACAGCCGCACCGCCTTCGCGTCGCTGCGCGGCAAGCCCTACCCCACCTACTCCATCCCCCTGCAGGCCGGTATGTCCATCGGCATGGTGCTCATCTCCACCGAGCTCCTGCTGATGCTCATCATCCTCCTGTTCGTGCCGCGCGACTTCGCCGGCCCCTGCTTCATCGGCTTCGCCATCGGTGAGTCGCTGGGCGCCTCGGTGCTCCGCATCGCCGGCGGTATCTTCACGAAGATCGCCGACATCGGCTCGGACCTGATGAAGATCGTCTTCAAGATCAAGGAAGACGACGCGCGCAACCCCGGCGTGATCGCCGACTGCACCGGTGACAACGCCGGTGACTCGGTGGGCCCCTCGGCCGACGGCTTCGAGACCTACGGCGTGACGGGCGTGGCGCTCATCACCTTCATCCTCCTCGCCGTTCCGCCCGAGTTCCAGGTCCAGCTCCTCGTCTGGATCTTCATGATGCGCATCGTGATGGTGCTGGCCTCGCTCGGCTCCTACGGCCTCAACGGCATCATCCAGGGCGGCAAGTACAAGACCGCGGACCACATGAACTTCGAGCACCCGCTCACGTTCCTGGTGTGGCTGACGTCCATCGTGTCCGTGGCGCTGACGTTCCTGGTGTCCTACCTGCTCATCCCCAACCTGGCCAATGACAGCACGCTGTGGTGGAAGATGTCGGCCATCATCACCTGCGGCACGCTGGCCGGCGCCATCATCCCCGAGGCCATCAAGGTCTTCACCTCCACCGAGAGCCGCCACGTGCGCGAGGTCGTCACGGCCTCCCGCGAGGGTGGTGCGTCGCTCAACGTCATCTCGGGCCTGGTGGCCGGTAACTTCTCGGCCTACTGGATGGGCATCATCATCGCGGCGCTGATGGGTGGGGCCTACTTCTTCAGCCTCGACATCCCCAACACGCTGATGATCGCCCCGGCGGTGTTCGCCTTCGGTCTGGTGGCCTTCGGCTTCCTGGGCATGGGCCCGGTCACCATCGCGGTGGACTCGTACGGCCCGGTGACGGACAACGCGCAGAGCGTGTACGAGCTGTCCCTCATCGAGAACGTCCCCAACGTGAAGGAGGAGGTCCAGAAGGACTTCGGCTTCACCCCGGACTTCGAGAAGGGCAAGCAGTACCTCGAGGAGAACGACGGCGCGGGCAACACCTTCAAGGCCACCGCCAAGCCGGTGCTCATCGGCACCGCCGTGGTGGGCGCCACCACGATGATCTTCTCCATCATCGTCATCCTGGTGGGCATCACCGTGGGGGCCGACGGCTTCCGCTCGCTCAATGCCGCCAACGCCGCCAACCTGTCGCTGCTGCACGCCCCGTTCCTGCTCGGCCTGGTGACGGGCGGCGCCATCATCTACTGGTTCTCCGGCGCGTCGATGCAGGCCGTGTCCACGGGCGCCTACCGCGCGGTGGAGTTCATCAAGGCCAACATCAAGCTGGAGGGCGTGGAGAAGGCGAGCGTGGAGGACTCCAAGCGCGTGGTGGAGATCTGCACCCAGTACGCGCAGAAGGGCATGCTCAACATCTTCCTGGGTGTGTTCTTCAGCACCCTGGCCTTCGCCTTCCTCGAGCCGTACTTCTTCGTGGGCTACCTCATCTCCATCGCCATCTTCGGCCTCTACCAGGCCGTCTTCATGGCGAACGCCGGCGGCGCGTGGGACAACGCCAAGAAGCTGGTGGAGACGGAGCTGAAGGCCAAGGGCACGGACCTGCACGCGGCCACGGTCGTGGGCGACACGGTGGGCGATCCGTTCAAGGACACCTCGTCCGTGGCGCTCAACCCGGTCATCAAGTTCACCACCCTCTTCGGCCTGCTCGCCGTGGAGCTGGCGGTGGAGCTGGCCGCGTCCGGCCAGCGCACCCTCACCACGGTGCTCGCGGGCGCCTTCTTCGTCGCCTCGATGGTGTTCGTGTACCGCTCCTTCTACGGCATGCGCATCGAGACCCCGATGGCCGCCATCGCCGGTGACAGCAAGCCGGGCGTGAAGCCGGCCTAGTCACCCTCGGGCCCCACGGCCTGAAGTGACACGAGCGGCGGGGAGCCCCGGCTTCCCGCCGCTTCGCTTTTGCGGGCCGCCTGGGCGAGCCTTCAACGGATGCGGAACGCGGGCGGATCGATACGGGTGGAGCGGCACTCGGGGCAGGAGCCGGGCCGCGTCAGGCGCTTGCGCTCCTTGAAGACGAAGCCGCAGGCGAGACACTCGGAGGGAATCACCTCCAGCGCGGCGCCCCCGGCCCGCAGGGACTTCTCCAGGTGCTCCAGGTGCCCGGCCACGTCCTTCTCGGAGATGCCCACGAGCGCGGAGAGCTCCTTCGCGGTGAGGCCCGTCTCCGGCGCCGAGGACAGCTCGGCCTCCAGTGCGCCGCGCACCGTGGCGGCCCGGGGTTGGGGAACAGGGCTGGGACTCATCGGCGACGACCTCCCATCTCGAAGGTAGTCACGCCCGGCCGCCGAGGCGTTCAGCGGTTCATGCCTGCTCGGACAGCGCGGGGCGAGTCCCTTCCTGAAACGGTCCTAGGTGTCCCATACTGGGTCGGTTATAGCCCCGGGACAACCATGACTCCTCGCTACGCAGCCGACTACCGAACCCTTCTCTGGTGCCTCTTCATGCCAGTGGTAGCGCTGGCACAGTACGCCAGGCCCGAGCTCATCCCGTACCTCAGCCCGCTCGGCTGCTATCTGGCCCTTGCCGCCGGCGTCATCGCGCACAACCACAACCACTGCCCCACCTTCAAGAACCGGCGGATGAACTCGCTGATGGGCCTGTGGATCTCCCACTTCTACGGCTACCCCACCTTCGCCTGGGTGCCCACGCACAACCTCAACCACCACAAGCTGGTGAACAAGGCCGGCGACGCCACCATCACCTGGCGCTACACCAACAAGAACAACTGGCTGGTGGCCTTCACGTATTTCTTCGTCTCGTCCTATTGGCAGAGCGATCCCATCAAGCAGTACATCGCCAAGGCGCGCCGCTCCAACCCGGTGCTCTTCCGGCAGATCATCCTGCAGTACGTGGTGTGGGCGGGCGCGCATCTGGCGCTGCTGGGCGTGGCCATCGCGATGCACGGGCTGGGCGCCGGCATCAAGGTGTGGACGTTCGCCTTCCTCATCCCGGCGCTCTTCGCGCTGTGGACCATCATGTTCTTCAACTACATCCAGCACGTCCACACGGACCCCTGGAGCGAGCACGACCACTCGCGCAGCTTCGACGGCAAGCTCATCAACTTCCTGCTCTTCAACAACGGCCTGCACACCGCCCACCACGAGATGGCCGGCGCGCACTGGAGCACGCTGCCCGAGCTGCACGCGAAGATTGCCCCGAACATCCACCCGGAGCTGGTGCAGCGCAGCTTCTTCGGCTGGTGCATCCGCAACTACCTGCTGGCGCCCTTCTTCCCCAGCCTCGGCACGAAGCAGATCGGCCGCGCGCCCTTCGATCCGCCCACCGGTGAGTCCGTGCAGCTCACCTCCGAGGACGTGGACGCCCTGGAGTCGGGCATCAACGCTGCTCGAACCTGAACACTTGGGGAGGGCCCCCACTCGACATTTCGGAATAGAGGGATTACGCCTTGAGCCCCGGCTCAAGTCAGAGCCGAAAAGGCGGCATGTTCCGCCTTGTAACGAAAGAAGAACGGTTCATGGCAACTGGCACTGTCAAGTGGTTCAACGACGCGAAGGGCTTTGGGTTCATCACGCAGGACGGCGGTGGTGAGGACGTGTTCTGCCACCACACGGCCATCAACATGGATGGCTTCCGCACCCTGGCCGAGGGCCAGCGCGTGGAGTTCGAAGTGACCAAGGGCCCCAAGGGCCTGCAGGCGCAGAACGTTCGCGCCGCCAGCTAGTCCGTCAACCCGGACGAGTCCTGGAGCCTGACCTCTTCCCGGGGTCGGGCTCTTTCTTTTGGGTGGCCATGCCTACCTGCGGACCTCGGGAGGAACCTGTTCCAACCAGCCGACCTCCAGCGAAGCCCACAACCCCAGCAACACCGCCTCCGCGGCGTCATGCCGGAGCGACGTGGGCCGGGGAGCACCGGACCACTCAATCACCCGGCGCGCGAGCCCATCGGCGGCCTCCTTCGCCAGCCCGCCGGAGCGCTGCTCGCGGGCGTACAGGAGCCGGGCGCGCCAGTCCTGGGCGGACACGCGGAGCACGGGGAGCGCGCGCCGCAACGCCTCGCGCTCCCACACCTCGGCGATGGGTCCTCCCCCCTCCAACACCAACCACGCGAGCGGCCCGGCCGAGTGCAGCACGGAGGGCACGGCGCGCTTGAGGCGGGACTGGCTGCCGAAGTTCTGCGAGCGGTACCAGCGCAGCCGCCCGTCGGGGCCATACAGGGCCAGCCCGGAGCGCAACCCGAGGTCCACCGCGAGGAGCGCGGGCCCCTCGGGTGCGCCGGGGCTCACTCCCCCTCCGTCCAGGCGACGCGGAAGGTGACGCTCTCGGCGGTGAAGTCGAGCACGTCCACGCGCACGCCCGCATCCCCAGGCCGGGCGGCGCGCAGCGTCTCGAGCATGGCGCCCTGGACGACATAGCGGGTGGGCCCGGGCTCGTTCACCCACAGCTCCACCACGTTGGCCGCGATGTCCGAGTGGCGGACCTCGGTGTAGTTGTTGCCCGAGCGGAAGTTCTGCTCGGCGCGGGCGACGAGCCGCTGCGGGCCGAGCAACTGGAGGACACGGAACATCAGCCGCCCGGTGAAGGTCTCCCGGTAGCCCTCCACCATCCGCGCGCCCAGGCACTGGTAGGCCACGGACTGGAGCTCGTGGGGGTAGAGCGCCTCGGCGGCGATGGCCACGCACCGGGCCCAGGTGTCGAAGGGGTAGGCCGGCAGCAGCTTGCCATCCAGGTCCAGCCCGGACTGGCGCAGCCGCTGCTTCACCGCCGGTGAAATACGCCTGGCGAGGCCCCGCACGAAGAGCCCCTCAACGGTATGTTCGTAGACGAGCCGCTCCGGCATGCCGGAGATTCTAGCGCGGACAGGAGAGACACTTCATGGGACTGCAAAAAGAGCTGGCGACGCTGGCCATGCGCGCCACCCCCCTGCCGGGTGGAGGGGACAACTTCATGGCCGCCGCCAACATCCCCACGCCGGTGCCTTTGCTGCCGGGCTCCATCGGAGCGGTGGCGCACGAGCCCTTCATGGCTCGCGAGACGCGGCGCTCCTTCGACCTGCTGGTGGCGTTCACCATCGGGGACTTCGCGGACTCGACGGGGTGCTCCGAGTACTACAACCCGCACAGCCCCTGGTACAACGTGTTCTACGGTGCCTATGGGCTGCGCTCGTACGAGCCGGACGGGAGCGCCTGGGGCTTCCACACGGACGGCACCCCCAACATCCCCGAGATGCTCCAGGTGCCGGAGCTCGACTACAACTGGCTCACTGCGGGCGCGCTCGGGTGCCCGCCGCCGCGCATGTGCTTCCGCACCGAGGAAGTGAAGGCGGGCCGGCACCGCTCCTGGCACGTGCTGGACGTGGCGGCCACCATCCCCAGCGGACTGCACTACCTGCGGGACGCCGTGTCGCCGGACCTGCGCTACTACGCCGTCTTCGGCCTGCCCGGCAGCGAGTTCATGGCCGGCGGACGCCAGAGTTACGAGCCGGTGAGGATGCGCGGGCGGATGCTCTACAAGCAGGTGGGGTCCAACCTCACGCTCGCCTGGGGCGGGCTGTGCCCGGACACGTCCGAGGGCCAGAGGCTGCTCTCGAACGTGCTGGACGCGATGGATACGCTCTACCCAGGGTGAGCGGCCATTTCCCCTCTCCTCTCGGGAGAGGGACGGGGTGAGGGTTTCGGGTGAACCCGGGTTGAACCCTCTGCCCACAGCGCGGTCCACGGGTTGAAGAACGGGCCCGGGCACCCTCACCCTGACCCTCTCCCGGGGGGAGAGGGAAGGTTTCTCAGGAAGGTTTCTCAGCTCAGGGCCTGGGCTGCTCCGCCTCGTCGACCGAGGCGGCGATGCGGCCCGCGGCACCGGCCAGCTCCACGCGGCGGATTTCCAGCGTGGCCCGGGCCTGGGCCGCGGCGCTGGCGGCGAGGAAACGCCGCGTGTCCGCGTCCGACATCTCCAGGCTCGTGGACATGCCCGCCCGGAAGGCCGCCGCCACCTGCTTCTGCACCCGGGCCGCGAGCTGCGCCTGGGACTCGGCCTGGGCCAGCGCGGCCTCGGCGGCCTGGATGTTGGCCTTGGCCGCCACCCAGTTGGCATGCGCCCTGGCGCGCGCCGACGCGTACTGCGCCTTCGCCTGCGCCAGCCGCGCCCGGTCCTCGGCCAGCGCCGCGTAGCGCTGCCCCCGGTCGTACAGCGGCATCGAGGCCGCGACGGACACCTCGTAGGTGGTGTTCTGCCCGGTGAAGCCCGCGTTGGAGTTGTAGAGGCCGCGGGCCTGGGCCACCACGCTCGGCAGCCACGAGAAGAGATCGTACGTCACCTTGCCCTCGTTGGCCTTCACCGCCAGCGAGGCCGAGCGCACCGCGTACGTGTCCTCCCAGGGGCTCTGGTCCTCGGAGGGGATGAGCCACCGGGGGCCGCCGGAGGACTCGAGCAGGGCGGGCTGCACCGGCTCGCCCACCAGTGCACCCAGGAGCGCCAGCAACTGCGCGTACTGGCCGGAGAGCTGCGCGAGCTGCACGCGGGCCTGGGCCGTCTCCGACTGGGCGCGCAACAGCGCCGCCTCCACCGTCATTCCCGCGCCGAGCTGCGCCTTCGCCTCGCCCTCGCGCTGGAGGGCCACCGACTCGGCCTCCCGCGCCGCGTCCATCATCTGATGGATGCCCTGCAGCCCCAGGAAGGTGCGCGCCACCGCCAGCAACACCTGCTCACGGGCCTCCAGGGCGCCCAGCTCCGCGGCCTCCGCGCCCGCCTTCGCCGGGCCGAGCAGGAAGACACCCGCAGGAGTGAAGAGGGGCTGGGAGATCTGCGCCGACGCGTACTGCGAATTCCTCGCCGTGATGACGACGGGCTCCGGGACGAGCTGCGGGTTGACCGGCATGAGCTGGAACACGCCGGCCACCAACCCGACGAAGCCGCCGAGGTCGAGCTGGGCCTCGGCGCTGGAGTGGACGTACTGGGCGCCGAGCGTCACCTCGGGCTGCCAGGCCGTCCAGGCGCGGCGGACTCCGGCGGCGGCCACGGCGGCCTGGGCGCGGGCGGCGGCCACGTCCGGGCTCTGCGTCGCGGCCAGGGAGAGCACCTCCCGCAGCGTCACCGTGCGCAGCGTGCCGGGAGCGGGAGCCCCCACCGGCTCGGGCCGGGCGGCGGGCTCCACGGCGCGCGGGGCGTCCGCGGCCGTCTGGGCGAGCGCGCCGAGCGGAGAGAGAGCGGCGAGGAGGACGAGCGAGAGGGGGCGCCGGGCGGACCCGGCAGCGATTCGGATGAACATAGGCAAGGGCAAGCGAAGGAGGATGGGGAGAGGGGCAGCGCCCGCGGCCACTCAGGCGGCGCGCTGCTCCTGGGACTCCGGGACGGGGATGGGCAGGCCCTCGTCCTTCTTCTGGGGGCGCTTGGAGAAGCCGATGCGCTCCATGGCCGCGAACACCACCGGCACCACCAGCAGCGTGAGGAAGGTGGAGGTGATGACGCCGCCGATGACGGCGATGGCCATGGGCGCGCGGAACTCGGAGCCCACGCCCTTGCCGATGGCCGTGGGCACCATGCCGATGGCCATGGCGGCGCTCGTCATGAGGATGGGACGCAGCCGGCGCGGGCCCGCCTTCATGAGCGCCTCGTCCACCGTGGCGCCCTCGCGCAGGTACTGCAGCGCGCCGTCCACCAGGAGAATGGCGTTCTTCGTCACCAGGCCCATCAACAGGATGATGCCGATCATCGCGCCCATGGACACGTGGTAGCCGCCGAAGACGAGGCCCAGCAGCGCGCCCACGAGCGCCAGCGGCAGCGACACCATGATGGTGAAGGGGTGCTTGAGCGACTCGAACTGGCTGGCGAGCACCATGTAGATGAAGACGAAGGCCAGCAGGAACGCGGTGCTGAAGGCGTCGTTCTGCTCGGTCATCATCTTGATCTGCCCGTCGTAGATGAGCGAGTAGCCCGGGGCCAGCGGCTTCTCGGCGATCTTCTCCTTGAGCTTCGCCGCCACGTCACCCAGGGGGGCGCCGTTGAGCTGGGAGTAGACGGCGAGCTGCCGCTGACGGTTCTCGTGCTCGATGACACTCGGTCCGTCGCGCAGCTCCACCTTCGCCACGTCCGTCACCGGGACGAGCCCCTTGGGCGTGGCGAGCATGATCTGCCGCACGCGCTCGGGGGTGGCGCGGTCGCGCTCGCTCAGCCGCACGCGGATGTCCGTCTCGTCGACGCCCTCGCGCAGCTTGGCGGCCACGTCACCGCCGATGGCCATGCGCATCTGCAGGGCGATGGCCGCGGCGCTCACGCCCAGGTCCTTGGCGCGCGCCCGGTCCACCTCGATGGCCAGCTCCGGCTTGGGCGGGTTGTAGTCCACGCGCACGTCCGCCGTGCCCGGGATGTCCCGGAGAATCTGGGCGATGCGCTCGGACTCCTCGTGGATCTTCCCCAGGTCCGGGCCGGTGACACGAATCATGATGGGATAGAAGTCGCCACCCAGGCCGTCGATGATGGGCAGGTCCTGCAGGTTGACGCGGGTGGCGGGCAGCGCCGGAGTGAGGAGCCCGCGCGCCTCTTCCTTGATGGCCTGGATGCCCCGCGTACGCGACTGCTTGTTCGTGGTGATGACCCGGAGGCGCGCCTTGTTCACATCGCCGTTGTCTCCGACGATGGCGTAGACGTCCGTCACCTCGGGGATGCCCTTGAGGATCTCCTCGGCCTGCGCCACGCGCTTGCCCGTCTGTTCCAGGCTGGAGGCATCCGGCAGGATGAGCTGCACGATGAACTGCGAGCGGTCCTCGGCGGAGAGGAACTCCATGCCCAGGCGGCTGGCGGCGCCGAAGGACACCACCATCACCAGCACGGTGATGCCCGTGGTGAGCCACTTGTGGTCCAGCACCCAGCGCAGGATGTTCGCGTAGACGCGCTCGCTGCCATCCAGGAAGCGGCGGATGGCGCTGGCCACCGCGTTCTCCTGGTGGTGCTCGCCCGCCTGCCGCTGCTTCGCCAGCCGTGCGGACAGCATCGGGTCCAACGTGAAGGAGATGAAGAGCGAGATGAGCACCGCCACCGAGATGGTGATGCCGAACTGCTGGAGGAACTGGCCCACCATGCCCGGCATGAAGGCCACCGGGATGAACACCGCCACCAGGGCGAACGTGGTGGCGAGCACCGCCAGGCCCACGTCCTTGGTGCCGTTGGAGGCCGCGCTCACCGGATCCTCCCCCTTCTCCAGGCGGTGGGTGATGGCCTCGCGCACCACCACCGCGTCGTCGATGAGCAGACCGATGGCCAGCGACAGCGCCAGCAGCGTCATCTGGTTGAGCGAGTAGTTCAGCACGTACATCACGAAGAACGTGCCGATGACGGACGTGGGCAGCGCCAGCGAGGAGATGAAGGTGCCGCGCGGGTCCAACAGGAACATCAGGATGATGAGCACCGCCATCGCGCCGCCGAACAGCAGGGCGACCCACACCTCGTGGGCGTTCTCGCGGATGTCCACCGACTGATCGATGAGCAGCCGCGTCTGGAAGCCATGGCCCAGGGTGGGCACCAGCTTGTCCATCGCCATCTTCACCGCGTCGCTCACCGCCACGGTGTTGGAGCCGGGCTGCTTGATGACCTCGAGGATGACGGCGTCATTGCCGTTGAGGCGCGCCGTGGTGCGACGCTCGGCCGCGCCGTCCGTGATGGTGGCGATCTCCTCCAGCCGCACCTGGGCGCCCGTGCGGCTCTGCGCCACCGGGAGCTGGCGCAGCTCGTCCACGCTCTTGAACTGTCCCAGCGAGCGCACCGTCAGCTCGGTGGGCCCGAGCTGCAACCGGCCCGCCGGCAGATCCAGGTTCTCCGAGCCGATGCGCTGGGCGATGTCCATCGCGGACACCCCCACCGCGCGCGCCTTGTCCAGGTCCACGTCCACCTGGATTTCGCGCACGTCACCACCGTTGATGCGCACGTCCGCCACGCCCTCGAGCTGCGCCAGCGACGGCTTGAGCTGGTCCTCGATGATCTTGCGCACCCTGCGCGAGTCCACCTCGGCGCTCGCCGCGTAGGTGAGAACGGGCACCGCGGAGATGTCCACGCGGCCCACCACCGGAACATCCGCTTCCTGCGGCAGCTTGTTGGTGATGCCCGAGACCTTGTCGCGCACCTCCTGCACCGACCGGTCCAGGTTCGCCGACAGCTTGAACTGGACGATGACCGTGCCCACGTTCTCGCGGCTGAAGGAGTGGATTTTATCCACCCCGCTGATGCCGGCGACGGCATCCTCGATGGGCTTGATGACCTGGGTTTCGATCTCACCCGGGCCCGCGCCCTTGTAGATGGTGTTGACCACCACCACCGGGATGGAGATGTCCGGGAAGAGATCGGTCCCCAGCCGCGTGTACCCCATCACTCCGAGGACGATGAGGCAGAGGGACATCATGGCCGTGAAGATCGGCCGGCGAATGGAGACGTCGCTGAGGAGCATGGGAGGGGACGCCCTGGAATCGTGCGGCGGGGATTACTTCACGGAGACGCGCGTGCCCTCGGAGAGGGACGCCGTGGGGTACTCGACGACCTTGTCCAACGGAGCGGCGGCCTTCACCACCACCTCGCGCATGCCGCGCTCGATGACCTGCACGTCCACGCGGCGCACCTCGTTGGAGGCGCCCACCACGTAGACATGGTCACCACCCGAGGAGGACAGCGCCGAGGTGGGCAGCGCCTGCGCCTCCTGCTCGTCGCTCAGCGGGAGGATGACGCGCGCCAGGGTGTTGGCCACGAAGCGGCCATCCTTGTTGGGCACCAGGATGTCCACCGGGATGCGGCGGGTGGCCGCGTCCGCCGAGGCGATGACGGTGCGGATGACAGCCTCGTCCGTGGACGCGCCGCCACCGATGACCTCCACGCGCACCTTCGTGCCCGGCTTGAGGCGCGCACGGACGGAATCCGTCACCGTCGTCTTCAGCAGCAGGGTGCCCAGGTTCTCCACCGAGAACATCGGCACGCCCGGGCCTACGATGGCGCCCACCTGCTCGGGCGCGTCCACGACGGTGCCGGAGAAGGGCGCCTTCAGGTCGTGCTTGCGCCGCCCCGCCTGCGCCTGCGCGAGCTGCGCCTTCGCGGCGAGCAACTGCGCCTCGGCCTGCTTCGCCTGGGTGCTGGAGGTGAGGTTCTGCAGGTCGCTCACGTTGCCCTGCTCCTGCAGCTTCGCGTTGCGGCCGGCCACGTCGGTGGCCATGGCGGCGCTCACCTCGGCGGCGGCCACCGAGGCCTGGGCCTGCGCGAGCTGCGCGTCGGAAATCTCCGCGTTGAGCTGCGCCAGCACCTGGCCCTCCTGCACCGTCTGGCCCTTCTTCACGCGCACCTTGTCCAGGCGGCCGCCCACCTCGAAGCCCACCTGCAGGGCCTGGGCGGGGAAGAGCGTGCCCGTCACCTCCTCGCGCAGCGACGTCTTCACCGCGCGCGGGGTGAGCACCGTCACCGAGGGAAGCTCCGGCGTGGAGCCCTTGGTGGCGGCGGGGGCCGGAGCCGCGTCGGCCTTGCAGCCCGAGAGGGGAAGCGCGGTGGCCGCCATGCCCACGGCGGCAAGCCCGGCGACAAGCTGCGTCCTGGAGAGTTTCACGGTCATGACCTCGAGGTGCTGCGGGTACGAGAGAGCGCGCGGGCCTGGGGCTTGCGCGGGGAAGTCTTCTTCGGCTTCGACGCGGACGCGGCCCGCGGCGTGGAGCCCGGGGGCAGGCTGCCCTCGCGGATGAGCCGGTGGATGGAGCGGGCCCACCCGGCCAGGTCCGGCTTCTGCTCCATCTGGCTCATCTGCTGCGCCAGCAGCAGGTACGTGCCGACGATGAGCGAGCCGATGACGGTGGCCGGTACGTCCGCGCGGCTCACGCAATCCGCCTGCAGGCGCTCGAACTCCCGCGTCACCCGCGATACCTCGCGGTCCACCATGCCCCACATCAGCGACTCGAACTCGGTGCCCTGACTGCCGCGCATGAGCACGTGCACCACATCGCGGTAGGCCCACATCAACTCCAGCGTGCCCAGGTCCGCCTCGGTGTTCATCTCCACCATCAGCTCGTAGCGCTCGGAGCGCTCGGCCACGTCGCGCGCCTCCAGCGGGCCGTGCTCGGCGAAGAAGCGCTCCATCTCCTGGATGCGCCGCTCGATGAGCAGGTTCATCGCGGAGGTGAACTCGCCCACCACCTCGCCGAAGAGGGCCTCCTTGGAGGCGGCGTGCAGGTAGAAGGCGCCCTTGGAGAGGCCGCAGGCCGCGGTGATGTCCTCGATGCGTGCCCCGCGCAGCCCCTTCTTCACGAACTCCGCGCGCGCGGCGGCGATGAGGGCTGCTCGGGCATGTGGATCCGCGGGACGGGCCATGACGGCCGCATGACTAACCCGCCGGTCAGAAACTCCGCCAGGGGGTTACTGAATCACGGGTCAGAAACACACCAGTGAAACTTATTGGTCTCTGAAGATTCACTTACCAGGAGTTCAGCCTCGGAGTCCCTCGGCGAAGGGGCGGCTGAAGGTGGAAGGCGTGGCCGCGCGCGCCTGCTGCAAGGATGCGAGCTGACGCGGGACGAACGCCCGCGTCGGCACCTGAAGGGCGCCCCGGCTGCGCAGTGTCAGTTCCAGGGCCAGGGCGTGGCGGCGCCGCATGGGAGCATTGGCGAGCGCGTCGAGCAGCACCTGCGGCGTGAAGGGCTGGCCCGCGAGGTAGCGCGCCCGCGCGTCCATTCGGCGGCGGGCCTCCATCCACCACGAGGCCACGGCCTCCGCCCGGGGCAGCGGCAGCGCGTCCTCGGGCCGGGGTACGAGGTCGGCGTCGAGATCCTCCCGCTCCAGGGGAACGGGCTGCTCCGCCTCCGGCTCCTGGCTCTCGGCGGCATACTTCCCTTCGATGGGCAGCCCGGTGATGGCGCTGAAAGCCTCGCCCGCCAGCGCGGCGCTGGGCTCCTGCCGCATCCACTCGAGACAGGCCTCGGCGGCGGCGACACTGCCGGAGAAGCCGAGCGCCCACAGCACGTCCGGACGGAGAGACTCGTCGGAGAGCAGCTCCAGCAGCCCCTTCGTATCCCGCTCATCGCCGCCCATGGCCAGCAACAACAGAGGCAACCGAGCGCTGGGGGTGCGTGACTCGACCACGGCCTGACAGGCGGCCCAGGCGCTGCGGTGGCCCCCCTGTAGTCCAGCCACAATGGCGGCATCACGCAGCATGGGCTCGGCCGAGCCGAGCGCGCGCTGGAGCCCCCCCGGGTCCAGCGGCAGGCGCATGCGCCCGGCGGCGCGCAGGGCAGCGGCGGCCACCTGGGGAGCCGGGTGGGAGAAGAAAGGCGTGCACAAGGGTGCCGTGGCCAGGCCGTGCGAGCCCAGCGTGTCGAGCACCAGGACGAGGAGCTCCGGGAGGGCCTCCTCCTTCTTCAGCAGGGACACGAGCTCCGCGGGGATGACCGGAGGGGCGGCCAGCTCGAACGCACGCCGGAGGGCACCGAGCGATGGAGGCTCGGCCTGGGAGAGCGCGGCGAGCACCGCGGCGGGGCCAGAGGGCTGCTCACCACCGAGGAGCGCCAGGGCCGCGACGACAACGCGCTCGGCCTCATCCGCCGCCAGCGCCGGCTCCAGCAGGCGCCGGGCCACGCGCTCGCCCCCCAGCACCAGGCCGTCCAGATGCGCGGCCACGTGCTCCTCCTGCTCAGCCACCTCCGCCAACACGTAGTCGGGAGCATCCAGCGCCCTCTCCCATTGGCTGAAGCGGAAGGCGGCCTCGTCGAGATGCTCCTCGTAGACGCCCCAAAGCAGCGGCCGCTCGGTATTCACGGGGTCTCCGGGCATGCGCGCCTAGACATCATGATCGCAGACGAGGCACTTGGGCTTGCCTGGACCTTCGCCCATGGCAACGACGGGCCCCTGGATGACGGGAAAGGGAGGCGTGTTCTTGTCGTTGTGCAGCATGAGGTCCATGGCACGCGCCACGTTCTTGCCCTCGAACTTCACGTCGAAGGAGAAGTTGACGAACTCGGCCTTGCCCTTCGTCTTGCTCGAGGCCACACCGCCGCCAGCGGTGCCCGCCTCGTCCCCCGTGCTGGTGCTGAAGTTGGAGTCCTTCACGCAGACCGGGTTGCCTCCCACCGACACCTTCTTGGTGCCCTTGGCGGTGTCCGAGGACTTCGCCACGTTGGGGTACGGAATGGGGACGGGACCGCCGGGACTGGGCGTCTTGCACACGTCCGGAAAGGCGACGGTGGTGCCGCCGCTGTCCTTGGTCACCACGGACATCTTGTTGACACCGGTGTTGACAGCCATGCAATCCACCTCCGGGGCATGAGCCTACCGCATCGAGGCCCGGCAGGGGAGAAGCACCCTCCGCGGGTTGACCCGTCAGCAAATGGGTCGCTAGCGTTCACGGGCATATGGGCAAGTCCGACAAGCACCTGGAGTTTCTAGGGAAGCCTGTTCCGCACCACCCTGCGGGAGGACTGAGCGGGGGCAAGTGCATCGCCAAGCACGAGCCTCCGTACAAGGAGAACTGCTCCTGCTCCCACCGCTGGCAAGCCTTCGAGAAGGCATTGGAGAAAGCGAGCCAGTACGAAGTGACGGACGAGCAAGTGCGCTCGTCAGGCGACAAACGTTGGGGACTGCTCTTCCGAGGTGGTGCCAAGGCTGTCACCAGGCTGGAGAAACGCGGCGAGACGGTGGCGCTCTCCTCCGAGAACAAGGGCATGTACCGGCACGAAGTCCAGAGGCCGCAAAAAGGAGACTGGGACGTCGCTCGGGGCAAATACAATTTCAAGTGGGACTGCAACAAACCTTACTACCACGAGGCCCATCACGTCGTTCCGGACGCCACGCTGCGCGCTGTGATTCAGAAGGTCTTCTCCAAGAAGCCGGAGTTGGCCATCCGAGTGGCGAGCGAGATGCTCAATGCGCCCTATAACGTCCACCACAAGGACAACATGATCATCCTGCCGATGGATGAGCGCGTGGGCGATCTGCTCCAACTCCCCATCCACCGGGAGACGAAGCAGTGCAATCACACCGCCTATGACATGTACGTCGAGAAAAAGATCGAGACGCGCCTTCGGGCAGCACTCCGAGAGATCATGAAGAAGCATGATGAAGAGCGCGGCGAGCCCCAATACAAGGACCTCGCGAAGGCCATCGAAGAGGTGTCCAGAGCAACTTACGATGAGGTCGCCAACGCCCGGCGCGCCCACGGAGTCACATCCATTGATGAGTTCGGGAAGAAGATGCTCCCGTCCTCCCCCACGAGTTCCCGCTAACCCGTCAAAGAAGAAGACCGACCGTGCGATTCTTTGAACTGGAAACCCTCGGCAATCTGAACGACTCGGAGCTCGGCCTGACCGATGGGCCTCCCGAAGATATGGAGCTGCGCAGCTACTGCATGGCTTTTGGCGACAGCGCCCGCCGCTTCTACCCGAAGGAAGCGAAGGTCTCCCTGCGGGAGGACCACCCCGGCATCAAGCTGTCCTCCCTGTTGGGCAATACAAACAGCTACCTCATCGTCCACTCTGAAATGAAGGAGCTCATCGCGGCGCACTGCCAGGGTGTCGAAGTGGAGTACCTCCCCTTCGATCTGTACGACCACCGTAAGCGCCTCTACAGCCGGGACTACTTCTTCATCAACCCCATCGGTACCCACGACTGCCTGGACCCGGCCGCTAGCGGAGTGAAGATTGGCCCGGAGGGCGGCGTCATCCACGTCGCCCGCTACGTACTCGACCCGAAGAAGAGCGCCAACCTCCCGCCCCTCTTGCGGCCCAAGGAGGAGCCCTCGGTCTACATCGTCTCGGAACCCCTGGCACAGGCACTGAAGGACAAGGGCTTCACCAACGTCTATCTCAAGCCGCTCGAGTTCTCGACCAGCGCGTAGCTTCCTCTGGAGCCCTCGTATACCGCTGGTATTGACAGGACTGGGGATGGTGTCGAGCCTGGGCTGGGGCGTCGTGTCCTCCTGTGCCGCCATCCGCGCGGGGCTCACCCGCCCTCAACCCCTGCACGATGTCTACGTGACCGACCGGGAGTTACTGGGACCCGTGCCGCTCATGGGCCACCCCATCCCCGGGCTGACCGACGGCTTCGGGCCGCTCGGGAGGTGGTTGCAACTGGCCCAGGCCTCCATGGCGGACTTGAGGGAGACGGCCCATCTGCCTCCGACTTCCGACGTCCGATTCTGGAGCCAGACGGGTTGGCTCTTCGTCCTGCCGCACCTGGACCCGGCGCGCTACTTGGAGGTCCAGGACTTCGGGTCCGACCTCATGAAGTCCTCCTGGTTGGAGCGCCTGGGCCAACTCCTGGGCCTGGACTGGCCACGCAGAGCCGTCCATTTCGTCCACGCCGGCCACGCAGGCACCGCCGCAGCCCTTCAGCTCGCGCAGCAGCTCCTCACCGCGCGGCATGTCGAGCGGCTCGTGGTCCTCTCCATGGACTCCTACCTGGATGAAACCAGCCTGGAGTGGCTTCAGATGCACGGGCGGCTGAAGACGCCGGACCGGCCCGTGGGGCTGAAGCCAGGAGAGTCCGCCGCCTGCCTTCTCGTGGAGCTCCCACAGGTTGCCCGCCAGCGGGGAGCCCCAGTGCTCGCGACTATCGAAGCGGTGGCCACCGGCAGTGAGAAGGGCTCGCGCATGGCGGGACAGCCGGGTACGGGGGAGATACTGACACAAGCCCTCGAGCAGGTACTGCCCCAGACGCCGGCTGGAGGTTTCGCGGGAGACCTGATCTCCGACCTGAATGGAGAGGAATGGCGCGCCCGGGCCTGGGGCTTCGTCCAGGTACGATTGCGAGACCGGCTAGGAGAGAGGACACGGCTGCTACTGCCCTGCACGTCACTCGGAGACGTGGGGGCGGCCAGCGGCGCCGTGGGAGTCTGCATGGCCACGCGCGCCTTCGCCCGGAAGTACGCCATGGGAGAGCAGGCGTTGATTGTGTCCAGCGCGGAGCACGGGGAGGTGGGTGCCATCCGCGTCCACGCACCGGGAGGCCAGGCATGAGCAACAAGTTCCTCCCCGTCTTCGTGAGCAACGCCCGCTACGGCAACCAGAAGCTCCTGCTCCGGCTGCTCCAGGGCGGAGGCAGTCCTCAGGAACTCCTCACCTTCTGCCACAACCACCGGCTCATCGGCATCGGCTCGCTCCTGCTGCTGTGTGACACCGAGACGTTCCAGTCCCACCTATACCGCAGCGGCAGGGCATTCCTGGCGCTCGGCGCTCCAGCGGATGGTGCGTGGCCCTTAGCGCTCAGCCGCGCGGCGCCATTCTTCGATGCCTTGGCGGCGTTCGACCTGGAGGGCGCCCGGGAACTGGCCACCCGTGCTCCCCAGTCACGACGGGCGGACAGCGAGTATGAAGAGGACTTCCTCTATGTCCGCTTCCTCATGGACTACTGCCTGCTAGACCAGCCTCAGCAAGAAGCGCGCCAGACCCTCGAGCGCTTCGAGGCGGTCCTCCAGGGCTCCGAGGAGCCGCGGCTCGAGGTGTGCCAGGCCCTGCTCGAGCGTGAGGAGGAGCGCTTCCAGGAAGCACTTCAACGGATGGTGTCGGCGCAATCCCGGAGGTACGCCCATCTGCGCGAGCGGGGACGCCTGACCCAGGAGACCTGGGCCACCGATGCGAAGGTCTGCGTGGAGGGGCTCGCACTGGGCGTTCTGGCGGAGCGCATGGGCCTGCGAATGCCGGGTGAACATCCGAGCCTTCCCGGAGTGGCACGCTGCCACCAAGCCCCTACGGCGCCGCCGGACGCATGGAAGACCGACGACTGACCACTTGAGAACACATGGGTTACGGAGCCGGCGCGCCGAGCCGCCCCAGGGCGGTGCACAGGGGGCACGCGGCCGGGGCGTGGGGCACGTCGCGGCGGTGCAGGTCCAACACCGCGCGGGACACCTCGGCCAGCTCGCGGCGCACCTCGCGGCGGGCGCCCTTCACCCGGGCGATGGAGAGGTTGTCGTAGGCCGTCGTCTGGTGCCGCATCCAGGCGATGACGGCGGCCTCGGCGCGGCGCTCCAGGGGGATGCGCTCGGTGCGGGCCACGGTGCCGCTGCCCACGGGGGTGGCATGGGCCGACACCGCCACGGCCAGCTTCTTCGCCTGGGGCATGAAAACGGGCGCGAAGCAGAGGAAGCGCAGCACGGCGTTGGCGAAATCCACCTCGTATTCGGCCTGCTCGCGCTCGCGGCGGCGCACATCCGCCTCGCGGCGCTTCGCATAGGCGGGGGTGGCGCGCTCGGACTCCAGGGCGGCCCGGGCAGCGGTGATGTGGGTCTCAGGCGCCCATACACCCTGTGAGAAGATTTTGCGGCCCTTCTTCTCCACCACCGTCCAACTGGGGCCGGCGGCCTTCACCCGGCGCGTGAGTCCCGCATCACCCGGGGGCAGCAGGGCCCAGCCCGGGGGCACGGAGAGGATGGAGCCATCGGCCGCGCGCACGCGGCGCGGGTCACTCGTGGGGGAGACGGTGAGGGAGTCGCTCATGTCGGGGGCTGGCGCCTATACCGCATGCGGAGTCAGAGGGGGAAGCGCCCGCGCGTCAACCTCTGGTACATGGGACATGTCGCACGCGCTCGGACGCGGCGCGGGAGGGTCTTCAATCGTGGGCAGCGCCGGCATGTCCATTCTCAGGCTTACCTTCCTCGGCACCTCGGCCGCACAGCCGACGCTGCACCGCAACCTGTCCGGGCTCGCGGTGAAGGCGGATGCGGATCTCCTGCTCTTCGACTGTGGCGAGGGCAGTCAGCGGCAGATGGTGCGCTTCGGCACCGGCTTCACCGTGGATGCCGTCTTCTTCACCCACTTCCACGCGGACCACTACCTGGGAATCATCGGCTTCCTGCGCACGCTCGGAATGATGGGCAGGGACACGCCGGTGCAGCTCTACGGCCCGCCCCCGGCGCGGCGGTTGCTGAATCAGGCGGTGCACCTGGGCGTGGAGACGCTGGCCTTCCCCGTGGAGTTCCACGAGCTGCGCGACGGCGACAAGGTGGAGCGGCGCGGCTACACGGTGCAGGCGGTGGGGGTGGACCATCGCATCAACGCGCTCGGCTACGTGCTGCAGGAGGACGAGCGCCCGGGCAAGTTCAACCTGGAGAAGGCGAAGGCGATGGGGATTCCGTCGGGCCCCATCTACGGCCAGCTCCAGCGGGGCGAGACGGTGACGCTGCCGGACGGCCGTACCATCCGTCCCGACGAGGTGGTGGGAGACACGCGGCCCGGGCGGCGGCTGGTCATCTCCGGCGACACCCGCCCCTGCCAGTCCATGGTGCGCGCGGCGAAGGACGCGGATCTGCTCATCCACGAGTCCACCTTCTCCGACGACGAGCAGGCGCGCGCGCACGAGACGCGGCACTCGACGGCGCGCGAGGCGGCCCAGGTGGCGCGGGACGCGGGCGCCAGGCGGCTCATCCTCACGCACCTGTCCAGCCGTCACGACACCGACCCCTCGCGGCTGCTCGTCCAGGCGCGCGAGGAGTTCAAGGGGCCCGTCGAAGTGGCCTACGACGGGCTCACCGTGGAGCTGCCCCTGCGCGACTGAGCGCGCGGGGCGCTCGCACTACTTGATGGTCTTCTCGGCCTCCTCGCGCAGCGCCTTGGCCCCCTCGGGGTCGATGCGCTGCATCAGCTCCCACTCCATCTCCATGTCGCGCACCATGTTGGTGGTGTCCGTGCCAATCTCACGGCGCTGGCCGGTCTGCGCGTCCATCGGGCCCGGGCCGGACTCGGTGCGGTTCTGCTTGAAGATCTCCACCGAGCTCATGGCCGGAGTCGGCTGCTTGCCGCGCACCAGGTAGCGCACGTAGTTGGTGCCCAGCGTCGAGGGCGCGCCGACCATCTGCCAGTCGGTGCTGATCTCATAGCCGCCCTGGGCCTCGCGCAGCGGCAGCTCCTTCTCCTTGAGCAGCATCCGCACCTGCGGCCACACCTCGGCGATGGGCTTGCGGTAGACGTGCTGGGCCGCCTTGTCCTGGATGTAGACCTCGCGGCGGCTGGCCGTGCAGCCGGTGGCGAGCGTGGTGACGGCGAGCAGCACCAGTGACAGGGACCACGGCGAGCGATTCGACGGCTTCATTTGGTTCTCCCCCACGAGTTGAAAATGAGGAGTGGATTTGAAGCACGGGCCCCCGCTCGCGCCAAGTCACCCGAGGTGAACACTTTCCGGGTGACGACAGCATGCAGCGGGCCTGAAACCCAGCAGCTTGCCTGGAAACCGCCCGGGGAGCCGTGGAGGCGCGGAGTCCGGATAGACTCCCCACCCCATGAAGGACGGGCCCCTCCGCCGTGCCATCAAACGGGTAGCGCTGGTGCGCTACACCATCGACCTGTGGCTCACCCGCCTGGTGCTGAGGGCCCGGGGCGAGCCGCGCTACCGGCTCAAGGGCTCCTGCAATGGCTGCGGCCGGTGCTGCGAGACGCCCGTCATCCCCGTGAGCCGGCCCGTCTTCTTCCTGCGCTCGCTGCGCTGGCTCACCCTGACGTGGCACCGCGTCGTCAACGGCTTCGAGTTCGTGAGCGATGACCGGCGGCTCAAGCTCTTCGTCTTCCGCTGCACCCACTACGACCCGGTGACGAAGCAGTGCGACTCCTACGGCAGCCGCCCGGGCATGTGCCGGGACTACCCGCGCAACCTCGTCTACGAGGCCCTGCCGGAGTTCTTCCCCGAGTGCGGCTACTCGGCCTCGTACAAGAAGGGCGAGCAGATGAGGCAGGCCCTGCTCAAGGCCCACCTCCCGCCGGAGAAGTACGCGGAGCTGGTGCGCAAGCTCCACCTCGACGAGTGAGCCGAAGTCCGTCTCACGCCGGGGGCCGCGGCTCCTCGTGGGACTCCACGCCCCTGCGCCAGCGCGCCTGCTCGTCCGTCATGGCCCGCCCCGCGCAGAAGTGCCCGATGAGATGCGCCGCCACCTTCTCCGGCGCCTCCAGGGGCACGAAGTGGCCCTCCTCGGGCAGGTAGTGCACCTCGGGCTTCCGTTCGAAGTACGGCTCCAGTCCCTGGGTGAGCTGCTTGCGCAGGGCGGCGTCCTTCTCGCCCCAGATGAGCAGGAAGGGCGCGCGGATGCGCGGGTAGGGCCTCGACTCGCGCAGGCGGCGCGGGTCCACGGTGCGGCGGAACATCATGCGGTAGTAGTCGATGGCCGCGCGCGCCGCCTCGCGGCTGGAGAAGTTGGCTTCGTACTCGGCCAGCTTGCCCGGGGGCACCCGCTCCGGGTCCACCATCGCCCGCCGCAACAGCCGCGACACCACGGCCCCACCCCGCGCGGAGAGCAGGAACTCGGGCAGGAAGGGAAGCTGGAAGAAGAAGATGTACCAGGAGCGCACGAGCTGCCCGGGCTTCCAGATTTCCCGTGCCATCCGCTCCGGATGCGGCGCATTGATGACGGCCAGCCGCTCCACCACCTCCGGGTACATGGCCGCCACGTGGTAGGCGATGAGCCCGCCCCAGTCGTGGCCCACGAGGTACACGGGCCTGTCCGGCTGGAGGTGGCGCGCCAGTTGGACGATGTCCTTGGCCAGCGTGTCGAGGTCATACCCCTCCTCGGGCCGGTCCGTGCCGCCATAGCCGCGCAGGTCCGGCGCGACGGCGCGGAAGCCCGCCTCGGCCAGCCGGGGCAGCACCTCGCGCCAGCTCTCGGACAGCTCGGGGAAACCGTGGAGCAGGAGCACCAGCGGCCCATCGGCGGGGCCTGCCTCCAGCACCTGCATGCGCAGACCCGGCAACGGAATGGAGCGAGGAACGATGGGATTCATGCGCACAGAGCTAGGGTCCTCCCCCTCCGCGAGGAAGCGGCCCCGGGGCCGGACGTCAGGCGCCATACACGCGTGACGTGATTTCCCCTCCCCCACCGCTTCGCCGTGGACATCATGGAGCCCCCGATGATTCCCCTCAGCGACGACAACCCCACACTCCGCACCCCGGTCGTCACCTACCTGCTGCTCGCAGCGATCGGCGCCACCTGGGTCTTCGTGCAGGGCGCGGGCCTGAACTCGCTCGCCCTCGTCTCCAGCGTGTGCAACCTCGGGCTCGTCCCGGGAGAGCTCACCGGACTGGCGCCCCTGGGCCTCCGGGTCCCCCTGGGGCAGGGCCTCGCCTGCGTGGTCGACAATGAGGCCATCAACCGTTTCACGCCCGTCACCTCCATGTTCCTCCACGGGAGCTGGGGTCACATCCTGGGCAACTGCCTCTTCTTCTGGGTGTTCGGCAACAACGTCGAGGACAGCATGGGCCGGCTGCGCTTCCTCATCTTCTACCTGGTGTGCGGCCTGGCAGCCGCGGCGGCGCAGGTGGTGATGGACCCCGGCTCGCCCATCCCCATGGTGGGAGCCTCGGGCGCCATCTCCGGCATCATGGGCGCCTATCTCATCCTCTACCCGCGCGTGCGGGTGAACATGCTCTTCATCATCTTCATCATCATCCGCATCATCCCCCTGCCCGCCTGGGCGGTGCTGCTGTGGTGGTTCGGCGTGCAGATCCTCACCGGCCTGCCCCAGCTCAACCAGCTCGAGTCCCAGGGAGGGGTCGCGGTGTGGGCCCACGTGGGTGGCTTCATCGCGGGGGTGGTGTTGATCAAACTCTTCGAGAACCGGGCGCTCACCTCCCAACGCACCGGATGGCGGCACCGGCTGCATCCAGACCACCCGTGATTATTCAAAGCGGCGTCGGGAAGAGCCGCGCTCGGGCGTCGGTTGGCGGGCGCGTCAGGGGCATGAGGTTTGCTCCATGACGCGATGGGGCTTCGAACCGCGGCCCGGGGGACTCGCTTCCCTCGGAAGCCGCTCATGAGGGTGTGGCACGATGCGTTGGGGGCGGCAGTTCCGGTCTTGCATTCCGCGGCCCCCGGCCTTCGTGCTGGGGCTGCTGGCCATGATGCTGCTGGACTCGCCCCGGGGCGCGTCCGCGCAGTCCGAGACGGATCCCTTGCTTCCCCAAGGGCTCACGCTGCGTGTGCCTCCGCTCCAGACGGTGAACGAGGAGGAGGCGCTGCGCGTCACGGTGCAGGTGGAGGGAGCGAGGGGGCTCGCCCGCGTCTTCGCCGACGGGCTGCCGCCGGGCGCGCACTGGGATGAGGCCGCTCGCACGCTCACCTTCCAGCCGGACTTCATCCAGGGCGGGTGGCGCCACGAGGTGCGGTTCACCGCGCGGGACAGCCAGGGCACGGCCGAGGCGCGGATGACGATCGCCGTGCGCGACACCGTGCGCCCGCCCGAGCCGCGCATCATCCAGAGCGAGGAGCTGCACGGCACGCTGCGGCTGACGGTGGAGCAGCCCACGGACGAGTGGCTGGACAGCCCCGGGTACGCCGGGCGCACCTTCCCCGCGGTGGTGTCGGTGCCGCTGGCGGCCTCGGCCGGCTACCCCATGCCGGTGACGGTGCGGCTGCACGGCGTGGGCAACTGGCCGCCCCAGCCGCAGGTGTCCCCGGACCGCTTCGTCATCGAGCCGAGTGATCCGGACCTCACGTACTGGTGGGGTTACGCCGAGAGCCTGCCGCGGAGCCAGTCGCTGGCGAGCGCCGTGCCGCCGTACACCGCGCGCCGGGTGCTGGCGCTGCTGGAGTGGGTGCTGCGCAGCCACCCGGGCGCGGACCCCGAGCGCGTCTTCGTGGAGGGAGACTCCATGGGCGGCGCGGGCGCGCTGGCGCTCGGCCTGCTGGAGTCGCGGCACTTCGCGGGGGTGTTCGCCAAACACGCGCAGCCGGTGGCGCGGGCCCACCGTCCCTGGCGGCTGGCGCAGCTCTCCTCGCTGTGGGGCATGCCCGAGGAGGAGCTGCCGGACGCGGACGGCCTGGGCGTGTGGAGCCGGCTGGACCTGACGCGCGCCCTGCGCGACGAGCCCGGCGCCCGCTCGCAGTTCCTCTTCCTGGAGCACGGCAAGGACGACCCCATCATCCACTTCGGCTCCGTGGTGGGGCCCAGCAGCCTCACCGGCGTGTCCTTCTACGAAATGCTCCAGGCCCAGCACATCGGCCACGTCGCCGTCTGGGACGAGGGCGGACACGTGGAGACGGACCCGTGGCTGGGCCCTCGCTGGTGGGACCGGGGCTGGAATCCGCGCGCGGACGCGCAGACGCTGCTGCGGCGCGACCTGGCCTTCCCCGCCTTCAGCCGCTCCTCGTGGGATGGAAACCCCGGCACCGGCGGCAACGGGCGCCAGCCCTGGCGCAACGACTCCGGCTACGCGGGAGACCCGAAGGTGGCCGGAGACACGGGCTGGGATGGAGACGTGGCGGGCATGCTCAACCGCTCGCTGCGCTGGGACACCCGCCACCTCGTGGACACGCACAGGCGCTTCGCGCTGCCGCTGCGCGCGGTGATCGGCCCCGGCGTCACCGACTCGCCCGTGGTGGACGTGACGCCCCGGCGCGTGCAGCGCTTCCGCTGCCTGCCCGGCGAGCGCATCCGCTGGACCTTCGGAAAGGCCAGCGGCACCGTCACCGCCGCCGCGGATGGCACCGTCACCGTGCCCCGCCTGCGCCTGGGCGCGGACTGGACGCAGCTCGTGCTCGAGCGCGGCTGAGCGGCTGAGCGGCTTCCCCCTCCTCCGGGACAGAACACCTCCCCCCGGCCCGGCTTGACTACAACCGTAGTCACCGCTACCTTGCTTCGTGACGACACTTGTAGTCACGCGGGTGAGGGGCATGAAGAAGCCGGTGGGAGAGCAGGAGTTGGTGGTGCTGCGCTGGGTGGCCGAGCACGGCCCCGCCACCGTGGGCGAGGTGGCGGAGAAGTTCGGCGAGCCGCAGGGGCTGGCGCGCTCCACCATCCTCACGGTGATGGAGCGGCTGCGCACCAAGGGGCACCTCACGCGGCGCAAGGTGGAGGGCGTCTACCAGTACAGCTCGAGCGTGCCGTTGGCGGAGCTGCTGCGGGGCGTGGTGGGGGACTTCGTGCAGAAGTCGTTGGCGGGCTCGCTGTCGCCCTTCGCCACGTGGCTGTCCCAGGCCGACGAGGTCAGTGACGAGGAGCTGCGGCAGTTGGAGGAGGCCGTCGCCCGGCTCAAGTCGAAGAAGGAGGGGGAGGAATGAGCGCCCTGGAGCCGCATGCGGTGATGGAGCACGGGCTGGGGGTGCTGCGGACGCTGTGGCAGGTGACGTGGCAGGGAGCGCTCTGCGCGTTGGCCGTGTGGGCGCTCACGCGGCTGATGCCGAAGCTGCCCGCGTCCGTGCGCACCACCCTGTGGTGGTTCGTGGCCCTCAAGTGCCTGGTGGGCCTGTGCGCGCTCAGCCCGGTGCGCCTGCCCCTGCTGCCCGCGCCCGTGGCGCCCGTGGCCCTCGTGAGGACGGGGGCTCCCCCCGTGGCCCCCGGCGAGCCCACTCCGGTGGTGCACGCAGCGGAGCCCACCGGGGCGCGCACGGACTGGCGGCCCCTGTTGCTGGGCGCCCTGGTGCTGTGGCTCGGAGGCCTCGGGTGGCAGGGCCGCGAGCTGCTCCGGGGGCTCGTGCAGCTTCGCCGCATCCGGCGGGAGGCCCGGCCCGTGGAGGATGCCTCGCTGCACCAGGCCGCGGAGGAGCTTGGACGCGAGCTGGGCCTCGCACGCCTTCCCCCGTTGCTCGTCTCCGAGCATGCGCCGAGCCCGCTCGCGCTCGGCCTGCTGCGCCCGGAGATCATCCTCCCGCGCCGCGCACTGGAGACCCTGTCGCCCCTGGAGCAGCGCATGGCCCTGGCGCACGAGCTCGCCCACGTGCGGCGCGGAGACCTGTGGCTCGGCTGGGTGCCGGCGCTCGCGCGGGTGGCGCTCTTCTTCCATCCACTCGTGCGGCGGGCGTGCCAGGAGTACGCGCTCGCCCGGGAGGAGGCCTGTGATGCCGCCGCGCTCCAGGCCACCGGTGCCGAGCCCCACGAGTACGGGCGGCTCCTTCTCGTCTTTGGTGTCGCCCGCGCTCCGGCTGCCGCGGCGGTGCCCGGTGCCTCGTCACATCTCGCAGCCCTGAAACGGAGGATCGCCATGCTGGAACACGCCGGTACCGATTCGAAGCACCGCCATCGTTGGATTCGCTGGACCCTGGGAGGCTTCGCCGTGGTGGCGCTCGTGCCCTTCCAGGTGGTGGCCCGGGAAGCCCCCGCCGCGCCCCAGGCCGTCGTCGTGGCGCAAGCGGCCCCGAGCGCACCCCAGGGGAACCTCCACGAGGAGATGGACGACGACATGTTCGCCTATGTCCTCCTGAGCGGCCCCAACAACGACTCGACGATGTCCGGCTCGATGCGGGACCTGCGGCGGGCCCGCTCCCTGGCGGGCAATGGGACGTGGCCCGTCCTCTATATGCGCCGGGATGAGCAGGAGTACCTCATCCGGGACGCGGCGACGCTGAAGGCCTTCGAGAGCGCCTTCGCCCCCGTGAAGGCGATCGGCGAGAAGCAGTCGGAGATTGGCGACAAGTTGGGTGAGCTCGGCGGCAAGATGAGTGAACTCGGCGGCAAGCAGGGCGAGCTCGGCGGCGAGCAGGGCGAGCTCGGCGGGAGGATGGGCGAGCTCGGCGGGAGGATGGGCGAGTTCGGCTCGAAGATGGGGGAGCTCGCGCGGAAGGAGGCGGAGCTCTCGCGCGCGCAGGACCGTTACGAGCAGGAGCACGGCAAGGAGTCCCCGGAGCTCGCCCGGCAGCTCGCGCAACTGGAGCGCGAGGAGGAAGCCCTCGACAAGCAGATGGATGAGCTTGGCCGGCAGATGGATGAGATCGGCCGCGAGATGGACAAGTACAGCGCGCCCATGGAGGAACTGGGCCGCGAGATGGAGAAGTACAGCGCGCCCATGGACGAGCTGGGCCGGCAGATGGAGGCGCTCGGCGAGCAGATGGAGAAGGCCCACCACGAGGCCCGGAAGAAGGCGCTCGCCCTGCTGGATGACGCGGTGCGGAAGGGAGTCGCCGAGCCGGTGAAGCGCTAACCCGTCTCACGAATTTTCCCACTCGCGCGCGAGTGCGCCAGAGTGCGCCGCCACCGACCCCGGCAACCGGGGCAGTCCGAAAGGTGTGCGATGCACGGCATGAAGTCTCTCCTTGGCGCGGTGCTCCTCGTCGTGAGCGTGGCCGGTTGTGCCCGGCGTGCTCCGGAGGCGCAGCAGACCCCTTCTTCTTCCACCACCACCGTGTATGTGGCGCGGCGCGTGCGGACGCTCGATGCGGAGCGGCCCATGGCCGAAGCGCTCTCCGTGCGCGCGGGGAAGGTGCTCGCGGTGGGCACCCGGGACGAGGTGCTCGCCGCGGCGGGAGCGGACGCGCGGGTGGTGGACCTGGGAGACGCGACGGTGGTGCCCGGCCTCACCGATGCACACGGGCACCTGTCGGGCCTCGGCGCCAGTCTCGCCGGGGTGCAGTTGCAGGGCACGGCCTCGCGTGACGAGGTGCTGTCACGCGTGGCCTCCGCTCCCGCCACGGCCCGGCAGGGGGACTGGCTGCTCGGCCAGGGGTGGGATCAGAACGACTGGCCCGAGAAGAGCTTCCCCGGCCGGGCGGAGCTGGACGCGAAGTATCCGAACACGCCCGTGGTGCTCGATCGCATCGACGGCCACGCGATGTGGGTGAATGGCGAGGCCCTGCGGCGCGCGAAGATTACGAAGGACACGCCGGACCCGGAGGGAGGCCGCATCCTGCGCGGCCCCGACGGTGAGCCCACGGGCATCCTCGTGGACAACGCGATGAACCTGGTGGGGGCGGTGATTCCGCCGCCCACGGACGCGCAGTTGGAGGCGCGGCTCGCCGCGGCGCTCGCGCGCTGCGCGGAGGTGGGGCTGACGGGCGTGCACGACGCGGGCATGGACCTGCGCACCTTCCGGCTGCTGCAGCGCTGGGACAAGGAGGGCCGGCTGCCGCTGCGCGTCTACGTGATGGCCGAGGGCCAGGGAGCGGACCGCGAGACGTACCTGAAAGAGGGCCCCTTCCAGGGCCGGATGCTGACGCTGCGCTCGGTGAAGCTGCTCGTGGACGGGGCGCTGGGGAGCCGGGGCGCGGCGCTGCACGCGCCGTACAGCGACGAGCCGGGCCACCGCGGGCTGCTGGTGCTCTCGCCCGAGGACTACGAGGCGCGGGTGAAGGCCTTCATGGAGCGCGGCTTCCAGGTGTCCACGCACGCGATTGGAGACCGGGCGAACACGCTGGTGCTGGACACGCTGCTGCGCCAGGCCGAGGCCACGGGGACGCGCCACCTGCGGCACCGGGTGGAGCACGCGCAGGTGATGCGGCAGGAAGACATCGTCCGGATGGGAAAGAACGGCTTCGTGGCGAGCATGCAGCCCACGCACGCGACGAGCGACATGCCGTGGGCGGAAGCGCGCGTGGGGCCCGAGCGCATCCAGGGCGCGTACGCGTGGCGCAAGCTGAAGGAGGCGGGGGCGCCGCTGGCGTTCGGCAGTGACTTCCCGGTGGAGCGTCCGGACGTGCTGCTCGGGCTGTACGCGGCGCGCACGCGGCAGGACGCCGAGGGCCAGCCCCCGGGCGGGTGGTACCCCGCGCAGCGGCTGAGCGGCGAGGAGACCCTGGAGGCCTTCACGGTGGGCGCGGCCCAGGCGGCCTTCGCGGAGAACGAGCGGGGCCGGCTGAAGCCGGGCATGGACGCGGACTTCGTCGCGTTCTCGGTGGACCCGGTGGATGCACCCCCGGCCGAGCTGCTCACGGCCCAGGTGAAGCTCACCGTGGTGGCCGGCGCCGAGATCCACGCGGCCCGCTGAGCCCCCGGCATCGACGTGTCGAAGAGGGCGTTCGACATGTCGACGCCCTCCTCTCACGGCCCACCTCCCCGGCGTACAGGGTCCTGGCGTACCCCTTGCTGAGGCCGGGGGGAGCTTCACCCGCCGGGAGGAGGTTGTAAGATGCGCTCTCACACAGAGAGGTCTTTCGTGAGTGATGCGTTCGACTCGGAGCTGCGCATGGCCGTGGCCGAGGGCCTTCTCACCCGGGAGGAGGCGGAGTCCCTGCGCGAGGAAGCGCTCCGCCTGGGACGCCCTCCGCTGGAGCTGCTCGTGGAGCGGGGGCGGCTCTCCGAGGACTCACTCGCCTCGCTGCGCAAGGAGAGCCAGGAGCAGACCGGGCCCACGCAGAACCCGGCGGACGACACCATCACGGTGCAGCGTCCCTCGCGCGAGCTCCCCGTCCTGGCGGCCACGGACTTCCCGGTGCCCGGCTGGGAGCGCTACCAGTTCATGCGCCTGCTCGGCCAGGGCGGCATGGGCCAGGTCTTCCTCGCGCATGATCCGCGGTTGCGCCGCGACGTGGCCCTCAAGTTCGTGCGGGGCGACGACCCCGACGCCGCGCGCCGCTTCGTCTTCGAGGCCCGGGCGCAGGCCCGCGTGGTGCACGAGCGCGTGTGTCAGGTGTACGAGGTCGGCGAGGTCCAGGGAAAGCCCTTCATCGCCATGCAGTACATCGACGGGCTGCCGTTGAACCATTTCGTCAAGCTCACCCCCGAGCAGAAGGCGATGGTGCTCCGGGACGCCGCCGAGGGCGTGCATGCGGCCCACCGCGTGGGGCTCGTCCACCGGGACCTCAAGCCCTCCAACATCATGGTGGAGCGCACCCAGGACGGGAGCCTCAAGCCCTATGTCATGGACTTCGGGCTGGCGCGCGATTGGAAGGAGGGCGTGACGGCCTCGGGCTCGGTGCTGGGCACGCCCCACTACATGGCGCCCGAGCAGGCCCGCGGCGAGGTGACGCGGCTGGACAGGCGCGCGGACGTCTACAGCCTGGGCGCCACGCTCTACCACCTGCTGACCGGCACCTACCCGGTCCAGGGCAGCAACCACCTGGAGGTGCTGAGCAACATTCCCTCCGTGGAGCCCCGGCCGCCGCGGGCGCTCGACAAGGACATTCCAGCGGACCTGGAGGCCATCGTCCTCAAGTGCCTGGAGAAGGAGCGCTCGGCCCGCTACGACTCGGCGCGCGCCCTGGCCGAGGACCTGGACCGTTTCCTCAATGGCGAGCCGGTGCGGGCACGTTCCGCCGGGCTCTGGTACCGGCTGCGCAAGAAGGCCCGCAGGCACCGGGCCGCCGTGGCCATGGGCTCGGTGGCGCTCGCCCTGGTGACGCTCGCCGTGGGCCATGCCCTGCTGACCCGCCGCGAGGCCACCCAGCGTGAGCAACAGGTGCGCCGCTTCACCGCGAAGGTGAAGGACATCGAGGGCCGCGAGCTGATCTCCCACCTGTCGCCGCCGCACGACATCCGCGCGGACCACGCGGCCATCCAGGCGTGGACGCAGGAGCTGGAGACCTGGCTGCGCGAGGCCGGTGAGCAGGGCCAGGGGCCGGGCCACTACGCCCTCGGGCAGGGCTACCTCTCCCTGGGGAACAAGGAGAAGGCCCGCGAGCACCTGGAGACGGCGTGGAAGCTGGGCTACCAGGAGTCCCACGCCGCCTATGCGCTGGTGCAGGTGCTGGGGCAGCTCTACCAGGAGCGGCTCCTGGAGGTGGAGCACCAGTTCCAGCAGCAGCGGGGGAAGGCCGAGCCCGGCGACACCTCGCCCCAGCACTGGCGCGAGCAACACAAGCAGCGGCTCGAACAGGAGCTGCTCGAGCCCGCGCGCACCCATCTCCGCGCCCTCCAGCAGCGGCGGGACGCACCGGTGCCGCACGTCTATGTGGAGGCGCTCCTCTCCTTCTATGAGGGCCACCTCGACGAGGCGCTGATGCGCCTGGAGCTGCTGGGCGAGGGACCCTCCTGGTTCTACGCGGCACCCCGGCTGCAGGGAGACATCTTCCTGGCACTGGCCACCCGGCACTGGGACCAGGGCGACTACCCGCGGGCCCGGGCCGCCTTCGCCGACGGCCGCCGTGCCTATCAGCGGGCCGCGGACATCGCCCGGAGCGACCCGTCCCTCCATCACGCCATGGCGCAGCTCGAGCGGGCCTCGGTGGAGATGGAGTACTACAGCCACGGAGACATCCAGCCGCACGTCGAGCGCGGCCTCCAGGCCGTGGAACGGGCGCTCACGGTGGCGCCCCACCACTACCCCACCCGGGTCCTCGAGGCGCAGCTCTACCGCCGGCTCGCGACGTACCGGGCTCCCCAGGGCGCGCAGGTCCAACCGCCTCTGGTGTACCTGGACAAGGCCCTCGCGGCGGCACGGGCCGCCCTCGCGCTCGAGCCCCACCGGCCCGAGGCGAAGCTGGAGCTGGGCCGGCTCTTCTGGCAGTGGGGGCAGCTCCTCAAGGAGCGCCGGGAGGATCCACGCGAGAAGCTGCGCGAGGCCATCGACGCCATCGCGGGGCTCGCGCCGGAAGGCCGCGACGGCCATGACGTCTCCATGCTGCGCGGCCTCGTCTACAAGACGTGGGCGGACTACGAGCAGCTCACGGACAAGGATCCACTGCCCAGGGTGGACAAGGTCATCGAGTCCTACCGGAAGGCCATCGAGCTGGACGGGAAAGAGGTCCCCGCGTGGGTGGGCCTCGCCAGCGCGTATCTCATGCGCGCCCTGCTCCCGAACAGCCCGGCGCCGGAGGGAGACCTGGATGAGGCCTTGAAAACCGTCCACCAGGCGCAGGCACTCAATCCCCACTACGTCCTCCCCTACACCTACGAGGCGCGGGCCTACACGCACCTGGCGCGCAGGCGCGGGGAGCAGGGCGGGGATGGCCGCCCCGAGTTGAAGAAGTCCATCGAGCAGTACCGCAAGGGACTCGCCATCAACGGAGAGCTTCCGTACCTCCACGCCAACATGGGGTTGAGCCTGATCGATCTGGCGGGCGAGGAGTGGAATCAGGGGGGAGATCCCCTGCCCTCGCTGGAACAGGCCCGGGAGCCGCTCGAGAAGGCCGTCCAGCTCACGCCGGAGCGGTTCTCCGCCCACCACAACCTGGGTTGGCTGCATCTGCGGCACGCCGAGCTCCTGCATGCCCTGGGACGAGCGCCCGGCCCGAGCGTGAGCGCCGCCGAGCAGTCCTTCCGGCGGGCCCTCGAGCTGACGGACAACGTCTCCACCCGCATCCACCTGGGGAGGCTCTACTACACCCTGGCGGCGTCCGAGCTCGCGCAGGGGCGCGACCCCCAGCGGAGTCTGCGGCTCGCCGCGAAGGAGCTCGGCCACCCGCGCGTGCTCGAGTCCAGGGACTTCGAGGGCCCGTTGTTCCGCGCCCGGGTCCTCGAGCTTCCAGACCCGGTGGAAGCTCCGGAAGGGACAGGCCCGCGGCGAGGACTTCCAGGAAGCGGAGCGGAGCTTCCTCCAGGCCCTGGCCCTGCGCCCCGGGAATCAGGACACGCTGCTGGCCCTCGGCCACCTCTACCGGGAATGGGCCACCTGGAAGAAGGAGCGGGGACTGGAGTCCGGCGTGGAGCTGAAGCAGGGACTCCATCGGGCCGAGGAGCTGCTGAAGCGGCGCGCTCACTGGCCGGAGGCGCTCGTCCTGCGTGCCAACCTCCTCGTCCTCCAGGCGGAGGCTTCAGCCCCACCGGAACAGCACGAACAAAAGCGCCAGGCCCGGGAAGATCTCACCCGGGCCCTGGCGGCCAACCCTCATCTCAAACGCGGCTGGGAACACCTGCTGCCGCGCGTGCGCCCCCCGTTGGACGCGCGGCGCTGAGCCCTCGCGTCACGACGAGGCGGTAGAGACGGCGCCCGGGGGCGGGCACTCGGGAATCCCGTCCACCACGCACTCGGGCAGCGCCTGCTGCGTGGGCTCACCGGACTTCTTCATCGTCTTCTTCTGGGGCTGCATCGGCGTCAGCATCCACTTCTTGTTGTCGTTCGACATGCTCTTCCCCCTCCTGAATTTCGAGCTGCAACAATCTCCGGGAACCGCCGAGGGCTGGAAGGAGCCGCCCCCCTCGCTGCCCGTCTCCTTCCAGCCTCGGATACGGACTGGCTAGAGCAACGGGCGTGCCGCCCCGGCGGAGGCCCCAAGGCCCGTTTTTCCGGCCGGGAACTCCCGAATCCGACCGCCGGGCAGGATGCTCGACATGTCGAGCGGCGTCGAGAGGAGGCACACGGCATGGGCTCGACACGTCGGCGGTGCTCCGAATCCCGGGCGCGCGGGAGTTTCCGGACTACGCCTCGAGTCCCAGCTCATTGATGCGGCGGCGGAGGGCCCGTTTGGAGACCTCCAGGCGCTGCACCATGGCATCCAGGTCGCCCTCGCACTCGCGGTAGCAGCGGGTGATTTCCTCCGGGGAGAGGTCTCCCGCCGTGCGGATGTTCGGGCTCTTGTCGATGAGATCGTAGATGGAGGGCCGGGGGATGCCGAGCTGGTCGGCCGCCTTCTTGAGATCCCACGCCTGCGCGCGCAGCGCCGCGAGCAGCTCCTGCCCGGAGATGTCGGAGGGCTTGCGGCGGGAAACGAGCTTCGGCTCGGCCACGGCCTTCGGCGGTGGCGTGGCGTGGGGATCCAACCCTTCCACGGGATGCAGGGGCCGTCCGGGAGGAATGGCGACCGAGCCCAGCTCCTTCTCGAGCTGGGGATCCACGCGCAGGTGCGGCTGGCCGCGGCTGGCGATGACGAGCTGGCGCGTCAGGTTGCGCAACTGGCGGATGTTGCCGGGCCAGGAGTAGCGCAGGAGCCGGGACGCCAGCGGCGCGGGCAGCCACGGCTCGGCGTAGGGGTCCTCGGGCGCCAGACGCCAGGCCTCGCCGAGCGCCTCCAGCTCCTCGCGGGCGAAGTGGAAGAAGAGCAGGCCGATGTCCTCGCGGCGCTCGCGCAGCGGCGGCAGGCGGATGTCATAGCCGGCCAGCCGGTGCATCAGCGGCGCCTTGAAACGGCCCTCGCGGATCTGCTCCTCGAGGTTGGCATCCGTCGCGGCGACGAGGCGCACGTCCGTGGCGATGGGGGTGCTCGCTCCCACGGGGAACATCTCCCCCTTCTCCAGCACCCGCAGCAGCTTCACCTGCACCTCCGGAGGCGCCTCGCCCACCTCGTCGAGGAACAGGGTGCCACCCTGGGCCGCGCGGAAGAAGCCCTCCCGGTCCCGGGTCGCTCCGGTGAAGGCGCCCCGCTGCGCGCCGAAGAGCTCGGCGTCCGCCAGCTCCTTGGGGATGGCGCCCAGGTTCACGCCGATGAAGCGCGCCTCGCGGCGGCGGCTGTGCTGGTGGATGGCCTGGGCCACCAGCTCCTTGCCCGTGCCCGTCTCGCCGCGGATGAGCACCGGGACCTTCAGATCGGCCACCTGGGCGATGTGCCGGCGCACCCGGAGGATGCCCGGGCTCTGCCCCACCATGCCCAGCGTGTCCTGGGAGTCGCCCGTGTCGGGCTCGGCCAGGTGGAGCAGCAACACCACGCGCTCGGCGAGCCTCGAGGGGGATGCCCGCGGCCAGCTCCTCGGGCCCGAACTCCCGGCCGCCCCGGATGGGCTCGCCCGCCACCACCTGCGTACCACCCTCCTCGACGAGCACCCGCACCCGTCCTGCCTGGCCGGGTGCGAAGACGATGGGCTTGCGGCTCAAGCAAGGATCCGCGAGGGGCGCGCCCTGCTTCTGCCCGGGCCGCCGGAACTCCGGCGCCTTCCGGGAGAGGGGGACCTCGCCACCCGCGAGGAGTTCCTCCAGCAGGAGCCGCTCGCCCACCCGCTGGGTTGCGGGATGGGAGATGAGGGTCAGCGCCGGAACGAGCCGAAGGGCCCGCTCGCTGGCACGCGGTTTCGGGAGGGAGAACGTACTGATATCTTCCAGCGGGCCGTCAGGCATGGACTGCAAATCTACACCGTCGTTGCGGCCCGCCGAGGGCCCGGGTGGTCCAAAGTCCGGAGCTGTGCGGGAGACATCCGGCGGCGAGCGCTACGGGCGGGGGCACTCGTAGAGGACGGCGCGGCGGATTGCGCGAGGCCGGGGACATGCGCGCGGCTCCGGCGAAAGATGGGAGGGGATACACTCCCGGTGTATCAAGCCTCACATGCGAATGCGCCACTCCACCCGCCCCCTGGCCGCCGCGCTGCTGGGCGCGGCCCTGTCCTTCCTCCCTGGCTGCGAGAGCACGAAGTCGAGCGGCCCTTCTCCTTCCGACACCCAGGCCCGGAATCCCTCGCCCGTGCAGAACGACTCCACTTCCTGGCAGCGTGCCCGCGTAGGTGACCGCGTCGTCTACGCCTTCTCCGGCAACCTGGGCGCCTCGCCCCAGGGCAGCCCTCCGCGCGCGCTCGCGGGACAGGTGGTGGTGGAGGTGGTGGGCGTGCAGCAGCCCTGGGTGTGGCTGCGCGTGTCCTTCACCGACGAGGCCGGCAAGCCCCTGCCCCACCCGCGGCTGGCGCAGGACCAGCTCATCCCGGTGCGCTCGGACACCACGCGCACGCTCGACATGCCCCCGCGGGGCCAGGCCACCGCCGAGAACGCCTCCGCCGCCGGCCGCACCTGGGAGGCCATGCGCTACGTGAGCGACGAGCGCCCCGCGGACGGCCCGCTGCGCACGAACGTGTACGCCGTCCAGCCGGGCCCGCTCTACCTCACCCGCGGCCTGCTCGAGTCCAACATCACGCTCTCCGGCTTCGGCACCCCGGGCAGCTACAAGCTCGAGGTGCGCGAGCTGCGCGAGGGCTCGACGGGAAGCACCGCCGCGGCACCGGCGCTGGAGCGGCCCCTGGGCCCCGGCGCGTACCACGACCGGCGCGTGGAGGTGGGCCCCTCACCCTCCGTGGAGCGCGTGTGCTTCTCCGCCGAGCGCGGCTTCCTGCTGCGCGCCGAGGGCCCCGTCGACGCCGACGCCCCCCCCTGCTCCGACTTCTCCGAGGCGGAGGCGCACCCCCTCGAGGAGATCCTGCTGGGCCTGCCCTTCGAGGCGCTGACCGCCGGTGAGTGGCCTCCGGCCGCGGTCGCATCCGCCACCCGTGGCACCTTCGCTGTGGAGGGCCGCGACGTGCCCGCCCTCAGCGTGCAGCGCAAGTCGGACGAGGGGGGCGCCCAGCGCATCTACTCGGAGACCTACGCGGCCGACCCGTGGGCGCCCGTGCTCGCGGGCCTGCCCTACCCGGCGCGCTTCATGACGCTCTCCGAGAGCACCGAGCGTGTGGGCGCCGGTGGCAAGCGAGAGCCCGAGGGCAGCACCCGGCTCGTGCGCTGGGGCATCTGGCTCCCGGGGGTGCGGAAGTGAAGCCCCGCCTTCTGACCCTCTCCACCGTCCTCGTGCTGCTGGGGCTCGCCTCGGCCCGTCCCGCCGCCGCACAAGGCCCGGCCCTCAAGCGGATCGACACGTTCGTGCAGGAGGAGATGGCGCGCCAGAAGGTGCCCGGTGTCGCCATTGGCATCGTGCATCGCGGAAAGGTCGTGCTGGCCAAGGGGTACGGCTTCGCCAACCTCGAGCACCAGGTTCCGGTGCGCCCCGACACCCTCTTCCAGTCCGCCTCCGTGGGCAAGCAGTTCACCGCCACGGCGGTGATGCTGCAGGTGGAGGCGGGCAGGCTCGCGCTGACGGATCCCCTGACGAAGTTCTTCCCCGACGCTCCCGCCACGTGGGGCGCCATCACCGTGCGCCACCTGCTGACGCACACCTCCGGCATCGCCGATCTCGAGGGCAAGCTCGACTACCGCAAGGACTACACCGATGAGGAGCTTCGCGCGCTTCTGCTACGCGCAGCCCATCGAGTTCACCCCCGGCTCGCGCTGGAGCTACAGCAACAGCGGCTATGTGCTGCTGGGCATCATCGTGAACCGGGTCGCCGGCACCTTCTATGGCAACGTCCTCCGCGACCAGGTCTTCAAGCCCGCCGGCATGACGACGGCGCGGATCATCAACGAGGAGGACATCATTCCCCACCGCGCGGCCGGCTACCGCATGGTCGACGGAGAGGTGAAGAACCAGGAGTGGGTCTCGCCGTCGCTCAACACCACGGCGGACGGAGCCCTCTACCTCTCCGTGAAGGACATGATCGCCTGGGATGCGGCGGTCCAGGCCCGGGCCCTCCTCAGCCCGGAGAGCTGGCAGGAGATCCTCACGCCGGCGAAGCTCTCCAGCGGCGCCACCTATCCCTATGGCTTCGGGTGGGGAATCGACGAGCGCGGCGGCAAACCGCTGCACCACCACTCGGGGTGGTGGCAGGGCTTCACGACGTATTACGCCCGCTTCCTCGGGGACTCGCTCTCCATCATCGCGCTGACCAACTCCGCCAACGCGAGACCCGTGCTCTTCGTGGACGGAATCGCCACGCGGATGAACCCCGCGCTCGCCGTGCCGGTCCCCGCGCCGATCCCGGACACGGAGCCCCAGGTCACCGCGAAGCTGACGGCGCTGCTCGAGCAGGTGCGGAGCGAGCCGCTCACACCGGCCCACTTCGCGTACGCGCCCGGGAGGTTCTTTCCGGAAGGCGCCAAGATGTACCACGAGCAACTGAAGGCCCTGGGCCCCGCGGGGAAGCTGGTGCTGGTCCAGCGGCGCACCCTGGGCGATGACCGGCTCTACGCGTACGAGGTGCAGTTCGGAGCCAAGACCTACCTCTACGCGGTGGGGCTCGCCCCGGATGACCGGTTGACGATGTTCCGGCTGCGGCCGAAGTGATCACGCACGCGGAGCAGGCTCGCCGGTCCCTCTCCCGATGGGAGAGGGAGAGGCGTGTGGGCTCAGGCCACCTCGGACGAGAGCTTCACCTCGATGTTGTCCTTGGTGGCCAGCGAGTACGGGCACACCTTGTGCGCGGCCTGCATCAGCTCATCCGCCTCGGCCTGCGAGACGCCCTCGAGCTTGCCGTGCAGCTCGACCGAGAGGCCGAAGCCGCCCGCCTGCGTCTTCCCGATGGTCGCCTTGGCCGTGATGTGGGCGTCCTTGATCTGCTTCTTCATCTGCCCGGCCACCAGCCGCAGCGCGCCCTCGAAGCACGCCGAATAGCCCGCGGCGAAGAGCTGCTCGGGATTGGTGGAGCCAGCGGTCTCCGGGCCCCCCAGCGCCTTGGGCATGGTGAGCGCCATGTCGATCGTCCCGTTGTCCGAGCGGACGCGGCCGTTGCGGCCTCCGTGCGAGGTGGCGGTGGCGGTGTAGAGCGGCTGGATGGCGACAGGGGCCATGGGGAGACTCCTCCGGAACGGACTGCGAGGTGAGCGGCCCTTCTAACCCGCTCGCCGCCCACTCGCATGGTTCCGGAGGAGCCCCGGTGCCTCAGTGTCGGGGGTACTTCACTTCCAGGAGGCGGCGTGCTGCCTGGCGAACTGGGCGAAGCTCACCGCGTCCATCACCTCGGCGGCGTAGCCCGCCTTGTCGATGCCGTGCAGATCCATCATCGCGTCCACCATCCACGCGGGCATGCCCATGTCGAGCATGGCCTTGTTCGCGGCCGCCTCCGGCACGTCCACGGAGGTGCCCCTTGAGGGCGGACACCACCTGCGAACCAATGGTGCCCGTGGCACCCGTCACCAGAATCGTCGTCATCTCCGCGCCCCTGGTGGACTGAAGGCGGAGCGGACGTTGGCCCTACCGGCGCCCGCGCACCATGCACTCCCCCAGGCCATCCAGGGTCTTCGCGCGCCAGGGTAGAAGGCGAGGCTACCGGCGTCCGCGCACCATGCGCCCCTTGGTCAGGTGCGCCACCGCCTCACCCAGGCCCTCCAGCGTCAGCGGGAACATGTCGAAGACGTTCTTCACCGCCTGGATGGTGTTGCCCCGCCACGTCTGCACGGGCTCGGGGTTGAGCCAGGCGCTGCGCTCGAAATGCCGCGCCAGTTCCATCAGCCACACCAGGCCCTCCTTCCCCTCCGAGGGGTCGTACCGGCCCTCCGCGTTCGTCCGCATCGTCAGCTCGTACGGCGCCATCAACGCGTCACCCACCACCACCAGCTTGTGGTGCCGCCCCACCTGCCCCAGCAAGTCCGGCACGCTGATGCCGCCCACCAGGTACGGCGAGTCGAACACGCGCCCGTACACGCAGTTGTGGAAGTAGTACGTGCGCAGCTCCTTGAAGTGCGTGGCCTGCTTCGCCACCGAGAAGAGCCGACTCACCAGGTGCGCGTACGGGTCCATGGAGCCGCCCACGTCCATCAGCAGCACCACGCGCGTGTTCGGCCGGCGCGGCGGGCGCGTCACCACCTCCAGCTCGCCCGCGTTCTTCGCCGTGGCCGCGATGGTGCCCTCCACGTCCAGCTCGTCCGCGACTCCCTCGCGCGCGAAGGCCCGCAGCTTGCGCAGCGCCACCGCCATCTGCCGCGTGTCCAGCACCACGTCGCCCCGGTAGCCCTGGTACCGGCGCGCCCCCGCCATCTTCATCGCCATGCGGCCACCGCCGCCCTGGGCCCCCTCCCCTCCTACCCGGAAGCCCTCGCGCGGGTGCCCCGAGTGCCCGAAGGGCGATGCGCCCCCCGTGCCAATCCACTTCTTCCCGCCGTCGTGCCGCTCGTCCTGCTCCTCCAACCGCTGCTGGAAGAGCTTCTCCAGCTCCTCCGCGTCGAAGTGCTCCAGCAGCGCCCGCTCCTCGGGCGTCAGCTCGTGCCGCTCGCGCGCCTCCTTCAACCACTCCAGCAGCTCGTCCTTCAGCTTCTGCCCCGCGCCCTCCATGCCCTTGAAGTGCGCCAGGAAGGCCTGATCGAAGGCGTCCAGGTGCGTCTCCGCGTGCACCAGCAGCGCACGCGCCACGTGGTAGAAGCCGTCCAGCGAGCTGTCGTGCAGCCCCGCCTTCAGCGCCCCCGCCAGCGCGAGCGCCTCCTGCGCGCCCACCGGCACCCCGCGCCGCCGCAGCTCATAGAGGAAGGGCAGGAACATGGCTCGCTCCCTCTCAGGCCTTCGTCCGGCGGCCCCGCCCGAAGGCGTCCGCCACCGCCATCAGATCCTGCTCACGCTTCAGCAGCGCGCCCAGGAAGGGCAGGTTGTCCTCCAGCTTCACGTTCGTGACGCCGTTGGCCTTGAGCACGGCGATCCAATCCACCAGCTCGCTCGTGGACGGACGCTTGCGCAGCCGCGTGAAGTTGCGCAGCTCGTAGAAGACCTTGAGGGCCTGCTCCGTCAGCGACTCGTCCAGCCCCGGGTGGTGCACCCCCACGATGCGCCGCATCAGCTCCTGGTCCGGGAAGTCGATGAAGTGGAAGACGCACCGGCGCAGGAAGGCGTCCGGCAGCTCCTTCTCGTTGTTGCTGGTGATGATGACCACCGGGCGGTGCGCGGCCACCACGTCCTCGTTGGTCTCCGAGATGCGGAAGCGCATCCGGTCCAGCTCGTGGAGCAGGTCGTTGGGGAACTCCACGTCCGCCTTGTCCACCTCGTCGATGAGCAGCACCACGCGCTCCTTCGAGGCGAAGGACTCCCCGAGGGGGCCCATGCGGATGTAGCGGCGGATCTCGCGCACGTCCCCGTCACCGAAGCGCGAGTCGTACAGGCGCTGCACGGTGTCGTAGACGTAGAGGCCGTCCTGGGCGCGCGTGGTGCTCTTCACGTGCCAGGTGAGCAGACGCTGGCCCAGGCTCTCGGCGACGGCCTCGGCCAGCAGCGTCTTGCCCGTGCCGGGCTCGCCGCGCACCAGCAGCGGACGCTGGAGCGTCAGCGCGCAGTTGACGGCGGCCTGGAGGCCCTCGCTGGAGAGGTAGGAATCGGTTCCGCGGAAACGAGGAGGAGAGGACGTCATGACGTCCTCTCCTTTAACACCGGTCCGCCTCCGGCGCCTGCCCGGCCGCTAGTTGCTGGCGTCGTTGGCCACCACGATCATCGGCTCCGCGTTCACGCGGCGGCCCACGAAGCGCAGCGAGGCGTCGCAGTTGGCCGGGGAGCAGCCGGTACCCCCGGTGCACGCGTAGCTCAGCGCGATCGTGCCCTCCACGGTCTCACCCACCTTGTCGAAGGTGTAGGTGGCGCGGCTGGTGCGGTTGGGGCCGGTCCGCGTCCGCTCGATGGTGAACGTCGGCTTGTCCGCCTCGGTGCTCACGATGGCGTCGCCCGCGGTGAGCTGCACCAGGGCATCGCCCAGCGGGTAGCTGATGTCACCCACCTGCAGGTACTGCCGGTCTTCGACGCCGTCCCAGATGATCCACTGCCCGACATCGACGACGTTGTCCGTCCGGTCATCGACGGCGGGCGCCGTGCCCGAGCTGTAGCAAGAGCCAGGCAGGTTGCTCAGGGGAGAGCGATCGATGGACACCCGGTAGTAGCGAGGCTGCTCACCACAGCCCATCAGGCCCCCCAGCATCACGGCGGCCACGGCGTACAGCGACGAACGCATGTTCATGGTTGTTCCTCTTCGGGTTGGGAGCGCGGGAATCCGCGCCGGACTCCGGGCCCACTGCCAGGCAGCGGGCGGTCTGCATGCTTCCGGGGGAGCCGAGCAACCCCGGCAGCGTCGGAGTATCCGGAGCCGGGGGCGATGCGCAAGGTCCAGGGTGCTCCCCTCGGACGAGGAGCGGCAGTAACTTCCCCCTACTTCCCGCCTCCACGCGGTGCATGAGCGAGCATGGCCCACACGCCTCTACGCATCGTCAGCTACAACGTCCGCTACTTCGGACACGCCCTGCGCGGGCTCGCCAGCACGCTCGGCCCCAAGCGGCGGGTCTCCGCGGCGCTGGCCGCGTTGGATCCACTACCGGACATCATCTGCCTGCAGGAGGTGGAGACCCAGTCGTTCCGCAGCAATGTCGCCCACCGTCGCACCCGCCCCGACGAGACGCAGTTGGAGGCCTTCATGGGGCGCATGGAGGAGACGTTCACCAACCTGCGCCGGCCCATGCCCTACGAGGCCTTCTACTTCCGCGCCCACCACTACAAGGTGGGTGAGTTCTCGCTCTACACCACCGGGCTGGCCATCCTCGTCAACACCCGGCGGCTCGCGGTGGACACGCACAACATGGACTCGCCGCACCAGATCACCCACCACCATGTGCGGGCGCTGCGCGAGCGCAAGCAGAGCCGCATCTGCGCCCACATGCGGCTGCTGAGCCGTGAGGACGGACTGCCCTTCCACATCTTCAACACGCACCTGAGCCTGCCCACGCCCTTCTCCCGCGCCTTCTGGGCCACCCGGGAGAAGATGGGCAACGGCATCAACCAGCTCCACGAGGCGCGCGCCCTGGCGCAACTGGTGCGGGCCCGGGCCAACGGCGAGCCCTTCGTCGTCTGCGGAGACTTCAACTCCCCGCCCGCCTCGCCCGTCTTCCACTACCTGTGCGACGAGGCCTGCTTCATCGACGCCCAGGCGGCGGTGGGACAGATAGACCCGCGGCACCCGCGCGCCTTCCCCACCGCCGGCTTCATGCATATGCGCATGCACCTGGACCACATCTTCTCCGGGGGCGGCGTGCGCTGGCTGGACGCCGACGAGACGTGCGCCTTCGGGGACGTGCGCAGCCGCTTCCACGGCCTCTCGGACCACATGCCGCTCATCGCGCGCTTCCAGCTCGAGCCACCGGCGGCGCAGGCCGAGCCTCCCGCGCCCGCCGGGGCGTGAGTCACGGCCGAGGGTTACTGCGAGGACTCGCGGAAGAGGAACGTCACCCGGCCATTGGGCTCGAGGAAGGCCGCGCGCACGCTTCGCAGGTCGTCCCGGCCGTGGGAGCGCAGCCGGCTGAGCAGCTCCTTCCGGGAGATGCGGCTCTTGCGCAGGTTCTCGTGCACCAGCTCGCCCTCGTGCACCAGCTCCAGCGGGCGGCCTTCCAGCACCCGGGCCACGGCGCGGTCGCGGAACGACAACCACGAGAAGAACCGGTCCCAGGCGCCCAGCGTGGCCAGGGCGAGGAAGCCCGTGGTGAGGCTGTTGTCATCCCCCACGAGCGTCCGGCGCAGGCACACCGTGAGGAGGAAGAGGAGCGCCAGGTCGAAGGTGGAGTAGCGCCCCAGCTCCTTGCGCCCGAGCAGCCGCAGCACGAGCTGCGAGAAGAGGAACACCATGGAGACGCGGAAGACGACCTCCAGCGGATGTATTTCGGGAACCCAGATGCTGTGCCAGTCGATCGGTTTCATGCAGGGAAGCTGCCCATGGGTGGTGGCCGTGGCTTTCCCCTGCTCCCACCGATGTCCAGCGGCCGGGCAACCCCGGGCCCCGCTCCGTCCCTCGCCCCGGGAGAGGGAGCGCGGCCCGCTGGTGCCCCCTCTGCCGGGACTCACGGGGCGGCCCCGCCATCTCCAACCTGTAGGCTCTAGGAGGTAACCCTCTCCCCCCGATGGGACACATGGCTGGCGATGACTTCAGGGAGGTGATGGACGCCATGGCGGATCCACTCGTGGCCTGTGACGGCGACGAGCGCGTCCTCTACCTGAATCCGGCCGCCGAACGCCTGCTCGGCTGGAAGCCGGGGGAGCTGCCGGGGCGGCCCTTCACCTGTCTCGTTCCCGAGCGCCTGCGCTCCTTCGAGGGCCGCTCCTTCCTGCGCTACCTGTTGGGGCGGCGGCGTGCGCTGAGCGGGCGCCCCGTCCGGGTGTCCCTGCTGCGCCGCGAGGGGTCCGAGCTGGAGGTGGAGGTGACGGTGGGCACCTCCATGGGAGGCGGCGGGGAGCGCATCGCCGTGGTGATGCGGCGCCCGCCGGAGCTCCCCGACTACACCGACGAGCCCCTCGAGCGGTTGTCCTCCGCGGGCCACCCGCGCACGGCCCCGCCGGTCTCCCCCGGGGAGCGCGCCTACCAGCTCGTCTTCGAGAACGCGCCGCTGGGCCTCTTCCACTTCGACACCACGCCCATCATCGTCGCGTGCAACGACTACTTCGTGCGCATCATGGGCTCCTCCAAGCGGATGCTCATCGGGCTCAACCTGCTCACGCTCCAGGACGAGGCCATCCTGGCCTGCGTGCGCGATGTGCTCTCCGGGCGGCACGCCTACTACGAGGGGGAGTACCACTCGGTCACCTCGGGCAAGGCCACCCCCGTGCGGGCCCACTTCGCGCCCTGCTTCAACGAGGACGGCCAGGTGGAGGGAGGCGTAGGCATCGTCGAGGACGTCACCGAGCAGCGCAGCGCGGAGGCCGAGCGCGACCGCCTCTTCCGCGAGGCGCAGGAGGCCATCCGCGTGCGCGACGACTTCCTCACCATCGCCTCGCACGAGCTGAAGACTCCGCTCACCCCGCTGTCGCTGCGGCTGGCCAGCCTGGAGCGACGGCTGGAGCGCAAGGAGCCGGTGGACCCCGCCCTGTTGCGCCACGCGCGCCAGCACCTGGTGCGGCTGGCGGCGCTCATCAATGACCTGCTGGATGCCTCGCGCATCGAGGCCGGCCGGCTCGCGCTGCACCTCGAACCCACCCGGCTGGATGCGATCATCGAGCGCGTGCTGACGGTGATGGACGCCGAGCGGGGCCAGCACCGCATCGACTACTCGCACCCGCCGGAGGCCGTGCGCATCCGGGGAGATGCGTACCGGCTGGAGCAGGTCATCGCCAACCTGCTGGAGAACGCCCTCAAGTACAGCCCCGCGGACAGCACGGTGCGCGTGACGCTGGACGCGCGCGGGGACTTCGCGCTGCTGTCCGTGGCGGACGAGGGCATTGGCATTCCCCGCGACCAGCAGGAGCAGCTCTTCGAGCGCTACTTCCGCGCCCGGAACGTCTCCGTGACGTCCTACGGAGGGCTGGGGCTGGGCCTCTACATCAGCCGCGACATCGTCGAGCGCCACGGCGGCCGCATCTGGGTGGAGAGCGAGGTGGGCCGGGGCGCCACCTTCCACGTGGCCCTCCCGCTGCTGTCCGCCGCCAACCCCACGCCGCCCGAGCCGCGGCCCTCCACGGGTCCGTCCCAGCAGGTGCACTGAGCCCATGAAAAAAGGCCGGGCCCCGCCTCCCAGAGGGAGAGGAGCCCGGCCCGAGTCACGGGAGGCGAGGCCTCAGTTCCGGCGGCGGCGGCGCGCCAGCGTGAGGAACGTGCCCAGGCCCATCAGCAGCAGCGAGGCGTCACCGCCCGTGGCCGAGCAGCCCACACCATCACCCAGGAAGGCGATGTCCCCGTCCTCGTTGCCCGTGCCAGCCGACACGGTCCAGGTGCGGGTGGCCGGGGTGGCATCCACGTTGCCGGCGGCATCGCGGGCACGCACCTGCAGGGTGTGCTCGCCCTCGGCCAGGTCCGTGAAGGTCACCGGCGAGGTGCACGGGGTGTAGGCGGCACCATCCAGGCTGCACTCGAAGGTGACACCCGGCTCGTTCGAGGAGAACTCGAACGTCGCGGTGCGCTCCGGAGTGGTGCCCGACGGACCGGAGGTGATGTTCGTCTCCGGCGCCGAGGTGTCCTGCACGACGGTGAAGGTGCGCGGCTCGGACGTGGTGCTGGAGTTGCCAGCCTCATCCGTGGCACGGACCTGCACCTCGTGGGGACCGGTGGTCAGCGGCGTGGTGGGCGTGTAGCTCCAGTTGCCGGACGCATCCGTCCGGACGGTGCCCACCTCGGTGCCGTCGATGATGACGGTGACGGTACTGTTGGGCTCCGCGCTGCCGGTAATGACCGGCGTGAGGGTGTCCACCGTACCGTTCTCCTCCGGGCTCGCCACGACGGGCACGGCGGGCGCGGTGGTATCCACCGTCCAGGAGTAGCTGGCCGGCGAGGCGTCCACGTTGCCCGCGGCATCACGCGCGCGCACCTGGAGCGTATGAGCCCCATCGCTCAAACCCGTGAAGGTCTCCGGGTCCGAGCACGAGGTGAAGGCGGCACCATCCAGGCTGCACTCGAACGTCGCCCCCGCCTCCGGCGAGCTGAAGTCGAACGTCGCGCTCGTCGCGTTGGTGAGGCTCGGCGGACCCGAGACGATGGTGGTGTCCGGCAGCGCGGCGTCCACCGTCCAGGAGTAGCTGGCCGGCGAGGCGTCCACGTTACCCGCGGCGTCGCGCGCGCGCACCTCGAGCGTATGCGAACCGTCGGCCAGCCCCGTGAAGGTCACCGGATCCGTGCAGGCGGTGAAGGCGGCCCCATCCAGGCTGCACTCGAACGTCGCCCCCGCCTCCGAGCTGAAGTCGAACGTGGCGTCCGGCGAAGTGGAAAGGAGCGGCGGACCCGAGACGATGGTGGTGTCCGGAGAGGAGGTGTCCACCGTCCAGGTGTAGCTGGCGGGAGTCGGGTCCACGTTACCCACGGCATCCCGCGCGCGCACCTGGAGCGTGTGCTCCCGGTCACCCGGCAGACCCGTGAAGGTCACCGGATCCGTGCAGGAGGTGAAGGCGGCCCCATCCAGGCTGCACTCGAACGTCGCCCCCTCCTCCGAGCTGAAATCGAACGTCGCGCTCGTCGCGTTGGTGAGGCTCGGCGGACCCGAGACGATGGTGGTGTCCGGCGCCGTGACATCCACCGTCCAGGTGTAGACCGCCGGAGTCGGATCCATGTTGCCCGCCGCGTCCACGGCGCTCACCTCGAGCCGGTGCTCTCCATCACCCAGGCCCGTGAAGGTCACCGGGTCCGTGCAGGGGGTGAAGTCCAGCGCGGCATCCAGCCTGCACACGTAGGAGACACCCGCCTCCGAGCTGAAGTCGAACGTCGCGCTCGTCATGTTGGTGAGGCTCGGCGGACCCGAGACGATGGTGGTGTCCGGTGCCGTGACGTCCACCGTCCAGGTGTAGCTGACGGGCGTCGGGTCCACGTTGCCCACGGCATCCCGCGCGCGCACCAGGAGCGTGTGCTCCCGCTCATCCAGCCCCGTGAAGGTCACCGGGTCCGTGCAGGGCGTGAAGGCGGCCCCATCCAGGCTGCACTCGAACGTCGCGCCCGCCTCCGAGCTGAAGTCGAACGTCGCGCTCGTCGCATTGGTGCGGACAGGCGGGCCCGAGACGATGGTGGTGTCCGGCGGCGTGAGGTCCACCGTCCAGGTGTAGCTGGCGGGCGTCGGGTCCACGTTGCCCACGGCATCCCGCGCGCGCACCAGGAGCGTGTGCTCCCGCTCATCCAGCCCCGTGAAGGTCACCGGGTCCGTGCAGGAGGTGAAGGCGGCCCCATCCAGACTGCACTCGAACGTCGCACCCGCCTCCGAGCTGAAATCGAACGTCGCGCTCGTCGCGTTGGTGCGGACGGGCGGGCCCGAGTCGATGGCGGTGTCCGGCGGCGTGAGGTCCACCGTCCAGGTGTAGCTGGCGGGCGTCGAGTCCACGTTGCCGGCGGCGTCACGCGCGCGCACCAGGAGCGTGTGCTCCCGCTCACCCAGCCCCGTGAAGGTCACCGGGTCCGAGCAAGGTGTGAAGGCGGCACCATTCAGGCTGCACTCGTACGTCACACCCGCCTCCGGCGAGCTGAAGTCGAACGTCGCGCTCGTCGCGTTGGTGCGGCTCGGCGGGCCCGAGACGATGCTGGTGTCCGGCGGCGTGACGTCCACGGTGAAGGTGTTGGCCGTGCTCCTGGCGCTCTGCACCCCGTTGAGCTCCGTGGCCGCCTGCACCGTATGGCTGCCCTCGGAGAGATCCGCGGGCAGCGCGAAGAGGTAGGTACCGGCGGAGTTGGACGTCGCCCGGCCGACCTCGACCCCATCGATGTAGATGACCACCGTGGTGTTGGCCTGGGCCGTGCCCTCGATGAGCGGCCGGCGGTTGCTGGTGACGCTGCCATTGGCCGGCGTGGTCACCGTGGGCACCGGCGGCACGGTGAATCCGGTCGTCAGCGTGACGGGGATGCCGTTGGTACCCGCCGTCGCTCCGTAGGTCAGGCCGTCGGGAGCCGTGGGGTCCTGCTGGTTGCCGGGTCCGGCGCCCGTGAGATTGAGGGAGCAGGTGCCTCCCGTCGCGGCCTGGAACAACACCCGGCCACCACCACCACCACCGCCGGGACCCACCCGGCCGGTGTTCACCGTGCCACCGACGCCGCCATTGGCGGAGACCGAGTTGCACGCCGCCGTGCTGGCGAAGCGCAGATAGATGGAGCCACCCGCGCCACCGCCGCTGCCTCCATCCGAATCCGTGGAGCCGCCACCACCACCCGAGGCCTGGATGGTGCCCGTGCCCGTGAGCTGCTGGGCCCGGATGAAGATGGCGCCACCGCCTCGTCCACCCGGCGCGCCCGTCCCGTCGGTGCCTTGACCGGCTCCGCCGCCACCGCCCAGCGTGAGGTGGTTCAGCAGCGAGTAGATGAGCGCCGTTCCGCCCATGCCGCCAACAGGCCGGGCCGTACCAATGGAGCCATCCGAGCGCCCGCCCATGCCACCGGGCCCGTAGTTGCCACCACCACCACCGCCCGACTTGTGGCAGATGCCACCGCCAGCGCCGTTGGCCACGTTGCCGCGGCCGGTGTGCGTGGCGCCATAGCGCACGTTGGCGATGCCCTCGCCCTTCTGCGCGCCCAGGGCCGCGGGCTCATCCAGCCCCGTGCAGCCCAACGTGGTCGTTTCGTCATCGACGAACAGGCCTCCGCGGAAACCAACGGCATTGGCGTTGATCTGCCCGGGGTTGTTCACCGTGCCCGTGGCCAGGAACGCGATGACACCGCCCGCGCTCCCGTTCCAAGGGGTCGCGATGATGCGTGAGGTGGTCGCGGTGAGGGTGACACTCGCGTACTCGGGGACCCGGATGACCTGGGTCACGTTCGCCGCGTAGGAGGAGACGAGCGGCGCGGTCAGCGTCAGCGTCGACCCCGAGACCGAGGCCAGCCGCGCGAACTCCCAGCGGCCCACCGGGTCATTGGTGATGTCGAGGGCACCCGGCGCGCCGGAGTCGGGCACCGGGACGACACCGGTCGTCTGGAGCACCATCACCAGGTCTCCCGCCGTGAAGCAGGCGATGTTGCCCAGGCATGCCCCCATCGGAATGGCGGTATCCCCCGGGGCCAGCGGTCCCGTCACCTGGGCATAGCTGTTGATGGTGCTGCTGGTAGCGGCCGGCACCGTGAGCGAGCCGTTGCGTCCGGTGCCCAGACCGAACGAGTCCGGCTCGGCCAGCGCCGCCGTCGAGCCGAGGGCCAGCACGCACAGTGCCGCCGCGAGCCACTTCTTGAAGAGTCCGTTCTTCATGTTCTTCGATTCCTTCGGTTACGGCAGCTCGCGCTCGGGGGTGACGATGATGAACTCCACGCGCCGGTTGGCCGCGCGGCCCTTGTCCGTCTTGTTGGAGGCAATGGGCTGGTCGGGACCGAAGCCCTTCGCCTCCAGGCGCGCCGGTTCCACGCCCTTGCTCACCAGGTAGCCCTTCACCGCCTCGGCCCGCGCCAGCGACAGCTCGCGGTTGGCTTCCGCGTTGCCGCGGTTGTCGGTGTGGCCCTCGATGACCATTTTGTCCACCTCGGGGTGCTGCTGGAGGATGCGCGCCACTTGGTCCAGCATCTTGAAGGACCGCGGCTGGATGACGGCCTTGCCGGTGGCGAAGAACACCTGCTCCTTGATCTCCAGCTTGCCCTTCTGGATGGCCACCATCTGCTTCTGCTTCTCCGGGCAGCCCGCGTTGGTCGCCACGCCCTTCTCGGCGGGGCAGTTGTCCAGGTGGTCCGACACGGTGTCGCCGTCGGTGTCCTTCGCCGGGCAGCCGCGCAGCTCCGTCAGGCCGGCCTCCGTGGGGCACCTGTCCGCCGCGTCCTCGACGCCATCCTTGTCCGCGTCCCGCACCGGGCAACCCTGGCGCTCGGCCGGGCCCGCCTCCGTGGGGCACTTGTCCGCGCTGTCCTCGAGCCCGTCCTGGTCCGCGTCCCGCACCGGGCAACCCTGGCGTCCGGCCGGGCCCGCCTCCGTGGGGCACTTGTCCGCGCTGTCCTCGAGCCCGTCCTGGTCCGCGTCCCGCACCGGGCAACCCTGGCGCTCGGCCGTCCCCGCCTCCGTGGGGCACGAGTCCGCGCCGTCCTCGATGCCGTCCTGGTCCGTGTCCTTCACCGGGCAGCCCTGGCGCTCGGCCGGGCCCGCCTCGGCGGGGCACTTGTCCTCGGCATTCTTCACGCCATCGCCGTCGTCATCGCGGCGCGAGGCGTCCACCCGCTCGCCCCCGCCCACCGCCATGCCGAGCAGCACGCGGAAGGTGGGCGTGCCCGGCGCATCCCCGAAGCCGGGGCCACCGAGCGCGTAGGCCTCGAGCGACTCGCCCAGGGGCAGCCGCAGGCCCGCCAGCACCTCCAGGGAGCCCGACTCGCGGGTGAGCGGCACGCTGCCGCGCACGTTGGCTCGCCCCGCAGCCCTTCGCCCGTGGTGGCCAGCACCGCGCCCAGCCGCACCTCGTTGCCCAGCTCGTCCTGCACCTCGCCCGCGTCACCGAGGACGACGGCGGGACGGATGAGCGCGCCCGCCTCCACGCCCGCGCGCAGCGCGCCGAAGCTCCGGCCCACCATCACCTTGGGCGAGAGCCGCACGATGCTGTCGCGCGAGAGCGTGTCCACGCTGCCCACGGGCAGGCCCACGCCCAGTTCGAGCGCCAGGTCCACCGGCGCCTCCCGCCGCTGCGCGAGCAGTCCCAGCCGCACGTGCGCCGTGGGCGTGGACAGGCCGGTGCTCGCCGGTGCCGCGACGCCCTGCGCGCTCAAGTCATCCCCGCGCTGCCAGGCCACCAGCGGCAGTTGCACGCCCAGCTCCAGCCAGTGCATCGGCGCCCAGGCCGCCAGCAGGTGCGCCGTCACCCGGTCTCCCACCACCGAGCCCAGCCGGTTGCCATTCCGGTACATCACCAGGGGATCATTCTCGTACTGCCCCGCGAGCGAGAGGCGGAAGCCGCCCTTGGGCAGCAGCTCGCCCGTGCCCATGAGCAGCGAGCCCCGGCCGTTGGGGTTGAGCTCCAGACGCTCCAACTCGAACGCCGGCAGGCCCGTGGGCTGCGCGAGCGCGGCCGAGGCGAACAGGAAGGTGGCAACAGCGGACAGGCGCATATATCCCGCCCGCTTCGTCCCGCCCCTGCGGGACGGATTGGTGTGGCTCATGATTTCTCCGTGTCACTCCCTGTACGGCCCTGGATGACGCCGGGCGCATACAGACCCGACCCACGCCGGGGTGTCCAGAGATCGTTCAGGGTAGGGCACACGCCCGCTTGTCCTTCGGGGAACCGCGATTCCGGCTTCCAGCCCCGCTGGAGAAGTCTCGCGCCCGGCTGCTCTGTCCTTCAGTGAACCGGTCGTTCGTACTCCCAGTGCGGCTGGAGGGCAAAGAAACGTTGCGGTGAAGGCAACAGGTGCGCACCGTGGGTCCAGTGAGCGTCCTGAGGCGAATCGGTTGCGGCCTGGGCCTCGGGCTGCTCGGGTGGTTGCTGAACCTGGCCGCCCTCGAGGTGTTGCCCGGGGTGCATCTGCTGCTCGGGCCGCTGCTGGTGCTCATCGCGGCGGTGCTGTTCGGCCCGGTGGCCGGAACGCTGGCGGGGGCGGTGTCCGGCGCGAGGACGCTCTGGCTGTGGGGCCACCCGTGGGGCTGGCTCAACATCACCCTGGAGGGCCTCTTCGTGGGCCTGCTGCGCCGGCGCCTCACCCCGGTGGTGGCGGACGCGCTGTATTGGCTCTTCAGCCCGCTGTACTTCCTGCTCACCTACTCCCTGCTGGCGGACATCCCCACCTCGGCCATCATGGTGGCGGGAGTGAAGCAGGCGGTGAACGGGCTGCTGGCGGCGCTCATCCTCCAGGTGGTGCTGCTCATCCCCTCCGTGCGCAGGCGTCTGCGCCCCCTGCTGCCGCTGCCGCTGGCGGACATGTCGCTGGGGCGGGCGTTCGGCTCGGCGCTCACGCTGGGGGCCATCATCCCGCTGCTGGTGGTGGGCAGCTCCGAGGGCCGCGAGCGCTACACCTCCGAGGTGCGGCAGGTGGACGAGGCCAACCTGCATGCCGCCCGGGTGGTGGCCAATGAAATCGAGAGCAGCCTGTCGCACGCCCGCCATGGTGTGTCGCGGCTGGCCCGCACGCTCTCGGCGAGCCTCTCACCGGAGGGGGCGCTGCCGGGGCCAAACTTCCTGGAGGGGGAGCTGGACGCGCTCGTCACCTACTCACCCGAGGTGCTCAACGCCTATGTGGGGAGTCCGGAGGGGGTGGCGCTCGCGTTCTCCCCGCGCACGGACGCGTCGGGCCGTCCGCTGGCGGGCACCGACTTCTCGGACCGGCCCTATGTGCAGCGGGCGCGGCGGGCGCGCGAGCCGCTCGTGAGCGACGTCTTCCTCGGGCGCGGAGGTGTCCACGGGCCGCTGGTGGTGACGGTGGCGCCCGTGCGCCGCGACGAGCACTACGCGGGATATGTGCTGGCGGCGGTGGATCTCCCGCGGCTGCGCCGGCACGCCCGCGCGCAGGTGGAGGATACCCAGCGGCGCATCCTGGTCGTCGACGCGCGGGGCGGCCTGGTGTTCGACTCGGCGGAGGAGGGGCCGGGGCAGCTTCGCAGCATCATCAGCACGGCGCTGGCGCAGGCCCTGGAGCAGGTGAGCAGCGGCGGCACGGGCACCTACGAGGCCAGCGGAGAGGACGCGGTGATGCTGGTGCGCATGGGCACGCTGCACCACTTCGGCATGGTGGAGGTGCCGCCGCTGGGCTGGAGGGTGGTGGTGCAGCAGCCGGGCACGCGCCTGCAACAGGATGTGGAGCGCTCGTACTTCGGCCTGCTCGGGACGATGGTGCTGGCCACGGTCGCGGCGATGCTGCTGGCGCTCGCCTTCTCGCGCACCATCGTCGCGCCGGTGCAGGGGGTGTCGCACGCGGCGGCACGGCTGGCGGCGGGAGAGCGCACGGCCCGCGCCTCCGAGGTGGCCGAGGACGCACCGCGCGAGCTGAACCAGTTGGCGGAGACCTTCGACCGGATGGCCTGGCAGCTCTCGCGGCAGTTGGAGGCCATCGAGCGCACCAGCCGGGAGAAGGACGCCTTCCTCTCCATCGCCTCGCACGAGCTGAAGACGCCGCTCACGGCGCTCAAGGCGCAGGTGCAGTTGTTGCGGCGCAAGCTGGGGGACGAGCACGCGCAGCGGCTGGACAACGTGAGCCGGCAGGTGGACCGGGTGACGCGGCTGGTGAATCAGCTCCTGGACGCCTCGCAACTGGGCCTGGAGCAGATGCCCCTGCAGCGGACGCGGCTGGACCTGGGCGAGCTGGTGCGGCGGGTGTCGGAGTCGCTGGTGAGCGCCTCGCCGCTGCACACGCTGGAGCTGGAAGCGGAGCCCGTGGTGGGCGAGTTCGACGAGCTGCGCCTGGAGCAGGTGGTGCACAACCTGGTGTCCAACGCCATCAAGTACAGCCCGACGGGCGGCGCCATCGAGGTGTGGACGCGGATGCTGCCGGAGGGCGAGGCGGAACTGGTGGTGGCCGACCGCGGCATCGGCCTGCGGGTGGTGGACGAGGAGCAGCTCTTCGGGCGCTTCGAGCGGGGAGACCGGCGCGAGCTGACGGGCATCGCGGGCATCGGCGTGGGGCTGTACGTGTCACGGGAGATCGTCCGCCGCCACGGGGGGCACATCTCGCTGCGCCCGCGCGAAGGAGGCGGCGCGGTGGCCACCGTGCGGCTACCGGCGGCCGCGGAGCCGGAGCATGACCACCGCGTCTCGCCCACGCACCAGGAAGAAGGGCGAGGGCCTCACTCGTAACGCCTCACCCCAGCACGCCCAGCGCGTGCGCCAGCCGCCAGGCCACCACCAGCAGGTGCGCGTCCCGCACCGCATCCAACTGGCTCACGAGCACCTCCAGCGGTATCCAGCGCAGCCGAGAGTCACAGGCCGCATCGGCCTCGACTTCCACGGCGAACGGCCAGACCAGCTCGGGGGTGACACCCGGCGTCGCGTGGTACGAGCCGCCGAGCTCCCAGGTGCGGCGCACCGTGACGGAGAACTCCTCACGCAGGCGCTCGGCGATGAAGGCGGGCACCTGATTCAAGCCGGTGAGCGTCCGGGGCAGCCGCCACGCCGGTGTCACCGCGAGGGTGGCGCTGCCCGTGAAGTGCTGCACCACCGGCAGGTCCCTGTGCTCGAGACCCACCCGGATGCCCTCCGCCGTCCGCACCACCGGGAGCGCCACCGCCGTGTTGCGGCTGGCCTCGCGGGGGACGAGGTACTCGCGCGGCACGCTCGCCAGCTCGCGCCCGTCCGCGTCGCGCTCGGAGAAGGTGCCGGTGCGCAGGTCCAGGTAGCCGGGCGTTCCGTCCTCGTGCGTCGAGAACACCGCGCGCCGCGCGGGAGCCAGCGCATCATCGGCCCACTTCGGCCCACGGGACTGCTCGGAGAGCTGGATGGGGGCGCCGATCCACGGCCCGGGCGAGGTGCCCAGGTGGCGCAGCAGGCGATGGATGTTCAGCTCCAACCGGGCATCCACCATGCCGCCCACGTGGCAGGCGCGGAGCACCTGGCGCGCGTCCAGCTCCCGCACCGAGCCGGAGCTGGTGAACGGGCCATAATCAGGCGCCGGCAGTCCTGTCGCCGGAGCCACCTCCACCAGCCAGGCCGACACGCGCTCGCTCACGCCGCCGGGCGAGGTGAAGTAGTGCGCGGGCCCGCCCAGGGCGCGGAGGCTCTCCGCCGGAAGCCCGGCCCGCTCTTGCAGGACGCGCGCGATGGCCTTGTCCGAGGCCTCCCCCGCGTGGGTGATGGCGGCGAGGGGCTCGGTGACGTAGCCGGACAGCTCCGCGCCCCCGAGGTTCGGGTGGGCCGCGCACGCATTGACGATGGGCCTCGGGAAACCCTTCTTGGCCAGCACGAACACCTGGCCGTCCTGGCGGAACCAGGGCAGCAGGTCCAACGTCCGCCCCGGGCGCTCCACCAGCTCCCAGACGCGGCCGGTCTCCCCATGACGCCAGGCACTGAGGGACAGGAAGCGCGGCGACGTGAGCGGCTCGCTGTGCTCCTCGCGCAGCCCGACACCGGCCCCCGCGGGCACCTTCTCGCCCACGATGAGGTAGTTGGTGGGCGGGTACGGCAGCGCCCGCCCATCGAGCCCCGTCAGGTGGAACTGGCCCTCGTAGCGGTTGGCGATGATCCACGGGTTGCGGATGGGCATCGAGCTGAGGATGCGCAGCCCGCGGCGCCGGAAGGCGGCCTCGAACTGGGACTGGGAGTAATAGGTGTACTCCTCGAGCAGCTCCACGTCCCAGTCGGTGCGGTAGTCCTTGCGGAGGATGAACTCGTTGGCGGCGCGCAGGGCGAGCCGGTAGCGCACGTGCCCCGGGTGCGGCGAGTCGAGCCGCGTGTAGGGCACCGGGCCGTCCCGGTTGACGCTGCAGCGGAAGTCGCGCGCGAAGCGCTCGAAGAGCGCGGCGGTGGACAAACCCTGGACGGGGCCCTCGGCGGCCCCATTCGTGGTGGGCAGATCCAACCACACCTCCCCGGGCCCGTCGGGGACGAGGAAGTCGCGGATGATGATGACGCCGCCGGTGCGCAGCGCGCGCACCTGGTTGTCCAGACACGTCTCCAGACGGGCGAGCGAGAAGTCATTGAAGCTGGTGACGTGGTGGAGCACCGACGAATCGAGCACCCCATCCAGGGACTCGGGAGGGAAGACGGGGTCGGCGATGTCGCCCGCCACGAAGCGGAGGTTGGGGCGCCGCCAGGCGGCGGCGGCCATGTCCACGGACACGGGGTTGATGTCCACGCCCACCAGCTCCAGGCCGCCGTAGAGACAGGCCAGGTCATAGGTGCCGCGGCCCGAGCCGCTGCCCATGTCCGCCACCCGGCCCCGGGTGGGGAAGTGGGCGGTGGTGAGGGCCACCTTCTGCTGCATGGACGCGTCCATGCCCGCGAAATAGGTGGCGTAGTGGTCCGCATCGCCGCGGTGCTGGGCGGCGTACGTCTCGGCCGTGCTCGTCGGGTTCCCCATGGGCGCCCCACTCTATCAGCGGAACAAAAGCCCCCGTGTTAGCGTCCAAGGGGTATGCGTCCCGTCCCCGAGCCGCCGCCCATGTCCACCCGCGCCCTGCTGGCGTGCCTGGTGCTCGCCGCCGCGGCCAGCCTCTTCCTCTGGCAGACGGTGTGGCTGTACCCCTTCCGGCTGCTGGTGACGCTCATGCACGAGAGCGGACACGCCCTGGCGGCCTGGGCCGTGGGCTCCCACGTGAGCAGCGTCACCATCAGCCCCGCCACGGGCGGGCTCACCTACCACTCCCTTACCGGCTCGCTCTGGAGGGAGCTGACCATCGCCTCCGGGGGGTACGTGGGCTCCTCGCTGGCCGGGGCGCTGCTCCTCGTGGCCGCCGGGCGCATGCGCAGCGGACGTGCGCTGCTGTGGGCCCTGGTGGTCTGGATGGTGGGTGTGGCCGTCCTCTGGGTGCCGCTGCTCCCGCCGGACCCGGGCCAGGCCCACGCGCTCGCCACCGGCTCCTCGCAATCGGACGGACTCTTCACGCTCGGCTTCATCGCCGGCATGGGCGCCCTGCTGGGACTGGTGGCGTGGAAGGGGCCGGTGTGGATGCGGCGCGGGCTCGTGGTGTGGATCGCCGCGCTCTCGTGCCTTCTGGCACTGCAGGACATCAAGGGCCTGTTCGGCTACGGCCTGGAGGTGGGCGTCTCGGACGCGCACGCCATGGCGCAACTCACGTACCTGCCCGCGCCCTTCTGGGCGGCGGTGTGGATGGTGGTGTCGCTCGCGGCCATGTGGCTGGGACTGCGCTCCATCATCCGGCGCCGGCGGCTGATGGCCTCCCGAGGCCCGGAGATGCCTGGCCGGCTGTACATGCGTTGACCCGCGGGGCGGCTCAGAAGACCAGGGTGGTGCGGCCCTCCCGGTGGGCCTGGAAGAACTCCCGCACCTGCTGCACGACGAAGTGCCCGGCCAGACAGCTCACGTCCACCGGCTCCAGGCGCCGGCACAGCTCCTCGTCGAGGGGTATCCTCTCGAGCCCGAACACCGCCTCCAAGACGCGGAGAGGCTCGGTCTGGCCTCGAGTCCATTCCTCCTCCGTCGGCTCCCGCCCGAGCACCTGGCGCAGCACATTCCGGTCCTGGAAGAGCATCACCTCCGCGTCCGGTACCACCAGCACCACCTTCCACAGGTCCGTGTAGTCAACCTGGACCAGCGCGTAGACGAGGAAGCGGTGCAGCTCGCGAATCTTCTGGAGCTCGGCCGAGCGCGTCCCCGCGACGAGGGCCACGATGGCCTTGCGGTTGCTGAGGACGGACCTCGCCAGGGAGACACTCTCCGAGAAGACATCCGTTCCGAGCACCCGCAGCTCAGGCCCGAACTCGGGTTCGAGCAGCTTGCGAAGCACCAGGGCGTTCACCTCTCCTCGCACGACGAGACACGGAATCATCGAAGGTCCTCCGCCTTGAGTTCGTAATCCACCTGGGCTTCCTCCACGGCCTTTCGCCATTTGGCCCCGAGGGCCGCACGCATGCCGCCCCTCAGAGCGAGGGAGATATCCCTGCCGTGCCACAGCAGGACATTGCGCAGGGGCTGCGCGTAGGACTCTCGTAGTGCGGGCTCGGTGAACCCGCTCACGCTGAACATCAGACCCAGAGCGGCCGGGGGCCGCCGATCGACCCGGACCTTGAACTTCGCGATCGGGTTGAAGTCGACGGGCTCCCGCCAGTGCTTGCACTCGACCAGACACGAGAGTCCGTCGACGTAGATCGCCCCATCCACCTGCTCCCACAATCCCCTGTAGGGCCAGATGACCTGCGCTCCCTCGAGCTGGAATGCACGCAGGATGAGGTACTCGAAAGCCTTTCCTGGCGGCCAGGACTCGAGGCTCTGAGCATCCCGCAGCTGCTTCCACAGGTCGATCAGCGCGGCCCTCCCCATGGACCGCACCCAGCCGATGTACCTCTCCTCCCCCCCTTCCACGCCCCACCTCCCGCCCCCGACCACTCCCTCACATGCGCAAAGGCTAACGAGCCCCTCTGACACGCGTTGTGATCGGACCTCCCCGCCATTCATTGCCCACGCACGTGCCGTGCGCATGCCGCGCACAGAAGTATCCGCCGTGGGAACCCATCACGTCAAGTTGGCTTATCTACCTGTCCGGTCATCTGCTCGCATGACAGGACAGGGTCTGGGCAAAGGGCGGCGAGGCGTCCTATCGCAGTCCGTCCTGGACCTGTCCGCGCTGGAGGAGCCCGGCCATCTGCTCCACGTCGTGCGCCACCACGAGGTTCAGCTCCGGCGTGGCCTTCCGCAGCTCGTGGAGGTAGCGGAGCTGATTCGCCATCGCCGCGCCGTCCTCGCCTAGAAACCAGTTCACCAGCCTCGGGTGCATGCGCGGCAGCCGGATGTTGTCCTGGTGCCACGCGATGTCGCCCACCAGGAGGAACTCCCGGCCGTCCGCCAGCCGCACGTAGACCATCTGCGTCCCCGGCGTGTGGCCCGGCGCCTTGATGAGCACGAGGCCCGGCCGCAGCAGGTGCAGCCGCTCGTAACGCAGCGGCTTCAACCGGCCCACCACCTCCGGGGTGAAGCCGGCGCGCTCGGGCTCCCGCCCGTGGAGCTGCTCCTCCGTCATCACCACCCGCGGAGCGATTTCACCGAAGTACGGTGAGTGCGCGATGCCCGAGCTGTGGTCGAAGTGCTCGTGCGTGAGGGCGATGGCGTCGGCGCGACGCATCACCTCCTGGAGCCGGGCGTAGTTGTCCGCCTGGAAGCGGGAGCCGGGCATGTTGCCCTCCAGCGTCTCCGCATCACACCCGGTGTCGAGGATGACGGCCCGTCCATCGGCGTAGTGGACCTGGTGCGACTGGTACACGGATGCACGCGTCCCGAGGAACCGCCCCGCCACCACGGCGAAGTCTGGCATGACGCCCTCGCCCACCACGATGCGGCGGAACTCCGTGGGCAGCGGCTCGCCCGTCGACGTGGCGAGCGCGCGCAGCTCCGGGAGCGATGGACCGAAATCCGTGCGCTCGGGGACTGGCACGGCGGTGAGCCCGATGGCGAGAAACACCACCGCCACCGCGGCCACCCCGAGCAACACCTTCCACACACGGCGCACGGGCTTCTTCATCTCAGAGCTTCTCCACCGCCACCGTGTTGTCGTCCGGCTTGCGGTCGATGAGTTTGTTGAGCGGATCCACTCCCGCCTTCGCCGGAAGCCTGTCCACCAACGCCGTGAACTCCACGTCCTCCTTCGTCACCTGGACCTTCTCCAGGTGGAGCGGCTTGCCGTCCTCGTCGAGCACCCCCACGTCCATCCAGTCGGCCAGCTTCTGGGGCGTCTCGGTCCCCGTGCCGCTGGCCTCCACCTTGCGCACCTTCGCGGTGACCTTCACCTCGAACTTCCCGCCGGCCACCTCCGTGTACGTCGCCTTGAGCGCCCGGTTCTCGTACAGCGTGATGCGCTCGAAGAAGTCATGGAGGACGTACTGGAGGTGCTCGGGCGTCACCGCGCGCAGCTCGGCGAGCAGCTCCGGCGAGTGCGTGAACGGCGGTTGCTGGAACGCCACCTTCCGCCGGTACGCGGACAGGGCCCGGTTGAGCGTGTCCTCGCCCAGGTAGTCCTGCAGCGCGTACATCACCAGGCTGCCCTTGTTGTAATAGACGTAGAGCTGGTCCTCCACGCGCATCAGCGGCAGCTCCCGCTTGCGCTCGAAGGAGCGCTGGCCCAGGTACTTGTCCAGCTCGTAGCGCAGGAAGCGGCCCATCCGCTCCTCTCCGTACTTCTTCTTCATCACCATGAGCGCCGAGTACTGCGAGAGCGTCTCGGACATGAGCGCGGCGCCCTGCACGTTGCCGCCGATGACCTGGTGGGCCCACCACTGGTGCGCCACCTCGTGGGCCGTCACGTAATAGGGGAAGTCCACGTCCTTGGGGTCCTCCGGGTCCACCTTCGCGATGAAGCCGATGCTCTCCGAGTAGGGAATCGTGTTGGGGAAGGCCTGGGCGAAGCTCTGGTACCGGGGGAACTCGAGGATGCGCACCTGCCGGTGCTGATAGGGCCCGAAGTTCTTCGTGTAGTAGTCCAGCGAGTCCTTCACCGCTTGAATCATCCGCTCGACGTTGTACGTGTGGCCCGGGTGGTGGAGGACCTCGATGGCCACGTCGTTCCACCGGTCGCGCTTCACCTCGTAGCGCGCGGAGAGGAACGAGTAGAAGTTCAGGATGGGGCTGTCCATCGTGTAGTGGAAGTAGCGCCGCCCGTTCTCCGTCCACTCCCGCTGGAGGTAGCCGGGCGCCATGGCGAGCTGATCCGGCGAGGTGCTCACCGTGGCCTCGAAGGTGACCCAGTCCGAGTCCGAGGCGATGTACGTGTTGCGCCGGGCCTCCAGGTCGTTCACGTCGGCCATGAGCTGCTTGGGGGCGAGCCCCTGCTTCTTGCGCGCCTCATCGTCCTTGAGCTCGTGGCCCTCCACGTAGCCCAGCGTGGGCAGCACGTCACTGTGGAGGAAGGTGCCGTTCTCCACGAGCGCCGTCTGCGCGCCCCTGTTGCGGAAGCCGCGCGGCTCCAGGCCCAGCTCGAACTGGAGCTCGGCCGAGGCCCCCGGCGCCAGCGGCGTGGGCAGGGTGTACGTGAAGAAGCCCAGCCGCGTGTCCTGCTCGGACGGCGACTCCGCGCCCGCCACCACCAGCCGGTAGATCTTCATCTCGGCCGGCAGGTTGACGTACACCGTCTTCACCGGCTCGGACGTCTTGTTGACGAGCCCGAAGGTGCCCCGGGCCCGCATGCGCGGCTCCTCGGGGAAGAGGTCCACCTGCACCTTCACCGAGACGATGCGCGGCTGCGCCACCTTCGCGAGCGGCTTGTACTGCTTCTCGTAGTCGGCGGACTCCGCGAGCTGCTCGTGCTCCGTCTTGAAGCGGTTGAGGCGGTTGGTGTTGTGGAAGATGAAGGCGCCCGCGGCCACGGCGCCCACCACGGCCAGGGCCAGGCCCGCCCGCACCGGGAGCGAGGCCCGTGCACCGGCCAGCCTCAGCCGCCACCGGGAATCGCTCTCCGTGCCGCGCACCCAGAACAGGTGGGCCACGAAGGCGAGCGCCACCGCGACGAGCGCCCAGTACGCGCGAAACCACACCATCTGCGGGACGAAGGGCCCGAAGCCATTCATGTCCGAGTAGATGTGCGAGGGGGTGTTGCCATAGCTGTAGAGAAAGTGCTCGAAGCCGAGCTCCGCGGCGAACGAACTGGCCAGCAGGTAGAGCACCATCACGAAGTGGCCCACGTACTTGTGGTCCACCAGCACGTGGACGAGCACCGCGAGCATGCACAGCAGCCACAGGTCCAGCAGCCGGAAGCCGAACAAGTCCGTGAGGTAGAGGCCTGGCTCCAGGTGGGTGTAGCCCTGGGAGAGCTGGATGAGCACGCCGCAGACGAGCAGCACCGCGTTGAGCAGCACCTGCACGCCCATCAGCGCCAGCAGCTTGGAGAGGAAGGGCAGCCACCCGGGCATGGGGAGCGCGTCATGGAGCTGGTGCATGCGCGCGTCGCGCTCGCGCCAGATGAGCTCGCCCGAATAGAAGGTGATGATGATGACGTGGAAGAGGGCGAAGCCACTGCTCACCACCTCCAGCATCATGTACGTCATCGGATGGACGGAGGTGCCATAGAGGGCACCGAGCGTGCGCGTGATGCCGAAGACCAGGATGACGCCGGCCAGCACCATCACCAGGAAGTAGACGTTCTTCACCGTCTCCTTGAAGTCCAGCCAGACCAGGCGCGGGAGCAGCCGCAGGAAGGTGGTGCCCCGGAAGTCGCGCGAGACGGAGGGCGGCGTGAGCGGCGCCTGGGCGGCCACGGTCTCGGCGGTGGTGTCCGCGCGGCCTCCGGCCAGTGCGTGCGTGCGCTGGAAGCGCAGCAGGGTGAAGCCGAGCATGGCGGCGCCCAGACCTCCCCAGAAGAGCCGGTTGGCGAGGAACCAGCCCTCGAGCGGCAACAGGAGGGAGTTCTTCTCCGACGCCGTCCAGTATTCCGTCACCATGCGCATCGCGTTCATGGCGAACGGATCCACCAGCGCGGCCACCCACTTCGTGTCGAGCTCCCGCACCAGGCTGCTGCCCACCAGGTAGCCCACGAGCAGCACCACACTGGCGACGTAGACGGGGAGGATGCGGCGGGTGAGCGCGGCCATCCCGAAGAAGAGCGCGCCGGTGAAGAAGAGGTTGGGCAGGATGCTGACGAGGTAGGGCCTCAGGTACGAGCCCGGCACGGTGGGGCCCAGCATGCTCTGGTCCAGGTAGGGCATGCCGGCGCCGAGCCGCGCCCCCAGGCCGATGCTCGAGAAGATGACGACGAGCGTGAGGAAGGCGCCCAGGAAGCGGCCGAGCAGGTAGCGGGCGCGCGAGATGGGCGCGGTGAAGAAGAGGGCGTGCGTGCCGTGGGCGAAGTCCTGGTAGACGGCCTGGCCCATGACTCCCCCGGTGACGATGACCCCGGAGAAGCCGAGCATGGTGAGGAGATTGACCAGCGTGTAGGGCGAGTTGGCGAGCACCTTTCCGCCGGCCCCTCCGCCGACCATGATGCTCTTGAAGGCACCTCCCGCGGCGTTCATCGCCAGGAAGGCGAGCGCGAAGAAGACGCCGAAGTAGACCCAGGTGGACAGCAGCTTGAGCCGCTGGCGCAGCTCGAAGAGGGCGATGGAGAGCATGGTGGATGGCTCCTCAGCCCGCGGTGGCCTGGAGGGCGGGAGCCGCCTCCTGCGCGAGGTGTCCCTTGATGGCGGCGAAGTACGCGTCCTCCAGGTCCGGCACGGCCGGCGAGAAGGAGGCATCCGGCGCCCCCTCGCTGTAGACGTGCACGAGCGTGCGGCCCATCAGCAGCCGGTGGGAGATGACGGGCAGCGCGGACCGCAGCGCGGGCAGTTCCGCCTTGTCCACGAACTTCTTCCAGATGCGGCCCTCCAGCCGGGCGATGATGTCCTCGGGCGCGCCGGTGAGCAGCACCCGGCCTCCGTTGAGCACCGCCATCTGCGGGCACAGGTCCCTCACGTCCGAGACGATGTGCGTGGAGAGGATGACGATGACGTCCTGCCCGATTTCACTCAGCAGGTTGTGGAAGCGCACGCGCTCCTCGGGATCCAGGCCCGCGGTGGGCTCGTCCACGATGAGCAGCTTGGGGTTGCCCAGCAGCGCCTGGGCGATGCCGAAGCGCTGGCGCATGCCGCCGGAGAAGCCTCCGAGCTGCTTGCGCCGGGCGTGGTGGAGGTTCGTCTGGTGCAGCAGCGCGTCCACCACCTGCTTGCGCTCGCGCGAGTTGGAGATGCCCTTGAGGGTGGCCAGGTGGGTGAGCAGGTCCTCGGCGGTCACCTTCGGGTAGAGGCCGAAGTCCTGCGGCAGGTAGCCGAGCACCCGGCGCACCGCGTCCTTGTCCTTCAGCACGTCGATGTCACCGAGGAAGGCGCTGCCGCTGTCGGCCTCCTGGAGGGTGGCCAACGTGCGCATCAGCGTGGACTTGCCCGCGCCGTTGGGTCCGAGCAGCCCGAACATGCCGGGCTTGATGGTGAGCGTGACGTCCTGGAGCGCCCGGGTGCCGTTGGGATAGCGCTTGGACAGGTTCTGGATGCGGAAGCTCCATGGAGCCCTCCGAAAGAGAGGAGGGCATCATGGCATCAAGGATTGAGGCGGACGATTTCCTCGTTGAGCGCGCTGGCGAAGCCCACCCAGGCCAGGTAGGGCACCATCATCCACGCCGCGCCCGTGTCCACCTTGCGCGCCACCGCGGTGTACCCCGCGAGGCTCACGCCGAGCGCCGCGATGTCCGCGAGCGCCTGCCGCTGGCGGTGCTTGCCGAAGAAGAGCGGGGACCAGAGGGCGTTGAAGCCCAGTTGCAGGCCCCACAGGGCGAGCGCCCACGAGCGCCGGGGGCCCGCCGGCCGGTTCCACACCCGCCAGGCGGAGAGGGACATGAGCCCGTAGAGCACCGTCCACGCCGGCCCGAACACCCAGGCGGGCGGGGTGAAGCCGGGCTTGCGCAGCCGCCGGTACCAGAGCTGCCCGCTATTGGAGGCCCGCCCTCCCAGCACGGCCGTGCCCGCGGTGAGCGCCCCAATGGTTCCCAAGGCCACGAAGGACTCCCTGCGCAGGGACGGATTCCTCAAGGCCGGTTTGTCCGGATTGTGTTGCTCCAGCATCGTCATGACCTCCATCGGGGCGTGTTCGTGGGAAGCTGCGCCCTGCCCTCTCCGGCGGCCACCCTCGTCCGGCGGCGGGTGCTGGAAACGCAAACTCAGGAGGCAGCCATGGCCAACGTGGACGACATCCTCACCTTCTGGTTCGGCCGTCCGTCCGAGCCCGGCTACACGGAGCCTCGCGGGCTCTGGTTCGAGCAGAATCCCGCCTTCGACGCCGAGTGTGCCCACCGCTTCCTCGCCACCCAGGAGAAGGCCGCCGCGGGCGAGCTGAAGGCCTGGCGCGACGAGCCTCGCGGCGCGCTGGCCCTGCTGCTCCTGTTGGATCAATTCCCGCGAAACCTCTTCCGCGACTCGGCCCGCGCCTACGCCACCGACGCCCAGGCCCGCGAAGTGGCGCGGCATGCGCTCGCCCGGGGACTCGACGTGCCCCTGCCCCCGGTGTGGCGGTGGTTCTTCTACCTGCCCTTCGAGCACAGCGAGGACCTCTACGACCAGCGCCTCGCCGTGTCCCTCTTCGAGGCGCTCGTGCCGCAGCACCCGGCCAGCGCCGAGGCGCTGGAGTACGCCCGGAGACACCACGACATCATCGTGCGCTTCGGGCGCTTCCCCCACCGCAACGCCCGGCTGGGCCGGGAGTCGACTCCGGAGGAAGTGGCCTTCCTCCAGGAGCCGAACTCCTCGTTCTAGGGACTACGCCGGGGCGCCCGCGGCTTCCTCGCCGACCCTCGCTTCCAGCTTCGTTCCGGCCGCGATCCAGGCCCGCACCAGGGCCAGGTGCTCCTGCTCCACGTCCAGGGCCCGCTGGAAGTCCTCGGCGAGCTCGTGGTGTCCCAGCTCGCGCGCCAGCTCGATGAGCAGCTCCCAGCTCGCGTTGTCCACGAGCTCGGCCGTCAGCAGCCCTTCCAGCGACTGCAGCAGGTTGATGCGCGGATCCGCCAGCATCTTCGGCACGCCCTCGGAGAGGTTGGCCTGCAGGTCCGCCGCGGGCGTGAGCGCCGTGGGATCCGCTCCCAACTTCTCCATGGTGCGCTTCACCAGCGCCATGTGCGACAGCTCATCCAGGCGGATCTTCTCCAACTGCTCGCGCGAGGGCCCGCCCGCCCACGTGCCGAACACGTCCAGCTTGGACAGGGCGCACTCGTACAGCCTCGTTCCCGTGCGCTCGAAGCCCAGGCGCTGGCCCAGCTTGTCCACGAACACCGTGGCCCGGCCGCCCTTGAGCATGTCCATCGCCGCCTTGGCCATCCCCTTCAGGTTGGGCGGCGGCACCGTGCCCAGGCCCCCCACCTCCCGCGAGACCTCCTGGCGCTCCTTCGCGATGAGCGACGCGTCCCCCGGAATGTCCGGCGCGTACTTCTCGGAGCCCTCGATGGTCTCCTTGCTCTTCACCGGGTGGACCATGATGCCCGTCCGGTTCATCCCCATCTCACTCGCCTTGCGTTCCATTACTGGATCCTCCCGTCGGCCAGGGTGCTCACGCGCTCGGCTTCATCCGAGAAGCTCGGTTCCGGGACGCCAGCGGTAGCCGGCGGAGGCGGTCGCGGACGGACTCCCCTCGGAGTTGAGCTGCTGGCGGTAGAGCAACGTGCGCTCGGCCTCCTCGGCGCGCGGCACGAACTCGGTGCCCTTGGCGCTCAGGCCCTCCTCGTCACGCAGCACCTTGCGCACGAAGTCGCGGTGGCTGTGGTAGCCGATGGGCTCCGGCAGCTCCCGGGGCAGCACCTCGGCCGGGTCCCTCCCCTCCAGCCGCTGGAAGAGCTCCATCACGTAGTGCAGGTGCCCCAGCTCGTAGTCCGTGAACCGCTGCCACACGTCCTTGATGCGCGGGTTCGTCTCGGACTGCAGGCAGCTATAGTAGTTGTAGACCTCGTTGGCCTCGTGCAGCAGCCACTTCTCCAGCCACGACTCGTCCGGGTCGCTCAGCGACTCGTACTGCGTGACGTGCTGCTCCTCGATGGCGGCGATCTCCGCGTAGAGCTGGCGCGCCACCGGGTCGGAGAACATCGGCCCGATGTTCATGTAGAAGGTGTGAACCTGGTTCTCGGCCGAGACGATGGTGAGCGCGTTGAGCTTGGTGATCGGATCCGCGGTGCGTGCCTCATAGGGCCGGCGCACGTCGTCCAGCGGATGGCGGTGCTCGATGGCGGTGAGCCGTCCGGGGATGATGTCCGTGTAGCTCTGGGTGATGTAGTTCGGGTCCTTGCCGAAGATGCGGTCGTACAGGGCCGAGTACCGGTACAGGTGATCGAAGTCCTCGAGCATGCCGAAGCGGTACACCTGGGCGAGGTACGGGTCGGGCTCGTGCTGGGCCACGCTCGCCGTCACCTCGATGGCCGTCTGCTCGTAGCCGAGCGTGGTCTCCAGGGGCGACTGGTTGGCCGGATTCATCCAGTTCACCATCGTCTGCTGGAAGTGCTCCACCCGGCGGATGAGGGCGAGCGGCTCGCGCAGCTCCCGGTTCATCCGGGCACAGGCGTGGCTGAAGCGCACGGACTCGGATTCGACGCCGTTCATCAGGATGACGCGCACGCGCGTGAAGGCGTCGTCATCCAGCTTGCTGATCATCCGCCGTGTCAGGTCCTTCCAGGTGAACCTCTGGCGATCCAGGGGGACACCCTTCTCCTTGAAGAGGTCTAGAGCCACGTGTCACTCCTTCCGAGTGTCTCGGGGATGACGGCTGGCCACCCGGCCCACACCCCTCCCCGGGTTCGCCGGTAAAGCTCCGCCTCGCGTGTGACCCCGGCAACGGGGCCCGGCTCTCCGCCTGCTCTCCGAACCTCCAGACGCGCAGAAGCCCGCCAGGTCACGAGGACCGGCGGGCTTCGGCAGCGAAAGCGGGAGTGTACCCGGGTACTAGCGGGAAACCGCCTGGCTCAGGGCGCGGTGCACGGCCTCGAGCGCCTTGCGGGCCTCGAGCAGCTCGGCGCGCTCGGCGGTGAGCGAGGCCACCTGCTGGGCCAGCACATCGCGCTCGCCCTGGAGCGTGTCCACGGTGCGGCGCAGCGCGGCGGCCTCGTCCTTGGAGGACTCCAGCTCACCGGCGAGCCGCTCCTCCTCGGAGAGGCTGTCGGCCAGGGCCCGCTTGGCCTCGGCGACGGCGGCCTCCAGGGTGGTGCGCTCCTGGGCCTGCGCCTGCATGGCCTGACGGGCCTCCTGCAGCGACAGCAGGGCCTCGTCGCGCTCGCCCTCCAGCGCGGCCAGCTCCCGCTCGAGGTCGCCGAGCAGCTTCACCCGGCCCTCCATGTCGGTGGCCAGCCGGCGCGCCTCGTCCATGCGCAGGCGGGCCTCCTCGGTGGCCTTCTCCGCCTGGCGCCGCGACACCTCCAGCTCCTGGGTGAGCGTGAGGTTGAGCGACTTCACCTTGGTGCAGCTCGGCCTGCAGCGCCGAGATGCGCTCCACCGCGCGCAGGCCCGCCTCGGCCACGCTGGCCGGCAGGGGCTCGGGACGCGGGTTCTCGCGCACCGCCTTGAGGCGCTCCTTCAGCCGCTCGCGGCGGGCCTGGTTGTCCAGGTCCTCCTTGGGCGAGGCGGGCGTCTGCACCTCCACCTCGTGCTCGGGAGCCTCGACGCGGGCCTCCACACGCGCCACGGGAGCGGGGGCCATGGCCACCTCCGGCGCCGGGACGGAGGGCGCGCGCAGGGCGGCGTCAATCACCTCGGAGGCGGTGGGACGCGGCGCACGGGCGCGCTCGACGCGGGCCCGCACCTCGGCGGACAGGTCGTGCGTGGCCGAGGCAGGCTCGGGCGCCGGCTCCGGCTCGGGGGCCGGGGGCTGCGCCAGGGCCTGCTCGGGCTCCTGCGTCTCCTCGGGCGCGGCGGGGTCGACGACGCCGGTGAATGCCCCCAGACGGAGGCGCGGCTTGGCGCGGGACACGTTCTGTTCGAAGGCCTTCTTCATAGGGGGGTTATACGTCAACCTGCCTGCTGGGCACCGCCATCGGTACCGGGAGCCGCGCCCGCCCGCAAGCGCGGAAGCACATTCTGGATGAGGGCCTCGATATCGGTGGCCCCCTTGGAGCCCGGGTCCGCCACGAAGACGGGCCGGCCCTCGCTGGAGGCCTGGGCGAACTTGGTGCACTGCCGGATGATGGTGGGCAGCAGGTACTCCGGGTAGTGCGTCTGCAGCGCCTCCAGTGCCTCCTTCGCCAGCTTGAAGGTGGCGTTGAAGGAGTTGACCACGATGAAGACGTGGTCCAGCACGTGGTTGAGGTCCTCCTCCAGGCTCTGCACCGTCTCGAAGAGCAGCTTGAGGCCGTGGAAGGAGAGGAAGTCGGCCAGCACCGGGACGAACAGGTCGTTGGCCGCCATCAGCGCGTTGAGGTTGAGCAGGCCGAAGGAGGGCGGCGCGTCGAAGACGATGATGTCGTACTGCGCCTCGACTTCCTTCAGGGCGTTGCGCAGCTTGAACTCGCGGCCCGCCATGGGCATCAGCGCCAGGTCCACCGTGGACATGGTGAGATTGGAGGGGACGAAGTGCAGGTTGGGCAGGGAGGACTTCTGGATGACCTCCGACATGGGCGACTTGCGCACCAGCACGTTGAGGAGCGTCTTGTCGAAGTCCTCGCCCTCGAAGCCCAGGCACTTGGTGGCGTGGCCCTGGCTGTCGAGGTCGATGAGCAGGACGTTGTAGCCCAGCTCCGCCAGACGCCAGGCGTAGGAGGTGGACAGGGACGTCTTGCCCGTGCCGCCCTTGAAGTTGAGGAAGAGCTGCTTGCGGCGGCCGAGCGGCGGCGGGTACGCACCGAGCTGCGCCCGCAGGGCCCACACCTCGGCGCCGGTGTAGCTGTCCTGCTTCAGCGCCTGAGCGATGGACTTCGGTGGCAAGCCGAGCATCTCGGCCACCTGCTTGGAGCTGTACGTCGGCGCATCCATGGAGAACCCTTCGTCGAAACCTGGCGGCCCCTACCTTGCCCTAAGCGGCGAAGTATTTGTGACCCCGCCGAATGATCGCTCCCCTGGCTACCAGGAGGGTAAGCGCCTCCTCGGCGAGCTCGGGGGATGCGGATATACCGGAGGCCAGCTCACCGAGCGAGCGGCCCCGGATGGCCGCGCGAATCTCCGACATCAAGGGACCACACAGGGCCTCCACCGGAGAGGCGGGCTGACGCGCGGTGGGGCGGGACACGGGCTGGGCCTGCACGGGCGTGGAAGTCGCGGCGGTCCGGACGGCCTGCTGGGCCACGCTCCGGGTAGGAGCGGAGACCGCGGCCGGTACCGCCGCACGGTGGGCCGTGGACGGAGCGGGCACGGGACGCACGGCGGGTGCGGGAGCCACGGGAGCGGGAGCGGCCACGGGAGCGGCGGCGCGCGGGGCCGGCTTCGGGAGGAGCGAGGCGCGCACCGGCAGCACGGGGAGCGTGGCGAGCCGGCGGATCTCCCGGCGGCGCCGGCCCTCGTCCATGTCCACCACCGCGGAGACGTCATGGCCGAGGATGCGCGAGAGGCTCTGCGCGGCGGAGCGGCGCACGCGCACCTCTTCATCCTTGAGGGCCTCCAGCAGCATCATCCGGGCGTGCTCCCCGCTGCCGGCCCCGAGCGCCAGGGCGGCGAGGCTGCGCACCTCGGAGTCCGGGTCGTGGATGGCCTCTTCACCGAGACGGCGCGCGCCCTCCCCTTCCAGGCCGAGCGCCAGCAGCGAGGCGCGCCGGCGCACGGAGCGGTCGGGGTCCTTCACGGCCTGGGCGAGATGGGGCGCGGCCTCCCGGGGCGCGATGCTCAGCAGCGCCTTGAGGGCGGCGATGCGCACCTCGGGGACGGCGGAGGCCAGCAGGGGCGAGACGACGAGGACCCCCTCCTCCTTGCCCACCTCGGCGAAGGCGGCCAGCAGGGCCACCTGGACGGTGGGATCCTTCTCCGCGTGCAGCGCCGTGGCCAGCGCGGGCGCGGCTGCGGGCTGGCCCAGGGCCTTGAGCCGCTCGGCGGCGCGCACGCGCGAGGTGGCATCCGGCGCCGACAGCTCGCGCACGGAGAAGCCGAAGAGCGTCTCGTCGCCACCGCCGGAGAGGCTCGCCATCTGCCCGGCGCTCACCGCCAGCCGCCCTTCCAGGAAGAGGCGCTGCGCGTGCTGCATCACCGGGGACACGGCCGCCGTGGACGCCGCCACCACCGCGAGCGCGGGCGCGGGCTCCACCTCCTGCGAGCGCTGCGGCTCGGACGGGGAGGGCCATGGGAAGGCGGGTGCGGCCGGGGCGGACGCCGCTGGACGCTCGAGCGCCTCGCTGCGCAACTGGGAGATGAACGAGGCCAGGTCGATGCCCAGGCCGTCATCATCGTCGTCCTCGCGCTCGCGCCCGTCCGAGGTGCGGATGCGGCTGGCCTCCAGCAGCTTGCCGAGCAACTGGCTGCGCTCGGTGCGCAGGGCCTGGTTGAGGCGGGTGAGCTCCTCGCGCTCGGCGGCCATGCGGCCCAGGCGGACCTCCAGCCCGGCCACCTCCCGGCGAAGCGTCAGCTCGCGCTCCTCCGACTGGGAGAGCTCGCGCCTCAGGTGGGCCATCTCTTCGCGCGTGGACGTCAGCTCGTGGTTGAGCTGCTCGGCACGGGCCTCGAAGTAGACGATCTTTTCGAGTGCGCTTTTGAGCAGCGCGTCCGGACGCTCGTCGCTCACGGCCTGTACAGCCCTCCCTACCGGGGCACGCCGGGGACCCCCGGGAGCGCGGCACCATATGTCAGACCCTCATGCGAGGTAAACCCCTGAAATGGTTGGGACTTTTCCGTCCCGGCCCACCTCTGGCGTTGACAATCGCGCTGGGGCCGATTTCTCGGGCCTCCGCGCGATCAGGGAGAGGTGCGCGCGGCGATCTCCGAAAGGCATTCAGCGGCCCGCGAGCGCGTGGAGTGGACAGCCCCCGGCCGCAATCACTCAACAAACGTTCAGCGTTTCGGGAGGCCTGGAACACCTCGCGGCACGCCCCGGCCAGTCCAGCTCAACGTCAGAGGTCGGTTCCGCGCCACGCGAGGAGCCGCGTGCCCCTCCCATGAACCGTGAGGCCTCCCACCGCTTCGACCCAACCCGATTGGTCAGCCCCGTGTGTTAGGAGTCCCTTCCAGGAGGACACACCATGGAGAAGGAAAAGGAAAAGGAAGACATTCCCCGAGGCGATGCACCCTCGGGGCCGTACCACGTGCTCAAACGCTACCGGGCCCTCGGCGGCGGGCTGGGCCGCCTGTACGAGGCGCGCAACAACGAGACGGGCAACCCGGCCCTGGTGCTCATGCCCGGGCCGAAAGGAGATCTGCGCGCGGAAGAGGACTGGCAGTTGCGCGCCACCGCCAACGTCACCCCGCCCTACCTCGCGTTGGAGGTGGAGCACGCGCCCGCGAACGGACAACCCCGGCAGCTCACGTGGATGCTCGAGCGGTGGGCCGCGGCCCTCATGCGCATCGACACGCGGCCGGAGGTGCAAGCCCACCTGACTTCCGGCCCCCAGAAGCCTCCACCCCGGAGGCATCGCGCCCTGGGTGGAGCCGTGGCGCTCGTCACGCTGCTGGGGCTCGGGGTGGCTCCGTGGACGCACGCCACGGCCGGACCCGTCGAGCCCGCCGCCGCGCCGCCGGTGCTGGCCGTGGACAGCCCGGAGCCCGACACGGCGATCTTCACGAGCGGAGCGGATGCCATCGCCCATCCCATGCCCCAGGGGCCTTTCCGGGGGCAGAACCGCCCGCCGTGCAAGTCGCGGCACGAAGTCGTCATCCGCGGCGGGTGCTGGGTTGAAATCGCATCCCGCCCCCCCTGTGATGACGCCTACGAGTACGAGGGCAAGTGCTACATGCCCGGCTACAGCGCGCCTCGCCCGCCGCAAGCCCTGCACCCCTGACGCGGGGCGCATGTGACTTGACAGGTGGGTAGTCCCGACTCAATCTGATAGGGAATGTGAAGACAGCGGGCCTCCCCGACAGTTCCTCTGGGGGGCTCGTGCAGGGGAGGGGTGCGTGGTGGCACCGACCCCCTGCCCGCACCCAGGTCCGGGCATCTGACGGGAGAGGTCCGCTTCTCCCTGATGCCTCGCGAGGCTCCCGGCACGTGCCACCAACACGCGCCGGGAGCCTCTTTCATTTCGTGCGCGTGCCGACCCGGAGCCCCACCTCACCCGTCAGCCGCTGACACATGACCTCCAAAGTCGTATAACCCTGGAGTCAGGACGGAGCCGTACCATGGCGTCGAAGACTACTTTTCCAGTTGACCCCGAGCAGACGACCCCGCCGCCCCCCCGGCGTCCTCCCAAGGGCAAGCGCGAGGCGCGGCTGAAGCTGGCCAAGTCCCTGGGAGACGCGGCCCGGGAAGCCCGGCAGAAGGCCGGTTTGACGCAGGCGGACGTGGCCGAGCGCATCGGGGTGGCCACCGAGGTCTACGGCCGGCTGGAGCGCGGGATACTCATGCCGAGCGTCCCCACCCTGCGCCGCATCTGCGTGGCCCTGCACATGTCCGCGGATGCCATGCTCGCGCTCAGCTCGCCCCAGTCCCAGTCCCCGGTCTTGGAGCCAGTACCACCGCCCCCCGTCGAGCCGGAGGAGGAGCGGATCATGCGGCGGCTGATGCGCAACGTGCGTAAGCTGAACCCCATCCAGATCCGTGCGCTCTCGATGATGGCCTCCACGCTCCGCCGCGACGAGTGAGCCCACGGCGGAGGCAGTGTCGGGAACTGCCCGGGTTTCGTGCTGATGCAACCGATTGGCGCCTGCAATGAAGCGGCGCCCACCTCTCATGCGTACATCCCATGGGCATGCCCCACCGTCCCTCCGCCCTCCCCGCGCTCGATGTGCCCCACCTCGCGGTCCATGCTCTCTGGTGGGTCTGGCTCCCCACGCTGCTGTTGAGCTGGGACTCGCTGCCCATGACGGGCCGCGTCACCCTGCTGGGGGCCGGCGTCCTCGTGCTGTTCTGGAACTACGCCGTCCTCCACGATCACATGCACGTGCCCCTCGCGCGCTCCCGGGCGCTGAGCTGGCTGGTGTCGCGCACGCTGGGTCTGGCGTGTGGCTTCGCCTACCGCGGCTACCACCTCCATCACTTCAACCATCACCGGTACAATGATGGAGAGGGCGACTGGGGCCGGCGCCGCGTGGGCGAGGCGGGGCTGACGTACCTGGTGCGCTCCACCCTCACGCCCTGGTTCTGGCCCTACGGGCTGCTGGGCAAGGTGTGGGAGGCGGCCTCGCGGAAGAAGGGCCAGCGGGCCGAGCTGGTGCTCGACTTCATCCTGCTGCAGGGCGCGCTGGTGGCGCTCGCCCTGTGGCGGCCCTGGCTGGCCCTCTCCTACTTCGGGATGGTGCTGGTGGGGCAGCTCTCCATCTACCTGCTCAACCTCGCCGCGCACCACGAGACGGACGCCACCCGGAAGGACTCCCTGGCCGTGACGTCCACTTCCCGGCTGTACAACCTGCTGTGTTTCAACGCCGGCCATCATCAGGCCCACCACCTGCGCCCCCAGGTTCCCTGGCAGGAGCTGCCCGCGCTGACGGCCCGGCTGGCCTCCGAGGGGATGCTTCGTCCAACACTGCAAACACCGCTGGCCCCCCTCCACCCTTTCTGGGTAGTCCGGTTGCTCAGGCGCTATGCTCCCGCGCCGTGCGCCCCGCAGAAGGACTCGACGACTACCTCCGAGACCCCATCGGCCGCTACCTGACGGGGGAGAGCTTCGTCCACTGGTACGCCACGCCCGAGCTGTGCGGCTTCTCCGTGTGGGGCAAGCCCGGCGAGCCGCAAATCCACCGGCTCACCCAGGTGCTGGACGTGGAGCTCGCGCCCGCGGCCCCTCACCTGTCCCTGGTGGACGCCAGCCGCCTGGAGGCGCCGGACGCCAACGGCCTGTCCGTGCTGCTGAAGTACATGATGCCGCGCATCTCCGGCTTCTCCCAGACGGTGAAGCGCCAGGCGCTGGTGCGGCCCGAGGGCATGGCGGGCGCGGTGGTGGGCGGCTTCTACAGCCTCGTCAGCTCCGGCTACCCCACCCGTGCCTTCGCGGATGCGCAGGAGGCGCTGGCCTGGCTGGGCCGTCCCGAGGCCGAGGCCCGCGCCCTGATGAACGAGCTGAACGAGCTGGTGGTGCGGCTCATGGGACAGTCCCCGCTGCTCGGCGAGCTGCACCGGGTGCTGCGGACGCGGCTGGTGGACGCCAACCTCACGGACGTGGCGCGGGAGCTGGGCATGTCCGAGCGCACGCTCCAGCGCCGCCTGCGCGAGTCCGGCACCTCCTTCCAGGCCGAGCTCAACACGGTGCAGGTGCGCACCGCGCAGTCACTGCTGCTGGAGAGCGATGCCAAGCTCACCTCGGTGGCCGTGGAGGTGGGGTGCGCCTCGCTCCAGCACTTCAGCAGCCTGTTCCGCAAGATGACGGGCGAGTCCCCCAGTGGCTGGCGGGCCCGGCACCGCAAGACGCCCTGAGCCCGGCGGTCCCCTCTCTTCCCTGTCCCCCATCCCCTCTCCCCTCGGGAGAGGGACGGGGTGAGGGTGCCCGGGCCCGTTCTTCAACCCATGGCCCCCAGTGTGCACAGGGGGTTCAACCCGGGATTCGTGGAACCCTCACCCCGTCCCTCTCCCGGAGGGCGAGGGGAAATGGCCGCGGTGTCAGCACAGGACCGGGCGGAGGGCACCTCACGCCGCGGCCGATGCGGGCTCCCGCACCGCCACCGGCAACCACAGCACGAAGCGGGCGCCACCCTCGGGGCGGTTCTCCGCATGGAGCGAGCCGTCCACCCGCGAGACGTACTCGCGGCACAGGGCGAGCCCCAGCCCCGTCCCCTTCCCCGGCGGCTTGGTGGTGAAGAAGGGCTCGAAGAGCCGCGCCAGCACCTCCTGGGGAATCCCCGGGCCGTTGTCCTCCACCTCCAACCGCACGCCGCCCTCCACCTGCCGCGCCCTCACGGCGATGGCGGCCCGGCGCGCGGGCTCCGCGTCCTCCACCGCGTCCGCCGCGTTCACCAGCAGGTTCAACAGCACCTGCACCAGGTGCCGCTGTCCCAGCTTCACCAGCGGCAGCCCCGCGCCAATCTCCAGCGACACGTCTCCCAGTCCACGCAGGCGCACCGACGCCAGCCGCTTCGCCTCCTGGATGGCGTCCTCCGCCCGCCCCTCGTCGCCCTCGTCGATCTCTCGCGAGAAGCGCCGCAGATCCATGACGATCTGCTGGATGCGCAGCACTCCATCCTGCGTCTCGGCGACCACGTCCCGCAGCTCCAGGACGTCCACCGGCCCGCCCTCCTGCCGCAGCTCCCGCTCCAGGAAGCTCAGGTTGGACTTCACGAAGGCCAGCGGGTTGTTCACCTCGTGCGCCACCCCGGCCGCCAGTTGCCCCACCAGCACCAGCCGTTCCACCTCCGCGCGCTCGCGCTCGGCCTGCAACCGCCGGCGTTCGCTCTCGGCGAGTTGCTCCAGCACCGCCAGCCGCTCCTGCTGCGCCACCAGCCGCTCCTGCTGCGCCGCCTTCTCCGCGTCGCTCATGCGCCGGTACGTCTGGGCGCCGAACATGGCCAGCACCCCGAGCGAGCCCAGGCTCGCCACCTGCATCAGCATCGTGCGCACCGGCATGCCGGACAGCACGTCCAGCACCAGCACCGCCACCAGCGTCGCCCCGCTGGCCATCAGCGTGGGCCCCCGGGACATGGGGGTGAACAGGGCGATGATCAACGGCACGGAGCTGAGCAGCGGGAAGTACGGGCTCGCGGGCCCTCCGGTCAGGTGGATGATGCCCATCGTCCCGCCGAGGCTGATGACCACGGACAGCCCATTGGCCACTCCCGGGGGAATCCACGCCGCGCCCACGCCCGCGCCGAGCACCACGAAGCACGCGCTCCAGCCGAAATACAGCGGGAGCGCCGGGCCGAAGCCGCCCGTGATCAGGAAGTGGAAGAGGGCCGACCCCAGGAAGAGCGCCGCGCAGAAGAAGTAGTTCTTCCTCTTCACTCGAAGCAGGGCCCGCAACCCGGAGGAGTCAGCCGTCATTGAAGATCAATTGTAACATTCCGAGCAGCCGGAATGTACGGGGTGCGTGCCTCCGGAAGTGCACCGCGGCTAGCCGCGCGAGCGCACCAGACGCCGCGCCTTGCCCAGGCGGATGCCGCCGGGTGACTCCTTCTTCGCCGCGCTCACGCCCGCGGGGAGGATGGGATCCGGACACACCGCGCGCAGCCGGCAACCGCGGCACTCGGCCCCGCTCCACACCGACTCGTAGAGCGCCGTCACCCGGTCGATGACGTCGAAGTCCTCGGTGACGAAACCCATCTCGAAGTTGCGCACGTCCGCGCCCTTGGCGCCCAGCCCGGCCCCGGTGAGGTTGGCGCTGCCCAGGTAGGCCCACGCCCCATCCACCAGCACCGTCTTGAAGTGCACCCGCGGGCATACTTTCAGCTCCAACCCGCCCTTCACCAGCCTCGAGCGCTTGTCGAACTCCGCCCGGAAGGGCCGGCTGGGAAGCTCCGCGTGCAACAGCCGCAGCGCCACCCCGCGCGCCGCCAGCCCGTCCAGCACCTGCAAGAGCGGCACGTAGCGCCCCGCCTGCTCCACGTACATGGCCTTCACGTTCGCCGTGGCGATCCACACCGACTCGCGCGCGTGCGCCAGCTTGCTCAGCACCACTTCCCGGTACAGCGCGCCGCCGTCGAGCAACTCCGCTTGGATGGGACGCATGCCCACATGCTCGCACATCAGCCGGGCCACCGCGATTTTCTCTGCCCCTGAACAGATGACCGAAGGTCACTTGACACCCGCCCCTCGTCCTCTTAGTTGATGACTCATGGTCAGCAATACGGCGAAGCGGGTGATGCCGCAGCGGGCGAGGAAGGAAGAGGACAAGGAGGCGCGGCGGCGGCAGCTGCTGGACGCGGCGCTGGAGCTGTACCGGGCCACCTCGTACGACGAGGTGAAGATGGCGGACGTGGCCGAGCGGGTGAAGCTGGCCAAGGGGACGGTGTTCCTCTACTTCCCGACGAAGGAGGCGCTCTTCCTGGCGCTGCTGGAGGAGCAGCTCTTCGCGTGGTTCGCGCGGCTGGAGGAGGCGCTGGGGCGCGGGGAGGGGCGGTGGACGGGGGCGAAGGTGGCGCGCACGGTGGCGGAGACGCTGGAGGGGGAGGAGCCGCTCACCCGGCTGCTGGCGAGGCTGCAGACGGTGTTGGAGCAGAACGTCACGGTGGAGCAGGTGCGGGGCTTCAAGGAGCGGCTGCTGGAGGCGCTGGTGCGGGCGGGGACGCTGGTGGAGAAGCGGCTGACGTTCCTGAAGGCGGGCGAGGGCGTGCGCTTCTTCCTGCACGTGCACGCCTTGGTGGTGGGCCTGCGGCAGATGGCGGACCTGGCGCCGGTGGCGCGCGAGGCGCACGCGGCGGCCCCGCACCTGGAGCCCCTGCGGGTGGACTTCACGCGCGAGCTGACGGACGCGCTCACCACCTCGCTGCGCGGGCTGGAGGCCCGCTGAGCTCCCTGTTTTTCCAATCGAGAACCGTTTCAAGGAGAACGCGATGCGCGTGGTGAGCATGGAAGAGCAGGGCCGGAAGAATCCCTTCCAGGAGACCTTCGAGCGCCTGCGGGCCCGGCGCTGGGACGTGGCGAGGACGAGCGCGAAGGAGCGCATCGAGAAGCTGAGGAAGCTCAAGCGCACCATCATCGAGCGGCGCGAGGCGCTCTATCAGGCCATCCACGCGGACTTCCGCAAGCCGGCGGCCGAGGTGGAGACGAGCGAGATGCTGCTGGTGTTGATGGAGCTGGACCACGCCATCAAGCACCTGTCCAAGTGGATGAAGCCGCGCAAGGTGGGCACGCCCATGCTGCTCGCCGGCACGCGCAGCGAGGTGCGCTACGAGCCCAAGGGCCTGGTGCTCATCATCGCGCCGTGGAACTACCCCTTCCAGCTCACCCTCTCCCCGCTGGTGGCGGCGGTGGCGGCGGGCAACTGCGCCCTCCTCAAGCCGAGCGAGAAGACGCCGCACACCACGGCCTTCATCGCGCAGCTCGTCCGCGACGTGTTCGACCCGTCGGAGGTGACGGTGGTGGAGGGCGGGGCGCAGGAGAGCCAGGCGCTGCTGGAGCTGCCCTTCGATCACTTCTTCTTCACCGGTGGCCCGAAGGTGGGACGCAAGGTGATGGAGGCGGCGGCGAAGCACCTGGCCGGGGTGACGCTGGAGCTGGGCGGCAAGTCGCCCGCGGTGGTGGACGAGCACGCGGACGTGAAGGCCGCGGCCGAGCGCATCGCCTTCGGCAAGTTCCTCAATGGAGGCCAGACGTGCGTGGCGCCGGACTACGTGCTGGTGCACGCCTCCAAGGAGCAGGAGTTCCTGGACAAGGTGCGCGAGACACTGGAGCGCTTCTACGGGAAGACGGAGGAGGCGCGGAAGGCCACGCCGGACTTCTGCCGCATGGTGGATGACGCGCAGTTCGCCCGGGTGAACGGGCTGCTGGAGCGCTCGGTGGCCAGCGGGGTGCGCGTGGTGACGGGCGGCGTGGTGGACGCGACCAGCCGCTACATCTCCCCCACGGTGCTGGCGGACGTGAAGCCGGAGGCCCCCATCATGGAGGAGGAGATCTTCGGCCCGGTGCTGCCGGTGCTGCGCTACGAGCAACTGGACGAGGCGGTGCGGCACATCCGCGCGGGCACCAAGCCCCTGGCCATGTACATCTTCAGCCAGAGCAAGAAGGCGGTGGACCGTCTCATCTCGGAGACGTCCGCGGGAGGCACGTGCGTGAACACGTCCGTCGTGCACCTGACGAACGCGGACCTGCCCTTCGGCGGCATCGGCGAGAGTGGCGTGGGCAACTACCACGGCGAGTACGGCTTCCGCACCTTCAGCCACGAACGGGCGGTGTTGCGCCAGGGGCCCATTGCCTTCCTGCAAACCTTCTTCCCCCCGTACACGGACAAGGCGAAGAAGATGCAGCGCATGGCCAGCCGCCTGTTCGAGTAGAAGGACCGCGTGCTCACCGTCGACGCCCATCCCCTGTTGGATACGGTGGCCTTCGAGGCCACCTTCCCCTCGCCCCTGTCCGCGCAGCCCTCGCCCGAGTGGCTGGTGGCGCTGTTGAAGCTGGATGCCCCGGCGCCCCTGAGCGCCGATGACGCCGTGCGCGGCGCGGTGCGCGACTTGCTGCGCCACGGCGGCTACAAGCCCACGGGCCGGAGCAAGCCGGCCTCGGAGTACCTGGTGCGGGCGGCGGGGGATGGGACGCTCGGCTCCATCAACGCCGCGGTGGACGTGTGCAACGCGGTGTCGCTGCACAGCGGGCTGCCCATCAGCGTGGTGGACCCGGAGCGGGCGAAGGAGCCCCTGCGCATCGGCCTCGCGCCCGCGGGGGCCTCGTATGTCTTCAACGCCTCCGGGCAGAGCATCGACCTGGGGGGCCTGCTGTGCCTCTTCGACGCGGAGGGCCCCTGCGCCAACGCAGTGAAGGACGCGCAGCGCACCAAGACGCACGCCGGGACGCGCCGCACCCTCACCGTGCTGTGGGGGACGAAGGCCCTGCCGGGACGCACCGAGCAGGCCTTCACCTGGTACCGCGAGCTGCTCGAGCGGCTGGGGGCGACGGTGGAGCGGCGGTCCTGAGCGCGCCGGACCTCACGTCCCTGCTGGCCCAGGGGGCCCGGGCGCTGTCCGCGGCCTGGGGCCGTCCGGTGCTCCTCAGCATGCCCGAGCTGCTCAAGACGGAATCGCGCAGCGTGGTGGTGCGCGTCCAGGTGCGGGGCGGCCCGGTGCCCACCGTCATCCTCAAGCACGCCCGGGACGAGCCGGTGTGCGGGCTCGATGAGCTGGCGGGCGCGGACTTCCTCACCCGCCGGGGACTGGAGCTCGGGCCCCGCCTGCTCGCGGCCGACGTGGACGCGCGCTTCTTCGTGCTGGAGGACCTGGGACGGGGGCGCTCGCTGGAGGAGCTGCTGAACGGAGAGAATGCCCGCGCGGCCACCGGAGGGTTGATCGACACCGTGCGGCTCACCGGCCAGCTCCACACGAGCACCCTGGGCCGCCAGTCCGAGTACGAGCTCGTCCGCCAGGCGCTGCCGCCCCGGCACGAGCGGGTGCGGGTGGAGAACGCGCGCTTCCTGCTGGAGCACGAGGGACGGCTGCTGCGCTGGCTCGCGGCGGTGGACGCCGAGGCGGCCCCCGGCCTGCACGAGGACCTCGAGGACGTGGCGCGCACGCTCGCCGACCCCGGGCCCTTCCTCGCCTTCACCCACGGGGACCTCGCCCCCAGCAACGTCCTCTTCACCCCCGCCGGCCCGCGCCTGCTCGACTTCGAGTACGCGGGCATGCGGCACGCGCTGTACGACGCGCTGATGTGGCTCGTCACCGTGCCCTTCCCGGACGAGCTCGTGGCCCGCGCCGACATCAGCTACCGCATCACCCTCTCCTCCCGGTGCGAGGCGGCCCAGGTGGACTCGGCGTGGACCCGGGCCCGGGCCACGGTGGCGCTGGCGCGCACGGTGAATCTCTTCCAGTGGCTGCACCCGCGCGTGCTGGAGGAGGACCGCGAGTGGGCTCCGGGCATCTCCCAGCGCGCCGCCCTGCTGCACCACCTCGCGCGCTGCCGGGCCCTGCTCGTCCCCGCCGAGGGCTTCCCCGCCCTGGGCCGCACGTTGGCGTCGCTGGAGTCCCGCCTGCGCGAGCGCTGGAGCGTGCCGCCCTTCGTGTGGCCCGCGTTCCGCTCGCTGGAGTGACGCTCAGGGAGCCGTTCCCGGCCGCAGGGCCTTCAGGAGGAGGGCCACCATCGTGTCCGGGTCCGCCGAGGCATCCACCCGCAGCGCGTCCTCGGGCACCTCCAGCGCGGCGAGCTGGCTGTCGAGCATCGCCGCCGGCATGTAGTGGCCCCGCCGCGCCTTCAGCCGCTCGGCGATGAGCTCGCGCGGCGCCTGCAGGTACACCCAGCGTTGCAGTGCCGCGTCCACCGTCAACCGCTCCCGGTAGGTGCGCTTCAACGCCGAGCACGCCAGCACCAGGTCCTCCCCCGCCGCCAGCGTGTTCTCGAGCAGCTCGCGCAACACCGCCAGCCAGGGCTCCCGGTCCTCGTCCGTGAGGGGGATGCGCGCGGTCATCTTCGCGATGTTCTCCGGGGAGTGGAAATCGTCCGCGTCGCGGAAGTGGCACCCGAGCGCCGCGGCCAGCCGCTGTCCCACCGTCGTCTTCCCCGAGCCGGACACCCCCATCACGATGACGACCACCTGTGCGTCCTCCCACAACACCATTGCACATCCACCGCATCTGGGCAGCGAGAGCAGAAGATCGATCGAAACCCGGGAGAAGTGGAAGTTTTGATCAATCCTACTCACGTCCGGCTGAACGAATTGAGCAACTGTTCCAGCGGCCAACGGGGCGTGCGCTGGTGGGCATTGCAATGCCCTGATTTCCCGCCGTCGCCCACTCCCTGCGACACCGCTCCGGCCCGCTCCTCCCTCTCAGAAAAGGAGCATGACACTTGCAGATGTTGGGTAGCCTCCATGCACTGCGAGAACTGTTCGTCAGAACATCCCGTCAGCGCCCCGTGTATCGAGCAGGTCACCTGGACGGGAGCCGAGTCGTCGGATTCGGTTCCGAGGACGATTCCAGCCCTGTTCGATCTGCGGGGCCGCACGCTCGGGCACTACCGGCTCACCCAGCTCCTGGGCAGCGGGGGCATGGGCACGGTGTATCTCGCCGAGCAGACCACCATTGGCGCCCGGGTGGCGGTGAAGGTGCTGCACCCGGGCCTGGCGCAGGACATCCGGCTGCGCGCGCGCTTCTACGCCGAGGCGCGCACGGTCAACCTCATCGGCCACCCCAACATCGTCCGCATCTTCGATATCAACGAGTCCGAGGACGGGCTGCACTACTTCGTCATGGAGTACCTGGACGGCCTGCCCCTGTCGCGGCTGCAGCGTCCCGCGGAGCCGGAGCTGGTGGCGTGGCTGCTCGCCCAGGCGTGTGACGCGCTGGAGGCCGTCCACCGCAGCGGCGTGGTGCACCGGGATCTCAAACCGGACAACCTCCTGATGATGGAGCGCCCGGGCGAGCGCCCCACGCTCAAGGTGCTCGACTTCGGCGTGGCCAAGGCACTGCACGGCACCGGCAACCAGGAGCAGACGATGGCGGGGCAGGTGTTCGGCACCCCCGCGTACATGGCCCCGGAGCAGTGGGCGGGCCAGCCCGTGGATGGGCGCGCGGACGTCTACTCGCTGGGCGTGACGGGCTACCTGCTCCTCACCGGCCAGTTGCCCTATCCGCGCGGACAGCTCGCGGAGCTGGTGCTCTCCCCGGTGGCGCCGCCTCCGCTGCGCGCGCCCCACGAGCTGGCGCCCGCCGTGCCGGAGGCGCTCTCGAAGGCCCTGCTGCGCGCCCTCGCCCGCAACGCGTCCGAGCGCTTCGCCAACGCGCTCGAGTTCAAGAAGGCCCTGCTCGCCTCCGTGCAGCCCGCGCCCCGGCCTCAGGTGGCCCCCGCCGCACAGGCCGCGCACGAGCCCTCCAGCACGCCCATTCCCGCGCTCCCGGTCCGGTTGGATCCGAATGATCCCACGCCGCCGCCCACCTGGACGGCCCGGGTGCGCCGCGGCAAGGACGGCGGCTCGGTGGTGGTGCACTGCAACGAGCTCAGCCGCGGCGGCCTCTTCATGTGCTGCGCCGAGCCCTTCCCTCAAATCTTCACCCGCCTCGAGTTCACCCTGCTGATCGGCGGCGAGGAGGTGGAGTGTGTGGGCGAGGTGGTGCGGCACGTGGACTCGGCCCAGGCGCGCGCCTGGCGCATGTCTCCGGGCGTGGGCCTCCAGTTCATCAACCCCTCCGCCCGGCTGCGCGAGCTGCTGATGCGGCTGCACCCCGTGCGCCGTGCGTCCGCCGCCCCACAGTCCTTGGCCGTGAAAGAAGCCCTCGCGCCGTTCTGAGACACTCCGGATGTCCGATTCCCGTCAATCCAGGGGGATGGAACGTCCGGAGCAGAACGGCGGCGTGGCCATGAGCCGACGCGGCCTGTGCGCAGTGAATACCCTCATGTGCGCGATGATGCGCGGATCTGATACGGCGACCCGGGGGGGTTGGAAGCTGGTGCTCGTGTGCGCCGTATTGCTGGGGGCGTGCCGGACTCCGGACACGGCCTCGGGGACGGCGCTCTACATCACCACGGAATTCGACCCCACCCTGCTGCTCACCCAGGTGCGGGTATGGGGGACGGTGGAAGGCCAGCCCTTCGGGCCCCACGTGCTGCCGGAGCAACCGACGCGGCTGCTCTCCAGCGGCGAGACGTTGCGCGTGCTGCTGGAGGACGCCGCCAACGGCGCGCAGGCGAAGGTGTATATGGAGGGACTGCGCGACAGCGGCGTGGTGGCCCGGGGCGAGGGCAGCGCGCAGATCCGCGACGGGTACGAGGTCGCGGTCACCCTGCGGCTGGAGCCCACCAACCCGGACACCTTCTGTCTGGGGTGCGCGGGTTGCTGCAAGGACGGCGTCTGCACGGACGCCAGCCGGGACACCTGCGGCACGGGCGGAAATGCCTGCGTGACGTGTGATCCGCGGCGGACGGACACCTGTGATGGCCGAGGCGTCTGTGTGTGCGGCTCCAATCCCGCCTGCAGCGACCTGACCGTGGACCGCTGCGTGGGCGGACAGTGCAAGTGCGGGAGCAGCGGCCCCTGCGCCCAGGGTCAGGAGTGCGTGGACGGGACGTGCCGGTGCACGACCAACTCGTGCGCGGGCTGCTGCTCGGGCAACGTCTGCGAGCCGGGCAATACGAAGGACAAGTGCGGCAAGGGCGGCGAGGTGTGCCGCAAGTGCAACCGGAGCTGCAACGCGGACCGCGTCTGCAACAACTGAGCACCGCGCACTCGAGCACCGCTCACTTCACCGTGAAGGTGCGCGAGGTGCCCTGGTAGGAGCGAACCCGGCCATCCCAGCCGGACTTCCAGTCGCCCTCGTGGACGATGCGGTAGGAGCCCGGCGCCGCGTCCGGGGGAATGGCCCACTCGATGACGACGTGCGAGCAGGCCAGGGTGGGCAGACAGTAGCTGCGCCGCCACGTGTACTTCGTCTCCCAGTCCCAGTCGTACGCCACGTCCTTCCAGAAGAGGCCCTCGCGGCGCTGCACGCGCAGGAAGGTGCCCTGGAGGCGCGGATCATTCTTGGGGTGCCCGCCCCAGAAGGTGACGCGCACCGCCTCTCCCCGTGCGTAGGTCTCGCGCGCGTCGGAGAAGACGCCTCCGAAGCCCGTCCACAGCGGCTTGTCGTCGAAGAGGACGCCGGGCCGCAGCCGGCTCTGCTGGTGGCTCAGGTCGCGCGGCGTGGGCCCCGGCGGCACGGATGAGCCCTCGCGCAGGGCCCGCGCCAGCGCATCGAACTCCTGCTGGAGGGCCGCGAGCGTCCAGGGCCCGAAGTGGGTGGAGGCGCCCTCGTAGTCCTGCCGGGCGTACTCCTCGCGGGTGGCCACATAGCCGGAGTAGGCGTTGGCGAGGCCCGCGATGATCACCTCCGTCACCCCCGCGGACTCCAGCCGGGCCCGCACCGTCTCGCGCAGGCGGCGCCCCGCCATGGTCGTCAGCTCGAAGGGCACCGCCACCAGCGCCACGTTGCCCAGCGTGACGAGCTGCAGGGGCAGCACCTCGGGGCTCCACGGGAAGGGCTGCATCGAGCCCATCTCCAGCGCGATGGGCTTCTCCGCCTGGCAGCGCGTGGTGGTGGTGGTGCAGGTGAAGGCGCTCCACACGTCGTGGATGGCGGCGCACGTCGCGCCCTCGCCCCCGCCCACGCCCGGCCCGTCCTCCGCGCCCGACAGCATGGAGATGCCGAAGGCCGCCGGGCAGGTGTGCGCCGGGGTGCCTCCCGTGAAGACGGGCTGAACCTCCACGTCATCCATCTTCACGAAGACGTGCCGGTAGTCCACGCCACCGGAGAGGGGCGTGGTGGCGCTCGCGTACAGGGAGGCGGCGCGCTCGTACTGCTTGCGGCCGGAGATGGCCGTGCTCTCGAAGTCGTCCCGGCCTCCGCCGTCCTCGCCGCCGAAGATGTTGGGCGTCACATCCCCCTCGTTGCTCTGCGCGAAGGCCGCCACGAAGGTGTCCCCGGTGGCGTCGTAGCGCGTGCCCCTCGACTTCTCGAAGAGGTAGGAGGCGTATCCCTTGTTGTCGCCGCTGATGTACTGGTGCGCCTGGCCCATGGACGTGGTGTGCACCGCGAACCAGTTGATGAGCCCCACCTCCGCGCCCGAGTCCTTCGTGAAGCGCAGCAGCGTCATCCGCTTGTCCGTGTCGTACGCGTAGCGCGCGCGCTCCTCGGGCGGATTGAGCCGGTAGGCCTCGAGCGAGCGGTTGCGGCTCGCCTCGAGCAGGTCCCCCGCCGCCAGGGTGATGCGGCCCGGAGCCAGGTGCTCGTGCGCGCGGACGATGGACTGGTAGATGCCCTGGACGATGGCCTCGAAATTCTTCGGCTCGAAGCCGAACGTGCTCAGGTTGTAGAGCGCGTAGTGCGAGTAGCCGCCCGGCCCGCTGTGCGTGTGGGTGGCGCTCAGCAGCACGTTCTCGTCCGAGTAGAGCGGCCCGAAGGTGGCCTTCAGCCGGCGCACCACCTGCTGCTTCACCCCCTGGAAGACCATGCCCAGGTCCGCGCTGACGAACACCACGCGCTTGCCATTGCACGGCGAGGCGATGACGAAGGCGCGCGAGCGCAGGCGCTGGTGGATGCCGGCCGTCTGCTGCGCGAGCTCCACGTACCCCATCATCCCCACCTCGGCGGCGGGACCGGTGATGTCGTGGATGCCACTGCCGATGAGGAACGACTGCTGCCCGGCACAGGTGCCACCGAGCCCCTGCCCGCCCTGCCCCACGGGGAGGCCTCCCTCCGTGCGGACCTCGCGCGAACCGCGCTGGCCGCAAGCGGCGAGCACCAACACCAGTGCGAGCGCACCCAGACGGATGACCGGAGACGACACACCCACCTCCAGGAAGAGCCGGGCCCCGGCCCTTCCGGGAGGTTAGGAACTCACGAGGCCATCGGCAGCGTCACCCGGAAGACGGTGCCTCGCCCCAGGGTGGACGTCACGGTGATGGTGCCGCCGAGCCCCCGGATGAGCTCCCGGCTCACCGAGAGCGCCGGCCGGGCCTCGTGCGGGGTGAAGCCCGGCTCGAAGATTTGCGAGAGCTGCTCGGGAGGGAGGCCGGCCCCGGTGTCATGCACCTCGACCACCACGGAGCCACCGCCCGCCTCGCGGGTGACCAGGCGGACCTCGTTCTCCTCGGTGTCCCCCCCATCCCGCAGCGACAGCACGGCGTGGAGCACGAGGTTGAGCAGGGCCTGACGCAGCCCGCCCTCGCTGCCGGCGACGATGGCCCGGGCCCCGTAGTCGCGCACCAGCCGTCCGCGCGAGCGCAGCGTGCTGGACACCATCTGCCCCACCGAGTCGAGCAGCGAGTTCAGATCCACCGGCCCCTGGCTGGACTCGGAGCGGAAGCTGCGCAGGTGGCCGATGAGCTGGCGCAGCCGCTCGGCGCCCTCGCGCACCTCGCCCACGGCCTCGCGCCACTCGGCCACCTGGGGCGCCGGAGCGGACCCGGCGATGTCTCCCATGCTGGAGAGCAGGTAGTCGAGGTTGGCGAGCATGAAGGCCAACGGGTTGTTCATCTCGTGCGTGAAGCCCGGCACGAGCATGCCCAGGGTGGCCAGCTTGTCCGACTGCTGCAGCCGCGCCTGGAGCTGCCGGCGCTCGGTGACGTCCGTGAGCGTGCCCAGCACCTCGCCCTGACCCGTGGGCGAGCTGTGCGCGGCCAGCTCCACCCACCGGGGGCCACCGGCCGCCAGCAGTTTGAGCTCGAGCCGGAAGGAGGCCTGCACGCGCGCGGCGATGGCATCCAGCAGGGCCTGCACGCGCGGCCGCTCCTCCGGGTGCACCATCTCCGCCAGCGGCTGGCCGAGCACGTCCTCCACGGCCAGCCCGGTGAGGGCCGTCCAGGTGGGACCCAGGAAGGTGAGGTTGCCCTGACCGTCGAGGTGGAAGACGACCTCGCTGAGCTGCTCGGCGAGGAAGTGGTAGCGCAACGCGTCCGCCGACAGGCCGGAGCGGAGGCTCTCCGCGAGCGCGAGCATGCCCATACGGGACAGCGCACCAGGCGACGGGCTCTCCTCCTCGAAGGCCAGGGCCTGCGATAGCTGCTGGTACGCCATACCGCGCTCCTTTCCCCCGGGGAGCTGCTCATTCGGAGATGGAGGCCAGCATAAGGCCCACGAATGAAAGCACGTCAATTCGCGGCCGCTCCCCAGCTCCCGGTTTCTCAGGAGTTGACAGAAATACCGGGAAGCGTCCGATGGTTACTGGTCAGAATCGTCCGGTGGTGACCAGGAGGCGCTGGGAGTGCCGGAGCGGCGGCGCTCGCGGCGGTCGCCGATGACGCGGGCGGGGACGCCGGCGACGATGGCCCAGGGAGGCACGTCCCGGGTGACGACGGCGCCCATGCCGACGACGGAGTGATCGCCGAGGCGCACGCCATCGGTGATGCCGGCGTTGGCGCCCACCCACACGTCCTTGCCGAGCACGATGCCGCGGGAGGTGACGGGCTGCTCGCGCACGGGGCGGTCCGGGGCGAGGCCATGGTCGAAGGCATAGAGGGTGGCGCCGGTGGCGATGCGGCTGCCCTCGCCGATGTGGATGCCGCCGGCCCCGCCGTCGAGGCTGACGCGCGCGTTGAGACTCACACCGGCCTCGAGCACCACGGGCCCGTGCACGAAGGAGTTGGCGGCGATGCTCACGCCGGGGCCGATGATGCGGATGGTCCGGCCCGGCTCGGCGAACAGGTGGGCGTCCGGGGAGATGAAGCAGCCCTCGGCGATCTCCACCGTCTCGAGCTCGCGCAGCCTGTCCTGCACCTCCTTCTGCCAGGCCTCGGCCCAGACGCGGTGGCGCGGCTTGAGGGTGAAGTAGAGCCACGGCATCCACGAGAGGCGCTGCTTGTGCTGCTCACGGCGGCGGGCGTTGAGATCGTCCACGGCTTTTGACTACCACGGCCGCACGCGGTGGGCACGGCGCTGAGTGGGGGGGAACAGGTGTTGAGGAGGGTGACACGCCGTGCTAGCCGCATGCCCTCTACCTGAAGACCTGAATGACGCCAGCAAGACTCCTCGTCCAGATCCTCTGCGTGCTGCTCGCCTCGTGTAGCGCCACCCGCCACGGCGCTGCTCCCGCCGCCGAGGAGCTCACCCGTTATGTGCTCGTCCTCGAGGAGTCGCCCGGCGGCCAGCTCACCGGCCACTGGCGGCATGCCGAGGAGTTCGATCTTTCGTGGTACCGGTTCCCCACCAGCGCCCGTGGCTCGACGTACGGGCGCATCGTGCGCGTCGCGAAGACCTACCCGCGTGACTGTGATGCGGAGAACGACCAGTGCATTGACATGTGCATGAGCCGCCCTCTGCCTCGGGGGTTCGGACACATCAAGTCCGGGGGAAGAGGAGAGGGTGGAAAGAAGGAATGGTGCCGCGGGCAATGCCGACAAGCCTACGAAGATTGCCGGGAGTTGGAACGCCGTCAGCTCCAGGAGTTCTCGGCCGTGGATGAAGCCGTCGACTGGTTGAAGCGCCATCACCAGGGCCTGTTGGTAGGCAGCATTGTCGTCATCGCCGGAGTGGCCTTCGTCACGGTTTCCGCCGGAGCGGGGCTCGTGGTCCTCGCACCCGCGGTGCTCCTGGCATCCTGACGAGCCCTGCTCGGCTCCACATCACCAAGGCATGACATGAGACCCAAAAGCCCCGTCCTCGAAGCCATCAACCTCCTTGGTTTGATTCATGAGAAGACCGAGTCTGCGGAGGAGAAGGAATTGCTCCTCACCGCGGCCGACGCGCTCGGATTCATCAACATGACGGGCCAGCAGTACGAGTTCGACGACTACCGCCAGGAGTTCAGAACCGAGGGGCCCGAGATGGTCGTCGCCTCCTTCGCAACACGCGAAGAGGCGGGGGCGTGGCTGAAGAATCATCCCCGACCGCCCTACATGGCCCTCGTGCTGATCGCGGACCAGTACCACATCGTCATGTATGACCGTGATGACAACTTCCGCAAGCTGGTCTCCACCTACTCCATCGAGTACCACTTCGAGGAGATGATGAAGGACGGCCATCCTCCGCCGCCGGTCGCCAGCTTCGATACCCGGGAGCAGGCCCGGGCCTGGTTCTACAGTCTGCCCGAGCGGCCTTCACAGGCCGTCCTCCAACTCGGGGGCGAGCCCTATCTCGCGGCGTACCACCGCAATATCGATCACCTCGCCTTCCACCCCTTCTCGCTCTTCGAGCAGTTCGAGGAGTGGCGCAAGACGCTGGACAGGAAGAAGGAGACGGAGGAACCCGAGCCGCAATCCTGAGTGGCCTCGGCCCTACCTTGAAGACCTTGATGGCCCCAGCAAGACTCGTCGTCCCACTCCTCTGCGTGCTGCTCGCCTCGTGTAGCGCCACCCGCTACGGCGCCGCTCCCGCCGCCGTGGAGCTCACCCGCTACGTGCTCGTTCTCGAGGAGTCGCCCGGCGGCCAGCTCACCGGCCACTGGCGGCATGCCGAGGAGTTCGACCTTTCGTGGTACCGGTTCCCCACGAGCGCCCGTGAATCGACCTACGGACGCATCGTGCGCGTCGCGAAGACCTACCTGCGGGACTGTGATGCGGAGAACGACCAGTGCATCGAGATGTGCATGAGCCGCCCTCTTCCTCGGGGATTCGGACACACGACGTCCGGGGGAAGGGGAAAGGGTGGAAAGCGGGAGTGGTGCACCACGCAATGCATGCAACCCTACCGCGATTGCCAGGAGCTGGAACGTCTCCGGCCCCAGGAGTTTTTCGCCGTTGACGAAGCGGTTGATTGGTTGAAGCGCAACCATCAGGCAATCCTGGTGGGAAGCACTGTCATCATCGCAGGGGTTGCTTTCGTCACGGTTTCAGCCGGTGCAGGGCTCGTGGTCCTCGCACCAGCGGTGCTTCTGGCTACATGAGAAGCCCTGCTCGAACTTCCTGTCACGGTGCCCTATGGAAATCGGAAAACTCATCTTCGAAGCAATCAACCTCCTTGGTTTGATTCACGAAAAGACCCAGTCCCCAGAGGAGAAGGAGTTGCTTCTCGCAGCGGCCGAAGCCCTCAGGTTCATCAATACGACCGGCCAGCAGTATGAGTTCGAGGACTACCGCGAGGATCTCGGGACCGAAGGCCCCGCCCAGGTCATCGCCGCTTTCGCAACGCACCAGGAGGCGGAGGCCTGGCTGAACAACCATCCCAGACCGCCTCATTCAGCATTTGTGCTGATCGCGGATGAGTATCACACCGTCTACTACTGGCGTGATCGCAATCTCCGGAGAATGCCCTCCACTCATGCTGTCGAGTACTACCTTGAGGAGATGATGCGTGACGGCCGTCCTCCGCCGCCGGTTACCACCTTCGACACGCGGGAGCAGGCCCGGGCCTGGTTCTACAGTCTGCCCGAGCGGCCCTCACAGGCCGTCATCCAACTCGGGGGCGAGCCCTATCTCGCGGCCTACCACCGCAACATCGATCACCTCGCCTTCCACCCCTTCTCCCTCTTCGAGCGCTTCCAAGAGTGGCGCAAGACGCTGGACGAGAAGAAGGAGACGGAGGAACCCGAGCCGCGCTCCTGATCCCGCTTCATCCCCCACCACCGCCGGAAGGGCCCCGGGCGGACAGGCGGGCCCCGTCTCAAGAAGTCCTGTGAAGCGTCCATGTGGTCGGGCATGGTTGGCGCGAGTCTCCTGTCCGGAGAACGAACCCATGAAGGCTGCCCCCCCGCATCCCCAGGAGGAAGCGCGCCTCGCCGCGCTGGATACCCTCGAGATCCTCGATACGCTGCCGGAGTCCGGCTTCGACGAGCTGACGCGCCTGGCCTCGCAGCTCTGCGGAACTCCCATCGCCCTGGTGTCCCTGGTGGACCACTACCGGCAGTGGTTCAAGTCCCGCGTCGGGCTGGACACCCCCGAGACGCCCCGCGACCTGGCCTTCTGCGCCCACGCCATCCTCGGCGAGCAGCTCTTCGTGGTGGAGGACTCCCACAACGACGAGCGCTTCCATGACAACCCGCTCGTCACCGATGGACCGCACGTGCGCTTCTACGCCGGCATCCCCATCAAGGGCGCGAACGGCCTCAACATGGGCACCCTGTGCGTCATCGACCACCAGCCGCGCCGGCTCACCCCGGAGCAGGAGCATGCGCTGTCCGTGCTCGGGCACCAGGTGGAGGCCCAGCTCCTGCTGCGGCTGCGGGTGCGCGAGCTGGAGCGGCGCGAGGCGGAGCTGCGCTCGCAGCGCGACACCCTCGCCAGCGTCCAGCGCCAGAAGGACGAGCTCCTCCACAAGGTGATGCGCGACTTCAAGGCGCCCCTCTCCAGCATCCTCACCAATTCCGCCTTCACGCTCTACCGCCCGCACCTGCCCGACGAGGTGCTGCGCGCCACGCGCGACATCCGCGACGCGGCCGACGTCCTGCACCGCACCGTCTCCAACCTGCTGGACGCCAGCGGCGACGAAACGGCCCTCCCCCTCCACGCCACGCGGTTCGACGCCCACCTGCTGCTCTCCGAGGTGGCGCGCGACTTCCAGCAGCGCCTGGTGAGCTTCCCCACGCCGCTTCACCCAGACCGTCAAGCTGGTGGAGCCGCTCCTCACCGCCGACCGGGAGCTGCTGCGCCGCGTGCTCGTCAACCTGCTGGACAACTCCTTCCAGTACACCGCGCTGGGCAGCAGCCGGGTGACGCTCGAGGCCTCCAACCCCGAGCCCGGCCTGCTCGAGCTGCGGGTGCGCGATGAGGGCCCGGCCATCTCCCCCGCCGCGCGCGCCCACCTCTTCGACGCCCACCTGCCCGACGAGCACACCCCCGGCTCCGGACGGGCCGAGGGCAGCAACCGGCTCGCGCTCGCCTTCTGCCGCCGCGCCATCCAGGCCCACGGCGGCTGGCTCTGGGTGGAGGACAACCACCCCAAGGGCGTGGCCTTCTGCCTCCGGCTGCCCGTGCGCCTCCACGGGCCCCTGTTCTCCGGCTCATGAAGGCTCGGTCTCGCCCCGGGACTCCTCGCGCAGCCCGGGGCTGCGCCGCTTGACGGCCCGGGCCACCACCGCCACCAGCAATGCCCACGCCAGCCCCGCCATCCACCCGCCCAGCACGTCCGTCGGGTAGTGCACCCCGAGGTACACCCGCGTCAGGCCGATGAGCAGCGTGAACATCAGCGCCACCCCCACCAGGTACGCCCGCAGCCACCGCCGCTCCACCAACTGCGCCAGCAACGCCCCCAGCGTCAGGTAGACGATCGCCGACAGCATCGCGTGCCCGCTGGGAAAGCTCTCCGTCAGCACGTGCGTGAGGTGCGGCACCACCGTGGGCCTCGGCCGGGCGAACAGGCTCTTGAGGAGCGTGTTCACCAGCGCCCCGCCCACCGTCGAGCCCACCACCAGCGCCAGCGTCCTCCAGCGCCGCACCAGCGCCAGGAAGCCCCCCACCGCGCCCACCACCAGCGCCAGCACCGACACGCCGCCCAGCGCCGTCACGTCCCGCGCCGCCTCGGCCAGCCACGGCGGGCCCCGCGGCTCCGCCGGGTTGTCCGCGCGCCTCAGCGACAGCAGCACCCGCTCGTCGAAGTGTTGCGTCTCCTGCTCTCGCACCTCGTCCGATAGCGCGATGAACCCCAGCCCCATCGCCACCAGCGTCAACAGCGTGGCCAGCAGCCCGATACCGTCGGTTCCCATCCTTGCGTGGAAGCGTTCCCACGAGCTTCGCAGGGTGAGTCGCATGGTCCCACTATGGCCATACACCCGGTGCGCTCCTACCTTCACGGAGCCTTCGCCACTCCCCCCTCCTGCCTCGCACCGTCCATGCGTGTGCTCCCCGACACTATGCCCCCGTGATTCGTGCGCTCGACGGCAGACGGCGCCGGGTGCACTTGGGATTGGAGGGCGCGATCACCAGATTGTCCGCACCATGTTGTGATCGAGCCGGGCACGTCAGGCGCTCGGAATAACGTTTCCGGGCGCCCTTCCCGGCCAGATCTTGGGAGTGATGTCCCCATGAATGCTTTCGCTACCGCTACCGCTACTCCTCCGAACTTCAAGACGGGCCTCATCAACAAGGTCTTCTTCATCCGCTGGGAGCAGCCGCCCAGCCCGCAGGACCTGTTCGTCGTGGACAAGCGCTTCCGCGAGTCCTACGAGGCGTACCGCCAACAGCTCTCCGTCGTCATCACCACCGGGGCCAAGGCCCGGGTGCCCAACGGCGAGCAGCGCAAGGGCCTCTTCAAGCTGCTGGAGGACAACCGCAAGTACATCTGCGAGCTCCACCTGCTCATGGAGGGCAACGAGCTGCAGCACAACCTGCAGCGCATCATCGCCTCGGCGCAGCTCATCGTGACGCGCATCTACGACAACAACTACGCGCGCCTGCACAAGAAGGCGGATGACATCGCCCCCTTCCTCACCAGCCGCCTGAAGGTGGACGGCAACCGCATCATCCACGACGCGCGCCTGCTGGGGCTGCTCGCCTGACCCCAGCAGGGGGCGCGGGGCCCGGCGCCTACCGGGCCATGCAGACGTAGTAGTTCTCGCCGTAGTAGTCGTCGCTGTCGGCCGCGAGCGTGCGCGAGAAGCCCAGGCGCCGCAGCGTGTCCACCAGCGCGTCCGGCTCGAAGAAGGTCACCATCTCGTTGGGATCGGTGACCAGCCGGCGCGTCACGTCGACGTGGTAGGCGGTGGCGGCCTGCAGCGCCTCGTCCCAGCGCCCTTCCGCCTTCCACTCCTCGATGGAATTCACCATCACCTTGCGCAGGTCCGGCCGCTGCCGGGGCCCCGTGGTGATGACCACACCGCCCGGCTTGAGGTGCTCGAGGCTCTGGCGCAGCACCTCCTCCGGCTCGCGCACGTAGAAGAGGACGTTGTTGAGCAGCACCACGTCCGCCTCGCCCGGCACCTCGCGGGGGAAGGTGCGCACGTCCCCCTCCATCACCTTCCAGCGCCGGCGTGCCTCCTCGGGCGCCCGGGCCTGCTTGCCCACGGCCAGCTCGAGCATCGCCAGGTTGTTGTCGAAGCCCACCACCGTGTGCCCGCGCTCGACGAGCGGCTGGCTCACCAGCCCCGTGCCACACCCGGCGTCGATGATGTACTTGCGTCCCTCGGTGTCGCGCAGAATCTTCGCGACCATCCGGCGGTAGCAGTTGAGCTGGGAGCAGATGGCGTCATAGCTCCTCGCGAACTCGGTCCAGATGTTGTCGACCACGGCGGCCCTCGCTCTGGCCCGGGGCCATCCCGGGCAAGGGCTCACAATCTAAGGAGCCGGACAAAGGCCGGGAGTCCCCCAAAAGAAACGGGCCCCGCGTCTCCGCGAGGCCCGGGCACCGGGGCGACGGCAACGCCCCACGCGCTCAGTGCTTCTTCATCCACTGGTAGATGGGCTCCCACACGTCCGCTGCGGCGTCGCGGGCCAGGAACAGGTCCGCATGGCCATAGTCGGCGACGCGGGGCATGCCCGGCTTGTGCACCAGGTGGACGCTCACGTCCTTGCTGCCCAGCAGCTTCGTGCTGTGCACGCCGTAGCTGCCAAAGCCGCCCGCGGCGCCCACGTACAGCACCGGCACCTTCACCTGCGCCAGGTGGTCGTCATACGGCAGGCTCGCATCGCCGCACATCATCCGCTCGCTCTCCACCAGCTCCGTGAAGCTCTGGTAGGGACGGGCGGTGCTGAGGAAGTCGAAGAACGGCTGCGGATCCACGTGCTGCAGCCCCGCCGGCAGACCGTCCGAGCCGAACGCGCCCGCGGTGAAGTGATAGAAGGGCACCGCCGGCTGGATGCCGAACGCCTCATTGGTGAGCAGCGAGAAGGTCGCCGCCCCCACGGTGAGGCCGAGCTGCCGGAAGTTCATCGGCGGCAGCTCGACGCCCGGAATCTGCGCGGGGGCGTCCGGCCAGTAGGTGGCCGCCTGCCCCACCTGGAGGATGGACATGCCCGCGCCCGGCCCCGACAGGTTGCCCTCGACGCGGCCCGACTGCAGCACCAGGCCGCCCACGGCCGCGCGCACGCAGGCCCACAGGCGCTGCTGCTCGGCCTCGGGCCCGAACTTCATCACCATGTCCACCGGGATGAAGCCGCTCACGTGGCGCCGGCCCGGCGGAAGCTGCGTCTCCGCGTTCATGTAGGCGTAGGACACCAGCGCCCCGCGGCTCCAGCCCAGCAGGTTCATCTTCTTGTTGCCGCTGCCCGTCAGCGTCCGCACCGCCCGCGCCACCGTCAGGCCCGTGCCCACGTCCTGGGCGTGCGTGCCCAGGTTCCAGCCCTTCATGAAGGAGAAGTCCTGCGTCTCCAGGGGCGTGTGCGTCCAGCGCAGATCGATGCCCCACACGTCCACGCCCTTCTTCGCCAGGTACACGGCGATGGAGTGGCGGTCATCGGCCTCGGCCGAGAGCGTGCTGGCCATGAAGGCGCCCTGGAAGTTCCACGCGTCGCCGTGCACCAGGAAGAGGGACTCGGGGGCGCGCACCGGCCGCCCCGCGGCCTTCTCGCGCACCACGCGGTGCAGGGTGATGACGTCGTTGGCCGTGCGGCCCACGCTCAGGCGGATGCGGTAGTGGTAGACGTCGTCCACCACGTGCTCGCGCTCGAAGCCGCTCGCGAAGCGCGCCCCCTCCGTCCCCACCAGGCAGGCCGGGCAGTCGGAGAGCTGAAGCATGGATTGCTCCTGCCCCAGCTCCTCAGCCGCGGCAGGCAACGTCTCGGAGACGGGAGTCTCGGCACCGCACCCCACCAGCGAGAGCAGGGCAATCGGGACGATGTGGCGGAGATTGAAGCGCATGAGTTCCTCAAAAAAGAGTTTCTTCCAGGCCAGTGAAGCAACGTTGCTGCCACCCGGCCCACTCCACTTGCGCGGGACGGAGAGCAGGAACCGCGCCAACCCCCCAAGCCCTCGAAAAGACTGGAACGCCCTCGCGAACGTGCCGTCACTGCTGAAACATGACGTTTATATTAAACAAAGGAAAGCCTGATTTTCAAAGGGTTCGGAGATAACGCGTCGAAGTTGAAACTCGTGCTTCAAGAATGAATCAGAATTCGTGCAATTCGCGCGAGGCATGACAGCCATGTCCGCTCCGGGGGGCCGGGGGGCACGACACCCCTGTCCGGAAGTCGCTTGAAGGCGTGAACGGGAGCCGCACACACGGCTTGTGAGCCTCGGCGCGCCGGGCCCACACTCCGCGCCGTTGGAGGAGAGCCGCCCGAGGAGAGCCCATGAGCTTCGCCACCGTCGACCCCACCACCGGAAGGACGCTGCGCACCTTCCCCGCCCACACGCCGGACGAGGTGGAGCAGCGGCTGCGGCGGGCCGAGGAGACGTTCCACACCTTTCGCCACACCTCGCTGGCGGAGCGCGCCGGGTGGATGCGCCGGGCGGCGGAGCTGCTGGAGGGCGAGGCGGACGCCTACGGGCGGATGATGACGCAGGAGATGGGCAAGCCGCTGGAGGCCGCGCGCGCCGAGGCCCGCAAGTGCGCCACGGCCTGCCACTACTACGCGGAGAACGCCGAGCGCTTCCTCGCGGACGAGCCGGTGGAGACGCCGCCGGACAAGAGCTTCGTGCGCTACCAGCCGCTCGGGCCGGTGCTGGCCATCATGCCGTGGAACTTCCCCTTCTGGCAGGTGGTGCGCTTCGCCGCCCCCGCGCTCATGGCCGGCAACGTGGGGCTGCTCAAGCACGCGCACAACGTGCCCCAGTGCGCGCTCGCGCTCGAGGAGCTCTTCCTGCGCGCGGGCTTCCCCCAGGGGGTGTTCCAGTCCTTGCTGGTGGACGTGGCGGGGGTGCGCCGGCTGATTGAAGACGCTCGCATCCGCGCGGTGACGCTCACCGGCAGCGAGGGCGCCGGGCGCGACGTGGGCCAGCGCTCGGGCCAGCAGCTCAAGAAGGTGGTGCTGGAGCTGGGCGGGAGTGACCCGTTCGTGGTGCTGCCCAGCGCGGACCTGGACAAGGCGGTGGAGACGGCGGTGAAGGCGCGCCTCATCAACAACGGCCAGTCCTGCATCGCCGCCAAGCGCTTCATCGTCACCGAGCCCATCCATGGTGAGTTCGAGCGCCGCTTCGTCGAGCGGATGCGCCGCGCGGTGGTGGGAGACCCATTGGACGCGAAGACGGAGGTGGGCCCGCTCGCCATGGAGAGCATCCGCGACGGGCTGCACGCGCAGGTGGAGCGCAGCGTGGCCGCGGGCGCGAAGCTGCTGCTGGGAGGACTCAAGCCCTCGGGGCCGGGCTTCTGGTACCCGCCCACCGTGCTGGCCAATCCGCCGCCGGGCTCTCCGGCCTATACGGAGGAGATGTTCGGCCCGGTGGCCGTGCTCTTCCGCGCGAAGGATGCCCGGGACGCGCTGCGCATCGCCAACGACTCACCCTACGGGCTGGGCTCGAGCGTGTGGACGCGCGACGAGGCCGAGCAGCAGCTCTTCATCGACGGGCTGGAGGCGGGCACGGTGGCCGTCAACGGCATGGTGGCGAGTGATCCGCGCCTGCCCTTCGGCGGGGTGAAGGCCTCGGGCCACGGGCGCGAGCTGGCGCGCCACGGGCTGCTCGAGTTCCTCAACATCAAGACGGTGCGCCTGTCCGACCCGTCGGGGCCCGCGCCCGCGCAGACGCAGGCCCAGGCGAGCGAGTAGGCCGCCCAGCAGTCCACCTCCCTGGCGCTGGCCAGGCAGATGAACGATAAAGCAGGGTGCGGACGCGGGCACCGGCCGGGGGACCCGCCACAGCGGCCTGCCCATCCTTCTTTCCCCTCCTTCTTGAAGGAGGGATGCACCGCATCCCCGGGCCGGCGAAAACAGGACGTCCCCCATGCATGAGCGGCATGTCGCGCTTCTCCCGGTGCTGTTGCTGTTGTCCGGCTGCGACTTCCTGAAGCCCCACGAGCCCTCCGGCCACCCACCGGGGGCCCCGCTGAACGTGACCGCCCAGAACGGACCGTTCCACACTCCCGAGCCCCGTGCGGCGGAGGTGACCTGGGAGGCACCGGAGGACGTAGGCGGCAGCCCCATCACCGGCTACACCGTGACGGCGGACCCGGGAGGGCTCACCGTCACCACGGGTGGGGAGACCTCCGTGTGGATGACGGGACTCACTCCCGCCACCTCCTATACGTTCAAGGTGTACGCCACCAACAGCAGGGGGCGAGGACCGGACTCGGAGCCCTCCCAGCCCCTCGTGCTCCCCGCGCCCCCGGGAGCGCCCACCGGGGTGAAGGCACTGCTGGGAGATGGCTATGCGATCGTGAGTTGGGGCCCCACGCCGGTCCCGGGCCCCTCCGCCTGTGGCCGCTTCGCGACGCTGACGTGCATCCAATCCTTCACCGTCACGGCGCAGCCCGGTGGAGCCACCGTGACCGTCGAGCAGCCCAACACACTGGACCAGACGAGCTACACGCGCCGCGCTGGCAACAGCCACGCCGTGTTGACCGGCCTGACGAATGGGACGGCCTACACCTTCACCGTCCAGGCCACCAACGGCGTGGGAACCGGACCCGCCTCGAGCCCCACCCCGCCCGCCGTGGCCCGCTGCTCCACCTTCGCCCAGCAGGAGCGCTTTCCCCTGACACCTCCCCCGGGCAACACCCTGGGGGCCACCGAGCTCGCGACCGGTGACGTGAATGGTGATGGGCGTCCGGAGGTGCTCTCCGTGGGCACCTCCGTGGACGTGCTGCTCAACGAGGGCGGTGGACACCTGTCGGCCCCCAACAGCCTGGCCCAGGGGGACTTCTCCTCGGTGGCCCTCGCGGACCTGGATGGAGATGGCCGGGTGGACATCGCCACCGTCGAGGGCAGCAACATCCGGATCTTCCACAACACCGGAGGTGGCACCTTCACGGCCCAGACGTCGCACACCGCGGGGAGCAGCGCCAGGCTGGGCCCGGTCGCCGCCGCGGATCTGAACGGCGATGGCCGGATGGACCTGGTGACCTCCGGCGACCAGTTCGTGCGGGTGCTCCTCAATACGGGAGAGAACACCTTCGCCCCCCCGGCCACCTACGCCATGAAGACGAGTGCCCGGGGCCGTCTCGCCCTGGGCGACCTGAACGCGGACGGCAAGAGCGACATGGCCATCCTGGATGGCACGGACCTGAGCGTGTTCCTCAACGCGGGCAACGGGACCTTCGGCCCCCCCATGCACCTGGAGGTGGGCACCTCCGCCATCACCGCCTCCGGACCGGGCTCGCTGGGCATCGCCGACATGAATGGCGATGGCTGGCCGGAGCTGGTCACCTCCGCGCAGGACGTGTTCGTGTTCTTCAACCAGGGGAACGGCACCTTCGGAGCCGCGCGGCGCTTCAGTACCTGGCCCTTTCCAGCACGAGCGAGCGTCGTCGGCGATGTGGACCGGGACGGAGCACGGGACGTGGTCATCGGAATGCAGGGCTTGTTCAGCCCCCAGTATTCCCTCACCCCCAACGTCGTGGCCGTCATGTTCAACGACGGCCAGGGCCACCTCGGTGCGCCAGTCCCCTTCCCGAGCCAGACGGCTCCCGACTTCCTGGCCCTCGAGGATCTCGATGGCGATGGCGGGCTGGAGGTCGCCGTGAGCTACGCGAGCTTGAACGCCCACGAGCTCAGCCTCCTGCGCTCCTGCCACCCATAAGCCCTGGCCAGGCGGCTAGCGTGTCCGCACCCGCTCCGGGGGCGGCGCGTCGCGGTGGACTTCCTCCAGGGCCTCGGCCACCGCGTCCATCTCCAGGCCGAGCTGCTCCACGCTGCGGCGCAGGCCCGCCCCCGCCACGTCCGCTCCCGCCGCGTCCGCCGAGCGCACCCGCAGCACCTGCGTGTAGAGGTTCTCCAGCGTGTAATACAGACGCATGTGCTCGGCCTCCAGCCGCGAGGCCGCCGTCGCCAGCTCCGCCCGCTGCTTGCGCTGCTCGTCCAACAGCCGCAACGCCCCCTCCAGCCGCTCCTTCACCACCCCGTCCCGCTCGGCCTCCACCCGCGCCGCCAGCCGCGCGCGCTCCTCCTCCAGCCGGCGCTCCTCCTCGGGCGGGCTCAACGCGCGCAGCTCCCGCTCCCGGCGCGCCAGCTCGTGGCAGCTCTTGCGCAGCCCCTCCACCGTCTGCTCCGGCTGGTGCACCACCTCCCGCAGCACCCCCGGCCCCGCGCGAAACTCCGCCAGCAGCTTGTCGCACAGCCCGTCCACCCGCGCCGTCCTCGGATCCTCCGCCTGACGGGGCGCCTCGGCCTGGCCCTTGCCCGGGGCCTCGGGCGCCGCCTCCCGCGCCGTCTCCCCCGTGCCCTGCCGCGGCCCCTCCTGGAGCTGCCGGTGCTGCCGGGCGCGGCCGAGAATCCCCGCCGACGCCGCCCCCATGCCCAGCGCCACGAAGATGAGCCACCACAGCTCGTGCACGTTGAGGACCGCCATCCCCGCCATCACCAGCGCCGCCAGCGCGAACACCCACCCCATCAGCGGGTTGGCCTCCTCGAGCTTCCCGCTGCCGCTTCCGGGCCCGCTGCTCCTCGCGCAACCGCTCCCGCGCCATGCGCCGCTCCCACTTGCGGCGCTCCTTCTTCTCCAGGTGCTCGCCCAACGAGCCCATGTGGTCCGCCCACTTCTCCACCCCCTGGGCCCACTTCTCCACCCCCTGGGCGTGCCGCTCCGCCCACTTCTCCACCCCCTGGGCCCACTTCTCCACCCCCTTCTCCACCCCCTCGGCGTGCCGCTGCGCCCACTTCTCCAGCTCCTCGGCGTGCTGGCGCTCCCACATCTCCTTCCAGTGGGCGTGGCGCTTCTGGCCCTCGGCGAGGGCCTCCATCATGCGGCGCAGGTGCTTCTGGAGGGGCAACTCGGGCGGCGGAGGGGGCGGGTGCGGAGCCATGGCTGTCTCCTGGCGGCGGCGTTACATCCCGGTGTTACACCGGGGGCGCCTCCTCTGCCCACGATTCGGTGGATTCCCGTCCCCACCGGGGATGGATGCGGGGCGTCCGCCTGTTCGCAGCCCCACAGCGAGGTTTGCCCTTCCCGGCCAGATGAACGATGAAGAGCAGGCGGGGTGGGGGCCGCAAGGGGACGGTGTCGTGTCGAGGAATGAAGCAGAGGCCATGGGACCCGAGGCGATTCGCGCGCTGCGCGGAGAGCGGAGCCGCGCGGCGTTCGCCCGGCAGCTCGGGGTGACGCCCCTCACGGTGTACCGCTGGGAAGCTCCCCGAGGCCGCCGCGCAGGCCCGCCGTCCCAGGGGCCGGGTGATGGAGGCCCTGCGCCAGCTCGCCGAGGGCGGCCAGCCGTCCCTGCCTCCCGTTCCCCGCCTGGTCCCCAACCCCTACCGGCAGGAGCTGTCGCGCGAGGAGCGCACCCGGCTGGCCTCCTGCCTGACGCTGCTGCAACGCGCCGACTGGCGGGCCGCGGAGAACACCCTGCTGGAGCTGCTGACCTCGGGGGAGCTGCGCTCGGCGGGGTCACGGGCCCTGGCCTCGGTGGGCCTGGCCTACGCGTACCGCTGGGGTTACGAGGACGTGCGGCGGGCCTTCGCGGTGCTGATGCCCCACCTGGCCGAGGCCGACGCGGGCCTGCTGCCCGCCGAGAGCGTCGAGGTGCACGTGCACTCGATGGCGGCCAACCTCTACGCCTCGCCGGACGGCCGCATCTTCGACGCGGGCAAGATGAACGTGCACGTGGCGCGCGCCGAGGCGCTGCTGCGGCCCGCCCATGTCCTCTACGCGGAGGTGCGCTGCCAGTTGCGCCTCGCGGAGGTGGCCGCCGCCTTCTACCTGGGCGCGCCCGAGCTGCTGGCCCGCCAGTACGGACGCCTGGAGGAGGCGCTCGCCGAGGTGACGGACCCCTCGCTGCGGTTGATGGCCACGCACGGGCTGGCGCACGAGGCCGCCATCCGGGGCGAGGTCTCCCTGGCCACCCGGCGCTTCCGCGAGCTGTCGCAGGCCGCGGCGCGCCTGGGCTATGGCCTGCTGGAGGCGCGCAGCCTCGCCTTCCTCGCGCAGCACCGGTTGGACGAGGCCTGTGAGCCCGACGAGGCGCTCGCGCAGGTGCGCCGCGCCCGCACGGCCTTCGACGGGCGGCTGGGCCGGTGCTTCTCCTTCATCTTCGCCGCGCGCGCGGAAGTGGACGCCCTGCTGCGCCTGGGCCGCTTCCCCGAGGCCGAGGCGGTGCTGGAGCAGGGCAACGCGGTGGTGGAGGAGCTGAGCTGGACCCCGCACTACCTGGTGGTGCAGCACGCCCGTTTCCTCTACCTCACCGGCCGCTACGCGGACATCCGCCAGCTCGCCCACCAGCTCTCGAGCTACACCGGCCCCATCCAGCAGGCCCTCACCCGCGCCTACGGGTGCTGGGTGGAGGCGCTCGCGGACTGGGCCGACGGCCATGCGCAGCGGGCCGCGGAGGGCTTCGCCGCCACCCACGCCCGCGTCCTGGAGCTGGGGGGCTGGCCCTACCTGCGGCGGGACTGCGCCGTGTGCGAGGTGGGCGCGCGCGCCGCCGCGGGCCAGTTGCCGGAGTCCCGCACGGCCCTGCGCCGGGCCCGGGCCATCCTGGAGCAGTTCCCCTCCACCTGGAGCACCGCCCTGCTCCACCGCTACGAGGGCTGGCTGCTCGCCCGCGAGGGCAACCTGCGCGAGGCGCGCGAGAAGCTGGAGGCCTCGCTGGCCACCTTCAACCTCGCGGCGGACCTGCCCGAGGCCGCCCTCACCCGCCGCACGCTCGCCGCGGTGGCACGCGCCGCGGGCGAGCCGGGCGCCGAGGTCTGGCAGCAGCAGAGCGAGGAGGAGCTGCGCCGCTACGGCATCACCCCGCCCCCGGACTTCCACACGGACAGCCTCGCCGTGCAGGAGGCGCCGTCCCCGGACGCGGCCCCCCGGCTGGGCGCCGAGGCGCTGGCAGTGCCCTTCGAGCGGCTCTCCGTGCGCGGCATGGGCGCCTCCCTCATCCAGCGCGAGCTGGTGGCGGTGCTGGAGGGGCTCTTCCCCGGCCGCGGACCGCGGCTGGAGGAGCTGGACTCGCAGGGCCGCGCCACGCCGCTGCTGGGAGCGGCCAGCGACCCCGCCAGCGAGTGGGTGGAGTTCGGCGACGGGTGTGGCCGCCGGCTGCGCGTGGGCGTGGCGGGCCCCCTGCCCGCGGACGGACGGGCGCTGATCTGCGCACTGGCGCGCCTGGCGGGCTTCGCGCTGGAGGTGGCCGCGCTGCGCGGCTTCGCCCAGACGGAAGCCCCCCTGCGCGAGCCCGAGGGCGCGCCCGAGGTGCCCGGCTTCATCGCCGCCTCGGCCGTCATGCGCAAGCTGAAGACGGAGCTGGCGGGGCTGAGCGGCTCGCGCGCCACCGTCATCGTCACCGGCGAGTCCGGCAGCGGCAAGGAGGTGGTGGCCCGCGCGCTCCACCGGCTGTCGGCCCGGGCCGATCGTCCCTACGTGGCCTTCAACTGCGCCGCGGTGCCGCGCGAGCTCTTCGAGGGCCAGCTCTTCGGCTACCGGCGCGGCGCCTATACCGGCGCGGCCACGGACCACCCGGGCGTCATCCGCGCCGCCCACGGGGGCACGCTCTTCCTGGACGAGATTGGAGAGCTGCCGCTCGAGGTGCAGCCCAAGCTGCTGCGCTTCCTGGAGAACGGAGAAATCTTCCCCCTGGGCGAGACGCGGCCGGCGCAGGTGGACGTGCGCGTCATCGCCGCCACGCACCGGGACCTGGGGCAGTTGGTGCGCGAGGGGCGCTTCCGCGAGGACCTCTACTACCGGCTGCAGGTGGTGCCCGTGCGGGTGCCCCCGCTGCGCGAGCGGCGCGAGGACATCATCGCCCTGGCGCGTCACTTCGTGGGCCAGCTCACCCCCGAGGGGCAGGAGCCGCCGCAGCTCGGGCCGGACGCCCTGGCCGCGCTGGTGGCGCACCCCTGGCCGGGCAACGTGCGCGAGCTGCGCAACGTCATCGAGCGCTCGCTCGCCTTCGGCTCGCTTCCGGCGGTGCTGGGGGCGGACAGGCTGCGCATCACGGGCTGAGCCCGGAGCCGCGAACGCCTGAGGGGGGAAAAGAACACCGCGGGCCAGGACAGGGGGCGAACCCGACCCGCGGTGCATGGCTACGACTTCAGCCGTGAAAAGATGCGCTCGTGGGCCGAAGTGGGGGGGCCTCCGACCCACGGAGCGCTTCGGGCACCAAGGCGCCCGAACTCAAAATCGTTGTCGAGAACACATCTAGCAGGGGGCGTGCCAACGCTTTCGGGCCCCGGAAGGCCATTTGGAAATCATCCAAGGCTCATCCAGGAGCGGCCGACCCTATCCAAAACCATATCCAGGAAGCGGAGGGGGACTCCGGATGCGTGATGGATATGGCTGGCAGTGAAGCGGCCGGGCAGCCGGGCGGGGTCGGGAGCGAAGGGCTCGCGAGGGAGGCAGCCGGGGACGAAGTGGGCTAGGGAGGGGAGCGACGATGAGCTCCTCCGTGTCCTCCCGTGGCTTCCGCGTCTTTGGCTGGTCCACCCTCCTCTATACGCTGGCCGTGGTGCTGTGGGGCGCCTTCGTGCGCGCCACCGGCTCGGGAGCGGGGTGTGGAGACCACTGGCCGGTGTGCAACGGCGAGGTGGTGCCGCGCGCGCCCACCCTGCAAACCCTCATCGAGTACACGCACCGGGTGACGAGCGGGCTGGCGATGATTCTGGCGGTGGTGCTGTGCGTGTGGGGGCTGAGGGCGCACGCGAAGGGGCACCCGGTGCGCAAGGCGGCCGTGTTCTCGCTCGTCTTCATGGTGACGGAGGCGGCGCTGGGAGCGGGGCTGGTGCTCTTCAAGATGGTGGCGGGCAACGAGTCGCTGGCGCGGGCGTGGTGGATGGCGGCGCACCTCATCAACACGTTCCTGCTGGTGGGGGCGATGGCGCTGACGTGCTGGTGGGCGGGAGGCCGGGAGCGGCTGACGTGGCGGCAGCAGGGGCTGACGGGGTGGCTGGTGGGCGGGAGCGTGGTGGGACTGCTGGTGCTGGGAGTGAGCGGGGCCATCGCCGCGCTGGGCGACACGCTCTTCCCGGCATCGAGTCTGGCGGACGGGTTCCGCCAGGACATCTCGCCCACGGCGCACGTGCTGCTGCGGCTGAGGGTGCTGCACCCGGTGCTGGCGGCGCTGATGGGCGCGCTGGTGGTGTTCTCGGCGACGACGGTGGCGCGGCTGAGGCCCTCGCCGGAAGTGAAGCAGGCGGCGATGCAGCTCGGCGTGCTCTACGGGATGCAACTGGTGGTGGGGCTGGTGAACCTGGTGCTGCTGGCGCCGGTGTGGATGCAGCTCGTGCACCTGCTGATGGCGGACGTGGTGTGGATCGTCCTGCTGCGGCTGGGCGCGGCGGGGCTGGCCGAGGGAGCGCCGAGGGCCGACGAGCACCCGGCCCCCGCCCCCTCGCCCACCTGAGCCCCTCCTCTCCCTCGCCCTCCGGGAGAGGGTCGGGGTGAGGGTATCTGAGGCCCCGGGTTGACCCCCGGCTGCGTCACCCGCGTTCCATCTCCTGGGCAATCCCCCGCAGTGCCTCCAGCGCGCGCAGGGGCAGACTGATTCCTCCCGAGGGCACCTGGGGCTCGCGCACGTTGATGCGGATGAGCGTCCCCTTCCCCGCGGCCACCGCGCGCTCGCAGAAGTGCCGCACCGAGGGGATGGCCGTGCCCGCGCCGCACTCGACGACGGCCAGGGAGCCGGGCGTCACCGCCTCGAGCCACTCCGAGAGCCGCTGCTCCTGGTCCTCGGTGCGAGACGCATCCCATCCCCAATCCCCGAACATGAGGATGTTGGGCCGCACGAGCGAGCCGCAGCGCGGGCACGCGGGCAGGGATGGCCGGGCGCGGAACGTCTCGGGGTCCAGCTCCACCGAGTACGGGGCGGCGGAAGAAATCCCCTGGCAGGAGCCGAGGCACTGCACGTGGTGGATGGAGCCGTGGACCTCGAGGACGCGCTCCTCGGGAAAGCCCGCCTTCTGGAACTGGCCGTCGACGTTGGAGGTGAAGACGAAGGCGCCATGCCGCATGCGGGAGGCCCAGGTGCGCAGCAGCTCGAACCCGGGGTGGGGAGTCGTCGCGCGGTACAGCCCGAGCCGGTGGCCGTAGAAGCCCCAGGCGAACTCGGGGTCCTTCCGGAACCACTGGGGATTGGCCATGGAGGCGAAGTCGAGCCCGAGCTTCGCGTAGGCCGGGTAGGCGCGCCAGAAGCCCTCGGTGCCGCGGAAGTCGGGCAGCCCCGAGTCCACCCCCATCCCGGCCCCCGCTCCGATGATGAGGGCCTCGGCGGAGCGGAGCACCTCGGCGGCACGGCGAAGTTCCTGGCTCATCACGGTCACCTCCCGCGCTCCTGGCGGTGGATGGAGCAGCCCGCAGTCTCGATCGTTCTTCATGAAGACTCAAAGGACTGCTGGACGGGCCGCGTGGCCACGACTTCTACGTAACGACGAATGCTCGCGCAGAGGACTGAAGCGCACCCGTACGTAGGCCATTTCCCACCGCACCAGCGAGGTTGCGTGGAGGGGTGGGTCTGACATCCCAGGTCTGGTGCGGAAAACCCTCTCCGGGAGCCTCCTCGGAGCCCGGGGAATGTCAGACCCATTGGGTATGACTGACGCATGGCCGCCCGAGAGGGGGCCGAGCACTCCCACGCCCCACCCAGGCCCTACCTGGGAGGGCCTGCATCCAACCTGGAGCATCACACATGGCTACCCGCACCGCCGCCCGCAACGCCTCCCGCAGCCGCACCACCGAGCAGACCAAGGCCGCCTTCGAGGAGCTGGCCCGGAAGAACCGCAACAAGCCCGTGGTCTCGGCCAAGGAGCAGGAGGCGCGCACCACCCACGCCAAGAGCGTGCTGACGGATGTCTCCAGCCTCACGGCGGAGTCCGCGGTGAAGAAGGTCACCGAGGCGGGCCTCACCATCAACCGCACGCTGGCCGGCATCAACGAGCAGGTCATGGCGCTGGTGGAGGAGCTCAAGCAGCTCGACGAGGCCATCAAGCTCAAGACGGAGGAGCTCACGGCCCTGCACGGCCAGGACATCGCCGCGAGCGCCCTCGACGTGCTGGTGGCCGAGTACGACCGCAAGAAGGAGGAGCTGCAGGCGGAGATGGAGCGGCTGCAGAAGGAGATCGCCGACACGCGCACGAAGTTCGCGCAGGACCTGGCGGCCGAGCGGGACGCGATGGAGCTGGCGCGCAAGCGGGCCGAGGAGGAGTACACCTACGGCATGCAGCTCTCGCGCAAGAAGGAGCAGGACGCCTTCGCCGAGCAGATGCGGGTGCAGGCCGCCGCCGAGCGGGACCGCAAGGAGAAGCTGGAGAAGGAGTGGGCGGTGCGCGAGGAGGCGCTGAAGCTGCGCGAGAAGGAGCTGGAGGAGCTGCGCAAGCAGGTGTCGGAGTTCCCGCTGGTGCTCAAGAAGGAGACGGACACGGCGGCGGCCATCGCGGGCAACCGGGTGAAGTCCGAGTGGGAGATGAAGTTCACGCTGGCCCAGAAGGACGCCGAGACGGCGCAGCGCGTGGCCAGCATGGAGATCGCCTCGCTCAAGGACACCAACGCGAAGCAGGCGCAGGCCATTGTCGCGCTGCAGACGGAGCTGAACGAGGCCAAGCGCCAGGTGCAGGCCATCGCCGAGAAGGCCCTGGAGTCGGCCTCGGGGGCTCGCGCACTGGCCGAGGTGCAGGGCGTCATCGCCAGCCGGGACTACACCAAGGGCAAGTAGTGGGAGCTCCAGGTTCCGAGGGAGCAGGCAGAACTTGCGCCCTCGGGCGGCGCGCCCCCAGCTTGGAGGGCGGGGGCCGCGGGAATTGCGCACCGGGCGACGGTTGATCGCCCTGAAGTACGGCTGGCACGGCAAGTGCTGCGACTCCCCTTGCGTGGTTTCCACGCTTTTTTCACGGAGTTGCTCACCATGCCCCGCCGCGCCCGGAAGACTCCGCCCAACAAGAATCGCCGCCGCGCCCGCCCCGAGCCCCGGCTCGCCCGCGCCTCCAAGACTGCCTCTAAGAAGACCTCGCGGGAGAAGTGGGTGTACCTCTTCGACGAGGGCCGCGGGGACATGAAGGAGCTGCTGGGCGGCAAGGGGGCCAACCTCGCCGAGATGACGCGCATCGGGCTGCCCGTGCCGCCCGGCTTCATCGTCACCACCCGGGCCTGCAACGCCTTCCTCGCCGCGGGGAGCCAGTTCCCCGAGGGCCTCTGGCAGCAGGAGCTCGCGGCGCTGCGCAAGCTGGAGAAGCGGGCGGGCCGCTCGTTCGGGGACCCGGAGAACGCCCTGCTGGTGTCCTGCCGCTCCGGCGCGCGCTTCTCCATGCCGGGGATGATGGACACCATCCTCAACCTCGGGCTGAACGACGCGGTGGTGGAGGGCCTCGCCGCCGAGACGGGGGATGAGCGCTTCGCCTATGACGCCTACCGTCGGCTGGTGCAGATGTTCGGCACGGTGGTGCTCGACTTGCCCGACGAGCCCTTCGAGCACGTGCTGGAGGAGTACCGGCGCCAGCGGGGCCAGGAGAACGACGCGGCGCTGCCCGCCGAGGACCTGAAGGCCATCACCCAGGCCTTCCAGCGCATCATCCGCGAGAAGTCGGGACGGGACTTCCCCCAGGAGCCCATCGAGCAACTGCGGCTGGCCACCGAGGCGGTGTTCCGCAGTTGGAATGGCAAGCGCGCGGTGGACTACCGCAACGCGGCGGGCATCGCGCATGACCTGGGCACGGCCGTCAACATTGTCACCATGGTGTTCGGCAACCGGGGCGAGGGCTCCGGCACCGGCGTGGTGACGACGCGCAACGTGTCCACGGGCGAGCGGGAGATGGAGGGCGACTACCTCTCCAACGCCCAGGGCGAGGACGTGGTCTCGGGGACGCGGCCCACGCTGCGCATCGCCGCCCTGAAGGAGCTGCACCCGAAGCTCTACGCCGAGCTGGAGCGGCACTGCCAGAAATTGGAGCGGCACTTCCGGGACGTGCAGGACGTCGAATTCACCATCGAGGAGGGCAAGTTGTGGATGCTGCAGACGCGCGATGCCAAGCGCACGGCGCAGGCGGCGGTGCGCATCGCGGTGGAGCTGGCGCGGGAGAAGCGCATCACCCGTCAGGAGGCCGTCCTCCGGGTGAAGCCGGAGCAGATCGACTTCTTCCTGCACCCCCAGTTCGCACCGGCCGACAAGAAGGCGTCCCAGGAGCGGGGAGACCTGCTGGCCACCGGGCTGAACGTGTCGCCGGGTGCGGCCAGTGGCGTGGTGGCCTTCGACGCCGACACCGCCGAGCGCTGGAGCAAGGAGGAGAAGAAGGCCGTCATCATGGTGCGTCCCGAGACGAAGCCGGACGACGTGCACGGCATGCTGGCGGCGCAGGGCATCCTCACCAGCCGGGGCGGACGCACCAGCCACGCCGCGCTGGTGGCGCGCCAGTTCGGCAAGCCCGCGGTGGTGGGCGTCTCGGCGATGGAGGTGGACTGCGAGAAACGGCAGCTCACCATCGCCGGGCGCGTCATCCGCGAGGGGGAGGTGGTCTCCATCGACGGCACCACCGGCGAGCTCTTCGCGGGCAAGCTGGAGACCGTCATCCCGGATCTGAAGGACGAGCACATCCTCGAGCTGCTGCGGTGGGCGGACGGCTTCCGCGAGATGGGCGTGTACGCGAACGCGGACTACCCGCGTGACGCCGAGACGGCCCGGGAGCTCGGCGCCGAGGGCATCGGCCTGTGCCGCACCGAGCACATGTTCTTCGAGACGGAGCGCCTGCCGCACGTGCAGCGGATGATTCTGGCCCGGACCGACGCGGAGCGGGACGAGGCCCTCGCGACCCTGCTCCCCTTCCAGCGCGAGGACTTCCTCGGGCTGTTCCGGACGATGAATGGGCAGCCCGTCACCATCCGCCTCATCGATCCGCCCCTGCACGAGTTCCTCCCCAACCACGACGGGCTGTTGCACGACGTCACCGAGCTGGAGACGCGGCTGGAGCTGCTGAAGGGCAAGCCCGAGACGAAGGAACTGGAGGAGCGGCTCGCCCAGAAGCGGCGCCTGCTGGAGGCGGTGGAGTCGATGCGCGAGACCAACCCCATGCTGGGCCTGCGCGGGGTGCGGCTGGGCATCCACCTGCCGGCGCTCGTCCGCATGCAGGTGCGGGCCATCTTCGAGGCGGCCTGCCAGTGCACGCGGGAAGGCGTGCGCGTCTTCCCCAAGGTGATGATTCCGCTCATCGCGCACCGCAACGAGCTGCGGGTGGAGAAGGAGCTGCTCGAGACCGAGGCCCGCGCGGTGATGAAGGAGCAGGGCATGAAGGTGGCGTACCAGTTGGGGACGATGATCGAGATTCCCCGGGCCGCGCTCACCGCGGATCAGATCGCCCAGGACGCGCAGTTCTTCTCCTTCGGGACGAACGACCTCACCCAGACCACCTACGGCATCTCGCGGGATGACGCGGAGACGGGCTTCCTCAGCGAGTACCTGCAGAAGCGCATCCTCCCGGAGAATCCCTTCGCCACGCTCGATCAGCGGGGCGTGGGAGCGCTCATGGAGATGGCGGTGAAGCTGGGCCGGGGGACGAGGCCGAAGCTGAACATCGGCATCTGCGGCGAGCACGGCGGAGACCCGAAGACGATCGCCTTCTGCCACCGCATCGGGCTGGACTACGTGTCGTGCTCGCCCTACCGGGTGCCCATCGCGCGCCTGGCCGCGGCCCACGCCGCGCTCGAGCTGGAGACGTAGACCCGGGCTGCAGGTCATTGATCCCGGACGGGCGGCTCGGTGGTAGATCTCCCGTCCGGGAGACTCCATGACCTCACCGACCGTCCGTCCCTCACCGCGCCTGCGCTGGCTGCTCGCCCCGCTGGTGCTGCTCACGCTCACCGGCTGCTTCGATCTCCTCCAGGAGATCTGGATCCTCCCCGATGGCTCGGGGCGCGTGGTGTTCGACATCGGCCTGCCGAGGACGTTCATCGATCTCGCGCGGTCACAGGGGAAGGACCCGCTCGAGGAGATGCGCGCGGACGCCCGCACCACCGAGGCCGAGCTGAAGAAGGACCCGGACGTGACGAAGTTCGAGTTCCGGGAGTACGAGGAGAACGGGCAGCAGCACCTCGTGTACGACCTGACGGTGAGGGACGCCACCCGGCTGGGCGAGCTGCAGAAACGGGCGATGGAGCAGAGCGCCACGGCGAAGCAGGCGAAGCAGGGCCAGGGCAAGGCGGAGCTGGCCTTCCGCATCGAGCGCCGCGGGTTCGGCGAGTACGTCTACGTCCAGAGCTTCGGCGAGCCGAAGAACACGGCCGGTGCTCCTGGCGGTACGAACGAAGCCGCGGAGCGGGCGGCCCGGGACTTCGGGACGCAGATGGCGCGGGCGCTGCTGGGCAACCACTTCTACATCGTCCGCGTGCACGGCCAGACCATCCCGGAGACGAACGGCACGCTCAACGAGAAGAAGGACACGGTGGAGTGGAAGTACAGCCTGGTGGACCTGGTGGACGCGGCCGGCAAGGGCACGGAGCTGCGCGCAGTGGTGCAGGCCGCGCCTCCGCTCTGGCTGTGGCCGGTGGTGCTCGGGGTACCGCTGCTCGTGCTGCTGCTGGCGGTGAAGGCGGCCCGGCGGCAGCGGGCCCGGCGCACCGTCTGAACCAGCCACCTCCCGGGCGCGCGCCTCACCAACTGGTCCAACAATCGGACCAGTTGCTCGCGTCCGAGTCCGGCGTGCCGCCCAGCACTCTCCCGGGCGCGCGCTTCACAAAGCTGTCCAACTGTCGGACACCTTTTGGAAGTCCGCGCCCGGAAGGTCCCCGCCCACCGCCATCCCTAAAGCCGCAGCCCCCGGGGCACCACGAGCCGCTCGATGAGCTCGAACAGGCCGCTGACGAGCAACGCGAGCACCGCCGCGGGCACGGCCCCCTGGAGGATGAGCGAGGTGTCATCCAGCCGGATGCCGGTGAGGATGGGCTGTCCGTACCCCCCGGCACCGATCAAGGCCCCCAGGGTGGCGGTGCCCACGTTGATGACGGCCGAGGTCTGGATGCCGGCGAGGATGGACGGCGCGGCCATGGGCAGCTCCACCAGCCGCAGGCGCGCACCGGGCGGCAGGCCGAGGGCCTCGGCGGACTCGCGCACCTCGGGGGCAATCCCGGTGAGCCCCGCCGCGGTGTTCCGCAGAATGGGCAGCAGGCTGTAGAGGAACAGCGCCACGATGGCGGGCCGCGCGCCAATGCCCAGCAGCGGAATCATGAACACCAGCAGCGCCAGCGAGGGCACCGTCTGGATGATGCTCGCCAGCGCGAGCACGCCCCGCCCCAGCCTCGGCCTGCGCGCCACCAGTACCCCCAGCGGCACCGCCACCGCGATGGCCGCCAGCAGCGACAGGCCCACGAGGAACAGGTGCTCGCGCGTGTGGCGCCACAGGCTCGCGAGCATACTGTCGCCTCGCACCGTCACCACCAGTCCCAGCTCGCGCTCCAGGAACGTGGCCGCCACCTGCCGCTCGGGCACCCGCTGGAGCTTCGCCCGCGCGTTGAGCTCCACCATCTCCGGCTCCGAGATGCGGCCCGCCAACCGGCCGAGCGCCGCCACCACCTCCGGGGCTCGCCCGGCCAGGTCCTCCCGGTAGAGGAGCACCGCGTCGTACGCGGGGAAGTGCCGCAGGTCGTCCTCCAGGACGCGCAGGCCGTAGTAGGCGATCTCCGCGTCCGTGGAGTACAGGTCCGTCACCTGGATGGCGCCGCTCTCCAGGCCCCGGTAGGCCAGATCATGGTCGAGCCCGCGCACCTCCCGCTGGGGCAGCCCATAACGGGAGCGCAGGGCGGGCCAGCCATCGCCCCGGTTCATGAACTCGTTGCTGAAGCCGAAGCGCAGCTCCGGGTGCTCGCGCAGGTCCGACAGCGTCCGGATGCCCAGCCGCTCCGCCTCCTCCTCCTTCATGCCCAGTGCATAGGTGTCGTTGAAGCCCAGCGGCGCGCTCATCCGCAGGCCCTCGGCCGCGAGCGCCTGGCGCAGCGACTCGTCATCCGGCAGCGCGCGGCCGGCGAAGATCTCCTGGCACAGGGTACCGGTGTACTCGGGGTACAGATCGATCTCCCCGCGTCGCAGGGCCTGCCAGAGCACCTGGGTGCCGCCGAGCTCGCGCCGGTGCTCGGCCCGGACACCCGTGCTCCGCGCGAGCTGCGTCACCATGTCCCCGAGGATGACGGACTCGGTGAACTTCTTGGAGCCCACGCGCACCGTGGGGCCGTCCGGCGCGGCGCCCGAGCACGCGGCGAGCAGCAACCCCACACAGGCGGCGAGCACCCTCATGGCTGGCGTCCCCCGAAAGGCAGCCGCTGCGCCTGGAAGAAGCGGGTGACGAAGGGGTCCGCGGGAGCGCGCTCCAGCTCCGCGAGCGGGCCCTGCTGGACGATGCGGCCCTCGCGCATCAGCACCACGTGCTCCCCGAGGAAGGCGCCCTCGCCCAGGTCATGGGTGACGAGCACCACCGTCTTGCCGAGCCGGGCGAAGATGTCGCGCAGGTCCCCCTGCAGCTCGTAGCGGATCATCGGATCCAACGCGCCGAGCGGCTCGTCGAGCAGCAACACGTCCGGGTCCAGCATCAGCGCACGCATGAGGCTGACGCGCTGGCGCTGGCCTCCGGAGAGCTGGCCGGGGTAGCGGCCGAGCGCGTCCGGAGGAAAACGGGTGAGCTCGACGAGCTCGCGCAGTCGGGCCTGGACGCGCTCCGGGGGCCACTTCAGGTAACGGGCCATCAGGGTGGCGTTGCCCTCGGCGGTGAGGTGCGGGAAGAGCCCACCTCCCTGGAGCGCGTAGCCCATCCGCTGGCGGACGGTGAGCAGGTCCTCGTCGCGCAGGGGCTGCCCCCGGAAGAGGACGCGGCCGGTGTCGGGCCGGAGCAGCCCATTCATCAAGCGCACGAGCGTGGACTTGCCACAGCCGCTCGGACCGAGGAGGACGGTGGTGCGGCCCTCGGGAATGCGCAGGTCCAGCGGATGCAGGGCCGGGGTACTGCCGAAGCGCTTGGACACCTGTTCGAGCACGAACACGCCCGAGTCATACCGCGATGGGTGACACCTCGGGGCGGCCAATCGGCTACCCGGGCCGCGTGCCCGGCGCCGCCACCACGTTCTCCCCGGGCTTCACGGCGGACAGCGGAGCCGCGGGGCTCGCGAGCGTCAGGGCCGGTTGCGCTGGGAAGCTGGCCTCGGCGCGCAGCACGGGCAGTCCCTGCGGCTGCTTCTGGAGGAAGGCGATGAGCTTCTCGCGCACCAGGCAGCGCAGGTCCCACGCCTTGCCCGAATCCGCGGCGCTCACCAGCGCGCGCAGCATCATCGCCCGCTCGGTGCACGCCGTCACCTGCACGCCCTGCGCCTTGCCGTCCCACAGCTCGCGGCCCTCGTTGTGGAGGATGCGCACCAGCTCCACGCGCACCGCGGCCACGTCCGTCTTGTAGTCCGCGTACAGCTCCACGGTGCCCAATATCTCCGGCGACACCTTGCTCCAGTTCTGGAAGGGCTTGTCGAGGAAGTGGGTCATCGGCACCACCAGCCGCCGCAGGTCCCACACCTTCACCACCACGTAGGTGAGGGTGATTTCCTCGATCCACCCCCACTCGTTCTCCACGATGACGGTGTCGCCGATGCGCACCGGCTGGGTGATGGAGAGCTGGATGCCGGCCAGCAGCGTGGAGATGGACTTCTGCGCGGCCAGGCCGATGACCAGGCCCGCGAGACCGGCGGACGCCAGCAGCGACACGCCCACGTTGCGCACCGCCTCGAACTGCAACAGCAACAGCGAGATGGCGAGCACATACGTGGCCGCCTCGACGATGCGGCGCATCACCACGAGCTGCGTGCGCAGTCCCCTCACCCGCCCCACGTCCGCGCCCGCGCCGGAGTCGCGCACCACCTTCTGCTCGATGTAGTGGGCGGACAGCTTGACGAAGCGCAGGACGAACCACGCCACCGACACGATGCCCAGCGAGCGCGCGGCCAGGTCCACCCCGTGCTGCGCCGGCGGAGGCAGCAGCAGCACGCGCGAGCCCAGGGAGCCCAGCAGCGCCAGCAGGCTGTAGCGCAGCGGACCCTCGCCCGCCGAGAACACCTGATCATCCCAGCCGGAGCTCGTCAGCCGCACGGCGCGGGCGCTCAGCCGCAGGCCTACCTTCTCCAGCAGCCGGCTCGCCATCGCCGCCGCCCCCACCAGCAGCACGAGCCCCAGCCACTGCCACAGCTCCAGCACCCAGAAGGGACGCAGGAGGAGGAAGGCGGGGAGCGCCTCCTGCAACGGTGAGCCGTGCGCCTCGAAGAGCGCGTCGATGGCACGCACCGAGTCCTCACTGAAGACCCAGACGGGCTCGCCCCCAGGTCCGCTCACCTTCCGCAACCGGATGTCCCGCACGCCCCGGCCGAGCGGAACCTGCCCGAGGGTGTCGTACAGCGCGTCCGCCGGGTCCCCCTGCGGCTCCTGGCTGATGCGCGAGAAGTCGAACCACAACGTGCGGTCCACCACGAACATCAGCCGCAGCGCGAGCCGCTCTCCCTCGGCCTGCTGCCGCTCCTTGGGGAGGTGGGACAGCCACAGGTAGTGCGGCATGCGGGCGCCGTCCCGCGCGTGCGTGGCCTCCAGGAAGCCCGCCACGGTGGCCGCGGGGGTACGGCGATCCACCTCGGCGGGCGGCTCCCCCAGCCCCTCGTTCAGCGTGGGACCGGCAGCGGCACCGGGAGCGGCCCCGAGCGCGAGTCCGGTGGGCGGCAACAGCAGGAGCAACAGGGTGAAGGCGAGGTTTCGGAGCATCATCGGTTCCCGGTACGGTGCCCTTCCCCACTGGCACTCCCCTGTCCTTTAAACTAGTTTGAGCTCAAATCAAATGAAGGAAAATGACATTCACTCGCCCCCCCGGACAGCAAGCGAGCGGCGCGGGACGGCGCGCCCGTGGCTGCTCGCGCTGGTGCTGCTGACGTCCGTGGAGGCGGCGGCGCAGATCGTCAACGTGCAGGCGCTCTTCGACGAAGCGGCGTCCCCGTCAGGCCTGTCGGGGAGCGGAGAGCTGTCGCTGGACTGGCGCACGGGCAGCACGGAGATGGTGGTGGTGCGCGGCGCGGTGCTGGGCCAGTGGCGCACGCAGAAGCACACGCTGCTGGGGGTGGTGCGCGGCGAGTACGGCTATGCCCAGGACACGCTCCTCGTCAGCAAGTTCCTGGAGCACCTGCGCTACCGCTACCGCTTCGCGGACTGGCTGGCGGGAGAGACGTTCGTGCAGCACGAGCTGGATGCCTTCCGGCGGCTGCGGCTGCGAGGGCTGGTGGGCGCGGGGCCGCGCTTCACGCTGTGGAAGCTCGGAGGCGGGGTCGCTCATCCTCGGCGCGGCGGCGATGCTGGAGTACGAGCAGCTGCGCAATGACGGCGAGCCGGACGCGGGCCGGGAGCGGTTGGATCCCCGGCTGAGCAGCTACGTGATGGGCCGGGTGAAGTTGATGGAGAACATGCACCTGGTGGAGACGCTCTACGTGCAGCCGCGGCTGACGCGGTTCGCGGACGTGCGGGTGCTCAACGAGACGATGTTGACGGTGGAGCCCAACGAGCGCTTCACCTTCAGCATGGGCTTCATCCTCACCTACGACGCGGACCCGCCCGCCACCGTGTCGCGGTTCGACACGCAACTGCGCTCGGCCATGGGCGTAAAATTCTGAGCAGGCTCCTCCGGGCCCGGAGCCATGCCGGCGACGTTTCATTGCCAGCGGGCTACAAGTTGATACGGAGGGCCCATGAGTCACGTGCGTCTGACCGCCGTCGCCACCCTGTTGCTCGCCTCGGCCGCGCTCGCCCAGCCCGAGGGCCTGCCCAGCTTCGAGCTGGAGCGTCTGGAGTTGAACCCCAACGGCCGGGGCTCGCTGGTGATGGGGACCGGTGAGCTGCTGCCCTCGGGCGGCTTCCGCCTCTCGCTGCTGGGGCACTACGAGAAGGACCCACTCGTTTTGTACGCGGATGGGAATCCGGTGGGCGCGCTGGTGGGGCACCGGGCCACGGCGCACCTGCTGGTGGCCTGGGCGCCCATGCGGTGGCTGGAGCTGGGCGCGCAACTGCCCCTGGTGGTGTGGCAGCGCGGGGATGACCTCGGCGCCCGGGGCCTCGCGGCGCCGGCCAGCACGGGCCTGTCCACGCCCTCGGCGCACGTGCGGGTGGGGTTGCTCTCGCAGCGGCGGGAGGCGCCGGTGGACCTGGCCGTCGAGCTGGGCGTGGGCCTTCCGGTGGGGAGCGAGGCGGCGATCGCGCGCGACAGCACCTTCCGCTTCTCGCCCAAGGTGATGGTGGGCCGGCGCTTCGGCCTGTTGCGCGCGGGTGTGGAGGCGGGGGCGCTGGTGCGGCCCACCGTGGCCCTCATCGCGGACCAGAACGTCCAGGACGAGGTGGGCAACGAGGTGCGCCTGGGCGCGGTGCTGGCCACCACGGGCAGCGGGCTGCGCGGAGAAGCTGAACGTGCGGGGCACCGTGCCGCTCACCCGCCAGCCGGGCTCCTTGGAGCTGCTGGCCGGCGTCCGGCTGCCGCTGGGAAGCCTCGCGGAGGCCTATGCGCTGGGAGGGCCCGGCTTCGGAGACACGCCGGGCACCCCCTCCTTCCGCGTGCTGCTCGGCGTGGCCCTGGGAGGGGCCGAGGAGCCGGAGCCCACCGCGCGGGATGACGACGGCGACGGGGTGAGGAACGACGAGGACACGTGCCCCACGGAGGCGGGCCCGGCCGCGCGCCAGGGCTGCCCGGAGAAGGACACGGATGGGGACGGCGTCGACGACGCGGTGGACCGGTGTCCCCGGGAGGCGGGCCCGGCCGGGAACCTGGGGTGCGCGGGCGAGGTGAAGGGGAAGGACTCGGACGGCGATGGCATCGTGGACGCCGCGGACAAGTGCCCCCAGGACCCGGGCGCGCTCGAGACGGGGGGCTGCCCGACGAAGGACAGGGACGGGGATGGCGTGCTGGACGCCGCGGACAAGTGCCCCCGCGAGGCGGGCCCGGCCGCGCGTCAGGGCTGCCCGGTGAAGGACACGGATGGGGACGGCGTCGTGGATGACCGGGACAACTGCCCCCAGGAGGCGGGGCTGGTGGAGCTGCGCGGCTGCCCGGCGAAGGACAACGACGGCGACAGCGTGGCGGACCACCTGGACAACTGCCCCAAGGAGAAGGGCGAGGCCACCAACCACGGTTGCCCGGAGAAGGACGAGCAGCTCGTGGCCATCCAGAAGGGCCAGTTGGAGATCAAGCAGTCGGTGTTCTTCGCCACCGGCAGGGCCCTCATCCAGAAGCGCTCCTTCCGGATGCTGGACCAGGTCGCCCGGGTCATCCAGCAGCACCCGGAGATCGAGAAGATCATCATCGAGGGCCACTCCGATAACGTGGGCGACGCGGACGCCAACCGCCGGCTGTCGCTGGCGCGGGCGCAGTCGGTGAAGGACTACCTCGTGAAGAAGGGCGTGGAGGCCGAGCGCCTGGAGGCGAGGGGCTTCGGGCCGGACCGGCCGCTCATGTCCAACAAGACCGCCAAGGGCCGCGCGGCCAACCGCCGCGTGGCGTTCACCATCGTCACCCCCGGAAACGAATGAAGACTCCATTCATGAAGACGTGGCTCGCGGCCGCCCTGTGCGTGCTGGCCCTCGGCTCGAGCGCGGCCCTGGCCGAGGCCGACTCGTTCGGCGTGGGCTCGGGACGCAATCTGGCGCTCGCGGTGTCGGCGGCGGATACCTTCATCAACAGCTATGCCCCCGTGACGGCCTCACTGGCCGTGGGCAACACCTCCATCCCCATCGGAGCGTGTACCGGCTCCCCCACCTGCTTCGCCGCCGATGATCTGGTGATGGTGTACCAGACGGCGGGCCTCGACACGCCGTCCACCCCGGACATCAGCACCCGTCCGGAGGGGCACTGGGAGCTCGCGCGGGTGACCTCGGTGACGGCGTCGGCGCTGGAGCTCACGGCCCCCCTCATCCGGGCGTACGCGGCGAACGTGACCCAGGTCATCCGGGTGCCCGAGTACACCAACGTCACCATCACCGCCGCCGGCGTCATCACGGCCCCGGCCTGGAATGGGAGCACGGGAGGCATCGTCGCGTTCCTGGCCAATGGCACGGTGAACAACAACGGATTGATCAACGCCAGCGCCCTCGGGTTTCGCGGAGGCCAGTACGTCAGTGATACCACCGGGGCGACGGGCTGCTCGGGAGCGGAGCAGCCCGCTCCCTCGGGCGCGCAGAAGGGCGAGGGCATCGTCAATACGCGTTACGGCCCCACCCAGACCGGGCGCGGCAACGTGGCCAATGGCGCGGGCGGCGGTACCTGCTTCAAGTCGGGCGGCGGAGGCGGTGGCCATGGCGGGGTGGGCGGCCAGGGCGGGCGCTCGGCTGCGACCGACGGAGGAAGGGATGTGGGGGGGCTCGGCGGCGCGGCGCTCACCTACCCTCCCTTGACCCAACTGACGTTCGGCGGTGGTGGCGGGGCCGGTCATGGCTCCGGGGCCACGGGCGTGCCGGGAGGGCGTGGAGGTGGCGCCATCTTCATCCGGGCCAGTCAGCTCACGGGGTCGGGCATCATCACCGCCTCGGGTGGCTCGGCCAATGCCTCGGCCTCGGATGGAGGCAGTGGAGGTGGCGCGGGTGGTGCCATCTACCTGCGCTTCGTCAGGACGGCCGACTGCGCGGCGATCTCCGTCACGGGTGGCATCGGCGGCAACGTCAACACCCTCCGGGTGGGCCCGGGCGGTGGCGGTGGCGGTGGGCGGGTGCTGTTCCAGGCCGAGGGAGGCACCTGCCCCATCAGCGCGAATGGCGCGACGGCCGGCGTCCAGTTGGAGGCGTCGGAGCCGTCCTACGGAGCCCAGCCGGGCCAGGGCGTCGACCCCACCGTGCTGCCGGGCGGCTTCGTCGTGCCCGAGCCCCCCACGATCGTCACGCCGCCCAACGGCAGCATCACCAACAACCGCCGTCCCCCCATCACCGGAGAGGCCCTGCCCGCGGAAGCCGAAATCATCCTCTACATCGATGGCATCGAGGCCGGCCGGGTGACGTCCGACGCCGGCGGCAACTACACCTTCACCCCCACCACGGACCTGTCCGACGGTGCGCACACGGTGCAGGCCGTCTCGGAGGTGCTGGCGGCGCGCAGTCTCCGGAGCGCGATCAACACCTTCACCGTGGACACCGGGGCGCCCGACACCAGCATCGTCTCGGGCCCGTCGGGCTTCACCCAGGAGCGCAACCCGGCGTTCGAGCTCAGCTCGACGGAACCGGGAGTCACCTACGAGTGCAGCCTGAATGGTGCTGAATTCACCCCGTGCCCGTCACCCGTCACGCTCAGCGAGCTGGCCGAGGGGGCGTACACCCTGCAGGTGCGGGCGCGTGATGCCGCGGGCAACGTGGACGAGAGCCCGGCCACGCGGACCTTCCGCGTCACGGGAGCGGACCTCGCGCTGCTGGGCAGTGGCTGCTCGGCCACGGGGGGAGACGCCTCGCTGGTGCTGCTGGGCCTGGGCACGTTCACCGCGCTGGCCCGCCGCCGGCGCCGCGGTTGATGGCGTGTCCGGTGCGCCCTCTCCCTCCGGGAGAGGAGACCTCCACGGTGCCACCGGGAGCTACGGACTCCCGGTGGCCGTCCCAGGCTCCTCGGCGGATTGATAGGGCAGCTCCAGCGTGAACGTGGCGCCCTTTCCGGGCCCATCGCTGTGCACCTGCAACGAGCCGCCCAGCTCCTGGGCCGCCAGCGCGCTGGAGTGCAGCCCGAAGCCGTGCCCGTCCGGGCGGGTGGTGAAGCCGTAGCGGAAGATGCGCGTGAGCATCTCGGGAGCAATGCCCACGCCGCTGTCGGTGACCTCGATGCGGACGCGCTCCGTGTCGGCGCGCTCGAGCTTCACGCACAGGCGCCGCTGCTCCACGGGCATGTGATCCATGGCGTATTTGGCGTTGCTGATGAGGTTGACGAGGATCATCAGCACCTTGTGCTTGTCGGTGAGCACGGGCGGGAAGAGGGCCAGGTGCCGCTCCTCCTTCACCTGGTGGCGGATGAGCGCGGCCGAGTTGATGCGCAAGGCGTCGGCCACCAGTCCCGCGAGGGACACGGGCTCGTTGAGCCGGGGCGTGCGCGCATGGGTCTGCTGCACCTTGACGATGTCGCCAATGTGCTCGGTGTACCGGCCCACGTCGTCGAGCAGGAGCAGGAGCGCCTTGCGCTCATCGACGAGGTTCTGTCCCAGCTGATTCAGGAAGGGCATCAGGTTGCGCCCGCGCGTGTCCTCGGTGAGGTAGGCGGTTAGGTCTCCCTGGCGCTCGGTGAGCAATCCGGCCACGCGGCCCACCTGCTCCAGCCGCATTTCGCCCAACCGCTCCCGGGCCACCTGCGCCGAGGTGTAGACGCTGTTGAGCACATTGCCCACGTTGTGCAGCACGTTGGTGGCGATCTCCGCCATGCCCGCCTGCCGGGCCGTCTGCACCAGTTGCTGGTGCACGTCCTTCAGCTCCCGGGTGCGCTCCTCGACACGCTGCTCCAACTTCTCGTTGGCCTCTCGCAACTGATCCTCGCGCTGATGGACCTGGTCGGACATCGTCCGGAAGGCGCCCGCCAGTTGCCCCAGCTCATCCTGGCGCGAGGTGTCCAGGCCCACCTGGAAGTCACCGGCCGACACGCGGTGGGCGGCCTGGGTGAACTCCAGCAGCGGCCGGGCGATCTCCTGCCGGAGCACCCAGTACATGATGGCCAGCTCCACCAGCAGCGACACCAGGCCGAAGAACAGCACATAGCGCGCCGCCTGGAAGGCCGCCGCGGACACCACGCCCTTGGGCAGCACGGTGACGAAGTTCCACTCCGGCCCCCGCAGCCGGGCCACGGCGAGGTACTCGCCCGACTCGGCGAGTTCCAGGATGACCTCGTCCGGCTTCCGGTTCTTCACCCGCTCGAAGAGGGGGCGCAGGTGCGCCTGCCGCGTTTCGGACGAGAGCCGCGCGGGGACCTCCTTCCCCGTCGCATCCGGGGAGCCCAGGATGTTGTAGGGGGCGGTGGCTCCCTCCAGCACCAGCTCGGGATGAGCGATGAGCTGGCCGTCATCGCGGACGAGCAGGTTGTAGGCGTGGGGTGGGTGGTGCTTGATGGAGCGCTCCATCAGCTCATCGAGCAGGACGTCATGGTGGAACGACGCGACATGCTGGCCGTCCAGGTCCAGCGGGGTGGCCACCGTGACCATCCAGCTCCGCGAGGCGTGCTCCTGGAAGATGCCGCTCCAGGCCGTGCGCCGCTCGGGGTTCCGCGAGGGAAGGCTGATGGCGTAGTACTCGTACTCGAGGGAGGCGTAGTCCGCCGGAACCTCGTGGCTCCAGTTGGGGCGGCCCGGCCACAACAGGAGGACGGGGCCCTCGGCCAGGGTGATGTACGTGTTGATGAAGCGGGTCGCGAAGGCGGGCCCGTACTGGGCCACCACGTCGTACGCGGCCAGGATGCGGCGGCGCAGCCCGGCATCGAGGTTCACCCCCGGGGGGACGAAGACACCCACCATCCGCGTGCCGTCGAAAGACTCGAGGCGGTTGCGGAACGTGCCATCGGGCATCCGCATGAACAGGCTGTCGAAGCGAGGGTCCGGATCCAGCTGGTTCCACGCCTGGATGCGCTGCTCCAGCGCCTTCTTGAGCACGGCGTGGTTGTCCTCGGCCAGGACGAAGACGGCCTGCTCACGCTGGCTGCGCTCGGTGACATGGCGCTCCAGCTGCTCGACGGCTTCGTCGCGCAGGAGCTGAAGCAGGTGGAGGTAGCTGAAGAGGGTGGCCAGCGCGATCACGACGGCGACGCGCACGCCCATCTTGAAGAGCGTGGCCCGGGCGAGGGAAGGAGCGGAGGGGGAGAGCGAAAAGGCCATGAGAGGGGACCCAGGTGGGACCCCCCTCAACAAGGCGGAGGCGGGTTTTCTGACGAGCGCACCGGGTGAAGGCCACGCTTCCATGTGGAGCGGGCATCCGCACGAGGGATCGTCCTCCCCCAAGGGATTGGGGAGGGGCGCTGGCACCCTCCGCCACTCGTTCAACCTGCGTTCATCGTGCGTTCATCCTCTGTCCAGCGGCAGGGGCTCAATCCCAGGAGAGCGTGTAGCGCGTGTCAGCGGGTCCCACCTGCCAGCCCTTCACCTTCAAGTTGGCTGCGCCCGCGGCCTGGAACACCTCCAGGAACACCGCTTCGAAGTACGGGTAGGGGACGACATTGCCGTGGATGGACACCAGGCAGTGCTTGACGCCGGTCCACGTCACCGAGCCATGCCCGTGCTCCCAGCCCGTGCGGTAGGCGGTGGGCAGACTATCGGCCAGCAGCCGCAGGTGCCTTCCGGACAGCAACAACATCGTCCTGCCCACCGAGCTTCCGCAGGAACTCCTTCGCCGTCCGCCGCCCGAGCTGTCGCAGGGACTCCTCGAAGCTTCCCGAGGAGTCCTGCATGGCCCACCCCACGTGGTAGAGCAACCGCAGCAGGGTGCTCATCGGATACTTGAAGAAGGACGTGGGCGCCTCCAGGCCGCTCGCCTCGACCCAGCGCCGCACCGCCTCGTCATTCACGTGAAGACGAAGCTGCTCCAGGGCGCAGTTGAAGAAATAGCCCCGTACGGTGTCGCCGGGAGGAATCAGCGTCAACCGCTGCTCCAGCTCCCGCGGAGAACCCAGGTCCGCGGCATCCTGATTCGGGGCCATGTCCGGTGCCTACCATGGGCGCCCACCCCCCAGCCGTCTACTCCTCCCTCAGCGTGTGCACGGCACGACGGAACACTGGCCCCACATTCCGCGCCCGGCACGCCGGGCCGAGGACTCGAGGGCCTCGAACTCCGAGCGCCGCGATCTGCCCGCCGGAGACACGTAGAGGACGCAGGCGTACCCACGCTCCGCGAGCAGCGCGTTCACCTCGCGCCCGTCCACCGTCACATACGCGAGCAGCCGCCCGTAGCGATCGGTACACGCCTCGCCGTACTCCAGCCGCACATGGCGCCCCTCGACGAGCGAGCGGTTGAAGTCCCGGGCCTCCGCTCCGAAGCACTCGTGCTTGCCGCCCGTGCTCTCCGGCGTGTCCACGAGCAGGTAGCGCACGCGCTCGCCGCTCTCCAGCACGAGGGTGTCCCCATCCACCACCCTCGACACCACGCCGGCGCCCGGGCCACAGGAGGACTCCGAGCCGCACGCGCACAGCACGACGAGCCCCAGCCCGAGCACCACGCACAGCATCCGCCAGCCCTTCCTCAGGTGCATGGACGGTTCTCCGCGCCCGGGGTGCCCCAATCTCCCAGACCGAAGCGGAAGTCCTTGGGCGTCTGACAGAAGCTGTCCGGCGCGTCGTTGCGCGTGGCGTCCTTGCGCGCCGGGTCGAGCTGCCGGGAGACGCCCGGAGTCGCGGCGCTCGTCCAAGCCACCGCATCGAGCACCGTCTCGTCCAGGGACAACCGGAGCGCATGCGGCTCCTGGCTGTTGCTCAGGCCGAACGCGAACGTCCCCAGGACCGGAGGCAGCTCCCCATTGAGCGTGGCATCGGCGCTCCGCGCGAGCACGCCATGCGTACCCGCCCTCAATTCCAGACACCGCGAATCACCGAGCAGGGTCCGGCCACTGCCCTCGTTCGCGAGCATCACGCCATTGAGGTCCACGTCACGCAGGGCATACACCTCCACCCACTCCCCCTGGGCATCCGCCACGGCCTTGGGATCGGCCATGACCTCGGTGATGACCAGGTCCCCCGGACGCGGACGCGACAGGCTCCGCAGCGTCCCCGTGCGGGAAGACAGACACGAGCCCGCGGGCACGCCCCCATCCGCGGACACTCCCCCATCCGCGCCCGGGCAGGCCGGGTTCGCGGCACCGGGGCTCGCCCTCATGCCACCGTCCAGCGTGGGGGCAGGCGCATCACACCAGCGGCTCGGGTCATCGTTGTCGACCGCATCCGGGACGAGCCGCCCGTCGTAGATGCGCGCCACGCCCGAGCGGAGGGGACCGGTGTAGCGCACTTCATCGACGACGACGTCGCCACAGCGCAGGCCGACGAGCCCACCCGAATTGCCCAGCGAGCCCAGGATGTCGCTGTACGAGTGATTCACATGGGCGGGCAGTGCGTCGGAGCGCACGTCGCCGAGCACCACATGGCCCCTCGGCGCCATCGGCACGGACGCCTCGACGAGGTAGGCCCGCTCCTGCGAACCATCGGGGCGCGCCACGTAGAGCAGCAGCCCGCGCAGGTCCACCGCCGAACGGCCAGGGTTGTGGAGCTCCATCCACTCCTGCCCGGTGTCCGTCCCCTCGGGGTCCGGCAGGAGCCTCGGTGAGGACGACGTCTCCGGGCCTCCACCCTTCACAGGCGGGCGCCGCGTCACCGGGGGAAAGGCCACAGGCGCCACACACGAGCACCAGGGCCACGGCAAGACAACGAAGGGGAACGGCTCGCTCCAAGGTCGGCTCCATCTAGAAATGGCTCTCCAGCTCCAGCCGGAAGAGGTGTTGCGGAAGCTCCGGGGGCGAGCGCGCCCCCACGGGTGACTTCAGGTCCAACGCGAGCTCGTACCGGGCCCGCATGCCCAGCTCGGGGAGGGCGGCCCAGACCACCTCCAGCGAGGTGCGCAGCGTCTGCGTGAGCCGGGTGTTCTCCGAGAGGTCCTCGTCCCGCCAGCTCGCGCGCCCGTGCAGGCGCAGCGAGGGCAGTGGCCGCACGAGGACTTCCAACGAGGCCCGGCCGTCCTGCTGGAAGCTGCCGGGGCGCTGACGGCTGCCCACCAGGGTGTGCTGGTACTGCGCGGCCACCCTCAGGCTCTCGGTGGCATCGAGCCGCACACGGCCCGTGACGCGGTACTGCTCACCGGCACAGAGCGCGTCTCCCTCGAAACACAGCCCGGGCCCGTTCTGGCCGAGGTCCTTGTTGCGATGCTCCACCCACACCGAGGGCTGAAGCTCCGGCACGCCCACGTAGTCCACCCGGGCGGAGGCGCCCAGGTGAAGGGTGCCGGAGGCCTCGCTCCCGGGAGGCTGCGTCCACGCGTCCACCTTCCCCGTCATGCGCCACGCGCCGTCCTCCGTCTGGTGGAGGTAGCGCAGCCGGACGCCCAGCTCGTTGCTCGCGCGCAGTCCCTCGGACTCGTCGGGGCCGGAGACGGCGCGGCTGTAGGGGTTGTCGAATTCGCGCCCGTAGTAGCGCAGCGTCAGCTCCAGCTCGCGTCTCCGGTCTCCGAGCACGGTGCGCTGGACGGCACCGAAGCCGCCCCCCACTCCAGCGGGGCCCGAGAAGCTCCGCGCGCCCTCGAAGGAGAGGTCCACCGGCCCGGCGCCCCACGTGGCGTCGGCGCCCACCGCGCCATAGCCCCCGCCTGCGGGGAAACGCGAGTGCGGTTGGACGTCGAGCACCACGCCCTCCACGGCCCACACCGGCCAGGCGCCCCACCCCGTCAGGCCCAGGCGGGCCCTCGGGGAGAGCCCCACGGTGGCATGGCCGCCTCCGGCCAGCTCGTGGAAGACGTCCGGCAGGGTGCGCGAGACGAAGCGCACGGCGCCCGGCAGCGACTGCCCGGGAAGCACGGCGAGCACGTCCGGCGTCTTGCGCGTCCTCGTGTCGAACAATTCGTACTGCGAGAGGTCGCGCGACTGGTGCGAGCCGAAGCCCGTGAACGCCAGCGCCACGCCCTCCACCTCCCCGTGCACGGTGGCGGCGACGCCGCGAAAGCCCTCCGTCCAACCGAAGTCCGGAGTGACGCGCCCCTGGGGTCCCTCCGCCGGGCAGGCCCCCGTGCCTGTCAGCATGCAGCGCCGCTCGGGAGCCCCAGGCACGTGGAACGCCTCGTCGGGCACGAAGCCATCCGGTGCCGGGCGGCCCGTGGTGTCCAGGGTGAGCCGCTGCCCGAAGCCCAGCCGGTACGTCCCCACCAGCACCGAGGCGTGCTCGCCCTCCCAACGCACGTGGAACTTCGGCAGCCGAGGCGCCACGCCGGGGAGCCCGGCCACCAGCGCGCGGCGGCGTGGCGCATAGCCCACCCTGTCCAGGCGCCGCCGCGTGAGCGAGGCCACGGCTCCGCCCTTCAGGCCCAGGGGTCCCTCGGCCTGGGCCTGCAACAGCACCGGGGGCACCAGCGCATCCGCCGCCCCATACGCCGTCAGCAGGCGCAGGCGCCCGGAGAAGTCCCTCGTCCCGCGCGCCGCTCCGGAGAGGAAGGGCCGCACCTGCCGCAGCTGCTCCGCGGTGAGCACCCCGGCCTCCACGAGCGCCTCCGGCGCGAAGTCCCCCTCCACCCGGGCCCGGTACGCGAGCAGCGCATCCACCTGGGCCCAGGTGAGGCCCGGCAGCGCGTACAGCGCCTCACGGGAGGCCGTGCGCACCTCCACTCCGGTGCGCAGCAACTCCCGCAGGGTCTCGAAATCCTCCGCTGGGAGGAGCCCGTCCTCATGCAGCGCGCGGAGGTCCGCCTCGTCGGCGATGGAGAGCCCGGCCGTGGACGGCTCGGCCCGCGCCCCCGAGGCGGCGAGCAGCATCCAGGTCGTCAGCAGGGCGGGCAGGCAGGCGGCTTTCACGCGGCCGGCGCACTGCACGAAGGAGACCAACGAGGACACCTCGGGGAGGCGACCTCCGAGGTGTCCCGGGCCGGAAACGCCCGTCCAGGCCGCGGACCGGGGCCGACGCCTGCCCACACTGGCGGCGTCGCGGTTCCGTCTCCGAGAGGGTTGGCCGGGAGCGCGGGGCCATCTATCGTTCCATCTGGCCTTTCACCGGCGCCCCATGGGTCACGTGCACATCATCCGAGACTTCGCCTCCCCGCAGGAGGGCTTCCCCCGCACCGTGCGCATCTACACGCCGGACGGGTACGACCAGGCCCCCCACCACCGGTTCCCCGTCCTCTACATGCACGATGGGCAGAACGTCTTCGCCCACCACGAGTCCGCCGTCTTCGACACGTGGTGTGCCAACCTCGCCCTGGAGCAGATGGTGGGCCAGGGCCGGGCCGAGCCGTGGATCATCGTGGGCATCGACTCGGGTCCCGGGCGGCTGGAGGAGTACTCGCCCTGGGACGAGTCGCGCGCCAAGGTGAGCGCCCGGGGCCAGACGTACGCGCGCTTCATCGTCGAGACGCTCAAGCCCTACGTGGATGGCACCTACCGCACGCGCCAGGGCTCCGAGTGGACGGCCGTCATGGGCTCGTCGCTGGGCGGGCTGATGTCGCTGTACCTCGGCTGGAAGTACCCCGAGGTGTTCGGCCGTATCGGAGCGCTGTCGCCCTCGGTGATGTGGAGCGAGTACAAGCTCTTCCAGCACTGGAAGGCCCACAGCCGGCGCTGGTCGCGCATCTACCTGGACGCCGGGACGCACGAGTGGATCAACCCGGGCGGCGTGCCGCTGCCCTACGGTGAGGCCACGCGCGACTTCTACATCCACCTCAAGCGGCTCGGGTACGCGGACCACGAGCTGGCGCTGGTGCTGGAGGAGGAGGGGCTGCACCACGAGCCGGCGTGGCAGCGGCGGCTCCCGATGGCGATGAACTGGCTGCTGGGGTGACGAGGTCCGGTTGAAGCCCCGCGAGGTCAGGCTGGAGGACCGGAGGGTCTTCGTCCAGGTGGTGGAGGGCCTGCTGCGCCACGGAGTCGGTGAGCGCGTGACGCCGCGGCTGCGCGAGCGGCTGCGGCAGGTGGGGCTGGACCTGGACCGACCGCTGCTGCCGGCCTACCCGGTGACGCAGTGGGGGCACTGCCTGCAGATCATCCTGGAGGAGGTGTACCCGGGCCTGCCGCGCGAGGAGGGCTTCCGTCAGCTCGCGGCGCACCACGTGGAGGGCTTCGGGCGGACGCTGGTGGGGCGGGCGATGATGCGGCTGTTGAGGCTGCTCGGGCCCAAGCGCACGGTGCAGCAGATGGTGCATGCGCTGCGCACCTCGGACAACTACACCGAGGTGCGGCTCGAGGAGCTGGGGCCCGGCCACTGGGAGATGTGGATGAACTCGGTGCTGGACGCGCCGGGTTACGCCGAGGCCCTCTTCGTGAGCTTCCTGAGGGCCAGCGGCGCGGCGGAGCCCCACGCGGCCATCGTGCGCCGGGAGGGGGAGGGCACGGTGTACCTGCTGGGCTGGAGCGAGCGCTGAGGCGTCAGACGGTGGCCTGGATGAGGCGCACGGACTCCTGGGTGGCGGCGAGGCTCTCGTGGCGGGTGAGGTACATCTCGGTGCCCATGGCGTTGTGGTAGACGGCGGGCAGCTCGCGGTGGAGCAGGAGGGCATCGCCGAGCTTCGCCACGAGCTCCGCGTGGGAGTAGCGGTAGCGGCGGGAGGCGCGCCGGGCGACGTGGCACACGTGGTATTTGGGCGTGTAGCGGAAGTCGCGCAGGTCATCGCCGGTGAGGACGCGGGCCCAGAGGCGGTAGACGTCCATGTCACAGGTGTAGTTCATCTGGTCCGTCATGAAGCCGCCGGGCGGACGCAGGTTGGCCTCGAGGGCGACGTAGCTGCCATCGGAGAGGCGGAAGAACTCGAGGTGGAACCAGCGCTCGCGCAGGCCGAGCGCGGCCACGGCGCGCTGTCCGAGCGACTCGAGGGCGGGAGGAATCTCCTTGAGGCTCCAGAAGGAGATGTTGCGCTGTTCGAGGACGACTTCCATGACGCCGTCGCTGTACTCGTGGCTGAGGCGGAAGATGATCTTTCCCTCGCGGTCCACGATGCCGTCGTAGGTGACGATGGCGCCGCGCACGAAGGCCTGGGCGACGTAATTGGAGAGGGGCTCCTGGAGGGCGGCATCGACCTCGGCGTCGGAGGAGACCTTGAAGGTGCGGGCGGCGCCGACGCCGACGTCGGGCTTGAGGACGAGCGGGTAGCCGACGCTCTGGGCGAAGGCCTTCACGCCGGCGGCGTCCTTGACGGGGATGCAACTGGGGTGGGGGACGCCGGCCTTCTTGAAGACATCGTGCATGCCCATCTTGGTGCGCAGGCGGGCGATGTCGGAGGGAAGGAGACCGGGGACGTGGAAGTCCTCGCGGAGGCGGGACTCGACCTCGAGCCAGGTCTCGTTGAGCGAGTCGATGCGATCGATGCGGCCATGGCGCCAGGTGAGGTAGCCGGTGGCGCGCAGGAGGGCGTCGTAGTCGTTGAGGTTGGGGGTGAAGAAGTACTCGGAGAGGGACTCACGCAGCTCATGGCTGAGCGAGTCGTAGGGGGTATCGCCGATGCCCAGGACGTTGACGCCGCGCTCGCGCAGGGCGGCGACGAAGTGGAAGAACTGCTGAGGGAAGTGGGGCGAGATGAAGACGACGTTCATGGGACGGGCTCGGGCGCGGTCTCCTGCGCGGCATGGCACCATAGCGCGACCCGGGGCGCCGCCCACTTCCCGGGCCCACTTCGGGGTGGGACCCGGAGTGAAATCCCCTCTCCCAGTGGGAAGTGGGAGAGGGATGGGTTCACTGTGCGCTCAGCTCTTGGTGAGCGGACGGTAGCGGATGCGGTGCGGCTCCAGCGCCTCGGGCCCGAGGCGCTTCTTCTTGTCCGCCTCGTAGTCCTCGAAGTTGCCTTCGAAGAAGAACGCCCGGCTGTCTCCCTCGAACGCCAGGATGTGCGTGGCGATGCGGTCCAGGAACCAGCGGTCGTGGCTGATGACCACCGCGCAACCCGCGAAGCTCAGCAGCGCGTCCTCCAGGCTCCGCAGCGTCTCCACGTCCAGGTCGTTGGTGGGCTCGTCCAGCAGCAGCAGGTTGCCGCCACTCTTGAGCATCTTCGCCAGGTGCACCCGGTTGCGCTCGCCGCCCGACAGGTCCTTCACCCGCTTCTGCTGGTCCTGTCCCTTGAACGCGAAGCCCGCCAGGTACGCGCGGCTCGGCATCTGCCCCGCACGGCCCAGGTCGATGTAGTCCAGCCCGCCGCTCACTTCCTCGAAGACGCTCTTGTCACCGTTCAGCGCGTCGCGGCTCTGGTCCACGTACGCCATCTTCACGGCCTCGCCGATGCGCAGCTCGCCCGCGTCCGGCTTCTCCACGCCCGTGAGCATCCGGAACAGCGTCGTCTTGCCCGCGCCGTTGGGGCCGATCACGCCCACGATGCCACCCGGCGGCAGCTTGAAGTTCAGATCGTCGATGAGCAGCCGGTCCCCGAAGGCCTTGCGCAGCCCCCGGGCCTCCACCACCAGCCCGCGCAGCGGCGGCCCGGGCGGAATCGTCACCTCGCCCGTCGCGTCGCGCTTCTCCTGCGTCTGGTTGAGCAGATCCTCGTACGCCGCGATACGCGCCTTGCTCTTGGCCTGACGCGCCTTGGGCGACGCACGCACCCACTCCAGCTCGCGCTTGAGCGTCTTCTGCCGGGCGCTCTCCGACTTCTCCTCCAGCTCCAGCCGCTTCTGCTTCTGCTCCAGCCAGCTCGAGTAGTTGCCCTTCCAGGGCACTCCCTCGCCGCGGTCCAGCTCCAGAATCCACTCGGCCGCGTTGTCGAGGAAGTAGCGGTCGTGCGTGATGCAGACGATGGTGCCCTTGTACTCCTTCAGGGCCTGCTCCAGCCACGCCACGCTCTCGGCGTCCAGGTGGTTGGTGGGCTCGTCCAGCAGCAGCAGGTCCGGCTTCTCCAGGAGAATCCGGCACAGCGCCACGCGGCGCTTCTCACCACCGGACAGCTTGGACACGTCCGCGTCCCCCGGCGGCAGACGCAGCGCGTCCATGGCCATCTCCAGGGTGCGGTCCAGCTCCCAGCCGTTGCTCGCGTCGATCGCGTCCTGCAGCCGGCCCTGCTCGGCCAGCAGCTTCTCCATCTGCGCGTCGTCCATCGGCTCGGCGAACTTCGCGCTCACCTCGTTGAAGCGGTCCAGCAGCGCGCGGATGGACTTGAGGCCCAGCTCCACGTTCCCCTTCACGTCCAGCGTGGGGTCGAGCTGCGGCTCCTGCGCCAGGTAGCCCACGCGCGCGCTCGGGTCCGGCTTCGCCGTGCCGAAGAACTCCGTGTCCACGCCCGCCATGATGCGCAGCAGCGTCGACTTGCCCGAGCCGTTGGGGCCGATGACGCCAATCTTCGCGCCCGGGAAGAAGGACAGGTAGATCCCCTTGAGGATGTCCTTGCCGCCCTTGACCTTGCGCAGGTCCTGCATGGTGAAGATGAAATTCTGGGCCATCGTGCTCTTTCTGCCTCCGACTCGGTGACGTGGTCGCTGGCGGATACTAAGGAGCCACGGCGGGCGCAAGGCGCTCGGCCGCTCGCTCGACCTTCAGGACACATCTTTCCCGGGGTTCCGCCACTTCGGACCCAGAACAGCCCGGACCGCGCCCCGCGTCCTCCCTCGCTCCTCCCCTCCCACCCGCTCCCGGGCCCCCCTGCCCTCCAGCCGGGGCTTCACGCCCGGTGCGCCTCCCCCCGGCTATCCGCCCGAGGGACCGCTGCGCAGCAGCCGCAGATGGAGCGAGCGGGCCAGGAAGAAGGCGAAGTCCGCGTCCCCGAAGCGCAGCAGGTCCCCATCCTGCACGAGGTGCTCCCGCTTCGGCTCCAGGAGATGGCCGTTGAGGAGGGTCCCGTTGGTGGACCCCAGGTCCTTCACGCGGCAGGTGGAGACCTGCCCGTGCCAGCGCAGCTCCGCATGTTGTTTGGACACCGACGGATCATTGATGACCAGCTCGCAGCTCGGCAGCCGCCCCACGGTGAGCACATCCTGGGTGCCCAGCGGCGGCAGCGTGGCCACCTGCAGCAGGTCGAAGTTGAGCAGCATCGACACCTGGAGGGCCTCCAGGCTCCCCATGCCGTTGCCCAGCACCGTGCGTTGGGCCCCCAGCCGCAGCGCCATCTGCTCCACCACCGGCTTGGGGGGCTTCTGCACCAGCGCGAACGGGCCAATCTGCCGGCAGAAAAACGGCTCCGACAGGCGTCCCGCCAGCGTCCTCAACTCCTTCACCGTCAGCATTCCGCACCATTGTAACGCGGTCGGGCCTTCCCGGAAGCCGTGGGGGTGGTAAAGGCGTCCCCCACCATGTCCTCCACTCCCGCGCTCGAGCTCCGCGGCCTCAGCAAGAACTACGGCGGCAAGCTCCCGGCCCTCACCGACGTCAACCTCACCATCCGTCCCGGGGAGATCTTCGCCCTGCTCGGCCCCAATGGCGCCGGCAAGACGACGCTCATCGGCTCCGTCTGCGGGCTGGTGAAGAAGACGGGCGGGAAGATTCTCGTCTTCGGGCACGACCTGGACGAGGACCCGGTGCGCCCGCGCTACGAGGTGGGCCTGGTGCCGCAGGAGATCAACTTCGATCCCTTCTTCTCGGTGGCCGAGTCGCTCTACATCCAGCAGGGCTACTACGGGCAGAAGCGGGACGAGGCGCGGGTGATGGAGGTGCTCACCGCGCTCAACCTCCAGAACAAGGCGGACGCGCTCACGCGGGCGCTGTCGGGCGGCATGAAGCGCCGGCTGCTCATCGCCAAGGCGCTGGTGCACAAGCCGCGGCTCGTCTTCCTGGACGAGCCCACCGCGGGCGTGGACGTGGAGCTGCGCCGGGACTTGTGGACGTACGTGCGCAAGCTGGCCTCCGAGGGCACCACCATCGTCCTCACCACGCACTACCTGGAGGAGGCCGAGGAGCTGGCCGACCGCGTGGGCGTCATCAACGAGGGCAAGCTGCTGCTGGTGGAGGAGAAGAAGGCGCTGCTGCGCCGGCTGGGCGAGAAGCGCCTCATCGTCACCTTCTCCGCGCCCGTCACCACCCCGCTGCCCGAGTCCATGCGCAAGGCGGGCGCCACGCTGTCCGCCGATGGCCGCACCCTCACCTATCCCGAGCGCGAGGGCTGCGCTCCCGGAGGAGAAATCCTGCGCACCCTCTACACGCAGGACTTCCCGGTGGGGGACGTGGAGACGCGCCACTCGCGCCTGGAGGACATCCTCATCGACATCCTGCGCGGCAAGCCCGCCGCCCCCGGCGCCGCCTGAGCGCCCCACCCGACTCCCCACGACTTCGCACGACGCCACCATGAACACGATTGGGATGAAGTCCCTGCTGGTGAAGGAAGTCCGCCGCTTCATGCGCGTGCCGGGCCAGACGGTCCTCTCACCGCTCATCAGCACCTCGCTCTACTTCCTCGTCTTCGGCTACTCGCTCTCCGGCCGCGTGCACGAGGTGGAGGGCGTGCCCTACCTGCAGTTCATCGTCCCGGGGCTCGTCTTCCTGGGCCTGGCCAACAACGCCTTCCTCAACAGCAGCTCCTCGCTCTTCATCACCAAGATTCAGGGCACGGTGGTGGACCTGCTGGTGGCGCCGCTGGGGCCGCTGGAGCTGATGGCCGGCTTCATCGGCGGGGCCATGGCGCGCGGACTGCTGGTGGGGGGGCTCACCTGGGTGGTCGCCGCCTTCTTCACCGGCTTCCACCTGGAGCACGCGCCCGCCACGCTCCTCTTCCTGCTGCTGTCCTCCTACACCTTCAGCGTGCTGGGGATTCTCGCCGCCGTGTGGGCCGAGAAGTTCGAGCAGATCAACTTCTTCCCCACCTTCGTGATGCTTCCGCTCACCTTCCTGGGCGGCATCTTCTACTCGGTGCGCGAGCTGCCCTCGCCCTGGAACCACATCAGCCTCTTCAACCCCATGGTCTACATGGTGGAGGGGCTGCGTTACGGGATGCTCGGCATCAGGGGCTTCGCCCCCCTGCTGGGCCTGGGCATCCTCGTGCTTGTTGCCTTGGTGGCAACAGGTCTGGCGTGGGCCGCGTTACGTTCTGGTTACAAACTGAAAGCCTGAGTGTCCGGGGCACGGCTGCCCGCCTGCCCTCCGTCCCCTGCGGCCGAATGTCGCAACCGTGACATTCGCTGATTCTCATAAGCCGGGTTATCGTGTTGCGTCATGGCCGTCCCCTTTGGCAAGTACCAGCTGCTGCGCAAGATTGCCTCCGGCGGGATGGGTCAGGTGTTCCTGGCGCTCGAGCGGGGCGCGGGTCTGGAGAGACTCGTCGTTCTCAAGCTCATCCTGCCGCACCTGGCCGAGGATGATGACTTCCTCACGATGTTCGTGGAGGAGGCGCGGCTGGTGGCCCGGCTGGGACACCCCAACCTCATCACCATCCTGGAACTGACGGAGATCGACGGCCGGCACTGCCTGGCCATGGAGTACGTGCAGGGCGACGACGTGCGCCGGCTGGAGAAGTTCGCGCGCTCGCAGGGCAAGCCGCTGCCGGTGGGGCTGGTGCTGCGCATCATCGCGGAGGCGGCCGCGGGGCTGCACTACGCGCACCTGGCGCGCAACCCCCAGGGCCAGCCGCTGCATCTGGTGCACCGGGACGTGTCGCCGCAGAACATCCTGGTGGGCTTCGACGGAGGCGTGAAGGTCATCGACTTCGGCGTGGCCAAGGCCGCGGGCAGCGCGTCGCACACGGCCACCGGCGTGCTCAAGGGCAAGTACCCGTACATGTCGCCGGAGCAGGCCAATGGCCAGCCGGTGGACGGGCGCAGCGACTTGTTCGCCCTGGGCGTGGTGCTGTGGGAGATGCTGACGGGCCGGCGCCTGTTCAAGGGCGAGTCGGACCTGATGACGCTGCGGCTGGTGCGCGACTGCCAGGTGCCGGTGCCCTCGCAGCTCAACCCGAAGCTGCCGCCGGGCGTGGACGAGCTGGTGCTCAAGGCGCTGGCGCCCACGCCGGAGGGGCGCTTCCCGGACTGCGGGGCCTTCCGGCTGGCCATCGAGGACTACATCCTCCAGTACCGGTTGCCGGCCAGCAACGCGCACCTGGCCGCGTACCTGAGGGACCTGTACACCGAGCGCATCAATCGCGAATCGGATCCGGCCAACCTGGATCAACTGGCCGAGGACGCGGACCTGGACGCGAAGTCCAACTCGTCGCGCAGCAACGCGCGCTCGCTCTCGCAGCAGCCCATGGGCGCGTCACGGATTCCCACGCCTGGGGGGACGGGGACGCCGGTCGTCCCGCCGCCTCGTCCGCTGACGAAGAGCAACGGCCCGCACACGCTGTCCATCCCACAGGCCCCCGAGCCCAAGCGGCGCTTCCCCAAGGTGGCGGTGGCGGCCAGCGTGGGCGCGCTGCTCGTCTGCGCGGGGGCGGCGGTCGTCATGTTGCGCCAGCAGCCGGCCGCATCCCCGCAGGTGACGGATCCCCCTCCGGTGGTGCGGGCCCAGACCGGGCGGGCCCAGACCGGGCCGGTCCAGGACGGGACGGTCCAGAGCGAGCCCGCCGGGAGCGAGCCGGCCCAGAGCGAGCCGGACCAGGCCGGACTGGCCCAGAACGGACAGGCTCAGACGGGCTCGGCCCAGACCGGGACTTCCGAGCAGGTGGAGCCCCAGCCGGTGAAGCCGAAGACGCCGCCGCGCCGCAACCCCTCGCTGGACATCAAGATGGGGCGCTGAGGAAGCCGGGAGGCGGTACGTATGAGGTATGGAGGGGATCGCATGAACGACTCCTCCCTCACGACCGCCGCCCTCTTCGCCGCCCTCTCCCTGCTCGCGGGGTGTACCGGAGCCACGTCGAGCGTCAGAACGCTCCCGGCCCCGGACGTGCGCACCGTGGACCCGCTCTTCGCCGCCTATGCGAGCCCGGACGGCCCCGGCGCCAGCGTCGTCGTGATTCACGAGGGGAAGGCCGTGCTCAGCCGCGCCTGGGGCCTGGCGGAGCTCCCGGAGCGCACGCCCGCCACGACGGGGACGCACTACCGCCTGGCCTCGCTCTCCAAGCAGTTCACGGCCATGGCCATCCTGCGGCTCGTCGAGGAGGGCAAGCTCCGCTACGACGACCGCGTGGCCGACGTGCTCCCCGGCTTCCCCGCCCACGCGAGCGAGGTCCGCATCCGCCACCTGCTCCATCACACCTCGGGCATCTGGGACTACGAGGCCTTCGTCCCGGACACCCAGACGGTGCAGGTGAAGGACCGCGACGTGCTCGCGCTCCTCTCGCGCGCCGAGCGCACGCACTTCCCGCCCGGGACGGCGGTGCGCTACAGCAACTCCGGCTACGCGGTGCTCGCCCTCATCGTGGAGCAGGTCAGCGGAATGCCGTTCGCCCGGTTCCTGCACGAGCGCGTCTTCACCCCGGCGGGCCTGCGCTCGACGGTGGCCCACGAGGCGGGCATCTCCACGGTGCCCCGGCGCGCGTATGGCTACGTGGCCGACGCGACGGGCTTCCGCCCCCGGGACCAGAGCCCCACCAGCGCCGTGCTGGGAGATGGGGGCATCTACTCGTCCGTGGAGGAGCTGGTGGCCTGGGACAGGGCGCTGGACACGCACGCCCTGGTGGGTGAGAGCACCCAGCGGCTCGCGTGGACGGCGCCGGCCCTGCCGGATGGCACCTCCTCGCGCTATGGCTTCGGCTGGTTCGTCGATGACGACGGGGGACGGCTCCGCCTGTCGCACCACGGCGAGACGTCGGGCTTCACCAATGCCATCGTGAAGTACCCGGAGCAGCGGCTCACGGTCATCGTCCTGACGAATCGCGCGGGCGGGGAGCCGTGGAGGCTCGCGCAGCGGGTGGCGGACCTGTGGCTCGGGACGCCCGGGGCGATTCCCTGGCCCTTCGAGACCTTTCCCAACGCGCGCTAGACTGGAGAAGACATGCCCCCTTCGCTCCGCTCCCGTTCGCTGCTCGCGTGCCTGCTGCTGATGACGGGCCTCGCCTGCGGCACGAAAAGGCAGCCCTCCGAGGAGTACACCCAGGCCTATCTCGCCTTCGGCCGGCTGACCGCGGCGAAGTTGGACCAGGCCTATGTGGACCCGGAGATGAGCGCCATCGAGGCGCAGCTACGACGGGTGCCCGGGCAGAGCATGGATGCGGAGGCCGCGGCCCAGCTCCTCGCGCGCATCGACCGGGAGCGGAAGCGCGTCCAGGGCGAGCAGGAGGCCCTGCGCTCCAAGGTGGCGGCCAACCTCGCCGAGCCCCTGGGGATGAAGGGGAGCACCGAGGAGGCCAAGGCGGGCCCTCGCGAGCCCCCGGCCTTCAACGGCCGCATCGAGACGGTGGGAGTGGACTCACTGCGGGAGCGGACGCGCGCGGGGAACAAGGCCACGCTCGTCTTCGTCTACGCCTCGTGGTGCCCGAGCTGCCGGAAGACGTTTCCCATCGTGAACCAGGTGGCGCTCAACTACCAGGAGCGCGGCCTGGAGGTGGTGGGCCTCTCGCTCGATGAAGATCCGTCCGACCTCGTCCGCTACCTGCACAGGTCTCGCCCCGTGTTTCAGCCGCTTCGCGCCGCGCCCTACCCTCCCGGGAGCCTCAAGCGCGCGGTGAGCGACTTCGGCGGGACGTACCCGGACAGCATTCCCTATCTCGCCCTGCTCGATGGCCAGGGGCGGCTGGTGGCGCAGTCCCCCGGCAATCTCAACCGCAGCGCGCTCGCGGCCCACATCGAGCAGGTCCTGCGCTGAGGCGAAAGAGTACCCCTGGACACATGCGCTGATCCGCGACCATTTCCCCTCGCCCTCCGGGAGAGGGACGGGGTGAGGGTATCGGGTGAACCCGGGTTGAACCCCCGGCCCACACTGCGTACCACGGGTTGAAGAACGGGCCCGGACACCCTCACCCTAGCCCTCTCCCGGAGGGCGAGGGGACATCCACGGACCACTCCACTAACGCTGAGGCTCCGTGGCGGGCTCGAGCACCTCGATGGAGGTCACGACGCGGATGCCGCCCTCGTTGCGGAAGGAGGTGCGCACGCGCGTGCCCTCCTGGAGCTGCTCGAAGGCGAGCGGGTCCGGCTGTCCCTCCTGGCGGATGGGCACCGTGTCCTCGTCCTTCACGACGACCTGCACCAGCGGCGCCTTCTGGCCCACGTCGAGCGTGAGGACGTTGCCAGTCGCTCCCTTCACCGTGCCGTTGAGAGAACCGGCGTCCGTCTCGGTGAACTGGTCCCCGGGCGTGGCCTTCTCCTGGACGGCCTTGAGCTCCGGCGGCGTGGGGTCCTCGGCCCTCGCCGTGCCCAGGGCGAGCGTGGCCACGGTGAGCCCGGCGAGTACGGTCGTCCGTGAACGCATGACACTCCTCCTGTCGCGAAAGGTGCACCCGGCCCCCGCCCCCGCCAACCCGCCCCTGCCCTCCTGGACAGCAAGCAGCCCTGGCGGCTGCCGCGCTCAGCCGCGTGAACCCAAGGCTGGTGGGAAACCCGTACGAAACATTCCAAAGCAATCCTTTGCCTTGAATCCTGCTCACTCGGTAGCTTGTTGCAATGCACTGGCATTTGCACTCGAAGAGCGCGGCCATGCTGGCCGTGGTGTTCGCGATCTCCGGCCTGGCCGGGGTCGATGCGCACGCCCAGCAATGCGGTCCAGAAGCCCCTCCACCCGCCGAGCCTCTCAACGACCGGATGAGCGACACGCGGCTCATGCGGCGCATCATTCTCGGGCTCACCGGGACCACGCCCACCTTCGAGCAGTACGAAGCGATGGCGGCCGCGGCCACTCCCGAAGCGCGAGAAACCATCCTGCGCTCGACGCTCGATGACGCGCTCGCCTCGCCGAAGTTCTACGAGCGGATGCTGCGCTTCGGCCACGAGTGGCTCGCGGTGGGCGCGTACACCACCGGCGCCGCCGGCGACGCGTACCAGGGCGACCTGGCCGGCCATCTCCACAAGTGCGCCGCGAGCACCCTGCACCCGGGCGCGTACTACCACGTGAACGAGTTCGCCTCGGACCCCTCCAGGCAGTGCAAGGACCTGGGCGCGGACGGCAATCCCGCCGTGCCCGAGGTGCACACCGTCGAGCCGTGGTGGGCTCCGGGAACCACGGTCCAGGTGCTCGGCAAGGCCGGCTCCAACGTCACCCAGGTCGTCGACGCCAACGGGAAGACGCTCGACTGCGGCGTCGCGCGCGGTGGCTACTACGACCCCATGCTGTCCACCGGGTGCGGCTGCGGGCCGAACCTCGTGTGGTGCTCACCGCTCGCCGGTCTGGGCAGCGCGAGCAACTTCGACCTCAACGTTCAACGGCGCCATCCGTACGAGGAACCCGCGCGCCTGTTCGCGCACCTCGCGTGGCACGACCGGCCGCTGTCGGATCTCGTCCTCGGCAACTACTCGGTGGGCACCAACTGGCTGCGCGCGCTGTACGTGCGCTTCGGCCGGCAGATGGGCAGCAACGCGCTGGACTCGAACACGACGTGGTGGCGCCCGGACGCGGACGGCGCGGCTCGCGACCCGCTGCACCCCACGCCGAATGATCCGCAGGCGTGGCGCGAGTTCGTGGTCGAGGATCTGGAGCCCTTCCACCTCGCGCTCACCAGCGGCCGGGCGCGTTCCGGCAGCCTCGACCGCTCGTACACCTACGATCCCCGCTTCACCACCGAAGCGCCCAAGGGCCTTCCCACCGCCGGCGTGCTCACCATGATTGGCGCGATGTCCTCGTTCCCGCGCGAGCGCGTCCGGGCCGCGCGCTTCCTGGAGATCTTCGCCTGCCAGAGCTTCTCGCCGCCTCCCGCGGACGTGCACTTCCCTCCCTACGAGGTCGATCCCGCGACCGGCGGAACGTGCCTGCACTGCCACAAGACGCTGGATCCCGCGGCCATCTCGTTCAAGCGGTGGGATTTCAACCCGTTCATGAGCAACTACGTCCCGTGGCCCTTCATCCCGGGCGTGGGCAGTCATCGCATCACCAAGGAGTGGCTGTCCGGGAAGTATCCGCACAGCGGCTCCTCCCCGGGCTTCCGGTGGAGGAACGCGTTCCTTCCCAACACCGTGTTGACCCCGGTCACCCCGGAGCAGATCGCCGCCAATCCGGAAGCGGTGCTGCTCGACACGATGCCCGCGACGTACACGCTGCTCGGCCAGCACGGTGATGGCACCATGGGGCCGCTCGGGTTCGGGAAGATCCTCGTGCGCTCCGGTGAGTTCGACCGCTGCGCCGCGCGCAAGCTCTACGCCATGTTCATCGGCCGTGAGCTGAACCCGGCTTCCGAGAAGCGCTTCATCGACAAACTGGCGCAGGAGTTCGTCGCTCGCGACCGCAAGCTCCGGCCCTTCCTCCGCTACCTCTTCGAACAACCTGAACTGCGGAGGGGCCTGTGATGAGCACCCTGCGTTCGATGCTGAAAGCCGCCGCGCTGCTCTCCCTCGCCCTCACCGCGGGGGCCTGCACCGAGAACAAACCGGGCGGCCCCGATGGCCCGAAGACGGACGGTGGCGAGAACTGCGCACCGTCGAGCAGGAATGACGAGATCCGGCTCGGGCTCGCTCCCGCGTGCGAGGGCTGCCACCTCACCGGCAACAAGCCCTTCTTCGCCTCGCTCACCGCGTTCGAGAACGGGCTCGTGTACGACGAGCGGTACGTGAAGCCCGGGGACCCCGACAACAGCATGCTGGTCCAGCTCCTCAAGGGCACCGCTCCCGGAAGCTACCCGCAGATGCCGCCGGGCCAGCCCTACGACGAGCTCGTCGCCAACGGCCACGTCACGCTGAACACCGCGCAGGTGGAGGCCTGGATTCGCGACCTGCCTCCCGCCCCCGAGCGGCTGGAGGCGCCGGACCCGGAAGCCTTCAGCGTCCGCCGGCTGTCCGCCGAGGAGATGGTGGTGAGCCTGATGGATCAGCTCGGGCTCACGCTCGAGGACTTCGTCAGCACCACGGATCCCAACTGGCGCAACAAGCCCTACGTGGTGAATGGCGGCAAGCTCTTCATCTGGCCCGGGGATTGGGCGCCCGGCATCTCGAACGAGTACGTCTCCGACTCGCGCAGCGTCGAGCGGTTCGATGCGCTCGGCGGCGGCAACTCGCTCGTGTACCGCAAGCGGGACGTGGGCTTCGGCCCCTCCGCCGCGCAGACGCTGGTGCAGATGTCGCAGGCCTGGTGTGCACGCGCGGTGGACAAGAAGAGCAACACGGCGGTGCTGCGCTACGCGACGCTCGCCGATACCTCCGCGAAGAATCCGGACGCCGTGCAGAAGAACCTGCGCGCGCTCTACCTGCGCATGCTCGGACAGCCGCCTTCGGACGCGGAAGCCAAGGAGTTGTTCGAGAAGGTCTATGTACCGCTGGAAGCACAGAGCCCCCGCCTCGCCTGGATCGGCGTCTGCGCGTCGCTCATCCGTCACCCGCTGTGGATCACCTACTGAGCCGAGGACACCATGACGACCCCTTCTCGTCGCACGCTGCTCAAGTGGGCCCTCGGAGCCGGACAGTTCGCGCTCCTCGAACGCGCGGGTCTGCTCGGCTCGCGCGCCGCGCACGCCGCGGACACCGATGTCCCCTCCCGGCTCGTGGTCCTCTACATCCCGGGCGGCTACCGGCCGGCGTACTACTTCACCCCGATGGATGACGCGGAGATTCCGCTCTGCGTGCCAACCCCCTCCACCTACAGCGCCGAGCCCGTCTTCTTCGACGCGAGCAAGGTGGTGAACCTCGCGCCCGCGAACGGCCCCTACAAGCCGCTCCGCACCTGGCAGTCGTGGAACCCCCTCAACCCGGCGGAGCGCGGCGGCTTCAGCCCGCTCATGTACGGCTTCACGCACTTCGCGCTGCATGAGCAGATGAGCGTGCTGCACGGCATCGACCAGGGCTCCAACGATCACTCGAGTGCGTTCATCGGCTCGATGTGCGGTGTCGCCGGTGCGGACTACCGGGCGCCCGCCATTCATTCGGTGATCGCCAACCACCTGTTCGAGAAGTACCGCGAGAGCAGGCCCCTGCCCTTCGTGGTCGTCTCCGGTGAGCGCGGCACGCCGCTCGGGATGGGGCTGCCCTCACACGCCTCGCCCATTCGCGTTCCGTCGATCCAAGCGCTCAAGCCACAGCTCTCCTCGAAGCCCGCGGACAATCCCTGGTGGACGGGGCTCGATGCACGCACCGAGGGTCCCGAGCTGGACGCACGCGGCCAGCCCACCGGTGGCACCCTGAAGACGACGACGGTGGAGCGCTTCTCGCTCTCGCGCGCCCAGCAGCTGATGGACCGCTCGACGGGCAAGGTGGACAACTACCTCGAGGGCCTGCATGGCTCGCTGTCGTCGGTCTCGCGCGTGCTCGCGACGGATGTCGTGTCCGTGCTGGAGGGCACCAAGGGCATCGACCTGATGACGGCGAACCGTCCCGCGTACCTGTCGAGCTACCTCGCGAACCAGTCCTTCACGTACACGTTCGGCAACGCGAACTTCCACCTCACCGGGCTCGACCCGCGGATGGATCTCGCGCTGCGCCTGCTCAAGTCGGACCTCTGCACCTCGTTGCACGTCTCGCTGCAGCTCGACTTCGACACGCACAACGGCTTCGGCCACGGCTATAGCTGCGCGCACGGCCGCGGACTCATGGACTGCGTCGCGCGCTTCCTGGGCGAAGCTCAAGGCCGCGCCCGCTCCCGGCAAGCCGGGCAAGACGCTGCTCGATGACACGCTCGTGCTGGTGATGAGCGAGTTCGGCCGGAGCTGGGCCTCACGCGGAAGCGACGGCACCTACTCCCTGCCGGATGACCACCACCCGTTCACCTCGGTCGCCTTCGCGGGCGGAAACGTGGCGGCGAACCGGCAGGTGGGCTCGTACACCCCGCGCGGGCTCGGCGTCCCCGTGGACATCATCGAGGAGAACGGTCAGCCCTCCAGGCGCGTGCCCAGGGCCGCGGACGCAGTCACCACCGCGCTGCGGATCATGGGCATGGGCACGCACGACTTCTTCATCCCCGGCGGCTACGGCGAGGTCACGGGGATCCGGAGGGCGTAGGCGGTTTCTCCTGGGCGGCGGAGAGCCAGGTCCTCACGTGTGAGGCCAGCTCCTCCTCGCTCAGGGGATGCAGCACCCAGGCGGCCCCCTGCGGAGCGATTTCCTTCCGCAGGGACAGGGTGCCCATGAGAACGGAGGCCCCGGCCGCGGCCCATCGCAGCGCGCTCGCGAGCGAGAAGATGGCCTCGGCCCACGCGTGGGCGGCCTCCCCCAGGAGCTTCTGCCGCTCGGCGTCCTGGAAGTCCTCGGGCCTGGGCTCCCGCGCCTGCATCGCGCCCTGGCGGGCCTGCTCCAGCGCCTCCTGCACCCGGAGCAGCCGCTGCTGGAAGCTCGAGCTGGGTCTCCTTGCGCCGCGTCCGCACCTGCCACCGCTTGAGGAAGGCGTCCCCCTCACGGGGGTAGTCCCGCCAGACCTCGAACCCGGCGAACTCCACGAACCGCCTTACCGCCGCCATCACCTGCGCCTGCACGATGGGATCCTCGTCGCGCAGGGACACCTCCACCGGGAGATGTTGGTGCAGGGGAATCTGCACGAGCCGCAGCCCACAGCCGAGGGCCAGCCAGAAGCCATCCAGCTCGTCGCGGAGCGCCTGGTGCTGCGCGCGAAGTGACTCGAGTTCCCCACGGAGCTCAGGGTCCGCGGAGGAAGTCCCCCCGGCGGAGGCGGCTGGCTTCCGGGGACGGACCGTGGCTCCAATGGTCGGCACCATCACCGACAGCACGCCATCCTTGTAGGTCGCCTGGATGCGGTCGCCCTCCAGCCCCTCGGGGAGCAGGATGGAGCGGGAGAAGGCTCCCGCGGGGCGTTCGACCAGGCGGTAGCGCCTGCCCGAGGTCTCCGGCTCCCGCAGCCCCCGCAGGGTCAGCACCTGCCCCTCGAAGAGCACGTCGATCGACTCCTGGGAAACCCCGGGCAGATCCGCCAGCAGCATCAGCCCGTGCCCGGTATCCAGGATGTCCAGGAGCGGCCACCGCTCCGCCATGGTGGCCATCCCGGGCGGGAGGCCCGAGTTCCCCATCTCCGGGCTCCCCGTCTTCGCGAACCGGATGGTGAGGACCCCCTCGCGGTAGTCCGCCTCGGGCCCCTGCGTGAACTCCCGGGGAAGGAGGAGCTCGCGCACGAAGGAGCCCGCCGGGCGCTCGGCCACCAGCACCCGCCCTTCCACCTCGAGGGGAGCGCGGACGCCCTTCAGCTCCAGGCGCCTGCCGGCGACGGTGAGCTCGATGTCCGTCCGGGACACGCCCGGGATATCCACCTCGAGCAGGAACTGGCCCGGAGTCTCCGACACATCCGTGACCGGAGCCCAACGGCTCCGCTGCCCGGAGCGCCCTTCCACGACGGGGAACTCCCCCCCCGGATGCCATGCACTGAGATCGATGCGATCCGCCATGGACTCGAATCTGTACCAATCACCCGGGGTGGGGCGATGAATATTCGCGGGCCGGAACGGCGGCCGTGCTCAGGCCGACGCCGGGCTGAGCTGGACCCGGAGCGACTCCATCTTGCGGATCACCGGGTGCTGCCCGAACGAGGGCTGTCCCAGGAGCTTCATCTCCGGGAAGCGGCGCAGGAAGCTGTCCACGGCGAGCTGCACCTCGAGCCGCGCCAGGTTCGCCCCGATGCAGTAGTGCGCCCCATGGCCGAAGGCGATGCTCGCGTTGGTGTTGCGCCGCACGTCGAAGACCTCGGCCTTGTCGAACGCCTTCTCGTCCCGCAGGGCGCTGCCGAGCATGACGAGGACCATCTGGCCCTTCTTGATCGTCACCCCGCTCAGCTCCACGTCCTCGAGGGCGTAGCGCGCGACACCCATCTTCCCGAAGTTGTCGTAGCGGAGCACCTCTTCGATGGTGTTGCGCAGCAGCTCGGGCTCGGCCCTCACCTGCGCGAGCACCTCGGGGCGCTGCAGCACGTTGTACACGGTGTAGGCGATCAGATGGACGGTGGTCTCGAAGCCTCCCACGATGAGCGCGGCCACCAGGGCGAGCAGTTCCTCCTTGTTGAGCCGGTCCCCCTGCTCCTCCGTCTGGATGAGGGTGGTGAGGATGTCGTTCTCCAGGGGAGCGTTGCGCCGGTCCTCGATCGTCGCCTTGACCAGCTCGAGGCCCTCGCGGATGTCGGCGCGCAGGCCCTCCATCTCCGCGGGGTTCACCAGGCCGGGGAGGAAGCACTTCACCACGGCGTCCGTGAAGCGCTGGAACAGCTCCTCGCGGCCCTTGGGCATCTTCAGCATGGAGCCGATGACGCGGGCCGGAATCTTCTCCGCGAAGTCGAGCGTCACGTCGATGGTGCCCTTGGCGGCGCAGGCGTCGAGCACCTCATTGACGATGGCCTGGATGTCCGGCTTGAGCCGCTCGATGGCGCGCGGGGTGAGCGCCGGGCTGACGAGCTTGCGCACCCGGGCGTGGTCCTGGTTGGCCAGCGAGAACAGCCCGTGCTTGTTCAGCTCGGTGAGCTCGGGGATGACCGCGGTCGCGCCCATCACCGCGGCGAACTCCCACTCGCTCCGGTCGGGGGTGAAGCGCTTGTCGCGCAGCACGGCGATGGCCTCGTCATACCGGCTCAGGAGCCAGGAGCGCCCCGCGGGCCAGTACTGGAGCTGCGCCTCGGCCCGCAGCTTCTCGAGCGCGGGGTACGGGTTCTGGTCGTACCCGGGGGCGTATGGGTTGAAGTCGACGGCCGGGCGGCCCGGGTTCTGCTTCGTCTCGTTGTGCTGCATGGAACACCTTCCTGCGCTGAGGGTAGGGAGAAATGACGGCGGGTGATTCGGGCTCAGTCCTCGGAGAGCGCGAGCGCCTGGCGCGGGCACTCGCGCACGGCCTGCTCCACCTTGGCGCGCAGCCCGGGCGTCACGTTCTCGACGAGCACGCTCAACTGGTCCTTCTCATCGAGGCTGAACGCCTCGGGGGCGGCGCGCACGCAGACGCCATTGGCCTCACAGCGATCCCAATCGACCACGATCTTCATGTTGTTGCTCTCCTGATGCTCATCAGACCCCCACTATCGCCTACGCGGCGGTCGCCGGCGCGGGCTCGTGGGCCACCGGGGCCTGCTGCGTCCCGGCCGCGGCCTTGCGCCGCATGTCCTCGGTGGTCTCGCTGTTGCCGTCCGGCCGCCAACCCGGAGGCGCGAAGAAGTAGCCGAGCACCTCGCGCGCGCTCCGCGCACTCCTCAGGTCGCGCAGGAACGGGCCGAACTGATGCAGGGCGATCTTGAAGGGGTTGTACGTGTGCAGCGGGTGCACCAGCCCGTACCGGCAAGGCAGGTCGTCGCGCTCGGCGACGTAGGTGCCGAAGAGGCGGTCGAAGACGAGGAGCACACCGCCGTAGTTCGCATCCAGGTAGTCGAGGTTCGCCGCGTGATGGACGCGATGGGCCGACGGCGTGTTGAGGATGCCCTCGAGCGGGCCCAGCCTGGGGAACCAGTCCGCGTGAATCCAGAACTGGTAGGAGAGATTCAAGCTGTACGCGGTGAGGATGGACTCGGGCGAGAAACCGAGCAGGGCCAGCGGCGTGAAGATGGCGTAGGCCCCGGTGATCTTGCTCGTCCAGCCGAGCCGGCTCACGGTGGTGAGGTTGAGCTCATTGGGCGTGTGGTGCACCGCGTGCGAGAGCCAGAACCAGCGCGTGCGGTGACCCAGCCGGTGGTACCAGTAGTAGAGGAACTCCACGCCGACGAACAGGATGACCCACGAGGCCACGCCCAGGTTCGAGGCGTCGAAGAGCCGGTGCTGCTGCAGCCAGTACGCCCCCGGCAACGCGACCGCCACGGGAAGCAGCAGGTTGACGGACCGGATCCCCGCCACGGCCATGGAGGCGAGGCCGGAGCGCCAGTCGTACGAACGTTTGAAGACAAATTTCAGCAGCAGCGCTTCCAGCACGGCCGCGGACAGAGCGATGAGACCGATATACCGGGACGCCGCATGAAGCTCGCCCATCAGGAACCTCGTGGCAGCGCGAGGTGCTGCCCATGGGAGTTGCGGCGAGTATCATGCCCGCTCCATGTCCGTCTCCGAAGATCCCCGCCCCCGGGGGCAAATCCTGTGTGTGGATGATGACGAGGCCGGCCGCTACCTCCTCGGCCGGGCGCTCGAGCTGGCGGGCTTCTCCGTCACCACGGCCGGAGGGGTGCGCGAAGGGTTGGAGGTGTTGAGGCGCGGCCGGTTCAACCTGGTCATCAGCGACTACCGGATGCCGGACGGGACGGGGACGTGGATGCTCAAGCAGGCCGCTGCCGCTGGCTTGCTGGAAGGCACGGAGGTGCTGATCTTCACGGGCAGCACGCACGTCGAGGACGCCGCGGGCCTGAAGATCGTCTCCAAGAAGAACGGGACGGACTACATCGTGGCCCAGGTGCTGAAGCTCCTGGGACCTCCGGGCCCCCGGGAAGACCCCAGGGGCCGGCATCCCCCACCCACCGCTCCGCGGGAGCGTGCCATGGCGCGAATCGAGCTGGTGCTCTACACGGCGGGCCGCGCACCCGCCTCGCTGCGTGCGCTCCGGCAGATGAAGAGCCTGCTCGGCCAGTACGAGTCAGCGCAGGTGGACTTCCAGGTCATCGACCTGGCGGAAGGCCGGCCCTCCTCGGCGGATGAGGACCACATCCTGCTCACGCCGACGCTCGTCCAGCGCAGCCCCCTGCCGCGAACCTGGGTGGTGGGCGACCTGGAGGACACGACACTCGTTGCGGACTTGCTGGACCATTCCGGGGTAGAGCGGAGGGAATGAGCGCCATCCAGAAGTTGCCCACGGGAGTCCCAGGGCTCGACGTCATCACGTACGGGGGAATTCCCCAGGGGCGCACGACGCTCATCACCGGCAAGAGCGGCGCGGGCAAGAGCATCCTGTCGCTGCAGATCGCCTGCAATCTGGCCCGCCTGGGCGTCAAGACGGCCGTCCTCTCCATCGAGGAGACGGCCGAGGATCTCGTCTCGACCGCCGACACGCTCGGCTTCGATCTCGCGGGCCTGGTGAAGGAAGGGAAGATCGTCCTCACCGACCTCACGCGGCCGATGGAGGGGCCCACGCACGTCAGCGGCAACTTCGACGTGGAGGGGCTCGTCCACCTCGTGTCCGACGTGGTGAAGAAGAGCGGGGCCACCGCGGTGGTGTTGGACTCGGCGACGGCCCTCTTCAGCCCGCGGCCTCCCGAAGCGCACCTGCGCAGCCACTTCTTCCGGCTCGTCTCCTGCTTCCGGCAGTTGGGGCTCACCGCGGTGATGACCGCCGAGGCGCCCGCGGACTACGGACAGCTCACCACCCTGGGCGTGGAGGACTTCGTGTGTGACACGGTCCTCGTGCTGCGCAACCTCATCGATGGGGAGCGCCGCCGCCGGTCCATCGAGGTGCACAAGTACCGGCGCAGCGCGCACTACAAGGGCGAGTACCCCTGCACCATGACGCTGCAGGGGCTCACCGTCTTCCCGCTGGATGCCAAACAGGGCGACGACCTGAGCGAGGACGAGCGCTTTCCCAGCGGCGTGGCGGGACTGGATGCGATGACGCGCGGCGGGTGGCTGCGCGACTCCATCGTGCTGGTGCGCGGCCCCTCGGGCAGTGGCAAGACGACGCTGGCCGGCATGTACGTCCGGGCCGGGGCCCTGCGCGGCGAGCGCGTCATCTACTACGGCTTCGAGGAGACCAAGCCCATCCTGATGCGCAACTTCGCCAAGGTGGGCCTGTCGCTGAAGGAGCTCGAGGCCGCGGGCCACCTCAAGGTGGAGTGCCGCTACCCGGAGGGGACCAGCCCGGAGGATCTGCTGGTGGAGCTGCGCTCGGGGCTGGCGAACTTCAAGCCCTCGCTGATCGTCGTCGACAGCATCTCCGCCATCGAGCACTCCACCTCGGAGCGGGGCTTCCGCCAGTTCATGGTGGGGCTCTCCTCGCTCATCCGCGAGCACAGCCGCAGCGCCCTGCTCATCCAGACCATCGGGACCTTCGTGGACAACGACGCCGCCCCGCCCTACCTGTCCACCATTCCCGACGCGATCCTCCTGATGGATTACGCGCGCAAGGAGCACGGCCTGGAGCGGAGCATGGCGGTGCTCAAGATGCGGGGCTCCGAGCACACCTCCGCCGAGCACCGGATGACGATCGTGTCCGGCGGCCTGCGCGTCGAGCCCCTCGGGAAGGGCGCATAGAAAAAGGGGCACCTTCCGAAATTCTCCGGAAAGGTGCCCCTCTGACCGCTTCTGAGAGCGGGGTCACATGTCCAGGGGCGGCTGGGGCCCCGGGATGATGTGCGCGATGTCCGGATCCTCGCTACCCGCCACGCGATCGGGGCGCTCGGCCTTCTCGCGCTTGCGCTCCTCGCGCTTGGTCTGCTTTTCCTGATTGCGCTGCTGACGCGCTCGCTCTTTCTGACGCTTGATGAATGTGACCGTCATAGGTCTCCAAGGAAGAGAGTGAGAGCCAGACCCGTCTCCTTACCGAGACCGGGCCCATCCCTACAAACAAAGTCCTGAACCGCACCAAATCCGCCCACCAGGGGCTCGGCAGGAGGCCAGGCCGCCTACCGTCACGCTTCGCTCCAGAGCCGCGAGAGAACCGTGCCAACCCATGCGCTCCGAGGGAGCGCCGTGGGCCGTAAATTAAGCACCAGGGCCGGGAGATGCCACTCCCAGTATCCCTGAATGAAAAGGGCCCGGCCTCTCGAAGAGACCAGGCCCGTTGCCGGTCCTGACGGCGCGTTTAGCAGGGACGAACGTTCTGCGCCTGCAGGCCCTTGGGGCCGCGGGCGACGTCGAACTCGACCTTCTGCCCTTCCTGCAGCGAGCGGAAGCCATCGGACTGGATCGCGCTGTGGTGGCAGAACAGGTCCTCGCCCCCGCCCTCCTGCGTGATGAATCCAAAGCCCTTCGCGTCGTTGAACCACTTCACGGTACCAGTTGCCATTTACTCGTCTTCTTTCTTGTCCGGCCTCAATGAGTTGAGCCGGAGGCCACACCCAGTTGTGGGGCGGCCATTGCCGTGTGTCACGTTTCGAGGCGCGTGCCTAGGGGACACCCTCCGAATATCTTCGGAATGTGGCCCCCGTGACTGGCGGCTGGAAATGGAACCCGGGGCCCCGGAGGTCCATTCCCCGGCATTCTTTCCCTCGGGATCAGGCGCCGCCGCCCGTAGCGTAGTGTAGCACCAGCAGTGCGGCCAGCACGTACACCACCGGGTGGGCCTCGCGCGGGCGCCCCGACAGCAGCTTGAGCGCCGCGTACGACACGATGCCCGCGCTGATGCCGTTGGCGATGGAGTAGGTGAAGGGCATCAGGGCAATGGTCAGGAAGGCCGGCAGCGCGTCATCCATCCGGTTCCACTCCAGCTCGCGCGCGCCGCCCATCATCAGCGCGCCCACCACCACCAGCACCGGCGCGGTGGCCACCGGAGGAATCGCCGCCAGCGTCGGCACGAAGAAGAGCGACAGCAGGAAGAGCGCCGCCACCACCACCGCCGTCAGCCCGGTGCGCCCGCCCTCCTCCACGCCCGCCGCCGACTCGATGTAGACCGTCACCGTGCTGGTGCCGAACGCCGCGCCCGCCGCCGTGCCCACCGCGTCCGCCATGAAGCCCCGGCCCGCGCCCGGCAGCTCCCCGTTGGGCTTGAGGAAACCGCCGATGCGCCCCATGCCCAGCAGCGTGCCCGCGGTGTCGAACACGTCCACGAACAGGAACGCCAGCATCACCGTGAGGAACTTCCCCGTCAGCACCTGCGAGAAGTCGAAGGCCCAGAACGTCTCGCGCGGCAGCGAGGGCACGCTCACCCACGCCTGCGGCGCCTTCGCCAGCCCCAGCCCCCACGCCGCCACCGCCACCGCCGCGATGCCGATCAACAGCGCGCCCCGCACCTTGCGCGAGGACAGCACGCCGATGAGGATCAGCCCCGCCAGCGCCAGCAGCGGCACCGGCGCGTGCAGCACGCCCAGTTGCACCAGCGTGGCCGGGCTGTCCGCCACCAGCCCCGCGTTCCTCAGGCCGATGAGCGCCAGGAACAGCCCGATGCCCGTGGTGGTGGCCAGCTTGATGGGGGGCGGAATCGCCCGGAGGATGAGGGTGCGGATGCCGCCGTAGGACAGCACGATGAACAGCAGGCCCTCGACGAACACCGCCGTCAGCGCGAAGCGCCAGTCCACGCCCAGGCCCTTCACCACGCCATAGGTGAAGTAGGCGTTGAGCCCCATGCCCGGCGCCAGCGCGAAGGGGAAGTTGGCGTACAGCCCCATCAGCAGCGTGCCGAACGCCGCGCCCAGCGCCGTGGCCACCGTCACATCCGCCGCCGGCATCCCCGCTTCCGACAGAATCTGCGGGTTGACCAGCAGGATGTAGGCCATGGTCAGGAACGTCACCAGGCCCGCGCGCAGCTCCGTCCCGACGGACGAGCCCCGCTCACGAATGTGGAAGAAACGCTCGAGGGCTTCCCTAGGGGCTTCCATAGGGCGCCGGTATAGACGTCCCCAGGTGCGTCCCCAATGTTTATGTGCCGCGCGAAAAGGCGCGGGGAGTGTGGCTCCCCGCGCCCGGTGCTTCATCCCTGGGGGGTGAGGCGATGGTTACTCGGCGATCTCACGGACGCTCAGCCACTTGAAGTCCACGTCCGAGGCGCTGTCCCAGCGGAAGGTGGCCAGGGGGCCGCCCCAGGTGATGGGCATGGCATCCACGGCACCGCCGCAGTTGGTGGAATCGCCGCCAATCTGGCCGTAGTCCGTGATGTCGTAGACCTGCTTCCAGGTCACCTTGTCCGCGTTCTCGTTGAGCCACATCTCCAGCTTCACCGCGGGCTTCCCGTTGTACATCACGTTCTTCATGATGGACTTGAAGCCCACCCAGCGGCCCTTGAGCGCGGTGGTGCCCGTCTTGTAGGGGGTCTGGTCGTAGCTCACGTGCCAGGACTCCTTCTGCCAGCGCACGCGGCCGTCATAGTGCAGGCTGCCCTTGTACGAGGAGCCCTCGCAGGCCAGCGAGTCGGTGTGGCGGCCACCGCGCGCGTACCAGGCGAAGTTGTCGCTCGCGTCGCTGACGGCGTTCACCTTGATGAAGCCCGTCATCTCCACGTTCTTCCAGTCGTTGGCGGCCTGCATGTAGCCGCGGCCCGCCAGCACGTCCCGGTCATACGTGGGAATCTTCTTCGAGTCGTAGCCGGTGGAGGTGAGCGCGTGCATGCGCACCTGGCTGTTCTTCATCTTCCAGGAGCCGTCCGCGTTGCGGGTGATGGGGTCCTGCGGATCGAAGCGCGAGTCCGACAGCGCGTCCGTCTTGAGGAACCACGTCTCGCCGCCCGCCTTCGTCGGGTAGAGCATCTTCACGCCGAAGACGTCGGTGCCCGTCGTGGGCGGCGGCGTCGGCGTGGGAGTCGGCGTGGGGGTGGGCGTCGGCGTGGTGGTGCCGGTGATGGCGGCCACCTCCGAGATGCTCGCCCAGTTGTTCATCGTGTTGCCATTCACCGTCACGCGCACATAGCGGGCATTCCTGGCCGCGAAGGTGTACCGCTGGGCCGTGGCCGTCCGCGCGGAGGTGCCGGAGAAGGCCGTCGAGTAGGTGGTGCCATCGGTGGACGTCGCGATGACGAACTTGCTCTGGCGCTCATTGCCTCGGTACCAGGCGATGTCGAGCGCGGTGAGGGACTTCACGGCGCCCATGTCCGCCGTGAGCCACTGGCCGACGCCATCCGAGGACCAGCGGGTAGACAGGCTCCCGTCGATGGCGTTGGCGGGCACGTTGCCGTCATTTCCACTCGCGGTCGCGGAGGTGAAGCCGCCAGCCGCCAGCGCCGGAGAGGCGGAGAGGGCGAGGACGGAGACGAGTCCGAAGGCGGACAGCCGCGTGCGGCGGGTAGAGGATCGATTCACTGTGTCGCTTTCCTTCGTGAGAGGGGATCGGCACAGCCGGGGGAATTTCCGGTGCACCCTATCCCGTGTGTTGGGCTCCAAACACCTGATGCCCCAATCAATTCCCTCAGATTTCTGAGGGTTTTCAAGGGGTTACAGGCGCAGCCCTCCCTGTGAGGTCACATCGGGCCGATGGACCTCTGAATCAGGTGTGCGGGCGTCCGGCCCCAGGAGGGCCTCCCGCCGGCTGCTTGTCCGCCAACCTGACAGGTCAGCAGGAAGTATCGGGTATACCAAGTCACATTCCGCGTGCCCAGCCCCGGGCAACCTCGGGAGCGCCGTGCTGGCTGCCTGGAGGGGTGGAGTGACGGAGACCGGGCAGGGAGGGTGCGCTTCCCGTCCTCACGGCCAGCGCCCAGTTTTCGACAGACCCCCCCGAAGGGACGGGGGGGATACAGGGAGGCAACACCATGAGCTTCAAGACGAGATGGGGGATCGGCGCGTTCGCCGCGGCCGTGCTGCTGGCCGCGCCCGCGTTCGCCCAGGACGACTACATCCCGGAGGACGATGCCGACGAGGCCAGCATCTACGACACGGACATCGACCGCGGCACGGGCGGCGGAGGCGTCTTCAACGACCTCAACGTCTCCGTGACGGGCGGCTTGAACACGTACACCGGCGACATCGGCGACAACACGGGCGCGGGCGGCTTCTTCGGCGTCCAGGCCAACTCGCGTCCGCTGCCGTTGGTGGGCCTGGAGCTCGGCTACGAGGGCGCGCGCAACCCGTTCGAGAATCTCGACGGCGGGCTGTGGCGGCACAACGTGGGCGCGCTCGCCAAGGTGGGCCCGCAGCTCGGCGCGAACGGGGACCTGCGGCCCTTCGTCGGCGCGGGCTTCGGCGTGAGTCTGCTCAACCCGAGCGAGGACGCGGAGATCCTCTTCGACAACGACGTCGTCACCGAGGTGCCGCTGGCCGCGGGCGTCGACTACAACCTCGGCCCCGTCACCGCCGGCGCGCGTGCCACCTACCGCCTGGTGGGCGGCGAGGACCTGGGACTGGCGCAGGACGGCAACATCGTCAACTTCGGTCTCCAGTTGGGCGGTGCGTTCTGAGCCACACCGCCCCGGCTCCCGAGGGACTCAGTCCGTGACGCGTACCACCACGGCCGAGGGTCCTTCGAGCCGCACGACCCCGCTTCGCAGCGGCGCCTCCTGAGAGGTGCCGCTGAAGCGGGGCGCTTCGGTCCACAGCACCACCTGGAAGTGCCCGGAAGAGCGCTCGGGCAGCCGGTGCTCCAACGTCCCCCGCACATTGAGGATGACGTGGAGCGCGCCCTGGGGACCGCGGCGCTCGAGCACCAGCCCGTGCTCACCGAGGGGCCGCGCGTCGAAGTGGCCCCGGCGATTCGTCTTCAGCGCGGGGTCCGTGGCGCGCAGACGCAGCAGCTCGCGGTAGAGGGCGAGCACTCCGGCGTGCTCCGGCTTTCCCGCCTCGTTCCAGTCGAGCTTGGAGCGCGTGAAGGTCTCCACGGCCTGCGGATCCGGCACCGTGTCGCCCGAGAAGCGCGTGAAGCCGGCGAACTCCTTGCGCCGCCCCTCCGTCACCAGCTTGCCCAGCTCCTCGTTGTGGTCCGTGAAGTAGAGGAAGGGGGAGCTCGCGTTCCACTCCTGCCCCATGAAGAGCAGCGGCGTGTAGGGCGACAGCAGCAACAGCGCGCTCATGGCACGGAAGGCCGCCGGAGACACGTCCGCGCCCAGCCGCTCGCCATGCGCCCGGTTGCCTACCTGGTCGTGGTTCTGGATGCAGTGCACCAGTTGCCAGGGCTGGGCCTCCCCGGCGGGCGTGCCGCGCGTGTGGCCATGCACCTGGGACACCTGCCCCTCGTAGAACCAACCCTGCCGCAGCGTGCGGGCCAGGTCCTCCATGGTGCCGGTGTAGTCGGCGTAGTAGCCCTCGCTGTCTCCCGCGAAGGCGCGGCGCATCTGGTGGTGGAAGTCGTCCGCCCAGACGCCGTCCAGCCCATAGCCGCCCTTCTCCTTCGGGCGCACCAGGCGCGTGTCGTTGCGATCGTCCTCGGCGATGACGACCACCCGGCGGCCAGGCGCCGAGGCCCGGGCGCGCTCGGTGAGCTCCACCAACAGGTGCCGCGAGCCCTCGTCGATGATGGCGTGGGCCGCATCCAGGCGCAGCCCGTCCGCGTGGTAGTCGCGGATCCACATCTCCACGTTGGAGAGCACGAGCTGGCGCACCACCGCGGAGCCCTCGCCGTCGTAGTTGACGGCATCACCCCAGGGCGTGTGGTGGCGCCCGGTGAAGTAGTGGGGCGAGTAGCAGCCCAGGTAGTTCCCGTCCGGCCCGAAGTGGTTGTAGACGGCGTCGATGAGCACCGCGAGCCCCTTGGCATGGGCCGCGTCGATGAGCCGCCGCAGGCCCTGGGGACCGCCATAAGCCGCGAGCGGGGCGAAGAGGTCCACCCCGTCGTAGCCCCAGTTGCGCACGCCCGGGAAGCTGGCCAGCGGCATCAGCTCCAGCGTGGTGACGCCCAGCTCCTTGAAGAAGCGCAGCCGGGGGATGAGGGCCTCGAAGGTGCCCTCGGGCGTGGCCGTGCCCACGTGCACCTCGTGGATGACCTGGGCCTCCGGATCCGGCCCCTTCCACGCGGCGTCCGTCCAGGCGAAGTCGGGCACCACCACCTCGGAGGGGCCGTGCACGCCGTCCGGCTGTGAACGGCTCCACGGGTCCGGGAAGGGCCCCTGGCCGTCCACCCTCAGCTTGTAGCGCACGCCCGCGCCCTCTCCGGCGAGGGTCGCGGAGAAGAAGCCTCCTCCCTCGTCCACCATGGACAGGGGGGTGCCCGCCTGCTGTCCATCCCTTCCGAACAACACCACCTGCACCTCACGGTGCCCGGGAGCCCAGACGCGCCACCGCACTCCCGCTCCCGGCTCCACCCAGGAGCCCAGGCGAGGAGCCTGCCCCGGCGTATTCTCTGCTCGTTCCATGGCCACCTACTTATCCACCCTCGCGCCCCGAGGACTTGTCTCGCGGGTCAATAGAGCGGAGAGATGTTCACTGGTGGCCCGCTCCAGGGGGTGAACGTCCCCTCCGAGAGCAGGCGGGCACTGGCGCCGAGAGCAGGCAACGCTTGTCCAGTGCCGTCCCAAACCGGAAAGATGCCGTCCACTTCATGAGCCCACGTCCCGACCACCTGCAGGCCCTCCCCTTCGAGCGCGGTGACTCCGTTCGCGAGCGCGTCGCCGCGTTGGAGGTGCTCTCTCCCCGTGAGATCGATCAACGTCTCTCCGAGCTGGGCTACCGGGGCCAGCCGGAGGCCCGGCGCGCGGCGTCGGTGCTCGCCTACCGCCACCTGCAGCGGCTGCGGCGCATCCACCTGGAGGGCATTGCTCCCGAGCCGGGGACGCGTGAGAACTGTCTCTTCCTGGGGCCCACGGGCAGCGGGAAGACGTTCCTGGTGGAGCTGCTCTTCAAGCAGATTCTCGGGGTGCCCACCGTCATCGTGGACGCCACGCAGTTCTCCGAGACGGGCTACGTGGGCGACGACGTGACGACGATGCTCTCGCGCCTGTTCGAGGCGGCGGGCGGAGACGTGGCGTGGGCGGCCTGCGGGGCCATCTGCATGGACGAGTTCGACAAGCTCGCCACCAGCCGCTCCGATGCCCGTTTCGCGGGACAGCAGACCACCAAGGACGTGAGCGGCTTTGGCGTGCAGCGCAGCCTGCTCAACCTGCTGAGCGCGCCGCGGGCGGACTTCCCGCCGGACTTCGGCTTCACCAGCCGCACGCCGCCCATGCCGCTGGAGCTATCGGCCCTCACCTTCATCGCCTGCGGAGCCTTCAGCGGGCTGAAGAACACGGCGGAGGAGCTGAGCGGCCACAAGGAGCGGATGGGCTTCGGGCGCGAGGCGGGCAAGCGCGAGGCGGCCATCGCGGAGAAGGTGACGGACGATCAGATTGAACAGACGACGGCGTTCGCGCGCTACGGCTTCATTCCGGAGCTCATCGGCCGCTTCAGCCGCATCGTCTCCTTCTCGCCGCTGGACGCGAAGACGCTGGGCAACATCCTCGAGGACAACGTGCTGCGCGCCTACGAGCGCGAGTTCGCCCACGAGGGGCTGACGCTGGTGGTGGAGCCGTCGGTGCGCGAGTGGGTGGTGGCCCGGGCGCTCAAGCGCGAGACGGGAGCGCGCGGCCTGCGCGCCGCCCTGGTGCCGCAGCTCGAGCGCGCCGCGTACGACCACTTCGGCGAGCCGCAGGTGTCCACCGTGCGCCTGGTGCTCGACGGCGAGCAGGTGCGCGCCGTTACGGGCTGAGCGGGTCCGGCACTCGGGCAGGCACGGAGGCCGGGGCCAGCATTCCCTCTCCCTCTGGGAGAGGGCCAGGGTGAGGGTCTTCCCCGCTATCCGCGCCTCCTGAGCCACTGTCGCGTCGGTTCTCGGCGCTCCAGGAGCACGCCGTGGCTATGATGTCCCGCGTGGGGCCGCTCCGGCCCGACGTAGGACATCATGTACCTCCTCGACATCAACATCTCCGGCCTCAAGCTCCTGCGGGACTTCTCCCTGTCACTCCAGGACGCGCAGGGACGGCCGCGGATGTGGACCGTCCTCATCGGCGAGAACGGTCTGTGCAAGACGAGCATCCTGCAGGCCATCGCGATGGCGGCGAGCGGATATGTCCGTGCCAACCAGCTCGCGGATGTGCCGTCATTGCCTGACCGGCGGCGTACTGGCGGGACCACGACCATCGAAGCCGACTTCACCTTCGGCGCAAGCCGACACACACAGCGGAGATACCCGGGAATCCTCCCGCGTCCCGAAGTTCCGCCGGTTGTCTGCACAGGTCTCTCCATCTCACCTGGGCACAGCGTCTTGGGTGGATCGTCGCGTTACTACGATCCCCATGAGGTTCCGTCCGAGCCCATCGAGGAAGCCAGGGCACTCAATCTGCCCCAGTGGTTCGTGGCGGGTTATGGAACCACGCGCCAGTTGCCGCGTCCCTTCGCGAGTGACAAAGCAGAAGACCCCATCCTGAGCAGACTCAATTCCCTGTTCGACCGCGGCCGGATCATCGGGACGGGCTTCGCGGATCTGCTCGAAGACCCGCGAGAGTTCGCGCAAGCACTCCGTCAAGCGCTCGTGAGCAGCCAGTTGCTGCCGCGGACCACCGACGTCGAGCTGCGAGGGCGAGGCGGAGTGAAGAACCCGAATGACCTCGTCGCCCAACATAGCTTCGAGCTCAAGGTGGGGGCGGAAACCCTGAAGCTGCCCGCGACCTGGCTCTCGCAGGGCTACCAGAGCACCATTGCCTGGGTCGCCGACATCATCGGCCAGATGTTCTGGGAAAACGGTGGGCCCCTCCCGCTCTCCGAGATGGAAGGACTCGTGCTCATCGACGAGATCGACCTGCACCTCCACCCCAAGTGGCAGCTCGGTCTCATCCCCACCCTCAAGCGCGTCTTCCCCAAGCTCCAGTTCATCGTGACGACGCACTCACCCATGATCCTGCCCGGACTGTCCCGCGAAGAGGTCGTCATCCTGGGGACGGACAGCGAGGGCAACGTCATCGCTCACGAGAGCCCGGAGTCACCCGCCCTGCTCACGGGCAGCGAGATCTACCGCACCTTCTTCGGCATCGACCGGCTCCACCCGTCCGACCTCGGCAAGGACCTCCAGCGCTACAGCTTCCTCATCGCCGACCCGCTCCGAAGCGATGAGGAAGACAAGGAGATGCACGACATCCGGGAGCGCCTCGCCGCGGCAGGTGTCGACCCCGGATGGGAGCCCGTCCCGCGCATCCAGGAGCCACCGGAGCAGATGGCTGGGAGTGAAGAGCCGTCATGATCCGCATCCATCGCGGTGCGGAACCCACGGAGCTCGCAGCCGCCAGAGCCACTGAACTCCCCAGAGTGCAGGCTATCGCCGTCCAGCACCGGCCAGTCCAGGACGACCTCGGCAGGAAGTACGAGGTCGCTCACGACGCTCTCTGGCGCGCCCAGCGCTACAAGTGTTGCTATTGCGAGAGCCGGGAGCAGTCGAAGCGAAATGACGTCGAGCACTTCCGGCCCAAGGCGCGAGCGGACCGGAGACCCGGCGCCCGCGAGGAGCACGGCTACTGGTGGCTCGCCTGGAGCTGGGAGAACCTCCTCTTCTCCTGCCGCAACTGCAATCAGGCCCCCGCCAAGCTCGACAAGTTCCCGCTCGCCGAAGGCAGTGAGGCGCTGCTGGAGGGACAGCCTCCTCCGGGCCAGGAGCGGCCTCTGCTCATCGATCCCGCCACGGAATCAGGCCTCGAGCACATCCAGTTCGTCCGGATGCCCCATGGCCACGCGACAGCGGCCAGGTGGTACCCCAGGCCTCGCAATGGAAGCCGCCGGGGGGCCATGACCATCAAGGTCTGCATGCTGGACCGGCCCGATCTGCTCGACTTGTACGGGCACCATGTCGAGCAGCACGTCATGCCCATGGTGGAAGACATCCGCGCGGCCACGAGAGGTGGCAGCAGCGCCGACGTGCAGCGCCAGTGGTCACGAGCCCTGCTGCGGCTGCTCAATCCAGCCCAGGTCTACATCGGGCTCTCATACGACGCGCTCGACCAACTCATCCCGGCCGTGCTGCGCAAGAAGCATCAGCTCGAACTCCGCCTCCCCTCCCTCTGAGCACCTATCCCCGCAAAGAAGAACGCGGTGCCGGTGTGGGGACCGGCACCGCGCGTCCATCCAGGTCCCGGGGAACCTCCTCGAGGGCCCCCCTGCCTCGGCACGGCTCCGCTCAGCCGCGGTACTGGTGGATGGACATGATGGGGTAGTTCATCTGCGTCATCGAGATGCGCTGCGAGCCATCCCGGTTGACGTTGTTGGAGCCGATGAACTCGGGCTTGCCGTTCTTCCACCCGGCGAACAGCACCACGTGGTGGCCACCCGGCGTCTTCATGCTCACCACGTCGCCCGGCTTCGCCTGCGACAGCGGCACGCGCTTGAAGTTCGGGTCCTTGTCCAGGTTCGCCGCCAGGCCCACCACCGCGTTGTGGTGCTGGCTGTTCTTGATCTGCCCCGCCTGCTCCAGCACGCCGGAGACGAAGTTGGCGCAGTTCACGTTGTTGGGCACCCAGTCCTCCATCTCCGCGCCCACGCCGTTCTTCTCCAGCTTCAGGCTGCCGGCGTTCTTGCCCAGGTGGCTCCGCGCGATGTCGAACGGGCTGCCGCCCGGGCCGCGCGAGGGCGTGCCACCCGTGGGGGCCGGCCCCTGCGCCCCACCCGTGGGACGGCCTCCACCCGTGGGCCGGTTGCCACCGGGGCGCGTGGGACCATGGTCGAAGCTGTCGCGCGAGCCCGGGATGTTCAGCGACTTGCCCGCGTAGATTTTGTTCGCGTCCTTGATCTGCGGATTGGCCTTCATCAGCGCGCTGACCGACGTCTTGTAGCGGCTCGCGATACCCGACAGCGTGTCACCGGACTTGATGCGGTAGCTCATGGCCTGATCCTCGAGGCGAAAATTCCGAATTAAGAAACTCAGAGAAATTCTCGGGATCAGGGAGGGGAAAGTTGCGTGCACCGGCGTGGAAATCCCACCCGCACCTCCACCCCAGCAGGGAAGGCGAGGCCAGGGAGTCCCCATTTCGTGAGAAATTCTTGAAGTCCAATCATTCCTCGTGATACCAGGAATCCCGGTTCCCACCATGCAACGTACATCCACCAAAGTCGCCGCACTGCTGGGCGCCCTGCTCCTCATCATCTTCGGAGCGGCGCTGCTGTCGGGCCGTTCCGCTCCCACGTCCGAGGAGGCCTCGCAGGCCCACGGCACCACGGCCGCGCCCTCCGGGGGAGCCCAGGCCAGCTCGGGTCCCTCCAGCGCCCCCACGGGCCCCGAGGAGTCCCGGCCTCCCAAGGAGCTGCTGCCCATGCCCTTGTGCTGGCAGGGGCTGGGGGAGCTGGACAAGAACGTCTCGTTCGACACCATCCGCCAGGCCCTGGACGCCGCCGTCGCCGGGCCGGATCGCTACCTCGCGGGCTACCTCCAGGAGCGCCTCACCGAGTTGATCGGCAACGACGTGAACCGCGCGCTCCAGGTGGTGGCCTGGGCGGAGAAGGCCCAGGCGCCGTACCTGGGCGTCTTCATCGAGGCGCTGAAGGCCTCGGACGCCGTCCACAACCCCAAGGTGGTGGACGCCCTGCTGAAGATTGGCGAGGACAAGGGCGCGCTGCTCATCAACCGGGGCGCCGTCCTCGACGCCCTGGACACGCAGAAGCGCCTGGGCCCGGCCCAGATCCAGCGGGTGAAGGCCCTCGCGCTGGACGAGTCCTTGGACTCCACCTCCTGGCTGGCCACGCGCACCATCGGCAAGGTGATGAAGGAGGACTTCGAGCGCACCGGCACCTTCGCCCCCTATTGGAAGGAGCTGATGGACCTGAGCGAGAAGTCCGACGACATGGCCGTGCGCCTGCTCGCGCTGGAGATGCCCAGCTACTCCAACCCCATCCTCGATGGGGACTCCATCGACCGGCTCAGCAAGATCATGACCACGGACCGGGAGCGCGACGTGCGCGAGATGGCGGCCTTCCGGCTCGCCGTCACCGAGGAGCCGGAGAAGGCCCTGGAGGCCTACCGCAACGCCTTCCCCACCGAGCAGGACGAGTGCGTGCGCTGGGCCCTCTTCCGCTTCGCCGTCCGTGCCGCCGGCCCCAAGGCCCTGCCGCTGCTGCAGCAGTTCGCCGCGCAGGACCCCCGCTTCGTGGCGGACTACCAGAACTTCCAGCGGCTCTACGCCGAGGGCACGGTGGACTTCTCCCGCATCTGGCTGGGCGTGGAGGAGCGCCACGAGTGCCTGATGGAAGAAGGGGCGCCCCACTGATGAGCCCCGCGAACTCCCGAGGAACGACGCCCATGGCTCACGGATACCGCACTTCCACCTGGCGCGTGGCGCTGCTCGCCGCCGCCGCCTGGCTGCTGCCCGCCACCGCGGGCGCCCAGGACGCCGTCCCCATCCAGCGGGTGACGTGCTCCTTCAGCAACATGCTGGACGAGTTGCGCGCGGGGCTGAAGACGGGCTCGCCCGCCTACCGCAAGTACCTGCTGCAGCACATCAAGGAGGCCGCCCGGTCCATGCCTCCCGGCGAGCTGATCGCGGCGGTGGAGCAGGAGAGGGACCCGGCCGTGCTGGAGGCACTGGGCGCGGCCCTGGCCACCCACGCGGGCTTCACCGATGACACCACCGTCCTGCAGCCCCTGCTGAAGCGGGCGGAGCAGGACGCCGATCCGGCCGCGCGCGCGGCGGCGGTGCGCGGGCTGCGCGGCACCGGCTCGGTGGAGGCGATGGCGAAGAACGGCAACGCGGTGACGTACGAGCGGCTCATCCGCGACCCCTCGCCCGAGGTGCGCGAGGCGGTGGTGGGCAACCTCGTGCAGGAGGACGCCACGGTCTACGCCGGCCATGACCGCACCCTGTCCGAGACGGCGGTGAACACCGCGCTGGCCTCGACGGACCCGGAGATGGCGGCGAAGCTGCTGCGCGAGGTGTCCATGGAGCAGGTGGGCTCCGAGACGGTGCGGAAGATCACCGGCCAGCTCAAATCGGAGAACCCCACCCTGCGCGCGGCCTCGGCCAGCGCGCTGGGCGGCGTGCCGGGCTCCGAGTCCGCGGGAGCCACCAGCTCCCTCGTCGAGCTGTACCGCAACGAGAAGGACCCGGCGGTGCGCAAGGCCGCGCTGCAGGGCATCGCCCGGCTCGGCCTGAGCAGCGCGCTGCCCACGCTCAGCTCTTTGCGCGGGGTGGCGCCCGCGCTCGACCCGGAGATCGCCGCCTGGGAGACCGCCCTCGAGCGGGGCCTCCAGGAGTGGACCCTGGTGCTCCGGGAGAAGGAGCGGATCCGCAAGTAGCGGTGCCCCGCTCCAACGCTCTCACCGCAGTACCCCCCGCAGTGCAACCCCCAGGAGACAGCATGAACGTGAAGAACATGATGTATGCCGCCGCGGCCCTCGTCGCGGGTTTCGCGGGCGTGGCCAGCGCCGCCACCGCCAACGGAGCCATCTGCGACACCGCGGCCCGCGTGGGCTCGACGACGTACTACTCGTGCTCGGGCAGCAGCCACACCGCGCTCGACATGAGCAACGGCACCTGCAGCGAGTGGAACCACCGCGCGATGATCGCCGGCAGCCGCTACTACCACTACTACGGCGGCTGTGCGGCCAACTGCAGCGGCGGCACGTCGTGCAACGGCGGCGCGGGCAACTACTTCGTCGTCACCGGCGCCAGCGGCTGGGACTTCCGCCAGCTCCACATCAACGCCAGCGGCAACTCCTACTCGCGCACCTGCGACGGCTGCGCGCTGGGCCTGGTCGGCTCCACCGGTAACTCCACCGGCGCGCACGTGCACGCCGACAACCGTCAGTACGGCACCCGCAAGTCCGCCTGGTACACCAGCAAGGGCACCACCTGCGGCTCCAGCGCCTACTGCGGCAACATCGTCGGCTACCCCACGCTGTAATCCGTAGCCCCCCTCCCCGCCCCTCACCGGGCGGGGTGGTTCTCCCCGGGCCGCGGCCCGCCCTCCGCTCGAGGGCCCGAGGCCCGCCCGTTCGCCTGCCTCCCGGACAGGCGCCTCCTCCGCTCCCCGCCCGCGCCCCCGTGGCCGCGCCCGCCCCGGCTGCCCACCTTGGAGCCATTGGCGTGGAACCCTTGGACACGGTGAGGAGCGAATGGCCATGCACAAGTGGACGTGGAGCCTGGCGGCGGTGGCCCTGCTCGGACTGGCCTCCGGTTGCAAGGAGCGCGTGCAGGACGCGCGCAGCGAGAGCGACCAGACGGTGGTGAGCGGCATCCAGGGCGATGAGTCCCCGAACGACGAGCAGAGCATCACCGAGGGGCGTCCCGACATCACCGGCGGCGCGAACCCGGCGGACCAGGAAATCCAAGGGACGGTGACCGGGATGGCCGCCGGCAGCGTCACGGTGCGCGACCGGGGCGGCACCACGATGACGCTCGAGTTGGAGGACGACACCCGCTTCGTCCGCCAGGGCCAGCAGGCGGCCCGGTCGCAGCTCCGCGAGGGCATGCAGGTGCGCGCCTCCTATGACGAGGACGAGGGCCACTACGAGGCCACCACCGTGGAAATCCTCCCGGGGGCCGCCGCGCCCCAGGGGCAGTGAGCCGCGGCTCCAGGCGAGGTGCGCCATGCATCACACGCGAGAGATTCCCCGCGACGGGTGGTTCGACTACCTCCTGCTGTTGAGCACCATCGAGCGCGACCAACAGGTCCGCATCCTGGCCGCGGGGCCGGAAGCTCGGAGACCAGACGGTGGCGTGGAACCTGCCCCTGGTGGAGATCTCCGTCGAGGAGAAGGGCAGCGACGCGGGCACCATCGAGGTGACGGTGGGCCATCCCGGTGAGGAGCTCACCCATCGCATCCTCCGCCCGGAGCACGTCTGGGCCGCGGAGAACGACAGCGGGGAGCTGGAGTGCCTCGACATCGAGGACGCGGACCACGTGAAGACGCTCATCTACTTCGAGTCGCGCGAGCTGCTCGAGGAGGCCTCGGCGCCGGCGTGAAAAACGAAGAGGCCGGAGATGCCCCGCCCCACGTAGAGGCGTGCATCCCCGGCCTTTTCAGCTCAAGCGAGCGGACAGCTTACGGGTACAGCGCGCGGGCGCCGGTCTTGTCCATGCTGGTGAGGACGAGGTCGCCCGTCTGCGAGCCCCGGCACTGGGGGTAGTGCATGACGGAGTACGAGTCGTAGTTCGTCAGGCCGCGCCAGTTGGCGTCCTCGTAGCAGCCGGTGCTGGACAGGCGGGTGTGCTCGTGGCGGAAGCCGAGCACGTGGCCCAGCTCGTGGCGCAGCACGCCCGTGAGGGTCCAGGCGCCCATGTTGCCGAAGGCGCTGCTGTCCACCAGGACGTTGCGGGCCGAGCGGCTGGAGTTCGGGAAGAACGCGCGCGCCGTGTAGGACTGGCCGCTCACCATGCGCACGTCGAAGAAGACGCCCGTCTGGGACGCGGTGCAGCTCGAGTCGTAGCTGCTGGAGTGGATGAAGTTGACGTTGGCGGTGGCCTCCCAGGCCGCGGCCGCGCTGTTCATCGCGCTCACCATGGTGCTGTAGCGCGTGCCGAAGGAGGAGGAGCTGATGCAGTAGGTGAGGTTGCGCGCCTGGGTGGCGCTGTACTTCACGTCCCGGCCGCTCAGGTAGTACACCGCCAGGCTGCCCTCGGAGGAGCCCACGTCGCCGTTGGCCACGAAGGCGTCATAGTACTCGCGCAGGCCCTGCTCGCCCTCGACCGCCTCGTCGCCGTTGACGACGAACACGTCGCCCTCGTCGTTGATGGCCGAGGCCCTGAACTCCTCCCACGACATGGGGGCCTTCTCGGAGGCCTCGGGACCACCGCAACCAACGAGAGCCACACCAGCCAGCAGCGCCATGGAAAGCTTACGCATGGGGGTTTCCTCTTTCGGGGACAACGTGGGGGTTTGACGTGGCCGCCTGGAGCACCAGCCGCGACCGCGCTGCTCCCTTGAGCACCCTCCGTGCCAACAAGCGGGCTCACCGGAAACCAAGGACTTAGCCGAAATAACGCGAATAGCCGTGGAGCGCCTTCACTCCAGGCCCACCCGGCTTCCGCGTAAAGAGTCCTGACACGCCTACCGGAAATCCCCAGTGATTCCAGGACACTGGCTCAATAACATTCTGACCGTCTTGGAATCGGACACCGATGTTGCCGAATCGGACAGCGGGCACACGCCTCCCGTACCGGACAGACTCTCCGGGTGCGAGAGGGGCCACACTGAACGGACCGGGGAAAGCGCCTCACGGAGCGTGAGGGGGCTTCTCCCCGGCCCGGACGTCACCTGCGAGGCCCCACAGGGGCCGGAAGACTACGGGTACAGGGCGCGGGCGCCGGTCTTGTCGGAGCTGGTGAGGACCAGGTCACCCGTCTGCAGGCCGTTGCACTGGGGGTAGTGCATGACCGAGTAGCGGTCGTACGTGGTCAGGCCGCGCCAGTTGGCGTCCTCGTAGCAGCCCGAGGCGGTGGAGCGGGTGTGCTCGTGGCGGAGGCCCAGCACGTGGCCCAGCTCGTGGCGCATGATGCCGGTGAGGGTCCAGGGCGAGATGCTGCCGAAGGCGCTGGTGCTCACCAGGATGTTGCGGCCCGAGCGGCTGGAGTTGGGGAAGAACGCGCGCGCCAGGTAGCTGGTGGTGGTCGTCATTCGGACGTCGAAGAAGACGCCCGTCTGGGACGCGGTGCAGTTGGAGTCGTAGCCGCTGGAGTGGATGAAGTTGACGTTGGCCGTGGCCTCCCAGGCCGCGGTCGCGCTGTTCATCGCGTTCACGATGGTGGTGTAGCGCGTGCCGAAGGACGTCTTGCTCACGCAGTAGGTGAGGTTGCGCGCCTGGGTGCTGCTGTACTTCACGTCCCGGCCGCTCAGGTAGTACACCGCCAGGCCGCCCTCGGAGGAGCCCATGTCGCCGTTGGCGACGAAGTTGTCATAGTAGTCGCGCAGGCCCTGCTCGCCCTCGACCGCCTCGTCCTGGTTGACGACGAACACGTTGCCCTCGTCCGGGATGGCGGAGGCCTTGAACTCCTCCCACGACAGGGGGGCCTGCTCGGCGGCCTCGGGACCACCGCAACCAACGAGAGCCACACCAGCCAGCAGCGCCATGGAAAGCTTACGCATGGGGGGTTTCCTCTTTCGGGAACGACATGGGGGTTTGACGTGGCCGCCTGGAGCACCAGCCGCGACCCGCGCCCCTCCCTTGAGCACCCTCCGTGCCAGGAAGTCAGATTCTTGTAATTTCCAGGACTTGGCCGGATTCCCCCGGATTTGGTTGGAGCATCAACACTCCACCCGGGACGGCAAGATTGGAAAGCAGCATTACACTTGATGCCCAAACATTATGGATATCAATAGTTTGTGCGCAAACGAATGACACGTCCGGAAATCGGACAAGGGCTGTCCCGGGGCCAGTCAGGACGCGGGCGGCCCCGCCTTGCCGCGGTGCGGCGCTCAGCCGTTGGCGGCCCCGGGCAGCTTGAGGGGCGCGGGCGGGGCGGAGGCGTCACCCTGGGCGAAGTAGATGCGCTCGAGCAGCTTGCGGTGGTGGATGAGGGGCTTGTCGTACTTGCCCAGCCGCATGCCCTTCATGCTGTAGGGGGTGTGGGCCACCAGGGGGATGAAGCGGGCGTCGTCGCGGACCTCGAACCAGGAGAGGACGAGCGAGGCGCGGCGCACCAGCGGCATCAACGGGAGCAGCCGCGCGTCATGGAGCAGGCCGAAGGAGAAGACGTGCAGGCGCGTGGTGGCCGCCGTCTCCGGCACGAAGAAGATGATGGGGCGGTTGGTGAAGGGGCGCTGCTGGCCGGTGGGGCTCGTCCAGGTGATGGTGAAGTCGGTGCGCACGGGGTCGAAGCGCGTCACCCAGTGGTTGTGGAAGAAGTCGCCGTTGCGCAGCAGCAGGATGGGCAGGATGTGGGAGCGGCGCTGGGGCGCGCGGTAGCGCACCTCGGTGCGGTCCTCGAAGTTGTGGGCCTCGAACTCGATGTCACCCGTCTGCCCGCTGTCCCACCCGAGGCGGGTGTGGACGAAGGGGGTGTGCTCGTCCTCGCTGAAGTTGTCGAGCACCACATGCAGCGGCGCGCGGAAGAGCATGGAGAAGGAGCCGTTGAAGTCGTAGCCCTGGGGAGCGAAGTCGGGGAAGGCGGACAGGGGCGTGTCGCGGGCGGCGAGCCACAGGTAGTCGAAGCGCTCGACGACCTGGAAGGAGCGCGCGTCGCACTTCTTGAGGTCCGGCTGGTGGCGGCTGCGGCCGCGGCCGTCGGCGTCGAAGAGCCAGCCATGGTAGGGGCACTCGAGCTGGCCCTCGGGAGTGACGCGGCCGGCGGACAGCGGGGCCATGCGGTGGGGGCAGGCATCGGCGAGCGCGGCGGGGCGGCCCTGGGCGTCGCGGAAGAGGGCATAGGCGCGGCCGGCGAGCTCCACCCGTACCGGCTTGTCCTTCAGCTTCCGGGCGGGGAGGACGGGGTGGAAGAAGCGGGTGACGTCGGGCATGGGCGCGGTGGGCGCGGGCGCGGTGGGCGAGGGCTCCATGGCCGCGCAGTATATGCCCCACCTCCCGAGTCACATTGAAGGATGCTGGACGGAGCCCCCTTCCCTGCCCGCCCCCGGGCCGGGAGCGTGCACATATTGTCCCTCGCGCCCGGCCGGAGGACCGGGGGAGGAAGGATGACGCTGGAAACGCTGCTCCTGGAGGTCTGGCCCCACGTGGCGGCGGCGTTCGCGGTGGTGGCCAATCTGCTGGCCACCGGGCACGCGGTGCTGCGCAAGCGGGACGTGCGCGCGGCGGTGGCCTGGGTAGGACTGGTGTGGCTGGTGCCCCTGGTGGGGGTGGTGCTGTACCTGATGCTGGGCATCAACCGCATCCGCCGCCGGGCCCGCTCGCTGACGCTGCGCCAGGAGCACGGACAGTTCCTCCCGAAGCCGCGCGTGGCCCCCTGCACCCCCGAGCAACTGATGGCGGAGGTCCCCCCGGCCGCGCACCTGGCCTCGCTGGCCCGCCTGGTGGACGAGGTGGTGCACCACCGGCCGCTGCTGCCGGGCAACAAGCTGGTGCCGCTGGAGGCGGGAGACGGTGCCTACCCGGCCATGCTGGAGGCCATCGACGCGGCGCGCACCTCCATCTCGCTGTGCAGCTACATCTTCGACAACGACGCGGCGGGCCGGCGCTTCGTGGAGGCGCTCGGGCGGGCGGTGGAGCGGGGGGTGCAGGTGCGCGTGCTCATCGACGCGCTGGGCGTGCGCTACGACTGGCCGCCCATCACCGGCCGCCTGCGCCGCGCCGGGGTGCGGGTGGCGCGCTTCCTGCCCACGCTGCTGATACCGGCGCGCCTGCCCTTCATGAACCTGCGCAACCACCGCAAGCTGATGGTGGTGGACGGGAAGGTGGGCTTCACCGGGGGGATGAACATCCGCGAGCACTTCCTGCCGGGCCACGGCGATGCGAGGGATTTGCACTTCCGCGTGGAGGGGCCGGTGGTGGGGCAGCTCCAGGAGACGTTCGCCGAGGACTGGGCCTTCACCACGAAGGAGCGCCTGGACGGCGAGGCGTGGTTTCCGCCGCTGGAGCCCGCCGGGCCGGTGATGGCGCGGGGGATTCCGGATGGCCCGGACGAGGACTTCGAGACGCTGCGGCTGACGCTGCTGGGAGCGCTGGCGTGTGCGCGCAGCACGGTGCGCATCGTCACGCCCTACTTCCTGCCGGACTCGGCGCTCGTCACCGCGCTGAACGTGGCGGCGCTGCGGGGCGTGCGGGTGGACGTGGTGCTGCCCGAGAAGCTCAACCTCCCGGTGGTGCAGTGGGCCTCCATCGCCCAGTTGTGGCAGGTGATGCGCCCCAACAGCCGCGTCTTCCTCACCGCCCCGCCGTTCGACCACACCAAGCTGATGGTGGTGGACGGGGTGTGGTCGCTCGTGGGCTCGGCCAATTGGGATCCCCGCTCGCTGCGGCTCAACTTCGAGTTCGACGTGGAGTGCTACGACGCACGGCTCGCCATGCAACTGGACGCCCTCATCGAGGAGCGGCTGTCGCGCTCGCGGCTGCTCACCCTGCGGGAAGCTCGAGGGCCGGCCGCTGCCCATCCGCCTGAGGGATGGCGTGGCCCGGCTGCTGTCGCCGTACCTGTAGGCCCGTGCGGCCTCAGCCGTTGACGGCCTGGGGAAGGGCCTCGCGCCAGCGGATGTCGAAGGTGCAGGCGGTGCCATCGTAGGAGGCCACGTCCACGTGCACGTTGCGCGCGCCGGCCAGCTGCTGGGCCCGGAGGATGAAACCCGCCGCGAAGGAGGGCACGTCGTCGAGCACGTCATTCATCCACAGCTCGCAGTGGCGCGGGGAGTGCCCCACCAGCACCACCTCGCTGAAGTTGTTGCCGCTGCGCAGGTCCTGCCCGATGCGCTCCAGCATGCGCCGGGGGCCGAGCGCCGGGGCGAGTTCCGCCACCACGCGCCCCGTGAAGGTCTGCAGGTGGCCCTCCAGGAAGTGGATGCCCATCCACCAGTGCGCCTCGAGGGGAGGCAGGTTCGGGTAGAGGGCCGCGGAGGCGGTGTGCACGAACGTCTTCCAGTCGTCCAACGGGTAGGAGACGTGCAGCGGCTTCTCCAGGTCCAACCCCGCCTCGCGCAACCGTCTCCGGGCGAGGCTCGTCAGGCTCGCCCCCAGCTCCCGGACGAACAGGGCCTCGACGGCGGTGGCGAACACCACTTTCTCCGGCGGCATGACCCTCCCTTCGGCACCTCATCGGCGCCCTGCCAGGAAAGCGCCTCCGGCGGCGGAGCGCTGCCCTCGTCGGAAGACACTGCTCACTTTCTCATAGAGAAAAACGCCTCCGCCACTCCCCCTCTTGAAAGGGGAGCGCCGGGAGGTGCTGTAGGCCTCAGGATGACATGCGGCCGACGAGCGCGAGGATGTCGTCGCCATAGCGCTCGGTCAGCTTGGGGCCGACGCCCTGGATGCGCTGCAGCGCGAGGCCGTCCCGGGGGCGCGCGGTGGCGATGGCGCCGAGCACCTTGTCGGTGAGGATGCGGAAGGCGGGAACGCGCCGGCGGCGGGCCTCGGTGAGCCGCCAGGCCTTGAGGGCCTCCACGAGCTGGGGCGAGGGCGTGCCCACGCCGAGCGTCTCCCCACTGCGCCTCGAGCGCTCCAGGGCGCGCGCCAGGGCCTCCCGGCCCCGGGGCACCGGAGCCGCCCGCGTCTCCTCCCGCGCCTCGGACTCGTAGTAGGCGGGCTCGGCCCGCGCCAGGGCCGTGCGCTTCCTCCTGACTCCGGAGGCGGACTCCTTGCGGCGCGAGGCCTTCTTGCGGCCGCCTGACGCCGCGGCGCCCTTGGTGCGCGAGCCGCGGCGCTTGCGCGCGGGGGCCTCGTCCGGAGGCCTCGGGAGCTGCACCTGTCCGGGGGCGGGCTCGTGGGTGCGCCGGCCCTCGGGCGTGAGCGTCACGCGCTGGAAGGTGATGCTCTGGCCGTCCTTCTCGAAGGTGTCCTCGGACAGGCGGGTGAGCCCGGCGCGCACGAGGCCTCCGAGGAGCCGCTCGAAATCGCGGCGGGGCAGCGCCTCGCCGAACAGCTCGCGGTGGAGCCGGCCGGTGGCCTGGCCATCGCGCTCGTGGAGCGCCTCGAGGATGCGCCCGAGCGCGTGCAGCTCGGTGGCGGTGGGCTCGCCGAAGCGCAGGGTGGCGCAGGTGTCGGGCGCGCAGACGTCACAGAGGCCGCAGGCGGCGCCCGTGTCCTGCAGGTCGCCGAAGTGGTCCACCAGGTGCTTCATCCGGCACCCGTGTGACTCGGCGTAGCGGGCCATGTGCTCGAGCTGCGAGTGCTTGTGCTCGCGCTGCGCCGCGTACGAGGCCGCCCAGCCCGGCTTGCCGCGGCGCACGGACTCGTCCGGGCTCACCTCCACGCCGCCGTGAATCCAGAGCTGCTCGAGCGCCTTGTCGAAGGTGTCCACCGCCACGCGCGCCCGGGCCGCCAGCGACTCCTTGGGCTCCGGCTCCTCGCGGGCCGCGCGGTAGATGCGCTCCAGGACGGAGGGCTCGGGGTAATCACGCTCGTGGAAGAACTCGTGCGTGCGCCGGTCGATGAAGGAGTGCAGCAACACCGCGCGCGAGGGTTTTCCGTCGCGGCCCGCGCGGCCCAGCTCCTGGTAGTAGCCCTCCAGGCTCGCCGGCAGCGCCGCGTGCACCACCGTGCGCACGTCCGCCTTGTCGATGCCCATGCCGAAGGCCGTCGTCGCCACGATGACGTCCAGCCGGCCCCCGAGGAACGCCGTCTGCACCTCGTCCCGCTCCGAGGCGCTCATGCCCGCGTGGTAGGTGCCCGTATGGAAGTCCGCACCGAGCTCGTCCGTGTACCGCTCCGCGTGCTTGCGCGTGGACGCGTAGACGATGGCCGGGCGGTGCGAGGGCTCGGCGAGCAGCTCGCGGATGGCGTCGGAGCGCTGGCTCGGGTTGAGCTCGCGCACCTCGATGGCGATGTTGGTGCGCCGGAAGCCGTGGATGAAGGTGCGCGCGGGGGCGTTCGCCCCTCCCTCCAGGCCCAGTTGCTGGACGATGTCACGCTGCACGTCCGGCGTCGCCGTCGCGGTGAGCGCGACGACGGGCGCGGGACGCAGCATCGGCAGCCGCGCCCCCAACAGCCGGTAGTCCGGACGGAAATCGTGCCCCCACTGGGAGATGCAGTGCGCCTCGTCCACCGCCACCAGCGCCGGCGTGCGCCGGGCCAGCAGCTCCACGAAGCCCGGCACCCCGAGCCGCTCGGGCGCGATGAAGAGGAAGTCCAGCCGCCCTTCGAGATAGTCCGCGCACACCTGCCGCGACGTCGCCCTGTCCCGCCCCGAGTGGATTCGCTCCGCCGCCAGTCCGAGGGACTGCAGCCGCGCCACCTGGTCCTCCATGAGCGCGATGAGCGGGCTGATGACCAGGGTCGTTCCCGCGCGTGCGAGGCCCGGGAGTTGGTAGCAGAGCGACTTGCCCGCTCCCGTCGGCATCACCAGCAACAGATCCTTGCCCTCCGTCGCCGCCCGGCACACCGCCTCCTGGTACGGCCGGAAGTCCGTGAAGCCGAAGACCTCCTTCAGCAATCCTCGAAGCTCCGACGGGCGCGTGGGCTGGCGCGGCGTGCGCTCGGGCCGGCCGCTCGGGGCCTGGGAGACGAGGGTGAGCTTGGGGCGCGCGGTGTTCCTGGGCTCGGTGGCGAGATGGTTGCGCGCGGGCCGCGGTAGACCCTCACCCTGACCCGCTCCCAGAGGGAGAGGGGATTCACGCGGGGGCAACCTGGGGGCCGTGGCACCCTCACCCCGTCCCTCTCCCGGGGGGAGAGGGGTCGTTGGCTCTCTTGGGGCAGTGGGTGTTCTGGGCCTCGCCGCCACCAGCGGCATCGGGAGGTTCGAGGGGACCTTGCCCACCACCTCGATGACGTACGCCTCGATTCCTCGCAGGAACGACTCCAGGTCCCCGCTGCCCTGCTCGATGCGCTGCAGCCACGCTTCCCACTGCCCCGTCATCGCCGGGCTCTTCACGTCCGGATGCACCACCCGGATGAGCCCGATTCCCTTCTCCGTCGCCTCGAACGACTTGCCCCGCCGCACCAGGTAGCCGCGATCCAGCAGCGTCTCGATGATCGCCGCGCGCGTGGCCGGGGTCCCCAGCCCCGACTCCCGCATCGCGTCCGCCAGCTCCTTGTCGTCCAGCGTCCGCCCCGCCGTCTCCATCGCCGTCAGCAGGCTCGCGTCCGTCAGCCGCGGCGGCGGCCTCGTCCGCTTCGTCACCGGCTTCACGTCCTTCACCGACCGCGCCTGCCCCTTCGCCAGCCCCGGCGGCAGCTCCTGCTCGTCCTCCGGCTCCTCCGCCTCCGCCTCGCTCCCCTTCTTCCCCGCCTCGCGTGGCTTCGGGGCCTTCTTCCCTCCCCCCACGTCCAGCACCTTCCAGCCCTCGCGCACCACCATCGTGCCCGCGCTGTGGAAGCGGTCCACCACCTCCGGCGAGGTGACGGCCGTAATCACCGTCGTCACCGACCAGACGAAATCCTCGTGCCACGCCGCCAGCAGCCGCCGGCAGACGAGCTCGTAGATGTTCCGCTCGTCCTGCGCCAGCCTCGCGCTCTCCGGCGACGTCGTCGTCGGGATGATGGCGTGGTGGTCCGTCACCTTCCCGTCGTCCACGAAGCGCTTCCCCAACGGGCGCTGCCCCGTGCCGGGCGCGAGCTGCGCCTCCCAGGGCTTACGAATGGCGCGCACCACCTCCGGCAGCGTGTCAGCGATCTGCTTGGACAGGTGCCGGCTGGAGGTACGTGGGTAGCTCAGCAGCTTGTGCTTCTCGTACAGCGCCTGCGCCAGCTCCAGGGTGCGCTGGGCGCTGTAGCCATACAGCCGGTTGGCGTGGCGCTGCAGTTCCGTCAAATCGTAGAGCAGCGGCGCCGCCATCCGCTTCGTCTCGGCGGTGACGGACTCCACGGCCGCGCGGCCGCCCTTCACGCGCTCGACGATGCGTCCGGCCTCCTCGCCGTCCGCGGACAGGCGCCGGGCCTCGCGCGCGTCCCACTCCTTCTCCTTGCCCGGCTCCGCGGGACGGAACCAGGTGCCCTGGTAGCTCCCCTGCGGCCCCTCGGGGCCCACCGGGCCGAAGCTGCCTACAATCTCCAGGTAGTCCTGGGGGACGAAGTCGCGGATGGCCAGCTCGCGCTCCACCAGCATCGCCAGCGTGGGCGTCTGCACCCGCCCCACCGAGAACGTGTCCCCGCACGCCAGCGTGTACAGGCGCGACAGGTTCATCCCCACCAGCCAGTCCGCCCGGCTGCGCCCCTTCGCCGCGTCCGCCAGCGGCTCGTACTCGCGCCCCGGCTTCAGCGCGCGGAAGCCGTCCAGGATGGCCCCTTCCGTCAGCGACGACACCCACAGCCGCTTCACCGGCTTGCGGCACCCGGCGGCCTCGTAGATGTAGCGGAAGATGAGCTCGCCCTCCCGCCCGGCGTCCGTGGCGCACACCACGGTGTCCACCTCGGGCGCGTTCATCACCCGGCGCACCACCTTGAACTGGCTGGCCGTCTTCTCCTCCACCACCAGCGGCCAGTCCCCGGGCAGCATGGGCAGCAACTCGCGCTGCCAGCGCTTCCACTCGGGCTTCATCTCGTGCGGCTGGGCCAGGCCCACCAGGTGGCCAATCGCCCACGTCACCACGTAGCCGTTGCCGCGGAAACACCCCTCGCCCTGCTCGCGAGCGCCCAGCGCCCGAGCGATGTCGCGCGCCATGGACGGCTTCTCCGCCACCACGGCCAGCACGCCCCTTCCTCCGTCACCCATGATCATCCCACCTCATCGCATCCTACCTACCTCCATACCCCGCCGTCCCCACCCACCTGCAAGGCCGTTCAGCGGGCCAGCCTGCCTACCCGTGGAGCAGACGAGCTGGCATACTGCGCCCCCCTGATCGCCCCCCAGACCTCCCGTGAGGCGCTCCAGGCCCGGGTTGGCGCCCAGATGCAACCGGTTGGCGCCCACGCGGAAACCTCCCGGGCGCACCCTGGCCAATATCCCAGCCGTCACCGATCGCGCGCGGGGTTGTGCGACGGAGGGGGTGACAGCCCATGCAGCGCGAGCTGGAGAACAGCATGAAAGCGACGCGTCATCAGGTCCACGGGGTGTGGCGGGGCGAGGGCAAGGCGGGCGTGGTGCTGCACATGGGGGGGGAACAGAACGCGCGGGTGACGAAGACTCTGGCCCGGCCGGCCTCGATGGCCGGGCAGCCCGAGCGCGATGGGGGCACCCGGCTGCCGGTACCCCGGCTGGCATCCTTCGCGGGGGCGAATCGGACCCGGTTGGCGGTACTGGCGGAGGCGGGGGTGACGGACGGACTGCGCGAGGTGGTCACGGGGGTGACGTGCCTCGCATCGGTCCGGCCTCTCTCACCCCGGCTGTCGGTGGCCCCCATCGTGCTCGACAGAGAGCAGGACAGCGTCCCGGGCCGTACCGCCCGCGGCGCGTGGGGCAAGCGGACCCCCAGCCACGACCCCGACATGGGCGTGGATGTGGGTGGCATCTATAGCTGGTAGGACCCCGGGACTCCGGGGTTCACGGCCTGACGACTCCTGCCCGCTGGAGGGGGAGGGCAGAGCAGTCGAGGCCGGAGTGAGGGGGATGTCTCGGCACGAACGAGACATCCCCTGTTTTTTGCCCGCTGCTGCGGCCTCAGGGGGCGCTGGCCGGAGCGCCCTGCTGCTGGTGCCAGGCGGCGAGCACCTCGCGCTCGCGCTCCGGGGGGAGGCCGGACCGCTTCTGCAGCTCCGCCTGCCGCTCCGGGGGCTGCCCGTTGAACCAGGTGAGCGTGTCGCGCGCCGTGTCCACCGTCGGGCGGAACTTCAGTCCGCGCGCCACCGCCCGGGCGTTGCTGACGGCGCTCATGCCCGCCATCTCGCCCTCGGGCGTCACCCACACGGGCATGTCCATCCAGGCCCTCACGTTGTGCTTCTCGAGGAAGGCGGCATCGGCCCAGGTGAAGGTGGCGTTGCTGTTGCTGGCCTGTTTGCAGGCCTCCAGCATGTCCTTCATGGTGAGCGGCTTGGCCGGGCCCGTGGCGTTGAAGGTGCCCAGGTCCTTGTTCTCGATGGCGAGGATGGTGAACTCGGCCAGGTCGCGCACGTCGATGAACTGCACCGGGTCCGCGCCGCTGCCAGGAGCGAGCACCTCGCCGCCCCGGGCCACGCGCACCGGCCAGTAGGTGAAGCGCTGGGTGGGGTCATCCGGGCCCACGATGAGGCCGGGGCGGATGTGGGTGGTGCGCCCGGGGAAGGCCGACTCGGCCGCCTTCTCGCAGAGCGCCTTGAGGGCGCCGTAGTGCTCGCGCACGTTCTCGTTGGCGGGGTCCTCCACGGTGGCCAGCGGCGAGTCCTCGTCCATGCCCGGCCGGGGCAGCTCCTTGTAGACGGAGATGGTGGAGATGAAGACGTAGTGGCCCACGTTGGGCGCCAGCAGCTCCGCCGAGGCGCGCACCACGCGGGGCACATAGCCGGAGGTGTCCACGACGGCGTCCCAGCTCCGGCCCTCGAGCACCTTCAGGCCCTCGCCGTTCTTGGGGTCTCTGTCCCCCTGCAGCTTCTCCACGTCCGGGAAGAGGTGGGGCCGCGTCTTGCCGCGGTTGAAGAGGGTGACGGTGTGGCCGCGCGCACGCGCCGCCTCCACGAGCTGGGGCCCGAGGAAGCCGGTGCCTCCGAGGATGAGGATGCGCTTGCCGCCCCCCTTGGGCGCGGACGCCTTCGCCAGCTCACTGCCTTCCTTCCTGGTGGAGGCACACCCCACGGCCCAGAGCGAACCGAGCGCGGCGCCTCCCTGCAACACTCCTCTGCGAGTCAGCTTCATGCGGACTACCCCCTCTTGAATGGAACGGATGAAGTCGTGCCGGGTCGCACGCGGCGGTCAGCGGGCGGCATCCGCGGTGGAAGCCAGCGCAGGAGTCCCGGTGGGAGCGGAAGGGTGCTGGTGCCGGGCGAGCCGAGAGAGCCACACGGACACCGCGAGCCACAGGGCCGCGACGGGCACGGCGACCAGCGCCAGTGCCGGAGAGCCCAGCCCCAGCTTGTCGAGGCCCGTGTACATCCAGGAGCTCACCGAGTCGCTGCCGCGGTACACCACCGTGTCGATGAAGCCCTTGGACTTGTACTTGGTCTCGAGGTCCACACTGGTGAAGAGGACCTCGCGCCCGGGCCGCTCGAAGGCGTAGTGCGAGGCGCCGCGCAGCGAGCGGAAGCCGATGAGCATGAGCATGGTGGGCACCAGGGCCAGCCCGAGGAAGCCCAGCACGGTGAGCAGCGGGGCCACCCCCAGCACCACCCCCAGCCCGAAGCGCGCCATGAGGCGGCCCGTCACCACCGTCTGCAGCGCGAGCGTCAGGGCCTGCACCCAGAACTCGATGTTGGCGAAGGCGGCGGTGCGGGCGTTGGCGCCGGAAGCCACCGCGGCCACGATGTGGGCCTGCTGGTTGTAGAGGAAGGTGGAGGTGGCGGCGTACAGGAAGATCTGCAACCCCAGGCCCAGCAACAGGGGCGAGGAGAAGATCAGCCGGAAACCGGCGAAGATGCCACCGCCCAGCGGGGCCTCGGTGACGGCCGCCCGGGGCTGCACGGCGCGGGCCCGGCGCGACAACAGCCGCACGCATTGGGCGCTGAGCTCCAGCAGCACCGCGGTGAAGAGCATCAGGTTCGTGGCCCCCAGCGGCTCGGCCAGGTGCTTGACGAGGAAGGGCCCCACCAGCATCCCCACCGTGCCGCCCGCGGCGATGAAGCCGAAGAGGCGCCGGCCCTGCTCGCTCGCGAACAGGTCCGCCATGAAACTCCAGAAGACGGAGACGACGAAGAGGTTGTAGACGCTCACCCAGACGAAGAAGGCGCGCCCCACCCACTCCCGCTCCACCACGCCCAGCTTCAGCACCACGAAGAAGCCCAGCAGGTTGAGCAGGAAGAAGCGGTAGACGAGGGGAATCACCCGCTGCCGGGGCCAGCGCGCCACCAGCGCGGAGAAGGCCGGCACCGCCACCAGCATCACCACGAACGTCGCCGTGAAGAGCCACGACACGTTCTTCACGCCCCCCGCCGTCGCCATCTCGTCCCGCAGCGGCTTGAGGATGGCGTAGCCGCACATCAGCGTGAAGAAGTAGACGAAGGAGAGCAGGACCGAGCCCGCCTCCCCCTCCTTCACGTTCACGAATCTCTTGAGCATGGGTGCTGGTGCCGTCTGGGGACGCTCGCGAAGGGCTGGTTCCCCTCCGAGCGTGCCGCCATCAACCGCGGCACCCGGGCACTATTCCCGAGGTGCCCGGGACGCACCAGCCAGGGCCCCCGGACAGGGGCCCGGACCGCTACCTGCCCACCACCTCGCGCAGCACCGCTTCCACCCTCGGCAGCGCCGCCTTGATCTCCTCCATGGATACGGCGCCCACCGACAGGCGGAACCAACCGGTGTCGTCCCTCAACCCGAAGGCCTGGAAGGGCACCAGCGCGAAGCCCGCCTTGTCCAGCAGCAGCTTGCGGATGTCGTCGTTCGTCCGCAGCCCCGCCTTGCCGAGCAGCTCGAACTGCGCCGACAGGTAGATGGCGCCCTGCGGCGCGATGGAGCGCACCGGCAGCCCCGCCGCCTTCATCGCCGTGAAGCCCTGGTGCAGCGCCACCAGCCGCTCGTCCACCCGCCGCTTCATCGTCTCCAGGAAGCCCGCCACCGCCGGCACATCATCCAGGAACCGCCCCACCGCCACCTGCTCGGCCTTGGGCGCCCACGCTCCCACGTGCCCCAGCACGTCCTTCATCCGCGAGATGATGGACGGCGGCCCCACCGCCCAGCCCACGCGCACGCCCGTGGCCGCGAACGCCTTCGAGATGCCATCCACGAACACCGTGTACGGCGCCAGCTCCGGCACCAGCTCCAGCGGCGTCACGTGCTTCGTCTGCCCGAACGTCAGCGTCCAATAAATCTGGTCGTACATGACGATGAGCGGCTTGCGCCCCTGCGCCTCGCGCTTGCGGTTCTCCTCCACCACGCGCTGGCCGATGTCCTTCAGGGCCTCGGGGGAGATCATCGTGCCCGTGGGGTTGAGCGGGCTGCACAGGCAGAGCAGCCGGGCCTCGGACAGGTGCGGGGCCAGTTGCTCCACCGTGGGCATGAAGCCGTGCTCGGGGCTCGTCACCACCTCCACGGCCTTCGCCCCCACCATGTACGAGTAGTGGTTGTTGTTCCACGAGGGCACCGGGTAGATGACCGTCTCGCCCGCATCCACCACCGCGCGGAAGATGGCGTAGATGACCGGCCGCGCGCCCCCGGCGATGAGCACGCTCTCCAGCGGATACTTCAGGCCCAGCGCGCGCTCATAGAAGCGCACCACCGCCTGCCGCAACGCCAGCACACCGTCCGAGGGCGGGTAGTTCGTCTCGCCCGCCTTCAGCGCCGCGGAGATGGCGTCCCCCAGCGAAGCGGGAATGGGGAACTCGCGAGGGCTGAAGTCCCCCACGGTGAGGTTGCACACCTGTTTCCCCTGGGTCACCAGTTCGCGGATCTCCCCCGCGATGCGGAGGATTTCGCTGCCGATCAGGCCACGCACCATCGTACCGACGGTGTCGTCCCGTCGAGGGCCAAGCAGGGAAGAGAGGTCGAGAGCCATGGGTGCTTCACTCCAGGGGGATACGCGTCCGGGGCCGCACGATATACGGTCCGTGGGATTTTCAGCGCTCCCTGGATGAACAACCCCCGGGCCCCGCCCATCCTTGCAAGGCCAAGGGACTGCCCATTACCGGGCACTCTCCTTCCCCCGGGCGCGATAGTGGCGCGGAACTCCTTTAGACACGCTGACCGGCCGCTGGGCTCCAGACCCACCCCGGGTACCCCACGAGCCCTGGCCGACGAACAGGAGACACGGATGCACACGCGCAAGACGAATCGCTGGACGGTGCTGGGAATGCTGGGAGCCGGGCTGCTGGTGCTGGCCGGCTGCGGAGGACAGTCCTATGTGGCGACCACCCAGCTCTCGGGCGCCAATGAGGTCCCCCCCGTGACGACCAACGCCAACGGGGTGGCCACCGCCACGCTCGACGGGGACAAGCTCACCGTCACCGGCACCTTCAGCGGGCTGCAGAGCAACCTTCAGGAGGTGTCCGGCACGGGAAGCGCGGCCCACGTCCACCAGGCCGCCCAGGGCACGAATGGCCCCGTCGTCTTCAGCCTCGGCGTCACCACCAGCGAGCAGCGCAACGGGAGCTACACCGGCACCAAGAACCTCTCCAAGGAGGAGCAGGAGGCCTTCAAGGGCGGGCTCTTCTACGTGAACGTCCACTCCGTCAACGCCCCGGGCGGTGAGATCCGCGGCCAGTTGATCCCCACCGAGAGCGACTGACGCCCCTCCTCCGGGCGGAGCCGGCCTCGCCGCGGTTCCGCCCGCCCCCGTCCTCCCCGCCAATCGTGCTGGCACTCGGACGCCGCTCGTGCCACATGGGGCGCCGTCCGGCCCGGACCCATGGGCCGCCAGGAGGACGAAGATGAAGGTGCTTGGACGTTGGATGCCGACGCTGGGACTCGCCGCCTGCCTCGTGGCGGCTGGATGCAAGAAGGAGGAGGCCGCGAAGCCCACCGCGCCCGCGGAGCCCGCGGCCCAGCCCACCGCGCCCGCCGCGCAGCCCGCCGGCGCGGGAACCGGGACGGACACGGGGGCCGGAGCCACGCCCCCCTCCACCCCTCCGGGCCCGCGGGCCGCGCAGCCGGAGGAGCCGAAGAACCAGGAGTGGACCGCGGGCGTCGTGGACGTCAAGCGCTCCGGCTTCGCCCCGGTGACGCTGCGCGAGGTGCGCACGGCCCGCAACGAGGGCTTCGATCGCCTCGTGCTCCAGTTCGACGGTGAGCAACTGCCCGGCTACCACATCGAGTACGTCGACAAGCCCGTCATCAAGTGCGGCTCGGGAGACCCCACGGAAGTCGCGGGCCAGGGCTGGCTGCAGGTCCGCGTCCAGCCCGCCCAGGCGCACGAGGGCGCCCAGCTCACCGTGGCCGAGCGCGAGCGCAAGCCCGGCCTGCCCCTCGTCCAGGAGCTGGAGCTGACGTGCGACTTCGAGGGCGAGGTCACCTGGGTGCTCGGCGTGAAGAGCCCCAACAAGTACCGGGTGATGGAGCTGAAGGGGCCCACCCGCATCGTGGTGGACGTGCAGCACTGAGCACGCCCCTCACCCGCGCTGCAGCTCCGCGGCCAGCCGCTCCAGGGCCGCGATGAGCTGCCCGTGCCGCGCGCGAGCCGCCTCACCGCCCGCGCGCAGCGCCAGGGCCAGCGCCCTCGGCAGGTTGAGCGCGGCGTCACTCCCGAGCTTCTCGCCGTAGTCGCGCCGGTAGCCGTTGGGGACGCGCAGACTCCAGTTCTCCTCGCTCACCGTGCCGGGCGCGTTGTACGTCTCCTTCATTCCCAGCAGGTCCGCGAAGAACACCATCACGTTCTCCGCCCGGCTGGCGAAGAGGTCCGCGAACTTCGCCTGCACCAGCAGCCCCGGCTCCTCCAACAGCCGCCGCGCGAAGTCCTCGCGCCCCTCCTCCTCCGGGTGCAGCCGCCACGCCAGGTAGTCCGCCTGGGCCCGCGCCTCGCCCTCCTGCCGCCACCGGTCCGCCAGCGCCCAGATGGGTTTCGTGTCGTGGTTGCCCACCATGATCCAATCCTGGGGCGCGGCGTTCTCGCCGCGGTACACGTCCCGCGGGTTCTTCAGGTCCGCCTTCTGCGTCACGCGGAAGCGCCCCAGCCCGTACTGCTCCAGCACCCGCTGCAACGGATGGGGCATGGTGCTCAACACCTCGCACAGCAGGTCCGACACCTTGCGCCCGTGCGCGTGCGCCGCGGCGATGATGGCATCGAAGAGGGCGCTGTAGCGACGCACCTCCTCCGGGCTCAGCTCGCGCACCCAGCCATCCGCGTAGCGCGGCACCGAGCGCTCCAGCTGCCGCGGCGCCACGAGGGCCCAGCGCGCCAGCTCCGGATGGTCCGGCAGGTCCGGCGAGGAGAACAGCCGCGCTCCGTTCTGCACCGCGCGCAGCGCGTTCAACTCTCCGGCCCGGTACACCCACGGGCACACCAGCCCGTGCGGATGGTCGATGCGAAGCCCGTCGTACTCGGACAGCATCTTGTTCACCCGCGAGCCCATGAACCACAACACCGGCCCGGGCTGCCGCACCCCGGGGTAGGGCCCCGTGGCATCCGGTGGCGCGTGGTACTGCCCCGGGTCCAACACGGGGTAGTTCCACGGCTGGCCCTCGGGGTTGGTGCGGCTGGGCGGCGCCCCCATGAGGTACGAGCTCACGAAGAGTCCCTGGTACGCCCATGCATCCCGCGGCGAGTAACCAATCTGCAGATCGCCGTACAGCTTCAGTCCCCACGCCGCCGTCCGCTCCCGCAGCGCCGCGTGCTGTGAGTGCACGAGGAACTGCCGGAAGGCGTAGGCCTCCACCTGCCCCGCGTACTTCGCCAGCAGCACCTTGCGGCGATGGGCGAACGAGGCCTCCTCCCCGGGGCGCGGGCTCCACAGCCGCCGGTCCCACTCGCTCGGCCACTCCTTCCAGTAGGGGCGGCCATGCTCCGTGCAGAGCACGTCGTAGAGCGCGTCCCGCTCCAGCCACTCGTGGTGCTCGCGCCGGAAGGTGTCGAAGTGCCCGGCGAGCCACGCGACGGCGCTGCCGGGCGCCGCCTGGGGCCGCTTGTGCCGGAAGGCGTCCCAGGCGTCCTCGAGCGCCTCGGTCTGGGCGCGGAAGGCATAGCGGTGCTTCACCCGCGCGTCCCCGCCCGGACGGGCCGAGACGAGCGACTGCAACCGCTCGGGCCGCACCAGCCCGCCCCACGTCTCCTCGTGCGTGAGCGGCGCGAGCGCCACGTTCAGCACGTTGCGCGAGAAGAGCGTCCCGTCATACGGCGAGGCGTTCTCCTCGGACGTCTGCCCCTGGGGGCCGAGCTGGATGCCGTTGAAGCCCAGCTCCCGCGCGAACTCGAGGAAGCCCATGCCCCCTTCCGAGTAGGGCGAGCCCCGGCCGGTGTCCTCGCCCGGTGCACTGGGAAAGCTCGGGTCGTGGATGCTCAGCACCAGGTTGCGCACGTTGAGCGCGGCCAGGGCCGCCGTCACGTGTCGCCGGTAGTCTTCGGGCAGGTTTCCTCGGGGCATCGGCACCTGTCGGGGGGGAGAGGCCCACCCTAGGAGATAGCGGCGAGGCGGTGAACCCCTTCCCGCCCGGCTCCCACCAGTGAACACTGGCCGGGCATGTGGATGGACGTCCCCGCGTTCCATTGGGAGCTTTCGGCCTCCCCGGGAGACTGTCTTCTTCGATCTGGAGTTCCTGATGAGCACGGCGGCCCCTCCTCCCTCGCTCCCTCCCCTACCGGCGGCCCATCCTGGCGAGGGCCTGGCGGCGGAGATGCTGGCGCGGCTCTTCGAACACGCCCGCCCACTGGTGGATGCGCTCTTCGCGCAGGTGACCGACGGCGTCACCCTGCAGGCCCAGGACTTCTCGCTGTGCTTCGCCAACCCCGCCGCGGCACGCATCCTCGGCGCCGCCTCGCCGGAGGAATTGCTGCGCAAGGGCAGCCCCGTGGTGTTCGAGCGCTACGAGGTGCTCGATGCCGCGGGCCGCCCGTTGAGCATCGGCCAGATGCCGGGCCGGCAGGTGATCTCCGGCCGGAGTGTCCCCGAGATGGTGCTGCGCTTCCGCGACAAACGCACGGGAGCGGAGCACTGGAGCCGGGTGTCCGCGGCGCCGGTGCGCGACGCGGGAGGCCAGGTGGTGTACGCCGTCAACGTCTTCCGGGAAGTCACCGAGGTGATGCGCACCCAGGAGCGGCTGAGCCTGCTGGCCGAGGCCGGTGAGCTGCTCTCCACCTCGCTCGACCTGGAGAGCACGCTGGCCGCCACCGCGCGCCTGCTGGTGCCGCGGTTGGCGGACTGGTGCGCGGTGCACCTCGCGGGCGACACCACCCCTTCGCGGCAGGTGGCCTCCATCCACATGGACCCGGCCAAGCTGGAGCTGGCGCGGCGGCTGGCCGAGCGCTACCCGACGGACTCCCAGGCGAAGAGAGGCATCAACCACGTGATGCGCACGGGCCTGCCGGAGCTCACCTCCGACATCACCGACGCGATGCTGGTGGCGGCCGCGCGGGACGAGGAGCACCTGAGCCTCCTGCGTGAGCTGGGGCTGCGCTCCATGATGGTGGTGCCCCTCAACGCCCGGGGCCGGACGCTGGGCACGCTCGCGGTGGCCACCGCCGAGTCGCTCCGGAGACTGGGGCAGGACGAGCTGCGGCTGGTGGAGGAGCTGGCCCGCCGGGCCGCGCTCGCGGTGGACAACGCCCGCCTCTACGCGGAGGCGAAGCGTGCCCAGGCCCGGCAGGAGGTGGCGCTCGAGGCCGGGCGGATGGGCGCCTGGGAATGGGACATCCAGGCCCAGCGCGTCAACTGGGCGCCCGCCCTGGAGCGCATCCACGGCATCCCCGAGGGCAGCTTCGGCGGCAGCTTCGAGGACTACCAGAGCGACATGCACCCCGAGGACCGGGAGCACGTGCTCACCAGCATCCAGCGGGTGGTGGCCGAGCTCCAACCGGAGCACCACGTGCAGTACCGCATCATCCTGCCGGACGGGCGGGTGCGCTGGGTGGAGGCGCATGGGCGGCTCACGCTGGACGAGCACGGCCGGCCCTCGCGGCTGACGGGCGTGTGCACCGACATCACCGAGCGGCTCGCCCTGGAGGAGGACGCACGGCGGCTGGTGCGTGAGCAGGCCGCGCGCGCCGAGGCCGAGCGGGCCCGCCAGCACACCGCCGAGCTGCTGGCGAGCCTGGAGAAGGCCCAGGCCGAGCTGGCCCAGCGCGCCCAGGAGCTGTCGCGCTCCAACGCGGACCTGGAGCAGTTCGCCTACGTGGCCTCGCATGACCTGCAGGAGCCGCTGCGCATGGTGGCCAGCTACGTGCAACTCCTGTCGCGGCGCTACAAGGGCAAGCTGGACGCGGACGCCGACGAGTTCATCCGCTACGCGGTGGACGGGGCCACCCGCATGCAGGCGCTCATCAATGACCTGCTGGCCTTCTCGCGCGTGGGCACGCGGGGCAAGGAGCTGGTGCCGGTGCCGCTGGAGCGCAGCATGGAGCGCGCTCTGTCACACCTGCACCTGGCCCTGAAGGAGTCCGGCGCGGAGGTGAAGGTGGAGCCGCTGCCCTGGGTGAAGGGGGACGAGTCCCAGCTCGCGCAGCTCTTGCAGAACCTGGTGGGCAACGCGGTGAAGTTCCGCGGCGAGCGGCCTCCGTGCATCCGCGTGTCCGCCACGCGCGAGGGAGACACCGTCACGGTGGCGGTGGAGGACAACGGCATCGGCATCGAGCCGCAGTACTACGAGCGCATCTTCGCCATCTTCCAGCGGCTGCACGGCAAGGAGGAGTACCCGGGCACGGGCATCGGCCTGTCCATCTGCAAGAAGATCGTCGAGCGCCACGGCGGGCGCATCTGGGTGGAGTCTACCCCGGGGCAGGGCAGCACGTTCCGCTTCACGCTCGGCACGGCCACCGCCCCCCAGGCCTGACACTCGCGGCCCGATGGCCGGTACCGCTCAGTGGAGTGGCTGGCCGAGGGCGTCGAGGATGGGGCGGCGGGCAGGGAGGGTGTGGTGCTCGTGGTCGTAGAAGCACTCGGCGCCGAGCAGGGAGATGAGCTCGCGCTCGCGGGCGAGGCCCGCTTCGGTCCCCGCGTCGGTGGGGAGCGCGTAGGGCTGCACGAGGACGAGCTCCGCTCCGAGCGGCTTGCGGCACTCGGGGGGCAGCGCATCGAGGCGCTGGCCGAACATGCGCACGAAGGGAGGCCCATAGAAGTTGCGCCAGAAGAGGCCGGCCAATCCCTCGCCATAGCCACGCACGTTGGGAGTGAGCGTCTCGCCGACCCCATCAGGAACCCACCGCCAATACTTGCGCTCGATGTCGCTTGCCAGTGCGGAAATCGCCAGGGGTGATTGGAAGAGCCGCATCACCTCGCCGACCTGTTCGACGTGGGCCACGCGCCAGGGCGCCTTCGCTGCAGATGCCGCCGAGGTCACCCAGCTGATCTCACCATGATGGGGGTCTGGCCCGGATTCACAGGGAAGAACCCAGACGAAGTCTCGATCCGTCCTCGCTGCCACACACAACTTGCCGTGCTCTTCATAGTAGCCGAGGAGCGCATCCAGCTTGCCTGGAGTCATGGCTTCAGACAGATCCGCATCCCCATACCGGGCAGGCACGAACCACTGGAATCGATTGAAGACGAGTTCGAGAAAGTCTCGCACCTCTTCGCCAGACGGCGTTCCGGGTGGGAGATGGATAGAGATGTTCAAACCGTTCCTGGACATGATGCCGTTCAGGGAGGATACCGCTTGAGGGCCGCCTTGCCCCGAGCCATGAGCGGCTGCAGCCGTTTCAGGAGGGGTCCCGTGAGATGTGTGGCGCCCTCTGGATGTTGGGCGGAGCGAATCCACAGCTCGAGATGTCCGCCGTACTTCTCCACGTAGTCGATCATGGCCTTGAGGTTGCCGGAGGGAGACAGTTCCTTTCGTGCCTTGGCCTCGACAAGGGCGTAGGGCTGACCCCATACCAACTCCGTTGGGCTGCCCTTCACGGAGTCGGCGATGAAGCCCTGCGCGCGGCTGCCTGGCGGCGGCATCATCATCGCGGTGTTGCGCTCATATTTTCCGGCCTGAAGGATGGCGTCCTCGAAGGCATTGCCCGCTGGCCGGTTCTTGAGAATGGATTCGTACATGCGCTCCCAGCCGGAGTCCGGCTGGAAGGAGAAGCGGCGGTACTTCTCCGGATGACGGAACTGGTAGTCCACCCAGCGTTGCGCCTTGTGCATGGGCGAGCCAGGCAACATCCGGCTGCCGTCCGGCAGCGTGCGGACTCCCAACAGGAGCACCTTCTGGCCCGCTCGCAGCGCACCGGCCGCCTCCCGCAGTGGTGCATCCAGCCCACGCGCCACCCGGTGGAGGAATTGCAACTCCTCCTCGGTGAAGGAGTGGCCCCGGGAGGCCGCCGCCATCAAGCGCTCTATCTCCTTCGTGTCACCCGGTGACAGGTGAGAGGCCACGCGCGAGAGCACCCGCACCTCGTCCAGACTCCGGCCGGTGAGCAGCGCCAGTTGCTCGACGCCCTCGTCACCGCTCCGAATCAGCACGGAACCGGTCATGAAGGGCACCAGCACCGACAGCGCGCACACCACCCGCTCGGGGCGGGTGAGCTGGTGGCCGGTGAGGCTCCTGCCCGTGACGGCGGCCCGCGCGTCGGCTACTTCGCCCGCGCCCGGCGTCAGGCCCACCAACAATTCCAGCACCAGCTCCTCGGGCTTGTACACCTCCGGGTCGAAGGCCTCGTTGTAGTCCAGGTGCACCGGCGCCAGCCGGCCCAGTTGCACCACGGAGGCCAGGGCCGAGCGGCTCGCCAGCAGGTAGAGCGCGACCTCGTCGGGCGTACGCTTCAGGAAGTCCGGATCCTCCGTATGGGCATACGCCCAGGCCAGCGTGGCACTGCCCAGCGCCCGCAGCGACTGCTCACGCAGGGGCGACTCGCTCAGGAGGTAGCCCGGCGCCAGGCGGCGCGGAGGCGGGACGTAGGTGGCCAACAGCTTGCGCCCCCACTCCTCGTACTCAACCAGCTTGTGCTGCACGGCCCGCCAGCGCACCTCGCGCTGCCGCTCCTCCTCCAGCAGCGTGACGTACTTCTCCAGTGGCGAAGGCGCATGCTCCAGGGCTCCCTCTGGTTGCAGCAGCAGCCACTGCTCCAGCCTCTTGAGCGCCATCCGTCCTTCTCCGCGCGCCTCCTCGGAGAAGCCTGGGGCCTTCAGCCTCTCCCCTTGATGGCGAAGGAAGACCTCATAGGGTGCCTCGGGCACGGAGGCCAAGGGTACCGGGCCGGTGGACTCCACCTCTTCCGTCCATTGCCCCTCTCCCCTCCGCAACGTCAACACCACCTCGCCCCGCTGTCCCCTCACGTACCGGGACAGCACCCACTCCATCAGGGAGCGGAAGCTCTCGGCGTCCGCCGCCTCCGCCTCGGCACCGCCGCCCTCGTGCTGACGCAAACCGAGCAACTGCAACCGCTCGCCCTCCACGCGCAGCCCCAGTGCCAGCCAGGCCCCCTTGCGCTTCAGCCCGCGTGCCGCCGTCCACGCCTGGGCGCGTACCTCCCGTGCGCCTTCCAGCGCCTCGGCCACGGATGCCAGGGGTGCCGAGCCCTGGCCCGCCTCGCGAGAGACCGAGCCCAGAGGGCTCTCCCCCGGTGGCTCCATGGCGAAGTCCAGGCGCACCGCACCGCTGCTCGTGTGGCCGCGGCACGCGGCCACCGTCACCAGCAGCACACCCGCGAGGACAAGGGCAATCCTCATGAGGAACGACGCGGAGGAGGCGGAGTCCTCTCAGGCAGCACGTTCACCTGAGCCGCGTCAGGCGAGCTGCTGCTCACGGCTGCGCACGTTCCACGACTCGCGCAGCGTCTCGGGGATGCGGAAGGGCGGACGCTCGTTGCCCCGGCTCACCCACACGATTCCCTCCAGCAACTTGCGCCCGAACAGCTCGCTGAGCTTCGCGTTCACCACGTTCGCCTCGTCGCCCTCGTCCATCACCCAGCCCAGGACCTGCAGCGGCTTGATCAGCGCGCGCGTCCAGTCCGCCGGCGGCACGGCGATCAGATCCGCCGTCTCGTCGCTGATCAAATGGCGGATGAGCGTGCTGCACAGCCCATCGAAGATGTTGCCGGGGATGATGTGCTCGACCTGCTCGATGAGCGCCTGCGTCATCGCCTTGCCCGCGTCGCTGGTGCGGAACACACGCCCGAAGATGATGTCCGCCAGCCGGCAGCCCTCCTCGTACGTCTCCGGCAGCAGCCGCTCGTCCACGCCCATCAGGTACCCCACCACCCGCCACGCGTGGTAGTAGGCCTGCTCCTCACGCGGCGAGAGCGTGTAGCCCAGCTTCGCCAGCGCACGAATCGTCACCACCGAGAACGTCACCAGCGTGCCGGCCATGTCCTCCTGGTTGATGGGCTGGCCCCACGTGCCGTCCCACCGGCCGCTCTGCCGGATGAGGTAGCGCACCGCGGCGTGCATCAGCCGCACCTTCTGCGCGTCCTTCAGACCCCAGCCGTCCGGCTCCAGGCCTCCCGGCGACATCACGTCCACCACCATCTGCGCCGTCTCGACGATGCGCCGCTTGGTGTCCGTCTGCAGCCGCGCCGTCAGGTGCAGCACCTGCACGCCCTCGGCTCCCGCGTAACACGTGGGCAGCGAGGCGCACACCAGCGCCACCACCGACAACGAGCCGCACCGGCTGAACACCGCCTGCCCCTCGCGGATGAGCTCCGGGTCCGCCCACGAGGGCAGCTTCGCGCTCTGCTCGAAGTAGCCGCGCAGCGGCACCGGAAGCTGCTCGGCCGTCACCGACTCGTGGGCCACGAGCTGCTTCATCAGCTCATTGGCGGAGCCCACCAGCCCCTGCGTGAAGAGGCTCTGCACCGCCTCGTCCGCCGGCAGGTCACACACCTCGCGCATGGAATCCAGGAACTCGTTCGTCCAGCGCACGTCCGTCATGGGAAACACCCCCGAAATGGCTTCGCCCTTCGCCTCCACGCGACGGGCGGGGCGCCAGTCTGGCACAGCCTCGGGACTGTTCGAAAAAGGATGCTCGCCCGCCTGCTCAGTGCACGGGAGGCTCGGGGGCCCGCTCCCGCTCCGCCCTGGGCGAGGGCCGGGGCAGGGTGAAGGAGAAGGTGCTGCCCTGCCCCTGCTCGCTCTCCACCTCCAGGGCACCGCCGTGGGCCATCACGAGGCCCCGGCTGATGGTGAGGCCCAGCCCCGTGCCCTTCTTTCCCGTTCCTTCTACCTGCCAGAAGGGCTCGAAGAGGTGGGGCAGCGCGTCGGCGGGGATGCCCGGGCCGGTGTCTTTCACCGAGAAGCGCACCACGTCCTCCCCGGGCACCACCTCCACCGTCACCATTCCCGCCTCGGGGGTGAACTTCAGGGCATTGCCCACCAGGTTGGACAGCACCTGGAAGAACCGGTCCCGGTCGCACTCCACCCAGCAGCGCTCCCGGGGCAGGTGCGCGCGCAACTCCACCCGCTTCTCGATGGCCAGGGGCTCGAGCAGCACCAGTCCGTCGCGCACCAGCTCGTCCACCCCGTAGCGTCCCAGGTCCAGCTTGAGCTGGCCGGCCTGGATGCTGGCCATGTCGAGCAGATCCTTGATGAGCCGGTCCATCCGCTCCACCGAGCGCTCGATGGTGTGGGTATGCTTGCGCAGCCGCTCGCCCTCCTCACCCGGAGGGAGGAGCCGCCGCATCAACTGGGTGCTCAGCGCGATGGAGCCCAGCGGGTTCTTCAGGTCATGGCTCACGATGGCCAACACGTCCTCGCGGGTGCGGACCGCGCGCTGGGCTTCCCGCTCGGCGGCCTCGGCCCGTGAGCGCTCGCGTTGCTGGGAGGCGGCCTCGGCGCGTGCGGCCTGCTCCCGGACCTCGAACCGCACCCGCTCCTCCTCGGCGCGCTGCCGCCGGGCCTCCACCCGGTCCAGCGCGAAAGCGGCCCCCCACACCAGCGCGGTGAAGGCGATGACGTTGCCCGCGGCGATGAGCGCCAGCGCGAAGGGCAGCGCGTAGGCCCCGGCCCGGTAGCCCAGGAGCGCCAGCCCTCCCAGGAGGATGGGCAGGACGAATGCCGGCGGCAGCAACCAGCGCGCGAGCACCCCGCCGAGACCCGAGTGGGTGACCACCTTCATGAAGCCGCGATCCGGACGGGCGAGGAAGACGCCGCTGGAAAGCAGCAGGCAGCACATCGTGGTGTGCACCGCCATCTGCGCGTAGCGGCTGAGGCCGGGGAACTCCTCCTGCCCATAGAGGTAACCCACGAAGCCCACCAGCGCGATGATGGCGGTGAGCGCGGCCAGGTACTGCGAGGGCCAGCCGACGAGCCGCGTCTTCACCTCGATGAACAGGAGCGACACCCCGAGCAGGATGAAGCAGACGGCCGTGTTGGGGGCCATGCGCCCCGGGTAGCCGAGCTCCCGGCTCCGGACGGGGTCCTCCACGAGGAGCTGATCGAGACCGAGCTCCACGCCGAAGAGGTACTGGGCGAACGTCAGGCCACCGATGAGGGCGACGAGCCCCGCGCCCACCTGCGCGCCCCGCCGCACGAGGGCGTGTTCGCTGGGGTGTCCCACCAGCACCAGCGTGGCGCCGGAGAGAAAGAAGCACAGGGCCGTGTTGGCCTTCATCGTGGGCAGGCCCGGGCGCAGTCCCTTGAGGGAATCGATGCCGGCCAGCCACGCGATGAAGACGAGCAGGCCCACCGCGAGGACGAGGCTCCCCTGGATGACGGAGAGCCTCCGCAAGTCCCGGCACAACCGCGTATGGACCGTGACCTTGGCCAACCCAGTCCCTTCTCAAGTCCCCGGGCGCGTTTCGGGTGGGCCGTGCACCGGCTCGCGGCCGCCAGGCCCCTTGCCGCGCCGCACCTTACCCAACATCCACGTGCGGGCGTCGTGGAGGATCTCGTACACCGTCGGAATCACCAGCAGCGTGAGCAGCGTGGAGGTGATGACGCCGCCGATGACGGCCCGCCCCAGCGGTGCGCGGAAGTCGCCACCCTCCCCCGCTCCCAGCGCCACCGGCACCATGCCCGCGATGATGGCCAGCGTCGTCATCATGATGGGCCGCAGGCGGATGCGTCCGCCTCGATGAGCGCCTCGCGCATCGGCAACCCTCGCGTGTGCGCCCACTTGGCGAAGTCGATGAGCAGGATGGCGTTCTTGGCGACGATGCCCATCAGCAGGATGACGCCGATGAGGCTCATGATGTTGAGCGTGTCCCCCGTCACCAGCAGCGCCAGCACCACGCCGATGAGCGACAGCGGCAGCGAGATGAGGATGGCCAGGGGATCCAGGAACGAGCCGAACTGGATGACCAGGATGAGGTACATCAGCAGCACCGCCACCCCGAGCGCGAGGAAGACGCGGCCGAACACCTCGGCCTGGTCTTTCGCCTCGCCGCCCTCCCCCAGCACGTAGCCCGGCGGCAGCCGCACCTTGTCCAGCCGCGCCCGCACGTCCGTCATCACCCCCGACAGCGAGCGCCCCTGCACGTTCGCCTGGATGTTGATGACCTTCTCGCGGTTGAGGTGGTTGATTTGAGCGGGCCCCACCGTCTCGCGGATGCGGGCCACCTGGCCCAGGGGCACCAGGGCCGGAGTCCCTCCCGGCGCCGCACCCGCCACCAGGGGCAGCGTCTGCAGGTCTCCCGGGCGGGTACGGGACTCGGGCACCAGCCGGACCACCACGTCCCGCGTCTCGCCCGAGGGGTCCACCCAGTCACCCGAGTCCACGCCCGCGAAGGCCGCGCGCATCGACTGCGCCACCTGGGCCACCGTCACGCCGAGCCGGCCCGCCATGGTGCGGTCCACCTCCACCTCCACCTCCGGCTTCTCCCCGCGCGTGGACAGGCCCACGTCCACCGCGCCCGGCACCTGCTCCACCTCGCGGCGCAACTGCTCGGCCAGCCGCGTCAGCTCCCGCGCGTCCGGCCCGCGCAGCTCCAACTGGATGGACTTGAAGGCTCCGCCGAAGCCGCTGGTGAAGACGGACACGTCCGCCCCCGCCACGCGCGACATCTCCCGGCGCAGCTGGACACCGAGCTCCTCCTGGCTCACCTCGCGCTCGTCCTTGGGCGTCAGCTTCACGTACACCAGCGCCTGGTCCACGCCCGGCGAGCGCAGCGGCAACGGCGTGCCGATGGTGGTGAAGGTGTAGCGCACCTCGCCGTGGTTGCGCGCGATGCGCGTCACCTCCTCCACCTTGCGCTTCGTGTACTCGAGGCTGGAGCCCGCGGGCGTCTCCACCAGCATCTCCACCTCGGCGCGGTCGCTCACCGGGACGAAGCCCCCGCCGCCGAACAGGCCCTGCAACACCACCGCGCCCACCAGCGAGAACACCGCCAACAGCACCATGGCCAGCCGGTGGTCCAGCGCCCAGGCGATGACGCCCTTGTACTTGTCCGCCTGCCGGTCGAACCAGTGGTTGAAGCGCGCGAGCACCCGCGAGATGGGGCCCTTGTGCGCCCCCTTCTCCACCGCCGGGTCGGGCCAGTACGCCGAGAGCATCGGGTCCAGGGAGAAGCTCACGAAGAGCGACACCAGCACCGAGCACGCGATGGTGAGGGCGAAGGGTTTGAACCACTGCCCCGCCACCCCGTACATGAAGGCCACCGGGACGAACACGGCCACGATGGAGAACGTCGTCGCCGCCACCGCGAGGCCAATCTCGCTCGTGCCCTCGCGCGAGGCCGTGTAATGGTCCTTCCCCATCTCGATGTGGCGGACGATGTTCTCGCGCACCACGATGGCGTCGTCGATGAGGATGCCGATGGCCAGCGTGAGGCCCAGCAGCGACATGGTGTTGAGCGTGAAGCCGAACGCCCACACGCTGATGAAGGACGCGAGCACGCTCACCGGCAGCGCCAGGCCGGTGATGACGGTGGAGCGCCACGAGTTGAGGAAGAGGAACACCACCAGCACGGTGAGCAGCGCGCCCTCGACGAGCGCGGACTGGACGTTCTCCACCGCGTTGTCCACCTGCACGCCCGAGTCGCGGACGATCTCCATCTTCACGCCCGGGGGCAGCGTGGACTGGAGGGCGTGGATGCGCTCGCGGACGGCATCGGCCACCTGCGTGGTGCTGTAGCCCTTGGCCTTGAGGATGTCGATGCCCACCGCCTCGCGGTCATTGAAGAGGGCCAGGGTGCGCGGATCCTCGGTCCCATCCACCACGTTGGCCACCTGGCCGAGCCGGATGGGCTGGCCGCCGCGCTCGGCGATGACGACGCGGGCGAAGTCCTCGGGCGTCTCCAGCCGGCCCTTGAGGCGGATGGTCGTCTCCTCCAACGGCCCGTCCAGCCGGCCCACCGGCGCGGCGAGGTTCTGCGCCTGCAGCGCCTGCACCACCTGCGAGATGCTCAACCCCGCGGCCTGCAGGGACTGAGGGCGCACGAACACCGTCATCTCCCGCTCGATGCCACCCACCACCGAGGCCTGGGCCACGCCGGGAAGGGAGCGCAGCTCGCCCACGATGCCCGGGTCCACCAGCCGCGTGAGCGCCGTGGCCGGCAGCGTGTCCGAGGTGATGGCCAGCGAGACGATGGGGATGTCCGCCGGATCGAACCGCGTGAGGACGGGCTCCTCCATCTCCAGCGGCAAGTCATTGCGCTTGCTGGAGATGGCGTCGCGCACGTCCTGCGAGGCCTGCTGCAGGTCCTTCTCGAAGTCGAAGAAGATGGTGAACTGGGCGAGGCCGTCGATGGCGCTGGAGGTGGACTGCGAGGCATCCACCCCGCTGATGGCGAAGAGGGCGTCCTCGATGGGCTCCACCAGCTCGCGCTCGACGACGTCCGGTGAGGCGCCCGGGTAGACGATGGTGACGTTGATGATGGGCTGCTGGACGTCGGGGAACTCGTCCGTCTGCAGGGACATCAGCGCCACCACGCCGAACACCACCAGCGCCAGCATGGCGGTGATGGTGACGATGGGCTTCTTGATGGCGAAATTGGAAATGAACACGGGGCTGGCTCCTCAGCGCGGCGTGGGTTGCTGGGGCGGAGATTCGGCCGGCGGAGGAGTGCCAGCACCACCCACGCCCGGCTCGGGCTCCTGGGGCCGCTCGGGCAGCCGCACCTCCACGGGGGTGCCCTCGGCGATGTCTCCCGCCGAGGCCCGCAGCACCACGTCCCCCGGTTGCACGCCGGAGCGCAGCTCCACCAGGCGCGCCAGCTCGTCCCGCATGCCGAGCGTCACCGGCACGCGCTCGACGCGGCCGTCCTTCACGCGCAACACCGTGGGCGGCTCGGCGCGCACGTCCACCGCCGCCACGGGCACCGCGGGCACCTCGCGCCGCAGCGACGCCACCCGGCCCTCGGCGGAGAGCCCGGTGAGCAGGTCCTGCTCCGTGTTGGGCAGGGCCACGTAGATGCGCACCTGGCCCGTCCCCGGATCCACCGCGGGGTTGATGCGCTCGATGCGGCCCTTGAAGGAGCGGTCCCCATAGCCGCCGACGTTGAAGTCCACCTCGATGCCGGGCTCGAGCGTGCTGAGCTGCGCGGCCGGCACGGAGGCCTCCAGCCGCAGACTGGTCGGGTCGATGACGGTGTAGAGCGCCGTGCCCGGCTGGACGATGTCACCCGCGCTGGCGAGGCGCTCGCTCACCACTCCGGTGAAGGGAGCGCGGATGCGGGTGCGGCCCACCTGCTGGCGGGCGAGCGCGAGCCGGGCCTCGGCCTCGGAGAGCTGCGCCTGGGCCTGGTGGCGCGAGAGCTGCGCCCGCTCGAAGTCCCGCCGGGTGATGACGCCCGCGTCGGACAGCTTGCGGTTGCGCTCCTCCTCGGACCGGGCGACCTGCAGGGCGTTGCGCGCCACCCGCACCGCGCCGCGCGCGGCGATGAGCTGGTCCTGCAACGAGTTGTCCTCGATGCGCGCGAGCAACTGGCCCTTCTTCACCTGCTGGCCCTGCTCGACGACCATCTCCAGCACGGCGCCCTGGACCTCGGCGCGCATGGTGGCGGCGCGCCGGGCCTGGAGCGTGCCGGAGAGCACGGGGCCGCTGCGCAGCTCCCGTGGTTCCACCCGCACCACGTCATCCGGCCCGAGCACCACCGAGGCCTGCTCCTGGGGCTGCTGCGCCTGCGAGTCCGCTCGATTGCAGCCCGGGAGCGCCCCCAGCGAGAGCAAGACGAGGACTGCCCATGCCGCGCCCCGGCGTCCCGTACTCATGTTCACCCCTCTCCACCTCCTGACACGCCGCGTAGAGATGTGCACACGCAGGCCCGCCTGCATCCCATGTCCCACCCGGGCTTCCCCCGTCGGCTGCTCTCTTCGTGCCTGCCTGCCTGGACTCATCCATCCTCTCCACGACGCGCTCGAGCCCTCGCGGGTGCACCCCGGCCCGGGGAGCACCCGGGCGGCCGTGCGGCGGGATGGGATACGCTGCGCGCCCCGTGCGTCCCCTGCCCTCGTTCCGCGGCCCGCTCCTCGCCTGCTTCCTCGCCTGTACTTCCGCCCTCGCGGCCGGCCCCCTGGTGCTGGAGGGGGAGGTGCCCACCGAGGGCAGCTACTTCACCGTCCCCTTCGAGGTACCGCCGGGCACCGTGGAGCTGGAGGTCCACCATGACGACCTCGCCAGCGAGAACATCCTCGACTGGGGCCTGGAGGATCCGGCCGGCTTCCGCGGCTACGGCGGCGGCAACGAGGAGCCCGCCATCGTGGGCGAGCAGGCCGCCTCGCGCTCGTACCTCGCCGGTCCCCTGCCCCCGGGCACCTGGAAGGTGACGGTGGGCAAGGCGAAGATCCGCAAGACGCCCGCGCGCTACCGGATTGAAGTGCACCTGCGCACCACGGCCCGGCTCGCGCCCCAGCCCGAGCGCCAGCCCTACCGCCCCGCCAGCGCGCTCTCCGCGCAACCGCGCTGGTACGCGGGCGACTTCCACGTCCACTCTCGCGAGAGCGGTGATGCGAGGGCCCCGCTGGAGGAGCTCGCCCGCTTCGCGCGGGGCCAGGGGCTCGACTTCGTCGTCCTCACCGAGCACAACACCACGTCCACGCTCGACTTCCTCGTGGACGCCCAGCCGCGCTTCCCGGACCTGCTGCTGGTGCCGGGCATCGAGTACACCACCTATGCGGGCCATGCGAACGCCATCGGCGCCACGGCCTACGTGCCGCCGCGGGTGAACGAGGGCATCACCCTGGAGGAGGCCATCGGCGCCTTCCACCGCCAGGGCGCGCTCTTCTCCATCAACCACCCCACCTACGACGTGGGAGACCTGTGCATCGGCTGCGCGTGGCAGCACACCGTGCCCCCGGGCGGCGTGGACGCCATCGAGGTGGCCAACGGCGGCTGGGAGAAGCTGGGGCGCTTCTTCTCCGAGGGCGCGCTCGGCTACTGGGACTGGCTCGTCGCGCAGGGGCACCACACCGCGGCACTCGGCGGCAGTGATGACCATCGCGCCGGGGTGGACCTGGACTTCACCCAGAGCGCCATCGGCAACCCCACGACGCTGGTGTACGCGCGCGAGCTGAGCGTGGCGGCCCTGCTGGAGGGCATCCGCGAGGGCCGCACCGTGGTGAAGCTCCAGGGGCCGGAGGACCCCATGGTGGACCTGACGAGCAGCGTGGCGCCCACCGGGGACACCGTGCTCGCGCGGAGCGCCCGGCTGAGCGCCCGCGTCACGGGGGCCCGGGGCCATCAGGTGCGCTTCGTCCACAACGGCGTGCGCCTGCCGCTCGTGGAGGTGACCTCGGACGACTTCGTGGTGGAGCAGGATGTCACCGCGCCCGGACATGGCGAGGATCGCTTTCGTGTGGAGGTGTGGATCCAAGGCCATCCGCGCACCGTCACCAGCCACCTGTGGGTGGCTCGCACCGCGGACATGCGCGGCATTCCGGGTCCGGTGCCCCAGGTGGCCGAATCGGGGGGTTGTGGTTGTGGCTCGGCACCAGGCTGGAGCGCGGGAGTGCTCGCGCTCGCCGTGCTGGCGCTCGGACGCAGGCGCCGGCTCACATGACCCAGGCCTCCTCGGGCCTTGCGAGGTCTCGCGGATACCTCCAGCTCCCGGTGAAGGAAGCGATCTCCCCCCATAGGGCCTCGAACTCGCGCTGGCCGAAATTCGAGCCCGAGGACAGCAGGTCGTACTGGTAGTAGCGCTGCGGAGCATCCAGCTCCTGCCGGGGCGGCTGGGAGTAGCGGAAATGGCCGATGACGTCCGCGTGGTCCGCCTCCACCAGGAAGCTGGATTCCGCATCCGGCCACACCATGGAGACGCTGTTGACGATGCCGTCGTTGTCCGAAGGCGTCAGCATTCGCGTCCCCTGCTTCGACTCCCCCAGCCAGGGGATGGAGCGGGCCTGGCCCAGCTCCGGTGTCGGGCCGCGCGAGGTCAACCCGTACACGAACTTGAACAGCCCGCGAGCATCCTCCGCCGGGCGCTTCGCGACGGTCACGATGGAGCGGTAGTGGATGTCCTTCGCCCTGAGGAAGTCCCGTTCCTCGTCGGGCGACGTCCGGTGCGCCGGGCTCTCGGGCGCGCCCGGGGCCCGCACGGGGTCCAGGTCGCTGATGGCGGCGACATCGGTGGACACGTGCATCAGCCACCGGAGCGTCTCGAAGTACGAGGCCCGTGCGAGCGCCCGCTCGAGGTTCTCCCGCCTGGCGCCAAAGCCCACCATCGTCTGGATGGCGGCATCGAGCCAGTCGGGTGAGCCCTCATCGGGAGGCCACATGCGCTGGAGGCACCGTCCGGCGAAACTCACGCCCCCGGTGCGGAGCGCGCGGGTCGTCTCGTAGAGCATGCGCGGCATCCACCGGGTGAGGACGCGCGAAGCCCCCCCGAGTCCTCTCACGCGGCGGGCCAGGTTCGTCCCACGCTGAGGCGTGGAAATGAACTGCACCGTGCGGATCCGCTCGAGCACGTCCATCCCGGGCGCCTGGGTGCCTTCACGCCTCCGGTAGTCGATGAGGAGCTGCCGGATGTCGAGCCCGCCCGTCGAGTGGCCCACCAGGTGGAGGGCGTCCTTGCCCCCAATCACCCGCCGTTCCTGGAGGTCGCCGAGCCACAGCCGCAACCGCCGCGCCCGCGTCTGCACGCTCGCCGTGGGCAGGTTGGGGAAGTAGTGCAGGACCAACGGGGACGGCCCGAGCACCTGGGTCACCCCGTGGTAGTAGCGCAACGAGCCGAGGGCATCGAAACCGCCGAAGCCCGGGACGAGCACGATGTGGTTCTGCATGGACACCTCGTGGGGCGCGCGAGGTGAGCGCGGCATGCCCCCACCCACTTCCCCTCGAGGAAAGAGTGGGCCGGGAGGTGTTGTGACGACGTGCTCCGGGACTACGGGCGCTCGGCCGGGTAGCAGCCGGCCTGCCGTGCACGCTCGCGCACCAGCGTCAGCACCAGCTCGCACGCGGGCATCGGCTTGCCCACGAGCTGGCCGAGCTCCACCACCGCGCCCAGCAGCGCGTCGATCTCCATCGGCCGGCCGCGCTCCAGGTCCTGCAGCATGGAGGTCTTGTGCTCGCCGACCTCCGCCGCACCGTGAATCCGCTTGTCCACGTCGATGGGGAAGCGCACCCCGAGCGCCTCGGCGACTCCCTGGGCCTCGACCATCATGTTGCGCGCCACGGCCCGGAGGTCCCCCTGGGTCGCGAGCTTGTCCAGCGTCGCGCCCGTGAGCGCCGAGAGCGGATTGAAGGCGAGGTTGCCCCAGAGCTTCACCCACAGCTCGTCACGGATGCGCGGCCGGATCGGCGCCTTCAGGCCCGCTCGGATCAACAGCTTCGACAGCGCCTCGACGCGCGGGCTCCTGCTTCCATCGGGCTCTCCCAGGGTGATGCGATCCCCATACGTGTGCTCGATGACGCCGGGCTCGACCACCTCGGCCGCCGGGTAGAGCACCGCGCCAATGGCGCGCGAGGGATGCAGCGTCTCCCGGAGCTTCCCACCCGGGTCCACGCTCTCCACCGGCCGGTCCCGGTACGGCCCCTCGAGGCCGTGGAAGTACCAATAGGGCACGCCGTTGATGCCCGTGACGAGCGCCGTCTCGGGGCCCAGCAGCGGGAGCATCCGCACCGCCGCCGAGGGCAGCGAGTGCGCCTTCAGCGTGATGAGGACGTAGTCCTGTGGCCCCGCCTCGGCCGGGTCATCGGTGCACGGCGGCCGGACGGTGACGCTCTCGCCGCCGCTGCGCAGGGTGAGCCCCTTGTCCCGCATCGCGGCGAGGTGGGCCCCCCGCGCGATGAAGGTGACGTCCGCTCCGGCCTGGAGCAGCCGCACGCCGAAGAACCCGCCCATCGCTCCCGCGCCGAAGATGGCGATCTTCACGGATTCAGCCCCAGCCGCTCGGCGAGACCGATGCGCTGCAACTTGCCCGTCGCCCCCTTGGGAATCTCCGAAAGGAAGACGATCTTCCGCGGCACCTTGAAGTCCGCCAGCCGGGCCGAGGCGAAGTCCTGGAAGCTCCCGCTCCCCGGCACTCGCGCCCTCGCGCAGCACCACGGCGGCGGCGACCTCCTCGCCCAGCTTCGGGTGCGGCATGCCGAACGTCACCACCTGCTGCACCGCCGGGTGGTCCATCAACACCGTGTCCACCTCGAGCGGACTGATCTTCTCGCCCCCGCGGTTGATGATCTCCTTGAGCCGGCCGGTGAGCCGCAGGTAGCCCGCCTCGTCGAGCACCCCCTGGTCTCCCGTGCGGAACCAACCGTGGGTGAAGGCCTTGGCGTTGGCCTCGGGGTTGTTCTCGTAGCCGGCCGTCACGTTGCGGCCCCGGATGACGACCTCCCCGAGCGCCCCCGGGGGCAACAGGTTTCCCTCCTCCCCCATGATGGCGACCTCGGGCCCCGAGGCAATGCCCACCGAGCCCGCGTAGCGCGGCCGTGGCGGCAGCGGGCTCGACGCCATCTGGTGCGACGCCTCCGTCATGCCGTAGCTCTCGATGACCGGCACGCCGAACACCTGCTCCAGCTCCTCCATCACCTGCGGCGGCAGCGACGCGGACGACGAGCGGATGAGCCGCAACCGCCCGGCCTGGATGACCCCGGTGTTGCGGCTGGCCCGGCCGAGGATCGCCTGGTGCATGGTGGGCACCGCCGTGTACCAGCTCGGACGCACCTCCTCGAACCAGCCGAAGAACTTGAGCGCGTTGAAGCCCGGCGTGCACACCACCCCGCCGCCCGCCGCGAGGCTTGCCAGCACCGCCGCGATGAGCCCATGGATGTGGAAGAGCGGCATGATGTTGAGGCAGACATCCTCGCGCTCCAGCCGCAGCGTCTGGCCAATGTGGTACGCGGAGGCCGTGACGTTGGTGTGGCTCAGGGGAACGATCTTCGGCCGCGCCGTCGTCCCCGAGGTGTGAAGCACGAGCGCCACGTCCCCCGCTTCGGCGAACCCCGCCCGCGCCGGCGTGCCGGAGAGCGGCCGCTCCGGCTTCAAGGTGAAGCGGCCCGCGGGTCCGTTCGCATCGGGGACCAGCTCGATGACGGGAATGCCTCGCGCGGCGGCGACGGCGCGGGCCGGGCTCTCCATGCCCTCGAGCACGACGAGCGCCCGGGCATTCAGGTCGGAGAGGTAGAAGTCGAACTCCTCCGCCCGATAGGACGGGTTGAGCGGCGCGGTGGTGGTGCCGCAGGCGAAGGTGACGAAGGCCGCCGCCATCTCCGGTCCGTTGGGCAGCACCAGCGCCACCCGGTCCCCACGTCCCAGGCCCATGCCGTTCAGCGCCGTGACGGTGTGCCGCGCGAGCTCCCGCAGTCCGCCATGCGTCAACCCGGGCCTCCCCGGTGCTCCGATGGCGAGGTCACCCTCGCGCCCGTGCTCGATGAGGCCCACCACCGTGTCCGCGAGGTACATGCCCGGTCCTCCTCCGCTGCGGCTGGAGGTTCCCGGATATGCCCTCCGGTGCCCTCATGCAACAGGTGGCGCAGCCGCTCCGTCACCGGCCCGGCGCCCGGTGACACTCGGGAGGGCAGCCGGGGAGGTGGAATCCGCGGGCCCGGGCCAGAGGGCCTTCGGCTCGGGGCGAGGCACGGGGACCTCCAGCACCTCCTCCCGGACGTTCTGCGTCTTGTGCCAGCAACGGAGCTGCGCCACCCACTCCTCGTCCTTGATGACATCGAGCACGATCCGCAGCCGGGGAATGCTCCCGTCGGACGCGGGGCCGGACAGGAGCTGGAGGAACTCCTCCTCCTTTCCACGCTCCCGCGCCTCGTCACTCGCCTCCAGGAGGTCCGTGACCGTGCGGATGCCGTACCGGCGCAGGTTCGAGAGCAGCGTGTCGGGGTTGCCGCCCACCTTCCCTCCCACATTGCAGTGGAGATGGAGGATGGCCTGGTCCACCCAGTCCAGGAGCCGTGGCGCGGGAACGCGCGTCTGGAGCATCAGCTCGACCACGTCATGGCGCGCCAGGGCCTGCACGTTGGTCACCCCTTCGTCCTGGAGGCGGGCCCGGTCATAGATGTCGATTCCCTCCAGGCTGGTGAGGGGCGCGTGCGGGTCCACGAGCTGGAGGCCCGGGTCCCGGGAGAACCGCTTCATCCTCCGCAAGGAGGTGCGCAGCAGCTCTCCGATGAAGACCAGCCCCGTCTCGGGGATGATGCCCGTCACGAAGGCGAGCGTGTGCAGCGCGGCGGCGAGGGCCGGTTTGTCGGCTTGCGCGCCCGGCACCATCAACCAGCTCTCCTCGAGCACCCAGGCCAGGACCATGACCGTGAAGACACGGGTCGTGATGTGGCTGTAGATCTTCGGCTGGAGATCCCTCCGGGCATAGCTGCGGAAGGTGGTGGCCAGCGCATAGGCGTACGCGCCCAGGAAGCCGAAGGGGAGCGTGGACTTCTGGGGCTGGAAGAACGCCAGGAAGTCCACCGGCGAGTCGACGCCGGGCCGCGGCTCCACGCTCAGCAGGGTGAAGGTCCAGCCGAGCGCGAGCACCAGCGAGGCCACGAGCAGGGGCGAGCGCCGCGTGGGCATGAGGCGGATGACCCCTTCACGGAGCTCGGCACCATAGGCCTCGTCCATCTGCTTGCCGTAGCGGGCCCGCACGTCCTGCCGGGTCTTCACCTCCGGATCGAACCGGAAGATATGGGCGACGAACCGCTCGCGCAGCGTGCCCTGGTGCTCCCGGTCGAAGGCGAAGAAGAGCAGGGCCGGCAGCAGCGAGAGCAGACCGATGAAGAGCAGTTGGAGGAGTCGGCCGGCGACGAGGAGCCGGGCGGTGAACGGCACCTCGGGGAGCTCCTGGCCCCGCGTCACCACCCACTGGGTGAGGGAGACGAGCATGCTCCGCAGATGGCCGATGAACCCCTCGGACGCGAGGATGACGAGGCTCGGAATGCCAAACCCGATGAGCAGGAGCAGCAGCAGATAGAACTTTCCCCGGGCCCAGTTTCCGAGAGAGGGCCGTACCCCCGCCCTGCTTCCCAGCCGGGCGACCAGCAGCATCGAGACGAGCGAGAGCCCCAGGAAGATGAGCGAGAGCAGCAGATACGTCCGGGCCCAACCACCTTCGAACAAGTGGATGAGGAACAGATAGGCGCCGACGACGAAGGACAGGAGCGAGAGCTTGCCCGTGAGCGATTGGACGAAGGCCAGCCGGTGCACCCATCGGCTCGGCTCGGGCTGGAGGGAGAGCGTTCCCCGCTGCTCCAGGGTCCGGAGGTCGAACGCATCGATGTCCTGCGCGGACACCGGCCTGGCCCGCTCCAACGGAGAGAGGAGGAGGACCGCTCCGTCACCGCGGCGGATCCTCAACCGGCGGTTGGTCTGGTTCGACACCCGATAGCCCCTGGCCCGGGTGTAGCCGAGAAGGAACCGCACCGCCCCCCACGCCCCCGAGGTGATGCGCCGGCGCCACGGAACGCGGCCGTCACGGCCGTGTCCGTTGCCTTCAGTGCCCGGATTCATGCGTGTACCTCTCTCCCGTGAGGTGATGAGCTCCCCATGGAGAGAGAGGGCACGGAGATGGCTTGTGACCGTCAGTAACTCGCCCGGATGCCCAGCGAGGGGAGCGTCACGGGCGGCAGGCCGAAGGGTTTGCGCACCAGTTCGCCCTTCTCGCTGCCGTAGGTGTAGCGGAACGTCTCCCGCGTCAGCGAGAGGTTGAAGACGTCCAGCCACGCCTCCGCCGCCAACGGCCCCAGCGTGCCCGTCTTCGACACCCGGCCGTCCACCCGGAAGTAGCCCGGCAGGCGCGTCACCCGGTCCCGGTCCTCCGGAACCCAGCGCGTCGTGCCCCTCACCGGGTCCACGCCCTCGCGCTGCGTGTACGAGAAGAGCAGGCCCCCCGCCTCGGGCGCCCCGGTGTTGTAGTGCAGCGTGGTGCCCACCGTGAGGCCCCACGGCAGCTTCACGGTGACGGCCGCGTTGAGCACGTGCATCTGCTCGAGCGCCGAGGGCAGCGGCACCACCTCCGTCCCCACCACCTGGCCCGCGCCGTCCCGCCGCTCCACGCGCGTGTTCAGCGTGCGCCGCTGGAAGGTGTACGAGGCCAGCAGCGACCAGCGCTCCGACAGCGCGCGCCGGGCCAGCAGCTCCACGCCGTAGCCGTGGCCCTCCGCCGTGCGCTCCCGCCCTCGCGCCACCGGGTCGTCCGCGAGCATGTCGAAGGACAGCACGTCCAGCTCCACCGTGCGCAGCATCGGGTGGACGAACACGTCCGCGCCGAAGGTGAAGCCCGCGGGGCCTCGCACGTCCGCGCCCGCCTCCACCTGGAAGGCCCGCTGCAGCCCCAGCCGCAGCGCCGCGGACTGCACGCCCGGCACGTCGAGGAGGTGGTTCGGCGCCTGGTGCCTGAGGCCCGCGCCCAGGCGCAGCGCCACCGTCTCCGAGAGCACCGCCCGCGCGTGCAGCCGGGGCTCGACGGCCACCCGGTTCAGCGCGGGGGCCAGCAGGTAGCCGTCCACGCGCAGGCCCGGGGTGAGCCGCCACATGCCCTGCGTCCACGTGGCCTGTGCGTACGCGCCCGCGAGCGTCACCCGCGCGAGGGATTGGGGGCCTCCCGTGGTGACGGTGGGCCGCTGGGGGTCACCGGCCTCGCCGGGGCGGAAGGTGGTGGACTGCTCCGTGTCGGCGCTCCGGCGCTCCACGTCCGCCCCCGCCTCCACCGCGAGCCCCTGGGACAGCGTGGCCCGCCACGCCATCCTCGCCCCGAGCGTGCGCTCGGAGAGCCCCACGCTGACACGCGAGGCCTCTCCTCCCCCGGTGGCCCCCAGCGTGTCCTGGCCCCAGGTGACGGCGGCCTCGGCCTCGCCCACGCCCAGCGGGTGCGTGAGGCGGAGATCCACGCGATGGAAGGCCGTGCCCACCCGGACGACATCTCCCGGGCCGCTCAGGCCCGCGTCATCCGAAGCGCCCAGGGCGAACAGGCGCAGCGAGCCCCGGCCCACGGACTGGGTGACGCGCGCCTGGTAGTCGAAGAGCCCGAGCACCAGGTCCGGGCCCGGCGTGCCGCGCGTGCCGTTGATGACCGCGGCGGCGATCCATGGGCTGTACGCGAAGCGGCCAGCGAGGGTGAATTCCGTGCCCGTGGAGGCGATGGGCACCTGGGTGAGCACGCCCACGTTGAACAGGTCGATGGAGGCGGCCGCGCGCACGGCCTCCGTGCTCGGCGGGAGGAGCCGCGCGTTCACGGTGCCACCGAGCTCCCGGCCGAATCGCGCGGGCGCGGGACCCCGGTGGAAGTCGAGCCCGGAGACGAGCTCGGGGTGCAGCGCGGAGGGGCCCACCCACAGGTGATTGAGCCGCGGTACACGCACGCCATCGAGGTAGAAGCCCGTGGACGAGGGAGCCGCGCCACGTACCACGGGCAGGCTCGCGCCGGAGACGACGTGGCTCACCCCGGGCATCACCATGAGGGCACGGAAGGGCTCGCCCCACGTGCCCGCGAGGTCCTTCAGCTCGGAGGATTCGAAGGAGAGCGGGGCAGCGGTCTCCGGGGGCGGCTGCCCGGCCCGGGAGACGGAGCCCACGAGGAGCGCAAGCAGGACACAGGGCGTTGTACGCATCTCGGGTTCGGAGCTCCCTCTCCCGAAGGGAGAGGGGATGTGTCCGCGCTTGTCCGCGGCGCCGCTACTTCTTCTTCGCGGCGGGTTTGACGCCGGAAGCCGGCTTCACCTCGGGCTTGGTGGCGGGCTTGGCGGCGGGAGCGGGGGCCTTCTTCACCGTGGCCGCCACCACCGCCGACGGGGCCTGCTCGGCCGGGGCGAGGACGATCTCGATGCGCCGGTTCAGGCTCCGTCCCTCCGCCGTCTGGTTGGAGGCCATGGGCTGGTACTCGCCGTAGCCCAGCGCGGAGAGCATCGTGGGCGGCACGCCCTGCTCCTGCAGCAGCTTCACGACGACGAGCGCGCGCGTGGTGGACAGCTCCCAGTTCGAGGCGAACTCCGCCTTCCCGTCCGCCGGTAACGGCACGTTGTCCGTGTGGCCCTCGACGCGGATGAGCTTGCCCTCCACGTCCTTGAGCGCCTGCGCCACCTTCTCCAGCGCCTCCTGGCCTTCCTTGTTGAGCTTCGTGCTGCCGGAGGAGAAGAGGATCTTGTCCTTCATCTTCACCACCATCCGGCCCTTCAGCTCGGACAGCTCGATCTTCCCGGTCTTGATCTCCTCCTTGAGGCTCTTCGCGAGGCTCTCGTACTCGCTGGACTTCTTCTCGAGTGCCTCCTTGGCCGCCTCGAGCTTCTCGGTGTTCCGGGACAGCTCCTTGTTGAGCTCGGCCAGCTCGTCCACGCGCTTGCGCAGCGCACGGCGCTCGGCGTCACTGTTCGCGAGCGAGGACTCCAGCTCCGCCTTCTCCTTCTCCGCCGCCTCGGCGGCCGCCTTGGTCTCGGAGAGCTTCTGCTCCAAGGCCTTCATCTGCTCCTGCTGCTCGTCGTACTGCTGCTTGAGGGTGTGGGCCTCAGCCGACTTCGAATCGAACGCCTTCTGCGACACACAGCCGACCAACGGAACCAGCAGGAGGACACACCAGCGCATACGCATTCGAGGCTCCTTGGAGTGAACAGCGCCCTTATACCTCCGTGCCCTCGCGAGGGAGAGGGAGCGTGTTCCCCACCTGCGGAGTCGAACGTGGGTAAACACAACGGTGACACTCGAAAACTTTCACCGGGAAATAGGGCCTCGCAGCCGCTCCCGCGACCGGTCGTAGATGAAGTACTCGGGAATCCCCAGGCGGGCGTAGCGCTCCACGTTGTACTCGGCGTCCTTCTTGCGGTCGCCGCCCACGTGCACCTCCATCACCCACTCCAGCCCCTTGCCCTCGTGGCTCGCCATCCACTTGCCGTTCGCTCGCGGGCGCTCGGCACAAGCTGCGCCCGGACGTGGGCGGGGAGCGCAAAATCTTCGCGTCTCGAGCGCTCTCCGGGACCGGCTCGCTCTCTCCGCCAGGATGCAGGGGGCGGCCCGGGCATTGCAGTCCTCCAGGGCATGATGCTCGACGAGAACAAGATGAACGTGCTGGCCCAGCACCACATGCTTCGCGAGCTGCTGGTGAACGTGGGGGAGCTCGCCCGGCAGGTGGCGGAAGGCGATGCCGCCCACGCGGAGATGCTGCGTGACGGAGCGCGACAGCTCACCCGGGGGCTGCTGAACCACATGGCGGACGAGGAGCGGTTCTTGGAGGAGATGGCGCGCGAGGGACAGGCCCCCGCCGCCGAGCACCTCGCGGCGCTCCAGCACAACCACGCCCACCAGCGTGAGATCATCGCCTCCATCCAGGCGCGGCTCGAAGGCGTCCATGCCACGAAGCGGCTCGGGGAACTCGTCGAGGCCCTGACCCACGCCGTCATCCTGGACATGGAGCACGAGGAGGAGTCGCTCTTCGGCACACCGGCCCAGCCGCTGGCGCCGGATGAGGGGGCCCGGGTGGCGTTCGCCCGAGCCTGAGCCCTCTCAGAGACGGAACGCTCGACGCGCTCGTCGTGCGCAACGTGCCCAAACGTGCGCAAGGCCGTGAAGTGGAACCCGCCGTCGCTACGGCGTCTCGCTCTGCAGCAGCGTGCCGGTGGAGAAGGCGTCCGGCGTGCCGCACTGCGCCTTCTTCGGAGCCTCCGCGCACGTCACCGGCACAGGCGCGCGGTTGTGGTCCGTGAAGCAGAGCGCCCCGTCGGTGCCCCACTCCGCCTCCGTGCCCCACGTCTCCGTGTCCTGCTGCACGCCCACCGCGTCGAAGACGTTCACCCACTGCCCGTTCACGGTGTGCGAGGTGCCATCGCCGCAGTAGTCCGCGCGGATGAGGCGCGTGCACGCCTGGTGGTGCGCCGCCAGGCTCACGCCGTTGACGCTCGCCCACGGCTTGTAACCGAAGCGGATGCACTTCGCGATCGCCGCGCCCTCGCACGCGAAGGTGAAGACGCGCGGGTCGTCGTACTTCCTGCCGCCCACTCCCGGCATCCCCTGCCGGTAGTCCCAGGCGCCCGCCACCGCGATGGCCGCCGCCGGCTGTCCGCTCGCGTCACGGCAGATGGGGCGCCACTGGCCGTCCGCCGGCGCGAGATAGGACACCTGGTACGTCCACACGTCCGCGTTCGCGCCCGTGCCCCGCGTCACCCCGTCCACGCGCAGCTCCACCTGGCTCCCATCCCCCAGGTTGCCCAGGAAGTGGGCCTGCGCGAAGTCCTGTCCGGAGATGGGGCGCTCGTCGTACCAGCCATGAAACGCCGAGCCTTCCAGCCACACGTCCTCGACGCGGGCCTCGTTCCACGTGGACCACTGGCCCAGCCAGGAGGCCGGCTGCGTACCCTCGAACCACACGCCCGCGTAGTCCACCGACACCAGCATCCCCGAGAGGTACTGGCCATTGAGGTCCGAGCCATTCAGGTCCGAGCCGTTGAGGTCCGAGCCATTCAGGTTGGCGCCATTGAGGTTCGCGCCGTTCTGAGTGCCCAGCGACGACTCGGCCGCCCCGAGGGGTGAGTCCCGCTGCACTGGCGCCTCACCTCCACACGCCACCACGCCCACGGCCGCCACCACGACCCGGCACCACCCGCTTGCACTCATGACCCCACCCCTCTGGTACTCCATCCCCGAGACGCACGGAGGGTGTGCAGTGGCCATCCGCCCGGCAAGCCACACATGTGGCATACGGACACTTGCACTGTCTGTCGCTCATCACCCGTGGAGGTGCCCCGGGGCGCTACTTCCCCGGGGACAACGCCCCGGAGGGCAGGTCCGCGCACAAGCGGATGCCCACGGTGATGTTGCGCAGGTTGCGCTCGGGCATCTCGCGGTTGGCCAGGCGCGCCGAGGCGGAGGCGAAGTAGTAGGCGCCTCCTCGCGCCACCACGCCCCCGGGCTCCAGCGTCGAGCGCGTCCACTCCCACGCGTTGCCCGCCAGGTCATCCACGCCGAAGGGGCTGCGGGAGGCCGGGTGTGAGCCCACCTCGTCGGGGCCGAAGCCCCCGGGCTCCTTGCCGTACGTGAGGTCCACGTTGGCATCGTCCGGGGCGAGCGAGTCACCGTGGGGGAACTCGCGGCCGTCCTCGCCTCGCGCGGCGCGCTCCCACTCCAGCTCCGTGCACAACCGGGCTCCCGGCACCCGCCCCGTCTTGTGCAGCCAGGCCGCGTAGGCCTCCGCGTCCGCGAACGAGATGCCGGTGACGGGGAAGCGCGTCCAGTCCTGCTCCACCCGCCGGTCCCGCTTCGCGTAGCGCACCCGCTCGCCGAGCCGCACGGTGTAGAGCACGTCACCGGGCTGGAAGCGCAGCGTCCAGGTGCCCCGCTCCCGATCCAACTGGAGCATGCCGTGGTAGGGGGTGCTCGTGCGCGGCTGGCGGAGGGCGCGCTCCTTCGCGGGCAGGGACTCCAGGAAGGCCAGCCACTCCGTGTACGTCGTCTCCTGGCGGGCGATGAGGAAACCCTCCGTCTCCTTGGCATGCAGCGGCACGGCGTTGAAGAAGCCGCGCACGCTCGCATCCGCCGCGCTGCCGAAGAGCACGCGCCCCGGCGGCACATAGACGAAGCCCGGGGGAACCGTTCCCGTGCGCAGCAGCGGCGGCGCCAGGCGTCTGCGCTCACCGCGGGCGAGGCGCAGCGGAACGAGCGCGGGCTCGTGGCCCGGGGCACGCACCGTCAGCCGCCAGTCTCCCGGGGGCACCGCCATGTCCACCCAGGGCCCCGGCGTGGTGGGCACCGGCTCGCCGATGACCTCGCGGCCCTCCGCGTCCCGGGACATGGGCCGCAATTCCAGCTCCGCGCCGGAGACGGGCAGCTCCAGGGTGACGAGCGCGGGAGACGTCCACCGCCGCCAGCGCTCACCCGTCGTGTCGTACAGCCGCAGCCGCTGCAGCAGCGCCGTCAGCTCGCTGGTCTCCATCGCCTGCTCGGCGTGGAGGGCGCGCTCGAGGAGGAAGTCGGCCAGGGCCGCCCGGACGTCCTCGCGCATGGGATCCAACACCAGCGCGTGCTCCAGGTGGTCTCCCGCCTCGTTGAGGCGCCGGTGCAGCACGGCCTCGGCGGTGGTGGTGCGCGCCCAGGCCGCGTCGCCCTGCTGCTTGCGGCCGGCGTCATAGTGGCTCAGCGCCTCCTCGCGCGCCGTGGAGAAGGTGGTGTGCTCGCGCTGCACGCCCTGCATGGCGGTGGCGGCCTCGGCCAGCCAGCCGCGCACCGCCCGGTCGCGCACCGACGCCTCGTGCCACCGCAGGCCCGCGTAGACGAGCCCCAGCGACAGGACGAAGCCCACCGCGAGGGCCCGGCGCAGGTGGCGGCTGCGCACCACCGTGCGGCGCGAGGCCTCCAGGAAGGCCAGCTCGCGGCGGGTGAGCTGCGCGCGCTCGAGCGGGGCGGCCTCGGCCAGCTGCCGGTGGCTCCAGAGCATGTCCCGCACCCGGCCCAGGCGCTCCCAATGGGCGGAGTCGGCCTCCAGCCGGGCCTGCACCTCGCGCAGCTCGGCGGCCTCGGCCAGCCAGCGCGCCAGGGTGCCCCACCCCGTCAGCAGCGCCTCGTGGGCCACTTCATAGGAGGTGCCCCCGTCCACCTCCCGCGCCACCAGCAGGCGCGCCCGCACCAGCGCCTCCAGCACCGCGCGGTGGCGCGGGTCGTCTCCCACCAGCTCCCGGTCCGTCTTGCGCGCCCGCGTTCCCTCGGCGGTGATGAGGCGCAGCAGCACCCCGCGCGCGGCCGTGCGTTGATCCGGCAGCATCCGCTCCACGGCCGCGTCCGCGTGCTTGGCCAGCGCGCCCGCCACGCCGCCCAGCCCGTCCAGCGCGGCCTGGGTGATGACGCCCGAGTCCTCGTCGCGTGCCTCCCACAGCTCGGCGAGCGCGAATTGCAGCAGCGGCAGCCCGCCCCCGGCGGCCGAGGCCACCAGCGCATCCACCAGGGACTCGGACTCGAAGCGCACGCCCTTCACCCGGGCCGGGCCCACCACCGCCTCGCGAATCTCCTCCGGGCCGAGCGCCCGCAGCAGGTAGAGCGCCCCGGGCACGAGCGCGCCCAGGCCCGGCACCGCCGTCAGCCGGGTGAGGAAGTCGCTGCGGCACGTGGCCAGCACGCGCACGCCGGACACGCCCTCGGCCAGTCCCCCGAGCGCGAGCCCTGCCTGCGCGGCCTCCGCGTCCCCCGCCAGCGTCACCAGCTCCTCCAGCTGGTCCACGTAGAGGGCGAGCCCCCCTTCGGGGCCGAGGTGGGCCCGCAGCCGGCGCGCCAAGCCCGTGGGGTCCGCGCGCAGGGAGGCCACCAGCCCTTCCTCATCGGCGCCCAGCACGGGGGCCAGCGCGGCGGCGAGCGCCGCGACGGGACGCCTGCCCGGAATCAGCCGCACCCCCCGCCAGCGCCGCCCGTCCTCGAGCGCCCCGTCCGCGAGCCGGGGCAGCACCCCGGCCAGACACAGCGAGGACTTGCCCACGCCGGAGTCGCCCGCGACGAGCAGGAAGGGCTCGGCCCGGAGCCGCTCCAGCACCTCGCGCTGCTCACGGCGCCGGCCGAAGAAGAGGGCGCGGTGCTCGGCCTCGAAGGCCTGCAGGCCGCGGTAGGGATTGCCCTCGGGCACGGCGCCCGCCCACTCGTCGCGCGAGAGCAGCTCCAGCGCATCCAGCAGCGCCACGGCGGAGGCGAAGCGCTCCTCGGGGGCCCGGTACAGACACCGGTCCACCACGGCCGCGAAGTCCGCGTCCACGCCCGGCACGGCCTCGGCCAGCGGCCGCGCGTCCAGGGTGCGCACCGCGTGGGACAGCTCCCGCAGGGGCACGTGCCGGAAGGGGCCCCGGCCGGCGCACAGCTCGTAGAGCACCAGCCCCAGCGAATACACGTCGCTGCGCGCGGTGAGCTCCTCCCCCGCCCAGGCCTCCGGGGACATGTAATAAGGAGTGCCCACCAGCATGCCCGCGGGCAGCGACGGCAGGTCCACCCCGTCGAGCGAGCCCGCCACGCTGTCGGCATCCAGCTCGGGCAGGGGCGGCGGCCGGGCCGGGGTGGCCGCGGGCGGGGCGTCCTCCTGGTTGGAGCCATCCGCGTCCAGCAGCTTGGCCAGCCCGAAGTCCAGCAGCTTCACCTCGCCCGTCTCGGTGAGCAGGGCGTTGGCCGGTTTGATGTCGCGGTGCAGCACGCCGCGCCGGTGCGCCGCCCCCAGTCCCCGCGCCAGGTCCTTGCCGAGCCCCAGCACGCGCTCCCACGGCATGGGCCGGGGCAGCCGGTCCAGCGAGGTGCCGCGGACGAATTCGGAGATGAGGTAGGGGTGGTTCTCCAGTTCCCCCACCCGGTAGAGGGTGACGACGTGGGGGTGCTGGACGCGCGCCGCGGCCCGGGCCTCCACGAGGAAACGGCTGAGCGCGCCTTCCCCCAGCGCGCGCACGAACTTCACCGCCACCGGCCTGTCGAGCAGGGTGTCGTGCGCGAGGTACACGCGTCCCGTCGCGCCATGGCCGATGAGGCGCACCAGACGGTACTCGTCGAACGCCTCGGGCGGAGTCCACCCGTCGACGTTGGACCGGGATGCAGGCGGAGGGCCCACGGGGTCGGTCGTACCTGGGTGTGAGGTCAGGGCCTGCGCTTGCTGGGTTTGAGCATCCGGCGGATGCGGTCTTCCAGGTCCTGCGGGAGGCAGGGCTTGGCGATGAACTCGTCCGCGCCGGCCTGCCGCGCCTGTTCCGCGTTGCCGGCCAGCACATGGCCGCTGAGCGCCATCACCGGAATGTCCCGGGTGCGCAGGTCCTGCTTCAACCGGCGCGTGGCCTCCCAGCCATCCATCACCGGCAGCGACAGATCCATCAGGATGATGTCCGGCAGCACGCCCTGGGCCTTTTCCACGGCCTCGACGCCATTGCGGGCCACCTCTACCTGAAAGCCGACAAATTCCAGGTACTCCGCATACATCTCGCGGGCGTCATCGAAATCGTCGACCACGAGCACCCGCCGGCGCTCGGCCGTATTGGCCGGCTCGGGCGGTTCTCCGCCTTCATGGGGCCTGTTTTCGAGGGTTTGCGTGAGCGGTAAGGTCATAGCGCGGGGCCCCTCGTACAAGGTGGGAACGCCGCACCATGCTATGTACGGCCTCGCGGATGCGCTCGTGGGCGCCAGCCTCCAAGCGCGTCCGGGCCACAAATCCTGTCGTGGCCCGGACACTTCACGCACAGCGATGGTGACTCGGGACATTCAGGCCACGCAGTGCCGCCTGGACGCCTGCCCTCCACCGCCGACTGCCGGACTACAGCCCGCTACAGCTTGCCCAGCGTCACCTCGAGACCGGGGCTGGAGGCCGAGGACACGGGCGCGCCCCAGGAGGTCTCGTAATACGTGGACAGGTCCGACGACTGGAACTTCGTGAAATCCGCCCGCACCTTGACGGTGTTGGTGGTGAGGTTGATCGCCGCGCCGCTGTAGGTGAAGACGAAGCGGGTGGTGGCCTCGTTGAAGTTCACCGAGTCGATGGGGTAGCGCGTGGGCGACTCCGCGGTGAAGCAGGGGTTGGAGGAGGGCGGAGCGGCGGGGGCCGCCTTGAAGGACGGCGGGCTGGCCTCGCCCGTGCTGACGACGGCGTCGAGCAGCACGGCCGTGGGCAGCACGGCCTGGTTGAAGTTGATGATGATGCACTCCCCCGGGTCCAGGGTGCCGGCGGTGCCGGTGGCGCCATCCCGGTAGAGGGCGCTGGAGAGCTGCAGCGCCCGGGGGCTCTTGGGGTCCCCGCTGATGAAGTAGCCCTTCCAGGTGCGCACGGTGCCGTCATACGCCGAGGTGGCGCGCAGGATGAGGTTGTACTCCACGCCCTCGCGGATGGAGGCGGGGGGCGTCAGGGTGTACACGTCCCCGGCGGCGCTCGACGTCACGGTGACGTCGAACTTCTCGCGGCCGTACTCGTCCGCCACGAGCGCCAGCAGCGACTCGCGGGCCACGGGCTGGCTGAAGCCCAGGTAGATGGGCTCGCCGGGCCGGACCAGGTTGCGCATCGGCTTCTTCTGCAGCTCCATCTGCGGCTTCTGCGGATCTCCATCGGCCAGCTTCACGTAGTGGAGGCTGGGCACGTTGGTGGCGACGATCTGGAAGCCCGAGGCGGGGCTCTCGCCCCCGGCGTCATTGCGCGGGACGGGCAGCCGCAGGAGCTGCGAGCCGCCGCTCACGATGAGCGTCGAGGCGTCGATCTTCTGGGCATAGCCCGCGGCGTCGATGATGCCGTCGCCATTGGTGTCCACCGGATCCACCCAGAGGCGGTAACCCCCGGCGGCCTCACCCACGCCGCCAATGCGCGCGAGCTCCGCGGGGGCGGGCACGCCGGGGAAGGTGACGATGCCCAGGGCATCCGCCTCGGCGGCGACCACCACCGAGCTGACGGCCGTGGCCGTGCCGCCGTTGAAGGCGATGGTGCCGGCGGGAACGGCCTCGACGTAGGCCTTGGCGCCGCGGGCGGGGGAGCCCGAGGGCGTGAGGAGCGAGAAGCTCACGCTGCCATTCGTCTCGGCGAGCGAGACGGCGCCGATGTTGGCGTTGCCGTTGTTGATGGGGATGTTGCCCGCGTGCGAGGGCACCAGGGCGCTGGCGCGCAGCGTGGCGTAGCCCGGCTTGCTGATGGTCACCAGCACCTCGGCGCCGGCCGGCACGCTGGTGAGGACGAAGTTGCCCGAGGCGTCCGTCTTCGCCTCGAAGGGCTTGTCCGCCGGAGCGCTGCCGATGGTCAGCTTCACGTCGGCGTCCGCGAGGGGCGCCATCCGGGTGTTGAGCACCTGGCCGGAGACGGTCCCCTTGGGGTTGGCCGGGGCCACCACCGACACGGAGTCCGGATCCCGGACGCCGTCGGCGATGCCATCTCCATCCTTGTCCTCCGGCGCGCATCCGGCGACCAGGAGCGGCAGCACGACTGCCCAATGCTTCTTCATCTTCCCACCTTGAATGCTTGGAGGTTGAGCCCGCGTGGGGCGGCGCGGACACAGTCTCCGACCCGGCCCGGGTGCGTCAAGAAGGGCACAGTTGGCCGCCCGCCCCGGACGCAGCGGGTAGGGTGCAACGGGGGCGGACATTTCCGCGAGGGACGGGTGGTAGCGTGGGGCCCATGAGCGACGTGGACGTGAACGCGCCCTGCCTGGGCTGCGGAATCGTGAGTGGAGCCACCCGGCCCGTGGGAGGAGTGCTCGCCCGCTCGGCGGGGCTGGTGCTGCATGGCGTGGCCTCGCCCAGCCCCCTGCCCGGCTGGGTGGTGCTCACCAGCGTGCGGCACGCGCGCGCGCTGTACGACCTGGACGACGAGGCGGCCCGGGAGCTGGGCCCCTTGGCCGCGCGGGTGATGAGGGCGCAGCGCGAGGTGCTCGGCGCCGAGCACGCCTACGCCTTCGCCATCGGTGACGTGCTGCGCCATTTCCACCTGCACCTGGTGCCGCGCTACCGGGAAACGCCCCAGCGGCTCTGGGGGCGGGGGGCCTTCGAGGGGACGCCGGGGGACATGCGCCCGGAGGCGGAGCTGGAGGCGGCGGCCCGGGCCCTGGCGGCGGCCCTGGGGGGGTGAGCCGGGCGCCCGCCTGCTCCCTCTTCGACTCCCCGGGAGGCCCTCGGGTGGACCTTCGGCGCTGACGTGGAAGAATGGCGGCCGCCATGCCTGTGCTCCGCCTCGGCTTCCTCCTCCTGTCGCTGCTGCTCCTGCCCGCCGCCGCGCAGGCCAACAACACCGCGGATGAAGCGGACGTGGCCTTCGAGGTGGGCAACGAGGCCTACGCCCGGGGCCACTACGTCGAGGCGCTGCGCTCCTACTTCACCAGCTACCGGCTGGTGCCCAACCGCAACGTCCTCTTCAACATCGCCCGCTGCTACGAGGCGCTCACCCGCTACAACGAGGCGTACCGCTACTACAACGACCTGGCGCAGGAGCGGCTGTCCAACTCGGACGAGTCCGAGGTGCGCCGGGCCCTGGAGCGGCTGCGCCCCAAGGTGGCGCTGGTGCGCGTCACCACGGAGCCGCCGGGCGCCGAGGTGCTGGTGGACCGCGAGGACCTGGGCATCCGCGGCCTGTCGCCCCAGACGCTCGCGCTGTCGCCCGGGCGCCACAAGGTGATGGTGCGCAAGGAGGGCTACCGCCCCGCGGAGGAGAGCGTCTACGTGGCCCGGGGCCGCTCCGCCGCGCAGGAATTCAAGCTGGAGCTCATCACCGGCACGGTGGAGCTCACCGGCAACCCGGAGGGCGCGGAGGTGCGCTACTCGCCGGACGGCCCGGTGCTGGCGCGGGTGCCCGGGAAGCTGAACCTCACGCCCGGCCGGCACGTGTTGCACGTGAAGGCCCCCGGCCATGCCCCGGCCCAGTCGCTGGTGGACGTGCCCGCCGATGACACCGTGCCCCTGCAGGTGTCGCTGCGCCCGCAGGAGAAGCCCACCGGCCGCCTCATCATCACCGCCAACCGCGACAACGCCTCGGTGCGCGTGAACGGCCATGCCACCGGCTTCACCCCCACCGTCATGACGCTGCCCGAGGGCGAGCACACCCTGGAGGTGGAGAGCCGGGACGTGCGCCCCGTGCGCCAGTTGGTGACGGTGGTGGCCGACAAGGACACGCTCTTCCACGCGGACCTGAGCTACGCGCCGCCGCCGGTGCGCGCCGCGTCCAAGAGCCTGCTCTCCGTGGACGAGGCCCCCGCCTCCACCACCGTGCTCTCCCAGGAGGAGTTGCGCGCCTTCGGTTACACCACGCTGGCCGAGGCCCTGGCGGCCGTGCGCGGTTTCTTCGTCTCCAACGACCGCTCCTACACGTACCTGGGCGTGCGCGGCTTCGCGCCTCCGGGAGACCTCAACACGCGCGTCCTCATCCTCTGGGATGGCCACCCCGTCAACGACGTGTGGGCGGGCCAGGGCTACTCGGCGAGGGACTTGTCGGTGGACCTGGAGGAGGTGGAACGCATCGAGGTGGTGCGCGGCCCGGGCAGCGCGCTCTACGGTACGGGCGCCTTCTTCGCCGTCATCAACGTGGTGCCGCGCGAGTCGCTGGGCCTGGAGCGGACGGTGGAGGCCACGGCGGCGGTGGAGGCGCTGGGCACCACGCGGCTGCACGGCACGGCGGCGTGGGACGACGGGCGCAACACGGTCCTGCTGTCCGTGGCGGGGATGAACATGGGGGGCGCGGAGACGACGGCGCTGGGCGGGGGCCTGCCGCTGGTGCAGGGGTTGGACGGGGAGCGCGCCGCCACCGCCTCGCTGCGGGCCCGCCTGGGGGGCCTGTCCTTCCAGGCTCAGATCCACGGCCGGCAGAAGCAGGTTCCCTCCGGCCCCTACGGCACGGTGCTGGGCGCCGAGGGCACCCAGGTGGAGGACTTCCGCGGCTTCGTCGAGGCGCGCTACGAGAAGACCCTGAACGAGTGGATGAGCCTGTCGCTGCGCGGCGCCTATGACGGCAGCCGCTACCGGGGCTATTGGATGTACGAGAATGAGGACGGCAGCCTGCGGCGCGACACCGACGCCGGCCGCGCCGACTGGCTCACCGCCGAGGCCCGCTTCCTCTTCAATCTCTCCAGCACCAACCGCCTCACCGTGGGCCTGGAGGGCCAGAGCCAGCTCCGCGTGGAGCAGGAGAGCTTCGGCCCCGAGGGCGGCAACGCGGTGCCGCTGTCCAGCAACAGCCGCGTGCTGCTCTCCACCTACCTGCTGGACGAGTGGCGCCTGCACCCGCGGCTGACGATCTCGGGAGGCCTGCGCCTGGACAAGTACCTCGACCTGGACACGACGCCCATCACCCCCCGGCTGGCCCTCATCGCCCGCCCCTACGATCAGGGCCTCACCAAGCTGGTGGCCGGCCGCGCCTTCCGCGCGCCCAACGCCTACGAGCTCGACTACCACGACGGTGGCGTCACCCAGGCCCCCGCCGGGGCGCTGGAGCCGGAGACCATCACCACCCTGGAGCCTCGAGCACGCGCACGACCTGACGAACGAGCTGCGCCTCACCGTGGCCGGCTACCACAACCGCATCACCAACCTGGTGGTGCTGGAGCCCCAGTCGGGGCCGCCCCGGTGCGGCAGCCCGAGTGGCACCGCGGAGTGCCTCGTCTTCAGCAACCGGCCCGGCGAGACGCTCGCCTGGGGTGCCGAGGCCGGTCTGCACTGGCAGCCGGGGCGCTACCTGCTGGTGGACCTGAGCTACTCCTTCGTCACCCTCCAGAATGCCTCGGAGGAGGTGATCACCTCCTCCCCCGCGCATCTGGCCTCCGGACGGCTGCTGGTGCCCCTGGGCAATGGGGACCTGCGCCTGTCCACCCAGGCCACGTACCAGAGCGCCCGGGGCGGTGCGAAGGAGGGCGCGGAGTATGGCGAGGCGCTGCTGCTGGGCGTGGGCCTGTCCGGCGAGTTCCAGCGCATGCGCTACTTCGCTGGCGTGCAGAACCTGCTCGACAGCCGCTACGCCCTGCCGCTGGGCACCGAGCGCGCCGCCGCGCCCGTGCCGCAGTACGGCCGTACCTTCACGCTGCAGCTCACCGGCAGCTTCTGAGCCTCACCGCTTTCCGGCGGGGCTCACAGCTTCAAGGGGAACTCGCCCTGCCCCTCGGCGCAGAAGAGGCCCAGCCGGTTCCTCCCCACGTACTTCACCTCCGGGCCCCCCTTCTTGAAGTCGGCCAGCGGAATCTCCCGCCTGCCGCCGGGTGCCATGCCGCCCAGCTTGTACGTGTCCCGTCCCCGGATGACGAGGATGCAGTCGCTCCAGGTGATGGTGTCGGTGTTGGTGAACTCGATCTTCAGGTTGAAAGGGGGGAAGCCCCTGAGGGCGGGGCGTCCGCTCAGTTGCCGGGGCCCGGCGGGAGCCACCTCCGAGGGCGGAGGGGTGGTACCGGCCCGGGGCTCGACCTCGGAGTCCTCGGGCGTGTCATTCGCGCTGGCGGCCTTGGGGAGCACCACGTAGCGATCGACCTTGTCCGCGTTGCGCACCCGCGGGTCGGCCCTCAGCGTCGAGCGCATTGCCTTCACCTCTAGGACCGTTGCTTCGCCCAACAGCCTCGCCTTGCCGTCCTTCACGGGCCCGGCGACCACCTGGAGGACCATGCCCACCGAGAGCCCCGCGCGCCGCCCATGGTCGACGCTGAAGTAGTCATCACGTTTCGACTTCCTCAGCAACGCCCTGCGCTCCGCGGGGACGAGCTTCTGCGGGCGAGCCTGTGACTCGGAAGGCTTCGGCTTCGCGTGCTGAGCCGCCTTGGCCTCGGCCTCCATCTCGGACTCGGAGGGGACCATCGGCTGCTGGGGCTCGACGGGAGCGGCGGGCTGCTCGGGGGCCGCGCCAATACCTGGAGCCTGGGGCTCCCCGGCCATGGAGGGGGGAGCACCGTGCGGGGGCCGGCCCTCCTCGTGCGGAGGTGGAGGGGGCGGTCGCGGAGGTCCACCGGGCCGCGGGCCCTCGGCCCACTCGTGCGGCGGAGGCGGAGGCGGACGATCCATCAGGAGCGCGGTGACGCCGGCCGTGGCGCCGATCAGCCCCAGGGCCCCGAGGGCGATCGCCGCAGTCCACCCCTTCTTGCCGGGCCCGGAGGACTTTTCCAGCCGGAGCGTCTCCGCCGGCCCGGTGGCGGGTACGGCGTCGGCCGCGGGGGTGGCGGTGGCGCCAGGCGAGCGCACCAGGGTGGACTCATAGCCCGTGCCGGCGTCCGCCTGGGACGGCTCCGGGGGCATGGGGAAGCGCGCGGTGTTCGAGGGCACCGGGGCGCCGCCAGGCAGGGGCGTGCGGCGCAGGCCCGGGTTGGAGGAGACGCGGGAGATGAGCTGGCGCTGCGTGGCGAAGGCCTGCGGGCAGAGCGCGCGCACGAATTCGCCCACCTCCTCGGCGCCGAGGTTGGAGCCGGAGCGCAGCAACTGCTCGTTGAGGGCGCGGGCGAAGTCGTCGGAGCGGGCGTAGCGATCCCCGGGAGAGGGAGCCAGCGCGCGGCGCACCACCGCGTCGATGGCCGGGTCCACGTCCGGGCGCACCTCGTGAAGGGCGGGCACCGTGGGGTTGGACATGGCGGCCATCATCTCGCCCACCGTGCCATGCGGAACGAGGGGCCGGCCCGCGATCAGCTCCCACACCACCACGCCGCAGGAGTAGATGTCGCTGCGATGATCCAAGGACTCGGCGCGCACCTGCTCCGGGGACATGTAGCCCAGCTTGCCCATGACGGTGGACGGCAGGGTGTATTTGCTGCGCGCGGCGCTCTTGGCGAGGCCGAAGTCGATGACCTTGACCTCGCCCTCGTAGGACAGCATCACGTTGTGGGGCGAGACATCGCGGTGGACGATGCCCAGGGGCGAGCCATCCGGGCCCGTCTTGCGGTGGGCATAGCCGAGCCCCTCGGCGATGCGCTGGCCGAGGTAGAGCGCCACCGGGACGGGGAGCTGCTGGCTCTCGTTGCGAGCCTGCTCCTGCAGGTAGGCGAGGTCCACGCCGGCCACGTACTCGAGGGCCATGTAGTAGGTGCCCTCGGCCTCGCCCATGTCGTAGACCTGCGCGATGGACGAGTGGACGAGGTGCACGAGCACCTTGGCCTCGTGGTGGAAGCGATCCAGGAACTGCCGGTCCTTGAGGAGCGCGGGGAGGATCGTCTTGACGATGCAGGGCTTCTCGAAGCCGGCCGCGCCGGAAATCTTGGCGAGATACACCTCGCCCATGCCGCCCTGCCCGAGCAGGTGGACGAGCTCGTAGCGTCCGAGGAGGCGGGGAAACGGGGGGGTGTCGTTCATCGGCGGAGAGTCCATGGCCCTGGGGGGGGAACTCAGTCTACCCCCAAAATGTCCACTGCTCGCCGGACCCGGAGCGGCCGGAATTGTCGCCCGGCTACCGGGTCTCCTAGGGTGGACCCCGCAGGTCCATAAGATCAGCGAATCAGCGTGGACGGGCGGGTGGTGGACACCAGGCACGGGAAGACCGTACTGAACTTTTGTACAGCCCCCCCCCCCCCCCCCCCCCCCCCCCCCCCCCCCATCATCTCTAAACCCCCGATTTCACTGGGGATTTGTCTGGAGTTTTGACGCATGGTAGGGACTTCCTCCACCGACTCCATGGGTAACGGAACGAGGCTGCTGGCGTTGTTGAGCGCCGCGATGGTGGCTTGGGCCGGTTGTGGCCATGCGCGGCCCGCCCAGGGCCTGAGTGCCCGGACCTACGTCATTGACGAGGACGCGAGCGGAGTGGGCAGCGCGCTCGGCACAGGCGGCGCCGGGTACAACTGCGATGACGAGCTCAACCAGTGTTTCACCCGCTGCTGGGAGTCCGCACAGCAGCCCTACCCGCATGTCGAGCGCAACGAGTGGTACTACGAGCACTGCACGCGGGAGTGCCGCAAGCAGTACATGCAGTGCGTCGAGGGGCTGGAGAAGGAAGAGGCGGAGCGGGTGAAGAAACGCCCTCCGCTCGAGTTCTCCAGCTTCGACAAGGCGCGCGACTGGATACGGGCTCACAAGGCCGAGGTCGCGCTCGGAACCGTCGTCGTCGTCGCGGGTGTCGCCTTCATTCTCGCCACGGGCGGAAGCGGCGCGCTCATCCTCGCTCCCCTCGCCCTCTAGGGCGTTTCCTGGCTCGCTATGACATACAACAAGAACTTCGATGCCGATGCCGTCCTCCGGACCGTGGAAGCGGTGAGCAGACAGCACGCGGCGGGGACGCCCGAGGACGAGGCGCTCCGGGTCTGCGCGGCCGCGCTGCTCTTCGTGCGCGATGACCTCAAGAAACTCGAAGAGTTTCGCGAATTTTTTCGAAAAATCACGACCCCGGCCCTCCAGGGCGTCCAGGTGGCCCACACGTTCGCCACGAGAGAAGAAGCGGAAACGTGGCTCGCGAGCGGAACCGCCCGGGATGGCCAGCTCCTGAGGGTCGCCGGCCAGGGCTTCACGGTCATCGACCACGGGGCAAAGGGGCTGAAGCTCGTCCGGATACCGCTGCCGGAGGAGCTGCCCCCTCACAAACCCGGGAAGTAGGCGCGGGTTACTCCGCCTTCTTCGGCGCGGTGACCACGCCCACCACGCGGTGGACCGGATACAGCTCGCCCACCCGGATGAGGCCGTCGAGGTACTGCCAGCGGCAGAAGCCATCGTCGGAGTGCGGCTCGAGCAGATACACGGCCAGGGTGCCAGCGCGCTGCGCCGTGGGCACGAGCAGGGTGCCCGCGGGGAACTCGCGCGTGGTGCGCTCGGGAGCCACCGTGAGCACGGTCTCGAAGCGCACGGGCTTGGGCTTCTGGCTGAGCGGCACCTCGGACTGGCCGGGAGGCGGAACGTTCGTGGCCACGTCGGGGCTGAACGTCTCCTCGCGCCGGGCCACGCGGTAGCTGTCGACGGTGAAGCGCTCCGGGGCGGCGAGGCGCTCGAAGCGGATGCCATGGCCCTCGAGGCGCGCGGCGAGCTCCGCCGGGGCGAGGTACGCGGCCGGAGTGCTCACCGCCTGCGTGGGCACGAACGTCCGGTGGTGCGGCGTGAGGTACGCACGCTTGCGCTTTCCCGGGTAGCGGCGGGCGGTGATGCTCGCCTCGTCGAAGGCGAGGATGTGGGCGGCGTCGCCGGGCTTCGCGTAGGCGGGGTACTCGAATACGAGCGCGCCCTTGTCATCGCGCGTGGCGACGCCGTAGTTGATGCCCACGAGCTCCTGCACATCGTGCGACTCACCGCGCGCGATGATGCGCTCCTCCTCCGCCTGGGTCATGGCGCGATAGGCCTTGGCGTTCCTGGCGGCGTCGCGGATCAGCTCGAGCAACCACGCCCGCATCACCGCGCAGCGGCGGGGGAAGTCGATGTAGCTGTACGTCTCGAGCAGCACGTCGAGCCGGCCGAGCAGCCCGCGGTAGTGGCTGCCGAACCGCGGGAGCGCGGGGTAGGTGTGCCAACCGGAGACGGGGTTGCCCTCCTCCTTGTAGTTGCCGTACCAGAAGCTGTCGAAGCCATGGCGCGTCTTCACGGCCTTGGCCACGCGCTCGAGCATCTCCCGGTTGAAGGCGCGCAGCTCCGAGAAGAGCGGCTCGTTCGAGTGCGAGGTGTCGTAGGTGAGGTCGAAGGCGTGGATGCTGCCGTCGGTGGTGTGGCAGTCGATGAAGAGGTCGGGCCACCACGACTGATAGAACTTCGCGAGGCAGCGCGTCTCGGGGGCCTCCTGCTTCATGTTGTCGCGGTTGAGGTTCCAGCCCTCGCCCGTGTAGCGCATGCCCACGCCGCCCTCGGGGTTCACCTGGCCCTCGAGGTTCTGCAGGTCCAGCTTGCGGTTGTTGGGGCTGATGCGGTCGTTGCCGTCGGGATTGAAGTCCGGAATCAGCACGAGGCAGAGCTTGTCGAGCAGCGTCTGCCCCAGTTTGGTGAGCGTCAAATCCCGCGCGAGCGCGAGGACGGACTCCTTGCCCTCGACCTCACCGGCGTGGATGTTGGCCTCCACCATCACTACGAGCTTCTTCTGCCGGCGGGCCTGCTCGGGGGTGAAGCAGCCGCGATCGCTGACGATGAGCGCCGTCATCGGCTGGCCCTCGCCGCTCTGGCCGAAGTCCACGCGCCTGGCGAGCTTCGTGCGGCGGCAGAGCTCGTCGACGAAGGCGAGCACATCGGAGTGACGTGAGGTTTCCTTGTAGTTCGAGGCTTCGGCGCGGGTGAGCAGCTCGGTCATGGGGCGCATCCGAGCGTCCCCCCCGGGCAGCGTCAAGCACTCCGTCACTTCCCGGCGGGGACATTGCGGTGCGGGGCCTGGTTCGATACGTCTGCCCGGACATGGAACACGGACGAAGACCGGGGGCGCCCGCGGGCAGCGGGAAGGCCATCTGGCGGGCGCTCGGATATCTGGGCCGGTACAAGCTGGAGACGGCGAGCGCCCTGGTGGCGCTCCTGCTCGTGTCCGCCGCCAACCTCGCCGCGCCCCAGATGGTGCGGTGGGCCATCGACGGCGGTCTCGCCAAGGGTGATCGCGCCACGGTGCTCGCGGCCGTGGGAGGCCTGGTCGCCATCGCCCTGGGCCGAGGGCTCTTCAACTTCCTCCAGGGCTATCTGGCCGAGCGCGTCTCCCAGGGCGTCGCCTTCGACCTGCGCGATGCGCTCTTCGCGCGCATCCAGCGGCTGAGCTTCAGCTACTACGACCAGGCGCAGACCGGCCAACTGCTCACCCGGCTCACCAACGACGTCGAGCAGGTGCGCACCTTCGTCGGCTCCGGCGTGGTCCAGCTCGCCGCCTCGATCGTGATGCTGCTGGGCTGCGCGGCACTGCTGCTCAGCCTCAACGCCGTGCTCGCGGTGGCGGCGCTGGCGTCCATCGCGCCCATCCTCTGGTTGCTCCGGAGATTCATGTCCAGCATGGGCCCGCTGTTCGGCCGGGTGCAGGTGGCGCTGGGCCGGCTCAACACCGTCCTCCAGGAGGATCTGCGCGGCATCCGCGTGGTGCGCGCGTTCTCCGGCGAGGCACGCGAGGCCGAACGCTACCGGAAGATCAACGACGAGCTGCTCGGCCACAACCTGGGAATCATCGACGCCATCGCCACCAACTTCCCGTTCGTGGGCTTCTTCGCCAACGTCGGCACGCTCGTGGTGGTGGGTGTGGGCGGCCTGCTCATCTTCCGCCAGCGGCTGACGCTCGGCGAGCTGCTCGCGTTCAACAGCTACCTGGGCTTCCTGCTCATGCCGCTCATGACGCTGGGCTTCATCGCGGCCCAGATTTCCCGCGCCGGAGCGTCCGCGCTGCGCGTGTTCGAGCTGCTCGACACCCAGGTGGAGGTGGCGGACAAGCCCGGAGCCCAGACGCTGCCGCCGCTCCAGGGACGCGTGGAGTTGCGGGACGTGCGCTTCCGCTACGCGGGCAGCGAGCGGGAAATCCTCCGGGGGTTGAGCTTCGTGGCCGAGCCGGGGCAGCTCGTGGCCATCCTGGGGACGACGGGCTCCGGCAAGAGCACGATCATCAACCTCATTCCGCGCTTCTACGACGTGACGGGAGGCGCGGTGCTGCTGGACGGGCACGACGTGCGCGAGGTGACGCTCTCCAGCCTGCGCTCGCAGATTGGCGTGGTGCTGCAGGACGCCCTGCTCTTCTCCGGGACGGTGCGCGAGAACATCGCCTACGGCCGCCCGGAGGCCACCCAGGAGCAGATTCACGCGGCGGCCGAAGCGGCGCAGGCGGCGGAGTTCATCGCCGGGCTGCCGCGGGGTTACGACACGGTGGTGGGCGAGCGAGGCGTGGGGCTGTCGGGAGGACAGCGACAGCGGTTGGCGATCGCCCGGGCGCTGCTCACGGATCCGCGCCTGCTCATCCTCGACGACAGCACCTCGGCGGTGGACGCCGGGACGGAGGCCGCCATCCAGGACGCGCTCGACCGGTTGATGCGCGGCACGCACCGCACCGCGCTCGTCATCGCCCAGCGCATCAGCACCGTGCGGGACGCGGACCTCATCCTCGTGCTCGACGAGGGCCGGGTGGTGGCCCAGGGCACCCATGAGCAGCTCCTCGGCTCGAGCCCGCTCTACAACGAAATCCTCGGCTCGCAACTGCAGGCCGGCACCCCGGAGGCGGCATGAGGCGGCCCGGAAGTCTCGAGTCGATGGCGGAGCTGGAAGACCAGCGTGCCGCCAACCGAAGCGCGGTGGCGCGCCGGCTGCTGACCGAGCTGCGGCCCCACCGTGCCACGCTGCTGGTGGCGCTGGCGTTGGTCATCGTGAGCGCGCTGGCGCAGGCCATCGGCCCGTATCTGGTGAGCCGGGCCATCGACCACGACATCGGGAGCGGGGACACAGCGAGCCTGCTGCGCACCATGCTGCTGCTGTTCGCCGTGTATCTGGTGGGAGCGGTGGCCTCGCGGGCGCAGACGCGGCGGGTGGGCGCGTCCGGGCAGCACGTGCTCGCCACGCTGCGCACCCGGTTGTTCGAGCAGCTCCAGGCGCTGCCACTCTCGTACTTCGACAAGCGGCCCATCGGGGATTTGATGAGCCGGCTGCTCAGTGACGTGGACACGCTCAACCAGTTCTTCTCGCAGGGGCTGACGCAGTTGCTGGGCTCGATGCTGGGACTGGTGGGCGTGCTGGTGGCGATGCTGGCGCTCAACGTCCGCCTGGCGCTGGCGTGCTTCACCCTCATTCCGGTCATGCTGCTCACCACGTGGTTCTTCGCCGCCCGGGCCCGGACGGCCTACCGCAAGACGCGGCAGACGGTGGGCAACGTGACGGCGGAGCTACAGGAGGAGCTCGTCGGCGTCCGGCAGGCACAGGCCTTCAACCGCACGGACGAGAACATCCGGCGCTTCCGGGGCCGGAACGCCGCCAACCGGGACGCCAATGTGGCCGCGGTGGGTGTTACCTCCGCGTTCTCCCCCGCCATCGACGTGCTCGCCACGCTCTCCACGGCGCTCGTCATCGGCTACGGCGGCCACCTGGTGCTCCAGGGGCAGTTGAGCGTGGGCCTGGTGGCGGCGTTCCTCATCTACGCGCAGCAGTTCTTCCGGCCTGTGCAGCTCGCGGCCTCGACGTACACGCTGATGCAGTCGGCGCTCGCGGGTGCCGAGCGCATCTACTCCATCCTGGATGAGCCACGTGAGCCCGCCGACGCTCCGGATGCACTCGAGCTGGGACGGGCGCAGGGGCGCATCTCGTTCGAGAAGGTGTCGTTCGCCTACGACGCCTCGCACCCGGTGCTCCAGGACGTGAGCTTCGAGGTGGCGCCGGGGCAGACGGTGGCGCTGGTGGGCCGCACGGGTGCGGGGAAGACGACGGTGGCCAACCTCATTCCCCGCTTCTACGACACGACGGAGGGGGTGGTGCGGCTGGATGGGGAGGACGTCAAGCGTGTGCGGAGGGCGAGCCTGCGGCGGCAGATGGCGACGGTGATTCAGGAGCCGTTCCTGTTCTCCGGCACCATCGCGGAGAACATCGGCTACGGCCGGCCCGGTGCGAGCCGCGAGGAGATAGAGCAGGCCGCCCGCGCGGTGCATGCCCATGAGTTCATCGCCGCGCTCCCGAAGGGTTATGACTCGGTGCTCGGGGAGGGAGGCGCGACGCTGAGCCAGGGGCAGCGGCAACTGCTCGCGTTCGCCCGGGCGGTCATCGCCGAGCCGCGCGTGCTCATCCTCGACGAGGCGACGGCGAACATCGACACGAGGACGGAGGCGCTCATCCAGCGCGCGCTCTCCACGCTGCTGGCGGGAAGGACGAGCGTGGTCATCGCGCACCGGCTCAGCACCATCCGGAGCGCGAACCTCATCCTCGTCATCGACGCCGGACGCATCACGGAGCGCGGCACGCACGAGGAGCTGATGGCCCGGAATGGTTTGTACGCGGAGCTGTACCACCGGCAGTTCCGTGAGCCGGCCTCTCCGGTTCACTAGCGTCAGTCCGCGACGGAGTACCCGTGGCCACATGCACGGACCCGCGGCCATTTCCCCTCGCCCTCCGGGAGAGGGACGGGGTGAGGGTATCGGGTGTACCCAGGTTGAATCCCCTGTCCACACTGGAGGCCACGGGTTGGAGAACGGGCCCGGGCACCCTCACCCCGACCCTCTCCCGAGGGGAGAGGGGATGGTAGGGGATGGTTACGGAGCAGAGGCGGCGGGCTTCACGGGCTCGCCCTGGCGGAAACGCGCCTCAGGACCGGGGCCCACGTACACCTGCACGGCGCGGAAGCGCGGAGCCCCCTCGGGAATCAGCGCCGAGTGCCGCGTCCCCGCGGGGATGTAGACGGCATCGCCCTGCTTCACGGGCATCATCTGGCCCTCGATGGTCATCTCCGCCCTCCCCTCCTCCACGTAGAGCATCTCCACGCTGTCCGCATGAATGTGCTCGGGCACTCCAGCTCCCGCCTGGAGTTCCAACACCCCCAGCGAGGCCGCTCGGGCTCCGGTCTCCTCGTTGACGAGCAGGATGGCGGTGCCCTTACCCTGCGAAATGCGGAAGGTGGGGGCCTCGGCGCTGCCCACCACGTGGCGGACGGGCACGATGGGGGCGCGGACACAGCCAACGGAGACACAGACCAAAGCCGTCAGGAGCGCGGGACGCATCATCCCTCCGTTCCTAGCACCTGCTGGCGGTGACTCGCAGCCCGTACCGTGGTCTCAGTGTCACGAGCGCCTGCGGCTCCACGCGGTGCCCCGGCACCAGGCGGAAGCGGAATCTCCTCGCCACCATGGCCAGGACGAGCTGCCCCTCCATCAGCGCGAGTCCGGTGCCGATGCACTGACGCTGTCCTCCCCCGAAGGGCAGGTAGGCGAAGCGCGGGCGGGAGCCGGAGCGCTCCGGGAGGAATCGGTCCGGGTCGAAGGACTCCGGGTGCTCCCACAGAGCCGGGTGCCGGTGGAGGACGTACGGCAGCGGGGCGACGATGGCCCCCTTGGGAATGGGGTAGCCCCCGAGCTCATCCTCGCCGACCGCCGTGCGGCTGATGAGCCAGGCCGGCGGGTAGAGCCGCAGGGCCTCGTCGAGGACGCGCGCCGTGTAGCGCAGCCGGGGCAGGTCCTCGAAACCGGGCACGCGGTCTCCGAGCACGGAGGACACCTCCTGTGCGAGCCGTGCCTCGGCCTCGGGGTGTTGCTGCAGCAGGTAGAAGGTCCACGCGAGCGCGTTGGCGGTGGTCTCGTGTCCGGCGAGCACGAGCGTCATCACCTCGTCGCGCAGTTGCGCGTCGCTCATGCCCTCGCCGGTGTCCGCGTCGCGGGTCTCCATCAGCAGCGAGAGCACATCATCCGTCCGGTGGGGCCCCGCGCGGCGCTGGCGGATGATGTCGAAGACGAGGCGATCGAGCACCCGGAGGGCGGACCGGAAGCGCCGGTGGCTCGGGAGCGGCACGGAGAGGGGCAGGGGCAGGACGGCCAGGGCGTGGCGGTTGGACTCCTCGATGGCGGCGGTGACGGCGAGCCCCACCTCGCTGGCGGCATCGCTCAAGTCGGTGCTGAAGAGCACGCGGCCGGTGATGGCGAGGGTGAGCCGCGTCAACTCCGCGGCGAGGTCGAACGGCTCCCCCGAGTCGGCGAGGGGCCCCCACCTCTGGAGCGAGGACTCGGCGAGGCCGGTGATGGCCGTGGCGAGGCCCGCCAGGCGCTCGCGGTGGAAGGCGGGTTGCGCGAGGCGGCGCTGGCGCTTCCAGAAGTCGCCCTCGCTCAGGAGCAGCCCGTTGCCGAGCACGGGCCGCAGCCGCTGCATCAACCGGGTCTTCTGGTAGTTGCGCACGTTGTCCACGAGGACGCGCTTCACGTCGTCCGGGTGGCTCACCTGGTACAGCTCGAAGGGCCCCATCCGGTAGCGGACCACGTCGCCGTACCGCTCGCGGCCCCGCGTGAAGAATCCCAGCGGATCGGCCCTGCGCTCGGGCAGATTGCCGAGCAGCCAGTGGCCCCGGGGACCGGGAGGGAGGCGGCGGGCGTCGTGAGTCATCGCGGTGGTGTCTCCCATACACCAGGGCCACCCAGGAGGGGACTCACCCCGGGAACGAGTCCCTGCCCCCGCGGTCCGGGTCCCGCTAAGGTGCCGCACGTGAGCCAGCCTCGATTCATCCCCGGACATGAAGTCCCCGCGCGCCCGCGCGACAGCGCCCTGCTCTTCGCCGCGCACGGACTGGAGCTGCTCGTCGCCGAGCGCGACCACGCCGTGCACATCCCCACCGGCGCGGAGCTGCCCGAACTCGCCGCGGTGGCGCACTTCCTCGGCACCCTTGGGGACGTGGACTGCTACGCCGCCGCCCTCCCCAAGGACATCTCTCCTCCCGAGGGCATGAAGCTCGTCCCCGCACGCGGCCTCTACAACCGCGTGGACGAGGCCCTCTTCGCCGTCGCCGGCCGGGCGCTCGCCATCGCCGAGTGGGACGCCACCCACCGCTTCTGCGGGCGCGATGGCCAGCCCACGGTGCTCGTCCCCGGCGAGCGCTCGCGCCGCTGCCCCGCCTGCCGCACGCCCTACTACCCGCGCATCTCCCCCGCCGTCATCGTGCTCATCACCCGCGGCGACTCCATGCTCCTCGCGCGCAACGCCCACTTCCCCGGCGCCTTCTTCAGCACCCTCGCCGGCTTCGTCGACATCGGCGAGTCCCTCGAGGAGACGGTGGTGCGCGAGGTGAAGGAAGAAGTGGGGATAGACTTGAAGAACCTCCGCTACTTCGGCAGCCAGCCGTGGCCCTTCGGCCGCTCGCTCATGCTGGGCTTCACCGCCGAGTACGCGGGCGGCGAGATTCAGGTGGATGGCCAGGAGATCGCCGAGGCCCATTGGTTCACCCCCGACAACCTCCCGCAGCTCCCCCCGCGCATGAGCATCGCCCGGCAGCTCATCGACACCTTCATCGCCCAGGTGAAGGCCCGCGGCGGCACCCCGGCCTGAGGCCCGCGCTCCTGGGCCTCGCCCTCTTGCTGGGGGGCCGGGCGCCTGGAAATCCCGGGAGCTGTCAGCCAGTTGAGGCCCTGGGGGGTCTCTGAACTTGCATCCACCGTCCGGGTGGGATTGAAGCGAGCTTCCCCCCGGATCCCCCATGCCCGTCGCGCGCCCCCACATCGAGCCCCGTCGTGTTCCCACCGCTGACTCGGTGGTGGTCAAGGAGTTCTACCTCTCGGTACAGGGCGAGTCCTCGCACGCGGGGCTGCTCTGCTCCTTCGTGCGGCTCACCGGCTGCCACCTGCGCTGCACCTACTGCGACAGCGAGTTCGCCTTCCACGGCGGCACGCGCATGAAGATTCCGGAGGTGGTGGCCAGGGTGAAGGAGCTCGGCGCGCCCCGGGTGGAGGTCACGGGAGGCGAGCCCCTGCTGCAGCCCGGCGTGTATCCGCTCATGGAGGAGCTGCTGGCCGCCGGCCTCACCGTGCTGCTGGAGACGAGCGGCGCCATCGATGTGCGGCTGGTGCCTCCGGCGGTCCATAAAATCGTGGACATGAAGACGCCGTCCTCGGGTGAGTGCGAGCGGAACGACTACCGGAACCTCACGTCGATGAACGCCAACGACGAGCTCAAGTTCGTCATCGGCAGCCGCGAGGACTACGAGTGGTCCAAGCAGCTCATCGCCGAGCACCGGCTGCTGGAGAAGCCGTATGGGCTGCTCTTCTCCACCATCTTCGGCAAGCTGACGACGAAGGAGCTGGCCGAGTGGATCATCGCGGACCGGCTGCCGGTGCGCTTCCAGCTCCAGATGCACAAGTACATCTGGGAGCCGAACGAGCGCGGGGTGTGAGGACGGGCCGGCTCAGCGCGGGCCGGAGGCGAAGAGCCCCAGCACGAGCCTGAGCACGAGGAAGACCTGGAGCAGGACGCAGGCGAGGTTGAGCCAGGACAGCCCGCGCGTCCACCGGGCCCACGTGCGCGCGGGCGAGGGCTCCACGTGCCGCAGGCGGCGCAGCTCGCGGGAGGACAGCCAGAAGCCGAGCCCCGCGGCGATGCCATTGAGCACGGGCAGGCGCCGCAGCAGGGGGAGGACGATGGTGGCCCGGCCCGTGTCGACCACCCCGTTCACCGGCAACAGCATGGCCAGGGGGACGGTGGCGAGGGCGATGGTGCCCAGGCCGAGCGTCAACTTGAGGGCCAGGGAGGCGGCGCCGTGCTCGCGGACGAAGGCGAGGCAGGAGGCGCACCAGGCGGCCTCGCCGAGCAGCTCGGTGCACTCGCCACAGAGGAAGGTGCCACAGCGGACACAGGTGGCGACCGCGGCCCGCTGGTGCGTGGGGCAGCGGGGGCTGGTGAAGGCGGGCTGGTCCGGTGCGGAGGCCACGGGCTCGCCTCGCACCGGGTCAGAAGATGGGAGGCGGGGGCGGGCGCAGCATGACCTGATCCAACGCGTGGGCGCCCAGGCCGAGGAAGACGGCGGCGAGCACGCTGCAGCCGAAGAAGCCGGCGAGGATGAGGTTCTTGCGCGGGTGCTCGAACTGGCTGAAGGCGTAGACGAGCACGTAGAAGGGCACCAGCAGCACCATCATCCCCGTCCCCAGGCTGCGGCGGAACGCGTGGACGAGCAGGAAGGCGGCGCAGACGAGCGTGATGACCCCGAACAAGGCGGCGAGAGGGAGGAGCGGCACGGTCTTCAGATAACACGGCTGCCGCCTCGTGGTGGCCCCTGTGCGCGGATTGCGTGCTAAAGCACGCTCCCACGTCTCCTCACCGAGGTGCCCGGACGATGGCCACACTGAAGACGCTGCTCACCTTCATTCTCCTGGGAGCCTTCCTGGGGCTGGCAACGGCCTCGTATATCGGCCCCCAGTTCCTCGAGTGGTACAACACGGCGCCGCTCGGGGCGCAGACGATGTGCGACCTGCCCAAGGTCATCCAGGGCATCACCGCGGACCTGCTGCGCTACCAGGTGTACGGCACGCTCATCGGCGCGGGCAGCTTCCTCCTCCTGGGCATCGTCTTCGTGGTGTCGCGCTCGAAGAAGCAGAAGCGGATGCAGCAGCCGCCCACCACCCCGCCGGTCCAGCCGGGTCCCGCCGTCTGAGCCACACCCACGGCGGCCATCCCCTTCAGGTCCGTCCGCGAAAGTGGACCCCTGGGTACATGCGCTGATCCGCGGCCATTTCCCCTCGCCCTCCGGGAGAGGGACGGGGTGAGGGTATCGGGTGTACCCGGGTTGAACCCCCTGCGCACATTGCGGGCCACGGGTTGGAGAACAGGCTCGGGCACCCTCACCCTGACCCTCTCCCGAGGGGAGAGGGGATGGAAGGGAATCAGGCTACTGGCAGTTCCACGACGAAGCGCGCGCCGCCCTCGGGGCGGTTCTCCGCGCGCAACGTGCCGCCGAAGGACTCCACGTACTGGCGTGACAGCGCCAACCCCAGCCCCGTCCCCTTCCCCGGCGCTTTCGTCGTGAAGAACGTCGTGAAGAGCCGCGGCAGGTGCTCCGCCGCGATGCCCGGGCCGTTGTCCTCCACCAGCACCCGCACCCGCTCCCCCGCAACCTCCGCGCGCACCGCCACCCGCCCGTCCTGCACCTTCGCGTCCTCGATGGCGTCCGCCGCGTTCAGCAACAGGTTGAGCAGCACCTGCCCCAACCGCCGCGGCTCGGCCTTCGCCACCGCCTCCGGCGGCACCTCCACCGCCAGCCTCACCAACGACTTCAGCCGCACCGACGCCAGCCGCACGCTCGCGTCGATGACCGGCGCCAGCTCGCACCGCCCCACGCCCTCCACCGCATCCTCGGCCCGCGACAGCGCCGTGAGGTCCTTCACGATTTGATGGATGCGCTCCACCCCCTGCATCGTCTCCTGCAGGGCCTCGGTGTACTCGGTGTCGTCCGCGCCCGTCGCCGGCTGCCGCCACTCCTCCAGCAGGAAGCGCAGGTTCGCCTGCACATACGCCAGCGGATTCTTCACCTCGTGCGCCACGCCCGCCGCCAGCCGCCCCACCTGCGCCAGCCGCTCGGCCTGCAGCGCCCGCGCCTGGGACGCCTCCAGCGCCTCCTGCACCACCCGCTGCTCATCCTCCGCCCGCGTCCGCGCCAGCCTCAGCCGCCGGTAGAAGACGCTCATCTGCATCCCCACCGCCCCCGCCCCCAACAACAACAGCAGCCGCGTCGCCACCGGCACCGGCCCCATCCCCTCCAGCCCCATCAACGTGCCCGCGGACACCATCGGCAGCAGCGTGCTCAGCACCCCCTGCCACCGCTCGCCCCGTGACAGCCCGAGCGTCATCAGCGGCATCACGAAGAACCAGCTGAAGATGGGACTGCTCACCCCTCCCAGCCGGTACACCACCAGCCCCAGGAAGAGGTTGGGCACCACCACCGCCGCCAGCGTCCGCACCAGCCTGCGGCGCGGCGGCTCCAGCCACCGCAGCGACCAGCCCATCGCCCCCGTCAGCCCCGCCCACACCAGCCGCAGCGCCAGCGTGTCCCACGCCGGCCTCATCACCGACAGCGAGTCCACCACCCAGAACGGCAGGCACGTGAGCGCCAGCACGTAGACGAGCCGCTGCTCATCGCGCAGCACCAGGTCCTCGCCGCGTGGCTCGTCCCCCGCGGGGGCTCCTGCGTGCTGCTGCGCCATGTCCGTGCCGGTCTCCCAGGATTCCCAGAGAATGGAGAGTTCCGCGCAGAACAGTCGCACAAAATGGGGTCAAACGAAACCCAGCCTGGGTCAGCGGCGCACCCGGCCCACAAGGCGGAGTTTCTCAGCACGTGAGAGGCGCTTCAGGGCGGCCTCGCGGCGCAGGGCGGCCCCCCGGTCCGCGGCCGGCTCGCTCCAGACGAGCGTCACCGGCAGGCGGGCACGGGTGTAGGCGGCGCCGCGGCCCTTGTTGTGCGTGGCCACGCGGCGTTCGAGGTTGTTGGTGGCACCGGTGTAGAGCGTCCCGTCCCGGCAGCGCACCATGTAGACGGTCCAGGTGTCCGGCACGGCGGGGCGGCAGCATAGCGCACGCCCTCGTCCGTCCAGCCGTGCTCTTCGCCTGCCCGGCTGCTCACCAATGCGCCGGGGACTCTCTTCCCCGCCGGGGCCGCCCCTCGTACGCCGCCATCACCAGCGCCACCGGCAGCAGCGGGTCCACCTTCCAGGCCGCCAGGATGTGGTCCCGGCTGACCAGCCCCACCAGCCCTCCCGTCTCCCCCAACACGGGAAGCAGGGAAGTACCGCACCGCTCCATCACTCGCAGGGCACGCAAGAGAGTGTCCGTGGGAACCAGAGCTGCTTCAATCGAGGACAACCTTTCCACAAGAGTCGGCTTTTGCCGCATCCACTCGCCTCCCGGCTTGAACGAGGGTGGAGCATTGCAACCGGTCTGCCGACATGTGGGTGCGTGGGTTTTTCAACACGGCATCCGTCCCGCAGGGCATTAGATTCGAGTCGTGACGACTCGAACCGGGCCCAGGCTGACGCGGATGGCGGATATTTTCTCCCGAGCGGTAAATCGTGACGGAGAAGGGTTGCTCACTCTGCCCTTCAAGCCCGACGAGCTGTACCGGGTGCCCACCGATGATGGGGCGGCCATTGCCCTGGGGCGCTACCACCCCCGGGAGCAGCGCCGGTACGCCGAGCCGGTCATCCTCTGTCATGGACTGGGCGCCAACCGGTTCCACATGGATTTCGACGAGCACTACAGCCTGGCCCGCTACCTGGCCCGGGCGGGCTATGAAACCTGGGTGATGGAGTTGCGCGGCCGGGGGCTGGCGGGCCCGTGCGGCGACGCCTCCTTCGATGACCAGGCCGAGCACGACGTGCGCACCGCCCTGCGAACCGTGCTGTCCACCGGGTCCAAGGAAGTGCTCTGGGTGGGCCATTCCAAGGGAGGGCTCACCCTGTACGGCCATCTGGCCCGCAACCCGCAAGCCCCGGTGCGCGCCGCGGTGGCCATTGGCAGCCCCTTCACCTTCGCGGTGCAGCCGGGCCTCAAGACGTTCATCCAGCGGATAGAGCCCCTGCTGCGGCTGAAGATGATTCCCACCCGGCGGATTACCGGCATCGCCCTGTTCGGCGCGCCGCCGGGGCCGCTCAGCCGCTACATGATGTTGTCCTCCAACATGGAGCCGGACGTGGTGCGCAAGGCCCTGGCCAACGTGCCCGCGGACATCTACGGCGGCGTGGTGCGCCAGTTCGCCCGTTGGATAGCCACCGACTCCTTCTGCATGGAGGACGGCACCTGCTACCGCAAGCCGCTGGCCGGGGTGAGGCTGCCGGTGATGCTGGTGGCGGGAAGCAAGGATCTGCTCGCTCCCCCGCTCGCCGTGGCGCGGGCGCAGGAGCACCTCGGCGGGCCGGTGAAGCTGGTGGTGGCCGGGCGCGGCCATGGCTTCGCCGAGGACTACGGGCATGCGGACCTGGTGCTGGGGCGTCGGGCACCGGACGAAATCTTCCCGCTGGTGGAGGCGTTCCTGTCCGCGCACGCGACCCGGGCGTAGGAAGGCCCCGGGGGGACGTCCGGTTGTCCGCTCCCCCCCGGCGTGCTACCCCACGGGCCCGCACTCTATGTCTCCTGTCTCCCGCTTCCTGTCCCTCGCCCTGCTGGCCCTCGTGGGCTGCGAGCGCGGCCCCGCCCCGGGCCATGCCGTGGTGGACTTCCGGCATACCCGCGCGCCGGTGAGCACCCCGGTGGCCGCCTGGAAGGATGACGGGGTGGCGGCCGAGGAGCTGAAGCAGCGCCTGGAGGAGATGAGCCCCGCGCTGCGCGAGCGCTACCAGACGCTGGAGCAGAAGCGCGAGTACGTGGAGGGCATGGCCCGCTTCGAGCTGCTGGTGCAGGAGGCGCTCGCGCGCGGGTTGCAGAATGACCCCGAGGTGGTGGCCAGCACCAAGCGCGCGCTGGTGTCCCGGTTGATGCGCTCGCAGCTCGACGAGGCGAAGCCCCCCGTCTCCGACGCGGAGGTGGCCACCTGGTACGAGAGCCACAAGGAGGACTACGTGCGGCCGGAACAGGTGCGGCTCTCGCACCTCTTCCTCGCGGCGCCCCAGGCGGACGCGGCCCGCGGCGAGACGGCCCGCGTGAAGGCGGAGAAGCTGCTCGCCGAAGCGAAGGCCCTGCCCCCCAAGGACTTCACCGCCTTTGGCCGGCTGGCCCGTGCGCACAGCGAGGAGCCCCGCACGCAGCCGCTGGATGGAGACCTGCGCTACCGCTCGCTCGAGGAGCTCGGGCGGGACTTCGGGCCCGAGGTGGCGGACGCGGCGCGGGGACTGCTGGCCAGCGGCCCGGGCGCGCTCAGCGGCGTGGTGCACACCGAGGCGGGGCTGCACGTGTTGCAGCTCACCGGCCACCAGTCCGCGTTGAACTTGAAGCTTGAGGACGTGCGCGAGCAGATCACCAACCGCCTCTCCCAGGAGAAGCGCACCCGGGCCTGGGCGGAGCTGCTCGCCGGGCTCGAGCGCCGCGCCGGCTTGAGCGTGGACGTGGCGACACTCTCCCGGGTGCACGTGGACGTGAGCACCCCCATGCGGCCCCCGAGCGGCCCGCCGCCCGGCACCCTTCCCGCCCCCACCCCTTCCGCGCCCCCTCCTTCCGTTTCCATGGAGCGCCCGTGACCCCCGAGAGGAATCCGCTCATGCCCCAGGCCTTCGTCCGCGCCACCCCGCTGCTCGCCGCCCTGGCGCTCGCCGTGGGACTGGCCGGCTGCAACAAGAAGGACAAGCAGGATCCGGACGCCCACGTGGTGGCCACGGTGAATGGCGAGGTGCTCTCGCGCCCCGACTTCGAACAGGAGCTGGGACGGGAACTGGCCTCCTCGGCCAACGAGACCGGCCAGCACACCCCGGAGGACGTGGAGCCCTACAAGCGCGCGCTGCTGGAGACGCTCATCTCCCGCATGGTGCTGCTGCAGGAGGCCCGGACGCACAACGTCACCGTAAGCCCCGAGGAGGTGGACCGGGGCGTGCTGCGGCTGTCGAGTGACTACCCCGCGGGCAACTTCAACGACGTGCTCGCGCAGGGGCAGCTCTCCATGGCGGAGCTCAAGACGCGCGAGTCGGCGCGGCTCACCATCGAGAAGCTCTTCACCCACCACGTCTACACGCGCGTGGCGGTGACGGAGGAGGAGCTGCGCGCGTACTACGCGGCGCACGAGGCGGAATTCGCCGAGCCCGAGCGGGTGCGCGCCGCGCAGATTGTCGTGAAGGGCATCGACGAGGCGCGGCGGGTGCAGGCGCAGCTCAAGTCGGGCAAGAAGTTCGCCGACCTGGCGCGCAAGTACTCGCTGAGCGCGGACGCCAAGGTGGGCGGCGACCTGGGCTTCTTCCCGCGCGGGCAGATGCCGCCGGCGTTCGACCAGGTGGTCTTCTACCTGTCGCCGGGCCAGGTGTCGGACGTGGTGGAAACGGAGTACGGCTACCACCTGTTCCGGGTGCTGGAGAAGAAGGCGGGACGCAAGCTGGAGTTCACGGAAGTGCGGGAGCAGGTGGAGGAGAAGCTGCTGGCGCAGCGGCGGGCGGAGGCGCAGGAGACGTACGAGAAGGAGCTGAGGGCCAAGGCCCAGGTCTGGGTGAACGAGGCCACGCTCCAGGCCATCCGCGGACGGCCCGCCACGCAGGCGGCGGCGAAGAAGTGAGCAGCCGTCCCATCGACACGGACACGGAAAGAGAAAGCACATGAAGAAGCTGATGGGAACGATGGTGGCGGCGCTGCTCCTGAGCGGCGCGGTGGCCCGGGCGGAGCTGGTGGACCGGGTGGCGGCGGTGGTCAACCGGGACGTCATCGCGCTGTCCGAGGTGGAGAAGCGCGCGGCGCCGGAGCTGTCGCGGCTGGCCTCGGAGAGGGATCCGCAGAAGCGGGCCGAGCAGCGGGCGAAGGTGCTCAAGACCTCGCTGGACATCCTCATCGGCGAGAAGCTGATGGAGGCGGAGATCCGCGAGCTGGGCCTCGGGGTGACGGACGCGGAGCTGGACGCGGCGGTGACGGACGTGAGGCGGCAGAACAACGTCACGGACGAGGCGGCTTTCGAGCGCCTGCTGTCGGGCGAGGGCTTCACGGTGAAGACGTACAAGGAGTTCCTGCGCAACCAGATGTCGCGCATGAAGCTGGTGCAGATGAAGGTGACGCCCAAGGTGAAGGTGTCCGAGGAGGACCTGAAGGCGGCGTACACGCAGTACACCAAGCTGGAGTCCGGGGACGCCGAGGTGCACGCGCGCCACATCCTGGTGCAGGTGGACGCGAAGGCGACGCCGGAGCAGGTGGAGGCGGCGCGCCAGAAGGCGCTGAAGCTGGCCGAGGAGGCGCGCAAGCCGGGCGTGGACTTCTCGGAGCTGGCGAAGAAGAAGAGCGAGGGCCCGAGCGCCTCGGACGGTGGAGACCTGGGCTTCTTCCGGCGCGGGGTGATGGTGCCGGCCTTCGAGCGGGTGGCCTTCGCGCTCAAGGAGGGCGAGGTGAGCGAGCCGGTGCGCACGCAGTTCGGCTGGCACGTGCTGAAGGTGGAGGAGCGGCGCGCGGTGGACGTGGCCCCCTTCGAGGAGGTGAAGGCCGAGCTGGAGAACCGGCTGAAGCTGCAGAAGACGGAGAAGTTCGTCGAGCAGTACGTGCAGGAGCTGCGGCAGAAGGCCTCCGTCGACGTGAAGATCTGAGCCCCCCGTGAACGAGCGTCCCGTCGTAGGCATCTCTCTGGGAGACGTCTCCGGGATCGGCCCGGAAGTGACGGCCGAGGCCCTCGCCTCGCCCAAGGTGCGCCGGTCGCTGGTGCCCGTCGTCTTCGGAGACGGGCCCACGCTGGAGCGCTTCCCGGCCTTCAAGAAGTACACCCGGGCCACGCCCGGGACGCTCGAGCGCGCCACCGGGCCCACCGTGTGCGTGGTGACGGAGCTGCCCGGGAAGGACCGCGTCCCCGGCAAACCGACGCGGGCGGGCGGCAGGGCGCAGTACGGCTACATCCAGGCGGCCATCGAGGCGGCACGGGCCGGCAAGGTGGACGCGCTGTGCACGGCGCCGGTGTCCAAGGAGCAGATCTCCCGGGCGGGCATTCCGTTCATGGGGCACACCGAGGTGCTCGCGGAGGCGTTCGGCCGTGAGGTGATGATGCTCATGGACGGCCCGCGGGTGCGGGTGGCGCTGGCGACGAATCACGTGCCGCTGGCGGAGGTCTCCCGGATGCTGACGGTGGAGCGGCTGGTGGGCCAGCTCCAGCTCCTGTCACGGAGCCTGAAGCCGGTGGTGGGCCGGGCGCCGCGCATTGGCGTGCTGAGCTTCAACCCGCACGCGGGCGAGGGCGGGCTGCTGGGGCGCGAGGAGGTGGAGGTGCTCACCCCCGCCATCAAACAGGCCCGCAAGCTGCGCGTGGATGCGCACGGGCCCCTGGCGGCGGACGGGCTGTTCGCGCAGGTGGAGCACTTCCCCTACGACGCGGTGCTGGCCATGTACCACGACCAGGGCCTCATCCCGGCCAAGGCGCTGGACTTCGAGCGCACGGTGAACGTGACGCTCGGACTGCCCGTGCCGCGCACCTCGCCGGACCACGGCACGGCGTACAGCCTGGCCGGCACGGGCAAGGCGAGCAGCGTCCCCATGGTGGAGGCGCTGCTCAAGGCCGCCCGGCTGGCCGCGCGCTGAACCCGCTCAGTAGGTGAACGGGAAGCGCACCGGCTCGCGGCTCTGCACCCGGTGCTGCGGGAACTTCCAGGAGCGCACCTGGCCCTCGATGCAGCGGGCGAACGGCGTGCCCTTGAGAGCCTCCGTCTCCATGACGGCATCGACGGCGTTACCCGTCGGCAGCACGCGCCAGCGCACCACGAACCGGTCCTTGCCCGAGTCCGACGTCCGCGCGGGCGAGTGCGTCTCGATGCAGGCGAGGATGGCCTCCTTGTGCGAGCCCACCACCTGCACCACGTCCGAGGTGGAGAGGCTCTCGGGCAGATCCTTGCCCGGCTCGGGCGGGATATAGACGTTGCGCTTGCCGCGCGGGTCCTCCGGCTTGAACTTCGGCGCCGACTCCGACAAGCCGAGCTCCGCCTCGAACTTCTTGTCGAGCGCGTCGTCGAAGTTGAGGGGATCGTTCGCGGCCCTGCCCGGAGACTTGGGAGCGGGCGCGGGCGCGGGCAACGGAGCCGGCGCGGGGGCCGGCTGCGGGCGGCGCTGCGGGACGGCCTCGACAGCACGCGGGACGCGCACCTCCGGAGCGGCCTCGGCCACGACGGGCTTCGGCTGCGGCGGCGGGATGACCGCCTTCGGCGCGGGCTGCACCGGGGCCGGAGTCACGGCCACCGGAGCCGCGGCGGGCGTCTGAGCCGCAGGAGCAGGAGCCGGAGCCTGGGCCGCCGGAGCAGGCACGGCCGGGGGCGCCACGACGACGGGCGCGGGCGCGACGGACGGGGCCACGGCGGGTGCATCCTGGCGCGGAGCCGCCTCGGACGAGGCGACGGGCCGCGGGGACACGGGCGCCGGAGCGCCACGGTTCTGGGAGAGCAGGAGCAGTGCGCCCGCGACGATGCCCACGGCCGCCGAGCCGATGAGCACCCCGGCCAGCATGGCCTTCCCGCGCTGAGCGGGCTCGGGCGCCTCGGGAGCGGCCATCATGACCGGGACGGCGGGCGGCGGCGGCGCCACCGGAGCCACCACCGGCTGAATGACGGGCACGGGGACAGGAGCGGGAACGGGAGTGATGGGCACGTCGAGCATCGCCGAGCGCGCCTCCTCCTTCTCCTGCTCCTTCTCCTCCTTCATCTTCCGCAGCCACACCTCCTCTTCCTCGACGAGCGAGTGCAGCGCGGAGACCACCTTCTTCCCGGAGCCGTCCTCCTTGGGGCGGGCCGGGGCGGCGGAGACACTCGCGTCCGCGGCCACCGTGGGCAGCCCCGAGATGGTCAGCGCGGCCACGAGCTCGGGGACGAGCGACAGCGCCCGCCAGGAGCTCCACGCCTCGCACCAGAAGAGGGTGTCGGGGGTGAGCTCGCCCTGGTGCCACAGCTCGCGCAGCCGCTCGAGACGGAACGGGCCCGCGGGCTGCGCATGCCGCTCCACGTACCAGTCCACAGCCCCCACGGGCACGGGCGTGGCCGCTTCCCCGCCCACGGCGGACACCTCGGAGGACGCTTCCAGCTCCGGCGGTCCGAAGAGCGCGCCGTCGAAGATGGCGTCCAGGTCATCCGGACGCACCTCGCGCAAGGCGGACTGCACGCTGGCGGGTGCCATCTCCGAAGACGGTGGGGAGAGCCTCGGAGGCTGAACCCCGCTGCCCGCCCGAGAAAGGTGATTGCCCTCGATGTTCGAATGGTTCCCGTCCACACGCCCTCCTACCAGCCCCCGCTGTCCCGACGTTGGGGCAGCTTGAGACTCAACCTAATGACGTCCGAGACCCCAGCCAGGATTCACACCCCCCGGTACGAGTGTCTTCTTTCACTTCCTAGCTATTACCGCGTGAGAAAGTTCTAAGCCTGACGCAGCCAAATCCCTCACAGGCTAAAACCCCTGGACAACCGGACTACGGCGTTTCCGCCGATGGGCAAGGAAGGTGCGTGAGCAACTCCGCGCCATCCCTCGCCGGGTCGAGCAACACCACCTCCGAGAGCTGCCCGTCGCGCCGGAGTTGAACACTCACGCGCCCCACGGGGCACCACCCCAGGCACCCGGTGAGACTCACGCGCACGGGATCGCCCTGTGCGGCGAGCGTGGTGCGGATGCGGCGTGGCAGGTCCACTCCTCCGGCACTCGTCTCCAGCCGCATCAGGCAGCGGTGACACACCTGGGCCTGCGTCTCCTGTGTGCTCGTCTCACTCATGCATGCGCCTGCCTCGTCTCCACTCCTCCACAAACTCCGCGGGCCCGCGAGGGATTTGATGAGGCCCTCCCTTGCGGAGAGCCCCCTGGCCGGCCGTGAGCAGGGCAGGCGGCGAGGCAGCGGTCCGCCCTGCGTTCCTCCGGCAGATGCACACCCTTGGGTACAAGGCCGTGTACCTCACCCGGATTTCCAAATGAGCCGCATCCTCATTGTCGAGGACGAAGAGGTCCTCACCGCCTCCATCCGGGACATCCTCGAGGGCGAGGGCCACCAGGTGCTCACCGCCCACAACGGCATGGATGCCCTCGACATGCTCGCGCGCGAGCGGTTGGACCTGGTGCTGCTCGACTTGATGCTGCCCCTGGTGGACGGCCTGACGGTCCTCCAGCGGATGCAACGGGAGTCCCCTTCCACCGCCGTGGTCGTCGTGACTTCCTGCGGCCGCGAGGCGCTCGAGGGCCGCCCCGTCCAGGGCTTCCTGCGCAAACCCTTCTCCCTCGAGGCCCTGCTCGGCGCGGTGAAGCGCGTGCTGCCCCAGGCGCCCCCTGGCCCGGGGTGAGCGTCGCGACGAAAAACCGAGGGCCCCCACGAATGACGGAGAGGGAGTTCACCCGGAGCCACGGCAAGTCCGCGTCTTCTGGACCCCACACCCGAGCGCCCGGGTGGCGTGGGGATTGCTGCGCACGAGGCCGCACCACCCCTTCCCGATTGGAGCGCCCGAATGGTTCGCATCATCCCGTGTCTCCTCCTCGGTTCCGCGCTGCTCACCGGGTGCGGCCCCGAAGGAGAGTGTGAGGGCACCGTGGGCGGCACCCGCATCCAGGGAGACCTCGACGGCGACAGCTCGCTCGTCATCGTCTCGACGACCTTCGATCCCCAGAACGAGGGCGCCTACGTCCGGACGGCGCGCCTCCAGCTCTTCTATGGGGACAACGCGCTGCGGCTGATCACCGAGGTGAAGCTTCCCGCGAAGCAGGACATGCGGGAGATCCCCCTCGGCCTGTCCTATGAGGAGTGGAGCCAGCGGCCGCCCGGGGACGGCGCGGTCTCCATCTGGCACATCCAGGCGCCCGCGGACGCCCCCCAGGTGGTGGGGGGCACGTTCAGCGTCAGGCTCGCGGACGCCAACAACCTCGAGGGGAAGATCGATGCCCGGTTCGAGGACGGCTCGCGGCTGGAGTGCACCTACGACCTCCGCGGCCAGAACTACGTCCCGGGCGACGACCCCACGTACAACGGTCCCCCCTGAGCATCACGACGGACTTCAACGGTGGGCGCGAAGGCCTTCGGCGTAGTGCTGCAACTGGCGCCGGGCGGCATCGAAGGCGTCGTTCACGGCCTGGTACGGGTCCTCGTGCGAGGCTCTGTCGCCGTGGTCGCGGTCGACCACGATGTTCTTGCCGGGGACGTGCAGGTCCAGGCGGACGTGGAAATGCTTGCCCTGCTGATGATGCCGGTGCGGCTCCTCCACCACCACGTGGCAGCCAGTGATGCCGTCGAAGAACTGCTCGAGCTTGTCCGCGCTGTCGCGGATGTGCTCCGAGAGGGCATCGCTGGTGTTCATCCCACGGAAGGTGATCTGCAGGTTTCGCTTCATCTTCGTGCCTCGTGTGTGGCTCCCGTTGGAGCCGTCGTGACGACCACACTCCAATGCATACGGAGCGCCAACGCCCCGCCCACGGGAAAACAAGGGGTTGGCGTGGGCCCGGCATGCAGCCTTTGCGGAGACCCCTCGGCGGGCGCGCAGCCTTTGCGGAAGGCCCTCGGACGCATACCTGGAGTCGAAGACGCTACACGCCCGGGCAACCCGGGAGGGCGGCCGAGCGGGCGCATGCTGCGATGCAGCGGGAGCGTCCCCATGCTTCTGGGCTGGAGGTGTGTGCGTGATTCGCATCGGCCCCGCGGGATGGAGCTACGACGACTGGGCGGGCGTGGTGTACCCGAAACCGAAGCCGAGGGGGTTCGATCCGCTGGCGTTCCTGGCGGGGTGCTTCGACGCGCTGGAGCTGAACACCAGCTTCTACGGGCCCATCAGCCGCCGCAACGCGGAGCTGTGGGTGGAGCGCACGGACTTCAACCGGAACTTCCGCTTCACCGCGAAGCTGTGGAAGCGCTTCACCCATGAGCGCGACGCGGTGTGGACGGCGGACGACGTGCGCCAGACGCGCGAGGGGCTGGATGCCCTCCACGAGGCGGGGAAGCTGGGGGCGGTGCTGATGCAGTTCCCCTGGTCGTTCCGCAACACGGAGGAGAGCCGGGACTGGCTGGACGGGCTGGTGTCCACGTTCTCCGACTGGCCGCTGGTGCTGGAGGTGCGGCACGAGTCGTGGAACGTGCCGGACGTGTTCGCGGAGCTGGCCGAGCGTGGGGTGGGGTTCGTGAACATCGACCAGCCGCTCTTCCAGAACTCGATGGGGCCGAGCGCGCGGGTGACCTCGTCGGTGGGGTACGTGCGGGTGCACGGGCGCAACTACCGCAACTGGTTCCGCGAGACGGCGAGCGCGATGGAGCGCTACGACTACCTGTACCCGGCCAGGGAGCTGAAGCCCTGGGCCGAGCGGACGAAGCAGATCGCGGAGCACCCGCGGGTGAGCGACGTGTACGTGGTCACCAACAACCACGTGCGGGGCAAGGGCGTGGCCAACGCGATGATGCTGCAGACGATGCTCACGGGCCGGAAGGTGCACGCGCCCGAGGCCCTGGTGCGCGAGTACCGCGACACGTTGGGGCCCTACGTGCTGCCCCCGGAGACGGAGACCCCCGAGCCGCCCGGCGCCAGCCCCGCGGGGTGAGAGAAGGTTGCTGCGTATCGACGCGAATCTGCCGCGTGCGGAGCGCCGCTTCCTGGGGGACTTCGACCAACCTCTCGTCGAAGCCTATGTGGGCGTGAGGAAACCGGAGAGCGGCCTGCGCTTCGCCGATGTGCTCGTCATCGAAAAGGGCGCGCTCGCGGGCACACCGCCTCGCGTGGAGACGTTCAGCTTCAAGAGCCGCGACCTCTCGCTGTTGGGGGAAGAAGCTTTGACGGCGCAGATGGTGGCGGATGCAAGCGAGGCCCTGGGGTATTACGGCGTGACGCTGGACATCCGCCGGCCCTCTCTTCAACCCCTTCTCCGAGAGGGCAGCAAGGTGCCAGTCCACAGGGTCCGCCTCATCTACGAGGGCGGCGTGCTCAAGCCCAAGGATCTAGCCAACGTGCAGGCAGCCGTGGAAGAAGTTCGCCAAAAGGTTCCGGGAGTGGAGGTGCTGTTCCAATGAAGGTGCTGGAGCTTCACGAGCTGAGTCCCGAGGACAGCCTCCGGCTCGATTTCGAAGGTGCCTTCAACCAGCAGGCGGCACTTGAACGCGAGCTGGAGCCCGTCCTTCAATCGCTCGAGGAATACGCGGGCGGGTGGATGCCGGACGTCGTTGAAGGCAAGCGGCGACGCAAGTACGCCCGCGCCGCCATCTGGAAGTCCTTGGAGGAGAAGCGCAGCGAAAAGAGCACCTCCATCGTGCTCCAGCGCACGAAGTGGCCCGCGATGTATATGCGGCTCCGAGTCTATTTCCCGCCGCTCCCTCCCGAATTACGCCTCTCACTCCAGGTGCAACCCCTCTCCTTGTTCGCGGAGGTGGAGCGCTGCCGCCAATTCGTGGAGATGGTGCGCGCCTGGGCCTCTCGCTACCCGGTCTCCCACGCTTCGGCCCACAGCCTCGCGGACCGGGGATTGGCGAACTCGCCTCTCTTCGGCCGCGACATGGAGACCTCCATTCGAGACGGATTCGACAAAATCTACGAGGTCTTCTGGCTCAACGTCTTCGGCCCCAAGCTGGTGGAAGCCGTCGGCCGTGAGCGCATGCTGTCCACTCCGGCCTGGCGGGTAGAAGCGTTGCCCAACGGCTCCGTCCTCCTGGTGCTCTCGCCCACCGCCGCGGACTTCGCCAGTGACGAGGCCCGTCTCGCCCAGGCCCGCGCCCACGCCCACCTCCGGCCGGACCTCGACTTCTCCACCCTGCTGCGCACCCTGCGCGAGCGCAGCGCCACGCTCGCTCCCGTCGAGCCCCGTTTCCACCCGGACGTGGCTCCACTCCTCTCACGCGTGGTGGACGACTGCGCCATCCACGAGCGCCAGCGCCGGATCTCCGAGCTCAACGTGTACCAGCCGCCCGAGCCCGAGGAGTGGCTCCCCCTCGGCGCCGCCCTCCCCTCCGACGTGAGAAACCTGGAGCGGGCTCGCGAATATTACGCGTACCTCGCCGAGCACCTCGTGGCCCTGCTGCACTCGAAGGTGCCCTCCGTCTTCGACGAGACGCCCCAGTCCCTCACCGATGTGGACTACCAGTTCTGGCACGAGGACTTCCCCACCGTCTTCGAACGCCACAACATCGACACACATGCGGTGCCCGCCATCGGCGCCTACCTGGGCCAGGTGCTGGTGCGACACCTCGGCGGCCAGTGGATTCCGCGCCAGAAGCTCGAGGAGACGCAGGTCCTCGTGGGCCACCGCGTCTGGTTGCCCTTTGTCCGGGCCTGGCGCTACATGCGCTCGCGCCAGTCCCTCCTCGACGCCTCTCTCACCCAGCTCTACCGCGTCGCCGAGCGCCACCGCGCCTGACTGTCTCTTCACGGCTGGTGGGCCGTCCCCACCTTCTCGCCCCGCAGGAAGCGCTCCACGGCATGGAGCACCCCGCGGTCGGACATGAGCGCCACGTGCTCGGCGGCGCTGTCCACGCGCTGATAGGGAACAGGCAGCACCGGCACCGCGCGCGCCGACAGCACCGAGCCATCCCCATCCGCTCGCGCCGGGTGCCCCACGTCCAGCTTCCCGTCCACCATCCGCATTCCGCTCACCGTGGGCCGCCCCGTGCCCACCACCACCAGTGTCTCGAACGGCGCCGCCTCCAGCCCCGGCCTCGGCGCGAGCGCCTCGTGCAGCTCCCGGTGCGCGTCCAGCATGCGCACGAGCTGCGCCCGGTAGGCCTCGTCCTCGCGCAGCGTGGCGTCCGCGAAGGGTCCCCAGCCCTGCTTCAACCAGACGGCCGGATCAAAGGCATCCAGCTCGACGGGCCTGCCCTCGGCATCCACGAAGAAGTCGCTGCGCGTGGACAGCAATTGGAAGGCGGAGGCGAAGGTGAACAGGGCCTCGGGCGCGAGCAGGGCCCGGTTGCGCAACGTCTCGGTGCCCACCAGCAGGTCATCGAAGATGCCCGGGCCACCGGTGAACGGCGTGCCGATGAGGACCACGCGCTTCACGTGCCCGGCCCCGGCCCACGGCCGCTCGCCGGCCCGCGCGCCCCCGTGCAGCAGGCAGTGCATCGTCACCAGCCCGCCCATGCTGTGGGCCACGATGTTCACCTTCCGCTTCCCTCCTCCTTCCGCCACGAGCTGCTCGATGCGCGCGCACAACGCCCCGGCGCTCTCCCGGATGTCCCGCCGCCAGTCATAGGAGAACGGGACGAAGCCCGGCAGGTGCTCCCTGCCGAACTCCATGAACGAGCGGTACGCATCCACCGACACGAAGAACGCCGAGAGTTCCGTCATCGGACCGTCCGGCCGCAGGGGCCCATAGCCCGGCACGGGGCGCTGGCCGGGAAAGGGCAACGCGAGCGTGCGCTCTCCCCGCGAGAGCGCCTGTCCCACCGTGAGCCAGGCCCGCTCGGACTCGGGGCCCTCGGTGGCGAGGAAGCTGCCCCGGTAGCCGGGAACGAGGATCGTGACTTCCTCCCCGGTGGGCGGAGGCACCGTGACGCGGGCGACGGTACATCCGGCGAGCAACACACCCAGCAACAGGAGGAGCGAGCGGTGGAGTGTCTTCATGGCGCGCAGCTTCCGGGGGAAGGTCCCCGCTCGCAAGACTCCCGCCTCCTCGCCCGGTGCACGGACACACGAGCCCCCCTCCTCCCGCTACGGACCGCTGACGCCGGGAAGCACCGTTCGCACCTTCGGGCAAAGGAGATTCCAGATGGCGGACGACCCCGTGGAGAAGATGCACCAGCGCGAGCGTGAACAAGAGCGGGAGCGGTTGCGCGCGCTGGAGGCGAAGGATCTCGAGGTGGAGTCGAAGCGGGGCCCGCGCCCGCTCGAGGGTTTCGCCGGAGGCCACACCACATGGGCGAGCAAGCAGGACGATGAAGCCGCCGCGGAGGTGCATGCCCACGACGCGGAGGACTCCTGGGCCGAGAGCCAGGAGCAGGTGGCGCGGCTCTCCCCCGGAAACGGAGAGCCCGCGCGCAAGGACGAAGAACCCCCGAAGTAATCGTCCCCTAAGCCCCCCGGGGTGAGGGTATCGAAGGCCCCGGGTTCCCACCCGGGTCCAGGGCCGGCTCAGGGCACCGTCACCCAGGACTCACGCGGCCGCTGGGGCGGAGTGGGGTGCGTCGGCCCCTCGGACTCCGCCACCGCCCGGGCGCGCCTGCGGGTGTGCTTCAACCCCTCGCCCACCCACTCGTAGGCGCGGTGGAGGAAGTCGGAGACGGCGGTGAGGGCGAAGATGGACGCCACCAGCCGCGTCTCGCGCGGGCGCACCGCGTGGGCACAGACGAGCGCCCCGGCCACCCACGGCCCCAGGCAGAAGGTGCACGACACCAGGTCTCCGATGGCCCGGCGCAGGCCGTGGCCCCGGGAGGACTCACTCACCTCGGCGGCGGCACGCTTTCCCTCGTAGCGGACGAAGGGCGCCCGCAGGGGACTGGTCACGAAGTCCCGGGCCAGGATGCGCGACATCTTGTGGGTGGCCACGCCCAGCAGCAACGCATCGCGCAGCGTCAGCCGGGCCGGCAACCTCCGCCCATGGCGCCAGCCGAGAAAGCCCGCCAGCGAGGTGCCATACACCCCCATCAGGAGCCCATAGGAGCCGAGCGGCATCTCCTCGTCCCGGTAGCCGGCGAAGAAGCGTCTCTCCTGCAAGGGCGCGAGCATGAAGGTCTCCCGGGGGTCCATGGCCAGGCACTGTCCCCGGGAACAAGGCTGCGCATCCCGCTCCCACCGCCCAAGCGGAAGGGCGGCCTGGCGGGCAGCGGTCCGCCGTCCTGGCAGGTGAAGAACGCCCCGTCTGAATTTTTGGGGAAATCGAAACTTGCCGTCTTGGCTGAATTCTCAAGAAATGAGATAGCCGCTGGGCAAGCCCTTCGCAACTGGAGGCGAGCCCATGCTCACCCGCCCGCTGGCCCTCATCCGTCCCCTGCTGCTGCTGATCCTGCTGCCCACCCTGGCCTGGTCGCAGGGCCTGCGCTTCACCACGCTGGACATCGGCCAGGGAGACGCGGCGGTGCTCATCGCACCGGGAGGCTGCGTGGCGCTGTTCGACGGCGGCCCCACCGGCTCGGGGGCCACCATCAAGGCCTACCTGAAGTCGCTGGGGGTGACGAACATCGACATGGCCTTCGTCTCGCACATGCATGCCGACCATATGGGCGGCATCGACGAGGTGGACGTGGGCACGGACGCCGTCTCCATCGACGCGGTGTACGACCACGGCGGCACGTACAACTCCACGGCGTATGACGACTACGCCAGCCACTTCAGCGGCCGGCGCAACACGGTGCGCCGGGGGCAGAGCTTCTCACTGTGTGGCCAGGTGACGCTCACCGTCGTCGCGGCCAACGGCAACGGCATCTCCAGCACGGACGAGAACACCAAATCGGTGACGGTGAAGATCACCTACGGCGCCTTCGACGCGCTGGTGGGCGGAGACCTCACCAGCACCCCGGACATCGAGTCCACCATCATCAACGACGTGGAGAAGCTCGAGCTCTACAAGGTGCACCACCACGGCTCGCGCACCTCGTCCGGCAACGTGCTCCTGGATGCGGCCAACCCCACCGTGTCCTTCATCTCCGTGGGCAAGGACAACACCTACGGCCACCCGACCCAGGAGTGCCTGGACCGGCTGACGGCGCACAACTCGGCCATCTGGCTCACCGAGGACCCCGCGGCCAACAAGCTGCTGGGCCACATCCAGCTCAGCTCCTCGACGGGTGACACCTTCGTGGTGACGCAGGGCACCCGGAGCGTCTCCTACGCCTCGAAGGGCGGCACGACGGGTCCGGACACCACGCCGCCCTCCGTGCCTGGCGCGCTGGTGGCCAGCGCCATCTCCTCCACGGAGATCGACCTGTCGTGGAATGCCTCCACCGACAACGTGGGGGTGACGGGCTACCGGGTGTACCGCAACATCAATGGTGGCACCTACGCGCTGGCGGGGACGTCCACCAGCACCGGCTTCGCGGACCTGGGCCTCACGGCCGGCGTCACCTACGGGTACCGGGTGGCGGCCGTGGACGCGGCGGGCAACGAGTCCTCGCCGGCCAGCGCCTCCACGCGCACGCCCGCGCCGGGCCTCACCGTCACCAGCCCCAACGGAGGCGAGAGCTGGGCCGGCGGCAGCGCGAGGGCCATCACCTGGACGGCCCAGGACATCTCCAACGTGAAGCTCGAGTACACGCTCAACAACGGCGGCACGTGGCAGGTCATCGCCAGCAGCGTGGCCGCGTCCACCGGCAGCTACACCTGGACGGTGCCCAACTCGGCCAGCACGGCGGCGCGGGTGCGCGCGACGGATGCCTTCGGCCCGGCCTCGGACATGAGCGACGGCACCTTCACCCTCACCGCAGCCGCCACGCCGGCCAGGGTCATCCTCAACGAGATGCTCGCCAACGAGCCCGGCAGCAGCACCGACGGCGAGTTCGTGGAGCTGGTGAACGTGGGCGGCACGGCCATCGACATCAGTGGATGGACGATCGCGGACGCCACCTCGGTGCGGCACACCTTCGCCTCGGGGACGGTGCTCGGCGCGGGCAAGGCCATCGTGGTGTTCGGCGGGGCGAGCGGAATTCCCTCGGGCACGCCCAACGCGGTGGTGGCCTCCAGCGGCACGCTCAGCCTGAACAACAGCAGCGACACGGTGACGGTGAAGACCTCCTCCGCCAGGAACGCGGCGACGATCGACGCGTACAGCTACACGAGCACCCTGGCCAGCCAGGACGGTGTGTCGATGAACCGCAGCCCCGACGCGAGCGCCACGGGCGGCTTCGTGCTCCACACGAGCCTGTCGTCACGCAGCGCGTCGCCGGGCCTGCGCGTGAGCGGCAGCGCGTTCTGAAAGAGGAGCGCGTCCGGCACGGGTTCGCCTACCCCACACCCACCAACCGGTACCCACCCCGTCCCGCACCGGACACCCACTCATCGTCCCGTGCCGGGCACGCATCTGGAACCTAGGTACACTCTCCCCGGGGACCACCCCCCCAACCTGGCGCCCGGCCGGGTGACGGATGGGCTACCCGGGGCTCGCTTCCTTGCTCACGGTGGAGAGGACGGGGACAGGCACCCTCACCCCGTCCCTCTCCCGGGGGGCGAGGGGTTCTTGGGGGAAATGGGGGAGGACGGGGCGACGGGCTCAAATCTGGATGCCGGCGATGAGGCCCGGCCACGTCCGCACCAGGACGCGGCCCGAGTCGTAGACATGTCCCAGCTTGAAGCGGTCCACGCCCTGCACCGCCTCGTCCTCGAAGGACACCAGCGTGTTGGCCGTCAGCCCGCCGAAGAGGGCGAAGTGCTTCACCGGCTGCCAGCCCGCCACCACCCGCAACTGCCCCAGCAGGTGCGCGGTGGGCTCGATGAACCCGCCCGTGTGCAGCGAGTGGGCCAGCACGTCCACGTCGACGAAGAAGGGCCCGGCCGGGATGTGGCCGCCCACGCCCAGGCCCGCCGACCAGAGGCGCTGCCGGCCATCGCCGCCCGGTCGCAGGCCCACCGTGAAGAGCGTGTGCATGGTCCGGCCCCCCAGCTTCAACGCCACGTGCGTCATGGTCATCTCGCTGCCCCACGCCTGCACGTGCTGCTGCCCGTTGCCCACGAAGCTCAGCAGGCCGATGGAGCTGTCCGCCTCGCTCGCCACGTTGATGAGGCCGAGCTGCAGGCCCTTCACCCGCCGGCCCACGTTGAGCAGGCCCACCTGCGCGCCACTCACGTCACCGCCCACGTTGAGCAGGGAGAACTGGCCGCCGCGCAGCGTGCCCGCGATGTTGAGGCCCGAGGCGAACTGCACGCCCGTCAACTCCTGCGCGATGTTGAGCCCCGCCGCCGCCTGCAGGCCCCAGGACTTCCCCGCCGCCACGTTGAGGCCCACGGCGAACTGCGCCCCCACCATCTCCCCGTTCGCCACGTTCACGCCCGCCGCCGTCTGCCAGCCATGCAGCGAGTGGCCCGCCACGTTGAGGCCCATCGCCATCTGCGTGCCCTGCACCTGCCCGGCGTAGTTGGCCCCCATCGCCCACTCCACCCCGCGCATCTCCCGGTCCACCCAGTTGCCCACCATCGCCATGGCCAGCCCGTCCACCCGGCCCGCGTGCGTGGCGAACACCCCCAGCGAGATGTTGTTCACCACATGACCACTCTGGAAGCCATTGGTGCTGATGCCGGGCAGCAGCGAGAGGCTGAACGGAACGTGGACGGACGCGGCCTGCGGCTGCGGCTCGGGAGCCGGCTGCTCCGCGCCCGCCGGAAACGCCACCATCGCCGCCATCACTCCCGCACACACCGAGACCTGGAGCCTCATCGTCTGATCCTTTTTGGAAATGGGGACCTATTGGCGACTGAAACACCGGGGCCTCGCCCAACTGTCACCTGCTACCTTCACCCCCATGCTGACGCGCACCATTCCCAAGAGCGGTGAGAAGCTGCCCGTCATCGGGCTCGGTACCTGGCAGACGTTCGACGTGGGGCCCTCCCCCGGGGAGCGCAAGGCCCAGAAGGAGGTGCTCAAACGGTTCCTCGCGGCCGGCGCCCGCGTCATCGACTCCTCGCCCATGTACGGCCGCGCCGAGCAGGTGGTGGGAGACCTGTTGCGCGAGCTGGGCCAGGAGCGCACCCCCTTCCTCGCCACCAAGGTGTGGACCTCGGGCAAGGAGGCCGGCGTGGCGCAGATGCGCGACTCGCTGCGCAAGATGCGGCCCGGACAGATGGACTTGATGCAGGTGCACAACCTCGTGGACTGGCGCACCCACCTGCCCACCCTGCGCGAGTGGAAGGCCGCCGGGCGCATCCGCTACCTCGGCGTCACCCACTACCAGCGCGGGGCCTTCGACGAGCTGGAGAAGCTCCTCCGCGAGGAGTCCCTGGACTTCGTGCAGCTCCCCTACTCCATCGCCCGGCGCGACGCCGAGGAGCGGCTGCTGCCCGCCGCCGCCGAGCACGGCACCGCCGTCCTGGTGATGCAGCCCTTCGAGAGCGGAGAAGCTCTTCCGCAAGGTGAAGGGCAAGTCCCTGCCGCCCTGGGCCGCCGACTTCGACTGCAAGAGCTGGGCGGCGTTCTTCCTCAAGTTCCTGCTCGGCCACCCCGCCGTGACGTGCCCCATTCCGGCCACGAGCAAACCCAACCACCTCGAGGACAACCTGCACGCGGGCTCCGGGCGCCTGCCCGACGCGAAGACCCGGGCCCGCATGGTGGAGTACCTCGGCCTGTAGCGAGGCTCAGGTCTCGAACTGGGGCTCGTAGACGAGCTCGCCCGTGAGCGTGAAGACGAGGCCGGTGCCCAGCTCGCCCTCCTCGTCGTCACGGCCCACCTCCAACTGCTGCGTCTCCTCGTCCCACTGGCCCGGGTAGTACTCACCGCCGGCCGCCATCCACGCCCTGTCTTCCGCGACGAGCGTCTCCACCGTCTCGCCCTGGTCGCTGGTGGCCAGGTAGACGCGCCACTCCAGGCCGTCCTCCTTCAGGTGGGACACCACGTCGGCGAGCTCCTCGTCCTTGGGCGTGCCGCCCTCCTGCGCCGGCGTCACCTTCCACTGGCGCTCGTCCGCCTTGGGCTTCTGCGCCAGCCAGCCGCGCACCAGCGCCAGCATGGCCTTCTCGGCCGTCTCCTGCAGGCCCTTCATGCTCGCCGGCAGCCCCACCTCGTCCAGCGCCATCATCGCCGTCTCGAGCTGAATCGCCTTGAGGGCCCACTCGTTCATCGCCGTCTGCAGCATCGCCATCTCCTCGGGCCAGGTGCGGCCCCCCATTCATTCCGGGCCCCCCTATCACGTTCCCTCCCCGGGTGGGGCCGTTCCTCCGCCTCCGACTTCCGTCCCCGTGCCCTGTCCACCCGCGAACGCGAGCACCGGCCCACGGAGCCTGTCCGCGGAGACGCTCGCCAACAAGCCGGGCACTGCGCACCTTTACGGACATCCGCTGCTCGCGGGGCGGAGGGGGAGGGCGGGATGGAAGCTGGCGAGCGACAGGAATGGAGCCTGGGTGCGCCCACGTGGGGCCCCCCCCGGAGCGCGCTGTTCCGCGGGCCGTCCGTGAGCATTCCCCCGGCGGTGCGCAAGCGGGTGGAAGCGCGGGTGATGGCGGTGCTGCGCCCGGCGTTCGCGGTGGTGGGCGTGGCCCTGCTCGTGATCCTCGTGCAGCACGCGGGCGTCGAGGAGTTGGGACGGGTGCTGGCGCGCGCGGCCCCCTGGCTGCCGTGGGTGTTGCTGCTCGAGGTGGCGCGCCTGTCCCTGGAAGCGGTGGCCACGTGGGTGGCGTACGGCAGCCGGGCGCGGGAGGTGCCCTTCCGCTGCATGCTTCGCGCGCAGCTCATCAGCGCGGCGGTGTCGAGCGTGGCGCCCGCGGGACGGGCCGCGGGTGAGGCGGCGAAGGCGGCGCTGCTCAGCCCATACACGGGAGGTGCCACGGCCCTCGCGGCGGCGGCCACGTCGCAAGCGGCCTCGCTGGTGTCCGGCGGCCTCCTCTCCATTCCCTGTGCCTTCGCGGCGTACCTGCTGACGGGGGTGTCGTGGCTGACGCTGGCACTCGGCGCGCACGCGCTGGTGCTGCTGCTCATGGGCCTGGGGATGCACGCGGGCCTGCGTGACGGGGCGCTGCCACCGGCCCGGCCCCTCGTGGCCACCCTCCTTGGCCGGACGCTGCAGGTGGTGCAGTACGGCCTGCTGGCGGTGGCGGTGGGCATCGACACCAGCGCGGCGGAGGCGCTCGTCGCCCAGGGGCTCCACCTGGTGTCCATGGCGGTGGGCGCGCTGGTGCCGGGACAGTTCGGCGTGAGGGATGGGGCCTTCGCGCTCTCGGCCAAGGCCTTCGGCACCACCACGGCCCAGGCCATGTCCATCGCGCTGCTCGCCCACGGCATGCAGGTGCTCTTCGTGCTGCTCGGCTCGCTCACGCCCCTGGTGTGGAAGGTGCATCCCCCTTCTTCATGGGCCCCCCATGCCCGGTAGGGGGTAGACTCGGGCGCCTCGTGACCAGAGCCCTGCTCCTCGGCCTCGTCCTCGTCTGCCTTCCCACCTTCGCGCAGGAGGCACCCTCCGCCGAGCCCCAGGGGCTCGCGGCGGTGCGGGCCCGTGGCGAGCTGCTGTGGGGCGCGGACGCCCAGGGCGGCGCCCCCTACGTCTTCCAGGATCCGATGGATCCCAACCGCCTCATCGGCTTCGAGGTGGACCTGGCGGATGCGCTCGCCGCGAAGCTGGGCGTGCGCGCGCGGCCGGTGCTCGGCCCGTGGGACTCGCTGCTGGAGCTGCTGGCGCGCGGCGACTTCGACGTGGCGCTCAACGGCATCGAGGTGGCCGAGGAGAAGAAGCGTGTCGCTGAGCTGACGCGCCCCTACTACGCCGCCGCCGAGCGGCTCACGGTGCGCCGGGGAGACGCCCGTGCCCCCCACTCGCTCGCCCAGGTGAAGGACCGGCCGGTGGGGACGCTGCCCGGCTCGCTCGCCGAGCGCATCCTCCGCCGCGAGGGCGCGCAGGTGAAGACGTACGAGGGCGGCCAGGATGAAATCTACGCGGACCTGAAGCTGGGCCGCACGGACGCGGTGCTGCTGGACGAGCCCATCACCCGGTACTACGGCGCCATCGTCCCGGAGCTGGAGGTGGTGCCGGGCACCTTCGGCGAGGTGCGCTACGCGGTGGCGGTGCGCAAGGGCGAGGACGCGCTGCGCGAGGCCCTGGACACGGCGCTGGAGGAGCTGGCGCGCGACGGCACGCTGCGGCGCATCTACGAGCGGTGGGGCCTGTGGAACGCCGAGACGGCGGAGCTGCTGGGAGACCCGGACCCGAGCCCCCGGGGCGTGCCGGAGCAGTACGAGGCCTGGCGGGCCGCGGTGGGCCGGGTGCCGCCCTTCCTCGAGCGCGTGACGGAGCGCTACCCGGCCACGCTGTCGCTGTTCGCCCGCGGAGCGCTGATGACGCTGGGCGTGTCGCTGCTGTCCATGGCGCTGGCGGTGGCCGCGGGCGCGGTGCTCGCGCTCACCCGCGTCTATGGCCCCGCGCCCCTGCGCTGGCTGGCCACGGCCTACATCGAGGTGGTGCGGGGCACGCCGCTGCTCGTTCAGCTCACCCTGGTGTACTTCGGGCTGCCGCAGCTCGGCCTGCGGTTGAATCCCTTCGCCGCGGGCGTGCTGACGCTGGGGCTCAACTACGCGGCGGCCGAGGCGGAGAACTACCGGGCGGGCCTCTCCAGCGTCCCCGCGGGCCAGCACGAGGCGGCGAAGGTGCTCGGCCTGTCGCGCTGGCAGACGCTGCGCCACGTGGTGATGCCCCAGGCCGTGCGCGTCTCCCTGCCGCCGATGACGAATGACTTCATCGCGCTGCTCAAGGACAGCTCCTTGGTGTCGCTGGTGACGCTCACCGAGCTGCACGCGCACCTATCTCAACCTGGCCAACGCCATGAGAGATCACCTGGGCCTGGGGCTGGTGGTGGCCCTCATGTACCTGCTGCTCGGCCTGCCCTTCGCGCACCTGGCGCGCACGGTGGAGGCGCGGCTCGGCCGGCACCTGAAGGAGGTGGCCCGGTGATTCGCGTCGAGGACGTGCGCAAACGCTTCCCCGGTGCGGCCTCGGCCACGCTGGACGGGGTGTCCTTCACGCTGGAGACGGGCCGGCTGGCGGCCATCCTCGGGCCGAGCGGCTCGGGGAAGTCCACGCTGCTGCGCTGCATCGTGGGCCTGGAGCGGCCGGACACGGGCACCATCCACCTGGGAGGACAGGCGGGGCTGGTGTTCCAGTCTTTCGAGCTCTTCCCCCACCTGACGGTGCTGGGCAACTGCACGCTGGCGCAGCGGCTGGTGGCCCGGCGCCCGCGGGCCGAGGCCGAGGCCCGCGCCCGCGGACTGCTGGAGGAGCTGGGACTGGGACACCGGCTGGACGCGTGGCCGGAGCTGCTCTCCGGAGGGCAGCGGCAGCGCGTGGCCATCGCCCGGGCCCTGGCCATGGACCCGGCCGTGCTGCTGTACGACGAGCCGACGAGCGCCCTGGACCCCTCCCTGCGCCGCGAGGTGGTGGAGACGCTGCGCCGGGTGGGCTCGCTGGGCATGACACAGCTCGTCGTGACGCACGATGTGCGGCTCGCTCGCGCCGCCGAGACCGTCCTCGTGCTGGACCACGGCCACCTCGTGGAGCAGGGCCCTCCCACGCAGGTGTTGGACGCGCCGCGGCACGAGGCCACCCGCCGCCTGCTCGTCCAGGCCCATGACTGACCGCGGCAATCCAGTCACCGTCTAAGTCGAAAATTGCCCCAATACTTATCTCCTCGAAAAACTAGAATTATCTTTGAGTTCCAGGCAGCCTCCCACCGCCTTCAAGAAGGCGCGTACTCCCGGAGGTGCTCGCCACGGCCTCCCTCCTCCAGGCCCTGCGCGATGAGCCCGCCTGGAGGGTTCCACCCCTTCCCTGAATGGGAGCAACCCTCATGAACTCGCACTCGCTGTTCCGCGTCCTGGCCACGGCTGGCCTGTCGTTCGCCGTTACCGCCTGCGGTCCCCAGGAGGAGCTGTCTTCCCCCGAGCTGAATCCCGTCTCCGTCGCGTCACGCATCGACGGCACGCGCCTGAGCCCGGACGAGGCGCGCGCCGCGGCCACCGCCTCCGGAGGCGTCACGGATGAGGACGTGGTCCTCGGCATCACCTACGTCCGCCCGCATGGCGTCCGCCCCTCGCTCGTCGCCCAGGAGGTGTACGAGGTGCCCGTGACGACGATCGGCCGCGACGGAGTGCCCGTGCGGGAGCTCGTCTACGTGGACGTGTTCGACGGCACCGTGGTGCTCCGCGTGCCGCTCGACACCGACATCCAGTAGGCCGGTCCTTCCTCTCCCCCATCAGCCGCCCGGCCGGCGCCCGGCTCCCCGCCTGGAGCCGGGGCATTCCCGGGCGGGCGGCCCTCCGGTCGCGGTTGCAACGGCTGCCCCTCGTACTCAATGACGGAGGAGGCCCCACGTCTGGGAGGGGCCCCCAGGAGACGGGATGCGGCAGCGGATCGACGACTACGCCTTGCTGGGTGACTGCCACTCCGCCGCCCTGGTGGGCCGGAATGGGTCCATCGACTGGGCCTGCTTTCCCCGGTTCGACTCGCCCGCGGTGTTCTGCCGCATCCTGGACCTGGGCAAGGGGGGCTCCTTCCGGGTGAGCCCCGAGGGCCCGTGGCAGTCCACCCGCCGCTACCTGGACGACACCAACGTGCTCGTCACCACCTTCACCACGCCTGGCGGGGTGCTGGAGGTGACGGACTGCATGCCGGTGCGCACGGGCCTGTCCCACAGCCCCCGGGTGGGAGCGCGGCACGCGCTGCTGCGGCGGCTGCGCTGCGTGGGCGGCGAGGTGCGGGCGCGCGTGGTGGTGTCGCCGCGCTTCGAGTACGGCGCCTTCGTGCCGCGCATCCGCCTCACCTCGCCCCAGACGGCCGAGCTGGTGGGCGGCGCCGACGCGCTCTGGGTGACGGCCACGCGCCCGCTGACGGCGCACGAGAATGCCCTGCGCTCGCACTGGCACATGCGGGCCGGGGACGAGGTCTGGGTGGAGGCGGCCTGGACTCCCTCGCTCGTCGAGCGCAGCCCCGCGGAGATGCCGGACCTGGCGACGATGCGCCGCCGGCTGGAGCAGACGGTGTCCTTCTGGCGCGAGTGGATTTCCCACTGCGCCTACGAGGGCGAGTACTCCCACGCGGTGCGGCGCTCGGCGCTGGTGCTCAAGGCGCTCACGTACGCGCCCTCGGGTGCCATCGTGGCGGCCCCCACCACGTCCCTGCCCGAGGAGCCGGGCGGCGTGCGCAACTGGGACTACCGCTACACCTGGCTGCGCGACACGACGCTCACGCTCATCTCGCTGATGCTGCTGGGCTACCAGGAGGAGACGCTCGCCTTCGAGCGCTGGCTGGCGCGCACCAGCGCGGGGCGGGCCGAGGACGTTCAAATCATGTACGGCATCCGCGGCCACCGGCTGCTGCCGGAGGTGGAGCTGGCGCACCTGGAGGGCCACCGGGGCTCGCGGCCGGTGCGCTCCGGCAACGGGGCGGTGAAGCAGCTCCAGCTCGACGTCTTCGGGGAGGTGCTGGAGGGCGCGTGGCTCTTCTTGAAGATGGGCCGGCGGGTCTCGCAGCGGAACTGGGACTTCCTGCGCGGGCTGGTGGACAACGTCTGTGAGCGCTGGCGCCAGCCGGACCAGGGACTCTGGGAGGTGCGCGACGCGCCCCGGCACTTCGTGCACTCGAAGCTGCTGTGCTGGGTGGCGCTGGACCGGGCCATCCGCATCGCGCGCTCGCGGCGGCTCCCGGCCCCGGTGGGGCGCTGGGTGCGCGAGCGCGCGGCGGTGCGCGAGTACCTGATGAAGGAGGGCACGCGCCTCGGGTGGTTCCCCCAGTCGGTGGGCTCGGAGCTGGCGGATGCCTCGGTGCTGCAGTTGCCGGCGATGGGCTTCCTCCCCTCGGCCCACCCGCTGGTGAGCCGCACGGTGGAGACGGTGCGCCGGCGGCTGGAGAACGGCGGGCTCCTCCACCGCTACCACGCGCCGGACGGACTGAGCGGCGGCGAGAGCTCCTTCCTGCTGTGCTCCTTCTGGCTGCATGACGTGCTGGTGCACTCGGGCCGGACGGAGGAGGCGGAGGAGCTGTTGCGCTACCTGTTGAGCCTGTCCAACGACGTGGGCCTCTACGCCGAGGAGGCGGTGCCGGGCACGGGCGAGGCGATGGGCAACTTCCCGCAGGCCTTCACGCACATGGCGCTGGTGGCCTCGTGCGCGCAGCTCTCCGCGGGCCGGAGCTTCCAGCTTCCGAGGGCGGGCGCATACGACTACGCGGACTTCGCCCTCACGTACCACCTCGGCCGGCGCTCCATGTTCATGTCCCACTTCTCGTGGGAAGTGGTGCAGTGAGCGCCCGCGCTCAGTACCCGAGGCTCGGGTCGTACCGGGGCGCCATCAGCGAGGCCACCACCAGCTCCGTCACGTCCTTGCCGCCATGCAGGTTCGTGGAGAGGCACAGGGGCGTGTAGATGAAGCCCCAGGGAATCCCCCACCAGCCCAGACACAGCGACAGCAGCGTGTAGCCGAGACTCAAGCCGAACGTGCCCTGCCCGGCCCGGACGAAGTAGACGTCCGACGAGCGCCGCATGGTCGTGACGAGGAAGGAGACGCAGTACTCGAACACGACGAACCGTCCACCGCGTCGCAGCTCTTCCTGCACTTGCGCTGTGGACAGGCCCTCCATACCCAGGATGCCAGCCATACAGCCCCCCTGTCCGGAATTGCGGCCATGCCGCGAAGAACAGAAAGACAGCCTACCTGGGGCATGCCCGCCTGCACAGCGACGCGGAGAGAGGGAGAAGCGCGACCACACGAGAAGAAAGAGGGATTTGGCAGGCCACGTATTCCAGTACTGGAACGCTCTCACGCGTGAAGATTGCCACTCTCGGAGTCTGGTAATTCACGGGTGTTGAAATCTTCGGCTGTCTTCTCGCGGCTGTTGCCTGGGAAGCAACGGGGGGATTCACGTACGCATCGTGCGCGTCAGAGGCAACCTGTCCGCCGGGCTCCCCTGGCGTGAGGCCGGGAGAGCGGCATCCGCGTTCCTGTCAGGCCCTCCTGCCCTGCTTACCGTGAGCACTCGGGAGGCAGGAATGGCCACGAAGAAGACGGACAAGAAGGACCCTGTCGTTCACCTGGGCGAGCTCATCCACGGCATCAAGGTCGCGATGATGACGACGGTGGAGGCGGACGGAACGCTGCGCAGCCGCCCCATGTGGACGCATGACCGGGACTTCGACGGGGAGCTGTGGTTCTTCACGCGCGAGCACTCGCCCAAGGTGGACGAGGTGGAGCGGGACAACCACGTGAGCCTCTCGTACGCGGACACGGCCAAGGACCGTTACGTGTCGGTGAGCGGCGTGGCCCGGCTGGTGCTCGACAAGGAGAAGGCGCGCGAGCTGTGGAATCCCATGCTGAAGGCCTGGTTCCCCCAGGGGGTGGATGACCCCGAGCTCGCGCTCCTGTGCGTCACGGTGAACAAGGCCGAGTTCTGGGACTCCTCCAACAAGCGCATGGTGCAGCTCGTGGGCTTCGTGAAGGGCGTGCTCACCGGCGAGCCGTACCGCCCCGGAGAGAACGAGAAGGTGAATCTCGACGAGTCCGGCGCCGCGATGCACTGAGCGCCTTCAGGCCGGTCCGTGAAGACGCGCAATTTCCCCTCTCCCGCCGGGAGAGGGACGGGGTGAGGGTATCGGGTGAACCCGGGTTGAACCCCCTGTCCCCACTTCGGGCCGCGGGTTGAAGAACGGACCCGGGCACCCTCACCCTGACCCTCTCCCGAGGGGAGAGGGGACATCACCCCACGAGGGGACATCAGCACCGGTCAGCCGCACTCCATGACGAGCTTGCCCTGCACGCGGCCCTCCTCCAGCAACCGGTGCGCCTCGCGGGCGGTGGCCGCGGAGAGTGGGCCGACGGTGCTGACCGCGGGTGGCCGCAGCGCGCCCTCCTCGACGAACCAGGAAAGCGTCTCGAGCTGCTCGCGATAGACCTTCCACGTCTCGCGCGGCGCGTACCGGGCCCGCGCTCCCAGTTGGATGAAGTGGAACTCCAGCGAGCGGAGGATGAGCGGGCTGCGCGTCTCGTCCCAGAGATTGAAGGAGGAGTCCGCCGGCTCCTCGACGATGGACACCACCCGCCCATCCACCGCCGCCACGGCGAAGCACAGCTCCTTCATGGCGCCCCCGACGAAGTCCAGGGCCACCGGCACCAGCCGCCCTCCGTTCATCGCCAGCACGTCCGCGAGCAGTTGCTCCGGCGTCCGCCCGCGATAGCGCACGACACGGCCCGGCTCCACGCCGAGGTGCTTCACCAGGTACTCGGCGCTCGCATCACTCCCGGCCGTGGTGAGAATGGGACTGGCTCCGAAGTGGCGCAGCAGTTGGATCGCCATGGACCCCACGCCTCCCGCACCTCCCGCCACGAAGACGGCCTCGCCTTTGCGCACCCGGGCCCGCGTGACGCACTGCCAGGCGGTGAGCGCCACCACGGGCAGCGCGGCTGCCTCGGCGAAACCCAGCCGCCCGGGCTTGGGCACCACCAGCACCGCCGGCACGCACGTGTACTCCGCGTGTGAGCCATTGCTGCCCTGTCCTCCCCGGTAGCAGAGCACCTCGTCCCCCACCGCCAGCCCCGTCACGCCCTCGCCCAGCGCATCCACCACGCCCGACAGATCCCTCCCCAGCACCTGCGGCAACTGGCCTCCGAAGCCTCCCCGCCGGAAGAGGACGTCCACCGGATTGAAGGAGGCCGCCCGGATGCGCACCCGGACCTCGCCCGGGCCCGGCACCGGCAGGGGCCAGTCCTCCTCCACCAACTGCTCGACTCCGCCGAAGGCCCGCTGGGTGATGACACGCATGAGGTGACGGAACGTACCGGTGCGTCATGGCCGCTTCCAGTGCCACGGCGAGCAGCCCGGCCCGGCATGAGGGTATGCTCCGCGCCCCATGCCTTCCCCTTTCACCGAGCACTTCCCCGCCTTGCGGTCGGGTTTCAGCTACCTCGACAACGCCGCGGGGGCCCAGGTGCCCTCCCACACCATCGACGCCATCTCCCAGTTCCTCACTCAGGGGAGTTGCAACGTCGGCCAGCCCTACCCGGCCTCCCTGCGCGCCACCGAGGTGAAGGCCCAGGCGCGCGCCGCCACCGCCGAGTTCCTCAACTGCTCCCCCGAGGAGGTCATGCTCGGCACCAGCGCCACCGCGCTCACCTTCCAGCTCTCGCGCGCCTTCGCCCGCCTCTTCCAGCCCGGTGATGAGATCGTCATCTCGGAGCCTCGAGCACGAGTCCAACGCCAGCCCCTGGCGCTGGCTGGAGGCCCAGGGCGCCGTGGTGAAGGTGTGGAAGGCCCGCTGGCCCGAGGGACGCCTGGAGCCGGCGGATCTCCGCCCGCTGCTCACCGCGCGCACCCGGCTCGTCGCGGTGACGGCCGCCGCCAACTCGGTGGGCACCGCGCCGGACGTCACCGCCGCCGCCACGCTCGCCCATTCCGTGGGCGCCTGGCTCATCGTCGACGCGGTGCACTCCAGCCCGCACCAGTTGCCCGACGTGCGGGGCTGGGGCGCGGACTTCGCCGTCTTCTCGCCCTACAAGGTCTTCGGCCCCCACATGGGCTGCCTGTACGTGCGCCACGAGCTGCTGCCCCGGCTGCCCGCGGACAAGCTGTGGTTCGTCCCCGAGGACAGCCCCCAGAAGTTCGAGCCCGGTACCGCCAACCACGAGGGCCTCGCGGGCTGGCTGGGGACGTTGCGCTACGTGCGCGAGGTGCTCGGCGGCGGGCAGCCCGGGCGCGTGGGACTGGAGCAGGCCTTCCGCCGCATCGAGTCCCTGGAGCGTCCGCTGCTCGAGTCCACGCTGGAGCGGCTGCGCGCCCACAAGCGCGTGCGCCTGTACGGCATCCCCGAGCCCAAGGGCCGCGTGGCCACCTTCTGCTTCAACGTGCCGGGAGTCCCGCCGCGCGCCGTGGCCGAGCACCTCGCCCGGCAGGGCATGGGCGTCGCCGCGGGCCACTACTACGCCACCCTCTCCATGCAGGCGCTGGGCCTCATGCCCGAGGGCGCGGTGCGCGTCTCGCTGCTGCACTACAACACGCTCGCCGAGGTGGACCGGCTCCTCGCCGGCCTGGACTCGCTGCCCTGAGCGCCATTCCCAACAACGGAGGACACGGATGCGGACGGAGGAGCTGCGGTACCTGAGGCAGTCCATCGACCTGGCACGCAAGGCCCGTGACGGGGGGAACCATCCCTTCGGCGCGGTGCTGGTGGACGGGAGCGGGCGTGTCCTCCTGGAGGGAGAGAACACCGTGGTGACGGAGCGGGACTGCACCGGCCACGCGGAGTCCAACCTCATGCGCGAGGCCACCCGGCGCTACTCCGCCGAGCAGCTCGCCGGCAGCACCCTCTACGCCAGCACCGAGCCCTGTGCCATGTGCGCGGGCGCCATCTTCTGGGGCGGCGTGCGGCGGGTCGTCTTCGCGTTCTCCTCCGAGGAGCTGGGCCAGCTCAACAGGCCGACCGAGCCCACCCTCCGGCTGTCCTGCCGCGAGGTCTTCGCCCGCGGCTCCGCGCCTACCGAGGTGGTGGGCCCGGTGGAGCTGCCGGAGGCCCGTGCGGTGCACGAGGGTTTCTGGTCGTAGCCTCACGCCGGGGGAGCGGCGCGAACCCCAGCCGGAAAGCCCAGGCGGGCAGGGCCGTCGCCGCGAAGCCCGCGCCCGCTCCGTACAGCAGCTCATCCAGCGGAACCCCGAGGAACCTGCCGTGCAGCAGCAGGCTCGGGCGCCACGTGCGCTCGAAGACGCCGGGCACCAGCAGCTCGAAGAGCAGGCACAGCCCCAGGTAGATGACGCACGAGACGGCGGCGCCCAGCAGGCTCGGGAGCACCAGGTCCGGGCGGACGCCCAGCACGCCCACGGTGCACACCACCATCGCCGCCACCGCCGCATAGAGGATGGGCACGCCCACCCCGAGCAACAGCCCCGTCAGCGCCAGCATGACGGCAATGCCTCCCAGGGCCCGCCGCCAGGGCCGCGCGCCGCTGCCCCGGGGCACCACCGTCCGGCGGAACGCCACCGCGTAGGCACAGGAGGAGAAGGCGCCGAGTCCGGCGACGAACAGCACGTCCTCCAGGCCGAAGCCGATCCGATCCGCCAGGCCGAACAGGAAGCGCGGCGTCCAATACTCCGGGTAGAACAGCCACTCGGTCGCCGCGAACGGGAGCGCGGCCAGCACCGCCCTCCGCATCAGCCAGCGCAGATCCTCGCGCACGAGCCAGATGAGCGCCCCCGGCACCAGGAACAGCAGCGCCATCACCAGGAACTCATACGTCATGGCGTGCTCAGGCCCGCACGAGGCCGAGGAGGGGGAGTGAAACGATCGCCAGGGTGGCGGTGATGGCGGCGGCGACCCGGAGTTGGATGCGCCAGGAGCCGGGCGGCGCGGGACGCACCAGCGGCACCGCGAGCGTGGCCACCGCCGGCACCAGCAGCCCCAGGCCCGCGCTCAGGCCCAGGACGCCCAGGCCCCACGGCGCGAGCGCCAGGGTGAGGCCGTTGAGCGCCACGATGACCCAGGCGGCGCGCTCGCCGCCCACCCGCGCCGGCAACGTGAGCTTGCCGCTCTCCCGGTCCGAGGGCTCGTCGGGGAGCGCGGTGGCGACGGCACAGGCGAGGTGGGTGGGCAGCAGCAGCGCGACGAGCGCCCAGGGAAAGCGCCCCGGGTCCCCGCCCTGCGCCACGTACCCGTAGAGCGGCAGCACTCCGGCGACGCCCACCATCTGCAACAGCTCCCCACCGCCCCGGTAGGAGAGCCGGAGCGGCGGATAGCTGTAGGCCCACAGCAGCCCCAGCGCCGCCACCGCCAGCGGCACGAGCAGCGGCGCGCCCCGGACCAGAGCCAGCCCCAGGGACAGGGCCAGCAACGCGCCCGCGCACAGGGCGGCGGCGAGTCCGAGCGCACGGGGCGAGAGCCGGCCCTCGACCAGCACGCGGGAGCCGCCGGAGAAGAGCGTGGCCGTCCGGTTGCGCCGGTCCGTCTCCTGGTCCGCCCAGTCATTGGCGTAGACGATGAAGAGCTGATCCAACACCCCGAAGAGCTGCACGGCCACCAGCGTCCCCACGTCGAGCGCCCCGCCCCGCATGTGCACGGCGACGCATTGTCCGAGCAGCAGGGGGAGCGCGAGGTACGACTGCGAGGGCAACCGCGACGCCTGGAGCCAGGCCCGGAGCGTCCCTCCGCCGTCCTTCACGAGGCGGCCTCCCGCGACAGCCCGAGGCGCCGGGCGGCCTCGGTCCGCAGGTCGGTGAAGGGCAGGTCCCAGCGGCAATCCCCATCGAAGCGCCAGGCCTTCACGGGGATGAAGTCCGCCTGGGCCAGCACCTGGTGCAGGTGCGCCTCCTCGCGAGGCTCCCGGCAGAAGGCGAAGGGGTTGCGGAACTCCTGGCCCTGGAGCTTCCCGTACTTGGGATCGTTCTCGGCGATGAGCTCGACGAGCGTCCGCAGCCGGCCCTCGAGGTAGTCGAAGAACGCCAGATCGAAGGGCCCGATGGTGGCGCGCTTCTCCGGCTGGCGCACCACCCAGCGGGCCCAGTCGTAGCCGTACAGGAAGTCATGCGCGTAGCGGAAGCGCAGCTCCGACTTGTTGCCGAAACCCCGGCAAAGCGCCGCCACCCGGCGCCCGTAGCCGAGCACCTCCTCGGGCCCTCCGGCGTTCCACATGCGGCAGGCCAGGTAGTCGAGGTCCCAGAAGATGTTCTCCGGAAAGTCCTCCGCGAGGGCCCGCACCACCTCGCCCAGGCCCAGGGCGAAGGCACGTGCCTTGTCCTCTCCGGAGTGCGCCTCCATGAGCCGCGCCGCCAGCTCCGCGGGCAGCAGCGCTCGCGGCCGGCGGGTGTCGAGCGAGGCCGCGTCCCCCAGCAGCGGGGAGAGCCGCTCCAGTCCGGCGAGGATGTCTTCCGGAAGTCCTCTCACTTCCACCCTCCCAGGCCCACGGCGAGCACCCCCGCCGACAGCGCGAACGTTCCCCACCAGATGGCGCGGTGGAGCTTCCCCTTGTATGCCGCTTGCGCACCAAAGGCATTCGTCACCGCGGACGGGCTTCTCCTCACCAGACGCACGCCGAAAGGTAACGCGAGCCCCACGGCCGGCACCACCGCCACGAGCGGCGGTGCGTCCTCGGCCAGACAGGACGCCGCGAGCCAGAGGAGCAGGCCCACTCCCAGTGACACCTCCGCGCTCCGGCGGACCACCGCGTTGCCCCACCGCGTGGTGAAGGTGCGCTTGCCCCCGGCGCGATCACTCTCCTCGTCGGACAGCCCACTGGCCAGGGCGCTCGACAGGGACAGCGCCAGCAGGCCCGGTGCCAGCGACACCCACCACGCGGGGGCCCACTGGCCGCACTGGGCATAGGCATGCAACGTGGGCAGCACGCCCCCCACGCCCACCATCTCCAGCAGCTCGCCACCGCCCCGGTAGTTGAGCCGCAGGGGGGGCAGCGTATAGGCGGCGAAGATGAGCAGGCCCGACGCGGCGAGCGGCGGCAGCCACGGACGCCCCAACGCGACACCGGAGCCCCACGCCAGCAGCAGCGCCACCCCACCCGCTCCGAGCCCCGCGGCGAGCACCGCCCCGGCGGGGAGGATGCCGTCGGGAATCGTCTTCGGCGAGCAGCCCCGGGGGAACATGCGGCGCTTGAGGGTGTCCACGCCCCGGTCTCCCCAGTCGTTGAGCAGCACGATGAAGGAGACGTCGGCCACCATCCACAGCACGCCGAACGCGAGCGCTCCCAGCGACAGGTGACCGGCGGTGGCCGCGCCCACGGCCTGGCCGAACAACGCGGGGACGAGCACCTTCGGCCAGCTCGCCGGCTTGAGGGCGTACCACCACCGTGCCGCGGGACTCATCGACTCGACATGCACCACCTGCTCCTCCGGCCGGTACCTCTAACATGGCCAACCTCCCCAATCAGGTCGGTTGAGCCCTCCCGACCTGGAGCTCAGCGCGTGAGCGCGGTGGCGATGACGTTGAGCACCTTGAGCTGGGAGGGGGAGAGGTTGCGCAACGAGCGCGAGAGCCGCCGGAGATCCGGGGAGCGCTCCTCCCTGGCCGGCAGCGAGTCCACCCAGGCCGTCACCTCCGTGTGACTCAGGCTCAGCAGCGTGTCGGAGGGAATCTTCAGGACGATGCTCAGCCGGCGCAGGGTGGGGACACTGGGCATCATCCCTCCGCGCTCGATGCGGCCGTAGACCCCTGGAGCCAACCCCACCTTCTCGGCCGCCTCCGCCTGGGTGAGCCCCGCGCGCAGCCGGGCGGCCCGCGCCGCAGCCCCGAGGGCGAGAGCCAGCTTGTCATCCATGCGCTGCTGCGACGGGGGAGGAGGGGTGCGTTTCGATGCCATGGTGCGTGACGTCCAAAGAGACGTTGGAGGACATTACCCGAGAGGCCAACCCAAGCCTAGGGACTTGCTCGATGGGTCGTGCAAGCCCCCCCAACCAGGGGCGTCCCCTCTCCCACGCGCGACCGGGGAGCACCCAGGAGGGCAGGCGCCTCCTGCGGAGCCGCGGCTCGCATGCCCACGTTCCCGATTCAGGCAGGGCCCACATTCCTGAAAGGAGATGGACGATGGCCGGAAAGACGAAGACGGGACTCGTGCTGGCGGGACTGCTCGCCGGCGCCCTCGCGCTGGGCACCGGGTGCAAGCGCGCCGAAGCCGAACCCCGCCCGCAAGACATCCTGCAACAGCAGCAGCAGGACGAGGGCGCCACCCATGACGACCTCCAGCGCGACGAGACACTCCCACCGGAGCAGGACACGCTCGACCAGTCCGGCACGGGCGGCGCGGGTGACACGGACGCGCGGCAGCAGGACGAGGGCACCACGGACGAGGGCGTCCTGAATGAGCCCGGCACTGGCGGCTCGGTGGGCCCGGGCAGCACGGACGAGGACATCATGGATGAGCCCGGCACCGGTGGCGCGGGCGGCACCGGGCAGGACGCCGTGCGCGACGAGGACGAGGGCGTCCTCCAGCCGGGCGTCAACGACGAGGGCCTGGACCACAACGAGGGTCAGGCCGACGAAGACACCGTGTCTCCGCCGGGCGCGCGCCCGCAGCCCCAGCAGTAGCCCCCGGACATTTCCCCTCTCCCTCCGGGAGAGGGACGGGGTGAGGGTGTCGGGTGTACCCGGGTGGAACCCGTGCCCACCTGGAGTGCCACGGGTTGAAGAACGGGCTCGGGCACCCTCACCCTGACCCTCTCCCGAGGGGAGCGGGAACAGAGGGCTCACGCCTCCCGGACTCCGCCGGACGCACATCGGAGCCGGGAGGCCGGGTGATGCGCAGGATGAGCTCGCGCCGGTGCCGGGCCATGTCCAGCCGGCGCTCGAGCGCGGTGCGCTCCTGACGGACCTCGCGCGGCTGGGAGAGCGCGCGGGCCGTGAGTGCCACGAGCCGCTCGTGGATGGCCTGCAACTCCTCATCGAGCAACACGGGCTGGATGTGGCGCGCCACCTTGCCGCGGCCGCGCGCGACATAGTGGTTGTTCTCGATCCACACCGGCAACACGGTCACGCGCTCCAGCGACACGGGCGCTCCCGGCTGGGGACGGGAGAGCGAGAAGCGGAGCAACGCGGAGTCGCGCTTGCGGCCATCCGCCTCCATGCGCCGGCCGTGGATGTAGTGCCGGTCCTGGTTGGCGATGAGGTTGCCCAGGGAGAAGGCGATGAGCGTGTCGCGCCCGGAGGTGGTGCGGTAGGTCTCGATGGGCTGCAGCACGTGGGGATGGTGGCCGATGATGGCGAGCGCGCCGGCCTCCAGCAGGTCCCGGGCCAGCTTCCGGTCCTCCGGATTGGGCGTGTGCGAGTACTCGACGCCCCAGTGGATGGCGACGATGAGCGCGTCACAGCGCCGGGCCGCGGCACGCACCAATTCCACGGCCGAGGCGGGAGACTGAAAGCTCCCGGTCACCTTCCCCCGGTAGGGCACGTAGGCGACGTGGGGCGAGGTGTCCGGCTCGGCCGGATTGCGGGCGCCGTTGAGCCACCGGGTGAAGGACAGGAAGCCAATCCGCATCCCGTGCTTCTCGAGGATGAGGGGCTCCCACGCGGCGGCCTCCGAGGGACCCGAACCCACGCCCTGGAGCCGGGCCTCGGCCAGGTGCTTCCACGTGGCCTGGACCCCCGCGCGGCGCTGATCGAAGGCGTGGTTGTTGGCGGTGGAGACGATGTCCACCCCGGCGGCGGCCAACGCGTGCAGCATGGCGGGCGGCGCGTCGAAGAGCAGGGGCGCGGTGCGGGCGAGCGGCTCCCCACTGATGGGCGTCTCCAGGTTCACCATGGCGAGGTCGGCCGAGCGCAGCACGTCGGCGATGGGCCCGAAGACATGGTCCCAGCCCTCGTGGTTGAGCGAGCGGGCGGGGCCGGCATCCCCGGAGTCGGCGCGCGCGTGGTCGGCCGCGGCCTCCTTCACCTCACCATGGGGAATGACATCTCCCCCGAAGACGAGCTCCACGCGCTCGGGGGGAGCGGCATGGAGCAGGGGAACGAGCAGGAGCGCTTGGAGAAGCACGCTCGCATGCTACCCAGGCAATTGGCCCGGAGGACAGGCCCCCCCCCGCCTCCCCGCCTTGACGGCGCGGCGCCACCGTTACGGGGTGCCGCCGCGTCTGATGAAATCGTGGAACGCCCTTCAGGTGAGCCTCTGGTTCCGGCCGGTGCTGTTCGTGACGCTGGGAATCGCGCTCGGCCTGGTGCTGCCAACCCTGGACAGCCGCCTGCCCTGGATGAGCCAGGAGCTGCGCTCCTTCTGGTTGGCCGTCTATGTCCCCACCACGCCGGACAGCAGCCGGGAGGTGCTCCTGGGCATGGTGGCCGCGCTCGTCACCGTCATGACGGTGGCGACCTCCATGACGATGGTGACGGTCCAGTTGGCCTCCACCCAGTACACCCCCCGGCTGCTGTCCCGCTTCATGGCGGACCGCACGACGCAGCGGGTGCTCGGCACCTACCTGCTCACCGTGGTGTACCTGCTGCTGCTGCTCGGCGTGTTGGGCACCCCGTCCAACGAGAAGGAACTGGTTGCACTGCCGGTGCTGTCACTCGGGGTGGCGCTGGCCCTGACCCTGTCCTGCCTGCTGCTGCTGCCCTTCTTCCTCCATCACGCCGCCCGCTCCATCGAGGCGAGCAACGTCATCGCGTCCATCGGGCGCGAGGTCATCCGGGAGCTGAAGCGCCTGAACGTGAAAGAGGTGCGGGAGCTGAGTGGCCCGCTCCCGGGCCCCGCCGAGGAGGACGCGACCGTCCTCCACGCGCGGGAGACGGGCTACGTGCAGCTCGTGGACCATGAGCGGCTGCTCGCGGCCCTGCCCCGGCGCGTGCACACGGTGCGGCTGGACGTGCGGACCGGAGACTTCCTCATCCCGGGGCTGCCGCTGCTGTCGCTCTGGCCCAAGGTCTCCCTGAATGCCTGGCAGAAGAGGAGGGTCCACGCCGCGTTCGCGGTGGGGCACACCCGCACCACGCAGCAGGACGTGCTCTACGGCGTGCGGCAGCTCGTGGACATGGCGCTCAAGGCGCTCTCGCCGGCCATCAACGACGTCACCACCGCGGTGATGGTGGTCAACGAGCTGGGCGCGGTGGGCCGGGCGGTGGCGAGCATGGGGCAAATCGGCCATGGCTGGTGGATGCAGCGGCGCGGCAGGGTGACCCTGCTGCGGCCCGCCTTCGGGCTCGAGCCCTACCTGCGGGACGCGTTCGGGGAGATTCCGCTCGCCGCCACCACCCAGCCGCGGGTCATCCTCCGCATCCTGGAGGTGCTCGCGGAGATCGCCAGCGTGGAGACGGACATGGCGATGCGGGGAGTGCTCGTCCAGACGGGACGGGCGGTGTACGAGGCGGCCCGGCTCGCCGAGCAGCGCGAGCGCGACGTGCGGTTCATTGAAGAGCGCTGGAACCAGTTGCGACAGAAGGCCAGCGAGCCGAGCGCCCTCCCCTGTGAGACCGTGCACTGAGCGGGACTGGGACCGGGTGCCCTTGACCCGGCTCGCGCGTCCGACAGACTCGCGCGAGCGGTTCAGCAGTCACTCCGTCCTCCCTTCTCAGGCCCATGAATCACCGGTCATCCCCACCACGAGACAGGCGCACGTTCCAGCGAAGGTACGGAGCATTGCTCGCCAGCGTGCTGCTCATGGCCCGCAGCGCCTCCGCGCAGTCCCTCGACTCGGCCTCCAGCTCCTGCCGGACCCAACCGGCCCTGTGCGCCCGCGTGGCGGGAGAGGAGACCGTCATACCGCGGGCGGCACAGCGGCTGGCCGAGTTTGGCGCCGCCACCACGGCGGTCGCGGTGGCGTTGAATGAAGCGCACCAGAAGGCCATCGAGCAGAAGTTGTCGGAGTGCGCCAACAAGGCCCGTGAGACGGTGCTCCGTCAGCACATGCAGGGCAGGAGCCCTACCCCGGCGGAGTGCCGCGAGACGAAGAACTTCGGAGGCAAGGTGAGGACAAGGGCCATGTTCCTCGGGGAGGAGATGCACAAGGTCGCGCTCGCATGTGCCGAGGCGGAATTGAGCGCACTGCGCCCAGGCGGCTTCAGCCGGGAGCCGCGCTACCGGTACAACACGGACACCCGGCAGCGCGAGCTGATCAGCCCGGAGAAGGAGGAGGCGCTGCTGGAGGAGGGCTGCTACAGCGAGCTACGCGGTACCATCAAGCCAGACATCGTCATCCACGCGGGCAATCCGCTCCTGCCCCTGGCCGTCTATGACTTCAAGTTTCCCTGCGTGAGCAGTGTGAGCAGCAAAAGCGATGGTTGGTGCCGGTACTCCCAAGGGCCTTATAAGGGCCGCTTCCAAGACGACGTGTATAAGGAAATCCTGGGCCCTTTCGTACGCGCGATCAAACCCTGGCTGGGAGTCACACCTTGAGTGCTCATTACCCACGCATCCGCATCTGCGCACCGAACGGGCACCTCCTGGTCCGTGAAGGCTTGAGCCTCTGCTTCTACATCCGCCGCGCCCATCAGGAGATAGCACGAGCCGCCCTCGCCTCCTTGGATACCTATCTGCACGCAATAGAACCAGAAACTCTTGGCTGGTATGTGGATGTCGACGGAGAGGCGCAAGATCTCGATGACACCGGGTGGAAGCACATCCGGCGAGAGTTCCTCGAGGAGACATGGCCGGAAATCCGGCTGGTACAGGCATCCGGCGATCCGCAGCGCTACGCGTTCGACTACTCTGGCAAACCACTGGGAGATCCACGCCTGAAGAACGATCCGGACGCGGCGTGCATGCTGAGTTGCTGGCTGCCCACCGAGTACTTGGAAGAACACGGCCCGGGCCACGTGCGTGAGCTGGCGTTGAAGCTGGCCGCCCCTCTGCCCTTCTACTTCGGACAGGTGGGTCTCGCCTTCAACGGTCAGCTAGACCTGATCGGCGTCCCCGAGGAAATCCACGCGCGGTGCTTCCGCTACCCGGGCCTGGACATCCCGGATCCGAGCTGGCATTCGTGGAAACTTGGCTTCCGGGTTCGTGGCCCCTCCTGGCTCACCTTCCTGGGTCAGCCCTTCCTGGGCGAGTTGGGCGGAGTGGAGGGCCTGCGCTCGCATCTGTCGTCACCGGGCACCACCGTCCAGGAACTGGAAGGGGAGCGCGCCGTCGTCACCCTCGGCCCCTGGCCGGAAGCGGGAGACACCGAGCAGGGCCACACGCTCCCCGCCTACCGGGAGCTGGCGCGCGTCCTGGAGCCGTGGCTCTACCATGAGCAGTTCCCGGAGCCCTGGCCCTATCATGAGCAGAGCAATTGGGAGCCCGACTTCCCGCCCGAGGACAAGCGCCGCTGGGAGCGCCGCTTCCTCGATTAACGGGCCACGCAACGCATCACCGCTTCGGGCATCCTGGGGGCATGTTCAACCGACTGCTTTCCCTCACCGCGGCCGCCCTCCTGCTGGGCACGGCCGCCATCTCCGCGGAGCGTGCGATGTCCTTCCATGATTTGCAGTCCAAGCGGCTCAACGGCCAGTCCGTCAACCTCTCCGAGTACAAGGGCAAGGTGGTGCTCGTGGTGAACACCGCCTCCGAGTGCGGCTACACGCCTCAGTACGCGGGCCTGGAGAAGCTCTGGGGCGAGTACAAGGCCAAGGGCGTGGTGGTGCTCGGCATTCCCTCCAACGACTTCGGCGGCCAGGAGCCCGGCAGCTCCGAGCAGATCGCCAAATTCTGCGAGCTTCGCTACAAGGTCTCCTTCCCCATGCTCGAGAAGGTGAAGACCAAGGGCGAGGGCCAGTCCCCCATCTACGAGTTCCTCGCGCGCAAGCACGGCGAGCCCAAGTGGAACTTCCACAAGTACGTGGTGGGCAAGGACGGCCAGGTGCGCGCCGCCTTCCCCAGCTCGGTGACGCCGGAGAGCACCGAGCTCAAGGCCGCCCTCGACAAGGCCCTGGCCGAGTAGCCCGCCCGCAGGACCATTCCACTCGTCAGCGCTGACGAGTGAAACGGGGCGGGGCCATTCCACTCGTCAGCGCTGACGAGTGAAACGGGGCGGGGCCTCAGGTGGGTGTGGCCAGACAGCCACAGCCCGCCGAGCCCCCGCCCCAGTGCTTCCGCGCACTTGGCGCACCCCAGTCCCTGGCCCGCTGGCTGCATGACCTCGGCACGTCCCCATCCAGTCCGAGGAAACCCATGCGAGCCGCACTCGCCGCGCTCATCGTCTGTCTTCTGTCCGTCCCCGCCTCCGCCCAGGAGCGGAACGCCGAGGAGACGCCCTGCCCCGCTCCCGCCTCGCCCCTGAGCTCCGGGGCCATCACCCAGGGCACACTGGTGGCCAGGCTCTGCCACCACACCTCCGCCCAGGGCTGCCCCGAGTCCCGGCCCCAGCACTTCAGCCTGAAGCACACCGAGGTGGACGCCGAGGTGAGTGGCTTCCTCGCCAGCGTCACCGTCACCCAGGTCTTCGAGAATCCCTACGCCGAGCCGCTCGAGGCCCTCTACGTCTTCCCGCTGCCGGAGAAGGCCGCCGTGGACGCCATGGAGCTGGTCATCGGCCAGCGCGTCATCCGCGGCGTCATCCAGACGCGCGAGCAGGCGCGTGAGACCTACGAGCACGCCCGCGCCGAGGGGAAGACGGCCGCGCTGCTCGACCAGGAGCGCCCCAACCTCTTCACCCAGTCGGTGGCCAACATCCTCCCGGGCGAGGAGATCCGCGTGCGCATCCACTACGTGGAGCGGCTCGTCTACGAGGGCGGCAAGTACAGCTTCAACTTCCCCATGACGGTGGGCCCGCGTTACATCGGCGGCGAGCCCCTGGCCTTCCGCCAGGGCGAGGGCACCGCGCCGGACACCACCACCGTCCCCGACGCGAGCCGCATCTCCCCGCCCGTGCTGCCTCCCGAGCTGCGCAGCGGCCGCGACATCCGCCTCAGCGTGCGTCTGGACGCGGGCGTGCCCATGCACGAGCTGCGCTCCACGTCGCACCGCGTGACGGCGGCACGAGAGGGCTCCCACCGCGCCCGCGTGGAGCTGGCCGCGGATGACCGCATCCCCAACAAGACCTTCACCCTGGAGTACCGCGTGGCCGACGCGCTCATCCGCCCGGCCGTGCTGGTGCACCGCGAGCCCGGCGCCGACGAGGGCTACTTCCTCGTGCTGCTCAACCCGCAGCTCGCGCCGAAGCAGGAGGAGGTGGTGCCGCGCGAGCTGTACCTGGTGCTCGACACCTCGTGCTCGCAGTCCGGCCCGCCCATCGAGAAGTCCAAGGCCATCACCGCCAAGGTGCTGCGCCACCTGCACCCCGAGGACACCTTCCAGGTGCTCAACTTCGACACGCAGGTGACGAAGTTCGCCCCGGCCGCGGTGCCGGCCTCGCCGGAGAACGTGACGCGCGCCCTGCCCTACGTGGCCAACTTCTGGGGCGGCGGCGGAACGGACGTGCGCGTGGCGGCCCAGGAGGCCATGGTGCCCGCCAACGACCCGGCCCGCCTGCGCATGGTGCTGTTCATGACGGACGGCTTCATCGGCAACGAGGAGCAGGTGCTCGGCACCCTCCAGCGGCACCTGCGCGAGGAGACGCGCGTCTTCAGCGTGGGCGTGGGCAATGACGTCAACCGCTACCTCGTCGCGAAGATGGGCGAGGTGGGGCGCGGCGCCTCCACCTTCGTCAACCTGAAGCGTCCCGAGGACGAGGTGGCCCGTGAGTTCGAGTCGCGCATCCGCGGCCCGGTGCTGACGTCGGTGCACGTGGCCACGGACGGGCTGCCGGTGTCGGACGTCTACCCGCGCACGCTGCCGGACCTCTTCAGCGGCCAGCCGCTGTTCCTCATCGGCAAGTTCCACGGCACGGGCCAGGGCCTGCTGCACATCACCGGCCGCGTGCGTGGGCAGGAGCGCCACTTCGAGGTGCCCCTCACCTTGCCCGCGTCCGCGCCGGAGCACGCGTCCCTGCGCAGCCTCTGGGCACGCCAGCGGATCGAGGAGCTGACGGTGGAGAACTACCGCGGCGAAAAGCCCGAGGTCGTCCAGGCCATCACCGCCACGGCGCTCCAGTACGGGCTGATGAGCAAGTACACCTCCTTCGTCGCGGTGGAGGAGGTGGCGCGCACGCAGCCCGGCGGTGACACGGTGCGCGAACTGGTGCCGGTGGAGCTGCCGGAGGGCACCTCGTACGCTGCCGTCTCCGGCGAGCTGAGCCGCGAGGAGATTCCGCCGGGGGACCCCATCATCTCCGTGGTGGCGCCGAGGGACGCGCGCCGGGTGACGGCCTACTTCCCCTTCGGCCTGGTGAAGCCGCTCACCTTCGACACGGTGTCGGGTTATTGGCGGGGCCGCTTCCTGGTGCCGCTCTGGGTGGAGGACGGGTACTACGACGTGCTGGTGGCCGTGGAGATGAAGGACGGCACGGTGCGCCGCCGCGAGGTGCGCTACCGGCTCGACTCCAAGGGCAACGACATCGAGGTGACGTTGTCCTCGCGGCTGCTGTCACCCGGCCGGTCGCTGCGGCTGGAGGTGGACGCGGTGGAGGCCACCAAGGAGGTGAGCGTCTACGGCGAGCTCTTCGGTGACGCGCAGCACCTCCTGGAGACGCGCGACGGCCTGCGCTTCACCCGCGAGCTGGGGGTGCCCGCGGACACCGCGCCCGGAGAGTACGAGCTGGTGTTCGTGGCCCGGGACGCGGCGGGCAACCGCTTCGAGCGCCGCGAGAAGATCCGCGTCGCCCTCTCTGTCGCGGAGTAGCTCCGCCCGCGGCCTCCGCCGGGTGCTGATGCCCGGCCACACCCCCGAGGCTGGCGGGAGACGCCACCGAGCGGTTTCAGGGGGTTGGCCGCTGGCCCGGGCTTCGCAATGCATGGGGACATGCTGATCTCCACGCTGACCGCCGCCCTGCTCTCCGCCACCGTCACCAACACCGAGACGGTGCATGACCTCGCCGCGTACAACGGCCACGTGGTGGCCTGCACCGAGGGAGGCCTGGAGCTCTTCACCGGTGCGGGCCGTGCGGTGCGCACGCTGACGGTGGACGACGGCCTGCCGAGCCACTTCTGCCGCGCGCTGGAGGTGGCGGGAGACACCCTCTTCGCGGCCACGGACGAGGGCGTGGTGGCGGTGGACAAGGGCTGGCGCGTGGAGCCGGTGGTGGGGGCGAAGTGGCACGCCCTGCCGGCGGAGGGAGGAATGAACGCGGAGCTCTACCGCGCGGCGCTCGGCTGGCTCTCGGAGCGGCTGCCCGCGGGCCCCACGTACACCGCCTTCACCGAGGGCTACCTGGGCACGGCGGACGGACGGGTGCTGGCGCCGGACTCGGGGCGCATGTGGACGGTGCCGGGGCCGGTGCGGATGCTGGAGGAGACGGGCGGCGTGCTGCGCGTGGGCACCACCGAGGGTGCCTTCACCCTGGGGCCCGAGGGGCTCGTCTCGCTGCCCGTGCCCACGGGACCGCTTGCGTACGCGAAGGACCCGAAGGGCGGGACGCGGGTGCTCGGCGCCGAGGGCGAGGCGCGGTGGTGGGGCGAGCGCTCCGGCGAGGCCCGGGCCCTGCCCATGGGCGCAACGAGCACCCTCGAACTGAATGGCGTGGCATGGGCGGGCACGCGCGGCCAGGGCGTCTTCCGGCGTCAGGGCGGCGAGTGGAAGCGGGTGACGCCCACGGGCCAGCTCTGCGGCAACCACATCACCGCGCTGACGCGGCACCAGGGCAGGCGGGTGGTGGGCACCTTCGACAGGGGCGTGTGCTGGGAGCAGCCCGACGGGAAGTGGCGGACGTTCCGCGCGCCCCACCTCCCGAGCAACCACGTGCTGGGCCTGGCGAGCGACGGACGCAACCTCTACGCGGCCACGATGTCCGGACTGGGCCTGTACGACGGGAAGACGTGGACGCCGATGGCGTACGGAGGCCGCAACCCGGTGGCGCTCGGCAAGCTGTCGGTGCTGGCGGCGGTGCCGGACACCGAGGACGGCGTCGCCCTGGTGGATGGGCGTGGCACCTCCTTCGTGAAGCGGGCGAGCCAGCCGCTCGAGCTGGCGAAGCGGCTGCCCCTGCCCGAGGGCTGGAGCACCCATGTCTCGGGAGCGCACGGCGCCGGGCGCTACCTCTGGGTGACGAGCGAGGACCGGGGCCTGCTGCGCTGGGACGGCACGCAGTGGACGCGCTTCCACGACGGCAAGCACCTCACGGACAACTGGGTGACGGCGCTCTCGGCGGACGCGGAGGGCCGCGCGGTGGTGGGCACGTGCCAGGACGGCTTCAGCTACTTCGACGGCGAGCGCTGGACGCGGGTGCGCGAGGCGGAGGGCCTGCCGAGCCGCTACGTGGTGTCCGCGGCCCTGGTGCCGGGCGGAGCGCTGCTGGGCACGCTGCTGGGCGCGGCGCACTATGACGCGCTGAGCGGCACGGTGCGCCCGCTGCCGAAACTCGCAGATCCGCGCGTGTACGCCCTGCTGGTGGAAGAGGGCACGGTCCTCTTCGGCACGGAGGGCGGCCTCTCCCAGTTGGATTGGAGCGCACCGGCCGCCATCACCCGGCGCTGAGGGCGAGTCCTCCTGTCCGGCTCAGCCCGCCTTGAGGACGCTGGCCTGGTGGGACGCGCCCTGGGACTCGCCGGAGGAGCCGGCCGAGAGCACGAGGACGGCCGACTGGCTCAGCGCCGCCTGCCCCAGGGTGTTGAGCTGCTGCTGGTTGGCCACGGCGTTGTGGAAGGCCACGCCGAGCGCCTGCGCCGCCGCCTCGTAGACGGAGGCCAGGGCCCGCGCCCGTGCCTCGTCGGGGTGGGCGGAGGCCGCGATGGACTCCGAGGCCCGCTCCGCCGGGGGCACGGACTGCGCCGGCTCGATGGGGGGAAGGGAGGCGGACTTCGACTCGGGCGCCGGGCCCCGCACGGACTCACAGGCCACGCGCGCATCCACGACGAGCTGCAGGATGGTCCGCTGCTGCTGCGCGGAGACCTCGTTGAGCTTCGCCAGCACGTCGGCCACCGCCGTCCCCAGCCGCACCAACTCCACCTCCGCGCCGAGCGTCGCCAGAATCACCGTGTCGCCATCCGCCATCATGTTCCTCCAATGGAATGCGGGGCACCGGAGTGCCACCTCCCCGGGAGTAAAGCCCCCCAGCCCGGCGCCGTCGAGAAGCCTTTCATGGCACACTGCGCCTTGCCCCCATGCGACTGAGCCATGTGCAGGCGCTGCTGGACACCTCCTTCCAGGGTGTGGAGGAGGGCGCCGCCCGGATGTACGAGCCCGAGGACTCCCGCTTCGACGAGCGCCTGAGCGCCGTGTGGCTGGAGTACCGCTGGTACGTGCACGAGCGGGGGCTCGCCAAGGTCTTCGTGAAGTGGAAGCGGGTGGAGAAGGAGGCCTGCGCGCAGGAAGAAGTGTCCGTGCTGCGCATCCACCTGCTCGGGCACACGGCCGCGCTCGCCCCACGGGCCCGGCGGGTGCTGGAGGCGGGTACGCCCTCTCCGGGGCGGCTGCTGGAGCTGCTCGGTGAGGACGGGGTGAAGCGCGAGTGCAGCGCGGCGGGGCCCACCGGCATCACGCTCGAGCACTGGCCGCCCCCGGCGCCCCAACCGCTGCTGCCGGAGGAGACGTTCCAGGGACTCTCCGCGGTGCTGCTTCACCCCGAGTCCTCCTTCGAGGAGCGGCACGAGGCGGTGGACCGGCTGTGCCGCGAGCGCAGCCCGCGCGTGGTGCGGACATTGCTGGCCGCGCTGGAGGTGGGCCCCTCGCTGTCCGCCCTGCGCCGGCTCTCCGAGTGGGGTGAGCCCGGTGCCCTGCCCCACGTGGAGCGGGCGCTCGCGGCGGTGGCGCCGGACAATCCCGCCGACCTCTGGACACTCACCGCGCTGCAGCGGCGGTTGCAGGCCTGGGCCCGCACGTTCCAGGGTATGTAACGCACATGCGAATCCTCCACACCATGCTGCGCGTGGGCGACCTCGACAAGTCGCTCGACTTCTACACCCGCGTCCTCGGCATGCAGCTCCTGCGCCGCAAGGACTACCCGGATGGCAAGTTCACCCTGGCCTTCGTGGGTTATGGCCCCGAGGACACCCACCCGGCCCTGGAAGCTCACCCACAACTGGGACACCTCCAAGTACGAGCTGGGCAATGCCTACGGCCACATCGCCCTCGGGGTGACGGACATCCACGGCACCTGCGACGCCATCCGCAAGGCCGGCGGCAAGGTGGTGCGCGAGCCGGGCCCCATGAAGCACGGCACCACCGTCATCGCCTTCGTCGAGGACCCGGACGGCTACCGGGTGGAGCTCATCCAACAGGGCACCCAGTGAGCCCTACGGCAGCCGCCGCTCCAGCAGGTTCCACCGCTCGTCCACCCACTGCCGGAGGTACTCCACCTCCTGCTCGTGGGTGGTGAAGTCGGTGCGGTCGCTCCAGCGCTCGAAGGTGCGGTACTGCTGGAGCCAGCGCGCCTCGTCCCGCAGGGCCACGGGGTGGATTTCCCGGGCGTAGCCGTCGATGAGCTTCAGCACCTCCGCCTTCGCCAGCGGGCCGCGCAGCATCGAGCGGTAGCGCTCGCGCATGGGCCCGGCGATGGAGGGCTCCTCCAGCATGCGGGCGAAGAGGCGGTTGCCCCCGGAGAAGTCCAGCAGGGCCGTGGACGCGCTCCGGCGCGTGTCCCAGTTCTGGCCGAAGCTCGCATCCAAGTCCCACGGAATGAAGCGCCAGGGCGCCCGCGTCACGGGATCGTAGTAGTGGTAGGCGTTCTTCGCGCCCGAGTCCGTGCCGAGGATGGCCGTATTGAAGATCCACCAGTCCTCGTAGTCCCGCGTGTTCAGCCGCGAGTCCCACTGCGTGCGGAAGGTCTCCCGGTCCGAGTCCGCGATGAAGTGGATGAGCGCATCGAGCGTGTCATAGGCGCCCACCCACCCGTCCTTGGGCTTGCCTTCCTTCTTCTCGAAACCCAGCGACAGGGGCTGCTTGGGCGCGCCATCCTTGGTCTGCCGCGAGAAGTTCGCGTCCGCCTCCACCGCCTTGAAGAGGTCTCCGTCGTCGGAGAGGCCGTGCCGCTCCATCAGGTGCTCGTCCACGTGGTCCGCCACGGTGAAGAGGCCCCAGAAGCGCCCGTTCACGTAGAGCACCGCGCTGTACGTCTTCACCTGCACGTGGTCCGGCGACATCCGGTTCCACAGCTCGAAGGCGAGCCTCGGCCGCAGGTACGAGTTGTCATTGAAGCTGGTGATGAGGACCAGTTTGCGCCGGCCGGTGAAGCCTCCCGCGAGCCTCCGGCTCGTTGAACGGATCCTCCTTGTCGAATTTGAAGGTGTAGTTGCGCTTGGGGAAGATGCTGGAGGTGGCGCCGCGGTACTTGGCCTCGGCGGTGTAGCGATGCCCGCGGTAGACGAGCTGCACCGGACGGTAGCCACCCGCCGTGAGCGTGCCCTCGAAAGAGAGGTGGAGCACGGGCAGCCCGTACTCCTCGGTGTACGTGACGGGGTTGACCTCGCGCACGTTGCCCGGGGCCAGCCAGTTGTCGGCCACGCCCACCTTCACCACGCCCGTCTCGCCGGTGCTGTGCTCGGTGACGGTGAGCAGCCACACGTCCGCCTGGGCCTTGCCCGGCGTCCACCGGAAGGTGCCGCTCGCCTCGTCCACGCTCGCCCCGGCCGGCAGGGGCGACACGCTGAAGCGCAGCCCCGTCGCCGTGTAACCGGTGCCACAGCGGAACGTCACCGTCAGCGGCTCGCCTTCCTGGAGCCAGTGCGGACCGTCTCCCGTGGGCGCGCAGACGGTGGGCTTCGGGGGCGGGGTGCCCGCATCCGGCCCCGGTGTACCCGCGTCCGGTGAGGCCGGAGGTCCCGGGTCGGCGGGCGGTGGAGCGGGCGGTGTTCCGTCCGAGGGCACCGGTGAGCCCGGCCCCCCGGGAGAGACCGTGTCCACTCCCGTTTCGAGCGGGCTGTCCTTGTCCCGCGAGGACTCGCAGCCCACCACTCCGAGACACGCCACCAGCACCAGCGCGCACCGGCCCCACCAGCCTCTGCCCCCCATGTCCCCCTCCCCGCCGTGGGGGGAGAAGTAATCATTCCGTTACGGGAGGTGTACCCGGACGGGAGCTGGGACAGCGGCCCCTCGGCTGCCTCCCTGCTCTCCTGGGGCCGGCCTGCTTCGCCCGAGGCTACTGGCCGAGCTGGAAGGAGCCCTCGGCCACCACCAGCAGCTCCGCCGCGGGCGCCGCCTTGGTGCCGAACACGGCCAGCACGCTGGCCTGCGTCCGCACCGCCGCCGCGTAGGCCTGGTAGGCCGCCGCCGTCTTCGTGGCCAGCATCGAGACATCCACCGCGTTCGCCGACACCGCCGAGGAGACCGCCGCGTCCAGCGTGGTGTTCAGCGTCGCCGCCGCCGTCAGGGTCGCCGTCAGCGCCGCGCTCACCACGAGCTGGTTCGACGCATTCACCCCGAGGTAGCGGCCCAGCACCGAGGCCTGCACGTTGGTGCTCCCCGCCACGCCCGCCTCGAAGTTGGAGAAGGCACTGGCCGCCATCGCCGCGCTCGTGGACGCGCGCACCTGGGTGCGCAGCGTGGTGCTCGCCGTGGCCGCCTGCTGCTTCACGTCATCGGCCGCGTTGGCCGCCGAGAGGATGGCCGACAGCGCCGCCCCCGAGGCCCGCGCCTCCATCCCCGCCGAGGCCCGCAGCGTCGCGTCCACCAGCGGCTGCGCGTCCTCCGCCGACAGCCGCGCCTTCACCGTGGCCCGGAAGGAAGCGCTCGCCGCGCGCTCGCTCTGCGCCTGCTCCTCCACCTTCGCGCCCACCCGCTCGGCCGCCGCGCGCAGCTCCGCGTGGAAAGTGTCGTAGGCCTGCTCCACCGAGCCGCCCGCCTCCAGCGCCACGTTCAACGCCGCCGCCGCCGCCAGCTCCTGCTCGAAGAGCGCCGTCTGGCTCGTTTGCACACCCGCCTCGGCGTACATCTCCAGCTCCGCCTGCTGCGCCGCGCGCGCCGCGTCCGCCAGCGCCTTCACGCGCGAGCGGAAGGCCTCCTCGGTGGAGGCGCCCTGCCGCGCCGCCGCCGCCATGTGGGCGTTGATGCGGGCGCGCACGTCCACCATGTCCACCGTCTCCGCCTGCGGCTTGTCCACCATCATCCGCAGGAAGACCTGGGCCTCCAGCGAGGTCTCCGAGTCCATGGGCGGCGCCACCGCGGCCTTGCCCTCGGCGGCCGCCTCGAGCAGCGCCGAGGCCACCACCTGGCCCGAGGCGTCCACCGCCTCCAGCACCAGGCGCTCCTCACCCGCGGGCACCTCCAGCGTGTAGCGCCCCTGGGCCTCCAGCTTGCCCTCGGCCACCACCGTCAGCCTGCCATCCGTCCCCACCGTGCTGGCGCGCACCTGCGTCGCCGCCGCCACCGTGCCCGAGCCCCCCAGGGGCGCCGCGCCCGCCAGCACCGCCTGCGGCTGCGTGCCCTCGCCGTCCGTCACCCGGCCCTTCACCTGCACCGTGTTGCCGCACCCCGTGCCCAGTCCCAGCACCACCACCGCGGCCCAGAGGTTGCGAAGCGTCGTCGTCTTCAAGGTCGTCTCCTCACGCACAAGGCGCCACCTCCGGCCATCCGGCCCGGCTCCGGAAGGGGCGCTCTGCCTCTGTTTGAGGGAGGGGCCGCCGGTTGGATCTGCCCCCCGCGCTTTCGCGGGTGGGCGCCAGGCCGACATCTCGTGTGAGGAGGAGCGGCGCTACACCCGGACGGTGGCGGGCTCCCAGTTGTGCGTGACGAGCTGGAGGAGCTCGACGCCGAGCAGCTCCGGGTAGCGCTGCAACCAGGCGGTCCGCTCCGGGGTGACGGGCCCTCCGTTCCAGAGGACCCGTCCTCCGGCGCGCGCCCGCAGCCGCACGGCCGCATCGAAGGTGGTGTGCGCCGTCCGCGCGAAGGGGGCCTCTCCCCACTGGGGCCAGATGAGGAGCTGCTGCTGGGGATTGACGAAGAACCACGTCACCGGTTGCTGGGTGGCCTTGTCGAACCAGACGGCTTGCGTGCCCCGGACCTCCAGGCCCTGGCCTTCCGGCGGATCCGCCAGCACCTGCGCCAGCGGTGGCAGCTTCGGGTGCTCGAGCACCAACGCGAGCAGGTGGGGGCCGTCGTCCTGCTGGCCCGCGGGGAAGCTCGAGGGGCATGCGGAGGTTGGGATGGAGCTGCTCGCGGTTCTGCCGCCAGGCAAGCGCCAGCTCCCGCGCATACGCGCCCTGGGAATCGGTGAGCGGGCCCAGGGACTCCGCCGTCACCTCGCGGCCGTGCACCCCCTCGAAAGCACGCAGTCCCAGCTCCGCGTTGACGCGGGCCGCGAAGGAGAGCAGCTCGAACAGGTTGGCCATGAAGAAGGGGCTGGCGACGCTCACCGAGAGCTGGATGGTGCCCAGCTGGGGGCCGTTGTTCGGCCGCACGCCCGCCAACAACAGGGGGGCCAGCGCTGGCGCCTCTCCCGCGCGGAACACCCAGATGGAGCCATCGGGCCGTTGCGCCACCTGCGTGGGGCGCGAGCGCGCGAGCAGCTCCAGGCTGGCACGCAGGTTGTCGAGGGTGAGCTGGTCCGGAGCACCGGAGCGGACGTCCTCGATGCGGCGGTGCGACGTCAACCAGACGGAGAAGGGCATGGGCGGTTTCCTCGACGGAGGAAACTACCGCCGTTCCCGTGGGAGTCCAGGGGGTGAGGCCGGCTCACCCACCAATGTTGCGCAGGATACTCATCGCCTTCTCGTGGCCCCCCTTCATCATCTTGGTGATCCACTCCCCGAGCTCCTGCTCCTTCTGCATCTTCATCTGCGCCTCGAGGAAGGGCTTCATCTCGTCCGGAGCCGAGGCCAGGACGTCCTGCTGCGCCTTGGACAGCTTGGACAACGCGGTGGAGACGCTCTCGGGGAGTCCGTTGACGCTCATGCTTCGTGACCTCGGGATGCGGGACTGGACGGGGAGGATTATCGGTCCCCCCCGCCGGAAGTTGCGTCCGGGGATCACATTCCCGGCGGAGGGAGCTTCCGGTACTCCTCCGCGAGCGCCTCCGGGGTGGCCGCGAGCCGCACCGCCACCCGCGTGGCCTCGGCCGGGGTGAGCCTGCCCAGCACGCCGCGCTCCAGGTGCTGCTCGATGAAGCCCTGGTCATGCCGCACCTTCACGTCCACCACCCGCCCCTTCCCATCCACCACGGGCACCAGCTTCGGTGAGATGAGCAGGATGTCCGCCGGCACCTCCACCGCCCGCACGCGCGCCACCACCTCGTCGCGCAGCTTCGGGTCGAAACGGATGCCCTTCTCCCGCACCAGCTTCCGGATGCCCTCGTAGTCGCCCGTGGCCTTGATGACCATCAGCTTCGAGAGCAGCTCGCCCACCGCCGCGCGCATCTTCCCGTAGTCCTCCACCACCCAGGACGTGCGGCCCCCCTCCGTCACCTGCTTCACCACGCCCTTCTCCAACAGGAAGTTCACCGTCATGTGGTGGCCTCGCTGGTGGTCTTCCTCGAACGCGTCTCCCTCCGGCACCTGATTGAGGTTGGTGAGCTCCTCCACCAGGTAGTCCCGGTACATCTGCTCGGCGATGCGCCCGTGCTCCGGCGACAGACTGGCCAGGGACGGGTCGAACGCGTGCCAGAGCGCCACCAGGTCCGCCCGCGCCTCCTCCAGCGTGTTGTCGTACTCCTTCAGGTAGCGTGAGGGGCCGCCCTCCAGCTTCGGGTCCACCTGCCCCGAGGCGTGTCCCAGCACCTCGTGGAACGCCACCAGCCACTTGCGCGCGGTGACGGAGTACTGGCGCGCCCTCGCCGCCTCCTCGGGCGTGCGGGAGAACTCGATGGCCAGCGGCAGCCGCTTCATCGCCGCGGCGGCCTCCATCACGTTGCTCACCAGCACGCTCTTGCTGCCGTACTTCTCTCGGATGTGCTGCTCGTTGGGCAGGTTGATGCCGGCGGGCGGCCCCGGGTGGCTCGTCACCAGGTTGATGGCCTTGGCCACCGGCGGCGCCACCTTCTTGCGCTTGTAGGCGTCCGGCCAGGGCATCCGGTTCTCGAACTCCTGCGCCCGGCGAGCGATGAGCTCCATCACCCGGTTCTCCCGCGCGTCGCGGTAGTTGATGAGCGCCTCCCAATGGCCCTTCTGGCCCCGCGCGTCCACGTACGTCTCGATGAAGCCGATGTTGGCATCCACCCTGGGGTTCGCCTTCAGCCAGGCGATGTTGTACGCGTCCCAGTCCTTCAGGTCCCCCGTCTCGAAGTAGCGCACCAGCTTCTCGAGCGCGGCCTTCTGGTCCTTCGGCGCGGACTTCGCCGCCTCGCGCAGGTGGGCACTCACGCGCGAGAGCTCCGCCGCGTACAGCCCGCGCGGCACCTTCCCATCCGGCGTACCGGCGCGGAACACCTGCTCCACCAGCTTCCCGTCCACCTTCACCACGCGCGAGTTGAGCGGATTCTTCTCCGGGAAGCCCTCCAGGTCCTTCAGCGTCACGCCCCGGCCATACGCCGTGTTCGCCGAGGCCGTGAGGATGTCCTGCCCCGGCGGGGGCGCCTTCGAGGTGAGCTGCGGCTCGAAGCCCACGTCGAAGAGCGAGGGCTTCAGCCCTCCCAGCCACGTCTTCAGCGCCGCCTCGTCCTTCACACCCAGGGGAGCCCCGGCCTTCAGCGCCCGCACCGCCGCGGCCTCCAGCTCGGCCGGGGTGAAGGCGGGGACGAACTTCTGGCCCGTCGTCTGATCATGGTTGCCCGTCTGGCCGTAGAAGCGCGCCAGGTAGTCCGCGAGCTTCGCGTCGAAGGAGCCGGGCTCCGCATGGCCCTCGCGGCCGAAGAGGTACACGCCCTCCAGCAGCCGCTTGAGGGCCACCGTGTCCCAGCCGAGCTGGTCATAGGCGATCTCCTCGCCCGCGTGCGCCGCGAGCGAGAGGTACCAGGCCACCCGCTTCTCCTCCCGGGAGAGCGCGGGCACGCCCGGCGCGTACATGCGGACGATGGCGTCATGGCCGAGCCGCTCCACGAGGAAGGGCCGTGCGGCGGCCTCGGTGGGAGGCGTGCTCGGAACCGGGGACGGGGCGGGCCGCGGAGTGGCGGCCAGTGCCACGGCCAGGAAGAGGGCTTTCATGGGGGCTCCAAGAAACGATCAGCGGGGCAGCACGGGGTTACCACCCGGGGACATCCATCACCAGCAGCGGCCGGTACTCCCGGAGCCCGGGGGACTCTTCTATGATCCGTTCGCCGAGGGCCCGGGGGGGCCTCGAGGCCATGCCTCCGCCCGCGGCCCGCCAGCAACAGGAGCCGTCCCATGCCGTCGTCCCTTCGAAGCCGCGCAGGTATCCGCCTCTCCACCCTCGCCCTGGCCGGATGCCTCGCCAGTGGTGTCCTCGCCTGCCCGGGCCCCCAGGGCCCCGAGGGCGCCGCCGGTCCCCAGGGCACCCCGGGCAAGGACGGCGTCCCCACCCCGGTGCGCCTCCTGGACGACAAGGTCGGCCGCTGGCTCCCGGAGAACCGCACCCGCATCAACGGGATGATCTCCTCGCTGGGCCTCGCCAGCCCCACGTTCGACCCGAAGAACCGCCCCGTGGCCGTGTTCGACTGGGACAACACCGTGGTGAAGAACGACCTGGGTGACGCCACCTTCTTCTGGATGCTCAAGCACGACAAGGTGCGCCAGCCCGCGGACAAGGACTGGAGCACCACCAGCCGCCACCTCACCCTGGAGGCCCGCGCGGCCCTCAACGCCGCGTGTGACACCGCCGCCCCCCCGGGCGAGCCCCTCCAGACGCTCGACTCCCCCGGCTGCGCGGACGAGCTCGTCAGCATCTACAACCGGGGCCTGACGCGCGCGGGCCAGGCCGCCTGGAACAACCCCGTCACCCTGACGCTCAACACCTCCTATGCCTGGGTGGCGCAGCTCCAGGCCGGCTACACCCCCGAGGAGCTCCGCGCCTTCGCCCGCTCGGCCTACGCGGAGAACGCCTTCAACCCGCCGGGCTCCACCCAGACGGTGGGCACCACCACGGGGCTCGCCTACCACGTCCAGGTGTACGAGGAGATGGTGGACCTCATCGAGACGCTGCAGGACAACGGCTTCGACGTCTGGATCGCCACCGCCTCGCCCCAGTTCGTCATCGACGCCGTCTCCGAGGAGCTCACCGGCATCAAACCCAACCGGGTGATTGGCATCCGGACCCTGACGGACGCCCAGGGCCGCGTGACGGCCCACTTCCAGGGCTGCGGCACCGTGGCCGATGGCGAGGACACGCTCATCACCTATGACCAGGGCAAGCGCTGCTGGATCAACAAGCTCATCTTCCGCCAGCCCGCGGAGCGGCAGCTCACGCGCCAGACGGACGCGCACGCGCGCCAGGTCTTCGCGGCCGGGGACTCGGACACGGACCTCGCCTTCGTGCAGGACGCGACACACCTCAAGCTGGCCATCAACCGCAACAAGGTGCAGCTCATGTGCAACGCCTACGCGAACCACCAGGGCACGTGGCTGGTGCAGCCCATGTTCGTCCAGCCTCGCGCCCAGCAGACGGCCAGCTACCCGTGCACCACCGCCCTGGACGCCGCCGGACAGCCCATCACCGATGAGCTGGGCAACCGCTTCTCCCAGGACCACGCGGACAGCGTCTACGCGCTGCCCTGAGCAAGGCCCTCACCCCAACCCTCTCCCAAGGGGAGAGGGCGCTCAGGCGACGAGGTGCTCCACGCTCTCCGCCCCGGGGAGGTGCCGGCGCACCACGGCCCCGAGCGCATCGATGGAGACGGGCTTGCGCACGAACTCGGAGGCCCCGGCCAGCAGGCCCCGGTCCTCGAGATCCGGCGCCTTGCCGCCGGTGAGCAGCACGATGGGCACCCGGCGCACCTGCTCCCGCTCGCTCGCACGCGCCCGGCGCACGAACTCCAGCCCATCCATTCCGCCGGGCATGTTCACGTCGGCGATCACCAGGTCCACGGGGTGCGTCTCCAGCAACCGCAATCCCTGCTCGGCCCCGCTCGCGTCGAGGAAGTCCAGGTCGAGCTTGAGCAGGTAGATTTTGAGGATGTGGCGGATGGTGTGGCTGTCTTCCACGAGCAGAACGGTGTGCTTCACGAGGACCCCCTGGACTTGCCTGGATTCAATCCATTCCGTGTTTCGCACCGCGCCGCCACTCCCGGTTTCCAAGAGTCCGTGTGACGACGGGGACTGAACAGTGCGGGAGTGTGCCTGTGCACCAACCGAGGCCCGGAAGTCCGCTCCCGCACGGGCGGCTCAGTCGCGCTGCTTGAGCTCGGCGTAGCGCCGGGCCTTGCCGAGCGCCTCCTTGAGCTTCCTCGGCATTGTGGCGATGGTAGTAGGCCGGGAGATCCGGCTGGAAACGCCAGCCCTCGGAGAGCGGGCCGGTGTCGATGACGTCGAAGCCGAACGTGTCGATCAACCCGGCCACGGTCTTCTTGGCCTGGGCGTCGTTGCCCGCGATGGGCAGCGCACGGCGGTTGTTCGAGCCGGCGGGCTGCGCATGCTCCTCGAGGTGCTTGAAGTAGATGACGTTGAAGGCCTTGACCACCTTGGAGCCGGGCAGGTGCGCCTGCAGCAACTCGCTGCTGGTGGTCGTCTCCGCGTCGAGGCTCGGCCATCCGGCCGTCACGCCCGGGGTAGTAGTTGTTGGTGTCGATGACGAGCTTGCCCACGAGCGGCTCGACGGGGACGGACTTGTAGGCCTTCATCGGGACGGTGACGACGACGAGGTCCCCCGCCTCGGCGGCCTCGCGGGGCGTCGCGGCCCGGGCCTTCGGACCGAGCTCGGCGATGAGACTGGCGAGCGACTCCGGGCCGCGTGAGTTGCTCAGCACCACGTCGTACCCGGCGGCGATCGCGAGCTTCGCCAGGGTGCTGCCGATGTGTCCCGCGCCAATGAATCCAAGGGTTGCCATGTGACTCTCCTGGGCCGTTCGCCTGCATCTTCTAGGGAAGAAGGAGGACAACGCCAGAAGAGTGCTCCTGGAACAGGCGGGCAGGCGTGCAACGCCACACAAGGGGACTTCCGTGTGTGCCCCTCCCGCCACACCGTTGCCTGTCAGGGAGCGCGAGGCGCATGGGACGGGAGGACACAGAGGCGGGAGACCTGGAGGCCGCGAAGGTTCCCCTGGTCTCGGCCGAGCCCCAGCAGCGGGTGCGCCGGACGCCCCGGACGCGTTCGCCCTCCCGGCTGCCGAAGCCCGACTCCCGGAGCATCGACGAGCGCATGGCGGCGGGACGGGCCCTGCGCAAACGCTGTCCCCGGAGTGCCCATGCCTTGTGGCGGCCCTACCGGGGGCGCGAGCCGCTCGCGCAGCTCCGGCAATCGGACGCCACGCGGCTGCCCTGGCTGGTGCCGGTGCGCCACGGGCGGATGGCCGAGTCGAGCTTCGCCTTCCTGCGCGGCACGCCCTTCGTGATGGCGGGAGACCTGGCCCACACGCCGGTGAGTGGCTTGCGCTGTCAGTTGAGCGGGGACGCGCACCTGGCCAACTTCGGCCTGTTCGCCACGCCGGAGCGCCACCTCATCTTCGACCTGAACGACTTCGACGAGACGCTGCCCGGGCCCTTCGAATGGGACGTGAAGCGCCTGGCGGCGAGCTGCGTGGTGGCGGCGAGGTGCAACGGGTTCGGCCCGGGTTGTGCGAGGAAGGCGGCGCGCTGGGCCGTGAGGGCCTACCGGCGGATGATGCGGCAACTGGCGGCGGCGGGGCTGCTGGAGGTGTGGTCGCTGCGCGTGGACGTGACGGAGCTGGTGCACTCCTCGCGGCGCACGGCTCCGGTGGCCACCGAGGCCGCGGAGAAGGCCCGCCGCCACACCAGTGCCCACGCCATGGAGAAGCTCACCGAGGAGCACGGCGGGCGGCGCCACCTCGCGTACCAACCGCCCCTGCTCTTCCCGCTGTCGGCGGTGAAGATGGGCATCTCCCGGGGGGAGCTGCACCGCCGGATGAAGCAACTGACGGCGGGCTACCTGGCCTCCCTGGACGGGGCGGTGCGCGACCTATGCCTGCGCTACAAGCGGCTGGAGTGGGGCTTCAAGGTGGTGGGCGTGGGGAGCGTGGGGATGCAGGCCTACGTGGTGCTGTGCCAGGGTAACGGCGCGGAGGATCCGCTGGTGCTCCAGGTGAAGGAGGCCCAGGCCTCGGTGCTCGAGCCCTACCTGGGGCCGAGCGGCACGCGGAACGCGGGGGAGCGCGTGGTGGTGGGCCAGCGGAGGCTGCAGGCCTTCTCGGACCTGTTCCTCGGGTGGACGGAGGTGGAGGGGATGGGGGCCTTCTACGTCCGGCAGCTTCGCGACATGAAGGGCTCGCTGGACGTGGAGAAGATGACGGCGGGCGCGTTCCTGGACTACGCGGACGCCTGTGGCGCCACGCTGGCCCGGGCGCACGCGCGCACCGGGGATGCGGCCACCATCGCCGGCTACCTCGGCAACGGCCCCTGCTTCGACGAGGCCGTGGCCGACTTCGCCGTCAGCTACGCGGACCAGATGGACGAGGACTCCGCGCGTTTCCTCGAGGCCCACGTCCGCGAGGCGGACCCGGGACACGTGCACTGACGCACCGTGGCTCCCGGGCCCTTCGCCTACCGCTTTCAGCCCGCCCGGAAGCGCGTGTCGAAACGGTTGGCGCCCGGCTCGCGCTTCACCCCCTGGTCCGCGTTGGCGGACAGGTGCTCCAGCACCTTGAACACCGTCTCCACCTCGTCCGGCGAGCCCACCGCCGCGGCCAGCTCCTCCGCGGTGTGGCCCCTGGCCTTGTCCCCGCGCAGCTTCGCCAGCACCTTGCGCTGCAGCTCCAGCACCACGCCCGCCGCCTTCTTCCCCGCCTCCACGCCCGGCTGGTGGTACGCGTTGATGTTCACCAACGAGGCATACAGGCCCACCGCCCGCTCGTAGAGCGCGATGAGGGAGCCCAGCGTCCGCGCGCTCACGTCCGGCACCGTGAGCGTCATCGACTCGCGGCCCTTCTCGAAGAGCGCCCGCCGCGTGCCCAGGAAGAAGCCCAGCAGGTAGTCGCCGCTGGTGATGTCCTCCTCCACGCGCATGGACGTCCCCTCGCGGTCCTTCAGCACCTCCACGAAGGTGGCGAAGAAGTTGCTCACGCCCTCGCGGAGCTGCTGCACGTACGCGTGCTGGTCCGTGGAGCCCTTGTTGCCATAGACGGCGAGGCCCTGGTTCACCACCTTGCCGTCCAGGTCCTTCTCCTTGCCCAGCGACTCCATCACCAGTTGCTGGAGGTAGCGGGAGAGCAGCAGCAGCCGGTCCTTGTACGGGAGGATGACCAGGTCCTTCTCGCCACGCCCGTTGCTCCCGTGGAACCACATGAGCGCCATCAGCGCGGCCGGGTTGCGCAGCACGTCGCGCTCGCGCGTCGCCGCGTCCATGTCCCGAGCGCCCGCCAGCATCCCGTCGATGTCCAGCCCCTGCAGCCGCGCCGGCAGCAAGCCTACCGCCGACAGCACCGAGGTGCGCCCGCCAACCCAGTCCCACATGGGGAAGGTCCGCAGCCAGGTACCCTTCTTCGCATAGCGGTCCAGCTCGCTGCCCTCGCCCGTCACCGCCACCGCGTGCTTGCCGAAGTCCAGGCCCTTCTGCTGGTACGCGCGCTCGGCCTCCACCATGCCGTTGCGCGTCTCCTTCGTACCGCCCGACTTGCTGATGACCACCGTGAGCGTCTCGGAGAGCCTGTCCCCGAGCTGCGCCAGCACGCGGTCCATCCCATCCGGGTCGGTGTTGTCGAAGAAGAACACCTGCATCCGGTCCGCCGCGTTGCCGAGCGCGTCCGCCACGAGCTGCGGCCCCAGCGCCGAGCCGCCGATGCCCACCAGCAGCACCCGGGTGAACCGGTCCGCCTTCGGAGGCTTCACCCGGCCGGCGTGCACGTCATCCGCGAAGGCGCGCACGGCGGCCACCGTGTCTCGAATCTCCTTCGTGAGGCCCGGCTCGGGAGCCAGCTCGGGGGCGCGCAGCCAGTAGTGGCCCACCATCCGCTTCTCGTCCGGATTGGCGATGGCGCCCTTCTCCAGCGCGGCCATCGCGTCGAAGGCCTTCTCCAGGGGGCCGCGCATCCGCTCGAGGAAGTCGTCGGCGAAGTTCATCCGCGACACGTCGAGCGTCAGCCCGACGGATTCCACCACGCACAGATACTTCTTGTAGCGCTCCCACAGTTGGCGCTCGGTCATCACAGCTCCCCTCGGAGTCGAAGCCCTGGTTTCGTTCCGCCCGTTCCTACCGCCATGCCCCCGTAGGGGGGAATGGGTTTGATGCAGGCCACGCCCGGGGCCTGACACTGAACACCCGGGCCGCCCGAGCGTTGAGGCTGGTGGACACCTCGGGCTCGATGCTCGAGCCGATGAACCCGTCCAACCCCCTCTGCCGCTCTCCCACCTCGGGAGTGCTCTGCCGCGGCGAGGGGTGTCCCGCCGGCTGCCCCACGCGCTGGAGCGCCCTCCAGGGCGCCATGGACTCATTCCTGAGCACCAGCGGCGCCTTCGCGTGGATGGGCCTCGCCCTCTATCCCGGCAAGCAGCTCGTCCTGGGCGAGCAGTGCGGCGGCTCGGAGTCGCTCACGCTGGACCTGCCCGGCGATGACGACCCCGGCGCCCTGCGGGCCCAGGCCTCGGCCGTCAACGCGGAGCTGCGCAAGATTCCCAACCACACGCGGGGCGGGCCCACGGGAGGCACGCCCACGGGCTCGAGCCTCCAGTACGTGGGCAGCCTGCCGCAGCTCCAGACGGAGGAGCGCGGTGACTTCGTCCTGCTGCTCACCGACGGCCTGCCCAACTGCAACGAGAACCATGCCGCGTCCGGCTCCTCGCTGGCGTGCCGCTGCACGCTGACGGAGTGCAGCGGCAACTTCGAGCGGCTGGGCTGCCTGGATCAGGACGGCTCGGTGAGCGCGGTGAAGAGCCTGCGGGGCCGGGACATCCAGACGATCGTCATCGGCTTCGGCGCGGAGACGGCCTCGGGCCAGGGGCCGCTGGTCCTCAACGCCATGGCCGAGGCCGACGGCTTCGCGCGCAAGTGCCAGACGAACGCCGACTGCGACACGGGGGACGCCTGCGACATGGGCGCCGGGCTGTGCCAGCGCCGCTACTACCAGGCGGCCAACCAGGACGAGTTCGCCCACGCGCTGCGGCAGATCAGCGCGCGCTTCGAGGGAGACCCGTGCCTCATCGAGCTCGCCCCGGACCAGTTCCCCCCGTCGCCGGGGCTGGCCCGGGTCCTGGTGAACGGGGAGGGCTTCAGCGCCGGTGAGGACACGTGGCGGTTGAGGGACAAGGTGGGTGTGGAGCTGCTGGGCTCGCTGTGTGCCCGGGTCCAGGGCTCCTCGCCCGCCCACCCCGCGCGGGTCGAGGTCCGCATCGTCATCCCCCGGTGAGGCCGCCAGGGGTGCTCCAGCGGGAACGCACGGGGCGCCTTCCGGCCGCGCGGCGTACCAACTGGTCCAACAATCGGACCAGTTGCTCCCCCTCGCGGCCGGAACCTCCCCCTCCTGGCTTAGTAGGTGCCCTTCATCGTCACGTTGGTGAACGCGCTGTAGCCGTACGAGCAGGCATACCAGGTACCGGCGCCCGGGTTGCTGATGGTGCAGCTCTCGGTGCTGCCGCCGAGGTACGGACGGCAGTTGTAGGAGCTGGTGGTCGGAGCGGAGCCGAGCTTCACGTACAGGTCCGCGTCGCCCGTGGTGCCGGTCTTGCCCGTCTGGTTGAAGACCAGGCTCGTCTTCCCTGTCGGAACCACGAGCGTATTGCAGGTCCACGCGCCCCTGGCGCCCGAGTACTGCGCCGACTCCACCCCGTTGGTCAGCGTGCCACCGCCGCCGCCACCACCCCCGGTGCTGTACGCGCCCTTGAGCGACATGCCCGACGCGGCCGAGTAGCCGTTGAGCTTCACGTGGTACGTGCCGGCGCTCGGGGTGGCGAAGGTGCAGGTCTCCACGTTGCCGGACTTGTACGGACGGCAGTCATAGGAGGAGCTGGTGGGCTCGGCGCCGAACTTCACGAACATGTCGGCGTCACCCGTGCCGCCGCTCAGGTCGAACGTCAGGTTGCTGGCGCCCGAGGGCACCGCCAGGGTGTAGGAGCAGCTCCACTGGCCCGCGCCCACGGAGATGCCGGACACCGTCACGCCGTTGGAGAGCGTCACCGGCGTGCAGGGCGGGGGCGGCGGGGTGACCTCGTCCACCGGCGGCGGGGTGTTGCCGGTGGTGGCGCCCTTGGCCAGCTCGCCCAGGAAGGACACCGCCAGCTTGGAGAACTTCACCGAGTTGCTCGCCGTGCCGCCCATGAAGGTCAACGTGTCGCCCGTGGTGTGGATCTGCGGGTTGGACGTGTTCATCGTCGCCTCGAAGGGCATCGACGCGGGGAAGCCCCGGGCGTGCCACGAGGCGTGATCCGAGCAGCCGTAGCCGCACGTGATGTTGGTGAACGTCATCCCCGGCTGGTACGTGGAGATGAGGCTGGTGACGAAGGAGTTCTGCGCCGCGTTGGTGTTGTCCGTCACCATCGCGAAGTCGTAGCTGGAGCCCTTGTAGTTCGTCATGTCGAGCTGCAGCACGCCCACCACGTTCACGCCGTTGGTCACGTGCCAGGCGGCGATGTCGGCCGAGCCCTTCAGGCCCACCTCCTCGGCGGCATAGGCCATGAACTTCACCGTGCGCGCCGGCTTGTAGCCATGGGCCATGGCCACCCGGAAGGCCTCGGTGAGCGAGGCCACGCCCGAGGCGTCGTCATCGGCGCCCGGTGCCGCCGCGGTGGAGCTGCTGCCGTTGATGGAGTCCAGGTGGCCGCCGATCACCACCACCTCATTGGGGTGCGTGGTGCCGGTGATGGTGGCGATGACGGACGGCTGCGGGGACACGGTGCTGGAGTGCGTGAAGAACGCCACCGAGACGTCCGTGCGCCCGTTGGCGATGGTGGTCCACTGGTTCTTCAACCACGTGGCCGCGTCGGTGCCCGACTGCACGTTGTAGCGGCGGGACGTCCAGTTGGTGGACAGCGAGTTGATGGTGTTGCGGATGTTGAGCTCCTGCACCCCGCCCAGCATCACGTTCACGGAGGCGCTGTTGTTGAGCGAGTAGCCCACCAGCGACGCCAGGGACTGCGGGGAGCTGGCGCCCTCCACGGCCAGGCGCGCCTGCGCCTCGGAGTCATGGGCGATGAAGCCCGCGCACCGGTTGAGCTTGTCGTGCATCGCCTCGGACAGCGTCTCGAGCCGCGACTCGGGCACGCGCAGCACCGCCACGCCGCCCTTCTCCAGCGCCGGCGCGGGCAGCACCAGGCCCTTCTCCTTGAACGAGGCACGCGCCGGCTCCAGCGCGTCCGTGCCGATGGTGATCCACACCTCCTTCTGCTTCGGGGGGGCCTCGGCGAACGCGGGCGTGGCCAACGCGAGCCACACCGCAACAGAACCAGACGTCCTCATTCCCATACACTTCTCCTCGACACGGGTATTTCCCCGTGAAAGCTCCACGAAGCGTGCCATTCCACAAAGGCGCGTAACTCCACCCAGGCCCTGCTGACCGGGCGCGCGGAGTGGAGCATGGACCTGCCACGGGCCCGGGGCGTTCTGTATCGAGTCGTGACACAACCGGGACCAAGGGCGCGAAATGACGGGAGAGTCCGTGCTGGCGTCCCCTGTCCTCGTTTCAATCACTTCCGGAGGCGCAGGGGTCGCCTTCGACCCCGCGTGTCCTCCAGGAGGGAGCCCGGTGAACGCGGAGCCTTTCTAACAAATTCCTGGAGTTCGGACAATCCGGGCTGTGAGGCCCCCTGGCTTGATACGCGTGCCGGGGCCGTCCCATCATCGCCCCCATGAGCCAGCCCTGGATGCTCGAGACGCCCGCTCCGCCCGCCGACGCGCGGATTCCGTACGGAGAGCTCACCCACCAGTTCGGTGACCTGCGCCTGCCGCGCGGCGAGGGTCCGCACCCGGTGGTGGTGATGGTGCACGGCGGCTTCTGGCGGGCGAGGTACGACCTGGAGCACGTGGGCCACCTGTGCGCGGACCTCACGAAGCGGGGTCATGCCACCTGGAGCCTCGAGTACCGGCGCGTGGGCCACGCGGACGGCGGCTGGACGGGCACCTTCGAGGACGTGGCTCGCGGCACGGACTACCTGCGCACGCTGGCGACGCGCTACCCGTTGAACCTCGAGCGCGTGGTCCTCCTGGGGCACTCGGCCGGAGGACACCTGGCGCTGTGGCTCGCGGGGCGCGGGCGGCTGAAGCCGGGACAGCCGCTGTACACCGAGAAGCCCTTCGTCCCGAAGGGCGCGGTGTCCCTGGCGGGGGTGGTGGACCTGGAGCGCGCCTTCCAGCTTCGCCTGGGGGACGGCATCGTCGAGTCGCTGCTCGGCGGCACACCGGCGCAGGTGCCCGAGCGCTACGAGCTCGCCTCTCCCGCGGCGCGGCTGCCGCTCGGGGTGAAGCAGGTGCTGGTGCACGGGGCCGAGGACACCATCGTCCCGCTCACCCTGAGCACCGAGTACCACGCGCGCGCCATGAAGCTCGGGGACAGCGTGAAGCTCGTGAGCCTGCCGGGCGCGCAGCACTTCGAGGTCATCGACCCGCGCGCGAAGGAGTGGCCCCAGGTCGTCGAGGCGGTGGCCTCGCTGCTGTGAAGCCCCTCGCGGGTGCCCGTCCTCCGGGCACCCGCTGGGGTCTTCAACTCACGCCGGGCCTTACGGGCAATCCGACGGCTTGACGAAGGACTCGGTGACGGACGGCTGCGTCACGCCCTTCACGCGCTTGAGGGTCGCCTGCGCGCCGACGCCGACGCCGTACTTCGCGAACGCATCCCACACCAGGCAGCGGTGCGCATTGCCGGCGTTGGCCACCGACTGGAGGATGCCATCGCGCATGTGCTCGTAGTACGGCCCGGCCGGCGTGTAGTTCATGCCGTCCACCAGGTACGTCAGCAGCGTGTCCTTGGACACACCCGCGGCCTGGAAGTTGAGCCAGAGCTGCCAGCCAATCGCCCCGTACACCTCGCCATCGAAGTGGACGCCGGTGCCGGCCACGTCGCCGTAGGTGCGCGGGTAGTGGGTGTACGGCGCGCTGCGGATGCCCAGGTCGCTCGAGGCCGAGTACTCACCGACGCGGTCGTTGTCGTTGAGGATCACCGCCAGCACGTCGCTCATGCCCTCGCCGATGGCACCCGAGATGGGGCCGCTCATCGAGCCGATCATGCGCCAGGTCAGGCCGTGCCCGTACTCGTGGTAGACGACGTCGGAGTCCACCGACGAGTCCCGCTGCAGCGGCGCCGACGGCGACTTGCGGATGGTGCCGTACACGCCGGTGACCGCGCGCAGCGTCGCGCCCGTCGTCTGGCCGACGAAGACGGACGGGATGGTGATGGTGGTGTCCGCGCCGCCCATCGTCATCACGCCATCGCCCTGGTTGTTGGCGACGATCGCCCCCTTGGCTCCCGCGAGCTGCGCGTTCTTCACCTTCACCGAGAAGCCGCAAACGCCGCGGTCGAGCAGCGCGATCTTCCCGGTGAGCGAGCCGGCCGGAAGGGCCTCGCAGGCGTCGCTGGTGGTGCCCACGCCATCGTTGACGAGCACGATGTCACCGGTGACGCCGGTGGTGGTGAGCGCCGGACCGAACTCCCCGTCGCCCTGCGCCACGAAGTTGCCGGCGATGGACGTCGGAAGCTGCACGTTGACCTGGTGGGTGCCCACGCCCGTCCACAGGTACATCTGCATGCGCGGGTTCGAGCCGTCGGCCGGCGTGGAGAAGTTCGCGTTGTCGGTGCCGCTGCCGTCCTGCGCCTCGGCGTCCACGGAGTCACTGCCCGCGCCGCCCTTGCCGAAGTTGTTCTCCTGGAAGTTCAGCGCCGCCTCGTTGAAGCCGTAGCGGTAGAGCGTGTCGTGGATGACGTTGTTCAGATAGAACAGGTTCTGCACGGACACGTCGCGGTTGGCGTGGGTGGTGGGCGCCTGCGTCAGGTCCGCCACGGCGAGGAAGTCCCCGTTCGTCACCGCGGTGCCCCCCGAGTCCGGGGCGTTGTTGGCGTCCACATCCAGGTAGGCGCGGACGTTGTTGCCGGAGATCAGCCGCGTGGTGAGGCCGGAGGTGTTGAGCCACCCGAGCGGCGACTGCGCGTTGCCCGAGCCCGCGCCGGTCACGATGGCCTGCGGGGTCTTCATCGGATCGTTCGTGAAGACGTTGTACCGGTCCTGGTTGGTGCGCGACTCGGTGGAGAGGACCCGGCCCTCGCCGCTGACCAGGGTGTGCGTGAGCTGGTTGCTCTTCGCGGTCCAGGTCTCCACCAGGAAGCCCGTCCGCAGCGCCCCGTTCGCCGCCGTGTAGGCGACGCGCTCGGCCGTCGGGTTGCGGTGGAAGAAGGCGTCACCCGCGAAGGAGACGGTGTTGCCCTCGCGCGACTGCTCCGCGGGCTGCGTGTTGCGCAGCTCGGGGTAGAGGTGGCGCAGCGCGGTGCCGAGCGCATCGGACTCGGACACGCGCGCCGAGGCCACCGAGCCCGCGGCCGCCGTGGCGTCGATGAAGTGGATGAGCTCGCCCTGGCCGTTCACCGCCGCCTTGGCGTAGGCGCCGTGCACGCGAAGGCCGCCCACGTACTGCTCGAAGCGCACGTGGGTGATGTCACCCTGGCGCGCCTCGGTCCCCCGCAGGGCGCCGACGGTCGCCTCGGACGCACCGCGCGAGCGCAGGAAGCCGGCGGCGATCGCGCTCGCCCCGGAGCGCGAAGGCGCCGTGAGGGCCCGCTCCGAGCGGTACACCCGCGCACGCGCCTCCGCGAGCTCGTCACCCGACGCGGGTGCGGCGCTCGCCACACTTGAAAACGTCACGAGTCCAATCACTGCCTTGCGAAGACGCATTTCCCTCTCCCGGTGAGCACGGTGTGGACCAAAGGTTGGAACACCAAGGAGATTTATACGAAACTTGGAAACTGAGATAAAGCCGCATTGCGTCAATCTGGAACTTTTCCCGCCAGCCTGGAATGGCTCCCGGCGGCGGGCCGGGTCCCGCCCCTCATCGCCTCCACCGGACCAGGGGTCTACTGTCCAGGGGTCCGTTCCCAGAAACCCTGGAGGTCACACTGTGAAGCGATGCGTCGCCATATTGGTGGGTCTGTTCCTGCTCACGCCGTTGGAGGCCGTCAGCTTCGCCGCCGGCAAGGAGGTGGCGTTCGGCGGCGTGGAGCTGCTCGACGGCCCGGTGACGGCGTCCTGTGATGATGACGGGGTGCTCGACACGGGCGAGAGCGCGCGCGTGCGCGTCACCCTGCGCAACAGCGGCACCGAGCGGCTCAAGCTGACGAGCATGACGCTCTCCAGCACGGACCCGGACGTCTCCTTCCCCAAGGGAGCGAAGGTGTACTTTCCCCCCGCGGATCCGTCCCAGTCCGTCAGCGCGGAGCTGCCGGTGGCGCTCTCGGGCGCCGCCACCCCGCGCGATATCTCCCTGACCATCGCCTACCGGGACGACGAGCAGACGGCGCCCGGAGACAAGACCCACACGGCGACGTACCGCGTGAACACGGACGAGCTGCAGGGGACGCTCGAGACGGTGGAGTCCGCCCGCCACCCGTGGACCGTCACCCTCCCCCCGGTGGGCAGCACGTCCTGGACGCGCGTGGCCGAGGGGACGGGAGCCAACAACTTCTTCCGGGGACCGAACAACGGGGTGACCACGGATCTCTCACTCGTCTCGCCGCCCCTCCAGGTGTCGGCGACGGAGGCGTTCCGCGTCATCTTCCAGCACCGCTACGCCTTCGAGGCGAGCCCCGCGGGCTTCTACTACGACGGCGCCGTCATCGAGCTGAGCCAGGATGGAACGACCTGGGCGGACATCGGCGCCTCCGTGAGCCCCACCTACAACGCGACCATCGATGCGGGAGGGGACAACCCACTCAAGAGCCGGCGGGCATATGGGGGCCAGAGTCCCGGGTACCCCGCGTTCACCAAGGCCACCCTCAGCCTCGGCACCACGTACGCGGGGAAGACGGTGCGCTTGCGCTTCCGCATCGGCACGGACGCGAGCACGGGCGCCACGGGCTGGGACCTGGATGACCTCCAGTTGGAGGGGGTGGTGAACACGCCCTTCACCACGCTGGTGGCCCACCGGGGCGAGTGCGTCAACCGGGTGCCCGTGGCGGAGGCGGGCCCGGACCAGGCCGTTGACGAGGCAAGCCTCGTGACGCTCTCCGGCAGCGGCACGGATCCCGAGGGCGCCCCGCTCACCTACGCGTGGACGCAGTCCAAGGGCCCGTCCGTGACGTTCAGCGACCCGAGCGCATCCAGCCCCACCTTCCTCGCGCCCGACGTGACGGGGGACACGGACCTCCAGTTCGAGCTGCGGGTGAGCGATGGAGTGAAAACGAGCGCACCGGACGTGGTGACCGTGAGGGTGCGCAACCTCTCGCTGGAGGCGCGGGCGGGCGAGGACCAGGTGGTCCGCGAGGGCAGTGGGGTGACGCTCAACGGCTCGGAATCGAGGGCCGCGGAGGGCGCGGAGCTGACCTACACGTGGACGCAGGAGGAGGGCCCGCCGGTGAACCTCATGCTCTCGGGCCCGAGGGCCATGTTCAACGCGCCCGAGGTGGACGAGGAGACGGTGCTCACCTTCCGGCTCCGGGTGGAAGCCGGCGGAAAGAGCGGTGAGGACACCGTCACCGTGCGGGTGATCGACAGGAATGTGACGCCGCAGCCAGGCGAGGGGGGCTGCGCCGCGGGCCCGGATGGAGGCGTGCCCACGACAGCGTTCCTGATGCTCGCGGTGCTCGGCTTCACCCTGCACCGCCGGAGCAGGCGTTCGCACGAGGGAGCGAGCGGGTCGCGCATGCTCCCTCTCCCTCTGGGAGAGGGCGGGGGGTGAGGGTCGTCCTCGCGTCTCACGGGCTGGCGGCTCCCGGTTTCGGCCGTTCGATGAGTCCCGCCCGGTCGAGCAGCTCGCGCACGCGGGCGGTGAACGCGACATGCTCGGGGTTGCTGGCCGTCATGGGCTCTGGGGAGAGCACGAGGAGCCAGCCCAGCGTGCCCACCGGCTCGATGCGCACGGGGGCAGGCAGAGGCGGCAGGGAGCCCAGGCGGCGCGACAGGTACGTCAGCGCAGCTCCGCCGCCAGCCCGCCCATGCGTCCCACCGCGGCCCTCGCCCCTCCGAGCAGCATGAGGACGTGCGTGGACAGGCGCGCCGCCTCGCGGATCTGGTCCTCCCGGGACCTGGCCCCGTAGCGCGCGAAGTATTCGGGCGAGGAGGCAATGAGGTGAGCCACCGTGGTGGGCAGTTGCCCCAGGTCCTCCAGCGTGCGGATGGGGTGGAGGATGGAAGTGGGCCAGCGCCAGCGCCATCTCCGCCAGGGCCTGCTGGCCTCCGTCGAGCGCGGCGTTGAGCGCGTCCCTGCCCAGGCCCAGCTCCGCCAGGGGCGGGCCGTCCGCGCGCCGCAGCGCCTCGGTCACCGGATAGAAGACGCCCCCATGCGACGCGTAGAAGCCGCCCACCACGAGGCGCCCCACGCGCCACTCCCCCTCCATCAGCTCCAGGGGACCCAGGCGCTGAAGCGGCGTCCCGTCGAGCGCCGTCACCAGGTAGCCGTCCGGGCGCACCAGCACCAGCAGCCCGAAGCGCTCTGGTGGTAGCGCGAAGATGACGCGGGGGATCTGCTTCTTCTTGTCGCGCTGGGCGATGAGCTAGCACCCGAGCGCATTGGACGGCTTGACGTGTGTACCCGTCCTTCCTTGTACTTCCGGGCACTCAACCCGTGACACCGCCTGGGAGTGAACGGTGCCCTCGCTTCAATCTGGCTTGTGCTCGATGCGGACACCTTCTGGGCGGTTCCTTCTCACTCTTTCGGCATCCGCGCTCCTCAGCCTCTCTTGCGCCACCACCCCGTACCCCGTGAGTGTTGCTGGCTTCCAGCCCCAGCCCTCTCGCTCTCAGTTCAATCAATCTTGCGGAGCAGCCTGTGCGGCCCCCGTCAACGCGAGCACCGGAGAGATTCTCGCACCGGCAGCCGCCCAAACCGGCCAGGTGCTCGGAAGGGTTGCCCAGGCCGTCGAGGCCCTCCAGGGCCTCATCACGGTCTCGAAGTTCCTGGATGAAGCGCAGAAGAGCACCGTCGAGGACATCCTTCGGGACTGTGTACGAGAGGCCAACACGAAGGTGGACGACGAGCTCTTCGGAAAGGGCCGCTCCCTGCCTGACTCCGAGTGCGGAAAGGAGCCAACCGTCCGCGACAAGCGCGCCCCTACCTGGCGCAGGCACCTGGGGATGTTGAAGCACGCCGCTGCCTTCGACTGCATTCAACGCCAGCTCGCCGAGAAGTTTCCCGATAACTTCTCCATCGAGCCACGTCTTCGAAAAGACGAATTCACCCAGGATGTTCTCCTCACTGACAGGTGGACGGGCTCGCTGAGACCGGACATCGTGGTTCACTTCACTCGGAATGCGACCCGGATTCAGTGCATCTACGACCTCAAGTTCCCCTGCGGCTACGAGGTGGGTAATCCCTGGAGCGTGGACGTCGTGAGGCAGATGCGGTCCTACGGAGAACTCGGCGGACAATGCCAACCCGCACTCGTTACCCCTCAGTTTGGCGTTGATCGCCAGTAGGTGAGCCAATGACTACTGCCTATCCGCGAGTCCGCGCCTCGGGCCCCATCAAATCCAGGTCCTGGCACCCGGACACAGGAGGAGTCGAGCGCATCGAGGAGCGCCTCCTCGTCAGGGACCTCGTTCGCCTCACCTTCTTCATCCCTCACGACAACTTCGACATCGCGGCGGGAGTGTCCCATGCGCTCGACAGCTACCTGCGCGCCGTCGCGGCCCGTCCCGAGGCCCTCGCCCTCTATACCTGCTGCGACTGGGAGCCGAGCAGGCTCGATGACAGAGGATGGGGAGCTCATCCGGCGCGCGCTGCGTCCCGAGGTGCGCAGGTACTTCGAGGACTACACGCCCGATGAGGCCTTCTATCCGGAAAAGGAGGGGGCGGATCCCTACTTCAGCATCACCGGCCGCGGCGACAGTGGTTTCTACTTTGGCTATCACGCCAGAATCCCTTCCCGTCAGCCGCCCCACGGCAGCGTGAGTGTCCTCCGCGTCACCCTGCCGACCGAGTTCCTGGAGGAGCGCGGGCACACCTTCATCCACGAGCTGGCGCTCGACATGGCCTCCCAGCTCCCCTTCGCCTCGGGGCATGCGGGCCTGGCGCTCTCCACCTGGACCTCGGTGGACGGCCAGCTCGAGCGGCTTCGCCCGGTCATCTTCCGCCACCCCGGTTTCGACATCCGCGATGCCAGCATTCACGACAACCTGGGCAGCAGGCTGGATGGCATCCACTGGCTGAATTTCCTCGGGCAGCCCGTGCTCGGCGAGCTGGGCGGAGTCGCGGGCCTGCGGGCCCGGCTCCACGCCCCCACCATCACCGTGCGGGAACTCGACGGGGAGCGAGCCGTCGTCACGCTGGGAGCATGCCCGGAAGCCGGAGATCTGGCCCTGGGCCAGGACCTCCCGGCATACCGCGAGCTCGCACATGTCCTGGAGCGCTGGCAGGAGCCCTTTCCGTGGAGCTGGCTCCGCCGCGAGGGGCGCACGAACGACGAGGAGGAGCTGCGTCGCTGGTGGAGGCGATTCCTGGATTGAGAGCGGCGAGAGGTGGACCGGAAGGCGTTCCACCCTGCTTCCACTTCAGCGCGGGGCCCCGGTTCCACCTGGGCTGTCCGGAGCTGGAGGAAGCCCCTGCCCAAAAGAACTCGGGCCGCCACGCTCCGAGTAGGGCCGCCCTCGCCACCGCGTCCTTCTACGGGAAGATCACGCCGTCGAAGTGCTCGCTCCCGCTGCCGGCCTCCTGGCCCCACACCTTCAGGGTGAAGGTGCCGCGCGCCGCCTCCTCCGGCACCTCCACCTCCACCCCGACGCCGCGCTCCTTCCCCGGAGCAATCGGCTCCTGCGTCCACACGCCCAGCGCCTTCCACTCCTCTCCCTTCGGCCCCACCAGCACCGCCCCCCCGGGCGTCCACGGTGTGCTCCCGTGGTTCTTCAACCGCAGCCGCACGGCCAGCCGCACCACCTCGCGCCCGTCCTCCAGGCGCGTGGTGTCCGAGCGGTAGCTGTGAGCCTCCATGCTGGTGAGCGTGTTGCCCGGGCGTGAAGTGATGCTCTTGGTGATGTCCCTGCTGGCGATGCCGTCCTCTCCCAACCACCCCTGGGCGAGGAGGCCCAGCAGTCCCCCCTTCCCGCCACGCTCCTCCTCCAGGCGTGCCTTCTCCTCCCGGCACCGCCGCGCCTCCTCCCTCGCCTGTTGCTCACCTTCCCGGTAGGAGGCGAGCGTGCGCGGCCGGTGTGTCACCTCCACCTGCCGCGCGGCCTCCGACGGGTGCACCACCAGGCTGAAGGTGACGCCCGCGGGGGCCGCGCCCTCCTGGAAGGAGACCGTCAGCGGCACACGCTCCCCGGCAGCCAGGGCGCGGGTGGGCATGAGCGTGAGGCCCGTTTCATCCGCTATCACCCGGAAACGCTCCCGCCCGGTCAGCTTCACGTGGGTCAGCTTCGTGTCGAAGAAGAAGTTGGTGGAGAGCCCCGGGTGGATGCACACCGCGAGCGCCTCGCCGGGTGTGTCTTCCACCAGCTCCAGGTGGGGCGTGCCCGCCTCACAGGCTGGCGGTGCGAAAGCCTCCAGGGGGGCGGCGAGCCAGACGAGTCGCAACAACGCGGAGGACAGCACGGGCATGGGGCGGAGACCTCCGAGGGGCGTGGACGGGACCGGAGAAGTGGGGCTCTACCACACCTCCTGCCCGGTCGTGTCCGTCCCGTCTCCGGGACGCCCCTACTTGAATCGGTGCACCACCCGCACCACCACAACGGGAGAGACCAGCATCTTCCCCGGCCCGCTGCCGGGCTCCAGCTCCACACCCACTCTGTCCATGGTGTCCAGCATCTCCAGGCACACCGGGTACGTCACCCCGAGGGGCGTGCGCGCTTCGGTGAAGCGGCCGTACACCCGCCCCTCCTTGACGTAGAGCTTCCCGAAGAGGCGGGTGTTGTTCGGCAGCGCGACCTTCCAGCCCTTGCCCGTGTGGTCCGCGCCCGCTTCCCAATCGCCTCCCACGCGGAGGGTCGCGTCCTCCTGCACGTGTACGGGCCTGCCCCGCACGTCGCTCCAGTCCGTGCTCTTCATTTCCCCCAGGCTCAAGCCGAGCATGTCCGTCATGGTCTCCACGGCCCCGGCGGGGCATGCCTGGGGCGGCGGAGCGGAGCGCTCGGGCGGCACCTGCTGCGGCGTACCGAGGCAGGCCTGGAGGGCGGCACCGGTGAGGCCCAGGCACGCGGTGCGCACGGCGGCTCCCCGGCGCTTGGAGGTGGCTTCGGGCTGGGGGCCAGACGGCTGTTGCTGCTTCACGGGGGCACTGTCCTTTCGAAGCGCCTCTGCGGGAGGCGAGTCCACGGCCCGCACAGGCTCCGGCGCGGGCCCCCCTGGCGCCACTTCCTGGCCGGAGCCGAGCCACCAGGCCCCCAGCGCCACGGCCAACCCCACGCCCACCACCGCCAGCCCCCGGCTCCAGCGAGCCCTGGGCTTCACCGGGCGCCGCCGCTCCGGGTGCAGCACCTCCGTCCAGTCCACGTCCGTGCGGGCCCGCAGCTCCTCCAGTGCCTCGTACAGCGCCACGGCGCTCGGGTAGCGCTCTTCCGGTGTCTTGGCCAGCAGCCGCAGGCACACCGCCTCCACCGCCCGGGGCACGCGCGGGTTGACGAGGTGCGGTGGCAACGGCTCGCGGTGCAGCACCGCCTCCACGTCCTCGCCTCCATGCTCGGCGGGCCGGAAGGGGAAGCGGCCCGTCAGCAGCCGGTAGAAGACGACGCCCAGCGCGTACAGGTCATCCCCCGGCCCGGCCCGGTAGTGCGCGCCCGCCACGCCCGCGTGCGCGCGGCCATAGGCCCACGCCTCGGGGGCGCGGTAGGGCAGCGTGCCCGGGGGAAACATCCCCTTGGTCAGCGTGGGGTAGGCCGGGTGGTAGCCCACCCCGAAGTCCACCAGCACCGCCTGCCCGTTGCTCTGGCGCACCAGGATGTTGGCTTCCTTCACGTCCCGGTGGAGGACACCGGCCTCGTGCGACACCGCCAGGGCGCGCGCCACCTCCCGCACCCGCGCCACCACCTCGCCCACGGTGCGCCCGGGCGCCAGTCCCCACTCGTCCAGCGTGGGGCCTTCAATCAGCTCCAGCTTCACCCACAGGAAGCGGGGCGAGTCCTCGGGCCACTGTCCGGCCCCCAGTTGGCGCACGAGGTTGGGGTGGCGCAGGCGCGTGCCCAGCGACATCTCCCGCCAGGCGCGCGCGGCCCGCTCGGGGCCCTCGTCCAGGGGAAGCAGCTTGAGGGCGGACAGGTGGCCCTCGGGGCCGCGCACCCGGTACACCGTGGCGAAGCCGCCGCTGCCCAGCACCGCCTCCACCACGTCCCCGCCAATGCGGGTGCCCACGGGCAGCGGGGACGTGCCGGGCGGATCCAGGGCGGCCTCGCCACCAGGGGGGATGGGGTGCTCGAGCGTGGGGGATGGCGAATGTGTGGACACGCGGGGCCTACCTCGGAGGACCTCAACGTATCAGGTTGCACGGCCATGCTGGGGCCGCGCGAGGAACGTCACCAGAGCCCCCGCGTGTAGACCCTCACCCCGGCCCTCTCCCAGAGGGAGAGGGAGAGGGGACGTCAGAACCCGCGCATCCAGCCGCCGTCGATGACGAGGGACTGGCCGGTGATGTAGCCCGCCTGCTCCGAGGCGAGGAACGTCACCAGCGCCCCCAGCTCCTCGGGCTTGCCCAGGCGCCGCGCCGGAATCGCCGAGGTAATCTTGTCCTCGGGCACGCCCAGTTCCTTGAGGCGCTCCGTCGCGTGGTAGCCCGGCTGCACACCGTTGATGGTGATGCCGTGCTCGGCCACCTCGTTGCTCACCGTCTTCACCAGCCCCATCAGTCCCGCGCGCAGCCCGTTGGAGATGGTCAGCAGCGGCATCGCCTCGCGCGCGGCCACCGACGTCACCAGGACGATGCGGCCCCAGCGCTGCTCCTTCATCCCCGGCAGCGCCGCCTGCAGGCCCTCCACCACGCTCATCCACAGGCTCTGGAAGCCGTCCTGCCACTGCTCCGCGGTGAGCTTCTCGATGCTCCCCTTGGGCGGCCCGCCCGTGTTCGCCACGAGGATGTCCACGCCGCCCATCGTCGCGATGACCTGCTCCACCAGCGCCTTCGTCGCGCCCGGCTTCGTCAGGTCCGCCGTCACGCCGAGCTCGGCGCCCATGCGCTGGGCGGCATCGCGGATGCGCACCTCGTCACGCGAGCAGATGGCCACCCGCGCGCCCTCCTTCACCATCTGCGCGCCAATGGCGTACCCCAGTCCAGCCGAGGCACCCAGCACCAGCGCCCTCCTACCTCGCAGTCCCAAATCCATCCGAATGCTCCTTCACGAAGGGCACCAGCCGCTCGCGGATGAGCGTGCGGGCCCGTTCCAGGTCCACGTCTTCCGCCCGCGTGAGGCCCTCGCTCAGCTCGGCGACGATGCCGCCCGCGATGGCCCCCACCTCGTACGCCAGACGGTACGGCACCAGGCTGAAGCTCACCAGCGGGTAGCGGCTCAGGAACTCGCCCGGGAAGGCCTTGAGCAGCTCCTTCTCCACCGCCTTCTCCAGCAGGAAGCGCGGGTCCGCCGTCTTGTCCCGCATCTCCACGAAGTTCTCCACCGCCATGTCCGCGATGGCGTCCGCGTTCGGCTTGCGCAACCGGAAGAACTCCGCGAAGGCGTCCTCCCACCGCGTATGCCGTCCGAGGCACGCCTCCAGCGCCACGCAGTCCTCGAAGCCGCAGTTCATCCCCTGCCCGAAGAAGGGCACGATGGCGTGCGCCGCGTCCCCCACCAGCAGCGCCCGGCCTCCCACGTGCCACGGCTCGCTCTTCACCGTCACCATCGTCCCGGTGGGGTTGTGGAAGAAGTCGTGCGTCAGCCCGGGCATCAGCGCCAGCGCGTCCGGGAACTGCTCCTCGAAGAAGGCCAGCAACTGCGCCGGTGTCCCCAGCGACTCGAAGCTCACCGGGCCCTGGAAGGGCAGGAAGAGCGTGCAGGTGAAGCTGCCATCCAGGTTCGGCAGCGCAATCAGCATGTACGAGCCGCGCGGCCAGATGTGCAGCGCGTGCTTCTCCATCTGGAAGGTGCCGCCGGGGCCCGCGGGAATCGTCAGCTCCTTGTACCCGTGGCTGAGCTGCTCCTGCGCCGCGCGGTAGCCCGGCGCCAGCGACATCTCGCGCCGCACCGCCGAGCCCGAGCCGTCCGTGCCGAACACCACCGGCGTGTGCACCTCGCGCACGGGGCCGCCCGCCCTGTCCACGATGTCGAGCACGCCCTTCTGGAAGTCCACGTGCTGCACGCGCTGCTCGAACTGGATGCGCACCCGGCCCGTGGCCTCGGCGTGCGTCATCAGGAACTTGTTCAACCACGCGCGCGAGATGCTGTTGATGTGCTGGGACTCGTCCTTGCCGTAGGCCTGGAAGGCCAGCCCGCCGGAGACGGAGTGGATCATCCGGCCGCGCATGGGGATGGCGTGGCGCAGCGCTTCCTCCTCCAGCCCCACCTGGCGCAGGGCGTACAGCCCGCGGGCGGAGATGGCGAGGTTGATGGAGCGCCCCGCGCCAATCTCCTCGCGCCGCATGTCCGGGCGCCACTCCAGCACGTCCACCTGGAAGCCGCGCCGCGCCAGGTACATCGAGAGGAGCGAGCCCACCAGCCCCGCTCCCACCACCGTCACACGTTGCGTCTGGTCAATCCCGTGCATGGCGTTCGAGGACCCCCGCGAAGCGGTAGACGTCATGGAAGCTCACGTAGAGCGGAGCCGGCGCGGCGCGGATGATGTCCGGTGACCGGAAGTCGCAGAGGACGCCCTGCTCCGTCAGCTTCTCCAGCAATTGCCGGGGCTCCTTGGTGAAGCGCAGCGAGAGATGGGCACCCCGCTGCTGGGGGTCCCTCGGGGTGATGCTGCGCACGAAGCCGGGCGGGAGCCGGTCCAGGAGGAACTCCAGGTAGCCGGTGAGCAGCTCGCTCTTGCGGCGCAGGGCCGGCATGGTGGCGCGGTCGAAGAGCTCCATGGACGCGCGCAACGCCGCCATCTGGAAGATGGGCGGGTTGGACAACTGCCAGCCCTCGGCGCCCGGAATGGGCTCGAAGTCGGGCCCCATCTGGAAGCGCGTCTGTTTGTCGTGGCCCCACCACCCCTGGAAGCGGGGCAGCTCCTTGTTGCGAGCGTGGCGCTCGTGGACGAAGACGCCGCCCAGCGTGCCCGGGCCGCCGTTGAGGTACTTGTACGAGCACCACACGGCGAAGTCCGGCCCGTCATCGTGCAGCGAGAGCTGGAGGTTGCCCGCCGCGTGCGCCAGGTCGAAGCCCACCTGGCAGCCCTGCCGGTGCGCGGCGCGGGTGATGGCGGCCATGTCGAACGCCTGGCCGGTGAGGTAGTTCACGTTGCCCAGCAGCACCAGGGCGAGCTCCTTCCCGTGCCGCTCGATCGTCTCGAGGATGTCCTCGGTGCGCAGCGTCTCCTCACCGGGGCGCGGCGTGAGCTGGAGCACGGCCTCCTCCGGGGTGTACCCGTGGAAGCGCACCTGCGAGGCCACCGCATACTGGTCCGACGGGAAGGCGCCCGCCTCCATGAGGATCTTCCGGCGCTCGCCCGAGGGCCGGTAGAAGGACACCAGCATCAGGTGCAGGTTCACCGACAGGGTGTTCATCACCACGACTTCGAGCGGGTGGGCGCCCACCAGCCGCGCCGTCTGTTCGGTGAGCATCTCGTGGTAGGGCAGCCACGGGCGGCCACCGCGGAAGTGGCCCTCCACGCCGAACGTCTCCCAGTCCTCCAGCGCCTCCTGCACGTACGTCTTCGTCTTGCGCGGCTGGAGCCCCAGCGAGTTGCCCACGAGGTAGATGACGGGCTCGCCGTGGTGGCGGGGGAAGAGGAACTCGTCGCGGAAGTGACGGAGCGGATCCTCCGCGTCCATCCGCCGGGCGAACGCCTCACTGGCCTCGTAACGCACTGCCTCGCCGCTCATCTACTTGAACTCCTCATACGAGCGCCCGAGCCACTCGAGCGCGTTGCGGCACAACAGCTTCTCCCGGGTGGCGGCATCGAAGTCCGTGAGGGACTCCACCAGCGTGCCCGGCCGGTCCTCGCCGAGCGGGAAGGGATAGTCGCTGCCCAGGGCCACCTTGTCCGGGCCGAACAGCCGCACGATGAAGCGCAGCATGTCCGCGTCGTGCACCAGCGAGTCCACCCAGAAGCGGCCCAGGTAGTCGCGGGGCGGCACGGGGTTGTCCACCGCGACGAGGTCCGGCCGCACCTGGAAGCCGTGCTCGATGCGGCCGAAGGTGCCCGGGAAGGCGCCGCCGCCGTGCGCGAAGGCGAGCCGCAGCTTCGGCAGCTTCTCCAGCGTGCCCGCGAAGAGGAGCGAGCAGATGGCCAGCGCCACCTCGGCGGGCATGCCCACCAGCCAGGGCATCCAGTACTTCTTCATGCGGGCCTCGCCCAGCATGTCCCAGGGGTGGACGAAGATGGCGGCGCCCAGCTCGGCCGCGGCCTCGAAGAAGGGGAACAGCTCCGGCTCGCCCAGGTTGAGGCCGTTGACGTGCGAGCCCACCTGCACGCCCGCCATCCCCAGCTCGCGCATGCAGCGCTCCAGCTCGCGCACGGCCAGCTCCGGGGACTGCAGCGGCACCGTGCCCAGGCCCACGAAGCGCTTGGGGTGCGCCTTCACCACCGAGGCGAGCTGGTCGTTGAGGAAGCGCGACAGGTCCAACCCGTGCTCGGGCTTCGTCCAGTAGCCGAACATCACCGGCACCGTGGACAGCACCTGCACGCTGACGCCGGTGGCATCACACTCCTCGATGCGCTTCATCGGGTCCCAGCAGTTGCTCTCCACCTCGCGGAAGAACTTCCCGTCATCGCGCACCATGCGGGCCCGGCACGGGGCGTGGTGGTCCAGCGTCATGAAGCCGCCGTAACCGTAGCGCTCGGCGAAGCGCGGCAGCTCGGCCGGCAGCAGGTGCGTGTGGATGTCGATCTTCATGGCTTGCGCGGCTCGCGAGTCACCCGGAAGCCGCACTGCTTGCAGGTGCAGTGCTCGGGGTTGCCGTAGAAACGCTCGAAGATGGGCGGAAGCTGCGTGACGATGTTGGTGACCTGGAGGTACTCGTCATACAGCTTGTGGTTGCACTGGGGGCAGAACCACGCGAAGCCGTCCAGCTCGCCCTCGCGCCGCTTGCGCTCGATGACGAGGCCCACCGTGCCCGCGGGCCGCTGCGGCGAGTGCGGCACGTTGGGCGGCAGCAGGAAGATCTCCCCCTCGCGGATGGGGATGTCCTGGGGCTTGCCGTCCTCCATGACGCGCAGGGTGATGTCCCCCTCCACCTGGTAGAAGAACTCCTCGCTCGCGTCGATGTGGAAGTCGGTGCGCGAGTTGGGCCCGCCCACCACCATCACGATGAAGTCCCGGTCCTGCCACACCATCTGGTTGCCCACGGGGGGCTTGAGCAGGTGGCGGTGCTCGTCGATCCACTTCTTGAAGTTGAGGGGCTGCAGTCGGCTCATCTCAGTCTCCAATCGTGGCCATGCACTTCAGCTCGATGGCGATGGGGGTGGGCAGCGCGGTGATGCCGAGCGTCGTCCGGCACGGGGGCGTGGGCACGTCCTTGAAGTACTCGGCCCACAGGCGGTTGTACGTGGGGAAGTCCTTCTTCATGTCCGTGAGGTACACCGTCACGTCCACCAGCCGGTCCCACGAGGAGCCCGCCTCCTCCAGGATGTAGCGCACGTTGCGGAACACCGAGTGGGTCTGCGTCTCGATGTCGTAGGAGATGATGTTGCCCTGGGCATCCAGCTCGACGCCGGGGATCTTCTTGGTCCCGCGCTCGCGTGGACCCACGCCGGAGAGGAAGAGCAGGTTGCCCACACGCCGGGCGTGGGGATAGAGGCCCACCGGCTCGGGGGCCTTCTGGGAGTCGACTCGATCGGAGTTGCTCATAGCTTCACGCACACGTTCTTGGGCTCGGTGAAGAAGCGCAGCGCATCCCAGCCGCCCTCGCGTCCCACGCCCGATTCCTTCACGCCACCAAAGGGCGTGCGCAGGTCGCGCAGCATCCAGCAGTTCACCCAGACGATGCCGCTCTCCAGCTTCGCCGCGAAGCGGTGCGCCCGCGTCACGTCCCGCGTCCACACGCTCGCCGCCAGCCCGTAGCGGGTGCTGTTGGCCCAGGCGAGCACCTCCTCCTCCTTCTCGAAGGGGATGAGCGTGGCCACCGGGCCGAAAATCTCTTCCTGGTTGGTGCTGCACGCGTGGCCCAGGCCCTCGATGAGCGTGGGCTCCACGAACCAGCCGTTGCGGCAGCGCCCCGGCACCTCCGCGCGCTTGCCTCCGGTGAGGACGCGGCCTCCCTCCTTGCGCGCCACCTCGATGCAGCCCATCACCTTCTCGAAGTGCTGCGGAGACACCAGCGCGCCCTGGTCCGTCGAGGGCTCCAGCGGATCCCCACCTTCAGCGCCTTCGTGCGCTCCACCAGCGCCGCCTTGAAGCGCTCGTAGATGGACGCCTGCACGAAGATGCGCGAGCCGCAGAGGCAGATTTGCCCCTGGTTGGAGAAGGACGAGCGCACCGTGGTGGCCAGCGCCTCGTCGAAGTCACAGTCCTCGAAGATGACGTTGGGATTCTTGCCGCCCATCTCCAGCGAGAGCTTCTTGAAGAGGGGCGCGGCGGTGCGGGCGATTTCTGCGCCCGTGCGCGTGCTGCCGGTGAAGGAGATGGCGCTGATGTCCGGGTGGCGGCTCATCGCGGAGCCCACCTTGGCGCCGTAGCCGTGGACGATGTTGAGCACGCCCGGAGGCAGGCCGGCCTCGCGGCACACCTGGGCGAGCAGGTACGCCGTCATGGGCGTCACCTCGGAGGGCTTGGCCACCACGCAGTTGCCGATGGCGAGCGCGGGCGCGAGCTTCCAGGTGAGCAGGTAGAGCGGCAGGTTCCAGGGCGAGATGCAGCCCACCACGCCCAGGGGCGAGCGCAGCGTGTAGTTGAGCGCCCCGCCGTCCATGACGTGGGCCTCGGTGGAGAACTGCGTCACCGCGTCCGCGAAGAACTCGAAGTTCTGGATGCTCCGGGGGATGTCCACCGTGGAGGCCAGCTTCAACGGCTTGCCGGTGTCGATGGCCTCGGCGCGGGCGAAGGCGTCCAGCCGGGTGCGGATCGTGTCCGCGACGCGGCGCAGCAATCGAGCCCGCTCGGAGGCCGGGGTGGCGGCCCAGGCCGGGAAGGCGTTCCGAGCGGCCTCCACGGCGCGCTGGATGTCCTTCTCGTCCGAGTCCGGCACCTGCACGGAGAGCTTCTCCGGTGGAGGGGTCCGGCTTGTCGAACCAGACCTGGGAGCTGGGGGACACCAGCTCTCCGCCGATGTAGTTGAGGACCTTCTCCATGCGCGAATCCTCCTCGGGCAGACCGGGGCCCGGAATAGCACGGGCCCCACACCCCGGCCACCTGCGTGGAGGGCCCGGAGCGTTCAGTAGTGAAGCCCGTCCTTATGGGGAGAACAGCCGCGGCTCAGCGCTTGCGCCGGTACTCCGTCTCCACCGCCTTGGCCTCCGGGCTGCCGGGGGGGATGTTGTAGTGCGTGATGATCAGCCGGTCCGCCTCGGGCTGCTGAATCTCCATCCGCCAGCCCCACGGCGGCCCGGACGGGGCCTCGTAGCTGCCCAGGACATCGTAGCCCCGGCCCTCGTTCTTCCCCTTGAAGAACATGATGCTCGTGCCGGTGTGGAAGCTGTCCACCCAGGCCATCTCGAAGCGGTCCGGGTCGAGGTGGTAGCCGTAGAGGGCCACCCCGGACAGCGGCTTGCCCTGCATCGAGCCCTCATACTCGTGCATCAAGAACCGTCCCCCCGCCACGAGGCGGATGGTGCCGCGCCAGGGGGACTCGTCCGCGAGCTTGTCCGGCTCGAACCACGTCTTCGTCATCCCCTCCCACTCACCGGCGAGCTGACCCAACCGGTGGTGGAGGCCGCCTTCCTTGCTGGACTCCTCGAACGTACGCCCTGCCATGTGTGCGCCCTCCTTCGGAAGCGCGACCTTGGCGTTTTTCACCGGACCGCGCCAGAAAGGCGGCTTGCACTCCCGGCCCGCGCATCGGAAAAAGCGCCCTCCCCCGCTTCGGAGATGGCCATGAGCGCACGCATGCACGAGGAGCTGGCCCGGCTGTTGGATCAAGCACGGCTGGAGGCTCGCGAGATTCCGCCCCTCACCCGGGCGCACCCCACCCTCGCGCTCCCGGACGCCTATGCCATCCAGGCCGAGGGCATCCGCCTGCGCACCGCTCGCGGCGAGCGCGTGGTGGGCCTGAAGATGGGCCTCACCTCCGAGGCCAAGCGCCGCCAGATGAACCTGGACTCGCCCGTGTACGGCGTCCTCACCGACCGGATGGAGGTGCCCGCGGGCGGCACGCTGCGGCTCCAGGGCGCCATCCACCCGAAAATCGAGCCGGAGATCGCCTTCCGCACCTCGCGCGAGCTGCGCGGCCGCATCACCCGCGAGCAGGCCCTCGAGGCCTGCGCCAGCGTCTTCGCGGCGATGGAGATCCTCGACTCGCGCTACACCGACTTCAAATACTTCTCCCTGCCCGACGTGGTGGCGGACAACTCCTCCTCCTCGCTCTTCGTCCTCGGCACCACCGAGCGCCCGCCCCGCGAGCTGGACCTGCCCCACCTCCAGATGGTGATGGAGGTGAATGGCGAGCGCGTCCAGGCGGCGCGCTCGGATGCCATCTCCGGAGATCCGGTGCTGTCCATCGTTCAGCTATGCGAGCTGCTGGAGCAGCGCGGGGAGTCGCTGCCCGCGGGCAGCATCGTGCTCGCCGGTGCCGCCACCGCGGCCCACATGCTCCGGCCCGGAGATCGCATCCGCCTCACCGTGGACGGGCTGGGCGACGTCGCCGTTTCCGTCGAGCCCTGAAAGCCCCGGAAAGACGTCGAGCATCCAACCTCTCGACCGTTCGCTCCCAAGCCCGTATTGGGAGCAGAGCAGGATGGCCGCCCGAAGGCAGGGTATGGTGTGGTGAGTCAACCCACCTCGCCGCGGGACGAGCCACCGGAGCGGCGAGGGCGAGGAGTGCCATGCACGTCATCACGCTGGGAGTTCCCCGAGGGGTCGGTGAGGAATTCGAGCGCAGGCTGCAGGAAGAGGGCTCACGCCACGCGGTGGAGTGCCGGGTCCAACACGCGCGGGGCCAGGAGGAGCTGCCCGAGTTCCTCCCCCCCGGGCTGCTGGTGCTCTGGGACGCGGGCGGGCCGGTGCAGGACACGCTCACGCTCTGCCAGCGGCTGCACGCGCGCCGGGAGCCCTCGCGCTCGCAACTCGTGGTGCTGACGTCGCGGGGCCCGGACGAGCTGCACACGCTGGAGCAGGCGGGCGCCGACGAGTGCCTGGCGCCTCCGGGAGGACGCTGGGGCGCGCGGCTGATCGCGCTGGAGCGGCGGCTGCGCTCACTGGAGCCCTCGGCACTGGTGGCGCCTGGCGGCCCCAACCGCATGCGGACGGAGGCCACGCTCCAGGCCCTGCTCGAGTTCACCCTGGCCGAGCCCGGCCCCGACTTCTTCCAGGTGATGGTGCGGCAGCTCGCCCAGGCGCTCGGCATCACGTGCGCGCTGGTGGGCGAGCTGGACGGCTCCTCGGTGCGCAAGCTGGCCTGCTTCAACCTGGGCGACTTCTGCGAGCTGCCGCCCTACGCGCTCGCCGGGACGCCGTGTGAAATCACCGTGGACCAGGCCATCTGCCACTACCCGGATGGGGTGGCGGCGCGCTTCCCCGAGGACACGATGCTGCACGAGCAGGGCCTGCGCAGCTACCTGGGCGCGGCGCTGCGGGACTCGCGGGGCCAGCCCATCGGCGTGCTGGCCATCCTCAACGACAAGCCGCTCGAGGCGCGGCAGCAGGACTACGCGCTCATCAACGCCTTCGCCGTGCGCGCGGGCTTCGAGCTGGAGCGCCGGCGCCAGCGTGACGAGCTGGAGCGCTCGAGGGATTTGCTGCAGAAGACGCTCGACAGCGTGCCGGAGCCGCTGCTGGTGAAGGACCGGGGGTACCGGTGGGCCGCCATGAACAGCGCCTTCTGCCGCCTCATCGGGCGCCCCCTGGAGGAGCTGCTCGGCAGGACGGACCGCGAGCTCCTCCCCAGGGCCGAGGCGGACACCTCGCGGAGGCAGGACGAGCAGGTCTTCACCACCGGCCAGCCCCACGAGGCGGAGGACACCTTCACCGACGCCTCCGGCCAGGCGCGTGTGCTCGTCACCCGGAAGACGCTCTTCACGGGAGCGGGCCGCCCCCTGCTCATGGTGCTCTCCCGCGACGTCACCGAGCGCAGGCGGCTGGAGTCGCAACTGCGGATGGCGGACCGCATGGTGTCCGCGGGCACGCTGGCCACGGGCGTGGCGCATGAAATCAACAACCCGCTCACCTTCGTCTCCGCCAACCTCACCTGGCTGGAGGAGCAGCTCACCGAGATGATGGTGCTGCCCGAGGCGCTGCCCGAGATGCGCGAGGTGCTCTCGGAGACGCGCGAGGGCGTGGGGCGCATCCGCGAGCTGGTGCAGGATTTGAAGTCCTTCGCGCGCGCCGACGACGAGCGCACGGGCCCGGTGGACGTGCACCGCGTGGTGGACGGTGCGCTGCGGCTGATGCGCAGCGCGATGCGGCACCGCACGCAGGTGGTGCGCGCGTTCGGCGAGGTACCGCCCGTGCGCGGCAACGAGTCGCGGCTGGGACAGGTGCTCGTCAACCTGCTGGTGAACGCGCTGCAGGCGCTTCCCGCGCGCACCGCCGACGACAACCGCATCCAGGTGTCCACGTGGCGCGAGGGGCCGAACCACGTGGTGCTGGAGGTGGAGGACAACGGGCAGGGCATGCCGCTGGAGGTCCAGCGGCGCATCTTCGAGCCCTTCTTCACCACCAAGCCGGTGGGCGTGGGCACCGGCCTGGGGCTCTCCATCTGCAACACCATCGTGCAGTCGATGGGCGGGCGGATCGAAGTGCGCAGCCAGCCGGGCCAGGGCACCGCCTTCAAGCTGCGGCTGCCCGTGGACGGCGTGGCGGCCCCGTTCCGGGGCAAGGAGGCCGTCCTCCCGCTGTAGCCTTCACTACTCGCCGCGGTAGATGCCGATGGCGCCCGGACGTCCGCTCTCGCTGCCGAAGGCCACCAGCAACCGGCGCTCCGGCCCGCTCCCCACCGACTGGATGTTCCAGACGGGGTGATACGAGAGCGCCCCGAGCGCCTGGCTGTAGCGCATCACCGTGTCTCCCTTGAGCCGCGTGAGCCCGCCGCCCCAGCGGTGGCCCGCCCAGAGGCTGTCATCGGCCGGGTCCCTCGCCAGCGAGGAGACGAAGCGGTCCGCCCCCGTGCCGAGCGCGTACTGGTTCACCACCCCCATCGCATCCATTCGCGCCAGGCCTCGGGCGAAGGAACTCACCCACACCGAGCCGTCCGGCATCAGCGCCATGCCCGACACCAGGTCATCCACCCGGTCCGCCGGGCCCGGAATCCCCACCTCGTCCACCAGGTCCGGCCACACGTCGATGCGGTTCTTGATGGCCGAGCCGTTCTCCGTCTGCTTGCGCGCCGTCTCGAAGTCCCTCGGCGTCTTGATGGACATGTAGCGGAAGCGCGTGGAGCGGTTGGCCCCGCCGAACCACACGTCCCCATCCGGCCGCACCGCGACACCGTAATAGGCATCCGTGAGCCGGAAGATGTGACCGCTCGCATCCTTCGCATCGATGTGCGGATGCGCGTGCTCCTTCACCCCCGAGCACTCCCGCTGGCCGTTGCACGTGGGGTTGCCCGTGTAGTCCGGATCGCCCCAGGCGAAGCCGTGGTTGGCGCCGAACCACAGGTTGCCGTGCTTCTTGTCCCAGACGATGCGCAGGATGGAGCAGAGCTTCTCGCGCCCACCCGACTCCTCGCCAATCACTCCCGGGCCGGACGAGATGTCGTAGTGGACGACCTCGATGCCCGTCTCCGTCAGCGTGACCTTGTCCGCGTCACCGCTCTTGTAGCTGTTCGGATTCCTCGCCCCCGGTGTGTAGTAGTTGCTCTCGCAGTCCGGCGCTCCCTGGTAGCCCACGAACACCGTCCCCGCCGGGCCTCCCTCCACCGAGAGGACCTTGAGGTACTTCGGCCCCACCGGTGCGCTCCCGTCCTTCAGGTAGCCGTAGGGACGCAGGCCATCCTCCATCGTGAAGCGCTCGAAGGTGCTCGCCCCCGGCCGCAGGAGGAACAGTCCCTCCTCGCCACCGGCCACCCAGAGGTTGCCGCCCTCGTCCTCCGTGACGCCGAGCACCTCGTGCGGCGCTCCGTGCTCCGGACCGTAGAACGACCACCCCGTGGCATCGGGATAGACGACCGTGCCCGCATCCGGCGTCCCCGCGTCCACCGGAGGCGGAGGCGGCGGCTCCACCGTCCCCGCGTCGGGCTCCACCGTCCCGGCGTCGGGCTCGGGAGTCCCCGCGTCTACAGGCGGAGGAGGCGGCGGCGGCGGCTCGACCGTGCCCGCGTCGGGCTCGGGAGTCCCCGCGTCTACAGGCGGAGGAGGAGGCGGCGGTGGCGGCGGCGGCTCGACCGTGCCCGCGTCAGGGGTCTCCTCCCCCTGGTCATCCCGCTCGCGCTCGAGTGGATTCCCACTGCCCGGCTGGCCGCCACCACACGCCAGGGCCGCCGCCAACAGGCCCGCCAGTCCCCATCCCCACCATCGCCGCCTGTTCATACCCTGGTACGCCTCCACCGCCCGCCGCCGGACACTCCGTCCAGTGCTAGACGGAAGCATCGCAAACGGAGTGCCATGCCCCGGGGGCATGTCGGAGCACGGCCGGCGGACAGCGTGTGGGTACTCAGGTCGTCACCGGGGGCAATCTCCTGCCCTCCGAGTGCGAAACGGGGGGCCCGCGCCCCGTGACTACTTGCGAGGTGCCGCCCGGTTCTTGTCGATGATGGCCACCAGGATGAGCACGAAGGCAATCAGCCGGATGGAGTACACCCCGACGAGGTTCTCGTTGTTGTCCCGCATGTAGAGATTCACGATGCGGTGCACCGCCATCAGCCAGAAGGACGCGGCGAAGAACGCGAAGAAGCGGTCGCGCGTCTTCCGCCAGAAACGCAGGAAGAACAGTCCGGCGACCAGGCACAGGGCGGCCGCCATGCCCGAGAGGAACTCGTTCATTCCGAATCCCACACCAGTCCGAAGACCAGCAGCGCGAGCGACAGGAACCCGGACAGGTTGCGGAACAGCAACAGGTCCCGCCCGGGAAAGACCACCAGGTCCGCCACCAGGAGCATGTTGTTCACCGCCAGCCCCACGAAGCACAGGCTGCTCCACAGCAGCAGGGGCACCCGGTTCTGCGCATACCCCCGCAGAAGCAGCACCGCGCAGGCCAGGCTGGTCACCGCACACAGCAGGAAGACCGCATTAGCCATTGTCATCATCATCGTCCCTCCGGAGCCGGAAGGCATCGGCGAATGTCCGGATCTTATCGACGGGTTTGGAGAAGATGAGGTTGATGACCGTCACCCGGCGCTCCGAGTACGCCGCCGCGAGACCGGCCACCGCCTCCCCCATCTGGGGATCCGGCGTGTAGCGGTACTCCCCCTCCGTGCCCGGGACCTTGGACAGGATGGAGGAGCGGGTCATGTCCTTCAGCCGGTCTCCGGCGGACATGGGGGAGATGCGCAGCTCCCGGGCCACCGACTCCGCGGACCAGGAACGCTCCGGATGCTGGTACAGCAGCAAGAGGATCTCCAGCTGCTCGACCGAGTCAATGTGGTCGGCGATCAACCGCCGCACTGATTCGGGAAGATCGCCCGCGCGCAAACGTCATCCCTTTCTCCGTACCTCGAAAAGCAGCCCCTTCTACGACGGAAGGCGCCGCTCTGGAAGCTAGGACTGAAGTGGCATGCACACGTGGAAGGTACTGCCCTCGCCCTCGACTCCCCGCGACTCCGCCCAGATGCGCCCGCCATGCTGCTCGATGATGCCTTGGGAAATGGTCAGCCCCAAGCCAAGACCACCATAACGCGCTCCGTGAGCCTGACCGAAGCGTTCGAAGATGACTGGCAATTTTTCAGCCGGAATACCGATGCCCTGATCCCTCACCTGGAGCAGGACGTTCCCCTCCTCGGACCAGGCGCGCAGCTCCACCGTCCCGCCCTGGGGCGAGTAGCGGATGGCGTTGGCCACCAGGTTGGTCACCACCTGCTCGATGCGCCCGGGGTCTCCCCGCATGGGCAGCGACCCGGGAGTCTCCAGCCGCAGCCGGTGCTCGGAGGAGAGCGCCTGCAGCCGCTCGCAGGTGGCGCGCAACAGGGGCACCAGGTCGAACTCCTCCACCTCCAGCGACAGGCGCCCGGTGAGCAGCCGGCTCACGTCCAGCAGGTCCGACACCAGCTTGGTCATCCGGTCCACCTGCCGGTCCAGCCCCTCGAGCGCCCGGCGCGGCCCGTCCGACAGCTCGGCGCCGTACTTGCGCTGCGCGAGCTGCACCTGCATCTTCGCCGCGGCCAGCGGCGTGCGCAGCTCGTGCGAGGCGGCGGCCAGGAAGGCGTCCTTGGCCGAGCTGGCCCGGGCCAGCTCCTCCTCGGCCCGCTTCTGGTTGTGGATGTCCGTGGCGGTGGCGATCCACCCGGTGATGCGGCCACGCTCGTTGCGCTCCGGCACGGCACGGCCCAGGTGCCAGCGGAAGAGCTGGGTGCGATGGCAGCGCAGCCGGAACTGCACCTCGAAGGGCTGGCCGCTGCTCACCGACTCGCACCAGGCGGCATGCACGCCCTCGCGGTCCTCCGGGTGCACCACCGCCGAGCGCCACAGGTCGTCCACCGCCTCGGCCGGCAGGCCCGACAGCTCCGTCCAGGCCCGGTTGCCGTAACGCAGCCGCCCATCCGGGGTGGCGGCGAACACGCACATGGGCATGGCGTCGCCCAATAAACGGTAGCGGTAGGCGCTCTCGCGCTCCAGGGCCTCGCGCTCGCGCCGGCGCAGCAGCGCCTCCTGGCGCTTGAGCTGCTCCTCCTTGAGGAACAGCTCGACGAAGACGGACACCTTCGAGCGCAGGATTTCCGGCGCGAAGGGCTTGAGCACGTAGTCCACCGCGCCCTGGGCGTAGCCGCGGAACACGTGCGAGGCGTCCCGGCTGCGCGCGGTGAGGAAGATGATGGGGATGAAGCGCGAGCGCTCGCGCTCCTTGATGAGCCGGGCTGTCTCGAAGCCGTCCAGCCCGGGCATCTGGACGTCCAGCAGGATGAGGGCGAAGTCCTCGCGCAACAGGTGCAGCAGGGCCTCTTCGCCCGAGTGCGCCTTCACCACCTCACCCAGGTCGCCGAGCGTGGCCTCCAGGGTGAGGAGGTTGGGAGCGTGATCATCGACGACCAGGATGCGTGCCCGCGGCGGCTCCGCCTGAACCGGCAAGCCGCTGCTGTTCCCCCCCTCGGACCACGTCATCGCTGTCATCTCGCTCCCGCGCAAGGCTCCACCCAACGGCGAATCAACTCCAGAAGCCGCTCGGTGTCGACCGGCTTGGACAGGTAATCGGACGCGCCTGCTTCCAGGCACTTCTCGCGGTCGTCCTTCAACGCCCGCGCGGTGATGGCGATGACCGGCAGCGACGCCCACCGGGAATCCGCGCGGATGGCGCGCATCGCCTGGTAGCCGTCCATCTCCGGCATCATCACGTCCAACAGAACCACATCCAGCTCCGGATTCTTCTCCATCAGGTCCATGGCCGCCCGTCCATCCTGGGCAAATGTCACCTGCATGCCATGGTTCTCCAGGACACTGGTGAGGGCGAAGATGTTGCGCGCATCATCGTCCACGAGCAGGACCTTGCGGCCGGCGAGCGAGCGGGAGAGTTCCTTCAGCTCCTCGGCGGAGGCGCGGGACTGGTCCCCCACCCGGCGCAGGAAGCGGCCCACCTCGGCGAGCACCGCCTCGGGCGAGCGGGCAGCCGCCTCGAGCAGCACGGCCTCGGCCGAGCGCCGCAGCCGCCGCTCGTCATCCGGCAGGAGCTGCGAGCCGCTATAGAGGAGCACGGGGGGCAGGCGGGCGGGCCGGCGCACCAGCTCCACCAGCAGCTTCATTCCCCGTCCGCCGGGAGAAGCGAGGTCCAGGGCGAGCGCTTCCACCTCGCCCCGGTCCAGGGCCTCCGCGGCCCGGTGGGACTCGAGCTGGCGCATCTCCAGGGACTCGCCCATGTCGATGAGCTGCTGCACGCAGTCGCGCAGCTCCGGCTTGGGGTCCACCAGCAGCAGCTTGCGCGGGTGGCCGTTGGCCTTGAGCTCCAGGTGGCTGAAGGCGCCCTGGATGGCCTCGGGCGTGAAGGGCCGGTCGAGGTAGACGAAGCCACCGCCGCACGAGGCGCCGCGCAGCCGGTCCACGCTCACCACCTGGACGGGGATGCGGCGGGTGCGCGGGTCGCGCTTGAGCTGATCCAACACGCTCCAGCCGTCGATGACGGGCAGGCCCAGTTGCAGGACGATGGCGTACGGCTTGAGGCGCTGGGCCAGCGAGAGCGCCACGTCGCCGCGCGTGGCCACCAGGGCCTTGAGGCCATTCTGGTGGGCCGTGTTCACGAGGCCCCGGGCGAACTCCAGGTCATCCACCGCGACGAGCAGCACCCGGTCCTCGGTGCCCAGGTCGTCCCGGTCATCCACCAGCGGGTTGGGCGCCGCGGTGCCGTGCACCTCGTCGCGAGGCAGCAGCTCGCGCAGCATGGGCGCGTAGCCCACGTCCGTGTCGCCCACCGGCTCGCCGCCCCGCTCCGGGCCGCTGTAGCTGCGCGGCAAGTAGAGGGTGAAGGTGCTGCCCGCCCCGCGCGAGCTCCTCACGCGGATTTCACCCCCCAGCAGACGCGCCAGCTCGCGGCTGATGGAGAGGCCCAGGCCGGTGCCGCCGTACTTGCGGCTGGTGGTGCCATCCGCCTGCTGGAAGGCCTCGAAGATGAGCTTCTGCTTGTCCTCGGGGATGCCGATGCCCGTGTCGATGACGGAGAAGGCGAGCACCTGGTCGGCCTCCACCAGCTCGGGCGCGGCGAAGCGCTCCTCGGTGTCCGCCATGCGGATGCGCAGCGTGACCTGGCCCGTGCTGGTGAACTTGAAGGCGTTGGAGAGCAGGTTCTTGAGAATCTGCTGCAGCCGCTTCGGGTCCGTGAAGACGGTGGCGGGCACTTCCGCGCCCACCTCGGTGAGGAAGCCCAGGTGCTTCTGCTCGGCCACGGGGCCGAAGGTGCGGCGGGCGAACTCCACCAGTTCCGCCACGGCGGAGTCGCGCGGCTCCACCTGCATCTTCCCGGCCTCCACCTTGGAGAGGTCGAGGATTTCGTTGATGAGGGACAGCAGGTCCCCACCCGAGGAGTAGATGGTCTCCGCGTACTCCACCTGCTTGCGGCCGAGGCTCCCGTCGGAGTTGTCCGCGAGCAGCTTGGCCAGCACCAGCATGCTGTTGAGCGGCGTGCGCAGCTCGTGGGACATGTTGGCGAGGAACTCGCTCTTGTACTTGGAGATGAGCGAGAGCTGCTCGGCCTTCTCCTCCAGGGAGGAGCGCGCCTGCTCCACTTCGCGGTTCTTCTCCTCCACCTTGATGTTCTGCTGCTCGAGCAGCTTGGCCTTCTCCTCCAGCTCGAGGGCCTGGGCCTCCAGCGCCGAGTTGGAGCGCTTGAGCTCCTCCTGCTGCTGGGTGAGCTCGCGCGACTGGCTCTGCAGCTCGTTGGCGAGGCTCTGCGACTGACGCAGCAGCTCCTCGGTGCGCATGTTGGCCATGATCATGTTGAGCACCACGCCGATGCTCTCCGTGAGCTGGTCCAGGAAGATCTGGTGGATGGCGCTGAACGGGTGGAAGGAGGCCAGCTCGATGACGGCCTTGACCTCGCCCTCGAAGAGGACGGGCAGGACGATGATGTTGAGGGGGTTGGCCTCGCCCAGGCCGGAGGTGATGCGGATGTAGTCCGCCGGCACGTGGGTGAGGAGGATGGTCTTCTTCTCCAGGGCGCACTGGCCCACCACGCCCTCGCCGAGGCGGAAGCGGTTGCCCACGTTCTTGCGCTCGCGGTAGGCGTAGCTGGAGGTGAGCTTGGCCACGGGCTGGCCGTCCTCGAAGTCCATGAGGAAGAAGGCGCCGTGGTGCGCGGACACCAGGGGCGTCAGCTCGGACATGATGAGCCGGGAGACGGCCTCCAGGTTCTTCTGTCCCTGCATCATGCCGGAGAACTTGGCCAGGTTCGTCTTGAGCCAGTCCTGCTCGGTGTTCTTCTGGGTCGTCTCCTTGAGGTTGACGATCATCTGGTTGATGTTGTCCTTCAGGGCGGCCAGCTCGCCGCCCGCATCCACCGAGATGAACCGCGTCAGGTCCCCCTTCGTCACGGCGGTGGCCACCTCGGAGATGGCGCGCACCTGGGACGTCAGGTTGCCGGCGAGCTGATTCACGTTGTCCGTGAGCTGCCTCCAGGCCCCGCGGGCACCGGGCACCTTGGCCTGGCCACCCAGCTTGCCCTCGATACCCACCTCACGGGCCACCGTGGACACCTGCTGCGCGAAGGTGCCCAGCGTGTCCGTCATGCTGTTGATGGTGTCGGCCAGCGCGGCCACCTCGCCCTTCGCGTCGACCACGAGCTTCTGGGTGAGGTCACCATTGGCGACCGCGGTCACCACCTTGACGATGCCTCGCACCTGCGTGGTGAGGTTGCGGGCCATCAGGTTCACGTTGTCGGTGAGGTCCTTCCACGTCCCGGCGACCCCGGGCACACGCGCCTGGCCACCCAGCTTGCCCTCGGTACCGACTTCACGCGCGACGCGGGTCACTTCCGAGGCGAACGCGTTGAGCTGATCCACCATCGTGTTGATGGTGTCCTTCAGCTCGAGAATCTCGCCCTTGGCGTCGACGGTGATCTTCTTGGACAGGTCTCCGTTGGCCACCGCCGTCGTCACCTTGGCGATGTTGCGCACCTGGTTGGTGAGGTTGGAGGCCATCGAGTTCACGCTGTCGGTCAGGTCCTTCCAGACACCCGACACGCCCTGCACTTCGGCCTGCCCGCCCAGCTTTCCTTCCGTACCCACTTCCTTCGCGACGCGGGTCACTTCGGCGGCGAACGACCGGAGCTGATCCACCATCGTGTTGATGGTGTTCTTCAGCTCGAGGATCTCACCCTTCACGTCCACGGTGATCTTCTTGGACAGGTCACCGTTGGCCACCGCCGTGGTCACCAGGGCGATGTTGCGCACCTGGGCGGTCAGGTTGGAGGCCATGAAGTTCACGTTGTCGGTGAGGTCCTTCCAGGTACCGGAGACGCCCGGCACGTCGGCCTGGCCACCCAGCTTCCCTTCCGTACCGACTTCCTTCGCGACGCGGGTCACTTCACCGGCGAACGAGCGGAGCTGCTCCACCATCGTGTTGATGGTGTTCTTCAGCTCGAGCACCTCGCCCCGGGCATCCACGGTGATCTTCTTGGACAGGTCACCGCGGGCAACGGCCGTGCTCACCTCGGCGATGTTTCGCACCTGGGCGGTGAGGTTGTTGGCCAGCAGGTTCACGTTGTCGGTGAGGTCCTTCCACGTACCGGCCACACCGGGCACATCGGCCTGGGCGCCCAGCTTGCCTTCCACGCCCACCGTCTTGGCGACGCTGGTCACCTGGTCGGCGAAGATGCCGAGCGTCTTCGTCATGCTGTTGAGCGTGTCGGCCAGTGCGGCCACCTCGCCCTTGGCATCGACCACCAGGCGCTGGGACAGGTCACCGTTGGCGACCGCCGTCACGACCTTGACGATGCCTCGCACCTGGGTGGTGAGGTTGGAGGCCATCAGGTTCACGTTGTCCGTGAGGTCCTTCCACACGCCGGAGACGCCGGGCACGTCGGCCTGGCCACCCAGCTTGCCCTCGGTACCCACTTCCTTCGCGACGCGCGTCACTTCGCCCGCGAACGACCGGAGCTGATCCACCATCGTATTGACGGTGTTCTTCAGCTCGAGCACCTCGCCGCGCGCATCGACGGTGATCTTCCGCGACAGGTCACCGCGCGCCACGGAGGTGGTCACCTCGGCGATGTTACGCACCTGCGCGGTCAGGTTGTTGGCGAGCTGGTTCACGCTGTCGGTGAGGTCCTTCCACGTACCGGCGACTCCGGGCACGCGCGCCTGGCCTCCCAGCTTTCCTTCCGTACCGACTTCGCGCGCAACGCGCGTCACTTCGGCGGCGAACGAGCTGAGCTGATCCACCATCGCGTTCACCGTGGTGCCGATGCGAAGGAACTCGCCCTTCACCGGCTGCCCCGGCAGGTCCAAGGCCATCTTCTGCGTCAGGTCACCGCGGGCCACCGCGCCCAGCACGCGCGCCACCTCGGTGGTGGGCTGCACCAGGTCCGCGATGAGCGAGTTGATGGAGCCGATGCTCGAGGCCCATCCGCCGCTCACCGGGCCGAGCGACGCGCGCTCCGCCATCTGGCCCTCGCGGCCCACCACGCGCTCCACCCGCACCAGCTCGTCCTGCATCCGCTGGTTCATCGCCACCAGGGCGTTGAAGGCGTGGGCGATGTCCTCCATTGCCTGGGGCTGCGCCTCCGGCGGAAGCCGTACGGAGAAGTCTCCGTGGGTGACGGCCTGCAAGGACTCCAGCAGCGTCTCGAGCGCCTCGGCCGTCGCGACCCGTCTCGGACGGGCATGCCCATGACGGGCGAGCGTGGTGGGCTTGCGGGTCTTCTTCCCAGTCTGGGTACGGCTGGAATGGCTGGTGCGACGAGTCAAAGGCCTGCTCCAGTGCTGAGGTTTGGCGCTTTCCCAACCCGAGGAGGCCTCTCGTTCGTTCCTGGGTAGGGAAACGCCCCTCACGGGGGCAGGCGCCCAGCCGAGCGCACACGTGTCCCGTGATTCCCCGCCCCGGCTCCTGGAGCGTGTTCGCGCGGGGAATGCACTCGCTACATCGGTGACGCGGCCCGCACCTCTCCGTACGGCGGGTGCATCAGCTTCTCCAGCGGCAGCGCGCACAGCAGATCCAGCCGCTGGGACAGCTCCCGCCCCACCTGGATGAAGAGCTGCTCCCGCGCCGCCTCACTCCCCTCGAAGGCCACTGGATCCGGCTCGTCCCAGTGCGCCATGCGCGGCTGCCCCGGCCATACCGCCCACGCCTCGTGCGTCTTGTCGCAGAGCGTGATGACCCAGTCGAAGCGCTCGCCCCGGAGCTCCTCCCAGGACTTGCTGCGCGCTCCCTCCGGGTCCAGCCGGAAGCGCTCCCGCAGCACCTTGAGCGCCAGCGGGTGCACTTCGCCCCTCGGCAACACGCCCGCACTGAAGGTCTCGAAGTGCCCGTGCCCCAACCGGCGCAGCAGGTACTCGGCCATGATGCTCCGGGCCGCATTGCCCATACTCAGGAAGAGGACTCGGACGGCTCCGGGGGGGTTCATGGCGCGTCTGACGGTGGGGGGGCGGACCCCGCGCGCCAAGGGGGCCCTTCGATTCGATTGCTTCCCAGGTCGGCCCTCTTGCACAGGGGGCAACCCGGGACCCGGATACCCTCACCCCGGGGGGCTTGCCCCCCCTTTGAACGACGGGGGGCTCCTCTCCCGGGGGGCGAGGGGTGATTGTCACGGTGGGGGGTTTGTCACCGCGGGGTCAGGGTCAGCTGGGTCTCGGAGAGCGGACGGCCCTGCTCATCCTCGAAGCTCGCCCGCACCTCCAGCGGCCCGGCGAGCCAGCCCTCCTGCACCGGTGTGCTGAACGGCAACAGCACGTCCACTCCCGCCGCCACCTCTTCCGCCGTTCCCTCCGGCGGGAAGAAGCGCAGCGGCTCTCCCTCCGGCGACGTCGCCTCCACCTTCAGCTTCGCCCCCTGCGGCGCCGTGTAGCTGAACTGCACCGCGCTCCCCTCTCCACACACCAGCCTCCCGCCCGGCCTCGCCTCCCCCGTCACCTGTCCGTCCGCTCCCACGCAGAAGACACGGATTCCCCACGCCGCCGTCCCCGTCTCCCCTCCTCGCGCCTGCCACTCGGAATCCCGCGCCCCGAGTTGCGGCACCACCACCAGCAACGCCACCCCCGCCATCGCCAGCCCCGCCATCACCGGCACCAGGAACCTCGGGAAGAAGCGCTCGCGCTCGGGCCGCTCCGGCGCCTGGACCGGCTTCGCCGCCGCTCCCAGCCGCGCCATCAGCTCCTTCTCCAGCAGCGCCTCCCGGCTCGCCGGCAACGCGCGCTTCTCCAGCACCGACTCCACCCGGCCCAGCTTGTCGTAGGCCTCGTGGCACTCGCCACACCCCGCCGCGTGCGCGCGCAACCGCTGGAAGCCCTCTCCGTCCAGCTCTCCCCGGAAGAGTGCCTCCAGCGCCTGCTTCGCCTGCCGGTCCCCACACCTCGTCATGACTGGCCTCGCCGCTTGAAGAAGCTCCACCCCTTCACTTCCATCCCTTCCAGGTAGCCCCGCGCCTGCAGGAACTCGAGCAGCCGCGTCTTCAACCCCAACTCCCTCCGCCTCACCTGGATGCGCGTCAGCCCCAGCTTCTCCGCCGCGCTCTCCTGCGCCAGTTCCTCCTCGCCGAAGCGCAGCTCGAACAGCCGCCGCTCCTCCGCCGTCAGCCCTTCCTTGAAGGCCGCCAGCAACCCCTCCACCTCCCGGTCCTCCAGCGTCTGCGCCAGCCCCTCGCCCTCCTCCGGCACCGCTCCCGCCTCCTCGAAGGGCTCCAACCCCACCGCCACCTCGCGCTGCCTCGACTGCTCCAGCAGCACGTTGCGCGCGATGCCCACCAGGAAATGCCCGTACGGCCGCACCCCGTCGTACGCCGCCCGCGTCCGCGGCTCGAAGGCCCGGGCGAACGTCTCCAGCACCGTGTTCTCCAGCTCCAGCGCGCCCCTCATCTGCCCGAACCCCCGCCCCCGCCACGCCATGGCCCGCAGCATCCGCGCCAACGTCTCCGCGTGCGCCCGGTACACCCGTCCCAGGGTCTCCGGCTCACCGTCCCGGAAGCGTTGCAATGTCCGCGCATCCCACTCCATCCCTCGGCGACTTACCGTGCCCCGCCCGTCCTCGTCACCCATCCCTCATGCTCTCATTGCGATTTGACCGTCCGGTTGGATCCCCAGGGTTCGAGAATCGTCACCGCGGAGGGGCCCGGCCGCCCGCAGGCCCGGCGAGGTGGGCGGCTGTGGGACGGCCGTGGACCCCCAGGGGCTGCCTGCCCTGCCAAAGCCATCCACCGCAGGAGTGAAGCTCAGGCTTCTTCGTCGGGCAGGAGCGTGCGCAGCAGCTCGTCGTCGGGCCCGAGAGGCCGCCAGCCGGCTGGTGGCGGCGAAGCGCGAAGCGCTGCCTTGGCCCGTTCAACGCGCTGCTCATGAGTTTCTGGGGTGAAGGTCCCCCAGCGAGCGAGTGCGACGGCAACATTGAAGCGGCTTTCATCGTCCAGCACGGTCGGCCAGCCATTGGGGAGTGCTTCGGCCAGCTCGCGCACTAGCTGACCGCGCACCAGTCGCGTGACCTGATTCTTCCGCTCCGCTTCGGCCAGCAAGCCGCTGAACACCTGTACTCCCGCCAGGTCGTCCGGACCTAGTTCGTCGGCTAGTTCCACCAACGAGGCAATGGGGCGCGCCTCCGCGAAGGCGGTGAGCGAGTCATAACCTCGCTCGCGAACCCGCTCGTATAGGCGAACCTTCCAATTGCCCTCCCAGGAACGTCCGTCGGTCATCGCTCATTTCCCTCGACAGCGGACGAAGTTCATCGGGATGTCGTACAACTTCATATAGCCCGCGACGATCTTCAGGATGTCGTTCTGTGTCAACATCCGGCCAGCATCAGCCTCTGCGTCCCGCAGCGCCTTCATGAGCATCTGGTTCCATTCACCGCGCCATTTGCGCCCCAGCTTCCAGTTTCCACCGCCGTGAATCGCTTGGTGGTGGGCCTGCTGCAACGTGATGCAGAACCACTCGATGCTCATCTTGCCGGTGAAGCCGCGCTTCTCGAACCACTCGCGGAACTCGTTCGGCATGACGTGGTGCCGTGGGGGCTCGGCCATGCCAGCGCCCGTTTTGCCCGTCACGCGCATGGCCCGCACCTCGGGCGAATCGCCCAGTGCGTCGCGCACGCCCCGCGGGAGGCCGCCGTGCCCCTGCGCCATCAGCACCTGTCCGGCCTGAATCCGCACCGCGGCGCTGACAACGGGCAGGGAGAGGACGCCCGCGCGCACCAACTGGCGCATCATCTCCACCCACTCGGCGGACACCACCATCCGCGTCCCCATCATCACGCCGTTGGGGCCCACCATGAGGCCCACACCGAGCGTGACGGGAGCCGCCGCGCGCAGCGCGGGCAACGTGAACTTCAGCACCGACAGCGTGGTGAGCGCCTCCATGGCGTCCTTCAACACCAGCGCCGTCGCGAGGACTTTCGCCCCCCTGTGGATGGCCTCGAGGAGTGCGGCGAACTCGCGCGTGAGGTGGCCTACCAGGGCGGGCATGTCCTGCGCCGCTGCCTCCACCTGCTCCGGCTCCAGGGACGAGAGCGCCGTCATGGCGGGCTCGAGCATCTTCTGCCAGCCGTCCAGCCTCATGAAGAGCGCCTCCACGCTGTTGCGGCGCCGGGAGAGCGTGTCGTCGGTGAGGTGGAGGAAGTCGACCCACACGGCCAGCAGCAGGGAGCCCATCATGGCGGCCTCCAGCCGTGGGCCCGCGAGGCGCAGCAGAGCGAGCTGCATGTCCGGCTCCTCCACCTGCGAGGCGGCGGCGACCAACTCCGTGGCGGCGGCAAGCTCGGCCTCAATCCACCGCAGCTGACGTTCCCCATATTCGACGTAGTCGATGAAGATGCCATTGCCCGCGCCGGCAATGCCCGGGTAGCTGGTCTTGAGCCGGGAGAAGCTCGCCGGAGATGCGCAGGGTGGAGCCGGACACCTCGCGCAGCGCGCCGCGAGTGGCCAGGTGGGTGGCGAGGGCGCTCTGCCACACAGTCGCGTCGGAATTGCCAGGGCCCGCCGCCGTCACGGCCTCCCGGGAGCCACGGCGGCGGTGCAGCCGCTCCGGCGTCTCGGGCTCAGGAGAGGAGGATGGATGGGAGGCGAGAACGAGCGGCGACTCCTCGCCCGCCCCTCCGGCCCCGGCGGCGCCGTGCAGGGTGTAGCGCAGACTGGGCCCCCGGACTGACTGCGGCGTCAGCGGCACACAGGCGTTGGACAGGAGGGCCAGGGCGAGTAGCCAGGTAGCACGCCACGTGAGGCTCCATGGCCCAGCGGATGGAGTGTCGGGCCGTTCTGGCTGGGAGAGCAGCACCAGCAGGGTGGACGTCATCAGCGCCTCCAAGGGGGGACTCCCACTCTAGCGGCGGCTCCCGACGAAACCGGACAGCCTGGAAAACTCCAACTGGCAACGCCCAAGGTCGCCTGCGTGACACAGACCCTCCGAGGTCCCAGCCCCACCCGGGGGCGGGTGGATTCCCCACACGCAACCGTGGCACCTTGAACACCCTCGTTTCCCCCCCGGAGAACCCCCCGCGCATGCGACCGCTCCGATGCGCTCCGGCAGCCCTGCTCTGGCTCGCGCTCCTCGCTGGCTCCGCCGCGAGCGCCGCGCCCACCCGGGCCGCCTACGCGCTCATCATCGCCAACAACACGGGCACGGAACCGAAGCAGGCTCCCCTGCGCTACGCCGATGATGACGGCGCGCGCTACTACGAGCTGCTCTCCTCGCGCACCCAGGAGACGGTGCTCCTGTCCGTGCTGGACGCCGAGACGCAGGCCCTCCACCCGGGGCTCGCCGCCCGCACGCGCCCGCCTACCCGGACCGCTCTCAAGGAGGCGCTCCGCCGGCTGAACGCCCGCATGGCCGAGGACAAGGCCCGCGGGGACTCGCCGGTGCTGTATTTCGTCTTCACCGGCCACGGCAAACGCGGGGCCGCCGGGGAGGGCACGGTGAGCCTGCTGGACGGGCCCTTCACCCGCACGGACCTCTACTCCCAGGTCATCGCCCCCAGCACCGCCGCCTTCGTCCACCTCATCGTGGACGCGTGTGACTCGTACTTCTTCGTCAACTCGCGCGGCGCGCTGCCGGTGGCCCCCGCCCAGGTGCAGGCGGTGCAGGGCCTGCTGGCCACGCGCGAGCTGGCGCGCTACCCGCACGTGGGCGCCGTGCTCTCCACCACCCGCGAGCAGGAGAGCCACGAGTGGAGCGCCATCCGCTCGGGCATCTTCAGCCACCAGGTGCTCTCGGCGCTCGCCGGGGCCGCGGACGTCAACGCGGACGGGCGGGTGGAGTACTCGGAGCTGCGCGCCTTCGTCGCCGCCGCCAACCAGGGCCTGGAGGACGTGCGCGGCCGGCTCGAGGTGTCCATCCAACCGCCCGCGCAGGACCGCGCGGCGCCGCTGGTGGACCTCGGAGACAAGGCACGCCTGGGATTCCTCCTGCTGCCCGCGGGCCTGGAGGGCCGGTTGTGGGTGGAGGACTCGCGCGGCCTGCGGCTGGCCGAGCTCCACAAGGAGCGTGAGCGCTCGGTGGTGCTGGGACTGCCTCCGGCGCACGGCTACTTCCTGCGGGGCCCGGGGCGCGAGGCTCCCTTCCGCTTCACCCGCGCGGGCGCGGTGGTGGATGGGGCGGGCCTGCCCTGGCGGGACAATGCCCTGGCCTCGCGGGGCGCGGTGGAGGACGCCTTCCGGGAGAAGCTCTTCTCGGTGCCCTTCGGCCCGCGCTTCTACACCGGGTACATGGCCAGCCTCGGGCAGACGCCCGTCGCCCCCGCGCAACAGCCCGACCTCTCTCCATGAGCCTTCTCTCCTTCGCGCTGACGCTGGCGCTGGCCCAGGCGGCACCGGCTCCCTGCAGGGGCGGTGAGCGGGTGGTGCTCGTGCCCTTCCAACCGGTGGCGCTGTCCACCGCCGAGGCCCGCCGGCTGGAGGACGCGGTGCGCCGGGCGGCGGAGCGCACCTCCGGCGTGTGCCTGGAGCCGCGCGCGGACACGGTGGCGAAGGTGCGCGCCCAGGGCGGACGGCTCCCGGACTGCGTGGACGCGGCGTGCCGGAGCGCCCAGGCGGCGGTGCTCGGCGCGGAGCGGCTGCTGCGCGGCGTGGCGCTCGGCGTGGGCGGAGAGCGCAGCGTGGCGCTCGCGTTGGTGGACCGCCAGGGCCTGGAGTCCCACGCCCTCATCGAGCTTCTCCGGAGAGGGACTCGCACCCGGCCTGGAGGAGGCGCGGGCCCGCGAGGCCTTCCAGGCGCTGTGGAAGACGCGCCTGTCCACGCGCGCGGCGAAGCGCCCGGCGAAGCTCTGGCCCACGGTGCTGCTGGCGGCCGGTGGCGTGGCGCTCGCGGCGGGCGTGGGCTTCGGGCTGGCCGCGCGCCAGGCGGAGACGGGCCTCTCGCGGGGCAACGCGGGCTGCACCGGCGAGGGCGAGGCCTTCCGCGCCTGCTTCACCCAGCGCCTGCGCGAGGGCCAGCGGCAGGCGCGCACGGCCAACGTCTTGATGGGGACTGGCGCGCTGCTGGGCGCCGGCGGAGCCGTCTTCTTCGTGTGGGAGCTGCCATGAGACAGGGGCTGCCGTGGCTGGCACTGGCCGTGCTCCTCGGAGCAGGAGCCTGCACCTTCCAACCGGACCTCTCCCGCTTCCCCGCGTGCGACGCGCTGGGCGCCTGTGCCGCGGGCTCGACGTGTCTGGCCTCCGCGGGCGTCTGCCTCCCGGACTGTGGCGAGCGCGGGCCGTGCACCGGTGAGGAGCCCTCGGAGATGGGCACCGACGGGGGCACGGGCGCGGATGGCGGTGATGCCGGAACGAGCCCCGCGCAGCTCGTGCTCGTACCGGACGGCCCCGGGCCCGGCACGGAGACGGTGAGCTTCTTCCACCGCTTCCAGGTCACCGGCGGGACGCCTCCGTACACCTTCTCCACCATGGGCGAGCTGCCCCCGGGCCTGCTCTTCGACACGCAGCGGGGAGCTCTCCGGCAAGCCGCTCGCCGCCGGGGAGTCCACCTTCACCGTCGAGGTGGTGGACCAGAGCCCCGAGCCCCAGCACTCCAGCCAGGTGTTCTCCCTGCGCATCCGCCCCGTGCTGCACCTGGCCGGGCCGGACGTGCTCGCCTACTTCGAGAGCGGAAAGAGCTACGTGGAGACCCTCTCGGCCACCGGAGGCAAGTCGCCCTACACCTTCGAGCTCGTCAGTGGCGCCCTGCCCTCGGGCATCGTCCTGCGCGACGATGGTGGGCTCGACGGGGCCGCCTACGCGGGCAGTGGCACGCCTCCCTTCGAGGTCCGCGTCACGGACTCCGACGAGCCTCCGCAGACCCGGGTGCGCCGCCTCCAGCTCACCTCCATCACGTGCTCGAGGCTCCGAGGTCTGCATCAAGAGCAGCGCCGTCCCCGATGCGCGCGTGGGCACGGCCTACACCCATGCCCTGCGGAGCACTCCCTCCTCCGTCACCTGGACCTGGAAGAAGGTGAACCCCAGCCCCACCCTGCCGCCGGGCCTCACCTTGAATGCCGAGACGGGCGTCCTCTCCGGCACGCCCACCCAGGCGGGGGTGTACGAATTCAACGTCACCGCCACGGCGGGAGGCCTGTTGCCGCCCGCGGCGTCGACGCTCAGCCTGAAACTGACGGTGTATTGAGCGCGGGAGATCCAACCGGGCGTCCTCGTTTCAATACCTGGACAGGTGCGCCCTCCCGGTCCGAGTGAGAAGCAACGAGCAGCCCTCCGCCAGTGGCTGCCGCTGCTCTGCGGCGTGCCGCTCGCGGGACTGATGGTCTGGAGCCTCACCCCCGCCGAACCGCCCTGCGCCTACGTGCTGGGCCAGGCCGGCGCCGGCACCGTGGCCACGCCCGCCCGCATCATCTTCGTTCCACCGGAGGAGGCCGGGAGGCAGCCGGTGCCGCCGGAGGGCGATGGGACTGTCTGGACGTGCTCCAGCGAGGGCGTGAGGACCCCCGCCATCCCGGTGCGCGTCCCCACGTCGATGTTCGAACACCCGGACACCCTCATGGAGGCGGAGTCCATCGCGCTCCATCTGTCGAGCACGCCGGTGATCAGGCCGGGCCACGTCCTGACGCTCGAAGGGGGCAACCTCCTCGTCCTTCCGCAGCCGGGACTCCCCGCTTCCGTCTCCGAGGGGGACCCCCTCGCCGAGCCGTTCATCACCCTCGACCTCGGCGGCAGCACGAGGACGGCCCGCTACCTCCCACCCGTCAGCTCGACAACACCCGGAAAATAATTTTCGGTTCCGGATCCAACCCGGAATACCCGCGGCAACACGGAATAGAACGCCCGGGGTCCCTGGCCGCGGGTGCCCTGTCTTCTCTTGGGAGCACGCATGAAGTCCTTCAAGACGCTGGGCCTCACCCTCACCACCACCGCCTTCCTCGCCGGTTGCGGCGCCTCCGCGCCGGAGGCCGGGAACGCGCAGCAGAGCCTCGCGAAGGCGGGCCACGCGCTCGGCAACAAGAAGCCCGTGGTGGCGCCCACCACCACCGCCCCGAGCGCCTGCACCGCGCTCTACTCCAGCGCCCAGGCGCAGGCGGCGCTCACCCAGGCCGTGGTGGACCCGTCGCTGGCGTCGGACGGGCTGGTGAAGACGCTCATCCTCTCCTTCAATACGCAGGAGGCGGTGGCCCCCGCGGTGAACCTGCTCCAGAGCACGCTGGGCCTGTCGCTGGGTGACAACCTGGGCGCGTTCAAGGCGCTGCCCATGGTGGCGCTGAAGGTGCCCGTCACCCCTCTGCTCATGGGCACGCTGCGCACCGTGCTGCAGCCGCTCGGCCTCATCTCCATCTACCAGGACCGGCCGCTGCACTACTTCCTGGACCAGACGGTGGCCTACATCGGCGCGGACACCGCGCGCACGGCCTACAACGCCACGGGCGCGGGCGTGGGCGTGGGCATCATCGACTCGGGCGTGGACGGCACGCACGGCGACTTCCCCAACCTGGTGAAGAACGTGAAGGTGTTGGCCCCCGTCCTCGAGACGGGCGTGACCGGCGCGCTCTTCATCGACGTGCCCAACAGCGACCTCACCAGCGGCCACGGCACGCACGTGGCCAGCACCATCGGCGGCTCCGGCGCGAGGTCCGGCGGCAAGTACAAGGGCGTGGCCCCGGGCGCCAGGCTCATCGCCGTGGGCGCGGGCGAGGCCATCAGCATCCTCTACTCGCTGCAGGGCTTCGACTTCCTGATGGATCCGGACATCCGCGAGACCTACAACGTCCGCGTCATCTCCAACTCGTGGGGCACCAGCGGCAGCCACTTCGCGCCGTTCGACCCCGTCAGCATCGCCTCCAAGCGCGCCTATGACGAGGGCATGATCGTCGCCTTCGCGGCGGGCAACGACGGCCCCGGGCCGGACACGCTCAACCCGTACAGCGCCTCGCCGTGCGTCATCTCGGTGGCGGCGGGCGCGGCCAAGGACACCAGCACGGCGACCAACCCGCTCATCTCCCAGGGCCTGCCGGGCCAGCTCGCGGGCTTCTCCAGCCGCGGCATCCCGGGCGATGCGCTCCACCACCCGGACATCACCCTGCCGGGCGTGGCCATCGTCGCGGCGCGCGCCACCACGGCCACCGTCGCGCAGCCGTACCTGGGCCTGGACGGCCTGCACCCGGAGCCCTTCTACGCGGCGCTGGATGGCACCTCCATGGCCACCCCGCACCTGAGCGGCCTGGTCGCGCTGATGCTGGAGGTCAACCCGGCCCTCAACATGGACGGCGTGCTGGAGGCCATCACCTCCACGGCGAAGCCCATGTTCGAGCAGGACGCCACCACCGGCACCACGCGGCAGTTGCAGGTGTGGGAGGCGGGCGCGGGCTACGCGGATGCCTACGCCGCCGTGCGCAAGGCCACCGAGTCGGCCGGCACCCGCACCACCACCGTCACCACGAGCCTGCCGGGCTGGAGCGGCAACGTGGGCCTGTCGGTGAGGCTGCCCGTGCTGGACGTCACCCTCGTCGAGGCCTCGCACACGCACCACCTGGCGGTGCCCGCGGGCGCCAACGCCCTGCGCATCGCCACCACCTGGGGCAACCCGGCGCTGGACCTGGACCTCTTCGTCTACGACCCGAGCGGCAACCTGGTGGCCACCAGCGCCAACGGCACCTCCACCGGTGAGGCGGTGTCCGTGCCCCGCCCCGCCGCGGGCACCTGGCGCGTGCAGCTCAAGGGCTTCCTCAACACGCCCACCAACTACACGGGCACCGCCCAGGTGGACACGCTCGTCCCCGTGACGCAGTGACGAAGTAACGCGCGCTCCCACTCCCAGCGCGCCGCCCCTGGCACCGGGACTCTCCCCCCCCGGTGCCAGGGGCATCTTTCTTTCTACGGGCCGTGCACGGCCTCTCGCAGGCACCCGAGCCCTCTCCCTGAGGAGAGGGGACTCGTCATGCCGCTTCAGTCACCGCCCGGCGCGCGGCCCGTCTTAGAGCGAGACGGCTTCCGCGTCGTAGTACGAGTCGCCGAAGTGCCAGACGAAGTAGGTGTAGAAACGATCCTTCATGCTGCCGTCGGTATTCCAGCCGGCGGGCTCGGTCAGCTTGGTGAAGATCTCGTCATTCTCATGGAGCGCCGCGCCGGTGAGGTTGTGCGAGCCACCAAAGGTGCGGCTCTGCAGAACGCCTCCGAAGTTGCCGCGAATCATGATCGCCTTGTCGTGAAGCGCGGGGTGGGACTTGACCCACACGTTTTTCGCGGCCTTGAGCGTGGCGAGCGCGCTGGGGCCAATGAGGTGGCTGCCGTCCGGCTCCCGGTTGACCATCACCCGGACCTCGCATCCGGCATTGCCGAACGCGGCCAGCTTCTTGGCGACCTCGATACGCGAGTCGGTGAACATCAACATCTGCACTCGCACCTGACAGCGCTTCTGGGCCGTGCCGCCCGGCGGGGTGATGGTGAGCGCGTCCGGGGTGAGGTCGTTGATGCGTGAGAGGACGATGTCGGTCTGCCCCACTGCTTCGGGCGACGCGTAGATGCTCTGCGAGGCGGTCCCCAGATAGCCGCGGCCGCTGGCCGAATCGTAGTAGTCCGAGGTGCGCGGACTCTGGTTGTACATGTTGGTCAGGTGGGCCTTCATGAAGCTGTACAGCGTCGCGTCACCGTAGGTGGTGATCGAGTTGTTCGACATGTCGGTGCCGGAGCCGTAGGTCATGTTGGCCGACGAGATCCAGGTGACGTTCGAGTAGCGCGTGCCATTCGGGGCCGTCGCGCTGCTGAAGGTCCACGCCTTGGTGTGGGCGATGCCGGTACCCACCGTTCCCAGGCAGCCCTCCGAGCTGTTGTAGCGACAGAAGCTCTTGTTGGGGAAGTAGTTGAACCCGTAGGTCGTGTTGGTGAAGGCACCTTCATTCACCCGGTCGACGCCACCGTTGAAGCTGACATACACCTGAACGCCGCGGTTCATCGCGGCCCTGAGCGCCTGGGGAACGAAGTCGGCGGTCACGTTGTAGATGTTGCCGCGAATGACGTCGCCGGACTGGGTGCTGTCAACGAGCCGCTTCCACTCGTAGAGGATGTTGAAGTCGCGCTTCAAGGCCGGGTTCGCCGCGTCGGGCTTGCACGGGCTCGGTGGGTACGTGAAGTGCCCGTATTGCAGATACCCTCCGATGGTCGTGCTGACCGCACACTGAACCACCCGCTGCTGGTTCGTCCCGAGCTCCTCCAGCACGTTCGATTCTTGTGGGCCGCAAGCGCTGAGCGCGCAAGTCACGGCAACCACCCTCGCGATTCTTCCAAGTCCCTGTGTCATGGGTCGCAGCTCCCTGAGATCGTTCACGTGTAGACGGCAAGTCCTCGTGGCCCAGAGCACCGCCGGCACATACCCGCACGCCGGAATCAGCAAAATTGGACACACCAGGATTATCGACTAAACCAGAAAAATCCGCCAGACTTTCCAGGTACGACCCGGTTACTTCAGAAGTCACTTCGCCGCCGTCCGTGTGCGCTCGGCGGAGCGCCATGTCCATCACCCGCCTCCTGGTGAGGAGGGACTCGCCCTCTCGCAGAGGGAGAGGGGACTCGTCACCCCACGTCAGTCTCCCCGTGGATGCTGGCCCCCACACCTCGTGGCGTGGACAATCCCGCCCCTTTTCGAAACGGCCCGGACCTCATGACCGCCTCCGCACCGCTGCCTCCCATGCCCCCGGGCCACTGGCTCTGGGGCCACCTGCCCGAGCGCGCGCGCAATCCCCTGGGCCTGTACCTCGACAGCCGCCAGCGGCTCGGGGACGTGGTGCGCTACCGCATGGGCTACATCTACGTGGAGCAGCTCACGCACCCGGACCACGTCAAGCACGTGCTCGCCGACGCGAGCGCCCGCTACACGAAGGGCACCGTCTTCGACAAGACGCGGCCCCTGGTGGGCAACGGCCTGCTCACCGCCGAGGGGGACTTCTGGAAGCGCCAGCGCCGGCTCGCCCAGCCCGCCTTCCACAAGGAGCGGTTGGCGGCGCTCGGCGCGAGGATGACGGACACCCTCTCCGAGCGGCTTCCCGCCTGGGAGCGCGCGGCGGACACGGGCACGCCGCTGCCGGTGTTCCAGGAGCTGATGCGGCTCACCCTCACCGTGGTGGTGCGCGCCCTCTTCGGCGTGGACGTGGGCGGGCACACGGACGCGGTGGGCGAGGCCTTCACCACCGCGCTCGAGGTCACCAACGAGCGCATCATCTCCCCCCTGCCCTACCAGCCCTGGCTCTACCGGCTGCCCACGCGGAGCAACCGCGCCTTCCGCCAGGCGGTGGACACGCTGGATGGGCTCGTGCGCGGCCTCATTGCCCGGCGCCGCGCGGCCGGGAGCCAGGCGGAGGATCTGCTCGGCATGCTGATGGCCGCGAGCGACGCGGACACCGGGGACACCTTCGATGACGCGCAGCTGCGCGACGAGGTGATGACGCTGCTGCTGGCCGGCCACGAGACGACGGCCACCGCGCTGGCGTGGACCTTCCACCTGCTGGCGCGGCACCCGGAGGTGGAGGCCACGCTGCACGCCGAGGTGGACGCGGCGCTCGGCGGGCGGATGCCCACGGTGGCGGACCTGCCGAGGCTGCGCTACGTGGGCTGCGTCTTCGAGGAGGCCATGCGCCTCTACCCGCCCATCTGGGCCATTCCCCGCGTGCCCGTGGAGGACGACGTGGTGGACGGCTTCCGGATTCCCAAGGGGGACATCGTCATCCTCGTCCCCTACGTCACCCACCGCCACCCGGACTTCTGGCCCGAGCCGGAGCGCTTCGATCCCACGCGCTTCCTCCCGGAGAACAGCAAGGACCGGCCGCGCTGGGCCTACCTGCCCTTCGGCGGTGGGCAGCGGCAGTGCATGGGCAACCACTTCGCGATGATGGAGGCCCAGCTCCTCCTCACCCTGGTGGCGCAGCGCTTCCGCCTGCGCGGCGTGCCCGGGGTGCCCGTGGTGCCCGAGGCCCTCGTCAGCCTCCGTCCCCGCGGTCCCATGCCCATGCGGGTGGAGCGCCGCGAGGGGGTGCCGCGGGTGCGGGTGGCCTGAGCCCTCAGAGGACGCAGGAGCCGCAGTCGAGCAGGCAGCTATCGGCGGTGATGCCGAAGCCGCAGCTCTCGCCCTGCTGGCACACGCCGTCGCCGCAGCGGTTGACGTCCTGGGGGCGGAGGCGGGTGGTGAGCGGCTTGTACTGCACGCCGTTGACGGTGCAGTGCGTGTAGTAGGTGCCGCCGGCGTCCAGCGTGCAGTACTGCTCGCACTGGCCGATGCGCTTCACCTGCTCGCAGGCCGGGTTGGACTGCGCCCCGAAGCCCTTCAGGCCGCACGGGCGCGGGGTGCTCTCGTCCGCGGCCAGCGAGTTGCGATCATTGCCGGCGAAGAGCCCCTCGTTGGTGAAGACGTTGCCGAAGAAGCACGACTCCTTCCGGGAGAACATCGACAGCTCCTCGGCGGAGAAGGGGATGGCGCTCCCGCTCGAGTCGCGGCCCAGCACGGAGATGGAGACGTTGAGCCCGTAGTTGTTGGCGTGGGCGCCCAGGCACGCGGAGATGACCTGCTGCTCCACCACGGTGGCCGGAGCCCCGCCCGCCCAGTTCGGCGCCAGGCCCAGCACGCCCGGCCAGGAGTAGACGGTGCCCGTGGAGGGGTTGGTGAAGGTGCGCGTCTCGCCCGCGGGCACCGCGCAGCGAATCATGTAGCGCATCAGCCGGGCGTTGTTGGCCGGATCGCCGTTGAACCAGGTGGAGAAGTCCGTGGTGGACAGGCCGTTGAGCGACAGCCCGTTGAGCGACAGCCCGTTGAGCGACAGCCCGTTGAGCGACAGCCCGTTGAGCGACAGCCCGTTGTCATCGATGAGAGCCTGCTCCTGGGTCCGCAGCTCCGGGCCCTGCTCCTCGGAGGGCAGCTCCGCCACTCCGCAGCCCGCGGCGAGCGCCGACGTGAGCACCCACGCCACCACGCTCCGACCCGCCACGCGCCCGGCCATCCCGTTCCGCAGACCTTCGAAAGACGTGAAACCCATGGCTCACACCTCCGGCTCTCGGCCACCTGGGGCTCACCAGGTGGCAAGAGTGAGGGTGGAGATGCGGGCTTTTCCCGGCATCGGCCGGAACTCCGGGAAAGCCGTAGAGGTCTGCCTGTCGACAACCTGTGCGTCCAACGTGTGACGATGGGCTCAGCGGGGCGTGGAGCGTTCAACACCCCCGAGGGGGCGCGCACATCCGCCTACAGGCTGTGAATGGAAAGTCGTTTCCCCATCTGGGCAAAGATGGCGCCCCCCGGCTCTCCCCCATTGCCCAGGGTGGGAACTACGGACGGCGCTCCTCGGCGCCCGCGAAGGCGAGCAGCGCGCCAGCGGTGGCATGGGCATCCTCCATGCACCCATCGGGCTGCTGGTGCTCCTCGAGCAGCACCAGGAGGGCCTCGTGGGCCCCGCCACCGGCCTCGCCCACGCACTGGAGACAGAAGGCGAGCTCCGCGCCCAGATCCACGTTGCCCTGCTCCACCACCCAGGGGGTGGCCACCAGCAACTCCTCCGTCCACGCCGGGGCGTCCGGGTGGCGCGGGGCGGCGCGCAGGTAGCGGGTGTCCAGCAGGTACAGGTGCGTGAGCCAGTAGAGGTCCGCCACGCGGGAGACGTCGCGCATGGCCCGGGCGGGGATGGACAGGCGCGCGTCCAGGCCGCACGTGGCGGCCATCTCCCCCAGCAGCCACGCATGGAGGCCGTGGCCCTCACCATCCAGATGCTCCAGGTAGGCCTGGAGGAGGTACGGCTCCAGCCGGGCGTGGGGCAGGCCGCGCTCGCGGCGCACGTACCAGGCATCCACCCGCGCCATGCCCACGTCCGGGGACAGCCCGTCGGGGAGCGCCAGCGGCACCTCGGCCAGCGCGGCCACCGCCGCCTCCAGCGTGGGGGCCAGCCCGCGGCGGGCGAAGGCCCCGGGCGCATGGCCCTCCAGCATGTGCAGCGTCAGCGCGCGCAGGGCCCGCGACTCCTCGTCTCCGCCCTCCGTCAGCGAGAGGAAGGCCGCGAGCGTACGGTCCACCGCCTCCGTCCTCGGGGAGGGCGGGTGCGCGGGAGGCCCCCGTAGGCGGAAGAGGGCCGTGGCGTCCCGGAGGAAGGCGGGACTGCCGGGCACGTCCGCCACCGCGTGCCCCAGCACCTCGCTCGCGGCCGAGGTGGCCTGAAGGGCCCGCGTGTAGCGCTCGCGGAAGGTGCGCCCCTCCACCTCCACGCGGTAGCGGTCCAACCGCCGGGCCCCGGCCCGGGTGGCGAGCGCCGCCTGGTGTCCGCTCTTGAAGGTGAGGACGAGGGGCGCCTCGGGGAGCGTCTCCACGGGCCGGGCGGGCAGCGCGGCGGCGTGGGTGAGCTCCGGGAGCACGGCCTCGGGCGCGCGCGAGTAGGCCCGGGTGACGGAGAGGGCCACCTTGGTGCGCACGTAGCCCACGCGGCCCCCGAGCTGCGCCTGCAGCACGTCGTCGCCGGAGACGAACACCGCGGGCACCCCGGCCTCCGCGGCCAGGGCCAGCACGAGGTCCGCCTCCGACAGCTCCCGGCCAGCGCACGCCCACGCGCCCAGCACGTCCACGGTGTGCGCGGCGAAACCCACCGGGCCCGCCGCCGCGTGCATGCCCAGGCAGGCCACCGCGTCCACCTCCTCGAAGAGCGCGGGGGCGTACGCGTCCTCCGGGAGGAAGCACGGCTCGGCCGCGGGGTGCAGGGACTCGGGCAGGAGGTTGGACTCCCCGGAGCCGCACAGGTGGCTGTCGCTCACGCGCACCCGGTGGAAGCCCGCGGCGAGCAGGCCCTCCACGGCGGCATTCACCTCGGCCGTCAGCAGGGCCCTGGCGTGCACGTACTCCGGAGTCCCGGAGATGAGCGCACCGGGCGAGTCCACGCCGGCCACGCCCTCGAGGTCCACGACGAGCAGTGCGCGGCGGCTCCGCATGAGGCTCCTCCTACTTGCGAGCGGCCGGGCCGCCGGACTTGATCCACCGCGCCAGCGCGAGCGCCGTGGGCTCGTCGATGAGCGAGGCGTAGGTGGGCATGGTGGTGCCGGGGGTGAACTGCTCGGGGTTGCGGATCCACTTCGCCAGATCCTGCTCGGACTTGCCGGCGGCGTTGACGATGCGCTCGTGGTAGCGGGCGCCCGGGGCGTGGCACAGCGTGCAGCCCAGCCGGGCGAAGAGGGCGGCGGGGTCCACGTCCTTCTTGGGCTCGGCCTGGGCGAGCACGAGGGTGACGACTCCGCGGTGGCCGAGGTGCGCACGGGGGTACCGGGCTCCACCGCCTGGGTGGACACGGAGGCGGGCGTCCCCTGGGCGGAGGGCGCGGCGGCCTCGGGAGCGGTGCGGGGACGGGCGCCGGGCACCTCGTTGCGGCGCGGGGGCAGCGAGCGCAGGTACTCGTAGAGGGCCTTCATGTCCACGTCATCCGTGCCGCGGTAGCGGGGCATGGGGTAGCGGACGATGGCACCGGGGGCGAGCCCGTCGCGCACGGCGCGGGTGAAGTCCTCGAGGCTCCAGCCCTGGAGGCCGGTGGCATCGAAGGTGAGGTTGGCGGAGTGGATGGGCTTGCCATCGGCGCCGAGGAACTCGCGGCCTCCGGAGAAGCCCTTGGGCCCGTCGGAGTCCTTGGGATCGAAGCTGTTGGTGTGGCACCCGGCGCAGTCGAGCACCTGGGCCATGTAGCGGCCGTACTCGAGGGTGGGCCCCTTGGCGGGCACGGGGATGCCCGAGGCGGGATGATCCGGCACCTTGCCCACGATTCCCCAGGCCAGCCCGCCGAGGAAGGAGAACCGCGTGGGGGGCGCCACGGTGGCATCGGCCTCGAAGAGCGGATGCGGGGAGCGCATGAAGCCCAGCACGGCCGCGAGATCCTTGTCGCCCATGGGGGAGCCGGGCATGGGGATGGAGCGCCCGTCGCGGCTGACGCCGTAGCGGATGACGCGGGCCAGCTCCTCGTCCTTCGCCGCGCCGATGCCGGCGGTGGGGTGGGCGGTGAGGTTGGCGGTGTAGAGCGTGCCGAGCCAGCCCGGCGCGTCCTTCATGGGTGCCCCGGTGACACGCTGCGAGTCGGGCCCGCGATGGCAGCCCTCGCAGGCCCCGCGGAAGATGCTCTCGCCGCGAGCGAGCGCCTCGGGAGACGCGTCCGCCTGGATGGGGGGATAAGCGGTCTTCGAGACACTCGCGCACCCGGAAAGCAGGGCAGTGCCCATCAACAGGGTGCCATACACGGTGCTCAGCAATTGTCGGCGCATCGGGCTCACGTCCTCCACGGAATTCCAGGATGCCCCAACTGCCTGTCCAAGGGTAGACACCCCGCCTGTCCGCCCGTTCTCCGAGCGGGCCCGGCAGCAGGGACTGGAGGACACCGGGGGAGGAGCCGGGGATTTTCGTGACGCCCCCCGGAAGCCCGGGGGGTATATAAGGACGGCGGCGGGCGGTGTCCGCCATGCAACACCCCTTTTGCCTCCCTGGTACGGCCATGAAGACCGAGTACGTGCGCCACTCCGCCGGGCGGATGTTCGAGAACGACTTCCTCGAAGCCGCCTCGAAGATCCACCCTGTCACTCCGTTCGCCTTCTACATTCCGATCATCACGGGCCTGCTGGGCTGGGGGCTGTGGAGCGGGACGACGCGCATGGGGATGGTCGCCCTGTACGCGCCGCTCGGGTTCCTCACGTGGTGCTTCATGGAGTACACGCTGCACCGCAACCTCTTCCACTGGGAGGGGAACGGGCCGCTGACCCGGCGCTTCCACGCCATCATCCACGGCTACCACCACACGTACCCGGATGATCCGCAGCGGCTGGTGATGCCGCTGGGCGCGAGCATCCCGCTGGCCATCATCATCGGCGGGCTGCTGTGGCTGGTGGGGCGGCCGGACGCGACGCTTCCCTACTTCGCCGGCATCGTCGTGGGCTACCTCGCCTACGACTACCTGCACTGGGCGGTGCACTACAAGAAGCCGTGGACCAACTGGGGCAAGGCGCTGCGCGCGCACCACATGGCGCACCACTTCGCCTGCCCGGACAAGAACTTCGGCATCAGCCACCGGTGGATTGATCGGCTGATGGGCTCGATGCAGGTGCGCGGGCAGGCGGCGCGCGAGGCCGCGATGAAGCCGGACACCGGCGCGGCGGAGTAGTCCCCCGCGCCGGGGCCGGACTCAGGGGTGCGAGGCGGCGGACGCCCACTCCCAGGCGGAGCCCCGGTGCAGGGCGGCGTAGAGGCAGTCGCGCAGCTCGTTGCACTCGGCGTGGGTCAACGAGCGGTCGAGCGCGCGCAGCACCACGCGCAGCAGCACGTTCTTCTGGCCGGGTGAGATGCCGAGCCGCCGGATGGCGGTGGGCGGCAGGGCCTCGTAGGGCGTCTCCGAGAGCACCTCGACGGATTCCACCACGTCGGCGCGGGAGCCGAGCGCGGCGCGAGCCCGGTCTCCGAGCTCCTCGTGGGTGGCGTCGCCCTCGAGCACCAGGGAGAGGTCCCTGCGGACGGCGGGCATGGAGGAGACCTCGCGGTACGGCTCCAGCTCGAGCATCTGCGAGGCGATGCGCGGATCCTCGGCGCGCAGCAGGCGGATGTCGTCCAGGCCCTTGCGCAACATGAGGATGCGATCCATCCCGAGCCCCATGGCGAGCCCCGAGACACGCGCGGGGTCCAGGCCGCTGTCGGCGAGCAGCTCGGGGTGGGCCAGGCCGCACTCGCCGATCTCCACCCACTCGCCGTCGTGGCGGACGTCCAGTTGGAGCCCGTGGGTGGTGTAGGGGTGTTGGGAGGGCGTGGTGCGCAGCTCGCGCCCGGGGAGCAGGGCACGCACCACGGTTTCCGCCATGAGGAGCAGTTCCGGGACACCGAGCGGCGCGCCCTGGCGGATGCGCCAGAGATCCAACTGGTGGGGCTCGCCGGTGTGAAGGCGGTCGATGCAGTCGCGGCGGTAGACGAGCCCGGGACAGGCGAGCAGCACGTCGCCGGGAGAGCGGGGTGAGGCGGCGAGCTGGCGCAACAGCGGAGGAATCATCGCCGAGGTCTGGGTGCGCAGCAGGGCGGTGTCACAGACGTAGCGGGTGTAGCGCGCGTCGCGGGCGGCGCCGTCGGGCGGGTAGCGGAGCCGGTCGTAGTTGTCGGAGACGGAGACGATGGGGCTCCGCCGGTGCAGGAGGACGTCGCAGCGCCACGCGCCGCGGAGGGCGGCGAGTGCGTCATCGACGAGGCGCTGCATGGCATGGGGACCGGCGGCGGGGTCGGTCAGGTCACGGATGGAGAGGGCACGGCGGACGGCGTCGGTGCTGAGAATGCAGACGGACATGGAAGGGCTCTCGGGCTGGAGTGAACGGAGAAGGCGCCAGAAGGCGCCAGGACGCTCGGACACCCCCCGAACCCCAGGTCCAGGCGAGCGTCACGCCGAGAGGCGATCCGCGAGAGGGAGAACGGGCTAGCGACGCAGCACGGCCTCCCGGCGCCTGGTGGGGCTCGGGGGGCGGCTAAATCGACGCTGGCACGTCAGGAGAATCATCGCTCCATAGAAATAAACGCGGTCCGGACGAAAAGCAATCCGGGGCCGGGTGGAACCATCGGGGCTTAGCGGAGTTGCAGCTCGTCTTCCCGGAGTGGCCTCCCCATGGGGACCCGGGCGAGTGGAGGACAGTATTTGTAGTACCCCTCGGGGAGAGGATGGCCTGCTCGCGCTGAAAGGCGCAGCAGGGCGAGCCCTTCGAACCAGAGGTACCGGTACGGGGCGAGTTTCTCCGCCGACGCGGTCATGGAGCGCGCCCGTGTCTCGATCTCCTCCCCATGGAGGGCGAGCAACGCGGCGAATGCATCCGCGCGCGCGCTCGCATCCGGCGCCAGCAGACTCCGGCTCCAGGCACACCGGTGCTCATTCCGCTCTCCGCCCAATTGCTCCAACTTCGCGAGCAACACGTCCATGCGCGCTCGCCCATCGGCACGGGCGAGCACCAGTTCCTGGAGGAGGATGGCCCAGCAGGCATCGTCCTCGTACTCCTCGCCTTCCTGCCAGGACGTCGTCGACAGTGCGGCGACCTGGCGTGCCAGTTCCCAGTGTTCGGCGAGAATGGCCCCCAGCATCGGCATGTTCCGGCTGGCCGGCGGGGGACGCCACCCGTGGGAGTGCTGGTACTGCAACAGCCGGCGCCACTGCCAGGCCGCACGGCAGAGTTCCTCGTGGAAGACTTGGGGCTCGCCCTCGACCAGCAGGGACGCCGCTGCCAGGGTGTGCAGGTGCAGACAAAGCGTCTCGAACTGCCGCAGGGTTCTGTCACGCCCTCTTCCCGGCTCGATGCGGCCAACCAGGGTTGGGAGAACCTCCGCCGAGCGTTCTGCCTGGCTGGCGAGGTCGAGCCGCATCATATATCGAACCCGTTCCACCCTTCCGCGGGGAAGGACTTGAAGCCGGTGACGCCTGCCTGAACGAGAGCCTCGTGCAGGGACTCATGCATGAAAAGCTCGCGCATGCTGGTCCGGGCCCGGAAGAACAAGGCCTTCGGATCGATCCCTTCCTTTTTCACCACCAACCGCTTGATCCTGGAGATCTGGCTCTCGTCGAAGGGGCTGAGCTCGTACTCGGACCGCTCCATGTCGATGGTGTCCTGGACATCCAGGACGTTCACGATGCAGTGGTCCTTGGAGGCCACCTGCCCCTTGTGGTCCTGAATGGTCACCGGCAGGAACTCGCACCGGTCCATCCCCAGCGAGGTGAACACCTGCCTCACCTTCCCCGAGACGATAGGAAGGCTCATGGTGTTGGTCATGAAATCGAGAACCCGGATGAAGTCTGGATAATCCTTCGAGAAGCTCATCGTCCCGCCGGCCGGGAAGCTGTCTTTCAGGGAAACCGCTTCGTAGAAATCGGGCTTGCTCGGGCTGCCCTTGGGCAGCTTCTCGAGCACCGCGCCTCCATTCACACTCGTGGTCAGGACCCAATAGCTCATGGCAAGAACCTCTTCAATCATCTCAGGATTGCGAAACGCCGCAGGACCACATTGTCCTGTCTGTCCGTCGTTGCGTAGCTGAAAGTGCCTCCATGCTGCTTGGAGGCCTCCTCCTGTATTTCCTCGAGAACGGCCGCGACAGAAGCATCGCTGATGGCGAGGACGTAATCCCAGAGCTCGTCTTCGAGCTGATGGAGACTCTTTAGAATGGCCTTGAATGGAGCGAGGTGCTCCTTCTCCTTCTTCGCCTTCTTGAAGACCGCTTCGAGTTCTGTCGAGAGCTTGTCCATACGCTCCTTGACCCTCAGCGTGTAGTTGGAATGACTTGAGTAGTGCGCGATCAGCTTGTGAACGGGGACATACCGCTCATCGGAGGGCAGCATCATGATGTTGTGCCCGTTGTTGATGTTGTAGAACGAGCGCTCGAGCACCATCATCTGCTCATCGGTGAATTTGGTGTTCTCCTCGGTGAAGACGGACTCCGGCAGCAGGTGATGTGCCTGCCAGGGGTAGGGCCGTCTCTGCCCGGCCTCGGATAGGAAATAGAAGATTCCATTCTCCCCAGGAAACTTGCCACCCGCCTCAGGAAACATGGCCATCCGTTTCCAATGCGCCTTGTTGGCCCAGGCATACAGTGGGGGCTTCCGCCCCTTGTAGGATTGCCCGTAGAACACGCCCACGGTGCTGAACAACGAGCGAGCGTAGTCGTTGTATATCTTCTTCCGCGCGTCCGTCTGGAAGACGAACCTGGGCCCTCGATACTGGTAGTAGTCCCCAGCGGCTAGCATCGAGGTGACAGGCTGGGTTTCATCCATATGAAAGGACTTGGCGTCGGCATGCTCCTGGATGAAGGAGTCGGGGTAGCCCGCCTTCAGCTCGGGGAACTTGCTGTCGTCCGGAGGCTTGGGGTTCTTCCACTTCCTCTTCCGCTCCTGCTTGATCTGGCTCTTGAGGATCGACACGAGCAGTTCCTTTCCCGCTGGCTCAGGTCTCCGTCGAGACGAGAATGGCCGAGCGCTCCCCTGCGTCCGAAATCGAGACAACGAGGGGGGCCGGGGCGGGGATGTAGCGGCGCTGTAGGCCGCGCACAGCGACACACAGCCCGAGTGCTCCCGAAGCAGCCCCGGTCTCTCCAAAGCCCTCGGCGGGAAACCAGGAGCTCACCTCACTACCGAGCCCCTGGGTTCGCAGCTGCACGAGCAGCATGCCCCATTCCCTGGAGCGGTATTCCTCCCCATTGAGATCACCAATGAGAACGAGGCGCCTGCCCCCCTCTCCCGCGGTCCGCAGCGCGGAGGCCACACACCCCGCGAGCACGCGCCCGTCCGGCGGCAGATCCGCACCTCGGAATCTTGGATCTTCCCCAAGTTCCACGGCGCGGATGACGATGCGCGGCTCCTGTCCAGTTGGAGGAGCGACATGACCCTGGGCGGTCAACCAGAGAGCCACCGCTCCCTCGCCGGGCGTGAAGCCCGTTGGATTGTCTCCCTTCTTGACCCTCCGCGCCTCAAGTAACTCCGGCAGTACGTCAGGCCCCGCCAGGCTGTCGACCGCGATGACGAGACAGGAACGGCAACGATGCTGAGAGATAGCGTCAACGCCGGCCCTCAGGGCATGGGCGAAGGCGGCATTCCCGCCGCCAAAAAAATGCCAGGGACCCGCCGTCCAACGGATGTCCAGGCTTGTCAGCGCCCGCTCCAGCACCCGGCGTCCGAGAACCTGAAACCTTCTGGGTTCATCTTCCTCCAGCTCGGGGCTGACGGGCATGGAGCGCTCCAGTGGGTCCGGCAGCGCCATGAAGAGCCGGGTGTCAGTGGGAACCTGAGAAAGCTGCATCCGCGTCCCCAGGTCCTTGAGTGCTTCGGTGGTGAGCGCTACCAGCCTCCCGGCGTTCGAGAAGCCAAGGGGCACGACGGGGCTCTCGCACGTCATGAGAGGTTGAGGGAGGCTCTCTCCTTCAGTCGCACAAGTCAGGTAGGGGGAGGGGCTCGCACGGGAGAGACCTGCGCGGAGCGCGGCGCAGCCCTGGATGAGAGCACCGAGCGGGCTGATCATGCCAAGGGCCTGGATCACAGGCGTGCTCAAGATGCCTCCCCGCACACCATGCAATCGTATCTGCCCCGCCCCCTGGTCATGGCCATCACGGGCCGTGGCATGAGGGAGGTGAAGCACGTCTTACGACCGGGAACAGCGATGGTGACGCCATCGCTGTTCTTGGTGACGACCGACACCTGATTGCCACCGAAGGTAGCCAACATAGCGGCTTCCGCAGCCCCATCCTACCAGCTGGAGAGGAACTCGATACGGAGTTTGGCACGGCCGACGTGGGCTGTTCCTCCTATCTACCGCGTGCCGAAGAGCCGATCGCCCGCGTCTCCCAGGCCCGGGAGGATGTAGCCGTGCTCGTCGAGCTTCTCGTCCACCGCGGCGGTGTAGACATGCACGTCCGGGTGGTGCTCGCGCAGGTTGGCCAGGCCCTCGGGGCACGCCAGCAGACACACGAAACGCAGGCTGCCGGGCTTGCTGCGCTTCACCCGGTTGAGCGCCGCCACCGCCGAGTTCCCCGTCGCCAGCATCGGGTCACACATGATGACGTCGCGGTCCGCGAGCTGGTTCGGCACCTTGTAGTAGTACTCCACCGCCGCCAGCGTCTTCGGATCCCGGTACAGGCCGATGTGTCCCACGCGGGCGCTCGGCACCAGTTGCAGCATCCCGTCCAGGATGCCCTGCCCCGCGCGCAGGATCGCCACCAGCACCAGCTTCTTTCCATCCAGCACCGGCGCCACCGTCTCCATCATCGGAGTCTCGATGGTCTCATCACGGACCTTCAGGTCCCTCATCGCCTCGTAGGCGAGCAACAGCGAAATCTCCTGCAACAGCGCGCGGAACGAGGCCGTGCTCGTGTCCTTGCGCCGCATCAGGGTCAGCTTGTGCTTCACCAGCGGGTGGTCCACCACGGTGCAGTTGTCAGGGTACGTCACGGTTCCCTCCTCGTCGCTCGAGTCAAAGAAAGAAGACCCTCCCCCCCACCCTCTCCCGGAGGGAGAGGGAGAGCGTCTCTCAGAACACCGTCCCGTCGCTCTTGATACGGATGGGCGGCGTGCCTCCGGGGCGCTTCTCCGCGGCGATCTTCCTGCCCGCGCTCCACGTCCCGCCCTGCAGCACCTTCGCCAGCGGAAGCTGCTCCGCCGTCATCCCCAGCCGCTCGCGCACGAACTTCGCCACCTCGTCCAGCAGCGCCACCGTCAGCGCCCGCCACTCCACGATGGGCTCCGAGCCCGGTGCGAACACGTCCGTCAGCAGCCGCCCGTCCCTCGGCACCAGCACGCCCATGTCCACCAGCAGGCCCCCGTTGCGGTACTCGGGCAGTCCGGTGAGCGCATCCAGGTTCGTCACCGTGATGCCGCCCTCCTCCAGCGGCTCCAGCAGCGAGTACGTCAGCCACTGGGACAACTTGTGGAAGGGCACCAGCGACTCGGGGCTCCCCTCGGCGCCCATCACCGGGTGGTGCCACACGTCGCCCAGGTTCACCCCGTCCAGCGTGATGCGCCCCGGCCAGATGGACCCCAGCGACTCCAGCACCCGCCCCAGCACCTCGGCCGCGGGCACCCGGGGGCCCCACGCCGCGAGCATGTCATAGAGCGCTCCGGGCCTCGGCAGCGCCCGTCCCAGCCCCTGCAGCAGCGCGAGCCGTCCCTCCAGCCCCGCCAGCGGGTTGGCCTCCGTCACCTGGAAGCCCCGCGCCAGCGACTCGAGCGTCAACCGCTGCAACCCCTCGGCGTCCGCCCGCAGCGGCTGGCCCGGGTCCGAGGAGAACGCCCCCGCGAGGAACATGCGGAAGCTGGCCACGGCCAGACCCTCGGAGCGCGCATACGTGACACCGCCGGGCTCCACGTACTTCCACGTGGGCCCGCTGCCCGCGTCCAGCAGCACGCTCGTGATGACCAGGTCCAGCTTCGCCCGGGCCCGCTCGGCGCGCGGCAGCGAGGCCAGCCGCGCATCCAGCTCGGCGTTGCGCCGCACACCGCCCACGTCGAAGTGCCCCCACCGGCTGTGCACCGGAATGTCCAGCGTGGGGTACGTCTCGCGTGTGACGGCCAGCACGTAGTCCGCCACGGCGGGCAGCCGGTCCATGTCCACGCGGAAGTGCTTCAACAGGCCGGCGGTGCCCAGCTCCAACACGGCCCGGCAGCGCTCGCGGATGGCGCGAGGGCTGCGCAGGTACGCCACGGCGGAGGATGGCTCACGCATCGAGTGACCTGCCCTTCACCTCCACGAGCTCCTCCTTCGAGGCCACCTTGCCCGTGGTGAAGTAGCCGGCGGCCTTCTTCGCCTCCATCTCCACCTTGGCATCCGCGGGGACGAGCTCGTCCGGGATGGGCACGCGCTCGAGAATCTCGATGCCCGAGCGGACGATGGCGTCGTGCTTCATGTCACTCATGGACACGAAGCGGTGGATGCGGGTGATGCCCAGCCAGTGCAGCGCGTCCGGCATCAGCTCCTGGAAGCGCATGTCCTGCACACCGGCCACGCACTCGGTGCGGTGGAAGTAGGTGGCCGCCGAGTCCCCGCCCTCCTGGCGCTTGCGCGCGTTGTACACGAGGAACTTCGTCACCTCGCCCAGCGCGCGGCCCTCCTTGCGCGAGTAGACGATGACGCCCGCTCCGCCCTGCTGGGCCGTCTGGATGCACACTTCAATCCCGTGCGTGAGATAGGGCCGGCACGTGCAGATGTCGCTGCCGAACACGTCCGAGCCGTTGCACTCGTCGTGCACGCGCACCGCCAGCGGGATGTCCGGGTTGGAGATGGAGTCCATGTCCCCGAAGAAGTAGAGCGTCAGCCCGCCAATCGGCGGCAGGAAGACCTCCAGGTCCGAGCGGGTGATGAGCTCGGGGAACATGCCGCCGGTCTGCTCGAAGAGGCCACGGCGGAGCTGCGCCTCGGTGAGGCCGAAGCGCTTCGCGATGCCGGGCAGGAACCACACCGGCTCCACCGCGGCCTTCACCACGCTCACGTCGCCGTTGGCGCAGAGGATGTTGCCATCCGGCTTGAGGCGGCCGGCGACGATGGCATCGCGCAGCTCGGGCATGTTGATGTGCGCGCGGGTGATGGCGATGGACGGCCGGATATCAATGCCCTGGTCCATGTAGGCGCGGAAGGCCTGCGGCGCCACGGCGCCCCACGGGTCCATCGACACGATGCGCTCGGGGTTCGCCCAGGCCTTGTGGGGGCCGATCTGCACCGCGGGCGCGGTGTTGGTGAGGTCCGCCCGGTGGTCCTGCGTGAGCTGCCCGGCGGCCACGGCCACGGCCCGGTAGATGGCGTACGAGCCCGAGTGCGTGCCGATGGCGTTGCGGTTCGCCGGCTCGGTCAGCGTGGCGATGACGGGCCCGCGGCGCAACGGCTCGGGGTCTCCCCAACGGATGGGGATGACCTGGGAATCGCTGTCCGGATGCGAGGTGAGACGGATGTGATTGACGGTTTTCTTGTCGGGCATGGGAATCCTCTCAGCTCAGCTCATCCAGCTGCCATCGGTGCGCGTGGTCCACTTGCGGGTGACCTTCTTCAGGTCCGTCCAGAAGCCGAGGCTGGACGGGCCCGTGATGTCACCGTGGCCGAACTTGGACTCGCCGGTACCGCCAAACGAAAAGGGCTCGCGGGGCACGGGGACGCCCACGTTGACGCCCACCATGCCCACGCGCGCGCCATCCACAACGGCCTGCGCCACCGCGCCATTGGTGGTGAAGATGGAGGCCGCGTTGCCATAGGGCGAGGCATTCTCCACCTCCAGCGCGGCCGACAGCGTGGGCACGCGGACGATGGACAGCACCGGGCCGAACAGCTCCCGCTGCGCCGCCTCCATGTCCGGACGCACGCCCTCCAGAATCGTGGGCCCGAGCCAGTAGCCGCCCGCCCACTTCTCTCCCGCCGGCTTCTTCCCGCGCCCGTCCAGCAGCACCCGCGCTCCCGCGCGCTCCGCGGCGGCGATGGCCGTCTCCAGCCGGGTGAGGCTCGCGCGATCGATGAGGGCGCCCATGCCGGGCCCCACCTCCATCCGCGAGGCGCGCTCGTGCACCTGCTCGACAATCCGCTGCACGTCTCCCACCGCGAGCAGCACGCTGGCCGCCATGCAGCGCTGGCCGGCGCACCCGGTGAAGGAGTCCACCACGGACTGCGCGGTGAGGGCCTCGTCCGCGTCGGGCACGACGATGAGGTGGTTCTTCGCCCCGCCGAGCGCCAGCACGCGCTTGCCCTGCGCGCTGCCCTCCGCGTACACGCGCCGCGCCACGCCGGACGAGCCGACGAAGCCCACCGCCCGCACGTCCGGGTGGGCCACCAGCGCTTCCACCGTCTCACGGCCACCGTGCACCACGGAGAAGACACCGCGCGGAATGCCCGCCTCCACCATCAGCTCGCCCATCGCGCACGCCGTCAGCGGCACCTTCTCCGAGGGCTTGAGGATGAAGGCGTTGCCCACCGTCACCGCGATGGGGAACATCCACAGCGGCACCATGGCCGGGAAGTTGAAGGGCGTAATCCCCGCCACCACGCCGAGCGGCTCGCGGCGGAACTCGCACGAGACCCCGCGGCTCACCTCCATCGCGCCGCCGGTGTCGAGGTTCTGCAAGGAGAGCGCGAAGTCACACACCTCGATGCCCTTGAGCAGACCCGCGCGCGCCTCGGCCACCGTCTTGCCTGCCTCGCTGGCGGCCAGATGGGACAGGCGCTCCAGGTTCGACTCGAGCAGGTGGCGGAAGCGGGCCATGAGCGTGGTGCGCTCGCGCAGGGACGTGGCGCGCCAGCCGGGCGCCGCGGCGCGTGCGGCCTCCACCGCCTGGGCCACGCCCTCCGCGGGCGTCAGCGGCACGCGGCCGATGACCCCACCGGTATAGGGACTGTGCACATCGAGCAGGGAGGCGTCTCGCGGCACGAGCCACTCGCCTCCAACGAGGTTGCGGCAGGTGGTGACACTCTCGGGCAACTGGACAAAGGACACTCGCGCTCCCCCACTGTGACGTCTGAGTGACTTGTGAGTGACTTGTGATCATAACAAGGTGTTTGAAAAACCCGGTAATCCGGGGGGAGCCCGAGGGACTGGAAAAAGGGTCTGTTTCCCAACATTCGGGCCCTACGACGCGGCGCGCAGTGACACGGGCGGAATCCCGCTGAGCGCCGTCAGTTCAACGCGGACGCAGTGGACCCGCGGCTGCCCGCGTCCTCCACCAGCTCTCGCACCCGCTCGAGCTCCACGGGCTTCACGAGGTGCGCGTCGAAGCCCGCCTCGCGCGAGCGCTGCCGGTCCGAGGCCTGTCCATAGCCCGTCACCGCCACCAGGCGCGGGCCCGTGCCACCCGGGCGCTCGCGAATCCTGCGCGCCACCTCGTACCCGTCCATCCCCGGCAGGCCGATGTCGAGGAAGATCACCTCGGGGTCCTCGGCGCCCATGCGCTCCAGTGCCGCCTTGCCGTCGTGCACCACCGTCACCTGGTGCCCGTCCATCTCCAGCACCTCGCCCAGCAGCTCCGCGGCATCCACGTTGTCGTCCACCACGAGCACGCGGCGGCCCTCGCCCGGCGTCTGCCGTCCCGCCGGAGCCTCCGCCGGCACCACCGGCACGCGCTCCTCGGGCAGCAGCGGCAGGCGCACCGTGAAGACACTGCCCCGGCCCACGCCCTCGCTCAAGGCCTCCACGCGGCCGCCGTGCATCTCCACCAACTGCTTCACCAGCGTCAGCCCCAGGCCCAGGCCGCCCTGCGCCCGGTCCAGCGTGCGCGCCACCTGCATGAAGGGCTCGAAGAGGTGCGGCAGCGCCTCGGCCGGAATGCCCATGCCCGTGTCCGCCACCCGCACCACCGCCTCGCCCGCCTCGCGCGCCAGCGTCAACGTGATGCGGCCGCCGGGCTCCGAGTACTTCGCCGCGTTGTGCAGCAGGTTGGTGAGCACCTGCACCAGGCGCACCGGGTCCGCCTCCGTCCACACCGGCCCGTCCGGCAGCTCCACGCGCAGCGTGTGCTCGCGCGAATCCGCGAAGGGCCGCGCCGCCTCCACCGCCCGTCCCACCGAGCCCGCCAGGTCCACCGGGTGCTTGCGAAGCTGAATCTTGCCCCGCGTCACCCGCGACACGTCGAGCAGGTCATCCACCAGCCGCCGCATGTGGTGCACCTGGCGCTCCACCACCTCGCGCTCCCGCTCCGTCCCCAGGCCCGCCTGCTGCTTGCGCTCCATGAGCTGCACGGCGGTGAGCACCGGCGCCAGGGGGTTGCGCAGCTCGTGCGCCAGCATGGCGAGGAAGTCGTCCTTGCGCCGGTCCGCCTCGCGTAGCTGCTCCTCCACGCGGGCCCGCTCGGCGAGCGCCACACGCAGCCCGTCCGCGCTCCGCTCCGCCTCCCCGCGCGCCCGCACCTGGGCGAGCATCATGAAGAAGAAGGCCAGGCTCACCAGCACGCCCAGCCCCGAGACGGGCAGCACCATGGGGCCCGAGGCCGTCGCATCGAAGGCCGGCAGCGAGGAGAAGGTGAGCGTCCAGGGCCTGCCCGCCACCAGCAGCGTCGTGGTGGTGGTGAACATCGGCTCGTGCGCCCAGGCCTCGGGGCCGTGCGAGCCGTGCAGCAACCGCTCCTCGTCCACCTCCAGGCCGTCGTAGAGCTGGAAGGCCACGCGGGGCTGCCGCTCGGCGCCGAAGATGCCGTGGAGCAGATCATCCGCGCGGAAGGGGCTGTAGACGAAGCCCGCGAGCTTCTCGCGCCGCTCCTCCAGCGTGGCCGGTACGTGTCCCCCCCGGTAGACGGGCAGATACAGGAGGAAACCCGCCTGCTTGTCCTGGTGGATCTCCTGCTTGAGCGTCACCTTCCCGGTGAGGGCGGGCAAGCCTGTATCCCGGGCGCGCGCCATCGCCTCCCCGCGCATGGGCTCGGAGTACATGTTGTAGCCCATGGCCGCCAGGTTGCGCAGATCTCGCGGCTCCAACATGACGACGGAGTGGAGCTCGTCACCCGGGACCTCGGGCCAGGCATGGAAGCCCGGCAGGTCCAGGGCGGTGCGCGTCCGGCGCTCGAGCCGGGTGCGCTCCTCGCGCGAGAAGCGCTGGGTGAAACCCAGTCCCTGGATGCCCGGGTACTGCGATTGGATCTCGAAGAGCCGGACGTACGCGGAGAACTCCTCCGGCGTCACCTCCTGCTGGGTGGCGAACAGGCCCTCGGTCCCCTGGAGGAGCGCGATGTACGTGTCCAACCTTCGCTGGATGCGGTCCGAGGCCGCCTGCACCACGTTCTCGAAACGCGCTTCATCCCGCGCACGCGCGGACCACCCCAGCAGCAGGCACACGCAGGAGGTGAGCAGCAGGCAGAGGGCGAGCACGCCCACGGGCATCAGGTGCCGGGGGAGGCGGTGAAACGGAGAACGGCGGAAGAGTGTCTTCACGGCGGGCAGGTAGACCAGCGGTCGTTATCATCCCCCCTCACGTGCGGACCTGCTTGTCGCACCGGCCGGGGATGGACGGATCCGATGCTCGGTGCACAACCCTTTGGAGAGCCCACTCCATCCCCAGCCCGCCATACCGGCCGGACCCACCCGGCCAGGGGATGGCAAACGGCCCCCTGCCCTCCCGGGCTGCTTGCATTGCCCGGGCACTGGACGCTCCCTAACTTGGGGTCCAGCCATGCCGGGCGGGGACATTGGGGGAAGACCATGCCGGGAAACACCGGTCGGACTGGCGGCGGAGACGGCTCGGAGCCCGGGTTCGAGGACTCGGACTACGGGGATGATCTGCTCCAGGCCGTCTCCCAGGAGTCCGCCCTGCTGCGCATCCCCGCGCTCGGCGAGCGGCTCGGAGGCAGTGACGGCCACCGGTTCGAAATCCTCGAGCAGCTCGGCGGCGGCTCCATGGGCCGGGTGTTCCGCGCCTGGGATGCGCAGCTCCGGCGGGAGGTGGCGCTCAAGTTCCTGCTCCCGGGCGCCCCCCTGGACGAGACGCAGATGTTCGCCCTGCTGCGGCAGGAGGCGCTGGCCATCGCGCAGCTCGCCCACGCCAACATCGTCCGCCTCTTCGACACGTCCGAATGGGTGGGGGCGTCCTGGGAGCCGCGCATTCCCTTCCTCATCATGGAATGCCTGGAGGGCGAGTCCCTCCTGACGCTGCTGCAACGCGAGCACCGGCTGGAGCCAGGACGCGCCCTCGCCCTCCTGGCGGGTATCGCCGCGGGGCTGGCCCACGCCCACGCGCACCACGTCATCCACCGGGACCTCAAGCCCAGCAACGTCTTCCTCACGCGCGAAGGCGAGGTGAAGCTGCTCGACTTCGGCCTGGCCTGGCTGCTGGAGGGCAGCAGCGCACCGGGCCTGGAGGATCTGCCCAACGCCGGCACGCCGGCCTACATGGCGCCGGAGCAATGGCGGAGCGAGCGGCAGGACGAGCGCACGGACATCTGGTCCACGGGCATCGTGCTGTACGAGATGCTCACCGGAGCCACGCCCTACCCGACCGCCAGCCTGCCGGAGCTGCGCGCCCGGGTGCTCTCCGCCGAGCCCGTGCCGTCCGTGCGCGAGCACCACCCGGAGCTGCCCCGGGAGGTGGAGCCCCTGCTGCGCACGATGCTGGCCAAGGCGCCCGAGCGGCGCTACCAGACGGCGCAGGAGCTCGTCGAGGAGCTGCGCGAGGTGAGGGAGTCGCTCGGCCTGAGGGGACAGGCGCCGCGCCGCGTGGCGCCCGAGCGGCGGCAGGTGACGCTGGTGTCCTGCCGGCTGACGCGGCCGGCCGCGCCCGGGCAGGCGCTGGACGCCGAGGACATCGGCGAGCTGGAGGAGGCCTTCCACCAACGGTGCGCGGAGCTCGTCCAACAGCGGGGAGGCTCCATCGTCCTGGCCATGGGGGATGAGGTGCTGGCCTGCTTCGGCTACCCCGCGGTGCGCGAGGACGACTCGGAGCACGCGGTGCAGGCGGGGCTGGCCCTGGCCCGCGAGCTCCCCGCCGCGCTCCAGCGCAAGCTGCCCCGGCTCGCCTCGGGAATGCTGGCGGTGAAGGTGGGCCTGCACACGGATCAGGTGACGCTGAGCGAGCCCACGCGGGAGCACGGCAACCGGACGCTCGTCCTCCAGGGCGAGGCCCCGAAGGTGGTCACCTGGCTGGCCTCACAGGCCGGGCCCCATACCGTGGTGGCCAGCGAGGCCACGTGGACGTTGGTGCGCGGGAGGTTCGAGGCGGAGCCGCTCGGCGCCTTCGTCCACGAGGGCCTGTCGGGGACGTCGCGCCTGGAGCTGTACCGGGTGCTGAGCGAGCGGCCCTCGTCGTACCGTTTCGAGAGGGCCCTGGTCACCGGCGGCCTCACGCCCCTCGTGGGACGGGAGCAGGAGTTGCAGCGGCTCCTCGCGCACTGGGACAAGGCCCGGCGGGGCCAGGGCGGCTTCGTGCTCGTCACCGGCGAGGCGGGAGTCGGCAAGTCCCGGCTCATCCAGGAGTTGCACGAGCGGGTCTGCCAGGAGTCCTGCGTCCACTTCCAATGCCAGTGCTGGCCGCAGTCCAGCACCAGTGCCTTCCAACCCGTCATCGAGGTGTTGCGGCGCCTCGTCGCCTCGCACGCGGGGGGGCCGGAGCCGCTGGGGCTCTCCGCGGAGCACCTCTCGCTGTTGAGCCAGCTCCTCTCCCTGCCCGAGCCCGCGGGGCGGCCTCCCCTCCAGCTCTCGCCGGAGCGGCGCAAGGAGCGCACCCTCGAGGCCCTGGCGGCGCTGCTGTCGCACGTGGCCCGGGAGCACCCGGTGCTCGCCGTGGTGGAGGATCTCCATTGGGCGGATCCTTCCACCCTGGAGCTGCTCGGCTACCTCGTGGAGCGGGTGGAGCCCCAGCGCATCCTCTTCGTCCTCAGCGCCCGGCCCGACTTCCACCCTCCCTGGCCCGGCCATCCCCGGCTGCACGGGCTCACGCTGGAGCGGCTGTCTCCGGAGCACACCGCGGCGCTGGTGCGCGAGGCCGCGGGGGGCCGGAACCTGCCCCCGGAGGTGGTCCAGCAACTGGTGGCCAGGACGGACGGCGTCCCCCTCTTCGTGGAGGAGCTGACGCACATGGTGCTGGAGCGAGGCACTCCGGACGCCATCCCCATCACCCTGCACGAGCTGCTGCTGGCGCGGTTGGATCTGCTCCCGCACCGGCAGAAGTCGCTGGCCCAGTGCTGCGCGGCCATCGGGCGCAGCTTCTCGCACGCGCTGCTGGCCACGCTGACACGGCGGAGCCCCGCGGCGCTCCGGAGGGACCTGGAAGGACTGGTCGAGACCGGACTGCTGCAACCCCTCCACGAGCGGGCCGCGCCCGGCTACCGCTTCCGCCATGCCCTCATCCAGGACGCGGCCTGGCAGTCGCTGCCGCGCAGCGCGCGCCGCAAGCTGCACCACCGCATCACCGACGCCCTGCTGGAGCAATCTCCCGAGGTGCGCCAGACCCAGCCGGAGCTGCTCGCCCACCACTACACCGAGGCCGGTGAGTACGAGCCCGCCATCCACTATTGGTTCCAGGCCGGGCAGCGCGCCAGCCTGCGCTCGGCCAACCAGGAGGCGGTGAGCCACTTCCAGCAGGCCCTGCGGCTGTTGCGCCTGCAGCCGGACACGCCGGAGCGGCTCCAGCAGGAGCTGCGGCTGCTCATCTCCCTGGGCATTCCGCTGGCCCAGGTGCAGGGCTACCGCTCGCCGGAGGTGGAGCGCACGTACACCCGGGCGCGCGAGCTCATCCTCCAGGTGGGCGGGGCACTCCCCCGGCTGCGGCTCTCCTATTGGGGGCTCTTCGTCTACTCCTTCTCGCGGGCCGAGTACGGCGTGGCGCACGAGCTCGCCAGACAGCTCGTGGCCCAGGGCGAGCGCCACCAGGACATGGAGCTGCTCGCCCTGGGGCACCGGATGATGGCGGCCACCTTCTATATCTGGGGCGAGCTGGCCGCCGCGCTGGAGCACGTCGAGCGGGGACTGGCCTGTCCGGACCTGCCGCTCGAGGAGCACCGGGCCATCGCCGAGAAGCAGTGGATCAACCCGCGCGCCACGACGCTGGCCTTCGGGGCCATGGTGTACTCGGCGCTCGGCCGGAAGGACGAGGCGTGGCGCTCCAGCCAGGAGGCGCTGGAGCTGGCGCGGCGCATCGGCCACCCGCACACGACCGCCATGGTGCTGAACTACATCTGCGTGGCGTGCCAGCTCCGCCGCGAGGCCCGGTGCGCCCTGGAGTGGTCCGCCCAGGCCATCTCGCTCGCGCACGAGCACGGGTTCCGGGCCTCGGAAATCTGGGCCACGCTCATCCAGGGCTGGGCGATGGCCGAGCGGGGGCAGGCGCGCGCGGGGCTGGCGCTCATCCGCGAGGGCATCGCCGCCTGGAGGGGCCCAGGCATCAGCGCCGGCCTGTTCCACCACGACCTCGGCCTGCTCGCGGAGCTGCACCTGAAGCTGGAGCAACCGCACGAGGCCCTGGCGCTCCTCAACGAGGCGCTGGAGCGGGCCCCCACGGAGGGCCAGCACTTCTACGAGGCCGAGCTGCTCCGGCTGCGGGGCGAGGCCCTGTGGGGGCTCGGCCACGAGGAGGAAGCCCGCGGGTGCTTCCTGCGCGCCATCCAGGTGGCTCGCCAGCAGGGGGCGCGCGCCTTCGAGCAGCGGGCCCAGGACGCGCTGGGGGCGCTCGCTCCGGAGCACCACCCGCTGTAGGCCGGGGACTCAGAAGGGCCGCTGGAGCCGGTGGCCCAGGCTTCCCCCCGCGTGGACCTTCATGCCATCCCGCTCGGGCTGGAACCTGCCCGCGGTGCTTCCCCGGCGCAGTCCCCGGTCCACGCTGTACAGCGCGCTGTTGAGCCAGCCCCCGTCGATGATGAACTCGGCCACCTGCAGCGATTCCCAGCGCAGCCGCAGCTTCACCTTCTCGAGGCTCCTCCGGCTTCGCCGCCAGCAACCCGAGCACGTTGTTCCAGACGCGGTCCCGGTAGTAGCGCAGCCCGGTGATGGTGATGAGCTCGTCGAACAGGCCGAACAGCCTGCTCAAGACGCCCATGGCGCCCCGGAACTCGCGGCTCAGGACCTCCTGGATCTTCGGGTTGCAGCGCACGAGGACGTTGTTCATCTGGTCATGGTCGAACTTCCACCGGGCCAGCAGCTCCGCGCTCCGGCGCTCGAGCTTCTCCCGGGTCCTTTACCTCCTGCCGCAAGCGCTGGAGGTCCTGACGGATGACGTCATGGATGCCCAGGGCGAGATCGAAGTTGATGTGCGCGTTGATGCCGAGCAGCAGGTTCTGGAGGATGCTCGGCCGGGGCTGCATGGCCTGCTCCATGGCCTTCCCCCAGGCCGGGCAGATGGGCGGCTCCGGGGGCCACGCGCGCGAGCGGGAGAGGGACTCGAAGTAGAGCGCCGAGAACCGGCCGGCGAGCCGATCGACGCACTCGGGCTCGAAGAAGAGGGGGCCGGTCTCCTTGAAATCGTCCTTCCCATGGACCGCCGCGTTCACCTGCGCGGTCATGAGGTAGTAGGCGCGCAGGAAGATGGCGCGGCCATCGTCCTGGTCGTAGAGCTGCTTCAGCTCCTTCTTCATGCAGAGCAGCGCCTCGCCCGTGTTCCGGGGCCGGTGGTGCGCGTCCTTGCAATCGGCGCCGCAAGCCAGCGGCGAAGCGGTGAAGGTATCCGCCATGGTGACTCTCCCTCTCCAAACTCGTCGTCCAGGACGGTTAGAGAGGAAGAGAGCCTGTTGTGACGCGAGCCGCCCGCGGCTGCTCTCCCAGGGGGCGGGGAGCAACCCGGGCGCCCGCCAGGCCGGCTAGTCGCGGCGGTACATCGTCACCACGCACGCGCCGCCGAGGCCGAGGTTGTGCTGCAGCGCCACGCGGGCGCCCTCGACCTGACGCTGATCCGCCTGGCCCCGGAGCTGCCAGACGAGCTCGGTGCACTGCGCGAGGCCCGTGGCGCCCAGCGGGTGGCCCTTGGAGAGCAGTCCGCCCGAGGGGTTGGTGACGAACTTCCCACCGTAGGTGTTGTCGCCGTCCCAGATGAACTTCTCCGCCTCGCCCTCCTTGCACAGGGCGAGCGCCTCGTAGGTGAGGAGCTCGTTGGCGGTGAAGCAGTCGTGCAGCTCGACGACGTCCACGTCCTCGGGGCCGAGGCCGGACTTCTCGTACACCTGCTTCGCGGCGAGGGCGGCCATGTCGAAGCCGACCATCTTGATCATGCTGTCGCCGAAGCTGGAGGGCAGGTCCGTGGTCATCGACTGGGCGGCGATGTACACGGGGTTGGAGTGCCCCAGCTTCCGGGCGAACTCATCCGAGCAGACGATGGCCGCGGCGGCGCCGCACGTGGGCGGGCAGCACTGGAAGCGGGTGAGCGGATCGAAGACCTCGTCCGAGGCGAGGATCTCCTCCACCGAGAGCGTCTGGGTGAAGAGCGCGAAGGGGTTCTTGCTCGCGTGCTTGCGGGCCTTCTCCGAGATTTTCGCGAAGGTCTCGCGCTTGGTGCCGTACTTCCAGCGGTACTCACGGCCGGCGCCGCCGAACATCTGCGCGGCGAAGGGCGACTGGTTCATGCCCTGGGCGCGGTTCATGGTGTCCACGTGGCGCTCGAGCGGATTGGCGCGGTCGTCGAACTTGGAGGCGAGCGCGCCCTTCTCCATCTTCTCGAAACCGAGCGCGAGGACGCACTCGGCCATGCCGCCCTCGACGGCCTGGCGCGCGAGGTAGAGCGCGGTGGAGCCGGTGGAGCAGTTGTTGTTCACGTTGATGACGGGGATACCGGTGAGGCCCACCGAGTAGACGGCGCGCTGGCCACAGGTGCTGTCACCGAAGACATACCCCGTATAGGCCTGCTGGATGTCGCCATAGCTGATGCCGGCGTCCTTGATGGCCGCCTGGGCCGCCTTGGACGCCATCACGTCGTACTCCTCGCTGGCGCCCGGCTTGGCGAACTTCACCATCCCCACTCCGATGACATTGACTCGACGTCCCATGGTTGTGGTTCCTTTCGTGTGGGTCAGATGAGCTGCTTGAGGAAGCCCAGGCGCGAGGCGACGCGGACATCCCCGTCCACCCGCAGCTTGCCGTGCTGGTAGAGCCGCTGCACGGCCTGCGGGTCCTGCACCAGGGCCGCCAGCTCCTCGTCCGGGAGACGGAGCGTCAGGTCCGCCTTGTCGGCCGTTCCCTCGCGCACCCCGGGAGTGCCCTTCCCGTCCACCACCCAGGAGCCCTTGGGCTCGGTGATGTGGAACTGGATGACGGCGCCCAACTCGCGGGCCAGCTCGGGCTTCTGCGCCAGCCGCTCGCCGAGCGCCTTGAAGATGGCCGGAGCGTGGCCGTTGCCGGTCTTCTCACCACCCGAGGCCGGAGCCGCGGCCGCCTTCGCGGGAGCCGCGCCTTCACCGGCGGGGCCCACCTTCGCGAGGAAGCCGAGCTTCTGCGAGGCCATCACATTGCCGGTAATCTTGAGCTTGCCGCCGAAGTAGAGCTTCTGCGGATCGGCCTTGCCGGAGGTCATGGCGAGGAAGTCCGCGTCGGTGAGCTCCAACGAGCAGTCGGCCTTGCCCTGCGCGCCCTGCTGCACCGCGCCGGGGCCATTCTTGAGGTCCAGCGTCCAGGTGCTGTCCGGCTGGGTGAGCTTGAAGAGGTAGACGTTGGCCACCTTGGCCACGAGCTCGGGGTGCTGGGCCACGTAGGCGCGGATGGCCTCGAAGACACGGGCGCTGGCGCCACCACCGGCCGCGGCGGGAGCGCTCGCCTGCGCGGAGGCGGCGGGCTTCGCCTGGACCGAGGGCACCTCCTTGTGGAGCTCCACGGCGGCGTTGCTGATGACGACCTTGTCGCGCTCGACGGCCTTGCAGCGGATGATGACGCGCTCGCCGTCCTTCCACATCTCGGTGCGGAGCGTCTCGCCGGGCAGCACGGTGTCGGCGAAGCGCACGCGGATGCTCTTGAAGAGGCGCGGATCGCCGTTGGCGAAGGCCTTGATGACGTGGCGGCCCACGTAGCCGAAGGTGCACAGGCCGTGGAGGATGGGCTTCTGGAAGCCGAAGTTGCGCGCGAACTCGGGGTCGGCGTGCAGCGGGTTCCAGTCTCCGGACAGCCGGTAGAGGAGCGCCTGGTTCTCGTGCGTCTTCTCGGTGATGACGGCGTCGGGCGCGCGCTCCGGAGCGGGAACATCCGTCACGGGCCCGCGCTCGCCTCCCCAGCCGCCCGCGCCGCGCACGAAGGTGGTGATCTCATTGCGCACGAGCGGCTCGCCCGTCTGCGCGTCGTAGCTGGTCACCTCGGTGACGACGAGCGCGTTCTTGCCCTTGTCGAAGATGTCCTTGATGCGGCCCTTGTGGCGCAGGGTGGCCTTGGCGGGCAGCGGGCAGAGCAGCTCCGTGTACTGCTCGCCGTGGAGGACGCGGTCCAGGCCGTAGTTGAGACCCGGGGCCTGCTTGCCCTCGGCGGACATCTTCAGGACGCTGTTGAGCGCGGGGATGACGCCGTAGGTGGGCAGCGGGCGGAAGCCCTCACCGTGCAGCTCGTAGACGTACTGGAGCTCCTTCGTGTCGAGCGGGTCCTGCGCGGCGCCCACGCCCAGCGCGTAGAGCGAGAGGTCGCGCTCGTCATAGGAGGAACGGGTCTCGGGGAACTCGTAGCCGAGCGCGGCGTCGACGTCGATGAACTCGTTGCCACCCTTGCTCTGGGAGGTGAGGTTGTCCATCACCGGCTGCATGCCGGCGGCCACGTCGGTGGGGTGGGTGGCCTCGGTGAAGTCGGTGATGGACTCCCACGACTTCTGGACGGCCTCGGGGGTGATGGCGCGGCCGAGCTTGAACACCTTGCCGCGGGTGCGCTCCCAGCGGAGCTTGGCCATGAAGCCGCCGCCGACCTCGAAGAGGGCACCGGTCTCCTGGCAGTCCTCGTGGCACAGCCAGGCGGCGAGCGGGCTGACGTACTCGGGGCGGAGCGCATCGACGACCTCCTTGGGGAGGACGGTCTCGGTCATGCGGCTGCCGGCGATGGGGGCGATGGCGTTGACGAGGATGTTCTTCTTGCGGCCCTCGATGGCGAGCGTGTTGGCGAAGCCCACGAGGCCGAGCTTGGCCATGCTGTAGTTGGCCTGCCCGAAGTTGCCGTAGATGCCAGCGGCGGAGGCCGTGAAGAGGATGCGGCCGTAACCCTGGTCGCGCAGGTGGGGCCAGGCGGCCTGGGTGACGCGGAAGGCGCCGAGCACGTGGACGCGGTAGATCGAGCTCCCAGTCCTGCTCGCTCATCTTCTGGAAGCTGGTGTCGCGGAGGATGCCGGCGTTGTTGATGACGATGTCCAGGCGCTTCCAGGTGTCGAGCGCGGACTGGACGATCTTCGCGCCGTCCTCGACGGAGTCGTAGTTGGCGACGGCCTCGCCACCGGCGGCCTTGATGTCAGCGACCACCTTGTCGGCGGCCTCGGAACCGCGGCCACCGCCGGTGCTGGAACCGCCGAGGTCATTGACGACCACCTTCGCACCACGGCTCGCGAGCAGCAGCGCGTGTGAGCGGCCCAGGCCATTCCCGGCACCGGTGACAATGGCGACCTTCCCGTCGAAACGAAGCTCGTTGCCCATTCAGTCTCCTTGCGGAGCGGGAGCAGACGACGAGACGAGCACTTTGACAAGTGAGTCAATCATCCCTCTCCCTTCGGGAGAGGAGCCCCCCGTCGTTTCCTCCGGGTACCGAGGGGATGAACGACCAGCGGCCGGCCCCCTGATGACAGGGAACCGGCCGCCGGAACACTTCAGGTCAGACGCCACGGCCCTCCCCCTCGTCGAGAGGAGGAGGGCGGCGGTGTCAGTTCAGCCAGCGGCGGCGGCGCAGCAGGCCGAGCAGCGTCAGGCCGAGCATGCCAGCCGGGGCACCCGCGCCCGTGGAGGAGCAGCCGCCCTCGTCAGGCGTTTCCACGGGCAGCGTGGCCGAGGCCTCCACGGTGGCGCTGTGCGACATACCGCGGGCATCCGTCACGGTGAGACGGAAGCCGTAGGTGCCGCTCGCGGGCACGTCCACGCTCAGCACCGCCTGGGTGGCGTTGTCGAGCTGCATGGGCGAGCCGGCCGTCTGCTCCCACTTGTAGGTGAGCGCTTCGCCATCCGCATCGCTGGAAGCCGAGCCATCGAGCGTCATCGACGCCTGGCTGCCAGAGACGATGACGCGGGCCTTGGCCACCGGGGCCACGTTGTCGGCGGGCGTGACGGTGACGGTCACCGTCGAGGGCTCGCTGTCGAGGGAGCCATCGCGCACCACCAGGCGGAAGGCGAGCTCGGTGGCCGCCTTGACGTCCGGCGCCGTGAAGGACGGCGTGGCGGTGTCACCCCCCGCCAGCATCACCCACGGGCCACCCACCTGGATCCACTGGTACGACAGGGCGCCGCCGTCGGCGTCAGCGCTGGCGCTGCCGTCGAGGCTGGCCGTGGCACGGGACACCGCGGAGACCGCGGCACCCGCGTTGGCCACCGGCGCACGGTTCACGTTGCGCACGTTGACCACCACGTTCTGGCTGGCCGAGGCCACGCCATCGCTCACCGTCACGCGGAAGGTGAAGGAGCGGTCGCTGGTCACCTCGCCGGCCGCGAAGGAGACCGTCGCGGTGTCCTCACCGGAGAGCGTGAACGGGGCGCCGGACACCTGCGTCCAGCTATACGTCAGCGCGTCGCCGTCCGGGTCCGAGGCCATGGCCACGAGGGAGGCGGTGCTCCGCTCATCCACCGTCACCGCGGCCGCCGTCACCACCGGCGCACGGTTCTGGTTGTTGACCATCACGTCCACCGTGTCGCTCACCGTCACCTTGCCGTCGCTCACCGTCAGCAGGAAGGAGAGCGTCTCACCGGAGACCGTGTCCGGCGCGGTGAAGGTGGCGGACGCCATGTTGGCACCGATCAGCGCCACCGGAGTGCCGGACACCTGCACCCAGGAGTAGCTGAGGGTATCGCCGTCCGCGTCGCTCGCGGAGCCGCTGAGCGTGACGGACTCGCGCTCGTTCACGCTGCCGTCCACGCCCGCGTTCACCGTCGGCGCGCGGTTGAGGTGGCGCACGTTCACCACCACGTCACGGCTGGCCGAGGCCGTGCCGTCGCTCACCGTCACCTGGAAGGTGAGCACGCTGTCGGCGTTCACCTCGCCCGTCGGGAAGGACACCGTCGCGGTGTCCGCACCGGAGAGCACCACCGGCGTGCCGGACACCTGCGTCCAGCTATAGGTCAGCGCATCGCCGTCCATGTCCGAGGCCGTGGCCTCGATGGAAGCGGTGCTGCGCTCGTCCACCGTCACGGACGACGCCATCACGATGGGCGCACGGTTCACGTGGCGGACCACCACGTCCACCGTGTCGCTGGCCGTCGCCTTGCCGTCGCTCACCGTCACCTGGAAGGAGAGCGTCTCGTCGAACGCGACCTCCGGCGTGGCGAAGGAGGCGGACGCCTTGTCGTAGTTGCGCAGCGCCACCGGCGTGCCGGACACCTGCGTCCACAGGTAGCTCAGGGTGTCACCATCCGCGTCGCTCGCGGAGCCGGACAGCGTGTAGCTGCCGCGCTCGTCGGTGGTGCCATCCAGGCCCGCGTTCACGGTGGGCGCGCGGTTCACGTTCTTCACCCGCACGCTCACGGTGTCGGTGACCGAGGCCTTGCCGTCGCTGACGGTCAGCCGCAGCACCACGTCGGAGTCGGTGGTCACCTCGGGGGCGGTGAAGGACGGGCCGGGCGTATTGGCGCCGGTGAGGGTCACCGCCGGGCCGGACACCCGCGTCCACGCATAGGTGAGCGCGTCGTTGTCGAAGTCCAACGCGCTGCCCTTGAGGGTCACCACCGTGCGCTCGTCGGCCGTCACGTCCGGGCCGGCCGACACCACCGGCAGGCTGTTCGCGCAGGCGCCCGTGTTCGAGCAGATCTTCGTGAACGGGGTGTTCGTGATACCGGAGAAGGACAGGTCATCCAGCACCCAGCCCGTGGCGGCGGCACCGTTGTCCGCGCCGATCCGGAAGCGGATCCGCACCGACTTGCCCGCGTAGCTCGTCCCCAGGTCCAGCGAGACGGGGAGGAGCGTGGGGAAGCCCGGGCTGGTACCGGTGATGGTGTTACGGCCCGCCAGCGGGTTCAGGTTGCCGGCGTAGACCTCGAGCGCGCCGGTGTACAGGGGCGTGCCGATGTCCACCCACGTCGCGCCGCCGTCCTCGGAGAAGCTCGATGATGGCGCCGTCGTAGTCGGCCTCGAGATCGTAGGAGTGACGCCAGTTGATGACGAGCGGCTCGGTGCTGCTCACGGTGAGCGGCGGGGAGACGAGGCGGATGTCGCTCGCGGCGCCCAGGTTCGGGCCGAACCAGGCCCGGTTGAGGTCGGTGAACGCCACCAACTCGAACTCGCCACGGGCCAGCGTCGGCACGTCCTCGCGCGTCCAGGGCAGCTTGCCGAGCGAGGCCTCCACGGTCTCCGTCGGGGTCGCGTTGGGCACCTCGTTGTAGTGCACCTTGAAGGCCACCGAGACCGCCTTGTCACCCGGGACGGCCTGGCCGTCGTCACGCAGGGCGAAGCTGAAGTCCACCCGCTGCGCCATCGACGCGCCGTTGAGCGTCACCGGGATGGACGCCGTGGCCTCACCGCCCACCGGAATCTCCGGGAACGTGACCGAGCCACGATTGCCCACCGTCACGCCCGGGGTGGGCGAGAAGACGGTGACGCTGGTGCTCGTGGCCGACGTCGAGCCCCTGTTCTTCGCCACGATGACCAGGCGGCCCGTCTCCCCGTTGTCGAGGATGCCGTCCGCGTCGCCGGGGCTCGTCAGGGAGTCCGCGAAGGAGATGGACTCGAAATCCACGCTGGCGCCCAGCGCGAAGCTCTCCACCGCCCCCACGTGGTTGGTGGAGTAGCGGTCCGGAGCCACCGCGCCCACACCGGCGCCGCGCTTGGCGAAGGCCCGCCACAAGCGCTCACCGTCGGCGGGGTCGTTGGCGTAGGCCGCCGCCAGCACCGCGTCACGCGCCTCCAGGAAGGTCGGCGCCACGGGCGTCATCTTGTACCCGTTGACCAGGTAGCTCTTCATCCGGTCCTGCGCCTCCTGGAACGGATGCGCGCGCAGGAGCGCCACGTAGCACTCCCACAGCATGGTGGCCCACACCTCGCCCGAGTTGTGCACCTGGGAGTTGACGCCGCCCGGGGACATGGGCACGCCGGTGGGCAGTGCCACGCCATCGGTGATGTGGCGGAACGTCAGGGCGTTCTTGGCCATGTCCGCCGAGTACGTCACGCGGCGGATACCGAAGAACGTGGAGTCCGCGGAGCTGCCACGCGTGGCGTACTCGGCCGCGGCGTAGGCGCCGTTCCAGTTCGCGTTGGAGGGGACGTTGATGTCCTCCGGGCGCGTCACCATCAGCAGCGCGGTGAAGTCACCCCAGCCCTCGCCCATGGCGCGGCCCTGGTTGTTGACCAGACCGGCCGAGTTCCCGACGAGGCGGTTGCTGATGTAGTGGCCCCACTCGTGCGCCACGATGATGTTGTCGACCGTGCCGTCCAGGTCGATGGTCGCCGCGCGGAACAGCCGCACGTTGACGCCGGAGGCATCGCGCACCTTCTTGCCGTCCGCCTGGGTGAGGCGCAGCACGGGGATGGTGATGGTGGCGGAGGTGCCGCCCATGTTGGCGACCGGGCCTTCCGCGTTGTCCGCGACGATGACGCCGATGGCGCCCGCGGCCTGCGCGTTCGCCATCTTGACCGTGAAGTCGCACGAGCCACGGTCCACCAGGGCGATCTTCCCGGCCACGTCCGCCGCGTTCGTCAGCTCGGTGCACGCGTCGGTGTTGGTGGAGGTGGGGACGGTGGGGTCCACCGCGTCCAGGGCCGCCACCACGTCACCCGTCACATCGAAGATCTGCGGGCCGAAGCCGGTGGCGATCCCCACCGGGTAGTTGCCCGCGATGGAGGCGGGCGCGTTGACCGTCAGGCGCGCGTTGCGCGGGCCGGTGAAGAGGTACATCTGCATGCGCGGGGACGCACCGTCCGCCGGCGTGGACATGTTGGCGTTGTTGGTACCGCTGTAGTCCTGCGCCTGCGCGCGGATGGCGTCATTGCCCAGGCCGCCGCGGCCGAAGTTGTTGGTCTGCGCGTTGCCGGAGACCTCGTCGAAGCCCGCGTCGTAGTACCAGTCGTGCAGCCAGTTGTTCACGAAGAAGAGGTTCGTGGTGGCCGCGGCGATCTGCTCCGCGTTGGCGTTCGGCTGGAGGTCGAACAGCATGGTCCGGTCGAACACGCCCGGCGCGGTGACGGTGGGGCGCAGGTCGCCCGTGTTGTAGTTGTCCGGCGCGACGAGGTCCGCGTACGCGTCCACGTTGTTGCCGCGCGTCTCCGTGGCACCGTCCGCCAGCCAGGGGTCATTCTGGCTGAAGGGCGCGTTCTGCAGGGTGACCAGCGAGGGCGCCACGTACGCCGGGATGAAGCCGCTGCCCGGCGCGCCCGTGGGGTGCGGGGTGGCGTTGATGCCCGCGGGGCCGTCATGCGGGGTGTACGGCGGCGTGGTGTCCGCGAAGGTGCGGTAGCTGAACTCCGCGTCCGACGTGAGGTTGTTGCGCATCAGCAGCCGGCCATCGGCCGCGGACACGACGTAGGAGTAGTAGTCCGACTCCTGGCTGTCCGGACGCCCCGTGTTGAGCTCCACGTAGTAGGCGGGCACCAGCGCGTTGGGCAGCGAGTAGAGCACCTGCTTGACGCGGGCCGGGATGACCAGCGTCTCGTCCAGCGGACGCGCGTAGGCGGCCAGCTCGTAGTGCGAGTACTTGCCGTCCGACACCTGCTTCTCGCTCAGGCGCTTGAGCAGGCTCGCGTCCAGCGCGGAGCCCGTCAGGTCCCGGTAGGCCAGGGAGATGGCCTCATGGGCCGGCAGCGTGAAGCGCATGCGCGCGGCGGGCACGTCGGCGGAGACGTGCTTGGAGAGGGTGCCGGAGATGGCCACCACCTCGTTGTCGCGGTCCAGCAGGACGTTGAGGCTCTGGCGGAAGACCTCGATGCCCGAGGCCTCCTGGGCGAGTGTCACCACCTTGACGCCCTGGGCGCTCCGGCTGACGGAGACGACCCGCGCGCCCGCCGACTCGAAGGAGCTCAGTCCATAGAGGGCGGCATGCTCCGCGACCTGCACCATCGCGGCGTCCTCGGGCGCCATGCGCGCGTACGCCGCGCCCAGCTTCGTGTCCGCGCCCTTCCTGGCCCAGATGAACGTGGGCGCCTGGGTCAGCGCGTCCACATGGGCGATGCGCGCCCTCGACTCCTTCACCGGCTTGAAGCCAGCGATGGCTCGGCCCGAGGGCTTCGCGTCCTGCAGTGCATCGTAATTCGGCAACGAACGGGCAGCGGCGCCAGTACCAGACAACACCAGCGCCAGCCCTGACAGCGTGGCAACCAACCTTCTCACGTGGGGAAGCTCCCTTTGGACGACGGCGGGGGAGCTCCCTCGAGACCCGTGGAAGTGCCCCGGCACCATCGCCGGAACGCCCAGGTCACCGCGGGTGGCTCCCAGGTGACTGATCTGTCACCTGGTGAAAATCGTAGTGCCCTCGTGCAGGTAGGTTCAAATGCCACACCGGCACTTTCCACCCATTTTCTCCAGCCCGGGCGGAATTCACGCCCGCTGAGCTGGGGAAAAGAGGGATTGTATGGCATCCCGGGCAGGAGGCGGGGTGCGAGAGGCCGGCCGATGATGATGCGGAGCCCGGACGCGCGTACCACCCACCATCAGCTGGCGTGCAGGGCGCTCGGAAAGGGGCGGAAGCCGAGCGCGGCCTCCACGAAGGCGCGCAGCTCGCCGGGAGCCCACGGCATGGCGAGCGCGAAGTGGATGATGCTGGCCTGGCTGAGGGTGGAGGCTTCCTCGGGGCGGAACTTGCTGGACAAGAGAACGCGGGGGCCGGGGTAGTTGCGCTCCACCAGGGTGGCGAGGAAGTCCGCCGCGCCCTTCGCGTCCGCCAGCCCCAGGTCGATGATGATGGCGGTGGGCGCCGGCTCGAGCTCGAGCAGGGGCAGGGCCAGGGCGAAGGTGTTGACGGGCAGCAGCTCGAAGCCCGGCGACAGCTCGCGCCGGGCGGTGTCGCGCAGCAGGGCATCGTCCGCCACGAAGAGGACACGCATGGGCGCGGAGGTGGCCCGGCCTTGGGACGCGGAAGGCACGGACGCAGGCTAACGCCGGAGTGGAAGAAGGGGCAACGCATCCCTCCGCGATACGACAGCCAGTGAACCCGGCGCGCACCTGCGAGCTACGCGCTCACGAGTGTCAGCTCGGTGATTTCGGGCGCGGGCCCCAGGCGCAGGGGTGGGCCCCAGTAGCCGGTGCCGCGGTGGGTGTAGACGCGCACCCCGGCGATGGTGGCCAGTCCCTGGATGACGGGCTGCTGCAGCTTCACGAAGGCCATGAAGGGGAAGAGCTGTCCGCCGTGCGTGTGCCCGGAGAGCTGCAGGTCCACGCCCAGGCCCCGGGCCAGCACCGCCACGCGAGGCTGGTGCGCGAGCAGCAACCGGGGCACGCCCGCCGGTGCGTCCGCGAGCGCCACGTCCGGCCGGCACGCGTGAGACGGGTCCATCCGCCCGCCCTCGAGGTCCGTCACGCCCGCCACCGTCAGGCGCGCGCCCCCGCGCTCCACCACCCGGTGCGCGTTGTTCAGCACGGTGAGCCCCAACCGGGCCACCTCGGCGGACCAGGAAGCGCCCCCGTGGTAGTACTCGTGGTTGCCGGTGACGTAGTAGACGCCCAGCGGCGCGCGCAGGCCGGCGAGCGGAGCCACCTCGTCGCGCAGCCGCGTGACGCTGCCGTCCACCAGGTCCCCCGTCACCGCCACCACGTCGGGCTGGAGCGCGTTCACCTGCTCCACCACCCGCTGCATGAAGCGCCGATCCAGCGTGGGGCCGATGTGGATGTCGGAGATCTGCACCACCTTCATGCCAGACAGCCCCGCGCCCAACCCCTTCACCGGCACCGTGACGCGCTCCACACGCGCGGGAGCGCGCGCCGTGCGGAAGGCGAACAGCATCGCCGGCACCACCACGCCCACCACCGCCAGGGCCTTGTCGCGCGCCAGCAGCGGCGCCGGGCCCACGAGCCGCCACACCCACCCCACCACGTCCGCCGCCACCGTGGCCGTCAGCAGCAGCCCGAAGGCGCCCATCCACAACATGCCGCCCCAGTGCAGCACCTGCTCCTTCCACGAGGGCTTCATCCGCGTGGACGCCATGGCCGCCGGAATGGACGCGAAGCCGAGCCACAACACCGACCAGCCGAGCCCCGCCCACGGCTGCGCCAGTCCCGGGTCCGACACGAGCCGCACCCCGAGGTAGTAGTGCAGCGCGGCCACCAGCCCCACCATCATCGTCAACATCAGGATGCCCCGGAGGATGAGCCCCACGGGCACATGTCCCTGGGGGCCATCGCGCTGGGGCCCGGCGTGTGGACGGCTGGACGGGGAAGACGCCTGCATGGACATGCCGGAGAAGATAACGGCCACCGCTCGTGCTCGCCCGGCAACCGGGCGGACGCCCGCCGTGCCGTCTTGATGGAGCACGCCATCCCCGCCTCCCCACGAGCGGGCGGCCGGGGGCAGGACACACGGGGGCTCCTCCATTCTTATTCTTCCAGCATGAATTCCTCGTACACCCAGCGAATCGGTCGGGCGCTCGGGATGGCCGCCCTGCTCGTCTTCGGAACGGCGGCCGCACAGAGCGGGGACCAGTACCTCTTCCTGCGCACCCCCAACGCCGCCATCACGGCGCGCGTGACCGGGGACAGCGTCAGCGGCCCCGACCTCCAGCTCTCGCGTGACGGGAAGACGCTGCGCGGGAGGGCCTTTGGCCAGACGGTGTTCCTCGGCCTCAACGGCAAGGAACTGGGAGGCACCGTGGGCCGGGAGCTGACCCGGTTGAGCTTCGAGGACAAGGACGGCGTCACCCACGCCCGGGGCTCCTTCTACGGCCGGCTCACGGAGCTGAACATCAGCGATGAGGAGCTCACCGGGACGGTGGGCCCGTGCAGCTACGAGCTGCGAGCCACCCGGGACGGGAGCTACGTGGGCTCGCGAAGCTGTGGAGGCCCGCCGGAGCGGCCCGTGATGCTCTCGATTCCCCCCGCGCTCGCGCAGCAGGGCACCGCGATGACGCTGGCCACGCTCGGGCTCCTGCTCGGCGTGCCCTAAGCCGGGCGCGCCGGGGACTCGGGGTCCGCGGCATGGGCCCGGAGGAACGTATCCAGGTGGTCCTCCAGGAAGCGCTCCACGTCCAGCGGCCGGCAGCGCGCGCCCGAGAGCTGCACCTGGTGCAGCAGGCCGAGAACCACCGGGCACACCAGCTCCAGCGCGGCGTGGCGCACATCGCAGCGCCGCAGCTCTCCGTCGGCGATGTGGCGTGACAGCCGGGCCTCGGCCGCCTGCAGCGTGGGCTCGAGCAATTCCTGCACGTACACGGGGCCCAGCTTCTCGTGGCCCACGCTCGCGGTGAGGCCGAAGGCGTGCACCGCCCCCACCCCCATGCGCCAGCCGATGAGGAACTGCTGGAGGAACCACCCGAGCGACTCGCGCACCGGGCCGTGAAACTCCGTGGCGGTGGCGTGCAGGTACGGCAGGCCGCGCCGGTGCATGTCCGCCATCACCTCCGTCAGCAGCGCCTCGCGCGAGCCGAAGTAGTGGCGCAGCGTGGCCACGCTCACCCCGGCCACCTCGGCGAGCTCGCGGAAGCTCGCCTGCGCCCCGTCCTTCGCGAGCAGGCGCACGCGGACCGCCTCCAGCAGGCGTTCGCGCTCCTTCTCGTAGTCGGCGTTGCGGCTCCCCTTCACCCGGGCCATACGCTCTGAATAACCCGCGTGGGGTAGGAAATCCACCTTCCCCCAGGCCTTGCCACCCCTGTTGCCGCACTTCGACTTGAAATTAAATAAACCATCCTGAATATTCTATCCCGAAAGCAGGACAGAGGAGAGGACTTCCATGCTGGACGGTTTCGCCGACGAGGGTTTCGCGGACGTGTGGACGCCGGTGGCGATGTCGAAGGAGGTGGGCACGGCCCCTCACGCGCTGACCCTCGCCGGGGAGCGGCTGGTGCTCTTCCGCGACCCCGAGGGCCGGGTGTCGGCGCTGCATGATCAGTGTCCGCACCGGGGCGTGAAGCTGTCGCTGGGGAAGGTGGGCAAGGACGGGTGCCTGGAGTGCCCCTTCCACGGGTGGCGCTTCGCCTCGGGCGGGGCGTGCACGCACATTCCGCTCAACCCCATGTCCGAGGAGAAGCGCCAGCGCTTCGCCGCCACGGCCTTCCCGGTGCGCGAGCGCGGAGGCCTCATCTGGGTCTACACGCGCCCGGGCGCCGAGGCTCCGGATGAGCCGTCCGTGCCCGCCGTGATGGAGCAGCCCGGCATCCACGTGTGGCACTACGCCGAGACGTGGAGCGCGCACTGGACGCGGGCGATGGAGAACATGCTGGACACCCCGCACCTGCCCTTCGTGCACCGGCGCACCATCGGTGGAGGACTGGCGCGGCGGATGAAGCCGGACTCGAAGATGGAGGTGCAGGTGCACCCCACGCCCACGGGGTTCCGCACCACCTGGAACCTGGATGGAGGGTCCGCGGAGGCCTACCTGGACTGGCTGAAGCCGAACGGGATGTCGCTGAACATTCCCATCCCCCGGCGCATCATGAACCTGTTCATGTGGTGCGTGCCGGTGGACGCGAACCACACGCGGATGATGCTGGTGAGCACGCGCGACTTCCTGAAGTTCCAGCCGCTCGCGGCGCTGGTCGACCACTTCAACAAGCGCATCCTCCGGGAGGACCAGGCGGTGGTGGAGTCGAGCTACCCGGTCGAATCCCCGCCGGTGTCCGAGGAGCGCAGCGTGGCGACGGACCGGGCCACGCTGGCCTTCCGCCGCTGGTACCTGGAGCGCAAGAAGCGGGGCGGTGGCCAGGAGCCCGCCGCCCTCACCGAGGCCCCGCCGCTGGCGAGCTGAGCGCCCCTCTCGGGCTGGCCGCGGGGTTATGCTCGCGGACACAGGGGTGCGACCGTGGCGAAGACGGAAGAGCGCGAGCTGAGGAACCTGCTCGAGACGACGCAGTCGGAAGTGAAGCGCCTGAAGGCCGAGCTGGCCGCACGAGAGAAAGCCGCCCCCTCGGCGCCCTCGCGGGACGAGAAGCAGGAGGCGGCGGAGCTCCAATCCCTGCGGACGCAGGTGCAGTCCCTGGAGAAGGAGAATGCGGCTCTCCGATCGGCGCGCGCGGAAGTCGAGAAGCAGCTCGCCACGCTCACGGCCGGCCTGGGCGAGTCCCGGCGGGAAGCCACCCTGGCGCGCGACGAGGTGAAGCTGCTGAAAAAGCAGCTCGAGGCCACGAATCAGGCGCTGGCGAAGTCCAAGGCCAAGGTGCAGCAGCTCAGCTCGAAACCCACCCCAAAGCGCTCGTTGGTGGAACGGGTGCGCGCGCTCTTCGGTGGCGGCAAGCCGTCGGAGGAGCTCGAGGCCGCGCGGAAGGAGATCGCCCGGCTGAACCAGCAGCTCAGTCTGGCACAGTTCAAGCGGCGGGGACGCTGACCGGGCTCAGGGTTGCTCCGGCTTGCGCTCCAGTGCGTCGCGGTTGCGGGGCGCGAAGAAGCGCTCGCGCAGGAGCCGCGGGAGCGCGCGCTTGTCCACGCACAGGAGCTGGAGCGCGTCGTTCCACTCGCCGAGCACGGCGATGGCGCGTGCGTCGGGAGCCTCGCGGTAGAGGCTGTTGAGGTTGTGCACGAGCGCCCAGAGGTCCTCGACCTCCCAGCGCTCGGACGTCTCTCCAGCGAGGACATGGAGCTCCAGCACGGGGCGCTCGCGCACGTCGACGACCTTGAAGCGCTTCGCGGCGCCCCCCATGGCCATGGTGAGCGGACCCACCAGTTCATCGGGCCGCACGCCGAGCGCCACGGTGAGGCCGCCCTCGAGCAGCCCGGCGTCGCACAGGCGCATCAGGGACACATGGGGAGGCTCGGCGGTGTTGATGACCTCCCGCGCCGCTTCCCGGTCCTTGAGGAGGCGCGAGCGTTCGAGCGAATCGAGGAGGGAGGCCATGGGACCGCGAGGGTGCCACGGCGTCTCCCCGGGGCTCAACCTTCCTCGCCGTCCCAGTAGCCCACCTGGGCGGCCAGCGGCAGGTAGGCCTCCAGGGTGCGTGCGGCCTTGTTGCCCCCGGGAGCGGCCCCGGCGAGCACGCCCACCTTGTTGGAGTCCGGGTACACGATGACGTCGGGCTCGAGCATGGTGGAGAAGGCGAGGTAGCGCAGGGGCGCGTCGCCCTCGTTGAGGAGCTGGTGCGCGCACGAGGGCCCCGAGGGGAGCGCGACGTAATCCCCGGCCTTCAGGGGCACGGTCTCATCGCCGAGCCGCAGCGTGCCGGAGCCCTCGAGGATGAAGAGGGCCTCCTCGTTGGCGAGGTGGTAGTGGCGGGGCCAGGACTGCTTGCCGGGGAGGAGCTCGAGGAGGCTGCACCCGAGCTTCTGTCCGTGGGCGGCGGCACCGAGCTGCTTGCGGCGCATGGCGACGCGGGAGCCGCGGGTGGTCTCGGTCCAGGGGATGTCTTGCGCGTTGACGACGTGGGGATGAGCCATGACGGACTCCGTGAAGGCGCCCCCTCTCCCTCTGGGAGAGGGCTGGGGTGAGGGTCTACGGCCCGCTCCTCGTGTCTCATCTCGACGCTCCGTCGAGTCGAGTCGATAATGCGCGCCGGGAGACATGACGAATGGTTAAAGCGCGGGAGCCCAAGGCTCAATCTCGATTCGACAGTCGACATGAGGAGCTGGTGCCCGCGAACGAAGCGGCGGCGCTGTTGGGGGTGAAGCGGGCGACGCTCTACACGTACGTGAGCCGGGGCCTGGTGCGGTGCGTGCCGGAGCCGGGGACGAAGGAGAACCGGTACGTGCGGGCGGACCTCGAGCGGCTGAAGGCGCGGCACGACGCGCGGGCGGGGCACGCGGCGGTGGCGGCGGGAGCGCTGCGCTGGGGCGAGCCCGTCATCGACTCGGCGGTGTCACGGGTGGGGACGGAGGGGCTGGCGTACCGGGGCCATCCAGCGGTGCGGCTCGCGGTGGAGGGGCGGAGCCTCGAGGACGTGGCGGAGCTGCTGTGGACGGGCACGCTGCCAGCGCAGCCGGTGCGCTGGCCCTCGCCGGAGCTGCCCGTGCCGCCCTCGGCGGTGGCGGAGCTGGTGCCGAGGCGCTCGCCGCCCCTGGCGGTGCTGCTGGTGGTGGTGCCCCTGCTGGGCGCCTGGGATGACGTGCGCTTCGCGGCCCCGGCGGAGCAGGAGCGGCTGCGGGGGCGTCGGCTGTTGCGGCACCTGGGAGCCTGGGTGTGCGCGGCGCACGCGCCGGCCCGGGTGGCCCGGGCGCTGAAGGAGGAGACGGTGGCGGCCTCGCTGGCGGTGGCGTGGGGAGCCACGGCGAAGCGGGCGCCGGAGATGCTGGACCGGGCGTTGGTGCTGTGCGCGGACCACGAGCTGAACGTGTCCACCTTCGCGGCGCGGGTGACGGCCTCCTCGGGGGCGGACCTGTACGCGTGCGTGAGCGCGGCGCTGGCTGCCCTCTCGGGGCCGAGGCACGGAGGCGCGTGCGACCGCATCGAGGCCCTGCTGCAGGAGGTGGGCAGGCCGGAGCGGGCGCGCACGGTGGTGCACGAGCGGCTGCGTCGGGGCGAGTCGGTACCGGGCTTCGGGCACCCGCTGTACCCGGAGGGAGACCCGCGCACACCGCCGCTGCTGGAGGCGGCGTATGCCTTCCGTCCGGAGACAGTGGGTGTCCGGGTGCTGCGCACGGTGGAGGAGACGATGCGCGAGGCGGGACACCCGGCGCCCACGGTGGACTTCGGACTGGTGGCGCTGGCCTCGGCGCTGGAGCTGCCCGCGGGAGCGGCGGCGGCGCTGTTCGCGGTGGGGCGCGCGGCGGGCTGGGTGGCGCACGTGCTGGAGCAGCGCGAGCAGGGACACGTGCTCCGCCCGAGGGCCCGCTACGTGGGGGCCCCCGTCTCCGTGCCCTGAGCTGCCGTGAGGTCCGTCACCTGGAGCACGGCGGATGACAATGCGCTGGACTCCGCTCCCGCCCCGCTCTACCCGGACACTCCATGAGCCCCTTCGCCCGCCTCCAGATGATGCTCCTGCTCGGCAACGTCGCCTTCATCGGCGCCTGGGCCGTGGCCCTCACCCGCCCCGCGGGCTGGCAGTGGATCGGCGCCACCCTGCTCGCCTTCTTCGTCGCCATCCGCGTGGGTGGCATGTGGCTGCGCGCCCGGAAGTTCCCCGACGAGGGCCGCTCCCGCCGCGCCGCCATCCTCTCCAGCGCCATCGCCGCGCTCGCCGTCGCCATGTGGCTCTACACCGCGTTCCGCGGGCCCGCGTAAGACGCCCCGGACCCCGCAAAGCACAGAGGGTGCCGGGACCGCCTTCGGTCCTCTCGGCACCCTCTCGTGGGCAGACCGGGTGGGCTCGTTACACGTTGAAGCGGAAGTGCATGCAGTCGCCGTCCTGCACCACGTACTCCTTGCCTTCCACGCGCAGCAGGCCCTTCTCCTTCACCGCCGCCTCACTGCCGTACTTGAGGAGGTCTTCCCACCTCATCACCTCGGCCTTGATGAAGCCGCGCTCGAAGTCCGAGTGGATGACGCCCGCCGCCTGCGGCGCCTTGTCACCCTTGTGGATCGTCCACGCCCGGCACTCCTGCTCGCCCACCGTGAAGTACGTCTGCAGGCCCAGCAGCTTGTAGCCCTCGCGCACCACCTTGTGCAGGCCCGGCTCCGTCAGCCCCGCGCTCTCCAGGAAGCCCGGACGCTCCTCCTCGGGAAGCTGCTGGATTTCCGACTCCATCGCCGCCGCCAGCACCACCACCCCCGCGCCCTCCTTGGCCGCCATCTCCCGCACCCGCTGCACCATCGGGTCCGAGTCCTCCTTGCCAATCTGCTTCTCGCTGATGTTCGCCACGTACAGCACCGGCTTGTCCGTCAGCAGGAAGAGATCCTTCAGCACCGCCCGCTCCTCGGGCGTCAGCTTCTGCGCGCGCACGGTGATGGCCGAGTCCAGCGCCGCCTTCACCTTGTCCAGCACCACCAGCTCCGCCTTGGCCTCGTCGCCCGCCTTGCCACCCATCTTGGTGTTCTTCTGCGAGCGCTCGCGGCGCTTCTCCACCGTCTCCATGTCCTTCAGACACAGCTCGGTGTCCACCACGTCCCGGTCGCGCACCGGGTCCACGCCACCCTCCACGTGGGTGACGTTGTCGTCCACGAAGCAGCGCAGCACGTGCAGCACCGCGTCCACCTGCCGGATGTTGCCCAGGAACTGGTTGCCCAGTCCCTCACCCTTGGACGCGCCACGCACCAGGCCCGCGATGTCCACGAACTCGAGCGAGGTCGGAATCTTCTTCAGCGGCTTCACCAGGGCGGACAGCTTGTCCAGCCGCTCATCCGGCACCGGCACCACGCCCACGTTGGGCTCGATGGTGCAGAACGGGTAGTTGGCCGCCTGGGCCCCCGCCGCCGAGAGTGCGTTGAACAGGGTGGACTTGCCCACGTTGGGCAGACCGACGATGCCGATGGAAAGCGCCATATTGGATTCCTGAACAGCGGTGCGCGGACCCGGAAATCCGGACGGCTACGCCCGGCCCTGGGTCGTGCCCTTGACCGGCAGGCCCGCCACGAACTGCTCGGCCAGCGCGCGGTGCTTGGTGTCGTCCAGGCGCTCGTTGAGCAGCTTGCTGGCCACTTCCATGGACAGGTCCACCGCCATGGCCTTCACCTCGGCGATGGCCTTGGACTTCTGCTCCTCGATCTCGCGCATCGCGCCGGCCTTGAACTCCTCGGCCTCCTTGCGGCTCTTGGCCATCAGCTCCTCGCGGAACTTCTCCACCTCCTGCTGATTGCGGCGGAGCATCTCCTGCGCGTCGCGGCGGGCATCGGCGATGGCCGTCTTCTGCTCGGTGAGCAGCTTCTCGGCCTCGGCGCGCTCCCGCTTGGCCGCCTCGATGGAGCTGGCGATCTGCTTCTCGCGCTCCTCGACCAGCGACAGGATGGGGCCCCAGGCCTTCGCGCGCAGGATGAAGGCGACGATGATGAAGGTGACGAGGGTCCAGAAGATGAGGCCCGGGCGGACCTCCACGAAGCTGCTGGCGGCGAGAACGTTGGGCAGGAGCATGGCGGCCTTCGGCGGTGCGGCGTCAGGGGGACTGCGGGTATCTCTTCAATGATGCAAGGGCCGGCGCCCCCCGTCTGGAGCGGGCGCCGGACCCCGGGTCCTGCTCGAAGCCTGAAGCTAGGCCTTGATGGCGAGCAGGATGCACACGACCAGCGCGAACAGCGTGGCGCCTTCGATGAGGGCCGCGGCGATGATCATGGTGGTGCGGATGTCACCACCGGCGGCCGGCTGACGGCCCGTGGCGTCCATGGCGGCGGCGGCCAGACGGCCGATGCCCAGGGCGGCGCCGATGATGGAGAGGCCGGCACCGATGCCGGCGGCGAGGAAGGCGAGAGCGACGTTGGTCATGGGAGTGCTTCTTCTTTCTTCGGAGGGGACCCACTTGTGGGGGGGTCGTTGCTGCCCTTTTGGACGACCTCCGGCGACCTTTCGAATCGCCGGGTACTCACCGGGGCCCCGGACTCCAGGGCCCCGCTCACTTGGGAAGGAACTCAGGAGCCCAGCATGTGGGCCTTGCCGTGGTCGTGGCTGTGGCCCGCCTCGCCGTGGCCGTGCTCCTCGGCGTGCGCGTGGTGGCCCATGGCCACTCCCATGCCGATGAAGAGCGCCGAGAGCATCGTGAAGACGTAGGCCTGCACGAAGGCCACGAAGAGCTCCAGCAGGTAGATACCGATGGCGAACGGCACGCTCACGAAGGCGACCGCCGGGTGGCCGAGCATGAAGATGAGGCCCAGCAGGAAGAAGATGACGATGTGGCCCGCCAGCATGTTGGCGAAGAGACGGATGGTGAGCGCGAAGGGCTTGGTGAACAGGCCCAGGAGCTCCACCGGAATCATGATGGCCCACAGCGACCAGTGAACGCCGCCCGTCAGGTGGGCCAGGTAGCCGCCCAGGCCCGCGGCGCGGATGCCCGCCACCTGCGTCATGACGAAGGTGCACAGGGCCAGGCCGCACGTGACGGCGATGTTGCCCGTGGCGCTCGCCATCCAGGGGAACAGGCCCAGCAGGTTCATGAAGAGGATGAAGAAGAAGGCCGTCAGCAGGTAGGAGGTGTAGCGCGGGCCCTCCTCCTTGCCGATGTTCTTGATGGCCAGCTCGTCACGCACGAAGAGCACGAGCATCTCGAAGAGGTTGGCCGCCGTGCCGCGGGGCACCAGCTTCGCCTTGTCGCGGTTGCTCCAGATGAGCAGCGAGCCGATGAGCAGCACCGCCGCCAGCCACATCATCACCGTGTGCTTGGTGATGGAGAGGTCCAGGCACCCCGCGCCCAGGCTGGGGATGGCCTCGCCATGGTCCGTCATCTGCTTCTGGCACCCCCCCGCCTTCAGGGGGACGAGGATCTCCGGCAGGTGGATGGGGATGTGGTTCAGGCCGAAGAGATCGTAGAGGGGAACCTCGATCTCCAGCTCCCGCGAGTCGGAGACGTGGTGGAGGATGTAGCCCGCGACGTCTTCCTTCTCGCCCTCCGCCGGCTCGCTGGCAAAGGCCACGCTGGCGACCAGCCCCACGAAGAGAACCATTGCCTTGCGCATCACTCGTCTCCGCCCGCCGCGTCCCGGGACGCGGCCATCACGTAGCTCACTTCAATCCACTGCAGCACGAAGTAGGTGCCGAAGAACCCCGCCACGAACGCCACCGGACTCAACCCCGTCTGCACCGCCCACAACAGCCCCACCACCACCCCGACGGCCCTCAGCCCGAATACCACCCCTACCGCCTTCATTGCCGCCTTCAAGTCCTTGCGCACCGCTTGCCGCTTGAGCACCAGTGCCACCACCCCCGTCGCCGCCGCCAGCACCACCCCGATGAAGGCCGACTGCCGGGCCTCCGAGGTCTTCGGAAGGAAGGCCGCCAACGCCAACCCCGCCCCCGCCACTCCCGCCGCCAGTCCGGCATGCTTCCGGAAGGCCATCTCCGCGTCGTGCTCGCTCACCGCTTGCGCTTCCCCAACCGTGCCATCTCGCGGAGGAATCCGTAGAAACCCACGGAGATGCCCACCAGACTCAGCCCCAGCAGCAGCCAGGGACCCGTCCCCAACCACTTGTCCAGGTAGTACCCACCCAACACTCCCACCACCGCCCCGCCCACCAGCTTCCACACCGCGGCGATGTACGGCTGCGCCGCCCGCATCTGCCGGGCCGTCTCTCCCAGCTCGCTTCCGTCCGAGTCCTTCCGGGGCTCCTTCTCCACCATCGCCACAACCCCCGGTAAAACCACGGGTTTGCCTTCCGACCTCCCCGCCGTTCCTACACGCGGGCGCCGCTTAACATTGAAGGCGAGCAGCGCGCAACCGCCACGCTGCCGGAGGGGTCCGATCTAGAAGGGGGGGGAATGCCTAGGGCAAGCCGAAGTCCGACTGGAAATCCACCTTGAAGCTGCCGGTGGACGAGGCGGGCTGGATGAACACCTCCACCCGCTTCACCTGGCGCAACACCCCCTGCACATCCGGGGAGCTGTTGGCTCCCACAATCCAGGTGCCCCCGTCCGGAGGCAGGGGGATGTTGTGCCGGATGTACTCCGCCCCGGTCGAGTCGAGGATCGGCGAGACGGCCACCAGCCGCAGGAAGCCGCCCGGCCCGCACAGCAACACCACGGGTTGGCGGTGCGGGGACCAGCTGCTCACCCCCCCATCCGGATTCGCCACGGTGCCCGCGTCACTGACGACGTCGGCGGAGAACCGCAGTGTAGTCAAGGGGCGCGAAAGGTCCCACGTCCCGCCATCCCGCTCGGCCCAGAAGACGTGGGTGTTGGCGCCCGAGCCCGTCCACACGTCCCCCGTGACGACGTCGGCTGGGGTGGCATTGGGGATGGTGCTGGTCTTGAGGCACTCGCCCGTCAACCCATTGAGGGCCTGGCCCAGGTGCCGGGCGCCGAACACCACCGAGGGGTCCGCGCTGAAGCGGATGGGCCCGCCACAGTCCGGCTTCTCGTCCGCGATACCGTCGCAGTCGTCATCCTTCCCATTGCACGTGTCGAGCGGCGCGGGGGCGTTGACCTGCTGGCAGACGTCCTTGCCGCCGGGGCAGGCCCGGACGCCCTCGGCGCAGATGCCGGACTTGCCGGGGACGAGGCACGGCTCGCCCAGCTGGGCGGTGTCGTCCGTCCCCCCGTTGCAGTCGTCGTCCAGCCCGTTGCAGAACTCGTAGGCGCCCGGATGGACGTTGCCGCTGTCCGGGCCGCAGTCATTGGGGTTGTCCACCCAGCCGACCGGCTGCTGGCAGAACGTCCCCGTCCGCTCGGGGTCTCCGAAGCCATCGTTGTCCTGGTCGAGGTAGTAGAGCGAGCCGCCGAGCCCCTCGTCGGACACTCCGTCGCAGTCGTTGTCGTAGCTGTCGCACTGCTCGGGGGCGCCCGGGAAGAAGAGCCGGCCGCCCGCGGTGGGATTGTCGTTGCAGTCCTCTCCGTTGGTGACCGTCGGCACCGACTGGGGCGGTGCGCAGCGGTAGAGGGGCCGGGCGAGGTTGCCGAAGCCGTCCTCGTCCAGGTCCTCGTAGTAGGTCACCGGACTGCCGCCATCCAGGCAGGAGCCCCCGTCCAGCACCCGGCCGGTGCAGAAGGGCGCCTCCCGCTCGCGGCAGCACACGCCATCGTCGCAGACGAAGCCGCCGTCCCCGCACTCCGCGTCCTGCTGGCAGGCGTAGTAGTCGCGCACCTGGGGCACCTCGTAGCAGGCGAGGGCCAGCACGGCGCAGGCGCCCAGGGCAACGAGGACAGAACGGACGAGACGGTCGATGGGGGACATGGGCACTACTCGGACTGGGAGGAGAGGAGGTCGAAGACGAAGAGGCCGGAGCCCACCGCGGTCAGGCCCGCGCCCGCGCCGAGCAGCACGTTGCCCGTGCGCGCGTAGCGGCCCGCCTGCTCATAGACGGGGCTCGCCGCCGTGAAGCTGGTGCAGTCGCGCCGGGCCCCCGCGCAGGGCTCCACCCCCCGCAGCGCCCCCCGGGACAGCCCGCCCGCCACCAGCGAGCCCGCCACCGCGAGCGCGCCCAGGCTGAAGGTGACATAGGAGGCCGTGCGCAGCCCCTTGCCCCGCGGGGCCCGGGACTCCCCCGACTGGGGCAGGAAGTCCGGCCGGAGCTTCCAGACGCAGGCGCACGCCCTCGGGAATCCGCTCGCGGGTGAGGGACGCCTCGCCCGAGGGCAACAGCAGGTCCACCTCGTGCGGCCCCGCCGTCAGCGCCACCACCTCGCCCGGCTCGGTCATCCGCCCGTCCACGCGCAGCCGGGCCGTCCCCGGTGCCACCACCCCGCCCCAGCCCTTGCGCGCGAAGTCCGGCACCAGCGCCGCCACCACCGGCCGCAACTCCCGGGCGAGCGCCGCCGGCGCCACTGTCGCCACCGTGCGCCGCTCCACCGCCCCGCGCACCGTGTCCACCCAGGCCACGTCCACGTCCATGGTGCCCCGGGGCCTGTGTACCACCCCCAGCACCAGCACGTGCTCCGTCTTCACCTCCGCCGCCACCGCGCGCAGGCACGCGTCCTGCGCACCGCACCGGCCCGGCAGCAGCCCCGCCGGGGCCTGGGTGACCTCGAGGCCCGTCAGCTCGCGGGCGATGTCCTCCGTCAGGCCGAGCAGGCGCTGCGACTCGGCCGCGCCAAGGGAGCCTCCGTGCTGCAGGCGCACGGCGAGCCGCTCCGCCGCGGCCGCGGGCAGGGAGAGGAGGAGGAACAGGAGCAGGGTCCGCTTCACGGCGAGGCACTGTAGCGCAGGTGACCCGGGGGTCCCACTCGGAGGCGCCACGGGCTTTCGAAAGGGCTTGAATTTCGATGTCCGTCTAAATAGATGGATATCGAAATATGGCCCCTTCTTCCCGCAGCCCCTTCGAGGCTCTCGCCGACCCGACCCGCCGCGCCATCCTCCGGCTGCTGCGCCAGGGCTCGCTCACCGCCGGTGAAGTCGCCGCGGCTTTCGAGCTCACCCGCCCCACCCTCTCCCACCACTTCAAGGTGCTCGAGTCCGCGGGCCTGGTGCGCTCGGAGAAGCGTGGCACCCACGTCGTCTACACGCTGCAGAGCAATGTGCTCGAGGACCTGGCCTCGGAGCTGCTGGAGCTGACCGCCTCGGTGAAGGCCGCCACCCGCCGGAAGGGCAAGGCATGAGAGCACCCCGCTTCAACCACGCGGACATGGCCAGCCTCGGCCTCGCCACCCTCGGCCTGGCGCTCTCCGCCCTCCTATACCCCCGCCTGCCCGAGCAGGTCCCCGTGCACTTCGACCTGCACGGCGTGCCCGATGGCTTCCTCCCCCGCTCCCAGGGCGCCGTCCTCCTGCCCGTGCTCGCCCTCGTGAGCTGGGGGGTGGTGCGCCATGGCGGCGCCCTGCTCCCCTCCCGCCCCCGCGCCGCGGCCGCCCGCTCGCCCATGGACGTGGTGGCCCTGAGCAACGTGGCCCTGTTCACCGCCCTCCATCTCCTCATGCTCTACGTGGCCCTGGGCCGCGCGGAGGCCATCGGCACGCCGCTCGCGCTCGTGTGCGGCGTCTCCTGTCTCCTCTCCGGCCAGCTCATGCCCCGGCTCCGCCGCAACCCCTTCGCCGGTTTCCGCAACCCCTGGGCCCTGAGCTCGGACGAGGTGTGGCAGCGCACCCAACGCTTCGGCGGCTACTGCCTGACGCTCGGCGGGCTCGCCACCCTGGGCCTCGCCCCCTTCTCCACCCCCGCCGCCCTCACGGCCCTCGTCGTGTCCGGCCTCGCGCCGGCCCTCTACTCCTTCCTCCTCTCCGCCTCGCCCGTGCGCGAGCGCTGACAGCCCGGAGTTCCTCCACCATGCACGCCTCCCCCACGTCCCGGCTCGATACGCGCGGCATCGCCGCCTTCGTGGCCATCGCCTACGGCTTCTCCTGGTTGTGCGTCCTCGGCTTCGTGCTGGGCTTCGGCACCGAGCCGGGGAAGGTGCCCAACGCGTTCAAGGCCTTCGCCGCCCTGTCCATGCTCGGCCCCACCGTGGCCACCCTCCTCGTCGCCTGGAAGGTGTCCCCCCTGCCCTCCCTCAAGCGGGACACGGGCCTGGGGCTCGGCCAGCACCGGCTGCGCTTCTTCCTGCTGGCGTGGCTGGGCACTCCCGTGGTGGTGCTCGGGGCCCTGCTCCTCTCCGCCCTCGTCTACCCCCAGATGATGGATCTCACCGGGCTCTCCGGCGTGCGCGCCATGCTCGCGCAGCTACCGCCCGGGTCCGAGGAGAAACTCGGCAAGCTCGCCGACCCCCGCGTCTTCCTCGCCCTCCAGGTGGTGCAGGGCATGCTGTTGGGCCCCTTGCTCAACGCCCCCGTCATCTTCGGCGAGGAGTGGGGCTGGCGCGGCTACCTGCTCCCCCGGCTGCTGCCGCTCGGCCAGTGGCGCGCGCTCATCGTGAGCGGCGTCATCTGGGGCCTGTGGCACGCCCCCCTCATCCTGCTGGGCCACAACTACCCCCAGCACCCCGTGCTCGGCATCCTCCTCTTCACCGTGGTGTGCGTGCTGCTCGGCATCCTCCTCGGCTGGATGCGGCTGGCCACCGGTAGCATCTGGTCCGCCGTGATCGCCCACGGCTCCCTCAACGCCCTGGGTCCCATCGTCGTCGTGCTCGGACACGCGAGCAATCCGCCCGACACCGCCCTGGTGGGCATCACGGGCTGGCCGGGGTGGGTGGTGCTCGCCGCGCTCGTGGGCGTGCTGGTGCTCACCCGGCGGCTCCCGGTGCGCGGACTCGAGCGGACCCGGGACGTCCCCGAGGACGCGCACACCTCCCAGGTGTAGGCCACCTCCGGCAGGGCGCGGCCCATGCCCGCCTGGGTTGGTTCGATTGCGGCTTCCCTGGTTACGCTGTCCACCATGAGGACCGCCACCTCCGTCGTTCTGCTTCTGGTCATGGCCGCCTGCCGGAGGATGCCGCCGCCGGGCAGCGGTGCGCAGGGCTTCATCCCCGACTCGGTGAAGGGCAATCCGGCGGAGCTGGTGTGGGGCCAGCCCTACTCCTTCGTCGAGGCCAAGGCACGACAAGAGCTCTCCTTCTCCGGGAATCTCAAGGCGATGGTCGAGTACGTGGAGAAACATGGCGGGCAGCTCGAGCTCTGGATCCGCTCCGCCAAACATCTCGACGGGGCGACACGGATCTCCGGGCCGCTCGACCGACGTCTGCAGCGGCTCATCAACCAAGGCAAGGCCAGCTTGCTGTATTACCCTCCCTAGGCTCGTCCATGCCGAAGCAGAACCTCGAGACCCAGATTCATCTGCCGCCGGAAGCCCCCTCGAGCGCCGGGGCACGGGAACTCCTGTCACTCGCCTTCGGCGAATTCCAATGGTTCGTCCCCGCCCGGTATGGAGATGCCGACCTGTCCGAGCCCGTCCCCTCGGGCAAACCCATGCTCGATGCGCTCATGGCCTATTACGAAGAGCACGGGCACCTGTGCGTGGCGGCGAAGACGGACCAGGACTACGTCTGGCTCTTCCCCTGTAAATCCAGCCCCACTCCCTACCAGGGCAGCATCATCTGGGTGACCTCCGCGACCCACACGAGGAAGGACTCCTGGCGAGCAGCACACGCCGCGCAGATCCTCGATTTGATGCACCTCCTCCAGTCACCTCTTGCCCTGTCCACACTGGAAGAAGACTTCAAGCGGAAGACCCAACGGCTGGTGCCCGAGGGGATCGGCTTGAAGCGCATCCCCACCGTGCGCGACTACAGCGAAGGACTCGCGGGCCTCGTCTGGCGCAACTTCTACGGTGCCCCCTTCGTGCGCATGTTCGGTCCACGGCTCGATGCCCTGCCCCCCGGGTGCCGCCAGCCGAGAGGGGAGGACCTCGTCCTCGTCCAGCCCTACGAGCTCCCCACCGAGGCGGGCACCGAAGCAGGCATTGCCCGCGAACGCGAGCTCATCTCCCTGCTCGGCCCTGAGTGCTTCTACGACCACGAGCACCACACCCTTCCCTCCCGCCGCCCCATCCTCGACGCCCTCGGCCAGCCCATCCACTGAGCCGCTCAAGGCCCGCGCTGGAGCAGCCAGAGCGCATCCAGCAGCTCCGTCGTGAGCAGCCTGCTCTGGCGCTCCTGCTCCGCGACGAATCCCCGCACCCGCTCCGCCACCTCGGGGTGGCGCACGGCGAGCGCCTCGGCCCGGCGGCGGATGAGCTCGGTGTTGCTCGCGTTGTAGGCGTCCGTCTCCTCCGCGGAAGGAAGGCGCTCACCGACCAGCCGGTCCCCATGCGACTGCATCAGGCGCCGGGTCTCCTCCAGGTGCGCATAGCCCTCCAGGTCCTCCGAGGCGTCCAGCGCCACGCCCTCGGCCACGAAGCAGTCGTTGATGACGAGGTACCCACCGGGCCGCACGCAGCGCCGCAGCGCCTCCACCGTCTCCGCCGCGTTCCCCAGCACGCGCCCCACCGCGAGCAGCATCACGACGTCCATCCCGCCCACCTCGCGCACCGCCTCGCGCAGGTCCCCCTGGCGGAACTCGCACGCGCCCGCCAGCCCACGCTCCGCCGCATGCCGCCTCGCCTCCTCCACGAAGGGCGCGAACCCATCCACCCCCAGCACCCGGAAACCGAGCTCCCGGGCGAGCGCCAGCGCCACCGTGCCCTTGCCACACCCCAGGTCCAGCACGCGCGCCCCGGCCGGCAGCCCCAGTGGACGCAGCAGCCCGACGATGTCGCGCACCTCGGTCCCCAGCTCGTCCAGGTCCGCCAGCAGCTCCGGCAGCAAGGACAACAGCTCGGGAGTGGTCTCGAGCGCTTCCGCCACCTGCTCTTCCAACGACTCGTTCCGGCTCATGCGGCAAAGCTCACAGACGGGCCCGCGGTTCTCCAGGGGAAACAGCCAGCGCAGCGCCCAGGAGGATGACCGCAATCGCACCCGCCCGCCGGGCCCTCCTCGCCGCGAGGTTCCTCCGTTCCCAGCTTGCTCTTGGACCTCTTCACCCAGAGCCGGAGGACCCCACGCATGCCCATCCCATTCCAAATCACCTCACCCCGCTTCAAGGACGGAGAGACGATTCCCGTCGCCTATACCTGCGAAGGCGATGACCTCCCACCGCCCCTCCACTGGGAGGGCGAGCCGCCGGGCACGCGCAGCTTCGCGCTCGTGATGCAGGACCCCGATGCGCCGGACCCGGGCAACCCCCAGACCACCTGGACGCACTGGGTGCTCTACAACCTGCCGCCCAACATCCACGACATCCCCGAATCCATGCTCCCCGAGAGCCTCCCCGCGGGCGCCCGCGAGGCCCTCAACGACTGGAAGCACATGGGCTACGGCGGCCCGTGTCCGCCCATCGGCCGCCACCGCTACTTCTACCGCGTGTTCGCCCTGGACACCGTGCTGCCGGACATGGGGCACGTCACCTGGAAGCAGCTCGAGGCCGCCATGCAGGGCCACATCCTCGCCCAGACGGAGCTCATCGGCACCTACGAGAAGGTGCAGGGCTTCAAGGATCGCCAGAAGGAGGAGGTCCGCCACCACCGCCGGCACTGACCCCCGGCCAGGCCCGGAAAACACCCGGGCCTGCTTCCCCCCCACCCACCCGGAGTGCCATCCTCACTCCCCGTGACGACGCCCGACGGAGCGGGGGGGGCCCCGTACCAGAACCTGGATACGCTGCCATTCGCCCTGGCCGTCGTCCGGGACAGCCGCATCCTCCACGTCAACGCGGCGCTGCTCGAGCTGCTCGGCATGCCCCGCGAGGAGGTGCTCGGCAAGCTCTTCGAGCTCTTCTCGGCGCAACAACAGACGTTCCTCGCCGAGCGCCACGCGCTCCGGCAGCGGGGCGAGCCCGTCCCGGACACGTACGAGACGGTGATGCGCACCGCCACCGGGGAGCGGCGCGTGGAGCTGTCCATCTCGAGGAACGGGCCGGACACGTGGATGCTGGTCCGGGATCTCTCCGGCCGCGTGGTGCACCGCCAGCTCCTCCAGCGCGTGGCCACGCTCGGCGCCTCGCTGCCCGGCCTCCATGACGAGGAGGAGGTGCTCCGCCGCGTCTTCGAGGGCCTGGCCGAGCAGGAGCTTCTCCTACGGCTACCTCGTGCCGGACGGCGAGCGGGTGTGGCTGGGCCATGCCTTCGTGGCCACCGGTACCGCCGCGGGCGAGGCGCGCCTCACCGGCCAGCACCTGGTGGATGTGCCGGGCACCTGGAGCCCCATGCTGCTGCGGGCGTGGGCGGAGGGTTCTGCCTACGGGGAGGACTTCGCCCGGGAGACGGCCCAGTTCGTGGGCCCGGACTGGGCCGAGCCGGTGCGCACCCACCTGCTGCGCGTGGGGCCCCTGCGCTCCGTCTGCGTCCGCATCGACCAGGAGGGCAAGCCCCGGGCCCTGCTCGCGGTGGCCGCGGACTGGTTGAGCGAGGAGGAGCTGCCACCGTTGCGCCTCTTCGCCGCGCAGGTGTCCGCCGCCCTGGAGGCCGCGCGCACCATCTCCCGCCTGTCCACGCACAACACCGCGCTCACCGCCCTCAGCCGCCTGGCCGCCGTGGCCGCCACCGCCGCCGAGCCGCGCGCCTTCTTCGGGCCCGGCACCGAGGAGATCATCGGCCTGGTACACGGCTCCGCGGTGCTCATCCTGCTGCGCACCGAGGGCAGCGATGCGCTGGAGCTCGTCTGGCACCAGAACACCACCGACGAGGCGGTGCGGCCCTTCCGCCGGCTGCCCATCCACGGCAGCATGTCCGGCAAGGTCCTCGAGCTGGGCATCCCCATGGTGCTGCAGGCCGATGACTTCCCCGAGGCCGTGCGCGAGCACCTGCGCAAGCATGGCCGCGCCTCCGTGGCCATGGTGCCCCTGCAGGCCAGCTCGCGCATGGTGGGCACGCTCATCATCACCTTCGCCGAGCACCGCCTGCTGTCCGCCATGGAGCTGGAGACGCTCCAGGCCATGGGCTCCCACTTCGCCGCCGCCATCGAGTCCCACCGGCTCCTCCAGCAGGTGCGCGGGCGCGCCGAGGAGCTCGCCCGCCTCCACGCGGAGCTCAAGCACACCCAGCGCCAGCTCGTGGAGCACGAGCGGCTGGCCGCGCTCGGCGAGCTGTCCGCCGTGGTGGCCCACGAGGTGCGCAACCCCCTGGGCGCCATCTTCAACGCCCTGGCCACCCTGCGCCGCTTCGTCGAGCCCAAGGGGCCCGCCCCCGGCCTCGTCGCCATCGTCGAGGAGGAGGCCAACCGCCTCAACCGGATGGTGGAGGATCTGCTCGACTTCGCCCGCCCCTCCGCCCCCGAGTTCCACCCCGTCCCCCTGGCGCGCCTGCTCGAGGAGGCCGTGCGCACCGCGACGAGCGGCCAGTCCCGCGTCCGCGTGGAGTGGGCCCTGCGGCCGGACGTGCCGCCCGTGCCCGTGGACGAGCGGATGATCCGCCAGGCCTTCCTCAACCTCGCCCTCAACGCCGTGCAGGCCATGCCCCAGGGCGGCACGCTGCGCGTCGCCGCCTACCGCTGCACCGAGCAGCCCGGCGCCGTGGTGGAAGTCACCGACACCGGCTCCGGCATCCCCCCCGAGCTGCGCGGGCGCCTCTTCACCCCCTTCTTCACCACCAAGGCCACCGGCACCGGCCTGGGGCTCGCCATCGTCCAGCGCACCCTGGCTGCCCACGGCGGCCACGTCCACATCGACTCGCCCCCCGGCGGCGGCACCACCTTCCGGCTCACGCTGCCCCTCGGCCCCGAAGTGGAGACCCAGACCGGGTGACACGAAGGGAGATGGCGGGGATGCTCCCCTGCCTGCTCTCCTGTCTGCTTCCCAGACGAGCGTTCCGCACGCGGATCCAGTGTCGGGTTCCGCACGGTCCCGGGCCCGGGCAGAATCACTTTCAATCGCTTGTCAAGGAATTCCTCCGCCGCACCCTGGTCAGCGCTTCCCGGGCAGAGTAGAACGAACGAATCCCCAGGTACCGTTCCGTCGCTCGGCGTGGCCGGCACCCTGTCGCCGCCTGGGTGGAGTACCTCGAGAAGCCGGACCACGCACCGAGCCCCATCCCGTATCCCGGGAGGTGTCTTGATGCGCCGTCTGCTCGTAGGGAGTGTCGCAGTGTCCGCGCTGGCATGGGCGGGAGCCGCTCATGCCGAGGGAGAGTGTGGCTCGACGTCCGCCGGATGGAACGCGCCCAACGGCGCGGTGGTGTTCGACCGGAGCTTCGGCCCCATCCGCGACGTGCTGGATGCCATCGGCGAGTACCGCACGCACTCGATGCTCTCGCATGGCCCTGGAAGCACCGTCTCGCACGCCACCATGGCCAACCCCGCCCAGGCGCCCTGGCCCGGGGTGTGTACCAAGCCCATGAGCGGCTTCGATTTGCGCTACGGCTACCCGGGCCTGGAGCAGATCAACCAGGGCGGCATCTACATGTCCCTGTACGGCAAGGGCGGCCCCGAGTGGACCGGCTGGCAGCTCGGAGACCCCACCCAGGCGGCGCTGATTGGTGACTCCATCTGGTACAACCACGCGTACGTCAGCGACGTCTCGCGGATCGACTCCGGCCAGTACCTCGACCGGCCGGTGCGCAACGGCGCCCGCGTCAACTACTCGCTCTTCCAGTACCGCACGCTGGAGAGCGCCCACCTGATTCCCGGCAACGCGTCGAACAACGGGATGGTGTGCTCCACCTTCATGGCCTACGCGCACAACTACGCGGGCCGGGGCGTGGTGACGGCCCACACGTACTCGCACGAGCAGATCGCCAACGCGTCCAACTCGCTCTACACGGGCATCTACAACGAGTGCAAATCCTCGCTCGGCTGGTTCGTCGACGCGGCGCTCACCGTCGCCTGCCCCAGCTACAACGTGTGCGGCAACGCCGGCAACCAGGTGGCCAACTGCATGTCGGCCAACATGTGCGACACCTCCGACGGCCGCTACTGGAAGAGCGTGCGCGATGATCCCAACGCCACCGCGACCTCCATCAGCCCGGACCGCATCGGCGGCTGGGGCGTGCACCCCATCCACAACACCATCTGGGGCCCGGACTACACGCACCAGCTCCAGTGGAACTCGGGCGGCAACGTCTACGGCTGCTGGCAGTAACCCTTTCCGCATCGCTTCCACCCGCAGAGGAGCCCCACCCCGATGAGCCCGACCCCCGAGAACCGTTCCCAGCGGCCCTGGCGATGGGTGCTGCTGCTCGCCCTCCTCGCCCTCGGGGGCCTGGTGGGGTGGCTCCTCTCCCGGGAGCAGCCCGCGCAGGACGCCCCGGTGGCCCAGGCGCGGACCCGGACGCCTTCCTCCCAGGAGGAGGCGCCTTCCCCGGCGCTCGCCGCCGCGCCCACGCCTCCCGAGGCCGAAGCGCCCGCCGCCGCCGAGCCCGCTCCTCCCATCGTGGACGAAATCCTCGTGGAGAAGCAGGAGGTGTGCTCGGGCGAGGACAACCTCATCACCGTGCGCGCCCACACGCCGGATGGCAACGACGCCTACCTGCACTACACCGTGGGCGACGGCACCGGCCAGCGCATCCCCATCCGCGTCTGGCGCAACGACGCGGACGGCTCGTACGAGCTTCCGCGCGTCACCGTCTTCACCAAGAACAACGTCTCCGTCACCGTGCCCCTGCCGCCCTTCCAGGTGAAGGACTGCGAGCCCGAGCGGCTCATCCACGTGATGTCGCGGCGGCAGCCCAACTCCGAGGACGACTTCGAGTTCTTCGCGAAGCTGATGGAGCGGCCCGTCCGGCCCGGCCAGCCCGCGCCCAGGCCCTTCGTCCCCGTGCGCTTCGTGTGGACCTTCGACGACGAGGCGCCCGTGACGACCACCGGCCCCCTCGTCTCGCACTCCATGCTGAGCACCACCGGCGCCAGCAGCATGTACACCCAGCACCTCATCCGCGTGGACGCCTATGACGCCGAGGGCCGCAAGGAGACCGGCCGCTCCTCGCTCCAGGTGCTCAACACCTCCTTCGAGAACTTCGACAAGAAGGGCGTCGTCACCCTGCTCGCCGCGGGGACGCCGCGCTTCCCCGTGCTCGACTCCGACGGCGTGGTGCGGCAGACCTTCCGCCTCTACCACCGCTTCCGCGGGTCCGTGCGCATCACCCAGGTCAAGGCCCTCCGCTCCTTCCGCGGCAACGGCGAGGCCCCTCCTCCTCCCGAGCAGGTGGACGCCGTGTCGCTCCCCGTGAGCGAAGTCCCCGAAGGCAAGGGCACCGAGGTGAAGGTGTCCTTCGACACCAAGGCCGAGCCCGAGGTCTTCGCCATCACCTACGCGCTGGAGGGCGTCAGCGCCGACGGCCACCCCGCTCGGGGCACCTTCTCCGTCATGCGCCCGCCTCCCCGGCCCACCAAGGAGAACAGCACCCCCATCACCGACCCCGTCCTGCGCGCCAAGGTCAAACGCGCGCGCGAGCTCCTCCAGCAGGAGTACGTCACCGACGAGGACATCTTCCGCCTCGAGCGCGAGGGGAAGTTCGCCGATCTGAAGGTGGAGAAGCCCTCCGGCAACGTCGCTCCCGCCGCGGGCACGCTCAACGGGCGGCCGAGGAATCCCGCGCGGTAACACGGGCGGTGGCGTGGGCGGAGCGAACGCGCCATGCTCTGGCCATGTCCCTCTTCGATGCCGTGGCGGCCGGTGACCTGGCCCGCGTGGAGGCGCTGCTCGCGGGTGGCGCCGACCCCAACCCCTTCGACTCCGAAGGCCGTACCCCACTCATCCTCGCCGCCCAGGACGGTCACGAGGCGCTCGTGCGCACCCTGCTCGCCGGCGGCGCGGACCCCTCCCTCACCGACCGCATGGGCGAGTCCGCCCTCATCAAGGCCGCCGCGCATGAGCACGGCCGCGTCGCCTCCCTCCTCTACCCCCACGCCTCCGAGGACGACCAGGCCATGGCCCGCACGCTCCTGCGCGTGGGCACCGACTTCTTCAACCTCCCCCGCTCCCAGCCCGAGCCCCCGGACGACTTCCGCCGCAAGCTCGCCTCCGCCAGCGCCTACGTCTCCGACAAGCTCGGCGACTCCAACCCCGCCGAACGCCTCGAGCGCCTGCGCCGCGCGGAGAAGAACTCCAAGAAGCCCTGAACCTCCCGCCACAGGTTTTTCCCGAAATCGGGCCCCTGTGTCTGGTTTTCAACGCCCCTTCCGCCCAACACCGAACATCTCCCCCGGTGGGTTTCAGGCGGGCCACGGCATTCCGTGTCACCCTCGGTGTTGTTCGGTGCGGCCCTGTGGGTCGCAGGGTGCCACGTAGCCCCTCTTGTAGGGGCGCTCGCAACCGGGGGTCATGCATGATGATGGATGAGCGTGTGGTGTTCGGGAACACCTTTCACGGCCTCTTCCAGATTGCACTCCACGGAAGGCTCTCCACCGCGGCCCGAAGTGCTCTCGGGCGCATGGGCCTCCACGTCGACCGGCAACCGCTCCCCTTCTACCCGGCGTCCGTCTGGCGCCCCTCCCTCGACATCATCGTCCGCGACCTCTTCCCCGACCTGCACCTCGAGGAGGCCTACCGCCGGCTCGGCCAGAAGATGGTGACCGAGGTGAGTGAGACGGTGCTCGGCCGCGGCATGCTCGCGCTCGGACGAGCCCTCGGGCCGCGCCGGCTGCTCATGCGGATGAACCACAACTTCCGCAACGCCGACAACTACGTGCAGCTCCAGCTCAAGGAGCTGGCGCCCACCGCGTACGAGGTCCACATCAACGAGACCCTCGGCGTGCCCTCGTACTACCAGGGCATCATCGAGGCGGCGCTCGGAGCCTCCGGCGCCCGCGAGCCCCATGTGCACCCGGTGCGCCCCGAGGGCAGTGGGTGCACCTTCCGCGTCGAGTGGCACTGAGCAGGCGCGGCCGGGCCCCATGAAAAAGGGGAGGCCGCCTCTCAGCGCCTCCCCGGGGGACGGACGAACCGTCCTCAGTGACAGCCCACGCCTAGAACTGGTTGGCGCGCGCCTGCTCGAAGGGCACGCGGTGCTTCAGGTACATGTCCTGGAGGCTGTGGTTGCCGATGACGTTGAGGCCGCCGTCACCGAAGCGGTGGATGACCGCGTCCTTGCCCGCCTTCTTGATGAAGGTGAGCGGATCCACGCTGCCGCCGAGGCCCGTGACCGTGGGGACCATGTCGCGGTTGTTGATGTAGTGCACGTACTTGGGGCCGTCCGGGTAGGTGGCCGCGGCCGCCCCGAAGGTCTCCACGTTCAGCTTGCTCATCACCTTCTCGGTGTCCGCCTTGGACAACCCATCTTCGATGCGCAGCCGGTTGTAGACATCCTTGAGCGCGCGGCTGGTGATGAGACCGCCCTGGCTGTAGCCCATCAGGTGCACGTCGCGGCCGGCCTTGAGCTCCGAGTAGACGGTGTCGGCCAGCGTGTCCACGGCCGGGTTGGTGCCCTTGTCCAGCTTGTCCTTCACGCACTGGGCCAGGTCGGAGATGAAGCCCTCGGTGGAGTTGTGGATGCCGATGGCCTTGGCGTTCGTCCTGTCGGCGATGGCCTGGAGGTCGCTGGACTGACCCGCCTTGTCCGTCATGATGCCGTTGACGTAGATGACCGTCTTGGCCGGGTTGGGGTTGTTGCGCGGGGTGACGCCCGGGATGTCGCTCAGCGACGTGCCCGGCGGGAACGTCTGGCCGCCGGCGCCCACGAACTGGCCGTCGAACACCTTGTCCTTGGGCTTGCTGCCACCCAGCAGGCTCGCCGACACCTGACGCGCGGGACCCGCCTCGAAGGTGTCCCCACCCTGCTTCGCGACCTTGGCGCTGTCGGCCTTCACGGTGTTCACCGCCGGGGCCACGGTCGGCTGGGCCTTCTCGACGGTCTGGCGGCCGAGCTGGGCCAGCGGGTTGCGGTTGCGATCAATGGAGGTCATGGGGCTCCTGCGAAGTCTCGTGTGAAATCCGTTGATCCATTCTCCCATGGACCCGTGTGGAAGTTGCGTACCCCCCTCATTTTTCCGGGTGGAGCGGCGGATCAGGATGCTGGGGGCCAGGACATCCACGTCCTTCCACTTCCTGAGAACAGGAAAACCAGGAGAGCGGCGCGTCTTCCGTCACCGGCCGGCTGCGGCAAAGGCACTCGTGTCCGCCCACGTGCTCGATGCACGTATGCGCGCCGGTGGAGCGCCCAGAAGCGCCGCTCATTTCGAGGTACGGCATGATCTTTGAGCGTCCGGGGCCTCGGGATAACGTTCCTCGAAAGGGAGCCATCGTTACGTGAGAGAGAAATCCGGAAGGTCTGCCGTTCAAGGCGCATGGCTCCTTGTCCTGGCGGCCCTGGTCCTTCCCTTCGCCGCGCGCGCCGCGAACGAAGGCGAGATCCACAACTACATCAGGTCGATCAACCGCCTGTACGAAAGCCTTGATTACGAGTTCGCGCTCGACCAGCTCCAACTCGCCCGCAAACTGCCTCGCGGAACGGACGAAGAGGTCACCCTCTCCCTCTATGAAGGCATCATCCTGTGCGAGATGGGCAAGCAAAAGCCGGGGGCTTCCAGCTTCAGAGTCGCCCTGCTGCTGAGGCCCGACGCGGAACTGCCCGTGCAGGTCGCCCCCAAGGTCGAGGCCCTCTTCGAGTCCATGCGGAATCAGGTGAAACAGGAGATGGCTTCCCGCCTCCCGCAGCCCGAAACGGAGAACCCGTCGGTCCAGACCGGGCAGGAACGGGAGGAAGAACCCACACCGCCTGCTATGGCCGAGAGGGAGAGCCCTACACCCGCCAAGGACACGTCAACACCTGGGCCTCAGCAGGACAGCCACGCGGACAAGGACCCAATACATCCGTCCGTGCCCCAGGAGGAACTCAGCAGCGAACGGCTCATGCGGCGGCGGCTGCGCCTCCAGGACAAGTTCCTCCAAAGTGACGCCCCCTCCAAACTGGTTCCCCTCCGGGAACTCGACAAGATTGCCCAGCACATCCGGGCGGCTCACACACCCGACTCACTGCGGGAAGCAGCGCAGGCCCTCGACGACTGGCAGCAGCGGCACCTCCCCCCGCTGCGGACCGCAGAGCCCGCCAGTCGAGACGTCGAAGCGGGCCCCAGCCCCACGGAACTGAAACAAGAAAGCCACGCGGACGAAGACCTGATGCCTTCGTCCGTGGGCCAGGAAGAACTCAGCAGCGAACGGCTCATGCAACGGCTCCTCCGCCTCCAGGAGAGGTTCCTCCAAAGCGACGCCCCCTCCAAACGAGTTCCCCTCAAGAAACTCGACAAGCTTGCCCAGCACATCCGGGCGGCACAAACACCCGAGTCGCTGCAGGAAGCGGCGCAAGCCCTCGACGACTGGCAGCAGCGGCATCTCCACCAATGAATCCGTAACTCCCGGAGTGAGGACACGGGCTCGATGCCTGCCTGCTCACCCGCGAGCCCGTGGCGCATCCACACCAGCGGAGTGCCTCTCACCTCGAGGCAAAGCGCGCTCTTTGCCCACCCAGGGCTTCGGGATAACATCTCACGAAAGGGAGTCATCGTTACGTGAGAGAGAATTCCGGAAGGTCCGCCGTTCAAGGCGCATGGCTCCTTGTCCTGGCGGCCCTGGTCCTTCCCTTCGCCGCGCGCGCCGCGAACGAAGGCGAGATCCACAACTACATCAGGTCGATCAACCGCCTGTACGAAAGCCTTGATTACGAGCTCGCGCTCAACCAGCTCCAACTCGCCCGCAAACTGCCTCGCGGAACGGACGAAGAGGTCACCCTCTCCCTCTATGAAGGCATCATCCTGTGCGAGATGGGCAAGCAAAAGCCGGGGGCTTCCAGCTTCAGGGCCGCCCTGCTGCTGAGGCCGGATGCGAAACTGCCCGTACAGGTCGCGCCCAAGGTCGAGGCCCTCTTCGAGTCCGTGCGGAAGCAGGTGAAGCAGGAGGTGGATTCTCTCCGCCCGCCGAGCGGAACGGAGAAACTGTCAGTCCAGACCGAGCAGAACCGGAAGACACCTCCCGCCCCGCCAGCAACCGGGCCTGCCCCGGAGACGCGTGAGGAAGTGAAGGTCGCGCAGCCACCGAAGAAGGAATCACCGTCGAGCGTGGTGGAGTCCAAGGCTGCACCCATCACCCATGCACCGAGTGCTCCGAAGGTAGTGCAGGCGAAGGAGGAACCTGCTGCCCTGGTTGCCGAACAACCTGTCAATCCACCGGACTGCAAGCCTGAGCCTATTCCATCGGGTCAGAACCCAAAGGAGAGGAAGCTGTCGCGGCTCATCCATATGAAGCACACGCTCTGTCTGAGCGGCAAATTCCAGGGTCTCGCCTCCAAAAAATGGATGGATTTGAAGACCCAGATGGAGGACGCGACAACCAGCCACGAGTGGATGCTCATCACTCAGGGGATCGACCAGTTCGCCAATGAGTTCATTTATGAGGACCCACGCTGGGAGGCAGAGCGGCGGGAGGCGAAGCGACTGGAAGCGGAGCGGCGGAACGCAGAGGTGGAGTTGACGGAAGCGGAGCGGCTGGCGGCGAAGCAGCGGGAAGCGGAGCGCGTCCTGATCAAGAAGAAGCTCAGCGAGGCCGCGAATCTGGATACGTCCAAGTGCCAGCCTGCTGGCAGTGTCGACTGCGAACGCGAGCTGCTCATGCAGCGGCTCCGCACCGTTCAGAAGGTCTTCCTGAGCACGAATCCGCCCTCCACACTTCCTCCGCTCAGGGAACTCGTGGCGATTGGCAATGAGATCCGGGCTGCCCGCACCAGCGAGCAACTGGGGGAAGCCGCGCATGCCATCAATAGCTGGGAGCAGCGGCACTTCCCCTAGTGAATCAGCGCGTCCCAGGGTGAGGGCGGCCTTCCCGTGTCCGCCTCACTCCTCAAGGAGGTTGACCCTGACGATCGTGGTCTCCCCACTCACCACCCGGACGCTCTGGATCACCGTCTTCGGAATGCTCTCGTTGACGAACTTCACGGTGTAGTGGCCCTCCAGCAACGCCACAGGCTCCATGGGCGTGTCGCCCAACAGCTTTCCGCTCAAAAAGACGGTGGCGTAGGGCCGAACACGGAACTCAAGGAGCCCCTTCGAAACGGACATGGAGGACGACACCTTGGATGGACGCTTGCTCCTCCCGGGAACGCTCGGGCGCGAAGGGCGTTCGTTCTTGGAGGTGTCGGGCTCGGGTGCCTGACCCGCGGCCTGGAGCGGGGCATCCTCCGGAGCGACTCCTGCGTCCTGAGGCGCGGCGGCAGAGGCACCTTCGAGAGGTTCCGGGGGCCGCACCTCGGAACCGCCATCCGTGGGCGGCGCAGGGGTCGCGGAGGCAGGGGGCTCGTCCGGAGAAGCCTCCTGGACAGAAGACTCGTCCTGAGGCGGCGTCGCGGGGGATGGCGCCACCTTGGCCATGGGCGCCGGTTTCTGGGGCGGTGGTGTGGAGGAAGCCTTCCGCCACAGCACGACGCCCCCTCCCCCCGCGATGAGCACGCACGCAACAAGGGTAACAGCCCACTTGCCCCCGCGCCGGGACTCCTTGGGCTTCCGCTGCGCCGAGAGCACCTCCATGGAGGGCCGCTGGACTCGTGGCAGCGGACGGATGTCCGGGGCTGCCGGGCGTTCGGAGGGGGACTCGGGTGAGACCTCTTTCAAGGCCTGGGGCTTGCGCAGCTGCACCGCCTGCGGTGCATCGGAGACCGCCACTTTCCGCTTCTCAGCCTGAGGCGGGTGCTGCTGCACCGCCTGCGGTGCATCGGGGGCCGCCACATCCGTCTTCTCGGCTTGAGGCGGGTACAGCTTCACCGTCTGGAGCGCATCGGAGGCCGCTACCTCCGTCTTCTCAGCCTGAGGCGGGTACAGCTTCACCGTCTGGGGCGCATCGGAGGCCGCCACATCCTGCGTCTCGGCTTGAGGCGGGTGCTGCTGCACCGCCTGCGGTGCATCGGAGGCCACCACATCCGTCGTCTCAGCCTGGGGCGGGTACAGCTTCACCGTCTGGGGCGCATCGGGGGCCGTCACATCCGTCTTCTCGGCCTGAGGCTTGCGCAGCTCCACCGTCCGGGGCGCATCGGGGGCCGTCACATCCGTCTTCTCGGCCTGAGGCTTACGCAGCGGCACCGTCCGGGGCGCATCGGAGCCCGTCACATCCGTCCGCACCTCGGCGGGAACAGGCGTGTGGACGGGGGTGACCGAGGGCGTGGGTCCACTGCGCGGCGAGCCCGGCAGGGACGCCGGTTCGGGAACCTGGGCGATCAGCTGGGCGATCTGCTGCGTCGTCACGGGCTTGCCGGCCGAGAGGATGAAGTCCTCCAGGTCCGACTGGAACGCGTGGCAGTCCGGGTAGCGCTGCTCGCGGTCCTTGGCGATCGCCCGGCCCAGGATGCGCCGCAAGGAGTCGGGCAGCTCCGGCCGGAACTGCACCGCGGGCATGGGGGATTGGAAGAGGATGGCCCGCATCAGGCCGACGTCGGACTCGGACTCGAAGGGCTTGTGGCCCGTGAGCAGTTCGTAGAGGACAACGCCGAGCGCGTACACGTCCACCCGCCGGTCCAGGGACTCGGCGCGGACCTGCTCCGGAGGCATGTACGAAAGCTTGCCCTTGATGACACCACTGGCGGTCTTGTGCGCCTGTCCGGCCGCCTTGGCGATGCCGAAGTCCACCACCTTCACCGCGCCTTGCTTGGACAGCAGGATGTTGTCCGGGCTGATGTCGCGGTGGATGAGTCCCAGCGCCTCTCCGGTCTCCGGCTCGGTGAAGTCATGGGCGAAGGCCAGGCCCTCGCACGCATGGGAGACGAGCCGGGCACACATCGCCAGTGGCAGCTCCAGGCCCTGCGCCGAGGCGCGCTTGATGAGCGTGCGCAGGCTGGGCCCGTCGATGTACTCCATGGCCAGGAAGTACGTGCCGTTGGCCTCACCGAAATCGAAGATCTGCACGACGTGGGGATGGGTGAGCTGAGCGGCCAGCTTCGCCTCGGAGAGGAACATCTCCACGAAGGCGGTCTCCTCGGCCAGGTGCGGCAGGATGCGCTTGAGCACCAGCGTCTTCTCGAAGCCCATGGGGCCCGCGGCCTTGGCGAGAAACACCTCGGCCATGCCGCCGGTGGCGAGCTTGCGGATCAACTGGTACTTGCCAACTTGCTGCGTCACGAACCGTCTCCTCCACAGGCCGGGCCAGGCACTCCCGCCAGGGTGCTCCCGTCCTGCCGTCGCGCGGGGCGAAAGTGACACAGAATCCAGGCACAAGCGAACCTGGGAATCGCGTAGGGCCGCTTCGACCGGGCCTCCCGGCCACACGCCCCTTCCTCACTCTGAGTGCAGGTGGCGCTGGGGAGGACAGCCGGGCAGGCAACCGCCCCTTCTCTCCCAGGCACGAACCGGGCCCCTCCCCGGCGGCTCCCCCCCACCTTGGCTGTTGGAGGTGCCATCCCCACCTTCATCGGGCCTCACCCGCCCTGAGGTCCGATTGAAGGGCGGAAGGAGAGCAACAATGGAACGCAGCCCACCGACCGGATGGCAGGCGATGGACGCTGCTCTCGCACCCGAGCCCGATGCCTCCGTCCCGCCTCGTGCCCTCTCCCTGAGGCAATTCATCCTGCGCCTGCGCGAGGCCAATGCCCGCGGCGGGGCCCAGGCCATCGAGGAGGTGCTGCGGCAGGGCCAGCTCCACCGGCGGGCCGTGGAACCCTTCGCCCTGCTGCAAGAGGGGCGCTACACCCGCACGCTGGTGTACCGGGACGAGGACCTGGAGGTGCTCGTGCTGGGCTGGGGCCGCAACGCGCGCGCCCCCATCCACGGGCACGACGGCCAGGAGTGTTTCCTGATGACCGTCGCGGGCGAGCTCGAGATCGCCGACTACCGCCTGGTGGCGGGCGGACAGGAGCCCGGCTACGCGCTCGTCGAGCGCATGGGCCCCCGCCGCACGCTGCTGCCCGGTGCCATGGACCACCGCAACCCCGAGACGGAGCTGCACTCGGTGCGCACGGGCGGGCGCAGCGGCTTCGCCATCTCGTTGCATGTGTATTCCCGCCCCATCGACAACTGCCTCGTCTACGACCCGCGCCGCTCCAGTTGCGAGCTGCGCCAACTCCGTTACGACCGTGTCATGCGCCTCGCCGACCCGACCGCCCAGCCCGCTGCTCCCAAGAAGGCCGGGCCTCGCCCCGGACGATTCACCCGCCTCTGGCGCTCGCTCTTCCGGCGCGTGCGGGAGGTGAAGGAGACGGTGAAGGAGACGCTCGTCCCCGCCCTCGTCGGTGAGGAGTCGGCGAAGATCGCCGTCAAACGGGTGGAGCACCACTACGCCAACAAGGTGGTGGCGCTCCAGGACGTCAACCTCAACATCCGCTCCGGCGAGTTCGTGTGCCTGCTGGGGCCCTCGGGCTGCGGCAAGTCCACCCTGCTGTACGCGCTGGCGGGACAGATTTCCCCCACCGGCGGGCAGGTGCGCATCGACGGCAAGCCCATCACCGGACCGGGGCCGGACCGGCTGCTCATGTTCCAGGAGTCGGCGCTCTTCCCCTGGCTGTCGGTGCGGCAGAACATCGAGTTCGTGCTCGCCGCCCGGGGCCTGTCGCGGGCCGAGCGCTCCGAGCGCGCGCGCCGCTTCATCCGCTACGTGCAACTGGACGGCTTCGCGGACGCGATGCCGCACGAGCTGTCGGGCGGAATGAAGATGCGCACGGCGCTCGCCCGGGCGCTGGCGGTGGACTCGCCGGTGCTGCTGATGGACGAGCCCTTCGGCTCGCTGGACGCGCAGACACGCCTGCACATGCACGAGTTGCTGCAGCGGGTGTGGCTGGAGACGCGCAAGACGATCGTCTTCGTCACCCATGACGTGACGGAGGCGCTGGTGCTGGCCAACCGGGTGGTGGTGATGGCACCGCGGCCCGGCCGCATCCTGAGGGACCTCGAGGTGCGGCTGCCCATGCCGCGAGGCCCCGATGACGTGGCGCTGGTGGGCCTGGCGCGGCAGATCCGCGCCATGCTCCGCGAGAGTGAATCCATGAGCGCGGCCGGCACGGGCGCCCGGGCAGAACGAGGGACACACCATGAAGGCGTGGCATCTGGGACAGAAGCTGCTGTTCCTCGCGGGACTGCTCGCGGCGTGGGAGCTGCTGGCCCGGTTCGGCCCCTGGCCGCACCACCTGTTCCCGGGCCCGAGGGCGGTCACTGAGAGCCTCGTCGCCATGGCGCGCGATGGCCGGCTGTGGGACGGCATCACGCGCTCGCTGGGACGGCTCGCGCAGGGCTATGCCCTCTCCGTGCTCATCGGCGTGCCGCTGGGCGTCCTCCTGGGACGGGTGAAGTTCATCCGGCGGCTGCTGCGCCCGCTGGTGGTGGGCCTGCAGGCGCTGCCCTCCATCTGCTGGCTGCCCCTGGCGCTGCTGTGGTTCGGCCTCACCGAGACGTCCATCATCTTCGTGGTGGTGATGGGCTCGGTGCTGGCCATCGCCATCGCGGTGGAGGACGGCATCATGGGCGTGGACCCCCTGCTGTTGCGCGTGGCCTCCACGTACGGCATCCGCGGAGCGCGCTTCTACGGGGGCGTGCTGCTGCCCGCGGCGCTGCCCGGCATCGTCACCGGCCTCAAGCTGGGGTGGAGCTTCGCCTGGAGGGCCCTCATGGCCGGCGAGCTGCTCTACGTGTCCGGCGGCCTCGGCCAGTTGCTCACCATGGGCCGCGAGCTGATGGAGATTCCCCAGGTGATGGCGGTGATGGTCTGCATCATCGCCGTGGGCACCCTCATCGACCGCGTCCTCTTCCAGACGGTGGAGCTGCGCGTGCGCCGCCGCTGGGGATTGGCGCAGGGCTGACAGAAGCCTCGTACCCCGGGTCATGTGCGGCGGGCCCCGACCCGCCCCACCCTTGCCGCCATATGCGTCTCGGGTTCCTCGTGGTGGGGCTCACCGCCCTGTGTCTGGCGGCGAGCGGGTGCAAGAAGGAGCAGTCCGGGGAGGGCACGGCGAAGCAGGGCGTGAAGGAGCAACGGCCGCTGCGCATGGGCTTCTTCCCCAACATCACCCACGGACAGGCCCTGGTGGGCAACGCCTCGGGCGCCTTCCAGCAGGCCGTCCCCGGCATCGAGATGAAGATGTTCAACGCGGGACCGGCGGCCATGGAGGCACTCAGCGCGGGCTCGCTGGACGTCTCGTACGTGGGCACCGGGCCCGCCATCAACACCTTCCTCAAGGGCGGGCGGGAGCTGCGCGTCATCGCCGCGGCGGCCGACAGCGGCGCGGTGCTGGTGACGAAGACGGCGCGCACCCCGGCCGAGCTCAAGGGCAAGACGCTGGGCACGCCCCAGCTCGGCAACACCCAGGACATCGCGCTGCGGCACTGGCTGGGCCAGCAGGGCCTGAAGGTGGGGCAGGACGTCACCGTCACCCCGCTGTCCAACCCGGACATCCTCGGCCTCTTCCTCAACGGAAGAATCGAAGGCGCCTGGGTGCCCGAGCCGTGGGGCGCGCGCATGGTGGCCGAAGGCGGTGGCCACATCCTCGTGGACGAGCGCGACCTGTGGCCGGAGCGGCGCTTCCACACCACGGTGCTCGTCACCACCCAGAAGACGCTGAAGGAGCGGCCCGAGCAGCTCAAACAACTGCTGCGCGCCCACGTGGAGCTCACGCGTCAGTGGCAGCAGCAGCCCGACACCTTCATCTCGCGCGTCAACGAGGCCTTCGGCAAGGTGACCGGGCACCCCATCTCCGAGCCCATATTGAAGGACGCCTTCTCCCGGCTGCAGCCCGCGCTGGAGGTGACGCCTGGCCAGTTGCAGCAGGCCGCCGAGCACGCGCGGCAGCTCGGCTTCATCGCCAGCTCCGATCTCTCGGGCATGGTGGATGACTCGCTCCTGCGCGAGGTGATGGGCTCGCAGGGCCCGCCCGCACCGCGGGACGCGGGGCCCTGACGGCGCCCACCAGCCAGGAGAGCGGAGGCATGCCTGTCTACCTCGTTGGTAGACATACGACCGGCAACGCCCCGGGTAAGACGGTACCCGCCGTTCACGAATGACCCGGGACAGCCGCCGGCCTTCCCTCGGAACGAGGGTGGAGCTGTGCTGGCCCCGGGCTTGCTGTCATGGGTGCATGGTTTCACCCCCGTCCGCCAAACACCCCGCCTCCGGCTTCACCTTCGACGACTCGCTGTGGCCGCTGCTCATCATCCACTTCTCGGGCAATCCCTCCCGGGCCGAGCTGGAGACGTACCTGGCGAAGCGGCTCGAGTACATGCAGCGCAACGAGCCCCATGTTCTCCTCTACGACACGCGCAATGCGCGCATGCTGAACAACGAGCTGAGCCAACGGCATGTGGCGTGGATGAAGGAGCATGACGCGCTCCGCCGCCAGACGGTGATGGCCAGCGTCGTCGTCATCACCTCGCCCGTCATCCGGCTGACGGCGAGCGCCATCCTCCACTTCTGGCCGGCGAAGACGCCGTACCACTTCTGCTCCAACCTGCCCGAGGCCGTGCGGTGGGCGGCGGACTGGCTGCAGAAGGCCGGTCATCACGCCCAGGCCAACCTCGTCCGCCAGCGCTACGCCTCGCATGCGAGCAGGCCCCCGGGGTCCTGATCGCCACGAATGCGACGGTCAGGCGGGACTGTCGCCTACGCGCCGCAGGTGGACGACATGCTCCGCCATCGCCTGGCCGAGGCCGGCCACCAGCGCGTCGAAGCGCACCCGCCGCTCGGCGAGGTCCGGGACATGCTGGCCCTCCAGGGCGGGGTTCTTCTCGCGGAGCAGCTCGCGCAGAAACACCAGGAGGAACATGAGGTTGGACTCGCGGATGACCTCGTCCGGCTTCACCTCGCACGCACGGACGATGGTGGTATCGGCCACGAGCCGCTGGTCCACGATGCGCCAGGTGCCGACGGACTCCACCGAGGCCAGCCGTCCATCCATGAGGAGGAAGAGCCTCGCGGGCCTGGATGATGCCCGTGTCGTCCGCACGGGCCGCGGCCATATCCACCGGCATCTTGTCGCCGCGCAGGCACACCGCCGGCGAATCGAGCCACGGGGCCATGCGCTGCCGCGCGGGCAGGCTGCCGAAGAGCGCCTCGAGCGCCTGGACTCGCGCGGGATCCGAGACCCGGTCGAAGGAGCGGATGGGCCTCGCGGTCCGCTTCGCCGCGGGAAGGACGAGCTCGATCAGCTCCGACAGGAGGGCCGCCTTGGCCTCGACCACCGACTCGAGGGACTCGAGCGAGGACCAGAAGGCCTCGTCCTGGGGATCCTCCATCGGCCTACCGGGCCCCTCATGACCCTGGAGGAGCCGCTCCAGCTCGTTCACGGTCTCGAGGAGCTTCGACATCATCTCCTGCCGCGCCGCGTTCTTCGGATCCTGGTCCATGCCCGGGGAGTCTAGCAGGGAGCCCCGGAGCCTCCGAGGGAGGGGCGGCCGCCCCGGCGGAGATGGTAGGAGTCACGCCATGAGCGAGACCCCTCGGGTGCTGCTGGTCGGTGCGGGAGCCGTAGGCCAGGTGTTCGGGAAGTATCTCCAGGCGGCCGGCTGCGAGCTTCTCCTTCCTGGTGAAGGAGAAGTACGCGGACGAGGCGCGGCGGGGCTTCACCCTCTACGAGCTCGGCATGCTCGAGAAGGACCCCGAGCCGGTGGCGTTCTCCGGCTTCGGCGTGCACGTCTCGAACGAGGAGATCGCCGCGCGGCGATGGGATCAGGTCTGGCTGTGCGTCTCCTCGACGGCGCTGCGGGCCGGGAACTGGGTGGGCGAGCTGGCCCGCGCCACGGGAGAGGCCACGTGGGTCATGCTCCAGCCGTCGCTGGATGACCGCGACTGGCTCCTGCAATGGATTCCGCCAGAGCGGCTCGTCTCCGGCATGATTCCCTTCATCAGCTTCCACGCGCCGCTGAAGCCCGGAGAGCGGTATGCGAAACCGGGCACGGCGTTCTGGCTGCCTCCGATGACCCGGGGCCCGTTCAGCGGCCCGCCGGAGCGCCTCCAGCCGGTCATCCACACGCTGCGTGCGGGCGGGTACCCGGCCCGTGCCACCCGGGATGTGGCCCGCGACGTGGCGATTCCCTCGGCGGTGCTGACCGTCTTCGTGAATGGATTGGAAGCGGCGGGCTGGAGCTTCGAGCGCTTCCTCCAGCACGACTCGCTGGAGCGCGTCCACCGGGCCGCGCGGGAGGCGGTCCAGGTCGCGGCCTCGCACACGAAGGGGAGCGCCTCCGCCGTGCTGCCGCTGCTGCGCCCCGCGCTCTTCAAGGTGCTCCTGCCCGTGGCGGCCCAGCTCACGCCCTTCGACCTGGAGACCTACCTGAAGGTCCACTTCACCAAGGTCGAGGAGCAGACCCGGTGGATGATGCGGACGTACGTGGACCTGGGCAGGAGCGCGGGGCTGCCCGTCGGGAATCTCCAGGCAGCCTCGCGCTGAGAGGGTTTCGGATGGCGGCCGCGTCGGCGATAGCGGGTGTGCCGGATGTGACGGGCCGTGGATGCGCTCCATGGACTACGCTGGCCCCGTGCTCGTCCTTGCTACCCGCCTCCTCCCCGTCTCCCTGCTGCTGCTGTGCGCCGCCTGTGGCTCGAATGACCTCGCGCCCGGCAGGTTGTCCGCGGAGGGCGTGGACCTTCCCGTCTCGTCCTCGACAGGCGCCTTCGAGGTGCGGTGGATGGGCGGCGAGGCACCGGCCCTGCGCATCCAGCAACACGGCCGCACCGTCTGGGAGAGCCTCCCCGGGCGAGCCTTCGTGACCGCCGGACGCGGCACGGAGAAGGTCCACGAGTCACGTGGCCTGTTCTCCGTGCAGGACTCGCTGGAGGAGCGCTGCGTGGACCAGCGCGTGACGGGCATCGTCACCCGGGACCCGGAGACGGTGGAGGTCCGCGGCACCCTCTCCTGCCGGGATGGCGAAGTGGGCTACGGCCTGCGTCTCACCTCCGTGTCCGAGCGGCAGCTCGCCTTCACCGTGGAGGTGGAGGATCCGCGCTACAACCGCGTGGCCCTCACCCAGGCGTCCACGAAGGATGAGGGCGTGTATGGCTTTGGCGAGCAGTTCACCTGGTTCGATCACAAGGGTCTGCGCGTCCCCATCCTCGTGTCCGAGCAGGGCATCGGCCGGGGCGCGTTCCCCATCACGCTCGGGGCGGACCTGACGGCGGGCGCCGGAGGCAACGGGCACACCACCTACGCGGCCGTGCCCCACTTCCTCACCAGCCGCCTGCGCTCGCTCTTCCTGGAGGACACCGAGCCGTCCTTCTTCGACCTGCGCGACGACGGACGCATCACCGTGGAGTTGTTCTCCCGCACCATGCACGGGCGCATCCTCGCGGGCACCACGCCGCTGGAGCTCATCGAGGAATACACGGCCTACGCCGGACGGATGCGGCGCCTGCCGGACTGGATTCTCGGCGGCGCGGTGATTGGAATGCAGGGCGGCACGGAGAAGGTGCGTGAGGTGCTCGGGAAGCTGGAGGAGAAGGACGTGCCCGTGGCGGCCTTCTGGCTGCAGGACTGGGTGGGCCAGCGCACCACCAGCTTCGGCAAGCAGCTCTGGTGGAACTGGGAGCTGGACCCCGAGCGCTACCCCGGGTGGCCCGAGCTGGTGGGCTCGCTGGAGTCGCGGGGCATCCGGGTGATGACGTACGTGAATCCGTTCCTCGCGGACGTGGAGGGGCAGAAGCCCGCGTACCGGCGCAACCTCTTCGCCGAGGCGAGGGAGCGGGGCTACCTGGTGCGCACGCCCGGGGACGCGCCGTACCTCATCCAGAACACCTCGTTCTCCGCGGGGCTGGTGGACCTGACGAATCCCGAGGCGCGGCGGTGGATGAAGGACGTGCTGCGCGACGAGGTGCTGGCGGTGGGGGCCTCGGGGTGGATGGCGGACTTCGGCGAGGCCCTGCCCTACGACGCCCGCCTGGCCGAGGGCGACGCGAAACCCTTCCACAACGCGTACCCGGAGGAGTGGGCGAAGCTCAATCGCGAGCTCATCGAGGAAGTGGGCCGGGGCGAGGACGTGGTGTTCTTCATGCGCTCGGGCTTCACGCGCAGCCCGAGGCACGCCACGCTGTTCTGGTTGGGGGACCAACTGGTGAGCTGGGATGACTCGGACGGCATCAAGAGCGCGGTGACGGGGCTGCTCTCGGGCGGGCTGTCCGGCTACAGCCTGAACCACAGCGACATCGGCGGGTACACCACCATCGACAACCCGCTGCAGAACTACCACCGGAGCCCGGAGCTGCTGAAGCGCTGGACGGAGCTGGCGGCCTTCACCCCGGTGTTCCGCACGCACGAGGGCAACATTCCGGACCACAACGCCCAGGTGTACTCGGATGACGAGTCCCTCACGCACTTCGCGCGGATGGCGAAGGTGTACCGGGCGTGGGAGCCCTATCGACGGCGGCTCGTGGACGAGGCGGCGGACAAGGGCTACCCGGTGGTGCGGCACCTCTTCCTGCACTACCCGGAGGACCCGACGGCGCGGCGGCTGCGCTACGAGGCGTTCCTGGTGGGCAGCGAGCTGCTGGTGGCGCCGGTGCTGGACGCGGGCGTGGAGGAGGTGCGCGTGTACCTGCCGGCGGGCCGCTGGGTGCACGTGTGGAGCGGCCAGGAGTACGGCGACGAGCACCAGGGGACGTGGCACACGGTGGCGGCGCCCCCGGGCAGGCCGGCGGTGTTCCACCCGAGAGGCTCGGAGGCGGGCGAGGCCTTCCGGGCCCGGCTGCTCGCGAACGGGCTGCGCTGAGTCCGCCCCGGGTGGGACGCCTGCCCGGAGGGCGGCCGGGGCGGGGGGAGCCCCCGGGAAACCGCCCGCTGACACCCGGCCCGCTTCTCTCTCGCGCTGGGGACCGCAAGGGCGATAGTAATAGCCCATTATGAGCAAGCAGCCAGCTGACCTGATTCCCGCGCCCGAGGCACGCCGTGTGTCTCCGAACTTCATCACGGAGATCATCGACGCGGACCTGAAATCCGGGCGGCACGCGAGCATCGTCACGCGCTTCCCGCCGGAGCCGAACGGTTACGCGCACCTCGGGCACGCGTTCGCCAGCTACCTGGACTTCATGACGGCGCAGGACTACCGCGGCGTCTGCCACCTGCGCATGGATGACACCAACCCCGAGGGGGAGACGCAGGAGTACGCGGACAGCATCATCCGCGACATGCAGTGGCTGGGCTGGGACACCTCGCGCCTGTTCTACGCCTCGGACTACTACGAGCAGCTCCACGACTTCGCCGTGCAGCTCATCCGCAAGGGCCTGGCGTACGTGGAGAGCGTCAGCGGCGAGGAGATGGCCCGCCTGCGCGGCACGGTGGAACAGCCGGGCACGCCCAGCCCGTACCGCAACCGCGGCGTCGAGGAGAACCTGGACCTCTTCCGCCGCATGCGCGCCGGAGAGTTCAAGAACGGCGAGCACGCGCTGCGCGCGAAGATCGACCTGGCCAACCCGAACTTCAAGCTGCGCGACCCGGTGCTCTACCGCATCCTGCACGCGCCCCATTACCGGACCGGCAACAAGTGGTGCATCTACCCGATGTACGACTTCGCCCATCCCATCAGTGACGCGCTCGAGGGCATCACGCACAGCATGTGCAGCCTGGAGTTCATCGACAACCGGGCCATCTACGACTGGCTCATGGACAACCTGTTCTCCGACAAGGAGACGGGCAAGACGGCGCCGCGCCAGTACGAGTTCGGGCGGCGCAGCATGGAGTACACCGTCGTCAGCAAGCGCAAGCTGCGCCGGCTCGTGCGCGAGGGCGTGGTGAAGGGCTGGGACGACCCGCGCATGCCGACCATCAGCGCGATGCGCCGGCGCGGTGTGACGCCCGAGTCCGTGCGGGCCTTCGCCTCGCAGATTGGCGTGAGCCGCACCAACCGCACCGTGGACCTGGCCCTCTTCGAGAACGCCGTCCGCGACGACCTGAACCTGCGCGCGCCCCGCGTGATGGCGGTGACGCGCCCGCTGAAGGCCGTCATCCAGAACCTGGACGCGGAGCGCATGCTGAGCCTCCCGTACTGGCCGCAGGAGGTGAGCAGTGCCGACGGGAAGGTGCCGCTGCCCACCGGCGAGCGCGTGGCCTCCGAGAAGGCGGTGCGCGAGGTGCCGCTCACGCGGGAGATCGTCATCGAGCGCGAGGACTTCAGCGCGGATCCGCCCAAGGGCTTCAAGCGGCTCACGCCGGGCGGGACGGTGCGCCTGCGTGGCGCGGGCATCATCCGCTGCGACGAGGTCATCATGGGCACGGACGGCGGGCCGTCGGAGCTGCGCGTCACGCTGCTCGGCGAGGACGCCAAGGCCGGCGGCGTCATCCACTGGGTGAGCGCCACGCGCGGCGTGAGCGCCGAGTTCCGCCTGGTCGACCGGCTCTTCACGGTGGCCGAGCCCGACAGCGAGGCGCAGCAGTTCGACCCGGAGCAGCCCGGCCACGAGGACGACACGAAGCCGCTCAACACGGACTTCATGAGCTTCGTGAACCCGAACAGCCTGGTGGTGACGCGCGGAGTGGTGGAGCCGAGCGTGGCGAAGGACCCGGCCGGCGCCCGCTACCAGTTCGAGCGCGCCGGGTACTTCTGGCGTGACCCCGTGGACAGCCGCGACGACGCGCTCGTGTTCAACCGCATCATCACCCTCAAGGACACCTGGGGGAAGAAGGCGGAGAGCGCGGAGCCGAAGGCGGAGAGCAAGCCGCGGACCGAGAAGAAGGCCCCCGCCGCGGAGGCCCCCGTCCGTCCGTCGCTCAGCACCGAGCAGGAGGCCACGGCCGCGCGCCTGCGCCAGCAGGGCGTCACCGAGAACGACGCGTCCATGCTCGCCCGGGAGCCGCAGCTCGCCGCGTACCTGGAGGCCGCGGGCGGCAAGCGGCTCGCGGAGCTCGCGCCCTGGGTGGTGAACGATCTGGCCACGTCCATCCGCGAGGGCACCAACCGCGTGGGCGTGGAGGCCCTGGCGGCGCTGGTCACGCTGGTGGCCGAGGGCAGCATCAGCGCCCGCATCGCCAAGGACGTGCTGGCGGAGGCGCAGACGTCCGGCGAGGCGCCCGCGAGCATCGTGGAGCGCAAGGGCCTGCGCGTCGTCAGCGACGAGGGGCAGTTGCGCACCGCCATCCAGGGCGTCCTGGACGCCAACCCCGCGAAGGTCGCGGAGTACCGGGGCGGCAAGAAGGGCCTCACCGGCTTCTTCACCGGCCAGGTCATGCGCGCCACCAACGGCCAGGCGGACCCGAAGGCCGTCGCCCGCCTCCTGAACGAAATGCTCGGGTAGGACAGGGGCGCGGCAGCGTGGAGGCGGCGGGAATCGAACCCGCCGCCTGGCACTCCCGGAGCGGGCTCGGCGGAGTCTCGTGGGAGCCTGGCGGTAGCGTGTGCCCTGGCGAGGTGTGGCTGGGGAGGAGCTGCACGGCTTCGCGCGGGTGCGCTGTGAGCGTTGCCATCCCATCAGCGCTCGCACCCTGGTGACGTGCTGCTTCGAGCGGTGGACCCGCCTGATACGTACGAGAGTCGGGTGGCGGGGGCTGTGGTAAGTACCCGCGTCGCCCGACCATGGTTCTCTCGCATCCCTCGCGCAAAGTCCTCCTCATCCTCCTGGCCCTGCTCGCACTCGGACTGAGCCTGCGTCTGAACTACTACGCCGGGCCCAACCTCTACGGCCTGCAGGCACAATCCTGGTTGGAAGGACGGCTGGATGTGCCGGGTCCGGCGGAGGACCTGAGCCTGTATGGGGGCCGGTACTACGTCGCCTTTCCCCCGTTCCCATCCCTGGTGCTGTTACCGGTGGTGGCGCTCACCGGGCACGAGCGCGCGCCCTATCGCGCCGTGGCGTTGGGCCTGGCCGGACTGGCGGCATGGCTCGCCTGGCGGGTGCTTCGGAGGTTGGACATCGCCGAGGCCGATCGCCCCTGGCTGGTGGCGGCGCTGCTGGCGGGGACGGCGTTCTGGTACTGCGTGGTGCAAAGCGAGGCCGTGTGGTTCCTCGCGCACGTGGTGTCGGTCACCTGCTCGCTGCTGGCCCTGGAGGAGGCGCTGGGACCGGCGCGGGGCGCGAGGGCGGGATTATGGGCGGGGCTGGCCTTTCTGTCTCGCCAGCTTTGCATCTACCTCATCCCCTTCATCGCGCTGGTGGTGTGGTGGCGTCACGCGGAAGCCGGCCGTCGCCGGCAGGTGCGAGAGGGCGTGCTGGTGCTCGTATTGGCTGGCGTCTGTGGCGGGGTGTACCTGCTGCTCAATGCCTTGCGCTTCGGTGACCCCCTCGACACCGGCTACGCGGGCATGCCCTTGAGCGATTTCCTGGCCGAGCGCGTGGCGCGCTATGGACTGTTCCACCCCGCGTACGTGCCCTTCAATTTCTTCCACATGTTCCTGGAGGGGCCACACTTCGAATTCGGTGGGCCCCGTCAGCTGGCGCCCATGGGAGTCGATGGCATGGGTACGTCGCTCACCCTGGCCAGTCCCTTCCTCCTGGTGGCGCTGATGGCGAGGCCGGCACGTCCCTTGCGGTGGGCGGCGTGGGGGATGGTGAGCCTCTCGCTCATCCACATGCTGCACTACTACAACAATGGTTGGGTGCAGCTGAACGCGCAGCGCTTCAGTCTGGATTTCCTGCCAGTGCTGTGGGTGCTGATGGCCTTGGGCACCCGGCATGTGGAAGCGCGTTGGTGGAAGGGCCTGGTGGCCTGGTCCATCGGACTCAACGTGCTCGTCTTGTCGGTGCTACCCCAACTCGTCCACGCCTGGCGCCGGTTGTGAGGAAGCACGAGACCGCTGCCAACCCGGCGCTGCTCAGCGCTGCCTGGGTCGAAATGAGTCCTTCGACATCTTCCCCGGCGTACCCGTGAGCAGGCCCCCACCTGACTCACCGGGTACCTCCTGGAAATAGGGGTCGGTCCATGCCAACAAGAGCACCTGGCCACCCGCATGCGGGGAGGCTCGGGAGGAGCACGCATGGACGAGGAGAAGAAGTCCGAAGCGAGTGAGGAGGGAGCGGAACGGGTGGGGCCGTACCTGCTTCAGGAGCAGGTGCAGCAGTCCGGCGACAGCCAGGAGGAACTCTATCTGGCCACGAACGAGACGAGCGGGGCCACGGCCCTGGTGCGCAAACACGCCGCCGAGGAGGGCACGGCGCCGCGGAAGGATTGGCGGGTGTTCCTCGGCTCCTGGGCCTCACGCGGCTACTCCACCATGGAAGTGGAGCACACCGGCTGGGCCAGGGCCCAGGACAGGCAGTCGGCGGAGTCGTTGCTGCTCACGTTGGAAGGTGTGCTCGAGGAAGTGCGGCGCATGGTGCGCGCCGTGTCCTACCCCCACGAGCCCCGCCTCCGGTGGCGTCTGGGATGGGGCGTGGCGAGCGCCGTCACGGTAGGCGCCCTGCTCCTCGCGCTGGTACGTCTGGCCTCCGTGTCCCAACCCCCGAGCGCCCTACCCGCGCCCCTGAGCCACGAGGAGCCCACGGCAGTCGAGACGCCGGACTTCCGCGCCTGGCTCGTGGACACCACACCACCCAGAGGGGAAGCCGTGCTCGCCCGGCCTCTGCCGAAAGAGCCCTACAAAGGGCAGAAGCGCCCCCCCTGCACTCGCTACACCGAGGTCGAGCTCGTCGGAGGCTGCTGGGCGCCTCACGAACTCAAGGCCCCGTGCCCGGAGGACCTCCACGAGCACCAGGGCAAGTGCTACTTGCCCTCGTTCAGAGCCCAGCCACCGCCCTCGTCGCTCGGGCAGTAAGGGGCGAGGATGCGGCGACGTCCCCCGCCGCTGCCCTCCCCCACTACCCAGGACATGCCCGGCCGACGTGCGCCTGCGCTCATGGGCACAAGGCCTGAGGTTTGACCCTCCGGCCCGAGCAGGGCCCCCTGGTGTGAGCCGTGTCAGCGCCCGAGCTGGATGTTCTCGAGCACTCCGAGCGCGTCGGGAATGAGCACGGCCGCGGAGTAGTAGGTGCTGACGAGGTGGGAGGCGATGGCGCGCTCGCTCACGCCCATCTTGCGCACCGAGAGGCCCGGCTCCACCTCGTCCGGGATGCCGGTCTGGTGCAGGCCGACAACACCCTGGTCGTCCTTGCCGGTCCGCATCACGAGGAGGGACGTCGTGTTGTCCGCGGAGATGGGAATCTTGTCGCTGGGCAGGAGGGGGACGTTGCGCCAGCTCAGGACCTTGCGGCCGTGCACCTCGACGACGGGCGGGTAGAGCCCGCGGCGGGTGCACTCCTGGCTGAACGCGGCGATGGTGCGCGGGTGGGCCAGGAAGAAGCGGGACTTCTTGCGCCGGCAGAGCAGCTCGTCCAGGTCATCGGGCGTGGGCGGCCCGCTGCGGGCGTGCAGCCGCTGCTTGAAGTCCGCGTTGTGCAGCAGGCCGAAGTCGCGGTTGTTGAGCATCTCGTACTCCTGCCGCTCGCGCAGGGCCTCGATGGTCAACCGCAGCTGCTCCTCGACCTGGTTCATCGGGCCGTTGAACACGTCGGCCACGCGGGTGTGCACCTGGAGCAGGGTCTGGGCCAGGCTCAGCTCGTACTCGCGGGGCTTGAGATCGTAGTTGACGAAGGTGCCCGGCAGCACGGGCTCGCCCTGGTGGCCGGCGGTGACCTGGATGGCGGCCTGCCCCGCCTTGTCCTGGGGCAGGCGCAGGCGCTCCTTGAAGCGCTCGACGTGGGCGGCCAGCACCGGGTTGCGCTGGATGACGTTCTCGAGCACCTCCTCCGGCATCATCATCACCGTGCAGGGAGTGACGGCCTTGACCGTGAACTTCCACGTGTCGCCGGCCTCCACCACCGCCTGGTCCCCGAAGTGGTCCCCGTCGGCGAGCACCTCGAGGATGACGTCATCCCCGTACGGGCCCTTGCCCAGCTTGTGGGCCTTGCCGTGGGCGAGCAGCACCACGTGCCCGGCGGGCTGACCCGCCTCGACGATGAGCTCGCCCGTCTTGAACTCCCGCTGGACGAACCGGCCCGCCAGCACGCTCAACACGTCGCGGTCGTTGAAGCCGCGCAGCAGCGGCAGCTCGGTCAGCTCCTCCGGGATGACCTCCACCCGGGCCCCGATGTTGCTGAAGCTCAGGCGGCCGTCACCGGCGGTATAGGTGAGGCGGCGGTTGACGCGGAACGTGCCACCGGGCACCTCGACCCACGGCAGCATGCGCAGCAGCCACCGCGGGGTGATTCCCAGCATCTGCGGCCGCGACTTCGTCGTGGTCGCCAACTGACGGGCAGCGAGCGTGCTCAGGCTCAACTGCTTCTCGCTCTCACCACCGCTGCCCGTCTTCATCGTGTTCGCCATGGAGATGCTCCTCGCTACTAGGTGCGGCCGATCTCGACGCTCTCGAGGATGCCGAGTGCGTCGGGAACGAGCACCGCCGTGGAGAAGTAGGTGCTGACGAGGTAGGAGATGACGGCCTTCTCGTTGATGCCCATGTAGCGCACGTTCAGGCTGGGCTCGATCTCGTCGGGGATGCCCGCCTGGTGCAGGCCGATGACGCCCTGGTTCTCCGCGCCCGTGCGCATCAGGAGGATGGAGCTGGTGCGGGTGTCGCTGATGGGAATCTTGTTGCAGGGGAAGATGGGGATGCCGCGCCAGGCGGTGACCTGGTGGCCGCCCACGTCGACGCTGCCCGGGTAGACGCCGCGGCGGCTGCACTCCTGGCCGAACGCGGCGATGGCGCGCGGGTGGGCCAGGAAGAAGGAGGGATCCTTCCACACGGTGGCCAGCAGCTCGTCCATGTCATCGGGGGTCGGCGGACCGCTGCGCGTGTGCATGCGCTGCTTGAGGTCGGCGTTGTGCAGCAGGCCGAAGTCGCGGTTGTTGACCAGCTCGTGCTCCTTGAGCTCCTTGAGCGCCTCGACGGTCAGCCGGAGCTGCTCCTCGGTCTGGTTCATCGGGTCGTTGAAGAGGTCGGCCACGCGGGTGTGAATCTGCAGCACCGTCTGGGCCACGCTCAGCTCGTACTCGCGCGGCGAGGTCTCGTAGTCCACGTAGGTACCCGGCAGCACGGGCTCGCCATGGTGGCCCGCGGACAGCTCGATGTCGGCCTGACCCGACGTGTCCTGCTTCTTCTTCGAGAGGGACCTGAATTGCTCGAGGTGCTTGCGCAGCGACGGGGCCTGCTCGACCACCGTCTCGAAGTCCGACTGCTTGAGCATCAACGCCGTGACGGGGGTGACGGCCTTGACCGTGAACTGCCAGTAGTCCTGCGACTCCAGCAGCGCCTGGTAGCTGTAGTGGTCGCCATCGGCGAGCACCTCGAGCACGGTCTCATCGCCGTACTTGCCCTTGCCAATCTTGTTCACCTTGCCGTGGGCAATGAGCCAGATGGAGTCGGCCTCCTGGCCCGCCTGGGTGATGACCTCACCGGCCTTGTACTCCTTCTGCACGAAGCGATCGGCCAGGGTGGTGAGCACGGCCACGTCGTCGTAGCCGCGCAGCATCGGCAGCTCGGTCAGCTCCTGCGGAACGACCTGCACCCGGGCGCCCGTGTTGTAGAAGGTCACCCGGCCATCGCCGATGGCATACGTCAGGCGCCGGTTGAGGCGGAACACGCCACCGTTGACCTGCACCCACGGCAGCAGCTTGAGCAGCCACCGGGACGAAATGCCCTGCATCTGCGGAGCCGACTTGGTCGTCGTCGCGAGCTGGCGCGCCGCGGCCGTCCCAAGGCTCATCTGCTGCTTGTTGGCTTCCTCGACCAGCTTCTCGAAACTCGGCATGACCTAGCTCTTTCCTTCCTTCACGAAAACAGAATCCGTTGCACGGCCCGCCGATGCGGGCCGGTTTCCACTCACGAGCGACGCGAGGCGCGCCGCCGAAGTCCCTCGGCCCGTGGGGCCCCGGAGGTGTTGCAGGTACCGCCCGGGCGTCCGGCTCCGGCGCAGCTCGGCTTCCTTGTAGCGGTCCACCGTCTGGTGCCAGATGAGCACGCCGGCCATCCACTGCTGGAGCTGCTCCACGTAGCCGCGCAGCTTCTCGCGTGCCTTCGCGTCCAGGCCCATGCTGTCGCAGAGCGTCGGCAGCTCGTGCGCGACGATGTGCTCGAACTGCTGCATCCGCGCCGTCATCAGGTTGTTCACGACCTCCACGCCCCCCGGCTTGTCGAGGTCCAGGAAGCGCTGGACGACCAGCACGGCGTTGTGGAGCTCGCCCTCGAACTCGACCTCCTTCTGGTAGGAGAAGACGTCGTTGGTGAAGCAGGCGTAGTCCGCGGCCGAGTTCTCGAGCGCGCGCATCGGCGTGGTGCGGAAGATTTCCGCCGGAAGCCCGTGGCCCTGGGCCAGCCGGGACAGGCTCATGGTCAGGTCCGAGCCGAACGTCTTGCGGCGCATCTCCACGTAGTCGACCGGATCCGGGACGCGGTTCTGCATCTGGTTGGCGAGCTCCCACAACCAGCTCGCGGTCATGTCCTGGATGGCCTTGCGGAAGTGATTGCGCGGCTCGGGCTCCATGGGACCGGCCGTGCGGGCCCACAGGTCGGCCAGGCCGCGCTCCACGGGGTTGGTGGGGACCGTGGTGAGGGCGGCGGGGTCGTCCGGCATGAACAACGACAGCCGGGCGTTGAAGACCTTCGCCCCGGCCATGTCGCGGCTGTAGCCGTAGAGCGCCGGGAAGTAATCGTCGGCGTAGGTTCCCCAGACGAGCCAGCCGGCCGTCACGTCGAGCTCGGGACCGGTCGCCGCCGGGTGGATCAACGCGCCGCACAGGGCCACGTCGGCGACGTCGAACGTGTGGTCATCCCAGATGTAGGTGCCCGGAAGGCCCGGCAGGGAGTCCAGCATCCCCATCCGGCGCGCCCACTCCTTGGAGCTGCGCCGCGCGGCCTCCAGGTGGGCGTTCCGCCGTGTGGCGTACGGCATGTAGAACTTGGGCAGCGAGACCGGGCCCACGTGCGTGTAGGGGGCGTGGGTGTAGCTCTTGAACCGTCCCAGCCCCAGGGCCGCGGGGGACAGGCGGAACCCCGAGGTGCCCAGACCCGTGGGGCCCAGGGGCAGGCCGTCCGAGGCCGCGGCGCCCTTGTTCATGTAACGGCTCGAGCGCATGTGCCACTCGTGGCCGCCCGACTGCCAGTCCTGGAGTCCCCGGACGTAGGTGAGGACATTGGCCTGCTCGGCCGGGGTGAGGCCGTGCTCCTGGAAGAGCGGGGGCAACTCGGTCAGGACGGTGTTCTCGAACTGGTGCAGCCGGGACGTCAGGACGTCATTGGTGAGGTCGGCGGCGCGCTGCGTCTCGACGTTCAGGAAGCGCTCGAGCACCAGGACGCAGTTGGAAAGCTCGCCCTCCTCGAGGATCTCCCGCTCGTAGGAGAACAGATCGTTGCGCAGGTGTACGGCATCGGAGAACGTGTCCTTGAGGACCTGCATCGGACGCGAGTGGGCGATGCGGGCGGGGACCTCGGCGAAGACGGCGTGCTCCACCAGGTCCGCCGACCAGGGCGCCCCGCCGACCTTGCGGCGCATCTCGATGTACTCGATGGGGTTGGCGACGCGGGCCTCGCGGATATTGACCAGTTCCCACATCGACTCGTCGAGCAGGGCCTTGGTGTTGGTGAAGAACCGGCGCCGCCAGTCCACGGACTTCGAGGGCACCGTGCGCGCCCACAGGTCCGCCAGGCCCCGCTCCACCGGATTGGTGGGCTTGGGCGGAGGGGAGAGGTCGACCGGCATGAACGCCGGCAGCCGGTCCAGGTACTGCTTCGCGCCCACGATGTCCTTGGAGCGCTTGTAGATCTCCAGGAAGTGGTCGTCGAAGTAGAAGACCCAGACGTACCAATCGGTGATGAGGTCGAGCTCCGGACCGGGGGCCTCGGGATGGGTGTACGCGCACAGCAGCGCGTAATCCATGGCATCGAGTTTCGCCTCGCTCCAGATGTCGGGAGTCTTGTCCTCCTTGGGAGGGTGGAGGATTCCCATCTCCCGCGCCCACGCCTTGGTATGCGCCCGGGCCCCTTCGAGATGAGGGTTCAGGCGCGCCGGCCAGGGGACGTAGAAGTTTGGCAATTGAAAAGGTTGTTTTCCGCGCGTCGCGGCCATTCGGACACCTTGGTTCCTCTCGCCGGGGACGCATGGCAACCCCCATGCCACCGGCTCATCAGAGGGAAGAGGGCCGGAAACCGGAGTGGGAACTCGTGTCGGAACGCACGGTGACACGTCAATGACGCGTCAATGACGTGTCAGCCGGCGCGGACCGGAGGGCCACCGGGTTGCCGCCCTCGAGCCTCGGGATGCGGCGAGTACGCTCATCATCGCGTACCAGCCGAGGATCGGTCCTGCCCCCGCACCGAAAACAGGGACCGGGAAGTTTCCGAAGAAGGTCGCCATCACGCTGGTGCACAGATAGAGGGCAAGGCCTGCCCCCACCTGCGACTCAACGGAGTGCCGCCTCCGCATGGCCAGGGCAAAGGGCGCGAGCAGCACCCCCCCCGCGAGGGCCGCTCCCAGGAGCCAAGGTGCACCTCTCGACGCCGTGAGGACGAGGATGCGCTCGACGTGATCGAGCGGCTGCAGGGGGTCGGGCCTGAACCACGTGGCCGCGGCCATGGCCAAGAGAACAGCGGCGACGGGTACGCCGATGCGCCTGTTCACGAGAGCCCCGCCTGTGAGCACTGGCAGTGCGCCAACGGCCAGTGCGGTGGCTTGCGCCGCATCCGGTTGCGCGAGATGGACGAGCTGCGTGGCGCCCACGAGGACGAGGGGGAGCGAACGCACACCCGGATTCGAAGCGGCGACGCCGAGTGCGAGCCATGGCACGAGAGCCGCGGACATGTTCAGCCGTATCGGCCCGAGTGCGAGCCAACGGCGAACGCCCTCGACGCCCGGCGAGAGAAGCGTCGCGGCAATGCCAAGAAAGACGAGGACCGGAAGCGCTCTCGCCGCGCCTTCTCGAATCCCCGGCCCACCTCGCGCGAACAGCACAACGGAAAGGACGCCGAGCGCCACTGCGAGGAAGCTGGGCAGGAACGCGGCCCAAGGAACTCCGTGACCTGTTGCGACGAGCAGGCCGAGAGCGAGCGCCGGGAGAGGCGCGAGAAGGAGCCACGTGTCTCGAAGGCCAGTCGCCATGGCGAGGCCATATCACACCGGGTTTTCCAACACGGAGAACCCGGCGCTCGCCCCCGCGGTGCGGCGCCGCTGAGGGCGGCACCGGGTTTGGCATCGGGCGTCAGCCGGACCCGGGCGCCTGGGACGGCGGCACAAGCCATCGCCACCGCCCCTGGAAACGCTGCTCAGAAGGTCTTCGCCACTCGGGCCACGAGCTCGTCGTGCAGGAGAGAGCCCTGCGTCGCCGTGCCCTGGGCCTGCAAATTGGCGGGGGTGGCCACGACCCACAGTCCTTCGACGAGGACAACACCAGACCAGATGACGGCGACAAGCGCCACCGCCGCGGCGGCCACGACCGCCGCCGCCATCGTGATGGCCTGCTCCGCCTGGGCCGATGTGCCTCCCGAATCCAGCACCAGGACCTTGCTCGCCGCATACGTCTGCTGGGCGGCGTCTTGGAGCGCCGCGTCGACGGAGACGGGATCCCCGCTCCGGATGCGAGCATCGAAGCGCTGGAAGAAATCGGGAGACTGCTTACGGATCTGCTGCACATAGAGCGCGACGACATTCTTCGGGACCGTCAGGTCCGCGCTCGACGGGTCGGCCGACTCGAGCTGGGCCATGGCGCGCTTCACCAGTGCCAGCCCTTCGGTGTCACCCCGCTCCTCCAGCTTGCTGGCCGTATCACGCAGCTTGCGCCTCATCTCGTCCTTGTCGTCCAGCAGTCCGCGAGGGCGTGCCTCGTCTCCGTAGACCTCTGGCAGCAGGGCGCGTGCGGGACCCACGCCGAAGAAGATCCCAGCGTAGATGTCTTCAGCCGGGAGGGATTGGAGCGAAGGCGCTGCTTCGACGACCTCGTCCTGCCCGCCCTCCATCTCTTCTGGCGCTGAACCGCAACCACCGAACGTCATGAGAGCCGCCAGCCCCATGGAGGTGGATGGAAGAAGACGGGAAAGGAAACCACGTGGCCGAATGGAATTCATGTTGCATCCCTTTTGAGTGAAACGGCGAAGAGACACCGTGTCTCATGTCGAGGGTAAGTGCCGCCCTCCAGGGTTGGGAGGCACGTCTGCCCACTAGCAGCCTGGCCGCTCCTTGGCCGTGTAGAGCACTCCGGCCCCGCTCGTGACCCCTGGAGCGGTGCGCGGTGACCGCGAGCGGCGCAGTACACCCGGAATGCGCAGCGGCTCGCTCACGGGCCACAGGTAGAGCAGCAGCGCGGCGAACATGACCAGCCCGAAGCTCACCAGGCCATGCACGAGAATGATGCCCAGGTGCAACAGCACCCCTCCAGCGAGCAGGAGCTTCCGGTACTTCGTCTTCGCGAGCAGACCCGCCGCGAGCGCGAACTCCAGGGCAATCACTCCCCAGCCCAATAGCGCCACGAGTACCCGGTTGAGGACGATGCTCCGGACGAATGGCACGAGCCACTCAGGGGCTCCGAACAACGGATGGAGCAGCCAGTAATACAGGGCCGTCCCATCCACCCATTGAGGCACCTCGCACTTGCCCAGGGCGGCATGGAAGTAGACGCCCGCCACCTGGAGACGGATGAGCGCGAAACACCACCAGGCGATGAACCGGCGCGAAGGCCCGGGCTCCCCCGCTCGCGCCTTCACGTCGGCAGGAGAGGACCAATGCCACTTCCGGCCATCGGTCAGCGTCACCGGGATGAGGAGGAAGGTGAGAATGGCCGAGAGCTGATCGCCCCCCTCGATGAGCGTGGCGTTCGCCTGAAAGCTGAAGGTCACCCACCAGTGCAGGATTCCCAGGTAGCGAGGCCGGTAACCTGACGCCGCGATGAGGAGGATGACCAGGGCAACGCAGCGTTTGAGCTCGAGCAGCCCCGTACCGCCAAGGCAATACAGACCGAACCGCGAGAAGGGTACGGTGCACTGCACCCCCTCGGGCGCGCCCAGCGTGGGCTGCGGGAGGAACAAATCCATGGTCGGATTGAAGGCCAGGGTGAGCGCGGAACCGAGCGCGAGCAGCGTGCGGGCAAGCCCGTACACGTTCGTCCACGGGAGCGATCTCGGGAGCCGCTGGCCCATGGCCTTCCCTAGTGCGCCGAGCATTGGACCTCCAGACGAACCACCCTGGACGGCATCACCACATCGCCGAGCATCCTGGCCCAGGCCCATGGAACCGGCTTCTGCAGGATGAACCCCACTTCGCCACAAAGGGTCGCATCGCGCACCGGGTTGCTCACGGCCGCGACGGGAGCGCTCGCCTCCAGGCAACGCTCGGGTGGGCCCTCACAGTCCGTCCACCTGCTCGCCGGGACATCGCGCAGCAACGCCTCGGCTTCGGAAGGTTGCGCACGGCTGTCACGCCGAATCCCAAACAACTGGCGCGGAGAGGCATTCTGCCCCAGGCTTCCGTCCACCCAGTTCCCGGAGGATGTCTGGAGCCTGAGTCCGAGCTGGGGCTCCGTCGGATTCCGGGTGAAGAACTTCCACCCCTGAGGCAGGACCGTCCGGATGGGGCTACCCTGGGAATGAGGGAGCTGGATGGTGTTGTAGGGGAGCGCCGCGTACACCGTATAAACGCCGAGGATGAGGGTGACCGTGAACGTGAGCACAACCGACAGCCCCAACGCGCTGTGCCCATACCGCCGAGTGCCGCGAGAATCATCCACCCCGAGTCCCCTGTTCTGGCGAGTCATGGCGCCTCGTCCCCCTTTCACCGGAATGCCTGGGTGACCCTCGCGACCAGCTCGTCGAAGCCCAGGGCGTCTTCCTTCATCAGCCCTCTCACTGAAGTCTCCGCACCCGCGGCGGCAGCCTCCGGGGATTGAACCCAGAGCACGGGTGGGAAGGGCAGGACGAGCATCCAGATCAGATCCACGACGAGGCCCTGCTCCGCGCTCAACGTACTGCTCTGTCCGGCGAGGACGGTCTTGTTCGCCTCGTACGAGACCTCGGCGGCACGCTGGAGAGCCCTCCTCACCCTGGACGGCTCTCCACTCCGAACGCTCTCCTCGAACTCGTCAAAGAAACCAGGGTGCTGCTGCTTGACCTGGGAAATGAGCAGGTCCGCCACCGCGGGGGGTGCTCGGAGCTCATCGACGCCCACCTCCTGGCCTTCCTGCCGCTCGCCCTTCTCGACCTGGGCGATGGTCCGCCTGAGGATGCGTGCGCCTTCGTCATCGCCCCTCTGCTCGAGCCTGTTCGCTGTATCCGTGAGGGTGGGAATGAGCTTCCGGGGATTGTTGAACACCGCGAGATACGGCGATCCCGGGCCGTAGAGCTCCGGCAGCAATCCGCTCGCGGGGCCTATTCCGAGGAACAGTCCTGCGTAGATCCGCTCCCCATCCAGCTCCTTCAGCGAACTACTCTCGCCGGAGGGGGCCTGAGCCGCCGGACTTCCCGGGGAGCCGGACACCGGCTCATCCTGCTGGGACGTACACCCGGACAGCCCCACCCATCCGCTGACGAAAGACATCACAAGACCGATGAAAACAGCCGAGTGATTGCGTTTTCTCATGCTCCTACCTCCTGTCGTGAGCCTCGACGGAGAGCGAGAGATGGCCTCTCGCTCCGGCAACTCCCGCAGCCACCATCACGTGCGGCACTGCTCCAGCCGCTGACGTCCCCTCGTCAGATGGCCGCGCATCAACGCTCCGCGAGTCCTCGTCAGGCGGCTCCAAGCCCGCCGCGGAAACCTCGTGACTCTTCTGGTGCTGGGGGATCGTGCCACGGGAGGACGAGTTGGCCGCGCATGGTGCTGTCTCCTGGGTAGTAGAGGAGTGTTCACGGATGGGCAGTTGGACAAGCCGACACCGAACGCGCGACCCTCGTTGCAAGGGAGCCATCCGAGGCCTCGGCAGTCTGCCTGCCATTGCGTACCTGAGGGCTGTGGGCCGGTGCAGCCACTTGCCCCTGCGCTGTAGCCATTGCCCCCGGCCTGGAGCGGCTGTTCCGGGGCATGAAGAACATGGCGACGCGGCCAGCCTGGAGCCCGGGACTCATGGGCCAGCGCTCTGTAGTCGTGCGGCGCGAACTCATGCGGGGGTGAAGCCAGGTGCCTCTTCGTCCGCGGATGCACGGACAGCACAGTCCTCTGGACACGGGGATGTGCAGCTCACTGTTCGATGCTCCCGCCCTGGTGTTCTGGCGCCGGTGCGGGCACAGTCCGGGCGGCGTCCCCCAGGGAATGACCTCGGTCATGGAGGTGGGTCTTGCACGAGTTTCCGCTGACGCTTCATTGGGAAGGTTCCACGGCCGCCGAGTACCCCCGTGATGCCGTGGCCCGCACGACGGGCAAGCAGGACATCGCGGTGAGCTCGGCGCCCTCGTATGGAGGGGATGCCTCGCGATGGAACCCCGAGGACCTGTTCGGCGCTTCGCTGGCCACCTGCCACATGCTCACCTTCCTGTCGCTGGCGAAGAAGGTGCGCCTGGACGTGCGTGGCTACGAGGACCACGTCACCGTCACGCTCGACACCGTGGACAAGGTGTCGCGAATCACCAGGGTGCGCCTGGCGCCGACCATCCGCGTGGCCCCCGGCACGGACCCCGCCAAGGTGCGCGAGATGTTCGAGAAGGCCCACAAGTACTGCTTCATCGGCATGAGCATCACCTCCGAGGTGCTCATGGAGCCCACCATCGAAGAGGCCCGGTGAGGTGAAGCAGCCCCTGTTGCTCCGGCACGTTGGCCTGGAAGAGAAGCTCATTGCTCTGCTGGGTTGCGGCGCTCATCAGGGCTGACCGCCCGAACCGGCGCGCGGTCGACAAGGAGGAGGCAGCCCTCCGCGGCCGAGCTCTTCCGTTCACTCACCGACAAGGAGCTCATCCGCGACTGCAACCACTGCCCGCCCACCACGGATGAGTTCCGCGGCTGGGTGTCGAACCGGATCAGCCAGTTCCTGCTCGCGAACTGAAGCTCCGGGTTCGGTGCGGCCCTGCCCGGCTCAGGGCGCCGGAGCGCGGCTCGCTCCGGCGGCCTCTCCAGGACGTCCGCCCGCCCGCCTACGGACAGGTGAAGACGGTAATGCCGATCGCGTCCACCCTCGCCCAGTCGCTGCCAGCGCTCATGGCGTACTGCGCGCGGAGCCCGGTGCCAAAGCCCGGGGCCTCGAGGTCCGCGATGGTCCAGGCGCGCCCCCAGAGGTCTTCCTCCGAACCGTAGGAGACGGTCATGTAGTCCGCGGCCCAGCTGGTCCCTTCCTCGACCAGGGCCCGCGACTCCCCGATGGGGGCGCCGTCCTTCAGCAGGCGCAGGTCGAGATCTCGGACATCGCCGTTGCTGTACGAGCTGCGCGTCACGTCGACGCGGATGCCCGCCACGACCGCGTCGTCGGGGAGCTCGAAGCCGTAGCCGGAGGACTCGAGCCGCGAGGTGGTCTCGTGATCGAACATCCCCTGGACGTAGGCCGGATCTCCATCCACCGTGAGGGCACTGTCGGTGTTGCGCCAGTCGCGCGCGAGGCCGACCTGCATGACCACCGTGGGGGAGACGGGGCCGGTCGTCTTCGCCGTGGCGCCTTCCTTGTAGAAGATCTCCAGCGTGACGTGGTCGGCCTCGAGCACCGTGGCCACGGGGCCCTGCAAGCCCACATCCATCGCGAAGTCGGACAGCATGGCGAGGTTGCGCGTGAGCGAGCCTGCCCCGCTGTGCCCCAGGCCGGAGAGCTCGTGCACCGCCTGGGTGGAGGTGAAGGCGACGTCGGTGGGCATGAAGCTCGTCACCGGGCCCGTCGACCTCCCGAAGCGCACCATCGCCCGGAGGCTGGTGGCGGCGTTGGGCGTGCGGCCGGTGATCCGCACCGTCGCGCTGGTGACGGTGCTGCCAGCCGGAATCGCGAAGCCGAACCCGCTGAGCCGGAGCGCACTCGTTCCGTCGCTGTTGAGCTCCACGCGCGCCGGGCTTCCGTCCGCAGCGAGGATGCGCGTCTCCTCCTCCCAGGGCCCCTCGACCGCGGCGCTCCTCACCGTCCCCGGATACCTCGGCCCATGCGCTGTCGGAGCGCTGCAGGGAAGGCCGGCATCGGTGGTGTCTCCTCCGTCGGTGGTGTCCCCCGCGTCGGGGTCCATGCCCGCGTCCATCTGGGTGCCGGCATCGGGCGGGCTCCCCGCATCAGGCCCGGTGGGAGTCGCCGGCGTGCCACACGCGACGCACAGGGATACGCACATCCACACAATCCAGTTCCGCATTCAGTCTCCGGGGTCGGGCCGAGCGCCTCGCCTCCGGGCGACTCGAGGTCCAGAGCCTTCACCACTGGCTGTGCAGGTGCAACAGGCCCCCCCCTCGTCCTATACCCTGCGTCCCGTGCGAATCGCCCTTCTTCTCCTTTGTGCCGCGTTGAGCGGATGCCAGGCCCGTGACGACGACGGCGCCTCCCCATTGATCCGCGATAAAGCGATAGGTCTTCGGTACATCCATGCGGGGAGGAAAGCGGCGGACGAGGCGCTCGCGCTCGGGTATGGGAGGCCCGCGACGATGTACCGCATCGAACGCGATGGCGCCCTGGTGCCTGTCGGTACGGTCGACCTGGGCGGGCCGGAAGGCGGTATCGAGTATGCGCCCTCCGCGGAGACGGATGCGCTCTGGTTCTTGACCTACGATGCCCAGGTGGCGGTGCACTGGGACGGCGGCACCGCGACGCGCATCGAGCTGGGCGCCGCTCCCGAGGCGACGGGATGCGATGGCTGCCGCTTGGAAGCTCGTGGGGCAGCGGCGAATCGTGCCCGGCCCTTCCGGCGGTGCGGTCGTGGTGCGCAACTTCGCCGACCGCTCGCGGGTGCACCGGTATTGCGAAGTCGTGCGGCTGTCGCCCACCGGGGTGGAGGCACGGGACGTCTTTCCCGGCTTCGGCGCACCGGTCAGGACGCTGAGCGCCCCCGCGGTCATGGTTTCGGAGCAGAAGCGCACCGTGCTTCGCGTCCTGGGCGAGGAGGGGTGGTCGAGCCACGAGCTCGCGGCGCCGGGGAGTTATGAAGGCTGGGTCGAAGCCGATGAGGCCCTGTATCGGATCGAAAGAGACGAGCTGGTGCGCCTCGGCCTCTCGGCAGCCGACGCAGGGCCATACGTTCCATTTCCGGGGCTCCGCCCGCTGGTCATCTCGCCCGCACGGGAGGGCGGCCTCTGGGCGATCCTCAAGAGCGAGAACGAAGGGAGCGCTCCTTCGAAGCCGGCCCACGTGCTCGTGCGCCTCGAAGCCACCGGGCAAACGCTCACCTTCCCCGTTCTTCCTGACGCCTTCGCGTGTGTTCCGGCGGCGCCCGAGGAGCTTGCCGACGGGAGGGTTGCCGTGCCTTGCCGGGGATGGGACGGACGGGTGACCTCCGTCGACGTGCTGGTCAATGGACAGTGGCGGAAGCTGCGCTCCGCGGAGAGCGAGTCGGTGCGTGCCAGAGTGGAGCGGGCGGTGTCTTCACAGCGGCTGGCACGGACGATCACGCCCTGGCTGACCAACACCCCACCTCTGGTGCTCGTGTTCGTCCACCTCCTCTTCGGCCTCGGACTGCGGTTTGCCAGCAGGAGAGCAGCGGCGGACCCACCCTCCTCGCGCCCCAAGGGACGGGGCCTGCTCGCCGCGCTCATCGGTGCAACGGCCGGTCTGCTGTTCGGCTTCTTCGAACAGCTCGCCTCCGGGTGGTGGCGCAACGACTCGTTGTTCCCCTCCCTCTCGAATGAGCAGTGGTGGCTCGCGAAGCTCACCGCGGCGGCCGTGGGGGCCTATCTCGGCGTGCGGCTGTCGCATCGCGGTGCGAGGCCACACGTCTGGCGCTTCCTCGCCGCGAGCGCTCTCGTACCGGTGCTCGCCGTTCTGTCGATGGCATTGCAGGGGACGCGTCAGGGAGGCAGCGCCGGCGCGCTGCTCTTCGGATTCGTTGCCTTCGGCTACGGCCTCATCGCCTCGCGTTGGACCTCCTAGCGGTGCGGGAGTCCGGCTTTCAGCCGCTCGCGCAGCACGGCCCCGAGCACCCGCGCGGTCTCCTCGGGCAAGCGGGCGAGGTGCGTGTAGAGCGTCTCCTCGAGCTGGGCGAGCGTCTCCGGTGAGGCGCCGGCCTCCCTCACGCCGGCGAGCACCGTGTACGCCGCCATGCCGAGCGGCTCGACGAAACCGCTCGACTCCTCCCAGCACTCCTCGAAACAGGGCACGGCCTCTCCGGACGCCACGCGCACCAGCCGCCCCAGGCAGGTCTCCCAATACGCCCGGTGGGCCTCTCGCGCCTCGGGGCTCGAGAACGGGCCCTGACGCAGTTCGATGCGCGTGCCCGCGTCCTGGGCGCGGAGCATGAGCGAGGCGCGCGTCGTCTCGTGACCGAGGTTCCCACCGCCCTCCCAGGCCAGCTCCAGCACGACTCCCTCGTTCTCGAGCACCTCGAGGATGCGGCCCCTCTGGGCGAAGGGCCTGCCGCGCTCGTCGAGCAGGTTCACCCGGAACGGCTCGCCCACGGGCTCTCCGCCGTCCTCCCCGAGACGCACGGCGCCCGCGGGGGCTCCGTACCAGCGCCGCAAGTGGTAGGGCTCCTTGATGGCCTCGAAGACCGCGCTCGGGGGCCGGGCCACCCAGACATCCATCGTCAACTCACTCATGTGCCCACCACCCCGTCGCGGGTCCTCAACTCGAAATGGGGCACCCCCGCCAGCTTGGACTCGGGCACACGGTACTGCTCGATCACCAGGCTGATGCGCGCCTCCGTGAGCACCGGAGCCCCGGTTTGAATCGCGACGACCTCGTGCATGAGATCGCCCCGGAACATCACCAGCGAGCGCGACGTGGGCCTCACCGCCGCCACCCGCCTGCCGCGGTGATACAGCCGCAACTCGCCTCCCGCGAGCTGCTCCGGCACGTGGACGTAGAGCACGCTCACGGCGAACGGGCTGCCGATGCCCTCCCCGTAGTACTCCATGCTCCGGTCGAGGTGCGCCTCCACTCCGCGCCCGTTCTGGACGAGGAGCGGGTTGAGCAGGAAGGCGTTGCAGTCCGGCAGGAGCGCCTTCTCGAGGTAGGGCGCGAAGGCGGGAAAGCGCCCCGTGACCTCGGACAGGCCCTCGCGCCGGAACGTGATGGAGAAGCCATACGTGCCCGAGAATTGATCCGTCAGGTTGCTCTCACCGAGCAGGGGCGAGCCCAGGATGGCGGAGCGGATGGCGTTGACGGTGCCCTCGGGCAGGGCCTCGGGGGTGTGGTGATGGAAGGTGTGGAGGCGGAAGGCCCCGCCCCAGGGCGGCTGGAAGCGCATGGGCACAGTCTACTCCACGGAGCCGCTCCCCGCCGTACGAGGTATTTGACTGGCGGGCGGCCCGAACAGCGCGTGGCGCAGCGCGAGCAGGTGGAACGACAGGTACCCCGGCGAGACGTGCTCCACCTCTGGACCCAGCGCCCGGTGCAGCTCCGGCAGCGCATGGAACGCCACCGCGGGATAGGCGTGGTGCTCGGCGTGATGGTTCATGTTCCACATCAGGAAGTGAACGAGCGCGTTCGACCGGGTGGTGCGCGTGCGCCGGAGCTGACCGCCCTCCCGGGGAAGGCCCGTGTGTTCCGGCAGCACGAACAACCCCATCAGCAGATGAGCGAGGGGCCACGCGAGCAGCACCTGGCTGAACCCGGGCACGAAGCCAATCCCACCGAGGAGCAGCGCGCCCCAGAGCGCGACGATCAGCCGGCTCTCCCACTGGACGCGCCGTCTCTGATTCACCCGGATGAACGGAAACAGCTTCTCCCACTGAGCCGGCGTGAACAGCACCGCGGAGGACAAGGTGAACAGCGCCTTGCCAACCATCAGCCCCTGCCCCAACGCACGTGCCAGGTAGAATCCGAGGTTGCGCGGCCAGCCCTCGAGGAGCCCTGGCGCGGCGGCGAGCCTCCGGGTCGTGTTCCAGCGACTGCGTGGACCTGTGGTGTTCCCAGTGGAACTCACGGAAGAAGCTGGGGGCCTGCAGCATCAGGAACGCGCTCAGCCACACGAGCCCCTCGTTCAAAGGGCCAGAGCGAAACGCGGTGCGGTGCCCCGCCTCGTGCAGCGCGGGGAAGAAGGTGACCAGGGCCACGCCGCACAGAAGGACGGTGCCCATCCACCCCGGATGACCCCTGTCCGCCAGCCAGGCGGTCGCCACCGCCGACCCCAGGAGCAGCGGCACCAGGCTCGCGACACGTGCCCACGCGGGCGCGTCGCGCCGCTCCATCCAGCGTTGCAGCTCCTGCTTCGAGATACGCACGCTTTCCCCGCGGTCCGCTTCCATCTCCGCGACGGTAGTTCACAGGCCCCTCCCCCTCAACAGGGCCCCCACCCCTCCTAGACGAGTGGACAACCATGTTAAGCATTCGCGCATGACCTCGATCGCAAGACTCCTGCTCCCGCTGGTGTTGCTGTGCACGGGTTGTACGGTGACGGTGGCCCAGCTCAATCCCTCTCCCAACCTGGATATGGCCCCCACGTCCCAGAGCCTCTCGCTCAAGCTGGAGGATTCGGTGCGGGACTCGCTGGCCGTGGACATCGGTCCCGGGCGGTTGGAGGTGAACGAGTGGCGGCACAGTCTCGAGCGGGGTTTCACCAACGCCTTCACGAACAGCTACGCCCTGGGGAACGGGACCACCGAGCTGACGCTGCAGTTGCTCGAGGCCGGCCCCGACCTCCTCCTTGGCAGCGCGGGTGGCGAGAACTCCAAGGCCATCGGGCAGATCCGCTACAAGGCACGCCTCCTGGATGCGCAGGGCAACATCGTCAAGCGCCTCACCGGCACGGCCATCGGCCGCAAGGAGGCGCTGAACCGGGATGGAATCCCGCTGGCCCTCCAGAGCGCGGTGGAGACGATGTACGAGGAGATCGCCGTGGGCTTCTTCGGCGCCGCGGTGTCGGGGGTCAACCCCCCGGTGACGAACTGAAACGATGACAAGGGCTTCGAATGGGGGTGGTGACAGCCGTCTCGAGACTGGTGACAACACTCACCACCCCCACTGGCTTCTGCCTCACTCCCCCCACTCCGTAACCTCCTGAAACCACGCAGGCCCGCTGTCCACGGCGGGCGTCATGGGCATGGCATGTCGGGTGCAAATGGACAGGACATCGCTGGTCCGAATCCACCCCACCGCACCTCCCGAGGAGCCTCCCATGCCTCGCATCGCCCCCTCCCTGCCCCACCGCTCCGCTACCGTCCCCACGGCCAAGGTGTCCCAGCCCACGTCTCCGGCCCCGGCCACCACGGAGTCCAAGCCCGTGAAGCACCCGGGCATGCCCGAGGGCGCCCCCACGTACAGCCCCTGGGAGAAGAGCACGGGCGAGGCCTCGAACCTGATGGTGAGCGGCGGCGACAACAAGCTCACGCCGCCCCCGGGCGCGAAGCAGAACATGCTCATCGACAGGCCGGGCAACCCCTTCCAGAAGGATGTCTTCGGGGGCAAGGTGAGCGGCGGCCTGGGCTCGATGCAGGCCTCCACCACGAGCCATAGCGGTGGTGGCGTGCACCACTACTCGGCCCAGGCCGAGCTCAACGGGCCCCACGCCGCCTACGAGCTGCAGAAGGTTCACGCGGGCCGGCTGGGCGTGACCAGCGGCCAGCTCACCGCCGAGGCCAACGCCCTCAAGGCGAGCGCCCAGGCGGGCATCTCGGCGGATACGAAGGGCCACGCGTACACGGCCGCGCTGACGGCCAAGGCGGAGACGGGCGTGGGCGTCGCGGCGAGCGCGAGCCACGACTTCAACCGGCACGTGGGCGCGTACCTCAAGGGTGAGGGCAAGGCCTCGGCCACCGCCTTCGCCGAGGGCGTGGCTTCCGTGGATCCGAAGACCGCCACGGCGCTGCTCTCGGCCCAGGTGGGCGCGGCCGCCACGGCGGGAGCGTATGGCACGGTGGGCGGACACGTGGGCCGGCTGCACGGCTCGGCCACGGCGGGCGTGGTGGCGGGCGCGGCCGCCCAGGCGGGCGGGAAGCTCGGCCTGGAGAACGGCTTCCTCAAGCACTCCGCGGACGTCAACGCCGCGGTGGGCGTGGGCACCCACATCAAGACCGACGCCGCGCTCGATCTGCGCCACCACATCAAGCCCGGCATCGCGGCGGGCCTGCGCCCCAGCCTCGCCAGCGCGTCCGGCGCGGCCTCGTCCGCGGGCGTGGTGCAGCCCGAGAAGTCGCGGGTCGAGAAGTTCTTCGCGAAGACCTTCGGAGGGTAAGCGTTCAGACGAATACCACCGTCTTCCCTTGCGCGTGCCCCTCGGCCACGTGACGCATTGCCGCGGCGGTCTCGCTCAGCGCGAACCGGTGCTCGATGACCGGAGTCACCTTTCCGGCTTCGATCAGCGACCGGAGGAAGAGCAGATCGTCCCGCCGCGGCATGGCCATCAACGAGGTCATCTTCTGGCTGCCGGCCATTCCCGCCACCATCACCTTGAGCATCCAGACGATGGGGCCGATCCAGTTTCCGCCCGGTGAGCCGGCGGAGGAGACGAACACGCCCTTTGGCGCGAGCACCGCCCGGCAATCGGCGAGGGCGCGGTTGCCCACCAGGTCGAGCATCACGTCATAGCGCTCCGAGCCCCGCGCGAAGTCCTCGCGGGTGTAATCGACTACCCGGTCGGCTCCGAGCGAGCGGACCTTGTCGACGTGGCGCGTGCTGCAGACCGCGGTCACCTCCGCGCCCAACGCCTTGGCGATCTGCACCGCGAAGGTCCCCACGCCTCCCGAGGCGCCGTTGATCAGCACCTTCTGCCCCGGCTTGAGCTGCCCGGCGTCGCGCAGGCCCTGCAACGCGGTCAGCCCCGAAATGGGCACCGACGCCGCCTGCTCGAACGTCACGTTGGCGGGCTTGGGCGCGAACAGGTCCACGGGCGCGCACACGTATTCAGCGAAGGCGCCTCCCGGTACCTGGCCGTAGACCTCGTCTCCGGGCTTGAGCGCGGTGACGTGGGCGCCCACCGCCTCCACCGTCCCGGCCACGTCCTGTCCCGCGATGCGGCGCTTGGGCCGGCGCAGGCCGAACATCAGGCGAAGCAGGTACGGCGTGCCGGTGAGCAGGTGCACGTCTCCCTTGCACACCGAGGCGGCATGCACCCGGACCAGCACCTCGCCGTCTCCCAACGCCGGCCGCTCCACCTCCTCGAACCGGAGCACCTCGGCCGAGCCGTAGGCGGGTTGGACGATCGCGTTCATGGTCTTCATCGGGCTCTCCGGACTTACGCTGTAAGTTGACTCGATCCAAAGGTAAGCTTACGGTGTAAGTGTGTCAAGACGAACCGCCAAACCTCGCGCTCCCTTGACCCGTGAGCGGGTCCTGCAGGCAGCCATCCAGCTCGCCGACAAGGAGGGCATCGAGTCGGTCTCGATGCGCAAGCTCGCTCAGCAGCTCGGGGTGGAGGCGATGTCGCTCTACAACCACGTCGCCAACAAAGACGACGTGCTCGACGGCATGGCCGACCTGGTGGTGGCCAAGATCGAGCTGCCGGAGCCCGGTGGCGATTGGAAGAAGGCGATCCGCAAGCGCGCCCACTCCGCCCACGAGGTGTTGCTGCGCCATCCCTGGGCTTCGCTGCTGATCGCCTCCCGCCTCAACATCGGGCCGGCGATGTTGCGCTACGTGAACGCCACCCTCGGCTGCCTGCGCGAAGCCGGCTTCTCGTATCAGCTCGCCGATCGCGCCTGGAACGCGATCGACAGCCACATCTACGGCTTCACGCTCCAGGAGCTGAACTTCCCCCTCGAGCGCTCGGACTATGCGAGTGCGGCGCGGGGCTTCCTCCCCATGCTTCCCGCCGAGCAGTATCCCTACATGCGGGGCTCACCCAGTTGGTGGCCGACGGCGCCCACCAGGGCGTGCACCAGTTCGAGTTCGGGCTGGAGCTGCTCCTCGACGGGCTGGAGAAGCTGAGGACCCAATGAAACCCATGGCTCCGAAACAGCAAGCCCGCATCGACGGGCAGACCTTCGAGTACGTCATCGCGGGGCAGGGCGCCCCCCTCATCGTGCTCATCAATGGTGCCGGCGGTCCCATCGAGGGATGGTTCAGGGTGCTGGAGCCGCTGTCCGCCCTGGGGACCGTCTTCGCGTACAACCGCCCAGGTACCGGCGGCAGCGGCAAGCCGGCCGTACCGCAGACCGGAGAGGTCATCGTCGAGTCGCTCCGTGCGCTCCTGCGTCGAGCCCACCTGTCTCCGCCCTACCTCCTGGTGGGGCATTCGCTGGGCGGCCTCGCCGTCAATCTCTTCGCCCGGACCTTCCCGGATGAGGTTTCAGGCGTGGTGCTGCTCGATGCCACCGCGCCCGAAGACGTCAGCGTCATGGCCCGGCATCAAAACGGCTTTCAGCGCTTTGCCCAGCGCACGCTCGATTCGCTCTTCGGGAAGGATGAGCTCGGAGAGACGGAACACGTTTCACACACCGTCGGTCTCATCCAGCGTGCGGGCCCGTTCCCAGACGTCCCACTTGCCGTCGTCACGGGCGGTAAGCCCGCCATGACCTGGGCCACCCCGGCGCAAGCCCTCGCCGCACGAGCGGAACACCAGCGGGGCCTGGCTGCACTGTCGCCCCAGGGAAAGCAGATCATCGCCAGCCGAAGCGGACACTTCCCGCAGCTCACGGAGCCAGAGGTCGTGGTGGAAGCCGTGCGCTTCGTCACGGAGCGGCTCACCCGCCCGTCTTCATGACATGGGGACGGGCCAGCAGCCGCTCCACGTAGGCATCGACCGCGGGCCGGCCGGTCCCCACCTCACGCCACGGGTATCGTTCCCCCGTCGATGACGTACTCGGTTCCGGTGATCGCGCTGGCCCGGGGTGACACGAGGAAGCCAATCAGCTCCGCGACCTCTCGTGGCGAGCACGGCCGGCCGAGCGGGATGCCCCCCAGCGATTCCATGATGAGCTTCCGGCCACCCTCCTGGTCCACGCCCGCCTCGCGGGAGACCCGCTCGACCAGGGCGGTGGCGGCCTCGGTCTCTATCCACCCGGGCGACACGCGGACGACGCGCACGCCCTTCGGGCTGACTTCCTTCGACAACGCCTTGCTGTAATTGGACAGCGCGGCCTTGGCGGCGGCATAGGCCATCGTCGCCTCTGGCAGCGGGAGCCGGCTCTGGATGGACGTGACGTGCACGATCACCCCCGAGCGTTGCGCGATCATCGAGGGCAACAGCGCGCGATCGATGCGCACCGCCGGAAACAGGTTCAGGTTCAGCTCCCGGGCCCACTCCTCATCATCCAGCGCGGCGAAGCCACCCGCCTGCGCGGACGACCCTCCCACGACATGAACGATGAAGTCGATGCCACCGAGCCGCGTGCGCACCGCCTCCACGAGGGTCTGGCACCCCTCGGCCGTCGTGATGTCGGCCTCGACGAATTCCTCGTTCCCGTGGTGCTCGGGACGAGCGCGCGCCGTGGTCAGGACGCGCGCGCCGGCCTCCAGAAGGAGGGAGACCACCGCCTTGCCCACGCCCTTGGTGCCGCCGGTGACGAGGGCGCGGCGCCCCTCCAGCTCACGTGCGACGCTCATCCGTCGCTCTTCCCGGGAAGTCATCGGATTGTCTGTCAGCTCGCGGTTCATGCGGCCCTCCTTGCGGGCTCCTGCGCTGAACCCACGATGTCGATATGGTTACCAGACCGCAAGTACGCACCAAAAAGTAACTGCCCATGACCGCTCGAAAGCAATACACACCCGCCACCGCCGCCATCGATGTGGAGGCCGCGTTCAAGCTGCTGGAAGGACGTTGGAAGCTCCTGATTCTGTTTCACCTCTTCGGTAGCCAGGTGCGGCGCTTCTCAGACCTCCAGCGCTCGATTCCCGGCATCACGCAGAAGATGCTCACGCAGCAACTTCGCCGGCTGGAAGAGGATGGCATCGTGAAGCGGACCGATCATCACGAGGTACCACCGAGGGTCGACTACCGGCTGACCGACTGGGGGCAGGCGCTCTGCCCGGCACTCGATGCGATCCTCGAATGGGCGGAGCGCCGGGACGAATTCGAGTCCGCGGAGCCCGCCAACCGTGTCGAGGCCCAGCGCCCGCGGAAGCAAGAGACAAGCTTTCCATGAAAAGCTGGAAATAATTGAAGAAGGCGGTGTACGAGGCGGCCTCCACCTCCGTTGGACTCCCCCCCCAAGGAGAACCATGCTTCCACGCATCCCCTCGACACTCGTTTCACTCATCACCCTCACGATGGCCGCCGCATGTGCGGGCCCGGAGGACGCCGGCCTCGAGCCCGGGCCCGGCGGCGAGTCATCGGCCGTCTCGCAGGCGCTCGGCGTCTGTGATGGCGTCACCTGCAGCGGGCACGGCGTCTGTAAGGACAACGCCGGCAGCGCGCTCTGCGTCTGCGACGAGGGCTTCACCGGCGCCTCGTGCGCCACGCGCGGCTCCAACTTCTACGCGCGCTCGCTGCTCGTCCCGGGGCTCGCCGATCCCGACGTCTACAAGGAGCACGATGACCTGTTCTTCCTCACGGGCACCGGCGACGCGCGCACCGTGCCCATCTACGAGAGCAACGACCTGTCGAGCTTCCGCTTCAAGCGCGGTTACGACCCCTCGGTGGCCGACCCGGCTTACGACTACTGCATGATCTGGGCGCCGGATCTCGGCAAGTACAACGGCACCTACAACCTGTACTTCTCGGCCCAGCGGGTGCCCAACGGCATGGCCTGCCCGGCGAGCGGCCAGGACGTGACGACCTTCGTGGCCTCGGCGCCCGACCTGAACCTCGCCTTCGGCGCGCCCCGGCCCATCAACCCGAACACCACCTACCCGCGCACCACCATCACCTCGGGGTGCACGGCGCAGGGCTGCAACCGCAACATCCGCATCGACTCGGCCACGTTCACCGACACCACGGGCCACTGGCTGTATTACGTCTGGTTCGACCGGGGCAACAACATCTCCTCGTTCAACGTCGCGACCCCCGCCACCACCGTCTACAACCACGCGGGCCCGGCGCTCCACACGCTCCCGGCCGACGAGGAGGGCATCAACGAAGCTCCCGAGATCCTCAAGCGCAACGGCATCTACTACCTGTTCTTCAGCACCGGTTGGTACAACAGCCAGTACGCCACGAAGTACATCATGAGCCCCACACTCTACTCGCTCACCCGGGCGCGCAACGTGTGGCGGCACTCCCAGCCCATGCGCGACGCCGCCGGGGCGCTCGTCCAGACGCATGGCCACAACGTGGTGGTGGACCGCCGCGGCGAGTTCTTCAACATCTTCCACCAGGGCGCCTTCCAGCCCGCGGGCACCTTCACCGGGCGCAGCACCTACAAGCAGCGCATCGCCTTCAAGCCCGATGGCACGCTGCACTCGCTCAACCAGGTGACGGCCCGCTGGACGCGGCTGACCGGGTACAACTACTCGCTGGACCTCGTGCTGCGCGATGGGACGGTGGTGGGCCCGTGCATCAACGCCGGCACGATCGGCGCCGCGAACAAGGTCACCTTCAACGGGGTGTGCACCAGCGCGGGCAACCGCCTCGTGAACAAGGGCGACATCGCCGCCTTGCGCATCTTCTATTCGAACAGCAGTACCTGGGGACCCTTCGTCGAGAAGGCCTACGACGGCGTCTCGGATGACGTCTTCCTGGAGATTCCCGGCGGCACCACGCCCTTCGTGGACCTGAGCTGGAGCGAGGAGGAGACAGGCGCCCAGTACTCCATCGACGTGCAGCGGCGCGACACGGGCGCATGGATCGGGCCCTGCATCGGCGTCACCTCCGTCAACCGCGCCCTCGCGTGGACGTACAGCGGACGCTGCGACACCCCGGGCATCAACGTGGCCAGCTCCAACATCAGCACCTTCCGCATCTGCTCGGCGGTGAACGGCGACTGGTCCCGCGCGCGCTGCGGTGCCACGGCCTACGACGGCAAGGGCATGCACGTGCCGGTCGTCATCCCGTAGCACCGCCCCACGCGACTCTCCAGCGCGGGCCGCGGGGGGAGAGCGTCGGCGGGCGGCATGTTCCCATCAACGCCCGGCCCGCCCCAAAAGGTCGACGCGGTACAATGGTGCCCCATGCAGACCAAGGCCGCCGCCCCCATTGCCTTCCTCCAGGGCCGGAGCACCCTCGCCCTCATCGAGGCGTATTTCGAGCTCAACCACCTCAAGCAGCTCTACCGGCAGGGGTGGTTGCGCGTGGGCCTCGCACGGGAGCGCTGTGAGAGTGTCGCCGAGCACTCATTCGGCGTGGCGCTGCTGAGCCTGTTCCTCGCCGACAGCTACTTCCCCGAGGCGGACGCCTCCAAGGTGGTGCGCATCGCGCTCCTGCACGACCTGGGCGAGGCCTACGCCGGGGACATCACGCCCCACGACAAGGTGAGCCGTGAGGAGAAGCTCCAGCGCGAGCAACAAGCCGTGGAGCGCATCCTCGCCAAGCTGCCGCGTGGCGCCGAGTACCTCGCGCTGTGGGAGGAGTACGAGCACGGCACCTCCTTCGAGGCCCGGCTGGTGCGCCAGGTGGACCGGCTGGAGATGGGCCTGCAGGCCACCATCTACGAGCACCAGGGCGCGGGCGACCTCTCGCAGTTCTTCGCCTCGGTGCACAAGGCGCTGGAAACCCCCGAGTTGAAGGCCGTGCTCGCCGAGTTGGAGAAGCTGCGGCCCGGCGTTTAGGGCGTCACGTCGAACACCAGCCCGAAGCCGAACGTGAGGCGTCCGCCCGACAGCCGCTCCACCGGCGCCACATAGGAGAGCTGGTACGCCGTCCTCGCCGGGCCGCGGCTGAAGACGCCCGCCGAGAGCCCCACCTCCGTGCGCGCCCGCCAGCGCTGCTCCGGGTCCGCCTCCGCCATCCGCCACTGGAAGCGCTCGAGGACCTGCGCTCCCGCCACCCACTCCCAGCCCTCCGTCTGGTGCCCGAAGAGCACCGGGAGCGCCACGTCCAGGTCCGGCGAGGGTCCGCCCCTCGGCACCACCGGCGTGAGCGCCAGGCCCACGCCCGGCGCCACCGACAGCACCTGTCTGCGCTCCCCGCCCAGCTCGCGTGAGAGCAGCTCGCGCTTGCCGTCCACGTACACGCCCCCGCGCACCACCGGCCCCAGGCCCGCGGGCACCTCCGCGGACGCGAAGAGCGACACGCCCACGTCCGTCCCCTCCGCCACCCCCGTGCGCCCCTGCAGCCGCAGCTCCGGCAGCGGCGTGCCCTCGGGCAGGAAGGCGCACTGGTTGGCCACGTCCCGCGACAGGCCACACCACGGCGACACCGCCGCCTGCCCGCCTACCCTCCAGGTACCTCGGGGCACCGTGGAGGCCGTCTGCAGGGGCACCACCGTCGTGCACCCCGGGCCCAGCAGGAGCGCCAACGAGAGCAGCGGGAGGGGGCGGGAGCGATTCATAGGGAGGTGGGCAGCGGCCCATCAGCCTAGTGGATTTCGGGACGCCCGACGCGAGCGGTATCCTGGGGACATGCCGGTGGGCGCAGCGAGAGACAAGGCCGAGGCGGCACCCGCCTCCATCCAAGCGGAGACGCCACGGGCCGGAGAGCCCCCCTCGGCCCTCACCCCGCGCGCGCTCGCGCTCGGCAGCCTCATCGGCGCGCTCATGTGCCTGTCCAACCTCTACGTGGGGTTGAAGACGGGCCTGGCCTTCCCCGCCGCCCTCATCGCCTGTGTCGTCGGGCTCGGCCTGCAACGGGCCCTCCTGCGGCTGAGCCCCTCGCGCTTCGGCCCTCCCCTCAGCCTCCGGGAGACGAGCGCCATGCAGTCCGCCGCCTCCTCCGCGGGCTACTCCACCGGCGGCACCCTCGTCACCGCCAGCGTGGCCTGGCTGCTGCTCGCCGGCCACCACCCCCCCCTCTGGGCCCTCCTGCTGTGGACGCTCCTCAGCTCCGCGCTCGGCGTCTTCCTCGCCCTGCCCATGCAGCGCGCCTTCATCCGCCACGAGCCCCTGCCCTTCCCCTCGGGCATGGCCGCCGCCTCCGTGGCGCGCTCGCTGCACGCCGGGGACTCCGCGGGCCGCAGCGGCGCACGGGCCCTCGGGGTGGGCGCGCTCGGCGCGGGCCTCCTCGCCTTCGCGCGGGATGGGCTCCAGCTCTTCCCCTACGCCCTCGCCCTGCCGGGCGCCCTGCTCGGCGTGCCGCTGACGGAGCTCACCTTCTCCGTGGAGCTCGTGCTCCTGCCGCTGGGCACCGGCGCCCTCGTGGGCCCGCGCACCGGGGCCTCGCTGCTGCTCGGCGCGCTCGTGTGTTTCGGAGTCCTCGCCCCTTGGTTGCACGGGCACGGGCTCATCGCGGAGACGGGCTACTTCGGCATCATCCAGTGGAGCATGTGGCCGGGCGCCGCGCTGGTGACGAGCGCCTCCTTCACCCACCTGGCGCTCCAGCGCGGGCTGCTGCGGCGCACGTTCGGCGCACTGCTCGACACACGCCGGACCCCGGGCGAGCCACCCGAGGCCACGGACGTCCCCCGCACGTGGTTCCTCGCCGGGGTGGCGCTGCTCTCCCTGGGGCTCGTCACGGTGGGCGCGGTGGCCTTCGGCATTCCCTTCCCGCTCGGACTGCTGGGGGTGCTGCTCTCCTTCGCGCTGGCGGCGGTGGCGTGCCGGGCGACGGGGGAGACGGACATGACGCCCTCGGGGCCGCTGGGACACGTCGCGCAGCTCGCCTTCGGCGTGCTCATGCCGGGCAACGTGCTGGCCAACTCCATGGCGGCGAGCCTCTCCGGCAACATCGCCGCCTCCAGCGCGGACCTGCTCACCGATGTGAAGGCGGGCACCCTGCTCGGCGCCGCTCCCCGGCAGACCTTCCTCGCCCAGCTCTGGGGCTGCGTCGTCGGCTCGGCCCTCATCGTCCCCGTCTTCTACCTGCTGGTACCGGACGTCTCGGCCATCTCCGAGGAGCGCTTCCCCGCGCCCCCCGGCTTCATCGTGGCCGGCGTGGCCCGCGTGCTCTCCTCGGGCCTGTCGGGCCTGCCCGAGGCGTCGCGCTGGGGGGCCCTCGTGGGCGCGCTGCTGGGCGTGGCGCTCGTCCTCCTGGAGCGCTTCGCCCCCGAGCCCGCCCGGCGCTTCGTCCCCTCCCCCATCGCCCTGGGCATCGCCTTCGTGCTGCCGGCCTCCACCTCCCTGTCCGTCTTCCTGGGCGCGGTGGCCGCAGCGCTCCTGGGCCGCGCGAGGCCCGCGCTCGCCGACGCCGCCACGGTGCCCCTGGCCTCGGGCCTCATCGCCGGAGAGAGCCTGGTGAGTCTCGCCATCCTGCTCGCCCTCAGCGCCTCCTCCTGAAGCCACGCCTGGGTGCTCCCCCTTCAGCCCCAGGTCCAAGCCGCCAGCGAGGTGGGCAGGCGGCTCCGTGACTAGCTTTGGAAGCGAGGAGGAGTGACATGGAACGTTCGACCCGACGCATCCTCGCTGGAGCGGGAGTGGGGCTTCCGCTCGTGGCCCTGGGTGCCAGGCTGTGGAGCAGCCAGGGTTCCACGCCCCGCATCCGGGATGCGCGGGGACGGCCCGTGTCCGGAGGAATCGCCTCGCTGGAGCCGGTGCGGCTCGGAGGCGTGGACCAGTGGCTGCTCATCCGTGGGCGGAGCCTCCACAACCCGCTGCTGCTCTTCCTGTCGGGGGGCCCCGGCGGCTCCGAGATGGCCTGGGTGCGCCACTTCAACGCCGCCCTGGAGGAGCAGTTCCTCGTCGTGCAGTGGGACCAGCGCGGTGCCGCCAAGTCCTACGCCGCCCGGAAGGACGCGGACGGCCTCACCGTGGAGCAGTTCGTCTCCGACGCCAGCGAGCTGCTCGAGTTGCTGACGACCCGCTTCTCCCAGCAGAAGGTGTTCGTCGTGGGCCACTCGTGGGGCAGCATCCTCGGCATCCTGCTGGCACAGCGCCGCCCCGAGCGCATCCATGCGTATATCGGCACCGGCCAGCAGGTGAACTTCCTGGAGAACGACACCGTCAGCCACCTGCGCGCCTACGAGCTGGCGCTGCGGTATGGGGACCACAAGGCCCTCGCGCGGCTGGCGCGCATCGGCCCTCCGCCCTACACCGGCAAGGACATGACCCGGCGGTACCTCACGCTGTATTCGCTCGCGAGCCGCCACGCCGGCCGCAGGGGGCTGCTGCCCGAGCTGATCTCCTCGGTGCTCCTGGCCCCCGAGTACTCGCTGCGCGACAAGCTGCACTTCATCGCCGGCATGCGGGAGACGTTCCCCCGGGTGTACCCGCAGCTCGCCGGGTTGGACCTGGAGACCCAGGTGCCCCGGCTGGAGGTGCCCGTCTGGTTCCTGCTCGGGCGCGAGGACTTCGTGACGCCCTCGGAGCTCGCCGTGCGTTACCTCTCCACGCTGGAGGCCCCGCGCAAGACGCTGCTCTGGTTCGAGCACTCGGGCCACTCTCCGCCGTTCGAGGAGCCCGACAGGTTCAACACCATCCTCAACGAGCAGGTGCGCATGGTGGCCGAAACGCGGCCCGAGGCCCTGCTGCACTGAGGCGTGCTCCCGCTACGGCGCCCTGGCCGAGCGGCGCACCTCGTTCACCAGACGGTGCGCGTGCCGCGTCGTCTCCGGCTCGCGGTAGCGGGACGTCACGCGCAGCACCAGGTCCACCGCCGTGGGCAGGTCCATCATGTGCCCCGGCGAGACGTACACGGGCAACACGTTGTCGCGCGTGCGCACGGCCATGCCCACCACTTCACCCGCGTGGGTGATTTCCGCCATGGAGCCGCGCTCGGCGCCCAGCGGCCCGTGCCCGCCCACCAGCAGCGACTTGGCACAGCCGATGGAGGGCACGCCGAAGAGCAGCCCGCCATGGCACGCCAGCCCGAAGCGCCGGGGGTGCGCCGTCCCCTGCCCGTCGAAGATGAGCACGTCCGGCCGCACGAGCAGCCGGGCCCACGCCTCCGAGAGCACCGGCAGCTCCCGGAAGGACAACAGCCCGGGGACATAGGGGAAGAGCAGCTTCACCGCGGCACTCACCTTCGCCACGGGCTCCAGCGTCCCCGCGTCCAACACCACGAGGCCGCCGTACGCGGTGTCCTCGCCGCGGCTCATCGAGATGTCCGCGCCCGCCACCCGCTCCACCTTCAGGCCCGGAGGCGGACGCGGAATCAGGCGCTCGCGCAGCTCACGCTGCAGCGCCACCGCCTGTTTCGGTGAGAGGTTCCATCCATGCAGGGGCACGAGCTCCATCCACCCTCCGAGACCGTACGCGAACCTCCTTTTGGAGTTGGCCGCGCCATGTAACCTGGGAGATTAACCCGGCTCGCGTCCCCGGCACCACCGCGAACGTCACACCTCGACGAACCGCGTGCCGGTGATGCCCTCGGCCTCCAGGGCCTGCTTGAGGTCCTCGGAGACGATGAGGGCCACCCGCCATCCCCATGGGCGGAAGATGTGGGCGTCTCCCACCTTGGTGGGATCGATGCGCATGCCCGCGACAACCCTGTACTCACCCACCTTCTCCGGCTGCCCATCTTCGGGCTTCCAATACCGGACCTCCTCGCAGCGGACGTCATCGATACAGCGGATGACACGCAAAGCATTGAGGATGAAATAGGGCCCGCTGTGTCCCTCCACCCGGGCTGGCAGGAACAGGACTCCTTCAATGCCCATGCGCGTGAAAAGCTGGACGACACGGCCATGCACGACCACGACGCCCAGACCCGTCAGGCTGAAGTCAAGTGCACGCCCCGGCAAGGACACGGGAAGTCGAAGCTCCGACTGAAACGCGAGGACACGACCCTCGCTGAACTGCCAGGGCTCCACCTCCTGACCCTGCTCGTCCATGGGGCTCTTCAGCACCCAACGCCCAGGAATGCGCATGTTGCTGGATAGCTCGAAATAGCCCATTGAGAGCGCTCTCCTCATCACCTGGCGAGCATGCATGAGCGCCCGTTGCCCCACCAAGGAGCCGGGAGAGGTAGACTCCAGCGCCCCATCGGCCGCGGCCCCCCGCGCGCCCGGGCCAGCCGGAGGAGACCATGTCGGAAGCGATGCGGCAGGAGCAGGCGGCGGAGTCCCAGACGGACACTTCCGCCCGGCCGGAGACGCTCCCGAGCGCCCAGCCCCCCACCACGCCCGAGCCCCTGCGCGTCGGCGCCCCCGCGGTGTCCGCCGGAGGCGTCCCAGCGGTGCTGTCCGCGATGAAGCACGCCTTTGGCGAGATGGGGCCCGTGCGTGGCACCCAGACGCTGCTGAAGGTGAACCAGACGCACGGCTTCGACTGCCCGGGCTGCGCGTGGCCGGACCCGAAGCACCGCACGCCCTTCGAGTTCTGCGAGAACGGCGCGAAAGCCGTCGCGGAGGAGGCCACCACGGCGCGCGTGACGCCGGACTTCTTCCGCCAGTGGAGCCTGGTGGACCTGGCCGCGCAGACGGACCACTGGCTGGGCAAACAGGGCCGGCTCACGCACCCCATGGTGCTGCGCGAGGGGGCCTCGCACTACGCGCCCATCTCCTGGGATGAGGCCTTCACCCTCATCGCCGGGGAAGCTCAACGCGCTCGGCTCGCCGGACGAGGCGTGCTTCTACACCTCGGGGCGCACGAGCAACGAGGCCGCCTTCCTCTACCAGCTCCTCGTGCGGCAGTTCGGCACCAACAACCTGCCGGACTGCTCCAACATGTGCCACGAGTCGAGCGGCACCGCGCTGCTCGAGACCATCGGCATCGGCAAGGGCACGGTGACGCTGGAGGACTTCGAGAAGGCCCAGGTCATCGTCGTCATCGGGCAGAACCCGGGCACCAACCACCCGCGCATGCTCACGGCGCTCGAGGCGGCCAGGCGCCAGGGCTGCCGCATCATGAGCATCAATCCCCTGCCGGAGCCGGGCCTGCAACGCTTCAAGCACCCGCAGGCCGTGCGCGGCATCCTCGGCTCGGGCACGCCATTGGCGGAGCTGTTCCTCCAGGTGCGCATCAACGGCGACGTGGCGCTGCTGCAGGGACTGGGCAAGGCACTGCTGGAGCGCGAGGCGAAGCAGCCGGGCACCGTGGTGGCACGGGACTTCGTGGAGGGCAGGACGCTCGGTTACGAGGCCTACGCCGCGCACCTGGGCACCGTGTCCTGGGAGGACGTGGTGGAGCAGAGCGGCGTGTCTCGCGAGCAGCTCGAGACCGCCGCGGAGTGGCTGGCGGGCACCGATCGCATCATCTGGTGCTGGGCCATGGGCCTGACGCAGCACCGCAACGCGGTGGGCAACATCCAGGAGATCGTCAACCTGACGCTGTTGCGCGGGAGCATCGGCAAGCCAGGAGCCGGGGTGTGCCCGGTGCGCGGCCACAGCAACGTGCAGGGCGACCGGACCATGGGCATCTGGGAGCGGCCCCGGCCGGCGTTCCTGGACGCGCTGTCCCGCGAGCCTCGGCTTCGAACCGCCGCGCCACCACGGGCTCGACACGGTGGCCACCATCCAGGCGATGCACGAGGGCCGGGTGAAGGTCTTCTTCGCCCTGGGAGGCAATTTCCTGTCGGCCACGCCCGACACCGAGCGCACCGCCGAGGCCCTGCGCCGCACGCGGCTGACGGTGCACGTGTCCACCAAGCTGAACCGGGCGCACCTCGTCACCGGCAAGCGCGCGCTCATCCTGCCGTGCCTGGGCCGCACCGAGAGCGACGTGCAGGTGGGCGGGCCGCAGTTCGTCACGGTGGAGAACTCGATGGGCGTGGTGCACGCCTCGCGAGGGACGCTGACACCGGCCTCGGAGCACCTGCTCAGCGAGCCCGCGCTCGTGGCGAGGCTGGCGCGCGCGGTGCTCGGGTCGCGCGGCACGGTGCGGTGGGAGTGGCTGGTGGAGGACTACGACCGTGTCCGCGACCTCATCTCGCGGGTGATTCCGGGGTTCGAGGACTTCAACCGGCGGGTGCGTGAGCCGGGCGGCTTCTCCCTGCCCAACGGCCCGCGTGAGGGCCGCTTCACCACACAGAGCGGCAAGGGGCACTTCACGGTGCACGAGATGTCACGGCTGAAGCTCGAGCCGGGGCAGCTCCTGATGATGACCCTCCGCACGCACGACCAGTACAACACCACGGTGTATGGGCTGGACGACCGCTACCGGGGCATCCTCAACGGGCGGCGCGTGGTGATGCTGAACGCCGAGGACATGAAGGCGCTCGGCGTGGAGGCCGGACAGGTGGTGGACCTCACCAGCCACTTCGAGGGCGTGCGGCGCGTGGCCCGGAAGTTCGTGGTGGTGCCGTACGACATCCCCCGGCGGTGCGCGGCCACCTACTTCCCCGAGGCCAACGTGCTGGTGCCGCTCGACAGCTTCGCGGAGAAGAGCCGCACGCCGACGTCCAAGTCGGTCATCATCAGCCTCTCGCCTTCCGTGGACCTGCCCGCCCTGGCGGCCTCCGCGCCCTGACGCTTCGTCCGGGACTCAGCCCTTCTCCAGCACCCGGACCACCACGCCGGTGATGTTGTCGGTGCCTCCCCGGTCGTAGGCCTTGGTGACGAGCCGCTCGGCCATCTCCTGGGCCGAGCCTCCCATCGCCAGCAGGGAGACCATCAGCGCGGGTGGCACGGGCTCGTACAGGCCATCGCTGGCGAGCACCAGCACATCCCCCGGCTGCACGGCCACGCGGCAGCACTCGGGCTCGACGCTCGCCTCCATCCCCACGGCCCCTGTCAGCGAGTTGCGGTGCATCATCGCGAAGGGGTTGCTCGTATCCAGCCCCGCCTCCTCCATCTCCGCGAGCACGGTGTGGTCCCTCGTGAGCCGCCGCAGCTCCCCGCCGCGCACCAGGAACGTGCGGCTGTCCCCGAGGTTGCACACCACGGCCTCCCCGTCCTTCAGCATCACCGCGGTGATCGTCGAGGCCATCATCGACAACCGGCCGCTCTGACGCACGTGCACCTCGTGGTGGGCCAGGCGCACGGCCCGGACGATGAGGCTCTCGGCCCCGCCGCCAGGCATGGTGGGCTGCGGCTGATTCTCCTGGGAGCCCAGGAAGTCAGCCACCGTGCTCAGCACGAGCTGACTGGCCACCTCGCCGCCCTCGTGACCGCCCAGGCCATCCGCGACCGCGAAGAAGCCCAGCTCCGGCTTCTGGCAGTAGGAGTCCTCGTTGTTCGGCCGGCGGCCTATGTGCGTGGCCGCTCCGCTGTCGATTCGAGACATGGCGGGCCCGGGAAGTGTCGAGAGAAACATGCGCATCCCCCGGGCCAGTCTCGATGGGTACCAGCGCCAGGCCAAGGAGATAACGCCTCCCTGGCCCCCTGCTCCCCGGGCGCGGGAGCCTCACGCCCGGGCACCGCACCGCGTCACGGCGCCGGAGCGACCGTGGGCTTCGGCTCGGCCTTCTGCCCCGGCTTCACCTCGGGCTGCGCCTGCGGCTTCGCCTCGGCGGGAATCGCCAGGCGCGAGCCGGTGTCACGCACGATGTGCCGGTACCACGACTCCGGGTACTTCGGGTGGTTCACCTTGCCCTGCTCGTCGCGCACGTTGCCGTCGATGTACTTCACCAGCAACTGCTCGCCCAGCTTGCGCCAGCGGGTGTGGACCTTGTCGCCCTGCTGCGTCGAGTACTCGGTGAGGTAGGTGCGCGCCTGCTCGGGCGAGCTCTTGTACAGCTCCAGCGCGGCCTTCTCGATGTCGGCCTGGTCGGCGAGGAACTGGCCCTCCAGCTCTCCCTGCGTCTTCTGGACGTCGACGATCATGTCGCTCCAGCGCGCGTAGGCCTGGTTGGACACCCAGTTGAACACCCAGAAGGACGAGTCCCAGGAGAACTCGCCGCGGCTGGCCACGCCCGTGGCGAAGCTCTTCGGGGTGGTGCGGATGCCCGCGTACATGGGCGTGTACACGGTGGTGGCGGTGTCATCCACGCCGAACCAGAGCACGCCGCCGATGGGGCCCGGCATCCACGAGCGCATCTGCGCCACGAAGGAGAAGCCCGTCTGCTGCGTGGAGATGGCACGCTCGTGGAGGTACTTCTTGCCGTCCACCTCCCACGTCATCGGGCGCCAGCGGTAGGGCGCGGCGTACGGCCCGGCGCCCACGTCCTTCGTCATGTCCAGCGGCGTGCCCTGGAAGTGGTCACGCATCAGCCCCATGACGTCCTGCACCGCCAGCTTCTTGTCCGGCTTCACCCACAGCGGCAGGCGCTTGCCAGGCGCCGAGCCATCCACGTAGTCCGCGCCCAGTCCGGCCGACGGCGCCGCGCGGCGGAAGATGCTCCACACGCGCGCCTCGGCGAAGCGCACGCTCTCGAAGTCCAGCGGGTGGTACGTGTCCGCGAAGCTGAAGTCCTTGTCCGCCCCGGTGAACCAGCCCTTCTCGCGCGCGAAGGAGATGACGTCCGGCGAGTAGAGGACGTTCTGCGGGTCGTTGAGCGGGAACTGGCGGATGCGGGCCTGGTTGGCGTGCGCCGACAGGTAGCCCTCGGGCAGCCTGCGGGCCACCCACACCGCGCCCTTCTGGCCCGCGCCCTTGCCGATCATCTCCAGGAACCAGACCTCCTTCGGGTCCGCGATGGAGAAGGACTCGCCCGTGGAGGCGTAGCCATACTCGGCGACCAGGTCCGTCATGACCTTGATGGCCTCGCGGGCCGTCTTCGCACGCTCCAGGGCGATGTAGATGAGCGAGCCGTAGTCGATGATACCGGCCGGGCCCTCCAGCTCCTTGCGCCCGGTGAAGGTGGACTCACTGATGGCGAGCTGGTGCTCGTTCAGGTTGCCCACCACCGTGTAGGTGACGGGGGCTTCCTTGATGCGGCCGAGGAACTTGCCCGTGTCCCACTCGATGATGTCGCGCTGGGCGCCCGGCCCGTTGCGGCGCGCGGGGGTGTAGTACAGCTCGCCATACAGCTCGTGCGAGTCCGCGGCGTAGGTGATGAGGGTGGAGCCATCGGACGAGGCGCCCTTGGAGACCAGCATGCTGGTGCAGGCGAGCGCGGCGGGCGCGGCCAGTCCTGCCGAGACGGCCAGGGCCGGGAGGAACTTCGTCAGGGGTCGGATCATGGCGGCGGATGCTACCAGGGCTCCCCCGGGTGCACCCCTTTCCGATTGCCCCGCGCCCCCCGCCCAGCAGGCAGGGAGCCGGGCGGCAGGTGCCCAGAAAGCGGGCAGGGCCTAGCTTGGGGATAGGTCGGGTAGGGACATGCAACCTGAGCTTCCCACGGGAACACGCCCCCTGCGCGGGGACGAGCGGCGGCGCGAGGTGGCCCAGCGCCGGGTCGAGGAGCTGCGCGATCTCATCAACGCGCACGACTACCGGTACTACGTGCTCGACAGCCCCGAGGTCACCGACGCCGAGTACGACGCCCTGATGCGCGAGCTGCGCCAGTGGGAAACCGAGTTTCCCGAGCTCATCCTCCCGGAGAGCCCCACCCAGCGCGTGGGGGGCAGGCCCACGGAGCTGTTCGCCCCGGTGCAGCACCGGGTGCCGATGCGCTCGCTCGACAACGCCTTCTCCGCCGAGGAGCTCGCCGCCTGGGCCGCGCGCGTCGAGCGGCGCCTGGGCGCCCGGACGGACTGCGTCTGCGAGCTGAAGATCGACGGGCTGGCCGTGTCGCTCACCTACGAGGACGGCGCCCTGGTGCGGGCGGCGACCCGGGGCGATGGGCTCGTGGGCGAGGACATCACCGCCAACGTCCGCACCATGCGCTCGGTGCCCATGCGCCTGCGCGGCGGAAAGCTCCCGCGCGTGATGGAGGTGCGCGGGGAAATCTACCTGCCCGTGAAGGCCTTCGAGAAGCTCAACGCGGAGCTGACCGCCCGGGGCGAGCGGCCCTTCGCCAACCCGCGCAACGGCGCCGCGGGAAGCATCCGGCAGAAGGACCCGGCGGTGACGGCCTCCCGGCCGCTGCGGCTGTGGTGCTACGCGCTGGGCTTCGCCGAGGGCGTCACGTTCTCCCGGCACTCCGAGTCCCTCGACTTCCTGAAGCGCCTGGGGCTGCCGGTGAACCCGGAGCTGAAGCGGGTGCGCACGTTGAAGGAGGCGCAGGAATTCTGCGAGCACTGGCAGGAGCACCGCCACGACGTGGACTATGAAATCGACGGCGCGGTGGTGAAGGTGGACGCGCTGGAGCAGCAGCGCGAGCTGGGAGAGACGAGCCGGGCACCGCGCTGGGCCATCGCCTTCAAGTTCCCGCCGGAGGAGCGCACCACGCTGGTGAAGAGCATCTCGGTGAACACGGGCCGGACGGGCAAGGTGACGCCCTTCGCCGTGCTGGAGCCGGTGCGGGTGAGCGGGGCCACGGTGACGTACGCCACGCTCCACAACGAGGAGGAGGTCCGCCGCCGGGACGTGCGCGAGGGAGACACCGTCATCGTCCGGCGCGCGGGCGAGGTCATCCCCGAGGTCGTCGGCCCCGTGCTCTCCAAGCGCCCGCCGGACGCGCGTCCCTGGCGCTTCCCGAAGAAGTGCCCCGCCTGCGGCACGAAGCTCGTCCGCGAGGAGGGCGAGGCCGACTGGCGCTGTCCCAACCGCGTGGGCTGCCCGTCTCAAGCCGTCGAGTGGCTCTTCCATTTCGCCTCGCGCGGCGCCATGGACATCGAGCACCTCGGGTACGTCACCGGCATGCAGTTGCTGGAGCTGGGGCTGGTGAAGGATCCGGCGGACATCTTCTTCCTCACCGCCGAGCAGCTCGGACAGCTTCCCAACACGGGCGAGAAGTCCGTGCGCAACCTGCTGGAGGCCATCGAGTCCGCACGGCACCGGCCCCTCTGGCGGCTGCTCGTGGGCCTCAACATCCGGCACGTGGGCCCGTTCGCCGCCCGGCTCCTCACCCAGCGCTTCCCGTCCATGGACGCGCTGCGTCAGCGCTCACTCGACGAGCTCCAATCCGTGCAGGGCGTCGGCCCGAGAATCGCCCAGAGTCTCCACACCTGGCTCCAGCAACCGGAGAACGTGCGGCTCCTCGAGAAGCTGCGCCGCGGAGGCGTCCAGCTCCAGGACGAGGCCCCCGCCACCGAGCGGCCCGGCGCGGGTCCGGGTCCCCTGTCCGGCAAATCCGTGGTCATCACCGGCGAGCTGGAGACGATGAGCCGCGAGGAGGCCACGCACGCGGCCGAGGCCGCCGGCGCACGCGTCACCTCCGGTGTGTCGAAGAGCACCGCCTTCGTGGTCGTCGGCGCGAATCCGGGCGCGACCAAGTACGACAAGGCCCAGGCCCTCGGCATCGAGACCGTGGACGAGCAGGAGTTCCTCCGCCGCCTGGGTGGGCCGCGCACCCTGCATTGAGCGGAGAGGAGACCTTCCGGACTTGCGCGGCACCAACTGGTCCAACAATCGGACCAGTTGCTCGCGCTCGCGTCCGGACCGGCTCAGCCCGTGCCCTGGCGCGGAGCCAATCCGAAGTGCGTCCGGACGCGCTGGGCCTCCACCACGAGACCGGCCTCCGCGAGGCGCCCCGCACACCAGCCCGCGGCATCGGGCAGCGAGCGGGCGGCATGGTACGGCGCGTTCGCCTGGGAGAAGTGCAGGACGCCGCTCAGCAACAGCCGCACGACGGGCGAGGTGATGATGAGGGCGCTGCCCAGGGAGAGCGTCCGCAGCTCCTCCTTGTGCTCCTTGAGCCAGTGGATCTGCCGCTGGCGCTGCTCGCCGGTGAGCACGTTGAAGCTCGTCGTGTCGTAGATGAGCGTGTGCTTCTGATTGCGCGCCAGATAGCTCCCCCGCCTGGCCATGTACTCCTCGAACTGCTGATTCGTCGGTATGCCGGAGAAACGCAGGACGAGCAGCGGCCACAAGGAGTCATCGAAGGTGATGTTGCTCGGGGACACCATCCCCACCAGCGTGAAGGGAATCGCTGGAACAGGCAAGGGAGCCACCGTCGCTCGGCTGGACGCCCGCTCGCCGCGCCGGGTCCCCGGGCGGCTCCCCTACAATCGCTCGTCGCTCGCATGAGGGAAGGTTTTCGATGTGTTCCCGGAAGGCTCCCCGAACGGGCCCCTCTGCGCCGACAATCGGGGGAGAGCCCACCGTTGGAGAAGGCCACGATGAACGATTTCCAGTTCCAGGACATGCTGCCGCTCGGCAAGGACGAGACGCCCTACCGGCTGCTCACGAAGGACTACGTCTCCACCTTCGAGGCCGGTGGGAAGACCTTCCTCCAGGTCGCCCCCGAGGCGCTCACGCTCCTCACCCGCGAGGCCATGCGGGACATCTCCCACCTCCTGCGGCCCGGTCACCTCCACCAGCTCGCGAACATCCTCCAGGACCCCGAGGCCTCGTCCAACGACCGCTTCGTGGCGCTCGAGCTGCTCAAGAACGCCAACATCGCCGCCGGCGGCGTGCTCCCCTCCTGCCAGGACACCGGCACCGCCATCGTCATGGGCAAGAAGGGCCAGTACGTCATCACCGGCGGCGGTGACGAGGCCGCCATCTCGCGCGGCGTCTTCGACACCTACCGCACCTCCAACCTGCGCTACTCGCAGATGGCGCCGCTCGACATGTACAAGGAGGTCAACACCCACAACAACCTCCCGGCGCAGATCGAGCTCTACGCCACCGACGGCGACGCCTACAAGTTCCTCTTCATGGCCAAGGGCGGCGGCTCGGCCAACAAGAGCTACCTCTTCCAGGAGACCAAGGCGGTCCTCAATCCGCAGAGCCTCCTGACGTTCATCGAGTCCAAGATTCGCTCGCTGGGCACCGCGGCCTGCCCGCCGTACCACCTGGCCATCGTGGTGGGCGGCACCTCGGCCGAGTTCGCGCTCAAGACGGCCAAGTACGCCTCGGCCCGCTACCTGGACTCGCTGCCCACCGAGGGCAACGCGCTCGGCCGCGGCTTCCGCGACGTGGCCCTGGAGCAGGAGGTCCTCAAGCTCACCCAGCGCACCGGCATCGGCGCCCAGTTCGGCGGCAAGTACTTCTGCCATGACGTGCGCGTCATCCGCCTGCCCCGCCACGGCGCTTCCTGCCCGGTGGCCATCGCCGTCTCCTGCTCCGCCGACCGCCAGGCGCTCGGCAAGATTACGAAGGACGGCGTCTTCCTGGAGCAGCTCGAGGCCGACCCGGCGAAGTACCTGCCCGAGACGAAGGATGCGGACCTGTCGGGCGAGGTGGTGAAGATCGACCTGAACCGCCCCATGGCCGACATCCGCGCCGAGCTGTCGCGCTACCCCATCAAGACGCGCCTGTCGCTCTCGGGCCCCATGGTGGTGGCGCGCGACATCGCCCACGCGACCATCAAGGAGCGGCTGGACCGCGGCGAGGGCATGCCGCAGTACCTCAAGGACTACATGGTCTACTACGCCGGCCCGGCCAAGACGCCCGAGGGCTACGCCTCCGGCTCCTTCGGTCCGACGACGGCCGGCCGCATGGACGCCTACGTGGATCAGTTCCAGGAGCAGGGCGGCAGCTTCGTGATGCTGGCCAAGGGCAACCGCTCGCCGGCCGTCACCGCGGCCTGCAAGAAGCACGGCGGCTTCTACCTCGGCTCCATCGGCGGCCCCGCGGCGCGGCTCGCCAAGGACTGCATCAAGAAGGTGGAAGTGCTCGAGTACCCCGAGCTGGGCATGGAGGCCGTCTGGAAGATCGACGTGGTGGACTTCCCGGCCTTCATCGTCGTGGACGACAAGGGCAACGACTTCTTCGCGGACATCAACAAGCCCACGAAGAAGCCGTAAGCCCGCCTCAGTGCTTCAACCCCGCCACGTGCGGGGTGGGCATGTTCTCCAGCCCGTGCGCGAGCTGGAAGGTGTAGCGCACCCGGGGGGCCGACTTCAGGCCCCCCACCACCTTGAAGAGGAAGTAGCCGCGCTCCACGTTGTCCGGATCCGCCACCACCTGCACCTGGTGCAGGTCCGTGGTGTCCAGCACCATCTCCCCCACCAGCCGCTTGCCCAGGATGAGCTGCACCACCGGCGAGCCGTTCTCCTCCGCGAAGAGCACCCAGTGGAGCGCCTCGGCGTCGTACAGCCAGGACTCCTCCGTGCCGACGCTGAGGATGCAGTTGGTGTGATCCAGGATCCAATCCCAGAAGCGGTCGAAGGGGAGCGTCACCCCCGTCTCTGTTTCAATCGCCATGCCCTCCACATAACCCAGGACGAGGGCCCATGGGGCAGGTGAGCGCGCGCCTCCCCATTCTGGCGTCTTGGAAAGAGAGAAGAGGAATACAGGGAAAATACGGATAGACGGAGCGGGGGGAGATCCGGAATATGGCCGGTGCACAAGGAGCCCGACACATGCGCACCGTGAAACTCGCAGCCTCCCTCACCGCCGCCCTCTTGATGCAGGCCTGTGGAGCGCCTGCTCCCCAGGAGCCGTCCCCGCTCGTCACGAGCGCCGCCGCGTTGACCAGCGCGGTCTCGCACGGGTGCACCTTCACCGTCTCGTACAAGGAGGTGATGCCTCCGTTCCCGCCCGTGTACGTGCCCGTCGTCACCCGGCAGGCCTCCTCCACGTGCCCGTGGGGCGCCGCGAGTGTGGACCTCCCGGGCTCGTACTCGCCCCCTCAGCTCTCGCTGGCCGCCAATGGGCTCGGAGTCGCCGTCAGCTACACCAACAAGTACTCGCCGAGCGGCTCTTCCGGCACCTGGCTGGAGGCTCCGGCACGTGGCGCCGGACTCCCTGTCGGTGGTGCGCTCGGTGACGCTCGCGGCGCATGTCGACTACCGCCCCACCTACGTCAACGGGGAGCTGTCCATCATGACGGATGGCACCACCCTGAAGGTGCGGGGCGAGAAGGGCGGCGTCCTCCCCGGAGAGACCGGGAGCGGCTCCTACTACGTCGCGACGTTCCCGAACTTCTTCACCAGCACCACGGCCCCCACCCTCACGGCCTCGACGGCCCCCGAGCTGCACGAGCGTGGGCGCCTGGAGCGTCACCGGCGGCCTGGCCACCGCGCGCTCGGCCCACACCGCCACCCTGCTCAACGGCACCGGCGACGTGCTGGTGGTGAGCAGTACCACGGCCGAGGTGTTCAACCCCTACAGCAACGTGTCCGCGCCCACCGGTGCGCCCATCTACGAGCGCACGAAGCACACCGCCACGGCGCTCCCCTCGGGCAAGGTGCTGGTCGCGGGCGGGTGGATCGGCTCGGCGCCGCTCTACTGGCGCCGCACCGCCGAGGTGTATGACCAGGCCACCGGCACGTGGACGGCCACGAGCAACACCCTGAGCACGCCGCGCGGCAATCACACGGCGACCCTGCTCGGCTCGGGCAAGGTGCTGGTGGTGGGTGGCTACTCCACCGAGGGGGAGACGAGCACCGCGGAGCTGTATGACCCGGACACGAACACGTGGAGCCCGGCGGCCTCCGCCCCCACGGCCAGCGACAGCCACGCCGCCACCCTGCTCTACTCGGGCAAGGTGCTGGTGACGGGCGGCAAGACCTACGCGTCCGGCGCGCTCCGCAACGCGCAGGAGTACGACCCCGCCACCAACACCTGGTCGCCCGTGGCCCTCATGCCCCGGGCGCGCTCCGGCCACGTCGCCGTCCGGCTCTACTCGGGCACGGTGATGGTGCTCGGCGGCGGCCACGACGCGGTGGACTTCTATGACCCGTACAACGCCACCCCGTGGACCGCGGGCCCCTCCCTGCCCTCCGGCGCTTCGGCCCTCAGCGCGACGCTGCTCTACTCGGGCGAGGTGCTCGTCACGCACTCCGCCGGGCAGGCCTCGCTGTATGACCCGTCGACGAACGCGTGGCTGTCCGCGGGCTCGCTGACGGCGCCGCTCAACGGCCATGCCACCACGTTCCTGCACTCGGGCCAGGTGCTGGTGACGGGCGGCGTCACCTCCGGCGGCGCGGTCACCACCGCGCAGCGCTACACGCGCTGAGCCGAAGCACGCGGCACGTCACCGGGTGCCCCCGGAGCAGTGGGGGGGCACCCGCGCCGCACGAGACGCGCTCAGCGCCGCGAGGCCTGCTGCGCGCGCCACGCCTCCTGCCCCTGCGTGTCGAGCGCGCGGAAGTCCTCGTCCCCGAGCTTCACGGAGACGGCCGCGGTGTTCTCCTCCAGGTGCTTCACCTTGCCGGTCCCCGGAATCGGCAGCATCACGGGCGAGCGCTGGAGCACCCACGCGAGCGCGATCTGCGACGGCGTGGCCCCGAGCTTCTTCGCCAGCGTGTCGAGCGCCCCGCCCTCCTTCGCCAGCGGGCCACCGGCGAGCGGGTACCAGGGAATGAAGCCGATGCCGTTCTTCTCGCAGTGGTCGAGCACCGCCTCGCTCTGGCGGTTCACGAGGTTGTAGAGGTTCTGCACCGTGGCGACCTTGAAGAACTTGCCCGCGGCCTGGACCTCCTCGACCGAGACCTCGCTCAGCCCGACGTGGCGGATGAGTCCCTCGCGCTGCATCTCCGCGATGGCGCCGAACTGCTCGTCCCGCGGCACCTTCGGGTCGATGCGGTGAAGCTGCCAGAGGTCGATGCGCTCCAGCTTCAGGCGCCGGAGGCTCATCAACACGCACTGCTTGAGGTACTCGGGCCGGCCCAGAGCGGGCCAGATGTTCGGCCCGTGCCGGGTCAGCCCGCCCTTCGTGGCGATCACCAGGCCGCGTTTGTACGGGGAGAGCACCTCCGCGAGGATGTCCTCGCTCACGAAGGGGCCGTAGCTGTCCGCGGTGTCGATGAAGTTGATGCCGAGCCTCGGGAACGCGCGCCACGGTCCGGCGCGCCTCCTTCGGGTCCTCCGGGTCACCCCAGATGCCGTTGCCGGTGATGCGCATCGCACCGAACCCGAGGCGGTTCACCTCGAGGTCGCCGCCAATCCGGAAGGTACCGCTCGCCGCCGCGTTGATCGTCGTCATCCGCTCTCCTCGTGCCGACAGCACAGGGCGGACAACCTAACCGGCGCCGAGGCACCGTGCAGGGGGTTCGCACGGGCCGGTTCACGCGGTGACACGCGGCCATTTCCCCTCTCCCTTCGGGAGAGGGACGGGGTGAGGGTGTCGGGTGCACCCGGGTTGAACCCCTTGCCCACGGAGCGGGCCACGGGTTGAAGAACGGGTTCGGGCACCCTCACCCTGACCCTCTCCCGGGGGGAGAGGGGATATCAGGCTCAGATGACGGCGTCGGTGGCGCGGCGGATGCGCTCCCAGTTGAAGTTGCTCGCCGGGTCAATCTTGCGGCCCGGGGCCACGTCCTTGTGGCCCAGGATGTTCTTCATCGGGATGTCGTACGTCTTCGCCAGGTACGGCACGAGCTTCTCCAGCGCCTTGTACTGGGCCTCGGTGAAGGGCGTCTTGCCGCTGCCGTCGTTGGTGATCTCGATGCCGAGCGAGCGCGCGTTCACGCTGGGGCTGGTGGCCCCGTGCAGCTTCGACACGCCCGCGTGCCACGCCGCCATCTTGTCATCCACCAGGTGGTAGATGGTGCCGTCCTGGCCGATGAGGTAGTGCGCGCTCACGTCCGTGCCCTTCTTCGTGAGCGTCGCCAGGTCTCCCGCCTCGTTGTTGGAGGCGGTGTGGTGCAGGACGATGGCGTCGATGTCCGCCCCGCCACGCGAGCTGAAGTTGGCCGAGGGCACCCACTTCATGTCCGGCTTCTTCACACCGCCCGTGGAGGGGGGATTCGTCGGAGTCGTCGGGGTGGACGTGGGCGGCTTCTGGCCGGCGAGCGCCTTGTCCATGGCGGCCTTCGTCTTCGGGCCGTACTCACCGTCCACGCCCAGCTTCCACTGGGACTGGAACTTCTTCACCGCCGCCTCGGTCGCCGGGCCGTAGATGCCGGGGCCGGTGTTCATCTGGGCCTGCGTCATGTGGCCCAGCTTCACCAGGGCCGACTGGAGCTGCTTCACCTGGGCGCCGGTGCTGCCGCGCTCCAGGCCCGCGGGGGGCGCGGTCACGGAGGGCTTGCCCGGCGCGGGCGCGGGCTTCGCGGGAGTGAGATCCTTGAGCATCTCGGCGCGCGTCTTCGGGCCGAACACGCCGTCCGCCTTCAGCTTGTTGGCGGCCTGGTACTTCTTGAGCGAGGCCTCCGTCTGGGGGCCGAAGATGCCCGGACCGGTGTTCATCTGCGCCTGCGTCATGTGGCCCAGCTTCACCAGGGCCGACTGGAGCTGCTTCACCGCCGGTCCCGAGGCGCCCTTGGAGAGGGTGCCCGTGGGCAGGGTCGGGGCGGACGAGGCAGCGGCGAGCGGACGGGCGACGCTGGCGCGGGACGAGGAGATGGTGCTCACGGTCGACTCCAAGGGGCGGAGCCACTGAAAATCAGTGACGGCGATGGAATTGTCGCACGAGTGTCACGGAAGTTGCGTCCCCACCGGACTTCCCGGGATCTGCTCCAGCAGCCGCTCCAGGTCGTCCGGCTTGACCGGCTTCACCAGATGGAGGTTGAAACCCGCCTCCACCGCCTGCGTCCGGTGCTCGCCGCTGTAGCCCGTCAGCGCCACCAGGAAGACGTCCCGGCCGCCCTCGGACTCGCGAATCGTGCGCGCCACCTGGAAGCCATCCATCCCCGGCAGCCCCAGGTCCACCAGGGCCACGTGCGGCCGCAACACGGGGAAGAGTTGCACCCCCTTGAAGCCATCCTCCGCCACCTCCACCTGGTGCCCCCACATCTCCAGCAGCTCGCGCAGCACCTCGCGCGTGTCCTCGTTGTCCTCCACCAGCAGCACCCGGCGCACCGAGGGCTCCTCGTGGCTCACCAGCCGCTTCTCCGGTGCGGGCGCGGGCATGGCCTGCGCGGCGTCCAGGGGCAGGCGCACCACCAGCTCGCTGCCCTGGCCCTCGCCCTCGCTGTGCGCCCTCACCTCGCCCCCGTGCAGCTCCACCAGGCGCCGCACCAGCGTCAGCCCGATGCCCAGTCCGCCCGAGGAGCGCGCCAGTTGCTGCTGCGCCTGGACGAAGAGATCGAACACCCGCGCCTGCAGCTCCGGGCTCATGCCAATGCCCGAGTCCCGCACGCGCAGCACCGCCTGGCGCTCCTGCCCGCGCCCCTCCACCGTCACCCCGACGAAGACGCGGCCTCCGGACTCGGTGTACTTGCGCGCGTTGTCCAGCAGGTTGGACACCACCTGCTCCAGCCGCGTGGCGTCTCCATCCAGCCACAGGCTCTCCGTGGCGGGCAGCGCCACCTCCAGGCGCAGCCCCTTCTCCTCGAGGGCCCGCCGGCGCGCCTCCACGCTGTGCTGCACCACCTGCCGCAGGTCCACCGGCCCCCGCCGCAGCTCGATGTGGCCGCGGTTGAAGCGCGAGACGTCCAGCAGGTCATCCACCATGCGCGCCAGGTGCTGGCTCTGCCGCATCATCACCCGCATGGACTTGGACTCCGCGCCGTCCGGCTGCGTGGCCGCCTCCAGGTGCAGGGCGTTGACGATGGCGGCCAGGGGGTTGCGCAGCTCGTGCGCCAGCATGGCCAGGAACTCGTCCTTGCGCCGGTCCGCCTCCGCCAGGTCCGCCGCCCGCTGCCGCAGCGCGTCCTCCAGCTCGCGCCGGGAGGTGATGTCCGTGAGGATGCGCACCGCCCCCACCACCGTGCCCGCCGCGCCCTCCACCGGGTTGGCCGCCACGCGGTACCAGCGGCCTCCCAGGCTCACCTCGGTCTCCTCCCGGCAGGACAGCACCGCGCCGCAGCTCGGCGGCAGCTCGGCCTCCGTCCCCGCCGCCGCCCGCATCAGCGCCTCGAAGGGCCGCCTCAGCACCTGCTCCCCGGAGAGCCCGAGCAACGCCAGCAGGGCCTGGTTGGCGCGCATCACCCGCCCGTCCCCATCCAGCAGACACACCCCGTCCCCCAGCGCGTCGAAGGTGCTCTTCCACTGCACCGCCGCCGCGCGCGCCTCCTCCTCCGCCTGGCGCATGCGCAGCAGCGAGCGCACCGTGGCCAGCAGCTCCGAGGCGTCCACCGGCTGCGCCAGGTAGCCGTCCGCGCCGCTCTCCAGCCCCTCCACCTTGTTCTCCGGGCGGATGTAGTTGGCCGACAGGTGCAGCACGGCGATGCCCGCCGTGCGCGGCTCCGCCTTCAGCCGCCGGCACACCTCGATGCCATTGAGGTCCGGCAGCTTCACGTCGAGGATGATGAGGTCCGGCAGCACCTCGGCGGCCAGCCGCAGCGCCTCGGCCCCGGTGCCCCCCTCGCGTACCTGGAAGCCCGCCGCCCGCAGCATGCGCGTGACGACATAGCGGTTGGCTTCGTTATCGTTGATGTTGAGGAGGATGGTTTCCCTATGAGACACGTCGGTCTCCTCAAAGACTCGTGGGTGGGGGCTGGGATCAGCGCTGGGCGGAGCCCCCTCCAGACCCGTGGCCGGGGCTGGAGAGTGCCCGCTGGAGGAGCTCGAGCGCCATATCCCGGGTGAGCCCGCTCTTGGAGAGGATGCCCACCGCATCCGAGAGGAGGCGCCCGCGCTCCTGCTCGGTCAGCGAGCGGCTGGTATGGATGATGACGGGGATGTGCCGGGTGGCGGACTCGCGCCTCAGCGCCTCCAGCACCTCGAAACCGTCCATCCCGGGCAGTGACAGGTCCAAGAGGATGGCCGAGGGCCGGACCTCAGCCGCCAGACGCACCCCCTCGGGACCCGTCGCGGCCTCGCGGAACTGGAGCGTGGCGTCGGCGAGCAGCCGCTGAAGGAGGTACCGGGCGACCTCGTCGTCGTCGATGATGAGAACGGTTCGGGCATGAGGCGTATCCTGCTCCAACGACTGGGAGGCCCCGCCCTGTTCCCCCATCGCCCCGGGCCGCTGGGTGTAGTCCCGGGACACGGCCGCATGGAAGGTACTGCCCTGGCCCTGCAGGCTGTCCACGGTGAGCGAGCCGCCGAGCAGCTCCGCCAGCCGCCGCGACAGCGGCAGCCCCAGGCCCGTGCCCTTGATGCCTTGCTGGTGGGGGCCTTCCACCTGGACGAATTCCTCGAAGATGCGCTCCTGGTCCTCGGGGGCGATGCCCACGCCGGAGTCACGCACCGAGAACACCACCGTGTCCCGGGGGCCCGGCGCCGCCGACACCCGCACCTCGCCCTGGCGGGTGAACTTGAGCGCGTTGGAGACGAGGTTGCGAAGAATCTGCGACAGCTTGCGCTCGTCGGTGTGCAGCTCCGGCAGCCCCTGCGGCTCATCGAAGACGAGCGAGACGCCCTCGTTCACGCGCAGCGGCCGGAGCATCCCGCGCAGCGCGCCGAACAGGTCCGCCACGGTGAAGTTCGTGCACAGCACCTCGGAGCGGCCGGATTCAATCTTGGCCAGGTCGAGCAGATCGTCGATGAGATCCTGGAGGGCCTCGCCGGACTTGCGGATGAAGAGGAGCTGTTTCTCCTGCTCGGCGTTGAGCGGCCCGTCGATGCGGTCCAGCATCAGGCGCGAGAGGTTGAGCACGGAGCTGATGGGCGTGCGCAGCTCGTGGCTGACGTTGGAGATGAAGCGCGTCTTCATGTCCGAGGCACGGCGCAGCGCCTCGGCCTTCTCCTCGAGCCTCGGCGTAGAGGGCCACCACGCCGCGGTTGGTCTCCTCCAGCTCGCGGTTGAGGCGATCCACCTCGGCCTTGCGCGCCTGCAGCTCGTCGAGGATGCGCAGCAGGTCCGCGTTCTGCTTCTGCAGCTCGTCGGCGGCACTGGAGCGCCGCTGCCGCTCCAGCTCGTCCTTCAGCGACTCCAGGGCCTGGGGCATGGGGGTGAGCTGGGGCAGGCGTTGGACCAGCTCCAGGAGGAGCCAGCCGTCCCCGTCCTTGCGCAGGGCCACCCGGTCCATCAGCCGCTGCGCCGGAGCGAGCGCGGGCCCCGGCCGGAGCGTCTCCGGCGTGCTGCCCACGACGAGCCCCTCGTTGGACGCCGAGGCCCGCACGCGCACCAGCAGGGAGGGCACGGGCACCTCCTCCAGCAGGAACTCGATGTGGCCGTTGGCGTGGGAGGCCGCGAGCCGCGCCACCTCGGAGATGGCGGTGGCGATGCGCACCTGGTCCTGGCCATCGAAGCCCAGGGACTGGGCGATGTGCCGCCCCCGCTGCCGGGTGTTCACCACATCCTGTCCGGTGCGCAGCTCGGACTGGAAGAGAGAGGAGCTCAACGTGGTTCTCCGCGGGGCACCTCGCGTGCCACCAGCACCGTCGCGTCGTCGCGGCCCCGGACGAAGTCCCGGTACAGCACCCCGGCCACCAGACTGGGATGGCGGGCGAGCAGCCCCGGGTAGGGGTCCAACCGCCACTGGGTGGCCAGTCCGTCCGAGCACATCACCAGGGTGTCCCCCGCGCTCCACGGGTAGCTGAACTGCTGCATGCGGGGCGCCTGGTGCCCCAGGGTGCCATTCATGGACACCAGCCGCTGGACGGCGCCGGCCGGCGACACCACGGCGCCGGAGATGTTGCCCACCCCCGCGTAGTGAAGCTGAGCGCCCTCCACCGAGGCGAAGGACACGGCCGCGCCCCGGGTGCTGCGCAGCTCCTGGTGCGCGCCGCGCAGCAGCTCCACCAGTCCGTTGGAGCCCTGCTCCAGGAAGGATACCACCGCCGCGCGCGAGGCCCGGGCCGCCTCGGGCCCATGGCCCAGCCCATCCGCGACGAGGAAGATGCAGCGGTCGGCCTTGTGGTCCACCGCCCAGGAATCCCCGCACACCTCCTCGCCCGTCATGGGCACACACACCGCGCCCACCGTCATCTGGGAAGCAGGGGGCGGCTTGTCCGCCCACACCTGGACCACCACCGCCGTGCCCACCCCCGGCAGGGAGTGGATGTCGAAGAGGTCGGACATCCGCCGCATGGCGCCCAGCCCCACGCCGCTGGTGCCTCCGGTGGAGAAGCCGTCGCGCAGGCAGCGGTCCACGTCCGCCATGCCCGGGCCCTTGTCCAGCGCGAGCATCTCCACGCCGACGTGCGGGCCCGCATGGAGCGCGCGCAGGAGGATGAGCCCGTCACGCGCGTGGGCGACCAGGTTCTTGGCCGCCTCGCTCACCACGAGGGCCACCTTGCCCTGGGCCTCCTCCTTGAACCCCAGGCGAGCGGCCAGGGAGGCCGCCATCCGGCGCGCATGGCCCGCCTGGCTGCTCTCCGTCACCGCAATCGCCGTGGAGCTCACTTCCATCGTGTCACCGTGACCCGTGTTCCCTCCCCTACCTTGGAGACGATGTCGAACTCGTTCACGAGCCGCCGGGCGCCCCCCAGCCCGAGCCCCATGCCGCCGCCCGAGGTGTACCCGTCGCGCAGCGCCAGATCGATGTCCGGAATACCCGGGCCCTGGTCCTCGAAGGACAGGCGCAGTCCCTTGCGCAAGCCCTCCTGGAGGAGCTGGAGGGTGACGTTTCCACCCTTGCCGTAGTCCAGGGTGTTGCGCGCCAGCTCACTGGCGGCCGTCACCATCTTCGTCTGCTCCACGAGGCTGAACTTCAGCTCGGCGGCCCACGTGCGCACGGCCTGGCGCACCAGCACCAGGTCCTGCGCCGAGCGGATGGGCATCACCTCAGTCCTCAAAACTTGCATCCGCGACCTCGGGCACGTCCTCGTCGGCCTCCATGGAGGCTCGCAGCAGCGCCATGCCCTTCTCGACATTGAGCGCCGTGCGGATTCCAGGCAGGGACATGCCCAGCTCCACCAGGGTGATGGCCACCGCGGGCTGCATGCCCACCACCACCGTCTGCGCGTCCAGCACGCGCGACATGGTGGCGATGTTGCCGAGAATGCGGCCGATGAAGGAGTCCACCACCTCCAGCGAGGAGATGTCGATGAGCACCCCGCCAGCGCTGGTCTCGACGATCTTCGCGGTCAGGTCGTCCTGCAGGGTCACCGCGAGCTGGTCATGCATGTCCACCTGGATGGTGACCAGCAGAACCCGCCCCATGCGGAGGATGGGAATGCGCTCCATTCGAATGGCTCCGGCTAGGCCTTGCCCGGTACACGCTGGCCCGGTGCGGAGATGCTCTGGTTGAGGCGCTTGAGGGCCCAGTTGAAGGCCCCGGCCACGCTGGACTTGGTCACCACGCCGGCCAGGTCCACGCCCAGGTGGACGATGGTCTGGGCAATCTGCGGACGGATGCCGCTGATGACGCACTCGGCGCCCATCAGCCGGGTGGCCGTCACCGTCTTGATGAGGTGCTGGGCGGTGAGGGTGTCCACGGTGGGCACGCCGGTGATGTCGATGATGGCGATCTCCGCGCCCGTCTCCACGATCCGCTGCAGCAGCGTCTCCATCACCGTCTGGGTGCGGCCGCTGTCCAGCGTGCCGATGAGCGGCAGGCAGACGATGCGGTCCCACAACTGCACCACGGGCGTGGACAGCTCCATCATCTCCTGCTGCTGGCGCATGATGACTTCCTCGCGCGCCCGCTGGTGCACCTCGGTGGTGTACAGGCCCAGCTTGTCCAGCAACTGGGAGCCGCCCCACATCTCCTCGGCCACCACCCCCGGCTGGCTGGCGTACTCGCTGCGCAGCTTGTCGAACAGGGGCTGCTTGAAGCTGAAGATGAAGGTGGCCGTCTCCGCGGGGGAGAAGCCCTGCAGGCTGCGCGAGCGCGACAGCCGATCCAGCATCTCCCGGGCCGGGGTGAACGTGGACGAGGTGATGTCGGCCAGGTTGCCCTGCTCCGTGGCCTGCGTCAGCAGCCGGAGGAACTCGGCGCACTGCTCGCGCAGCTCCGCCTCCTTCATCAGCGCGTCACGGCGCACCCCACCGGCCGTCATGGCGCTGAGCCACTCGGTGAGCAGCTCGGATGGATATTTCTTGAGAATCTCGTGGATACGAGTGGTCAACGAACGCCTCCTAGGGTCCGGCCTCTACCACACAGGGTTGGCGCACTCGTCAGCCACCCTCCGCCGTCGGTACAAGATCGTGACAAGTGTTCACTCGTCGATAGCACGCGGGAGGATGGGGAAATTCCCGTACGGGTTTCCCGGCACGTGGCGTGAAGGCCCCTGGCTGACAGCGGGGAGAAGATGGGCTGGGCCTCAGCGCAGCAGCCACACCAGCAGGAAGCCCAGGGCGAGCGCGGCGAGGAACAGCCCGGCGGCGAGCCACTTCCTCGAGGACGGCACGGACGCTCCCGTGGAGATGGAACCCTCGGCCTCTCCGCCCTCCTCTCCGCCCTCCTCGATGGCGCGCACCAGCCCGGACTCCTCCCCCGGCTGCTCCACGTCGAAGGCCACCCGCACCTCGCGCGAGCGCGGCGTCTGGGCCTGGGCCCCGGGGGCCTCCGGCTGGGTCTTCGGCTGAGGCTGGGACTCCTCCACGATCTCCACCTCGGCGGAGGGGACGAAGTCGGCGGGGGCATCCAGCGCCCGGTGCTCGAAGGCCAGCGCGGTGGGGGGCGCGAGGGAGGACAGCTCCTTCTCGGGGATGGGGCGCTGGGGAGAATCGCGCCGCAGCAACTCCGCGAGCACGCCGTCCTCCACCCCCTTCTCCTTGGCGAAGGCCTCGGCCATGAGCCGCGCCAGGTCCGCGTCCCCCACGCCGGGCGCGAACTGCTCGCGCAGCCGCCGCAGCGCGGCCCCGAACGCCGCGGCATCCGGGAAGCGCTCCTCGGGCGTGGTGGCCAGCGCCTTCAACACCGCCGCGTCCACCTCGGGCGGCAACCCCGGGCGGTGACGGCCCGGCGGCTCCCACTGGGGGTAGGCCGCGCGCTTCCACCGCTCGACGACATCCCCCTTCTGCGCCAGCGGACGCCAGGCGAGCAATTCCCAGAGCACCACGCCCGTGGCGTACACGTCCGCCCGCCGGTCCACGCGCAGCTTGCGGGCCTGCTCCGGCGCCATGTACGAGATGCTGCCCATCACCACGCTGGGCGCCGTCTGCGCCTCCTTCAACGTGGACTGCGCCGCGCCGAAGTCGATGATTTTGACCTCGCCCCCGTAGGAGATGCACACGTTGGCCGGAGAGAGGTCGCGGTGCACCAGGTGCAGCGGCTGGCCCTGCTCATCCGTCGCGTCGTGCGCGTAGGCGAGGCCCTCGCACATCCGCTCGCCGATGAGCAGCACCAGGCCCAGGGGGAGCGTCTGCCCGCGGTTGCGCAACCGCCAGGCGAGCCGGTTGAGCGTCTTGCCCGCCACGTACTCCATGGCGAGGTAGAGCGCCCCGGCCACCTCGCCCATGGCCCACACGCGGGCGATGTTGGGATGGGACAGCCGCAGCACCACCCGCGCCTCGTCCCGGAAGCGGGCGAGGAACTGCGCGTTGCCCGCCAGGGCCGGCAGCACCTTCTTCACCACGCAGGCGCGGCCCGGCTCCTCCTCGCGCGCGAGGAACACCTCTCCCATCCCCCCATACCCGATGCGCCGCACCAGGGTATAGGGGCCGAAGGGGATGGGCCCCGGGCTTACCGCCGCTGGCTCAGGCGCCCTGGCCAAGCGCGCGGAAGGCCTTGCGAGCAGCCCGGAGGATGTGCGCCACCTCGGGCTCGTTGATGGACAGCGACAGGAAGGCCGCCTCGAACTGGCTGGGCGGCAGGTACACGCCCTCCTCCAACATCTGGTGGAAGAAGCGGCCGTAGCGCGCCGTGTCGCTCTTCTTCGCGCTCGCGTAGTCGAACACCGGCCCCTCGGTGAAGAAGACGGTGAACATGCTGCCCACGCGGTTGATGGTGACGGGAATCTTGTGCTCCTCCGCCTCCGCGCGCAGGCCCGCCTCGATTTCCCGGCCGACGAAGTCCAGGCGCTCGTAGACGCCCGGCGCGCGCAGCGCCTGGAGGCTCGCGATGCCCGCGGCCACCGCCACCGGATTCCCCGACAGCGTGCCCGACTGGTACACCGGGCCCTCGGGAGCAATCTTGGACATGATGTCGCGCCGGCCGCCGTAGGCCGCCAGCGGCATGCCGCCGCCCACCACCTTGCCGAAGGTGCTCAGGTCCGGACGCAGGCCGTACACCTCCTGCGCACCGCCGCGGGCCAGCCGGAAGCCCGTCATCACCTCGTCCAGGATGAAGAGCACCCCGTGCGCGCGGCACAGCGCCTGGAGGTTCTGCAGGTAGCCCTCCTCGGGGATGAGCACGCCCATGTTGCCCACCACCGGCTCGATGATGGCGCAGGCGATGTCCTTGGCCCGCTTGGAGAAGAGCTGCTCCACCGCGCCCAGGTCGTTGTACGGCGCCGTCAGCGTGAGGCCCGCGACTTCCTTGGGCACGCCCGGCGAGTCCGGCAGCCCGAGCGTCTCCACGCCGCTGCCCGCCTTCACCAGGAAGGGGTCGCCCGCGCCGTGGAAGCAGCCCTCGAACTTGAGGATGTGGTCGCGGCCCGTGTAGCCGCGCGCCAGCCGGATGGCCGCCACCGTGGCCTCCGTGCCGCTGGAGACGAGCCGCACCTTCTCCACGCTCGGCACCGTGGCGCAGATGCAGCTCGGCGAACTGCACCTCCATGTCCGTGGGCGCACCAAAGGTGGTGCCGCGCCGCGCCGCCTCGGTGATGGCCGCCACCACGGGCGGATAGGCATGGCCCAGGATGAGCGGGCCCCAGCTCCCCACCAGGTCCACGTACCGGTTGTCGTCCACATCCGTCAGCCACGCGCCCGCGCCTTCCTTGAAGAAGACGGGCTCACCGCCGACACCCCGGAAGGCGCGCACCGGGGAGTTCACACCTCCCGGAATTCGCTCCTGCGCTCGGGAGAAGAGGGCCTTGCTCTGCGTGTGGTTCATGAGGGCTCCATAGCACGCGGCCTGTGCAGCTTGATTTCCACCATGCGTTCCTCTACATGGCGCCGCAAATTCCAGGTTTTGCTGGTTTTTTGAGGGTGGGAGAAAAAACCCCGGCAGCGGTTTTATACGCTCTCGGGTCCGGATGCACACCCCGCCCCCCGGGAGTCACGTGAAGGCCTCGCCCATGTATTCGTCCCTCACCCGGTGCTGGCGCCTGGGTGCGCTCCTCGCCACGCTCGGAACCGCTTCGGCCTTCGCCGCCGACGAGCGGCCCATCGCCGGGCCCCGGTTGCCCCCGCTCACGTGCTACGCGGGCTACCTGAAGCGCGAGGCCCCGCATGGGCTCGAGGGGGTGCGCGCCGCCCTCCGTCAGGCCCTTGCCCGGAATGATCAGGCCGCGCTGCTCTTCCTGGAGCAGCGGCTCGCCGAGGTCATCGGCGAGGACGCCCAGGCGGCGCTCCAGGTGATTGAATGGGCCCACACCACGCAGGAGCCCGAGATGTCGCTCTACCTGCGCGCGGTGCGGGAGACGGAGGCCGTGCGCTCGCCCGCGGTGGTGGACAGGCTCGCCACCCTGGCCGAGAAACACCCGGACCCCGGCCACCAGGTCAGCGCCCTCATCGCCCTGGAGACGCAGCACCGCCTCGAGCCCGCGATGCTGGAGCGCCTCACCGCGCTGGCCCGGAAGGACTCGCCCGCCATCGGCGTGACCAGGCACGCGGTGCGCGCCATCGGCCGGGTGATGGACAACGACTTCCGGCGCACCGGCCGCATCGAGCCGTACATGGGCAGGCTGCTGGAGGTGGCGCTCGACTCCGCCGAGCCCGGCGTGCGCGGCCTCGCCCTCGAGATGGGCACCTACCCGGACGCCCGCATCGACGGACCGTCGCTCCAGCAGGTGGTGAAGCTCCAGCGCGAGGATCCGGACCCCGACGTGCGGGAAATGGCCGCGCTGGTGATGTCCGCGGGGCGGGACACGCGGGCCGTGCTCGAGGCCTTCGGCCAGTCCTTCCCCCGGGAGAAGAACGAGTGCGTGCGCTGGGCCATCGTCCGCTACGCGGTGCGGGCCGCGGGCGCCGGGGCCCTGCCGCTGCTGAAGGACTTCGCGAAACAGGATGCGCGCTTCCAGCGGGACTACACCGAGTTCAAGGCGCTGTACGACGCGGGCCACGCCGACTTCGACCGGGTCTTCCTCGGCAAGGCCAACCACCACCGCTGCGGGGGATAGGCGATGAGCACGGGAGCGACGAAGAAGTGGGTGGGTGTTGGCGCGGGGCTGATCGCCGTGCTCGCGGGGCTGATGGTGTGGCTGGGCAGGGCGGACAAGCCCTCCGGTGAGGTGCCCACGCCCGTGGCCTCGGACGGCGTGAGCACGGAGGGCGGGCAGAAGGCACCACCGGCGCCGGCTCCGAGCCCCGTCGCGAAGAGTCCCCCTCCCGAGGACATGCTGCGGGAGGTGCCGTGTGAGCTGGACTCGCTGGTGGAGGAGTACCGCCAGGGCAAGGGCTCGCCGGCGTGGCGGCGCTATGTGATGGAGCAGCTGCGCGGCATCCTGGAGCGCCTGCCGCCCGAGCAGTTGTGGGCGAAGGTGGAGGCGGAGCGGGAGCCGGAGGTGCTGGAGGCGCTCTCCTCCCTGTGGGTGATGCGCTTCAACCTGACGGGGGACAGGGCCGTGCTGGAGCGGGTGCTGGAGAAGGCGGGGCGCGAGACGGAGCCGGTGCACAAGGCGGTGCTGGTGCGCTCGCTGAGGGCCTCGGACGAGCCGTCGAGCGAGGTGCTGGCCAGGGCGGAGACCACGCGTCAGGCCTATCGCCAGTGGGTGAAGGACCCGGCGCCCGAGGTGCGCGAGGCGGTGGTGGGCAACCTGACGGAGGAGGCCCAGCGCGGCTTCGGGCGCATCCAGGGCGTGGCGGAGCAGGCGGTGGCGCTCGCGTCGGAGGCGGGCGATCCAAAGACGGCGGCGGGGCTGCTAAGCGCGTCCTCCATCGAAGCGGCGCGGCCACCGGCAGTGGACTCCGTGAGGCGGCTGTTCCGGGAGTCCGAGCACCCCGAGGTGCGCGCCGCGGCGGCGAAGGCACTCGGCACGGTGGCGGCCCCGGAGCGCGAGCGGACGATGAAGGCGCTGACGGAGCGCTTCGCCACGGAGGGCTCGCGCGAGGTGCGCGGTGCCATCCTGGAGAGCATCGCGCGGCTCGGGCTCTCGGGCGCGGTGCCGGTGCTTCAGAAGCTCGAGGGCGTGGACCCGGCGATGGACGGGGAGATCGACACCTGGCTCACGCTGCTGGCCTCGCAGCCGCAGACATGGAACCTGCTGCTGCGCGACAAGCAGGCGCTGGAGCATGGCCGGGGCCAGAAGGGCTGAGCCCCGAGCCGGGTGGAGGGGCTCCCTACCTGGAGAACCGGAGCCCGTACTGGCGGGTCTTCGGGTGGAAGTAAGCGCTCAGCCGCGTCCCATCCCAGAAGAGGAGCACGTCGCCCTTCAGCCGCAGCCACGTGCCCTTCGGAGTGCTCGCGGTCTCCTCCACCGCATTGCCCACCTGCAGCCAGGCGGGGATGGACCGGCGCGGCATCGCGAGGAACCGGCCCTGGTGGTCCACCCACCGCGGCAGCTCGTACCCTGGAAGCTTGGGAGCGGGCCCCGTGTCCGGCTCGCCCACGAGCCCGGCGCTCCCCGGTGTGCGGAGCCGCTCCTCGAGCGTCTGCCGCTTCAACACCTCGCCCGTCCTCGCATCCAGCTCCACCCAGTACGCGGCCGTGGAGCTCTCCGCGAGCAGCAGCACGCGGCCCTGACGAAGCCAGGAGCTCCGGAGTTGGAGCTCTCGCACCTGCGCGAGGAGCGCGTCCTCCTCGAACCGCTTGCCCTCGCGGAACCGGAAGCCCGGCACGGAGACGCCGCTCGTGGCGTAGGCCGCGGGACGGCTCCCGGGGAACAGGAAGCCGTCCGGTAGCGGAACCAGCGGCCTCGGCTCCCCACTGCTCGGATGCTCCGTCACCTCCAGGCCCGGGCCCGGGCCCGCGATGGCGAACTGCACCAGGTACTGCACCGGCCGCTGGGCGTCGAAGAAGCCACGCAGCACCACCGCCCGGCCTCCGGGGAGCGCCAGGAAGTCGAACATGGTCCCCGCGCCTCCCGGCAGCGTGTGCACCGTCCACCGGCCGTCCGCCTCGCGGTGCGCGAGCGCTTCCTTGCCCAGGGCCCAGAGGGAACCGTCGTCCGGCGCGGTGGCCAGCCGGTACCAGCCACCGGACTCGGGAAGCGGCTCCAGTCGCTCGGCCTCCGGACTCACCGGCCCGAGGCGCCACAGCGTGAAGGGGCCCGAGGGCGCGGAGTACGGATCCTCCTGCTCCCGGGCCATCACGTAGACGGAGCCGTCCCGCGTGGGGGCGATCGCCTCGTAGTGGAGCGGCACTCCCGCGAGGCTCACCTCGGTGAGGCCGCCGGCCTCCATCACCGCGGGCGGCGGAGGAACTTCGGGAAAGAGCGGCAGGGGCATCTCCCGGGGCGAGCACCACACCTGGGCGGGACCCGAGGGACGGCGGAACGAGCCGAACGGCGTGCCCTCCTCCCGGGCCACGCTGGCGATGAGGAAGCGTTCTCCGGAGGGGAGCACGTCGGCGAACGACTCACGGCGCAGCGGCCAGCGCCGCGAGTCCACGGTGATGAACGAGAGAAAGCCCAACTCCCGCTCTCCGGGCCCGACGAGCGAGACATGGTCGTAGAACTCCTCGCCGCTGGCGGGCTTCACCCGGACGGAGAACCCACCTCCCGAGTAGACGCGGATGTTTGCCTCGTCCGGAGCCTCGCTGGCACGTCCGGATTCCACGCCGGCGGCACGGGTGGGCAGCCCCTCGACGCTCAGCGGCTCACGTCCGGTGTAGAGCACCCCGCCGGCGCCGAAGCGGACCTGCCCGTCCAAGTCATCCCGCGTGAAGGCACGCATGCCCAGGGGCTCCAGCCCGGGCAGGCGCCACGTGCCAATGGAGCCCGGGACCGTCGATGAACCCTGACCCGAGCGCATGGGATACGAGAGGGCGACCAGAGTCCGCCGGTCCGGCGAGACGAGCAGCTCCACGTGCCGGGGTCGATGGAACACGTCGAGGCTCGGCCAACAGCGCCTCCGCGTCCTCTCCTTCCAGCTCCTCCGTCCGCTTCAGCAGCCGCTCGAACGCCGCCCGGTCGCGCTCGCAGGGGCGCTGCGTGGCACAGAAGCTCCGCAGCACCTCTCCGGAGCGGGAGGAGACGAGCTCGGCGGTCCCATCCTCGCGCGTGGCGAGCCACTGGTCCGCGTCGAGCCGCACCGCGCTCGCGTAGGGCCCCGGCTTCTCGACGAGCACGCGCTGCTCCAACATGTCCCAGACGCGCAGCGTCCCCTCGGAGAGCAGGGCCACACGCCGCGCATCCAGCAGAGCCGCCATGGCCAGTCCCCCGACGCCCAGGGCGGGCATCCGGAGGACATGGGTGCCCGTCGCGAGGTCGAAGAGGCCCAGCTCATGGTCCCGGGTGAGCCACGCGACCCGCGAGCCGTCCCCGACCCGCAGCAACCGCCGCACGAACCGCGTGCGAGGCTCGGCCTCCCCCTGGACCTGCTCCGGAGGCAGGAAGGCCACCTCCCGCACCACGTTCAGCTCCCGGTCGAGCACGCGCAACTGGCCCGCCGCCGTCACGCCCAGGAAGCCCTCCGCATCGGCCGACAGGGAGACATACGGCGGGCAGTTCTCGCATGGGACGCGCTTCACGATGCGCTGACCCGGGATGTCCAGCAGCGAGAGCGCGCCCTTCGTCTCACCGATGAGCATCCGCTGGCGCGGGGCGTCCAGGGCGACCGCGAGCGGGAACATCTGCTTCTGCGTCATCTCCCGGATGAGCTCGGGATCCTTCATCACGTCCGTGAGAGGCGGGAGGGCCTCCTTCATCAAGGAACCCAGGCGGACCCCGGAGCCGGTGATGAGCGCCATGTCGGCCTCCTCCCGCTCGTGCTTCAACACCCGCACGTCCGGCAGACGCTCGGCCTTCCAGGTGGTGGTGTCGAAGGCGTAGCGCTGGCCGTCGAAGGTCTGGGCGGTCAGCGTGCGGCCATCCGGGGACAGGGAGGCCGATGCCCAGCCATCCACCTGCGGCAACAGGTAGCGCTGCACCTTCAGGGTGGAGACATCCCGCAGGGCGAGGAAGCCCCGGTCCACCACGAGCAGCGAGCGGCCCTCGGGAGTGAGCACCAGGTCCAGGGGGAGGTAGCTGGGAGCGAAGAGCAGCTCCCCGGGAGTACAGGCCGGCACCTCGGAGCCGGCCTGGGCGCGACCCGTCGAGGAGGGCGTGCCGGCACAACCGAGCACCACCAGACAGAGACAATACCGGAGCAGACGAAGCGGCATGGAGTCACCACTCTATCCGCCCCTCGGATGAACCATGCCCCGGAGAAGTCCCCTCTCCTCCTGGGAGAGGGTTAGGGTGAGGGTGTCGAGGAACCCACCCGAGGACCCGCATGCTCCGCCTCATCCAGCGCCGGAAACTGACCCTGCAGGCACCCGAGACGGCCGGGGGCCACGCCCACGTGTCGGCCGCGAGCGGCCTGGTGCGCGCGGGCAGGTGGCTGCACGTCGTCGCGGACGACTCGCTGTTCCTCACCTCCTTCCCCCTGGAAGGCGAGGCCCCGGGCCAGTTCCTGCGCCTGCTGCCGGGAGAGCTGCCGCTGGAGCCCAAGGAGCGCAAGGCGAAGAAGCCCGACATGGAGGCGCTCTGCCTCGTGGAAGGACTCCCGAGCGCGCCGCACGGGGCGCTGCTGGCGGTGCCCTCGGGGAGCACGGCGGTGAGGCAGAAGGGAGCGCTGGTGCCGCTGGCGGCGGACGGGAGCGTGAGCGGCGCGGTGCGCGAGGTGGACTTCACCCGCCTCTATGCGCAGCTCGCGCGCGAGCTGGGCCCGCTCAACGTGGAGGGGGCGGCGATGGCGGGCGTGCGCATGCGCCTGCTCAACCGCGGCAACGGGGATGAGGGCAAGGACGCGGTGGTGGACCTGGACGCGGGCCGGGTGGTGCGAGCCTTGGAGGCGGGCGCGCCGCTGGAGCCGGACGTGGTGCGCATCGTGCGCCGCTGGGAGCTGGGCCGCGCGGGCACGGTGCGCCTGTCCTTCACGGACATGGCGCCGCTGCCGGACGGCCGCATGGTCTTCACCGCCGCGGCCGAGGACACCCGGGACGCCTACGCGGATGGCGCGGTGATGGGCTCGGCGGTGGGCGTGCTGGCGCCGGATGGCACGCCGATGTTCCTCGATGGCGTGGACGCGAAGGTGAAGCTGGAGGGCGTGGACGCGCGGGTGGAGGGAGGCCGCATCCACCTGCTGCTCGTGGCGGACGCGGACGACCCGGCCCAGGCCGCGCCCCTCTTCGAGACGGTGCTGGAGGGCGTGCCCGCCTGAGTCAGTCGCCGTGGTCTCGGGCGGCTTCATCCGCCGAGCCGCCGACGGCCTCAATGGAGGTGCGCGGGGGAGGGGCCGGGCGGGTCGGGGGGGGGCGCGCGAAGGCGGAGGCGCGCGAGCCGACACCCTCGGGCGTCGTCACGGCGATGCGGCGCCGGGCCCGGGCGATGGCGTCCTGCACCGTGGCCGGCTCCGGGTGGGTCTTCAGCGCCTGCACCCACGTCTCGATGGCCTTCTCGTTGTCACCCGACTCGGCCTTGAGCTTGCCCGTCTCGAAGACGGCGTGCGGGGCGAAGCTCCGAGTCCGGGAAGCGGGTGATGAGGTCCGCGTACGTGCGCGAGGCCTCCTGGCGGAAGCGCGGCACCTCGGGGGAGCCGGGCTCGGCCTTGAGCGCCTGCATGTGCAGCGCCTGGGCCTGCAGGTAGATGGCGTCATCCACGAAGGCGCTGGTGGCGAAACGCTCGACGAGCTTGCGCGACTCGAGCACGCACTGCTGGTAGTCCTGCAGCTCGAAGTACAGCTTGGCCACCTGGTAGTGCAGCTCGGCGCTCTGGGGCGGGTTGCGGGCCAGGGCGGCGGTGAGCTGGTCGATGGCGCCGCGCAGGTCGCGGAAGTGCATGCGCAGCAGCTCGGCGAGCACCATGCGGCCCTCCAGGGCCTCGGGAGACTCGGGGCACTGGGTGATGAGTTCCTTGTAGACGCTCACGGCCTCCTTCACCTTGCGCAGCTCGAGCCAGTAGACGTCCGCGGCGCCCTTGAGGGCGCGGGCCTTGAGCACCTGGGCCTGGGCCGAGTCGTCCAGCCGCAGCGCGTCGAGCGCCTTGCGGTACTCGACGAGGGCCTCATCGGGACGCTTCTCGAAGATGGCGTCGCGGGCGCGCTGCATGTGGTCGGGAGCGCCGTCCCGGGAGCACCCGGGGGCGAGCGCGAGGGCGAGGGCGAGCATCACGCGCCGCATCAGCAGGTCTCCGGGAGCATGGTGTAGCACTCGGTGTCGAGGCAGCGGATGCAGGCATCCTGGCCCCCGATGTCATCGACACACAGGGACACGCGGGATGAGCGGGGGCAATCCTCGGCGGCGGTGCACCGGGAGACGCCGCCATGGGCATCCAGCACCGGCTCCTTCTTCGAGGCGCACTCCTCGGGTGGAGGGATACCGCAGCCGGCGAGCCCGGCCACGACAGCAAGGACGAGTGCTCCAATCCGGGTTCTCACAAGGCGGAAGTTCTACCCGGATTCGGCGCCCTCGTCACGGAACCCGGCGCGAGCCCGCCCGCTCCCTGCCCTTCCCAGCTTGCCGCTCAGCGGCTGCCGGTCAGCACCGCGGCGTCCGCGGAGGCCATGCGGCGGCGCTTGCTGAGCTGGCGCGCCTTGGCTTCCTGCTTCTCGTAGTGCTTGGCGATCGCCAGCAGGTGCTCGTCCGCCACCCGGCACTGGATGGCCGACACCTGCTCGTGCCGCCGCTCCATCTCCTGCCACAGGTGCAGCTTGGACTGGTTGCCCAGCAGCCGCGTCTCCACGGTGTCGAGCGCCGCGTCCATCAGCTTGTCCTCGGCCTCCAACTGGGCCAGGCGCGCTTCCGCGTCGTCCGGAGGCCCGGCGCACCCGCTCGTCAGCCACAGCGCCACCGCCACCAACCCGAGCCCCCAGCGCCGTGTCCGACCCGCCATCGCCCACCTCGAAGTCCGGTAGTTGCCAACCCGCGCGCACCCGGCAGGGCCTCACGCGTGGCGCAAACTAGGGAGCCCTTCCCCCAGGGACAACCTCCCCCCGGAACGGATTGATCTCCCCGGCATGTAACGGATTTCAGGAGACGACGCTTCCCCCGCCCTCCGGGGCGCTACGGCGCCTGCCGGTGACGAAGAATGAACTCACACACCTCGCGCGCCGCGCCGAAACCCGCCGGGCGCTGCGCCACATAGTGCACTTGCGAACGCACCTCGTCCGGGGCCTCGGGCGGCGCCGCCGAGAAACCCACCGCCTTGAGCAGCGGCAGATCCACCGTCTCGTCGCCCATGTACCCACACCGGTCCGCCGTCACCTTCAAGAGCTTCCAGCAGCTTCTCGAAGTGCGCCACCTTGTCCTGGCTGCCGAAGTGCACGTGCTTGAGGCCCAGCGACTGCATCCGCATCTGCGCCGACAGGCTGTCGCCGCCGGAGATGGCCGCCACCTCCAGCCCCGCCTCCTGCAGCCGCTTGATGCCCATGCCGTCGCGTACGCTGTACATCTGCGTCCACCCCGAGTTGGGCACCCAGAAGATGCGTCCGTCGGTGAGCGTGCCGTCGATGTCGAAAATCATGACCGACAGCCGGCTCACCCGCTCCTTCAGTGACTCGAGGTTCTGGTTCATCCGCGCACGGCCTACTTGATGACGGGCTTGAGGACGGTCTTGCCGTCCTGGATGACGACCTTGAACTCCACCGACTTGCCGCCGTGCTGCTTCATCAGCTCGGGCACCTTCTTGCGCAGCGTGGCGGCGACGGAGTCGTAGCTCATCTTGGAGGTGTCCTCCTTGTTCTGACGCCTGGCGGTGACATAGGCGTCATAGAGCGACTTCATCTTGTCGTCGGGGATGCCGCCGCCGCTGGCCGCCACGGGAGGACGCGCCGCCGCGGGTTTGGCCGCGGGAGGACGGGCCGCCACGGGAGGCACCGCGGGCGCCACGCGCGGCACCGCGGGAGCGATCGGCGGAACCACGGGCGCCACGCGCGGCGCCACCGAGGGGATGGACGGAATCCCGGTGCCCCGGGCCGGCGTTCCCGCCACGGGCGCCACGGGAGGGATGAGCGGGGCCACCGACGGCACCAGCGGGGCCACCGACGGGACCAGCGGCGCCACCGTCGGCACCCCACCCCGGAAGGGCACCGGCTCCACCGGCTTCACCGGCGCCACGGACGGCACCACCGAGGGCTTCACCTCCTCGACCTCGAAACCCTCGTCGGGGATTTCGAAGGCCCCCGTGTTGCGGGACTTGTCGCCCGCCGGCTTCTGCTGCGTGCGGCGCTTCGCCTTGGCGACGTCCCGCTTGTAGGTGCCGTTCTCGATTTCCTGCAGCGTGCGCTGCCACAGCCGCTCGTACGTGCCGAACTTGGTGGCGATGGCCTGCACGCGGAACTTGGCCGCGGTGTTGCGCACGAAGCTGTTCTTGAGCCGCTCCAGCCGCTTCTTGAGGTCCTCGTACGCCCGCGTGGGCGGCAGGCGCTCGTTCCCCATGAAGTAGAACTCGTAGGCCACCTTGAGGGCGGCGATGTCGGCCTCGATGGCGTCGCACTCCTGGAACGCCATCTCACTGCCCGACTTCGTGGGCATGCCGGACTTGGTGTCGCCACTGGTCGCGGCCAGCTTGGCGGACGACTTCGCCGAGGTACCGGCCTTGGCTGCCTGGTTCTTCGTGGACGACTTCGGGGACTCGTACGCCATGGGTACCTAGAGTGTCCTCAAGACGCGCCCGGGGATCAACCTCAGGCAGGGCTCGGTGTCGGGCCGACGCCAGCCGCCTCGCCTGCTCGGCGGATCCGCCTGTACAGCAAAGTCGCACCGAAGGTGAACATGCACAGGGAGATGAACTGGCTGGTGGAGATGTTGTACCAGGCCTCCAGGGGCACCGCGTCCGCCATCCGGGAAGCGCCCAGCGACTGGAGCAGGCCGTGCAGGGTGCCGCGCTCGGTGTCGCCGCGGAACAGCTCCACCGAGGTGCGTAGCACCGCGTAGCACATCAGCCACAGGGCGAAGATCTGCCCGTGGAAGCGCCGGAAGCGGCGCGCGTACAGCAGCGCCAGGAAGAGGACGAGCTGGCCCACGGACTCGAAAATCTGGGTGGGATGGATGGGCAGCGTGGTGCCGTGCTGGGCCACCCAATCGGAGATGCGCACCGCGCCGGGAGCCATGTGGTGCAGGACTTCGCCGGTGGCCTCCACCACGTAGCGCGAGTCCTGCGACTGGGACTGGAAGGCGAGGCTGGAGGTGCCACCGAGCCGTCCGAAGAGGTCCTTGGCCAGACCCGCGCCGGGGAAGTTCACGGCGAAGCGCGCGCCGGCCGCGGTGACGTCACCCCAGCAGCAACCGGCGGCGTAGCACCCCAGGCGCCCCAGGCACTGGCCCAGCGACACGGTGGGGATGGCCAGGTCCGCCAGCCGCATGAACTCCATGTGGTGCTGTTTGGCGAAGAGCATGGACGCCAGGGCCGCGCCGATGAGGCCGCCGTAGAAGACGAGCCCGCCGCCCAGGGAGAACACCTGCGTCCAGTCGCGCGAGTAGTCCTTCCAGTTGACGAGGATGAAGAGGACGCGGCTGCCCACCAGGCCGCCCACGAGCGCGTAGAAGCCGAAGTCCATCATCGCCTCCTGCTTGCGAGGGCCCTCGGTGTCCACCCACTGGCCGCCGCCCTGGGCATCCGGCACCCACGTGGGCTTGCGCCACTCGTCACGGGCCAGCCGCGCCGCCACCGTCAGGGCGGTCATGAAGCCGGTGGCCAGCAGCACCCCGTAGGTGTGGATGGGGATGCCCTCGCCCTTCTGGCCCAGGAAGGCGGACGCGGGCAGCGCATAGCGCAGGCCGTACCACGCGAGCGCCGCGGCCACGGCGCCGTAGCCGAGCGCGCGCTGCAGGCGGTCGCTGGAGGTGGGAGGGGCAGTGGGCGTGCCCTCGGCGCCGCGCCAGCCGTTGTAGGCGATGTAGCCCACGGCGCCGAGCGCCAGGGCATACAGGAGGAGCTGGGACCAGAGGGTGGTGAAGGTGAAGTGGACGAGGACGGGAAGCATGGGCGGGAGCCTCGGGGTCGCGAGGCCGCACAGGTTACCCGTTCACGGCGCCGCGAGGGTGGGGAGTGGCGGCCCGGGTCCGGGGCCGCCCGCGGGGGGAGCGGCCCGCCGTCAGGGACGGGCCTGGGCCGACTTGTCCTGCTTGGGCGTCTCCGTGGGCGTCTCCTTGCGCACGAAGGCGTCCACCATGAGCAGCCCCACGCCCACCACGATGGCCGCGTCGGCCACGTTGAAGGACGGCCAGGCCGCCTTGTCGTACCAATGGGCCTCGAGGAAATCGATGACGAAGGCCCGGGCGATGCGATCGATGTAGTTGCCGATGGCCCCGCCCAGCACCAGCGGCAGGCCCCACAGGGCCCACTTCTCCTGGGGGTCCTTCCCGCTCAGCTTGCTGAAGTACCAGGTGATGAGCACCACCGCGGCGATGCTCACCACGTGGAAGAGCAGGCTGCGCGAGGCGGGCGGCAGGTTGCGGAACAGGCCCCAGGCCGCGCCCGGGTTCTCCGCGTAGCGCAGGCGGAAGAAGGAGTCGGAGACCTCGATGTAGCGCTTGGACCGGTAGTGCAGCCCATCGAAGCCCTGGGGAGGGGGCTCGCCGTACATCGCCGACAGCCGCTGGCCCAGCGTGGGCCGGTCATCGAAGCGCGTGGTCAGCTCGCGGACGACGAGGTACTTCGTCCACTGGTCGAGAAGGATGACGCCGAGCGCCACCGTCAGCAGGAGGATGTATTTGCGCGGCACGGGAGGTGCTTATACCACCTGCTCCCCCGGCGTCACGGTTTCCACGGGCTTGCGCTCCAGGAAGGAGTCCAGCAGGAGCAGGCCCACACCGACGCAGATGGCGGCATCGGCCACGTTGAAGGTGGGCCAGCGCATGCCGGGCTGGTTGCGCCAGTGCCAGTCGATGAAGTCGATGACGTAGCCGCGCAGGAGGCGGTCCACGAAGTTGCCCACCGCTCCGCCCGCCACGAGCGCCAGCGCCCAGCGCACCCGCCGCTGGTCCGGGGTGAGCCGCACGTACATGAAGGTGATGAAGCCGAGCGCCACCAGGCTCACCACGTGGAAGAAGGGCCGGCGCACGGACTCGGGCAGGTTGCCGAAGAGGCCCCAGGCGGCGCCCGGGTTCTCCACGTAGCGGAAGTGCCAGTAGTTCTCGATGAAGCGGTAGGGCCGCGTGGCGCGCGAGTACGCGCCGGGCACCCGCGGATGGTTGTCCAGGTTCTGCTCGGAGACGAAGCCCTCGAGCCGGGCCATGCCGCCGGTGCGCCCATCGAGCGCCTCCGTCAGGTGGGCCACGGCCAGGTACTTGGTCACCTGGTCGGCGGCGAGTGTGGCGAGGCCCACGAGAATCAGGACGCGAAAGCGGTGCACCATGAGACCCTCAGGTCTACCTTGCCCACTGGGAGCCTGACAACCCGGCCGGGAGGGCGGGCGGACAGGCAACCGGTTGACGACTCGCTGGAAGGCCCGAAGTGGGGCATGGTGGGGGAGATGGAGACTGTTCAGCCACCCGTGACACCCAATCCGAACGAGACTCCCGCCGCCGTGGACCAGGCCAAACCGAAGCTCATGGACCGCCTGCAGGCGTTCATCCTCCGCTACGGCATGCTGGCCCTGGTGGTGCACTACGCCATCTTCGGCCTGTGCCTGGTGGGCTTCATGGTGCTCATCCGCGCGGGCTTCCAGGTGGAGGGCGCCGTCGGCAACGCGAGCACCTTTGGCGGGGCCTACCTCGCCTGCCAGGTCATCAAGATTCCGCGCTTCGCCGCCACGTTCGCGCTCACGCCGCTGCTCGACAAGCTCATCCGGCGACTGCGCAACAAGGGGCCGAACCCGGCCGACCCGCCCGCTGGCCCATGACGCAGCTCCAGGTCCGCTTCTACGGCTCGCTCAACGACTTCCTGGCCCCCGAGCGGCGCGGCGTCGAGTTCCTCCACACCGTCCAGGGCGCTCCCTCGGTGAAGGATCTCATCGAGTCGCTCGGCCCGCCCCACCCCGAGGTGGACGTGGTGCTGGTGGACGGGCAGGCGGTGGACTTCTCCCACCGCGTGGAGCACGGGCAGCGGCTGGCCGTCTATCCCGCCTTCACCTCCATGGATGTGACGCCGCTGGTGCGCGTGGGGCCCCCTGCCCTGCCCGAGCCGCGCTTCCTGCTGGACGTGGGGCTCGGCCGGCTCGCGGGCCTGCTGCGCATGCTCGGCTTCGACACGCTGTGGCGCAACGACTACGCGGATGACGTGCTCGCCCGCCTGTCGCGTGAAGAGCAGCGCATCCTGCTCACGAGGGACATCGGCCTGCTCAAGCGCTCCGAGGTCCTCCATGGGTACTTCCCCCGCGAGACGGACCCCTCGCAGCAGTTGGTGGAGGTGGTGCGGCGCTTCCAGCTCACCGCGCACATGCGCCCCTTCTCCCGGTGCATCCCGTGCAATGGGGCGCTCTCGGCGGCCTCGTCCGAGGAGGTGCAGGGCCGCGTGCCCGAGCGCGTGCAGGCCACGTTCACCCGCTTCCAGCAGTGCCCCGAGTGCAAGCGGGTGTTCTGGGCGGGCTCGCACCACGAGCGCATGCAGGTCATCATCGACAAGCTGCGCGAGCTGGAGCAGCACCCGTAGGGGCGCGCTTCATCAGGCACGGTGCCAGATGTAAAACGGGGCTCGCCTTGTCCTCTTCCCCTGTGCTGCCCGAGGGGTCGGGCTCACTCACTGACGTTGCGCCACGCGTCCGCCGGATGACGTGGCGCGCCGCGTGCACGGGCGAGAGAGGGCACACACTGGTATTCCCGGCTCACGCGGAGCCCGGCACGCGTCGCGAGGGTCAGCAGCGCCAGTCCTTCGACGGACACCTGTCCGATCGTGGCCCACCACTCCTCGGAAATCGCCTCTCGCTTCAGGAGACGATCGTGACGCTGCTTTTCCGCGGCCAGGTGACGCGCCAGGCCCGCCTCGAAGCCCTCGGCATTACCCTCCAGAAAGGCCCGGCAGATCTCCAGGCGGGCATCATCGGAGCCTTGGAGCACCTGCTCATACTCCTCCAGCAGAGGCAGGAGCTGCGGCTTCTCCGCACCCAGGAAGAAGTGGCTCATCAGGAAATGGACGTAGAGGAAATCTTCCTTGTACTCCATGCCAGGGTGCCAGGTGCGCCGCGAGCGCATGGCCACCCCCTGGGCTCCGTCGAGATCAAGGGCCGCCAGCGCATCGAAGAACGGGCCGGCGCGGCTCGTCACCAACTGCGCCTCTCGTAAGCGATCCAGGAAGGACAGGTAGGCGCGACCGCTCTTGTAGAGGCTCAGCTGAAGCGCATCGGCATCCCCGTAGAGGAGGAACATGCCGATTCCCTGGATCCGATAGTTCTCACAGAAGGTGAGCACCTGCGTGAGCGCCGGCTCCTCCGCCATGGCCTTCAGCAACTCCGCGTTGTCGAAACGAGCGTTGCTGACGAAGACCTGAAGGAACTTGGATGACATATGTGGCTAGCCCCCAGCACTGACGACGAAGGCACCGGTAGCACCATGCTCCGCGCTGGAGACCACCAAACTGTGAGGTCCTGACGCGTATCTCCGGGCGAAGGAGCGAATGGCCGAGCAGAGACCGACGGCACCACTGGCCGCCCCGGTGTCGCCGAGTGATGCACAGGGGAGGACGAAGCGCGTGCGCCCCTGGAACTGACTCCGCAGCCGGACGGCCGTGTGCCCCCACTGGGAAGCCCGCCAGGACTCGCCGTTGAGATCGCTGATGACGTCGCCCTGGAAGGCCACTCCGGGTGGAAGCCCTCTGGCGAGAGCGGCGCCGATGACCTGGGAGAGCCCTTCCCCAAGGTTCCGGGACCTGGCGGCGAAGGGGTGCGATTCCTGTCCGACCTCCGCGTGGGTCACGAAGCCCTGGACAGGCGTGCCGCTCCGTCGTGCACGCGACAGGGGTTCCACCAGCACGCACACGGCGGCCTCACCCGGCATCAGACCCACGGGCATATCCGGGGCCTTCAGCCGCCGGTGGGCATGAAGCCACTCCAGGCTGAGCCTATCCAGGTAGGAGTCCATGGCGACGATGAGGAAGCGCTCGACGGATGCGCTGGCGAGCTGTTCTCGTGCGAGCTGAAGCGCCGCCGCGGTGCCAGCATGTCCCAGGTGGATGGAGTGCAACCCGCCGGGAGCCAGCGGCAGCTCCAACACCTGGAGGAGCTGCTGGAGGAACGCTTGTTTCAACACCTGCGGCCCCAGCTGTCGCGGCTCCAGGAAGCGAGCCTCATCCAGGACGGGGCCTACCCAGATCAGCCCCGTGCGCTGCCAGAAGCCCTTGTCCGTACCGCCCGGCACGCGCCCCTGAGCCAGCAAATCATCCACCGCGCCCCGCGCCAACCGGAGCCATCGTCCCAGGGGGGCGAAGCCATCCGTGAAGCCATGGATGGGATGGCCCATCAAGGGCACGAGTTCCTGGGAGTCCTCCTCCAACACCTGGAAGTAGACCAACTCCCGGGGCCGAACGAGCCCGCCCGAAGCGCCGCACACGCCTGGATGACCCCAAGCCCCAGGCTCGACACCATGCCCAATCCCGCGATGGCGAGGCCCATGCGGCGTGCGTCCGCTACTGGCGCGGCGTGGAGACGGTGAGAGGGCGCAGCAGCACGTTGGTGAAGCCACGCTCCTTGACGGCCTGGGCGAAGCGCTCGTCCACCACGAGTTCACCCGGCTGCTTGTCGATGCGGAACAAGCTGGGAGCCTGCTTCAGCTTCGCTGCGTCGAGCACGTATTGCTTGATGTCGATGACACTGCCCTCTTCCCCATACGAGATGCCGCTCGCCGCCTCGTCCAGGCAGTCAATCGCCCCTAGCGGGTTGATGATGAAGTAGTCCTTGCTGTAGAGCCGCTCTCGATGGTCGTAGAGATCGATGGGCAGGTACTCGATCTCACTGCCCACGCACAGCTCCTCGATGACCTTCTTCATCTCCGAGGAGACCATGAGATAGCTCAACGTGTTCCCCAGCAGCGAGGAGAGCTTCAGGCCCGGGTTCTCTTCTCGAAGGAAGACCTTCGGCTCGGCAGGATAGAACGGCTTCGCCGGCTTGCCCTTGGCCATCATGAACCTGCGCAGTCCGATGCCCTTGGGAGGATCCTCAACCAGGCAGAGATCCTGGTTGTTCAGGTCACCCTTCTTATCCAACATGAAGTAGTTCATCGTCTCCTCGGCAGCGGCTCCCGGAGTCCGGTGCCATTTCGCTCGTCACAGGAAGAATGCCCTATCAATGTTGTCGAGCGCATTCACTCCGTCGTCGCCCGCTGTCTTGATGGTCGCGTAGAGCCGCTTCGAGAGGGCAATGAGCTTGGCCTTGAAGTCCTTGTACTTGGGGGACTTGTGGTCCACCAGATCCTCGGCGTGATCTCCGAGGATCTGTTCGAGCTGTTCCTTCACATGCTTGCTGTACACACCATGGTGCCAATTGGGAAGGGTGCGGTGACGAGGCAGGCGGAGCACCCTCGCGACGACCGCGTCAAGAGGGAGCATGATCATGTTGTCCAGATGGTTGAGGTTGTAGCCCGCACTCAACAAGCCACCGCGCACGGTAACCACCAGTTCGGGAGAGCCGCCCTCGGCGGTATTGCCGAAGTAGCTCGCGATCGTGGTGCTGAGGGTAGAGTTCGGGATGATGTGGTGGGCTTCGTGGAAGTAGGGGACATCGCAGTGGGTGTCGAAGTTGCCCGGCTTGATGTCCCAGTCGCCCTTCTTGGGTGCCCCGGCGTCGCGCACATGGCCGCCGTAAAACACCTGGCGGGTATAGGGCATGTCCTTGTACCGGGGCCAGTCGTACAACGTCCGGTCGGACTCGGCCTTCTTCAACGCCTGCCAGATGTGACTGCAGGAGTTGTTCTCCTTGCGCGGAGCATGCCTGTTCAGGCACCGCCCTCCCTCCGTACCCTGGGCCTCGTGATGATCCAGTTTCTCTTCAAGGTCACGTGTATGGCGCTCTTCCGACATGGCTGAACTCAATCCTCCGTGCCGTCCGCTGGGTATTGTCTCAGCAAGCACCAACCCCACTCAAGGATCTAGCCCCCCCACCTGTAACGGTGGAAGACAGGGCGCTCAGTCCACGAAGCGGTTGAGCTGGTAGCCGCCATCCACGTCCCAGATGGCGCCCGTCACGAAGCCCCCATCCCGCTCGTCGAGCAGCGTCAGGGCATGCCGCGCGAGCTCCTCGGCGGGGAGGATGCGCTTGATGAGGCTCTTGTCGATCGCCGCCTGCTCGAAGCCCGGAACCACATCCGCCACCGAGCGGAAGGCCGGTGTCTCGATGGCGCCAGGGCACAGGCAGTTCACGCGAATCCCGCGCGCGGCGAGCTCGATGGCCCACGTCTGCGTCAGGTGCTGCACCGCCGCCTTGGTCGCTCCGTAGATGGAGATCATCGGCAGGGGGCGGCGCCCCGCCGCCGACGAGATGTTCAGGATGGCCGCGCCCTTGCGCCCGCTCATCACCTTGACGGCCTCGTTGGTGAACACCACCGTCCCGCGCAGGTTCACCGAGAACATCGCGTCCACGTCCTCCAGGGACATCGTGCCGATCGCCCCGGGGCGGAGGATGCCCGCGTTGTTCACGAGCAGATCCAACCCGCCGTGGCGGCTCACCGCCGCTTCCACCGCGCGCGCGGCCGTCTCCTGCTTCGCGGCGTCGCCCACCACAGAGGAGGCCCGGGGCCCCAGCTTGCGCACGGCCTCCTCGAGCTTGTCCTCACGCCGCGCGACCAGCACCACCCGCGCGCCTTCCTCGACGAGCCCGGCCGCGATCGCGAAGCCAATCCCCTCACTTCCACCGGTGATCACCGCCGATTTTCCCGCGAAGCGCATGTCTTGCTCCCTGAAGGCCACGCCCCCCTGGCATGGTGGCCCCACTGTCACTCCCGGTGCCGCGCTCGCGCAAGCGACGGCGGGTTAACATGGAACGCATGAACGCTCCCTCGCCCCTCCAGCTCCACACCTCTCCCGTGAGGACGGGCGAAAAACTCCGGGGTGAGCTGGTCCTCGGCGAGACGACACACGGACTGTCCCAGGCTGTTCGCGTGACGATCCGGGCCCGTGGGCAGCTCGATTACGACGATACGGAAACGAAGCAGCGTGAGGAGCTGTCAGGTGGCCCTGGGGCCACCGTGCACCCTCCGTTCAAGGGAGAAGGCCGGATTCCCTTCGAGCTGAGCCTGGCGCGGGACCTCCCTCCGAGCTACCAGGGAAAGGACGTCCAGATAGCCTGGGAGCTCATTGCCACCCTGCACAGCGCCGACGGCAAGGAGTTGACGAGGTGGAGCCAGCCCATCCAACTCGAACCGGGCCGGACGGCGCATCCCCCTCCGAGGCTCGAGCCGAGCACACCTCGAGGCTCCTCCCTGACGGCCACCAGCACCTGGGGATGCCTGCTCTTTCCCCTGCTGGGATGCTTCTCCATTCCCCTCTGCATGCTGTCCGGCAACATGCGCGATGTGAGCGAGAACCCGGCCCACGGGCGGATCGCCGGAATCATCTACGGCGTCGTATCGGTCATCGCGGGCGTGGTCATCACCTGGTGGATCCTCGGCAAGGCGCGGACGGTGTCGAAGTTCAAGGCAGCCGCGCTCAAGCCCCTGGCCGAGCGTTTCCCTCTCGGCTCGACCGCGCGGCTGCGGGCCTTCGTGGACCTCACGACCCCCCTGACCGTGCGCAAGGCCCGGCTCGAGCTCACCGCCTACGAGATGCTCTCGAAGCGGCGGACCGTGGGCCCGGTGCCGGTCGACGTGCCGGTACACCTCGCCGCGGGACCGCACCAGTTCGATGTGGAGATCCCCATCCCCCGGGACTTCACCCCCACCTTCAAAACGCACCTGAAGGCGCACTGCACCCTGACCCTGGAGCTCGAAGGCCTGGACGACATGGTGCTGCACAACCCGCTCGAGGTCGCCCCCGAGGTGCTGGAAGCGGAGGCCTGAGCCCCAGCGCTCACCCCCCCACGGGCAGGCCGGCCAGCAGTCCCCGCCGGGGCACGGACCAGATGTCCTGTCCCCGCACCTCCCAGCCCGCGAGCAGCGCGTTGGCCGCCATGAAGCCCGAGGTCGCCGCGCGCTCCATCAGCGCCGTGGGAATGGGCAGGCGGACGAAGTCTCCCGCGAGCACCACCTGGGGGAAGGGTGTCTCCACCGTGGGCCGCCTCCGGAACGAGCCCGGCGCGAAGGCCGGACAGTCCTGGCGCATCAGGAAGCGCTCCGCGACGGCGTGCGCCCCCCGCAGCTCCGGGTAGAGCTCGTGCAGCCCCTCCAGCAGCTCGCGCCGCACCGAGGCCTCGTCCGCGCCCCGGGGCAGGCCGTAGCCATGCAGCTCCACCACCGAGCCCCCCGTGCGTGCGGCCCAGCGCCGACTCTCTCCCTCGAACAGGTGGTAGAGCGAGATGTTGTCGAGCATCCCCATCGCCGTGGTCCCCACGAAGGGATGCCGGCCCGGCGCCGAGGGCTTGTCCAGCCACATCCTCCACACCGCGAAGGGCGAGGTGAGCTCCAGCGCGTCGATCTTCTCGCGCCACCCGCTGTCGCTCAGCTCCGGCGAGCCGGAGACGATCCGCCGCAGCGCCGCCACCGAGGTCGCGAGCACCACCGCATCCGCCTCGAGGGGCTCGCCCTTCTCGCCGCGCACCAACACGCCACCGCCCGCGCGTGGGCCCACCGCGGTGACCGCCTCGCCCAGCCGGAACCGGACGCCCAGGCCCTCCAGGTAGCGCCGCAGCGGCAGCCACACCGCCGTGGAGAACGGCTCGTCGAGCACGTCGAAGACGAGCCCCTCCGGGTTCCCCATGAAATAGAAGTGGAACATCATCAGCAGCTCGGCCGCAGACATCTCCTCCTCCGGGTTGAAGAAGGAGTGGGAGAAGACATCGAACAGCATCCGCCGCGCATGGGGCGGAAAGCGCAGCGAGTCCAGGTACTCGCGCGCGGTGCGCTGGTCGAACGCGGCGTAGGTGCGCTCCATGTCGAAGGAGAGCATCGCCATCGAGGAGCGCAGGTCCATCCGGACGAGGTCCATCAGCTTCAACGTCGAGGTGCGCAGGACGAGCCCCAGGACGTTGAAGGGCGGCAGCGCGGGCAGCCGCGAGAACGACTCCATGCTCCCGCCGGGTCCGAGGATGGGGTAGTCCTCCAGCTTCCGCAGACACTCCAGTTGGGGATGCACCCGCCGCAGCAGCGCCCGCACGTTGTAGTACTGGCGGAAGAAGGCATGGAAGCCTCGCTCCATCTCGACGGACTCGCCCTCCAGCCGCTCCATCCATCCGCCCACCCGGCCCCCGAGGAACGGCTCGCGCTCCAGGACGGTGACGGAGACGCCGCGCTCGGCCAGCAACGTCGCCGCCGCCATGCCGGCCAGCCCTCCGCCCACCACCGCCACGCTCCGCCCCGGAGGCGCTCGTGGCAACCGGGCCCGCGGTGAAGGGGGAAGCCGCTCGGGCCTCAACCTCCCGAGGGACAGCTCCGGCATTTCGAGGGCAAAGCGCATGGTTTCCTCCCGGTCACGGCGAAGCGGAAAGAGGGAGCACCGCGCGGGTGAGTCCCTCCAGCCACCGCACGGCGGCCAGGGGACCGAAGCCCGCGAGCGTGAGGGCGTCCCGGTACACCCGGGGCCTCCGCCGCGCGATGCGCTGGAGGAAGCGGAGGAAGTCCGTCCCCGTCATCTGGTCCTTGATGAGGGCCGCGTACGCGTCGTTGCCCATGGCGTGGAGCGCGGCGAAGGCGGTGTCGAGCAACGCGTTCACCTCGTCCCGGCGCTCCGGCTCTCGTGAAGGACGGGCCATGAAGAGCGCCAGGGCCCCCGTCACCGCGTGAAGCGGGGTGTCATGCACCACCGGGCCCGTGGGCACCCGGCCCTCGTGGAGCGCGGCGGCGATGGCCCTCGCGCCCGGAAGGAACGAGCGCATCATCGCGCCGAAGCCACAGTAGGTGAGCGGTGAATGGCGCGCGGCCGCGTCCCCCACCAGCACCACCCGGGGCCCCGGTGCGCGAGGCGGTGGCACCAGGCGCGACCAGCCCGGGATGTACCCGAACGTCGGCCGCAGCAGGCGCGGCTCGCCTCGCTTGTACCTCCCGAGCCGCTCGAAGAAGCGCCCATACAACCGCAGCAGCGCGTGCTCGCCGCGGACCTCGCGCGCCGGCGCGTAATAGAAGAGGTAGACCGTTGCCTCGCCCGCGCGCCCGGGGAAGCCCTCCCAGATGTGCTGGCGCCCCTCCTCCACTCCTTCCGTGGTCACCAGGATGTCGCCCACCCGGGGGTTGAGCTCATCGGGCGCGGTGCCCTCCCGCAGCCCCGTCAGCACCCCGCCCACCGTGGGACAGAGGAGATCCGCCGTCGCATGGGGACTGGAGACGCCGCGTGCGTCGATCATCAGGCGCGCGGTCACCTCGGCCCGTCCGCCCCCGGCGAGATCGAAGCGGAGGCGGACCACCTCGGGCCCTTCCCCCAGCGCCGTCAGCGTGTGTCCTTCGTGGAAGCGGACGCCCCGGTGCTCGGCGCGGCGGCGGACCTCCGCGAGCAATCGCCCCGCGTCGAGCGCATGGTCGAGCGCGCCCCGGACCGGGTACTCGCCCCCACCGTGCCAGCGGCACACGCCGTGCTCGTAGCGGGCGACGATGAGCGACTCCACCTCCTCCGGTTGGAAGAGGCCACTGGCCGTCAGGGGCCAGAGCTCCGAGCGGCTGATATTCCACTCGCGATGCACCACCCCGGCCCGGCCCCGCTCGAACACGCCGACCTTCAGGCCGAGATCCGCCAGCACGGGAGCGAACAGCAACGAGAGGCCACCGCCCACGAGCACCACGTCGAAGTCGGCGCGGGTTCCCCTGTCCGGCGTGGGGAGGGGCCGCTCTTCCACGGGGGGACGGACGCGCTCCGCGTCGAGCCACTTCAGACGCTCGAGCAACTCCGGCCCACCCGCCTCGCGCACCCGGGACTCGAGCTCCTCGACGCCCACCATGCTCCCCTCCTCTCCTAGCTCCGCGCCTCCTGAGAGGCTGGCGGACCCCTGCGCTCGAGCAACCGGGCATAGACTGAGCGGAAGTCGCCCCGGGCCCCGAGCGCCCGCAGGTTCTGCGCGCAGCCGCCCACCGCGCGTCCCAGCATCACCGCCTCGGCTGGAGGACGAATGCGCAGGAAGTCCCCGGTGCGGCGCAGCCCGAGCGCCCGCATGTCCGGCACCGAGGTGTCTTGCGCGTAGTCGTAGCAATCCGTCCGCAAGGGCCGGGTGGCGATCTCCACCGTCTCCGCCAGCAGGCTCCGGGCGGCGGCCTCGTCGATGTCCACCTGGAAGCCCGCGGCGCGCACTCCGGCCAGCGGATCGTACCGCTCGCCCCGGACCTCGGAGCGCATGAAGACCCGGATGGCCTCGACGAAGTCCGGGCGGAAGGACTTCACGCACCCGAAGTCGAGCAGGGCCAGCCGCTCGTCCTCGGTGACGAGGAAGTTGCCCGGGTGCGGGTCCGCGTGGATGCGCGCCGCCGAGAAGAAGGGGCCATGCACGGCGCGGATGAGCTGCTCGCTGACGCGCCAGCGCGCGCTCGCATCCGGGTTCGAGTCGAGGAAGCGCTGGAGCGTCTGGCCTCGCACGCGGGTGAGGCAGAGCACCCGGGACGTCGAGCGCTCCGGAATGGGCTCGGGGGCGAGCAGGTCCGGCTCGGACGTGAGCAGCGCATGGAAGGCGCGGGCCCGCTCGGCCTCTAGGAAGTAGTCCGTCTCCAGGGAGATCTCCCGGCGGAGCTCCTCCACATAGTCACGGCCATCGAGCAGCTTCGAGGTGAAGCCCGCCGCACGGGCCACCACCGAGAGGTTGGAGAAGTCGGACTCGAGCGCCTCGGCGATGCCGGGGTACTGGACCTTGAGCACGACCTCCCGCCCGTCCTCCAGGCGAGCGGCATGCACCTGACCGAGCGAGGCGGCGGCCAGGGGCTTGGGGTCGAACTCGGCGAACAGCCGTTCCGGGGGAGCGCCGAGCTCGTCCTCGATGATGGCGGCGATCTCCTCGGAGTCGATGGGCGGTGCCTCGCTCTGCAGGCGGGCGACGATCTGCCGCAGCTCGGGGGGCAGCGCATCCACCTCCATGGAGAGCGCCTGGCCGAGCTTCATCGCCGCGCCCTTCATCTCCCCGAGGGCCTGGACGACGTGGCCCAGCGCGGAGCGCTCGGTCTCCTGGGTATCGGAGCCCGTGACCTTGCGCAGGGCGCGCACCGCCAGCCCCGCGGAGCCTCGTGCGGACATCGCGGCCACCTTGCCGAGCCGGGCCAGCCTGCCACTCGGTGGGTTCCTCGATCTGGCCATGCCATCGAGGATAAGGAGCCAGGGCAGGCAGGTGCAGGGGCCCCCGGACCGCTATCGCCCGCCGGAAACGTCGGCCGGCCACCAGGCATGCTCTCGCCGCTGGTGGCCACGAGCGCGTCCGTCAGTTGATGCGCACCAGCGTGACGACTTCCGGCTGGGACTGCGTCAGCTCGGAGACCGCGAGCGTGCCGTCCTGGAGGGTGCCGACCACACGGACCCCGTCGGACAGCCGGGTCGCGACGAACGAGACCTCGCCCGTGGGGCTGACATCCACCGTCCCCAACCGGTAGGGCGCGGCCGTCAGCAGCTCCACCGGCACCAGGTCCGGCAGGTCATACCGGGTCACGTAGGCGCGCCCCTCCGCGTCCTGCCCCCAGTCGAAGAAGGCCCCACCTCGAGCCACCTTCATCGAGACGGAGAGCTCCCGCGGAGCCCCGGACGGATTCACGACCTCGAGCAGGCGGGTCGAAGCCCGGACGACGAGCCGGGACTGATCGCGATAGACGACTCCGCAGTCGTCCCAGACCGAGGACCCCGCCGCCCAGACGTTCACGGGCTCCGAATACGTCCCATCCTCCCGCCCCACCACATGGTCGACGGTCGTCCTGTCCGACCAGCCCAGCGCGAGATGGAAGTCCCGGCTCCCCACGAGCCCCGGAAACACGCAGCTCTCTCTCCTGGCCGTGATGAACAGGGGGGCGCCACTGCGCGGATAGACACGAATGATGGTGCCGTTGTCCTGGCGCAGGTTCACCATCACGTCATCGGCCGCGTTCACGGCGAAGTTCACGAGCTCCGCCCCGTCAAAACGAAGCGTCGTCATCTGCAGGGTGTCGCCAGCGGCTTCGAGCCGGTGCAGGACGTTCCTGCTGTCCAGGGTCACGACGTCGCCCGTGCTCCCCCATTGCACCCGGGCCGCCTTGTTCGTCCCGGGGCCGGTGGGGGCCACGGGCACACAAAACAGGGCCGAGTCGGACTTGCGCACCAGGACGGACGCGCAGGACTCGTCCTCGTGCGTCACGCCAGTGGCCACGATGAGGACGAACTTGGGGGTGTCGTGGATCTCGGTGGGATTGCCTGAACCGGAGGTGGTGAGATCCACGGGCAGCAGCGTGTTGCTCGCGTCGAGCGTGAAGAGCTGCTGCTCCGCCACCGTGGTGGCACCGGCCACGAGCGAGGTCGAGGACGGCGCGGCGCCAATCACCAGGCCTCGGATGTTCGAGAAGGAAACCCCCAGGTTGTCCTTCATCACTGGCGCCGAGGGCGCGGGATCAGGCGAACCGGGACAGGCAACGAGAACGAGGGAACACGCCAACAAAGTCAATCGCATGACCTGAGGCTAGCTGGCGTGAATACCTGTCACAAGCCGGGGCCAGACGGGGGCGACGCGATGCGTCACCCCGTTCCAGCGCCCCCTCAGCTCAGCGCTTCCTGGCACTTCTCGCAGACGGGCGTGCCCGAGGCGACCTTCTCGGAGTACGTCCAGCAGCGCGGGCACTTCTCGCCCTTCGCCGGCAGCACCTCCGCCTTCACGTCCTCGCCCAGCGCCTGCGCCACGTTCAGCGCCTGCGCCTTCTCGCCCGCCGCGCCCGCCAGCTCCACCTGGCTCACGATGAACAGCCCCGGCAGCTCCGCCGCGTGCGCCTTGAGGAACTCCAGCGCCTTGCCGCTCGCGCTCAGCACCACCCGCGCCTCCAGCGACGCGCCGATCATCTTGTCCCGGCGGGCCGCCTCCAGCAGGCCCTGCACCGCGCCGCGCACCGCGAAGAGCTTCTCGTAGCGCTCGGACAGCGCCGGGTCCGGCTTCACCGCCGGCTCCGGGAAGTCCGTCAGGTACACGCTCTCCGCCTTCTTCCCCGGCAGGTACTGCCACGCCTCCTCCGAGGTGAAGCTCATCACCGGCGCCAGCAGTTGCAGCAGCACCGTCGCCACCTCGTGCAGCACCGTCTGCGCGCTGCGCCGCGCGTGGCCCGCCGCCTTCGTCGTGTACAGCCGGTCCTTCAGGATGTCGAAGTACACCGCCGACAGGTCACCCGCGCAGAAGTCCACCACCGTCGCGTACACCAGGTGGAACTCGTACGCGTCGTACGCCTTGCGCACCCGCGCCACCACCTCCGCCAGCCGGCCTCGTGCCCACGTGTCCAGCGGCAACAGCTCGCCCGGCGCCACCGAGTCCTTCGCCGGCTCGAAGTCGTACAGGTTGCTCAGCGCGTAGCGGATGGTGTTGCGGATCTTCCGGTAGCCCTCGCTCAGACCCTTCATGATCTGATCCGACAGGCGCACGTCGTTGCGGTAGTCGCTGCTCGCCACCCACAGCCGCAGCACTTCCGCGCCGTACTGCTGGATGAGCTTTTCCGGGGCCACCACGTTGCCCTGGCTCTTGCTCATCTTCTCGCCCTTGCCGTCCACCACGAAGCCGTGCGTCAGGCACGCCTTGTAGGGCGACGTGTCGCGCGTCCCCACCGCCACCAGGATGGACGAGTGGAACCAGCCGCGGTGCTGATCACTCCCCTCCAGGAACAGGTCCGCCGGCACCCGCTGCCGCCGCTCGGACACCGCGCTGAACGCGCACGCCGAGTCGAACCACACGTCCAGGATGTCCGTCTCGCGGCGGAACTCCGTCTTGCCGCACTTCTGGCACGTGTAGCCCGCGGGCAGGAACTCCTTCACCGGCGTGCGGTACCACACGCCCGCGCCCTCCTTCTCCACCGCGTCCGCCACCTTCTCCATCAGCTCCGCGGAGATGACCGACTCCTCGCACCCCTCGCAGTAGGCGATGGGGATGGGCACGCCCCACGTGCGCTGGCGGCTGATGCACCAGTCCGGCCGCGTCTCCAGCATGCCCCGGATGCGGCTCTGCCCCCACGAGGGCACCCACTGCACCTTGTCCACCTCGTCCAGCACCTGCTGCCGGTACGTCTTCTCGCCCTTCACCGGCTTGTCCAGCGGGATGAACCACTGGTACGTCGCGCTCAGGATGACCGGGTTGTGGCAGCGCCAGCAGTGCGGATAGCTGTGCTCGACCTTGTCCGACTTGTCGTTGAGCAGCACGCCCTTCCCGGCCAGCGCCTCGACGATGATGGGATTGGCCTCGAAGACCTTCTTGCCCGTCAGCCACTCGCCCACGGTCTCGTCGTAGCGGCCGTCCAGGCGCACCGGATTGTAGATGTCGAGCCCGTACTTCAGGCCCACCTCGTAGTCCTCCTGGCCGTGTCCCGGCGCCGTGTGCACCAGGCCCGTACCGGCCTCGAGCGTCACGTGCTCGCCCAGGAGGATCTTCCCCTGCCGCTCGTAGAAGACGTGCCGGTAGGTGCAGCCCTCCAGCTCGTCGCCGCGCGCGTAGGCGACGATGCGCTCGGGGTCCACCAGCGAGGCCGCGGCGACTTCCCCGCCGCCCGGCAGCTTCGCGCTCTTCACCGCCAGCTCGTCCGCCTTCACCTCGGCCAGCACCTTGGGCAGCAGATCCTTCGCCACGCAGATGACGCGCTCGCCGAGCGTGTAGAACACGTACTCGTACTCGGCGTTCATCGCGATGGCGAGGTTGGCCGGCAGCGTCCAGGGCGTGGTGGTCCAGATGACGAAGGAGACGTTCTTCCCCTTCAGCGCCGGCACCTTCTCGGCCACCTCGGGGCCCGCGGGGAAGGCCACGTACACCGAGGGGCTGGCGTGGTCCTCGTACTCCACCTCGGCCTCGGCCAGCGCCGTCTGGTCGTACACGCAGAAGTACACCGGCTTCTTGCGCCGGTAGAGCATGCCCCGCTTCGCGAACGTGGCCAGCTCGCGGATCTCCTGCGCCTCGTAGGAGAAGTCGAGCGTGCGGTACGGGTTCTCCCAGTCACCGAGGATGCCCAGGCGCTTGAACTCGGTGCGCTGGATGTCGATGAACTCCATCGCGTACGTGCGGCACTGCTCCAGGAAGGACTCCCGGTCCAGCGTGCGCTTGTCGATCTTCTTGTCCTTGAGCCGCTTCTCCACCGCCTGCTCGATGGGCAGACCGTGGGTGTCCCAGCCGGGGATGTAGTCGCACTGGCGGCCGGCGAGGTTGCGGTACTTGACGACGATGTCCTTGAGAATCTTGTTGAGCGCGTGGCCCGCGTGGATGTGGCCGTTGGCGTACGGCGGCCCGTCCGTCAGCACGAAGGGCTCGGCGGCCGCGCGCCGCTCGAGAATCTTCCCCCAAATCCCCTTCTCCGCCCACCAGCCGAGCATCTTCGGCTCGAGCTGGGCCAGGTTCCCCTTCATGGGGAAGTCCGTCTTCGGGAGATTGACCGAATCCTTGTAGTCCTTCGGAGGGGTGCCGGTGTCGCTCATGACATCCGGCCGTAACACGGGCCCGCAGGCGCTTCAATCCGCGAGCGTGCGTCCGTCACATCCCCGGCACGGCTCCGGTGGGCGGGGACGCCCGCCTGCCTTCAGGGCTTGCCCGCCGAGGCCTGCGAGCGAATGGGCTGGGGGCCCTCCCGGACGTCGGACTCCCTCACGTTCTCGAGGGTGGTGCGGCGCAGGACGATGACCGCCACGCTGCCCGGCTTGACCGGACGCACCGCCACCCGCAGCTCCTCCCCGTTGCGGCGCCACGTCCCCTCGGACGTCTCGGAGAAGCCCGCCTCGCGAAGCTGCGCCACGTAGAAGTCCCGCACCTTCCCCGGCTCGGCCTCCGCCAGGTACGTCATCGTGCGCGCGCCCTCCATCTCGCTCTGCATCATGTCCTTGCCCCCGGGGAAGACGGGGGCGAAGGCGGCCTGCTCCCGCCGGGCCATGCCCAGGTTGGCCTCGCCCAGGATGACCGTGGTGGTGCCATCCCGGTTGGGCTGCAGCGCGAAGGTGTAGGAGATGAGCCGGTCCGTATCCAGCGCGGTGAGCGCCGGCTCGGCCAGCCACTGGGTGCGGTGCTTGTCCGGCGGAATGTAGAAGCCCGCCGCCTCGAAGCGGTTCACCAGGTGCTGGAGGATGACCTGGGGCTTCTCGGCGCTCTTCACCGAGCGCAGCTTCACCGGGATGCCATCGGCCCGCATCACCCCCGGCATCGCCACCGCCTCCAGCACCTTGGGCACGTCCCAGGTGAAGGGCACCTGCTGCGCGGACGCGGCACCCGCGCCCCACAGCACCGCCAGCAGCAGCACACCCCACCGGACACTCACTGCTTGGAGCACTTGTTCCCCAGGAAGCACGGCTTGCGGTTGCTGAAAGCGGTGTCGTACTCCTGGCTGCGGCTGTTCTTGCCCGGAGTCGTCTCCCAATCCCGCGTGTCCTGGTCGCCGCCGGGCTCGTCCTCCTCCAGGAAGCCGCTGGGCTTCCCGCGGAAGCTCATCCAGAACTTGCCCGAATCGATGGGAGCCTCTCCCACGATGCGGCTCGCCAGTGTCATCGCATCGCCCTTGTTGCCCCAGCCGTGATTGTTGAAGACCGTCTGGGCGGAATCGAAGTAGGCCTTGTTGTCACAGCCCAGCAGGTGGCACTCCCGGGACTCCTCCTCGCTGGACAGCGCCCAGTCGTCCAGGAGGATGCCAAAGCCACCCTCGCACCGGCCGCCCTTGGCCCGGCCCATGCCACACACGGGGATGGCCCCCGCGGCGTAGTGGGGCACGTCGAAGAAGGCGCCCTGCCCCCGGTCCAGGAAGCTGCGGGTGAACTTCTGCACGGGGGAGAGGATCGCCCGGGAGTTGCAGCGCATCCCGCCCACGTTCCTGTAGACGCCGCCGTTGGTGGACGAGGAGGGCTCGAAGGCGATGTCTCCGGCCTCGCTACACGTGACGTTCAGGCCCTCGGCCGAGGTGAAGAGCTGGACCACCTTGGTCCGCCCCTGCTTGGAGGTGCGCCCATCGAAGTCCTTGTAGCGCTCGGTGGCGAGCTTGCCCGGCTTGTTGGATTCGATGAGCTGGGTGAGGGCGTCGAAGTTCTTCGGCAGCTCGTGCATCTTCGCGCTGGTGGTGTCCCACAAGGCGCTGGTGGCCGACTCCTGCACCTTGAGGGACAGGTAGCCAATCTCGGCGAAGTGGATGCCGAAGATGAGCACGGTGACGAAGAGCAGCAGCCCGAGCGCCAGCTCCGTGGTGCCCTGGCCGCGCTGTGATGCCCTGCCGCGGAGCCTTACCATCCCTCGTACCCCTTCTTCTTGAGCGCCTCGTAGGCCTCGGCGGCGAACTCTATGTCGAGCTCGTCGTCCTCCAGCGTCTCCTGCACGTCCTTGTTCTTGCCGTCCTCGTCCACGTGGACCGACACGAGCGTGGCGCGCCAGAAGGGATTGAGGAAGTTGGGCGGCTCCTGCCAGAAGTCACCCGCGCGCTTGTAGTAGGTGATGCCCGCCGAGAGCGCCGTGGCCTTGGAGATGTCCGTGCCGCCGTTGGCCTCGGACAGCTCGATGCCGCGGTTGTCGAACTCCACCCCCGCCCGATTCGGGGAGAAGCGGAAGCGGAACAGGAGGTTCCACGGGTCCGCCTGCTTGCCGGGGCGCGCCTTGTAGTTGCGCTGGATGACGGCGTAGTTCTTGGGCTGGCCCCAGTTGTTCGCCTCCTGCGTCACCAGGTTGTAGTTGTAGTCCATGTGCGAGGGCCAGATGCCGGGGCACTGCGTGCACTCCCCCATGGTGTGCCGGGTTTGCGCGTCGTTGTCGCTGCCGCCGTTCCACTCGTGCTTGTCCCCGGTGTCCCCCAGGTGGTTGCTGCGCACGCGCGCATAGGTCCCGGCCGCGCCCGGCACGGACGTCGGGCACGGCGCCTGGCCCCGGTTGAAGATGATGCTCACCGTGCCGTGATCGTCCCCCCACACCTCGGTGCCGTCGATGGTCGGCCCGGAGTGCGACTCCTGTCCCTCGCCGGGGAAGTAGCCACTGCCGCTGTTGGTGACGCTCACGAGGGTGTCCTGCGAGTTCATGACCGTCTTGAGCTTGCGCTGGATGGCGGCGCCCGCCCCGCGCCCGGTGACGAAGGAGTAGCCGCGGCTGCCCATGGCGGCATCGATGAAGTGCAGCTTCTTGCCCGCGTTGCGGCGGGAGCAGGCGGCGCCCGGGCCCGAGCAGCCCCACCCGCCTTCGAGCTCGGTCTCGTTGACCTTGGTCACCTGCGCCAGGAGCTCATCCGGGAAACGCGAGCCTTCCTTGGCCTGCGTGACGATGCTTTTCGCCAGACCCGACTGGATCACCTTCTCCCTGAGCTGCTTGAGGACCTGCTCCTGCTGCTCATCCGAGATGGAGCCGAGCTGCAGTGCCTTCGCCTCGTCGCCCGCATTCTTGTCCAGCTGGTTCCACTCGGCGTCGAGCTCGCTGTCCTTCTGCTCCAGCTCGCTCTGGGTCTTCTCGATGTCCAGGATGGCCTTGGTGGCGCACGCGCACATCGAGACGTTGGCGCCACAGGAGGCGAGGATCGCCCCGTACACCACCAGGGGGCCCTTCGTGTAGGCATCCTTGGCCCCGTGGATGGCGGCGCGGTAGTAGCTGCTCCAGGAGATGAGGCTCTCCACGCCCGTCATGGCCACCATGTGCCCCATCAGCGCCCGGTTCATCAGCGAGATGGAGTTGAAGGCGCGCGCGGTGGCCACCGCGTTGGAGTAGGCGGCGGCATCCGCCATCGTCTGCAGCTCCATCTTCTCCTTGGCCTTCATGCCAATGGAGAGCGTCATGGTCACCATCAACACCAGCAACAGCAGGGTGAGCGCGAACACCACCAGCGTCTGGCCACGGCGTCTCATCACAGCCCCTCCGGAGTGGACGCGCAGTTCTGCTGCTCGAAGTACTCCCTGCGCGCCGGCGTCATCATCCGCATGCCGTAGGTGGCCTGGATGGGGAAGACGTACTGCTTGGAGTTGACCCGGGTGCTCAGCTCGTCACGGATGAGCGGATCCAGGTTGGTGACCGTCGCGGAGCTTCTGCTTCCAGCCCGCCTTGGCGTCCGCCGGCATCAGCGGGTTGGCGGCGTCGTAGTCCTTCAAGCCCAGGTGCGCCAGCAGCATGCGGCTGATGACCCAGTCCGCGAAGGGGATGCGCAGCCGATACCAATAGATGAGGCGGACCTCCAGGCGCATGGCCCCCGAGCCATCTCCCTCGGGCAGGTCGAACCGGAGGTCCTCCGCGCCATTCCAGTCACCGGGCCGGGGCGACTCGCGCACCAGCCAGAAGATGGGGCCGTCACTCGCGCCGTCCTTCCCCTCCACGTATTTCGGGTCCGGCGCCTGGGCGTTGGAGCCGATGCGATCCTTCCACGCCGAGGCCAGCTTCTCCCCCGGCGAGCCACCTCCCGAGCCCCCCAGGTAGGACGTCACGCTGGGCATCAGCCCCGCCAGCGCCGCGTGCACCATGGGGACACAGTCGCCGTGGTTGCGGCTGCCCGCACGCACCGCCTGGAAGGCCGCGTACTCCGCCATGATGCGGCCCTGCAGCATCATGAAGAGCTGCAGCGTGCCCAGCACGAGGAAGATGACGAGCGGAAGCGTCAGCGCGGATTCCACCGCCGCCTGACCGGATTGACGTCCCTGGGGGGGATGGGACTCGGTACTCATGACAGGGCCTTTGTCCCACTCCGGCGCTGCCTTTCCCATCGGTCAACTGGACCGGGCCGGGGCCCGCCCGGCCGCTCGGCGGTCCAAACGTGACACGCCGCGTCAACGCGGCTTCATGCCCTTGGCGTCGAGGTGGTACTTCTTCACCAGGCGCTCGATGGACTTGCGGTGCAGGCCACTCTCACGGGCAGCGCGGGAGAGGTTGCCCTCGCAGCGGGTGAGGACGCTGGTGACGTACTCGCGCTCGAAGTTCTCCAGGAGCTGCTCCTTGGCGTCCTTGAAGGTGAGGTGCTCGTTGAAGGGCAGCGGCCCCTCGCGCTGCTGGCCGCGCACGCGGGGCGGAAGGTTGTCGGGCAGCACCTCCTCGCCCTCGCTGAAGGCCAGCACGTGGGAGAGCACGTTCATCAGCTCGCGCACGTTGCCCGGCCAGGCGTAGGCCATCAGCAGCGACAGGGCCTCGGGGGAGATGCGCTTGCGGCCGTGCCGCGCCAGCACCTCCGGGTCCGCCAGCGCCCGCTTGAGGATCAACGGAATGTCCTCGCGGCGCTCGCGCAGGGGCGGAAGCTGCAGGTTGATGACGGACAGGCGGAAGAAGAGATCCTCGCGGAAGTTGCCCGCCGCTATCTCCTTGGGCAGGTCCCTGTTGGTGGCGGCGATGACGCGGCAGTCCACCTCCAGGGTGTCGTTGCCGCCCACGCGCCGCACCTCGCGGTTCTCCAGCACGCGCAACAGCTTGGGCTGCAAGTCCAGGCGCAGCTCGCCCAGCTCGTCCAGGAAGATGGTGCCCCCCTGCGCCCGCTCGAAGGCGCCCGGCCGCGCCGTCATGGCCCCGGTGAAGGAGCCCTTCTCGTGGCCGAACAGCTCGCTCTCGATGAGGTTGGGCGGAATGGCGCCGCAGTCCAGCACCACCATGGGCCCCTTCTTGCGCCCGCTCAGCTCGTGGATGGCCTGCGCCACCAGCTCCTTGCCCGTGCCCGTCTCTCCTCCAATGATGACGGACACGTCCATGGGGGCGATCTTCTTGATGAGCGCGAAGATCTGCCGCATCTGCACACTCTGCCCCACCAGCCCACACAGCTCGCCCTCACGGTCCGGCTCGACGGTGACTTCCTCGTCGATGGGGGCGAAGGTGAGGGTGGAGGAGCCGGCGCGAATCTGGGCGCCGGCCGAGAGGTAGGCGCGTTCAATCCGCCGGCCATCCAGGAAGGTGCCGTTGGTGGAGTTGAGGTCCACCAGGAGCCAGCCGCGCTCGGTGTTGATGATTTCGAAGTGGTGGCGGCTGGCGGTCCGATCCTCGGCGAGCACCAGGTCGTTGGTGGGGTGGGCCCCACAGCGCAGGCGCTCCTTGTCGGAGACGAGCGACTTGCCCTCGTCCGGCCCGGCGGACACCTGAATCCGGCACTTGCGCAGCTTGAGCGTGGTGCGCGACTCGAGCACCAGGACCTCGGTGCCCGAGCCGATGGCACCGTCGGGTGGCGCGACGATGGAGTCGAGACCGTTCTCTCCCGGATTGGTGAGGACGTCGTCCGGGTGCTGTTCCTTGGGATTCATCACTTTCCGATGATAGCAAACACGGCCGACGCCACCCGCCCCCGCCCGTGGTAGGCTCGCCCCCCTTCCATGCCCGACAAGAAGGTCTCGTCCAAGAAGGCGCCCGCCCGGGCCCGCCCGAAGGCCCCCGCTCGCCCCGTGGAGCCACCACCGTCCGATACGCGGGCCGCGGCGGCTCCCCGCGGGCCCCGGGCCAAGCAGACGGTGGTCATCCTCTCGCGCAAGCGGTCCCTGTACTCCACCCGGCGGCTGGTGGAGGCCATCAAGCAGCGCGGCCACCGGCCCCTGGTGTTGGACACCCTGCGCTGCACCATGGTGCTCGCCCCGGGCCAGCCGCGGATGCTCTACCGCGGGGTGGACATCAAGGGCGTGGACGTCGTCATCCCCCGCATTGGCGCCTCCATCACCGGCTACGGCCTGGCGGTGGTGAAGCACTTCGAGATGATGAAGGTGGCGGTGCTCAACGGCGCCAGCGCCATCTCCCAGAGCCGCGACAAGCTGCGGGCGCTCCAGCTCCTGTGCGCGGCCGGGCTGGACGTGCCCCGCACGGTGATGGCGCATGACCGCAGCAACGTGCGCAAGCTGGTGGAGGAGGTGGGCGGACTGCCCGTCATCATCAAGCTGCTGCGCGGCACCCAGGGCGTGGGGGTGATGATCGCCCACTCCCTTCAGGAGCTGCAAACCATCGTCAACACCTTCTGGGACCTGGGGCAGGAAGTGGTGCTCCAGGAGTTCGTCGCCGAGAGCAAGGGCCGGGACGTGCGCGCCCTAGTGGTGGGGGACAAGGTGGTGGGCGCCATGCAGCGGCGGGCCAAGAAGGGCGAGTTCCGCTCCAACATCCACCGCGGCGGCGAGGGCCACCCGGTGGAGCTGCCCGCCTCCTATATCGAGGTGGCGGTCCGGGCCGCGCAACTGCTCGGGCTGGAGAACGCCGGCGTGGACATGCTCGAGGGCCACGCGGGGCCGCGGTTGATGGAGCTCAACTCCAGCCCGGGCTTCGAGGGCCTGGAGCGAGCGACGAAGCAGGACATCGCCGGGGCGATCGTCGACCATGCGCTCGCCCTGGCGCGGGCGCACGCGGCGGCTGGAGGCCAGCTACAGGCAGTGTGAAGGACGGCCGTGAGGCTCGTGGGGCAGGCGGACGGCCGAGCCTCTTGCTCGGCTCTCCTGGGAATGGGCACGTCCGCAAAATGCCGGAGGGGATTGGCAGTGGGAGCGCGACCTTCGTAATCTCCCCGGCGCTCGCACATGAAGCCCCTCCCCAAGCCGCTGCAGATCACCGTCTACCAGGATGTGTTGTGCGCCTGGTGCTACCTGGCCGACCTGCGGCTGGAAACCCTGAAACAGGAGTTCGGCGACCTTATTCGCTGGCGCGTGCGGCCGTACCCGCTGCGCGTCCAGGACAAGAGGCCCACCGAGAAGGAGCTGCGAGGGCTGACGGAAGAAGTCCGCCGCGCCCAGGAGGAACCGGAGCCGGTGGCGAAGCTGCTGACGACGGAGCTGTGGCAGGGCGGAGACGCGCCGCGCACCAGCATCCCGGCCCTGGCGGCGCTGGAGGCGGCGCGGCTGCAGAGCCCCGCGGCCAGGAGCCACCTCGCGCGCGCCATGCAGAAGGCGGCGCTGGAGCAGGGCGTCAACGTCACGCGCACGGACGTCATCTTCGAGCTGGCCACCCGCGTGGGCCTGGACATGGGCCCCTTCTCGGCGGCGTACCACTCGGATGACACGCGCAAGCTCATCCTCGATGAGCACCAGCTCGCCGCCAGCCGGGGCGTGCGCGGGGTGCCCACGCTCGTCATCGCCGGCCGGTGGATGGTGTGCGGCCTGCGCGACGTGTCCGAATACCGCGAGCACATCCTCACCTGCCTTGGCAAGCTGCACGCCCCGCGCGCCGGCTCGTCCGCGCGCATGGTGCACTAGCCACCCCGGCCGCCACGGGCTGGGGGAAATACCGGAAACAGGGTGTTGAATTTCTTTCGCGCCCGCCCGTCTGCTTCCCTGTCGTCACCGTGATGAAATGGGCGGGCCGGCTCTGCCGCCGGCCCCGGAGAAACTCCATGCGCCGCCTTCTGCTCCTCACAGTCCCAACCGCCCTGGTGATGGGCTCCGGCTGTGTCGCTCACTACCACCAACCCGGCTACTACTCGGACAACACCCCTCCGGCCACCGTCTACCAGTACCGCTACTCGGGGGCCCACCCCGATGCGTACGGCGGGTGGTGCACCGAGTCGCACAGCCACGTCCACGGCTACGCGCCCTCCGAGGTGAACGACTACACGTACTCGGAAGACGTGTACGTCTACCGGGCGCCGCGGGTGATCTGGTACCAGGACTACCACCCGATCCCGGGCGGCCATCACTGCTACACGCACGGCCGGCACAGCCACGACTACTTCCCGTACACGTACTCGGGCAGCACGCACCGCTGGGACCGCGACCGCTCCGTGTACGTCTACAGCAACTACCGGCCGCCTCCGCCGCCCTCCAACGGGGGCTGGGGCAACTCGCACGACGCCTCGCCCGTGAACAACGGCGGCAACCGGCCTCCTCCCTCGAGCGGTGGCGGCTGGGGCAACTCCCACCCGTCCTCGCCTCCGCCCCCGGGTACCGGCACCGGCTCGCGCCCGCCGGCGAGCGGTGGCGGCTGGGGCAACCCGAATCCGCCCAACAACGGTGGCGGCTGGGGCAACACCCCCCCGCCCCCTCCGGGCAGCGGCAGCGGCTCGCGCCCGCCGGTGGGCGACCAGCAGGGCGGCCCCAACCGGCCTCCGTCCAACAACGGCGGCAACAACCCTCCGCCGGGACACGGTGGCACGCCTCCGGGACACGGTGGGACTCCGCCCGGACAGGGCGGCTGGGGCAACCCGCCGGGCCACACCAACAACCCGGGCCATGGTGATGCGCCGCCTCCTCGGGGTGGCGGCTGGGGCAACGGCGGCGGCAATGGCAACGGCGGTGGCCGGGACGAGGGCCGTCCTCCTCGTGGCAACGGCGGTGGCCGGGACGATGACCGTCCTCCTCGTGGCAACAGCGGCGGCGGCAACAGCGGCGGCGGCAACAGCCCTCCGCCTCCTCCTCCCCGTGACAACGGCGGCAACAGCGGCGGTGGCAACGGTGGTGGCTGGGGCAACGGTGGCGGCAACAGCGGCGGTGGCAACAGCGGCGGTGGCAACAGCTCCCCGCCTCCTCCTCCCCGTGGCAACAGCGGCGGTGGCTGGGGCAACGGTGGCGGCAACAGCGGCGGTGGCAACAGCGCCCCGCCTCCTCCCCGTGGCAACAGCGGCAACAGCGGCGGTGGCAACAGCGGCGGTGGCAAGGGCAACGGCAATGGATGGGGCCGCCGGTAGGCCGTGACTTCCAGCAGTCCGTGACTCGAGGGCCGCTTCCTTCCTCTCGCGAGGCAGGGGCGGCCCTCGGTGTTTTTCACTGGTGAGCACCTGGCGGCGAAGTGTTCCGTCTCCCACGGGACGTCTGGGGCCCCGGGGTGGATTGCCGATGCGCGGGGGCGTGGAGAACTTGGTGCGCAGTCATGAAGCGTCCGAGTTTCGTCCTCTGCTGTGCTCTTCTCGGGCTTGCCCCGGCCGCTTGTGGCGGTCCCGTGGACCCGGATCCTGGTGTTGACCGCAGTGACAGCACGATGGTGGATCTCGACCACCTGGCCATCACCGTCACCGGTCGCGCCGAACTCTTTCCCGAGGCCGCCCGCCTGCTCGAAGCCCAGGGCCAGGCGGCGCCCTCGCTCGATGGGCTCTCCCTCATCATGGAGGAGCCCCTGCGCGTCGGAGTGAGCGACGCGGACTCCGTGCTCGGACGGGGCGCCATCGGCTCCGCGGGCGAGTTCTCCGTGCCCGATGTGCCCGTGCGCGACATCCACATGAGCCTCGCCGCCAGCTTCGAGCACGAGGGCTTCGTGCGCAGCTCCACGGTCGTCTTCGACACCGTCTTCACCCGCACGCGGCCGCGCACCGACATCATCGGCGCCCGCGTCTGGGCGCTGCCCACGTCCTTCCACGACGCCCTCACCCGGGCCGTCGGCGAGTCGTGGATTCGCGCCCATACCCAGGACCGGGCCCGCACCCTGCGCGAGGCCGGCTTCATCCTCGGCCGTGTCGTGGATGCCTCGGGCGCGCCCGTCGCGGGGGCCCGCGTGGTGCTCGACCGGGGCGACCTCGCCCACCGCGTCTACTACCCCGCCCCGGACTTCCTGGGCTCCACCCAGGAGGCCACCAGCGCCACCGGACTCTTCGTCTACGTGCACTCCGGCGAGGCGGCGGAGACCTTCAGCCTCTCCATCCTGGGCTCCAGGGACTACCTGGCCCGCAGCGCGGGAGCCACCGCGGGGACGGGGCTCGTCCTCACCCTGTACCCGGGCAGCATCCCTCGGTAGCTTCCAGGAGGGCAGACGGCCTCGCGGGGGCTCGGCTACCCGGTAGCCCCCCGAGCCGCCTCGCGCTCCCTCGCGGTCTGCCTCGCCGCTCCGGCCACGGGGCGGGCCTCGTGTGTCCACCCACCCCAAGCTTGGGGGAAACGAGGTGGCGCACATGGAACGACGGGATACGACGGGATACGGAGAGCGGCTGGTACGACTCGATACGGGAGACCGGGCCCGCATGGCCCCACGGACGGTTCCCCCGCGGCGCAGCAGCATCGTCGCGGGCACCCTGTGGATGGTCCTCATCAGCCTCGTGCTCTTCTTCTTCCCCCTGGTCAACGGCTTCGTCGGAGGCCTCGTCGGCGGCTACAAGGTCGGCACCGTCGGCCGCGCGCTCGCCGCCGCCGTGCTGCCCGCCGTCCTCATCGCCGTGGGCCTCTGGGTCATGTTCGCCGTGTTCAACCTCCCCCTCATCGGGATGCTGGCGGGAGCGGCCATCGGCCTCGCGGTGGCGCTCTCCGAGGTGGGCCTGTTCCTCGGTGCCGCACTCGGCGGCATGCTCGGGGCCAACCGCGACCGCGTCGTCCGGCGCGAGTTGATCGTGTGAGCCCGGTCCGCGGTGCGCGGTGAGGTACGGTGGCCCTCCGTGAAACGCCTCGTCCTCGCCGGCCCCGGCCATGCGCACCTCTTCGTGCTGGAGGCCCTGGCCCGCGCCCGCTGGCCGGGAGTGGAGACGGTGCTGGTGTCCCGGGGGCGCACGCAGCTCTACAGCGGGAGGGTGCCGGGCTACCTGGCGGGGCAGTACGCGCTGGAGGCACTGCGCTTCGACCTGGAGGCCCTGGCGCGAGCGGCCGGGGCCCGGTTGGAGCCGGGCGGCGTCACGGGCCTGGACGCGGACCGGCGCGAGCTCCGGCTGGGAGACGGGCGGACGCTGACATACGACGCGGCGAGCTTCGACATCGGCTCACTGCCCGCGGGGGACTCGGTGCCCGGGGTGCGCGAGCACGCGGTGTCCCTCAAACCGCTGGAAGGGGCCCTCTCCCGCCTCGCGTCGAGCCAGGAGACAGGAACGCTGCTGGTGGTGGGCGGTGGCGCGGCGGGCGTGGAGCTGGCGCTGTGCCTCCAGGCGCGCACGGGCCGGCCCACGGTGCTGCTCGAGGACGGGCCGCAGGTGCCCCGGGGGGCCTCCCGCGCGGCCGCGCGCCAGGTGCGGGGGCTGCTGGAGCGCCGGGGCATCCACCTGCGTCTGGAGTCCCGGGTAACGGCGGTGGAAGCGGGCGTGGCGCACCTGGACTCGGGCGAGCGGCTCGCCTTCGGCACGTGCGTGTGGGCGACGGGAGCGCGGGCACCGGAGGCTCTTCACCCCGAGCGGCGCGGCCGTGGATGCACGGGGCTACCTCGCGGTGAGGGAGACGCTGGAGAGCCCCTCGCACCCGGGACTCTTCGCGGCGGGAGACTGCGCGGGTTTCCTCAGCGGACAACACGTGCCGAAGGCCGGCGTGTACGCGGTGAGACAGGGGCCGGTGCTGCGGCACAACCTGCACGTGTTCCTCACGGGCACGGGCACACCGAGGCCCTACCGGGCCCAATCCGGCTTCCTCTCGCTGCTCAACGCGGGAGACGGCACGGCGGTGGGCGCGTGGAAGGGACTGGCCTTCCACGGCCGCGCCATGTGGCGGTTGAAGGACTTCATCGACGGGCGCTTCATGGAGCGCTTCCAGCGGCTGGCCCCGCCCCTCACGTGAACGCGGGTTCCTGCGCCTCGGACGAGGGACTGGCGCGGGCCCCGAGCGCCAGCTGGAGCGCCCGGGCGAAGGCATCGAAGCTCTTGTCCCGGGCGCGGATCCGCTCCGGGTCCAGGTAGCGAGCCACCCGCTTCTGTTCCCTCGGCCCCCACCCTCCGAGCAGTTCCCGCAGGACGTCCTCGGGCTGGCTCCGCTCCTGGGGCACTTCTCCGGTCCAGCGCTTCCCCGCGGCCCGCGCGAGCGCCTCCTCGTCCGCGAGCACCCAGGTTTCGATCGAGGGCACCAGGGGAATGATGGACACCTTGTCCTCCAGTCTCACCCGGACGAGCGGCTCGTGGAGCTCACCGGCCATGAGGGAGATGCGCCGTCGACTGGTGGAGCGCGTGTTGAAGAGGATGAAGAACCGCTGGTAGTCCTTGGTGAGCATCACCTCCACCAGCGAATAGACGCCTTCGCGCGGAGTGCCCGCGAGCCGGAGGGTCCCGAGGACTGGCTGGCAGGTGGGGCGATGCCGCTCAATCACCTTTCGCGCCAGTGCTTCCACCAGCAGCTTCTCTTTGTCCCCATCGACGAAGAAGGCAATCTTCCGCTGCGTCGGGCGCTTGAACGGTCTTCTCATGAAGTCCCCCAATAATCCCTGATGACCCTGTAGGTCGTATGGCACTGCCCGTAACTCACCGCGTACCGGAGCTTCAGCTCGAGGACTTCGCGGAACGAGCGCGCGGGAGACAGCGCGTCATCCAGGTCGTGCTCGCTGAACAGCAAGGTGTTGATGCCCTTGCCCCAGGTCAGGGCCCGGATGGCTCCCTTGCTGAACTCCGCTCCGAGGTAGAGGAAGACCCCGAGCGTCCCCGCCAACTTGCCCTCGAGCTTTCCCCGGAAGGCGAACACATCCCCCACCGCCACCCGCTTTCTCCACCGGGCCTCCAGCAGGAAGTGCCGGTGTCCATCCGTGAAGGAGATGTCGATCTCCTCCCCGGGCGGCCGGCTGTTGCGCCGGGGATGCAATGACTCGGACTCCAGCAGCTCGTAGATGAGGGCTTCGAGCCTGCGGCCCCGCTCGTGTCCCTCCAACTGGCCCCGCTTCAGCGCCTCGTACTCCCTCCGCAGGGCGGCCTTCCCGCGTCCCATTCCCCCCGCACCTCCCCTCCCGGACAGGCCCCCTGGCCTCTCCCTCACTGAACCTGCTCAGTATAGCGGAGGGCCTGACGTCTCAGGTCAGGTAGTCTGCGGTTCGTTCACGGGAATGGCAAGGTGTCCCCGGGGAGCGCCTGGTGGGCTCATGACCCGGGGGTCTTCTTCAGAGGGGGGGGAACCCGGGGGACGGATACCCTCACCCCGGGGGGCTTGCCCCCCCTTTGAACGACGGGGGGCTCCTCTCCCGAGGGGAGAGGGGTGGTTGGCGAGAGGGCCGGGACTCAGGTGCCCTCGGTCCGGCCCGCTCCCAGCCCCGCGGGCAGGGGATTCTTCGGCACGAACCAGCGCGGCAACCAGTCCGCGCCCTTCGTATTCGTCAACTGCGTCTGGCCGCTCCCGTTCGCCCTCATCAGGAACAGCTCCACGTCTCCCGTGCGCTCCGACGGGAACACCAGGTACTTCCCATCCGGACTCCACTCCGGCTGGTCATCCGTGCTCTTCCCATCCGTCAGCGCCACCGGCTCCCCTCCCGCCATGTCCGCCACCCAGATGCGCGCCTTCTGGTCCTTCGCACGCCCCACGAAGGCCAGCTTCTTCCCGTCCGGACTCCATGCCGGCTCCCGCTCCTCGCCCGTCTGCTGGCTCCCGGACACCGCCCGCAGCTCCGTCCCGTCCGGCTTCACCACGAACACCCGCACCCGCCCTTCCCGGTCGCTCAGGAACGCAATCCACTTCCCGTCCGGGCTCCACTTCGGCGCCATGTCCTCCTTGTGGAAGGACGTCAGCCGGCGCACGTCCGTCCCGTCCGCCTTCATCACGTAGATTTCCGGATCGCCCGTGCGGCTGGACACGAACGCCACCTGCGTCCCGTCCGGTGACACGCTCGGCTCGAAGTTGCCCTCGGGCGCCTGCGTCAGCCGCGCCACCTCCGCGTCCGCGCGCGGCGCCTGCTTCACCACGTCACTGAAGCTCTGCGCGTCCGACTCGGCCACGAACCAGCTTCCGTCCGGCGACCAGCTCGGGTTGCGCGCCCGGCCCCGCGGCGGCGCCAGCATCACCACCGGTCCACCGTCCAGCGGCGCCAGCCTCAACTGCTCCACGTGCATCCCCTGAATCTCCGCCGCCGCCACCACCAACAACGACGCGCCATCCGGAGACGGCGCGCCGGGGTACTCGTCCTCGGGACCTCGCGTGAGCTGCGTCTGCTCTCCCGTGGCGGGCCGCACCAACCAGACATCCTTCTGGGGCGCACGCTCCGACACGAAGGCAATCACTCCCGGCATCCCCCTCCGCTCTTCCTCGGAGAGGGGCCCGGAGCCAGATGCACCCGAGCCACACGTGCCCGCCTTGCATCCAACCCCGAGCAGGGCGAGCACGGCCAACCGCCGCACCCCGCCCCGCCACATCTGTTTCGCGAAGTCCCGAGTCATCACGTCACATCATTACCGCACCTGGATGGCGTCGGCGATGACGTAGTAGCCCGCCGTGGTCCAGCGGCTGAGCTGCACCTTGTTCCAGCCAGCCGGGAAGCTCCACGTGCCGAGCGCGTTCCACTTGCCACCGTTGATCTGCTGGTTCACGTTCACCGTGGCCAGCCGGGTGCCGCTCGCGTTGGTGATGATGAAGGGCGCGGTCGTCGAGCGGTCCGTCGCCGAGGTCCACCAGGCGTCGATCGTCTTGGTGGCCGCCGCGGGCAGGTAGAAGTAGAACGTCACCGGCTCCGACACCGCCGCCGTGGGCGAGGCGTAGTAGCCCGAGCCGTAGTAGCCCCCCACGTTCGAGGACGAGGCCCAGCTCGTGCCCGTCACCTCGACGTAGCCCTTGGCGGTGTCGTTGTTGGCCTGGTTGCTGTCGATGACGATGTTGCCGCTGGCGCCGCAGTAGCCCTGCACCTTGCTGATGTAGCTGCTCCACGGCCAGTTGGGACCCGGGTCCGTGCGGCTGGAGGGCTGCAACCGGCCGTGCGCCACGATGTGGTAGCTGTCGCGGACGATGGTCTGGCCCTTGGTGATGTCGCACGTCAGCCGCGCCGAGGCGTCGATCTGCCCGGCCGGGAAGGACGTCTGGCTGGCGAAGCCACCGTGCTCGATGCCCACCGAGAAGTTGTTCACCGAGGCGCCCTGCAGGTTGCACATCACGCCGCCGTTGAGGTTGCAGTCGTAGGTGGCGCCCACGTGCCAGCCGCGGTTGGACTCGAGCACGAGCTGGGAGATCTCCGAGCCGCTCTCGTTCACCACGTAGTGCGCGCTCACGCCGGAGGCGCTGTTCACCAGCCAGCTCCAGCAGCTCGAGTAGCTGCCCTCGCAGGTGTGGATGACGACCATCGAGACGTCCGTGCCCGCCGGACGCGCGTTGTAGTTGGGCGAGGCACGCCAGATGGCGGGGGCGTAGTCCGCGCTCATCGAGCTCACCACGCCGGGCGAGGGGAACTTCGCCTGCGCCTGGGTGGGCATCAGCGCCACGGCCAGGTCGCCCGCGGGCGTCTGGGCCACCGCGCCCTTGCGCATCACGTCATACACGCCCTGGTGGATGTACTGGGCCTGCGCCTCGGCGTTGTCGATGCCGCTGAGCTTCGCGGCGGCCGGGGCCCACGCGCCCACGTCCGCACGGTCCAGCTTCAGCTCGCTGGCATAGGAGGAGAGCAGCGCCGCGGCGGCCCGGATGTTGGCCTCGGGCTGGGTGCGCACCGCCTCCTCGGACACGCCGGCCAGGCGCGCGCCCTCGGAAAGCTTCTCGCCACGCAGGCCCATCAGACCGTACGCCGCCGGCATGCCCTCGAACTCCACCTCGCCCCGCACCATCTCCCACCGGGTCTCGGTGTAGGAGATGGCCTTGAGCAGATCGGCCGGAACGCCGAAGTCCGCGCCCGCCTTCGCGAAGGCCGCCTCCAGCTCGTACGGGGTGCGCTCGGCCTCGCGCTGGGCGGGGGTACGCGAATCCTCGGTGGCGGCCGGGGTCTGGGTGGGGACGGGCTCCTGCGGACCACAGGCAGCCAGGGCAAGAGCGGCGGCCAGGGTGGCCAACGGCTTACGGAACGGGTGCATGGACAGCACTCCTCGGGACAAACGAAGCAGGGGGGACTGGCGCGATAAGATGCACTTTCTGAGAGCGCAAGGGAAGCATGTTTTTCTAGGAATTCAGTTGTGGTCCCAAGTATGTTGAACGGTTGGTCCACGAGCGCCCGAGGGGCGGGCTGGGGCGGGGCGAGAGGAGGGGCGACGTGGGAGGCGGGCTGGGTTAGGAGAAGGGCATGCGCCTCTTCGCCATCGGGGACACCCATCTGCCGTCCACGCGCAACAAGGACATGCACCGCTTCGGCTGGGCGGAGCATCCGCTGCCGCTGCAGCGGGCCTGGGACGAGAAGGTGCGGCCCGAGGACGTGGTGCTGGTGGTGGGGGACATCTCGTGGGCGACGCGGCCCACGGAGGTGCTGGACGACTTGAAGTGGCTGGACGAGCGGCCGGGGCGCAAGGTGCTGGTGCGCGGCAACCACGACTACTGGTGGGGAGACTCGGCGTCGAAGCTGCGCAGGCTGCTGGAGCCGTACAAGACGCTGGAGAACTTCCTCCACAACAGCTCGGTGGTCATCGGGCGGTGGGTGATTGCCGGCACGCGGCTGTGGACGGCGCCCGAGGCCCCGCCGATGCCGGGCGGGGAGATGGGGGACGAGTCGGGGGACGCGGGGTACGTGGAGCGGGAGACGCGGCGGCTGGCGGCCTCCATCGCGGACGCGGAGAAGAAGGAGAAGGAGAGCGCCGAGCCGCTGACGCGGGTGGTGGCGGTGCACTTCCCGCCGCTGTACGCGAACGAGAAGACGACGGCGTTCCTGGGCCCCATCGAGGCGTTCAAGCCGAAGGTGTGCGTGTACGGGCACCTGCACGCGGGAGGCATCCCGGCGGGCTTCACGGGAGAGCGGGCCGGAATCCGCTACGTGCTGGCCTCGTGTGACGCGGCGGGCTTCTCGCCGATGCTGCTCGACGAGTAGCGCCCGTGAAGCCCCCGGGGTGAGGGTGCCACGCTCCCCCGGGCCCCCTCTACCCGGCCACCGGAATGGGCTTCCAGGCAAGGCCCTCACCCGAGGGGCGGCAGGAGCGCCAGCTCTCGCCACTGTCGATCACGGGAGCACCGCCGCGCTCCAGGGGCACGCCCACGGGGCAGATGCCGCGGGTGAGATTGCCCGCCGTGTCGCGCACCTCGAAGTGGAGCGAGTACACGCGGCCATTGCCGGTGGCGGCGCGGTCCACGCGGACCTTCACGGTGGTGGCGTCCACGAAGACAACGTCCGGCTCGCTGCCGCTGCGCGCTTCATCGGAGGAGACGCAGGAGATGGAGGCCGAGGCCCCGGTCTGCGTGAGCCCGCCGCTGCACTGGTCGTGCACGACGATGCAGTCCTCGAGGCGGACGGTGCGGTACTGCTGGTCGACGGGCCAGAGGGGCGCGGGCGGAGACAGGGTGACGGTGGGAGGCGTCTGGTCCACCACCTCGATGGCCGAGGTGCACGAGGACTCGTTGCCCGAGGTGTCCTTGGCGCTGTAGCGCACGACGTTGGAGCCGAGCGGGTACCAGTCGGCCATGGGGCCGGAGACCTGGGCGGCGGTGCAGGAGTCGATGGCGGTGGCCATGCCGGGGACCACGTAGGCGGAGTTGCGGCCGGTGCACTCGGCGACGATGCGCTCGGGACACACGACGTAGGGCGGGAGCGTGTCCACCACCGTCACCTTGGGAGCGCAGGTGGCGGTATTGCCGGACGCATCCACCGCCGAGTACGCGAGCGTGTGCGAGCCCAGCGGCAGGGTGCGGGCCTCCGGCTGCGTCACGGAGGCGGTGCCGCAGTTGTCCGTGGCGGTGGCGGGCGGCGGCGAGATGGCGGCGCGGCCCTGGCCGGAGCACTCCACGGTGAAGTCCGCGGGGCAGGCGAGCGCGGGGGCCTCGCAGTCGCGCACCGTCACCCGGGACCAGCACGCGGCCTGCGCCTGCCCATCCGAGGCGGTGACACGGACGCTGCGCGTGCCCGGGGCATACGGGCCCAGCGGGTGCAGGTCCCACGAGATGGCATCCCCATCCAGGTCTGTGGCGGTGGCCACGCTGGCGGGCACGTTGGCGGCGCACACGCCGGCATCGGTGCACACCGAGACATCGTGGCAGGTGGCCTCGGGCGCGCGGTTCTCCTTCTGGCACGTGGCGCCGCAGCCGTCCCCGCCGGCCTGGTTGCCGTCGTCACACGCCTCGCCCGGGTCGACGGTGCCGTTGCCGCACACGTGGCAGTCCGTGTCCTGGCCGTCCACCGCGCCATCCCCATCGTTGTCGCGCCCGTCGGCGCAGTCCTCGGCGGTGAGGATGACGGCGGAGCCTCCGAGCATCACCGGCGCGCCCGAGTACGGATTGAAGGCCTCGTTGTTGTAGGCGAGCACGCGCAGGCCCGAGAAGCCGCTCGGCCCGGTGAAGACGTTGTGGAAGGACTTGTGGCTGAGCTCGAAGGCGCTGAGGGCGGGCGAGAACTCGAGGAGGGCCGGAGTGGGCTCGGCGACATCGAAGGGGATGTCGTGGGTCTGCAGCGGCATGGGGAGGAAGCCCCAGCCCCCGGGGACCTCGGCCTGGGTGAGCGCGATGAGCGAGCCGCCCCGCTCGTTGACGAAGCGCGCGAGGTCCGGCTGGCGCGCGTTGAGCGCGGCGATCTGCGCGTCCGAGAGGCCCCCCTGGGTGTGCCGCTCCGCCGAGGGCAGGTAGACGAAGGCGAAGCGGTTGAAGTCCACCCGGGAGATGTCCCCGGCCGAGAGCACGTGGGTGACGCGGGCGTTGGGGCCACCGTGGGTGGGGCTGTTCCAACTGTTGAAGGTGGCCAGCGCCTGCCCGCCGTTGACGCCGATGGCGAGGATGCCCTTGCCGCCCGAGCGCGAGCGGGAGAGCGCGGCGCGGAAGAGCGAGGGATAGAGGCCGCCGCAGCGGCTCTCCTCGCAGTGCCACATGTCATCCGCGTCATCGCCCGTCACGACGACGAAGCCGCCGCGGGAGGGAACCCCAGGAGGGGGTGGCTCGGAAGAGGTGGAACCCCCAGGCGGCGCGGAGGAGGTGGGAACCCCGGGAGGAGGCCGCTGGTGCTCCACCACGGGCGCGGGCTCGCCCTGGGAGTACGAATCCCGGTCCACGTAGTAGCCACCACAGCCGGACACGAGACCGACGAGCGCCAGGAAGGAGACACCGAGGCCGGAGAAGACGCCGAGCGAGCGAGCAGGCGGACACGTATCGAGCATGAAGATTCCCCAACGTGGGCAACGCGGCACCCACGCTGGGCAAATCAGTAGTGACGGTGTGCCCCGCGCGAGGAGCGTGCGCGCGGTGCAATGTCCAGCGAGCGCACGCGGGACGTCCGCTCCCTGACGGACACCGCGGGGCATTCGTCCACCAGTGACGTCCACCCCGTCCCGTGGGGCCGTGGCACTGTCACGGACGAACGTTTCTCACGCGCCGGCAATCCGGGACCCCCGCCGTCAGTCCGCCGCGCGCTCCCGCGTCTCCCGGCGGTAATCTCGCCTCTCTGCCCGGAGACTCCCCATGCTGAAGAAGGACCTGCACGAGGCCAACCGCCTCTCCTGGAACGCCGCCACCCGCGCCCACAACAGCCACAAGGGCGACCAGGCCCGCTTCCTCCGCGAGGGCGGCTCCACCCTCTTCCCCGAGGAGCTCGAGCTGCTCGGCGAGCTGCGCGGACGCTCGCTCCTCCACCTCCAGTGCAACTCCGGGCAGGACACCCTCAGCCTCGCCTCCCGCGGCGCCGCCGTCACCGGCGTGGACATCAGCGACGAGGCCATTACCTTCGCCCGCGCCCTCTCCGCCCACTCCGGCCTCCCCGGCACCTTCGAGCGCTCCGACGTCTACGACTGGCTCGCCTCCGCGCCCCCGGCCCGCTTCGACCTCGTCTTCTGCTCCTACGGCGTCATCGGCTGGCTGTCCGACCTGAATCCCTGGGCCGAGGGCATCTCCCGCGTCCTCAAGCCCGGTGGCCGCTTCGTCCTCGTCGAGTTCCACCCCGTCCTCTGGATGTTCAACGAGAAGCTGCACCTCACCTACCCCTACGGCGGCGGCCACCACATCCCCGAGGCCGTCGGCGTGGGGGACTACGTCGCCCTGTCCGGCGAGGGCCTCGTGCCCTGGGGCTACGAGGAGGGGGAACGCGACTTCAAGAATCCCCACCCCAGCCACGGCTTCCAGTGGGGGCTCGGCGACGTCATCAACCCCCTCCTGCGCCACGGGCTCCAGCTCGAGCGGCTGGAGGAGTACTGCTATGCCAACGGCTGCAAGATGCTCGAGGGCATGCGCGAGGCCCCCGGCCACCGCTACCTGCTGCCCGAGGGCGTCCCCGAGCTGCCCCTGATGTTCGGCCTGTCCGTCCGCAAGGCGGGGTGACTACAGCTCCACCTGCGCGCCCAGCTCCACCACCCGGTTGGGCGGAATCCGGAAGAACGAGGTCGCGCTGCGCGCGTTGCGCGACATCCACGAGAACAGCGCCTCGCGCCACACCGCCATCCCCGGCTTCTTGCTCGGAATCAACGTCTCCCGGCCCAGGAAGAACGACGTCCCCATCAGGTTGAACTGCAACCCCTTCTCCCGCCCCCGCTTGAGGATGTCCGGGATGCTCGGGTTCTCCATGAAGCCGTAGCGGGCAATCACCCGCACGAAGCCCTCCTCCAGCTTGATGACCTCCACCCGGTCCTCCGGCGGCACGTGCGGCACCTCCTCCGAGGCGATGGTCAGCAACATCACCTGCTCGTGCAGCACCTTGTTGTGCTTGAGGTTGTGCAGCAGCGCCGGCGGCGTGCCCTCCGGGTTGCCCGTCATGAAGATGGCCGTCCCCGGCACCCGCACCGGCGGGTGCTCCCCGAAGCTGTCCAGGAGCTGCTTCAGCGGCAGGCTGTTGCCCCGCAGCCGGTTGGCCAGGATGTCCCGGCCCTTCTTCCACGTCGTCATCAGCGTGAACACGCCCAGCGCCATCAGCAGCGGGAACCAACCGCCCGCGGCGATCTTCACCACGTTGGACCCCCAGAAGGACAGGTCCACCACCAGGAACACCGCCGCCACCGGCAACGCCACCGCCCGCGGCACGTTCCAGCGCTCGCGCGCCACCACGTACGCCAGCACCGTGGTGATGGTCATCGTCGTCGTCACCGAGATGCCGTACGCCGCCGCCAGATTGCTCGACGACTTGAAGCCCAGCACCAGGAAGATGATGCCCACCAGCAGCACCAGGTTGATGCCCGGCAGGTAGATCTGCCCCCGCTCCTCCGCCGAGGTGTGCACCACCTCCAGGCGCGGCGTGTAGCCCAGTTGGATCGCCTGCTGCGTGAGCGAGAACGCCCCCGAGATGAGCGCCTGCGAGGCGATGACCGCCGCCCCCGTGGCCAGCGCCACCAGCGGGTAGAGCGCCCACGTCGGCGCCAGGTAGAAGAAGGGGTTGGACGCCTTGCCGGGGTCTCTGAGCAGCAGCGCCCCCTGCCCCATGTAGTTGAGCATCAGCGCCGGCAGCACCAGCACGAACCACGCCCACCGGATGGGCCTCCAGCCGAAGTGGCCCATGTCCGCGTAGAGCGCCTCGCCGCCCGTCACCACCAGGAACACCCCGCCCAGCACCAGGAAGCCGTGCCCCTGGTTGTTCAGGAAGAAGCGCACCGCCTGCAGCGGCGACACCGCCCACAGCACCGCCGGGTAGGTCACCATCTCCTTGATGCCCAGCACCGCCAGCGTGAGGAACCACACCATCATGAAGGGCCCGAAGATGGCCCCGATCCCCGCCGTCCCGCGGCGCTGAATCATGAACAGGCCCACCAGGATGATGATGGTCAGCGGCTGGATGTACGGCTCGAAGAAGGGCGTGGCCACGCTCAGGCCCTCCACCGCGCTCAGCACGGAGATGGCCGGCGTAATCAGCCCGTCCCCGTACAGCAGCGCCGCGCCGAAGACGCCCAGCGTCACCACCACCGGGCGCACCTTCACCTCCTCGCCCCGCTTGCGCTGCATCGCCAGCGCCATCAGCGCCAGAATCCCGCCCTCGCCCCGGTTGTCCGCCCTCATCACGAAGACGAGGTACTTCACCGACACCACGATGATGAGCGCCCAGAAGACGAGCGACAGCACCCCCAGCACGTTGTCGTGCGTCGGCTCCACCCGGTGCGGACCGCTGAAGCACTCGCGCAGCGCGTACAGCGGGCTGGTACCGATGTCTCCATAGACGATGCCCAACGCGCCCAGCGCCAGCGTGGCGACACGCTTGGGCGTGTCCGGGGCGGCAGGGACGGCGGGCATGGAGCGGGACGGTGCACTCATAGAGCGCCCCTCTAGCCCAACCCCGGCCCGGGAACAGCCCTTTGACATCCTCCGGGCCCCTCCAACTCAGGACTTCCAGGACTTCCTGGCTGGTCTCGACACGCCCAGTCACCGCTGGCGCACACTGTACGCCCCTTCCCCGCCTCCCGCGGGAGCGCCACGGGTCCGCGGGAAGGGCTCCATCCGTCGGGAATCCATCGTTTGCCGGGTAGCGCGCGGGGGAGCCAACCTCATGGAATCTCCGGGGCCCCCGTTTTCGTGCTCACATGCGCCAGCTCAAGCGGATGTCGGAGACCCCGGTGGGAGCTGGAGCCACAAAGGCGCGCACACACGTGGGAGCGCCGGACGCCGAGCGTCTGGCCCTGCTCGCCGACGCATCTCAACAACTCGCCGACGCCGGCCTGGAGCCCACCGCCGTCCTCGAGCGCCTGTGCCAGCTCGTGATGCCCCGGCTGGGCTCGGCCTGCCTCGTGCGGCTGCTGTCCGCGGACGGCCGCTGGCTGGAGTCGGCGGCCTCGGCCCACACGGACGCGTGGCCCCACGAGCTGCTGGAGCGCCTCGTCTTTGGCCCCCGGCGCGCCGGCGACAACCCCTACGCGGGGGTGCTGCGCACCGGCCGCGCCTTGGTCTGCACGGCGGCGGAGCTGGCGGAGCTGCAGCGCCAGATTCCAGCCGGGCACCTGCCCCCCGTGCCCTGTCCCCTCACCGCCCACCTGCTGCTGCTGCCCCTGCGCGCACGCCAGCGCACGCTGGGCACGCTCTCCGTCTACCGCGAGCCGCACGAGCCCCCCTTCGACACCGCCGAGCGGCTGCTGTTGCAGGAGCTGGGAGACCGCGCGGGGCTGGCCCTGGACCTGGCCCACGCCTACGCGTCCGAGCGCCGGGCCCGGCACGCGGCGGAGGTGGCCGCCGCCCGGCTCGAGCGCATGCAGCGCGTCACCGTGGCCCTCAGCGAGGCCCTCACCCCCGCCGAGGTGGTGCGCGTCGTCGTCGAGGAGATGGTCTCCGCCATCGGCGCCAACCGGGCCGCCGCCGTCCTCCCGCTGGCGGACGCGCCCGAGCAGCTCGAGGTGGTGAGCCACCGGGGACTCGCCCCGGAAACCCTGGCGCGCCTGCCCCGCTTCCCCCTCACCACACAGTTGCCCGTGGCCGCGGCGTACCGCACGGGTGAGCCGGTGTGGCTGGAGTCCCGCGAGGCGCTCGGCAGTGCCTTCCCGGAGTCCCTCATCCTGGAGCCGGAGGTGACGCGGGCCGCGGCCGCCCTGCCGCTGCGGGCCCGCGGGCGCACCCTGGGGGCCATCGCCTTCGGCTTCGACGCGCCCAGGCCCTTCAGCGCCGACGAGCGCGGCCTGCTGCTGGACCTGGCACGGCAGAGCGCCCAGGCCCTGGAGCGGGCCTGTCTCTACGAGGCCGCGCAGCAGGCCCGCACCCGCGCCGAGCGCGTCGCCGCGCGCACCGCCCGCCTGCAGACGCTCAACGCCGCCCTCGCCCAGGTGCTCACCGCCCCCCGCGTGGCGGAGGTGGTCATCGACCAGGGCGTGGCCGCCATCGGCGCCCAGCTCGCGGCCCTGTGGCTGGTGGACGACGCCGGCTCCCAGGCCCGGCTGCTGCGCAGCGTGGGACTGCCACCGGAGGTGACCGGGCGGGTGGCCACCCTGCCGCTGGGACATGGCACGCCCCTGGATGACGCCCTCCAGCGGGGCCAGCCGGTGTTGCTCGAGTCACACGAGGAGCTCGTCCGCCGCTACCCCGAAACGGAGCAGCGGATGCGCACGCTGGCCCCGTCCACGCGCCCGCTGGCCACGGCCTGCCTGCCCCTGCAGGTGGATGGGCGCGCCCTGGGCGTGCTCATCTTCGGCTTCCCCGGGGTGCACCACTTCGACGACGACGAGCGCGTCTTCCTCACGCTGCTGGCCCACTACGCCGCCCAGGCCCTCGAGCACGCCCGGCTGTGCGCCCAGGAGCGCACGGCCCGCGAGGCGCTGCACGACGCCCACCACACCCTCCAGGCCATCATCCAGTCCACGCCCACCGCCATCACCCTGCTGGAGCTGGATGGCACGGTGCGCCTGTGGAACCCCGCCGCCGAGCGCATCTTCGGCTGGAAGGCCGAGGAGGTGCTCGGCCGCTTCACCCCCGTGGTGCCCGCGGAAAAGCTGGAGGAGCTGCGCGACAACCTGGCGCGCATCGCCCGGGGCGAGTCCATCCTCGGCCAGGAGACGCGCCGGCACCGCCGCGACGGCACCCCCATCGACGTGTCCATGTGGGCCACCGCGCTGCAGGCGGCCGGCGGCCAGCGGCTGTGCCTCTCGGTGGTGGCGGACATGACCGAGCGCAAGCGCGCTGAGGAGGCCATGCGCTTCCTCGCGGAGGCCGGCACCGTGCTGGCCAGCTCGCTGGAGCACGAGGTGACGCTGGAGCGCGTGGCGAACCTCGCCGTGCCCACGTACGCGGACGGCTGCTACGTGTACCTGCTCGGCGAGGACGGCGCGGTGAGCTGCGTGGCCACGGCCCGGGCCGGAGAGCAGAGGGAGCTGCCCCGCGAGCTGGGGCCGCTGGCACCGGGGGAGTCCGCCGTCTCGCGCGTCATCACCTCGGGGAGGCCGGAGCTGTGCGCGGACCGTGGCGCCCCCCCTCCCGTGCCAGCCGGGGACGTCCTGCTGCCGTGCGAGCAGGCCGCGCGCGCCTACCTGTGCGTGCCGCTGCTGGTGCGCGGCCAGCCCATCGGGGCGCTGTCCTTCGTTTCCTCGCGGCACAGCTATGACGCGCAGCACCTGGCGCTCGCGCAGGAGCTGGCCCGGCACGCCGCCCTGGCCATCGACAACGCCCGCCTCTATCGCGAGGCCCGGGACTCCATCCGCCTGCGCGAGGAATTCCTCTCCATCGCCAGCCACGAGCTGCGCACGCCCATCACCGCCATCCAGTTGCACGTGCAGGAGCTGCTGAGGACGCTCGCGCGCCACCCCGAGGGGATTGCCCCGGAGCGCCTGCGCCGGAGCCTCGAGGTGGCGGACCGGCAGGTGAAGCGGCAGATGCACATGGTGAACGACTTGCTGGACGTGTCGCGGATGGGAGCGGGCCGGCTGGTGCTGCGGCCGGAGCCGGTGGACCTGGCCGTCCTGGTGCGCGAGGTGGCGGAGCGCTTCGAGCAGGAGCTGGCGCGCACGGGCTCGCGCCTCACCGTGGAGGCCCCGGCCCCGGTGACCGGCAGGTGGGACCGGCTGCGGCTGGAGCAGGTGGTGACCAACCTCATCTCCAACGCGGTGAAGTACGGACAGGGCAAGCCCATCGGCCTCACGGTGGAAGCGGCGGACGGTAGCGCCCGGCTGGCCGTGAGTGACGCGGGGCTCGGCATCGCCCCCGAGCACCTGGAGCGCGTCTTCGGCCGCTTCGAGCGCGCCGTCTCCGAGCGCCACTACGGCGGCTTCGGCCTGGGGCTGTGGATTGCCCGGGAGATCATCGAGAGCATGGGCGGCCACATCAGCGTGAGCAGCCAACTGGGCGTGGGCTCCACCTTCCGCGTGGAGCTGCCCCTCGCGCCGGGCTGAGGCGGAAGGCGGCCAGCCGAGCGGGCCCGCGGGAGGCCCCGCCACCGGCGAGACATTCCCGGCCAGAGCTCTCCATCCAAGGCGGACCGATTCTGGAAAGGACGAGCCATGGACGCGAGAACGTCGCTGGGAGTGGGTACCTTCAACAAACTGCTGGCCGTGCTGGTCATCGTCGGCGCCATCACCTGGGGGCTCATCGGTCTGTTCGAGTGGAACCTGGTGGCGGCCCTCTTCGGAGGTGACGCGCGGCCAGAGGAGGCGAGCAGCCTCAGCCAGCTCATCTACATCCTGGTGGGTCTAGCCGGGGTGGCGTTCGCCTTCACCTTCCCGTGGAGGAGCAGGGGCGGCCCCCGCCGGGAAGTCCATTCCTGAAGAGCCTGGGAGTGCCTTCAACCCGGAGAAGGGCTCGAGCGTGAGGCTCGCCCGCGATGCCACGGCGGAGGAGCAGGACTTGCTCAACCGGGCGCGCGCGGAAGCGGGGCTATCGCTGCGCGGGAAACCAGATGGGGCTTGCGCCCCCTAGGGGTATCAGCGATGACGTTCATCTCGCATGGGTCCTTCTCCTCGGTGCTCGAGCCTTGTCTGGCTGGCGCAAGCTACCCTTCTGCTTTCCTGCGGTAGCAGCATGATCCGGCCGGTCCCTAGCCCGCAGCCCGGGGAGCTCCACAAGTTGGCCGACAGCGCAGAGGCACCACTGTGTGCGGGAGGCTGGCAATGAGTCTCGATGTGGACAGGATGGTGGGAGCCATCCGCAAGGCCCAGGAGCACCTCGGTGCCTCACCCGTGGTCGTTGAAGCCCTGCTGCCAGCCTTGAACGTCTCCTACTTTCTGCTCGATGGTCATCGGCACAATTTCGAGGACTACCTCGCCGCCTTCCGCGGCACCGCCCTTCCGGACCTCGGCGCCTTCTCAAACCGGGAGGAGTTCGACGCCTGGTTGAAGACCCACTTCGCGCCTCCTCCCACAGGCATCGTGCATGTCGCGGGGGAGCGCTGCGCCCTCGGCTATGCCCGCGCGAGTGGCCAACCCCTTCTGTTGCGGCTCCCCTCTGTCGAAGACTTGAGAAGACCAGACGGCGTGGAGAAGAAAGAGCAGCTCTGGCTCGCGCTCGACAAAGCGCAGGCCGTGCTCGGTTCCTCACCGGAGGATCTGGAAGGACTCCACTCCGCCGCACTGGCCCTTCACTTCATCCACGAAGCAGGCTGCGCGCGGGATTTCGCGCGGTTCCTGACCCACCTCGATGAGCCGCTGCCTCCCCTCTGCTCCTTCGCCACACGCGATGAGGCGGAAGCATGGTTGAGGAATCACCCGCGTCCTCCGAATGGCGCCACCGTGCAGGTGGGTGAGGAAGTGCTCACCGTGGGTTACCAGCGCGAGCGTGACCAGCGAGTGTTGGTGCACTTCCCCAGCGCCAGGTGAGCCGGAGTGCGTGCCCTACGGGTGCACGTCGTCGAAGCTCCGGGCCACCGGGTGGGGGCCCGGGTCCACCTGGGGGCCCTCGCCCCGGACCAGGCACGCGGTGCGCAGGCCCGCCGCGGCGGCCGCATCCAGCTCCTCCCGCACATCCGAGAGGAAGAGCACCTGCGCCGCGGGCAGCCCCAGTTCCTCCACGATGGCCGCGTAGGAAGCAGCCTCCCGCTTGCCCCCCACGGCCGTGTCGAAGTACCCGTTGAAGAGGGGCGTCAGGTCGCCGAAGCGCGTGTGGCCGAAGAGCAGCGTCTGCGCATGCACCGAGCCCGAGGAATAGACATACAGGCGCAGCCCCCGCTCCTTCCACTCGCGCAGCCGGCGCGGCACGTCCTCGTAGACGTGGCCCTGGAAGTCGCCCTGATGGTAGCCCGCCTCCCACAGCAGCCCCTGCAAACCCTTGAGCGCCCCCAGCTTGCGGTCTTCCTCAATCCACCGCAGCAGCGTGGCCACCAACTGCTCGTCATCCAGCGCCCCACCGGCCATCTGACGGGCCTCGTCCAACAACCGGCGCACCTCGGGCCGCTGCCCGTGCGCGCGCACGAAGCCGGGCAGCTCGCGCGCCGAGTACGGGAAGAGCACCTCCTTCACGAAGGACAGGCTGGAGGTGGTGCCCTCGATGTCGGTGACGATGGCCTGGACCATGGCGTTACTCGAACCGGGGGAAGCGCGAGGCGATGTCGCTGCCCGTGTGGTGGGCCACCCATCCCTCGGTGTGGGTGAAGAGGCGGATGGCCGTGAAGCGCGGCTGGGGCCCCATGTCGAACCAGTGCGGCGTCCCATCCGGCACGCCGATGAGATCCCCCTTCTCGCACAGCACGTTGAAGACGCGGCCCGCCTTGTGGATGGTGAAGAGGCCCTGGCCCTCCACGAAGAAGCGCACCTCGTCCTCGCTGTGCGTGTGCTCCTCGAGGAACTTGTTGCGCAGCGCCGCCTTGTCCGGGTGATCCGGCACCATGCTCAGCACGTCCGCCGTCTTGAAGCCCCGCTCCTGCTTCAGCCGCTCCACCGAGTCCTGGTAGGCCTCCAGAATCTCCGCCTGGCTCGCCCCGGGCTTCAGCGGCTGGCGCGCCTCCCAGCGCTCGAAGCGGATGCCCACCGCGCCCAGCTCGCGCCGGATCGCCTCGAAGTCCCGGGTGTGAACCCGCGCGCGGGACGCATCTCCCTCGTCGAACACCTTCAGCTCGCTCATCGCTTCAGTCTCCTCAACTCCAACTCACACTCGAACAGGAACTCGAACGCCTCGATGTGCCGCCGGGCATCCGCCACCGTGCGTCCCCACGTGTACAGGCCATGGCCCTCGATGAGGTAGCCCTGCAGGCCGGGGTGCTCGCGCATGTACGCCTCCACGCGCCCCGCCAGCCGGGGGATGTCCTGGTCATTGGGGAAGACGGGCACCGTCAGGCTCACCTCGTGCGTCTCCACGCCGGGCAGCGCCTTGAGCACCTCGTAGCCCTCGAGCACCACGCCCCCGGGACTCAGCTTCGACAGCAGCGTGGCCGTGCGCGAGTGCGTGTGCAGCACCGAGCCGATGGACGCCTCGCGCCGGTAGAGCTGCAGGTGCAGCGCCGTCTCCGCCGAGGGCTTGCGGCCCGGGGAGAGCACCTCGCCCTCCAGCCCCATCGCCAGGAAGCCCTCCGCGTCCAGCTCGCCCTTGTGACGGCCGGACGCGGTGATGACGAGGTGGCGCTCATCCAGGCGCGCCGAGAAGTTGCCCGCGGTGGCGGGCACCCAGCCGCGCTCGAAGAAGAGGCGGCCGGCCCGGATCAGCTCCTCGGTCCGGGCCTCGAGGTCCTCAGTACGGAACATGGTGGAGCAGTCTACAGGGACTCCGCCCCGGGAGGATGTCCCTCCCCTCGCCCGCCCTCCTACTTGCCGGCGCCTCCAGGCGTGCCGGCGGGCGCGCCCAGGTGCTTCTCCAGGAAGAGGAAGGTGGCCATGGTGATGGTGTCCCGGTTGGCCTTCTTGCCGAAGCCGTGGCCCTCGTCGAGCGCGAGCAGGTACCAGACGTCCGCGCCCCGGGCCCGCACCGCCTTGACGATCTGCTCCGCCTCGGACTGGGGCACGCGCGGATCATTGGCCCCCTGCTGCACGAAGAGCGCGGCCTTGATGCGGTCCACCGCGTTGAGCGGGGAGATGCGCTCCTGCACCTGGCGCACCTCCGGCTGGCGCTCGTCCCCGTACTCGGCGCGGCGCAGGTCGCGGCGGTAGGCCTGGGTGTTCTGCAGGAAGGTGGGCAGCGAGGAGATGCCCACCACGTCCACCGCGGCGCGAATCCGCTCGGGGAAGAAGGCGGCGCTGGCCAGCACCATGTAGCCGCCATACGAGCCGCCGTACACGCCCACGCGCGAGGCCTCCAGCTCCGGGCGCGAGGCGATGTAGTCCAGCGTGGCGCCGATGTCCGCGAGGCTCTGCTCGCGCTTCACCCCGTCATCCATGGCGCGGAACGCCTTGCCGTAGCCGTCCGAGCCGCGCACGTTGGGCACCAGCACCGCCATGCCCAGCTCCACCGCGAGGAACTGGGTGAAGGTGCTCAGGTACGGGCGGCTCTGCCCCTCGGGGCCCCCGTGGAAGATGATGACCACGGGCACCTTGCCCTTGCGCTCGCGCGGCATGTAGAGGAACGCGGGCACCTCCACGTTGTCCGTGGACTTGTAGCGCACCAGCTCGGGCTCCACGAAGGTGCCCGTGTCCAGGCCGCCCACCTCCGAGCGCGTCCAGCGGGTGCTCTTCTTCGTGCGCAGCTCCAGCAGGTAGGCGTCCGCGGGAGACTTCGACGTGGTGATGGCATAGGCGAGCACGTCCGAGCGGCCCCGGGGGAAGACCATGTTCGCCATCACGCCGCGGGGCACCTCCGCCGGGGTGAGCGAGCCGCGCTTCGTGTCCAGGAGGTACAACCGGCTGTAGCCGTCCTCGTTCACGCTCACGGCGAGCGTCTTGCCGTCCTGCGAGAGCGCGATGCCCTCCACGTTCCAGCGGATGGACTTCGTGAGGGACGGGGGCGCGGTGGTGGAGGGCGCCTTGTCGAGCTCCAGCTTGTAGAGCTCGGAGAAGTCGCTGTAGCGGTCGGTGACGACGTAGACGCTCTTGCCGTCCGGCGTGAAGAGGGCCTCGTCGATGCTGCCCTTGCCCTCCTTCGGGGTGAGCTGGCGGCGCTCGCCCGTCTTCACGTCCACCACGTGCAGGTCCGAGTCATCGGCGGCGCGGAACTGGGTGATGAGCAGCTTGGAGCCATCGCGGGAGAAGTGGCCCGGGTACCAGGTGCCCTCGGCCTCGGTGAGGCGGCGGGCCTGCCTGGGGTTCTCCATGGGCGCCACGTAGACGTCGGTGTCCTTGCCGTTGCGGCCGGTGCCACCGTAGGCGAGCCACTTCCCATCATCCGAGAGCGAGAGCACCTCGTGGCGGCTCTTGCCGTCGGTGAGCAGCTCGGAGCGGCCGTTGCGCCGGTCGAGCCGGTACACCTGGAAGAACTCGCCGCCGCCCACGTCCTGGAGGAAGAAGAGGGTGTTGGGGTCCTTGGGGTGGAAGCGCGCGGTGTTGATGGGCTCGGGCGTGAAGGTGAGCTGGGAGCGGGCGCCCAGGGGCTGCTCCACCACGTGGAGCTGGTTGGTGTCCGCGAAGCGCGTGGAGATGAGCACCTGCTTGCCGTCCTGGCTCACGTCCAGCAGGTTCGCCGAGCGCGACTCGAGGTACTGCAGGACGCGCTTGCGCAGCTCGGGAGGAATCGCGGGCACGCCGCTCGCGAGGAGGTTGGGCTGGCCGGGCAGCGGAGCGGCTCCCTGCACCGTGGTGGGCGCCTGGGCGGCGGGCTTCTGCGCGGGCTGGGCGAGCGCCGCGGGAGCACCCGTCAGCAGCGACACCAGCAGGGGAGTGAGGGTTCGGAGAGTCATGGTGCGCGAACCCTAGCCGTTCACCCATGGCCTCACACCGCTGGGCGACACAACGTTCTTCTCCTGACGGACTGGCGGGGCCGGGGCCCCTGCTCCACGTCAACCAGCGAGCCACGCGCACGCGTGCCCCCTTGCCCCCGGTGCATTGCACGGCAACAGTCCTCGTGACGCCTCGCCGTGCGGCACCGCCCCATGAGCCTTCCCCTGTCAGACAGAGAAAAAGCCCTCGAAGCCGCGGCTGGCCTCGCCGAGCGAAAGAGGGCCGAGGAGCACCTCCAGGAACGGGAGGAACAGCTCCGGCTCGCCCAGGAGGCGGGCGGCGTTGGCCTGTTCACGGTGGAGATCTCCACGGATCTGATGACCGTCACTCCGGAGTTCTGCCGGCTGTATGGCCTGGCGCCCATGGACGTGATGCCCGTGACCGACATCGAGGCCCTCATCCTTCCCGAGGACCGGAACGTCGCCTCCACCACGGTGAGCCGGTCCATGGGGCTCGCGAGGACGACCGTCGAGTATCGCATCCGCCGGCATGACACCGGCGAGCTGCGGTGGATCTCCCGGCGTGCCGAGTTCCTCCGCGATGCCGAGGGCAGGCCCGTCCGGCTCCGCGGTGTCGTCCAGGACGTGACCTCCCGCAGGCTGGCCGAGGATGCGCTCCGCGAAGCCAATGAGCGGGTCCAACTCGCGCTCAACGCGGGCCCCGTGATTGGCACCTGGGCCTGGGACATCCCAGCCGACCGGCTCACGGGCGACGAGCGGCTGGCACGGTCCCTGTCGATCGATCCGGAGCGGGCCGCCCGGGGACTGCCGCTCAGCGTGTTCGCGGAGTGCCTCCACCCCGAGGACAGCGCCAGGGTCCTCCCGCGGATTGCCCGGACGATGGAGTCCGGCGGCCCCTACCGCGCCGAGTACCGCGTCCGGCAGCTCGACGGCTCCTATGTCTGGATTGAAGCGAGCGGCCACTGCGAGCTCAGTGCCGAGGGCAAGCCGCTGCGCTTCCCCGGCGTGATGATCAACATCGATGAGCGGAAGAAGGCGGAGCTGCGCCAATCCGCCCTCGTCGAGCTCGGCGACCGGCTGCGAGACCTGGGCGACACGGCCAGCATCGCGGGCACCGCCATGGAGATCGTCGGGCGCCTCTTCGGTGTGCCGCGCGCCGGCTACGGCACCTTCGATGCGGCCCAGCGGCTCTTCAAGATAGAACGGGACTGGAGGCTCCGGCCCCGGCATCGCCAGCACGGCCGGCCTGCACCGGTTCGAGGGATACGGCGCCCACTACGAAAACCTCGAGCGGGGCGAGACGGTCGCCATCCCGGACGTCGAGAAGGACCCGAGGACCGCCGCGGTCTCCGGCAAGCTGCTGGCTTCCGGTATCCGGGCCCTGCTCAACGTGCCCCTGGTGGAGCAGGGGCGGCTGGCCGCCGTCCTGTTCCTCCATGACACGAAGGTCCGCGGCTGGACCCAGGACGAGCTCGAGCTCACCCGCAACGTCGCCGATCGCATCTGGGCGGCGAGCGAGCGCGTCACCGCGGTGGAGGAGCTGCGGCGGGCCAACGAGACGCTCGAGCAGCGCGTCGAGCAACGCACGCGCGAGCGCGACCGCATCTGGAACGTCTCCCAGGATCTGCTGCTGGTGGCGGACCTCGAGGGCCGCTTCCTCAGCGTCAACCCGGCGTGGACCACGCTGCTCGGCTGGGCCGAGGAAGACCTGCTGGGGAAGACCCCCTCCTGGCTGGAGCACCCCGAAGACCGGGAGAAGACGCGGGCCGAGGTGGCGAAGCTGGCCGCGGGCCACCCGACGCTGCGCTTCGAGAACTCGTTGCGGCACAGGAACGGCACCTACCACCGCCTGTCGTGGACCGCGGTGCCCGAGGACGGCGTGCTCTACGCCGTCGCGCGAGACATCACCGAGCAGCGCCAGACCGAGGAGCTGCTCCGCCAGTCGCAGAAGATGGAAGCCGTGGGCCAGCTCACCGGCGGCGTGGCGCACGACTTCAACAACCTGCTGCAGGTCATCGGCGGCAACCTCCAGCTCCTGCAGCGCGACACGGCCGGCAACCCGCGCGCCCTGAGCCGCTTGCGCGCCGCCATCGGCGCTGTCGACCGGGGCGCCCGGCTCGCCTCCCAGCTCCTCGCGTTCGCGCGCCGCCAGCCGCTCCAGCCCCTCGTCTTCAACCCGGGCCGGCTCGTGCACGGCATGGATGACCTGTTGCGCCGCACCCTGGGCGAGCGCATCGAGATCGAAACCCGCATGCCCAACGGCCTGTGGAACACGTTCGCCGATCCCAACCAGCTCGAGAACGTCCTCCTCAACCTGGCCATCAACGCCCGGGATGCCATGGCGAATGGCGGCAAGCTGGTCATCGAAGCCAGCAACGCCCGGCTGGAGGACAGCGACGCCTGGCTGCACCCGGAGGTGGTGCCCGGCCAGTACGTGCTCCTCACCGTCTCCGATACCGGCTGCGGCATGTCCCCGGAGGTGCTGGAGCGCGTCTTCGAGCCCTTCTTCACCACCAAACCCGAGGGCCGTGGCACGGGGCTCGGCCTGAGCATGGTGTATGGCTTCGTCAAGCAGAGTGGCGGCCACATCCAGCTCTCCAGCGAGGTGGGGGTGGGCACGGCCATCAAGCTCTACCTGCCCCACGCGTTGCAGACCGAGGAGACGGTGCCCACCGAACTCCCCACCGGCCCCGTCGAGGGAGGCACCGAGACGCTCCTGGTGGTGGAGGACAACCCGGAGGTGCGTGCCACCGTGGTGGAGATGCTGACGGAGCTGGGCTACCGCGTGCTCAAGGCCGCCGATGGCCAGAGCGCGCTGGCCATCCTCCGGAGCGGCATCGCCGTGGACCTGTTGTTCACCGACGTGGTGATGCCGGGCCCCGTCCGCGGCGCCGAGCTCGCCCGGCAGGCCCGGGCGCTGTTGCCGGACCTCGAGGTGCTCTTCACCTCCGGCTACACCGAGGATGAGATCGCCAAGGGAGGACGGCTCGACCCGGGCGTCCACCTGCTGAGCAAGCCCCACCGCCGGGAGGACATGGCTCGCAAGGTGCGGCATCTGCTCGACCACCGTCAGCGGCGGACGGCGTCCCCCACGGTACCGGACGCGCCCCGGCGGCAGCGCGTGCTGCTGGTGGAGGATGATGAGGACATCCGCACCTCGGCGTGCGAGCTCCTGGGCCTGCTCGGGCACGACGTGCTGGCCGTGTCGAGCGCGGAAGAGGCCCGCGAGGCCCTGGCGGCCGGCGGCTTCGGCGTGTTGTTCACGGATGTGACGCTGCCGGGCTCGTCGGGCGTGGAGCTGGCGCGGGAGGCGGTGCGGCACAGGCCCGGAATGGGGGTCATCATCGCCTCGGGGCTCGGGAACGCGGCGCTCTCCGGCGGCACTGAGAGACTGGAGGGGGCGGTGATGCTGCCCAAGCCGTATGCCCTGCCGCAGATCCGAAGCGCCCTGGCGCAGGTGGAGCGCCGCCAGTCATGACCGCCCGCGCCACCGGACGAGCGCGCACCCCACGGTGAGCCCCGCGAGCGCCCCCGTCACCGTGGGCCAGAAGGCCCACCAGAGCTGCGCCTCCAGCGCCCCCATGTCCTGGAAGCGGGAGAGCCGCAGCACCAGCCCCACCACGGCCCCGGCCGCCATGGGGAGCAGCACGCGGAGGAAGTCCGCCCAGGAGCCTCCCGCCACGGGCTCCAGGTGCCGGTAGCGGCTCGCCATGTACCCGAGCACGATGAGCGAGCCCACCAGCGAGGAGGCATGCTGGAGGACCCGGGCCAGCGGCAGCTCCCTGCTTCCCACGGGGACGAGGACGTCCGGGTAGAGCACGTCCGCGGGCCACATGCTGGCGTGCGTGAAGCCATCCCAGAGCAGATGCGTGCTGGCGCCGAGCACCAGCGCCGCCACCGTGGCCACCCAGGCGAGCGGCGTTCCCGGCACGCCCTCGGTCCGCGCGAAGCGGCCCCACTGCACGCCCAGCACCTCGGGCAGGGCCCGTTTCAACGCGGGCAGGATGAGCATCTCCAGCCATGCCAGCACCACGAGCCCCACCGGCACGCAGAAGAGGATGAAGCCGGGGAACTCGTGCGCGTAGTCACCGAGCTCGCGCACCGCGTACACGTAGGAGAGATCCGGCGCACAGGCTCCGACGACGAGCGCGGTGGGCAGCACTCCCCTCCGGGACAGCCGGAAGAACGGGAGCACCGCGGCGGCATGGGCTGGCAGGGTGACGGGCACGGTGGACGCCGCCATCCCTAGTCACTCGCGGGCTCGCGGTGAACCCCCGTGTGTCACCGTCGGCTCGCGTGGGGGCCCGAGTGGGGAACTCTGGACACGAGATACCCTCACCCCGACCCTCTCCCGGAGGGCGAGGGAGGGGAGGCGCGGGTGGGGAGGCACAGGAGAGGGGGTGCTCAGGCCGCGTCCGCGTCCTTGTCCTCTTGCGACCGGGCCGTGCTCGCGTCCTCGGGTTTCCACGGCCAGGCCAGCGGAGCGATTCGCGCGTACAGCAGGAACAGGGCTTCCCCGTCCGTATGCTCTCCGCAGACGCGGCTCGCCTCGCTCAACAGCAGTCCCGGTGACAGCACCCGGCCCGACTTGCGCAGCGCGGGCCTCAGCTCCTCCGGCACCGCCGCCAGGATGCCCTCCTTGTTGAGCCGCTCGTCGTTCGCCTCCGCGCACAGCTCCAGGTGCCGGCTCAGCTCGGCCTTCAGCCGCGCGTCGTACCCGAAGACGTACGAGCACATCTGGAACAGCTCCGAGCCCGCCTCCGTCATCAGGTCCGATTGCTCCCGCGCGAAGCCCGGCTCGCCCGCCGCCCGCCACAGGCAGTCCCACCTCGCCTGGGAGGCGTACCGCGCGTACAGCGCCCGCGCCGTGAGGTAGCTCTGCATCGAGTCGTGGAAGAAGCGCACGTGCGTGGGCACCGGGCCCGGCCTCGCGTCCGCCGCCACCAGCAGCCCCGCGTCCAGCAGCCTCCTCAGCTTCGGCTCGTCCGGACTGTCGCGGAAGACGATGAGCCGGCTGCGGTGCTCCCAGTAGCTGCCCAGGCACAGCGCCTCCGCGAAGCCCAGCATCTCCGACGTCGTCGCGTCGTCCGGCTCCTGCTTCAACAGCCCCGCGAAGACGGCCCGGTACAGGTTGATGACACTGTCCACCCCACCCGCGCCGAAACGCAGCGCCAGCCGCACGAGGATGGGCACGTACGTCCCGTCCGCCGCACGCCCCCGGCAGATGCGCAGGAGGGACTCGGACAGCGGCACCGGCTTGCCGTCCGGGCCCGGGTACGCCGCCTGGAAGCGCTCCAGCCCCGCCGCGTCCAGCCGCTTCGGCTCCACCGCCATCCAACGCAGCGCGTGCGCCATCGCCGTCCGGTATGCCTCGTTGGGCCTCGCCGACAGCAACACCGGCGCGTGCAGCCCCATCTCCCGCTCCAGGTAGCGGCGCAGCGCCTCCGGCTCCAGCTTCGACTCGGTGAGGCCGTCCAGCACCAGGAAGAAGTCTCCCGACTCCAGCAGCGCGTCCCGCAGCCCCTCCGGCAGCCCCAGCTCCTGCAGCGCCTCCTTCGCGGCCGTCTCCAGGTCCTCCGCCGCCGGGTCGATGAAGACGGGCAGCGGCGAGGACGGCTGCTTCTCGAAGTGCTCCAGCGACAGCCGCACCAGCCGCCTCAGGAGCGCGCTCTTCCCCCGGCCTCCCGCGCACTGGATGAGCAGGTGGGCGCGTCCACGCGTGAGCAGCCCGCACAGCTCCTCGGCCGTGCGCTCCGAGGGCGAGGGCGGCACCCCGGACCCGGCGTATTCAGTGACGTGCGAGGAGAGCTCCACGAACACCTCGCCGTTGGCCTGGGCGGAGGCCACGTCCACCCGGCGGCGGACCTGCCGGACATGCGCGGCGAAGAAGCGGCGCCGGAATGCGGGCCAGCGCAGCAGCGGCGCGGCGGCCCAGGAGAACGGATGGGTGAAGACGAGCCGGCGGAACACGGCCGGCGACAGCAGCCCCAGGCCCGCGCACAGCACCAACTCCGCGCACGTCATGGCCAGCAGCGTGGGCAGGTGGATGCGCAGCCCGCCCAGCAGGCCCAGCAGCTCGCCACCTCCCGCCCCCACTCCCGTGACGACATAGGCGGCGAGCGGCAGCCACCGGCGGGACGCGGCCGAGGGGCGCAGCAACACCATGGGCAACAGCAGCAACAGCGTCACCGCGAGACACGCGAGCGCGGTGCGCACCCAGACACGGTCGAGCAGCGGCACACCGAAGGGCACGTGCTGGAAGGTGGCGGTGAGGCGGGTGCCATTCTCCACCTCGTGCGTCACCACGGCACGGTAGAGGTGCTCCGCGCTTCCCGGCGGCTCCGTCCACTGGAAGAGCAGGCCCGCCGGCTCCGCGAGACGCCGCAGCCCCTGCCCCACCAGCGCGCCCTTGCCCTCCTCCGCGCGCAGCTCGAGCCGCAGCGTGCGCCCCGCTCCCGCCGCCTGCGCGAGCCCGGGCCAGTCGAGCTCCAGCGACTCCAGCGGCGCGCCCGCTTCCAGACGGCCCTCCACCTGGACCTTGCCCTTCGCGTCGCGCTCGAGCCGGGCACCGCCCGCGAAGCCCACCCGCACGCGCCCCACCTCCGAGGCCGGTCCGTACAGAGAGCCCCTCGGGATGCCCGTCACCCAGGCGCGGCCAGTCCCCTGGATGGGGAACACCTCGTTCAGCCCCGCGCCCTCGAGCACCTGCGAGGTCTGGAGCCCGGCTGGACCGCGCGTGAGCCGGTGAAGCCGGGTCCCACCGTCCGACAGCACCAACCCCCCATGCTCGTCCAAGGCCCCCAGGCGTGGAAGGTGCAATCCCGTCACCGCCTGGTCGCCCGAGGTGATGAGCCGTCCCTTCACCGACAACAGGCGGACCCCGCCGTCCTCCGTCACCGCCCAGGCGAGCTCCGCCGAGAGCGGGAGGAGCTCGGCACGTCCCAGCCCCTCCGCGTCCGGGCTGCGCGCCACCTCTTCGCCCCCATCTCCCAGCACGTAGACGCGCCGCTCGTCACGCACCCAGACATGCCCGTCCGGCGAGCGCTCCACGACGGGCGCTCCTTCCACCTTCACGCCCGGACCCACCCCCTTCCCGTCGAGCCCCACCAGCTTCAGCTCGAAGACCGGGTGCTGCGCCCCGCCAGGGCTCGCGGACTGCAACGCCCAGACGAAGTTGGCGTCACGGTGCGCGAAGAGCCGCCGGACGTCTCCGAGCAGGGGTGTCGCGGTGGTCTTCACACCCTCCCGGCTCGCGAGGAAGAACTGGGGCTCGCTCTTTCCGGGCAGCTCCGCGAGCACCCAGGCCCGGTGGGGCTGCCGGGTGGGGAGCAGGGTCATCACGTCCCGTACGGGAATCGGCCGCGAGATGGGGTTGGCACCCGCACGCGCCTCCACGTGGACGAGGCTCTGGTCCAACACGAGCCAGCCCTGCCGGCCCTCCGCGACGGGCATCACCTGGCGCGCGGTGATCCACCCCTGCCCCGAGGTGGTGAGCGCCACCCGCTCTCCCTCCTCACCCGAGGCATCGAAGACCATCAGGTGCTGCAGGTTGAGAGAGGAGACCACCCAGAGCCGCTCGTGTCCCTCGGACGGCACGGGCATCAACTCCTGGGCTGACACCGCGAGCCGCCGGATGAGCTTCTGGTGGTCCACCAGGTAGAGCGCCCGGCTCGGCTTGTAGGGCGACGGCACCTGCACGAAGACCCAGGCCCGCTCGGGATTCTCCGTGGGCACGACCTGCTCCACCCGCACGTGCGCGTCGCCGAAGCCCTCGATGGCGGCCTCACGGCCCTCCTCGTCCACGAGCCAGAAGCCGTCCCGCCCCGGCGTCCAGGCCCAGGCGTGGTGGCCATGGCGGCACGGCACCATCTGGCTGCCGCTCGCGAGAGGTTGCAGCCAATAGCCCTCCACCTTCGCCTCGACGGGCGGCGGCGGAGCCTCACTCCGGGCACAGCCCGCCACGCTCCCGAGCCACAGGAGCACGGCGCTCGCGAGAAACAGTCCCGGGGAGACCGGGCTCCGCCGGAAGGACCGGGCACGGAAGGAAGTCGTCATGGCCAGGGACGTATTTTGGCACAAGTGTCCCGCGTCGAAGGCGTGCCTGCCCGCCAGGATGCCTGCCGGCCCGCCCTTCCCGGAGCCCCAACGAAAAAACCGGCCCCGGGGAAGCGGGATGCCCCGCGGACCGGCTGGGAGGAACCAGGACCCGACAGTCCCGAGCCTCGGGCGCGCGCCACCCGACACGGCCTCGCCCCACGGGACGAGAGAGCGCCAGGGATTGAACGATGCACCCCCGGGCCGCCCGACTCATCTTCCCCCCACGTTACGTCCAGGAGACCTGTGTATGCGGCTCGTCGTTTCCCTGATGTGTCTTGGCCTGCTGACCGCGAATGGCGTCGCGCGGGCGCAGTCCACCACCACCACAACCACGACCACCCAACCGGCCTCGCCCACGGTGCAGACACCGCCCGCGACGCCGCCTCCGGCCGCCACACAGCCGCCCGCGACCACGACCCAACCACCGCCGCCTCCACCTCCGGCGGTGCAGCCGGCGCCTCCGCCACCTCCGCCGCCCGCGGTCCAGCCCGCCCAGGGTCCCGTGGAGACCGCCGCCGAGCGCGCGACGCGCTACAGCCGCTTCTCCTCCGGGGCGGGCGGCATGCTGCTCGTCTTCACCGAGCTGCTCAGCGGCGCGGTGACGGGCGGCATCCTCGGCAACACCTTCGAGTCGGAGAACGGGACCTACGTGGGCGCGGTGCTCGGAAGCCTGACGCTCGGTACCGCCGCGGCCCTGTACCAGTATTACGTCCCGGTGGAGCGCAACGAGTCCCTGCTCGCCGCGGGAGGCGCCGCGCTGGGCTTCCTCGCGGGCTTTGGCTACGGCACCGAGCAGGACCTCAGCGGGCGGGACCGCGCCATCGCCTCGCTGCTCGCCACGCAGGCCGGCATCATCGGCGTGCTGGCGGCCACGGCGATGCCCGGTGACGTGAGCGAGGGGGATGCGTCGCTCGTGGGGATGAGCGCCCTCTACGCCTTCGTGCTCACGGGGCTCGTGCAGTCCACGGTGTTGCTCTCGCAAGAAGGGGACCAGGACCCGAACCTCTCGCCGGCGCTGGTGGCGCCCTTGCTTGGCATGGGCGTGGGTGGCCTGCTGGCGGTGCCCCTCGAGCTTCTCGGCGTCGCGCGTCTTCAAGCTCACGGCGCTGCCGCTGGGCGTGGGCGCGGTGCTGCTGCTGGCGGGCACGGCGCTCGCGGATGGCCCGGCCGTTCCGCTCTCGGCCATCGGCGGCATCGCGGCCACCTTCGTCATCACGGCGCTGGTCACCGCCGAGGACCCGGTGCCCTATCCGCCCACCTCCCCGGGTCTGCGGAGCCAGACGTCCGAGACCTTCAAGGCCGTCCCCGTGCCGGTGTTGATGCGCTCGGGCCGGCGCAACGAGTCGCTCACGGCGGGGCCGGGCCTGCTGATGCGCTTCTAGCGGGCGCGGCTAACGGGCCTTGAGCAGCCGGGTGAGCTCACGGTCCAGCGCGGCGGCGAACTGCTGGCGGTCCTGGTTGGAGAACCCACTGGGACCGCCGGTCGTCACGCCGCTGTCGCGCAGTTCCTGCATGAAGTTCCGCACGGAGAGGCGCTCGGAGATGTTCTCCTCGCTGAAGGCTCGCCCCGGGGGTCGAGCACCACCACGCTCTTGGGAACGAGCAGCGCGGCGAGGGGGATGTCCTGGGTGACGGCGAGGTCTCCGGCCTGGGCCGAGGCGGCGATGTAGCCATCCGCCACGTCGAGCCCGGCGCCCACCTGCACGGAGGAGACGAGCTCCGAGCGAGGCAGGGTGAGGCGCTTGTTGGCCACGAAGACGGTGTGAATCCCCAGACGCTGCGAGGCGCGCAGGAGGATGTCCCGCACCGGCCCCGGACACGCATCGGCGTCGACCCAGATTTTCACGTGCTCAGCCCTCGACGTTGCGCAGGAAGTCGGCCACGTCGGAGAAACGCTGGTCGAGGAAGCGGCGCACGTTGCCCTTCACGCCCCGGGCATCCATCGCTCGCTGCATGCAGCGCAGCCAGGCATCGCGCTGGGCGACATCCACGGGGACATGGCCGTGGCGCATGCGCAGGCGCGGGTGGCCGTGCTTCTCCATGTAGTGCTGGGGCCCGCCGAGCCAGCCGATGAGGAAGAGGCCGAAGCGCTCGCGCATGCCGCGAGACACCTTGCCCTGCTCATCCAGCTCATGCAGGCGGGCGAGCGCTGGCTCGCTCGCATCCATGGCGTCGTAGAAGGCCTCGGCCAGGGCCTGCACGCCGGCTTCACCGCCCAGGCGGTGGAAGGGCATGTCCTCCATGGAGGGGACCCAGTTGTCGTCGGTGCCAGGAACGTTCAGCCCGATGGGCTTCATCTCGGTGGACATAGCGGTGTTCAACCCCGAGCCCATGTGCGCCATTTCTGGGCGCCATGCAACCGCCGAGTGGGCCTCACCCCGGCTCCGGCGCCCAGCGCTTGGGGCGCGTCTTGAGCGTGGTGAGTCCCAGGGAGTCGCACAGCGCGAGGAAGCGGGCTTTGGGGACACCGGCCCAGGCGAGGTCCTCCAGGGACTCGGCCAGGGGCGCATCCGTCACGAGGGTGGCCAGCTTGCGGTACAGCATCGCTTCCTCGCGGTGTTCGCGCAGGGTGGCGGCGAGCTTGTCCGCGCCGCGGGGGCGCACGGACCAGGCGCTCGCGTCCGCGGGAATGGCCTCCAGGTGGCCGTAGGCGTTGAGCAGGGAGGAGGCGCCCTTCTCTCCGAAACCGGGCAGGCCGGGGATGCCGTCCGCGTCGTCACCCACGAGCGCGAGCAGGTCCGGCACGCTCGCCGGGGGCACGCCGAGCTTCGCCCGCACCGCGTCCTCGTCCAGCTCCTTCTGCTGCTTGCGGTCCACCTGCACCACGTGGCGGCCGCGCACGCACTGCCCGAGGTCCTTGTCCGGGGTGAGCAACCGCACCTGCTCGACCTGCCCGGCCCAGCGCGCGGAGGCGGTGGCGAGCGCGTCATCGGCCTCGAAGTCCTTCATGGACCAGACGGTGAGCCCGAGCGCCCGCATGGCCTCCTCGGCGAGGTCGAACTGGGCGTGCAGCTCGGGGGGCACGCCGTCGTCGGACTTGTAGCCGGCGAAGAGCGCATTGCGGAACGAGCGGATGGGATTGTCGAAGGCCAGGGCCACATGCGTCACCGACTCATGGGCGTCGTGCAGCAACGCGAGCATCGAGGAGACGAGCCCCACCGTGGCCTTCACGTCCCGGCCATCCGGCGCGGTGGCCCCGGGACGAGGCGAGAAGTGGGCACGGTAGAGCTCATAGGTACCGTCGACGAGGTGCAGGCGCATGGCCGCTGTCTACTCCAATCCCCGCCTCAGCGCAGGGGTAGCTCGCGGATGGATACTTCTTCGAAACCGAGGCGGCGGATGGCCTCCACGAGGCGCTCGCTGGCCACCACCAGCGTGGAGAGCTGAGACAATTGGAAGAAATCCAGGTGCTCTGGAAGCGAAGCCCTGTCGAGGATGGGCTCATCCGGGATGGCGAAACCCCATCGGCCGCAACGTGCACACGGTGTCCTCTTGTCGTGCGGGATGCAGTCCGGGTGGAGCCGCCCGTGGGGTTCGGCCTGGAGTTCCAGCAGCTCTGGAGCCTGCTTCTGCCGGAAGCGCAGCTCCGTGCGGCAACTGATGAGCCCCCGGATGCCTTCGGCCTGCAACTGCTCCAACGCCTCACGGCGGATGAGCAGGCTGTTGGCGTACTGCATCTGGAGCTGACCAAAACGTCCTTGGGCCGTCCCCCTCAACGGGCCGAAACTGCTTCCCGGCCACAAGGGTGCTCCAGTGGGAACCATGGGCCGCACCTGCTCACGCAGACGCTCGAAAGCCTCGAAGTCCTCCTCCAGCCTGGCCTCGCCGAGCATCTTCGCCACCGGCAGTTCCGATAAGTCCACGCAGGGGAAGACCAGACCTCCCCCCCAGATGGCTCCGCAGGCAGGACAGTGGACACCGGGGAGCCTCCACTGGCGCGAGGCGTTGTACTCCCCCGTGTAACGCAGCTCGCCCACCGCCACGGGCCACAGACGATAGAACCTCATGCGCTCCTCAGAACGGGATGGGAGGCGGTAGCCGGACGGAACCGTAATATGGCTGGAGGGGGCTATACAGACCAAAGCGGACGCAGAGTTCCCAAGCGTGCTTCCAGATTTCCTCTTGGGTTGCTCCCCCATTGAGGTTCTTGAACTGCCTCCAGGCATCGTTCCAGGGACCGCCCCTCGCGCCCCGGTGGATGCGTTCGTGAAGCTGTTTCTCGATGAGCATCGTCCACTGATGGATGTCGATGCCCTTCTCCTTGAACCACTCCCTGAACTCCTGCGGGAAGATGTGATGCTTCTCGTGAGGCCGGTTCAGCCTCGCGTTGGCCTCCGCGATGAGCTGCTTCTGGCTCGGCAGCAGGTTGCGCAGGTGGTGGTTCTTCCAGGGGATGACGAAGATGGGCTCGCGCTCCCCCGGGTACCGCAGTGGCCAGCCCCGGTACCTCATGGGCGTGACGGGAGAAGGCAGACGGATGCCCACCGTCGTGCTCGTGCTCCCGGTGCGGGCCAGCACCACCCGCCCGGGCTCCGCGCCCGCCCCATCCGAGCCTTCGCTCGCGGACACCACGTCCGCCGTCACGTCCTCGCAGCGGAAGAAGTCGCACAGCTCCTCGTCGCACAGGAGCGCGAGGCACACGTCCGCCTCTTCCCTCTCTGCCTCCTGGAAGGTGGCCGAGGAAGGACCCGAGGCCGCGCATCCGGACAGCAACACACCGAGCAGCAGCCCCCAGCATCTCATCGTCTTCATGATGTGTTCTCTCATGCCCTAGCCGCCTCAGCGCCCGCGGTAGCGGACCACGGTGACTGCGAGCTCCGCGTCACTGGACTCCAGCGTGGACACCATCACCTCGAGTGCCCGGGCCTCGTCGAAGCCACCGCTGCCCGCGCCGATGATCGGGAACGCCACGGAGCCGAAGCCGTGCTCCCGGGCCCGTGCGAGCGCGTTCGTCACCGAGTCCCGGATGGACCGCTCCGACGAGCGCCAGAGCATGTTGATGCCCGCCACGTGGATGATGCCCCGGTAGGGCAGGCGGCCCGCGGAGGTGACCACCGCCGAGCCGAGTGGCATCGGCCCCACCCGCGCCAGCTCGCGGAACGGCGCCAGCCCTCCCCGCTTCTTGATGGCACCCGAAACGCCCTGCGGCAGCAGCAGCCACCAGGGGATGATGTTCCGGTTCCAGGCGTTCACGATGGCGTCGGCCTGTTGCTCCAGCAGATCTCCCTCGACGATGCGCGGCGTCATATGGCGGGCTCCAACCTCCACCAGTCAACGTGAGCGGCCTTCCCCTGTCGAGCCTCCCCTTCACGGCGCACGCGAGCGCCCCTGGACGCGCTAGCCTCCCCGCTGCCCGTCATGCCCTCGGACCATCCGCCCGTCCTCCTCACCACCCCGCGCCTCAACCTCGCCCTGCTCCCTCCGGATGGCGCCGCGCGCGTGCTCGCCTACCACGAGGCCAACCGCGACCACCTCGGCCCCGTCTCGCCCGCGCGCCCCGACAACTTCTTCACCGTCACCTGGTGGCGCTCGCGCCTGGCCCAGGACGCCGAGGACTGGCGCCGCGGCCTCGCCCTGCGCCTCTTCATGCTGTCCCGCGAAGCTCCCCTCACCTCCGCGCCGGTGCTCGGCAGCGTGTCCCTCACCGACATCCGCCGCGGGCCCCTCCAGTCGGGCGAGCTGGGCTTCGGGCTCGACCACCGCGTCCAGGGACAGGGGCTCATGAGCGAGGCCGTGCGCGCCGTGTGCGACTACGCCTTCGGCCTGCTGGGCCTGCACCGCGTCCAGGCCAACCACCTGCCGGACAACCACCGCAGTGCCGCCGTGCTGCGCCGCGTGGGCTTCTCCGTCGAGGGCCTCGCCCGCGAGCTCGTCCTCATCGACGGCCGCTGGCGCGACCACGTCCTCACCGCGCTGGTGGCGCCTCGCTCACCGGCAGGGTGAAGGAGAAGGTGCTGCCCTTGCCCGGCTCGCTCTCCACCAGGATGTAGCCGCCGTGAGCCTCGATGATGCCCTTGGCGATGGGCAGCCCCAGCCCCGCTCCCTCCCGGGCCCCCTTCGGTTGCCAGTACCGCTCGAAGAGGTGGGGCAGGTGCTCCGGTGTGATGCCCTTGCCGGTATCGCTCACGAAGAAGCGCACGAACCGGCCCTCGCGCCGGGCCCGCACGGTGATGTGGCCGCCCTCGGAGGTGTAGCGCAACGCATTGCCGATGAGGTTGGAGAACACCTGCAGCACCCGGCCCCGGTCCGCCTGCACCCGCGGCAGCTCCGCCCCCAGCTCCCGCTCCAGCAGCAACCGCCGCGCCTCCGCCAGGGGCCGGTGCAGCTCGATGGCGTCGTCCACCAGCCGGCCCACCTCCTGCGGCTGACACTCCACCGACAGCCGCCCGGATTCGAGCTTCGCCACCTCCAGCAAGTCCTGGATGAGGTGGACGGCCTGGTCCGCCGAGCGCCGCATGAGCTCCGCCTGCTTGCGCCATGACGTCCCCTCCGCGCCCTGGGGCAAGCGTTTGAGCAGGTAGCTCGCCCCCAGGGAGATGACGTTGAGGGGGTTGCGCAGATCATGCGAGACGACGGCGAGCACCTCGTCGCGCGCCTGCGTCGCCTGTTGCGACTCCTTGTAGAGCCGGGCGTTGTCCAGGGTGAGGGCGGCGCGGGAAGCCAGGCCCTCGGCGAGCGAGAGGTCCGCCGGGCCATAGCGCCGTCCCGACGCGGCGGTGGAGGCGAAGGTGATGGCGCCGAGCGTCCGCCCGCGTGCCACCAGCGGGACGATCATCAGCGAGCGCGGCGCCAGGGCGCGGTGCGCGGTGAAGTGCTCCTCGTCCTCGGCGGAGGCCCGCAGCCAGGCCTCCGTCACCTCGGGGACGAGCTTCCGGCTCGCCGGTACGCAGCACGCTCTGCACCCCCACCAACGTATGGGTCACGGAGCGCATGTGCCCGAGCGCGAGCAACAGCGGCTCCTGGGTGGGATCCCGGTGGGCCATGGCCGTGCGGTGCACCTCTCCGCCCTCCAGCATGCACACCACGCAGTAGTCGGCCAGGCGCGGCACCACCAGCCGGGCCAGGCTGCGCAGCGTGGCCTCGTACTCCAGCGCGGCCACCAGCACCCGGCTGCTCTCGGAGAGGAACTGTTGCGACTCCTCGGCGCGCTGGCGGTCCGAGATGTCGCGGATGATGGTGGAGAGCATCTCCAGCCTCCCGTCCGCCTCGCAGTGGGCGAGCAGCACCTGGGAGACGGGAAACTCCCGCCCGTCCGGGGAGTGCAACGCCGACTCGCCCATCCACACGCCCTCGCGCAGCGCGGTGGGCACGCCCTCGGTCAGCAGGCGCCGCGCGGCCCAGGGCGGGTGCGCCGAGGCGATGCTCCAGGCACTGGCGTCCTCGTCCTCCGCCAGTCCCACCATGCGCCGGCCCGCGCGGTTGAGGTAGAGGCCCCGCCCCCGCGGGTCCGTACTGCCCACGAAGTCCGGCGTGGCCTCGATGATGGAACTGAGCCTGCGGCGCGCCTCCTCCGCGCGCTTGCGGGCCGTCACCTCGCGCAGGTAGACGGAGACGCCCTCTCCGGAGGGGCTGGTGTGGCACTCGAACCACGCCGCGAGCGAGGAGAGGTACATCTCGCACTCCGTGGCGCCCCCTCCTTCCAGCACCCGCCGTACCGCCTGGGCCAGCCCGGCCAGTGCGTCCTCCGGCAACATCGCGTCCAGGGGCTGGCCCAGCAACCGCTCCCGCGAGTGTCGCAGCACCTCGGCCGCGCGGCGGTTGGCGAAGGTGAAGCGCTGCTCCCGGTCCAGGGCGAAGAAGGCGTCGGTGATGCTCTCCAGGATGGCCTCGATGCGCGCGTGGGCCGCCTCGGCCTCGGTCCGGGCCGCCTCCTCGCGGGCCAGCCGCAGCGCCGCCTCCTCCGTCCGCTTGCGCTCCGACACCTCGCGCGTCACCGACACCCAGTGACGCAGCACGCCCTCCTCGTCCTTCACGGGAACCACGGTGCTCTCCGTCCAGAAGGAGGAGCCGTCCTTGCGGTAGAGGAGCAGCTCCACGCGGACATGCTCCTGGCGGCGCAGGGCCTCGCGCATGCGCTCGAGTTCCGCCGTGTCCGTGTCCTTCCCTATCAGCAGCAGCGTCTCCGAGTCCCGCATCTCCTCCGCGCTGTAGCCCGTCATCCGAGAGAAGGCCTCGTTGGTATAGAGGATGCGCCGGGTGCTGTGCCCGTTCTGTCGCTCCGGCTCCAGGATGACCACGCCGTCGTAGACGTTCACCACGATGGACTCGAAGAGGCGCAGCCGCTCCTCGGTGCGCTTGCGCTCGGTGATGTCCCGGAAGTAGACGGCGAGCCCCTCCTCGGAGGGGTAGACGTGCATCTCCACCCAGGTGTCGCGCGGCGGATCGTGCTCCTCGAAGTGGACGGCGGTTTGCTCGGTGAAGGCCTTGCGGAATCCCTGCTCGGAGCGCGAGCCGGTGAAACCCGGAAACACCTCCAGGGGGGTGCGCCCGAGCATCTGCTCGCGCGAGCGGTGCGACAGCTCCTCGGCGCGGCGGTTGACGTAGGTGTAGCGCCAGGCCCGGTCCAGGGCGACGAAGGCATCGGAGATGCTCTCCAGCATCCCGTGCACGCGCCGCTCCACCGCCTCCGCCTGGAGCCGCGCGGTCTGCTCGCGCTCGAGCTGGTGCTCTCGCTCGCGGGCCCGCAACCGCTCGGTGATGTCGGTGAAGGCGATGACCGCCCCGATGATGCGCTCCCCATCCCGGACGGGGCTGCTGCGGTACTCCACGGGGAAGGAGCTGCCATCCCGCCGCCAGAACACCTCGTCCGTCACGTGGTGCGTCCGGCCATCCCGGAGGGGGGCGTAGGTCTCGCACTCGAACTCGGACAGGGGCGTCCCGTCCAGGCGCTTGTAGTGCATGACCGCATGCTGGGGCTTGCCGATGCAGCTCCTCCGGCTTCCACCCCAACATGCGCGCCGCGGCCGGGTTGACGAAGGTGGTGCGGCCCTCGATGTCCAGGCCGTACACGCCCTCGTCCACGGAGGAGAGGATGAGCTCGCCCAGGTGGCGCAGCAGCTCGAGCTTCTCCGCGCGGCTCCGCGGGACCGAGCGCACAGGCGAACCCGGCCAGGCCGCCGTCCGCGTCGTGCAACGCGGTGAGCACCTGCGAGGCCCGGAAGCGGGTGCCATCGCGCCGCACGCGCCAGCCCTCGAGGCTCGCAGCGGCCCTCCTGCTCGGCCTGGCGCAGGTCCCTCGCCAGCAGCTCCCGATCCTCGGGCGGGTAGAGCGCGGAGAGCGGCTCTCCGAGGAGGTCGGCCTTCGCATGTCCGGTGAGCCGCTCCGCCCCCGGTGTCCAGAGGTGGATGCGGCCCGTCACATCCAGGCCTGCGAGCGCACAGACCTCCGCCTGCTCCAGAAGTCGCAGCGCGAGTGCACTGCGGGTCCAGGGCGCATCGTCCTGGCGGGCCGCTTTCCCGGGTTCCTCCGGCTCACCAGGAGCGCTGTGGATGGTCGGGGACAAGCAGAGAGGCCTCCTTTCGGACCACCCGCCGGCCCCCACCTGGCGCGAGGGCAGGAGGTGCGGGGCTCAAGGTTGTGGATCTGGCCACGTGCCCACGGAATGCAAGAGGGGCCCGGCCGGACGGCCACTGGCTGGCGAGGCGAAGCGGGGGCTTTGGGAGCGAGCGCGCCGCTTCCTAGGAGCGCTTCGTCATGTCGAAGAGGGCGCGGGCCTGGGGGCCGAGGAAGCCGTCGAAGCCGGGCGAGCGCTGGGCGATCTCGAAGTAGGCATAGGGCCAGGTGCGCGTGCGCCCGTCAGCGAGCGAAAGGGTGACGGGGGCGGCACTGGTGGCCGTCTGGCGCAGGGCGGTGCCCGGCTCGCCTTCGATGTCGGCCTTCATGGGGACACCGGCCTCGCGCATGCGCCGCTGCCACACCTCCACGTCATCCACGGCGCCGGTGAAGTGGTTCACCTTGCGGCCGAAGGCGAGCAGCCACGCGCCGTACTGGGACTCCTTCTCCAGGGTGAGCAGCGCGGACTCCTCGGGCGGAGGCGGAGCGGAGAACCAGCCGGCGAGCGCCTCGATGGAGTCGGGGGCGGGAGGATCCGCCGGGAGCGCGGCGAGGAGGCGCTGGGCCTCGGGCGAGAGCTTGTCGGAGAGGAGCTCGGAGATGAAGACGCGGGGCAGCCCCTCCGGATGGGACATGTAGATGGCGGAGAGGTGCGTATCGGGGAAGGTGTACTGGCCCGCGGGCTTCCAGCCGAAGCGCTCGAAGACGCGGGAGAAGAGGGCGATGCCCCCGCCGGGCCGGGCGAGGGAGCGCAGCGCGATGTGGTCATTGCGGAAGCTGCCGCCGGAGAGCTGGGCGAAGGTGCGCGCGTAGGGCACCTCCGCGGCGTAGCGCTCCCACAGCAGGTCCAGGAGTCGGGTGGCGTCAGAGGCTCATGACGCGCAGTCATAGCCGCAAGACGGTCCGGCGTGCGCGCCCTACTTCCCGCGCTTCTGTGACAGCAGCCAGGTGCTCACGGCCTGATCCAGGTACACGGTGTCGAAGATGTCGTGGCCCAGGCCGGACAGCTCGGTGTAGCGCACGGAGTGGTGGCCCGCGGACTTGAGCTGCTCCACCAGGGCGCGGCTCTCGGCGACGGGCACCACGGCATCCGCGTCTCCGTGCCACATCCACAGCGGCAGGCCCTTGAGCTTGCCCACCATCGAGCGGTCCGGGTAGCGCCCGGCCACGGCCACCACCGCCGCGAAGCGCTCCGGGTAGCGCGCGGCCAGTTGCACCACGCCCCGCGCCCCCATCGACTGGCCGGCGAGGTACACCCGCTTGCGGTCTCCTCCGTACTCGTTGACGGTGCGCTCCAGCGCCTCGAGCGCGAAGTCCGCCACGGTCCCGCTCCACTCCTTGTCGGGCGGACACTGCGGCAGCACCAGCACGGCCGGATAGCGCTCCGGGTGCAGGCGCGCCGCCTCCGCCAGACTCTGCGTCCTCGGCCGCTGCCCATCCGTTCCCCGAGAGCCCGCTCCGTGCAGCGCGAGGATGACCGGCCACGCCTGCCCCCCGCGGTACCCCGGTGGCAGGTACACCGAGTACACGTACGTCTCGCCTCCGACGGTGAGCGTCTTCGCCACGAACGTGCCGGGAGACTCGGCTGGAGGCCCACCCGTGCCAGGGGTCCCTGTCAGCAGCCACGCCACCAGCGCCATCGTCACCGTACCCATGAGCCTCCTCGCATACCCGCACAGGTCCTGTCTCGGGTCTTGGAAAGCCTTGAAGGTACCCCTCCGCTAGAGGGGACGGGACGCACTGCGCGCGAACTGGCCGCCAAGGGTTGCGTTTCCATCACCTCGCGCTTGCATCTGACCGCGCAGGTGGGAAACTGCTGGCTGCGCGCGTCCTCGGAGTTTGACCTTGGAGGGGTTGAGCACCCCGAGGACGCGCGCAGTCTTCAGCAACCCAATCGAACCGCGGCTTACCTTGGAGGGGTTCCTCCGCGGGCGGGTTGCACGGGGAGAACACGCCAGTTCCACCCGAAATTCACTCACGGGCGCAGATAAGAAAAAATGACGAGGAAAGCCAGCCCCTGGCCCGCGAGGTCATGAGGGGGGCATTACCTCACCCATCAGACTCGCTTATAGCCACTCGCCAGCCCCATTAGCCTACACCATGGCGGGTTGTGTGCCCATCTCTTTGTGGCGCGGACATCCCGGGGCCGGCGCCTAACGTCCGAACTGCCGCCCCAGCCAGAGGAGCACGATGGCTCCGATGGTGGAGCCCACGAGCTGGGTGGGCTGCAGCACGCGCCAGCTCCCGCCCAGGAGAAGCGAGGCGAGGAAGCCGCCCATGAACGAGCCGGCGATGCCCAGCAGGGTGGTCGCGATGAGGCCCATCGGCTGCCGGCCGGGCATGACGGCGCGGGCGATCAGCCCCGCCACGAAACCCAAGATGATCCACCCACACAGATTGCCCATGCCGTCCTCGGTTGCGCTGGAATGAGGCCCCAGTCTGCAATGAACTACGCCCCCGGGCGAACTCCATTGCACCCGGGCGGCGCGTGAAGCGCACCTCACCCCCTGTCCGGGAGCCGCTCAGTAACGAGGATCCACGGCCTGGGGATTGCGGCGGACGTACTCGATGGCCCGCGCCCGGTCGAAGCCGCCGCTGTCGACGAGGAACTGCACGGTGACCTGCCCGAGCGAGGTGTAGGGCAGATAGGCCTCGGCGAACCCGGTCCCCTGCGCGTCCATGTACCGGACCGAGTCCTCGATTTCCTGCACGACGGTGGGCATGGCCTGCTCGAAGGCGCGGCGCAGCGCCGGGTCCGAGGTGGTGCAGAAGGGCTCGGCCTCGAACTTCTTGAAGATGCGGGCGTTGCGCATCTGGAAGAGGCGCGTGGGGTTGTCATCCACGATGATGACCCGGCGCAGGGTCTCGTCGAAGACGCGCAGATCCTTGGACGGCTCGCGCACGGGGTTGCCCTTCCGGGGGTCCGTCACGCCCTCGGACTTCTCCTGCAGGACGAGGTGGCTGTTGGTCAGCAGGCCGGAGATGGCCGGGTGCTCGGTGAGCGAGACCCCGTCGAGCTTCCAGTAGGCGGCGTTCTCGAGGGTGAGCGTGTCCACGTTGGCGGAGAAGAGGACGACGGCGCCGCCGAGCTCCTGGATGCGCGCGAAGGCCTGCTGCCAGCCCGGGACGAGCTTCACGTAGCGGACGCCGTCCTTGCGCGGGATGGCGAGGTCGTGACAGCCCTCGCCCACCTTGGCGGGGTAGTACTGGCTGAGGAGCGTCTCATCGAGGTCGAAGACGACGATGAAACGGGCCTTGGCGAGCTTCTCGGGCTGGAGCCGGCTCTCGAGCTCGCCCCGGCGGACGCGCTCGAGGGCGGTGTTGAAGGCGTCCACCGGGCCGGGGGCGGGCTCGAGACGGATGAGGTCGCGGTAGTGGTTCTGCAGCTCGACGGCCTGGACCCGGGCGAGCTGGAAGCGCTCCATCAGGCGGCTGATGTTGAAGAAGCGGCGCTCCTCCTCGTTCGGGCCCGCGTACTTGTCCACCCAGCCGGGCAGCGCCGGGATGGTGAGCGCGTCGAGCTCGGCGCGTGACGTGAGGCCGGTGGTGGAGGTGGACGTGGCGGCGGGTGGAGCCTCGGCGCGCTGGGAGGACGAGCCCGCCGCACAACCCAGGAGCGGCGCGGTGAGCAGCAGGAGCAGGGGAAAGCGGGGCATGGGGTCTCCGGGAATCGAAGGTCTCGGACTGGTCCGACCATCGGACCAGTCGGGCAATGCTCAGGACTGACCGGCCGCCACCTCGCGGAGGCTGGCCTCCACCCCGGCGAGCAGCTCGTCCAGGGCGGCGTCCGGGATGTTGAGGGCGGGGGCTACGTATACCGTGTCTCCCAGGGGGCGCAGGTACAGCCCCCGGCGCCGGGCGGCCTCGTACACGCGCCAACCCCCACGCGCCAGGTAGCCACCACCGCCCAGGTCCACCGCGCCCACCATGCCGAGGGCCCGCGGCTGCTTCACCCCGGGAATCGTCGCCGCCATCCGCTCGAAGGCGGCCTTCACCTTCGGCGCCTTGCGCGCCACCTGCCCCAGCACGTCCTCGTCCCGGTACACCGCGAGCACCTCGCGCGCCACCGCCGCGCCCAGCGGGTTGCCGCAGTACGAGTGCCCGTAATACAGCGCCCGCTCCCGCCCCCCGCCGAAGCCCGCGAATACCCGCTCGGTGGCCAGCGTCGCCGCGAAGGGCATCAGCCCTCCGGACAGCGCCTTCGCCAGGCACAGCAAGTCCGGCACCACTCCCGCCAGGTCGCACGCGAAGCGCGCCCCCGTGCGTCCCAGGCCCGTGAAGACCTCATCGGCGATGAGGAAGGTGTCCACCGCCCGCGTGGCCTCGCGCACCGCCCGGACGAACTCGGGCGCGTACATCCGCATGCCCGCCGCGCCCTGGATGACGGGCTCGAGGATGACGGCGGCGATCTCGTCCGGGTGCTCGCGCAGCGCGGCCTCCACCCGGGCGAAGGCACGCTCCCAGCCCTCCGGCTCCGCGGGGGACGGCACGTGCACCACGTCGAAGAGCAGCGGCCCGAAGATGTCGCGGAACAGCTCCACCCCGCCCACGCTCGTCGAGCCGATCGTCTCGCCGTGAAAGGCTCCCGAGAGCGTGATGAAGCGCGTGCGCCGGGGCCGGCCATTCTGCGCCCAGTGCTGCGCCGCCATCTTGATGGCGACCTCCACCGCCGTGCTCCCGTTGTCCGAGTAGAAGACGCGCGAGAGCCGCTCCCCCTCCGGCACGTCCGCGCGTCCGGCGCCCGGTGCCAGTGCCACCAGCTCCTGCGCCAGCCGCGCCGCCGGCTCGTGCGTCACGCCCGCGAGCGAGGTGTGCGGGAAGGTGCCGGCCTGCTCGGTGAGCGCGCGCACCAGTCTCGGGTGCCGGTGCCCCAGCGTGGACACCCACCACGAGCCGTTCGCATCCAGGTAGCGCGTGCCGTCCGCGTCGTGGAGGTACGGCCCCTCGGCGCCCACCACCACCAGCGGGTCCGTCTTCGCGATGTACTCGTCCATCGCGGTGTACGGGTGCCACACGTACCGCTTGTCCAACGCGACGATGTCCGCGCGCTCCATGCCGGTTGCTCCTCCCGCTGCGCGGCCCTCCCTATCACGCACCGCGAAGGGACTGGAGCCTGACAATCTCCCAGGGACGTGCCACCCGGACATGGCGCTCCTGGCACCGGGGCGGTAGAGAGACGGCTCGTCGAGCCAACACCTCGCCCGTATGGGAACGACCTTGAACCGCAAGCACCCCTCCGTCCTGCTGGCGCGCACCGCGTCCCTGTCGATGGCCCTGGCCCTCTCCGCCTGCTCCGAGCGGCAGGAGAAGCCACCTTCGTCCGTCTCCCGGAATGCCCCCCCGCCGGCGGCTCCCGCTCAGCCCACCCCAGCGGCGCCCACGGACGCTCCAGCGCCCACGGGCACTCCGGCCCCCACGCCCACGCCGCAGCAGGCCAGCGAGCCTCCCGCCGCCGCCGCGCGGACGCCGGAGCAGCTCTTCTTCAGCCTGGGCTGCACGGCCTGCCATGGGCCGGGCAGGGCCTATGCCCCCGTCCTCGCCAACTCCCGCGGCAGACCGGCGGAGGTGGTCGCCATGTGGATCCTCGATCCCCAGAAGGTCAAACCCGGGACGCTGATGCCCAGCTTCACCGGCCGCCTCTCCACCGCGGAAGCCCTCGCGCTCGCCCAGTGGATCAAGGCCGGCAACCCCGCTCCATGAAGCAGCCCATCACAGGCTTCCACCTCGACGAGGAGAACCACTGGGTCGCCGACCTCGCGTGTGGCCACCGGCAGCACATGCGCCATGACCCCCCGTGGATGGAGCGCCCGTGGATCCTCACGGAAGAGGGCCGGCGCAGCCGTCTGGGCATCGAGCTCGAGTGCAAACGCTGCGACGAGGCCGGCCGCGCGGTCGCCGAGGCGGTGCGCGAGGCGCTGGCCTCGGTGGCACGGCAAGCCTACGAGGAGGGCGGCATGAGCGGCCTCTGTGCCGAGGGCCGCTGGGACCTCGCGCTGGATGCGATGAGAGCGGCCGATCTCACCCCCGTCATCCTCCGCGCGCTCGGCCAGAAGCCCCGGGAGGGCTGAAACGGCACACCCCTCCAGCGGGAACGCACGGGGAGCCTTCCGGCCGCGCGGCGTACCAACTGGTCCAACAATCGGACCAGTTGCTCCCCATCGCGGCCGGAACCTCCCCCCTGACAGGCCCTCCCCCTCCTGGCCTAGCGGCTCTCCTCGGCGTCCTCGGCCTGCAGGGCGATGGACGTGGTGCCCTTGGCCAGCTCGGCCACGTAGGCGGCGGCGAGCTTGGTGAACTTCACCGAGTTGGTCGCCGTGCCGGCCGTCTGCGCGAGGGTGTCCTTCGTGGTGTGGATGTACGGGTTGTCCTGGCCCATCAGCGCCTCGAAGGGGATGGAGGCCGCGTAACCCTGGTTGTGCCACGAGGCGTGGTCCGAGCAGCCGTAGCCGCACGTGGTGCTCGTCGCGGTCACGCCCGGCAGGTACCGGGTGATGAGGTTGCGGATGAAGGTGTTCTGCGCGGCGTTGGTGTAGTCGGACACCATGACGATGTCGTAGCTGGAGCCCCGGTAGTTGATCATGTCGAGCTGCAGCACGCCCACCACGTTGACGCCGGTGCTCTTGTGGTTGGCGGCGATCGCCCCCGAGCCCCTCAGGCCGATCTCCTCGGCGGCGTACGCCATGAACTTCACCGTGCGCGCCGGCCTGTAGCCCTTGGCCACCGCCACGCGGATGACCTCGGTGAGCGCGGCCACGCCCGAGGCGTCATCGTCCGCGCCGGGCGCGGCGTAGGAGGAGCCACTGCCGTTGATGGAGTCCAGGTGCGCGCCGAGCACCACCACCTCGTTGGGCAGCGTGGTGCCCCGGATGGTGAGGATGACGGACGGCTGCGGCGAGGTGGTCGTCGGGTGCACGAAGTTGGCCACCGTGATGTCCGTGCGCCCGTTGGCCAGCGTCGTCCACCGGCTCTTCAGCCAGTTGGCCGCGTCGATGCCCGACTGCAGGTTGTAGCGGCGCGTCGTCCAGCTCGTCGACAGCGTGGTGATGGTGCTGCGGATGCCGCTCTCCGTCACCGCCGACATCAGCGAGTTGGCCGTCGTGCCGTTGTCGATGGTGTAGCTGATCAGCGACGCCACCGCCTGCTGCGAGGTGCTCGACTCCACCGCCGCCAGCGCCTGCTCCTCGGTGTCATGGGAGATGAAGCCCGCGCACCGGTTGAGCTTGTCGTGCATCACCTTGGACAGCTTCTCGAGCTGCGACTCGCGCACGCGCAGCACCGCCACCCCGTTCTTCTCGCGCGCCGCGGCCAGCTCCTCGCCCTGCGCCTTGAACGAGCCCCGCGCCGTCTCCAGCGCGTCCGCACCGATGGAGATCCACACGTCCTTGTCCTTCTCGGGGGCCTCCGCGAACGCCGGCGTGGCACACACCAACATCAAGGCAACCGCACCGAACTTCGTCGTCCTCATGTGTTGCTCCTCGGTCTGGATGCTTCTTCGAAGGGTTTCCGCTGGGCGGAGTTCTCCCGGCCCCCAGGGAAGCCGGGTTTATGCATCCGCGGAGGGCGTGGGGTCCAATCCCTACATGTCCTGAAAAAACCGACGATGTAGGATTTTCAACCTTACCTGCTCCTTCGCGCAGTGGCCTAGAACGCGGGCGGAGAGGGAGACACCGCCATGAAGCGCATGTCGCTGTTCGAGTTCGAGGACTTCCACTGGTTCCCGGGCGGCCTCCGGGAGTGCCTGACGCTCTACATCGCCGCGATGCACCGCCTGCTCGGCACCGAGCGGATCCTGGCGCCCCTGCTGGCGCGGGCCCTGGAGGCCTCGGGCACCGACCGGGTGGTGGACCTCTGCTCCGGGGGTGGCGGGCCCCTGCTGCAAACCACCGCACGGCTCGCCGCCGACCACGGCCTCCGGCCGAGCGTGACCCTCACCGACCTCTACCCGAACACGGACGCCGCGGCGCGCATCAACGCGGCAGGGGACTCGGCGCAGGTCCGCTACCTCCCGAGCCCGGTCGACGCGGGCCAGGTCCCCGACACGCTCCAGGGCGTCCGGACGATGATCTGCAGCTTCCACCACATGCCCCCGCCGGTCGCGCGCCGCATCCTCCAGGACGCGTTCGAGAAGCGGCAGGCCCTCTGCGTGCTTGAGATCAGCGACAACTCCCAGCCGCGCTGGCTCTGGTGGACGGCCTTCCCCATCGGAATCCTGATGGTGCTCCTGCTGACGCCCTTCATCCGCCCGCTCCGGCCGCGGCAGGTGCTGTTCACCTACCTGCTCCCCGTGCTCCCGCCGCTCATCGCCTGGGACGGGGCGGTGTCGAACGCGCGCACGTACACCGAGGAGGACCTGAGGGAGCTCCTGGCCGGGCTGGAGGCGCCGGACTACCAGTGGGAAATCGCCCACCCGCGGGCGCCTGGCGGCCCCGCGACGTTGCTCACCCTCGTGGGGCTGCCCCGCCGCACGCAGGCGTCCCTGCCCCGGCAGGAGGCGTAGAGGGCCGCTCAAACCGTCTGGCGGAGCGACTCGGCGGCGGAGGGGCCTCCCAGGGGCAGCTCCAGGGTGAAGCTCGCGCCCTGCCCGCGCCCCTCGCTGGCCGCCACCAGGGTGCCGCCCATCTCCCGGGCGGTGTTGGCCGCCCAGTGCAGGCCATGGCCCAGGCTCCCCTGGCGCGTGGTGAAGCCGTACTGGAAGACGCGCTGCAGGTCCTCCGCCGGAATTCCCACGCCGTTGTCGCGCACCACGAGCTGGAAGTGCCCCGGCCCACTGGGGCGCGCCTCGATGCGGAGGCGCTTGTCCTCCCGCCCCGTCTCCAGCAACGCCTGCTTCGCGTTGCTGATGAGGTTGACCAGGATGTGCAGCGCCTTGTGCCGCTCCAGCGAGACGGCCGGCAGCCGCGCCATGTCGCGCTCGATGCGCACCTGGTGCTGGCTCAGCGAGGACCGCTGCATGCGGAGCGCGTCCTCGACGAGCGCCGCCACGTCCACCGGCTCGACGAGCCGCGGGCCATGGGCGTATGCCTGTTGCGCCTGGATGGTCGCGCCGATCTGCTCGAGGTTGGTCTTCATCGAGCGCAGGTCCTCGAGCATGAGGCCGGCGTCCCGCCGCAACCGGTCGCCCAGCTTGTCGAGGTACTCGGGAAGCAGCCGCGTCCGGGAGTTCCGCTCGGACAGCCCGGCGGCGCGCGCCTCCTCGCCCGCGAGCAACCGGGCGCTCTTCTTCAACTGGTCCACGGGCAGGTGGGTCACATCGTGGGTCAGGCTCTCGGTGGTCACCACGAGCGAGTTGAGGGAGTTGCCGATGTTGTGCAGCACCCCGCTGGCGATCTCCGCCATGCCCGCGCGGTGGGCCATGTCCACGAGCTGCTTGTGGGCCGCTTCCAGCTCGCGCGTGCGCTCCTGGACGCGCTGCTCCAGGCTCCCGTAGAGCGCCGCGTTCTCCAGCGAGAGCGCGAGCTGCGAGGCCAGCAGCGTCAGAATCTGCAGGTGCCGGGAGGTGAAGACGCCCGGGGCCAGGTTGTTCTCGAGGTAGACGACGAGCAGCAGCCGGCCCTGGTGGAAGATGGGGAGCGACAGGACGGAGCGAGGCGCCTGGCGGTGGACGTAGGGGTCCTCGCCCAGGAACTCGTCGCGCGACAGGTCCTGCACCAGCAGGGGCTGTTGCGTCCGGATGCAGAGCCGGACGATCGAGGCGGGCACGTGCTCGGCCCCCGCGGGCGTGCCACTCGCGTAACGGCGGGTCTCCCCCGTGAGGGCGGTGTGCTCCATGACCAGGGAGAGGTGCTGCCGCTCCTCCCGGAGCAGGACACAGCGCTGGGCCCCGGCGTTCTCGCAGAGGATGACCACCACCCGCTCCAGGAGCCGGTCCAGGTGCATCTCCGAGAAGAACACGCGGGAGGCCGTCAGGACGCTCTGGAGATCCATCAGGGCCAGCTCGGTCCGGGTCTCGCCCGAGGCGCGCGGCTCGTGACTTCCGGCGGGATGGGCGGGCAGGCCCTGCTCCGCGTAGCGGGCGGAGATGTGGCGCAGCAGGGCGTGCGCGCCCCAGCGCGAGCAGGCCTCATACGCGTCGTGCAGGTGGGGCCTCGCGCGGTGCCCCAGCCCCCACTCGAGGAAGAACCGGGCGGCCAGCTCGTGGGCGAGGGCCTCGTCGTTGGGCTGGTCGTGCTCCCGGGCGAGCGCGATGGCCCGATCGTAGTGCTCCAGGGCCTCGGCGCGTGCGCCGCGCACCCGGCAGCGCTCGGCCTCCACCAGGTGGTAGGCGTGGAGGAAGTTCATGGGGGCCGAGCGGGACCAGCGCTCCATCCGCTGCTGGTTCGAGGCAATCCGCTCCAGCGCCGCGCTCCGCTGCGCCGCCTCCAGCCCGGGCAGCACGGCGAGCCGCGCCAGGGAGTCGAAGAAGAAGTAGCGGGGAACGAGGAGCTGGGCCGCCACCGTGGGCAGCAACGGCTCCGCCGCGTCGGCGCTCTCCACCGCCAGCCGGTACTGCCCGAAGAGGTAGGCCAGCATCAGCTTGTTGACGTACGCGATGCAGCTCGCCGTGCCGTCGCCGTCCGCCAGGTAGCGCGGAAGTTGCTCGTCCTCGTTCCAGGCCCGCCCCACCAGGCGCCAGGGCGTCTCGCCCTCGCCCGAGAGGTTCAGCACCGCCTGCTGGTACACCGCGTACTGCCGGAGCGTCACGGCGCGGTGATGGTGCTCGAGGACCTGCCGGTACTCGACCATCTCCCCGGCGAGCGCGCCGAGCGGCCGCCCCAGGAAATACGAGTGGTGGCAGTAGAAGTCCGCCGCCCACCCCATGAACTCGAGGTCTCCCGTCTCCAGCCCGCTGGCATACGCGTCCAGCAGGGGCCGCAACGTCTCGCGCACGTGGCGCTTCCAGTGGATCGTCTTGGCGTTGACCACGTAGAGCGTCTTCGCGCGGGGCTCCCGGGCGTTGAAGCGCTCCAGAATCGTCAACGCGAGCTGGCCGGCCTGGTAGCCCGCGTCGAGCTCGTCGAACACCCCGCAGAGGATGAGCCCGAACATCGCGAAGGTGGAGGCCGCGATGGGCGAGATTCCATGCCGCGTGGTCATCACGACCGTACGGAAGACGAGCAGCGGCAACAGCGCGGGCCTCGTCTGGTAGGCGGGCGGCGCCAGCAGGGTCATGAGCCGCACCGCCGCGAGCCGCCCGGCATCCGTCATCTCCGGCAGGGAGAGGAAGCGCTCCGGGGCCCCTTCTCCCACCGCGGCCCGGACCTCCTCGAGTCCACGCTGGAGGTCCTCGGGCTGGGGCGACTCCGGGAACTCCACCCCCAGCGCCTTCAGCAGGTGCAACCCCGTGTCGAGCGCGTAGGCCATCCGCTCCTGGGCGATGGCCGTCTGGATGCGGATTTCATGGACCCGCACCCGGTCCAACACCGTGCGCGCGTGGGACAGCACGGCATCCACCAGCTCGTCCTGACGGGAGAAACGTCTGCTGAGCCAGGACGCGCTCGCCGCCTCCTCGTGGAGGGCGAGCGTCAGCGCGTAGTCCGTTTCCCAGCTCCCCGGCGTCAGGAGCGACAGCCCCGCCTCCAGGTACTCCCGGGCCACGTCATACGCGGCTGACGCCAGGGCCCGCCTGCCGGCCTGCAGGTTCAGCCCCGCGAGCACGTGGCGCTCCCCCACCTCCACCAGGAGCTTCCCGGGCGAGGTTCAGGTGGTTCACGATGTCGAACAGGTGCGCCTCCCGCTCCTGCGCGGAGGCCGTCGCGAGCAGGCGCCTGCCGATGTCGAGGTGGGTCCGCCGCCGGTCCTGCTCGGGGATGAGCGAGTGGGCCGCCTGCTGCACCCGGTCGTGCAGGAACCGGTAGCGCGCCGGGAGGGGCTCCACGCCGGGAGCGCCCGGGCCCAGGGGCTCCTGGTAGAACTTGTAGACCTCCGAGGTGGGGAGGATCAGCCCCTCCCGCAGCGCGTGCCACAGCGCCGCCGCCGTGTCCGCCTCCGGGCGCCCATACACCCGGGAGAGCGTCGCCAGCTCGAACCGGTTGCCGATGCACGCGGCGAGCTTCGAGCACCTTCCGCGTCTCCTCCGGCAGGCGCTGGAGCTGGCCGGCGAGGAACTCCACCACGTCCGAGGACACGGACAGCGCGCGCACCTGGGCGAGGTCGCACTGCCACATGTGCTCGGCGGCGTCGTAGCTCACCAGGCCCTGCTGAAAGAGGAGCTTGAGGTACTGGGAGGTGAAGAAGGGATTGCCCAGGGTCTTCTGGTAGAGCAGCTCCGTCAGGGGCCGGGCCCGCTCCAGCGGACACGAGAGCGTCTCCGCCACCAGCTCGTTCACCGCCGCCTCGGTCAGCGGCGCCAGCGTCATGGGGTGGACCGGCACGCCGGCCTGGAGGATCTCCTCCAGCGTCCGCAGGAGGGGGTGGGCCGGGCCCACCTCGTTGTCCCGGTACGCGCCAATCACCAGCAGCCGTGCGGTGCCCAGCTCCGTGGCCAGCAGGTGCAGCATGTTCAGCGAGGCCGAGTCCGCCCACTGCAGGTCATCGAGGAACACCACGAGCGGGTGCTCCTCCGTCGCGAACACGCGGAAGAGCCGGATGAAGAGCCGGTGGAAGCGCTGCTGCGCGGCGGCGGGCGCGAGCTCCGCCACCTCGGGCTGGGGGCCGAGGATGCACTCCAGCTCCGGCAGCACGTCCACCACCACCCGGCCCTCCCCGCCCAGGGCCGCCTGGAGCCGCCGCTTCCACGCCTCGAGACCCTCGCCGCTCTCCGCCTGAAGCTGCCGCGCCAGGCTGGAGAGGGCCTGCACCAGGGCCGAGTACGGAATGCTCCGCCCGAGCTGATCGAACTTGCCCGAGACGAAGAAGCCCCGGGAGCGGACGACGGGCTTGTGGATCTCCTGCACCACGGCCGTCTTGCCGATACCCGAGAAGCCCGCCACCACCAGCAACTCCATCCGCCCCTGGCACACCCGGTCGAACGCCTGGAGCAGCGTGCGGACCTCCTCGCGCCGGCCGTAGAGCTTCTCCGGGAGGAGGAACCGGTCGGAGACGTCGCGCCGCGCCAGCTCGAAGGGCGGGACGCTGCCCTGCGCCTGGAGGGCGTCGAGACAGGTGCGCAGGTCGTGCCGGAGCCCGTACGCGCTCGCGTAGCGCTCCTCGGCCGTCTTGGCCATCAGCTTGAGGACGATGCGCTCGACCATCTCGGGGATGGCGGGATTGAGCGCACGCGGCGGGAGCGGTGGACGCGCCAGGTGGCAATGGGCGAGCTCCAGCGGGTGGGTGGCCTGGAAGGGAAGAAGGCCCGTGAGCAGCTCGTAGAGCGTCACGCCGAGCGAGTAGAAGTCGGTGCGGTAGTCGATGCCCCGGTTCATCCGCCCGGTCTGCTCGGGAGACATATAGGCCAGGGTGCCCTCGATCAGCTCCGGGCTGTCGAGCGTCTGGGTCTCCCGGGGCAGCCGCGAGGCGATGCTGAAGTCCGTCAGTTTGACGTCGCGCGTCCCGGGGTGGATGAGGATGTTGTGGGGCTTGAGGTCCTTGTGGATGACGCGGTGCTGGTAGAGCCCCTCAAGCGTCCCGGCCAGCGCGATGCCGATCTCCAGCACCTGGCGCGGGGTGAGCGGATGGGTCTCGCGGTAGTCCTCCAGCGACACATACCCGTCGTCCGCCATGATGATGGCGAAGCCATTGTGGCAGCGCTCGAGTGCCAGGGGCGAGACGACGCCCGGGAGCTGCAGGCCGCGGGCGATGGTGTACTGGTTGCGGAACTGGAGGAGTTCGGAGAACGAGGGCCGCTCGGCGCGCAGCAGCTTGAGGATGACGGGGGCGTTGTCTCGCAGACGGTGTCCCCGGTAGAGGAGGGACCTCTCGCTCACGTGGAGCAGTGCGCCCACCTGGTAGCCAGGAACGGAGGGGACGAGTGCCGGGGGCGCCGCGACGTCGAGGGACTGCCTCATGGAGGAATTCTCCATTGAACCCTCCGCCCCGGCCATCCGATTCAACACCCGTATGCTTCCCTGCTCTCCAAGTAAGGTTGCACGGCGAGCGTCCCGTACCCGCGTTAATAGGAGTCCTCGTGGCCGCCGACCTCCGCCTCCGAATCCTCGAGTCCATCGCCGATGTCCCCGCCGCCGCCTGGGACGCCCTCACCGGACCCGACGCCCCGCCCTTCATCCGCCATGCATGGCTGTCCGCCATGGAGGAGAGTGGCAGCGCCCGGCTGGAGACGGGCTGGGAGCCCCAGCACCTGACGCTCTGGCGCGGGAAGCAGTTGGTCGCCGCCTCGCCCGCCTACCGCAAGCACCACAGCATGGGCGAGTACATCTACGACTTCGCGTGGGCCAGTGCCGCCGAGCGGCTCGGCATCGAGTACTACCCCAAGCTCGTCGTCGGCGCCCCGCTCTCCCCCGCCACCAGTCCGCGCTTCCTCATCGCCGCCGGGGAGGACGTCCCCGCGCTGCGCCTCGCGCTCATCCAGGCCGCCATCGAGAGCGCTCGCGAGGGAGGCTGCTCCTCCGTCCACTTCCTTTATCCCCGCGAGGACGAGGCGGAGTTGCTCGAGGAGCAGGGACTGGCCCGCCGCATCACCCTGCAGTTCCACTGGAAGAACCCGGGCTATCGCGGCTACGACGACTACCTGGCGCGCTTCGACTCCAAGCGCCGCTCGCAGATCAAGCGCGAGCGAGGGGCCGCCGCCAACCAGGGCATCGTCATCCGCACCGTGCGAGGCGAGGAGCTGGGCTCCGAGCATGCGCGGCGCGCCTATGGCTTCTACGAGGCCACGTGCGCGAGCCGGGGGCCCTGGGGCCAGGTGCAGCTCAACGAGGACTTCTTCGTGCGCGCCTTCCGCTCGCTGCCGGAGACGGTGGAGCTGGTGCAGGCCGAGCACAAGGGGAAGGTGATCGCCGGGGCCTTCAATCTCGTCACCGCCGAGCGCCTCTATGGGCGTTACTGGGGGTGCCACGAGGAGCACCCGTTCCTGCACTTCCACGTGTGCCTGTACCACTCGGTGGACGAGTGCATCCAGGCGGGGCGCAAGGTGTTCGAGCCCGGCGCGGGCGGCGAGCACAAGATTTCCCGCGGCTTCGAGCCCACGGCGGTGCACAGCGCCCACCTGCTCTTCGACAGGACGCTGGACAAGGCGGTGCGCGACTTCCTGCGTCGCGAGCACGCGCACCTGCGTCCCGCCGTCGAGCAGGCCGAGCAGGTCGCCGGCCTCAAGCCCTGGCCCCTCCAGGGCCGCGCCACCGGCTGAGGTACGTCGAGGCCAAGCGTGAAATCAAAGCCAGGAAGAGAGAAGATGGGCTCATGACGCAGCCCCTTCTCCACCCGGCCCAGGAGCTCAAGAACAAGAGGCAGGCCACGGCACGGCCGCGCCACCGGATGCTGCCACCTCGAGTTCACAGGTCGGGCAGCGAACAGAATGAGGGGACCGGAGGGCATGTGCTCTAGAGCACCCTGCTGACCATTGGCCCAGGCGGCAATGAATACATTGGAGGCCATGCCGCCCCTCGTCTCGGTGGTCGTCCCCACGCACAATCGCCGGGCCCTGCTCGAACGCTGTATGACCGCGCTGGCCAGGCAACACATGAATGCGTTCGAAGCCGTGCTCGTGGATGACGGCTCGACCGACGACACGCCACGGGCTGCCATGAGACTGCGGGAGGAACTCCCGTTCGACTTGAAATACGTGCGCCAGTCCCAATCCCAGGGTCCTGCCTGCGCGCGGAACCAGGGATGGCGGGCCGCTCGAGGCAAGCTGATCGCCTTCACCGATGATGACTGCGAACCTGATCCCGACTGGCTCCCGCTCCTGGTCCAGTCCCTGACGGACGCGGCAGCAAACATCGCGGGAATCGGTGGCCGGGTGGAGCCAGCAACAGACGGGCTGATCTCCCGCTACATGACCTACCACCGCATCCTGGAGCCACCACCCTCGTGCTCGTACCTCGTCACCGCCAACTGCATCTACAGGCGCAGCGCGCTCGAGGAGGTGGGCGGATTCGACGAGCGCGTCAGGACCGCGGGAGGCGAGGACCCGGGCCTCTCGTTCGCACTGAGTGAACGCGGCTACCGCTTCGGCTTCACGGACCAGGCAGTCGTCCGGCACAACTACCGTGAGGGGCTGCTCGATTTCGCCCGGACTTTCTTCCGCTATGGAAAGGGGTGTCGCCTTGTCATGGATAGATGAGTTACGTCCCCGGGTGCCCTCCCCGTGGAACCTCTCCCGGGATCTGGTGGAGTGCTGGCACGCCTACCGCGACGATGGGATGGCACGACTCCAGGCCACGGCATTCCTGGGACTGCGGATCGCTCAACGCGCCTCGTACTGGGCGGGTTGGACCACAGGGGAGCTGAGCAGGCTCATGAAGTCCCTGCTCCGGGAATGAGAGGCTTGAACACACGGAGGGAAACCGGATCCGCGCTCGCCGGCAACGTGAAGCGCGAGCGCCAGCCGTTCTTCCGCAGGATGTCGATGGCGCGCAAAGCCTCGCTGGCGGTCAGCCCACTGCGAAGCATGGCGAAGTAAATGTAGGCGAACTCATCCGCCAGCGAGGTGGCGAAAGTGATGGGGTCGTCCGTATTGATCGACAGCAGCAGGGGAACCGACTCCCGTTCCGGCGTCACCATCGGAGGCGCCTGACCCAACGAGAGCGCGGGGTGGTCCTCCAGGCCCACCATGTTCGAGATCAACAGGTTGCTCGAGGGGTTGGTCTCGATGGTGATCTCCTGGTCGCGCAGCAGGGTGCGAAGCCAACGCCGGACATCCTCCAGGAAAGCGACTTCCCGCTCGTCTACCCGAACCTCCACGGGACGCTGCCCTCGCTGAAAGGCACCGACGTCGGTGAGGTGCCGCCAGACAAGCAGCAGGGAGCCATCGCGTACACCCACCGGCTCCGCACGTCGGTAGGGAAATCCAAGACGTGCGAGGACCCCGGGCTGGTGCCGGAGGCGGCGGGCCCGGATGAGTGCTTCAAGGCTGATCTCCTTCGAGGCATGGATCTCCTGACCCAGTGCCAGGGCCTCGGTGCGCGTACGCTCGACACGTGCCCCGTTGGCTGGAAGCACTCCCGAGCCATACAGATCCAGCTCCCAGAGCAGGTCGTCCAGCCGCTCCTCCGCAGGCTGCACCACCCGGCGAGCCTGTTCCGCCCAGGATGCCACATGGACACCGAGCACCAGGCCATGACCGATGCGGTCCCCCGCGCGCATGACCCCAAAGTCGAAGAGTTCGTGGACCCGGCGGAAGCCCTCCCCCAACCGGCGGAATTCCTCTCCGGCATGGTAGGTGACACGCAGCGGAGGAACGTTCCAGTGGGGTCGCTGGCGGCGGAGAATCGCCGCCGTTTTCCGGGAAGCACCCCGAAGGTGTTGAATGAGTGGAAGGGTCACCCAGGTCGGCGTCGCCAGCTCCGCGCTGGCCACATCCAATCCGCGGAGGAGGAGCAACAGTTCGGGGTGCTTCTCCAGCGCGAACACGATGGCATCCGCCTGACGCCGCCGATCCAGATACCAGGCGCCAAAACGAAAGCCGGTGCTGCTGCCAGCGGGGTCCGCATGAAGCCGCGGCCGGTTGCCCCGTCCCTTCAGGTTCTCCCGCTCCTTGATGAAGTGGAGGATCAGTCCCCGCTGTGGAGGCCGCACCTCCTGCGTGTGCGAGGGGAAGGGCGGCCGGCGGGAGTGCCCGCTACTCGCGAGCCGCCGGACCTCGTCTCGGATGGCGTACCATTGATCGGAGGGGGAGGTGCGGACCTCCAGCGAGCCGAGGTTCAGATCCTCGCTGTCGAGTTCGAGAGCGCTCTCATGGAGATGCAGGTCGAGCGGCCCCCTCAGTGCGGACAACCGTCGGTAGTGCGTCTGGAACCAATCGAGCCCCGCCGTCCCGGGCTCCTCGACGAGGAAGGCATGAGCCTCGCACCGGACGCGCTGGTACTGCCAGAAGACGGTGGCGAACGCGGCATCCGCTCGCCCCTCGTCCAGCAGGTATGACAGCCCACAGCTCGTGAAGCGGATTTCGGGAACCGCCTCCCCTGGCAGGGCGGCGAACCATCGGGACAGCGGATCCCCCTGGTGGATATCCTCCCGGCTCCGCGGCTGTCCGAGCGGGCTGCTGGCGAGCGCGCCATACAGCCGCTGGGACACGGCCAGGGGTTGCTCCGCGGCCCCTGTGACGACCCTGCGAATGGCACGACGGCATTCCCGGTAGCAATCCTCAGCACCCAGGGGCCAGAGAGCACGCTGGGAGAGCCGCTGCAGGCCCTCACCGCAGAACCAGGAGAAGTCCGGGAGGCCCCGGTCCCTTTGCCGCAGGAAGGCCGCGAGCAGTAACCGGACGGTCGCCGCAGAGAAGAGCATGGCGACGAAACCGCGAGCCGAACCGAAGGGGTAATGCTCGTCGCCCCGCATACGAGCAACCGGAGGTACATCCTTCGTGAACCAGCCCATCCAGAACGTCCAGAGCTGGGTGAAGGTGAAGGCGGCTCCCGCATGGAGATGAGTCTCCGCCACGGGCGCGCTCAGCACTTCCCGCAGGTGCGGTGTGCCCAGGCTCACGCTGCTCCCAGGCGGATCGTCCGTTCGGGTCGAATGGAGCGCCGCGATGAGCAGATCCGGCGGCAACCGGAGCGACAGCCAACGCCAGTGAGCCACACGTTCGGGCAGGTCCGAACGGCCTCCAATGGATTCGCTTCGAAGGGCCAGCCGCTGCCCGTCACAGGCGAGGTATCGTCCGGCGAGGGTGCGGAGATAGACCGCGAGCGGCACGGCCTCTCCCGCCCGCGCCGCGCCACGCCCCTCTCCGAACCACGCATGCTCCCGAAGCCCCCTCAGGGTCTCCAGTGACCGCCCTTCCGCCCGGGTACGGAGATGGAGCTCGAGTGCATCCGCGAGCCGCGCGGTGCTGGTATCGAGCACACCGGCAGCGGCATGGCCAAGGCGCAAGACACGCAGCGCGTACGCGACCCGCGAGGTCACGGGCCAGGCTTCCGCTTCCGCCACGAGGCGTTGGTATCGATCATCACCCGGCACGGTGTTTCGTCCTGTGCGTCATTCCCCGTCAGAGGGCTTGGGGCGTCGGCCACCGCCCTCTTTCGGGAGTTGGAACGCGCCCATCCGCTTTACCCAGGGATGCTCCTCCAAGCCACGATCCAAGGACTCCAGCGCAGCCCTAGCCTTTGATTCGGGAATCCCCGCATCCAGCATCCGCCGGAGCCGCAACTGATTCAGCAGGGAAATGTCGGGCACCTCGCGTCGGGAACCAGGACCAATGTCAGTCACCTCGCGCTGGGAACCAGGACCAAGGACGATCAAAATTCCCTCGGCGGAATCGGTGCTCAAACCCGACTCAGGAGTAGCCAACAAGATCAGACTTTCCAGGCCCACCTGCATGGCGCGGGCCCGCCGTCCATTGGCATGCTCCTTCTCCCCTTTGAGGTTATCGCTCCATTGTACTGCGGCTCTTACCCAATCATCCCTGGTCTGGGATACGCGGAGATAGGACCCCGGCCTGCCGCGTGTCTTGCATGAGAGATATGCACTGACGAGCCAGGAAGCGAGCGCATCAAGGATCAGGGTTTCAGCAGCCCCCTGACGAGCCAGCAACCTGCCTTTCTTCAATATCTCCTTCCAGGTCTCTTGAAGCTCCTCCCATTCCCAAAGAGAAGGCCATGGAATCGCAGGCCACGGCGCGAAAGTTCCTGCTTCTGGAAGTGTGACCTTTACATACGGCCACCACTCGTTCGATGGGGGCAGTGCCTTTTCGAGGTCATCCTGATCCATCGAATAGTCGAAAGCCAGCCGTAGCACAGCTTCCAACCCCAGTGGCACAGACGGAGTCAGGGGCTTCTCCGGACCTAGCTTGCTGAGATGGAATCTCAGACCATGCTCAACTCTCAATTGCCAGGAGTACTTTGGCACCTGTGCCCACTGTGCTCGAATTCTGTCGTGCAGTTCCTGGCGCAATTGTGCATCTCTGATGCGTACCCGATCGCCGGCCAATGCGACCTTCGGTTTCAAGTTCTTCCGGTTGCGTGCAACAACCAACTCTTCCCAGAGAGCCACCACAGCGTAGGCCACACCGCGATTGATTTCCGTGTACCCGTACACGGCCTTGCTTGCCTGCCTCAAGACGTTTGGCGGATTGAGTTCCAGCAGGCGTCGCCTCAACGAATTGACATAAAGCCTCAACGATGTATCCCCAGCTCGAAACCACTCCTCGGCCAGGGGCACACGGATGCTTGCCAGGGTATTGTCAACTAGATTTCTGATCGCCTCTTCTTTATCACCCGAACGTAAGCGGGAGCGACGCACAACACGGCGGATGAACGGATGGTCGGGGAATTGACTATCAATTTCTCCCTGGACACCATCCGCAGTCACCGTCTGGAACATTGCATGCTGCGCACCTCTTGCACGCCCCCTTTCCAGCGCCTGCTCCGTGCGCTGCAAGCGCGCCCGGTATTGTATCTCCGAGACCTGCTTCCAGTCCCGGCCGTAAGCGCTTGCAAGCGCCCCTAGGAGCTTCCCCGCGAATGCGGGAGAGGTTCCAGCTTCGGGAGTGGCGAGTTGGGCGGAATGCCTCAAAGCCCAATCCCTCATCGCAACCGCACGCTCGGTTTTCTGGTGCTTCGACAGTTCGACAACGGCTTCTCCCCATCGAGTCCAGTCAGGTTCTCCTGTGGGGATTCCTGGCTCGCGCTCGGAGCCCGCCGCCACCTGGACCGCCAACTGGAGGAAGCCCCATCCGAGTCGATCCAGGTTTTGGGAGCTATCACTAGGAATGGCCTCGAGCAGGCGCTTCCACCCCTTCACGAACCGATGGAAGTCGAGAAAGGAACTCCACATCGGCAGGACCCAGTTGAACACCAGTGTGGGCTGATACCCCCCTCGTACCCATCTGATCTCCACGAAGAAGTTCCGCGCGTTCTCCGGGACAATCGAGCCCTCGTACGAACCATTCTCATCGACGTGCACGAACTCGTGTGCCAGCAGGAAAGAGCCCAACACGCGAGGCGGAAACTCGACTGTATTCTTGCGGTTCGGCATGGGCCCGAAGACCCGCAGATTGCCTGGTGCGCTGATAGCGTATTCCCACTGTGGCCGAATCTGTGTGGACCCCCAAAAAGCCCCCTCGAAGCTCGCTTCCAGGGGGGTCGACTTCACGACCAACAGCTTGTTCTCGGCCTCGAAACGTACCAACTCCCGCCAGCGTTCGGTTTCGAAGCCAGCGCCGCGTGCAGAGTTCAGCGCATTCTCCCAGATCTTGAGCACGGCCCACGTGCTCGTGGCAGCCCCGTCCCGCCGGTGGAGGAGAGACTTCAACTCCTCCTGCATCGACAGGAGGCTGCGAATCCGATCCGGAAGGGCCGCGCGCATCTGCGAACTCTCGTCGAAGAATGCCGCCAGTTCCTGCACTCCTTGCGCGGCCATGACCCCCAGCCCCCTCCGCACGGGAAATTGCTGGAGGGTCGTCCGGATGGGGGTGGGTTGTGGCAACAGCAACACCTCGTCTAGATCGATCGGAGGGAGTGCGCAGCGCTGCCGTATGGGGATGATTTTCGCGTAGACGTCGTACGCCAGATGCTGTGCCCGACTCGAGTCCCCCTTGCTCATCTTCGTCTCGAACTCGGCCCGCAGCTTGGCGATGAACAGGTTGCTATCCCCCGTGAGGAGGAATCCCAGCCGCCGGTGCCAGAGCTTGCGGACGAGTTCCAACAGCTCTCCGGAGCGATCTGGATTCATGTCCGCGTCATCAATGGTCAGCAGAAAGAAGGGCAGGCGGTTGCGCTCCCAGCGCCTCCATTGCTGATAGTCCGAGACCAGCGCTTCCATGAACAGCCGGAAGCGGTGCATGGCATCGAGGCGCTGCAGCTCCCCGTGCTCCATCTCCACCGCATAGGACTCGGGATCCAGCCGGGCCTTTCGCTCCTTGAGATTGCCTCCCCAGCCAAAGGCCGCCGCACGGGCGAGCTCACGCCAGCGCCGACGCGACTGCAGCTCCTGCGTATCCACCTCCTCCCAGGCTTCGGGGACCCGCTGGCGTGGCTCTCCCTGATTGCCCTCGATGGCCTCCACCACGCGTTCGAGGTGCCCCAGGATGTAGAAGAGCAGGTTCGTGTCTTCTGGGAGCGGTTGGAGGTCGATCAACCCCACCGGGATGATGGAATGCCGAGAGCGGATGTGGCCCTCGAAATCCGCCACCACCTCAGATTCCGTGGCCGCATCCCGGTAGGACTTCAACAACGTGAGCAGCAACAAGGACTTGCCCGAGCCACGCCGCCCATCGATCAGGACCACGTGGTTGTCCCGGATGGGATCGATCTCCGGCAGATAGGAATGCCGGCTGCTGCTCTCCGGCTCGCTCAACCTACTCTCGGACATCTCCGCGAGGAGCCTAGCCGCCTGAACTCCGGCACGCTGTTGGTCGCTGGTCAGTTGCTCGAAATCGAGCGGCGCGGCCTCACGGCGGAGATGCCCGGGCCCATCAGGATCGGAAGTGGTCATGGAGCGAAAGTGCGAGGAGGAACCTCATCCTCGGCGAGGAGGCCCGCTGGACACTCCCGCCGAGGGTCTCTTGGAACGGCGGGCGGCCCGCTCAGTAGCGCACGTCCAGGCTCGGCATCAGCAGCTTCGCCTCGCCCTGGGCCTGGAGCGACTGGGTCAGGTCCAGGTGCACCACCGCGCGGCCGTGCTCGGACAGGTACGCCAACGGCGCCTCGAAGCGCAGCGGCGCCACCCGCGTGTCGATGACTCCGCCCTCCGACGCCGCCTCGTAGCCGCCGAAGTCGTCGAACGTCACCTCCACCTTCACCCGCTCCACGCCCTCGGGCACCAGGAAGAGGCCCACCAGGTGTGCCTGCTCCGCGTGCGTGAGCTCCATCGGGAAGCGGGACTTGAGGCGCACCGGCAGCGCCTCGCCCTTCTCCGTGGTGACGGAGAGACGGCGCACCTGCACCAGCGCCGAGTCATAGCCGGGGTTGTTCACCCCCTTGAGGCGCAGCTCGAAACGCTGGCCCTGGGCATCCGCGGGGAAGTCCGGGCGCGGGCCCGTGGCCTCCTGTGTCCCGGACGCCCCACCGCAGCCCCCGAGCCCGAGCGCCACCGCTCCCAACACCGACAGCATCAGCTTCTTCATGGTGAGTGTTCTCCTGGAAGGTGTGTGAAGGAAGCGGCGCTACTCGCGGCCCGGCTCCAGCGGATCCGTGGCGATGCTGGCCGCGTGCGCCGGCGTGGCCCGCCCCGCATCGAAGCCCCCGGGCAGCGGCTGGCGCATCCCCGCGTCGTTGTGGCGGCCCAGCTCCCTCACCAGCCGCGCCTGCCCCTCGTCCCCCGAGGCGCCCCGCAGGGTGCGCAGGGCCTCGTCCAGCGCCCGGCCCCGCTTCTCACTCGCACCGAAGAGCCGCTCGTTGCACGTGGCCACCAGCGCCTCGCGCGCCAGCTCGAAACGCCGGGCGTCCGCCTCGCTGCGCACCCCTCCATTGCGGTCCAGGCCGGGGCTCGCCCACAACAGGCCCAGGGCCTGCTCCAGCGTCTCCACCCGCGCCACGCCCAGGTCCATGCGGCCCGCGGCCACGCACTGCCCCAGCGCCTGCTCGTGCACCTTGAAGAAGCCCGCGTTGCGCGAGGGCCCCCGCGCTCCCGGGCCCGGCGGCTCCGCGCAGTACGGATCATCCGGCGGGCACGTCAGCTCGCAGTCCACGAAGGGCTCGCAGCAGGTGACGCGCGCGGCGCACTGCGTCTCGCCCAGGGCCCACTTCACCCGCAGCGCGCTGTCGAAGCTGTCATCCACCCGGCCATCGCTCGCCGCCAGGGCCTGGCAGGCCTCGGGCGAGTCCAGCTTCAGCTCGAAGGTGGCGTCGCGCCCCTCCCCCACCCCAATCGCCATGGGCGTGGGGAACGGCGAGCCGAAGCCGTAGGGCGCCAGCAGCGGGTCCTCCACGAGGTCCGCCACCGATTCCCCCTTCGGGTGGACGTTCCTCAGCTTGTACTGGAAGCGCAGCGTGGCCGGAAACTTCGTCACCCGGGGCGCCTCGCCCGGTCTGGGCTGCCCCTCGCCCTTCACGTGGACGCGCTTGTCACAGGTGAACTCGTGAGCACTCGCCGCCCCCGCCCCGCCCAGCACCACGGCCATGGCCATGGCCTTCCATCCCCTCTGCATGTCGCTCCTCCAGTTGTGGACCCGAGCGCCCTGGCTGCTCGTCGTTCCACTCCCTTTCACGACCCATACCGGGCACCCGGACACCCACTTCGTCCACCGGAGGTCGCCTCGTGGGTACAGCGTGCGACACCGGTGCTTGCCTGCCTGCCCTGGGTTGGGAAGCGGTGCGCCACGGGGTGGGAAGGAGGTTGCCCACCTTGGGAGCTAACAGTTCCACACGAAGGAAAAGTGAATCGCGAGGGAACAACCCGTTAGAGTCCCCTGGCTATGAAAGCGCCTGAGACGGATGAGGCCTTCTGCCAGTGGTATGAGGACTGCTGGGCGGATCGTGACGAGGTGGAGTACCCGAAGCTTTTCGGGACCATCAGCGAAGAGGTCTACACGCTGGAGCAGACTGGTGCGTTGGAGGCCTGGCTCGAGAGCGAGCTGGCCGAGGTGAAGGAGCTGGATCCCAACTGGGGAGGCATGGGCGTGCGCGTGGCGCCGCCGAGCCCCGAGTACCCCTACTGGACGTACGTGACGAGCGGTCTGTCCAACCCCATCACGCTGGCCCCGGGAGAGGAAGTGGACCCCAACGGCCCCAGCGGCGTCGGGTACGAGATGGTCATCCACACCACCGAGGAGGCGAAGTGGCCGGTGCTGCGACTGCTGGACATGATGGCCTACAACCTGGTGTGCATGCGGGCCTTCGCGGTGGGGCATCGCTACCCGGTGGAGGGCACGCTGACGGGCGGTGAGTCCGAGCTCAACGGCTTCGTCTTCGTAACCGACCCTTCGCGCCCCTCGCACTTCCAGCTCGAGTCGGGGAAGGTGCAGCTCCTCACCCTGGTGGGCGTGACGAAGAACGAGATGGCCTTCTCGCGCTCCAACGGCATGGATCGGCTGATGGCGAAGCTGGTGGCCGCGGGAACCGGCTACATCACCCACCCGGAGCGCAAGCAGGTGCAGCTCTAGTCCCCGCGCTTCCCCCCCACCTCCAGCCCCCTCTCCTCACGGGGAGAGGGGCGGGACGGAGGGTCTCCCCGTCCGGGGACCCTCTCACCCCACGCGGCCGTAGATGCCGCCACGGATGTCCACGCCGACGCCCCACTCGCGGCCGGCGATGTCCACCTGGGGCCCGAGCGGCAGCGAGTAGCTCGCCCACGTGCGCCCCCCGTCCTCGCTCACATGGAGCGCCGGGTCCGCGCCCTTCGAGGGGTCCGCGCCACGGGTGAGCAGGCGCAGCACGCCCTCGGTGGCCACGAGGCGCAGCGGCTCACGGCCCTGGGGCAGCGGCTCCAGCCAGCGAACCTCGGAGCCCTGGCGCTCGCCCACGCGGGCCTGTCCGTCCACCACCGCGGCCACGAAGGCCCCGTCCACGTCCACCACGCGGGCCGCGCCCACGTTGAGCTGGCTCCATGTGGCACCGCCATCCGTGCTGACGGAGAGCGTCTTGCCCAGCAGGGCCACTCCGCCCTCCACGCGCCGCAGCCGCTCGGTGTGCGGGTTGCGCTCGCCCTCCAGTTCCAGCTCCATCCACGAGGCGCCGCCGTCCGTGGTGCGTCCCAGGAAGAAGGCGCCCAGCACCCAGATGTCCCGCTCGCCGAGGGCCAGTACCTGGCCGAGGCTCGGCGCGCCCACCAGCCCGCGGCCCTGCCACTGCTGGCCACCGTCCGTGGACACCAGCAGGTGGTAGTCCGAGCCCGAGCCCGAGGGCTTGAGCGAGCCGCCGATGGCGACGCACAGCGCCCCGTGGCAGTCCAGGGCCTGAATCCAGCCCGGGCCCTCCCAGGTCTTCGTCACGGCCCCGGCGGTGGCGCGATGAATCTGGCCGCGGCGGGCCTTCATCCGCTCCAGCAGGCTGATGCCGGGCGGCTCCGCCACGGCGCCGATGAGGGCGAAGCCCTCACGGCTCGCGGCCACCGCTCCGACCTTCAGTCCCTCGGACAGCTCTCCCAGCCTCTCCCAGTCTTTCTCCGGCACGCGTCAACCTCGGAAGCTCGAATCCGGGAGCGAAGATGCCAGCCCTCCGGCTACCAGGGAAGTTTGGGCAGCTTGATGAGGTCGGTGAACGTGCTCTTGACGTCCTTCCACGCCTCCTTGGCGGACTCCTTGGCCACGTCCGCCACGTCTCCGGGCCGCATCTTGCCCAGCGCGACGAAGATCTGCCGGACGCCGTCCTTGGTGAACAGGTCCTTGAGGTCCGGCGTGGTGCCGATCTTCAACAGATCCTGGGCGGGCAGGTCGTAGAGGCCGGACTGCACGTAGGCGTCCGGGTGCGAGTCGTAGGCGAATTTCTTGAAGGCCTCGGGGTCGCGCTCGAGCTGGGCGAAGCCGACCGGGTCCTCCATGCGCTTGGTCTCGATGGCTTCCTGGAGGGACTTGAGGCAGCGGTCGCGCCACTCGAGGCCCTGGGGGGTGAGGTCCTTGGGCCCGAGCTTGGAGAAGCGGTCGCAGTACTTCTGGCCGTACTCCAGGTAGTAGTCGGGCGGCTTCATGCCGGGGTTGCGGCGGACGAAGTCGTCGTAGCGCTTCTTGTAGTAGTCCCGGGTGCCGGTGGGAATCTCGGCGGGGAGGTTGCGCGCGGCGTTGCTGCGGCCGGGGGTGACCGCCCGGGCCGTGGCGCGGGTGGTGGTCTCGAAGGCATCGGTGGAATGCGCCGGGGCCGCGGGCGAGGCGGTGGCCGGCGAGCGGACCGTGTTCTTCTGGGTGACAGCAGGCTCCGTGGGGGTAGCCTGGGTCCGGGGGGGGGAGATCGCCGGGCGTTGAATCCTCATGATTTGGGATTATCGCGAAATCCCTCCAGAAGTTTCCACCTGGGTGGCAACTCATACGCGGAGTGTGCGCCGAGGGCCTGGGCCTGCCCGCTCGCCGGGCAACCGCGCGTCCAGGAAGTAGGGAATTGTCCTCCAGGGCCCCTTGAGACGCCTCGTGCACCGCCCCAGTTTTGCGCGGCGCGGGACTTCCCGCGTCACTCAGGAGGAGGACGGCATGGCGGCGATGGACCTGAACAGGATGATCGAACGGCTCAATGACCTCATCGCACTCGACCACGACGCGGTGGGGGCGTACGAGGCGGCCATCAACCGCATCGACGTGGAGTCGCTGCGCATGAGCCTGCGGGGATTCCAGGCGGACCATGAGCGCCACATCCAGGAGCTGTCGCGGGTGGTGGTGACCCTGGGCGGCACGCCCCGGACGAAGCCGGACACCATGGGCTTCATCCTCAAGGGCTTCACGGCGGTGACGTCGATGATGGGCAACGAGGCGGCGCTCCAGGCGATGCGGGGCAACGAGCTGCTCACCAACCGCACCTACCGCATGGCGCTGGACGAGGAGTGGAGCCCCGAGACGCGCGCCATCATCGAGCGCAACTTCTCGGACGAGCAGCGGCACCTGGCCTTCATCGAGGCGGCGCTGCGCAACCGCATCTGGGAGCAGACGCCGGTGCAGCCGTAGGGCATCCGGAGCACCGGGAGCCAGGGCGGCCTGGGTGGAAAGCAGGCCGCCCGACGGCGGCCCGGCCTGGAGGACGGGCGCCTCCAGTGCGACCTGTGCCCGCGCGACTGCAAGCTGCACGAAGGCCAGCGGGGCATGTGTTTCGTGCGCCAGCGCACGGGTGACCGGATGGTGCTGGCGACGTATGGGCGCTCGTCGGGGTTCTGCGTGGACCCCATCGAGAAGAAGCCGCTGGCGCACTTCCACCCGGGCAGCAGCGTGCTGTCGTTCGGGACGGCGGGGTGCAACCTGGCGTGCCGCTTCTGCCAGAACTGGGACATCTCCAAGTCGCGCGAGATGGACCGGCTCACGGACGAGGCGAGCCCCGAGGCCATTGCGCGGGCGGTGGAGGCGTACGGCTGCCGGAGCGTGGCCTTCACGTACAACGACCCGGTCATCTTCGCCGAGTACGCGATGGACGTAGCGGACGCGTGCCATGCGCGAGGCATCCAGACGGTGGCGGTGACGGCGGGGTACATGCACGCCGAGCCGCGCCGCGAGTTCTACGCGAAGATGGACGCGGCGAACGTGGACCTGAAGGCGTTCACGGAGGACTTCTACTTCCAGCTCACGGCGGCGCACCTGAAGCCGGTGTTGGAGACGCTCGAGTACCTGCGGCACGAGACGAAGACGTGGCTGGAGATCACCACGCTGCTGATACCGGGGAAGAACGACTCGGACGCGGAGGTGGGGGCGATGAGCGAGTGGCTGCTGAAGCACCTGGGCCCGGACGTGCCGTTGTTCTTCACGGCGTTCCACCCGGACTACAAGCTGCGGGACCTCCCGCCGACGCCACCGGAGACGCTGAGGCGGGCGAGGGACATCGCACGCAAGGCGGGGCTGCGCTACGTGTACACGGGGAACACGCACGACCCGGCGGGCGAGACGACGCTGTGCCCGGACTGTGGCAAGGACCTCATCGTGCGGGACTGGCACTCCATCCTCACCTACCGGCTGACGGAGGAGGGCAAGTGCCCGGACTGCGGAACGAAGATTCCGGGCCACTTCGACGCGAAGCCGGGAGACTTCGGGCGCCGCCGCGTCCCCATCGCGGTGATGTGACTCCGCCCAGGTGCCCCACCTGGTTCGCGCTCGTACTGCTCGGCACCCCGGCGCGTCTGCACAGGCTGGAACATGAAGTCTACTTGCCAGGCCTCCTCAACCTGCCCTGATTGGTTCTGCGACCCGTCGGCGTGCTACCGTCCGCTTGCCGCAGTCTCCGCCTGAGCTTCGAATGAGCACGTCCGCGTATTGCCTCAGCGTGGTCCTTGCCGCGCTATTCCTGATCGGTTGCCCAACAGTCGTGGACCCGGAGCCCGGCTGCGATGACGCCAGCGAGTGCCGCGAGCCGCCTCCCACCGGCCAGCACTTCGAGTGCGTGGAGCGCCGCTGCGTGCTGGCGGACGACCCGCGCAAACCGTCGGCGCCCCAGCAGGTGGAGGCGACGCCGACGCTCGGCGGGATGCGGATGACCTGGCAGGCTCCGCGGGACGAGGGGACGTCGCCGGTGACCCACTACACCGTGGTGGCCACGCCGGGCGCGCTGTCCCGCACCACCGAGCAAACGTCGCTCACCTTCGACGGGCTGTCGCGCGCCACCGAGTACACGTTCGTGATCACCGCGAGCAACGCACACGGCACGAGCGAGGCCTCCGCGCCGACCCGGCCGCTGCGCCCGTACGGTCCGCCGGGGCCGGTCACCGAGGTCGCTGCCACCGCCGGCGTGCGCTCCATCAGCCTCTCGTGGACGGCGCCCGCCGACTCCGGCGGCCCACCCGTCACCTACCGCGTCTCGGTGCCGTCGGAGCCGGCGGCCATGATCGCCATCTCGGGCACGACCGCGCAAATCACCGGCCTGCGGGACGGGACACCGTACGTGGTGGAGCTCGTCGCGCTCAACGGTCTCGCCGAGTCGGCGGCGGTCGCCACCCCGGAGCTGACCACGTTCGCAGCGCCCTCGCCGCCTGGCGGCCTGGCGGCCACCGTGTTCCCGGGCAGCGCCCGGTTGACCTGGAGCGCGCCCCCCTTCAACGGAGGGACGCCGCTCACCGGCTACGTTGTCTCGTACGAGCCGGGCGGAGGCCACGTGACGCTGCCTGCGACCGCGACGTCCGCCACCATCGAGCCGCTGGGCTTCAGCACGGAGTACACCTTTACGGTGCGCGCCACGAACGCCGCCGGCGAAGGGCCCGCGTCCACGCCAGCCCGCGCCACCACCCCCTGCGACATCCAGTTCTCGACCGCAGCGACCGCGGCCACCGAGGTCGAGCCCAAGGACGTGATCACCGCGCACTTCGACGCGGACGGCATTCTCGACGTCGCCGCGGTGAACAGTTGGACCAACACCGTCAGCGTGTTCCTGGGCACCGGAGGCGGCGCGCTGGCCCCCGCCAGCAATTACATCGTGGGCACGAGGCCGCATTCGCTGGTGGCTCGAGACTTCGACGCTGACGGAGCTGCAGGACCTCGCGGTGGTGAACTTCGGCGGCGACACCATCAGCGTGCTGCTCGGCAACGGTGCCGGCGCCTTCGGCGCCGCTACCAGCTACGCCACCGGCCCCAGGCCGGCCTCGATCGTCTCCGCCGACCTCAATCAAGACGGGAAGCTGGACCTCGCGGTGGCCAACACGGGCGCCGGGTGCTGCTCCGGCTCCAGTGCGATCAGCTTCCTGGCAGGGCGGGGCGACGGCACGTTCGCCGCGTACCGCAACGTCTACGCCGGCACCAGCTCCGGGACCGACCGTCTCGCGATCGGCGACTTCGACCGCGACACCAGGCCCGACCTCGCGGCCTTCTCCATCCTCGGCCGGGTGGCGCTGATCTTCTACTCGCGCGGCGAGTTCTGGGCGACGACGCTGGTGGACGCGAGCCCGTGGGTCCAGGACTTCGTCACCGCCGACTTCGACTCGGACGGCTGGCTCGACATTCTCAGCGCCAACTTCCTCGACAACCCGCGCGGCTGGAACCGCCTGGAGGCGCTGTGGAGCAGCGGTGGCGGCAGCTTCGCCGAGCCGGTGGTCCCGCTCCGCGAAGGCGACAGCCCGACCGCGCTGGCCAGCGCGGACTTCAACGGCGACGGTCACCTCGACGTCGCGATGACCAGCTACCGGACCGCCTCCGTGCTGGTGCTCGCGGGCGACGGCGCCGGCGGCTTCATGGCCCCGCGGACGGCCGCGGTCGGCACGTCGCCAGTGGGGCTCAGCGCCGCCGACGTCGACGCCGATGGCAGGCCGGACCTGGTTGTCGCCAACTACGGCAGCAACACCGTCACCGTCCTCCGTAACACCTGCGGGCCCTGACGGAATCGCCGCAGGCGGACATGGCTCATTCCCGGCGGCTGGAGTACTCAGGACGTCGGAGGGGTGGGCTTCCACGTCGAGGGCCGGTACTCGTGGAGCCACACGCGCTCGAGGCCCCAGGTGAAGAGGACGCGGTGGCTCGACAGGCGTACGAAGTCCTCCGCCTCGATGGGGTGTAGCACCGTGAGCACGCGCGTGGCGGGCGCACAGGTGCGCAAGCGCGCCACGAGCCGGGCCTTCGTCTCCGGGGTGAATGCCAGCCAGTTGGTAAAGACGTGGGTGGCGTCCGACAGGTCCGCCTGGGCCGCGTCCCCCTGCACGAGCGTGATGCCGGCGGGGGCCAGCCAGTGCGCCATGCGCGTCACATGCTCGGCGAGCAGCTCCACGCCCCTCGCCTCGGCCCCGAGCCACCGCGCCGCGAGCAGCACCCGCCCCCGCCCCGCCCCCAGGTCCACCAGCCGGCTGCCAGGACCCACGCCGGCACGCCGGAACACCCAGAGCGCCGACATGAGGGGCGTCTCGCCGTAGATGAGCTCGCGCATGCGCTGGCCCGTGGCCCGGAGCGCGAGCACCACCTCGAAGGAACGCCGGGCCCGGTAGGGCGAGCGCAGCCGCTCGGCGAGCCACAGGCCCACATAGGGCCGCACCAGCGCGGGACTCCCCACCAGCAACACCGCGTCCGTCAGCCGGGTGATGAGCCCGAGCACCATCGCCCAACTCTGCACGACGAGGCGCTGGAGGAACGGAAGCTCGAACGCCGCCAGGTCCTCCTCATCCTCCTTCTGGCTGGGGCGTGCAGGGGCCACGCACGCCATTCAACCCCGGCCCCCCCCGGCGGCGGCAAACTCCCCTCCGGCCTCCTCCGCCGGTACTCCCACCCGTGCTCCCCCACCAACCCCTCCCCAGCTACACCTCGCCAGGGCACACGCTACCGCCAGGCTCCTACGAGACTCCACCAGGCCCACTCTGGGAGTGCCAGGCGGCAGGTTCGATTCCGCCATGGGAAAAAAGAGCTGCGTGCACCGGGAGGGACGCGCCCCATGGGCCGGGGTGTCGGGGTACCCTCGCGCCCCGTATGAGACGAACGCTTCCGTTGCTGCTCCTCCCGTTGTTGCTGGCCGGCTGCGAATGGGTGGCCGACCCGCTCTCCTTCACCCGCGATGAAGTTCCCCGGTACAAGGCCCGGACGGAACATCCGGCGCCGGTGGCCAACCCCACCTCGCTCAAGGTGATGGCCTGGAACGTGAAGTACGGTGCCTGCCGGATCGACTTCTGGTTCGACTTCTGGGGAGACCGCGTCCAGATGTCCGAGACCGAGGTGACGGACTGCCTCACCCGGGTGGCGGCGCTCATCCGCGAGTACGACCCGGACATCCTCATGGCAGAGGAGATCGAGGTCGACTCCAAGCGCAGCGCCTATATCGACCAGGTGCGCTTCCTGCTGGAGAACACGAACCTCCGCTACGCGGCCTACATGTCCACCTGGAACTCGCGCTACGTGCCGTCCGAGGGCGTGGGCCGCATCGACCTGGGCAACGCCATCTTCTCGCGCTACCCCATACTCAAGGCGGAGCGCATCCGGCAGGAGGACCGGACGGACCAGGATCCGCTGACGTCGACGTTCTACATCAAGCGCGCCATCGGCCGGGCCGAAGTGGACGTGGGCAACGGCCGGACCATCGCGGCGTACGTGGTGCACACCGAGGCGTATGACCAGGACGGCACCAAGCAGCGGCAGATCCAACAAATCCACGACGTGCTCCGGGCGGAGACGCTGCCCTGGGTGATTGGCGGAGACTTCAACGAGCTGCCGCCCGTCTGCGACGAGCGCGCGGCGGCGGGGACCCCCGAGTCCTGCGTGGGCAAGCTGCGGCTCTCGGGTTTCATGGACGAGCGCGAGAGCAGCGAGGGCACCGAGTTCGAGCAGCCGCCCTACACGCCCAGCGTCATGAAGCGCTTCTATGACGACTTCGAGCCGTCCATCTCCCTGGCCCGCTACGGCGTGGGCGAGGAGAACCAGCGGCCCTTCTTCACGCACTCGGTGCTGGGCCCGGACAGCCGGAATGACCAGGGGGTGCCCGGCACGTGGAACCGCACGCTGGACTATCTCTTCATCCGCAAGGGCGAGGTGTGGACGGACACGGACGTCATCCAGGGCCCTGGCCGTCTCGGGGTCCAGAGCGATGCGAGCCGTCTGTCCGACCATGCCCCCGTCGCCGGTACCTGGAGGCTGCCATGAGAGCCATCCTGCTGTTCGTCCTGTTGGGAAGCACCCTGGCCTTCGCGCAACCCCTGCCGGCGCGGGACACCGCGGACGTGGGTCCCCGGGGCTCGTGGAGCGTGGGCGTGTTCAACCCGCTGCGCATCGCGGTCCACGAGGGCCTCGAGCTGCAGACGCATCCGCTCCTCTTCTTCGTGGCGCCCAACGTGGATGCCCGCTTCGCGCTGGTGCGCTCGCCCCTGCGGCTGACGGCCGAGGCCGGGCTGTCCATGCCCACGCTCGCCATGCGGCTGGTGAAGGGCTACCTCTTCCCCGGCTGGGAGACGAGCCAGAATGACATCGGGTGGATGCTGATTCCGCGGGCGGGGCTGCTGCTCTCGGGGAACGTGCTCACGCACGACGTGTGGACGCTCCGGGCGGACGCGGCCTTCCGCGTGGCCCTGGGCCCCAACAGCGCCACGCCCCTCAACTCCTTCCTCACCCCGTTGGACCTGGTGCTCGCGGCACCGCTCACGGGCTTCCGCTCGCGGGTGGGGGGCGCGTACGACCATGCCTTCAACGAGCGGCTGCGCCTGCGTGGAGAAGCTCAACCTCTATGTGACCGGCTCGCAGGGCCGTCTCATCGTCTCGGGACAGGACATGGGGCCCATCGCCTCCATCTCACCGCTGGTGCTCACGGCCCACGTGGGCGTGGACCTCGCCCTCTTCCGGCACAGCCGCATCACCGCGGGTGTCCTGTGGGCCAACGCGGACCAGGGAGCCACGCGCGTGGTCGAGGGCGCCGATGGCTTCAGCGAGCGCGTCCGCGTCCGGAGCAACGACTTCCTGCCGACGCTGGACTTCATCTGGCAAGGCTTCTGAGCCGCCACCGCGAGGCCTGGAGCACCCAACACTCCAGCGCCTCGCCTCTCCCCACGTACTCGGGCTAAGCCAGGAGGGGTATGTCCTGTCAGGGGGGTCCGGGCGCGATGGGGAGCAACTGGTCCGATTGTTGGACCAGTCGGCACGCCGCGCGGCCCGAAGGCGCTCCGTGCGTTCCCGCCCCCTGAAAGAACTGACTTCCACTGGCTTAGGGCAGGGATTGCAGGTAGGCGATGACCGCGTTGATCGTCGCGATCTGCTCGGCGTCGCCACCACTCCCCTGGAGCCACTCGAGCATCTCCTGGTACTTCTGGATCCACCCCTCGCGAGTGGTGGGCATCATCCCGCGGCGACCGCGGAGGCCGGATCCTCCGGGTTGGCCTGGATGATGGTGTCGAGCAGCCCGTAGAGCTGATCGCCCGTGAGGCCGAACTGCCGCTGGTAGGGCTGGGCCTCCTCGGCGCTCAGCATCGAGCTGCCACCCGGCCCGCCTCGCATTGCTGATACCGGGGAAGAACGACTCGGACGCGGAGGTGGGGGCGATGAGCGAGTGGCTGCTGAAGCACCTGGGCCCGGACGTGCCGTTGTTCTTCACGGCGTTCCACCCGGACTACAAGCTGCGGGACCTCCCGCCGACGCCACCGGAGACGCTGAGGCGGGCGAGGGACATCGCACGCAAGGCGGGGCTGCGCTACGTGTACACGGGGAACACGCACGACCCGGCGGGCGAGACGACGCTGTGCCCGGACTGTGGCAAGGACCTCATCGTGCGGGACTGGCACTCCATCCTCACCTACCGGCTGACGGAGGAGGGCAAGTGCCCGGACTGCGGAACGAAGATTCCGGGCCACTTCGACGCGAAGCCGGGAGACTTCGGGCGCCGCCGTGTCCCCATCGCGGTGATGTAACCGCGCCCGCTCCGGACGCCGGAGCAGCAGGGTGACCCGGCGGGCTACTTCGCCCGTTCACCCTTCAGCTCCACCGTCTCGTCCACGACGCCGCCCACCTTGACGACCTCGTATTGAGGGCGGTCGTTCGGGAACGGCGGCTGCTCCCCGTAACGGCCCTCGAGCCAGAGCGCGCAGCGGGTCGCATCGCGCCCGCACTTCTGCGCCATCCGCTCGCGCAGCGGCACCCCGAGCGCCAGCTCCGTCACGTGGAGTTCGACGTCGCCCACGCGGGAGCGCTTGAAGCCATGGCCGGGTCCCCCGAGCTCGATCACCACGGGCAGGCGAAGACGCTTCCCGCGATTCGCTTCGAGCCATGCCGCCAGGGCTTTCGTGTCGGTGACCGCCGGCCCCGGTTCGAATTCGTGGACCGGCTCTGGATCGCCTTTGCGCATGGGGCGCCCTTTCATCTCCTGGCCTCCATCGGGGGTGGCGCAGCTACAGAGCAGCATGACCAACGCGGCGCATCGGCTCATCGACTGCCTCCGCCCGGCATACTAGCTCGGACTGATCCTCAGCCGCCGAGCATGGCCCCCTCGTCCGTGGGTGAGCTCGTGTCGGCACACGTATGTGCCGTTTGGCAGTTTCACCTCCACACCTACCTTCCCAACAAGAGCGCCCTCTTCGGCCGCCCAAAGCACCCCGAGAGAACCCGCGGTGACGGTGAGTTCGCCGATAAGCATCGTCTCGTCAGCCGATGTTGTCGCCAACTCGCCAGGCGTCTCCTCATCCAGTGGGTCGTGCTGCCACGTCCTCACAACCAGGACTTCAGGCCCCGGCAGAACAAAGACGTCAGCAGTCCCCCCACCACGCATCTCCCAGAGGAGCGCAGCACCACTGCGCATGGGAATGGTCCCCCCTTCTACCTCCGGAAACTGGTCAAAGAAGTCACACGCGCGCCGGTAGTCAGCACCGTCACCCTCGACGCCTCTCCAAGAGCCAAGCAGGTGTCGATCCGCGACAATGAGGGGTCCCCCTTCCATCTCGAGCCGCCCACGTCGTTCGACCTCTACGGATTCAGTCCCCACCATGGGTTCATCCTCTGTCAGAGGCCGGGGATGCGCCGCTGCATGCGCAGCAGGCAATAGGCCGAGAGCGTCGCGGAGTCCTTGATGTGGCCGCTCAGGATGAGGGCCTCGAACTCCGCGACTGGCACCTTCTTGCAGACGAGGTCGGACTCCTCGGGGGACAGTTCCTGGGCCCCCGGGGTGAGCTCCTCCGCCAGGAAGACGTGCATGCCCTGGTTCGAGTAGCCGTAGGCGATGAAGAGCTGGCCCAGGTACGTCATCTTCCCCGCCACGAGCCCGGTCTCTTCCTTCAGCTCGCCCGCGGCCACGGTCTCGGGCGAGGCGTCCACCTGGGTCTCCCAGGTGCCCATGGGGAACTCCAGGTAGCGCCCCTGCACCGGGTAGCGGTACTGCTCCACGAGGTGGAACGCCCCCTCCTCATAGGGGATGACGATGGAGAAGTCCGGCTTGAGGACGACGCCGTAGATGCCGGTCGAACCGTCCTGCCGCTGGATGGAGTCCTCGCGGACGGTCATCCACGGGTTGCGGTACACGTCGCGGGAGGAGAGGGTCCGGATGGTCATCGAATCCGCCTTTGCCTTTCACGTGCCAGCGGACGACTCGAACTGCGCGAGCGCCCACACCTGGAACTCGTGGCGGAGCCGCTTCTTGGCTTCGGCCATCGGGAGCCACTCGAGCGAGTGATCCGACTCCTGCGGTGCCTGCGTCTTCGGCCCCAGGCGGGCGACGAAGAAGCGGCCCACCTTGTTCAGGTGGAGCTCGTCGTGACGGACCACGAGCAACTGCGAGGCCCATCCGAGCTCTCGAACCACCTGCACTTCGTGTCCCGTCTCCTCACGCACCTCGCGGGCCAGCGCGGCGAGGGCATCCTCGTGGGGATCGATTCCGCCACCGGGGAGGAAATAGCCCTGGGGAACACGAATCAGCGCCACGTCCCCCCGCTCGTTGACGATCACGGCATAGGCGCCGGGCCGGTCGACATAGACCTTGCCGGGGACCCGCTTGCCGAATTGGGGGATGGCCATTTTCATGCGTACCGTCAGCGGACTTTAGAGAGAAACAGCGGAACGTGGAATGCCGCTCCCGCGGCACCTGGGGTGGTGAGCCTGACAGCGCTGCCCGACGGACCTCATCGCCCTCGTCATGCTGGGGGTGGCGGTGTGGGATGCCCGGCGTCTGAGGCAACGCGGCAGGGCCCGGTAGCAGGCGTCACCGCTCCCTCTACACGCGAGCCTCGCCGCCATACACCGGCAGGCTCACGCGGAAGGTGGTGCCCTGGCCCGGCTCGCTCTCGACGGAGATGTCCCCGCCGTGCGCGGAGATGATGCTCTTGCACACCGAGAGCCCCAGGCCGCTGCCCTCGCTCGAGGGCTTGGTGGTGAAGAACGGCTCGAAGACGCGCTCCAGCTTGTCCCGGGAAATCCCGCTGCCCGTGTCGCGCACCTCCACGGTGACACGCTGGGTGCCATCCACCCGGGCGGACAGCTTGATTTCATTGCGCTCCACCGCGCCCGGGACGATCGCGTGCGCCGCGTTGATGAGCAGGTTGAGGAATACCTGGCACAGGCGGGCGCTGTTGCCGTGCACCGGAGGCACGTTCTCCACCGCCTGCACCAGGTTCGCCCGGCCGCGAATCTCGTGCGCCGCCATCTTCGCCGCGCTGCGCACCACCTTCACCAGGTCCACCGGGCCCATCTCCCGGTCATCCGGGTGGGAGAGCATCCGGAGATCTCTCACGATGAGGCGAACGCGCTCGGCGCCCTCGCGCGCATCGGCGAGCGACTCCAGCAACTCCCGGCGCTCCACCGGGGTGGGCGCCGCCTCCATCTCCGTCACCACCTGCTGGGCGTAGTTGAGGTTGCTGAGCACGAAGGCGAGCGGGTTGTTCAGCTCATGGCCCACGCCCGCCGCGAGCTGGCCCACGGTGGCGAGCCGGTCGGCGAAGAGGAGCTGGGACTGCGCCGCCTGGAGCTGCTGGAGGCTGTCGGTGAGCCGGGCGTTGGCCTGCTCCAGCTCGGCGGTGCGCTGCTGCACGGTCTGCTCCAGCAGGGCGTTGTAGCGCTCGCGCTCGTGCGCCGCGGCCCGGAGCTGGGAGGCCATGCGGTTGATGGCCCGGGCCATCAGGTCGTACTCGTCGCGCTCGCCCTTCACCGGCAGCTCGCTGTCCAGGTCCCCCGCGCCCATGCGCTCGGCGCGCTCCAGCAGCGTCCCCAGGGCGCGGCGCATGTTCAGGTAGATGACGGACGCCATGGACAGCACGAGCACCAGGGCCAGCAGCGGCACGGCCACGCCCACCCACCGGCCGAGCCCGAGCTCCCGCCGGCCCTTCTGCTTGTGGAACTCCAGGTCCGCCCGCGCCGAGTCCCACGCCCGTCTCAAGTGCGGCGCCACGTTCTCGCGGAAGGCGTAGAGCGCGTCATGCGGCAACACGGCCTCCGCCCCCGCCGGCGTCAGCCGCACCCGCTCCTCGGTGTTCCTCAGCCAGCGCTGGAGCGTCCGCCGCAGTTGCTCGATGTATTCGAGCTCCTGCACCGCGGGCTCCCCCAGGTGCTCCTGCCGCACCAGCTCCCGCAGCCGGGTGAAGGCCACCTCGAAGCGCCGCTCCTGCTCCTCCAGCACGGCCTGGGTGTCCCCGCCCGTCTCACTCTCGTGGAGCAGCGTGTGCAGGTACCCGAAGGAGTCGTCCGTCATCCGGCCGTAGGTCTCCATCTGCCCCTGGATGGCGAGCATCTGCCCCAGCCCCTCCTCGCCCCGGTGCGCCACCACGAAGAGGGCGGCGCCCACCAGCGCCACGCACCCCACCGCGACCGCCGCGAAGAGCAGCACCCGGCTGCGCAATGTCATCTCGATTGGCTTCATCCCGGAACTCAGGAGCAAATGTCTAACACTGGAATCTCCCCAAGGCCCGTCCACGGCCCGGGCCCGTGGGAGGTGGAAGGCCCCCGGCCCCTGGAGTATCCCTGCCGCCCCACGTCCGGGCGCCCGGAAGCTCCGCGAGCAGCCCTCCTCCAGGTCCCCCAGCACGAAGCCGGCCGGGTGTCTGTGAACGGCTTCACACCCCCGCAGTGAGTCGCTTCACAGCCCTGGAGGCCCCACGGCGGTATGACTGCTTTCGGGAACAGGGACTCGATGCCCCGTTGGACCCGAACGCCGCGCCCGAGGTGCGAGCGGAGTGATGTCTGTGCGAGGCCGCCGAAGGCCGCCATGTCCTGAGGGGGGATGGCCGCCGATACCTCGCCGGGGGGACTCCGCCCCGCTCCGCCTTGGGAAGGCGCGCGAGGGCATCCTCCAGGGTCCCAGGGCCAGGGGGCCGCGCCGGGGGGCGCGGCCTCCGCCCATGGTTTTCCCGGGAGTCCGAGACCGCGCGGGGGGCGCGGGCTCCTCCTTGCCTCAGTCCACGTCGCGGCGCAGCCGCTCGGGGTCCACGATGGTGATCTGCCCGTGCTCGGACGTGAGCAGCCCCTCGCGGGTGTAGAAGCGCAACCACTTGTTGGCGCTCTCGCGCGTCACCCCACACAGGTTGGCCAGCTCCGCCTGCGTCAGCTTGGGGATGACGATGCCGCCCTCGGCGGCGGGCTGGCCCTGCGTCCGGGCCAGGTCCAACAGCACCCGCGCCAGCCGCGCCCGCGCATCCAGGAAGGCCGAGTCGTGCACCAGTTGCGTGACACGCCGCACCATCCGGCTGAGGACCGCCAGCAGCCCCATGGCCACCTGCGGGCGCTCGCTCAGGAAGCGCCGGAAGTCCTCCTGGTGCAGGCTCAGCAGGTGCGTCTCGTCGCGCGCCACCGCGTCCGTCGAGCGCGGCTCCCCGTCCAGCAGCGCGAGCTCGCCGAAGGCGTCGCCCCGGCCCAGCAGCGCCAGGATGACCTCCTTGCCTTCCGAGGAGCTCAGGCGGATGGCCACCTCGCCCCGGCGGACGATGAAGAGCGCCGTGCCCACGTCCCCCTGGTGGAAGATGACCTCGCCCTTGCTGTAGCGCCGCTGCTGCAGCAGCCGCGACAGGTTGTCCAGATCCTCCTGCGCGAGGTGCTCGAACATCGGGATCTGAGCCAGCAACGGCGCGAAAGACATGTGAAAACCTCGGACTCCGGACGGGTGAAGCAGGCGAACACCGGAATTCTCCACCTCCTCCGGCCCGGGTCCAAACGTTATCGGCTTCACCGCGGGTGCAATGCTCCCCCGCCTACACCCCCGTCAGGTCCCGCCACGCCCCCCCGGGCGCTCGTTGACCGGGACGTCCTCTTGCGGAATGATGCGTCGATGGTGTAACGCCGAGTCCAGCACGCGTGGATGCCCCTGTCGTGTTGCTCGGAGCTCGACGAGCCCATGACCACAGAGGCTCCCTCTTCCACACCGGCCGCGCGCCCCCTGTGCCCACGTTGTGGGACGATGGTGCCCCTGGCGGGCCCTGGCACCCAGGTCATCCGCTGTACGGGATGCGGTGCCGCCCTGCAGGTGAGCGTGCGTCCGGCAGAGCCCTCGGGACCGCCCACCGCTCCCGCGCCCCAGGCCGGTCAGGGAGGCCCACGTCCCCGGCGCCGTCCCATGGTGGAGGTCTCCGGCCCGCGGCGCGCCGAGGCGCAGCCCATGGTCACCTTCACGGTGGAGCTCTCGCAATCCGACATCGAGACGGAGGCGCTCCAGCCGGCGGCCCCGGCGCAGGCCCAGGCTCCGGCGGCCCCCACCCCCACCCACCTCGACATGCCCTGGTTCGCCGAGGACATCGAGCGGTTGCCCGAGGCGAACGTGGACCTCGGAAAGCTCGCGTTGGAGTCCTTCGAGCCCTTTCCCCCGCTGCCCCAGCGAGCGTCCGCCTCCCATTTGCAGGGGAAATGAGAGCAATCCAGCAGGCTGGTGCTCTGACGGCCGAGCCCACAACCCCATGAAGCCCGGCACGGGGCGGTGGGGTATCATCACCAGCGCGCGCGGTTCGACGACGGCACGCCTCGAGGAGGGAGTGGAGGAAGCGCGATGAGGAACGCAACCAGCATGGAGCCATCAACGGACTCCTCGGCGGACCTCCAGGGGGTGAGGCAAGGCTGTGTCGAGCTGGGGCGCCAGGCCGAGGGCATCGCCGAGCTGGTGCTCCCCCTGCTGCGCCAGGCCACCCAGGAGCTCGCCCGGCTGGAGACGCAGCGGGACGAGCTGCGCAGGGCGGGCACGCGCGAGGCGCCGCAGACGGTGCCGCCCAAGCTGCTCGAGCGCATCGACGAGCAGAACCAGGCGGTCCGGCGGCTGGAGCGCGCCAGCCGGGGCCTCAAGGATTTCATGTCGTCGCTCGGAGGCCTGAGCGAGCAGCTCCAGGGTGGACTGGCGCGGCGGGACGAGCAGCAGCGAGAGCAGGAGGCCATCACCCGCGAGGAGAAGCGGATGTGGCTGCAGGAGCTCAACACCCTGCGGGAGCAGGTGCGCGGCGCGGGCGGCCCCCCGGGTCCCTCCACCGCTCAGCAGGAGGAGCTGCAGCGGCTGCGCGCCGACAACGAGGTGCTGCCCAGGCTGCGCGCCGAGCGCGACCGGCTCGCCCACCGCGTGGCCGAGCTCGAGAAGAACCTCACCACCCGGGAGCAGACGCTCACGGCCAAGGAGCAGACCATCGAGGATCTGCGCAGGATGATCGTCCTGCTCACGGGGGACACGGCCTCCTCCGCCCCGTCCGCGCCCAGGCCCGCCCCGGCGCCCGCCAGCGTGGTCAACCTCGCCGCCAGGGTGCCGCCTCTGCCGCCCATGGCCCCGGCGGTTCCGCCCCGGCCCAAGTCCGACACCATGTTCGGCAACAGCACCATGCAGCTCGCCAACAGCATGCTGGAGAGCCTGGGCGAGAACACTCCCGCCTCTCCGCCGCCCGTGGCCAGCAAGCCCCTCGCGCCCGAGCGCAGGGTGCCGAGCATGGAGATCATGCTCGAGCCGCTCGACGAGCTGGAGGCACCCCGGCCCTCGCTGCCGCCACCCGTGCCGGTGGTGCCACCGGTGCCGGCGGTGTCGGCCCTGGCGTCCAAGGCGGCGGCCCTCATGCCCAAGGCGAGCGCGCGCATCATGCCCTCGGGCCCCGCCCTGACGCCCGCGCCCATCCCCGGTCCGCCCCGGCCGGTCCCCGCGCGCGCCGGCACGCTCGTCATCAGCGAGGACATGTTCAACGAGATGCTCGTCGAGCAGGACCCCCTCGGGGGATCCGGTAAGAAATGAGCGCGCCGTCCGAGTACCAGACGCTGCCGGCCCGCTTCGGCCGGTATGTGCTGCTCAACCACCTGGGCCGCGGCGGCATGGCGGACATCTTCCGCGGCGTGGCGCTCGGCGCCGGCGGCTTCGCCAAGCAGGTGGTCGTCAAGCGCGTGCTCCCGGAGGCCACCCAGCAGGAGGCCGCGGTGCAGATGTTCATCGAGGAGGCGCGGCTGTCGGCGCTCCTCCAGCACATGAACATCGCGCAAATCTTCGACTTCGGAGAGCAGCGCGGCGAGTACTTCATCGCCATGGAGTTCATCCATGGCCGCGACCTGTACGACTTGATGAAGCGCGTGGCGGCCCGGGGACAGGGCCTCCCCGTGCACCTGGCCTGCTACATCGCCATGGAGGTGCTCAAGGGGCTGGACTACGCGCACCGCGCGCGCTCGGCGGCGGGCGAGCCGCTCCACCTGGTGCACCGCGACGTCAACCCCACCAACATCCTCCTCTCCTTCGAGGGAGAGGTGAAGCTGCTGGACTTCGGCGTGGCGCTGGTGGGCAGCTCCAACAGCGGCGATATCGCCACCAACGTGCGCGGCAAGCCGGGCTACATCCCACCCGAGCAGCTCGCCCGGAAGAAGCCGGACGGGCGCGGCGACATCTTCGCCCTGGGCATCACCCTCTACGAGATGCTGTCGCGGCGCCATGCCTTCAAGCCCGGCCCGGTGATGGACGTGCTCAAGCAGACGGTGACGCTGAAGGCCCGGCCGCTGCGCCTCCAGGACGCGGCCCCCTTCCTGCCGGAGCCGCTGTGCGCGGTGGTCAACCGGTGCATCCTCGCCAACCCGGACGAGCGCTACCAGAAGGCCGGTGACGTGCTCGACGCGCTGGACGAGTTCCTGATGTCCGCCGGCCTGCGCGTGTCCCAGCGGGACCTGGCCTCGCTGATGGCCAGCTACTACGAGCCGGAGGTGCGCACCCCGCCCGTGCAGCCCCCCATCCCCCCGGCGCTGCTCGCGCAGGAGGTGCCCTCCGCGCAGCCCACGGCCTCCTACGCGGTGCGCGAGCCGGGCGGCGGCCTCTCCCTCGCGAAGCTGGGCGAGGACGACGTGCGGCTGCTCTTCGCCTCCGGGAAGCTCTCGCCCCAGGCCCAGGTGTCCCAGTCCGGCGGGCCCTTCCTGCCGCCCTCGGCCTTCCCCGGAGTGAGCGCCGTGGCGGCCTCGGCCCAGGAGCGCCTCGAGGCCCGGCTCGCCAAGGCCCGCCCGCCCCGCTACGCCGGCACCCTGGGCCGGGTGTCTCCGCTGCGCGTCCTCGCGCGGCTGATGCTCGCCAGGGCCACCGGCCGGCTCCACTTCGAGCAGAACCGCGCCCACAAGGAGCTCTTCCTCAAGGCGGGGCAGATCATCTCCGTGCGCTCGAGCCTCGCCGCGGACCGCTTCGGCCCCTTCCTGCTCCAGACGGGCAAGCTGTCGGCGGAGCAGTGGCAGCGGGCGGTGGAGAACACGCGCCCCTTCTCCGGACGGCTGATGGACGCGCTGCTCGCCTCCCGCGTCCTCTCCCCGTCCGAGCTGGCCGAGTGGACGCGCGAGCACCGGCGCACCGTGGCGCTCAGCCTGCTCGGCTGGGCGGGAGGCCGCTACGCCTTCTTCGACGGCGAGGCCCCCATCACCGACGGCACCGAGGAGCGGCTGGGCGGCCTGGCCCTGCTCAACGAGGGCCTGCGCGCGCACTACCCGCTCGAGCGGCTGGTCCGCGAGCAGGAGGCCCTGCGCCACAAGCCGCTGCACCGCAACCCGGACGCGCCCGTGGCGGCCAGCGACCTGGCACTCTCGGCCAGCGAGCTGCGCGCCTCCTCACTGCTCAACAAGCCGGGAAATACCCTGTCCGCCGCGCTTGCGGAACTCAAGCGTCCGGAGGATGAAGTAGCCTTGCGCCGCGTGGCGCTGCTCTTCACGGAGGTAGGGCTCCTGGCGGCTTGAGGCGCGCGGGGCGGACGGGTTGTATGGCAATCGTTCTCGGAATCGACCTGGGCACGACGAATAGCTGCATGGCCGTGGCAGACCCCGCCACGGGCCAGGCCCGCGTGCTGCCCAATCGCGAGGGCGAGCGCACCACCCCCTCCGTCGTCGGCTTCGATGCCTCGGGCAAGGTGACGGTGGGCAGCGCGGCCCGCCGCCAGGCCGTGCTCCACCCGCGCGACACCGTCTTCAGCGTCAAGCGGCTCATCGGCCGGCGCTTCTCGGACCCGGCCGTGCAGCAGCTCCGCAAGCTGCTGCCCTATGAGGTGGTGGCGGACCCCTCCGGCAACGCCGCCGTGCGCGTGCACGGCCAGGTGATGACGCCGGCCGAGGTCTCCAGCCACGTGCTGCGCTACCTCAAGGAGAGCGCCGAGGCCCAGCTCGGCCAGAGCGTGGAGGGCGCCGTCATCACCGTGCCCGCCTACTTCGACGAGGTGCAGCGCCAGGAGACGAAGGCCGCCGGCCAGCGCGCCGGCCTCACCGTGCACCGGCTCCTCAACGAGCCCACCGCGGCCATGCTCGCCTGCCGCTTCGACGAGTCTCGCCCGGAGAACATCGCCGTCTTCGACCTGGGCGGCGGCACCTTCGACATCTCCCTGCTCCACGTCGAGGACGAGGTGGTGCAGGTGCTCGCCACCAGTGGCGACAACTTCCTGGGCGGCGACAACATCGACGAGGTCGTCGTGGACGCGCTGCGCCGCATCTTCCTCAAGCAGACCGGGGTGGACCTGGCCACCAGCCCCGAGGCCCTCTGGCGCCTCAAGGACGCCGCCGAGTCCACCAAGCGCGCCCTCTCCGAGCTGGAGCAGACGGGCATCGAGCTGCCCTTCCTCGGTGCCGCGGCCGATGGGCCGCTGCACCTGGCCCTCCCCTCCTTCTCGCGCACCCTCCTGGAGAACCTGGCCGCCCGCGAGCTGGAGCGGCTGCGCACCCCGTGCCAGCAGGCCCTCCAGGACGCGGGCCTCCAGGTGGAGGACATCCACCGCGTCGTCCTCGTGGGCGGCATGACGCGCATGCCCGCGGTGCGCGCCCGCGCCGAGAAACTCCTGGGCCGGCCCGGCGAGCGCACCGTCAACCCCGACGAGGCCGTGGCCATCGGCGCCGCGCTCGAGGCGGACATCGTCGCCGGCACCTCGCCCGAGCTGCCCAAGGTGCTCCTGCTGGACGTGCTCTCGCGCAGCCTGGGCATCCGCACCGAGGGCGGCCGCTTCAGCGTCCTCATCCCCCGCAACACCACCATCCCCACCCGCGAGACGAAGGTGTTCGCCACCACCTTCGATCAGCAGACGCACGTGGACCTCGAGGTCTACCAGGGCGAGGCCCCCACCGTGGACGGCAACCGCTACCTCGGAGAGCTGCAACTGGCCGGCCTGCCCGCCGCCGCCGCCGGCACCGTGCGCGTGGCCGTGGACTTCACCATCGACGCGGATGGCATCCTCCAGGTCACCGCGCGCGAGCCCGCCACCGGCCGCACCGCCGAGGTGACGCTGCGCCCGCCCACCGCCACCTCGCCCTGAGGAGGGTGCTCCCATGTCCCAGGACCCCTCGTCCCCTCACGACAAGCCCCCTTTCGAGAAGAACCCTTTCGACGTGCTCGGGCTGCAGGGCACGGAGGACCTGGCCGCCATCCGCAAGGCCTTCCTGCGCATCGCCGCGCAGTCCCACCCGGACCGGCTCCGCACGAAGCCGCCGGAGGAGAAGGCCCTGGCCCTCGAGCTCTTCCTGAGCGCCAAGAAGGCCTTCGAGGTGCTCTCCCAGCCGGACAGGCGGCGCGAGTGGAGCGAGCGGATGGCCCGCGCGAAGCCGCGCACCCCCACCGCCCCGGTGACGCCGCCTCCCGAGGCCCCCGCCCCTTCCGCTCCGGCGGCGCCCCGCCCGGGCCCCGCCTTCACTCCGGCCCACGGCGTGCCCGTCGCCCCGCGTCCCGCCTTCACTCCGGCTCACGGCGTACCCGTGGCCTCGCCCCCCCCGGCCGCTTCCGCCGTGCCCCGGACTCCCTCCGGCGCCGTGCAGCCGGCCGCGGTGGCGCTCCAGCTCTACAAGCTGGGCATGCTCGCCCTGGAGGCCGTCGATTACGCCAAGGCGCTCGACCTGTTCTCCAAGGCCGCCAGGCTGTCGCCCACGCCCCGCCACCAGGCCATGGAGCTAGTGTGCCGCGGCCACCAGTACCTCAGCACGCGCTTCTTCGATCGGGCCCGCGAGAGCTTCGAACGCGCCCTCCAGCTCCTGCCCGAGTGCCGCGAGGCGAAGGTGGGCCTGGAGCTGCTCGACAAGCAGTCCGGCCGCTACATCAGAGGGCGCTGAAAAAGGGCGCTGACGCCCCGCCCCCTCACGAGATGGTGATCGGGATGTTGTAGAGGAAGCACACCGGCACCTTCTGCGGCTTGTACTGCCAGCCGTCCTTGATGCCCGCGATGATGTCCGAGTCCGCGCCCGGCACGGACTTCACCGCCGTCACCTCGTACACGTTGCCGTCCGTGGACACGCAGATGCGGTACATGCCGTTGATCGTCCCGGCGTTGCGGTGCGACTGCTTGAAGACCTCGGACAGCCGCGGCGGCGTCTGACGCACCACGTCGCGCTGGATGACGAAGGGCGGCACGTTCTTCGGCTTCGGCGGCTCGCCCGTCCCTCCGAGCTGCCCGCCCAGCACTCCGCCCACCACGCCCCCCACGACTCCGCCCACCACGCCGCCCTCGACTCCGCCCACCACGCCGCCCGCGACACCCGCCGGGGCCGCATCCGCCACGGGCTCCGACTCGGCCACCGGCTCCGGCTCCGGTTCGGGCTCCTTCGGCTTCTCCTCCACCTTGATCGGCTCGATCTTCTCCGGCTGGCGAATCACCATCTCCTTGCGCGGAGTGGGCTTGCGCTGCTGCACCACGGAGCGCACGCCCCCGGGCGGAGGGGGCGGCGGCGGAGGCGGAAGGCTCCTCATCAACGAGACCGCCACCTCCTTCTCCTCCACGGGCTTCTCCTTCGGAGTCGCCAGGAGGAACAGGGCCCCAATGACCCCAACGTGGACTACCACGGAAAACAGGGTAGGACCGAACAGGTGGGAATCGTTGGAAGCGGTCTGCTGCGCGAACATGGGCTTTGAGCGGAGAGGGGCGTCCTCTCATAGCACCAGAGCGGCCCGCTGTCTCCCCTACCCCCCGGGTCAGGGTGTGAACTCAAGGTGAAAACGGGCCGGCTACTTGGAAAAGAGTCCGAAGTGTTGATACATGGCCGCCCCGGCAGCGGCCTGCGTTGGCTACCTGACGTCCGAGCCGTGAGCCACCCCCCATCTCCCCGCGAGGCTCTCGTGCAGACGAAGCAGAAGTGGGCACTGACGCTGACGATGGCGTTGAGTGCCATGTCTTGTGGTGGCTCGACCGAGCCGAGTGACCCCTACATGGGAGTCATCGACGGCACCGGGCTCGAGTCCAAGTTCCAGCCCGGCACCTGCGGCACCGGCAACACCGCCACCCGGTGCTACCAGCCGATGTCGGGTACCGCCGAGGGGACGAACTTTCCCTTCTACAACCTGGGCGTGCTGGCCGCCAACGACAGGTCCCTCACCAAGGACGGCACGAAGCTGGTGATGCCCGTCACCCTGGCGAAGACCACCACGTACGAGTTCTCCGAGCCCTGCAAGACGGGCAAGGAGTACAACGAGCGGACGGACGCGTACCGCGAGGACGCGCAGTACACCCTGTTCGACGCGCTCCCCCTCACCACCAGCAGCGCGCCGGTGCTGCCGCTGGTGAAGGTGAAGAGCTGGCAGGGCATGCCCCAGTACACCTGCAACACCGTCAAGGACGCCTCGTCCCTGACGGAAGGCACGTTCGGTGGACGCGCCGCCGAGGGTGACCTCTTCGCCCTGCGCGCCGTGATCGACCTGACGGCCACCTTCAATCCCCTGAACAGCACCTCCGCCTTCGCGCCCCAGCCCGGCTGGTTCCGCGGCCTGCAGTTCGTCTTCCTGGACGGCGGCGCGGTGCCGACGGAGGAGGTGACGGTGGGCACGGGTGACGCCGCGAAGACGGTGCACGCCGTGAAGATGATGGACGGCGTGTGGCTCAAGCCCTCCAGCACCAGCGCGAAGCCGACGGACGCCACCGCCAAACTGCTGTTCCAGGCGAAGCCCGGCGACGAGAACTGGTCTCCCGTGGTCCGCCTGCGTGAGTTCACGCCGACCGCGGGCGTCACCTACACCGGCCTCTGCTACCAGTCCCCGGACTGCGCCGCGGACACCGTCGACATGTCGTCCACGGCCCTCAAAGACCACAGCGTGCTCTTCGTGGTGAGCAGCGCTCAGTAAGCCCCCCCTTCCTTTCCGAGAATCATCCATGACCACTTCCATCCTCTTGCGCGGCCGGGCGCTGCTGCTGGCGCTGCTGGCGCTCGCCGTGCCCATGACCGCGCTCGCCGCCGGCGAGAACTACGGCCGCGTTTCCGGCTACGTGTACGACCCCACCGGCACCCCGCTGGCCGAGGTCCCCCTCACCATCAGCGGCCCCGCGCTGCAGCAGCCCATCGCCCGCACCAGCGGCGAGGACGGCCGCTTCGAGTTCGGCCAGGTCCCCCCGGGCGAGGGCTATGTCCTCGAGGTCCAGGTGGAGGGCTTCGCCCCCATCAAGAAGAAGGGCATCATCGTCCGCCTGGGCCAGAACACGCCCGTGGACGTGAAGCTCGAGGTGCTCACCGAGACGAACGCGGTGGCCACCTATGAGATCGTCGAGAAGGTCAACCCCATCATCAACCCGGACTCGGCGCAGACCGGCGCGGTGATGACGGCGGAGAAGGCGGCCGCCACGCCCGTGTTCAACCAGGTGCAGACGATGCCGCAGCTCGTGGCCGGCGTGGGCCCCGGCAACGCCCCGAGCAGCCGCGGCGGCCTGTCGCGCTACGGCAAGTTCTACGTGGACGGTATGGACACCACCGACGTGTCGGACGGCTCCATCACCGCCCCCATGAACTTCTACGCGGTGGAGAACTTCGAGATCATCACCGGCGGCCTGGACGCGCAGTACAACGCGCTGGGCATGGTGGAGAACGTCGTCACCAAGAGCGGCTCCAACAAGTTCACCTACGACGTCTCGCTCATCCTCTCGCCGGCCTTCAGCAACGCCAAGGCGACGTACGGCTCGGACCAGAGCATCATCACCGGCAACTACCTGCAGAATGACGCGCCGCAGGCGGAGACGTCCTTCTACGCCCCGCTGGTGGCCGTGGGCGGCCCCATCATCAAGGACCGGCTGTGGTTCTACGCCAGCGGCCAGTGGAACATCTCCAACCAGGAGACGCCGCTGACCATCAACGGCGTGCAGGAGAACCGCCCCAAGAACACCCAGACGCGCCTGGGCCGGCTCAAGCTCACCTGGCAGCCCACGGACAAGGACCGCGTGTCCTTCGCCGTCAACGTGGACCAGAACGTCATCTCCAACAACCGCAGCAGCTCGACCGTCGCGCTGGACGCCGAGTCCCGCATCGACCGCGGTGGCGCCTTCTTCATCGCCAACTACGATCACAACTTCACCGAGAACGTCCTCTTCCAGCTCCAGACGGGCGCCACGTACAAGAAGGCGTACATGGGCCCGCAGAACGACGACCTGGACGCGGCGTCGCACGCGGACCGTGACAACAACTTCTTCACCACGGGCAGCTCCGGCTCCCTCACGGGCCTGGCGGGCAACTACTCCACCGAGAACAAGTGGCGCCTGCAGTTCGACCCCACCGTGCTCTTCAAGGTGGGCTCGCACCAGATGAAGGGTGGCGTGCAGCTCGGCTACCTGATGGGCGAGCAGCAGGTGGGCACCTCGGGCAACGTGCGCTACGACGACCGCGGGGGCGTGTGCAACCCGGAGGATCCCTCCACCTTCGCCTTCTGCAACCGCCGCACCACCTTCTACAACCTGGATGGCCAGCCGGGCCCGCTCACCACGAGCGCCTCGGTGGCGCAGCTCGGCGCCTTCTTCCAGGACCGCTGGACCGTCAACCGTCAGCTCACGGTGGTCGCGGGTCTGCGCGCGGACGTGGGCCGGATGTACGCCGGTGACACCTTCATCACCAACCTGGTGGGCATCGGACCGCGCCTGTCGGCGACCTACGACATCACCAACGACCGCAAGACGCTGCTCAAGGCGCACTACGGCCGCTCCAACGAGATGGGCGACGTCTTCATCGCCCAGCACGCCAACCCGGAGATGCTCCAGGTGCGCTCCGACTTCAACCGGACGGAGGGAGCCTTCCACGAGTGCCCCCCGGAGGGCCCCAGCACGAGCGTCTGCAACATCTCGGGTGGCGCCCGTGGCCGCTACTTCGACAAGGGCCACACCCCGCCGAGCGTGGATGAGATCAGCCTGGGGCTGCACCGCGAGGTCGCCGAGGGCATGGTGGTGGGCGTGGACGGTACGTACCGCCGCTACAACAACCTGTGGATCGACGAGGAGGTCAACCGGGTGTGGGACCTGACCGGTACGAACATCGTGCGCGGCCTGGATGGCGATACCCACGCCATCATCAAGATCCACAACCCGGACGACGCCTGGCGTGACTACAAGGGCGTGGACCTGTGGCTGCAGGGCAAGTACGGCGGCTGGGATGTGCTGGCCAGCTACACCCTGGGCTACAACAACGGCACGGTGGGCGAGTACTTCGACGGCTACGGCCAGAACCCGCGCATGAAGTACCTGTTCGGGGGCCCGACGCCGGACGACATCCGCCACACCGTCAAGGGCGCGCTCGGCTACGCCACCACCTTCGGCCTCGATTTCGGTCTGCGCTTCCGCTACCTGACGGGCACGCCGCTGTGGATGAACCAGAACCTCAGCAATGGCAACGGCACGTTCTACCGCTCGCCGCGCGGCACCGGCCACACCCTGCGCTCGGGGACGCCGAACTTCAACGATCCGTCGGCCATCTCCGAGCTGCGCAACCCGGACCAGTTCATCATCGACGCCCAGGCCCGCTACGACATCGGCCGGCTGTTCAACATGGCGAACAAGCTGGAGCTGACGCTGCTCGTGGTCAACGCGCTGAACAACACCGACACCACGGCGCTGTACGACCGGTGGAACACCGGCACCACCACCTACGGTCTGTCGCGCTTCCGCAACCGCCCGATGCAGGCGGAGCTGCTGCTGCGCTTCCGCAACTAGTTCCCACGCCGGCAACGGCGTGAACCAACGGTGTGAACCCGGGGCCCTCCGCGAGCGATCGCGGGGGGCCCTTGGTTTTTGTATACGGTGCGCCCATGTCCCTGAGATTGAACGCCCTGCTGCTTCCCCTCGTGCTGTCCCTCGCGTGCGCCGCGCCCGCTTCCACGGTGCGTGCCGCCGCTCCCGAGGCCGCGCTTCCCGGACTGGTGCTGGTGGAGAGCAGCCCGGTGGAGACGACGCTGGACCATGCGGACATCCCCGACGCCCACGAGGTGTGGCCGGAGATGGTGAACGGGGCGGCGCGGACGCTGGACGTGGCCCAGTTCTACGTGAGCAACGCGCCGGGCAGCCGGCTGGAGAAGGTGATTCAAGCCGTCGAGGCGGCGGCGGACCGGGGCGTGAAGGTGCGGGTGCTCGCGGACGAGAAGTTCTACAAGACGTACCCGGAGACGCTGGAGCGGCTGGCGAAGCGGCCGGGCATCGAGATGCGCCGGGTGGACCTGGGCAAGGCGATGGGCGGCGTGCTGCACGCGAAGTACTTCGTGGTGGACGGGCGCGAAGCCTTCCTGGGCAGCCAGAACTTCGACTGGCGCTCGCTGGAGCACATCCAGGAAGCTCGGGCTGCGCATCCGGGTGCCCGAGGTGGTGCGCTCGCTCGCGGACATCTTCGAGCAGGACTGGGCGCTGGCCACCGGAGGCCAGGCACCGGCCACGGCGGCGGTGAGCGGCCCGTTCCCGGCGAGCTACGCGGGAGGCACGGTGCGCGTGACGCCGGCCCACAGCCCCGAGGGCCACCTGCCGGACCCGGCCACGTGGGACCTGCCGAAGCTGTTGACGCTCATCGACGGAGCGAAGCGCTCGGTGCGGGTGCAGCTCCTCACGTACAAGGCGAAGAGCCGTGACGGAAAGCCGTTCCCCGAGCTGGAGGACGCGCTGAAGCGGGCGGCGGCGCGCGGGGTGAAGGTGGAGCTGCTGCTGGCGGACTGGGGCAAGCGCAAGGGCACCATCGAGGGCCTGCAGGCGCTGCACGCCCCGCCGGGGCTGACGGTGAAGCTGGTCACCATTCCGCAGTGGTCCGGCGGCTTCATCCCGTTCGCGCGCGTAGTGCACGCCAAGTACATGGTGGTGGACGGGGAGCAGGCGTGGCTGGGCACGAGCAACTGGGAGCGCGACTACTTCACGCAGAGCCGCAACGTGGGCGTCATCGTGGAGGGCGAGCCGTTCGCCAACCAGCTCGAGCGCTTCTTCCAGGACACGTGGACGAGCCCCTACGCCGCAGAGGTGGACCCGAAGGCCACCTACACGCCGCCGAACGTCAGCGGCACGCCGTGACCTCGCGCCTCACGGCTCGCCGGAGAGCCCGGCGAGCCGCGTCTCGGCCCACTCAACCTGCTCGCCCTCCCCGCCCGAGTCCAGGAACGCGGCCTTGTGCGCCAGGAAGCCCGTGAGCGCCTCGCGCAGCGCCTCGGGCCGCCCCAGCTCGTCGGCGCACTCGGCGCGCCGGAAGTAGATCTCCGCCCGCAGCACCTCGTCCTGTTCGCCGATGAGCCCCTGCTGGAGCCGCACCTCGGCCTCTTCGAACCGGCCGAGGCCGAACAGACACTCTCCGTGCAGGTAATGGAGCTGCGACACAGGAATCCCCACCTGGTCCACGCCCAGCTCCGCGGCGCGGCTCAGGTCGGCGAGTGCCTCCTCGTATGCCTCCTGCTCGAAGAGGCGCAGCATGCCGCGCCGGTACCAGGCCAGCGAGAACTCCGGCTTGAGCGAGATGACGCGGCCGAGCAGCGCCTCGGCCCCCAGCGCATCCCCCGCTTCCTCCCGCTCCTCGGCGGAGCGGAGCAGCTCATCAATGGAGACGTTGCGGGAGGACGACATGGTGGATCCGGGAGGTGGTGGCATCGAAGAGACCCTCCCCAAGAAGGTAGGGAGCCGGGCGGCCACGTGCCACCGCCCTGGTTCAAATCCGTGAAGCGGCGACGGGCAGGGTCCGCAGGCGCTCCAGCTCCTCGCGGGAGAGCGGCTCCTCTCCGCGCAGGAACCGCTCCAGGTGACTCAGGGAGTCGACGCCGAAGAACAGCTCTCCATCGGCGACGAAGGTGGGGACGCCGAAGCCGTCCAACGCGAGCAGCTCCTCCGTATTGCGGCGCACCTGGTCCTTCACGGCGGGCGTCTGGGCCGCCGCGAGCAGCGCCTGCGCATCGAGCCCCACCGAGGCCACGACCTCGCCCACATGCTCCGGCTGCAGCAGCCCTCCGCCTCCGGACCACACCGCCGCGTAAAGCGCGGAGACGAGCCGGCGCCGGGCCTCCGCGTCCTGCACGGCCGCCGTCACCCGGAGTGCGAGCAACGGGTTGAAGGGGTGTGCCGAGGGGAAGGCGAAGGGCACCCCGAGCTCGTGGGCGAGCCGCGAGGTGTGCTTGTAGATGTAGAACCGCTTCTGCTTCACCTCCGCGGGCCCCGTCGTGCCGAGCGCGTTGAGCACGCCGGCGAAGAGGACGGGCAGCGGCTCCACGGTGCGGCCATGACGCTCGGCCAGCACCGGGAGCTGCGTCCACGCGAGATACGCATACGGCGACACGTAGTCGAAGAAGAAGCGGAGCGGAGCGCGGTTCATGGCTCCGACTCTACGCCACTCGGAGCCGCCTACCAGCTCCCGCTGGAGCCTCCGCCCGAGGAGCGTCCTCCACCGAAGGAGCTGCCTCCACTGGAAGAGGAAGACGAGCTGGGGCGGGTGAGCTTGGGCGTGCTGCGCGTGAAGGTGTCGTGGTGGCTGCAGTGCTTGCAGGTGACCGTCACCCGCACCGTGCCGCCGTGGTCATAGGTCGCCGACACGAGCGTGGTGGTCGACTCCGACTTCGTCTTGTAGCTGCAACGCGGGCACTTCGAATAAGCCGTGAACCAGGCGCCATAGCGCTCCACCCGCGCGTCCTCGCAGGACGTGCACCACCACACGTCATAGTCCACCGAGCCCAGGCTCTCCTCACGCAGCTGTCCCCGGTCGAGGTGATCATCGTCACTGTCCTCGTCGAGGAGCTGGCGCGGCTGCGTGCAGTGCTCGCAAATGCGCGGACGCCGGCGCAACCAGCGGCGCAGGCCGGCGGCCCCCGCGACGAGGGCGCCAGCCCCCCCACCGAAGAACCAGGGAGCCATGTCGCTCGAGGCCACCCGCTCCATCACGGTCGGAGAATAGTAGGGCCCCGAGTTGTAGGGGCCCCGGCCCTGGAACCGGACCGCCGGTTGCACGGGCGTGGTGACATCCAAGGGCGGGGAGTGGGGCACGTCCGGCACGGAGGCCGTGCTGCTCACGGACGCATTGAGAGGCGAGCGCTCGAGCAGATCGCTCAGGCCCCGCGCTCCCGCGAGCACCGCTGCGTTCGGGTCCCCGCGCTTGAAGGCGGGGATGATCTCCCCGGACATCAAGGCGTCGCTCCGGTCCGTGTCCGAGCGGCTGTCCACGCCATCCCCGAGGACGATCTCCGCCTTGCGGTCGCGCAGGGCGATGAGGAGCAGCGCGCCATCATCGCGCCCGGCATGGCCGATGCCCCACAGGTTGAAGAGCTCGGTGGCGAAGGTGCGCGGGTTGCGCCCCCCGGTCGTCCCCACCACCACCACCGTGAGCTGGCCCAGGCCCTTGCTGTTCACCTCCGCGCCCCACCGGTCCACTCCGGCGAGCGTCGAGGAGGACATCGAACCCGTGGTGTCCACGGACCAGGAGCCCGGCCGCGGGCGGGGAATCGAGTCCACCGTCTCGGCCCGGGCGGGAAGGCCCAGGAGGCTGAGCAGGAGGGTCCAACAGAGAAGGGCGCGCATGCGCCCGAGCATACCGCGAAAGATCGGGAGTCATGGATCCCGGCCCCTCCCTCCGGTCCGGGGCCCTCGCGCGCTTCCGGACAGGTGCCCTGCAGGGCATTGCGGCCCGCGCACCGAACTGGAATCCATGGGCCGCTCTCTCGGTGCCATCAGGCCGAGAGAGGGGGGGGACACAACATGACCGCAGAGCCGCCGAGCTTCCCACCCGGCACGGAACGCCGCTCACAAATGCGCCGGACCGTGTCTGTCCAAGCGCACCACCACGTGGAGGGAAGCACAATGCCAGCCATTCATGGTTTCATGCTACGCAATGGGGAAGGGACCCCCTTGGGCCAGTACGTCCCGACGGGCAAGTTCGGACGGCTCTTTCCGTCGCTCCAGCCGCTGACGCCCCCGCCCGAGGCCCTGGAGGAGCTCGGCCGCGCGATGAAGGACGCCACCCCGGCGGACCCCAAGGGTGACAACGAGGACGTCCCCGCCGGCTACACGTACCTCGGCCAGTTCATCGACCACGACATCACCTTCGACACCACTCCCATCCAGGAGGTGCTCGTCGACCCGCTGGCGCTCCACAACTTCCGCACCCCCGCGTTGGACCTCGACTCCCTCTACGGCAGGGGTCCAGCCGACCAGCCCTTCCTCTACCAGCTCCCTCCCAACGACGCCCTCTTCGTCATCGGCAAGACCAGCCCCAATCCCGGCGGCGGCGACCCGACCGTGAAGCCGTCGCTCGACTTCGACCTCCCACGTGGCCCGCAGGGGCTGGCCGTCCTCGGAGATCCGCGCAACGACGAGAACATCATCGTCGCCCAGATGCATCTGGCCTTCATGCGCTTCCACAACAAGATCGTCGAGGGGCTCCAGGCCGGCACCGTCAAGCCGCCCTCGGCCGCCCGGCGCAGCCTGTTCGAGGAGGCCCGCCAGCTCGTCATCTGGCATTACCAGTGGATCGTCCTGCACGACTTCCTCAAGCGGCTGGTGGACAAGGACGTGCTCGAGGACGTGCTCGAGAAGGGCCGGGCGTTCTACCGCCCGCACCGCGACGCCTTCATCCCCGTGGAGTTCGCCGCCGCCGCGTACCGCCTGGGGCACAGCATGGTGCGCGAGGGCTACGACTACAACGAGGTCTTCACCTTCAAGCAGGGCCCCCGCCGCCGGGCGACGGCCTCGCTCGCGCTGCTGTTCCGCTTCTCCGGGCGCTCGGGCACCAGCGTGCCCATCCCCAGCGATTGGATCATCGACTGGCGGCGCTTCTTCCAGTTCCCCAATGACGGGGTGACGGCCGGCCTCAGCCGCAAGCTCGATCCATTGCTCGCGCCCACGCTCTCCGAGATTCCCGACGGCGGCGTCCTGCCCGGCGTCAACCTGCCCATCGCCAACCTGCGACGCGGGCGCAGCCTCGGCCTGCCCTCCGGACAGAACGTGGCCCGGCGCATGCGCCTCAAGCCCCTGTCCCCCGAAGACATCGCCAAGGGGCCCGATGGCGAGGTGGCCGCCAGGCACAACCTGCACCTGGAAACCCCGCTCTGGTACTACATCCTCAAGGAGGCCGAGCAGCGCGGGAACAGCAAGCGGCTCGGGCCCGTGGGCAGCCGCATCCTGTCCGAGGTCTTCGTGGGCCTGCTCGAGTACGACTCGAGCTCCTTCCTCGCCAGCAACCCGCAGTGGAAGCCCACGCTGCCCTCGAGCAAGCCGGGCCACTTCACCATGGCGGACATGCTCCGGTTCGTGGGGGACCTGTCGCCCATCAACGACGCGAAGAACCTGACGGGCCCGTGACGTGAGCCGCCCGTGAGGGGGATGTGACCCGGCCGGTCCGCTCTGCCGGCCGGGTCACGACACTCCTGAGTCACTTCGGGCTCGACATCACCGCGCCGTCCTGGCCTCAGCCGTTCACGGGGCCGAGGTCCGTCTTCAATCCCTTGCGCCACTGCACGCCGCGCTGCGCCCGGTAGTCGGTGACGAGGGAGGCGGCGATGGTGCTCACGCCCACGAAGGCCTGCACCCAGGTGGCCAGCCGGCCGCGGCGCGAGTAGCCGAAGAGGAAGGGCGCGGCGATGACGGCGGCGCTCCACACGTAGTCGATGACCTCGTGCACCTCGATGGGGATGAGCTTCTTGAAGCTCAGCCGGTAGTCGGTGAACAGCGCCACGCCCACGCCCGAGCCGCCCAGCACCAGGCCCGCCGTCCGGGCCGCCCCCACTCCGGACAGCAGCCCCACCCCGGCCACCGTCAGCGCTCCCTGGTAGTCCAGCACCGAGTGGAGGTTCTGCGGGATGAGCCGGCGCAGCGGCAGCTTGCCCAGCAGAGGCATCGCGGGGATTCCGGCCGCCGCGCTCTTGTCGAGCAGGCCCTTGCGCTCACTCACCGAGACGGGGACGTGAACCAGTTCTCGCGGATGCTTCGCTTCGTGGGGCGTGGTCTCCATGCGGGCTCCTTGGGAGAGATGCATTCCAAGGGTAGGCACCCGCGTGGACCTCCACGTCTCCAAGGCGCCCGCCCGCCTGGAGTCCAACCCGGGGACCTGGCACCCGGGCTCAATCCGAGTCCGGGTCCGTCACCTTCTCGCCCAGGCTCTGCAACCGCGAGTAGAGCCTCCGGCGCGTGATGCCCAGCAGCTTCGCCGCCGCCGTCTTGTTGCCTCCCGCCCTCTCCAGCGCCGCGTACAGCAGCTCGCGCTCGAAGGCGTCCAGGTTGAAGCCCTCCCCCAGCACGTCCGCCGCCCGCACACCCTTGCCTCCTCGTGACAGCGAGGGGCCTCCCGCTCCCAGGTGCTCCGCCTGGATGTCTCCCTCTCCCGACAGGATGAGCGAGCGCTCCAGCGCGTTCTCCAGCTCGCGCACGTTGCCCGGCCACGTGTACCCCGTCAGCCTCGCCTCCGCGTCCTTCGACAGCTTCGACGCCGGCAGTCCCTTCCTCGCCAGGAACGCGTGCGCCAGCGGCACCAGGTCCTCCTTGCGCTCACGCAACGGCGGCACCTCGATGCTGAAGACGTTCAGCCGGTAGTAGAAGTCCTCCCGGAACCGGCCCTCGCGCACCGCCGCCGCCAGGTCCCGGTTCGTCGCCGCCACCACCCTCACGTCCACCTTGCGCGCCTGCGTGCTGCCCAGCGGCACGAACTCGCGCTCCTGCAGGAAGCGCAGCAGCTTCACCTGCGTGGCCGGCGTCACCTCGCCAATCTCATCCAGGAACAGCGTCCCCCCGTCCGCCGCCGCCAGGTGCCCCGTCTTCCGCTCCGTCGCTCCCGTGAACGCGCCCTTCTCGTGGCCGAACAGCTCGCCCTCCAGCAGCGTCTCCGGCAGCGCCGCGCAGTGCACCTCCACCAGCGGCCCCGCCGCGCGCTTGCTCGAATAGTGGATGAGCCTCGCCAACTGGCTCTTCCCCGTCCCGCTCTCCCCCAGCAGCACCACGCTCGCGTCGCTCGCCGCCACCTGCCTCGCCGACGCCAGCGCCTGCTTCATCCGCGGGCTCTCCGCCACCAACTCCGGCGTGAGCCTTCGCACCAGCCGCTCGCTCCGCGTCTCCGCCGCGCGCTGCTCGGCCAGCCGCCTCACCCGCAGCCGCACCTCGTCCATCGCGAAGGGCTTGGTGAGGTAGTCCGCCGCCCCCCCCTTCATCGCCGCCACTGCGTTCTCGGCGCTGCCGTACGCCGTCATCATCACCACCGCCGGCGGCGTGGGCAGCGCCTGCGCCGCCTTCAACACCTCCAGCCCCCCCACCTCCGGCATCATCAAATCCGTCAGCACCACGTCGAAGCCCCGCCGCGCCAGCTCCACCAGCGCCGCGCGCCCCCCCGCCACCCGCGCCACCTCGTGCCCGTCCAGCTCCAACGCCTCCGCCACCAGCTTGCCCAGCTTCACCTCGTCATCCACCACCAACACCTGCGCCATGCTTCACCTCACTCGTCCGATGACCCCGACGCGCCCACGCCGATCACCCCGCCTCCGGCTCGTGCCCGGCCCAGGCTTCTCCGCCGGTAGCTTCGTGCGGCGATAGCCGTTCGCCACCTGGGCGATACGTCTCACACCCGAGACGCACGGGAGGCCGGTCCCATGCACCTGGGACCAGCCTCCTGGCTTCCGGTGCGCGCGTCAGCCACACCCATGCAGTTGGAGCCAGATACCGTCGAGCTTGCCTGGATGGCGGCTCAGCTCAAACAGTTCCCCACGCAGTGCGCGCTCATTCATCGCGACGGCGGCGCAGGGAGAGCGGCAGCAGGGTCAGGAACGCCCAACCCAGCGGGCTTCCTGGCGAGGCCGAACAGCCCCGGTCTCGAGGGCCTTCGGGCTCCGGAGGGCCTTCGGGCTCGCTCAGGGACACATCCTTCACGCGAACGGTACCTGCCTCCGATCCATCGCTCCGCCACAGCTGGAAGGGTCTGGCGGAGCCGGTCTCGTCCGCGAGGAAGAAGAGCGTCCCGTTCACATCCAGGAACTTCCGCACGCTCAAGCTGCTCGCTCCTCCCGGTGCGATGTCCTTGACCATCACCGTGCCCGCTTCCGTCCCATCGCTCTTCCACAGCTCGCGGCCGGAGACACCGTCGTTGGCGGTGAAGAAGAGCGTGCCTCCACTCTTGTACAGATCCATCACGGAGCCAGCCGCGCCCGGAGTGATGTCCTTGACCATCACCGTGCCCGCTTCCGTCCCATCGCTCCTCCACAGCTCGGCCGTGTTGGAGTAGGCCGTGGCGGCGGCATCCGCGGACCTGAAGAGGAGCAGCCCATTCACCTCGCGAAACCAGGAAGGCGCGGCGCCCACCGAGGGCGGGGAAACCACCTTGATCCTCGCCGTGCCCCCTTCCGTCCCGTCGCTCTTCCACAGCTCCCCCCCCGAGGAAGTGAACAGAGACAGGAAGAGCCTGCCATCCACCCAGCGCTTCGAACTGAAGGTGGATGACTCAGCACCGGGCGTGATGTCCTTGACCAACACCGTGCCCACTTCCGTCCCATCGCTCTTCCACAACTCGACACCATGGACGCCATCGTCCGCCTCGAAGAAGAAAGCGCCATCACCGATGACCGCGATGGCTTGGTAGCCGAAGCTGGAGCCTTCGGCCCCTGGACGGATGTCCCTGACCCGCGTCGTCCCCGCCGCGGTCCCGTCCGTCCTCCACAGCTCGGAATCTCCATCCCCCGTGTGCCCGAAAAAGTAGAACAGGCCGCCAAAGCTCCCGAGAGCCCCCTCGATACTGCTCGCCGGCCCTGGAGCCAGGTCCACCACGAGCCCCGTTCCCGCCTCCGTTCCATCGCTCCTCCACAGCTCGGCACCATGCGCCGCGTCCCCGGCCACGAAGAGGACCTGCCCACCGGAGACATGAACGAATTGGGGGTACCCCTCGGCCCCCCACGCGGGGTGGGCCATCACCCGCACCGTCCCCGCTTCCGTTCCGTCGCTCTTCCACAGCTCGAGTCCGGAGGCCCCTGCTCCAATTGACTGGTCCACGAAGAAGAGGAGGATCCCGTCCAGGTTGACGAAGGGAGTGCCAACCATCTCGACATCACCCGGAAAAGCACTCCCGGGACCTGGGACGATGTCCTTCACCCGCCCCGTCCCCGCTTGCGTGCCGTCGCTCTTCCACAGCTCGGTGCCATGCCCGACATCCGTGGCCGTGAAGAAGAGGGTGTTTCCCACGGAGACGAATCCAGAGGGACCGTGTGCGGGCACCTCCCTTCTGTCGCTCCGGGCAAGCTCCCCAAGACTCGATTCGTGCGCCACCCGCACGGGCGGCTTCTGGTTGGCAGCGTCCTGCTCTTCGAGCGAAGGCTCACAACCGCTCCCGAGCATCAGCACGGCACTGCCCAACCACATACGCCAACTGCTCCACTTCATGTCATCCCCCTCCTGTCATGCAACGACTCGCGGGCGAGCACTCGCCCCCGCATCGACCAAGCTTACAGGGCGGGCATGGGACCGGGCATCTGGGCCCGCTGATCAATTTCGGACGGTCCCGTGTTCCTTTCCGGCGATGACGCGGAGCGGCACCTGTCTATCCTCGGTGCCCTCTCCCCTGCCGTTGCCAGTTCAACCCACGAATCAAGCCGAGGTCCGAATGTCGACCATCTATGAAGCGCCGGGACAGAAGGGCAGCAAGGTCCAGTACCTCCCCCGTTACGGAAACTACATTGGCGGCGAGTTCGTCCCGCCCGTGAAGGGGCAGTACTTCGAGAACATCACCCCGGTCACCGGCAAGCCGTTCTGTGAGATCCCCCGCTCCACCGCCGAGGACGTCGAGAAGGCGCTCGACGCCGCCCACAAGGCCAAGGCCGCCTGGGCTCGCACCTCCCCCACCGCCCGCGCCGACATCCTCAACAAGATCGCCGACCGGATGCAGGCCAACCTGGAGATGCTCGCCGTCTCCGAGACGTGGGACAACGGCAAGCCCATCCGCGAGACGCTCGCCGCGGACCTCCCGCTGGCCATCGACCACTTCCGCTACTTCGCCGGCTGCCTGCGCGCCCAGGAGGGCAGCCTCGCCGAGCCTCGACGAGCACACCGTCGCGTACCACTTCCACGAGCCGCTCGGCGTCGTGGCGCAGATCATCCCCTGGAACTTCCCGCTGCTGATGGCGGCGTGGAAGCTTGCGCCCGCGCTCGCCGCCGGCAACTGCGTGGTCCTCAAGCCCGCCGAGCAGACTCCCGTCACCATCCTCAAGTTCGCGGAGCTGGTGGGCGACCTGCTGCCGCCCGGCGTGCTCAACATCGTCAACGGCTTCGGCATCGAGGCCGGCAAGCCCCTGGCCAGCAACAAGCGCGTGGCCAAGGTGGCCTTCACCGGGGAAACCACCACCGGCCGCCTCATCATGCAGTACGCCTCGGAGAACCTCATCCCCGTGACGCTGGAGCTGGGCGGCAAGTCGCCCAACATCTTCTTCGCGGACGTGTTCTCGCAGAACGATGAGTTCGCCCAGAAGGCGCTCGAGGGCTTCGCCATGTTCGCCCTCAACCAGGGCGAGGTGTGCACCTGCCCCTCGCGCGCCCTCGTCCAGGAGCGCTTCTACGAGGAGTTCATGCAGAAGGCCGTCGAGCGCACGAAGCGCATCGTCCAGGGCAACCCGCTCGACCCCAAGACGATGATCGGCGCGCAGGCCTCCAACGACCAGTTGGAGAAGATCCTCTCGTACATCGACATCGGCAAGAAGGAGGGCGCGAAGGTGCTCACCGGCGGTGGGCGCGCCAACCTCGCCGGCTCGCTCGCCGAGGGCTACTACGTGGAGCCCACCATCTTCGAGGGACACAACAAGATGCGCGTGTTCCAGGAGGAGATCTTCGGCCCGGTGGTGTCGGTGGCGAAGTTCAAGGACATGGAGGACGCGCTGGCGGTGGCCAATGACACGCTGTACGGCCTGGGCGCGGGCGTGTGGTCGCGCGACACGAACACCGCCTACCGCATGGGCCGCGCCATCCAGGCCGGCCGCGTGTGGGTCAACTGCTACCACCTCTACCCGGCGCACGCGGCCTTCGGCGGCTACAAGCAGTCGGGCATCGGCCGCGAGACGCACAAGATGATGCTCTCGCACTACCAGCAGACGAAGAACATGCTGGTGAGCTACGACCCGAAGCCCATGGGCTTCTTCTAGGCCAGAACCGGGGAGCCACCGATGACCATCGAGCGCGTTGCCGTCACTCCCGCCGCCGAGGCCCTGCTGCGCAAGCTGCAAGGGATTCACGGCCCCCTGATGTTTCATCAATCAGGCGGGTGCTGCGACGGCAGCGCGCCCATGTGCTTCCCGAGGGGTGAGTTCAAGGTGGGCCAGGAGGACGTGTACCTGGGCACCATCGTGGACACGCCCTTCTACATCGGTGGCGCCCAGTACGAGTACTGGCAGCACACCCACCTGACGGTGGACGTGGTGAAGGGACGCGGGAGCGGCTTCTCCGCGGAGGCGCCCGAGGGCGTGCGCTTCCTCATCCGCTCGCGCGTCTTCACCGATGAGGAGTTCCACGCCCTGGAGAAGGCCGGCCCCGCCCCGCGCGGGCCCCAGCACGGCTGAGGCGCTCGCGCCGCGGGCTCAGAGCTTGTAGAGGCCGAGCCCCACCCATGGCAGCGGAAAGGGCGTGCCGCCCCGGCGCCCGTCTTCGGACGGGGGCAGGTACACCCAGAGCGCCGCCACGTCGATGCGCACGCGCAGCCGGTCGAACGCCACCGGCCCGCGAGGCGCGTCGGCGCCCAGCAGCCAGCGCACCCCCGTGGTGCCGAACGAGTCCCGGAAGGGCTGGCGCGGGAAGAGCTCCATCGCGAGCTCGCTGTGGGGCCCGAGCACGTACTGCGCTCCGACGAAGGCCTGTACCTGGGTGGGAATGCGCGGAATGGGGGTGCTCGAGCTGCCCGTGCCGCCGCCCACGTCGTCACCGCCCGCGCCCACCGCGCCCACCGTGATGGCTGCGTTCTGCGGGATGAAGTGGTGGTTGTCGAGCACGTAGGCGCCCGCGGTGAGCTGGAAGTTGCCGAAGTGCTTTCCGGCCACGACGCTGAAGAGGTTGAACTGGAGGTTGGCTCCGGCCGCGCCCGCCGTCCCGCCCCCGGCCACGCCATGGCCGAGCACCACGATGCCCCCGCCGCCCACCGCCCCCGCGAAGAGGTTGAGGAAGTCATACGAGGCGGACACGCCCGGCAGGTAGCGCGACTCGTCGAGCAGCTTCACCTTGAGGCCCAGGTCGAAGGCTCCCAGCACTCCGAGCCCCGCCGCGCCCGCGCCGCCCGCCGCGTGCACGGCGAAGAGGGGCACGCCCGCAGCCGCCGGAATGGGGAGCCCCCCGCCCCACACGTCGAACTGCACGCGCCGCCCCAGGCCCACCCCCAGGCGGAAGAGCAGCAGCTCGTCGTTGCTCAACACCACCTCGCCGGGCTCCAGCGTGAGCGCCGTGGGCGTGAGGAACAACCGCTCGTCCGCGGCCCGCCGGGTGACGAAGTCCTCGCGCCGGGTGTCCATCTCCCGGCCGAGCGCCTCGCCCGCCTCGCGGCCCGCGCGCGAGGCCAGGTCCGGCGGATTCCCCGCCGACTCCCACCGCACCAGCCCGAGCCGCTCCTCTCCCCCGGGCGCCAGCAGCAGGCCCTCGATGGCCAGCCGTCCGCTCTTCTTCTCGAATTCGGTGAGCCCGAATACCGTCCGCGCCTTCTCGGCGGCCTGCTCGGAGACCGTGGTGGACTGAGCCTCCGGAGAGCTGGCCTCCACGACACGCAGCTCGAGCCGCAGCGGCTCGCCACTCGCATCCGCGGGCCTGCGCGCCCGGGTCTCCACGCCGCGCTGGAAGGACTCCTGGAGATCCTGTTTCAGCGCGTCGGGCACCTCGCCCTTCACCTCCACCGTCACGCCGCGCGCCTCATCATAGGGGCCGAGCGCATCCACCTTCACCTGACGCACGCTGCCCAGCGCGCAACCGGTGAGCGGCAAGGCGAGCCATGCCGCAAGCCAACGTCCCTTCATCGTTCGAGTCTTCACGTCCATGGGCTCCATCCTGCTCCAGCCGCGAACCGGGAGTCATCCGGACCCGTCCGGGCGCGCTCTTCCCAAAGTTGTCCAACTGTTGGACAAGTTCGTGAACAACGCGCCCGGGAGGCTCCCAACCGTTGCCGTTCCTGAGGGCTCAGCGGGCCTGATGCGCCGCGGGCAGCCGCACCTCGAAGGTGCTGCCCTGGCGCTGCTCGGGTACCAGCGCCACCGTGCCACCGTGCCGCTCCACCAGCCGGCGGCACAGCGCCAGGCCCAGTCCCGTTCCGTTCGCCTTTCCCGTCACGAAGAGGTCGAAGAGCCGCTGGCGGACTTCCGGCGGTACTCCCGGCCCGTCGTCCTCCACGCGCACCCGCACCGCGCTCCTCCCGTCCGGCTCCGCCGCCAGCCGCACCTCGCCCTCCCCCTGCGCCTGCGCCGCGTTCTGCAGGAGGTTGGCGAACACCTGTCTCAGCCTCCCCGCGTCCCCCTCCACCGGCGGCAACTCCGCGAAGCTCCGGCGCACCGTCACTCCCGGGAACGCCGCCTCCGTCGCCCTCGCCGCCTCCTCCAGCACCTCGGACAGAGACACCCGCTGCGCCGCCAACGGCCGGTCCGCGCTCAGGTCCAGCAGGTCCTCCGTCAGCCGCCTCAGCCGCTCCACCTCGCCCAGCACGTCCTCCAGCGATTCCTTGTCCCGCTCCGACAGCTTCGCCCCGCTGCGCTCGCGCATCAGCTCCACCGTGCCGCGGATGACTCCCAGTGGGTTGCGGATCTCGTGCGCCGCCATGGCCGCCATCTTCGTCAGCGCCTCGCCTCGCGCCGCCTTCGCCGCCGCCTCGCGCCGCGCCCGCTCGTCCCGCAGCCACCGCGCCGCCACCAGCGCCAGCGCCAGCGCGCCCACCGCCGACAGCGCCACCCCGCCCCACAGCGCCCGCCGCAGCGAATCGCGCGCGCTGGAGAAGGCCCGCCCCGCTTCCAGCACCAGTACCGACTCCACCTGCCCCCCGCCCCCGCGCACCGGGAAGTACCCCACCGTCACCTGCAGGTCTCCCATCGCGTAGCCCGGGCCCACCCGCGTCTCTCCCGCGAGCGCCGCCTCCACTCCCGCCGGATCCGTGCGCAGCAGGTCCACCCGTCTGCGCGCCGGTCCCGTGGCGTCCGCCGGCACCGCCAGCTTCCGGTCCACTACGTACACCCCGTCCAGCGCGTTGGCCCGCATCAGCGCCTCCAGCCGCTCGGGCGAGGCCAGCGTGTCCGTCAGCAGCAGCGCCGCGGATTCTCCCGCGCCCCGCAGCCGCGCATCCAGCGCCTGCTCCAGCGCCGCGCTGCCCGCTCGGTAGAGGGCCAGGGTCGCCGCCAGCGCCCCCACCAGTCCGAGCGTCGCGAGCCCCAGCGGGCCCAAGGCGCGCGAGGCGAGCCGCGCCATCAGTACAGCCCTCGCGACCACACCAGCGCCAGCCCGCCCGTGAAGCGGCCGTAGCTGAGCTCGGAGACGTTGGAGGACGCACCGCGCCAGCCCACCGAGGCCTGCACGCTCCAGTTCCTCGCCATGTCCCACTCCAGCACCGCGTCCGCATCGAGGGACAGGTCCTGGCGGAGGGCCCCCAGCGGGTTGTCGAAGTTCTGGTAGCCGCGCCGCGAGAGGCCCACCTCGCCCAGCATGCGCAGCCCGGGACGCAGGCCCAGGCGCAGCCCCGCACGAGGGCCATGCTCGAGGTAGCCGAGCGCCAGGTCATACGTGCTCAGCAGGCCGCCGGACCAGCCCGCCGACACGGAGACGGACTCGGAGGGGTTCCACTCCACGTCCAGCCGCGCCGTGCTCCGCCACCCGGAGTAACCGCTGAACGCCGTGTCCAGGAAGTCCTCGCGGCGCACGGCCACCGAGCCCACCACCACCACCGGGCCCACCGCCGCGCGCGCGGCTCCGTGCAACCGGTGCGCGCGCAGGTACGGCGCCCCCCCGAGCGACAGGGCGTCCAGGCCGTACTCCGCGGACAGTTGCAGCACCGGGCCCACGTGCGCCCAGCCCAGCGCGCCCCCCGCCCCCGCCATGTCGAAGCCTTGGAAGCGCAGGTGGCCCCGGTAGTTGCCGGAGAGGCGCGCGTACGGCCCCCGCTGGCCCCAGGGACGCAGGCGCAGCTCGGCCAGGCCCGTGCCCACTCCGTCCGCGCTCCCGCCCCGCCGCCGCGTGCCGTCCGGCGCGAGGTCCACGTTGGAGTCGTACTCGCTGCCCAACCGCACCGAGAGCGCCACCCGCCCCTCGCGTGCGGCCTGCAGGCGCAGCTCCTCCGCGCGCCTCGCGAGCCCCTCGTCCGGGGAGACCGCCGCCGCGTCGAAGAAGACACCCGCCTCGCTCGCGCGGCCCTCGCGCAGGGCCAGCACCCCGAGGAAGAAGGAGGCCGTGTCCACCAGCTCCGGCTCGGAGAGGGCCTCGCGGAAGGCCGCCTCCGCCGCCGCGTCCTCCCCGCGCTCGAAGAGGGAGAGGCCGGAGAGCAGCGACGCCGCCGCGGCCTCCTCCTGCGCGTCCGGGTCTTCCTGGCAGAGCTCCTTCAGGGCCGCCCGCGCCCGGGCGTTGCGCGGGTCCCTGCGCAGCACCTCGCGCCAGGCGACGAGCGCCGTCTCCGTGTCCCCCGCGGCCTGCTCGGCCTCGGCCACCTCCACGTAGGGCGCGGCGGCGGCCGGGTCGGGCGAGGCCAGCGGCGTCACCGGCCCGCAGAGGCCGGGCTCGGCGAGCAGCGCGGCCACCAGCAGGCCCGGGTTCACGGGCCTCCTCCTCCCACCAGGGGCGTGGGCCGCTCGGACAGCGCCCCCAGCGTGGCACGGGCCTCGGCGAGCCGGTGGCGGTCCTCCCGCCTGGCGGCCAACTGAATCGCCTCCTCGAGGTAGTGCGCGGCGAGCACCGGGCGCCCCGAGGCACGCACCTGGGCGGCGCGCGCGTGGTACCAGTCGATGGACGCGGGCGTGGGCGCCGAGCGGAAGAGGGCGGCGATGTCCGAGCGCAGCTTGCGCACCTGCTCGCCGATGCGCGGCCCGGACGCATCTCCCACCGCGTCCAGGAGCGTGTCCGCGCACAGGTAGAGGCGCGCCTCGTAGCAGGCCAGCGCCTGGTAGTAGTCGAGCAGCGCGTCGCGTGCGTCCGGAGCCGTCTTGCGCGCGGTGGAGAAGGCCTCCAGCGCCTCCTCGGCGCGGCCGAGCTTCACCAGCGACGCGGCGATGTACCAGTCCGCCTCCCCGTCCGTGCCCAGGCGCTGGGCCACCTTGAACTCCACGAGGGCGTTGGAGAAACGGCCCTCGCGGAAGTGGCGGGCCCCCTGGAGCAGGTGGGGTGTCGCATCCGGGGGGGTGGCCGCCGTGAGTCCGAGCAGGACGAGGCAAAGCGCGAGACGCTTCACGCGAGACCTTCTATCACGGTCCGCGAATGGGATTCGGCTGCGCCGGCCGGCCGTTCCCCGGACTGTCGGGCCGGGTGTCCTTGTTCTTGCGCACCTGCTCGGCGCGGGAGCGGCCCGCGGCATCCTGTGCCTCCGAGCCCCCTCCAGCGGCGCCCAACGCGGCGGAGCGGGCGGCCTTGATGCCCTGTCCGGGAGGAGTCCGCGCGGCGTGCTCCGAGGCCTCACGGCGGGCCTTGCCGGCGGCCTCACCGCGGGTGCGGGCCGCCGCGTCCCGGCGAGCACCCTGCGTGGCGGTGTCCCGGGCCGACTCGGCCACCGGGGAGGCCTCATCGGGCAGGCGGGGAAGCTGCGCCGGGAGCGAGGCCTGCACCTCGAGCGCCTCGAGGATGGCGGCCCGGGGCTCCTGACGGCGCGACGGTTCCTCGGCCCTGGCGCCCACGGCCCACAACGAGATGGCGAGGATGAGGACACCGCGCATGACTGCCTCCACGATGCAGAAGCCTAGCATTCTCCGTGCCTGGCTCCGGTTCCCCCGCGAGGAGCCTGTCTGGTCCTGGAGCATGCACCATCCGGGACACCCGGCTGTACCAACCGGTACACCCCAGAGGGCCGGGGTGAGGGTCGTCCGCGGGTCAAGGCGCATCGAGCCGCGTCAGCCTGTCCCGCACGCTCCGCTGGAGCTCCTCGAGCTCGGCGTCCGGTTTCGTTCTCCTGCGCCGAGCCTCCTCGAGCAGCGCGAGCGCGTGACCGAGCCGGTGTGCCACGCCCTCCGTGTCTCCGCTCTGCTGGAGGAGCTCCGCCTCCGCGCTCACCAGCTTCGCCAGGGCCTTGAGCTTCTCCGGGTGCTCCAGCAGCCCCGCCACCGAGCCCGCGTCGATGGTGATGAGCATCCGGTACTCCATCCCGAAGAGCGACAGGCTCGTTCGGTGCACCAGGTCGAGCGCTTCCTCCGTCTTCTGGCTCTTGCCCGCCTTCAGGATGGCCGCGAGCGCCGCCACCAGCCGCTCGATCATTCGCTCGATGTAGTCCTCGCGGATTCCAGCCATGGGTCAACCTAAGGGGCGTTCGTGCCTTGGCAACCCGGGCACGGGTGGGAACCCGAGGCTCTAGAGCCCCTCTCTCCGCACCGGGTGCGGTGGGTGCTGCTCAAGGACATGGGACTGCTCTCGGATGCCCTCACCGTCTTCCTGGGCGCGGTGTTCGCCCTGCAGCGCCGGAGGGCACGGCGACAGGGCCTGCGTGGTGGGCAGGCCGGGGCCGTGTCATTCATCCAGTTCTTCGGCTCAGCCTTGCAGGTGACGCCGCACTTCCACCTCATGGGGCCTTCACCTTGGTGAACTTGCCCTTGGTCCACTTGAGCACCGACGTGCGCTCCCCGGTGCCGGCGATGGTCTCGACGATCTCCGGGACACCATCCTTGTCGATGTCCTGGACGCTCATCAGTTCGGTCTCCGGGCCTCCGTCATGGCCGGCCTCGAGAGAGTGCAGCCGCTTCTTCTTGGGAACGTCGTAGACGCGCAGGTGCAGTTGTGTGCCCTGGACCGGTGCCGAGTAGGAGTGCTCGAACACGAAGACCCCCGGCACGACGGGGTGGATGCAGGAGGTGACGCGCCCCGCGTCACAAGGCGCCGACACGGATTCGGTCAGCAGGTTCTTCATGCCGTCGCACGACACCACGGTGATGGTCTTGGTGAGCTGGCCCTTATTGCACTCCGACTGTGCCCCCACGAGCATCACGCCGTCCTTCTCAAGGATCCACGAGGCGGGGTCGATGACGGGGTTCTTGCGGCTGATAGTGCACCTGGGCGAGTTGGTCACCAGATACGCCCCGGGAGTCGAGAGAAGCGGAGGGTAGGCGCCCGTATAGAGGTGCGGCATCTCGTTGTAGACCAGCTTCAAGGCCTCCTTGCCTTCCGCCCGGTCCTGGAACCTGCCCACGGCGCGATAGACCATGCCCTTTTCCCGGAAGAGATAGCGGTCCCCGGGAAACTCATAGGGGTTCATCGGCTGCTGAGGATCGTATGGCTCCAGCGGCGTACCATCGTTCTTCCGCTCGCCAATCTGGATGACGAGGGCCCGACCATCCCACTCCTGGTCGCACAGCTGCTCCGCGCGCGCGCGCTGGGGTGCGGCGAGCACCGCCAGGGCACATACGGCCGAGAGGGTTCTCCAACCCGCCGCGCCACCGCGGGGAGCACCTTCATTGACAGGCAACATCGAGAACCGCCTTTCTGGATGAGAGCCTGTCCTCCATGACGACAGGCGCCCCCCGGAAATTTACGATGCGGTCACCGCAGACGTTCAGGACCTGGAGAACGCCCCTGGGCTGGGTACGGGTCAGCACGAACGCCGCCGGATCGGCGATGGTTGCGCCGGTGGCGCCCAGGCTGCGGAAAACGAGCACGTCCTCGTCCCCGTCGGCATTGAAGTCCCCGGTCGCCCACCACTGGAGGTACCCCTCGTCATGATGCTCCGAGCCAGGGTGGGGAAGGGGCATCATCCGCGAAGGAGCTGCCCCTCCGCGAGCCATCGCTCCGCCCTGGCCGTCGCATCGCCCTTGGTGATGTAGCCCTTGGGCTTCCCATTCGGCCCGACGTCCAGGGAGGCGTTGCCGGCGTATCCATTCTGTCCCTTCTTGTAACAGACGTAATCGGGCGGCTGGCCAACGCCTCTCTGGCAGAGGATGGCCATGTAGACGTCCCCGATGTTCGTGAGCGGCGCCTTCTTGACGAAGGGAACGAAGTACGCCTGGACGTAGTCGAGCTGCTGGACCGCGCTCATCGCCGCCAGCGTCTCCAGCTTCAGGTTCGGGTCGATGTCCTTGACCGGACCCGCCGTGAACTGGATGAGGCCGAAGGCACGGGAGCCCCCCGAGTTCTGGATGCTGGGGCTGAACGTCCCGGCCGTCTCCAGGGCCATGCAGGCCATCAGGTGATCCGGGTTCATCTTCAGGAACGAGCAGATGGCCAGCACCTTCTGGCGGAACTCCCTGGAGACGTTCTTGTGGAGCCCGTAGACCATGGTGCCTTCGAGCCTCCGCGGCGACGTCCCGATGTCCTTGTGGATGACGGGAAGCTCGATGGAGCGGTTCGCCTTCTCGTTCTGCAGCACACGGGCCTCAAGCCGGAACCTGCCCTGGTTCGGGATTCTCTTGATGACCTCGTCGTGCTGGAGCCTGGCCATCACCCAGCCCCGCGAATCACACAACCCCCCCTTGGCCTTGGACAGGTCATACCGGAACGGCAGTCCCGCCAGGAAGATGGGCTCGGTCTGATCCATGAAGTACTCGGAGAGACGGAACTCGATCACCGAGCCGTCCTTTCCGTTCGGGATGTGTTGGGCCAGACACCGCACCTCCAGGTAGGACGTATCGTCGGTGCGCTTGACGATGTTCTCATCGAGAGCGCTGAGCTTGGGTACGCCCTCATAGGGGAGGGTGAAGGCGGGTGGATCGGCTATCACCTCTTCCCACAGCCGTGCTCCGGCCCGGGAGACCTGCCCGCGGATGCTCACCTTCTTGCCGAGGATGCGCGTGTCCTCCAACGGGACGAGCGCCTCGTAGAGCCGGGGGTTGTCCCGTGAAGGCTTCGCCTCCAGGCGCATCAGCTCGGTCTCTCCGGACGGGTCGCAGAGGGAGAAGAGGGGCGCGGCCTCCCGCCAGTAGGAGATCTCCCCGACGAGCTTGATGCACACGAGCAGGCCGTTGTCTCGCACCCCCGTCCAGACCTCTCCGAAGCGGGGGGCTCGCGAGGCGCGGGACGGCAACTCCTGCGAAGCGATCGCCGTGGCCAGCTCCTTCGTGGTCTTCTGCTGCTTCTGCTTGGGCTGGACCTTGACCTTGGGAGGCTCGAGCCAGAAGCTCGTCGTCATCGAACGGGAGGTACGTCTTGTCCTCGTAGTCCATCACCGCGTGGATGGGCACGTACTCCTGCGTCCCCGTCAGTGACCTGGGAATGCGCAGGAGCGCGAAGACCTTCCGCCCGGGCCCTTCCTTCTCCTTCCAGAGCTCCTGCCAATGCAGCCGGTAGAAGCGCTCCGGGGAGTTCGCGTGCACCAGCACCGGCTTCGAGATGGGGTCCATCGCCGCGAAGGTGTAGGCATCCCCGAGGACGCGGGCTTCGTACTGCCAGAGCGTCAGCTCGAGGGGCAGTTTGAAGTCCGCATCGAGGTTCTCCACCTTCACGCTCACCACTTTGTCCTTGAGCTCGAAGCCCGCGAGCCTCGGCCGTGGGTAGGAGAACACCTGGGGCTTCTCCCACAGCAGGTAGGCCTGCTCCTCTCCCTTGAGCTCCTGGAGGACCTCGACCCGGAGGTCGAAGGCGTACACCGCCTTGAACGACTCGAAATAGGCCAGCCGGAGGGAGTCGTCGCTCGACGCGCAGCCGACCCGCCAGTGCTTCGTCTTGCTCAGGCTGTCGCCCGCCCACTCGAGGGTGGCATAGCGCTGGGCGTCCGGCGCCATCTGGGGCTTCTCGCCCTTCCGCGTCTCCATGGAATTGAAGACGGAGAGTCTGAGCGTCGCCTTCAACTTCTTGAACCGGTCACTCATCTCCGCGCGGAGCTGGAACTGTTTGCCGATGAGGACCGCCTTCTCGAGCTCGAGCCCCAGGACGCCCAACGGGTTGTCGAACTCGAGCAACTGCTCGATCTTGCATTCCTGCGCGAACGGGAAGTCGGGGATGGCGGTGAGTTCGGCCGTGCCCTTTCCGAAGAAGCTCGCTTCGAAGATGTCGATCTCCACCTCCATGGAGCACGACTTCCCATTGATGCGCATGGGCACGTTGAGGATCGTGTACTCGCGGGGCTTCATGCCGCAGGAGGTCGTCTTGACGATGACGCTGCAGACCGTGTCCGCCGGCAGGTGCTCGTGCGTGCCGCGGAGCGTGACGAAGGTGCTGCGGCCGGAGTGCCGGATGCTGCTCGTGTCCAGGGAGACATGGAGCTTCCGTGGGCGCGACCGCCACGAGGTTGATGACGCCCTCCGAGCCCGGCTCGATCCGCAACTCGAACCGCTCGCCACCAGAACGGGGCTTCATACGCGTTCTCCCTTCATGGGAATGCTTCCCCCCGGCAGGTCCCACATGTCGGGGAAGAGCCGCTCGTCCTCGACCTTCTGCTGCTCGAGGGGCTCGGGGATGAAGAGCTTCACGGGCTCGCGTGGGACGAGGTCCTTGTCCTCTGGCTTCTCCGGGAGGACGCGGAGGTGGTACTCCTTGCCACCGTCCTCGAGCGCGGCCGCGACATCGTTCAGGTCCACCTCGGCGTGGAAGACGCCCTCCACGTCCGTGACGCCATGTCCGCCCTTGTCCGGCTTGTAGCGGATGGTGGTCTTCTTCCACTTCGAGGGCGGCGTGCCCTTGCCCTTCGGTTTGGGCTCGGGGGGGCGGGCGTTGGGATCGATGAGCTCGAGCTTGAAGCCCCTGTTGAGGCCGACCGCCGTCGTGTGGAGGGCCACCTCCAGGATGAACCGATCCGTCGCCTTGAGCCGTGTCTCGAGCTTGCCGCGCCGCCGCATGCTGTAGGCGGGACCCTCCACGGTCTGGACGTGGATCCGCTCGGGCCCCCATGGCGCGCGCTTGTCGTGGGCCTCGACCGAGAGCTGGAACGCCCTGTCCTTCACCTTCTCGTCGCTGAAGGAGAACGTCCGCACGACGCAGTCCTTCTCCACCTGCGATTGTTTCTTCGCGTTCTCGTCGAGTTCGATGACACCGACCTTGATCATTGGCCCGACCGCCTTCCAGAAGTCGGCGTTGCCGCCCACCAGCCGTGCGGAGATCCGGATGCCCTTCTCGGTGACCGACACCGTCGGGGCCTCGAACCTGGGGGCGTGCAACACCTCCGCCACCGTCGACGACCACAGCTCCAGATGACCGAACGCGGCCTTGCCCTTGAGCACGTCGAGCGACACCGGTTCGCACCGCGTCCCGAGCGTCTCGGTGGGGTGCAAGCGCTCGTCCAGCGCGCCGCCTCCGTTCGGGAAGAGGCAGCCGAACTGCACGTGGACTTCCTCGGTCTCCGGCACGCCCTGCCTCAACCGGGTGAAGGCCTCGTTCGCGTCGAACTCGAGCACGATGTCACCGGGGAGCTTGCTCTGCTCCGGCGGTCTCACCACGACGCGGTACACCTTCGGGCTCTCCTCGATGTACGACTCGAGCCAGCCGTTCGTCATCATCTTGTCCACGGCGTCATGCAACCGCTTGGGGTCCGAGCCCTTGAGCTGGATGGAGAGTCCATCCTCGGAGAGCGCGGCCAGGGACAGGAGTTGCTTGGGCGAGTACTCGCACTGGATGCGCTCCACGGCCTCGGCGAGCTCCCAGGCGAGCTTCGGTCCGGTGTCGACGGGTGCCGGAGGAGGGGCTGTCGGAGGAGCGGGAGGCGCCACGGCGGGTGCCTTCTGGGCATTGGCTGGAGGCTTGTCGGGGGGCTTGTTCGCCGCGTCGAGGAAGGCCTTGTACGTGAAGTGCTGGGTGACGTAGGTGCTGGCGTCCTTGAGGCTGCCCTTCTGGATGTAGCCGTCGACGACCGCGAGGCCAGAACTCTCGTTGAAGGCGGTATCCTCTCGCCCCTGGACGGGGATGGCCACGTCGGCCAGCGTGAACTTGGGGGAGGGCAAGGGGGCGCTCTTGTCCCGCTTCGTCGGCTGCCTCCAGGTGCGCATGACGACCCAGCCCCGGAGGAGCTTCGGACAATTCTTCCGGAAGGGAATCCGCCACGAGAAGGTCCCGTCCTTGCGGGACTCCGGCGCGAAGAGGGAATCAGCGGCCTCCGAGCCAGGTGCCTCTGGCACCTCGCGACCGCCCAGCAGCGAGGGACGGAGCCCCTCCAGCTCCAGGGAGCCAATGCGCTGGCCGCCCGCCGTGTCCAGTGTCCAGACGCCCCAGCCGGGCACCTCCGCGGGCTCGACGAATGCGCCGTCGGTACAGGTTCCGCTGGCGATGCGGAGCTTCTTGCCGCCGAACATCGCATGCACGGTGACCGGCTCCTTGCCGCTCCCCCGTGGCACGGCTCCGACGTAGACGAGATCGCCCACCCTGCGAGGTGGATGGGCCTCTCGCGCCGGCAGCCAGCCGGCAGCGATCAGCTCCTTCATCTCCTCCGAGCTTCCAGAGCGGAGTCTCCACGAAGCGGATGAGGTTGTGCCGGCTCATGAGCATCAGGAGCCAGGCGAAGGTGACGGGGTGCGGGTTGTCGATCAACCCCTTCGAGGGCAGCTGATCCGCATCGGGACTGTCCGCGAAGAGCTTCTTCTGTTGGTCCGTGCCCTCCCGTGGGCCCAGGAAGGGCACCTCCTCCTTGTGCGCCCACCAGCCCACCGCATCCGCGTACTTCCCGAGGATCTTCTTCGCCCCCTCCTTGTCGCTGATCTCCAGGATGGAATCGCCGACCCCCAGCTCCTTGTGGACCTCCAGGTGCTCCATCACCTGCGTCACGATGCTGTCGGGCATCCACTCGTTGAGGTGCCTCAGGACGACGCCGCGCCACCGGACGGAGGCCAGGCGCTTGAAGTGCTCGATGTCTCGCTGGAGGGCATCCTTGACCCCACCTCCCGTCTGGAGCAGGAGCTTGTTCGAATCCTCCGGCTCCACGAAGATCCGCCGCGCCTTCGCGGGCAGGCGGATGGGGATGCGGGTCTGCGTCCCGTCGTACTTGACGAAGAGTGGCGGCAGGGTGTCCGGATCGAAGGTGATCTTGAGCTGGTAGGGCGCCGAGGCGTCCGGAGCGGGCAGGGCGTTCTTGTAGTTGGAGATGAGGAGCTCCGCCGGGTAGGTGGGCTCGGCCGACTCCTGCTCCTGGGGGGCACCGGAATCCTGGGCCGCGCCCTGCGTGTCATCCGCGGAGAACGCCAGGGCCCGAGAGGAGTTCAGGGCCTCCTTGAGCTTTTCGTGATCGTACGTGTCCTGGAAGGATTTGACGCTGGCGGTCTCCTCCTTGCCCGCTCGCTTCGAGATGGGAGCGAACTCCATCAGCGAGCCCAGCTCGTCCGCTCCGACAGCGGGGGGATCGAAGAAGTTGTTCTGGTCCTCTTCCGAGAAGAGCTTGAAGAGGCCGTTCTGCCCGAGTTTCTGTTCCGCGAAGTCGAGGAAGTCCTTGAGCTGGCCCTGACCGGAGGGACCGAGGATCTCCCAGTGGAGGAAGCCGTCCCCCACGCCCGGGTTCTTCTGGTCGACGTAGCCGACCAGATCTCCCGCGGCGAGCTGCAGGAAGGGATGGCGCAGGGTGACGATCTTGCCCTGGCACAGTGCCTTGTGAAGCTCGGTCAGATCCCGCTCCGGCTTCTTCCAGAGGGCGCGGACGTAATCCACGTCGTCGTTGCCAAGCTGGAATTCCTCCGGCATGCCGAGCCCGGAACCGATGACGGAGAAGGTGCCCTTGTTCTTCGGGACGATCGCCTCCTTCTCCGGCGAAGACGCGGCGTCGGCTGGCGGCTCCTGCAACCACCGGATCTTCCGGAAGGACTCGTTCCGGGAATCCAGGACGATCAGACAGCCGTTGCGGCGCGCGAGGGTCTTGAGCCAGCCGACATCCCGGTACGTGCCCGCGGACGTCCAGTCGGGTGGAGCCAGGTGCATGTACAGGCTGTAGAAGGTGAAACGCTTCGGCTGCTCTTCGACGTCCTTCTGGAGGACTTCCTCGACGTCGTGCCGGACCAGGATGAAGGAGTTGTGATTTCCCGTGAACTCCCTGGCCAGCTCGTTCGGATTGACCTCTTCCTTCTGGGGCTGTTCTCCCTTCTGGGCCGGGTCCTGGGGAGCCTGTCCCTGCTGCGGCGGTGGCTTCTGGGTCTCCTTGATGGGCTCCGGCAGTGCGTTCGTCAGCCGGACGGCCACCACGTAACCCGGCGCGAAGCAGCGCACCTCGCGCTCTCCTGCTCGAGCCGTGCTCGGGGGCGGGGGCCGCGGTGGTGCCTTCACCTCCGGGCTCTTCGCGGGCGCCTGCCCCTTCTGCCCCTTTTCCGGGCCCGTCTTGGCCTGAGCCTCCGCCTTCTTCTCCTGGGCCGGTGGGGCCGGGGGAGGGGGCAGGACGAAGGGGGAGACCTCCAGGTGGATTCCCGAGTGGAGATTCCGGCGCCTTCCGAGCGGGAAGAGCCCCGCCGCGGACTGCTCCGTCAGCGCGTAGCAGTTCGCGGGCCGGAAGCGCTCCTTCGCTCCGTCGAATGGGTAGGCCACGGAGCGCATTACGTTGGTGTAGACGAGCTCGGGGGGAACGGGCGTCTGTCGGTGCGAGTAGATGAAGGTGCCGCCCTTGGCGGACTCATTGCAGTAGTCCATGAACAGGTCGTCACGGACGGTGCTGTGCGGGTTCTCCTCGAAGAGCTTCCTGGCCCGGATCAAGACCAGGGACGCCTCGGCATTGTCCCAGTTGCCGGGCATCAGCCGGATGAGGTCGTGATCCCCTGAGATCTGCTTGGCGAGGAACGCGTTCAGATCGTGCCCGTTCTTGTCGGGATTGGGCGGGAAGAGGAGGTTGGCCCCCTTCTTGTCTCCGACCTTCTTCCCCTGGGTCGACGGATCGGCCACCACCAGCCAGAGGTGTCGGCCCGTCGAATCGACCAGGTAGGCGTAGCCAATGATCAGGATGAGGTGGACCGGCGCCGTGTGGGTGGCGGAAAACCCCGAATAGAAGATGACCGGATTGTTGTTGGTGATCGCCTTCAGGACGGTGGCCAACCTGGCTTCAATCTGGCGGGGATCGTTCGCGATCTGGGCTGCGAGCGCCTTCCGGTCCGGCTCTGTGTAGGGCAGCACTGCGGTTCGGGAGAATCCGAGGACCCTGGACCCACTGAAGTCGCCCTCGGTGACACCGCGGGAGAACTCTTTTGGTGGAACGACGCTCGCGACATCATCATAGTGGTGGGTCGAAATCGCGTAGTCGCTGACGTTCTGGTTGTGAGGGGGTTGGGTTGGCTTCGTGTGAAAGGCCCGCTGGCCTCCCGGGTAGCGCAGATCGACGAACTGCCCTGGTTTGCCACCATCCCAGTGGGTGATGAACCTCGACGCGAAGTCTCCGCCCTGCACCATCTGGTAGTAGTTGTACGCCATGGAGCAGGACGTACGTCCGCACCAGTTCCAGGGGCCATCGACGTAATGCTGCCCGAGGAGCGGGACCTTCAGGATGTGGTACTCATCCAGCGTCGCCAGTACGTTCTCTGGGATTTCGTACTGCCAGTTGACCGGGTAGATGTTTTTTTTAGCCACGGCGTCCCCCCACACTCTCTGAACTTCGTTTCCTCCCGAGCCCGACGATTCGATGTTCCGGTCTTACGGCCCCCCTTCGATACAGGGCTGGCCGATGTCCGGGTAGAATCGAGGTGTGTGTGTATAGGGCGTATTCCCGAGGTACGCGATGTCCTCACCCGTTTCGGGGAGCCTGAAGAGCTCGTGTCTCGTCTTCGATCCGTAGAAGGCCTCAAGTGTCAGGTCGAGGGTTTTTTCGCGCTTCGACAAGGAGGAAATCCAGTAGATCTCCAGCCCATCCGTGTCTGCGTTCTCGATATAGACGAGGACCCGCCCGTGGATGTCTGGCCGGAACTGGAGTTGGTACGGCCTCCTGGCGCAGGAGTCCCACCGAATCCTGGGCCCGCGGGCATCCTGCATCGTCAGGAGGCCCCACGTCCTGGGCACGTCTGCCAGGAGGGCCAGTGAGGCCTCGTCGAGAAAGTACCGGCCAAAAGGTGGGTCTCGCTCGTCGCCCTGCATCACCTCGACGCCGGAGAAGAGTGCCTTCTCGAATACCGGAGTCAGGGGAAATTCCACCTGCTCGAGCACCTCTCCCGTCAGTGCACCCGTCTTCGCGTTGAAGCGGTACTTGCCCCGATAGACAACCACCTTGTCGGTGACGCCGAGGGCGGTGACGAACGCATCATTCTTCGTTTGAACCCGGACCTTGATGCCATTCAGGTAGATCGAGCTGGTGCCGTTGAGGCATCGAGCGGCATCCTCCGCGGAGCACGAGAACGAGAACCGTCTCCGCATGAGCGGCTTCTTCAGGCGGGCGACGAAATCCAGGTTGCGCTCGAAGAAGAGCTTCCCCAGCTCCTCATGCAGCCCGGCATCTTCCGGGGCCAGCATGGCGGCTCGCAGCGCGCTCTCCTCCCGCTGCGCGAGCGGGAGGGCGGGGTTCATCGCCTCGGCCTTGAGCTTCTCGACCGAGGGCTTCTCCGGCCCCAGCAGCGGCGCCGACGCGTAGCCCTCCACCTCTCCGCAGCGCACCTTCAGCCACTGCCCCCCCTCGAGCCGCTCGGAAACGAGGCACTCCGTTCCGATCTGCAGCTTCTGGAGGACTTCCGCGTCCTTGGTGGGCTCCTTGCGCAGGTTGATGGAGGAGCCCTGGACGTAGACCCGTGGTCCCGCGACACCGGCGTCCTGAGCCACGCCCGCGTCTCGCTCCCCACCGGCGTCACCTCCACCATTCACAAGCAGCAGAACCAGCAATAGCGCGCGCATTCGTGAATCCCCCGACCGGGCAATGAGTCTCGCCCGGAGTATCCAGCCCCCGCTCCCACCGGGCAAGGGAACCGGGGCGGCGCGGAAGATTCAGCGCCCGCGGCTCACACCGAGAACAGGTAGGGCCGCGGCTCCGGCACCCGCTTCACCCGCCAGATGTGGCGATCCTCCAGCGTCACCCAGTTCATCTCCAGCGGACGGGCGATGTAGAGGACTCCGGGGCTGTCCTGGCTGGTCAGCACGAACTTGCCGCTGTCGTCCTTGGTCTTGCAGCCCACGTCGAGGTACAGGTGACGCTGGAGCTCCTCGGGATCGGTCGTGCCCCAGTTGAATTTCGCGAGCTGGTCCGCCGTGAGCGCATACGTCTCGGCGATGCTCTCCAGCGTCTCGCCGTCGCTCACCTTGTGCTCGGTGATGCGAGCGAGGAACTTCCCCGAGGGCGCCTGCTTGCGGCGGCGGCGCTTCCCCGGAGAGAGGGACACCAGGATACCCGCCTTCACGAAAGCCAGCGTCTCGGCCAGGGTCGCCCCCTCGAGCGCCGAGGTGATGTCGACGCGCCCCTTGGGCACGTCCCAGAGCGAGATGCGGCCCTCGCCGTCGGTGGTGGCCTTCTGCTTGGAGCCGTCGGGCAGCTTGATGCTCAGCTCGAGCTGAGTGATCGGCTCCTCGCTGAAGTCGTCGACGATCTGCACCATCAGCCGCAGCTTCTCCTCGACCACGGCGGGAGGCGGCTGCTGCTCCACCTTCTCGCGGGGCATCATCCTTCCTGGCATCTTCGGGAGGGGCACCCGGGCGAGCCTCAGGTGCTTGCTCCCGAGCAGCGTGGCGGCCTGCCGCAGCACGGACTCCTCGGAGAGCGGCTCATACGGCCGCGCGTTCACCTGGGTGTAGACCAGCTCGCGCAGCGTCCGCAGGTTGAAGGAGTCCTGGGCGAATTCGCGCAGCCGGCGCTCGGCCTGCCACGAGTCCCCGAGCACCACGAGCTCATGTCGCTCGGGCAGTGGCTCGTGGAAGCGGAGCAGCACGTACTCGTGCTCCCCGTGTCGCAAGCGAGGCCGAAGGATTCCAAAAGCGGCCATTCCCCCAGAATACGATTCACTGGCCATGGGGATCAGCGGAGCACGCGCCGAGGTGGGTGGTCAATCCGGCAAACCCCTCGCCATCCGCTGGGACGGATGAAAATCCGCGCAACTGGCGGACGGCACCTTCCGATGCAAAGAAGCGTCGCGGCAATGCCAAGAAAGAGGAAGCTGGGCAGGAACGCGGCCCAAGGAACTCCGTGCCCTGTTGCGACGAGCAGGCCGAGAGCGAGCGCCGGGAGAGGCGCGAGAAGGAGCCATCACACCGGGTTTTCCAACACGGCCTGGCTCAGGGCTTCTGGAACCACGGCATCATCGCTCGCAGGCGGCGGCCGACTTCCTCGATGGGGTGGCGTCTGCCCTCCTCGAGCAGCCTCTGATGGTTCGGCCGGCCCGCCTCGTTCTCGGCGATCCACTCCTTCGCGAAACGGCCGTCCTGGATTTCCCGCAGCATCTCCGTCAGCCGCGCTCGCACCGCCCCGTCCACCACCCTCGGGCCCCGCGTCAGGTCCCCGTACACCGCCGTGTCGCTGATGCGCTCGCGCATCCCCGCGATGCCGTGCTCGTACATCAGGTCCACCACCAGCTTCAGCTCGTGCATCACCTGGAAGTACGCCACCTCCGCCGAGTAGCCCGCCTCCACCAGTGTCTCGTAGCTCGCGTGCACCAGCGCCGTGATTCCTCCGCACAGCACCGCCTGCTCCCCGAAGAGGTCCGTCTCCGTCTCCTCCCGGAAGCTCGTCTCCAGGACTCCCGCCCGCGTCGCCCCCATCCCCTTCGCATACGCCAACGCCCGCTCCAGCGCCTGTCCCGTCGCGTCCTGATTCACCGCCACCAGGCACGGCACCCCCTGCCCTTCCACGTACGTCCTGCGCACCAGGTCCCCCGGGCCATTCGGGGCAATCATCGCCACGTCCACCCGCGCCGGCGGGCGCACCAGTCCGTAGTGGATGGCGAAGCCGTGGTAGTAGAGCAGCAGCTTCCCCGGTGTGAGGTTCGGCTCCACCGCCCGGTGGAACAGCTCCGCCTGCGCGAGGTCCGCCACCAGCAGAGCCAGCACGTCCCCGCGCCTCGCCGCTTCCACCGCGTCCACCCGCTCGAAGCCCTCCGCCTCCGCGCGTGCCGCCGCCGGTGTCCCCGGCCGCTCGCACACCACCACGCTCACCCCCGAGTCCCTCAGGTTCAACGCCTGCGCCCGCCCCACGCTCCCATAGTCATACACAGACACCGTCAGCCCACTCAGCAGCCCCAGGTCCGCGTCCGCGTCGTAGAACACCCGCGCCATTCGTCTCCCCCCACGCTCAAATCGGGTACACGAGCAGCCCCGGTATCCGGAACGTCTCGTACACCACGTCCATCCGCTCGAAACGAGGCTCCGGCTCCAGCGCCACCCGCGCCTCCACGTGCCCCACGCTCAGCAGCACCGTCTCGCCGTCCTCCGTCGTCCGGTACACCGCGTAGTTCGCCCGCGCCTCCACGTGCCCCGCTTCCACCTCCCCCACCCGCACGTTCGTGTGCAGGTGCCGGCACACGTGCGGCGTGTAGACGCACGCCTTGCGGATGGCCACCACCCGGTCCTCCATCATCGCCCGGCTCGTGCACAGGATGAGGCTCACCGGCAGCCCCTTCTGGTGGTTCTCCCTCGGTATCAACCGGTACTGCCCGCTCTCGAGGAACAGCGCGGGCCAGCGCTCCAGCTCGCCATCGTCCAGCGCCTCGGCGTAGCGGTAGAGCAGGTCTTCCACGGTGCAGCGGATGGTCGGGTCCCCCATGCTCGTCACACTCCCATCAACGTGCGCCACGTCTTCCAGAAGCCGCGGATGGCCGTCTCGTTGGCCAGATCCCTCGTCGGCTCGCCGTACCGCACCTGTGTCCCCCCGAGCGCCACGAAGGCCGCCGCCCCCCGCTCGCCCTGGATGCCCCGCTGCACGATTTCGAGCGCCTCCACGTCCTCCAGCGAGATGTAGCCCGAGGGCCCCACCAGGTTCGCCTGGAGGATGCGCTGGTTGCGCAGCTCCACTGTGTCGTCCTCGTAGCCGAGCAGCGTCCAGATGAGATCGAAGTCGTTCACGTCCCTCGGCAACACGTGCCGCGTGGCGATGCTGTTGGAGATGCGGTGGATGACCAGGCTGGGGAAGATCGTCTGGATGGAGACGGCGATGTCGTCCTTGAAGTCCGGCAGCTTGCGCATGAGCTCGGGCGCGCGAAGCTGGTAGCCCTTCTGGTACGTCGAGATTCCCTGCTGCTCGTACTCCTCGCGGTGCTCCTCCGCGCCGCCCTTGTACGAGACGAGGTGCCCGCAGCCGCTCGGCTCCGCCAGCGTCTCGCCCCGCTGCGTCGAGCGGAACAGCCCGAAGGTCGCCACGAACAGGTGCAGCAGGCCCGCGTGGTACGGGTCCTTCACGTTCTCGAAGTACAGCTTCCAGTTGGCCCGCACCCGCTGGCGCAGGTAGCCGAGCACCTGCAGCTTCCGCCCATCGAAGACCCGCGTGAGCTGCGGCCAGACGCCTCCCAGGTACTCGCGCAGCGGCGGCGTGTCCTCGCGGAAGCTCGCGAAGACGAGCCCGTTGAGCACCTCCACCCGCAGCCGCCGCAGGCTCAACGCCTTCATGTCCACGTCCACGCCGCAGTAGCCGCCCTGCCCCTGCACCCCATTCTTGAAGGGCACCGCGCGCAGCGTCCCGTCCGGGTCGTAGCCCCACTGGTGGTAGACGCAGTTGAAGCGTTTGTGCTGGCCGCAGGCCTCGTGCAGCACCAGCGCGCCCCGGTGCGAGCACCGGTTGATGAGCACGTACACCTGCCCGTCCTTCGCCCGCGAGAGGATGACCGGCACGTCGCCGATGTGCGTGGTGCGGAAGCTGCCCTCCTCCGGCACCTCGGCCTCCAGCCCCACGTAGCTCCACGTGGGCCCCTGGAAGATGCGCTCCTGCTCGCGCTGGAAGAGCTCCGGGTCCGTGAAGACACGATAGGGCACGTGCGCCGTGTCACCTTCGGGCCACGGCCAGAAGGATTCCGCGGAAGGAGGAGTTTGCATGTGAGGTTCCCGGCGCGGCGGGCCGGGGCTGGTGGGCCCGCGTCCTCACCACGGTGAAGGAGTCAGGTCTTCGTCCGGGCCACGGGGGAGGAACAGTCCCTCACCCCAGCCCTCTCCCAGAGGGAGAGGGTGCTCGCAACCCGAGTGCGCGAGAAACCCTCACCCCGTCCCTCTCCCGGGGGGAGAGGGGATATCCGGCTAGCCGTTGTCCTTCAGCGGCGGCGACTCACGCTTGCTCACGTTCGAGTCGTCGGCCCCGCGGCCGCCCACGCCCTTCTCCAGGATGCCGTCGATGCCCACGTCCGAGTCCACCACGTCCCGGCGCTCCTGACCTTCCTCCTCGTGCCGGGCTTCCTTCCTCAGCTTCTCCGCGTCCTGGTCCGCCCGTGGATTCATGATGCGCTTGTCCGGCCCACCTTGATTCTCCGCCATCGCTCTCTCCCATCGCAGAGGGGCCCCGCACGCCACCGCACGAGGCCCGGTGATGAGGCAAAGGTCCGAAGCGTCCCGGCACCCGACAAGGGCCCGAGCCCGGCTGCTCGCCCTCCGCTCGTCCGAGAGCCGGGGCAGGCGGGTGGGAATGCACGTGGGAAGCGCTGATTCGCTCCAGCGGTGGTGTCCACTCCAGCGCCGGGGGCTTTGGCTGGAAGCCCCCCCGGCACGAAGCAGTGGGCTCAGCCGATGGCGGTGTTCGAGAAACTCCGTCCAGCGGGCTGGTTCACGGCGTAGCGCAGCTTCTCGTCCCCGCCGATGTAGATGACCCGGGGATCGGAAGGCAGGGTCGCGTCCTTGGCGAATCCCGCCAGGGAGTCGTGAACATAGGTCTCGAAGAACGCGATGATCTCCTGGTTGCGCAGCCCCTGCTTGCGCTCGAACTCGGCCTCGTACGCCTCGAGCACCGCCTTGTAGTGCGGGCGCAGCTTGTCCCGTCCCTTCTTCTTCGCGAAGGCCTGGAGCATGCGCGCGTCCACCAGGAGCTGGTTGTCGTAGATGGCCGAGTTGCGCGCGAATGAGCCATCCGAGCCTCGGCATCGTGTCCAGGAAGGTCTTCTGCGTGAGGTACTCCTCCTCCTTCTGGTTCGCGAGCTTCAACTCCTGTTCGAACCGCTTCGCCACGGGACCAAACATCCACCCCCCCGACGACCCGGCGAGCTGACTGGCCATCTTCTTGTGCTCACTGGCCTCGCGCCGCAGCGCCTCCGTGTCCTTGGTCAGCCGGCGCTCCTCCTTGGCCCAGCCCGGCTCGAACTCCTGGAGAAGGAGCTGGTCCGGCGTGGGCTTGCCAGGAACACGGGTCGCCATCCTGTAGAACCGCCACTGGTAGTAGAGCTTCATGTGGGCCAGCATCGTCTCGCCCAACGACTTGCTGCCGCCCCAGCCCGCGGTGTCCATGTAGAGCTTGAAGCGGCGCTCGAGCGTATTCAGGGCGGCCTTGCTGGCCGGATCCTCCGCGAAGTCCCCCTTCAGGCTCTCCGAGAGCATTTGCTCTCGCAGAGGCACTCCGGCGCGGATGGCCTCGGCGCGCATGACCCTCAACGGCATCAGGCTCAGAAACGAACCGCGGGACGGGCTTCGCGCGCCTTCACCCTGGCGGTAGCCGCCGCCCACGTCCGAGTGCGCGCCGGGATAGACGATCTCGCGGCAGTTCTTCGGGTAGCGAGAGCCCTGGGCGACGCTGTCCAGCGGGAAGGAATTGCGGATCTCATGGGCCGCCACCATGTGGAGGCAATTCTCGACCATCTCGGGAATGCGGAGGTCGGACGCCCAGCCCATATGGCCGTCGTACATGCCCGAAGACGGATCCGCGCCTGGCGCGCCGCCATCCGCGAAGGCGATGTCATCGAGCGTGCTGCCGTAGGCATGGCGACTCTGCAGCACCTGCTCCAGCTTCATCACGCCAGTCGTCAGGTCGAGGGATTGCAGATTGTTCGTGCCCATCGGCGCACCGACCGAAGCCACGGAATCGAACAGCCCCATGAAATACAGGCGGATCGGATACCGGCCCGCCTTGTGCGTGAAGCGCCAGAGGCCATCAGGCGCGCGACCGCAGCGTCCGGCGACCATTCGTGCGAAGGCGCGAGCCAGCGCCGCGCCCCGGGAGAAGCCGAACAGCGCCAGGTGGATCGTGTGGCCCTTGCTCTGGGTGACGCGCTCCTCGAACTGGCGCATCGCCCAATCGAGGCGAGCCTGGCCCTTTCCACCGAAGGCGAGTCCCAGGGTCTCTCCGCCGGAGTCGGCGATCTCCTTGAAGCGCGTGCCGATACCGGGGATGTAGTAGCTGATTATTCCCTGACCCAGGTCGTCTCGTAGGTGCGCTCGGAACAACCGCGCCACATTGCTGTGCTCCTCGTTTCCGACATCCGCCTCCAGGTTGTTGCCCGTGCCATCGAAGAAGAAGGCAATCCTGAGGCCTTGGTGAGCGGGAGCAATGGAGTCCTTGGAGGAGACATGGCTTGTTGGGGCTGGCACTCGCCCGGTCTTGTCGGCCGTCTTGCCCGCAAGTGATGCGGACCGGCACAGGACTCCCGGAGACTGCAGTTTGTTCGGCTCGCTAGTGGTAGCCATCTTTGCACCTCGCGGTCTGCTCGTCCGCCACGGCGTTACCCGACGCCTTGCGCTGCTCATCATTATAATCTTGCAGCTTCAGCTTCAGCTCCGGGTAGTCCTCCGTGATCTCGGCCTCGATATGTCCGTCGGGAAAGAAATGCACCCCAAGATGGCGCGGATTGGCTGGCACCGGTCCAGTGAGCAGCGCTTCCTTCTCACACCAGCGCTTCCGGTCCCGCGTCCACTTGATTCTCAGTTGCACCGGCAGCTTGGTACCCGGCCTGAAGCTCATACAACACACGCCTTTACCTCCCCCCGCTGTCGGAGAACTGACGAACAGGTTTCCTCCGCCCTGGCCGTTCACCTCGAAGCTGTCGATGTACAGGTCGGTGTAGTTGAAGCCGTTGATCGTCAGCGAGACGGGCTCGGTGATGACGGGTGCTTCATCCACCTGCGCGGGCTGTGTGCCCGGCTTCTCCTCGGTCTTCGGCTTGTTGCAGGCCACCAGCATCGAGAGCCCCACCAGCAGCAGACGCCCGTGCGCCGCACGCGGGAAACTCCGGGCCTGATGACGACTCGTTGATCCGCTTACCATCACACGCCCCTGAGTTCGTTCGGCTCGTCGTTAGTAGCCATCTTTGCACCTCGCGGTCTGCTCGTCCGTCACGGTGTTACCCGACTCCTTGCGTTTACCTCGATCGACTCGCTCCAGTCGTAGCCTCGGCTCCGGGTCCTGCTCCGTGAGTTCGGCCTCGATATGCCCATCGAGAAAGAAGTGCACTCCGAGATGGCGGGGATTGGCTGGCACTGGCCCAGTGAGCAGCGCTTCCTTCTCGCACCAGCGCTTCCGGTCCCGTGTCCACTTGAGCTTCAGTTGCACCGGAAGTCGGGTGCCCGGAGTGAAGCTCACACAGCACACGCCTCCACCACCGCCCGAGGTCGGAGAGCTGACGAAGAGGTTTCCTCCACCCTGGCCATTCACCTCGAAGCTGTCGATGTACAAGTCGGTGTAGTTGAAGCCGTTGATTTCCAGCGAGACGGGCTCGGTGATGACGGGGGCTTCCTCCACCTGCGCGAGTTGTGCGCCCGGCTTCTCCTCGGCCTTCGGCTTGTTGCAGGCCACCAACATCGAGAGCCCCACAAGGAGCAGCGGCCCTGCGCGTCTCTCGAATAGGCGCCTGGCCGCGACATTGGAGCGGATCAATGGTCGTTGCTCCGCGTTTCCGCGCCCCACCCGCGCTGCCGAGCCCAAGTCGTCACATCCCCCCCGCTTCCTCGTCATCTTCAGTGGCAGGATCTCCCTCTGTCAACGCACGGGCCCCGCCACCTCGGCCCCGGCGGTGGGGGAAGGTGCGCGGAAGGCACAGGTGCCGGGCCAAGCCATACGAAGTAAATCCGTTCAGGGGTGCTCTTGCAGCAACGCGGAGGGCACCTTCTGGCCGCGCGGCGTGCCGACTGGTCCGACCATCGGACCAGTTGCTCCCCTTCGCGGCCGGGACCTACCCCCTGAACGGAATTACTTTGCTTGGCTTAAGCGAGCGGCTCGAGCGTCCGTGAGATGGGACACGCGCTCCCGAAGGGGACGGCCAGCGCCGCACTCCGTGACACCGTTCACTCGGATCGGCGCGCCTGTGTCACATGGCCCACCGCTGTTCACGGGTCACGCGGGGGAGATTGACCAGACAGGTCATGTGCCGCACCCTGACGTGCATGGCACGCGACGAACAGCAGCGGAGTCCCAGGCCGAACTGGAGCGCCTCGGACAGCGTGGGGGGTGACCTGCGAGATGAGGTGCGGCCTCCCGTTCCGAGAGGTGATAGAAGGGCTCGCGGAAGGAGGCAGCACATGGCGGACGAACCACCCTTCAAGGGCGGAAGACTGGGGCCGTTCCACCTCGGCAGGCGCTACAAGCACAAGGACCTCGGGGGAGGACTGGGCCGCCTCTACGAGGCGCACAACGTTGATACCGGGGCCTCGGCCCTGGTGCTGATGCCCGACCGGCACGCGGACTGGGAGCCCATGGAGGACTGGCGGATCTCCGCCTCCTCGCACGTGTCGCCTCCCCATGTCGTGCTGGAGGTGGAGCACGCTCCCGCCTCGGGCCGGCTGCCGGCCTTGTCGGAGTTGCTCGACCTGCTGGCCTCCGTGGTCGAGCGCGTGGAACGGAACGCCGACGCCCGCGCCCACCTGACCCGAGAGCCCATCGGACTGCGGCGCAGATGGCTCGGCCGCTCGCGCCGATGGCTGCGCTCCCGGTGGGGACTCGCCCTCGCGGGCCTCGCCACGGTGACCCTCGGCGTGGGTCTCTGGCTCGGCGTCACCGGCTTCGACACAGGCCCGGCGCATGAACCCCGCACGGCCCATGGGGTGGGCGCGGAGGCCGCGGCCCGCCTCGATGCGCCCATCATGATCGACAAGCACGAGCGGGGCGTGGCGGTCTTCGCCTATCCCATGCCCGGGGGCCCCTTCCGCAACCAGGCCAAGGCGCCCTGCTTCCCCGACGAGGGCGAAGTGGAAATCAATGGCGGGTGCTGGGTGGCGCTGGAGAAGCGCCCGCCCTGTCTCAAGAACCAGGCCGAGTACCAGGGCAAGTGCTACCTGCCGGTCGGCGCGACCACCCGGACGCCCCAGTCCATCCTCCCGTGAGCCAAGGCGCTTGCATGACCGCAAAAGTCATGTTCCTATAGGGACTCGCGAAGTAGTCCACGAAACCCACTGACTGCCAGCAGTGGATTTCGTGGGCTCCCTCCCAAGCGCAGTACCGGCGTACCCGCGTCATGGCGGGGCGCCAACTCAACGCTCCCCGAGGTGCCTGGCAGCCCTCGGTGGAGCGTTGTTCTTATGGGGGGTGCGACGTGACGACAGGTCCCCGTTCCCGGGGTGGGCCCGCAGTGCGGCGCCGCCTCTCGAAGACCCTGGGCAACACGGCCCGCGAGGCCCGGTTGCGAGCCGGTCTCACCCAGGCGGACGTGGCCGAGCGCCTCGGGCTTTCCCACGAGGTGTACGGCCGTCTGGAGCGGGGGTTGTTGCTGCCCAGCGTCCTCACCCTGCGCCGTCTGTGCCTGGTGCTCCACCTTCCCGCGGATCGGCTGCTCGGACTCGCCTGCGCGCATCCGCCCTCGTGGACGCGCTCGCCGCCCTCCGAGCGGGATTCGCCCCAGGTCAGGCGCCTCATCCGCTCGGTGCGCGAGCTGAGTGCTTCCCGGCTCCGGGTGCTGAGTGTCCTCGTCGCCACCTTGCGGCGCCGGGCCTGACTCCGTCCACGTCTGTCTTCCCGAAAAAACGAAGGCCCCCGTCCCCTTCCGGGAGCGAGGGCCTCACCGCGACAGCCTGGGGCTCAGCTCTTGTACTTCACCGAGCAGCCATACGGCTCCGTGGTGGCGGCCGGCACCGGCTTGCCGGACAGGAGCGCGTCCACCGCCGTCTTCACGTGGTTGGTGGTGCCCTCCTTCTTGTTGCCGCGCGGATCATCGTCGATGGCGCCCGCGTAGCGCACCACGCCCTGCTCATCGATGACGTACATGTGCGGCGTCGTCTTGGCGCCGTAGGCCTTGCCCACCGTGCCGCTCGCGTCCTGCAGCACCGGGTAGGTGAAGCCCTCCGTCTTCTTCCAGGCCGCGGACTTGTCCGGCGTGTTGCTCGCGGTGGAGTCCACCGCCAGCCACACCACCTTCTTGGCATCCACGCCCGTGAACGTCTTCTGCATGGTGTCGGCCGTGTAGTGGCGCTGCACGAAGGGGCAGCCCGGGTTGGTCCACTCCAGCACCACCACCTTGCCCTTGTACTGCGACAGCGAGTGCTCCTTGCCGGACTCGTCCTTCAGGGTGAAGGCCGGGGCGGGCTTGCCCACCTGGGCGGTGTCGGCGGCCAGCGCCGCCACGGGCAACATCACAGCGAGGGCCACTGCGGTGAAGAAAGGCTTCATTCGCTCTGCGCTCCTTGTGCGGGTACTGCGGAAGAAACAAACTCCGGGGCGGCCGCTATCTCGCGTCGGCCACCCGCTCGGCCGCCCGGCGCACGGCCTCCGTGACGGAGTCGGCCGTGAGCAGCTCGGGCAGCACCTCGGGCTTGTCGGGCGCGGCGGGGCTCACCACCAGGTACATGGGCACCCCGGCCCGGCCGAACTCGGCCAGCTTCGCGCTGATGCGCTCGTCCCGCCGCGTCCAGTCCGCCACGAAGAAGGCCACCTTGTGCTGCGCGAAGGCGGCCCGTACCTCCTCGCGCGTCAGCACCGTGCGCTCGTTGAACTTGCACGTGAGGCACCAGTCCGCGGTGAAGTCGATGAACACGGGCTGCCCCGCCTTCAGCGCCGCGGCCACCGCCGCCTCGTCCCACGGCTGCGCCTCGGCCACCATCGACGCCTTGCGCACGGCCGGGCCCGTCTCCTCGAAGCGCAGGGACAGGCCGCCGCCCACCGCCAGCACCGCCACCACCGCCGCCACGCCCGCCGCCTTGCGTCCGCCCGAAGCCCCTTGCGCCAGGCCGTACATCCACGCGCCCAGGCCCACCACGGCGAGGAAGGCGAGCAGCCGCGCCATGCCGTCCACGCCCGTGAGGCCGCCCATCACCCACACCAGCCACACCGTGGTGCCCAGCAGCGCGAAGCCGAGCAACTGCTTGCCGCGCTCCATCCACGCGCCCGGCTTGGGGAGGAGCTTCGTCAGCCCGGGCACCAGCACCAGCAGGCAGAAGGGCAGCGCCAGGCCGAGGCCCAGCATGAAGAAGGTGGCCAGCACCGTGGCCGGGCCCGCCGCGAGCGCGAAGCCCACCGCCGTGCCCAGCAGCGGCGCCGAGCAGGGCGTGGCCAGCACCACCGCCAGCACCCCCTCGCCCGCGCTGCGCGAGAGGCCGTGGCTCGAGTCCACCTTCTCCACCAGCGCGGTGCCGTCCGTGCCCACGTTGAAGACGCCGAAGAGGTTGAGCGCGAAGGCCACCAGCACCGCGGCCACCGCGGCCACGAAGAGCGGCTCCTGGAACTGGAAGCCCCAGCCCACGGTGCTGCCTCCGGCGCGCAGGGCCAGCACCACGCCCGCCAGCACCAGCATGGAGCCCACGATGCCGCCCGCGTACGCCAGCGCGTGCATCCCCACCTTGCCGCGCTCGGCGTGCACGGTGCGGGTGAAGCCGTAGGCCTTGAGGGCCAGCACCGGGAAGACGCACGGCATGAGGTTGAGCAGCGCGCCCCCGAGGAAGGCGAAGAGCAGCACCAGCCCCAGCGACAGCGAGGACTCCGCCGCCACGGCCGGGGCCACGGCCTTCACCTCGGGAGCACCGGGCGCGGCGGCCACCACGGACGCCAGCGGCAGGCTCAACGTCAGCGAGGTGGCCCCCGCGGCGGCCCGGCCCAGGCGCAGCACGCCCGCCAACCGGGGCTCCTGCGCGGGCACGCTCGGAGCGGCCTTGCCCTCCAGCTTGAAGGTGCCGGGCCTGCCCGCCACGGGCGACAGCGCCAGGCTCGCGATGCCGGGGATGCGCTCGGGGACGAAGAAGTCCTTCTCCACCTCGGGCACCGGCTGGCCCCGGGGGCCCGTCACGGTGAGGGTGCCGGTGAAGGGCTGGCCCGCGGTGAGCGCCTTCGCGTCGAGCGCGAGCGACACCGCGTGGCCGGAGCTTCTCGGGCGCCACGGGCACGCGCGCGTGGGCCGCGTCGAAGCCGGGCGCGTGCTCCGGGTCCGGCCGCGTCTCGGGGCCCACCGGCAGGTTGCGGGTGAGCATGAGCTGCGCGGGCAGGCAGTGCACCTCGCACACCAGCACGTCCGCCGCGGCCGACAGTTGCAGCGAGCCCTCGGCCTTCTCGGAGGCATGGGCCTCGGCGAAGAGGAGCACCTCTTCCGCGTAGCCGTAGGTGGTGATGTAGCCGTCCGGCGTGCGGAACGTGGACGGCGCGGGCCACTGCAGCGCGCCCACGGTGGTGCCCGGCGTGTCCCACGTCACCTCGGAGGCCAGCCCCGACTCGCCCGGGTTCTTCCAGTAGATGTGCCAGCCCGGGTCCATGCGGAAGCGCACGCCCACGCGGAAGGCGTCTCCCGCCTTCACCTGGGCCACGTCCGTCAGGAGGGCGGCTTCCACCCGATCATTGCCCTCGTCCGGCGCGCCACTGGCCACCGCCGTGGAAGGCAATTGGGCCCAGGCCTCGCCCGCGCCGAGGCACAGCCCCAGCACCGCCGCGAAGAGAAGTCCCACCCAGCTCGAACGTCGTACCCGCTGCTGCGTCATGCGCCTCCCGTTAACCCACCCGCCCGCCATCCGCCAGCCATCCACCCCTGGATTGGCTCCCATCAACCCTCCAGGCAGGCGGGCATTCCCGGGCGGACGGCCTCCGGTGGCATGAATGATACGCGGACGTCCGTCACCGCGTTACAGCGGCTTCCCTACCGCTCGAATGCTCGCCGAGCGGCCGCGTCCAAAGGACTTCCCGGAGTGGTGCCAACTCCTCCAGGACGCCCTCTTCCGCATCACCGCCGGGGAGTGGCTCCGCGGCCCGGTGCGCGAGCGGTTCCGCTCGTCTGGCGCTGAGCGCTCAGTTCCCCGCCTTCCGGATGGGAATCGCGGGCTGGATGATGCTCAGCCCGGTGTGTGCGTCGGCGGCCCGGGCCCGGCGCACCACCAGCGCCGGCAGCTCGGCCGCGCGCCGCTCCACCGCCAGCTTCAGGTCCGCCAGCCGCTCCACGTGGCGCTTGGCCGGCACCGCCTCCACCGCCAGCCGCACCAGCTCGCGCAGCGCCTCCTCCGCCACCTTCAGCGACTGCTCCGCCGAGATCGGGTTGCGCCGCATCAGCGACTTCCACGCCGACGACTCGGCCGCCACCAGGTCCAGCTCCACGCCCACCGCGCGGATGAAACGGCCCTCGGGGCTGTCGGGCAACACGCGCTGCACCGGCACCGACACCCGCCGCGTATCCCCATTCTCCGTCCACGTCGTCGTCACCCCGAGCGACCAGTCCGCCAGCTCCAGCCGCCCCGTGAAGAGCGCCCGGCGCGCGAAGGCGTGCGAGAGCGAGCCCAACCCCGCGCTCAGCGCGTCCCCCTCCACCCGCGCCGGGTAGCGGTGACGGCACAGCAGCTCGGTGAAGCCCATCGGCTTCACGTACAGCCGCGCGTCCGTCCCCACTTCGCCGAACAGCTCGGCCACCAGCGCCGCGGTGGCCACCGGCAGGCCCTCGGCGTCGTCCACGTGGGTGAAGCCCGTGCCCGCGGGGCCCGTCAGCGCCTCGAGAATCTCCGGCAGGTAGTGCCGCCCCAGTCCCAGCGCGTGCAGCGTGATGCCGGACTCGGCCACCTTGCTCCCCAGCGTGCGGAAGTCCGCCAGCGAGCGCGGGCCCACCGAGGGCTCGCCATCCGTGAGCATCAGCAGCTTCGGCCGCGCCCCGGGGATGAACAGCCGGCGCACCGCGGCCGCTCCCGTCTCCACCGCCTCGTGCAGCGCCGTGCCCTCTCCGGCCTGCAACGCCGAAAGGCTCTCGGCCAGCTCGGTGCGCGCCTGCGCGTCCATGAGCCGCAGCGGCACGAGCTGCTCCGGCGCCCCGTCGAAGGTCATCAGCCCCAGGTAGTCCTTCGGCCCCGCGCGCTCGACGAGCAACTGCGCGGCCTCGATGGCGGCGGCCAGCGGCGCGCCTCGCATGGAGGCACTCCGGTCCAGCACGAGGTTCATCGCCACGGGTGCACGCGGCGCGTCCGACTCGGCCTCCACGGTGACGAGCAGATGTACATCCCGGCCGCGCTCACCATCGCGCTCGACCGCCCAGGCCGTCAGCTTCATCGCTTCATCCTCCGTGCGAGGCACCTGCATGCGCCCCGCGGCCACCGCGTCCCCTCAGTATCGCCGCACTGGCCCCCACGGCCGCAACCCGAAGGCTCCTCATTCCGGACGCTCGTCCACCGGACTTGCGGACGCTCTCCCGGAATGCTGGACCCGGACCCTCCGCGAACCCCCTCACGAGCGGGTCCCATCCACCCCACCCGGCCCCGGCTCCCATCCCACGCGCCCGTCCACCTTCTTCATCCGGAACACCGTCCCGGGCGGCAGCGCGGCCAGGAGCGCGGGGGACTGCGTGGCCACGAGGAGCTGACTCCCGGTGGTGGCGCGCTGGAGCAGCTCCGCGAGCACCGGCAGCACGCGCGGGTGGAGTCCCAGCTCGGGCCCGTCGAGACCCACCAGCGGCGGCTTCCGGGGCGACAGGCACAGCGCCGCCAGGCACAGCAGGCGCAGCGTCCCGTCCGAGAGGTCCGCCAGCGTCAGCTCGCCCCGCACGCCGGCCTCGCGCCACACGCCGATGACGGTGCCGGGCCCGCCCCGCGGCTTCACCGAGAGCGACTCGAAGGAGGGATGGGCCGCGCGCAGGGTGACCTCGAGCTCGCGCCAGCGCTCCGGCTCCTCCACCATCAGGTGGAAGAGCACGGCGCTCAGGTTGGAGCCATCCGGCGCCAGCACGGGCTCGGGCTCCGAGGGCACGGGCCGCCGGAGCACCGCGCCACGCGAGACGTCGAAGCCCGGGTAGAAGCGCCAGCCGGAGACGAACGCGCGGAAGCTGGCGGCGGAGCGCAGGGCGGGCTCCAGCGCCCCGCGCAGCGCGAGCCTGTCCGGCGGCAGCGTGTGGCGCACCTCCAGCACGCGGGGACGCGCCGATGCCCAGCTCACCGTGCGCACCACGCCCCCGCCATTCTCGAAGTCCAAGAACGCGAACGTCTCCGGCTTCTGGCCGCTCGCGTCCGGCTCCACGGCGGCGAAGCGCTCCGAGGTGACGCGGGGCGCGCGCTCGGGCCCGCCCAGCTCCACCGCGTACCGGAAGGCACGGCCGGCGCCGCTGGTGACGTGCAGGGACAGGTGGAGGCGCTCGGGCGCTCCGGCGGAGAACAGCCGCTGGCCCGTGCCGCGCGAGTCCACCCCCGAAGGCAGCGGGTGCTCCACCGCGAAGGCGAGCAGCGCCAGGCAGTCGAGGAGCGAGGACTTGCCCGAGCCCGGCTCGCCCGTGAGGACGGTCAGGGCGCCGGGCCGCGCGTCGAGCCCTTCCAGCCCCCGGTACCCGTCCACACACAGCCGCGTGAGCCGGAGGGGGGCCTCCAGCGGACCCTGGGCCGCGAGCCGCGCGCGCACGGCCGCGAAGGGCTCCGTCTCCAGTACGGCCGGCGAGAGCTGGATGGCGCCGACGAGATCTCCCTCATCCCCGAAGAGCACCTCCGCGAGTTCCAGCTCCGAGGCGAACCGCTCCAGCGTGCGGGCCACCTCCTCCACCGGCAGGCCCGACAGCTCCCCGAGCTTCCCCGGCCGTCCATGCCTTGCCGCGGTTGCGCTGGTACGCCTCCTTCAGCGTGGGCAGCAGCCGGTCGAAGCCCGCGAGCTCCTCCTCGGAATGCCCTGACGGTGCCGCTTCACCTGCGCTCGATTCGCTCGGAGAACCCACAAGGGGTGGAAGATACACGGAGCCGCGGATTCCATCCCCGGAACGGGTGCCAGGCACCGGCTCGACAGGGAGACGCGTCCCTCCGCGTCACACTCGCGCCCCCGCGTCTTGTCCCGTGGACGCGGGGGCCGTGGCACTACTCGGCGTCGTACCCGCCGTAGGCGTCGTCGGCTCCCCACAACCGTCCACCGGTCGTCACCCGCACCGGCAGGATGGTTCCCGACTCCTCGTCCTCGCCGCCCGGAACCACATACGCCAGCCCCTCGTCGTCCAGGTACGTCGTGTCGTCGTGCACCATGGCTTCTCCTGGGCGCTTTCCGTGCTGCTTCAGGTCGCCGGCCAACTGGCTCGACGCCCCCACGGGCGCCTCCCGCTCGGTCACCCTGGAGCCCACCCCATGTGTGCCCCGTCCAACGCGTTGACCGATTTACCGTTCAGGTTGGGCATTGTCGGCCGCCGTGTAAAGCCCTTGGGCCTCAAAGCAGCCGGCCACGTCTCGTAGTGCACGCCTGCTCGCTTTTACACAATGTGTTGTGGAAGCCCGCCCGAGGCACCCCTTTGGAAGCCTCGGGCGGGCGTCGGATTCAGCTCCGGCGCGTCCGGGCCCGGCCGAGGGACGGCCAGGCGAGCAGGAGCAACAGCCCCAGCAGCCCCGCGGGAGAGCCTCCCGCCGCAGCGCAGCCGGAGCCCTCCTCGTCCTCGTTGTCGTCCTCGGTGCCCACGGGCTTCACGGTGACGTGGAAGGAGCACGAGGCCGTGTTGCCCGCCGCGTCCGTCCCCGTGGCGGTGACGGGGGTGGTGCCCACCGGGAAGGTGCTGCCCGAAGCGTGGCTGTACGTCACCCGCGGCTCGGCCGTCACGGTGTCGCCCGCCGTGGCCGCCGGGTACTCCACCGCGCGGCCCGAGGCCTCACGCGTCTCCACCGTCACATCCGCCGGGCACGCCAGCGTGGGCGCCGTGGTGTCCGTCACCGTGACGCGGAAGGTGCACGTGCCGGTGTTCCCGTCCGCGTCCTTCGCCGTGGCCGTCACCACCGTCTCCCCCACCGGGAAGGTGCCACCCCGGGCGTGGCTGTACGTCACCCCGGCCTCACCCGCCGTGGCCTCCGCGAAGGAGACCGGGGCGCCCTCGGGGCTGGTGGCCTCCGTGGCCGCGTCCGCCGGGCACACCACCACGGGCACGCTGGAGGCGCGCACCCAGACGTCGAAGGTGCAGGAGGCCTCGTTGCCCGCCTCGTCCCTCGCCGTCACCGTCACCCCCGTCTTCCCGAGCGGGAACGTGCTGCCCGGCAGGTGGCTGTACGTCAGGGGAATGGACGCGGTGACATCATCGGAGACCCGGGCCCCCCACCAGAAGACGATGGCGCCCGCGCTCGAGGTGGGCTCGGCCGACATCCCCGCCGGACACACCACGACGGGCGGCGTGGTATCGGGCGCCACTGGGGGCAGCGACAGACGCCACAGCTCGGCGCCGTGCACCCCGTCGTCGGCGCTGAAGAACACGCTGTCCCCGCTGCGCATGAACGAACGCGGATCGCTGCCGGAGGGCCCCGGCGCGAGGTCCGCGACCAGGGAGGTTCCCGCCTCGGACCCATCCGAGGCCCACATCTCCACGCCGGTGGCGACCTGCCAGGAGCGCAGCAGCACCTGGCCCCGGTCCGCGAGCCCCAGCAGGGAAGACGGGGAGACCTCCCCATACTTCCAGGTCTGGTTCGCCTCCTTCACCCGGAACGTGCCCGCGGCCGTGCCATCCGAGCGCCACAGCGCCACGCCCACCGGGCTATCGCGGACCAGGAAGTAGAGCACCCTGCCCGCGGCCACCAGGTCCACGAGGGGAAAGCGGGGCAAGAGGCCCGGCCTGGAGAGCAGGGTCGCGTGCTCGGACGTCCCGTCATACGTCCACAACTGGGACGGGAAGTCGTCGACGAAGACGAGCAGCGTGCCGTTGACAACCCGCAGCCGCGCCGGCTCTCCCACGCCCACTCCGGGCGCGGGCGCGGGGAAGGAGATCTTCCGCGGCTGCCCGTCCGGCCCCAGCCGCCACAGCACCGTCTTCCTCCACGGGAAGCCACCCCCGAGGTCGATGAGCTCGCTGGCGGTGAAAACGAGCGTCCCGTTCAGGTCCTCCATCTCCATCGGGTTGGCGCCCTCCGCGCCCGGGACGAGGTCCGTCACCAGCACCGTGCCCGCCGCGGTCCCATCCGTCTTCCACAGCTCGGCGCCGTGCACGCCGTCATCCGCCGTGAAGTAGAGCGTCCCGCCCACGTTGAAGAAGCTCCGGGGAGAGGACGACGCCGGGCCCGGGCGGATGTCCGTCACCCGCACCGTGCCCTCGCGCGTGCCATCGCTCGCCCACAGCTCCATGCCCTCGGTGGGCGTGGCCGCTGAGAAGAAGAGGCGTCCGGCCCGCTCGGCCGAGATGGCCCCCAGGCCCGAGGGGAAGTCCTGGAGGGCGAAGGTGCCCTCCGGCGTCCCATCGCTCCGCCACAGCGTGTGGGCGGACCACTCCGTCGTGGACGCGGCGAAGTACCGCACGCCGCCCACGCGCCAGCTCGTGGTGCCGAGGGCCGACACTCCGGCCAGGAGCCGCCGGGTGCCCGCCTCCGTGCCATCGCTCGACCACAGCTCCTGGCGGCCGGAGGCGGGGAGCGCGAAGAGGAGGCGCCCGCCGCCCAGGTCCATCAGGTTCTGGGGACTGCCGCCATGCGCGCCCTGGTGGATGTCCCGCAGCAGGACGGTGCCCTCGGGGGTCCCGTCCGTCATCCACGGCTCGTCGCCTCTCACGTCATCACTCGCCACGAAGAGCAGGGAGCCGTCCGCGAAGCCGAGTGAGTCGTAGAGCGAGGCGCTCGTCCGCGTGAAGCTCCGCAGCCTCCGCGCCCCCGCCGGGGTGCCGTCGCTCGTCCACAGCTCGTAAGGGCTCATGCCGGGGTTGGTGAAGAAGTACACGCGCGAGCCGGCCACGGCGAACGGGCCCGACACGGAATCGGCCTCGCCCGGCCGGAGGTCCGTGAGGCGGACGGTGCCCTTGGCCGTCCCATCGCTCTTCCACAATTCCATTCCGGTGCCGGGCTCCCGGGCCTCGAACACGAGGACCCCGTTGGCGTCGCGCGGGGACTGGGGGTAGGCATGTCCCAGGGGATTGATGTCCTTCACCCGAACGGTGCCCGCGGGCGTGCCATCGCTCTTCCAGAGCCTCCTGTCCGGCCAGGTTGTCATTCGCCGAGAAGAAGAGCGTCCCGCCCGAGAACATCAGCCAGTGCAGGTCCATGAGCCTGGGGCCGCCCGGGACGGCGATGGGCTCCCCGGGGACATTGGAGAGGGGCACCGTCCCCTCGGACGTTCCATCGCTCTTCCACAGCTGCGTCCCGGAGAAGGCCACCCCGAGGGTGAAGTAGAACACGCTCCCCGCCACGGCGAACGACCGGAGCGAGCTGCTCGTGGACCCCGGAGCGAGGTCCTTCAGCATCACGGTGCCCGCGGCCGTCCCATCACTCACCCAGGGCTCGCTGCCGTGCACGCCGTCATCCGCGGTGAAGAAGAGCCGCTCCCCCATGCGCGACAACCCCCAGGGCGCCCGTCCCGGGGGGAAGGTCTTCACGACCGTGGTGCCTTCGCGCGTCCCGTCACTCGTCCACAGGTGCTTGCTCCGGCCGAAATCGCTGGACGCGACGAGGTAGAGCGTGCCCTTGAAGGCCACGGCGTCCGAGACGATCAGCGGGGAGGCCGGATCGGTGAAGACAGGCCGGGTGCCCTCGGCCGTTCCATCGCTGCGCCACAGCCGTTCGTCGGCGCCGATGCCATCCTCGACGAAGTAGAGCACGCCATGGGCGAGCGTGAAATCGGAGAGGGTGGAATCCTCGCGTCCCGGGGTGATGTCCGCCACCAGCACGGTGCCCGCGGGCGTCCCGTCGCTCTTCCACAGCTCCCTGCCGTGCATCGGGTCGCTCGCGGTGAAGAAGCGCGTCGTGCCCATCACCACGAAGTTCTTGGGGTAACTGTGCGTCCGGTCCGGCGGCGGGGTCGGCTGGAGGTCGCTCACCAGCCCGGGCGTCCCCACCAGGTGCGCGCTCCGCTGCACCGGCGCCACCGGAACCGGCCCCGGGGCCCCCTGGCCCGGGTCCGAACAACCACTCATCGCCGCCAGCACCACGGCCAGGCAGCCCAGGCTTCCTCGAAGTCTTCTCACGGAATGTCCCCCCTTCGGCCCACGGAAGGGCCGTCCTCGCTGGGAGGCTACCGGCCATGGGTCCGTCGGGACGGGCACCGTGAGGGATGCACGTTGGGCTGTCAACGTTGCCCCGCCTGCGGTACGTGCAGGCTTCGCACCGAGTAGAAACACTGCGCCGCCCGCCCCGGACTGGCGCTTGATTCGCGAATCAACCTTGTTAGGGTTGCAAGGTTACACGCGCGTACCTTCGCGAGGATTCCCGCACCGCCATGAGCCCCATCATTACAGGCCTCCTCCTCGTCATCGGCGTCTCCGTCTTCGTCATGACCATGGCCGGACGCATCGGCGTCCTGGCGGCGATGAAGCCCGAGAACCGGCTGGACAACCTCCCCCAGCGGGCCGCCGCGCTGCTGCGCTTCGGCCTGGGACAGAAGCGCATGGTGGACCCGGAGGAATTCACCCCGGGCCTCATGCACGTCTTCATCTTCGCGGCGTTCCTGGTGCTGGCGCTGCGCACCATCATGATGTTCGTGATGGGCTTCTCCGAGACGGCGCTGGTGCTGCTCACGGACCTGACGGACCCCTTCTGGGGCGCGCACCCGCTGCTGCTCGGCGTCTACCGCGTCTACCTGCTGGCCAAGGACCTGGTGGCGGCGGGCGCGCTGCTGGGCGCGGCCTACTTCGTCTACCTGCGCGCCGGCGTGAAGCCGGACCGCATGAGCCCCTCGTGGGAGGCCTACCTCATCCTCGGCTTCATCTCGGGGCTGATGGTGACGGAGTTCCTCTTCGGCGGCAGCCACATGGTGCCGCGCGAGCAGACGATGCCGCTGGCCACGAGCAACTTCGTGTGGTGGGAGCCGGTCACCAGCGTGTTCGGCATGGCGATGAAGCCGCTGGGCTACACGGTGGCGCACGTGCTGGGGGTGGCGGGCTTCTGGATCCACCTGGCCATCGTCCTGGCGTTCCTCAACTTCCTGCCCTGGGGCAAGCACTTCCACGTGATTACGGGCCTGCCCAACGTCTTCTTCCTGCGGCTGGGCCAGGGGCAGCGCAACACGCAGAGCGCGAAGCTGTCCACGCCCAACCTGGAGAAGGAGGAGTTCGGCACCGCGACGGTGAAGGACCTCACCTGGAAGCAGGGCCTGGACCTGTACTCGTGCACCGAGTGCGGCCGCTGCCAGACGCACTGCCCCACGTACATCACGGGCAAGCCGCTCACCCACAAGGGCGTGAACCAGGACCTGAAGCACTGGGTCTGGGAGCACCAGATGTGGGTGGAGGAGGGCCGGGGCCCGTCGGGCACGGTGGAGCCGCTGCCTGAAATCATCGGGAGCGCGCTGAAGGCGGAGACGGTGTGGGCGTGCACGAGCTGCGGCTGGTGCGAGACGGCGTGCCCGGTGTTCATCGAGAACGTGCCGCGGCTCATCGACATGCGCCGCTACCAGGTGCAGGTGAAGGCGGAGTTCCCGGCGGAAATCCAGCGCGTGTTCGAGGGGATTGAACGCCAGGGCAACCCCTGGGGACTGGGCCAGGACCGGCGCGACGAGTGGGCCGAGGACCTGGCGCTGCCCACGTGGGGTGACGGCGGCGGCCCGTACGAGTACCTCTTCTTCGTGGGCTGCGCGGGCAGCTACGACGACAAGCAGAAGAAGGTGAGCCGGGCGCTGGTGAAGATCATGCGCGAGGCGGGCGTGAGCTTCGCGACGCTGTCCAAGCAGGAGATGTGCAACGGCGACACGGCGCGCCGCCTGGGCAACGAGTACCTGTACCAGACGATGGCCAAGACGAACGTCGAGAGCTGGAACTCGATGGGCGTGAAGGCGGTCATCACCCAGTGCCCGCACTGCTTCAACACCATCAAGAACGAGTACCCGGAGTTCGGTGGCGAGTACCGGGTCATCAACCACACGCAGCTCATCAACGAGCTGCTGAAGGAGAAGCGCATCAAGCTCTCCGCGGTGATGAACCAGAAGCTGACGTACCACGACCCGTGCTACCTGGGCCGGCACAACGGGGTGTACGACGCGCCGCGCGAGGTGCTGAAGGCGATTCCGGGGCTCGAGGTGGTGGAGATGCAGCGCAGCCAGCGTGAGGGCTTCTGCTGCGGCGCGGGTGGCGGGCGGATGTGGATGGAGGAGCACATCGGCACGCGCATCAACCACAACCGGTTGAACGAGGCGGCGCTGACGCTCCAGCACGCCGAGGACCCGAGCACGCCGTTCCCCTCGGCCACGGACAAGCAGAAGCCGGGCCTGGTGGGCGAGTACAAGGAGCCGGGCGGCAAGGGGATTGTCGCGGTGGCGTGCCCGTTCTGCTCGACGATGCTGAGCGACGCGGTGAACGACACGGGCCGCGAGGAGCGCATCAAGGTGAAGGACATCACCGAGCTGGTGGCGGACGCGATGGAGGTGAAGACGGGAACGGGCACGGTGGCGCCGAGCGTTGCGGTGAACGCCAAGCCCGAGTAGCCGAGCACCCCAGGTTGAAACACGAAGGCCCGGAGACCCGAAGCAAGGGTCCCGGGCCTTCGTTCATCCAGGGGAATCGGCCCTAACCGCCGTAGGCGGGCTCCAGGGCGCCCGGGACCACGAGGGTGCCCGCGCCCGTGGAGGCGATGCTGATGCGGTAGACGTTGTCGTTGCCGCCCGAGTTGGACAGGAAGGTCAGCTCGGTGTTGCCGCGCCAGCTCGGCCAGGTGTCCTCCACGCCGAACTCGCCCGTGTGCGACGTCACCTGCGTCACGCTGCCGAGCGTCTGCCCGAGGGGCGCCACGAAGATCTGCGAGCCATTGCTGGTGCGGCCATCGAAGGCCACCTTCGTGCCGTCCGGGGACACCGCGGGGCGCGACATCACCACCTGCGCCGTGTTGCCCAGGTTGAAGGAAATGACGTCCGCGGAGCCGGTCGCCACGCCCACCTTCACCAGGGTGTTGAGCTGGCTGGTGGTGTAGCCGCCCGCGGCGAGCACGGACTGCCCATCCGGGTAGAAGGAGGCCGCGCCGTAGACGTAGGGGCTGCCGTTGGTGAGGAGCTGGAAGCTGCTGCCGTCCGCGTTCACCCGGGCCAGCTTCGCGTAGCCCCCCTGGTCCAGGGTGAAGACGATGGTGCTCCCGCTGGGGTTGAAGGTGGGGTAGCGGAAGTTGCCGCAGCCCTGGCAAGAGGTGCTCGTGTTGGCGAACACCGTGGAGGGCTGGCCCGTGCCCGTGGTGGGCACCGTGCGCAGCTCCATCACGGAGCCCGCCCGGTACACGAAGGCCACCAGCCGGCCGTTGCGCGACACCGTGGGGTGGTACGCGCCGCCCTGGGTGGTGAGCTGCAGCGGGGAGTTGGGATCCCCCGCGTCGTCCACCGCATACACGTTGCGGCCGGCCGTGCCGTTGCGCACGAAGACGAAGCCGCGGGTGAAGGTGCCTCCCGCGCCGCCACCGCCGCCGCCGTCCAGGTCGATGCCCTCGAAGTCACATCCCGCCAGCCCGACCACCGCCGCCAACCCGACAATCCGCAACAGCTTCATACGCTCGTGCTCCTGTTCCTTCCGGCCCCGCGCATGGAGACGTCCATGCGGGCGCGGCATTCAAACACGAGCGGCTAGCGGTTGAGCTTGTTCAGCTCGTTGCGGCAGTTGTTGCACAGCGACAGCTGCTTGCGGTCGCAGTCCTGCGGCGTCTGGGCGAAGAACATCACGCACCGGGCGTCCTCGCAGTAGGAGAGCCCCAGCAGGTGCCCCGCCTGGTGCACGGCCTCCACCTGGAGCCGGCGCCGCGCCTGCTCGCCGTCGGCGCCCTGGCGCAGCCGGGCCAGGCTCAGCACGGCGCTCTTGGACTCCCGGTCCGCCTCGCCCAGCACGTACGGCGAGTCCGGCACGAAGAGGTCCACGTCCGTGACGCCCATCACCATGGACTGCCCGGGCTCCATCAGCCCCACCAGGCGGCGCATGATGGCGTTGCAGTGGTACTGGCCCCGGTCCTTGTTGAAGGCGTAGGCGGGCGCCGGCAGCGACAACTTGCTCACCACCGAGGCGAGGCCGAGCTGCAGCGAAATAGGGCCCTCCACCTCCCGGAGGAGCACCGGTGTCGGGCTACCCAGGGGGACCAGCAGAAGCACCTTCTGCGGCTGCGGCATCGGTCCACCGTCCTCGAGAGAAGAAGGGTGGCTGGGGCGCAAGGATTCGAACCTTGATGATCAGATTCAAAGTCTGACGTCCTGCCTTTAGACGACGCCCCAGCAAGATCGCACGGTTACAGCACCTCTCGGGATTGTATGCCATCCCGTTGGAGTCGGAAACATTTCCGTACATCGGTCGGCTGGAGGACAACCGGGGGGAGGGGCGTCCGGACCGGGCATTCCCTGGGTTTCACGTGGGGTGCGAGTCGGCGGGCGGCCGGGGCCAGGGGCCGGGGAGGGGCATGTAGGCGCCGGGGGAGGAGGCGGGCAGCTCCAGGACGAAGGTGGCGCCCTCGCCCGGCTGGCTGGTGACGTGGACGGAGCCCCCGTGGGCCTCGACGATCTGCCGGGTGAGGAAGAGGCCGAGCCCCAGGCCGCCATACTCCTGGGAGGGCACCGCCCGCTCGAAGCGGCCGAAGATGCGCTCCAGCGCCTCCGGGGAGACGCCGATGCCCTGATCCTCCACGAGGAGCCGGGCCGTGCCGCCCCACTGCTCCACCCGGAGCCCGATGGGCCGACCGGCGCCGAACTTCACGGCGTTGCCCAGCAGGTGGATGAGGGCCTCCTCCAGCCGGGCCCGGTCCCACACCCCGGTGACGTGCGGCTGGAGGGACAGGGACACCTCGCAGCCGGCGCGCCCCAGCTCCTCGGAGAAGTGCTCCACCACGTCGTGCACCAGCTCGTCCAGCGCCACCGGCTCGCGCTCCAGCGGCAGCCGGCCGGTGTTGAGGCGCCCCACGTCCAGGAGGCCCTCCACCAACCGGCCCAGGCGCGCCACCTGCCGGGACACCGCCTGGAAGCGCGTGAGGAGCGGCTCGCAGGGGGCGCCCTGCCGCAGCGGGCGCTGCAGCGTCTGGAGCTGCAGCTTGAGCGCGGTGAGCGGGGTGCGCAGCTCGTGGGCCGCGACGGTGATGAACTCGTCGCGGACGTGGATGGCGGACTGGAACTGCCCGAGCAGGTGCGCGTTCTCCAGCGCGAGCGCGCAGTGGTGGGCCAGGTCCTCCGCGAAGGCCAGCACCCGCGAGCGGGCCGGGTGGGTGTGTCCGGCCTGCACCAGCGCCAGGCCTCCCAACAGGCGGCCGTGGTGCTGGATGCGCGCCAGGACCGACGCGCCTTCCGGGCCGAGCTGGCGCCGGGAGGGCCCGGACAACAGCCGGACCTCCTCGCGCAGCCGCTCCTCGGCCTCCCGCGGCAGCCCCAGCCGCGCCGCCGGGACGAGCCGCCCCTCCTCGTCCGCCAGCCACACGGCGAAACCGGAGAAGAGCCTCCGGGACGAGGAGCCAGGCCAGGCGAGGCAGGGTCTCCTGGGGGTTGAGCGAGCCGGCGAGCACCGCGCCGGACTCCGCCAGCAGCCGCTGCTCGCGCTCCACCCGCCGGCGGTCACACGCCATGGCGGCGAGGACGAGCGTGGACAGGGCCGCCACCGCGAGGAAGATCTGCACGGAGATGACCCGCTCCGGGAGCGTGGCCTCCATCACCCCGAAGGGCCCGCGATGGGCGGCGGTGTGCCAGACGGCGATGCTCCCCAGCACCATGGCGGCGGTGGCCGCGCCCCGAGGCCCCAGCCGCAGCGCCGACCAGAGGACGAAGGGCAGGCACAGGTAGGGCATCGACATGAGGATGCCCCGGGGATTGGACACGCCGAAGGCGGCATGGGCCACGAGCGCCAGCAGCAGCATCGTCCCCACCAGTTCCACGTCCTCCAGGGAGCGCCGGGGCAGGGGCCACCGGGCGGCCCAGGTGAGCAGCAGGGGAGCGAACAGCAGCGCCCCCAACCCATCGGAGAGGTACCAGCCCAGCCCGCCCCGCCAGAAGGCCTCGGGGCTCAGGGGCGCGGAGCCGAAGAGCGCCACCGCCCCGATGCCCAGCAGGGCACTGGGGATGGGGCTGAGCAGGCCTCCGGCGAGGAGCAACGCGCCCACGTCCCGGGGCCGGGAGAACGTCACCGGCCCGTCCAGCCAGCGCCGCATCAGCCCCGCCCCGACGACTGTCCTCAGGCAGTTGCCCAGCCCCCAGAAGAGGCCCATGTGCCAGGAGCTACCATTGAGGAGCACCCCGATGAATTCCGCGGCGAAGACGGCGGCCAGGTACACGGGCCAGCGGCGCGGGGCCGCGCGCAGGAAGACGGCGAGCGTCAGCCCGCCAGGCAACCACACCGAGGCGCTCGCCAGGGGCTCGAAGACGAAGAAGGCGCTGAGCGCCTTCAGCCCGCAGAAGGCGCCGAAGAGCAGCAGGGCGCGCCACCACACCTCTCCCCGTGGCACGTCCACCCTGTCCCGCCCCATGTCCACCATCGTGTTGTTCCCGGAAATAAAGGTATGCATGCGCGACATCGCCGACGAACTTCCGAGGAATTCCAACGCATGAAGCCCGGCATCTATCTGGCCCACAAGCAGGTGGGCACCACCAGCTTCTCCCTGGTGCAGGCATTCATGGACGAGGTGGAAGCCGCGGGCCTCACCCGCAGGCAACTTCCCGTCTGCCACGGCGGCACGCTGGACCCCTTCGCCGAGGGCCTGTTGCTGCTGCTCGCGGGCCCGGCCACGCACCTGATGGACCTTCTGCACGCCGTGCCGAAGACGTACGAGGCCGAGGTCATCTGGGGCGTGGAGACAGACAACGGAGACCTGCTCGGTCAGATCGTCCGTGAAGGAGATACCTCTGTCCTCTCGTACAATATTCTGGACGCCGCACTCGTCCCCTTCCTTGGTTGGACGGAGCAGGTACCTCCCGCGACCAGTGCCAAGAAGGTAGGCGGCGAGCCCGCGTACAAGAAGGCCCACCGCGGCGAGGCCGTGGACCTTCCCCCCTCGCGCGTCTACCTCCACGAGGCCCGCTGGCTCTCCCATGAGCTGCCCCGCCGCAGCCGCCTGCGCATCACCTGCCGCGGCGGCTACTACGTGCGAGCGCTCGCGCGGGACCTCGGCCGGGCGCTCGGTTGTGGCGCCCACCTCTCGCGGTTGCACCGCACCGCCATCGGCCCCTGGGCGGACCCGGGCCCGGGAGGGCGTGTCTGGCTGCATGGTTCCGAGGTGCTGCCGTGGTGCCCCTCCCGGGCCATCGCGGGCGACGAGGTGAACGACCTCAAGCACGGGCGCTCCATCCCCGTCGGAGAGGTGCGGCCCCCGGACTGGCGCCTGCCCGAGGGCTTCCCGGACCCCGAGGCGCCCGTGCGCGCCATGCAGCGCGGCCGGCTGGTGGCACTGCTGCGCGAGCAGGACGGAGGCCTGCGCACCACCACCCATCTGTGGACCGGGCTGTGAGGATGTTCCCTCTCCCTCCGGGAGAGGGTCAGGGTGAGGGTACCCGGGCCCGTTCTTCCACCCGTGGCCCCCAGTGGGGACAGGGGGTTCAACCCGGGTGCACCCGATACCCTCACCCCGTCCCTCTCCCGAGGGGAGAGGGGATGTTCAGCGCCTCGGCCTCGCGCAGCAGCCCGGCACAGCGCAGCCGGGTGAAGCCCTCCACCGCCTGCCGCACGGCCTCCTCGCGCTCGGGGCTCCCCGGCGCCGAGGCGCGCGCCAGCTCGAGCCAGGCCATCGCCTCGTCGTAGGGCATGCCCAGCTCCCGCGCCACCCGCACGCCGCGCTTCCACGCCGAGCGCGCCCGCCACGTGCGGCCCGCCAGCCAGTGCATCCGCCCCGTGCAGAGCAGCGCCACCGGCCCGGCCATGGGAAAGCGCACCGCGAAGGACGACAGCCGCGCGCACGCCCGCCGGGCCTCCTCCGCCACCGGCGGCGGCCTCCGCCCGGGCACCCGCTCCCGCTCCCACAGCGCCAGGTACACCTTCGCCGCGCCCTCGTAGCCGTGGCTCTCCGTGTACAGCATCGGCGGGTAGCGCCTCACCAGCTCCACCACCTTGTCGGCCTCGTCGCGCGCCCGCTCCCACTCCTCGCGCTCCAGGTACGCCATGCCCAGCAGCCCGGCGCAGATGATGTTGGAGAGCGGATCATGCCGCCCCTTCAGCATCCCACTCGCCTCGCGCAGCAGCGGCATCGCCTCGTCCAACCGGCCGAGCACCAGCAGGCTGAGCGCCATGGAGTGCGTACTCCACTCCTCGTGCTGAAGGTGGCCCCGCTTCCGGGCGGACTCGCGGATGTGGGCGAAGCGAACCAGCGCCTCCTCGAAGCGGCCCGTGTATTGCTCCGCGTTCCCCAGCAGCACCTCGGACAGCTCGAGCTCGCCCTTGTCCCCCAGCCGCAGCAACACCCGCTTCGCCTCGCTCGCCTTGGCCGAGGCCAGCGCCCAGCGCGCGAAACAGGAGTGGTACATGGACTCGACGATGAGCCCGAAGGCCGTGGCGCTCGGGTCTTCCACCGGCTGGCCCTCGCCCTGGGCGCGGCGGAAGTAGGCGCGCGCCAGCGCGTGCAGCCGTCCCATGCCGGCGATGGAGCCGAGCTGCCCGTACAGCCGCGGCAGCTCCGCGTCCCGGCCCGCGCGCTCGGCCAGGTTCACCGAGAGCAACGCGGTGGCCACCATGCGCAGCGGCTCATAGCGCCAGTAGTAGCACTCGGCCAGCCGCGTCGCCGCGAGCGCCGAGGCCCCCAGCAACACGCGCGTCTGCCGGTCCTCCTCGAGCACCCATTTCCGGGGCAGCACCAGGTGCATCAACTGCCGCACCACCTGCGCCAGGATGAAGCGGCCCAGCCCTCCTGGCGTCTCCGGCAGCGCCCGGCCCAGCTCCGCGAGCGCCCGCTGGCCGTGCGAGATGCAGGCCTCGAAATCCGACAGGCCGTGCATGGCCTCGGCCAGCAGCCGCTCCCAACGCGCGCGCCGGCTCCCATCCAGCCGCACGCCCGTGTCGAGCCCGCGCCGCACCTCCAGCTCCAGCGCCCGGCGCAGGTAGCCCGAGGCCTCCAGGTTCGCGCCCGCCTGCAGCGCGTGCGTCCCCGCCTTCTCCAGGTACTCGAACGTCCACACGTCGTCCTGGGCGAGCTCGAAGTGGTGCGCCAGCACGGGGTAGAGCGCCGGGGGCATGCCCTCCTCCGCGTGGTGCTCTTCCAGGGCCATGGCCGCCGCGCGATGCAGGGGACCGCGCCGCTCGGGGAGGATGCCCTCGTAGGCGATCTCCCGCAGCTTGTCGTGGACGAAGCGCAGCCGCCCTCCCCCCGCGTCCTCCAGCACGTGCCGCGCGCGCAGCTCCTCCAGGGCCTCCAGCTCCTGCAGGTCCCCCAGCCCCGCGGCCACCGCCAGCACGTCCGCGTTCAGCTCGCGGCCCAGCACCGACGCCACCTCCAACAGGCCTCGCGCCTCCGAGCCCAGGCCCTCCAGGCGCCGGCCCACCAGATCGTGCAGCACCCCGGGCAGCGGCAGCTCCTCGTGGAGGCGATCCAGGGTGTCGCCGCCCACGGCCACCTGCCACCGGCCGAAGACGTCCCGGAAGAGCAGCCGCTCGTCGATGGCCGTGCGCAGGTACTCGGCCACGAAGAAGGGGTTGCCCGCCGAGCGCGTGGCGAGGAAGCGCACGAAGGACTCCGGCGGCGAGGGCAGCGCCAGCATGTCCTCCACCATCCGCGCCACCATCGACTCGTCCAACTGCCCCAGCGCCCGGTGCGACACCCCCGGCGCGGCCAGCAGCAGCCGCAGCGCCGCGTCCAGCTCCTCGCTGCGGTAGGTGCCCACCGCCAGCACGTGCGACTCGCCGAGGAACCCGGACTGCAGGAAGTCCAGCACGCCCAGCGACAGCTCGTCGGCCCATTGTAGGTCGTCGATGACGAGCAGCACGGGCTCCTTCTCGCAGAAGGCGGCGAGCGTCTCGGCCAGGCAGCGCATGACGCGCTCACGGGCGCCCTGCGGAGGAAGCCGGGGCGGCTCGGGCCTGGACTCCTGTCCGGGCAGGTCCGCCAGCGCGGGCTCGTAGCGGGCCAGCACCCGTCCGCGCTCGCCCAGCAGCCGCTCCGTCTCCTCCAGCCCCTGCTGCCGGCACTCGTCGGCGATGGCCTGCAGCAGCGGCTTGAAGGCATGCAGCGGCTCACCGTGCTGCTCGCCCGTGCCTCCCCCCGAGAGCGGCAGACAGCCGCCCGTGACGACGCGGAAGGCCGTCCGGCTGGCGGCCACCGCGCACTCCATCACCACGCGCGTCTTGCCCGCGCCACTCTCGCCACCGATGAGCAGGCACCCGCCATTGCCCTCGCGGGCCATCGCCAGCCGCTGCTCCAGCTCCAGGAGGAGCCGCTGCCGTCCCACGAACTCCGGCCGGTAGAGGTACGGCCGCGGGGAACCCCGAGGTGGCCGGGACAGCTCCTCCGCGCCAAGTCCGGCGAGCGCCGCGCCCACGTCCGCCGCGTAGCCGATGCGCTCGCGGGGCACCTTCGCCAGCATGCGCTGGGACAGGGCGTCCAGCTCCGGCGGCACATCGCGCACCCACGCGGAGAGCGGATGGGGCTGCTCCTGCAGGTGCCGCCGCAGCACGTCCCAACCCGAGCCGGGAAAGGGCGGCTGCCCCACCACCAGCTCATACAGGATGCAGCCCAACGCATAGAGGTCCGCCCGCGCATCCACCAGCCCGCCCTTGATCTGCTCGGGGGCCATGTAGATGTAGGAGCCCTCCAGGCTGCCGGAGACGTCGAGCGACTCGCGGCCCAGCGGCCCTCCGAAGGCGGACGCCAGCCCGAAGTCCACCAGCACCGGCGTGCCGTCCGGGCGGATGACGATGTTCTCCGGCTTGAGATCCCTGTGGACGATGCCCTCGCCATGCAGGAAGGCCAGCGCGGAGCACAGGCGGCGCACCAGGGTGAGCACCTCGTCCAGCCGCGTCAGCGCGGCGTCGCGCCGCTGCTCCAATGGAGGCGGTCCGAAGGAACGGAACGAGATGCCCGAGGCGGCCGGGGCGCCCGCGGACTCGGGCGAGGAGACGGCCTGGGTGACGACATCCGTCGTGAAGCGCGGATCACGCTTCCACAGCGCATCGAGGTAGCGCCGGAGGGTGAGCCCCTCGATGAGCTCCATGGCGTACCAGGGCAGGCCGTCCTGGACGCCCTCGGCGAGCACGCGCACCACGCCCGGGTGGTGGATGCGCCGCAGCGCGTGGATCTCCCGGCGGATGCCGCGCAGCATGGGCGCCTCGGGCACCCGCACCGTCTTGAGGGCGACCAGCTCCCCCGTCTCGTCGAGCCGCGCGCGGTACACGACCCCCATCCCCCCCGAGCTCAACTTCCCCAGGAGGCGGTAGGGACCGATCCTTCCCCGCTCCGTTTCCGGGAAGCTCCGCGGCCGACATGGTCGTCACGAGATTCGCACGGTTCGACGGACCCCACCAATCCAGCGCCCTGCCGGAAACACCGTCCGCCCCCCCGCTCGCCCGCCCGAGGCGTGGTCCAGAATGGAGCAACGCTCGAAGCCGGCCGCTCCCTCCCTCGGTGACATCTCCGTGACGAGGAGGCCCACGTGACGAAGCGTGCGCGGATTGTCACGCCGTGACGCCGCCGTGAGGTGCCCGCGAGCCAGACGTGACGCAGGGCGTGACGAAGTGTTGCGGGGGCTGCACATGGCTGAAACGTGACGTCGCTATACGGCTGGACGTCATGTTCGAGACCTACGACAGCGCCACCGACGTGCAGTCCGCCCGGCGGTTCGCGCTCTCAGGCGTCGCCTCCCTCGGGGTGTGCGCCTTGATCGGACTCACCGCGGTGGCCGTGGGCAACCAGGTGAGGGAAGTCATCAAGGAGAAGAAGGTGGACGTGGTGTTCCGTCCGCCGCCTCCTCCGGTGGTGGTGGAGGCGAAGCCGCCCCCGCCGCCGCCTCCCCCGCCGCCCAAGCCCAAGGCCGCGAAGCCGCCTCCGCCGCCCACCGTCGCCGCGCCCGCGGCCATGGTGGCGCCCAAGGAGATTCCGGTGGAGAAGCCGCCCGAGGCCGACGCGGAGAACGCCGTGGCCGCGGCTCCCGTCGCCGTGGGCGGCACGGGCCAGCTCGTGGCGGGCGCCATCGTCACGGGCATGGACAGCCCCGGTGTGGCCGGTGGCTCCCTGCGCCCCAGGCCCATCAACCTCCCCGAGTCCGCCACGCCTCCCAAGGAGCTCAGCTCCAACCTGCTGCCCGACTTCCCCTCGGACATGAGGGCCAGGGGCCAGGAGGGCATGGTCATCCTCAAGATCGTCGTCGAGGCGGACGGCAGCGTCAGCAACGTCAAGGTGATGCGCGGAGAGGAGCCCTTCGTGGGCGCCGCCCTCGCCGCGGTGCGCACGTGGCGTTACGAGCCCGCGCTCGTCGACGGCCAGCCCACCGCCGTCTTCCGCATCGTGAAGGTCCCCTTCCGTCTCAAGTAGCGAGCCATTCCCGTCTCACCCGCCGGAGCCCCCCAGATGAACTTCAATCTGATCGAGATCTACCACCACATGGGCTTTTTCGCCCGGTGCATCGCCTACACGCTGGTCGCCTTCGCGCTGGCGTCGATGGTCGTGTTCTTCGAGCGCCTGTTCTACTTCTTCCGCTCGAAGGCGGCGGACCGGAAGTTCGCCGCGCGCGCCGGCAAGCTGCTGGAGTCGCAGCAGCACGAGCAGTTCGTCATCGAGTCCTCGACGGCCAAGGCGAGCAGCCTGGCTAAGTTGCTGGGCGGTGGCGTGAAGACGTACTTGGCCAAGAAGGCGGCGCCGCAGGGCAAGCTGGGCGCGGTGGAGCTGACGCGGAGAGACCTCGAGCGCATCTACGAGCGCGTCACCGCGGACGTGCGCCGGGGCATGAGCGTGCTGGCATCGGTGGGCTCGGTGGCGCCGTTCGTCGGTCTGCTCGGCACGGTGGTGGGCATCATCGAGGCCTTCGCCGGTATCGCGAAGACGGGCTCGGGCGGCCTGGGCGCGGTGTCCGCCGGTATCGCCGAGGCGCTCGTCGTCACGGCGCTCGGCCTGCTGGTGGCCATCCCCGCGGTGCTGATGTTCAACTTCCTCACCACCCGCGCCGACGCGCTCCTGCTGTCGCTGGACCTGGCCCGCAAGGAGTTCATGGACCACCTGGAGGACGTGCACGGCGTGGTGTCCCCCGCGGTGCGCGGTGAGGGCGCGGTGGCCCTGGACGTCGAGCGCGCCACGCGCAAGGAGAGCATCGATGTCCGCCCGGCGTAGCGGTGGGCTCGTGCCCGAGATGAACGTCACGCCGCTGGTGGACGTGGTGCTCGTCCTCCTCATCATCTTCATGGTCGTCACCCCGCAGCTCGAGGCAGGCGCGGCGGTGGACCTCCCGGCGGTGGTGAACCCGGACAAGGGCGAGGACAACTCGCTCACTCCCACCACCGTGAGCCTCACCGCGCAGGGCGCCTTCTTCGTGGACAAGAAGGAGGTGCCGCGGGCCCAGCTCGCCGGGCAGCTCCGCGCCGTCCACACGAAGGACCCCGAGGCCCGCGTGGTGCTCAAGGCCGACCGCGGCGTGCGCTACGCCGAGGTGCGCGGCGTCTTCAAGACGCTGCAGGAGATTGGTTTCCCCGGCATCTCGCTCCAGGTCGTCGACCTGAAGAAGCAGGAGTGAACCGCCATGGCCTTTGATGTCGGTGGTGGCAAGGGCGGTATCCGCCCGGCGATGAACGTGACGCCCCTCGTGGACGTGGTGCTGGTGCTCCTCATCATCTTCATGGTCGTCACCCCGCTGATGACCAAACAGATGTGGATGGACGTGCCCGGCAAGGCGGACGAGCAGACCGAAGTGGCTCCGCCGCCCCCTGGCGCGCTGCCTCCCGTGGTGCTCACCGTCACCAGGACGGGCTCGGTGCAGATCAACCGCGAGGACGTGCCGCGCGACCAGCTCGTGGCCCGGCTGCAGCGGATGATCAACGCGCGCCCGGACAAGATCGTGTTTTTCGATGCGGAGAACGATGTGCCGTACGGCACCGCGATGGAAGTCATGGACCTCGCACGCGGCGGGAATCTCACCGTCGCCGTGGTCCCCGACGCCGTCGCCGAGCCGTCCGCGCCGTGACCTGAAGTCTTCATTCCGGTCTCTCCCTTTTCACCTTCCATCCATTTCGTTGCCACGGGCGTCGCGTTCTCTACGCGCGCTCGCTGGTGAGGAGTCCCGTGTTGTCTCTCCATTCCATTCGCGCCGCACTGGCGGCGCTCGCACTGCTGGCCGCGCCCGTGATGGCCCAGGCGCCCGCCGACGCCACAGAGACCTCCGAGTCCTCGTCCCAGGTTGACGCGGATTCAACCCAGCACCCTCACCCCGACCCTCTCCCGGGGGGAGAGGGAGTGGTGGGCTTCACCGGCATCTACGGCCAGGTCACCGACGCCCAGACGAAGGAGACGCTCATCGAGGCCACGGTGAAGCTCGTCACCGGCGGACAGCAGAGCGTGCTCACCGACATCGACGGCAACTACCGGCTGGCGCTGCCTCCCGGGAAGTATGACCTGCGCGTCTTCTATGACGTCTACGAGGGCCGCCGCATCACCGGCGTCATCGTGGAGCAGGGCAAGGCCACGAAGCTGGACGTGCAGCTCAGCGCCGACGCGGGCGCCGTGCAGGAAGTGGTCGTCGAGGCCCGCGCGGACCGCCGGGCCGAGGGCGCCATCCTCCAGGAGCGCAAGAAGGCCGCCGCGGTGTCCGACGCCATCAGCGCCCAGGAGATCGCCCGCACGCCGGACTCGAGCGCCTCGGACGCGGTGAAGCGCGTGGTGAGTGTCACCGTGGTGGACGGCCGCTTCATGCTGCTGCGCGGCCTCGGTGGCCGCTACTCGGTGACGCTGCTCAACGGCGCGCTGCTGCCCAGCCCCGAGCCGGATGAGCCCTCGGTGCCGTTGGATCTGTTCCCCACCAGCCTGCTCGCCAACCTCAACGTGGTGAAGAGCTACACCAGCGATCTGCCCGGCACCTTCGGCGGCGGCACGCTCCTCATCGAGACCAACACCTACCCCAGCAAGTTCGAGTTCAAGCCGCGCATCACCTTCTCCGGCGACAGCGTCTCCACCTTCCGGCGGCGCAACACGCACCCGGGCAGCTTCCTCGAGTCGCTGAGCTTCGCGGGCCCCGAGCGCCGGCTGCCCGCGGGCCTGCCCCAGGGCGAGCGGATGGGCAGCTCGGCGAGCACCTGGCGGGCCTTCCCCAACGTCTGGTCCGCGCGCCAGACCACCGCGCTGCCCAACATGGGCCTGGGCGCGTCCGTGGGCGACACGCTGCGTTTCGGCAACAGCCGCCTGGGCTACCTGGCCACCGTCAACTACGGGCACAAGGAGAGCGTGCGCGAGTCCGAGTTCGCCCGCGCCGACATGCCCGTGGGCCAGCTCCAGGCGCAGGACGCCACCCGCACCCTCCAGGGCTCCGAGGGCGCCACCCTCAGCGCGCTCGCCAGCGTGGGCTACCAGTTCGACCGCGACAACGAGCTCACCCTCTTCAGCCTCTATACCCGCGGCACGGACAGCACCACCTTCACCTCCCGGGGCGTGAACAACGGGCGCTCGGAGACGTTCGAGAGCACGCGCCTGCAGTTCGTCTCCCGCGCGCTCTCCTTCAACCAGGTGCGCGGCTTCCACCGGCTCAACACCCTGGCCGACGCCGAGCTGGACTGGCAGGCCAACTTCAGCCGCGTGGAGCGCGACGAGCCGGACACGCGTGACACCCTCTACAGCGACGACCTGGGCAACCCCACCGGCACGTTCGCCTTCCCCAACCAACCCAACAGCGGCGAGCGCTTCTTCGGCTCGCTGGGCGAGACCTCCACCGGCGGCAGCGCCAGCCTCACCCTCCCCTTCTCCGGCCTGCGCGTGAAGGCGGGCGGCCTGGCCCAGGTGTCCTTCCGTGACTTCCAGGCCCGCCGCTTCCGCTACCAGCTCACCGACACCCCGGTGGACACCTCGCTGCCCCCCGAGGAGCTGTTCGCCTCCTCCAACCTGGGTACCGGCATCCGCATGCGCGAGACGACGCGCGGCGATGATGCCTACGACGCATACCTCGGAGTCTTCGCCGGCTTCGTGACGGCGGACTACAAGCCCGTGGAGCCCCTGCGCCTGGTGGGTGGCGTGCGCGTGGAGCACTCGCTGCAACAGCTCACCGCCCACAGCCCGTTCGACACCGCGCCCACCGCGAGCACCGACGCGAAGTACCTGGACGTGCTGCCGGCCCTCAACGCCATCTACGCGCTCGGCCCGGACATGAACCTGCGCGCCGGCTACAGCTACACCCTCGCGCGGCCCACCTTCCGCGAGCTGGCCCCGTTCATCTTCTTCGACTTCGTCCGCCGCCGGAACGTCTCCGGCAACCCGGCGCTGCTCGAGACGCGCATCCACAACCTCGACACCCGCCTGGAGTGGTTCGTGGGGGAGAACGAGGTCCTCGCCGCCAGCGTCTTCTACAAGAACTTCCAGAGCCCCATCGAGCGCATCCTCCGCTACTCGGGCGACATGGGCTTCGAGAACGCGGACGGCGCCCACAGCGCCGGCGTGGAGTTGGAGGCCCGCGCGTCGCTCGGCCGCCTCTCGCCCGCGCTCTCCCACTTCCGCGCCGCGGCCAACCTCACCCTCATCCAATCCAGCATCGTCCTCACGGACCCGGAGAAGCTGGGCGCGCAGACGAACAGCCAGCGGCCCATGCAGGGACAGTCGCCCTACGTCATCAACCTCAACCTCGGTTACGACCGCCCCGAGAGCGGCACCGAGGTGGCCCTCCTCTACAACGTCTACGGCCCGCGCATCAGCGAGGTCGGCCTCAATCCCCTGCCGGACGTCTACGAGCAGCCCTTCCACCGCGTGGACCTGTCCGTCAGCCAGAAGCTCGGCAACGGCCTGCAACTCAAGCTCACCGGCTCCAACCTGCTCGGCTCCGCCGTCGTCTTGGAGCAGGGCGGAATCACCCTCCTGAAGTACCGCCCGGGCATCGCCTTCTCCGCGGCGCTCGGCTGGACCCTGTAACCCCCCTCAAAAGGAAGAACACCATGAAGCGGCTCGCTCTCGGCCTCACCCTGGGTACGTCCCTGCTCGCCGGCTGCCCCGGCCCCGTGACGCCGGACACCACGGACGACATCAGCGCCCACATCACCCAGGACACCACCTGGACGGCCGACAAGGTCTACACCCTCAAGGGCTACATCTTCGTGGAGAGCGGCACGCTCACCATCGAGCCGGGCACCACGGTCGTCGGTGAGGAGGGCAGCGCGCTCGTCATCACCCGCGACGCGAAGCTGAACGCGGTGGGCACGGCCGCGAAGCCCATCGTCTTCACCAGCGCGAAGCCCGAGGGCGAGCGTGCCGCGGGTGACTGGGGCGGCGTGGTGCTGCTGGGCAAGGCCCGCATCAACGTCGCGGGTGGCAGCAACACCGTCGAGGGCTTCTTCGCCACCAGCGGCGACGAGCGCACGAAGTACGGCGGCGAGGACGACGCCCACGACTGCGGCAAGCTGAAGTACGCCCGCATCGAGTTCGCCGGGTACGAGCTGGCCGAGGACAACGAGCTCAACGGCCTGACCACGGGCGCGTGCGGCTCGGCCACGGAGATCGACTACGTGCAGGTGCACAAGGGCGCCGACGACGGCGTGGAGATGTTCGGCGGTACCGCCAACCTCAAGCACATCGTCATCAGCTCGCCGGACGACGACGGCCTGGACTATGACCTGGGCTACAGCGGCAAGGTGCAGTTCCTGGTGGTGCAGCAGAACGACAGGGTGGGCAACCGCGCCATCGAGGCCAGCGGCAACAAGACCACCCACACGGCCACCCCGCGCTCGGTGCCGGAGATCTGGAACGCCACCTTCCTCGGCTCCAACCGGGCCCCGGCCACCACGGGCACCAAGCAGGAGGGCCTGGTGTTCAACACCGGCGCCGGCATCAAGCTGAACAACGCCATCGTCGCCCACTTCGCCGACAAGGCGGTGGACGTGGACGGCGCGGCCTCGGCGCAGCTCTCCGAGTCCGGCAACCTCTCCATCCGCAACACCCTCTTCTGGCAGAACAAGGGCAACACCACGTCCATCGACTACTCGGCCAACCCGGTGAAGGACGCCGCGGGCAACACCACCAACGCGGACGCCACCCGGCTGACCGACGGCTCCATCTACAAGGAGCCGGAGCAGCTCCTCGCCACGGTCAACGACAACCAGGTGGTGGATCCGATGCTGAGCGCCGCGGTGAACGCCAAGACGCCCAACTTCAAGCCGGCGGCCGAGTCGCAGGCGCTCCTCACCTCCAGCGCCGCCACGCCTCCGGCGGATGGCTTCTTCGACGCCAGCGCGCAGTTCATCGGCGCGGTGGGCAGCGTGGACTGGACGGCCGGCTGGACGGCGTACCCGGAGAACTGAGCCTCACCGCCGTACGAGCAATGCCGCACCTGGAGCTGCCTCCCGGGTGCGGCCCATCGCCCGGAGGTGCGTTCTTCTGACGGAGGGGGCTCCGGGAGAAGACGTGCCTCCGGGCGGTGTCTTGTCGGGAGTGGTCCTCTCCGGCCCGCTCACTCCCGGGCCGTCTTCAGCGGCAGCTCCACGGTGAAGGTCGAGCCCCGCTCCGGCTGGCTCTCCACGCGGATGCTGCCCTCCATGGCCTCGACGATCTGCTTGGAGATGAAGAGCCCCAACCCCAGGCCGCCGTAGTGCCGCTCCGACACCGCGCGCCCGAAGCGGGAGAACAGGCGCGGCACATCCCCGGGGGCGATGCCGATGCCCTCGTCCTCCACCGTCAGCCGGGCCTGTCCGCCCTCCACCTGCACGCGCACGTGGATGGGCTTGCCCGCGCCGTACTTGGCCGCGTTGGAGAGCAGGTTGACGAGCACCTGATCCAACCGCAACGGATCCCAATACCCGTGCACCGGCGGCGTGGCGGGGAAGTCCACCCCGCACCCGGCCTGGGCGAACACCTCGGAGAGCCGCTCCATCACCTCGCGCAGCAGGTGGGTGAGCTCCATCTCCACGGGCTCGAGCCCCAACCGGCCCGCGCTGATGCGGCTCACGTCCAGCAGGCTGTCCACGAGCGAGGAGAGCCGCTCCACCTGGCTCACCGCCTTGGGGAGCCTCGCGCCCACGGAGGCCCGGCACTCCGGCGTGAGGAACTTGCCGATGAGCGCGTGCTGCAGCTTGAGCGAGGTGAGCGGCGTCTTCAGCTCGTGGCTCGCGACGGAGAGGAACTCGTCCCGCAGGCCCACCGCCTGCCGGGCCTCCTCGTAGAGCCGGAGATTCTCCAGCGCCATGCCCACCCGGGCGGCCAGCTCCTCCGCGAGCGCCAGGTCCTCCTCGTCGAAGCGCCGCTGGGGGCCACACGCCGCGAGGATCATCATCCCGTGCACCTTCCCGCCCGCCCGCATCGGCACGGTCATCACCGAGTGCGCATCCAACGTGTTCATCACCGCCAGGTGCTCGGAGCTGACGGCGTAGCGCTGGCGGACGTCCAGGGTGAACTCCCGGATGAGGGCCGATCTCCCGGTGTGCACGCCGTCCAGCAACGGGCTCGTCCCCTGGGTCCTGGGCACGAAGCGCCGGGCCTCCTGGACGAGCAGCTCCTTGGACGGCTCCCGGTGTGCCGCGGCCACGCGCGGCAGGCGACCGTCCGCTCGCGACACGCCGATGATGCAGTAGGTGCAGATGGAGGAGGCGGCGAGCCGGGCCACCCGCTCGAGGATCTCCTCCGCCCGGTCCAGGCGCCCCGCGAGCAGGCGGCTGGCCTCCGAGAGGAATCGGGCGCTGGCCTCGGCCCGCTTGCGCTGGGTGATGTCCAGCACCGTGCCGCTGAAGCGGCGGAACTGGCCCTGCTCATCGAACCAGGCGCGCCCCTGGGCGGAGAGCCACCGCTCGACCCCATCCTGGATGCCGATGACGCGGTACTCGATGCTGTAGCCCCCACCACTCTCCGGGCGCTGCGCCCGCTGGATGACCTGCTGCGTGCGCTCCTTGTCCTCGGGGTGGATGATGGAATGGAAGGTCTCGCAGTCCATCCGGAAGTCCGGCGAGGCGCCGAAGAGCTCCTTGGCGCGGTCGTCACACAGGAACTCACCGGTGGCTGGATTGTAGTCCCAGGTGCCGATGGCGGCCGAGGCCAGGGACATCCGCAGCCGCTCCTCGCTCACCTGGAGGGCCTCGTGTGCGAACCTCGGCTCGGGCACCTCCTCGAGGTACAGGCAGAGACCCACCACCCGCCCGCCGTCATGGAGGGGATGGCAGCTCACCCGGCCCCACTCCAGCTCGATACGGGAAAGGGGCTGGCCCGTCGCGAGGACCTGCTCGATGCGCCAGAGGATGTCCCGCGTGGCCTCGCCGGGCGGGAGCACGTCGGCCAGGCGGATGCCCGGCCAGGCCCGGGTACGCAGGCCGTGCAGCCCGGCCAGGGCCCGGTTGAAGCGGACGAGCTGGAGTTCCCGGTCCACGAGGGCAATCCCGATAGGGGCGTTCCAGAGCACCTCCAGCGGGACCGCTTCCAGGTCGAGCCGCGCGGCCGGCGCTTCCATCGACCCATTCATTCCGGTGCTCCTTTTTCCATCTGTACCCCCAGCCGGTAACAGCCACCGGCCCGGTACGAATGCCCTCCCCGCCCCTCGTCCGCCCGGGCACGGAGCCACCTCCCTCGGGCTCACTCCCGGAGTCCAGGCGGCCCGAGGAGCGGGCGCTCGGGTCTGCTAGGCTCGAACCATGAGCCGCCCCAGCTTCGTCGCCGCCTGGTTCTCCCCGTGGTCGGAGCGGGCCCGCTTCGCGCTCGACCACCACCGCATCGACTACCGGGAAGAAGCGTACGTCCCGATGCTGGGTGAGCCGCTGCTGCGGCTGCGCACCCGGGTGTTCCGGGGGCCCCTGTCCGTGCCCGTGCTCTTCCACGACGGGCGCGTCCTCCGCGACTCGGTGGAGATCGCCCGGTACGCGGACGAGCTGGGCACGGGCGCGCCGCTGTTCCCCGCGAGCGAGGGGGCGGAGATTGCCCGGTACGTGGAGCTCGCCACCGGGCTGATGGAAGCGGCGCGCGCGCTGAGTGTGTCCCGGATGGCCCAGGACGAGACGCTGCAGTTCGAGAACCTGCCTCCGTCCGTGCCCGCCCCGCTGCGCCCGGTGTTCGCCAGGCTGGGAACGGCGTTCATGACCCGGAAGTACCGCCTGGACACGCGCGACCCGGAGCGGGATCGCGCGACGATCCGGCGGAACCTCGAACGGCTCCGGACGGAGCTGCGGGGGCGCGACACGCTGCTCTCCGGCTTCACCTTCGCGGACATCGCCGTGGCCGTCTCGCTGACCATGGTGCGGCCGGTGGAGCACCCCCTCATCCCCCTCGGCCCCGGGATGCGCGCCGCGTTCACCGAACCAGGGCTGGCCGAGGAGTTCGGGGATCTCCTCGCGTGGAGGGACAAGCTCTACGCCGAGCGCCGGTCCGTGAAGGGCGCGGCGAGTGCGGCCGCGGCCTGACGGAGAACGAGGAGGGGCGGACCGGCGCTTCCGGCCGCCAGGACTCAGGCCGCCGCGGGACGGGCGGCCACGGGCGCGGTCTCGGCCGACTCGATGGCGGCGGTGACGGCCTCGGGCGAGCTCCCATCGGCGAACAGCGGGGCGCTCGGACGGGACTTCGGCGGACGGCCCCGGCGCTTCGGCGCCGACTCGTCGCTCTGCGCGGGAGCCTCGGCGGCCACGCCACCGTCCGCACGCACCACCTTGCGGCCCGCCCTCGGCAGGCTGATGGCCTCCAGCTTCGTGCTCAGCTCCGCGTCCTCCTCGGCGAACACCCGCGCGTACGCCAGCGCCCGCTGCCCCTTCTGCACCAGCGCCTCCTGGCCCTCGGCCAGCACCTGGCGCGCCGCCTCCAGCGCCGCCTGCGCCTGGGCCACCGCCTCGGCCTGCGCCCTCACCCGGCTCGCCGCCTCCTCCAACACCTCCGCGTCCACGTCCGGGAACTTCACCTCGGACAGCTCCGTGGAGAACACCTCGAGCAGCGCCCTCATCGCGGGCGAGATGGGATCGTTTTCGTTCGCGTCGAACATGGGCTGGGACTCCCCTCCAACGTGCTGCGTGGGCCCCTCATGTGCACAGATGTTCAGTGCCTTTTCAAGGGGGTCCTCTCCGAGGCCGATTTACCGGCCCCGCGCCGTGTTCACGCCCCTTCACCCCAGCGACGCGAGGCCCGGATGACTCCCGACATGTGGGCGGAGGACCCTACATCTCCGGTCTCATCGGGCTCCGGCGCGGGGAGGTAGAATCGCGGGGGGAGCCCGCGCGAACGAGCCCTGGGGGAGAGCCCATGCAGCCAGAGACGTTGGAGTTGCTCGCGGATACGGCGCAGTACGGTGCCGTGGCGCTCATCGGTGCATTCATCGGAATTGGCGAGCTCGTCTCCCGCTACAAGGATGACCCCTACGAGGCCATCACCAACCGCCACGCCATCACCTACACGCTGCTCAACGTCCTGGCCTCGACGCTGGCGCTGCTCGCGCTCAAGACGATGAACCCGGCGGACGCCGAGGGGGTGCTCCTGGGCGAGGGGCCGGCCTCGTCGCGGGTCGGGTACACGCTGCTCGCCGGGTTTGGCGCCATGGGGCTCTTGCGCTCCTCGGCCTTCAACATGCGCGTGGGCAACGAGGACATCGCCATCGGCCCCAGCGCGCTGTTGCAGGTCATGCTCTCCGCGACGGACCGCGCCGTGGACCGGGCTCGCGCCAGGGTTCGCGCCGAGATGATGGCCAGGACCATGGACAGGGTCCCGTTCGAGCAGATCGAGGAGTCCCTGCCGCAGCTCGCCTTCGCGATGATGCAGAACGTGTCGGAGCAGGAGAAGCAGGACTTCGCCCATGTGCTCTCCGCGCTCCGGGAGAAGAAGATGGACACGGTGGCCAAGAGCATCAGCCTGGGGCTCTCGCTCAGCAACATCGTGGGACAGGGCGTGGTGGACGACGCCGTGACGGCGCTGCGCAAGACCCTGGCCGCGGCGGGAGACCCCCGCTTCACCGCCGCCCTGGTACCGGCCACGCCCACGGCCCCGGAGGCCCAGGAGGCGCCGGTGCCTCCCGCCGAGCCGAAGTAGGGCCGCGCGCGCGGCCCCGTGCGTCCCAGGTGTCTCAGTCCACGCGCACCAGCGACACGGTGCGCACGCCCTGGGCCGGGTCCACCTCCACCGCGAGGAAGTGCCGCCCCACGCCGTCGAACTGCTCGGGGATGGCGCCGCCGCCGCCCGAGATGAAGGACGGAATGCCCGCGTTGGAGAACGAGTAGTACGAGTGCACGTGGCCGTAGAGGGTGAGGTCCAGCTTCCCGTTGGCCAGCTTCGCCAGCAGGGCCGCCGCCTCGTTGCGGCTCGCGAAGGCGCCGTTGCGCACGCCGATGGGGTCCACGATGGGGATGTGCGTGCCCAGGATGTGCACCGACTCGCGCCCCGCCGCCAGCCACCCGTCCAGCATCTCCTCTGCCTTCGGGTCCAACGAGCCGTTGGCCGAGTCGATCATCGTGAAGTGCACGCCGTGGAAGGTGAAGTGCAGGTTCCCCCGGCCGAAATACTCGTGGTAGCTCGCGTCCGGGGCGTAGGTCTCGTGGTTGCCCAGCGTGGCGAACAGGGGGATGTGCGACTCCAGCAGGCGGGACTGGAACTCCTCCAACTGCTCCACGGAGCCCCGCTGCGTCAGGTCTCCCGAGAAGTAGATGAAGCGCAGCGTGGGGTCCGCGTTGATGCGGCGGTAGATGTCCCCCACGCGAGGCAGGGCCTCCTGCACGTCCGCCAGCGCCGCGAAGCGGAAGGGCATGGGCTGGTCCCACAGCGGGGGCGCCACCGTCAGCCGCGCCTCCGCGCCCGCCGGTACCCGCACCTTCCACATCTTCACGGTGGGCAGCGGCCCCTGGGGCAGGGCCTCCACCAGGATCGGCTCGCTCCCCACCACCGCCGAGAGCTCCGCCTCCCGCATGGCGTTGCGCACCACCACCGTCCACTCCTCGGTGGCTCCTGCCGAGGACATCGCGCGCACGTGGAAGGCCGGCGCCGAGCCCCACAGCGTCAGCGTGCCAGGCTCCACCTTGCGCACCACCGCCAGCCCGTCCTCCACGGTGAAGGCGACGCCGTTGGCGTCCACCTGCCCCACCCGCAGGTCCTTCAGGGCGCGCTCCTCGGCCGGCCGCATGCTGCAGCCCGCGGCCAGCAGCGCGAGCACGGCGGCTCCCCGGCGAATGTTCCTCCTCACGGCTCACCTCCCAACGCGTAGACGAGTGACACCCGGCCCACCAGCGCCGAGCCCGCCTGGAAATCCGCGGACACACCCCACCGCTCCGTGAGGAACATGCGCCCGCGCAGCCCCACGAATCCCGGCACCCCTCCGCCCGCCTTGATGCCGCCCGGGAAGTCGTCCTTGCGGTGGTCGTAATAGAGGAGCGCCTCGCCCCGGAAGGGCCCACCGCGTCCCAGGTAGACGCCGTACCCGAAGGTGAAGAGGAGCTGCTCGAAGAGGATGTCATCCACCGGGCCCGTGTAGAGGTAGCCCTGCATGGCGAAGCCCACGCCCATCTCCGCGAAGGAGCCGGCCATGCGCGGGCTGAAGCGCGCCATGTCGTAGCGGCCCCGGAGGAAGAGCTCGCCACCGGCCAGGGTGAAGTCCTCGGAGGGGTAGCGGTGCGCGATGGCGGCGGCCTCCAGGTCCAGCGCCGTGCCGTCCGCGCCCGCGCGCGCGCCCTCGGGGGCCCCCATCAGCCGGTACCCTCCGCCCACGCGCACGCGCAGGTTGCCCTCGTCCGGAGACAGCTTCGCCCCGGCCTCCAGGCGCACGCGCTCCAGCCGCGCCAGCGCGCCCACCGAGACGAAGTTCCGGTAGTCGAAGGCCGGGTCCGCCACGTGCTGGTAGCCCACCTCCAGCTCGAGCGGGGGCAGCCGCCGCGCCACCTCGCCTGGGGGGAAGGCGGGCGACACGGCCCCGTACAGGTTGGCCAGCGTGGAGATGGAGAGGAGGCCCACCCCGGTCAGCGTCACCGCGTAGAGCGGGCCGATGACGCGGCGCGAGGCCCCGGACATGGCGATGGGCACGCCCCCGGCGATCAGCAGCCCGAGGCCCGAGCCCTCCAGGAGGAAGTGCCGTCCCGCCGTCCGGGTGTCCCCCGCGACGAGCGGCCCCAGCCCATGCAGCAGCAGGCCGGGCACCACCGAGACGGCCGCGGGCAGCGCCTCGAAGCGGGGCCGGAGGGGCTCCCCCCCCGGGGCCCCGGGCTCCACCTCCACCCGGGAGGGAGCGGCCACGAGGGGGACGTCCACCGCCCCCTGCCCCTCGGACACCTGGGCCTGCACTCCGCCCGGCAGCACCGCCAGGGCGAGCACCCACAGTCGCACCATCATTGAAACTCCTTCTTCTTCACGGGCGGTCCGGCCCTTCCGCCCCGTCCGGGCGGCCACCGGGCCGGGGCTCAGGATAAAACGTTGACGGGTGGATTCGCAGCCTGTCCGCGGAGGTAGGAAAGAAAGCCACCGGGGGCCCCCCCCTATCGGGACTTTTGGACGAAGCGGGGTATGCTCGCGCGTCGTGGCCGCCAACGAAGCCCGGGAGTTTGGCAAGTACGAATTGGTCTCGAAGCTCGCCGCGGGCGGGATGGCCATCACCTATCGCGCGCGCATGAAGGGCGCCGCGGGGGTGACCAAGCCAGTGGTCATCAAGCAGATCCTCCCGCACTTCGCCGACGAGCCCGATTTCGTGGAGATGTTCGTCAGCGAGGCACGCGTGGCCGCGGGGCTCACCCACGGCAACATCGCCCAGGTCTTCGATTTCGGAGAGATCGACGGCCAGTACTTCCTGGCCATGGAGTTCGTGCACGGCCAGACGCTGTCCAAGCTGCTGCGCCGGGCGCAGAAGACCGGACTGCCGGGCCTGCCCATGCCGCTGGCGCTGTTCGTCGCCACGCAGATGTGTGACGGGCTGGACTACGCGCACCGGCACATCGGCGAGGACGGCCGGCCCATGGGGCTCGTCCACCGCGACGTGTCGCCGGACAACGTGCTCATCTCCTACGAGGGCCAGGTCAAGGTCATCGACTTCGGCATCGCCAAGGCGACGAGCGTCGTGGAGGCGCGCACCTCGCCCGGCACGCTCAAGGGCAAGTACCCGTACTTCTCCACCGAGCAGGCCCGGGGCGCGCAGGACCTGGACGCGCGCTCGGACATCTTCGCCGTGGGCGTGGTGCTCTACGAGATGCTGTGCGGCCGGCGCCCCTACGAGGGGAAGCTCGCCGCGGTGCTGCCGCGCATCCTCGAGGGCGACTACCCGCCGCCCTCTTCCTACAATCCCGCCATCGGCCCGGACCTGGAAGCGGTGATGTCCACCGCGATGGCGTTGGACCGGGAGCAGCGCTACCCCACCGCGCAGGCCTTCTCCGAGGCGCTGCGTGAGCAGCTCTACTCGGGCTGGCCGCGCTTCTCGCCGGCGATGCTGTCACAGCTCCTGGGCCACCTCTTCGCCGAGGAGCTCGCCGCCGAGGGCCGCCGGGTGGAGGTGACGCCCGCCTTCCTGGAGCAGCTCGCCGCGTGGCAGGCCCAGCCCGTCAGCGAGCCGATGGGTGCCCAGGCGCGTGCGCCGGGCTCGTCCAATGGACGGTCCCCCACCAACTCCGACATGCGCGCCGTGCAGTCGAGGCCCGGCAGTGACGGGGGCCGGCCGGGGAGCAACGCGGGCAGCCGTCCCGGCCCGAGGCCCACCACCAACAGCGGGCGGCCCTCCAGCAGCGCGGGCGCGCGCACCGTCAGCTCGGCCTCCGGGCGCCGGGTGACGTCGAACGTGGGCGCGACGCGCATCCAGGCTCCCGCGACCATGGCCGCCCCGCCCCGGCTGGAGGGGGAGGAGCCCGACACCGCCACCAACGTGAGCGCCGCGAAGAGCGCCACCGAGGGGGCACACGACACCCCCGTCGAGGTGCCGGCCGTCACGGTGACCACGAAGCCGGCCGTGCCGGACTACCTGCGCCCCGTGCTCGAGGCCCGGGAGCGTGAGGCCGAGGAGCGCGCCGAGCGGCGCCAGCGGCTGGTGATGCTCATCAGCGTGCCCATCTTCGGCATCGCCCTGCTGCTGGGCACCCTCCACTACTTCCTCTCTGACAGGGATGAGGGCGTGCCGGTGGGCGCGCAGTGGATCGCCTCCAGGCCGACAGGCGCCTCGGTGAAGATCAACGGCAGGGACGTGCCCGGCACCACGCCGCTCGTCGTGCCGAACGTCCCCCTCCACGAGACCCACACCCTCGTCCTCACCCTGCCCGGCTACCGGCCCTGGACGAAGCGCTTCACCCTCACCGACGCGAACCCGCCGCAGCTCCAGGCGGACCTCGAGCGCCTGGAGCCCGAGCCCGCCGTCCAGGAGCCGCCGCCCACCGCGGCCGTGCCCGCCGCGGAAGGCACGGAGACCGAGGGGCCGGAGGGCTCCAGCGACCCCGGCGCCGCGCCGCTGCCGCAGGATCTCAAGAAGTTCAACGAGGTGGAGTACCCGACGCGGGTCTTCGTCCTGCGCACCCAGTACAACGCCTTCCCGGTGGAGAAGTACGCCACGGCGTCGATCGACCTGAACTCCGGGGCGAGCTACTCCGTCAGCGCCACCGGCAGCGCCCTGCTGGGCGACGGACGGGCGAGCGCGGAGAACACGCTGGCCTGGTTCGCCGAGGGCGAGAACGTGCCGGTGGACGACTCCTTCGGGGTGATCGGCGCTTCGCCGCGCACCTTCAAGGGCGTGCGCAAGCTGCACTTCTTCATGCTGGACGATGACGTGGCGGACAACGCGGGGGCGATGCGGGTGACCCTGCGCCAGTCCAAGTGGGTGGCGCCGCGCCATCTCACCTTTGATCCGGGCAAGAACGCGCTGGTGCTCGAGCCCCAGCACCAACTGGCGCTGAGCGGGCTCAACCCGAACGCCCTCTACCTGCTCACCGTGCGCGACGACTTCGCGGAGCTGCGCTCGGGCGGCACGGGCCGTACACGTCGGGTGTTGTGCGCGGAGAGCAGCAAGAAGACCGGCCGGCGCAACCACCGGCTGCTGGAGGCGGGCAAGCGCTACCAGATGACGGGCACGGACACCCTGCGCTGCACCTTCCCGGACACGAAGGTGGAGGACAACGCGGGAGCGCTCGAGGTGGACATCGTGGATGTCACGGTGATGTCCCGCCGGGAACGCGCGGCGGCGCTGCGTGGCTCTTCTCGTTGACCACAAAACACATTCGGGTTAAAGAAGCCGGGCGGACGATCAGGCGTTAGCCGATTCCTTCGTCCCTCCCTTTCGTACCCCCCAACCGGGCACCCACCACCTCCGCTCCCATGTCGGAGGGGATGAGTACCCTGTTTGCATGGGGCCCACACGGTGTGGGCCTGGGAAATACAACAAGTTCCTTCCGTAAGGGCCCATGGGGGCCGCAGCGGTTCCGCGGCCCAGCTCAACAAGGACGGGAAAGGCAAGTGGGCGCGGAGCCGATTTCGGCACCGGGCCCATTGGTCTTTTTGGGGTCCTGGGAACGCCCGACAACTCCAATCCCCTCCTCGGAATCTGCCCCTGCAACAATCCTCATCCTGGAGGACAGGGAATCAACAGAACCTGCTCCAGTCATACGACGGAATTGACGTACGACTAAATTGACGTACGTTCCAGGGCGCGCTAGAAATGCCGCCCATGAAGCCATTGGTGGTGAACCCGGGGGGGCGGCTGGGAGTCGACGACATCGTCGGCCGCGAGCAGGAAATCCGTCGATACTGGAGGATTCTAGAGCGGCAAGGGCTCGTTCTGGGGGCAGAGCGCCGCCTCGGCAAGACCCACCTCGTGCTCAAGATGCACGAGACCGGACGGGACGGCTTCGCCACGTTCTACCAGGACTTGGAGGCGGTCCATGGCCTTACCGAGCTTGTCCGCGCGCTCTACCGTGCCGTGGATCACCAGCTCTCTGGGCTAAAGCGGGCGAAGAGGAAGGCCGTCGATCTCTGGAGCACAGTGTTGCCCAAGAAGTTGGGCAACCTGGACCTGCCCGAGGCCCGGAGCAACTGGAAGGGGCTGCTCACCGAGGCAGTGAGCGATGTGCTCGAAGCAGTCGGGCCAGACGAAAAGGTCGTGCTGATCTGGGACGAGCTGCCGTTGATGCTGCACAACCTCCACAAGCGCGAGGGGGCGGATAGCGTCATCCAGTTGCTCGATCTGCTCCGAAGCCTGCGCCAGCAGCACGGCGCGCGCCTGCGGTTCCTCTTCACCGGCTCCATCGGGCTGCACCTCGTGCTCCGGATGCTGCGGGTGGCGGGGAACGCCAACGATCCAGTCAACGACATGCACCTGGAGACGGTTCCCCCCATGGCCGAACCGGAGGCCATCGAACTGGCCTCTCGACTGCTCTGGGGTCTCGAGCATCCACCCTCCGAGATCGAGACGCTCGCGCGGCACCTCCACCAAGCCATCGGAGGTTTCCCCTATTACATCCATCACGTCGTCGATCGTCTCGGTGAACTGGGTCGGCCGCCCTCGGCCTCCGACATCACCGCAGGCGCCGAGGCCCTGGTGTGTGCGGATGACGATCCGGCCCACCTCGCCTACTACCTCCAGCGGATCTCCACCTATTACGGGCCAGAGGAGGCGCGCCTGTCACTGCTCGTGCTGGACGCGGTAGCCTCGCAAGAGGGTGCGACGACGATGGAGAACCTGATCAACCTCGCGCGCCACACGCTTCCAGAGGTGCGAGAGGAGCAGGTCCGCGAGACGTGCCTGCTGCTGCGGCGCGACCACTACCTCACGCTCGACCAGCGCGACGACGTGATGGTCCATGACTTCCGCTGGAATGTCGTCAAGCGCTGGTGGAGGAAGAACCGCCTATGACACGTGGACTCGTCACGACCTCCCGCTACAGCCCCGGCAACATGTCGGGACGGGCGCTCGAGCAGCTCTTCGTGGGCCGGGATGCCTTGATGAAGGACATCCTCAAGCGCATCACCGCTTCAGCCACGCGCAAGGAGAAGCACTACATCCTCCTCGTGGGCCCGCGGGGAATGGGGAAGACCCACTTCGTCTCGCTCGCTGCTCACAAACTGAACAGCGACCCCGCCTACGCCAATGCACGCGCGCGGCTGAAGATTGCCTATCTGAACGAAGAGGAGTGGGGAGTCGCCTCGTTCCTGGATCTGCTGGTGAGAATCCTCCGCGCCCTCCAGGCGCAGGAGGGAACACCAAGTCTCTCGGCAGCGCTCGATCGCATCTACGAGGCTTTCAAACAGAGCCCGGCGGCAGCACTGCAAGCCGCCGAGTCGCTCCTCATCGAGCATGTCCGGGGAAGCACGCTCCTGCTCATCTGCGAGAACCTGTCCGACCTGTTCGAAGGCCTGGAGGACGAGGGACAGAAGCGCTGGCGCGCCTTCATCCAGGAGCACCCCTTCTGGACCATCCTGGCCACCACTCCGGCGCTGTTCTCGGGGGTGCGGCTCCAGAGCTCGCCGTTCTACAACTTCTTCACCATCAAGTCGCTGGAGCGACTGGACTTCGACACGGCGACGGAACTGCTGCGTCAGAAGGCACTGCTGGAAGGACGCACTGGACTGGCGGACTTCCTGCTGACGCCCACTGGGCGGGCGCGGGTTCGGGCCATCCACCACCTGGCCGGCGGCAATCATCGCGTCTACGTCATCCTCTCCGACTTTCTGGACGAGGAGTCGCTCGAGGAGCTCATCGGGCCCTTCATGCGCATGGCCGATGACCTGACGCCTTATTACCAGGACCGTATGCGGCAGCTCACGCCTCAGCAGCGGAAGATCATCGAACTGCTGTGCCAGGAAGCAAAGCCGATCATCGTCAAGGACCTGGCCATGCGGTGCCTGATCTCCCCGCAGGTCGCGGCCAAGCAACTCGGCGAGTTGGCGAAGCTCCAGTTCGTGCTCAGCACCAAAGTGGGGCGCGAGTCGTACTACGAGTTGGCCGAACCGCTGATGCGCATCTGTGTGGATATCAAAGACAACCGCACGGATCACTTCAAGCTCTTCGTCGAGTTTCTGAGGTACTGGTTCTCGGGGCGGGAGCTGCGGACGAAGCTCGATCTCCTGAGACAGGTCGAGCCGGAAGCCCGGCGCTTCGATCGGCTGCACCTCACTGCCGCGCTCCAAGATTTTGCACAGGATCCGCGAGAGCCCTTCCTGGAGCACTTGAATGCCGAGGCTCAGCGGTGCTTCGCGGAGAAGGATTACCAGGGCTTGGTGGATGCGCTGCCTCGGCTCCTGCAGGAGCGGCCATCTCCCTACTACTACCATCTGCTGGCCTTAGCACTGGATGGTCTAGAGCAATTCGAAGACGCCCTCAAAGTGGCAAGAGAAGGAACAGCAAAATACCCGGATGAGGGAAGCATACACCTGGATGCCGCAAAAGCATTGGTGCGCCTTGAAAACTTTGAGGAGGCATTGGTTTCTGGGGCGCGCGCCCTCGCAATCAAGCCAGACGAGCCACTGGTCATCAATGCGTATGCCGCCTTGCTAGACTTGAACGGACGCGATGAACTGGCAACCGAACATCTCATGCGGGCATCACGCTTGGCCTCCACGAACCGAGACACGATAGCAATCATTGCGCAAAGCGCGTACAACATACGCAGATACGCGGATGCCGAGCAGGCATATCGGATGTATCTAGAATTGGCTCCGGACGAGCCCCAGGCTCTTCGCGGACTACTCCTTTCCCTGTATAAACAAGACAAAAACACTGAGGTCGTTTCCCTGGCAGACTCGGCCCCAGAAAGACTTGTGGGTGACCCAGTCGCACTTGCGACCTATGGACAGTCTCTGGCGCATGTGGGAAGGCATGGTGATGCACTCATCCAATTGGACAAGGCAATAGAGTCCAACCCTGAAGATGTGTGGGCTCATGTTTTCAAGTCGATTGCCCTCTTCGCCTTGGATCGACGCGAAGAAGCGGCGGAGGCTGGGTTGAAGGTGCTAGGCCTGAATCCAAATGAGCGCACCATCGGGTTCGTCTTGAACATCTTGCTCCAGTTTGGGCAGCCATCGAAGGTTCTTTCCTGGATTGATGACTTCGAAAAGAAGGAGGGAAAGACGACCCCTTTCAGTAAGCAGCGTGCAAGCGCACTGCTTCGGCTCTCCCGATACAAGGAAGCCCTGACGGCTGCTGAAGGCGCCCGACAGAAAGCCCCCGAGGACGCGGAGGTCGCGCTCTTGGAGGTCCAGGCCTTGGCTGGAAGCGCGGGCTTCGGGGCGGCCATGTCCATGCTCGACCAATCGCTGGAGGGAGTGGCGAAGTCCATGGAGTCGGACTCCATTGCCACAACGCTCCGCAACGTCCTGTCCATCGAGCAGCATCTCCGCGGTGTGATGGCGATGGCGCGGCAGGTTCCGCAACTCCGGACGGTGCTCGACAAGCACCAGCGGAGCGCCCTCATGCCCGCAGTCCTGTCCGAGCTTCTCGACGAGTGCCTCGAAGAAGACCTGCTCGCGGACGATGCGTGGACGAAGGCGCTTCCCCTACTTGAGGAGGCGCTCGCGGACAGGCCCGAGTGCCGCATTCCCCTCGGCATGCTGTCAGTGGCGGCACGCTACCAACAAAGCGGCGACAGGAGCGTCCTACTCGAACTGCCGTTGGAGCAGCGCAGTCTGCTGCTGGAGAAGTTGGGGGCAGAGGACGAGGCAACGCCCTCCGCGTAAAACAAGGCTGCTCGCGGGCGCGACCTTCGCGTCCCGAGCAGCCCAGTAGCAAAAGACCCTCACCCTGGCCCTCTCCCAGAGGGAGAGGGGATTCACACGGTGAGGGCCTGCTGGCTCAGATGTCCAGGTTCTGCACGTCCAGGGCGTTGCGCTCGATGAACTCGCGCCGGGGCTCGACGGCCTCGCCCATGAGCAGCGAGAAGATCTCGTCGCTCTCCACGGCGTCCTCGATGCGCACCTGCAGCAGCGTGCGGGTGACCGGGTTCATCGTGGTGTCCCAGAGCTGCTCCGGGTTCATCTCGCCCAGACCCTTGTAGCGCTGCAGGCCCAGGCCCTTCTGCGCGTCCTTGCGCACCGCGGCCAGCACCTCCTGCACCGAGAGCGCCACCACCTCGCCATCGCCCACCTTCACCCGGTAGGGCGCCTTGCCCAGCGAGGCGAACGCCTCGCGCAGGCCCACCAGCTCCAGGTACTCGGGCGACGACAGGAAGCCGTGGTCGAACACCGTCTGGCGCATACCGCCGTTGATGTCCGTCTTCACCACCAGCTTGCGCGTGTGGTGCTCGGGGTCCACCGGGTAGGAGACCTCGAAGCGGCCCAGCGTGTCCGGCATGCGCGCCTTCAGGTACTCCACCATCTTCTCCACCTGCGCGCGCAGCGCCGCCTCGTCCGTCAGCAGGCCCGCGTCCACCCGGCCCGCCTGCACCAGCGCGTCCACCACCCGGGCGTCCCGCCGCGCCGCCAGCTTCTCCAGGCGCTCCTCGTACGTAATCACCTTCTCCAGCAGCCCGCGCAGCTCCGAGCCGCCCAGCTCCCCACCCGCCGTCACCACCCGCGAGTGCTCCGAGGCGATGCGCAGCAGGTAGTCGTTCAGCCCGCGCTCGTCCTTCACGTACATGTCCTTCTTGTTGCGCGTGACTTTGTAGAGCGGAGGCTGCGCGATGTAGAGGTAGCCGTTCTGGATGAGCTCCGGCATCTGCCGGTAGAAGAACGTGAGCAGCAGCGTGCGGATGTGGCTGCCGTCCACGTCGGCGTCCGTCATCAGGATGATGCGGTGGTAGCGCGCCTTCTCCGGGTTGTAGTCCTCGCGGCCAATGCCCGTGCCCAGCGCGGTAATCAGCGTCACGATCTCCGCGCTCGTGAGCATCTTCTCGAAGCGCGCCTTCTCGACGTTGAGAATCTTGCCGCGCAGCGGGAGGATGGCCTGGTTGCGCCGGTCCCGGCCCTGCTTGGCCGAGCCGCCTGCGGAGTCACCCTCGACGATGTAGAGCTCGCTCTCGCTGGGGTCGCGGCTCTGGCAGTCGGCGAGCTTGCCCGGCAGCGAGCCACCGTCCAGCACGCCCTTGCGCCGCACCGTCTCGCGAGCCTTGCGGGCGGCGATACGAGCCCGCGTCGCATCGCCAATCTTCGCGACGATCTTCTTGCTGACGCTGGGGTTCTCCTCGAGGAAGGTGGCGAGCTGATCATTCACCATCTGCTCGACGAGGCCCTTCACCTCGCTGTTGCCCAGCTTCGTCTTCGTCTGCCCCTCGAACTGGGGGTTGGACAGCTTGACGGAGATGACGGCGGCGAGCCCCTCGCGCGCGTCCTCGCCCGTGGGCGTCTCCTTCAGGTCCTTCCACTGCCCGCTCTTCTCGGCGTAGCTGTTGAGCGTGCGCGTGAGCGCGGCCTTGAAGCCGGACAGGTGGCTGCCACCCTCGTGGGTGTTGATGTTGTTGGCGAAGGTGAAGATGCGCTCGTCGTAGCCGTCGTTCCACTGCAGGGCGATCTCCAGCGACACGCCTTCCTTCTCCGTGCGGAAGTGGATGGGCTTGTCGTTGAGCGCCTGCTTCGCCTTGTTGATGTACTCGACGAAGGAGACGATGCCGCCGTCGAACTTGAAGTCGTGCTCCTTGCCCACCCGCATGTCACGGATGATGATGCGCAGGCCGGCGTTGAGGAACGCGAGCTCGCGCATGCGCTGGCTGAGCGTGTCGAAGTTGAAGTCCACCGTCTCCATCACGGTGGTGTCCGGCTTGAACCAGATCTGCGTGCCGCGCTTGTCCGTCTCGCCGACGACGGCCGGGGCGCCATCGGACACGCCGCGCGAGTACGACTGCTCGTACACCTTGCCGCTGCGCTGCACGCGGACCTTGAACCACTCGGAGAGGAAGTTGACGCAGGTGACGCCCACGCCGTGCAGGCCGCCGGACACCTTGTAGGCACCGTTGCCGAACTTGCTGCCGGCGTGCAGCTCCGTGAGCACCACCTCGAGGGTGTCCTTGCCCTTGAACTTGGGGTCCGGGTGCGGCCCCACGGGAATGCCTCGGCCGTTGTCCTGGACGGAGAGCGAACCGTCCACGTGGATGACGACCTCGATGTCGGTGCAGTGGCCCGCCAGGGCCTCATCGACGGAGTTGTCCACCACCTCGTAGACGAGCTTGTGCAGCCCGTACGTCATGGTGTCGCCGATGTACATGCCGGGGCGCTTGCGGACGGCCTCCAGGCCCTCCAGCTTCGTGATGGCACCGGTGTCGTAATCCGCGGGCGGCGGCGTGGCAGCGGCGCCGGGGGCGGGGATGTTTTCCATGCGCGAAAAATCCTTGGGAAATCGCTTGGCGGGAACAGGTGTGCCTACCACTTCGAGGCACCCTGGACAAGAGTGTTGAGAACACGCAAGGCAGCGAAAAGATTCACGAAATGCCTCACGCGACGCTACGCGTCAAAACGCGGGGCGGGCTTCCTTTCTTCCAGTGCGGCCGCCAGCTCGCTGAAGGCCGTCCGAGAGGGGAAGAGATGGCGCGTCACCAGCACCCGGCCCCCCTCGTCCAGGAACAATCCGAGCACGTCTTCCTTGCGTCCGAGCCGTCGCACGGAGTCGATCTGCCCCCAGGAGAGTTGGAGCTGGCTGCCGGTGAAGGGACGGGCCAGTGCGACGCCCCTGGCACTCAATGTAACGCCCCACCCGGGCCGGGGCCGCAGCCTGTGCCAGGCGAAGACGAAGGCGAGCATCAGCCCACCGGTAATGCCCGCCCGGGCCACGGCCAGGGGAGCGTTTCCCACCGCCCGTGCATCCGCCAGCGCCCAGGCGCTGAGAATGGCGAGCACGCATGCGCCCACGAAGAGCGCACGGCGGATGGGACGGGGATCGAAGGCGTAGAAGCGGGGCTCCATGCGAGCCTCACCACCCTAGCCTCCCGGGCGGCCGGCCGGGGATTTTCCGTACGCCCGTTGTCCACCGGCGAGCGCCTGGAGCGCCTACCCTGCCGCTCATGACGGACGCTGAGCTCACCACGCGCCTGCGCACCAACCTCCACGCCTTCAAGGCCCTCCAGGCCCAGGGTGGGCCGTTGCGGATGAGGGACCTGCCCGGAGTCCGGGCCTTCGCCCTGCCGGGCCGCGCCGCCAACCTCTTCCAGCAGCAGGTGGTGTACTCGGACGCGCGCGCGCTCGCCGAGGCGCTCGGGCCGCTGGAGGCGTGGTACCGCGAGCTGGGCGTGCGGGCCTGGCGCGTGCCCGTGTACCCCGGAGACACCGCCGCGGAGGCCGTGCTGGCCCGCGCCGGACACCGGCCCGAGGACGCCATCCCCGCCATGGGCCTCCCCCTGGCCCATCCACCGCCCCAACTGCCCCCGGGCACCACGCTCGAGCACCCGGAGGACCTGCACGAGGTGCTGAAGCTCAACGCGCTCTGCTACGGCCAGGAGCACGTGGACTACTTCGAGAGCTGGCGCCCCCAGCTCCAGACCTCCGCCCCGCTGTACGCCGTGCTGGTGCGCCGGGGAGGCCGGGCGCTCGCCGGAGGCGTCTCGTTCGAGCAGGGCGGCACCGCCGGCATCTACCTGGTGGCCACCCACCCCGAGGCGCGCCGCCAGGGACTGGCCGGCCTCGTCATGCGGGGGCTGCACGCGGACGCACGCGCCCGCGGCTGCACCGTCGCCGTCCTGCAGGCCTCGCCCCTGGGTCATGGCCTCTACCAGCGGCTCGGCTACCGGGACGCGGGGGCGTGGACGAGCTGGGTGCGCCGCGACGGCTGAGACTCACTCGCGCAGCAGGTGCGCGCCCACCGTCTCCACCAGCACCTCCACGTCCACCGGCTTGCGCAGGTAGGCACACGCGCCCACCTCCCGGGCCACGTTCGCGTTGCTCGCCGAGGCGGAGAAGATGACGATGGGGATGTCCTTCCACTCGGGCACCGCGTGCATCTCGTGGGCGAAGCCCAGCCCGTCCAGCACCGGCATCATCATGTCCAACAGCACCAGCCCGGGCAGCGGCCGGGCGCGCGCGAGCACCTCCAGCGCCTCGCGGCCATTGCCCGCGCCCAGCACGGCATGGCCCGCGTCGCGCAGCACCTCCTCGAGCGCCTCGCGCAGGTCCGCATCGTCATCCACCACCAACAACGGACGCGTCATGCCGGCTCCTCCACCGCATGGTTCCGGGCCCGCAGAGGCAGCTCCAGGATGAAGCGGGCCCCTCCGCCCGGGCGCTGCTCGGCCCACACCCGGCCCCCGTGCGCCTCGGCCGCCCGGCGCGCCAGGTACAGCCCCAGCCCCAGCCCGCCGTAGGAGCGCGAGGACACCGCCCGGCCGAAACGCTCGAAGATGCGCTCGAGCTGCTCCTCCGGAATCCCGATGCCCCGGTCCTCCACCACCACCCGCGCCACCGCGCCCTCCCGCACCACCCGCACCTCCACCGGCTGGCGCGCCCCGAACTTCAGGGCGTTGGAGAGCATCCCGGACACCACCTGCTCCACCCTCATCCGGTCCCACTGGCCCACCAGCCCCCGGGCCACCTCCAGCCGCAGCGCGCACCCCATGGCCTGGGACTCCGCCTCGAAGCGCTCCAGCACCTCGGCCACCAGCTCGCCCAGGTCCATCCCCTCCAGCGACAGGGGCAGCTCGCCGGTGGACAGGCGCGACACATCCAGCAGCATCTCCACCAACGTGCCCAGCCGCCGCACCTGGCGCACGCCCTTGTCCAGCCGCTCCACCATGTCCGCGGAGGCCTCGCGCCGCGCCCGCTGCACCAGCGTGCTCAGTTGCAGGCCCAGCGTGGTGAGCGGGGTGCGCAGCTCGTGGGCCGCCACGGCGAGGAACTCGTCGCGCAGCCGGATGGCCTCCTGCGACTCGCGGAACAGGCGCGCGTTCTCCAGCGTCAGCGCGGCGCGGCGCACCAGCTCCTGGGCCACGGGCATGTCCTTGGGGTGGAAGCGCGGCCGGCTCCCGGTGGTGCCCAGCGTCACCACGCCCAGCGTCCCCATGCGTCCCACCAGGGGCACGTGGATGACGGAGTGCAGCCCCAGGGCGAGCATCCGGCGCAGGTGCTCCGGCGAGCGCGCCAGCGCCTCCAGCCGGGCCGCGGGCACGTCCGTCAGCAACTGCGGCTCGCCCGTGCGGAACACCCGCGCGGGCCCGCTGGGGGCGTCCGGTGACAGGGGGAAGAGCCGGTCCGTCTCGAATCCCAGCTCCACCCGCTCGGGGTCTTCGTGCGCCAGCGCCACCACCTTCAGGTGCCGGCCATCCTCGGAGTAGTAGACGGCGCACCAGTCCGCCAGCTCCGGCACCGGCAGGCGCGCCACCTGGTCCATCGTCTCCTGCAAATCCAACGAGCCGGCCAGCACCTCCCCGGCGCGGGCCAGCAGGGCCCGGTCCCGCTCGGCCCGGGCGCGCTCGTGGCGCAGCCGGGCCTCGTCCACCTCGCGCGCCACCGCGACCGGCAGCCGGGTGAGGAGCGTCTTGGGGAAGTAGTCCCGGGCACCCGCCTTCATCACCTCCACGCCCTCGAACTCGCCCACGCTGCCGGAGACGACGATGAAGGGGATGTCCAGGCCGCTGTCGCGCACGATGCCGAGCGCGGAGGGCGCATCGAAGCCGGGCAGGCAGTAGTCCGAGAGGATGACGTCCCAGGCCCCGGGCTCGAGCGCCGCGCGCAGCTCCTCGGCCGACTGCACCCGGTGACAGTGCACCTCGAAGCCCCCCCGGCGCAGCTCGCGCTCCACCAGTTCCTGGTCGTCCGGGTTGTCCTCCACCAGCAGGACACGGAGCGGCCTGCTCATCCAGGCACCCCCGGCTGCGGGGAGCGGTTGAGCTCCAGCCAGTAGACGCCGAGCTGGCGTGCCGCCTCGACGAACTCGTTGTAGCTCACCGGCTTGCGCACGTAGCTGTTGCAGCCGTGGCTGTAGCTGTCCACCAGGTCCTTCTCCTCGTCCGAGGAGGTGAGGATGACCACGGGGAGGAAGCGGGTGCGCGCGTCCGCGCGGATCCGCCGCAGCACCTCGTGCCCATCCATGCGCGGCAGCTTGAGATCCAACAGCACCAGGGAGGGCAGCGGCGAATGGAGCCGGTGCGCGTGCGCGCCGCGCGCGAAGAGGTAGTCGAGCGCCTCCAACCCATCCTCCACCACGTCCAGCGGCTGGGTGAGGCCCGCGCGCTGGAAGGCCCGCCGCGTCAGGTCGACGTCGTCCGGGTTGTCTTCCACGAGGAGGATGGACTGTGGGCTGCTCATGGCTGTGCCTCCTGCAGGGTGAAACGGAAGGTGGCGCCCCCGCCGGGGGTGGCCTGGGCGGAGATGTCTCCGCCGTGCCGGTGGACGATGCGCTGGACCGTGGCCAGCCCGATGCCCGTGCCCGGGAACTCGGAGGGCTTGTGCATCCGCTGGAAGGGGCTGAAGAGCTTGCCCGCGTACGCCATGTCGAACCCCACCCCGTTGTCGCGCACAACGTAGTGAGTCCCCCCGCCGGCCGTCTCGGCGAAGAGCTCGATGACGGCCCCGGAGCGCTTGCTGGTGAACTTCCAGGCATTGCCCAGCAGGTTCTCCAGGAGCACCCGGAGCAGCCGCGGGTCCCCCCGCGCGGTGAGGCCGGACTGCAGCGAGCACGTCACGTCGCGCCCGGGCTCGCGCTGGCGCAGCTCCTGGAGCACGGACGCGGCGATCGCGCTGAGGTCCACCGGCTCGCGGCTGAGCTCGGCGCGGGTGACGCGGGAGAGCTGCAGCAGATCGTCGATGAGCTGGCCCATGCGCGTGGCGGCCCCCTGCAGGCGCGTGAGGAGCCGGAGGCCCTCGGCGGACAGCCGCTCGCCCTCGTCCTCGCGCAGCGCCTGGGCGAAGCCGTCGATGGCCCGCAGGGGCGAGCGCAAGTCGTGCGAGACGGAGTAGCTGAAGGACTCCAGCTCCTTGTTGGCGACGGTGAGCTCTTGGGTGCGCTGGGCCACGCGCGACTCCAGCCGGGCCTCGCTGGCACGCAGGGCCTCCGTCTGCGAGCGCACCTGGGCGAGGCTGGCGTCATAGTCCCGGGCGAGGGTGAGGAGCTGACGGCGGCTGAGCCAGGCCAGCAACAGGCCCACCGCGAGCGTCCACACGCCCCCGCCAGGAGCACGCTCCGGCCCGCGCGCTCGGCCTCGAGTCCCTGGAGGGTGGCGCGCCGGAGCACCTCGGAGCCGATGGTATCCAGGGTCAACCGCAGCGCATCCATGCGGGACTTGCCGGCGCCCGAACGCACCAGGGCCAACCAGTCCCCCTTCTGGTGGAAGGTGGAGAGCTGGAGCTCGGCCACCCGCTCCCATTCCCGCCAGCCTCCGTGCAGCGCCTCCATCCAGGCCCGTTGCTCGGGCTCACTGGAAAGGCCCTGCGCCAGCTCCTCGAGCGCCAGGGGGAGCCGTTGCCCGGCCGCCTGGTAGGGCTCCAGGAAGGTGGGTTCCCCCGTGAGGAGATAGCCGCGCAGACCTGTCTCCCGGTCGATGAAGAGCAGGCGCACCCGCTCCAGCCGGGTGAGGGCCGCCTGGTAATGGCGCGCCTTCTCCTGGGCCTCGATGAGGCCGCTCACCGTCCACAAGAGGACGCCCGCGAGCAGCAGCAACAGTCCCACCGGGAGCAGGATGGCTCGCAGCAGCAGGCGGCGGAAGCGCCGGGGGTCGGTCAGGGGCATCGCGGAGGAGGACACGTCCCCGAAAAGGTTGGGGGTGGAAGGAGACCCTTCAACCCATGCCACCGGCCACGAGGAGGGGGCGGGGGACGGTGGCTCGCCAGGGAAGCGTGAGGTGGACGCCGGAGGCCGGGCCCCGTGCCGTGGAACACGTCACGCGAGGGGAGGTGACCTGCGCAGTAGCCCTCGGGGTGATTCCGTGAGTAGTGTCGCGCGGCATGACTTGTCGACTCACCTTCGCGAGCCGCCCGCGGCAGGAGCCGCGCGGCCCACCGGGGTGGGGACGACCTTGGAGGTCACCCACATGGCAGAAAATTCGAAGCCCCCGTCCCGCCCCGCCCGTCAGGGAGGCCGGCCGGGTCCGCGCAGACAACCCCCTCCCGTGTTGGACCTGGGCACCGAGGTGGCCGGCTACGAGGTGGTGCGCCGCCTGGGAGCGGGGGGCTACGGCACCGTGTACCTGGCCCACGGCAGCACGAGCCTCGTCGCGTTGAAGGTGCTCCCGCTGGAGTCCTCCCGGGGGTGGGAGGAGCGGGAGGTGGACGTGATGCGCCGGCTGAAGCACCCGGGCGTGGTGCGGCTGTTGGGGTACGTCGACTGGCCGGAGGGGCAGCCCCACCTGCGCGTACTCATCATGGAGTACGTGAAGGGACTGCCCCTGGACGAGAGCGTGCGCCGGAGCAACCCCTCGGCGCTCGGGGCGGTGGAGCTGCTGCTGCCATTGCTGGAGGGGGTGGAGGCGATGCACACCGCGGGCGTGCTGCACCGGGACGTGAAGGCCTCCAACATCCTGGTGAGGGCCGAGGACGGCAAGCCGGTGCTGGTGGACTTCGGCGCGGGCGCCTACACGGGGGCGCCCACCCTGACCACGTCGGTGCTGCCGCCGGGCACCCCGGAGTACCGCGGCCCCGAGGCCTGGGACTTCTTCCGGCACCACATGGGCGAGGAGGGGATGCGCTACCAGCCCACGCCCGCGGATGACCTGTGGGCGGTGGGCGTGCAGCTCTACTGGATGCTCACGGACCGGCTGCCCTTCACGGGCCGGGATTTCCTGGCGATCGGCACGGCCGTGCTCCACGAGCGGCCCGTGCCTCCGCGCGAGCTCAACCCCTGGGTCCCGGAGGCACTGGAGCGCGTGTGCCTGCGGATGCTGGAGAAGGACCCCAGCGCCCGGTACGCGACCGCGCGCGAGGTGCGCCGGGCCCTGTCCGCACTGAGGGCGGAGGCGGACGACTCGTGGCACGAGCCCCTGTTCGAGCCCCACGGGCCCCACAACGCCACCACGGGGCCCCAGGAACGGCTCGCGGAGGGGCAGGACCTGCAACTGCGGCTGAGCAGGCTCGCGCGGCAGCCGCCGAGACGGGGCGAGCAGCCGACGCAGGAGGCGACTCCCATGACGCTGGCAGTGCGTCCGGCACGGGCGCCTTCCCCACGCACCGGGCCGGGGCTCGGGCGGCGCCTGGGCCTGCTGGCGATGGGAGGCCTCGCGCTGGCCGCCGCGCTGTGGCTGATCCCCTCGTGGAAGCCGGGCGTGACCCCGGAGGTCACGGCGCGGACCCAACCTTTCATGTCACCCGAAGCCTTTCCCATACAGTGGGATGCTTTTTTCCCAGATGTCGTGCCCTCGCTGAAACCGCCCCATGTTGTTGCGGACGCGGCGCCCAACGGAAAGGCCGTTGCCGCGCCCGTCCTCAACGCCAGCCACAGCGAGAAAGACATGTCCGAGAAGAAGACCCCACAGAAGCCGGCGCCTGCCCTCCAGGCACGGAAGTCACGGCCGGGCCTGATGTACTGCCTGAGCCTCGGCGTGGCCGCCGCGCTCGCCGCCGGCTGCGCCACCTCCCCCATCTCCCGGGCCTTCGACGAGCAGTGGGTCAAGAGCGGGAAATGGGCGAAGGCGGAGGAGCCCGAGGATCTCGTGGAGTGCGAGCCCGAAACGATCAAGGCCATGAAGGAGAATCACATCGCCATCGGGAGCTTCCATCCGGATGCGGTCTACGGGTCTGGCTTAGGCCAATTCCCGAGACAGGTGCCTCTGTCCAGGCTGGGTGCCACGGTGTCGGTGCCAATGAGTGGCACGGGAGTCGAGGTTCGCACGAGATGGGGCGATTTCATGGCCAGTGGCGTCCTCCGGGGAGCGAGCGTCGTCTTGGGAGATCGCGTCTATACCCGTCTCGTCAACTACAGCGGCGGGCTGCCTGACGATAACAGGCAAGTCCCCGTGTGCATGGAGGTATGGCATGACGGAAAGCCCGGAGTTCCCCATTTCGGGCTGGACCCCGAGAACCCGGGCCACGTCAAGGTAGCGCCCCGCGTGCAGGTCAAGGCCGTGAGCAAGTACTACTGAGCGCACCCGCGCGCTTCCAGGAAACGCTCCCTCCGTGCTCTCAATCTCCCTCGGCCCTGTCCTGCCCCTGATGCTCCTCCTTGGAAGTCCCCCCTCTTTCGCGCCTTCGCCAGACCCCAGCAAGGAGGTGCAGGGCATTGGGAGCGGCCCGGAGATTGCGCCCCGCCAGGCAGAGCAACCCCAAGCGGGGCAGTGGTGCCCTCAACCGCACGACCACCTCACGCTCGAGGCTTTCTCCAGAATGGCGGCTGGCGGTGCATTTATCGTCTGGGATCTCACGAGGAGCGTCACGTTGAGTTCCGAAGTGCAGGCGCTGCGCAGCTTCATCGGCTACCACAGTGTGCACCCTCGGAATCCTTCCCGAGCACAGGTGATCCTGCAGATGGAACTGACTGTCTCGGATAGCGGCGAACTCCAACAGGTGACTGGGGTGTCGTTGGAGGCCAACAGGCAAAACGTCCACCTCCAGGTACGGCAGGCGCATGCTTCCGTGGGTGGAGGACTGCGGTTGTTGGTGGAGGGCTCCTTGGATCTCCACCGGCTTCAAACCGTCCCTCATGACCTCTATCTCAAGGGTAGAGGTGGAGGTTCGGTGCGCACTGCCATCCTCGCCAACATCATGCTCCGCTGAGGGCATCGGTGGCTCAGGCAGCGGGCAGGGGCCGGAAGGTGACGCCGTCCAGGCCCAGACGGCGGCAGGCCTCGACGAAGCGCTCGGTGCAGACAATCGTGGTGGAGAAGTCCTCCAGCCGGAACAGGTCCAGGTCGCTGGGAAGTGTGGCTGCATCCAACAGCATGTCAGCGGGCCGCGTGAGTCCACAGCGGCCACAGCGAGGACAGGGTGGCTTGCGGTTGGGCGGCAGGCAGTCCGGGTGAAGCCGGCCCACGGGGAGCGGTTCCAGCTCGAGCAACTCTGGTGAGGTACGCTGGCGGAAGCGAAATCCCGTGCGGCAGCCCTTGAGTCCCCTCAGCCCTTCGGCCTGGAGCTTTTCCAACGCCTCACGCCGTGCCAGCAACAACCACGCAAACCGAGCCACGAGTGCTCCGAATGGGCCCTGGGCCTTACCCATGAGCGGGCCGAACTCCGTCCCCGGTTCCACCAAGGCACCTGGAGGCAACAAGGGCCGCACCAGCTCACACAGCCTCTCATATTCCTCGATAGGCTCGGCCCGGGCCTCCTCAAAGTCAGCCAGGGAGGTTACAGGGGTGAGATCCACCGAAGGGTACGATTTGGCACCGCCACTCCAGGTGGTTGTGCAGCCAGGACAGCGACGGATGCCCGGCAGCCTCCACTTGTGTTCACAACCGATGTACGCCACGTAGCCCAGCGACTTGTCTTCTTCGAGAGTGAAGTAGTCCATCTTACTCACAGGAATAAGACACAAGCGGACCCATCACGTTAAATCGAGACATGAGTTCGCCCGCGAATCGCCAAATCTCTTCTGGACTGGCATTGTAGTTGTTTTGCCGGAATTGCCGCCACGCCACATTCCATTGTCCCCCTTGGGGCCCACCGCTGTGTAGCCACTGGTGGAAGCTCCTGGGCAACCGAATCGTATAGGCATGAATGTTGATGTCCTTGCCCTTGAACCACGCAGCCAACGCCTGCGGGAAGATGTGGTGCTTCTCGAGCGGCTCCCACGAGCGGACGCACGGGGGCTTGAGCACCCGGGGCGCGTACTGCCCTCGGATATTCCAGTTGTGCCACGGAATCTCGAAGACGGCTTCCCTGCCCCCAGGCACCGCCAGCGGGCGTCCCCACCAGCGCGTCGGATTGGGGGGTGGACGCAGACTGCCATGCGCGAAGGCCAGGAGGACCGGACGGTCTTCCACCTCCACCACGTCCTGGCACCGCCAGAAGGCGCAGCGCTCCTCCTCGTCACACAGCGGGACCACACAGCTCGGGTCCTCCCGCGCCTCCTCCCACGAGGCCACCGGGTCCACGTCCTCGACGGACTCGCCCACCACTCCGGGCGCCGAGCTCGCGCACGCGCTCAGCACCAGGCCGAGCAGCGCCAGCCATCTCTTCCAGGGCGGGAGGCTCATCCCACCCACGCTACACCACCAGCCGCCTCGGCTTCGACACCGCCCAAGTCAATTCTCACTTCATCGGCAAGGGTTGGAAGGCCACGCCGTCCAGCCCCAGACGGCGGCAGGCGTCAACGAAGCGCCCGGTGCACACGATGACGGTGGAGAAGTCCTCCAAGCGGAAGACATCCAGGTGGGTGGGAATCGTGGACGCGTCCAGCAGCCTGTTCTTGGGGAGGGTAAGTCCGCGGCGGCCACAACGCGGACAGGGTGGCTTGCGGCCCGGCGGCAAGCAGTCCGGGTGTAAGCGCCCCAAGGGAAGGATTTCAATCTCGAGCAACTCGGGCGAGTTGCGCTGGCGGAAACGCACATGAGTCTGACAACCCTTGAGTCCTCGCAGCCCCTCGGTCCGCAGCTTCTCCAGCGTCTCGCGTTGCATCAGCAGTACCCAAGGGTTGAGAGCCACGAGCGGTCCAAAGCGGCCCTGGGCCTTGCCCACGAATGGGCCTAACGCAGTCCCCGGTTCCAGCAAGGCCCCAGGAGGCACCAGAGGCCGCACCAGCTCACGCATCCTCTCATATTCCTCGATAGGCTCGGCCCTGGGCTCCTCGAAGTCGGCCAGGGCGGCAACGGGGGTGAGGTCCACCGAAGGGTATGACTTGGCACCCGCGCCCCAGCTGGCCTTACAGCCAGGACAACCGAGGATGCCAGGCAACATCCATTTGTGTGTGCCGTCGATGTACCCTGTATAAGCCGACGACTTGTCTTCCTCGATGCTGAAAAACTCCATAGAGAGGCACCTCATTCTACCTCAGTCACAGTAATAGGATACGAGTGGCCCGTTCACCCGGAAACGCGACATCAGTTCGCCTGCGAATTTCCAAATTTCCTCGACGGTCGCGTCAGGGTCCTCTCGCTGGAACTGATACCAGGCCTCATTCCACTGGCCACCTCTCGAACCCCCACTGTGCAGCCACTGGTGGAAGCTCCTGGGCAATCGAATGGTGAAAGCGTGAATGTCGATGGGCTTGAGCTTGAACCAGGCGGCCAACGCCTGCGGGAAGATGTGGTGCTTCTCGAGCGGCTCCCACGAGCGGACGCACGGGGGCTTGAGCACCCGGGGCGCGTACTGCCCTCGGATATTCCAGTTGTGCCACGGAATCTCGAAGACGGCTTCCCTGCCCCCAGGCACCGCCAGCGGGCGTCCCCACCAGCGCGTCGGATTGGGGGGTGGACGCAGACTGCCATGCGCGAAGGCCAGGAGGACCGGACGGTCTTCCACCTCCACCACGTCCTGGCACCGCCAGAAGGCGCAGCGCTCCTCCTCGTCACACAGCGGGACCACACAGCTCGGGTCCTCCCGCGCCTCCTCCCACGAGGCCACCGGGTCCACGTCCTCGACGGACTCGCCCACCACTCCGGGCGCCGAGCTCGCGCACGCGCTCAGCACCAGGCCGAGCAGCGCCAGCCATCTCTTCCAGGGCGGGACGTTCATCCCGCCCACGCTACACCACCGCTAGCGGCCTCGATTTCAGCGCGCCGAGAGCAGATCCGCCTGCGCGGCGGCCACGGCGGCACCCGGCTCGGACCGGTGGCCCGCCGCCAGGAGCGCCCGCTCCACCGCGCCCACCGTGGCCAGCACATCGCCCGGGCCCACCACGTTCATGTGCCCCACCCGGAAGTAGCGCGTCTTCAGCTGCGGATGCAGCCCGCCAGCAAGCACCACGCCCTGCTCCCGCGCCCGTCCGAGCATCGCCACGTCCACTCCCTCCGGGTAGTAGAGGGCGCTGAGCGTGTTCGCCGCCACGGACTCCGTCACCGGCAGCATCTTCAGCCCCAGCGCCTTCCAGCCCGCACGGAAGGACCGTGCCATGCGGCGGTGACGGGCGAAGCGCGCCTCCATCCCTTCGCGGAGGATCTGCCCCAGGCTCACCTCCAGCGCGTACACCAAATTCACGGGCGGCGTGGCGAAGTAGGCGGCCCGGCCGGCCTCGTACGCCTCCATGATGGGCAGCCACTCCGCGAAGTCCGCGTACAGCGAGCGCACCGGCGTCCGGCGCGAGCGCCACGCATCCAGCGCCCTCGGGCTCACGCTGAGCAGCGCCAGTCCCGGCGGCACGCCAATCGCCTTCTGGCTCGCCGTCAGGTACACGTCCGCGCCCCACGCCTCCTGGTGGAACGTCTCCCCCGCCGTGGCGCACACCCCGTCCACCACCGACAGCACCCCGTGCCGGCCCGCCGCCTTCACCAGCGCCTCCACCGGCGCCAGCACTCCGGTGCTCGTGTCCACGTGGGTCACCGTCATCACCTTGAAGCGCCCACTGGCCAGCACCCGCTCCACCGCCGTCACATCCGGCACCTCGCCCGGCGCGCACTTCTCCTGCACCACCTCCGCCCCGTAGCGCTCCAGCAGCAGCGCCATCCGGTCGCTGAAATACCCGGTGTTCACCACCAGCGCCCGCTCCCCCGGCTCCACCAGGTTGGCCACCGCCAGCTCCATCGCCAGCGTGCCGCTGCCCGCAACCACGAAGGGCTGTGCCGAGGGCGCCAGGCACACCTCGCGCACCTTCTTCAGCGCCCTCCCGAAGATGGAGATGAACTCGGGCGCCACGTGGCTCGCCGTCTTCGTGCTCAGTGCCCGCATCACCTCCGGGTCGAACTCCACCGGGCCGGGAATCATCAGCAGATCTCGCTCGCTCACGGGTACCCCTCTTCGTGGTTGGTGGCCGGGGACTAGCGCAGCCCGGGCCGGGACTCCACGGCGGATTCGAGGGATGTCCAAAAAAGACGGACGCGTCTACTTCGTGAGTCGCTTGCTCAGGAAGTAGCGGCTCTCGCCCCGCGGATAGTCCGGCAGCGTTCCGAAGCGCGCGTAGCCCTGCTTCTCGTAGAAGCCCAGCGCCTGGAAGCTGAACGTGTCCAGGTGCGCCGAGTGGCACCCACGCCGCACCGCGGCTTCCTCGATGCTCGCCATCAGCCGCCCTCCCCAGCCGTGTCCGCGCAGGCGCTCGTCCACCCAGAGATGGCTCACGAAGAGCCACTCCCAGTGGGTGTAGCCCATGGCGCCTCCGAGCAGCGTGCCATCCTCCGCTCGCACGAAGACGGCCAGGTCCCTCGCGTTCTCCGGCGCCGCGCGGCTCTCGTTGTACCGCACCAGACTGCGAATCAGGGCCCGGAGCTCCTCCTCGGAGGGCTCCTCCACCACCGTCATCCTCACCGCGTTCGTGGCGTCCATTCCCCCATGGTAGCGGCTCCAGGTGTTGGCCGTTGAGCGCCCGGTTCATCGAGCCCATGACTCCCCCCGGAAGCCCGTGGCGGACTGCCTCCCGATGAGCGCCTCCATGTCCCTCCGACTCTGTCTCGCCTTCCTGTTGGCCTGTGGCTGTGTCTCTTCCTCCCCCGCGAATCGCGCCGGTTCCCCCGCGCCCCCGGCGGAGGCATGGCGGAGCCCGCTGCTCCGGGAGCACCCGCTGGTGGGAACAATCTGGGACGTGCGCCAGGGCCGGCAGGTCGATGAGCAAACGCTGCTGGCGGAGCTCTCCCAGGCCCGCTTCGTGCTCCTCGGCGAGCGGCATGACAACCCCGACCACCACCGCCTCCAGGCCCGGCTCGTGGAGGCGCTCACCGGCTCCGGCCGCAAGCCCGCGCTCGCTTTCGAGATGCTCGACGTGGAGCAGCAGTCCGCTGTCGATGCGGCGCTCTCCCGCGAGCCTGGGAATCCGGATGCCATTGCCCAGGCCGTCGCGTGGGAGCAAAGCGGCTGGCCCGACTGGTCCCTCTACCGCCCCATCTTCGCCGTGGGCACCGGGCGCGGCCTGCGCATCGTCGGCGCCAACCTCCCACGCGCCCAGGTGAAGGAGCTCGTCATGCGCGGCCTCGACGCCCTGCCTCCGGAGACGCGCACCCGGCTCGGGCTCGAAACGCCACTGCCCGAGGACGTCGCCCGCGCCATGCGCGCGGAGATGCACGAGTCCCACTGTGGCCACCTGCCCGAGCCCATGCTCGAGCCCATGGTGCTCGCCCAGCGCGCGCGGGATGCGCAGATGGCAGACATCCTTCGGACCACCGCCTCGGACGATGGGGCCGTCCTCATCACCGGCGCTGGCCACGCGCGCACCGACCGCGGTGTCCCCGCGCAGCTCGCCCGGCTCGCCCCGGGCCTTCCGGTGCGCAGCCTCGCCTTCCTCGAGGTCTCCTCCGAGGCCCGAGAGCCTCGCGACTACGCGCCCCCCGACAGTCCCGGCGGGCTTCCCTATGACTATGTCTGGTTTACCCCGGCCTCCGAGCGGGAGGACCCCTGCGCCGTGTTCCGCAAGGCCCCCGCGCCGGAGAAATCCCCCGGAAAATAGCGTGTCAGGTCCGGCGAGGAGGCCGCGTCCTTCCAGGTGTAGGCGGGAGCGACGGCGGATTCGCCCGAGCCCCCGCGATGACTTTGAAGCGCCCGGCAGGAGAGGCCCTACACGCACCTCTGTTGGTTCGAATCCAACTCCCCGCACCCTGCGCGGGGATGGCCGAATGGTAAAGGCACTCGACTCTTCATCGAGCAGTCAAACGGCTTTCCCACTCGGGCGTTTCATTCTTCTCTGACAGCATTTGCGTCCGGCCGAAGAGGCCCTACAAGCCCACGGCTCTCAGGGTCGCCGGTTCGAATCCGGCTCTCCTCCCTCCTTCATGGGGGAGATAGCTCAGTTGGTGGAGCATGAGATTAAAGACGGCTTCCTCACTCGGACGCAGACCCCTTCTCCCCGCTTCCGGCAGCGGGTTTCTCTCCACCGGCCCGGGCGGGTAGCCTCGCGCTCCATGCGCTGGCTCCTCATCGCTCTCGTCACTCTCGCTTCGCTTCGCTGTGCCCACGCTCCCGAGGTCCCAGCGGCGGCTCCCACGGCCCCCACGCCCGTGGCCGCCGCTCCGGAATGGCCCGAGCCCCAGCCTCCGCCGCTGCGCCTGCCCGACTCCGTGCGGCCGGTGCGCTACGCGCTGGACCTGACGCTCCTCCCCGCCGAGCCCACCTACTCCGGCACCGTCACCATCGACCTCGACGTCCGTGAAGCGGTGCGCCAGGTGTGGCTGCACGCGCAGGATCTCCAGGTGACGCAGGCGCGCGTCCTCACCAACGGCCGGACGCTGGCGGCCCGCGCCGTCACCGCCCCGGAAGGCCGCCTCGGCGTGCTGCTGCCCGAGACGCTCGGCACCGGCCCCGCACAGCTCCTCCTCTCCTTCACCGGCCGCGCGGACCGCGAGCGCAGCCAGGGCCTCTACGCCGTGGAAGAGGGCGGCGAGCCCTACCTCTATACCTTCTTCGAGCCCATCGACGCGCGGCGCGCCTTCCCGTGCTTCGACGAGCCGGGCTTCAAGGTGCCCTGGCGCCTGCGCTTCACCGTGAAGCAGGAGCACGTGGCGCTCGCCAACCACGCCATCGTCTCCGAGGAGCCGCTGCCCGGGGGCCTCAAGCGCGTCACCTACGCCGAGAGCCGCCCCATGCCCAGCTACCTCGTCGCCTTCGTGGTGGGCCCCTTCGACCTGGTGGACGCCGGCACCGTCGGGCGCGCCCACGTCCCCCTGCGCTTCATCGTCCCCCGGGGCCGCGGCCCCGAGACGGCCTACGCCGCCAGCGTCACCCCGCGCATCGTCACGCTGCTCGAGGACTTCTTCGACCAGACGTACCCGTACGAGAAGCTCGATGTGGCGGTGGTGCCCCACTACTGGGGCACCATGGAGCACTCCGGCATCGTCGCGCTCGGCCAGCCCCTCACCCTCATCCGCCCCGGCGAGGAGACGCTGCAGCGCCGCAAGTCCTACGTGAACATCGCCATCCACGAGCTGGCCCACTACTGGTTCGGCAACGTCGTCACCTGCCGCTGGTGGGACGACACCTGGCTCAACGAGTCCCTCACCACCTGGCTCGACCACAAGATCACCGGCCAGTTCGACCCCGCCTGGGAGTTCGCCCTTGAGGGCCAGGCCAACTCGGCCTCGCACGCGCTCGAGACGGACTCGCTCATCACCTCGCCCGCCGTGCGCAAGCCCATCACCACCAACGACGACATCATCGGCGCCTTCGACAACGGCACCACCTACTCCAAGGGCTCCTCGCTGCTCTCCATGCTCGAGGGCTGGCTCGGCGAGGAGCGGCTGCGCGACGCGCTGCGCACCCACGTGAACAAGCACGCCTGGGGCGTCACCGACTCGGAGGGTTTCCTCGCCACCCTCGGTGAGTCGCTCGGGCCCGACGCGGCCCGCGTCTTCCGTGGCTACGTCGACCAGCCGGGCGTGCCCCGCGTCTCCGCCTCCCTGCAGTGCAAGCCGGGCGCGGCGCCCCGGCTGAAGCTCTCCCAGGAGCGTTTCCTCCCCGCGGGCTCCACCGGCTCCACCGCCCAGACGTGGGACATCCCCGTGTGCGTGCGCGCCGGCAAGGGCAAGGACGCCACCCGCACCTGCACGCTCCTCTCCAGCACCACCGGAGAGCTGGAGCTGCCCGTCCAGGGCTGCCCCTCGTGGCTCCTCCTCAACGCCGCGGGCACCGGCTACTACCGCGTGAGCTACTCGCGCGAGCAGCTCGCGCAACTGCTCTCCGCGCCTCCGGGGACGCTGAGCACCTCGGAGCGGCTCGCCCTCCTGGCCGACGTGAAGGCCGCCGTGGATCGGGGTGACGTGCCGCTCGGCGAGGCCATGAAGCTCGTCCCCTCCACCGCCGCGGACCCCCACCGCCTCATCCTCCAGCGCGGCGTGCAGCTCCTCTCCGACATCAAGGCCGACCGGCTCCCCGAGGCCGATCGCCCGCGCTACCGGGCCTGGCTGCGCGAGGTGTATGGCCCTCGTGCCCGCGCCGTGGGCTGGACGCCCAAGCCGGGCGAGGGCGATGACGTGAAGCAGCTGCGCATGATGCTGCTCGGGATGGCGGCCATCGGCGGAGAGGATCCCGCCCTCGTCCAGGAGGGGAGCCGGCTCGCCCGGGCGTGGCTGGCGGACCGCAAGGCCGTGCACCCGGAGGTGGCCTGGCCGGCCCTGCGCGTGGCGGCGCGCCATGGCGACAAGGCCCTCTTCGACACGGTGCTCGCCCAGGCCCGCGCGGCGAAGGACCGCAACGAGCGCACCCGGCTGCTCTCCACGCTGGGCTCCTTCCGCGACCCGGCGCTCGTGAAGGAGGCGCTCGCCCAGGTGTCCGGCAGCGAGTTCGACGTGCGCGAGACACGGACCATCCTCTACTCGGCCTTCTACACCCCCGGCTCGCGCGCGCAGACCTGGGACTTCTACCGGAGCCAGTTCGACGCGCTCTCCAGCCGGCTGCGCTCGGATGAGCTGAACGGGCTCGTGGAGATGGTGGGAGACCTCTGCGACGAGCAGGGGCGCGCCGAGGCCGAGGCCTTCTTGAAGCCCCGCGTGGAGAAGCTCGAGGGCGGGCCGCGCTCACTCGCCCGCGCGCTCGAGTCCATCCAGCTCTGCATCGAGTCGGAGCGCCGCAACCAGCCGGGGGTGAGCGAGTTCCTCCGCACCCGGGGCAAGGGCGTGAACACGGCGGTACAGCGCTGAGCGGACAGACAGACCCCGAGGCGGGGGAAGACCCTCACCCTGGCCCTCTCCCAGAGGGAAAGGGGACAGCTCACGCCTGGACGGTGTCCCCGTAGGCGCTCAGTACGCTCCGGCCAAGCAACCGCAGGGCCTCGCGCAAATCCGACGAGGCCGCCTCCGCCGGAGCACCCCGTGCCCGTTCCACGCGCCGCCGCGCCTCCGCGAGGCACTTCATCCCCGCCTCGCTGCCCGGAGCACTCCTCGCGGCCTCGGCCAGGTCCAGCGAGGCCCTCAGCAGCGAGGAGAGCTCACGCAGCACGGTGTCGTCCCTCAGCTCGGGCGTCACCTCCAGGGACGCGAAGCCGTCCCGGGCGGCGGCGAGCTCTCCGAGGGCCGCCTGCACCGAGGCCAGGTGCGCGGTGAAGCGCAGCGCGTGCCAGCGCGACACCCGGTCCAGGATGGAGATGGACTCCGACAGGCGGGCCCGCGCGGACTCCAGCGCCCCGAGCGCCACCAGGGCGCGGCCCAGCTCGCCCAGCGCGGCGCCCTCGAGAATCCGCACGCCGAGCTGCCGGCCCATGCGCACGGCGCCCTCCAGGTGCTCGCGGGCCTCCGCCGCCCGGCCCGCGTCGAGCAGGAAGCAGCCCAGGTTCACCCGCGCCAGCGCATTGCCCGCCCGGTCTCCCACGCGCGAGGCCTTCTCCATGGCCTCCTCCAGCAGGGACACCGCCTCCGCCGTGCCGCCGCCCTCGCCAATCGCCATGGCCTGGTTGGTGAGGAAGCCCACCTCGAAGGCCACGTCGCCCACGTCGCGGAACAGCTCCAGCGCGCTGCGCAGGTGGGGCAGCGCCGCTCCGGCCCCGCGCCGCCCCAGCTCCAGAATGCCCAGGTTGCCCACCGCGTACGCGTCCAGCCACCGGTCTCCCAGCGAGGGCAGCTCCTGCGCCTCCTGCACCAGCTCCCAGGCCGTGCCCATGTCGCCCTCGTCGCGGGCCACGATGCTCAGGTCCACCAGCACGCGCTTGGCCCGGTCCACCGCGTCGAGCGCGTGGAAGGCGGAACGCGCCGCCTCCAGGTCCCTCCAGGCGGCGGCGAGCTGGCCCGCCCCGTGGTGCGTCCGGCCCCGCACCGCGAGCGCCTCGGTCCGCAGCAGCGGCTCCACCCGCACCGTGGAGGACAGCTCCAGCGCCCGATCCAACCGCGACAGGGTGATGCCCACCGGACCGCGGGCCGTCACGTCCGGCTCCAGCGCCACCAACGCGCCCAGCGCCCGCTCCAGGGAGCCCTCCGTCGCGGGCACCACCGCCAGCGCGTTGTCACACGCCGCCAGCAGGTTCTCGCGCTCCAGCGACAACCGGCGGAAGGCCAGCTCTCCGCCCTCGCCCCGCATCCGCGCGCTCAGCCGCCGGGCCATCGCCAGGTAGCAGCCCGCGTGGCGCGCCGCCAATATCGTTCCCTCGCCCCGCTCCGCCAGCCGCGAGGACGCGTACTGGCGGATGCTCTCGTACAGGCCCAGGCGCAGCTCCCCCGGCAGCCCGTCCGGCGCGTACGCGCGCAGCAGCGACTTGGAGCGCAGCGAGTGGATGATCTCCATCACATCCGGCCCGCCCGGGGGGAACATGAGCACGGCCTCGGCCGCCTCCAGGGTGAAGCCGCCCCGGAACACCGAGCACTGCGCCAGCGCCGCCCGCTCCGCGGGCTCCAGCAGGTTCCAGGACCAGTCGATGGCGCCCCACAGCGTGCTCTGCCGCGCCGAGCCATCGCGCCGCGCGCCCCGCAGCAGCTCGAAGCGGCGCGACAGCCGCTCCTGAATCTGTGACACGCCCAGCAGGTTGGTGCGCGCCGCCGCCAGCTCGAGGGCCAGGGGAATGCCGTCCAGCTTGCGGACGATGTCGGCCACCAGCGGGGCCTCGGCGTCCGTCAGCTCGAAGTTGCCGCGCACCGAGCGGGCCCTCTGGACGAACAGGCGCATGGCATCGCAGCGGGCCATCACCTCCGGGCGCGTCTCGCCCTCCTCGGGCACCCGCAGCGGCTCCAGGTCGATGACGCGCTCCTCGGGCAACAGGAGCGACTCGCGCGAGGTGACGAGGAAACGCGCCCGGGGCGCCAGGGTCCGCCAGCGGCCCAACGTGGCGGGCATGTGCTGGATGACGTGCTCCACGTTGTCGAGGATGACCAGCACGTCCCCGCGCCCGGCCAGGGCCCGTCCCAGGCGCTCCGCCGGCTCGCTGTCCTCTCCGCTGCGGGTGAGCGCGACGCCCAGCGCCTGGCCCACGGCGTGGCAGATGTCGCCCACGGTCGCCGCGTCCGTGCAGCTCGCACATCCACACCCCGCCCTCCCACGTGCGCGCCCCCAGCTCCTGGTTGCCGAAGCGCGTGGCCAGCCGGCTCTTCCCCATGCCGCCGGGGCCCAGCAACGTGACGAGCCGCGCCTCCGTGTCGAAGCCGCGCCGCAGCGCCGCCAGCTCCTCCTGCCGGCCGATCAGCTCCCCCGTCTCGCCCGGCACATGGCCCCGCAGCACCCGCTGCACCCGGAGCGCCTCGAAGCGCCGCTCTGCCAACGCCGGGGGCAGCACCTCCATCAGCGTGACGGCCTCGTCGATTCCCTGGAGGTGGTACTCGCCCAGCGCGTGCACCACGGGGCGGCCCAGCGACTCCAGTGCGTCCTCCACCCGGGCCCAGGCCGTCCCACTCACCAGCACCTGTCCGCCCTGGCCCGCCGACGCCACGCGCGCCGTCTCGTTCACCACCCGCCCGAAGTAGTCCGCCTGCCCCGTCTGCTCGTCCAGACGGCACTCGGGCTCTCCCAGGTGCACGCCCATGCGCACCCGCAGGCCCCGGTACAGCCACCCGTCCGGCCCCTTCTCCCCGGCCGCGTCCGGCTCGGCGAGCAGCTCCTCCGGCCAGGGCGCGTGCACCAGCTCCTGCTGCGCCTGCAGGCACCAGCGCACCGCCTCCACCACCGAGGTGAAGGCCACCATGAAGGAGTCTCCCTGCGTCTTCACCTCGTAGCCGCCGTACGCGGCCAGCAGCGCGCGCAGCACCCGGTCGTGCACGTCCAGCGCCGCCCGCATGCCACCGCTGCAGCGCTCCCACAGCCGCGTGGAGCCCTGCACCTCCGTGAAGACGAGCGCCACCGTTCCGGTCGGAGCCGCGGTGGAGGGGGAACGTCGCCGCGAGGCCCCTCCGACAGCCGGACCCTCGGTGGTGCTGAGAGATGAAAACATGCGCAGGACGCTCCCCATCACCACTCTCCCTCGCCTGCGATCATGATGACCGTGAGGCCGTAATCTCGCGCCCCCCATGCGCCCCATCCGTGCACCATCATACGGAGCGCTCCGACCCCTCCCGCGAGCCCGGCTCCCACTCGCACTCCCATCTGGCCACACCCAGCGCACTGGCCAGAGGAAGGCTTCATCGCTAGGGGCGGCGCCTTCCGGGTGGCAACCCTCCCCAGGCGGCGGGTTGGCGCGGAGCCGACAGTGCCGCCCGGCCCGGCGCGCCGGACTGTCCACCCCTTCACGAGTCCTGTGCGGCCCCTGCCGCTGAGCCCGGAGGCACCCACCGGCCGGGGCCCGGCGCCGCTCAGCGCCCGCCCTGGCCCCGGGTCCGCAGCAGGTAGAAGACGTAGCCGTAGGAGGTGCCGTAACGGGTGTAGAGATCGATCTCCCGCTCCGTCTCGGCGATGGCGGTGGAGAGGTCCGCGTCCCCCCGGGCCCGCTCGCGCAGCGAGGCCATGCGCGCCTCCAGGGGATGGTAGTACTCGTCCCACCACGCCGGGGCCGGCAGCACGAAGGTGTCCAACACCTCGAAACCGGCCTCGCGCGCCGTGGCGCTGTTGGAGGCGATGGTGCCCATGCGCGGGTAGGCCTCGCGCCAGAAGTCGGCGGCCTCGGCGGGCGGCGAGTCGGTGAGCCACGTGGCCTCGCTGGCGGCCAGCAGGCCCCCCTCCTTCAGCACCGGCCGCCAGCGCCGCAGTCCCGCGCCCCAGCCCAGGATGTAGATGGCGCCCTCGGACCAGATGAGGTCCACGCTGCCCGGCGCATCCTCGAGCGCCGCGAAGTCCGAGCGCCGGGTGCGCACGAGGTGCCCGAGTCCCTGGGCCGCCGCCTCGGCCGCCAGGCGCTCGAGGAAGGGCTGGTGCGAGTCCACGGCGGTGATGGGGGTGCCGAGTTCCCGGGCCAGCACGAGCGTCTGCCGGCCGGGGCCGCACCCGAGGTCGAGCACCCTGGGGGAAGGAGGAAGGAGCGGGCGCAAGCGGCGGAGCGCCTCGCGGGTGCATTCATCACTCCCAGGTCCCTCGCGAGGCAGATCCGTGTGCAGCAGCAGGAAGGCGTCACCGAGCATGCTCAGAGCGTAATGTCAGGTCCGCTCCGCGTCTTCGTCGAAGTGGCCCGGGGTGCCACCGATGGACAGACCACCGGCGGCAACCACGCAGGGCTGTCGGGCATCCACCGCGAGGACCGCTTCCAGACTCCGTGCCCTCCGGTGTCCCTGCTCGGCCGAGCGCTTCGCCAAGGCCTGCAAGCGGCTGAAGTTGGATGGCGTTGTCTTCAACCCCGTCCCCATCTCCCGCCCCAAAAAGCGCGCCTCCTCGGGCAAGTGACCAAATCCTTCCTCACGGCGCCGTGTCCGCGGCCACCTGCCCCTGACTCTCCGACAGCAGCCGTGGCAGCTCCGCCGCCTTGATGACCTCGTCCTGGGCCAGGCCCCCTCCGCAGCGCACCGCGTCCGCCCACCCACGCGAGATGGGGTCGCGCGGGAAGACGAGGAAGCCCGCCTCGCCACCGGGCCCCTTCCAGGGCACCACGTACAGCCGCTCGGCCCGGTCGCGCGTCTTCTCGTCCTCGTCCCCCAGCAGCACCTGCACCATCCGGGCGTCGGACACGCCGGACTTCGACAGCTCCTGGGCCTTCGCGCACAGCTCCTCGTTCTCCCACCGCACCCTGCTGGGCAGGAAGCGCCACGAGCTCTGTGCCAGCGGCTCCCGGCTCGACACCAGCCAGCCCACGTGGTGGCCGATTCCCACCGTGGCCATCGTCGCGCCGAAGAGCAGCACGATGAGCGCCACCAGCGACGCGCTCCAGCACACGGGCCACGCTTCCTCAGGGCGGAGCTGCCGCCACAGCCGGCGCAGGAACAGGTGCGTGCCCACGCCCAGCACCGCGCCCACCGCCACCGTCTCGGCGATGGCGCCCCACCGCCACGTCATCTCCGGCACCACCCGCAGCAGGAAGGCCACCCACCCCAATGCGAGCGTCAAGGGCACCTGGATCAGCCACTCCCGGCCCATGCAGATGAAGAACGACATCACGAACAACGTGCCAAGCACCCACCCGACGACCTTCATCGCCTTCACGGTGTCCCTCCGCCCGCGAGCGCCGCGTGGATGGACTGGACGGGGAGCTGGCGGATGTCCCCATCCGTGAAGAGCACCCACCGCTCGCGGCCGAAGAGGCCCGGCTCGTAGGCCAGGGGCGCCGCGGGGGCGTCCGCCTTGTACCCGCTCACGTAGATGTAGTGCAGGCCCGAGCCGCCCACCACCCGCCAGCGCTCCTCGGGGATGCCCGGGGCCAGGTCACTCGGGGGGAACTCGTTCCCGTGCGCGGCCGCGTAGGCCCACAGCGCCACGCGCAACTCCTCCAGCCGTTGGCGCCGCGCCTGGAGCACCAGCTCCTTCTCCGAGGGCAGCTCCGACTCCTTGAGCTCGTAGGTGGCGCCCTTCTTCTCCCACGCCCCGGGCGTCATCAGCTCGCGCCCGCCGGCGATCATCGAGAGGACGAGCTGGAAGCCGAGCCCCCAGAGGAACACCAGCGCCAGTGCCGACCCGAAGGAGAGCTTCGGCAGCCGGGGCACGTCGCGTCCCAGCCGGTTCCACAGCGCCCGCACCGCGAGCGTCACCAGCAGGAAGAGCGCCAGGAAGAAGGAGATGGCCTGGAAGCGCCGCGAGGCGACTTCCGTCAGCAGGAAGCTCGGCATCCCGGCCAGGGCCACGGCCGGGGTGAGCAGGAGCAGGACGCAGGAGAGACGCGAGGACACGGCCGGAAGTCTGCCTCGCCCAGGCCTCCGGAGACCATCCACCCCCCGTCCGACGTCAGACGCGGAAGGGGCCCGTGTGGTCCTGGGGCCAGAGCACCCGGGGCTCCTCGCCCTCGCGCACCAGGGCGATGAACGCCCCTTCCAGCAGCTCCTCGTCGTCGAGCACCTCGAGGAAGGTGCGCAGGGCGATGTCCAGGTCCATCACCCGGCAGAAGACATTCATGCGCCCGGGCTGCGTCTCGCCGCCCTCCACCTCGCCGTTGCCCGTCCAGCCCAGCGCATCCGTGAGCACCTCCTCCACCGAGTGGCGCTTCTGGAAGTCCTGCCCCGAGCCCTTGCCCTGCAGCGCGTACTGGACGACGAGCGGCACCATGGCCTCCGGGTCCGGCTCGTCATAGCCCTGGTCCACCAGCGGCTCGGCCGCCTGGGCGATGACCATGTCCGGATCCTCGTCCGCCGGGACGGGGGTGTCCTTCTGCTCGCCCATCTCACCCACGACGCCCTGGTGCACGGTGAGCGTGGCCTCGTACACCCACGCCTCCCAGTAGCGGAGCGTGTCGCCTTCCTTCTTGTAGAGCCTCAGCACGCGCGCACTCTACACGCCACGAGCGCCCCGCCCGAGTCAGAAGGCACGGCCCTGTCCACCATCCACCGGCACGGTGGCGCCCGTCACCCAGCGCGCCCGCTCGGAGCACAGGAAGACGGCCACGTCGGCCACCTCCTCGGGCGTGCCGAAGCGGCCCCAGGGCAGCTCCTCGCGCACCAGCTTCTCCACCTTCTCCGGCTGCGCCTGCCGCCGCCGGTCCCAGCTTCCCCCGGGAAAGAGGATGGAGCCCGGCGCCACCCCGTTGACGCGGATGCGGTGGCGCGCCAGGTCCAGCGCCATCTCCTTGGTGAGCGCCATCAGCCCCGCCTTGGCCGCCGTGTAGGGCGCGCTGGTGCCGTACTCGCGGCCGTAGATGGAGTTGATGTGCACGATGCAGCCGCCGCCCCGGGCCTTCATCACCTCCACCGCGTGCTGGCTGCACCACACGGAGGCCATGAGGTTGCGGTCCACCACGTCCTTCCACTGCGCGGCGGTGGCCACGTCGAAGGCTCCCGCGCCGCCGCTGCCGCCCACGTTGTTGACGAGGATGTCCAACGTCCCGAAGGCCCGCACCGCCGCGTCCACCGCCGCCGCCGCGCCCTCGGGCGTGGCCACGTCGCCCACCACGGTGACCACCTCGGCGCCCGACGCGCGCAGTTCCGCCGCCGCCTGCTCCAGTCCCTCCGCGCCGCGTGCGCTCAGACACACCCGCGCGCCCTCGCGGGCCAGCGCCGTGACGATGGCCCGGCCGATGCCCCGGCTGCTGCCCGTCACGAGTGCCGCCCTGCCCTTCAATTCCAGGTCCATGCAACACCTTCTACCCCGGCATATCCCCGCGCATCAGGGCAATCCACTACACACCCGGAGCGCCACGAGCCCACACGGCGTCTCCGGTAGACTGGCACCGCGGCCAGCCTCTGGCCGCGAGTTGTCCACAGGGAGGGGTACACATGAAGACGACGCGTTGGTCGTTGCTGCTCGCGGGCCTCGCATCCATGGCCGGTGGATGCCAACCCGAAGCGCCCGTGCAGGAGCCTGGCGCCGCGCTGCAATCGAAGAAGGCGGCACTGAGCACGCCCGTCGGCACCTGGACGAGCAATGCCTCCTCACTGCTCGCGCACCCGGGAGGCCACACCGCCACCCTGCTCAACGGCCCGGGCGACGTGCTGGTGGCGGAGGGCAGCTCGGCGGAGGTGTACAACCCGTACACGAACACGTGGCGGCGCACGGGCTCCCCGCTCACCCCCCACACGCTCCACACCGCGACGGAGCTCCCCCTCGGGCAAGGTGCTGGTGACGGGCGGCCATGGCGGCACCTGGGGCAACTGGACCATGTACTCGGAGCTGTACGATCCCGTCACGGGGACGTGGAGCGGCGCGGCCCTCATGCACACGCCCCGCGGCAACCACACCGCCACGCTGCTCGACTCGGGCAAGGTGCTGGTGGTGGGCGGCAACGTCCCCGCCCGCTGGAATGGGCCTCAAGCGGAGGTGTATGACCCGCGGACGGACACGTGGAGCGGCGTCCCGGGCCCCTTCACCCCGCGCAGCCGCACCGCGCTGACGGTGCTCTACTCGGGCAAGGTGCTGGTGACCGGCGGCTACCTGTGGTGGACCTCGACCGCCGGGGACACCTCCTCCGAGGTCAACCTCTATGACCCGGCCACGAACAGCTTCTCGCCCGCCGGCAACCTGTCCAAGGCCCGCCACGGCCACTTCGCCATCCGCCTCTACTCGGGCAACGTCCTCGTCGTCGGCGGCATTGGCGGCGGCAACACGGTGGAGCTGTACGACCCGTACAGCGAGCAGTGGTCCCTGGCCCCTCCCTTCCCCTACGACATGACGCCCCTCTTCTCCGCGACGATGCTCTACTCGGGTGAGGTGCTGGTGACGGACGCCATCGGCCAGGCGGCGCTGTACGACCCCTCGACGAACACCTGGATTCCCACGGCGAACATGAAGCAGGGCCGCTCGTCTCCGACGGCCACGCTGCTCCACACGGGCGAGGTGCTGTTCGTGGGCGGCAACAGCAGCGGCCCCCGCTCCGTCGAGCGCTTCACGCGCTGAAGCAGTTCCCGGCTGCACCTCGCCGCACTCCCGGCAGAGCGGGCCGCACGTCCGCTCCGCCGTCTCCCGCCTCTTTCCATCTCCCTGGACGGTTACCGAGCTACTCGCCTTCCTCCATTGGCGGGGCTCCTGCTTCCTCGGATTCTTCGAGCGCAACCTTCTTCTTGTGCTCTTCCCACTCGCTCAAGGCGGACGCCACATGGTGGAGCGTGTGGAGCTGCAGCCTCTTGTGGTGCACCGCCAGGTAGTGCTCCCCGTCGATGACCACGAAGGCCTCGGGGTTGGCCGGGTGGCTCTTCAACCAGTCCTCCGCTTCCGTTCGCGAGGGAAACGAGGGGGCTCCCGGTGGGATTCCCTTCGCGGTGAGCGCCGCGATGGCCGCTTCAATGACGTACTCACGAGACATGCCGCGGGTGTTGTCCTCGCGCATGTACCAGAGCTGATAATAGTCATCGCCAATGAGGATGTGGGCTGGGCTCGGTGGTTCCGCGGTGTCCTTCAGCCATTTCTCCGCTTCCTCGCGGCTGGAGAACCGCGCCACGGCGATGGGCGCATACTGATGATGATGGATGAAGAAGTCTTCGACCTCATCGAGCTGGCCAGTGTCAGCGATGAAATCGAGCAGGGCGATGAGAACGCGGACATGCTGCTTCTGCTCGGGATCGGGCACTTCATCGAGGGCCTCGAGGAGCATCTCGGCCGCTGGCCGCGAGAATGCACCCTTGCCAGCATTCAAGGCCGGACTTCTCCTGGAGGGAGCTTCCAGGCGCAAGCCCCTGGAGATAATCCTCGAAGCGGTAGATCTGCCCGGTCACGTGAACGAAGTTCCTGCTTTCGCCCACGTACCTCCAGAGTCGCTTCTCGTCCTCACGGCCTTGCGCCAGCGCGGCCTGCCAGCGCGAACCGGCGAACCTCGCGGCGTCCGCAAGTGTTTCGAAGATTTTCACCTGGATGCCTCCGCGAACAACACCAGGGGTGCCAGGGCAAGCACCCCTCCTCCCGAGGCAGCGACCACGACCGTGAAGGCAACACCGGCGATGACAACGACGGTACCCACGAGGAGTTCCGTATGGTGTTCCTCGAGCCAGTCAATGGCAGGCGCTATCGCCTGGAAGCTGGGGGAATACTCTTCGTACCACTTGCCGCGCCTCTTCGTGCAGTCCACTTTGGCGTCCAGGCAGTTCTTCGGACACCACGCGTATCTGGCCACGCGCCAGGGTTGAACCTGGGTGTCGATGTATTTGCGCCAATCCACCAGGAACGGCCTGCTGCTCGTGAGACAATCCTGCTCACATTGAAGGCGCCGGCCCTCGCAGTACTCCTCCAACTCCGAGTCCGAGGTGGAAACGCGCACGATATCCCGGTTGATTGTGACTGGGTGCATCGCGAGCTGGAGCGTCGCCATGTCGAAGTCCTTGAGGGTGACCCACTCGTGGGTCACCTGCCCACCCGCTCGTGGCTTGATAATGAGCGCGTACCTGGCCAGGTTCTCGGGGCCTGTAGGCCCGGCGGTCGAGTAGCGGGTCGTCCCGCAGGAAATGAGGATGAGGGCGAGGCTTACGGCCATGGCCCGCTGCGTGACAGAGGCTGGTCTCATGTGGGCTCCATTCCACGGTGGAATCCACCTTCAGTGGGTGGAGATGGGTGTCCATACCACGAGCCACCGGGAGAGCGCTCACCCGCCCGCTCGGTGTCTGGCGTCCGCATGTGCTCACCAGCGAGAGGAGTCGCGCGCCCAACTGCATGACTGTCGATGCACTACCTCCGCTCGCCCTCGTGCACGGGTGGGCAGCCCACTCCTCGTGCGCACATTGCAGCCCCACGCGGCGCCAGCCGCGCACGCACTCAGGAGCTGCACACGATGAGATACTGGAGAGCGCTTCCGGCCCTGCTCGCCTTCGCCACGGGCTGCGCGGGTCCCCTCGAGGAAGAGCCCACCGACGGTGAACAGCCTTCCACGCTGGAGTCAGCCGTCACCTGGGAGCCCTGCACGGACACGGCCAGCCTGCTGCGGGACATCCACCCGGGAGCGCCGGGCTCGGAGCCGGAGGGCCTGGTGCGGGGAGCGGACGGGCTCTTCTTCACCGCGGATGACGGCGTGCACGGCCGCGAGCTGTGGGTGAGCAGCGGCACGGGAGGCACGGGCACCTTCCTCGTGAAGGACCTCCGCCCGGGGCTCGACAGCGCCGAGCCCAACGAGCTCACCGTGGCGGGCGGCAAGGTCTTCTTCACCGCGGACGACGGCGTGCACGGCCGCGAGCTGTGGGTGAGCGATGGCACCACCGCCGGCACCACCCTGGTGAAGGACATCCACCCGTCCGGGTTGGACCTCGGCCCGAGCGGACTGGTGGAGTTCAACGGGCGGGTCTACTTCGCCGCGAACGATGGGGTGAACGGGCGCGAGCTGTGGGTGAGCGATGGCACGGCCGCGGGCACCTTCATGCTGGAGGACCTGTACCCGGGCGCGGATGAATGGGACCCGGACAGACCCGGCTCGTCCAGCCCGCGCCGCATGGTGCGCACCCCGAATGCCTTCTATTTCGTCGCCAACGTGGGCAGCGACGTGAGGCTGTGGCGCAGCGTGGGCGTACCGGGCGCCAGGCCCGTCTTCGAGGCTCCCGAGGACAACGTCGTCTTCAGCATGACGCCGGTGGGCGGTGAGCTGCTCTTCTTCCTCGTGGACAATGACGAGGGCGAGGCGAGCCTGTGGGTGACACGAGGGACGCTGGCGAGCACACGCGAGCTGCGCTTCTTCCCGGGGGCCTACCCGCATGACCTGACGGCGCTCAACGGGAAGCTCTACTTCAGCGCCGGGCGGGCCCGGAGCGGGCTGGAGGGAGACCCCGCGGGCGAGGAGCTGTGGGTGAGCGATGGCACGGTGCGGGGCACCCGGCTGCTCGAGGACATCCACCGGGGCCCGGGAGACTCCAGGCCGGGCTCGCTGAAGGTGCTGGGCCGCAGGCTCTACTTCGCCGCGGACGACGGGGTGCGCGGGCGCGAGCTGTGGGTGAGCGATGGCACGTCGGGCGGCACGCGTCTCTTCAAGGACCTGGAGCCGGGGGCGGCGGGCTCCTCTCCCACGGAGCTGGCGTCCATCCACGACACGCTCTTCTTCAGCGCGGAGACGGCGGGGAGGGGCCGCGAGCCGTGGGTGAGCCACGGCTCGCCCGGCCGTACACGCCCGCTGACGGAGGTGGCGCCGGGGCCCGCGGGCTCGGGCCCGAGCGGCTTCATCCGCTCCGGCTGGGACGTCTTCTTCACCGCGGATGACGGCACGCACGGCCGGGAGTTGTGGGCCCTGCCCTTCCGTCCCGAGGATCGCTGCGGCCGGTAGCGCCGGACGCGAGAGCTTGGATGGCCTCCGGGCGGCCGGCGTGTGGATGCACCGCCGCCCGCCCAGGAGGCAGCCGGGCGTGACCCGGTGTCCGTGCTTCCGTCACGTCTGGGATTGCCCGCCTGCCGGTGACTCCCCACGTTTGCGGCGACGAGGGGGAGAGGAGTGCGCCGTGGTCCGAGGAACCAGCCGCCCCAGTCAGTACTTCACCACCCGGACACTCGTGGCGTACGCCATCGCGTATGCCATCGCCGCCGGGGCCGCCGTGCTGGGCTACCTGCTACGCTCGGTGCCCTGGCTCGCCGTCGGCATCTGGCTCGCGGCCAGTCTCTCGGTGCTGCTCATCGACCGGGCCATCGTCGAGCGGACGCCCCACGGACATCACGAGGCCACGGAGAACTTCGGCTCCATCTTCCAGGGCACGCCCGCCGCCCTTACCGTCATCGGCATCATGGCGTTGGCCTCCCTGCTCGTTTCGCTATTCGCGCATTGGTAGGGAAGCGCCCGTCACAAACCGGGAACTGCTCCATCTGTGGTGTGTGCAGCAAAACCCCCACACACAGCATGGAGCACTTCTCATGACGACCCCACCCAATACCCTCAAGCTCGTCGCGGTGTACGCCCTGGGCTACGCCCTCACCATCGCCTCGCTGCTGCTCGACATCCGCAACGGCGGGGTACTCTTCACGCTCATCGGTTTCGCGGGCTCCATCGTGATCACCACCCACATCCTGTACCGGGCGGCTCGCGCGATGGCCTTCAGCCCGACGGCGGTCCGTCTCCAGACTGCCCCCGTGGGCGTGACTTCCGGTGGCCAACGCCTGGCCGCCTGACCCCCTGACCACCGCCACGAGTCAGTTCTTGTTGGCGGTCGGCCGTACGATGACCTCGCTGACGTCGACGTCGTCAGGCTGCTCGATGGCATATTGAATGGCCCTGGCGACAGCGTCGGTGGGAATCGCGATCCGGCGGAAATCCTTCATCCGCTCCCGCGCCGCTGGATCCGAGATGCTGTCGGCGAGCTCCAACTCGGCATGACGCCCGCGTTGTTGATGATCACATCTCGTATCCTGAGTGTCGGCACCGCGGCTCGCGCATGACACCCACCTCCCCTCTCCCCCTCCCTGTTGCCCGAGGAACGCGCGAGCTGCGCCGCCTGCTGCGGCAGGCCGTCGACCTGCGCGGCCTCGACCTGGAGGGCTTCCGCCACTGGCTCACCCACCAATTGCCCTTCTGGGCGTTGGACCCGGCTTTCGTCCAGCGCGCCAGGATTCGCGACCTGCGGCGGGCCCATCCCGAGCTCCGTGCACTGGAGCGGGCCTGCCGTCGCACCGCCGCCGCGGACGAGGCCTCGCCCCATGCGGCTCGCCTCCTCCAGGTGGAAGAGGAGCTCTCCAGGACCGGAAAAGCCATCGCCGGGCTGAGTGCCGCGCTGGCCCGGGCCGAGCCGGAAGCGCAACCGGGCCTGCGAAGGAAGCTCACGGACTTCCAGGACAGACAGCGGGCACTTCAGCACGAGCAGACCCAGCTCACCCAGGCGAGCCCTCCGCGCCAGGAGCTGCTCCGGTTACGTGAGGAGTTGCAGCAGCTCCGCTCCCGCCTCGGGCTGGAGCGCGCGGACGCCGAGCCTCGCCGGGCTCCTGCTGAACCAGGGGCGCCGCTCCGGCAGCACGGGTGTGAGCTTCGAACAACAGGCGCTCGCGCTGACGTGGCGCCACATCGTGCCCGAGCTGGTGAAGACCGGGGCCACCGCGCGCCTCCGGGTGCTCACGGGCGTCGGGCTCGGGGCCGCTCGGACCGAGCTCGATCAACTGCTCATCCGTCAGCCGCTCCGCCCCGGGCAACCCGTGGAGGTGCTCGCCCTGGTCGAGGTGAAGCGCAACCCCAATGACCTGGCCCATGGCTTCCGCCGCCGCCAGGAGAATCTGGCCTGGTTCACGGGGGATGAAAGGCATTACGACCCCCAGGAGTACCGGACCCGCTTCTTCCGCTCCGGGCACTTCGACCGCGAGGCCGTGCACGAGCAGGACGGCGAGCGGTTCGTCTTCTCGCGCGGCTCGTTCCGGCACTTCCGGCGTGAGCCCGGCACCGGCCCCTTCCTGCGCCGCCTGTACTTCATCACCCGCGAGGGCACCCTCTCCGGACTCTCCGGCTCGGCGCTCGCCCGCATCCGCCACGGCGTCGCCACCGAGGAGCGGTGGCGGCTCGAGGACGATGATTCCCTGCGCGAGCTGCTGCGCTGGTGCCAATCCCTCGCGGAGCCCCTGGAGACTCCGGACGTGTTACGGCTGTATTGCTCGGTCCCGGGGCGCGCCCGTCAGGTGCTCGTGGTCCGCCGGTAGCCGCCTCAGCTCCACGTGCGCTGCTGGTTCTTCTCGTTCTTCTCCCGGAACGCCTGCTCCAGGTCCACGCCCACCCGGTTGGAGATGGCCAGCAGGTAGTTGAAGACGTCCACCAGCTCCTCCGCGAGGTTCGCCCGGGCCTGCTCCGACGGCGTCGCCTGCCCCTCGTCGAAGAGCTTGTTGTAGCGGCGCACCGCCTTGAACAGCTCCCCCATCTCCTCGCCCATCAGGAAGCAGTTGTGCACCAGGTCCACCTTCAGCCATCCATGCATCGTCTCGAGCTCATGGATGTACCGCTGGTACTCCTTCATCGCCGCGCCTTCGGGGAGCGTAATCATGGGTCTCTTCCTCGCTGGCGGGACTCGCCGCTGTCAACCAGATACCCTCACCCCAGCCCTCTCCCGGGGAGAGAGGGAAGCTCAGGGCACCGGCGGCGGCAGCGGCAGGATGAGCTTCGGTGGCTCCGGCGTGGCCTCTCCCGCTCCTCCGATTCCCGTCCGCGACTCGTCGTCCTTCGGCGCCTCGATGGGCTTGCCCACGTACTGCACGTTCTCGTTGTTGCTGATGGCGAAGCGCACCAGCGAGCGCAGCACCCGGTTGCGCCGCACGTTGCCCACCACTTCCCGCAGATCCTCGTACACCGTCGGATCCTTCAGGATTCCTCCCAGCGAGCCCTCGCCGCGCGCCACCATGGCCGTAATCTGCTTGATGTCCGCCGCCGCGCTCCCCAGGTCCGACAGCATGTTGCCCGCGTTCCCGTAGACGAGCTGGTGCACCGCGCCGTCCGGGTTCTTCCTCGCGTCCTCCATCAGCACCGCGAGCTGCCCCGCCGCCGCCCCCAGCTCGCTGAACGCCTTGGCGCCCTCCTTGCCGTAGATGAGCGCGTGCGCCGTGCCGTCGCCATTCCGGACCTCGTCGAGCAGCCCCTCCACGTGCCCCAGCGCCTTCTCCATCCGCAGCGCCGTGCGCGAGGCGTTGGCCATCAGCCGCCGCACTTCGTCGCCCGTCTGCTTGTCGTAGATGAGCGCGTGCAGGGCTCCGTCCCCCTTCTCCACTTCCTCGAGCAGCTTGCGCAGGCTGCTCATGCTGGCGGCGAGATCCTCGGTCACCTGGGGACTGGCGAGCTCCTCCACCGACTTGCGCACCGTGCGGCTCACCGCCACGGTGTCCTCCATCACCTGCGCCGCGCTGCGCATCAGCGAGGACATGTCCGCCCCGCCCGCGCTCGTGATCACCCCGTCCCCGGGCACCGGCGGCAAAGCCGGCGAGCCGATGGTGATGTCCACCGCCTTGTCTCCCAGCACGCCCAGGCTCGACAGCCGCGCCACCGAGTCCTGCCGCACCCGCGGCGCGTGCTCCGTGCCCATCCGCAGCAGCACCTCCAGCCGCGTCTCGCCGGGCTTGGACGGCAAGCGCACCTGCGCCACCCGTCCCACCTCCAGGCCGCCCAGCCACACCGGCGACCCCTCCGTCAGGCCCTCCACGTTCTCGAAGTAGGTGTAGAACTCGATGTTCTTCTCGAACAGGCGCGTCTCCTGCCCGATGAGGAAGACGACGACGCCCGCCAGCGCGAACGCCATCGCCACGAAGGCCCCCACCCGCAGCGCCAGGCGCCGCTCGTTCGACGTGTTGCCAAACAGGCTCATCGCGCCACCTCCTCCCGAGGCATCAGCTCCTGCCGCCGCGCGTCCAGGAAGGCCCTCACCTCCGGCACCGTGGAAACCTTCATCTCCTCCGGCGTCCCCACCTGCACGATGCGCCGGTTGGCCAGCATCGCGATGCGGTCGGACACCGTGAAGGCACTCATCATGTCGTGCGTCACCACGATGGACGTGCACCCGAGCTGCTTCTGCATGGAACGAATCATCTGGTTGATGTTCTCGGTGGTGACGGGGTCCAACCCCGTGGTGGGCTCGTCCCAGAGGATGACCTCGGGGTCCGTGGCGATGGCCCTCGCCAGCCCCACCCGCTTCTTCATGCCGCCGGACAGGTCCGCCGGCCTCATGTCCTCGATACCCGGCAGGTCCACCTGCTCCAGCTTCCGGGCCACCCGCTCGCGCAGCTCCTCGGGAGACATGCGCGGGAAGTGCTCGCGCAGCGGATAGGCGATGTTCTCCCCCACCGTCAGCGAGTCGAAGAGCGCCGCGCCCTGGAACACCATCGCCACGTGCCGGCGCACGTCGATGAAGTCCTCTTCCCGGAAGTCATTGAGCTCCTGCCCCTCGAAGAGGATGCGTCCGCCATCCGGGCGCAGCAACCCGATGAGGCACTTGAGCAACACGCTCTTGCCCGTGCCCGAGCCGCCAATCACTGTCAGTGTCTCGCCCGCGTACACGGAGAGCTGCAGGTCGTCGTAGACGCGCTTGGGCCCGAAGGACTTCCGCAGGTGCTCGAAACGGATGAGTTCCTCGCCCCGCTGGGGCGGGCGGAACTTCAGGCGGGGCGTGTGGTGGCGGAAGAGCATCTCAGAAGGACAGGGTGACTTTGGTGATGAAGAAGTCGGCCAGACACACGGCCACGGAGGTGATGGCCACCGTCTGCGTGGTGGCGCGGCCCACGCCCTCGGTGCCGCCCTCGACGGTGAGGCCCTTGAAGCAGCCCACCACGCCGATGATTCCGCCGAAGACGAAACCCTTGAAGACGCCGGAGAGGAAGTCGCTCATCAACACGATGTCGAGCGCCCCCTGGAAGAACAGATGGAAGCTGATGCCGTACTGCACATTCACCACGAGGGCCCCGGCCAGCATGCCGATGACGTCCGCCAGGATGGTGAGCGCCGGCATGAGCAGCAGGCAGGCCAATACCCGGGGCACCACCAGCTTGCGCAGCGGGTCCGCCCCCAGCGCGCGGATGGCGTCCACCTGCTCGGTGACCGTCATGGAGCCCAGCTCCGCGGCGATGCCCGAGCCCACGCGCGCGCCCACCGTGAGCGCGATGAGCACCGGGGCCAGCTCGCGGAAGAGCGTGAGCACCACCACCCGGCCCACCGTGTACTGCACGCCGAAGCGCGCCAGGAAGAAGCCGAACTGCAGCGAGATGACGAGCCCCGCGAAGGTGGCCGTCAGCAGGGCGATGGGCAGCGAGCGCACCCCCAGCGCCTCCATCTGGTAGACGAGCGCGGAGGGCGAATACGGCGGGCTCACCGCGCGCACCGCCACCTGCCCCGTCATCACCATGAGCGCGCCCAAGCGCTCCAGCCGCTCCACCTGGCGCTGCACGAAGGAGCCGCCCAGCGGGTTGATGGCCCCGGCCTGCGAGGCCTCCACCGGCCGGTGGGGGCGGGGGTGATGCATCCCGGCTTCCGTCGTCATGACGCCTCCTCCGCGTGGAAGCCGCGCACCAGCGACTCGAAACCTTCCAGCCGCTCCTCGTAGCGCCCCAGCGGCGCCACGTAGGTGAAGTCGTAGACACACTGGTCCTTCTTGAGGACCACGAAGAGCAGCTCCACCGGCACCCCATCCAGCTTGGCCCGGTAGCGCGAGCGCAACGCCTCGCGCTCGTCCACCACCACCTTCTGCTGCTCCACCTCCAGCCGCTCGGTGAAGCCCATGACGAGGTGGCGGGTGAGGACGTCCAGCGGCGCGTCCTCGTGCTCGCGGCAGATGGAGTTCACCGACAGGGCGTGGCCCGTCTCCTCGGTGTACCAGGCCAGGTCATTGTTGGAGAGCTTCACCCGCTCCCAGACGGGCGGCAGCGCGCCGAGCCGGTAGCGCACCCCGGGCTTGGAGAACACCTGGTTCTCGAAGCGGACCCCTCGGTGGCAACCCACGGCTGGCGCGAGCAGCAACAACAGCGGAAGGACGTGACGGAAGACTCCCCTGCTCATCGCCGCGAGGGTAGGCACCCCTGCAAGAGGCGGTGAGTTGCCGCGGGAATGAAAGGTTGAATCCCCGCCACGCGGAGGGCTGCCGGACACGCCGGGCGCATGCCGCGCCGAGCGTTCCTCCAGTGGTGGACAGATGCGGATGTTAGGGCCTGAACCCTTGCTTCTGGGAAATCCGGAGGAGGAGGCACCTCATGGACGGTGGGTTGGGGCTGTTCGGATTGGGATTGTTCCTGCTGTCGATCGCCCTCCTGTATGCCCGGGAGGCATTCGGGCTGGCGTGGCTGCTGCTGGCCATGTCGCTCGTCTCCATGGGCCTGGCCATGTCGGAGTCGGCGCGGCGCCGGGACGTGGCCCTGGGCATCGGGGTGGTGTGCGTGTTGTCGGCGCTGGTGAGTCTGGCCTTCGGGGTGTCGTGGTGGTCCGTGGTGGCCACGGCGATCTTCGGGGTGGCCTACATCGTGCTGTGGGCGGAGTTCCGCTTCGCCTACTTCCAGCACGTGCCGCAGGAGGCCGCGGGGCCGCTCCACAACCCCTTGCGGCGCTTCCGCCTGCGCCGCAGGGCGTGAAAGCAGTGGCCCGCCGTGACGCCCACGGCGGGCCGGTGACGGACTAGAGCTGCCCCTTCTGCTCGAGCACCCAGAGGGTGGCGGCGACGATGTCCGGGCAGTCGTAGACGCGCTGGGCCTCGCTCACCGAGCTTCCAGGTGGAGCCCCCCTTGTAGATGCGGCCCTTCTCGATGGTGGCCTGGGTGCTGCCGCCCACCTCGACGGCGTAGTCATTGCCGCGCTTGACGGCCTTGCCCCGGGTGCCGCCCCCCTTCTCGATGGTAATGTCCGGGCCCGAGGTGCGCACGGTGTATCGGGTGCTGCCGCCCTTCTCCACCCGGTTGCCATTGCACTTGTAGTCGGCGGCCCAGGCGGGCGCCGAGGCCAGCGTCAGCGTGGCGAGCAGCATCGACAGCTTCTTCACGAAACTCCTCCGAGGAATGGGACGCGCGGTCCCGCATGCCCATGGACCCGGAGTACCACCGGGGCCTGACATGCCGCGTCAACGCAGAGGAGGCGCCGGCCGAGCAGGTCGAAGGCGACGATTGAGGCGGCGAAGGGCTCCCCACCAGCCGGGCTGTTCTGCATCATCAGACCGGCTGTTCCGGTTCTGGGTCCGGAGCCGCGAACCGGCGATTTTCGGTTGTTGAAGAGGGCTGTGGCCGTCCTTGAATCAGGGCGGACTGGAGGAGCGCATGGGAGAAGTCGTCATCGTCTCGCTGGTGGGCATGCTGTTGTTCGGGGGCCTCTTCCTGTTCCTGTGCCCGGAGTGGTGGAGCAACAGCCTGGGCACGATCAAGGAGCAGCCGAAGGGCCCGGAGGCCAAGGCCCCCGAGGCGGGCAAGCAGGCCACTCCCGTTCAGGCCGGAGAGGCGGCAAGCGGCGTCACGGCTTCGGAGCGAGCCCCAGCAGCGCGTCAATGAGCGGGTTGCGCTGCGGGCTCTTGCGCCAGGCGGCGTAGATGGGGAACTCGCGGGCCGGCTCGGTGAGCGGCTGCGCCACCACGCCGGGCACCTTCGGTCCGCGGGGCAGCAGCGACGCCAGCAGCGAGTAGCCGAGTCCCGCCGCGACGAAGCCGAGGATCGTCTCCGACGAGTCCGCCGCGTACATGCGTTGCGGCACCACGCCGAAGTGCGAGAGCGCCGCGAGCTGCAGGTCCCTCAACTGGGGATCCGAGCTGTAGGTGATGAAGGGCTCGTCCCGGAACTGCTCGGGGCTCAGCGGGCCCTTGCGCGCGAGCCGGTGGTTGGACGGGAACACGAGGAAGGCGCGCGTCCTGCCCACCTGTTGGGCTTCCAGGTCCGCGGGCACCTCGGGCAGGTGATCCACCAGCAGATCGGCTTCACCCGAGCGCACCAGGGACACCGCGGGCACCTTCGCCTCGAAGAGGGCCACCTCGATGTCGGGCCGCTGGCCCTGCAACCGCCGCAACCACGGAGGCAGCAGGTGGCGCAGCGTGTGCCCCGAGGCGTGGATGCGCAGCCGCCCTCCCATCGTCCCCGAGCGCAACGAGCGCTCCAGCACGGACAGGCCCTCGTAGAACGGCGCCAGGTACTCGTAGAGCGCGCGGCCCTGCGGCGTGAGCACCACGCGGTCCTTGCCCACCCGCTCGAAGAGGCGCACGCCCAGCTCGGACTCCAGCCGCTTCACCTGCTGGTGCACGCCCGGCTGGGTGATGGGGTACGGGAAGGCACGCGCCGCCCGGGCGTACCCCTCGCACCGTGCCACCCAGTAGAAGCCCTCGAGACGCTGGAGCTGAATCATTGACTGGAGCTTATCGAAGCACGAGCCATTAGTTCCATGCGGTTTGCGAGGAACGGGTGCATCTTGTGTCTCGTCAACGCGCTTCCACCGGAAGCGCTCTCCCGAAAGAGGTTCACCATGTCCCGCCCCAATACCGCCGCCGTGCAGCCGACCCACAGTGGTGCCTGGGTCATCCAGACCTGGCTCTCCTTCGCCCTGGCCGTGGGCGTGATGGCCATCGGCATCTACCACCTGCCCATCGACGGCTGGCAGAAGGCCTTCCTGGGCATGGGCATGCTCTTCACCATCGGCTCCACCTTCAGCCTGTCCAAGACGGTGCGCGACCAGCACGAGCAGGAGCGCCTCACCGCCCGCATCGACGAGGCCCGCGTCACCAAGCTGCTCGCCGAGGTGGACCCCGTGGGCAGCCTCAAGTAACGAGGTGACAAGACTCGACACCGGGTGTGTGCCACGGTGTGAGCGGGCAGGCGGGCTTGCCGCCCGGCCCCGTGTCCCCCTGCTCGTCCGGCCTGCTATACCCGGGGCATGGTGTCCAGCCCCGCGCTCCCCCGTCCCGGGTCCTCCTCCGCTCCCTGGCTCGAGGAGGCTCGACATCCTCATCCGCGCCCGCTACCCGCTCCTCTACCTCGTCTCGTGGGAGGAGCACCGCGTGGACACCCTCCTCGCGGACATCGCCCGCGCCCACGGCAAGGTGCTCCTCTCCTGGTCCATCAGCCGCGGCCTGCGCTACCTCGGTAGCTCCCGGGGCCCCGCCCTCCCCGAGGACACCCGCAGCCCCATCGACGCCATCGCCGCCATCGAGAAGCTCTCCGAGCCCTCGCTCGTCGTGCTCAAGGACTTCCACCCCTACCTCGAGGAGAAGTCCGTGGTGCGCGCCCTGCGCGAGCTCGCCCACTCCCTCAAGAGCACCTTCACCACCGTCATCCTCCTGTCCCCCACCCTCGTCATCCCCCCCGAGCTGGAGAAGGAGGTCTCCGTCCTCGACGTCCCCCTGCCCGGCTTCCAGGAGCTGATGAACCTGCTCAAGGAGATCGTCGCGGTGGTGCGCCGCAGCAACAAGGCCACCATCGAGCTGTCGCGCGAGCAGGCCGCGCAGCTCATCCAGGCGGCCCAGGGCCTCACGCTGTCGGAGGCGGAGAATGCCTTCGCCAAGGCGATTGCCCACGACGGCAAGCTGAACGCCGAGGACATCCGCCGCGTCCAGGACGAGAAGCGCCAGGTCATCCGCAAGAGCGGGCTGCTCGAGTACTACCCGCCGGAGCAGGACCTGGGCACCGTGGGCGGCCTGCAGAACCTCAAGCAGTGGCTCACCCAGCGCACCGCCGCCTTCGGCGAGCGCGCCCGCCAGTTCGGCCTCCCCGAGCCGCGCGGCCTGCTGCTGCTCGGCGTGCAGGGCTGCGGCAAGAGCCTCACCTCCAAGGCCATCGCCGCGCACTGGAACCTGCCCCTGTTGCGGCTCGATATGGGCCGCATCTTCAGCGGGCTGGTGGGCTCCTCCGAGGAGAACCTCCGCAAGGCCATCCGCGTCGCCGAGAGCATCGCCCCCGTGGTGCTCTGGGTGGATGAGATTGAGAAGGGTCTGTCGGGTGTCGCCTCCTCGGGCACCACGGACGGCGGCGTCACCGCGCGCGTCTTCGGCACCCTGCTCACCTGGCTCCAGGAGAAGACGGCCCCCGTCTTCGTGGTCGCCACCGCCAACCGCATCGAAGGTCTGCCCCCCGAGCTGCTGCGCAAGGGCCGCTTCGATGAGATCTTCTTCATCGATCTGCCCGAGGCCGCCGAGCGCCGCGACATCTTCCGCATCCACCTGCAGCGGAGGAAGCGCGACCCGGCCGCCTTCGATTTGAACGCGCTGGCCGGCCTGGCCGAGAACTTCAGCGGCGCGGAGATAGAGCAGGCCATCATCGCCGCGCTCTACGAGGCCTTCGGCCAGGGCGTGGAGCTGGAGCAGCGCCACATCGCCGGGGCCATCCAGGAGACCGTCCCGCTCGCCGTCACCATGCGCGACGACATCCTCCGGCTGCGCGACTGGGCCCGCGGGCGCACCCGTCCGGCATCGTCTTCCGGCAGCGGCGCGAGGAAGGAGTAGGCGATGGCTTCCAACAAGTTCTCCCGATTCCTCCACCTCGAGCGCTCGCGCGGCGAGAAGCCCCACGCCGACGGACAGGTGCGCCTGCAGGACGGCGGCCGCTTCGAGTCCGTCGCGGGGCCCGGCTCCGGCGCCCCTGACTCCGTCTCCGTCCCCGAGGCCCACGTCGAGCGCTTCAAGCTCCACGGGCAGACCCCGCTGGCGCTCGATGACGCGCCCGCCGGGGGACAGTCTTTTCCGCGCTGCGTCCGGTGCGAGGCCGAGAACGGCCGCTTCGCCCGGGAGTGCACCACGTGCGGCGCGGACCTCCAGTCCCCCGAGCAGCTCGCGTATGACGCGGAGCGCTCACGCGCCCGGGAGCAGGCCGAGGCCCAGACTCGCGAGCAGATGCAGGCCTACCAACAGGCCCGCCAGCAGGAAGAGGCCGCCCAGCTCGCCGAGCGGCAACGCTTCGTGGAGGAGCTGCATCGGGCGCTCGTGAAGGATCGCTCGTTCCTCAGCCGGCTTCAGCCCCTCTTCGACCCGTGCCTCGCCCTGGGATTGCTGCGCCACATCCCCCACCCCGGCGCGCGCTGGATGGCCGTGACCTGGGCCATCGGCCTGCCCGTGCTGCTCGTGAAGTTCGGCGACGGGCTCCTCAAGATACTCGGCTTGTATCTGGGCGTGCTCGTCTTCGTGAGCTTCATCCCCACCTCGCTCCTCACCGCCAGGCGCGGCGGGCGCTGGGATTGAGCGGGAGATGGCTACGCGGGCTCGTCCGCCGGGTGCTCCAGTGCTGATGGCTCCTGCACCGAGGTCACACTCGTGACTTCTCCCGTCCGCACTCCCAGCCACAGCGTGTCCTGCGCCGCCGCTCCCCGCACCAGCCCCGCGTCCGTCGTCGTCAGGAAGACCTGCGCCCCGCTCGCCGCCAGGTAGTTCATCAGGTACGTGTTGCGCTCCGGATCCAGCTCGCTCGACACGTCGTCCAGCAGCAGCAACGGCAGGAAGCCCATCGCCGCTTCCAGGTTTTCGATCTCCGCGATCTTCCACCCCAGCACCAACGCCCGCTGCTGGCCCTGGCTCGCGTACGCCCGCGCGCTCCGCTTCCCCAGCGTCACCGTCACGTCGTCCACGTGCGGGCCCACCGACGTGAAGCCCCGGTCCAGGTCCCTCCGCGACCGCGCCGCCAGCGCCTCCTTCAACGCCACCGCCAGCGCCGCCTCGTCCGCTTCCGCGAAGTCCACGTCTCCCAGGTGCGCCGGGTGGTAGCCGTAGGCCGCCGGATCCGGCGTCCGCCCGATGGAAGCGAAGGTCGCCTGGGCCCTCGGCCCCAGCTCCGCCATCAGCGCCCGCCGCCGCACGTAGACCCGCGCCCCCGTCTTCGCCAGCGTCTCGTCGTAGGCTTCCAGGTACGCCGCGTCCACCGGGCCCGCTTTCAACAGCCGGTTGCGGTTCTTCAGCGCCCGCCCGTACTCGCGGCTCTCCCGTAGGAACGCCGGGAAACGGTTGAACACCGCCCGGTCCAGGAAGGCCCTCCGTGCATCCGGCCCTCCCTTCACCACCTCCAGATCGTCCGGGGTGAAGGCCACCACCGACACGCCCCCGAAGTACTCCTCCAGGCTCGACGCCTTCTTCCCGTCCACGAAGGCCTGCCGCACCCCTCCGGCCACCTCGACGGAAATCTCCCGCTCCGCTCCCTTGAGCAGGAAGCGGCCCGTCACCCGCGCCGAGGCCGTTCCCCACCGCACCAGCTCCGACAGGCGCCCGGCTCGCAAGGGCTTGAGCGTCGCCAGGAAGTAGAGCGCCTCCAGCAGGTTCGTCTTCCCCTGCCCGTTCTGCCCCACCGCGATGGACGCGTGCGGACTCGGCGCCAGGGTCACCTGGCCAAGGTTTCGGAAGTCCTGAACGTGGAGTGCCAGCAGCCGCACGGGAGGCCTTTCTCCCATCCGTACACGTGTGCGTCCAGGTTAAAGCCCTACCCTGACACCCGCCCCGGCCGAGGCCGCCCGGCTGCTTCCCGTGCCCGCTGCACCAGCCCCGGCAGGTCGTCCGGTTCTCCTCCCGCCTGTCCGCCCGGCGTCCGGGCGAGTACGTCGCGTTCCGGAGAGAAGAGCCGCGCCGGTGTCTGTCCCTGCCCCCTCAGCCGGATGAAGAGGCGCAGTGAATCGCGCAGCTGTTCCGCGTCCGGGCCCGCCTCGGACCTCGCCCGCTGCGCCGCCGTCCACAGCCGCACCCACGCGGCCTCCTCGTTCCACGGCCCCACCGGACGCGCCCGCGACAGCGCCGCCAGCTCCGCCGCCACCTCCAGCAGCCCCGCACGCCCCTCGCTCAGCACCTCCGAGGCCTCCAGCCGCGCCTGCGCCGCGCCCTCGCGCGCCACCAGCCAGCCGAGCAGCTCCGGCCACTCCTCCTCGCGCGGCACCACGGGCGACAGCCGGGACTCCAGCAGCGCCTTCAACCGCGCTCGCGTCAGGTCGTGCCAGAAGGCCGCGTGCAGCAGCAGCTCCGGCCCACTGCGCGGAGGCCGCACCGGCGCCCGTCTCATCCGCTTCTCCAGGAAGCTCCTCACCCGGCCCGTCCCGTCGAAACGGTCCAGCCGGGCCCACAGCGCCCCCAGTGCCTTGTCCGCCACGAGCAGCGCCCGCCGGACCTCGTCCGCCTCCGCCGCGTCGAAGGGCAACGCGCCCTCCGCGGCCGGACGCTTGAAGACGCGCTCGAAAATCTCACCCGCCGCGCAGGCGGCCCGCAGCTCCGGGAGGTTGCGCGGCAGCAGCTCCACCGCCTGGGCCCACAGACGCCGCCCCAGCAGGGGCCCCGCGTCCAGCACCTCCTCCTCCAGCTTCAGCAGGGCCTCGCCGAGCTGCGCCGGTTTCTGCTTCGCGATGAGCCGCCGCTCCACCGCCCACGCGACGTCCTCGCGCAACCGGGCCACCTCGGCCAGCAGCACCATGGGCGCCGAGCTCCTCGGCCAGCCCTCGGCCGCCGCGCGCCGGGCCACCGCCTCCAGTGTGATGTCCACCTGCGGCTGGGCCAGCGCCACCTCGCGCAGCAGCTCCAGGTTGTCCCGCACCCGGCCCTGCCAGAAGAAGGCCCGCAGTAACTTCACCAGCGCGCGGTAGCGCAGGCGGGTGGCTTCGAGCAGCTCCCCGCGCTCTTCCAGCCGCGCTCGCAGATTGTCCGGATGGGTTGCCACGGTACCGTCCACTATAGGGACACCCGGGCGGGACGGCAGGCCCCCGGAGGCCTCTGGGGTGACGAGTGAACGGTGGCGCCCCGCGCTACTCGACGCCGGGCGAGGTGCATGGGAAGAAGTGTCGGACCCGGGCGGCAGGCTCCAGACATGAAACCTGTCGCTCGGATGGATGTGGATGGGATGGGGATGGGAAAGCGACCCGCTACCTACACGGACCTGGAGGAGCTCCCCCAACATGGTGGGGGAAATCATCGCTGGCGAGCTGTACACGAGCCCACGGCCGGCCATGCCCCACACGCTGCTCACGACGGAGCTTGCCTTCGAGTTGTTGGGCCCTTTTCATCGGGGACAAGGCGGCCCCGGAGGATGGCGCATCCTCATCGAACCCGAGCTGCACCTTCAGGGTGACGTGCTGGTCCCGGATTTCGCGGGCTGGCGCCGCGAACGGCTTCCGACAGCGCCGAAAGGCGCGGCCCTGACGCTTGCTCCCGACTGGGTCTGCGAAATCCTCTCTCCTTCCACGGAAGCACGCGATCGCGCGAGCAAGCTGCCCATCTATGCGCGAGAAGGTGTACCCCACGTGTGGCTGCTCGACCCGGAAGCTCCGCACGTTGGAGGTTTTCCGACTGGACGGCGCACACTACATCCTGCTCGCGACGCACGCGGGCGAGGCCCGGGTTCGTGTCGAGCCCTTCGAGGCCATCGAGCTGGACCTGATGGCCCTCTGGGGGGAGTAACACCCACCTCCCCGGTGTAAGGATGGGCCCCGATGCCCCCACGCAAGCTCCCCCGGCACCTCGTCTGGCTCGAATCCTTCGCCGCCGCCGTCGAGTCCGGCAGCATCGAAGGCGCCTCCGAGCACCTCGGCGTGGCCCGCTCCGTCGTCAGCGAGCACATCCGCGCCCTTGAGGACACCCTCGCCGATGGTCAGCCCCTCCTGGAGCGCGGCCCCGGCCGCCGCCTCCACCTCACCGCTCGCGGCGAGAAGCTCTACGAGGGCACCCAGACGCCCCTCCATCAGTTGGACCTCAAGCGGCTGAGAGACCTCGCCAGCGCCGAGGCCAGCCTGCGCCTGGGCCTCAACCCCACCCTCTCCAACTTCCTGCTCGCCGGCATCGCCGGAGACGTGGCCCGCGCCGGCATCAAGCTGGAGGTCAGCTTCGGCGGCACCTTCGAGCTCGTGCGCCAGGTGCAGACGCGCCAGTTGGACTTGGCCGTGGACTTCACCCCGCTGCCACCCCACCGCGGCGTCGAGGCCGAGTCCCTGCTGAACCTGCCCTTCGTCATCCTCGCCGGTCCCGGCAGCGAGCTGTCCCAACGCCATGGCCCCCGCCGCACGCTCCACGTGCGCGACCTGGAGGGCCAGCCCTTCGTGGACTGGCAGCGCGAGGACCCCTACGGCAGCGCCAACAGCGCCCGCTTCGCCGCCCATGAAGTCACCGTGCGCGAGGTGTCACGCGTGCAGAGCTTCCTCCACCTCTTCGACCTGCTGCGCGCCTACAACGCCTGCGCCATCGCCCCCGACCTGCGGCTGTTGCGCTCCTTCCCCGAGGACCTCTGCGTCTGGCCCCTGCGCGAGGAGCAACCCCAGTTCGTCGAGGTGGTGACCCTGCGTCCCTCGGGCGGCGCCGGCTCCGAGGCGGCCCAGCTCGTCCTTGGCGGACTGCGTCAGCGCCTCGCGTCGAAGCGCCGCAGGAGCGACCCGGCCCCGGGCTGACGTGGGTGACGCGGGCCGCGTAGCATGAGCGGCATGCTGGTGCGCTCCCCCGCCCTCACCCCGCTCGTCCTGGCCGTGCTCATCGCCGGCGCGGGTTGCACGCGCTCGCTCTCCGTCGAGGAGTTCCAGCAGCGCTACTGCGAGCGGCCCCCCGGCGCCGGAAGCGTCCTGTGCACGCCGCCCAAGGGGGAGGTGGAGCTGATCGGCACACTGGGCGCGAGCCTCGGCTGTACGAAGATGGCGTGCCCCGCGTCCGATCCGTGCTGCAACGAGTGCACCGGGACGCCGCTGCTCCGCGCCGACGAGCCGGGCTCCGGCATCTCGCTCGAGGTGCCGGGCGTCTCCTGCCATACCGTCGGCTGTGACGTGTTCTGCAACGGCCTGGAGCCCGGCAAGCGCTACCGGGTCCGCGGCTCCTTCGCCAGCCAGTGGCCGCTGATGAACGTCTCGCGCATCGAGCGCATCGGCGATTGAGCCCCTTTGGCGCACCGCACCAACGCGGTGGGCCAAACGGCGGAAAATCGAAGAAGACGTCGGTTTTTATCGGATTTCCGTCAGGGGCCCCGGTGCGTAGATTTCATGCAACGGAGAAGCTCCCATGACGCCCACCGAACGGACCATTGCCCGACTGCCCGCGCATCTGCGGCGCTATGTGGTGAGTCAGGACTACGACGCCTACACGCCGAGGGACCAGGCGGTGTGGCGCCACATCCTCGGCCAGCTCCGCAGCCACCTGGCGGACAAGGCGCACTCCGTCTACCTGGAGGGCCTGGAGGCCACCGGTATCGGCCTGGAGCGCATCCCCAGCCTGGATGAGATGAACGAGAAGCTGTCCAAGCTGGGCTGGGCGGCGGTGGGCGTGCGCGGCTTCATCCCGCCCGCGGTGTTCACCGAGCTGCAGGCCCTCGGCGTGCTGGCCATCGCCGCGGACATCCGCACCCACGAGCACATCGAGTACACGCCGGCTCCGGACATCGTCCACGAGAGCGCCGGCCACGCGCCCATCATCGCCAACGCGCGGTATGCCGAGTACCTCAAGCGCTGCGGGCTGGTGGGCTTCAAGGCGATCGCCACGGTGGAGGACGAGGCCGTCTTCCAGGCCATCCGCAACCTGAGCGTGGTGAAGGAGGACCCCACCGCGACGCAGGAGGAGATCCAGCACGCCCAGGACCGGCTGGAGGCCGCCAACCAGAGCCGCCGCTACGTCAGCGAGAGCACCCGCGCCTCGCGGCTCTACTGGTGGACGGCCGAGTACGGGATGATCGGCGCCCTGGAGCGCCCGCGCATCTACGGCGCCGGCCTGCTCTCGAGCATCGGCGAGGCGAAGCACTGCCTCACCGACGCGGTGAAGAAGGTGCCGCTGAGCCTGGTGTGCGCGGACACCGAGTACGACATCACCCGCATGCAGCCGCAGCTCTTCGTGGCGCGGGACTTCGAGCACCTCTTCGAGGTGCTGAACGAGTTCGAGGCCACGCTCGCGTGGAAGCGCGGCGGGGACTACGGGCTGAACGAGGCCATCCAGGCGCGCACGGTGAACCACCTGGTGCTGGCCGATGGCCGGGAGATCACCGCCCGCGTGGTGGAGGCCGTGCCCGGGGTGCGTCCGGTGGCCGAGGGGCTCAACACCGCGCTGGTGCGCCTGGAAGGCCCGGTGATGGTGTCGCGCGACAGCAAGGCCGAGGGCAAGCCGTGGCCTGGGCTGGCGCTGGTGGCGTTCGGCGAGGGGACGCTGCCGGACAAGGGGCCTTTCAAGGTGGAGCTGGCCAGCGGCCTGAAGCTCCAGGGCTTCGCGGTGGGCGGGGGCGAGGTGCTCAACCTGCGCGGCGAGCTGGACGGCCGCCCGGTGGAGCTGCCCAACGTGGCGAAGCTCTTCCTGAGCACGGGCCTGCCCTCGGTGGCCGGAGGACCGGCGGACCCGGGCGCGTGGGACCGCTGGTTCGGCGAGCTCAACGCCTTCGCCGAGGGCGAGGGCGAGGCCAAGGCCCGTGAGAAGAAGGCCTCGGCCCTGCACCCGTCGCTCGCGGCGCTCTACCGCGAGGTGCGCACCATGCGCGAGTCGAAGTCCCTCAACCTCGCGCGCCTGGAGCAGATCTCCAACGCCGCCACCGACTTCCGCGACGACTGGCTCCTCAAGGCCGAGGTCGAGGAGCTGAAGCAGTCCGCGCGGGCGTAGCTCCCGCCAGGAGCCGCCTCCCCGGGAGGCACAGAGGGCCTGGGTCCCCTTCGGGGTGATTCAGGCCCTTTTTCTATTCACGTTTCATTGCAGCGGCCTGGAATAGCCCTTATTTTTCAAGGCCCTGGCGCTGGTGCCCTCCCCCGATTTCCATTCAGGTTTCTATTCATGGACGCCCTCGAACGGATGCTTGGGGTGCTCGCTCGGCTGGGCGAGGCACAAGCGAAGGACCTGGCTCGGGAGCTGGGCGTGTCCCAGCCGACCGTGTCCCGGCTGATCGGCGCCGCGGGCGACCGCGTGTGCCGGATGGGGCAGACGCGCGCGACCCGCTACGCGCGGACACGCACGCTTCCAGGGCTCGGAACGCGGATCCCCCTCTACCGGGTTCGTGAGACAGGGATGGTCGAGCCGTTCGGCTCCCTGCACCTCCTCGAAGGGGGACGACACTGGCTCAGCGCTCCCGATGGTACGGGGACCCTGTTCGAGGGCCTGCCGCCTTTCGCCTCCGACATGAGCCCTCAGGGGTACGTCGGACGGACGTTCAGCGCGCGCTACCCCGAGTTGGAGCTGCCCTCCCGATTGAGCGATTGGACCGATGACCACCGGCTCATCGTGCTGGCACGCCGCGGCGAGGATTGTGTTGGCAACCTCATCCTCGGTGATGAATCCCTGAACCGATGGCTCGCGAGCGGACTCGCGCCCACGGAACGCACGGTCTACCCGGACCTCGCCCGCCTCTCGGCACGGGAGCAGCCAGGCTCCTCCGCCGGAGGGGAACACCCCAAGTTCCTGACGTACTCGGAAGGCCGGCACGTCCTGATCAAGTTCGTGAGCGATGATGAGGGCGCGGTCGCTCGCAGGTGGAGGGAACTGCTCGTCTGCGAGAGCCTCGCGCTCGAAGTCGTCCACGAGGCCGGACTCGACGCGGCCAGGACACGGTGGTTCGACGAGCGCGGCTACCGGTTCCTGGAGGTCGAACGCTTCGACAGGCTCGGAGAAAGAGGCAGACGCGGAGTGCTGTCACTGGAAGCCCTGGACCACGAGTACATCGGCGAGTCCGGCCGCGGCGCCTCCTGGACGCGTGTCACGCCGAAGCTGCTGGAGAAGAAGCTCATCGGCCCCGAGGACGCGCGGCGCATCCGCTGGCTGGATGTCTTCGGGCAGCTCATCGCCAACACGGATCGCCACTTCGGCAACGTGAGCTTCCTGGAGTCGGAGGACGGTACGCGACGCCTCGCGCCCGCCTACGACATGCTCCCGATGTTGTTCGCCCCCTCGGGCACGACGGTCGTGGACCGGCCGTTCGAGCCCGCGCCGCCGAACGCGGACACACTCGACGTCTGGGCCAACGCGGCCCGCCACGCGCAGGTCTTCTGGACCCGCGTCATCGGCCATGCGGCGCTCAGCGATGACTTCCGGGCCCTGGCCACACAGTGCCGGAACGCGCTGGAGGCGCTCCGGGAGCGGGTCCCCCTCTGAGCCACCAAGGAATCTGTGAGACGTCCGACCCGGGCAGCCGTCCAGGCGGACAGTCCGAGCCAGCCCGTGTAAGCGAAGTGGTGAGCATCCCCGTGAAGGAGTAGATACGGCCCATGACCTCAGAGGAGCAGGAGTTCATTCGTAGGTTCTTCCGCGCGGTCTCGGACCGGCCCATCGAGTTCAATGGGCTGGACGACCAGCGCTACGTGAAGATCTACGAGGAACCAGCGTTCGAGGATCACGATCCGGTCAAGCTGCTCGCGAGCTCCATCACCCTGCTGCCTGGCCAGAGCGTGCAGCTTCTGTCCGGCTACCGGGGAAGCGGCAAGAGCACCGAGCTACGCCGGCTGCGGCGGAAACTGGATGGGCGCGGGGTGTACAAGGTCGCCCTGCTCGACATCGAGGATTACCTCAGCCCCTCGCAGCCCATTGATGTGAGCGACTTCCTCGTGGCCGTGGCGGGTGGCCTTGGAGATGCCTTGCTGGAAGCAGGGCATCTGAATGGTGACCCGGCCGAGGAAGGCTACTGGACGCGGCTGGTCAACTTCCTGGTACGCACCAACATCCAGCTCACAGAAGTATCCGCTGGAATGACCGCCGGAGCCTCCACTCCTGACAAGTTGGCCTCCGCTGGCGCTTCCGCGAACTTCAAGGCCTCGCTCAAGAGCGATCCATCGTTCCGGCAGAAGCTCCAGGAGCGCATGGCCGGGCACCTCGGAGCCCTGGTCAGGGATGTGGGCACCTACGTCGAGGAATGCGTCAAGAAGGTCAAGGCGAAGTACGGGCCGGACACCGAGGTGGTGCTGCTGGTCGACTCCATGGAACACTTCCGAGGCGCCCTGACCAACGCGACCGCAGTGCAGGACTCGGTGGTCAACCTCTTCGCCAAGCACAGCGACAAGCTTCACTTCAACTTCCTGCACGTCGTCTACACAGTCCCCCCGTACCTCAAGGTGCTGCAACAGAACCTTGGCTCCTTCTACCAGCCTGGCGGGGTGCAAATGATTCCCACGCTGAAGGTGCGGCACAAGGAAGTCGCGAGGACGCCCTTCCAGCCAGCGCTCGACCTGCTGGAGAAGTTGATCTCGGAGCGCGGTGATTGGAAGCGGCTCCTGGGCCCGGATGCACGAGGAATTGTGGACGAGTTGAGCCTGCTGTCCGGGGGACACCTGCGCGACTTCCTGCGGCTGTTCGCGGAGATCATCCGCCGGGCGGACCGCCTGCCCGTTCCCAGGCGCGTCGTGGAGGCCGCCATCCAGCAGATCCGCTCCGAGTTCCTGCCCATCCCGGATGACGATGCCATCTGGCTCGAACGGATCGCCAGCAGCCACACGACCGCGTTGAAGAACAACGACCGGCTGCACGATCTGGCCCGCTATTTCGACTCACACCTCGCGCTGAGTTACCGCAATGGCGAGGACTGGTACGATGTCCATCCGCTGGTGCGTGAGGTGGTACAGCAGCAGGCCACCGCCGCCCGGGAGCGGTGGAGTGACAAGAAGGAGTAGGAGTCATGCGCCCTCCCGATGACGCAGGACTCGGCCCACAGGGAGAGGCGGAATGGCAACGCCTGCGCCGCCAGGTGGAACTGGCGGAGGGTTTCTGGCTCTGCTTCATCTTCGCTCCCTCACCGCGCTCGACTGGAGTGCTCCGCCGCCGCACGGAACGCCTGCTGCGTGCGCAGACGCGGCTGCTGAGCCTTCATGAGCCTTCCCAGCCCGACGGACTGTCGGCGGTGCTTTCCTCGCTCCTCTCTCCGGAAGCAAGAGACGCCGGTTGCCATTGGATTGAATCTCTGCATCTCGACTCTGGCGAACAAACAGAAGGCCACTGGCACAAGGCCTGGGTCGAACTTGCCGTCCTGATGAATGAACGGCGCGATGCGCTGCGCCGCCACCTGCGGGGAGGACTCGTGCTGGTCGCGCCCGCGAGGCTGAAGCAGCACTTCCGCGACATGGCTTCGGATCTCTGGTCGGTCCGTGCGCTCGTACTCGAACTAGCCCCTGTAGCAAACAGGGGCTCGCCGGATCTGGAGCACTCCAGCCCACGAGCATCGAGCATGGAGCGGAGTGACTCCATACCTGATGCGGACTTCGCACTCGCTGAGTTGCAACGGCTCCAAGCCAGGTACACAGGAAGTGCGAGTGCTCTCGCATCGGTGCTGATGCGCGCCGTCGACGGACTGCTTGCGTCCAAAAGAGAGGGTGAGGCGCTTGAGGCAGCAAATCAAACCTGGGAACTCATACATTCCCGCGCACAAGAGGATCCGCAGAACAGTGCATTGATTCTGCACGCGCTCGCCAAATCAGAAGAGGCCAACGGGGATCTCGCAGCCGCATCCGATCACTTGGAACACGCCACATCACTCACACATGGATGGACAGATCGCCAACGCCTCTTCTTGTTGGAAGACATGGTGCAACTGGCGCATGTGCGGAAGGATTGGCCTGAGGCAAGCCGCGCTTCTGAGGAGGCCCTCGCGCTCACAAGGCAGTTGCGGCAGTTGCTGGACGACACCCCGGATTCCCTGCGCGATCTCTCCGTTTCGCTCATCCGTGTAGGCGATGTCCAACGGGCCCGGGGCGAGTTGCAAGCGGCCTCTGCGTCCTTCGAGGAGTCTCTCGTGCTCACAAGGCAGCTGCGGCAGTTGCTGGGCGACACCCCGGACTCCCTGCGCGATCTCTCCGTTTCGCTCATCCGTGTAGGCGATGTCCAACGGGCCCGGGGCGAGTTGCAAGCGGCCTCTGCGACCTTCGAGGAGTCCCTCGCACTCACACGGCAGCTGCGACAGTTTTTGGGCGACACTCCGGGAGCCTTGCGAGACCTCTATCTCTCGCTCATTCGTGTGGGCGATGTCCAACGGGCCCGGGGCGAGCTACAAGCGGCCTCTGCGTCCTTCGAGGAGTCTCTCGCACTCACGCGGCAGTTACGGCAGTTGCTGGGTGACACTCCGGGGGCCCTGCGCGATCTCTGCGTTTCGCTCATCCGTGTGGGCGATGTCCAACGGGCCCGGGGCGAGTTGCAAGCGGCCTCTGCGACCTTCGAGGAGTCCCTCGCGCTCACGCGGCAGTTACGGCAGTTGCTGGGTGACACTCCGGGGGCCCTGCGCGACCTCTCCATCTCGCTCAACTATGTAGGCGACATCAAACGGGCCCGGGGCGAATTGCAAGCGGCCGCTGCGTCCTTCGAGGAGTCCCTTGTGCTCACGCGGCAACTACGGCAATTGCTGGGCGACACTCCTGAGACCCTGGGCGACCTCTCCATTTCGCTCAATCTTGTGGGCGATGTCCAACACGCCCGGGGCGAGCTGCAAACAGCCTCTGCGTCCTTCGAGGAGTGCCTTTCACTCGTCCGCCGGATACGCGAACGGCTTGGGGATACTCGCCAGGAGTACATAGACCTCAGGTATGTCCTCATGAAGGTGGCCACGATTCGACAGGCACTTGGAGACGAGAAGGGCGCCCAAGCGGCCAGGGATGAGGCCGAGGCCCTTCGTAGCCAGGACAACTGACACCGGGGGTGCCTTGAGCCCATGGGGGCCCGGGCGGTACCGTTCCGGGTGCGAGCCCCACCCCCCCCATGCTCTTCCATCAAGACGTCATCTCGGCCATCGGCAACACGCCCCTCATCAAGCTCCGGCGCGCCTCCGAGCTGCACGGGCTGCACCATCCTCGGCAAGGCCGAGTTCCTCAACCCCGGCCAGTCCGTCAAGGACCGCGCCGCCCTCTTCATCATCCGTGACGCCATCGCCCGCGGCCGCCTCCGCCCCGGCGGCGTCATCGTCGAGGGCACCGCCGGCAATACCGGCATCGGCCTCGCCCTCGTCGGCAATGCCCTCGGCTACCGCACCGTCATCGTCATCCCCGACACCCAGAGCCAGGAAAAGAAGGACATGCTCCGCCTCGCCGGCGCCGAGCTGCCTCGAGGTCCCCGCCGTCCCCTACAAGGACCCCAACAACTACGTGAAGGTCTCCGGCCGTATCGCCGAGGCCCTCGACGCCCGCGAGCCCAACGGCGCCGTCTGGGCCAACCAGTTCGACAACACCGCCAACCGCCGCGCCCACTTCGACACCACCGGCCCCGAAATCTGGCGCCAGACCGGCGGCCGCCTCGATGGTTTCATCTGCGCCGTCGGCTCCGGCGGCACCCTCGCCGGCGTCGGCATGGCCCTCAAGGAGCGCGACCCCAACATCGTCATCGGCCTCGCCGACCCCATGGGCGCCGCCCTCTACCACTGGTACGCCCACGGCGAGCTCAAGTCCGAGGGCTCCTCCATCTCCGAGGGCATCGGCCAGGGCCGCATCACCGCAAACCTCAAGGGCGCTCCCGTCGACGAGCCCTTCCAGATTCCCGACGCCGAGGCCCTCCCCCTCCTCTTCGACCTCCTCGAGCACGAGGGTCTCTGTCTCGGCGCCTCCAGCGCCATCAACGTCGCCGGCGCCATCCGCCTCGCCCGCAAGCTCGGGCCCGGGCACACCATCGTCACCGTGCTCTGCGATTCCGGCAACCGCTACGCCAGCAAGCTCTTCAACCCCACCTTCCTCCGCGCCAAGGGCCTCCCCGTCCCCCGCTGGCTCGAGCGCGGCCCCGATGCGCCCTCGGCCAGCGCGATCCTGCCCGGCGTGCTCCTCGCCAAGGCCTCCTGAGCAGCTTCAGAGCGCCGGGGTTCAACCCGGGGCCCGTGGCACCCTCACCCCGACCCTCTCCCGGAGGGCGAGGGGAGAGGGTCACGGGGCAGTCCATGGGCCCACGGGCACTCCTTCTTCTCTGTCCTGCCCGAGGCGGACTTTCACTCCTCCGGCGCCATGGGATAGTTCCCCTCGCTCCATGCGGCGCAAAGACTCCCCCGGTGCCGGAGACGTGAAGACGCGCGGGCCTCGCTCGGGCAAGGCCGCCGCCGTGGAGCCGCGCGAGCGCATCCTCCAGGAGGCCACCCGCCTCATCGCCCAACGCGGCTTCGGCGCCATCTCCGTCAACGACGTGGCCCAGGCCGTGGGCATCAGCAAGCAGGCCCTCCTCTACCACTACCCCTCGCGCGAGGCCCTCCACGAGGCCGTCATCGCCTCCCTCGTCGAGCACGCCAACCGCCACCTCCTGCTGCTGCTCGGCGCCTTCACCGGCAAGGGCGAGGAGCGGCTCGAGCGCGTCATGGCTCAAATCCGCCAGTTCTTCGACACGGATCCCCACGCCGCCCGCGTCATCCTCCGCGAGTTGCTCGATGGGGACCGTGCGCAGGTCGCGCGCCTCAGCCAGGGCGTGGCCCCGTGGCTGCGCCTCATGGCCGACACCCTCCGCCAGGGCCAGCAGGAGGGGCGCATCCGCCTGGAGTTGGACCCCGAGGCCGCGGTGGCGCACGTCGGCACGTTGCTGCTCACCACCTTCGCCCTGCTCCCCCTGGAGGGCTGGCCCGGGGTGAGCGACGCGGAGTGGCGCGAGCGCTGGCTGGGCGAAGTGGTGCGCATCATCGAGCGCTACCTCTTCACCCACGCCAGCCCCGCGCCCGGCGAGGCTCCGCGTCCCGCCTCCTCCCGCCGTCAGACGAAGTAGGAGCGGCGCCGCACTTCCTCGGGGAGCTGGTCCAGGTCGAAGCCCTCCAGCTTGCTCATCTCGCTCTCCGTCATCCCGAGCGCCTTGTACTCCGGGGTGGTGCCCGCCACACCGCGCAGCACGCCCGCCGCCATCTTGCGCGCCACCGACAGGCCCAGCGGCCCCACGGCCATGCGGTTGAAGGCCACGTGGCCCACCTCGTCCACCAGGATTTCAATCAGCCGCTGCTCCATGGACTCGCGCACCGCGGGCTGCTCCCGGAAGATCTCCCCCACCCGCTTGAGCATCCACTGGAACATGAAGACGCCGGAGATCTCCGAGGCCAGCAGGATGGGATGGAAGAAGAGGCCCGGCGCGTAGGCCAGCGAGCCGATGAGCAGCCGCAGTTGCAGGTTCGGCTTCCACGCTCCCTCCACCTTCACCCCGAAGTGCTGCGTGGCGCCGATGAGGATGCGCGTGTGGTACGTCTCCTCGTAGCCGAGCAGACGCTCCACCTGGTGGAAGAGCTTCGTCCCGTCCTGGCGCTTCTGGCGCACCCGGCCCACCACCTCCACCCCGTACGCCTCGCCCGCGTTCGCCTTCACGAACGTCAACAGCGCCACCTCCGGCAGCGACAGGTGCTTCACCTCGTCGAAGCTCGCGTAGGCCCGGTTGAAGGCCTCGCCGTCCACCCGCCCCTGGTACTCGCTCCCCCAGCTCGCCGCCTGCTTCAGCCAATCCTCCCGCAGCGAGAAGCCCCGGGTGAAGTCCATGTCGCCGTTGCGGCGCTCGAGGAACCGCCGGTAGTCCTGGAGGAGATCCTCCCGCGCGGACTCGGGAATGGGGGAATAGAAGCTGGGGCGCAGCGACGTGGGAGCAAGTGCGTCGGCCATGACGAACCTCGGTGGGGTTGCCGCCTGCGGGGGCAGGGACTTACCAGTTGGTAAGTGCCACTTTCCCGTCCGGCAAGCGATTCGTCCAGACCCCGGGACGTCAGCAACTGTCATCCAACACTCAAGGTGTGTGGCATGGACGGTATTTCACGACCCCCCGCGCATTGCCCCTCCCCGACATCAGGTCCAGAATGGGCCAACTCCCCCCCCAGGCACCATGGACTCCGCTCGAAAGCTGCCCCCGCCCGAAGCGTCCGAACCCCCCTCGGAGACCGCCCCCGGTGATTGCAAGGTGCTCGTCGTGGATGACTACGACGATGCCCGGGAGATGTACGCCGAGTACCTCGAGTTCCTCGGCTACCAGGTCCAGACAGCCCGTGACGGACAGGAAGCGCTCCAGATGGCGCAGCAGTCCCATCCGGACGTCATCCTGATGGACCTGTCCCTGCCCGTGGTCAGCGGCTGGGAGGCCACCCGCCAGCTCAAGCTGGATGCGAGCACCCGCCACATCCCCGTGATGGCGCTCACCGGCCACGTCCTCCCCGCGCACTCGGAGAAGGCGAAGGAGGTCGGCTGTGACGAGTTCGTCTCCAAGCCCGCCCTCCCCGACGCCGTGGCGAACAAGATTCGCGCACTCCTGCAGAAGACGGGCAGCAAGCCTCGCTCGCGGTGAGCCCTCCCTCTCCCCAGGACCCGGGCCCCAGCGCCGACTGGCAGCCGCCTGGGGAGTTCGACGAGTACCGCCTCCTGCGTCCCCTGGGGCGCGGGCGCACCGGGCGCGTCTACCTCGCCCACGACACCCTCCTCGAGCGCACCGTGGCGGTGAAGTTCATCCCCACGCTCGATGACGAGGCCCTCTCGCGCTTCCTCATCGAGGCGCGCGCCGCCGCCCGCCTCCAGCACCCCAACGTCGCCACCCTCTACCGCGCCGGACAATTCGAGGACCTGCCCTACCTCGTCTCCGAGTACATCCGCGGCACCAGTCTGGACCAGCTCCCCAGGCCCCAACCCTGGCAGCGCGTCCTGGACATCGGCATCGGCCTGGCCCGAGGGCTCGCCGCCGCCCACCGCCGCAACGTCCTCCACCGCGACATCAAGCCCGCCAACGCCATCCTCGATGAGGCCGGCCAGGTGAAGCTGCTCGACTTCGGGCTGGCCAAGCTGCTCGATGCGCCTCCGGAGCCGTCTCCGGAGCCGTCTTCAGAGCCCTCCGGTGACACGCCGGACGCCGGGCCCGAGGCGCCCCCCGGCGCGGGTACCTCCTCCGGGGAAGCTCGGCCTGGCCTCCCACTCCCACAGCAGCCTCGTGGGCACCCCCTACTTCATGGCCCCCGAGGTCTGGCGGGGCGAGCCGGCCTCGGTCCGCTCGGATCTCTTCTCCCTGGGGGCCCTGCTCTACGAGCTCGCCGCCGGCCTTGGCCCCTTCCGCCATGTCCCCCTCCGGGAGCTGCCCTGGACCCTACAGAAGCAGGACGCGCGTCCCCTGCTCGCGGCCGCTCCGGGGGTGGAGCCCCGCTTCGCCGGGGTGGTGGACCGCTGCCTGCGCCGCGAGCCCACCGAGCGCTTCGCCTCCGCCGACGCGGTGCTCGAGGCGCTGGAGGAGCTGCGCGTCAGCGACACCGCCCCGCCCCTCCCCGAGGGCAACCCCTACCGCGGCCTCAATGCCTTCCAGGAGGAGCACCGCGCCCTCTTCTTCGGCCGCCGGCAGGAGGTGCGCGCCGTGCTGGAGCGGCTGCGCGCCAATGCCTTCGTGCTCGTCACCGGCGACTCGGGCGTGGGCAAGTCCTCGCTGTGTCTGGCGGGTGTGCTGCCCCGCGTGCGCGAGGGCGCCCTGGAGGACGGCCTGTCCTGGAGCGTGGCGCGCATGGTGCCCGGCCGCCGGCCCGTGGCCACCCTCGCCGCCGTGCTCGCGCCCCATGTCGCGCTGGAGGAGGCCCGCCTCGAGCAGCTCGCCCGCGCCGAGCCCACCACCCTCGTGCGGGCCCTGCGCGCCGCGCTCGGCGAGGGCGCCCGCCGCGGCGTGGTGCTCCACGTGGATCAGCTCGAGGAGCTCGTCACCCTGAGCGAGCCGGCCGAGGCCGAGCTGATGGCGGAGCTGCTGGGACAGCTCGCCTCGGGGGTGACGGGCGTGCGCCTGCTCGCCACCTCCCGCAGTGACTTCCTCACCCGGCTGGGCGCGCTGCCCGGCCTGGGCGAGGCCCTCTCGCGCGCCCTCTACCTGCTGCGCCCCCTGGGCCGCGCCGAGGTGCGCGAGGTGGTGACGGGCCCCGCACGGGCCAAGGGCGCGCGTTTCGAGTCCGAGGCCCTCATCGACACGCTGGTGGAGTCCACCCTGCGCGCCGAGGGCAGCCTGCCCCTGCTCCAGTTCACCCTCGCCGAGCTGTGGGAGGCGCGGGACAAGGAGCACGGCATCATCCCCGCCGCCGCGCTGGAGGCCCTCGGCGGCGTCAATGGCTCGCTCGCCCGGTACGCGGACGGTGTCATCGCCCAGTTGCTGCCGGACCAGCAGGGGGCCGCGCGGCAGTTGCTCATGCGGCTCGTCACGGTGGACGGCACGCGCGCCCGCCGCTCCGAGGGGGAGTTGCTGGGCCAGGAGCCGGCCTCCCGCGCCGCGCTGGAGGCGCTCATCCGCGCGCGCCTGGTGATGGCCCGCCGCTCCGAGGAAGGCACCACCTTCGACATCGCCCACGAGGCGCTCCTCTCCGGCTGGCCCACGCTCGCCCAGTGGCTGGCCGAGGCCAACGAGGCCCGGCAGCTCCACGTCCGGCTGGAGCAGGCCGCCGCCGAGTGGGAGCGGATGGGACGCCCGCGCGAGGCGCTGTGGGGCACCCGCCACCTCGCCGAGGTCCGCGGCCTGTCTCCGGAGAGTCTCACCCAGCGCGAGGCCGCCTTCCTCGACGCCTCGCGCGGAGGCGTGCGCCGGGGCAGGCTGCTCACGCGGGTGCTCGCCGTGGGCTTCCTCGCGTCGCTGGTGCTGGTGTACGCCGGGCTGCGCCTCCACGCCTGGTACAGCCTGGGGCAGCAGGTGAGCGCGCAGCTCGCCGAGGCACGGACACGCCTGGTGCACGCCCGGGAGCGAGACCGCGCCCTGGAGGCGGCCCGGGCGGAGGCCTTCGCCCTCTTCGACGCGGGCAAGCTGGACGAGGCCCGGCCCCGCTGGGCCGAGGCGCTGCGGATTCAAGCGGGGACCCAGCAGGCCTATGCCCAGGCCAGCGAGGCGATGGAGAAGGCGTTGGTGCTCGACCCGGGCCGCGACGAGGTGCGCGGTGCCTTCGCCGACGTCCTGTCGGATAGGGCCGGGCTCGCCGAGCGCACCTTCCGCCCCGGCGAGCGCGACGAGCTGCTGCAGCGCCTGCGTCTCTACGACACCACGGGCGAGCGCCTGACCCGTTTCGAAGCGCCCCTGCGCGTGAACCTGCGGACGCGGCCCGCCGGAGCCACGGTGTCCCTGGCGCGCTATGAGTCCGCGAGCGATGGGCGGCGGGTGCTCACCGCGGCACGCCACGTGGGCACCACTCCGCTGGAGGGGCTGTCGCTGGAGCGCGGCACCTGGGTGCTGGAGCTGAGCGCCCCCGGACATGCGCCGGTGCGCCACGTGCTGCGAGCCGAGCCCGGCCCCGAGCGCACCCTGGACGTGCCCCTGCCCGAGGCGGCCCGCGTCCCCGAGGGCTTCGTCTACGTGCCGCGAGGCACCTTCCTCTTCGGCACCGCGGCCGACGAGAACATCCGCCAGTTCTTCGACACGGCGCCGCTGCACGAGGTGGAGACGGGGCCGTACCTCATCTCGCGCACCGAGGTGACGTATGGCGAGTACGTGCGCTGGCTGGAGACGCTGCCGCCCGAGGAGCGGGCCCGCCGCACGCCGCATGGGGCCAAGGTGGCGTCGCTGAAGGCCGAGGTGGAGTTGAAGCAACTGGCGGATGGGCGCTGGCACCTGAGCATCCACCCCAACGGGGTGACGTACGCGGCACCCGAGGGCGAGCCCCTGCGCTACGCCTCGCGGCCTCGGCTGGTGGAGCACGACTGGCGGCGCTTGCCGGTGGGCGCCATCGACTACGCGGACGCCAAGGCCTACGCGGCGTGGCTGGCCCAGACCGGCCGCGTGCCCGGCGCGCGGCTGTGCAACGAGCTGGAGTGGGAGCGCGCCGCCCGGGGCGCCGACGAGCGCGAGTACCCCCACGGCGACGCGCTGCTGGCGCACCAGGCCAACTACGACGAGACCTACGGCAAGGTGGGCGCGAGCTTCGGCCCGGACGCGGTGGGCAGCCACCCCGATTCGCGCAGCCCCTTCGGCCTGGACGACATGGTGGGCAACGTCTTCGAGTGGGCCGACTCCATCCTGCAGCCCGGCCGCCCGGTGGCTCGCGGCGGCAGCTACTACTTCGGCGCCAGCACCGCGCGCTCGCCCAACCGCGAGACGCCCGAGCCGAACTTCCGCGACCTCAGCGTCGGCCTGCGGCTGTGCGCGGATGCGCCCTCCTCGCCCTGAGGCGAGTGCCCGGCAGCGGACAGCGGCGGCGTTCGGCGATCAACACCTACCTGCCCTCCGGTTCCATGGGCATTCAGCCTTACGGTACGAGTGCACTGTGGCCGTCGCCGTTCCCCCCCGCGGCCGTCCCCCTGAGGAGTCCCATGCGCTCGTACTCGCCCCGTTCCTGGCTCGCCGGAGCCCTGTTCCTGTCCGCCTGCGCCGCCCCCCTTCCCGAGGAGGAGCTGGCCCCCCGCTCCTTCATCAAGGCCCCGCTGGCGGCCGACAACGGCTCGGACCTGAATGGCTCGGACCTCAACGGCTCCGACTTGAATGGCTCGGACCTCAACGGCTCCGAGTTGAACCACTTCCTGGTGAGCGTGAACTTCAACCCGGCCTTCAAGGGCGGGGCGCTGCTGGACGAGGCGTGGCTGCGCGGCACCTCGTTCTATGGCTACAAGGGAAGCACCATTTACAAGGACGCGGAGTTCGTCGGCGTGCAGTTCCAGGGCAACCTCGGCGATGGCAGCACGGTGCCCGTGCGCATCACCGGCATGAACCCGGCTCCGGCGCCCAACGCGGATGTGAACCTCTACAGCCTCGAGTACCGCGCCGCGGACGGCACGTGGCGCCCGGCCTGCCGCGATGTCGCGGGTACGCCGGTGCAGGCCCTGCCGGTGGAGGGCGTGTGGAACTACCGGCAGAACGTGGCGGGAGGCGGCTCGAAGACGGATGATCCGCAGCGCTTCACCTTCGCGTGCCTGGGAGGCGCCATCGCCAAGTGCGCGCTGTGGGGCTACCGGCCGTGGGCCACGTACAACGGCGTGCCGCTCGCGCACTACCACCAGGCGTGCACGCGCATGGTGCGCGCCGACTACTGCGGCACCGGCAAGAGCTACACGACGACGGGCAACCGCATCAATTTCTACGACGAGTTCGGCATCCAGCAGGACACCGAGCGCTGGGTGTTCGAGGCGGAGTGGGACCAGAACGGCGCGCGCTGCTTCTACGGCCTCAACCGCACGCACTCGCAGCTGCCCTGCTTCGACTCGCGGGTGCAGTTGTTCTGCGGCCAGGACCTGAGCACCAACCGCGGCGTGCTGATGCGCAACGAGACGCCCGGCTCGCTGGGCATCGACCTGGGCCTGTAGAGCGGGCCCTCGCGCCCCGTCAGGCCGCCGCCTGGTGCACGGTGGCCTGTGCCAGCGGCAGCCGCACCCGGAAGCAGGCGCCGCGCTCCACGGACGTGTCCAGCTCGAGCGTCCCCCCGTGGTTCTCCATGATGAGCTGGCGGCAGATGGGCAGCCCCAGCCCCGAGCCCTTCCCCACGTCCTTCGTGGTGAAGAACGGTTCGAAGATGCGGGCCCTCAGCTCCCGCGGAATGCCCGGGCCGTCATCCGCCACCACCAGCTCGGCCATGCCGTCCCGCAGGGCCGTGCTCACCCGCACCTCGCCCTTCTCTCCCAGCGCATCCAGCGCGTTGCGCAGCAGGTTCAGCGTCACCTGCCCCAACTGCCCCCGGTGGAACGAGAACACCGGCAGCTCGCCACACTTCACCTCCACCCGCATCCCCTCGGGCAGCGAGCGCCGCACCATCTCCACCGTCTCCCGCACCACCTGGTTGAGGTCCCCCGGCTCCAGCCTCGGGCTCTCGCCGCGCAGGAACGCCCTCAGGTCCGCCTGGATGCCGCGGATGCGCTCCGTGGCATGTTGCATCGCCTCCAGCGCGTCCGGCGTGTCCAGCAGCAGGAAGTCCACGTCCTGCTCCCGCCACAGCCGCTCCACCTCGCCCGCATCCTCCGGGTGGGCCTCCAGCCGCTCACGGCAACGCCGCAGCACCTCGGACAACTGCTCGAAGTACTCGCGCACCGCCGGCAGGTTGGTGTGGATGGCCGTGAGCGGGTTGTTGATTTCATGCGAGAGCCTCGCCAGCAACTGCCCCATGGCGGAGAGCTTCTCGGCCTGCATCACCTTCTGGCGTGCCTGATCCAGCTCGGCGGTGCGCGCCTCCACCAGGCGCTCCAGCTCGGCGTTCTTGCGCCGCAGGGCGATGCCGCGCCAGCGCACCACGCCCACCACCACCGCCCCCAGCAGCAACACGCCCAGGCCCCGCGCCCACCAGGACGCCCACCACGGCGGATGCACCACCAGATTGAACCCCGCCACCGGCCCCCACGGGCCCCAGTCGTTGCGCGCGCGAATCTCGAAGCGGTAGCTGCCCGGCTGCAACGTGCCGTAGCGCACCGAGCGGCCCGACACCGAGTGCCACTCCTCCTCCATCCCCACCAGCCGCACCTCGTGCCGCACGTGCCCCTCGTCCAGCGCGCCCAGGTCCGCGAAGCGCACCGAGAGCGTCGTGTCTCCGTGAGCGGCCTCGAGCCCCTCCACCCTGGCGCCCGACACCTCGTGCGGCCCCAACCGGGTGTTCAACAGCACCACGCGCGGTGGCGCGGCCGGGCCCGCGTAGCGCCCCCCATCGAAGCGGCCCAGGCCATTCGAGGTGCCCACCCACACCGTGCCGTCCTCCTCCACCAGGAAGGAGTTGCCGCTGCAATCGTCCCCCGGGGCACCGCTGCTCGCACCGAAGTGCTCGAGCACCCCGTCCTCCCCCACGATGTGCACCCCGGCCCCCGTCCCCACCCACAGCCGCCCCGCCGCGTCCTCGCCCAGGAAGTAGGTGACGCCGTTGAGCAGCCCCGAGCTCCGGTCCAGGCGGAACACCTCCGTGAGCCGCCCCTCCTGGTAGGTGAAACAGCTCAGGCCCAGCGGCTCCACATAGGACACGCAGATGCGGCCATCGCGCCGCGCCACCAGGTAGCGCACGCGCTCGTCCCGCAGTCCCTCGGCCGTGCCCAGGCGCCGGAACACGCCCGCCTCGCGCACGTAGAGCCCATCTCCCGACACCCACAGCCGTCCGGCCGGGTCCCGCTCCACGCCGCCGAAGAACGTCCGCCGGCTGTGCGGCAGCACCTGCTCGAAGGCCCAGTCCCCCCCCTCGCGCACGCCCCGGAACAGGCCCGAGGTGGTGGCCGCCCACAGCGTGCCATCCGGCTCCCACAGCATGTCGAACGTGTAGCGCCCCGGCAGGCCCGCCGCCTCGCCGTACGTCCGCAGCGCTCCACTCGCGGGCTCGTAGCGGTGGATTCCCGTCGGATTGCCCGCGACCCACAGCGCGCCGTCCGGTCCCAGCTTCACGCTCTTGAGGGAGTACCCCCGCAGCCCGGGCACGGACACCCAGCCCTCGGCCGTGGCGCGCGCGAGCCCATCATCCGTCCCCACCCAGAGCGCCCCGCCGGCATCGCGCTCCAGGCCCCAGATCATGCTCGAGGGCAACCCGGTGGAGAGGTCGTGGACGGACCACAGGCCCCGGCCCAGGGAGCGGTGCACCCCCAGGCTGACGACCCAGAGGGTGCCATCCCGGTCATGCAGCACGTCCCTCATCCGCGCCGAGCGCTCCGCCAGGCCCAGCCGCAACAGCTCCACGCGCTCGCCCTCCACCGCGAGCAGGCCGCGGTAGTTGGGCACCAGCAACTGTCCGCGCAGGCCCACGCGCAGGCTCCGCCCCGCGCCCATCATCCCGTGGATGAGGGAGGAGCGGTCCTCGAACGGCGCGCCCTCGCGCGGCTGCACCGACAGCCAGCCCTCGCCGCTCGCCCACAGGCGGCCCTGCCCGTCGCGCACCAGCTCGGCGATGGAACCGCGCCGCCCCACCACCTCGTGGATGAGCCAGCGTCCCCGGCCGTCACGGCTCAGCAGGCGCTCGCCCGAGCCCACCTGGATGTCCCCCGACGCGTCCGTCCAGAGCACCATCGCCGGGCCGCCCGGCCAGCCCGGCATCGGGACGAAACGCCCCGGCTCCTCCTCCACGTACAGCCCCTGCTCGGTGCCCGCCAGCAACCGGCCCCCGGCATCCAGGCGGACACTCCACACCTGCCCGGGCACACCGTTCACCGGCACCGCGGCGAAGCGGCTCCCGTCCCAGCGCACCACGCCCTTCTGCGTGGCCAGCAGCAGCCGGCCTCCCGTGTCGAGCGTCACGTCCCGGACGATCGACGACGGCAGGCCCGCATCCAGTCCGAAGCGCTCGAAGCGCTCGCCATCGAAGCGGTACACCGCATCCGCGGCGCACACCCAGACGAACCCATCCGCGTCCTGCAGCACGCAGGACATGTCGTGGTTCTCGATGCCCGAATCCGTGCCGTAGCTGCGGAAGCCGATGCGCCCCGGCGGCTCTCCACTCCTCGCCTCACTTCCCCACAACAGGGCGGCGAGGCCCACGGCCAGGAGCGTGGCGTTCCGGTACGACGACATGGCTCCCGTGGCCTCTTGGAGAAGGGGGGTCACACCGATTGACCCGGGAGGTTCAGCCTAGCACAGCGGCACGGAGCCCCGCGTCCGCCCGCCCGGGCCTCAGGGGCTCAACCTGGGACGCGTGGCACCCTCACCCCGTCCCTCTCCCGAGGGGAGAGGGGTGGGTGGGCGAGCGGGCTGACGGTGGCGCCCTCGCAGACGTCCGTACAGCTTCTTCGCCGGCAGGGCGATCGTCAGCGACACCGCCAGCACCGACAGGGCCAGGCCCAGGGCCGGCAGCACGTCCTGCGAGCGGCCGAGCCTGCTCGCCAGGCCCGCGAAGTTGGACCAGCCGTACGCCAGGGGCAGGTGCACCACGTACACCCAGAGCGAGGCGCGTCCCACCGGCGCCATCCACTTGTCCAGCCGCGCGGGCAGCAGCATCGCCAGCCCCGCCGCCACCGACAGCAGCCCCACCCGCCATGTCACCAGCGCCGGGTCGCTCACCCGCGGGTCTCCGCCCCACAGCGCCATCAGCGCCAGGATGACCGTGCCCACGCCCATCAGGCACAGCCAGTGCGGCGCCCGCTTCACCTCCGCGAGCCCCAGCCCCGCGAGGCCTCCCACGAAGAAGTACGCCGACCAGGGGAAGAGCGGGAAGTTGGACGTCCGGCTCACCAGCGCCTGCTCCAGCGCCAGCGGCCACCCGCCCGCCTCCACCGTCGCGCGCACCCACGGGCTCACCAGCGGCAGCAGCACCGCCAGCACCGCCAGCGCTCCCATCCGCGCCGTCCGTTCCTTCAGCAGTGCCAGCACGCCCGCGCCCATCAACAGCGCCCCCGCCACCCCGTGCAACGCATCGAAGGCGAGGAAGTGCCGCCACACCGTCACGTCCCCGGCGAACAACAGGGGCAGGCCCCAGCCGGGCCAACGCAACAGGTAGCCCCAGCCGAGCAGCAGGGCCACGCGCGGCAGGTACCGGCGCAGCACGCTCGTGCCGTACGCGCCCGTGCGCTGCACCGTCGTCGCGAAGGCCCACCCGGCCACGAAGAGGAACAACGGCGCCGTCACGGCCCGGAGGGACCAGTAGGCCACCATGCCCACGCCGTCGCGGGCCGCGTCCGACAGCACCGCGTCCAGCGTGTGGCCCATCACCATGGCGATGGTGGCCACCGCTCGCGCACGGTCCAGGCCCGTGTTGCGCGAGCCCGGCACCGGCACAGGGGCGCTGGGAGCCTGGAGGCTGCTCATCTAAGGAAAAGTGCCGCGAAAGGTGCCGCTCACACTCAGACGCGCATCGGCATCACCACCGCGGTGAAGCTCCGGTCCCCCGGCGCGTGCAGCACGCCCGGGCTGTGCTCGTCACCCAGCTCGAAGGCCACCTCGTCCGTGTCCGTCACCGTCAACACGTCGATCAGGTAGCGCGCGTTGAAGCCGATGGTGATGGCCGTGCCCCGATAGGCGATGTCCAGCGCGTCCTTGGCCTCGCCCAGGTCCGGGTTGTTCGCCGTGATGAGGAGCTGGTTCTCCGACAGGCCCACCCGCACCGCGTAGCTCTTGTCCGCGCTCAGCAGCGCGATGCGCTTGAGGCCCTCGAGCAGCCGCGTCTTGGGCACCAGCACCGCCTTCTCCCCTTCCTTGGGGATGACGCGCTGGTACTCGGGGAACTGCCCGTCGATGAGCCGCATCACCATCGTCAGGCCCGTCTTCTTGAAGAGCGCCGAGTTCTCCGCGAACCCCAGCTGGCACTCCGCGTCCGGCGCCTCGTCCAACAGCCGCTTGAGCTCCAACAGGCCCTTGCGCGGGATGATGACGCCCGTCTTCAGCTTGAAGTCGCCGGGCAGCTCGCGCTCGATGAGCGACAGCCGGTGCCCGTCCGTGGCCACCATCCGCACCTTGCCACCCTGCTGCGGCTCGAAATACACGCCGTTGAGGATGTAGCGCGTCTCGTCCGTGGAGATGGCGAACTGCGTCTTCTTGATCATCTCCAGCAGCGTGTTGCCCGTCACCTGCACCAGCGGCGCGCTCTCCTCGCGCGGCAGCTTCGGGTACTCCTCGGGCGCCGTGCCGACGATCTTGAAGTGCGCCGAGCCGGAGGAGATCTCCACGTAGTTGTTCGCCAGCTTCTTGAGCGTGACGTGGGCGTCCGGCAGGTTCTGGACGATGTCGAAGACGTACTTGGCGCTGAGCGTCACCGCGCCGGGCTTCACCACCTCGGCCGGGTGCTCGGACACGATGCCGATCTCCAGGTCGAACGCGGTGACCGTCACCCCCGTCTTGTGCGCCGTGACGAGCACGTTGGCCAGGATGGGCATCGTCGTCTTGCGCTCCACGATGCCCTGGGCGCGATAGAGGGCCTTCTTCAGCTCATCGGCGGCGATGCGGAATTCCATCTCGGGGGGTCCTTGAAGAACCTGGGGTACGGGAAAGGGTGGCGGCCCCTCGGCCGCCTCGGGCGGATGTAGCCCGGGGGCCCCGGGTCGTCAACGAACCTGACGTCTGCGGTCATGCTCTCCCGTTCACCATACGGCCGAACGGGCACTTGCACCCCCTCCCCATCCCCTGGCATACAGGTGGGATATAGGCCTACCGACCCGTCGACCGGTCGCTGCTTCCCGGCACTCCCGCCCCCATAACCAGGGGAGGGTCGAGCGAGTGAGGAGGAGGTCATGCACGACAGGGTCTACAAGACCGACGACGAGTGGCGGCTGGATCTCACCCCGGAGCAGTACCGGGTCATGCGGCAGGGAGCCACCGAGGCGCCCTTCAGCGGGGCCTACGTGGACCACCACGCCCGAGGTGTCTACTGCTGCGCGGGCTGCGGCCATACGCTCTTCGCGTCCAAGGCGAAGTTCGACCCGGGCACCGGCTGGCCCAGCTTCTGGGCGCCCATCCGCGCCGGCCATGTGGCCCACCACGAGGACCGCTCCACCTTCCTGCGCATCCGGACGGAGGTGGCGTGCAGCCGCTGCGGCGCCCACCTGGGCCATGTCTTCGACGACGGGCCTCCACCCACCGGGCTGCGCTACAGCATCAACTCGGCCGCCCTGGCCTTCGAGCCTGAAGAGGAGGCCCTGGAGGAGGAGGCCCTGGACGGGAAGGCCCTGGAGGAGGACGCCGGCGCGCCCGCGTGAATGACGCGGTCCGCCCGTGCGTCGGAAGTGGCATCTGTCCCGGGAGGCGGCGAGACTGCCCCCTCCCCTTCCGGAGCCCACCCCATGACCTTCCGCCAGCCCCTGCTCACCGCCGCCCTCGCACTCGGCCTGCTCGCCGGCTGCAGCAAAGGCACCACTCCTTCCGCCGAGCCCTCCAGCGCCGCCGAGTCTGGCGGAACCCCCTCCGCTCCCATGGACAAGCCCTCCGCCGACAAGCCCGCCCCCGCCCCCGAGACGCCCTCGGGTGGCACCGCCGCCGCCCCCTCCGCCGAGCGCGGGCCGGCCGTCTTCTTCATCCGCGACAGCGGCGTGCGCTGCATGACCACGCCCTGCCCCACCTTCATCGCCACCCGGCCCGATCGCCCCGGCGTCGATGGGCTCCAGGTGCATGAGGTGGACATGTCCGCGCTCGGCCTCAGCGACGAGAAGCGCAACTCGGTGATGGAGGCCACCCACGGAAACGCCGGTCTCAAGGTCGAGGCCACCGTGGACACCATCCCCAACGCGGGCCCCGCCGGCGCCGCCACGGTGCTGCGCGTCACCCGGGTTGTCGAGGACAAGTAGTCCCTCCTCCCACCCGGGGGCCTCGCCCCGAGCCGTCCCCGGGAAGTCACTTCGCCCGGCACCACGCCCCACGTCCCCCGGGAAGGAGTATCCTCGCCCTCTCTCTTTTCACGGGTAGGGGGCGCTTCCGCGATGACGGGGCGAGTGGCTGTCACAGGCCAGAGCGGGCACGGGGCCGGGTGGTGCCTCGGGCCCGTCGTCCTGCTGTGCCTGCTGGGCACCAGCACCACCCACGCGGCCCCCGCGTTGCGCCTGGAGGCCTCGCCGCGCCCGTTGCTCTCCGGACGCGACACCCGCGCCACCCTCACCGTCTCCGCCCCCGGGCTACCCCCGGACGTGCGCCTGGCGTGCAGCACGGGCCGCCTCCTCCCCGCCCGGCGCTCCGCCCCGGACACGCTCGAGGCCTCCTTCGTCCCGCCCCGCACGGACACGCTCGCGCCCATCCTCTGCGCCGCCGTGTCCCCGTCCTCGGGGGCCCACGCCACCGTGGTGCTGGAGGTGCAGCGCCGCCAGGTGTTGCCCCTCTCCGGGCTGCCGCCCCTGGGCCGCGTGGAGGTCCGCATCGGTGAGGCCCTATACGGCCCCGTGCGCGCCAACGCCACCGGCCAGGCCGAGGTGCCCGTCCTCCTCTCGCCCACCGTCACGCAGGCCACCGTCTCGGCCACCGCGCCCGGCCAGCCCGCCTGGCAACGGACGATGCCGCTGCCCGTGCCCTCCAGGCCCACGGTGCTCCTGATCGCCGAGGAGTCCTCCCTCGAGGCCGACGGTCAGCGCGGCGTGCGCGCGTGGGCCTTCGGCATCGACAGCCGCGGCGAGCCGCTGGAGGCCGCGCCCACCTTCTCGGGCACGGGCGGCACCTTCGAGTCCCAGCGCCTCGCCCCGGGCGTCCACCTGGGCACGCTCGTCCCCCATCCCCGGGCCTCTCCGGGCGAGGCGGTGCTCTCGGCCCAGGCCGGCCACGGCGAGCCCTCCACCGTCCGCGTGGCGCTGCGCGCCGGGGTGAAGCCCACCCTCACCCTCGGCCTGGAGCGGCTGGAGGATGGGGCGTTCCTCCATGTGAGCGTCCACGACGGCCGGGGGCACGCGCTGCCCGGCGAGCCCGTGCACCTGAGGGCCTCGCTCGGCGAGGTGGGGCCCGTGCAGGACCAGGGAGATGGCACCTACCTCGTGCGCTACCGCTCCCCTCCCGCCGGAGGCGAGGTGCGCTTCGACGCGTGGGTCGACGGCGCGCCGCCGGTCTCGAGGACCGAGACGTTGGAGGCCATCGCGCGCCTCACCCTGGAGCTCACCGGGTGGGCCGGCAACGGGCACGAGCTGCCCGCGGATGGCCTCTCGCGCGTCAGCCTGCGGATCTCCGCCCGCGACGCGAAGGGGTTCCTGGCGCCGGACGGCACGAAGCTCCTGCTGTCCACCACGCTCGGCCGGCTCCCCGCCTCCGTGACGACCCGCGAGGGCCGCGCCACCGTCGAGCTGGAGTCGGTCCGTCAGACGGGCGAGGCGCTCGTCCAGGTGCGGTGGGAGGATCAGAGCGTCAGCACCACCGTGCGGCTCGTCCCCGGGGAGCCCGCCCGGCTGCGCGTGCGCACCGAGAAGGACCAGGTGCTCTGCGACGGGAGGGACAGCACGCAGGTGTACCTGCTCGTCGAGGACCTGTACGGCAACCCGCTGGACGGCGTGCCCATCACCCTGCGCGCCGCGGGCATCCAGGCCGAGCAGGGGCGCTTCGAGCGCGTGGCCTCGCTGGGCCACGGGGAGTTCGTCACCCGCTACCACGCCCCCGCCCGGTGCGAAGGCGGCGTGGCCTCCGTGCTCGCCTCCGCGCGCGAGGCCCGGGGAGATGCCCGCCTCACCCTCGCCTCGCGCACGCCCCGGGGCCTCACCGTGCGGCTCGGCGCGCAGAGCAACCTCGGCCGGCTGGTGCAGCCCTCGCTGGAGCTGGAGGGGGACCTGCGGCCCTACGCACTGGGCGAGCGGCTCGCCGCCAGCGCCTCCGTGCAGGTGGCCTGGGGACGCTTCTCGCTGCGCGGCGAGAGCGCGGCGCACGAGCCCTTCGACCTGAGCGCCCAGGCCCTCACCACCACCGTGTCCGTGGGGGCGCGCTGGCTCCAGCCCCTCACCGGCGCCCTGTCCGGCTATGCCGGTGCCGGGCTCGACGCGCACCTCGTCCGCATCGACTGGCGCCTGAGCCTGGACCCGGGCTCGCAGCGCCAGTTCTCCCCCGCGTTCGGCGGCCACGTGCGGCTCGGACTGGTGTACCCGCTCGGCCCCGGAGAGCTGGTGTTGCAGGGGCGCTACGGCCTCGCCCGGCTCCCCGAGGGCGGCACCTTCCAGGGCCCCATCGGCGGGCTCTCCACCTCGCTCGGCTACCGCTTCGCGCTCTGACGAAAGGAGGCTCCGGATGCGCTCCCGTACCGGCCTGCACCCCCTCGCCCTGGCCCTGCTGGCCTGGGGGCTCTCCTGCGGCTCCACGCCGGACACGCCCCACCTCCAGGCGGTGTCCCCGGAGCGCGCCCCGTTCGGCTCGCCCGAGCGCCTGCGGCTCAGCGGCTCCTTCACGCCGGACGTCGCGGTGGACCTGGGCTCCTCGCAGGCGCCTCCCTCGCTGGAGAACCGCTTCGAGGTGCGCATCGGCTCCGAGCGCGCCTACGCCGTGCGCTTCCTCTCCCGCGACTCCCTGGAGGCCACCGCCCCGGCCACGCTGCCTCCCGGCCGCCACGACGTCACCGTCACCGACGCCCACGGCCACTCCTCCACCCTGGCCCAGTCCTTCGAGGTCATCGACCGCGGCGTGCAGCGCCTCGTCTTCGTCACCTCGATGCGCGCGGCCCGCCCCGGCGAGTGGACGGAGCCCATCCGCATCGAGCTGAGGGCTCCCTCGGGCCTGCCCGCCCCCACCGTCATCCCCCGCGTGCTGTCCATCACCAGTGACTCGGAGACGGGCCGCTTCGTCCGGCTCGGACAGCAGGAGGAGGCCCGGCGCGAGCTGGAGGTGACGCTCGCCCCCGGGGAGTCGGGAGCGGACCTCCTCTACCAGGACTCCACGCCCGGCTATCACACGCTGGAGTCCAGCAGCCCGGAGCTGCCCTCCATCGCCCAGACGGTGGCCGTGGGACGGCTCGGCCCGCCCACCGCGGTGCGCTTCACCCGCATGCCCTCCTCCCCCCTCGTGGCCGGAAAGCCCGTGGCCCTCACCGTGGACGTGCTGGACTCCAGCGGCGGCCCGGCCTCGCTGCCCGCCACCGGCATCCAGCTCACCCTGCGCAGCCTCTCGCCCGCGGGAGGACTGGCCCTCAACGAGGGCGACCCCTACCACCCGGACCTCACCCTCGTGCTCCAGGGCGCCCAGGGCCGCCTGCCCCTCCTTTATAAGGACACCCGGAGCGCGGCGGAGGTGTGGCTGTCGGCCAGCGGCTTCAACCGCGACACGAACGGAGCGCTCTCGCCCCACACCGTGAGCCTCTCGGTGCGGCCCGGCCCCACCCGCCGCTTCGAGGTGCTGCGCACCAGCACCGGGCCCCTGCAGGCCGGTGTCCCCGAGCGCTTCACCGTCACGTCGCTCGACGCCTGGAACAACCGCACGCCGTACAACGGCCCGGTGCGGCTGAGCACCTTCCCGCCGGATCCGGACTTCTCGCCCAGGGGCTTCGAGCTCGAGGTGGGCATGGCCGCCTTCAACGCCGAGTTCACCCGGGTGCAGCCGGTGTCCGTGGTGGTGGAGGATCCCCACACGCCGGACGTGCGCGGCGCCACCCCGGAACTCTCCGTCCAGCCGGGTCCGCCCACGCGCCTGACGGTGTCCAACGTGGTGGGGCCCCAGCATGCCGGCGTTCCCTTCTCCCTCAAGGTCGAGGCGCTCGATCGTTTCGGCAACCTGGTGGACACGCCGTTGTCGGTGGCGCTCTCCGCCTCCGGCGTCCCCGAGGGCGCGCTGAGCCCCACCACCAGCGGTACCTTCACGGGCGCCATCACCCTCCCGGTGACGCTCACCGCCGCCATGGAGGAGACGAACCTCCGCCTGGTGACGGGAACGGCCACGAGCCCGGGAGCGCTGAGCACCACCACCGGAGGCTTCGCCGTGCTGCCCGGCGCCACACAGCGCTTCGTGGTGGAGGACACGCTCGCCACGCAGACGGCGGGCGCCCCCTTCCGGGTCCGCATCCGCGCGGTGGACACCTACGGCAACACCACCCGGGACGTGCACGACCTGGAGCTCGACGCCCAGGGGGTGCACGCACACCAGTTCACGCCCCCCCGCGTCCCCGGCTTCCAGGGCCAGGCCGACGTGGAGCTGACGGTGTTGCTGGCCCTCTCCAGCACGCGGTTGAGCGTCTCGTCCGGGACCCTCAAGGGACAGCAGCCCGGGACCTTCGCCGTGAATCCCGGCCCGGCCGTGCGCTTCCAGCCGCAGGTGCCCCCCTGCATCACCGCCTCGGACCGGTGGAAGCTCACCCTGCAGGCGGTCGACAACTGGAACAACGCCGTCTCCTCCTATTCGGGCACCGTGAGGCTCGCGCTCTCGCCGTTCGGCGCCATCAGCCCGAGCCTCACGCCCGAATTCACCGGCGGCACCCTCACCGTGCCCAACGTGGCCCTGAGCGACGTGGCCGGCCGCGAGCCGCAGTCCTGCCTGGAGCTCGTCGTCACCGACACGGCGGACGCGCGGAGGACCGTCAGACAGTGCCTCAACCTGCAGTTGAGCTGCCCCAAGGCCCGATGAGCGCGCGCCCATGAGAATCCGCTCCCGGCTGCTGCTGCTGCTCATTGCCACCGCCGCGGTGCCCACCCTGGCGGTGGGACTGCTGGCCTGGCGTGACGCGGAGCGGGCCCTGTCGGAAGCGGTGGCCGAGCAGCACCGGCGCACCGCGCGGGCCGAGGCCGAGCATGCCTCCACCCATGTGCTCTCGCTGGCCACGGAGCTGGGCGGCGCGCTGCTGCTCGAGGATCCGCACCGGCTGGGCCCCGCGGGGGCGCAGGAGTTCCTCACCCGCGTCTTCCTGCGGCGGGACGCCATCACCCAGGTGGGGCTCTTCGAGAGAGAGGGCCGGATGACGGCCTCCGTCTTCGTGGACGACCCCGAGGCCTTCGCACGGCAGGAGCCGCAGTTCCGCCGCCACGACACCGTCGCCGCCCGGGAGGTGGAGGAGTTCCAGCAACGGGCGGCGGGGCTGCTCTCGCGGGTGTCCGAGGGCCGCGCCTACGCCGTCTCCGAGCCCTACCTCACCGCCGTGCGCCGCCAGCCCGCCGTGGTGGTGGCGGCACGGGCTCCGGAGACCCGGGCCGGAGGACTCGCCGCGGAGCTGAGCCTGGAGGAGCTGTCCCAGCGGCTGGCGGCGGGAGGCGTGGGCCACGAGCGCGTCTTCCTGCTGGATGGAGCGGGGCGGCTGTTGCTGGACGGAACGCCGGAGCGCGAGCGCGGCCAGGAGGACTTCTCCGGGAGGCTGCCCGGGGCGGCGGGAGCGAAGCGGACGGGGCTGGCGGAGTACGAGGAGGACGGGCGTGCGTGGCTGGCGGCCTTCAGCCCGGTGCCGGAGCTGGGCTGGGTGGCGGTGGTGGCCCGCCCGCGCGAGGCCGCGCTCGCGCCGCTGCATGCGCTGTCGCGGAGCACCTTCGGGGTGCTGGGCCTGACGCTGGTGGGAGTGCTGGCGCTGGCGCCGGTGCTGGCCCGTGCACTGGCGCGCCCCATCGCCCGGCTGGCCGAGGGCTCACGCGAGCTGGCCCGGGGAAACCTCGCCCACCGCATCGCCCTGAAGCGCCGGGACGAGCTGGGGGACCTGGCGCGCGCCTTCAACGACATGGGGCAGGCGCTGGAGCAGGCCCACCGGGAGCTGCTGGGCTTCAACGAGCAACTGGCGGCCCAGGTGGAGGAGCGCACGAAGGAGTTGCAGCAGACGCAGGTGCAGCTCTCGCGCAGCCAGCGCCTGGCGGCCATGGGAGACCTGGCGGCGGGCATGGCGCACGAGATGAACAACCCGCTGGCCGCGGTGCTGGGCAACGTGCAGTTGATGTTGATGGACCTGCCGCAGGAGGACCCCTCGCGCCGGATGCTGGGGACCGTCCACCAGCAGGCCCAGCGCATCGCCAGCATCGTGCGCGAGCTGCAACTGCTCTCCGAGCGCCAGCAGTTGGGACGCCTGCCGCTGGACCTGCACCGGATGCTGGAGCGGGTGCTGGAGTCACGAGGCGCGGAGCTGACCCAGGTGGGAGTGCACGTGGATTGCCGCTTCCACCCGGGCGAGGTGAAGGTGCTCGGCGACACGCAGGCGCTGGGCGACGTCTTCGGGCGGCTGCTGGGCAACGCCCTCAATGCCATGAGGGACAGGCCGGAGCGCAACCTCGTGCTGTCGACGCAGGTGGTGGACGCGCAGTTGGTGCGGGTGGAGATGAGGGACACGGGCCGGGGCATTGCCCGCGAGCACCTGGAGCGCATCTTCAACCCCTTCTTCACCACCAAGCAGCAGTGGACGGGAAAGGGCCTGTCGCTGGCGGTGTGCCACCGCGTCATCGAGGACCACGGGGGCACCATCACCTTGAACAGTGACGAGGGAGTGGGCACCACCGTCACGCTCGTACTGCCCGCGGCGCCCGCGTCGAGCGGCCTGGTCTGAGCGCGGACAAGACGTGCCTGGAGAACCCGTGAGCGAAACACCCCTCGCCCTCCGGGAGAGGGACGGGGTGAGGGTGCCGAGGACAACGGGTTGAATCCCTACTGTGTCAGCTCCCCCAGCACTTCGGAGAGTGAGGAGGAGGTCAAAGCCCGATCGAACCAGCGGTCGAGGAGAGCCACGTCCGTGCACGTCAGGATGCGCTGCCGGGCCTGTTCACTGACGAGCATGCCGCGCACGGTGAGAATCCGAAGCACAGCCTCTGCCCGCCCCTGAGCCCGGCCCTGCTCCAGCCCCTGCTCCAGCCCCTTCAGACGTCCTTGCTCGATGAGTTCCTCGCCATAGGTCCGCATCAGCTCCTCCGCTCGGTGTGTCTCCATGACGGAATGTAGCACTCTGCCCATCTGCGCGCGGACGGTGCTGTCCCCAATCTGGAGGAGGTAACGGACGACCAGGCCCAACTCCTCGTTCCCATGAGGAGTGGCATGCACTTGCGCGAACAGGACCGTCCAATCCGGTAGACGGTGCGCCAGCTCATCGGTCCGCCCGTAGCGCAGTACGAGCAAGGCGAGCCGGACCAGGGCGGGGCCGGGGCGAGCCATCAACGCCTCGGCACGCTCGGCCGTCAGGTCATCCAGCAGGTACTCGAAGCGCGGGACGAGCGCGCGCCATTCCTCGTGCCCCTCGGCCTCATCCGGCAAGTCGAAGAGTTCTTCCACCCGGCGAGGTGCCGACCAGGCACCCTCCGGCCCGTGGTACATGACGAGGGGCACCACCACTGGAAGTCCCGCACTGTCCGGGTTCTCGCCGCGCCAGTGTTCAAGCTGGCGCACCACATAGCGCAGCATGCGCAGCGCCATCCATCGATCCACCCGGGATTGATGTTCCAACAACACGTAGAACAGCAGCGGACGCCCACCGCGCAGGCGAGCCGAGAAGAGCAGATCGCTCTCGGTCTCCCGCAGCTCCGGGTCCACCACGGAGCCGGATTCCCGCCGCAGGGTGGACCAGTCCACCTGCGAGACGACCCGAGGAGACAGAACGGCGCGCAGCTCGGCCACGGCCCGCTCGGGCTGACCAAAGGTGTAGCGGGCGAAGAGATCATGAGGACCGGGCATGACGCGCGGCCCTGGAGAAAGCACGCGACGGGCCAGCGGCGCCGCACAGGGCACCGCCTGTCCAGAGGCGTCCGTTTCGGCGACTCCCCTCCCGGAGAAGAGACACCCGCCTCCGGCGAGAGCGTGCCGCGCCTTGCTACTCCCCGCGCTGCTGGCGCTCGTGGAGGACCTCCACGTAGTCGCGAAGCTGCCGGAAGGAGTCACTGTCGTAGACCTGGGGGCCGGAGGTGGAGACGTGCTCCTCCAGGGCGAACAGGGACGAGGTGAGCGCGCGCCAGCCCAGCAGCATCTCCTCGTAGCGGTGCTGCTCGAGCAGGGAGCGGAACTCCATCACCGCGGGCAGGTCCGCGTGGCGGTTCATCGGCCCCCAGTTGCGAGCGTGGGAGAGGAGCTCCTCGGTGCCCATCAGCCGCAACTGTTCCTTGTGACGGCGGCTGGCCTCCCGCTCCTTGCGCCACAGGAAGACGGCCAGGGCCAGCCACCCGACGAGGAACAACCCGCCCAGCAGTCCGAGCAACGTGCAGAGACTCATGGCCGAGAATTACCTCAAACCGCGCGGCTCCACAGCGCTTACGGGAAGACCCTCACCCCAACCCGCTCCCAGAAGGAGAGGGAGCCGTCCTCACATCCGGATGCCGAGCTGCACGCCGGGCCAGTACCGCACCGTGGTGAACGGATTCACCCACTGCTCCCGCGACGGCAGCGTGGTGAGCCTGTAGCGCTCCTCGTCGCGTCCGGCGAAATACACGTTGTAGGTGGGCCCGCCGAAGAAGGCGAAGCGCTCGAAGAGCTGCACCCCGAGCATCAGCCGCCCCTGGCACAGCACGTTGGAGCTGCCGCCGAACGGGTCCCTCACACGCAGCATCGTGCTGCCCGCCACATCCCCGTCCAGCCACATGCGCTCGCCCAGCGGCAGGTGGAGCCCCAGCCCGAGCCCGAGGCTGAAGCGCTCCAACCGGTCATCCGGCCCGATGCCGCCCAGCAGCGCCGTATACAGGTACTTACCGCCGAACTTCACCGCGAGGTTGGTGAGCTGGATGTCGCTGCCGTACAGCTCCACGTGGAACTGCCCCTTCTTCTCGAAGGAGAGCAGCCCCACGGGAATCCCCTTCACCTCCTCGGAGACGTTCACCAGGCCGAGCTGCGCGCCCGTCACCACGCGGGCCACGTTGATGAGGCCGAGCTGCGCGCCCGTGACATCCCCGCCCACGTTGACCAGTGCCACCTGCAGACCCTTCACGTCGCTCGCGCGGTTGAAGCCCATGGCCCACTGCACGCCCCGCACCGAGCCGCCCGTCACGTTGCCGCCCACCGAGCCCTGGAGGCCCGCGAAGTTTCCCCGCGCCACGTTGAGCCCCGCGCTCCCCTGGAGGCCGATGAAGCTCCCGCCCGTCACGTTGCCGCCGCCGGCGAGCTGCACCCCCCACACCGAGCCCGCGGCCACGTTCGCTCCCGCCGCCGCCTGCCCCACCCGCACGTCCCCGCCCGCCACGTTCACGCCCACCGCCATCTGCAGCGCCTCGAGATCGCCGCTCGCGATGTTCGCCCCCATGGACGCCATCAACCCGCTCGCGCGCCCCCCCACCACGTTGATGCCCATCGACAGCAGCAGGCCGTGGGCCTCCTCGTCGTACCAGTTGGCCACCAGCGACAGCGCCCCGCCCCGCACCGCCGAGCCCCCATTCACCCCGCCGAACGCGAGCTGGTTCTCCACCCGCTGGCCCGGCGCCCGGAAGGCATTGGTGCTCAGCGGCGGAATGAGGCTCAGCGACACCGGCAGCAGCGTGCGCGGAGTCCGGGCCTCCACGGCCGGAGCCACGAAGGCCACGGGCGCCACCTCGGGCCCCCCGCGTGACACCGTGGCCTCCAGCGGAATCGCCTGGAAGCTCGCGGGCGCCAGCGGGGTGCGCTGGCCCTCCACCAGGGTGAAGGTCGCCTCGGAGGCGCCGCTCTCCAGCTCGCGCCGAACCTGATAACGCCCGGGCGCCAGCCCCAGCTCCGCGGGCCGGCCCGGCAGCTTCTGCAGCTCCACCACCAGCAGGCCCGCGGCGTCGCGCACGAAGAGCCGGCCCTCCAGCGCCTCGGCGAGGTACAGCCCCGCGGACGTGGCCCGCAGGTCCGTCATCACCAGGTCCCCCGAGCCCGCCAATTCGATGTCATACGCCGGGTGCTGGGCCCCGCCGCGCGTCTTCTCGGTGCGGGCCAGCGTCTCGTGGAAGGCGAACTGGTAGGCCTCGTTGAGGGTGACGCGCCCATCCCGCGTGGCATCCGCCGCGCCGCGCAGGCCGGAGATGAGGTGGTGGGTGAAGTACGAGGCCCCCAGCCGGTCGGACTCCTGCGACACCTCGTCCTCGCTGGAAGAGGTGAGGATGGCGTGGCCCTTCACCTTGTTGCCCGAGTCCACGAGGAAGGCGGGCCGGCGGGTGCCGCCCTTGGCGCGGGCGAAGGCGCCCGAGGCGCAGCTGTCCAGCACGGCGATGCGCACGTCCGCGGGCAGGGCATCCAGGGCGCGGCGCAGCTCGCCATAGCCCAGCCGCTCGCCCTTGAGCAGCAGGCCCTCCTCGTCCGAGTGGCCCGAGTAGTAGACGAGCACCTCCACGCGCGAGGCTCCGGAGCCCCGGGCCACCTCGGTGCGCGCGCGCAGCTCCCCGAGCGCCTCCAGCAGGCCCGCGCGGCCCACGTCCATCAGCACGCGCCGATCCGCCGCGGCCACGCCGCCCAGCTCCCCCAGCACCTTGTCGAAGGCGCGCGCGTCGGACACGGCATAGCGCAGCCGCACGCGCTCGGGCCCGCCGTCGTTGACCCCCACCAGCAGCGCCAGCCGCCGCACCGGGACCGTCTCCGCGAGCGCGGGGGCGGCCAGCAGCAGGCCCAGGAGGGCGAGGACTCTCGAAGCGCTCATGGCGAGGACTTCTCCAACGTGAAGGAGGCCTGCATGTACCGCGAAGGCAGGGGCAACGGCGAGGTGCGAGCCTCCGCGTGCCCGGCGAGCGAGCGGGCGGCGGCGAGCACCTCCTCCAGGGCGAAGGGGGCCTCGGCGGTGACGAGGAAGAAGCGCTCGAAGCCGGGGGCGTCGTCCAGGGCGTAGGCACCGGGCAGCGCGTGGGTGCCCGCGGGCGCCAGCGGCACCGAGCCCGTGCCGGACTCGGGGGCGTGCAGGGTGACGGTGCCGCGCCCGTCCACCGAGAGGATGACGCCATGGGCCCGGCCCGCGGCCACGTAGGCCAGTTGCACCACGTCCCCGGAGGCGGCGAGCGCCCCGTCCGCGAGCGGCTCGGCCTCCCCGGCACGCCGGCGGTGGACGGTGAGCCGGGGCTCCAGGCCCTTCACCCGCGTCTCCTCCACCGGCGTCTCCGGGGCCACCGGGGTGGACACCTGGGGCCGCACGAGGAGGACGAGCGCCGCGGCCGTGATCGCCGGGACGAGGGCGGCGGCCAGCGAGGGAAAGCGGCGGGCCGGACGCTCCCGCCGGGCCTGGACGAGGCGGGCGCGGGAGGCCACCTGCCGGGCAACCTCGCCGGCCGGGTGCCGGGCCAGGGTGGCGGCGGTGTCCGCCTCGAGCGCGGCGAGCCGGGGGGCACCGTCCGGCTCCGCCAGCAGGCGCGCACGGGCGCGGGCGAGCTCCTCGGGGGGCGCTCACCCAGGGCGATCCTCTCGAGAAGCCAATCTGGGGTGCGGGTGGGGGAACGCATGCGGCCTCCTGCCGGGGAAGGGAACACCGCGCCCGCTTCCGGCTGTTACCTCCTCTTTTCCATTCCCCGCTTTTCTTCCCCCGCGAGGCCCCAACCGCTTGCTCCCCCAACTTTCGAGCAGGCGCGCGGCGCCTCCGGGCCTACCGGGGGAGACACCGTTGTTGACTGCCTGGGAAATCGAGCAGCCCGTGCTTTTTGGAGTGAACCGACCCGAGTACCGTGCCCCCTGTCTCCCCCCATCGCGATCTCCATCCGTGAACACAGAACACCCTTGTCTCGCTGCGCGAGTCGTATCTCTCCGCACAACTCGCGGGAAACCGCCGGGAAGCCCTGCGCCTGCTGGTGGATGAGGGCATCCTCCGAGGCATCCCCCTTCCCGCCCTGCACCTGGACGTCATCCAGAAGGCGCAGTGGGAGATCGGCCGGATGTGGCAGGAGAACGAAATCTCCGTGGCCCAGGAGCACATGGCCACGGCCATCTCCCAGCTCGCCCTGTCGCACCTCTACCGGCACCTGCAGAGAGATGAGCCCAACGGGCGCACGGTGATGGTGACGTGCGTGGAGGGCGAGCTGCACGAGCTGGGCGCCCGCATGGCGAGCGACTTCCTGGAGATGGCGGGCTTCGACGTGCGCTTCCTGGGGGCCAACGTTCCCACGGAGCACCTGGTGCGCGAGGTGCTCGGGTCGAAACCCGATCTGCTGGCGTTCTCGGTCACCATGACGTACCACCTGCCCGCGTTGCGCAAGGCGGTGGCGGCGGTGCGCGAAGCCACACCCACGTTACCGATGGCCGTAGGGGGGTTGGCCTTTACCTGGGTGCCCGGGGTGGAGGCGGAATTGGGAGTCCCCTTCTTCGGCAAGGACGCGCGCGAGCTGGTGGCGGCGGCCTGCAGGATGTTCGAGGTTTGAGCATGCAGTCGTTGGCCCGTGAGGTGGAGCGCCGCATGCAGCGGCTGGCCGAGGCGTCCGTCTCGGAGCTCTACGACGACCCCTTCTGGTTCGCCCGCTACGGCGAGGACCGGGCGCGGCGCTTCGGTGGGGAGGACGCCGTCTTCCACGTGCGCTACCTGGTGCAGGCCCTGGAGGCGAAGGACGCCGGGGTGATGGAGCGTTACGCGCGCTGGCTGCAGGGGCTGCTGGTGCCGCGCGGCATGAGCTCGCGCCACATCGCCGCGCACTTCCAGGGGCTGTACGGCGCGCTGGTGCGCGAGGGCCTGACGCAACCGCCCGAGGCGCTGGAGTACGTGCGCGCGGCCGAGTCCGCGCTGGTGTGGCCCGAGGGCCCCGCGCATGCCGTGCACGAGGCCCTGCCCCGGCTGGTGCCGCAGGCGCTCGGCGAGCTGTCGGCGCGCGAGGGGCCGCTCACCCGGGGGCAGGAGATCCGCCTGGGAGACGAGCTGCTGTTGCAACTGTCCTACCTGATGGACGCGCTGGGCGCGCAGCGGCCGGGGCTCTTCGTGGAGCACGTGCGCTGGTACGCGGGCTTCTGGCCCCGCAGGGACTTGCGGTGCAGCTACCGCGGGCTGCTGGAGGCGCTGGAGGCGGCGCTGGCCCGGGATGTCACCGTCTCGGAGATGCCCCGGGTGACGGTGGCGACGGGGCTGACGGCCCTGGAAAAGGAGCAGTCATGACGGCGTCCGTCCCGGCGTCCCTGTGGCACTTCCTGAGCCGCGAGGTGGCGCTGGTGTGTGATGCGTCCGGCACCCTCACCTGGTTGGATGACCGCGCGGTGCGGTTGCTCGAGGCCTCCCCGGGCCAGTCCCTGCGCACGCTCGCGGCGCAGGGCACCGAGGACAAGGTGGACCGGCTCATCACCCTGGCCTGCGACGAGCGGGTGGAGCGCTGGGAAATCATCCTGTGCGTGGGAGGCATGCCGCGCACCTTCGCCTTCCGGGGCGCGCCGCACGAGGGCGGCTCGGCGCTGGTGGGCAGCCTGGTGACGGAGGACTACGCCGCCTCGCTCTCGCAGGTGAGCGAGACGATGAGCGAGCTGGCCTCGCTGCACCGCGAGACGGAGCGCCAGCAGCGCGAGCTCAAGCGGCGCGCGGACGAGCTGTCCCGCATCAACCGCGAGCTGGAGGAGTCCCACCACGGCGTGCGCACCCTGCACGCCGAGCTGGACGAGAAGACGGAGAGCCTGGTGCGGGCCGCGGAAATCAAGAGCCGCGTGGTGGCCAACGTGAGCCACGAGTTCCGCACCCCGCTGCACTCCATCCTCGGCCTGGCGCGGCTGCTGCTCAACCCCGCCAACGGCTCGCTCACCGTGGAGCAGCAGAAGCAGGTGCAGTTCATCCGCTCCTCGGGCGAGGCCCTCTTCGAGCTGGTGAACGACTTGTTGGACCTCTCGAAGATGGAGTCCGGCAAGGCGACGCTGCGGCCGGTGAGCTTCAGTGTCAGCGGCTTCCTGGGCGCGCTGCGCGGGATGATGAGGCCGCTGGTGCCGGCGGACTCGGCGGTGGAGCTGCGCTTCGAGGAGCCGCCGGCGGACCTGGTGCTGGAGACGGACGAGGCCAAGGTGAGCCAGGTGCTGCGCAACCTGGTGTCCAACGCGCTGAAGTTCACGGAGAAGGGCCACGTCACGGTGTCGGCCGGGCGGGGGCCGGAGGACACGGTGTGCTTCCGGGTGAGCGACTCGGGCATCGGCATCGCGCCGGAGCACCACGCGCACATCTTCGAGGAATTCGCCCAGGTGGAGAGCCCGCTGCAGAAGCAGGTGAAGGGCACGGGCCTGGGGCTGGCGCTGTCGCGGCGGCTGGCGGAGTTCCTGGGTGGCAACCTCACGGTGCACAGCGCGCCGGGCCGGGGCTCCACCTTCACCTTCACGCTGCCCCGGGTGCACCCGGAGGTGGCGGAGATGGTGGGCATGACCGAGCGCAGCCAGCACCTGGAGCCGGGCCGCGCGCCGGTGCTGGTGCTGGAGGACGACCGGCAGACGCTCTTCCTCTACGAGAAGTACCTGTCGCGCTCGGGCTTCCAGGTGCTGCCGGTGCGCACGGTGGAGGAGGCGCGCCGCACGCTGCAGCGGGTGCGCCCCGCCGCGGTGGTGATGGACGTCATGCTGGAGGGCGAGACGAGCTGGAGCTTCCTCTCGGAAGCTCAAGAGCAACGAGGCCACGCACGACATCCCCGTCCTGGTGGTGACGCTGATGGACCGGGAGCAGAAGGCGCGCGCGCTGGGCGCCGACGAGTTCTGGCTCAAGCCGCTGGGCGAGGAGCAGCTCTTGCGCAAGCTGGCGGCCATGGCGCGCGCCGGGCCGGTGCACAAGCTGCTCATCATCGACGACGACGACGTGCACCGCTACCTGCTGCGGCAGTTGCTCAAGGACACGCCCTACCTCCTGTCCGAGGCGCGCACGGGGCCCGAGGGCATCCGGCTGGCGCGGGAGCAGACGCCCGACCTCATCTTCCTGGACTTCGTGCTGCCGGACATGACGGCCTTCGACGTGCTGGACGAGCTGAAGGCGGATCCCCGCACGCGCGACATCCCCATCATCCTCCACACCTCGCGCCAGTTGCAGGAGGAGGAGCGGCAGCGGCTGGAGAAGGGGACGTCCACCATCCTGTCCAAGCACACGCTGAGCCGGGAGGTGGCCATCACGCGCATCCGGGACGCGCTGCACAAGACGGGGCTGGGCACCGACAAGGGAGAGAGCCGCCGTGGCTGAGCTGACCTTTTCCGCGACGATTCTCAACGTCAACGACGACGACGCGACGCGCTACCTGTCGACGCGCACCCTGCGGATGGCGGGCTACCGCGTGCTGGAGGCGGCCACGGGTGAGGAGGCGCTGAGGCTGGCGGTCCAGGAGCGTCCGGACGTGGTGGTGCTGGACGTGAAGCTGCCGGACATCAGCGGCTACGAGGTGTGCCAGCGGCTGAGGGCCCAGCCGCACACGGCCTCCATCGCGGTGATGCACACCTCGGCCACCTTCGTCACGCCGGACAAGAAGGTGCGCGGGCTGGAGGGCGGCGCGGACGCCTACCTCACCGAGCCCTTCGAGGGCGAGGAGCTGATCGCCACGGTGCGCTCGCTGTTGCGCATGCGGCGCGCGGAACAGGACTTGAGGCGGCGCGCGGAGCACCTGACGGAGGCGGACCGGCGCAAGGACTTGTTCCTGGCCATGCTGGCGCACGAGCTGCGCAACCCCCTGGCGGCCATCACCACGGCGGTGAGCATCCTCGAGCGCCGCGCGACGGTGGACCCGAAGGACGGGAGGATGGTCTCCATCATCCAGCGGCAGACGAATCACTTGGCGCGGCTGGTGGATGACTTGCTGGACGTGAGCCGGCTGACGCGGGGCAAGGTGGAGCTGCGCCAGGCGCGGGTGGACCTGCGGGGCGTGCTGGAGCAGGTGCTGACGGTGTTCCGCCCGCAGGCGGAGGGCAAGCAGTTGAAGCTGGAGTCGAGCCTGCCGCCGGTGCCGCTGTGGATGGAGGCGGACACGACGCGGCTGGTGCAGGTGTTCACCAACCTGCTGGACAACGCGATGAAGTACACGAACGAGGGAGGCTCCATCCTGGTGAAGGCGGAGCGCCTGCTGTCGGAGGACGGGAGCGCGAGCGCGCGGGTGCGGGTGAAGGACACGGGCATCGGCATCCGGGCGGAGGTGCTGCCGTCGGTGTTCGAGCTCTTCTCGCAGGCGGACGAGTCGCTGGAGCGCACGCGAGGAGGCCTGGGCATCGGGCTGACGCTGGTGCACAATTTGGTGGAGATGCACGGGGGCCGGGTGGAGGCGCACAGCGAGGGCCCGGGCCGGGGCAGCGAGTTCGTGGTGTGGCTGCCGTTGCTGCCGCAGGTGGCGGACGCGGAGCAGGAGGTGGTGCTGCCGGAGCTGGTGAAGCGGCGGCGGCACATCCTGCTGGTGGAGGACAACTCGGACGCGAGGCAGGCGCTGCAGGAGCTGTTGGAGACGTGGGGCCACCGGGTGGAGGTGGCGGCGGATGGGCTGAGGGGCTTGGAGCTGGCGGTGCAGCGCACGCCGGAAGTAGCGCTGGTGGACATCGGGCTGCCGGGGCTGGACGGCTACCGGATGGCGGAGGAGCTGAGGGCGAAGATGGGCCGGGGAATCCGGCTGGTGGCGCTCACGGGCTATGGAGGGACGGACGACCACACCCGGGCGCGAGAGGCGGGGTTCGACCTGCATCTGGTGAAGCCGGTGAAACCAGACGATCTGAGCCGCCTGCTCTCGGAGCTGTAGCCCCTCCACCCCACTGCGCCACAACCCCTCTCCCTCCGGGAGAGGGACGGGGTGAGGGTGCCCGGGCCCGTGTACCCGCCGTCCTGACACGGAACACGCCGCTCAAGCAGGCACATCCTTCTCGTCTGGCAGGGCCCTCATGGACGCCAGGAACGCATCCAGGCTCTCCGCGACACACGTGACGTTGTCATCATCCGGAGGCTCGCCCCCCCGGCCTCCCACTCGTGGTCCCAGAAGTACACTCCACCGTACTCGGGCCCACGTACCTAAGCCTCCATGTAATCGAGCAGGTTGTCGTGTTCACCTTCGTGTATGCCGAGGAACCGGTCCACCATCTCCCATCTGCCTTCCATCCGGAACGTATCTGGAATGGGCCGACCGTCACTGCGGGCGAGCAGGAAGGCCCGATAATCCTGCGGCAGTTCAATGGCCAACCTGGTCTCGACCTGCTCAAGCTGCCTCGGAGACGAGGGGGCATACGAGTCCTCGATGCTCATACTCATTCGCCCGCCTCCAATGCTTTCTGAGCCGCATGCCCTCCCGTATGCGAAATTGCACGATGGCGGTCCGTGGGAACGAGTTGCATCGGCCTTCCATCCTGATGATGGTGCCAAGTGTATCCGGTGAGAGTGTGCTTGAAGCCCGCTGCAGCGTTCGCTGCCACCGCATCCCGCTTGCGATCTCCAGAAAAGGGAATTCCCACCGTCTTGAGGGCATAGGGAGAGAAGTCCGGAAGTGATAGCTCGCCGCGCCCCGTCTGGACGGGCGGGATGATCCCGCCGGGCACCGACGCAAGGAGCGGCAGTGTCAGTCGGAGCTGGATGGGAGCGTGACGGTGCCGGGAGTCTCGCTGGTGGCGAGCGAGGCGCGCAGCAGGTAGCGCCCCCCCCCCGGCGTCGGCCCTCGTCGCCACGCCAGCAACGTCGGCTCCGACCCCCCCAAGCCTCTCCACCACCGCCTTCAGCGTGTCGCCCTTCTCCTGCGCGTACGCCAGGTAGCGCATCGCGAACGCGCACAGCGGCTCCGGGAATGGGCCCGAGCCTGCATTGCGCCCCGCTCGCAGCCGCTCCACCTCCTGCCGGAACTGCTCCAATTCCTTCTCCACGTGCACCTCCAGGTTTGTGGCCTGGAGGTCTCACGTTGCCACCCCTCTCGTCATGACGGGGTCCGGCGAGCAGTTACCGCTGAAGGACTTCGGCTTTGCCTCGCGGGACGGGGAGGTGCCGCGTCGCGGCCGCTCACCCCTGAAATTGAGCGACGACAACGGACGCATTCTGGAGCTTGAGTGGCAGCAGGGGGGAGACTAGGTGCTACGAGAGCCTGGAAACAACACTTGGCTCCGCTTCGTCTCCCTGCCGGCCTCTCCCGGGACGCAAGACAGCCCCGAAGCCATTGCGCGCCTGATCGACCTGGCCCGCCCCCCGGCAGCGGCAGGTGCGCCTTCCACCCGGAAGCCATGCGGCGAGCCTCGAGCAAACCCGACGTCTCGAGCCCTCCGAGAGGGGAGCAGCTCGTCAGGCTCTACCTGGGACAGGGGAAGACGAGCGCATCAGCCCGGCGGCACCTGACTGGTTGGAGCGGTTCTTCGGACGGGACGTCTTGGCCAGTCCCTGCCGAGGAGAGCAGGCCGGAGGGGTTCATCTGCCTGGGGTTGCCGCGTTTGCCCCAACGACGGCAAGGACTCGGGACAATGCCACCGGTGCAGGGGCTGACAGCGGGGCTTCGCGCTGCGCCGGCATGAGCAGGCGCGCGGTAGCCCGCAAAGGCGAAGGCCCCGAGTCCTCACGTGTGTGAGGACTCGGGGCCTTCAAAAAAAATCCGGCAGCGACCTACTCTCCCGCGCGGTTTCCCGCGGAGTACCATCGGCTCTGGAGGGCTTAACTTCCGTGTTCGGGATGGGAACGGGTGGGACCCCTCCGACATTGCCACCGGAAAACATGTGACTTAGTGCATACAAAGGGTAGTTTTCAATTTCTAGCTGGAGAAGCTGGTGCCTTCTTCCGGGCCCGGCGCCGCTCTTCGGGAGCGCGCTCGGGGCCTCGACCTTGGACTCGAATCCCTTGTTGCCCCCCCCGTTGAGGTGGAGCTCGTGAGAGATTGAGGTAAAGTAAGCCGCACGACCAATTAGTACCGGTTAGCTCAACGCGTTACCGCGCTTACACACCCGGCCTATCAACGTCGTAGTCTTCGACGGGTCTTCAGGGGCTTGCGCCCGGGATACCTGTTCTTGAGGTCGGTTTCCCGCTTAGATGCTTTCAGCGGTTATCCAATCGACACATGGCTACCCAGCGATGCCTCTGGCGAGACAACTGGTACACCAGCGGTGTCTCCAACCCGGTCCTCTCGTACTAAGGTCAGAGCCTCTCAAGTATCCTACGCCCACAGCAGATAGGGACCAAACTGTCTCACGACGTTTTGAACCCAGCTCGCGTACCGCTTTAATTGGCGAACAGCCAAACCCTTGGGACCTGCTCCAGCCCCAGGATGCGATGAGCCGACATCGAGGTGCCAAACCTCCCCGTCGATGTGAACTCTTGGGGGAGATAAGCCTGTTATCCCCGGAGTACCTTTTATCCGTTGAGCGATGGCCCTTCCATTCAGGACCACCGGATCACTATGACCTGCTTTCGCACCTGCTCGACCTGTCGGTCTCGCAGTCAAGCTCCCTTATGCCATTGCACTCGACGCCCGGTTTCCAATCGGGCTGAGGGAACCATCGCGCGCCTCCGTTACATTTTGGGAGGCGACCGCCCCAGTCAAACTACCCACCAGACAGTGTCCCAACTCCCGCTAAAGGAGCATGGTTAGACACCAGAATCCGACAGGGTGGTATTTCACCGTTGCCTCCACCGAACCTAGCGGCCCGGCTTCAAAGGCTCCCACCTATCCTACACAGTCGAACCCTAGTGTCACTGTCAAGTTGTAGTAAAGGTTCACGGGGTCTTTCCGTCTTGCTGCGGGTAAACTGCATCGGCACAGCTATTTCAATTTCGCTGAGTCCCTCTCCGAGACAGTGCGGAAGTCGTTACTCCATTCGTGCAGGTCGGAACTTACCCGACAAGGAATTTCGCTACCTTAGGACCGTTATAGTTACGGCCGCCGTTTACTGGGGCTTCGGATCATCGCTTCGCCTTGCGGCTGACGAATCCCCTTAACCTTCCAGCACCGGGCAGGAGTCAGACCCTATACGTCGGCTTCTTGCCTTCGCAGAGTCCTGTGTTTTTGGTAAACAGTCGCTACCGCCATTTCTCTGCAACCTCTCTCGGCTTCGGCTGTACGCCTACACCTACCAGAGGCCCACCTTCTTCCGAAGTTACGGTGGAAATTTGCCTAGTTCCTTGGAGGAGAGTTCTCTCAAGCGCCTTAGGATTTTCTCCTCACCCACCTGTGTCGGTTTGCGGTACGGACACCCTGTAGACTCCCCGCGGAACTTTTCTTGGAAGCCGAGCATCAACGACTAATCCCTTGCGGGACGCCATGGGGTCTCGGGGATAGCTGCCGCGCCTTTTCATCGTACGCGACACCCCTACGCCTTTGGACTGGCACAACCACCGGCCAGCTCGTCTAGCTTTCTCCGTCCTTCCTCGGTTCAACGTCTACAAGATGGCGCAGGAATATTAACCTGCTTTCCATCACCTACGCCTTTCGGCCTCGGCTTAGGTTCCGGCTAACCCTGGGAAGATTAACTTGACCCAGGAAACCTTGGGTTTACGGCGAGGGGGTTTCTCACCCCCTTTATCGCTACTCATTTCGGCATCAGCACTCGCAACCACTCCAGCAGCCCTTGCGGTCTACCTTCGCCGTAGTTGCAACGCTCCCCTACCACTGCATGCGCCTGACGCATGCAATCCGAAGCTTCGGCGCTAGTCTTGAGCCCCGTTACATTTTCGGCGCGGCCTGTCTCGACCAGTGAGCTATTACGCTTTCTTTAAAGGATGGCTGCTTCTAAGCCAACCTCCTGGTTGTCAATGACCTGCCACATCCTTTCTAGTGTTCACTTAGACTAGACTTGGGGGCCTTAGCTGTCGGTCTGGGTTATTCCCCTCTTGCCAATGGACGTTATCACCCACTGACTGCTTCCCGGGCTAACAATTACTGGCATTCGGAGTTT
>NZ_JBMEQQ010000002.1:6487500-7265000 GCF_049060025.1 Archangium gephyra
GAGGCCCGCTTCCGAGTGCAGGAGCGACTCGGGGTCGCCATGCAGCACCCGTCCCTGCTTCGAGGCACTGGTCAGCATGGAGAGCGCGCGCGGCGAGGTCCTCACCCTGCGAGAACGCTGCCCTCCCTGGAAGTTGGAGGGTGTCTTGGTGGAGGCAGAAGAAAGCCGTCGAGCACCTGCTGATGCTGCTGCGCGAGCGCCACCCACCCCGCGAGTGCTGGCGGCAGATCACCGGAGATCGGGCGTCGAGAACGCGCTGCTCTTCGAGCGGATCGCCTCCAACCTGGATTCAAGGCGCCGCTGCCTCGCTCGCTCGCGCGGGTGGAGGAGCGGAGGGGGTCTGGGTCGCGCGCGAGGGGGGACAGTCGCTGCGGCCCCACCTGCTGGCGGCGCTGCTGACCGCCAGCCTCAATGGCACCCACCCGCTGCATGCGGCGGCCTGCCCCCCTGGGCTGCTCGAACGGCTCGATGCGTTGGCGACCGCCCGCGACACGAGTGCCCCACATGCCAGACGCCGCCCTGCTCCCCCGCTCACCGCGGAGCAACTCCTCACCGTGGTTTCCACTGTCTACGACGCCGTGGAGGCGCTCCATGGCATGCACTCGTGAACGAGGTTTTCCCATCCCATGAGCAAGAAGAAGAACAACAACAAGTAAGCACCGCAGCGCGCTGACATGCCTCCGGCGCAAACCGCTCCCGCCAGCCAGACGCCCGAGCCCTCCGCGGAGCAGAATCGCTCCTTCTTCTCCAAGACTGTCAGCGCCGTCACCGAGGCCGGCGATACCGCGACCGAGGAGGATCGAAGCGTCGCCGCCTCCGGAGACCGTGGATCTCAATGCGGCCTGGAACGAAGCGGACCTGGCCCACCGTCTCTGGGAGGCGCAGCTCACGCGCGCCCAGGACGAAGAGCGCAAGGCCGATGCCGCACGCAGGCGGTCCGAGGAGGAGCGGAGCCGGCTCGACGAGCGGGAGCGGCAGCTCGAGGCACGGCGCAAGGAACTCGAGGAGCAGAAGAAGGAGCAGGAGCGGCTCGCTCGGGACGAAGCTGCAAAGCGGAAGGCGGAGGAGGACGCGCTGCAGGCGGAGCGCCGCGAGCTGCTCGCCCGGCGAAAAGCTCATCCAGCTCGAGCAGCCCGAGTCGAAGCGGGAGCTGCGGCTGGTGACGGATCCCACCCAGAAACCGCCCCAGCTCTTCCGGGACCAGTACACCCTGGCGATCCCGAGCAATGTGTGGTTCATCGGCACCGCCAACCATGACGAAACGACGGTCGAGTTCGCGGACAAGACGTACGATCGCGCGCACGTGATGGAGCTGCCCCTCGTCTCCCCGCTGATTGAGGAAGGCGCGCACGAACAGCCGGCGCGAGAAGCTCAGCACCGCCACCAGCAGAAACACCTTCACCAACTGCCCGCCCAGGCGCACCTTCTTCTCGCCGAAGTCCACCTGCATCTGCTGCCCCGGCTTCGTCTCGAAGCGCACCGTGGCCACTTGCGCCGCGTGCACCTGCTGCCGCCGCTGCTCCACCGCTCGCTGCACGGTGCGCACGCTGGCCTCCACCCCCTCCTGGGCCAGCAGCGCCTTGACGACGACGGCGTTGCCCTCAGCCGCTCCGTCCCACGACTCCACCGCACGCTGCTGCTCGGCCCCGGTGAGCCGCCGTGCCTTGGGCCGCACCTGCTTGTCGGCCGCGCTGCCCGCGCGCAGGTAGCGTCGCACCGTGTTGCGCGCCACGCCCACCTCGCGAGCAATCCGCTTGTGGTCCCAGCCCGCCTCCGCCAGCACCCGTATCCGCCGCACCACTTCCTGCTCGACCATCGGCACCTCCGCCGCGCGGGATGCCACAACTGCTGCCGTCTCTCCCATCGAGGTTACCTCCCTGGTGTGGAGGCCCCGGGATGAGGATCAGTTTTAGTGTCGCGAGGGGGGCAATTTTGCTGTCGCTCTACAGGCGCCTTCTTGGGAGGAAGCCCCCCCACGCCCCTTTCTTCCGGCAATCCCCTGCCCCTCAAGCCCCCACTCCATGGGCGCGGGAATCTCCTCCAACAGATTCCGCGGGCGAGCACCTGCTGTCACGAGTGGAAGCAGTGCGCACAACACGAGGCATACACGTATCAAGGATGTGACCTCCTACCTCTCGAGGACCTCGGATTTCCGATACTCACCTCGGGCCGTCCAGGAATTCCCATTTCCTGATGGTGTGGAGAGCCCCGATGATGTCAGCACCACACTCACCAGAGCAGGCACACGTAGGCCATCCTCCACTCCACGCCCCCCCGGCAACACCCGTGCCCCCACCGTCCCACCCTGGCGGGCGAGCGAGTGCCGGGAGGCGAACACCCGTTCCGCCCATTGGGTGACGAGGTCGCGAGTTCCCGGTTCATCACCCTTCGCACCGCAGCGCGCCATGGGCACATAGAGGCCCTGGCCGAGACGCCAGGGGAGCCCCGTCGGGGATGAGTTTCCGTGGCGCGGGCCAGGCATCGACATGAGAAGACGTACGTGACGCACCGTCCCAGGGCCGAGCCCGGGGCGGGGGTGGTGGGACGAGTCACGCGATCAGCATGGGGGTGTGGTCGTGAAGGCGATGGTTTGTCTGGTGGCCGCGGCGGGCATGCTGCTGGGAGCGCCGGTGGCGATGGTGGGCTCGATGTCCATGGAGCCCGCGCGGCCGGGAGTGACGTGCGAGCCGGGCGCGAGGGATTGCGGAGTCCTGAAGGTGGAGGAGCCGGTGCCGCAGTCCGCGGGCCTGGAGAGCAGCCACCCCTGCGACTGGGTGGAGACGTGCCAGTTGCCCTGTGGCCGCGAGGGGGGCGAGTGCTGCCACGCGGAGTGGAACTGCCCGCCGGACGCGAACCTGCCGCGGTGCTGAGCCCCCGGGTTCCGGGGAAGCGGGCCGTGGGCGCCTGAACATTCCGTCCGGTTTGCCCTAGGCTGCGCGCAATGGCGTTCGGGCTTGGACGAAGGCGCAGCCTGCTGACGAAGTTCTACGTGGCGCTGCTGCTCGCCGTGCTGCCTCTGTTGCTGCTGCAGCAGTTCTACGTGTTGCCAGCCATCCGGCAGCAGCTCCGCGACGACCGCATCCGAGCGGTGCGGCAACTGGTGGAGACGGGGCACGGCATCCTCGAGGCGTACGAGGCGCGGGTGCGCGCGGGCGAGCTGACGCCGCGGGAAGCCCAGCACAGGGCGGCGGCGATGCTGGAGGGCCTGCGCTACGCGAAGGCCGAGTACTACTGGATCAACGACCTGGAGACGCGGCTGGTGATGCACCCCTTCCTGCCGGGACGGATCGGCGAGGACATGAAGGGGTACCAGGACCTGGCCGGCAAGCGGGTGTTCGTGGACATCGTGGAGCTGGCGCGCCAGGAGGGAGAGGGCGCGGTGGAGTACCTGGCGACGCGGCCGAGAGACCCGCAGCCCATCCCCAAGGTGTCCTACGTGAAGCTGTTCGCGCCATGGGGCTGGGTGCTGGGGACGGGCGTGTACGTGGAGGACATCGAGCTGGAGGTGGCGGCGGTGCAGCGGCGGCTGTGGGTGGCGCTGCTGTCGGGGGTGGGGCTGGCGGGGCTGGCGGGGGTGTACTTCTCGCGGCGGGTGCTGAGGCCGATGCGCTCGCTGGTGGACGCGGCGGGGCGGGTGGCGCGAGGGGACTTGCGGGTGACGGTGGTGGCGCCCTCGCACGACGAGGTGGGGGACCTGGGCCAGGCCTTCAACGCGATGGTGGGGGACGTGCAGCGGATGCTGCGGGAGATGGGGGAGGTGTCGAAGGCGACGGAGACGGACGCCCGGCACATCCACCGCTCGGCGGACGGGCTGAGACAGGCGGCGCAGGATCAATCGAGGTCCCTGCGGAGCATGACGGACGCGGTGATGGGGATGACGCAGGAGCTGGCGATGGGGGCGAGCCAGGCGGAGCTGACGGCGCGGACGGCGGAGGCGAACGAGCAGGCGGCGCGCGAAGGCGGGGCGGTGGTGAGGGGGACGGGGGAGAAGATGAAGGAGATAGCGCAGGTGGTGGAGCGCTCGGCGCGGATGGTGGAGCGGCTGACGGAGTGGAGCGCGGAGGTGGAGAAGGCGGTGGAGCTGATCTCCGACGTGGCGGATCAGACGCGGGTGCTGGCGGTGAACACGGCCATCGAGGCGATGAGGGCCGGGGAGAACGGGAAGGGCTTCGCGGTGGTGGCGCAGGAGGTGCGCAATCTGGCGGAGCGGGCGCGGGCGGCGGCGGAGCGGATCCACGGGCTGATGAAGGAGAGCCAGACGGAGACGGAGGCGGCGGCGGCGGCGATGAGGCAGGGGCGGTTGAAGGTGAGCGAGGGGCTGGCGCTGTCGGCGGAGACGGGGAAGGCGCTGGAGCGGATCGTCGCGGGGGCGGAGGAAATCCAGCGGAGGGTGAAGGACACGGCGCGAGCGCACGCCTCCCAGGCGGAGACGGGCGAGGCGCTCACGTTGCGGATCCACGCGCTGTCGAACCAGGCGGTGGAGTCGGCGATGAACGTGGAGCAGATCACCAAGGCGGTGGAGGACCTGGAGGCGAGGGCGCGCCAGCTCCGGGAGATGGTGACGCGATTCCACGTGGAGCGCTGAATCTCCTGGCGGCGATATGCAGGGCGCGCCCGCGCGTTGCATCAGCATCCCGCTTCATCCACGTCTGGAGAAATGGATGCACGCGCCGCACCGGCTGTCCGAGGCACCCCGAACCCGGGCCCTGCTCCCAGCAGTCCTCGCCGGTCTGTTGCTCCTGGGGGGGACGGGCTGTGCCACCAACAAGCGCCAGCACCTGCTCGAGCGCAGCGCCGCCTACGCCGCCTACCGGCTCCCTCCCGAGCAGATTCTGGAGACGGCCCGCGAGCTCCTCAAGGAGCGGGGCTATCTCATCCTGGCGAGTACGGACCCCCACTATGTGCGGACCGACTGGCGGACGAAGTTCGACGAGACCCTCGACGTCGGGGGAGTCCGGGAGCGGCACATGGTCATGGGGAAGCAGCTCGCGGACGGCCGCTTCATCCTGAACGTGTACCGCATCACCTACACCACCGTCGGCCGGACGGCGCCCCACCCCGCCGCCTTCCAGTCGAAGGATGCGTCGGGCGTGCAGAAGATGATCAAGGGCGACCCGCTCTCCTATGCCCGCCCGGTGCTCGTCCGGGACCTGGAGCTGGAATGGCAGATCCTCTCGCGGGTGTCCCCCTCCATCGCCCGCGAGCTGGAAACCCAGGTGGACGAGTACCTCACTCCCGAGTCGAACTGATCTCGCGCGAGCGGCGGCCGGCTCAAGCCGGAGTGCCGTGGCTCGCGGAGAGCGAGCGCCGGTCCACCTTGCCGGCGCTGGTGCGCTGCAGCGCGTCCAGGAAACGCACGGAGCGGGGCTGCTTGTAGCGGGCGAGCCGGCCCTGGCAGAACTCGAGCACCTGGGCCTCGGTGAGGTCCGCGCCGGGGCGGGGCACCACGAGGGCGCGAGGCACCTCGCCCCACTTGGGGTCGGGCACACCAATCACACACACCTCGGCGACCTGGGGGTGCGCGGCGAGCACGTTCTCCACCTCGGAGGGATAGATGTTCTCTCCGCCGGAGATGATGAGGTCCTTGCTGCGGCCGACGATGGAGAAGCACCCGTCCGCATCACGCCGGGCGAGGTCTCCGGTGTGCAGCCAGCCACCGGCGAAGGTCTTCGCGGTCTCCTCGGGGCGGCGCCAGTAACCGGCGCACAGGTGGGGCCCGCGCAGGAGCAGCTCGCCCTCCTCGCCGTCACCGTCGAGCCGGGCCTCGACATGGAACAGGGGCACGCCGACGGAGCCGGGCTTGCGGCGCACGTCACCGGAGGGGAGCCAGAAGTTGTTGGGCCCGGCCTCGGTGAGGCCATACCCGGTCTTGAAGTCCACGCCGCGAGCGAAGAAGCGCTCGAAGACGGGCTGGGGACAGGGGGCGCCGCCACTGACGAGCAGCTTGAGGCGGGAGAAGTCCACGGAGTCGAAGCGCGGGTGGCGCTGCATCTCGATGAACATGGTGGGCACGCCGAAGAAGAGGCTGATGGCGCCGCGGTGGACGAGGTCGAAGACCTGGTCGATGGCGAAGGCGCGGGCGACGACGGTGGTACCGCCCACGTAGACGAGGGGGGTGGTGAAGACGTTGAGGCCGCCGGTGTGGAAGAGGGGCGCGTTGAGGAGCGCGGTGTCGTCGGCGGTGAGGCCCCAACTGACGACGGTGTTGGCGGCGTTGGCGGTGATGGAGCGGTGGGTGAGGATGGCGGCCTTGGGGAGGCCGGTGCTGCCGCCGGTGTAGCAGAGCACCCACGCGTCCTCGGGCTCCACGTCCACGAGGGGGAGCGGCGCGTCCTCGAGGGACTCCCGGCGGCTGAAGGGGATGTCCTGGGGCTGGCGGGCGGAGGACTCCTCGAGGTGGACGAAGTGACGGACGCTGCGGGCGAGCGGACGGACGGCCTCGACCTGGGACTGGAAATCAGGGCCGTGCACGAGGACGACGGGCTCGGCGTCGGCGAGGAGGGAGGCGAGCTCGGGGGAGCTGAGGCGCCAGTTGAGGGGCTGGAGGATGGCGCCGAGCTTGCCGCAAGCGAAGAGGAGATCGAGGAACTCGGTGCAGTTCATGGCGAGCACGGCGACGCGGTCGCCGCGGCGCACACCGAGGACGTCATGGAGGAGGCGGGCGGTACGGTTGGCGGAGGAGTTCCACTCGCGCCAGGAGATGCGGCGGTCACCGCGGAGGGAGTCGATGAGGGCGGTGCGCTCGGGGGCGAGCGAGGCCCTGCGGGCAAGCCAGTCGTGGACGATGGGCACGAGTCACTCCAACAACACCCCTCTCCCTCCGGAGAGGGACGGGGTGAGGGTATAGCGGTTCCCGGGTTGAGCCCTCCCCCTCTGGGAGAGGGACGGGGTGAGGGTAGACCGGAGCCTACCGGGACGAAAACCGAAAGTCCCCGCCCCGCGTGCGCTGGCCGGGAACCGGACCCACGGCTACCGTCGCCTCCACCCGGAGCCCCCATGCGCCCTGCCCTGCTCTGCCTCGCCCTGCTGCTGTGCACGGCCGCCGTGGCCGCCCCTCCCCGCTCCCGAGCCCTGGAGACGGAGCTGCTGAACGCGGTGCGCGAGGCGGGCTTCGACCAGGTGCGTGACTGGAGACACAAGGGAGAACGGATCACCCACCCGCCGAACGTGGACGTAGCGGTCATCGAGCTGGACGCGGAGGGGCGCCCGGTGGCGGTGGCGAACGTGCTGCTGTCGAGGGACTACCCGAAGGGGCAGACAGTCCCCATCGATGCACGGACGCTGGGAACCCAGTCGGTGCGCTTCACGCGATGGGACCTGGAGCGCTGGGACGGTCAGAAGGGCTGGGCGGAGGCACCTGCGGGGGACGACCTGGTACCGGGACGCGAGAAGGCACCGCTGCGCTTCATGGCGCCCTACCCCGCGTCGCTGTTCAAGATCCTCATCGCGTACGGAGTGATGAAGCTCGTGGACCGGGGCGAGCTGACGCTGGACACACCGTACCGCTTCCTCCGGGACACGGTGGACAAGGGCGAGCGCCCGCTGCGGGGCTGGCTGGAGCCGATGATCGTCGAGTCGGACAACGGCGCGACGGAGGCGCTGGTGAAGCTGCTGCACGAGCGGGGGGCGATGGAGAAGCTGAACGCGGAGTACGCGGCGCTCGGACTGGGGACGCTGCAGGTGAACGGGACGTCACCGGTAACGGGGAGGAACTGGCAGCCGGGAAGCATCCACATGACGGCATTGGACACTGCGAGGCTGTTCCTGCTGATCAACGGAGGGCCCGGGGTGCTGTGGAGGACGAAGGAGGGGCGTGCGGTGACGGCGGCGGAGCTGTCGGAGCCCGCGAGGAACTTCCTGAAGAAGCTATTGGCGGAGCAGGGGTACGCGGAGGGGCTGAGCTCGACACTGGTGTGCGGAGACGCGAACGCGAGGAGGGGAATCCCGACGGCGGTGCCGGCGAGGTGGCTGGCGGAGGACGGGACGGCGACGGTGGGGGTGACGGCGTTCAAGCGGGACACGAGGCCGTGCAACGCGGCGGCGGAGGTGGAGTTCCTGCACAAGACGGGGCAGACGGAGAACTACGGGAGCGACGCGGGAATCGTGCGGGCACTGCCGGGGAAGGCGCCGAGGCACTACGTCATCGCGTTCCTGTCGAACCTGGGCTACCGCTACTACGACGAGGGCTTGGCAGGGACAGCGGACTTCGCGGACGAGGAGAACGGCTTCCCCGGAACGGTGACGGCGATCGGCTTCACGCAGAGCATCGCGGAGTTGGGCCGCCGGGTGGACGACGCGATGAAGCAGCGGGGCGCAGTGAAGCGGTAGCCCGCGCGCCTCACGGCACCAGCACGAGCTTGCCCACGGTGGAGCCGGACTCCAGCGCGCGGTGCGCCTCGGCGACGCGCTCCAGCGGGAAGCGCGTCACGGGCGGCGCGGTGATGCGGCCCTCGTCCACCCACGCGAGCAGCCGGCCCATGGACTCCTCGAGCACGTCGCGGCGCTCGAACAGATAGGAGAGGTTGAAGGCGAGGACGCTCGCGTTCTCGTTGGTGAGCGAGAGCGGATCGAACCGCGGAGTACGCAGGAAGTCCGCGGCGAGCTTCACCCAGTTGGGCCGGCCGCCTTCACGCGGCAACATGGAGTGGAAGCCATAGATGACGAGCTTGCCGGGCCGGGCGAGGTGCCGGTAGCTGTCGCGCAGCGTGGAGACACCATTGGCATCGAGCACCACGTCATAGCCGCGGGGAGCGGCCTGCTCGGCGGCGCGCCAGAGGTCCTCGCGGCTCTTGTCGATGACGACATCGGCGCCGAGGGCCCGCGCGGTCTCCACCTTATGACTGGAGCCGACGACGCCCACGGTGCGGCAACCCGCGATGCGCCCCAGTTGCAGCAGGGCCCCGCCCACACCGCCCGCGGCCGAGTGCACGAGCAGCGTGTTCCCCGGGCGCGGGTGGGCCAATTCGAAGAGGGCGTAATACGCGGTGAGGAAGACAGTGGGAAAGCCCGCGGCCTGCGCCATGTCGAAGCGCGCGGGCAGGGGGAACACCTGGTGGCGGGGCACGACGACGTGGGTGGAGTAGCCCCCGAAGCGCGTGACGCCGAACACCCGGGTACCCACCGCGAGGTCCGTGACGGCGGAGCCCACCGCGGACACCGTCCCGGCGAACTCGAAGCCCGGGGTGATGGGCCAGCCGACGTACTCCTTGGCCGAGGCATACAGCCCCATGCGGATGACGCAGTCGGCGTAGTTGACGCCGATGGCCTCCGAGGTGACGACGACCTCCTCGGGGCCGGGCGTGGGATCGGGCTGCGTCTGGAGCGTGAGCCGGTCGTAGCCACCGGCGCGGGGGATGACCACCTTGCGCATGGCCCGGATATACCCCCGAATCGCTCCTTATTCCGCGTCGAAGGGGAGCCCCACGGGAGCGGAGGCCTCGGCCACTGGCGGCTCGGCCACCAGCGCCGGAGCCGGAGCCGGAACGGCCTCGTCATCGAACGGCAACCCCATGACCCGCGCCTGCTCCGCGACAATCACGGAAGGCTCCGCCGCCACGGGCTCCGAGGTGCCCGCTGGCACGGCCTCGGCCCCGGCGTCGGGCACGAGGAGGGCGATGTCCTCCATGCTCGCGACGAACGCATGGGCCCCCGCGTCGCCGAAGTTCCCTCCACCCGGATCCAGGTTCTCGACGTCATCCAGGCTGGCGAAGAACGAGTCCGCTCCCGGATCGCTGTAGACCTCCTCGGCATCCTCCAGCGCCCCGGCCTGCGCCTCGAGCGCGGACAGCTCCGCCTCCATCCAGGAAGGGTCCTCCCCCTCCGCCACCTCGGCGCCACCGTCCACCTGGAGCGCGGCCACCTCCGCCGCCATCCAGTCGTCCTCGCCCCCGGTGGCGGTGGCCTGCTCCGCCGCGGCCTTTTCCAGCGCGGCGAGCTGCTCGGCCTGGGCGCGCTCCGCCCGGGTCACCGACGCGTACACATTGGCCCGGGCCAGGTGCGCGAGCGACATGCCCGGCTTGTCCGCACCGGCGTCCGGGAGCGCCTCCTTCGCGCTGTCCTTGCCCCCCTTGAGGTCCACGAGCTCGCGCTGGGCGGTCTCGTACCCATCGGCGAGCGTCAGCTGGGCCCGCAGCGCCGCGCTCTCGCGCTCCATCTGCGCGCGCTCGGCCTCGAGGGCCTCCAGCTCGGCGCGGTGCTTCGCATTGAGGGCCTCGAGCTGCTGCTCCTCGGTCATCAGCGCCGGGTCATCGGCCCCAATGGGCTTCTCGACGGCGTCGACGCGCTGCTGCGCCTCGATGCGCCGCTGGGCCTCGATGACGCTCGCGGTCTGGACGAAGGGGCTGAAACCAATCCTTCGGATGCTCATGGAAGGTCCTCGCTGGGCGCACGGGGGGTGCTTCGTTCCCTATTGTCGCAGCGAGAGGCCCCGAGTTGCGACCCCCCCTCAAAAACGTGGCGGCCCGGACCCGTCACACGCGGTAGCCTTGGGGCTCTACCCGCACAACCCGTTCCAGCCGGAGGCCGCGATGTCGTCCGCGCCCAACCACTACAAGCACAACCTGCGTGACCTGAACTTCAACCTCTTCGAGTTCCTGGACATCGGGAGGAGCTCGCTGGGCAAGGCGCCCTTCGGGGACTTCGACGAGACAGCGGCGCGCCAGACGCTGGAGACGTTCGCCAGGGTGTGCCTCGAGGAGATGGCGCCGAGCTTCTCCGAGTCCGAGCACAACCCGCCGAAGCTGGAGAACGGGACGGTGACGCTGCCGCCGGGCCTCCAGAAGGCGATGGCGGCATATCACGAGTCGGGGATGAGCCAGCTCGAGCTACCGGTGCACCTGGGGGGCATGGGAGCCCCGCCCTCGCTGGGCTGGGCGGCCTTCGAGCTGATGGTGGGAGCCAACCCGGCGGTGGCCTTCTACACGCTGGCCGGCGTGCTGGCGCGCGTCATCGACCGGCTGGGCACCGGGTCGCAGAAGAAGCGCTACCTGCCGGCGATGATGGAGCGGCGCTGGGTGGGGACGATGGTGCTCACCGAGCCGGACGCGGGCAGCGACGTGGGCGCGGCGCGCACCAAGGCGCGGCACGTGGGCGGGGACGTCTGGGAGATCGAGGGCGTGAAGCGCTTCATCACCAGCGCGGAGACGGACAACACGGAGAACATCGTCCACATGGTGCTGGCGCGGCCCGAGGGCGCGGGCCCGGGCACCAAGGGCCTCTCGCTCTTCATCGTGCCCAAGTTCTGGGTGGACGAGGGCGGCGCGCTGGGCGAGCACAACGGCGTGGTGTGCACGAAGATCGAAGAGAAGATGGGGCTGAAGGGCTCGGTGACGTGCGAGCTGACCTTCGGTGACGGCAAGCCGTCGCGCGGGCTGCTGCTGGGCGAGGTGCACGACGGCATCCGGCAGATGTTCCACATCATCGAGCAGGCGCGCATGGCGGTGGGCATCAAGTCCATGGCCACGGTGTCCACGGCGTACCTCAACGCGCTGGAGTTCGCGAAGGACCGCAAGCAGGGAGCGGACCTGATGCAGGCGCGCGATGCCAAGGCGCCGCGCGTGACGATTCTGCACCACCCGGACGTGCGGCGGATGCTGATGGCGCAGAAGGCGCACGCCGAGGGCATGCGGGCGCTCTGCCTCTACACGGCCTCCATCCAGGACCACGTGGAGCTCAAGGGCGGGCACCGGGCGCTGGAGGCCGCCGAGTACGACTCGCTCAACGACCTGCTGCTGCCGCTGGTGAAGGGCTACTGCTCGGACAAGGGGTACGAGTTGCTGGGCCTGGCGCTGCAGTGCCTGGGCGGCTCGGGGTACCTGAAGGACTACCCGATGGAGCAGTACATCCGGGACCAGAAGATCGACACGCTCTACGAGGGCACCACGCACATCCAGGCGTTGGACCTGCTGCTGCGCAAGGTGGCGAGGGATGGAGGGGCGACGCTGCAGCGGCTGCTGGGGCAGGTGCGCGAGACGGTGGAGTCGGGCGAGGGAGGCAAGGAACTGGAGGCCGAGCGGGCGGCGTTGGGCAAGGGGCTGGCGGACCTGGAGACGATGCTGGGCACGCTGCTGGGGAAGCTGGGCGAGTCCGTCTACCACGTGGGCATGCAGGGCAACCGGGTGCTGCTGGGGCTGGCGGACCTCGTGGTGGGCTGGCTGCTGGTGCGGCACGCGGCGGTGGCGCTGGAGCGGATGAAGGAGAACCCGGGCGACAAGGCCTTCTACGGGGGCAAGCTCGCCAGCGCGCGTTGGTTCTGCCGCGAGGTGCTGCCGGGGCTGGCGCACGCCGCGCGCATGGTGGAGCAGGGCACGCTGGACCTGATGGAGGTCCCCGAAGAGGCCTTCTGAGCCCCCGAATGCCCGCCCGTACACCATGCGAGCCAAATACCCGGACAACCCCATGCCGGACGTGGGACCCGGGTGTTACATCCAACCTCTCATGGAAGAGCAGCAGGGAGAGCAGGGACGGAAGGCCGCGCGGCCCCAGAAGAAGCCTCGGAAGGTCACTCCGCGCTATCTGGAGAACGCGGCGCTGCACTACCTGAAGAGGTACGCGGCGACGGTGAGCCAGCTCAAGCGGGTGCTGATGCGCCGGGTGGACCGGTCCATCAAGGCGCACGGTGGGGAGCGGACCGAGGCGATCGGCTGGGTGGACGAGCTCGTCGCGAAGCTCACGCGCAGCGGGCTCATCAACGACGAGGCCTACGCGGGGATGAAGGCGCACTCGCTGCGCAACTCGGGCCGCAGTGCGCGCGTCATCGCCCAGAAGCTGCGGATGAAGGGCGTCTCGGCGGAGGTGGTCGCGAAGAAGCTGGCGGACGCCACCGCGGAAGCTTCTCCGAGGAGGAGGCGGCGAAGATCTGGGCGCGGAAGAAGCGGCTGGGCCCCTTCCGGACCAATCTGAAGACCCGGGAGGAGAACCGTCAGCGGGACCTGGCCGCGCTGGCCAGGGCGGGATTCTCCTTCGGGATCGCGAAGAAGATCATCGACGCCACCCCGGACTGAGCCCGCTCAGGCGAAGCGGACGGCGTAGATGGGGGGAAGGTGCGCGGAGAGGTGCATCCAGGAGTCTCCACCGTTCTCGGAGACCCAGAGCGAGCCGGTGGTACTGCCGAACGCGAGCCGCTCTCCGGTGGAGTCCACGTCGAGCGCGTGGCGCAGGGTGAGATCGTAGGCGTGCTCCTGGGGCAGACCTTCGCGCAACACCTCCCAGCTCTTGCCGCCATCGCGCGTGCGGGAGACGACGACGCGGCCGTCCACGGGGAAACGCTGCTCGTCCTTGATGGAGGGGACGCGCCAGGCGATGTCCGGGTTGGACGGGTGGACGGCGATGGCGAACCCGAAGACGCTCGGAGCGCTCTCGGGAATGGACACCCAGCGGCTGCCTCCGTCATCGGAGCGGAAGACGCCGTTGTGGTGCTGGGCCCAGAGGCGGTCCGGGTGCGAGGCGCAGCGCGCGAGCAGGTGCGGATCCTGGGTGGCCGGATTCTCGCGCAGCTCGGGGGGCATGTACGCGGCGAACATGCCGTGGCTCACCTCCCAGTGCTCGCCCCCATCGCGCGTGAGCCAGGCGCCGCCGCACGAGACACCCACGACGAGCTCACTCGGGTTCTTGGGGTGCGGGCAGATGGAGTGGATGCCCGGCAGGTCCGTGCCGCCACCGAACCACTGCTTGCGCAGCGGGTGCTCCCAGAGGCCCCGGCACAGCTCCCAGGACTGGCCCCGGTCTCGCGAGCGGAAGAGCCCGCCACCGACCGTGCCGCACCAGAGGGTGCCGTCCACGGCTTCGAGCGCCCAGATCTGCTCGACGCGCCACGGCCAGGGCTTGCCATCCGGGAGCGTCTCCTCGAGCCCTTCCGGCTTCTTGGGGAAGGCGGGAGCGGTCAGCTCGTCCCAGCGCTGGCCACCATCGGAGGAGGCGCGCAGCTTCACACCGAAGTGGCCCAGGTTGAGCGCGGCATAGAGGGTGCCATCCGAGGAGGACTTCGCGACCAGCGAGACGGAGTCACCGAGAAAGGACGTCTGGGCGATGCGCCACTGGCCCTGGGAGCGCCGGAAGCTCGAAGAGGCCCTTGCGCGTGGCGACGAAGATGCGATCCGACATGATCAACCCCCTGAGAGTGCCTGCATGACGTAGATGTCGGCGGTCTCGCCGAGCGGTTCATCCTGGCCCGAGCGGTCGCGAAGCTGGCCGCCATTCACGAAGACGACGACGTGGTGGCGCAGCGCGCCCTGTTCATCGAGCACGTAGCCGCGCACCTGGGGATGGCGGGTGAAGTATTGCTCGAGGGCCTCGCGAACGGTGGCCCCGCCCACCGTTTCCGAGGGGCACGGGACATGACGCTGGAGACTCGAGGTGAAGGAGATGCGCGGCACGGCGGCGCACCCTAGCATCGGAGGCGCTACCGCCGGAACACGGAGCCGCCCTTCATGACGAAGCGGACGCGGCGCAGCGCGGAGATGTCGACGGTGGGGTCTCCCTCGACGGCGACGAGGTCGGCGAGCAGCCCCTCCTTCACCCCTCCCCTCGCCCTCTGGGAGAGGGACGGGGTGAGGGTGCACGGGCCCGTCCTCCCCGCTGTGCGCCCCTACGAGGAGCTCACTCGTCCTGTTCGATGGCGGAGGCGTCCTTGCCGAAGGGAGGCTCGAAGGCGCCGGAGAGCTGACGCTCCTTGAGGTCCTTGTCGCGCTCAAGGTCGGCGTAGGTCATGCCGGGGGACTCGGAACCGGGACGAGGCGCCTCTTCTTCGGAATGCCCACGGAAACGCGACGACAGCTTCTGCCAGATGCTCATGGGGAGACCTCCTGGCAGACAGGATGCGCACGACGGAAACGAGGCTCCCACTCTCCCCCGCCTGGAGCACGGCCGGGCCCAGCGGGACTCAGGCCCGCCCCGAGGCGCGTGGGAAGAGGATGTTGTTCTCCAGGTGGATGTGCTCGTGCAGTTCACGCTCGAGCGCCTCGAGCCCATTCCACAGCGCGCGCCACGTGTTGCAGGCCCCCGGGGGTACCTCGTAGTTGCCCGTCAGCTCGCGCAGCCGCACGAGCAATTGCCCGGCCTGCTCGTGCTCGAACATCATCCGCTCGATGGGCCCGCCCTGCGGCACCGGGCGCCCGGAGAGAATCCACGGGAAGAGGATTCGCTCCTCCTTCTCCATGTGCGGCTCGAGCTCGTCCTTGAGCAGCACGAAGGTGTCGGCGAGCTGGGAGAGCCGCTCCGGATCCTTCTCTCCGTGCACGCGCAGCACCTTGAGCGCCATGCCGTGCAGCCGGCGCAGCTCCTCGCGCAGCGGCTCGTGGTAGTGCGCCACGATGTGCTGGATGAGCTCGGCCTGGCTGCGCTCCGTCCAGGCGACGGGTTCCCCCGCCCCCCGCTCGAGCTCCTGCTGGATTTCCCGCAGGACTTCCTGGGGATCGAGGCCGCGGCGGCGGCACGCCTCCTCGAGCGTCTTGCCGCCGCCGCAGCAGAAGTCGATGCCCCGGCGGGAGAAGACACGGGTGGAGGAGGGACGGGAGGCGGCCAGCTCACCGACGGTGGTGGTGGGCGTGAGCGCGAAGGGGCTTGAGAGGGATTGCATGAGGCCTTCCTGGTCCAGGTGTCCAAGGGGAGGACAGCAAGTGCCGGGCCAGCCCCCCACCCGTCCCGCATCCACCTGCCGGAGGCCTCCCGGGCGCGCAGGGACTGCACTCTCCGGCTCTCCTCGCGCAAAATATGCATATTAAATACAACATTTAGAGCCGGAGCCCCTGGGGCCGCCCGTGGCATGGGGCTCGCACAGCATGGGCCGAAGTCATCGGACATGCGGGTGTACACCCGGCATGCGCGTTCCTACCTTGGCGCGTCGCCGAGGCCCCCCTCCCCACCGGGCGCGCCGTGCCCATGACGCCACAGGAGCCGCGCATGAAGAAGCTCTGGATTGCCTTCGCCGCCGTCCTCATCGCCTCGTTCGCCGTGCTGGGCTGGGTGGGCGTGCGCGTCTACCAACAGGCGCCGCCCGTCCCGCAGCGGGTGGTGACGACGGACGGGCAGCAGCTCTTCGGGCCCGGAGAAATCCAGGCCGGTCAGAACGTCTGGCAGGCCATGGGAGGCATGGAGGTGGGCTCCATCTGGGGCCACGGCAGCTACGTGGCGCCGGACTGGACGGCGGACTGGCTGCACCGCGAGGCCCTCTTCATTCTCGACGCCTGGGCCCGGGCCGAGCACGGCGCGGGCTACGACACCCTGGCCCGGCCCCAGCAGGCCGCGCTGCGCGAGCGCCTCACGGAGCTCATGCGCACCAACACCCATGACGAGGCCACCGGCACCCTCACGCTGGACCCGGTGCGCGCTCGCGCCTTCGAGGCCAACCAGGCGCACTACGCGGACGTCTTCACCCGCGGACGCCCCGAGTACGCCATTCCCTCGGGCGCGGTGACGGACCCGGCCCAGTTGCGGCTGCTCTCGGGCTTCATCTTCTGGAGCGCCTGGGCCGCGGGCACCGAGCGTCCGGGCGACAGCGTCACCTATACGAGCAACTGGCCCCACGAGCCGCTCATCGGAAACATCCCCACGGGCGACACCGTGGTGTGGACGGGCGTGAGCATCATCCTGCTGCTGGCCGGCATCGGCGCCATGGCCTTCTACTACGCCTCCCGTCCGGCCGAGGCGCCCCTGGGGGAGGTGCCGGCGGATGATCCCCTGCTCGCCCTGCAACCCACGCCCTCCCAGCGCAGCGTGGTGAAGTACTTCTGGGTGGTGTCGGGCCTGTTGCTGCTGCAGATCCTCCTGGGCGTCGTCACGGCGCACTACGGGGTGGAGGGCTCGGGCTTCTACGGCATTCCGCTGGACCAGATACTGCCCTACAGCGTGACGCGCACCTGGCACACGCAGCTCGGCATCTTCTGGATCGCCACGGCGTGGCTCGCCACGGGCCTCTACATTGGCCCGGCGGTGGGTGGGGTGGAGCCCAGGGGCCAGCGGCTGGGCGTCAACGTGCTCTTCGGCGCGCTGTTGGTGGTGGTGCTGGGCTCCATGGCGGGCCAGTGGCTGAGCGTGAAGGGCTACCTGGGCACCGGGGACGCCTGGTTCTACCTGGGCCACAGCGGCTACGAATACATCGACCTGGGCCGGCTCTGGCAGGTGGGCCTGCTGGTGGGCCTCTTCCTCTGGCTCTTCCTCGTGGTGCGGGCCATCCGCCCGGCGCTGAAGCGCGAGGACGAGCAGCGCCCCATCCTCACCCTCTTCCTCATCAGCTCCGCGGCCATCGCGAGCTTCTACTTCGCGGCGCTCGGGGCCGGGCGCGGCACCAACCTCGCGGTGGCCGAGTATTGGCGCTGGTGGGTGGTGCACCTGTGGGTGGAGGGCTTCTTCGAGGTGTTCGCCACCGTCGTCATCGCCTTCCTCTTCGCGCGCCTGAAGCTGCTGAGCCTGCGCACGGCGGGCGAGGCCACCGTGCTGTCCGCCACCATCTTCCTGTCGGGCGGCATCATCGGCACGCTGCACCACCTGTACTTCTCCGGCACCCCCACGGTGGTGATCGCGCTCGGCTCGGTGTTCAGCGCGCTGGAGGTGGTGCCGCTGCTCTTCGTGGGCTACGAGGCGTGGCACAACCTCAAGCTGACGAACGTCTCGCCCTGGGTGCGCAACTACCGCTGGCCCATCTACTTCTTCATCTCGGTGGCCTTCTGGAACCTGGTGGGCGCGGGCCTCTTCGGGTTCATGATCAACCCGCCCATCGCGCTCTATTACATGCAGGGCCTCAACACGACGCCCGTGCACGGCCACGCCGCGCTCTTCGGCGTCTACGGCATGCTGGGCATCGGGCTGATGCTCTTCTGCCTGCGGGCGTTGGATCCCCTCCAGCCGTGGAACGAGCGGCTGCTGCGCTTCTGCTTCTGGTCCATCAACGCGGGCCTCATGGGCATGGTGGTGCTCAGCCTGCTGCCGGTGGGGTTGATGCAGACGTGGGCCTCGGTGGAGCACGGCTACTGGTATGCGCGCAGCGCCGAGTTCCTCCAGACGCCCGTGATGAACGCGCTGCGCTGGATGCGCGTGCCCGGCGACACGCTCTTCGCGCTGGGCGCCGTGGGGCTCGTCCTCTTCGTGCTGCAGGTGGGCCGGAGCCGCCCGGTGCGTCGGGCGGTGTCCGACGCGCCTCCCGATGACCGGACCCCCGCCAGGTAGGCCGGTCATCGGGGCGTAGGATCCGCCTGGCCTTCATGGACGGCCCCCTCCGCGCTGAGCATCGGACGCTCCCATGCCTGCCCGCTTGGATGGCACGTGCAATGCGGCACGCTTTGGAAGAAGAAGAGTCACACAGCGCGCCGGGAGGCGCGAAGGACGGTCAGGCGGAAGATGCACGAGGTGACTGCGGGGGCAGCCGGGAAGGTGGCATCGAGGCTGGAGCTGTCGGCGGGAGCGCTGGCGGCGAACGTGGCGACGCTGCGCAAGCTGTCGGCGGACGTGGGAGGGCCGAGGGCACTGGGAGCGGTGCTGAAGGGCAACGCGTACGGCCACGGGCTGACGCAGATGCTGCCGCTGGTGCACCCGCTGGTGGACGTCCTGTACTTCATCACGCCGGGGGACGCGCTGACGGTGCGGGCCTTCGAGCAGACGAAGGGCCTGCAACGCAAGCAGGTGCTGGTCATCGGGGCCACGGACGCGGAGGAGGCGGTGGCGCTGGCGCGAGCGGGGGTGGAGGTGGTGGTGGGGGACGGCTCGTGGAGGGAGACGGTGGAGGAGCTGCGCCGGGCGAAGCTGGAGCATCCGCTGCGGGCGCACGTGCACGTGGACACGGGGCTGGGGCGCGAGGGCTTCACGCCGGGGCAGATAGCGGGGGGCGAGCTGGACTTCCTGCGCGAGGCGGCGGACGTGCTGCGGGTGGTGGGAGTGCTGAGCCACTTCGCGAACACGGAGGACGTGACGGAGCAGACGTACGCCGAATCCCAGCTCGACGTCTTCGAGGGTGGGCTGATGGCGCTGAGGGCGAGCGTGCCGGTGGAGGAGCCGTTGCAGCGGCACATGGCGGCGAGCGCGGCGACGCTGGTGCTGCCGAGGGCGCGCTACGACGCACAGCGGGTGGGCATCTCGCTCTATGGGCTGTGGCCGTCGACGGAGACGAGACTGTCGGCGCGGCTGGTGTTGGGGCGGGTGCCGGAGTTGAGGCCGGTGCTGTCGTGGAGGTGCCCGAGCCAGGTGGTGAAGTGGCTCCCTGCGGGGAGCTACGTGGGGTACGGGTGCACGTACCGGTGCCCCGAGGCGACGCGGGTGGCGATCCTCCCGGTGGGGTACTTCGACGGCTACGCGCGGCTGATGTCGGGCAAGGCGCACGTGCTGGTGAACGGGAGACGGTGCCCGGTGCTGGGGCGGATCATGATGAACCACATCATCGTGGACGTGACGCGGGCGACGCACGACGAGCGGCCGCTGACGGCGACGCTGATTGGCAAGGACGGGGACGAGCACCTGCACGTGGAGAACCTGGCGGACTGGGCGCAGACCATCCACTACGAGTTCGCGACGCGGCTGGGAGCGCACCTGCGCCGGGTCGTGGTGCCCTGAGCTGAGGGTCGCTCCCCCCGCTACCTCAACACCGGGGTACAGCCAAAGACAGACATATCCTCGGTGACGGTGGAGCAGGACCACCCGGGTCCACAGGCCTGGGGGTCCACGGGGTCGCACTGACGAAAGCACGTACTCGCGGTGGCGCTCCCCATGCCGCAGACGTTCCCGCTGGAGCACGAGCCGGGAAGCATGGGATTGCAGACCTGGGCGCACCAGAAGACAGCGCGGCCCCGGGACATGCGCATGTTGCAGCGCTCGCCCTCGGGGCACGGGGTGTCACGGCAATCTCCCTGGGAGGCCGCGAGACACTGGTACTCGTCCTCCCGGACGCGGGCGCACTGTTGCCCATCGGGGCACCCGAGCCTCCTGACAGTCCGGGAAGCACCCGGGGCCCTCCAGGCCTTCGGTACAGACGAAGCCCGAGGCACAGCGCACGCTGCCATCCAGGGAGCACGGCGTGGAGCACACCTGGTTGACGCAGCGCAGGCCCTCGCGGCAGGAACCCGCGGGCGAGACGGGCAGCGAGTCACACGGCTCGCCCTCGCGGCGCACCCCCTCGGGGGCACAGCGGCGGATGAGGGTGGCGCCGGTGGCGCCGGTGGTGACGGTGCGGCACACGGTGCCGGGGAAGCAGTGGACATCCTCCTCGCACTCGGAGGCCATGCATTCGAAGCGGCGCGTCTCGCGGTTGGCCACGCACCCCTGCCCGGCGGGACAGTCCCCATCGGTGCTGCAGCTTCCACAGTCGAACCCCGCCCCCTCCCGGGTGCAGCGCATCGCCGAGACCGGCAGCCCGTCCGGCGCGAGTTCCTGTGAAGACAGCGGCAGGACGGTCGCGGAAGGGGGAGGCGGAGAAGGAGGCACCTCGGGAGGAGCGGCCGGCGCACCATGTAAGGGGCGGGGCTGCATCCAGGAGGGGACGGCCTTCACCAGCCGCGAGGCGGAGGAAGCCGCGAAGCTCGCATCGAGCACGGAGGCTCCATGGAGGAGGGCTCGAGGCCGGGCGGACTGGCGGGGGAGGACGAGGGACCCCTCGGGAGGTTCCCACGGGCCGGGGCCGGGAGAAGCGGTGGCGAGCTGCCAGAGGAAGACCGCCATGCCTCCGAAAGCGAACGCGAGCGCGAATCGCTTCGGGCGTGTCCGCTCACGCATGTGCTGCGCCTCTCATGTCATCCCCTCCGTGAGGTGGCGTTCCATTCACGGTGCGATGGGCCTCCGGGGCACACCCCCCGCATTATCCGAGGGAGGCGTGACGCGGTTCCGCACCAATCCTCATGACCCGATCGCTTCACTCAGCAGGCGTTGATCTCACAACACATGAGGGCACCTCCATCCGGCGAGCACCCGCAGGGCGAGCAGTTCCAGCATTCCTTCTGCATCGCATAGGCCGCCCCCCCGGCGAGAGCGGCAGCAGCGCCAATGGCCAACATCCAACGGCGCCAGTACGTCTTCCTGTTCATTTCCATGACGTCCTCCCGGCTCACGACTGCACTCACGGCTCCGCTCTCACAGCGCGACGCCCTTCCGTCCCCGCAGCTCCAGCTCGAACCGGGCCGGCCCGTCCTCGGGCAGGGCCGGGGTGACGACGACGAGCCACCCCCACCCACCGGGCGGGAGCAACCCGGGCCCCATGCGCAGGGCCAGCACCTCCACCTCCCCGCCTCCCGCGGCATGACGCACGCGGACCTCGCCGGGCTCCCAGGGCCGCAGCGGATCCGGATTCCTCACGCGCACCACGAAGCCGGACAGTCCACCGGCGTGGAACAGGCGCCGCTCCACCTCGAGCCCCGCGTCCGGCTGCCACGCGTCTGACAGGGGCAGCGGCCCGGAGCGCGCGGCCAGCACCAGCATGGACTCCGCGAGCCGTCCGGCCCGGCCCTCGCCCCGGCGCGAGCGCTGCCGCTCGGGCCACTCCACGCTGGCGCCGCGTGCGCCCCACACGCGCTCGCGCCACACCGCGGACACGACCGTTGGCACTTCACGCATCCGGACGGGAGCGGCCACGCCCCGGGAGACGCGGACCTGCACGTCCACCTCGGAGGCGCCGGCGGCGAGCTCGAAGGGCACCTCGGTGCCGTCGGAGAGCACGGCCCGGAGCGTCACGCGCTCACCGCCGGGGAGCTCCTCGCGCGGGGTGACGACGAGGAAGCCATTGCCCACCACCAGGGGCTCGAAACGCCCGAGCCCGTCCTCCAGGCGCGTGCGCTCCGCGTCCAGGGCGGTGTCGAAACGGATCCGCGTCGCCGTCCTGGCGGCCACACGTACCTCCTCGACCCGACCCGTCACCCCGACTGCACGCAGCCTCGGCTTGCGAAAGCCTTGCTGCGCCTCCTGCCCCTCTGCGGAGACACGCGTGGTCAGGAACAGCATGACGCAGAGAGTCATCTCTGCGAGTCCTGACCTCATGCGTCACCCAACCTATGCAGCAGGGCCTGACATGCCAACTCCATCCCACGGGCAATGAAACGTGAAAAACGTTATAATCGTGCAATGCGGCACAGTTCCCGTGCGCGCAGGCTCCCCACCCCAAAACAAGGAGTAGAAATCATGCGGCTGCGTCATTCCCTTTCACTGACGGGTGCGCTGTTGTTGGGCTCGCTCGTTCCCGGTTGCGGTCCCGCCGAGGATCTGGAGGCCCCGGCCGAGACCCCGGTGCAACAGGTTGCTACCGCCGAGGAGACGGGCAGCACGGAGCAGGCGGCGGTGTCCACGTCTGGCTTTACCTCGCACTTCCGCACATGGCTGTCGGCCAATGGCTATGAGCCCACGTACAACCTGGTGCGCGCGGACCTCGTGGGCGGCAGCTACGGCGGCAAGGCGAGCAGCTCGGACACGGTGGTGAACCAGCCGGTCATCTTCATCCACGGCAACTCGGACAAGGCGATTGGCACGGGCAAGCTGGGCCAGTCGGGCTGGAATGCCTCCATCGAGTTCTTCCTGTCCAAGGGCTACAAGACGAGCGAGCTGTACGCGACGACGTGGGGCCCGGCGGACGCCTCCCTGTCGGCGTACCAGTACCACTCGAAGACGAACGTGATGAAGGTGCGCAAGCTCATCGAGGCGGTGAAGGCCTATACGGGCGCCGCCAAGGTGGACATCATCGCGCACTCCATGGGCGTGACGCTGGCGCGCAAGGCGGTGCTCGGCGGCTACGCCACGGACTCGCTGGAGGGCGGCCAGTACTACATCGGCCCGTCGCTGACGGCCTCGGTGGACACCTTCGTGGGCATCGCGGGCGCCAACCTGGGCCTGACCTCGTGCTATCAGACGGGTCCCGGCACGCCCACGTGCGGCAGCACCAACGGCCTGTACCCGGGTTACTGGAACGGGTTGGGCGTGAGCGGCCGCTCGGCGTACCTCAACAACCTGCTGGCCAGCAGCGGCTACGAGGGTGCCTTCCGCTACACCATCTGGTCCACCGCGGATGAGGTCATCGGCTACGACGGGCTCGTCTACGGCCAGTACACCTCGCGCATCCCGGGGCAGATGGGCGAGAAGGTCTACTCGGGCTACCCGTATGGCCACTTCAACTCGAAGGACCTCACGCAGAACGTGCAACTCAACATGGTGAAGTACCACACCATCCCGTAGTGGCGCGCCGGGCGGGGGACGATGGAAAGTCCCCCGCTCCGGTGTCTGTCTTTACTGTTGCGAGCCGCCGCCGGACTCCAGGCCCTCGAGGAACGCGAGCACCTGCGCGTTGTAGTCCTGGGGGCAGTCCATCTGGACGGTGTGGCCGCAGCGCTCCAGGCCCACCAGCTTCGAGCCGGGGATGTTCTCGTGGCCGTAGCGCATGATGTCGGCCACCTCGCCCCCGTGGAGGAAGGGATTGGGGATGAGGCGATCGTCCTCGCCGTAGATGATGAGGGTGGGGACGGAGACGCGGTTGAGGCTGTCGCGCACGAAGTCATTGTGGGCGAGGCCATTCACGGTGCGCACGTTGGCGTAGGCGTAGGAGTCGAACTCGGGGCTCTTGGCCACGCGCACGCGCTCCTCGATGAGCCAGTCGAGCTCGGGCCGCCAGCGCTCGAAGTTGGACTGGCGCACGCTGCCCCAGATGGCGGCCTCGGGCGAGCCCTTGATGAGGGCGGTGCTGAAGGAGCGCTGGAACCAGGCCTTCTCCCTCGGGCTGAACTTCTCGAAGCCGGCGGGGGACGTGAGGACGATGGCCTTCACGTCCTCGGGGTAGCGCAGGGCGTAGGAGAGCGCCGTCTGCCCGCCCATGGAGTGGCCCACGAGGATGGGCTTCTGCACGCCGAGCTTCTGGGCGAGCTCATGCACCGCATCGCCCATGGCCTCCATGGTGTAGGGGAAGGAGGCGGGCTTGTCGGACTTGCCATAGCCGGGCAGGTCCACGGCGATGACGCGGTAGCCCTGCGCGGCGAAGGCGTCGAGCTGGTAGCGCCAGAACTTCAGGTACGAGCCCAGGCCGTGGATGAAGAGGACGGTCTGCTGTCCCTCCGGGTTGAGCTCGACGTAGGCGACCTCGGGCACCTGCTTCGTGCCATGGGTGGCGGCGGTCTCGGGCAGGGCCAGGCGCTGGAGGGGCCAGGGCTTGCCGTCGGGAGAGGAGTAGTCGAAGTCCTGGAAGGACAGGGGTGGGCGCGCGTTGTACGAGGTGGCGCAGCCGGTGGAGAGGCTCGCGAGCGCGAGCAGGCCGAGAGCACGAGTCTTCATGGTCAGAACGCGTACCAGGTGAAGGTGGTGAAGGCGGCCCACGGGTTGGCGGTGACGCGCGGGTTCCCGTTGTAGAAGTCGCCGCGGAACATGTAGCCGCCGTGCAGACCCACGGTCATGAGGTAGCGGAAGGTGTAGCGCAGCTCGGCGTTGATCTCCGTGCCGATGACGCGGCCGCGCGCCACGCCCGCGGTCTCCTCGGGCGGAGTGACGCTGCTGCGCGCATGGCCCACGCCCAGCTTGAGGTTGAGCTTGTTGGGGATGAGGTCATACGCGCCGGTGGCGATGACGCTCTGCAGACCGAAGCCCTGGTTGGAGATGTCCGTCACCGCGCCCGTGTAGTTGTTCACCGTGCTGGTGAACGGGAACAGGATGAGCATCTTGTGGTTGAACCACACCGCCCCCGGCAGGCCGTACTGGTTGAGGGTGAAGGCGCTGGAGTAGCGGTTGTCCGCGAGGTCCGCGTCGCCCGTGGAGAACATGCCCTCGAGCGTCACCATGTCACTGCTGGTGCGCCCGAAGTTGTAGAGCAGCTCCAGGTTGGCGGACAGGCCGCTGATGTCCACCCGCTGGTTGAGCGCGGTGTCCGCACGGTTCGAGACGAACTGGCCCCCGTTGTACATGAGGAAGCCGGAGGCGCCGAACCGGCCGGTGCGGAAGTCGATGTTGTGATTGAAGTTGAGGCCCGCCCAGCCGACCCAACCGGAGGGCCGGTCGATGGACAACCGCGGCACGCCGGTGAAGTTGCCCAGGCTGCTGGAGGACGGGCCGCTCTTCACCAGGCCCTCGAAGGCGTAGGCATCGCCCTTGGTGTCGTCGCGCAGGTACCACAGCGAGGCGCCCACGTTGGTGCCGGGCGCCACCGGGTAGGTGTAGTCGGCCATGCCCAGCCAGACGAACTTGAGCCGGGGGTCGTTGAACTCCGCCTTGTCCGCCTGCACGCTGCCCAGCGGCAGCAGGCTCAGGCGCGACTGGCCCTTGAGGTGGTTGCTGAAGACGGACAGGCCGGTGGCGTCACTGCCCAGAAAGGTCAGCTTGTAACCGGTGCGGATGATGTCGCCGAGCGGGGCGCGCGTCGGGTCGTAGACCGAGTCGTAGACGGGCTGGGTACCAATCAGCAGGGTGAGCTGGCTGGGGTTCCTCGTCGGGTAGAGGGCGACGTTGACGTTCTTCGTCTGGATGTTGACCTGGTCGGCGTTGAAACCGCCGCCCTCGTTCTGCTGCACGGCATTGGCGGCGCGGCCCCAGAGGTAGTCCACCTCGAACTGGGCGCGGAAGCTGGCCAGGCCGTCGACGAAGTGCGGGCTGTATTCGATGACCGGAATCCAGCGCTGCTCGACGTAGAAGGCCGGGGCGTTCTCCACGCGTATGCCGCTGCCGGCCACCCCGCCGATGGGCCCCAGTGACACGCCCTTGAGGCCCGTCGGGTCCCCGAGCTGGTTGGTGGCGGTGACGCGGGTGAAGAAGTAGTTGATGAGGACGAACTCGCGAGGCTCCGCGTCCTCCTCGCGGTTCTTGGCCTCGTACCAGTCGGCGTAGGCCCCGGGCAGCGGCGTGCTCTGTCCCCACGCGGGGAAGGAGAGCACGGCCGAGCCCAGCGTCAGCGCCAGCGCGCATCCGCGTACCGCAGTCCTGCAGGTTGCTTCAGGAAGCCACCGCCACGTCATACGTGTCTCGTCTCCGGAGGGGGAAGGAGGATGCGCGCTGGGAGATGCCGTACTACTGGGCGATGAACGTCTGCACGGCGTTGCCAGTGAAGGGCTGGCCGTTGAGCGTCACCGTCGCCGCGCCCACCTCGCCGTCCGCGCAGCGGTGGCCGGTGGCCTGGCCGAGGAAGAAGCTCCAGCTTGAGCGTCCTGCCATCCGCGCTCAGGCTGCCACGGCCCTCCTGGCCGAAGCCGTTGTAGGTGAACGTGGCGTCGAAGCAGCTCAGGTCCGCCTTGGCGTTCTCGATGAGCACGGCCGTGGAGGTGAACTGCGCCGTCGCGCCGGCGGCCTCGTGGTCACAGGTGCCAATGTCGAACTGCTTGGGCGCGTCACGCAGGGTGCCCAGCACGCTGGTGACGGTATAGGTGTTGTTGCCCACCTGCATGGTGGTCTTGCTGTAGCACTGGGTGGAGCCCTCGAGGTTCATGTCCTCGTTGAAGCCATTGGGGTGGCTGGGGATGTTCGCCCCCTCCATCACCAGCGTCTTGCCCTCGAGCTTCGTGCCCACCTGCGTGTTGGGGTCCACCGGGGTCGGCTCCACCGGATCACAGCCCACCACGCCCATGGTGCACAGCATCACCGCCGACAGCAGTTGCTTCTTCATGTGACTCTCTCCCCCGGCGTGTGCCGGCTCGATTGACACGACATGTCTGGGATTTCCCCGTGGAGGCCCAGCGGGGAAGACCCTCACCCTGGCCCTCTCCCAGAGGGAGAGGGGAGGTGCTCAGCTTACGCCAGCCGCGATGGCCCGCTCACGCAGCTCGCGCTTGAGAATCTTGCCCGCCGCGGACACCGGCAGGGACGCCACCAGCTCCACCTGTTTGGGCACCTTGTAGCGGGCCACCCGGCCGCGCAGGTGCTCCAGCAGCGCCTCGGACGTGGCCTGGGCGCCCGGCTTGAGCACCACGAAGGCCCGGCCCACCTCGCCCCATTTGGGGTCGGGCACGCCCACCACCGCGCAGGCCTGCACGGCGGGGTGCTCGTAGAGCACCGTCTCCAGCTCGAGCGGGTACACGTTCTCCCCGCCGGAGATGAACATGTCCTTCTTGCGCCCGTTGATGAAGTAGAAGCCGTCCGCGTCGCGGTGCGCCAGGTCGCCCGTGTGCAGCCAGCCGTCCGCGTCGATGGCCTCGGCCGTGGCCTCCGCGTTCTCGAAGTAGCCCGAGCACATGGAGGGGCCCTTGAGGATGAGCTCGCCCGTGGCGCCCTCGGGCACGTCGCGGCCGTCGTCGTCCACCAGGCGCGCGTCGATGAAGTAGTTGGGCCGGCCGATGGAGCCCGCCTTGGACACGGCGAACTCGGGGCCCATGCTGAAGAGGCCGGGGCCGAACTCCGTCATGCCGAAGCCCTGCTTGAAGGGCACCTGGTGCACCGCCTGCCAGGACTGCAGCAGCGGCACCGGCAGCGGCGCGCCACCGCTCGTCACGAAGCGCACGCTGGAGAGGTCCGCCGAGCGGAAGCGCGGCGAGTCATACATCTGCTGGTACTGCGTGGGCACCGCGAAGAAGAGCGTCACCTTCTCGCGCTCCACCAGCCGCAGCATCTCCTCGGCGTCCCAGCGGCGCATGAGCACCACGGTGCCGCCACAGGTGAGCAGCGGCACCGTGTAGACGAGCAAGCCGCCCGTGTGGAACATGGGCGTGTGCGTCACCGTGACGTCCCCGGGCCGCACCTCGTGGATGAGCGTGTTGAGCGTGTTCCACGCCACCATCCGGTAGCTGATGCGCGCCCCCTTGCTCTTGCCCGTGGTGCCGCCGGTGAAGAGCAGGGCGATGATGTCCTCCTCGCTCACCCGCGGGTTCGTCACCCGGGAGGCGGACACGTGCGCGAGCGTCTGGGCATACGGAATGCTCGCGGGCACCCCCTGCCCCTCCAGGTGGACGAGCTTCAGCCCGCCGCCCACCTGCTGGTGCACGGTGGCGACGCCGTCGCGGAAGTCATCGCTGAAGAGGAGCACGCGCGGGCCGGTGTCGCGCACCAGTTCCGTCAGCTCCTGCGCGTGCAGGCGCCAGTTGTAGGGGACGAAGATGGCGCCCAGCTTGCCGCAGGCGAAGAGGACATCCAGGTACTCCACGCCGTTGTGGGCCACCAGCCCCACCCGGTCGCCCCGGGACACACCGGCCACGTCCCGCAGCCAGCCCGCGAGCGCCTCGGCGCGCGCATTCATCGCCCGGTAGGTGAAGCGGCCGGCCTCTCCCCTGGCCACGTCCACCACCGCGGTGTGCTCGGGCCAGTACATGGCCCCCCGGCCCATCCAATCGCCGATGAACATGCTTCGTCCCCTCCCGAGGTGTTTGGCTCAGGCCGTCCAGCGGTAGAGCGCCGAGGCCATCGCGAGGCCGCCGCCGCTGGCGCACAGCGCCACCAGGTCGCCCTTCTTGATGCGGCCCTGCACCACCGCGTCATCCAGCGTCATGGGGATGCAGGCCGAGCCCGTGTAGCCCCACTTGTCCATCGTCCAGTTCGTCTTGGACATGGGCTGCTCCAGCACCTTCATCGTGGCCTCGATGGTGCGCAGGTTGAGCTGGGTGAAGACGAAGTGGTCCACGTCGTTCATCGTCAGCTTCGCCCGCTCCAGGAGCTGCTTGAGCAGCATGGGCCAGCGCTCGGTGTTGAACGTCGCGGGGAACTTGCGCACGAACTGCACCGACGGCTTGCCGTTGGTGAGCTCCAGCGTCTCCGGCGTGGCCGGGCGGTACGTGCCGCCGGTGTAGACGCCCAGCGCGTCATGGTACTCGCCGGCCGCCAGCAGCTTCGCGCCCATGAAGCCGGGCTTGTCACTGGCGCCCAGCACCACCGCGCCCGCGCCATCCGCGAAGAGCGTGCAGGTCTTCTTGTCCTTCCAGTTGATGTACCGGCTCATGCCGTACGCACCCACCACCAGGATGCGCTGGTAGCTGTCGTCCGCGGCGATCGTCTTGCTCGCCACGTCCAGCGCCGTCACCCAGCCCGCGCACGCGGCGTTGATGTCGTACGTGCCCGCGTTGCTCGCGCCCAGCTTCGCCTGCACCGCCGAGGCCGTGGCCGGGCTCAGGTAGTCCGGCGTGTCCGTGGAGATGATGATGAGATCCAGCTCCTGCGGCTTCACGCCCGCGCGCTCCAGGGCCTGCTTCGCCGCGGCCACGCACAAGTCGCTCGTCACCTGGTTGTCCGCCATCAGGTGGCGCTGCTTGATGCCCACGTTCGTCTGGAGCCACTCGTCCACCGGCTCGCCGATGATGCGCTCCACGTCGGCGTTGGTGAGGACCTTCTCGGGGACATAGCGGCCGGTGGCCAGGATGTTGGCGTATCTCATCGGGTCGTCTTGCTCCGCGGAGCGCGCACCTTGCGCGGCCCCTTCTTGCTGCCGGTGTCGCCGCCGGCAGAACGTGCGTCCATGCCGTGGCGGATGAAGTCCATGGCGGTGTCCAACACGTGCTCCAGGCCGCCCTTCTTGTCCCAGAGCACCCACCGCATGCCCAGGAAGTCGCCAATGCCCATCAGGCAGTAGGCCAGCGCCTCCGAGTCCATGCGCCGCACCTCGCCCTTCGCCATGGCGCGCTCCAGGCCCGTCACGTAGCCCTCGGCGAAGCGGTCGTAGTAGCGCCGGTAGCACGCCTCATCCACGAACTCCGCCTGACGGACGATGCGGTACAGGTTGTGGTGGCGGCTCACGAACTGGAAGAAGGTGCGCAGGCCCTCGCGCTCCACTTCAATCCGGTCCTCGCACTCCACCACCGCCTCGGAGATGAGCCGGCGCAACCGCGCTCCCAGCTCGTCCACCACCTCGACGAAGATGGACTGCTTGTCCGGGAAATAGACGTAGAAAGTTCCCAGCGCGACCTCCGCCTCGCGGGTAATATCCGCGATGGAGGCGTGCTCGTAGCCCTTCTCCCCGAAGACGGTCTCCGCCGCCAGCAGCAGCCGCTGGCGCGTGCGCTGGCCTCGCGGGGTCGCTGGAACGATGCGCTCGGCTGGCGAAGTTGAAGACCGATTCATCTTTCAACCTTGCGTAACACTCCCCTCGCGGTATTGTCAAAAACTGTCATTCATCCGCTGGCGCATGGACATGCAACGCATTGCGTCAGCCAGAGAGGGAACGCATGCAGCTCAAGGACTTGAAGGTCATCGTCACGGGCGGCGCTCAGGGCATGGGCGCGCACTTCGCCACGCAGCTCAAGGAGGCCGGGGCGCAGGTGGCCGTGGGTGACGTGAACGAGGAGCGGCTCGCGGCGCTGCCCGCGGGCATCCACCGCCGCCGCCTGGACGTGTCCAAGGAGGAGGACTGCGTCGCCTTCGTGCAGTGGGCTCACGAGTCCATGGGCGGCCTCAACGGCCTCATCAACAACGCCGGCATCCTCCGCGACTCACTGCTGGTGAAGAAGGACCGCACCACGGGGGAGATCAAGAAGCTGTCCACCGCGGACTGGAACGCCGTCATCGGCGTCAACCTCACCGGCGCGACCTTCATGGTGCGCGAGGTGGTGGCGAAGATGGTGCAGACGGACCAGCGCCCCGGCGTCATCGTCAACATGAGTTCCATCGCCCGGCACGGTAACCGCGGGCAGAGCAACTACGTGTCCGCCAAGGCCGCGCTGGCCGCCAACACCTTCACCTGGGCGCGCGAGTTCGCTTCCTTCGGCATCCGCGTGGGCGCCGTGGCCCCCGGCATGGTGGAGACGCCCATGACGCAGGGCATGAACCAGAAGGCCCGGGACGCCCTGGTGGCCAACATCCCCGTGGGCCGCATCGGCCTGCCCGAGGACCTGTGGCTGGCCGTGAAGTTCGTCCTCGAGTGCGACTACTTCAACGGCCGCACCATCGACGTGGACGGCGGCCTCACGATGTAGGTTTGTGGACGGGCCGGCGCGGAATGGGGTCAGACCCATCCGCCCGGCTCGTGCGTTTCAGGGATATGGGGGGGACATCCGGCACAGCGCAGGCGGCACCGGGAGGGCAGGCGGGCAAGCACGCGCAGCGCCCCGTACCCGAGGCCAACAAAAAAGGGTGCAAGGTGGGACTTCTTCGCCCAAACGCAACCGCAACAAGCGTTCAGGGGGTTGCCGCTTGGAAGTCAAGTGAGTAAATCATTTCCAGTCGGGAATAGACGGGACGCTCGGAAGGTCGAGCACGGCAGGCGGGACGCGCCATCCCAGGCGGCGGGCCCCGCGAGTCGAGGGAGCCGAGCGAACCGTGGGCAGTCCGCTACTCCCGGCGTCGAGGGGAACCTCGAGCCCCGCTCAGGTGTCTGAACTGAGGGGCTGGCTCAGGTGTACATCTCGAGCGCGGCCGTGCGACCGGCATCGAACTCGCGCGAGCTCTGAAGCTGCTCCAGGACCCGGGGCGTGCAGTAGAGCGTCACCATCTCGGTGGAGCCCGGCTCGCTGATCCACCTGACAGCGCCCATCAGGTGATGGGACTGCAGGAAGTTCAGCACCGAGTCGCGGAACTGCTTGCTCTGCTCGCACGCACTCTTGTGCACGAGCGAGCGGTCGCGGGTGATGGACGGCTGCCAGGCAGCTCCGGGGACTTCCCGGGGCATGACCATGGCCTCGATCCACCCCTGCGAGCCCTCCACGCGGGAGCCCGGCAGCGGAGTGACCGCGGAGATCTTCGGGAAACGGCCGGAGGCCCGGCGCGGCGATGTGGCTGTCTTCCTGCTCATCCTGCTTCCTCCCGCAGGCCCGGCGCTTACCTGCCGCCGGCCCTGGTAGCCGCCATCACTTGTAGACCGCCAGACCCCTGCCCGCGCGCCCAGAAGGCGTCTTGGGCAGCTTCAGCACATTGTCCAGAATCAAATCCCTGACTTCAAGTGCCGTCAAGTCCGGGGAACGGCAGCGATATAGCGCGGCGAGACCAGCGACGTAAGGGGCGGCCATGCTCGTTCCGCTCATTCGTTCATAGAACGCCTGATTGTTACACCTTCGTTCTGTGCTCGAATAGACGTTCACGCCATAACCCATCACGTCGGGAACAGATCGCTGGCTCACCACGCCGCTGGCCGAAAAGCTGGCCACCCGCCGCGAGAAGTCGACCGCCCCCACGGCCAGGGCTTCTGGGAAGGCCGCTGGGTAGCCGGCCGTCCCAGCGCCTCCATTGCCGGCCGCCACGATGGGCAGGACGTTGGAGTCCACCAACCGGCGCAGCAGTGTCTGCAGCGCGCGGATGTTGAGACGGTACTCCATGTCACTGACACCTTGAGGCGGTTGCACGGGGAACCCCAGGGACATGTTCACCACCGCCGGACGGGTGGCGTTCTCAGGACGTGAGAACTGGTGTAGCAGCCATTCCATGCCGGCGGCTACACGGCCCAGGCTCGTGCGTATGCTTTCGGACTCGATGACCGAGGCGACGTAGAGGTCCACCTCGGGCGCCACGCCGTGGAACTGGCCGGCGGCGATACCGGCCACGTGCGTGCCGTGCCCATCCGGGTCGAAGCCGCGCACGTCCCGCGCCGGGTTGTGCGGCGAGTTGGGGAAGAGCGAGACGTAGCGGAACTGGATGACGCGGTCCTGGTGCTCCGGGTGGTCCGCGTCCACGCCCGTGTCGAGGATGCCCAGCATCACGCCGGCACCCTTGATGCCCTGGGCGTGGGCGGAGTTGATGCCGCACTCCTCGGGCCACTCGCGGTTGACGAGCGAGGACAGGCCGCGGTTGCGCGGGCCGAGCTGCCCCGCGGACACCGGGCCCGGGAAGGTGAGCTGCACCGTGTCCGGGATGAACTCGAAGTCGCGCCCGAGCTCCTCCTTGGCGATCCGCTCGGCCTGCTCCGAGGTGAAGTGCGCCATGGTGGCGCCGATGAGCGGCATGTGGCGGTAGGTGCCCACGTCCGAGGCGGACGCCGGCTCCATCACCGGGCCATCGTTGTTCACTGCCACCTGGACTTCGTTCTTGCCGCGGCCCTTCGCGGACTTCGCCGCCGGCTTCTTCTTGCCAGAGGTGGGGGGCGCGCTCACCTCGGGCAGACGCCCGGGCAGCGTGGCGGAGCGCAACCCGAGGGTGCGCAGCATGTCCGGCGCCCGCCCGCTGATCATGAACTGAAGGGCGGTGGTGCGCTGCAACACGCGCTCTCCCTGCTCCGTGCCCCGCACGCCCGGATGGGCGTGGGTCTCGATCGACTCCTTCGGCACCAGGAGGTAGGACTTCATGATGGGTTCGCTCCTTTACAGAATAGCGACTGGACTGACTGCCCGGCGGCCACAGCCTGGTGCCGGCCACTCCCAGACGGAGCCGGGGTGGGACACCGTCTTCGTTCACACCGTCGGCTCACAGTGCGACTAGAGCGGCCACCCCTGACATGAATCGCGGGTATCCCCGCTCTGGACGTCATCGGCCCCCCGTGCGTTCCAGTGGATGACTCTCCCAACGTACGAAACCGGAAAGCATTCACAGGTGGGAAGCGTAATACGAACCGTGACAGGTCGGAAAATAGCGGCCGGGTGGAGTGTCCGCTGGGAAGATTGCGCTCGCCTGCCTGCTTCCAGAGGCCTTGGGGAAGTGTCCCGCCCCCTACATTTGTTCGCCTCCCGGTGCCAAGGCGGACTATGGCTGTAAGAGCCGTACGCCGTCCCCGCCGGAGAGATTCGTGATTCCCTACTTCCAGCCTCCTTCCATCAAGCTCGGCCCCCTCACCCTCGAGCCCTTCGGCATCTTCGTGGCCCTCGGCATCCTCTTCGCCGCCCACATGCTGACCCGCAACGCCGAGCGCGAGGGGCTCGACTCCAACGCCCTGGCCGATTACGCGCCCTGGGGTGTGGGTGTAGGTGTCGTCGTCGGCCACCTGTTCCACCTCTTCGCCTACCACCCCGAGGAGCTCTCCAAGAGCCCGTACCAGATCTTCCGCGTGTGGGATGGTCTGTCCTCCTTCGGTGGCCTGATGGGCGGCATCCTCGCCGCCGTCGTCTTCTTCAAGGTCCGCAAGCTGCGCTTCCGCGACTACGCCGACTCCTTCGCGCTCGCCGTCACCCCCGGCTGGGCCATCGCCCGCCTCGGCTGCTTCGCCGCCCACGACCACAAGGGCATCCCCACCGACTTCTTCCTCGCCGTCGACTTCCCCGCGGCCCTCGGTGGGCCCCGTCATGACCTCGGCCTGTATGACGCTGTCTTCCTCTTCGCCATCTCCGGACTGCTGTTCCTCCTGCGCAACTCCGGCATGCTGCGCGGCAAGCTGCTCCCGCTGCTCGCCATCCTCTACGCCTGCGGCCGCTTCTTCTTCGATACCCTCCGCGCCACCGACCTTGCTTATGTCGATGCCCGGTACTTCGGCCTGACACCCGCTCAGTTCAGTTGTTTCGGGCTCATCGCCTTCGGCATCTACGGCCTCGTGAAGTGGCAGGCCCCCGCCAGGAAGGACTCCCCCGCCGTGGGTACCGGGGAGAATGCGCAGCCTCAGGTCAGGTAGACCCGCAGGTCAGGTAGACCCTCACCCCCGCCCTCTCCCAGAGGGAGAGGGGGTTTGACGCGGGTGCAACCCTTGTGACGGGCACCCTCACCCCGTCCCTCTCCCGGAGGGCGAGGGGAGGGTCCCACAGTTTGAACGCGTTCAAGGTCGACGAGACGTCATGCGGCTGTTGATGGGCGCAGGCCCGCCAGCTTGCGGCTCGCCTGCACCGAGTGCACCTCGATGATGCGCCCCGCCGCATCGAGCTCCACCCGGATGACCACCCGCGCCGCGGCCCCCGGTGCGCAGTCTCGCCACTCGGCCACCACCGCCGGCAGCCCGTTGAGCATCCGCAGCTCCACCGTGTCCGGTGTGCCTCGCATCTCCTGCACCCGCCGGTAGAAGAGCGACACCCGCTTCAGCCCCACCACCGGTACCCGCGCCGCGTACGTCTCGCCTCCCCCGTCCGTCAGCGCCCTCACCGGCTCCGCCAGCAACGCCTCCGCCGCCTCCACGTCTCCCGACGCCAGCGCGCCCAGGAAGCCCACCAGCGCCTCCCTCGTCCGCTCCTGCAACTCCCGCGTCGGCACGCACCTCGCCCGGTCGTACCGCTCCATCGCCTGTCTCGCCCGGTGGTGCGTCACCTTCACGTTCGTCTCGCTCATCCCCAGGCACTCCCCCACCTCCCTCCCCGAGTAGTCGAACACGTCCCTCAACAGCAGCACCGCCCGCTGCCTCGGCGTCAGCGCCTCCAGCGCCATCAGGAACGCGTACGACACGCTCTCCAACAGCTCGTAGCGGCCCTCCGTCGTCCCTCCCCCCGGCAGCTCCGCTTCCACCGACGGCACCGCCTCCTCCCCCGTCTCCACCGGCGACGGCAGCCACGGGCCCACGTACCCCTCCCGCTTCCTCCTCCTCAGCCGGTCCCTCGCCAGGTTCATCGCCACCCGCGTCAGCCACGGGCGCACCTCCTCCATCCTCCCCGGTGGCGACGTCAGCGCCCTCGCGTACGTCTCCTGCACCAGCTCGTCCGCGTCCGCCGCCACCCCCGTCATCCGGTAGCACAGGCCCCAGAGGAACTTCTCGTGCTCCCGCACCGCCCTCTCCAGGGCCTCGTGTTCCCCCAGCTTCATGCCGCTCGCGCTCCCCTCTCCGTGCTCAACAGCCGCGACACCGTCTCCGCGCTCGCCAACGACGCGTCCACCAGCATCCCCTCCCGCCCCACCCAGTCCCCCACCACGTACAGCCCTCGCACGTGCTCCACCCGAGGCCCCGGTCTCGCCTCCAGCCCCTTCGCCGGCAGCGCGTTCATCACCGTCAGACCCGGCAGGAACCGCTTCGTCACCACGTGCTCCCTCCACCCCGGCTGCAGCACGTCCAGCACTCCCTCCAGCTCCCCCTCGCTCGCCTCCTCCTCCCCTCCTCCCAGGTACTTCGCCACGTGCACCATCGCGCCTCCCTCCGGCGCCAGCCGCGCCGCCCACGCCGAGTGCACCGATGCGTACCAGGGTCTGTCCATCCCCAACGCGAACAGCGCCCTCGGCTTCGGCAGCTTCGACAGCCCCACCTCCAGCGACGCCGCCTTCACCGGCACCGCCTGCGCCGCCCACCCCGCCAGCACCTCGTCCCCCGGCAGCAGCCCCGCCACGTCCCTCGGCCCCCCCGCCACCACCACCGCCTCCGCCTCGTATTCCGTTCCGTCCGCCAGCCGTACCCCTCGCGCCCGTCCGTCTTCCCGCTCCACCGACTCCACCCTCGCCGAGCCCACCACCTCCACTCCCGCCTCCCTCGCCTTCTCCGCCAGCGCTCGCACCAGCTCGCTCCAGCCTCCGTCGAGATAGCGCACCCCCTTCCTCGCGAGCTGGAACTGCTCCACCGCCGCGTCCGCCGCCAAGGCGTTGGCGTCCGCGCAGTACGTCGACACCCGGAACAAGGCCGCCACCACCTCGCGCACCTCCGCCCTCGTCACGTGCTCCTCCAGCCACTCGCGCAGGCTCCGGCCCTCCAGCGCCGCCGCGTCCGTCCGCATCAGGAGTGTCAGCACCCGCCCCAGCTCCAGCTTGCCCGCCGCTCCCAGCAGATCCGTCATCAGCAGCGACACCGCCCCCGCCGGCAGCGCGTGCAGTCGGTTCCCTCTCAACGCGAAGCTTCCCTCCCCTCGCGGGCTTCCTCCCCGCATCGGCACTCCCAGCCCCCCCAGCACCCGCGCCGCCGCTCCTCCCAGGTACAGCGCGTGCGGCCCCAGGTTGAAGTGGTAGCCCTCTACCTCCGTCGTGTGCGCCCGGCCCCCCAGGTGTCTCGATTTCTCGAACAGCGTCACCTTCCTCCCCCCTCGTGCCAGCAGCGCCGCCACCGCCAGCCCTCCCAGCCCTCCTCCCACCACCACCACGTCCGTTTTGTGATTCATCGTCCGCTCCCTTTTTCGAGCCGCTTCTTCTCGGGCTCACAGGGACCACGACGGGGGACTCGGAAAGGTTACACGGGGGGAATCCGGGGCCCGAGACACCCTCACCCCGACCCTCTCCCGGAGGGCGAGGGAGAGGAGGGGCAGAGGAGGGGTGTCAGGGGATTTCGCTAGCGTCCGCCCGCTTCTCTCCACCCCGGCCAGGAGTTTCCTTCATGAAGCTTCACGTCGCCCTGCTGCTCGCCTCCGCTTCCCTCAGCGCCTGTGGTGCTCACTCCAGCCAGGCCTCCGCCCCCTCCGCCAACGAGCAGGCCCTCGCCTCCGAGTCCGCTTCCTTCCGCGAGGCCACCGTCCAGCTCTCCACCGGCGTCCAGATGCACTACGTCGAGCAGGGCCGGAAGGAAGACCCCGTCCTCGTCCTCCTCCACGGCTACACGGACTCGTATCTCTCCTTCGAGCGCGTCCTGCCCCTCCTCCCCCGGAGCTTCCACGTCTACGCGCTCGACCAGCGCGGTCATGGTGACTCGTCCCGCCCCGAGTGCTGCTACACCCAGTCCGACTTCGCTTCCGATGTCGCCGCCTTCCTCGACTCGCAGGGCATCCAGCGCGCCGTCCTCGTCGGCCACTCCATGGGCAGCTTCATCGCCCAGCAGGTCGCCCTCGAGCACCCCCAGCGTGTCGAGGCCCTCGTCCTCATCGGCTCGGCCCCCACCGTCCACGGCAACGCCGTCGCCGCTGAGCTGAAGTCGTTCGTGGACACCCTCTCCGAGCCCATCGACCCCGCCTTCGTCCGCGACTTCCAGGCCGGTACCTTCTACCGCCCCATTCCCCCCGCCTTCCTCGACACCGCCGTCTCCGAGAGCCTCAAGGTCCCCGCTCGCGTCTGGAAGGCCTCCCTCGACGGCCTCATCGCCGAGGACCACTCCTCCCGGCTCGGGCAGCTCTCCGTCCCCACCCTCGTCGTGGGTGGGGACCGCGATGGTTTCTTCTCCGTCCCCGAGCAGCAGGCCCTCGCCCAGGCCCTGCCCCACGCTACCCTCGCGCTCTACACCGAGACCGGCCACGCGCCCCACGTCGAGCAGCCCCAGCGCTTCGTCGACGATGTGAAGAAGTTCCTGCGCACGCTCCGCGGGAAGTAGGCACTGGGAGCCGCTACCCCACCGTGGAGGCCGGACGCGGCAGCTCCTCCTCCACGGGCGGAACCACGGCCACCGGCCCCGCCTTGCGCGCCCGGCGGCGATCCACCCAGCCCGCCAGCGACACGTACGCCACCGGGATGACCAGCAGCGTCAGCAGCGTGGACACCGTCATGCCGCCGATGACTCCGCGGGCCATCGGCGCCCACATCTCCGCGCCGTCTCCCAGCTCGAAGGCCAGCGGCACCATGCCCAGCACCGTGGTGAGCGTCGTCATCAGGATGGGCCGCAGCCGGCTCCGCCCCGCCTCCATCGCCGCCAGCACCAGGTCATGCCCCTCCAGGCGCCGCGTCTTCAGCACGTCGATGAGCACGATGCCGTTGTTCACCACCACGCCCGCCAGCAGGATGATGCCAATCAGCGCCGTCACCTGCATCGTGGTCTTGCTCACCACCAGCGCCAGCACCACGCCCGCCACCGCCAGCGGCACCGAGAACAGGATGACGAAGGGCTCCAGCAGCGACTCGAACTGGCTGGCCATCACCATGTAGACGAGCACCACCGCCACCACGAAGGCCAGGCCCAGCGCCATGAAGGAGTCCGCCAGGTCTTCCGCCGTGCCCGCCACCACCGTGGAGATGCCGGGCTCCTCGCCCTCCGCGGCGATGGTCTCGTTCACCCGCTGGATGAGCGTGCCGAGCGCCACGCCCTTCGCGGAGGACAGATTGATGGTGGCCAGGCGCCGCTGGTTCTCGCGCGCGATGGCCGTGGGCCCCAGCGCCTGCTCGATGCCCGCCACCGTCTCCAGGGGCACCGTCACCCCCAGCGGCGTCGACACCGGCAACGCCCTCAACCGGCGCAAGTCCTCCCGCACCTCCCGGGGCGCCCGCACGAAGACGCGGTACTCGTCACCGTCCTCCCGGAACATGGTGGCCGTCGTCCCCAGGAAGTACGTGGACACCGTGGACGCCACCTCCGCCGGCGCCAGCCCCAACAGCTTGATCTGCTCCCGGTCCAGCTCCACCTTCAGCTCCGGCTGGCCCTGCTCCATCGAGAACGTCACGTTCGCCGTCCCGGGCATCGTCTCCAGCCGGCTCTTCAGCCGCGCGCCATAGGCCCGCACCTTCATCAGGTCATCGCCGAACACCTTCACCACCACGTCGCCCCCCGCTCCCGCCAGGCCCTGCTGCTGCGGCAGCACCTCCAGCCCCGCCAACCCCTTGAAGTGCTCCTTCAGCGCTTCCTCGATCTCCTGCTGGCTGCGCTCGCGCTCGGAGCGTGGCGGCAGGCGCACCTGCACGCTGCCCGTGTACGAGTTCTGCCCGAAGAGCGCCGCGAAGCCCTCGCCCCCGCCGAACTGGGAGACGACCACCTCCGCCTCCGGCACCTGCTCGTGGACGATGGCCTCCACCTGCTTGAACAGCTCGTCCGTCGTCCACAGCGACGTGCCGGGGTTCGCCTTCACCGAGAAGCGCAGCTCGCCGTTGTCCGTCTTGGGCATGAAGTCCACGCCCAGCAGCGGCGACAGCCCCATGATGGCGATGAAGACGAGCAGCGTGGCCCCCAACACCTTGCCCCGGTGCCGCAGCGCCCTGCCCAGCACCCGCGCATAGCGCTCGGAGAGCGGATCCAACCACGCGGTGAGCCGCGCCATCGACCGCTCCAGCCGGTTCTGCCCCGCGTTCAGCGCCATCAGGCTGGCCATCAACGGCACCAGCGTGAGCGCCACCAGCAGCGAGGCCAGCAGCGAGATGCAGATGGTGAGGCTCATGTCCCGGAAGAGCTGGCCGGCCAGTCCGGGCACGAAGAGGATGGGCGCGAACACCGCCACCGTCGTCAGCGTCGAGGCGGCGATGGGCATGGCCATCTCCCGCGTCCCGTCGATGGCCGCCTCCTTCGGACCCTTCCCGCGGCCCAGGTGCGTGAAGATGTTCTCCAGCACCACGATGGAGTTGTCCACCAGCATGCCCACCGCCAGCGCCAGGCCCGCCATGGAGATGATGTTCATCGTCACCCCCTGGAAATCCATCACCGCGAAGGTGGCCAGCAGCGACAACGGAATGCTCACCAGCACGATGCTGCTCGTGCGCCAGCTCCGCAGGAACGCCAGCAGCACCGCCGCCGTCAGCAGGATGGACAGCACCGCGCTGTCCGAGAGGTTGGAGAGCGCCCGGGTGATGGGCAGGCCCTGATCGAACACCCGCACCAGCGTGACGCCCTCGGGCATCCGCTTCTGCAGCCCCTCCAGCTCCTTGATGACCCGCCGCGCCACCTGCACCGTGTTGGCGTCCGACTGCTTGCGCACGGCCATCATCACCGCGTGCCGGCCGTCCGCCCGCACCACCGACGCCTCCTCCTCGAACGTGTCCACCACGTCCGCCACGTCGCGCAGGTGCACCCGCTGCCCGCCCTTCTGCCCCACCACCACCTCCCGCACCTGCTCCACCTTCTGGAACTCGGCGTTGGTGGAGATGTTCAGCTCCTGCCGCCCCTGCCGCAGCATGCCGCCCGGAATCATCACGTTGGCGCCCCGCAGCGACGCCACCACCTGCTGCGCCGAAATCCCGTACGCCTCCAGCCACTCGGGCTTGAGCCGCACCTGGATCTCCCGCTTCGTCCCGCCAATCACCTCCGCGGAGGCCACCCCCTCGATGCGCGCCAGGTAGGGCTCCACCATGTCCTCGGCCAGCGTGCGCACCGAGTGCGGCGTGCCCGGCGCGTTCACCGTGAGGAACACCACCGGCTGCAACGCCGGGTCGAACGCGAACGTCAGCGAGCGCCTCACGTCTTCCGGCAGCACGTCCTGCGCGAAAATCTCCAGGTTCTTGCGGACGTCCTGCTCGGCCGTCTGCATGTTCGTGCCCCAGGCGAACTTCACCATCACCAGCGAGGTGCCCTGCTGGCTGGTGGAGTTGATGTCCTCCACGTTCTCCACCGAGGCCATCGCCGCCTCGATGGGACGCGTGACGAGCTGTTCAATCGAGTCCGGACCCGCGCCCGGGTACTCGGTGATGATGGCCACCAGGGGGAATTCGATGTCCGGCAGCATGTCCAGCTTCAGCCGGCTGAAGGTGAACACCCCGAGGATGGTCAGACAGAGAAACACCATCACCCCGGTGACGGGGCGGCGGACCGACAGTTCGGTGAGGTTCACTTGCCCGGCTCCTTCTTCTGCGCCCCGGCCAGCGTGATGGGATTGCCATCCCGCAGCAGGTGCACCCCCTTCACGATGAGCTGCTCTCCGGCCGCGAGCCCCTCGCGGATCTCCAACCGGTCATCCTGACGCACGCCCACGCGCACCTGCCGGCGCGTGGCCTTCTGCCCATCACTCACGAAGGCCGTGGCCAGCCCCGTGCGCTCCGTCTCGCCCTCCAGCAGCACCGCCTCGGCCGGCACCAGCACCACGCCCTCGCGGCGGCCCAGCTCGATGGAGGCGCGGATGGCCGAGCCGGCGACGAGCTGGCCCTCCTTGTTGTCCAGGTGCACCTCCACCAGCCCGGTGCGCGTCATCCGGTCCACCACCGGCCCCTTGAGCGACACCTTGCCCTCCACGCTCTGCTCGGGCCGCGCCAGCGGCGACACCCGCACCGGCATGCCCTCGCGCACATGGAGGAAGTCCCGCTCCGGCACGCGCAACACCGCCTTGAGGCGCTCGGCCTTCACCACCGTCACCACGGGCGAGCCCGCTCCCGCCAGGTCTCCCTCGCGCAGGTGCACCACGGCCACCACGCCCGAGATGGGGCTGCGAATCGACGTGCGGCTGCGCTGCGCCGAGGCCTGTCCCACCGCGGCCTCCGCCTGGCGCACCTGCGCATCCACGCCCCGGAACTGCGCCTCGAGCGCCTCGAGCTGGGCCTTGGACACCGAGCCCGCCGCCACCAGCTCCCGCGTGCGCTTGAGGTTGTCCTCCACCGCGTCGCGGTTGGCCCGCGCCGCCTCCAGCCCCGCCTGCGCCTGGTTGAAGCCCTCCGACTGCAAGTCCCCGTGCAGCGTGGCCAGCAGGTCTCCCTGCTTCACCCGGACGCCCTCCTGCACCGCCAGGCGGAGGATGCGCTCGGGCACCACCGGCGACACACGCACCTCCTCCATGCCCTGCAGCTCGCCCACCAGCGTCACCGCCTCCACCACGTTCCCCTTCTCCACCGGGGCGACGCTCACCGGACGCACCGCCAGCTCCACGGCCTTGGCCGCCTCGGGCGCGGGCTTTCCGCACGCCGTCAGCGCCAGCACCGCCACGCAGGCGGCCTTCCTCAAGTTGCTCCTCATTGCATCCTCCAGATGTCAGGGGTTCTCGGCGGACGGGGGCGCGGCGAGCCGGCCCACCAGCTTCTCGAAGATGCGCAGCAGCGCCGTGCGATCCCCGGGGTCCAGCAGGGACAGGAAGTTGCCCAGGCTCTCCTGGGCCTGGGCCTGGATGCGGCCCGCGGTCTCCTGCCCCCGCGCCGTCAGCCGCACATGGACGACGCGGCGATCCCCGGGGTCCCTCTCGCGCTGGGCGTACCCCTCGCGCTCCAGCCGATCGACGATGCCGGTGATGGTCTTCTCCGTCACGCCCACCCGCCGCGCCAGCTCTCCCATGGGGAGCGGCCCGTCCTGCCCCAGCCACATCACGCCGTGAAGCTGCGGCGGCGTGAGCTCCAGCGTCTCGGTGAGCTGGGCGAGCGGATCCCTCAGCGAGTTGCGCCGGCCCACCGCCACCAACAGCTCCAACATCCGACGCGCCGCGTCATCCAACCCGGAGATATTCCGCATTCGCGACTATCATCTAGCAGGAAGCTTCGTGCCGCGCCAACCGACGCCAGGGGTAGGGGCGGTTTCACCCGGGTTGTGGGGGGGAGCCGTCTCGACGCGGCCGGGGGCTGGCCTACCTGCGAGAGAACCGGGCGGATATGCTCCGGCCCCATGAATTTCAAGACCAGCTACAAGGTCGGGCTCGCGGTGCTCCTGTGCTACCTCGTCGCCTGGTTGGACCGGATGGCCATCAACATGACCATCCCGTACATCCGCACCGAGCTCGACGTGGGCCCCGAGCGCATCGGGTGGATCCTCAGCGCCTTCTTCCTCGGGTACGCGCTCTTCCAGATTCCCGGCGGCATGCTCGCCGACCGCATCGGGCCCCGGAAGGTCATCCTCTTCGCGCTCGCCTGGTGGTCCGTCTTCACCGCGCTCACCGGCGTCGTCGGCGGCCTCATCAGCATGCTCGTCGTGCGCTTCCTCTTCGGCATCGGTGAGGGCATCTTCCCCGCCGCCGTCTGGAAGGTCGTCGGCAACTGGTACACCAAGAAGAACCGCGGCACCGCCAACGCCATCATCCTCTCGTCCGTGGCGTTCGGGCCGGCCATCTCCTCGCTGCTGCTGGCCTGGTTCCTGCCCATCCTCGGCTGGCGCGGCAGCTTCTTCGCCCTCGGCGGCGCGGGCGTGCTCTGCCTGCTGGCCGCCTGGCTCTACATCACCAACTCCATCCAGGACAACCCGAAGGTCTCCCGCGAGGAAGCTCGAGGAGTTCGAGCGCGACAGCCGCTCCCAGGCCGCCAACGCCGAGCAGACCCTGGAGAAGGCCAGCTTCGGCCAGCTCCTGCGCTCCCCCGCCATCTGGGTCCTCTTCTTCGTCGCCCTCATCTACAACCTCACCATGTACGGCTGGCTCAACTGGCTGCCCACGTACCTGCTCGAGGTGAAGAAGCTCTCGCTCACCAAGACGGGCCTCCTCGGCGCGCTGCCATTCCTCTGCGGCGGCATCGGCTGCACGCTGGCCGGCTACGTGTCGGATCGCTGGTTCCGCGGCCGCCGCAAGTACCTCGTGTTCGGCTGCCAGGCGCTCGGCGGCGTCTGCCTCTACCTCTTCACGCAGATCAACGACCCCCTCCCGTACATGATCGCCCAGTGCATCGCCGGCTTCCTGCTCTTCATGGCCGCCGGCGCCATCTGGACCCTCCCCATGATTCTCGTGCCCCCCAAGCTCATGGGCTCGGGCTCGGGCTTCATCAACACCGGTGGGCAGATCGGCGGCTTCCTCACCAACATCCTCATCGGCAAGGTCATCGCGTGGAACAACAATGACTACGCCACCGGCTTCACCTTCATGCTCGGTGCGCTCGTCGTCGCCGCCCTGCTCGTTCTCGTCGGCATCCGCGAGCAGTCCGCTCCCGCCCCCAAGCCGTCCCCCGCTCCCGCGCTGTCCTGAGCAGGCTCAGCGCTTCCGGGTGGGCGGCGCCTTGTGGGCCCGCCGCCCGGCCGCGAGCTCCTCGAAGAGGGAGAGCACCTGCTCCGCGCTCCGCCGCAGGGCCGGTGCTCCGTGGCGCTCCCACTGCTCCAGCATCCAGAAGTCGGTGGCCTGGCCCAACCCCATCATCGCCACCAGCAACAGGTCCTCGGGGAGGTCCGTCCGTACCGCGCCCACCGTGCGCCCCTCCGCGAGGACCCGCTGGAGCCACGCGGTCAGGGGTGCCTCGAAGCGGAGCCAGGCGGACTGGAGCTTCGGGTTCATCCGCGCCTGCGACATCCCATGGAGCAGCCGCGCCGAGCGCTCGTCGCCCAGGATGAAGTCGAGCAGCGCGAGGTAGATGCTCCTGAACTGGCGCCAGAAGTCTTCCGCGTCGCGCGGCGGCGTCCACTTCCCGACCTGGCCCAGCAGCCCCTCCACGGTCAGGCCGATCACCGTGGCATACAAGTCTTCCTTGCCCTCGAAGTAGTAGTACGCGGTGCCTTTCGAGAAGCCCGCGCGCTCGATGATGCGGTTGTAGGACGCACCATCGAACCCATGCTCCGCGAACTCCTCGGCGGCCACCTCAAGGATGGCCCGCCGTCGCTCGGGGGCAAGCCTGTCGAACCGGGGATGGGGCATTCGGGCAGCGGCTTCTATCAGGATGCAACGGCGGTGTCGCCGTGAGCCCCGAGCGCCTCCTCGTGCAGCCGGTGCCACGCGACGATGGCCCGGTCCGCGCGGACCATGACGCCGTGCTCGAGTGAACCGGAGCGGGGCAGGCTGGTGCTGACCATCCGGTAGTCATCCGGCTGGACGAGCTGGAACTCGAGTGCGAGCAGCAGGCGCGCGGTGAGCCACCCCAGCCCTGGCACGGGAAGGTAGCCCTGGTGGTAACGCGCCGAAATCCAGGTGTGCTCGGAGTCGATGGGCGTGCAGACCACGACGCCCTGGAGCCGCGGCGTGAAGCCCAGGTGGAGGACGCCCGGGTACCCGACGTGGATGTCGAAACGGAACCCCGTCCCCGAGGGACTCGACTCCTTGCGCAGCCAGCCGGTGGAGCGGACGATGCCGCCTTCCACGCGCACCTCGTAGGGCTCGAGCCGGGTGTAGGCCGTCGGTGCATAGCGCCGGTGCGCGAACGGAAAGTGATGCAGGTCCATCATCCCCTCCATCACCCGGGTGAATCGCGCGTTCCAGACAGCCTCCACGGAGGCGCTGTGCGGGTCCGGCTCGGGGGCGCCGGGAATCCACGGCAGCTCCGGAAGCGGCCCCCGCGCCTGGCCTCCGAGATAGGCCCAGAGGAAGCCGTGCGCCTCGCGGACCGGGTGCATGCGCAGGCACATGGCCCGGGACGGTTTCGCGTCCCGCCCCTCACAGGGCATGAGCGTGCAAGCGCCTCCGCCCTCGAAACGGAAGCCGTGGTACGGGCACTCGAGCTCACCGCCCACGACCCGCCCCAGCCCGAGGTTGGCCCCCCGGTGGGGACAGCCCGCGTCCGCGCAGCGCGCCACTCCCGCAGCATCCCTCCAGAGCACCAGCCGCTGCCCCAGCCGCTCGAGCTTCCAGCGGCCTCTTGCTCCCCAGTGAGGGGGTGCGCGCCACCGCGTACCAGTGGGCGGACCACCGCTCGGACACCTTCGACGCGGGAACATCACTCATGAGAGCCCTCCTGGACTGGCGGTTGGACCACTGGTCTAAACATGCTCGGCCAGCCGCCCTGGCGCAACCGGAACTGGCGGCCATCACGTCCGGGCTACCAGTAGTTCACCGACTTCAGGTCGAAGATGTCGGTGATGCCGTGCGAGCGGAGGATCTGCGTCGCCATCGCGCTGCGTCCTCCCGCCTGGCAGTACACCACCACCTTCGTCCCCGGCGGGCCCACCTCGCCCACCCGCTGCGGCAGCTCCTGCACCGGGATGTTCCGCGCCGGCTCCGGGTGCCCCTGCTTGAACTCCTCCGGCGTCCTCACGTCCAGCAGCACCCACCCCTGCCCCACCAGCTCCCGGGCCTTCTCCGACAGTTCTTTCGGCGTCATGGGCGCCGGACTGTAGCCGGAAACTGGAGCCCTCGTTCCACGGCGCTACAGTCCCGTCGCACCATGTTGGACAAACACGCCCTGCTCGATCAGCTCGCCGAACGTCTCCACCAGAGCGACCGGCTCGCCCACCGCGCCGAGCTCGAGGCCCGAGAGGCCGCTCGCACCCTCGCCACCGAGTCCGAGAAGAAGGAGGACGGCCGCGCCGTCATCGAGTACGGCAGCCTCGCCACCGGCCAGGCCCAGCGCGCCCGCCGCGTCCAGGAGGAGATCAAGACCCTCTCCGACTTCCAGCAGGAAGGCCTCCCCCGCTTCTCGCGCAAGAGCCCCGTCGCCCTCGGCGCCCTCATCGACGTGTCCACCGAGGACGACGAGGGCTTCTCCGAGCGCACCTTCTTCCTCCTCCCCGTCGGCGCCGGCACCGAGCTCACCGGCCCCGGGGGCGATGGCTTCCTCTCCGTCATCACCCCCGCCTCCCCCGTGGGCCGTGCCCTCATGGGACGTCGGGCGGGCGACACCATCGAGGTGACGCTGGCCGGCGAGGTACGCGAGTGGACGGTCCTCGAGGTCGCCTGAACCCCCTGGCTTGAATCCCCTCCCCGCCTTCTTCCACGCTTCCAGGGAAGGCAGGCGCCGGGGGGTCCTGCGCCAGAGGAGGTCGCGCGCCATGTTCCAGCCTCGTGGAGCAGCGAAGAGCTTCCGTCCGGACAGCCCGGAGCAACCCACGCTCCCGCCCGAGGACTGGGCCTTCGCCGCGGACCATCCCGATGGCTACATGGCCGTGTCGGCCGTGCGCGACGGCGCGGGCGAGCTGGTGGACTTCCGCTGGCTGTACGCCAACCCCGCAGCCGAGACGATGATGGGCATGAGCCTGGCCTTCGTGCTCGGCCGGGGCATCGTCGAGCTGCTCCCCGACGCGCGCAGCCGCGGCGTCCACTCCCGCTTCGCCCGCGTGGTGGAGACCGGCGAGCCCTACGTGGACGAGGTGTACTTCCCCCTGGAGGACCGCGAGCGCTGGTTCCGCCTCGTCGCCCTCAAGCGCGGCGACGGGCTCTCCGTCTGGTTCAACGACATCACCCGCCGCAAGCGCGAGGAGCTGGAGACCACCTTCCTCGCCGAGGCCAGCCACCTGCTCACCGCCTCGCTGGACGTGGAGAGCGCCCTGCACGAGCTGGCCCGCCGCTGCGTCCCCACGCTCGCCGACGGCTGCGTCCTGCAGGTGATGGACAGCCGCGGCCAGCCCCTCCTGCTCGAGACGGCCGCCCACGAGCCCCACCAGGAGGCCCTGCTCCTCGAGGTGCTGCGGCGCGCCTCCTCCCAGGCCTCCGGCGAGCCCGGCCTCCTCGGGCTGCTGCTGCCCCAGGACGTCCCCCAGCTCCTCACCGAGCTGACGCCGCCCCTCCTCCAGTCCCTCACCCGCGACGCCGAGCACCTGCGCCTCATGCGGGCGCTCGGGCCGCGCTCGCTGCTCGCCGTGCCCCTGCGCGCGCGCGGGCGCGTCCTGGGCGCGCTCGTCCTCTTCACCGTCACCCCGCGCTCCTTCGGCCACGAGGCGCTGCGCTTCGCCGAGGACCTCGCCGACCGCGTGGCCCTCTCCGTGGACAACGTCCTGCTCTTCCGCGAGGCCCGCCAGGCCGTGGCCCAGCGCGACGAGTTCTTCACCGTCGCCGCCCACGAGCTGCGCACCCCCACCACCTCCCTCAAGCTCAACGTGCAGTCGCTCCTGCGCGGCGCCCGCCGCGGCGAGGCCGGCCAGTCCCCCGCCTCCCTCCTGGCCAAGCTGGAGAACATCGACCGCAACGCCGGCCGCCTCAACGCGCTCGTCAACGAGCTGCTGGACGTCACCCGCATCCACGCCGGCCGCCTGCGCCTGGACCTGGAGGAGGTGGACCTCACCGCGCTCGTCCAGGACGTGGCCGCCCGCTTCGAGCTGCCCGCCACCCAGGCCCACAGCCCCATCCTCCCGGAGGCTCTCCGGCCCCGCCGTGGGCGCCTGGGACCGGCTCCGGCTGGAGCAGGTGGTCACCAACCTGCTCTCCAACGCCCTCAAGTACGGCGCCGGCAAGCCCGTGCGCCTGCGGGTGTCCGCCGACACCACCCGCGCCCGGCTCGTGGTGCGCGACGAGGGCATCGGCATCGCCCCGGAGAGCCTCCCGCGCCTCTTCGGCCGCTTCGAGCGCGCCGTGTCCGACCGCCACTACGGCGGCCTGGGCCTGGGCCTCTACATCACCCGTCAAATCGTCGAGGCCCTGGGAGGCACCGTGAGTGTCACCAGCGCGCCGGGGGCCGGGGCCACCTTCACCGTGGAGCTGCCGCTCCGGGCCTCCTCCTGACCCGGAGCACCCTTCCCCACACCCGCGTTGTCGGACGATGGACGAATCACTCCCGGGCGGTGGATTTGGGAAGGGCAAGCTGATTGGAAGGAGGCTGAATGCAAGCCGAGCCCGCGCGCCCGCCATCATTGCCCATCACCTGGCCTGCAGCGCTCTTCGGCCTCATCTTCGGCGTGGCGATGACGTATGCGCCGTACGAGTTCCACGCGGCGTACTTCCGGCCGCTCTACCCGTACGTGCGCACCATGGGCGTGGCCTACCTGGCCAGCAGCGTGCTGCTCATGGCCACCATGCTCTACCCCCTCGCGCCGCGCTGGCTGGACGTGCTGGGGCGCGTGGGCTTCGGCGCCGTCACCGGGCTGTACTGGTGGGTCCTCAACGTGCGCACCGGCGGCCTCACCGGGGCCATCCTCTATCCGCTGCTGCTGGCGGGCCTGGCCCTGGAGACGTCCCCCGCGTGGCGCAAGCGCGAGGTGTTCCGCGGCGTGGTGGCGCTCATCGCGCTCTCCTTCGGCCTGCTCATGCTGCTGGCGCGCCAGCGCTTCCCCCCCGTCTTCTACGCCTCGGTGGCGCCCCTGCTGGTGCCCATGGGGCTCGTCTTCCTGGGCTGCGGCGTGGGGCTGCTGTCCCCCGCCGGCTCGCGCCGGCCCGCGCTGCCGCGCCTCTTCATGGCGCTGCTCGCGGTGGACTTCTCGCTGCTCGCCTGGGCGCTGGGCCGCATCGGCTCGGGGCCCGGTGCCAGCATCTACCTCATCCTCACCCTGGCCTGCATCGCCTCGGCCACGGGCTTCCGCCCCCGCGCGCCCCGCACCGTGGGCTTCAAGCTGCTGCGCGGCCTGGCCTTCGCCGGCATCGTGCCGCTGCTGGCCCTGGGCGGCTTCGCGGCCTACCTCGCCCAGGGCGCCATCGAGCGCCAGGTGCGCGATGACACCGTGCGCGCCGCGGCCGGCGAGGCGGACTTCCTCGTGCGCTACCTCGACGACGCGCGCGAGTCCCTCCAGCTGCTGCTGGAGTCCCCCGGCTTCCGCAACGCCTTCGCCAAGCGCGACCACGAGCTCATGGCGCGCTACCTCAGCAACCTCCCCGCCCAGGCCCGCGCCTTCGACGCCGCCATCGTCCTGGACAAGGAGGGCGAGGGCTTCGCCGCCTCCTACGGCACCAAGGGCCTGGGCAGCTTCGCCCACCGCGACTACTACGGCGGCGTGCTGAGCACCGGCGCCCCCTACATCTCCCGCCCCTACGTCAGCTCGCTCGGCCTGCCCCATGTCGCCGTGGCCCTGCCCTTCAAGCAGGAGGGCAGGCTGGAAGGCATGCTCGTGGGCCTGCTGTCCCTCGAGCGCCTGTCCGCCGCCGTGACGCCCGCCGCCCAGCGCTTCCGCGTGCAGGTGCTGGACCGGCGCGGCCTGCTGCTCCTGCGCGACACCCAGCCCGGCGCCCCCCTGCTGAGCGAGGCCCACCTGCCCGCCGTCCTCCGCCAGCAGCTCGTCAGCAGCGACGAGAACGTGGTGGAGACGTTCGGCCCGGAGGATCAGCGCATCATGCTGGCCGCCGACGCCCCCGTGCCCGGCACCGAGTGGAGCGTCGTCGTGGCCCAGGACATGGGCGTGGCCTACCGCGCCATCACCCGCACCAGCGTGGCCTTCATCGCCATCCTCGCGCTGGGCGTGCTGCTCATGTTCGCCCTGGCCCAGTTCGTCGCCCGCGACATCATCCGCCGCCTGGAGACGCTGGTGGAGGCCACCGCCGCCATCGGCCAGGGCGAGCTGTCGCGCCGCGTGCCCGTGGAGGAGAACGACGAGCTGGGCGAGCTGTGCCGCGGCTTCAACGAGATGGCGGCCCGCACGGAGGCGGCCCAGGGCGAGCTGCGCGAGGCGGTGCGGCTGCGCGAGGAGTTCCTCTCCGTGGCCAGCCACGAGCTGCGCACCCCGCTCACGCCCCTCAAGGGCTTCGCCGCCCTCACCTTGAGCCGCATGGAGAAGGGCGGCGACTTCCCCGAGCGCGAGCGCACCCTCAAGGCCCTGCGCTCCATGGCCCGGCAGACGGACCGCCTCACCCGGCTGGTGGATGACCTGCTGGACACCTCGCGCATTCAAGCCGGCCGCTTCGAGCTGGAGCCCGCCCGGGTGGACCTGCTGCCCCTGGTGCGCGAGGTGATGGAGCGCTTCGAGCTGCGGGGCAACGAGGGGCTGCGCTTCGTGCTGGACGCCCCCGAGCAGGCCGTGGAGGGCCTCTGGGACGGCCCCCGCCTGGAGCAGGTCATCACCAACCTGCTGGCCAACGCCGTGCGTTACTCGCCCCAGGGCGGCACCGTGCACGTCAGCTTCCACCTGTCCCCCGAGGCGGTGGAGCTCCGGGTGCGCGACCAGGGCATCGGCATCCCCTCCGAGAGCATCGCCCTGCTCTTCCAGCCCTTCGCCCGCGCCTCCAATGCCACCGCGCGTCACTTCGGCGGCCTGGGCCTGGGGCTCTTCATCTGCCGCGAAATCGTCCAGCGTCACGGTGGCACCATCTGGGCGGAGAGCCCCGGCGCCCAGCTCGGGAGCTGCTTCCACGTCCGCCTGCCCCGCGAGGTACCAGCCGCTCCCCTCGCCGCCGCCACGGGCTGATCCCCGAAGAAGCGGGAAGGCACGTTTTCTTGGAGGATGGTGCAGAAGGGTGTAGGGCAGGCTATCGTAATTCTCCATCGAGGCGGTTCCCCTGGGCGCCCCCGGGCCCATGGAATCGAAGCCCCCCCTCATCACTCATGCATCCGAAGCCCCAGCAGACCGACGCGTCCCCACCTCCGCATGAGCAGCGCTATCCGCTGATCGCCGAGAACCCGAGGGAAGTGGTGTTCCAGCTCGACGCCGAGGGACGGTGGACGTTCCTCAGCCCGTCCTGGACGGAGCTGACGGGCTTCGCGGTGGAGGAGTGTCTGGGCCGGCCGGCGCTGGAGCTGGTGCACCCGGCGGAGCACGCGCATTGCCAGGAGTTGGGCCAGGCGCTGCTGGCGCGGCAGAAGGAGTGCTGCAAGCACGAGCTGCGCTACCGCACCCGGGACGGTCGCTACCTGTGGATGGAGGTCTACGTGCGGCTGCTGCTGGCGGATGACGGGACGTTGCTGGGGACGGGCGGCACGCTCAACGACATCACCGAGCGGCGTGCCACCACGGACGCGCTGGCCCGGCGCGAGCGCTACCTCACCGCGGTGGTGGAGATCCAACAGCGGCTGCTGGCGGCCTCGGCCTCGGACAACCTCTTCGAGCGGCTGGTGGCGCCGCTGGGGGAGGCCTCGGGCGCCAGCCGCGCCTACATCTTCGAGGCGCACCGCTCCCCGGACGGCAACCAGTTCTTCAGCCAGCGCGCCGAGTGGTGCGCGCCCGGGGTGCGGGCGAGCTTCCACAACCCGTCGCTGCGGAACGTGCCCCTGGAGCGGGAGCTGCCGTACCTGTACGAGAGGCTGTCGCGCGGCCAGGTGGTGTCCGGGTTGGTGAAGGACTTTCCCGCGGAGGAGCGGGCCCGCTTCGAGCCGCACGGAATCCGCTCGCTGCTGACGCTGCCCTTGTGGGTGCACGGCACGCTGGCGGGCTTCATCGGCTTCGATCACCGCGCGGAAGAGCGCGAGTGGGAGAAGCTGGAGGTGGACCTGCTGTGGGCCGCGGCCGGCGCCATCGCCCTGGCCATGGAGCAGCGGCAGTCCGAGCGCGCGCTGCGCGAGCGGGAGCTGCGCTTCCGGCGCATCGCGGAGAACGCCTCGGACGTGCTGTACCGCTACCAGCTCGCGGGCACGCGCAGCTTCGCCTTCATCAGCGGCGTGGTGACGAAGAACCTGGGCTACACCCCGGAGGAGCACTACCGGGACCCGACGCTGTGGCACCAGCACGTGCACTCGGAGGACCTGGCCGTCCTCGAGCAACTCCTGTCGGACCCGCAGCGGATGGCGGACACGCCCGTGGTGGTGCGCTTCACCCGGCGCGACGGGCGCCTGGTGTGGCTGCAGCACGTGGTGACGCCGGTGCTGGATGCCACCGGCCTGTGCGTGGCCGTGGAGGGCATCGCCCGGGACATCACCGAGCGCCGCCAGTTCGAGGAGGCCCTCAAGCTGTCCGAGGCCAGCTTCCGCCTGCTGCTGGAGGGCGTGCCGGAGCCGGCGGCCATCCAGCGCGACGAGCACATCATCTACGCCAACTCCGCGTTGGTGACGGCCCTGGGCTTCGAGCGTCCGCATGAGCTGATGGACCGCAAGCTGCAGGAGTTCCTCGTGGACGAGCCGCCCACGCCCGAGGGCATGGTGTCGCTGGTGACGGGCGAGCGGCGCATGCGGCGCAAGGACGGCACCATCCGCGTGGCGGAGTTCGCCTCGCTGCCGCTGCTCTTCGACGGAGAGCCGGCCGTGGTGTCCATCGCCCGCGACGTCACCGAGCAGCGCAAGCTCCAGTCGCAGCTCTCGCTGGCGGACCGCATGGCCTCCATGGGCACGCTGGCCGCGGGCATCGCCCACGAAATCAACAACCCGCTGGCCTTCGTCATCTCCAACCTGGGCTTCCTCCTGGACGAGATGCGCCGCATGCCGTCCATGTTGCCGGGCGGGCTCGCGTCCCGGCCCGAGGTGGACGAGTGGCGCTCGGTGTTGATGGAGGCCCGCGAGGGCGCCGAGCGCGTGCGGCAGATCGTCCGCCAGCTCAAGGCCTTCTCCCGGCCGGACGAGGAGCGGCAGGAGTCGGTGGATCTGCACGCGGTGCTGGACTCGGCGGTGATGCTGGCCGCCAACGAAATCAAGCACCGGGCGCGGCTCAAGCGCGAGTACGGGGCGATGCCCCACGTGAAGGGCAACGAGGGCCGCCTGTGCCAGGTGTTCCTCAACCTGGTGGTGAACGCGGCGCAGGCCATCCCCGAGGGCGCGGCGGAGAAGAATGAAATCCGCCTGGTGACGCGCGAGGGCCCGCATGGGCGGGTGATCGCCGAGGTGCAGGACACCGGCTCGGGCATTCCCCCCGAGGTGCTGGGCCGCATCTTCGATCCCTTCTTCACCACCAAGCCGGTGGGCGTGGGCACGGGCCTGGGCCTGTCCATCTGCCACGGCATCATCACCAGCCTGGGCGGGGAGATTTCGGTGGAGAGCCAGCCGGGCCGTGGCACCACGGTGCGGGTGGTGCTGCCCGCGGCCGAGAAGGGCACCCGGGTGGAGAAGCAGGTGGCGGCGCCCCAGGTGCCCATCACCCAGCGCGGGCGCGTGCTCATCGTCGACGACGAGCCCGCCGTCGGACGGGCCCTGCGGCGCATTCTGCGCGAGCACGAGGTGGAGCTGGCCACCAGCGGGCGTCAGGCGCTGGAGAAGCTGTCGGCGGACACCCGCTTCCACGCCGTGCTGTGCGACGTGATGATGCCGGACCTGGGCGGCAAGGACCTGTACGAGGCGATTCAACAGGCCGGCTCGGGGCTGGAGCGGCGCTTCGTCTTCGTCTCCGGCGGCGCCTTCACCCAGGGGGCGCGGGACTTCCTGGCCCGGGTGCCCAACCCCACGCTGGAGAAGCCCTTCGACGAGACGGCCGTGCGGCGCGTGGTGCGCGAGCTGGTGCTGAGCAACGCCGCGGCCGTGGGGAACTGACGGCCTCCTCCGGTTGTCGGACCCTCCTCCCAGTGACGGATAGGGAAGTGGACGCACCTGGGTCAGGCTGCGCTCCCTGCCCTCCCCCGTCTTTCGAGGACTTCCGATGAACCGGACCTACTTGTTGCTGGCCACCACCGGACTGCTCGCCCTCGTGGCGGTGGCGGTGGGCCTGCCCCGCCAGAAGGACACGAGCCACACGCTCGCCCAACCCGGCGAGGCCCCCACGGGCATCGTGCTGCCCCCGGCCACGGCGAAGGCCGGCCCGCTGACGCTGGAGGGCAAGCTGTCCGGGGCCTGGCTGATGGCCGGGCCGAGCGAGGCCTACGCCGTGCTGAAGGTACGGGCGGACCAGCCCCGCGAGCACAAGCGCGTGCCGGTGAGCCTGGCGCTGGTCATCGACCGCTCGGGCTCCATGCGCGGCCAGAAGCTGACGGACGCGAAGCGCGCGGCGCGGCTGCTGGTGCAGCGCCTGGGCGCCGAGGACCGGCTCGCGCTGGTGCACTACGGCTCGGACGTGCGCGTCTTCCCCAGCCAGCTGGTGACGGAGGAGACCCGCCAGCGGATGCTCGAGTTCGTGGACACCATCGAGGACGAGGGCGCCACCAACATCAGCGGCGGCCTGCAGGCGGCGGCCCAGGAGCTGCGCCCGTACCTGCGGAGCTTCCGGGTGAGCCGCGTCCTGCTGCTCAGCGATGGGCACCCCACCGAGGGCCTCGTGGAGGACGGGGAGCTGACCCAGCTCGCGGACTCCTACCAGCACGAGGGCATGGCGGTGAGCGGCCTGGGCGTGGGCGATGAGTTCAACGAGCGGCTGATGCGGGGCCTGGCCGAGCGGGGCGGCGGCTTCTACGGCTACATCCAGGACTCGGAGAAGCTGGCGGAGATTCTGGGGCGCGAGCTGGAGCAGGCGGCGGGGACGCTGGCGCGCGGGGTGGTGCTGCGGCTGGAGCTGCCCGAGGGCGTGGTGGACGCGGAGGCGATGGGCGTGTCGGCGCGGCGCGAGGGCCGCACGCTGGTGGTGCCCCTGTACGACCTGGCCGGCGGACAGGAGGCGCAGGTGGTGGTGAAGCTGACGCTGGGCCTGGAGGCCACGGGCGCGGAGCGGACGGTGCTGGGCGCGCAGCTCCGCTACCAGGACGTGGAGGCGGACCGGCTGGTGGAGACGGCCCTGGCCCTCACGGCGAAGGTGACGGAGGACGAGTCCGTGGTGCGGGCTAACCTGGACCGGGAGGTGCGGGTGCACGCGGTGCGGGCGCTCGGGGCCCGGGAGATGCAGGCGGCCGCCGAGGAGATGAAGCGCGGCAACCGGCAGAAGGCCCTGGGCATGCTGGACAACGCCCGCCGCCTCTTCGGCAGCTCGGCGGCGGCGCTCTCGGGGGAGCTTGCGGACGTGGACCGGACGAAGGCAGCCTATCTCAACGCCCAGGATGAAACCTCCGTGAAGCGTGAAGCGTTGAAGCTTCATCGCAAATCGCTGACGACCTTCGGACAGAACAACTCCTATTAGGAAAGCCCGGCCATGCCCCTGTCGGTACAGCTCCAGGAACGCGAGGACTTCGAGGTGCGCACGCTGCGTGCGCTGGGTGGCGGGGCGGCCGCGGGCCTGCTGGCGGTGGCGGCCTCGCGGCTGTACATCCAGGTGGACGCGGGCTTCTTCGCGGTGGCGGGAGCGGCGCTGGCCGGGGCGCGCACGGACTGGAAGGTGCGCGTGGGGATGCTGTTGGGCTTCCCCGTGCTGCTGAACCTGCCGGACATGCTCTTCATCCCCCCGCCCCTGTCCGACGCGGGCATGGGCGCGCTGGCGGCCGGAGTGGTGGGCTGGCTGGGGACCCGGTGGAAGCCGAAGCCCCTGCAGGTGCTGGCCGGCGCGGTGGGCGCGGGGGTGCTGGTGCCCCTGGGCCTGTACGTGAAGACGGTGATGGACGCGCGGCTCTTCGACGGGCGCCTGGGCGCGGTGGGCGCGGTGCTGGGCCTGGCGGCGGTGGCGCTCTTCTGGAGCGTGGGCATGCTCGCGGCGCACGTGACGGTGCACGGCAACGCAGTGGAGGCGCGGGGCTCGGCGCTGGAGAAGCAGCTCTCCGGCGAGGCCCAGGGCCTGGTGTCGCGCGCGGTGACGCTCTACGCCCAGTGCCAGAAGGAAGCGGCGCGGCTGACGCCGGGGCCGGGCAGGACGGAGCTGGTGGGCGTGCTGGAGAAGATGGCGCGCGAGGTGTTCTCCCTCGCCGAGTCCCACGCCGAGCTGGAGGCGCAGCTCCGCGCGGTGCACCAGGGCGAGGTGGACGCGCAGGTGAAGGAGCTGCGCGCCAAGGCGGCCGCGGCCACGGATGCGGTGGCGCGGCGGCAGTTGGAGCTGGCGGCCTCGTCGCTGGGCGAGGAGCTCAACCACCTGGATTTGCTGGGCCGCAAGCGGGAGCGGCAGCTCGCGCAGCTCCACGCCCAGGTGGCCCTGCTGGAGCGGGCCCGGGTGTCCCTGGTGGGCGTGAAGGGCGGCGACGTGGGCTCCAAGGGCGCCCAGGCCGAGCAGCTCGCGCGCAAGCTCGCGGCCCTGGGCCAGGAGGACGCGGGTACTCCCGCCCCGGCCCCGCTGCCCGAGTCCACCCAGGTGAGGAGCTGAGCGCCCCGTTTTCGCTCATGCGTTGAGCCGTAGCGGAATTCACACACCGTCACGCAACAAAGTTCGCTTTTTCGCCGATAACGAGAGGAGGAGGAGCAGGCGAGCACTCGCCCGCTTCACCAGGAGACGAGGCGTCTCCGAGAACCCTCCACCGCTCCGGGCTCCCGGGGCAGGAACCGACATCGTGCGAAAGACAGAAACCTCTCCTTCGAGGTCCGGACTCTTCGGCCGCCATCTGCTGGCGGCCGTGCTCTCCCTCACGCTGGCGGCCTGCGGAGGCATGCCCCAGGACGAGGGGGAGGAGCTCCTGGGCACCCAGGAGTCCCCGGTCAGCGTGCGGCTGCGCGTGATGGCGGCCAACACCACCAGCGGCAACCTGCAGAGCTACGATCCGGGCCACGGCACCCGCATCTTCCAGGGGACGAAGCCGGACGTGGTGGCCATCCAGGAGTTCAACTACGGGGACAACTCGGCCGCCGCCATCCGGGGCTTCGTCAACACCGCCTTCGGCTCCAACTTCTATTACTACCGCGAGGCCGGCGCGCAGATCCCCAACGGCATCATCAGCCGCTACCCCATCATCGCCGCGGGCGAGTGGGACGACACCCAGGTCTCCAACCGGGACTTCGCCTGGGCGCGCATCGACGTGCCGGGGCCCAAGGACCTCTGGGTGGTGAGCGTGCACCTGCTCACCGCCAGCAGCAGCGTGCGCAACACCGAGGCCGTCAACCTGGTCAACTTCATCAAGGCCAACGTCCCCGCCTCCGACTTCCTGGTCATCGCCGGTGACTTCAACACCGACAGCCGCTCCGAGTCCTGCTTCTCCACCTTCTCCCAGGTGGTGAGCACGGCCAGCCCGTACCCGGCGGACCGCAACGGCAACGGCAACACCAACGCCAGCCGCGGCAAGCCGTATGACCACGTGCTCGTCGACGCCGACCTGCGCGCCTACCAGACGGCCACCGTCATCGGCGGCAGCTCCTTCGCCGCGGGCACGGTGATCGACACCCGCGTGTACTCGCCCCTCTCGGAGATTTCTCCCGCGCTGAGCGCCGACAGCGGCGCCACCAACATGCAGCACATGGCCGTCATCAAGGACTTCCTCATCCCCTCGGACACCACCACCCCCACCGCGAGCGTCACGGTGAGCTCGCCCAACGGCGGCGAGAGCTGGGTGGGCGGCAGCCCCCAGAGCATCTCCTGGACGGCCACGGGCGTGACGAACGTGAAGCTCGAGTACACGCTCAACGGCACCACGTGGACCACCATCACCTCCAGCTTCCCGGCCTCCACGGGCTATTACGGCTGGACGGTCCCGAGCAACGCCACCACCACCGCCCGGGTGCGCGTGAGCGACGCCACCAACTCCGCCGTCTCCGACACGAGCAACGCCACCTTCACCATCACCACCTCCGGCGGCGGGGGCAGCGTCCCCGTGGTGTTCATCAACGAGGTGCTCGCCAACGAGGCGGGCTCGGACGTGAATGGTGAGTTCGTGGAGCTCTACAACGCGGGAGGCAGCACGGCGGACCTCTCCGGCTGGACGCTCTCCGATGCCACCGGCCTGCGCCACACCTTCGCGAGCGGCACGACGCTGGCGCCGGGCAGGGCCCTGGCCGTGTTCGGCGGCGCCGCGGGGATTCCCACGGGCGTGACCAACGCGGTGGCGGCCACCTCGGGCGGCCTCAACCTGAGCAACAGCGGCGACACCGTGACGGTGAAGAACGCGGCCGGCACGACGGTGAGCACCATCACCTATTCCTCGTCGCTCTCGGGCACGGACGGCGTGTCGATGAACCGCAACCCGGATGCCACCAACGGCGCCACCCTCGTGCTGCACACCACCCTGTCGACCGCCACGTCCTCGGCCGGCAAGCGCCCCAACGGCACCGTCTACTGAGTCCCGGAGTCCGTCACCCCGCGAGGTGACGGCACGGCCCGCCGCTCCAGCGCAGTCCGGGCTGGAGCGCGCGGGGACTCCCCTCTACTTCGAGCTCTTCGAGCGGCCCTTGTCCGGGCTCGGCGCCCTCACCGCGTGCAGGCGGGACTCGGCCGTCAGCCGGGAGATGACCTGACCGACGGTGCCCTGGTCCTCCTCCTTCAGCCGCTCCTCGATGCGCTGCTCGATGTCCTCGCGCATCTTCCGCGCCTCGGCGAGCGCGGCGTTGATCTGCTCGCGCACCTGCACGGAGTGCTCGTCCATCGCGGCGCTGCGATACGGGGCGGTGTCCCGGCGCACCGCGATGCGTCCCGCGGTACTTCCAGCCGTCCGGCGCCGCCGCACCACCGTGCGCTTCTGCTTCCCCGCTCCACCCTTGCGCTTGTCCGCCATCGCGGCCTCCTGCTTCACATTCCGATCTCCCCGGAAGGTGGGGTGTGCTCCCAGGTGCCGGTAGTCCCCTCCCGGTACGGTCCGGGTGCGGCCAGGCAGACAGTCGGCATGAGGCCCGCCCGCCCCTTTCCGGCCTTCTCCCCGGCCTTCTCCCAGAGGGAAAGGGTGTGCCTCGTCCCCCAGGGCCATCGCCTGCCTCCCAGCCAACAGGCCCCTCACTTACGAAGACCTTCGTTGACATCTACGAATCTCTTCGTATATCTATGGGGAGGAAGCTGACGGGAGGCAGAGCGATGAGTGAACCGACGCTGCCGCGTCCGACGGACGCGGAGTTGGGCATCCTCCGGGTGCTGTGGGAACGAGGCCCCAGCACCGTGCGCGACGTGCACGAGGCCCTGAACAAGGGCCAGGAGGGCACCGGCTACACCACGGTGCTCAAGTTGATGCAGATCATGGCCGAGAAGGGACTCGTGGAGCGCGACGAGTCCCAGCGGGCCCACGTCTACAAGGCACGGGCGACGCAACAGAAGACGCAACGCCAGCTCGTGACGGACCTGCTGGACCGGGCCTTCGGAGGCTCCCCGGCCCAACTGGCGATGCAGGCCCTGTCGACGAAGAAGGCCTCGGCCGAGGAGCTCGCCGAGTTGCGCAAGCTGCTGGACACCCTGGAAGGGGAGGAGACGCCATGAGCGGAGCCGTGTCGCAGTCCCTGGGCTGGGCCTTGCTGCACCTGCTCTGGCAGGGCGCGTTGGTGGCGGCGGCGCTGGCCGTGGCCCTGCGTATGCTGGATCGCCGCGCGGCCTCCCTGCGCTACCTGCTCGCCTGTGGCGCGCTGGCGCTGATGCTCGTGCTGCCCGCCCTCACCGGCTGGCACCATTACGTCTCCCTTCAGAAGGTGGAGCCCGTGCGCTCCCCCGCCCCCGTGGCGCTGACCTCCGCCGTGGCGCCTGCCCCGGAGCTGGCGCGTGCGATGGACGTGCGTACCCCAGCGGCCCCGCGCGCCGCCGAGCCCACGCCGGTGTTGGAGCGGGCGCTGGCGCTGTCGGGCGAGCACATGCACTGGCTGGTGCTGGCATGGGGGCTGGGCGTGACGGTGTCGTCGCTGCGGCTGCTCTCGGGGTGGCTGAAGCTGCGCCGCCTGGTGCACGAGGCCGAGCCCGCGCCCGCCGAGTGGCAGGAAGCGCTGGAGCGGCTGGCACTGCGCCTGGGAATGACGCGCCCGGTGCGGCTGCTGCGCTCGGCGGCGCTGGACGTGCCCGCGGCGGTGGGCTGGCTGCGGCCGGTGGTGCTGCTGCCCGTGACGGCGCTCACCGGGCTGTCCGCCCGCCAGTTGGAGATGGTGCTGGCGCACGAGCTGGCCCACATCCGGCGCCACGACTTCGCGGTGAACCTGGTGCAGACGCTGGTGGAGACGCTGCTCTTCTACCACCCGGCGGTGGGGTGGATGTCGCGCGTCATCCGCGTCGAGCGCGAGCACTGCTGTGACGACATCGCCGTGGGCACGAGCGGCAACGCGGTCTCGTACGCCCGGGCCCTCACCGCGCTGGAGTCCCTGCGCGTGCTGCCGCTCGGGACGGCGAGCCCGGCGATGTCCGCCCTGGGTGGCTCGCTCACGGACCGCGTCCGGCGGCTGGTGGTTGCCCCCGCGGCGCGCTGCTCCTCGCGGTGGGTGGCGGGTGCCTCGGTCGTCACGCTGATGAGCGGCGTGGCGGTGGCGGCTCCCCTGGCGGCCCTCGTCCTCCCCGAGCCTCCCGCGCCCGTGAGCGCCCCGATGGCGCCCGGCCTCCCCGCCCCTCCGGCTCCGATGGACCCGCCCGCCCCGGTCCCGCCCGTGGCGCCGCGGCTGGGACGCGTGCCCCCTGCACTGCCCATGGGTGCTCCGGTGCTCGCCCAGGGTCCGGTTCCCGGCCCCGCTCCGAAGCCGGTGATCGCCGGGAAGCTGAACGTGGACTCGGACTACGAGGCGGACGAGGACACCACCCGCGTGGGCGACAAGCCGCTCTCGGTGGATCAGCTCGTCGCGCTCAAGGTGGCCGGCGTCACCCCCGAGCGGGTGAAGCAGATGGAGTCGCTCGGCTATGAGCCCACGGTGGGCAACCTGGTGCAGTTCGGCCACGCCGGCATGACGCCCGAGTACGTGAAGGAGATGACGGGCATCCTCGGCCGCAAGCCCACCGCCGAGGAGCTGGTGGAGATGCGCCACGTCGGCGTGACGCCCGAGCGCGTGAAGGGGCTCGCGGCGGCCGGGTACGGCAAGCTCTCGGCCGACGAGCTGACGCAGGCGGCGGCGCTCGGTGTGGACGAGCGCTTCATCAATGAGCTGCGGTCCGCCGGCTACGACAAGCTGCCGTTCGATGAGCTGGTCCAGTTCCGCGCGCTCGGCGTGAATGGCGAGTACGTGCAGGCGCTGAAGGCCGCGGGCTACGACAAGCTCCCGGCGGACGAGCTGACGCAGTTCAAGGCGCTCGGCGTGACGCCGGAGTACCTGCGCACGCTGCGCGAGGCGGGGCTCGACAAGCTCCCCGCCGAGAGGGTGGTGGAGATGCGCGCCCTCGGCGTGGACGCGGCCTTCATCCGCAAGCTGCGTGACGAGGGAATGGACAAGCTCTCGGTGGACGAGCTGATCCGCCTTCGTAGCAGTGGCGTGGACGCGGACTTCATCCGCGAGCTGCGCAAGAAGCAGTAACCGGCAGTCCCCTTCCCCTCACCTCCCACGAGCCCCCGGCCGCGCCTCCCGCGCGAGCCGCCGGGCTCCCTTTTGCCCGAAGTGCCCCGAAGGAGCCTGAACCATGACCACGCACATGACCCCTCGAAGGACGACGTACCCGCTGCTCTTCTCCGCCGTGCTGCTGTGGACCCTCTCCGCGCTGGCCGCCGCGCCGAAGAGCGGCACGTGGACGGCCACCCCGCGCGAGGACACGCTGCAGATGAGCTTCCGCGTGAAGGAGCACGGAAACATGGGGCTCAGCATCCCCCGGGCCTCCTTCCAGGGGCTGAACACCGCGGACGGCGCGGACACGAAGTTCCAGCTCGTTCGCGAGGCGGGCACGCTGCGCTTCGAGGGCCGCTTCGCCCACGGCGAGGGCGCGGGCCACTACACCTTCGAGCCGAATGCGGCGTACCTCGAGGAGATGGGGAAGCTTGGCTACACGAACATCACCCCGGACGAGCACTTTCAACTGGCCATCTTCGACCTGGGACCGGCGCGGGTGAAGGCGCTGGCGGAGCTCGGCTACGCGAAGCTGTCCCATGACGAGCTCATCCAGGTGGCCATCTTCCAGGTGACGCCCGAGCACATCCGCGCCCTGAAGGCGGCCGGTTACGACAAGCTGAAGCTGGAGGAGCTCGTGGCCTCGCGCATCCACGGCGTGACGCCGGAGCACATCCGCGAGATGGCCGGCCTGGGCTACGGCAAGCTGGACTTCGATGACCTGGTGGCCACGCGCATCCACGGAATCACGCCGCAGTTCGTCCGCGAGGCGAAGGGACTGGGGCTCGGCGAGCTTCTCCCTGGACGAGCTGATGTCCATGCGCATTCACGGCGTCACCCCCAAGTTCGTCCAGGAGATTCGCGAAGCCGGGTACCCGAACGTCACGCTCGAGCAACTCGTGGACATGCGCATCCACGGCATCGACGGCAACTACGTCCGTTCCCTCGCCGGGAAGAAGGAAAGCGGCCGGAAGTAGGAGCGCCTGGGCAACGAGGACTTCACCCGGCTCGGCGGATACAATACCGGGATAAGCTCGCCCCAACATGAGATGGGGAACGGCCCGACCCGCCGGGTGGATATGTCTCCTGGCGTTGGTGCTCCAGGCCTGCGCGACGACGGGAGCGATGGATGACATCGAGCCCGAAGAGGATCTTCCAGCGGAGCAATTTGGGAGGGATCTCCCCCCACCTTGGGAGACGCGCGACGAGGAGACGGACGAAGAAGCGCGCCGGGCTGAAGCCACGGCGGCCTTATCGGGCATGCGTGGAGTGGCCAGCCACGTAGAGGAAGCCGGCGCAGAGCTGGTCTTCCGCTTCTGGGCACAGAATGGCGTGCTGACACTGCTGTCCTGGAAGCGTGGTGCCGTGGAGGCGGGCGCCGCGAGGAAGAGGGCTGCGTTCGACCCGGGTCTTGAAGCGCACCTCCCCATTTATGTGAAGGCGCGCACCGGAGAAATTGTCCTCACCTTGCACCGGGAGCAGCGCGGATGGAGCCTGCGCTCCCTCACCACCGCGGAGAACGCCAGGCCCCTGGAGGCCAGGACGTTGCCCGTGCGGCGCACGGGCGTGACAGCCAACACCCTCGCCCAGGCGCATGCCCTGGCCACCCGGTTGTCCAGGGGGCTGCGGGTCCCCGCTGGGGGCAGCGTCACGGCGTGGGTGGATGTCCAGTTGGATGATGATCGGGTCCTTGGCGCGACGACCGCACGCTACGAGTCCCATGGCGGCCCACCTGTCCGAGAACCCTCGCCGGAACTGGTGGCGCAACTCGCTCAGGCGCTCCTGCCGTTCACCCATGCGATCGGGCCGCGCACGGTCCGGTTGACGCTGGTGGCGGAGCACCACCGGACGGAGCAGTCAGCGCGCTGGCGAGTCATGGAAGCCGGGACGCTGCGCCTGGACTCGGAAGCCCCGCCCGACCTCGTCGCCGAGCACTACGCGCTCTACGAGCGCATCCTCCGCCAGTGGAGGGAAGAGACCCAGGACGCCTTCCTGCAAGCGGGAGTCACCAGCACCGAGTTCCTCGCTACCTGGTTCATCAGCAGCCTCGCGTTACGCGGCGGCCTTGCACTCTTCGAAGCGGTGGCACCCCGGCTGGCGCCCATCCTGGCTCGTGGGGGTGCGGAGACAGTCGCATGGTTCCGCTCCTTCCTCGCCCGGGTACGTCCGGCCGAGCGGGAACAGTTCCATCGCTTGTGGACGAAGGCCCAGACCCAGGGACTGTCCGCCGTGGAGAAGGAGCAGTTGCGCAAGCTCATGGCCCGCTTCGAGCAGCTTCTCGATACCAGGCTGGACAGCTATGCAAGCGGGGAACTCAGGAAGCTCGCTCACAACGACTTCTACGGGAAGTTCCATCCCGACCTGGCAAAGCTCCTGCTGGATGAGTGGGGGAAGCGCTACCCCGTACATCACCACATCCCCCTGGAGTACGCTCATCTCTTCGCGCGGTTGAACATCAACGCCCGGGAGAACCTGTGGGGCGTGCACAAGCTCATACATGAGAGAATCAACAAGGTCTGGACGGCGTTCCGGCAGGCGAAAGGCAAGGCAACCGCGGAAGACGTGCGGAAAGTGGCGGCCATCGTCCACCGGCACTTTGGACGCTGGTTCAACCAACATTATGAGGCGGGGCGCTCCGCGTCCGCGCTCGCCAGGGCCGAGGCGGATGCACTCGCCGAAGTGAAGGTTATCGTAGACCTCCTCCTGCAATGAGCATCGCCATGAATGCAGATATTCCACTGCCGGGTCTCGACAGGCTGATGGAGGTATACCGGAAGCATGGGCTGCCCTTGAAAATCCTTCCGCCGGGGCGCGCTCCCCCCTCGGCTGGAGAACTCGTGGCGGGCCATCCCTTCGATCCCGTGCTCGCGGCCGTCTACAGACGCCTTGGCGGGGCTGATTTCGGGTTTCTGGACGATTTCAACGGAGAGTTCTTCCTCAACCCGGTCAATGATCAACTCAACGGAATCGTCCTTGATACCGAGGGATTTCGACGCCCGGAGGAGCCCTGGCACTCCTCTGTCATCTTCGGGGGCGTCCCCGGGCTCGCCTACTACTATGCCGTTGTGCCAGAGCTGGCCGACGAGCAGGGCCGCCAGCCCGTCATCTACATCGATGCCTACATGGACAGGTACGTCCTGCCCATCGCCTCGAACGTAGATCGCTTCTTCGATGCGCTCTCCCACTACATCGACATGCTCATGGTGGACCAGGGCTACCTGTTCGATGGCATGCGAGGCATCCAATTTCCCGGGAGCGTGCCCGAGCTCTTCGCCCGCGACCGGCGGCTGGTCGAGATGATCGTCACCGGCCGCTTCGACTTCATCATGAACCTGGGCGACGAGTTCCAGGATTGGCTCGCCCGGGTGAAGTCCGCTTGAGGCAGATGCCCCTCACTCCAGCGACGGGCCCGTGTCCCCCGGCATCAACGCCTGCCGCGCCAGTGACACCGGCAGCCCGAGTTGCAGGAACCGGTCGTGGAAGTCTCGCAGCGAGAACGTCTGTCCCCGCGCCTCCAGGTAGCGCTGGTAGTCCTCGCGCAGCTTCAGGATCTGCATCCGCCCCAGCGCGTAATAGAGGTACGTGGGATTGAACGTGCCCCGCTGCACCTCGCGCAGGGCCGGGAAGGGCTCGAAGTACGCAATCTCCGCGTAGCGCTTCGCCGCTCCCTCCACCGACTCACCGAAGGCGTGCATCGACAGGCCCGCGTGCCACCGCGCATGCCTTTGCAACGCCCGCCGCAACTGCCCCAGCCGCACCGCCGGGTCTCCCCCGCCCAAGCCCTCGTCCACCATCATCTGCTCCACGTAGTGCGCCCAGCCCTCCACCAGCGACGCGGGCGTGAACACCTTGCGCACCTCCGTCGGAATCCGGGCCTCGTACAGCAACTGCACGAAGTGTCCCGGCATCCCCTCGTGCACCGTGATGCCCAAGAGCCCCGCGCGGTTGAAGTACGTCAGGTGCTGCGCCTTCTGCTCCTCCGTCCACTCCGGCTCGACGTTGGTGATGTTGTAGAAGGCCTCCGTCGCCCGCGTCTCGAACGGCCCCGGCGTGTCCATCGACGCGAAGCCCATCCGCGCGTACGGCGGCGTCTCGCGCACTGTCGGCAGCCGCTCCGAGGGCAGCGTCAACAGCCCCTTCTCCACCACGAACCGCTGGCACTCCTCCAACTGCTTGCGCGCCGTCGGAATCAGCTCCTCGGCCGTCGGGTGGTCGTGCACCAGCGCGTCCATCACCTCCACCGGTGACTTCGCCGCGTCCACCCGCGCCGCCTCCTTCGCCACCCACTCCTGGTACCTCCGGATGGCCCGCTCGTTGATGTCGCGCAACTGCTCGGCCATCAGCGCCACGTGCTCCTCCAGCGCGAGCTTCTTCTCGAAGAGCCCCTTCCCCAGCCGGAAGTCTCCATTCGCCTTCGGCAACAACTCCTGCTCCTGCCACCGCGCGAAGCCTTCCACCTCCGTCACCGCCCGAGCCAGCGCCGCCGAGAACTCCTCACGCAGCCCCGCCTCCACCCGCGCCAGCCCCTGGGCCTCCAGCGCCTTCGGCAAATCCGAGCGCAGGAAGCCCACCGTGCCGCGCGTGTCGCGCAGGCCCTGCTCGGCCCACGGCTTCGGCACATCGCGCAGGTTGGCCTTCGCCGCGGCCACCACCGCGGGAATCCGCTCCATCCGCGCCATCAGGCTCCGCACCCGCTCCTCCACCGGAGCGAACTCCCGCTGCGACAGCGACGAGAGGCCACTGGCCACCACGCTGTTGTAGAGCATCGGGTTGCGCTGCCAGCCGCGCTCCTCCTCCAGCTCCAGCAGCTCCGCGCGGATGGCGTTCTCCAGGATGCGCACGTCGAACACCGCGTCCCCGGTGAGCGACGCCCGGTCCAGCCGCTCCAGCCGCGCGAGCCACCCGTGCAACGCCTTCACCTGGCGCTGGATGGCCTCGGCGGACAGGTCCTGCACCCGCGCGTCGTACTGGTGCAGGCCCAGGCTCGTCGAGCGCACCGGGTGCGCGGCGTAGTACCAGTCGAGGTACTCGCGGGCGAAGCGGGCGTATTCGGCATCGGCGGGAGTGGAAGCCATGGCGGACGCGGAGGCCGCCGGCCCCGAGCCCGTGCGCGGAGCACACGCGGGCACCAGGAGCAGGGCGGCACAGCAGAGGATCGTTCGAAGCATCACGTCCGCAGTCTCCATCCCCCGGGCACGGCGGGGAAGGCGCTCGGAGTGGACTCCGTACCGCTTGCGCACCCGGTGCCTCCTCGCCCAGCCTCACCCGTCATGAAACTCCGCGTGCTGCTCGCCTCCGCCCTCCTCCTGCCCGCCTGTGCGGCGCGGAGAGTCCCGCCCCCGCCCGAGCCCACCAGCGCGCCGGTCGCCGCTCCCGCTCCGGCCCCCGAGCCCCCGAGCACGCCCGTGGCCCCACCTGCTCCGGCTCCCGAGCCCCCCAGCGCGCCCGTGGCCGCTCTGCCTCCGGCTCCGGAGTTCACGGTGGCGCCCCCCACCGGCTTGCAGCAGAAGGCAGGCCCCATCGGCACGCGACACCCCATCCTCTTCCAGCGGTCCGCCGAGGACGGGCGCTGGGTCATCGCCTGCCAGGCGCGCGAGGACACCAACAGGGACGGGGCCGTGGAGGTCCGCTTCGGCCGTCACGGGGACACGTATGGGGATGCGCTCGTCCCCTACCTCTTCCTCGAACCCGGCGAGGGCGAGCATCTCGACGACTTCCTCACCGCCGACCCGGCCGGCCGCTACCTCGTGTTGGTCCGCGCCGGCTCGCTCCGGCTGCTCGACACCTATACGCGCACCGACACCGAGCTGGCCCCTCCTGGTGCCATCCCCGAGAGCACCGCGCCCAGCGCGCCGCTGCCCGTGTCCTTCTCCCGCGATGGCCGGCACCTGCTCCTGGTGTCCCTGAGCGGGCCCGAGAAGCGGCCCACGGCCTTCCTCCTCGACCTGCGGGACGGCAGCCGGCGCGAGGTGCCGCATGGCCCCGGCGTGCTGGGCCACGCCAGGCTCGACTCGGACGGCCGGTGGGTGATGTTCGGCGTCATCACCCAGGACACCAATGAGGATGGACAGCTCACCTGGCCTCGGGCGAGGACCTCGCTCTCCTCCAGGTACTGCCGGGGCCCCATCATGTCGTACGGCCACTATGGCCAGGAGGGAGACACGCCCACCTGGCTGCTGCGCCGCGTGGACGGAGGCGGGCTCGTCCCGAGCGAAGGCGTCCTCCAGACGCTGGGAGACGCCTTGCTGCGTCTGAGCCCGCAGGGCGAGGTGTTCGTCGAAGAGGCCTCGGGCCAGCGCACCGAGTGGGTGCCCGCGAGCTGCCGTGCCAACGTCCTCCACGTGGATGCCGCGCGGGAGCAGGTCCTGGTGGCCTGCAAGGAGCGGGACAACGCGCTCGAGCTGCACGGCGCCCGGGTCCACCAGCCGCTCGGGCTGTCCGTCGGGTACACCGGGCGGCCCCCTCCCTCCGGCGGCCCGCCCCGGTTGTTCCCGGTCACCCCCGCCTCCACCAAGGGCGGCGCGTCCTCCACCCCCCAGAGCGTGGTGGACCTGGAGACGCGCACCGTGCACCCGGTGCAAGGAGAGGTGCAATACACCGAGGGGACTCGCGCCCTGGTGGTGCGGTACGCCGGACGCGACCACCAGTTCCGCCGCCTCTGGTGGGTGGACACCCGGACGGGAGAGCAGCGCAAGCTCGGTGAGCAGACCGGGTACGGGTTCGCGAGCGCGGGGAGCCTCGTCTACTCCGAGGGCCTGCTGGTGGACATGAGCACCGGGCGGCTCGCCGGTCCGGTGAAGGGAGAGGTGCAGGCCCTCGACACGCAGGGGCGCGTGGTGCTCGACCCCGGCGGCGCGGCGGGACGGAGCGTGCCCCGAGGCCCCCTCCAGTGGACCCCGGCCGTGCGCTCGCGCTGAGCCCCGGGCCCGGGGAGACGGGCCCGGGGAGCGGCCGGGCGGACATGCCCCGCGGGGCCGGGTGCATATTCGCGAGCGGCTCCCGTCCAAGCCCATGAATGCCATCTTCAACAATCAGTCCCGGGCCCCCGTGCACGAGGAACGTGCGGGAGAAGTCCTCCTGGGTTAAGGGTTCGCCTGCCTGACAGCCCTGGCTCCTTGCAACCCCCGAGGCCCCTGGCTGGTGGAGGTACCGAGAGATGTCCGAGCAGCAGCCGAAGAAGAAGCGCTGGCCCTATGTGGTGGGCGGCATCGTCCTGTTCCTGGTGGTGGTGGTGGCGGTGGCCCTGTGGCGGCTCGACGCCATCCTGCTCGAGCGCGCCCGCACCGAGGCCGCGACGCTCTCCCGGACGCTGGGCCGGCCCGTGGAGATTGGTGACATCTCCACCCAGCTCGTCCCCCACGTGGGCGTCGAGGTGGAGAACGTGGTGGTGGGCGCCGCCGAGGGCGAGCAGGTGCCCCTGGTGGAGCTGAAGGAGCTCGACGTGGCGGTGGCGCTCTGGCCCGCCCTCACCTCGCGCGGCCAGGACATCCAGGTGAAGAACGCCGAGGTGTCCGGGCTCACCGTCAACATCGTCCGGCTGCCGGACGGCACCACCAACGTCTCGCGGCTGCAGGAGAAGCTCGCCCAGCAGCAGCCCAAGGAGGAGCCGCCGCCCGCCGAGGAGCAGCCCACGGACCTGTCGAGGGTGCGCGTGGACCGGGCGGCGCTGACGGACGCCACCATCCGCTTCATCGACCGGAGCGCGGCGCAGGCACGCGAGCTGGCCATCTCCGATCTCGACGTGGAGGTGAAGGACCTGCGCGCGGGCAAGCCGCTGGACGTGGTGCTGCACGCCGCGGTGCTGGCGGAGAAGCAGAACTTCCACCTCACGCTGCACACGACGCCGCTGCCGGCCTCGCTCATCCCCGTGCCCGAGCGCGTGGTGCTCAAGAGCGAGCCCATCGACCTGGCGCCGCTGGGCCCCTTCCTCGGCCCGGAGCTGGGGCTGCAGGCGGGCACGCTCCAGGCGGACTGGACGGCGGAGCTGGGCGCGGCGGTGCCCGGCGGCACCGGGCCCACCCACCTCAAGGGCGGCCTGCGCGCGCAGGGCCTGCGCTTCGCCGGAGCCGAGGGTGGCAAGGCGCTCGACGTGGTGGTGGACACCGACGTGACGGGCGACATGGACAAGGGGGACCTCTCCCTCCAGACGCTGCGGATGGAGCTCGGCCCGGCGCGCATCACCGGCAAGGGCCAGGTGAAGGGGATGCTCAGCGAGACGCCCACGGTGCAGGACTTCGAGCTGGTGGGGCAGAACCTGGATCCGGCGGTGCTGGCCGGGTACTACCCGCCGCTGCGCAAGCAGCTCGCCAACCAGGTGGCGGGCCCCATCGGCCTCGTGGTGCGCGGGGGCGGCACGCAGGAGTCGCAGGCGCTGACGGCGGAGGTGGACCTGACGCCGGTGCGGCTGCGCATTCCCGAGCAGCTCTCCAAGGAGGCGGGCGCGCCCATGCGGCTGACGGCGCGGCTCACCGGGGCGGCGGCCAGCGGAGGCGCGCTGCGCTTCGACGCGAAGACGGACCTGACGGGCGTGGACATGCGGCCGGGGCTGCTGCTGGACAAGCGGCCCGGGCAGACCTTCACGGTGGACGCGGCGGGCACGTACCAGCCCGAGAGCGGCAAGCAGCCGATGAAGGTGGACCTGAGCCGGCTGGGCATCGCCCTGCTCGAGTACACGATGGCGGGCAAGGCGTCGTTCTCGCAGGCGGGCACGGGGGCGAAGGAGACGACGACGTTCGCCCTGGCGCTCGAGAGCCCGCGGCTCGACGCGGACGAGCTGCTGATGACGGACGAGGAGATCGCCGCCACGGTGGGCGGACCGCTGCCGGAGGAGGGGCCGGATGATCCCAAGCGCTTCAACGGCATGCGCGGCGACATGTCGTTCAAGATTGGCGCGCTGCGGATGAACGAGATGGACCTGTCCAACATGGTGGCCGACCTGAAGATGGTGGACGACCTCATCACGGTGGAGCGCTTCACCACAGGCATCTACGGGGGCACGGTGTCGGCGAATGGGAGCACGGTGCGGCTGGGGCCCGAGGCGGCGCAGCGGCCCTTCGAGCTGAAGGCGGAGGTGAAGGGGATGAACGTGGCGCAGGCGCTGTCCACGCGGGTGCCGCGCAAGGTGCTGGAGGGGACGTTCGACGGGCAGATGAACCTGTCGGGCGTGGGTTACGAGATGGCGAGCCTGCAGGAGCGGCTGGCCGGAGCCATCGACGGCAACCTGCTGGGCGGGGCGTTCTCGGGCATGGACATTCCGGCGGCGGTGTCCGGGCCGCTGGTGAAGGCGCTGCCCTTCACGGGCAAGGTGCTGGACGGCGATGGGGTGACGGAGCTGGCGGAGCAGCTCCCGTTCGGGGTGACCATCAAGAACGGCGTGGCGCAGCTCTCCAAGCCGATCACCTGGACGAGGCCGGACGCGGCGATGAGCTTCGACGGAGGCATCCGGCTGGACGGGACGCTGGACCTGGCGGGGACGGTGAACCTGGGGCCGCCGCTCATCGAGCGGATGACGCTGGGCCGGGCGAAGCCGACGGAGCCGGTGCCGGTGGCGCTGAAGCTGACGGGCAAGGCGTGGAGCCCGGAGGTGACGGGGCTGGACGTGAAGCCGGCGGCGGTGGCCATCGGGAAGATGGCGGTGGCGAGCGCGGCGACGGAGCTGCTGGGTGAGAAGGGCAAGCAGGTGGGGAAGATCATCACCGGCGGCACGGACGCGGCGAAGGAAGCGGCGCGGGCCGAGGCGGAGAAGCGTCAGAAGGAGCTGGAGGAGAAGGCGCGGCAGGAAGCGGATGCCGCGCGCAAGAAGGCCGAGGAGGAAGCGAAGAAGCGCGTCCGCGGCCTCTTCGGACGTTAGCCGCGCCTCACTGCTGCGCCACGGCGGGCAGCCGGGTGCTCCGCGACTCCGGAGCCGCGGGCCCACACTGGCGCAGCAGGAACTCCCGGCGGACCTCCGTCTCCGGCGCGGTGCGCACGAAGGCCTCCCGTCCCGCGTCGCACAGCAGGCCCACGTTCAGCACGTGCTTGCAGTAGCCCCAGTGCCCCGTCTCCCAATACTGGATGCGCTCGTTGTACACGCCGCGCGCCCACTCGCCGGGAGTCAGGCGGAACAGCTCCTCGTGGCGCTCGCCCCGCGACAGGCCGCTCCACTCGAGCCGTCCCGGCATCCCCATCTTCCCGTAGTCGAGCAGCACCCGGACGCCCGCCTCCGAGCGCTCCACGCGGAAGGCCTCCAGCTCGACGAAGGGCCTGCCCCGGCGCACCTCCGTCCATTCCCGCGCCAGGAAGCGCCGCTGCTCGGAGAAGTAGACGTGGTGCAGCGGGAAGGCGCCCTCGCGCCAGACTCCGCTCAACGCCTCCGGCAGCTCGAGCGCCAGGGGCGTGGCATCGCGCACCCGCGCGCCCGCGCCTCCCCGTGAGTCCTTCGTCCACTCCGTGGTGAGCAGTTGGATGAACAGACCGGAGACACGCGTATCCGTACGGGGAGAGCGTCTGCTTCGCTGCCGGGCCATGATGTGACTCCCAGACGGGGCGCGTATCCGGAACCGGCGAGAGGCCCCTGCCCTCGTCATTCCCCGGGGCCCTACCCACCCGGCCTCCCTTTCAGGCCAGAGGTATATCGGCAACCTCCGCAATCCCGGCAATCCCCCCCCAGGGCCATTCCCGGACGGCGCGGGCGATCAGCGTCGCAGGAGCAACAGTGCTCCCGCCACCGGCCGCCCGATTCCCACGGCGCGAGAAGAAGAGAGGAAACGCGCCCGCCCCTCTCAGTGACGCGTGACTCCCGGCGCGGGGGCCAGCATGCGCGGGCCCAGCCGGTCCCGGTTGTGCGGCGTGAGCAGGTCCACCTGCGGCCCCATCGGCACGATGCGCGAGGGGTTGATGGCGTCCTGGCTCCAGTAATAGTGCACCTTGATGTGCTCGACGTTCGTCGTCTCCGCGAAGCCGGGCGTCTGGTACAGGTCCAGCAGGTAGTTCCACAGGTTGGGGAAGTCCTGCAGCCGCGCCAGGTTGCACTTGAAGTGCGAGTAGTAGACGAGGTCGAAGCGCACCAGCGTCGTGTAGAAACAGAGGTCCGCCTCGGTGAGCACGTCGCCGCACAGGTAGCGCTGCCGGTCCAGCACCTGCTCCCAGTGCTGCAACGCGGTGAAGAGCTGCGCACCGCCAGCTCGTAGGCGCCCTGGCTGTTGGCGAAGCCCGCCTTGTACACGCCGTTGTTCACCGGCTCGTAGAGCGCGTCGATGGTTTCATCCACCTGCTCGCGCAGCGCCTCGGGCCACAGCGTCACCGGGTGCTCGGCGAAGGCGTCGAACTCGGTGTCCAGCATGCGCAGCAGCTCGCGCGACTCGTTGTTGACGATGGTGCGCTCGTGCGCGTCCCACAGCACCGGCACCGTCACCCGCCCCGAGTAGTGCGGATCCGCCTTCAGGTAGAGCTCGCTCAGGTAGCGCGAGCCATTGAGCGTGTCCGGGCCCGAGCGGGGGTAGCCCCCGAAGCCCCAGCCGTTGCGCCCCATGCGGGGATCCACCACGGTGAGCCCCACCGCCGACTCCAGCCCCTTGAGCTTGCGGATGAGGAGCGCGCGGCTCGCCCACGGGCAGGCATAGGAGACATAGAGATGGTAGCGGCCCGCCTCCGCCGGGAAGCGCCCTTCCCCGCTCGCGCACACCCGGTCATGGAAGCGCGTTCGCGGACGCACGAAGCGTCCGGCCTCGTCCGGGGCGTACCAGTCCGTACGCCACTCTCCGTCCACCAACATTCCCACGGTTCACCTCCGTTGCCTGGAAACGGTTGGCACGTTGCGTCACACGGGCAATCACCCCGGCATGCGGCGGGACTGGAGCGAGCCCGCGCGCAAGATGGGCAGGCGGAGAGGCGGGGGCCCGGGCCGCCTGGAGCCCTTCAACCCCGGGGCAAGTCCACCGTGAAGGTGGCGCCCCGCCGCGGCGCGCTCTCCACGTGGATGGTGCCCCCCATGGCGGTGACGATCTCCCGGGTAATCCACAGCCCCATCCCCAGGCCGCCGTAGTTCCGGTCGCTCACCGCGCGCTCGAAGCGCTCGAAGATGCGCTCCTGCACCTCGGGCTCGATGCCGATGCCCTCGTCACGCACCCGCAGGTGGACGCGCTCCCCCGAGGTGCTCAGCGCCACCTCCACGGGATGGCCCGCGCCATACTTGAGGGCATTGGAGAGCAGGTTGCTCAACACCTGCTCCAGCCGCAGCCGGTCCCACCGGGACACCACCGGCCCGGGCACCCGGACGCTCAGGGCACAGCCCGCCCGCTCGGCCTCGGGACGGAGCTGCCCGGCCACCTCCCGCACCAGCTCGGCCAGGTCCAGCTCCTCCGGGTGCAGCACCAGCCGTCCCGAGGTGATGCGCGACACATCCAGCAGCTCGTCCACCAGCACGCCCAGGCGGCTCGCCCCGCGCTCCAGGCCCTTGAGCCGGGACACGGTCCGCTCGCTCCAGGCCTCCTCCCGGCGCGTGCAGCCCACCAGCGCCTGGACGTTGAGCTTCAACGCGGTGACGGGCGTGCGCAGCTCGTGCGCGGCCACCTGGAGGAAGCCATCGCGCAGCCCGATGGCCTTCTGCGCCTCGCGGTAGAGCAGCGCGTTGTCCACCGAGACGGCCGCCCGGCGGGCGAGGTCCTCGGCCAGCCGCAGCTCCTCCTGCCCATAGCGCCGGCCGGATTCGCCCACGGCGAGCGTGAGGGCCCCGAGCACCCGCTCGCGCGAGCGCAGCGCCACCACGACGTAGGAGCGCAGCCCCAGCGCGCGCATCAGCCTCAGGTGCTCCGCGTCCCGCGCATGGCGGACGAGCACCTCGTCGGGGAGGTCCGGGATGAGCTCCGACTCTCCCGTCCGCAGCACCCGGGGAGAGCCGGAGGGCGCATCCGGGTCGAAGGGGTAGCGCCGCAGCAGCTCCTCGCTCAGCCGCACCTTGTCTGGATCGCCGTGGAAGGTGATGAGCCGGCGCACCCGCCCGCGCCCATCCACCACGTCCACCCCGCACCAGTCGGCGAGCACGGGCACGGCCAGGGTGGCCACGCGCCGCAGGGTGTCCTCGTAGTCGAGCGAGGTGGCCAGCAGCGCACTGGCCTCGGCGAGGAAGCGCAGGTTGTCCTCGGAGCGCCGGCGCTCGGTGATGTCCATCACCGTGCCGATGAAGCGCGCGGGCCGGCCCTCCTCGTCGAAGAAGCAGCGGCCCCGCGAGGCGATCCACCGCACCACCCCATCGCGCAGCCCCCGGACGCGGAACTCCTCGCGGTACTCGCCGTCACCGCCAGGAGCCAATGCCCGCCGGACCTGCGCCTCCACCCGGCCGCGCTCCTCGGGATGGAGCGCGGCGAGGAAGGCGGAGGAGTAGTCCACCGGCCCCGCCTGCTCCGCGGGCATTCCGAAGAGGGCCTTGCACCGCGTGTCCCAGTGCAGCTCGCCCGTCCTGGGGTTCAGGTCCCACGTCCCGAGCGCGGCCGACTCCAGCGCGAGCCGGAGCTGGGCCTCGCTCTCGCGCAGCGCCTCCGTCTGCCGGCTCAGCGTCCGGGAGAGGGCCTCGGCGCGCTGGCCCGCCTGCGCCGCCTCGCGCTCCTGCCGCTCGCGCTGCTCCCGCTCGGCGCGCACCCGCTCGGCATAGCCCGCGAAGAAGTCCCCCAGCCGGGGCTCCTCCTGGAGCAGCGCCCCCAGGTGCTCCCGGGCGCGCTGGTCCGCCTCGTAGGACAGCTCCGGATGGGCCTCCACCCAGAGCTGGCACGCCTTCACATAGGCGAGGAACACGACGAGGTGTCCGTAGAGCCCGGGGCTGAGCACCCGACGCACCCGCTCCCGGCACCGCTCCGCCTGGGCCTGGTGGACGAAGAGGAAGACGCAGCAGCGGAACAGATCCTCCTCCAGCGCCGAGCCGGGCGCGGGCCATTCCCCCAGGGAGTCCCCCCCGGCTTCCAGACGGGCGAGCGTCTCGTCGATGGCCCCGTGCGCGGGCGGGAGGGATTCCAGGAGCTCCAACACCTCGGAGGACTTCATCCCCAGGGGCCGCAGCGCACAGGAGTGGCACACGATGCAGTAGGGCACCACGCAGTAGCGCGACAGGTACGCGAAGAGCTTCTCCCGGAAGAGCGCGGGGAGGGGATTCTCCACGTAGGCCTGGAGCGTCTGCTGCCACAGGTTCTCCAGCACCTGGGGGTTGTCCAGCGCGGGCGCGAAGAACGGGGGGAAGAACCCGAAACGAGCCTCGATCTCCTCTCGGATTTCCCGTGACGTGCGCATTCCCTCTACCGACGTTGAACAGAGCCGTGACTTCAAGGTGCGGCCGGGAGCCACTCCGGCGCCACCCGGGGCCCGCCCGCCTGGAGCCCATCCGGGGATGCGCGCCACCGCTGAAAGGCTCCGGCCTCCGGATGAAACACCGTGAAACAGTCACGGGCTCGTCCGTTCTCCCCGTGACCCCAGGAGTGCCCTGCACCCGACGGGTGGCACGCGCTCTGCAGAATCCCCGTGGAACAGACCTGGCTCCAATGAGACAGGTGTTTCACGAGACACGAGCGACGAGACATGTCCCGCCCGTCCGGGGTGGAGGAGACCGAGATGAGTGAAGGGGTGACCGAGCAGGTCTGCAGGGATCCGGTGATGGTGCCGGTGGCGCGGGTTCCGGGGGCCGAGCGGCACCGGGTGGTCATCATCGGAGGAGGCACGGCCGGCATCAGCGTGGCGGCGCGGCTGGCGCACGCCGGGCAGAAGGACGTGGCCATCCTCGAGCCGAGCGCGCACCACTACTACCAGCCGCTCTGGACGCTGGTGGGCGCGGGCGAGGCGCGCGTGGAGGACACCGTGCGCGACGAGGCCCGCTGCATCCCCCGGGGCGTGAAGTGGATTCAGGACTGGGCCGAGGAGGTGGACCCGGTGGCCCGGACGGTGAGCACCCGGGGCGGCAAGCGCATCGGGTACGACTTCCTCGTGGTGGCGCCCGGCATCCAGCTCGACTGGGACAAGGTGAAGGGCCTGCGCCAGGCGCTGGCGGAGCGGCCCAACGTCTCCAGCAACTACGACGTGCGCTACGCGCCCAAGACGTGGGAGATGCTCCGCGCCTTCCAGGGAGGCACCGCCCTCTTCACCCACCCGGCCACGCCGGTGAAGTGCGCGGGCGCGCCGCAGAAGATCATGTACCTGGCCGCGGACCACTTCCGGAAGCGGGGCCTCCAGGACCGGGCGCACGTCCTCTTCGCCTCGGCCGGCAAGGCCATCTTCGGGGTGAAGGAGTACGCCGCGGTGCTGGAGCAGGTGGTGAAGCGCTACGGCATCGACGCCCGCTACCAGCACAACCTCACCGAGGTGCGGGGCGACAGGAACGAGGCCGTCTTCACGCGCACGCTGCCGGAGGGCGGCACCGAGGAGGTGGTCATCCCGTACGACATGCTCCACGCCTGTCCGCCGCAGAGTGCGCCGGACTTCATCCAGCGCAGCCCGCTGGCCTGGCAGGAGGGGGGGACGAAGGGCTGGGTGAAGGCGAACAAGCACACGTTGCAGCACCCGGACCACCCGGAGGTGTTCGCGCTGGGAGATGCCTCGGACCTGCCCACCTCGCGCACCGGGGCGGCCATCCGCAAGCAGGCGCCCGTGCTGGTGGAGAACCTGCTCGCCGTCATGGCTGGCCGGGCCCCCACCGCGAGCTACGACGGCTACGCGTCCTGCCCGCTCACCACCGGCTACGGCAAGCTGCTGCTCGCCGAGTTCGACTACGACGGCAAACCCACCCCCAGCATCCCGCTCATCGACACCCTCAAGGAGCGGCGTGACATGTGGCTGCTCAAGAAGTACGGCCTGCCCCAGCTCTACTGGAAGCTGATGTTGCGCGGGAGGGCCTGACGGGCGCGGCCGTGAGCAACTGGTCCGATTGTTGGACCAGTTGGTGAAGCGCGCGGCCGGGAGGGGTATGAACCGGGGTGAAACAGCATGTTTCACCCGTCCGCGCTCATGCCCACCTCGCGCTCCCCGCCCACCACCAGCTCCCCGCTCCTGCTGCCCGCCCTGGAGGCCCTGGCGGGAGCGGTGCTGCTCGTCGACCTCCAGCAGCGGGTGACGGCCGCCACGCCCGAGGCGGAGGCACGTCTGGGCCCCGCCCCGGTCCGCCCCGGCACGCCGCTGGCGGAGGTGCTCTCCGTGTCCGAGGGTGCCCGGGGCCTCGAGGCGCTGCTGTCCCAGGGACGCCAGGTGGAAGCCCGGCCACGCGCATCCGGGCCCGTGCGGGTGCGGGCGGTGCCGCTGGGGCAGGGAGCGAAGCGGCTCGGGTGGGCGGTGCTGCTCGGCGCGGAGGCGGAGTCCGAGGGGACGCGGGGTGAGGCCGAGGAGACGTTCCACGGCATGTGGACGCGCAACCCGGGGATGAAGCGCCTGTTCCGCATCGTGGAGAAGGTGGCGCGCACCGAGTCCAGCGTGCTCGTGCGGGGCGAGTCGGGCACGGGCAAGGAGCTGGTGGCCAACGCGCTGCATGCCATCTCGGCGCGGCACAAGGGCCCGTTCCGCGCCATCAACTGCGCCGCCCTGCCTCCCAGTCTCCTGGAGAGCGAGCTGTTCGGCCACGTGCGCGGCGCCTTCACCGGCGCGGTGCGCGACAGCCCGGGCCACTTCCGCCTCGCCGACGGGGGCACGCTCTTCCTGGACGAGGTGGCGGAGATTCCCCTGGAGCTGCAGGGGAAGCTGCTGCGGGTGCTGGAGACGCGCTCCATCATCCCCGTGGGTGGACGCGCCTCGGTGCCGGTGAACGTGCGCATCGTCGCCGCCACCCACCGGCCCCTGCGGCGCGAGGTGGAGGCAGGCCGCTTCCGCGCGGACCTGATGTACCGGCTGCGGGTGGTGCCCCTCTTCCTGCCGTCCTTGCGCGAGCGCTGCGAGGACATCCTCCCGCTGGCGAGGCGCTTCCTCGACGAGCTGGAACAGAACGGCCCCCGCCACGTGGAGCGCTTCTCGCCGGGAGCGCGGCGCCTGCTGGAGTCGCATGGTTGGCCGGGCAACGTGCGCGAGCTGCGCAACGTGATGGAGTACGCCTACGTCATCGGGGAGGGCCCGGTGCTGCACGAGGCCGACCTGCCCCCCGAGTTCTCCGAGCCGCGTCCGCCGCCGGTGCCCGACGTCCCGGCCGGGTCCGCCACGGGAGGCGACGCTCACGACCCGGCGGTGCTGCGGGCCGCGCTGGCGAGGGCGGGAGGCAATCGCACGGAGGCCGCCCGGATGCTGGGCATCAGCCGGGTCACCCTCTGGCGGCGCCTGAAGGACGCGGAGAGCCCCTGACCGTTTCAACCGTTTCACGAAACGTTTCACCTCCTCTCCCTCTCCCCCCCGGGAGAGGGTCGGGGTGAGGGTATCCGTGCCCGTGTTCTGCCCTGCCCCCGAGGAAAACCGGGCGCCACGGCCCTGGCACGGCCCTCGCAATGTCCCCGGGCATGATCTTCCGTCAGCTCTTCGACCAGGAGACGTGGACCTACACCTACCTCATCGGGGACGAGACGACGCGCGAGGCGGCGCTCGTGGATCCGGTGTTCGAGCAGGTGGAGCGGGACCTTCAGGTGGTGAAGGAGTTGGACCTGAAGCTGACGCTGGTGCTGGAGACGCACATCCACGCGGACCACGTCACCGGAGCGGGCCGGCTGCGGGAGCTGACGGGGGCGCGGGTGGCGGCGAGCGCCGCGGGAGCGCCGTGCGTGGACCGGCCGGTGAAGGAGGGCGAGGAGCTCGCACTGGGCGGCCTGCGCATCCAGGTGCTCGCGACGCCGGGCCACACGGAGGACAGCGTGAGCTTCCGGGTGGGCGCCAAGCTCTTCACGGGCGACGCGCTCCTCATCCGCGCCTGTGGCCGCACGGACTTCCAGAACGGTGACGCCGGGCAGCTCTACGACGCCATCACCCAGAAGCTCTTCACCCTGCCGGACGAGACCGAGGTGTACCCGGGCCACGACTACACGGGCCAGACGATGAGCACCATCGGCGAGGAGAAGCGCCACAACCCGCGGCTGGCCGGCAGGAGCCGCGAGTGGTTCATCGAGTTCATGAACAGCCGCAAGCTGGCCCCGCCCAAGAAGCTGGACATCGCGGTGCCCGCCAACCGTGCCTGCGGCAAGCCCGCCCAGGCGATGAGCTGAGCTTCCGGAGGAGGCACGATGAGCGCACTGTACGAGCACGGCACTCCGCACGCGGAGGGCTACCGGGACGTGGACGTGGGCGCCGTGGCCACGGGGAAGAACGAGGCACGGCTGGTGGACGTGCGCGAGCCCTCCGAGCCTCGAGGGCATTCTCGGGCACATCGCGGGCGTGGAGCCCGTGCCGCTGCGCACGGTGGAGGTGGCCTGCGGGTGCTGGCCGCGTGACGCGGCGCTGGTGATGGTGTGCCGCTCCGGAGCCCGCTCGGGCCGGGCCGCCGCGCAGCTCGTGCGCCAGGGCTTCACCCGGGTGATGAACCTGCGCGGGGGAATGCTCGCGTGGAACGAGGCGGGGCTGCCCGTCGTCCGCCCCGCGTCCGCCCCCGCGCTCCAGGTCACGGACGTGCTCGACACGCTGCTCGCGCGGATACGGGAGCTGGGCGGTGGCGTCTCCGCTTCCACGCCGAGGGGCCTGCTCCAGGCGCACGGTGGCGCTCCCACGCACGCCCAACTGCTCTGCATGCTCGAGCTGCTGCAGGCCGCCGGGCAGGTGGCGGTGAAGGACGCCGGCGCCTGGGAGCGCGTGCTGCGCGAGTGCCGGGACATGCTCGCCGTGTCGCGGCAGGAGAGCAGCGCCGCATGATGCTGCTCGGCATCGCCGCCTCGCTGCTCATCGGGGTGTCACTGGGGCTGCTGGGCGGCGGCGGCTCCATCCTCACCGTCCCCCTGCTCGTCTACGTCCTCGGTGTCGAGCCGAAGACGGCCATCGCCATGTCCCTGCTGGTGGTGGGCATCACCAGCGCCTCAGCCGTGGTGGTGCATGCGCGCGCGGGCCGGGTGCGCTGGCGCACCGCCTTCGTCTTCGGGGGAGGAGGCATGTCGGGCGCCTTCCTGGGCGCGCGCGTGGCCCGACAGGTTCCACCGGGCCTGCTGCTGCTCCTCTTCTCCGCCGTCATGATCGCCGCCGCCGTGGCCATGCTGCGGCGCAAGGAGGCCCCGGCCGTGCCCGGTGTGTCCGCCGGGGCACCGGTGCTCCTGCCCGTGCCGCGCGTGCTCGCCCAGGGCGCCGCCGTGGGGCTGCTGTCGGGACTCGTCGGCGCCGGAGGGGGCTTCCTCATCGTTCCCGCGCTCGTGCTGGTGGGCTTGTCCACCCAGGCCGCCGTGGGCACCTCGCTCGCCGTCATCTCGCTCCAGTGCTTCGCCGGGCTGCTCGGGCATCTGGGCCACGTCCAGCTTCCGTGGGGACTCACCGCCGCCGTGGTGGGCACCGCCGTCGGCGGCAGCTTCCTCGGCGGGTACTTCTCCAACCGCGTCTCGCCGGGCTCGCTGCGCAAGGGCTTCGCCGTGTTCGTGCTCGGCGTCGCCTGCGTCATGGTCGCCGCGCAGCTCCCTCCCTCGGTCCGGCAGGGGATTGCTCCGCTCCTCGCCACGCCGTGGCCCTGGCTCGGGCTCGTGGGCGTGGTGAGCGCGATCGCGCTGCCCTATGCGCTGTTGCTCCGGGGCCAGCGCGGGAACACGGCGGAGTAGCTCAGCGTGTCACCAGCGTCTTGAAGCCGCCGTAGATCATCCGCTTGCTGTCGAAGGGACTGTCCTTCCCCTCCATCATGGCGGCCAGGCGCGGGTCCTCCATCACCTTCTTGTTCACGCGATCCCGATGCGCTCGCGACTTGAAGACGATCCACGAGAACACCACCGTCTCGTCCGCCTTGAGCTTGACGCTCCGCGGGAACGACGTGAGCTTCCCTGGCTTCACGTCGTCACCGATGCACTCGATGTACTCGAGCGCTCCATACTCCTTCCAGATCTTCCCCGCCTTCTGCGCGATGCGGCGGTAGGCCTGCAGGTTCTTCTTGGGCAGCGGCAGGATGAAGCCGTCGACGTAGCTCATGTGTTTCCCCCTGTGAACGCCTCCAACCTGTTCCAGGGCGCGCCCTTGGCTCAAGTCCTTTCCACGGCGTTTTGACGGGGACTCAACCCGGGGCCCGGGCACCCTCACCCCGTCCCTCTCCCGGAGGGCGAGGGGTTCTTGGGCGCAGTGGGGTTGATTGGGTGCGGTGGCGCTCTTGGGCGCGGTGGGCTTCTGGCCTTACACGCGGAAGCTCGTAGCCACCTGCTTCAGCCGCTCCAGCGTCGCGTTCATCCGCACCACCGCCTCCTCCGCGTTCATCGTCGACTCCACCACGTCGCCCATCATCTGCGACAGCGTCGTCATCACGTTCGTCATCTGCGCGATGCCCGCGTTCTGCTGCGTCACCGAGGCCACGATCTGCTTCGCCGCCTGGCTGCTCTCCTGCACCACCGTGGTGATCTCCTTCAGCCGGTCCGCTGACGTCATCACCTGCACGATACCCGCCTCCATCTGCTGACTGTCCTGCTCCGCGATGGACACCGCCCTCCGGATCGCCTGGTTGATCTCCAGCAATATCTTTCCGATCCGCTGCGTGCTCTGCACCGACTGTCCGCTCAGCGCCCGCATCTCCCTCGCCACCACCGCGAAGCCCCGCCCCTCGTCGCCCGCCCGCGCCGCTTCGATGGAGGCATTCAGCGCCAGCACGTTCGACTGGTCCGCCAGGTCCCTCACGCTCCCGATGATTTCTCCCGCCCGCGCCGCCTGCTCCGACAGGTGCGCCACGCTGCGCATCAGCGCTTCCACCCGCTCGCGCAACTGCTGCAGCCCCTGCGCGCTGCTCTCGATGGATTGCCGCCCCGACGCACTGAACGCGTCCGCCTGCGCCGCCACCCGCAGCACCATCTCCGCCCGGCTCGCCGCCAGGTTCGACGTCTGCGCGATCTCGCTCATCGTCGAGCCCGCCTCCGACAAGCTGCGCGACTGGTGGCTCAGGAACGCCAACTGCCGCTGGCTCGCCTCGGTGAGCCGCTCCGCCGCCTGGGTCAGCTCGCCCACCACCCCCTCCAGTGTCACCGGCACCGTGCGCAGCCGCGTCACCAGCGCGTCGATTCCCCGCGCCAGCTCACCCACCTCGTCCCGCGAGTCCACGTCGATGCGCTGCGTGAGGTCTCCCTCCGTGGCGATGCGCGTGGTCACCTCCGTCAGCCGTGTGAGCGGCCCCACCACGCCCCTCACCAGCCACCACGACAGCACCCACAGCACCCCCATGCACAGCACCCCCAGGCCGAGGGTCCACGCCTGCCGCCCACGCTGCAGCACGCGCATCTCGTCGAAGGTCCGCTCCAGCCCCGCATGGGCCCACTCGCTCGTGCCGCGCAGCAACTGCCGCAGCGTCGCCGAGCGCGCCAGCGTCTGGGCGAAGGCCGCCTCCGCGTCCGGCGACTCCCGGGCCGCCAGCTCCACCGCCCTCTGCCCCTGGGCCCAGAATCCGCCGAAGGACTCGCCCAGCGTCCGGAGCCGTGAGGCCTCCATCACCGGGTTTTGCGTCCCGCGCGCCAGCTCCTCCTCGAAGGCCTTCACCTGCTCCCGCATCGCCCCCAGCCGGGCCGGGTCCCGCCGCTGCCAGGCCTCGCGCACGCCCCCCTCGAGCAACATCGCCAGCGATTCCAGGCTCCGCGCCGTGGTGAGCGCCGGCGTGTACCCGTCCACGATGCGCCGGCTCAGCCGCGCCGCGTCCTGGCCCACCACCAACGAGAGCGCCAACAGGCCCAGCAGGAAGACGGTCGCCACCAGCGGCAGGAGGAAGACCTTCCGTTTGAACGTCATCGCCCCCCCTCGACCCGGGACGTGCAACGTCTGGACATGGCTCTCCATCCTCCGCGGGCCCGCGTGGGCCCCGCACTTCCCTGCCACCAGCGGCGGGGCTCCGCCGCGAGGGCCGCAGGATATCGGATGCGCTCCCCCGGCGCGCGTCGCCCCCCTTCCGGGGGGATGTCAGCCTCCACCCGGGGTGGAGATGACCCCGCATGAACGCCTGTCAGGCGCCCCGCCTGGCGAGCAACCAGCCGGTTGGGCGGGTCCCTACACGGGCAGGTCCATGCGCCGCACACCCTCGATGGAGCGGACGAAGTCGGCGCCGAAGGCCTGGGCCGGGGTGAAGGCGCCCCGCCGCTCTCCGGCGAGCACCTCCTCCACCGCGCGCACCGTGGCGCTGGCGGTGAAGGCATAGGCCTCGGGTGTCTCCAGCACCGCCGCCGCCCGCCGCCCGTCCGGCGCGCGCGCCTCGGCCCACACCTGCGAGCGGCCCCGCTGGCGCAACGCCTCGTCCGGCCCCCGCACGCGCGCCTCCACCAGCTTCGCCAGCCCCTCGCGCACCGCCCCCACCGTCATCACCCGCTGGAGCACGGGGAAGGTGAAGCGCAGCGTCCGCGCCACGGCCGCCGGTTGGGCCAGGTAGGTGGTGATGTTGGGAATGCCCGTGGAGTGCCAGGCCGTCACCAGGTCTCCCCAGGGAATGGGAAGCACGGTGCGCTCCTTGTCGGAGAAGCGCACCCGGCGCACGCCCTGCCCCATGGGCCACGGTTGCAGGTGGCCGCCCCGGCGCACGAAGCACCCGGAGGGCAGGCCCTCCAGCATGGACCTGGTGGTACCGGCGCTCGGCTGGGCGGCGGCGGCGATGGCCAGCTCCAGCTCGTGCGCGCCGGGCACCTTGTCCGCCACGTAGCGGGCCAGACAGTCGGTGGGCACCACGTCGAAGCCCACCCCGGACATCAGCACCACGCCCCGGCGCTTCGCCTCGGCGTCGTGGCGGAAGGTGTTCTCGAAAACGGGAATCTCTCCGGTGATGTCCAGGTAGTGGGCACCGGCGGCGAGACAGGCCTGCACCATGGGCTCGCTGGTGTGCACGAAGGGGCCGGCGGCGTGCACCACCAGGGGCAGGCCCTCCAGGGCGGACATCAGGCCGCGCACGTCGTCGAGGCCCACCGCCACCGAGTCCAGCCCCAGCCGCGAGGCCAGCGGGGCGAGCTTCTCGCGCGAGCGGCCGGCCAGCACCGGCTTGTGTCCGCGGCGCACCGCCTCCTCGGCGATGAGGACACCGGTGTAGCCGGTGGCGCCGTACAGCAACCAACGGGGAGTCGTGTTCGTCGAAGGCTTCACGTGCGCACCATATGCCGGGCAGTGAGAAGTCGCGTACGGTTCCCCGCGCATCGTGCCGCCGGGTCGGCTAGGACTGGGGAGTATATGGCTGAGACGAAACCTCCCTCCCGCAAGAAGAAGGACACCCTGGAGGTGCGCGTGCGGCGCATCCACCGGAGGGACCTGAACCGGGCCTGGGAATTCCTCAAGCTCGTCTTCCGGGATGTCAACCGGGAGACGGTGGAGTACCAGCGGCCCCGCTCCAAGCGGCGCTTCCTCGAGGTGTACTCCTCGGAGTGGATAGAGCAGCTCGTCTACGAGGTGAACGGGGACATCGTCGGCTACTCCGAGTGCGCCTTCGAGGCCACGGGCGACGACAACTGGGTCAACCCGCGCTGGTTCGAGAAGCGGGGCATGCGGCCCCTCTTCGTCGAGGAGCTCGCGGTGCACCCGGACTACCAGGGCCGGGGCGTGGGCAGCTTCATCATGGAGCAGCTCCAGCACCTGGCGCGCACGCGGGGCTGCACCCACCTGGTGCTCGAGGTGGCAGAGAACAACGAGTCCGCGCTCTCGTGGTACCGCACCCGCAACTTCTACAAGCTGGACGCCGCCATCTTCCTCGCCCAGAAGGTGCCCGGAGAGCCGGATCTGCTGCCCCCGCGCCGCATCAAGCCCCGCCTCTCGCGGGCCGAGGGCACGCCCACCACGGGCCTCATGCCCGAGGAGGTCAGCGGACCGGCGCTCGCGGGCAAGAGGTCCCGGGCCCGGCGCCCGGCCGCGGGAGGCGCCCGGAAGAAGGCGGCCAGCACGCCCGCGCCGGACACCTCGGAGACGGAGTAGCCCCGCTCCGGAGTCCTCAGAAGGCCCAGCCCACGCCGATCGTCATGCGCGGAGCCACGGACCAGTGGCGGGAATCGCTCAGGCCGCCCAGGCCCCCCAGGACCTGCTGGCTCTCCACCTCCGCCGCCGACACCCCGCCCAGCACCGCCGGCGTGCCGAAGGTCGTGTTGCGGCTGGAGTTCGCCGTCAGTCCCGCGCTCACCTGGAGGGTGAATCCCGGAGCCAGGATGGCGGTGTAGCCCAGGCGCACACTGCCCCCGTACTGCACCGTCCGCGCGCGCGACTCCACCGTCACCAACGGGCCCTCGTCCGGGGAGGGGCCCTGGAGGTAGTCGCTCCGGTAGGCCCAATGGTACGTGGACAGCTCCAGGTGAGGCCCCACCCAGAGCCCCTCGGGGGCTCGGCCGCTCAGGTAGAAGTGCACGCCCGGCTCCACCCCCACGCCCCACGACTGGGCGATGGTGCCCGAGCCTCCGGCGAAGTAGGACTCGCTGCCCTGGAGCGCCCCCGACAGATGCACCGAGCCCACCAGCGCCACGTGCGAGCCCACCGCGTGCTCCACCCCGACGCCGAGCTGGCCCACCATCCCCAACACACTCGTGGCCGGCGTCCCCGGCATCGCCATCACCAGCGTGCGCCGCGCCTCCTGGGCCTCCTCCAGCGCCTCCGTCTCCTGGGCGCTGCCCGTCATCGGCACCAGTCCCAGCCCCACTCCGGCGGCACACGCCGCCCAACGCATCGCCCCACGCAGTCCTGTCCGCATCGCATTCGCTCCCGTTCGCCGTCCGGCCCACGGCACGGTGCGGACAGTAGCAGCGCGCGTGCCACGGGCCTCTCCCAGAGGGAAGCTCCGCGGCGCGGACCCCGCGCGGGGACAGATTGGCCCGCGTCCTCCCCGGGCGCGCGAGACAATCTGTCCTCGGGCGCGTCAGTGAGCGCTCAGGTGCGGGCCGGCCTCGGCGCGGGCCTGGCCGGCGAGGTAGGCGTCCTCGGCCCGCACCAGGAGCTCGCGGATGGCGGAGGCCGAGCGCGCCTCCACCAGGGCCTGCCGCAACCGGGTGTCCCGCATCAGCGCCGCGATGCGCGCCAGCACGCTCAGGTGCGTGCCCGGGGCATGCGCCGGTGACGCGAGCGTCACGAAGAGCCGCACCGGCCTCCCATCCCGCGCCCCGAAGTCCACGCCCTCGCGGTCCACGGCGACACAGGCGGTCATCTTCCGCAGCCGCTCGAAGCGGCAGTGGGGAATGGCCACCCCCTCGCCAATGGCGGTACTGGAGATGCGCTCCCGGGCCACGAGCTGCTCCTCGAGCTGCTGCCGAGGCGTCCGCGTGCTCGCCGCGAGCATGCCGGCCAGCTCGTGCAACACGCCACCCCTGTCACGGGCCGTCAGGTCCGGACAGATGCAGTCCTCCGACAGATAATCGGTGAAGCGCATCCCACACCTCCCAGGAGCGCGCCCCGGCGGGCCCTCACGAGTGGACTCGTGCGGCGCCACGGCGGCCGGGCGCTCTTTCTCACATGCTCGGAATGGTGGGACGCATCGGCAAGCCCCACCGTTCCTCGCCAACGCCCGCCCTCGCGTCCGCTGTCCGCTGGCATACCCGCACGGCCCCGAAGCAAGCAGAGGCCCAGGCGTTCCGCGAGCCGTTGGTGCTCCTACGTTCCGGGCGCTGGATCCCACCCGTAGAAGCGCTTGAGCTCCTCGTAGAGCTCCGGCGTCTTCTCGCGCATCTGCCGCGGCTTCTCGAAGAAGGACTCGGTGGCCACGGCGAAGAACTCGGCCTCGTTGAGGCCGCCGTAGTCGTCGAGCACCTGACGCTCGGAGCGCTGGCCCTGGCGCAGCTTGTGGAAGTGCTCGCCCATCACCGAGGCCCACGCCCGGTAGTGCGAGTACTGGCGCAACTGGGGTGTGCCGTCGAAGGCGCCGTCCTCCCGGTCCAGCACGTGGGCGAACTCGTGCGTGGCCGTGGCGTGCCCGTCATGGGGATTCGCGAGTCCCGCCAGCACCGACTGCCACGAGAGGATGACGGTGCCCCAGTTCTTCGCCTCGCCGAGCACCACGCCCGTGCGGTCCGGAATCCGGAAGGCGTCCGGGTAGACGATGACCTCGCGCAGCCGATCGTAATAGGAGAGGTCCAGGTGCACCACCAGGCGCACCGCCGTGGCGGACACCACCACGCGCACCTCGTCGGTGATGGAGAAGCCGCCGGCCGCGATGAACTCCTTCTCCCAGGCGAAGAGCTTGAGCTGCTCCAGGAAGCGCTGGCGCGCCTCGGGAGGGAGCTCGCGGAAGAAGGGGACGCGCCGCTCCAGGTAGCCGAGCCACTCGGGAGGGAATGGACGGCGCCGCAGGCGGCGGCGCCGGAGGGTGCGGAAGAGGGACATGGGCACCCAGGGTAGACCAGAGTGCCCCGGCGAGGCTCAGCCCTTGTCACCGCCGGAGACAGCCCCCGTGCGTCCCGGCCTCAGCGCACCAGGGCGAGCCGGCGCACCGACACCGGAGGCCCGGGCTCGGGCCGCTCGAGCACCTCGCCGAGCGCCTCCACCACCCGGGCGAAGAGCTGATGATCCTGGCAGCGCAGCACCTGGCGCTCGCCGTCGGCGGTGCGAACCGTGAGCCAGTAGGTATCCGCCGCCACCACCAGCCGGACGATGGAGGCGAAGACGAGCACCATGGCCACCACCAGCGCGGCGGTGACGCGGAACGAGCCCGGCTGCAGCATCAGCGAGGGCACCACCAGCGCCGCCGCCGCGCCCACCAGCAGCGGAAGCTTGAGACCGGGAGCCTCGTGCCGCGTGCCGAAGCCGCGCAGCTCCTCCAGCCGCCACGAGCCGCCCATGGCCTCCAGACGCTCGTTGGTGAGCCGGAAGCCCTCGGCCGCCACCAGCACCCGCTCACCCGAGGGGGTGAGGGGGTCCGGAGGGCTCGAGGGAACCAATCTCAACACGGACTTCGGGTACCGCGGCCCCAGCCAGGACTCACGCTCCATCATCGTGCCTCCCGCGTTCACCACTCAACCCCGGAACGTCCGCCAGGCGCTCCGGACCGCGCGGACGTGGAGGCACTCCCACCACGTTGCGCAACAGTTCCTTCAGGGACTCCAGCGGCGTGCCCAGCGCGTAGCAGCCGCGCGCGCCGAGACTCACCGCCAGCCGCCGCAACCGCTCGTCCTCGAAGGGCAGCAGCGCGAAGACAGGCGCGGAGCCCGCCTCATTCCCGGCCACCCGCAGCACGCGCGACATGCTGTCCTCCCGCTGCACCAGCGCGAGCACCACATCCGGCCGCTCCGCCCCGCCGCCGGGACGCAGGGCGATGCCCATGTCGCCCAGCACATCGCTCAACAGCGAGCGCAGCGACTCGTCCGCGTCCGGCGCGAGGATGACGCAGCACGGCAAGGGGTGACGCATGGCGGCTCCTCCCCCTCTGGCATCAGCAAGTCACATGCCTGTAGCCGCTCCCTCGGGAGCGCCCCGGCGCTCCGAGGCGCAACGTGGCACCGTGCAAGAGTCCCCTGGCGGATTGCCAGGACTCTGGCCCCGGGACGGCTCAGCGGATGATCTGCTCCTGCGAGGCCGTGGTCAGGCTCCCGCCGGACACCGCCACCGTCGCCGCGCCGGGCTGCGAGGACTTGAAATAGAAGACCGCCTCCGCCTCGGGCTTCGAGAGGTCCACGCCCGTGATGGCACTGCTGGTGCAGCCCGGGTCCGTGTGGAAGGTGACACCGGGAGCCGCCGCGCCCGAGGCCGCCAGGGTGAACGTCCCTTCCGAGGGCACGAGGTTGCCGTCCTTGTCCTGGCTCTGCACGGTCACCTTGCCGGAGCAGGTGCCGGTCGGGACGTCGTACGCGGACGTGAGGAACGTCAGTTTCGACGCCGGATGGAAGGTGTACACGGCCACGGCGAAGGTGCGGTCGGGCGCCGTGACCGGATCGTAACCCGCCCCGGAGATCTGGTTCGAGGTGATGACACTCCCCGTCGCGTAGTAGTCCACGATGGCGCCTTGATAGCTGGGATGGCTCACCCCGCCGTTCTGGAGCACGTTGTTGGCGATTCGCGCGCGCGCCGACGGGGCCGGCGGGTCCCCCGCGTCCTGGAAGAGGTAGATGCCGATGTCGTTGTCGGTGAGGGTGTTGCCCTCGACGACGAGCCCGGACACCAGGGGCTGGCCGGGATCCACCTTGACCAGGACTCCCGAGCCCGACGCGGCACTGGCGCCGGTATAGGCGTTCCCGGAGACCCTGTTGCCCGTCACCCGCGCCTTCGCCCCGTCACGGACCAGGATGCCATTGCGCGCGACGGAGCTGACGGGCCCGCCTCCCTCCACCGTGTTGTCCGCGATGGTCACCTCCACGGCGCCCGTGGCGATGATGCCCGTCTTCAGATAGGCCGAGACACGGTTGCGCAGCACGTCCACCCGGAAGGGGCCGCGGCTCGCGTCGTCGTTGCTCACCTCGATGCCGATGCCGTCCTGACAGCCGCTCTCGGTGCCCTTGAGGAGGCCGTTCACCTCACTGTCCACGACTTCTCCCGAGGCACCTTCGAGCAGGATGCCCCGGAGCCCCTGCGCGCCGAGGAAACACAGGTCCCTCAATCCGCTGGCGGTGACGGTCACGCCACGCACGCGCGCCATGGCGCCCCGGTTGCGGATGACCGCCCCCTTGAAGGCCTCGCCCGGAGGATCCACCACCGTGACGGTGTGGCCCGCACCATCGAAGGTGTAGCCGTCCGGAATGAGCAGCGTGGTGTCCGTGGTGCAGTCGGCCGCCAGCGCGAGGCGCCTGTCCTCGAGGGAGAACAGACACGGAGGCCGCGTGCAGGTGGGACCCGTCCAGGTGACGGGGAAGGAGTGGGAGGTGCTGAGCCCCGCGGCACCGGTGACCGTCACCGTCACCGTGGGCGTCGCGCCCGCGGGCAGACACGAGGGAGACGTCCAGAGGGCCTCGGTGCCTCCGGTGCCACCCACCAGGGTGCCCACGGTGCCCGCGGTCGTGGTCCACGCGTAGGACAGCTCCCCACGGGAGACCGTGGCGGAGACCCCCAGGCGCAGCACCTCTCCGGGCCCCACGGACACAGAAGACGTGGACACCTCCTGGATGGCGGGAGGCGTCGCGGGCGGGTCATACGTGACGAGGGGCGCGCTCATCTCGTCGCAGCCCGTTCCCCCGAGCGCCAATCCCACGACGAGCAGCGACAGGTGCTTCACATCCACTCGGCTCATGCTCACCCAGCTCCCATACCAGACCCGGAGTGGGCGCCACGATACCGGGGGGCCGCACCCGGGGCTCCGCCTCAGCCCGGACGAGTGACCAGCTCTGAACGCCCGATGGGGCGGAGAGTCCGCCTGACAGGACTGACTCCAACTGGCTTAGATGGGGGGCCATGGACACTCCCTCCCGGGGCCGGTGGCTCGCCTTCCCGCGCATCCTCTGGCTCTCGCTGCTGGCCGCGCTGGTGCTCACCCTGCCCACGGCGTGGCTCGGCTTCATGAGCGACGACTTCATCCACCTGCTCATCCTCGAGGGCTTTCCCGCTCCGGGGACGCCCTGGGACCTCTTCCGCTTCGCGGGCGGAGACCCCGCGGAGACCCAGCGGCTGATGGACGAGGGACCCTATCCCTGGTGGACGCTGCCCGAGCTGAAGCTGACCTTCTGGCGGCCCCTGTCGAGCGCGCTCGCGGTGATGGACCACACGCTCTTCGGCCGCAACGCCGTGGGCTATCACCTCCACTCGCTGGCCTGGTACCTGGGGACGGTGGCGCTCTTCGGCACCCTGCTGCGGCGCCTGCTGCCGGGGGCCATCGGGGCGCTCGCGCTGTTCCTCTTCGCCATCAACGGCGCGCACTTCATGGTCGCGGGGTGGATCGCCAACCGCAACGCGCTGGTGGCCGCCGTGCCCGCGCTGTTCGGCCTGTGGATGCACCTGGAGTGGCGCGAGTCCCGCCGGCCCTGGGCCCTCCCCCTGTCGCTGGCCGGGCTCGCCGTGGGCCTGATGGGAGGAGAGAGCGCGCTGGGCCTCTTCGCGTACGTGCTGGCCTATGAGCTGCTCGGAGACAAGGGCGGCGTGAAGGAGCGGCTGCGGGCCATCGCCCCGGCGGCGCTGCTCGGGCTCGTCTACCTGGTGGTGTACAAGCTGAACGGCTACGGCGCCCATGGCTCCGGCTCCTACATGGACCCGGTGGGCGAGCCCGGGCGCTTCCTGGTGGGAGCGCTGGCGCGGGTGCCCGTGCTGCTCGGTGGGGTGCTGCTGCAGGTGCCCGCGGACCTCTGGGTGGCGGGCGAGCAGCTCCGTCCCGCGCTGGTGGGCCTGGGGCTCCTCGGGCTCGCGGGGGTGGGGCTGCTGGTGCGCGCCGCGTGGCCTTCCCTCTCCGACGAGGAGCGCCGGCACTGCCGTTGGCTCTTCCTCGGCGCGGCGCTGTCGCTGCTGCCGGTGGCCGCCACCTTCCCCTCCAACCGGCTGCTGCTCCTGCCGGGCCTGGGCGGCTCGGTGGCCGTGGCGCTGGTGCTCGTGTCCGCGTGGCGCTCGCGGGCGCGCGGCTGGCGGCCCCGGGGCGTGACGGCCGCGGCCGCCGTGCTCGCGCTCCTGCACCTGGTGCTGGCGCCGCTGCTCTGGCCGCTGATGACCACCGCCTTCCAGCAGGGCTTCGCCCAGACGGAGCCGAGCTTCCTCCTCCTGGAGCGCGAGCTGGACTACCAGCGGCTCCCCCAGCAGCGCCTGGTCGTCTTCCCCACGCCGGTGCCGATGATCTCCATGTACATCCCGATGATCATGGCCACCCGCGGCATGCCGAAGCCGCTCGCCTGGTGGCCCATGTCCCTGTCCCCGGAGCCGCACGAGCTCACCCGCACGGGGCCGGACTCCCTCGAGCTCGCGCTCACCCGGAACGAGTTCCTCACCAGCGAGTTCGAGAGCGTGTTCCGCGGCCCGCGCCACCCGCTGCGCCAGGGCGCCCAGGTGAAGCTCCAGGGCATGACGGTGACGGTGCTGGAGGACAACGGCGAGGGTCCCACGCGGCTCGGCTTCACCTTCGACAAGCCGCTCGAGGACCCGTCCTTCGTGTTCCTGCGCTGGAAGGACGACGCGCTGCGCCCCTTCACCCCGCCGCCGGTGGGCGAGCGCGTCGCACTCTGAACGTCCCGGACAGGGGCTCCCCCGCCCGGCCGCTCCTGGCCTCCCTCGGAATGGCTCGTGCCGAGTGGAGGGTTTTCACCAGTCCGGCCTTTTTCGCCGGCCAGCAAGGAACGGCCATGCGCGCCCAACTGAATCGACACATCGAACAGGCGGCCGAGTGGATCGCGGCCAGCCGGCACCTGGTGGCCTTCACCGGTGCCGGCATCAGCACCGACTCGGGGCTGCCCGACTTCCGCGGCCCCGACGGCGTGTGGACCCGCCGCGATGCCGGCCTGCCTCCGCCCAAGTGGGGCAAGCCCGCCTCTCAAATCCGCCCCAACGTCGCGCACCACTCGCTCGTCGAGCTGGAGCGCCTGGGCAAGCTGCGCTTCCTCATCTCGCAGAACGTGGACAACCTCCACCTGGAGTCCGGCTTCCCGCTGGAGAAGCTCGCGGAGCTGCACGGCAACGGCAAGCAGATGCGCTGCCTGGCCTGCGACGGCCGCTACACCCTCGAGCAGGTGGGCTGGGACCGGCGCGTGTGGGGCGAGGGCTACCGCACGCAGCGCCCGCTGAAGGGACAGCCCCGCTGCCCGCAGTGCACGGGCCGCATCATCTCCTCGGTGGTGAACTTCGGAGACCCGCTGCCCGGCAAGGAGATAGAGGAGTCCTTCGTGCACTCCGAGCGGAGCGACGTGTTCTTCGCCATCGGCTCGTCACTGGTGGTATCGCCCGCGAACGAGATGCCGCGCGTCGCGCTGGAGTCGGGTGCCCGGCTCATCCTCCTCAACCGGGGCGAGACGCCCTTCGACGGGCTGGCCCAGCTCCGCATCGAAGCGGGCATCGGCGAGGTGCTGCCCCCGGTCGTCGAGCGGGTGAAGCAGTTGCTCGGCGCCGGAGCGCACACGCCCGGGTCCGGCGCCCACTGAGGGGCCGGGCCGCGTTCAGCTCCTGCCCGAGGGGCCGTCCTCTCCCCCGAAGAGCGCATCGGCATCCTCGCCGAAGAGCTCCTTCATCATCGCCTGCTGCTCCTCGAGGTACTGGGGCGAGTGGGTGTCCACCTGGAAGAGGAAGACGGACTCCCGGCCGCAGTCGTCACAGGCCACCTCCAGCCGGTCGAGCTTCAAGTGCTCGGGAAGGGCCGGGCTGGAGCCCACGGACTGCTGCACCAGGGACCACCCGCCGCCACACTCGCACGGGTTGTCCCGCAGCCACGCGTACTCCTCCGACACCGCCGCCACGGGAATGTGCCCCGGGTCTCCCCGGAGCATGGGCCCGGAGGCCCCCTTCACACCCGGCTCATCCATCCCGAACAGCCGCGAGAGAAACCCCATGGGCGGCTCCACCTTCTTGGACCACGAGAAGGGTCCGAGGCTATCCGATGGGGCCGACACGGGGCATTGCACCCGGGGCCCGAGCCGGTCTTCCGGCCGCGCGGCGTGCCGACTGGTCCAACAATCGGACCAGTTGCTCCCCCTCGCGGCCGGAACCTCCTGCCCTAGCGGCAGATGCCCCACAGCAACTGGATGCCGTTGCGGGTGAGGACCGCCATGTCCCGGACGTTGTCCGAGTCGAAGTCCGACACGAGCAGCCCCTGGAGGCCCACGTCCTCGGGCCAGGCGGTGAGCGGCACCTGCGGCGCGAAGGTGCCACCCGACTGGCCCAGCAGCAGACCGACCTGGTTGCCCGTGGCGCTCGTCACCAGCAGGTCCGGCAGGGTGTCCCGGTTGATGTCCGCCAGTACCAGCCGCGACGGCGCCTTCACCACGGGATAGGCCACCGGCTCATGGAAGCGGCCATTGTTCTGGCCACGCAGCATGAGCACCTGGTTGCGGTTGGCGTCGGCCACCAGCAGGTCCGTCGCCGTGTCGGTGTCGAGCTTCGCCGCCACGAGGCCCCGCGGCGTGCCGCCCGTGGACGTGAGGAGCTGCTCCTGGAACGTGCCATCGGCCTTGCCCAGCAGCACGCCCACCGACTGGCACGGGGTGCTCGACGACATACCGCAGGCCGTCTCATGGGTGAGGGCGAGGTCCAACCTGCCATCCCCGTTGAAGTCCTCGGCCACCAGCGCGTGGGCCCCCGGAGAAGCGGCGTAGTTGGCCTCCGCCTGCAGGGTGCCGTCGCTCTTCACCGGGAACACGGAGAGCACCTGCTCGCTCCCGCGCAGGAGGGCCACGCTCCGGGTGGTTCCATTGAAGCGGCCCACCACCAGGTCATTGAGGTTCAGGCCCAGGCCTCCCACGGTGACCGGCGCCAGGAAGTCCCCGTTGCCCTTGCCCCGGTACACGCCGACGGAGGAGTCCCCGCTGTTGGCCACGAGCAGGTCCAGCGACCCGTCCCCGTTGAGGTCCTCGAGCGCCAGGGCCGTGGGGTCCTTGCCGGCCGTCCACAGGTTGGGCTTCTGGAAGACGCCATTGCCGCGGTTGAGCAGGACGGCCACCGACGCGCCGTCGTTGTTCGCCGTGAGGAGATCATCGTCACCATCCTCGTCGACGTCGCCGAGCGCGATGTCCCTGGGATCTCCGGCGAAGGACAGCGTCACCGGGGCCAGGAAGCCGCAGTTGCCCGCGCAGATGACGCCGCCATCCGGACAGGCGCCCGCGCAGGAGGCACCGCTGGCGCACGAGGGCTTCGCCGGGAAGTTGCTGCCATCACCGCGAATCACGAGCACCCCTCCATCCGAGGTGCCTCCGTCCCCGCCCCCATTGGGACCGCCACTCGGGGGAAGGGGCCCGCCTCCTCCGCCACCGGGGGGCGGCCGGTCCGGCTCACAACCCGTGGACAGCACGAGCACCGCGCTCAGCGCGCAGACGAGGAGGGAAAGGAAGGAAGCGCGTGGGGTGGACACGAGGTGTGAACCTCCAAAGGAAGAGAGGTCCGCAGTGTAGACAGCCTCGTGCGGCTACGCGCTGTTTCCGCTCCGCTCGCGCTCACGGCGGTGGATGGTGGAGACGTCGATGCCGAGGATTTCCGCTGCCTTCGTCTTGTTGCCACCGCATTGCGCGACCACATAGGCGATGTACTCGCCCTCGAGCTGCCGGAGTGGGATGAGCCGGCCCTGAGCCCGTGACAGCGGATGGGCCTCCACCGTCACACCGGGCGCATGGAACTGGAGGGTGGGCAGGTCCACCGTCTCCAGCACCGTCACCACGGCGAGGCGCTCGACGAGGTTCTCCAGCTCGCGCACGTTGCCGGGCCAGGGCGCGGCGGCGAGCGCGGCGAGGGCCTCGGGAGAGAAGCCGGCGAGGCGCGCGCGGGGGTTGCGCTTGCGCGACTGGGCGACGAAGTGCTCCACCAGCAGGGGAATGTCCTCGCGCCGCTCGCGCAGGGGCGGCACGTGCAGCGGCACCACGTTGAGGCGGTAGAACAAGTCCTGGCGGAAGCGGCCCTCGCGCACGCGGGCCTCGAGCTTCCTGGTGCGTGGCGGCCACCATGCGCACGTCCACCTTGCGCGAGGCATCCGCGCCCACCGCGCGCACCTCGCCGTCCTCCAGCACGCGCAGCAGCTTGGCCTGGAAGCTCGGGGGCCATGTCGCCAATCTCGTCGAGGAAGAGCGTGCCCCCATCCGCCTCCAGGAAGAGGCCGCGGCGGGGCGTGGTGGCGCCGGTGAAGCTGCCCTTCACGTGACCGAACAGCTCGCTCTCCAGCAGGGCGTTGGGAATGGCGGTGCAGTTGACGGCCACGAAGGGCCCGTCCTTGCGGGGGCCCTCGAAGTGCAGCGCGCGGGCCACCAACTCCTTGCCGGAGCCGCTCTCGCCGCGCACCAGCACCGGCGCGGGGGAGTGCGCCACGCGCTCGACGAGCTCGTACAGGGTGCGCATGGGCGCGCTGCGGCCCACCAGCGCCGCGAATGCCGAGCGGTCCCCCACCGCCTGGCGCAGCGCCCGGTTCTCCTCGCGCAACCGCCGCTCGGCGATGGCGCGCTGCACGTAGAGGAGCACCTCGTCCAGCCGGAAGGGCTTGGTGAAGTAGTGCGTGGCGCCGCGCCGCATGGCCTCCACCGCGTTCTCCACCCCGCCAAAGGCCGTCATGATGAGCACCGGCAGCGTGGGGTCCACCTTGCGCACCCCGGCCAGCACGTCGAAGCCGTCCACCTGCTCCATGCGCAGGTCGCACACCACCGCGTCCAGCACGCGCCCGTTCACCGCCGCGAGCGCCTCCTGCCCGCTGGTGGCCACGTCCACCGTGTAGCCCGCGTCCGAGAGGTGGTCGGCCAGCAGCCGCGCCATCTCCACGTGGTCGTCCACCACCAGCACTCGTCCTTCAGACGGCATGTCGCTCCTCGCTCGGCAGGGGGGTGGCGGGCCACCACAACGTCACGCACGTGCCCTGGCCGGGCTCGCTCTCCAATTCGATGCGGCCCCCGTGGTTGCGCACGATTTGAGCCACCACCGTCAGGCCCAGCCCCGTGCCCTGGCCGCGCTTCTTCGTGGTGAAGAAGGGGTCGAAGACGTGGTGGAGGCTCTCCGGCGGAATGCCGCACCCGTCATCGCGCACCGTCATCCGCACCCCGCTCCAGCCCCCCGGCTCGCCCGGCGCCTCCAGGTGCGCGGCGATGCGCACCGAGCCCCCGGGCTCGCACGCGTCGCAGGCGTTGAGCGCCAGGTTGAGCACCACCTGCTGCAACTGATCCGGGTCCGCCGACAGGGGCGGCAGTCCCTCGGGCACCTCCACCTCCAGCTTCACCTTGCGCCGCTCGGCCTCGCCGTGCAGCAGCTCCTGCGCCGCGCCCAACAACGGCTCCAGCGCCACGCCCTTCACCAGCGCCGGCTGCACCCGCGAGAAGTCCAGCAACTGGCGGATGGTGCGGCTCACCCGGTCTATCTGATCGATGATGACCTGCACGCCCGCGCCCTGCGGGTGCTGCGCACCCAGCTTGCCCAGCACGTACTCGGCCCGGCCGCGCACCACGCCCAGCGGCGTGCCAATCTCGTGGGCGATGCCCGCGGCGAGGATGCCCACGGTGGCCAGCTTCTCCGCGCGCAACAACTGGGACTCGAGCGCGTGCACGTTGCTCAGGTCCTCCACCACGAGCAGCACGCGCACCTCGGCGTCCACGCGTTCCAGGGGTACGGCGTGGATGCGGTACTGGCCCTCCTGGCCGAAGAGGGGCAGCGGCTCGCCATGCAGGCTGAGGACGCGCTCGGCGGAGCAGGCGGCCTCCACCAACGAGGCGAGCCGGTCCACCACGGCGGCGGGCGCATGGGGGAAGGCCTCGGGGAGCGAGGCGCCCACGGCGGTGGGAGGCAACCGCTCGCGCAGGGCCTGGTTGACGGCGGTGATGCGGCCGGCGGCGGAGAGCGCGAGGACACCGGTGGGGATGTTGTCGAGAATCTTCTGCGTCTTCTCGTGCAGGTGGGCGAGCCGGTCCGCGTGGCGGCGGCTCTCCTGGAGGGCGACGGCGCGGCGCGAGGCGACGATGACGTAGGCGCCGAAGACGGCGAGGAAGAAGGCCACGAGGATGGCACCGAGCGCCACGCGCAGGATGACGCCGCGCTCGTGGGCGCGCAGCTCCTGGGTGGAGGAGAAGGTGGCCACGGACCAGTGGGCGCCGCCGCGCATGCGGATGGGCGTATAGGCGGCGATGACATCGGCCACGCCCAGGCCGAGCAGCGCCGCTTCGTTCTCGGGGATGCGCACCGTGCCGCGCTCGCCCGAGCGCATGTGCCCCACCAGCTCCACGTAGGCCGGGATGCGGCCCGCCTCGGCGTCCAGCCGCTTGTGCCAGTCGATGAGGGAGGGGGCGCTCGCCGGGGTGGGCACGCCGTACGCGCCGAGGAGCAGCAGCTTCGCCTCCGGCTGCGTGGCGATGAGCTTGAGGGCCGCGAAGGAGGGCTCGGTGTCCACCAACACGGCGAGCGAGCCCCCGGGCCCATCCTCGGAGGGCGCATAGGCGGTGGCGAAGACGCGGAACCAGCCGCCGGGCGCGGCGGCCACGGGCGGCGAGGTGAGGATGTCTCCGGGCGTCCGGGTGAGCGCCTCGCGAGCGGTCTCGGTGAGGACGGTGCCCACGGCCCCGCGGGTGACGGCCGGGCCCGCGCGCCGGTCCATGATGGTGAAGCGCTGGGCTCCGGCCGCGTCCAGGACGACGATGGCCTTGTACTGGCCCACCACTTCCAGGAGGGCGAGCAGCTCGCGCCGGTGCTCGGAGATGGAGCCGGGCCGGGAGAGCAGCTCCCCGGCGAAACGGAGGTCATCGGCCGCGTCGTCGAGCGCATCGGCCACCTCGCGCGCGGCGGCCTCCACCTGGGCCTTGCGGTCCGCGGCGAACTGGTCCACCAGCGCCGCCCGGTCCCGGCGGATGAAGTGCACCACGCCCACCACCACGCTGGCGAGCGCGATGCACAGCAGGAGCACGGAGGCGAGGGCCTTGCGATTCATGGGAGCCGGGGGGGGAGCCCAGTGTAGCCCGGGGACCCGGACCCGGCAGGGAGCGTTTTACCGTCCCGTGTGCCCCGGCTGTCCGGGAGGCAGGCGCATGGAGCGCTCCAGGCGCATGCGGGTGGGCACGGCTACCAGGCGCGGTCGTCCAGCACGTCGGAGAGGGTGGCGGCGTTCAGGGAACGGTCGAACCAACGATCGAGGGTGGCCATGTCCGCGCAGGTGAGGATGCGCTGCCGGGCCTCCTCGTCGACGTGCACACGGCGCGCACCGAGAATCCGCAGGATGCTATCGGCACGTCCTCGGAGCAGCCCCTGCTGCAAACCCTCTTCCCGGCCCTCCTCCCGGCCCTCCACCCGACCCTGTTGGAGCCCCCGCTCGATCATCTCCTCGGCCCAGGTTCCCATCAGCTCCTCCGCTCGTTGCCCGTCCATCACCGAATGTAACACCCGCCTCGCCGCTGTGTGGACGGCCTTGCCCTCGGTCCACTCCAGGTAACGGATGACGACCACCAGATGCTCGGCGCCTTCAGGGCCGGCCTGTACCTGCGCGAAGAGCGCCACCCAGTCCGGCAGCTTCCGGGCCAGTTCCCCGGTCCGTCCGTAGCGCAGCACCAGCCACGCCAACCGGGCCAGGGGCGGTCCGGGGCGCGCACTCAGTGCCTCTTCCCGCTCGGCCGTCAGGTCATCGAGCAGGTACTCGAAACGCGGCACCAGCGCTCGCCATCGCTCCCGCTGCGCCTCTCCCTCAGGCAGTTCGAAGAGATCCTCCACCCGGCGTGGCGCCGTCCAGGCCCCGCCCGGCCCGTGGTACATGACGAGCGGGATGATGATGGGCAGCAACTCGCTCTTCGAGTGCTCTTGGCGCCAACGCTCCAACTGGCGCACCACGTAGCGCAGCATGCGCAGCGCCATCCACCGGTCCACCGTGGACTGGTGCTCCAGCAACACGTACAGCAGCAGCGGGCGCCCCGTGTGCAACCGGGCCGTGAAGAGCAGATCGCTCTCGGTCTCCCGCAGCTCCGGGTCCACGACGGAGACGGGCTCTCGCCTCAAGGACGACCAGTCCACCTCGGAGACGACATGGGCGGGCAGCACAGCGCGCAGTTCGGCGGCGGCCCGCTCGGGGTGGCCGAAGGTGTAGCGGGCGAAGAGGTCATGCAGTCCAGACATGGCCAGCCGCGCCACAGCATTTCGCGGGCCAGGGGCGCGGAAGGCCCCGGCCAGGAGAGGCCAAGGGGGGAGGGCCAGGTATCTCAGCGTGCGGCGGAGAAGCCGCCGTGGAACGTGACGGGGATGGCGTGGTCGAAGTGGACGGTCGCCAGGGGGCCGTCCTCGAGGTGCTGCCCATCCAGCACGGCGACGTACGAATGGTCGCCCTTCGCGTCGTAGACGAGGTCGAGCACGTAGGCGTCGTCCTCCGCCTCCCCGCGCGGCACGAGCACGGGCTCGCTCGGCACATGCCCGGACGGCACGGTCCACTCCGCGCTCCTCCCGCTGTCCAGCTCGATGCGCGTCACCCCCGGGTGCTTCCCGTCCGCGCCCCGGCGCTCGGTCTGCGCGAAGAGCGTGCCGTAACGCGCCCCGTGCACCCGCGGGTGGAGCTGGGGGAACTCGCAGGGGACGTCGAAGAGCTTCGTCTCCCGCGCCTTTCCGGTCTTCATGTCCAGGTGCAGGCGCGTCAGCAGCGGGGGCGGCCCCTTCTCCTCGAGCTCGCCGATGTCGTCGAGGGTGAACTCCGGGTAGCGGCACAGGTCGATGCACGGACCGCCGTCATCCTCGAAGGCATTCGCGAAGTGCCAGGTCCAGAAGGCATCGAGCTCGAAGGTGCGGGGCGACTGGATGTTGTCCAGCGGGACCACGATGAGCCGGGCCCCGAGCTCGGGCCTCCACTGGAAGAGCTTCGTGAAGTCAGCGAGGCCGAGCATGGCGCGCAGGAGGTTCAGCTTCACCGGCCCCAGGAAGAGAATGAGGTGCCGCTCGGTGGCGATGAAGTCGTGCAGCATGCCCTGCCAGGGCGCCTCCACCGTGCCGAGCTTCGAGGGGGCTCCCGCATCCGGCAGCGCGTAGAGGTCGATGAGCATCTTCGGGCCGTAGCGCACGCCGAAGTTGAACGTCGTCCGGAGCGAGGCGACGCGGTGCGGGTGCGCGGAGAAGGCGCCCGACACCACGCCCAGGTCGGTGGCCTCGAGCGTGTCCAGCGTGCCCGGGTCCATCTCCTGCAACAGCCCGCCCTCCATCAGCGCGAAGAGCCGGTCCTGCCACAAGAAGGTCGAGGTGTTCCCCGTGGTCTTCGCCGTGCCCTTGCGCGCGGCCCGCATGCGGTCCAGCCACGAGGCCGCCGAGTTGAAGAGGAACCGCCCCGCCGCTTCCTCCTCGCGATAGCCGGCGCTCTCGACGATACGGCTGGCGCCCTGCGCACCATGGCCATCGAAGCGCACCGCCGAGATCGCACCATCCGCCTCGAACGCGTGCGAGAGGCTCGCGCCGAAGCGCTCGAAGAGGCCCGGTCCCGCACGGAACAGCGTGCCCCGGAGCGCCTCGGGAAGCCGTCCCTCGACCCGCAGCGGCTCGAAACCGTGGGACCGCGAGAGGGACCGCAACAAGGGGCTCACGGCGTTCTGGCTGCTCATCGACTGCTCCTCACGAGGGTGGATCCGCGACGGGAGATAAAGTAAGTGAGTCTCACTTACTTGGCAACAGACTTCGTTTCCGTTCCCATCCGATGACATCCATGACCCGGAAGACGCCCACGCGCCCCTACCACCACGGGAACCTCAAGCAGGCGCTGCTGGAGGCGAGCATCGAGCTCATCCGCGAGGAAGGCGTGGACGCGCTCACCGTGGCCGAGGTCGGCCGCCGCGTCGGCGTGTCCTCCGCCGCCCCCTACAAGCACTTCGCGGACCGTCCGGCGCTGTTGCGCGCGCTCGCCGAGGAGGGAAACCGGCGGCTCGCCGGGGCGCTCGTCGAGGCGACACGAGGGTGCACCGAGCCGCGCGAGGCCTTCCGTCTCTCGGGCGTGGCCTACATCCGCTGGGCGGCGGAGAACCCCGCCCTCCACCGCATCGCGACGGACCCCACCTACATCGACTACGCGTCGACGCCGTCGGATGTCCAAGCACCCGAGGCCCTCCGGGGCTCCATGGATACGTTCTGGCCGGAGCTGGCGGGGCTGATCCGCTCGGGCGGCGCCCTCTCCGCGTCTCATCCGCTGATACAGCAACTCCACGGCCGGGCCCTGGCGATGGGTGTGGCCAGCCTCTTCGTCAGCGGCGCCTTCGCCTCGCTCGGCATCACCACCGCGGACGCGGAGCGGATTGCCCGGGCGGTGACGGGAGAGGACGTCCCGGCCACGTCGCGCCGGAGCAACCCGCCACGCACCCGCTGACACGGGTGACGGACTACGCCGCTGCGGGGTGGCAGGACACGGCCAGCGGCAGTCCGAGCGCGGCGAGCTCCACCAGCTCCTCGGGGGAGAACTGGAAGTCGCACTGCCGCTCATAGGCGACGACGAGGTAGAGCGAGGCCCCGGTGGCGCCCAGGGCCCGAAGCTCCGGCAGCCGCGCCTTCAAGGCCCGCAGCGCTTCCGGGGCGGAGGCACCCGGCTCCAGGTCCTCGTCGAACAGCACCAGCATGGCGCTCCCGTACGGCAGGGCCTTGCCCTCGTAGCGCCCCGAGGGAGCCACGTCCCCGGGCTCGTTCGCGTCCACCAGCAGCAACCCCGTGCGCGCCTGGGCGAGCGACGGAGAGAAGGTGTCTCCCTGGAGGAGACAGTAGAGGAAACGCCGTGCCGGGAGCGGCTGGCTCATGCCCTCCATCTCACTCCACGTCCACCCGGAGCGCCAGACGCCGGGTCCGCCCCGTGCGCCGGGAGCGGCTCCCACCCGAGGCGGGTTTCGCCGCCGGACGCGAGCCCTCCACACACTCCGGACCCAGCAGCTCGTCCACGGAGCGCTCCAGCACCCGGTACATCCGCCGCAGCGTCGAGGCACTCGGCACGATGCTCGAGCTTCTCCCGCTCGAAACGGCCATAGGCCTGCTCGGGCATGCCGATGCGCTGGGCCATGTCCGCCTGCGACAGCTCCACGAGCTGACGCACGGTGCGGAGGGTGTTCCGAAGGGGTTCGGCCAATCGTTTGCGGACCTCGGGAGGCACATGACCTGGCATGGTGGCCACAACCCTATCTACCCCCGACGTCAAGTCAACCCCATATCCTATTTTGGCGGTCACTTGTTTCATTCCCACCGCCCCAAGTAGGGTCACCCGCGTGCACGGTGGCGCCACGGCAGGGGCCCGCCACGCCCTGGAGGCAGGGCGAGCGCGGGAGGGTGTTCGCGTTGTCGGGGGTGAAGCCCGGCGGCGGGAGGGTGAAGTCCCTCACCGCTTCGCCGGGGTGTGGCTCCTCAAATGGCCTTCTTGCCGGACACCGGGGACTTGCCTCCGGCTTCCGCGGCCCGGTCCGACAGCAGCGCCCTGAGGGCGTCGTCGCGCGACCTGTAGACGTTCACCGCGGCGCCGTTGATGACGCCGCTGGTGCTGACGAACATCTTCGTCATCTCGTCGCCGCCGAAGCGGAAGGAGCGCCGGGTGTAGCGCGACAGCACCTCGGAGCGCTCGCGCCCGAAGACGCGGCCCGCCGTGTACTTCACCACCAGCCCATCCAGGTTGATGAGCAGGTCCACCTTCGAGGGGAACTTCGACAGGTGGCCTTCCACCTCGGTGCGCCAGCGCGCCACGTCCAGCGCGTTGTTGAGGATGCAGTCCTGGAACGTCGCCGTCACGACGTCGTGCTGCTCGTCGTAGTCGAAGGCTATCTTCCAAGCCATGGGGAGAGCCTCCTACGCGCGGCCCAGGCCAGTCAGGAAGGATGTGAGCAGCGCGGCCACCTCCGCGGGACGCTCCACCTGCGGGTAGTGCCCCGGCCCCGGCAGGTACGCCAGGCGCGCGTTCCGGATGGGGCCCACCACCTTCTCGCGCAGGAAGGCCGGCGGCAGGAACGGGTCATCCGTGGCCACCACCAGCGTGGGCGCGGTGATGGAGGCCAGCTTCGCCTCGAAGCCACCGCCCGTCCACGCATCGAAGCTGCCCTCGATGGAGCCCCGCGCCACCGCGCCCGCGACCGTCAGCAGCCGCTCCAGCGCCGCCGCCGGGAGCTGCTTGCACGCCAGGCCGAGGATGATCTTCTGCTTCTCCCGGTCGTTGGCCGAGGTGCGGAACAGCCCCACGGCGTCCGGCGGAAGCTGCATGCCCGAGGCGGGCACGGTGTTGATCAACACCATGCCGTCCACGCGCGAGGGCTCCTGCGCCGCCACCCACTGGGCGAGCTGGCCGCCCATGCTGTGGCCCACCACCGTGAAGCGCTTGAGGCCCGCGTGCTCCACCACGGCCAGCACGTCACGCGCGTGCTGCTCGAGCGTGTAGCCGCTCGCGGGCGCCCCGGAGGCACCCGAGCCGCGCAGGTCCGGAATCACCAGCCGCAGGCCCGTAGTGTCCAACAGCTCCACGAGCTCGTTGAACACCTCGCCGGACATCATCCACCCATGGACGAACAGCACGTTGCGCGGTCCGTCTCCAACGACGCGGTAGTGGATGGGCGTCTGATCGCTGGAAGCAACACTGGGCATGGCAAGCTCTCCGTCAGAGGGGGGGTAGCCGCGGTGGGGGCTCCGCGGTGAGGGACAGCGAAAGGGTCGCGAATGCTACGCGAAGTCTCTGTCGGGACTGTAGCCTGTCCTGGGCGTGAAATCGCCTGGGCCCCCGGCCCGTCCTGACACGCCGCGTCATGAAACCCGGCTCCGGCACGCGCCTCGTGCTCACCACCGGGCAGAACGGGGGCGCCGGGGTGAGTCTGGAACACCCCGGATTGACTCCCCTGTCAGAGAGGTGCTGGAAGGTGGGACAGACGGGTAGGCGCGGGCCCGCCTCCTTGGCTTTTCATCCCCCCGCCGCGCTGGGAGTCACTCCATGAAGGTTTCTACCGGAAAATTCCGCCCCTGGCGGGCGGCCCTGCTCACCGCGGGGCTCGTCGCCACGCCGTTGCTGTCCTGCGGCCCGGCAGCGGAGGCCGACGTCCTCGCGCTCGAGGGCCCGCAGGAGGCGGTGGGTGACACGCAGCAGGCGGCCATCTCCTGGACGCTCGGCGCCCAGTACGACGCGACGAAGAGCAACATCACCTTCAATGTCTACTCGTCGCGCGCCACCCGCATCGAGGTCTACATCTACAAGACCCCCAACGGTGCCCAGGAAGTGGCGAAGTACGTGATGACGAAGAACACGACCACCAACGTGTGGACGAAGACGGTCCCCGTCTCCACGCTGCAGACGACCTACGGCATCACCGGCCCGGTGTACTACGGCTACCGCGCCTGGGGTCCCAACTGGACGTACAGCTCCACGTGGACCAAGGGCTCCAGCGCGGGCTTCATCACCGACGTGGACGCGCAGGGCAACCGCTTCAACCCCAACAAGCTGCTGGTGGACCCGTACGCGCTGGAAATCAGCCACGATCCCATCAACCCCAGCAACACGGACGGCGGCCTCTACGCCTCGGGCGCCACGAACCGGCTCAGGGACAGCGGGGCCCGGGCGCCCAAGGGCGTGGTGCTGGCGCCGGACACCACCAGCTACGGCACCAAGCCCACGCGCGCCCTGAAGGATGACGTCATCTACGAGGTGCATGTGCGCGGCCTCACCCAGGGCGACTCGAGCATCACCACGTGCCGGGGCACCTACGCGGGCGCGGCGCAGAAGGCCGCGGCGCTCAAGGCCCTGGGCGTCACCGCCGTCGAGTTCCTCCCGGTGCAGGAGACGGACAACGACGCCAACGACGTCAGCGCCACCACCACCACCGGCGACAACTACTGGGGGTACATGACCCTCAACTTCTTCGCGCCGGACCGCCGCTACGCCTGCGACAAGTCGGCCGGCGGCCCCACGCGCGAGTTCAAGGCCATGGTGAAGGCCTTCCACGACCAGGGCATCAAGGTCTTCATCGACGTGGTCTACAACCACACCGGCGAGGGCGGCGCGTGGAGCTCCACGGACAAGACGACGTACAACGTCTTCACCTTCCGGGGCCTGGACAACCCCACGTACTACACCCTGACCAGTGACATGCAGAGCAACTGGGACAACACGGGTGTGGGCGGCAACTTCAACACCTTCAACCCGGTGGCGCAGAACCTCATCGTCCACTCGCTCAAGTACTGGAAGGACGAGCTGGGCGTGGACGGGTTCCGCTTCGACCTGGCCTCGGTGCTGGGCAACACGTGCCAGCACGGGTGCTTCAACTACGACAAGCTGAACGCCAACACGGCGCTCAACCGCATCTGGCGGGACCTGGCCCCGCGTCCGGCCGCGGGCGGCACCGGCGCGGACCTCATCGCCGAGCCCTGGGCCATTGGTGGCAACAGCTACCAGGTGGGCAACTTCCCCGGCGGCTGGTCGGAGTGGAACGGCATCTACCGCGACACCTTCCGCAAGGACCAGAACCAGATGGGCCTGGAGACGGTGACGCCGGGGACGCTGGCCTCGCGCTTCGCGGGCTCCTCGGACCTGTACGGGGATGACGGCCGCAAGCCGTTCAACTCCATCAACTTCATGGTCGCCCACGACGGCATGACGTTGAAGGACCTCTACGCCTGCAACAGCAAGAACAACCTGCAGTCGTGGCCCTATGGCCCGTCCGACGGCGGCGAGGACAACAACCATAGCTGGGACCAGGGCGGAGTGCTGGCCGACCAGCGCAAGGCGGCGCGCAACGGCTTCGCCTTCCTGATGGTGAGCGCCGGCACGCCGATGTTCACCGGCGGCGACGAGTTCCTGCGCACGCAGTACTGCAACAACAACGTGTACAACCTGGACTCGAGCGCCAACTGGCTCAACTACACGCTGAACACGGACCAGACGAACTTCAAGACGTTCGCCCAGCGCCTCATCGCCTTCCGCAAGGCGCACCCGGCGCTGCGTCCGGCCAACTTCTTCAGCGGCGTGGACAACAACGGCAACGTGATGGAGCAGATGCGCTGGTTCCAGCCGAACGGCGCCGTGGCCGACTCCGCGTACATGGGCAACGGCTCCAACCACTCGCTGGCCTTCCGCATCGACGGCACCGAGTTCGGTGACACGGCGAGCGCCATCTACGTGGCCTACAACGGCTGGAGCGGAGCGGTGAACTTCTCGCTGCCGTGGCCGGGCACGGGCAAGCAGTGGTACCGGGTGACGGACACCTGCCCCTGGGCCGAGGGCTCCGGCCAGGTGGCCCTCCCCGGCGCCGAGGCGCTCATCGGCGGAGAGGGCTACAGCTACGGCGTGTGCGGCCGCGGCCTGCTGCTGCTGATCGCCAAGTAGTCTGACGCAGGGCCGTTCATTCGCGGGGCGCGGTGCCTTCCGGGGCCGCGCCCCGTGGTGTTTCCAGACAGCGCTCACCGCGCGTAGGTGCCGCGCAGGCGCTCGAGCAGCGTGCGCAACTCGTCCACGCCCGGCTCATCACAGCCGGCGAGCTGGGCACGGTAGTTCGCGCCCTCCAGCTCCAGCGTGAGGACGCTGCTCGAATCGCTGACCCTGCCGCAGGGAGCCTCCCCGCGCCGCAGCACATCGAGCAGCGCCGCACGGGTGGCCGCCACGCGAACCCGCTCCAGCTCCTCCGCGGGCAGGACGGTCTCGCGCACCGCACCGCCAGAATCGCCGAACCGGTCCACGCGGAAGGTGCCGTCCGCCAACAGCTCATCCCAGCCGCTGCAGTCCATCTCCTCCGTGCAGGGGCCGCCTCCGTACTCCCACTTCAGACGCTCGAAGCTCTCGGGCTCGGCGGGACCACAGCTCAGGAGGAGCCCGAGCACGGCACCACCGGTGGCGAAACGGCTCAGTCGACGAAGCAGCGGGAAGGAAGGGCGCATGCCGCGCCACCCTGCAGGCCCCGGACCATCCGCAACCCCGCGAAATGGTGGGGCGTCTGGTGGCGGGTGCCTGGGTTTTCCGCGAGCCCCACTCGGATTCCCGAGGGCAACGCGGCGGACTCAGCCCCGTCCCGCCGCGACCTTGGGGAGCTCCGGCGTGACGTCCGCGCGAGCCTCGGCGCCGGCCTCCACCTCCGGCAACGGGGCGCTCGCGGAGCGCAGGAGCGCCAGGGCGGGCTGCTCGCGGCGCAGCGCCACGTACCCCTTCACCGCCACCTCCAGGCCCACGTCCCGCTTCGCCCGCTCCGACAGGAACCACTTGTGCTCCAGCACCTGGCAGTACAGCTCGGCCTCGTCCGCCGCCGGACCGAGCTCCCGCTCCAGCTTGCTCAACGTCGGCCGGAAGCGCTCGTCCAGCCAGCGGAACGCCGCCACACTCAAGGGCACGCTCCGGTTCACCTCGCGTGTCAGCGTGGCCTTCAGCTCGCGCACCTCGTTGAGCAACAGCGCCGCCTGCCGCTCCTCGGCCACCAGCCCCGTCAGGTTGTGGAGCTGGTGCCGGTGGTACTCGCGGTCCGTCACGATGGTCCGCATCCGGAGCTGGCTCCCATCCCCGCTCGCCACCAGGTCCACCTCGCCCACCGAGAAACCCAGCTCGTTGAGTGCGCGAATCCGCTCGTGGATGCGGTAGCTCTCCCCGGGCGTGATGGAGATCTCCGTGTTGATCTCCGCCCACAGGCGCTCGTAGCGCTGACGGATGCTCGGGGCCGTCTCGTACACGTCGAGTATCGAGGGCAGCTCCACCATCGCCGCCAGGTCCGCGAGCCCTCCGGTGACGTTCTCCTCCATGATGAGCAGATCCAGCTCACGCTGGCCGTCGGAGAGCTTCGGGTGCAGCTCCGAGGTCTCCGCGTCCACCGCGTACGCCTGGAGGCTCGCCCGCGTCGCGGCGGAAGAGGACGTTGGACAGGGAGCAGTCCCCCCAGAAGAAGCCGCCGAGGTGCAGCCGCACCAGCAGGCTGGCCATCGCGTCCAGCAGCCGCTCACGGTAGCGCTCCAGGCCCTTGTTCATGAAGAGCACGCGGTAGGGCAGCGACGAGGGCAGGTACTGGGTGAGGAGGATGGCCACCTCGTCTCCGGGCTCGCCCAGGGCGCGCACCCGGGCGAGTCCCACCACCGTCACCGCCGGCAGGTGGCGCTCCTCCAGTCCGCGCAGCACGTCATACTCGCGCTGCCCCACGGACAGGGGCAGCTCCTTGAGCGCGTAGATGTGGGCGCCGTAGCTGACGAAGACCACCGTGTGCCGGGAGAGGCCTCGGGGGACCTCCACCATCCGGGAGCACACGTCCGGGCGCCACTCCTCCAGGGGCAGATGCCATGGCAGGTCCAGGAAGTCCGGGTGGCCCTGGTGCAGGTGCAGCGCGTTGAGCCCGCGAGGTGGCGTCATGGGGGGCCAGCCTACAGCGAAGGCGTGCACTCCTCCCGCGCCTCATTAGAATCCGCGCCCCATGCAAACCCTTCAAGGATGGACGGCCCTCGTCACCGGCGCCAGCGCGGGCATCGGCGAGGCCTGCGCGCTCGCGCTCTCCCAGGCGGGCGCGAAGCTCGTGCTCGCGGGCCGCCGCGGCGACCGGCTCGAGGCCCTGGCCGCGAAGCTCCCCAACCCCGCCCACCCCCTCGTCCTGGACGTGCGCTCGCGCCATGACGTCGAGGCCTCCCTCTCCGCGCTACCCGCCGGGTTCGCCGACGTGGACGTCCTCGTCAACAACGCCGGTGTCGGCCTGGGTCTCGAGCCCGCTCACGAGGCGTCGCTCGACGACTGGGAGACGATGATCGACACCAACTGCAAGGGGCTCGTCTACGTGACGCGCGCCCTGCTGCCCGGCATGGTGAAGCGCAACCGCGGGCACGTGGTGAACCTCGGCTCGGTGGCCGCCAGCTACCCCTACCCCGGTGGCAACGTCTACGGCGCCACCAAGGCCTTCGTGCACCAGTTCTCCGAGAACCTGAAAGCCGACCTCGTGGGCTCGCGCGTGCGCGTCACCGACATCCAGCCCGGCATGGTGGAGACCGACTTCTCGCTCGTGCGCTTCAAGGGCGATGCCCAGCGCGCCAGCAAGGTCTACGAGGGCATGGAGGCCCTCACCGCGGCCGACATCGCGGACATCGTCCTCTGGGCCGTCACCCGCCCCGCCCGCGTGAACATCAACGTGGTCGAGGTCATGCCCGCCGACCAGGGCTTCGGCCCCTTCTCGGTCAAGCGCCGCTGAGCGCCGGGAGCCACCGCGTGGAGCAGGCACCCACACAGGGGAAGCGGACGGTTCACTGCGCGGATGCCCTCGCGTGGCTGGAGGCCCAGGGCGTGCTCGCCGGGTGCTCGCTCATCACCTCGATGCCCGACGTGTCCGAGTTCCCTTCCCTCTCGCTCGCCGAGTGGAAGGACTGGTTCGTCCGCACCGCGTCGCTCGTCCTCTCGCGCTGCCCGGACGACGGCGTCACCATCTTCTACCAGACGGACATCAAGAAGGACGGGACCTGGGTCGACAAGGGTTACCTCGTCCAGAAGGCCGCCGAGCAGCTCGGGCACTCGCTGCTCTGGCACAAGGTCGTCTGCCGCACCCCGCCCGGCAGCATCACCTACGGGCGGCCGGCGTACTCGCACATGCTGTGCTTCTCGCGAGGACTCCGCGCGGATCTCTCGAAGTCCACCGCCGATGTGCTCCCCCAGGCCGGCGAGGTGACGTGGACCCGCGGCATGGGCGTACAGGCGTGTCTCGCCGCCTGCCGGTACGTGCTGGAGAACACGCCCACGCGCACCATCGTGGACCCCTTCTGCGGCCATGGCTCCGTGCTCGCCGTGGCCAACTGGCTGGGGCTGGAGGCCGTGGGCGTCGAGCTCAGCCGCAAGCGCGCGAAGAAGGCCCGGGCGCTCCAGATGCCCATCGGAGACTCGGAGCCCCCGGAGGGCCCGGAACCCGAGGGGGGTGACGGGGACGAGTGAGCCGCGGCCTGTCGAGGCAGACCGGGGCCGGTCGGGCCCCATCATGCCGGGCGCTTCAGCCCAGAGCCGAGGTGGGCAACCCCCGGCCCGGCAGCTTGTTCATCGCGTACGGCAACTTGTTGTCAGCGCCGATGTAGATGACGCGAGGGTCGGAAGGCAGGGTCGCGTCCATGGCGAATGCCGCCAGGGAGTCGTGAACGTAGGTGTCGAAGAACTGGATGATTCCCTGGTCGCGCAACCCCATCCCGCGCTGCTCGGCCTCGAAGGCCTCGAGCATCATCTGGTAGTGGGGGCGCAGCTTCTGCCTTCCATATTTTTTCACCCAGTACTGGACGGCCTGAACATCCGCCATGAGCTGCTCATCGTAGAGTTCCAGGTAGTCCAGGAACGAGCCATCCGAACTGGGCATCGTATCCAGGCGCGCCTTGATGGAGAGGTACTCATTCTTCATGAGAGCTTCGGTGTCCTCCGCCCTCTCGATGGCCATCTGCTTGTGCTTCGCCCCGTGCGACATCTTGAGTCTGCTGGCGTGAGTTACCGCTTCGACGAACTTGCGCCTTTGCGTTTCCGTCTCTTTCGCCAACGCGGCTTTTTCGATCTTCCAGCCACTCTGGAACTCTCGAAAGAGGGCTTCATCCTTGGTCGGACGGTCGGCCTTTCTGTCCTTCCTGTCCCGGGCAATCCGATGGAAGCGCCACTGGAAGTAGAGCGCCATGTGAGACAGCATCATGGTGCCCAATGGCTTACCGCCTGAGCCCGCAGCACTCATGTAGCCCGTGAATCGTTGGCAGAGCAGTTCGAAGGCATCCTTGCCGCCAGGATCTTCCGCGAAGTCCTTCTTGATGTTGGGGAGGTCCGTCCGAAGCGGCACTCCAGCCCGGAGCGCCTGCTCACGCATGGCCCTCAGGGGAATCATGCTCAGGAGTGAGCCATTCGTCCGGCTCCGCGCCCCTTCACCCGGACGGTAGCCCCCGCCCACGTCCGAGTGAGCGCCAGGATAGACCATCTCGCGGCAGTTGGTGGGGTAGTGCACGCCCTGGAGGACACTATCCACCGGGAAGGAGTTGCGGACTTCATGGGCGGCCATCATGTGGAGACAGTCCTCCACCATTTCGGGGATGTGCAGGTCCTTCGCCCAATCCATATGGCCGTCGGCCGGCCCTGGTGCCGGATCCGCGCCCGGCGCATTGCCGAAGGCGAGGTTGATGAGATCCGTCTGGCTGCGGTCCATCATCGTGAATCGTGTGCTGAAAAGACCGGCCACCTGGGAGCGTGTGTTGTTCGCACTCATCGGCACGCCGACCGAGGCCACGGTGTCGAACAGGCCCATGAAGTACAGCCGGATGGGATACGCGCGCTGGCCCAGTGAGATGAGCCAACTGTCATCATTCGCGCGCAGGCATCGCTGGGCGATGCGCAGGGCGAAAGCGCGCGCCAGCGTGGCTCCACGGGAGAAACCGAACAGGGACAGGTGAATCTTGCGGCCCTTGCTCCGCGAGATGCACTCGTCCATGCGCTGCATCGCCCACTGGAGGCGAGCTTCGCCCTTGCCGCCAGCGACGTTTCCCCGCAGCTCATCGCCGGGGTCGCCGATGTCCTTGAAGTACGTGCCAATACCGGGGACGTAGTAGCGGAAGATTCCCTGGGCTGGGTCTTCACGATGAGCCCGGTACAATCGCGCCACATTGCTGTGCTCGCCATTGGCGAGATCCGCGTCCAGGTTGTTGCCCGTGCCGTCGAAGAAGAAGGTGACCGAGAGGCCCTCCGGATTGACAGGGCACTGGAGAACACCGCCCTTCGCGGATGGCACTGGGGTGGTCACATCGGTCCGCATATACGCGAGCGAGGCGGACTTGCCCAGATTCGAGAGGGCCCGCGTCTTCTGCTCAGTAGGGATAGGCATCCTGGCACCTGGCGACTTGTTCATCCATCACGGTATTTCCCGACTCCTTGCGCTCACCAGCACTGACGCTTTCCAGCCGGAGCTTCAATTCCGGATAGCCCTCCGAGAGCTCGGCCTCGATCCGTCCATCGGGAAAGAAATGCACTCCCAGGTGAGTGGGGTTGGCGGGTATCGGGCCAGATGTCTGTATTTCCTTCTGGCACCAGCGCTTCAAGTCACGCGTCCACTTGATCTTCAGCGGCAATGGAGTCGTCCTGCCCCGAAACCAGGTCGCGCAACACGTGCTGCCTCCACCCCCTGAGGTCGGAGTGCTGACGACGATGTTGCCCCCGCCCACGCTGTTCACCTCGAAGCTGTCGATGTACAGGTCGGTGTAGTTGAAGCCGACGATCGTGAGCGAGACGGGTTCGTAGCTGGGAGGTGCTTCAGCGGCCTGACCCGTCTGTCCGCTTGAATTCTCGTCGGTCTTCGGTTTCTTGCAGGCAGCCAGCACCGCGAGCGCCCCGAGCAGCACGCCATAGCGCACCACGCGCGGGGCCACCCGGACCCAATGCCTTCCTGTACGCCCGATCTTCATCATCCCCCCTCGGCCCGCGAAGATCCGACAGCCCTCGTCCTCCAAGACAGGGATGCCGGGCGCGAGCCAGATCGCCCCGCCGGGCCATCTTCAAGAAGGGCCCCCCCCCTGTCAACGCGTGGAAGGGCGCGGATGGTGACAGGAGTCCCCCCTGGTGACTGGAGTCATCACCCTCCCAGGCCCCAGGTGGTGACTGGAATCACCAGCACAGGCCCGGTCCGCGAGCACTTCCCGGGGGAAGTGGGCGTTTTTCGGGGCCCCTGGAGGAGCGCTCGAGGTTGGCACACCCCGTGCTCCGGGTACGCCTGTCCGCCGCGAATGCGGCCCCAGCCACTCGAAGGAACCGACTCCCATGCCCATCAACAAGCTCACCTCTGGCGTCAAGCTGAACCACCCCCTGCGCATGGACATCCACCAGGTCACCCAGGGCAAGAAGAGCGACTACGCCAACCAGGTCCATGGCGTGAACAAGCTGCTGGACGGCTTCGGGGTGGGAATCTCCAAGCAGTCGGCCCAGGGCGTCATCGGCAACGTGCAGAAGGTCGAGACGGGGGCGATGAGCGAGATCACCGCGCATCTGCGTGAGGCCAAGGGTTTCGGCCGCGATGCCTTCGAGAGCTTCTCGACGGGCCAGGTGAAGCAGGGCGCGGTGGAGGCCTTCGGCTCGGCGCTCAACACGGCGGGCGCGGCCTTCAAGTCGACCTTCACGCCCACCCCCGCGGAGAAGCTGGGCAACGATCCCTGGTGAGGAACGCGAGCACCCACCGAGGCTCGGGCCCTCTCAGATCAACGGTCCCTGAAGCGAGGGGACCTCCGCGTCCCGCGGCTCCAGGCCCTCCAGCCGGGGCCGCTCCTCCATCCCGAGGAACTCGTAGAGCGCCGTCATCACCGCGTGCGGCTGATCCCACATGACGAAGTGTCTCGCGCGCTCCACCCGCACGAGCTTCGCTCCCGGTATCTCCCACGCCAGCCGCTCGCCCCACTTCACCGGCTGGAAGGTGTCCTCCACGCCCCACACCACCCGCGTGGGAACCGCCATGTGCGGCAGCCTCGGCACCAGCTCCTGTGTCTGGTTGGTGTCCAGCGCCGCCGCGTCGCGCACCAGCGACGTCTTTCCCACCTCCGTCGCGTACGGCGCCAGCAACCCCTCCACCAGCCCGTCCGGAGGGGCCGTCGCGAAGCCCATCCGCTTCAGCGCCACCTTCAACATCCGCTGCACCGCCTGCGCCGACAGCTTGCGCACCACTGCCGGGTGCCCCAACTGCACCATCATCTCGATGGGCCACGAGTCGAAACAGATGCTGTTCATCAGGCACAGCCGCGACACCCGCCGCGGGAAGCGCACCGCCAGGTGCTGGGCAATCCCTCCGCCGATGTCGTGCCCCACCACCACCGCGTCCTCCACCCCCAGCCGGTCCATCCACGCATCCAGCGCCTCGGCCTGCCGCGCGATGGACCGGTCGAAGCCCTCGCGACGGTCCGAGTACCCGTACCCCAACAGGTCCGGAATCAACACCCGGTGTGTCAGGGACAGCGCCGGCAACAGCCCGCTCCACAGGAAGCCCCACGTGGGAATCCCATGCAGCAGCACCAGCGGCGCTCCCCTCCCCTCGTCCACGTAGCTGATGAACCGGTGGCCCAGCTCCACCACCCGCTGCCTCGCCTGATACTCGCGCCAGTTCATCGCAGCTCCTCCCCCACCACGAAGTCCGGCACCAGCCGCGCCTCCGCCGGGAAGGGCAGCCGCCGCTCGAGGTCTCCCACGTCCTCCACCAGCGTCGCCATCCCCATCACCAGCACCGGCAGCCGCCACTCGCACTGCACCGTCACCCGCTGGATGAGCTTCCGCGTCCTCGCGCAGCACCTCCAACCGCTCCTTCGACAACGCCACCTCGTACGGCAGCCGCCTCGCCAGCCGCCTCGACGTCTCCAGCAGTGCGTCACACGCGCGCGCCCACTCCTCCGTCCGCAGCCGCGGCTTCAGCCGCTCCCACGCCGCCTCCAGGTAGCCGGGCCACAGCGCCAGCCCCCGGAACTCTCCCGGCAGCACGGGCGGCCCCACCGTCTCCTCGATGTCCTTGAAGAGGCTCCGCAGCCGCGCGTCGTCCGGCCGCTCCTCCACCTCCTCCATCGCCCTCATCCGCGCCGGAGCCCCCCGCTCCATCCGCTCCGCGCTCCCCAGCGGCTGCAGCGCCCCCACCGGTTCGTCCTGCAGCGCCAGCTTCACCGCCGAGGTGAACACCAGCATCTTCGGGTTGAGGTAGTGGTACAGCTCCAGCGCCCCTCGCACGTGGTAGCGCTGGCTCTCCCCCAACAGCGCCGCCTCCCACGCGCCCAGCCGCCCCAGGCGCCCGGCGGCCTCCACCGCCTGCGCCCTCACCTCGTCCGCCGCCGCCTCGAAGGCCCGCGTCTCCGTGTTCGGCCCCATCGCCTCCCACATGGCCACCAGGAAGCGCTCGAAGCCCGCCCACGTGCGCACCGTCACGTCCAGCCCCGTCACCCGCAGCGTCCGCCTCATCTCGTGGAGGACCCGCTCCACCTCTCCTTGCGCCTCGTGCTCGCTCACCTGCTTGGGACTGGCCATGGACGCGCCTCCTCCGGTCGGAAGATGGGGGGTGCTTCCAGGCCCGGCAGCCCTCCACGTCCGCACGGCTGCCTCGCGAATGAGCGGGCAGCGGGTGGCCGTCCGCCTCCCCTTCCCTGGGGATTACCTTTCTGGAAGGGAAACACTACCCTATTCGTCAAGTAGGGTGTAGACTCCGGCCATGGGTGAAAGCCAACCACGCAAGGCACGATCCGCGGACCTGGAGGCGCTCCCAGCGCACGTCGTCGGAGAGCTCATCGATGGAGAGCTGTATGTCAGTCCCGCGCCCGCCCTTCCGTATGCGATGGCGGCCGCGGAACTCTTCGGGGAGCTGTCGGGCCCCTTCGCCAAGGGACGGGGCGGGCCCGGAGGCTGGCGTCTGCTCAGCGAGCCCGAGCTGCGCCTGGGCGAGGACGTGCTCGTGCCCGACCTCGCGGGCTGGCGGCGCGAGCGCATGCGCCGGACTCCCCGCAGGGCGGCCACCTCGCTCGCCCCCGACTGGGTGTGCGAGGTGGTCTCTCCTTCCACACGCGCCTTGGATCGCAAGGCCAAGCCGCTCGTGTACGCGCGCGCGGGCGTGCGGTACGTGTGGATGTTGGATCCGGACGCCCGCACCTTGGAGGTGTTCCGTCTAGAAGGTTCCCGCTACCACCCCCTGGAATCCCACGCGGACCAGGTCTCCGTTCGCGCCGAGCCCTTCGCGGCATTCGAGCTGGAGGTGGCGATCCTCTGGGAGGAATGAGACGACGCGCACCTGACATTCTTCGCGCCCCCCCTTTGACATCACGAGACCCGTTGGGTTCTCCTTGGCGGTACACGAAACCCTCCGTGCCGGTGCATCGGCGCGAGGGTGGGGGGGATACAGCGATGCAGCCACAAGAGGGGCTCTTCCACTCGCCTGGTGCTTTCAGTGCTGTCGTCGTTCTCCGGCTCAGCCGCAACGTGGCCCTGCCGCAACTGCGCGAGGTGGTGTCCGCCCTCCACGCCGAGCTGAGCGCGGCCGGGGGCTTGAACATGGTGCTCGGCCTGCAGCCCACGCTGGTGCCCGGCGCGCCCGAGCATGCCGCGCTGCTGCCCCGCGAGGGCCCCACCGCGCGCTTCCCGTCCACCCAGTCCCACGTGCTCGTCCAGGTGAGCGCCAATGGCCGCGAGCTGCTGCTGTGGGCCCTGCGGCGGGTGCACGCCCTCTCCCAGGCGGTGCTGTACCTCGAGGAGGAGGTGCTCGGCGGCCGCATCGGCGAGGGCCGTGACGCCTTCGGCTTCCGGGACGGCCTGCTGCGTCCCACCCGCGAGCAGGTGCGGCGCGCCGCCCTCGTGCCCTCGGGCCCCCTGGCCGGCGCCTCGTGGCTGCTCTACCTGCGCTTCCAGCAGGACATCGAGCGCTTCGGCCTGCTCAAGCCCCCGGCCCAGGAGCGCGTGGTGGGCCGCACCCGCGACGGGGAGCTCGTCCCCGATGCGCCCGCCGAGGCCCACATCCACCGGGCGCGGGCCTCCGGCGCCGGGGAGAACCAGCTCCTCATCCGCCGCGGCTTCCCCTTCCGCCACGCGGGCGAGGAGGGCCTGGCCTTCGTCTCCGCCTCCGCGGACCCGGAGTACTACCAGCGCTCGCTGGACGCGCTGCTGGGTGTGGGGGGCCAGACTCCGGATGCCATGCTCCGCTACGCCAGGGCCGTGGGCGGCGGCCTCTACCTCGCGCCCCCGCGGGACTGGTTCCAGGCCCCTGCCTCCTCCCAGGAGGCCACGCCATGAGGGTGCTCGTCCTGGACTGTGATGCCCGGGTGTCCCGGGGGCTGGAGCGCACCCTGCAGGTGCTCGGCCACGAGGTGCTCCGGCCCTCCTCGGCCGCCCAGGCCCGCGCGGCCCTCGCGGCGCAACCGGCCGTGGATGTCATCCTCGCCGCCCAGCACCTGGAGGAGGGCGAGACGGGCACCGGCTTCCTGCGCTGGGCCGAGGCCCATGTGCCCCACGCGCGCCGCGTCCTCATCTCCGGCACGCACTGCCCTCCGGACTTCATCGAGCAGCCCGGCCAGCAGTGGTTCCAGCCCAAGCCCTTCGGCCGCCGCGAGCTGGAGGCCCTGCTCTCCACGCCGGGTCCCCACGCCCCGCGCCCCTGAACAGTCCCCCCCCCCCGAATCAAGCAGACAACAGTCCGGTCCGCTGGACCGGCGGAGGCAAGGCGTCAATGAGCTACAACGACATCCGTGGTCCGCGAGTGGTGGGGTTGAACGTGGCTTCCTCGCTCAGTGAGTACCTGATGCGCATCCAGGAGCTGGGCGCCGTGGAGGGCCCCGACGGCGCGCTGGAGATCAGCCCCGAGGTGAAGCCCATCCTGGAGGCCATCCACCAGGTGCTGGCCGGCGGGACGGTGGAGGTGAAGGTGGTGCACCGGGGCAACCCGGACATCTTCAACGAGCTGAACCGCCGCGTGGAGCAGGTGGGACACGAGGCCAACAGCATCAACAAGGCAGCGGGCTTCTACCTGACCGCGACGTTATGAACCTTCCCGCCCGCTGGCGCCGGCCCGTCCAAGACTCCTTCAGGCGCTGGGTGCGCTCGCAGGACGCCCAGGAGGTGCTGGCCGCCTCGTCGCTGCAGGCGTGGCTGAGCTTCGCCCTGGTCATCCCGGCGGTGCTGGCGTTGGCGGTGTGGGCCCCGGGGGCCAAGGAGTTCTTCGCACTGGACTTCCCCATGGGCATGGCGTGCCTGGCACCGAGCCTGGTGCTGGGCATCGGCTTCGCGCTGCTGCACCGGGGCCGTCAGCGCCTGGAGTGGTGGGGCTGGCTGTACCTGGTGGTGGGGACGGCCGCCCTGCAGTTCTACCTCGCCGCGTTGATGGCCATGGCGCAGATGCCGGGAGCCATGGTGTTCGCCGCGGTGCTGCTCTTCACCACCGGCTACCACGGCCGGCTCCACCGCGTGGCGCCCTCGCAGCCCTTCCTCGCGCTGGGCACGGCGGTGGCGCTGGGGCTGGCGGCGCTGCTGGCGAGCAGCGAGCAGCACGTGGCCCTCTTCGCCGTCATGGCGCCGCTGGCCATCCTCCTCGAGCTGTACGCGGGCAGCTTCGCCCTCCAGCACGACCTGGCCCGCGCCGAGACGGAGCAACTGCGCGCCGCCGTCCAGGCGCAGATGCTCGAGCAGCAGGAGCGCGACGTGGGCCGGCTGTCCCAGGCCCTGGTGCAGATTCTCGGCTACAACCACGACATCAACAACACGTTGATGAGCGTGAGCGCCGCGGCGGACATGCTCTCCGTCATGGGCGTGCAGCGCAACACGCTGCCCCGCGCCGAATTCGAGGAGCTGGTGCGCGAGCTCAACGAGGGGCTCACGCGCATCCGCGAGATGGTCATCGAAATCCGCCAGAAGGGGCGGCGCTCGGTGAGCCACGAGCCGGAGAACGTGCACCTGGTGCCGGTGCTCGAGTCGGTGCGCACCAGCCTGGGCTGGCGCTTCCCGGACGTGGACATCCAGGTGAAGGTGGAGGAGCAGGCGACGCACGCGCTGCTGCGCGGGGGCACCACCACGCTGCGGCGGGTGGTGGAGAACCTCGTGCTCAACGCGTGCGAGGGCAATGGGGAGCGGGGGGCCGCCACGGTGGACATCCTCGCGCGGACCGAGCCGTACAGCGGACGGCTGGAGCTGCTCATCGCGGATGACGGCCCGGGCTTCCCCGCGGACAAGCTGCAGGCCCCCATTGAAGGGCTGTCCACCACCAAGCCGAACGGCACGGGGCTGGGCCTGTACACCTCCGAGTGCCTCATCCGCGCCAGCGGCGGCACGCTGGAGCGCCACAACCGGCCCACCGGAGGAGCCCAGTTGCGCATCCTGCTGCCACGGGAATTGAGATGAGCGCGGGCGCCGTCTTCCAGGAGGCCCTCCGCGCGCTGCGCCGGCACGGGCTCCCGGGAGAGGCCGAGCGGGACGTGCTGGCGGCGATGGAGGCGGGGCGGCCCGGGCCCCTCGCCCTGCTGTACGCGGCGGGCGCCGAAGCGGGGCTCGGGCGCGCGGTGCTGCTGCGGCGCGCGGCGGGGCTGTTTTTGTGCTCGTGCGCGGCGAACCTCGCGGATGACCTGGCCGACGGCGAGTGCACGTACCTGGAGCAGCCCCAGCGGTTGGGGCCCGGGGTGCAGTTCGCCCTGCAGTCGCTGTGTTTCGCCACGCTGGCCCGGGCGGAACTCTCCGCTCCTGTGCTGGCCGAGGCCGCGGACGACATGGCGACGGCGGCGGGCCTGCAGGTGCTCGAGGTGCGCACGGCCGCGTGGACGGCGCCGCGATTCAAGCAGGTGGCCGAGGGCATCGCCGGACAGCAGTGGGCGCTCTACCTGCGGGTGCTGTGGGAGGGCACGGCCCGGGCCGGGCGGGCGGTGGCGGTGGGGCGCAGCCTGGGCGTGGCGGCCCACGTGGCCGAGGACGTGCGCTCGGTGGACCCGCGCTTCCACGGCATGCCCGAGGAGGACCGGCGCGAGGTGCTGGCCTGGGCCCGGGAGGCGGTGGACACCGTGCGCCACGAGGGCCTCGCGTGCCTGGACGCGGTCCTGCGGAAGGTGGAGCCGCTTCTCTCTTCCTAGCGCTGGGTCCTCCAGTTCCCCTACTTGCCCCAACTTCCCCTCTCCCCCCGGGAGAGGGACGGGGTGAGGGTGCCGGAATCACTCGGGTTGCCTCCCGGAGCCGTGCTGAATCACGGAGGAAGCACGGATCCACTCCGGTTCACGGGTCAGGAGAACAGGGGCAGGCACCCTCACCCCGACCCTCTCCCGAGGGGAGAGGGAGGAGGTGGGGAGAGTGGGCTCATTTCCTTGGAAGCACAGGGAGCGGGCAGGCGTCCTTCTCCCGGTCATCCCCATCTTCCTCCTTCAGAGCACCGGAGGAGCACATGGAGGCAGTCGAGCAACTCGAGTCCGAGCACGCCGGGCCACTGGCCTCGGGCCTGGCCGTCACCCAGGGCGTCTTCTATCTCGCCACGGGCCTCTGGCCCATCGTCCACCTGCGCAGCTTCGAGGCGGTAACGGGGCCCAAGCTCGAGGGCTGGTTGGTGAAGACGGTGGGCGCGCTCATCGCCGTCGTCGGGGGCACCCTGCTCGCCGCCGGCCTGCGCCGCCGCGTCCACCCCGAGCTCATCTCACTGGCCGCCGGCAGCGCCGCGAGTCTCGCGGCCGTGGACCTCGTCTACTCGCCCCAGCGCATCTCGCCCGTGTACCTGCTGGATGCCGTCGTCGAGGGCGCCCTCGTCACCGGCTGGGGCGTGGCCGCCGCGCGTCTCTGGAAGCACCGCCCCATCCAGCCTCCGCCTCCCCAGTACACCTCTCCGGAGGACGCGGCCGGCTTCCCCACCTAGTCCTCCGCCGTCCCGGGGGCCACCCGAGGCCTCTTGAACACGTGGATGGTCGAGGCCCCCGGCTGCTGCTCCGGCTCGTGCTGCTCGGCGATGAACTTCATCGGCGGCACCCGGGGCAACCGCACCGTGAAGGTGCTCCCCTGCCCCGGCTGGCTCTCCACCCGGATGCGCCCGCCGTGGGAGGTGATGATGCCGTGCACCACCGCCAGCCCCAGCCCCGTCCCCTCCCCCTCCGGCCGGGTCGTGAAGAAGGGCTGGAAGAGGTTGGCCTGCACCTCCGGCGCCATCCCCACCCCCGTGTCCCTCACCGTCAGCACCACGTCGTCCTCTCCGTCCGGCCGCGTGGAGACGTACACCGTGCCCCGCTCCTTCATCGCCTGCGCCGCGTTGAGCAGCAGGTTCATCACCGCCTGCGACACCTGCCTCGGGTGGCCGAGCATCGGCAGCAACGGCCCCAGCTCGATGACCACGTCGCACTGCGGCAGAAGCTGGCTGCGCGTCATCCGCAGCGCCGCCCGCACCTCCTCGTTGAGGTCGTACTCGATGAGCGCCTCGGGGTCCCCTCGCGCGAAGCGCCTCAGGTCCGTCACGATGGAGCACACCCGCTTGATGCCATCCAACGTCTGCGGCAGCACCTCCGTCACGTACTCGCGCAACACCGGGGGCAAATCCTTCTGCTCCCGCAGCTCCTGATGGAGCGTGTGCACGTTGCTCTTCACGTAGCTCATCGGGTTGTTGATTTCGTGCGCGATGCCCGCGGCCAGCATGCCCAGGCTGCTCAGCCGCTCCTGCTCCCGGGCGCGCCGGTGCACCAGGTCCAGCTCCGCCAGCGCCTTGGCCAGCTCCTGGTTGCGCTGCTCCAGGCTGGCCAGCGTGAGCTGGTTGCGCGCCCGCTCCGCCGTGAAGCGCCGCGAGATGGCGAGGTTGAGACAGGACACCGCCCCCAACAGGGCCGTGATGATGCCGATGCGCCCCCACTGGCCCCAGAGGGAGGCCACCAGCACCACGTGGGTGGCGATGACCAGGCCCAGCACGAGCCAGTCCAGCCGCGCACGTACCCGGTCCGCCTCCGTCCCGGGCTCCTGTCCCTTCTCGGGTGACCACATACCTCCTCCAAGCCGTGGCCTGCGTTCCCGGGGTCAGGAGCCAACCCACTCCTCACCCGTGCGCTCCCGGCGTGCGCCCCACCCCCCGACTTCCGGCGCGCAGGTCCCCTCCGAATGTAACAGACCTGACAGGCTCCCCGCGCGCCCGTCCGGGCAGGGCCGCACTCACGGTGAGGTGAACCAGCCCAGCGCCTCGCGGGCGATGTCCGGAGGCACCGTGTGCGGCCCGTCGAACTCGCGGTAGCGCACCGTGTAGCCCGCCTCCCTCAGCAGCGGGAGGATGCTCCGGCTGCACGGCCCGATGGGCAGCACCGCGTCCTCCCTCCCATGGGAGAGGAAGACGCCCGGCTCGCCGTGCTGCACCCCCGGCGACAGGAAGCCCGGGGAGAACGCCACCACGTGGGTGAACAGGTCCCCATTGGTGAGGCCCAGCGACAGGGCGAACGAGGCCCCATCCGAGAAACCCGCCAGCGCGAGCCGCCCGGGCTCCACCGCGTAGCGCGCGAAGACGTGGGCCAGCGCCCGGTCGATGAAGGGCACGTCCGGCCCATACCCGCCGTCGCGCAGGACGATGTCCCAGGTGTGCCCCCGCGACTCCGGCGCGAGCAGCAGCAGCCCCGCCCCGTCCGCCAGCTTCAACCACGGCGCCAGGCCGTCGCGGGCGCCACTCCTCGAGCCGTGCAGCACCACCACCAGGGGCGCGGGCCGCTCCGCCCGGTAGTTCGCGGGCACGTAGAGCAGCCCATCGCGCTCGCCTCCCAGGCCCAGTGGCCGCAGGCCCCGCTCCGGCGCCTCCACCGTGGGACGGCCCGGACGCGCGCTCAACCGGCCTTCGTTCTCGTCCCGCGCCACGGCCACCGCGCTCTCCCCCCCGGACTTCGGCTCCTTCGCCTGCTTGCAACCGCCCACCAGCAGCAGCGCCGCCACCAGCCCCCTCCACCTCCTCCCGACAGACATGGTGCTCCGGTACATGGGGACGGAGCGTATCGTGACGCCCGCGCCCTTCACCAGCGGACGCCTCGTTCCCCAGCGGCGTCCTCCCCCCGACACGCGGGCTCCTCGCGGGCCGAGGTGGGTTGTCGCCACACCTCGCGATGCGGAGCTTGCCCCGCCGACAGGTTCCAGGAGGCAGCGGACATGGCGGCTGGCAAGCAGGCGAGAGCACAGGACACGCAGCGCAAGCGTCAGAAGGCGCGCAAGGTGGGCTACGTGGTGGTGGGGCTCGGACACTTCGCGCAGGATGCGATCCTTCCCGCCTTCAAGAACGCGAAGAAGAACTCGCGGCTGGTGGCGCTCGTCTCGGGGGACCCGAAGAAGCACCGCGTCCTGGGCAAGCGCCACGGCGTCCCCGTCTACGGCTATGACCAGTACGAGGAGTGCCTCGCGCTGCCCGACGTGGACGCCGTCTACATCGCCCTGCCCAACTCGATGCACGCCGAGTACGCGGTGCGCGCGGCGCGGGCCGGCGCCCATGTGCTGTGCGAGAAGCCCCTGGCGCTCGACGAGCAGCAGTGCATGGACATGATTCGCGCCGCCGAGGACAGCGACGTGAAGCTGATGACGGCCTACCGGCTGCACTTCGAGTCCGCCAACCTCGCGGCCATGGAGGCGGTGCGCAAGGGGAAGATTGGCGAGCCGCGCCTCTTCAGCTCCTCCTTCAGCTTCCAGATCGACGCGCCCAACATCCGCGTGGACGCCGAGAAGGGCGGCGGGGTGGCCTGGGACATCGGCGTCTACTGCGTCAACGCCGCGCGCTACCTCTTCCGCGCCGAGCCCGAGGAGGTGTTCGCCTTCAGGGCCCAGGGCAAGGACGAGCGCTTCGCCGAGACGGAAGAGGCGGTGTCCGCGGTGATGCGCTTCCCGGAAGACCGGCTGGCCTCCTTCAACGTGAGCTTCGGCGCCGCGTCGACGTCCACCTACCAGCTCGTGGGCACCCAGGGCAGCCTCCGCCTGGAGAACGCCTACGACTACAAGGGGAAGATGACCCTGGAGCTGGAGACGAAGGGCAAGAAGAAGCGCACCCTGCCCGCGCGCGACCAGATCGGCCCGGAAATCTCCTACTTCAGCGACTGCATCCTGAAGGACCGCGAGGTGGAGCCCAGCGGCTGGGAGGGCCTGGCCGACGTGCGCATCATCCGCGCCCTCTACCAGTCCATGGAGACCGGACGCCCGGTGCGCCTGGAGCCCTTCGAGAAGCGCCGGCGGCCCACCGGGGAGCAGGAGCACCGCCTCCCGCCCACCCAGCCGCCCGAGCCCGTCAACGCCTCGCCGCCCATGAGCGAGTGAGGCTTCCCGGCCTGCGAGAATCCTCGGAAGTTGGAACCACGAGAAGAAGAGCCACTTGCGTGGAATCCCCACTTCCGCTGGCGCGCGGCGTGGTGCATCTTCCACGCCCCCCGCCGCTCCGCGCGGGGTCTTCCAGGAGCCCAGCATGTGTCGCGCGCTCACCCTGGTGGGTCTGCTGCTCTTTTCCCTACCTCTCGAGGCACGGGGAGAGGCGCAGGGAGGCACCACCCCCACCGTGGAGGCCGAGGTGCTCGCCCGGCGCCTGGGTGAGACGACCTGGGGCATGGAGGAGCTGCTCGCCGGCAAGGTGGAGCAGGTGACCATCACCCTGCGCGTGGAGGAGCTCGACGGGGACGGCAACGTGAAGCACACCCAGGAGCGGGTGGACCGCGTCACGGTGAAGGGCGGCCAGCACCACCGGGAGCTCCTCCAGGCACGCAAGGACGGCCAGGACGCCACCGAGGCGCTGCGCAAGGACCTGGAGGAGCGCCAGCGCAAGGGCGAGGTCCGCACCTCCTTCAACTCCGTCAACCTGCCCTTCGCCGCCTCCCACCTGTCCCAGCACCGCTTCTCGCTGGCGGGCCCGGAGCCGCGCGAGCCCCACCGGCTGCGCCTGCGCTTCGAGCCCCGCGCCGACGGCAAGGCTCCCTCCATCCACAAGGGCGAGGCGCTCGTGGACCCCAGCTCGGGCCAACTGCTGCGCCTGAGCTACAGCCCCACGGAGCTGCCCACCATGGCGGACCGGGTGGAGGTGCGCATGGACTTCCGCGCCCAGCCCGGCATGGGCCAGGTGCTCGACACCCTCCACGTGGACGCCGAGGGCGGCTTCCTCTTCTACAAGAAGCACCTGCGCATCACCGCGCGCTACTCCAACCTCGTGCTCGCCAAGGCCCAGGCCTCCCGCTAGCCCCGCGCCTCCTCCTGCCCCGTGTCCGCCACGGGCAGGAAGACGCGGAAGGTGCTCCCCTCGCCCACGAGGCTGTCCACCGTCATCACCCCGCCCAGCCCGCGAATGATGTCGTGGCACAACGACAGGCCCAGGCCCGTCCCCTCGCCCACCTCCTTGGTGGTGAAGAAGGGCTCGAAGATGCGCTCGAGGTGCTCGACGGCGATGCCGCAGCCCGTGTCGCGCACCTCCACCACCGCCACCGAGTCTCCCAACCGGCGCGTCACCAGGCGGATCTCCCCTCCTCCCGGCGGCAGCGCCTGCGCCGCGTTGACGAGCAGGTTGGTGAAGACCTGGGCGAGCTGCACCGGATTGCCGAGCACCCGAGGCACCTCGCCGTAGTCGCGCACCAGCTCGCGCCCCCCGCTCCACCGGCCCGAGGCCAGGCGCAGGGAGCTTCTCCAGCACCTCGTGCAGCGCCAGCGGCTGGAGGACGGCCGCGTCGCCGCGGGAGAGGGATTGGAGGCTCTGGACGATGAGCCGCATGCGCTCGCTGCCCTCGCGGGCGTCGGAGAGCGCCTCCAGCAACTCGCGCCGGTCCTCCTCGGGCAGTGGCAGCCGGCGCAGCTCGGCCTCGATGAAGCAGAGGTTGCTGGAGACGAAGGCGAGCGGGTTGTTGATTTCATGGGCCACCCCCGCGGCGAGCCGGCCGATGGAGGCCAGCCGCTCGTTGAGCCGAAGGCGCGCCTCGGTCTCGCGCTGCTCGGTGACGTCGCGCACGGTGACGGCGAGGCAATCGCCCACGGCGCGCACCTGGCGGCGGAACCAGCGGCGGCCGAGCCTGCGCAGCACCTGCTCCACCTCGGCGTCGTGCGTCTGGCCCGTCCGGCTGACCTGCTCGCACAGGAGCGGCGGGGCGATGAAGGCGGCATGCGGGAAGTCGGAGAGCAGGCGCCCTTCGGCCCCGCGCCCCTGATGGCCCAGCAGCGACTCGGCGAGGGCATTGAGGTGAAGCATGCGCAGGCCCCCGCCCTCTTCCGCCCGGAGGAGGAAGAACGCGTCGGGGCCGCTGCTCGCCGCCGCCCGGAAGAGCGCCTCGCTCCGGAGGCGGGCCGCCTCGCTCCGCCGATGGGGCAGGACGTCTCGCGCCAGGCCGTACATCCCCACCATCGTCCCATCCGGCCGGCGCAGTTGCCCCTTGGTGGAGCGCCACTCGCGCTCGACACCCGCCATCCGCTCGCTCATCTCGGTGGACACGGGATGGCCGGCGAACAGCGCCCGCCGATCCACCTCCTGGTTGCGCCGTGCATCCTCGGGGGGCATCAGCTCGCTGTCGGTGCGGCCGAGGATTTGCTCCACGGGCAGGCCGAGGTAGCGCGCTCCGGCACCGTTGATGAAGGTGTAGCGCCCCTGGAGATCCTTGGTGAAGACCGCGTCGGGCAGCGCCTCGGCGAGGGAGAGGAACAGCTCCTTATAAGGAAGCTCCGAAGGAGCGGGCGTTGGCTCCCACACCGCCTCTCCCACTCTTGCCGACATGCCTTCAGGGACGAGTGCCTCGTTCATGAGGCGACGGAAGTAGGTACGGGGCCCCCCACCGAGAAGTCCACCCCCTGAACAATCCGCGCCCTGGCTGTCCGGAACCCGACGATTCCCCTGTCCCCAAGGACAACTGGGTGCGTCTGGTGCCGAACCCCTGTCGGGGCGTACGGGGCCGGCTGTCACATGCCCTGGGGCTGGGAAGCGAAAGCCTCCCCGCTCGCCGCCTTCACGAGGCGCCTGGACATGACTTCCGATGTCGTGTGGTGTTTGCCAACGTGACGGGTCATGTGCAAACTGGATGCATGGGTCATGGATTGATCGACCGTCCCTGGACGCCGCTTGAAGAGGCACCTTCGACTCCCCATGCTCCGGGCATGAGCGGGTCGAGGCGCAAAGCCACCTACGAAGACCTGGAGACCGTTCCCCCCAATTGCGTGGGGGAGATCGTCGATGGCGAGTTGTACGTGAGTCCTCGCCCGGCTTCGCCCCGTGCCCGCGCCGCCATCCGACTCGGGACGTGGTTGGAAGGGCGCTTCGACCAGGGCGAGGGAGGACCCGGAGGCTGGGTCATCCTGTTCGAGCCCGAGTTGCACCTGGGAGACGATGCCCTGGTGCCAGACCTGGCGGGCTGGTGCCGGGAGCGCATGCCGGAAATGCCTCACACGGCGGCCTTCACCCTGGCCCCCGACTGGATATGCGAGGTGCTCTCGCCCTCCACGGCGGTGCTGGACCGGGAGAAGAAGATGAAGGCCTATGCTCGCGAAGGCGTGAACCACCTGTGGTTGGTGGATCCCCTCCAGACGTCGCTGGAGACCTACCGCCTGGAGAAGCGGCGCTGGAGCCGGCAGGGACACTGGAGCGGGGAAGCCACCGTGCACGCCGAACCCTTCGCGATGCTCCCGTTGAAGCTCACTTCGCTCTGGGGGCGGTGACTCGGGACCTCACGCACGCGGAGAGGTCCAGATCTCCGTCAGTCGGTGGGCCACCACGGAGCCGCCGAACCGCTCCTCGGCAGCCAGGGCGAGCCGGGGCCTGTCGTTCAGCAGGAAGGCCCGCTCCACGGCATCGGCGAGGCTTCGCGCGGACAGGTCTCCCGCGATCGCGCCCAACCCGCCCTCGAGCATGAAGGGGAAGGGATAGACGGGGAAGGTGGCCACGGGCGTGCCGCAGAGCAGCGCCTCCACGGCGGCATAGCCCCACTCCTCATAGAGACTCGGGAAGAGGAAGACATCCGCCGAGCGCATATGGGCCTGCACCTGCGCGGCCGGGAGCGGCCCGGTGAAGCGCACGTCGATGCTCTCCGGCAGGGTGCGCGCCAACGCCTGGAGCCGCTCCGGGTTCTTCCCAATCACCTCCATCTGGAGCCGCCAGCCGCGCGGCGCGAGGTCACGCAGGGCCTCCAGGGCGAGGAGGAGGTTCTTCCTCGGGTGGGACAGGTCTCCGCTGCAGACGAGCAGCCGCTTGAGGTCCACCGCGCGACCTTCCCACTCCGCGGACACGTGGGGGCGCTCCATCTGGACGGGCGGAGGGCAGAGCATGGCCTGGATGCCCTGGGAGCGAAGCTGCGCGGAGAGCGAAGGCGTGGGAGCCACGACGCAGTCCGAGGCGCGGTACCCCTCCACATCGCCGAGGTAATGGGAGAACGACTTGAGGGTCATCACCATTCGCCGGAGGAGGTTGCCGCCACGGGTATGGCGCCAGGTCTCCAGGGCGCGAAGCACCGGCTCATGCGGGTAGAACCAGGCGGCCGAGACGAGCCTGCGGGCGAAGGGACGGAGGGCCGGAGCCAGTCCCGGGCGGTTGAGGTGGACCACGTCGAAGCGCTGCCCGGTCCGGGCGAGGGCCGCGGTCAGCCCGCGCTCGAGCCGGAGCCGGTCGAGCCGGGGCCAGAAGCGCGCCGCCAGACGAGCCCACCGGCCGGGAGGAGCGATGTCGAGCTCCAGGATGCGGACCCCGGCCAGTCCGAGGCCCGTGCGGAGGCGGGAGGCCGCCGAGGCCGTGGCCGCCAGTGTCACTTCGTGCCCGGCCGCCATGGCACTGGCCGCGACCTGCTCCGCGTAGGTGTCGATGCCGTTGAAACCGCCCTCATGCACCCCGACGAGCAATCGCAACCGGGAGACACATTCCGACCGGGCAGGGGCATCCACATCGGCCTCCTCTGAGGAGCGCTGAGCGCGAGAGGATGGATGTAGTGCTCGGTGTGCCCACCGCCTCCTGCCGTCCGGGACGAAGACACCGTGAAGGTCGCTGAGCAGACAACGGTGTTGCGCTTGGACTCCACAGCCGTCTGCTATTGCATGTCTGAGAATGCTTTCCCATCACGTGAGAGTGCGCGAAGTCGACGATCTCACGGCGCCCCAGCACCACCAGCATCCGCCACTTCATCGCTTCAGCTCGTCCAGCTTCGCCAGCTCGCCCGCGGCGATTCCAAGGGAGAGGGGGCCACAGTGGCTCACGGTTGAATGGACTGTGGCTCACGCGGCTTCCGCGAGCGCGCCGAGACCGGCGCGTAGCACTTGCCTTGGTATTCGGCATCGTCCTCATAACAGGGCGGGCGCTTTTCGAGCGCCTTCCAACAACCACCGTTGATCTCCACCTCCCCCTTTTTTGGCAGACACGGCGCCTTCGCCTGGTCGCTGAAGGGCTTCGCCGGTAGGGGATAGGTAAGGCCAGCAGGGCTCACATCGCCCGTGTCCACCAGCGTGGGCGCACGGTTGCCCTCATCAAGCTGCACGGCAACCCCACCAGCCTCGTGCTGCTCGCCCCGCTGGCTCTCGACGTATGCCTGCCTGTGCGCCGCGACCATCAACAGCACCAGGGCCACGATGACCAGCACGACTCCGTACCCCACTCCCGTCCCCAGCACCCGGCGCGCACTCGAGCCCCACTGCTTCAGCCTTCCCTCCGGCGCGTGCGTCAGGTGTCGGCGTGCTTCGTCGCTCCACTCCATCCGCTCCATCATGCGGGTGAGCACTTCGAACAGCCCCGCCAGTCCCGCCAGTCCTCCTGTTGCCGGAGCCTGCTCCACCTCCAGCGCGACATAGGGTGGCCGGGCCTGGGCCGTGACGCGCACCTGGCAGTCCTCCTCGAGCTCCCCCGCCCTCACCTGGTCCTGGCACCAGCACCAACGCCGGCGCGTCCGTGTGCACGTTGTGCGCCTCATAGAGCCGGCCCATCTCCGGGTCCTTGCTCTCGTGCCGCCTGCCGAGCCGATACGGGCCCAGCCTCCCGTCCTTCCCGTGCTTCGCGTCCGCCATGCGAGTGCCTCCTCTCGCCCCTCTTCTACACCTCCAATTTCAGCCCGTCGCCCGTCCACTCGCTGGACTCCACGAGCCAGGTCGCGTGTGTATCAGCCCGCCTCCACGAGCGCCGCGAGTCTCGCGAGTGCCAACCGCCAACCGGTCTCGTTATCGGCGGCCGACACGCCGCGCGGGAGCCCATCGTGCACGGCGAGGACATCGGTGCCGCCGTCCGCATCGGCGAGCGAGATCGTGATCGTCATCTCGCCCTGCAGCGCGGGATCCGCCGTCTCGAACTCGTCCACTTCGACCACCTGCTCGTCCGGCACGAGCTTCACGAAACGGCCGTGGTACGTGTCGGTGTGCGCAGTCGTTTTGCCGGTTCCGGCCGGCGCGTCGTACGTGAGCGAGACCCGGATCGCGCCACCTTCGCGAGGGTCGAACTCATGCACGTGGCTGGTCATGCCGGGCGGCACCCTCCACGCCGCGATCGCGCGCGCATCGACAAGCGCACGATAGACCCTCGCGCGGGGTGCGTTTACACGGAGGCGGATGCGGGTCGAGCTCATGTCCGAACATAAATCGAAATGGTTCCTCCCCTTCAAGCCGCGGAACCCCTCTCGCCCCTCTTCTGCACCTCCGATCTCAGCCCGTCGCCCGTCCCCTCGCTGGACCCAGGCTTCCTGAAACCCAGAAGTCAGAAGTCCTCACGGACCTGAGCGAGGGTGTATTCCTTCTGAGCGGAGACGACGGGCCCCGTTTTCTCCACGAGCCATGCGGGAGCGCCCTGGGGCAGGTAGAAGTCTTCCTGGAAGGGGGACAACCCCAGGTGGTGCAAGTACTCCTCGAGCATCTCGAAGGTGAATCGGTCCCTCACCTTGCGAGCCTGGTACCGCTCCAGCTTCTCGAAGGGGAAGGGCTCACCGGACTGGCCGAACACCCAGCGGCCACCGTCGTTGGAAACATAAAGGGTGCGCAGGTAGTTGAGCCAATCCGTCTGCCGGGGTCCGTACAGCTCGAACATCACGGCCCCATAGCGCCCCTTGTCCTTGCGAAGGGTGTGGGGCACCGCGACCACACGCATCCCCCGGCAGCCCAGCGTCCGGGCCATGTAGGACATGGCGCTCGCGGCATCGGTCCCCTGCCACCCGTTGTCGATGTATGCCGTCCAGGGACTGCGCGTTGGGATGAAGAGGTGCCGCCGCCTCTCCGCATCATTCAGGGGCAGCAGGGTGGAAAGGGTCTGCTCCAGGGTACCTGGAACTGGAGATACCCCCACGGCGATGCCACGGGGCGCCAGCAACCCGCCCTGCCACGCCGCGAATGCACGGGCAGCATGCTCCGCATCCGTCTCCAGAAATCCCAGCTCCGAAGTGACAGGCGCCCAGCGGTCCTCCAGGAGCAGGCCCTTCATGTTCTCGCTCATCCGATGAACCTCGCTCCTCAGGGCACGATCAGGAGGATGATCTCCGCATCCGGGTCGTTGGAGATGATGCGCGATTGGTGGCTGGGTCGACGGTCCGCGCGGAGACCTGGGGCAGTTGGACGCCGCTGCGGCGCAGAGCCTCCGCCTGTTGAGGCGGGGGCGCCTCGAAGTCGATTTCGACAGGACTGCGCTGCCCATACCACCGAGGAGCTCTGGAGAAGGGCTGCGCGGCGCATCCCGTGAGCCACAACAGGAGGAGCCAGCCGACGGCGAGTCGCACCACTCCACGATGCCGGACAAGGATGGAAACCGGAAGGACGAGAGAAGGAGATGGCAGTGGGGACCTCAAGGGAGCGGTGCGCTCACGCGTTGGCGCTTCGACCGTCCGGTTGTGCTAAACCCGTCCGCCCGATGGCCACGAGCGACGAGCTGACGGCAGCAGATCTGGAGCGGTTGTCACGGGCCGAGGCGCCCGACCTCGCGGAGGCCGTGCTGGCCTTCCTCGAGCAGCCCGACAAGCTGCCCGAGACGCTCCCCCAGGGCGCCCTCTCCTTCGACGGGCTCCTCAGCCTCCTGCGCCAGTCCCAGTCCCGCCGCGGCGCCGAGGCCCGCCACACCGGCGCCCGCGAGGCCTGGCAGCGCTACCTCGCCCAGAAGGACGTCCCCCTCCCCGCACGCTTCGCCCTCGCGGACCTGCTCGTCTCCCTCTACGAGCGCAACACCAGCGCCTCCCGCGCCGTCCTCTTCGAGCTCGCCCGCAAGGCCGACCTCCGCTACGGCCTCTGGGGCGGCCTCAAGCGCATCTACAAGCTCGCCGAGGCCCGCCATGACGCCGAGATGTTCGGCGTCCTCGCCTGGCGCTTCGACACCGAGCGCTCCGAGTCCTACCGCACCCGCGACGTCTCCCGCGGCACCCTCACCTACCTCCAGCGCCGCGCCTGGCGCTACCTGCGCCAGCTCGCCCAGGCCATCCCCGAGCTCTACCCCCAGTTCGCCATCGAAGTGCTGCGCCACTACGAGCCCGATACCTCGTGGCGCTCGTGCTGGGTCTCCCACCACATCTGGGCCCACGAGAACGGCAACTACTCCGCCAACTCCTTCCCCATCGAGCCCCCCGGCGACATGGTGAAGAAGCGCGCCTTCACCGACGCGTGGAAGCGCTCGCCCGATGCGCTCATGCGGCTGCTCGACACCTGCCAGTCGGACCCCGCCGCCCGCTTCGCCATCCAGGGTCTGCGCAAGGACTTCCCCGAGACCCTGCGCAACAACATCACCCCCGCCTGGCTGGACCGGCTCGCCCGCCGCCCGCTCGCCAGCGCCCATGACTTCCTCGTGGAAACCCTCCAGGGCTCCCCCGAGTTCCACCAGGGCAAGCTGCGCGGACTCGGGCTCCACGAGGCCGTGCTCGCCCTGCTCGTCTCCGAGAGCAACAAGGCGCGCACCTACGCCATCGAATACGCCCGCGCCCAGGCGCAGGACCTCGCCCCCGAGCGCCTCGCCACCCTGCTCGAGGGCGAGCACACCGACGTGAAGGCCTTCGCCGCCGCCGTGCTGGAGAAGCGCAACCCGCGCGAGCTCGGCCCGGACTTCCTCGGCCGGCTGCTCGTCCACAAGCAGACCGCGAAGTTCGCCGCCAAGGCGCTCGAGCAGAGCTTCGACCGTGCCGAGCTGCACCCAGAAGTTCCTCTTCGACATGCTCTTCGGCGACGAGGAGCAGACGGAATGGGCCACGAAGTACCTCAAGTCCAAGTACGGCAAGGGCGAGCTGCCCGTGTCCTTCTGGAAGGCCCTGCTCGATGACTCGCGCCTGGAGTCCTATGGCAGCGACGTGGAGGAGCTGGCCCTCGAGTCGCTCAAGGCCTTCAAGCCCGCGGACATCGGCGCCGACTGGCTGCTCGACCGCGCCATCCACCCGAACTTCGGTGACACCGTCTCCGACTGGCTCACCGAGGCGGACGCGCTGCCCGGCCTGGACGTGGAGCGCGTGAAGGGGCTCGTCTTCAACGCGAAGTACCGGGAGGTGGCGGTCAAGCTGCTCGGCAACCGCAAGCTCTTCGCGCCCCGGGACGTGGGCATTGCGTGGCTGCTGGCGCTCGCCCGGCGCGCGGACCCCACGCTGCACCACTTCGCCCACCGCTACCTGCTGGAGAACGTGGCGCCCGCCGACTTCAGCGAGTCCGGTGATGCCACCGCGGGCCTGGAGCGCCTCTTCGAGCTGGCGCTCGGCGCGAAGCAGCCCGCACCCGTGCGGACGTTCGCCCAGACGTACCTGCGCTGCCACCACCCCGTCATCGGCCCCGAGCAGCCCGAGTCCAAGTCCTACCAGCTCAAGCCCAAGGCGCCTCGCAACGCGTACACCCCCGAGCGGCTGTGGTCCGCTCTCTTCGATGCCCGGGATGACGTGCGCCACTTCGCGCTCGCCGTGACGCGCGTGGAGCTGCGCGCCTGGGGCTGGCACACCCGCGTGTACGAGCTCGCCGAGGCTGGCGCCAAGGAAGTGCGCAACCTCGCCTATGACGCCCTGCTCGACGCGGGCGAGGAGGGCGCCGACAAGCGCCGCACCCTCACCCCCGAGGAGCTGGACGCGGTGAAGGTGTTCTCCCTCACCGAGAGCACCAAGCGCTCCACTCGCGAGGTGGCCGTGGAGCTCATCCGCCGCCACTACGCGCGCCTGGGCGGGCCCGAGCGCCTCGCGTGGCTCATGGAGAGCGCCGACCGCGAGGTGGGCCTCTTCGCCATCCGGCTGCTCTGGGAGAAGCACCGCCCGCTGCACCTGCCGGAAGGGTGGAAGCCCTCGGGTGCCACGGAGTCTCCGGTGAGCGCCACCGAGCGCTTCGCCAACGTGGAGGCCCTGCGCACCTTCCTGCGCCGCATGCTCTTCGGCCTGCCGCCGGGGCGCTCCAAGGAAGGCCGCGAGGGGAACGTGGTGCGGCGGGTGTCCGCCAGCGAGGCCAAGCGCCGGGTGATTGAGCTGGTACGGGACCTGGGGTTGGAAGACGAGGGCTTCGCCCGCGTGGTGGCGCCCGTGCTCGGTGAGTTCACCGGCTCGCTGGCCAAGGGCGAGTGGCAGAGCTGCCTGGCCTCGCTGGTGAGGCTGCGCGCGGCGCACCCCGGCGTGGAGGCTCGGAGGACTCTGACCACCACCGGCCGGGACGAGCCCCTGCAAGAGCTGGTCCCGCGCACCGATTCGCGTCCCGCCCCTGAATCATAAAAAAATCGTGCATGATTTTCCCGCCCGGGGGCTCCTACTCGTGTGAAGCCGCGTGCCTTGGGGGACGCGGCGAGCATGTCGTCGGCGAACCCGTGTGTGTCCACACCACCGGGGCCCTCGCCCGTGAGCGCTCGCGGTGTGGCGGGGGGGCCGCTCCGCGGGCGCTCGCGGTGCGGGGCCGGCCCGCGAATGATTGCCTGGGAGACCCTGTCCTGGCGTTGGCCGCCGGGCGTAGGGTGTCCGCGATGCGCTTGCTCATCACCTGGCCCCTCCTGCTCTCCCTCCTGGCCTTCCCCGCCCCTGTCCTCGCCGACATCGCCCCGGATCCGCTCGCCGGATTGTCCGAGCCGCGCCCCCTGGACGCCAAGGCCGCCCAGGGCATCTCCATGAAGCACGAGCAGGTCATCATCGAGCTTCACGACGCCTACGCCCTCATCGACGCCACCTTCACCATGGCCAACCCCGGCCCGCCCCGGGAGCTGCAGGTGGGCTTCCCGGGCAGGGGCGTGCGTCTGGATATCCCGGACGAGTACGCCTCCCATGATCCCCTGGAGGGGTTCTCCGTCTGGGTGGAGGGCCGGGCCGTCCCCCACGAGGCCCGGAAGCTCGAGCGCACCTCCTCGGGCTCGGGCTTCACCAAGACCCGGCACGAGACGTGGCACGTCTTCACCACCCGCTTCGCCCAGGGAGACACGCGAATCCGCGTGCGCTACGGGGTGGTGGCCAACCCCTATTCCGGCCGGAGTGCACACACGGGCGAGAAGATCATCGACGGCCGGCGCGTCTGGTACATCCTCGAAACGGGCGGACTCTGGGCCGGTCCCATCGGGGAGATCATCGTCCGCATCAAGGCCCGGGGTGGAGTGAAACCCGAGAGCATCCGCGTCCGCACCCAGGCCCGGGATACCCGCTGGAAGATCCCGAAGCCGGGCGCGCCCTCGCCCTCGCTCGATGTCACCCGGGACGCGGAGGGCCTCATCATCCGCTGCCAGAAGCTCGACGCCACCCGGTGGGACAACCTGCAGATCGTCTACAGCCCGGACCCCCAGCGCACACCCCAGATGAAAACCCCTTGGGACACCGGAGCAGCGACCCAACTGCTTCGCCAGGCCATGGGCGTGCAGGTACCAGACGGCGGCTCCCCATGACCGGCGCCCATACGGTTCGGCGAGGCCACGTGCGGGGTGGAAGTCAGAAGTCCTCCCGGGCCTGAGCGAGGGTGTACTCCGTCTGAGCGGGGACGAAGTTTCCCGTCTTCTCCACGAGCCAGGCGGGAGCGCCCTGGGGCAGGTAGAAGTCCTCCTGAAAGGGAGACAGCCCCAGGTGGTGCAGGTACTCCGCGAGCATGTCGAAGGTGAAGCGGTCTCTGAGCTTGCGCGCCTGGTAGCGCTCCAGTTTCTCGAAGGGTAGGGGCTCCCCGGACTGGCCGAAGACCCATTTGCCTCCATCGTTGGAGACATAGAGGGTGCGCAGGTAGTTGAGAAAGTGCGTCTGCTGGGGTCCGTACAGCTCGAACATCACGGCCCCATAGCGGCCCTTGTCGCCGCGCAAGGTGTGGGGCACCGCGACCACTCGCATGCCCCGGCAGCCCAGCCTCCGGGCCATGGCGGGCATTGCACTCCCCGCATCAGTTCCGCCCCATCCACTTTCGACATACGCCGTCCAGGGGCTGCGTGTTGGCAGAAAAAGGTGCCGCCGCGTTTCGGGACTGGTCAGGGGCAGAAGAGCGGAGAGGGCCTGCTCCAGGGAGCCGGAGACCGGACGCACCCCCACGGCAATGCCACGAGGCGCCTGCAGACCTCCGTGCCAGGCAGTGAAGGCGCGAGCTGCGTGCTCCGCATTGGTCTCCAGAAACCCCATTTCCGAAGTGATCGGCGCCCAGCGATCCTCCAGGAGCAATCCCTTCATGCTGTCGGTCATCCGGTGAGCCTTGCCCATCAGGGCACAATGAGGAGGATGGTCTCCGCGTTCGGGTCATTGGACACAATACGCGACTGGTGGCCTGGGCCACGCCCCGACGTAGGCGTGTCGTACTCCACATGGTAGCGGCGGCCGTTATAGTCGAACTGCAGGTCCGGTCGGTTGATTCCGACGCGCTGGCTGTTGCGCAGCGTGCTCTGCTGCTGGTTCACCCGGATGTTCGTGGCACCGACGTCCTGCAGATACTGGATGTCCGCCTGGAGCTGCGCATTCTGGGAGGAGCTGGAACTGATGGGCCGGTTCGGCGACAACTCCCGAGGTACTTGGGGGCTGGCCGCGACATCCCGAGGCAGGCGTGGACCAGGGGATACCCGCCGCGTCGGGTTGTTGCCAACAAGAGCCTGGACCAGCCTCGGCGATGGCGCGGGTGCGCTCGGAACCGGAGCGGACGCTGCTGGTGCGGGGACAGGTTCCGGTGCAGGTGGAGCGGTTTGTGGCGCGGATGGTTGCGATGCCGGGGCTCTGCCGCCCACTCCCTCCCGCCGGGGCTGTAGACGGGGCGCTGGCTCCGTACCCACCCGCAGCACACGGGAGAAGACGCCCTGAAGCACCTTGGTGCCCGTCAGCGTCAACAACAGCACCTTCAGCTCGCGCTGGGTCGTCTGCGCCAGGTGCGCGCGCACCTCGAGCATCGTCCGGGCGATGCGCGGGGTGGTGGCCGGAGAGAAGAGGGTGGGCACGATGAGCGCGCCCCCCGCTCCCCGGTACCACGCATACCTCGGGTGTCCTGGCTCCGAGGCGCTGGCCTCCAGGTCCACCAGAGCGCTGTCCCGGTCCGGGTAGAGGGAGGAATGGAGCGGCTCGGCGCTCGTCACGCCCAGGTCGACCTGTGACTCCGGAACGAGCACGGGCAGCGGCAGCCCCTCGCAGTAGAGGAGATAGCCGCCCTCGGTAAGCCCAAAGCCCACGGCCGTGACTCGCAGCTCGACGAAGTCACGATGCGCGCGTGGGTCGGCGGTCCGCTCCGAGACCCGGGGCAGTTGAACGCCGCCGCGGCGCAGAGCCTCCGCTCGTTGAGGCGTGGCAGCCTCGAAGTCAATCTCGACGATTCGAGGTCCGCCCTGAGCGGAGACAGGACCGCTCCGCCCATACCACCGAGGCACCCTCGCGGGGGACTGCGCAGCGCATCCCGTGAGCAACAACAGGAGCGCAAGCCTGCTCAACCGATGAAGCCACCCGGACGGGAGTCGCACCAGGGACACGTTGCCGGACAGGCGTGGAAACCTGAAGGACGGCGGAAGTAGCTGGCTTCACCTGTGCTAAACCCCTCCGTCCGGAGGATTCCGACGTATGGCTTCACTCTCCATCGGCCACTACGAGAAGGTCCGCGCGCTCGCGGCCACCCCGCGCCTGCTGCTCGTCGGGGGTGCTCGTGCCGCCTCCAACAGCCGCCTCACCGCCTACGAGCCCTCCACCAACAAGGTGGCCTGGACCGTGGACCTGCCCGCCGCCGTCCTCGGGCTCGCCCATGCCGGCGAGAGCTGGGTCGCCGCCTGCGCGGATGGCACCGTGCGCATCGGCGCCCTCGGCGATGGCACCGTGCAGCGCGAGCTGAAGGACGCCCACAGCGGCCCCTGCACCGCCATCGCCCTCAGCCCCGATGGTACCCGCGCCTTCACCGTGGGCCTCGATGGTTTCCTGCGCGCCTGGGAGCTCGCCAAGGGCAAGCGCGTGCACGAGTGGCAGGCCTCGCCCCTGCCCCTGCGCGCCGTCGCCGTGGACCCCTCCGGCACCTACGCCGCGTGCGCCGGTGACGACTCCGTGGTGCGCTCCTTCACGCTCGCCAACGGCGCCCGCCGCGACATGCCGGGCCACGAGGGCGCCGTCCGCGCGCTCGCCTTCACCCCGCGCGACGGGCGCCTCGTCTCCGCCGGAGATGATGGCAAGCTGCGCATCTGGTACCTCGTCGGCGCCGTCGAGCACGAGGTGCGTGGGGACAAGGACTCCGGCCATACCGGCGCCGTGCTCGCCCTCCTCTTCCCGCCCACGCCCACTCCCGAGCGCGGCGAGGAGGCCTCCGACCGCATCTTCTCCTCCGGCGACGACGGCAAGGTGAAGGCGTGGCGCCTGGACGAGCGCCGCAAGCCGCGCACGCTCGACTGCGGCAGCAAGCCCGTGCACGCCCTCGCCTTCGCTCCGCCCGTCAGCGCCCGGCAGGCCAGGGTGCAGCTCGGCTTCGTCTACGCGGGCGGCGAGGACCGCACGGTGCGCCGCTTCGAGCTGGACACCGAGGGCAAGCCCACCCACGACACCGTCTCCTTCGCCCACGGCTTCGAACTGCTGGAGGAGTCGCGCAAGGGCAACCGTCCCAAGCGCGAGGCCGCCGTGCGCGAGGCCGCCGCGCTGGAGGAGTCCGAGGCGCTCGATTTCGTCCTCGCGCTGCTCTCCTCGGACCGCGAGCACGAGGTGCGCAAGCTGGCCGCCGAGGAGCTGGGCCGGCTCGGCCGCACCGGCGCCCGGGTGAAGCTCCGCGAGCGTCTCGACGACGAGCACCCGGCGGTGCGCGCCGCCGCGCTGGAGTCGCTCGCCACGCTGGAGAAGGAGTCCCCGCTCGCCGCCCCGCGCGCCGCGCTGGACTCGCGCTACCCGGACACGCGCATCGCCGGACTGCGCCGGCTGGCTGCGCTCGGTGGCACCTCGCCGCTGGTGCCGGGCCTCATCTCCAGCAAGCTGACGGACTCGGACGCCTCTGTCTCCACCACAGCACTGGATGCGCTGGTGCAGGTGTTCCCCAAGGACAGCACCGAGCCCCTGAAGACGGCCTTCGAGCGCGGCACCTCCCACCTGCGCGCCGAGGTCCTCATCCGCACCGCCGGTGCCGGCTGGCTGGGCTCGCCCCAGTTGCAGCCCCTGGTGGCCCGCGCCCTCGATGACTCGGACGCCGACGTGCGCCGCGTGGCCTTCACCGTGCGCGTGCTGGAGCGCCGGCCCCTCGCCCACGTGCTGGAGGAGAAGGACGAGGACTTCGCCCGCGCCGCCCTCGACGTGGCCCGCCGCCTCTCCCGCCGCCCGCGTCCAACCGATGACGAGGCCCGTGCCGCTCGCGCCGCCCTGCCCGGCACCGGCAAGGCCGGTGAGCCCCTCGCCGAGCCCAGCCTGGAGCCGCTGCTCGCCGCCATGGCCTGCCGCACTCCCGACACCGCCGTGCGTGGCGCGCGGGGACTCGCACAGCTCGGGGATGCCCGGGCACTCGGCGCGCTGCTCCAGCTCTCCCGCGAGCCCGACGCCGCCATCCGCCGTCAGGCCGCCGAGGCCCTTCGCGCCCTCCAGGATGCCCGTGGCCGCGAGCGCCTCGTGTGGATGCTGGACGACGAGAACGCCGACGTGCGCGCCACCGCCCTCGACGCGGTGGTGACGCTCGACACCGAGGCGCCCCTCTCCAGCGCCGAGGCCGCCCTGCGCTCCTCCTTCGAGGACGTGCGCGTCCGCGGCCTCGACAGGCTCGTGAAGCTCTCGGGCAAGCGCTCCGAGGCCGCCGTGCACCTGCTCGGCGATGCGCTCGAGGACGAGTCCGCCAAGGTGCGCGACGAGGCCTTCCGCACCCTCTGGGCCTGGAATGAGAAGAATCCCCAGGAGGCCCTGGAGCGTGCGCTCGCCGGCCGCTTCCCGGACCTGCGCCGCCGCGCCGTGGACGAGCTCGCCGCCCGCATCAAGGAGGGCTGGGCGCTCGAGCGGCTGAAGAAGGTCGTCGGTGACCGCGACGCCAGCGTGGCCCAGGCCGCCTATGAGGCCTGGGTGAAGCACGTGGGCAAGGAGCAGGCGGAGCCGCACCTCGCCGCCATGGACACGGCCCACGCCTCGCTGCGCGCCCTGGCCGCGAAGAACGCCGCCCAGGCCCCCGCCGAGGCCGTGCGCTCGCCCTTCCTCAAGCTGCTGCTCTCCGAGGAGCCCCAGGTCTACCTCGCCGCCATCGAGGCGCTCGACAAGCTCGTCAAGAACGAGAACGGTCCCCTGCTCGCGGGCCTCGGCTCCGGCGAGCTGCCCCTCAAGGTGCGCGCGGCCGAGCTGCTCGCCGCCCGCGGCTCCGAGGACATCATCGAGCCGATGCGCAACCTCCTCACCGACAAGGAGCTGCAGCGCATCTACCCGCCGGCCTTCCTCGCCCCGCTGCGCCACCGCGCCGCGAGCGCCCTGGCCACCCTCGGCTCGCGCCGCCTGCTGTCCTTCTTCGCCACCACGCTCCTCAAGGACGAGGCCAGCGAGGTGCGTGAGCAGGGTGCCCGCGGGCTCGCCACCGCCAGCCGCCGTGGCGACGAGGGCTACCTCCTGGACGCGCTCGGGCACGCGGATGTCGCCGTGCGCTCGTGGGCCGCGGATGGCCTGTCCCGCCTCGGTGACATCCGCGCCCTGCCCGTCCTCACCGGCAACCTGCGCCACGAGCACCAGCCCATTCGCATCGGCGCCATCCTCTCCTTCGCGGCGCTCGGTCCGGACGGCGACAGCGGCCTGCTGCACGGCTTGGAGGATCGCTCCCGCGAGGTGCAGGAGACCATCTTCGCCATCGTCCTCGCCCGGGACTTGCGCGCCTCGCGCCGGGGCGAGCCGCCCGACCTCCTCACCAGCGCCCTCTCCAGCGGCCGGCCCGAGGTGCGCTACGCCGCGGCCCGCGCCCTGGAGCTGCGCACGGAGACGGACGCCTCCCACGCCCACCTCGTGGAGGTGCTCCAGCCGCCCCGCCCCGAGAAGGCCGGCGACATGAAGGACTGGCCCGCCGAGGCCGAGCGCGCCCGCACCATGGTGGGCCTTGCCGAGGCGCTCGCCAGCGACGTGCCCGAGCAGCGCTACGCCGCCGCCCAGGTGCTGCAACTGCGCCACAAGCCGCTCGACTACTTCCGCGAGGCCGCGAAGGTGGCCCGCCCGCGCTCGCTCGAGGCGCCGTGGAAGCCCGAGACGTCGCCCCAGGCCCAGGCCCGGCCCGTCGAGGAGAAGCCCGCGCGCAACTGGCTGCGCCGCCTCTTCACCACCGGCACCGGCAAGGCCGCCACCGCCGAGCCCTCGCCCGAGGCGCTCGTCTCCGCCGAGAAGCAGCACCTGCGCCGGCTCGCCTTCGGCGCCTACGTGGGCCTGCTGCGCCAGGTGTCCTCCGGTGACGACGAGGGCCACCGTGTCCGCCGCGATGCCGTGGACCGTGTGGTGAAGCTCACCCAGGAGGGCCATGCCGGTACGCCCGCCGCCGTGGCCGCCCTGCTGCGCGCCCTCGAGGACCCGCACCAACTCGTGCGCAGGGCGGCCCTCGCCGGCCTCAAGGAGCTGTACCCCGCCGGCTCCGATGAGCCGCTGGCGCTCGCCCTGGCCTCGCTCTCCGCGGATGTGGCCCGCGCCGCGCTGGATGAGCTCGCCGCCCGGGGAGCATCCGCCAAGGGCCGCCTCACCGCCGCCCTCAACTCGCCCCTGTCCGACGTGCGCAAGTACGCCTTCGAGCTGCTGGAGCGCCTCAGCCCTCCGGGCAGCCTGGAGCCCCTGCTGGCCGCGCTCGGCAGCGAGCACGCGGATCTGCGCGTAGGCGTCATCGAGCGGCTCGCCGGTGCCAATGACTCGCGCGTCACCGAGGCGCTCGGCCGCGCCGCGGGCAGCGAGCACGAGGACCTGCGCCTGCGCGCCGCGGAGCTGCTCGCCTGGCGCCAGGATGACCGCGCGGTGGAGGTGCTCGCCGCCTTCCTGCGCTCGGAGAATGCCTCGGCGGTGAAGCGCGCCCAGGAGGCCCTGGCCCGGCTCGGCTCGGTGGCCGCCGTGGGGGCGCTCGCCGCCCGGCTTCGCACGGCCACGGAGCTGAACGAGCGCTTCGCCCTCGTGAAGGCCCTCGGACACACCCGGCGGGCCGAGGCCGTGGACGCCCTGGCACGGCAGCTCGACGATGAAGCAGCCACCGTGCGCTACGCCTGCGTGGGCGCCGCCATGGAGGTGGCCACCCCGCCCCAGAAGGACGAGAAGGGCGAGACGAAGCGCGACATGGCCCTGGCGATGCGCTTCCTCCGTGCGGCCGTGCGCAGCGCGGATCCAATGGTGCGCAAGGCCGCCGCCACCGAGCTGGAGCAGGGCGAGGACGTGGGCCAGGACGAGCTGCTCGCCGGCCTCTTCGCGGACCGGGACGTGACGGTGCGCATGGAGTCGGTGGCCCGCTACGCCTCGCGCGTCATCCACAAGGGCGCGAAGGTGGAGCCGCTGGAGGAGGTGCTGCGCGGCGGTGCTCGCGAGCTGATGCTGCCCGCCGCCGAGGGCGTGGCCTTCCGGGGCCGCCCGAGTGCCCTGCGCCCGCTGCTGCTGTACGTGCGCGCGGGCGAGGAGGGAGACCGCGAGCGCGCCCTGCTGGCCCTCGGCACGCTGGGCGACGCGCGCGCCCTGTCCGAGCTGGAGCAGGTGGCCGCCGGTGGCACGCCCGAGGCCCCCGTGGAGGAGAGCATGGTGGCCGCGGCCCTCGAGGGCCTGGGCCGGCTCGCCCCCAAGCTGCCCGAGGGAGAGGATCGCCGCCGCGTCGAGGAGAAGGTGGAGCTCGCCGCGATGGAGGCCACCGCCACCGCGCTGCAACAGGCCGGTGTCCGGGGCCTGCGGCACATCGGCGGCGAGCGGGCGCGCTCCCGGCTGGAGACCCTGCTGGCCGACGACAACGCCGGCAACGAGGTGCGCCTCACCGCGGCCCAGGAGTTGGGCAAGCTCGGGGACACCGCCGCCGAGCTGCACGCTGGCGCATGCGTTGAACGACTGGGACGACGATCTGCGCGCCGCGGCTCGCAAGGCGCTCGACGCGCTCTTCCCCAAGGAGCGCATCCGGGTGGAGTTCCTCGCCGTGGCCAGCGAGCAGGAGGACATCTCCGAGCCCGCCGCCAGCTACCTCGCCACCGAGGCGGACCCCATGCAGTTGCTGCCGCGGCTGGCCACGCTGGACAAGGAGGAGCTGCGCCAGCGGTTGCGCCGGGGACTCGTGCGGCGCGCGTCGCTGCCCGCCGGAGCACTGGCGAGCCTGCTCGGCCACGAGAAGCCCTCCGCTCGCGAGGAGGCCGCGTGGCTGGTGGGCGCGCGTACGGGCGAGGCGGACACCTCGCGGGCCTGGTCCAGCGAGGAGCGCGCCATGCTGGGCCGAGCCCTCACCACCGCCGAGCGCCGCACCGCCTCCGAGTGGGCCTCCACGCCCGAGCCCAAGCGCGAGCCCCTGGAGAGTGCCTGGGAGCGGCTGCTCTGGGCGGGCTCGTGCCTGGGCGTGACGGAGCTGGCCAAGGCGGGCAAGGACATCCTCCAGGGCGGAGAGGCCAAGGCCCCGGCCGGGGTGCGCCTGGAAGCGGCCCGGGCCCTGGGCCGGCTGAACACGGCCCCCGAGGCCCTGCGGGCCGCGCTGTCCGACCCGGACGCCGAGGTGCGTGAGGCCGCCACCTCCGCCCTGGCGCGCATCGCCCCCGAGCGCGCCGCCGAGTGGGCGCTGGCGGTGCAGCCGTTCGACCCGGTGGCCACCGGCCCCGCGGGGGAACGGTGCGCAGCCTCAAGCAGCTCGCCACCTCCGAGGCCCGCCGCATGGCCCTGCCCTCGGTGCTGGCCGGCAAGGAGCTGGAGCCGCTGCGCCCGCTGGCCACCCACAAGGACGAGCAGGTGCGGCAGGATGGGTGGGCCGCCCTGGGCCGCCTGGGCGGCACCGAGGCCGCGGAAGTGCTGCGCGGCCAGGCCTTCGACAAGTCGCAATCCGTGGAGCTGCGGAAGGCCGCCTACCGCGCCCACAAACGTGCACTCCGCGCCGCCGAGCGCGCCCGGAAGGAAGGGAGCCCGTCGTGAGCACCGCCACCCACCACGCCGTCGAGCTGCGCTACGCCACCACGAGTGACGTGGACGTCGGCGCCAATGCCTCGCGCATCCAGCTCGCCCTGGAGGGCTCCCGCGGCACCGTGGGCGTGCGCGGCCGGGTGCGCGAGCCCGCGCTCTTCCGCGACGCGCTCGCCGCCACGCTCGGCATCCTCGCCTCGGACCTGCGCTACCGGGGCAAGGACCGCACCGCGTACCTCGCCTACCTGATGAAACAGGGCAAGCGCGCCACGGCTCAAATCTGGGAGGCGCAGAAGGCCTTCCTGGAGCAGTCGCTGGAGGGCGAGCAGAAGGCCGACGCGGTGTTGGACCCCGTCCTCACCGTGGACCCGGACCAGGTGTCGCTGGAGGTGTTCTCCCGCGACGAGAGTGCCTATGCGCGCCTGTCCTTCGACAACTCGCTCTTCGAGGGCCGCGAGGCCGCGCACGGCTCCACCTTCCTGGACGTGCCCGCGGATCTGCTGGCCAAGGTGGACCGGCTGCGCACCTACGTGCCGGTGTCGCTGGAGGCCCACGTGGCGCTGCCCGCGCGTGGTACCGAGTCCCGCGCCCCACGCAATGTGGAGGTGCCCCATGCGTGGTTGCGCGGCTTCCTCCAGGTGCAGTCCGCCGCCACGCTGCCCGCGAGCACCTGCACGCTGGCGCCGATCGACCTGTACAACCTGCTCTTCGCGCTGCGCACACGGAAGGCGAAGAAGGCCCCGCGCGCCCTGCGCTTCGAGCTCGTCCCCGGCATGCAGCCGAGGCTCGTGCTGGAGCCGTGGGAGCTGGTGCTGGAGTGCCACGGGCCGAAGTACCAGGGCAGCGCGCCCGCGGTGGTGCGCACCTTCGGACGGCAGCGGCTCGCGGCCCTCGCGCGGCTGCTGCCCCATGCGCAGGGCGTGCGCGTGCAGATGCTCGGGCCCGGCCTGCCGGTGTTCTGGGTGATTGAGCTCGGCCCGGCGACGCTGACGCTGGCTCTCACCGGGTGGACGGAGAGCGGCTGGTCCAGCGCGGCGGCCTTCGATGCGCTCATGCCGCGCTCGGTGCCGGACGGGCTCGCGGAGAAGCTGCGCGGCCGGCTGCGCAAGGAAGGCCCGCTGAGCTTCGAGGCGCTCGCCTCGGGGACGGACGCGCCGAAGGACGCGGTGCGCGGGGCGCTACAGCTCGAGTGCCTGCGTGGACGCGTGTTGTATGACATTGCGAAGGGCACGTACCGGCCGCGCGAGCTGCTCTCCGCGCCGGTGGACGAGGCCGTCATCCGCTACGGCAACGAGCGCGAGGAGCGGGCGCACCGGCTGCTGGGCGACGGCGGCCCGGGCGCGGGCGAGGTGAAGCTCACCAAGGTGCACGAGGTGGTGGGCGTGGGCACGCGGCTGACGGGCGAGGTGGTGGACCGCGAGGCGGTGCGCAGCTTCTTCCCCGGGTTCATGTTGGACCTGGAGGGGCGGGTGCGCGAGGCGAGCTGCGGCTGTCCGCCCTACCGGCGCTCGGGGATGCGCGAGGGCCCGTGCGAGCACATGATTGCGTTGCGGCTCGCGTACGCGCGGCAGCGGGCGCAGGAGGAGGCGCTGCGGCAGACGCCGAAGGGACGGGCGCAAATCCGCGCGGAGACGCGCTCGTACGTGCGGCGCGACGAGTCCGGCCAGGAGCAGGTGTACCGGGTGTCGCTGGACGGCAAGCTGGTGTCGGTGGAGTGGGGCCCGCGCCTGGGCGAGCAGCGCCACCAGCGGCTGTGGTTCGACACGGACGGCGAGGCCCGCTCGGCCTACTTCGCGCGCTTGGAGTCGCTGGCCGCCGAAGGCTTCATCGACTCGGTGGGCGGGATGGTGTAGAAAACCCAGGAGGAGGGGTGGACGCGACGACGCACGGCAGACGCGCCAGGTAGCGCGAGTGGTCGAGAGAGGTCTGGAAAGCATCAGCCTTCGCGCCTCGAGCGCGGGAGCGGCGCTGCGCCGCTCTGGAAGCAATGCAGGACACTCTCCGCAAGGTAGCCTGTTCTTGGCTCTCTCCCGGTACAGGGGCCTAGGCCCCTCGGGGAGCGGAGCCAACGACGCAACCGCCGTTTCCCCAAGGGGCCTAGGCCCCTGTACCGGGGAGAGCCGGTGAGGCTACCGTGCCCCAGGTGAGCATGTGGTGATTCCAGGCCTCTCTCGACCGCTCGCGCCGCCCCGTCCCCCCTCCTGACGCCTCCTCGCATCAACGAGGTGCTGTGATGACCGCGAAGCTCGAGACGTTCGTCCCCGCCGCGGCCCCCGTCGTGGTGCCCGCCCCCGCTCCCGCGCCCGCCTCCGCCAACGTGGTGGCCCAGCGCGAGGTGAGCCAGCGCGAGGAGCAGGCCCGGCTGGCCCGTTGGAAGGCCATTGAAGAGGCCGGCGGCCAAGAGGCGTGGGTCGACGCCGAGCTGAAGGCCAAGGGGCTCTCGCCCGAGCACGAGGACCCGAGCGGACTCTCCGAGAAGGAGAAGACGGCCTGGAAGGAGAAGAAGAAGGCCGAGGCCGCCGAGCGCCGCGCGCTCCAGCGTCTGGCGTGGGAGGCGTGGCGCACCGCGCACATCAACCACCTCGGCGCGGGGGTGCACTGGGAGGAGACGGGGGGCCCGGACAAGTTCGACCTCAAGGACCGCGAGGAGCGGGCCAAGGCCAACGGGCTGCCGGAGCTGGAGTCGGCGCAGAAGCTGGCGAAGGCGCTGGGGCTGAGCGTGTCGCGGCTGCGCTGGTTCTCCTACCACCGCGAGGTGGACACGGGGACGCACTACCGGAGCTGGGAGATTCCCAAGCGGGACGGTGGGAAGCGGACCATCACCTCGCCGAAGAAGGAGCTGAAGGAGGCGCAGCGCTGGGTGCTCGCGAACGTCGTCGAGCGGCTGCCGGTGCACGGGGCGGCGCACGGCTTCGTGGCGGGGCGCTCCATCGTCACCAACGCGCTGGCGCACAAGGGCGCGGACGTGGTGGTGAAGATGGACATCAAGGACTTCTTCCCCTCGGTGACGTGGCAGCGGGTGAAGGGCCTGTTGCGCAAGGGCGGGCTGGCGGAGAGCACGGCGACGCTGCTCGCGCTGATGGCCACGGAGGCTCCGCGCGAGGTGGTGCAGTTCCGCGGCAAGACGCTCTACGTGGCGAAGGGGCCGCGCGCGCTGCCGCAGGGAGCTCCGACGTCCCCGGGCATTACGAACGCGCTGTGCCTGCGGCTGGACAAGCGGCTGTCGGCGCTGTCGAGGCGGCTGGGCTTCGCGTACACGCGCTATGCGGACGACATGACGTTCTCCTGGAAGAAGAGCCGGGGGAAGACGGAGGCACCGGTGGCGGTGCTGATCGCCCGGGTGGAGAAGGTGCTGGAGGCGGAGGGCTTCCGGGTGCACCCGGACAAGACGCGGGTGATGCGTCCGGGCAACCGCCAGGTGGTGACGGGGCTGGTGGTGAACGAGGCCGCCAAGGGGCAGCCCGGAGCGCGGGTGCCTCGCGAGGTGGTGCGTCAGCTCCGAGCGGCGCTGCACAACCGGGAGAAGGGCAAGCCGGGCAAGGAGGGCGAGACGCTCGAGCAGCTCAAGGGCATGGCCGCCTTCATCCACATGACGGACCCGGCCAAGGGCCGCGCCTTCCTCGAGCGCCTCAGCGCGCTGGAGAAGCAGCGAGTGTAATACGCTCTGTCCATCAAGAGGTGTTGAACCCGTGGCCAGCCCCAAACAGCCCTCAAGCCGCACAGGAAATACCAAGTCCACAGCTCATAACGGGAGCACCAAGCCACCAAGGCCTTTGGCCTGGGTAGCACGCGCGTTCTTGGGCAAAGGTGGCCGGAAGAGTACTCCGCAAGCGGCAGGACTGGCTGTTCACCTCGTGTCCGTAAACGAAACCTACTCGCCTCAGGTGACCAATCGGATTCACCTTATGCGCGCAATTGGGAAAAAGCTGGGCAGGTTGCTGCCGGGACACATGGAATCCTTCTGGGTATACCCGGGAGGATTCTTCGGCTTCGATGCACACAGATTTCGTGACGGAGAAGGCGAGCTGGCCTGGACGCGAGCAGAGCCATTTCCCGCGAGCGGCATCGACGATGTCATCCGTGTGCACCCCTCCAGGGCAACCATCGCCTTCGGAGCGGACAACCGCCAGTTGGAGCAGCGGCTTTTCTGCTGTGGCGATTCCATCGATACCCTTGAGGTTCTCCGGAGCCACACAGACCTGGTTCATCGAAAGTCGAACGTCGGAGGCGGTTTGACTGCTGCCTTCTTTGTATGCGGTGAATTCACCGGAAGCAGCACCACCGCCAATGGGCCCTTTTTCGGGAATCGGGTGCTCAAAGAGCCCGCATCCGAACTCCACGATTGTGACCTGCTCGTCGACTTGGCCCACAGCCGTGTCCGAAGGACCATCTACCGGCCCCCCATGCACCGGCAGGTACATCAACTCCAGATGCTGCGCTTCACGCAAAGAGGGACGGCACTTCTGGCGCATCACCATGGCGGACACACCACGCAGGGCCGACCGACGACGGATTGTTCCCCCTACTGGATCGCCTACCAGGGCAGCGCCGTACTCGATGATGAGGCGGAAATCATCCCCATCGAACAAAGCGACCTGCCATGAATCAATGGCTCCTCAATCCTGACAGGCTTTGGAGCTGGCCTGAGCTGCGGGAGCAACAGGTCCTGCCAAAAAAGCCCGGCATCTACGGCTGGTATTTCCAAGGGCTTCCGAAGCGTGTGCCAATCTCGGCCTGTCACACGATCGAAGGATGGTCGCTTACCTACGTTGGCATCGCGTCCAGCGCACAAACACTGCAACGGCGCATCAGCACCCACTTCACTGGCAATGCCTGTGGCTCAACGCTGAGATTGAGTCTCGGCTGCCTCCTTTCGAGCGAGCTCGATATCCAGCTTCGACGTGCGAGCGGCTCTGGCAAGCGGCTCACGTTCGCCTTGGATGAAGGGGAGAGGAAGCTCTCCTCATGGATGGCGACACATGCACGTGTGGTGTTCGTCGAGGCTGAGCAGCCACGAACGAGCGAGAAAGAGCTTTTCCGCGAGTTGAACCTGCCCTTGAACCTCGAAGGCAACTCCCAGCACCCATTCCACGAGACACTGTCAAACCTTCGAACGGAACATCGGCTTCTGGCACGAAGCTCCAGTCCCCTCCCTGCTCGCGAGCGGACCCGCAGCGCACCATGAATCCGCTGCGGGCGCCGTGTCCGCGAGGCGTAGGCGTCATCCCCGCGTCCACGGGCGCAGGAGCGCACGCGCCGGGGCGCCGTCCGCGCCCGCGACGCGCAAAGGCAGACACACCAGCTCATAGTCCCCCGGGGCCGCCTCGCCGAGGTAGAGCCCCTCGATGATCCAGATGCCCGCGTCGAGCAGCGTGCGGTGCACCCCGGGGCTGTCCTCGTGGAAGCCCGCCACCGAGAGGTAATCCACCCCCACGCATCCCACGCGGCGCTCGGCGAGGAAGGCCGCGGCCTCCTGGTTCAGCCCGGCGAAGGACTCCTGGAAGGGCAGCTCCCACCAACGCCGATCCGAGTTGCGCGTGCGCAAGAGGAGCCGCTCCCCGGGCCTCGGGTCATGCGCCCTCAGTGCGTCCGCGCTCACCGGCCCGTCCCCCTTCAGGTGCACGACACGCGCTCGGCCCATGGTGGCGTCGAGCGGTATCTGGTCGATGCCCGCCCTCCCCGAGAAGAAGTGCACCGGCGCATCCACGTGCGTCCCCGCGTGCGCGCTCACGGACAGGTGCGTCACATTCGCGTCCGCACCCTTCTCCAGCAAGCTCACGCGTTTGATGTCCGGGACCGGGTCTCCCGGGTAGTGCGGCATCGCGGACGACAGGGGAATCGAGACATCCAGCCAGGGCGTGGAATGGGACATGATCGGTGCGCCCTCCCTCTTCAGTCGAAATGGACGATGCGTTTGATTCCGCCGCTCTTCCCGGTCAGCACCTCGGGCACGGCCTCGGGCGGGTAGCGCGTGGTGATGAGACTCTGGAGCGCTCCGGGCCAGCGCTCGGTGAACGCCTGCAGATCCGCGAGCGCCGCGTCGAAGGCATCCGGTCCCGCGTTGACGGTGCCGAGCACCACCTGGTTCTTGAGCACCAGCGACTTCATCAGCGTGCCGCCCTCCAACTGCAGCGGCTCCTTGCGGCCGGGCACGCCCGTGAAGATGAAGATGCCGTTGGGCCCCAGTGCACCGAGCACATCGAAGGAGAACTTCGAGGCCCCCGTCGCCTCGTACACGACATCCACCGCTCCGGCCCTCGCCTCCAGCTCCCCCGGGGTCACGTCCTGCGAGGAGAAGTAGCGGCCGCCCATCCTGTCGACCAGGGCGCTCCGCTCATCCGGCGGACGCGAGTACGAGTACACCGTCGTGGTGAAGCCCGCGCGCCGCAGCGCCATCGCGCCCAAGAGGCCCACCGGCCCCGCCCCCAGCACCACCGCGTGCAGCTTCCTGCCCTCGCGCCCCCACGGCAGCCGCGCCTGGATGTGCTCCAACTCCTTGAGTGCCTTCTCGCCGATGGTGAGGGGCTCGGTGAGGACGGCCACCTCGCGCAGGCTCCGCGGCACGCGGTGCAGCCAGGCCACATCCTCCACGAACCGCTCGGCCATGAAGCCGTGCGCCTTCTGGATGCCGCGCTCGGTGTACGCGCCGGTGAGGCAGAAGTCCGGGCGGCCCTCCAGGCAGGGCCGGCACTCCGCCTTCGGGCACGGCCTGCGCACGCGCGGCACCACGAGGTCTCCCGGCGCCAGGCCCTTCACCCCTTCTCCCACCTCCACCACCTCGCCGAGCGCCTCGTGGCCGAGGATGAGGTACTTCTCCCCATCGGGCGGCGTGCCGTACTGGAACCGGGCGATCTCCTGGTCCGTCCCGCACAGGCCCACCTCGAGTGTCTTCACCCGCACCTGCGTGGGCTTCTCGATGCGCGGCTCCGGCGCGTCGTCGATGACGCGCAGCACCCGCTCCTTCGGAAATACCGCGACGGCCTTCATGCCTCGCCCTTCGGGGATTGCAGTGCCATGTCCTCCCAATCTGGAGGATGTCTCCCCAGGAGGAAGGACGCCCTCCGGCCTCCGTCGCGCCGGTCAACACCCCGAGAGCCCTGGCGGCCCGGTGGAGAACACCGCCCCCGTCCCGGGGGACAAGTTCCCACCCGTTGAGAATCCCCCTCTCGCCAGGAATCGAAGCCGCACGGAGCCCCCGCACGGCACGGTCCCGCTCGCCTGCTTGCCCCCTCTGGGAGCCGGCTTCCAGGGTGGCTGGCGCCACAACCATCTGCTACGAATGGGCTCACTTCCGCCCCGGGATTCCCCCCTCTCCCGCCGGCGGTGTCCCGGCATGAATTTCCCTTCGCGGCTGCACGCACTGGCGGCGTTCCTGCCTGCTTCCCTGGTGCGCGCTCTCCAGGAGGACACCTCGCGTCCGCGCGCGGGCGCCCGCAGTGAGCAGCAGGGCGCGGTGCTCTTCGCCGACCTGACGGGCTTCACCGCCGTGGCCGAGACCCTGGAGAACAGCGGCCCCTCCGGCGCCGAGCGGCTGCGCGGCATCCTCGACGCCTTCTTCTCCCGGCTCATCGACACCCTCCTCGCCCATGGCGGGGACGTGCTGCGCTTCGCCGGGGACGCGGTGGTGGCGCTGTGGCCCGCGGAGCCGGACGGGGGACTGGCTCGCGCGGTGCGACTGGCGGCCCAGAGCGCCCGGGCCGCCCAGTCCCTCATCGACGGCAGCGAGCCCGTGGACGGCGTGCGGCTGCGGCTCAAGGTGGGCATCGGCGCCGGGACGGTGCAGCTGTCCGACGTGGGCGGCGAGAAGGGCCGCTGGGACTTCATCGCCTCGGGCGAGCCGCTGCTGGAGATGGCCCAGGCGCAGAACGCGGCACTGCCGGGGGAGATCATCCTCGGCCCCCGCGCATGGCCGTTGCTGAAGGGCGCCCAGGGCGAGCCCCGGGGCACCGCGGGCTGGAAGCTCCTGGGGATGGAGCCCGTGCCGCTGCCGGAGGTGCGCCCCTTCGAGTCGGTGCCGCCGACGCTGGAGCCCGCGCTGTGCTCCTACCTGCCGCGCGTGGTGACGCACCGGCTGGAGGCCGGGCACGGCCAGTGGCTGTCCGAGTTCCGCACCGTCACGGTGATGTTCATCAACCTGGGCGCTCCCGGCTTCGCCTCCGGTCAGCGGCCCGAGGAGCTGCAACGCGCGCTGAGCACCCTCCAGTCCGTCCTCTTCCGCTACGGGGGCAGCGCCAACCAGGTGGTGGTGGACGACAAGGGCGTCGTCATGGTGGCGGCCTTCGGACTGCCGCCGCTCTCGCACGAGGACGACGCGGCACGCGCGGCGCAGACGGCCCTCGACTTGCGCGGCGCGCTGAAGGCGCAGGGCGTGCCGTACCGCCTGGGCCTGGCCACCGGGCGCGTCTTCTGCGGCACCACGGGCGGCACCACCCGGCGCGAGTACGTCATGGTGGGCCACACGGTGAACCTCGCCGCGCGGCTGATGCAGGCCGCGGCGGATGACGTGCTGTGTGATGCCACCACGCTGCGGCTGGCCTCCTCGCGGCTGCGCTTCGAAACCCTCGCGCCCCTGAAGATGAAAGGGATTACGCACCCGGTGCCGGTGTTCCGCCCCGAGCAGGGCGCCGAGAGCACGGGCGCTCCCGCCGCACAGGGCCCCCGGCTCGTGGGCCGGCAGGAGGAGCGCGCGAAGCTCGCCTCGGCGGTGCGGGCGCTGGCCGAGCGGGGCGTGGGCGGCACCGTGCTCCTCGAGGGCGAGGCCGGTATCGGCAAGTCCGTGCTGGTGGGCGAGCTGCTCGAGCGGGCCCGGGCCGCGGGACTGTCCACCGCCGTGGGCCTGGGCACCGCGGTGGAGGGCTCTCCCGTCTGGCATGCGTGGCGTCCGGTGCTCTCGCGCCTGCTGGGGCTCGAGGGGTTGCCGGACGATGCCGCCCGCACCGCGCGCCTCCTGGAGCGGCTGAGCGCCTGGCCCGAGCAGGAGACGTGGGCCCCGCTGCTCAACGGCGTGCTCCCCGTCGAGGTGCCGGAGAACGAGGGGGTGCGTCACCTCACGGCCGCCCTGCGCGGCGCCACCACCCGCGAGCTGCTGGTGCAACTGCTCGACGACTGCGCCCACGAGCGTCCCCGGCTGGTGGTGCTCGACGACGCGCACTGGATGGACTCCGCCTCGTGGGAGCTCGCGCTCGCCGTGCAGCGGCGGGTGAAGCGGCTGCTGCTCGTCATCTCCACCCGCCTCCCGGGAGAGCCGGCCCCCGCCGAGTACCGCCAGCTTCGCGACTCGCCCGGCACGGAGTACCTGCCCCTGGGGCGCATGTCCTACGAGGACGTGCTCGCCCTGGTGCGCCAGCGGCTCGGCGTGCGGACCCTCCCCGCCCAGGCGGCCACCTTCATCCGCGACCGCGCCGAGGGCCACCCCCTCTTCAGCGAGGAGCTCGCGTGTGCCCTGCGCGATGCCCGCTACCTCGTCATCGAGCGCGGCGAGTGCCGGCTGGCGGCGCGCTCCGTGGAGAAGATGGCGCTGGAGCTGCCCGGCACCATCCAGGGCCTCATCACCAGCCGCATCGACCGGCTCACCCAGCAACAGCAGCTCACCTTGAAGGTGGCCAGCGTGCTCGGCCGCGCCTTCTCCTTCGAGCTGCTGCACGCCGTGCACCCGGTGGAGGCGGACCGGCCCACCCTGCCCCAGCAGCTCGCCGAGCTGGAGCGGTTGGACCTGGTGCAGCGCGAGGAGTCCGGCTCGGGCCCGGTGTATGCCTTCAAGCACGTGCTCATCCAGGAGGCGGCCTACCACCTGATGGCCTTCTCCCAGCGCCGGGAGCTGCACCGCGCCGTGGCGCTGCTGCACGAGCGCGAGCAGGAGGAGCGGGGCGAGCAGCTCCAGCCGCTGCTGGCGCACCACTGGCGGATGGCCGAGCAGCCCGAGCGCGCGCTGGAGCACCTGGAGCGGGCCGCGGAGGCCGCCGTCTCGCGGGGGGCGCACGCGGAGACCGTGGCCCTGCTCAAGCGGGCCCTGGAAATGGCCGCCAGCGGCACCGAGCCGGTGGACGGGCTGCGCAAGGCCCGCTGGACCGTGCGGCTCGGCGCCGCGTACCACGCGCTGGGCGAGACGGAGCACAGCCTGCGCCACTGTGACAGCGCCCTGCTCCTGCTGGGGCAGACGCGGCCCGGCACGCGCCTGGGGTGGAGCGGCCGGCTGGCGTGGGAGGTGGTGCGGCACGCCGGGCGCATGCTGCTGGGGCGCTGGCTGCCGGCGCCGCGCTCGGAGGCGGAGCGCGAGCGGCTCACCCTGGCCGCGAGCATCTTCAGCACCCTCTCCGTGCAGACCTTCTACGCGGACCGGCTGCTGGAGCACTTCACCGCCAACTTCGTCGCGGTGAACCTCGCCGAGGCGGCGCGCGACTTCTCCACCGCCACCGTGGCCTACAACTCGCTGGGGTACATGGCGGGCCTGGGCCGGATGGACGCGCTGGCGCACCGCTACTTCCGCCGCGCCAGCGTCCCGGCGGACGCGCGCAGCCCGCATACCGACATCGTCGAGGGCGCCTGGCACCTGACCTTCGGGCGCTGGGAGGAGGGCCTGCGTCTGGCCGAGCAGGGCATCGCCACGGCCCGCCGGCTCCATGACCACTTCACCCTGTGCACCGGCCTGGAGGTGCTGGGCATGGGGCTGGAGATGGCGCGCGAGCCGGTGGCCGCCCAGTACGTGCGCGAGTCCATGCTGCGCGAGGCGAACGAGGTCTCCAATGTCACCAACGTGATGTGGGCCCTCACGGAGATGACGCCCACGCTGTTGCAGCTCGCCCGGCTGGACGAGGCGGCGGAGCGGCTGCGCGAGGCGGAGATGCTGCTCGGCCTGGCGGACCCCACCAACGTGCTGCGCTTCCGCTGCAACGCGGCGCTCGTGGCGCGGCGGCAGGGAGAGCCCGACCGGGTGCTCCTCCACGCGCGCGAGGCCCTGCGCCTGCTGCGCAAGCGCCCCCTCCTCATGTGGTCCGACCTGACGTCCCTCACCTCGCTGGCGCAGGCGTGCCTGGAGGCTCTGGGAGGAGGCGCGCGGCACCGGAGACGCCGAGCCCCGGGCGCTGGCCACCGCGGCCCTCCGGGTGCTGCGCAAGACGAGCCGGCTCCAGCCCACCGCGCGCAGCCGCACCGCCCGTCTCGAGGGCACGTACGCCTGGCTGGAGGGCCGTACCGGGCGAGCCCAGGTGTTGTGGCAGCGCGCCCTCGAGCTCGCCAGCACCTGGCGCATGCCCACCGACGAGGGGCTCGCCCACTACGAGCTGGCCCGCACCTCCGCGCCCGGCGGTGCCCGGGAGCTCCACCTCGCCCGGGCCCGCCACATCTTCGAGCACCTGGACGCGACGGGCTCCCTGCGGGCGCTCGACGCCCTGGAGCAGCCGCGGTTGCCCGCTCCCGCGAAGGCCTCCGCCGGCTGAAGCGCCCGCCTCCGGGCCCTCACCCCGCGTCGATGGTGCCGCCGGGCCTCACCCGGAAGTCGCCGCGGGAGAAGCGCGCCGCGAGCTCCTCGGGCCGCGCCCCGTAGTCCACCCGCACCTCGGTGCTGGGAATGAGGTGGTACGCGGCCCGCACCTCCTCGGGGCCCACCTCCACCACCGTGAAGCCGTGCGCGTCCGTGTCCACGAAGGCGATGCCCGGGTTGCCCTCGCGGAAGGTGGCCTCCTGCTCGGTGACGACGTAGCGGTAGACGGCCGAGCCGGGAGGGAAACCCGCGGCCTCCACCGCCTCTCCCGCCTCCTCCTGCACCGCCGTGGAGGCAATGGAGGGCGCGGTGAGGCACGGCACCCCGTGCTCCGCCGAGGCGAAGGCCGCGTGGATGTCCCCCGCGACGAAGAGCGTGTGGCCGCCGGTGCCGTCCCGCAGCGCCGTCAACAGCTCGCGCCGCTTGTCGGGGAAGCCGTCCCACTGGTCCACGCTGAAGTAGTAGCGGTTGCGCACCGTGGGCGGCTCCACGTCCGGCTTCGCCCTCAAGTCCCAGATCATCGACGTCGTGGACACCGAGCTCGCCACCACCTTCCACGTCTGCGGGCCCTGGGCCGTCTCCAGCAGCCACGCCTCCTGGGGCTCGCCGAGCGCGTCCTGGGCCTCGCGGCCGGAGGTGGCGTACCGCCACGCGGCATACACGTCGAAGGTGTCCTTGATGACCACGTTGCGCGCGCCAATGCTGGAGAAGAGCTCCTGCTTCCCCATGTGCACGAAGGCCAGCCCCCGGGGCTTTCCCGTGGGCTCGATGGGCCCCGCTCCCGGCTGCGCCGCCGCCACCAGCACCGGGTTGACGTAGGCCAGCGCGAGGTTGCCCCGCACGGCCGCCTCGGCCCGCGCCGACGCGTCCGCCACGCTCAGCCCCGCCCCCACCGCGAGCTGCACGTACGCGCCCCGCAGCACGGCCTGCTGCGCGGGGAACTCCTCGATGGGCACGTAGGCGAAGGCGTCCGCCGCGAAGGCCGCGGTGGCGCCCAGGCCGGCCAGCACCGCCGCGTCCATGGCCACCGTGGCGGGGTAGGCGTCCTCGGGGATGAGGTGATCCGGCCGGTGGGTGCGGTAGTCGGTGACGAGCAGCCGCAGGTGCTTGCCGAAGACGAAGTCCCGCCAGATGCGCGTGTCCGGGTAGCGGGGCACGTCCTCCACGTCGATGGCGCCCGCGGGCGAGTCCGTGGTGTCCAGCGGCATGTACTCGAAGAAGGCGAGCTCCGCGTTGCGCCGCCGCTCGGGCTGGAACTCCTCGGTGCGCCCGTCGGTGTACGTGGCGTGCGCGTCCCAGCAGTCGTTGGAGAATTCGTGGTCATCCCAGACGACGATGAACGGGTAGCGCTCGTGCACCTGCTGGAGGAAGGGGTCCGAGCGGTAGGTGCGGTAGAGATCGCGGTAGTTGGACACCGACTGCGCGACGAGCTCCGTGCGCCCCCCGCCCACGTCTCGCGTCAGGGCGGAGCCGGGGTCGGAGAAGCGCACCTCGCGCGCGGGGTCCGGCGAGGGCACGAGCGAGGAGTCGGACTCGTAGACGTAGTCGCCGACGAAGAGGACGAAGTCGAGATCCTCGTCGAGCTGCAGCAGGCGGTGCCAGGAGTTGTAGTAGCGCCCGCGGAAGTCCTGGCAGTTGGCCACGGCGAAGCGCACGGGCGCATTCGTGCCGGAGGCGGCGGCGGTGCGCGTGCGGCCCACTGGCGAGCCCAGGCGCTGGCCGTCCTTCTCGAGGATGAAGCGGTAGTAGTAGCGCGTCCTCGGCTCGAGGCGCGTCACCTTCACCTTGAGGGCGTGGCCATGCGCGGCCCTGGCGACGAGCCCGGCCTGCTCCAGGACGCGCTGCTGGAAGTTCTCGTCCCGGGCGACCACCAGGGTGAGCGCGACGTCGGCCTCCGGGCGCTCGGGGTCCACCATGCGCGTCCACAGCACCACGCTGGTGACACGGGGGTCTCCCGAGGCCACGGACTGGGGGAAGTACGTACGCCCGTCCTCCACGGGCAGCTCATCGTCAGAACAGCCGAAGGCGGTGCTGGCCGCGGCGGCGACGAGGCACTTGAGGACGGTCCGGCGGTGCAGGGGCTGGGACAAGGAGACTCCTCCGCGTCGAGCCGGGCGGTGGGCCCGGAGCGCGCGAGGGTACGCAGCGCCCCCGCACGGACTTCTGCGACTCCGGGGCAGCGTGTCTCCCGTCCGCCACGCGGGCGCCGGAGAGCGTCCACTTTCGGGCATGGATTCAACGGGCGCACCCTTGCAATTCCCTGCTTTCCTGAAAGATAAGAGTCCTTCCCCTCTTCGACCCACCCCCCACCCCGAGGGGAATGGAGACGCGAATGCTCAAGCACCTCGTCACGGCCGCGCTCGGCCTCGGCCTCATCGCCTGTGGTGGTACGGAGAAGGCCCCGGAGACCGCGCAGCCCGCCGGCAACACCCAGGGCGTGGTCTCGGTGTCCGAGCTGCTGGCCAGCTCCCCCGAGGGCCAGGTGGTGGTGGACCTGCGCAACACCCGCAGCGGCTTCCGCGTGGAGCCGGGCGTGGACTACTCGGCCATCAACGTCATCTGCCCGAGCGACCGCGTGATGAACCTGGAGAAGTGGCTGCCCGAGCTGGCCGCCGAGTTCCAGACGTCGCCGGCCTCGCTGGAGAAGGGCTTCACCATGTACCCGCACATGGCGCCCGCGAAGGGCAGCGTGCAGGCCCTGGCCGCGCCGCTCTGCGTCAGCCCGGATCCCTACACCCAGTGCTACCTGCACCGTGAGCCGGACGGAAGCTGGGTGTGCTTCTGCTAGTGCCCCGAGGGCGCGTGCGGTAGGCGCGCCCCGGACAGCCCAGGGCCCCGGTCACCCGGCCGGGGCCCTTCGCTTTTTCAGGGAGTGGCGGTGCCGTCGAAGAAGCGCCGCGCGTGCTCGAGGGCGGACAGGCCCACCTTGTTGCCGAGCTTGCGGCCCACGAAGTCATCCGGCGCCACGTGGATGCCGCCCCACAGCCGGGACTGCCCCGCCTGGTCCGCCGCGTCGTAGTACGTGGCCCATTGCAGGCGCACGTCGGTGGAGGGGCCGCGCTCGAAGGTGAGGTAGGCGTTGCGGCCGGCGACGAACTCACCCAGGCCGCCGGGGAAGTACGCGCTGCCGGTGAGCGCGGTGAGCACCTTGGCCGAGGCGCGGCTGAAGGTGCTGTGCCCGGAGATGAAGCCCGGGAAGGCGGGCGTCACGAAGGTGCGGAGCTGGTAGGGCATCCACTCGACGGCGCGCATCCAGCCGGTGCCGCCCACGTCGTGGATCCGGTCCCCCGGCTCGCCCTGCCAGGTGCTCACCACCACCTGCCCGAGGAAGCGGGCCAGGTGCGCGTGGCGCTGCCCCGGCGCGGAGCTTCTCCGCGGTGACGACCTCGATGAGCCCCGGCACCAGGGGCAGGCCCTCCGGGTGGTACGCCGGCCCGGCGGGGTCCGTCGACTGGCCCAGGCGGCCCATGTACCGCACGAGGGTGATGGGGCGCGCGGTGGCGTGGACGCGCTTCACCTCCCAGGCGACGATGGCCGCGTCGTGCACGGCGCCGTTGAGCGCCAGGTACACCTTCACGTCCCACTCCAGCGCGTCCACGGGCTCGCCCGTGCCGAACAGGCGCCGCGAGAAGCCGGGCGAGTCCGCCACGCTGTTGGCCAGCACGTTCCAGTGGCCCGGCGGCGTCTCGGACTTGGGGCCGTCCGCCCAGAACTCGGCGAGCACGCGCGCGAAGTCTCCGCGCTTCACCAGGTGCGGCGCATACGGCTGGCCGGTGACGGGGTTGACCGGGTAGCCGGTGCCATCATTGGTGCCCAGGGGGTTGTTGCCGAAGGCCCCGGGCGACAGGTCCACCCGCTCGTCGCTGCCCGTCCAGGCCGTCTTGCGCAGCACCTCCACCACGTGCGCGCGCAGCTCCGCGCCGAACACCGGCGGCGCACCCGGGTCCAGGTACAGCCCGCCGCCCTCGGGCCGCGTCAGGGCGAACGGCGTCACCTTGCCCCAGTGCGCGCCGATGTAGCCCTGCACACCCGAGGCGGTGATGATGCCGTTCTGCGTGACGGCCACCGCGAGGTTGAGCGGCTGCCAGAGCGAGGGGTTCGCCACCGTCAGTCCGGGCACGTCCACCACCAGGGGCGTGTTCACCGCCTGGTAGGCCGTGGTGTCCTTGTAGTCCTGCTGCTCGTTGGCTCCGTCGTCCGCGCCCGCGCCGATGATGGCCTGGGCGACGCGGTTGCCGAGCGCGCGGGGGCTGTCGCCGTCCGTGCCCACGGCGTCCGGCGCATACCCGAGCTTCTCCATGAAGGCGCGGAAGCACGCCGCGGACGTGGGCCCGCCGATGGCCTTCGTGTAGCGGTGCGTGAGCACGCGGTAGGCGGCGTAACTCATCGCCTCGGTGCGCGCCGCCGCCACGTCCGGGGCGGTGTGCTTCTCGCGCAGGAAGACGCCATCGGCCGTGGCGTCATAGGCGGCCCACACGTCCCACAGGGCGGCGGACAGGTGGTAGAGGTTGCGCGCGTGCACCGTCGGCCGGGGAATGTCTCGGCGGATGGCGCCCAGAATCTGCTCGTTCCACCGGCGGGCGATGGAGCCCTCGGGGCGAGGATCCACCGCCGCCGCCGGACACGAGGCCGCGGGTGGCGGGCCCGGATCCACCGGCGCGGGCACCGTGGCCACCGCGGGCCCCCGGTGCAGCAGCGTGCCGGCGTTCAGCGCGCCCGAGAGCACGTTGCCGCCCACGGCCCAGACACCGCCCTCCGGGTCCATCCACGCCGCGTGCAGCGACTCCAGCTCGAGCGGCAACCCGAGTGGCACCCGCTCCCATCGGCCCACGGCGCGCCGCCGGTACACCTCGCCCCGGAAGCCCGTGGCCCAGCCGGTGCCATCCGCGGAGAGGGACACGCCCTGCAGCAGCGGGCAGCCCTCGGGAGAGCGGCTCACGAAGCGGCCGGCCGCCTCGTCCAGCTCGAGGATTTCACCCTGGCCCTCGCCGCCCACCACCGTCACGACGCCCCCGGCGCCGTGCACCGTGAAGAGCCGGCTCGTGGTGTCCGTGGGAATCCGCGTGAAGGCCGCACCCGCGCGCGAGCGCAGCACCACGCCCTGCGCACCCACCACGTACACGTCCCCGCCCGTGCCCCACACCTTGAAGAAGCCGGGAATGTCTCCATCGGCCGTGCGCGGCAGCTCGTCATACGGCAGCGCCACCTCGCTCCACTGCGTGCCGTCGTAGTGCCAGATGAAGCCACTCTGGCCGGACACGCTGCCCACGGCGTACACGTCCTCCGGGCTCGGGCCCCACACGCCGTACACCGTGTGGCGCGCCAGGCCCGGCGTGCGCATGCGGGTGAAGACGCCGTCCTCGTAGCGCAGGAGGGTGGCGTTCCCGCCGGCCATCATCACCGGGCCATTCTCGAAGGCGTGCACCCACCACAGGTCCCCGCGCTGGCCGGTGGCCAGCTCCCGCCAGGCCGTCCCGTCATAGTGCAGCACCGCGGGCCCGCGGCCCCGGTCCGCGCCCACCGCCCACACGTCCGAGCTCGAGCGGCCCGTCACCGCGAGCAGGGCCTCGGGCCTCGACTGCGCCACGCGGGTCCAGGGCACCGGCTCCGGAGGAACCGGCTCCGGGCATCCCGCCAGCAGGGCGCCGAGCAGCAGCGTCAGCAGCCAGCCGCCGCGCGCGCGGACCCGTGGCTCGAAGGAGGTGAAGGGGTGCTGCGGCATGGGGGGCTCCTGCGTACGGCGGGGTTCAAGTGGCTCAGCAACCTAAGCCAGGAGAGGTAAGGCCTGTCAGGGGGGGAGGTTCCGGCCGCGAGGGGGAGCAACTGGTCCGATTGTTGGACCAGTTGGCACGCCGCGCGGCCGGAAGGCGCCCGTGCGTTCCCGCGGGAGCACTCCTGACAGGCCTTCCTTCCACTGGCTCAGGGGGACGTGGCGCCCCACTGGAGCGTAGCGGAACGGGTGTCGGTGGCGCGCTCGCCGGACTGCGTCTCGATGGAGGCCGTCAGGCGCACTTCGCGGCCCAGGGCCGGAGAAGGATCGGGCACCACCAGCAGCAGCCCCTCCAGCTCGGCCGGCGCATCCGGCGTCGTGGCCGCTTCAAAGGGCAGCCGGACTTCATAGGGGGACGACACCCGCAGCCCATCCTCCGTGCGCGCCAGGGACAGCGTCACCCGGGCGGTCAGCGGCGTGAGGTCCCAGGCCCGCAGGGACACGAAGACATGCTGGCTGCCCTGGGAGCCGCGGACCAGCTCGAGCGTGGCGCCTTCACCGAGCACCGTGAAATGGCGTCCCGTCCCCACTTCGAGGCGCGGGGGCGGTGCGGGCGGGGGTGACTCGCCCACGCCGCACCCCGCCAGCCACAGTCCCAGGGCGAGCAGGACGGCGCGGGGGCCGGAGAAGACCGGTGCCACACGAGGAGGCGAGGAGCTGAAGGTGTCGCGCAAGAGGTCTCCCAGGCCACGGAACCACACGGCACGGGAGCATAGGCGATCCGGCGTCTGGCCAAGGAGCCGCCCGCTCCGCTCGCGAGCCTGCCTGGTTCCCGAATCCCTCCCGGGCGCGCCCCCCCACGAGCCCGCGCGTCGACACCGGGATATCCTCACCGGGAGGGGGCCCAGGAGCCGACATGCAACGGATTCGCGGGATGATGATGGCCGTGGTGTTGTGCTGTGCGGCGGGCGTGGCGGTCGCGGAGGAGAAACCAGACGCGCGGCTGCGGCAGGCGCGGACGGCTTTCGACGAAGCACACACGCTCTGGGACGCGGGCCAGTATGCGGACGCCGTGGCGAAGGGCGAGCAGGCGGTGGCGCTGCACGAGGCCGTGCTCGGGGGCACCCATCCCGACGTCGCCCGGAGTCTGGACCAGCTCGGTCTTCACCACCTGCTCCAGGGCAACCCTGTCCGGGCCGAGCCGCTCTTCTCGCGCGCACTGGCCATCTGGGAAGCGGCCCTCGGCAAGGACCACCCGGATGCCGCCCGGACGCTCCTCCATCTGGGCAGACTCCTCGCGGACCAGGCGTTGTACAGCCGGGCCGAACCGCTCTTCTCGCGCGCGCTGGCCATCCGGGAAGCATCCCTCGGCAAGGACCATCTCCTCGTCGCCGAGCCGCTCCACCACCTCGCCAACCTCTACATGTCCCAGAGATTGTACGCGCGGGCCGAGCCGCTCTACGAGCGCGCGCTGGCCATCCGGGAAGCGTCCCTCGGCAAGGACCATCTGGAGGTGGCTCGAACACTCCAGGACCTCGCCTGGTTCTACGATCTCCAAGGATTGCTCGCGCGTGCCGAGCCACTCCTGCTGCGCACGCTGGCCATCCGGGAAGCGTCCCTCGACAAGGACCATCCTCTCGTCGCCGATCCGCTCGGCTACCTCGCCAACATCTACGTGGCCCAGGGGTTGAACGCGCGTGCCCAGCCGCTCTACGAGCGCGCGCTGGCCATCCGGCAAGCAGCCCTCGGCAAGAACCCTCCCGACGTCGCCACCTCGCTCCTGCAACTCGCCTATCTCTCCCTGGCCAGCGATCCGAACGCTCCTTTCGAGCCGCTCTTCCAGCGCGCGGTGGCCCTTCGGGAAGCGACGCTCGGCAAGGACCATCCCCTCGTCGCCGACCCGATCGGCTGGCTCGGCTACTTCTACTTCGCCCAGGGCTCGTATGGCCTGGCCGAGCCACTCCTGCTGCGCGCGGTGCGCATTCGGGAACCGGCCCTGGGCGAGAACCATCCCCTCATCGCCGACGTGCTCCTCGACCTCGGCAACCTCTACGTGGCCCAGGGGTTGTATGCGCGGGCCGAGCCGCTCTTCTCGCGCGCCCTGGCCATCCGCAAAGCAGCCTTCGGCGAGGACAACCGCTTCGTCGCCACCGCGCTCCTCGACCTCGGCACCCTCTACGTGGCCCAGGGACTGTACGCTCGTGCCGAGCCACTCCTGCTGCGCGCGCTGGCCATCCGGGAAGCGGCCCTCGGCAGGAACCATCCCTACATCGCCACGACGCTCCGCCGCCTCGGCAACCTCTACGTGGCCCTGGGGGCGTACGCTCGTGCCGAGCCACTCCTGCGGCGCGCGCTGGCCATTCAGGAAGCGGCCCTCGGCGGGAACCATCCCGAGGTCGCTGAAACGATCAACCACCTGGCCCGCTTCTACTCGGCCCAGGGGAGGTACGGCCGGGCCAGGCCGCTTCACGAGCGCGCGCTGGCCATTCAGGGTGCGGTTTTCGGCGGAAACCATCCCAGCCTCGCGGAAACGCTCAACGACCTCGGCGTGGTTCATCTGGCCCAGCGCCGCCCCGCAGAGGCCCTGCCGCTGCTCACGCGCGCCTTCACCTTGTCCGAGCGGCGCCTTCGCCAGGAGTCGCTCGGCTTCTCCGAAGCGCGCCTGGCCAGCTTCCTCCAGTTCCTCCGCGCCGACGAGGAGCGGCTCTACGCCCTGCTGCGCGCCCACCCGGACGATGCCGGCGTCAGACGTCTGGCCCTCGGTGCCGCGCTCCTCCTCAAGGGCCGCTCCGTCGGGGAGAGCTCCGACATCTCCCGGACCATCTACCGGAGCCTGAGCGCGCGGGACCGGGAGACCTTCGAGCGGCTGCGGCGATTGCGCACCCAGCTCGCCCAGCTCTCACTCCAGGGCCCCGGTCCGCTTCCACCCGCCGACCACCAGCGGCGTCTCGAGGAGCTCGCCGCGCAGGGCACCGCCCTCGAAGCCGACCTGGCCCAGCGCTCCGCTCCCCTGCGCGCGCTGGCCACCCTGCCGCCTCCCGCGGAGATCGTCGACCGGGTCGCCACGGCCCTGCCCGGGGACGCGGCCCTCGTCGAGCTCATCGCGTATGTGGACCGCCCGCTCGTCCCCGGGCCCGGCACGCCCGGAACCCAACGCCCCGGCTCGCTGCGCTACCTGGCGCTGGTGCTCTTCCCGGACGCCACCATCCGCTACCGGGACCTGGGACCCGCCGGGCCCATCGACGCCGCCGTCTCGCGGCTGCGCGACGCCCTGGCCAACCGTGACGCCAGCGTCCAGGCCTCCGCCGAGGCGCTCCACCAGCTCGCCTTCCAACCCCTGCTCCCGCTGCTGGGCACGACACGCCGCCTCTTCCTCTCGCCGGATGGCCAGCTCGCCCTGGTGCCCTTCGCCGCGCTGCACGATGGCCAGCGCTTCCTCGTGGACACCTTCGACTTCACCTACCTCCCTTCCGGCAAGCACCTGCTGCCACGCCCCCAGGAGAGCGCGCCCCCTGGCTCCGTGGTCGTCCTCGCGGACCCGGACTTCAGCACCCCCCTCCCCGCACGCCCCGCATCCCAGGCCTCGCGCTCCATGGCCACCGACCGCTTCTTCTCCACCCTGAGCGCGGACCTGACGCAACGCACCTGGGCCACCGTCCCGCTGCCGGGCACCCGCCAGGAGGCCGAGGCCATCCAGCGCCTGCTCCCCCAGGCCCAGCTCTTCCTGGGCCCCGAGGCCACCAAGGAGCGGCTGCTGCGACTGCCTCCACCTGGCATCCTCCACCTGGCCACCCATGGCTTCTTCCTCGAGGACGCGGCGCCCCCACTTCCGGACGCCCGCGGCGTGGGCCACTTCGGTGCGCTGGGCGAGAACCCGCGGGCCCCGAGCCCTCCGGACCCCCTGCTGCGCTCCGGCCTCGTCCTGGCGGGGGCGAGTGCCCCGGCTTCCTCCGGCTCCACGCGGCTGCTGGCCGAAAGCTCCCTGGTGACGGCGCTGGAGCTGGAGGGCCTCGACCTGTGGGGCACCCAGCTCGTCGTCCTCTCCGCGTGCGATACGGGGCGAGGCGACGTCCGGCTCGGCCAGGGCGTGTACGGGCTGCGCCGGGCCTTCCTCGTGGCGGGCGCGGAGACCGTCGTCATGAGCCTCTGGAAGGTGAACGACGGGACGACCCGCACGTTGATGGAGGCCTACTACCGCCACCTGCTCGCGGGGCAGGGCCGTGCCACGGCGTTGCGCGAGGCGATGCTCGAGTTGCGGCGGACCCAGCCCCACCCCCACTACTGGGCCCCCTTCCTCACCCTGGGCCGGGAGACGCCCCTGCGCTTGCCCGCGTCCGGCTCCCAGGGGGCGCCTCCTCCCTAATCCTCGGAGTCCTCCACCTCGCGCGTCATCTCCACCATGGTGGGGCGCCAGCCATGCTTCGCGAAGAGCCGCTGCGCCGCCTCGTTCTTCGACGCGGACATCAAGATGATGCGAGGCACGCCCCGCGCCCGCAGCCGCCGCACCAGATCCTCCAGGAGCAGCCCCGCCACGCCACTTCCGCGCGCGGATTCCTCCACCCAGACGTCGTGCAGCTCGCCGTGCGCATCGAGCAACGCGTTCCAGTCACGGCCTTCCACGGTGGCGTAGACGTAGCCCACCACCGCGCCGTCCCCCTCCGCCACCAGCACCACCGCGCCCTGGCGCTTCAGCTCCCGGGTCAGCCACCACTGGTAGCCGGACTCCACGTCCTCCGCGGGGGCCATGAAGCGCTGGGCGTCATAGGAATGATGCAGGCGGACGAGCGCCCCACCCATGCGTCCCAGCGCGGGGCCGTCCTCGGCCCGGGCGGGCCGGATGGTGATGGACATGGCGGGTTCTCCCTACGGCTCCACGCCGAGCTGCGTGAGGAGGAAGGCCTGGTCGAAGGCCACTTCCTTCAACCGGTCATACCGCCCCGACGCGCCGCTGTGCCCGGCGTTCATGTTGATGTGGAACAGCAACGGATTCGTGTCCGTCTTCAACGCGCGCAGCTTCGCCACCCACTTGGCCGGCTCCCAGTACATCACCTGGCTGTCGTTGAAGCTCGTCTTCACCAGCAGCGCCGGGTAGGCCTTCGCGGTGACGTTGGTATAGGGGCAGTACTGCCGCATGTACGCGTAGTCCTCCTTCACCTGGGGGTTGCCCCACTCCTCGAACTCGCCCACGGTGAGCGGCAGGCTCGCGTCGGACATGGTGTTGAGCACGTCCACGAAGGGCACGTGCGCCAGCACCACCTTGAAGAGATCCGGCCGCAGGTTCATCACCGCGCCCATCAGCAGGCCGCCCGCGCTCACGCCCTGGATGGCCAGCCGCTCCTTCGAGGTGTAGCCCTGGGCGATGAGCCCCTCGGCCGAGGCGATGAAGTCCGTGAAGGTGTTCATCTTGTTGCGCATGCGGCCGCCGTCGTGCCAGGGCTTGCCCAGGTCGCTCCCGCCGCGAATCTGCGCGGTGGCCAGCACCATCCCCCGGTCCAGCAACGACACGTCGTTGGAGTTGAAGCCCAGGAAGGCCGAGGCCCCATAGGCGCCGTACCCCTTGAGCAGCAGCGGCGCGCTCCCGTCCTTCTTCAGCCCCTTGCGGTAGACGAGGTTCACCGGCACCTTCACCCCGTCCTTCGCCTCCACCATCACCCGCTCCGTCTGGTAGCGCGAAGGGTCATAGCCGCCCAGCACCTCGCGCTGCTTGAGCAGCTTCCGCTCCCGGCTGCCCATGTCGTAGTCGAAGACGGACGGCGCGGTGAGGGGCGACTGGTAGCTGATGCGCAGCAACTTCGTGTCCCACTCCTCGTTCATCTCCGGGTAGACGGCGTACACCTGCTCGGGGAAGGCCATCCGGTGCGTGGCGCGCGTCTTCAGGTCGAGCATGGAGATCTGCTGCAGCCCGGCCTCGCGCTCGAAGAGCACCAGGTGGTCCTTGAAGACGGAGAGGTACTCGAGCAGCACCGTGTCGCGGTGGGGGATGAGCTCCTTCCAGTTCGCGCGGCCCGGCGACTTCACCGGCGCGGTGACGACGCGGAAGTTGCGGCCCCCCGAGTTGGTGCGGATGTAGAACAGGTCCCCCCGGTGCTCCACGTTGTAGAGGTGCTCCTGCTCGCGCGGCGCCACCACCGCCAGGGCCGCCGTGGGCTTGCGGGCAGGCCACACGCGCACCTCGCTCGTGGTCAGGCTGCCCGAGTGGGCCAGGAGGTACTCCCCCGAGCGCGAGCGCTGGACGTACACGCTGAAGCGCTCGTCCTTCTCCTCGTACACGAGCACGTCCGGGGTGCCGGGCGTGTGCCGCCACAGCTTCGAGGCCCGCTTGGCCGAGTCCTCCGTCACGTAGAAGAGGGTGCGGTTGTCCGCGGCCCACGCCACCGACGTCACCTTCTCCATGCGCGCCGCGTCCACCTGGCCCGTGCGCAGGTCCTTCACCTGGAGGGTGAACTGGCGGAAGCCCGTCGTGTCCAGCGAGTACGCCAGCAGGTGGCCGTCATCGCTCACCTCGGCATCCCCCAGCCCGAGGTACGGCTGCCCCTCGGCGAGCACGTTGAGGTCCAGCATCACCTCCTCGGGCGCCTCCTGGCTTGCCTTCTTCCGGCAGAGGATGGGGTACTGCTTCCCCTCCTCGGTGCGCGAGTAATAGAGGTAGCCGCCCTTGCGGTAGGGCACGCTGAGGTCCGTCTGCTGGATGCGGCCGAGCATCTCCCCGTACAGCCGGGCCTGCAGGGCCTCGGTGGGCTTCATCCGCCCGGCGGTGTAGGCGGCCTCGGCCTCGAGGTACGTGCGCACCTCGGGGCTCTCCTTCTCGCGCAGCCAGAAGTAGTCATCCTGGAAGGTGTCCCCGTGGAAGGCGACGGGGTGGGGCACGCGCCGGGCCACCGGCGGCACCGGCTCCGAGGGCACGGGAGCGGGCGCGGCGGCCACTTCCGCGGGCGCGGGCGCAACGGCCGGCGCGGGTGGCGTGGTGGAGCAGGCCACGTGCGCGAGCAGCACGGCCAGACACAGCGACAAGAGACGCGTGGAATGCATGAAACCCCCGGAGTGGAGCCCCGCGCGAGGCGGAGCACCTCGCCGGGGTAGCCCAACTCCGGGGCGCTTGGGAAGGGACTACGGGCTGCTCGCCGAGGCCACGTTCTCCGGAGCCTTGGGCAGCTTCACCCGGAAGGTGGCGCCCTGTCCCGGCGCGCTGTCCACCTCGATGGCCCCGCCCAGTCCCGACACCACGCCGTAGCAGATGGAGAGGCCCAGGCCCGTCCCCTCTCCCGGCGCCTTGGTGGTGAAGAAGGGATCGAAGATGCGCGTCAGGTTCTCCTTGGCGATGCCCACGCCGTTGTCGCGGATCTCCACCACCACCCCGCCGTCCTCGCGCTGGCGGGCGATGACGGTCACCCGCGGCTCCGCGGCGTTCTTCAGGGCGTGCCCGGCGTTGTTCAGCAGCCCGAGGAACACCTGCTCCAGGCCCTGCTCGCTGCCCCACACGGGCGGCACGTCCTGGAAGTCGCGCACCACCTGCGTCTTGGGCCCCAGGATGTAGCTGGCCCCGGACAGCGCGTGGTCCAACACCTCGCGCAGGTCCACCCACGCCTGCGGCACCCCATCCAGCTTGGAGAAGAGCCGGAAGTCGTTCACGAGGCGCAGGATCCGGTCCGCCCCCAGCAGCGCGTCCGAGCACACCTCGCTCAGCTCCTTGGGGTCCGCCTGGTGGCCGCCCTTGGCCTGATCGTCCAGCTCCGAGCGGATGAAACCCACGCTGGCCATGATGACGCTCAGCGGGTTGTTGATTTCATGCGCCAGCCCCGCCGACAGCCGCCCGAGCGCCTCCAGCCGCTGGGCCTGCACCAGCCGCAGCTCCAGCTTCGCCCGGTCCTCCATCTCCTTGCGCAGCCGCTCGTTGGCCACCGACAGCTCGCGCGTCCACTCCTCCACCTCGTGCGTCAGGTCCTCCAGCCGCCGGTGGCTCTGGCGCAGCAGCTCCCACTTCTCGGTGAGCGCGTGCGCGAGCTGCCGCACCTCGATGTTGTCGAAGGGCTTGCGCAGGATCAGCAGCCGCTGGCTGATGCCCAGCCGCTGCGTCATCTCCTCCCACGAGTAGTCGGAGTAGGCCGAGCAGAGCACCACCTGCAGGTCCGGATCCTCCTTCCACACCCGCTGCACCGTCTCCACGCCGTCGATGCCCGGGGGCATGCGGATGTCCACGAAGGCCAGCGCGTACGGCCGCCCCTCGGCCACCGCGGCCTTCACCTTCGCCAGACCCTCCTCGCCCTGGTAGGCCGAGTCCACCTCGAAGCCCGTGTCCACGGGGGCCGCCGAGGGCCCGCCGAACAGCGCGGCCTCCATGGCATCCAAGGCGGTGCTCGCCGGAGCGGCACAGAGAATCTTGCGGAAGTCCTGGTGGATCGCCTGGTTGTCATCCACCACCAGGATGCGGCGGTTGGGTGCGGTGGCGGCGCTCATGCCCTGCTCTCCTCGCCCGAGATGGGCAAATCAATGGTGAAGGTAGCACCCTGGCCGCGGCCTTCGCTCGTGCAGGAGAGGAACGCGTCCATCTCCGCCGCCGCCAGTGCGCTGATGTGAAGGCCGAACCCGTGTCCGTCCTTCTTGGTGGTGAAACCCTGGGTGAAGAGGCGGGGCGCTTCCTCGGGGGAAATCCCCACCCCGTTGTCCTGCACCGCGATGCGCAGCCGCTCGGCGGCCATGCGCTCCACGCGGATGGTGAGCTGCTTGTCCGCCCGCCCGCTCTCCACCAGCGCCTGGCGCGCGTTGCTCAGCAGGTTGAGCAGAATCTGCAACAGCTTGTGCCGGTCCACCTTCACCAGCAGCCCCTCGGTGTACTCGCGCTTCACCTGGATGCCCAGGCGCTCGAAGGACACGGCCTGCAGCCGCAGCGCATCATCCAACAGCGCCGTCAGCTCCAGCCGCTCCACCACGCCGGAGAAGCGCGCGTGCTCCTGCTGCATGCTCACCACGGACTTGATGTGCTCCACGCTCTTCTGCAACGTGCGCACCTCGTCCAGCAACTCCTCGCGCTCCCCCAGCAACTGCGACGCGAGCGCCTGCAGGTAGGACGGAAGCTGCCTGCCCCGGCCATCCGCCGTGAGGAAGGCCCCCAGGTCGGCCGCGTGCGAGGCCATCAGGTCCATGGCCTTCTTCAGGCCCGGCAGCCGCGACTGGTGCAGCCGCTCGGCCAGCAGGTTGACGGACACGTTGACGCTGTTGAGCGCGTTGCCCACGTTGTGCAACACGCCGGTGGCCATCTCCGCCATGCCCGCCTGGCGCGACACGTCCAGCAGGCTGCGGTGCATCTCGCCCAGCCGCGCCTCGGCCTCCTTGCGGTCCGTGATGTCTCGCCCGAAGACGGTCATCCCCACCACGCGGGTGCCCGTCGGGTCGAACACCGGGTTGAGCGAGATGTCCAGCACCCGCGGCCGCTTGAGCCGCGAGGGCGAGGCCTCGAAGCGCACCCGCTTGCCGGCCAGCACCTGCACGGCGCACTCCTGCCAGCGCCGGCGCAGCCGCTCCGGCGCGCGCTCCGGAAAGAGGAAATCCCCCGGCGCCAGCTCCGCGCCGATGAGCTCCCGGTACATCTCCTCCAGCGCCGGGTTGGCCGCGATGAGCCGGCCGTCCGCGTCCACCGAGCACACGATGTCCTCGGTGTTCTCCAACAAGCTCGTCAGCTTGCCCTCGTTCTCGCGCAGCGAGCGCAGCGCCCGCACCATCCCCAGGTTGGCCTGATCCCTCGCGGCCAGAATCAGCCAGCTCAGCGCCCAGGCGCCCAGCATGAAGGTCGCGGCGAACAGGGAGCGGGCCCACAGGCCGGCGTCCATCGCGTGCCACAGCGGCAGCACCACGCCCACGCCCAGCGCGCCGAGCGCCGCGAAGAAGAAGCCCGGCCGCGGCCCCAGCAGATAGACGGACAGGATGGGGATGAGCATGCAGGTGGCGTGCGTGCCCACGTGGGGATCCCTCATGCGCAGCCCGGCGGCCATCAGGCCCCCCAGCAGCATCCCGCACAGCAACATCCCCGGAATCCGCGAGGAGCCGCCGCGGCGCAGCAACACCAGCGAGGTGATGAAGCCCACCCCGCATACCGCGCCCACCCCGCCCATCTCCGCCGGCAGGGCGCTCCGGGCCACGTAGACGAGGTACACCAGCGAGCACAGCACCAGCACCACGTTGGCGCCCACCATCACCCGGCCGCGGCCGAGCTCCTCGGCGGGCCCCTGGCGCAGCGACTCGGAGAGGAAACCGTCCAGCCACGCCAGCAACCGGGCCGTCATGCCGGGCCGCACGAGGCCCTGCCCCGACGGCTCCAGCCCTCTGACTCCCTGCGCTCGCGCGACCCTGGTGGACATGCTCGACATGAACGGGCGGTTCTCCCCTGCCCCGGCCGCGCGAGTATGCCTGAAACCCGGTGAACCCCGCAGGTGTGAGGCAAGAGCCGCGAGACTGGAAGTATCCGCTCGCCGAGTCCCCTGCTACCCACGTGGGTAGACTTCACCTCAGACCCCGGGCCGTCTACTCCTCCCACTCCACGTGAAGCCGCGCGCCCGTCCCCTCGCGCGCCACCACCCGCGCCCGCGCCCGCTGGCCCCCCGCCAGGGCGATGCACGCCTCCACAATCCCCTGGTAGTAGCTGGGCTGGCCCATCACCTCGTTGATCCACACCTCGCACGAGGTGGGCGACAGCTCGGTGAGGCGCGACTCCACATAGTTGTCCGCGCTGCGCAGCGTGTTGTTCAACCGGCGCAGCGAGCGCAGCGGCCCCAGCAGCCGGGCCACGCCCACCATGGCGCGGCCGAGCACCGTGTGCACCATGCCGTGGACCACCTCCTGCCCCAGCCGCCGCCACCCCTCCTCGCGCGGCAGCAGCGGGTAGAGGTCCACCACGGTGAGCTCCAGCGCCCGCCTCCACGTCTCGTCCGAGTAGGCCGGCAGCAGGGGCTTGGACAAGTCGATGCCCACCGCGCGCAGGCCATTCCACGCCTGGGAAGACAGGCGGCTGCGCAGGGAGAAGCGGAAGAGCCCTTCGACCGTGTGCTCGAACACCAACCGACGCTGCGTCGCTGGACGCCCTGCCCCCAGCTCCCGCGACCCCTCGAGCCCCTGCATGCCCCACGCTCCCGTGACAATCACACGGCAAAATTAGGAACGCGCTCCCTCTTTCCCCAGCCTGGAGGCGATCAGCCGGGCAAGGCAGTGATGGCTGGTGAACGCGGCCCGGCGCTCAGCGGGGGAAAGACTGTTCAATGGAAGACACGCGCCCGGCCCTCCAGGGCGAGCCGGGCCCTGTCCGGGGCCGTGAGTCAGACGGAAGGCGCGTGCTCCGCCAGCACCTGATCCAACGCCTCGGCTTCCCGCCGCAGCTCCGCATCCGCGTCCCGCGGCACCTTCGCCACGTGCGTGCGCGCGCGGACGGGGTCCGTCTTCGCCAGCGCCATGCCCATATAGAGGTTCGCGCGGGGGTGGCCCGGGTGAGCGGCCAGCCCGGGTGCCAGCACCTGCTCCGCCCGTGCATCCTCGCCCCGCTCCAGCAGGGACATGGCCAGGTCGCAGGCCGGCTCCGGCTCGGACGGCGCACGGGCATGCGCGAACTCGAGCAGCTCCAGCGCCCGGGTGCGCTCCCCCAGGAGGTCCAACGCGAGCGCCAGCCCGTGCATCGCCTTCACGTCCCCGGGGGACGCGTGGAGCGCCTCCTCCAACAACCGGCGCCCCTCCTTCACGTCTCCCGCTTCCAGCCGGGCCATCCCGTCGCGATAAAGGTCCGTTCCCACTGGGCTCTCCCCGCACCACGCGGCGCGTCAGTCACAGGTACGCAACTCCCGTGTGCCACAATCCGATAACACGAGAGGAAGCGTTCCCCCCAGGTTCCCATGATCGTCCGCAATTCCCCAGTCCCGACTCGCCGCCCGGTCTCCTCCACGCCGGAGACGCCGGCCGAGACGCCGTCCAACACCGTCGCCCAGACGCGGCCCCTCGCGCAGGACACCTTCACCGGCGGGGCCGGCGCGCTGCAGCGCACCGCGAAGGTCGGCGCCGCGCCGGCGGGCAACCACGGCACGCTGATGCGGGAATACCTCACCGGTGCCCGCCCGCCCCCGGCCGACTTCGAGCAGGTCATGGGCTACAAGCCCTTCCCCATCCAGACGAAGCACGGCCAGCGGATGCAGGACCCGCACGGCTCGGCCTCGGCCCCGGGGAAGATTGGCCCGGACAAGGAGTTCGACCCCGCGGCCAAGACGCACGACTACGGGTACGATCTGCTCCGCTACTACGAGAAGAAGGGCACGCCGCTCGGGCCCGAGGCGCGCAAGGCCGCCGATGCCCTCTTCCGCGAGGATCTCTTCAACTACGCCAATGACCAGAAGGGCCTGGGCGGCCGCCTCAAGTTCCGGGCCTGGGCGCAGATCTACGCCACCGCGGTGGAGCTGAACTCGCGCCGCCAGGGCTACGGCCCTCCGTAGCCCTTCAGGATGCCTTCGATGACGGGGCCCCGGCTCAGATGGACGGCAGCGTCGTGAAGCTGTGCGGCTGCGACGGCTTCGGCTGGTACTTCGCCAGGGCGAGGAACTGCGACTCCACCGGGTCGTAGGCGAACACCTCGCCGGTATCGATTTTGTACACCCACCCGTGCAGGTGCAGCCGCCCGCCCGCCAGCTTCGCGGCCACCACCGGGATGGTGCGCAGGTGCTCCAGTTGCACCAGCACGTTCTCCTGGATGGCCACGTTGAGCCGCTCCGCCTCCGGGAGCTGCGCGTAGTTCTCCGCCACGATGCGGCGCGTGGCCTCGGCATGCCCCAGCCACGTCCGGAACGCCGGTAGCTCCGCCAGCGTCTCCGGGTGCAGCAGCCCCGTCATCGCTCCGCAGTGCGTGTGCCCGCACACCACGATGTCCGTCACGCCCAGCGCCCCCACCGCGTACTCGATGGTCGCCGCCTCCCCGCCCACCGTCGCGCTGTGCGGCGGGATGATGTTGCCCGCGTTGCGCAGGATGAAGATCTCCCCCGGCTCCGTCTGCGTGAGCTGGTTGGGACTCAGCCGGGAGTCCGAGCAGGAGATGAACAGCGTGTGCGGGCGCTGCCCCTTCGCCAGGTCCGCGAAGAAGTCCGCCTTCTTGCCCACCACTTCCTTCTGGAACTTGTGGACGCCCCTCACGAGCCTCTGCATGCGCCTCCTACCGGACCGGTGGAACCGTGGGGATTCATCATGCTGTGAATCCCAGACCGGGGGGAACCCGGAAACTCCGGCACCCTCACCCTGACCCTCTCCCGGAGGGCGAGGGGAGATGGGCACGGTGGGTTGGAGAGGGGCACGGGTGGGCGAGCCGGCCCCCCGCGTGGTGCTTACAGGTATTTGCCGAAGAGCACCGTCACCCGCTCCGACAGCCGCTTGAAGAGCCCGCGCCGCCGCCACGAGTCCCAGCGGATCTCCACCGAGTGCCGCACGTCCTCCTCGAACGCCTCGGCGAGCTGCGCCGCCAGCGCCGGGTCATCCACCACCAGCGAGCCCTCCTCCGCGCTGAGCGCCAGCGGGTCCAGGTTCGTCGAGCCCACCATCGACAGCCGGTCGTCCACCAGCAGCGACTTGGAGTGCATCATCGACACCTCGTACTCCCAGATGCGCACCCCGTTCTCCAGCAGCCGCGCGTACGTGGCGCGCTGGCCCTCGTGCACCGGAGGGATGTCGTGGTGCCGCCCCGGCGTGAGCACCCGCACGTCCACGCCCGCCTTCGCCTTGGCGATGAGCATGTCCTGGATGGCCCCCGTGGGGATGAAGTACGAGTTGGAAATCCACAGCCGCTTCTTCGCCGAGGCGATCGCCAGCAGCGTCATCCGCTCGGCGTTCGTCAGCACCGGCGCCCCCGTATGCGTGACGAAGCCCGCACGCGCCACGCCCGGCATGGGCATCGGCTCGGGGAAGGCCTCGGCCGGGAGCATCCCGCCTCCCGCCTCCTGCCAGTTCTGCGCGAATGCCAGTTGGATGCCTCGCGCCGCCGGGCCCTGCACCCAGATGTTGGCGTCACGCCACTCGTCCGGCTTGCGTCCCTCTCCAATCCAGCTCTTCCAGATGCCCCAGCCGCCCGTGAGCGCGGAGACGCCATCGCGCACCACCAGCTTGCGGTGCAGCCGCGACTGGAAGCGCTTGAGGTTGAGCGTGGAGATGGTGCCCTGCAGCGGGCGGAAGATGCGCACCTCGCACCCGGCCGCCACCAGCTCCGGCCCCACGCTGTCCTCGAAACGGATGCTGCCCAGCGGGTCCACCAGGACGCGGCACTTCACCGCCGGGTCGCGCTCGCGCAACGCCTGGATGATGCGGTCCGACGGATCTCCCGGACGCCAGATGTAGAGGAGGATGTGGATGCTGGAGCGGGCGGCGCGAATCTCCTGCTCGATGATGTCGAAGACCCGGCCGTTGTGGACGAGCTCCACCTGATTGCCCGGCTCCAGCTCCACGCCCACCGTCTGGTACCAGGCGAGCGACATGCCCTCGGGCGACTCCGGGACGGTGTCGCGGATACGCAGGGCGAGATGATGATTCGGCAGGGGACAGCCCGCCAGCAGCAGGGCGAGCACCAGCAGCGGCCAATGCGTCTTCACGCGGGCAAGCTAGTCACGCCCCGCGCATCTGCCTCCGCGTGCCCACGCTCCGTCCATCGGCCGACAGGAGAGCCCCTCCATTGTCCGCTGGGACAAGCCCCTCCCGGTGTGCGGGTGGACGAAACGCGACACCCTCCCCATCCCTCCGCGACACGGGTCCGCCACCAGGTCCCCCCCGCCCGGGTGCCGGGCCGGGGCGGCTGCATCGCGGACCCCTCTCTGGAGACCATGCGACTGCCTGCCTCCCTGCCTTCCTGTCTGGCTTCCCTCGCGCTGCTCGGGACCGCGCTCGCGCCGCCTCCGGCCCTGGCCCGGCCCTTCTCCCCGGAGCGGGAGACGCTGCTGCAGAACGTCGAGTTCCCCGCCATGCCCGTCCAGCCGGAGCCCCGGGGCGAGGCCCCCGACACGGAGAAGAACGCGCCCCCGGCGAAGACGGTGCGGACGTCTCCCCACCTCGCCGCCGACGCCCCGGTCACCCCCGGGGCCTGGATGATGTACGGCTCGCTCTCCCTGGTGCCGCTCGGGGGCGTGTACGGCGCGAGCCGCCTGGGCGGAGAACGTCTCTGGGTGACGGCCGCGGAGACGGCGGCCGGAAGCGTGGCGGGCTTCCTGCCCGCGCAGCTCCTCTTCCTGCACTCGGCGGAGGCCGGCGGGCGCTGGGCCGAGCTGGACGTGGCGGCATTCGGCGCGGGGCTGGTGCTCACCCCTCCCCTCGCGGCGCTGGGCACGTGGGGGCTGGGCGAGCTCGCCTTCGAGGGCAGCCAGCACCGGGGCCGCGCCTTCCTCGGAGCCCTCGGCGGCGCCGCCGTGGGCACGCTGCTCGGCGTGGCGGTGCACGGGCTGCTGGAGGAGGTGGTGGACAACCGCGGCACCCTCGGGTGGTTCCGCAAGTACATCGCCCTGGGCTTCATCGGCTCGGGCGCCACCGTGGGCTACCAGTGGGCAGGCGGCGGTCCGCGCCTCCGTCCCCGCTGAGCCCACCGGCCCCCGGCCCGCCTTGCTAGGCTCGCGAGGATGAACCGACTCCTCGCGCTCCTCTCCACGTGCCTGCTGCTCGCCGCCTCCGCCTGCGGCCCCGACATGGGGGACCCGGCCAACGTGACGTTCGCCCCCGAGCTGGGCGTGGACCTCGCCGCCATGAACCGCAGCGGCTCCGGCCTCTACACCCAGGACCAGGTGGTGGGCACCGGCGCCACGGCCGAGGCCGGCCGCATCGTCAACGTGCACTACACCGGCTGGCTCGCCAACGGCAGCCAGTTCGACACCAGCCGTGACTCCAACCAGCCCATCGAGTTCCGGCTCGGCGCCACCCCCTACCCCGAGGTCATCCAGGGGTGGGAGGAGGGCCTGCTCGGCATGAAGGTCGGCGGCAAGCGCCGGCTCGTCATCCCGTCCCAGCTCGGTTACGGCTCGCGGGGCAGCTACCCCAGCATCCCGCCCGACGCGGTGCTCGTCTTCGACGTGGAACTCGTCTACGCCCGCTGACCCTCCGCCCATGACCGACTTCATCGAGGTCCACGACGGCGCCCTGTCTCCCGCGTTGTGCCAGGAGCTCCTCCAGCTCTTCGAGAAGAGCCCCCACGTGCAGCGCGGCCGCACCGGGGGCGGCGTCGATGTGACGAAGAAGGACAGCTACGATCTCAACCTCCACCAGCACCCGGACTACCAGCCGGTGCTGCGCCGGTTGCTGGACGCGGCGAATCCCCCGCTCAAGAGCTACCTGCGCAAGTACCTCTACAGCCTCATCGGCGCCGTCTCCCTGTCCACGAAGCACCCGAAGACGGGCCAGGTGGTGACGCTCACGCGGGAGAACTTCGCCGAGCTGGGAGACCCCGTCTTCGACCAGCTCGTCGGCTTCCTCTACCGCTACGGCGACCTCACCGTGCAGAAGTACCTCCGGGGCTCCGGCGGCTATCCGCACTGGCACTCGGAGGTGTACCCGAAGGACGCGGGCTGCGAGCCCTTGCACCGCGTGCTCGCCTTCCAGTTCTACCTCAACGACGTCGCCCAGGGCGGCGAGACGGAGTTCTTCTACCAGGAGAAGAAGGTCCAATCGAAGGCGGGCCGGATGCTCATCTTCCCCGCGGGCTTCACCCACACCCACCGGGGCAACGTGCCGGAGTCCAACGACAAATACATCATCACGTCCTGGGTGCTCTTCCACCGCGCCGAGACGCTCTACGGCGGCGCGCCCCGGAAGTGAAGGCCGCGCTACTTCGGCTTCCACGCGGCGCGCAGGGTGAAGCCCTTCGCGTCGGAGCCCACCAGCCGCACCTCGGGCTCCGAGGCGCCTCCGGCGCGCAGGCCCGCGAGCACCAGGCCCCCGGTGAAGTGGCGCAGCACGTCGTCCGTCTCGTTGAACCACAGCTCCATCTCCGTGGGGGAGACGTCGCTGAAGCGGACCTCGGTGTAGTTGTTGCCGGTGCGGAAGTTCTTCTGCGCCCGCTGCAGCGTCCGGCGCGGCCCCAGCACCTGGAGCATGGAGAACATCGCCTTGCCGATCATCGAGTCCTGGTAGCCGTCGATCATCCGCTCGCCCATGCGGCGCCAGGCCACCTCGCGGCGCGGCTCCCGGGGGAAGGCGGTGCGGGCGCCGAGCTCGATGCAGCGCGACCACGTGGTGATGGGGTAGGCCGGCAGCAACGTCTTGTCCAGGTCCACCCCCACCGTGCGCAGCTGCGCCTTGAGCTCGGGGGGCACGCCGTCCGGGAAGGTGCGGGAGAACAGTCCCTGGACGGTGTGGTTGAAGACGAGTGGGGTCTCCGGCGGCATGGGGCGGCACCCTAGCGCGGAGACCCCTCGCGGGGGGAGGGCCCCTCCCGCGTTACGGCGTCCCCATGTCCGACACGGGGGGCGCGGCCTTCGGAGCCTCCGCCGGAGTCGCGCCGGGCAGCATGGGCGGCCCCTCGCTCCACAGCGGCGGCGGCTCGGCCTCCATGAACTCCACGAGGTCCCCCAGCGCCTGGTCCTGCAGCGGGTGGTTCGTCGTCACGTAGCAGCGCGAGCGCATCTCGAGGAACTCCTTCGTCCAGGGGATGTTCGGCTCGAAGACCGAGATCGCCTCGGCGCACCGCTTCCCGGAGTCGAGCCGGTTGCCGAGATCCAACCGGACGCCCAGGCGCATGCTCTCCCCGGCGTAGTTGGAGAAGGGCTTCTCCAGCGCGGTCCACATCCGCTGTCCCAGGGCCTCGTCCTTGCCGGCGAGCCACACCACCATGCTCATCGCGGACTGGAAGACGTAGCGGTTGTGCCAGGGCGTCTCGTGGAGGATGGCGAAGGCGCGCTCGAGCACCCCGGCCGCCTCGGCATGGCGCCCCTGCTGGTAGCGCAACCGCGCCAGCAGCGCCTCGGCATCGAAGGGCCTCGAGCCGCGCAACTGCTCGAGCATGGGCAGCAGCGCCGCCTCCTCCCCCGTATTGGCCAGCGCCTCGCCCAAGCGGATCAGCTCGTTGGGGCCGCGGGGCTGCCACCCGCCCTCACGCCACAGGCGCAGGACCTCGGCGTAGTTGTTGCGGCGGTACGCCTGATCGAAGGCGACGCGATTGGCCAACGCGGCCTTGTCCAGGCCGGCCCCGGAGAAGGCCAGCTCGCCGGAGAGCACCCGCAGTTCCTCCACCCGCTGCCAGTCCGCCGTGCCGCGCCCCACCTCCGGGCGGTCCGCCTTCAGGTCCAGCGCCGAGCGCCGCAGCTGCGAAAAGGAAAAGCCCGTCGCACTGTGCCCCACGCTGCGGGCGAAGGCGAACTCCACGTACGAGAGGTCATCCGTGTTGACGAGCGCCTCCTGGCCCTCGGCCAGGGCCCGGGACAGCGCGGGCCCGGCGAGGAAGTGCGCCAGCACGCCCTCCAGCTCGTTGGTGTTCCAGACGGAGGGCAGCGCCCGGCGGTAGGGCTCCTGCGAGACGCGCGCCCGCATCCGCTCCAGGTCGTGCTTCTGCGGCTCCACGGTGGCCATGAGGATGAGATCTCCCCCCTGCGTCTGCCACGTCTCCACCGCGCCGAACTCGGAGGACAGCGTGGCGTAGACGCTGCGCACCGTGAGCGCGTCCACCTCGTACGTCTGCAGCCACTGCAGGAAGATGCCGCCGGGGGCCAGCCGCTGCTTCACCGCCTGGTAGAACTCGCGGGAGAAGAGGCTGGAGATGCCGGCCCGGTAGGGATTGGAGGGCTCGGAGAAGATGATGTCGTAGGACTCCTTGGAGGCCAGCAGCACCTCGCGGGCGTCATCCAGGTGCACCTTCACCTTGGGGTTGTCGAGCACCCGCTCGTTGACGGGGTCGCACTGGCGGGCGAAGCGGAGGATGGCGGGCTCGATTTCCACCACGTCCACGCGCTCCATCTCCGGCACGGAGCCGAGCCAGCCGGCGGTGCTGCCGGTCCCCAGGCCGACGACGAGCGAGCGGCGCGGGTTGGGGTGGACGAAGGCGCCGATGAGGCCGCCCATCACCTGGGTGCCCGCGTCGCCGAGGCTGTTGCCGTCCGACTTGCCGTTGACCATGAAGGACAGGCCGTTGGCGCCGACGACGCCCACGCTGCTCTCCACGCCGTCCGTCTCCCACAGCATCCAGCGGCGCTGGGCCGAGACCCAGTCCCGCAGCTGGTTGGTGGACGTCTGCTTGTCCAGCTTGCCGCGGCCGGCGCCGATGGCGCTGTGCCGCCAGGAGGCCGTGGGCCCCACGGCGGTGAGCAGCAGGGCGGCCACCACGGCCGCGGCCAGCGGCGGCACCATGCGCGAAGGCGTTGGCTGCTCCTGGCGCACCGACAGGGCCACCGCGACGAGCCCCAGGCCCACCAGCACCGCGCCCACCAGCCGCCAGACACCGGGCGCGGAGAGCAGCGGCAGCAGGCCGAAGCCGCCCGCCAGCGAGCCCACGATGGAGCCCACCGTGTTCCACGCATAGGCCATGCCCACCTGGCGGCCCACGTTGTTGCCGCCGCGGCCCAGGAGCGCCAGCAGGAGGGGGAACTGCACACCGGAGATGAAGGCGGCCGGCAGCACCACCAGCGCGGCGATGAAGGCCCAGCCCAGCACCAGGCCGCCGAAGCCGAAGACGGTCATCTGCCGCACCATGGACGCCAGCACCGCCATGCGGTCGCCCAGCGCCAGGGGCACGGCGAGCAGCAGCGCCTCCAGGAGGCACGTCAGCGCGAAGCCGCGCAGGGTGGCCGGGCGCTGCTGGCCCCAGGCCGCGTACGCCGCGCCGCCCAGGCCGATGCCCGCCAGCGCCACCACCAGGATGAGGCCGAAGGTGAAGGTGGAGCCGCCCAGCAGGGGCCCCAGCATCCGGTACCACACCATCTCCATGAGGAAGAAGGCGAAGCCCACCAGCGCCGCGGCGCCCAGCACGAAGCGGCGCGGCGGCAGGGTGGCCGTCGGGGCCTCCGGCGCGGAAGCCTCGGCGGCCGGAGCGGCCACGTCCTCCTGGTCCGGCAGCCCGCGCGCCACCGCCCGCGCGATCAGCGCCACCAGCACGTTGAGCAGCGCCGCCAGCCACAGGGTGCTGCGGGTGCCGAACACCTCGAAGAGGAGGAAGGTGGAGGCCGCCGCGCCGGCCACCGCGCCCAGCGTGTTGAGGCCGTAGAGGACCGCGAGCGCCCGGCGCCGCACGTCATCCGCCGTCTCCGCCGCGCGCGCCGCCGCCGGCAGCGTGCCGCCCATCAGCAGCGTGGGCACCGACAGCACCAGCGCGGAGAGCACCAGCCGCACCACCGAGCCGAGCCCCAGCCCCATCGACACCGAGCCGCCCAGGGACGTGTAGACGGTGCGCGCCAGCCACACCAGCAGCGGCGTCAGCGCCGCGCTCAGGGAGATGAGCAGCTCCAGGTTGGCGTAGAAGGCCAGCGGGCGCTTCTCCCGGTCCACGCGCCCACCCAGCAGCGCACCGCCCAGTCCCAGCCCGCCCATGAAGATGGCCAGCACCGCGGCGGACGCGGCCGTGGAGGCCCCGAAGATGAGGCGCAGCTCACGCTGCCACGCCATCTGGTACACCAGGGCGCAGAAGCCCGAGCCGAACAGCAGGGGGGCAATCTTCCAGACACGTGCGTTCATCGTTCCTCTGCCAGTCGCGGCGGACGGAGACCAGGGGCGCGGATTGAAGCAGTGCGGACCCGGTGTGGCCAGTTCCGCGTTCAAAGCCGCTCCGGCACCAGGCGGGCCACCGTCGCTCCTGCTGCGTGGGAATAGGCGAGCCTCGCGGTGTGGGCCTGCCAGGAGCGGCGGCGAGCCCCCGATGGAGCGCCCCTCGCCCTGCCTTCTCGAAAGCAGGCGAGGACGGAGAACCCCGTATTGACTCTCCCGCGGCCACTACCTACAAGCCCCCCCCGCCCCATGCCGGGGCACAAGCCTTTATGAGGGGGCAATACATGTTCAAGAATACCGGTGGAATCTCTGGGTTCCGGCTGCTGGCCGTGGTCGGCGCGCTGGTGGTGGGCGGCTGTGGCGGCTCGGAGCTGGACGCGGCGGGGCTGCCCGGCGAGGAGTCCACGGGCGTGGCGCAGCAGGCCATGGAGGCCTGTGGCTACTGCCCCTCCAGCATGAGCAACTACACCAACCAGATTGGCACCACGCTCACGTGCCGCTGCACGGCCCCCCAGGCCTCCGCCACCAACACCTCACTGTTGGGCACGGACGCCTATACGTCCGACTCGTCGGTGTGCCGCGCGGCGGTGCACGCGGGCGCCATCACGACCAACGGCGGGTACGTCACGGTGACCATGCTGCCCAACCAGATCACCTACACGGGCTCCACGCGCAACGGCGTGACCTCCTCCTCCTATTACAGCACCACCTGGCCGGCCAGCTTCTCCGTGGCGACGGGCAGTCAATGCGCGTTCCCCTGCCACGAACACCTCGCCCGAAGCGAGTATGTGGTTGGCGACGTGGTGAGCTGCAACTGCTCCAGTGAGTACATCAGCACCGCCAGCCACAAGACCATCTGGGGCACGAACATCTACACGCATGATTCGGCGCTGTGCCAGGCGGCCGTCCACGCGGGCGTCATCACGACGAGCGGGGGCGTCATCCATGCGGTGCTCGCGCCCGGCCAGTCGTCCTACGTGAGCAGCACGCAGAACGGCATCACCAGTTCCTCCTATGGCCCCTACGGGCGCAGCTTCTACTTCCAGTAGGTGAGTGCTCGACGCCTCCCGGGTGAGCGCCCCCCTGGGAGGCGGGCCGAGCCGGTGCCTGGCCGGGCGTGACGCCCGCGTGGAGCGGACCGGTGACGCGTCGCGTTGGCGCACGGCGCCGTGCAACGGCCGCATGGAGGGCCGAATCGCCGCTTATGCCCGCCTGGAGAGGGGCCTTGTTGAGGCGAGGGGCGAGCCGTTAAGGGAGCGCCCCTCCTTCACAGCCACGAATTTCCCCCCATGAAACAGTACGAGAAGAAGCTCGACGCCCACGGCCGCCCCTACCTGGAGACGAACCTGGAGGGGCTGATGCTCACCCGCCTGCCCCTGCTCAACAAGGGCACCTCCTTCAGCCTGGAGGAGCGGCGCGAGTTCGGGTTGATGGGCCTCTTGCCCACGCACGTCTCCTCGCTGGACGAGCAGATCGAGCGCTCCTATACCAACTTCCGCTCCTTCCGCTCGGACCTGGACAAGCACGTCTTCCTGCGCGCGCTGCAGGACCGCAGCGAGGTGCTCTTCTACGCGCTGCTCAACCGGCACATCGAGGAGATGATGCCCATCATCTACACCCCGGTGGTGGCGCAGGCGGTGGAGCAGTTCAGCCGCATCTACCGCTATCCGCGCGGGCTGGTGGTGAGCCCGGAGAACATCGGGGAGATCGACTCGCTGCTGGCCCACACGCCCTTCCCGGACGTGCAGCTGATTGTCGCCACGGACAACGAGGGGATTCTCGGCATTGGAGACCAGGGCTTCGGCGGCCTGGCCATCTGCATCGGCAAGCTGTCCTTGTACACGGCCGCGGCGGGAATCGACCCGGCGGTGACGCTGCCGGTGGAGCTGGACGTGGGCACCAACCGCAAGGAGCTGTTGGATGACCCCCTCTACCTGGGCGTGAAGCGGCCGCGCATGGAGGGCAAGGAGTACGACGACTTCATCCACGCCTTCGTGACGGCGCTCAAGAAGCGCTTCCCCAACGTGCTGGTGCAGTGGGAGGACTTCAGCAAGCAGAAGGCCTTCGACGTGCTGGAGCGCTACCGGGACGTGCTGCCCTCGCTCAACGACGACATCCAAGGCACGGGCGCGGTGGTGCTCGCGGGCCTGCTGTCGGCCACGCGGCGCAGCCAGACGACGCTCGGCCAGCAGGTGTACCTGGTGCACGGCGCGGGCGCGGGCGGCGTGGGCGTGGCGCGCCAGATTGTCCGCGGCATGGAGCGCGAGGGCCTGAGCACGCAGCAGGCGCGCGAGCGCATCTACCTCATCGACTCCAAGGGCCTCATCCTGAAGGACCGCAAGGGGCTGGAGCCGTACAAGCTGGAGTTCGCGCACGAGCCCTCGCGCGTGGCGGGCTGGAAGCTCCAGGGCGCGATTCCCAGCCTGCTGGAGACGGCGCGGGAGGCGAAGGTGACGGTGCTGCTGGGGCTGAGCGGGCAGCGGGCGGCGTTCGGCGAGGAGGTGGTGAAGGCGGTGGCGGAGAACACGCCGTACCCGGTGGTGTTCGCGCTGAGCAACCCCACGGCGAACAGCGAGGCGGTGCCGGCGGACATCTACCGGTGGACGCAGGGCAAGGCGCTGGTGGCCACGGGCAGCCCCTTCGAGGACGTGGAGTGGGATGGGGCGCCGCACCCGGTGGGCCAGGGCAACAACGCCTTCATCTTCCCGGGACTGGGGCTGGGCGTGCTGCTGACGCGGGCGAAGCGGGTGACGGACGGGATGCTGACGGCGGCGTCGCTGGCGCTGGCGGACTACACGGACGGGGCGCGGCTGGCGCAGGGCGCGCTGTACCCGCGCATGGACCGGCTGCGCGCGGCGAGCCGGCAGGTGGCCATCGCCGTCATGCGCCAGGCGGTGAAGGAGGAGGTGGCCATGCGCAAGCTGCCCGAGGACCTCGAGGGCCTGCTCGAGGCGGAGATGTGGCGGCCCGAGTTCCTCCCGCTCAAGCGCGCGAAGTGAGACGGGAGCGGGGCGTCCGTCCTACGCCCCGCGTGGCACCCGCACGGTGAAGGAGGTGACGCCCCCGGCCGAGCCCACCTCCATCCGGCCGCCGTGGCCCGTCACCACCTGGTGCACGATGAAGAGCCCCAGCCCCAGGCTGCCCGACGGCCGGAACTTCGACATGCCCCGGCGGAACGGCTCGAAGAGCACCGGCACCAGCTCCGCCGGAATGGGCTCGCCCTCGTTGCTCACCTTCAGCTCCGCCTCGCCGCCCAGCCCGCGCACCTCCACCACCACCTCGGACCCCGGGCGCGCGTGCCTCAACGCGTTGGACAGGAGGTTGGAGAGCACCTGCCGCATGCGCGGCCCGTCCCACCACCCCTCGCACAGCGCGTCTCCCTCCAGGCGGATGTCGTTGCTCGGGTGCGTCACCGAGAACTCCTCGATGACCTCCCGGCCCAGCCGCACCAGCTCCGTCGCCGTGCGCTCCAGCGGAATGCCTCCGCCCAGCCGCCCGCGCGTGAAGTCCAGCAGGTCGGAGATCATCCGCCCCATGGTGTCCGCGCTGTTGGCGATGCGCCCCGTCGTCCGCATCAGCGCCTCGGGCGCCGGCCGCTCCATGCGCTGCAACGTGCGCGCCCCCAGCGAGATGGCCGCCAGGGGGTTGCGCAAATCGTGGCTCACCACGCCGATGAACTGCTGCTCCAGCTCGGCCCGGTGCCGGGCCTCCTCGTAGACCCGGGCCCGCTCCAGCGCCTGGGCCCCCAGCCGGCAGAGCGACTCCAGGTGCAGCTTCTCCCGGGTGCTGAAGCGCCTGGGCGTGGGGAAGCTCAGCGTCAGCACGCCCACCACCCGCTCCCCGCTCACCAGCGGAAGCGAGCCCCAGGAGCGGCCCCGGTTCTTCCTCACCCACGGGGCCGCCTCCGGCCAGTCCCGCTCCAGCGCCTCGATGGACTCGATCCACACCGCGCGCCCCGCGCGCACCACCTGCGGAATGGGCAGGGACTGGGTGAGCCGCAGGGTGCTGAAAGCGCGAAGCGTGTCCTCCGGGTAGCCGACGGACCCGAGCACCACCAGCCCCTCGTCCACCCCCCCGGTGACGACGCCCGCGCAGGCATCCAGGGACTTCAACCCGTGCGCCACCAGGGCCTCGGCCACCTGCCGGGGCGTGAGCGCGTGCGAGAAGGCGGCCGTCGCCGACAGGAGGGCCTCGGCATGCTGCTCGGCCAGCTTGCGCTCGGTGATGTCCAGCACGGTGCCCAGCATCCGGGCCTGTCCCCGCTCGCCGGCATGCGCCTGGCCCCGCGCGGCAATCCACCGCAGCACGCCCTCTGTCCCCAGGGCCCGGTACTCCATCTCCACCGAGTCCCCGCCCACACCGGACATTCCCCGGGCCGCGGACTCCACCCGCTCGCGGTCATCCGGGTGCACGCGCTCCAGCCACACGCGCAGGTCCACGGGCGCATCGGGGGCCATCCCGAACAGCTCCCGGGTCCGCACGTCCCACACCAGCGAGTCCGTGGCGGGCTCGTAGCACCACACCCCGAGCGCGGCGGACTCCATCGCCATGCGCAGCCGCTCCTCGCTCTGACGCAGCGACTCCTGCGTGGCCTTGCGCTCGGTGATGTCCTCCATCGTCAGCACCCCGGCGACGATGTCTCCCCGCGCATCCCGCACGGGCGAGGCACACGTCCGGGTGAGCCGGACCGAGCCGTCCTCGCGGCGGACGACGAGATCCTCCACCACCTCCCGGCCCTCGCCCAGCGCGCGCACCAGCGGCAGCTCCTCGCGCGTGTAGGACCTGCCGTCCGGGTGCGACATGAGGTGCCGGCGCATCTGCTCGAGGTTCGGCTTCGGGGAGTCCCCGAGCAGGGTGGCCATCCGCTCATTGGACAGCAGCGTGCGCCCCGAGGATGCCTCGGCGATGAGGAGGCCGGTGGGCATCTGCTGGAGCACGGCCTTGAGCAGCCGCTCCTTGGACTCCAGCTCCTCCATGAGCTGCGCCAGCCGGCGCTCGGCCTCCTTGCGCGCGGAGATGTCCACCACCACCCCCACGCCCCGGTGGGGCTCGTTCTCGAAGGCCGCGGCCCCTCGAATCACATCCACCCGCGTGCCGTCCTTGCGCACGTACTGCTTCTCCCTCAACCCGGACACGCCCTGCGTGAGCACGTCCTGGATGTTGCTCTCGTCCTGCGCCCGCCACTCCGGAGGCGTCATCTTCCGCCAGTCGAGCCGGCCCTGCTCCAGCTCCTCGCGCGTGTAGCCCACCATCTCCAGGAAGGTGTCGTTGGCGTCGAGGATGGAGCCGTCCAGGTCCCAGTAGAAGGTGCCCACCACGCCGGACTCGGTGAGCCGGCGCGCCCGGGCCTGGGAGCGCTCCAGCTCGCGCTGCAGCCGCGCCTGCTCGGCCTGGGCCTCCTCGCGCTCGCGCTGGCGGGCCTGCTCCGCCCGGCGCATCCGCACCAGGGCCCACGTCTGCGCCACCAGGTGCCGGGGCTCGATGGGCTGGGGAATGTAGCCGTCCGCGCCGTCCTCGAAGAGCCGCGCTTCCAACTCCTCGTCGCGCATCAACGCGGAGACATAGAGGATGGCGAGCGCGGCGGTGTCCGGGTTGTGCTTCAGGCGCCGGCACACCTCGAAGCCGCTCATGTCCGGCAGCCGCACGTCCAGCACCACCACGTCCGGCTTCAGCGCCGCCGCGGTGAGGGCCTCCTGCCCGCTGGACGCCTCCAGCACCTCCATGCCCGCGCGGCGCAGCGCCTTGACGATGATGTACCGCGTGGCTTCCGTATCATCCACCACCAGCACCCGCCCCTCCATCCGGAGGGGGGCTGCCAGCTCCCGCGGCTCCTGGCGCGGAAAAGGGGCGGAGGGGCCGCTGTTCGACACGATGAAACTCCCTGCTCGCCTGGGGGGACAGGCATCATGTGATGTTTGCCATGAACAGCCCGGCCCGCGCGCTCCCGGCGGAAGCGCCCGGCTGTCAGACACTACACTCCCCGGACGCCCGGCCGGAGGACGGCTCGCCCGGACTACGCGCCGCGGGGAACCCGGACGGTGAAGGTGGTGCCGGCGTCGCCGCTGCCCACCTCCACCCGGCCGCCGTGGCCCGCCACCACCTGGTGCACGATGAAGAGTCCCAGCCCCAGGCTGCCCGCCGGCCGGAATTTCGGCATGCCCCGGCGGAACGGCTCGAAGAGCACCGGCACCAGCTCCGCCGGAATGGGCTCGCCCTCGTTGCTCACCGCCAGCTCCACCTCGCCCGCCAGCTCCCGGGCCCGCACGGACACCGCCGTCCCCTGCCGCGAGTGCCTCAGCGCATTGGACAGGAGGTTGGAGAGCACCTGCCGCATGCGCTCCCCATCCCACCACCCCTCGCAGCGCGCGTCGCCCTCCAGGAGGATGCGCCGGTCCGGGTGCGTCACCGAGAACTCCTCGATGACCTCCTGGCACAACAGCACCAGGTCATTGCGCGTGCGCTCCAGCGGAATGCCTCCGCCCAGCCGCCCGCGCGTGAAGTCCAGCAGGTCCGACACCATGCGCCCCATGGTGTCCGCGCTCGTGGCGATGCGTCCGGCCGTGCGCAACACCGTCTCCGGGGCCGGCCGCTCCAGGCGCTGCAGCGTGCGCGCGCCCAGCGAGATGGAGGCCAGGGGGTTGCGCAAGTCGTGGCTCACCACGCCGAGGAACTGCTGCTCCAGCTCCGAGCGCTGCCGGGCCTCGTCCTTGGCCCGCCGCTCCTCCTCGTAGAGCCGGGCCCGCTCCAGCGCCTGGGCACACAGCCCGCAGAGCGACTCCAGGTGCACCATCTCCCGCGCGCTGAAGCGGCGCGGCGAGGCGAAGCTCAGCCCCAGCACCCCCACCACCCGCTCGCCCATCTTCAACGGCGTGCTCAGCCAGGTGCGGGTGCGGCTGTCCGCCACCGTCCGGGCGAACTCGGGCCACTCCTGGGCCAGCGATTCGCTGGCCTGCACCACGAGGGTCCGCCCCTCCAGGACGGCCGCGGTGGAGGGGGTGCGGACGCCGAGCGGAAAGCGGCTGTACTGCTGGGGAAGGGTGGCGGGATAGCCGAAGTAGCTGGAGATGCGCAGCGCGTCGCCCTCCACCAGACTGAGGACGCCCGCGTAGGCCTCCAGGGACTTCAGCCCGCGCTCCACCAGCGCGTTGCCCACCTGCTCGGGGGTGAGCGCGTGCGCGAAGGCGGCGGTGGTGGCCTGGAGCTTCCGCGGCACGCTGCTCGTTGAGCTTGCGCTCGGTGAAGTCCAGGTAGGTGCCCGACAGGGCCGTGGGCTGGCCATCCGCGCCGAAGAGGACCCGGCCCCGGGAGGCAATCCACCGCAACACCCCGTCCCGCGCGCCCACCGTCCGGTACTCGGCCGAGAAGAAGCCCCCCTTGGCCCCCGTCAGCGCGCGCAGGACCGACGCCTCCACCCACTCCCGGTCCTCCGGGTGGGTCGCCGCCCGCCACACCGTCATGTCCACCGGCGCCTCCGGCGGCAGCCCGAACAGCTCCTTGGCACGCGCGTCCCAGCGATGCTGGCCGGTGGCCAGGTCGTAGCTCCACGCGCCGAGCTCGGCCGAGTCGAGCGCCAGCCGCAACCGGGCCTCGCTGGAGGCCAGCTCCGCCATGAGGTGCTTGAGCCGGCGCTCGGACTCCCGGCGCTCGGAGAGGTCCACCACCATCGTCACGCCGCGGTGGGCCTCGCCCTCGAACGCGGCGGCCCCCAGCATGACGTCCACCCGCGCGCCGTCCTGGCGCACGTACTGCTTCTCGTACAGCCCGCTGAAGCCCTGGGCGCGGACCTCCCGGATGGCCTGCTCGTCCGCCGCCACCCACTCGGGGGGCGTCAGCCCGCGCCAGTTGACGAGGCCCTGCTCGAAGTCCTCGCGCGAGTAGCCCACCATGCCGAGGAAGGCGTCGTTGGCCTCGAGGATGGAGCCGTCCAGGTCCCAATAGAGGATGCCCACCACGCCGGACTCGGTGAGCCGGCGGGCCCGCGACTGCGTCTTCTCCAGCTCGCGTTGCAGCCGCGCCTGCTCGGCCTGGGACTCCTCGCGCTCGCGCCGGCGGGCCTGCTCCGCCCGGCGCATCCGCACCAGGGCCCACGTCTGCGCCACCAGGTGCCGGGATTCGATGGGCTGGGGGATGTAGCCATCCGCGCCGTCCTCGAAGAGCCGCTCCTCCAGCTCCTCGTCCTGCAGCAGGGCGGAGATGTAGAGCACCGGGATGGCGGCGGTGGCGGGGTCCTCCTTCAGACGCCGGCACACGTCGAAGCCGCTCATGTCCGGCAGCCGCACGTCCAGCACCACCACGTCCGGCCCGGACAGGGCCGCCGCGAGGGCCTCCTCGCCGCTCACCGCCTCCACCACCTCCATGCCCGCCAGGCGCAGCGTCTGGGCGATGAGGTAGCGCTTGGCGTCCGTGTCATCGACGACCAGTACCCGTCCATCCAACCGGGGGGGGAAGGCCCGCTTTTGCTGGGCCCCCCGGCGCGCGGAAGGGGCAGAGTGGCTGCTGCTCGACACGATGAGGGCTCCCTACTCGCCTGGGGGGGCAGGCGCCACCGGACAGATTACCGCCATGACCCCACACCGCCCCGCCCTGGAGGGAAACAGCTCTCCGCCACCGTACACGTCCCTCTTTCAGGAGGGGCGGCTCGATCGCCGACCGGGCGGGCGTCCGCCCCCCGGGCCTCACCTGGAGTGGGACGAGGAATCACCGGGAGTCTCCTCCTCGAGGCCGGGCAGCTCCAGTTGGCTCCGGGGCCCGGTCCGGCGCCGCCAGCCGGGACGTCCCGAGGGCCTGCGCGGGGGCGCATCGGTGGGCAGCAACTCGGGGACGTCCTTCCACCCCTCCTCGACGAGCGCGTCGAAGGATGCGCCCGTGGCCACGGACTCGAGCCGGCGCGCCTGCCGGTCCAGCTCGCGGATGGCCTGGAGCCGCTCGTCGTTGCCGAGCCTCGCGGCGTCCACCGCCGAGCGCAGCACGCGCAGCGTCTCGTCATAGACGTCCAGGCGCACCGGGAAGGGCTGCCGGTCCTTGCCGCCCTGGGCGAAGGCGAAGCGCGCGGGGTCGGTGAAGCGCGCGGGCGAGCCGTGGAGCACCTCGGCCACGGTGGCCAGGGCCGCCACGGTGCGCGCGCCCACGCCGGGGTGGAGCAGCAGCTCGGCGAAGTCGCGGGGGCCCTGCTCGGCCGCGGCGGCCAGCGTGCCGTGGAGCCGGCGCAGCACCACGTCCTCGCGCGTCACCTCCTCGTGCGGGGGCATCTGCAGGTGGGGCAGCAGCGGGGTGAAGGGCACGGGCGCGGGTTGGGGACGCAGCTTGCGCAGGGCGCCCAGCACCACGTCCGGCCCCTGGGAGACCAGCTCCACCTGGGCGGCCCGGGCCCGCGAGGCACGCTTGTCGGTGAGGTTGAGGATGACGCCCTGGTTGGGCCCCTCGATGGCGGCGTGGGGCGAGTCCACGAAGCTGCCCAGGCCCTCGGACAGCCAGTGGTAGCGCCGGGCCTGCCGGGCCTCGGTGTTCATCCCCTGCTGCACCACGGCCCACGCGTTGTCGTCCGAGAGGATGAGGCTGTGGGCATACAGCTCGAAGCCGTCCTGCACCGCGGCGCTGTCCACCTTGGCCGCCAGACGGCTGGCGCGGATGAGGGCGTCCGCGTCGATGCCCACCCGGTCGCCGATGATGCGCAGCTCGTCCGGGGTGCGGCGCGCCTGGAGGCCCTTGCCGCCCACGACATACAACCCGAGCTGGCGCCCGCCGGGGGTGAGCCCGCGTTTGAGCGCGCCGAGCACGGTGGTGGTGACGCCCGAGGAGTGCCAGTCCATGCCCATGACGGCGCCGAGCGACTGGAACCAGAAGGGATGGGCGAGCCGGCGCAGCACCTCGTGGCGGCCGTAGTGGAGCACGAGGGCCTCCACGAGGACGCGGCTCATGCGCGCCATGCGCTGGGCGAGCCAGTCCGGCACGCGGCCCGAATGGAGGGGAAGGTCTGCACTGCCCGTACGGTCCATGATGACTCCGGAGGTAACCTCCAGGAGTCAACCTCTGACCTCGGGTCCTTCTTCACGCGGGGGAGCGGCGAGGGCCGAGCCTGCCCGCTCTGCACCCAGACACCCTGGGAACCTGCGCTGACATCTCCCCTCTCCCCTCGGGAGAGGGGACATCACGCCCCTTCGGCCACTTCCCTGACGCGAGCTAGCGGCGGCCCTGGGAGATGCGCGCCTCGGCGCTCTCCAACTGGCAGGAGAGCACCTCGCGGTGCAGCTCCGCCATCTCCCGCCGAAGCTGCGCGAGCTCCGAGGACTGCTCGGCCTGGGCGCGGCTCATGAAGGCGTAGAGCCATGCGGTGCTCGCGAACCAGAGCGCGAGCCCGAGGAGCCAACCACGGGGAAGAGAAGTGGGCATGGGCACACTTCAGGTACCACAGGTGGGAGGATGAGCGCCAGATCCCGCCCCCCACTGACAGCGGGGTACGCGGGAGTACCTTACAGACGCCAGACGCCAGCTGCCGAGTCGTCTGACGTCGGGTACAGACGGGGGCGCCATGCTCGTCGTCCACCCCCACTTCCACCGGCGCCGCACGGGCGTCACCGCGCACACCGAGCGCATCGTCACCGAGCTGGCGCGGCTGATGGAGACGCGGGCCGTGGGGGGCAACCTGGAGGAGGACGTGCCGCGGATCGCCTGGAGCGAGCTGTGGCGGCGCATCCGTCAGGAGCCGGTGGTGTGGCACGCGCACCGCAACAACGAGCTGCTGGCCGGGCTGCTGCTGCGGCTGCTGGGCCGGGAGGTGCGGCTCGTCTACACGCGCCACGGGGGAGGGCCGCCGGGCCGCTTCACCCGCTTCCTCACCCGCTTCGCCGAGCAGCTCGTGACGCTCAACGCGCAGAGCGCCGGGTGGATGGGGAGGCCCTCGCAGCTGGTGCCGCACGGGGTGGACCTGGAGCGCTTCACACCGCCGGTGGACCGGGACGCGGCGTGGAAGGCGCTGGGGCTCGGGGGCCGGCGGGGCGTGGGCGTGGTGGGACGCATCCGCCCGAGCAAGGGCCAGGGAGACTTCGTCGAGGCGCTCGCGCCGCTGCTGCCCGGGCTGCCCGCGTCCGAGTGGACGCCGGTGCTGGTGGGGCTGGCCAAGGGCGGGGACAGGGCGTGGGCCAAGGGGCTGCGCGACAAGACGGGAGGGCGGCTGGTGCTCGCCGGAGAGCAGCGCCCGGTGGTGCCCTGGTACCAGGGGCTGAGCGTGCTGGTGAACCCGACGCACTTCGAGTCCTTCTCCATGGTGATGCTGGAGGCGATGGCGTGCGGGTGCTGCACGGTGATGAGCCGGCTGCCGCACGTGCCCTCCTTCATCGAGCACGGCCGCACGGGCTTCCTCTTCGAGCCCGGCAACGTGGCGGAGCTGCGCGAGCTGCTGAAGGAGCTGCTGAACGCGCCGGAGCGGGCGAGGCAGGTGGGGCTCAACGCCGCCGAGGAGGCCCGGGCCCGCTTCGGCGTGGCGAACGAGGCCCAGGCACTCGCGCGGGTGTACCATTCAGCGATGGGCGGCTGAACGCCCGGAGACTCTCGACATGGAAAAGAAGAAGCCGGCGGGCATCGTGCTGGGGCTCATCATCGGCCTGGTGGTGGGACTGGTGGGCGGCGTGATGGTGAGTGGCATCGTGGCGTACAACTGGGCGCACAACAAGGCCGCGAAGGCCCGTGAGGGCTGGAACCTCCACCCGGTGATCGTCGCCAGCCAGGACATGGAAGAGGGAACGGTCCTGACGTTCGACCACGTGTACCAACGGAGCATCCCGGAGCAGTTCGTCACCCGCTCCATCGTCAGACCGAGCGACGCCGATCACATCATCAACAAGAAGCTCCTGGTGCCCGTGAAGGCGGGAGACCCCATGCTCTGGACTCACTTCGAGGCCAGCCCGGCGAAGCCCGCGCCCGAGGACCAGGCGGTCGGCTCGGACTCGGCCCGCTGAGCGGACCGGAGCCGCCGGAGCCGCGCGGGCCCTCGGGTCTTCTCCGAGGGCCGCGGGGTCACTTCACTGGAAACGGTACCTGGCCGTCAGGCTCGCCGGGCGCGCGCCTACTTCTTCTTCGAGCGTGACGGCTTGGAGCGGCTGCTCGAGCGGGACGAGCCGCTCGACTTGCGCCGCGTCTTGGCGGCGGTGGTGCGGGTGCGGGACTTGGCCCCGGTGCTGCGCGTGCCGCGGGCCGGCTTCGCCCGGCGCGACGAGCTCTTGGCGGAGGTCTTCGTGGAGCTCCGCTTCGCCGCGCTCTTCTTCGCGGCGGTCTTCTTCTTCGCCGAGCCCTTCGTCTCGCCGGACTTGCTGCGCTGCTTGTTCACGACGCGGGCGGCGAGCTCCTCGGCACGGGCCTCGCTGGTGCCCCGCTTGCGCGCGGACTGTTTGATCTTCGCATACTGCCGCTGACGCTTCGGGCTCTTCACTCCACGCGGTGGCATCCGTTCCTCCTCCTGAATGTTGGATGGCTTGCGCGCCCAACATGGGGATGCCTGTTTCCAGACGCTGGGGGCGTGCGGAATTTCACGGGGAAGAACGTTGAACAGTTTGCGCTCGCCAAGTCCTTGCGCCGCGCGGACGTCCAACGCCGGACAGCTCAGGCCGCGGACTCGCCGGAGGACGGCGGCTCCGAGTCCCCGGAGCGCTCGGCCACGGCCAGGGTGATGAAGAAGGAGGTGCCGCGGCCCGGCTCGCTCTCGACGCGAATCTCCCCGCCGAGCGCGGTGATGATGCGGTGGCACACGGACAGCCCCAGCCCCGTGCCCACGCCGGCGGGCTTGGTGGTGAAGAAGGGATCGAAGACGCGCCGCAGGTGCTCGGGGGAGATGCCGGCCCCGGTGTCGCGCACCGCCACGGTGACCTGGCTGGGGCCGGAGCGCCGGGCCTCCACGCGGATTTCATTCTCCTGCACGCGGCCCGGGGTGATGGCGTGCGCCGCGTTGATGATGAGGTTGAGGAACACCTGCCCCAGGCGCGCCGCGTTGGCGTGCACGGGAGGCACCTCGCCACAGTCCTCCACCAACCGGGCCCGGTCCCGCACCTCGTGCCGGGCCATCTTCGCCGAGCCGCGCACCACCTCCGCCAGGTCCACCGGGCCGAGCGCCACGTCATCCGGCCGCGACAGCGACTTGAGATCCTGCACGATGAGGCGCACGCGCTCGGCGCCCTCGCTGGCCTCGGAGAGCGCGGCGAGCATCTCCTGGCGCGACTCCTCGGAGGGGGTGCCGGACAGCTCGTCCAGCTCCTGGTGGACGTAGCGCAGGTTGCTGAGGATGAAGGCGAGCGGGTTGTTGATTTCATGGCCCACGCCCGCGGCGAGCCGGCCCACGGAGGCGAGCCGGTCCGCGAAGAGCAACTGCTCCTGGGCGGCCTGGAGCTGCTGGAGGCTGTCCTGGAGGCGGACGTTGGTATCGGCGAGCTCGGCGGTGCGGGTGCGCACCGTGTCCTCCAGCAGGAGGTGGTAGCGGCGGGCCTCGCGCTCGGAGACCTCGGCCTCGGCGCGGATGAGCCGCTGCTTCTCCTCCAGCACCTCGCGCAGCTCGCGCGCCATCCGGTCGAAGGCGTGGGTGAGCCGGCCCAGCTCGTCATGGCCCGCCGGGGGAAGGCGGAGGTCGAAGTCCCCCCGCCCGATGCGCTCGGCCACCGTCATGAGCCCCTGGAGCGAGCGCCGCAGGGGGTTGAGGATGGCGAAGGCGAGCGCCAGCACGAGCACGAGGCAGATGGCGGGGAAGACCAGCGCCAGGTTGCGGGAGAGCTGCACGTTGCCGTCCCAGCGGCGCCGCAGCTCGTCCATCTCGGCCTTCTCCGCCTCTTGCAGGAGCTTGATGCGCTGGCCCACGTTCTGTTCGAACTGGGAGTACAGCAACCACTGCAACGTGGAGCCCACCGAGGTGCCCTCGGGGAGGGCACGCACGCGCGCCGCCGCCCACTCCGACCATTGGCGCATGGCATCGCGGAGCTCCTGTTGCTCCTGCCGCTCGGACTCCTCGGACCTGTTCCCCAACCACCGCTCCTCCCGGGCCAGGCTGTCCTCGAGCTGCGCCAGCTCCACGTCCACCTTCTCCAGCAGCTCGCGCTGCACGAGCCCGATGCTGCCCTCCACCCGCCGCATCTGCGCCAACTGGTTCAGGTAGGGCCAGACGAGCCCGTGCAACCGCTCGTAGGCATCGCGCTGCTCCTGGATGGCCGTGAGCTGCTCGCGGATGTACTGGCCCCGGCTGGCGCCGGCGTAGAGGTGGACGCCCATGAGGCATACGAGCCCGACCGCCATCAAGGCGAACAGGAACACCTTGGCGCGAATCGTCATCGCCGGGCCTCGGATCGACCAACCAACACGCGTGTATGCTCGCATGACGGCCCACTCCACGCGAATAGGGGGGCCCGAAACCACCCCGTCCCGCCGGCCCTTGCAAGCCCGCCCACCACCTTCATGTAGCCCGCGAGGCCCGGGCGATCTTCGCCTGCAGGCGCGTGTAGAGCTCGAGCACCAGGCGGAGCTCCTCGGCGGTCCGCTGCTCGATGGCGGCGTAGTCGCGGCGCTCGTAGCTGTCCCAGATGTTCTTGCTGGAGCCCTTGCGCTCGTGCAATCCCAGCCGCCCGGCCATCTCCCGGGTCGTCTTGGGATAGAGGATGGGCTCCTCGGGGAAGAGGAAGCTGGCCTCGTTGGCGAGCTCGATGGGACGGGCCTTGAAGAAGACCTCGAACAGCTCGGCCGGGCTGGCGATCTCGTTGAAGAGGGAGCGGCAGTAGAGGGCCGGGAGATCGAACTTGGTGATGCCCGCGCCACAGACGACGAGGTCCGTCGCCGGCTTGCCGAGCACGCGGACCTTCTCCTCGCGCTGGAGGCGCCACTCCTCCTCGAAGCGCGCCTTGATGGCGGAGAGCAGGGCGGCCTCGGAGGCGAAGTTCCAGAGCCAGAGCCCCTGCACCTCGGGGGCCTCGGGGATGGGCTCGTCGAAGCGCTTGCGGAAGAAGCATCCGCCCAGCAGCAGGTGTCCCGGCCGCGCGGGGTTGACGATGAGCGAGCTCAGGCTCGCGGTGCGGTCATCGGGAGGTGCATAGGCCTCCAGGTCGAAGAACAACATGGGGTGGAGGCTATCACCCCGCGTGCGGGGCGCCGCCGTGCGGCTGACGACACTCGCCCCGGCTGGGTTCCTGACATGGACACTCACCCTGTCGGGCATGCGTCACCCGCTGGGGAGTGGAGGCCGGACGGGTTGGAGAAATGCTTGGATGGAGCCGCACGGAACCGCATTCCCAGGAGGCCTCCCCTGCCATCCCCCCAGCAGACACTGTGTGCCGCCCTGGCGGCCGGATGCGTCCTCACCGCCCCGGTGGCCGAGGCCCGCTTCGGTAAATCGGGTGGCTCGTCCTCCGGCTCCAGCTCGTCCTCGTCCGGAGGCTCGCGCTCCTCCGGCTCCAGCTCTTCCAGCTCCAGCGGCGAGCACGGCAGCAGCAGCGGGAAGTCCCGGGTCCACGATGCCACGCCCGTGGGCCGGGACTCGGACGACTCGCCGGGCAACGGAGGCGACAATGGCGGGGGCTCGGGTCCGCGTCCCCGGCGGCCCCTCCTGACTCCGGGCATCGGGTGGATCTCCGTCTCCGGGACGTCTGTCCCGTATTACCGCCGGTACCGCCCGCGCCCGGTGACGCAGGAGCCGGAAGAGCGGAGCCATCCGGTGATGGTGCGGATGGGCGTGGAGGCGAACGTGCTGCCGGACGGCGGAGCGGTGGGGTTCAACCTGGGCGTCGAGGAGCGGCGCTGGGGTGTCTCGGCGCGCATCAACTCGCTGTCGCTGAACACGGAGGATGGCTCGGAGGGAAAGGACCACATCACCCTGGCGGACGCGAGTGTGACGTTCGCCCCGCTCGCGAGCGAGCACGGCCGGCTGCGGTGGGAGGCGGGCGTGGCCATGGCCCGCGCACCGGACATCACCTTCATCGGACCGAGCCTCGCGCTGTCATTCGAGCGGTGCCTGTTCGGACCGTTCGATATGGAGGGACGGGTGCAGTGGGTGCCGCTGCCGCACCTGCAACTGGATGGACAGGTGGGCCTGGCGATGCACCTGGGCGCGCTGACGGTGCGAGCCGGTTGGCGCGGGCTGCTGCTGGATGACCGGGGCCACCTGGATGGCGTGGTGCACCGGGAGAAGATGGGCGGCCCGTTCGGGGGCGTCGGCCTGCACTTCTGAGCCATTCGCTCGGGAAGCGGCCAGAGAAGCGGTGCGTCATCCGGGAGGAAGACTCCCGGCGCGGGGGTATTCACGATATGTGGGGCGGACTTCCGGAGCCCGCCATGACCCCACGTCCTCCCTGTCGCCCGCTCCCCGCGGATGGCCGCTTCCTCCAGTCGATCGCCCCCACGCCGCTGGTCCCCGTCCGCCTCGAGGCGGAGGGCCCCACCATCTGGTGCAAGCTGGAGTTCCTCAACCCGAGCGGCTCCACGAAGGACCGCATCGCGCGTTACATGCTGGAGAAGGCGTGGCGGCTGGGCGAGCTGAGCCCGGACGGCGAGGTGGTGGAGGCCTCGAGCGGCTCGACGAGCATCGCGCTGGCGCTGGCCTCGGCGCAGATGGGGCTGAAGTTCACCGCCGTCATGCCCGAGGGCGTCACGGGCGAGCGCGTGCTCACCATCCGCGCCTACGGGGGCAACGTGGAGCTGGTGCCGCGCGACGTGGGCATCCGGGGCGCCATCGCGCGAGCGGAGGAGCTCGCCCGGGAGCGCAAGGCCTTCGCGCCGCGCCAGTTCGAGAACCCGGACAACGCGGAGGCGCACCGGGTGTGGACGGGGCAGGAGATTCTCTCGCAGGTACCGGGCGGGCTGGTGCACGCGGTGGTGAGCGGGGTGGGCACGGGCGGCACGGTGGTGGGGCTGTACCAGGCCTTCGCGGAGGCGGGCTGCCCGGTGACGCCCTTCGTGGCGCGGCCCATCTCGGGGCTGGGCACCGACATCGAGTGCTGCAGCTTCAGCTCACGGGTGCCGGGCGTGGTGGATGGCCTGTCGCGGCTGTACCGCGAGGCGGACCTGCCGGGGCTGGTGGAGCTGAACATCTCGGACGATCTGGCGATGAGCACCGCGCGGGCGCTCATCCGCCGGGGTTTTCCGGTGGGGCCCTCGTCGGGGCTCAACTACGCGGCGGCGGTGGAGGCGGCGAAGCGGCTGGGTCCGCAGGCGCAGGTGGTGACGCTCTTCCCGGACCGGATGGAGCGCTACTTCTCCACCGAGCTGCTGCAGCCCAAGGGCACCGCCTGAACACCGAAGAACCGAAGAACTGAAGAACCGAAGAACGGTGCCCCCACTCTCCCCTCGCCCTCCGGGAGAGGGTCGGGGTGAGGGTGCCACGGACCCCAGGGCGTTCCGCCACGGTCAAAACAAATCCATACAAATCTTCCACGAAAAATCCCGACTCAACTGTTTGTATCCTGGGCTTTCAAACCTTCTCAAAAACGGATAAACAGGCATTCCCCCTATTCCCCCAGGAGCCGGATGAGAAAGCTATTTCTGTCCATGGCGGCGTTCACGCTGGCAGCGACCAGCGCGTCGGCAGCGGGCCGTATGAATCCGTCGGACCTTCGCCGTGTCGAGAAGGCGCGTGAGCGCATCGTCCCCGCGGTCGCCAAGGAGTTCGGACCGAAGGCCCGGTTCGTGCATCTCTTCGGCCAGGGCCGCAACATGATGGCGGGAGTCATCGCCGAGATTCCCGAGAACGCTCCGGCCACGGACGACGTGCCGTTGCTGGCCATCGTGCAGTACGACGAGCCGACGGGCGCGGTGAGCGTGGTGGCCCGCGAGTTCAAGTACCGTGAGGCCCGCGCGGTGGGTCGCAACGTGGCGCTGCTGGACGGCCAGGGCAACCTGCGCCTGCGCGAGCCCAACGGCCGCGAGCGGGTGCTGGCCCAGAAGGTGGGCGGCGATCTCTTCCCGACGGCCAAGGGTGACGCCCTGGTGGCCACGATGGCGGGTAGCAACGACGAGGGTCACGAGACGTCCGTGGCCATCATCGACATGAACGGCCGCGTGAAGGTGCTGGCGGATGGTCCCGGCATCGACGCGACGCCCAGCATCTCCCCGGATGGCAAGACGGTCGTCTTCGTGTCGGGCCGCACCAGCGTGGCCTCGTTCTTCGTCACGACGGTGGACGGCGCGGAGCCCAAGCAGCTCACCAACATCGGGATGGAGAGCCACATGCTGTTCGGCGGCGCTCCGGCGGGCTTCGTTCCCCCGCCCGTCTCCAGCCACCACATGGAGTGGGTGAGCGACGACGTGCTCCGCTACAACGCGGGCGGCGGCGAGTTCTGGAAGATCGACGTGCGCACGGGCAAGGCAGCTCCGGATCTCGGGGGTGAGAAGTGATGAACACCATGAAGAAGTTCGCCGCGACGCTGCTCTTCGCGCTGCTGGCCATGCCGGCGGTCTCCTCGGCGCAGACGATGTTCCGCTTTCCCATGTCGCAGCTCGGCGACCAGTGCGGCAACGGTGGCTGCGTCGTGAGCGCGTACAAGGATTACGGTGGCCGGGACTACGCGTGCGGTGGCGTGCGCTACTCCGGACACACCGGCACGGACTACGCCCTGGTCGGCGGGTTCAGCAAGATGGACTACGGCGTGTGGGTCATGAACGCCGCCGCGGGTGTCATCGAGTCCTCGGTGGATGGGTACTACGACCGGTGCAACTACTGGAACCAGGCCAACCCGTACGCCGCCTGCGGCCTCTACACGGCCAACTACATCATCATGCGGCACGGGGATGGCACCAAGACCAAGTACTGGCACCTGATGAAGTACACGCAGCAGTACGCCCGCAACACCAACCTGTCCTGCACCTGGTGGATCGCCCGGGCGGGCTCGTCCGGCGCCTCCACCGGTCCGCACCTGCACTTCGAGTACTGGGTGCCGAACTACGGCATCGATGACCCGTACGCCGGCTCGTGCGGCACGCCCTACACGCGCTGGACGTCGCAGGGCGCGTACCGGGGCCTGCCCGGCATCGCCTGCCAGTAGCGGGTAGCCGTTGAAGGAACCAGGGAGACCCGGGCGCCGAGCCCGGGTCTCCCTGTGTGCGTGGCCCCCTCCGCGCCGGGATGGATGAAGGGGGGAGGAAGCAGCATGCCGCCCGTGTGGGAAGCAGACGTCCATCTGACGCGCGAGGACGCCGCCCGGCGGGTGGAGCGGCAATTCCCGGAGGCTTCGCCCCGGCGAGGTTGGAGCACCTGGGGACGGGCTGGGACAACGCCGCGTATACGGTGAACGGGCGGTGGGTGTTCCGCTTCCCGCGCCGGAAGATCGCGGTGGCCCTGCTGGAGAACGAGGCCCGCATCCTGCCCCGGCTGGCGCCCCACCTGCCGCTGCGCATCCCCGAGCCGGTGTGGCACGGCCAGCCCGAGGGAGACTACCCCTACCCCTTCGCCGGGTACGCGCTGCTGCCCGGAGTCACCGCCTGCGCCGTGGCGTGGACTCCCGGGGAGCGGCTGCGCAACGCCGCGGCACTGGGGCGGTTCTTGAGGGCGCTGCACGGCATACCCGTGGACGACGAGACGCTGGCGCGAGGCCCCGGGGACGAGCTGGCCCGCGCGGACCTGCGCCAACGCGCGCCGATGATTCTCGAGCGGCTGGCAAAGCTGGAGGCGGACGGCGCGGCGGTGGACGGCGCGGCGGTGCGTGCCTGGGTGTCCCGGCTGGTGGACACCCCGCCCTGGGAGCGGCGCGCCTGCTGGGTGCACGGAGACCTGTACGCGAGACACCTGCTCGTGGACGCGCACCACACGGTGACGGGGGTGATCGACTGGGGAGACGTGCACCTGGGAGATCCGGCGATCGACCTGACGCTCGCCTTCACCTTCCTGCCGCCGGAGGCCCGGGGCGCGTTCCGCGAGGCCTATGGGGACATCGACGCGGCCACCTGGGACCGCGCGCGTTTCCGGGCGTTCCACTACGGAGTGGCGCTGCTGCTTTACGGAGAGAGCGAGCGGGACGAGGCCATCACCCGGGTGGGCTGGGACGCGCTCCGCCACGGCCTCGCCGGCTGAGGGATGGGCTGGAATCGTCCACGGGACAACGCTTAACCTGGGGGGTACTACGCACGAGCCACCCCACCGGCTCGGGACATCCTCGAGGGGGATACCACCATGAAGCGGATCCGCAGTTTCGGCGTGCTGTCGTTCGGCAAGTACCTCGCTGTCTTCAATGCCCTCATGGGCTTCCTCATCGGGCTCATGTACGGCGGTTTCTTCATGCTCTTCAGCGCGATCGGCGCCGCCTCGGGCGGGAAGAACGCCGGTCCCCTGGCCGCCTTCGGCATCGGCGGGGGCATCGCCGCCATCATCTTCATCCCCATCATGTACGCGCTGATCGGCTTCATCGGCGGCATCATCGCCACGGCGTTCGCGAACATCGCGCTGAGGATGACCGGCGGGCTCGAGCTCGAAATCGAGGACTGAGCCGGGCTCCTCCGGGGGCTTCCACACGGGAAGCCCCGGGCCGAGGCGGGGGACGTCAGCCGTTCTTCCGCTTCTGCTCGAGCAGGTAGTCGCCGTAGTCCTCGCGCAGCTTCGTCTTGAGGAACTTGCCGGTGGAGGTGCGCGGAATCTGCGGGAGGAAGACGTAGTCATCCGGCAGCCACCACTTCACGAAGCGCTTCTCCAGGTGGGCGGCGAGCTCCTCCTTGGTGGCGGACTGGCCCGGCTTGAGCACCACGGCGGCCAGCGGGCGCTCGTCCCACTTGGAGTCCTTCGCGGCGAACACGGCGGCCTCGAGCACGGCCGGGTGGGCCATGAGGGCGTTCTCCAGGTCCACGGAGCTGATCCACTCGCCGCCGGACTTGATGACGTCCTTGGAGCGGTCGGTGATGCGCACGTAGCCGTCGGCATCGAGCGTCACCACGTCTCCCGTCTTGAACCAGCCATCCGGGGTGAAGCGGTCCGTGCCCTCGCCGCCGTAGTACGAGGAGGCGACCCAGGGCCCGCGCACCTCCAGCTCGCCCATGGTCGCGCCGTCCCAGGGGAGCACCTGGCCCGCGTCACTCACGTGGCGCACCTCGACGAGCGGGAGGGCGTAGCCCTGCGTGGCGCGGAGGGCGAGCCGTTGCTCCTGAGGCAGGTGCTCGTGGTGGCGGCGCGGGCGCGCGAGCGTGCCGACGGGGTTGAGCTCCGTCATGCCCCAGGCGTGCGTGACGAGCAGGCCATGGCGGTGGAGGAAGCCGTCGATCATCGCGGGCGGCGCCGCCGAGCCACCGATGGCCATGGTGCGCACGGACTTCAAATCCCAGCGCTTGGGCTCCTGATCCAACAGGGCGAGGATGCCGAGCCAGATGGTGGGCACACCGGCGGCGAGGGTGACGCGCTCGCCGGCCATGAGCTCCACGAGGGACAGCGGGTCCAGGTGGGGCCCGGGGAAGACGAGCTTCGCGCCGGTGAAGACGGCGGCATGGGGCATGCCCCAGGCGGCGGCGTGGAACATGGGCACCACGGGGAGGATGGCGTCCGCCTCGCCGATGCCGAACGAGTCGCTCATGCACAGGGCAATCGCATGCAGCACGCAGGAGCGGTGGGAGTAGAGGACGCCCTTGGGATTGCCGGTGGTGCCGGAGGTGTAGCAGAGCATCGCCGCGGAGCGCTCCTCGAGCGCGGGCCAGGCGAAGGAGTCCTGCTCGGGCGCGAGCAGCTTCTCGTAGTCCAGGCGTCCCTCGGGGGTGGGGCCATCATCGGGGATGACGATGACGTGCTGGATGGAGGGGACGGCGGCGATGAACTTCTCGAGCAGCGGGAGGAGCGAGCGGTCCACGACGACGACGCGGTCCTCGGCGTGCCGGGCGATATAGGCGAGGTCGTTGGGGTGGAGCCGGAGGTTGAGGGTGTGGATGACCGCGCCCATGGAGGGCACGGCGAAGTAGAGCTCCAGGTGGCGGTGGTGGTTCCAGCTCAGCGAGGCCACGCGGTCGCCGGGCTTCACGCCGAGCCGGGTGAGGGCGTGGGCGAGCTTGCAGGTGCGCCGGTAGAAGTCCGCGTAGGTATAGCGGTGGAGCGACTTGTCCGGTTGGCGGCTGACGATTTCCGCGCGGCCGAAGTAGGTGCGGGCCCGCTCGAGGAAATGGGTGAACGTGAGCGGGAAGTCCATCATGCGTCCGGTGAGCATCGGTGCATCCCCCTGAAGTGAGTAGGGCACCGATGCTACCTCCAAACGCGCGGCTCACCCCTCCCGGATGCGCAGCACCACCTTGCCGGTGGCCTTGCGCGAGTCCAGCTCACGCAGGGCCTGGGCGGCCTGTTCCAACGGAAACACCTGCCCCACCACGGGCTCGACGAAGCCCTTGTCCGAGAGCGAGGACAGCCCCTTGGCGATCTCGGCGGTGAGCTCGGGCTCCTGCATGATGAAGGCGCCCCAGGCCACGCCCACCACGTCCACGTTCTTGAGGAGCAGCCGGTTCACCTTCACCTCGGGAATCCGCCCGCCCGCGAAGCCCACCACCAGCAGCCGGCCCTCGGGGGCGAGGCACTTGAGGCTCAGGTCGAAGATGTCTCCGCCCACCGGGTCCATCACCACGTCCACGCCCCGCCCCTTCGTCGCGTCCCGCACCCGCGACACCCAGTCCCCGCTGGACAGGAAGGCCTTGTCCGCGCCCGCGCTGCGAGCCACCTCGGCCTTCTCCTCGCTGCTCACCACCGCGAACACGCGGGCGCCCGCGCCGCGCGCCACCTGGATGGTCGCCGTCCCCACCCCACCGGCCGCGCCGTGCACGAGCACCGTCTCGGCCGTCTTCAACCGGCCGCGCCGGTGCAGCGCGAAGTAGGCCGTGTGGTAGTTCATCACCGTGCCCGCGGCCGCCTCGAAGCTCCAGCCCTCGGGCACGCGGAACGTCATGCCCGGCGGTGCCGCCACCACGTCCGCCCAGCCCCCGAGCATGGTGAAGGCCATCACCCGGTCGCCGGCCTTGAAGCCCGAACCCGCCGGAGCGCCGCGCACCACGCCCGCGACCTCGACGCCCGGCACGAAGGGCAGCGGCGGCTTCATCTGGTACTGGCCCTTGGTGAGCAGCAGGTCCGGGAAGCTCACTCCGGCGGCCCTCACGTCGATGAGCACCTGGTCACCCGCCTCGGGCTCCGGCACGTCCACCAGCTTCAGACCCTCGGGACCGTCCAACCGCTCGAGCTGCAACGCGCGCATGGTGTAGCTCCCCGGCCCGGCCGTGCGGGCCGCTCGGAATGTAGGGCGGGCACACTACCCCGTCCGATGGCCGGACCGCACGTCATGGAAGGACGGGAGGCGCTCAGAGCGCCACGCGCTTCTTGCCGCGCACGAGCACGTCCCACCACTTGAAGGTCATGGCGAGGATGGAGTCCAGCTCCCGCGTGTCCTGGGAGGGCGCGAGCGTCTTGGCGCCGGGCAGGCAGTAGGCGGCGATGGGCGAGGCGGAGAGGATGTGGAGGATGCCTTGCGAGAAGCCATCCCCCGCGTAGACGACGCAGCAGGGAATCCGCATGCTCTCCAGGTCCTGCAGGGCGAAGGGAATCTTCTCGTCCACGGTGCCCACGCTGCCCTGGAACTTGCACTCGATGGCGAGCGCGGTGCGCGTGGAGGGCTCGAGCACGAAGATGTCGACGCGCCGTCCGCGCCCGGTGAGCGTCTTGCCGACGGACACCTCGCGGTACACCTTCACCCCGCGCGAGGCGAAGTTCTTCACGATGTATCTGGCCACCAGGTCCGCGTATTCGTGTCCAGTCATCCGTGCCTCCCTCGCCTGGCCGCTCACCCGCTGTGGGCCAGGCGCAGTTCCCGCGAGCCGGCGGTCTCCTCGGGCACCGCGCCCTCGGCCCGCAGGCGCGTGTCGGAGATGTCGAGCGCCTCGTCACAGATGTCGGTGCCGTGGAAGTTCCGCCCGAGCCGCACCGCCGCCACGCCCACCGAGCCCGAGCCCATGAAGGGGTCCACCACCACCTCTCCGGGCGCGCTGCTCTGGCGGATGAGCACCTCGCTGAGCGCGGGAGGCTTCTCCGCCGGGTAGCCCCGGTGGACGCGCGGCACCGGCAGCACGTCCGCCACGCCCAGGTCGCTCAGCCGCCGCCGGCCCTTCTCGAAGAAGAGGATGAGCTCGTAGCGGGAGCGGTAGTGATAGCCCATGCCGATGTGCTGCTTGTCCCAGACGATGGGCTTCCAGAAGCGGAAGCCCGCGGCCTCCGCGAGCGGCTTGGCCACGAACATCGTCTCGGGGTCACAGAAGAGGTAGAAGTGCGAGTCCCGCTTGAGCACGCGCCAGATCTCGGCGAAGAGCTCGGGGAAGCGCGCGTTGGGGAAGATTTGAAACCAGAGGTTGCTGGACGCCTTGCTGCGCTTGAGACGCGTCGTGGTGCCGATGGCGCGGTGCTTCTCGAGGGACTCGTAGGCGGGGTCGGTGATGACGAGGTCCACCGAGGACTCCGGCAGGCCACGGAGCCACTCGACGGCATCACTCTGCGACAGGCGGTAGCGGGACATGGAGGTGTGCGCCGGGGACGACCGGCGCGGGGGCAACGTATCCCGGGAGTATGACATCCCCTGCCGCCCACCCTCCTCCCCGGGCCGGGCGAGATATCCAGGAACGATCAGATGGGGGCACCCGGCGTGGAGAGGCGCGCGGACCCGGCCCTGCGCTCGCGGCGCTCCTCGGCCTGGGCAATGGCCCACGCCGCGTTCACCAGGCCGATGTGGCTGAAGGCCTGCGGGAAGTTGCCGAGCAGCTCCCCACTGTCGGGCTCCACCTCCTCGGACAGCAGCCCCACGTCATTCACGTGCTCCACCGCCTGCGTGAATGTCTCCCGGGCGCGCTCCACCTCGTCCGCCAGGGCGTACGCCTGCGCCAGCCAGAAGGTGCACAGGAAGAACGTCCCCTCCTCGCCCTCCAGCCCGTCGTCGGCCCGGTAGCGGTACACGAGCCCCCGCGCATCCGTGAGCTCCGTGGCGATGGCGTCCATCGTGGCCCGCATCCGCGAGTCGTTCGCCGGCAGGAAGCCGACGATGGGCATCATCAGCACCGACGCATCCAGCACACCCGAGTCGAAGGACTGCGTGAACGCGCCCACGTCCTCGTTCCACCCGTGCTCCAGGATGGCCGAGCGGATGTCCCGGCGCACCCGCTTCCAGCGCGCCACGCGCTCGGGGTCCGCGCCCAGCATGTCCTCGAGCGCCAGCGCCCGGTCCATCGCCACCCAGCACATCAGCTTCGAGTAGAGGTGGTGCCGCGGCGGTCCGCGCATCTCCCAGATGCCCTGGTCCGGCTCGGCCCAGCGGTCCGCGGCCGTGTCCGCCAGCGTCCGCAGGAACCGCCGTCCGGCCTCATCCAACCTGTCGAGCTGCGGCTGGAGCCGGTGCGCCGCCGCGAGCACCTCGCCGTAGACGTCCAGTTGCCGCTGCGTCCACGCGCTGTTGCCCACCCGCACCGGCCAACTGCCCCTCCACCCCGGCAGGTGTGGCAGCACGCGCTCGCTCAAATCGCGCTCGCCACCAATGCCAAACATGATCTGCAAGTCCTCCCCCCGGCGCATCTGCGTCATGGACGAGGTGAGGAAGTCGAAGAACATCCACGCCTCGTCCGGGCAGGCCGCCACCCAGAGCGCCTCGAGCGTGAGGCTCGCGTCGCGCAGCCAGGTGTAGCGGTAGTCCCAGTTGCGCTCGCCGCCCACGGACTCGGGCAACGAGGTGGTGGGCGCGGCGACGATGGCGCCCGTGGGCTGGAAGGTGAGCCCCTGCAACACGCGGCCGCTGTGGTGCACCAGCTCGCGCCAGGGGCCCTCGTAGTTCTGGTGCATGTCCGACCAGCTCCGCCAGCCCTCCACCGTGTCCAGGAGCCACGCATGCAGCTCCTGCTGGCTCCAGGCCCGCGGCGCCTCTTCCCACCACGCACGGTGCTCCAGCGCGAAGCACACCGACTCACCCGCCCGCAGGGTAAAGCGTCCGGACGCGTTGCTGTCCTCCAGACGCAGGGGCACCGGAGAGGACAGCCGCAACCGGTCCGCGCCTCCCTGCGCCAGCACGCCGCCCTCCACCTCGCGCAGCAGCGGGTGCACCAGGCCGTACTCGGGCCGCGGGCAGAAGTCCGTCTCGAACTCCACCTGCCCCTCCACGCACACCACCCGGCGCAGCACCATGCCGGGCGCATTCGCCCCCAGCTCGTGCTCGCGATTGCCGCGCCCCAACGCGAGGGCCTCCACCTGCACGGCGATGCCCGTGGGCGTGTGGTGCAGCGTCTCCAGCACGAGCGTGCGTTCGAGGTAGCGCCGGCGCGAGCGGCCCTTCACCGGCCGCAGCACCCAGTGTCCCGCCTCCGCGCCCAGCAGCCGGCCGAACACGGAGGGCGAGTCGAAGCGGGGGTGACACAGCCAGTCCACGGAGCCCCGGCGGCTCACCAGCAGTGCCGAGTGGCAGTCGGACAGCAAGGCGTAGTCGGAGATGGGCGGCGCGCGCATGGTGTCCCCCGGTGGGTGTCCCGTGTTCGCCCCTGAATCTAGGCACGCGCTCCGGGGAACCTCCTGCTCTCCACAGCGGGAGGGGGAGCGGGCACTCGCCTCAGTCCTGGAAGCGCAGCACGTGGGCCTCGAGGTACACCGTGGGCGTGTCCAGGTCGGCCGAGGGCTCGCGGGTGAAACCCCGGCGCTGATACAGGCGCGCCACGCCCGCCGCGCCCCGGCGCACGTGCAGGCAGAGGGCGGGCACGCGCCACTCGCGCGCCAGTTGCTCGGCCGCCTCCAGCAGCGGGATGGACAGGCCCTGGCCGTGGAGCTCCACCGCGGTGGCCAGGTGCCGCAGGTCCGCCGCACCCGGCAGCCACGCCTCCGAGCCGGGTGCGCCCGGCGGCCACAGCGCCACCGTCCCCACCACACGGCCGTCCAACTCGGCTACCAGCACCGTCGCCACCGCGCGTTTGCCCGCCGTGTCCCGGAGGCTCTGCTTGCGCGCCTCCGTGTAGACCACCTCGGGTAGTTTCTTGGCGTACTGGGTCACGAACGCCTCCACCAGCAGCTCGCCGATGGCCGCGTCGTCCTCGGGCCGGGCCTCGCGGATGACCACCCGCTCCAACAATTCCGTGCTCATGCGAGGGCCCCTGTACCACGGCCCCATCTGTCCCGGACTCCGGGGCTCCCTCGCGCACTGCCCGTGACATCCCCCTCGCGGCCGCCTACCTTTTGGGTACCACGTGACCCGGGGAGTCTCCGGCTACCCGGGCGCGAGGACGGCGCCGGGCGGATTTGCCCCCCTGGACATACCCAGCCCTACAAGGGAAGAGCACCGGAATCCAAAGCTTTACACCGTCGCTGTGTCGGCCAAAGCCTTGCATGATACCCTGGCCTGGCATCTGCATATCAAGTCAGGACAACGGTGCGATTCAGGCACACCCCGCCAGAACGGAAACTTCGGAGGCGGGTGAGTGGAGGGACACATGGCGAGCGCGGCCCGGAAGCTTCAACTCAATCCAGTGGATCCGGAGAACCTGCTCGACCCGGTCCCCTTCTACAAGGAGTTGAGGGAGAGCGACCCGGTGCACTGGTCGGAGGCGGTGCATGCGTGGTTCCTCACCCGCCACGACGACGTGATGAACGGCCTGCGAGACTCGCGGCTGAGCGCGGACCGGGCCAAGGTGCTGGAGCACCAGTTCCAGATGATGGGACTGAGCCCGGAGTCCATCCGCGAGGTCACCGAGACCTTCAAGCGGCAGATGGCGTGCAAGGACGGAGCGGCCCACCTGCGTCCGCGCCGGCAGACGGCGGCGGCCTTCGCCCCGCAGGTGCTCGATAGCTGGAGGCCCCTCATCCATCGCACGCTGGTGACGCAGTTGGACAAGCTGCGCCACCAGCGCCAGGTGGACCTGGTGCCCGAGGTCTTCTACCAGATGCCTCCGCTCGTCATCGCGGAGCTGCTCGGCATCACGGCCGAGGACCGCGAGCGGCTCCAGCAGTGGGGCGAGGCGGTGACGAAGCTGACCAGCACGGGGGCGGCCACCAACCTCATGGAGGCGGCCCGCCAGGCCAACGAGGGCCAGGCGAAGATCAACGGGTTCCTGACGGCCCTGGTCGAGGAGCGCCGCCGCGCGCCGGGGGACGACCTCATCAGCCACATGCTGCGCGTGCAGGACCAGGGCGGGATGCCGACGGAGGAGGTGGTGGCCAACGCGGGCCTGCTGGTCGCGGCCGGACACCTCACCACCACGGACCAGCTCAGCAACGGCATGTACGAGCTGCTCACGCATCCGGACCAGCTCGCGCTGCTGCGCAAGGACCCCACCCTGCTCAAATCGGCCATCGAGGAGATGATGCGCTTCGCTCCGCCGGTGCCCTTCATCCACCGCATCGCCGTGGACAACATCGAGCTGCGCGGCCGGACCATCCGCAAGGGTGACATCGTGTTCCTCGGGCTGGCGGCGGCCAACCACGATCCGGCGGCCTTCCCGGACGCGGACCGTTTCGACATCACGAGGGATCCGCACCAGCAGAAGTCCATGAGCTTCGGCTTCGGGCCGCACCACTGCCTGGGGGCGGGCCTGGCGCGCCGCGAGCTGGAGATCGCCTTCGAGGAGCTGCTCCACCGGATGCCGGAGCTGCGCCTGGACGAGACGAGCCCGCCGCGCATCAAGAGTGGCGGGCTGATGTTCCGCGGCTTCGAGTCGCTGTGCGTGCGGTGGTGAGAAGGGGTAGCAAATCCGCTCACGGGCCCGCGCTGTGCATGTCCGACACGGGAGAGATCGGGGGTTTCACGATGGGGAACTCCCGCGTCTCGCAGCACTGGAGTTGGTGACGCACGCCGCGCAGCGCGAACTCCAGCGGCGCGGGCGCGGGCCACCGGCTGTTGAGCACCAGCTTGTCCTGGGTGATCTCCACGTCCACCAGGTGCTTGCGGTAGCGCAGCGAGAACTTCAGCCGCGTCAGCCCCTCGGGCAGGTTCGGATTGAAGTGCAGCACGTCCCCGCGCACCTCGATGCCCGTGTACGCCCGCTGCATCAGGTCCACCGTCCCCGACATCGCGCCCAGGTGGATGCCCTCCGGCGTCGTCCCGCCCTGCACGTCCGAGATGTCGCTCCGCAACGCCTCGCTGAACAGCTTCCACGAGCGGGGGCGATCACTTCGCGCCAGCACCCACGAGTGCACCACCCCGCTCAGCGTCGAGCCATGCGAGGCCCGCTGCAGGTAGTAGTCCACCGCCCTCGGAATCATCTCCGGCTCGAACGGGTACCCCAGCCGCTCGAAGAGGTCCTTCAGCTCCTCCGCCGAGAACAGGTAGAACAGCATCAACACGTCCGCCTGCTTCGACAGCTTGTAGCGGTTGGGCGAGTCCCCCTCGGCCTCCAGAATCCGGTCCAGCCGCTGGATGTCCCCGTAGCGCGCCCGGTACGACTCCCAGTCGAACTCCTGGAGCTGCTCGTAGCCCTCGAACTGGCTCAGCACGCCGTCCTCGTGGAACACCAGCCGCATCTTCCGGCTCACGTCCTCCCAGTGCGCCAGCTCCTCCGGGCCCAGGGACAGCGTCTCGAGCAACTCGTCCCGGCGCTCGCCGGGCAGCAACTGGAGCACCTCCAATCCCTTGCACAACACCCACACCGCCATGAGGTTCGTGTAGGAGTTGTTGTCCAGCCCCGGCTCCGGCCGGTCCGGGTAGCCCGTATGGTACTCGTCCGGCCCCATCACACCGAGAATCTCGTAGCGCCGCAGCTCGGGATTCCACCGGGCCAGGCTCGCCCAGAAGCGCGCCAGCTCCAGCAGCATCTCCGCGCCGTAGTAGTACAGGAACTCGGTGTCGGCCGTGGCCTGGTAGTACTGCCAGACGTTGTAGGCGACGGCCGCGTTGATGTGCCGCTGCAGCCACGTCACGTCCGGCACCCACCGCCCCGAGCGGGGATTGAGGTGCACCCGCTGGCTCTCCTCGCGCCCGTCACTGCCGCTCTGCCAGGGGAACATCGCCCCGCGGAAGCCCGCCTCCCGCGCCGCCTCGCGCGCCCGCCGCAGCCGCCGGTGCCGGTAGCGCAACAGCGCCCGCGTCAGGGCCGGCAGCCGCAGGTTGAGGAAGGGGAAGACGAACAGCTCGTCCCAGAAGATGTGGCCCCGGTAGGCCTCGCCGTGCCAGCCGCGCGCCGGCACCCCCACGTCCTGGTCGATGGTGTGCGGAGACACCGTCTGCAGCAGATGGAAGATGTGCAGCCGCAGGGTGGTGTGGATGTGGTCCGGCTCGGCCAGCTCCAGGTCCAGGTCGCTGCGGCGCCACAGGTGTGACCAGGCCCGCGCGTGCGTGGCCACCAGCTCGTCGAAGCGCGCGGGCGCCACCTCCACCGCGTGCCGCGCCTCCATGGCCGCCTCGGACACCGCGTGGTCCCTCGATGAGTACAGCGCCACCACCTTCTCCACCGCCAGCCGCCGGCCCTCGCGCAGCTCCAGCGTGAGCTCGTGCGCGAGGTAGCCCTCCTCCACGGCGAGCCCCCGCTTCGCCCGCACCGGCAGCCCATCCACATACAGCCGCGTCCGTGCCGCCTCGGCCACCTCCACGCGCGACTGCACCGTCTCCACCTCCAGCAGCAGCGTCTCCGCGTCCACCTCCTCCGTCACCAGCGTCCGCAGGTGCTTGCAGTTGAGCTGCCGGTAGCGGGGCACGCCTCCATTCACCACCCGCCCGTCCAGCGCCGAGCGCACCTGCACCCGGCCGCTCCAGTTCTCCGGCACCAGCACCAGCTCCTGCCCCGCCAGGTGCTTGTCGCGCATGTGCACGAAGCGCCGCTGCTCCACCCGCGTGCGCCGCCCCCGCCGGTCCTCGAAGCGAATCGTCCGCAGGAGCAGCCCCCGCGCCAGGTCCAGCACCTGCCGGTACTCCAGCAGCCGCACCGCCCGCGGGTTGAACCAGTCGCCGCCCTCCAGCCGGAAGGTGAGCGGCAACCAGTTGGGCATGTTCACCAGGTCCTCGTTCTCCACCACCCGCCCGGCCAGGTCCGTCTTCAGCCGGTTGTACCCGCCCGCCAGGTACGTCCCCGGGTAGTGCGTCTCGTCGGCCTCGGACTCCGGCGCCGCCCCGCGCGTGGCGAAGTACCCATTGCCCAGCGTGCACAGCGCCTCGCGCAGCCCCTCCTGGCGCGGCTCGAAGCCCTCATAGGTGAACAGCCAGTGCGCTCCATTCATCACGCCTTCCCTCCGGTACCTCCGGCCCGGGCGATGAGCAGCTCCAGCAGTTGGCGCACCTCTTCCACGTCCGCCAGCGCGTAGTCGGCCGCCGTGGGCCGCTCCACTTCCCCGCGCACCACCAGCCCAAGTCCCCGTCCTTCCAACTCCTTGAAAGCATCCTCGTCCGTGAGGTCATCCCCCACGTACACCGGCAGCACGCCCGGGCCCTCCAGCCGCAGGGCGCGCAGCATCCAGTGCACCGCGCGGCCCTTGTGCCAGTCGATGTCCGGCTGCACCTCGAACACCTTCTTGCCCCCGCTCTTGCGCAGCCGCGGATGGCGCGCGAGCACCGCGTCCACCACCCGCTCCACCTCCGGCGCCCGCCCCACCTCCACGTGCCGCCAGTGCACCGCCACGCTGAAGCGCTTGCGCTCCAGCCTCGTGCCGGGGATGTCCGCGAGCTTCGAGGCCAGCTCCCGCTCCACCGCGTCCAACTCGGGCATCAGCGCCCGGCCTTCCTCCAGCTCGAAGGACTGCCCGCCCGGCCCCTCGATTTCGAAGCCGTGGCTGCCCGCGTAGTACACGCCCTCGAGCCCCACGAAGCCCTTGAGGACGGGCAGATCCCTCCCGCTCACGATGGCCACCGGGTAGTGCCGCGCCAGCGACACCAGCGTGGCGCGCATGGCGTCCGACAGCCGCGCGTCCTCCGGGTTGGGCACGATGGGCGAGAGCGTGCCGTCATAGTCCAGGAAGAGGGCCACCTGACGGCCCGCCAACCGCCGCAGCAGCTCCTCCCGCCGCGCCGCCAGCGCCGACTGCACCTCCCGCATCGGCCGCATGATTCAGGGCTCTCCTTCCTCCACCCTCACGGTGGACAGGTGCGCTACCTCGATGTCCGCGCCAGCCCGCTCCAGCGCCCCCTCCGGCCCCGCCCGGCGCACGCCCAGGACGAGCCCGAAGTGACCTCGCCTGCCCGCCTGCACTCCAGCCTGCGCATCTTCCAATACCACCGCGCGCTCCGGGGTCACGCCCAATCGCCGTGCCGCTTCCAGGAACGTGTCCGGAGCGGGCTTGCCCGGCAACCCGAGCCGCCCTGCCTCCACCCCGTCCACCCGAGCGTCGAAGAGGTGCTCCAGCCCGGCCCGCCGCAGCACCGCCTCGCAATTGCGGCTGGCCGACACCACCGCCGTGCGGAAGCCCGCCGCCCTCAGCCGCTCCAGCAGCCCCACCGCACCCGCGAACACCTCCACGCCCCGCTGCTCCAGCGCCTGGAGGAAGTAGCCATTCTTGCGCTTGCCCAGTCCCCACACCGTCTCCGCCTCCGGGCCCTCCTCCGGGGAGCCCTCGGGCGGGGCGAGGCCCCGGCTCCGAAGGAAGCAGCGGATGCCGTCCAGGCGCGGCCTGCCGTCCACGTAGCGCTGGTAGTCCTCCGCCGTGAAGGGCTGGAAGGGCCCACTGCCGCGGTGCGCCTCCAGGTACGCGTCGAACAGGCGCGTCCACGCCTCGGCATGCACCTGCGCCGTGCGCGTCACCACGCCGTCCAGATCGAACAGGGCCGCGTCGTAGTCGCGGCGCGCCAGCACGGGGGCGGCGGAAACGGGCGGCTCGGCAGCGGTCATCGCGGTGTCTCCCATGGAGGACCCAACACGTCCTTTTCCCGACGTGCACATCCCATGCCCCTACAAGTACGGCGGGTGTGTGCCCGGACTCCGGGGCGAGCCGGTGTCCACTGGGAGCACCACTCGAAATGCAAAAATCCAGGGAAGGTTGACGGATTTCCGGACAGCCTTCTACGCTGCGCGCCGCGCGACGAAGAGGATACATCGTCTTAACACTTGGCGATCCCTGGCTTTTTGAGGACGTCGCGGCCCCCTATCATGCGGTGCTGTTGGTGTTGAATCAGGGAAGGTCTGCATGCGACCCGCATCTCAAGTTGAAGTGACCTCCAGCGAGCCGCCCTCGACCAGCCCACGAGCCGGTGCGGAGACCCCACCCAATGGGTTGGCTCCCGCCGAGACTCCGCCGCCGGAGCTGAGCCCCGCGCAGACGCCGGTTCCAGGACTGGGCGCGCTCGAGACCACGGAGAAGCAGCTCGCGGTGGTGAGCCCCACGCGTCCCGAGGCTCCGCCCTCGCGCTTCGCGCCGGGGTTCGCGGCCAAGCTGAACCTGGCGGTGGACGTGGTGTTGGTGGTGGCGGCGCTGCTCATCTCCACGACGATGATGGGGCACGATCTGCACCTGGAGCGCACGGATGTATGGGTGCTGCTCGGGGTGGGCGTGGTGGCGTGGCTGGTGGTGGGCACGGCGCTGTGCCTCTACGACGTGCGCTTCGCGGACCGGGAGCGGCTGGATGACCTGGCGCTCATCTCCATCCAGGTGATGGTCGTCACGGTGGTGCTCTTCCTCACGCGTCTGGTGATGGGCACCGAGTCGTGGATCGTCGCGCTGAGCATGTTCCCGCCGTTGTTGTGGCCGTCGGTGGCGCTGTTGCGCCTGAAGCTGTTCCGCAACCTGTCGGTGCAGGAACAGCCGCTGGACGAGGTGCTCATCCTGGGCGTGGGGGCCATGGGCCGGCTCACGGGCGAGGACCTGAACACCAAGCACCGGCGCAAGGTCATCGGCTTCTTGAGCTTCAGCAACGAGTCGTCCTCGACGGTGCCGCCGGCGCCGGTGCTGGGGACGGTGAAGGACCTGGAGCACATCCTGTGCACGGTGCCGGTGGACGAGGTCTACATCGCCGGCAACATGCTGAAGCACTCCACGGAGATGCAGGCGGCGGTGAAGCTGTGTGAGAACTTCGGCATTCCGTTCGCGCTGCCGGCGTACCACATGCGCTTCGACCGGGCGCGGCCGGTGGATGACCATGCGATCTCGGATGGCTACCTGCACTTCATGACGCACGCCTTCCGGCCGCACCAGATGGCGCTCAAGCGGCTGTTCGACATCGTGCAGCTCGGCGGCGGCGCTGGCGATGCTCTCGCCGTTGCTCATCGGGGTGGCGCTGGGGGTGAAGTTCACCAGCCGGGGGCCCATCTTCTTCAAGCAGAAGCGCGTGGGGCTGCACGGCAAGCCGTTCCACATGCTCAAGTTCCGCTCGATGGTGATCAACGCCGAGGAGCTGAAGGCGAAGCTCGAGGCGATGAACGAGCAGACGGGTCCGGTCTTCAAGATGAAGAACGACCCGCGCATCACCGGGATCGGGCGCTTCATCCGCAAGTACTCCATCGACGAGCTGCCGCAGCTCATCAACGTGCTGCGCGGCGAGATGAGCGTGGTGGGGCCGCGGCCGCCGATTCCCAGCGAGGTGGAGAAGTACGCGGCGTGGCAGCGGCGCCGGCTGTCGGTGCGTCCGGGCCTCACGTGCATCTGGCAGGTCTCCGGCCGCAACCAGATTTCGTTCGAGGAGTGGATGTACCTGGACATGCAGTACATCGACCACTGGAGCCTCAAGAACGACATCAACCTGATTCTCAAGACGGTGCCGGTGGTGCTCACCGGCAGCGGCGCGAGCTAGTCAGGAGGGCGTTGCACGAAGCGGCCGGGCGAAGTGCCTCGCGTACCACGGGCGCTCGCTCGCCATGCCGCCCAGCTTCTGCGCAGGACCCGGGCGCTTCTCGCGAGGTGAGAAGCCCGGCCGCACGCCCTACAGACATGTAGCCGTGTATTTGACGGGGTTGGACCTGTGTCGTTCACTGCGCACGGCCATGCCTGCCGAGGTACCCGTCATCGAAACGCCCCAGACGAGCGCGGCGGCCACCCCGCGGGCCGAGCCCGCACCGGTGGACACCCACACGCCCCTGCGCAACGCCCTGAAGCTGGGCGGGTCGCTGCTGGTGACGTACGTCATCGGGTTCGGCCTGCAGGTGCTGGTGCCGCGCTTGCTGGGTCCGGAGACTTTCGGCCAGTACAACTGGGCCACCGGCACCGCGGCCGCCTTCTTCATCCTCAGCGCGCTCGGCCTGGACGTCTACATCCGCAAGGAGGTGGCCGTCCGCAAGGAGCACGCCAACGAGTTCTTCGGCGGCACCCTGCTGTTGCAGGCCGTCCTCGCCGTGGTGCTGCTGGGCGCCCTGCTCGGGGTGATGCACATGCGGGGGGCGCCTCCCGAGGTGAGGGCCCTCGCGCTGCTGCTGGGCGTCTACCAGTTCTTCTTCCGCCTCAACGCCATCCTCGCCGCGCTGCTGCACGCGCACGAGAAGGTGGATGGCCTGTCCGTGGCCCACATCCTCATGAAGTGCATCTGGGGCTTCGGACTGGCCGCGCTGCTGCTGCTGCGCGCGCCCCTGCCGTGGCTGGCCGCGCCCTTCATCGCCGCGGAGCTCTTCAAGGCCGTCTTCCTCTTCCGCCTCACGCGCCAGCATGCCGGGCTGCGGCTGCACGTGGACCTGCGCGCCACCGCCGCGACGCTGCTGGCCGCCCTCCCCTTCTTCCTCAACGACGCGGCGCTGGCCAGCAACGGCCCGCTGGACGTCTTCGTCCTGGGCACCCTCGCGAACACGACGGAGGTCGGCTACTACGGCGCCGTCTGGGGCATCGCGGGCATGACGATGCTGCTCTCGCCCATCCTCGGCTGGGTGCTGCTGCCGATGATGTCGCGCGCGGCGGCGAGCTCCCAGGAGGAGTTCACCCGCATCCTGCGCCGGGGGCTGGAGGGCATCGTCTCCCTGTCCGTGCCGGTGACGCTCGCGCTGGCGCTGGGCGCCGAGACATGGGTGCGGCTGCTCATCGGCGAGGCCTACCTGCCGGCCGCCCCGGTGCTGCGGCTGCTCGCCCCCATCTTCGTCTTCACCTACGTGGCCACGGTGTGCGGGAGCTGGCTCATGGCGGCCAACCGTCCCTGGACGGTGACGCGCACCACCGTGCTGGCCGTGGGCCTCAAGCTGGTGCTCAACCTGCTGCTCATCGGCCCCTTCATGCAGTGGCGGGGCCTCACCGGCGGCGCGAGCGCCACCGCCATCTCGCTGGCCCTCTACGAAATCGTCGTCACCGCCGTCCTCCTGTACGCCATCGGCTCGCGGGCCTGGGACGCGCGCAGCCTCGCCGTGCTGGGCAAGACGCTCGGCGTGTGCGCCGCCGTCACCGCCGCCCACCTGCTGCTGGGCCAGGCGGGACTGGACGCGCGCGACCTGGGGCGCGGACTGGCCCGCATGGTGGTGGACGGCCTCCTCTACGTGTCTCTCATCCTCCTCACCGGCGCGGTGCGCAAGGACGAGGTGCTCGGGCTGGTGCGCATGGTGCGCAACCGCCGCAAGCCCCAGGCCGCCGCCGGGCAGCCTCCCTCCGGAGCGCCCTCCTCCGAGGTCCGCGCCGCATGAAGCCCTCCCTGTCCGCCATGAGCCTCTCCTCCCGCACCTCCCTCCGCCGCTGGCCCCTGCTGGCCACGCTCCTGCTGCTGTCGGCCTGCTACAAGCCGGGCCGCTTCGTCTGGGTGGACGACTACCGCGAGCCCCAGGTCCAGCAGCAGGACGACGGCTACCTCATCCGCAAGGGCGACATCCTCAACGTCAACGTGTGGAACCAGCGCGACATCTCCTCGCGCCTGCGCGTGCGGGACGATGGCCGCATCAGCCTGCCCCTGCTCAACGACGTGGACGCCGCCGGGATGACGCCCGGCGCGCTCGCCCGCGCCATGGAGCAGAAGCTCAAGGATCTGGTGGCCAACCCCGTCGTCACCGTCATGGTGGACGAGGCCCAGCCCATCAAGATTGCCGTGCTCGGCGAGGTGCGCAACCCGGGCAAGAAGCTGCTCGACTCGGGCTCCGGCCCGCTGCAGGCGCTCTCCGAGGCCGGCGGCTTCACCGACTACGCGCGCGATGACGCCATCTACGTGCTGCGCAAGGAGGCCGGCGACCCCAGGCCGGTGCGCATCCGCTTCACCTACGAGGCCCTCACGCGCAACGAGGGCGCCGCTCCCACCTTCCGTCTGAGGACGGGCGACGTGCTGGTGGTGGAGTAACCCCATGGCGCTGCCCGCACTGGCCCTCGGCTGGCTGCTGGTGGCCTCCGCCCCGGCCGTCAAATACAAGGCCTCGGCCCGCGTCGAGTCCGTCATCCGCACGCCGCTGCTCACCGAGACGTCCGCCACCCAGGTGGTGACGGACCTGATGCTCGTGCCGCGCCTGGACGGCGTCCTCTACACCAACCGCCTCGAGGTCAAGTTCGTCTACGAGCCGCAGTTCCTCATCCGCCAGTCGTTCATGCGGCCCTCGCTGGAGATCCTCCAGTCCGTCTACTCGCGCGCCGACTACAAAATCCGCCGGGACTTCTCGCTGATCGGCGTCCACACCACCACCTTCGGCAACTTCCCCTTCGAGAACTACGGCGGCGTGGGCGGAGGCAGCCTCCCGGCGGCCCCCGTGGGCACGACGCTGCGCACCGACAGCGCCTACATCTACACGGAGACCGCGGCGGGCTTCTGGACGTCGCTGGGCATCAAGCGCCTGTCAGTGGCCGGTACGCTCGGTTGGGTCGTCAATGGTCTGCTGGAGGGCCCCACGCGTCCCCTCACCCGAGGCAACGCGGCCTACCCCCAGCAGCGCTACCCCGAGCTGCGCGTCCAGTCCTACTATGGCGCCACGCCCCGCGACATGTTCACGCTGTCGCTGTACGGCCGGGACGTGGCCTTCTCCACCGGCAACCATGCCTCGGTGCTCCAGTTCGCCCCGGGCCTCCAGCACCAGTTCTCCCCCCTGGTGGACTTGAGCGTCGAGCCCGGCATCGCGGTGGGCCGGGCGCACGCCCGGCGACCAGACGAGTTGCCGAAGGACCTGGTCATGCCCACCCTGGAAACCACCCTCAATACCCCCGTTCCCCTTGGCAACCATTGGCCGGTGAAGGCCAAGGTGCGCGCGCGTTACCTGCCCTACATGGATCCCCTCACCACCAAGCTCATCCCCCGAGCCGATGTGGGACTCGACCTGGAATGGAAGGGCCGGCGCGAGGCCAAGGTGCTGGGAAAACTCCGCTATGCCCACCCCCTCACGACGGGCGTCCATCACGACGACGCCGAGGCGCGCGCCGAAATCGAGGCGCTGCTGCCCCTCCCGGTTTCTCGTTATCTCTTCGTACAGGGAAAAGCGCAGTACACCTGGGCGAAGCACGTGGTTCTCGGCAGCCTGCCCGCCGTGCAGTGGTACACCAGCGTTGGATTGGTCGTCCGGTATGACCGTGGTAGGCTTTAGGCGCACCAGGCCATGAAGAAGTTCATCTTGATGTCGGTGCTGTACGCCGTCCTCATCCTGCCGAGCCTGGCGGCGCGTGAGCGCAACGCGGTGCGTGGCGCGAAACGGGCGGTGGCGCTGTTCGTGGCGTACAACTTCCTCTATGCCTTCCTCGTCCTGTCGGTCTGGACGCAGATGGAAGACTGAGAAAAGGCCTGAGAGACTCTATGCAGCAGCAAGGAACAACCGTCCTCGTCGTCGAGGACTCGCCCATGTTCCGCAGGATGCTCAGCGACATGCTGCAGAGCCTCGGCTACACGCGCGTGCTGGAGGCCTTCAGCGGGCAGGCGGCCAAGGAGCTCCTGGCCGAGCAGTGTCCGGATCTGGTGTGCCTGGACCTGACGTTGCCGGACATCTCCGGCTACGAGGTGTGCGAGCACATCCGCGCCACGCCGGCCCTGCAGAACGTGCCGGTGCTGATGATTTCAGCGCGCTCGCAGACGATGGACCGGGCGCAGGCGGAGGAAGCCGGAGCGACGGGCTACCTCATCAAGCCCTTCACGCCCGAGGAGCTGCGCCTGCAGGTGGAGCGGGTGATGGCGGCGCGCCCGCGGAAGGAAGCGTAGGGAAGCCATGCCCCAGTCCCGTGACGAGCTGCCCGAGGTGGAGCGCGCGCAGGCCCAGATCTTCGACTGGGAAGCGCTGCGCGACTACGCCGGCTTCGTGAAGAACGCGGTGCTGCGCCACAAGCTGCTGGCGCTGGCCACCTTCGTGGTGATGGCGTCGCTCGGGCTGGCGCTCGCCAAGTTCCTGCCGCGCAGCTACTACTCCGAGGCCTCGCTGCTGCCCAAGCGCGCCTCCACCATCGCCGCGCTGGTCAACCCGGACCGCATCCCGGCGCTGGACCCCGACCCGCCCAATCCGCTGCGCCCGCCCGGCGAGGTGGACTCGGTGACGCGCTCGGCCGCCCAGGCGGTGATGCGGCGCGAGAACCTGGTGGCGCTCATCAAGCGGGTGAACCTGCTGGACCGCTGGGAGGCCACGCGCGCCCCGCTGCTGCGCTTCAAGGACACGGTGATGCACCTGCTGTCCGGGCGCCCCAGCGAGGACATCAAGCTGGACGCCATGGTGGGCATGCTGGAGAAGGCCCTCATCGTCAACACCGAGGACGGCAAGGTGGCCATCGGCATCACCTGGCCGGATCCGCAGCTCGCCTACGAGCTGGTGGAGGCCGCGCAGCAGAGCTTCCTCGAGGCCCGTCAGAAGGAGGACCTCGCCAGCATCACCGACGCGCTCGCCATCCTCGAGGAGCACGAGAAGGTCGCCAGCGAGAACTACAAGAAGTCCTATCTCGAGTTCGAGAAGGTCTTCGCGCAGATCATGGTCGAGCGCCGCCGGGCGGTGGGAGATCCGCGCGTGGGCGGCTTCAACTCGAACCAGCACCTGGCGGAGCTGCGCTTCCTCATCCGCGCCAAGCGGCGCGCCATCTCGGACTCCGAGGAGAAGCACAACCGGCGCCTGGAAGAGCTCAACGCGGACCTGGTGGCGCAGCGCAAGCTGTACGGGGAGAACCACCCCAACATCGTGGAGATTCAACAGCGCATCAACGGGCTGCGAGCCCAGGGCTCGCCGCAGACGACGACGCTGCTGAGCGAGGAGAACGAGCTGACGCGGGAGTACTCGCGCTTCGGCGGCGGTGACGTGCCCTTCCCCGACGAGCCGATGCCGGACCCGTACGGCCTGGAGCGCGTGCTGATGGGCATCCTCCCGGCCATCCGGGACAACCCCAAGGCGGCGGTGACCCTGGACGAGCTGCAGTCGCGCACCATCGTCATGCAGCAGCTCCGCAAGCGGATTGATGGGGCGAAGCTGGAGCGCGACATCTCCCAGGCCTCCTTCAAGTACCGCTACACCCTGCTCACCCCGGCCGAGTTCCCCCGCACGCCGGTGAAGCCCAACGCGAAGGTGATCGCCCTGGGCGGCATCTTCGCGGGCCTCATCCTCGGCGTCTTCGCGGCGCTCGCGCGGGACGTGCTCAGCGGCCAGCTCCTGCAGGCCTGGCAGGTCCGCCGCGGCCTGGGGCTGCCCGTCCTCGCGGAGCTGGAAGCGCCCCAATTCGAGACCCAGTCCTCCTCTTCTTCCCGCTAGTCCAGCACCCCCGCCTCCCCCCGAAGTCCACCCCCCCATGATGCTCGACTTGCTGCTCGTCCTCCTGGCCCTGCCGGTGCTCGCCGCCGCGGGCTACCTCCTGCTGCTCACGCTCCTGTCGGGGCTGAAGGAGGCACCGCCCCGGGTGGCGCCGCGGCTCAAGTTCGACATCATCATCCCCGCCCACAACGAGGAGGCGGGCATCGCCCGCACGGTGACAAACCTCTCGCGGGTGGACTACCCGGCGGAGCTGCGGCGCATCCTCGTGGTGGCGGACAACTGCACGGACGCCACGGCGGACCGGGCGGGCGAGGCCGGCGCCACGGTGCTGGTGCGCCACAACCAGGAGCTGCGCGGCAAGGGCTACGCCCTGCAGCACGCCTTCGAGCGGAGCCTCGCGGACGGCTTCGCCGACGCGGTGGTGGTGGTGGACGCGGACACGGAGGTGACGTCCAACCTGCTGCACGCCTTCGGGCTGCGGCTGGAGGCGGGCGCGCACGCGGTGCAGGCGCACTACGGCGTGCTCAACCCGCAGGCCTCCTGGCGCACCCGGCTGATGGCCGTGGCCATGGCGCTCTTCCACAAGGTGCGCTCCATGGGCCGCGAGCGGCTGGGCGTCTCGTGCGGCCTGCGCGGCAACGGCATGTGCTTCACCCACGCCATCATCCGCCAGGTGCCCCACGAGGCCTTCTCCATCGTGGAAGACCTGGAGTACGGCATCCGCCTGGGCAAGGCGGGCCAGCGCGTGCACTACGCCTGGGAGGCCGAGGCGCTCGGTGAGATGGTGACGAGCGAGAAGGCCGCGCGCTCGCAGCGCCGCCGCTGGGATGGCGGGCGCATGGCGATGACGCGCAAGTTTGGCCTGCCGCTGCTCGCCGAGGGCCTGCGCAAGGGCGACAAGGTGCTGGTGGACCTGGCCATGGACCTCTTGGTGCCGCCGCTGAGCTGGGTGGTGCTGGGCGCGGGCGCGGTGGCGGTGGCCTCGGGCGCGCTGTCGCTGTGGCAGGGGCACGTGACGCTGTCCGCGTACGCGGCGGCGGCGAGCATGCTGTCGCTGGTGCTCTACGTGATGCGCGGCTGGTGGGTGTCCGGCATGGGCCTGTCGGGCCTGTCGGCGCTGGCCTGGGCGCCCTTCTACGTGGCCTGGAAGGTGTGGCTGATGCTCAGCCGCCCCGAGGAGAAGAAGGGCGAGTGGGTGCGCACCACGCGCGAGGCCCCCAAGCCTTGAGATGATTCAGGATTTCCTCTCCCGCCCCCTCGTCTTCCTCGCGTCGCTGGCCCTGCTCGGGCTGGCGACCCTGGGGCTGCTCGTCCTGGCTCCGGCCGCCGCGCTGCTGCCGGTGGTGCTCGTCGTGGGCGGGTGGTGGGTGTGCCAGCAGAAGATCCGCACGCTGGCGCTCGCCATCTTCGCCATGGCCGTCACGGTGGACCTCGTCACCGAGGTGCCCTACGAGGGCCACTGGCAGTCGCCGCTCTACTTCCCCGGCCTGCTGCTCTTCACCAAGCCGGGCATGTCCCTGCCCCTCATCGACCTGGCCACCGTGGGGCTGCTGGGGCTCAATGCCTACCGGCGCGCCATGGGCATCACCATCGACGGCCCGCCCACGCCGCCCCTGCCCAAGCCGCTCGTCCTCGCGCTGATGGCCCAGACGGCCACCATCCTCTGGCTGCAGGTGTGGGGCATCTACATCAACGGCGGCAACTCGACGGTGGCCAAGTGGCAGTGGCACCAGATGCTGATGCTGCCCCTGCTGGTGGCGCTCTTCAACGTCGCCCTGCGCGGCCCCGAGGACTTCCGCACCATCGGCCGCATCCTCATCGTGGGCTGCTTCACCAAGGCCTTCCTCGGCGCCTTCTTCATCCTCACCATCGCCCGGCCGCGCGGCCTGTACCACGAGTACGCCACCACCCACTCGGACACGGTGCTGTACGTCGCCGGCCTCACCACCGTCATCATGTCGTGGATGGAGGAGCCCCTCCGCAAGCACTTCTGGCGCATGGTGGGCGTGTGCTCCGTCATCCTCATGGGCATGCACTACAACGACCGGCGCCTGGCCTACGTGAGCTTCACGTTCGCCCTCATCGCCGCGTACGTCGTCAGCCCCTGGCACTGGGTGAAGCGCTACGCCACCCGCGCCGGCCTGGTGCTCGCGCCCCTCTTCCCCTTCTACCTCGCCATCGGCTGGTCCAACCCCACCGGCATCTTCGGCATCGTCGGCGTCTTCAAGTCCCTGGTGGAGGGCGAGAACCTCCAGAAGGGGCAGATGGACTACCGCGACATCGAGAACCTCGACGTCGTCTACACCTGGGAGCAGAGCCCCCTCATGGGCACCGGCTGGGGCCACCCCTTCCTCGAGAAGATCGCCCTGCCCGACATCTCCCACGCCTTCGCCGACTACCTCTACCACCCCCACAATTCCGTACTCGGAATGCTGGCCTTTGGCGGAATTATTGGTTTCTCGGGCTTGTGGGCCTGGGTCTCCATCTCCATGTTCCTGTCCGTTCGGGCCTACCACCGGGCGCATGCGCCGGTGGCCCGCGCGGGAGGATTGGTGGCGATGTCGGTGATTATCGCCTATACCAACCAGTGCTTCGGCGACATGGGGACCATCAGTTGGCTGGGCACCGTGCTGGTGGCGATGGCGGCCACGTGCTCCGGCAAGCTCGCAACTGTCACGAATGCGTGGCCGGCACCCCAGGCTCTACGAAACGAAGTCTCGGAGCCTGAGAAAACGGCCAGCCCAGTAGGAAATCTGGTATGATACCGCACCGCAAACCGAAGAGGCCAAGGAAATACGACAGTCCGGAGGCAAACTCTGCCGCTTCCGAGATGCCAAACGCCCGGCAACGCGGTAACATGGCTCTGCCCATGTTCGAGCCTCATGACAAGAAGACCAAGGGTGGCTCGCGGAACGGAGGTCCGAATCCACCGGACCAGCGGCGCGTGGTACAGCCGCTGTCGGTGATTCGGGGCAACCGGACGCAGCCCGCCCCCACGTCTCCTTCGGCGCCTGCCCCCAACGGGGAGGGTACGTCCGAGGTCGTCGAGCAACAGCAGCCCGTTCCCCAGCAGAAGTCCGCCAACGCCGCGCCCTCGAGCACCCTGCTGCACCTGTGGGCGATGCTCAACCAGCGCGGCCGGTGGTCGTCGCTGGTGGTGGTGCCCTCGCACGAGAGCGGCTCGGGCTTGCAGGTGGTGCAGGCCATCATCGAGGTGGCCAGCAGGCAGAGCAGCACGCCGGTGCACTTCCTGGACGCGGAAGGCCTGGAAGCTCGGCGCCGCCCAGCACGTGGTGGCCGAGATGATGGCCTACGTGGAGCAGGGGGACCGCGTGGTGGTCCTGCTCGACTCCGTCGTGGCCAACCCGGTGGGCCTGGAAGTCGCCCTGGCGGCCGAGCGGGCGCTGCTGTGCGTCTCACTTGGGACTTCGGATTACACCTCCGCTCGCCGTACGCTGGACCTGATTGGGAAGGAGCGCTTCCTCGGGAGCGTTACCCTCCAGCCCACGTCCGGAGCTTCGAAGAAATGAGCGCAGCCAACGGCGCCTCTGGCGCCGCTGTTCCACCTCGGCCCGTGGCCCTGCGCCCGCGGCTGAGTGTCGTCGTTGCCACCTACAACCGCGTGGACCTCATCCAACGGCTGCTGGCGCAGTTCGCCCGGCAGACGCTGCCCGCCTCGGACTTCGAGGTGGTGGTGGTGGATGACGGCTCGCGCGAGCCCGTGGCGCCCCACCTGGAGAAGCTGACGCTCCCCTTCAGCCTGCGCGTGGAGACGCAAGCCAACGCCGGTGCGGCGGCGGCCCGTCACCGCGGCGTGCTCGCGGCGCGCGGCGAGGTGGTGCTCATCACCGACGACGACATGCAGGTGGCCGAGGACTTCCTCGCCAAGCACCTGGCGCGTCACCCGCGCGGCTCTCGCAACGTCGTCATCGGCAGCATCCGCCCGGACCCCGCCATCTCCGACATGCCGCTCTTCGAGCGGTGGTACGCGTGGCTCAACAACCGCATCGCCGCGAGCATGAGCGGCCCCAAGCGGCGCGCCCGCGGCTGGCAGCTCTTCACCGGCAACGTCTCGTTCCGCCGCGAGGACTACGTGGCCGCCGGCGGCTTCGACAAGAGCCTCGGCCAGTCCGAGGACATCGAGCTGGGCGTGCGCCTGGAGAAGGCCGGCTGCCGCTTCGAGTTCTGCACCGGGGCGTACGTGCTGCACGGCTCGGATCACACCAGCTTCGAGAAGTGGCTGAAGCGGGCCCACCGCTACGGCATCTTCGACTCGCGCGTGGCGGCCAAACACGCGGACGTGCCGCAGGTGGACCCCTGGCGCTTCCTCTTCGAGATGAATCCGCTGGCCCGGCCGCTGCTGGCCGCCGCGGTGGTGGCGCCCGAGGCCACCCGTCCCGTGACGCAGGCGGTGATGGCGGCCGCGAAGCTCGCGGACAAGGCGGGCCTGCATCAGGCGGCCTTCATGGGCACCTCGGTGACGTACGCCATGGAGTACCTGCGCGGCGCGCGCACCGAGGCGGGCTCCCTGCCCAAGGCGGCCAGGCACGTGGCGCGCTACGCCCTCACCGGCGGCAAGCCCGGCCAGGTGCTCAAGCTGGCCAAGGCCCTCAAGGACGACGCGATGCAGGTGGCGCGCTCCGAGTACGGCCAGCCCGGCGTGAAGGCCGTGGCCGCCATGGTGCTCACCTCGGACGGCTTCCGGGTGCTGGCGCTGCAGCGGATGCGCGAGGCGGCCCGCGGACTGGGCATTCCGCTCGGCAACCACGCGCTGCGCGTGGCGCAGACGGCGGTGCTCGGCGTCGAAATCGGCAAGGACGTGGAGCTGGGCAGCGGCGTGTACTTCGTCCACAGCCTGGGCACCGTGGTGGGCGGCGACGCGAAGGTGGGCAACCGCGTGCGCTTCTACGGCAACAACACCGTGGGCACCGCCAAGGATGACGGCTACCCCGTCATCGAGGATGACGTGTGGGTGGGTGCCGGCGCGCGCATCCTCGGCCCTATCACCGTGGGCGCCCGCTCGCGCATCGGCGCCAACGCGGTGGTGCTCCAGGACGTGCCCCCGGACAGCGTGGCCGTGGGCATTCCCGCGCGTATCATTCCCCGCAACAAGGACGTGGACGGCGAGTGATGCGGCGGTCCGGTAGCAGCGGTGCACCAACGCATGGCAGGAGGGCCCGAGCGGCCCTGCTGGCCGGCGTGTACCTGTGCGTCCCCGTGCTGCAGTCCTGCAAGCAGAACACCTCCCAGGCGGCCACCTCCTCCGGGCCCGTCTTGCCCTCGGGCGTCTACAACATCCCCCCGCTCACCGAGACGGCCTGGGCCGGCGGGCTCCAAGCCGGATGGGAGGACGAGGGCTGGTCCGAGCGGGATACGAAGCACTCGGGCAGCGCGAAGATGCGCCTGGCCAACCTGGGCGGCTTCATGCTGCACAAGAAGGGCATCCAGGGGGAGTTCGGCGGACTGGCGCTGCGCTACAAGGCGCCCGCGGGCTTCGGCGACTTCCTCGAGGTGCGGCTGGACTCGGAGGGCGAGACGCTCTTCCCCCGCGTGCGCGTGGACGGAAGCCACGTGGCGCGCCGCGAGGGCGAGTGGGTGCAGCTCTTCATCCCCTTCGAGCAGCTCAACCCGGAGAAGGTGACCTTCAGCCGGCTCGTCATCCGCGCCTACAAGAAGGTGGGCAACGACTGGGTGGAGATGGATCAGGTGGGCCTCACCGCTCCCGGTGGCATGACGCCCGCCGATGGCACCGCCTTCGCGCAACAGCAGTCCCAGCAGCCGGGCGAGGCGGCCCGCGCCGTCGTCGAGCCCGTGGAGCTGGCCTATGACAACGGCCTGCAGCCGGGCTGGGAAGACCGTGGCTGGTCCGAGCGCGAGCTGAAGGGGGCCACCCCGGCGAAGCTGCGCATGGCGCACCTGGGCGGGTGGATCCTCTACAAGAAGGGCCTGGGCGCCGAGTACGGCGGCGTCGCGCTGCGCTACAAGGCACCCCCGGGCTTCGGGGATTTCCTCGAGCTGCGGCTGGACTCCGAGGGCGAGACGCTCTTCCCCCGCGTGCGGCTGTCGGACGCGTACATCACCGCGCGAGACGGCGAGTGGACGCAGGTGTTCGTCCCCATGGCGGAGCTCAACCCGGACAAGCACGCCTTCACGCAGCTCGTCGTGCGCGCCCACAAGAACGTGGAGAAGGACTGGGTGGAGCTGAACCAGGTGGGCCTGGCCCGGCTCGTCACCACCGCCACGCCCAGCGCCGCCGGGCAGCAGGCGCTTCCGGACGCGGCCGCGGTGGGCGGGGGCCGCGTGGCGCTCGGCGATGCCAAGAGCGCCAAGGTCGTGGTGGACTGCACCCAGCGCGGCCACCCCATCAGCCCGCTCATCTACGGCATCGCCTTCAACAACCTGCGCGAGCTCAAGGACAGCCACCAGTGGGAGCTCGGCGCCACGGCGCGCCGCTGGGGCGGCAACCCCACCTCCCGCTACAACTGGAAGCTGGGCAACGTCTGGAACACGGCCAACGACTACTTCTTCCGCAACATCATCCTCGGCACCACGCCCCAGTACACCTCCGACAGCTTCCTCCAGGCCAACCAGCAGCGCGGCCTCCAGTCCGCCCTCACCGTGCCCATGCTCGGCTGGGTGGCCAAGGACTCCACCTCCGTCGGCTTCCCCAAGTCCCTCTTCGGCGCGCAGCAGAAGATGGACCCGGATGTGACGGAGGCCGGCAACGGCATCTCCCTCTCCGGTGAGGGCCTCTCGCCGCTGCCCGCCGCCCAGACGAGCGTCGAGGCACCGCCCTCCTTCATCCACGAGTGGGTGCGCTCCATCCGCGAGAAGGACAAGACGCGCGGGCGCACCGTGCACCAGTACATCCTCGACAACGAGCCGATGCTCTGGAACACCACGCACCGGGACGTGCACCCCGAGCCCGTCACCTACGACGAGCTGCTCGAGCGCACCATCGCCTACGGCACCGCCGTGCGTCAGGCGGACCCCGAGGGTCTCATCGCCGGCCCGGCCGAGTGGGGCTGGACGAACTACTTCAACTCGGCGGCCGACGTGGCCCCGGGCGGCAACAAGAAGGACCGCAAGGCCCACGGCAACACGCCGCTGATCGCCTGGTACCTCAAGAAGCTCGCCGAGCACGAGAAGCAGACGGGCGTGCGCGTCCTCGACGTGTTGGATCTGCACTTCTACCCGCAGGGCGATGGCATCGGCTTCGAGGAGCGCGGCGCCACGGACCCGGACACCTCGGCGCGGCGCATCCGCTCCACGCGCGCGCTGTGGGACCCGAAGTACAAGGACGAGTCCTGGATTGATGACCACGTCGAGCTGATTCCGCGCATGAAGCGCTGGGTGGCGGAGAACTACCCCGGCCGCGGCCTGTCCATCGGCGAGTACAACTTCGGCGCCACGGGCCACATGAGCGGAGGCCTCGCGCAGGCCGAGGCCCTGGGACGCTTCGCCGAGCACAACCTCACCTCGGCCTTCCTCTTCACCTACCCGCCCAACCGCAGCCCCACCTTCTGGGCCTTCCGCGCCTTCCGCAACTTCGACGGCAAGGGCGGGCGCTTCCAGGACAACTACGTGCCCACGAAGTTCGAGAAGGCCTCGGACTCGCAGGGCATGTCGCTGTTCGCCTCGCGCAGCGATGACGGCAAGCGCGTGGTGGCCATCGCCCTCAACCTCGAGCCGGACGCCGCCCGCAGCACCCAGGTGGAGCTCAAGGGTTGCGGCAACGTGGCCAGCGCCCGGGTGATGGGCTACGCGGGCGAGCCCTCCGGCTTCGCCGAGCGGAAGTCCTTCTTCCAGGCCGGCAGCAGCCTGCAGATGTTGCTGCCTCCCTGGTCCATCACCGTGCTCGACGTGACGCTCAAGCAGTAGGGGCGCGGAGGCTCGCGCCCCACGGCTCACCTCGCCGGGCGGGCGAGGGCTTCCACCTGATCGTCACTCAGCTCCAGCTTCTCCTCCGAGCCACTCCACACGAAGGGGATGCCCGGCTGACGGTAGAGCGTCGAGGGGATGTTGCGCGCCATCTTCGCGTGCAGCTCCGGCAGCTTCGACCAGTGCAGCGCCTGCTTCGTGTGGTGCGCCGTGTGGTAGCCGAGGTTGCCCGTCATCAGGTTGTAGCCCCGGTGAAGGATGTTGTACGAGGCCTCGGCGTGGTCCTTCGTCTCCAGCCCCACGTGGTGGAAGTACGTGGCCCAGGACGTCACGTACAGCGACACGCACATGGGCAGCAGGAAGACGAAGAGCGCGTTGTACCAGTCGTGCCAGAACAGCACGCCCAGCAGCACCACCTGCAGCGCCGCCATGGACAGGAAGACGCGCAGCGCCTTGGGGTGCTTGCGCCCCACCTGGAAGGCCCTCGGGTAGGCCGTCAGCGCCGTGGTGAGCGAGTACTCCACTTCACCCATGGTGGAGCCGTCGGCGCGCTTCCACGTCGACTCGTCCTTCTCCTGGTCCAGGTAGTTCACGTGATGGCCCACCACGTGGTGAAGGAACCACGTATGGGACGTCACCCCCGTCTGGAAGCCGAAAACGACTTCCAGCAGCCGGTTGAGCGGCGCGTGCCGGAACATCGTCAGGTGCTGGTGGTGGTGGTTCCACGCGCTGATCCACCCCTTCGGAATGGCCATCACCGCGAGCCACAGCATGGGCAACCACCAGCTGCTCGCCATGAAATACACCGTCAGGTCGAGTGCGAACACGCACGCGAACAGCAGGACGGGGATGCGATCCTCGGGGTGACGGAACAAGGTCATGCGTCTTCCACTCTGGTGAGATCCGGCGAGATGGGCTGGGTAGGATACAGCGAGGCCCGGAATCACCGAGTAAGGATTTGAGAACGGCGGGGCGGACAGCGGCTCCCCAGGCCGTCCGCTGTTCCCCCACGGCCCCTCCCCCCGGGACGTCCCTCTCGTTGACCGGGGCACCCTTCTCCCCTCGCTCTGCTCAGCAGTCAGCGCCGCGCCCGCCTGTCTCCTGCCCATGTGCGATGGCGCCTCTACCTTCGCCCAACGAGGAACGCAGGGGGGCGCATGGGCAAATGGCAGGAAACCCTGGACACCGTCCAGAAGCTGGCCCGGGGCAAGGAGATCGAGCAGTTCCGCATCGACTCCGCCGACTTCCTCTCCGCGCGCGAGCGGGGTGAGGCGCCCGGTACCCGCATCGAGCAGCGGAGCGCCACACTCGAGGACTCCGCGGAGATCGTCAACCGCAGCTTCCCCCAGCGCGACGCCAACTCGGGCCAGTACACCAACGTCATCTCCCCCGTCGTCATCCCCAAGGACCACCGCTCCTACCTCTGGGCCGCCATCGTCCTCGGGCTGGTGGCGCTCGGCCTCACCGGCGCGGGCCTCACCGCGGTCCTCGGCGGCCTGCCCGGCCTCGGCAACCTCTCGACGATTCTCTTCGGGCCCCACTACTGGCTGGTGGTGGCCGGCTACACGGCCTTCAACCTGTGGCGCAACAGCTTCGTCAAGGTGCCCGACGGCTGCCAGGCCCTCATCACCCGCTTCGGCAAGCTGGAGGAGATCGCCGGGCCGGGCCGCAAAACCCTGCTCAACCCCTGGAAGCGCGTCAGCTACATCATCAACACCACGCGCGAGTACCCCTACAACGCCCCCATCCGCGAGGCCCCCACCGCCGAGCGCGTCAACGCCTCGGTGGACCTGTTCCTCCAGTTCAAAATAGAGGACCCCGCCCAGTTCATCTTCGCCCTCGGCGGCGCCAACGGCTTCTCCGAGAAGCTCCAGAACGCCATCAGCGAGGTCACCCGCGCCCTCATCTACGAGCAGAAGGCCGAGGACATCTACGACCTCATCGGCGAGAGCACCCAGGCGATGCTCGCGAGCCTCAACCAGCAGTTCCTCCCCGCCGTGCGCTTCGTCAACGCCAACATCACCCACGCCGAGCCCTCCAGCCAGGACTACCGCATGGACCTCGCCGCGCCGGAGATGGTCCGCGTCGCCAAGGAGGCCTACACCTGGCAGTACGAGCTCAAGCTGCGCAAGGAGCAGGACGAGGGCGATCTCAACCGCGAGCTCGCCTCGCTCCACGAGACGCTCTCCGCCATCCGCGCGGAGATCGCCACCTACCAGGCGCAGATCGACACCGCGAAGGAGAAGGAGATCCACCGCGCCAACGCCTACGCCCGCCAGCTCCTGAGCGAGGCCGAGAGCGCCGCCAAGGCCAACGCCGCCCTGCTGGAGGCCCAGGCACTCGACATCCGCGCCGTCAGCAGCGCCTCGTTCCCCGAAATCCTCCAGTACCGCTTCCAGCAGGACGTGCTCGACCGGCTCGAGGCCGTCTCCGGGCACCTGCCTCAAATCATCGACATCGGCGTCGAGGAGGACCAGCGCATCAACTACCTGGAGACGGCGCGGCACATGCTCGGCATCACCGACCAGGCGCTCTACAGCGAGGCGGACATCCAGGTCATCCGCGGACGGACCCGCGAAATCCAGGCGCGCATCCAGGCGCGAGAGAAGCAGCTCCAGGAATTGGAGACGGGAGCCCACGCTGGAGAGGCGGCTCCAGGAGGCCCGGCATGAGCACCCCCGTGAGAAGGCAGGAGTTCTCGAAGATCAAGGAGGCCGTCGCCACCTGGGGCCGCATCCGCCAGTTGCTGCGCTCGGGCGAGGAGGGCCAGGTCGTCCCCGTCGTCATCCCCAAGGACCGGCGCCGCTACGGCTGGCTGGTGTTCGCCGCGTTCGCCTTCTACCTCGCGGGCGTGGCGCTCTTCGCGGACCTCGGGTTCGTCCGCGCCCTGGCGGGGTTCGGCGCCTTCTTCTCGCTCGCGCTCGCGCTGCTGTGGCTGTGGCGCGGCTCCATCGTGGAGATCGAGCAGGGCACCACGGGCATCCTCTCGCGCTACGGCGAAATCGTGGGCACGCTGACGCCGGGACGGCACTACCTCTGGTGGCCCTGGGACAAGGTCGAGGCCGTGGTGGATACCTCGACGGAGGTGCCCTACACCGCGCCCGTGGTGGCCTGCCCCACCAAGGAGAACGTGCCGCTCAAGGCCATCGAGTTCTTCCTCAAGTTCCGCATCGAGGATCCCATCGCCTTCGTGCGCAACATCGGTGCGAGCAACTTCGACATGGTGCTCAGCAGCGCCGTCCAGGACGCCATCCGCCAGCGCAGCCGCCAGGTGCAGACCGAGCGCGCCTATGACCTGCGCGGCAGCGACGTGGGCGACATGCAGACCTACCTCAACAAGCAGATGACCCGTTACGGCGTGCGCATCATCGGCGCGAACATCCCCGACGTGCAGCTCCCCGACCAGTACCAGCAGCACCTCGCCACCCGCGAGAAGGTCGCCAAGGAGTTGGAGGCCTACGCCCGCGGCTGGGAGCTCATCCGCAAGCAGCGCGCCGACAGCCTGCTGATGGAAATAGAGCGCGCCAAGAAGGTGCGCGATGCCCGGCTCGTCGAGGTCAGGGCCGCCACCAACAAGGCGCGCGAGGACGTGGCCCGCATGCTCCAGGAGAAGGAGACCGAGGCGCAGCGCGTGCGCTGGGAAATCGAAGCGCGCGGCCGGGCCACCCTCAAGGAGGCCGAGAACGAGGCGCGTGGACTGCAACACCTCGGCAGGTCCTATCAGGACAACCGGGCCGTGCTGCAGTACCAGCTCGCGCTGCGGCGGCTGAAGGTCGCCGAGGCCCTCATGCGCCACGCCCCGCGCCCCGTCGTCGTGCGCAGCGGCGGCGGTGAGCAGTCCGCGCTCTCCACCCTGGTGCTGGCCCAGATGCTGCCCAAGATGATCGGCCCGAGCGCGCTCGGCCTGAGCAACGGGCACGCGGACGGGCAGGCCGATGGACACGCGGACGGCCATGCGGATGCGCAGGGCCTGGGCACCGGGCACTGAGCCATCTCAAGAAGGGCTCGCCGGGCCCGGACTCGAGCAACTGGTCCGATTGTTGGACCAGTTGGTCCAGCGCGCCGCCGGACCCGGTCCTCACGAAGTCATCCGCCCAAACGCAGAGGGGCCCGCGTCCACCGCGAGCCCCTTGGTGTGTCACTTCAGGTGTCCGGACTCAGGAGCCCGCGGGCCGGGCCTGGGCGAGCGCCGCCTCCACCTGCTCGTCCGTCAGCTCCAGCTTCTCCTCCGAGCCACTCCACACGAAGGGAATGCCCGGCTGGCGGTAGAGCGTCGCGGGGATGTCCTGCGCCATCTTCGCGTGCAGCTCCGGCAGCTTCGACCAGTGCAGCGCCTGCTTCGCATGGTGCGCGGCGTGGTAGCCGAGGTTGCCCGTCATCAGGTTGTAGCCCCGATGAAGGATGTTGTACGAGGCCTCGGCGTGCTCCTTCGTCTCCAGCCCCACGTGGTGGAAGTACGTGGCCCACACCGTGAGGTAGAGCGACAGGCACATGGGCAGCAGGAAGACGAAGAGCGCGTTGTACCAGTTGTGCCAGAACAGTCCGCCGAGCAGCGCCACCTGCAGCGCGCCCATGGCCAGGAAGACGCGCAGCGCCTTGGGGTATCTGCGCCCCACCTGGAAGGCCCTCGGGTAGGCCGTCAGCGCCGTCTTGAGTGAGTACTCCACCTCACCCATGGTGGAGCCGTCGTCGCGCTTCCAGCGGGACTCGTCCTTCTCCTGGTCCAGGTAGTTCACGTGGTGGCCCACCACGTGGTGCAGGAACCACCCGTGCGACGTGATGCCCGTCTGGAAGCCGAACACGATCTCCAGCAGCCGGTTGAGGGGCGCGTGGCGGAACATCGTGACGTGCTGGTGGTGGTGGTTCCACGCGCTGATCCACCCCTTCGGAATGGCCATCACCGCGAGCCACAGCACGGGCAGCCACCAACTGCTCGCCGTGAAGTACACGGTCAGGTCCAGCGCGAACACACACAGGAACAGCAGGACGGGAATGCGGTCTTCAGGATGTCGGAACAGGGTCATGCGCTTTGAGAAGGGGGGCCGAGGCCAAGGGTCCTCCAGTATACAGAACAGACCGCCTTCCCGGGATGGTCACCCGGAGACCGGGCGCTCCAGTTCCTCGAAAAGGGCGAAGACGCCGGCGGAAACACCCCGGTCATCCAGCTGCTGTTCCACCTCGAGCCCGTAACGCCGCGCGAGGTACTCCGTGTACGCACAGGCGAAGAACTCGTCCTCGTTCTGCTTCTGGTACTCGGAACCCACGTAACCGGCGCGCTCGGCCCGCCGGAGCAACCTCTGCACACGGAAGCGGAGCGTGTCGGGCCCCGCGATGAGGACGAGGTGCGCGAACTCGTGGGCGAGCACCCACCCGTTCGCCCCGGGCGACAGGCTCAACAGCCCCTCCACCTTCGCCATCGCCAGGTTCCCGAGAGTCACTCCGTGGAGCGCCTCGAATGTCCGATGATCGCCCTCTCCCGCGCGCTCCTCCCGCAGAGGAGCGAACTCGGGCACGTCCGAGACGCGCACGTCCAGGGGGAGGATCCGAAGGCGGTAGCCCCTCGCGGCCAGGCTCGGGAGGAACTGGCGCAAGGGGAGCACCGAGGCATGCACGACGCGCTGCTCCCGCCCGGTCAGCACCGTCCAGTCCGGGAACACGCGCTCGAGCCCCTCCAGCGGGCCCACGTCGGGCAGACGCTTCAAGCCCCCGAGGACGTCCTGCTCGTCGAGCTCGAGCGCCATGCCCTTGCCGAGGAGGGGCGCGAAGTCGCCCGGAGACAACTCGTGCGCCCGCTCGAAGTGCTTCCGGGCGTCGCTGAAGCGGCCCTCGCGGAGAGCCACCCCGCCTCGCTGGACGAGACCCACGGTATCCGCGGCGTCCTCGCGCAGCCGTTCGTCCGCCAGTACCCGCATCCGATCGAGCGGGAGTAGCGAGAGGCTGGGGGCTCGGCACGGCGCCCCCACCATCTGGTGCGCCGCGAGCAGCAGGAAGTTCACGCCCGCGCGCGCATCCAGCTTGCGCCGGCGCGCCGCGTCCACGACCAGCGCCTCCTGGCCATGCAGGGAGGCGAGCACCTCGGAGTGAAGTGCCTCCAGTTCCACGTACGCGTCATCGCGCACGGCCTGTCCATAGGGATCGGCGCGAATCATCTGCTCGTACAGCTCCATCGCCCGCTCCAGCGAGGGAAGCGCCTCCTCCAGACGCTCCTGGGCGAAACGGGCCTTGCCGAGCAGACACAGGAGCCGGGGCTCCGGAGACTCCTCCCAGCCCGCCAGGAGTTGCTCCGCCTCGGAGGCGCGCTCCAGCTCGATGAGTTGATTGGCCAGCTCGGCCAGCACGTCCACGCGGCGGGGGTGCCGGACCTGGAGCGCTCGCAGCCGCTCGACGGACGAGCGCACCCGGCCAGCCTTGGCCTCCTGCCGGGCCAACAGCCACATGACGTCATCATCCTGGGGAGCGCGCGCCAGCGCCTGCTGGAGCAGCTCGCACGCGAGTTCCAGCTCGTCCTCGTCGCAGTCCTGGGCCAGGCCGACCAGGGCGCTGGCCCGGAGTTGCCCGCCCACGCTGGAGACGAGCGCGAGCGCGTTCTTCCGCTCCCCGGCGATCAACAGCCGGCGCACCTCACGCGAGAGCCGCCACGAGCGAAACGCGTCACCCAGTCCCATGCGCGCTCCAATGCCCGAATCGGCCCACGCCCTCAAGTCCGGACCTATGGACGGGACGCTCAACGATGGCCGATTGCCGGACGTTGACCGATTCTGGCCCACTGGGCATGTTCGGCGGCAATGCTGGAACGAATCGAAATCGAGAACCTTGGCTCCATCCAGAAGACGGGCGTGTCACTCAGCCCGCTGACGGTGCTCCTCGGGTCCAACGCTTCCGGCAAGACGACCGTGATGCGCGGCATCGAGCTGTTCGCGATGCTGCGGAACCAGCCCATGCAGGAGGTGAAATACGCGGGCTACTCACTGACGGGCTCCCAGTGGCCCCAAATCATCAACGGGGGAGATGCGGCGAAGTTCCTCATCCTGCGTGGATTCGTCCAGCCCGATTCCACTCAACCCGATTACGAAATGACGCTCGGCATTGATTGGGAGCAGGTACGCAGCAACATCGTTGCGCAGCCGGGTTCAGAGCAAAAGGCCGAGCCGCAGATCCTGAAGGAACAACTGAGGGATCAGAATGGACGTTCGCTCGGCACAGACATGGGAATTCAAGCGCTCAGGATCCACGATCGGCCCATCAGTCTGTCGCAGCCACGCCACTTTTCCATCACATGGATGCTCTCTCAGCTCGGAAGGCTTCCTCCGTTCCGCGAGGAGACGGAGGGCCTTGTCCAACACCTGGAATCCTTCGGAACCGCGCGCTACTTTCGGCCGAACAGCACGGCGATGCTCCATCCCACCGCTGACAACGAGGTATGGCCAGACGGTTCGGGGTTCGTGGCTTCGTTGGCCACCCTCCAGAATCGGGAAAGTGAGCGCTTCGAGGCCATCTCGCAGAGATTGAGCGAACTCTTCCCGCACATCCAGCGCATCCGCTTCGACACCGGTGACAAAGGCAAGATCCAGCACCTGGTCTTTTCAACCCGACGCTCGAAGCAACTGATTCCGGCTCAAATGGAAGCGGATGGTGTCCTGACAACCCTGTTCCTGCTCTGGGCTGGGGCAACGACGCCTCCGCACGGCACGCTCCTCATCGATGAACCAGAAGCAGCGCTCCATCCACATCTGATGGGTAAGCGAGTCGAATTCCTGCGCTCGCTCGCGAACGGTGAGTTCACCGGCCATCCGCTTCGAGTGGTCGTCGCAACCCAATCCGTCGACTTCGTGCGCTGGGTGGAGCCATCGGAGATCCGCGTCGTCGAATACAGCAGTGTGACAGGGACGCAGGTCCACGCCCTCGAGGAGAACGAAACGCTGCGCACTCTCGTCGACAAGTTCCAGGCGAACGCGGGAGACCTCTGGTACTCGGGAGCCCTCGGAGGCGTTCCGGGGCTGGATGCATGAAGACTCCGCTCCGCGTCACCGTGCTCGGCGAGGGCAAGGACGAGCGTGGCAAGAACCGTACGCAGCCCCCCTTCACCCCGGTTCCCCATGAGCAGCAGGGAGCGATGGAAATCCTCGTGCGGCGGGCCCTCTATCCCCTGATGAATGGCGGCCAGCCCTGGGACCGGCGATTCATCAAGCAGAGCGACGGGATACGCATCCTCCAACCTCCAGCGCTCCCGTTCTCGCGGCAGCCTGCGATGGTCGAGATCCTCGCAGACTCGAACAAGCTCGGAGTGCTCGTCTCAGCCGCATTGAAGCCGGCGCGCGGAGGCCCGGCTCCAGTCGACCTGCTCGTGGCCACGCATGACGCAGATACGGGGGCTTCCGCCGTCATCAGGGCCGTGCTCGTGGTCAACACGAGCCTCGGCACGCACGTGCCCCTGCTGCAACCCGCGCCAGAAATCCAATCCTGGCTTACGCGCAAGCGGGCCATCGAGCTGGCCTACGGCCGCGAGCACTGTTCCGTACCCGAACCGGATGAGGACGCGCTGAGGAGAGATGCCAAGGCCGAGCTCCAGCGACTGCTCCACTCCTTCGGGGGCAGCATCAACGCGAAGATGCAGGCGAGTCTCGCCGAATGCATCTCCGCCGAGGATCTCGATCGCTACGATTGGACCGGCTGGAAACAGGCCTCCGAGGATCTGAAAGTGGCGCTGTCGGCGCTCGCCCTCAAGTCCATGGAGCCGTGACGCGGCTCGCGCCTACCGGTCCAGCACCATCGTCCGGATGAAGCCCTTCGGGTGCCTCGCGTACGAGCGCAGGTGCATGGCCACGTCCACCATCCACGGCACCCAGTCCCCCGTGTCGATGACCGCGTCCACCGCCCGCTCCCGGTTGCGCGCGTACCACTCGCGCCAGTGCTTCACCTCGTCCGAGCTCAGCCGCCCCGACAACCCTTGCGCCCTCAGCAACAGCTCGAAGATACCCCGGTGGCAGTAGATGTACTGGCCTCCGCCCTGCCACCCCAGTGCATCCTTCGCCACCTCGCCCAGCCGATCCTCGTGCCCACACGCCGCCTCGTACACGAACAGCGGCAGCGGGCTCCCCCGCGCGATGTCGAACCCCATCTGGCTGTAGAAGCGCGGATTGAAGTCGATCAACAGCTGCTTCCCACCCGCCCGGATGAACTCCACCTCGAACGTGCCGTGGTAGCCCAGCTTCTTGCACAGCGCCCGCACCTTCTCCGCGAGCTCCCGCTCCACCGGCACCTCTTCGAAGCACAGCCCGATGCCCAGCTTGCGCGGACGCTGCAACACCTTCAACGCCCCGCGCGCCACGAACAGCTCGCCCGTCCGGTCCACGAAGCCGCTCAGGCTGAAGATGTTCTGCGCCGCCTCCGTGTAGAAGGCCTGCACCATCGGCCGGTTCGCCTCGCTGTCGTAGTCCAGCAGCTTCCGCCCGTACCGGTTGCGCTCCAGGAACTCGCGGTAGCGCGGCAACAGCTCGCTCGCGCGCTCCACCTGCGAGCCCTTCACGTGGCTCTCGAACAGAATCTGCGTCTGCGGCTTGAGCAGCACCGGGAAGCGCGCCTCGGCCGCCACCTTCTCCAGGTCCGCCTCGCCCTCCGGGAACCAGGTGTCCGGCACGTCCAGCCCCACGTCCTTGCACAGGTCGTGCAGCCGCTGCTTGTTCAGCAGCCCGTAGATGACGTCCACCCCCGGCTGGTACATCCGGAAGTGCCTGCCCAGCTCCTCGCGGTGCAGCGCGAACAGCCACGCCATGTCATCGCTCGTCGGGTAGAGCACGTGCCCCGGCTCGGCCTCGCCGAAGCGCAGCAGCCACTCCAGGAAGGCGTCCGAGTCCCCCACGTCCGGGCACTCCACCCGCCTCGTCACGTAGCGGCTCCAGCGCGCCGGCGCCAGCAGCTTGGACTCGGCCACGGTGACCGGAATCCCCAGCCGGCCGAGGCTGCGCACCGCGGCCAACGTGCCGTAGTAGTCGGCCATCGTCAGCAGGATGGGAGGGCGGGACTGCGTCGTCATGGTGTCGGGTTCCTCGTGTCTCTCAGCCCAGGTTGACCGGCGTGCTCACCACCGGCTGCGCCGCCTCGGCCACCGGCTTCTTCGAGCGCCAGTCGAAGCGATCCTTCAGCTTCAGGAACGGCTTCTCGAAGTAGCGGTAGCTCAGCGTCGCGAAGACGATGCTCAGCGCCAGCGTCAGCACGTAGTACAGCGGCAGGTTGTGCGGCACCACCCGGCGCACGATGTTCAGCGAAATCATGTGCATCAGGTAGATGCCGTAGGTGATGGAGCCCACGTAGCGCAGCCACTTGTGGTCGATGAGCGGCGCCAGCACGTGCTGCGGCCGGATGCACATGGCCACCACCATCAGCGTCAGCAGCAGCGAGGACAGCCACAGCGGCGTGTTGTAGTTGTAGATGGCGAAGAACACCAACACCACCATCACCGGCACGCTCCACACCTGCCCCAGCACCTTCCACGTCCACGCGAAGGGCTTCTCGAAGTGCACCAGGTACGCCGACAGGCAGCCCATGCACACCGAGATGGAGATGCTCGCGAGAATCCGCACCCACAGGTGCTTCATGTCCAGGTAGCCCGTCTTCGTCGCCCAGCCCATGAAGATGCCCACCACCAGCATCCCCGACATGAACACCACCGGGCCCCACGTGCTCTTGAAGTAGCGCACCACGAAGGGCCACAGCAGGTAGAACTGCTCCTCGGTGGCCATGGACCACGCGAAGTAGAAGATGATGCGGCCCTCTTCCAGGTTGATGAACCAGTTCGACGTGTACGTGAGGTAGTACTTCACGTTGTCGAAGAAGGCCCCGCGCACCGCCATGTCCGTCTCGAAGAGCGACACGAGCACGATGTAGAGCGCCGTCACCGCGTAGTAGAGCGGGAAGATGCGCAGCGAGCGCCGCGCGTAGAAGCCCTTGAGCGAGATGGTCCCCGTCTGGGCCCGCTCACGCAGCAGCAGCGTGGTAATCAGGAAGCCGCTGATGGCGAAGAAGAGCGAGACGCTCAGGTAGAAGCGCCCCACCAGGCCCTCTCGGGCCTCCAGCACGTGGTAGAGCACCACGGCGAAGATGGCGAGGGCTCGCAGCCCGTCCAGGGCTCCGAAGGTCTTGGTGCGAAGGAAGGACTGATGGGCGGTCTGGGCGGAGTCCATGGTGCGCCTTCAGCAACGCAGAATTCCCAGCCCTCTACAAGGGGCGCGCAGGACGCGCTCCCGCCGTACCGCTAGCGCACCGCTCGCCCGCTCGGCGGCTCTCCCGTTTCACCGGAGCGGCGCACCTTGGCCACGTGCGCGAAGTAGACGGGGATGCCCACCACGTAGCGGGTGAAGAGCCGCTTGGGCTCCACCGCCAGCCGGAACAGCCACTCCATCCCCACCTTGCGCATCACCACCGGCGCCCGCGGCACCTTCCCGCCGATGTAGTCCAGGATGGCGCCCCCATTCACGATGAGCACCGGGTGCGTGAGCGCCTCGCGCAGCTTCACCGACACCTCCTCCTGCTTGGGCATGCCCATCGCCATGAGGATGAGCTCCGGCTTCGTCTCCGCCGCCAGCCGCAGGTACGTCTCCGGTGGATCGAACCCCTCCTGGCTCGCCACCACGTTCAGCCCCCACTCCTCGAGCGTGCGCCGCGCGTTGTCCAGCCACGGCGAGCGCGTCCCGAAGAGCGCCACCCGCCGTCCCGTGTACGCCCGGGCAATCTTCGGGATGAAGTCCGTGCCATTCATGTTGAGCCCAAAGGGCCGCTGGAAGGCCTTCAGCCCCAGCTTCACCCCGATGCCGTCGCGCAGCACCATGTCCGAGCGCATCAGCCCTTCCAGCATCCCTGGTTGATTCCACCCCAGGTTCACCGCGTGCGCGTTGAGGAAGGAGAGGATGAAGGGACGCGTGGGACGGGCGAGCTCGTCGAGCAACGCCTGCTCGGCCGCCTCGTCGTCGATGATGCGGATGCGGTTCATCAGCGCCATGAAGTTGCGCGCGCGCTCGGACTTCGTGGGCTCCTGGCTCGGCATGCTTCCTCCTGAGGACGCGGGAGGATAGTGGACCGGGCGGGCGACCGGAACGGTTTGACGCGGGGTGTGGCGCCGGCCCGCGCCGGGTACCGGCCGACCTCACCGAGTGTCCGCCGTCAACAGGGGTACGCACATGCTCCGCCATGTGGTGAACGGGTGGGAGAGACTTTCGGACAGTGGATGACGGAGTCGCCGTGGCCCGTGTCTAGCTTTTGGAGTCCACGACGCAGCGCACATTGCGCGGAGGACGGCGCCCTATGCAGGAGCTCAACTTCCTTCCGGCCCACCGGCTCGCGGCGCTGATACGCGCCCGGGAGGTATCGGCCCGGGAGTTGCTGGAAGCCCACCTGGCGCAGATAGCCCGGCACAACGGCCGCCTCAACGCGATCGTCACCCTGGACGAGGAGCGTGCCCGCGAGCGCGCCCGCCAGGCCGACGAGGCCACCGCCCGCGGCGAGTCCTGGGGCCCCCTGCACGGGGTGCCCCTCACCATCAAGGACTCCTTCATGACGGCCGGGGTGCGCACCACCAGCAGCTACAAGCGGCTGCGCAACCACATCCCCTCGCACGACGCCACCGTGGTGGCCCGGCTCAAGGCCGCCGGCGGCATCCTCCTGGGCAAGACGAACCTGCCCACCCTCACGCTGGATTTACAGACGAGCGGGCACCTCTTCGGCCGGGCCAGCAACCCCTGGGACGAGTCGCGCACCCCCGGCGGCAGCACCGGCGGCGGCGCGGTGGCCGTGGCCACGGGCATGTCCCCCTTCGAGGTGGGGAGTGACCTGGGCGGCTCCATCCGCGTGCCCTCGCACTACTGCGGCGTCTTCGGCTTCAAGCCCACCGAGCACCGCGTCCCCATCTCCGGCCACATCCCCCCGCTGCCCGGCCGCCCCCGCGGCGTCCGTTACGAGGGCGCCGCCGGGCCCCTCGCCCGCTCCGTGGAGGATTTGCGGCTCGGGCTCAAGCTGCTCGCCGGCCCGGATGACGAGGACTTCGACGTGCCTCCGCTGCCCGTCCGCGAGGTGCCCCCGCGCGAGCCGCGCCACTACCGCATCGCCTGGACGGAGGACTTCGGCGGCCTGCCCGTCACCCGCGAGACCCGCGCCGCCCTGGAGAAGCTCGCGCGCACCCTCGAGGGGCTCGGCTGCCGCGTGGAGCACGCCGCCCCCAAAGGCATCAACTTCGACGAGCTGTGGGAGGTGTGGGGCCGCGTGCTCGGCGCCGAGATTGGCTCGGAAATGCCCTTCCTGTTCCGCTTCGCCATCAGCGTGCGCTTCAACGCCATGCGCGGCGAGGCCACCTTGAATCGCGGTGTCGTGCGCGGCATGCAGATTGAGATGCCCGAGTACATCGAGGCGCTCGCCATCCGCGACCGCATCACCGGGCAGGTGGAGTCCTTCCTCTCCGACTGGGACGCCTGGCTGTGCCCCGTCTCGGTGGGACAGGCGTTCACGCACCGGCCCAGTGGCGAGTGGATCGAAGTGGATGAGCAGCGGGTGCCCTATATGTCCGGCACCGCCGGCTTCACCTCCGTGTTCAACCTCACCGGCCACCCCGTGGTGGTGCTGCCGCTGACCGAGCTGGTGGACTCGCCCCTCCCCCTGGGCATCCAGGTGGTCGGCCGCCGGTGGCTCGATGAGGAATTGCTCGCCCTCTCCGAGTCGCTCGCCCACATCACGGGCGCCTTCCGCAAGCCTCCCGGGTTCTGAGCCGCGCGCGTTGACGGGCAGGGGACGACCCTCACCCTGGCCCTCTCCCAGAGGGAGAGGGGACATACACGGGTTCAATCCACGTGCGCGTCCGGGTCTCCCTCTCCCAGCGCCTCGAGCACCAGCTCCGCCGCCTTCTCCAATGCGTGCCCCGGCGCCAGATCCTTCGCCACGTACAGCACCGAGTGCACCTTCTCCGCCAGCTCCCTCGTCCCCACCGTCTCCCCCTTCACCGCCTCCTCGCAGAGGTGCAGCGCCAGGTCCACCAGCAGCAGCCTCCTCCGGTCCACCCAGCCCTGTGACAGCTTCGGGCTCGAGCCCTCCGGCGCCGCCTGGTGCACCCGCTCGTGCACCTCCTTGAGCGCGCTCAGGATGGACTCGCGGTGCTCCTGCTTCAGCCGGCTCTCGCGCGGCGCCCGGCGATCCTCCGGGTCCAATTCGTTGCTCATGGTGCTCTCTTTTCGGGACTCGGGTGGGAACCCTCGGCTCCCGGCACCCTCACCCCGTCCCTCTCCCGGCGGGCGAGGGGATTTTGGGCTCAGTGGAGGCTTGGGTTCTACCGGTTCACGGCGCTGAGGACTTGGGGGCCGCGGCCGGTGCCTTCGGAGCCTCAGCCGGCGGGGCCTCGGGCCTCGGCAACACCCCCGGCACCTCCGCCAGCACGTAGCTCACCCACGCCACCGCCGCCGTCGCCTGCGCCAGATCCTTCGGGTCCACCTTGTCCAGCGTGTCCGCCTCCGAGTGGTGCACGTCGAAGTACCGGCTGCTGTCCACCCTCACCCCCACGAACGGCACTCGCGCCGGAATCAGCGGCGAGATGTCCGCCCCTCCCGCTTCCCCCGGCAGGATGCTCCCCGCCCCCAGCGCCTCCAGCGGCTTCAGCCACGGGCCCACCAGCTCCGCCCCTCCAGGGCCCGCCCTCAGCACCACCCCCAGCGGCTTGTAGCCTCCCGCGTCCATCTCCAGCGCCGCCACGTGGTTGCCCAGCTCCCCCGCATGCGCCTCCGCGTACGCACGGCCTCCCCTCAGCCCGTTCTCCTCGTTCGCGAACAGCACCACCCGCACCGTGCGCCTCGGCGCCGGATTCAGCTTTCCGATCAGCCGCGCCGTCTCCATCACCATCACCACCCCCGCCCCGTCATCGTGCGCCCCCGTCCCCACGTCCCACGAGTCCAGGTGCGCGCCCAGCAACACCACCTCCCGCGGCTTCTCCCGGCCCGGCACCTCCGCCACCACGTTGAAGGAGTCCACGTCCGGCAGCGTCCGGCAGCCCAGCTTCAGCTCCACCTTCACCGGCCCTCCCGCCAGCAGCCGGTGCAGCAGCTCCGCGTCCTCCACCGACACCGCCGCCGCCGGAATCTGGGGCACGCCCTCCTCGTAACGCATCGCCCCCGTGTGCGGCGAGCGCAGTGACGCCGTGGCCAACGAGCGCACCAGCATCCCCACCGCCCCCGCCTTCGCCGCCACCGACGCGCCCCGCGTCCGCAGCGCCGCCGCCTTGCCGTAGTCCGCCGCCACGCTCATCGAGTGGTTGAAGAGCACCACCTTCCCCTTCACCTTCTCCCCCAGCGCCGCCACCTCCTCCAGCGAGCGCACCTCGATGACCTCCGCCGTCAGCCCCTTGGCCGGCGTGCCCACGCTCCCGCCCAGCGCCATCAGCGCCAGCGGGTGCGCACGGTAGCGCTCCGAAGCCAGCACCCGCCCGCTCTCCTCCCCTCGCACCCAGCGCGGCACCTTCACCGGCTCCAACCACACCTTCACCCCGTCCGCCTCGAAGCTCCGCTTCGCCCACTGCACCGCGGCCTTCTCGCCCTCCGAGCCCGCCAGCCGCGGGCCGATGCCATCGGTGAGCTCCGCCAGCCGCGCGTACGCACGGCCCTCGGTGAGCGCCGCGCCGATGAGCCGCTCGGCCACCTGCAACGAGGGGCCCGTCACGGCCTCGGGGGCCGGGGCCCGCGGCGCGGTGGTGAGCAGGGACAGGAGCGCGGCGGAGAGCGGGAGGACCGAGGGCACGGGGTGACTCCGGAGAGAGAGGGGGCCTGCACTCTCGTTCCGCGAGCGCTTCCTCGCAAGCACCCCGGTGCCCCGGCGCGCCTTCGCTCCCGGCTCTGCCTACTCGGACCGCGCGCCGGACCGCGCCGGGCCCAGGCGTTTCAACGGCTGGTCCTTCACCACCGGTACGGGTTCGGGCTCCTCCCACATCCACGCGCCCGCCGCCACGCACAGCAGTACGCCCGCCGCCAGCATCACCCAGGAGATGAGGTCCGGGTCCCTGTACCCCTGCACCTCCTGCTCCGTGCCCCGCATCACCTCCAGCTTGGGCCCCGCCACCAGCACCGGCCCTCGCTTCCCCAGCGCCACCTGCCCCACCGCCACCACGCTGTCTCCCAGCTCCAGCCGCTCCTCCTTCAGGCGCAGGGACTTCTCAGGCACCCGGCCCGTCTTGTCCTGCACGTAGCGCAAGAGCTCCTCGCGCTCGAGGCCCGACGTGTCGAGCAGTCCCCCGGGGCTGTACTCGTGCTCGTCCAGGAAGGAGAAGGACGCCTCCGCGCCCTCCAGCCCGATGCGGCCGGACTCGTCCTCCAGCTCCCAGCCCTCCGCGTACTCCGTCTCCGTGAAGAGCTGGCGCACGTTGTCGCCATCCTCCTCCCAGACGCGCAGCCGGTAGTACACGCAGTCCACGCCGGTGAGCGGCGTGCGCACCGGCTCCCTCGCGCGCAACCGGCCCACCACCTTCACGGAGGTGCCCGGACGCGCCTGCTTCGCCCGGCTCCTCGGCAGGGCGCGCCACCGCGCCCGCCGGGCCTTGCTCCACAGCAACAGCCCTCCTCCTCCCAGGAGCAGACCCACCCCCAGGAGGAGCACCACCGCCAATGCCATGCTGGCTTCCATGTGCCGGCATTGCTACCTCAAGCACGCCCCCGGCCGCCTCTACTTCTTCTCCGGCGCGCGGTAGGTGAGCACCGGGCACGGCGCCAGCCGCACCACCTTCTCCGCCACGCTGCCCATCATCATGTGCGACAGGCCCGTGCGCCCGTGCGTGCCCATGATGATGAGGTCATACCCGCCCTCGCCCGCCACCTTCGCGATGACGTGCGCCGGATCTCCCGCCTCCAACATCCGCTTCGCGTGGGGGACATTCTCGAGGAAGGCCGTGAGCTGCTGGTCCGCGTGGTTGCGCAGGTAGGTGGACAGCGTCAGCTCCGGCTCGCTGCGCGTCAGCACCACCATCTCGTCTCCCGCGTACTCGGACGGCCGCCACACGTGCAGCACGTCCAGCTTCGCGTCGAAGCTCTTCACGAAGAGGTCCGCGTACTCGAGCGCCCGCTTCGACGTCTCCGAGAAGTCCACCGGCACGAGGATTCGCTGAATCTTGCTCATGGCTCCACTCCAGGTCAGGTCTCCCCCTCCTGGTGCAATGGCCGTTCCCACCCGCGCTCCCTCGGAAGCCCCCGCACGCGCGGCGCAAATGCTGCGCACACTCCACCCCCACGCAATTCCTGCACCCGCTCCCCTCCCAGCCGCGCGAGTGACGCCCCCCTCGCACTGCGCGATACTCGCCGCCTGGAGGACACACGAATGCTCCGCTCCCGTTTTGCCTGGCTGTTGCCAGTCCTCTTCCTGGCTGGCTGCGAGCCCTTCGATCCCTGGTTCGACTACGTCCCGGACGGAAACGACACGCGGTTGCAGTACATCGGGCGCATGGACTGGTCCACGAAGGATGGGCCCACCTATGCCCATTCGGGCGTCACCGTCCGCTTCCGCTGCAACTGCACCGGCGTGGACGTGGCCTTCGAGGACCATGGCACCGGCGGCCCGGAGCACACCAACTGGGTCAACGTCATCGTCGACGGGAAGACCCAGGCCAAGGTCGAGCTCAAGCCCGGCCGCAACATCCTGCGCGGCGCCCGCAACCTCCCCCGGGGCGAGCACCTCATCGAGATCGTCAAGCGCACCGAGCCCTATGCCGGGCCCATCCAGTTCCTCGGCGTCAGCGTCCAGGGCGTCCTCCTGGATCCGCCGCCCTGGCCCGAGAGGCGCTTCGAGTTCATCGGCGACTCCATCACCTGCGGCTACGGCAACGAGGTGGACATCTACGCCCCCACCTATACCGAGCCCAACACCGGCTACCACTCGAAGAACGAGGACATCTCCCAGGCCTACGGCTCCCTGCTGGGCCGCAAGTTCAACGCCGAGGTCATCACCACCTGCATCTCCGGCACCGGCGTCTACCGCAACATCAATGACAAAGACGGCTCCACGGTGGGCAAGGCCTTCCCCTCGCTCTACACGCGCGTCTACCCCGACCGCGAGGCGCCGATCTGGAACACCCAGTGGTACCAGCCGGAAGCTCATCGTCATCAACCTGGGCAACAACGACTTCAACGTGTCCGGCCCCGACAAGCTCCCGACCGCCCCGGACGCCACGGAGTTCAAGAAGGCCTACGCGGCCTTCGTCCGGCAGCTCCGCGAGTACTACCCGAGGGCGAAGATCGTCTGCTCCGTCGGCCCGATGATGAACGACAACTACCCGCCCGGCCGCGAGCACTGGACCAAGATGAAGACCTACGTCCGCGACATGGTCACGGACCTGGGCGATCCCAACGTCCACTACTTCGCCTATACCCCCATCGTCGGGGACCCCTACGGCGAGGACTGGCACCCCACCAATGAGTCCCACGCCGAGATGGCCAAGGAGATCGCTCCCTTCATCCAGGGCCTGGGCTTCTGAGACGGGGTCAGCGGACGAAGCGCAGGAAGAAGGCGGAGTCCGGGGGCGCCGTGATGGGCCCCTTGCCCACGTCCGCCGTGCCCTCGACGCGTGGCAGCAGCACCGCCTCGCCCCGGCGTGACACCGCCACCGTCCCCGCCCGCAGCACCCCTTCCGACACGAGCCCTCGCGACCACTCGTGCCCCCCGGAGCCCCGGTAGAGCTTCACCACGAAGAGGTGGTTGTCCGGTGTGCCTCCCGCTCGCCACGGCAGCCGCGGCCCTCCCACGCTGTCTCCCGGACGGTACTGGCCCGTCAACACCACCCGGTTCTCCTCGTCCACCGCCACGCCCGTCACGCTCTCCCCGAAGTGGCGCATCCACAGCTCCCCGCCCGTCGGGCCGTACACCGCCACGAAGCCGTCCTTCCCCTCCGACCATTGCGTCCGTCCCCGGAACGCGATGGCTCCCGTGTACTCGCCCACCACCAGGATGCGCCCCGGCTCCACCGCCACTCCCGTGGCCGTGCCCTCCGCTCCCGCGAGCCCTCTCGACCACACGTGGCGCATGTCCGGCGTGAAGCGCGCCACGAACGGGCTGCGCGGCTTCACCGTGAAGAAGGGGCGTCCTCCCAGGTCCACCTCGCCCTCGAAGAAGCCCGCCACCGAGATGTGCCCGGACGGCTCCAGCGCCAGCGACGTCACCGCCAGCCGCCCCCGCCGCACCACCGGACTCAACGCGAGCACCTGTCCGTCTTCCGCGCGCACCCGCCCCACCAGCGCCGCGCCCAGCGACTGGCCCTTGTCCTTGAAATTCACCGCCACCACGAGCTGCCCCCGGTGCTCGTCCACCGCCAGCGCCCGGGCCGGTAGGAGGCCCACGCCCGGCAACACCGCCGAGCGGGACCACAGGTGCGTGCCGTCCGGCGCGTACTTCGCCAGGAAGGGCCCCGCCGGCAGCGGCTCGCCCCCGAGGCTCAGCGTGGGCTCGCGGTGCTCCCCGGCGATGTAGAGGTTGCCCGCTCCATCCGCCACCATCGCGGTCACCGTGGGGCTCGCGCCGTTGTAGGTGGGGAAGCCCGTGGACCACAGGTGCGTGCCGTCCGGTGCGTACTTGGCCAGCGCCAGCCCCGCCTCCCCGGGCAGCGCACCGCCTCCCAGGTCCACGCCGCTCCGCTCGTACGCGAGCGAGATGAAGGCGTTGCCCGTCCGGTCCACGCTCACCGTCCACCCGAAGGCCGAGCCCTCCACCGGGCGCACCTGACGCGTGGCGCCGCGCTCCACCCGCGTCTCCCGCTCCTGGAGGGCCAGCGGCGGCGAGGGCTCCGGTGTTTCCACCCCCGCTCCGCACCCCCACCCCAGACACACGGCGACTCCCATTGCCCAGCCGCGCCTCACGCCGTCCCCCTCCTGCTCACCCGCCGCCCGCGGGCCTCGCGAGCTTGTGCACCCGCGGGGCCGCCGCCATCGGCTGACGGGGTGGCGGTGCGCCTCGTGCGCTGGAGCCCCCGCCAGGCAGGCGAGCATGGGCTGGACCCGGGGGAGCTGGCGCCGTCCTCCACCCGGCGCCCGCACCTCACCCGGGGGATGTTGTTCCGCCCCTGCGTGAGACGGACCTTGCCCAAGCCGTTCACACGAGGGGGGTTGTCCGATGAAATCTGAAACGCAGGCCCCGGCCCGGGGCTGGAAGTGGTGGGTGTTGGGAACGCTCGTGCTCGCCGCGTGCGGGGCCGTGTCCGAGCCGCCGGAGGTGGAGCCACTCGAGGAGGGCTCCGTCTCCGCGATGCACGACAACGGTGGCGGACAGGGGCCGTTTCCCACGTGGTCCACGCCCACCTTCGCCGCCGTCCCGGTCCTGGCCACGGATGGGAAGCAATTCCTCACCGTCTGGCGTGACGTGCTCCGGCCCACCGAGCTCTTCGCCGCGCGCGTGTCCAAGGAGGGCAAGCTGCTCGATCCCGACAGCATCCGGCTCAACCTGGATCCCGCCGTCCAGGCCGGCGACCCCGCCGTCGCCTTCGACGGCAGGCAATTCCTCGTCGTCTGGCAGTCGGAGTTCACGTTGAATCTCGTCCGCGTGAACCGCGACGGGACCGTCGAGCCTCCCGTCCTGACCCTCGCCGAGGCCTTCACCAGCCCCGCCCCCGCCCCCACCATCGCGTGCGGCTGGCGCAAGTGTCTGGTGGCCTGGATCGACTTCGGCGACCCCCGCAGCGTCCGCGGCGTCATCGTGGAGAGCGATGACATGGGCCTGGGCACGCGGGAGATCGTCATCTCGTCCGCTCCGTCCCTCGCCGCGTTCGGCATCTCCGCGGCCTGGGGGCATGACCGCTTCCTCGTCGTCTGGAGCGATGCGCGCACCGGCACCGCCCAACTCATCGCCGCCCGCGTGAGGGCCGATGGCACCGTGCTCGACCCGGCCGGCATCCCGCTCTCCGACTCGCCCGGCCAGCAGACCCTCCCCGACGTGGTCGCCACCAAGCACGGCTTCCTCGTCGCCTGGACCGATACGCGCCTCGGCAACCCGGACATCTTCGCGACGCTCGTGAAGCCCCATGGCGCCGTGCCCGACCCCGATGGCTTCCCCATCTCCACCGGCCCGGAGACGGAGCCTCCAGCCAGCCCTCGCCTACAACGGGTCGCGTGTACTCGCCACCTGGAGCCGGTTGACCCCCGAGCGCTTCTCCGTCCGGGGCAACTTCGTGCGGGCCGATAGCACCCTCGCCTCCCCGGACGGCTTCGTGCTCTCGGGCGGTGAGTTCCTCCGCGAGGTCCAGCAGGACGTGGCCGTCGCCGATGGGACTCACTTCGTCGTCTACGGCGCCGCGCCCATCGTCGAGGAGCCTCCCTTCCAGGTCATCCTCGGCACCCGCGTGAAGAAGAACGGCTCGCGCGTCGATGACCCAGCCATCCGCATCTCGCACTCGCCCTCCGTGGAGGACGCGGCTGGGGCGACTGGCGAGCGGTGACGGATTGGGCGGGGTGGGGTCCTCTGTCCGATGACCCTCACCCCAGCCCTCTCCCAGAGGGAGAGGGGGCTTCACACGGGCTCAACCTGGGACTTCCTCAGTCCTCGTGCGTGCTCACCGTCGTCGTCGGGCCCCACGCTTCCTGGCCCTCCCGCTCGAAGAAGAGCGGCTCCCGCTTGCGCGACGCCCCGCCCACCTCGTTCAGCGTCAGCGCGTCGTACAGCCGCCCGCCCACCATCGTGTACTGGATGGACGTGCTGTTGCGCAGGTCCTCCAGCGGGTTCTTATCCAGCACCAGCAGGTCCGCCAGCTTGCCCTCCTCCAGCGAGCCGAGGTCCCCGTCCAGTCCCAGGTAGTGCGCCCCCGACAGCGTCGCCGCCTTCAGCGCCTGCAGCGGCTTCATCCCGCCCTGCCCGAACATCCACAGCTCCCAGTGCGCCCCCAGGCCCTCGCGCTGACCGTGCGCTCCCAACTGCACGCTCACGCCCTTGTCGTTCAGCTCCTTCGTCACCCGGGCGATCTGGATGTGGTTGAACTCGTCCTCCGGCGCCATCACCGGCCGGCGGCTGCGCGCATCCACCACCCGCCTCGGCGCGAACGCCAGGAGACGCTTGTCGTCCCACACGTTCGTCTTCTGGTACCAGTAATTCTCACCCCACACGCCGCCGTACGCCACGATCAGCGTCGGCGTGTAGCCCGTCCCGCTCCGGCTCCAGAGCTGCTGCACGTCCGCGTATGCCTTCGACACCGGAATCGAGTGCTCGATGCCCGTGTGCCCGTCCACCACCATCGTCATGTTGTGCTGGTAGAGCGAGCCTCCCTCCGGCACCACCATCATCTGCAGCTCGCGCGCCGCCTGGAGCACCTTCTGCCGCTGGTCCCGCCTTGGCTGGTTGTAGCTCTTCACGCTGAACGCCCCCACCGCCTTCATCCGCCGCAGGTGCGAGCGCGCGTCCTCCAGCGACTCGATGGGCGCGCGGAACGCCCCCGACGCGCCGTACAGGATGGTGCCCGTCGAGTACACGCGCGGCCCCACCATCGCCCCGGACTTCACCAGCTCGCTCGTGGCGAAGATGGAGCCCGTGTCGTTGGACGGGTCGTGCACCGTCGTCACGCCGAACGCCAGCGAGGACAGCAGCTTCCAGTTCTGCTCCGGCAGCACGCCCTCGTCGCCCATGGCCCCGTGCCAGTGCACGTCCACGATGCCCGGCATCAGCGTCTTGCCCGTCACGTCCACCACCTTCGCCCCCGCCGGCACCACCACCTTCCCCTTCGGGCCCACCGCCACGATGCGGCTGCCCTTCACCACCACCACGCCATTCTCGAGGACCTCGTCCCCCTTCATCGTGATGACGCGGCCTCCCACCAGCGCCACCGTCCCCTCCGGCGCGTCCGTCTTCGCCTGGAAGCCGATGTCCTGCCCCTTCTCCGCCACCTCCGGCAGCTTCTCCGGCGCTCCCTCCTGGAAGCGGAAGCTGTCCTTCAGTTCGCGCGTGTACAGCTCCGGCCCCAGCGCCCAGTGCAGCCGCTTGCCGTCTCCCGACCAGTGCAGCCACTCGCCCGCGTCGCGCGACACCTTCGCCACCGGCAGCGCCTTGCCCTCGGGGCTCGCCACCGCGCCCTTCGCTCCGCGCGGCAGCGGCATGATGAACGCCTGGAAGTTCTCCCGGAACGCCAGCCACTTCTCGTCCGGCGATACCCGGTACTCCGTCGCCTCGTCGCTCGTCAGGTGCGTGCGCTGCTCGCTCCCGTCCAGCCGGATGCTCTTCAGCGCCCGCTCCTCGTCCTTCTCCCGAGGCTCCACCGTCAGGAAGAACACCCGCTCCGCGCTCGCCCCGAAGTGCGGCTGCTCGCCGTCCTTCACCAGCCGCCTCGGCGTGCCTCCCGCCACCGGAACCGCGAACAGCCCCTGCTCCTTGCTGTAGAGCCCCGAGCGCAGGTAGCCCCCGCCGATGGACCGGTACACGAGGAAGCGCCCGTCCGGAGACAGTGCCGGCTCGATGTAGTGGCCCGGCTTCGTGCTCACCACCTTGCCCTCGCCGCCCGTCACCGGCACCACCCGCACCGTGCCCAGCTTCTCGTCGTCCCACGTCGTGTAGACGATGCTCTTTCCGTCCCGCGAGAACGCCGGATACAGCTCCGTGTGCTCCGTCTGCTTCGTCAGCCGCTTCGGCGTGCCGTTGGGCAAGTCACGCACGTACAGGTGCCCCAGCGCCTGGTACACCACCTTGTCCCCCTTCGGAGACACCTGCACCCAGCGCAGCATCTTCACGTGGAACTTCTCGGGCGCCACCGCCTGCGGGAAGCGCACCGCCTCGTGAATCGTCCGGGTGCCGCGCACGCGGAAGGGAATCGGCGTCACCTTCTTCGTCGCCACCTCAATCCGGTGCAGCTTGCCGCCCGCCCAGAACACCAGCGACTTGTTGTCCGGCGTCCACGCCATCACCGGGTACACGCCGTGGATCGCCCACGTCTCCTGCATGTCCCGCTCGAGCCCGTCGAAAATGGGCCGCTCGGCGCCGCTCGCCAGGTCCGTCACGTACAGCGTGCTCTTGCCGCGCACCCGGCGGATGAAGGCCAGCGACTTGCCGTCCGGCGACGGCGTCGGACGGATGGAGCCGCCCGGGCCCGTCACGAAGCGATCCGTCTCCCGCGTGTCCAGGTCCAGCCGCTGGATGACGTAGATTTCCCCGTTCGGGTCCTTGTTGTACTCGAACACCTTCCCCGGCGTGATGTCCTGGCTGTAGTAGACGTACCGGCCGTCCGGAGAGAACGCGGGCTCGCCCACGTCCTTCTGATCATTGGGACGCTCGGTGAGCTGCACGCCGTCACCGCCCGAGCGGTGGTACATCCAGATTTCGCCCGCGCCCAGCGAGCGCCGCGAGGTGAAGTGCTTGCGCGCGATGAGGTACTGTCCGTCCGGCGACCACGCGGGGCTGTTGAGCAGGCGGAACTTCTCCTGCGTCACCGCCGTGGGCTCGCTTCCGTCGCGCTTCATCACCCAGAGGTTGTCCCCGCCGCCCCGGTCGCTCGTGAAGGCGATGGACTTCCCATCCGGGCTGTAGCGCGGCTGCATGTCCCAGGCGACGCCGCGGGTGAGCGCCTTCGCCTCGCCGCCGCCGATGGGCAGCGTGTAGAGGTCCCCCAGCAAGTCGAAGACGAGCTCATCGCCCTTGGGGCTCACGTCCAGGCTCATCCACGTGCCCTCGGTGACGTCGAGGTCCACCTGGGTGGCCGGGAAGCCGGGCGCGTTCACGTCCCACTTCTCCTCGGGCTTCTTCTCCTCGGGCTTGCCCGCGTCCTTCGCCGGCTGCTGCGGCGGGGCGGGCATGGGGGCCGGCGCCTGCGCGCGGGCGGACAGGGGCAACGCGCTCGTCAGCACGAGCGCGAGGCAACGGAGGCTCAATCGGTTCACCGCGGTTCCTCGTCGGGCGGAATGGGGGTGCGCAGCCTACCCCGGCGAGGACGCGTGTGGAGTTCGTGGAAGCAGCCGGGCGAGTGAGGGCGCGGTATGCTCGGGCCCATGAGAAATCCCGCCGTCTGGCTGGCACTCACGGGGACAGTGACCGGGCTGCTGGGCTTCTGGGCGGGCCGCGCCAGCGTCCCGACACCGGAGGCGGACGACGCGCTGCGCCAGCTCGTCCTCGCGCATGACGCGCAGCTCGCCGCGCTGCGCTCGCAGCCACCGCCGCCCCCACAAGGCACGTGCACCACCGTGGCCACGCTGAGCGCCAACGACAGTGCCTCCCTCCGCGCCGAGCTCGCCCGCCTCGTGCGCGAGGAGTTGCACCCCGAGCCGCGGGCGCCTTCCGCCGAGCCGCCTCCGGAGCTGCCCCGCGCCGAGACGCCGGCTCCGGAGCAACTGCCCCTCATCCAGGACACGCAACGCCTCGTGGACTCGGCCCTGAGCGCGCGGCGCTGGACGGATCAGGACGCCGAGGCCTTCCGGCGGCTCGCCCCCCACCTCCCGGACGCGCAGCGACGGGCGCTCATGCAGCAGGTCGTGGTGGCCATCAACGAAGGACGCATCCAGATGGAGACCCGCGGCCTTCCTTTCTGAGCGCGAACGCTCGCACCGTTCGGACCGGGATCTTCTTCTCTCTCCCGGGAATTCATGTTCTCATGGCTCTCACCGTTTATTCCGGCACACTGCCCAGGAGAGACACCATGAAGCGCACCACCGTCGCAGCCCTGTTGTTCATCGCCGCCGCCGCACCCGCCGCCTGGGCGGGGACCCAGGAGGTGGCCAACGTCGTCGTGCTCACGTCCATGCGGCTCGCGGAGGGTTCGCTCGGCAGTGCGCGCAACAGCCCCGACTCCCAGCAGATGCTGGGCTGCCGGATTGTCGTCAATTCCTACGGCGCCCCGACCGGCTACTGCGCGGCCCGCAACGCGAGCGGTGTCTCGGGCAACTGCACCACCACCGACCCCGAGCACATCGCGCAGATCCGCTCCATCTCCGATGACTCGTTCATCGCCTTCTCCTGGAACACGTCCGGGACCTGCACCTCGTTCCATATCTCGAACTTCTCGACGTTCGCCCCCAAGGCCCCGTAGGCCACACGCCTCGGGGGGGGGGAGGGCTCAGCGCGGGAGGCCGTCGAAGAAATCGACCTCGCCGGTGTCCAGCGAGTAGTCGGCGCCGACGACCAACAGCCCCTCATCCAAGATGAGCCGCTCGAGCAGCCGGCTGCCGTGGCGCAGGTGGGCGCAGGACTGCCGGACGTTGGCGCGCACGGCCTCGTGCACCAGGCGCTCCGGCTCCACGTTCGGGCCGGCCGCGTGCACCACGCTCTCCACCGCGGGCCGGCACCGGTCCACGATGTCGTGGATGTTCTCCGAGGGCGCGTCCACGCGGTGCTGGATGAAGTCCAGCGTCGCCTTGATGGCGCCGCAGCGCGAGTGGCCCATCACCACCACCAGGCGCGTCCCGAAGGTGGCCGCCGCGAACTCCACGCTCCCCACCAGCGAGGGCGCCACCACGTTGCCCGCCACCCGGATGACGAAGAGGTCCCCCAGCCCCTGATCGAAGATGAACTCCGACGGCACCCGGGAGTCCGAGCACGAGAGGATGATGGCGACCGGATGCTGCGAGGCCGCCAGCGAGGCCCGCGCCGCCTGGCCCATCGTCGTGTCCAGGCTCCGCAGGTTCTGGTTGAAGCGGCGGTTGCCCTCCTGAAGGCGCTGGAGCGCCTGAGTGGCGGGCAGGGGAGGAGGGGGAATGCCTTTGATGGTCATGTCCGGAAGCCTCTCCTCCAGGAGTGGTGCCGTCCAACGGAATCCGCACCGGGCGGCCCCGGCGCTTCTGGCGCGACGCGCTCGCCTGGCAGGGCACGGTGACGCCGCTCGTCATGCCCAAGGGCCGAGACGGCCCCCCCCGGTGCCACCGTGTAGATGGGGACGAATATGAAGGGCCGGGGCTTGGGGTCCGGCCGGGCCCTGTCATCGAGGGGGAGACGGCACGCGGGCAACCTTCTTCGCGTGCGCGATGGCCTCCCTATGTTCCTTGCGGAGGGGGTCCTCTCGACGGAGCCGGCACACTCTTCGCTCTGTGTCCTCCAACATCTCCCATGCTTCACGAGCCTGTCGAGGGAACAGGTCCAGTGCCTGCACTCAGGCTCCAGGACAGGGCTTGTCGTTGGCTTGCCACGGCCAGAACCCATAGCGCATGCAGGCGGCGTAGCACGCCCTGCACTGTGACTCACCCCAGACCCGGCCATCACTGCTTCCGCCACCAGCCTGGAGCCGGACCCGCGCATCTTCGTCGATGCCCATCAACCAGCCGGTCCAAATCTCCATCAACAAACGTGCGCGGCAACAGTAAGCAGCACCGTCCCGCCCGCCTGCGTTAGAAGCGCATGGAGCGGACGATGTCCTCGCAGATGGGCCGCTCAATCTCATGTTGGCCCCATGCGCAGACATACGTCACCCGGGAGATGCTCCGCCCATCCGAGACATACCAGACCCGGATGAAGTCCTCTCCGCTGTGGAAGCTCACTCCCGCTCCCTGTAGCGAGTCCTCTGAGAAGATCTCCTCCTCGGATGGAAGCCCGAGGGCCTGCTGTTGACCGAACTCTCGTGCCAGGGACAGCAGGTCCGAACCGGAGGGAAGTGGCGGGGAGCCACCCTCATGGAGGGCAAAAGAGAACTGTAGCGCGCCAACACCACCATCTGGATCCGCGAGGGTATGGGGCGCGTCGGAAGCCGCTAGTTCCGCAGTGATGTCGTGCCAGTTCGGGGGCACGGTCAGCGTGACTCCGCCCAGGTCGATTTCACGAGGGCTCATTTCAGGTTGCCCGTCTTTGGATCATAGGGAAGCATCTGGGTCTTTTCCTTCCATAAGAGTCCCAACTGAAAACATCTCTCTTTTGAAGCCCGAGCTCGTGCGTGGGCGATGCGCTCACCGCCAGCGAAAGACAATGCTCGCCGGCAGTTGCCGGCTCGCCACGGCGGCACCGGCCTTGGAGCCAGCCTGCCTGGGCACACGCCCGTCAACGTCCCCCAGCGCGATGCACACGGGGTACTTCCGGCCATCGGGCAGCACGGCCAGGGTGTAGCGGCCCATGATGGCCGGTTCCTTCAAATTGGAGTCATCGTAGATGCCAGGACCTGTCCATAGGCGTCCATGGAGCAGCGTTCCCTCGGACAGGTCGCCCTCTCCCTCCGAGATGCGTCCGATGACTGGACCATCCTGGTAGATGCCCGCCCCCCAGCCAGGCTGGTTGATGTCTACGGTGATACGAAAAGCGGCGCCCTCAACAAAAAACTTCAACTCCTCGGTCATGGCCTCTCGCGCCTCCCTGGGGCAGTCCTCCGGCTCCGGGGGCCGCACCTGAGCGGCAGGGCAACCCAGGCCGGCGACTGCGCACAGCCAGGCGGCGAGGAAACTCGAAGGAGTGGAGCGGGGAGGAGTGGACATGGGCGGGATTTCTTTCTCGGGATGGGCAGACCCAGGCAGCAGCGCCTCGGCTGGGGGCGTGAGTGTGGAGCGCGCCAGCCACAAGGCAAGGCCGAGCACGGTCAGGCTCGCGAGCAGGACCCGGAGCCACTTCGAACGGGGCGGGCGGCCTGATGCCGCTGGGACCACGAGCCGCGCCTCTTCCTGGTGCGCCTCCTGCGTGGCCGGATGAACCTCCTCGGAGGCCACGCTCACTGTTTCCGAAGACGGGGCGGGCGGGGCCACGTCCGTGAGCGCTGGCGTCCCCAGGCTGCCTTCAACGGCGAAGAGCGGCACCTTCCAGGCGCTGGACGTCCGCTCCTTGCCCGCATTCCACAGGGCCTGCAGCAGCGCCTCGGTGCCGGGGTAACGATCCTCCGGCCGCTTCTCCAGCAGCTTCATGGCGATGTCGCTCAGCGAGCGCGGCACCCTGGGGTTGAGGAGGTGGGGCTCCGTGGGGGGCACGGTGGCGATGGCCGCCACCAGCGCCTTGTCTGGCAGCTCGGGGTCGAACGGGTGGAGGTCGGTGAGACCCTGGTAGAGCAGCACCCCCAGGGCGTAGAGGTCCGCGGCGGCACCGCCCTGGAAGGGCACTCCCTCCTTCCATACCTCACTGCGTGTATAGGCGAGGACTTCCGGGGGCAGCAGGTGGATGACGCCCGGCGGCAGGCCGAGTGTCTTCGTGAAGGCTCCCGGCAAGCGGACGTTGCCAAAGTCGATGAGGAAGGGCCTGCCATCCTCCCGGCGGATGAGGATGTTTTCCGCCTTCAAGTCGCGGTGGTACACGCCGCGAGAGTGCAGCACCCCCACCGTGCGGACCACCTCGGAGAAGGCGTCCAGCAGCCCGGCGGCAGGGAGAGGCGTCCTCCAGCGCCACCCGTGCCAGGTGTCCCCGTCCACGAAGTCCATCACGAAGAAGAGGTAACCCTTCTGGAGGTGGGGCCAGCAGTCCACCGCATGGACGCGCAGCAGGTTGGGGTGGGGCGCGTACGTCAGCAACGCCGCCACCTCGCGCGCCATCCGCCAGGAGGTCTCCTCTTCCTCTCCCTCCTCGGCGGAAAGAGGCCGCAACGCCATCTTCATCGTGAAGCACAGACCCTCGCGCTCCACCTTGAAGACACGGCTGGAGCCGCCGGTCCCCAACCTGTCGACGATGCGCCAGGGGCCCACCATGTGGCCGGGCAGGAGGTGGTCCGGGTGAAGGGCTTCCGTCGTCATGGCTCCTGCCTCCTAAAGCTTCACATCGAGGGTGGGAAGCCGCCGCGAGCCGCTCCTGTCCAGCACCTCCAACCGGAACAGCTCACCGCTGTTCCAGTGGGGCGCCTCCATCTCCACCGCCACGAGGCCTTCCTCGCCGGGCGCGAGCCGCGCCTTGTTCAAGCCTACGGAGCGCACTTGGACCGGGAGACCGTTCGTGGTGCGGGTGAGTCGCGCCTGCCCTGGCTCCCAGGGTTTCTGCCCCGAGAGGTTCTGCACACGGACGACCGCGAGTGCCCAGGACCCGGCGCGATATCCCACGCCGTTGACCACCTTCAATCCATTCGGAGTGTCAGTGGTAATGCCCTCAATGGGCCGGGCCTTCACTCCCTTCCAGTCGAGCCGCCCTGAGAACACGAGCCCAACAGGCCCGCTCACGGCCCGAAGCGCCGCGAGCTGCGCGTCCTTCTCCGCCAACGCCGCTTCCATTGCCTCCACCGTGCGCGGGCGCCGCACCACCTCCACCTCCTTGTCCACCAGCGTGGGATGGGAGACGAGCGCGAAGGTGGCATAGGCCGGGGAGACCCCATCCTTGTAGCGCACACGCACGCCCAGCTTCTCGGCGGCACCCGGTTCCACGGCCAGCTCCAGGGTGAGGGTGTGGTCACCTGCATCCACCAGGCTGAAGCGTGTTGCGCGTCCCTCCACCTCCAGCGAGCTCCCGGTCGATGGATGCATCGAAGCGGAAGTGGGTGGAGACGTTGGCTGCCACCCGCACCTCCGGCACCGGCTCGTCCGGACTGGTGGGAACCATGACCTGCCGCTGCTGATGCTCTCGGGCCGAGGGGGGAGGCTGGGCTGACGCCGTCGGCCCCGTCAGCAGGAGAGCGAGCGGTAACCACGTGAGAAGTCGTACCAGGATGGGGTACCTCCGGAGTCCACCCTAGCAGATGTGGGAATTGGGACGACGGTGCGCGAATGCACGGGGCGCCTTCCGGCCGCGCGGCGTGCCGACTGGTCCAACAATCGGACCAGTTGCTCCCCCCTCGCGGCCGGAACCTCCCCCCTGTCAGGACCTACCCCTCCTGGCTCAGTCCACGATGCCCAGCCGCTCGTAGACGGGCCTCACCTGTTCCCTCCACACCGGCAGCTTCACCGCGAACCATCCCGCCACGCCCAGGCACACCACCCCTCCCGCTCCAATCGTCGCCGCCGCACCAATCCGCGCCGCCAACGCTCCCGCCAGCAGGCTCCCGAAGGGCGCCGTTCCAATCAGCGCCATCGCGTAGAAGCTCATCACCCTCCCCCTCATCCGCTCCTCGACGATCGTCTGCAACAGCGTGTTGCTCGCCGCCATCATCACCATCATCCCGTACCCCACCACCGTCAGCGTCAGCAGCGACACCACCACGTGTCTCGACAGCGCGAACGCCACCAGCCCCGCCCCGAAGAGCGCTCCCGTCCGGGCGATCGTCTTCCCGAAGCCCCTCACCGAGCTTCTCGACGCCAGGTACGCCGCCCCGCCCAACGCCCCCAGTCCCGCCGCCGCCATCAGGAAGCCCAGCGTCGACGGGCCTCCCTCCAACACCTCCGTCGCCATCAGCGGCATCAGCACCGTGTAGCTCATCCCCATCACGCTCATCACCGCCAGCATCCCCAGCAGCGACCGGATGGGCGTGAAGTGGTACGCGTACCCGAAGCCCGCCTTCAGCTCCGCGAACACCCGCCCGTGCTGCTCCACCTTCGGGCGCTTCGTCAGCTTCATCGCCAGCAGCGAGGCAATCACCGCCAGGTAGCTCAGGCCGTCGATCAGGAAGCAGCCCCCCTCCCCCACCCACGCAATCAGCCCTCCCGCCGCCGACGGGCCCAGCAGCCGCGCCGCGTTGAACATGCTGGAGTTGAGGGCAATCGCGTTCGGCAGATCCGCCCGGTCCTCCACCATCTCCACCACGAAGGCCTGCCGCCCCGGCACGTCGAAGGCGTTGATCAACCCCTGCACCAGGCTCAGCACCCCCAGGTGCCAGACCTGGATGACGCCCGTCAGCGCCAGCACCGCCAGCGCGAGCGACTGCAGCATCGCCAGCACCTGCGTCACCACCAGCAGCCGGTGCCGGTCCCACCGGTCCACCAGCACCCCCGCCACCGGTGCCAGCACCAACGAGGGAATCTGCCCGCAGAACATCACCAGCCCCAGCAGCCACGCCGAGCCGCTCAGCCGGTACACCAGCCAGCTCGTTGCCACCCGCGTCAGCCACGTCCCCACCAACGACACGCTCTGCCCCATGAAGAAGAGCCGGTAGTTGCGGTGCGCCAGCGCCCGCAGCAGGAACCTCCAGCCGCCCTCCGGCGCACCTCCGCCTCCTCGCACCGCCATTCCCAGCTCTCCTCACTCGTTGTCTTCGCCCGCTCCAACTCCAGGCGAACGCCCCCACCTCTCGTTAAAAGTAGGGTCGCCAGGGCTCCCGCCCCGCTCCGGATGCCCTCCCGGACGGCCAGCGGCTCGCCCGTCCGGCTGCAAGACAGTGCTGGCCCCTTGGGTCATGATGCATCGCGGTGTAGAACGCAAAGTCCCTCGTGGACGTGGATCAACAACCTTCCCGTTTTTTCGCGGCTGTAATATTCTGTCCTCGCCGGGCATCGAGGACCTGACGTCGTCAGGGGGATGGAAGTGGAGAGCCTGAAGCGGTCGCAACCGGAGCAGCAAGCCGCCCTACCGGAAACGGCGGGTGCGCGGCAGCCGGACGACCGCCCAGGTGACCTCGGCGACTTCGCGGACGTGCTCGAGGAGGAGCTGCTGCGCGCCCACGCGCACCTCAGCCAGGGCGAGGCCGAGCCCACCCGCGTCGTCGGCCCCCCCCTGCCCCTCGCCGCCCCGGAAGAGGCCCAGCCCCTGCCCCGGGGCACCTCGGTGGGACGCTACCTCGTGCTCGAGCGCCTGGGCGCCGGTGGCATGGGCGAGGTGTACGCGGCCTTCGATCCGCAGCTCAACCGCCGGGTGGCCATCAAGCTGCTGCTGCCCGGAGGCGAGGGCCTGGACGGGAGCGAGGCCCGCCTGCGGCTGATGCGCGAGGCGCAGGCCATGGCCCGCCTGTCGCACCCCAACGTGCTGCCCGTCTACGACATCGGCGAGCACGGGGACCAGGTCTTCATCGCCCTGGAGCTGGTGGAGGGCAGCACGCTGCGGCAGTGGCTCAAGGAGCAGCCGCGCGGCTGGCGCGAGGTGGTGGAGGCGCTCACCCTCGCGGGCCGGGGACTGGCCGCCGCGCACGCCGTGGGGCTCGTCCACCGCGACTTCAAGCCGGACAACGTGCTGGTGGGGCGCGACGGGCGCGTGCTCGTCTTCGACTTCGGCCTCGCGTGTGAGCAGGGCACCGGCTCGCCCGGCGCGCCCACCCCGGTGGACCTCTCCGAGCTGCTGCGCGCCGAGCTGCCCGGGGGCTCCGACTCCGGCTCCATCTCCGGCCTGCGCACGCGCGAGCCGCTGGAGACGCCGGTGACGCGCCACGGCCTCATCATGGGCACCCCGGGCTACATGGCCCCGGAGCAGTACCGCCAGGAGGCCGTCACCGCCCGCGCCGACCAGTTCAGCTTCTGCGCCACGCTCTACTACGCCCTCTACCGCGAGCATGCCTTCGAGGGCAGCGGCGCCGCCGCGCTCGCCCGCGCCACCCTGGAGGGCCGCCTGCGCCCGCCGCCGCGCGACTCGGGCGTGCCGGGCTGGCTGCGGCGCGTCGTCCTGCGCGGCCTCCACCTCCACCCCCAGGAGCGCTACGCCTCCCTGGAGGCGCTGCTGGAGGCGCTCCACGACGACCCGCGCGCCCGCCTCCGCCGCCAGGCCTTCGTCGCCATGGCCGCCGCCTTCCTCGTGGCCGTGGTGGCCGGCGCCGTGGGCGAGTGGCACCAGCGCCAGGGCCTCTGCCAGGGCGTGGGCTCGCGCCTGGAGGGGGTGTGGGACGCGCCGCGCCAGGAGGCCGTGCGCAAGGCCTTCCTCGCCACCGGCGCCCCCTACGCGGCCGATGCCTGGAACGGGGTGAAGACCGCGCTCGACGCCTACGCCGCCCAGTGGGTGGCCGGACAGCGCGGCGCGTGCGAGGCGACGCGGCTGCGCGGCGAGTCCTCCGAGGAGCTGCTCACCGCGCGCACCGTCTGCCTGGAGCGCCGCCGCTCGGAGCTCAAGGCCCTCACCGGCGTGCTGGCCGAGGCGGATGCCGCCGTGGTGGAGCGCGCCGTGGAGGCCGTGCGCGGCCTGTCCGAGCCGGGCCCGTGTGACTCGGCGGATCCCCTCACCGCCCCCGTGCCGCCGCCCGCGGACGCCCGGGTGGCCGCGCGGGCGGAGGGGCTGCGCGCCGCGCTCTCGCGCGCCCGGGCGCTGCGCATCTCCGGCCAGTACGCGGCGGGGCTCTCCGTGGCCGCCCCCGTGGCCGCCGAGGCGCGCGGCCTGGGCTACCGCCCCCTGGAGGCCGAGGCCCTGTTGGAGCTGGGCCAGCAGCAGGCGGGCTTCGGCAACCCCGAGGCCGAGCACACCCTCAAGGAGGCCATGTGGACGGCCGACGAGGTGCGGCTGGACGAGGTGCGCGCCGAGGCGCTGGTGGCCCTCACCCAGCTCGTCGCCTATGACGCCGCGCGCGTGCAGGACGGGCATGACTGGTTCCGCCAGGCGCGCGCCCTGCTGGTGCGCACCCGGCGCCAGGGCCGCATCCTCGCCGAGCTCGAGAGCGCCCACGGGCTGGTGTACGCCGCCCAGGGCGACGCGGGCGCCGCGGAGACCTCGCAGCGCAACGCGCTCGTCGCCCTGGAGAAGGTGTCCTCGCCGCAAAGCCCCGAGATGGCCATGGTGCTGCGCCGGCTGGGCAACACGCTGAGCGACCAGGGCCGCCACGCGGAGGCGCTGCCGGTGTACCAGCAGGCGCACGCGGCCTTCGCCCAGACGCTCGGCGCCGAGCACCCGCGTGTGGGCAGCTCCCTGGTGAACCTGGGCACCACCCTGAGCGCCCTGGGCCGGTACGCCGAGGCGCTGGCGCCGCTGCGCCAGGGTGTGGGGATTGTCGAGCGCTCGCTCTCGCCGCGCCACCCCTTCCGGGCCATGGTGCTGGACGCGCTGGGCGGCGCGCTGTGGCGGGACGGGAAGACGGACGAGGCGCTGACGGTGCTGAAGCGGGCGGTGGAAGCCGCGGAGCGGGCGCGCGGGCCGGAGCACCCGGACGTGGCCGGGCCGAGCAGCACGCTGGGCCGGGTGCTGGTGGACGCCGGGCGCCCCGCCGAGGCCCTGCGCCACTTCGAGCGGGCGCTGCGCCTGCGCGAGCACGCGCTGGGGGCCGGGCACCCGGAGCTGGCCGGGCCGCTCACCGGCCGGGGCGAGGCGTTGGTGGAGCTGGGCCGGGCCCGGGAGGCGCTCGCGCCGCTGGAGCGCGCCCTGGCCCTGCGCGAGACACACGCCGTGGCCCCGGCGGAGCTGGCCGAGACGCGCTTCGTCCTCGCCCGCGCGCTGTGGGACGCGCGCCAGGACGGCACGCGCGCCCGCGAGCTCGCCCGGAAGGCCGGGGACGCCCTGGAGCAGCCCGGCTCCGAGGCCCTGCGCACCCGCGTCCAGGCGTGGCTCGCCGCCCGTCCGCCGCGCCGCTAGAGCGCCCCGCTTCACCCCCCGTCACGCGCCTCCGTCTCCCCCGTGAAGTGACGAATTCCGGCACCCACCGGGACGCCCTGTCCGTTTCCGGGACACCCCCTGGCCTCCCCTCAAACTCTCATTCTCCGAGAGCTTCGCGGCCGGAGTGTCAACTCCGTTGACGTTGCCCGACATGTGGGGCTGGAGCGGGAACGCACCACGTCACGGGAGCAAGAAGTCCCAAGTCCCTGGATTCACTCGGCTGCCTGGGCTGGCGCGGAAACTGCTGTAACTGTCCGCCGCCAACGAAACCCCCAGTCTGGCACGCGAGTTGGTTTGCAGTCAAACCATTGGCGGTCCCCCAGGCCCCCAGGCCCCAAGGAGTCGACGTGAAGCTCTCTTCGAAGAAGTGGCAGAAGCTGTTCGCCGCGGCGCTCGCCGTGACGCTCGCCCCTGTCTCCGCCCTCGCCGAGGACAAGGACAAGGACGATCCCAACGGCCGTCGCGAGGCCATGGACGCCTGGTACAACGAGGCCTACGGCCCCAAGCAGAACGGCAAGAGGAAGAAGGACGGGCCCTGGGCGCCGGCGTTCCGCAAGTTCATGAACGAGGCGGCCGCCAAGGAGCGCGCGAAATATGCCTCCCAGCTCCCCGGCACCGCGACGACCATCACCGCGGTGACGGACCCCACGGCCACCGTCGCCGCCACGGGCTCCACCTGGGTGAACATCGGCCCCACCAAGTCCGACTACATCGAGAACGGCAGCTACAAGCTGGCCAAGACGGACGCGGGCCGCGTGCGCAACATCATCCCCGTGCCGGGCACCACCACCCTCTATGCCGCCTTCTCCGGCGGTGGCGTGTGGAAGTCCACCAACGGCGGCACCACCTGGACGCCCATCACCGAGACGCTGGGCAGCCTCTCCGTGGGCTCGCTGGAGCTGGATCCCAACAACAGCAACACGCTCTACCTCGGCCTGGGTGACCCCTTCGACGGCACGGGCATCGGCCTGGTGAAGTCCACCGACGGCGGCGCCACGTGGATGGCCCCGGTGTACCTGGGCAACGCCACCTCCATCACCGACCTCCAGGTGGTGCCGGGCAACAGCAACATCGTGCTGGCCACCACCAACGCGGGCCTCTTCCGCTCGGTGGACGCGGGCGCCACCTGGAGCCAGGTGAGCCTCAACACCGGCTACGCCGAGGCGCCGTCCGGCTGGTCCATCGCCCACGCGGGCGGCACGAGGTTCATCGCCACCCTCGAGGCGCAGCCCTCCGCGGCCAGCGGCAACACGCAGGGCCAGGTGTGGGTGACGGCGGATGCCGGCGCCACCTGGACGCGCTCCACGGGCGTCACCTCCACCGCGGGCCTGGAGCGCATGACGGTGGCCACCGCGCCCTCCAGCCCCACCACCGTGTACGTGCTGGCGGCCAAGCCGGGCGGTGACCTGGCGGAGATCTTCAAGTCCACCAACGGCGGCACCAGCTTCACGGCGACCAGCGCGGCCGGCAAGCGCTACAAGAACGCCAACACCGAGTCGCGCACCGTCGGCACGCTCTTCAACACCCAGGGCTGGTACGACCAGCTCATCATCGTCAACCCGAAGAACGCCAACGAGCTCTTCATCGGCGGCGCGCTGCACCTGGCCAAGAGCACCGATGGCGGCACGTCCTACTCGATGGTCTCCAACTGGCTGGGCCAGTTCAGCCTGCCGTACGTGCACGCGGACTTCCACGCGGCGGCCTTCGACGCCTCGGGCAAGCTGTACGTGGGCAACGACGGCGGCATCTTCACGACGGCCGACGGCGGCGCCACCTTCAGCGACACGCTCAACGTGGGCATCGCCTCGCACCTCATCTACGACATCGGCAGCTCGGGCGGTGACCGCAACGCCGTCATCGCGGGCCTGCAGGACAACGGCACCCGCGTGCGCGTGGGCTCCACCACCGTCTACAACCAGGAGCTCGGCGGCGACGGCTTCGATTGCGAGATCCACGCCACCAACGCCAGGCTGATGCTGGGCACGCTGTACTACAGCCGCATCTACAAGAGCACCGACGGCGGCCTGAACTGGGCCGCGGCGAGCACCGGCATCACCGAGAGCAACAACAGCAGCTCGGCGCCCTTCATCACCGTGCTGGCCAAATGGGATGGCGACCCGACGGGCAACACCGTCTACACCTACTCGAACACCAAGGTGTACAAGTCCACCAACTTCGCGACCTCGTGGAGCGCGCTGGGCGTCACCGGGCTGCCCTCGGGCATCTTCATCCGCGGCGTGGCGGCGGCCAAGAGCAACGGCAGCGTCCTGGGCATCGTCGCCAGCGGCGGCCGCGTGTTCCTGACCAACAACGGCGGCGCGAGCTGGACGCAGACGGGCGCGCTGCCCAACAACGGGCTGAGCACCAGCAGCATCGCGTTCGACCCGACCAACCCCAACACGCTGTACGTGACGTCGGTGGCCCCGGACGCGACCAAGGCGCACACGTGGAAGTCCACGGACTTCGGCGCCACGTTCACGGCCATCGAGAACGGCCTGCCGGCCGGCGTCCCGGTGAACCAGATCTCCGTGGACCCGGGCAGCAACACCACGCTGTACGCCGCCACGCACCTGGGCGTGTACCGCTCCACCGACGCGGGCGCCTCCTGGACGCGCTTCGGCACGGGCATGCCGCTGGTCAACGTGACGGACATCGAGATCCTCCCGGACTCGAGCCTCGTGCGCGCCGGCACCTTCGGCCGCTCGGTGTGGGAGCTCACGCCGTAATCCGGAGCACCTCGCTCTGAAGTGACAGGGGTCCGGGCCACAAGCCCGGGCCCCTTCTTCGTTCGCGGGGCCCGCGGACAGGCTCCCGGTGGGCGAGCTCCAAAAGGTGTCCAACCGTTGGACAAGTTTCAGAAGACCGCGCCCGGCAGCCTCCGGCGGCGAAGCTCACCAACTGGTCCAACAATCGGACCAGTTGCTCGAGCTCGGTCCCAACAGGCGCTGTCCTCGAAAGGCGCCCGAGCCCGTTCGCGGCCCAGGCCGTGTTCCGTCAGGGCGTGCAGGTGCCGCCGAGGCCGCTCTCGTCCGCGCCCTCGCACGTCCCGGCGGCGCAGTCGCGGTCCTGGAAGCACGCCTCGCCCAGGCCGTGCTTCTGCACGCACCGGCCATAGCGCGTGTTCGCCTCGAAGTGGTTGGAGCACGTCAGCGCCGTCTGGCAGTCGGCGGCCTGGGAGCAGGGCTCGCCCTCCGCGCGCAAGGGGTAATCACAGACACCCTGGGGATTCTCCACCGGCCCGCTCCGGGGAGGCGGCGAGAAGGAGCACTCCAGCCCCTCGGGGCACGCGGTGTCCGCATCACACCGGTCTCCCACGCCCTCGTTGCACCCCACGGCGCCGAGCATCACGGCGCACAACAGCCACGTCTTCACGGACTTCACAGGCTTCCCTCCAGCGCGAGCGTCACCGAGCGGCCCGGCGCATCCACCCCCGAGGCGTGGAAGCGGTACGAGGCGTCCGTGAGGTTGCGCAGTTCCAGCGTCGTGGTGAACCAACGCCAGCGAGCCCCGGCCCGCAGGTGCACCGCCCCCCAGCCCGGCGTCCCCTGGCAGCCGGGCGACTCGGGGCAGATCCGGATGTCCTCGCGATCCGCCGCGCTCAGCCGCTCCTGGTTCGCCGCCCACTGGAACACGCCCTCCACGAAGGCGAAGTCCACCGGCTCCCACGTGGCGCGCACCAGCCCGTTGAGCGGCGGGGACTTGTTGAAGGGCTCCGTCTGCGGCGGCGCCGCGGGCTCGAGCGGATCCAACCGCTTCTGCGAGGAGAACACCCACGCGGCCTGCGCCAGCAGCGTCAGCGAGGGCACCGGCTTCACCTGCCCGGACAGCTCCACCGCGTGCACCTGCGCGTTGTCCGCGTTCGTCCGCGCCAGGTACGCCAGCCCGTCCGGCGTGTGCGTCTCGCCGTTGAACTCGGTGGGCACCGCCGTCACCAGGTTGTCGATGAAGGTATAGGCATACACGGCCTGCACCCGCGCCAGGTTGCCGCGCTGGAAGCGCCCGCCCACCTCGCCGGTATAGGAGACCTCGGGGGACAGCTCGCGGCTGGGCAACACGAAGCCCGGGCCCTCGGCACCCAGGCGCAGGTAGTCATCCACGTTGGGCGCGCGGAAGCCCGTGGCCAGGTTGGCGAAGAGCGTCACGTTCTCGGTGGCCCGCTGCTGGAAGCCCAGCTCGCCCGCCACGCCCAGCGCCTGCTCGGTGATGGCTGGCAGCACGGGGCTGCCCGGGAACTGCAACTCCAACCGGTTGTCCGCGGGCAGGTGCGTGCGGTTGAGCTGCGCCCGCGCCCCCACGTGCCCCGTCGCGCTCGGCCCCAGGTCCATCTGCAACAGGCCGAAGAGGCCCGTGGCCAGCGCCGTGGGCGAGCCCGGGTAGCGCGCCAGCTCCGGCCGCGGCTCGAAGGCTCCCGGCACCTGGATGGCGCCCCACGTGGCCGCACCCGTCACCTGGTCGTGGAAGACATCCGCCCCCACGCGCAGGCTCGCGTTGTTCCACGAGAGGCCCCGCTCGCCCTCGGCGCGCAGGCCGAGCGTCCACACGTTCGCGTCCTCACGCTCGATGCGATCCCGGGCGATGCGGAAGCGGTCCGTGCGCTCGCTCTGCCGCAGCGCGCTCGCGTCCACGCGCACGCGGTGGAAGGGCCCCGCCCCACTCAAGGTGAGCTGGCCATGGAGGAAGTCGCGCTCCTGGAGGGAGAAGACGCGGAAGTCGCCGGGCACCGAGCGGTCCGTGCGCGGCGCGTCGCTCTGGCGCGCGGCCTGGTACTGCACCAGGAGGATGGCGCCGGGAGACAGCCGCTGGCGCGCCTTCACCGCCGCGTCGTACTCGGTATAGCCGGTGTAGCGCTGCACGCCGACGTCCGCGCCGCCGCGCAGGTCATTGAAGTCCCGCCCCGTCACCACGCCGAGCGCCGCCGTGTTGGGCAGCTCCACGCCCAGCCGCAGACTGCCCTGGAGGCTCATGTCCGCGCTGCCCGCCTGGGCCCGCAGGCTGGTGGGAAAGCGGCGCTCGCCCTCGGAGGAGAAGCGCGGCGTGAGGGTGAGGACGTTGACGACGCCACCAATGGCGTCCGAGCCGTAGAGCACCGAGGACGGGCCGCGCACCACCTCGAGGCGCTCGACGAGGAAGGGGTCCACCGTGTTGAGGTACTGGTTGGGGCCCGCGCGCGTGACGGCGTTGTTGAGGCGCACGCCGTCCACGAGGACGAGCACCTGGTGGCCGAGCAGGCCGCGGATGATGGGGTGGCCACCGGCGTGGTTGGTGCGCTGGACGAAGACGCCCTCCTCCTCCAGGAGCGCCTCCGGGGTGGAGCGCGCGGGACGGCGGGAGAAGCTCCTCGGCCGTCACCTCCGAGCCCACGCGCGAGGCGGGCATCAGCGGCTTGGGGATGCTCGTGGACTTCACGTACGTCTCCCCGAGGGTGACACCGGACGTGTCCGGCTTCCCGGCCCGGGTCTCCGGCGAGGGCGGGGCCTCGGCGGGCGGCGTCTCCGCCGGGGGCTGCTCCTGCGCTCCCGCGGGGAGGGCGTGGCACAGCAGGGAGAGGGAGCACGACCAGACAAGAGCGCGCCGGGCGCGAGGAGGGTGACGCATGGAATCAGGTGTCGCGTGGAGGGGGAGTGTTGCGGCGGGCCAGCTTCGGGCCCCACCAGAGCCAGAGTCCCGAGAGGGAGAGCAACAGCAGGCCGAGCCCCAGCACGGTGCTCATCGTGGCGCGGGCGGCCTCGCCGAGGATGGAGCCGTCATGGAGCGTCTCGATGAAGTCCGAGGCGCGGCGATCCACCGAGAGGACGCGGGCGGTGGTGAGGTCGACCTGCACCTCCCAGAAGCCCTCGCGGAAGAGGACCTTGGCCACGCCCTTGGAGGGACGCACGTCGAGCCGGTCGACGGGACCGGGAGCCGCGCCGAGGTGCGCGCGCAGGCCGGCCTCGGCGGCCGAGGAGATGAGGTGCAGGGGCTGCCAGTCCCGGGCCTCGAGCGAGGCGCCGCGCTGGACGGGGGGTTGGAGGACTGGGACGTACTTCTTCCAGCCCAGGAGGATGCCTGTCAGGCTGCTGAGCAGGATGAGGAGCGTGAGCGGGACGCCGACCCAGCGGTGCAGCGGGCGCAGCCGGCGCAGCCAGACCACCACGCGCGAGGGGCCCGGGCGGGGAGGGGCGACGGGCGTAAGAGCGGGGACCTCGGCTTCCGAGGTTTTTCGGGTGACACGGGCGGGCGACGGCATGGGGGGCGCGGAGGGAGGAGGAGCGCACGGCCCAGGCCTCGTCTCGGTCGTGTGGAACTATAGCGAATCGGGTGCGGGCGACAACGGTGGGGCCCCACACCCCGGGAGTGGAAGCAATGACTGAGCGCAACGGGCGCGAGGCGTGGCCGCCGGAAGCTCACGGAGCTGCTGCGCAAGGTGGACAAGCTGCGGCGCAGCGGGCGGTACACGGAGGCGCTCTCGCGCATGCGCCAGCTCACCGAGACGTACCCCCGCCAGGCGCGCGTGCTGCTGGAGATGGGGTTGACGATTGGCATCTGGGGCAGCGCCCCCGCCGAGGCCCTGCCCTGGTACGAGCGCGTCCTGGAGCTGGCGCCCGGGCACGCTTCGGCGCAACTGCACCGCGCCCTCGCCCTGGCCGCGCTGGGCCGTCACGCCGAGGCCGTGGCTGGCTTCGATGCACTGGAGACCGGAAGCTTCCGCAAGGCGCTCGTGCTGCACATGAAGCGCGCCGAGTCGCTGGAGGTGCTCGGCCGGCATGAGGATGCCGAGCGGGATTGGACGCTCGCGCTCGCGGAGGACCCGGGCAATCCGTGGCTGCTGCACCAGCGGGCCCTGGCGCGGGGGAGACTGGGCCGGCTGGAGGAGGCGGTGAGAGACATTACCGACGCGCTCGCCGCACAGGAGGGCGAGCCGGTGGACGCGGAGTTGCTGCGCGATCGGGGCGTGCTGCGCGCGCGACTGGGTGACACAGAGGGGGCCCGTGTGGATTTCGAGGCGGGGCTCGCCGCGCTGCGAGAAGGCGATCCGTCCGGGCTCGCGGATGACCTGAGGCACAGGCTCCAGGAGATGGGCTGATGCCCTGATCATGGAACCCCACACGGGGTGCAGTAGGAGCCCTCCTCAGCGGATGTTCTGGATCGAATTCTTCGCCGTCTCGTGCCGCGTCTTCATGATGTTGGAGATCAGGGAGGTCGTGCTCCGGGAGAAGCTCGTATTGGAGGCGCAGCAGCGAGCGCATCTCCTGCGCGGTCTGCTGGAGGATCTCCGCTCCGGTCGGTCCTGCTTGCGCGGCGGAAGAACGCTCGCCCGCCACCGTCCCCAGACGCGCCTGAAATGAGCTCGACCCCACCCCTTGGGCTCCCGTGGCTTTGGAAGGAGTCTGGACATTCATGCTGTTCGCCAGCGCGCTGACTCTCATGCCTCACCTCCGGGATGTCTTCGTGCTCGGGAGTTATCGGGAGGCGATTGCCAAGGTTGTTGAGATAAACCGAAACGAGTCCTTCGGTTTTCCCTATGGAGCGCCCTGTCCGAGCCGGGCAGGACGTGCGCGGAAGAACCGCCCCGGATGTCCTCCCGAGTCACCCGCTCCGGGGTGACGGCGGAGGTTGTTTCGTGCTTGCTCCCGGGAACGGGCCGCTCCTAGCGTGCACGCCTGCTCGTCGAGGCTCGCGTGCGCTCCGGTTCCTGGCTCCTCATCCTGTCCCTCCTGCTGTCCGCCCCGGCCATTGCCCGGCAACCGCCCCGCGGGCCCTCGCTCCGCACACGCACGCTCGTGGCCCCCGCCCGGCCCGGCGAGGTGCCGCCCCTGGCGCTGCACGTGGCCGTCGGCGTGCCCACGCTTCTCCAGTTCCAAGCGCCACTGCCGCCCTCGGCTCCGAGGCTTCCGGTGGACGAGGCCCGCATCCGGCTCGTCGCGTTGGGTCCCGGCTCGTGGCTCCTCCTTCTCTCCACCTCCCTGGCCGAGGGCGAACAGGTGCCGCTCACCCTGGAGACCGGACCCGGCACCGAGCCCCTTCACTTCACGCTCGTCACCCGGCGCGAGGTAGCGGACGTGCGCGTGCGCGTGGTGGGTGCTGGCTCCTCCTCCGAGGACGACGCCGCGCGGGCCCTGGCGCTCCACCTGCTCGCCACGCCGCCCTCCCGCGTCGCGCTCGCCTGGCCCCGGGCGGTGGCGCGAGATCCGGGGCGCACCCGGGCGCGGGTGGAGTCCGTGCTCTGGATGGGCCCGCGCTTCTTCGCCACCGCGTCCGAGCGGGACAGCCAGGAAGGCGCCCCACCGTGGCGGCTGGTGCAGGTGCGGCTGCGGGCCACCCTCGTGGACGGCTCGCTCATGGAGTGGCCCGCCCAGCTCGTATCCGGCGCGCTGGAAGCGAGGGGCCAACGCCACGTCTTCACCAGCCTGCTTCCCGAGGGCGCCTCGCACCTGGAGGTGGCACTGGACGGAGAGGACTCCCCGGGCGGATTCAGCCCGCTGCCAGGACAAGAGGCACCACGGCCATGAGAAAAGCCATGAGGAGACCGCGCCGCCCGGACCAGCTCCGCGAGGGCCACCCCATGCGGGACTTCCGCGTCGTCCGCCGGTTGGGAGTCGGTGGCTTCGCCTTCGTCTTCCTGATGGAGCGCGGAGGCGAGCGCTACACGGTGAAGATGGCGGCCCGGCCCGCTTCGCAGAAGGACCCGGACCAGGTGGATGACTGGATGCGCCGCGAGGTGAGCTCGCTGGAGTACGTGCGCCACCCCCACCTGCTGCCCGTGCTGGAGTGGGGCCGGTGGCCCGGGCCGGAGACGGGTTACGCCTACTTCGTCACCCCCTACGTCTCCGGGAGCACCTTCCATGTGTGGCGCTGGCGGGAGCGCGCCTCGCTGCACCAGGTGGTGGGCGTGCTGTGCGAGCAATTGAAGACGCTGGAGGTCCTGCACGCGGACGGAATCGTCCACCGGGACGTGAAGGCAGACAACATCCTGGTGAGGCAGGGGAACGACACGCCCTTTCTCATCGACTTCGGCACGGCGCACCTGCCGTGGGCCCGCGTGCTGACGGAGGGGCTCGCACCGGGAACGCTCTACTGCCAGCCACCCGAGGCCATCCTCTTTCTGGCGTCCCTGCTGTCCGACGACCCTCCGCCCTCGGGCTCGCGGCTGGAGGCCCGGCCCGCCGCCGACCTGTATGCCTTTGGCGTGCTCCTCTACGAGGCCCTCACCGGGTGCCGCCCCTTCAGCACCCGGCTACCGCTGGACGAGCTGCTGCCCGCCATCGCCTACACGCCACCGGTGGAGCCCGGGCAGCTCGCTCCCGAGGCGCCCGCCTCGCTGGGCGCACTGGCCCTGCGGCTGCTGGCGAAGGACCCCGGGCAGCGCCCCCCGAGCGCCCGCGCCGTGCGTGAAGAATTGGAGCGGCTGCGCGAGCAGGAGGGGCACACCGCCGCCTGGCAGGCCCCGGCGAAGCGGCCCTCGGAGTGCACATGGGTGCCGGAGCGGTTTCCGGACGTGGACATGCTGGAGGAGTCCCCCGAGCCCGAGCCCGAGCCCGAGCCCATCCGGGAGGTCCGCTCCGCCGGGCCCGAGGGGAAGAGGAGCCGGTGGCCGATGCGCCTTCTCGCGCTGGTCCTCGGGCTGGGGGTACTCGGGATAGGGTGGGCCCTGCTCCGCGCGACGCATGCCCCTCCTCTGGAGGACGGCCCTCGCGCGGAGGCCACCGAAAAAGGAACGCAGCCCGTGCCCTCCTCCCCTTTCGAAACGCCTCCCGTCTCCGCTGAATCGAAGCCCTCGCGCCTGTGCGTGGTCCTCACCCACCTGCTGGGAGGCGTGGCCGCCGCGCAGCTCGCCGGGTGCGCCACCACGCCCGCGCGGCCCGACCCGGCCAGCTACCTCGCGCGCTGCCCACCCGAGGCCGTTGCCACGCCCATCAAGCTGGGCTTCGACTCCCGGGAGAACGCCACCTTCCTGGAGACGGGCACTCCGGCCTCGGTTGACCCCATCGAGGAGGGCGGCTCCCTCAACGTCAAGCCCGGCCCCGTCATGGCCACCATGTACGCGGAGGTGAAGGGCAAGGAGGTGGAGACGAAGATCACCGGCGAGGCGGTGACGACGCCCTACCGCCTCTACATCCAGTTCGACCGGATGCAATTGCCGGACGGTACGTGGTGGCCCATCTGCGGGGTGGCGGTGGATGACTTCACGTCCTACGGGGTGCCCACGTGGGCAAAGGAGCCCATTCCAGGCTCGCTGGTGGAGCCGGCCAAGATAGACCGGAGTCCCGGCAGCGTGGTGCTCAACGACCCGCGCTTCGAGACGGTGCTGCAATACCCCGAGGGCCACCCGATGCCGCGCCTCACCCTGGCCCCGCCCGACTGGCGCTGAGGTTGCGGCCCGGGGCGATCACAGCGCATCCCGTGCTCTCCGCCCGAGAGGGGGGCGTGAGTCTTGAGACTCGACCGTATGCAATTCTACGAATTGGAGAGAGACCCATCGCCCCGTTACACGGGCGACCTGAACGCTGCCCACAAGTGGGGGCTGCCCGGTGTGGAGCGCTGCCCTGTCTGTGATTTGCCGCCAGAGGCTTATACGATGGGCCAATACCCGTGCGTGGACCTGTCGGGTCTGCCGCCCGGGGACCAGGAGAAGCTGTTGGACTCCTGGCCCGTTCCGCGCGAGGAGTTCATCCGGCTGCGCGAGCTGGTGCGCCCCCTGGCGCCTGCCTACGCCGTGCTGACATCGGGAGCGCGCTTCGGCCCCCTGCGGGGAAGCGGCCTGGGCTACTTCGGCCAGCTCGTCATGCAGAACCCCTGGTCCCTCTGCCTGCGCCGCGAGGCCCTGGAGCGGTTGCAGGGCTCGGGCGTGCGGGGCCTGACCGGCTGCCCCACCCAGGTGCGGTTCCGCACCAAACACGCACCCGACCTGCGGGACATCCAGCTCGAAAGCCACGGGCGATTCCACCCGGGCTGCCTCCCGCCCCCCCATCCTCCGTGCCCCACCTGTGGGGTCGCCATGGGCCACAGCGTCCCGGATCCGTATGTGCTCGACGCCGCATCGCTGCCGGAGCACGTGGACATCTTCCGGCTGGCCGACGCCTCGACGCTCATCATCGCCAACGAGCGCCTGGTGGACGCGGTGCGCCGCCTGGAGCTGGATGGCGTCGTCTTCAAGGAGCTGGAGGCCCGCTGAGCCGGACACCAGGCCACACCGGCCGTGAGGGGCCGGACGCTCCCCGTCCTCCCTCGTGTCTCCGCATTTGAAGGAGCCCTCGGGGCTGTGAGAGGTTTCGCCCCGCCATGGATGACACCACGCTCGCCTCCCTCAAGGCCGCGCTCGACGCGAGCCCCGACAACGCGCCCCTGCGCGGGCTCGTGCTCAAGGCCCACCTCGACCGCAACGAAGTCATGCAGGCCCGCGCCATTCTCGGCGACAACGCCCCGGACCTCTTCTCCGAGCCCGACCGGCTCCACGCCGCACGCACGCTCGTCCAGACCGGCGAGCACGAGCGCGCCCTCCTCTTCTGCTCCAACCACCCCTCCGCCGAGGCCGCCCTCCTCTCCGCCCGCGCCCTCGCCGCGCTCGGCCGCAAGGACGAGGCCCGCGCCTCCTACCAGCGCGCCGTCTCCCTCAACCCCACCCTGGAAGATCGCGACCTGCTCGCCCAGCTCTCCGCCTCCGTGCGCGACGTGCAGCCCTCCGCCGGAGGCCCCCGTCTGCGCGTCATCTCCAACGACGACACCGCCTCCAACGAGGTGGACCGTGTCGTCGCCCCTCCTCAGCCGCCCCTCACCTTCGCCGACGTGGGCGGCCTCGAGGGCATCAAGAAGCAGATTCGCAAGCGCATCATCCTCCCCTTCCAGAAGCCCAGCCTCTTCGAGCGCTTCAAGAAGAAGGCCGGCGGCGGCATCCTCCTCTACGGGCCTCCGGGCTGCGGCAAGACGCTGCTCGCGCGCGCCACCGCAGGAGAGTGCGGCGCCACCTTCTACAACATCGCCATCTCCGACATCCTCGACATGTACATCGGCGAGTCGGAGCGGAAGCTGCACGCCCTCTTCGAGAAGGCCCGCCAGACGACGCCCGCCGTCCTCTTCTTCGACGAGCTGGAGGCGCTCGCCGCCAAGCGCCAGTTCAGCCGCGAGGGCACCAGCGCCAAGCTCGTCAGCCAGTTCCTCGCGGAGATGGATGGCTATGCGCAGAACAACGCCGGGGTGCTGATTCTCGGCGCCACCAACACGCCGTGGGCCATCGACCCGGCCTTCCGCCGCCCGGGCCGCTTCGACCGCGTCCTCTTCGTCCCCCCGCCGGACGCCGTGGCGCGCGAGGAGATTTTGAAGCTCCTGCTCAAGGACCGGCCCCAGGAGCCCCACCTGGACCTGGGCTTCGTGGTGAAGCACACCAGCACCTTCTCGGGCGCGGACCTGTCCAACGTGGTGGAGACGGCCAGCGACGCCGCCATCGAGCGCTCGCTCGAGCAGGGCGACGAGGCGCCCATCACCGCGGCGGACCTCAAGGGCGCCCTCCAGGAGGTGAAGCCCACCGCGCTGGAGTGGCTCACCACCGCGCGCAACTACGCGCGCTATGCCAATGACGCCGGCCAGTACGACGAGGTCCTGGCCTTCCTCCAGGCCCACGGGAAGTCCTGAGCATGAGCGCCACCTACCGCATCCAGGACGAGCCGAGCCCCGGAGCCCTCGGGCACCTCGTCGTCAACCCCGTCTTCCCCCTGCTGGCCTTCATGATGGGCGGGGTGTGGCTGGGGGTGCCGTGGTTCATCCTCAACGGCTTCGCCATGGGCAGCACCACGCGCCGCAAGGAGACGGTGCTCGCGGTGCTGGTGGTGCCCGGGACGCTGCTGCTGGCCATGCTGCTCGGCACCCTGGTGCAGGCGGGCGTGCTGACGAAGACGTCCGCGCCCTACGCCGGGGTGAGCGCCATCGTGTGGCGGCTGGCCATGGGCTACGCCATCTTCAACCTCCAGCAGCGCAGCTTCGCGCTGCACGAGTACTACGGCGGCGTGGTGCGCAACGGGGTGCTCGTGCTGGTGGCCGGTGTCTTCCTGGGCTCGCGGCTCGTCGCGGGGCTCGTCGGCGAAAACACGCTGCTGCAGGTGCTGCTCTGGTGATGCCATGAGTGACTTCCCGTCCTTCCATTGGCGCCACTACGCGCAGGTGCAGCTCGCCCGCGGGGACCACCGGGGTGCGCTCGAGACGTTGCGCCGGGGCCTCGCGCAGGAGCCGGAAGACCCCGAGGCCCATGCCCTGCTGTCGTTGGTGCTGCTGTCCCTCAAGCGCCCGCACGCCGCCGAGCACGAGGCCGGCATCGCCCTGTCGCTGGAGCCGATGTTGCCCCTGGCCCACGCCGCGGCGGCCTCGGCGGCCATGGCCCGCCGCCGCTTCAAGGACGCCGAGCAGCACCTGAAGAACCTGCTGGAGCTGGAGCCCGACGACACGAGCAACCTCCGCCTGCAGGCCCGCTTCCTCGAGCTGCACGGGCAAGAAGCAGCTCAAGCGGGAGGTGTTGGAGCGGGCCATCGCGCTGGATGCGAACGACCCGGACACGATGGTGATGATGGGGTGGGACGCGCTGGAGCGCGGGGACGTGAAGCGGGCCGCGCAGTGGGCCCATGACGCCCTCACCGCCCGGCCCGAGTTCCAGGACGGGTTGGTGCTCATGGGGCAGGTGTACCTGCGCCAGGGCCGCATCGAGGATGCGCGCGAGCACGCGCTGTGGGCCTTGCGCCAGGACGCCGCCGACGAGGGCTCGCTGCGGCTGCTCGCCAGCATCAAGGCGCGGCGGAGCCCGCTGCTCGGCCTGTGGTGGCGCTATGCGATGTTCATGGGCTCGCTGGGCGACGGCAAGAGCACGCTCGTGCTGCTGGGCGCCTTCGTGGCCTACCGCTTCGCCACCCTCGCCGCGAAGGACCTGGGCCAGCCCAACCTCGCCTCCCTCATCCAGCTCGTCTGGCTGGGGCTCGCCCTGTACACGTGGGTGGGCCCCGCCCTCTTCCAGAAGATGGTGCGCCAGGAGTTGGACACGGTGCGGTTGGATGCGCGCTTCTGAGCCAAAGCCCACGGTCTGGGCCGTGCTCGTCTTCCTCGGCCTCACCACCTCCACGTGGTGGACCCACACGGACCTCGGGGACTCGCAGCTCTACCAGGCCGTCTCCCGCCACATGGTCGAGGACGGCACCTGGCTCGCCCTGCGCTACCTGCCCGACGTCCACCCGCGCTTCTTCGAGCACCTCCCCTTCGGCCTCTGGCCCTTCGCCCTCGTCATCCGCCTCTTCGGCGAGCGCGCCCTGTTCCCGCTGTGCGCCGCCTTCTCGCTGGGCACCCTGCTGCTCACCGGCACCGTCGCCCGCCGCGCCGCGGGGCCGTGGGCCGGGGTCACCGCCATGCTGGTGCTCTCCTTCCCCGATGGCTTCTTCACCCGCGCCGGCCAGCCCTTCCTCGAGCCCCTGCTGCTGCTGCTCGCCACCGCCTCCGCGGTGCCGCTGTTGCTCGGTGTGCCGCGCCCGCGTGAGTGGTTCCTGTGTGGCGTGCTCGCCGCCCTCGCCTGCGCCGTGAAGGGGCCCTTCGGCGTGCTGCCCTTCGCCGGAGCCGCCGTCGCCCGCGCCTTCGTCGAGCGCTCCTTCCAGGTGCTCGTCATCGGCACCCTCGTGGGCCTCGCCGCCACCGTGCCCACCGTCCTCTTCCTCGTCACCCATCCGGACTGGTGGGAGGGCTATGTGCGCCACCAGGTCCTCGCCTCCGCCTCCGGCGCGCGCACCGACGGGCAGCTCTCCTGGTACATCCCCTTCCGGACCATTCTCAGCCGCTTCTGGCCCGGGCTGCCCCTGCTCGTGGCCGGTGGCGTGCTCGCCTTCGGCCGGCCCGCTCGCGCCCTCCGCACCCTGCTTCCCGAGGGCACCCGCGACGAGGCCGGAGTCCGCCGCACCGCCTGTGTGCTGCTGCTCGCGAGCCTCTTCATCCTCACCGCGCTCTGCATCCCGGGGCGCAAGGTGTGGAACCACTCGCTCGTCGCCTTCCCGCTGCTGGCCATGCTCGTGGGCATCGGCGTGGGCCCGTGGCTGGAGGCACGGCTCGCTTCCCCCGAGCGCGCGCGCAGGGCCACGCGGGGCCTGGCCGTGCTCGCTTTCGTCGTGCTGGTGGCCTCCCTGGCGGGTGCGGGCCGGCCGCTCTTTCCGAGGCGCTGTCCGCTCGCGGGGGCTTTGGGCCCCGAGACGGCGGACGTGCCCCCCGGAGCCTCCGTGCTGGTGGTGTCCCCGAGCCATGAGTGGACCACCGTGGCCGCGTTCGCCGTGGAGCGGCGCTGGTCGCCCTGGCGCCTCACGGAGTTGGGAAGCGGGCTCGCTCCCGGAGGCCCCGCCGAGGCCCGTGTGGCCTTCGTCGCCGAGGGCGCGCCCGTGAGCGACCCGGGCTGGCGCGAGGTGGGACGCGAGGGCCGCTGGCGGCTGCTGCGCAAGCCCTGAATTTCACGCGGTGGCGGAGCGCCGAAGCTGTTATCCACGCTCGCGCATGGCGATCGACGACGCGTTCCCCAATGACAAGCAGCAGATGATGGAGAGCATCAACCGCTTCATGAGCGACTCCGTCCCGCACAACCGCGAGCTGGGGCTGAGCGTGGTGGACCTCGGGGCGGCGGAGGCCACCGTGCGGTTGCCCTACTCGGAGAAGCTGGTGGGCAACCCCGAGACGGGCGTGCTGCACGGCGGGGCGGTGACGACGCTCATCGACGCCACGTGTGGCATCGCCGTCTTCATGAAGATGGCCCGCATGGCGCGCATCGCCACGTTGGACCTGCGCATCGACTACCTGCACCCGGCCACGCCCGGCAAGGAGCTGCTCGCGCACGCCGAGTGCTACAAGCTCACGCGCGCCGTGGCCTTCGTGCGAGCGCTCGCGCACCATGGGGACGCGGAGAACCCGGTGGCCTCGGCGCAGGGCACCTTCATCATCGTGGAGGACTGAGCCATGGACAGCACGCCCCCGACTCCCCCCACCCGCATCGCCAACATCCTGCGCGAGGTGCGCCTCACGGGCGAGTACCACCTGCTCACCGAGGCCATCCCCTACACGCGCTTCCTCGGCATTGGCGTGGAGAACACCACCGGCGAGGTGCTGTGCCGCATGCGCTTCGCGCCCATGCTCATCGGCAACAGCTCCATCCCCGCGCTGCACGGCGGCACGCTCGGCGCGCTGCTGGAGTCCGCCGCCATCTTCGAGCTGCTGCTGCGCACCCAGACGGACCGGGTGCCCAAGATCATCAGCATCACCGCGGACTTCCTGCGCTCGGGCCGGCCGCAGGACACGCTGGCCAAGGCCACGATTACGCGGCTCGGCCGGCGCGTGGCCAATCTGCAGGTGCAGGCCTGGCAGGAGGACCGGAGCAAGCCCATCGCCAGCGCCAACGCCCTGTTCCTCGTGTCGTGAGGCCGGGTTGCGCATGCTCCCTCTCCCTCTGGGAGAGGGGATGTATCTACAGCTGCTGACCTTCATGACGCGCGGGTTGCGGCTGCCGTGCCTCCTCCTTGAGCGCCCGCAGCGTCTTCTCCGCGAGCCGCACGCCCCACTGCTCGCCCACCTCCTTCGCCTCCTGCATCACCAGCGGCTGGGCCGCGAGGAAGCGCTTGCCCGCCGGCGACTCGTGGAAGGCGAGGGCCGCGTCCAGGTCCTCCTCGGTGAAGTGCTTCATGTAGACCGGCACCAGCATGTCCACCATGGACTCCTCCTCCGCCACCTCGCGGAACTTCTCCATGAAGCCCGGTGGGAGGGTGGACATCCGCTCGAAGTGCTGCGTCATCATGTCCAGCATCATCCTGCCCGAGGCCTCCGCCCCCGTGGCCGCCATCAGCCTGCGCACCTTCGCCTGCTTGCGCATCCCGGCATCGGACGAGGTGCCCGGAGGGGAGGACTCCGCCACGGTGGCCGGAGCCGGAGCCGGGTCCGCGGCCGGGCCCGCGCTCGAATGCGCGCAGCCCACCGCGAGGACCGCGAGGAGACACCACCGCCAGGACGCCAGGGGATTGATGGAGCGCAACGAACAGCCCTCCGCGACGAGAGGACTCTCACGATAGTCCCCGCCCCCATGTGCCGGTAAAGGGGGTCCCCCGCTCAGTATGGACCCACGGACACCGTGTACGCCCGGCGCTCGCCGTCCCGAGTCCACACCAGCAGCGTGGTGGTGCCCGTCTCGACGGGCTCGAGCCGCAGCTTGTCCTCGCCCAGCACCGTCACATCCACGATGCCCGGAGCGCCCACCGCCACGCGCACCACCTCGGGGAGCACGAGCTCCACGGGCGTGCCCAGCACCAGCGCGAGAGGCAGGGCCTCCGGCTTCTCCACGGCCACCGGCTCCCGCGTCCGCCCCACCAGGACGTCCGCCCCGGCGAGCACCAGCCCCAACCCGGCCACCACCGTCACCACCGGCAGCCAGCGAGGCCCCGAGGGCCGGGCCAGCCCCGCCAGCAGCACGTCCATCGAGGGGAAGCGCGCCTCCGGCTCCAGCGCCAGCCCCCGCTCCAGCGCGGCCCGCACGGACCCTGGCAGCCGAGGCCCTCGCGGCACCGGCACCCGGCGCCAGCGGGCCTCGCCCCGGGCCCGCGCATCGAAGGGGCGAAGGCCATACAGCGCCTCGTGGAGCGCCACGCAGAAGCTGAACTGGTCTCCGCGCGCATCCACCTCGCGGCCCGCGAGCTGCTCGGGTGACATGTACGCGGGCGTCCCCGGCACCGCGCCCGCACGGGTGAGCGCCTCGCCAGCGTCTCCAGTGCCCGCCTCTCCCGCGAGCCCCTCGTCCCCCCGGGCTCCGTGGCGCACCAGCCCGAAGTCCGTGACACGGGGCCGTCCGTCCACGCCCACCAGCACGTTGGCCGGCTTGAAGTCCCGGTGCACCAGGCCCGCGCGGTGCGCCGCCGCCAGCCCCTCGCCCGCCTGGACGAAGAGGGCGAGCACCTCGCGCCACGGCCGCTCGCGCTCGCGCAGCCAGCCCGCCAGCGTGGGGCCCTCCACCCGCTCCATCGCGAGGAAGACGCTCCCGCCCTCCGTCCCCAGCTCGAACAGGGGCAGCACGTTGGGGTGCGACAGCCGCGCCATCGCCTGGGCCTCGCGCACCAGCCGCGCACGGCCCTCGTCCCCTCCCCCGCCCGGGCGCAGCAGCTTCAGCGCCACCGTGCGCCCCAGCGTGGGGTCCTTCGCCGCGTACACCACGCCCATGCCCCCCTCGCCGAGCAGCCCCTCGACGACGTAGCGGCCCACCTGGGCGCCCGGGACGAGCGCGGGCGCTCCGGGGTGCATGGGCAGAGTGGGCGCACCCGTGTCCAGACACGTGGGAGCACCGGTGTCACCGGGCCCAGAGGCCTCGGCCGCCACCGCCGCCACCAGCGCCCGGCACGCGGCGCACCCGTCCAGGTGTTGCTCCAGCCGCGGCGTGTCCCCGTGGGACAGCGCGCCCGAGGCGAAACCCGCGAGCACATTCTCGTCCGGGCACCCGTCCGGCGCGCGCAACCTCGATTCCAGGGGCATCTCCTCCCCATTGTCGCAGGCGCGCGCCGCCACGGGAAGCCACCGGGCCCGGCTCAGCCCTGGACGACGAGCTTGTAAGCCTTGCGCGTCCCGTCCTTCGTCCACGTCAGCAGCGTCGTCTCACCCGCCTTGCGCCCGGTGATGCGCACGCCCGTCGCGTCCTTCTTCTCCGCCTTGTCGGCCACGGAGACACCGGCCGTCTCCGGGTCCCCCACGGCGATGCGCACGAGGTCCTTCACCTCCAGGGTGTACACCTCGCCCTTCTTGACGCTGATCGTCTCCGCGGGGGCCGCGGGGCTGCCCTGGGCCGCCGCGGGAGCCACCTGCTCCGCGCCCGCCGCCGTGCCGAGCACCGCCACCGCCGTCACCGCCAGCACGCCCATCATCTTCTTCACGTTCTTCATGGTGTCCTCCGTTATTTCCCGCGTTCTGCCCGGATGACACCGGTGGCCGCGCGGCGTTGCACGGCGGCGCGAAAAAAACTCACGGGCCCTCCGTCTCCCCGGTGCCGGCCAGCAGCGCGGAGAGGCTCTGGTCGAGCTGTCCGGGCACGTCGCGCAGGAGGCTGTGCAGCTCGCCGGAGGACAGGCGCAGGCGCTCGGCGAGCCGGGAGCGGGTGCCCTCGAGCACCTCCTCGCGGGCGCGGGCGAGCCACCGGGAGACGGTGGACTTGTGGGTGCGGTACGCGGTGCCGATGCGCTCCAGGCTCAACCCCTCGACGAAGTGGAGGCGCAGCACGGTGCGCTCTCGCGAGGGCAGGGCGGCGAGGGCCTCGGCGAGCGCGGTCTGGAAGTCGGCCCGGTGGCGCTGGCGCAGGAGCCTCCAGCTCGGGGTGGGTGCCGCCGGGGAGGGTGGCCTCGGCGAGGGCCTCCTCCTCGGCGCGGGCCTGGCGTTGGGCGGAGCGGCGCAGGTTGAGGGCGGTGCGGACGGCGGCGGCGCGCAGCCACGCGGCGAGCGGCCCCTGGCCCAGGTAACCGGCGAGGCGCGGCGGCTGGCCCGCCTCGGAGGTGAGGAGCTTCTCGCGCAGCACCTGGCACACCTCGGAGGCGGCATCGGCGCCCGGGTGCACGCGGGCGACGGCGGCGGCCAGCTTGGGGAGGAAGTGCGCGTCCAGGGCGGCCTGGGCGGCGGCGTCCCCGTGAACGCAGGCACAGGCAAGGAAGAGGTCCGCGGCGGGGAGGGCGCGCAGGGTGCGCTCGGGCTCGGAGGCCGGGACGAGGCGCTCGGCGAGGTGGCGCAGGAACACGGCGTCCTCGAGCCGCACTCGGGGCCACGCCGCGCGGGCGGAGGCGAGCAGCTCCGCGAGCACCGTCTCCAGGGAGGGGAGCTGCGCGTACAGGCGGGCCTCGGGGCGCAGGTGGGGAACGAGCAACCGGGCGAGCGGTGGAAGGTGGGACATGGGGGTGGTGAGCCCGGCCGGGATTTACAGGGTGGAACGGGCCTCCCCTCCTTTCTTACAGGGACTGGGAAGGCTGTTTGAACCGGGAAGTACCGGAATTCCCCACCTGAGGAGCGCCGCGTCTCCCCGGCTGCCGCGAGGAGAACAGCGCAAGTGATGGGATGAGGACGGAGGACCCGTCCTGGCAGCGCCCTTCCCCGTCCGCTCCCCGGCACAGCCCATGCTTGTAGCTCCGAGGGACAGGGCCGTGGCGGGAGTGGTTCCCGGGTGGCGGTGCGGGGGTGGTGATGGGAGTGCGGGAGCTGAAGGAGCAAGCGCTGGACCTGTACTCGAGGCGGAAGTTCGCCGAGTGCGCGCGCACCTACGGGAAGCTGCTGGAGCTGGACCCGAGGGATCCACACCTGTACGTGCGCCACGCCGAGGCGTGGAGACGGGCGGGAGACAGGCAGAAGGCGATCAGCTCGTACCGGACGGCGGCGGAGCTGTTGCTGCAGCTCGGGTGCGAGGCGAGGGCGCGGGCGGCGTTGAAGGTGGCGCTGGAGCTGGACCCGAGGGACAACGAGGTGGCGCGGGCGCTGGAGCGGCTGTCGGCCGCGCACGCGCAGCGCCAGACGGTGCACGTGCCTCCCGCGGTGCCGCCACCCTCGCGCATTCCCGAGCACAAGCGGGACATGGTGGAGCTGCACACGCGGCAGGCGAATGTCCCGGGGCGGCTGGCCCTGCCCCCGGCACCGGCCGCGCCCGCGGCGCCCCTGCCCTCTCCGGCCGAGGTGCGCAGGCTGTCGGGGAACACGATCGCCATGAGGGCGGCGCCGGGGACGCGCTGGGTGGTCATCTCCTCGCGCACGCCGCTGACGGCCTACGAGGTGGATGACCTCGAGCGGGTGATGTCGCGGGAGTTCACGCTGGAAGTGACCGTCACGCCCGAGGGTTGAGCGGGTAGCGGAACGGGACGCGGGCGGCCTCGGCGACACTGCGCGCGGTGAGCCCCGCGCCCGCGGCGACAACCAGACGAGCAGCGCAGGACCTCATGCCCGGTGCGGCGCAACGCCGTGGCGAGCGCCAGCATGGGTTGGAAGTCGTGGCGAGAACGCACCGGGCGCCTTCCGGCCGCGCGGCGTGCCAACTGGTCCAACAATCGGACCAGTTGCTCCCCTTCGCGGCCGGAACCTCCCCCCGGACTTCCCCCTCCTGGCTTAGAGGGCCGCGAAGTCCACCGGCTCCTCCCCGGTGTCGTGCTCCGGCTCGTGAGAGAAGAGCTCGTGCGCGTGGGAGGCGTTCTGCTCGGCGGGCTCGGTGGCCTGCACCATGGCCTCACAGTGCTCGCTCTTGCGCTTGGGGTGGCAGTGACGCACCCCGTAGACGTGGTGGCAGCCGCACGCGTCCACCCGCTTCTTGCTGCACACGGCCGGGTTGAACACCGGCGCCGTCTTCACCTCCACCGGCCCCGCGTTCACGGTCACCGCCACCAGCAACGCACCGAGAATCCCCATCTCCCTACCCCCTTGAAGCTCCGCAATAGGAATGGGAATTCTTCAGTGAAGGGGCAACTGCGGGCGCAATATGGATGACATCCGCCGGACGCCAGCCGTTGACCGGTCGCAAGCCCGGCCGCTCGCTTTGTCCGTCAGCATCCAGAGGACGCTTCCGTCGCTGCCAGCGGTTGAATTCATCCGGGAGGAGACGCCATGAGCTGGACGCAAAGGTTGGAGAAGGTCGCCGAGGGCCACTTCGTCCTGCCCAAGACGAAGACGATGCGGGTGGATGCGCACCTGTTCCTCTCGGACAAGCTGCTGTGGGGCGAGGGCCCCGAGCTGCCGGGCCTCGAGGAGGGCGTCTTCGATCAGGTGGTCAACGCGGCCTCCTTCCCGGGAGTGACGCGGGTGGCGGTGACGCCGGACTGTCACCTGGGCTACGGGGTGCCCATCGGCACGGTGGTGGAGACGGACGGCATCCTGCTGCCCACGGCCGCGGGCTACGACATCGGCTGCGGCATGGTGCAGCTCAAGACGACGCTCACGGCCGAGGACGTGGCGGACCCGGCGAAGCGCCGTGAGTGGATCAACGAGGTGACGAAGCGCATCGCCGTGGGCGTGGGGGCCTCACGGGTGCAGAAGCAGCGCAGCATCAACGCGCGCACGTTCGCCGAGGTGGTGCGCCACGGGGCCAAGGCGCTGGGTCGCGGCGCGTCCACGACGGAGCGCGACTTCATCCCGGTGGAGGATGACCGGGTGGACATCCCCGAGCGGGCCTACGACAAGAGGGACCAACTGGGGAGCCTCGGGGGCGGCAACCACTTCACGGAGATGCAGGTGGACGAGGACGGCCGCGTGTGGGTGATGTTGCACACGGGGAGCCGGGGCTTCGGGTGGAACATCGCGAAGCACTACTTCGTGGAGGGGGCGGCGGCGCTGGGGCTGAGCAAGCGCAGCGAGGACTTCATCTGGCTGGACGCGGAGAGCCGGCTGGGGCGCGAGTACTGGAACCTGCACAACATGGCGGCCAACTTCGCGGTGGCCAACCGGCTCATCATCGGCGAGGCGGTGTGCGCGGCGCTCGAGGAGGTGTTCGGCGGGACGGCGGACATCTATTACGAGATTTCGCACAACCTCATCCAGAAGGAGGCGGGGAAGTTCGTGGCGCGCAAGGGCGCGACGCGGGCCTTCCCGGGCGGGCACCCGGCGCTGCGCAAGACGCAGTGGGAGAAGACGGGGCACCCGATTCTCATTCCGGGCTCGATGGAGACGGGCAGCGCCATCCTCTTCGCGGAGGAGGGGGCGGAGCAGTCCATCTACTCGGTGAACCACGGCTCGGGGCGGAGGCTGTCGCGAGGCGAGGCGCGGCGGGTGCTCAACCAGTCCGAGACGGACCGGCGCATGGCGGAAGCGGGCATCCTGCTCAACACGCGGACGACGCCGCTGGACGAGTCAGGGCCCTGCTACAAGAACCTGGACGACGTGCTCGACACGGTGGAGATGGCGGGCCTGGCGAAGGTGGACAAGCGCCTCAAGCCCATCGCCTGCATCAAGGGAGCCGACTGACGGGAGCCGGCTGACGGAAACCCTGGCGGCCCAAATCCCCACCGCGCCCCCACCCCTCTCCCCTCGGGAGAGGGACAGGGTGAGGGTATCGGATGTCCCAGGTTGAATCCGTGTCCGCGTTACAGGCTCGCGGACTGGCCCGCCCACGGCGAGTCGTGCCGGTGCTGCCGCTCCTCGTCCTGCGCGGCGCCGAGCCGCCCGAGCACGGGGGCCACGTACTGGCGGAACAGGCTCGCATCCGGCACCTGCCAGCCGGGCTTGCCCTCTCCGCCGCAGTCGGGGCAGTGGGGCTGGCCGAAACAGACACACGCCCCGCAGGCGGCGGCCAGCTCGGCGTTGCGCTCGAGGACGCTCTCATAGGCGGCGAAGTCCACACGCCGGCGGGCGTTGCGGCGGCGCTCGCCACGCACCCGGCCCGCCTGAACGGCCTCGTCCTCGTTGGCCAGCGTCTTCATCCCTGCCGCGAACTGTCGAGCGTCCATGCTTCCTCCCTGGCGGAGTGAACTGCCCACGTCTTGCGCGTCCATGAGACTCCCCCCACTGCGGGGTGACAGTTGCAACAGCCGGGACCGTCCGTCTCACCCTCGGTACTCATGATAGGGCTATCGGACGAAAAGCCATATCCCCGACGCCTGAAATGTGAAGTTTCTCCCGGAGAAAGACGTATGTCTTGCCCGTATCAAACAGATACAGCGGCGAGAGCCGGAATAAAGACTCACCCATTTTTCCCATCTTCCAACCAATCCCTTCTCAAAAACCCGGAAGCGGAAGGCCCGGCGAGGCGCGGCGGCGCCCGCTGAGTGGTGCCACCCGGAGGCCTCCGTCAGAGGGAGCGGAGCCGGTGGAGGCTCCCGCTGCCGGCGCGGGGTGTTGCCTATAAAACCGATTTAGCCGAAAAATCCCGCATTTTCTGTTACATTGGGAAAAACTGGGTCTCCCCTGGCAAGAGATCGGACATCCCCCATGCGGGTACGGAACGAGCAGGCCACAGCGGCGCGGACGCGTATCCCCTGGCAATCCTTGCAGTCTTTCGGAAGCGAGCGGCTCGCCGCACTGTGTCAGGCGGTGGGCTTCGACGGGCGGGATACCCAGACAGTGCGGCACACGTTCGAGCGCATGTGCGGCCCGTGGGGAAAGCAAGACATTGGAAAAATACCGGCCTGGCGTTCCGACATCACGGATGACCACACGCCGTTCGAGCTCTCGTTGGCCATGGAGGGGGGCCAGCCCGAGGTGCGCTTCCTGCTGGAGGCGCAGGGGGAGCCCACCACGTTGCGCTCGAGCTGGGAGGCCGCGCTGGCGCTCAACGAGCGGCTGCACCGCGAGCTGGGCGTTGCGCTGGAGCGCTTCGAGCAGGTGAAGGAGCTCTTCGAGCCGGTGGATGCACGGGCCCGCTTCGGGCTCTGGCATGCCGTCTGTGTCGCGCCGGGGGGAGCCCCCACGTTCAAGGTGTACCTCAACCCGTCCGCCGGGGGCCCCGAGGGCGCGGAGGAGCGGGTGCGGCGGGCCTTCGAGCGGCTCGGCTGCGCCGAGGCGTGGCGCTTCCTGTCCACGGTGGCCATGCGCCGGGGAAGCCTGGACCAGCCCCTCTACTTCTCGTTGGACCTCTCGGAGCGGCGCGCCGCGCGCATCAAGGTCTACCTCGCCCACCGGGAGGCCTCGGCCGAGGACATCGAGTCCGTCCTGTCGCGGGCCCCCGAGTACGTCCCCGGTGAGGCGCGCGGCTTCTGCCAGGCGTTGCAGAAGGGCGTGGGCCGCTTCCGCGGTGCCCGGCCGACGCTCACCTGTCTGGCCTTCACCTCCGACGAGCCCCGGCGTCCCTCCAGCATCACGCTGCACTTCCCCATCCGCTGCTACGCGGCGAACGATGCCGAGGCGTTGCAGCGCATCCGCCCCCTGCTGGACGCGGAGTCGCGCGCCTTGTTGGAGCGGTCGGTGAAGGCGCTCGCGCGGCGGCCGCTGGAGGACGGGGTGGGGCTCATCCAATGGGTCTCCATGCGGCGGCAGGGTGGCGGGCGGCGGACCACCTTCTACCTGGCCACCGAGGCCTACGGCGGAGCGCAACCATGAAACGGGTCCTGCACCACATCGAGCAGCGCAAGGTGGAGCTGGCGAGGTCTCCCTTCATCACCTTCGTCGAGGACACGAGCCTCGAGCCCCAGCGGCGGCTGAGCTTCGCCCCGGGCCTGGCGCCCTTCGTGATGGGGTTCGCGGATGTGAACAAGTACGTCCTGCGTGACGAGTCCTCGGAGGATCCCCTCCAACGGCTCATCAACACGCATACGCGGGAGGACGACCACCACTGGGGCATGTTCCTGAGGGACCTGCGGACGCTGGAGCTGAACGCGCCGATGGACTTCACCGGGGCGCTCGAGCGGCTGTGGGGGGAGCAATGCAAGAAGGCGCGCCAGCTCATCTACGGGCTGGTGGCGCTGGTGTCGGCGGAGAGCCCGGTGATGCGGCTGGCGGTGGTGGAGAGCGTCGAGGCGGCCGGGAGCGTGGGCTTCAGCCGGTTCAGCCAGGTGGCGCGCGAGCTGGAGGCGAAGACGGGCAAGCGGCTCGTCTACTTCGGGGAGGCGCACGAGGGGCTGGAGAGCGGCCACGTGATGGGGAGCGGGGACGCCGAGGCGGTGCTGGCCGGGCTGGTGCTGACGCCGGAGCAGGTGGAGCGGGCGAGAGGGCTGGTGGACAAGACCTTCGCCCTCTTCCACGCGATGGGGGAGGAGCTGTTGGCCCAGGCCCGGCGGGGCCAGGAGGGTACGCGGCCCGCGGCGTAGCCCCGCGCCCGGGGTACGAGAGCGCCCACACGCCCCGGGTGGGCAGGGGCCTCAGTGGGCTCGTCGGCCTCCGGGAGGACACGCTAGAATGGTCGGCCAAGATGACCGCGCCGGCCCCTGCCCCCACCCATCCGCCCTCCCGTGAGACCGAGCTCGCGCGCGCCGAGTCCGAGCTGGCCAGCCAGGAAGCGAGGCTCGGGGAGCAGCTCACCCGGGCGGCGGCGGAAGCCGAGACCCTGTCGCGCCGGCTGCTGGAGTTGAGACAGCAGGTGGAGCGGGTATCGGCCGAGCGCCCGGAAGACGAGCACGTGCGCGGAGCGGGCACGCGGCTGGAATCGGCGTCGGTGCACACGGGCGGCACGGAGGAGGCCCGGGAGCGGGCGCTGGCGGCGCGCCACGAGGCGGTGGAGGCACGGCGCCGGGCGGCACAGGAGGCACAGCGGACGCTGCAGACGCTGCAACAGCTCAACGCGCGGGCGCAGCAGGACGTGGCCGAGGCGGAAGCGGGGCTGAAGCGCTCGGCGGAGGCGGCGGCGAAGGCGCAGCGGGAGCGCGAGGCGGCGGCGCGTCAGCGGGAGCGCGAGGCGGTACAGGGACGAGCGGCGCGGGCGGTGGCGAAGGGGAACACGACGCAACTGGATCCGAGCCCGCAGGGGGCGCGATCGCGGGTGCGGATGGTGGCGGCGATCGACCAGCGCAGCGACTCGAACTTCTTCACGGGCTTCACCACGAGCATCCACGAGGGAGGCATCTTCGTGGCGACGGTGCAGTCGGTGCCGAGAGGGACGACGGTGGACCTGGACGTGCTGCTGCCGGGGACGCGGTCGATGACGGTGACGGGGGTGGTGCGCTGGACGCGCGAGGTGAACGACAAGACGCCGGAGCTGATGCCAGGGCTGGGCGTGCAGTTCAGCTACCTGCCGCCGGAAATCACCTCGGTCATCACGGACTTCGTGGCCACGCGCGAGCCGATGTTCTTCCCGGACTGAGCATCTCCCTCAGCAACACTTTCCCCTCTCCCCCCGGGAGAGGAGCCCCCCGTCGTTCAAAGGGGGGCAAGCCCCCCGGGGTGAGGGTGCCACAGACCCCAGGTTGAACCCGTGAGGGCCCCCGCGAGCGAGAGCAGCTCCTCCAACAACCCATCGCGGTCGGGATGAGCCTGGACAGACTCCCACGGACGGCGTGTCTGTCTCCTCCGCCCGGTGCGATGACCGTGGCGTGAAGATGCAACGCTTTGGCGCGTAAATCGAAGCCTTCCAGGCAATACCCGTATAAACAGGAGACCACAAAACACCGGAATCCCGCTCCGGCGTCCTTTCTCCGCGGTCCTGAAACGAGCCCCTCCATGAAGCGCTTCATCGTGTCCGCCCTGTCCGCCCTGCCCCTCCTGCTCTCCGGCTGCAACATGGGCCCCATGGAGGAGGGCGAGGCCCTCGTCGCCGAGGTCCCCGTCGCCGAGGAGCTCGCGGCGGTCGAGCAGAAGGTCACCGTGCTCAACAGCTCGGGCGTCCTCTACAGCGACAGCCATGGACGAATCACCTACACGGTCACGAACACGGGCGACAACACCAAGGCCCAGCTCGTGCTCAGCACGGCGAGCCACATCACCTGGTGGAAGTCGCTCGACGTGTTCCCCCTGTACAACGGCAGCAAGGGCGCCCGCACCTCTCGCATCGAGACGAAGGACAACGTCCGCTACGTCACCACGGAGTACCGCGTGGACTCCCAGATGCCGGCCGACTACCGGTTGGAGTTCTGGAAGGCCGGTGCCTTCAACGTCGGTGTGTACGTGACCTTCATTGACCTGAGCCTGAACGACACCAAGGGCAAGCGCATCACCTTCAAGTGGGAGCAGGACTGAGCCCCGTCCCCCCTCGTCACAGCGCCACACCCACCTCGAGCAGGGTGAGCCCATACATCAGGCCGAGCCCCGGCCTGTCCGTGCCCGCGCCCACCCCCAGCTCCAACACAGACACCTGCGCGCCTCCCAGCGTGAAGCGCGCGGGCGCCAGCGTCAGCCCGAGCCCCACCGAGGGCCCCGCCACGGGCACGGGGTGCTCGGGCGTCAGGAAGTCCAGCCTGTCTCCGAACAGGCCCGTGAGGCTCACCAGCGCGGCGGGTGCCCACCACCCCTGCCGCTGCACGCCCGCCCCCACCCGCACCGCCAGCGCCGAGCCCAGGCCCGTCAGGCCACTCGCGTCCACCTGCAACAACCACCGCCCGTCCACCGTGTCGCGCAGGCCGAAGCCGCCGCCCACGCCCCCGTGGGTGCGCGCCGCGGAGAGGTACGCCGTCACCCCCGAGCGCCCATACAGCGTGAGCTGGTGACGCGGGGGCTGCGCCTCCTCGCTCGGGGCGGGCGAGGTGGCCAGCGTGGAGAGCACCAGCAGCGCGGAGACACTCATGGCAGCGGACCCTCGGCCCAGAAGGAGAGCCCGGCCGCGGACAGCCGGGTGACGTCGGTGAGGAAGTCGAAGTCCAGCGTGGCGGGCACGTCGCTGGCCTTGTGGTAGTGCGGATTGCGGAAGTTGGCGGTGTCCGTGAGGAAGAGCGCGCTGTGCCCCGCCATCCAGAAGGGCGCGTGGTCGCTGCGCATGAGGTTGCCCGAGGCCGGGCCCGAGCCATCCTTCGGCGTCACCACGCCCCGCAGGAAACCGCCGTACCCCAGCCGCTCGCCCACCGCGTACAGCTCCTCCAGCCGCGGGCGCGACTGCTCGTTGGCGACGGCCGCGAGGAAGTCCCCCGTGCTCGGAATGGGGAAGCCCGGCAGGCCCTGCTGCGCGCCGGGACGTGCATCCTTGTAGGCGATGCAGTCGAAGATGAGCGAGGCGACAATCTCCTCTCCCGGGCGGGACTGCACGTAGCGCGTGCTGCCCACCAACCCCAGCTCCTCCAGGTCGAAGCCCACGAAGCGCACCGTGCGCGCGAAGCGCTTGCCCGCGGCCAGCCGCGCCATCTCCAGCAGGGCCGACACGCCCGAGCTGTTGTCATCCGCGCCCGAGTAGTACGCGTCGTAATGCGCCCCCACCACCACCACCTCTTCGGGGTGCTCGGCGCCGGGCAGCTCGGCGACGACGTTGACGGTGGGGAAGCGCTCATCCTCCGTCTCGTGCGTGCTGACGGTGTAGCCGAGCGCCTCGAAGCGCGCGCGCACCAGCTCGCGGGCCTTCTCGCGGGTGACGTGGCACACGGGCCGGCGCGTGGTGTCGATCACCGACGTGTCGAAGAGGGCGCAGTCGAGCGGCGTATCCGTATCGTGGGCGGCGACGAGCGCGTCCACGTCCGACACCAGGCGGGCCCGCTCCACGCCCGAGGCGAAGTCTCCGGCGCGCGAGACGGCGGCGTCCTCGACGGAGGGCCGCGAGGCACAGGCGCCCGCGGTGAGCAGCAGGAGCGCGGCGGACAGGGCCCTCACAGCGTCACCCCCAGGTGGACGAGGCCGAATTGCAGACGCAGCGTGGAGCCGGGCCGGTCGAGCGTGGTGCCCCACTGGAGCTCCAGGGCGCTCACGGTGAAGCGGCGGAAGGCGAAGCGCAGGGGCGCGGCGTGGACGGCCACGTAGGCGGGCCCGAGCTGCGCGGCCTGCTGGCGCGAGAGGTCATCGGGGAAGCCGCCCTCGGGCGGAAGGATGATGGGCAGGCCGCTCACGCCCAACTCGGGGCCCACCGCGGGCTGCCACCGGCCCAGGCGCGTGAAGAGCAGGGCGCGGGCGTAGACCTCCACCGGGAGGTTGCCGCGGCCCGCGGGAGCCCAGCGCAGACCGCCGCCGAGCCGCCAGGCGCCGAGCTCGTACGCATAGGAGGCGTCGAGCCCGAGCCGGGGCGCGGTGACGTTGTAGACGCCACCGTTGGTGAGGGTGACGGCGGTGACGCCGAGGGACACATCCTGTCCGGCGGCCGCGGCGCCCGGGAGGAGCGCGGCGGCGAGGAGCAACCAGGGGCGCATGGGCGGGGGACCCTATCCCGCACGCGCCGGGGAAGGCTACGCCCCGATCATCGCCACGCCGGTGATGAGCCCCTCCAGCACCCGGTGGTGCACGGCCATCCGGAGAGCAGCCAGCCGGGCGTCAACTCCCTCTCCCTCTGGGAGAGGGCGCCGGCCGAGCATCCGCGCCCCCAACGGCCCCTGGCCCGTCCCCGCGCCACTCCCCACCTTTGCGGCGAACCAAGCCGAAGGGGAGCGGGGAATGCGCGTCCATCATCTGAATTGCATCACCATGTGCCCACCGGGCGGGCGGCTGATGGATGGGCGTCGGCGGCCCAAGGGCGTACCGGCGGCGCTGGTGTGCCACACCCTGCTGGTGGAGACGGAGCAGGGGCTGGTGCTGGTGGACACGGGCTTCGGGCTGGAGGACGTGCGCAACCCGAGGCCTCGGCTGAGCCCCTTCTTCCTGACGCTGAACCGCCCGAGCTTCAACGAGGAGATGACGGCGATCCGGCAGATCGAGCGCCTGGGCTTCAAGGCCGGGGACGTGCGGCACATCGTGCTGACGCACCTGGACTTCGATCATGCCGGAGGGCTGGACGACTTCCCGGCGGCGCGGGTGCACGTGATGGCGGCCGAGGCGGAAGCGGCGGTGGCGCAGGCGACGTGGCTGGACCGGCGGCGCTTCCGGCCGAGGCAGTGGAGCACGCAGCCGCACTGGGTGACGTACCCCACGCCGCGCGGGGGCGAGCGCTGGTATGGCTTCGAGTGCGTGCGCGAGCTGGCGGGGCTGCCGCCGGAAATCCTGATGGTGCCGCTGGTGGGGCACACGCTGGGGCACACGGGCGTGGCGGTGCAGCTCGCCGACAGGTGGCTGCTGCACGCGGGCGACGCGTACTTCTTCCACGAGGAGATGGATCCACACCAGCCGCGGTGCACGCCGGGCCTGTTGGCCTACCAGGAGCTGATGCAGAAGGACGGGCGGCTGCGGAAGCTCAACCAGGAGCGGCTGCGCGAGCTGGTGCGCCTGCACAGCCAGGACGTGCGGGTCTTCTGCGCGCACGACGCCGTGGAGTTCGAGCGCCTGGAGGAGGAGTCGCGCGCCTACGACCCGGCGCTGCGCGGCCAGACCGTGGTGGTGGTGGAGGCGAAGGTCCAGCTCCCCGAGCCGCCGCTGCCGAACATCCCCACGGTGTGAGGCCGGCGGGACACTGGCAGGTGAGACCTGGAGCCCCAGGGCTCCGGGGCTGTTAAGGTGTGCCCGTGATTCGCAAGGTGCATTTCAAGAACTTCCGCTCCCTGCGGGACGTGGAGCTGACGCTCGAGCCCCTGACGGTGCTCGTGGGCCCCAACTCGTCCGGGAAGACCACCGTGCTGGAGGGGCTGCGCTCCTATGGGCGCGAAAGCTTGGGCCCGTCTGACTTCTGGCAACAGGACACGTCGCGGATCGTCTCCGTCGACTGGGTTTACGACGTCGGCGACCCGCTGAGTCTCCAGGCCAGGCTGCACAATCCGTTTGGTCATTCCAGCCGCGCAAACGCCCACCCGTACCAATCACTCGCACTCGACCTGGCGGCGCTTCGACGGGAAAACGTCCTGGCCCTCGCTCGGAGGCTGTCTCAAAACGGGGACAACCTCACCAACGTCTTCGCCTCCCTGTCGCGCCAAGAGCAGGCCGCTGTCGCCAAGGAGTTGTGCCGGCTCGTCCCGATGTTCAGCGATGTGGACCTCCAGCCCACTGCCGCGGGGCAACACCGGCTGCGCTTCCAGGATCGCTGGAGGCCAGACTTCTGGCTCGCACCCGATCAGGTCTCCGACGGCACGATGCTGCTGTTGGCCTTCCTCGTGCTCCAGTACCAGAACCCTCCAGTGAGCCTCATCACCATCGAAGAGCCCGAGCGGGCGCTGCACCCCTATCTGCTCGATGAGCTCATCCAGATGCTGCGCAAGATGACCACCGGTGAGATTGGCAAGAAGCCCGTCCAGGTCGTCCTCGCCACCCACTCCGCCGAATTGCTCGACTACGTCCGCCCCGAGGAGGTCCGCTTCCTCACCCGCTCGCAGCAGGACGGCTCCGTCCAGGTGAATCAGGCCACCACTGATACGACCAACTGGCGGCGCGTCTACGAGGAGTACAACCAGTCCCTCGGGAACATCTGGCTCTCGGGTGGCATGGGCGGCGTTCCCGGGGCCTGAGCATGTTCCGTGTCGTCGTCTACGCCGAAGGCCCAGGCGAGCTCTCCGGCCCGGACACGAGCCGCCAGCGAGCCCCGGGCACGTCCCTCACCGAGGATGAACTGGGCGCGGCCCACCTGCTCGTGCGCCGCTGCCTCGAACGCTCCCGCGCGCTCGCTCCTCACGCCATCCAGTTCGAGGAGCCCTTGCGCTCTCGCGGCAAGCTCGCACGAGGGAGCATGCTCCACAGCCGCACCACCCTCCGTCCCCTCCTCTTCTGGGCGGACGAGGACCTGCGGCCCGATCTCGCCATCGTGCTCGTGGATGCGGACGGCAAGGAGGAGCGGCAGGCGGAGCTCGACTCGGCACTCGAGCACCTCACGGTCGAAGCCGTCGCCGCCGTGGCCATTCAAGAATTCGAGGCGTGGCTCATCGCGGACCCCGAGGCGGTGAAGTCCGTCCTCCGCGGACCGCACTCACCGCCCAAGCCTCCCGAGCGCCTCGGGCGCCGTCAGGCCAAGGAGCTGCTCCAACAGTGGTGCGATGAGCACGCCAGCAAGCAGGACCCCCCGGAGCTCCGCCGCCAGCTCGTGCAACAGCTCGACCTGGACACGGTCGCTCGCGCTTGCTCCTCTTTCGCGGAGTTCCTTCGCAGGCTCGGGCCCGCTCGCGCGTGAGCCGCACGCGCAAACGCCCGACCCTCACCCCGGGGGGCTTGCCCCCCCTTTGAACGACGGGGGGCTCCTCTCCCAGAGGGAGAGGGTGCTCGCAACCCGAGGCCCGCGGGCTACAGCTTGATGTTCTCGTGCTTCACCAGCGCGGTGAGCGCCTCCTCCATCACCGCGCGCGCCGCCGCCGTGTACCGGTAGAGCAGCGCGTGCACCTGCCGGTCCGCCTCGTTCCGGTTCTCGCAGTGCTTCGAGTACTCCTCGAAGGCCTGCAGGCTGCTGACAATCTGCGACAGGTGGTTGGGGCACTCGCACTGCACCGCGCTGGAGACCTCGAGCAGCACACCCAGCTGCTCCGGCGAGTAGAGCGGGGCCTTCGGCGTGGCCGGCACCGTCACCGTGGACACCGCGCCCGGCGCCCCCAGTTGCAGCGCCGGCGTGGAAGCCGAGGCCGTGGGCGCCTGGGCCACCGCCGCCGCCGCCTTCACCGGCTGGGGCTGCAGCAGATCGTCCAGCACCGCCAGGTGCACGTGCGCCCGCAGCAGCGACAGCGAGATGGGCCCCTGCAGCAGCCGCACCTTGCCCGCCGGGTACTGCTGCAGCACCCCGCGCCGCGCGAAGCGGTACGTGACGATGGCGTGCCGCGCCCCACTGCCCTCCAGCAGCGCCGGCACCACTCCCGTCTGCACCCCGTTCAGCTCCAGGAAGTCCAGGGCCAGCACGTCCGGCCTCAGCCCCGGTACCTCCTCCCGGAAGGCCTCCGCCGACGTGCCCGACCACACCACCTGCACGTCCCGGAGCGCCTGCGGATTCTCCCGGAGCTGCGCCGGATAGGACTCTCCCAGAAGGGCCAGCTTCACCATGACTCACCTCGCGAACTGCCCCCAGGGTGAACCGGCCCGTAATCCCGCTCAATCGGATTAATGCACCATCCCTGGGGGCGAGGCGCGGGTGTCCACTTCCCGGCTCGCCCCCACCAGGGGAAGTTCAACGGTGAACGCCGCGCCCTCCCCTTCCCGGCTCTCCACCAGGACGCTGCCTCCGTGCGCCTCCACGAGCTGCCGGACGATGTAGAGGCCCAGCCCGAAGCCCTCCTTCTTCTCCCCCGTCGCCGGCGCCTTCTTGAAGCGCTCGAAGATGGCGCGCTGCTGCTCCGGGGCGATGCCCGGCCCGTGGTCGCGCACGCTCAGCTTCCCATGGCCGTCCGTGCGCTCCACCCGCAGCTCGATGGGCTGGCCCTTTCCATACTTGAAGGCGTTGGACAGCAGGTTCGTCAGCACCCGCTCCAGCCGCAGCCGGTCCCACCGCCCCACCACCCCCGGCTCCACCTCCAGCACCAGCCGGCTGCCCACCTCCGCCGCCTGCTCCGCGTGCCGCTCCACCGCCTCCTGCGCCAGCTCGCCCAGGTCCACCTCCCCCAGCTCCAGGTCCAGCTTCCCCGAGGACAGCCGCGACAGGTCCAACAGGTTGTGCAGCAGCCGCCCCAACCGCTGCGTGTGCCGCACCGCCGCGGTGAGCACCTCGCGCAGCTTCTCCGGGTCCGACGGGGGCGCGCGCCGCAACTTGCCCAGCATCAACTGCAACGCCTGCAAGGGATTGCCCAGGTCGTGCGCCGCCACGCCGATGAGCTCCAACGCCGCCTGCGCCTCGCGCAACAGCCGCGCGTTCTCCAGCGAGAGCGCCGCCCGGCCCGCCAGCTCCTCGATGAACACCTGGTTCGTCTCCGCGAAGCGCTGCTCCGGCCGCTGCGACACCAGCATCAACACCCCCACCGAGTGCCCCGCCGCGCGCAGCGGCACCAACAGCAACGAGGCGGCCTCGAGCTGCTGGAACCGCTCCAGGTCCCCCGCCCCGCCGGCCACCTCCTTCAACTGCTCCAGCGTCACCTCGGGGATGCGCTCGGTCCTCCCCGAGCGCAGCGCCTGCCAGGCCCCGTGGGGCCGCCCGGGCTTCGGCCCGCCGCTGCGCTGGAGGAGCTTCCCGGAGGAGTCGCTCCTTCTCCGGCGAGACGTGGAGGACGGCGCGCGGCTCCAGCTCGTCCTCGGGCGTGAGCAGGAAGAGCAGGCACCCGTCGGCCAGCTCCGGCACGAGCAGCCGCGTCAGCTCCACCACCGCGTGGTCCGGATCCTTCTCCGTGAGGAAGAGCCGCTCGGCCTCGGTGAAGAGGTGCTGGGCGCGCTCCATGCGCTTGCGCTCCGAGCTGTCGCGCGTGAGCACCGCGAAGCCCTCGAGCCGCCCGTCCGCCCCGCGCAGCGCGGTGAGGAGCGACTCGGCCCAGAAGCGCGAGCCGTCCTTGCGCACCCCCAGGCCCTCCCACTCCCGCCGTCCCTCGCGCGCCGCCTGCTCCAGGTCCCTGCGCGGCTGGCCCTCCTGCCGCGCCTCCGGGGAATAGAAGATGTCCACCGTGCGGCCGATGATCTCCTCGGCCCGCCAGCCATGGATGCGCTCGGCGCCGGGATTCCAGCTCACCACCCGGCCCTCGGGATCCATCATATAGAGGGCATAGTCCTTCACCCCCTCCACCAGCAGCCGGAAGCGCGCCTGGCTCGCCTGGGCCTGGTGGTGCAGGGGCCCCAGCGCGCGGGTGAGCACCCAGGCCAGCCCCATGGCCACCAGCAACCCCAGCGTGGCCACGGCGATGATGAGCCAGAAGGCCCGCTGCTCCGCCTGGTCCGCCCGCAGCGTCCGCTGGGTGAAATCGTCCTCGGTGTACCAGGACAACCAGTCGAGCACCTCGTAGGTGTGGCCGCGGGCCACGCCCACCCGCTCCTGGTGCACCGCCAGCTCCTCGCGCGAGACGCCCCGCGCCTGGGCCTCCCTCAGCGCCCGGTAGGCGTCCTCGTGCGCCTGCTCGGCCTGGGCCAGCCCGTCCAACAGGCCGCGCTCGCGCTGCCCCTCCTCGTGCGAGCGCAGGACCCGCAGCAGCGCCTGGAACTGGAGGCGGGCCTGCCGCGCCTCCTCCAGCAGGGACGCCTCGCCGGTGAGCGCATGGCCGTGCTCGCTGGCGAGCTTGTCACTGAAGGCCCGGTGAAGCTGCTCCACCGCCACCCGGTGCCGGACGGCGCTCTCGGAGATGTGCTCGCTGCCGGTGAGCACCGAGCTCAGCGCGAGCGCGGTGATGGCGGCGATGGCCAGGGCTACCCCCAGCGAGGCGGCGAACCCCACGGCGATGCGCCTCGCGAAAGTCCAGGGACGCCTCAAGCTCCTCCCCCTCACCCACATAGACCGGACCCAGCCCTACAAAGTGGCGCATGGGCGCACGCGTAGGAATCAGGGCTCCCGGGCAGGGAGACGTCGGAAAGCGGGCACCGCGCCTGCCCCGGGGGTGGCGCCATCCGTTCATCACCGGGCGGCTCCCACCGGGGGGCCCCTTCCGTCCCGGGGGGAGCCATCCCAGGTTGTACCCCCAGGGCCACTCGGAGGCCGGGTGGAGGGCGGGGCATGGGCGGGCGTTGGATGGGGCTGGGGTGGTGGGCCCTGGCCGCGGTGTGGCTGGCATGTGGTGGGACGGACACGACGGAGCCCCTCCCGGGCACCCTCACGCGCAACGGGTGCCAACCCCGGACGTGCGAGCAGCAGGGCCTGGAGTGCGGGACGGCCATCGACGGGTGCGGCGGCGTGCTGCGCTGTGGCACCTGCCCCGGGGGCGAGGTGTGCGGCGGCGGAGGCGTGCCCAACATCTGCGGCCCGGCGCCGTGCACCCCGGCCACCTGTGAGTCCTCGCGGAAGAATTGCGGCAGCCTGCCGGACGGGTGCGGGCGCACGCTCGAGTGCGGCACCTGCGCGGCGGACGAGACGTGTGGCGGCGGCGGCGTGCCCAACGTCTGCGGCCGGGCGCACTGCACCCCGGCCACGTGCGCGGGCCTGGGGAAGAATTGCGGCAGCGTGCAGGACGGGTGCGGCGGGGTGCTGGAGTGCGGCACCTGCGCCGGCGGCGAGACGTGCGGCGGCGGGGGCGCGCCCAACGAGTGCGGCCGGGCCGCCTGCCGGCCCTTCACCTGCGCGGAGCTGGGGAAGAACTGCGGCACGCTGTCGGACGGGTGCGGCGGGGTGCTGGACTGTGGCGCCTGCCCGGACGGCACGACGTGCGGCGGCGATGGCGTGCCCAACGTCTGCGGCATTCCCGCGTGCACGCCCCTGACGTGCTCGGGACTGGGGATGAATTGCGGCCCCATTCCGGACGGGTGCGGCGGGGTGCTGGACTGCGGCACCTGCCCCGAGGGGGAGACCTGCGGGGGCGGCGGCGGCCCCAACGTGTGCGGCCCGGCCTCGTGCATTCCCACCACGTGCGCGGCGCGGGGGAAGAACTGCGGCACCATCTCCAACGGCTGCGGCGGACTGCTCGACTGCGGCGAGTGCTTCTCCGGCCAGACGTGCGGCGGAGGCGGGGTGGCCAACGTGTGCGGCAGCGCGCGCTGCCTGCCGGCCACGTGCGCCGAGCTGGGCAAGGAGTGCGGCTCGATACCGGACGGGTGCGGCGGGGTGGTGGACTGCGGCACCTGCCCGGCGGGCGGGACGTGCGGCGGCCGCGGCGTGCCCAACGTCTGCGCGGCGCCCGCCTGCCAGCCCTACTCGTGCGCCTTCCTGGGGAAGAACTGCGGCACGGTGACGGACGGGTGCGGCGGGATGCTCGACTGTGGCACCTGCCCGGCGGGGGAGACGTGTGGTGGAGGGGGCGTGGCCAACGTGTGCCACCGTCCCCCGCCGGTGTGCGTGGACCGGGACCTGGGCAGCGCGCTGCCGGTGCGGCTGAAGGACAGCACGGTGTGGGCCAGCCAGGACCACCAGTCCTCGTGTGGCGGCTGGGGCTCGCCGGACCGGGCCCTGCTGTGGACGGCGCCCAGGAGCGGCACCTTCACCTTCGACACGGCGCGCTCGGCGATGGACTCGCTGCTGAGCCTGCGGCGGGACGGCTGCGCGGGCGAGGAGGCTCGCGTGCGCCACGGACGGCATCAGCTACGGCGGAGGCGCGCGGGTGTCGGCGACGCTGGAGGCGGGCCAGCGGGTGCTGGTGGTGGTGGACGGCGCCACCTGGGGGAGCAGCTTCAGCAAGGGAGACTTCGAGCTGCACATCCACGAGCAGTCGGCCACCGAGGCGGGGCACTGCTTCGACGGGGCGGACAATGACGGGGACCGGTGGGTGGACTGCGCGGACACGGACTGCCAGGCCGAGCCCTTGTGCGACGGGCGCGGGTGCGCGGACACGGACCTGGGCAGCGCGCTGCCGGTGACGTTCTCCGGGGACACGGCGCAGGCGGGAGACGGCTTCCAGGGGACGTGCGGCGCGGTGCTGCAGCATGACCGGGCGCACCTGTGGACGGCACCGAAGAGCGGCACCTTCGTCTTCGACACGGTGGGCAGCAGCTACGGCAACGCGCTGTACGTGCTGACGGGGTGCCGGGGCCTGGAGCTGGGCTGCTCGGCGAGCCGCTCGGCGGGGAAGACGGGCGCGCCGGTGGTGAAGCTGACGTTGGAGAAGGGGCAGCGGGTGCTGGTGGTGGTGGACGGCCCGGCCAGCGAGGACGGGGCCTGGCCCATCCGCTACACCCTGCACATCACCGAGTACGTGCCCCGGGAGACGGGCCGCTGTGCCAACGGCGCGGACGACGACGCGGACGGCCGCGCGGACGAGGCGGACTCCGACTGCCGGTGAAAGGCACAGCATTGCCCAGCCCAACTTGTTACGTCAGCGACCTTTGCGGTATGTAGGATTGCCCGGTGGGCCTTGAGACGAGCGTCTGAGGGTGTCCCTCGGCCACCAGCGTGACTGCCCCTCTCCTTGACAACAAGCTTGTTGGACAACTAGGTTGTTGCCCAACAAGCTTGTTGTGGAGAGCGGCATGTTCCCGGAACCCGTGCGCAAGAAGGTCACCCTCTTGGTGGACGAGCACTTTCCTTGGGAAGGAACGGTGCCCCATCGCTGGGAGGAGCGGCTCGCGTATGTCCGGCGGTGGCTTGAGCAGGAGACCGCCGTCTACCGGGCAGTCGCCACGGCGCTCATCGCCCGGATCGATCCCATCCTGTCCAGCCTGCAGCAGGGACTGCCGCCCACCGAACGGAGCCGCTTGCTCTACCGGATTGACGACCGGCACGTGCTCAAGACGCCGGAGAGCATCCTGGAGAAGATGGCCCGCCGATGGGAGAACCCTTCCCATGCGCCCCCCATCGGCTTCAACAACCTCGACGAGCTGAATGACCTGGGCCGCTTCCGCATCGTCACCAACTTCCTGTCTGACGTGGCGTGGATCTGCCAGCACCTCGAGGAGCCCTTCGACACCCGGCAACGGACTCGCCTCTCCTCACAGCAACAGACCTTGCGCCAGGAGTTCAGGCTCCAAGCCAACCGCTTCGAGGATCTGATCAAAGTGCACCCGCGGAAACGCACGAGCGGGGAGCGCTGCCGGAAGGGGCTCTTCTCCCCCAAGGCGCCCGAGCACCACACCCGCCGTGTCGAGGTACAGATCCTCACCGTGCTCCAGGAAGCCTGGGACAAGAAGGATCACTTCCTCATCTATGAACGGCGGCGCGCGGGCTACCCGGTGGACGAGGAGCATGAGCAGCTCAGCTTCAGCCTCAGCGAGCAGCTGTACCTCACCGACCGCGCCTTCGATCAGCTCAAGCAGGCCAGCACGCGGCAGGACGAGCGCGTCGGCTGAGAGCCGGAGTGAGCCCCCTCGGCCAGGAACATCCTCATGCGCCTTCGCAACGAATCCCTCAGGACCGGAACCCTGCTGGCCTTCTTCGACCGGGACAACCCCCGGCGCAACGCCAGCATTCTCTTCCTCGTCGAGGGAGCCGCGGACATCGCGCCCCTGCGAGATATCGAGAGCACCTGCCAGGAATTGATCGCTGGGGATGACCGCTTCCACTGGCATACCGTGGCCAATCAGCTCGAGCTGACGGCGGTGGACGCGCGTCTCGATTCAGCCCGTGTGACCCGGTTCGAGGTCGCCGAGTTCCACGGGCTGTCCCGGCCGGAGCTGCGCGCCCTGCTCGCTCCAGCCATCTCCCAACTGGGTGAGGCCGAGAAGGTGCGCTTCCCCAGCGCGACCCGGACGGAGGGCAGCGTGGCCAAGGGAGTCGACTTCCTGGACCGGGAGGACGAACTGGCGGCACTTCAACGACTGCTGGACGAGGGCCAGCACGTCCTGCTCGTTGCTCCCCGGCGCTCCGGAAAGACCTCGGTGTTGCATAGGCTGGCGGAGCAGCTCACCCCACGGTTCCATCCTGTGCTGCTCGACGTCGAGAAGTTCCGGAACGCCGAGGCGCTCACGGCTGAGCTGCTGGCGCGCGCCTCTTCCCAACGGTTCATCGAGGCGCTGAAGCAGGTGCGGAGCCGGGGTTGGCGGGTGGTGCTGCCCGAGGCCATGGAGGCGCTGGCGCGGGGCCCCGGTCCACTCGTGCTCATCCTGGACGAGCTGGCCTGGTTCCTCGAGCACCTCGAAGGAGAGATGGCGTACGCGCTGCTGGAGACGCTCGGAGAGGCGTTGGTGAAGACGCGTGCGCGGCTCGTCATCGCGGGCTCGCTGGATGTGGAACGGGTCGCGCGCGATCAGCTCGGCATCCGGCTCCCGGGCCTGTTCGGCAAGCTGCACCGCTTCCCTCTTCCCCCGCTGGCCAAATCGCGGCTCGTGCTCAACCTGCGCCGGGTGCTGCTCGGGACGGGTCTGGTGCTCCAACAAGGGGATCTCACCTGGCTCGTGGAGAGCGTCGACTTGGCCATGCCCTACCCCGCGATGCGATTCCTGGGACAGCTCACCTCCGTAGCCCATGATCGGCCGCTCTCGCCCGAGCGACTGGAACAGGAGTTAGTGGACGACCTCGCCAGCACTGACGCCTTCGCCGAATTGGAAGAGCAACTCAAGCAACTGGCCCAGCAGGAGCCCCGAAGCGCGGAGGCAGTGGAGGAAGCGCTTGACCGGTTGGCGCGAGCCAGTGGGCCGCTCGATGTGTCCGATGTGAAGGCAGTTCTCGGCCGAGAACCGGCAGAGCAGGCCGCGAACTTCAGCTGGTTGGTGGAGCACTTCCCCTTGAATGTAGAGGGAGAGCGCGTGGAGTTGGCCTCACGCCTCTTCCGCCGCTACTGGCGGACCCATGGAGGCGCAGGCGCATGAGCGAGAAGGTTTCTCTCTACAATCCGCGGGATACCCATCCCGAGCAGCTCGAAGCGATGCTGACGGGGCGGGAGCCCCTGCTGAAGGAGATCCTCGACAGCCTGCGCGAACAGGTGGAGGCCCCGACCCGGCAACACTGGTTGCTCCGGGGCCCAAGAGGCATCGGCAAGACGCACCTCACCGGCATCATCCATCACCGCATCAGCACCGACCCCGCCTTATCCAAAGTCTACCGCCCACTGTGGCTGGGCGAGGCGGATGTCTACGAGGTCTATTCGCCGGCAACGCTCTTGATGCGCATCGCCGAGCGGCTGGTGGAGGCGGTACCGGGTGCGAAGCTCGCGGAGGAACTCCGCACGTTGGAGGGTACCGGCGACGAGGACACGCTCTTCGAGGAGCTGGCGGCCCTCTTGACGGACGAAGCGGAGCGCCAGGAGCGCATCCTGCTCGTGCTGATGGAGAACCTGGACGCGCTCTTCGAGAGCTTCGCACCCAAACAGCGCACGGCCCAGACGCGGCAGTTGCGCTCCCTGCTGCTCGGCAACCAGCGCTTCCTCTTCATCAGCACCACGCCCACCCGGCACCTGAAGGAACTGAGCGACCCCAAGGCACCGCTCTTCGCCCACCTCAAGGAGCGGAGGCTCAACCCACTGCAGGTGGAGGAAGTGGGGGCCCTCTTCTCCAAGCTGACGCAGATCACGGGCCGCAAGGAACTGCTCGGAGAAGGTCCGGACGCCGAGTTGAAGCAGCGGATCATCCATCAACTCACGGGAGGCCTGCCGCGCTCGGCGATCATGGCTTTCGAAGTTCTGCGCGACAAGGAGGGCATCCAACCCCTCGTGGAGGACCTGCGGGTCTTCCTGGATGCACAGACGGCCTATTTCGAGGCCCGCCTGTCACGGCTCGCACCGCGCGAGCGCTCCATCGTCACCACCTTGGCGCTTGCCGACCAGAACCTCACCCTCAAGGAAATCTCCGAGAAGAGCCTGCTACCGGAGAAGTCCCTGTCCACCCACGTGTCCCGGCTGGAGCAGGAGGGACATGTGGAAGCCGTGGAGGGCACAGGCGGCAAGGGAACGCTGTACGGACTCAGCGAGGGCCTCTTCCGTATCTGGTACCAGTACCGCAAGGGCCGGTTCCTCCTGGAACCTCTCGTCCGATTCCTCGCCTACTGGTACGACCCCAATGAACTGCAGAGCGTGGCAGAGGCCATGCAACAGCGACTCACCCAGCAGGGGGCCAAGGGTGGGCACACCGCGAAGCTCACCCTGCTGCAAATCGAAGCAGCGGTCCGGTTGGCCAATTCCGAACGAGGACGGCTGGAGCGGCAGCGTCTCTGGGAGGAGTGCCGTCAAGCAGTGGAACGCGCCACTAATTCCAGCTCCTCTCCGACTCTGGCTCCATTCCTCCAACGAGCCCTCTCTGATGCCATTGCTCTGGCGGTCTCTAATAAGGCAGACAAGGCACGCGAGGCTCTTGAGAAAGCCATTGCTTCCCAAGAGCCCATGCCGGAACAGACGGCTTTCGAGTCCGCCGACTTCCTCATCCAGGAAGTCCAACAAGCAACTCACGAAGAGGGGGCTCAACATGTCGCTCTCATCGGGCTGCTCGCGGATAGCTTTGGATCCAGCCACAACACATGGGTCCGCCATCTAGCGGCTTACACGCGTGTGTTCCTGGTTGACGAACTCGAGAAACTCAATCGCATTGATGATGCGTTGGGGCAGGCAGACATCATCCTTTCTGTACCTGAAGTTCATCAGTCCAGGATGTCGAACCTACTTTTCTTGTCCGCATTGATATTCCGTGTGGGACTTTTGTATAGACTAGGCCGCCTTGAAGAGACAATTGATGCCAGCACTCACTTTCTGGAAGAAGCCAGAAAGGGCTCCTCAAACCATATCAAAGGGCTCATCCACCAAGCGCTCATGTGGCGTTCACTGGCCTTCGGTGACATGGGGCAACAGCACGAAGAGGAGAAGGCTCTTCAGGAGTTGGTGCGAATGGATGAAAAGGGCCTTGATCGGCAACTCCGCAGAGATTCGGCCCTTGCAAGACTCAGACTCATCGTATTCCAAGCTGCGGATGGTCGGCTCCCTCTCAACGACCGGCTGGGCGCCCTTGATGACTGGTTCGATCAATCTCGTGAACTGCTCTCCGACGAGCCACCCGAATTCTTCAGCTTCTTCACAGCTCTGCGTGAGTTTGCTGAAGCGGAAAGGCAAGGAAGATCTCTCCCTTCCGATAACATGTGGCGCATCTACGGGCCCATGATGAGCAAAGTGACGCCTGGAGCTGCCCTGAGCTTCCTGAAAAACCCGACAGTATTCTTCTTGAACTCTTCCCCCCAGGAACTGGCCGTATGGCTGAAAAAATTACTGGAGACCCCTCTAGCGTCCGAACACAAACAGCAGCTCCGTCTCCATCTCAAGGTAGCGGAGCTGCTGGAAATCGCCACGGCGCTGACCCCTGAAGAACGCCCTCGATTGAGACAGAAGCTCGGACGTGTGCCCGCCGAGCTTCGGGAGTTGTTCAAGTTCCTGCTGTCGAAATTGGGCTGACGGCGAAGCGACGGCTCCCACCGGCGCTCAACCGTTCCCATGGGTAGCAATGTGGCTCAGGTCTCGTAGCCGATCTGCTCGAGCACGATGATCTTCTTCGACTGGGGGAAGAGGATGACGTTGAGGCGGAACCAGCCATCCGCGCCCGGCGCCACCGCGCGCGAGTAGTAGTGCGTCATCACCTGCACGTTCTCCCACCCATTGCCATAGGTGGAGAGGATTTGCGGGTGCAGCGGCTGGAACTCCGAGTACAGATAGTCATTGAGCTGGGGATAGGTGAGCGCGGTGCCCGCGGAGTAGCCGTAGGACTCGTACTCCTGGAAGCCCAGCACCGCCGCGTCCGCCTGGGCCAGGGTGGCCGCACCCGAGTACGGCCAGGCGAAGTCGAGCCGGCGCACCGAGGCCGTCGTCCAGTCACGCTCGGCCTCGCCGGTGGCCAGCGTCGCGCTGAGCTGCGAGGTGATGGCCTGTTCCGTCAACGTGAGCTGGTAGCCCACCGGAGCCGGGGGCAGCGTCGACGGCGGCAGGCACGCCCCCGCCACGCAGTTGGTCTGCAGCCGGAACTGCTTGCCCGAGCCATTGCCCGAGCTCACCACCACGAGGTACTCGCCGCCCTGCACCACGTTCACCGCGGGCAGCTTGCTGAGCTGGCCGTAACCGGCGTCGTCGTCCTGGGCCAGCACCGTGGTGCCGTAGCTGCCGGACGCGTTCTTCGGCCCGTACACGAAGAGGCCCGTGTCCAGGTACATGGAGCTGCCCGCGTGCGTCACCTCGAGGATGATCTGCGAGCTGGCCGGCACCTGCACCTTGAAGGAGTAGTGCTGGGGATTGGTGGTGAAGTACGTCTGCACCGCGCTGCCCAGGTTCACCGGCCCCAGGTACGTGGTGGAGTCCAGGATGTTGCCGCTGGCGGGCGGCGGCGGCGCGTACAGCACGCCCTGGGTGTTCTCGCCTGTCTCCTCCGCCTGCTCCGTCCCGGCCACGTCACCACCACAGGCGGCCAGCACCGCCATGGGCATCACGGCCAGCGCCTTCATCCACTTGAGACCCATCATCATCGTCCTCGGGGTTGGGGGGGAGGATGGATGTGACATGGGGATTCGTGGAATTCAAGCAACATGAGAGAAACACCATGATACTGGAAGCCCCTCTCATGGGATGGGCATCCCCCTCCCCCGAGGCGGACGCGAGGCTCAGCCGTGCTCGCGGTCCAGCTTGTCGAGCAGGGTGCGGGCCTGGACGTCCTCGGCCTGGTGGGCCTGGACCTCGGCCACCTCCTGCCAGCGAATCCAGCCCTGGCTCGCGGCGTGGCGGGCGGCCGTCACGGTGTCGTCCACGGTGAGCATCTCGCTGCCGGCGGCGCGGATGTCCGCGGCGATGAAGGCCAGCTCCTTCTCGCGCCCGGGGCGGTGCCACACGTTGCGGATGTAGACGCAGCGGATGCGGCCGGGGAACTCGCGGACGATGGTGCGGTAGTGCTCGGCGTCCTCCTGCCCGCTGTCACCGATGAGGATGAAGGGCAGCGACTCCAGCGTGCCCATCAGCCCGCGAATCTTCTCCAGCTTGTGCCCGTGCCCGCCGCCGGGAGCGAAGCCGGTGCGGCTCAGGCCCCAGTCCCGCAGCAGCAGCGGCCCGGCGGGAATCCGGTGCAGCCCGAGGAACTCGTCCAGGTGCTCGTAGAGGTTCCACGGGCTGGAGGAGACATAGAAGATGGGGTTGCCCGCCGAGCCGGAGCTGCCCTGGTGGAGCGCCTCGTAGAAGGCATCCACGCCCTCGAAGGGCAGCCGGGTGCGGTGCTCGGTGAGGAAGAGCGCCCAGGCGCGCTTGAGGAAGTTGGTGACGTTGGTGACGATGACGGTGTCGTCGATGTCGCTGATGACGCCGAACTGGGCCTCAGGACCGGCCAGCAGCACGGGGGCCCGCACGCGCTCCACCCCCTGCGGCGAGGGCGACAGCAGCTCCAGCTCCACGTCGTTCCAACCGGGCCTGGCCCCGGGGGGCGGCTCCACCCACAGCTCGAGGAAGCCCTCCTCGTCGGTGGTGCCCTCCCAGCGGTGGTCCCCCCAGCGCACCAGGACGCGCGCCCGGGGAATCTCCACCGTCATGTAGCGCTTCCACGAGGCGACGGCGCTGCCCAGCAGCGTGTGGCGCTTCCAGGGCGGGCGCACATGCCGGTTCTCCAGCACGCGCGCCTTGATGACGGACTGGCGGGCCGAGCCGTAACCCCGGTACGGCAGGATGCGAGGCGGACGCGCCAGCCCCAGCTTGCGCCGGACGCGCCAGCCCCAGGATTCGACATGGTGCTCGACGTGGAAGGCGAGCCGGACGAGGGGATTGGGAGGCTTCCGGGACATGGCCGCCGGAGTCTAGCAGCGGCCTCGGGGACTCCTGGCCCGGATTGGCGGGGAGGCGCCTATTCCGTCTTCTTCCCACCGAAGAGCTTGGAGACGAGGCCACCCACGACCACCAGCAGGGAGGCTCAGGAGGGTTTGCGCGCGAGGAGCACGTGCGGATGGAGGAGCAGGGCGGCGGCCTCGCGCAGCGTCCAGTAGAAGCAGTCGAAGAGACGCATGTTGCGCTCGGTGAGGAAGGCGGGGCTGGTGGCCACCTCGAAGCCGTGGAGCCGGAAGTACTGGCGGGCGCGCAGGAGGTGGTAGGGGTCCGAGACGACCACCACGCGCCGGGCGCCGAGCGAGCGCAGCAGCTCCGCGGAGAAGCGTGCGTTCTGCTCGGTGGAGTGGCTCTGCTCCTCGAGGAGACAGGCCTCGGGAGGGACGCCGAGCCGCACGGCGAGGTCGCGCATGACGCGGGCCTCGGAGGGAGGGTGGAGGCCGACGCCGCCGGAGAAGAGGAGCCGGGGCGCGAGACCCTGGTGGTAGAGCCTCGACGGCCTTCTCGATGCGGGCACGAAGGGCGGGAGAGGGCTCGCCATCGGGCAGCACGCGGGCGCCGAGCACCACGAGGACATCGGCGGGGACGGCGCGCTCGTGCTGGCCGAAACGGTGCACCACGAAGGCGGTGCCATAGAGGCCGAAGGTGGCCACACCCAGGCCCACGAAGAGCCATTTGCGGAAGGCACCGGGCCCCTTCCGGAGAGCAAGCGGAGGCATCGCGCGCAGGCTACGCCATTGGTGGCCGCGTGTCCGGCGGGCGGGCGTGCTCCGGGTGACCTCGGAAGGGGGTGACGGGAGCCCTACTTCTGCTACGGTGGACCGGGTACGTCACCTTCTCCCGCCCCACCTCTGGAATGACCCTCCCGCCTCCGGTCCTCCGCTCCCCCCTGCTTCCACGCCTTCTCACCCTCGCGGCGCTCCTGTTGCTGGTGGCGGGAGCCGGTCTCCTCTGGAGGCCCGGGAACGCGCCGCCCGAGACTCCTGCCCCGCCGGGGCCCGCGGGGCGTGGCGCCTGGCGCGCGCCCCACACCGCTGCCCTCCCTCCGGCGGCCCACCCCGGGCCGCACGAGCCCACCCCGGGCTCCGGGACACCCACCGGGGACGAACCGCTCGAGGCCTCGGCCCTGGAAGGCACCGTGGTGGACGAGAGCGGCCGCCCCGTGGCCGGAGCGCAGCTCCACCTGTACCAGCTCGACCCCGGGCGGACCGGGGACCTGGCCCCGGACGAACGGAGCACCCACGTCCACGACACCGCCTCCGGCGAGGACGGGACGTTCCTCCTGGAGGCGCGGCGGCCCGGCGCCCACCGCGTCACCGTCCACCACCCCGCCTTCCGCATGACCGCGCTGCCCGTGACGCTCCCGGCGCGGGAGGCCCGGCTGGTGCTGCGCCGCGGCGCCTCGCTCGAGGTCACCGTGCTGGACGAGGACGGCCTGCCCCTGGCCGGCTCCGAGGTGCAGTTGCTCCCCAGCTCCCGGCCCGGCCACACGGACCGCGCCGGCAAGGCCCTGCTCGAGGCGCTCGAGCCCGGGAAGCGCCGGGTGGCGGCCGCGACGCCCGAGGACGAGCCGCTGCGCACCGTGGGCGCGGAGGTGGAGCTGGTGGACGGGCGGCGCACGTCCGTGGTGCTGCGCTTCGCTCCGGCCCCGAAGCTGTCGGGCGTGGTGGTGGACGGGCGGGGGCAGCCGGTCATCTTCGCCGAGGTGCGCGCCGCGCCCGCCTCGCTGCTGGAGTCCGCCTTCGGCGAGGGAGACCTGCAGCCCTTCTCCTTCCGGGCCCGCCGCGAGTGGCGCTCCGGCACCTCGCTGTCCCGGTACACCGGGGGCAGCGGCCGCTTCACCCTGGAGCGGCTGCCCCCGGGGCCCCTGCTGGTGGGCGCGTCCCGGAGCGGGTACGCCCTGGACGAGCGGGCCACCCCGGGCCCGGTGCGCACGTTCGAGGGCAGGCCCGGAGTGCTCACCACCCCCGGAGCCGGCGAGGTGCGCCTGGTGATGAAGGCCCTGGCCCGGATGCACGGCCGGGTGGTGCGGGCGGACGGCTCGCCCGTCACCCGCTTCACCCTCGACGGCGACCCGTACGAGGACGAGCAGGGCGCCTTCGGGCTGTCCATCCTGCGCGACGGGAGGGGGGTGCTCGTCTTCAGCGCCCCGGGACTGGCCAGCACCCGGCGCGAGGTGCGCTTCCAGGAGGGCGTGGACGTGGACCTGGGCGAGGTGGTGCTGGAGACCGGGCGCGAGGTGCGGCTGCGGGTGGTGGACGCGGACACCGGGCGGCCGGTGGAGGGGGCCTTCGTGGACGTGAGGGACCCGGCCGACACCGGGGCGGGGAGTGACACCTCGCTGCTCTACCCGTCCGGGGCGCCCAGGCACTGGCAGCGCGAGAAGATGCGGCTGACGGACGCAGAGGGCGTGGTGCGCCTGCCGGCGGTGGAGGAGCGGCCGAGGGTGGTGCGGGTGGAGCACTGCGGCTACCTGGGGACGTGGGAGCCGCTGGGAGCGAGGCAGGGCGAGCTCACCGTGGCCCTGAGGCCGGGGGCCCGGGTGGAGGGGGCGGTGAGCGTGGGCGGCGAGGTGTCGGGGCACGGCCGGGTGGAGGTGCGCACGGCGGAGGGCGGGCGCGCGGCCTTCGCGGACATCCGGGACGGCCGGTACCGCACGTGTGCGCTGGAGGCGGGGCGCTACGCCGTGCAGGTGGAGCTGCACGTCTTCGAGAACCGCACGCTGCCCAGCCATGGCTCGCGGTGGGTGGAGGTCGCGGCGCGGGGGACGGTGACGGTGGACTTCGATGCGCCCGGCGAGGGGGCGCTCGTGCGGGTGCGGAGCCCCTCGGGCCCGGTGGGCCGGCTGCTGCTGGTGCCCGGCACGCTGGGGCCGCCGCTCACGCGCGCGGCGTTCCTGGAAGCCGAGGCGCGGGCCCACTCGGCCATGTACGAGTCCGGCGGGGGCGAGCGCGAGGGCTACATCTTCCGGCTGATCCCACCGGGCCTCTACACGCTGCTGGCGGTGAGGGACGCGCGCGCCAGGCCGGTGGAGGTGCACGTGGAGGAGCTGTGGGTGCCGGAGCCGGGCACGGTGACTCACGAGCTGCGGCCCCGGTGGCAGCGAGGCCCGGACAGCCTGCCCACCGAGTGAGCACGGTGTGCCGGGCCCTGCCGGGCTGGCCCATCACGGCACGCTCTCGGGCCAGCCCGTGAAGAGCGCATGAAAGAGGGTGGTCTCGGGCGGCTCATGTGGACCCACGATGAGCGGAATTCGAGTCCCGGCGATCTCGTGAGGAACGGCCTCGGCCAGGAACCTCGCCTCGAGCTTCCTGGCTACGACCTCCGCGGGAGCCCTCATTTCGAGCGGAAGCGGCTCGAAAAATGCCCTATCGGCGATGCGCTCTTCACCTCTGTAGTCGTACTGCACGCCATAGACCGTATACACAGGCGCCAGGATGCTGACGCAGCCGACAACGACCTGGCGGCGCGTCAGCGGTTCATCCCCCAGATTCGAAGGGACGGGCTGCCGCTCCAGGTACACCGAGCAGCGGAAGCACGCATCACAGGTGGCCGTGGCATTGCCTATCCTGAATTGGGGCAACGCGGCCTGGAGCTCGTCCAGGAGCCCGCGCCACTCATCCATCCCTTGGAGCTTCTCTTCCCACAAGGCCTGGAATCGCTCCAGCTCAGGGCTCCTTTCCAGCTTGCCGTCGAACTCATGGTCCGAACGCCAGTAGTTCCGGGCAACAGAAAGCAGGTATTGCGCTGAAGTCGGCATGGGCTCAGGGCAGGTTGGCCAGCGTGCCCCGGTCCGCGAAGAGGGCCCCGAGGAGCGTGGCGGGCTCGTGCAGCGAATCGATCCGGAGGTCCGGCAGGGGGATGTCGGCCAGCTCCAGCGGAAAGGGCCGGTAGCCGAACACCTGCTCGATGAGCCGGGCCAGCGTGTCCGCGGCGGACTTCGCCTCGCCGGTGGGGGAGAAGTCGGGTGGCGGCCAGTCCGCCGTGTCACCGGGACGCATCGTCTCCGTGGTCACGTAGACGAGGTACAGCGGCGCCAGGATGGAGATGGCCCCCACCACCCGGGTCACGGCACGGCCGCCCTCCGGCAGCGGCTGCTCCAGATACACGCAGCAACGGGAACAGGCGTCCGCCGAGGGATGCGTCACATCCGAGACATCGTGCCCGGGGAACGCGGCACGCAAGCGCTGCAGCAACTCGTCCCACTCCTTCCAATCGTCCCAGGTCCGCTGCCGGAGCGTGCGCCATCGCTGGAACTCGGTCGTCCGCCAATGGGCGGGTTCGGGCTCCTCGTCGTCATCCTCCCAGAGGGGGTAGCCCGCCGGGTAGTAGTGCCGCGCAACGCGGATGAGCTCCGCGGTCCGGGGGTCGTTCATCGCCTCGGGGCTCGGGCGAGGCCTGGCCGGCTCCTGGCTCCCCCCCTCCTCTTGCGGAGGAAAGCTCAACTCGAAGCTCCACGACACCCACCCGGCCCCGTGAGGCTTCAGCTCCAGGGACACCCGCATCGTGCGCGCCTCGGGGTGCACGGTGACATCGAAGGACCGGAGGGTCTCGAGGTACTTGCCAAACGTCCCCGGGATTTCCTCATGCGCCACGCGGCGGACGATTTCAGCGCGCTGCCGCTCGTCCTCCGTTTCCAGAAGCGCGTGAAGGGAAGTGCCCAGCTCCGGAGTCAAAAGGTCGCTGCCGCGCCGCTGCTTGAAGAAGCGCGGTAGATACAACTCAAATGCTCTCAATCCACGAACGATCCCCAGCTTCGGATCACCGACCTTCAGGAATGCCTGAATGAGCCGCTTCTTGCCGTCAGGCCCGACGGCGTCGAGGAGAAGCGGTTGAGTGAGGCCTCTGTAGGTCTGTCTCATCTTCTTCAATCCATCACTCACGCGCCCATGGAACAGCCGTCACATCATTCATGGTCACAGTAGTAGGGCTCATTTACCACCAGACGTAGGAGCCATGCCGCCAGCGAGCCCGCCATTCGTCCTCTCCCGGGTTGAACCAAGAGGATTCTCAGGGGCGGTTCGACGAGGGACAAGAGAGTTCCCCTCTCAGCTCACCCCGCCCGGCGGAAACGCTCGTACCGCTCTTCCAGGAAACGCTGTCCCGGTTGGTCCTCGAGGCGCCGGGGCAGATGGAGGTGCTGGCCCTGGAAGGCCTTCACCGCGTGCTCCAGTGTCGGACCATCCCGAGTCTCCATCAGTGACCTGGACAGCTCGATGACTCCATCGGGCCGGATGCCCATCAGGTCCGTATCGAAGACGCCATGGTGCAGCCGGCAGAGCGCAAGCCCGTTGGGCACCACGGGCGCCCCCGTCTCCTCCCGGTCCGCCACGATGTGCGCCGCCTCCAGCAGCTCCTCCCGAGGCAGCCGGCACACCGCGCACCGCTTCTCGTAGGCCCTCAGCACCTCCAGCCGGAAGCGTGACTGATGCAGCCTGCGCTTCGCCTGCACCGTGACGTACTGGCGGCGGATCTCGATGGCCCTCGCATCCGCCACCATCGGGACACGCAACTCCCTCTCCGTCAGCGCCGCATCATCCACCGAGAGCGTGCACTCCAACCGCTCCCGGTCGATGCCCCGGATGAAGATGGGCCAGAGGGGTTGGTAGACGCCCGGCTCAACCGCGAGGAAGTAGATCAGCGGCGTGGACCCCTTCCACGCCTGCTGGAGCAGCCGGTTGTCGTGATTGTCCGGGTCGTCTCCCCGCAACTTGTACGTGAAGACCCCCTCATCGGTCGCGGAATCCTCGTAGGGCACGGGGCGGTTGCCCCGCGGGATGATGGTCTTGATGGAGAGCGCGGCGCCTCGCATCTCCTTCGGGCGGAAGATGCCCTTGGCCTTGGTGGCGAAGTAGAGGTGCTGGCCCTTGAGCTCGAAGCCCTGCTGGATGGTGTCCCACGTCAACGTCGGCCCATGGCGCGCCACCAGCCGTTCCAAGGCATGGAAGGCGGCGGCGCGGATTTCCCAGTCTGGATCAACCGTGGGGAGGGCCATGGGAGCCCGACCAGGTTAACGGGCCCACCCTCCGCCCACAACCTACCCCCCACGTCTCCGGTGGAGCAGGAGACCTTCACTCGATGCCCCTAATCCGGGAAGCGGCGGCCGGGGAGCTGGACGTACGTGTCCACCAGACGGGTGGGAAGAATGGCGGCGTCCGGGCCCTTGAACACCAACCTGGCCGGATCGACGTATTGGGCACTGGTGTACATGCCGTACTCGATGTTCCCCTCTCCGAGCTTCCTCCAGTTCTGGCTGTCCACGAGCACGGCACAGAGGGGAGTGGGGATGCTTCCGCGTATCGGATGGAGCGCATCGAGGTAGATGCGATCGAACTCCATGTAGATGTGTCCCTGGTACATCCTCGCCGCGCCGGTCACCCAATGGATGCTCCCGTCAGGAAGCACCATCCAGCCCTCCACGGGACCGTTCCTGAAGTTGAGGATGTGGTCGGCCGGGGGGAGGCCGACATCAATGCCCGTCCACAGCTCGACCTTCGCGATGGGCTTCTTCTCGAAGCCCAGCCGCACGGCCGTCATGCGCGCCTCGGGAGGACACCGTTCCAGAAATCCCTCGGGGTCAGGGCGGACGGGAAGCTCCGCTGCAAGCCAGGAAATGCACCGAGGCGGCACAGACCAGCGTCAGGGTTTCGCCAAGGGACTTCGGTGTGGAGAAGTGCAAGGCTTCGCATCCTTTCTCGAAGGGCGCTGGCGAGACCAGCGCGGTGGGCGCCGCGCCGGAACACACCGCCTCCAGGGCGGACGCGGACACCGTGCGGACGTGTCCCCACCCTATCCCGAGCAGCAGCAGGACGGCTGCGAGCCCCGCGAGCGCCCACCACCACTTCTCGCGTGGCCGCCCGGCTTCCCGCTTCGCACCGTCAGGCCCGGCCTCCTGAGCGTCCTGCTTGGGTGACGGGTCCGGTTCGGCAACCTCCGCATCCCCCGGCCCGTGCGTGGCGAAGGCATACGGCTCCTTCCAGGGCTCCGACTCCCCCTCTCGCTCCAGCAGCCCCATCAGCTCCTCGTGGACGGCCTTGGCGCTCGGGGGCCGTTGCGCTGGCTCCTTGGCCAGCAGCCTCATCACCAGCTCGCCCAGGCCCGGCGGTACACGCGGGTCCAACTGGCCGGGCTCCACCGGCGGGAGGAACTCGATGGCGAGCAGCAGCTTGTCCAACGGCAGGCGCGGGTTGAAGGGGTGGCAGTCGGTGAGGGCCTCGTAGAGCAGGGCACCGAAGGCGTAGAGGTCCGCCGCGGGGCTCGCGGGGAAGTGCGCGCCCTGTTCCCACTCGCCCCCTCGGAGGAAGGCGGCGACCTCGGGCGGCATGTTGTGGAACGTCACCGGGGGAAGCTCCCGCGTCAGCGTGTACGCGCCGGGCAGGAACACCGCGCCGAAGTCGATGAGGAACGGCTTGTCGTCCCCGTCCCTCACCAGGACGTTGTCCGCCTTGATGTCCCGGTGGCACACGCCGCGCTCGTGCAGCTCCCCCATCACCAGGACCAGCTCACTCGCTACCTGGATGAACCGGCGCAACGGGGCCTGCGTCTTCCATCGCCACGCGTTGAAGGGCAAGCCGGGGACATAGTCGGTGACGAAGAAGAAGTGGCCTCCCTCCAACTCCGGCCAGCGGCCCAGCTCGCGCACGGTCAGCAGGTTGGGGTGGCGGAAGTGCCCCAGGGAGATCGCCTCGCGAAAAGCCCGCTCATCCTCGCGGGCCTCGTCTTCATCCCCCGGCGGGCGCGCCGCGATCTTCATCGTGTAGGGCCGCCCTCCGGTCTCAACCAGGAAGACGTTCGCGAAGCCACCGCTGCCCAGGCGGCGCACCACCTGGTAGTGCCGCACCGTGTCGCCGGGTTGGAGCAGGTCCGGGTGGAAGGGCTTCGTCATGGGGGGAGCCTCCAGTCCTCCAGATGCAGTGTCCGGAGGCCGTCCTCCTCCAATGTCAATGACAGGCACTCTGCCCCTTCTGGGAGCAGGGTCGCGAAGGTGTGGCGTTGCTCCATTGACCCGGGGACGGCGGAAGTCCTGAAGACGGGCAGCGGAATCTCCGACCCCGTGCGACCGTCCCGGCATCCTGCTTCCAAGCGGACCCGGGCGAGCCGCCATGGAGGCGAGGCGAGCACCTTGTTCTCGATGGCCACGGTGACGAAAAGACTCCGCCGCTCCATCCGGAGTACGGATGCGATCCAACCCCGGACACCACCCACCTGCATGAGCGTCTCCTTCTTGTCCGGCGTGACGAGCGCCAGCCCTGGGCCCGCCCCTGCCTCATGGCTCGCGAGCAGCATCCCCGCCACGGTGCCCACCCCTCCCTGTTCCGCGGCGTCCGGCCCCGAGGGCTCGTGCTGCACGAGGGACACCTGGGCCTGCAGGTCCACCTCGTCCTGCCGGGTGACGAGGGCCAGCGTCACCGTGCGGGGCTCGCCGTCCCCGGTCCGTCCCGTCACCGGGAGCAGCACGCGCTCGCCCCGCGCCAGGTCGCGCACGGGCACCACCACCAGGGCGCGCGCTCCCACCGGAAATACCCCCACGCGCTCGCTCAGCTCGGGCGTCAGCGCTACCTGGGGTTCGAGCAGGCCCTCGAAGTCCACCAACGTGGACAGCCGCGCGGCCACGTACAGCACGGGCGGCGCTCCCCCTGGCTCTCCCGCGACGAGCACGGTGCCCTGCCGCGTCTCCCGCCCGGTGGCCGCCGTGGAGACAAGGAGGACCCAGAGCAGGATGGACCAGGGACGTGGGCGCACGCGGACTCCATGGGGAGGGCCGCAGGGTAGAGGAGGCCGCCTGCTTGGGCAAGGACTGCTCGACTCCGGCGGTCACCTCCGCACAGGTGACTCGCGAAATCACCTCCGGGTCCGTAGACTGCGTCCCTGCCATGTCCATCGACCGGTTGGTTGAAAGCATCCGCCTCTTCCACTTCCGCAATCCCCCGGCCTCGCCCGAGCAGCTCGAGCGATTCGAGAAGCGCGTGGGCTGGCCCCTGGATGAGGAGCTGCGCGCCTTCTATCTGCGCTCCAATGGCGCCGCGCTGTTCCGCCGGCCGGACTCTCCCTATCGGGTGCTCTCGCTGTCGGAGATCGTCCGGGCGCGGGTGGCCCTCTTCGGAAGCACCGGGGATACGGACGCGTACGGGCCGGCGTCCTGGTTCGTCCTCTGCTCCGTGCAGGACGGGGACTACGCCGCCATCGACATGAGCCACACCGCCCAGGGCCTCCATCCCGTCTTCGAGTGCTCCCGGGATTCGCGGCCCGATGCTCCCCACAGTGCGCGGATCGCCTGGTCCTTCTCCGACTTCCTCGAGCGCGCCCTGGAGAGCGACGGCCGTGTCTATTGGATGGCCAGGGACTGGGCAGGCCTCAAACGGTGACGCCTCGCTCCTAACTCCAGCGCATCCTCAGATCGTGTAGCCCCGTTCGCGCAGCGCGGCGCGCAGCTTCTCCTTCCCCTGTTCCGACACCACGCGCCCATGTGCGGGAGCGATGTGCGTGAAGTCGAGCGCGGCGATCCGTTCGATGGATTCCTGAAACGCGGCTCGATCCTTCACGTAGCGGAGGAACAGGCGGCTGACCCCCAACCGGCGATACGTGCCGAACACATGGAGGATCAGCCAGGGACCGATGCCGTGTGTCTCCTCGATGTTGAAGATCAGGTCACTCACGAGCAGCACCTTCGAGCGGTGGTGCAGGAACACGCTCTCGTTGAAGCCAGGCATTCCTCGAAGCGCCACGTGGCGCAGCTCCTCGTCATACGGCCAGGCGTCGACTCCCAGGACGCCGTGCCACGGGAAGCTCGGGGACTTTCTCCTTGATGCCGGCCGGGCCCCAGAGGCGGGCTCGCGGGTGGGCTGCCGCGGCGGCCTTCACTCCACCGGCATGAAACAGGTTGGGCGCGATGATGTCGGTGATCTCTCCCGCCTCGCGAAGCTGCGCCTCGGTGAGCGTCGAGCCCGGTGACAAGAGCACTCGGGCCCGCTCGAGCTCGATGAGGCTCGTGCGCACCGGAAGCTTCATGAGCGGCATCTGCAGCTCGACTTCGATGAATCTCAAATGGTCGAAGGTCATGGCCCGGAAACTCGCACAGCCGATGGGCGGACGCTCGGCCAAAGCGGAGTCCCCTGCAACCAGCCGAGCAACCCCGGGGTGGCCGCACGTGACCGCCGAGGTCATCTTCTGGCTACCTATGGCTGGAGTCGACCTGTCCCATCCCCCTTCCGAGAAGCTGCCCCTCAAGGACTTCCGCGAGGCCGTCGAGGCGCGGCTGGAGGACCTCTCTCCCGAAGAGCTGCGCGCCCTCCTCCGCCTCCTCGCCAGCCGCGTCCGGCCCTCCGAGCGGCTCGCCTTCCTTCACTCCCTCCACGCGCCCTCGGACTCCAACGCCCAGGCCGCGCTCCACCCGCACGAGCTGCTCGCGGACATCACCGAGCTGGCCCAATCCCTCCCGGACAAGGCCCGGGAGTGGGAGGACTTCTGGACCGAGAACGATGTCCTCGGTCCCTATGCCGAGCTCCTCGCCCCCCTCACCGCCCTCTTCCAGCGCGCCCAGGAGGCCTCCGAGCGGGGCCAGTACCCGCTCGCCCGCGAGGCCTATCGGGCGCTGTTCTCCCTCCTCGAGTTCCAGGACGACCGCGGCCGGGGCCTCCGCCCCGAGCACCTCTCCCACGTCGACTTCCCCGAGGCCCGCGCCCGCTACCTCCGCGCCGTCTACGTCACCACGCCCCCCGAGCAGCGCCCCTCCGTCCTCCTGGAGCAGATGCGTTGGATGCGCACGCTCCTGCCCCGCGGGCCCCGGCCCCTCGTGCAGGAGTGGCTCGACATCTCCTCCGAGCCCCTCCCCGGCTCCGATGTCTTCCTGCGTGACTGGCTCTCCCTCCTCCGTCAGCAGGAGGGCCCCGATGCCGAGGCCTGGCTGCGCGAGGCCACCCGCCTCTCCCAGGGCACCCGCGGACTGCGCGAGCTCGCCTTCTCCGAGCCCTCCCGCCATCCCCGCGCCTTCGTGGATCTCCTCTCCGCCCTCGAGCGCGAGGGCCCGCCAGACGCCGTGCTCACCACCGCCCGCGAGGCCCTCGCGGTCCTGCCCCCCGCCCTCCCCCTCCGCGCCGCCGTCGCCGGCTTCCTCGCCTCCGCCGCCGAGCGGCTCGGCCAGGCCGATACCGTCCGCTCCGCCCGCTGGGAGGCCTTCGTCTCCCAACCCACCCTCCCCCGGCTCCTCGAGCTCCGCGACACCCGCCCCTCCGAGCCCGAGCGCGTCCCCCTCCTCCTCCAGGCCGCCCGCCACCTCGAGGCCGTGCTGCGGCAACCCCGTGCCCCCTCGGGCTCCATGGCCGCCCTGCCCGATGCCCAGGACAGCCTCGAGGTCCCCGCGCATGCCGACCGCCGGCTGCTCGCCCATGCCTGGTTGCTCGCTCATGACTGGGAGGCCGCCCAGGCGCTCGCCGCGAAGGAGCGTGCGCTCGGCTGGACGTATGGCGACAACCCCCAGGGTCTCGTCGTGCCCGCCTTCCTCGTGCTCCTGTCGGGCCAGCCCCTCGGAAGGCTGCCCCGCAACGTGGACGGGCTCTGGCGCCAGGCGCTCGAGTCCGGCACCCAGGCCGGGGACTGGTACTCGGGTGGCGCGCGTCACGACGAGGCCCTCCGCGAGCGGCTCACCCGCGCCTATGCCGAGGCCCTCCCCGCCTTCGCGCTGGAGCCCGCCGAGCGGGAGCGGCTGCGCGAGTGGTGTCTGGAGATCGCCCGCAAGCGCGCGAGCACCATCGTCAGCCGTCAGCACCGGCGCAGCTACGGGAAGGCCGCCATGCTGCTCGCCGCCGGGGCCGAGGTCCTCTGGCTGCACGGCGAGCAGGCACGCGGCAATCTGCTGCTCGCCGGTTTCCGGGAGAGCTTCCGCCGCCACCGCGCCTTCCAGGCCGAGCTGGATGCGGCCGTGGGCGCCACCCCCCCACGCTGACGCCCTGACGCGTTCCTCCTCCAGGCGCTATCCTGCGCTCCGCATGCCCGCCTCCCTCCGCTCCAGCCCCGCCCCCGACGGCTTCGACGCCGTCCTCGGGGATGCCGTCCGGCTCATGGAGGCGCGCGTGACGCACGTCGCCACCACCGCGGGCTTCATCGCCACCGTGCTGGTGCTCGTCGCCTTCTTCTCCGGCTCGCAGATCCCCGCCATCATCCTCTGCGCCACCGTGGGCTACCTCCTCTGGTACTCCTGTGTGTCGCTGCTGCTGCGCACCGGCCGCTTCCGTCCGTGGATGCGCTACGCCTCCTCGCTCGTGGACGTGTCCATGGGCACCGTCGTCGCCCTGCTGGATTTGAACGTCAACGGCCCCGTCTTCGCCCTGTCCGCCGGCGGGCCCGCCCTCTACGCGGTGGGAGTGGCCGCGGCCACGCCCCGCCTCCAGCCCCGCCTGTGTCTCTTCGCGGGCCTCGCCGCCGCGGCCCAGCTCGTCGCCGTCACCCACTTCGTCCTGCGTCCCGCCGCCTCCCCGGAGATGCTCGCCACCGGCGCCTACGACTTCTACGTCACCCTCGCCAAGGCCATCTTCCTCGTCACCATCGGCGCGCTCGGCATGGTGGCCAGCGGCTCCATGCGCGCGCTGCTGATGCGGCTCACCGAGAGCGCCGTCGAGCGCGAGCGCGTGCGCGGCCTGCTGGGCATGCACGTGAGCGAGCAGGTCATGGAGCACCTGCTCTCCGGCAACATCCCCGAGGGCGGCGAGCGCCGCGCCGTCACCGTCTGCTTCACCGACATCCGCGGCTTCACCCGGCTCGCCGAGTCCCAGCCCCCCGAGGAGACGCTGCGCCTGCTCAACCTCTACTTCGGGCGCATGTGTGAAATCGTCGCGGCCCACGGCGGGCTGGTGAACAAGTTCCTCGGGGATGGGATGCTCATCGTCTTCGGCGCGCCCACGCACCAGCCGGACGACGCGCAGCGGGCCGTGGCCGCCGCGCGCGACATGCTCGCCGAGGCCGAGCGCATGAGCGAGCAGGGCGAGTTCCCCGGCCTGCGCATCGGCGTGGGGCTGCACCGCGGCGAGGCCGTGGTGGGCAACGTGGGCGGCGCCCAGCGCCAGGAGTACACCGTCATCGGCGACACGGTGAACATCGCCTCGCGCGTGCAGGACCTGACGAAGGTGCTCGGCCGCTCCCTGCTCCTCACCCGCGAGTGCCGCGAGGCCCTCGGCGAGGACGGCGTCCTCGAGCCGCTCGGCGCCCATTTCGTGAAGGGCCGCATCCAACAGCTCGAGGTGTTCGGCGTGGCCGAGCGCGACTCGCGCCAGGCCGCCTGAGCCGTCTTCCCGGGCACACTCGGGGCCCGAGTGCCGGGCAGCGGACAGCCCTACCGCACCGCCGTCCCCTGTCCTCCAGGGGCCCGCCCGGAGCATGACTGGCCGCCATGGCGGCGAGGCGTGGGAAACGGCCGCCGGGGGGAGAGGCACATGGCCGAGACGCGCGTGGGTGGGGCTCGCATCCGTTATGACGACATCGGGCAGGGAGAGCCCACCCTGCTCTTCATCCCCGGCTGGTGCTCCAGCCGCGAGGTGTTCCGCAAACTCGTCCCGTGGAGACTCCATCCTCCACCGCGCGCTCGTGGTGGACCTGCCCGGCCACGGCGAGTCCCAGTCGCCCGGCCCCGACTTCGGCAACGCCACCGTGGTGGACACGCTGCGCGCCGTCATCGAGGCCAGCGGCGCGCGCCACGTGGTGCCCGTGGCCCTGTCCCACGGCGGCTGGTGGGCCCTCGAGCTGCGGCGCCAGCTCGGCCCGCGCATCCCCGCCATGGTGCTGCTGGACTGGCTCGTGCTGGAGCCGCCTCCGCCCTTCCTCCTGGCCCTCAAGGCGCTGCAGTCCCCCCAGTGGAAGCAGGCCCGCGATGGGCTCTTCTCCCTGTGGCTGCGGGGGGTGGGCTCGCCGGACGTCATCCGCTTCATCCGCGACGACATGGGCTCCTTCGGCGAGGCCATGTGGAAGCGCGCCGGGCGGGAAATCGAGAAGGTGTACGCGCAGTACGCCAGCCCGCTGGAGGCGCTCGCCACCCTCTCGCCCCCCGTGCCCACCCTCCACCTCTACGCCCAGCCGGAGGACAGCGCCTGGCTGGAGGCCCAGCGCTCGTTCGCCTCCTCGCACCCTTGGTACCAGGCGCAGAAGCTCCCCGCGCGCAGCCACTTCCCCATGCTGGAGCTCCCCGAGGAGATGGCCGCCCGCATCGGCCGCTTCCTCGACTCCCCGCTGGTGACCCGTCCTGGTGGGTTGGCTCCCCCTCCCCCTTGATTCCAACCCCCTCGGAGAGTTAGTTAGTTAGCACTAGCTAACCAATCAGCGAGTGGAGTCATGGCGCGGCCCCGACAGGTCCTGGACGAGGAGATTCTGGTAGCGGCGCGGGCGTGTTTCATCGAGCACGGAGCCTCGGTGAGCACGGACACCATCGCCGCGCGTCTGGGGGTGTCGGGACCGGCGCTGCTCAAACGCTTCGGCAGCAAGCGGGAGCTGCTCAAGGCGGCGTTCTCCATCGGGCAGCCCCCCCCGTGGCTGCACCTGTTGGAGGCGGGGCCGGACGCGCGCGAGCTGGCGGTGCAGATCCGCGAGCTGGCGGGCGCCATCGATGCCTTCTTCCGGGAGATGGTGCCGGCCTTCGCGGTGATGCGCGAGGCGGGCATCACCCCCGAGGAGTGGCGGGGCGAGAACAAGGAGATTCCCGCCCCCGTGCGCGCCAGCATCGCGATGGCGGGGTGGTTCCGCCGGGCCCAGGAGCAGGGCCGGCTGCGCGAGGGGGACCCGGGCGTGATGGCCAGCCTCTTCCTGGCGGGCCTGCAGCACCGCTACTTCCTGGCCCACGTGACGAACCAGAGCGTCCCGACGGAGGCCGAGGATCCCTGGTTGGATCGCATGGTGGACATCTTCTGGCGCGGGGTGGCACCGGAGAAGGGCCATGGGAAGCGCGGCGGCTGAGGCGAAGGGCCCGCGCGTGCTCGTCACGGGGGCCTCGGGCAACGTGGGTGCGCCGCTGGTGGAGCACCTGGTGGCCGGAGGCGCGGAGGTGCTCGTGGCCTCGCGCGAGGGCACCCGGGCCCCCGCGGGGACGAAGGCGGTGCGCTTCGACTTCGAGGACCCGTCCACCCATGCGCCCGCGCTGGAGGGGGTGGAGAAGGTGTTCCTCCTGCGTCCACCCGCCATCTCGGACGTGAAGCGGCACCTGCTGCCCGTGGTGCGCGCGGTGAAGGACGCGGGCGTGCGGCACACCGTCTTCCTGTCGCTGCTCGGGGTGGAGAAGAACCCGGTGGTGCCCCACGCGAAGGTGGAGCGCTTCCTGCTGGAGGCCGGGGTGCCCCACACCTTCCTGCGCCCCAGCTTCTTCATGCAGAACCTGAGCACCACGCACCGCGACGACATCCGCGAGCACCACGAGATTTTCGTCCCCGCGGGCAAGGGGCGCACGGGCTTCATCGACGCGCGAGACATCGCCGCCGTGGCCGCCCGGACGCTGCTGGAGGACGGGCACGAGGGCAAGGCATATGACCTCACCGGCTCCGAGGCGCTCACCTACGCCGAGGTGGCCGCGCTCTTCACCGAGGTGCTCGGCCGGCCCATCCGCTACCCGGAGCCCGGGGCCCTGCGCTTCGCCGCGCGCTGGTACCAGCGCAAGCAGCCCGCCGCCTTCATCGCGGTGATGACGGGCATCTACACCGTGTGCCGGCTGGGGCTCGCCGGCACCGTGACGCCCGAAACCCAGACACTGCTCGGCCGGGCGCCCATTTCCATGCGCCAGTTCATCCAGGACCACCAGGCCTGCTGGAGGTGACGCGGGCCCGCCTCACAGCGGCCGCGGCGGCAGGAAGATGATGAACTCGGTGCTGCGCTGCACCAGCGCCGAGTGCGGCACGCTCTCCGGGGTGGTCAGCCCCAGCTCCTCGAAGACGTGGAAGCGGGCGGTGTGGACGTGGGCGCGGTGGAGCCGCAGGCGCTCGTGCCACACGGAGTACGTGCCGGGCCTGCCATCCCTCCGCGTGTAGAAGCCTCGCAGCGGGTGGGTGAGGACCACCGCGGTCTCCTCCTCGTCACGGAAGCCGTCCAGGCACCCCATGGGCGTCTGGCTTCCCACGAGCTCCAGCTCCGCCCGGCCCCATGCGCCCTCGGTGTCGAGGCGGTAGTGCTCGCAGGGCCCGTCCTCGCCGGACCAGCGCGTTCTGGAAGCGCATGCGCGCCGGGTGCCACGGGAGCTTCCAGAGCGAGCGCGGCACTCCCACCCAGAACGAGTCGAGCGAGGTTCCGAAGAACCACACCGCGCGCTCGCCCCGGTAGCGCACGTAGGCCCGGTAGTTCGTCTGCCCCATCCGCGCCCGCAGGAAGGGAGCGAAGCCGAAACGGAACTCCTCGTCCCGGAAGGGCACGGCCGAGACGAAGGCCACCCGGCGCCCGTCCGCCAGCACGAAGGTGTCGGGCTCGAAGTCCGGCGGCAGGTGGCGCGCCAGGGCCTCGGGTGGCACCGCGTAGGTGATGATGGAGAAGTCGAGCAGGAGCGTCGTCACGTCCCACGGGCCGCTCGCGGGGCGCGGCACGAAGGGGCTCGTGGTGGGTGCGCCTGCTGCGAGGGCCTCGGACGGTGCGGTCATCTCGCGCCGGATGCTACTCCCTCACCGCTCATCCTGGCGGGAGTCGTCCGGCCCGCTCGCGCTCGCACTGCTCGTGGCCCGCCCGCGCCTCCTCGGGCGTCTCGAGCAGGTAGCGCCGGCGCTGCTCCGGCGTCAGACAGCCCGTGACCGCCTCGCGCAACAGGGCCTGGAGCCGGGCGGTTCCCACCGTCCAGAGACGGACCGTCCCGTCCTCCGCCACCGAGAGCACCCGCTCGCCATCCGCGCTGAACGCCGCGCGCTCCATTCTTCCGCCGGGTCCACCGAGCACGAGCGGCTCGCCCGTGCCATCCGCCCTCCACACCCGCACCGTCCCGTCCTCCGACGCCGTCAGCACCCGCTCGCCGTCCGCGCTGAACGCCGCGCGCTCCACCCGTCCTTCATGGCCTCGGAGCACCACGGGCTCCCCTGCGCCCTCCACCCTCCACACCCGCGTCGTTCCGTCCCGTGAGGCCGTGAGCACCCGCTCTCCGTCCGCGCTGAAGGCCACGAGTTCCACCTCCGCTTCCGGGCCCGCGAGCACGCGTGGCTCGCCCGTGCCATCCGCCCTCCACACCCGCACCGTCCCGTCCTCCGCCACGGTGACCACCTGCTCGCGGTCCGCGCTGAATTCCGCCGCCCTCACCCCTCCCGCGTGGCCCTCGAGCACCACGGGGGCTCCCTCCGTCTCCGCCCTCCACACCCGCGCTGTTCCATCCTGCGACCGGGTGAGCACCCGCTGCCCGTCCGGGCTGAATTCCGCGGACCACACCTCTTCCTCATGGCCCCGGAGCACCACGGGCTCGCCCGCGCCGTCCACCCGCCACACCCGCACCGCCCCTTCCTGGGATTTGGTGAGCACCCGCTCCCCGTCCGCGCTGAGCTTCGCGGGCCACAGCACCGCCAGGTAGCCCTGCAACACCACGGGCTCGCCCGTGCCGTCCGCCCTCCACACCCGCACCGTCCCCGCCCGCGAGGCCGTCACCACCCGCTCCCCGTCCGGACTGAAGGCCCCGGCTCCGACCTCCCCCTCGGGGCCCGCGAGCACCACCGGCGCTCCCGTGCCGTCCGCCCTCCACACCCGCACCGCTCCGTCCTCGGAGGCCGTGAGCACCCGCTGCCCGTCCGGGCTGAACTCCGCGCTCGCCACCGCGCCCTCGTGGCCCGCGAGCACCGCCGGCTCTCCGAGGCCATTCCACACCCGCGCCGTTCCGTCCTCGGAGGCCGTGAGCACCCGCTGCCCGTCCGGGCTGAACGCCGCCGAGCGCACCTCCGCCACGTGGCCCCGGAGCACGAGCGGCTCGCCGGTGCCATCCGCCCTCCACACCCGCGCCGTTCCGTCCTCGGAAGCCGTGAGCACCCGCTGCCCGTCCGCGCTGAACACCGCGCTCGCCACCGCTCCCGCGTGGCCCGCGAGCACCACCGGCTCGCCCGTGCCGTCCGCCCTCCACACCCGCGCCGTCCCGTCCTCCGAGGCCGTGAGCACCCGCTCTCCGTCCGCGCTGAAGGCCGCGCTCGCCACCGCTCCCACGTGGCCCGCGAGCACCACCGGCTCGCCCGTGCCGTCCGCCCTCCACACCCGTGCCGTTTCGTCCTCGGAGGCCGTCACCACCTGGTGCCCCTCCGCGCTGAACGCCGCCGAGCGCACCCCGCCCTCGTGGCCCCGGAGCACCACGGGCCTGCCCGTGCCGTCCGCCCGCCACACCCGCGCCGTGCCGTCCTCCGAGGCCGTGAGCACCCGCTCGCCGTCCGCGCTGAACTCCGCGCTCGTCACCCGGGCGCCGTGGCCCCGGAGCATGACGGGCTCGCCCGTGCCATCCGCCAGCCCCACCCGCACCGTGCCGTCCTCGGACACGCTGAGCACCCGCTGCCCGTCCGGGCTGAACTCCGCGGGCCATACCCGCTCCTCGTGGGCCGCGAGCACCACGGGCTCGCCCGTGCCGTCCGCCCTCCACACCCGCACCCGCCCCTCCTGCGACGTGGTGAGCACCCGCGTGCCGTCCGCGCTCAGCTCCGCCGACCACACGCCTCCCTCATGCCCCGCGAGCACCACCGGCTCCCCCGTGCCGTCCGCCCGCCACACCCGCGCCGTCCCATCCGCGGACGCCGTGAGCACCCGCTCGCCGTCCACGCTGAACGCCGCGAGTTCCACCCGCCCCTCATGCCCCGCGAGCACCCCGGGCTGCATCGCGCCCCGGTGCAGCGCCTCGAGCGCGCTCGTGTGCCACTCCGGCGTCCGCTCCGGCTCCGCCACCTCGCGCAGCACCAGCACCGTCAGCGCCAGGTCCCACTCGAGCAGCCGCCGCGCCTGGAGCACCCGCGCCACGTCCCTCGCGTACCGGGTGCGCTCCCGCTCGCGCTCCTCGGCCTCGCGCGCCCGCGGCTCCCGCTTCCGGTCCTCCCGCACCCACTCCACCAGCCGGCCCCACCGGCGCAGCAAGGCCTCGTGCGCCAGCCGCAGCCACGGCTCCGCTGGCGCTCCCCCGTCCGCGCCCTTCACCACCAGCCGGTGCCGCACCAGCTTCTCCACCACCGCGTCGAACGCCGCCGCGTGCTCCTCCCGCTCCGGGCGCAGCCGCTTCACTTCCTCGCGCCGCGCGTGCGGGCTCATCTCCTCGCGCAAGTCCACCAGCCGCACCAGCAGCCGGCGCGCCTGGTGCCGCTCGGCCTCGGGCAGCGACTCGTAGAGCTTGTCCCCCGTGCGCGCCATCGCCCCCACCACCCCGCCGAGCTCCTCGTACGCCGCCCGCGTCAGCCGGTTTCCCGCGCGCCGCTCCCAGAGTTGATCCAACGCGTGTTGCAGCAGCGGGAGCGCTCCGGGCTCCTGCTCCACGTCCCGCCGCAGCGCCTCCACCAGGCCCGGCTCCAGCTCCAGCCCCACCACCCGCGCGGGGCCCTCGATGACGTCCGCGAGCTGCTCGGCCCGCGGCGGGCCCACGAAGAGCCGGTGTGCCGCCGAGTACACCACCGCCTCCAACTGCGGGCCCTGGTGGTCCACCCGCACGTGCTCGCAACGCCCGAGCGCGTCCACCCGCAGCGTGGCCACCACCTGCACCCGCACCTCCGGCGTGTGCGCGAGCCTCCACAGAGCCCGCATGAGGGCTTCGCGCTCCTCGACGGTGGGCACCTGGGTGAAGAGCTCCTCGAGCTGATCCACCACCACCAGCAGCCAGCGCTCCGGCCGGGCCTCGCGCAGCAGCCTCGCCTCGCGGAGGACCTCGGCGACGGTGGCCCCGTGGCCCGCGGGCGCTTCGCTCGGGCGATGAAGCCCGGAGAGCAGCGCGCGCAGCCTTCCGAGCGAGCTGAAGCGGCCCGGGCCCTCCTCCACCTCGAGCATCCGGGGGGCGCCGGCCTCGCCGGGCCGCAGCACGACGGTGTCCCAGGGCTCGCGCGCGTCCTCGTGCAACCGGGGCACCAGCCCGGCCAGCACCAGCGAGGATTTGCCACTGCCCGAGGCCCCCACCACCACCTGGAAGCGCGAGCCCCAGCCTCCCATCGCCGCGCGGACGCGCAGCACCAGCTCGCGCTCCAGCTCGCCGCGCCCGAAGAAGAAGCGGCGGTGCTCCGGCTCGAAGGCCAGCAGGCCCCGGTAGGGGCGGGTGTCGGGGGGCAAGGGGTTGGCCACGAGGGGCTCGTTCCGCACGGTCCCAGCTTAGCAGCCGGGGGCGTGGGACAGGGGCCTCACGCAGGTTGTCCGAGTGGAGGGCGGGCGGGCTTGGTGTTTCGAGGTTCCTTGATGATTGTCAGGATATTCGAGTGGGTGATCTTCGGCTCAAGGAGCAACCTGGGACCCGTGGCACCCTCACCCCGTCCCTCTCCCGGAGGGCGAGGGGATATGTCCTCAAGACTGGTGCCCGGGTACGCTCCGCCCATGGCCGATGAAGTCCGTGACTACTTGCTCCGGCAGTTCGACACGGCGTGGGCGCTCACCAGCTACCACCTCGATGGACTCACCACCGAGGAGTGTTTGTGGCGCCCCGCTCAGGCGGGATTGCATGTGCGGCAAGATCCCGAGGGACGGTGGCGCGCCGAGTGGCCCGAGCACGAGGGCTATGACCTCGGTCCGCCGAGCATCGCCTGGCTGACGTGGCACCTCGGCTTCTGGTGGTCCATGGTGCTCGATCATTCCTTCGGCACCGGGACGCTCGCACGCGAGAACGTGCTGTGGCCTGGCACCGCCGACGGCGTCCGCGAGTGGATCGGCCAGTTTCAGGGACAGTGGCGAGCCCGGCTCGAGCAGCTCACCGGCGACGACGTGCTCTCGGCCCAGCGGACTCGCTGGCCCTTCCAGGACAAGCCGTTCGGCGACGTCATCGCCTGGGCCAATGTCGAGCTGCACGAAGAACGCCGCGGAGATCGGCTACGCCCGCTTCCTCTACGCCGTCAGGGCCCGCTGAGCCGAAGCACCCGGCCTCCGGGCAGGCGCACCGCCAACACCCTCCGCCCCGCCCTGCCCACCCGCGCCGTCTTCACCACCAGCCCCCGGCGCGCGGACAGTCCGCCCTCGTCCGTCAGCCTCCAGCGCAGCTCGAAGGCGAGCCACTCCTCCTCCGCTTCCGCCGGGAAGGCCCCCGCCGCTCGCAGGCTCCCGGCGAAGCGCCGCCCGTCCGCCAGCGGATTCGGCTCCACCCCCAGCAACGGATTCTCCCGCGCCCAGGCGTCGAACCTCCCGGCGAAGCCCTCTCCCAACGCCGCCGCCAACATCGGCCACGTCCGCTGCACCAGCCTCCGGCGCTTCATCCCCAGCGCCTCGGCCGCCGCTCCCACCCGCTCCGCGTCGAAACCCGCGGGCACCGGCTCGCCCATCCCCAGCGCGCGGGCCAGCTCCGCCTGTGCCTTCGCCAATCTCTCGCGCGCGCTCATGCCGCCTCGCCCTTCCACCGTGCCACGCCCCGCGCCAGCGCCGCCCTCATCGCCTCCAGCTCCGCGCCGAGCACCTCCGGCGCCGGAAAGTGGTCATCCCACTCGAGCAGCGCCGGCAACGGCCCCACCCGCGCCGCCAGCTTCTCCAGCAGCACCCGAGGCCCCTCGGGCACCGCGTGCGCGTGCGTGTCGTGGTACAGGCCCCCGCGCTTCACCCCTCCCGCCACGTGCACGTACGCCAGCCGCTCCCGAGGCACCGCCTCCAGCACCTCCTGCGCGTCCGTCCCGTGGTTGAGCGTGTTCGCGTACAGGTTGGCCACGTCCAGCAGCACCCGCGCCCCCGTCCGCTCCAGCACCCCCGCCAGCCACCGCGCCTCGGTCATCGCCGCGTCCGGCCACTCGAAGAGGCTCGCCACGTTCTCCAGCGCCAGCGGCACCGGCAGCGCCGCCTCCGCCAGCCGCACGTTCTCCGCCAGCACCTCCAACATCTCCTCCGTGCGCGGCAGCGGCAGCAGGTGTCCGCTCTCCACTCCTCCCGCTCGCACGAAGGCCAGGTGCTCGCTCACACAGACCGCGCCCAACCGCTCGGCCAGCCGCGCCAGCGCGTCCAGCCTCCCGCGCTCCGGCGGCTCCGCGCTCCCCAGCCCCAGCGACACCGCGTGCAGCACCACCGGCACTCCCCGCGCCTTCAACCGCTTCAGCGGCTCCGGCAGCGGGCCCTTTGGATCCAGGTGCTCGGCCAGCACCTCCACGAAGTCCACGCCCCGCGCCTCGTCGAGGTAGTGCGCCAACTGCCGCCTCCACCCCAGCCCCACCCCCGCTGGCAGCTTCAATCCCCGCCTCCTCCACAACCGCCGCAGCCTCCGCCGCAGCTGCTTCCCCCGTCTCCTCCGCCGCTGTCACCCCCACTGTCGCCGCCGAAGTCGACGTCCGCGCCTCCTCCCCCGCTGCCCGGGGGCATCAGGTAGCTCCGCAGGTCCCCCATCCCCGAGGCCGCCAGCAACCCCGTGCCGAAGAGCGCCACCGCCAGCGCCACGCTCCCACTGCTCATCGTCCCCCAGGCCCCGTCCGCCTTCGCCGTCGTCCGCAGCGCCTCGTTGTCCGCCCGGAGCTTCGCCAGCGCCTTGTCCCCCTTGCGCGTGCGCCGGGGCTTGCCCCCCAGCATCCAGAAGCCCATCACCGTGGCGATGCAGAGCAGCATCACCAAGTACCCCACCGGCCTGCCTCGCCAGAGCCCCACTCCCAGCTTCAGCACCCCCGGCCCCAGCCCCGCTCCGAAGAAGAGCATCTTCGGGTACTTGCCGTACCGGGAGGCCACCTCGGGATTCATCAGGAAGCCCCGGCGCCGGAGCCCCTCCTCCAGCCCGTCCAGCTCCCTGTCCACCGTCTCGTTCAGCGCCTTCACGTCCCCCACCGGCCCGGCCAGCGCGGCGTGCACGGCGCGCTCGAAGGGCACCGCGTTCGCGGGCAGAGGGCCCGCGGCCTTCAACACTCCATCCTCCAGGCGCAGCGCCCCGGCATGCACCAGCGCCGTCACCGCCGCCCTCACGGCTCCCTCGCGATGCTGCAGCGCCGCCACCTGGTACGGATCCATCCGCAGCTCGGTGCTCAGCGGCTCCTCCGACGGATGGTTCAACGTGGACTGCCACACCCTCGCCGCCATCAGCAGCACCAACACGAACGGCATGTAGGCGCTCAGGAACTGCCCACCATTCCAATCCAAGGGGTTCACGACATCCCTCCTTCGGGCTTCCGCCCTTCTCGGGTTTCGTCTCCCTTTGAAGGGAAAACAGCCGGAGGTAACCGGCTCGTCCTGTGACATCCCGGTGACTGGCCCGGGTCGGACCGGTGACGCACGGGCCCGGCGCACGGCGCGGCTCAAGTGCCCGGCAGGCGCCATTGTAACCGGAAACGCGGCTCTCCTTCCAAGGTCCAGCGGACCCGCAGTCCGCCCATCAGACGGGGGTCCTCCTGGAAGCTGCTTCGCTTGCGCTCCACCAGGGCCTCGAAGAAGGGCAGCAACACCTCGCGCACCTCCCCCGCGAGCGCCCGCACGGCGGCCCGGGTGGCCTCGACCCTGTCCTGGCCGGGCTCCCAGGTGTCGAGCACCACGGCATTCCAGGTGGTGACCGCCAGGTCGAGCATCGTCATGAACCGGTCGGGGTCCATCTCCTCGGGCTCCGGGATGAGCGGCTGGACGAAGGAGAGGAGCGTCTGGGAAATCTTGCGGCGAGGCGGGGGAGGCACCGCGGGCACGGGGGCGGCCTGCTGCCCCACGGGCCGGGGGCGCTTCGGCGGGGACTCGGGAAAGGGATGCCACGCGGTGAAGAGTGGCACGTGGGCACGCAGGTGCGCGGTGACCTGGAGCCCTCCCAGCGACACTTCTTCTTGGAGCTCGAGCCGCTCCGGCGAGAGCCTCGCGAGGGCACGGGCGACCGCGAGGAGCGTCAACAGGTCCTCCCGGCGCAGGGGCGCGAAGTCTCCCCCCGAAATCCGCAGGGGGGCGGGAAACACGGGAAGGCCGGTGACCCGGCGCACCTCGGTGCGCACCCAGGCCGGCTCCTCTTCATAGAGGAGGGCGAGGCTCCCCTGGTGAAATGACTGTTGGATGCGCTCCTCCTCCGAGAGTCGGCCCATGCGCTCGACGGAGCCGGGTTGTTCGTAGAGCGCGAAGCCGAACTCCTCGCCTCCGTTGCCCAACACGCACAGCTCGCGCCAGACAGGCACGGGGCCCTCCAGCCGCAGCGCGAGCACCTCGATGTTCGTCCACCACTCCCAGGGGCGGGCCCGCCACAAGTCACTGGCCGCCTCGAGCAGCGGCGAGATGAGCTCGGGGACGAGCTCCTTCGGGCCCAGCGGGCCCCACTGCGTGGAGAGCGCCATCACGGCTCGAAACGGGAAGAGCTCCGGGGGGATGGGGCGTGAGACGAAGCCATACGAGGCCCCAGCACGCACCAGCCGGGGCTCGCAGTAGAGGCGGTGCCCCTGGAAGTGGGAGGCCAGCCCGGCCAGCCCCCGGGTGTCGCTCTCCGCCACCGAGGGGACGTGGGCTGTCCCATCCCCTTGCAGGGCCAGATAGACGAAGCACCGGCCCTCCCGCGTCTCAATGGGTCCCAGCTTGAAGACATAGAGCGCATCGGGCTCGAGGACCGGAGTCCCTGACACCTGGGAGCGGGAGGCCCGGCGACCGGGGAAGGGAACCACCTTGTCATCATCCGAGTTGGAATTCATGGCGCGCCACGCTACCAGCCTCGGGCGCGGAGATGACCCGAAAAGTCACGCCATCGGAGTGACTCCTCCGGTCATGCCCTCCCTGCTCCGCCCTCTGCGTCGCGCCCCCTCAATCCCGGTGGCCCAGCGCCTTGTCCAGGTTGTAGGCCGCGCTGATGAGGGACAGGTGGGTGAGTGCCTGCGGGAAGTTGCCCAGCGCCTCTCCCGACGCCCCCGTCTGCTCCGCGTACAGCCCCACGTGGTTCGCGTAGCCCAGCATCCGCTCGAACGTCAGCCGCGCCTCGTGCAGCAGATCCGGCCTCGTCACGCTCGCCCGCGTCATCGCCTCCACCAGCCAGAAGGTGCACAGGTTGAACGTGCCCTCCCGCTCCTTCGACACCCCATCCTCCGTCGCCTCCGCGTCGTAGCGGAACACCAGTCCGTCCGACGTCAGCCCTCCCTGCGCCGGCGGCTTGCGCAGGATGTCCAGCGTCGAGAGCATCCTCGGGTCCACCGGCGACAGGAAGAACACCAGCGGCATCACCAGGTTCGCCGCGTCCAGCGCGCTCGTCTCGTACGACTGGATGAACGCGCCCCGCTTCGCGCTCCAGCCCTTCTGCATGATGTCCTCGAAGATGATGTCGCGCGTCCGCAGCCACCGCGCCCGGTCCGCCGGGAAGCTGCGCTTGTCCGCCAGCCGGATGGCCCGGTCCAACGCCACCCAGCACATCATCTTCGAGTACACGAAGTTCTGCTGCCCCGCCCTCACCTCCCAGATGCTCTCGTCCTTGTCTCGCCAGTGATCGCACACCCAGTCCGCCAGCCGCCGCAAGTGTCTCCAGAAGTCATACGAGATGGGCGCCCCGTGCTTGTTGTACAGGTACACCGAGTCCATCAGCTCGCCGTAGATGTCCAACTGAAGCTGGTGCGCCGCCCCGTTGCCGATGCGCACCGGCCTGGCGCCCCCGAACCCGGACAGGTGCCACAGCTCCTGCTCCTTCGGTACCTCGCCCCCATCCAGCGCGTACATGAGGGGCAGCGGCTCGCCCTCGGGCAGCTCCGCGATGCGCGCCTCCAGCCAGCGCATGAAGGCGCCCGCCTCCTTCTTGAAGCCGATGCGCATGAGCGCGTACACCGTGAAGGCCGCGTCGCGAATCCACACGTAACGGTAGTCCCAGTTGCGCACGCCTCCCGGAGACTCCGGCAGGCTGCACGTGGGCGCCGCGACGATGGCCCCCGAGGGCTCGAACGTCATCAACTTGAGCGCCAGCGCCGAGCGCTGCACCACCTCGCGCCACCGCCCCGTGTAGCTGCACCCCTCCACCCAGTGCCGCCAGTAGTCCACCGTGCCCCGGAACAGCGCCTCCGAGGCCTCGTGCCCCATCACCGTGTCATGGCACGAGTCCGGCGCGCCCTCGCGCAGGCCGAACACCGCCGACTGTCCCTCGTGCAGCGTGAAGCGCCCGCTGACGCGCTTCCCATCCGTCTCCAACGGCACCGACGTCACCAGCGTCAGCTTCAGCTTCTCCGACAGGAAGCTCGCCCCGCCGTGCAGCAGCCGCACCTGGTGCTCGTCCCGGCCGTAGTTGAAGGCGGGCGCGCACTCCACGCGGAAGGCCAGCTCGCCGCGCACCACGCGGATGCGCCGCACCACCTCGCGCACCCGGCCCGTGCCCGCGCGCCCCATGGGCATGAAGTCCACCAGCTCGCCCACGCCGTCCGGGGAGTAGAAGCGCGTCACCAGCACGTTGCTTTCCGGCCAGTAGAACTGCTTGTGCACCACCCGCTCCCCGTCCATCTCCGGGGAGATGCGGAAGTGCCCGCCCTTCTCGGGGTCCAACAGCGCCGCGAAGACGCTCGGGCTGTCGAAGTAGGGGAAGCACATCCAGTCGATCGTCCCGTCCGTCGCCACCAGGGCGACCGTGCGCAGGTCCCCGATGACGCCGTGGTCCTCGATGGCTGGAGTGCGGGACGTCTTCTGCCCATCCATACAGGCTCCTCCCGCGCGCACGGGCCCCGGCGTCCTCGCCTCCGGCGGCCCCGCGGCGTCTAGGAGATGTATGCGCCCCGGGGGCGGAAGGTGACGGGAGGACGGCCTGTGCCCGCCCGTCTACCCCACGGCCGGGTCGCGCATCGCCCGGACGAGCGCCCGGGCCGGCGAGCCCCACTCGGCCTTCACGTTCAGCGGCAGGCACACCAGCTCGTGCACCCCCACCTTCACGTCCGTCAGGTCCAACCCCTCGATGATCCACACCCCGGCCTCGCGCAGCATCTGGTGCACGGCCAGCCCCTCCGTGTGGAAGCCCGAGCGCGACACGTAGTCCACGCCCACGCACGCCACCTGGCGCTCCACCAGCAGCCGCGCCGCCGCGTCCGACAGGCGCACGAAGTCCTCGCCGTGCGGCCGCTTCCACCACTCGCGCTGCGAGTTGCGCGTGCGCAGCAGCAACCGCTCCCCCGGCCTCGGCTCGTAGTCGGCCAGTGAGTCCGCCCGGATGCAGTCCACGTCGTCCAGGTGCAGCACCCGCGCCTTGCCCACCGTGGCGCTCAGCGGCAGCCGCTCCATGTCCTCCAGGTCCAGCTCGAGGCTCGGCGGCGCCGTCACGTACGTCCCCATCCACGCCGCGCGCTTGAGCCACTCGGCCTGCTGCGCCGAGCTCTCCGGGAGCTCCGCCCTCGGTGCCGACCCCTCACCCTCCGGCGGCGGCTCCTCACCGAATGGCACCGAGATGTCCAGCCAGGCTCCCTCCATGTGCTTCTCCTTTTCGGGACGCGGGTGTCCTCTGGGGTTGAAAGACCCTCACCCTAGCCCTCTCCCAGGGGGAGAGGGGACCTACGCAGTGTCACCTGTTTCTCACCCTCCGGAAAAGACGATGATGTCCTTGATGGGGCTGCCCTTCTTGCCCGCCACCACCTCGGCGTAGTCCTCGGGGGAGTGCCGGGCGGTGATGAGCCGCTCCAGGCCTCCGGGCCACTTCGTCCGGAAGCGTCCGAGGTCCGCCACCGCCGCCTCGAAGTCCTCCGGCGCCGCGTTCACCGTGCCGAGCACCACCTGGTTGTTCATCACCCACTGCTTCATCAGCTCGCCCTCGTCCAGCTCGCCCTCCTCGTGGCCGGGCACGCCGGTGAAGACATACACGCCGTTGGGGGCCAGGGCCTTCATCAGCTCGAAGCCCGCGCTGGCCACGCCCGCCGCCTCGTACACCACGTCCGCCTGCCCCCGCTGCTTCACCAGCTCCTCCACCCGGTGCTGCTTGGAGGACACGTAGGGCATGCCCAGCGACTCGGACATCTCCGCCTTGGGGTTGGGTTTGGGCGAGCGCGAGTACATCGTCGTCTGGAAGCCCGCGCGCATCAGCGCCATGGCGCCCAGCAGGCCCACCGGCCCCGCGCCCAGCACCACCGCCCGGCCCACCTCCTTCTGCTTCCACGGCATGCGCGTCTGCACGCACGCCACCTCGCGCAGCGCCTTCTCGGCGATGGTGAGGGGCTCCGTCAGCACCGCCACGCCCCGCAGCTCGCGCGGCACCTTGTGCAGGTAGAGCGCCTCGTCCACGAAGAATTCCGCGCAGAAGCCGTGCGCCGCCTGAATCCCCCGCTCCGTGTACTCGCCGGTGACGCAGAAGTCCGAGTACCCCTCGCGGCACGGCTCGCACTCCGCGCGGGGGCAGGGCCGGCGCACCCGCGGCACCACCAGGTCCCCGGGTGCGAGGTGCTTCACCTGCGCTCCCACCTCCACCACCTCGCCCAGACACTCGTGGCCGACGATGAGGTGGTCCTCCCCCTCGGGGGGCTTGCCGTGCTTCTGCTCCACCACCTCCTTGTCCGTGCCACACACGCCCACCTCGAGCGTGCGCACCCGCACCTGGGTGGGCGAGCCCAGCTTCGGCTCCGGCACGTCGATGACCTTCACCTCGCGGCCCTTCGGGAACACCGCCACGGCCTTCATGGAGCGACCTCCTGTGAGTCCCGTCGATGCCGTCGATGCCCTGGATTCACCCGGAGCGCACCCGCCAAGGAGCCCGGAGCCCCGGTGGTGGACACTCGGGGCGGGCGGGGTGCGCACCGGTCAACGGAGCCGGGCGTGCGTTTGCGCGTGCTCCCCACCCGGGAGCGGGTCTATGACGGGGCCGTGAGCGATTCCGCGCCCTCCGTCACCCCCTCGCGCTCCCTGTTCATCGGCGCCCTCAGCGTCCTGGCGCTGTCCGTGCCCTTCTTCGTCTTCGGGCTGGCCTTCCTGGACACGAAGGCCCGCGTCGAATTCCAGTGCCAGCGCGGAGGGCCCTGCACCCTCACGCGCATCGGCTGGCTGAGCAAGGAAGAGCCCATCACCTTCACGCGGGCGGAGATTCAAGGCGCGCGGGTCGAGCGGGGCCGGAGCCCCCGGGGCGAGCAGCAGAACATCTACCGCCCGGTGCTCGTCACCACGCGAGGCGAGTTCCCCCTGTCGCACCATTGGGTGGCGGAGGAGCGGGAGGCCAACCGCACCGTCATCTCGGTGAACCGCTTCAAGAACCCCGAGGCCCCGGGCTTCACCATGTGGCACGACAACCGGCCCCAGGCCAGCCGCCTGGGCGTCATGTTCACCGTGGCGGCGGTGCTCGTGCTGCTGCTGGGGCTGTTCCTCACCTGGCGCGCCATGCGCCGCCGCCGCCAGGAGCGCGCCCAGGCAGCGCCTCCGGCGGTGTAGCGGGCCTCGCGGCGCTCAGGCCAGGCCTCACTCAACTCTCCTGCGAGGAACGCCGATCACCCTGTAGCCCTTGCCGCCAAGTCCCTGGAGACCTTCCCGCAGGAGCCTGAATTCGCTGTTTGGCGTTCTTGCGCAAAGAACTGGCGGCAAACGTGGCACTCCGGGATCACCAACACTTCCTTGGATTGGGCTGCACGCTGGGAACAAATTCCGATGTTCTGTCTTGGTTTGAATTACTCCACGACGGCCAACCATGGCAGCAAGCAGTCCGTAAATGGTTAGGGCATTGGCTTGGATCAGCCTCTCTGCATTCCGGAAGAACATTCCTGCCCTCCGTCATGCCGCTGGACCCTTGACAGCCTCCCCCTCTTTTTCAAACTCGACACAGCAAACGCTTACGAAACGGAAAAATCCATTCACTGCAGGTGAAACCCAACGGCTGTCATGTAAAAATCGCCTCCGCGCCGCTGCTGGGCGGCAAAGACCTGTCTGCGGAGGAACACCGATGCATTCGAAGACTTGGAGGGAGCTGTGCCTGGGGGCCGGGCTCTACGCGGCCACCCTGGCTGGCTGCGACGCGGAGTCAGTCCGCGCACCCGCCGTCCTGGCGAACAGGACGAACGAGCTCACGGCATCCTGCGAGACCGCTCCCCCCAGTGTCACGTGGAGCCTAACGGATAGGATGGTCGAACACCGGGCCCTTCATTCCGCTATCACCCTGCCCGACGGCCGGGTGCTCGCCGCCGGGGGCTTCACCCACTCGGCGGAGCTGTACAATCCGGCGACGGGTACCTGGAACGCCACGGGCCAGGCGAGCATGGCCCGGTCCTACCACACGGCCACCCTGCTCCCCTCCGGTCAAGTCCTCTTCACGGGAGGCTCTAGCAGCGGCCTTGGGGCCACAACCGAGCTGTACGATCCAACCACTGGCTCCTGGCGTACGACCAACAACATGAGCACGAGCCGCCGCTCCCACACCGCCGCGGTGTTGCCCTCGGGGCGCGTGCTCGTCACTGGAGGCATCGACGCGAGCGGCAACCCCCTGGCCTCCGCCGAGCTCTACGACCCGGCCACCGGCTCCTGGAGCGCGGCCGGGAGCCTGGCCAGCGCGCGCAGCCGGCATGTCGCCGTCGTACTGGCCTCGGGGCGCGTGCTCGTCACCGGAGGCACCGGCGCGAGCGGCAACTCCCTGGCCTCCGCCGAACTCTACGATCCGGCCACCGGCTCCTGGACCTCCACCGGCGGCCTGCGCGTGGGCCGCGCGCAACCCGCGGCCGCGCTGTTGCCCTCGGGCAAGGTGCTCGTCCTCGGCGGCCTCGATTCGGCTGACAACTCCCTGGCCTCGGCTGAGCTATACGACCCGGCCACCGGCTCCTGGCAGCCCACCGGCGACATGCTCCACCGCCGCAGCCAGCACCACGCACTCCTGCTGCCCTCGGGCCAGGTGCTGGCCACAGGCGGGTATGACCCTTGGTTCGGCATCCTCGCCTCCACTGAGTCGTACGACCCAGCCACGGGCACCTGGTCCGCCAGCGCCTCCATGGTCGAGCGCCGTTACCGGCACGCCCTCACGCTGCTGGCCGATGGCCGGGTGCTCGTCACGGGTGGCCATGGTCCCGGCAACCAGCTCGTGCGCGCCGAGCTGTACGACCCTGATGCGGGCACCTGGGTTTCCGCCGCGAGCCTGGCCACGCCGCGCTACCGCCACACCGCCAACCGCCTCCCGGATGGCCAGGTGCTTGTCACCGGCGGTTTTGGCGACAGCGGCCCGCTTGCCTCCTCGGAGCGATTGGCTCCGTCCTCCGGAGCCTGGTCCGCCGCGGGGAACATGAGCACCCCCCGTTATGCGCATACCGCCACCCTCCTGCCCTCGGGCAAGCTCCTCATCGCCGGAGGGCTCGCCGCCTCCTCCCTGCGTTCCGTCGAGCAGTACGACCCGCTCACCGGCACATGGACGAGCACGGGCGACATGCTGCTCCCACGCCACTATCACACGGCGACGCTGTTGGCGGATGGCCGGGTGCTGGTGGCCGGCGGCAATGAGTCCTCACGCCTCGCGGAGCTGTACGATCCGGCCACCCGCGTGTGGACGGGCGCTGGCAACATGCTCACCGCTCGTCGTTATCACGCGGCAACGCTGCTGCCGGACGGCCGGGTGCTGGTGAGCGGCGGCTACGGCGTCTCGCAGACCGGGCAGCCCGCCACCCCCCTCCACAGCGTCGAGGTGTACGACCCGGCCACCGGCTTCTGGTCCGCTCCCTACAGCATGCGCATGGGCACGCCGCGCCTGGACCATACGGCGACGCTGCTGCCGGACGGGCGGGTGCTGGTGGCTGGCGGTTACGGCTCCCCCGGCGTGGGCCAGTCCGCGCGGGTCCTGGAGACCGCCGAGATATACAACCCCTCCACCGGCTCCTGGATGCCCACCCGCGCGATGCTTGCCCCCCACCGCAACCACACGGCGACGCTGTTGGCGGATGGGCGGGTGCTGGTGGCCGGCGGCACGGACGAGGCCGGCATGCAGACCTCGGCGGAGCTGTACGACCCCGCAACCAGCACCTGGACCCCCACCCCCTGCATGACCCTGCAGCGCCGGTACCACACGGCCACCGTGCTGCCTTCGGGCCGGGTGCTCGCCATCGGTGGCGAGCAGGACTTCAACCCGCGCGCTTCCACTGAGCGCTACCACCCCTGACATCCCCACGCGCGCTTCACGCCGGAGCAATCCCTCGCGGCGAGCCCTCCCGCTTCAAACCCTGTCATGCCTCATGGGAGTGCTCCCGCCCTGGGGGATGTCCGCGCAGCAACGCCCATCGGCGCAAACCCTCTCATACTCCTTGTGAAAACCGTTCCTCCACCTGACGATGGCCTACTCGATCGCCCATACGGGGCTCGATACCAGGACGAAGGGTCCACCATGCATCGAAAAGCCATCACCGCACTGCTCTGTCTCGCGGGTCTCTGCGCCACCCTGGCTGGCTGCGGCAGCGGCACGCGCCAGGAATCAACCTCCCTCCCCTGGACAGCCGCGTCGCTGGCGGCGTGCCCAGCCGGCCCCAGCTACACGCCTGTCTGGGCGCCCACGGGCAACATGGGTTCGCCTCGCCAATGGCATACCGCCACCCTCCTGCCCGACGGCAAGGTCCTCGTCACCGGCGGCGCGAGCTCCACCGCCGGGCTCGCCTCCACCGAGCTGTACAACCCGGCCACCGGTACCTGGACGCCCACGGGCAACATGGGCACGCCCCGCGGCCAGCACACCGCCACCCTCCTGCCTTCCGGCAAGGTCCTCGTCACCGGCGGCTCGAGCTCCACCACCAGGCTCGCCTCCGCCGAGCTGTACGACCCGGCCACCGGCACTTGGACGCCCACGGGCAACATGGGCACGCCCCGCGGCCAGCACACCGCCACCCTCCTGCCTTCCGGCAAGGTCCTCGTCACCGGCGGCTCGAGCGCCACCGACTCGGCCGAGCTGTATGACCCGGCCACTGGCACCTGGACTCCCACCGGAAGCCTGGGGGAGCCCCGCGCTGGATTCACCGCCACCTTGCTGTCCTCGGGCCGGGTGCTCATCACGGGAGGCACGAACAGCTACGGCAGCCAGCTCGCCTCGGCCGAGTTGTACGATCCGGCCACCGGCGCCTGGGCTCCCACCGAGGACATGGGGGAGCCCCGCGCTCTGCACTCGGCCACCCTGCTCTCCAATGGCAAGGTGCTCGTCGCGGGTGGCTCCATTGGCAGCACTTCCCTGGCCTCCGCCGAGCTGTACGACCCGGCCACCGGCTTCTGGATGCCCGCCGGCACGATGAACAGGACACACTCCGGGCATACGACGATACGGCTCCCCTCGGGCAAGGTGCTCCTGGTGGCGGCACGCTCCGAGTCCCTCACCTCCGGCTCTATGACCCGGCCACCGACACCTGGATGCCCACCAGCATCCCGAACGAGCCCCGCTTCCCCGCCTCCGCCACCCTCCTCGCCTCGGGCAAGGTGCTCCTCGCGGGAGGAGAGGGCGCCTCCGGCCTGCTCGCCTCCGCCGAGCTGTATGACCCCGACGCCAAGACCTGGACGCCCACTCACACCCTGAATACGGCCCGCAGCCTTCCCACCCTCACCCCACTGCCCTCGGGCCAGCTCCTCGTCACGGGCGGGCAGGGCAACGACGCGCCGCTCGCCTCCGCCGAGCTCTATGACCCTCCCACGGGCACCTGGACTCCCACCGCGGACATGAGCGCGAGCCGGACCTGGCACACCGCCACGCGCCTCACCTCCGGACAGGTGCTCGTCGCCGGAGGGTTCAACTACGTCTCCAGCAACCTGTCCTCGGTGGAGCTGTACGACCCGGGCTCCGGCACCTGGACTCCCACCGCCAGCATGGGAACCCCTCGCTCCTCCCACGCCGCCACGCGCCTCGCCTCCGGGCAGGTGCTCGTCACCGGGGGATTCGAGAGCGACACGCTCGCCACGGCCGAGCGCTACGACCCGGCCACCGGCACCTGGGCCGCCACGGCCCCCATGAGCGTCCCCCGCCAGAGCCACACCGCCACCCTGCTGCCCGACGGCAGGCTGCTCGTCGTGGGTGGCACCCACTGGACTGATGGCGCGCGCTCCAGCGCGGAGCTGTACGACCCGGCCACTGGCACCTGGACCCCCACCGCCAGCATGACCGTCCCCCGTTACCTGCATACCGCCACCCTCCTGCCTTCCGGCAAGGTGCTCGTGGCCGGCGGCAACGACACGGAGGAGGGCACTGTCGCCTCGGCGGAGCTGTACGACCCGGGCACCGGCACTTGGACGGCCGCCTCCAGCATGACCCTTCCCCGCTCCTCGCACACCGCCACCCCGCTGCCTGATGGTCAGGTGCTCGTCGCGGGGGGCGAGGGGCTCTACCCGTACTCCAGCGCCGAGCTGTACGACCCTGCCACCCACACCTGGTCCCCCACGACCGATCTGGCCGAGCTGCGTGCCGGGCACGCCGCGGCCCTGCTTCCCTCCGGGCAGGTGCTCGTCGTCGGAGGCAATGCCCAATCCATTCCCATCGCCTCCGTCGAGCTGTACGACCCGGGCACCGGCACCTGGACGAGCGCCGGAGACATGAACAAGGCCCGCCGCGACCACACCGCCACGCTGCTGTCCGGAGGCGCGGTGCTCGTGGTGGGGGGAGATGACGGCGCCGGCTCCCTCGGCTCCTTCGAGCTCCATGACCCGGCCACGGGAGCCTGGACCTGGAATGCGACCGCTTCGCTGACCACGCCCCGCTATGGCCATACCGCGACGCTCCTGACCACCAGCAAGGTGCTCGTGACGGGTGGAATCACCGCCTCCGCCTCCGGCCTGAACAGCATCGAGCTCTATGATCCGGCCACCCAGGCGTGGACCACCGGCAACATGAGCACGCTGCGCCGCTACCACACCGCCACCTTGCTGTCCGACGGCAAGGTGCTCGTCTCTGGTGGCAACGACTCCATCCGCACCGCCGAGCACTATGACCCGGCCACCCACTCCTGGTCCTCCGCCGGCAGCATGAGAGCATTCCGCCGCTACCACACCGCCACCCTGCTGCCCGACGGCACGGTGCTCGTCTCCGGCGGCTATGGCACGACCAGCACCGGCGTGCCCCCCAACAACCTGAGGACGGCCGAGCGCTACAACCCCGTCACCAACACCTGGGCGGCCACGTCGTCCTCCATGAGCACGACGCGCTCCAACCACACCGCCACCCTGCTGCTCTCCGGCAAGGTCCTCGTCACCGGCGGCTTTGGGGGCCCGGCCGCGGCGACCCTCGCCTCCGCCGAGCTCTACGACCCCGTCGCCAACACCTGGAGCTCCACCGGCAGCATGGCCTCGCCCCGCCGCTACCACACCGCCACCCTGCTGCCCTCCGGCAAGGTGCTCGTCGCCGGCGGTCACGACGGCAGCAGCTCCCTGACCTCCGCCGAGCTGTATGACCCGGACACCGGCACCTGGACGTCCACCGCGTGTCTGACCCAGGCTCGTCACCATCACACCGCCACGCCACTGTCCTCCGGCGAGGTGCTCCTCATTGGTGGAGAGGATGAAATGGGCAGACTCTCCTCCGCCGAGCGCTACAAACCCTGACGAAAAGCAGCGGGGTTCCGGGACGCCGCGCCGTCCCGGAACCCCGCCTCCTGCTGGAGGGTTTTCAGCCCTCCAGACAAGTCTTCAGTGCAGCGGGATGCTGTCGGGCACCAGCGTGAAGGAGCGCGACGTGTAAGCGGTACCAATCCACTGGTAGCCGTCCGTCACGCGCACGCTCACACTCAGCCCCATGGTGACGTTGGCGATGTTGCAGGTGCCGATGACGTCCTGCACCGTCGTCACCTTGGGCGGATTGGCGTCCACCACCTTGCCGCTCTCGGAGATCACCCCATGGCCACCACCACGGATGCTCAGGGAGTAGTCGGCGTTGTTGTTCGGGTGGAAGACCTTGTAGTCGACCAGGAACTCGTCCGTCTTCGCCTTGTACTGCAGCGCGCCGCAGGTGGGCGTCTGCTCGCGTCCGCCGATGACGGGCAGCTTCAGGGACACGCTGGCGTTGTTGTTGTCGATGAGCACCAGCCGCTCGTAGGACAGCCCGGGCATGGGCTTGCCGGCCCCATCGAAGAACGTCACCTCCAGCTTGGTCAGCCCGTTCTTCACCTTGCGGCTGTTGAGCACCGCGCCCAGGTACGCGTTGTACCAGAGGTCATTCGGGACGCGGAGCGGGTAGAGGCCCGAGAAACCGCCCATCGTGAGCTGCGACATGGGCGCCTGCTCCCAGAGCGCCAGCGACCGGTTCCACAGGAGGTCCGTGAAGCCGCCCGGTACGGAGACGATGGTGCCATCCTCCTGGATGAAGCGCACCCGGTAGTAGCGCGCTTCCGCCAGGTAGGCATCCTTGTGATTGATCATCAGGTGGAGCGTGCCGCCGAACGGCACGTTCTTCACCTGGAAGAAGTAGCTGGTGGTGGTGGTGTCCGCGCGGCCCGCGTTCGGACTGGCCTCATCCTGCTCGATGAACTGGAAGGGGACGTGGCCGATGCCCATGACCAGGATGCCCGGGTCCACCGGGAGCTCCATGGCCAGCGTGCCGATCTCCTCGTCGCTGACGATGAAGAGGCCACGCGTGGTCATCACCATGACGCTCTGGGAGCGCTTCGGAGCCGCGGTCAGCACCGGCTCCGCGGCGAGGGTGGGGGCCTCCAGGTCACGCAGGCGGATCACCTCGCTGGAGTCCAGCTGCGACAGGTAGATGGCCGTGTGCTCGGCATCCGCCCACTCGAGGAGGCCGCTGGCACCGAACTCGCTCCTCAGCACCTTGTGCAGGGTGCCCTTGCCCTCGGAGTCGATGTTGATGCTCAGCAGGCGGCCCGTCTTGCCGGAGGTGGCGTCCACCGCCATGTCCGTGACGTACGCCCGGGTGCCATCCGCGCTCAGCAGCAGGCCCGTGGCGCTGGTGAGACCGGTGTACACGAGCTCCAGCGGCGCCCTCACCGCCGTGTTGATGCGCACGCGCAGGAGGGCATCATTGTTGACGATGTACAGGTAGCTGTTGTGCAGCGCGAGCTGCCGGGGATTGTTGCGCGTGGGCTCCTTGGGCCATTCCGCCACGATGTAAGCCGTGGACACCGGCTTGAAGAACCGCGAGCCCGCCGTCTCATCACGAGGCACGCGGTACACCGTCCCCACGTCGCGCCCAGCCACCTTGCGCAGGGCGGAGACGTAGGCCACGGTGACGCCATTCTCCACCGCCAGCACCAGATCGCGCGGGTCCTGGTAGCCGAAGCCCACCGGCATGATGTGATTGTCGAAGCGGTAGGCGGCCCACTCGAGCTTCGTCTTGCCCTCCGCGGTGTCCTTGAAGACGCGCAGCTTGGCGAAGTTGCCATTGCTGGTGGCGACCGCGTAGGAGTTGCCCGAGGTGGACCCGCCGGTCTCGGGGAAGCCGGAGTCCCCGTAGACGAGGTCCTTCAGGGACTCCGCGTCCGTGTCGTAGCGGGGGATGCGCGCCAGGCCCGACGACATGTCCGGGAAGAGCTCCACCCCATCCCAGTGGATGTCCGGAGCACCATCACCATCCAGGTCCATCCCGTATGCTCCCGACGCGTCGTTGGGCAGCTCCGCGACGCCGCCCGAGACGAGCGCGTACGGCGTGATGCGCCACTCGTTGATGAGGCCGGAAGCGTTCGTCGGGTTGTTGCGCTCGAGGAAGTAGATGTACTCCGAATCGGGCAGGCTGTCCGCGCCACGCCCGCCAATGATGCTGTCGATCTTCGTGTATGACATTGCGACCTCCGTGAGTGTTGCGAGGCCATGATGTTGTATGGGTCTGACATTTCCGGGCCTTCGGACTTGCAAAGTCTTGCAGGTAGAAGTGTGCCCGGCGGCGCGTACGAGCGCTGGAGAGCAGGGCCCGGTGACCCGGTACTTGAAAGGTATTGGTAATAAAAGACACGTGCTCATGGGACGTGCACTACATGCCTTGCAGGGGGCCCCGGGTTTGGTCAGTCTTCACCCGCAGTCAAAACCGTTCCCCTCGTGGACGGTACGTCCAACACGGACTGGAGCGACACATGCGCAGCTGGTGGAAGAACGTGGGCACGGCAGCAGCGGCCCTCGCACTCGGAGTCGTCAGTGGGTCCTTGACAGCATCGGCTTCAATCACCGAGCCACCCGGCTGGAGCCGGTTGTTGGGCACCAGCGGGCATGACCAGGCCGTGGCCGTGGCCACCTCCTCCAGCGCCGTCTTCACCGCGGGCTACACCGGTGGAGCGATGCCAGGGAATTCGAATGCGGGTGGCTTCGACGTCTTCCTCACCCGGCACACCGAGGGCGGCTCACGGGAGTGGCTCCGCCAGTTCGGCACCTCGAGCAATGACTACGTGACGGGGCTCGCCGTGCACGACCGGGACCTGACCGCCGTCTCCCTCTACGTGACGGGCTACACCGGCGGTGCCCTCCACGGCAACCCGAGCGCTGGCGGACAGGATGCCTTCCTCGTGAAGCTCGACGCGGCCGGCACCCGCCTCTGGACGCACCAGCTCGGAACCAGCGCGGGAGACTATGCCCAGGGCGTGGCCACCGATGCGGACGGCCATGTCTATGTCACCGGCTACACCTCGGGCGCCCTGCACGGCAACCCGAGCGCTGGCGGGCAGGATCTCTTCCTCGTGAAGTACGACGCCTCCGGCGCTCGCCTCTGGACGCGTCAGCTCGGCACGGCGCAGAACGAGCAGGCCCGCGGCGTGGCGGTGGACGTGGAGGGCCACGTCTACGTGGCGGGCTTCACCTGGGGCGGCCTGGACGGCAACCCGAGCGCTGGCGGGCAGGACTTCTTCCTCGTGAAGTACGACGCCTCCGGCGCCCGCCTCTGGACGCGCCAGCTCGGCACCAGTGGCCATGACGTGGTCCAGGGCGTGGCCACCTCGCGGCGTACCACTGGCGAGGTGGACGTCTACGTGGTGGGCCGCACCGCGGGTGGCGCGGACGGCCGCGGGCTCGACGGCAACCCCCAGCTCGGCGACTACGACATCGTCGTGGTGCGCTACGACGCCTCCGGCACCCGCCTCTGGACGCGCCAGACGGGTACCCGCGCGGAGGACTCGGCCTCGGGGGTGACTTCCGACGGAGCGGGCAACGTCTACGTCACCGGCTCCGTGAGCCGTGACCTGGAGACGGGCACCGCGCTGGCCGGCAACGACCTGGTGCTGCTCAAGTACGGCCGCGACGGTACCCGGCGCGCGGCCCGCCAGCTCGGCTCCACCGCCGCCGCGAGCACCCCCACCCCCAGTGACTGGGGACTCGCCGTCGCAGCGGATCTCGGCACCGGCGTCTACGTGGCGGGCTTCGCCGAGGGCGGGCTCGGCGGCACCGCAGGCGCGGGTGGCAAGGACGCCGCGCTGGTGCGCTACACCGACGGCTGCGAGCGTGACACCCCGGGCCAGTGCCGCCTGGCCTATGGCTGGGGCCGGAAGAGCGCCTCCTGGAGCCGCCAGCTCGGCACCGCCTTCGAGGACGGCGCCGAGAGCGTCGCCAGGGCCAGCGACGGCAGCGTCTACCTCGTCGGGCAGACGCTGGGGAGCCTGGAAGGAAACACCCACCAGGGCGGCCAGGATGCCCTCCTGGTGAAGCACGACGCCTCCGGCAACCCCGTGTGGATGCGACAACTCGGTACCCCCGAGGACGACTCGGCCCAGGGCGTCGCCGTGAGCGGGGACGGTCTCGTCTACGTGGCCGGCACCACCTCTGGAGCGCTCGAGGGAGAGGCGAGCGCCGGCAGCCTCGACGTGTTCCTCGCCTGCTACGAGGCCTCGGGCACACTGCGCTGGGCCCACCAGTTCGGTACCAGCGGCTTCGATGGCGCGATGGGCGTGGCCACCGACGCGAGTGGCCGCGTCTACGTGGCCGGCACCACCGATGGCTCCCTGGAGGAGGACGGGACGGCCACCGGGCTCGGGGGGGGAGACCTCTTCCTCGCCAGCTTCGAGGCGGACGGCACGCTCCGATGGGTGCGCCAGCTGGGCACGGAGGAGGCCGAGGCCACCGCGGGGGTGGCCGTGGGCCCTGACGGAGCCATCTACCTCACGGGCCATACCGCCGGGACACTCGCGGGGGCCAACCAGGGCGGCTGGGATGTCGTCGTCGCCCGCTTCGACGCGGATGGGACACGGCGGTGGGTGACGCAGTACGGGACCTCCGGGGATGAGTACACGGCGGGTATCGCGGCGGTTGCACCTGGACGGGTCCACGTGACGGGCTCCACCACGGGCGCGGTGCCGGGATACAGCAACGCTGGCGCGGAGGATCTGCTCCTGCTCTGGCTGGACGCGGCGAGCGGACACGTGGACCGCGTCCTCCAGACGGGAACGAGCGGGACCGACATCGCGGGTGGGCTCGCCGCCGACCGGGTGGGCAACTCCTTCCTCGTCGGGAGCACGCAGGGAATCCTCTCCGGAGGCACCAGCCAGGGTGGACAGGACATCGTCCTCCTCAAACACGACGCGAGCGGTGCGCTCCAATGGCAGTGCCAGCAGGGCACCCCCATGGACGAGCACGCCCGAGGCCTCGCCGTCGATGCCGCCGGCGACTTCACCCTCGCCGGCAGCACCTATGGCACCTATGGGGACAACACGAGCCAGGGCGACCTGGATGTCCTCCTGCTGCACCACGCCACGGCCGGAGCCTCGCCCTGCCCCTGAGGGCGCGCCTCACTGCTTGAGGTACCAGAGATATGCGCTCCCGTTGACGTCCGGGCCCGCCGGGTCCCGCTCCAACAGGCCCGGCACCTGGACGTGAAGCTGTTCTCCGGAGGTGGAGGGGACACGCGTCAGGGTCCACTCACCCAGATCCCTCAGCCGCTCGAACCAGGCGTCGTCGTAGGGCATGACGGCGAGCTGGAGCTCCTGTTGCTCCACTCGCTCCCCCAGCCGATCCCGATCCGGCACTCCCAGCACGGTGATCCGGTCCAGCCGCGGCGCTCCCCGGAAGTGGCCGCGGAAGGCGCGCAGCACCACCCGCTCCGGCGAGAAGGATTCCACCCGGAAGGGTCCACAGCCCACTGGTCCGCGGCCGAAGCCCACCGGGTCCGCCTCGTACGCCGATTGCGGCACGATGCCCATGGTCAGCAGCGGCTCGAGCGCATCCGGTGCCCACAAGAGGAACTTCACCCGGGGCCCGTCCAGGAGGACCTCGTGGACACGCATCATGGACTCGATCCAGGGCGACTCCACCGACCACAGCCGCAGGAAGGAGAAACGCACGTCCTCGGCCGTCACGGGGGAGCCGTCGTGGAAGCGTACGTCCGGGCGCAACGTGACGGTGACCGAGTAGACACGAGCCCCTGCCACCTCCACGGGCGTGGGAGGCGTCCAGGACGCCGCCAGATCCGGCACCAGGGTGCCCGTGGCATCGCGGCGTCCCAGGCCACGGAACACCAGCCCGAGGACGTTCGAGCCATCCACGGGGCCCACGAGCAGCGGATCCAGCGTGGCGGGCACCCGGTAATCGCCCACCACGAGCGACTGCAGGGGCCGCACCTCCAGGGTACGGCTGAAGGAGAGCGCGGCCCTGTCCAGGCCGGGCAGCACGTCCGCCACGTCCGCCACGAAGCGCACCGTATGGTGCCCCGCGGGGAGCTTCAGCTCGCGGCGCAGGACGCTCTCGGTGGAGCGCTGTCCCGGCTCCAGCGGTCCATGCGGCAGCACCAGCCCGAGCACCCCGTCCACGGACCACTGCACGGAGAAGGCGCGTGTGGGGATGGTGCCCCGGTTCGCCAGCACCGCCTCCACCTGCACGGGCTCTCCCTCCAACGGAGCATCCGTGCCCGTGAGCACCTCCTCCACGCGCAGGTCCAGGGTGGTGCCCTCCCACACCACCACGTTGGTGGGCTGGGCGTTCATCACCACGAAGACGAGGCCCATTCCGAGCACCTCCGCGGGCGCCTCCACCGTCAGCCGCGAGCCGCTCCACTCCAACACCTTCGCCTTATACCCGTGAAACATCACCTGCGCGTCCGCAGGCCGCGTCGCGCCGAAGTTGCCGCCCTCGAGCACCACGTGGCTGCCCGGCGCTCCCCTCCCCGGCTTGAGGGCCGAGACGAAGGGCAGGCCCCGCCAGAAGCGCAGCCGTGTCTCGGCGATGCCGGATTTGCGGCTCACCTCCGACAACATGGCGGACGTGCGCGTGTAGCGCAGCAGATCGTCCACCGAGTAGATGGCGATGGCGTTGAGGGCCTTGAGCTCCTCGGGCGTGATACCTGGCAGCGTGCTCAACGGCGCGGAGGTGGTGGAGTCATCCAGCGGCTTGCGCATCCCGGCGAGCTGGCTCTCCAGCACCTGGGCGAAGTCCAGCTTCAGCAGCGTGTCGCTGGTGCCGCCTGGATCCAACGAGCGGAAGAAGAGGCGCCCGTCCGGCGCGCGCCGCATCGTCACCTCCACGTCGAAGGCGATCTTCTTGATGGCGAAGGAGACCTGGCGCGCGTAGGACTTGAGGGCCAGTGTGTCCTCCGCGCGGTCCACCTCCGCGGAGATGGCGTCCACCAGGTCCGCCAGCTGCCACTCCACGTTGTCATCGGAACTCATGGGTCCTCCGACGGCTCGGGCACGAGGCCCGGCCGGACTCCAAGGGTGATGCTGACGCGGCCGAGGCGCCCGGCGGTGGGCGTCTCGCGTGCCGACGGCAGCGACAGGATGAGGCGGGCCGGCTCGTGCTCGGGATCCGGTCCGGCGGCCCTCAGCCGCAGGTGCGCGGGGAGGTCCAGGTCCACGTCCGTCACGTGGAGCATCAACGCGGCGTCCTCGGACTCGCGCTGGAGGGAGGGGGCCAGGTCCTCGAAGAGCAGGGACAGCAGGTCACCCAGGGTGATGTCAGCCATGGCGGGAAAGGCCCGGAGGCCGGCGGCACGAGGGCCACCGGCCTCCTGGCGCGAGAGGCTCAGACGATGGGATCGTCCTTGATGAAGGGCGGGAAGGACTCGGTGCGGAAGTTGATCTTCACCTGCCCGATGATCTCCGCGCTCATCGTCACCGAGTCGAACGAGCGCTCGTCCATGGTGGACACGCTCACGTTGCTGGAGCCGTAGGAGAACCCGGAGCCGAAGCGGCCGCCCCCGTAGCGCGCGCTCACGCCCCACCCGCTGCTCTGCGCATCGTAGCGGCTCGTGGAGGAGATCTCCTGCTCGGTGGCGTTCACCTTGAAGGTGAGCCTGGACAGCAGCTCGCCATTGGTGACGACGATCCGCGCCATGCCCTCGCGCGCCATGGCCCGGAGGTGCTCGATCATGCTCTTGGCGAGCTGCCTGCTCACCGCATCACGGGCCTTGTTGACCCAGTCCTCCGTGAAGGACTCCTGGGTCGTCTGGATGTCCTCCTCCACGAACGTGAACTCCGGCGAGGCGTTCTTCACCTCCTTCACCAGGGCGTCGGCCACGAGGATCAGATTCTCGCGAGCCGTCTGCTCGGGGATGCCGAGATCGTCGTTCTTGGGGGTCCCGACGAAGACGTAGGTGTGCCGCACGCTGGTGCCACCCAGACCATCCGGGTAGGTGCCGGAGAGGTGCTTGGTGATGTCCGCGGGGGTGACGTGGTCGGCCTCGAAGTCGACGAGCGTCTTGGCCAGTTGCGCCACCATCTCGGAGTACGCCTTCATCTGCTTGATGGTGGCCCCGACGATGGCGTCGAAGGTGCCGTTGATGAGGCCCGTGGTGAACTCCACGAAGCCCAGCTCCTTCACCTGCTTGATGGCGGCCGTGGCCTTGGAGACGGAGTCCGGCCCGTCGAGCAGCGCCGCGGGGCCCTTCGCTCGCAGGGTGAGATCCTTCATCGCGCCGTGCACGGCCTCCCCCACGGCCTGGCGCACCTCCCGGCGCTGCTTCGGGTTCTGGATGCCCGCCACCGCGTCGTCGATGGCCTTGGTGAGCGGCCCGAGATCCTTCTCGAACCCGGAGTCCGCCTTGCCCTGCGCCTTGCCGCGTGTCTTGGTCTTCTTGTCCATGGATGTATTTCCTTGCTGATCCAACGTTGAAGTGACACGTCGCGAGCGACCAACCGTGCGCGGGAAGACGGCTCCCCCGACTCTCGGAGGACCAGACGGACCCCATACGGAGCAGACCCACCTGGCGTGCGATGGGTCCACTATGAACGTGGGGTCTGACATTCCGTAAATGATATGTCACCCCATTCATCACACATACAAGAGGGGTGTATTGACATCCAACTGGGAGTGGGCAATCACCGTCAGGTAATGAGGGACATCGCTACCCTACTGCTGAAGAGTGGTGCACCTCCTCCTCGAGCAACAGCTCCCCCCAATCATGATTTTGTCTGATTTGTCCCCAGATGGAATTCAAACTTGCATCATGCGAGACCTCGACCGCATGAACGATTCATGTCCGAGCTACGGCATCGATGCCAATGCCTGTAAATCATCGCCAAGGCTGGCGGGCAGACACTGGTGGACCTCGTCTCAGTCACTCATCAATACAAGAAGGTCTAAAGTCTGAGCATGAGCGGAGGGGCTATGTGTCCTGGTGCGGCGTAACTTCCATCCCGGCTTCCTCCTGCTCACGCAACTGGCCGGGGAGTCCCGCACCCAGACCGCGTCCGGGTAGCGCGCTTCTCCTCCGCGGCGCTCAGGCCGCGGACCGGTCCGGGTCCGCCGATTCGAACGGGAGGAAGCGATCCGGGTACGGCAGGGCGGCGGCGTCCACGTCGGCGCGGAGGATCTCCCGCATCAGCCGCTCGCGTCCGAAGAGCTGGTAGTACTCGGGCATTCCATCCACGAGGCCTCGCGCCACCAGCGGCAGCAGCCGCTTCGCCAGCGCCAGCCCCGGTGCGTCCATCTGGCTGCGCGCGAAGTACACGTGGCCCACCTCGTCCACCATGATCTGCGCGAACAGCGCCTCGATGCGCGCCAGCGGCTCGGGCTGATCCCCGAAGAGCTTCCCGCGCCTTGTGCAGCAGCAGGTGGAAGAACGCCACGCCGCAAATCTCTCCGCAGAAGATGATCGGATAACCCATCGTCTTCGGCAGCCGCGCCATCGCCTTGATGATGAATTGCTGGCCGAGGGTGGGATTGAGCATCTCCATCTCGAGGCCAATCACCCGCAGCGCGTCCCGCAGGATTCGCGTGTGATAGAATTCCTCGATTCCGATGTACGTCAGCGGATTGTCCGGATCGCCATCGCGCTCCGCGTTGCCGATCCGATGGGCGTATTCGACGCCAAAGCGCTCGCCCCGGTTGGTCTTCGCCACGCACAGCGCCCAGAGCGTGGCCTCATCGAGCTTCTCCCCGGGCCGGTATTGCGCATGGTGGCGGTTGAACACGTCCTGGTGGACCACCGGCGCTCCGGTGCGGCGCACGGGCCGCTGCTCGAGGTTCTGGTAGAACGCCTCGCGGACCGAGAAGGTGTGGGTCCGCCACTGGGGCTCGCCGTCGCGTCCGCGCAGGTACGCGAGGTAGCGCCGTTGGAAGTCGGTCTTCTGGGCGGGAGACAGGGGCGTGAAGAGGTCGGTCACGCCTGAAGGCTGCCAGCGCGCCGGGCGGCCCGTCAAACGAGCACGGTGGAACAGGTCCCGCTCCTGTTGATTGCAAGGAGGCAGGGGGCCTCATAGGAGAGGCGCGCCCGGCGGCGTCACTCCGGGCCTCTGGTTTTCCTCCGAGGTCACCTCCCATGTCTCCGCGTCTTCCCGCCAGTTCCCGCCCGCTCCTTCCCCTGCTGGGCGCCTGTGCCTTGCTCCAGCTCACCGCCTGCGACGATCCCGAGCCGCGGCCGCCGCCCGTGGACACCTCGCCGCGCACGGTGCGGCTGATGCAGACGAGCGATCTGCACACCAACCTCTTCCCCTGGGACTACTTCACCGGCAAGGCGGACCCCCAGCGCGGTCTGTCCAAGGTGGCCACGCTCGTGAAGCAGGCGCGCGCGGAGAACCCGGACTGCAACCTGCTCATCGACACGGGCGACACCATCCAGGGCACGCCCCTGGGCACCTACTACGCCCTGGTGGACAACGCGCCCCAGCACCCCATGGCCGTGGCCATGAACGAGCTGCGCTATGACGCCATGGCGCTCGGCAACCACGAGTTCAACTACGGCCTCGGCGTCCTCTCCAAGTTCAAGGGCGAGGCCAGCTTCCCCCTGCTCGGCGCCAACATCCGCCAGAGCGACGGCGGCGGCGAGGCCTTCACCCCCTACCTGCTCAAGGACGTGTGCGGGGTGAAGGTGGGCATCCTCGGCCTCGTGACGCCCGGCGTCACGACGTGGGAGCGTCCGGAGAACATCCCCGGCCTGCGCTTCGATGATCCGCTGGAGACGGCCCGCGTGTACGTGCCGAGGATGCGGCAGGAGGGCGCCGACGTGGTGGTGGTCGCCATCCACAGCGGCCCGGACAAGCAGCCCACCGGCAGTGCCAGCAACCCCGCCTCCTGGTTGAACGACTACGCCGACCCCGCGAAGTGGGCCGACCGCGGCAACCTTCCCGGCGAGAACCAGGCGGTGCAGATCGCCCAGCAGATCGAAGGCATCGACGTGCTGCTCACCGGCCACACCCACCAGCCCATCCCGAAGATGCTGCTGAAGAACGGCCAGGGCCAGGACGTGCTCCTCATCCAGCCCAACCGCTGGGGCAGCCACCTGGGTCTGGTGGACCTGTCGATCGTCCACGCGGACGGCCGCTGGAAGGTGGAGGGCAAGGACTCGCGCCTGCTCGAGGTGAACGCCGGCGTGGAGCAGGACGCCCGGGTGACGCAGCTCACCCAGGTGCACCACGACACCACGCTGAACTACGTGAGCGCGAAGCTCGGCACCACCCGCGCCGCCTTCACCGGAGGCTATGCCGCCCGCTACGTGGACAGCGCCCTGGCCGATCTCATCAACACCGTGCAGGAGGAAGCCGCCGAGGAGAACGGCCACCCGGTGGACTTCTCGCTCGCCGCGCTCTTCACCGACGAGGGCATGCTGCCCGCCGGGGACATCACCCTGCGCGACGCCTACAGCATCTACATCTACGACAACACGCTGTATGTGATGGAGATCAACGGCTCCATCCTGCGCCGCGCGCTGGAGCTCAACGCCGGCTACTTCGCCCAGTGGAACCCCAGCGCCCCGCCGGATGCCTCCAGGCCCGAGTCGGCCAAGGTGGGCAACGTGCAGAACTACAACTGGGACCTCTACTCGCGCATCGAGTACGGGTACGACCTCACGAAGCCCGTGGGCTCGCGCCTCACCCACCTGCGCTACAAGGGCCTGGACGTGCGGGATGATCAATCCTTCCGCATCGCCATCAACAACTACCGGGCCAGCGGCGGTGGCGGCTACGCCATGTTCAAGGAGGGCACCGTGCTCTGGACCTCGGCCGACGGGGTGCGTGACTACGTCGCCCGCTACATCCAGGGCCACCCCCACCTGGACCCCACCGACGTGAACACGTGCAACTTCTCGCTCACGCCGGACCTGTATGGCTATTACTTCCAGGCCTCGCTCGGCCCGGTGAAGTGCTCGGCGCCGTAGCGAGTCGCTACTGAAGTGGGAGCTCCAACGTGGCCGTGGCACCCTTGCCCGGCCCGTCACTCTCCAACTGGAGGTTGCCCCCCAGCAGCTGCGCGGCGAGCGCGCTCGAGTGCAGGCCGAATCCATGCCCATCCTTGCGCGTGGTGAAGCCGTGCGAGAAGAGCCGGTCGCGGATGTCCTTCGCGATGCCCACGCCACTGTCCACCACCTGGATGCGGGCCTTGTTCCCCTCGATGGAGAGCCGCACGATCATCCGCCGCTCTCCCTCGGGCATCTCGTCCAGCGAGTATTTGGCGTTGCTCACGAGGTTGATGAGGATTTGCAGCACCTTGTGCCGGTCCACGCGCACCTTGCGCGAGTCCTTCAGCTCGCGGGTGACGGTGACGCCGTGGCGCTTGAGCGCCGGCATCTGGATGCGCATCGCATCATCCACGAGCTCCGACAGCTCGCACTCGTCGATGAGCAGCGCCGTCTTGGCGTAGGTCTGCTGCACCTGGACGATGGAGCGGATGTGCTCGACATGCCACCCCATCTCCAAGAGGCCGTCGCGCACCTTCCCCTGCTCCTGGAGGAGCTGCTCGGTGAGCGCGGAGAAGTAGTCCGGCATCTGCAGCCCGCGCGCATCGTGGGTGAAGAACTCCCCCAGGCGCCCACGGTTCTCCTCGAACAGCGCCGACAACTGCTTGAGCCGGTTGACGCGGGAGGCGGCCACCGTCTCGCGCAACACCTCGAGGTTGACGACGGCGCTGGTGAGCACGTTGCCCACGTTGTGCAGCACGTTCGAGGCCACCTCGGACATGCCCACCGCGCGCGCGGTGTCCACCAGGCGGCCCTGCGCCTCCCTCAGCTCCCGCGTCCGCTCCTCCACCCGCGCCTCCAGCTCGTCATTGGCCCGGCGCAGGGCCGCCTCGGCGTGCTGCACCTCGGCGTACAGCCGCGCGTTCTCCATGGAGATGACGGCCTGCGAGGCGAGGTGCTCCAGCAGCGCGCGGCGATCCGGGGTGAAGGCCTCGGCCGCCAGGTTGTTCTCCAGGTACAGCACGCCGTAGAGGGCCTCCTGGCGCAGCAGCGGAAGGCACAGCACCGAGCGGGCCCGGCCGCGCCGCAGGTACTCGTCCGCCGGGAAGGGGTGCGCCCGGCTGGCGTCGCCGATGAGCACGTCCTCGCGCGTGCGTTTGACGTAGGCGATGAGCGTCCACGGCAGCTCGGCCGGCGCGCCCTCGGGAGGCAGGAGGATGGGATCCTCCGGTGACTCGCCGGAGATGGCCATCACCCGGAGCGTGTCCCCCCGCACCAGCAGCAGCGCACCGCGCTGGGCCCCCGCGTTCTCGATGGCCACCTGCATGAGCGTGGTCACCAGCCGCTCCTGGACGATCTCCCCGGAGATGGCCCGCTGCGCCTTCACCACGGTGAGCGCGTCGATCTGCGACGAGTCCGTGTCATGCGAGGACTCGCGCTCCGCGCACGCCGCGAGCGCCAGCTCCGGCCACCGGGACTCCAACTGCTTCACCTTGCCGTGGGCGCCCCAGCGCAGGTACGCCTCCCGGGCCCCTCGGGCATACGAGTCGGCGATCGTCGGGAAGCGCCGCGCGCGCCAGAAGTTCGCCGCCAGCTCGCTCGCCAGCGCGACGTTCTGGAGGAAGCCATGCTCCCGGGCCGATTGGATGGCCTCCTCATATGCGCTCATCGCCTCCTCGCTCCGGCCCGTCACCCGCGCCAGCTCCCCGGAGAGCATCCGCTCGGGGGCGAGGAAGTTCCCGGGGCCATGGCCCGCCCATTCCGCGAGCTGCCGCTGGTGCCCGCGCAGCTCCTCCAGCCAGCGCTCCCGCTCCCCGGGCGCCGCTCCCGGCAGGCTCGCCGCCAGCGTCAGCCCCCGGTACAGGTGGAAGTCCAGGAGCTGGATGTGGCCGATGGAGGTCCACAGCAGCCCGGCGGCCTTGTCTCCCGCCGCACGCGCCTCCTCGTACGCGCCGCACATGTAGCGCGCCTGCATCTTGAGGATCCAATACCAGCACCGCATGGTGCTCATGCGATCCGGCGTGAGCGAGGCCTCGAAGGCCTCCTCCTCGAAGTCCTCGCCACTCAGCGTGTCGAACGAGCGCGTGAGCCCGCGCATCTGCTGTACGTAGCGCTGCGAGCCGCGGATGACATCCAGCACATCCTGGAAGCCGGCCCGGCGCACGAAGTCGTAGCGGGCCACCGACTCCGCATGCACCTCGTCCAGCGGCTGGCCCAGCATGAGGCTGTCCGTGACGATGTGGTTGCAGCAGTAGCAGGCCGCCTGGAAGTCCCCGGCCAGCAGCGCGTGATGGAAGGCGCTCCGGATGAGCTCCAGCGAGCGGGCCATCGGCTGCGTCCAGGGGTTGATGATCTGCAGGCTGTAGAGCGCCATGCCCCGGTACGCGGAGAAGCCGTGACGCTCCACGAGCGCGCAGGCCAGCTCACCGAAGGCATGCCCCTCCCGGTACTTCTTGAAGGCATGGCCCAGCACCAGGCCGTACCAGGAGTAGCCGATGACGGCCGCCTCGCTGTTGCCATGCCGAAGGCTCAGCGACACCACCCGGCAGAGCTGGAGGATGAGCAGGTTGTTGTCGGTGCAGCACGCCGGGGTGAACAGGGCCGCCAGCACCCCGAGCACCGCCTTCATGTCCGGATCGCTCACCAGGGGCAGCTCCAGGAGGCTCTCGATGGAGCGCTCCCCCATCAGGGCCTGCACCTCCTCCTGCGCGGCCACCACCTCCTCCCACGAGGGGCGCGGCGGCAGGTGCATGCCCAGCGACTCCAGGCCCTCCAGCAGACACGCCACCGCCTGGTCGATCTGCCCGGCCCCCATGAGCAGCTCGCCCTTGAGGCGGTAGACGGCCGCGATGTCCGCGCGGCTCCTCGTCCGGGAGAGCAGCACCTCCACCAGCCGGCGCGCCCCGGCGGCATTGCCACTCATCAGCTCGCTGGCCGCCCAGTCCAGGCACATCCGGAAGGTGAGCGAGGGGTCCACCGTCCACGGGTCCCCCGGCAGCAGCTCGAAGGCCACCTTGAAGTACGTGATGGCCGAGCGGTGCGCCGCCGAGCTCCGCGCCTTCCAGCCCGCTTCCGCGTTCAACCGCGCCACCCGCAGGCGCTCCTCGGGCGTGTCGAGCAACTCCGCCCCGGCGTTGAGCTGCCCCACCACGTCGAAGAGCTTCTCGCGCAGCGCCTCGGGCGTCAGGCCCGCCAGCAGCAGGCGGCCGATGCGCAGGTGCACGGCCTTGCGCTCCTGCTCGGGGATGAGCTCCTGCGCCGCCTGCTGGATGCGATCATGCAGGAAGCGGAAGTGCTCCGGGCCGCTGCGCGCCAGCATGCCCTCCTGGAGCGCCAGCTCCAGGTTCTCCTCCACCTCGAGCGGCTCCAGGCCGGCCACGAGCGCCAGCAAGGGAAGCGCGAAGTCATTGCCCACGCACGCCGCCAGGCGCAGCAGGAACCACGTCGCCTCCGGGAGCTGGCGCAGCTTGCCCACCATGAAGTCCACGACGTTGTCGCAGTACGCCCGGGCCCGGACGCCCTCGGCATCCCACCGCCACCGCCCCTCCGGCAGGCGCGCCAGCAGCCCGTCCTGGTGCAGCGTCATCATGAGCTGGATGAGGAAGAAGGGATTGCCCCCCGTCTTCTCCAGGACGAGCGCCGAGAGCGGCACCGTCACGTCCTCCCCCGCCCCCGGCAGCGCGTCGGCGATGAGCCGCCGGAGCTGCGCGAGGCTCAACGGCTCGAGCCGCACACCGGTGAGGCGTGCGTCCGTCTTGCGCAGCTCCTCCAGCATCAGCATCAGCGGGTGGGACGGGCTGACGTCGTTGTCGCGATAGGCCCCCACCCACAGCACGGACGGCACCTCCGGGCCCCCCAGCAGGTGCTGGATGAGCCTCAGGCTCGCCAGGTCCGCCCAGTGGAGGTCATCCAGGAAGATGACGAGCGGGTGCTCGCGCGTGGAGAAGACGCCGAGGAACTTGCCGAAGACGCGGTGCAGGCGGTGCTGGGCCTCGGCGGGCGGCAGCTCCGGGAGGGCCGGTTGCCGGCCCACGACGAGCTCCAACTGGGGCACCAGGTCCACCAGCAACTGGCCCTGGCCTTCCCACGCCTCGTGCAGCCGCCCGCGCCAGGCCGCCAGCTCCTCGTCGGTGCCCGCCAGCAGTTGCTGCACCAGCCCGCGGATGGCCTGCGCCAGCGTGGCGTAGGGAATGTCCCGCTGGAATTGATCGAACTTGCCCTGCAGGAAGAAGCCGCGCCGCTCCACCACCGGCCGGTGCAACTCGTGGATGACGGAGGACTTGCCGATTCCCGAGTAGCCGCTGACGAGCACCAGCTCCGGCCGCTCCCCGCGCGCCGTCCGCTGGAAGCTCTCGAAGAGGGTGGCCACCGGGGCCTCGCGCCCGTAGAGCCGCTGGGGCATCTGGAAGTGGTGGGGGAAGTCGTGCTCACCCAGCGGGAAGACGTCGCGCTCGCCCCGCAGCAGCCGCTCCCGGCACCGCTCCAGGTCCGCCTTCAGCCCGTCCGCGCCCTGGTAGCGCTCCTCGGCGGCCTTGGCCAACAGCTTCATCACGATGGCCGACAGGGCCCGCGGCACCGACGCGACGAGCTCGTGCGGCGGCGGGGGATGGCTGGCCAGGTGCGCGTGGAACCACCCGAGCACGTCCTTCGCCTGGAAGGGCAGGCTGCCCGTCAGCAGCTCATAGAAGGTGACGCCCAGGGAGTAGAAGTCCGTGCGGTAGTCCACCACCCGGTTCATCCGCCCCGTCTGCTCCGGCGACAGGTACGCCAGCGTCCCCTCGATGAGGTGGGGCACCGCCGCGTCCACGTGCTCCACCCGCTGCAGCGTGGCGGAGCCGAAGTCGATGATGCGCCCCTCCCCTTCCGGCGTGAGGATCAGGTTGGAGGGCTTCAGGTCCTTGTGGATGACGCCGCGCCGGTGGATCTCCCCGAGCGTCGAGGCCAGCGACATGGCCAGCGAGAGGAAGGCGGTGAGCTCGAGCCGCTGGCCCACCCGCGTCGACAAGGGCTCGCCCTCCACTTCCTCCAGCAGCAGCACGGGGCGCTCCTGGATGAGCTCACAGGCATGCACGCGGGGCACCCCCCTCACGTCCCGGAGCCGCTGGAGGATGCCGTGCTCGCGGCGGTAGCGCTCCCACTCGCGCGGGCCGGGCGAGGGCTGCGCCGGCGTCTTGACGATGACGGGCCGGTTATTCGTCCCACACACCGCGTGAAAGAGCAGGTTCGCGCCCGTCGCTCGCAACGCGCCGCGCAGGGTATGGCCGGGGATGTCCATCATGAAGGGTTTGGCCTCAAACGTCCGCGGCGGCCCCCTCGCCCCGGGAAGGGGCGGCGCCCCCTGGAGAGGAACCTTGGCGGCATGAATCGTTGTGACCCCAAGCTGTGCCACGATTCGAGAGTGTTCTGCAATGGACATGACAGGGCGCCCGGTGCGCTACGCTGAGCGTGCGAGTGAGGAGGGACATGAGGCACGACGAGCACATCCGGGAGCAGGCGCAGCTGGCTCGGAGCCTGGCCGCTGAGCGGCGGGGCCTCTTCGAGCAGGTGCCGTTCGCCCGGGAGCTGGAAAGGACACCGGCGGCGCTGGAGCGCATCGCCCGGCCGGTGGTGGCCGTGGCCGGCAACGCCTCGGTGGGCAAGAGCACCCTCCTGAGGGCCCTGGGCTCGGACGTCCCCTGGAAGTGGCTGGAGGTGGAGTCCGGCGGCTCCGGCGAGGAGGGAGGCCTGAGCGTGGGCGAGCTGGCCGAGCACTGCCTGCTGGTGCTCGCCGCGGAAGCGCCCCCGTCCCAGGAAATGCTGGCGTGGCTTCAGCAGCTCGCCGAGGCGTTCCCCGAGGACTCGCTCCAGCTCGTCCTCACGCGCTGCGATCTGCTCCCGGAAGGGCTGACTCCGGACGGCGCGCGGGAGCGGCTCGAGCAGGTGCTGCGGGAAGCGGTGCCGCACCGGACGCTGTCTGTCTTCACCGTCTCCGGGACGGGGGGCGCGGGGTTGGAGTCACTGCGCGAGGAGCTGGCCGGGAAGCTGGCGCGGCGGCAGCGGGGGCTGCTCGAGGAGGCCTTGAAGGACTGGAGCCGTCTGCTCGAGGACGTGCAGGCGCTGCTCGGGATGAGGGAGCTGGCGAAGCTGCGGCCGGAGACGCTCACCCGCCTCCAGGTGAGCCTGGACGAGCTGCTGCGCGAGGAGAGCCAGCGGCTGGAGGGCGAGCTGCCCCGGCTCGCGGAGGACAGCCTGCGCGAGCTGGAGCCCCGGCTGCCCGAGGCCCAGCGCCGGCTGACGCAGGCCTTCCGGGAGAAGCTGAGCGCCCGGGTGGAGCCCCGCTCGCACGCGCTGCGCCAGCGGCTCGACGCGGTGCTGGCGCGCGAGCTGGCGCGGGACCTGGAGGACAAGGACGGCGGCAAGGACGGCGGCAAGGCCACCCTGGCACTGGCGGACCGCTTCGGCCGGCTCGTCGAGCCGCGCTCGCTCTTCTTCGACTGGGGTTTCGCGCGCACGGGCGGAATGGCCGGAGTGGGCGCGGCGCTGTTGACGGGCGTGGCGCGCAAGCACGGAGGGTGGGCAGTGATGGGAGCGGCGCTGCTCGGAGGCGTGCTCGCGGGTCTGCTGGGCAAGGGCGCCAAGGTGAACACCGCCGAGGAGCTGAAGCGCGTGGTGGCCGAGCCCCTGCTGGAGGACTCGCTGCGGCGGCTGAAGCAGGCCACCGAGACGTCCCGCGCCGATGTCGAGCGCCTGTGCGGCCTGCTGCGCAAGGTGGCGGAGATCTTCTCCCCCGCCCAGGCGCGGACGTATGACCCCGAGCGCCTGGAACAGGCCGTCACCCAGGCCGAGGGCCGAAGGGAGCAGCTCGGCCGGGAGCTGAGCGAGCTCCAGTGGAAGGACAGCCGCGCCTAGTGTCTCGAAGAGAGACGGCTCCCGGCCCCGGCATTGCACGGGGAGGGCGGCATGATGAAATCCTCCCTCATGGCCACCCGCCGTCCTCCCGACTCCGAGTCCACCGAGCGAAACGCCCCGTCCGTCGAGGCGGCCTTCCAGGCAACGCCCGAGGAGATGGTGGCGCAGATCCTGGACGGTGCGCTGCACCTCAGCCCGCGCCCGGCCCGCCCACACGCCAATGTGGCGTCGAACCTTGCCGGCATCCTCATGGCGCCCTTCAAGTTCGGCAGCGGTGGACCGGGCGGCTGGGTCATCCTCTACGAGCCGGAGCTCCACCTCGGCCCCCGGCCGGACAAGCTCGTGCCGGACCTCGCCGGGTGGAGGCGCGAGCGCCTGCCACGCGCCGTGGGAGGAGACGACGCCCCGGCACACTATGCGCTCGCGCCCGACTGGACGTGCGAGGTCCTCTCCGAGCGCACGCGGCGCAGGGACAAGGGCCAGAAGATGCGCATCTACGCCCGGGAGGGCGTGCGGCACGTGTGGCACGTGGACCCGCTGGCCCACACGCTCGATGTGTTCCGGCTCATCGAGCGCGAATGGCTCCTCGTCCACTCCTTCGCCGGAGAGGAGCGGGTGCGCGCCGAGCCCTTCGATGCCCTCGAGCTCGACCTGGCGCTCCTCTGGTCCGAGTAGCGAGCGGGGTCACGCCACCCGCAGTTCCTTGAGGGCCAGAATCACGACCTCCACATCATCCTCATTCGGCCGCAGGACGAGTTCTTCTTTGACCTGCCGGAGGGTTTCACTCAGGGCGGCCCGCTCCTCGTCTCGAAGGGTCGCCTCGAGCTTCTCCACGGCATCGAGCAACCGCCTGTCCCTCAGGACCGCCGCGCACTCCAGCCACGCTTCCACGACCTGTCTCGAAGGCACCAGGGAGCGGCCATCATGGTGAACCCTGCGCAGCGCATTCCAAACGCGGTCGGTCAGGTCGGCGCGTAACAACGAAGGGACCTCCAGCTCGGGGTGCCTCGGCGTCCGCACCCAATTGCGGACGTGCTCTCGAATCTGGAAGTACGGAGCCGATTGTTCCTCCAACTCCTGCTGGGAAGGAGGGTGGTGCACCAACAGGTTGACCGCCGCGCGCAGCAGCACCTGCGCGGCCTTCGTCGAATTCTCGAGGGAATAGGGCAGCTCCTGGAACAACTGCGCGAGGAGCCAGGCGTCATCCGAGAGCGTGCAGTCCTTTGGATCGAATTGGGGATCGCGGAGCGCCACCGCGGCAGCCACCCGCCGTACCTCACGAGGTGTCTTGTGACTGCGAGCCCAGGCGGTCGCGAGCGGTACAGGCAAAGCACCGCGGAGCCACTCGATCTCCCGGCGAGGCATCTGGCCCAGCACCCCCGCCAGCCGCCGCTGTCTCGTCTTGTCCTCGGCGGGTGTGGACATCAGGAAGCTCTGTCATCAGGCTCTGCTTGTAGCCTCCATTCGAGTACTCCAGCAGCTCCAGAACCTCCTTCTCCATTCCCGCGTCGAGCAACAGCCGCAGCTCCAACAGGGCCAGTTCAAACCTTTCATCAATCGCGGGAAGCTCCTGGGGAAGAGCGCCTGGGAGTCCTTCCTGGGAGCTGAAGAAACCGTATCGCCCTTTGTCACGCAGTTCCCACCCCAGGGGCGATCCCGCTTTCAAGACATCCGCCAGGGCGCTGCGCGAAGCCCTCTTCAGGCAGCGGCCGAGTTGCACGTAGGCCAGAGCCTCCCGCAGCAAGTGCTTCTGTTTGAGATTCAGTCCGAACTTCTCCTCGTACTCCTGCTCGAGCTCCGTGATGCGCTCGCGCCTGCCATCCACCAACAGCACGTTGAGCGCCTGCAGCCACAGCTTTCCGGAGCGGATGAGGCTCACCGCGCTCAGCTCACGCAGCTCTTGATGAGGACTGGCCAGCCACGTCAGAGCCAGCCGGGTTGGTACACCCGAGCACTCGGTGTACTGGAGCAGCAGGGTCATGCCGGCGGGTGAATCAGCGGCATCCCGCGCGAGCGCTTCGAGGAAGCTCTCGACCTCTGGAGCCTCCTCCTCCTTCAGGAGGGTTCTCGCGATATGTGCTCTCAACTCGGCAGGAAACGCCTCCAGCGCCGCGGCGTTCAGCAGTCGCTTCAGCTCCTCCTCGGAAAGCGCGTCCAGGTTGTCCTTCAACAGCCCGGAGATGAGCCGGATCGCATGCCGCGGTTCCCTTTCCAGGCGGCGCAAGGCCAGTTCAGGCTCCTTCACGAGCCGTCTGAGCGTGGGCTCGTCCAGCTCCGTATCCGTCACCGCGAAGTTCTCAGAAGACATGGATGGACCTCCGTGGCCGGAGGGCCCGGCCGCGTAGACACAGGATGAGAGGGCGCACGCCGGGCGTACGCTCAATGGTGCACTACGAACCAAGAGGGAAACGGCCGGACACGAACTCGTGCCACTTTGCCGCTCGTGGATGGCCCAACAGGCGCCCGTCCAAGTCGACGCGTCAGCGTCACCGTTCAATCTAGGCTGCCTTCTCCCATTTTCAAGCGCGCGTTGACTGCTCCAGCGAGGCCGGGACCTGGCTTGATGGAAAGTCCACACAGGGGCGCGGTATCAGGCGGGCCGCCCGGCTCGGAATCCCTCGAGCAACGGCACGCCCGCTCTTCCGCCGCTTCCCTGGTGGAGGAGCACCGCGCCCAAGCCAGAAGGGGTAAGTCCTGTCAGGGGGGAGGTTCCGGCCGCGAGGGGGAGCAACTGGTCCGATTGTTGGACCAGTCGGCACGCCGCGCGGCCGGAAGGCGCCCCGTGCTTTCCCGCGGGAGCACCCCTGAAAGAACTTACTTCCACTGGCTTAGCTGCCGCGGGGAAGCAGGACGCGGAAGGACGTGCCCTCCTCCGCCGTGGAGCTCACCTCGATGCGGCCCCCGTGGGCCCGGACGATCTGATCCACGATGAAGAGGCCCAGGCCGATGCTGCGGCGCTCACTTCCCTCCCCGGTGCCACGCGTCATCGGCTCGAAGAGGGTGGGCAGCAGCTCCACCGGGATGGGCGGCCCCTCGTTGCTCACGATGAGGAGGACGGCCGTGGCCTCGCCTCGCGTCCTCACCCGGATGGGCGTCCCGGCGGGGCTGTACTGCAAGGCATTGGTGAGCAGGTTGGTGAGCACCTGCGCGATGCGGTCCGGATCCCACTCGCCCTGCCCCTCCCCCTCGCTCTCCAGCTCCAGCTCGCGCTCCATGACGGCCGGCCGCAACTCGTCCACCACCTGCTGGGTGAAGGCATGGAGGTCCAGGGACTGGCGCTTCATCGGCAGCGTCTGGCCCATGCGCGCCTGGGTGAAGTCGAGCAGGTCCAGGATGAGCCGGTTGGCCCGGTCCGCGGCGTCCAGGATGCGGCGGATGCCCCGGCGGGCCCGGTCATCCAGGTCCGTGCGGCGCAGCAGCGTCGCGGCCGACAGGGCAATGGCATTGAGCGGGTTGCGCAGATCATGGCTCACGATGCCGATCAACTGCTCGCGCAACTGGGTGGCCTCGCGCGCGCTGAGGAGCTGGGCATCGCGCTGGCCCAGCTCGTCCTCGTGCTCCAACTGGTGGCCGACGAGGTCCGCGAGGTGGCGGAAGATCTCCAGCTTGTCCACCGGGAGGTCGGCCGGCTTCGGGTCGAGCGCGCACATCACGCCGAAGAAGCTCCCATCCCGCCGCAGCAAGGGCACGGCGATGTAGCTCTCGACGTTGTAGAGCTTCGGCGCCGGGTGGTGGGTGAACCGGGGATCCTTGCTCGCATGGGTGATGAGCAGCGGCGCCGCCGAGCCGCGAACCGTGTTGCAGAAGGTGGTGACGAGCTCCAGCGTGTCACCCGGGCGCAGTCCGAAGTCGATCTCATCCAGCACGGCGCAGCACGTCCAGGACTCGGCCGTGACGCGGGCCACCACCGCGAGCCCCAATCCCGTGGTCTGCAGGAGCACCCGCAGCACCGTCTTGACGGCATCGATGCGGCCCACCGCCGCGACATCCGCCGCGAGGCGCTCCGCGACATAGGGTCTCGGAGGGGGGGTCCGGGAGTCACTCATCGCGGCTCCCATTCTACAGGACGACGCCAGGCGCGGGACGCACGCCTCCTCGGCCTGGAGCCGGGGACTCGTCCCCTCGCTTCAGCTGGTACACGGGGCTGCTTTCAAAGGCAGCTCAGGGTGAACTGCTGGGGCTCTCCCGTGATGCCCCTCCGGATGGAAGGCAGGAGTCCGGAGGAGCCCTCACAGTAGCAGGCCGGACCGTAAGCGACGGCGAGGAGCCCCACCCCCACCAGCAGCGCGCCCCCGACCGCGAAGCTCAAGCTCACCCGGTTCGGGAACAGCATCGCGCTCAGCATCGCGAGGCCCCACACCAGCACCCCCGTCAGGCTCACGATCAGCGTCTCCTGAGGGCTGATGACCTGCGTCATCTGCAGACACACGAACAACACCGCGAGCGCCATCACCGCGTTTGCCAACTGTTGGCCCACGTTCCTCTGGGATCGAGCGTAGGCGCTGAAGATTTCGGCCATCGTGCGGGCTCCGGGTTCCTTGCTCCCATCGTAGCACCCGAGATGCTGGCGGACTCACGGTGCACCGCCTCACCGAGACCCTCACCCCAGCCCTCTCCCAGAGGGAGAGGGGGCATCGCACGGGCTCAACCCGGGGTCCGTGGCACCCTCACCCCGTCCCTCTCCCGGAGGGCGAGGGGAGATTGGGCGGAGATTGGGCTCATTGGGCCTGCTTGCTGCTGGTAATGACTCTCAGAGATCGCCTCTCGGCGTCGTCGCCTCGCACAGGTGCTCGATGAAGTCCGGCAGGAGCTGCGCCGAGAGGATCCAGATCCGCCCCTCTCCCAGGTCCACCAGCTTCGCCTTCTCCGTGTACGCCGTGTGCTCCGACTCCACGTAGTGCACGAACACGTTCAGCCCTCGCGCCCGGTACCACTCCGCCGCTCCCGCCAGCAGCGCCAGCATCGCCTCCTGCCCTTCCGCCGACGCCTCGTCCACCAGCGAGATGACTCGCAGCCCGTCCAACACGTGGAACAGGTTCAGCCCCACGTGCGCCGTCTCCAGCACTCCCACCGCCAGCGCCCGCCCGTCCTTGCGCGCCACCAGCACGTCCCGCTCCCGCTTCAGCCCCGCCTCGGCCCACTTCGCCTTGAGCTCCTCCAGCCCGAAACGCTCCGGCACCAGGTCCAACGCCTCCCGGTACGCCTCCGGCCTCGTCTCCTTCAGCCGCTCGAACAGCGCCGCCTTCTCCTCCTCCGTCGGCGCCCCCAGGCTGAAGCCCTCCGGCATCTCCCACTCCCGCTTCGCGTCCGCCTCCATGAAGCGGAACGGCACCATGCACGCCTGCCCCGTGTGCTGGTACCACTCCGCGAAGTCGAACGCCGTGAAGCGCACCCACCTCACGTTCGCCTCGCAGTACGCCAGGAACCACTTCACCTCCGGGTCCGTCTGCGCCGGCTCGAACCCTCTCAAATACACGTCCCGCAGCGCCTCGCGCGCCGTGCTCCTCAGCTTCTCGTTGCGCGGCTGGTGTCTCGCCAACTGGTGCGCCAGCCAGCTCCCCGAGTATGGCTTCAGCCACGACAGGCTCGCCTCTACCGAAGTCCCACTCGGCATCGGCCTCACCACCCGGTACCCCAGCCTCCGGTACCCCTCCAGCTTCTCGTGCGCCTCCCGGTACTCCGCCTGCATCCGCTCGAAGTCCCCCGGACTCTTCCCCGACAGCCGGAAGTATCCCGAGCGCTCGAACAAATCCCACGTCCCCCCGTTCCAATCCCCAGACACCCGCGTGTTCGGATGGCTCTGCTCCTCCACCAGCTCCCGCCACCGCGCCAGCTCCCGCTCGCCCAGCGGCTCCACCTTCATCCCGCACCGCCGTCCCAGCGCCGTGCCCGTGATGTTGCGCACCTCCGCCCGCAGCCTCACCGGCTCCTTCCCCGGCAGCCCCACCTCCAGCTCCGGCAGCACCAGCCCCGGGTACAGCAGGTCCTCCCCCGGTTGCGTCGCGAACGACAGGCCCTCGTACGAGATGTCCGTCAGCTCCCGCTCCACCCTCACCTGCGGCCACAGCGGATGTCCGAAGCGCGCCGAGCACCCCTCTCCCGCGGGCGCCCTCCTCAGCTTCCGGTGCCGGTAGCGCAGCAGCTCCCGCGGCAGCGCCACGGTCCACAGCCCGTCCTCGTACACCGCGTGATCCACCTGGAAGTGCAACACCGAGCTGAAGCCAAACACCTCCAACCTGAAAGGCATCGGCGGCAGCGTGCCCCTCACCTCCCACGACACCCGCCCGTCGTATTTGTCATACAGCGCCGCCACCAGCTCCACGTCCCCACCCGCCGAGCGCGCCATTCCCCGGCACCGCCTCGCCGTCAGCGCCTCGAAGATGCGCCCAATCCTGTCCACCCGGGTAATCCGCTCCCGCCAGATGGGGTGCGAGTCCGGCGCCTCGAGCTGGCCCAGATCCCTCCAGCCCTCCAGCATCGTGACGATGTGCCGGCCCTGATCCAACGGCGGCGCCACGAAGCGCAGGCTCAGCTCCGGCTGCTCCTCCGGCCCGGGCTCGTACACATTCATCACCTCGGCCCTCAGCATCTGGGCCTCGCCTCCCACCCCCAGCAACACGTTCGTCCGCTGCCCCGGCCTCAACCCCGTGGGCTTCGTCAGGCTCAACGTCAGATGCTCCGGCGAGAGCTGCACCAGCCTCCCCTCCGAGCACAGCTCCCCCTCCACCTCCGCCACCGCCGCCAGCCCCGGTCCCATGCGGTAACCCAGGCCACTCTCTCGGGTTCGCACGCGGTCCGCCTTCTCCGTCGCCATGGGAACTCCGTTTGTCGTGGAGAGCCGTTTTACGTGAACACTGAAAGTTTTTATCCCCACCGTCGTACCGGCCACCTGGATGGAATTTCGGTTCCGCCAATGTGGACACACGCCCAAGCGCTTGCAGCGGCACCCGGGGGCCGGATCTCCTCAAGCGTTGCGAACCAACCCCGCCTTCGTGACGTGCTGGACAGTCAACAGCACCCCCGTACCCCGGGTAGGGATTGCCCGAGTTCCCTCTCGCACCCAGGGCATGGCCATTCCGTGCCTCCTGGAGTTTTCCTCGATTCTCGTAAACGAGTGCCGGAGGGCCGCGCCTCCCCCGCTGCCTGGCGCGTCCGTTTCAGCGGCGCGGGCGGGGGAAGTGTGGGTGGAATCCGCTGCCATTGCGCTCTCACGCGAAAATCACGGTGGTGGCTTTCGCCTGGAAGCCAGCGGTCCTATAAGCTTGGTTTTCTCGAATGGCTGGGTCGAAGCTCCCTTTCGCGCCGGGTGATGTGCGCGGCTCGCGGATGGGCAACTACGAGGTGCTCTGCCGCCTGAGTACCGGTGGGATGGCGGAGATCTTCCTCGCCTCCAAACGGGGCCTGGCCGGCTTCACCAAGCCCGTGGTGCTCAAGAAGATCCTCCCGGACATCCAGGGCCAGGAGGAGTTCGTCCAGATGTTCCTGGACGAGGCCAAGGTCACCGCGGCCTTCAACCACCCCCACATCGCCCAGGTGTTCGATCTGGACGTGGACGATGGCGAGCTCTTCCTCGCCATGGAGTTCGTCCCGGGCGCCACGCTCATTGAAGTGGCCCGTGCCTGCCGCGCCGCCAACGAGCCCATGCCCCCGGGCTTCGGGCTGGCGGCCGTGCGCGACACCGCGCTGGCGCTGCACTACGCGCACACCTTCACGGACGCGCTCGGCCAGTCCTCGCCCGTCATCCACCGGGACGTGGCCGAGAAGAACATCATGGTGACGTACGAGGGCGTCACCAAGCTGCTGGACTTCGGCATCGCCAAGAGCCTGTCGGCCGTCAGCCGCACCGCGGCCGGCATGGTGAAGGGCACCAGCGGGTACATGTCGCCGGAGCAGATTCTCGGTGAGCCGTTGGACGCCCGCAGTGACTTGTTCAGCCTGGGCGTGGTGCTGCACGAGTGCCTCACCGGCATGCGGCTCTTCCCGGGCAAGGCGCCCATGGCGGTGGTGAACGCCGTGCTCAAGGGCCCCATCCCCGAGCCCTCTCGCACCAACAAGGCCATTCCCCCCGAGCTGGACGCCATCGTCCTCAAGGCGCTGGCGCGCAAGCGCGCGGACCGGTACGCCACCACGCTCGAGTTCGCCCGCGCCCTGGAGCGCGCCGTGGCTCCCCTCATCTGGTTGCCCGAGCAGAGTGGCGAGCTGATGCGGCGCCTCTTCGCCGAGCGGCGCGAGCAGACGCGCCAGTTGCTCGCCAGCGGCCGGGCCGGTGTCGACAGCACGGGCGTGGTGAAGCTCGCCCAGCTCTTCCCGGATCGGGACGCGTCCGCCACGCCGCCTCCGGCGCCCGCCACGCCGCGCCTGCCCACCATCTCCGCGCCCCACCTCCCGGCGCCCGGCCCCGCCCGGGCCGAGGAGACGGAGCTCGTCTCCTACTCCGTGGTCACGAAGCCTCCCGCCTCGCCCCCGGGGGAGAAGCGGACCGCCTCCTCCGCCCAGCTCCCGGCCACGCCTCCGCCTCCTCCCCCGGAGACGGGCATCCACCCGCCGGCGCAGCCCGCCGCCCGCACCCGTCCGGTCCGCACCCCGGTGGATCCCTCCACCCTGCCTTCCCTGCCCGTCCTGGTGGAGCCGCCCCGGGCCCCGTCCCCGGCCCGCGCTTCGGTGGATCCCTCCACCCTGCCCTCCCTGCCCGTCCTGGTGGAGCCGCCCCGCCCCGTCCGCGCCCCCACGCCCCAGGAGCAGACCCGGGCCGAGCCGCGCGCCCGCAGCCTGGGCCGCTCCGACGCCGTGCCCGTCCTCCCGGAGCCCTCCCAGAAGACGGCCGTCATCCGGCCCTCGCGCGCCACGCCCACCGGGGAGCAGCCCGTCACCTCGGACGAGACGCTGCCCCGCTACGACGCCACACGCGCGGCACGCCGGACCTCGCTGCCGCACCTGGACGCCGTCACCCTGCCCACCGGCTCGTCCACCTTCCCTCCCGGGCCTTCGGCTCCTCCGGCGCCCCCCTCGCGCGCCCTACCCCCCGAGGCCCCCACCGTCCCCGTCGCGCGCTCGCCCCTGGCCCGGCCGCCCGTGGCGCCCGTGGACGAGGACGGGCCCGAGTTCCTCACCGCCCCCTACCTGGCACCTCCGTCCGCGTCCTCCGGGCCGCCGCCGCTGGATCCCGGGGACGAAGACGAGGACGAGCTCCGCACCGCCCCCTTCCTGGTACCGCCCTCCGCGTCCTCCCGGCCGCGCCCGGTGGAGCCCGACGAGGAGGACGAGCTCCGCACCGCCCCCCTCCTGGTGCCGCCCGCGGCCTCCCGGACCTTCCCGGGGCCCCGGAACGAGGATCCGGACGAGGAAGACCTCACGCCCGCCCATCCTCATTCCGTCTCCCGCAAACACCTTCCGGTGAAGCCCCTGGATGACGATGAGGATCTCACCGTTTCCGGCGCTCCCTCGTCCGAGCCCTCGCGCCGGGGGGTGTGGGCCGCGCTGATCCTCCTGCTGCTGGTGGGCGGGTTGGCCGCCCTCGTCGTGTTGCGGCTCGATGGGGGGATCCTGTCCTCGCGGCTGTTCCCACCCCCGCCCGAGGCCACCGAGGCTCCCGCCCGGGCCGCCCCGCCGAAACCCCAGGCCGTACCGGCTCCGCCCGTGGACTCCGCTCCTCCGGCGCCCGTGGCCCCCGAGGCCGCTGCCGCGAGCGCCACGCCCGAGACGGCCCCCGCGCCCGCCGCCGCCGCACCGGAAGCAGCGGCCCCCACGGAGGTGAGCGCCGCCACCGGTACGGGCTCGCCCGAGACGAAGACCGAGGCCCTCCCCGAGGCTGGCGCCGTGGCGGAGGCGTCGCCGAAGGAGGAGGCCCCGGCCGAGCCCCCGGAGTCCGCGCCACCGGCGAAGCGCGGCAAGGTGGCGCCCTCGCGCCGCACCGCACGCACCTCCGCTCCCGCCACCGCCAACATGGAAACCTCGCCCGAGCGGGTGACGACGGCCGACGAGGCGGACCGGGCCTGGCAGGCGCTGGAGCGCGAGCGCACGGGCGCGGCCGAGCCCTCGGGTGGGAAGGGCTCCCTGACGCTCGTCACCGAGCCCTACGCCAAGGTGTACCTGGGCAGCCGCTTGCTGGGCGAGACACCCCTCTTCCGGGTGCCCCTGGCCCCAGGCAAGCACACCCTGCGGCTGGTGGCTCCCCAGTTCAAACCCTTGAAGCTGCAGGTGGAAATCCAGGCGGGCGAGGTCACCTCCATCCGCGCTCCCCTCGAGAAGCTCCGGGAGTGAGCGGCCGGGCGGGCCGCGTGCAATCGCTCGCGGCGCGGTGCGTACCCTGAAGGACACGAGGCTCCGTGCCTCTCCCTTCCCCGAGGTCCACCGCATGCAGCTTCGCTCCCTGCTCCTTCCCGCCGCCTTCCTGGTGTCCGTCCCCGTCTTCGCTCAGGACGCCGCCAAGGCCGGGCAGATCGACGTCCCCGATTTCCGCGGTGTGGCGGTGGGCTACGGCATCCGCGCCGAGGTGAAGCCGGGCCCCAAGTCGGTGCGCCTGGAGGGCAACAAGGACGACGTGGCCCGGGTGAAGCTCGAGGTGCGGGACGGCGTGCTGACGACGCAGGTGGAGAAGACCTCGATGTTCTCCAACAAGGGGCTCAAGGACGTGCGCCTGTACGTCACCAGCCCGCGCGTGGAGAGCGTCGCGGCCAGCGGGGGCGCCGACGTGGACGCGCAGGCCACCCGCGTGGACACCTTCGAGGTGGCGGCCAGCGGCGGCTCCGAGGTGGAGCTCACCGGTGTGGACTCGCAGAACCTCCAGGTGGCGGCCAGCGGCGGCTCCGAGGTGGACCTCGAGGGCCGCGCGGGTGAGCTGAAGATCACCGGCAGCGGGGGCTCGGTCATCGAGGCCGACGAGCTGCGGACCGACTCGCTCCAGGTGACGGCCAGCGGCGGCACCCGCATCGAGGCCTCCCCCGAGCGCAGCATCCAGGGCGTGCTCTCCGGGGGCTCGACGGTGAAGGCCGGAAAGAAGCCCGCGAGCGTACAGGTGAACAGCTCGGGCGGTTCTCAGGTGCGGTACGAGTAGCTCTTGAAGTAGGACTCGCGAGCGATGACGAGGTACCGGGGTGGGGACACGGGGCTGGGGGGCTCCGTGTCTCCACCCTTCTCGTTTCCGGGGGCTCAGTTGAGCCGGAAGATGTTCTTGAGCCGGCCGAGGATGTCGATCTCCTCGCAATCGGGCAGCGTCTCGCCCGAGGCCGTCATCGCCGCGTCCAGTTGCATGCGCCGGTGCGCCAGCATCCCCGACAGCTTCGGCGCCAGCTCGGGGTGCTCCTCGAAGAGGCGCGCGAACACCGGCCGGCCCAGCTCCAGCAGCACCACGTCCGTGAGCGCCACCACCGTGGCCGTGCGCGGCTCGCCCGTCAGCAGCGACATCTCCCCGAAGTAGTTGCCCCGCGACAGCCGCGACACCTCCACCCCGCCCGTGCGCACGCTCAGCTCGCCCCGGCCCACCAGGTAGAAGGTGTTGCCCTTCTCGCCCTGCTCAATCACGTGCTCGCCCCTGGCGAAGCGCCGGGGCACCATCTCCTGCCGCAGCTTCGCCCGCTCCTCCTCCCGCAGCACCTTGAAGAGATCCACCCGCCGCAGCATGTCGGCGATCATCTCCGGGGTGAACTCGGAGCCCGGAGCGCCCATGGACATGTTCAGCTTGCGCTGTGCGGGCAGCTCGATGCCCTCGCGCCGGAAGCGGTACCAGATGCGCGTGTAGAACTCGGCCATCACCGCGTCGGCTTGCGAGAAGTCCTCCACGTAGTAGCGCACCTGGTAGCGGATGCCGAGCTCCTCGAAGCCCACCGTGCGGCACATGGGCGGCGGCGCGCTCAGCACCAGCGGCACCTGCTCCAGCACCTCCAGCACCGCCTCCTTCACCTCGTTGGGCGCCCGGTCGTACGGGCCATGGAAGGACAGGTCCATCCCCACCGGCTGCCCGCCCTTGGAGTAGTTCTTCACCGCCTCCTTGGAGCAGACGTTGTTGGGCAGGGTGATGATCTCCTTGCGCGACGTCTCCAGCCGCGTGGCGCGCCAGGCCACCTGCACCACCCGCCCGGTGATCTCCTTGATGGTGACCCAGTCGCCCACCTGGTAGGGGCGCTCGAGCTGCAAGGACAGGCCCGCGAAGAGGTTGCCCAGCGTGTCCTGCATCGCGAGACCCAGCACCACCGACACGATCGCCGACGTGGCCAGCAGGCTCGTGAGATCGATGGCCAGCTCGGTGCGGAGGATGGGGACGACGGCGATGACGTAGAGCGAGATCTCCACCACGTCGCGGAGGATCTTCGGCGGCGGCGTCCGGATGCCCAGGCGCGTCACCGTCAGGACGGCCAGCGACATCCCCGCCCGGATGCTGCCGAAGGCGAAGGTGAGCATCCACGCCACGCGCAGCAGCGGCAGCACCCGCGGGTGCAATTGCTCACCGAACTGCCCCTCCACCACGCGCAGCGTCAGGAACGTCACCAGGAAGCCGAGCGCTCCGCCCAGCTCCTTGCGGAACTGCGAGTCCGAGCTCGCCGCCCGGACGCCGATGACCAGCAGCGTGAGGAGGACACCCGAGATCAGGGAGAGATTGCTCTGCAAAAAGGGCAGCACTCCGCGAGCCTGTCCCTGGTGATGGGGGGGGTCAAGGCACCCGGAGTCTCGCTTCCAGGGATGAACACGGACTCGGGCGAAGTCAGGCGGATTTTTGTAGCGGGTCCGCAATATGGTCGGGTGACGACCCTCACCCCCCGCCCTCTCCCAGAGGGAGAGGGAGCATGCTCAACCCATGAAACAGCACGCCCCGTCCGCCGAGCGCAACCGCGAGCCTCTTCTTCCCATCCTCCGTGAGCTGCTGCCCTCGCGCGGCACCGTGCTCGAGGTGGCCAGCGGCACCGGCCAGCACGCCGTCTTCTTCGCCCGCGCCTTTCCGGAGGCTCGTGTGGCAGCCCACCGATGCCGACCCCGTCGCTCGCGCGAGCATCGAGGCGTGGCGCCGGGAGGAAGGTCTGCCCAATGTGCTCGAGCCGCTCGCGTTGGATGCCAGTGCATCGGCCTGGCCCGTGGAGTCCGCGGACGCCATCGTGTGCATCAACATGATCCACATCTCCCCGTGGGAGGCGTGTCAGGGATTGATGCGAGGCGCCGCTCGGGTGCTGTCCCCGGGAGCACCGCTCATCCTCTACGGGGCGTATGTCATCGAGGGCCGGCCCACCGCGCCGAGCAACCTCGCCTTCGATGCCTCGCTGCGCGAGCGGAACCCGGCCTGGGGCGTGCGCGAGCTGGGCGCCGTCACGGCGGAGGCGCGGGCCCACGGATTGGAGTTCGACCGGGTCATCGACATGCCCAGCAACAACTTCACCGTGGTGTTCCGCCAGCGCGGCGGGTGAGGCTGACGCTGGCTCACTCTGGCCGGAAGTCGAGCGCCACCGAGTTCATGCAGTAGCGCAGGCCCGTGGGTTGCGGGCCATCATCGAACACGTGCCCGAGGTGCGAGCCGCAGCGGCTGCACACCACCTCGGTGCGCGTCGTGAACCAACCCTTGTCCTCGCGGTTGTCCACGGAGCCGGGAGTCAGGGGCTGCCAGAAGCTCGGCCAGCCCGTGCCCGAGTCGAACTTGGTCTCCGAGCTGAACACCGGCTGGCCACACGCCGCGCAGTGGTAGGTGCCCGCGGCCTTCAGGTCCCAGTATTTCCCCGTGAAGGCCCGCTCCGTGCCCTGCTTGCGCAACACCTTGTACTGCTCGGGCGTGAGCTGTTGCTTCCACTCCGCGTCGGTCTTCTGGACGGCGTACACCTTCGTGCCCTCCTCATGGGAATGCCCGGACTCGGGGTTTCCGGCCGCCAGCCCCCCGAGCACCAGCAACGGCAGGAGCAGCAACACCCCGTATCGGCTTCGTCTCTCCTGGCTCATATCTTGTGGATAAGTGGCTCGGCCCTTTTCGGTTACAGGAAGGCGCCACGGGTCCGGCGTTTCTCCGGGAAGAGTGCCTCCCCGCTCCGTCCCCAAGTTCTCCACAATCCGGCCGTCCACTCTCCCGCAGTGCCACCACGCGAGCCTCCCCGCGACCGCCCGCTTCAGGTAGGCAGGAGGCCATGCCACGCACCCTCGGGGCCTCCGGGCCCGCCGTGTCTCCGCTGGGCCTCGGACTCGCCGCGCTCGGCCGCCCCGGGTACATCACCCTCGGCCATGGGGAGGATCTCGGAGGCGGCCGATCCGTCGAGGCCATGGAGCGCCAGGCCCATGAGGTCCTGGATGCCGCGTACCGCGCGGGCGTGCGCTACTTCGATGCGGCCCGCTCCTATGGCCGCGCCGAGGCCTTCCTCGCCTCGTGGTTGAAGGCTCGCGGCCTGCGCCCCGAGGACGTCACCGTCGGCTCCAAGTGGGGCTACACCTATACCGCTGACTGGCGCGTGGACGCCGAGCGCCACGAGGTGAAGGATCACTCGCTGCCCACCCTGCGCCGGCAGTGGGGAGAGAGCCAGACGCTGCTCGGGCCCTGGCTGCGGCTGTATCAAATCCACTCCGCCACCTTCGAGAGCGGGGTGCTTGAGGACACGAGCGTCCGGGAGGAGCTCGGGCGGCTGAGGGACTCGGGCATGCGGGTGGGGCTGTCGCTCAGCGGACCCCGGCAGGCGGAGGTGCTGCGGCGCGCCCTGGAGGTCCAAGCGGGAGGCTCCCCGCTGTTCTCCTGCGTGCAGGCCACGTGGAACCTGCTGGAGCCCTCCGCGGGCCCCGCGCTCGCCGAGGCGCATGCCGCTGGCTGGGGCGTCATCATCAAGGAGGCCGTCGCCAACGGGCGGCTCACGGCGCGCAACGAGGACCCATCGCTGCGGCCCCTGCGCGAAGTGGCCGGAGAGCTGGGCGCCCCGGTGGACGCGGTGGCCATCGCCGCGGTGCTCGCGCAGCCGTGGGTGTCCGTGGTGCTCAGCGGAGCCACCACCGTGGAGCAACTCCAGAGCAACCTGCGCGCGCTGGAGGTGAGGCTCGGGGACGAGGCGCACGAGAGGCTGCGCCGCCTCATCGAGCCGCCGGAGACCTACTGGGCGAGACGCTCCGCCCTGCCATGGAACTGAGGGGCTCCACGAGGAGGGGAGACCTTCCGGGCGCGGCCGGGATCAACTGGTCCAACAATCGGACCAGTTGGCGAGCCGCGCGAACGGCGGGCTCTACCGGGGCAGCGGGGCCGTCAGCGTGGAGAACATCAGCTTCAACGCCGCGTCCTGTCCCACCAGCAGCTTCGTCGAGCCCACCACCCACTTCACCGTGCGCCGCGACACCTTCACCGCCTGCCGCTCCAGCACCGCCGCATTCCCATACAACTTGCGCAGTGTCATCACCGCGAGGAACAGCGGCCACAGGCAGAACAGGCGGATGCCCCGCTCCTGTCCCGGCAGCGCCATCACGTACTCGAAGGCCTTGCGCAGCTCCCGGTGCGCCACCGCCACCATCTGCCCGTGGGCCTTCATCGCCTCGCCCCGGTTGGCGGGCTCCAGCAGCGCCTCGGGCGTCAGGCCATACTCGGCCAGCAGCGTCCTCGGCAGCCAGCAACTGCCGCGCTCCAGGTCCTCGCGCACGTCCTTGAGGATGTTCGTGAGTTGCAGCGCGTTGCCGAACGCCACCGCCCGCGGCTCCAGCGCCGCCGAGCGCTCGGCGATGGCCGGCGAGTACCACTGGAAGAGCCGCGTCAGCATCTCCCCCACCGTGCCCGCCACGTAGTAGCAGTACTCCAGCGTCTCCTCGAGGCTCGCCAGCCCCAGGCCTCCTCCCGAGGCGCGCCCCTTGTCCCCCATCTTCCCCATGCCCTTCGTCATGGTCGCCACGCAGGACGCCACGTGCTCGCGCACCGGGGCCGCGTGCACCGCCAGCGCCTCCAGCACCCGCGCCGTCCCCTCCACCAGCCGCACCTCCGCCTCCGGCGCCTGCGCCCGCAACACCCGCGCCCCCTCCTCCGAGAAGCGCCGCGCGTCCTCCTCCCACCCCGCCGGCAGCGTGCTCAGCCGCGCCAGCTCCGCCAGCAATACCTCGCTCGCCGGGCCGTGCGCCTCGTCCTCCAGCGTGTCGGCGATCCGGCACAGCAGGTAGGCCACCATCACCGCCGTGTCCAACGGGCGCGGCAGCACGGGAATGTTCATCGCGAAGGTGCGCGACACCGCCGGCAGCACCTCCCGGCAGAAGGCGATCGCGGCGGGCTCGGTCTGCATCGGTATCCTGGCCGACGCGGGAGGCTGTGACGGCTCGTCCCTGGACATGAGGACGTACGGACGGTCTTCCATCGCTCTCCCACTCGGCACGAGGCGCGGGATTACCCCAGACCGGCGCCGGGTGCACGCAATCCGTTCGGCTCCCTCACTCTTCCCCGGGCTGCTTCGCGGCCGGCTCCTGCCCGGTGGGCTCCACGGCGTTCACCACATAACCGTCACCCTCGATCGTGAAGCGCGCCCGCACCTCCTGTCCCGGCTGGAGCGCCTGGCGCTTGTCCGGGGTGAAGCGGGTCTCCTGCGTCAGCTCGAGCGGGAAGACGGCCCCGCCATGCCGCAGCCACAGTTGGTCCCCCTGCACGTTGACCACCTGGCCGTGGAGCTCGCCTTGCCGCGCCTCGTCATGACCGGCCGTCCCCGAGCCGCCCACGCCCGCCGCTTCGTCCGTGACGGGAATGTCATCCGTGTGCGGCGTCTGGCGGAACTCGTCCATGTTGTCGGGGATGTCCTCCGCGGGCCGTTGCCGATCGATGTTGCCGCGCTCCGCGTCCCCTGCCTCTTGCGCGCCCGCCGGGGCGGCCAGCCCGAGCACTGCGAGCCATGCCAACACCTTGCGTGCCATGGGAGCCTCCTGTGTCTGGGTTTTCCTCATGGAGATGGGGTGCCCGAACCACCCACGCCCGGTGTCTCTCCCGGGGAGGAAGCCGGAGGGAGGGCCTCGTCCGAGAGCAGGAGGGCCAGGAGGGCGCCTTCCTCGGCGAGTCCGAGCGGCACGGCGTCCTCGGGAATGCGCAGCGTCACGGGCACGGGAGGGCCGCGGGTGACATCGCACGTGCGCCAGCCCGAGTAGCGGTTGCCCGCCATCGGAAGCGAGTAGCTGCAGCCACCCACGCTGCCCGCGATGGCCATGGGGGTCAGCGTCAGCTCGGCCGGGTCCGCGCCGAACCAGCCTCGCAGGGTCAGCCCGGGTTGGGGCGCGCGAGAGACGGCGGTGAGCTCCACGGAGGCGCCGGCTGCCCGGCCGGTGATGTCGCCGTCCCCGTTCCACTTCAAGTCCACGGGCTGGCCCTTGAAGGTGCCGCGCAGGCCGTCGGGGACGCGGCGCAGTTGGAGGCCGCTGCCGGAGATGGACTCGGCTCCGACGCGGAGCTGGAGCCGGCGCTCGCCTACCTGGAGCAGGAGCGGCTCCCGGACAGAGACCGTGACCTGGGCGGCGGCGGGCGGGCCGAGGCCCGGCAGCATCACCGCCAGGAGAGCGAGGAGGCCGCGCCTCGGGAACGCCGGCTGTGTCACGGTGTCACCTGCCTTTCATTGACCCCTTCAAGCTAGGGGCGCGGACGCCGGGCAGGAACGGGTGCTCCCCTGGATGCTCCTCGGGCGGCCTCACGGCGCCGCGCGCACCGGATCCTCGTGGTGATCATGTCCCGGTCCGCCGAACGTGCCCGGCCAGGGTGCCTCGGCCGGCTCCAGCCCCGGCAGGGTGAAACGCTGGAAGCGCGCCCGGCTTTCCGAGAAGGGCGGATCGCACTCCCCGCAGCTCGTCGCCCCGTCCATCATCGTGAGCGACCCCGGCCCCAGCTCGAAGAGCTGCGGCATCGTCCGCGGCGTGTAGCCCAGCTCGCACCGGAAGGCCTCGCTCCCATCCCCCGCCCTCACCCCCACCAGCACCGGACTTCGTCCCTCCGCCGCGAAACCCAGCACCATCGTCCGCTTCACCCCTCCCTCCGGCCACGTCCCCAGCCGCAGCTCCTTCGACACGAAGCTCGCCCCCTGCGGCAGCCGGTACGTCCACGCCGGCTTCAGCCCCGGCACCTCGTACCCCTCCAGCCTCGGAGACACCGGCGGCGCCGTGTCCGGATTCACCGTCGCCCCCTCGGGGCTCGGCACCAGCACCTCGCGCGTCGCCACCGCCCTCCCCAGCCTCAGCGGCAGCTCCGCCACCGGCTCGCCATCCGACGTGCGCAACGGCTGCGTCCCTCCCTCCGGCATCAGCAGTCCCCTCACCAGCCCCAGCTCGCCTCCCGGGAACGGCAGCGTCCTCCTCCAGCGCGGCACCCCGTCCGAGGAGAACGCCATCACCAGCGTCGGCGACCCCGCCCTCAGCGGCGCCCCCGAGTTCACCGTCGGGCTGAACGTCACGTACAGGTCCCCCGCCGGATCCGACGCCAGCCCGAACGGGTGCGGGTGGTTGCACTCGGACAACAGCGGATCCTCCAGGAGCTGCGCCGACACCAGCCCTCCCGCCGCGTTCAGCACCACCAGGTAGTACAGCCGGCACTGCGACCTCGAGTCCTGTCCCGCCGGGTACCCCTCGAAGAGCGCCGCCAGCCGGTCCGGCGCCATCACCGCCAGCCGCGCCATGAAGAGCGTCGAGGACTTGCTCGCGATGTCCGGCCTCGCCCTCCCCAGGTCGAAGCTCCAGCGCGGTGCCGCCGTCGCCCGCTCCATCAGCGACACCTTCCCCTGCTGCGGCAGGTCCATGCACAGCAGCCGCTCGTTCCACAACATGCACCGCCGCCCCGTCACCTGCGCGTGCACCGGCCCCTTCCCCGCCGCGTCCAGCACCGGCTTCTCGAAGAAGCCCGCCAGCGTCACGTCCCCCTCGGGGCCCACCAGCAGATCATGCAGCCTCCGATCCTCGGCCGCCGCGTCGTACGTCCAGTCCGGCACCAGCGGCTTCGCCGGCGGCTGCTCGCACACCGAGCCCCGGCACCGGCCCTCGCCCTGGCACGGCGAGGCTGGCGCGCACACGAAGTGATCCGGTGGATCCCTCTTCACGCACGCCCCCTCCACGCACACGTCCGCCAGATCGCACCCGCGGGCCTCGCCACAGAAGGTGCCGTTGCGCGCGGGCTTCAACTGGCAGCCCCGCCGCGGATCGCACCACCCCTGCTGGCACGCTCCATCCCCCGGGCACGGCGGCGCGGGCACCGCCTGGCACCCATCCAGCGGGCTGCACACGTCCGTGGTGCACGCGTTGCCGTCGTCACACACCCGCTCGCGCCCCTTGCACCGGCCCTCCTGGCACACCGCGTCCAGCACGCACGCGTTGCCCGGATCGCACCCCGTGCCGTCCTCCAGCACCTCCTCCACGCACTCCTCGCGCATGGCGTCGAACGTGAAGCGGTGGCAGGCCGAGGGCATGGGACAGGGCGGCGTGGGCCGGGCCTCCCCCGACAGCCGCAGCGTCACCGTGCGGCCCCCCTCCTCCGTGCCCACCACCGTGGCCGAGTACGTCCCGGGGGCCTCGGGCGCGAAAACCACCTGCACCGTGGCCTCCTCCGAGGGCCCCACCCGCGCCGGCAGCCCCTGTACCGAGAAGGGCCCCTGCACCCCGTTCCACTCCATCCGCACCCCGGAGCGGCCCGCGCTCACCACCCGGACCGAGCCCTCCCGCGAGGCACCCACGTACGTGGCCGGAAAGGCCATCGCCTCCTGAGAGAAGCGAACCTGGCTGGAGGAGCCCACCAGGGGCGGCTTCTCCTCATGGCAGGCCCCCAGCAGCCCGCACAGCAGCATCGCCGCCAGCACCCGTCCCCATCCGTCCGCTCTCGTTCCGCTCGCCATGCGTGAGCCCCCGCTCCCCACGGCTATAGCCCCGCCTCCTCCCGGGCACGAGGGGCCCGGCCCACCTCCGCCGCCGTCCCGTTCACCATCCCACCCTCCCTCGCACTGGCGTTTTTACGGTCCACCCCGGGGGGGAGTCCCCGCAAACCCCCGGAATCACGGTCGCCACCCCCGGTATGCTTCTCGCACCTTCCGGAGTCATGGCTTCCATCGAATCCGCCATTTCCGAGCAATTGGCGCAGGCCTTCACGGTCTGCATCCCGTACGAGCTCCAGCCGGGAATGGATCTGCTGCCGGCCGACACCCGTCACACCCTGCTGGGCGAGCTCTTCCGCCTCGCCGTCCAGGCCTGGCAGGAGCGCTGCCTGTTGCCCCGCCACGGCCCCGTCACCCTGGAGTTCCTCCTGGCCGGTTGCGATGTGGGCATCGAACTGGATGCACCCCGGGCCCGCCTCACCCTCGTCTCGCTCATCCGCGGCCGGTACTGACGGGCTCGGAGCCGGGGGCGGTTCTCCACAGTTCCACTTGTCCCCAGGGCCCTCTGTTTCTGTACTGAGTGAATAGAGTATTAGATCAATCAGAGGTAACAGCAGAGCCTGTGGGCTTGTGGAAAAGTCAGTAAGCACTCGGAACCACTGAGGAATCCCGAAGCTGCTACATGTGGGGAAGTTGGAGCTTATCCCCCGCCTCCCACAGGGTGTGGATCAGCCCGGGGGTTATCCACAGAGGGGACCCGGTCCATCCACAGGCCGTCCACAGGGTCGCTGGGCTATGGTCCGGCCCATGTCCGCACCCGTCCGGGGCGCTCCCCAGTCCCAGAATTCCGCCCTCGCCGATCCGCACCAGGGCGAGCGCATCGGAAGATATCAGGTGCTCACCCAATTATCGGTGGGGGGCATGGCGGAGCTGTTCCTGGGCTTCACCTCGGGGCCGGGCGGGTTCCGCAAGTATGTAGCACTCAAGCGGATCCTCCCGGACGCGCGGGGAGACGAGCAGTTCGAGAAGATGTTCCTGGATGAAGCGCGCATCACCGCGGCGCTCAACCACCCGAACATCGGCCAGGTGTTCGAGCTGGGCCAGGACGGCGAGGGCCTCTTCCTGGCGATGGAATTCATCGCGGGGCAGAACCTCAACCAGGTGGCCCACGTGTGCAAGCGCCGGGGCAAGGCGCTGCCGGTGGGTTTCACCCTGGCGGTGGTGCGCGACGTGTGCCTGGCGCTGCACTACGCGCATGCCTTCACCACGCCCGGCGGGAAGCCCTCGCCCGTCATCCACCGGGACGTGTCGCAGAAGAACGTGATGGTGACGTACGACGGGGTGGTGAAGCTGCTGGACTTCGGCATCGCCAAGGCGCGCGACGGCGTGGTGCGCACCCAGGCGGGCATGGTGAAGGGCACCACCGGGTACATGTCCCCGGAGCAGGTGCGGGGCGAGCCGCTGGATGGGCGCAGTGACTTGTTCGCCGCCGGGGTGATGCTGCACGAGCTGCTCACCGGCCACCGCCTCTTCTCGGGGGAGACGGAGCGCCAGGAGATGGAGATGATCCTGAATGCGCCCATCCCGGTGCCGGACGTGCCGGGGCTGCCCGCGGAGGTGGCGGCGGTGGTGCTCAAGGCGTTGGCGCGCGAGCGGGAGGAGCGCTACGCGAGCGGCCGGGAGCTGGCGCGGGCCATCGAGTCCGCGGCGGGCCCCCTGCTGATGGACTCCGAGCAGCGAGCGGCCTTCATGCTCGAGCACTTCCAGGATCGGATGCAGGCGACGCGCCGGCTGCTGGAGAGCGCCGAGGAGGTGAAGGAGCCGGTGGCCCCGGAGGCCGCGGGGATGGCGCCCACGGATCCGAATCCCACACAGCAGGGCGTGCGGGCGGAGAAGACGGAGGCGAAGCCGCCGGTACGGGGACAGGGGGCACGCAGGACGGAGACGGGCGAGGCTCGGGCCACGGGCGTGCTCACCACGGGCAGGCGGGTGACGCAGGAGCGGCCCGCGGCGCCACGGGAGACGCAGCTCACGGCGCCGCCCACGCGGGGAGGAATGGGGAAGTTCTGGGCGGCGATCCTCGCGTTGCTGGTGGTGGGGGGAAGCGCGGGCTATGGCGCGGTGAAGCTGATCGCGGCGATGAAGGCCCAGGAGGCGGAGGGGACACCCATTCCCCTGCCGCTGGGAGATCTGTCACCGATGACGCCCATCGAGCCGCCGGGCCAGAAGAAGGCGGAACCGGGTGCCACCGCGCAGGCCACCGCGCCAGCGCAGCCCGCGGCGGAGGCGCAGGAGGGCAAGGAAGAGCCGGCGAAGAAGGAGGAGGACAGCGAGCCCGTGCGCAACGTGAGGCAGGGAGCGCTGACGCTGGTCATCCTGCCGGAGGCCGAGGTGTTCCTGAACGGGCGCTCGCTGGGGAAGACGCCGCTGATCAAGAAGCCGGTGCCGGTGGGCAAGCACCTGCTGCGCATCAAGGGCGCGGACGGGAAGCGGAGGCAGCTGTCGGTGCCCATCCAGGCGGGCAAGACGGCGCAGTTCAAGCTCAAGCTGACGGACATCCCCGAGCGCTGAGCCGGTGCGCTCCCTCTCCCTTTGGGAGAGGGCCGGGGTGAGGGTCGCCCCGCTACTTCCTGGCCGCTGGATCCGCGCCCGGCGGGAGGCCGTCCACCAGCAGCATGTCCGTCTGGGTGCACGCCTGACGGAGCGCCTTGGCGGGAGCGTACTCGGGAGAGTTCCACCACTCCTGGGCCCGCTCGTAGCTGGGGAACTCGAGGATGACGAACCGAGGCGTGTCCCACGTGCCCTCGAGCACTTCCAACCTGCCCCCGCGCGCCAGGTAACGGCCTCCGTAGAGGCCAATCGTCGGTGGCGCGAGCTGCTTGTAGCGCTCGTACGTCTCCGCGTCCTTCACCGTGACTTCGACGACCACGTAGGCAGCCATTCGTTTCCCTTTCGCGTCAGGCATCCGTGTGCGGGCCGGTGTCCTTCGGCGCGGTCCTCGCGGCGAGTTGCAGCAACTCATCATCCGAGAGCTGCTCGGTCGCCAACGCGGAGGGCTCGGCCTTGACGCGATCCACCCTGCCATCCCGCGCGAAGTGGAACTCGCCCGGGGACTGGCCGGGAATCTTCGTGGCGTCCACCCGGGCCTCGCTGAGCATCGGCTTCATCTTGTCCAGGGACACCTTCTCCTTCACCTTGCCGATGAACCAGGAGCGGATGGTGTCGCGGCACTTGTAGTCGAAGTCCCCGGGGCTTTGGGTGGCGAGCATCAACCCCAGGCCCGCCGAGCGCGCGCGCTTGAGCAGGTTCTCCATGGGCTGCTTGGTGGACGGCTGGCGCATGGCGGGCAGGTACAGGTCCGCCTCGTCGAACATCAGCACCGCCTGCAGCGAGTGGGCCGGGTTGCGGTTGAGCCAGCGCCCCGTCTCGATGAGCAGTTGAGACACCCAGAAGAGCACGCTGTTGGTGTCCCCGAGGAACTTGGTGCTGATGATGCTCAGCCGCGTCCTGCCCGTCTTCGCGTGCACCCCCCGGCCGAGCAGCAGATCCAGGTCGAGCCGCTCGGCCTCGCTGCCCATGAGGTGCTTGGCGTCGATGCGCAGCCGGTCCAGGTCATCGGCGAGCTTGTCGAAGAGCTTCGTGTCCAACCGGCCCGCGGCGTTCACCAGGCGCGGATCCTTGTCACCGATGAAGCGCACCAGCCTCTCCAGCGTCACGCCCTCCTGCGTGAGCTGGACGAACTGATCGATCGCCTGCGCGAGCAGCGTCCTGCAGGACTTGTCCCGAGGGTTCTGCCGGTAATCCAACATGCCAGCCAACGCCTCGGCGGCGTGGCGCGTGGCCTGCTGCCGCTCGTAATCCGAGAGCGCGGCGAGCCCCTCCGGGACGATGGGGATGCCCAGGGGACGTCCATGGGGATGGCCCGGGGTGAAGAGGGCCACGTCGAGCCGCTCGTGCAGCAGGGCCCGGCGTTCGGCACGGCGCGCGTCCTCGATGGGGCGCGTCCAGAAGGACTCGGAGGCGTAGCCGGCGAGGTCTCCCTTCCGGTCCACGAGGATGGCCGGAATGCCTTGCAGGAGCAGCTGCTCGATGACGTTGAGCGCCAGCGTCGTCTTGCCGCTGCCCGAGCCACCCAGGAACGCGGAATGCCGGGCCAGCTCGTCGGGCACCAGGAGGACGGGCTCACGCAGCAGACTGTCCGTCTCGCCGATGCGCAGGGGCTCGCGCTTCCGCGCGGGAGCAGGCGGTGGAGCCACGGGCTTCGGCGCGGGAGGCGCCCCGGAGGCGGCGGCCGGCTTCGGAGTCTGGGGCTCGGGCCGGGTGGCCTGCGGCGTCGAGGCGGCGGCCGGTGTGGAGGGGGGCGTGGGGAGGGGGGCGGGGGTGACGGCCCGCGCCAGCTCGGGCTGCGGGGAGCGCAACTGCTCCAGACCGAGGATGTCGCGCAGCGGCTTGAGCTGGGTGAGCAGCCGGTTGGTGCGCACCCACTGGGCGAAGTCGGGACGGGACTCGTGCTGCTCGCGGAACTCGCGCAGCGCGAGCAGCGTGCGGCTGTCGCTGTCCTCGAGCACCGCCCGGCGGCCTCCCTTGCTCAGGAGCTTGCCGAGCTCCGCGGCGGTGTTCGTCTTCGGGTTGCTCGGGAAGTCGCTGGTGCGCACGACGATGGGCGTGCGATCCCTGCCCGCGTCCTTCCGGGCCTGTTCGATCTGGTTCGCCAGCCCGCCCCGCTGGGTGCCCTTGTTGCACAGGGCCACGTGCAGCTTCGCCCCTCCCGGAGAGACTTCCACGTGGATGACCTCGCCCGACAGGCGCGCCTCGAAACGCTGCCCCGTCTCCACCTCGTCCGCGCAGGCCTCGAGGGCCCACACCAGGAGCTCGGCGAGCTGCGCATCCTCCTCGGGCGGCGACGTGTTGTACGAGGAGCGGAAGTCGTTCCACGCCTGGTCCAGCTCCAGCGTCTTCTTCTTCTCCTCCTCCTGCTTCCGCGAGACCTGCGAGGACTCCGGGGCGCTGTCGCTGTCCAGGGGGAAGCGGTCGGGCAGCGCACCTGCGCGGATGGCCTGCTCGCGCCAGCGGCGGCACGCGTCGAGGACGTCCCGCGTGCTCTTGCCCGACAGGCGCTCGAAACCCTCGTGGGGGAAGGGATAGGTGGGCTCGGCCGGATCGAACGGCGCGTCCTCCAGCGAGTAGAGGTGCTCCAGCCGGCGCTCGGTGATGAGCCGTGCCTCCTCGGCCGTGCGCAGGTTCTCCAGCTTGATGAGATCGGGATCCCTCTCGATGCGGTCCAGCAGCGACTGGGTGAGCTGGCCGCGCAGGCCCGTCCAGAAGGTGTGCAGGCAGCTGATGACGATGACCGACGAGGGCGCACGCTCCGCGAAGTCACAGAGCATGTGCATGGCCCGCCGGAAGGACTGGGCGTTCGCGGCGTCGAGATCGAAGCCCTCGAGCTGGTCCACGCACAGCACCAGCGAGTGGTTGAGCGCCGCCGCGAGCCGGCCCAGGTGCTCCACCATCTCCTGGGGGTGGTTGTCGTAGGTGCGGGGCACCAGCCCACCGAGCACCTTGCGATCGTTGCCGGACAGATCCTCGCAACGCAGGTACTTGAGCACCCGGCTGCGGATGCGCGTGTCGTCGCGCTGGAGGAACAGGAGCGCGCGCAGCAGATCCAGATCCAGCTTCTGGAACAGAGGCTGCTTCTGGAGATCGTCCGCGGCGATCTCCACCAGATTGGGAATCTCCTCGGCGTCCTGCTCGGGGTCCGCGAGCAGGGCGGCCACCTGGCCACAGTGGGAGAGCAGTGCGTCGGAGAGCTTCTGCAGTCCGGAGCGCGCCTCGGCGGGCTCGCTGTAGGGTTGGTCGAGCGAGTCGATGAGGTTGGAGAGGACGTAGCGCCCGTAGTTGGACGTGGACGTCGTCATCTGCATGTAACCCACGAAGCCGAGCGAGCGCTCGTGGGCCATGGCGCGGAAGGCCCTCAGGAGGTGCGTCTTGCCGCAGCCCGAGTCGCCGAGCAGCAGCAGGATGCGTCCCGAGTCCACTCCGGGTGGAGTGGTGGCGCGCAGCAGCAGGCGCTCGAAGGCGGCGCGCGCCTCCTGGTGCACCGTCTCCACGTCGAATGGATCCTCCCGCCAGACCTCGTGCCGGTGCTGGATGGAGTGGAAGACCTCGGTGCGGTCGGAGAGGAAGGAGGCGAGGCGGAGATCGTTCTGGTTCATCGGCGTTCCCCCGATTGCCGTACGAGGTGGAGTCCTACAGGGCGATGAAGTGGAAGGTGGAACCGAGGTGGCGGATCTCCGAAGCCTCGACATCCGCTGGATCCATCAGCTCGACCATGTCGGCACGGCTCAGCGACAGCAGGCGTTTCTGGTTGGCCTCGACGAGCCGGTTCTTGAAGGACTGCTCGTCCAGGCCGTGGCCGCGCATGGCGCGCCAGACGTGCGAGATGAAGACGCGGTCATCCCCGAAGCGTCCCGTTTCCGCGTGACGGGCGGTGTGCAGCACGCGCTCGGCGAAGGCGGGAAGACCGTCCTCCGGGGGGCGCGGTGCCGGGGCGGGAGTCTCCGAGGCACGCGCGGGAGGAGCCGGGGACGCGGGCTCCTCGGCGGGAATGAGCCAGGACTGGAGGGCGGCGACGCGGAGGCTCTCCGCATCCATGCGCCGGGCGCCCACGCTGCGCGCGGCGAGCTGCTGCATGGCCTGCGAGGGCTTCACCTCGCGCGAGGCCTGGAGCACCTGGCCGAGCAGGAAGGACTGCACGGCGGCCAGGGTGAAGGGCTTGTCCGTCTCCACGCCGAGCTGCTTCCAGCAGAGCTGGTCGCGCACGTCCTTGAGCTTCCGGGTGCCGACGCCGTCGAGACCGAGCTGCTTCTGCACGAGCACCGCGCGCAGGTTGTCCGCCTTGTCCAGCCTGCCCGCGTTGGAAGAAGGCAGCCCCAGCGAGAGCGCCGTCAGGTGGGTGAGCCGGAGCTTCTTCCAGGTGAGGCCCTTGGGGAGCTGCTTCACCCCGAGGAACTCCAGTGCCCGCGCGCGGCCCTCCTTCGTGAGGGAGACGCCCTTGCGCGCCGTCTGCTGGAGGAACCCACCGGACTCGAGCGCCACCAGCGACTCGTCGAGCCGGGTGCTCCACTCGCCGCTGCTCCACCGGTGCGAGCCGAAGGACTTCAGCGCGCTGGACAGCGCACTGCGGGAGCCCTTGCCCTCGGCGCGCGTCAGCAACCACACGAGCACCAGCTCGCCCACGCGAGACACCTCATGCCCCTCCATCTGCATCCTCCCTGTGACGTCGGACTGAGACTACTTCCAAGATAGTGTCGCGGATTTCCTCCAGCCGCGCCACCACGTCATTGGCGAGGAAGCGCAGCACCAGGTACCCGTGCTGTTGGAGGGCCAGGTCCTTGCGCCGGTCGCGCCGGTAGGCGTCTTGATCCTGGAAGTGGTAGTAGCCGTCCACCTCGATGGCCAGGCGCAACCGGCGCGAGAGGAAGTCCACCTCGACGGGCCGGTTGTTGATGCGGAAATCGGCCCGCTCGTTGAGCTCGAAGAGGCCCTGGGTCGCGGGGAGCGAGTCGAGCAACGCGCGCAGGAAGCGCTCGGCGCTGCTGCGGGCCCGGTCCGCCGCCTCGGGCGCGTGGGTGGAGGCCTCGCGCTCACGGGCCGCCTCGCCATAGCAGGCCAGCACTTCCTCGGTGACCCCATCGGCGGCCAGCCGGGCCAGGGACTCGGAGAGCACCTCCGTGGCCTGGACGCCGAGCGTCTCCAGCCGCCGCCTCAACTCCTCGGGGGAAGGGGCCTCCAGCTCCAGCAGCCCCTCGCGCACCAGGGCCAGGGATTGGCTCTCGCTGCCTCGCAGGTACGTGTCGAGCGTGGGCCGCTCGGTGTGGAGCGCCACGACGAGGGGGGGCACGGCGTCACAGAGCCGGGTGGCCACCCGGGCCGCGTGGGTGAGCCACGTGGGGCCGAAGCCGGAGAGCAGCAGGGCCGGAGCCGAGCCCTCGGGGATGAGCGCATGCAGCGCCGCGAGGGCCCGGAGGGGATTCCGCTCGCAGGCGTCGAGTACGGCGCCGAGGGGCTCCCCGGACTTGTGGACAACTCGTGGAGGTTGGAGCAGGCACCTGCACGCGGCGGAGACATCCTCGCTGGTGATGGCGGGGAAGAGCTCCTGGAGGAGGATGTCGCGCTCGTGAGCTGTCTTTCCGGCGAGCCGCGAGCGCAGCTCACCGGGGCCGAGTCCCGCGGCGGCCCCGAGGAAGTCGGCCGCATCGGCTTCGAGGTCGCGGGTGCGGGAGAGCGTCTCCATCCAATCGCGGACGACGCCGGCCTCATCGGGAGCGAGCGAGACACAGGAGGCCTGGCCATGAGAGTCGAGCCACCTGCGCCAGAGGGACATGGCGCTGCCCGGTGGACCGGCGAGCACGGTGAGCTTGGGGATGCCCTGCTCGCGCCGGAGCTGGTGGCGCTCCAACTCTTGGAGGACCGAGGTGTCACTCCGGGGAGGGGGTCTGACAGGGGGCACGGACACGAGCGTCCTTGAAGTCGAGGCGCGGTATCAAGGGGCCCTCCCCCGCTGCTGTGTCCGGGAGTCGTCACCTCTCACGGATGGCGCACCGTTTCATCCGGGGGATACACTACCCCCTGCTGCAACATTCTGTTGGGGGGCCCTCATGTCTCACCGCGCCTTGCTCGCGACAGTGATGGGGTTGTTGATGCTCGGAACGGGCTGTCCGCATACCTATCGGAAGGGCGGAAAGCTCGACCGGGCGATGCAAAAGGACAGGGAGGCAGAATTCAATCGGCGTGACGAAGAGTCCAGGAGTCTGGAGTTCGAAGAGGAGGAGAGGATCTGCCCTGATGACAAGGTGGAGGACTGGGATTGCCGGACTTTTCCTTGCACGGTGACGTGCCGGTGAAACGGAACACCTTCCTCACCCTCCTGCTTGGGTTGCTGCTTCCGATGCCTCTCCTGATCATCGTGGGAACGGCATTTTGGAATCCCTGGTCCGAGGAGGGGCTGAGGGCGGCGGCGGCAACTCCCATTCTGGAGCTGGAGGAGACGTGGAAGCTCCAGACCTACTTGCAGAGCTGCTGGAGAGGGAAGGATTGCGAGCCGCCACTTGGATGCCTGAGTTTCTCGGGGACCCGGCGCGAGGGGCTCTGCAGCGATAGCTGGTGCACTACGGATCTGCAGTGCCGGGAAGGAAAATCCTGCCGGACCCTGCCCACGCTGGATGACGGACCGCTGGTGCGGGCGTGTGTCCATCCGGGAGAGCGCAAGGAGGGCGAGGCCTGCATTCCGGCCAGAGGGCCCGGGGAGAACACCTGCGCGCAGGGACTTCATTGCAACAGAGGCTGGTGCGGCCGTCGCTGTGAGCTGAAGGATCCCCAGAGTTGTCCACAGGGTTTCTTCTGCCGGGAAGGGCTGGACGGCCCCTCCTGCCTTCCCACCTGTGAAGCATCGGGCTGCGTCGAGGGCCAGGAGTGCGTGCCCCTGCACGAGGGCATCTCGGTCTGCGCGGTGGTGCGCGGGGAGAACTGCCAGAAGGTGCCCTGTTCCAACGGGGGGCTCTGCTCCGTCTGGCCCCCGCGCTACAAGGATTCCCGGCTGGAGCTGAAGATGGCCTGCTCCCTCGTCTCCTGCTCGGACGGTGGGCCCGGGTGCCCTCCAGGCACCTCCTGTGTCCAGGGCCTCTGCCGCCACCCGTAGTCCCCTCTTCCCCACTCCCCGTGCTTTTTCTGTCGCGCGCGCGCCTCCGTGCGTCTACTCACCGGGTATCATCCCTCGCACCCCCCAGGAGGCTTCCATCCCCATGGCCGCGCTCACCTTCGGCTTCCTCATGGACCCCCTCGAGACGGTCCGGGTGGACCATGACTCCACCTTCGCCCTCATGCTCGAGGCCCAGCGCCGCGGTCACCAGGTGCGCTACTTCGAGCAGCCCTGGCTCCGCTTCGGCGGCTCCTGCGCCGAGTCCCGCATGCGCACCGTCACCGTGCGCCGCGAGCCCGGCCGCCACTTCGACATCCTCGACGAGCAGGTCCGCCCCCTCTCCAGCCTCGACGTCCTCTTCCTGCGCAAGGATCCCCCCGTCGACGCCGACTTCCTCCTGGCCACCCAGCTCGTCGAGCTGTGCAACGGCCGCGAGCCCGTCTTCATCAACAACCCCACCGGCATCCGCGACGCCAACGAGAAGCTCTTCGGCCTGCGCTTCCCCGAGCTCATGCCCGAGACGCTCATCAGCCGCGATCTCGCCGCCCTCGCCCAGTTCGTCTCCGGCCACCCCCAGGGCACCATCGTCAAGCCCGTCGAGGGTTTCGGCGGCCAGGGCATCGTCTTCCTCCAGCCCGGGGACCGCAACACCCGCTCCCTCCTGGAGATCATCACCCTCGGCGGCAAGAAAGCCATCGTCGCCCAGGCCTACCTCCCCGAGAGTCGCCAGGGTGACAAGCGCATCATCCTCGTCGATGGCGAGCCCTGTGGCGCCGTGCTCCGCGTCCCCGCCCAGGATGACCACCGCGGCAACATGGCCGCCGGTGGCACTCCCATGAAGACCCGGCTCACCCCGCGCGAGCTGGAGATCTGCGCCCGTCTCAAGCCCTCGCTCCAGGAGCGCGGCCTCTACCTCGTGGGCATCGACGTCATCGGCGACTGGCTCACCGAGGTCAACGTCACCAGCCCCACCGGCATCGCGGAGATCGACACGCTCGACAACACCCACGTCGAGGCCAGGGTGATCGACGTCGCCGAGCGGCTCGTGGGCCAGCGGCGCTGAAGGGCCGGTTCAGAATCAGCGGGACTGGCGGCGCTGGGCGCCCTGCTCGCTCAGCTTGCGGGCCAGCTCGCGGGCGACCTCGAGATCGAACGGCTTGCGGAGCCACTGCAGGTCCGCCCGGCCGACGCGCTTGGCCACTTCCTCCCGGGAGATGTCCGAGAAGGCGCTGCAGATGGCCACCTCCAGCCGGGGATCCTTCTCCAGCATGTGGACGATCGTCTCCAGCCCGTCCCAGCCCGGCGGCATCCGCATGTCCACGAGGGCGAACGTGTAGGGACGTCCCTCCTCCAGGGCATGGATGACCTTCTGGTAGCCCTCCTGCCCCTGAGACGCGGTGTCGATGGCGAAGCCCCCCTCGGCCGACGCGGTGGGCGGGTTGGCCCCGAAGATCTTCTTCTCGAGGTTGTCCAGGGAGGAGGAGCGCGCCTTCTGCCCCAGCACGCGGCGCCAGACGTTGAGGATGGCCGGGTCGTCGTCGACGATCAGGATGCGCTTGGGGCCCTGCGTCTCCGTCCGGAGCCCACCCTGGGCGGGCCGTACACCCGGGCCCGGAGCCCCATCGAGGGAGCCAGCCATCCAGAGAATGTGCGGCGTTTGCCACGGGAGTGGGGCCGGCTGGGTGCTGCTGTTCGCCATGGGGGTGTCCTCCGGACCAGTGTACCCGGCTCGTCCAGGGGCGACCATCCAATGAGCGGACGAGGCGGACGATGGGCTGCCCGGCTACATGCTTGGGGGCCCGGGGGTGTGGCTTGGGGGGCCTTCAGTGGCCGGTACCGCCGCCTCCCTGGCTCCCGCTTCCCGTGCCTCCCGCCGCGCTCCCCGGCGCCGGCGTCACCTCGCGCTCCGTGGGCTTCACCGAGGGCGTCGTGCTCGGGAAGGTGTTCGGCGTGTAGTCCGCCTGCCGCACCGCGAGCTGCCCCTGCCTCGCCAGGTCCATCGCGATGCCCAGGATGCGCGCGGCCTCCTCCGGCGCGTGGAAGCCCATCGAGTTCTCCGCCTCCACGAAGTCCACCATGAACTGCGCGCGGCGCTGCAAGTCCATCGCCGTCTTCAGGTCCGCGTCCGTCTTGCCCGCGCCCCTGGCCGCCTTCATGTCCCCAATCAGCGCCACCATCGCGTCCATCGCCCGGTTGCGCAGCTCGAAGGTGCGGTCCTGGATCGTCGTCACCCGCTGCGTCAGCTCCGCCTCCGTCCAGTTGTGGCACGTCTGGCAGGCCCGGTTCACCATCAGCAGCGGGCTGCGCACGTGGTGGTCGCTGATCTTCAGCGCCCCCTCGCGCTTGTAGGGCATGTGGCAGTCCGCGCACGCCACGCCCGAGCGCGCGTGGATGCCCTGGTTGTACATCTCGAATTCGGGGTGCTGCGCCTTGAGCACCGGTGCCCCCGTCTCCGCGTGGACCCAGTCCGTGTGCGGGTTCTGATCGTAGTACGTGAGGATGTTCTCGATCTTGATGCCGTTGGCCCACGGGTACGTCAGCCGCTTCTCCTTGCCCTTGAAGTAGTACTCGACGTGGCACTGCCCGCACACGTACGTGCGCATCTCCTGGCGCGTGGCCTGCTTGTTCACGTCGTAGTTCTGCACGCCCTGGCTCGCCTTGAGCGCGCGGATGCCCTCCAGGAAGCCCGGCCGCGTCACCCGGAGCTGCATCGTCTGCGAGTCATGGCAGTCGATGCACGCCACCGGGTGCTCCACGTGCTTGCGCGCCTCGGGGTAGGGCATCGCGTTCATCTTCTCGAAGCCCTTGATGAGGTCTCCCTCGCCCAGCTTCTTGTAGGGCACGTACACCGAGGCGTGGCAGTGGACGCACGCGCCCGGCTGCTTCGTGTGGTGCTGGCGCTCGGTGAAGAGCTGGTCCTCCAGCACGTACGCGTGGCCGCGCTCCTCGCGGAAGTCCTCCGCGAAGGCGTAGCCCGCCCAGAACGTCCTCAGCCGCGGGTCCTCATCCAACCGGGACTGCGCCGTCACCGTGCGCGGATCGTTGGCCGTGGGCGCGCGCGGCACCGCCTCACTGCCGCCGTACTTCGTGCGCGTCATGTCCACCGTGCGCTTGTAGTCGTCGTACTGGAGCGGGAAGTTCTTGCCCCAGATGGCCGGGTCCTCCGTCATGTCGTTGAGCTCGACGACCCGGTAGAAGGGATTCCGGGCCTCCTGCTTGCGCTCCATGATGTTCACCGCGAGCGCGGCGGCGGCGGCGGCGGCTCCCGCGGCGAGCACCATCGCGGCGAGCAGGAGCATCAATCGGCGGCGGGTACGTGAGGCTTCCATACAGTCCGGTTCCGTGGGAGTGGGAAGTGGTTAGGGAGCGTGTCCGACGTCGCTGTGACAGCGGATGCAGGAGATGGAGCCGTCGTCGCGCTCGTCCCGCGTGTGGGCCGCGTGCGCGTCGATGGCATGGACGATGGCCTGGTGGCACGAGCGGCAGCGCTGCTCGGTGATGGCGCGGTTGTGCGGGGTGATTTGGATGGGCTCGTGGAAGCCCCCCGCCGTGAAGGCCACCGAGTGGTGCCAGCCATTGCGCGCCTTCGAGAGGTACTTGCTCACGAAGCCCGGCGGCGTGTGGCAGTCATTGCACACGGCCACGGTGTGGTGGCTGGAGTTGGTCCACTCGGAGAAATGATCCCTCATCACGTGGCAGTTGGCGCACGCGGTGGGATCGTCCGTCATGTACGAGGCCCCCTTCGCATAGGCGAAGGTGAAGCTCCCGATGCCAATCGCCACTCCGATGAGGGCGCACACCCCCAGGCTGAGCCAGCCGAAGACCGAGGGCCCCCGGCGCCTGGGACCGCTGGGTGATTCAGGTGTGGGAACTTCCGTGGCCACTCAATCTCCTTCCCCGGTGAGGGAGAGCGTGATGCCACAGCCCCTGTCCGGAGTGGACTCATTCGTGATGTCCGTGGTGCTCAATGTGGCAGTCAGCACACGGCGGCCCTCGTGCAGGGACACCGAGCCCGAGACGTTCAGGTTCAGCGTCCGCATCCGCTCGTCCGACGGGCTGGTGGAGCGCACCACCACGGAGTCGGCCCGGAACGAGCCGAGCACCTCCGGCCCATCCTTCGGCCCTGGGGCGTAGACGTCGCCCGTCAGCGGCACCTGGAGCCTGGTGGCCGGATCGATGACGTGGAACACGGCCCTCCGCCCGTCATCCACCTGCTGCAACTGCACGGTGGGCGCGGGCACGTAGGGGCTGAAGGGGCACTGCCCCACCGGGGTGGCGGCCTTCACGGAATACAGCCCGGAGATGTCGGGGCAGCCGTTGATACACGGCTCCGGGTCGGCGCCGCAGCCGCTGGACGCCAGGGCCAGGAGTACGACAGGAAGGGAGACGTGCCTCATGGGGCATGCACGCTGTGCATTCGTCCCGTGATGCCAACCCCGGCATGGCGGAAAAACGCCTACCCCCTCCGCCCATGGACAGCCGGGTAGACTGAGGTTCCTCTGTCCGACACTCTCCGGAGCCCCTCTTGAGCGAGAAGAGCCACGCCCCCGACGAGACGCTCGACTCCATTGGTACCTCGGGCGTGAAGCTGTTGCAGCGCCGGAGCGGCTACCGCTTCACGCTGGATGCGGTGCTGCTCGCCGCCTTCGCCGCCACCGAGGGACAGGACGCCGGAGGCCCGTTGCTGGAGCTCGGCGCGGGCAGCGGCGTGGTGTCCTTCCTGCTCGCGTGCCAGTTCGGCCTCGGGCCGGTGGATGCGCTGGAACTGCAGCCCGAGGTGCATGCGCGCCTGGTGCGCGCCGTGGCCCTCAATGCCTGCGAGGGACGGGTGCGGCCCCGCCTGGGAGACCTGCGCGAGGCGCGCTCGCTGTGGGCCCCGGGCGCCTATGCGCACGTGGTGTCCAACCCGCCCTTCCGTCCGGTGAACGCGGGCGTGCGCAGCCCGGATGAGGAGCGCGCCCTGTCCAAGCAGGAGCTGGCGTGTGACGCCCCCTCGGTGGTGGCCGCGGCCCGGCATGCGCTGCCCCCGGGAGGACGGGTGAGCCTCGTGTATCCGGCGGCACGGGTGGCCGAGGTGCTCGGCCTGCTCGGGGCGGCGAAGCTGTACCCCGTGGCCCTGCGCTTCGTGCACGCCCGCGTGGACGCTCCCGCCACGCGCTTCCTCGTGCACGCGGTGCGCGACAGGCAGCGCGGGCTCGCCGTGCGCCCACCGCTCATCGCGCATGGAGAGGGTCCCGGGGGTTACTCACCCGAGGTGGCCGCGCTCATGGAGCCACCCCGGGCCGAGCGCCCTCCCCCGGGCTGAGCCACGGGGGGGAGGACGGTGACGGGCACCCTCACCCCGCCCCTCTCCCGGAGGGCGAGGGAGAGGAGGGGGCGGAGTCACTTCACGGAGAGGTCCGGGGGAACAGGTACTGGAGAATGCTCCCGAAGCGCGCGGACCAGGAAGCCTCGTTGTGCTTGCCGCCCTCGGCCTCGAGGTACTTCAGGTCGTTGTCGAGCACCCAGCCCTTGTTCACCAACGCCTCGCGCAGCGCCACGGTATCGGCCACCGTCTCCACATCGTCCGTGCTGCTGCCCGCCTCCTCGGTGCCGATGTCCAACCAGATGCGCAGCGGCTGCTTCGCGGGCAGCGCGTTCACCTTCGCGACGATGTCCCTGTCCGCCCACCACACCGAGGGCGACACGACACCCAGCCGGCTGAACGTCTCCGGGTACTTCATGCCCAGGTACATGGACACCAGGCCACCCAGCGACGAGCCCGCCAGTCCCGTGGACTCCGCCTCCGGCTTCGTGTTGTACGTGCTGTCGATGAGCGGCTTGAGCTCCTCGACGAGGAACCTGCCGTAGTCATCGGCCCGGCCGCCGCCGTACGTGGAGTACGGGACGTGGGTGTACTCGGGGATGCGAGCCGCGGTGTTGTAGATGCCCACGATGATGAGGGGCTCCACCGCCTTGGTCGCGATGAGCTCCGTGGCCGTCTCGTCCACGTTCCACTCCCCGGCGAACGCCGTGGCGGCGTCCATCAGGTTCTGCCCGTCATGCATGTACAGCACCGGGTAGCGGCGCGAGGTGTCCGCCTTGTCGTAGCCCGCCGGCAGCCAGATGATGACATCGCGCTTCTCGAGGGTGGTGTCCTTCGGCGTCACGTCGCGCAGGTACTCGACCGTCCCGGTGATCGTCGGCTCGGGCGGCACGTTGGCGAAGTCCGCCCACGCCCCCACCGAGATGGAGACGCGCTCGAAACCCGTCCCCGTCTTGTGCGTGCGGTCGCTGATCTCCGCGCCCTCGGCGCTCTTCTCCACCGTCTCCCACGAGCCGCGCGTCGTCTTGAACGCGAGCGATGTGCCCGGCTCGAAGGAGAGCACGGTGGCGTAGCCGCTGTTCACCGCCTTGTAGAGCCTCACGCCCGCCGGGTTCCAGCCGCCCAGCTTCTCATGGTTGCCGGCCAGCCAGATGCCGTCCTGCGGCGGAGTCGTCTCGGGGACCGCGACCACGAAGGCCGTCTGCGGCTGGGTGACGCCGCTCTCCGGGCCCCAGCGTTCCACGCTGAAGCTCACGTTCTCCTCGTTCTCGTCCACCTCGAGCGTCCGAGCGGGCACCGCGGTCCCCGCCGCGTCGAGCGCCACGTGCGTGGACGGCGCCGTCATCCGCAGGGTGTAGGTGAGTGGCTGGTTCTTGGGCATCCGCGCCTTGACCGTGAAGGTGGTGCCTCCCTGGTAGGTGAGCTCCAGGCCCTGTCCGGAGAGGCCCTTGAACGCGGCATCCTCGCCCGTGAGCAGCAGCGTGGCGTCCACCGGTGTCTCGAGCGGCACCGTCACGTCGAACTGGACCTCGGAGTAGTTCTGCCCCGGTGTCGGCGGGGGCTTGGGATCGCAGCCGGCCAGGGCCGTCAGCGTGAGCAGGAGGAGAAGCGGGAGCCGGTGGGATGGTGGGTGCGTCATTGTCGGGGGGTACGGCGGGTGAGGGGAAATCAGGAGAGGAGCTTGCCCAGGGCCTTCAAGCCGCCGCCGACGAGCTCGATGCCGAGCTCGATCAGGTCCACGGCGTCATCCGCGTGTCTCCAGGCCTCCGAGGTGCGGCGATCCGGGGCCTCGAGCGTGACGGCCGGAACGGCGTTGGAGCGGTGCTCGGGCCTGTCGCGGGACGGGGGCTTGCGGTGGAAGCCACTGAGCTTCAGCTCGTTCATGAGGAGCCGGGCGGCCACCTCGGGCGCCACGTCCCGGCGCGAGCCGTCCGGCTTCTGCGCGCCGCGCACCGTGTTCTCCACGCACTCGGGATCCAACAGCGAGAGCGGCGCCTGGCAGCGCACGCAGGCCGTCAGGTTCGCCAGCCGCACGGGCTCGCCGCAGCCGGAGCACAGCAGCGTGTCCACGTGCTTGCGCAGCTCGGTGAGCTTCCCGGGGCGTGAGATCCCGGGCAATCCCCTTCTCGCGCAGGAAATGGAAGAAGGTGATGAAGTGCCCATGTCCCCGCGTGCAGCGCGAGTACTGGAAGCGGTTGTTGTGCGCCAGGTCATGCGTCAGCTCCAGCTTCGTGTCGCAGCGCGGGCACGACAGCGGGCCGTGGTTGTGCGGGGGGCGCTCACCGAGCCGCTCGTACAGCTCGCGGAAGAGCCGCAGGGTTCCTCCCGCGGAGAGCTGGAGGCTCTCCTGCGTGTCGAACCACACGCCGCGGCAGGTGTGGCACACGTCCAACGTCACCTGCCATCCCTTGTGAGACTCGAAGGACCGCTCGGCCATCTGCCCCTTGCACTCCGGACACTTCATCGCACCTCCAATTCACGGCGCATGACGTGGAAGAGACTCGTCTTGTTGCCGAACTCGGCGAGCACCTGCTTCACGGGCCGGAAGCCCGAGCGCTTCCAGAAGCGCAGGCCCGGGGCGTTGTGCTCGGACACCGCGAGGCGCAGGTACGCGGCGTCGCGCCGCAGCAGCCAGTGCGTCAGGGCCTCCAACAGCCGCGCACCCAGTCCCTGGTTGCGCTGGCCCGGCTCGAGCACCAGCAGGCCGAGGTACCACTCGCGCGGCTCCGGGTAGTCGCGGATGACGTCGATGGCGCCCACCAGCCGCTCCGCCCCGTCGAAGACGCCCATGCCGAACTTGTCCCCGAGCGTCTTGCCCGGAGGCAGGTCCGTCAGCAGATCGCGGATCATCTGCCCGGGGTCGGGCGGCGAGCCGTAGTGGAGCTCCAGGTGGTCCAGGCAGCGCTCGCCCAGCGCGCGGATGCGCGGCGCGTCCTCCTCGGAGAGCCGCCGCACCCGGTACTGCCCGGCCTCGAACAGGGCCTCTGCTCTCGGAGCTGTCGTGCGCCACATGCGGGGCACCACCCTAGCAGGTGGAGGGGCCTCAGCCCACCCGGGCCCGGGGCCGGCGCACCTTCACCGCACCGCACGCCCGCGCATGGCGAGCCAGGGCCTCGTCGAGCGCCGCGTCGTCCAGCTTCACGCCCTTCTCCCTCCACAACTTCTCCACACGCAGGACGCCCTCCTGCACCCGCGCCTGCAGCCGTCCCACCAGTTGGCCCCGGTGCAGCAGCGGGCACACGTACCAGCCCCAGCGGCGCTGCTCCTCGGGCTTGTACACCTCCCATACGTACTCGAAGCCGAAGAGCTGCTTCACCAGCGCCCGGTCCCACAGCAGTGGATCCAGGGGACCCAGAATCCGCATCCGCTCGTCCGGCGCCGTCACGGGCCGCGAGCGGAAGCCCGCGGGCGCCAGGTAGCGCCGGGGCGCGCCGGGAAGGGACACCTCCTCCAGCAGGCCCTCGCGCACCATGGCGTCCGGCAGCGGCGAGGTGCGCACCGGAGACAGGGTGGACCAGTGCGGGCCGCTCGCGCGGGAGAGCAGGCCCGCGGCCTCCACGCGCTCGGTGAGGGCCCAGCGCGCGAAGCTCTCGTCACCGGTGTGGCCGGCGTGGGCGCGTGCGGCGTCCGGGAGGGCCCGGTGCGGCACGTCGTAGCGCTTGCCGCCGGGGCCACGGCCGCACACGACGATCTCACAGCGTGTCCACAGCACCTCGAGCGCCATGGAGGTGGCCTTCCCCGTGCCCTTCCACCCGCTCCAGTCGATCGGCGTCACCGCGCCGTGGTCGGACAGCTCCGCGGCGGTGAGGGGGCCACGGGCCTCGAGCTTCCTCGAGCACGGCGCCCAGCACCTTCTCGGGCAGCCGCTCCAGCCGCGTGGCGAGTCCCCACCAGGGAGTCTCCAGCGAGCGCTCGCGGTAGTGGGGGAAGGCGCTGGCGGGAAGGAGGCAGCGCTCCTTGGCCCAGTGTTCGAAGGCGTGGCCGGGGTAGAGGTGGCGGTACACGTCACCCTTGGAGATGCCGTCCACGCGCGCGAGCGCCACGAGGTCCGCGTTGGTGCCGATGACGTCGAGCGGATCCAACTGGATGTGGCGCAGGTGGCGCAGCAGCGCGCGCACGCCCTCGGCGCCCTGGGGGTACGCGGGAGTGGCGAGCCCGAGGTGGCTGACGAGCCACGCCCGTGCCTCATCGGCGGGCAGCGTCACTGCGGGAGGTGGGGTTGTCTTGGGCATGGGGGATGGATGACCATCAGGGACCAATCAACCCTACCTCCGCGCGTGTGGGTGGACCATGTCCGTTGGAGGTACGTCCCGGCCCGTACTCACCCGAGAACATCGCTAGGATGAAGCACGGCAAGCCTCCCATTGGAAGTGACGGTTTCTCGCCCTGACACGAACCGAGCACCGCCTCGGGAGCAATTACAAGCTGAACCACCCCCATCTTCCATGACCTTTGATGAACTCGCGGAGCTGATGGAGCGACACTCCTCGAAGAGTTTCGGCCGGGGAGTGGGCGAGGCGGAGATCAACACCGCTGGCGCTCGACTCGGCACGAAGCTGGCCGGTGGCTACCGGCTCTTCTTGCGGCGCTTCGGGTGGGGAGGCGTTGGGTCTCTCGAGCTCTTCGGGCTCGGTGCGGATGTGCCGCCGTACCTGAGTCTGACCTCGATGACCAGGAGCGAGCGGGAGGAGATGCGCCCGGGGCTTCCCGTACATCTCATTCCGCTGATGAACGACGGGGGTGGGAACCTCTACTGCCTCGACTCGAGGGGAGCGGGTGAGCCCCCCGTCGTCTTCTGGGACCACACGGCGGGTGAGCAGCAAGAACCCGCCCAGGTGGCTTCAGACTTCGTGATGTGGCTCGCCGAGCGAGTCGAGAAGGAGGTCAAGGAGGGGGAGTCCCACTGATAGACGTGCTCGCGATCCTCATACTCAAGCCGGGCTCGCCCTGGTGCCGCTGCTCGGCGGGTGGGCCTGTGGCCCCACCTTCGGCGTCCGCGTCTTCCTGCGCGGTGGCCTCCGAGCCAGCGCCGGGGGCGGCTTCGCCCTCTGTCTGAGCGCTGCCTGCCTGCTCGCCCTCGGCGTCTCCCGGGACTGGGGCACCTCCGCAGCCTTCCTCAGCCTCGGGCTCATGGGGCTGGGGCTCGGGCCCGCCGCCTCCACTTCCCTGCTCGGTCCCCAGACGCGCGCCCCCTGGCACCGGTCACCCGCTCCATCTTCGCCCCCGATCGTGCCGTCACCGAGGCCGCCGCCTCCTGAGCCCCTGCCCGCCTCCCGTCCGGGCTCCCGGGCGCCGGTGCCCGGACGGTGGGTTTCTTCGCACCCGGGCTCCAGACGCGCCATGATGCACCGCCATGGGAAGCACGAGGCATTCATCGAAGCGGCTTGGGGCCCCCCTGGCGTTCCTGCTCGGGGCGCTGATCACCGGCTCCGCCGCGCGCGCCCAGGACGCGAGCACCCCGCCGCCCAGCGCTCCGGACAGCGCCAGCCAGGCCGCGGCCCCCGCGCCCACGCCTGTCTCGCCCGTCGAGCCGGAGATCACCCACTGTGGCGACACGCAGGTGGGCACCGGCGAGGGCATGTTGCGTCCGCTCGGGCAGGGCTTCTACGCCGATGGCAACCGGGTGCGCCGCGGCTGCACGCTGCTGCTGCAGCGCCCCTTGAAGAATCGCCCGCCGGTGCCCTTCGCGCCGGGCTCCTTCCGCCCCATCGGCTGCGGCTTCTTCCGCTACTCCACCAGTGTCTATTGGGGCCGGCCCCTGAGCGAGGACGACCACGTGAACGAGCCGGGCGGCCAGCGCGCCGACGTGCTCACGCGCGTGGACCTCGCGGACGCGGAGACCTTCGAGGTGGACGCGGATTGCCGGCCGCGCGATGCGCGCTTCTTCTATCTCAAACACACCGAGCGCCCCGAGCTGCCCGCCTTCGTCGCCGTGCCGCGGGGAGATGGGCAGGGGTATGAGGAAGCTCGGCTGCGGCTTCGTGCGCTACGAGGGCCGCGTCTTCTTCGGCGCGCGGCTCGTCGAGGGCGTGCATGCCGCGTCCTTCACCCCGGTGCTGGGCCGGCTGCCCTACCTGGAGTGCGGCGCGGGCATGTATGGGAAGGACAAGTCCAAGGTGTGGTGGCAGCACCTGCCGCTGCGCGGCGCCAAGGCGAAGACGTTCCGGATTCCCAAGGAGGAGAACCCCGAGTTCCGCGTGGCCTGCAACGGCCGCCGCTCGTTCCAGCTCGCCTCCGTGGACAAGAAGCCGAACCCGCTCTGCCGCGGCGCCAGGAAGCCCGTGAAGAAGCGCGGCAGGTAGGCGGCGCTTCGCGCGGGCAGTGGATCAGTGGAACCGGTCCACGATGTAGACCCCGGCCTCCGAGAACTCGACAATCGCCATTCCAGGCTTCGAGCCGGGCAGCTTCTTGAGCTGGCCTTTCGCGAGCCGCGCCACCGCGCAGATGGGAATGACGTCTCCATCCGGCGGACTCGCTTCGTAGTACCGGATGACGACCTGCGGGCCTTCGGTCCAGACCCGTCCGTAGAGCCGGGCGGGGGATTCGAGGGGTCCGAGCTGATCGTTCACCATGCTCTCGATCGGTCCCTCGTACAACGTGATGGGACTGGTGTCGGCCTGGTTCACATCGAGATCGACCCAGGCCGAGTCCCCCACCCGCAGACGCAGAATCCGCATCGCCTTGAGGGCTTCCTCCGGGCACTTCTCCGGTCCCGGGCTGCCGTCAGGCCGCAAGAGGACGCTTCCCGAAGGGCAGCCCGAGGCCGCGAGAATCAGTGCCAGGAACACGAATGAGCGCAGTGCTCTGATCGAAGGCATGGGTGGCACTCCTACTCGCGGAAGAGGCGGCGATCCATCAGAACGTGGCCTACCCGCAGACCGTCATGCCGGTAGAGCTCCACGGTGAGATCGCAAGGACCCTCCTGTGAAGTGAAGGCGCTCTTGTCCACGACGACGGCAAGAGAACCCGCTGAGCCTGGGGCAAGCTCGTCCCAGTCCTTGTGGAGTGCGAACGGTCTGGCTTCGCCGAACAAGGTGGGGGCTTTTCGCCCTGGCCGTGTGGTCAACACCCGAGCCTCCACCAGGCTCCAGGGTTTGGATGGATCGTGGTTCGTCACCCGGAACAAGACCGCCGCCTTGGTTTCGCCGGTGAGGAGGTCCGCCTTGAGGGTCATGCCCTCTTTTCTGAGGAACCACCTCCGGCGGAGCTTGAGCCGGGTGAGCTGTACGGAACCTCTGCTCACGAGTCTGGCGAGCGCGTGATCTTCCGTGTCCTCCCGCCCATACCGGAGGGTGGCCTCTTGCAGAAGCCGCTCCCGGGTGCGTGTGTCTTCCAGTTTCGCCCGGAGCACTTCCGGGGTCTCGGGCGCGAGGAAGACATCCACCTGTTGATCGGGCTGCTCCCACTCCTTGCCGATGGCCGTGATGGTGAAGGGCAGTTCCTTCCCGTCCGCGAGCGTCACCAGCAAGGGGAAGCGATCCTCGGACTCGAGGTTCTGGAGCGGCTCGACGAGCACCCGCTTTCCGGAGCACTCCACGGGCTCGAAGCGGCCCTCCCAGCCCGGCATCCTCGTTCGTGAGGGGTCACAGGGTTGCTGCAAGCGGAGCACGGTGACCACCTGCCCGGTGACGTACACCCGCGGCGCTTCGTCCTTCGGATCGTCCCGAAGGTAGACGTTGCGCACGCGGGGCGCGCGGTCCCTGGCAACGGCCACGGAGGCCACGAGGACGAGGAGGAGGGTAGACCGCTGAAGTAGGCGTTTCCACATCGCGCGGCACTACCTACCAGAACAGGTGGCAGGTGGCCAGCCGGGTGTGGGGAGGGGCCGGTCTGGCAGCCCGTCTTCGAGGTGCGGGACACTGGCCGCCGCCGTCCCTGGACGTGCAAGGGACGGAGGAGCCGGACATGAAGCCGAGAGTCACGCACGCCCTCTTCCTGCTGCTGGTGGCGCTGATGCTCCAGGGGAGAGCGGCGGGAGCCGAAGCGGGGCCGCCGGTGTTGGAGCCGGTGGAGGTGAGCGGGTACTCCGGAGAGGAGGGGCAGGGGCTGAGGCTGGCCTTCAAGAGGTTGGAGCCGAATCCAGCGCTGGGGTTGTGGAGGGTGGGAGAGGCGAGAGTGGTGGTGGAGGCGCTGGAAGGGGAGTTCCAGGGGGCGAAGCCGAGGCCCGGATTGAGGCTGTTGCCGGAGGCGCACACGCGGACGATGGCGGGCTTGCTGCCCCCGGTGGACACGAGGCCCTCGGCGCTGGAGAGGCAGGTGAGGGAGGAGTACGAGGCGCTGCTGGGGCCGGCGCTGGTGGGGCTACCGGGCTCGCTGGAGAGTGCCAGGTGGTTTCAGGCGCTGAAGCTCTCGCCGCGCTACATGGGCGAGGGAGTGCGAGAGGCGGCGCTGGAGCTGTTCAGCGCGCCCGCGGTGCTGCTGGCGGTGGGCACGTCCCTGGTGCTGTACATGGTGGCGTGGGCGGCACCGGAGCCCCTCTTCTCCAAGGCGTTCGCGGCGGCGGTGACGCTGGGGCTGCTGCTGACGTACAGCGCGGCGGAGCTCTACAACGTGGGGCAGGCGTGCCTAAGGCTGTACCGGGAAGCGGAAGCGGCGAGCACGAGGGAGGAGCTGGAGGCGGCGGCCAAGCGCTTCGGCAAGGCGTTGGGAGGAGTGGGGTTGAGGGTGCTGGTGACGGTGGCGGGGGCGAAGCTGGCGCGAGGGTTGCCGGAGGTGCCCAAGGGAGGGCTCTGGGCGAGCGTGTCACCGCCGCGCTTCGCCATGGCGGGAGGAGGCGTGAAGGGCGGCTTCAGGGTGGGCGCGGGGACGAGGGCGCAGGTGAGCGTGGCGGATGGAACGGTGGTGCTGATGGGGGTGACAGGGAGCACGGCGGCCGGCGCGGTGGCGTCGGCGGTGTCCTCCGCCCGGACGACGGGGGTGTGTGCGGAGTCGAAGCAGGACGACAACCATGCCCATCACTTGTGCACCAACAAGAATGACCTATCCGAGAACAACGGTGGCCCCTGGACGCCCCGGTTCGAGAAACTCTTCGCACGGGCGGGGATGCGCCTGGATGACCCGGCGAACATCGTCTACCTGCGAGACCACAAGGGACCGCATCCCGAGGCGTACCACCGGGAGATTTTCAGGCGGCTGGAGGAGGTACTTGGAACCTGTCGGCCTCGGGCCGAGTGTCGAGCGAAGCTTGTGGAAGAACTCGACGAGATTGCAGGTGAGGTGTGTAGGCCTGGGTCGAGACTCAACAAGCTGGCGACGAGAACACCATGAGCGCGCAGATGAAATATTACGACATATACGACGACGTATACATTCCAGGGCGCTGGGATTTGGGTTTTCCTCTCTTCGCGGATGGCGAGGATGAGGGTGGGCGTGAGGACGATGACCAGCGCGAGTTGTTCGACACCTACCGGTTCAAGGAGGGCCGCTTGCTGGAAATCGAGAGGCCGATCCGCTTGACCATGAAGCCGGCCGGCATCGCGCTCGAATTCAGTGAGGCCATGGGGACTCCCATCGTCCACCGGCGGGTGGTCTCACTCTTCGAGCGTCTGGGGCTCCAGAAAGAGGTGCAGTTCATCCCCGTGGAGGTGGAGGGACAGACGGAGCCCTGGTTCATCCTCAATGCCTTGCGAATCATCCGATGCATCGATGATGCCCGGTGTGAAGAGGTGCTCTACTGGCTTCCGGAGGACAACCGCCCGGACAAGGAGGGCCAGTACCGCAACGTCGCGGGGCTGAAGGTGGATCCGGAGAAGATAGGAGGCGCCCACATCTTCCGCCCCTGGGGCTGGAAGGTCGTCCTCATCGTCTCCGAATACGTGAAGCAGGCGATGGAGGCCGAGGGGATTACTGGCATCAAGTTCATCGAGGTCTGAACGGCCGCGCGCTCATGGGCGTGAACACGGGTACGCGCACCCTCACCCCGTCCCTCTCCCGGCGGGAGAGGGGATGTATTGAGGGATGTGTTTCCTCTTGATGTGTTTCTCTTCGTGAAGCCGGTTCACCCGGCCGTCGGATCCTCCAGCGGCTCCGGCATCACCCACAGCGCCGTGGGTTCTCCGTATCCCTTCTCGAAGGAATCGAGAATCGGCGGCCAGCGGTCCCAGAATGTCGCCCAACCGTATTCCGCCGGCTGCGACGTCAGTGGATTGCCGTCCCGGTCCGCCTGGGCATACGCGTAATCCGCCAGCGTCCACTTCAGCGTGCCGAAGTGCACCACCAGCATCGGCGTCATCGTCCTCATCACCTCCGGGCGTGACACCTCGTCCTCGTACGCCTCGGCCGGAGTGAAGGCCCCCTGCACCGAGTCGTGCTGCTCGCGCCAGGCCAGATAGTTGTTGGCCACCGCGATGAGCGCCTCGCGCTCCGTGCGCCCCTCCGTGCGCCGCGCCAGCTCGTACAGCGCGAAGGCCGCCACCACCAGGCTCCGCCCATCCATCCCGGGGAACAGCGCATCGAAAGCGTGCGGCCTCGGGGTGTCGTACAGGTGGGCCCGCGCATGGTCGTAGGCGAGCCGCGCCTCCTCGAGCCTCGCGCCCGCCAGTGCGAACTCCGCCAGCACCCGCTCGGGCCTCATCTCTCCGGCCGGCTGGCGCCACTCCAGGTACGCGTTCGCCGCGCCTCCTATGTCCGCGAAGATGGCCACGTTGCCCCCATGCAGCGTGCGCTCCAGCGTGCGCACCACCGTCTCCGCCTTGTCGAGCGGCAGCAGCCCCGGTGCGCTCCAGTACAGCGCCGCGAAGCGTGATGCGGTGGTGATGAGCGTGCGCGGATCCGCCAGGGCCTCGCCATTCATCCCCGTGGTGAGCGCCCCGAGCGTCGCGGCGGCGCCCGTCGGCAGCCCCCGCGCCACCAGCTCCAGCGAGAGCCGCTCCACCAACGGGCGCGGCGTGCCCGTGAGGCCCACCCGCTCGAAGGCCTCCACGACGGACAGCAAGGGCCCTCCCCGCGCCACGTCGAGCATGCGCCGCGCGAGCGCCGCGCTGAGCATCCCCTTGCCGGCCGCTTGCGAGGCGTGCGGCGCGAAGGCGAACCAGTTGGGACGGATGCCACTCGTCCCCCCGGGCTGGAAGTCCGGATCCAGCAGCGCCTGGAAGGCCTGGGCGAGCTGGATGTAGCCCTCGGTGATGCGGCGGTTGTCCTCCAGCGGGGTGGCTCCCTCCGCGGCGCGCGCTGCTGGAGTGCGAGAGGACGCTTCAATCATGAGGAGGCTCCCGGTGTGGTTTCAGGGTGGAGGGCGCCCAGGGTACTCATCGGGCTCGACGCTCCAACCCACCCCACCGGGAGTGTCCGCCTGGACGTCCAGCGGCCAACCCTTCACTGCCAGTGCCCGCGCTCAGCCCCCGTGGGCTTCCGGCACCTCAGTGGCAGCTACCCCGGCCCTGGTCCCTCACGCCGCCTCCCACCGGGAGGAACTCCCAGGTGTACGCGCCGTCCTCCAGCGTCAGTTTCATCAAACCGTACGTGCCCGCCTCGCGCACCTCGCTGTTGGGCAGCGTCGGACCGAAGACGTAGGCACTCATGCCTCCCGTCCCCACCACGAACTGCCGGAGGCCCCGCTCGGCGTCCGCTACGCCCTCGGGCGTCTGCGGGGCGAAGCGCTCGTAGAAGTGGTCGTGCCCCGCCACCACCACGTCCGCCCCCGCTTCGTACAGCGCCGCCCAGAGCGGCTTCACCCACGCGTTGTCCCGGCCCAGCCCCGAGCTGAAGAGCGGCCGGTGCATGTAGGCCAGCGTGCACCTCGCCGGGTGCGCCTTCAGGTCCTCCCGCAGCCACCGCTCCTGCTCCGCCCTCGCCTGCTCCGGCAGCTCGGTGTTGAGCGCCACCACGTGCCAGCCTCCCAGCTCGTAGCTGTAGTAGCCCTTGCCCGGCTCGCCCGCCGCCTCTCCGAAGTATTCGAAGTACGGGCCCGCCTTCGCCGAGTGGTATTCGTGGTTGCCCGGCACCGGCCTCGTCCGCTGCTTGTGCCTCCCCCACGACGGGCCGTAGCACCGCTCGAAGTCCTCCGCCGTCCCGTCCGGGTACGCGTTGTCTCCCAGCGTGAACACCGTCCCCTCGATTCCCTCCAGCATCGCCGCCGTGGCCTCGTCCTGCTCCGACTCGCAGCTCGCGATGTCCCCCGCTCCCACCAGCACCTGGGGCGGACCTCCCCGTGTCTCCTCTCCCGGTGACGGTCCCGTCGCTCCCGGTGTCTGGCAGGCGCCGAGGCTCAGCAACAGGACCGCGCTCCCCGCGCGGCGCAGCAGGTGTGTCAGGCTCATGGGGATCCACTCCGGGGTTGTTCGTTCAATGCAACGAGACGCCGTCAACGTAGTCCGGGAGGAGATGTGAGCTCGGCTCTTGGAAGGATGTTGCCCGTTTCCGTTCTGATGGGAGTGATGACGGCGGGATGTTGGGTGCTCGACCCCGGCATCGAGGTGGATCCCGGCTACTACCCGGACGACGAGCCGGACGCGGGCGGCTGTGTCTCCCGGCTGGTGCCCTCCGGCTCCGTCCAGACGGGCCCGGTTCCCATCGACTATGGCGGAGGCCAGGTGTCCGCGCGCTCCGTGCACAAGGTGGATGTGGACGCCATCGAGGACCGGTGCGTCAGCCGGCTCGAGCTGCACCGTGGCGCTCGCCCAGGGCGCCTGTCCCCTGAAGCTCGTCTTCGGCGCGGGCAACGGCTCCTTCGGAGGGCTCACCGAGGTGCGGCTCACGGCGGACTCGGCGTGCCCGGGGTTTCTCGACGCGGTCGAGGGTGTCTACAGCTCCCCCGCGGGCTTCGCGCCCTGGAGCTACCTCGGACCCCAGGAGGTCTCCGAGCCCCAGGCCGCGTCCGTGTGTCTGGAGACGGTGCGCCTGGGTTTTCCGGACCGCGTCATCCGCCTCTACCGCTCGAGCCCCTCCCCCGCGGAGCTGGCGGTGAACCTCGGGGGCCTGGAGCTGAATGGACGGCTGCTCAGCACCGGCGACGCGAATGGGCGGTGTTTCGACCCTTCCGCCTGCGGGCCCGGCCGGCACGACGGCGGTGATGGCTGGTGCGTCGAGTCGGGCAGGTGCTCTCCGGGCTACCGCCTGTCGGCCTCGGGGGACTGCTCGCCCTGAGGCGGGGGTGCCCTCCGGACGCGCGGCGTCCCAACTGGTCCGATTGTTGGACCAGTTGCTCCCGAGCGCGGCTCAGTCCGGCAGCGTGAGCGTCACGCTCCGGCCCTGCACGTGGCACTCGTCTTCCTCCACCGAGACCGATTGCCGCGCGGTGCGCTGGCCATCCGCGCTCGTGGCCGTGAGGACGTAGTCGCCCGCCTGCTCGTACCCCGTCACCCACGTCTCGCAGTTGCCCTGCGCCTGCTCGCTGCCATTGCACAGCGCCTGCTGCTCGGGGCCTCCATCCAGCGTGAAGGTGACGCGGGCGTCCCGCTGCACGGTGCCTCGCGCGTCCACCACCCTCACTTGCACCGAGGCCCTCGCCTCCAGCGTGCAGAAGCCCTGATTGAAGTTGCCACAGGCGGACACCACGGCGGACACGGCGAGCACGGCATGAATGCGCATGGACTCCTCCGGCGGGACAGACCGCGCCCACTATAGGACGCTTGCCTCCTCTCCCCCGAGCCCGCCCGGCCGCCCGGCCGTCGAGCGCCGGACTCCCCGCGACGCATTTCTCGGGGAGCCGCCCCGGCGCCTTTAAGATGCGCCCCCTCATGCGCTCCCGCTCTCTTGTGCTCTCCGTGCTCGCGCTCTCCGCCCTCGGCGGCTGCGCGACCGCTCGCGGCCCCTCCGTCGCCGAGTCCGAGTCCGTCTCCCTCTCCCAGCCCGCCGAGGAGGGCTCCGCTGGCAGTGCCTCCGCTTCCGCGGCGGATCCGGCTCCCGTGGCGGCTCCTGCTCCGGCTCCCGCGGTGGCTCCGGCTCCCGCTCCCGCTCCCGCTCCCGCCGCCACGGCCGAAGTCCCTCACCCCGGCCCTCTCCCAGAGGGAGAGGGAGCGTCCGCGGACTCGCTCTACGCTCGCGGTGTCGAGGCCCTCAAGGCCAAGGACGCCCCCGCCGCCATCGCCGCCTTCTCCGCCTGCACCCGCGCCGCTCCCTCCCGCATCGACTGCCACTGGGAACTCGGCTGGGCCTACTCCCTCCTCAACCGCTGGTCCGACGCCCTCACCGAGTGGACCTCCGTCCAGAAGCTCGACCCCAGCTACCCCGACCTCGAGGACGCCCTCACCCAGGCCCGTGGCCAGTCCTCCCTCCAGCAGAAGCTCGCTTCCGCTGACTCGAAGTCCGCTCCCCGCGCCGCTCCTCCCAAGGACGCCCGCGTCCGCATCCGCGCCGTCGGCGACGTGATGCTCGGCACCGACTTCCCCGAGGGGCTCCTCCCCCCGGATGACGGCGCCTCCAGCCTCTCCTCCGTCTACGGCCTCCTGCGCGATGCGGACCTCACCTTCATCAACCTCGAGGGCCCCCTCTGCGACAACGGCGAGACCAAGAAGTGCCGCAAGGGCGGCAACTGCTACGCCTTCCGCACCCCCACCCGCTACGGCAAGTACCTCAAGGAGGCCGGTGTCGACCTCGCCTCCACCGCCAACAACCACTCCGGTGACTTCGGCGAGCTATGCCGCCGCGAGACCGAGGCCACCCTCGACTCCCTCGGCATCCCCTGGAGCGGCCCCCCCGGCTCCATCGCCACCGTCGAGCGCAATGGCCTGCGCATCGGCATGGTCGCCTTCCACACCTCGCCCGCCTGCAACCACCTCAACAACACCGCCACCGCCACCGCGCTCGTGCGCCAGGCCCGGCAGAGCCACGACCTCGTCCTCGTCTCCTTCCACGGCGGCGCCAAGGGCGGCAAGGCCCTCAACATCCCCAAGGGCCGGGAGATCTTCTACGGCGAGGACCGCGGTGACTTGCGTCTCTTCACCCACGCCGTCATCGACGCCGGCGCCGACCTCGTCCTCGGCCACGGGCCCCACGTCGTGCGCGCCATGGAGTTCTACAAGGACCGCCTCATCGTCTACTCCATGGGCAACTTCGCCACCTACGGCTCCTTCAACCTCAAGGGCCCCCAGGGACTCGGCATGGTCGTCGATGTGGAGCTCGACTCCCAGGGCCGCTTCCGCTCCGGCCGCATCCTCCCCACGAAGCAGGAGGGCAGGGGCATCCCCGTTCCTGACGCCTCGGGCGAGGTCATTCCCCTGGTTCGCCGCCTGACCTCCGAGGACTTCCCCGAGACCGGCGCCGTCATCGGCACCGATGGCTCCATCTCCTCGCGCAAGGGGCCCATCGCCACGGGCGCGCAGTAGGGTCCGCGCTGGGGGTCCGCCGGGTAGGAGCACCGGGACGGGCACCCTCACCCCGACCCTCTCCCGAGGGGAGAGGGAGTTCTGTGTTCGTCCGAGCGTCCGGGGTTTTCTCCCCGGGCGCTCTCGTTTTTTCCGGCCGGCCCCGGTGGGCCCCATTTCTTGTTTGTGTTCATATGACTTCGCCGTCACTGAAGGCTTGCCGGGTGTCTGCCAAGCCAGTTGGCGAGCATGCAATTGGTTTCGTGTGCGCAGGTGCCCACCGGGCACACGTCACCCAGGTGCGTTACAAGGGAAGCGCCGTGACTGCCCTCCACTTGTCGCGCTTCTCCTCGCTCCGTGCTTTCGGGCATCGGAACTTCGTCCACGTCTGGTCTGGCGCGCTCGTCTCCAACATCGGCACGTGGATGGAGATCCTCGCGCTGGGTGTCTTCGTCACCACCGTGACGGGCCGAGCCGAGGCCACCGGTGGGATCGCCGCCCTCACCTATATCCCCGCCCTCGTGCTGTCTCCCGTCGCCGGGGCGCTCGCGGACCGCTTCGACCGGCGCACCTATGTCGCCGTGGGCACCCTGCTGCACGCGCTGCTGGCCGGCATCCTCACGGTGCTCGCCTTCACCGGCCACCTCACCGTGCCCGCCGTCGCCGTCATCTCCTTCCTCAACGGCTGCGTCAGCGCCCTCACCAACCCCGCCTTCACCGCCCTCGTCTCCGAGATCGTCCCTCCCGAGGACCTGCACAGCGCCGTCAGCCTCAACTCGGCGCAGTTCAACCTGGGCCGCATCACCGGTCCGGCGCTCGCCGCCGTGGTGCTCTCCACCCATGGCATCGCCTGGGCCCTGCTCGTCAACACCCTGTCCTTCATCGCCGTGCTCGTCGCCCTCTCGCGCGTGCGCCCCTCGGCCAAGGCCAGCACCTTGTCCCAGGATGAGCTCTGGCCCGGCATCGTCCGCGGCGCCCGCGTGGCCCGCGAGGACGCCGGCATCTTCCTCGCGATGATGGGCACCCTGACGATGTGCACCCTCGTGGCCCCCTTCATCGGCCTGGTGCCCGTGTACGCCATCCGCGTCTTCCACCAGGGCGCCGCCGCCACCTCCCTGCTCGTCACCGCCCAGGGTGTCGGCGCGGTGATTGCCGCCGTCGTGCTCGGCCCCCTCGTGGCGAGGTTCGGCCGTCAGCGCGTGCTCGAGGGGTGTCTGCTCTTCATCGGCCCCGTGGCCGCCCTCTACTGGCTGGCCCCCACCCTCCACCTCGCCGCGCTCGCCATGGTGGGCCTGGGCTGGCTCTACATGGCCACCCTCACCGGCCTCAACACCCTGTGCCAGCTGCGCGTCCCCCGCGAGCTGCAGGCCCGCATCCACAGCCTCTACAGCATGATGCTCGGCGTCGGGTACGCCGCCGGGGTGTGGGCCCAGGGCGCCCTCGCCGACCGCGTCGGCGTGCGCTTCGTCACCGCGAGCTGCGCCGTGCTCTTCCTCGCCCTCGTCCTCACCCTGCGCCTGCTGCGCCCCCGCGCCTTCGACGCCACCGAGGCTCCTTCCAAGCTCGTCCCCGCCGTGAGCCCCGGCAGCTCCGGCGACTTCTAGTCCGCTGGTGGCCCCGTCAGGAGGCGCGCCCCCCACTCCCGGGCGCGCCCTCCTGCGAGCGTGCTACGGATTCATCCGCGTCAGCTCGATCTTCCCAATCTGGAAATCGTCCAGGCTGTTGGTGCCGTTACCGCCGGTGCTGTCTCGGCTGTAGATCTCGATGGTGTTCGTCCCCTGCAGGAACTGACTGCTCTCGACGAGGAGCGACACGCCCAGCCAGGACGCGGCATCCTGCATCGGCAGCGAGCGCGGACCGTGGCCATTGATGATCACCCGGTTCCGGTTGATGTCCACGTCGAACACCTGGAAGTCCAGCTTCACCATGGGCCCGCGAGGCACCTCGGGCAGGTTGAAGCTCAGCGTCAGCTTGTTGCTGGACGGCGACGGCTGCTCCCAGCCCGCCACGGTGGTGTCTCCCAGGTGCACCACCTGATCGTGCAGCGTCAGCTTGCTGGACGGAACGTGCACCACCTGCAGCGTGCTTTCTCCTCCCGTGTACCGCACGCTCACCGCGTACCAGATATCCCCCACCTGGCTCGTCTGCGTATCCAGGAAGGCCGTCTCGAGGTCCGTCACGGTCCAGTTCGGCGTGCTGTCGAAGCGCAAGCCGTTCGTGCTCCGGCGGATGTTGTAGCCGAGCACGCCCGAGCCCGTCATGCGCGTCCACAACAGCCGCACGCCATTGCCCGTGACCGTGTGCGACAGCCCCGTCACCGGAGGCAGCGAGCCGTTCACCGACGACTGCAACGAGGTCACCGACTCGATGTCCGAGCCCGGCGTGGTGGAGTTGCTCGTCGCCGTGGACAGATCCTCGATGCGCACATACCGCGCCGAGGACAGCCCCGTCCCCGCGATGTCCAGCAGGCTGAACGCCGAGCCGGTACCGACCTCCACGAAGCTGGCCGGGTCCGTGCTATCGGAGATGAGCACGCGGTACAGCTCGTCGACTCCTCCCGTCGCGCTGCCCTGCTCGCGGATCTCCAGGTCCGGTCCGCTCCCGTTCACGATGGGCGTATCCCCCATGTCCAGCACCACGGAGGCGCCCGGGCCACCCATCGCCAGGAACCTGCTGTCCGGCGCCCCCAGCACATCCAACGGGTTCGCGTTGTTGTTGCCCACGTTTCCCGTCAGCACCACGGAACTGATCACCTGCTTGGCATAGGGCTCCGCCGCCCGCGCCTGTCCCGCCACTCCCAGCAACAGCGCCAGTCCCGTGGCTGCTCTCATTCCCTTCATCTGTCGTTGCTCCTTCGCGTCAAGCGAGGCCCACCGGTGGGTCATCGTCGATGAACCGGAGGGAAGGGCCTCGATGTGTGTGGGTAATCCGGTGTTCCCCCCGCGGCCCGTGCGCCTCTCGGGGGGCACGGCTGCCGCTGGGACACTCCATACCCCCACGCTCTGACACTCGAGGTGGAACACGGGGGCGGACACCCTCACCCCGACCCTCTCCCGAGGGGAGAGGGAGGGGATTTTGGGCGGTGCTGCTGGGACCGCGGGGCGACGCGGACTACTTCGACTCCACCGTGAGGACCATCCACCGGTCCGTCGAGTGGTCGATGCGCACGTTGTTCGCGCCCGAGTCCTGCAACTGGATCAGCACCTTCTCCAGGAACTGGAGCTGCTCCTGCGTCGCGTCCACGAACACGTTCTTCGTGCCCACGCCCTTCGCCTTCGGCTTCTTCGCCGCCGACGGAGCCCCCGCGCCGTTCGTCAGATCCGGCGCCGCCGCCACCACCCGCTGCTTCGTCTCCTCCACCGGCGTCTCCTCGGCCTCGCTCACGTTCTCCTCGGCCTTCTCCTCGTTCTCCGCATCCCGCAGCGCCTGCTCGCGCAGCTCGTTGAACGTCTTCGCGTTCAGCGAGGCCCCGAACTTGTCCTTGTAGGCGTCCATCGCCTCGTTGCGGCTGATGTCCGGCTGGTTGCGGAAGAGGTCGAGCAGGAACGCGTGGCGCTCCTGCGCCTGGTCCTGGGAAATGCGTGCCATCGTTGATGTCCTCGGTTTGCTGCGTACTGCGGAACTGCCGAACGCAGGGGCGGCGCAAACTACCCGAGCCCCGCGTGGAGCGGAAGTGGCCCCCAGCGAACCCCCGCCTCCTACCTCCCGTGAGAATCCCCGCCGGCGCCGTCCCACCGCGGGGACTCCCGCATGAAGAAAGGGCCGGCCCCCTTTCCGGAGGACCGGCCCCTCGTGCGTCAGCGCCCCGCTACCTCCGAGGCCCCGCGCGCAACTACTTGCAGACCTCGCCGCACACGGCCGGGCGCTTCGCCGTGTCGTTGAAGTCCGCGCACGCCTGCGCCTTGATGGCATCCGAGCACTCCGACGCCTTGCCCAGGTCGTACTCCATCGTGGTGTTGGCGCAGAGCTGGTTGAACTCCTTCTTCTCCGAGCACTTGTTGGCGGCGATCACCTTGCTCTCACACTCGGCCACGTTGGTGCCGTAGCTCTGCTGGAACGTGCTGTTGCTCTTCAGCGCGTCCGAGGCGCACTCGTAGAGCTTGGCGCAGGTGGTCTGCGCGCCCGTCTCGCACACCGACTGCGGCGTGGCACAGCCCACGAACAGGGAGAGCGCGGCACCGCTGAGGAGGATGAACTGACGCATGGGGTTGCTCCTGGGGGACTTCGGGGAAGTGGCGCCGTGTTAGCACTCGCAGTGAGTTCAGGCGAACTTCCAACCCATACAAGAAAGTCTTACGCCTCGCGTCAATTCAGCCCGGCGGCAGTCTTTCCCAGACAGGGGAAGAATCACGGGCCGTTTCACCGGTTGGCGGGGAATACCGCTGCCATCTGACGCAGCTGGGCGAGCAGCCTCCCGTCCCGGCTCCACAGCTCCGCGAGGTCATCCGCGTAGCCGTGCGCGGCGTGACGGGAGTGGCCGGTGCGCAGGTAGAAGGCGTCCGGCGCGGCCTCGAGCGGCAGCGGCGCGTAGAAGTGCGCCGTGTAGTCCATGGTGGCGCCGTTGCAGAAGCCCTCCACCCGGGCGAAGGCCGCGGGGGGAAAGGCATCCAGCAGCCCCACCACCAGCGGTGCATCGAGCGGCGCCGGGACGCGCGGGCGAATCCATCCCCCCACGCGCGCCTCGGCGGCTCCCGAGTAGGGCACGGCGCCCACGCACCAGCGGTAGTCGAACTGCGCGCCGAAGGTGGGCAGCATCGCGTCGGGTACCTGGGGGACGTCGTCCGGGGGCGGCACCTGCGGCGGGCGCGCGTCCGTGTAGACGAGCGGCGTCTCGCGCGAGGTGGCGAAGGTGGCGCTCGCCAGGCACGTCACCTGCCCCGCCTGCTCCATCCGCGCCGACAGGTGCGTCACCTGGCGCCCGGCGCGCTCCGTGCGCACCACGAGCGAGGCCTCGCCCTCGGTGACGGGCGCGCAGAAGTGCACGGTGAGCGAGCGCGGTGCGCGGGCCGGCTCGTTCAGCTCGCGCATCATCGAGCGCAGCAGCGCCCCGCCGAGCATCCCGCCATAGGCCCCGCGGCCCTGGAACCACTCGGGGCGGATGGCGCCCTGGTAGCGCCCCTCCCCGAGCGCTTTCCAGGTGGTGGCGGTGACGAAGGGGGACTCGGAGGTGTTCGCGGACATGGCCGCACCCTAACGAAGGCCCGCGAGCAGGGCCACGCCCGGACGACGTGCTCGTCCTCCTCCAGCAGCGCGCAGACCGAGCGCCATGCATCGAGCGCCGCGAGGGCCTCTGCGAGGGTGAAGGTGCGGCCGGACACGGGTTGCCGCGTCAGGACGACCATGAACTCGCGGCACACCTGGGGACTGATGCAGGTCGGAGTCTGGCTCGCCCCCAGCGTGGCGAGGTAGCCCCTGGCCGCCAGAGAGCCCGGATGCTGACCGACCGATGCGGCAACCAGCAGGCTCGTGTCGAGGAAGACGGGATCAGCGGCCATCGTCGCCATACAGCTCTTCGCGGCTCAGCGAGCCGCCGGTCCACGCGGTGCCGCCTTCGAGCACGGGAGGCTCGAAGCCCTGCGGCAGCGGGCGGAACTTCCGCTGTTGGCGCTCGACCTCGGCCATGACCTGGGCGCGCTCCTCGGGCGTCAGCTCCGCGAGTTCCCGTGCGAGCCGGGAGAGGTCTTCAGGTTTACGGGCCATGGCGAAAATGTACGTCCTACCCCTGACATCGGCCAGACCCCGGGAGGAATCCAAGCCCCGGCAACGCCCCGTTCCGTTCGTCGTCCAGGTGAACGAATGCCCTCCCTGTCTGCCGTGAATCCGACGCGGGGAGTGTCCTTCACTCCTCCCTCCCGTCGTTTGTCGTTACCTCCGGCCCCCGTTGCTTCAGGGTACGGCAACGCCAGACGGGGGGGCTTCCATGCAGTCACTTTCAGCCGCGTGCGCGGTCCATCCGGATATCGGAGCGGTCTTCACCTGCGAGCGCTGTGGGGCCTTCGGCTGTGAGGACTGCCGGGGCGCCTCCTCGTCCACCTTCTGTCAGGCCTGCGTCCAACGGGTGGCTCCCGCCGGCAGTCTCTCCGCGGGCGTGCTCCTCCAGGACTCCTTCTCCCTGCTGGGCCGCAACCTCTCGGGCGTGGGCCTCCTCCTGGGCTTCAACCTCCTCGCCGCGTACCTGGGCTCCTTCATCCAGAACCCCGAAGCGAACGCGCTCCTGGTCAACCTGTTCTTCGGTTGTCTCTCGTCGCTCTCCATGGCGGCCTTCCTCTCCTGGACCGCCGACGGGCTCCTCCAGCAGACCGGCCGCTCCCTGCTCTCGTCGCTCCAGCATGGCCTGTTCCGCTTCTTCCCCCTCCTCCTGATGAGCGTCATCTTCGGCGTCGTCGTGGCCACCGGGATGTTGTTCCTCATCGTCCCGGGCATCTACCTCGCCCTCTGCATGTCCCTCGCCCCCTCCCTCGTCGTGCTCGAGGGGCTCGGTCCCTTTCAATCCCTCCACCACTCGTACCGGCTCACCCAGGGACACCGGTGGACCCTGCTGGCCGTCTTCGGGGTCATGGTCCTCCTGCATGCCGGGGTGATGCTGCTCGGCCGGTTCTACCTGACGCTCCTCCCGGAGCTGGGCCTCTCCCCCTGGATGTGGACGGGCCTCCTCCTGACCGGGCAGGCCTTCAGCTCGGCCCTCTTCTACGGCACCGTCGTGCTCGCCTGGATGCGCATCACCGGGCGTGTTCCGGTGTCCACCTGACCCATGAGGCTCATGGACTCCTTCGACACCCTGTCCTTCGACACTCCCGGCGCCTGGGCCATGGCGGGCGAGGGCCGCTTCGTTCCCGTGGGCCCCGGCCTCCTCGAATCCGAGGGCGGCTCCGGTCTCCTCTGGTACACCCCCTCCGAGTTCTCCGACTTCCGCCTCCAGGTGGACTGGCTCGCCCACTCCATCGAGGACAACTCGGGCGTCTTCTTCCGCTTCCCCACCGCCGAGCTCGCGCGCAAGCAGCCCGACTGGAAGGCCGGTTTCGAGGTGCAGATCGACGACCGCGGCGTGGACCCCGAGCACGGCACGATGGGCAGCTCCCCGCACCTCACCGGCGCCCTCTACACGCTCGCCCCCGCGCTCCAACTGGCCTCCCGTCCCCTGGGCGAGTGGAACACCTTCGACATCCTCGCCCGGGGGCTGGAGCTGCGCGTCGTGCTCAATGGCGTCGAGGTGTGCGCCTTCACCGCGCCCACGCACAAGCCCCGCTCCGGACGCATCGGTTTGCAGACCCACCACGAGGGCTCGCGCGTCCGCTTCCGCGCTCCCCGCATCCAGCGGCTCGTGTAGCCCCGTCCCGCCAGGCCCGCGGCTTCGCCAGGTGCTCCTCCAGCGTGTCCAGGTTCTGCTTCCCGCCCTCGACGGCTCCGAACTTCTTCACCGCCTCGAACGCCGCGGCCGTCACGGCAGCGGCGACAGTCCCAGGGACAGGCGCCACAGCAGGACGACCGCCCAGAACACCAGGCCGATTCCTCCGAGCACCACTCCCGCGAGGGCGTGGTTCCCCTTGCCGATGGGGGGCCTCGCCTCGGGGTTCACCCGGTGCAGGCCCAGGAGGCCCAGCACCATCGCCACCGGCGCCGCCACGGGCAGCACCAGCCCGGCCACTCCGCACACCAGGGCGTGGCGCGCGAGCGGGTTGTTCTCCCGCGCGTCCCACAGCCGCGCGAGGCGCTCGCGGTCCACCTCGAGCTGGAAGTAGAGCCGCACCCGCGTGCTGGCGTACAGCCACAGCGCCAGCCCCATCGCCGGTACCAGCGGCACCAGCACCCAGAGGTCCCTCTCCGTCAGCAGCATGACGCCCAGCCACAGGGGCAGCAGCAGCAGCAGCGCCGGCCTCGCCCGCCGCACCCCGAGGAACCAGGCCACCACCACCGCCGTGTCCGCCGCTCCCACCCCCACCCAGTGCCACAGCCGCTCCATCCCCACCGCCAGCGTGAAGGTCAGGTGCAGCGGCGCGCTCGCCAGCATCAGCCACGCCCACCCGTCCCGCTTCCCCCACAGCTTCTGGCGCATCCGCTCCAGGTGGCTCACCTCGGGCAGGTGCCCGCAGGCCTCGCAGTAGGTGTGCGCTCCGTGCTGGATGGCCTCGGGCTCGCAGTAGAAGCCGCCGCAGCGCGCGCATGTGCCCACCGCCGCGCATTCCGGGTGGCGCGGGCAGGGCGGGGTGTCCGGCAGGGCCGTCGAGGGAGCGGGGGCACTCATGCGCGCAATCTCTCACGCGCCGGGCTTCTCGTGCACCGGCCAGCCGTGCGGGCGTTCGTCCCTCCCCGGGAAGCTTGGAGCGCCCCGCGTGCGCCCCACATTGAACCTCGTAGGGTCGCGCAACCCCGCGCGTCCGCATTCCATGAGGAGCCGTCAACATGGCCAACGAGAATGACAAGGGGCGGAAGTACAACCCCGTGCACCCGCGGGAGAATGAGGAAGGCAAGCCTCCCTTCGCCAAGGACCGCGTCGAGCGCGGCCTCGAGGCCGATGACACCCTCCCCCTCTACTCCGCGGACTCCATCCACGGCACCCGCGAGCAGAAGTTCGCCCTCGACAGCGATGCCGAGGTCGGCGGCTACGTCCCCGACATCCGCAGCCCCATCGACGAGGCCGATGAGGAGGTCCGCATCCTCCGCGGCCAGGAGGAGCGGGACAAGGATCAGGACTGAGACCACGGGTTTCCGCACGGGGGAGAACCCGGGGGACGGGCACCCTCACCCCGTCCCTCTCCCGGGGGGAGAGGGGTGGTTGACGCCTACCCTCACCCCGACCCTCTCCCAGAGGGAGAGGGACTGACCTGGTTGTTCACCGGGTGGGTCCCCTCTCCCTTGCCTGCTTCTTCCCCGCCTACTTCTTCGCCGGGGGCGCCACCGGAGCCCTCGGCGTCAGCTTGCCGAGCTCCAGCGGACCCACCTGCTCCTGGATGACCGCCGGGTCTCCCACCAGCACCACCTGCATCGCCGCCGGGCCCAGGTACGCCTCCGCCACCCGCTGCACCTCGGCCGGCGTCGCCTTCTCCAGCCCCACCACCGTCCGTGCGAACTCGTCCATCGGCCGGCGCAGGAAGAACAGTGTCGCCGCGCTCGCCCCCAGGCCCTCCACCGTCTCGAACTCGCCCGGAATCGCCCGGATGAGCCCCTCGCGCGCCGCCGCCAGCTCCTTCTCCGTGATGGGGCGCTCCTGAAGCCCCTTCATCTCCCCGAAGAACTCGTTGAGCGCCAGGCCCGTCACGTCCTTGCGCACCGCCGAGGAGGCCGTCAGCGGCCCCACGCCCAGCCGCGCGTCCGCGCTCGCCCCCGCCCCGTAGCTGTACCCCTTGTCCTCGCGCAGGTTCATGTTCAGCCGGCTCCCGAAGAAGCCGCCGAACACCGTCGTCGCCAGGTCCAACGCGTACTCGTCCGGGTGCCCCACCGCGATGCCCGGCCGGCCCACCACGATCATCGTCTGATCCAACCCCGGCTTGGGCACGTACACCACCTGCTGCCGGGGCGTCGCCGCGGGCGTGGGCGGCACCGGCGGCGGCATCGCATTGCCCTTCCAGTCGCCGAAGTACTTCTTCGCCAGCCCCATCGCCTCGTCCAGCGTGATGTCACCCGTCATCACCAGCGCCGCCGCCTTCGGGCCCACGCGCTTCTCGTAGAAGGCGCGCACGTCCTTCAGCGTCAGCGTGTCCACCGTCGCCGGCAGTCCGCTCACCGGGTGCCCGTACGGGTGCTCCGGGCCGAACACCGCGTCCAGGTACGCCTGCTGCGCCAGGAAGCCCGGGCTGCCCATGGCGCGCACCAGCTCGGCGAGCTGCAGCTTCTTGCGCCGGTCGAAGTCCTTCTGCGCCAGGTTCGGCTTGCGCACCACGTCCGCGAGCAGCCCCAGCGCCGTGTCCGAGTGCCGCTTCAGCACCCGCGCCCCGATGAACGCCCCGTCCGGGTTGGTGCTCACCACGGGCGACACCCCCAGGTCCTGGAAGGCCTGGTCCAACGCCGTCGTGTCCTTCCCGGCCGCGCCCTCCAGCAGCATCTTGTACGTGACGTCCGCCAGGCCCCACTTGCCCTTCGGGTCCTGCGAGCCTCCCGCCGCGAAGGCCACCCCCGCGTAGACGAGCGGCAATTCCTTGCGCGTGCTCACCAGCACGGTGAGCCCGTTGTCCAGCTTCGCCTGCTCGAACTTCGGCAGCACCAGCTCGGGCGGCTCGCCCGGCTTCGGCGGCTGCTGGCGGAAGGCGTTCGGGTCCTCCGGCGGCGGGGCCGGTGTCTCCGGCGGCTGGGGCGCCTCGGGGACGGGCTCGGGGGCCGTCTTGCAGCCGGCGGCGAGCGCCAGCACGGACAGGGCGATGAACAAGCGGCGCATCAGTGCGTCTCCTTCGCGGCGGAGAGGGGGCCCTTCTGCGCGGGCACGGCGTGCAGCACCACGCGGGCGTCGGGCTTCAGGTACTCGCGGGCGAAGTCCCGCACCCGGTCCGCCGTCACCGCGTCGTAGCGCGCCAGGTCCTCGTCGAGGTAACCCGGGTCTCCCTGGTAGTGGTTGTAGCTCTGCAGCACGTCCGCCTTGCCGCCGAAGCCGCCCACCGACTGCAGCCCCGCCAGCATCTGCGTCTCGAAGAGCGTGCGCGCCCGGTCCAGGTCCTGCTGCGTCATGCCTCCGCGGCGCACCTCCTCCAGCACCGCGTCCAGCTCCTTGGCCAGCGCGTCGCTGGACACTCCCGGCCGCGCCACCGCCTCGATGCTGAAGACGGACTGCGCCCCGAGGCTCCGCTGGCTGGCATCCACGCTCTGCGCCAGGCCCTTCTCCAGCACCAGCCGCTTGTAGAGGCGGCTGGACTTGCCCGTGGCCAGCGCGTTGGCCAGCACGTCAGCCGTGGCGTCTCCCTCGCTGAGGTACGGCGGGCTGAGCCAGGACATCACCACCAGCGGCAGCGTGCCCACCTGCTCGTCGTGGCGGATGACCTTCTCCCCCGTCAGCTTCACCGGGGCCACCTCGGGCTTCCCGGGCTTGGGGCCGCTCGGCAGCGTGCCGAAGTACTTCTCGATGAGGGCGCGCGTCTCCTTCGGCTCGAAGTCCCCCACCACCGTGAGGGTGGCGTTGGACGGCGCGTACCACTTGCGGAAGAAGCCCTTCACGTCCTCCATCGTGGCCGCGTCCAGGTCCTCCATCGAGCCGATGATCTTCCCGTGGTACGGGTGCGGCGCGGGGAAGAGCGTCTTCCAGAGCTTCTCGTGGGCGATGCCGTAGGGGCGCGTCTCCACGTTCTGGCGCCGCTCGTTCTTCACCACCTCCTGCTGGGTGCGCAGCTTCTTCTCGTCCAGCGCGTCCAGCAGGAAGCCCATCCGGTCGCTCTCCAGCCACAGCGCCGTGGCCAGGTGGTGGGTGGGCACCGTCTCGAAGTAGTTCGTCCGGTCGAAGTTCGTCGTGCCGTTCAGGTCATTCGCGCCGAGCTGCTCGAGCATCGCGATGTGCACGTCGTCCGGCACGTGCCTGGAGCCCTGGAACATCATGTGCTCGAAGAGGTGCGCGAAGCCGGTGCGGCCCGGCTGCTCGTGGTAGGCGCCCACGTGGTACCAGACATTCACGGCCACCACGGGCAGCTTCGGGTCCTGGGCCAGGATGACTTCCAGGCCATTGGGCAGCGTGTACTTCTCGTAGGGGATGGCCAGCGCCTCACGCCCCGGCCCGAGCGGCTTCGCCTCTTGCTGCTGCTGCTGGGCGAAGGCCGGGAGGCCGAAGGCGAGGACGGCGGCGGTGATGAGCGCTTTCTTCATGCGGAGCGGTTTCCTCCTCGGTGTGCGGAGGCAAACCGCTTAGCACGTGACTTGTTCCTCGCGGAGCGTGAATCCCTCGGGGAATCGGGTTCCGGGTACGGCGGTGGACAGCGGCAGCCCGGGGTGTCAGGCACCCTCACCCCGCGTTCGTCAGGCGGGCTTGTGCACCGGCAGCTCCAGGCGCAGCCGCGCCCCTCCCTCCGGCCGGTTCTCCGCCTTCAGCGTCCCCCCGAAGCGCTCCACCATCTCCCTCGAAATCGTCAGCCCCAGCCCCGTCCCCTTCTCCGGCCCCTTCGTCGTGAAGAAGGACTCGAAGAGTCTCGGCAGCACTTCCGGCGCGAAGCCCGGGCCGTTGTCCTCCACCAGCAACGTCACCCTCCCCTCCTCCGCCACCACCCCCGTCACCTTCACCTCCCCGCCCTGCACCTTCGCCTCCTCCAGTGCGTCCCCCGCGTTCACCAGCAGGTTGAGAATCACCTGCGCCAGCCTCCGCCTCGTCGCGAAGACTTCCGGCAGCTCCGCCGGTATCTCCACCTTCAGCCTCGCCACGTGCTTGAGCCGCACCGCCGCCAGCCTCGCCGCGTCCGTCACCACGTCCGCCAGCGCGCACTCGCTCGGCTCCTCCACGTCCATCCGTGAGAAGCCCTTCAGGTCCGTGACGATCTGCCGGATCCGCTCCACCCCCGAGCGCGTCTCCTCCAGCACCTCCTTCAACTCCTGCCGCGTCTCGTCCGGAAGCTGCTGCGCCAGCACCTCCGTGCGCAGGAACTCCACGTTCGAGCACACGAAGGCCAGCGGGTTGTTGATTTCATGCATCACGCTGGCCGCCAGCCGCCCCACCGTGGCCAGCTTCTCCGACTGCGCCCGGGAGTGCTCGGCCTTCGTCAGCTTCTCCATCGACTCGCGGCGCTCGCGCTCCACCCGCGCCTCGTGCTCCGCCACCTGCGCCTTGCGGAACTGCGTCGAGCCGTACACCCCGAAGAACGTCGCCGACCCCACCGTCCCCGCCCACGTCAGCGCCTTCAGCACCTCGCCCTCCGTCAGCAGCACCATCCCCAGGGCCCCCAGCGCACTCGTCACCCCGCAGAGGATGGCCAGCCTCGGCTCCTGCGGCTGGATGAGCGCCATCACCAGCGGCATCGAGGGCACCATCGCCATGTACGGGCTGTCGCTCCCACCCGTGAAGAAGACGAGCCCCAGGAAGCACACGCTCAGCAGGACGCCGTGCACGCCTCGCAGCAGCGGCAGCCACCGCACGTCCAACCGCACCAACAGCAACGTATAGGTGAAGATCTCCACCGCCCACGCCACCCGCACCAGCAGCGTCGCGAGGCTCGGGCCCTTCAGGATGAGCACGTCCAGCAGATGGAGCGCGAGGATGGTCGTGCTGAACACCCGCGCCATCCTCCACTGCCACTGCGCCTCCTCCCGCGAGAGGCGGCGGGCGCTCCTGCCCTCATCCGGGGTGGGTTGCGGTCGAGGCATGGGGGCGGCGGGACTCCAGCGGGGGGCTCCCTCCATGTTATGACGTTCCAGGTAGGGTTGCACAGCCGGGCTCCCTCACCGCCGCGTGGCGATCACCACACATAGCCCGTACCGCGCGTATGGCTCGGGCAGCACACCCCGCCGCACGTCCACGCTGAAGCCTCGCGCCTCCAGCAGCGCCCGCGCGCGCGGCAGCAGGAACGTCAGGTAGTACATGACGAAGGGCGGCTTCCACACCGCGTTGCGCACCCGCATCGCCGCGTTGAAGGCCTTCGCCATCCAGTAGCCCGGCCTCAGCCGCGAGGGCTCCTCCCCCGTCACGAACAGGAAGCGGCCTCCCGGTTTCAGCACCCGGTGGAGGGCCTCCACCAGCCGCGGCTCGTCCTCCTCGGGGATGTGGCCGAAGGCGCCGAAGCTCGTCACCAGCTCGAACTCCTCGCGCCACGGCAGCTCCAGCGCATCCCCCTGTATCCACTCCAGCGCCGCCGTCCCCGGTGCGTCCGCCAACCTCCGGCGCGCCTCGTCCAGCATGCCCTGGCTCAGGTCCACCCCCACCACCCGCTCCCGGCACAGCGGCCTCAGGTGGCGCATCGCCGCCCCCGTGCCGCAGCACACGTCCAGCGCGCTCGCCACGCTCCCGGCCGGCCCCGCCTGCTCCAGGCTCGCCTTCAGCACGTCGTCCGGCGTGCGGAAGGGCGTGTAGTCGAACTTCGGCGCGAGCAGGTCATACCCCCGCTCCACCGAGCTGAGGCCCTGCTGGACGAGCTCCACGAAGCTGGGTCCCTTGGGGTGGAACATGCGCCCACCCTGTACCCCAACCCCTCCGCAGGTGCGACCTTTCTCTCAGTGGGGCTGGAGAAATCGCGTGATTCTGGACGAAAGAGGGGTGGGGTGAGGTGCGCCGGGGGCGCTAGTGGAGTGTCCGACAAGTTTTTCAACATAGTCAGGACAGGTGCCGGTCCACCCACGAACGCATCTTGGCGCGAGTCCAGGACCAGGTGAAGGGGTGGGCGTAGAGGCGGTTGTACTCGGGCCAGCTGGCGTCGAGGTGCTTGATGAGCTCGTCACGGCTGGCCCAGTCCCCTCGTTGCAGGTAGCGCTCGGTGAAAGCGCGAAGCAGCAACTCCGCCTGATTGAGCCAGGAGGCATGAGCTGGAGTGAAAATCACCCGGACGTGCGGGTAGTGGGTGCGAAGGAAGTCGAGCGTCTGCCTGGCGGTGTGACTGGAGCCGTTGTCCCAGATGAGGTGGATGCGCCTGGCGTCGCGATGGTCCCCAAGGAGTTGCGGCAGTACGGCTCGCAAGCAGTCCCCGTTGTTTCTCTCCAGGTCCCAGCTGCGCATGCGGCCGGAGTGCACTACCAGCTTGGCCAGGAGGTTCACCGTACCGTGCCGCTTGTACTCGAACTCCCGGTGCTCGATGAGGCCGGGCTGCATGGACCGCACGGGCTGGTCGCCGTGCAGCACCTGGATGTTGGGCTTCTCGTCCACGCACAACACCACTTCGCCCTTCTGGGCCAACTGCTGCGCTTGCTCATAGCACCACAGCACCTGGGCCGCTTTGTGACGGAAAGTGTCGTCCAGGGTGGGTGTCTTCCAGTAACGCGTGCGGTGCGGCTGCAAGTCAGCGTCGTGCAGGATGAGCGCCACCGTGGAGTGAGAGATGGTGGGCGCAATGCCACGCTGACGTGCCACCAGGGCCAGGCTCCGGGTGGACCAGTGCGTCATCTCCAAACCGACGCCCGCCGGCTCACAACATGCCAACTGCTCCACCTCCACTCGCTGCAGGGGGGGAAAGCTCCCGCGGACGGCCGGAGCGGGGTGCATCCAGCACCACATCGACACCGTATGCTTCGTAGCGACGACACAAGTTCCAAATGGTGGTGCGCTCCAGTTCGAGTCTGTCGGCCAGCTCCGACACGACGATGTCCGGGGCGGTCATGGCCAGCAGGATGCGCGCTCGACGCGCGACGCGCTGCTCGGTACGTCCGTCCTCCACCAGCGTCTTGAGGTAGGCCACTTCCCCAGGCGAAAGGTGGAGGAGATGCGGCGGTCGTCTCCTCATCCACCCAACTTACCCGGTCTCTTCGTCCACCCAACCTACCCGCTGGCCCGATTATGTTGAAAAACTTGTCGGACACTCCACTAGCCCCCCTGGATATGAATTCTGTACCGCGAGGCGCTCCTTTGGAGGGCTCCCTGCTGTCTGGGGCTCAGGCTAAGCCAGGAGGGGTAAGTCCTGTCAGGGGGGGAGGTTCCGGCCGCGATGGGGAGCAACTGGTCCGATGGTCGGACCAGTCGGCACGCCGCGCGGCCGGAAGGCGCCCCGTGCGTGCCCGCAGGAGCACCCCTGACAGAACTTACTTCCACTGGCTTAGGCGGCGTTCTCGCCGCCGGTTCCCTTCTGAAGCGCCTTCAGCCCCTTCCGGTCGAGCCGGATCTTGCTTCCGCCAGGTACCTCGATCGTTGCCTCAGCCGAGGCGCCGAGCAGCGCGGAGGCGAGTTGGTCCGCGGGCTGGAGGGACGCCTCCTTCGGCTTCTCGGGCTCGAACAGGCCGGCGCTGAGGCGTTCGACAAGGACATTGGGGATCTCCGTCCCCTTCTCGTCCTTCCACTCCATTGCCGTCTCGACGAGCCAGCTCGCGCGGTCGAGATCGAGGCTCAGGCGCTTCAAGCGGAACTCCTCAGAGGCGTGCTGCTCAAGCCAGCGGTTGTTCCACCGGATGTAGAACACCGCCGTACTGACCAAGCCAGCCGTTAGAGCCGCCTGCTTGACCCACAGCCAGATCCACGTTGCGACCGGAAAGGACGCTCCAGTGTCCAGGTAGTGGAGGTTTTTCCAGGTCGAGACGACTGCCCCGGCACCGAGAAGCAGCATCAGTACCCAGCAGGTCCACTCGACCGGTCTCCGAAGGTTCTGCGTACCCGCCGTGAGCTTGAACTCCTTGGCACTGGCCTCCAGCTCCTTCTTCTGCTCCTTCCGAATCTGACGCCGCGCGTGCCGGACATCACGGTCGTCAATGTCCGCGAGGCGAGCGTCGAGCCTCCTTCTGCCGATCGTCCAGGGCCCGCTCACGCTCTTCAGTTTGGGCGCGGGCTCGTTCGGCGTTCGCCTGACGTTCAGCTTCCACGCTGGCCCGAAGCGCGCGGTACTCCTCCTCAAGCTGCAGTCGCGTTTCGGATGTAGCCTTGGCGAGATTCTCCGCCAACGAGCGCCCGAGGGCCTCAATGCGCTGCAGTTCCAGCTCGCGGCGCTCAAGGTTCTGCTGCGTCTCCTTGCCCAGGAGGGCCGCCACACCGGCACGGGTATCGACTGCGTGAAGGCGCTTCTTGAGGTGCACGATCAGCCGGTTCACCTCTGTCACGAGGTCCTGTGGCATCCTAAGGTTCTGCAGATTGTCCAGCTGGACAGTGACCTGGTCATGCGCCTGCTGAGGATCTCGACTGATGTTGACCGTGACCATCTGTGCCCGAACGAGGAATTGAACGGTCAGCGAGCGCATGATGTCGCTGTCATCCGCAGGCAGTGCTTTCAGAAGCGTTTCGCAGGATTGTGCGGTCTCCCCCTGCGCTTCCAGGGCGGCACCACTCTGAAACTGGAAGCTAACCGAATGGAGCTTCACCTCTACGTCCTCGGCAAACGCCAGGACGGCGGCAATGACCTTCCGGTCAGGTTGTCGTACGGCAGGGAATACAAAGTTGGTCCAGGACAATGAAGCGCCCTCTCATTCCGTAAGCGGGTGTTGAACTGGGGGGCAGGCAGGCTTCGTCTATCACAGCACCGTCAGTGCATCCGATGATGCGCAACGGCCGACCTCCTGGTGTGCGTGGTGAGCCGCATGTCCCTGACGATCGGGGGCCTCGTCCGCGTCTTCGTCTGGGAATAGGGCCTCTGATGCTAATGCCGCCCCAACTCCCTGTCCCAGGCGTACAACTGCCCGTTCACCGCGTATCTGTCGGCGCTGGAAACATCCTCGAAGTCCTCCGGGGGAAGCACGGAGAGGCGCTCACGCAGGAAGTCCGGGTCACTGAGCACCTCGCGGTGTTTGAGATGGGTGTTCGCCTCCACCACGACAGGCATCACCCGGAGCACGGCCTCCAGGCAGTCCTCTCGGGTCGCGCGAGCCATGCGCTCCACCGTCAGGGCCAGGTGCTCGCGGACCGAGGCCGGGCCTCCGGGGCACCAGGCCTCCAGGGTCTTGCGGTAGATATCCTCCATGAGTTCTTCCAGCGTGTCCTTCCTACCGGGCCAGAACGCGTAGCGAGGGCCCTGGAGCACCTCCCAGAAGCGGAGCACCGAGGCGAGCCGGTGCGCCACGCGCTCCACGCTCCGAGGCGGGGACGGAGACACGGTATAATCGAGTGCCCCCCACGGAGTGCTCAGGCAGAAGGACTCGAAGGTGTCCCTCATGCATGGACGCTCCTCCTTCGGGACGCCTTCATTCAAGCCCATGAAGACGCCGCCGAACATGTGCATCCACCAGCATGTGCGGCCCAAGTCGAACTCGGCCCCCGAGTGCATCACCAGCACCTCGCCGGGCGCAACCTGGCGCATCTGCCGGGGCTGGGGAAAGGCACCGGTCTTCAGGTACTCCCGGGCCCACCAGCGGCCCTCGGCTTCGGCCTTGCGGCGGATGGCGGCGGTGGTGCCGTAGAGCCACGCTGGAAACTCGAGCACCGGGGAGGGTTCCGGGGTCATGGCTTTCGCCCTACCACAGCGGTCAGACGCGCCTCAAGCGCCAGGCACTTCGCGCGCTCCGAGGGCGGCGGGCGCCTCCCGCCCGCTCAGCGGCAGTCCCCAGACAGGTAGACCTGGCCCTGGAAGCCCTTGGGCCGCTCGCCCCCTTCATAGGCAGCCCGGATCGCCTGCTCGGCCAACTCACCGCGCTGTTCTATTTCTTCCCTGGGCAACGCCTCTTCCTTCTGAGCCGCCCGCTCCTTCCAGGAAGCACCGGGTTTCTTGCGCCGGTAGCTCCAGCGGTACAGCGTCACTCCGGGCTCCGGCGTGCGCCAGGACAACTGCCAGAGTGCTCCCCCGTTCTCGAATTCGAGGAAGAGCGACCCCTCGAAGCCGGTGCCTCCCGTGAGCTTCTTGTCAGGCCTGACAACCTCATTGAGCGCCGCCAGGTAGCGCCCCGCCTCTGCTCTCCCTTTCTCGTGTGACTCCTCATTGTCCGGCTTGAGCTCGAACAGGACGAGGGCGTCGGTGTCGGTGATGTCCGGGCGCAAGCGCCTCACGAACTCCGGAAGACGCTCGGGGTCCCCCAACTTCCCCCTCGTCACGATTCTGTAGAGGTCGACGGTGTTGAGGAAGACGGTGTTGAAGGGGTGCTGCACGAGGTAGGCTCTGCCAATGGCCTCATGCGCGGCCTTGCCAAGAAATGCACCCCAGGGCTCCTTGGAGTCCGGCTGACGGCCAGGGAGCGTGGAGGAGGGCGGCTCCGCCTGGGCACCGAGGGCCGCCACGAGCACCAGGAGAAAACCCGCCAGCCTCCAGGTGCTCCTCGTCCTGGTTCCACTGTTCTTCATGTCCAACATGCTCCTCCCGGTGCGGTTGGGGAGGAATACATGAGGGGCTGACAGGCCTCATCCCGATGATACGGGGGAGCGAGGCTTGGCCGGGGGCGTCAGGCGCTGGCGTGGAGGGGCTCGACGAGCATGGGCAGGCCGCCCCTGGGCCGCAGGGTGACGAGCGGCTCGGGCTCCACGGCGTGGCCGGGCACGGCGCGCAGGCGGAAGTGCTGCAGCACCAGGGCGGTGATGAGGGTGGCCTCCATGAGGGCGAAGCTGTTGCCGATGCACAGCCGCTGGCCGCCGCCGAAGGGCAGGTACGCCATGCGGGGGCGGCCCGCGGACTGCTCGGGCGAGAAGCGCTCCGGGTCGAAGCGCTCGGGGTCCGGCCACAGCCGCGGGTTGCGGTGCAGGGCGTACGCGGGGATGACGACGACGATGCGCGGGCTGGCGGGCAACTGCACTCCGGCGAGCACGTCCTCCTTCACCGGCTGGCGGGCGGTGATCCACGCGGGCGGGTACAGGCGCATGGTCTCCTCGAACACCTGGGTGAGGTAGCGGAGCTGGGGAATGTCCTGCGCGGTGGGGGCGCGGCCGCCGAGCACCCGCTCCGCCTCGGCCCGGGCGCGGGCCTCCACCTCGGGGTGCTGGGCGAGCAGGTGCCACATCCAGGAGAGCGCGTTGGCGGTGGTTTCATGGCCGGCGAGGAAGAGCGTCATGGCCTCGTCGCGGAGCTGGGCGTCCGTCATGCGCTCGCCGGTGTCGGCGTCCTGGGCGGCCATGAGGGTGCCGAGCAGGTCATCCCCCTGCGTCTGTCCGGCGCGGCGGCGGGAGATGATGTCGAAGATGACGGAGTCGAGGGTGTCGAGGGCGCGGCGGAAGACGCGGTTGCGCGGGGTGGGGATGAAGTCGGGGGCGTAGAGGCCGAGCGAGAGGATGCGGTGGTTCGTCTCGGCGAGGGCGACGGTGAGGGCCTGGCCGACGCGGTTGGCGGTGCCGCTGACGTCGGTGGAGAAGAGGGCGCGGCCGACGATGCCCATGGTGAGGTGCATCATCTCGGCGGAGACGTCGAGGGGCGTGGAGGGAGAGGGGCGGGCGCGCCAGTGGGCGAGCATCTGCTGGGTGGCCTCGACCATGGAGCCGGCGAGGGCGGCGAGGCGCTCGCGGTGGAAGGCGGGCTGCATGAGGCGGCGCTGGCGCTTCCAGAAGTCGCCCGAGCTGGTGAAGAGGCCGTTGCCGAGCACGGGCCAGGCGTCGCGCACGAGGCCCGCGGGCTTGCCGTACTTGTCGGCGTGGTCGACGAGGACGTGTTTGATGAGCTCGGGGCCGGTGAGGGACAGCAGACTGATGGTGGGCCCCATGCGCAGCCGGACGAAGTCGCCGTACTCCTGGTGGGCGCGCAGGAAGAGCTGGAGCGGGCTGTGGCGCCGCTCCTGGATGCTGCCCCAGAACCAATGACCCCGGGGACCCGGGGCTTCTCCCAGCGTGCGTGCTTCCGGCATGGCGCGTCCCTCTCGTGTGAGGTGGGCCGGTCCCCGAGGGGGAACCGGACGGGGGAGACGCTAGCGGGGGAGCCGGGTGGGACGCACGCTCAGTGCATCGTGGAGGCTTCCGGCTCCTGGTAGACGCCGCCGGAGACGCCGGTGCGGGCCTCGAATTCCTTGCAGCCGCTCATCCCCGTCACCTGCAGCTCGAACTCCTGGAGCTCCGGCTGGGTGCACTGGGCGACTTCGGTGTCATCGGGTTGGGCGTTGTGGCTGTTGAAGAAGCGGCAGCCCTTGCAGTTGCCCCAATTGTGGTCCGCCATGGTGTGTCCCTCGTCCCTGGGTAGTGGCCCTCCCCTTCGAGGGTGGGAGTGGGGAGTGTTGGCAACAAGCGGCGCCTGCCCCGTCCGCCGGGGAAGGGGCGGGCGGCTTCGTGAGAGAGTGGGGCGCATGGTCTCCGCTGATGGCCCGGGCGCCGCCCTTCCCCGCTGTGCCGAGCACCCGGAGGTTCCGGCCGCGGGCATCTGCGGGCGCTGCGGCGGCTTCTTCTGCGAGGGGTGTGCCCGCACGGTGCTCGGCGCCGTGTATTGCACCGCCTGCGCCGCCCTGCCCGAGGTCAACTACCTGGAGACATTCCGGGAGAAGCGGTGGGGCCGGCGGGACACGTGGGCCTGGTTCCTCGGCGTGGGAGGGCTGGTGCTGCTGGGCCCGGCCCTCTCACTGCTGGCCAGCGGGCACCTCGCCGCCGGAGGCTTCCTGCTCGCCTGCTCGGGAGTGGGCGTGGGGAGTTTCCTCGGCCAGCGGTGGGCGCGGCCGGGGCTCCTCGTCCTGCCCCTGCTGATGGGAGTGGCCGGGCTGCTCCAGGGCGAGCCCCTGCTCGTCATCCCCTCCCCCTTCTTCCTGGTCATGGGCGTCTCCATCCACCAGGACCCGAGGCACAAGCTCTTCCACCGGCTGCCCCTCCCGGACGCCGTCCTGCTGCGGCTGTGGAACCGGCACGAGAACAATCCCCTGGCGCTGGTGGGGGTGCAGCTCGGGGTGTACGGGGTTTTCTTCCCGCTCTTCGCCCCGGTGGCGCTGGGGCTCGGCCTGGCCGCGCTGCGGCGGGTGAATCCCGAGGCCCGTCCCCCCATTGGCCGCAAGGGCCAGGCCCTGGCCGCGATGGCGCTGGGCGTGGGCTCGCTCGTGCTGTGGGTGGGATTCCTCTGGCCGCGCCTGCTGGGCGAGCTGTTCGCCGCGGGCTAGGCACCCGGGGGCCGTGGGGGGAGGCCGCACGGCCCCCTCCAGGGTGGAGGCCTGGAGGGGGCGTGGCCCCGAAGCCACGGTGGGAGGCACCCACCGTGTGCGGACCGGCTTGCTGGCGCATCGCTGGGGAGCGCGCGTCAGGGCTGCCGGTTCGGGTGTGTTGCTTCAAAGACCCCGGAGGTGGGGCACCGGCCACAAGGCCCGGGGAGGTGGAGCGGGGACGGGCGGGGACGGGTGGGTCCCACTCGGGAGGTGTCCCACTCCAGGGTCCGTGGAGGACAGAAGACGCGGGAGGGGCGGGAAGCGAGGGGGGCCGCGGCGTTAGACTGGTGCCTTCCCGTTACCGCCGGAGGAGTTCCATGAGGCATGCCCGGGCCGTGTTGCTCGCACTGGCGCTCGCCGCCACGCCCGCCGTGGCGAAGCCGCCGAAGGAGTCCAAGCGCATCTCGTTGGACGTCACCCGCGCCAACGTGCACGACGTGCTGCGGATGCTCGCGGACGTGGGCCGGTTGAACCTGGTGGTGTCCGAGGAGGTGCAGGGCACGGTGACGCTGTCGCTGCGCAACGTGCCGTGGACGGAGGCGCTGGACGTGGTGCTGGCCTCGCGGGGGCTGGGCATGGAGCGGCGGGGCAGCGTGCTGCGGGTGGCGTCGCTGAAGACGCTGCAGGAGGAGGCCGAGTCGCTCGCGCGCCTGAAGAAGGCCAAGGAGGACACGGCGCCGCTGCGCACGTGGCTGATTCCGGTCAACTACGCGCGGGCGTCGGAGATGTTGCCGCACGTGAAGGGCGTGCTGTCGCCCAGGGGCAGCGTGAGCGTGGACGCGCGCACCAACACGCTCATCGTCACGGACGTGGAGGCGCCGAGGCTGCCGTAGGTGGCCCCTCGGGAGGCGCCTCGGAGACGCGGCCGTACCAGCTCAGGGCGAGCAGCACGTCGCCGCGCCAGGTGGCGGAGAGGCCGCGCTCGAAGTCGAGTCCGGCGCGAGCGGTGAGGGCGAGGCCCCAGGGCCCCAGCCGTCCGCGCCCGCCGAGCAGGACGCGCACGGGCAGGCGGGGGCCGCCGGTGCGCAGGAAGGCCTCGAGTCCGGCCTGGGCGCCGAGGAGGGCCTCGAGGCGGGGGCCACCGAGGCTCGCGGTGAGGCCCGCGTGGGGCCCGAGGCCCAGGTCCGCGGGGCCGCGCACCACGCCATAGGTGGTGAGCCCGAGCTGCGCCGAGGCCTGGACGAGCCCCTCGCCCGAGGAGAGCTGCCACTGGCCCGCGCCGCGCAACTCCAGCACGCCGGTGGCGGGCAGGACGAAGAGCTCGCCGCCGAAGGCGACGGGCCGGGAGCCGGGCACGGGAGGACTGGCGAGGAGGAAGCCCAGGCCCACGCCCCGAGGGCCCGCGAGCAGCGACAGGTGCGAGTCATCCACACGGCCGCGCGCGGTGAGGACGGGGGCCTCGGCGGCGGCCACCGGGGCGAGCAGCAGCGTGGTGGTGAAGACGAGGGCTCTCACCGGGCGGTGACCTCCGTGCCGGGCACGAGGCGGATGTCATCGGCGCCGGTGCCCTGTCCGGCGAGCGCGGCGTGGAGGAAGCGCGAGAGGACCTCGGTGATGCGCTCGTGCGCGGTGGCGAGCGGCACGGTGGGAGCGCAGCCGTCCTCCACGTCCCGCCGGTCGCTGGCGGTGAACTGGAAGTGGGTGACGCCCTGGAGGACGGCGAGCACCGAGGGCGCGGGGAGCCGGGAGGCATCTTCCCGGACGCGGGAGAAGCTCGGAGAGACAGTCCAACTCACCGGCGAGCGAGAGCGAGGGAATGGCGAGCGAGGGGAGGCGTCCGGTGTCGGCCGGGTCGGGGTAGCTGGCGAGGAGGGCGAGGGCCGCGAAGCCGCCATCGAGGGCGAGTTTGGCGGACACGACGCCGCCGAGCGAGTGGCCGGCGATGGCGATGCGCTCGGGGTGGACGAGGCCCTCGAGGAGCGAGCCTTCCGGAGGCGAGGTGAGGAGCTCGCGGGCGAAGTGGCCGTTGTCGATGGCGGACAGGGGCAGCTCGAGCGGGTGCGAGGGAAGCGCGACGACGTAGCCGAGGGCGGCGAGGGACTCGGCGAGCCAGAGGTAGTCCTCGGGAGGCACGAGTCCGCCGTGGACGAGGACGAGCGCGGGGAGCGGGCCGCCGCCGGTGGGCCGGGCGGGGCGGCCCTCGGAGTCCGAGGGGAAGAGGACGCGCACGTCGACGAGGTCGGTGTGGCGGGCGCGGACCTGGAAGAGGGCCTCGGAGACGGGGGAGGGCCCGGAGCGCAGCAGCCTGCCGGAAGTGGGCGCGGGGAGGGCGCAACCGGACAGGGCGAGCCCGAGGGACAACAGGAGGAGGGACAGCGGGGCCGGCTTCATACGAGGGGCTCGCGGAGGCTCACGGGGGGGGCACTGTGTAAGGCCCGGGCCCGGGGTTCGCCAGGGCGAGTGGCAACCCGGGGCGCGCGATACCCTCACCCCGACCCTCTCCCGGAGGGCGAGGGGAGGGAGGTGGAGAGCCTTCCGGCCGCGAAGGGCGCGAACTGGTCCGATTGTTGGACCAGTTGGAGACGCGCGCGCCCGGGAGCCGGGGCTCAGTCGCCGACGATGCCGACGCGGACGCGGTGGTGCTCGCTGCCGAGCGCGGCCTTGAGGGTGAAGTCGGCCACGTCCTCGGCGTAGACCTGACGGCCGCCGGTGGGCAGGGACTCGACGGCGGTGCGGTACTTGCCCGTCTTCACGCCACTGGGCATGACGGGGGGGCACACCACCACCCAGTCCAGCTCGCTCTCCTGCAGCACCTGGAGCGCGCCCCGGTGGTCCTCGAAGGCATGGCGCAGGAAGGGAGGCAGGCCGTGCTCTCCGGTGAGCCCCCCCGCCGGGTGCGGGAGCAGTCCCGCGGCGCCCACCGTGACGAGCCGCTGGAGACCCTCGGCCTTCATGGCGGTGACGATGGCGCGCGTGGCCTGCGTCACCACGGTGACGGCATGGGTCGCGTCCCGAGCGCCGATGGCACTCACCACCACCTCGGCGCCGCGGAGGGCATCGGCGACGGTGGTGCCGTCTTCCAGACTGCCCTTCTTCACGAAGAGCCGCCCGTGCTTCAGCCCCAGCCGCTTCGGGTCGCGCACATACGCCGTCACCTCGTGCCCCTGCCCCAGCGCCTCGTGCACCAGCGTGTGCCCGACGCGCCCCGTCGCTCCGAAGACCGTCAACCGCATGGGTGTTGCTCCTCCGTGCCCCGTCCCGTGTACATGGGCCGGGCCCGTCAGGCCCCGGCTCGGACGAGCGAGGCTCCCGGTGTATAGCGCCCCTGGTACCGGGTTGTCCGCAAGCTGTTCACGTCACGAGGCGTCCAGAGCCGGCGGGTGGATCGTGGGTTCCCTCTACCGGGACTCCCTGTGCGGGGCCTGGACCAGGCGCTCGACGGCGGCCGTCAGCTTCTGCATCTCCTGCTGCAAGCCCCGGATGGACTGGCCGTGCTCGCGCATGTGCTCCTCGTGCCGCTCGAGCGTGTGTTCCACGGCGCGCAGACGCGTCTCGTGCTGGTCGAGCCGCGTGGAGAGCTGGGTCCGGAGCGAGTTCAGCTCCAGGTGCATGGCCTCGAGCATCTCCTTCTGGGAGCGTTCGATTCTTCCCACGAGCCAGACCTTCTGGTTCTGGCCTTCCTCGCGCAGACCCTCCAGGGCAGCGGCCAGCTTCCGGTCTCGCAGCTTGCTGTCGGCGGCCTCCTGGTCCACCTTGGACGCCAGCTCCTTGAGCTGCTGCTCCGTGCGCTTCTGCCCGCCCTCCAGCGATTGCAGGCGCTGGTCCATGCGATCCAGGCGCTGGTCCATGCGATCCAGGCGCTGGTCCATGCGATCCAGGCGCTGCTCCAACCGCTGCTGGCCCTGCTCCATCAAAGCCAGGATGCGCTGCTCGCCCGGCGTGAGGGACTGCTCGCCCATCCCCATGGGCACCGGCGTGGACCGTTCCATCGACACACTCCTCCTGTGGTGACTTCCCGAGTAGGTTGACCCATGAGGTCACCTCCCGTCAAGTCACCGCTCAGGTCAGGTGTCTGGATGCCCGCCTTCCGGGGCAGCGCCACTCACTCGCCGGTCAGCTTCGCTTCCAGCTCGTCCAGCTCGCGCTTCACCGACGCGTCCGTCTCGCGCTGCTTCTCCACCTTGCGCACCGCGGAAATCACCGTCGAGTGGTCCTTGTTGAACCGCGCGGCGATCTCCGGGAACGAGCCCTTCGTCAGCTTGCGGCTCAGGTACATGGCCACCTGGCGCGCGTGGGCCAGCGCCTTGTGCCGCCGGTCCTCCTTCAGCGCCTCCACCGGCACCTTGTAGTACCGCGCCACTTCCTTCTGGATGCTCTCCACGTCCACCACCTGCCGGGAGGGCAGCACGTCCTTGAGCACGTGCGAGGCGAAGTCCACCGTCACCGGGTGCCTCGACAGCGAGTGGATGGCGCTCACCTTCACCAGCGCCCCCTCCAGCTCCCGCACGTTCTTCTGGAAGGCCCGCGCGATGAAGTGCGCCACCTCGTCCGGCAGATCCAACCCCTCCATCACCGCCTTCTTCTGGAGGATGGCCACCCGCGTCTCGAAGCTCGGCTCCTGGATGTCGGTAATCAGCCCCATGCTGAAGCGGCTGCGCAGCCGCTCCTCCAGCCCGGGCACCTCCCCCGGCACCATGTCGCTCGTCAGGATGATGGCCTTGCCCTGCTCGTGCAGCGTGTTGAACGTGTGGAAGAACTCCCGCTGCGTCTCCTCCTTGCGCCCGAGGAACTGCACGTCGTCGATCATCAGGACGTCGCACTCCTCGCGGAACTTCCGGCGGAACTCCGGCATCCGCTGCTCGCGCACGCTCTCGATGTACTCGTTGGTGAACTGCTCGCTCGACAGGTACACCACCCGCTGCGTCGGATCCCTGTCCCAGATCTTGTTCCCGATGGCGTGCAGCAGGTGCGTCTTGCCCAGCCCGGTGCCGCCATAGATGTAGAGCGGGTTGTAGGCCCGGCCCGGGGTGTCGGCCACCGCCTGGGCCGCCGCGGCCGCGAGCTGGTTGCTATCGGCCACCACGAAGTTCTGGAAGGTGAAGCGGGCGTTGAGCCGGGGCGGCCGGGCCCCGTCGGACTTGACCGCCTGTGCGGGTTTGAGCTCCGGCGGAGGCGCCAGGCCCGGCACGACCTCGTAGGCCACCCGGGTGGGCGAATCCGTCACCTTGGCCAGCGTCGACTCGAGCAGCCCCCGGTAATGGTCGTCCACCCAGTCCTGGTAGAAGCGGTCCGGCACGGCCAGCACGAGCGCGTCGTCGCGCACGTCCAGGGCCTGCATCTTGCCCAGCCAGTTCAGGGCGTACTCCTTCCCGTCCTGCGTGAGGCGGTCCAGCAGCCTCGCCCAGAGATTCTCGGCACTTGGCTGTGGGGGCAGGGGGCGGGCGAGCGCGGTCACGATGGCCTCCGGAACCCCGGCGAGACCGCCGGGGAGGGGGCCGACCGTGCTAACAGGCCCCCCCTGGGCGATCAAGTTTGCGGCCCCAACCCCTGACATTCCGCTGCCCTACACCCGCTCGTCCGATCTCAGCCGCTTGGGTGGAATCCCACCCCCCTCCCACCGGTTGTGGTGCGAGCCCTCCCACCCCCACCCCGCTTCACCCCGGGTGTGGGGTGCAAAGGGCCCCGGACCCCCAGGTCCGGACAGCCCGGAGTGATCCGACGTTGACTTGGGTGGGAGATCGGGTTACGAGCGCCGCCTTCCTCAGTCTCGTGGATAAGGGCGCCCGCATCATCGGCGGGTGTCTCGTCGTCCCAGGAGTCCAGCCGTGTCCAAGCGCACCTATCAACCCTCCAAGATCCGGCGCAACCGCACCCACGGTTTCCGCAAGCGCAACTCCACCAAGGGCGGTCAGGACGTGCTCAAGAGCCGTCGCGCCAAGGGCCGTAAGCGCCTGGTGGTTGCGTCCTACAAGAAGTAGCCCCGGGACGCTCGCGTGAAGGCCGAGGGCCAGGCGCCACCTCGCGACGAGCGCTTTCCCAAGGCCTTGCGCCTGCTCACCCGGCGCGAGTTCCTCGAGGTCCAGGACAAGGGTCAGAAGCTTCCCTCTGACTGCCTCCTGGGGCTCGCCCGGCCCAACGCCCGGCCCTACAGCCGCGTGGGCCTGACCGTCTCCAGCAAGGTGGGCAATGCCGTGGAGCGTGCCCGCCTGCGAAGGCTCCTCCGGGAAGCTCTTCCGCAAGCGTCACGGGCAATGGCCCCCCGGGGTGGACGTCGTCCTGGTCGTGCGCCAGTCCGCCAAGGAGGCGTCGTTCTCGGACCTCTCCCGCGCCTTCGATGGAGTCACCCGCAAGCTGCAGAGGCTGTTTCCCTCCGGCCCCCGGGAGTCCACCCGATGAGCCCCCTCGCCTGGCTGCTCGCGCTGCCCATCCGCTTCTACAAGCGGTTCCTCTCGCCGTTGCTTCCCCCGGCCTGCCGCTTCCACCCCTCCTGTTCCTCGTACGCCCTTCAGGCCCTCCACAAGCACGGAGCCCTGCGCGGCGTCCGCCTCATCGTCTGGCGCCTCCTGCGCTGCCAGCCCTTCCATCCGGGCGGCTTCGACCCGGTGCCCTGACCGCCCCACCCCTTCTATGAACGATCTGGATCCGCTCTCGCCCAACTCGGCTGACTCCCAGCGGCGACTGATGGTGGCGCTCGCGCTCGCCATGGCGCTCACCTTCGCCTACACCTACTTCTTCGCCCCGCAGGGGCCGCCGCCCGGAGCCGGGGTGGCGGACGCGGGGCAGGTGGTGGCCGGCACGGACGCCGGCACGGCCGCCCCCACCCCCGGTACGGGGACGGCCGGGACGCCGCCGCCCGCGGGCACCCCGGGCCCGGAGGCCGCCGTGGCCGACGCCGCGCCGGCCCCGCCCGTGCGCACGTTGGACTTCCAGCGCGAGTCGGCCCACTACTCCTTCTCCACCCAGGGCGCGGGCCTCGTCTCGGCGCCGCTGCAGGGCCCGAAGATGCGCGAGCAGGGGGAGGTCTCCATCGCCGAGGGCTACAAGCTGCTCTTCGGCGGGGACGTGCCGCCTCCGCCGCAGATGAACCTGGCGCAGCCGGTGGCGGGCCAGCCCCTGCCCCTGGCCGTCTCCATCACGGGCCCCTCGCCCCTGCCGGCCGACGCGCGCTACGCCGTGGCCGAGACGGCCAACCCGGAGACGGGCGCCACCTTCACCGCGCGCCAGGGGCCGTGGGAGGTCACCAAGACGCTCCAGTGGCCCCGGGAGGGCTTCGAGCTGCTCTACACCCTCCAGGTGAAGAACACCTCGGCGCAGCCGGCCACCGGCGAGCTGCAGCTCCACTTCAACCGCGCCATCGACCCGAACAACGAGCACGCCCCGTCCTTCTTCGGCGGCGTGGGCAACCTCAGCTACGCCTCGTGCCGCGTGGGTGAGGAGGAGCACAAGCTGGCCCCCGAGCAGAGCCTGCCGGACGCGGACGAGTCGCGCGGCCCGGTGCACTACTTCGGCATCGACCAGCAGTACTTCCTCTCCGCGCTCTACCCGCTGGGCGGCCCCCTGCCGGGCCGCTGCGACTTCGTGGCCACCACCACCGCGCGCGCCGTCACCGCCAGCTTCCCCCTCACCGCCGCTCCCGGCGAGACGGTGACGCTGCGCTTCGGCGGCTACTTCGGGCCCAAGGACGATGACCTGCTCGCCGCCGTGCCCGGCCCCGCCGTGCGCGAGGCCGCCGGCGCCGCCGCCGCCTACAACCCGGAGCTGACCCGCACCATCGACTACGGCATGTGGGCCGTCATCGCCAAGCTGCTGGTGAGCATCATGAAGTTCTTCCACGGCCTGATGGGCAACTGGGGCGTGGCCATCATCCTGCTCACCGTGCTGGTGAAGACCATCCTCCTGCCCCTCACCCACCGCTCCATGGTGAGCATGGAGGCCATGAAGAAGCTCCAGCCCCGCGTCGAGGAGCTGCGCAAGAAGTACGGGGACGACCGCGAGCGCCTGAACATGGAGACGATGAAGGTCTATCAGGAGGCCAAGGTGAACCCGCTCGGCGGCTGCCTCCCGATGCTCATCCAGATGCCGGTGTGGATCGCCCTCTTCACCGCCCTGCGCAACAGCTACGACCTCTACCAGGAGCCCTTCTTCGGCCCGGTGTGGCGCGACCTCACCTACAAGGACCCGACCTACATCCTGCCGCTCGCGCTGGGCATCAGCATGATCATCACCCAGCGGCTCCAGCCGCAGATGGGTGACCCGACCCAGGCCAAAATCATGACCTGGTTCGTCCCCATCCTCTTCACGCTGACGCTGCTCAACTACCCGGCCGGTCTGGCGCTCTACATCTTCACCAACAACATCCTCTCCATCGCCCAGCAGTACGGCCTGAGGAAGTGGCTGGAGCGGCGCGAGGGTGGTGGCGGAGGCGGACTGCCGGCGACGGCCACCGCGGGAGGCAAGCGCAAGTGAGCGACGTGCAGGCACCCGAGTCCACTCCGGCGCCCGGCGGCGGCGCCGACATCCGCCCCCGCGTGGAGCGGCTGCTCACCGACATCCTCGGGCTGATGGGCTTCCCCGCCCGGCTCGACTTCAAGGACGCCAGCGATGGCAGCCTCTCCGTCGCCCTGCACTTCCAGGGCGAGCTGCCTCCGGGCGTGGAGCAGGGCAAGCGCAGCCAGATGGTGGACTCGCTGCAGTTCCTCCTCAACAAGATGCTCCACCGCCCGGGCAACGAGCGGCGCTTCCTCCTGGTGGGCGTCGGCGTCCACCCGGAGCCCCGCGGTGAGCGGTTGAAGCGCGAGCAGGCCGCCGCCCAGGCCGCGCCCGCGCCCCAGGCCGCCGCGCCCGCGCCCCAGCCGCCTCCTCCCGCGCCCGCCCCCCGGCAGCCCAAGCCCGCCCGGGGCCAGCCCGCCCCGCAGCAGGCCAAGGCTCCCGCCGCCTCCGCCCGGGGTTCCGACTCGGATGAGCGCTCCCTGGAGGTGGCCAAGGATGCCGCCCTGCGCGAGGTGGCTCGCAAGCTCGCCGAGAAGTCGGCCTCCCTGGGCCGCTTCTATGCCCTCGTTACAGTGAAGCAAGATGACCGCGCGCGCGTCCTGAAAGCAGTAGAGGGTGTGCCGGGGGTGAAGGTCTCTTGCGAGGGCGAGGGCCGCAACCGGCGCGTGGTGTTCACTCCGGAGAAGCCTGCCCCGATCCCCAAGCGGAGCATGCTGCCGGACGACGATGACGAGGATGACCTCGAGGGCTGAGCCGCCCTGCGAGGCCCACCGACGAAAGGGCATTCCATGGGAAAGGCCAAGTCGCTCAAGGACAAGCTATACGGCGCGGCCGTGATGAAGATGAGCTTCCGGCTGCGCGGGGACGAGGAGTCCCCCGCCTTCAAGTTCGTCTACCCCGGCGTACTTCGCGATCTCGAGCTGGAGGACGCCGCGGTCGAGAAGTACATCGAGGAGAACCGCGAGACGGTGGAACGCGCCGCCCGCGGTTCCACTCCGGTGCAGGGCCCGCGCGGCTGATGCCCCGGAGGGCTAGTCTTCCGGGGCGATGTCCCACGGGAGTGGGTCTCTGTCGGCCGGTGGGCTCGGCCCCCGCGAGGGCGCCGCTGGTGGACGTTCGGAGCGTCCGCTGGCGGGGCCCCGCCTCTTGCTGGCTGGACGCGGAGGGAGGGCGCACGTAGTTCCTGGAGGCTTCCCGCCGGAAGGTTCCGGTGGGCCGTGCCCCTCGGGCACAGGAGGGCCTCTCCATGCGGCGCTCGGTCGTTCTCCCCATGTGCATCCTGCTCGTCTCCGCCTCCGGTTGTGGGGGAGGCAAGGGCGACCCCGGACCCAAGGGGGACCCCGGACCCATGGGCGAGTCCCTCCCCGGTCCCCCCGGCGAGCCCGGTCCCAAGGGAGACCCCGGCCCCATGGGGCCCCCCGGCAACTTCGCCCGCATCCGCGTCGTGCCCCCGGGCGACACCCCCCTCATCGGCGGCGAGAACCTGCGCAACGCCCTCCAGTCCATCACCAAGGTCTCCGCCGAGGAGCCCTGGCTCCTCTTCGTCGAGCCCGGGGTGTACGACCTCGGCCCCCAGGGGTTGCAGCTCCGGCCCTACATCCACCTCCAGGGCTCCGGGCAGCAGCTCACCACCGTGCGCTCGCGCGCCCCGGGCCCCACCCTGGTGGCCGCGGACCATACCGAGCTGCGCTCGCTCACCGTGGAGCACCTGGGCGGCTCCGGGGAGGCCGTGGCCCTCTCCAACCCCTCGCCCCTGTTCCGCGCCCGCGACGTGGTGGCCGTGGCCCGCGAGGGCTCGACGCGCACCGTCGCCCTCCTGTCCTCCGCCGGCCCCGGCCCCGGAGGCCTCGAGCGCGTCCAGGCCAGTGCCTCCTCCTCCCGCGGGGAGACCGTGGGCTTCTCGTGCGAGGGCTGCTCCGTGAAGGTGTCCGGCTCCACGTTCCTCGCCCAGGGCGGGGACCGGGCCACCGGCGTCTCCGTGCAAGCCGGCACCGTGGAGCTGTGGGACTCCTCCGCCTCCGCCCAGGGCGGCACCGCGGCCATCGGGGTCGACGCCCAGGCTTCCCGGCTGGCGCTCGTGCGCGCCGAGGTTTCGGGCTCCGAGGGCGGGGTGTCCCTGGGCATGCGGCTGGCCTCCACCCCCGCCTCCGTCCGGGACAGCACCCTCTCGGGTCTGGGCTCCTCGGGGCACCAGGCTCGCGCGCTGGAGGTGCTGCGCTCCGATGCCGCTCCCCAGCTCGTGGACGTGCAGCGCTCCACCCTCTCGGGCTCCACCCAGACCGTCCGCAGCGCCGAGGGCTACACCATCCGCATCGCCGCCTCCCAACTCCGTGGTGGCAAGGCCGATGGCAATGGCATCGTGTCCTTCAACGGTTGCTACGACGAGAACTTCAATCCCCCTGTCTCACCCTCGGGCCGGTAGCGCCCGCATGTGCTCCCCGCGCGGGGGGCGGGTGAGGCTCCCATGACGTCCCCCTCATCAGCTCCCCTCCCGCTACCCTCGCCGCGCTCGCCACCGCTCCCGCCGCCGGTGCCGTCGGTATTCTCCGCCTCTCCGGCCCCGCGGCCCTCGAGGTGGGCCGCCTGCTCGCCCCCGGTGTGCCCGCTTCGCCGACTCCGCGGCATGCCTATCTGGCCTCCTTCGTCGATGGTTCCGGCTCCGTGCTCGATGAGGGGTTGTTCCTGTTCTTCCGCGCGCCCCATTCGTTCACCGGGGAGGATGTCGTCGAGCTCCAGGCCCATGGGAGTCCCCGTCTCCTCCGCATGTTGCTCGCCCGCGCCCTGGAGCACCCCGCCGTCCGCCCCGCCGGGCCCGGGGAGTTCACCCGCCGCGCCTTCCTTCATGGCCGCATGGATCTCACCCGCGCCGAGGCGGTGGCCGACCTCGTCGCCGCGGACTCGGAGGCCGCTGTGCGGGCTGCGGCCGCGGGGCTCGCTGGGGCGTTGGCTGCTCGAGTGCGGGCGCTGGAGGAGCCGCTGCGCTCGCTCCATGCCGACCTCGAGGGCGTGCTGAACTTTCCCGAGGAGGCCGAGGGCGCCGATGAGGGCGCTCACGCCCGTGTCTCCGCGCTGCGGGCTTCCGCGGATTCGTTGCTCGCCGAGGTGGGTCGTGGACGGCTCGTGCGCCGCGGGGCTCGGGTGGCCCTGTATGGGCCCGTGAATGCGGGCAAGTCCACCCTGTTCAACCGGCTCCTCGGGGAGGCGCGTGCACTCGTCGATGAGGAGCCGGGCACGACTCGTGATGTCCTGGAGGCCCGCGTCGAGTGGGACGGGCTCGGTGTGGTGCTGCTCGATACCGCCGGGCTTCGTGAGGCTCCTGGCAGGGTGGAGGCGCTGGGCATTGCTCGCACTCGCGAGGTGCTCGGTTCCGTCGACCTCGCCGTGCTCGTGCTCCCTCCCGAGGTCAGTGAGGGTGAGGCTCAGCGGTGGCTCCGTGACGCGGGCGCTACTCCTGTTCTCCTCGTGGCTGGCAAGTGTGATGTCAGGGGGGCTCGGGACGGTGCTGACCCTCACCCTGACCCTCTCCCAGAGGGAGAGGGAATTGACTCGGGCTCAACCCGGGATGCGGGCACCCTCACCCCGTCCCTCTCCCGGGGGGAGAGGGGAAATGTCCGTGGGTCTGGGGACTTCGTGGCTGGTTCGGCCTTGGCTGTCAGTGGGCTCACGGGTGAGGGTGTTGAGGGGCTTCGTTCCGCGATGCTCTCTCGCTTGTGGGGTGGCGGTGCTCCCTCCGCCGTCGCCCTCGTCTCCGAACGTCACGCCGATGCCCTCCGGCGCACCGCCGAGGCCCTCTCCCGCGCCGAGTCCGCCTGCCGCTTCTCCACCCTCGAGGTCGTCTCCGGGGAGGTCGGCCTCGCTCTCGAGTCCCTCGGCGAAGTGTCCGGTACCTCCGCTTCCGAGGCCCTCCTCGACGCCATCTTCCAGCGCTTCTGTATCGGCAAGTAGACACCTGCCCCGCCGCCGGGCGCATGTCAGACCCCTCCCTAGACTGCTTCCCCTGCCCGGCCCACTCACCAGGGCCGCAGGAGGACAGGGTGATTCCGATGTGCAACAGCCAGGCTGCGTACTCGGCTCTCGAGGCGCTGCCGATGGGATGGGTTGGGGAGATCGTGGACGAGGAGCTGGTGGCTTCGCCTCGGCCGGCGCCTGGTCAGGCCCGCGCCGCCTTCATGTTGGGTGTGGAACTCGGTGAAAGGCTCGACCCGCGCCGCGGTGGGTCCGGCCGGTGGTGCTTCCTGCGCGCTCCCGAGCTCCCGGCTCGGCCGCGATGTGCTCGTCCCGGACCTCGCCGGTTGGCGCCGCGACCGGCTCACCGAGGCTCCCACGCCCGATGAGCCCTTCCTCACGCTCGCGCCGGATTGGATTTGCGAGGTCCTCACGCCCTCCACCGCCGCGCTCGACCGCACCCGCAAGCTCCCCGCCTACGCTCGCGCCGGTGTTTCTCACGTGTGGCTCATCGATCCCGCCGCCCACACGCTCGAGCTCTTCCAGCGCGTCAAGCGCGGCTGGCTCCTCGTCGACTCCTACGAGGGCGAGGCCATCGTCCGCGCCGAGCCCTTCTCCTCGCTCCCGCTCGAGCTTCTCCTCGCTGTGGATGCCCACCGAGAGCTTCCTGGAGCTGGTGCGCTGAGCCGTCCCGAGGCGCCTCAGCTCGCCGCCCGGAGCCGGGGCGCCTCTCCCGCGGCCTGCCGCCGTGCCGCCACCGGCACTCGGGGCCGCTCGCCCGCCGCGCGCAGCAGCCGCCTCACCGCCCGCAGCATCAGGTCCGTGTCCAGCGGCGCCGCCAGGAAGCCGCGCGCTCCCAGTGCCTGCGCCCTCACCACGTCCAGCTCCGGCACCTTGCCCGCCACCAGCAACTGCGCCACCGGCCTGCGCCTCATCGCCTCCAGCGACGGCAACGGCGCGAGCACCACCGCCCGCTCGTCCGCCGCCAGCACCTGCTCCGTGCTCGCCACGCTCGCCCGGAAACCCGCCTCCCCCAATACCCGCACCAGCCCCGCCGCCGCCGCCGCGCCCCACCCGTAGATGAGCACCGCGCCCGCCGGGGGCTCCGCCTGCTCCGGCAGCTCCAGCAGCCCCGCCAGCTCCTCCACGTCCAGCGGCTCCAGCAGCGGGATGTCCAGCGTCTCGCGCTCGGGATTCAGGTCCGGCAGGAGGATGCCGCGCGCCTCGTCGAAGCGGCCCCCCTCCGTCAGCGCCGCCATGCAGCCCGGGTTGAGCGGCAGGTCCACGTCCGCCTCGGGCAGCGTGATGGACTCCACCTCCGCCCGCCTCGGCGCCGCCGCCGCTCCGTCCTGGTAGAGCCGCTCGATGGCCCGGCCAATCGCCGCGTCCGTCGCCAGCCACGGCACCACCCGCGCCTTGCGCGCCACGCCGCGCACCGCGTCCAGCGACTGCGGGCTCGCCGGCGCGGCAATCGCCACCACCAGCACCATGTCCCGAGGGCCCTCCTGCCGCAGCGGCACCACCCGGTGCATCTCCGCCAGCCGCCTCGGCACCAGCTCCGCCAGCTCCAGGTTCAGCCGCTCGGCGTCCAGGTCCATCGCCGGCACGCCCGTCTGGTGCGCCAGCGCCTCCAGCACCTGGTTCGCCGTGCAGAAGCGCAGGTCCACCACCACCTGCCCCAGCGGCACGCCCCTTTTGCGCTGGTAGGCCAGGGCCGACTGCAACCGCGGCCCATCCATCACTCCCAGCTCCACCAGGATTTCGCCCAGCCGCTTCTTCGTCTGCATTGGCCGCTCCCCCATGCGTGCGCGGCTCTCTAGAACATTTCCTCCCGGGCTGTCTTGTCTGTTCGCGTCACGAGCTTGCGTCCCGGCGCGATTTCCTGTCTGTCTTCAGGGGCTGTCTGGTTATCCAGGGCGTGCGACAGGTTCCTCGTGTCCGGTGGCCGACGGCGGCGGAGGCGGCTCACCGGCGTCGCCCGTTCTTCGACCCGTGGCCCGCGGTGGGGTGCAGGGGTTCAACCCAGGGGGCGTGGCACCCTCACCCCGTCCCTCTCCCGGAGGGCGAGGGGATATGGGCGCGGTGGTCAGTCATCGAAGGACGCGCTCAGTAGTCGTAGCGCGTGTTGGGATCCAGGTCGCCGTAGAAGGAGTAGGCGACCTTGCCATTGTCGACCCAGCCCTTGAAGTACTCGTACCCGAGCCCCACCGGCGCCACGTAGACGGAACCCTTGCACCCGGCGCACGTGGGATTGCCATTCTTGTACACGTCCCACTCGCCCTGGATTTCGTCCACGTCGGACGAGGTGGTGCGCACCAGCTTGAGCTCGAAGGTGTCCGTCTTCGTCTTGAGCTGCAGGTTGCCGAAGCTCTGGAGCGTGCCCTCCTGCCAGCTCAACGTCGCCCGGCTGTAGCCCACCGTGTGGCTGGTGCCCTGCTGCAGGGCGTAATCGTACTCGTGGAACATGGACACCGCCGAGGAGCGCACGTTGTGCACCGGCAGCAGGTTGCTCCAGGCCAGGACGGGAACGGCCACCGTCAGGGCCGCCAGTCCGTTGAAGACAGACTTCGGCATGTTGCTCAGCATGGCTTCTCCTTGTGAGACGAGGGCCGGCAGGCTCCCCTGCCGGCCACCATGCTGTGTGTCTTTACCTGGGTCAAGCAAATCCAGGAATACGTGATTTTACTGACCTCGCGGGCCCGGGACTACCAGGAGGTCTCGGGCACCGGCGCGGAGAGCACCTGCCGGCGCTGCTCGCCCACCACGCCGAGCTGCGTGCCCAGCCGGTACAGCGCCCGCGTCTGCTCGAACACCGGGTGCCACGGCGCCGTCATCCGCACGCCCGCCGCCTCGTCCTCGCTGTTGTCCCCCTGCTTCTCGCCCAGCAGCTCCGAGAGCACCTCGGCCGCTCCCTTCTTCCGGGGGAACACCTCCACCCGCACCGGGCCCTCCAGCTTCGCCGCTTCCTTCGCCAGCTTCAGCGCCACCGGGAAGCCGCCCAGCTCGTCCACCAGCCCGTGCGCCTTCGCGTCCTCCCCCGTCCACACCCGCCCCCTGGCCACGTCCTGCATCTTCTCCAGCGGCATCTTCCGCCCCGCCGCCGCCTTGCCCGTGAAGTCCGCGTACACCCGGTCCAACGACGCCTCGTGCTTCGCGTTCTGCTCCGGCGTGAAGTCCGCGTCCGAGGTGTACATCGTCGCGTTCTTCCCCGCCCCCAACGGCTCCCAGTTCACCCCCAGCTTCTCCCAGAACTCCGCCGTCACCATCTTCCCGCTGTACACGCCGATGCTCCCCGTCAGCGTCCCGGGCTGCGCGACAATCTTGTCCGCGTCCATCGACACGAAGTACCCGCCGCTCGCCGCGTACGTGCCCATCGTCACGATGACCGGCTTGCCCTTCTCGCGCGCCCGCTGCACCTCGCGGCGCACCGAGTCGCTCGCCACGTAGCTGCCTCCGGGGCTGTCCACCCGGAAGACGATCGCCTTCACCCGCTCGTCCTCCACCGCCTTGCGGAACGCCGCCGCCACCGTGTCGCTCCCCATCGTCACGTCTCCCGACATGGGGTTGGCCCGGCTCTGCCCCCGCGAAATCTCCCCCGCTCCGTAGATGAGCGCCACCGACTGCGGGCCCGTCTGGTTCGGCCGCCCCGCCCGCTCCAGGTACTTCTCCAGGTAGAGCAGCCGCGCCCCCTCGCCCGCCGCCTCCTTCACCTTCGCGTACACCTCGTCGCGGTACAGCAGCCCGTCCACCAGCTTCGCCTCCAGCGCCTCCTGCGCCAGCAACGGCGCCGCGTCCACCGCCGCCCGCGCCTGCTCCTCGCTCAGGTCCCGCTCCTCCGCCACCCCCTTCACCATCTGCCCCAAGAGGCTCGTCAGGAAGCGCTCCGTCTCCTCCCGGTGCGGCCCCGTGTACGTCTGCTCCGTGAACGTGTTCACCGCCGCCTTGTACTCGTGGCGCTTGCTCATCCGCGGCTTCACCCCGAGCTTCGCCAGCGCGTCCCGCGCGAAGGGCGTCTCGATGGCCACCCCCGTCACCGACACCTCGCCCGAGGGCTGCACGTACACCTCGTCGAACGCCGAGGCCAGGTAGTACCCCCCCGTCGCGTTGCCGCTCTCGCCGAACGTGTCCGCGTACGCCACCGCCTTCTTCCCCGTCGCCCGGAAGGCCTTCACCGCGTCCCGCAGCTCCTGCACCACCGCCGTGCTCCCCGGCGTCCCACTCACCTTCACCACCAGCCCCTTCACCCGCTCGTCACCCCCCGCCTTCTCCAGCGCGTCCACCACGTCCCTCACCGTCAGCCGCTCCGAGCCGAACGCGCTCGCCAGCGAGTCCTCCGGCACGTACTCCACCAGCCGCTCGTCCAGCTCCAGCTCCAGCACCACCTGGCCCGGCACCGTCGGCTTGTTGGACGCCCCCAGGATGAGGAGCCCCACCAGGCAACCGAAGAGGAGAATGCTCAGCGCGCCCACCACCGCGAGCGAGCCGACGAAGAAGCGTTTCATGCGAGAAGCTCCCGACACCTGCGTGTCCGTGTACGACGTGGGCTTACTACTAACCGCCTCGCCTGACGACGCCCGCTCCACCCTTCCCCGCGCCCCCTGGGCGGCCAGACGTCTCCCACCGCGCATTCCCCCGGCCCGCGCCCTGCAAGCGGGCACCCTCCCCCACCCTCCGGGGAAAGCGGTTTGTCCTGGGCTGGAAAAGTATTCTGGTGGCGCACGGGTTTCGGAGGACTTCCGGAGAAGGGGGGCTCCCGATCCTGAAGGGGATGCCTATTCCTAGCGGAGCCGGACCCTCCGGGTCCGTCCCCCGACAGGAACGCGCGCCATGATGGACGAACTCCTCTCACCCTCCGTGCAGATGCCTTCTCCGATGGCGCGGCCCCGCCAGGGCCCGGCGATGACGGTGCTGGAGCCGCCCACGGCCTGGAGGGACCCGGAGAACGAGTCGCCCTTCTTCGAGCCCATCCCGGTGCGCGTGCACACGGTGGAGGGCGCCGGGGGCGTGGCCCTGCGCGTGTACGACGCGGGGGACGTGTACGGGCCGACGCTCTTCTTCGTCCACGGCTTCTCCCAGTGCCACCTGGCGTGGCGGCGGCAGTTCCAGAGCGCCCTGGGCCTGGGCTTCCGGCTGGTGGCGTTGGACCTGCGGGGCCATGGGCTCTCGGACAAGCCGCGGGACTCCTACGGGGATGGCCGGGTGTGGGCGAGGGACCTCCATGCCGTCATCACCGCGCTGGAGCTGGAGCGGCCGCTGATGGTGGGCTGGTCCTACGGGGCGATGATCGTCGCGGACTACCTGCGCCACTTCGGCCAGGGGTACGTGGCCGGGGTGCACTTCGTGTCCGCCATGGTGAAGAGCGGCTCCGAGGAGGCCTTCGGGATGCTGTCGCCCGAGATGCACGCGCTCGTCCCCGGGCTGTTCACCGAGGAGGGGGGCCGCGACACCCTGGAGCGCTTCGTGTCGCTGCTGCACCACCAGCCGGTGTCCCAGGAGACGCGCAAGCGGGTGCTGGCGTACACGGAGCTGGTGCCGGCGTACGTGCGCGAGGCGCTCGGCTCGCGCTCCGAGGATTATGACGACGTGCTGCAGGGGCTCTCGGTGCCGGTGCTGGTGACGCACGGGCTGGAGGACCGCATGGTGCTGCCCGCCTCGAGCCGGCACATCGCCTCGCTGGTGCCCGGGGCCCAGGTGTCCTTGTACTCGGGCGTCGGCCACTCGCCCTTCTGGGAGGACGCCCGCCGCTTCAACCGCGAGCTGGCCGCCTTCGCCGCCCGGTGCTGGTAGGGGGCCCCGTTACACCTCGGTGAAGCGCGTGCCGGTGAGGCCCTCGCGCTCCAGGGCCTGCTTGAGGTCCTCGGAGACGATGAGGGACAGGGTCCAGCCCCAGGGGCGCAAGACGCGGGCGCCTTCTGTTTTCGCCGGGTCGATGCGCATCCCCCGCACGTACTTGTACTCGCCAATCTTCTCCGGCTGGCCGTCATCGGGCGTGAAGTACTTCACCTCGGCGCAGCGGGCGTCGTCGATGCAGCGGAGGATGCGCAGCGCATTGAGGATGAAATAGGGCCCGGCGTGGCCGTCCACCTGGACGGGGAGGAACTGGACCTCCTGGATGCCCAGTTGCTCGATGCACTGGATGAAGCGGCTGTTCACCAGAGGGATGGAGAATGAGTCCCAGCTGAAGTCGAGCTCCACTCCGTCGGGCCTCACGGGGAAGCGGATCGTTCCCATCGCGTCGAGCCTTTTGCCCTCACTGAACTGCCAGGGATTGATCTTCTGCCCGTGCTCATCGACGGGATGCCGAAGGTGCCAGCGCCCGGGGTGATACACGTCGTCCCTTAGTTCGTAGTACCTGGGCACGCTTTTCGCGCTGACCTCGGTCTTGGGATTCAGTCCTTTCACGAGAGCTGTGGGATTCATCGTTGGTGCTTGGTGCTCCGCTTTCCACGACCCTCTAGCGTGCGAGCGAAGCGGTCCGTTTCCCGGTCCACCAGCTTCTCCAGCCGCAGGGTGAACGCCGGTCCGAAGAGGTCGGGAATCACCTTGGGAAATCCCAGCCAGCCGTCCTGTCCTCCCGCCCAACTCAGGGCTTTGGCATGTGGGGTGAGGCCGAGGCGGATGGCCTGCAATGCATTCTGAAGGGCCTGCATGGAGTCCATGCCCCAGGCCTCGCGGACCGTCCGGTCTCCGAGTCCCTCGAGGCTGTAGGGGCAGAAGTAGTCGCCCGTCGCGCGATCCTTCCTGGGCTTCCCGATTCGGATTCGTACGGACGAGTCACCCTGCCCTCCGACCGTCAGGGTTCGTTCGGCGATGACCGTTCCCAGTGCATGGGGCCCGGGGGCGCTCTTCTTCGTGGTGGATCTCTTCGCTCTGGTGGCCATCGGCCCTCCAGGGTCACGCCCAGCCTCACTCCACACCGGACTCGTCCACGCCTCGCGGGTTCGCCGGGCGCCGTCCCCACGTGGCCACCATGGCGGGGCCGAAGAGCCAGGCCGAGGGGTCTCGCATCAGCGTGGTGGCCTCGGCCAGCTCCTGCCGGGTGAGCAATCCATGCGCCTCCATCTGCGGCTGGAGCTGCTCCGCCGTGAGCCTCCAGAACTCGGCCGCCGGCGAGCCCCCATGGAAGAAGGGCACGTCCACGTCGGTGCCCACCTGCTCCAGCCCCAGCTTCCGCATCAACCCGGGCACCTTTCGCGCCCACGCCCCATCCATGCCCCGGCGGTGCCCCGCCTCGAACATCGCCTCCCACAGCCGCGGATAGGCCGACGGCACCCCCTTCTCCAGCAGCGTGGGGAAGGACTCATGCTCCTCCACCAACAGCCACCCCCCGGGCTTGAGCGAGGCGGCGAGCTGCTCCAGCACCTGCTCCCGCTGCGGCAGGTGCATGAGCACCAGCCGGACGTGCGCGAAGTCGAAGGTCCGCTCGGGCGGGGGTACTCGGGTGATGTCCTGCTGGCGGACCTCCAGGTTCGGCACCGCCTTCCCCGCCAGGAAGCGCGGGTCCAGGTCCACCGCCAGCACCCGGCCTCGAGGGCCCACCTGCTGGCTCAGCCACAAGGCGATCGAGCCACTGCCGAAGCCCAGCTCGAAGCAGTGCCAGCCCTCGCACGGGCCCAGCCGCCGAACGCGCCGGTGGGTGGCTGGATCCGAATGCTCCGCCAGGTACTCCAACCGCTCGCGGACTTCCTCTCGGGCGAACACATAGGCATCCGCGGCCTTCACGGACTCCGGGCGCGACATGGGGGCTCCCTTCGCGGGGTTGAAGCGGCTCGCGCATGCTATCCGGCGCCAGGAGGGGACGACGAGCCCTCGGCCGCCGCTTCGCCCCGGTCTCTCCCAGAGGGAGAGGGGATGGCCCGAGTGCTCCCCTGGCCAGTCCCGGCCCACTTCGTTCAGCCCTGGGCTTTCCCCCGCTGTATCCCTTCCCTCGGGAACACGGCCGGGGGATGCCCGGTTGGTAGCCTCCGGACGTCGTTCTGTCTCCCCCTCGCGAAAGCAGGCCTCTCCCGTATGACCCTTCACCCCCGCTTCCGCCTCCTCGTCGCGGCCCTCCTCGTCGCCTGTACTCCCCCGCTCGTCAACGGGCCGGGCCCCTCGGCGCCCCCCTCCGACGCCGCCTCCCAGCCCCGCGCCGAGGCCCCCGCCAGCCCCTCCGCTCCCTTCACCAGCGTCGAGGGCATCACCGAGTACCGGCTCGACAACGGGCTGCGCGTCCTCCTCTTCCCCGACCCCACCAAGCCCACCGTCACCGTCAACGTCACCTACTTCGTCGGCTCGCGCCACGAGGGCTACGGCGAGACGGGCATGGCCCACCTCCTCGAGCACCTCCTCTTCAAAGGCACCCCCACCACCACCAACGTGCCCCAGGCCCTCACCCAGCGCGGCGCCCGCCCCAATGGCACCACCTGGCTGGACCGCACCAACTATTACGAGACGCTCCCCGCCTCCGACGAGAACCTCTCCTGGGCCCTCTCCTTCGAGGCCGACCGCATGGTCAACAGCTTCATCGCCAAGAAGGACCTCGACAGCGAGATGACCGTCGTGCGCAACGAGCTGGAGCGCGGCGAGAACGACCCTTCTCGCATCCTCTTCCAGCGCGTCATGAGCGCCGCCTTCAACTGGCACAACTACGGCAAGCCCACCATCGGCAGCCGCGCGGACCTCGAGAACGTCCCCATCGAGCGCCTCCAGGCCTTCTACCGGAAGTACTACCGGCCCGATAACGCCATGCTCGTCATCGCCGGCGCCTTCGAGCCCCAGAAGGCCCTCGCCGAGGTGCGGAAGACCTTCGGCGCCCTGCCCAGGCCCGCCGAGCCCCTCCCCGTCACCTATACCGAGGAGCCCACCCAGGATGGCGAGCGGCTCGTCACCCTGCGCCGCGTGGGCGATGTGAGCGCCCTCACCGCCGTCTACCACGTGCCCGAGGGTGCCCACCCCGACTTCGCCGCCATCGACGTGCTCACGCACATCCTCGGCAACGCTCCCTCCGGCCGCCTCTACAAGGCCCTCGTGGAGACGAAGAAGGCCTCCAGCGCCGGTGCCTCCAACTTCCAGCTCCACGACCCCGGCATCCTCGCCTTCTCCGCCGAGGTCCGTGAGGGCCAGCCGCTCGAGGCCGCCCGCGACACCCTCCTGAAGACCGTCGAGGAGGCCGCCCTCAAGCCCTTCTCCCAGGACGAGGTGGACCGCGCCAAGACGGCCCTGCTCAAGTACGTGGAGCTGATGCTCAACGACTCGGAGAGCGCCGCCATCCAGCTCTCCGAGTGGGCCGCCATCGGCGACTGGCGCCTCTTCTTCCTCCACCGCGACCGGATTGAAGCCGTCACCGCCGCCGACGTCTCGCGCGTGGCCCAGAGCTACCTCAAGTCCTCCAACCGCACCCTCGGCCAGTTCATCCCCACCGCGAAGCCGGACCGCTCGGAGATGCCTCCGCGCGTCAACATGGCCTCCATGCTCGAGGGCTACAAGGGCCGCGGCGAGGTCGCCGTGGGCGAGGCGTTCGATCCCTCCCCCGCCAACATCGAGCAGCGCGTGCAGCGCTCGCAGGCCGCCGGGCTCAAGCTGGCGCTGCTGCCCAAGAAGACGCGCGGCGAGATGGTCAACGTCACCTTCAACCTGCGCTGGGGCACCGAGAAGACCGTCTGGGGCCGCTCGGACGCCGCCGACTACGCGGGCATGATGCTCATGCGCGGCACGAAGAAGCACACGCGCCAGCAATTGCGCGACACCTTCGACAAGCTCAAGGCCCGCGTGGGCGTGGACGGCGGTGCCACCGGCGCCAGTGTCTGGATTGAAGCCCCGCGCCAGAACCTCCCCGAGGTGATGAAGCTGGTGGCCGAGGTGCTGCGCGAGCCCGCCTTCGACCCCAAGGAGTTCGCCCTCCTCCAGGAGGAGCGGCTGGCCGGGCTGGAGGCGCAGCGCAGCGAGCCCAATACGCAGGGCCGCATCGCCTTCTCACGCGCGCTCTCGCCCTACCCCGCCGGGCACCCGTACTACGCGGAGACGCTGGACGAGTCGCTCGCCGGCGCGAAGGGCACCACCCTGGAGCAGGCGCGGGCCTTCTACCGTGACTTCTACGGCGCCTCGCAGGGCGAGCTCGCCGCCGTGGGCGACTTCGACGCCGAGGCCCTGAAGCAGCAGGTGGCCGAGCTGTTCGGCGGCTGGAAGAGCCCGGCGCCCTACGCGCGCATCCCGGCGCAGCCGTACAAGGCGGGGACGCAGGCGCTCATGCTCGAGACGCCGGACAAGGCGAACGCGCTGTTCCTGGCGGGCCAGGGGCTCGGCGTGCGCGACGACAACCCGGACTACCCGGCGCTGGTGCTCGGCAACTTCCTGCTCGGCGGCGGCTTCCTCAACTCGCGGCTGGCCACGCGCGTGCGCCAGCAGGACGGCCTGTCCTATAGCGTGGGCAGCTCGCTGAGCGCGGGCTCGTTGGACCCCGTGGGCTCCTTCTCCACGTACGCCATCTATGCGCCGCAGAACGCGGCGAAGCTGGAGACGGCGGTGCGCGAGGAGTTGGAGAAGGTGCTGAGCCAGGGCTTCACCGCGGACGAGCTGGAGAAGGCGCGCTCGGGCCTGCTGGAGTACCGGCGCACGGGCCGCGCGGATGACGGGGGCCTGGCGCGCACGCTGGCGTCGTACCTGTACTACGGGCGCACGCTGGAGTTCGACGCGGCCTTCGAGAAGCGCATGAGCGAGCTCAAGCCCGACGACGTGCGCACGGCGCTCTCGCGCTACCTGGACTGGAAGAAGGTGACGGTGGTCAAGGCCGGCGACTTCGCGGGAGCGGAGAAGAAGGCCAAGGCCCCCGTGCCCACGCCGCCCGCGAAGTAAGGCGTTTCACCGCGGCCATTTCACCGCGGCCACTTCCCCTCTCCCTTCGGGAGAGGGACGGGGTGAGGGTGGTGCGGACCCCGGGTTCGCCACTGCCCTCACCCTTCGTGTTTCCGGGGTTCCCTCAGCGGGGTGTGAATCAATTCACGGACGAACCGCCTGGCCTGCTCGAGGTGCGGATCCTGTCGAAGGTCCTTGCGCAGGACCTCCGCCACCCAGGCGTTTCCATGTCCACCCACGGTGGGGTCGAAGCTCTCCATTTCGCCCCGCTCCACGATGAAGAGCCCGAGCTGCTTGAGGTCGGCGAGGAGCTTCTCGGCCGTCTGGCGTTCCTGCCCCGCTGGCACCGCGTCCAGTCCTACCCGCTTCGCCTCATCCCAAGGCGAGGTCTTCTTGAGGATCTCCTGGATGCGTTTCGTGGCCTCGCTCGGGAAGACCGCTGTGTTGACCTGACTCAGGATTTTTCCGATTTCTGCCTGGACATGAGTGGTTTCCAGCTCTGGCCGCCGCTTTTCGACGCCTGATTTGACCTGCTTCCAACGCGGTTGGAAGTGGGTCCAGGTGCCGCCGAGCGCCGCGATGGCCTGCTGCAGAGGGGACTCGCTGTTCAAGACATCGAAGTCCACCACGGCACGGGTGGGAATGCCGATGCTGGCCAGGGCGGCGGCGATCGTCGGTATCTTGTGCTTGCCACCCGTGCTCGTGAACATGACATCCGGTATCCGGGTGTCCGTGTTCTCGGGCTGAGCCGCCTCCAGGAGCGCGGCATAGAAGCGGCAATCTCCATCCGCCTCGCAGAGCACGACCTGCTCGTGGAAGAGGCTGTCCAGGGTATTGGAGAAGCGGAGGATGGGATCGTCCCAGAAGCTCTCGAATCCGGCTGGTATCGAGCGCACGCGCATGATTGACATCTCCCTCGCGCGTGAGCCGGATGACCTTGAGGTTCGCGGAGTTCGCATCCAGGAGCCCACGAAGCAGATCCCCACTGTGGGTCGCGATGATGAGTTGGCGTCCGGCGGGCTTCTCCCTGGCCAACAACGTTCCGAGAAAGCGGGCCTGGGGCGGGTGGAGGTAGGCCTCGGGCTCGTCGATCAAGACGACGAACTTGTCGACAGCCGTGACCTGGAGGAGGCAGCTCGCGAAGCTGCGCATTCCGTCTCCCTGGTGTTGGAGCAGAGGGAGCTTTTCGAGCTTCCGGGCATAGCTGGCGGAGACACGGTCTTCGCCGGGCTCGAAGGGAGGAACTTCGCCGCAATGGATCGGGATTTTGCTACCGGCGGCGCGGTTGAGGATGAGTGCTTGTCCGAAGGCGCGTTGAAAGTAGCGGCTGAGCCGCTGGGCCAGTGCCTCATCCATGCACATCTTCTGGATGGGATGGTGCGCGGTGCCTGTCGCGAGGTTGATGGCCTTGGCGGGCTCGGTCGCCGTGAATCGATTGGGGAGATCGAGCAGGTAGAAGAAGAGAGAGTTGAACGGGGAGAGATGGGTGGCGTTCGCATCCTCCCAGAAACACCGGAGGAGCTCCTCACCCACCCGGTAGAGGTCGGCACGAAAGGACACCCTGGAGATTGAGGTCCTGATGTCTCCATGCAGCACCCAGTCCTCGAACTCCTTGAGGTTGTATTCCGGTGCGGTGGGAGAGGAGTCTGGCCGACGGTAGGGAGCTAATCGCTCCAGGAACTCCTGGGTCGTTCCGGAATGCTGAATCACCAACCCGGTGACCACGTTGTTTTCCGATGCGTGGCCCTGGACCAGGTTGATGATTTCGCGAAGCGTTGCGCTCTTCCCGGCGTTGTTGGGACCGACGATGACGACGATGGAGTCGGGTTCGAGCTCGATGCTCTCACCGCCGCTGAACGTGAGTTGTTGGAGGGAGATGGACGGGCTCATGACCTGAAGCGGCGTACGTTTTCGAGGAGTAATGAAACGTGAGGTCAGCCGCAGCCGATCTACCACGAGCCTCGAACCGTCTACCCCCGGGGTTGTGCGCTCCCTGTCGAGGTGCAAACGTCACGAGCACAGGGGGCCCATGAACCAGAGCATCGAGCAGGAAGAGGCGGCGCTGTTCGCGGAGTGGAAGGAGCACCTCACGCAGGGGAACCGTTCCTTCTACCCGGATGGGATGGCCAGGGGCTCCTCGTACTGGGACTCAAATCCGCGAGTGCTCTTCCTCCTCAAGGAGGTCAACGCGGACGAGAGCGTGCCGGCCTGGAACCTCTTCGACGTGGTGGGGGATGGCAGCATCGGCCCGACGTGGACCGTCATCTCCTACTGGACCCATGGCATCCACCGGGGCGGACTTTCCTGGGAGGATGTCCCTGCGGCAGACGTCGAATCCCGGCGCGAGGCCATCTCGAAGATCGCCGTCGTCAATCTCAACAAGTGTGGCGGCACGGCGACCAGCGTCGACTCGGAGCTCTGGGCCGCCGCCTACCGGGACAGGCAGTTTCTCATCCGGCAGCTTCGTCTCTACGCCCCCCACATCATCATCGCCTGCGGTGTCGGGGACATCGCCAAGCACATCCTCTTCGATGAGCACTGGAGCAAATGGGAAAAGACGTCGACGACGCCACCCCTGTACTGGCTTCGCCCCAAGGCGCTCGACACCCTGCTCGTCTGGACGAGCCACCCGCAAGCCCGGCGCTCCCATTCAGAGATGTACACAGAGGTCATCGAGGGGTTGAGGGAGATCAAGGCTCTCCCGAGCGGTAGCTCTCCGCGTTAATCACTCCCTGCTCACCCGCCGTACGCGGCCGGGCCTCCCTCGATCGCCGCCAGCAATCCATCGGGGGAATAGTCGCCCTCGTAGCGGCGCCCGTTCAGGAAGAAGGACGGCGTTCCCTTCGCGCCGATGCGCTCCCCTTCCCTCACCTCGCGGCGGATCCGCTCCAGGAAGCGGTGCTCCGCCAGGTCCCGCTCGAACCGGTCCACGTCCAGCCCCAGCTCATCCGCGTAGCCCACCAGCGCGGGCACCTCCAACTCCTGCTGGTTCTCGTACAGCAGCCCGTACATGTCCCAGAACCGGCCCTGCGCGCCCGCCGCCTCCGCCGCTTGCGCCGCTGGCATCGCGTCCGGGTGCAGGTGCGTGAGCGGGAAGTTCCGGAACACGAAGCTCAGCCGCTCCCCCAGCACCTGCTTCACGTGCTTCACCGACACGTAGGCCTTGGCGCAGTAGGGGCACTGGAAGTCGCCGTACTCCACCAGGGAGATCGGCGCGTCCTTCGGTCCGTCCACGTGGTCCTCGGGACCGATCTTGATTCGAAGCTGACTCACGGTGCTTCCTCCGGAGGGGGGCCTTCAGCGCTCGCGCCGGGAAGCCCTCTCGAGGGCCTCACCCCACCGAAGCTGGACCTCGCTCCTTCCGAGCGCAAACCCCGGGCCCGGACGGTTGCTCTCTCCCCGGTCGGCACGGCCAGCGGCTCCCACGTGGGAATGCTCCACGGTGCCGCGGCCGCCCCGTCCCACGGGCGTTGCCGCCCTACCCGCCCAGCTTCTCCATCCGGCGCTGCATCTCCTCGGGCGACACGTCCTCGACGTGCTGCGCGAGCAGCCACTGGTAGCCCTCGGGGTCCTCCACCAACGCCGTCCGGTCCCCGAAGAACTGGTTCTCCGGCGGCCGCATCTGCTTGCCTCCCGCCTTCAGGAAGCGCTCGTTCAGCGCATCCACGTTCTCCGTGTAGAGGCTCAGCCTCACCGGCGTGCCGCCCAGATCCTTCGCGCTCTTGTTGCCCCACTCCGGCATCGAGTCCGCCAGCTTCAGCCGCGAGTCGCCAATCCGCAGCTCCGCGTGCGCGATCTTCCCGCCCGGCATCGACAGCCGGAACAGCTCCGTCGCGCCGAGCGCCGTCTTGTAGAACTCGATCGCCTTCGCCGCGTCGCGCAGCGAGAGGTACGGCGTCAGCGAGTGGTATCCGTCCGGAATCGTCTTGGGCATGTGTGCTCCTGGGGAAGGTCCCGCTCCCCGGCGGGGCCCACGAGACTCCTCGGCTCCTCCGTCCCGGGCAAGTCCGCATGTCGGGACGGGGTCACCCCCGGTGTGCCTCCGCGTTCCAGGGGCTCCCCGCCGCGGGGCCCACGTCAGGAGAACACGAGCGTGGCCTCTCCCGTCAGCTTCACCTCGGAGTACGTCTGGGTCTGCCGGGTGGAGGGGGCGACGAACCCCGGGGTGCGCGTGGTGATGCCCAGCGTCTGGATTTTCACGCGGCGGTCCCCTCCCGTCAGCAGGGCGCTGGGAATCAGCACGCTGAAGAAGATTCCCTCGTCATCCGCCGCGTTCGACTGGAGGACGATGGTGACCAGCGTGCCGATCCCCACCTCCACCTGACGGATTTCATCGCCTCGTGCACTCACCTGACGGCTGCGATCCCGGTACTGCATGAGCGGCTGACCGGTGATGCTCGTGGTCGAGAAGCTCACCTGGATGTCCTTCCCGCGCAGGGTGAACTGGTTGGGAGAGACGGGAGAAACGGCCGCGCCCTGCGTGGTGGATTCCATCTGGTTCATAGGATTGCCTCGCATGTCTGGGCGGCGACCCCTCGCGGAGCGCCGCGGGTTTCGCCGAGGCTGAGGGGGCTCGCGCGACTCGTGACCTGCGAGCGCCCACCCGGCCGGCTGCCCGGAATCCAGCGTCAGCGCTGCCAGAGCAGGCCCAGCTCCAGCCGCAGGGGCGTGAAGGGCTCGGCGTGTACGTGGGCCTGTGCGGTATGCGTGCCCAACGGCTCCCAATGGCCACCGTCCAGGCCGTACACCTCCATCGCCTGCCGCAGCGGATCCACCAGCCACAGGTGGCGCACGCCCTCGCGAGCGTAGACCTTCATCTTCTTCTCCCGGTCCAGCACCGCAGTGGAGGGAGAGAGCACCTCGCAGACCCAGTCTGGCGCGAGGGTGAGGCCCACCACCTCGGGCATCACGGGCATGCGCTCGCGGCGCCAGCCCGCGATGTCCGGTACCAGCACGTCCTCGCCCAGGTGCAGCTCGGGCTCGAAGAGGAGCAGCCAGCCGCCCGGGCCTCCCCTTCCCAGGTGGAAGGGCCCATAGAGCTCATGGTGCAGGGCTCCGTGTGCGAGTGCGTGGGGTGTAGCCGGGCGGGGGCTCGTGTACAGCTCGCCGTCCACCAGTTCCGCCACGAGGTGTGGAGGGACCGCTTCCAGGTCCGCGTACGTCGCCTTGCGTCTCTGGCCACCGCCCATGTCCGGAGCATGGGCAGCCGGGCGTGCCTCTTCAAGGGGCGCTCGGGCCCCACTGCTGGAGTCAGGGTGCATACGAAGACACTACACCCTACTTCTGACATCAGGTACCCCGGGAGGTTCTGTCACGTTGGCCCTGTCCCGGGGCCGCTCGCTTCGCCGCTTTTCGGGCCTCCGCTCCGGGACGACCTGGTCGAATTCGTGGGATTAGCGCCGCACCCTCGGCCCCACCGCCGTGTGCGGCCTTCCGGCGGGGTGGGTGCTATAGCCGCCCCCCATGAGCACCGCTCCCCAGTCCTCCGTCACGCCCTCCTCCGGGTCCTCCGCGCCTCAAGGCGGCTCGGGCGCCATGTTCGACATGATCGCCCCGCGCTATGACCTGCTCAACCGCCTGATGTCCTTCGGCGTCGACCAGCGCTGGCGCAACAAGACGGTGGATGCCCTCGAGCTCGAGTCCGGCTCCCGCGTGCTCGACCTGGCCACCGGCACCGCGGACCTCGCGCTCAAGGTGCTCCAGCGCCACCCGGACACGACGGTGGTGGGCGTGGACCCCTCCGAGGGCATGCTCGAGGTGGGCCGGCGCAAGGTGGCCGCCAAGGGGCTCACCCGCGTGTGCGAGCTGAAGGTGGGCGATGCCCAGGCGCTCCCCTTCGAGGACAGGAGCTTCGACGGCCTGTGCATGGCCTTCGGCATCCGCAACGTGCCGGACCGCGCCCTCGCCCTGCGCGAGATGGCCCGCGTGGTGCGGCCCGATGGGCGCATCGCCATCCTCGAGCTGTCCGAGCCTCGCAAGGGGCTGCTCGGGCCCATGGCCCGCTTCCAGATTCGCACCGTGGTGCCCTTCATGGGCCGGCTGCTGTCCGGCGCCGGCGAGTACCGCTACCTGCAGCAGTCCATCGCCTCCTTCCCCGAGCCCGAGGTGTTCGCCGACCTCATGCGCGAGTCCGGTCTCGAGGTGCTGCGCGTCACGCCGCTCACCTTCGGCGTGTGCTGTCTGTACGTGGCCCGGCCTCGCTGAGCCCCGCTGTCCCGGCGGCCGTCTCTCGGGCCTGAAGCCGCCCTCCCGCGCTCCGTTGGCGCGAGGTCCTCCCGGGGTCCACTCGCGGCCCTGGAGCGTGGACCTGTCGACGGAACGGGCGCCGGTGTGCTGCGGGGTGGGGTCCCGGGCGGTAGCGTCCCCTCCCGGTACCACGCTCGATGGGGGGAGCTGGCCCATGCCCGTGCTCTGGCGGTGCGTCGTCCTCATGCTCGCGTTGTTGCCGCTGGCCGCGGACGCGGCGGCCCCGGTCTTCCCGGAGCCCAGGCCCATGCGGGTGGCCTTCCTCGATGCCCTGGAGCCGGCCAATCCCTGGCGGCGCAACCTCCTGGCGTGCATGCGGGCCGCCGCGCGGGACCTGGACATCGACTTCACCCACCACCCCGTCGGCCACTGGCCGGGGAACATCCTCGAGCGGGCGCGCCAGGTGCTGCGCGGGCCGGACAAGCCCGACTACCTCCTCTTCTCGATGCATCGGGGCATCGGCACCCGCCTGCTCGAGCTCGCCCAGGAGCACCGCGTCCCCGTCTTCGTCATCAACTCCGGCCTGCTGCCCGGGGACGTGGCCCGCCTGGGGGGACCTCGCGGGCACTTCCCCCTCTGGCTCGGCCAGATGTTGCCGGACGACGCGCAGGCCGGCGGGGTGCTCGCCCGGCTCCTCCTGGAGGCCGCCACCCGGGAGCGGGCCCCCGGTTCCCCCGTGGCGCTCGTCGCGCTCGAGGGCCGGCTGGGGGATGCCTCCGCGCTGGGGCGCACCGCCGGGCTGCACGAGGCCGTGGCCGGGTGGGACGGCGCCACGCTCCTGCAGGGCGTTTCCGCCTCCTGGGACTCGGAGGTGGCCCTGCGCAAGACGCGCCTGCTGCTGCGCCGCTACCCGGAGCTCCACGTCATCTGGTCCGCCAACGACTCCATGGCGGAGGGCGCCCTGCTCGCCCTGGAGGACGCGGGCCGCCGCCCCGGCGTGGACGTCCTGGTGGGGGGCATCGACTGGACGCCCCGGGCCCTCCAGTCCGTGCGCGAGGGCCGCCTGGTGACGACGCTCGGCGGCCACTTCCTCGAGGGCGCGTGGGCCCTGGTGCTGCTCTCCGACTACCACCGGGGCCGCGACTTCGCTTCCGAGGGGCTCGACTGGCGCACGTCCCTGGCTCCCGTCTCGCGCGCCAACGTGGACGCCGTCCTCCAGTGGCTCGGCGAGGGCGACTTCGAGGCCCTCGACTTCCGCGCCTTCTCCAAGGTGGCCAACCCGGCGCTGACGCACTACGACTTCTCCCTCCGGGCCCTCTTCGCACAGCGGCGGCTCCGCTTCCCGGGCACCCTCCTGGAGCAGTATGGACACGCGCGCCCCCTCCCCCCCGAGCGCCAGCCCTGAGGGCAACCGGCTCGGCCGCCGGCTGCTCCTGGCCATCGTCCTCTTCAGCGTCGCCGCCAGCCTCGTGGGCACCACCGTGCAGCTCGCCGCCGACTACCGGGGCGAGGTCCGCGCCCTGGAGGAGCGGCTGGAGCAGATCCGCTCCAGCTCCGCGCGGAGCGTCGCGCAGAGCCTCTGGTCCCTCGACGAGGAGCCGCTGCGCCTCCAGCTCGAGGGGATGACGACGTTGCCGGGCATCGTCCGGGCCAAGGTGGACAGCGCGCTGGGCACCCACTACGTGGCCGGCGCCGCGCCTGCCGCGGACGAGGTGCGGGTGCGCTCCATCCCGCTGCACCACGGGCAGCTCCTCCTGGGCACGCTCCGGGTGAGCGCCACGCTGGAGGACATCCACGCGCGGCTGTGGGACCGGGTGCTCGTCATCCTCGCCACCCAGGCGGCGCAGACGTTCCTCATCGCCCTCTTCGTCCTCTTCGTCGTGCAGCGCCTGGTGACGCAGCACCTGGCCACCATGGCGGCCTATACGCGCGGGTTGGACCCCTCGCACCTGGACACGCCCTTGGTGTTGCAGCGCGGGCACGCCGTCCGGGACGAGCTCGACGAGGTGTCCTCGGCCATCAACGAGATGCGCGAGTCGCTGCGCCAGGAGCTGGGCGAGCGCCAGCGCTCCGAGGCCGCCAACGCCTTCCTGGCCGAGGCCGGCGAGGTCCTCCTCGGCTCGCTCGAGCTGGAGGAGATGCTGCCGCGCGTGGCCGCCCTGTGCGTGGGGCCGCTCTCCGACTGGTGCATCATCGACCTGGCGGAGGACGGGGAGGTGCGCCGGGTGGGCGGCGCGCACGTGGACGCGGCGATGCGGCCCGTGCTCGAGGAGCTGCGGCTCCGCTACCCCCCGGGCCCCGGCTCGGCGTCCCCGTCGGCCCAGGTGCTGCGCGGGGGCGGGCCGGTGCTCGAGCCCCGCCTCACCGGGGACAGGCTGCGCGCGTTGAGCGTGGACGACGAGCACGTGCGGCTCATCCGGACGCTCGGCATCCAGAGCCTGCTGGCGGTGCCGCTGGTGGCCCGCGGGCACACGCTGGGCGCCATCACGTTCGTCTCGGCCACGCCGGAGCGCTTCGGGCCCGCCGAGCTCGCCCTGGCCCGGGAGCTGGCGCGCCGCGTCGCCATCGCCATCGACAACGCGCGGCTGTTCCGGCACGCCGAGCAGGCCATCCGCCTGCGGGAAGTCTTCCTCTCCGTGGCCGCGCACGAGCTGCGCACGCCCCTGCTGCCGCTGCAGTTGCGCCTGCAGAGCCTGCTGCGCCGCGGCCGGAGCGGTGCCTCCGTGGACCCGGCCCGGCTGCTGGGCGAGGTGGCCACCGCCGAGCGGCAGACGCGGCTGCTGGGCCGGTTGGTGGACCAGTTGCTGGACGTGTCCAACCTGAGCGCGGGCCACCCGTTGGAGCTGCGCCGCCAGCAGGTGGAGCTGGGCGGGCTGGTGACGCGGGTGCTCGAGGAGATGCGGCCGCAGGTGGAGGACAGTGGCTCCGAGGTGCGGCTGGAGCTGCGGACGCCCGCCGAGGGCTGGTGGGACGCGCGCCGGTTGGAGCAGGTGGTGGCGGGCCTGCTGCACAACGCGCTGAAGTTCGGCCAGGGCCGCCCCGTCGACGTGCGCGTGACGCCGCGGGACGGCACGGTGGTGCTGGAGGTGAGAGACCACGGCATCGGCATGACGGAGGACGAGCGGCGGCGCATCTTCGAGCGCTTCGGCCGAGGGGTGCCGGTGCGGCACTACGGGGGGCTCGGACTCGGGCTGTACCTGGTGCAGCGGTTGGTGGCGGCCCACGGCGGGCGCATCTCCCTGGAGAGCCGGCCGGGCGAGGGCTCCACGTTCACGGTGGAGCTGCCGGTGGAGTGAGGAGACCTTCCGGGCGCGCGCGTCTCCAACTGGTCCAACAATCGGACCAGTTGCTCGACGCCGGGTCCGGAGGGGTCTCCGTCCCGGACGCGGGCACCGCGCTGAGCCCTCCCCGGCTCGCCCGCTCCCTCCCGGCTTGCCTTCCCGGGGGCTCCGCGTGAGAAGTGAGGCTCCACCTTCTCCCCTCCCCTGCCCGACATGAAGCCTCGGTATGACGTCATCGTGGTGGGCCTCGGCCATGCGGGCTGCGAGGCCGCCCTGGCCTGCGCGCGCATGGGTCTGTCCACCCTCGGCCTCACCCTCAAGCGCGAGCGCGCCGCCGTCATGAGCTGCAACCCCGCCGTGGGGGGCACCTCCAAGGGCCATCTGGTGCGCGAGCTGGATGCGCTCGGCGGCGAGATGGGCCGCGCGGCGGACCTCGCGGGCACGCACTTCAAGACGCTCAATGCCTCGAAGGGCCCGGCCGTGCAGGCCACCCGCGTGCTGTGCGACCGGGAGGCCTACGCGCGCACCATGCAGTCCGTCCTCCGGGCCCAGCCGAACCTCACCGTGCACGAGGCCGAGGTCTCCTCCGTGGTGGCCGAGGGCGGACGCGTCGCGGGCGTGGTGCTCGGCGACGGCACGCACGTGGCGGCGAGCGCGGTACTGCTCACCACCGGCACCTTCCTCCAGGCCCTCATGCACGTGGGCGAGAAGAAGGAGGTGGGCGGGCGGCTCGGTGACGAGGCGGCGAAGGGACTGTCGGACTCGCTGCGCTCGCTCGGCTTCTCGCTGGGGCGCTTCAAGACGGGCACGCCCGCGCGCCTGGTGCGCGACAGCATCGACTGGGCCTCCATCGAGCCGCAGCCCGGAGACTTCCCGCCTCGCCCGCTGTCCCTGCGCACGCGGTGGGGGCTCGGGGAGGGGCCGTTTCCCAACCAGCCCTCGGTGACGTGCGCGCTCACGTACACCACGGCCGAGACGCACCGGATTCTGCGCGACAACCTCCACCGCTCGCCGCTCTTCCAGGGGGAGATTGTCGGCCGGGGCCCGCGCTACTGCCCGTCGCTGGAGGACAAGGTGGTGCGCTTCTCGGCGCGCGAGCGGCACCTGGTGTTCCTCGAGCCCGAGGGCCCCGCGTCCCCGCTGGTGTACCCGGCGGGCCTGTCCACGAGCATGCCGGCGGAGGTGCAGCTCGAGTTCCTGCGCACGTTGCCGGGCCTCGGGAAGGTGGAGGTGGCGCGCTTCGGCTACGCGGTGGAGTACGACTACGCGCCGCCCACGCAGCTCAAGGAGACGCTGGAGACGAAGCAGGTGGAGGGCCTGTACTTCGCGGGGCAGCTCAACGGGACGAGCGGCTACGAGGAGGCGGCCTTCCAGGGGCTGTACGCGGGAATCCAGGCGGGGCTGAAGGTGAAGGGCGAGCCGGCGCTGGTGCTCGGCCGGGACGAGGCGCACGGGGCGGTGCTGGTGGACGAGCTGGTGACGAAGGGGGTGGACGAGCCCTTCCGCATGTTCACGAGCCGCTCGGAGCACCGGCTGAAGCTGCGCGAGGGGAACGCGGACCTGCGGCTGGCGAGGCACGGGGCGCGGGTGGGGCTGGTGCCGCGCGAGGTGCTGGAGCGGGTGGAGGAGAAGCGGCGCTCGGTGGGAGACGAGGTGGCGCGGCTGAAGCGGACGGGGCTGGCGGCGCGGCTCAAGCGGCCCGAGGTGACGTACGCGGCGCTGGCGGCGGAGAAGCCGGAGGGCTGGCCGGAGTTGAGCGCCGAGGTGGTGGAGGAGGTGGAGGTGGAGGTGAAGTACGAGGGCTACATCGTGATGGCGGAGCGGGCGGCGGCGCGGGAGGCGGAGGCGTGGGACGGGTGGAGGATTCCGGGGGACTTCGCGTACGCGGGGGTGAGGGGGCTGTCGGCGGAGGCGGTGGAGAAGCTGGAGAAGGTGAGGCCGGCGACGGTGGGGCAGGCGAGGCGGATTCCGGGGCTGACGCCGGCGGCGTTCTCGCTGGTGCTGGTGGCGCTCAAGCGGAGCCGGTTGGGGAGCGATTCAGGCCCGGGCGGCTGCGGGTTCTGATCGCACAGGGGGGTGTGGACAAGGTGTGGAGAAGTTTTGGGCACCGAAAGGTGCGAGACATTTCAAGGACTTGGGAACCAAGTCGGGAGGGGTGGCTGTGGATAACGCGCGCTTCGGCGATCTGATTGGGCAGGGGTGCAGGGCGTTGGGGGTGACGGTGGGGGAGGACGTCCCGCCGCGGCTGAACCGGCTGATGGGCGAGCTGTTGAAGTGGAACGCGAAGGTGAACCTGACGGCGATCACGGCGGAGGAGGAGGTGGTGGAGAAACACTTCCTGGACTCGCTGGCGGTGCTGCCGGAGGTGGAGGGGGCGGGGAGCGTGCTGGACGTGGGAGCGGGGGCGGGCTTCCCGGGGTTGCCGCTGAAGATGGCGAGGCCGTCCTTGTCGGTGACGATGGTGGACGCGGTGGGGAAGAAGGTGGGGTACCTGAAGGCGGTGGTGGCGGTGGCGGGGCTGGGGCTGACGGGGACGAAGGCGGTGCACACGCGGGCCGAGGGCAAGCCGGAGGCGGAGGGGCTGCCGCGAGCGGACCGGGTGATCGCGAGGGCGTTCATGGACCTGCCGGACTGGCTGGACCTGGCACCCGCGTACCTGGCGGAGGGCGGGCACGTGGTGGCGATGCTGGGCAAGGCGCTGAGCGAGGACGAGCTGAAGGCGCAGGCGGAGAAGCGGGGCCTGAAGCTGGTGTCGGCGAGGTCCTACCGGCTGCCGTTCTCGGGAGCCGAGCGACAGGTGGCCGCGTTCGCGAAGTGAAGGAGTAGAGGAGGGGAGGAGGCGGAAAGGAGGGGATGAGGACCCCGGACTGCCCTCCGCGAATCCACCCCCCGCCGCGCATCCACCCCTCTCCCCTCGGGAGAGGGACGGGGTGAGGGTGCCGAGGTCCCCGGGTTGAACCCGAGCGGGGCCGGTACCGCGTGTCCTGCACCGCACGGAAGGGAGGCCCGGAGGGGCCCGCGTGGTCCCCGTGCCCTAAGCTTTTGAACGCACCGATGGGAGTGGCCGGTGGGGTGAAGCCGGGGCCGGGCCAGTCCGGGAGTCGTCGGGAGCGTTCACAGGGGGGAACGCGACATGAGCACAGTGCCCGCGAAGGAGGCTGTGGTCCGTCCCGAAGGGGACGGGAGCGGCGATTCCATGAACCGGGGCCTCGCGCTCTGGTCAGGCGCGACGGTGGTGTGCGCGCAGGTGCTGCTGGTGGCGCATGCCTGGGGCAGATGGACGGTGGTGGGGGCGCTGTGCGCGCTCTTCGCCGTGCGGGCCGGGCTCAACATGAGCCTCTACTGGAGGGCCAAACGGACGAGCCCCCTGCGTGGGGTGCAGCTGTGGCTGCTGCTGATCGGCAACCTGACGATCAGCACGCTGGAGTCGCAGCTCCTGAGGTGGAACCTGGTGGCGTGGCTCACGATGGTGCTCCAGGCGGTGTCCCTGAACGGGGCGCCGTCGAGGGAGGGGCTCACGCAGCGGCGGGTGGGGCTGGGCCTGTACGTGGCGGTGTCGGCGGGGCTGGGGCTGCGCGAGGGAGTCGAGCCCGGGACGGTGGGCCTGTTCTGCCTGGCGGCGGTGGGCTTCTACGGCCTGGGCGAGGCCCGCTGCCGGATGCTCATCGAGGCGCTGGAAGCGTCGAGGGAGAGCCACCGTCAGTTGCAGCGGATGCAGCGACGGCTGGTGGAGCACGAGAAGCTGTCGAGCCTGGGGATGCTGGCGGCGGGGGTGGCGCACGAAATCAACAACCCGATGGCGTTCGTGACGAGCAACGTGCGGTTGCTGAGCCGGGACCTGGCGGCGCAGCGGCAGCTCCCGGAGGAGCTGCGCGAGTACGTGGACGACGTGCTGCCGGCGACGCTGGACGGAATCCGGAGGGTGAACGCCATCGTGGCGGACCTGAGACGCTTCGCGCGGAACGACCCCGAGCAGCCGGTGGAGTTCGACCTGAACGCGGAGGTGTCCTCGGCGCTGAGGCTCTCGCAGGGAGAGCGGAGGAGCCGGTGCAAGGTGGAGCTGGAGCTGGGGGCGCTGCCGCCGATCGTGGGCCAGCCGAGACAGATGGGGCAGGTGGTGTTGAACCTGCTGGTGAACGCGGTGCAGGCGGTGCCGGCGCAGGGGGGCGTGGTGAAGGTGAGGACGCGAGCGGAGGGGGAGGAGGTGGTGGTGGAGGTGAGGGACAACGGGGTGGGGATGTCGAAGGAGGTGGTGGGGCGGTTGTTCCAGCCGTTCTTCACGACGAAGCCGGTGGGGGAGGGGACGGGGCTGGGGCTGGCGGTGGCCTACGGCATCATCACGGGGCATGGAGGCCGCATCGAGGTGGAGTCGGAGCCGGGGAGGGGCTCGTGCTTCACGGTGAGGCTGCCGGTGTCGCGAGACGAGCCCGCACCACCCCCGGCGAACCCCGGAGATCCACCGGGCGGGTACGGCGTCAACACCGAGGGTCCGGGTATTGCACTCCGCACCGGCACACCCCTGGAAAAGGATGTCTCATGAGCCGCGCTTCACGTTCCACCGCCACCCGACTGCTGTTCCTCCTGACGAGCGCGCCGCTGTGGGGAGGGTGCGCGTCGCTGGGGACGCTGGAGACGGCGGACACGGTGCAGCGAGGCAAGACGCGGCTGAACGCGCAGGCGTGGGTGCAGGGGGTGGATGACGGGAAGAAGCCCGGAGTGCTGCCGCAGTTCGCGGTGTCGGGGCGGGCGGGAGTGGCGGAGGGGGTGGACATTGGAGGGAGGCTGTCGCCCCAGGGGGTGGAGGGCTCGTTGAAGGTGCAGCTCGCGGGGAGGGAGGAGGGCTCGTGGTTCGTGATGTCGGTGGCGCCCACGGTGGGGGCGGTGCTCTTCTCGCACGCGTGGGAGGAGGTGGAGTGGAAGTCGAAGACGCAGCTCTACGCGGCGCTGCCGCTGCTGTTCGCGAGCCGGAATCCCGAGGACGGCTCCCAGCTCGTGTTCGGTCTGCGTCCGACGTGGATGCGGTTCGACGAGCTTCATCGAGCCCGGGGTCCGCAACATGGTGGGGCTGGGCGCGTCGGTGGGCTACGCCTTCCGGGTGAACCCGGGCCTGCGGGTGATGCCGGAGGTGGCCGCGCTGCTGCCCGTCTACGAGCGGGTGGGTGGCTCCTGGACGCAGATGCGCGAGGCGCCGAATCTGCAGTTCGGCGTGGCCTTCCTGATGGACCCGGTGCGCTGAGCGAGGCGCGGGAGCGGGGCGAGGGCGAAGGAGCCCGGCCCCGCGGCGTGTCGCCGCGGCTGCACGGTGTGCAGCGCGGTGCATGCGAGCCGGCGCGGGTCCGCACCGCGGTGCGAGGGCGAGCCCTGGCAGGAGCCGTGCACCGCGCGGACGCATGCACTCGAATCCCTCGAGACTCTTGTTGGTGCTGAGCGTCCCGCTGTGGTCGGGGTGCGCGGCGATGGGCACGTTGCAGACGGCGGACACGGTGGGCGCGGGGAAGACGCGCTGAAGTGCCCAGGTGTTGGCGCAGCGGGTGACGGAGCCGGGTGGAGATAGGGGGTCGCGCCTCCACCTTCGGACTGGAGGCTCTCGGGGAAGGTGGAGCTGGTGGACTCCGAGGACTCGCCATGGGTGGTGGCGCTGGCGCCGGTGGCGGGGGTGCGGCAGCTGGCGATGCGGTTCGACGGTGCCATGGCCTACAGCGAGCAGCGCTACGCCGCGTTGCCGGTGCTGGTGGGGTGGGAGACGGCGGGAGGCTCGCAGTGGGTGCTGGGGCTGAGACCCACGTGGCTCCGCCTTCCACGGGAACAGTCCCTGTCCCTGCCGGCCGAGAACGCCTTCGCGCTGGGAGGCTCATTGGGCTACGCGTTCCGGGTGGGTCCGCGCGTGCGCCTCATGCCGGAGGTGGCGGCGATGCTGCCCGTGGGCCCGCTGCCCGGGGCGACCGAGCTGCGCAGGGAGGGAGCGAGACCCCACGTGCAGTTCGGCCTGGCCTTCATGCTGGACGGCGGCGGGGACGAGTGAGTCCGGCGCGGGGGGCGAGCCCCGGGCCGAGGGCCGGAGGCGTCCCGGCCGGAGGCGCCGCCCGGAACCGTGTTCCACGTGGAACGTTGCCAGCGGGGAGCTGACCCTGGCCGGGTTCTCCTGGTGCGCGCTCGGACCGGACGAAGCGCCGCCCCTTTTCCCGCGTGGCGCACCCACGCGCCGGAAAAGGACCGGACGATGAAGAGGAAGAACCCGTTGCAGGAGGGGACGAAGCAGAAGGCGCCCCCCAGGGCGAGCCAGCAGGAGCGCCCGAGGACTGGAACCCAGGGCCGTTCGAGGGAGAGGCGCGGAGAGCGAGTCCGAGCACGCCTCCGGGTTCGCGGCGCGGAGCGGCCGGTGGTGTTTCCTGGGGAGTGCTGCGCCTGCTCCTCGTTCTGGCTTCCCTGGGCTCGAGTCCGTGCGTCTTCCGGCTGCGCATGCACCTCCGGCTTGAAGGCGGGCACGCAGCGGGCGCACCTGAAGCCGGAGCGGTAGCGGAGTCTGCCCTTCCGAGACTGGGACGGAATGGGGCGGGAGGCGAGGTGGGGGCGGCGGACTGCCAGGGTTGCGGCAGTCCCCGGCGGTCCTGAAGCTGCCGGGAGCGGTACGGCTTGGAGCGGGAGCGCTGACGGGGTGGTTGGAGACCGTGGGGATGTTCCACGTGGAACGTCCCGGCGGTACTGCCCACTCGCGGCGCGCGGCGGGACGGGGAACTCGGGCAGCCGGAGCCACCCTCGAGCACGCACCGGAGTGGGCGTGCGCCGCCTGGCGCGTGAATCCCTCTCGTCCGTGGACCCGCCCGGAACGGGGGTCCTGACCATCCGGACCGCCACGCCGGAGTCGTGGAGCGGGGGACCCCTGCCAGCAGGAGCCTGGTCTCTATGGCGCAGGCCCGCCCCCTCTGACGCCGCACCCCCTCCTGAAGAGGGACCTCTGACAACGGAGAGGTTCCACGTGGAACACCGGCTCCCGGGGGAGGGGAGTGGATCGGGGTGCTCCGGGTGGGGGCCCGGGCCCCGGGAGGGGCACGGGGTGAAGAACTCCTGGCGGAGAGGTTCCACGTGGAACAGCGGACCTGCATCAGGAGGAAAAGGCGGGGGCCCTGGCCGGGACACCCGATGGGGAAGGGAGGCGCTCAGGCCGAGGGGCTGTTCCACGTGGAACGTGCAGGTCCTGCGGCATGGGCTGGAGGCCCCGGAGGCCGCTGCCTGTCCGGCACCTGGAGGGAATCCGGTGAGACCTTTCTGGCCGGGAGGTGTTCCACGTGGAACACGCTGTGCCGGGGTCCGGCATGGGGAGATGCCTGGCTGGTGCTGGGATTCTCTCAAGGGAGTTCCACGTGGAACGGTGGACCCGGATCGGGCTGGATGGAGAAGGGGGAGCCGGACCGGAACCGGGAGCTGGATGAGAGGCTTTCTGGCCGGGCGTGTTCCACGTGGAACGTCGGACCCCATCCAGGCTCAGGAGGGCGAGGCTGTTCAGGGCGCGGGTGCTCCAGGTGGATGAGAGGCTTTCTGGCCGTGGCTTGTTCCACGTGGAACATCGACTGAAGACCGAGCTGTGCGCCTCCACCGGGATGTGGAGGCACTTGCTTTGAGCGCACTCTGGCCGTGGCCTGTTCCACGTGGAACATCGGGACCGAGGACCGACCGGTGCGGCTCCACCGGGATGCGGAGGCACTCGCTTTGGGCGCTTTCTGGCAGTGGCGTGTTCCGCGTGGAACGTGTCTGGTTTGGGCGAAGCCATCCCCCTCGCGTTGACGCGCTCCCGTTCTTCCGGCTGCGCATGGGGTGCGGCGTTCACGGAGCGCTTTGAGCGCCTTCCGGCCGTGGCGCGTTCCACGTGGAACATCGGACCCGATACAGGCGCAGAAGGGCGGGGCAGTTCCAGGTGCCGCCCCCCAACGGCTGGATGAGAGGCTTTCTGGCCGTGACGTGTTCCACGTGGAACGTCAGGGCTGTGGTTCGAGCTGTTCGCTCCACCGGGATGCGGAGGCACCCGCTTTGAGTGCGTTCTGGCCGTGGCGTGTTCCACGTGGAACGTGTCTGGTTTGGGCGCAGCAGTCCCCCCGTTGAAGCGCTCCCGTTCTTCCGGCGGCGCATGGGGTGCGGCCTCCTCGGAGCGCTTTGAGTGCCTTCTGGCCGTGGCGTGTTCCACGTGGAACCGTGGACCTGGGGCAGGCTCAAGGGCCGGTGTCCCGGTCCGGTTTCCGGCTGCTGCGGAGTTGCTTTCTGTCCGGGCTCCTCCAGCGTGAAAGCCGAAGGCGGCGCCTCGACGTGCGGCTCCGGCGGGATGGGGCGAGGGGCGCTGTCTGGCTTTTCCGGGGGGGGGTCCAGGTGGAACGCGTCCGGGGGACCGGAGGCCGTTGGCGGTTCCGCGGCGTGGGGTGGAGGGGGCCGGGCTCGGGTCCGCCGCTTCGGGGCTCCGGGCGGTGGAGCCACGGTGCACCACCCTCACCCCAGCCCTCTCCCAGGGGGAGAGGGGGCTCCGCGCGGATCCAACCCGGGGTCCTCGATACCCTCACCCCGTCCCTCTCCCGGCGGGAGAGGGGCGTTGGGCGCGGGGGAGAGAGGGGCGCGGGGGGAGAGGGGCGCGGTCTTGGGGGAGGCTCGGTCCGGGATGTACCCCCTGCCCGGCGAGGGTGGATGTCAGGCAGGCGAGCTAGAAGTCTGATCCGGTCGCGGACTGGATCAGCCGACGATTTGATGGATCAATACGGGAGTCGGTACATGCCTCCCCCGCAGAGCCCCCGGGCACTCCCGGGGCGTCGCAAGGATGGGCCACGTGGGTCGAATCATCTGCATCTCCAACCAGAAGGGCGGCGTCGGCAAGACGACCACCGCCATCAACCTCGCCGCGAGCCTCGCCGCCGCTGAGCGCAAGGTGCTCCTCGTCGACATGGACCCTCAGGGCAATGCCGGCAGCGGGCTCGGCCTCAAGCGCGAGAACCTCCAGGGCACCGTCTATGACGCCCTCCTCGGGGGCCGTCCCATGGGCGAGCTCCTCCACCCCACCGAGCTCCGCTTCCTCCAGGTGGTCCCCGCCACCCCGGACCTCACCGGCGCCGAGGTCGAGCTCGTCAACCAGGAGCGTCGCGAGTTCCGCCTCCGCGATGCCCTCCGGCCCCTCGCCGAGCAGTACGACTACATCCTCATCGACTGCCCGCCCTCGCTCGGCCTGCTCACCCTCAACTCGCTGATCGCCGCGGACTCCGTCCTCATCCCGCTGCAGTGCGAGTACTACGCGCTCGAGGGGCTCTCCCAGCTCAACCACACCATCGACCTGGTGCGGCAGGCCTTCAACCCCGGGCTGAAGATGGAGGGCATCCTGCTCACCATGTTCGACTCGCGCGCGAACATCGCCAACCAGGTCGTCGCCGACGTGCGCGACTACTTCAAGGAGCAGGTCTTCACGGCCGTCGTCCCGCGCAACGTGCGCCTGTCCGAGTGCCCGTCCTTCGGCAAGCCCATCCTGCTCTACGACATCAAGTCCAAGGGCTGTGAGAGCTACCTGGCGCTCGGCCGCGAAATCATGCAGCGCGAGCCCAACCCGCCCCCCGCTCGCAAGGTCGCCTAGTCCCCGGGCCGCCTCCCGCCCGCATCCTTATATAGGCGGGCTTCCGGGCGAGCCCTCGCAGTGCTGAATCGGGCTGGAGCGGTGACCCCGCTCTGCCCGGCCCCGCCGGGCTCCCGCGTCCCCCCGGCCGAGGCGATGCCGTCCAGGGACGTGGCCACCCGGGACAGCTCGGGCTGGTAGTGCCGGGACTGCCCGGCGGAGACACGCAGTGCTGAACGGTGACAAGCAGAAGCGGGCGTTGGGCCGTGGCCTCTCCGCCCTCATCCCCCAGGCAGCCCCTCCTCCCTCCGCGGCCGCCGTGGCCGTCGTGGTTCCTCCCGAGCCTCCCGCTCCTCCCAAGGGCAGCGTCCTCAAGCTCCCCATCGAGGCCATCCACCGCGACACCCTCCAGCCCCGCCGCCACTTCGACGAGGAGAAGCTCCGCGAGCTGCACCGAGTCCATCAAGGCCCAGGGCGTCCTCATGCCCGTGCTCGTCCGCAAGGACGGCGACGGCTACAAAATCATCGCCGGGGAGCGCCGCTGGCGCGCCTCGCAGCTCGCCGGCCTCCATGAGATTCCCGCCATCGTGCGCGAGGTGACGGAGGTCGAGGCCTTCGAGCTCGCCCTGGTGGAGAACCTCCAGCGCGCGGACCTCAACCCCATGGAAGAGGCCGAGGGCTATCACCGCCTCGTCGAGGAGTTCGGCCTCACGCAGGAGCTGGTGGCCCAGCGCGTCGGCAAGGAGCGCTCCACGGTGGCCAACGCCCTGCGGCTGCTCGGCCTGCCCCCGGAGGTGAAGGAGATGGTGGCCGTGGGCAACCTGAGCGCCGGCCATGCCCGCGCGCTGCTCGGCGTGCCCCGCATCCCGGAGATGACCGAGCTGGCCCAGCAGGTCGCCGCCCGCAAGCTGAGCGTGCGCGACACCGAGAAGCTCGTTCAGCAGGCCAAGGGCACCAAGGCGAAGGACTCGGGCAAGCCGCAGAAGCAGAGCCCCCAGGTGAAGGCCCTCACGGAGGAGCTCCAGCGCATTCTGGGCACCAAAGTGCGTCTGGTGGAGAAGAGCAGTGGAAAAGGCACCATCGAGGTCGATTACTTCTCGTACGATGACCTCGATCGCATCCTGAAGGTACTCAGGAAGGAGTAGCGCGTGGCGCTCCTCGGGAAAAAAGAAGAGAAGACCAACGTACCGCTTCTAGGCAGACGGGAGGATGAATCGGTGGCAACGCGTCCGGGTGAGGTTCACACGCTGCTCGGCAAGGGCAGCGAGTTCGAGGGGAAGCTCACCTTCGAGGGACAGGTTCGTATCGACGGGAAGTTCAGCGGGCAGATTGTCACCAAGGACGTGCTCGTCATTGGGGACGGGGCCCGTGTCCAGGCGGAGATCTCCGCCGGCACCGTCATCATCAATGGCACCGTGGAGGGCAACGTGCGCGCCGCGCAGCTCATCGAGCTGCACGCCCCCGCGCGCGTGAAGGGCAGCCTGGAGAGCCCCGCGCTCACCATGGACCGGGGTGTCGTCTTCGAGGGCACCACGAAGATGGAGAACCTCAACAAGGGCGGAGGCACGCCGCCGCCGCCCGGTGGCGAGGGCAAGAAGTAGTGCGCCGCGCCGGGCGCCGGCAGGTGCGCGCCGCGTGGGTGGCGCTGTGCTTGCTGGCGGCCGGCTGCGGTGGTTGCAAGCAGCAGCAGGAGGAGGCGCCCGTGACTCCGGAGGCCGAGGCCCCGGAGCAGCGGCCCGTCCCCCAGCGGCGAGTGGGCGTGAAGGTGCCCATGCCGCCGGGGTGGACGGCCCAGGTGGCGCAGGATGGGAGCTTCCAGTTCGGCCCGCCCGGCCGCCCGGTGTTGCGCGTGGACCTGCGCCCCGGCCAGGGCGCCACGCTGCCCTCTCCCGAGGCCCTCGCCCAGACGGTGGCGGAGTCCTTCGCCGGTTTCGAGCACACGCTGGAGCAGCAGGCGGGAGGCGGAGACTTCTCGCTGGTGCGGGTGCAGCTCACCCCGAAGCTGGAGGACGGGGGCATGGGCGCGCGCTACCCGGCGCTCTTCGGGGCCCGGCGCGTGGAGAAGGACCTGTTCCTGTGCGCCACCTTCCCCGGCGTCTCCGCGGACGAGGTGCTCCAGGCCTCCGAGGCGTGCCGGGGCATCGAGTTCCAACCGCCGCGCTGAGCGGCCCTCCACGAAAACATCGGGCGCGGCCACCCGGAGCCCCATGTTCTCCGGGTGCGCGCCCGCTGCTTCCCCCCTCGCACCAGGCAACCGGCCCTTCCCCCCGGACGGCCGGCGCTCTGGTGGATGCGTGAGTCGTGTGGCCCTCGCGCGTGCCACGGCGAGGGGTGGACGGCTGAGTGTCTCGCGGGGGTTTCCCGCTCCGGGCTGACTTCGACAGGTGTGTGTGCCCGCGGACGCTCGCCGCGCGTTTCGTCCCCTCGCGTGTCGGGTGGCCTTCGCTTCCGCCCCCGGAACCTCGGGCACACGGCGTATTCCGCACCGCGCGGGTGACGGCGTTCGGAGTGCACACCTCGCCCGGGTGGAGCGCGGGCGCTCAGCTGTGGGACACCCTCACGTAGACGGCGTGGCGTTCATCGTCGACGACGAGGGTTCCACCATGGGCATCGCTGTCCTGCCCCACGTCGAACCGGGGCAGCCGGGAGGGCACCTGGATGGGAGTCCACGCGCAGGAGTCCTCCGTGCGGACGGAGAGCCTGACGACACCGGGGCGTGCCAGCGCGGAGTCACCGGAGCGCCCGGAGCGGGACGCCTGGGAGGCGCGCGCGGACGGGACAGGTTGCCACCCGGCCCGTTCCGCGCACTGCCAGCGTGTCGAAGGCCCCGGCCTCTTCAGATGAGCGGCCTGGGCGAGGGCGAGAGGGTGGCGTCATCCACCAGCGGCTCGCTCGTCACTGCGGGCACGCGCGTGCCCTCGCCGAAGCCCTTGGCGCCGGAGGCCAGCGGCTCGGCTCCCGAGAGGAGGACGCGCGCACGGCCGAGCAGCCAGCGCATGCCGAGGACGGCATCGCGGATGAGGGCCGTGGGGGCCTCGCGCGAGAGGAGCGGAGGCCCCTTGAGCGTGCCCACCGAGCCCTCCACGGGCATGGGGTTGATGCCCACGCCCAGCTCGTAGACCATCTTGCCGCCGAGGGTGGCGGTGTAGACGGCGGCCATGTTGGCGGCGAGCCCGAGCGCGCACTGGACGGCGGAAGGAGGCCGGGCGAGCCGCCACAGCGTCACGCCCACGGCGCCCAGGGTGATGACGGCATTGCCGAGCCCATGAAGGAACACCATGTCGCGAGCGCGAGGCTCCTCGAGCTTCACCTCCTGGGAGGCGGCCAGTCCGGCGAGTCCCGAGAAGAGGGCGCTGAGGGTTCCGGCGACCCACAACCGCCGGCCCACCTTGGCCCAGGCGCGGTCGCCGGTGGTGACGGCGATGACGTCGGCCACGGTGGCGGTGGGGAGCAGGGCGAGCGGGGTGTGGATGACGGCCGGGTGCAGCTCGTGGAGCAGCATCTTCATGGAGAGGCCTCCTGGGAGTCGGGTGCGGATGGCGATGCGCGGCTGGAGCCAGTCCATGCCCCGGGGCGTGTTGTCGTCGTGGGCGGAGAACCGGGCCGTGGCCGTTCCCGCCCCCGGGGAGTTCAGTTGTGCGGCGGGAAGGCCGCGGGCTCACCGGTGGCGCCGTTGCCATCGGGCTGGGGGCCGGACTTCTTCTCCTCGGGAGTGGAGCGATCCGGGCCCTTGTGGCGGACCTGCTCGTCCTCGCCCGCGCCCTGCCGGGGGACCGCCGTCTCGTCCGGGTTCTTCCGCTCGTTCTTCTTGTCCATGTCCCCACCTCGCCCTGGAAGGAGTTTTCCGGAAGCTGGGCACGCCGGGGCGGGCCGTCACGAGCGGGAGCGATGGCCGGGCCGCCTGCCTGCAGGGCGTGCACGCGGGGGGCCGGGGGTTGTCGGGCAGCACACGCCAGGAGGCGGAGGTGCTCGTCCCGGGAGGAGGCTTCCGGTGGAGTGGGGGGATGAACGATGAGCAGCCGCGGCTGACGGCCCATGAAATCTACGAGCACGTGGTGAAGGCGGGACGCGAGGAGCTCACGCGGCCGGTGGGGCAGCTCGCCTGGTCGGGGGTGGCCGGTGCGCTGCTGATGGGGCTGAGTGGGATGGGGGTGGCGCTGATGCGCTCCTTCCTGGGAGATGGCGAGGGGGCGCGGCTGGCGAGCTTCGCGCTCTACCCGGCGGGCTTCATCGCGGTCATCGTCGGGCGGGCGCAGCTCTTCACGGAGAACACGCTGTTTCCGGTGGTGGTGGTGCTGCGCGAGCCGGCGCGGTGGGCGAGGCTGTTCCTGCTGTGGGCGGTGGTGCTGGCGTGCAACCTGGTGGGCGCGTTCCTCTTCACGCTGCTGGTGAGCCGCACGGGCGCGGTGAAGCACGGGGTGGTGGTGAAGCTGGCGGCGCTCGGGAGGGAGGCGGTGGAGCGGGGCAGCGCGGAGGCTCTTCTGGGGAGCGGTGGTGGGCGGGTGGCTCATCGCGCTGGTGGCGTGGCTGGTGTCGGCGAGCCACAGCACGTTCGGGCAGCTCTCGCTCATCGGGTTCTTCACGTTCATCGTGGGAGCGGGGCACTTCGCGCACTCCATCGCGGGCAGCTCCGAGGTGATGGCGGCGGTGCTCACCGAGGGCCTGCCGGTGAGCCACTTCCTGCGCTGGCTGGCGATGGCGGTGCTCGGCAACGCGGTGGGCGGCGTGGGGTTGGTGAGCCTGCTCAACTACGGGCAGGTGGAGACGAACACCGACCAGCCCCGCCCACCCTCGTGACGGCCCCTGGAGGCTTTCGCTGCTGGGGGCGCGTACAGGCGCCCGCCGGGCGCGAGAGCGAGCAACTGGTCCGATTGTTGGACCAGTTGGTGAAGCACGCGGCCGGAGGCCATCCCGGCTCGAGGGGGGTGACTCGAGTGGGCAGTGAGGGCGCACCGGCGTTCCTTCCGTGAGGTGCCGTCCTGCAGGGGGCCGCGTGCGGTTGGCTCATCGGGGTTCCGGGCCGTGGTGGGGTGGACGTGATTCCGATGCCCGGTCACTGTCGGGGGAGAGGCTGTCGATGCCCTGTCCCCCGGAGGCGGCTCCGAGGCTCCGCAGGACGTGTTCATCGCAGGCGAGCAGCAGCGGTGGGAGGTCGCGCTCGAGCGCTTCCACATCCCGGTCATACAGCCAGCTCAGTGTCTGCTGGGACCAGTGGCGGACCGCCTCGGATGAGAGGAGGGGCCGCACGACTCCGGCCATTCCCCAGAAGGCCCGCTCCAGCGACTGGACGAGCAGGAAGTGCCCGGGACGATCCGCTGCACCCGCTGCCATCCGGAGCAGCGCGAACTCCTGCTTCACCCAGTGCCTGGAACCATCGTCCCAGCGCGCGCCCTCACGAAGCGTGAAGCAGGCATCCGAGAGCCGCTCAAACGCCTTCTCGGACGCGTGCTCGCAGGCAAGCACCAGTAATGCGACGAGCGTCTCCCGCTTGAGCTCGAAGTATCCCTCCAGCAGACGCCGGCTTTCTGGCCGTGCGTGCTTCATGGCATGGAGCACCACACCCAGACTCTCGAGCGTCACAGCGTGCTCGACAGCCACTGCACGTGCCTGGCGCCCCGGGTGCCGCACCACCAGCCCACGCGCGGCCAGACGCAGGAGTGCTTCCCGAATCGTCCCTCGGGCCACGTCGTAGTGTTGGGCCAGCCTTCGTTCTGAAGGAAGACCGCCACTCCTGGGCAGTCTGCCCTGCGAAATCATGCGCTCGAGATCCTCCTCGATGCGCGCCACGAGCTTCGTCGGTAACACGGGGTTCATGTCCGCCTCCCAGCGGGGGGCGTTGCAGCAGGTGGGCCAGACAAGGAGCAGAGTCACCGCCCTACGAGGAACTCTTCGCGTGCGTCGCTCGTACCGGATGCGTGTCCACCTCTGGGACACGGCACCAGGGGAATGGCAGGCCTCCCTCCGGGCGCGAGATGCGCCAACTGGTCCAACAATCGGACCAGTTGCGCGAGCGCGCGCCCGGCAGGTGTCCCCTCCCCGGGGTGGGGACCCGCGCTCAGCGCTTGAGGGCCAGCGAGAGGGCGAAGTCGCCCGCCGCGTCCGTCCAGCGCTCGGCCAGGTGCAGCCCCGCGGCCGCCAGCTCCGCCTCCACCTGCTCCGGGCGGAACTTGCAGCTCACCTCCGTGCGCACCACCTCGCCCTCGGCGAAGTTCACGTACCGCTCCAGCGCCGGCAGCTTCACCGTCTGCGCCCGCGTGGAGATGAGCCGCATCTCCACCCAGCCGTTCTCCTCGTCGAAGGGCGCCAGGTGCTCGAAGGCCTCGGGCTGGAAGTCCGCCCCCAGCTCGCGGTTGAGCACGCACAGCACGTTGCGGTTGAAGGCCGCCGTCACCCCCGCGCTGTCGTTGTACGCCGCGAAGAGCCGCTCGCGGCACTTGAGCAGGTCCGTCCCCAACAACAGCCCCTCGCCCGGCTCCATCCCCGCGGCCAGCTCCCCGTAGAAGCGCGCGCGCTCGGCCGGCTTCAGGTTGCCGATGGTGCCTCCCAGGAAGGCCACCAGCCTGCGGCCTCCCCTGGGCAGCCGCTCCAGGTGCCGCTCGAAGTCCCCCACCACCGCGTGCACCCGCAGCCCCGGGTACTCGCCCGCCACCGCCCGCGCCGCCTGCCTCAGGAAGGCCTCGCTCACGTCGAAGGGCACGAAGCGTCTGAGCTGCCCCGTGCCTCGCAGCGCGTCCAGCAGCAGCCGCGTCTTCTCGCTGCTCCCGCTGCCCAGCTCCATCAGCGTGTCCGCCCCGCTCGCCCGGGCGATGTCCCCCGCGTGCGCCAGCAGGATTTCGCGCTCGCGCCGCGTGGGGTAGTACTCCGGCAGCCGCGTTATCTCATCGAAGAGCTGGCTGCCGCGCTCGTCATAGAGCCACTTGGGAGACAGCTCCCGGAGCCCGCCCTCGCCGCACAGGCCGGCCAGCACCTCCGAGTGCAGTGCCCGCCGCGCGTCCCCCGGCCGCACGTGCACCTCCACCGTCACTTCCGGCTCGCGCCGCCGCCCCAGTCCTCCTTCGCCCATCCATCCCCCCTGTCCCATGACTCACCTCGCGTCCCGCGCGCACCTGAAGCCGGCGAAGATCTGCCGGCGGATGGGGTAGTCCCAGTTGCGGAAGCTGTTGCGCACCGCCACCGGCGCGCTCGCCCATGCTCCGCCCCTCAACACCCGGTACTCCGTCCCGAAGAACACCTCTGAATATTCACGGTACGGAAATGGTTTGAACCCAAAGTAACCATCGAAGGTGCTGGAGGTCCACTCCCAGACATCCCCGAGCAGCCCCCAGATACCGTCCGCGCTCTGGCCCGCCGGGTAGCCGCCGATGGGCGAGGGGCCCCAGGTGTCGCCGCCGAGGTTGGCGTGGGCCGGGCCCGGCGCCGTGTCTCCCCAGGGGTACCCGCGGGGCTGTCCGTCCGAGCCCGTCGCGGCCTTCTCCCACTCGGCCTCGGTGGGCAGCCGCTTGCCGGCCCAGCGCGCGTAGGCGTCCGCCTCGTACCAGCACACGTGCTGCACGGGCTCGTCCCTGGGCAGGGGCTCCACCCAGCCGAAGCGCCGCCGCCACCAGCCGCCCTGCTGGGGCAACCAGAAGAGGGGATGGCGGATGCCCTGGGCGTGAATCCACTCGAAGCCCTGGGGGTCCCACCAGCGCGCGTCGTCATAGCCACCGGAGTCGACGAAGACGGCGAAGTCCCCGTTGGTGACGGGGTGCGAGTCCAGGAGGAAGTCCGGCACGTGCACGCTGTGGGCGGGGCGCTCGTTGTCGTAGGCCCAGGGCGCGTCGCTGCCCAGCCGCACGGGGCCGCCGGGGAGGAAGACCTCGTGCTGGGCGGCGCGGGCGGGACGGGGACGGGCGAGCGCGGCGGGCCGGTACGCGTGGCTCGTCATGAGCTGCAGCGTGGCGGCGAGCGTCTCCAGGTGCTGCTGCTCGTGCTGGGCCACCATGCCGAAGACGAAGCCCCCGCGCAGCAGCGGGGCGGAGGAGTCCTCGGGGAGCTGGTGCAGCCACTCGAGCGAGGCCGCGCGCACGCGGGAGGCGTAGGCGAAGGCCTGCTCGGGAGAGAGCAGGGGCAATTGGGAGCGCGAGGCGCGCGGGTGGCGGAAGGCGTCGTAGAGGGAGTCGACGGAGGAGTCGGTGAGGGCGGGGGCGCCGAGCGCGCGCAACAACCACTGCTCCTCGTAGTTGGCCAGGTGGGCCACGTCCCAGACGATGGGGGACATGAGGGGCGAGTGCTGGCGGGTGAGGGCGTCCTCGGGGAGACCCTCGAGCATGCGCAGCAGGCGCGAGCGGGCGGCGGTGAGCTCGGTGAAGGCGCACGTCTTCCAGGGACGAAGCTCCTGCTGGCCCGTGTCCCGGCGGGCCTCGAGAGGACTGCGCATCGTGGCTCCGAAGGTAGGAAGGGGGGGAGGGGAGGGGGAGTGTCCCCGTCCCGGCGCGCGAGTCCCCCGTGAGCCAGCATACGCCCGGGAGGAGGGGGCTCGGGGTGGGATGTCGGGAGCCAGACGCCACAACCCCTCTCCCTCCGGGAGAGGGACGGGGTGAGGGTGCCAGGACCCCGGGTTGAGCCCGTGTGAAGCCCCCTCTCCCTCTGGGAGAGGGCTGGGGTGAGGGTCGTCACGGAAGCCCCCCAGCCGCTGGCCCGAGCGAGCGCGCCAGGGCGGAAGAGACGAGAGGTCACGGGTGTTCTCCCCAGTTGCCCGGCTGCCCCGCGGGCGGCGCATGCGCCCGCGGGAGCCCGGAGCGGGGAGAGTCTCGATGGGGCAGGCGCGGAACGGCCGTTCGGAGTGGTTCGAGTTGTCGGAGGAAGGCTGGAGGCGCTCCAACCGCGCCCGGCCGCTCGGACAACTGGTGCGCGAGGCGCTGCAGAACGCGTTCGATCAGCGGGCGCGGCGGGTGAAGGTGCGCCTGGAGGCGGACGAGGTGCGCATCGAGGACGACGCCCCGGCGGGCCTGGCGCGGGACGAGTTCGCCTTCACGGTGTTCCTGGGGGAGAAGGACACGCCGCCCACGTGGCGGGGGCGCAAGGGCCGGGGCCTGAAGGAGATGATCGCCGCGAGCGACCGGGCCGAGGTGGAGACGGTGGGGCGCACGCTCGTCTTCGACGACACGGGGCGGCACGTGAAGGCGAACACGCGCACGGTGGGCACGTGCCTGCGGCTCTTCCGGCGCACGAGCGAGCGCGAGCGCGACGAGGCCGTGCAGCTGCTCCGCCTGACGATTCCGCCGCCGGGGGTGGAGCTGCTCATCAACGGGAAGGCGGTAAGGCCGCCGAGGGCGATGGACTCGCTGGAAGGCTGCCCGCTGGAGACGGTGGAGCTGCACCGGGGAGTGGAGCGGTACGCGGAGCGGCCGGCGCGGGTGGACCTGTACTACCCGAGGCCCGGGGAGACGCCGCACCTGTACGAGCTGGGATTGCCGGTGGAGCCGCACCACCTGCCGTGGCACGTGGACGTGCAGCAGCGCATTCCGCTGGCGGCCGAGCGGGACGCGGCGAGGGACCCGTACAAGCGGCTGCTGGCGGCGATCATCCTCGAGTCGCTGGCGCCGGAGCTGAGCCGGCAGGAGCTGTCGGGGGCGTGGGTGACGGAGGTGCTGGCGCACTTCACGTTGGGGGAGGAGGCGTTGGGGGCGTACGTGGAGAAGGTGCTGCCGGCGAGGGCGGTGTTGTCGGTGGGGCCGAGGGTGGATGACCGGGCGAGACAGTTGGGGGCGAAGGTGGTGGACCTGAGGGGGATGCCGGATGCGGCGCTGGAGCAGTTGGAGACGGTGGTGGAGAGCGCGGAGGCGTACGTGGAGCGGATGGAGGGACCGCCGCGGGACGTGGTGGTGCGGCCGGGGGCGAGGGCGGAGCGGCTGGTGGGGGTGGTGCGCTGCCTGTCGAAGGAGCTGACGGGGAGGGAGGTGGGGGTGGAATTCTTCGAGCGCAAGGTGAGAGACGAGCGCGCGCACGTGGAGGCGGAGTACGACCGGGAGCGGCGGGTGCTGCGGGTGAACATGAAGGGGCGGGTGCGGCTGGACGAGCCGCTGGAGCCGAGGACGCTGGGCATCATCCTGCACGAGCTGGCGCACGATGCGGGGGAGGAGCACGACTTCGCGTTCATCGATCGGCTGGAGGGCTTCGCGGGCAAGGCGCTGCGCTGCCTGGTGGACCGGCCGGACCTGCTGGCGCCCTACGCGAGCCCGAGGAAGCGCACGGGGTAGAGGGGCCCGCGCGAGGAGGCCCGGCGGCGCGAGGAGGTGGAGCTCCAGGCCGGGCCCCACCCCCATTCGTCTCACTTCACGGGCTCGACGACCATGGCGCTGCCGCCTCCGCGGCGGGTCGGCTCGGCGGCGGCGGTGACGGTGCCATCGGGGTGGAAGCGGATGGCGGTGAGCGCGCCAATCGGCCCCACGTCGGTGAACCCATGCCCCCGCGCGCCGAGGCTCCGCGGCCTCGGGCGAGGCGATGAAGGCGGGCTCGGCCTGGCTGCGGTTATCCACCGAGTTGCGCTGGGACACGCGAGGGGCGGCCAGGGCCTCTTCAATGGGCATGCCGAAGTCGAGGTGATTCACGAGGGTCTGCCCCACGGTGGTGATGATGGTGGAGCCGCCGGGGCTGCCGAGCGCGAGCACGGGGGCGCCGTCCTTGAACACGAGCAGGGGGCTCATGCTGCTGCGGGGCCGCTTGCCGGGAGCGGGAGCGTTGGGGTGGGGCGCGTCGGGGGAGGCGGGCAGGTCGAAGTCCGTCAGCTCGTTGTTGAGCAGGAAGCCGTAGCCGGGGACGACCATGCCGTTGCCGCCCTCGCCCTCGATGGTGCACGTGTACGCGACGATGTTGCCCGCGGCATCCGTGGTGGTGATGTGCGTGGTCTCCTTGTTGGGCGCCGTCTCCTCGGAGGCGGGGCGGGCCACCTCGGGCAGCGGCGGCATCACCGTGGAGGCCGCACCCTGGAAGGGGAGCGGATTGCCGGGGGCCGCGGCGGTGGTGGAGGCCCGTGCCGCATCGAGCACCGAGCGGCGCTGCGCGGCGTACTCGCGGGAGAGCAGGCCTGCCTCGGGGACGGAGACGAAGGCGGGGTCGCCGAGGAAGGCATTGCGGTCGGCGAAGGCGAGCCGCGAGGCCTCCAGATACTGGTGGAGGAATCCCGCGCGAGACACCGAGTCCGGCGCCTGGGCCTCCAGCAGGTTCAACGTGAGGGCGAGCGTGACGCCGCCGCTGCCGGGGGCGCCCATGCCGTAGAGGGTGTAGCCGCGGTAGGTGCTCGTCACGGGAGGGCGGACGATGGCCGCGTAGCGCTCGAGGTCCGCCGACCGCATGACGCCGGGGCGCACCGTGCGCGAGGCGCCTGGGGCCAACGGAGGCCGGGTGACGGTGGAGACGATGGCTCGGGCGATCTCGCCCCGGTAGAACACGGGGGCGCCGCCCTCGGAGACGAGCCGGTACGTCCGCGCGAGGCCGGGGTTCTTGAAGGTGGAGCCCACGGGCCAGGGCTGCCCATCGGGCCCGAGGAAGAGGGCGGCGGAGCTGGTGAAGTCGCGGAAGCGCTCGACGTTGTGGCGCGTCTGCTCGACGAAGGTGGCGTCCACGGGGAAGCCCCGCTCGGCGACGCGGATGGCGGGCTGGAGGACCTCGGAGAGGGAGCGCGAGCCATGGAGGCGCAGGGCCTCGCTCCAGCCCATGAGGGAGCCGGGGACGCCCACGGACAGGCCGCTGGTGACGAACTCGTCGAAGGGCAGGGGCTCGCCATTCTCATAGAGGCGCGAGCGCTCCAGCGCCGCGGGGGCCGTCTCGCGGTGGTCCAGGGTGACGACGCGCTTGTCTCCGGCGAGGTAGGCGACGAGGAAGCCGCCGCCGCCGATGCCACAGGAGAAGGGGTCGGTGACGCCGAGCACGCTGGCGGCGGCCACGGCGGCGTCGACGGCGTTGCCGCCGGAGCGCAGCACCTCGAGGGCGGCGGAGGTGGCGCGCACGTCCACGGTGGCGGCGGCGCCGCCGCGTCCGGTGGCGGTGGAGGCCGGGAGGGACGGGGCCCCGGCCCTGGGGGTGGTGGCGCAACCGGGGCCGAGCCCCAGACACAGGGATGCACTGACGGAGAAGAGGAGCCTTCGCATGGGGGGCGAAGCCTACCAGCGGGTGTCCATTTCCTGGCGCTCTCCTGTCTCGGAGTCTGAGAGGACTTCACCCGCCAGACGCTGCCAGTGGAAGCGGGCCGTACCCGGGTGCGCGCGGATGACAGGCATTGCACACGAGCGGCGCGCGTGTGTCGGGTTTGCGGCGTGTCACGGGAGGGGCCGATTTGTAGGGCCCGGGCGCATCCCTACCATGCACGCCCGGAAGCAATGTGGGGGGACGGCCGGTAGGGCCGTGAGACGGGTACCGGGCTCCGGTTTTTACCGGGGTGGGCGGAAAACCCAGACATGTCTTGGGAGAGTGCATGGACCATCGGGTCTGGTCTGTCCGGGAGGGGCGGGAGGAGGCATGGGCCTTGCTCGTCCGGAAGGAGGCGTGCGAGACGGCCCGGAAGGTGGAGCATGCCTTCAGCCGGTGTGGCTTCTCGGACGAGGAGTGGGGCGTGCTGCAGGAGGCGCCGCTGAGGGCCTTCCTGTGGGTGGCCACGGCGGACGGCCCGGCGGGGGCGCGGGAGCGGAGGGCGTGCCGGCGGGTGCTGGAGGCGGGCCTGTACGCGCGCAGCCCGCTGGTGGGCCGCATCTGCCTGGAGTCCCTGCGCCAGCTCGACACGTGGGGGCCCGAGCGCCTGGGGGAGGTGCCGGACCTGGAGCCGCTGCGTCCGTTGGTGACGCGGGTGGCGGAGCGGCTGGGGCTGGGCGAGGCCGCGCGATTCCACGCGTGCCTGCTGGAGGTGGGCCTGCGGGTGGCGAGGGCCTCCAACGGGCTGGCGGGCCTGCTGCTGGGCCGGGTGCGCGGGGAGGAGCGGCTGGCGCTCGAGACGCTGGCCGAGGCGCTGGGGCCGCCGGACGCGGACTTCTGACGCGGTGACGCGGTGACGCCGTGACGCGGTGACTCAGGTGGGCGACTCGCGCTGTCCCGGCCCGAGTCCCCACGGGCCATGGCGGTGGGTGTCCTCCAGCTCGCGGAGCTGCATGCCGCGCATGATGTCCTCCTGGGTGACGGTGCCCACCAGCAGGCCGTCCTGCACCACGGGCAACTGGGGCAGACGGCGCTGGCCCATGTGGCGCAGGGCTTCCCAGGCGGTGGACTCGGGGGTGAGCTCGGGCACGGGCAGCGCGATTTCCCGGGCCCGCACCTGGCCCCGCCGGGGCGCGGGCACCTGCCGCACGGCCGCCAGCGTCACCAGCCCCACCACGCGGCCGTCCTCCAGCACGGGCAGGGCCCGCCGCCGCTCGGCCTGCATGCGGGTGGCCACCTCCTCCAGCGAGTCCCCGGCCGACACCGCGGCCGTGCGCGGCACCATCAGCTCGCGCACGTACACCCGGTTGAGCAGGGACTGCATGAGCACCTCGCGCGACTCGGCCTCGGCGCCCATGAAGACGAAGAAGGCGATGATGATGAGGATGAAGTTGCCGCTGAAGAGGCCCAGCATGCCGAAGAGCACGGCGAAGCCCTTGCCGATGAGGCCGGCCGTCTGGGTGGCGCGCACCCGGCCCAGCCGCCCGGTGAGGAGCGCGCGCAGGATGCGGCCTCCGTCCATGGGGAAGGCGGGCAGCAGGTTGAAGATGCCCAGGAAGATGTTGAGCGAGCCCAGGTAGAAGAAGGCGAAGCGCAGGTTGAAGGAGCGCGCGCCCTCCAGCAGCCCGTAGACGCCGAGGAAGAGGCCGCCGAGCAGCAGGCTGGTGACGGGGCCCGCGAGCGCCATGAGGGCCTCGTGGCGGGGCCCGTCCGGCATGCGGGTGATGCGGGACACGCCGCCGATCATCAACAGGGTGATGTCGGAGACCTCGCCGCCCTTGCGCAGGGCGTAGAGCGAGTGCGCGAGCTCGTGGACGAGCACGGCGAGGAAGAGGGCCACGGCGAGTCCCAGGCCCCACAGGAAGGGGTGGCCCCTGAGGGCCTCGGGGGGCACGTCGGCGGCCAGGGCGGCGCCGCGGAAGGCCTGGCCGAAGAGCCACGCCAGGAAGGGCAGCACCAGCAGGAAGGAGTAGTGCACCCGGATGGGAATGCCCCGCAGGGACGCGATTTGGAAGGCTCCGCGCACGGTGTCACCTCGCTCCGGGAAAGGTGGGGACCGTCACGCGCTGAACCATCCTTCCCAGACACGAAGGGCCGCCACCCGGCTGGAGAGCGGGGAGGCGGCCTCGGGATTCCGAGCGCCGGGGCCCGGCGGCGTCAGATGGAGCTGGAGGGCTCGGAGATGCCCTCGAGGGTCTCGCCCACCTTCTGCTCGCTGACCTCGCCGGACAGGTCGCCCAGGGCGACGATGCCCACCAGCTTCTTGTTGCGGTCCACGACGATCATCCGGCGGATCTGCTTCACCTTCATCCGGCGCAGCACGTCGTCCACGTTGTCGTCGTCGAAGCAGTACTCGATGCCGGAGCTCATCGCGTCGGCCACCTGGGTGGTGTTGGGATCCCGCCCGAGGGCGATGGCGCGCACGACGATGTCGCGGTCGGTGATCATTCCGAGGATGCGCTCGCCGTCGCAGACGGGCAGGGGGCCGACGTTGAGGCTGCGCATCTTCTCGGCGGCGTCGCGCAGGGTGTCATTGGGGTTGATGACTTCCACGTCGCTGGACATCACTTCACGAATCGTCTGGGCCATGGCCGCTCCTTAGGTGGGTGCCCCTGGGAAGGGGGTGCCGGGAACCGACTCCTCCGGAGAACCGTGGGGAGCATCCCGGCGAGGAGCAACGCGGGCCGGGGCCGTCCTCCCGGAGAGCGCGCGAGCGGGCACGAGGGCCCGCCTGTCTGCTTCCTCAGGCGGGAGCCATCCACTGGCCGGGCTGGGGCGCGTCACGCCAGACGTGGCGGCCGGTGTCCGGGTCCTTGTGGAAGCGCATGAAGTCGCCCAGGCCGGTGTCGAGCGCGCGCGCGTCCAGCGCCTCGGCCACCTTGCCAATCAAATCCAGCACCTCGTCACCGGTGCCATGGACGATGAGCTTCACGCGGGGCGAGGGCTCCCAGGGGCCGAGCTCGAAGGTGATGGAGAAACCCTCCCCGTGGAAGGAGCCCTCGGCGAGGGTGGGAAAGAGGACGGTGGGGAGCACGTCGCGCAGGCGGCGGATGACGGCTTCGCGGGGACCGAGCGGAGGAGGCGACCAGCCTTCGGGGAAATCCCTCACCGAGTCGAAGCCCGCCGCACCCATCAGGTAGATGATCCAGCTCATGCCGCACCTCGTGATCCGCCAGCTTGATGAGAAACACAATACCGAGGGTGTCTGACGTTGCCGGAAGAGGGGATTCAGGGGGGTTGAAGTGTCCGCTCCCGGCCGGACCCCCCCGGCCGCGGGGCAACCCCGCGATCCGACGGAGGAAAAACCGGTTCAGCACGGGCCGCACTGGCCGGGGGCGGGAGCGCTCCGGGGGAGGGCTGTCCGACCTTCACGCAGGAGTCGGCGTGCGGGGCCCGCTGTGGGGCACGAGGCCCTGAGAGGGCCCGGGAGCGGCAGCCAGGGTGTGCACTTGCAGCACGGTGGAAGCGGACGGGGCGTGCGGCACCAGGAGGTCTGCAAAGTCCCAGCGTGGCTGGATACAGCGGGGACGGGGTGGACAGGAACTCCGGGCCTGTCCTGCTTGAGATAGGATTGGGAAAACGCTCGCGCGGTGGGGGCGGGCAGGGACGGCGACCATGGAGCCCAGAATGACGATGCGGACCGCGTTGGAGGGGACGCACCTGGCGGATCCGCTGGCGTGGCCGCGATGGCTCCTGAGGGAGCTATGGGTGAGCTGGCGCTTCGTGGGAGGAGACGTGTCGTCGGCGGTGGTGCCGCCGCTGCTGTTCATCGCGGCGGCGAGCGGCCATCACGGGCTGGGAGCGGCCGAGACGTGGGGGGCACTGGGCCGGGGAGTGCTGTACTTCTGGCTGTTCATGTATGCGTTTGGACTCTCCAACCAGTTGGTGGGGGTGGAGGAGGACCGGGTGAACAAGCCGCACCGGCCGCTGGTGCGCGGAGAGGTGTCGGTGCGAGGGACGCGCTGGCGCTGGGTGGCGTGCATGACGCTGCTGACGGCGGTGGGGTGGGCGTTCGGCGTGTGGGAGTGGGCGCTGCTGTGGCAGCTCATCATCGTGGTGCACAACGAGGTGGGGGGAGCGAAGCGCTGGTGGGCGAAGAACCTGCTGATCGCGTTGGGGGTGGTGACGCAGTTGGCGGCGGCGTGGGAGCTGGTGGGGCCGCTGACGGTGGTGACGTGGCGGTGGATTGGAGTGCTGGCGAGCGTGGTGTTCCTGCTGGTGTCGCTGCAGGACTTGAGGGACGTGGAGGGAGACAGGGCGAGCGGACGCAAGACGTTCCCTCTGGTGTTCGGGGAGCAGCGGACGAGGTACGTGCTGGGGACGTTCTTCGGGCTGCTGCCGCTGGTCATCCACGAGGTGTTGATGAAGCCGCTGGGGCTGACGGCGGTGGTGGTGGCGTGTGACGTGGGGCTGGCGCTGGTGAGCTGGGTGATCGCGGTGCGGGTGCTGGGGTGGAGGACGCCGAGGGCGGACCACCGGACGTACCTGCTGTTCACCTACTGGTACTGCCTGGCGCTGCTGAGCACGATCGTGGTGCTGTGAGGGAGGTTCGTCTTCGCTGCCTGGGGCCGCCGCACGCCTGACGGAGCCGGGGACGAGCCGAGGTGACGGATGCTGGCCAGGTGTGCGGAAGTCGGGGCACTGCCCGAAGGAGGCGTGTATATGCTCGGCGCGAGGTATGAGCCCTCGTGCCGGCGGCGCTAGCATGCTCCGCCCCGATGAGGGAGCTGGAGAGAGCCATGAGCCTGCCGTTCGACACGCTGACCATTCATCGCATGCGAGGGCTCCAGGATGTGGAGCTGACGGGACTCGGGCGGGTGAATCTGCTCGTGGGAGGCAACGATTCGGGCAAGACGTCGGTGCTGGAGGCGCTCTCGCTCTACTGCAATCCGCTGACCCCGGTGGATTGGGTTTGGTTGGCCAGCAGGCGAGACCCTCTCGTGAGTGCCCTGGGGCCCTACTCGGAGCTGCTGCGTTGGTTGTTTCCGCACAAAGGCGAGACCCAGGAGGCGGGCGAGGGCCATCTCTACCTGTCGGCAACGGGGCGTGGGGCTGTTCGACGCGTTCAGGCGAGCTATCAGGAGTTACGAGCAGTTCGGCCCAGAGCTGTGGGGCTGCGACACTCTCGGAGCCCGCATGAAGTGGGAGAGCGGGACCTGGAGCTGAACAGAGAGCGACGAGGAGCAAGGATTCAACTTCAGATCGAAACAAGCTCTGCGGATGTTCCTCCTCCTGAATTGACCAGCTTCACTATCTGGGATGGAGAGCAGGTGGCTTCAGCGGATGGTGATTTCTCGCGTTGGTTCGTACCCGTTCGCGATGTCCGCCCTGTGGACCAGTGGCTCGGCTCTGTGTCGGTCGAGGCGTTCTCCGAGATTCGGTTGAGTGGTCTTGAGGAGTCAGTCCGCGCGCTGCTGCATGAGATAGACCCACGTATTCTTGGATTGGAGGTTCTTGCCCCCAGAGGAGATGCGGTTTTGTACCTGAAGGATTCGGTCGCCGGGCTAGTTCCCTTGAGCATGTACGGAGACGGCATCCGCCGCACACTGCTGCTGGCCCTGGCGTTGCCACAGGTGAAGGGGGGCGTGCTCTTGATCGACGAGCTGGAGACGGCCATCCACGTCTCGGCGCTGGGCAAGGTGTTCCGCTGGATGCTCGCGGCCTGCAAGCAGTACGACGTCCAGGTCTTCGCCACGACGCACAGCCTGGAGGTGGTGGATGCGATCCTCGGCGCCGATGAGACCCCGGAAGAGGACATCGTGGGGTTCCGGCTGGAGCGCACGGAGGGCCGGACGTCGGCGCGGCGCTTTGGTGAGGACCTGCTCAAGCGCATGCGTTACGAGCGCGGGCTCGATGTGAGGTGAGCATGCGGTACGCCTGCCTCGTGGTCGAGGGCCCTCACGACGTCGAGTTCGTTGGTCGGCTGCTGAAGACCCACCAGTTCAAACGCGAGAACAACGAGTCGCGCCTGGACCCGTACTGGCGGCCGCTGGTACCGACGAGGTTCCCCGATGGCGGTGACCTGAGCCGGCGCGTTCCGGTTCCGACGTTCTTCGTGTCCGACACCGTCTCGGTCGCGGTGCATGCCTCTGGAGGTGATTCGGAAATCGCGAATCGGGTGGAGGAGACACTTCAAGCTGCTCTGCCCACGCTTCCAGATGCCGTTGGAGTATTGCTGGACGCCGATCTGGCCGTACCTCCCGTGGCTCGGTTCATCGCGGTCCGCAAAGCGCTGCTGGACAAGGTGAATCTCGCCCTACCTGCTCAGCCTGGGTTGGTCTCCGCCGCATCACCCCGGTGTGGAATCTTCGTGCTGCCGGACAACGTGAACGCGGGGACGCTGGAGTCGCTCCTGCTGGAATGCGCGGACCTTCAGTATCCGGCGCTGCTCGCGGAGGTCCGCTCGCTGGTGGGCAAGGTTCAGGCGGGAGTGCACGCGCTGACGCCCGATGACCTGAAGGACTTCAACAAGCCGGCTGGGCCGCACAAGGCGATGGTGGCCTGCATGGCGGGCATCCTCAGGCCCGGCAAGGCCATCCAGGTATCCATCCAGGACAACCGGTGGTTGGAGGGGACGGCGCTGGACCTGCCTCGCATCTCCGCCGTCAGGCAGTTCCTGAGGGAGCTCCTGCTGCTGCCGTGAAGGGCTCAGCGCAGCTTGAGCGAGCGGACCATCGCATCGAGGACGGCCTGGTTGCCGGGGTAGTCGAGCCCGCGCACGGCGAGGGTGCTGGCGCGGACGACGGAGTCCCCATCACCGATGGCGTAGAGGTACTCGCGGGTGCCGGGAGGGAGCAGGGGAGACTCCTGGGTGGCGCGCAATTCCAGACGCACGGCGGGGCGGCCGGCGAGGGTGAGCTTCTGCTGTTGGAGGACCTCGTAGCTGGAGCCGGTGTTGCCCTGGACGAAGGACTCGAGCGTCATGGGCTCGCGCTTGACGGAGACGGCGACGAGGGGCTCCTCGCTGTGGGGCTGGACCTCGAAGGGAGAGGGGTGGAAGAAGCGGCAGGGCTCCACGGCATTGCCGGTATTGGTCTTCCACGCGGAGGGGTAGGCAATCGAGTACTGGCCGGTGGGGTTGGAGCACCGGGTGACGGAGGGAGCCTGGGGCCGGGCGGATTCCACGCGTTGCTGGCGCGCACAGCCGCTGGCGGCGAGCACGGCGAGACACAGGGCGAAGCGGTTCGAGAGCACCATCGGCAAGGCGACACCTCCTGGCCCGAGGGCCGAGTGGGGGAGGGCGCATGCTAGGCGGGCGGGGCCGGAGAGGAAGCCCTCCGGAGCGCGCGCGTCACGAACTTGTCCAACTGTCGGACAGGTTTGGGAAGAACGCGCCCGGGACAGGAGCCGGGGACAGAGGACCGTCGGAGGCAGGCAGGCAGACACGGGACCCCTGGCTGGCCGGTGGAAGAGCGGGGCGAGGGGGAGGGACTGCGCGGGAGGCGAGGGCGTCCCTACGGTGAGTCGAAGGCGCGTCACGAGAGAGGCGAGCATGGACGAGCGGAAGGGCCAGGGATCGAGCGATTCCATCCTGTCGGAGCTGATGACGCAGGGGAGGAGGGTGGCGCGAGCGGGGATGAGGAGGGCGGAAGGGGAGCTGAAGGAGGACGCGCGGGAGGCGGCGAAGGGGAGCCTGCTGTTGGGGGCGAGCGCGTGGATGGGGATGACGGGGTTGAGCGCGCTGGTGTTGGCGGCGGCGATGGCGATGCCTCGCAACCCGGTGAGGGGAGTGCTGCTGGCGGGACTGGGGTTGCTGGGAGGCTCGGTGGCGTTGGGAGTAGTGGGGTTGAGGACGATGCCGCAGGAGCCGTTGTCGCAGACGAAGGCGGCGCTGAAGGAGGGAGCGACGGTGCTGAAGGAGCACCTCTCCTGAGCCATAGCCCCCCGCGCGATTCCAGACAGTTCCCGTGCACTCACGGTTCACAACTGGAAGCCGGTGAAACGCGGTGATTGTTGCCCCCCGAGGCGCTCTCTAGGGTCGAAAGCCCTGGGAGCCGGGCATCCGAGCGCGGTCATCCAGGGCGCTCTATGGCCTGGATCTTCACACCTCGCGCGAACACGGTGGTCCGAGCCGTCGCCGCGGGGCTGCTGGCCGCACCGGCGCTCGGGGCGGTGGGGCTCTGGGCGTACGCGCGCAGCCCGCTCGCGCAGAACATGCGGCAGCCCATCCCGCAGCCGGTGCAGTTCGACCACCGGCACCACGCGGGGGACGAGGCGATCGACTGCCGCTACTGCCACAGCACGGTCGAGGACTCCCCGAGCGCGGGCTATCCCTCGCAAGCCACGTGCATGGGCTGCCACGCGCAGATCTGGAACCAGAGTCCGCTGCTCGAGCCGGTGCGCCAGTTCTACTTCGCGGACCGGCCGATTCCCTGGAGCCGGGTGCACGACCTGCCGGACTTCGTCTACTTCAACCACGCCATCCACGTGAGCAAGGGAGTGGGGTGCGTGACGTGCCACGGGAGGGTGGACCTGATGCCCTCGGTGCAGCAGGCGCAGCCGCTGTCGATGGGGTGGTGCCTGGACTGCCACCGCGACCCGGTGCCGAACCTGCGCCCCCGGGAAGCCATCACCGCGATGCGCTGGCAACCCGGCCCCGGGGACCCAACACCCGAGGAGCTGGCGAGGCGCTACGACGTCCAACCCCGAACGAACTGCACGACATGCCACCGCTGACCGACCGCTATCCATTGCCCGTGGTGCAGGACCCGCCGGGGGCGGGAGGCGAGCGTCCGCGAGCCTGGCGCAGCCTGGAGGAGCTCCAGGGCTCACCGGAGCTGGCGAGGGCGGCGGAGCGGGAATTCCCCCCGGGAGCGGCCGAGCCCCCGCGGGGCCTGGACCGCCGCCGCTTCCTGCAACTGGCGGGGACGACAGCGGCGCTGGCGGGGCTGGCGGCGTGCAAGAAGCCGGCGGAGAAGGTGATGCCGTACACCTTCCAACCCCCGGAGGTAACGCCGGGCCTTCCCAACGCCTACGCGACGGCGTGGGCACCCGAGGGCTACGGAGCGGGGCTGGTGGTGACGAGCTGGGAGGGCCGGCCGACGAAGGTGGAGGGCAACCCGGACCACCCGGCGAGCCTCGGAGCGACGAACCACCTCGCACAGGCACTCCTGGTGGACCTCTACGACACGACACGGGTGCGAGGCGTGAAGCAGCGAGGCACCCCGCGCTCCTTCAAGACATACCTCCAGGAGCAGACGAGGCACGCGAGCCAACTGGAGGCGAACGGAGGTGAGGGCCTGTGGCTGCTGCTGGAGCCCTCGGCGTCCCCGACAAGACGCGAGCTGGTGGAGCGAATCCGCCAGCGTTTCCCGAGGGCGCGAGTGGAGACGTACCACGCCCTCTCGAGGGACAACGTGTACGAGGGGGCGAGGCTCGCGTACGGCCGGCCGCTGGAGACGCGGGTGCGCTACGACGAGGCACGCGCGGTGCTGTCCCTGGACGCGGACTTCCTCACCCAGGGCCCCCATTCCCTGAGAGAGGCGCGCGAGTTCTCCCGCTCGAGGACACCGGAGCGAGGTGCGATGAGCCGGCTGTACGTGGCGGAGGCCCACTACAGCGTGACGGGGATGAACGCGGACCACCGCTTCCGGATGAAGCCCTCGGAGGTGGAGCGCTTCGCCCTGGCGGTGCTGGGGGAACTGGCCCGCACGCACCCACTCCCGGGACTGGAGCGCTACCGGGAGCTGGAGCTGGGCTGGCCGGAGAAGGCGCGCGAGGTGCGAGCGGTAGCGGGAGACCTGGCGAGGAACGGGGAGCGCGCGGTGGTGGTGGTAGGCGAGCGGCAACCGCCGAGGGTGCACGCGGTGGCGCACCTGCTCAACCAGGCACTCGGGAGCCACCCAAGACTCATCACGCTCTACGAGCCCGGAGTGGAGGCCGTGCGCAGCGGGCCGGAGGTGTTGCGCGAACTGTCCGAAGCAGCGAGCGCGGGCCGGGTGGACACGCTGGTGGTGACAGCCTTCAACCCCGTCTACACGGCGCCGGTGGGGGTGACACTGGGGGCGGCACTGAGCGCGGTGCCCAACGCGGTGTACCTGTCCTCGCGAGAGGACGAGACCTCGAAGCACACCGCCTGGGTGCTCCCGGCGGCGCACGTGCTGGAGTCCTGGGGAGACACGCGGGCGGTGGACGGGACGGCGAGCATCCTCCAGCCGCTCATCGAGCCGCTCTTCCAGGGGCTGACGGAGCTGGACGTGCTCTCCCCGTTCGCGGGAGTGGCGGAGCAGACGCCCCACCAACTCGTGAAGGCGCACTGGCAGCGGAGGGCGGGAGCCTCGGGCGCGGCCTTCGATGACACGTGGGACCAGTGGCTGGCGGTGGGCACGATTCCCGGCACCCAGGCCCAAGGTGTCACGGCCACGCTGGACGCGGGAGCGGTGGAGGCGAGCATCCGTTCCTTCGCGCGCAAACCCTGGCAAGGCCTCGAGCTGAACCTGCTGCCCGGCTACAAGGTGCGGGACGGGCGGTACTTCCACAACGCGTGGCTGCAGGAGCTGCCGGACCCGCTGACGATGCTCTCGTGGAGCAACGCGGCGCTGCTGAGCCCGAGCACGGCCGAGCGCCTGTTCCTGAAACCCCGGGACAAGGTCAAACTGACGTTCCGGGGGCGCTGGGTGGAGGCACCGGTGTACGTGCTGCCCGGGCACGCGGACGACACGGTGTCACTGGAGCTGGGCTGGGGGCGCGAGTGGAGCGGCAACCCGGACGAGCCCGAGGAGCTGGGAGTCAACGCGTACCTGCTGAGGCACGCGGACGCACCGTGGTTCGCGGAGGGCCTGCAGGCCGAGAAGTCCGAGGGACGCGGACGCTACGCGACGTCCCAGGACCACTGGGCGATGGAGGGCCGGGAAATCGCCATCCAGGACACGCTGGAGGAGTTCGAGAAGAAGCGGCCCGAGTACCTGAAGCACCTGAAGGGCCCGGTGGAGAGTCTGTACGAGCCCTTCAAATACGAAGAGGGCTACCAGTGGGCGATGGCGGTGGACCTGAACCGGTGCATCGGGTGTGGGGCGTGCACGGTGGCGTGCCAGGCGGAGAACAACATCCCGGTGGTGGGGCGGGAGCAGATGGAGCGGGGCCGGGAGATGTACTGGCTGAGGGTGGACCGGTACTTCGAGGGCCCGCCGGAGGAGCCGAAGGCGATACCGCAGCCGATGATGTGCCAGCACTGCGAGGCGGCGCCGTGCGAGTACGTGTGCCCGGTGAACGCCACAGTCCACTCGGACGAGGGCCTCAACGAGATGGTCTACAACCGGTGCATTGGCACGAGGTACTGCAGCAACAACTGCCCGTACAAGGTGCGCCGGTTCAACTACCTGGAGTACCGGCCGAAGGTGACGGAGCTGGAGAAGCTGGGCTTCAACCCGGACGTCACGGTGCGGATGCGCGGAGTGATGGAGAAGTGCACGTACTGCGTGCAGCGCATCGAGCGGGCGCGCATCGAGGCGCGCAAGGAGCAGCGGCCCATCGACACGCGGACGCTCCAGTCGGCGTGCGCGCAGGTGTGTCCCACGGAAGCGATTGTCTTCGGCTCGCTGCACGACAAGGCGTCCGAGGTCGCGAAGCGCCACGAGGACCCCAGACACTACGCGGTGCTGCACGAGCTGGGGACGAAGCCGCGCACGGCGTACCTGGCGCGCATCAAGAATCCGAACCCGGAAGCTCGAGCATGGCTGATCCGCTGGAGCCCATTCCGCTCATCCAAGGAGCGCAGAGCGCGGAGAGCCTGACGGGCTCGCTGTTGAGGCCCATCGAGCGGAAGGCGGGGCGGGTGTGGTGGGCGCTGTTCCTCCTGACGCTGGGAGGGACGGGGCTGTTCGGGCTGGCGATCGCGGTGACTCTGGTGAAGGGCATCGGGGCCTGGGGCAACAACATCCCGGTGGCGTGGGCATTCGGCATCATCGACTTCGTGTGGTGGATTGGCTTTGGGCACGCGGGGACGCTGATCTCGGCCATCCTGGTGCTCTTCCAGCAGAAGTGGCGGGCGTCGGTGAACCGCTTCGCCGAGGCGATGACGCTCTTCGCGGTGATGCAGGCGGGACTCTTCCCGCTCTTGCACCTGGGAAGGCCGTGGCTCTTCTACTGGCTGGTGCCGTACCCGAGCACCATGGACGTGTGGCCGCAGTTCAAGAGCGCGCTGCCGTGGGACATGGTGGCCATCACCACGTACTTCCTGGTGTCGCTGCTGTTCTGGTACCTGGGCCTGTTGCCGGACCTGGCGGCGGCACGCGACCGGGCGGCCACGCCGCGGAGACAGTTCTGGTACGGGCTGTTCTCGCTGGGGTGGACGGGCTCGGCGAGACACTGGCACCACTGGCGCACGGCGTACCTGCTGCTGGCGGGGCTGGCGACGCCGCTGGTGCTCAGCGTGCACACCATCGTCAGCTTCGACTTCGCCATCTCGCTGGTGCCGGGGTGGCACTCGACCATCTTCCCGCCGTACTTCGTGGCGGGGGCCATCTTCTCGGGAATCGCGCTGGTGCTGACGCTGCTGTTGCCGGTGCGCCGACCGCTGGGCCTGCACCATGTGATTACAGACAAGCACGTGGACATCCTGACGAAGCTGCTGCTGGCCACGGGGCTGATGGTCTCGTACGGCTACCTGCAGGAGCACTTCTTCGCCTGGTACAGCGGGGACGAGTACGAGATGGCCGCGTATGCCTTCAAGCGCACGGGCACGTGGGGGTGGATCTTCTGGCTGCAGATGGCCACGAACGTTCTGGTGCCGCAGCTCTTCTGGTTCCCCAAGCTGCGCGGCAACGTGGTGGTGGTGTGGTTCGCCGCGCTGGCGGTGGACGTGGGCATGTGGCTGGAGCGCTTCACCATCATCGTGCCGTCGCTGGCGCATGACTTCCTGCCGCGGAGCTGGGAGCACTACTCGCCCACGTGGGTGGACTTCGGGCTGTTGTTCGGCTCGATGGGCTTCTTCGGGATGCTGTTCCTGCTCTTCCTGAAGTTCATTCCGCCGGTGCCCATCAGCGAGGTGAAGGAGCTGCACCACGAGCTGACGAAGGAGCCGGACCCCGACCCGCGCGAGAAGGAGGCCTGAGCCATGCGCTACTGGGTGGTGGGAGAGTTCGGCTCGGGAGACGAGGTGAAGAAGGCCCTGCGGCGGCTGGGCGAGCTGGGCTACGCGAAGGACACCCTGGATGCCTTCTCGCCGTACCCGGTGGAGGGAATCGAGGAGGTGCTGGAGCTGAAGCCCTCGCCGCTGCGGGGGTGGGCCTTCGCGGCGGGGCTGACGGGAGCGGGGGGCGCGTACGCGCTGCAGTGGTGGACGAACGCGGTGGACTACCCACTGAACGTGGGCAACCGGCCGCCGCACGCGGGAGCGGCCTTCGTGCCCATCACGTTCGAGACGATGGTGCTGTTCGCGGCGCTGACGCTCTTCTTCGGGCTGATGTGGCTGTTCCGCTTCCCGAGGCCGCACCATCCGCTCTTCGAGCTGGAGTCCTTCCGGACGGCATCGACGGGAGGCTTCTGGGTGAGCGTCACCACGAAGCGGAGGGAGGAAGCCGAGCCGGTGTTGCGCCACCTGCGCGAGCTGGCGGCGAGGAACACTGCGGTGGTGGAGGAGAAGGAATGAGGCGCCTGCTCCTCGTGCCGCTGGCGTGGGTGCTGGCGGGCTGCCCGGTGGACTTCCAGGGCTGGGGAGGGATGAAGCAGCAGCCCAAGGCGCTGCCCTACCGGGAGAACACCTTCTTCGCGGACGAGCGGGCGATGCGCCAGCCGCCCGCGGGAACGGTGCCGAGGAACCGGCGAGGCAAGGATCGCTTCTACCTCACGGGCCGGGACACGCCGGATGGCGGGTACGTGGAGACAATCCCTCTCACGCTCACGACGGAGCTGGTGGAGAGCGGTCAGAAGTCCTTCGACATCTACTGTGCGACGTGCCACGGGCTGCTGGGGGACGGGGTGGCGCAGGTGGCGAGGAACATGGGGCTGCGCGAGCCGCCGTCGCTGGTGGAGCTGCCGGCGTACCCGGACGGGTACTACTACGACGTGATCAGCCAGGGGTACGGGCTGATGCCGGCGTACGCGGAGAAGCTGACGCCGGAGCAGCGGTGGGCGGTGGTGGCGTACGTGCGAGCGCTCCAGGAGAGCCAGCGGGCGGGGCTGGAGGACGTACCGCCCGAGGAGATGCCGCGACTCCAGAAGGAGGGCACTCCATGAAGGTGATGGAGCGCTTCACGGGAGGACGAGGGCCGATGCTGGCCGCCGCGGCGGTGGGCGCGGTGGGGCTCGGCGTGACGGGGCTCGGGCTCGCGGTGGACACGCGGCGAGCGCTCTTCGGGTACCTGTTCGCCTTCGCGTACTGGGCGGGAATCGCGGTGGCGTCGCTGGTGCTGCTGGGGGCGTGGCACGCGTCGAAGGCGCGCTGGCCGGTGGTGCTGCGGCGCATGCTGGAGACGATGGCGGCGACGCTGCCCCTGTTCGCGCTGCTCTTCCTGCCGATCCTCGTGGGGGCGAGCCACCTCTACCCGTGGCTCGGGGAACCACCGCCTTTGCCCGAGAAGGACCTGAAGAAGCTCGAGCACAAGCGGGCCTGGCTGAACCTCCCGTTCTGGGTGGTGCGCTCGGTGCTGTACTTCGCGGTGTGGAGCGCGGTGGGCGAGCTGTTGCTGCGCTGGTCCCGGAAGCAGGACGAGACGGGAGACCTCCAGCTCACGCGGTGGCAGTGGTGGCTGGGAGCGGGGGCGCTGCCGGTGGTGGCGCTGGCGATGTCCTTCGCGTCGCTGGACTGGCTGATGTCGCTGGAGCCGCTGTTCGTCTCGACGGTGTATGGGCTGTATTGGTTCTCGGGGGCGTTCGTGGGGGCGCTGGCGATGCTGACGCTGGCGACGACACTGGCACGAGGGCCGAACCTGTATGGCGAGCTGGTCAATGACTCGCACCGGGCGAGCCTGGGCAAGTTCCTGTTCGCCTTCAGCGTCTTCTGGGCCTACATGGCGTTCAGCCAGTTCTTCCTCCTCTGGATCGCGGACCTGCCGCACGAGGTGCCCTGGTACGTGCTGCGAGCGAGGGGCGCGTGGGAGCCGGTGGCGCTGTTCATCGTGAACGCGCGCTTCGTGTTCCCGTTCCTGGTGTTGCTGTCGAGGCCCTTCAAGCAGCACCGGAGGACGCTGACGGTGGCGGCGGGGTGGCTGCTGGCGGCGCACGTCGTGGACACGTGGTGGCTGGTGATTCCGGTGGTGAGCCCTGGAGGGCCGAGCCTGCACTGGGCGGACGTCTCGGCGTTCGTGGGAGTGGGAGGAGCGGCGGTGGCCTTCACGCTGTGGAGACTCCGAGGACACGCCACGGTGCCGGTGGGAGACCCCTACCTGCACGAGTCGCTGGGGTACGGCGAATGAGCGGCGAGGACGAATCCAAGGTGGAGTGGAAGACGCCCGAGCGCGAGCAGCGGCCGGTGAGCGGGAGGCGTGTGAGCGGGGTCATCGCCGGGGCCCTCATCCTCTTCACGTTCTTCGTGGTGGGAACGTGGGCGCAGCTCCAGCAGCGCCTGAAGAACCTCAACCCGGCGGGGCCCTCGGAGCCGCGGGAGCTGGGGAGGGCGGAGATCAACATCGTCAACACGGGGCTCATCCCGCTGGACACCCGGGCGGAGGACGAGAAGGCCGGGCAACAGCGGCGGCTGCACGGGTACGGCTGGGTGGACCGGGACGCGGGGGTGGTGCACATCCCCATCGAGCGGGCCATCGAGCGCGTGGTGGCGGGGCAGCCGCAGCGGGACGGAGGCGGGCGATGACGCCAGCGGACGAATCGCTCGGGGGGACGGTGAACGAGCTCTTCCGGCGGATGCTCTTCCTGCCGGAGCAGGCGTCCACGGTGGCGAGGGACGTGGACTTCCTGCACTACATCATCATCACGACGACGATGGTGGCGGCGACGCTCATCTTCGGGACGGCGGCGTACTTCCTCATCCGGTACCGGAGACGCTCGGAGACGGAGGTGACGAGGAAGGTGCAGGGGACGTTGGGGTGGGAGGTGCTCTTCGTGGGGCTGCCGCTCACGACGTTCCTGGTGTGGTTCTTCATGGGGTACCACGACTTCATCCGGATGCAGACGCCGCCGCCGGACGCGATGGACGTGTACGTGGTGGGCAAGCAGTGGATGTGGAAGTTCACCTATCCCGAGGGCCCCAACGCCATCGGAGTGCTCCGGGTGCCGGTGGGCAAGCCGGTGCGGCTGTTGCTGACGAGCCGGGACGTCATCCATTCCTTCTACGTGCCGGCGTTCCGCATCAAGCAGGACGCCCTGCCGGGGGCCTATACCCAGACGTGGTTCGAGGTGACGAAGCCGGGGAGCTACCGGGTGATGTGCGCGGAGTACTGCGGGCTGAAGCACTCGGAGATGTGGGCCGAGGTCGTGGCGCTCTCGCCGGAGGACTACGAGGCGTGGATGCAGGAGCAGCGGAGGGGCATGGTGGCGCGCCGGGACGCGACCCCCAGCGCCCTCGAGCGCGAATCACCCCGGAAGCCCGCGCGGCAGGCGGCGCGCTACGACGCCCAGCAACCCCACGGCGAGCTGATGTCCGGCGAGCGGGGAACGCTGGCGGAGCGAGGCGAGCGGGTGGCGGCGGAGCGGGGATGCCTGAAGTGCCACACGGTGGATGGGACGGCGCACATCGGGCCGACGTGGCTGGACCTGTACGGGCGGCGGGAGCGGCTGACGAGCGGCGAGACGGTGGTGGCGGACGAGGCATACCTGACGGAGTCGATGATGAAGCCGCAGGTGCGGATCGTGGCGGGGTTCGAGCCGGTGATGCCGACGTACCTGGGAGTGCTGGAGGCGGCGGAGGTGGCGGCGCTGGTCGAGTACATCAAGACGCTGCGCAGTGCGCGGCTGGAGACCATCCGGTCGGAGGGGCCCGCGTATGAACCCGTCGGCGGAAAGTAGTCAGCCAGCCGTGACGTATCTCAACCACGAGACGACGGTGGGCTCGTGGCTGCTGACGCGCGACCACAAGCGGATCGGCGTGATGTTCCTGGTGCTGGTCATCCTGGCGCTGCTGCTCGGGGGCATCTTCGCGATGGTGATACGGATCGAGCTGCTCACACCGGGGCCGACGATCATCAGCGCGATGACATACAACCGGATGTTCACCCTGCACGGGGTGACGATGGTGTGGCTGTTCATGATTCCGGCGATTCCGTCGGCGTTCGGCAACTTCGTGCTGCCGATCATGCTAGGGGCGAAGGACGTGGCCTTTCCGAGGCTGAACCTGGCCTCGGTGTACATCTACGTGGCGGGAGCGGCGCTGACGCTGTTCGGGATGCTGTGGAGCGGGGCGGACACGGGGTGGACGTTCTACACGCCGTACAGCACGACCTCGCCGACGGCGGTGACCCCCATCTTGATGGGGGTGTTCGTCATCGGGTTCTCCACCATCATCACGGGGCTGAACTTCATCACCACGGTGCACACGCTGCGAGCGCCGGGGATGCACTGGAGCCGCATCCCGCTGTTCGTCTGGGCGATCTACGGGACGTCGATCATCCAGGTGGTGGCGACACCGGTGCTGGGGATGGTGTTGCTGCTGGTGTTCTTCGAGCGGGTGATGGGGGTGGGCATCTTCGACCCGGCGAGGGGAGGAGACCCGGTGCTCTTCCAGCACATGTTCTGGTTCTACTCGCACCCGGCGGTCTACATCATGGTGTTGCCGGCGATGGGGGTCATCACCGAGGTGGTGTGTGCCTTCAGCCGGAAGAACATCTTCGGTTACAAGATGATCGCCGCGTCGACGTTTGGGATTGCGGTCGTGGGGTTCTTCTCGTGGGGCCACCACATGTTCGTGTCGGGGCAGTCGACGTTCGGCTCGGGGTTCTTCGGGGTGTTGAGCATGTTGGTGGCCATCTTCACGGCCATCAAGATCTTCAACTGGGTGGCGACGATGTACGGGGGGAGCATCGACCTGAAGGTGCCGCTGCTCTACGTGTTGGGGTTCATCTTCCTGCTGATGTTCGGGGGGATGACGGGGGTGGCGGTGGCGACGACGTCACTGGACGTGCACTGGCACGACACGTACTTCATCGTGGCGCACTTCCACTACATCATGGTGGGGGCGGTGCTGATGGCGTTCCTGGCGGCGCTGCACTACTGGTGGCCGAAGATGTTCGGGAGGGTGTACCCGGAGCGCTGGTCGTTCCTGGCGGCGAGCACCATCATCTTCGGCTTCATCGTGACGTTCCTGCCGCAGTTCCTGTTGGGGAACCTGGGGATGCCGCGGCGCTACTACCAGTACCCGGCGGAGCTGCAGTGGCTGAACGTGCTGAGCACGGCGGGGGCCTCGCTGTTGGCGTTCGGGTTCTCGCTCATCGCGGTGTACCTGCTGTGGTCGCTGAGGTACGGGCCGGAGAGCACGCCCAACCCCTGGGGCTCGAAGGGGTACGAGTGGCACAGCGGCTCGCCCCCGGCGCCGCACAACTTCACGGAGGCGCCGAGGTTCGAGCGCGAGGTCCACGACTACACCGTGCCCGAGGCGCCCCGTGTCTACTGAAACGTCACCGTGGGAGGAGCACTTCGGGAGCCGGGAGAACCAGAGCAAGGCGGCGCAGCTCGGGATGTGGATCTTCCTGGGCTCGGAGGTGCTGCTCTTCACGAACCTGTTCGTGGGCTACGCGGTGTACCGGTACTACTACCCGGACGTCTTCATCGAGGCGAGCAAGCACCTGGAGGCGGGGTGGGCGACGGTGCAGACGCTGTTGCTGGTGACGAGCAGCCTCTTCGTGGCGTTGGCGGTGCATTACATCCGGCAGGGGAGACAATTCCTGACGGCGCTGGTGCTGTTGGTGGCGATGGGGATGGGGGTGGGGTTCCTCGGCATCAAGGGCTGGGAGTACTGGAAGCACTGGACGGACGGAGCGCTGCCCGGGGAGTACTACCGGCTGGCGGAGTTGCCGGAGCAGGGGGCGAGCCTCTTCTTCACGCTCTATTTCCTGCTCACGGGGCTGCACGCGGTGCACATGTTGGTGGCACTGGGGCTGCTGGGGTGGCTGGTGTGGGGAGCGGTGTCTGGGAAATACACGGCCGAGTACCACATCCCGGTGGAGGTGGGAGGGCTGTACTGGCACCTGGTGGATGTCTTCTGGCTGTTCATCTACCCGCTGCTGTACCTGGTGGAGTGAAGGGGGAGCACCATGGCGGAGAAGAAGAAGAGCACGTGGGGCTACGTGGCCGTCTGGGTGGTGCTGGTGGTGCTGACGGTGGTGACGTGGGTACTGGGGACGAAGGTGAAGCTGGGCCCGTACTCGTTGCCGACGTCATTGGGAATCGCGGTGGTGAAGACGATGCTGGTGGCGATGTTCTTCATGCACCTGGTGGAGCAGCGGGGGACGAGGAGGGTGGTGCTGCCGGTATCGGTGTTGTTCCTGGGGTTGCTGCTGGGAGTGTCGTTGTTGGAGGCGATGACACGAGTCCGGATGGCGAGGCCGGACGGAATCGACGAGGAGCTGGAGCCGAAGCGCCCGGCGTCGACAAGAACAACGCCCCCCGGGACAGGACCCGAGGAACCGAGGTGGATGGGCCACTGAGCGCATCTTTCCAACAACCCCTCGAACAACAACCCCTCTCCCCTCGGGAGAGGGACGGGGTGAGGGTGCCACGGGTCCCAGGTTGAACCCGTGTAAGCCCCCTCTCCCTCTGGGAGAGGGCTGGGGTGAGGGTCTACGGTCCGCGGGAACGCACGGGGCGCCTTCCGGCCGCGCGGAGAGCCGACTGGTCCAACAATCGGACCAGTTGCTCCCCCTCGCGGCCGGAACCTCCCCTCCCCCCAGTCAGGTCTTCCCCCTCCTGGCTTAGGGAGGCGGAGCCTTCACGGTGTGGTTGCGGACGCGGAACTCGTTGTCGAAGTGGCCGCTCTTGAGGGACACCTTGCCGAGGTCATCGGTGGGGGGCGCGTCGGAGCGGAAGGCGAAGCGATCGGCGAGGAGCACCTCGGCGCCACCCGGGGGCCGCACCCAGACACTGTAGGTCCTCGCAACCAGGTCGGTCCGCATGCGCACGTGGTACGTCGTATGGGCCTCGTAGGGGACGCTGGCGAGTGCGGCGTAGGCGGCGCCCCGGCGCACGTCGAAGAAGCCGCTCGGGTTCATGCGGAGGCTCATGGCGAGGCTGGGATAGCCGGTGACGTTGGCGGAGGTGTCCGCGTAGCCGATGACGCCGTCGATGAACTTGCTGAGCGGCGTCACGTCGAACTCGACCACCCGCACGCCGGTGTTGCCGGTGCCCAGGCCGCGCACGCTCTCGGGGAAGCCGAGCGTCGAGAGCCACCCGTCCTGGTTCCACAGCTTGAAGCGCTTCACGGCCTCGACGAGGTAGTAGTCCCCGTAGATGAGGCTCTTGTCGATGTCCTCCCCGCTGGGCTTGATGGCCGTCCTGTAGAAGGCGGTGCCGTGCAGGAGGATGCCGGGGCCGCCGCTGGTGGCGGGGTTGAGGTAGGCGGGGGAAGCGAGGCTGTCGAGCATGGCCAGGGCCGCGTTGCGGTAGCGCAGGGCCACGGCGGGGTCGGCGACATACCGGCTCAACTCCTGGAGCGCGGAGGCGACGACGGCGGCGGCGGAGGAATCCTTCTGCTGCTGGTCCGCGGGCGCGTTGAAGTCCCAGTTGGGGACGGAGTCGGCCGGCAGGCGGGCGAGGTAGTAGTCGGTGACCTTCTGAGCGGCCTGGAGCATGCGTGGGTCGCGCGTGTACCGGTAGGACATGGTGAAGCCGTAGATGGCCCAGGCCTGTCCCCGGGACCAGGTGGAGCTGTTGGAGAAGCCCTGGAACGTGCCCCGGGAGCGGATGGTGCCCGAGGTGCTGTAGTCCACCACGTGGAAGGTGCCGCCGTCGGCGCGGACCATGTCCGCGGCTGTCTTCAGGGCATGCCGCAGCGCCATGTCGTTCCAGGCGGGGTTGCCGCCGTTCCGGGCGCCCCAGAAGAGGAGCTCCAGGTTCATCATGGTGTCGGTGACCAGGGGCACCTGCCAGGTGCCGTCATTCCAATCGCAGCAGTCGATGACGCCCACGGTGGGGTTGAAGCGTCTGGCCAGCGAGCCGGCGGCCGTCAACATCGTCTGCCGGTAGGAGTCATCCCCGGTCAGCCGGTACGCCTCGCCGTAGCTGGTCATGAACTTGAAGCCCAGGTCATGGGTGATCTGACGGAGGTCCGGGTTGCTCTTCTGGATGTCCAGGCTGCGCGTCCAGGCGTCCGCCTTGGTGCGCCAGAAGGGATCCCGCCCCTGCTCGTACATGAGCCAGAGCTGGCCCGGGAAGAAGCCCTGGACCCAGTCGATGTTGGCGGTGTTGGGGACGAGCCGCCACGGGCCGTTGGTGGTGGCCTTGGGGTACTGGTTCGTCGGTATCGAGGGATGGGTGGCCGTGGCGCGCAGCTTCTGCTGCGCGGTTTGTAGGACGCGATCCGCCGCGGCCCCATCAAAGGCCCTGGCGGGACCCGCCGCGAGGATGCAAAGACATCCCACCATCAGCCCGAGGAGGGCTGCGCTGCTTCGTTTCCGGTTCATGTCCTTCTCCTGTCGAGCCCACACGAGGGCATGGAGAAGGAGTGGGTCACTCGTCGGTGTGATGTTTTTTCATGCCGTTGTCCCAAGGTCGGCGAGGAAGGCCGCCGGCTCCTCGATCGAGGCGGACACGCGGCCTAATAAGGGTAGCGGCGGTCCCTCGAGGCGACGAGGCGGACCATCCTCGTCGCGTGGTAGCGCGGGTCCAGGCCGAGCGCCAGGCGCAGGTCCAATCCCGGCAGCTCCCAGGTGCGCTCGGACTGCTCCAGGTCCACGGGGTCCTCGTCCGTGAGCTCCGCCTCGGACTCGAGGTGGCCGAGCCGGCCGGGGCCGAAGCGGGCGCCGAGCCGCGCGGCGAGCGGCTCGTAGACGGCCCTGCGCTCCTGCCCCAGGCGCAGCCAGCACGCGTCGATCTGCTCCTGCGTGGCTCCCGGCGGGTAGCACTCCACCTGCGGGTTGTCCGAGCGCTGGATGACGAGCACCGCCGGAGGATGTCCCTCGAAACGCATCACGCGGATGTCCACGGTGCCGAAGGGCTCCAGGTGCGCGTCCGTGGCGAGCACCTCCACGGCCCTCAGCTCCCGCCCGTCCTCGTCCTTCCAGCCGGTGTCCCGCGGCTCCGTCTCCGTCACCTGTGCTTCCGGAAAGCGCGCGCGCAGACTGTCCGCGGTGGTGTTCCAGCCAATGGGCCCGAACACCTCGGGCAGGGGAGTCTGCGCGGGGCCGGCGGCGGGACGCGGCGCACGGGCATGGCAGGCACACAGCAGGGTGAGGACGAGGAGCCACAGGGAACGGTGCATGGCGGGGTGCAATGCACGGCGTGGGCCCGTCAGCCCTGTCGGGCCCACTCGTTGCCCACGCCGGTGCCCCATGAGGTGAGCCCGGACCTCCCTCCAGCGGCTGCTACGCGGGCAGGGAAGCCGGGTCGCCGTGGAGGAGCCAGTGCAGGGCCGTCTGGTCATCGCCGAAGCGGCGGACGATCTTCGCCGCGCCGCTCGCGCGCTCCACGCGGTTGAGCTGCAGGGCCACGAGGGAGCTGTTCACCAGCTCCGCCATGCGCATCACCCCGTGCTCGACGGCGTAGCGCTGCACCTCGCCGAACATCTCCGCCACCTCCGGCGACGAGGCGCGCAGGCTGCGCATGTCCGCCTTCACCTTGATGCGGCGGCCCGGGAGCTTGCGGATGATGGACTTGAGGTCCTCGGCCAGCTTGCGCATCTCCTCCGGGCGGATGAGTCCCTCCAGGACGAGGTCGATGAGCGCGTGCTGCTTGTCCACGTCCATCCGGTACATCCCCGGCTCCCTTCCCCTTGGCCCTGTGGCACTGGCGCCAGAAAAAGCATCGCGGGGGCGAGGCGGAACCCCCGCTCCCTCCCACGCGCTCCGGAAATGTCGGTTGGTCGGCATGTGGCGAGCCGGGGGAGCGGGCACTCCATGGGGCGTTCACGGGGCAACACCCCTGGCGGCCAGCCGTGCACCCCTGGATGTCGTTGTTGAACCACCACTCCCGGGGAGGCACCAGTGGGGGCATGTCCCTGACTACGGGGACGGAAGGAGCGCACTGGGTGATGGGCGTGAGCGGCACGGTGGACGAGGTGCTCGCGGGCGGCGGCGAGATGGGGGCCCTCCTGCGCGCCATCGACTGGGCCCGGACGCCGCTGGGGCCGGTCGAGGGCTGGCCTCAGAGCTTGCGCTCGCTCCTCAGCCTGCTCCTCACGTCCCCCTCGCCGGTGTTCCTGTGGTGGGGCCGGGAGTTCATCCAGTTCTACAACGACGCCTACCGGCCCATCATGGGCGGCCTGCATCCCCAGGGCATGGGGCAGCGGGGGCCGGACTGCTGGGGGGAGGCGTGGAAGATCGTCTACCCCCTCGTCGAGGCCGCGATGGAGCGCGGGGAGGCGAGCTCCATCCTGGACGGGATGTTGCCGCTCGTGCGCCACGGCTTCGTCGAGGAGTGCTACTTCAACTACACCTACACCCCCGTCCGGAACGAGTCCGGAAGGGTGGGCGGCATCTACTGCGCGGTGACGGAGACCACCCAGCGCGTGCTCGGCGAGCGCCGGATGCGGATGCTGCGGGAGTTGTCGATTCGCACGGCCGCCGACCGGAACGTGGAAGCGGTGTTCCGCTCGATGGAGGACGTGCTCGCCCAGGCGGGCTCGGACCTGCCCTTCGTGCTCCTCTACGCCATCGAAGGGGAGCGGGCCCGGCGGGTGGTCCAGGGCAACCTGCCCGGTGCCGGGGCCGCTGCTCCGGCCGAGGTGGACCTGCGGGAGGATGGCTCCTGGCCCCTCGCCGGGGTGGTGCGCTCCGCCCGGGAGCTGCTGGTGGAGGACCTAGGGGAGAGATTCGGGGTCCTGCCCGGAGGGCCCTGGCCGGAGCCCGCCACGCGCGCCTTGCTGCTGCCGGTACCGGGGATGGAGGGCGAGGCCGCCTACGTCCTCGTCGCCGGCCTCAGCCCGCGGCGCCCCCTGGATGAGGAATACCGCGGCTTCCTGCAACTGCTGGCGCGCCAGGTCTCGTCGGCCCTGGCGGGGGCCCGGGTCCACGAGCAGGAGCAGCTGAGGGCCGAGTCACTGGCGGAGCTGGACCGGGCGAAGACGGCCTTCTTCAGCAATGTCAGCCACGAGTTCCGCACCCCGCTGACGCTCCTGCTGGGGCCGCTGGAGGATGCGCTCTCGGACGAGGGCGAAGCGCTGGGCCCGGCGCAGCGCGAGCGCATCGCCCTGGCGCAGCGCAGCGCCACGCGGCTGTTGAAGCTCGTCAATGCGCTGCTCGACTTCTCCCGGCTCGAGGCGGGACGGACGAAGGCCACGTTCGAGCCGACGGAGCTGGCCGCCCTCACCGCGGAGCTGGCGAGCCACTTCGAGTCGGCGGCGGAGCGGGCGGGCCTGAGCTTCTCGGTGGACACGCCCCCCCTGCCCCAGGCCGTCTGGGTGGACCGCGAGGCGTGGGAGAAGATCGTCTTCAACCTCCTGTCCAACGCCCTCAAGTACACCTTCTCCGGAGGCATCCGCGTGTCGCTCGTGTCCACGGGGGCGGGGGTGGAGCTCCGGGTGCGGGACACGGGCGGGGGCATTCCGAAGGAGGAGCTGCCGCGCCTCTTCGAGCGCTTCCACCGCGTCGAGGGCGCGAGGTCCCGCAGCCAGGAGGGCAGTGGCATTGGCCTCTCGTTGGTGCAGGAGCTGGTGAAGCTGCACGGCGGGAGCGTGGAGGCGGAGAGCACCCCGGGCGAGGGCAGCACCTTCACGGTGCGGCTGCCGTGGGGGAGCGCGCAGGTGTCCCGGGAGCGGCTCGCCACCGGACGCCCGCTGGAGCCGGCGTCCACACGGGCCAGGCCGTACGTGGAGGAGGCCCTGGGCGGCCTGCCCGCGGAGGCCCAGCGGACGCCGGCGCCATCGGACGGGGACGGCTCGGGGGAGGTGCCCCAGGAGCGGGCGCGTGTCCTGCTCGCCGACGACAACCCGGACCTGCGCACCTATATCCACGGGCTCCTGAAGTCCTCCTTCGAGGTGGAAGCGGTGGAGGATGGGGAGGCCGCGTTGCGAGCGGCGCGGGCACGCAGGCCGGACGTCATCCTGTCGGACATCATGATGCCGCGCCTGGGTGGCTTTGGTTTGCTGCGCGAGGTGCGCGCGGACGCGGCGTTGCGGCCGGTGCCGTTCATCCTGCTGTCGGCCCGGGCGGGAGAAGAGGCGAGTGTGGAGGGGCTGGAGGCGGGCGCCGACGACTACCTGGTGAAGCCATTCGGAGGCCGCGAGCTGCTGGCGCGGGTGCGCTCCAACCTGCGGCTGGCCCGGATGCGGGGGGAAGTGGCGCGGCAGGAGGCGCTGTCGGCCTCCTTGCGTGAGGCGGTGCGGGCCCGGGATGACTTCCTCTCCGTGGCCAGCCACGAGCTGAAGACGCCGCTCACCTCCTTCCGGTTGCAGCTGGAGCTCATCCGCAAGGAGCTGGGCCCCGCGCCGGATGCCCGGCTCGCCGAGCGGGTCAGCTCGGCGGGACGCCAGGTGCAACGGCTGGCCTCGCTGGTGGAGACGCTCCTCGACGTGTCTCAAATCACGACGGGCCGCCTCCGGCTGAAGCGGGACAGGCTGGACCTCGCCGCGCTGGTGACGGAGGCGGTGTACCGGAGGCAGGAGGAGCTGACGCGCGCGGGCTGCTCCGTGGTGCTCGAGGTGGATGGCTCGCTGGAGGGGGTCTACGACCGGCAGCGCATGGAGCAGGTGGTGTCGAACCTCCTCTCCAACGCCTTGAAGTACGGGGCGGGCAAACCCATCGAGATGGCCCTGAGGCGCGTGGGTGCGAGGGTCCGGCTGAGCGTGACGGATCATGGCATCGGCATCGCCCGGGAAGACCACGAGCGCATCTTCGAGCGCTTCGAGCGGGCTGTCTCCGTGCGCCACTACGGCGGCCTGGGGCTCGGGTTGTGGATCGTCCGGCAGATCGTGGAGGCGCACGGGGGCTCCATCGTCGTGACGGACACGCCGGGAGGCGGAGCCACTTTCCGTCTGGAATTGCCAGCGGAAGGTACGGAATCATCCAATCTCAGTGCAGTGTCGTGAATGATACGAATTGAGGCCTCCCGGAGAATGGCAAAGCCGGGGTGCCCGTCAATGAATGTCAGACGGAACTCCTATACCCAGACACGCGGCCGGGACGACCCTGGCCGCGGGGCCCGCGAGGGCCTCGTCCCGGAGTTGGGAGCACACCATGGCGAAAGCCCACACCCTGAGCGACAACTTCAACGACAACTCGACGGACACCAGCAAGTGGCTTGCTTTTGGGAAGTATGAGGAGGTCAACCAGCGCCTGGAGCTTCGCCTCGATGGGCTCAGCAAGACCGCCTCGGGCTACACCTCCACCGCCACGTACGACCTGACGGGCTCCCGCTTCGCGCTCGAGGTCATCCAGACGCTGAGGCCCGTCGTGGGGGCGCGCACCTTCCTCCGGGCGTTCGTGACCGAGGAGGTCAATGAGGTGGGGATGCTCGTCGAGAACGGCCTCCTGCATTGCGGCCAGACCGTCGGGGGGACGCGCACCGCGCTGGCGAGCGTGCCCTACGAGCCCGCGCGTCACCTCTGGTGGCGGCTGCGCGAGGACTCGGGGACGACGTACTGGGAGACGTCCGGGGATGGCAAGAGCTGGCAGGTGCTGGCCAGCAAGGTGAACCCGATTTCGCTCACCGCGGTGAAGCTGTCCTTCGGCGCCGGACGGGACGATGGGTTCCCCTCGTTGGGGTTGGCCATCTTCGACTCGGCCAATGCGCCGGACGCGGGCCTCCCCCGCCGAGTGGAGGAGCGGCGCCTGTCGGCCCAGCGCGTGCGGGAGCAGGCCGCGGAGCTCGCGGCCGCGCGTCCGCACGCCGCGCACTTCAACAACAACGACGAGGTCAACTACCCGAGCCGCAACTACGTCGGCAACTACTCCAAGGGCCTGCGCCACGATGCGCTGGGTGACCCGGATCCCGTCTCCTACGGCTCGCTGCTGCGCGCGCTGGAGAGCCGGGACCCCGGGGACTTCGAGGAGATCCTCCTGGGAGGCGCCAAGAAGCTGACCAATCCGCAGGCGGGGCTCGCCTTCGACCTGGAGGCCCCGGACGCCCAGGCCGTCACCCTGCCTCCGGCGCCGCGCTTCGACAGCGAGCAGGCGGCCGATGAGATGGGGGAGCTGTACTGGATGGCCCTGGCCCGCGACGTGCCCTTCATCGACTACGCCACCGGGGCCGCCACCTCCGGCAGCATCATCCAGGGCGCCATCGACTCGCTCAACAACCAGTTCCCCGGCTTCGGCGGCACGCGGACTGTCAACGTGCAGAACCTCTTCCGCGGCATCTACCCCGGGGAGCAGGTGGGCCCGTACGTCTCGCAGTTCCTCCTCAAGGGCAACGCCGACCCGCGCAAGCCGGAGGGCCAGGGGCGCAGCGCGCTCGATGGCTACATCACCTACGGCTCGCAGGTGATCGACCAGAGGCACTGGACGGTGAAGGGCTTCCCGGAGGTGGGGGCCGCCGCCGACTACCTCACCAGCTTCCCTCGCTGGCTGGAGGTGCAGAACGGCCGGGATGACCGGGGCAATGACCAGTTCGACATGACGCGGCGCCGCTTCATCCGCAACCTGCGGGATGGGGCCAACTTCGTCCACTTCGACCAGGTGGTGAACGCCTTCTACAACGCGGCCTTCTACCTGCTGTCCGAGCCCACGGGGAACCAGAACCAGGGCACGGGCCGACCCATGGTGGACATGGAGTTCCCCTCCAATCCGGGCAACCCGTACGACCCGCCCGGCACGGCGGGCGACTCGCGCACCCAGGTGGGCTTCGCCACCTTCGGCCCCATCCACCTGCTGCAGGTGCTCATCGAAGTGGCCGGACGCGCCGGGCGCGCCGTGTGGTGGCAGAAGTGGGGCGTGCACCGCCGCTTGCGCCCCGAGGAGTACGGCGGGCGCGTGGACAACGCGCTCAATGAACGGCGCTCCTACCCGTTCAGCGCGAGCATCAGGAACGCGCTCTCCTACTCCACCGGAGGGCTCGGCCTGCACTTCAGGGCGCGCTACGGCACCGGCTCGTACCTGCTGCCCCAGGCCTACCCGGAGGGCGCGCCCACGCACCCGGCCTACGGCGCGGGCCATGCCACCATCTCCGGCGCGTGCGCCACCATCCTCAAGGCCTTCTTCGATGAGAAGGCCCCCATCGAGAGTCCCGTGGTGTCCAACGCGGATGGCACCGCCCTCACGCTCTACACGGGCGCGGACGCCACGCAACTGACGGTGGGCGGCGAGCTCAACAAGCTGGCGGGCAACATCGCCCTCTTCCGCAACGCCGCGGGCGTGCACTGGCGCAGCGACTACACCGAGTCGCTGCCCCTGGGCGAGAAGGTCGCCATCGGCCTGCTCCAGGAGATGAGCCGCACCTTCAACGAGGATGACGCCTTCTTCCAGTTCACGAAGTTCGACGGCACCACCGTCCGCATCTTCGACGGCTGCGTGGAGCCGGTCGCGGTCCCATGAGCTGAGGCCCGGGACGCCCACCCCAGGTGCGCTCGGCGAGCAGCGCCTGGGGCGGGATGTCACTGCCTGAGCCAGGAGGGGTGGCTTCTCCTGTCAGGGGGAGGTTCCGGCCGCGAGGGGGAGCAACTGGTCCGATTGTTGGACCAGTTGGCACGCCGCGCGGCCGGAAGGCGCCCCGTGCGTTCCCGCGGGAGCACCCCTGAAAGAACGGACTTCCACTGGCTTGGAAGTTGGTGCTGCTGATGAACAACCCCTGCTGCGGCAGCTCGTCCGCACGGGGGCCCTTGTAGCGCAGGATGTAGAGCCCGCTGTTGATATCGGCCATGTAGATCAGCGCGCCTGGCTCCGGGTTGACTCCTCCCTCTCAAGTCATTCCCAGTCGTACTCCAACTCGAGGATCTTGCCCGCGCTGTCCAGCGTGAAGGTCCACTTCAGCGTGACATCCTTGCCGTACACCGCGCGATAGAGGCGTTTGCGCGCGTCGCCGTCCTGACGGTCCTCGAGCAGCGTCATGCGGCCGAGCGGCGGAAGGAGGGCGTTCTCCGGGGTGCCGAAGCTCCGCAGCATGGGCAGGAGCTCCTGCTGGGCGCCCGGCGCGAAGGCGGCGGCCTCGAGCGTGCCGTTCAGCAGGCCCTCCACCGTCCGGCGGAGCACGGCGGTCAGCGCGGGCTCCGCGTCCGGGATGCCAGGCGATTCCAGCTCCGGCAGCGGTGGCAGGTACTGGCTCGCGATGGTGGGGGCCAGCATGGGCAACAGTCCCAACTCGTTGGTCAGGACGATGACCGTCAGCTTCCTGTCCGGAACGCGCAGCACGTCGGCGAGCGAGCCACCCCCGGAATGACCGAAGGCCGGTGAGCCCCGCAGCTTGCGCACGGTGAAGGCCACGCCGAAGCCGCCCTCGCGGCCGTCGTTCAGCTTGAAGGCCGTGGCGGCGTCCCGCTGCAGCTCGGGGGACAGCAGCGTGCCCTGGTCCATGGCCACGGCCCAGCGGACGAGGTCCTTCACACAGGAGAACGCTCCGCCGGCGGAATAGGTGTGGAGGGGGTAGAGGAACCAGGCGCGCTGCTGCACGCCGTCCACGTAGCGGTAGGTGGTGGCGCGGCGCGGGATGACGTCCGCGGTGCGCACCGGCCCCTGCTGCCGCGCGTGCTCGTAGCGCGTGCACGTGAAACCGAGCGGCTGGAAGATGCGGCTCTGGAGCAGCTCCTCGAAGCGCTGGCCGGTGACCTTCTCCATCACGTGGGTGAGCACGACGAAGTCCGTGAGGCCGTATGTGCTGCGCTCGCCGGGCGTGTAGCCCAGGGGCTCCTTCCGGGCGGCCTCGTACCGCTCGGTCATCGAGGCCTCGGTGCTGAGCTGCTCGTCGGGGCTGTCCTTCAAGCCCGACGTGTGGGCGGCGAGGTGCCGCACCGTGAGCGCCTTCCAGCTCTCGGGCGCGTCGGGCAGGTACTTCGACAGGGGCTCATCCAGGCCGAGCTTCCCCTCCTTCACGAGGAGCATCACCAGCGTGCCGGTGAAGATCTTCGTGGCGGAGGCGATTTGAAACGCGGTGTCGGGCCCGGCCTTCGCCTCGGCTTCCAGGTCCGCGAGGCCGTACGTGGCGAGGTGCTCGAGCCGGCCGTCGCGAACGACGGCCACGGCCGTGCCGGGCACATGGTTCTTCTCCATGACGGCCTGGAGGTAGGCCCCGGTGGCGCGGGAAGGGTTGGGCGTCGCACAGCCCGCGGCGAGCAGGAGGGCGATCAGGCATACGAGTTCATGAGGGATTGAACGCATGCGGTCCGGGCTAGCAGTGGAAGCCAGGCGTGTCGATAAGACCTTGCCAGCCGGTCCCTCCCCTCTTAATTTCCAGGGAGGTGCCGAGGGGCGCCTGCCCGAAAAGACGACGTCACCCTCGCTTCACCCTGCGGTCCGACATGTTCTCGATGAGTTCCTTCCACGGCCCATGACGGGGAGCGGCCGACGATGAGGGATTTGTCATGGGAACCCAGTCCCGCACAGTGACTCCCCCCAGCCTCCGCGAGTGCAAGGTCCGGGCATCCATCCTGCTCAAGGACCTGGTGTCCTCCGAGCCGTCACGCGCCACGAGGGCCGCTGAGCGGCTGCGGGCATTGCCCGCCTTCGCGCGCCTGTCTCCCGGCGAGCTGCTCGCACGCAAGGAGGAGGTGCGCCGCAAGCACGCGCTGGCCGTCATCGCGCAGGAGCAGGGCCATCCGTCCTGGGCGGCGCTCAAGCAGGCGCTGGGCGAGGAGGGGCCGCCCCAACTGGACACCGAGGCCTTCTTCGCCAGGAACCGGGGGGCCTTCCTCAACCGCTGGTTCTCCTCCTACGAGGAAGCGCTCGCCTCGCTCCGGACGGTGGGGGGCTACCTCTTCCCCTTCCGCGAGCAGTTCTTCATCACCGACGCCGGCTTCCTCGCCGCGCTCGGGGTGGACCCTTCCGATGCCGACTGGGCGCGGATGGGCTTCAACTGGGTGGAGCCGAAGGACTCGGCCGCCCGGGACCGGCTCGAGCGGAAGCTCATCGCGCTCGGCTACGCGAGCTGACGCGCTCGTCACCGCTGCACCTTTCAAGACACGGAGAAGACACACATGTCCTCGCATGACACGGGAACCCCCCGAGGCGGCCCGTCGCGCCGCGCCGAGTTGAAACGCGCCTACAAGGAGACGCCTCCCCCGATGGGCGTGTACGCCGTCCGCAACCGCGCCAATGGCAAGGTGCTGGTGGGCTCGGCCCTCAACCTCCAGGGGATGCTCAATCGCATCCGTTTCGAGCTGGCCACCGGCATCCACCGCACCTACCCCCCGCTGCAGGAGGACTGGAACCGCCACGGCGCCGACAGCTTCTCCTTCGAGGTGCTCGACGTCCTGCCACCCCCGGAGGAGCCCGGAGCGGACCTGAAGGAGGAGCTGCGGGTGCTGGAGTCCCTCTGGCTCGAGCGGCTCCGTCCCTATGGCGAGGCCGGCTACAACGTCCCGCCGTCACCTCCCAGCCCGTGAAGGGCCGGGAGGTTCGAGCTGGCTCGAGTTCAGGCAATCACTGACACGCCGTCACCAGCCGGCGCTCGGGCCGCGCTTCCCAGTGGCGCTGATGGAAGGCGTAGCCGGCCACCAGCGGCAGGGTCACCGTGGCCTCGCCATACACCATCTGCTCGGCGGTGGTGGCCACCTTGCCCCAACTGCTCGCCTCGCGCAGGGTGGAGCCGGAGAGGGCGCCATCGCGCTCGTCCGCCACGGTGAGCTGCACGGCGTACTTGTGCATGGCCACCGGCTGGCCGACGAAATCCGCCGCCACCACCACGTCCTGGGCGAAGTTCTTCGGCACGCCGCCTCCCACCATGAAGAGGCCCGAGTCCTTCAGGGCGAGCCGGCAGCGCGTCAGCTCCAGGAAGTCCCGGGCGCTGTCGATGGAGAGCTGGGGCTTGCCCGCGCGCGTCCACTGGTGCTGGACGAGCCCGAAGCCCGCCGAGCAGTCGCTGAAGGCCGGGCAGAAGATGGGGACTCCCGCCTCGTGCGCGGCGAGCACCACGCTGTCCCGTGTCTTGCCATGGCGGGCGAGCCAGGCGCCCATCTCGCCGATGAACTCCCGGGACGAGTAGGGGCGCGTCTCCAGCTCGCTGGCGATCCGGGCGATGGTGGCATCGCACTCGCGCAGCTCGTCCTCGTCGATGAAGGTGTCGTAGATGCGGTCGATGTGCAGCTCGCGCAGGGTGTTGTCGTCCGCGTACGGGTTGCCCCGGTAGTGGCGGAAGCCCAGGGCCTCGAAGAAGTCCTGGTCCACGATGAGGGCCCCGGTGGACACGATGGCGTCCACCATCCGGTGGCGGATGAGGTCCACCACCACCTGCTTGAGGCCCGCGGAGAAGAGCGAGCCCGCCAGGCACAGGATGACGCCGCAATCCGTGTCCTCCAGCATGCCGTCGTAGAGGGTGGCGGCGCGGTGCAGGTTGCGAGCCTGGAAGGCCATGTGGCCCATGGCCCGCACGAGCGGGCGGACGTCATGGGCCTTGATGTCGATGTGCTCGATGGTGTCCCGGAGCAGCTCGGTCTTGAGGGGAGTCATGCGGTGTGCGTCCAGGCGGCCGATGGAGAACGTCCCGGGGGCCTGGGCCGCAAGCAAAGACCACCCGGAGCGTCCTACGGCCCGGCACCCGGTGGGGGGCGGGCCGCCATCGGAACGCCGGATGGCTGCAGCGGCTCCTTCTGTGCCATGAAAAAGGGCGCCGCGGCAAGCGGAGGGTCAGGTGTCCGTCTTGGGGCCCTGGCCGTCCCCGGCCTCCCGTGCAAGGCCCGGCGGAAGGACACGGGCCCGCCCGCCCGGGTGCCCTGGGCGTGCAACAGCACTCAATAGATGACGAAGCTCAGGGTGAGGTTGGGGCGCACGCGCTGCGCTCCCCCCAGGGGCAGGTGGACGCCTCCGCCCAACGCGAGCCCCAGCTCCCGCCCCTTCCAGGAGGGGGTGAAGGTGAGGAAGGCATCTCCGCCGCTGCCCTCCAGGGACCGGAAGTCGGAGGAGAGCCCTCCGGCGAGCCCCACCGGCCCCCACTTCACCACCCGCGCCGAGGCGCCCACGCGCAGCAGGCTCTCCGGGCGGAACGAGGTGCCCAGGGTGGCCATCCACGACGGGCCCCACGTCAACCCGCGCGGGGGCTCGTGCCCCGGCGCATTGGCGTAGGTGAAGTTCGCGTCCACCAGGCCCGCCTCCGCCAGCACCCGGTACTTCCCCTCGCCCTCCGCGACGACCTCCTGGAGCTGGACGCGCTGGGTCATCAGCGAGCCGTTCGTCTGTTGCAGCACGGTGCCTTCCACCCGGAAGAGCTGCTCGAGCTGGAGCTCCTCGTCGCCCTGTACCCAGATGTTGGGGTCCTTGAGGTGGACGCGGCCTTGCGCGTCGGTGAACTCGTAGGAGATGACTTGGGGAGACGCCGCCGTGGGCTCGCCCGGCCGGGGCGTGGGCGTTGGCTCCACGCGCGCCGTCCCCGCCCCGCCGCGCTCCCGCTGCTGGAGCCGGAAGGTGGCGTCGGAGAGGCTCTTGAGGCTGAGCCCATGCTCGCGGGTGTACTTCTCGAACTCCGCGTTCTTCGAGAGGAAGGCCTGGTACTTCTCGTTCAGCGTGGCCTGGCTCACCAACCGGCTGCGCGCCGTGCCGAGCTCGGTGTTCAGCGCCTGCATCCGCTGCTCGCTCTCCGTGAGCTTTCCCTGGAGCTGGCGCTGGTACTCGGCGTCCCGCCGCCTCCAGTCCGCGTCCCGGTAGCGGTGGTAGGCGTAGGCGCCACCCGCCGCGGAGCCGAGGGCGACCAGCAGCAAGGCGGACGCCTGGGTGGCGAGGTTGCGTGACATGGGGGACTTCTCCGCGGAAGGGGTCAGCCCTCAAGACCCGCGACTGTTTTCCGCGTGAAAAGCCCCGATTAAATTCCGGGGAGCCTGAAAACGAAGGGCGCCGTCCCGGAGGACAGCGCCCTGGGTTCAACTCACCCGCGAGGGCCTAGTTGCAGAGCCAGATGCCCTTGGAGTTGCAGAAGCAGTACTGGGGGCCCGTGCTCGCGCAGCACTCGCCCTCATCACCCTCGTTGCAGGCGTACTGCTTGAACTGGGTGCACGTGATGCCGGCGTTGCACGGGACCGGCGGGCACCGGGTGATCACGCCGTCGCAGGTGACGGACGCGCTCTGGACGGTGCAGGTGGCGTTACCGGAGCAGCTCACCGTGCTCCCGTCCCAGCAGCTCTGGGTGGAGGAACAGATGGCCTGGGTGTTCTCCCCGATCAGCTCGCTCTCCTCCGCGACCGTCGGAGCCCCACATCCAATAAGGGAAATCCCTACGAGAACAGCAAAAGCGGCGAAGTTCATCTTCATGGCAATACCTCCCTGGTCAGGTTTTCAGGAGGTAACAGAGGGCAGCTCAGGAAGGCAAAATGTTTCGAGTGCAATGCAATTGATTGACGGCACTGTTGCGAGCCGGTGCGCGCGGGGGGCGCCCAATCCCTGCCATGGCGGGGGCCGTTGAAGTGCCCCCCGGGAAAACCCTTACGTGACCCGCGGGAGCCCCGGGGCCCTTTCGCTTTCAGCGCCCTGGGTCAGGCGGAGACGTTCCGCCGCGGTGCTGCCTGGGGCGTGGACCCGGATGCCGCGGCCTTCGCGCGCGCCTCGTCGAGGGAGACGGGCCCGGGGGCCTCCTGGGGAGCCGGCTCGAGCAGCCCGAGCTGGAGCAGGAGCTTGTGCACCTCGGTGTCGGCCCAGTCGTACGCGTAGCCGAGCAGGAAGAGCGCCAGCAGCGTCTGGCCGCGCAGGGCGATGGCCCGGGAGAGCCGCTCGGAGGACGACTCGGGCAGCAGCCGGCGCAACCACGCGGGGACACGCTTCAGGAACTTCTCCGGATGGACGAAGTCCTCCGCCGAGAGGTCCGCCTGCTCCAGGCCGCGCAGGAAGGGCAGCTTCCAGAGCTGGGGCACGGGGGCCGCCAGCCGCACGATGGCCTTGAGCACCGGCACCTTCACGCCGTGCTCGAGGCGCCAGCGCGCCCGCTCGCCGATGCCCGCCTGCAGGCGTCCCTGGAGTTCTCGCACCCGCTCCGGCGTCAGCCCGTGCCAGGGCTTCGTCTGCGAGTAGAACATGTGCCGCGAGAGGTACTCGCGCAGCTCCCGCAGCTCGGGCGTCTCCCGGAGCGTGTCGCCGCCCGTCTCCACCAGCCAGCGCGCGATGCGCGAGCGCGAGGCTCCCGCGGACCAGAAGATGGCCAGGTCCAGCATGTGCGAGAGCACGAAGAAGCGGCTGTCCGCGATGGCCGCCGTGTACTTCTCGCGGATCATGTTCCGCATGATGTGCCAATCCTGCCGCGTCGCCCGGTTCACCCGCTCGAGGTACTCCCGGTCCATGCCCTCGCCCCGCAGGTCCTGCTCGACGAGGTTGGCGATGTGCCAGGAGCTGCACCAGCGCCAGCGAGATGCCCTGGCTGTAGTAGGCGTCCACGATGGAGGCCGCGTCCCCCACCATGCCGTAGCGCCGCGGGCTCACGAAGGTGTCGGTCATGTACTGCACGTCGCGGTACATGCGGAACTCGAGCATCCGCTCCTTCGAGAGCACCTTGGCCAGCGGGGGATGGCGGTTGAAGAGCTCCCACATCTGGGCCTCGGGCGTGTCACCCGGCGGCGGCTTGCGCTGGTCGAACGTCGCCCCGACGCTGATGCGCTCCTTGGACAGACGGATGACCCAGATCCAATAGCCCTCGCCCCACAGGTGCAGGGTGTGCAAGTCCCGCGAGGTCTGGTCCCCATCCGCGTACGTGTGGACCCACGGCTCGCCGAAGAGGTCGTCCGTGATGCCCTCGAACTGCCCCCAGACGGCCGTCGTCTGGAAGCCGTCGTCGAGCTCGACGGTGTGTTTGAGTTTCTTGGCCAGCAGGCGGTTGCGCCCCGAGCAGTCCAGCACCCACCTGGCCTGCACGGTGCCCTCCGTGCGCGTGGCCTGACAGGCCCAGCGCACCTCGTGGGGCCGTGGGCTGTCCTCCTCCTGGATGACCACGTCGCGCACCTTCACGGTGTCCAGGAAGCGCACGTTGGGGAAGGCCCGGAGGGACTCGCGCATGACGTCCTCGGCCTCGGGCCGGACGATCTGCACGTCCATGAGCGCGGCCCGGAAGTAGCGTTTGTCCGCGGCCTCCTCGTACAGGTAGTGCGGAGGGTCCGCGTGGACGCCCCACTCGGACGTCGCCTCGAAGCGCTGGGCGTGCTCCAGGCCGTAGGTGAACCACACGCCGTGCTTGGGGAAGCACTCCCCGGCGAACCCATCCAACCCGCCCACCGTGCGCAGGAAGGGGTTGGTGAAGATGAGGAACGACTCGCCCACCTTGAAGCTGCGTTTCTGTCCTCGCGCGTTGTCGAGCAGGACGACCTGGAAGCCCCGCTTCGCGTATTGCAAGGCATTGAAGAGGCCGACGATTCCGGCGCCCATGATGGCCACATCGGCCGCGGTGGCTTTCGACTGTCCCTGTGCGTCCTGCTCCATACCGTGCACCCTCCCCGCGCGTGACGTTTCGTCTCGTTGGAGGTGCAACGTAACGGAATCCCACAAGTCGCACGAGGGTGAACCAGGACGCAGCGGCGGTGGTGAATGCGACGCTGGGGTGGAGCGGCGCGGCGCTCTCAGGGCACTTCCGCTGGCTGTTCTGGACAGAGGGAGGAGCACGCCCCTCCCACCGGAGCCGAGACAACCTACGGGGTGAACGTCGCGTCAGTTGCCGTGCCCGTTACGCACGCAACGGGGGCCGTTTCCGGAGCCGCCCGGGCAACCCTCGCCGACGCAATAGGCGGGTGCGCCCTCCACCGTGGGACGACCCGAGCGGTCATGGGGCACATGGACCGTGCAGCGTGCCGGGGCGGAGTTCCCCGCTGGATCGGTGACGACATAGTGCACCGTGTACACGCGCCCATCGGAGGCGCCCTGGCGCTCGGCACGCAGGTTCACCCGGTAGGAGTCGAGGATGACGATGTCCTCGCAGGTGTGCCCGTCGCCCGAGCCGGTGGCGTCCTCCACCTCATCGGAGGTGACGTGGGTGATGCGGCCCACCTCGTTGATGGGCAGCACCCCGCTGCACTCATCCCAGGGATCGGCCGCGCAATCGCTCAGCTTCAACTGGCGGTAGGAGTGATTGGGGGGCCAGAGCGATACTCGCTTGTCCTCGCCGGGAACGGGAGGCGTGACATCGAGCTTGAGGATGGCGGTGTTGTTGTCCTCGCGGCACTCGAGCTCACGGCCGGTGCCGGTTCCGTCGTCATCGACCACGGCCCACACCTGCGTGAGGCCGGGAGGCGGGGCCACTGGCAGTTCCACGATGACTTCGCTGCCGGCCTCGAGCTTCTTGGCCAGGGTGGCGACCCCGACCAGCGTGCCGCCCGCGGCGGGGTCATCGCGGTAGAAGGCGACCTTCAGGCCGGCGGAGGCAGCGGCCTCACCCTGGTTGCGCACGCGCGCTTGCAGGCGCTGCATGCACTCGTCACCCAAGGGGGAGATGGTGAGGTCCGCCGCGGCGAAGGGACTCAGGGAGCCGTTACCCTGGGTGTTGGAGCGGAAGGTGTTGAGGCCCGACGTGAGCCAGTTGGTGGCGGGACGGGTTGGGATGGAACCATCGTTGTTGACGTGGGTGACCGAGTAGGCGTGCTGGTTCCAGATGGGCCGGGTGTTCACCCAGATATCCCGCCGGTCTCGGAACGCCCGGATGCCGGTGGGGCCCTCGAAGGCATAGTTATTCGAGGCCACCACGAGCTCGGCGTTGTCGTCACCGTCCACGTCCACGACGACGGGGTTTTCGACGATGGTGCCCGACGCGTGCGGCAACTCGACACGCACCGCACCAGTGGCACCGTCGTAGACGCGCAGACGAACCTCGTCGGCGTAGACCACCTCGGACCGGCCATCACCCTCGAAGTCGAAGGTGGAGGAGCCGGTGACCTGGGAGCTGTAGTCCTTGGTGCCCTTCTCCCACTTGACGTCTCCATTGGCCTCGAAGACCACGTACTTCTCTCTTCCGGCGATGCCAATCTCCGGCTGACCGTCACTATCGAAGTCCGCGATGTTGGGCGCGCCACCACCGCTTCCAGGCACTGCGGTCGTCCACAACGCCCGGCAGTCCTGATCCAGGAGGGAGACGTTGCCGCCCCACACCACGACGATCTCTCCGTAGGGATCCGCGTCGAAGTTGGCGACACCGGTGAAGCCATGGCCAATGCTACCGTTGGTGCATTTCAGCTTGCCGTCATGCTCGTAGACGGAGCTGCCAGTAATGACCTCGAGGAAGCCATCCTGGTCGATATCAGCGGCGAAGGACAGCGGGCCCGAACCTGCTGCGCCTGCCCACTTCACGGCTCCCTTGTTGTCGAGGACGACACCGCCAGCGATCAGCTCGACGCTGCCATCTCCCTCCAGGTCCGCCAGGGAAATGCCACTGCCCCCCGTAGCGGGCGCGGTGGTCCGGAATTTCAGGGCCCCGGTGTTCTCGAAGCAGATGACCCCGGCGTTGCCTGACGGAATGGTGCAGAGGTCCACCCGGCCATCCTTGTCGATGTCACCAGCGGCGATACTCGCTCCGGGGTACACCCGGTAATCCTTGTGTGTGACGGCCCACAGGTCGCGCCCCGTGTCTCCACTGATGGCGCGCATCACGCCGTCCTCCTGGTAATTGCCGTCGGCGAAGGTGTGGAAGATGACGTCTGGAATGCCATCTCCACTCACATCCACGACCACCGGAGTCATCATGACCTGGTCGTAGTTGCTCGCGATGGGGCTGCCGTCCCAGTGCCACTCCAGCTCAGGCTCGAACGCGGCACCGGCGGGGGGTTTGACCTCGCACTGCCCGGCCATCAAACCCTGTTCACTCTCTTCGGATACGCGAGTGCAGGAGGCCAATCCCAGCACTGCCACCAGCCATGAAACACGCGACGGCATCCACCACGCCTTGGGCTTGAAGCCATGGGTCATGCATTTCTCCAGGGATTGTTTGGTTCAAATACAAAAATCACACGCGGAGGTACAGCGGAGAGTTCAATATTCTTATCAACCTACATGGAGGCTGGATTGCGCGGAGGGTGGTTGGGAATGCGACCCGCGTGTATCGCATTGCATCATGAATCGGGCCAGGAGCGAGAAGCCCTATAAACCCTGACCTCCCTGTTACCGCCCAATCCCTGTCAAGAAAAGCAAATCGTGTCTCTTGGGGAAGCGGGGAGGGTGTCTGGATTTCCAGGCAGGAACGAGTCCTTCGACACTTGCCCGGACAGCCCGGGGGATCGTGCTACCCCATGAGGGACGCCCACTGGACGGCACGAGACTTCCTGAAGGCGGCCTGGGAGTTCGATCGGATGACGCCTGACCGCGAGTCGTGGACGGAGGCGCTGCTGGCGTCGAATCCGCCCGGTCTCGTGCGGCTGCAACGGCTGCGCGCGCTCGCGAAGGCGTTCCGACGTCCAGCCCGGTTTCAAGACTTTGTGGTCGGGAAACTTCATCATGAAGATGAAGCGGCCGCTTGAGCGCTACGAGTCCTTCCGCCAGCGCGTTTTGAGCGACTGTGAGACGCAGTTCCCCGAGGTGCTCCGGTTTTAGTTCTGCCCGCTTCCGCGTGGAGCAGCCAGCCATCCGTGCTGGAGGGCCCGGGCCGTCCGCGCTTGCACAGCCGGGCGGGCTCGAAGCGGCTGGCTGCCCTGCCTTGCCGGGAACAGTTCAGGGTCACACGTTCAACCCGACGGAATGGGCTCCGGGACGGGGCTGGGCACGGGCCCGCGGGTGGGCCGTGCGTTCGTGGTGACGGGGGCGGTGGGGGTGAACGCGGCGAACGAGGACGTGGCGCCGCGGCTGTTGTTCGGAGTGCTCGGGCGCATCGAGGGAGGAGCCATGCCCATTCTCTACCTGCTGCTGGGACTGGGGCTGCTGGCCCTGTGGGTGGTGGCGCTGGTGCAGGGGGGCGTGGTGGGCTGGTTCCTCTGGCTGACCTTCGGGGTGGCCATCGGCGTGGTGACGCTGGCCATCCTCAACTTCGCCTACGAGTGGAGGCGGAGGGCGACGTGAGCAGGGGCCGCGCGTGCGCGGCGGTCGAGAGGAGGAAGGCCGTGGAGAGCTGGAAGATGCCCGAGAAGGACCTGTCGACGAACGAGCTCGTCCGGCGGGCGATGAGCGAGGCGCGGCTGTTGGCCAAGGCGGAGTTGCTGCACGCGAAGGTGGAGCTCGCGCACGAGGTGAAGGCGGCGCGCGTCTCGGGCCTCTTCGTGGGAGGCGGGGCGGCGCTGGCGCTGGTGGGGCTGGCCATGCTCTTCGTCGCGGGGGCGGATGCCCTGGCACTGCCGCTGTGGGCGGGGGCGCTCATCGCGGCGGGCGTGGCCTTCGTGCTCGCGGCCGTGCTCGGAGCCATCGCCTGGACGAAGCTGCCCAAGAAGCCCATGCGTCACACCCTGGAGCGCATGTCCGTGGACCTCGAGGAAGCTCCGGCAGCACGTCGCGCTCACGAAGCACTGAGGCCGCGTCTCGGGCCACTGGCATCGCCCCGAGCCGGGCCGCTAGGGTGCCGTGCGCGCCGGGGCCATGAGGGCTCCCGCGACACGTTCCGGAGACATCGACGATGCGGCTGCGCACGACACTCCTGCTGGGCCTGCTGACTGGCTGTGCCACCACGGCCTCCTCCAAGCCCGAGGCCCCCACTCCGGCCAGCGCCGAGTCGGCTCCGCCCTCCGAGAAGATCGACCTGAAGGCGCTCGCCGCGCGCGAGCTGGCGCCCCTGTCCAAGCAGCAGGTGGCCGCGCCGGATGGCTCCTTCACCGGCGAGGTGGAGGCCGCGGGCGCTCCCACCCTCCAGCAGGAGGAGGGGGTGCTGGTGATGAGCGTGCCGCTGGGCACCGGCAGCCCGCTGTCGTGCTTCGTGTACTCGCAGCCGTTGGACGCGGGCGACTCCATCTACCGGCTGGTGCGGATGGCCGGGCAGCACACGAACCTCACGCTGGTGCGCACCACGGACGTGCGGCTCATCGGGGACAGCCCGGCCGTGTACGCCGAGGCGCAGTACCTGGTGGACACGCCGCGGGGCAAGGCGGCGGGCCAGGCCAAGATGATGGTGTACACGCATGACCAGGTGCCGCTGGTGTGCACGCACGACGAGCTGGGCTACGCGGAGAGCTTCAAGCGGGTGACGAGCGGGCTGGCCGGCTCGCTCAAGAGCGCCGCCGGGACGCCGCCGGCCCCGCGTTACTTCGAGTTCCACGTCATCCGCGTGAAGGGCCACCCGGTGGGCTTCGAGAAGCGCGCCATGCGCGAGGTGGCGGGCGGCGCGCGGATGACGGAGGTGGAGTCGAGCCTCCTGCTTCCGCGCACGCCCCAGGAGCTGATGGTGCAGGACACCGTGTCCTCGGAGGTGGCGGACAAGGACGGCAAGCTGGTGGCGCGCGACTATGCCCGCTCCCGCAATGGCGAGCTCGACCTCCAGATGTCGCTCGAGCAGGTGCGGGGCCGCGAGTACCACTACGAGGGCAAGCACAGCGGCAAGGACCTCAACGGCGACTTCACGGCCCCGGCCGACCTGGCCACGGAGCCGGCGACCGCGCGCCTGGTGCGCGAGCGCCTCGTGCCGGGCAAGGACAAGGAGCTGACGCTGCACCTCTACATCCCCTCGGCCAACCCGGTGGCGCCGGTGCGGCAGGTGCTGCGCAAGACGGCGGGCGGCGCGCGCGAGCTGACGGTGGAGATGGGCTCCATGAAGGGCTCGGTCACCGTGGACGCCCAGGGCATGGTCGAGAAGGTGGTGATGCCCATGGGCGAGGGCCTGGAGCTGGTGCAGGAGCGCCTCCACGTGAGCGGGACGCCGTGAAGAATCCCTGAACGCGGTGTCCATGGCGGCGGGGCGGCGCGCGTGCTAGTGCGCCCCGCCATGCCGTCCACCCCCGGGGCCTCGCGCACCCGCCTGTTGCTCGCCTACATCGCCTGTTTCGTCCTCTGGGGCTCCACCTGGGCCGTGGTGAAGGTGGGCCTCCAGGACCTGCCGCCGCTGCGCTTCGCCGGGGCGCGGATGATGCTCGCCGGACTGGTGCTGCTGCCCTTCAGCGGCCTGCTCCGGGCCCGGCTCGGCGCGCGCACCTGGGGCCTGCTCATGGGCGTGGGGGTGCTCCAGATTGCCCTCCCCTATGGGCTGCTCTTCATCGCCCAGCAGTGGATTCCCTCCAGCTGGTCCGCGCTCCTCTTCTCCACCTATGCGGTGTGGCTGCTGCTGGTGGGGCGCCTGCTGCTGCCGGATCAGCCCCTCACGCCCCTCAAGCTCCTCTCGGCGGGGCTGGGGCTCTCCGGGATTGTCGCGCTCCAGTACGAGCACCTGCACGGGCTCGGCCTCACCGGCCTGGTGCTGGCCGGGTGCGTGCTCACCCTGGTGGCCACCGTCTCCATTTCGCTGGCCAACGTGCTCGTCCGGCGCTCGCTGGCGCACGTGCCCACGGGCCTCTCGGTGTGCGTGCAGACGCTGAGCAGCTCCGTGCTGCTGCTGGCCGCCTCCGCCGCCTTCGAGTCCCACCTGCCCGGCCACTGGACGCCCCGCGCCCTGCTCTCCATCGCCTACCTCGCGGTGTGCGCCACGGCCCTCACCTACCAGCTCCTCTTCTGGCTGCTCGCGCGCGTGCCGCTGGCCGTCGTCGGCGTCATGCCGCTGCTGGACACGCTGGTGGCCGTGCTGCTGGGCGTGGCGCTGCTCGGCGAGCGCGTGGACTCCTCGCTGCTGCTGGGCGGTGCCCTCATCCTCTCCGGCGCGGCCCTGGCCAACTTCCCGTCCTCGCCTCGCGCCCAGGCCTCCCCCGAGACTCCCCCCGGGGCTCCTGAAGTGGCTCCCCCGGGCGGCGAGCCCCTGGCGTCCGCGCCCCGGCAGGTGGCCTGAAGCCCCGCGCGGGGAGAGGGCCGTGACGATTCGTTGACGGGCGAGCACCTGACGCCGGGCGTCGGCTAGGATGCCGCGCCCGCCGGGCCGTGGGGCAACCTGCCCCAGGGACCGCCGAGCTTGTCGCTCACCCAACAGAGGGGGTTCTGAAATGATCACACCCCGGGTGGAGAGCCCGCACGGAGCGTTCGAGCGAGCGCCTGATCGGCTATACCTGCGACGGCCGGACGAGGCCCGGGCATCGGAAACCAGGAGGATTCCCCACGGGGACCGTTTTACCTGGAGCCCCGGGTGTGTCAGGATTTCCGGGATGTGCATGGATGTCAGCAGCCTGTTCGCGAGGAGCCGGGCAGGGCGAACAGGACCGGCAAGGGGAGGGCGCACGGGATGAGCGGCGTCAGCGAACAACTGCACACGGTGGGCTCCGAGGCCGAGCTCGAGGTGGAGCACCGGCTGGCGCACGTCACGTCGCAGGACTCCATGCGCGGCATGTTCTTCCGGAGCGTGAAGGAGGCGATGTTCGCGCTCAACGGCCAGGCGGCGATGGAGGAGTGCCTGCAGGAGTGCGGCGGGGTGCGGACCTTCGTGGATCTGTTCGCCTATCCGGCCGAGGACTTCCTGAGGATGGCGCGGCGGGCGGCGTGGAGGATGGAGGGGGCGGCCGGCGGCTTCGAGCAGGCGATGCGGATGTTGGGGTACATGGGCACGGCGGTGTTCCTGGGCAGCCAGGTGGGCAAGGCGATGCAGGTGCTCATCTCGGGCACGCCCAAGCGCGTCATCGAGTACCTGCCCCTGGCCTACAAGGTGACGACGCCGGGCGGCGGCGCGTGCTCGGTGGCGTTCCCGGACCTGACCACGGGCATCGTCTCCTTCGAGCGCGACTTCCTGCCGAGGCCCTATGTGGAGGGCTCGCTGGAGGCGCACCTGAAGCAGGCCGGAGCCCGTTCGGCGCGCATCAACGGCCGCATGACGGGGCCGCTGAGCTGCGAGTACGAGCTGACCTGGGATTTCTGATCCACGCCCGTTGAAGCGCGCTCAGGGCCGGTGGGGTGGCGCGAGCACGTCGGCGCCCACGGCGGACACGCGAGGCAGCCCGGCGAGCGCGAGCGCGTGGGCGGTGTCCTCGCGCATTGACTCGAGCACCTGACGCACCCCGTCCGCGCCCCCGGTGGCGAGCCCCCAGAGCACGGGCCGGCCGAGCAGCACGGCGCGGGCCCCGAGGGCGAGGGCGCGCAGCACGTCGCGGCCGGAGCGCACGCCGCCATCGACGAGCACGGGGACGCGGCCCTGGGTGGCCTCCACGATTTCGGGGAGGGCGTCGGCGGTGGCGAGGGCGCCGTCGAGCTGGCGCCCGCCATGGTTGGAGACGATGAGGCCGGCGGCGCCGTGGTGGAGGCACTCGTGGGCGTCATCGGCGCGCAGCACGCCCTTGACGAGCACGGGCAGGCCGGAGTCCTCGCGCAGCCGGGCGATGTCCGCGAAGGTGACATCGGGGGCCTGCTCGGCGAGGGCGCGGTGGGTGAGGCCCTCGAGGTTGGCGAGGAAGTCCTCCTCGGGCAGCGGGAGGGCGGAGTCCCCGCGGTTGCGGCGCTTGTGGCCCACGTAGGGGGTGTCACCGGTGAGCACGAGGGCCCGGGCTCCGGCGGCGGCGGCGCGCTGGACGAGGGCGCGGGTGAGGCCCCGGTCCCGGAAGACGTAGACCTGGAACCACCAGGGCCCGGCGGCGGCGGCGACGTCCTCGAGGCGGCGGGAGGAGCGGGAGGAGAGGACGAGGAGGGAGCCGGCCTCGCGGGTGCCGCGGGCGGTGGCGAGCTCGGCCTCGGGGTGGGCCAGCGAGTGGAAGGCGGTGGGGGCGACGAGGAGGGGGGCGGAGAGCGGCGTGCCGAGCACTTCCGTGGAGGTGTCGACGGAGGAGACGTCGCGGAGGATGCGAGGGCGGAGGCGGAGGCGGGCCCAGGCGGCGGTGTTGGCGGCGAGGGTGGACTCGTCACCGGAGCCACCGGCGTAGTAGTCGAACACGGCGGAGGGCAGGCGCTCGCGGGCGCGGGCCTCCAGCGTTTCGTAGGGGAGCATGGCGCGGGAGCTTACACGTTGCCCCCGCTCTCTCCGGGAGAGGAGGGTCCGCGTCTTCGTACAGCACCGGCGGCGTGTACCTGTCGGACGGTGGCATCACCGCCGGCATCATGTAATTGCTTTCACGCTTCTTCGGAACGTGACCGCCTCTCCCTCTCCCCTCGGGAGAGGGTGGGGGTGAGGGTATCCGGGCCCGTTCTTCAACCCGTGATCTCCAGTGTGGACAGGGGTTCAACCCGGGATTCGTGGCACCCTCACCCCGTCCCTTGTATGTACCTGACAAGTCGGCGACTTCTGAGGTAAGTAGGCGCCGACGCAATCGGGAGAGGGTCGCCGCACCGTCCCTGGAGGCTGAGTCCTCGCGGGAGAGATTGGCGCCCTCGACCGATGTTTCATTGCCCGGACGGAATCCTGGGGCGGCCCCCGCGGCCAGTCCCCGTATAGACAAGGGTGGGCAGGGACATCGGGCTCGAGGCTCCCGGAGTGTTGCGTCCAGGAGGAGTCAGGTGAAGCAGTACGAGCGCTACGCCGGTATCGACATAGGCGCGGAGAAGCACGCAGTGGCAGTAGTGGACGCCAAGGGAGGGGTGGAGCGCAAACCCCTGCTCGTGAGTGAGGACCAGGAGGGCTATGGCCAACTGTGGCAGGCGCTGGGCCCGGCCGAGCAGGTGCTGGTGGCCATGGAGGCCACGGGCCATTACTGGCGCAACCTGGTGGCGGCCCTGCTGGCACGTGGCTACGCGGTGGCCCTCATCAATCCACTACGCACCCACCGCTACGCTGGCGAGGACCTGCGCCGAGCCAAGACGGATGCCCTGGATGCGCTGAGCATCGCGCGCTTCGCCCAGGAAAAACGCCTCCAGTCCTCGCACCTGCCCGACAGCGTGCTGGCCGAGCTCAAGGAGGCCGTGTCACTGCGTGACAGGCTGCTGGAGGACCACGGCGTCAAGCTGCGCCAGCTGCACCGGCTGGTGGACCTGGGCTTCCCCGAATTCACCCGCCACGTGAAGCTCGACACCGAATTGGCCTGTGCCTTGCTCTGCCAGTACCCCACTGCCCAGGCCTTCGCTCACGCTCGTCTCAAGGCCATTTCCAACCTCAAGTCCGACGGCCGCCACTTCGTCGGCCTTCCCCTGGCTCGCACTCTCCAGCAGGCCGCCACGGCCTCGGTGGGCGCCCACCATGCCGCCCCCTTCCAGCAGGGCGTCAAGTACGCCTGCGAGGACCTCTCCAGACTGCGTCAACGGCTGCGCCAGGCAGACGACGACATCGGCTTGCTGGTGGACAAGCACGAGCTGGGCTCGCTGCTCACCAGCATCGACGGCCTGGGCCCTACCACCGTGGCGCGCCTGCTGGCCTCCGTGGGCGACCCGGCCTCTGTCTTCCCCGACGGCAACGCCCTGGTGTCCTTCGTCGGCTGTGCCCCGGCTGTCTCCCACTCCGGTAAACGCACCCCCTCCAGCCAGGGCCTGTGCCGCATTGGCGACGCACGTCTGCGCGCCGCCCTCTGGATGCCCACCCTCACCGCCGTGCGCTCCAACGGCCTGCTCAAGGACTACTACGAGCGGCTGCTGGCTCGCGGCAAGCGCAAGAAGGTCGCCCTGGTGGCCTGCATGCGCAAACTGCTGCTGGTCATCTACAGCGTCGCCAAGCGCCGCCAGCCTTTCCTCTACCCCCTCCCTCCCCCAGCCCCTCCCTCCCCAACACCTACATGACAAAATCTCTTGCTGGAGCAGACGGAATCTCTCCCGAAGGGAGAGGGGAAATGGCCGCGGGGGAGAAATGACCGCGGGGGAGAAATGGCCATGGGGGGAAATGGCCGCGGGTTCACGTCAGAAGGCGTAGCGCACGCGGCAGTACGGCATGCGCCGCGCGAGCAGTTCCTTGAACTCCTCGACGAGCTTGCCCTTGTAGCCGGTGCGGTAGCGCACGTTGGCGCCGCCGCCCTGCGACACCTTGGCCTCCTGCAGCTCGGGCCGCCACAGCAGCTCCTCGGCCTTGGGGTGCCAGCGCAGGTTCACCTCGTGCAGCCGCTCGTTGTGCGTGAGGAAGATGATCTCCGCGGCGAGCTGCTCCTTGGCCTTGTCGCCAATCGTGTCATCAATCTGCTGGAAGAGCGCGTCGTACTCGGCCTGCCAGCCCTCGGTGACGACCACGGGCGAGAAGTTGAGGTGCACCGCGTAACCGGCGGCCACGAAGTCGTCGATGGCGGCGATGCGCTCGGAGATGGGACTGGTGCGCACGTCGAGCAGCTTCGCCTTCGCGTGCGGCATGAGGCTGAAGCGGATGCGCGTCTTGCCCCGGGGCGCGTACGCGAGCAGCTCGCGGTTGACCAGCTTGGTGGCGAACGAGCCCATGGCGTTGGGCAGCACCGTGAAGAGCCGCACCAGGTCCTTCACGTTGTCACTGAGCGCCGCATCGGCCGAGCAGTCGCTGTTGCAGCCGATGTCATACACCCAGTAGCGCGGGTCCACGCTGTTGGGCTCCGTCTTCGGCCCGAGCTTCCCCGCGTGGCGGCGGATGGCCCCGGCAATCTGCTCGATGTTGACGAAGACGGTGACGGGGTTGGCGTAGCCCTTGTGACGCGGCACGTAACAGTAGGCGCAGCTCATCACGCAGCCGTTGGCCGTGGAGGGCGGGAGGAAGTCGGCGCTGCGGCCGTTGGCCTCGAAGCCCATGGACTTCTTCACACCGAGCACCAGCGTGCTGCCCTTGATGTGATTCCACGCCTCGGCGTTGCCCTCGTTGCCGAAGAGGCCGGGGATGTTCCAGTGCGAGCGCACCTGCACGCGCTCGGCGCCGGGGAAGCGCGCGAGGATGTCGCGGCCCCGGGTGAAGTCCTCGACTCCGGGCTCCAGGTAGATGCGGGAGACCCGCAGCAGCCGGTCGAGGGGTCCAGGCGGGGGCGGCTCGGGGGGAAACAGGTCCAGGTTCGTCACGGCAGGAGGTGGGATGCGTCAGGAGGCCCCGCGTTCCTGGCCTTCCGGGAGGGGAAACGGTGGAAAGGGAGCGCATGAGAGGGGGCTTGTTACCTGCCCGACCCGGCATGCGTTAGGATGTCGGCCTTCCCCACGCGCGTACCGGGAGCCGCCCGGGCAGGTGGGCTAGGATGCATGCATGCCCGCCAAGGTGCCAGGAAGGGTCATCGACCTGCAGAACGAGCGGCTCCGCCGGGGCATGCCGCGCTACCACCGGGAGCCCGTGCAGACGTGGCGCCGGAAGGTGAAGCTGACGGTGGCGGGGGCCTGTCTGCTGGGCATCCTCGCCGGGCTGTTGTCGGTGGCCATGGAGTCCACGGACTCCGCGCCCGGGGACGACGGAGAGAGTCTGTTCGGGTCTCCCTTCCGCTCCTCGAGTGGCGCGGGCCCGGACGTGGAAGCCGGTTCCGCCTGGTTCGCCACGGGTGGCGGTCGGCGCTGAGTCCAAGCGGGCCCGCGCGTCGTCTCGACGACACCCAGAGGGGGCGATCAGTTCACCGGCCGCCTGCCTGAACGCTGGGACAGGTTGTGGTGGACGCCTCCCAGGCCAAGTCTCCCCGGACCCCCGGAATGCCCGGGAAGGGAGGCTCTCATGAAGACATCGCGCGTCCTGCTGCTGTCCGGCCTGGTTTCGCTTCTCACCCCGGGCCTCGCATGGGCGGAGGAGCCCGTCCCGGCCACCCGGCAGGCCGGAGCCCAGAAGGCGCGGGTGCTCTTCGCGGACTACAAGACGGTGGACCCCACCACCGCCCGCGAGGCCGAGCTGTTGGCCGGGGCCCGCTGCCCCGAGTCGGGCATCGTCGCCTTCAGCGTCAGTGGCAATGGCCACGTCTCGGAGGGAGGGCTCGTGCTGCTGAGCTACGCGACGACGCACACCCAGGAGGGCGGAGGCTGGGGCTCGAGGGGCGGCACCTTCGTCGCGCCGTGTACGGGCCTGTACTTCTTCAACGTCTCGTTCGTGAAGGACGCCTACCACTACGGCGCATCCGCGAATGACGTGTTCGTCCATGTGCTGAAGAACGGCACGGCCAAGGGGCGCGCCATGAGCGGCCAGGGCCACGTGGACCGGGACACCGGCGCGTACAGCGTCACGCTCTTCCTCGAGAAGGGCGACTACGTGCAGACGTTCGCCGCCAGCGATGGGAACCTCAAGCGCCACCTGCTGGAGTACAACTTCACGGGCCACCTGGTGAAGCAGGCGGCTCACGGGCTGTGAGAGCCGGCGGGGACTCCCACCGGGCGGGCTCGCGCTGGAGGTGTTCCCCATGGTGGTGCCCGCGCCCCTGACGCTCTCGGCCATCGCGCGAGGAGAGCGCGCGGCGGCGATCTCCCGCATCGAGGCAGCCATCTCCCGTTGCGGGTGGCTGCTGGAGGCGCGCGCCTTCTCCGGGCTCTACATGAGCTTCCAGGTGGAGCTCGAGCGCCCTCGGCTGGGGACGTTCGCGCAGCGGATGCGGGAGGCCGGTGCCCCGTTGGATGCCGCGTCCGAGGCGGCGCTCGCGGCCGAAGCCACCGCTACCGCGGAGCGGGAGGGCGCGGTGGCCGCGGCGCTGGGCGTCACCTTTCCGGACGGAAATCCGGATCAGCGTCAGGTCATCCCCAACGTGCCGGGGTAGTCCGTGCGCGGGCATCCCCGGCGAGGGTTCCGGCCGCGCGGCATGCCAACTGGTCCAACAATCGGACCAGTTGCTCCCGTGCGCGCCCGGAACCTCTCCCCCCGGCGGGCTGTGGCCTTGCCGGGCTCAGTAGCGCGGGGAGTCCGGCTTGGGAGCCCAGGGCAGCGGGGGCGCGCTGATGCCATTCACGGTGAGCCCGCCATGCATGAAGGTGGGGCTGCCCTGGAGGAAGCCGGCGGGGAAGTTGAGCACCGGCGTGGACACCTCGTCGAGCGCGGTGAGCTGCGCGGGGGTGAGCTTCAGCTCCAGCGCGCCCAGGTTGTTCTCGAGCTGCTCCAGGGTGCGCGCGCCGATGATGGTGGAGCTGACGCCGGGGCGGTTCTGCACCCACGCGAGCGCCACGCGGGCCGGGGTGCTGTCCAGCTCCTTCGCCACGCGCAGCAGCACGTCGATGACGGAGTAGGCGCGCTCGCCGAGGTTGGACTCCACCCACGCGCCGCGGTCCGCCTTCACCTTGCCCGCGTTCTCCCGCGTGTACTTGCCGCTGAGCACGCCGCTCTTGAGGGGGGACCAGGGCGTCACGCCCAGCCCCAGCTCCTGGGCCATGGGGAGGAGCTCGCCCTCCACGGTGCGCTCCAGCAGCGAGTATTCGATCTGCAGCGCCACCAGCGGCGCCCAGCCCCGGAAGTGCGCGGTGAGCTGGGCCTGGGCGACCTTCCACGCCGGGGTGTCGGAGAAGCCGATGTAGCGCACCTTGCCCGCCCGCACGAGGTCATCCAGCGCGCGCATCGTCTCCTCAATCGGCGTGTGCCGGTCCCAGGCGTGCATCCACAAGAGGTCGATGTAGTCCGTCTGCAGGCGGCGCAGGGACTCGTGGGTGGCGGAGAGGAGGGACTTGGCGCCCGCGCCGCCACCGTTGGGGTCTCCGGGGAAGAGGTTGCCGTAGAACTTGGTGGCGATGACGACGCGGTCGCGCCGTGACGGCGTGCGGCCGATGTGGTCGCCGATGATCTTCTCCGAGTGGCCGTTCGTGTAGATGTTGGCCGTGTCGATGAAGTTGCCGCCCAGCGCGAGGAAGCGGTCGAGAAGGGTCTGGGAGTCCTCGACGCTGGAGCCCCAGCCGAGGTCCTGGCCGAAGGTCATGGCGCCGAGGCAGAAGGGGCTGACGCGCAGGCCGGAGCGGCCCAGGGTGACGTAGTGGTGGAGCGGCATGCGGGAAGACTCGCGGGGGAGAGAGGTGCGGAGTGCTAACGCGCCCCCAGGACCCTCGCCACGGTGGCTCGTGCGATGTGATGCCGTTGTGACATACCCGGGGAACGGCCAGGTGCCCCGGGGTGTCCAGGCGGGCATGACGAGACTGCTCTTGCTGCTGGGGGTGTTGGCGGCGTTGCCCGTGCAGGCGAAGGACCGGGTGGAGGCGGCGCGGCGGGCGAAGGCGGCCGGGGTGGCGCGGACGTTCGCGGAGGCGGGCGTCTCCTGGCCGCCCGGGGAGCTGTACGTGCGGGCCTTCAAGCAGGAGCGGGTGCTGGAGGTATGGGCGGGGGAGAAGGGCCAGAAGCTGCGCAAGGTGAAGACGTTCCCCTTCTGCGCGGCCTCGGGGGACGTGGGCCCCAAGCGGCGCGAGGGCGATGAGCAGGTGCCCGAGGGCTTCTACACGCTGGACCAGTTCAATCCGTTCAGCCAGTTCCACCTGTCCATGCGGGTGAGCTACCCCAACGACGCGGACCGGCGCCTGGGCGAGCGGCCGCTGGGGGGCGCCATCTACGTGCACGGCAACTGCATGAGCATCGGCTGCATCGCCATCGAGGACGGCCCCATCGAGGAGCTGTACCTCATGGTGTTGGAGGCGCGGGCGCGGATGAAGCGGGACGTGCCCATCCACATCTTCCCGCGCCGGCTGGACGCCGGGGGCCTGGCCGCGCTGGAGAAGCACCCGAGGGCCACGCCGCGGCTCGTCTCCTTCTGGCGGGGCCTGGAGCCGGGCTGGCGCTATTTCGAGGAGACGCGGCGCCCGCCCCGGGTGTCGGTGGACGCGAAGACGGGTGCCTACACCGTCAAGCCGGGACGCTGACGGGCGCGGGACGAGGGCGGGCGTGCCGGGCGTTGGCACTGCGGGGGCGGCGAGTGTGGGGCAGGCGACGCCGGGCGGCGGACCGGCATACCGGGCGCGGGGCGGAGTGGAGACCCTGGCCCGAGAGGGGAGTCACATGGACAAGCGCGTCTTCGGGCCCACGGGAGTCGAGGTGCCGGTGCTGGGGCAGGGCACCTGGCAGATGGAGGGCGATGACCGGGGAGAAGCCATCCGGGCGCTCCAGGTGGGGTTGGACCTGGGGATGACGCACGTGGACACGGCGGAGCTCTACGGCTACGGCGACGTGGAGTCGCTGGTGGGCGAGGCGCTGGCCGGGCGGCGCGACGAGGTGTTCCTCGTGTCCAAGGTGATGCCCAACAACGCCTCCTACGAGGGGACGCTCCAGGCCTGTGAGCGCAGCCTGAAGCGGCTGAGGACGGACCGGCTCGACTGCTACCTGCTGCACTGGCCCGGACCGCACCCGCTGGAGGAGACGCTGCGCGCCTTCGAGCGGCTGCGGACGGACGGGAAGATTCGCTCCTGGGGGGTGAGCAACTTCGACGTGGATGACCTGGAGGAGGCGCTGGCCATCGCCGGGCCCGGCCGGATGGCGTGCAACCAGGTGCTCTACCACCTGAGGGAGCGGCACATCGAGCACCGGGTGCTGCCGTGGTGCGAGCGGCACGGGGTGGCGGTGGTGGGCTACAGCCCCTTTGGCAGCGGGGACTTCCCGGAGGCGGACAGCCCGGACGGGCGGGTGCTCGCGGAGGTGGCCCACGCCCATGGGGCCACCCCCCGGCAGGTGGCGCTGGGGTTCCTGATGAGGCGGCGCTCGCTCTTCTGCATCCCCAAGGCGAGCCGCGAGGCCCACCTCCGGGACAACGCGGCGGCGGGGCGGCTGCGGCTGACGGCCCGAGACTTCGCCCGCCTGGAGGAGGCCTTCCCCCCGGGGCCGGTACAGCGGGAGTTGCCGGTGGTGTAGGCGGAGGTGACTGCCCGTCCGGGAAGAGCAACCGGGCGAGCGAATGCCCACGCCGGGGGGCGGCCGTCGTCTGATACCGTGCGCGGACGGCTCCGAGGCAGCCCCCCGGTGCCGTGGCCGAGCACATGGACAACAACCCCCCATCTCCCGCCACCCAGGAGAGCTACCGCGAGTTCTTGCTGTCCCGAGGGCCGTTGCGGCTCGGGAAGCTCACGCTCACGGCGCTGGTGGCCACCCCGGTGCTGTTCGTCTTGGACGTGCTGTACGCGCGGTGGGCCTCGGGCTCGGGCGTGGACCTGGGCCAGGTGGCGCTGGCCCGGCTGCCCTGGCTGCTGGTGCCGGTGCTGCTGCTCACCATGCGCCAGGTGCTGGCCAGGCGCGACCTGCCGATGGCCATGTTCTGGACCACCCTGCTCTACGCGGTGGGCAACGACTGGGCCTTCTACCAGTTGGGCATGGAGGGCTCGGGCTACCACGTGGTGATGGTGTTCCTGAACGTGCTCACGGGGCCCTCGATGCTGCCGGTGGGCCGCTGGGCGCGCATGGCCTTCTACGCGCTGCTGGGCGTGGTGCACCTGGGCTTCGACCTGGCGCTGTCGGACGCGCCGCTGGCCGGCAAGCTGGTGTTGGACCTCATCCTGGTGCTGGGCACCGTGGCCGTGGCCATGCTGCTGGAGGCGCTGCACTCGGGGCACCGCAAGCAGTTCTACCTGCGGCGCACCATGCAGCAGGCGCTGCGGGAGCTGGAGGCCTCGCGCGGCAAGGTGGTGGAGACGGGGCGCACGCTGGCGGGCTCGGCGCAGGTGCTCTCCTCGACCATCTCCGAGATGTCCCAGCAGGCGGTGCACGTGCGCACGGCGGCGCTGCGGATAGCGACGGCGAGCGAGCAGATGGCGAGCGCGGCGGGAGCGCTCTTCCGGCACTCGCGGGCGAGCGCGACGCAGGCCGAGGAGGCGCAGCGCTACACGGGCGAGGTGGACTCGCTGGTGAGCGGCATGGAGACGAGCCTGACGGCCATCGCCCAGGCGGTGGGGCGCAGCGCGCTGAGCGTGCAGAAGCTGGAGGAGAAGCTCCGAGCGCATCCACGGCTTCGTGGAGACGATTCAGGAGATGGCGGCGGCGACGAACATGCTGGCGCTCAACGCGGGCATTGAAGCGGCGCGAGCCGGAGAGCACGGGCGGGGCTTCGCGGTGGTGGCCAAGGAAGTGGGCAAGCTGGCCGAGGAGTCGGGGCGCAGCTCGGCGCGGATTGGCGAGGTGGTGGGCGGGGTGACGAAGCAGATGTCCGAGACGCTGCACGCGGTGGGACACATCCGCGAGACGACGGAGCGCTTCACGCCGGTGCTGGAGTCGGCGAGGACGACGCTGCGCTCCATCCGCGAAATCGTCTTGCAGAACCAGAAGCTGATGGAGAAGAGCGCGGGGGAGGCGGAGCGTCAGGCGGAGCAGACGACGCACATCTCCCAGGGCTGCGCGACGCTGCTGGAGCTCGTGGACACGTACGCGCAGATGGGCACGGACGTGGCCACGACGGCGCTGAAGCTGGGCACCATGGCGGACGAGCTGCGCAAGCTGCTGCCGGAAGAGGGCAAGTAGCCGCGCGGGCTCCCTCTCCCTGTGGGAGAGGGGGAGGGTCTCCCTCAGAGGGCGTGCGTCTGCGCCCAGTAGGAGATGACGGCCTCGTCGTCGACGATGCGGGAGTGGAAGTGGTCCCACAGGTCCGTGACGGCGACGGCGTGGCCCTTGGACAGCTTGGGCGTGAGGTAGAGGGCGTAGTAGGTGGCGCCGCTGCCATCGTCCACGGGGCCCATCTGGTCCAGCGGGCGCTTCGTCACGGGGCAGAGCAGCTCGCAGCGGGTGCCCGGGGCGATGTCGATGAAGCCCGTCTTGCGCTTGTCGCCGTGGATGGGCGAGAGGTGCACGAGGCCCTCGCGTCCGTCCGGCGTGCGCAGCAGCAGGGTGACGGCAGGATAGCCGTTGAACTTCACGTCCGAGAAGCCGACGAGGTTGTCGCCCCCGGGGCCGAAGGCCTGGGTGACCACGAGCGTCACGTTGTCGGGGACGGGCTGAAGACCGTCGTGCTGCTGGGGGATGTCGTGGACCTGGAGGTTCCGGGTGTCGACGTGTTCCTTGGGCATGGTGAGGCCTCCTGGGGGGCGGAGCCGCGAAGCTGAGGGGAGATGCAACATAACGGCGGAGGTTTCTCTCGAACACCCCCCGCCGCGTCGCTTTTCGCGGGGCTCCGTCCCCGGAAACACACTCGGAGCGAATCAGGGGACTCCGCGGAGAGCGGGGAGACGCCGCTCGCACATCTCATCACTCGCGTCCCCGGGCACGAAGCGGCCCGCGCTCGCAGGCGGACAGGGCGCCCGGTGTCCTGACTCCGCGAGTCAGGTCACCATACTTCAAAAGGGGGGAGATGTGGGGTCAACCATTCGAATTGGTAGTGGGCATTGACAGGACGTACCGAGTACGTATGGTGGAGACATGCCCCGGCTCTCGGCTCGTGTTGAACGTCCATTGGCGATGAACCTCGGTTCCGTGGCCCATGCCGCCCGCGCGCGGGCCGGGCTCACCCAGGCGGAGGTGGCGCGCCGGGTGGGGGTGCAGCTCGAGGTGTATGGCCGCATCGAGCGCGGCGAGATGTTCCCCAGCGTCCCCACGCTGCGGCGCATCTGCGTGGCCCTGGAGATTCCCTCCGACGCGCTGCTGGGGCTGGAGGCCCGGCAGTCCTCGGGCCTGCGCCAGCTCCTGGATGCCGCGCGCGGCCTGCGCCACTCGCAACTGCGGCTGCTGCACCGGCTGGCCCAGTCCCTCCACCCCTCGCCCCGGGACTGAGGCGCCGGGAGTCCAGGAAATGGCATGCTCCGGGAAGTTCCGGTAGACGCCTCGCGGCGTCCTCCATCACTTCCTGAAGAGAGACAGACATGCTGAAGCGTCAGTGGACCGTTGTGGCTGCCCTCACCGTCCTGGCGACCCAGAGCGCCTGTTACACCACCAAGGTCGTCAGCCGTGCCGCCCCAGAGGGGCCGTCGTACACGGACCGGCAGTGGTTCACCGTGGGCGGGCTCGCGGGCCTGTCGCAGCCGACGGGCCAGCACTGCGACAACGGCATCGCCTGGACGGAGAGCAAGTTGAGCGCCACCGACTGGCTCATCAACGCGGGCCTGACCCTGGCCGGTGGCATCGCCGGCACGCTGGCGTGCGGCGGCTCCGGCAGTGGCAGTCTCCAGCAGTCCTTCGCGTTCTTCTACTGCGGGTCCATCGGCATGGGGCTGGTGCCCTTCCTGCTCTCCTCGCGGACGGTGGAGTACACCTGCGCCGAGGGCCCCGCCTACAATGATCGGCCGGCGTACATGCCTCCCCCCACGCGCAACATGGCGCCCGCTCCGGCTCCGGCTCCGGCTCCGGCTCCCGAGCAGCAGTAGGCCTCCACGGCTTCCGTGGCACGGAGGCCGGAAGTCCTGGCGCCGGAGTCCATCTGGCGCCGGGGATTCGGAGTGGGGCGAGTGGCCGCGGCGGCGGAGCCGGGGTCTTGCCTGCGAGCGGGACTCGAAGGCACGCGAAGCGGCTTCAGCCTCGGGCCGCTGCTCCACGGACGGTGCGTGCCTACCATCCCTTGAGGAGCAGGCCCCTTCATGGAGCAGCCGAGCGTACGAGAGCTACAACCCCTCCTGGACGCGGTGCGAGTCGCCTGTGAGCTGTGCCGCCGGGTGCAGGCGTCCAAGGCGGGCGTCAACCGCAAGAGTGACGCGAGCCCGGTGACGATCGCCGACTACGGGGCCCAGGCCCTCATCTGCCGCGCCATCGCCCGCTCCTTTCCCGAGGACGGCGTCATCGCCGAGGAGGGAGCCGAGGCCTTCCTCTCCGTCCCGCCCGAGGAGCGGGAGCGGGTCGTCCGGATGGTGGGCAAGCTGCTGGGCGAGCGGGTGACGGAGGAGCACTTCGTCCGCTGGCTGGGCCACGGCCGGGGCGTGCGGGCGGACCGGGTGTGGGTCATCGACCCCATCGACGGGACGGAGGGTTTCATCCACGGGCGCGGCTACGCGGTGTGCGTGGGCTCGCTGGTGGAGGGCACGCCGCGCGACGGCATCATCGGCGTGCCGGTGTCGCCGCTGGACGAGGGCGGCACGCTCTTCTTCACGGACGGCGGGAGCGCCTGGGCGGAGACGCTCGAGGGCAGTGAGCCGCGCGCGTTGCACGTGTCGGACCGGGCGGACCCGCGGAGCATCCGCGTGGTGGAGAGCTACGTGATGGGCCGGCGCTCGCGGGAGATGGCGGACCGGGTGTACGCGGCGGCGGACTTCGATGCGCGGCGGGCCAAACGCTACGACGGCATGGTGAAGTACGCGCTGGTGGCGGCGGGGGCGGCGGACCTGTTCATCCGGGGGCCGCGGGACATCCGCAAGAATCCGCACAAGACGTGGGACCACGTGGCGGGCACGGCGCTGGTGCGCGCGGCGGGAGGCCAGGTGACGGGGCTGGACGGGCGCGAGGTGGACTTCTCGCAGGGCGCGGAGCTGCGCGGCACGCTGGGGCTCATCGCGAGCAACGGCCTCATCCACTCGCGCGTCGTCGAGGCGATGGCGCGGGCGGCCGGTGAGGAGTGGGGTTTTCTTCCCCGGCCGGAGTGAGGGGCGTGGGCCCGGCGAGCACGTCCGCGGGGCCGCTCCACAAGCCGCGCGTCCACCACAGCCACCCGGCGCCATAGAGGAGCGAGGCACCGGCGAGGGCCCACGAGGCGGCGGCGAGTCCCACGCGCTCGGCGGCGGCCCCGGCGGCGAGTGAGGACACGCCGATGGCGAGCGTGGCGAAGCCGAAGTCGAAGGCGAGCACGCGCCCGCGCAGCCGGTCCGGTGTGGACACCTGGAGGCCGTAGGTGGAGAGCACCCACTGCGCGCCGCCGCCCACGTGGGCCAGCAGCACGCACACGGCGGCCAGGGGCAGCGTGGGGGCGAAGGGCAGCAGCGCGTAGGCGAGCCCGTACGTCACCATGGAGCCGCCGCACACGAGGAGCAGGCGCCGCCCGTCGGTGCCCGCCCAGCGCTGGCCGAGGAAGGGGCCGAAGAGCACGCCCAGCCCGCGCGCGGCGAGCAGCATGCCCACGCCCGCGTCCCCCGAGGCGAAGCGCTCGGCGGCGAAGGCGGGCAGCAACCCGACAATGCCATTGCCGAGCCCCACGCCCGCCTTGGTGACGAGCAGCGAGCGGGTGAGGCGGTTGCCGCGGGCGAGCGTCACCACCTCGCCGAGCTGGGCCCACGCGCCGTGCGTGGCGGGCGCACCGGCGTGCTGGAGGGGGCGGCGGATGCGGGCGACGAAGAGGGCGGAGAGGAGGAAGGTGGAGGCGTTGAGGAGGAGACTGGCCTCGCGGCCGAAGGCGGCGGTGGCGAGGCCTCCCACGGCGGCGCCGATGAAGAGCATGGTGCCCCAGACGGCGCCGAGGGCGGCCTGGGCGATGGGGAGCTCCTCGGGGGTGACGACGTTGGGGACGGAGGCCTCGGCGACGGGATCGAAGAAGGAGGAGAGGGCGGCGAGCAGGGCGACGCAGGAGATGGCGAGCGCGGGGGAGTGCAGGCGCAGGGCGGCGAGCAGGCCGAGGGCGGGGAGGATGCGCAGCAGAGCCACGGCGACCATGAGGCGCTTGCGATCCACGCGGTCGGCGAGCAGGCCGGCGAGGGGGGAGAAGAGGAAGGTGGGAAGGACGCTGGCGGCGAAGACGGCGGCGGAGGAGCCGGGGCGGCCGGTGGACTCGGTGACGAAGCCGCTGATGGCCACGAAGGCGAACCAGTCTCCGAGGAGGGAGACGACGGTGGCGAGGAAGAGGCGGCGGTAGTCCGGGTTGTGCCGCAGGAGGGGCAGCACGGAGCGGACGGAGGCGGGGGCGGCCATGGGGGAGGGGGGAGCCTATCCGGATGGGGACTGCTACGCTGCGCGCCCAGAATGTCCTCTTCTTCTGTGAAGGTCCCTGCCACGGAGCGTACGGCCGTGGTGCGAGCGCTGGTGTCGAGGCTGGTCGGCAACCTGGAGCACGTCATCCGCGGCAAGCGCGAGTCGCTGGAGCTGGTGCTGTGCTCGGTGGCGGCGGGCGGACACGTGCTGCTGGAGGACGTGCCGGGCACGGGGAAGACGACGCTGGCCAAGGCGCTGGCGTTGAGCATCGGAGGCGCCTTCAAGCGGGTGCAGTTCACGCCGGATCTGCTGCCCACGGACATCGTGGGGGCGTCCATCTTCAACCCGCAGGAGGGGAGCTTCCGCTTCCGCCCGGGGCCGCTGTTCGCCAACGTGCTGATCGCGGATGAGATCAACCGCGCGTCGCCGAGGACGCAGTCGGCGCTGCTGGAGGCGCTGAGCGAGGGGCAGGTGACGGTGGACGGGCAGACGCACGTGCTGACGCCGCCGTTTCTGTGCATCGCGACGCAGAACCCGGTGGAGTTCCACGGGACGTACCCGTTGCCGGAGGCGTCGCTGGACCGGTTCGCGGTGCAGTTGTCGCTGGGGTACCTGCCGGAGGGCGAGGAGCGGACGCTGCTGATGACGCGCTCGGGGCCGCCGCCGCTGGAGGGGATGAAGCCGGTGTGCACGGTGGACGAGGTGGTGACGCTGCAGCAGCAGGTGCAGGAGGTGAAGCTGGAGGAGTCGGTGGCGGACTACCTCCTGCGGATAGTTCAGGCGACGCGAGGCAACCCGAGCATCCGGCTGGGGGTGTCGACGCGCGGGGCACTGCTGTACGGGAGGATGGCGAGGGCGAGGGCGCTGATGCAGGGGCGGGACTACGTGCTGCCGGAGGACCTGAAGGCGCTGGCGGTGCCGGTGCTGGCGCACAGGCTGGTGCTGGACACGCGGGCCCGGTACGCGGGAGCGGACAAGCGGGCCCTGACGAAGGACCTGGTCGGCTCCGTGCCGGTGCCGCGCTGACCAACACCAGGCCCGCACCACCAGGCCCAAACCACGCCCGATTTCCCCTCTCCCCTCGGGAGAGGGACGGGGTGAGGGTGCCCGTATCCGTGTTGCTCCCCCTCGGCCAGAGATGTGTTTCGTGTCAGACGCCTAGGAGTTCCTTGAGCACGACAGCAGAAACGGTCAACCCATTGTGGTGAAGACTCTCCAGCACCTGAGCGGTTGTCCGATCCTTCAAGGCTGCTGCCTGTGCTCGAACTACCTGGGCCACTGTGGCCTCGTCTAGGTCGATGAGAGCGCGCACGAAGTCGTCAGGGTGTTGGGCCTCCATCCCATAGCGGCTAAGCACCGGCTTGGGAAAGTCCTTGAGGTTGGATGTCACGATGACCTGGGCGCCACAACGGATGGCGGCTGCGACGATGTGCCGATCGTCCGGATCTGGCAGGCCAGTGATTCCCTCGATGAGCTCCTCGTAGCCTTTCACCTGGACATCTGGAATGGCCTGCTCCAAGAGCTTGCGGCTCCGAGCGAGTTGCTCAGGAGTTAGGTCTGGCCGACGATTCAGGATGCTGCGGAAGCACTCGTCGAGGATCTGTTGAGTCCATTTCACCTGGCAGAGGCGGGCCAGCCCCAGCCGGACGAGTAGATCTCGGAGCGGCGCCGGGTGAAGGACACCTGCATCGTAGACCACGATGAACGGCATGGAGCTGAACCTTACCAGTAGTGAGCCAAGTAGGCTACTTCTCCAGTAGAGGGTGGGCTGCTCGCCCCCCGAACGGTTCGAGGTTCATGGCACACGGGGGTTGCGTTTGCTTCGAATATTGCGAATATTGCTTCTGGGGTGCTTGACGGTCCCCCGACGGCGGGAATGCGCCAATGGAGTGGCGAAATGGGAACTGCGCTGAATCTGAGTGAGGTTGCACCTCCGAGCCAGGCCGAAATCCAGGAAGCCGCGGATGCGGTCCGTTTGCTGGCCCCACTGCTCAAAGGGTCGAAGCGGCGCTCATCGCATGTCCTGCTGCGGCCGGAGGACGCGGGAGTGCAGGAGGCCGTTTCCGTTCCTCGGGGTGCGTTCGCGTTGCTCATCAAGGTGCTCGAGCAGATGGCTCAGGGCAACGCGGTGACCATTGTTCCCATCCATGCCGAGCTGACGACCCAGGAGGCAGCCAACCTCCTGAACGTCTCACGCCCCTTCCTCATCGGGCTGCTCGACCAGGGGAAAATTCCGTTCCACAAGACGGGCACCCACCGCCGCGTCCGTTTTGAGGATCTGCTCGCCTACATGCGCCAGGAAGAGCAGCGCCAGCAGCAGGTCATGAGCGAACTGGCCGCTGAAGCCCAGAAACTCGATCTCGGCTACTGAGTGGGTGGGCTTCCGGGGTACCTGGAACGGCGCGCGTCGCTCTGGTCCAATAGGAGCGGGCTCCTGTCCGCCCGCCTTCCAGACTCCCCCCCGAGGAACACCCCGCGCATGGCCCGCCGCCGCCGTTGGTCCTTCCTGATGCCGCCCGAGGACCACGGGTTCATCCGTTTCCTCCAGGACCGGTACAACGGGCTGCTCACGCCGGTGGGCCGGGTGGTGCTGTGGTCGGCGCTGGCCGCGGGCTTCCTGTTGCTGGGCGGGCTCGTGGCGCCGCTCATCCTCTTCTTCTCCTTCTCCGTGTGCGCGCTGGCCGCCGCCGCCGTGGTGGGCCTGCCCTTCCGGCCGCGCGTCTCGCTCACGCGCCTCTTCCCGCCGCCCGTGTCCGCCGGAGACACGCTCACCTACCGCGTGCGCGTGGAGAACACGGGCCGGCGCACCGTGCGCCACATCGCCGTGGAGGAGCGCCTGCTGCCCACGGGCTTCCGGCGCGTGGGCGAGCCGCCCGTCATCGACGCCCTGGCGCCCGGTGAGCGCACCGAGGTGACGCTGCGCCTCAAGTGCACCACCCGCGGTGTCTACGAGCTGGGCGCGCTCCAGGCCGCGAGCCTCTTCCCCTCGGCGCTGGTGAAGTGGCCGAGGCGCTCGCCCGTGAAGGACCGGGTGCTGGTGTACCCGCGCTTCACGCCGCTCGAGTCCCTGGACGTGCCGCACGGGCGCAACTACCAGCCCGGAGGCATCTCGGTGGCCTCGCAGGTGGGCGAGTCCACGGAGTTCTTCGGCACCCGGGACTGGCATGACGGGGACCGGACGCGGGACATCCACTGGCCGTCCTTCGCGCGCACGGGCCGGCTGGTGGTGAAGGAGTTCCAGGAGGAGTTCTTCGTCCGGCTGGCGATGGTGCTGGACGTGCAGTCGCGCTCGGTGAAGGAGGACGCGCTCCTGGAGAAGGCGCTCTCGCTGGCGGCGGGCATGGCGGACGTGCTGGCGCGCCAGGAGTACATCATCGACCTGTTCGCCGCGGGCCCGCGGGTGTTCCACTTCCAGGCGGGCCGCGCGCTGGCGCACTTCGAGCACATCCTGGAAATCCTCGCGGCCATCGAGTCGGGCGAGCGGTTGGACGTGGAGGCGCTGGAGGCGGCGCTGCTGCCCGAGGCGAGTCACCTGTCGGCGGTCATCTTCGTGGTGATGGACTGGGAGCCCTCGCGGGCGGCGCTGGTGGAGAAGCTCAAGGCGCACGGGGTGGCGGTGCGGGTGCTCTCGGTGAGGCCGGACCGGGCGCCGGTGGGCCTCGCGCCGGAAGAGGTGGTGGAGCTGTCATGAGCGAGCCCTCGGACAATGCCTCGAACCATGGGTCGCGGTATGGCCGGCTCATCGAGCTGATGCCGGTGTTCGCGGCCCTGGTGGTGCACGCGGTGGCGCACGGGCGGTGGCTGCTGTGCGCGCCGGTGATGGTGGCGCTGTTGTGGGCGGGGCTGGCGGACATGCGGGTGGACTACTCACCGGCGCGCCTGCTGCTGGCGGGAGCGCTGGGGTTCGGCGCCGGAGCGGGGATGCTCTGGGTGAGCGAGCCGCCGACGGCGCCCTTTCCGCCCAACATCTTCGGCCCGCTGTGCGGCGCGCTGGTGGGGCTGTCGGTGCTCTGCGGGCTGGGCCGCAACCGCTATTACGCGTGGACGTACGCGTGCCTGCTGGTGGCGCTGAGCATGCGCGTGCGCGAGATGCAGGCGGTGGGGTGGGTGCTGGGCGGGTTGGTGCTGAGCGTGCTGCTGGTGGCCTTCCTCGAGGGAGGCCTCGGACGCACGGGTTTCCGGGCCGCGGTGGGCTTCGGCGTCTTCGCCGTGCTGCTGTGGGGGATGACGCTGTGGCTGACGCGGACCATCTGGGCGAGCGAAGGCGTGCTGATGGAGGCGGTGTACCGGATGACGAGCGGCGCCAACCCGGGCACCGCCTCGGAGTTCCAGTCGGAGGTGGACCTGCGCACCCTGGAGCGCAAGGCCCGAGGCTCCGAGCGCCCGCTGCTGGTGCTCTCCGGCGCGGCGCCCGCGCGGCTGCGGACGCGGGTGTTCGACCTGTTCGACGGCAAGCGCTGGACGACGTCGAAGGAGCTGGCGGATCGGCGGCTGGAACTGCCCTCGGGAGGGACGGGGGCGGAGCGGACGCTGGCGCTGACGGTGCTGGCTCCGGTGGGCGCGTGGCTGCCGGCCCCGGCGGGGACGCGAGCGGTGGAGGGCGTGCGGCCGGAGGTGCGGGGCGGCTGGGTGTTGAAGGCGGAGGAGTTGGAGGGCACCACGCTGGCGCTGCGCACGGGCGAGCAGGAGCACCTGTTGCCGGAGGAGGTGCCCGGGGACGCGCTCACGGCGTTGCCGGAGGAGCTGCGTGAGGAGCTGCGCCCGCTGGCCGAGGAGCTGACGGGGAAGGGGCGCACGGCGCGCGAGAAGGCGCGGCTGCTGGAGACGTACTTCCACGAGCATTTCGAGTACTCGCTGTACGTGGACCTGAGGGGGGAGGGGAGCCCGCTGGCGGTGCTGGTGCGGGAGAAGCGGGCGGCGTACTGCACGTACTTCGCGAGCGCGATGGCGGCGCTGCTGCGGACGGTGGGCGTGCCGGCGCGGGTGGTGGGAGGCTTCGCGCCGGAGGACAGCAATCCGCTCACGGGGGCCACGCTGGTGCGCGAGCGGGATGCACACGCCTGGGTGGAGGTGTTCCTCGCGGACGAGGGCCGCTTCGTGGCGTTCGATCCCACGCCGTGGCGGAGCCGGGACGAGGCGCTCGGGCTGACGCAGGAGAAGAAGGGCTTCCTCGGGAACGTGGTGGGGGCGGTGGGGACGTTCCTGCGGGAGGTGGGAGCGGGGCTGCGCTACCAGCCGTTGGCGCAGGCGAGGGCGCTGGTGGGCTCGCCGCTGTTCGGGGTGCTGGTGGCGGGAGTGCTGCTGTGGCGGCTGCGGGTGGGGAAGCGGAGCGAGCGGAAGAAGGCGCGGCGCGAGGCAATCGGGACGAAGGACGTGCGGCTCGCGGCGGTGTACGCGCGCTACCTCAAGACGCTCAAGCGGAGGGCGGGCCTGGTGCCGAAGCCCTCGGAGACGGACGACGAGCTGCTGTCGAGGCTGCGGGAGGCGAGGGGAACGGAGGTGGCGGAGGTGGCGGCGGAGTTCCTCGCGCACTACCGCGAGGCGCGTTACCGGGGCGTGCCCATGGGCCCGGCGCAGGGGAACGCGCTGGTGGAGCAACTGGACGCGAAGCTGCGGCAGGCCCCCTCTCCCTCCGGGAGCTGATCTTCCAGCGCTTCTACCGCCCGGAGGACGCCCCCGAGGCCCATGCCCAGGATGCGCAGTATGGCGCGCTCCTCGACGTGAAGACCTTCGGCCGCCCCCTGCGGTGGACGGCGCGGGCCCTCCGGGAAGGGATTCTCGAGAAGCTCCGCGCCGGGCGCTAGAACGCCCCTGTCAGGTCCCCGAGGCCCGGATCCGCCTGGGGCTCGCCGGCGGGTTCAACCGGGAGCGCAGCCAGTCCGCCAGGGCGAGGGCCTTGTCCTCGGGCCCCCACTCGCAGACGACCTCCCGGCGGGACATGCCCGGGGGGATGCGCAGCTCCAGCACGAGGCCGTGGACCTTCTTCCCACCGCCGATTCCGCGCGTCTCCACGGTGACGTCCACCACCTGGCTCCAGGGCACGTCGAGCCGCTGCGTGCGTCCGAGCAGCGCCGGCAGCGAGAGCGTCCGGGTCCGCTCATCGAGGATGAGATCCCGCGTTCCCTGGTCCAGCCGCCACCGCTGCGCCTGCATGGCGGCCCCGCCGAGCGCGAAGACCGCGAGCCAGAGCAGCAGCGCCTGGGGCACCGAGGGCTCGGCGCTCGTGCTCCAGGCGAGGCTCCCGGCCATGAGGCCGATACCCAGGGTGACGCTCCCCACGGCCACGGGGGGCATCGAGAGGAGTGTCACGTGTGTGCGTCCTTCCCGCTCGAAGGAGGGGACCTCCGTGGCGGGCTTGCTCAGGGTGAGCAGCGCGAGCGCGGCCACCATGAAGTTGAACACGCCCAGGAGCATCAGCAGGAGGAAATCGGACCCGCGCAGTCCTGGCTGGAGGAGCGCCTCGGAGGGGGTGTCCGGCCGGTAGAACACCTCGACCTGGGAGCCCTTGGGGAAGCGCCGGGCCAGGCCCACCACCGTGTCCTGGGTGCCATTGTCCATGATGTAGCGGACGCGGCTGCCCGCGTAGCGGCGCCCTTCCACCTCATAGGTGTAGCGCACCACGAAATGGTAGTTCGTGGAGCCCTTGCTGCCGCGGCTCGTCGCCACGGTGCTCTCGGTGACGGTGCCCATGGCACTGGGCCGGTGGGCGGCCCGGGCCTGTTGGACGAAGCGGTTCGCGGCCCAGACGTCCACCCCCAGGGTCAGGAGCGACACGGGCAGCACGAAGCACAGCAGGAGCGCGAGGCGCAGGAAACGGCTCATGGCCCTCCAGCGTACGCCCTCGCCCGGCCGGAAGAAAAAGCACGGGGCCATGTAACCGGAAATAGGGCCGGTGCTTACAGGGAGCAACGTCGCACGCACCTGTGAGGCCACTGTGTCCCTTCGACTCACCAAGTCCGCCCTGACCCCGAAGCCGTCCCTCTCGTCCGCGAGCGCCCGGAACGTCTCGTCGCAGAAGCCCTCGGTGGCCCAGGTCGCGTCGAAGCGCACGGTGGGCCCGTCCACCGTGGACCGGTTCGAGACCCGGGGCGCGGGCCAGTCCCGTCCGGGCAACCGCCCCGTCGGCATCGTCCCGGACCGCAAGGCGGATCGGTTCGACACGGGGACGGTGCGTCCGGGCACGAACCTCAACGGCGTTCCGTACACGCGGTGGGGCGAGCTCGCCAATGGGCCTTCCTTCCCCCAGCGGCGTCCGGGCACGGACCCCAGCGGCATCCCGGACACGAACTGGGATCAGCTCGGCGATGGCAAGACGAAGAAGAAGCCGGTCCAGCCCGCCTTCGATCACCGGACCCGCGAGTCCACGGCGTCGGACGGATACCTCGTCGGTGAGAATGGCGGTGCCTACCCGCCGGGGACGAAGCCGGGCGACGTGGACGCGGTGGAGCCCAGCAACGGCGAGGGCGAGGGGACGGTCATCTTCGTGAACGGGCAGGGGACGCAGCCCGGTGCCTTCGCCGACAACCTCCAGGAGCTCGCGGATGCGACGGGCGCGAACGTGGTGGGCGTCTACAACGCCACCGAGGGCACCCTCAAGGACACGGCCCAGTCCCTGAGCGACAAGAAGGACGAGGGAACCAACCCCGCGGTCGAGACCACCGCCGACCTCGTCTACGAGCAGATCACCAACGGCGAGGACGTCCGCCTGGTGGGCCACAGCCAGGGGGCGCTGATCGTCAGCCGGGCCCTCGAGGACGTGCGTCAGCGGCTGCTGTCGGAGGGGAAGTCGGAGGCAGAGGTCAACGAGCTGCTGGGGCAGGTCCACGTCGAGACGCTCGGCGGCGCGGCCACGACGTACCCGGATGGCCCGCAGTACACGCACTACATCAACCGGGCGGACTTCGTGCCGCGCGAGCTGGGCCTGGGGGAGACGGCCCCGCCGGGGTTCGATCTCTCGCCCAATGTGCTCGGCGTGCACACCCACCCCGGGGCGGGCGCGACGGTCGTCGAGTTCGATGATGGGACCCAGGCCGAGCGGAACAACCCGGCCGGCAATGACCACTCTCTCTCGACCTACCTCGAGCACTACGCCCGGCCCGAGGACGTGGCGTCGCACCCGGACCGCGTCGAGGAGCTGCCGGATGCGCAGGAGTATGCCGAGTCCCGGGAGGAGGCCGCGGAAGAGTTCGTGGAGGACGTCATCACCAATCCCGTGGGGACCCTGGTGGATGTCGCGGGCGACGTCCTCGACGTGATCTTCTAGATGCTCCCTCTCCCCTCGGGAGAGGGCGGGGGGTGAGGGTGTCCGGGCCCGTTCTTCAACCCGTGTCCCGCGGTATGGGCAGCGGGTTCAACCCGAGTTCACCCGAAACCCTCACCCCGTCCCTCTCCCGAAGGGAGAGGGGAAAGTGTCCTACGGAAGCACCAGGTCGCGCGCGCCGAGCGGAGCGAAGCACGCCTCCACGTCGGCATCGCGCACCCCGGCGAGCGTGGGCGGGTTCCACGAGGGCCGGTTGTCCTTGTCCACGAGCACGGCGCGGATGCCCTCGCGGAAGTCCGGCCGGGCGGTGACGTGCTGGCTCAGCCGGTACTCCACGACGGCGGTCTCGTCGTAGGGCCGGCCCCGGCACAGCCGCAACTGGCGCAGCGTCACCTTCAGGCTCGTGGGGGACATGCGCCCGAGCGTGGCGCGCGTCTCCTGGGCCCACGTTGTGCCCTCGGCCTCCAGCGCGGCGAGGATGTCCTCCACGGTGTCCTTCGCGAAGCACCGGTGGATGGCGTCCGCCTGTGCGCTCAGCGGAGAGGGCCCGGGCTCGGAGGCGAAACCGGCCAGCACCCGGGTGGCCACCGCGCGCGCCTCGCCCGTGCTCCAGTCCGCCGCCGCGAGCGCCTCCACCACGGCCTCCAGCTTGTCGTGTGTCACGTGCTGCGTCCCGTACCCGAGCCACATGGCATCCGCGGCGTTGCACCGCGCGCCCGTGAGGCCCAGGTACGTGCCCGCCTCGCCCGGGAAACGCGGGAGGAACCAGCCGCCGCCCACGTCGGGGAACAGGCCAATGGCCGTCTCCGGCATGGCCAGCACCAGCCGCTCGGTGACGACGCGGTGCGAGCCGTGCACGGACAGCCCGAGCCCCCCGCCCATGCTGATGCCGTCCACCAGCGCGATGAACGGCTTGGGGTAGTGGTGGATGAGGTGGTTGAGCCGGTACTCCTCGCGGAAGAAGGAGCGGGAGAGCGGCTCCTGTCCCTCGGGGGCGGGCGAGCCGAGCGACTGGGCCACGGCGCGCACGTCCCCGCCGGCGCAGAAGGCCCGGCCACCGGCGCCGCGGATGACGACGGCCTTCACCTGGGAGTCCTTCGCCCAGGCCTCGAGCGCCGGGTGCAGCGCGCGAATCATCCCCAGGTCGAGCGCGTTGAGCGCCTTGGGGCGGTTGAGCGTCACCAGGCCCACGGGCCCGCGCGTCTCCAGCAGCACATCCGTGTTCATGGTCGCGCGCCATAGCAGAACACGGGCGGCGCGTCCCCGGCCCTCCGGGCGCGCTCGTTCCAAACTCGTCCAACAGCCGGACACCTTTTGGAACACCGCGCCCGGGGCTCACCGGACGGCCAGGACTACTTGATGACCGTCATCCAGCCGTGGTGATCCGGCAGCGTGCCGTACTGGATGCCGGTGACGGTGTCGTACAGGCGCTTGGACACCTCGCCCACCTTGCCGTCGCCAATCACGAGCTGGCCCTCCTGGAAGCCCAGCGCGCCCACCGGCGAAATCACCGCCGCCGTGCCCGTGCCGAACACCTCGCGCAGCTCGCCCTTCTGGTGCGCCTCGCGCAGCTCGTCGATGGACAGCTTGCGCTCGCTCACCTTCATGCCCCAGTCGCGCAGCAGCGTCAGCGCGCTCTCGCGGGTAATCCCGGGCAGGAACGTTCCATCCAGCGGCGGGGTGATGATCTCATCGCCGATGCGCACGAAGAGGTTCATCGTGCCCACCTCCTCGATGTAGCGGTGCTCCTGCGCGTCCAGCCACAGCACCTGCGCGTAGCCGCGCTTCTTGGCCTCCACCGACGCCTGCAGGCCCGCCGCGTAGTTGGCCGCCGCCTTCGCTCCACCCAGGCCGCCCTTGGCCGCGCGCGTGTGCTGCTGCTCCACCCAGATGCGCACCGGCTCGGCGCCACCCGCGAAGTAGCTGCCCACCGGGCTGAGGATGACGAAGAAGATGTACTTGTCCGCCGGCCGCACCCCGAGGAACGCCTCCGAGGCGATCACCGTCGGCCGCACGTACAGCGCCGTGCCCGGGGCGTTCGGCACCCAGTCGGCCTCCAGCTTCACCAGCGTCTCAATCGCCTCGCGCGCCATCTCCGGCGGCACCGGCGCCATGGCCAGCCGCTCGGCGCTCGAGTGCAGGCGCTTGCAGTGGTCCATGATGCGGAAGGCGCGCAGCTGCCCGTCCCGGCCGCGGAACACCTTCGAGCCGTCGAACACCGCCTGCGCGTAGTGCAGCACCGACGCGCCCGGGTCCAACCCCAGCGGCCCATGCGGGAGGATCCGCGCCTGGTGCCAACCGCGCTCCGGCGCGTAGTCCATCCGGAACATGTGGTCGGTGAAGTACTTGCCGAAGCCGAGCCCCTCGTTCGAGGGCTTGGGCTTCAGGGTGGGGGCGCGCTGGACCTCGATGGGCAACATGCTTCAGCTCCTCGTGAAGAGGGGACGGGCTGCTTTCCGTCCAGGGCCCGGGGCGCCCCAGTGGCTCGCGCTTCCACCCCGGAAAGTCGTGACAATCCTGGGTGGAATCGAGACAATGAGTTACGTGGGCAGCCGTATTCCGTCAAGTGTATCGATTGTCACCATGACAAGTTGGATGCCGGAGCTACGAGGACGCAATGGGCCCCTGTACCGGGCCATCGCGGACGCTCTCTCGGAGGACATTGACGCGGGGCGTCTGACTCCGGGCACCCGGCTGCCCACGCACCGGGAACTGGCCGAGCGGGTGGGCGTCACGGTGGGCACGGTGACGCGCGCCTACGCCGAGGCGGAGAAGCGGGGCCTGGTGAGCGGCGAGGTGGGGCGCGGCACGTACGTGAGGGACCGCGAGGTGCCCGTGCACATGCCCACGCCGGTGGACCTGGCGCATGACGACTCGCCGGTGGAGCTGGGCATCAACGCGCCGGCCACACCGGAGGGAGACCCCGCCAGCCAGGCGCTGCGCCGCTCGCTGGAGGAACTCGGACGGACGCCGAGGCTGGCGGAGCTGCTGGGCTACCAACCGGCCGCGGGCACCACGGCGCACCGCGTCGCGGGAGCGGCGTGGGCGGCGCGCTTCGGGCTGAAGGCGAGGCCGGAGCAGGTGGTGGTGTGCGCGGGCGGACAGCACGCCATGGAGGTGGCGCTGGCGGCGCTCACCAAACCGGGGGACATGCTCGTCACCGAGGCGCTCACCTACCCGGGGGTGAAGGTGCTGGCGAGGCGCTTCCAGTTGCGGCTGCAGGGCGTGGCCATGGATGCGCAGGGGCTGGTGCCCGAGGCCTTCGAGGCGGCGTGCCGGGTGGGGGCGAAGCTGCTCTACACCCAGCCCACGTGCCACAACCCGACGGGAGCGGTGCAGCCGGAGGATCGGCGGCGGAAGATCGCCGACGTGGCGCGCAAGTACGGGGTGCTGGTGCTGGAGGACGACGCGTACGGGCTGCTGCCGGAGAGCCGGCCGCCGCCGCTGGCGAGCTTCCTGCCCGAGGCGAGCTACTTCATCGCCGGGGTGTCCAAGCTGCTGACGCCGGGGCTGCGGATTGGCTACCTGGTGGCGCCGGCGCGGGCGCGGGGCGAGCGGCTGGCGGAGGAGGTGGGGCTGGCCTCGCTGATGACGACGCCGCTGATGGCGGAGGTGTTGGCGCGCTGGGTGGAGGACGGCACGGCGGACGAGCTGGTGGTGCGCCAGCGGCAGGAGGTGGGCGAGCGGCTGGCGCTGGTGCGGGGTGTGCTCGGGCGCGAGCTGCCGAAGGCGGCGCTGGCGCCGCTCTATCACCTGTGGCTGGGGCTGCCGGAGGGCCGGCGCAGCGAGGAGTTCGTGGCGCAGGCGAGGCGCAACGGGGTGTCGGTGACGTCGGCGGAGCTGTTCACCACGGGGACGGGGCCGGTGCCGGCGGCGGTGCGGGTGTGCATCGGCGCCCCGCGCACGCGCGCGCAGTTGGAGCGGGGCCTGCGGCGGCTGCGCGAGGTGCTCGATGCCGGGCCCGAGCCCCTCGCCGCCATCGTCTGAGCCGGTGGGCTCTCGAGGAGTGGACGCATGGAGGAGCGGGAACCTTTCAGTCTGTTCAGTCTGTTGCGCTGCCTCGTCGCGGTGGTGACGAGCGGGGTGGGGATGGGGCTCGGAGCGTGGCTCGGGCTGGCTGGGGGCAGTGTCCTGGACGACGCCCTGGGCGACTTGCTGGGCGGGGGCACGGGGTTCGTGCCCATCGGGAACCTGATGGCGATGCTCGCCGTGCTGGCAACGCCCCTGGGCGCGGTGCTCGGTGCGCTCTGGGGCCACTCCCTGCTCTCGGGACGTGGCTCCTTCAGGGCGGGACTCGGCGCGGCCCTCGTGGGACTGGTGCCGTGCCTCCTGGTGTCCCTGTCGGTCCGTGGCCTCGTGTTCCCGTTGCTCCTGCTGCTCCCGGTGGCAGTGGCCGTGGGCCTCGAGCTCAGCAACAAGGCCAGCGGGTGAGGGCCCTCGGACGCTCTCAGGGCAGCAGCGCGCGGGGCTCGGGGGGCTCCTTGCCCACGGGCATGTAGCAGGCGCCCTCGTACTCGGCCGTGCTCCTGGGACAGGGCGGCTTGTGCGCGAGCTGCACCCAACAGCCGCCACGAATCTCGACCTCCGTTCCCTGGAGACACGGAGGCTTCTTCTGTTGCTTGAAGGGTGCGTCCGGCATGGGATAGCCGATGACGGATGGAGTGGCGTCCCGTGTATTGATGAAGGTGACGGGTTCTTCGTGGGCCGCACCCGCGAGGGCGGGAGCGTGCTTCTCCCCAGTGGGCTCGGGTGGTGGTGAACCGAGCAGCACGGCGGCTCCCGCGAGCGACGCCATCGCGAAGGCCCAGGCCCCCATGAGCAGCCCTCGGCGGCGGGGCGGCGGGGGTGTGGGCTCGGGTGGCTGGGGCAGGCCGGGGAGGCAGAGGTGGGCGTTGGCGTCCGGCCGGTCCTCGAGGCGCGCCATCGCGGTGCTGAGCCGCTGGAGCATCATGGTCAGCTCCTGGAGGGCTCCGGCGACGTTCCCAGGGGCGTGCTCCACCTCCAGCGCGAGGAAGGGAGGGACGCTCTCGCTCGTGACGCGCACGGTCCAGCCGCCCAGGGGGCGCCAGTCGCCGGGCCGCCCGGGCATCAGCACCACCGCGGGGGCACCCGTCTCGGTATTGTGGGCCTGGTAGAGGCGCCCCAGTCCCAGGCCGGTGCCCCGGTATCGCTTGCCGACACGGTGCGGCCCCAGCGGGCCTCCATCCCATTCCGGTGTGTCGCTCATTCCCATGTCTCCCATGCAGGCGGCGCGGGGCAGGGTACCCCGGCGGTCGGCTGTCCTGGAACGTTGCCTGTCACGCCTGGAGACCCCACCCTACCTGAGATGTCAGAGGGCTGGGTAGACTGGAGAAGTCACGGAGGGGCCTGAATCCCGCCGGACGGCCAGGAGGCGTGAGATGGCGAACGGGAAGAAGCCGGCGACCTACGAGGACATCGAGGCCCTGCCGGTCGGGTGGGTGGGAGAGATTCTGGAGGACGAGCTGGTGGCCTCGCCGAGGCCAGCCATGGGGCACGCCAATGTCGGCTACCTGTTGAGTGTCGAGCTGGGAGGACCCTTCCGGCTGGGGCGAGGTGGGCCCGGCGGTTGGTGGATCCTCTACGAGCCGGAGCTGCACTTCGGCCGGAACATCCTCGTGCCGGACCTGGCGGGCTGGCGCCGCGAGCGCATGCCGAAGCTCCCCTCCTCCGAGGAGCCCTTCCTGACGCTCGCTCCGGACTGGGTGTGCGAGGTGCTCTCGCCCTCCACGGTCCACGTCGACCGCAAGCGCAAGCTGCCCATCTACCACCGGGAGGGCGTGGTGCACGCGTGGCTCATCGATCCACTCGCACGCACCCTGGAGATCCACCGGCGCGAGCCGTCCGGCTGGGTGCTCACCGCGACGCACGCGGGCGAGGCGTGGGTACGCGCCGAGCCCTTCGACGCGGTGCCGCTCGACCTGGGGCTGCTCTGGTTGGAACGCGCTCCGGCGAGCCGGTGACACCGGGGTCGCGAAGTGTTGCTCCATCGGGATGGCGGTCTCTCGCGATGGATGCCCGGGGAGAGGGCGCGGAGCGTGTTCTCTCTCGATGGAAGGCGGTGGCAGGCCGGTTGCTTTGAGCGGCTCTCCGAAACGTTCGCTGGCCGGGTGCCAGGGTTGGGGGAGTCGTCATGGGTCGAGGAGTGGGAGAAGTTGTGGGGAAGTCGGGTTCGCGTCCGGGGACGTGGCTGCTGGGCTGCGTGGGGCTGTTGTGCGTGGCCCTGGGGTGTGGGCCGGTGGAGCCCGCGGAGCTGCGGTGCGCACCCGAGCAGGGCTGGGAGTGCCCGCGCGGCGAGGTGTGCGTGGACGGCGTGTGTGCGGAGGCGCCGGAGGAGGAGGCGAAGTGCGCGGTGGGGGCGAAGCGCGCCTGCGAGGAGGGCTGCGCGGGAGTGCAGACGTGCGGGGCGGACGGGACGTGGGGCGAGTGCGAGACGTGCGAGCAGGGGCAGCGCTGCGTGAGCGGCCAGTGCGTCTGTGACCCGAGGTCCTGCGCGGATGGCTGCTGTCAGGGGAACACGTGCGTGCCGGGCACGGCCCACGCGTCCTGCGGCAAGGGAGGCGCGGCGTGCGAGAGCTGCTCGGGGGTCTGCGATGCGTCGAGGCGCACGTGCGTGAACTGCGTCGAGGATGCGCAGTGCGGTGGACCGACGCCCCGGTGTGACACGGGGACGGGCACGTGTGTGTGCGCGAAGACGGAGCAGGCCGAGAGCCGGTGCACCGACGGGCAGGACAATGACTGCGATGGGCTCGCGGATTGCGCGGATCCGGATTGCAACGCGAAGACCTGCGGCGCCAACGGGAAGGTGTGCGGAGGCGCGAGCTGTGCGTGCCCGGGAGGCTCCACGGAGCTGACGTGTGGAGACGGCAAGGACGACGACTGCGATGGGCTCGTGGACTGCGCGGATCCGGACTGCCAGGCGAGGACGTGCCGCGCGGCGGCGGGCGTGTGTGATGAGGAAGAGGTGTGCACCGCGGGCGTGTGTCCCGCGGACAAGCGCATCGGCAACGACATCGTCTGCCGGCCCTCGCGGGGAACGTGTGATGCCGAGGAGCGGTGCGATGGCCAGGGCGTCACGTGCCCCGGGGACCGGAAGGTGGCGGCGGGGACGGTGTGCAACGCAGCGGTGGGCGCCTGCGACGCGGCCGAGACGTGTGATGGCGTGAGCGCGGCGTGCCCGGCGGACAGGCTCCAACCGGCGGGCTACGTCTGCCGGGCGGCACGAGGGAACTGCGACGTCGTGGAGAAGTGCACGGGGAGCAGTACCACCTGCCCCGGCGATGCCGTGGACAGCAGCAAGTGCAACGACGGGAAGGCGTGCACCACGGACACCTGCGGGATGGATGGGGTGTGCCGGTACATCCCGATCGGCGCCTGCTATTGAAAGGGCCTCGGACGAAGGGTTGACTGCTTTCCACATCAACCCTGGACGATTGACGGCAACCCACCCGTGACTTCACCGTCTCCAACCGGGTGGATTGCCGGGCTGGCTCGCGGCTCGTGCCCAGACTCCTGGGAGGTGTGGCCATGTCCGGTCAGAGCGACTGCCCACGGGTGGCATTTGGGCGACCGTCGCCGCGGGCTCTGTTGTTCCTCCGTGGGCTCCCGCTGTGGCTCCTGCTGCTCTCGGGATGTGCCACGGTTGAAGGGAGCCTCAAGCCGGAGCACTTCCAGTTCGTCAATCAGGTCTCGAAGAGTGGCAAGGGAGCGGGAGGCTGGCGGGTGGCGTGTGTTCACGTAGGCATTAGGAAGAGCGCTACGCGGGAACTGTTCCTGTGCAAGTTCGGGGTTGAAGTGCCCGTCGAGAATGGGAGGCAGGGATATATTCCGGTGGAGCGGGCGCAGGGCGCCGCCGCGAAGTGCGCCAATCTGGCCGCGCAGAACATTCTCAGGCTGACCACAAAAGAAACTCCCATGGGCATTGCGTGCGAGGTCTTCAAGACCGAGTACGATTTGATTCTGAATCAAACCATCGCGGGGTCACACGTGACGAGAAGGTGCGATGCGCTCGCCAGACCTGTTCTGGTCATCCCACGATGATGGAGAGGCCGATGTCCGCCGAGGAGTTGCTTTCGATCGTCCGCCACTACTGGCCCTCGACCGAGGAGTGTTACCTCACGGGGGGGGCCAGTCCTGAGCTCGAGCGGCTCCATGCCCTGTGGCAGCAAGAGCTCAAGAAGCTCGACAAGTGGTGGGCACTCCTGGATGAGCTCGAAGCGGAGTTGCCTGGATTCACCATCGGTGATGGTACGGCGACGGTGAATCCCAGCTTCCGGTGTGTCGCCTACTCGGGCCGGGCGGCGCCGCACCGCTTCGCCGTGGTCGGGTGCCTCAGTATCCTCGCGCCCGTCCTCACGGTGTATGGCCTGGAGTTCGAGGAGACCGAGGAGACACGGCGTGTCAGCAGGATCTGCTTCGAGCCGCTTCCGGCTGAAATGCAGCAGCCCGCCCGGGTCATGGCGAGGAAGATCGAGGCGTTATTCGGCGCCAGCGCGCTTCCTCGGGAGGTGGCCGAAACTCCCGTCCCACTTTTCGTGGAGTGGATGGCGCCTCCCAACACGACTCTTTTTCATGCGCTCTTCGCAAGCAGGCCCGAAATCATTCCTTGAGCCTGCCAGGGCGTCTTGCCTGCCGCCGCTGACGCGCATCCCACGCTCCTCTCCCGTCAGGAGTTGGCTGCCCGGGGGACGGGCTCGGCGTCCAGCCAGGCCAGGAGCGGCTCGAGGAACGGGGTGATTCGCTTGTAGGTGCTCGTGTCCGCGGGCACGGTGCGCAGCACCTGGGCGAGCCGGCGGCGGCGCGCCGGATCCTCCACCTCGCTGGCCACCGGGGCCCGGTAGGTGTGGATGGTGAAGAGGATGGCCCCCGTGCGCGGCATCAGCGAGAGCGTCTGCCGCTCCAGCCTCAGGAAGCACCGCTCCCCCGCGTTCTCCCGCGTGATCCCCTCGAAGAGGTGCCGCCACTCGGGCAGGCTCCAGGGCTCGAGGTCCATCCGGTCCGTGACCGTGAAGGCCCAGTTGCAGCGGGTGACGGCCCGCCCCGGTTTGAGCCCCTCCATCAGCCGCGTCGTGGCGGCGCCCAGCTTGGAGACGAAGCCCGGCACCGGCACGTGGATGTCGAGCATCGAGCGCCCCAGCTTGTCGTCGAGGCACCACATGGAGGGAAAGCAGAGCTGCCCGGCCACCAGGGGCATCCCCTCGCGCGTGCCGTCCATCACCAGCAAGTCCTCCTGCACCTGCCGGCCCAGCCAGTCCAGCGGCGCGTGGGGCAGGCTGCCCGGGTCCCCGGGCGTGAAGCGCGTCTCGGTGCCGAGCAGCCGGTTGTGCCAGCACCAGCGCCCGCCCTCCACCTCCAGCGCGAAGTGCCGGGGGTGCTCGCGCGCCATGCGCGGCAGCAGCTCCGTCACCGTCTCCCACTGCTGGGGCTCGGTGCCGGGCCAGGCCTGGAAGCGGGCGCGCGGGTTGGCGGTGAGCATGGCCGCCTTGCGCGCGAGCTCGCTGACGTAGTGCGCCTCGTCGACCTCGATGAGGGCCTCGTCGGGCCGCAATGCGCGCACGCCCAGCGTCATCGCGTAGCTGTCCTGCTCGAAGGGGAAGTAGGGCAACACGTGGTGGGCTCTCCCAGTCCTGATTCTACGGCCCGGGCCTCTCGGGGGAACAGCCTTCCCGTGGCAAGAGCGGGTCATTGAACGGATGGGGTTTCCCTGTGGGGCGGCGGCGCGGCGCGCAAGCGGGCGGCCGGGCAGGGGAGCCCTCTGGCGGCCGTTGCTGGGGCGGAAGGGGCCGCCCCGTCGGCCTGTCCCCGAGGCCCACGCGCGAGGGCCGGTGCGTACCTTGTCGTGCATCCGTGCCGCCACGACGGCGCTCGAGGGAGGGAAGCGGACAATGCAAGCCATGATCTACGAGGGACCCTACCGGGTCTCGGTGGGGAACAAGCCGGACCCCGTCATCCTGCACCCCAATGACGCCATCGTGCGGGTGACGCGCTCGGCCATCTGCGGCTCGGATCTGCACCTGCTCCATGGCTTCATCACCGACACGCGCGTGGGGTGCACCTTCGGCCACGAGTTCACCGGCGTGGTGGAGGAGGTGGGCTCCTCGGTGCGCACCCTCAAGCCGGGCGACCGGGTGGTGGTGCCCTTCAACATCTCGTGCGGCACCTGCTTCTACTGCTCGCGCGGGCTGACGGCCTGCTGCGAGAACACCAACCCCAACAGCGAGATGGCCTCGGGCGTGTATGGGTATTCGCACACCACGGGCGGCTACGAGGGCGGCCAGGCGCAGTACGTGCGCGTGCCCTTCGCGGACGTGGGGCCCATGAAGATTCCCGACGACATGGACGAGGAGGAGGTGCTCTTCCTCAGCGATATTCTTCCCACCGGCTACCAGGGCGCGGAGATGGGCAACATCCAGCCCGGGGACACGGTGGTGGTGTTTGGAGCCGGCCCGGTGGGCCTGTTCGCCATGAAGTCGGCGTGGCTCCTGGGGGCCGGCCGCGTCATCGCCGTGGACAGCCTCGAGTACCGGCTGGACTTCGCGCGCCGCTACGCCCAGGTGGAGACGCTCAACTTCAAGGACGAGGAGAACATCGTCGCCACCTTGAAGGACCTGACGAAGGGGCGCGGGCCGGACGTGTGCATCGACGCGGTGGGCCTGGAGGCCGAGGGCTCGGCGATGCACAGCCTCCTCGGGGTGAAGCTGAAGCTGGAGGCGGGCTCGCCCACGGCCATCAACTGGGCGATTCAATCGGCGCGCAAGGGCGGCACCGTCTCCATCATCGGCGTGTACGGGCCGCCGTGGAACATGGTGGCGATCGGCACGGCGATGAACAAGGGACTCACGCTGCGCATGGGCCAGTGCAACGTGAAGCGCTACATGCCGCACCTGCTGGAGCACATCCGCGCGGGGCGCATCGACGCCAGGGGCATCATCACGCACCGGTTCCCGCTCGCCGAGCTGCCGCGCGCGTACGAGCTGTTCGAGAAGAAGCTGGATGGGTGCATCAAGTGCGTGCTGCTGCCGCACGGGCATGCGCGAGGAGACACGGGATGGCGGAACAAGACCTGACGACGTCCGAGCAGATCCACGCGGACATTCCCGGCTGGGGCGTGGACGGAGACCCGGAAACGCGGCCGGGGGTGCCCATGTTGTCGAAGCCGGCACCGCGCGGAGGGGCGCACTGGAAGCGGCCGGAGCGCCAGCCGCCGCCGGACTTCCCGGTGCTCAAGCGGGCCGAGCTGGACGAGCTGACACCGGCGTTCGGCACGGCGGTGCCGCCCAAGGGCCTGAGCGGGGTGCTGCGGCGGGTGGCGTATGCCATCCCCGAGAACCGGGTGCGGCACGTGATGCTGCTGCTGGTGGCGGATCGCGTGGACGTGCTGGAGTCGCGGCTGCTCGGGGCTCCGGCGAAGTCCCTGGGCACGGTGCTGGGCCTGGTGGGCGGAAGCTGGCTGCTGGGCCGCCTGCGCCCGTAGATACCGTGGGGCCGGAGTTGTCCCGCCAGGACGCTCCGGCCCCCCCTTCCTGGCGCACCCGTCGGCTCCCTCGGTGAAGGCGGCACTTCCATGTCTGTCCGTGAATGGACCGCGAGCCGTAGTCTGGTGAACAGGCAGGCACATGGAGGCAGGGCCCCGGCCCATCGCGAGTGAATGCGCGGAGCGCTACGCTCGTCTGCTCGCATGATGCTTCGCAAGCTCCTGCTGCCATTGATGCTCGCGGTGCTCGGCACGGCTCCGGCCGTGGCCGCTCCGCGTGAACCGGTGAAGCCCGCGGCGAAGTCGAAGAAGGCCGTGGGCTCCACGCGCACACCCGCCCGCACCCGTGGCGCGAAGCCCGGGGTGAAGGCCGCGCCCACGAAGAAGAAGCGGCCTCCGGCGCCCCTCCCCAAGGGACGGCGTGTGGCCCAACGCGCCGGGAAGCTGGTGGGCGCCTCGCTGGCCGCGCACCGGGTGCCGGACGATTGCTCCGGGCTGGTGCGCGCCGCCTACCAGGCCGCCGGCATCGAGCTGCTGTCGCACGGCACGCTGCCCGGGGAGAACGCGGTGAGCGCCATCCACCGGCGCGCCCAGCGGGCGGGAGCCCTGCACAAGCGCACGCCGAAGCCCGGAGACATCGTCTTCTTCCGCGAGACGTATGACCGCAACCGGGATGGCGAGCGCAACGATGGGCTGACGCACGTGGGCGTCATCGAGGCGGTGGAGCGCGACGGCACCGTCGTCTTCGTGCACCGCGGGGGCAGTGGGGTGAAGCGCTCGCGGATGAACCTGCGCTTCCCCGGGAAGCGCGGCCAGGGCGGGCACGTGTGGAACGACTACATCCGCCGCGCCGAGGATGGGGAACGCGGGAAGCTCGCCAGCGAGCTCTTCAGCGGCTACGCCTCGGCCTCGCGCCTGTAACCCCGCCCGAGCCGCGTCGGACGCCGCGGAGGCGGGGGCGCGCGCTATGCTCGCGGGGCCATGATCCTTCCCGCCCAGCGGCACCTCTTCGACCTGCCCGATGACGTCACGTGGATCAACTGCGCGTACATGTCCCCGCAGCTCCACGGGGTGAGCGAGGTGGGGAAGGAGGCGGTGATGCGCAAGTCCAGGCCGTGGCTGGTGAAGCCCGAGGACTTCTTCACCGACTCGGAGGCGCTGCGGAAGCTCTTCGCGCGGCTGGTGGAAGCGGACGCGGACGGGGTGGCGCTGGTGCCCTCGGCGAGCTACGGGCTGGCGGTGGCGGCGGCGAACGTGCCGGTGAAGGTGGGGCAGCGGCTGCTGGTGCTGGCCGAGGAGTTCCCCTCCAACGTGTACCCGTGGCGCGAGCTGGCCGAGCGCGCGGGAGGGCAGGTGGTGGCGGTGCGCAAGCCGGAGGACGGGGACTGGACGCGGGCGCTGCTCGCGGAGCTGGACGAGCGCACGGCGCTGGTGGCGGTGCCGCACTGCCACTGGACGGACGGAGGGCTGGTGGACCTGGTGCGCGTGGGGGCGAGGGCGCGCGAGGTGGGGGCGGCGTTGGCGGTGGACGCGACGCAATCGCTGGGCGCGCTGCCGTTGAACGTGGCGGAGGTGAAGCCGGACTTCCTGGTGGCGGCGGGCTACAAGTGGCTGATGGGGCCCTACAGCCAGGGCTACCTGTACGTGGCGCCGCGTTTCCGCGAGGGCCGCCCCATCGAGCACAACTGGCTGATGCGCGGGGGCAGCGAGGACTTCACGCGGCTGGTGGACTACCGCGACGACTTCCAGCCGGGGGCGAGGCGCTTCGACGTGGGCGAGCGCAGCAACTTCGTGCTGGTGCCGATGGCGATGACGGCGCTGAGTCAGTTGCTCAAGTGGGGCGTGGCGGACGTGCAGGAGACGTTGCGCGCGCTGACGGAGCGGGTGGCGAAGGGGGCGAGGGCGCTGACGCTGGAGGTGCCGCCCGAGACGCAGCGGGCGGGGCACATGGTGGGGTTGAAGCGGCGGGGAGGCTACGGGCCGGAGGTGGCGGCGAAGCTGGCGGCGCGCAAGGTGTTCGTGAGCGTGCGCGGCGACAGCATCCGCGTGTCCCCGCACCTCTACAACACCGAGGCGGACGTGGACCGGCTGCTGGAGGAGCTGGACGCGATCGTGTGAGCCTTACCTTTGTGGTTGATACGGCTGGGATCATCTGTAAGGTAGCGCCTGCCCGGGATTGGCGTCACACAGGGAGGGCGAAGACCATGCGCATACCCAGGATTTCGCCTGCTGAGTTCACTGCCAACCTCCAGAAGAGCTTCCAGGAAGGCTCATTGGAACTCCTCGTCGGGGCGGGCGCGTCCATTGCCTCTGGCCTGCCTTCCTGGAACGAGCTCAACCGCCGGTTGTTGAGCGCCTTCCTGGCTCAGGAGTACAGCGACCTCGAGTTCCAACCCAAGGATCTGGATGTCGCCGCCCGGATCTTCGTGGACAACTTCGGCCGGGAAGCCGTGGTGGACGTCGTTCGCGACAAGCTGAGCCAGGAGCGCTACCTGGAGATGCTTCGCCAGGCCCTGTACTGGGACGGCACCAAGGATGTGAGCAGCATCCACCTGGAACTGGCCGCCCTCCTGGCTGCCGCCAAGGCCACCCCCAAGAGACTGCACGGCCTCTACACCTTCAATTTCGATGATCTGCTGGAGCGTGCGGCGGAGCGACTGCTGGGGAAGATGCCCGAGGCCATCGTGGATGGCGAGCGGCCCCCCGAGCCACACGTGGTGCACCTCCACGGCTATGTCCCCCCGGCTCCGGGCGCGACGCCGACGGGCACGGTGGTCCTCTCGGAGAAGGATTACCACGAGGCTCGCGGAGACTGGGCGAGCCGGAAGCTGGAGGATCTCTTCTTCAACGACGACAAGCGGACCGTGTTGATGGTCGGCTTGAGCCTGGCCGATCCGCGATTGCGTTGGCTGTTGCTGGAGCGCGTGAAGAGGGCGCAGCAGGGCAAACCGGTGGCCCGTGTCTACGCGCTCCTGTCGAACAGTCCACCCTCCCCAGATGCGGAACTCATGGAGCGTCTGGCCAGGAACTTCGTGCGGCGGCACCAGGACGACTTCTGGCTTTCCTGGCAGATGCACGTGCTCACCATCGAAAGCCACGACAGGGTCCCCTTCTACCTGCGGCAGATCCGGCTGGGAAGCAATGGGGGCGAGTGGGCGCGGAAGGGAGAGGAGTTCCTGCGCACCAACTCCCGGGTATTCAAGGACCTCTACACCCCAGACATCCAACGGCGTGCCGTGTCCGTGCTCATGGAGATGCAGGCCTTCTTGAAGCGCCGGTTCGCCGTCTCGAGGGACGAGGAGCTCCACATCGGGGGCTTCGTGCCGGGAGGGGGGGCCATGATCTGGTTGGGATTCCGCTATCGGGGTGGAGACGGCAAGGGCGACATCATCGATGAGGCGCATGCGGAGACGAAGCAACTGAGCGTCGCTTCACTGGAGCAGGCCCAGGGCGCTTCCGGCCGCGCGTTTCTCCTCGGTGCAACCCTTGAGGCTTCCCGGCGAAGTTCTCAGGTGTATGCCAATTTCACGGCACCGATGGTGGACGTGTGGGCGAGCGATCAGACCTTTTCTTCGCTGGTCTGCGTGCCCATCTATGACTCGGCGAAATGGGTTCCCATTGGCGTTGTCTACCTCACATCGAACCGGCAGAGCCCCTTCTGGACGGACTTGGAGTCTCAGGACTACAACGCTTTGGAGACCTTGCTCCGCAACACCTTCACCGAGGTCCTGGAGTACGCCCCTGTCTAGGCCGGGCTCGCCTCTCCGGATGGTGGCTGGTGGATGGGCATGTTAGAAGACGCATTCGGGTGTCGTGGAGGTTCGCATGAGGAAGGTCGAGCGGATCGAAGTCGATGGGATGGTCGTGGTGACGGCGGCGGACTCCTCACCTGCCGACCGGGCGAACATCCGAGCCCAGGTCAAGGCGGCCGCCCAGAAAGCACGCGCAAGGGCCGAGCAGGATCGGGTCGGGGCGGAGCAGGTACCGCTGTCCCCCGCGCCCGTGACACAGTCCTGAGCTGACCCCATTCGCGGCCGAGTCCCTCCTCATCCGACGGTTACGGCGAGGGGAGCCCGGGTGCCGAGGCAGTCAGGCTTTCGTGCGGCACCACCTGCGAGCGGCCGAAGGAGGCCTCGTAGTCCGGGGCGAGCGTGCCGAAGAGGCGGTCCCACACGAGGGTGTAGAAGCCGAAGTGGTGGGCCTGGTCCAGGTGGTGCCGGGCATGGAAGGTGGTGGTGGCCACGGCGCGCAGGCCGGGCCAGCGCACCCAGCCATCCGGGAAGGGCTCCACGCCCAGGTGTCCCAGCACTCCCCAGAGGGTGTTGAAGACGAGGTAGAGGAGCATGGCGGCCCACGAGGCCTCGTAGGCCATACACACCGCGAGCCACAGGGCGCCGAAGCCGAGCACCTCCAGCGGGCTGAGCACGAAGAGGGTGAGGGGCCGGGCCCGCTCGTAGCGGTGGTGGGGCGCGTGCAGCCAGCCGTAGAGCAGCGGCACGTGCGCGGTGCGGTGCAGCAGGTACATGCCCAGGTCCATCACCCCCACCAGCACCAGCACGTCCACCAACACGCGCGGGCCCCCGTCGAGCCGGAAGCGGATGAGCCCCTCGCGCCACAGCAGGAGGCCGGCGAAGGTCACCACCGAGTTGAGCACGACGCACACGGCGGCGAGCACCCACTCCTCCCGCTGGAGCGCGGGCGCCTCGGGGGCCACGCGGCGGTGGGCGAAGCGCCGGCGCAGCCACTCTCCCAGGGCCACGGCCACCCCCAGCACGAGCACGTTCTTGGCCAGGAAGACGAGGGCCGCCTGCCACAGCGGCACGTTGCGCAACCAATCGATGGCCGGGTCCATGTGAAGTGTTCCTTCCGCTCCGGCGCGTCCGGTGCTTGCATCCGCGAGCATGACAGACCGTGAGCAGCGCCGCACCGGCACCCGGGAGTTCGACCTCGTCCTCTTCGGCGCCACGGGGTTCACCGGCCGCCTCGTCGCCGAGTACCTCGTGAAGAAGCGCCCCGCGCTCCGCTGGGCCCTCGCGGGCCGGAGCCTGGGCAAGCTCGAGCGCGTACGCGAGGAGCTCTCCGCCCTGGAGCCCTCCGCGAAGGAGCTCCCCCTCGTGGCGGCGGACAGCATGGACCGGGCCGCCATGGACGGGCTCGCGCGGCGCACGCGCGTCGTGTGCACCACCGTGGGCCCCTATGCCCTCTATGGGAGCGCGCTGCTCGGCGCGTGTGCGGAGCAGGGCACCGACTACTGCGACCTCACCGGCGAGCCGCACTGGGTCCGGGAGATGATCGACGCCCACCACGCCCGCGCCGCCGAGACGGGGGCGCGCATCGTCCCCTCGTGCGGCTTCGACTCCATCCCGTCGGACCTCGGGGTGCTGTTGCTCCACGAGCAGCTCGCCGCGCGGGGCGGACGGCTGGCCGAGGCCCATTACCGGGTGCGGCGGATGAAGGGCGGCGCGAGCGGTGGAACGATCGCCAGCGGGCTCCACATGGCGGAGCGGATGAGTGACCCCCAGGTGCGCCGGGTGCTCGATGATCCCTACTCGCTCAACCCGGAGGGTGGGCCCCGCGTCGCCGGGCAGGAGGACTGGCTCCGCCCGCGGAAGGATGCGCGGACGGGACGGTGGCTGGCGCCGTTCTTCATGGCGGCGGTGAACACGCGCGTGGTGCGGCGGAGCAACGCGCTGCTCGGCTACGCGTATGGGCGCGAGTTCCACTACGACGAGGCGGTGGATGTGGGGCGGGGCCTCGCGGGAATGGCTCGGGCGGCGGCGACGAGCGCGGGCATGGTGCTGTCCGGAGCCGTGGCGTTCGGGCCCGTGCGGAAGCTGGCCCAGCGTTTCCTGCCCGCACCGGGCGAGGGGCCGAGCCGCGAGGAGCGGGAGAGCGGCTCGTTCGACATCGAGCTGCTCGGGGTGGGCACGGCCGGGGAGCGGGTGCTCGCGCATGTCGGGGCGAAGCAGGACCCGGGCTACGGCGCGACGTCGTGGATGCTGGGCGAGTCCGCGCTGTGCCTCGCCGAGGACGCGCTGCCGGAGCGCGGAGGGCTGCTCACCCCCGCCTCGTGCATGGGGATGAAGCTCGTCGAGCGGCTGCGCGCCGCGGGCATGACCTTCCAGGTCCAAGCCACCTGAAGACAGTTACTTCAGGGCGCCCGTCGGGCTGACGCTTCACGAAGTGGCGCCTGCTTCCGGTCCGCATGTGCGCCTGTGGAATTGGGGCTGGGGGACGGGTTCAGCAGGGCAACTGGCCGGGGGGTTCGGAGGGGACCGGCCAGTCCCCCAGCAGGTTCGCATTCCCCGGAACGTGGCTCCTGAGTCTCAGGAGAATGTCGCGAGCCCTCGTCCAGAGAATGGAGCCGCCCTCCTGGGGATCCAGGACGTGGGTGGCGTGGGGCAGGCGCGTGGCGAGGGTGGCGCCGAAGTCGGGCGAGTGCACCGTGCTGGTGTCCGCGCCGCCGTACCAGAGGTCCACCGGGATGGGGATGCGTTCCGGCTCCACCAGCCACGGGCCCAGGGCGTTGACGAGGTCCCTCGCGTACCCCTGGGCGCCCTGGGAGAAGCCCTCCCGCAGGGCCCGCTGGTATGCCGGGCCGAAGGACTCACCGAGGTAGAGCGTCCGGTCGCGCTCGCCGCTCATGCCGAGGATGAGCTGCCACAGGCCGTCCAGCGTGGCCATGCGCGCGAAGGACTGCTCGAAACCGGCGGGGTCCTGCCGGGCGGCGCGGACCATCGCGGCCACGTCGGGGTGCAGCAGTGGCGCGAGGGACGGCCAGGCGAGGTCATCCTGCCCGGAGACGAGCGCCACGGCCTTCACGAGGCCGCTGCCCGCGAGTGCCAGCGCGAACGGCGCGCCCTGGGAGAAGCCAACGGCGGTGACGTCGCGCAGGGAGTGTGCGGCGAGGAGCTGGCGCACGTCCTCCACCCAGGAGGCGAAGGTCTTCTGGGGATGCGGAGTGGACGCGCCGAGCCCGGGCCGGTCGATGGCGAGCAGCCGCATACCGAGGTCCGCGAGCTCGTTCGCGCCGAAGCCGAGCGAGCCGCTCATCGCGGCGCCGGTGCAGAACAGGACGGGGAGGCCGCTGGCGGGTCCCCACTCGGACCACGCGAGCGTGCGGCCGTCGTTCAATCGCAGGGTTGTCTGTCTTTCGGGAGGCGTCACATCCACGTTCATGAGGGGGGATGATACCGGCGGCCCCCGGCACGGCGTGCGCGAAAGAGGGTCAGCTCCGCCCGTCCGCCCGCAGGAGGGCCTCCTCCCGTTCCCCCGCCAGCAGCTCCCGGAGCTTCCCGGCTGAAGCTCTCCAGCTCATGATAGGTCGTCTGGAGCTCGACCTCGGTCACGTGCTGGGACAGCGGGCGGTCGGAGGGACCGACGGGCGTCGCGACCAGAACGCGCACGCCGATGTGGCCGGCGGAATCGAACGGGTAGGCGGAGAGCCCCACGTGGACCTGCTCCAACCGGTCGTTCCTCCAGTACCCACCGGCGAGGCCTTTCCGGGCCTCCTCGGTCAGGGGATACGCCGCGAGCGCCGAGGCGAAGTGCTCGAGTTGCGCCGCGCCGATCCAGGCGCTGCCATGCCCACTGAAGCCCTGGGAACGGACGCTGGCATGAAGCTCCCCGGTGCCGTCGTCATCCCTCTGGAACCGGAGCCGCAGTCCATCATCTGTCATGCGCGCGTCTTCCTTCCCGCACTCGCGAGGTGCGTGGGGAGGGAGCCTGGCGCACCCGTCTCCGGCTAAGCCAGTTGGAGTAGGTCCTGTCAGGGGTGCTCCCGCGGGAAAGCACGGGGCGCCTTCCGGCCGCGCGGCGTGCCGACTGGTCCAACAATCGGACCAGTTGCTCCCCCTCGCGGCCGGAACCTCCCCCTGACAGGACTTGCCCCTCCTGGCTTAGACCGGGATGCTCACGGTCAGCGTGGCTGCGGGACGCCTGCCTCGCGGGCCCATTTCCCCGGAGGCATCCCGCGTGGGGATGAGGTACGAAACGGGCACCCCGATGTCCCCGCCGACACCCCACTCCCCGTCTCCCAACACCGATGCCGCCCAGGCTCGGTCCGGTGCCCGCTCCTTCCTCCCCAGGCTGCTCCCGCGGCTGGGGTGGGTGCTCGGCCTGCTCGCGATCGCGGCGCTGGCCCGGGTGATGGCGAGGCAGCTCTTCCTCGACGGGGACACGCAGGACCTGCTCCGGTGCGCCGACGGTGTCCGGGCGTGTCTGTCCGAGGGGCGCTGGTCGGGCTGCACCGAGGCCGGCAAGTGGCCCCTGCTGCAGTACGGGCCCGCCCTCGGGGTGCGCCTCGCGGGAGGCTCGCAGGAAGACGCCGGGCGCGCGCTCGGCTCCCTGAGCCTCGCCTCCTTCTTCGGGCTGCTCGCCATGACGTGGCGGACGCTGGCCGTGCGCTCGCGCCCGGTGGCGGTGGCGGCGGTGCTCGTGCTGGCCAGTGGCCTGCTCTTCCACTACGCCACGCGCTCGTTCGGGGAGATGGTGGCCACCTTCGCCGCGGCGGCGCTGGCGGCGGCCTGGCTGCGGCGCAAGAGCCCATGGCTCCTGGCCCTGCTGGCCTTCGTCACCGGGCTCTCCAAGGAGACGGCGTTCCCGTTCATCGCCCTGCTGGGGGCCACGTGTGTCGTGGTGCACCAGCTCCCGGGCCAGCCGTGGCGCGAGCTGCTGCGCGCCGAGCGCGGGCGTCTGGTGGGCAGCGCCGCCGGTGTCCTGCTGAGCGGAGGGCTGACGGCCGCGTTCAACCTCTTCCGCTTCGGCTCGCCCGTCAACACGAGCTACCTGGTGGAGGCGAGCTGGGGCCCGCCCCTGGGCGTGCAGGTGGAGCACCTCGCCGCGCTGTGGGTGGCGCCCAACGCGGGGCTGCTCTTCTACTGGCCCTTCCTCGTGCTGCTGCTGGCCGCGCTCCCGCTGGCGGTGGCGAGGCAGCGGCGCAGCGCCACCGTGCGTCCCTCCTGGCTGCCGCTGCTGGGCGTGGCCGCGCTGGTGGGCATGCTGTGCGTCGGGCTGTCGCGCTGGTGGGCGCCGTTCGGCTGGTGGGCGTGGGGCCCGCGCCTGGTGCTGCCGTGGCTGCCGGCGGCCCTGCTGGTGCTGCTGTATGCCTATGCCCCGGCGGCCGAGTCCCTCGTGCGCCCGCTGGTGGCCACGCCGGTGCGCGCGGTGCTGCTGGCCGTGCTGCTGGCCGTGGCCTCGGTGCCGCACCTCATCAGCATCTACCGCTCCAACGAGCTGCTCAACGCCCTCTTCGTCGAGCCCGGTATGTGCCCGGGCCCGGACCTGCCCGAGCGCCGGGCCCAGGCCTGGCTCTGCCTCCGGGCCCAGGCCTGGTCCCACCCCTCGCCGCTGCTGCACGCCTACCGCATGGCGCCCGGCACGGACATGCCGAAGCGGGCGCTGCTCTACCCGGCCCTGCTGGCGCTCGGGTGCCTGTGGCTGCGGCGCTCGGCGCGCGCGCCTCAGTCGAACTTGTAGCCCTTGGGCACCACGACGATGCCGTTGTCCGTCACGGTGAAGCCGCGCGCCTTGTCGGCCACCAGGTCGTAGCCAATCCTCGCGTTGGGCGGCACGCGCACGTCCTTGTCGATGATGGCGTTCTTCACCTTGGCGTGCCGGCCGATGTCCACCTCGTCGAAGAGCACGGAGCGCTCCACCAGCGAGTAGGAATTCACCCGCACCCGGCGGAAGAGGATGCTCTCGCGCACCGTGCCGCCCGAGATGATGCAGCCTCCGGCCACCATGGAGTTGAGCGCGCGGCCCATGCGCTCGCCCGACTCGTGGACGAACTTGGCCGGGGGGCTGTACTCGACGGCGGTGCGCAGCGGCCACTCCGGGTTGAAGACGTCGAACTCCGGGTCCACCGACACCAGGTCCATCGAGGCCTCGTGGTAGGCCTCGATCGTCCCCACGTCGCGCCAGTACGTGTTGGCGCGCGTCTGTCCGGGGATGGGGTTGGAGTGAAAGTCATACGCGTGGATGTGGTAGCCATCGCGCAGCGCGCGCGGCAGCACGTCCTTGCCGAAGTCGTGCTGCGAGCCCTCGGTGCGCGCGTCCACTTCCAGCAGCTCGCTGAGCACGCGGCGGCTGAAGATGTAGTTGCCCATGCTGCACAGGGCCATCCCCGGCTTGCCCGGCATGGCCTTGGGGTCCTTGGGCTTCTCCTGGAACTCGGTGACGCGGCCGCGATCGTCCACCTGCATGACGCCGAAGCGCGTGGCGTCCGCCAGTGCCGTGGGGTAGGCCGCGATGGTGATGTCGGCGCGGTGGGCCTCGTGCTGCTCCAGCATGTGCGCCACGTTCATCTTGTAGATGTGGTCGCCGGAGAAGATGGCCACGTTGTCCGCGCGGTAGTTCTCCACCAGGTGCATGTTCTGGTAGATGGCGTCGGCCGTGCCGCGGTACCAGACGTTGCCCAGCTCCTCGTAGAGGTACATCTGCGCCGGGGCGAGCGTGATGAAGTAGTCGGCCAGCAGGCCCGAGCCGAAGCGCCAGCCGCGCTGGATGTGCTCGGTGAGCGACTGGGCCTTGAACTGCGTCAGCACGTACGTGGCGTAGACGCCCGAGTTGAGGAAGTTGCTGAGGGCGAAGTCGATGATGCGGAACTTGGACCCGAACGGGACGGCCGGCTTGGAGCGCCTGGACGTCAAGGGCGCCAGGCGTGTGCCCTGACCCCCCGCGAGAATCATCCCGAGGACGCGCTTGCGATTGTTCATGTGCTGGAGAACCCCCTACCGCGGCCCAGTATAGGGAGCTTTTCGGGAAAGGCGCGGTTTCGGACGGAGCGCCACGGAAGGGCGGCCCGCGCACCCACGCGGGGTACGAGACGCCGCGCGGCGATGTTGAGAACCCAACCCTTGCACCGCGCGCGAGAGGACAGTCCGGGCGCGGCAAGGGTTCTGACGCGCCGCCCCGATGAGCGGCCGGCCCGGGAGGCGCTCCCTGCCGGGTGGCCTCGGGCTCCCCACGTTCCCGGCCAACAACGGCTGATTCGAGGGGGAGACACCATCATGACTCGGAACAAATTCATTCTGGCCGGTCTCATCGCTGGCGCCATGGCGTTCGGGACGGCGTGCAAGTCGGACAAGGCGGCGGAGATGCCGCCGTCGGATCCTCCCGCGGAGAGCACCACGCCGCCCGCGGACCAGGGAGGTACCACCCCGCCCGCGCCGGGAGGCACGGGAGGCGCCGGTGACATGGGCCAGGACGACTTCGGCGAGCCCGTGCCCGATACGGGCGCCACGATGCCCGAGGACTACGGCGGCTCGGGCACGATGAACCCGGAGAACCCGGGGACGGGTGGCTCCGGCGACCTCATCCAGGACGATGTCATCCAGGATGACGCCACCGCTCCGACGGATGACACCGGCCTGCAGGGCGACCAGGGCGCGGGCGGCTCCGGCATGCAGGACGATCTGGGCACGGGTGGCACGGGTGGCACCGGCACCACGGACACCGGCACCACGGACACGGGGGCCGCGCAGCCGCGGGACCAGGACACCCAGGCGAAGGACAAGGACAAGGCGAAGGACAAGGACAAGAGCGGTACGGGCGGCTCGGGCCTCGAGGACGACCAGCGCTTCGAGGGGGACAGCTTCCCGAGCGACAGTGAGCGGGTGAACGAGCCCGCCGCCACGCCGCCCGCGGGCGCTCCGGTTCCGACCCCGTAACGCGCCGCGCGCCCGGCCCGAGCGGCGTGAACGAGGCAACATCGGAACAAACAAGTGCATGGGGGCGGGGCCACGCGGCGGTAGATTCGCCGCGTGGCCCATCCTCTCGCTGGCAAGCTCCCCCCCGACTCCCTCCTCATCAACCCCGAGACGCTGCGCTCCCAGTACTACTCGGAGCAGCCGGACGTGAACGTGGCCGAGCAGCGCGTGGCCTTCGGCACCTCCGGCCACCGTGGCTCGTCCGCGCGCCGCGCCTTCAACGAGGCGCACATCCTCGCGGTGACGCAGGCCGTCTGTGAGTACCGCAAGAAGGAGGGCATCGACGGCCCGCTCTTCCTCGGCATGGACACGCATGCGCTGTCCGAGCCCGCCCAGCGCTCGGCGCTCGAGGTGCTCGCCGCCCACGGCGTCCAGGTGCGCTTCACCCGCGAGGCGACGCCCACGCCGGTCATCTCGCACGCCATCCTCACCTACAACCGCGGGCGCACGCAGGGGCTGGCCGATGGCATCGTCATCACGCCCTCGCACAACCCGCCCGATGACGGGGGCATCAAGTACAACCCGCCCAACGGCGGCCCCGCCGACACCGGCATCACCGGCCAGGTCGAGAAGCGCGCCAATGAGCTGCTCGGCGCGGGCAACGCGGGGGTGCAGCGCATTCCCTACGAGCGCGCCCTCACCGCCTCCACCGTGAAGACGTATGACTTCATCACCCCGTATGTCGAGGACCTCGGCAACGTGGTGGACCTGGACGTGGTGCGCGGGGCGAAGCTGTCCATCGGCGCGGATCCGCTGGGCGGCTCCAACCTCGCCTACTGGGAGCCCATCGCCGCGCGCTATGGCCTGTCCATCCAGGTGGTGAACAAGACGGTGGACCCGACCTTCCGCTTCATGCGCGTGGACCACGACGGCAAGATTCGCATGGACTGCTCGTCGCCCTACGCCATGGCCGGCCTGGTCGAGCTCAAGGACCGCTACGACATCGCCTTCGGCAACGACACGGACTCGGACCGGCACGGCATCGTCACCCGCAGCGTGGGGCTGATGAATCCCAACCACTACCTGTCCGTGGCCATCAGCTACCTCTACCGCAACCGTCCGGGTTGGAAGCCCGGCACGGGCGTGGGCAAGACGCTGGTGAGCAGCAGCATGATCGATCGCGTGGGCAAGGACCTCGGCCTGCGCGTCGTCGAGGTGCCCGTGGGCTTCAAGTGGTTCGTGGACGGGCTGCTCGAGGGCTCGCTCGGCTTCGGCGGCGAGGAGAGCGCGGGCGCCTCGTTCCTGCGCAGGGATGGCACCGTCTGGTCCACCGACAAGGACGGCATCATCCTCGACTTGCTGGCGGCGGAGATTCTCGCGCGCACGGGCAAGGATCCGGGCGTGCACTACCAGGAGCTGACGCGGAAGTTCGGCGCGCCGCTCTACACGCGCATCGATCAGCCGGCCACGGCGGCGCAGAAGTCGGCGCTCAAGAAGCTGTCGCCGGACGCGGTGCGCGCCACCACGCTCGCGGGCGAGCCCATCCTCCAGCGCCTCACGAAGGCGCCCGGCAACAACGCGGACATCGGCGGGCTCAAGGTGGTGACGGAGAACGGCTGGTTCGCCGCGCGGCCCTCGGGCACCGAGGACGTGTACAAGATCTACGCGGAGAGCTTCCGCGACGCGAAGCACCTGGAGTCCATCGTCGAGGAGGCGCGCAAGATTGTCGGCGACGCCTTCGCGCGAGGCTGAGCCCGGGGATGATTCGCGAGGCGCGGGCGGAGGACGCGGGCGTCCTCCCCACGCCCCTACTGGGCCAGCTCGTCCAGCACCTCGGAGAGGGCGGTGGCGCTGAGCGCGCGATCGAACCAGCGGTCCAGGGTGGCGCCGTCGGTGCAGGTGAGGATGTGCTGCCGGGACGCCTCGTCGACGTGCACGCCGCGCTTGGTGAGAATCCGGAGCACCGCCTCGGCACGCTCTTGGAGGCGTCCCTCCTCCCGGCCCGCCGCCAGACCCTCTTGTCGGCCCTCTTGGAGCCCCCGCTCGATCATTTCCTCGGCCCAGGTTCCCATCAACTCCTCCGCTCGTTGCCCATCCACCAACGAATGTAACACCCGCCTCGCCGCTGTGTGGACGGCCTTGCCCTCGGTCCACACCCGGTAACGGATGACCACCACCAGATGCTCGGCCCCCTCGGGGTCCGCCTGTACCTGGGCGAACAGTGCCACCCAGTCCGGCAGCTTCCGGGCAAGTTCCCCGGTCCGTCCGTAGCGCAGCACCAGCCAGGCCAATCGAGCCAGCGGCGGGCCCGGGCGCACCCTCAACGCCTCTTCCCGCTCAGCCGTCAGGTCATCGAGCAGGTACTCGAAACGCGGCACCAGGGCTCGCCACCGCTCCCGCTGCTCCTCTCCTGCTGGCAGGTCGAAGAGTTCCTCCACCCGGCGTGGCGCCGTCCAGGTGCCCTCGGGCCCGTGGTACATGACGAGCGGGATGATGAGCGGGAGCACCTGGCTCTTTGGATGCTCCTGACGCCAGCGCTCCACCTGGCGCACCACGTAGCGCAGCATCCTCAGTGCCATCCACCGGTCCACCGTCGACTGGTGCTCCAGCAGCACATAGAGCAGCAACGGGTGGCCCGTCTGCAGGCGCGCCGTGAAGAGCAGATCGCTCTCGGTCTCCCGCAGTTCCGGGTCCACGACGGAGACGGGCTCTCGCTTCAAGGACGACCAGTCCACCTCGGAGACGACATGGGAGGGCAGTACGGCGCGCAGCTCGGCGGCGGCCCGCTCGGGGTGGCCGAAGGTATAGCGGGCGAAGAGATCATGCAGTCCAGACATGGCCAGCCATGCCCCGAGCATTTCACGGGCCAGGGGCGCCACGTGGGGTGCGCGCCAGCCGTGGACGTCCACCTCCGCCCCGGCCGTCCAGTATGATCGCGAAGGACGGCGTGCTGGCGAAGACGAAGGGCTTCGAGCTGTCGGCGGCGCGGCTGGAGCACTCGGTGGACACGTTCGGCTTCCGGCTCGAGGAGCACGCGCGGGTGCAGCTCATTCCCAGCCGGCTCGCGGAGCATGGGCTGTCGGGGCCGCGCGTCGGGGAGCTGCAGCGGCGGGGCGTGGTCGAGGTGGAGGGCCGCACCGTGCGCCTGGAGGACGTGGGCGAGAAGCGGGAGGGCCAGTCCTTCGCGTTCATCATGGACACTCGGCCGTGTGCGAACGCCGGGAAGCTCGCGGAGGGGGTGGACCTGCTGGTGTGCGAGTCGACGTACCTCGACAGTGAGCGCGAGGAGGCGCACAGCCACTTCCACATGACAGCGCGTCAGGCGGCGGAAGTGGCATGGAAGGCGGGGGCCCGGCGGCTCGTGCTCACGCACTTCTCGCAGCGCTACGAGGACACGGCGGCGTTCGTGCAGGAGGCGCAGGTGCTGGTCCAGGACGTGGTGGCGGTGCGGGACCTGGACCACGTCGAGGTGCCCAAGCGCGTCCGGGCGGAGTGAGCCGCGGCCTTGGCCCGCTAAATGCTGTGGCCTGGTTGGCCATGTCTGGACTGCATGACCTCTTCGCCCGTTACACCTTTGGCCATCCCGAGCGGGCCGCTGCGGAACTGCGTGCCGTGTTGCCCGCGCACGTCGTCTCCGAGGTGGACTGGTCGTCCTTGAAGCGGGAGCCCGTCTCCGTGGTGGACCCGGAGCTGCGAGAGACCGAGAGCGATCTGCTCTTCACGGCTCGGCTGCGCACGGGCCACCCGCTGCTGCTGTACGTGCTGCTCGAACACCAATCCTCGGTGGATGGGTGGATGGCGCTGAGGATGCTGCGCTACGTGGTGCGCCAGGTGGAGCGCTGGCGTCAGGAGCATCCGAAGAGCCAGGTGCTCCCGCTCATCATCCCGCTCGTCATGTACCACGGGCCCGAGGGCACCTGGACGGCGCCGCGCCGGGTGGAGGATCTCTTCGCTCTGCCAGAAGGAGAGGAGCAGCGGGAGCGGTGGCGAGCGCTGGTGCCGCGTTTCGAGTACCTGCTCGATGACCTGACGGCCGAGCGCGAAGAGGCGCTGAGGGCGCGTTCCGGCCCGCCCCTGGCCCGGCTGGCCTGGCTGGTATTGCGCTACGGACGAACCGGAGAACTGGCCCGGAAGCTGCCGGACTGGGTGGCGCTCTTCGCTCAGGTGCAGGCGGGCCCCGAAGGCGCCGAGCATCTGGTGGTGGTCATCCGTTACCTGCAGTGGACCGAGGGCAAGGGCGTCCACACAGCGGCGAGGCGGGTGTTACATTCGGTGCTGGACCGGCAACGAGCGGAGGAACTGATGGGAAGCTGGGCCGAGGAAATGATCGAGGAGGGAGTCCGGAAGGGTCTGGAGAAAGGCCTGGAGAAAGGCCTGGAGAAAGGCCTGGAGAAAGGCCTGGCGAGGGGCCGGGAGGAGGGGCGGCTCCAAGGGCGTGCCGAGGCGGTGCTCCGGATTCTCACCAGGCGGGGCGTGCAGGTCGACGAGGCGTCCCGGCAGCACATCCTGTCCTGCACGGATGGGGAGGCCCTGGACCGCTGGTTCGATCGCGCCCTGAACGCCACCACCCTGTCCGAGGTGCTGGACGGTCCGGCCCAGTAGCGCAGCCCCTCCGGACGCGGGGCTCAGCCTTCGCGGAGGCGCTCGGGGTGGGTGTACACGTTGAAGCGCCCGTTGCGCACGAAGGTGGCGAGCGTGATTCCCGCGCGCTCGGCCAGGTCGATGGCGAGTGAGCTCGCGGCCGAGACGCTGGCCACGAAGGGGCACCGGGCCATGGCCGCCTTCTGGATGATCTCGAAGCTGACGCGCCCGCTCACCACGAGCACGGTGGGGCGCATCGCGGCCGGCTGCGAGGCCCGCGCCGAGCGCAACCCCTGCTCGAGCACCAGCGCGCCCACCACCTTGTCCACGGCGTTGTGACGGCCCACGTCCTCGAAGGCGGCGAGCACCGTGCCCCGCTCGTCGAGCGCGGCGGCGGCATGGACTCCGCCGGTGCGGGCGAAGTTGGGCTGCACGGCGCGCAGGTGCCCGGTGGCGTGGGCGAGCACCGAGGCGGGAAGCTCCGGGCCCGGCGGCACGGGGCTGCACGTGGCCATCAAATCCTCCACGCTGCGCCGGCCGCACACGCCACAGGCCGCGGTGGTCAGCGTGCCGCGCTTCGTGGCGCCCATGCGCTCCAGGTCGATGACGAGCCCGGGGGCGGGAGTCACCTCGACGGTGTTGCCGTAGCCCTCCTCGCCGGGCCTGCCGCAGTGGGCGAGGCCTCCCAGGTCCTCGGCCGAGTGGATGAGGCCCTCGGCGAAGAGGAAGCCGGTGACGAGGTACCGGTCCGCGCCCGGGGTGCGCATGGTGACGGCCACCGTGTCCCCGCTGATGCGGATGTCGAGCGGCTCCTCGAGGGCCACGCTGTCCGGCTCATCGGGCGCGAGCTGACCATCCGCGGTGTAGCGCCGCACGGGCCGCCGCGTGACGCCCGGGGGCAGGGGGGCCAGGTGTCTGTCCTCGCTCATCGCGACAGCACTCCGTCCCGCAGGCACTGCTGGAGGAAGGTGGCAATGGCTTGCACCTCCTCCGGGCCAAAGCGTGGCATTCCCTCGGGCACCTCGGCCTCGCCCACCACCGCGAGCACGTCCCGCCGCTCCGCCGCGAGCAGTGGCCCCAGCCCCTCGCGCCACACCTCCAGCTTGGGCAGCGGCCCCTGCTTCCACCCCTCGACGAGCACCAGGTCCACCGTGTCGGTGAAGCGCTCGAGCAGGGCCAGCACCGCTCCGGGAGGCTCGGGAAAGGTGAGCTGCACGCCGGCCGGGTTGGCGAAGGCGACGAAGGCGGCACCGGACTCCGCGTAGCGCGCGGTGTCACTGCCCTCGCGGTGCAGCGGGTGCGCGTCGGACGAGTGCTTCACCACCCCCACGCGCAGGCCCCGCTGGCGCAGCTCGGGCACCAGCCGCGTGAGGAGCGTCGTCTTCCCCGAGCCGGACCAGCCCACCACGGCGAGGGCGGGCGGACGCCTCACGGCTCCACCGGGAGGAAGCGGGGACGGTCGAAGCGCTCGAAGTCCACCTCGTCTCCGAAGACGAAGTCGGCGCGGCCCGGGGGGAGGACGGCGTAGCCCTCGGCGGCGATGTTCTGCAGGTGCTGCCCGGCGCCGTGCACGCGCATCCGGGTCCACACCTGTCCGTCGTCGCTCGTCTCCAGGGTGCCGGTGATGAGGTAGGTGAAGCCGGCCTGCTTGTGGCGCTCGGCGTCGAGCCGGACCCGGACGCGCTGGCGCTCCTCGGAGACGCCCTGGTAGCGCAGCAGCAGGGGCCGGGCGAACTGGTCGAAGGCGACGGTGGCGGCGCCGGGGGTGCCGGGGAGCACGACGACGGTGGTGGTGCCGAGCCTCGCCACGGCCACGGGCTTGCCGGGCTTGAGGGCCACGCCGTCCACGAGGAACGAGGCGCCCAGCCCGGCGAGGAGGCCCTTCACGCGGTCCTTGTCGCCCACGGAGGCGCCGCCGGTGGTGATGAGCACATCGGTGCCCTGGGCGAGCCGCTGGAGGGCCGAGCGCAGCATCTCGTCCTCATCGCGGGCGCGCTCCTGGGCCACCACCCGGGCACCGGCCTCGAGGGCCATGGCGGCGACGAGGATGAGGTTGCTCTCGTACACCTGGTGGGGCAGGGCGGGGGCGCCGGGAGGCACCAGCTCGTCCCCGGTGGCGAGCACGGCGACGCGGGGCAGCGGACGCACGAGGACATGGGTGTCGCCCATGGAGGCGAGCACGCCGAGCATGGAGGCCTCGACGCGCTGTCCGGCTCGGAGCAGGGGCATGCCCTCGAGGATGTCCTCTCCGGTGGGGCGGATGTCCTTGCCGGGCGGAACGCTGACACAGACATCGACGAGCCCCTCGGCGGGGACGAGGGTGGCCTCCTGGCGGACGATGGCGGTGGCACCCTGGGGAAGGGGAGCGCCGGTGAAGATGCGCGAGGCCTCGCCGGACTGGAGGGAGCGCGAGGGCAGGTGGCCGGCGTAGATGGTGTCGACGACGCGCAGGCGGGCGGGCCGGTCGCGGTTGGAGCCGGAGGTGTCCTCGGCGCGGACGGCATAGCCATCCATGGCGGAGACGGGGCAGCCGGGGAGCGAGCGCGAGGCGACGACGTCCTGGGCGAGGAAGCGGCCGAGGGCCTCCAGGAGGGGGACGCGCGTGGGGGACGCGGGGCGGAGCGCGTCGAGCGCGGCCTTCCGGGCGGTGGCGAGCGGGGTGAGGGACATGTCGCCCAGGGAGCTTTAGCGCAAGGGTGGGGCGTGTGGGGGCCGGAGTGAAGGTAGCCTCCGCCAGCGGACGGAGCACGGGGAGCGCGGAGGCGCGAGGAGGCTCGGCGTGAGCGATAGGGAACGAAGCGGGCCGGAGTACCCGGAGGTGACGCTGGCGGTCATCGCGGGCGGGAGGGGCGAGCGGCTGGGCGGGGTGGCGAAGGGCCTGCTGGAGGTGGAGGGCCGGCCGGTGCTGGCGCGGGTGCTGGAGCTGGGGCGGCTGTGCGGGGACGCGCTGCTGGTGGCGAACGACTCGCGGCCCTACACGCGTTTCCACCTGCGGACGGTGGAGGACGTGGTGCGCGGCAGGGGCGCGCCGGGAGGGGTGCACGCGGCCCTGGTGGGGGCGAGGACGGAGTGGGTGCTGGCGGTGGCGTGCGACATGCCCTTCATCGCGGAGGCGGCGGTGCGGGTGCTGCTGCGGGCGCGGGAGCCGGAGGTGGACGCGGTGTGCTTCACGGTGGGGGGCCGGGTGGAGCCGTTGCTGGCGCTGTACCGGAGGACGCTGGCGGACGCGTGGGGCGAAGCCCTGAAGACAGAGGAGCCCTCGCTGAGAACCCTGCTGTCCCGTGTCCGGACGAAGCTGCTCGCCGAGGACGCACTGAGAGCGGTGGACGCGGAGCTGCGCTCGGTGGTGAGCGTGAACACGCCGGAGGACCTGGCGCGCCACAACGCCACGCTCCCCGTTGCTCCCAAATGAGCAACCACTCCTGAGCAACCACCCCGCGAGCAATCACCCCTCGCCCCCCGGGAGAGGGACGGGGTGAGGGTATGCGTCCCCCGGGTCGCATCCACCCGAGGCCCCGCACTCACTCCGGTCCGCACTCGGGAAGCGCCCATCCCTCGTAGCCCTGGGAGGTCGGGTAGACCACCTGTCCCTCGCTCACCCATCGCGGGGGCTCGTCATCGGCTTCGTTCTGGAGCAGGAGCCATTCGGAGCTGCGCAAGAGCCTGCCCTGGGCATCGTGGACGCGGAAGAAGGCCCGCGAGCTGAAGAGGCGGAAGAAGCGGCTGCTGGCCGAATTCTCTCCCAGGGAGGGAACGTAGGTCGTGATGGAGCAAGTGCGGCTGGGGTTCCAGTCCACGCCCAGCACCTCGGCGCGTTGGGCGGCCACTCGTTTCAGGTACAGGTAGTAACCCACCGGCGGAGCCACGAGCAGCAGCAGCAGCCCTCCCCCGAGCACGAAGCGGAGCGGACGGGCTCCCATCACTTGCCCTTTCTGCCCAGGTACTCGTCGAAGTCGATGCTGCCGAGGTGCACGAGGATGGAGACCGGAACGCGCTTGACCGTGGAGAAGGCGATGAAATCACCGCCCTTGCCGGTGCGGCGGCGGTGCTCATTGAAGCTGTCGTTCGTCACCTTGAAATCCCAGGGCTTCCAGCCGCTCCATGAGGACGATCAGCCCGGGCGAGAGCTGGTCGAGCGCGTTCTTGACCCGGCCGACCCGCCCATTGAACTCGTAGACGTCGGAGAAGCTCCTCGACCACCGACTTCACGGTGGGGCCCACGCGCTTGGACTTCTCCAGCCACTCGAAGGGCAGGTCCTCCATGCGGTGCGCCTTGTCCAACAGGCGTGCGTCCTTGCGGCCCGTCTTGAAGTCCATGGGCAGCTCGAAGGCGGGGCCGTTGAACCACCTGCGCATGAAGCGCGGGCCCTGCACGGCTCCGAGCTTGTCCATGATGGCGGGGATCTGCGTGATGTCGAACCCGGAGCCCGCGGCGGCCTGGGCCTGCGGCGGGGGGGCCTGCGTCACCGGTGCCTTGGCGAGGAGCGGGGAGGTCAGGTTGCCGGTGAAGGCTTGCAGTGGGGGCTCGGACCGCTGCTGCTGGCACTTGATGCACATGAGCGGCGGCATTCCATGGGGGCAGAACGTCTTCGTGCTCATGGCCACCCACGCTGCCACACCCTTCGAGCCGGCGGGAAGAGCATCCCCCCGGGTCGCATCCACCCGAGGCCCCGCTTCGCCTGTCCGTGCACCGGGCCAACACGCGGCGCGAGCCGGAAAAGGGGGGCTCCCCGAGAGGCACAGGGGTGGTTACCCGAGGCGGCGAGGTGCACCCTCTATAAGGAGGGGAACAGGGGGTGCGCCATGACGACGAAGAGTTCCCACGTCACGATCAACCATGAGGAGATCCGCCAGTGGGCGGAGCTGCGCTGTGGGCGGCCCTCGATGGTGACGGGGACGGGGGAGGAGGGCCATGCGGGCATCCTGCGGATCGACTTCCCGGGCTACGGGGGCCGGGGGACGCTGGAGCCCATCAGCTGGGACGAGTTCTTCGAGAAGTTCGAGGAGAACAAGCTGGCGCTCGTGTACTCGGCGCATGCGCACGGGCACCGGAGCAACTTCAACAAGTTCATCGCGCGCGAGACGGTGGACCTGAAGACGGGCGAGAAGGTGGGCCCCTCGCGCCATCGCCGCAAGCAGGCGGAAGCCGTGGCGAAGCCCTCCTCCACGCGGCGGCGCCCGGCCCGGAGTGCCCCGGCGGCGAGTGGTGAGCGCCGGGCGCCTCGGAGCGCGGCGGCGCGGACGGCCCACGAGCCGGCGGGTCCGGGCGATCGCACCCCACCAGGGCGCGGGTCTCCGCCCGCGGGACGCGGCACGCAGCGGGGCGGGGCGAGGCAGAGCCCCGAGCGGCGGGGCACCAGTCGGGGTGGCGGCTCGCGCGGCAGATGAGGCCTGGCCCGTACTCCCCGCCTCGGCGCCTCCACTCTGGGTACGTGACTTCAGTGATTCTTTAAAATTACACCCCCGGAAAGGTCCGCAACTCAGGTAACGTGCGTTCTCACCCAGGCGTCGCTCCGGGTGGAGCGGGCGAGGGGGGTGCGGCCTCTATGAGTCGATTGAAGGACAAGGTGGCCCTCGTGACGGGGGCGGCTTCGGGAATCGGGCGGGCCACGGCGAAGCTGTTCGGCCGGGAGGGCGCGCGGGTGGTGGTCACGGACATCTCGCCCGCGGGCGAGCAGGTGGCGCAGGAGATCCGCGCGGCGGGAGGGCTGGCCTTCTTCGTGGTGCACGACGTCACGGACGAGGTGACGTGGCAGAAGGTGATGGCGCGCACGGTGGACGTGTATGGCCGGCTGGAGGTGCTGGTGAACAACGCGGGCATCGCCATTTCGCGCTCGGTGGCGGAGATGTCCATGGCCGAGTGGCGCGAGCAGATGGCGGTGAACCTGGACGCCGTCTTCCTGGGCACCAAGTACGCGGTGCGCACCATGCGCCTGGGCAAGCGCGGGGGCTCCATCATCAACGTGGCCTCGGTGTCGGGGCTGGTGGGCAGTCCCGGGACGGCGGCCTACTCGGCGAGCAAGGGAGGGGTGCGCATGCTCACCAAGGCGGTGGCCATGGAGTGCGCGCCCGACAGCATCCGGGTCAACGCGGTGTTCCCGGGCGGGGTGCGCACGCCCATCTGGCAGAACGCGGACTGGTGGGACGGCTTCGTCCAGCAGGTGGGCAGCGAGGACGAGGCGTGGAAGAAGCTCGAGGGCGCCTCGCCGCTGGGCCGCATGGGCGAGCCCGAGGACATCGCCGAGGCCATCGTCTACCTGGCCTCGGACGCCTCGCGCTACGTCACCGGCACCGAGCTCGTGGTGGACGGCGGCTACACCGCGCGCTGAGGTTGCCCGCCGCCTCGAGTGAGTGCCCCTCCCCCTAGGGCTGCCAGAGGCCGTGTTGCACGTCACCCTGGATGACGATGGCGAAGCTTCCCCTCCGCCCCTGTCGGGTCGGAGGGTAGGCAACGAGGGCGCCCTGGTTTTCGGCCTCCTTCACTGCTCGTTGGATGTCGTCCACCGCGAAGTAGGTCCGGAGGATGGGCGCCTCGTGCGCGGCCAGGGGCTTGCGAATGCCCACCAGGGTTCCATCCCGCGCTGTCGCGACACGGGCCTGCCCGAGGTCCGCATCCGGAGGACCGAAGGAGAGACCGTGCACGCGCTCGTAGAGCCCACAGAGGGCGTCGGCGTCGTTGCTGACGATTTCCAGGTAGTGAATGGCCTTCATCGAAGTTCCCTCTGTCCCGGTGTCGGGCCCCGGCCGTTGAGCGGACCGGCACCCCAGGGAACCCGACATTACCGCCACTGCCATCAGCGCCGCACCAGCCCACACGCGTTTGAACACGACATCCTCCTCTCGTTCGCAGTCTTCCGGGTCTTGCCAGGGACGTCGACCGGGAAGTGTCGGACCTGCGCGCGCGTTCCCACCCCCGGGCTGGACCACTCGCCGAGCGGAGCCAACCCCGCCCCGGAGCAGATACATTCGCAGCACATGCGGATGCTCCCCCCAAGCAGGTGGGGAGGAGAGGAGCGTGAGGCGCCCCCAAGGAGGAGCAGAGGATGGGAGAGTGGCGCCTGCGGCAGGGGCGAGGCAGCAGCAGAGGAAGGAGAGGACGCCGCCAGTAGACTTTCGCGGGGCTGCTGCGCAGGACAGTCGCGGTGGACGTGTTGGCCTGCGTCAGGTGTGGAGGCAGGCGAGGGGTGCTGGCGTAGGTGAAGCAAGCGGGAGGGGTGCGCGCGATTGAGCACCTGGGACGGCCCACGGCAGGTGCGAGCCTGACCCCGGCGCGGGCGCCACCCCAGGGCGCAGGGTGTTGAGGCTGACGCCGCCACAGCCAAGAGACCTGGTGCCCCTGCCGCGCCCCTCATGGGAGGGCGGCCTGGACAGGCATGCCCAAGGAGGCTGCGTGGCCTCTCCACAGGCCCGGCGCACAGCTCGGCCAGCACCCGTCAGCGGCCCTCCTCGGTCCTTCTGCACCAGGCTTCCCCTCAATACGGCCTCTATCCTGCCTATACGCTAGAGCACCTAGCCCTGCTGTGGAGCGCCGTCCACCGCGTGCACCACGCCCACACCGACTGGATTTGAACAGAGATTGCCAGTGCGCTTGCCTAGCACATCGACGACCGCTCGGCTGAAACGCTCCTCACCCATGGCCTCTCTCGCTACAGAAATGCGCGCGGCTTGGCGCCGGGTCATCCGGCTTGATCCTAGTGCAGCCGCTCCGCTAGAACAATGGAAGAACAAACAAGTGTGAGGAAGCGCGACCGCCCATGACAAAGAAGGTGAAGAGGTCACGATCTGCGGAACTCACCGGAGGAGGCGGCTTCACCTATGAAGACAGCGTAGTCGCCTACTACTTGGCCGCTCTTCTTCGCGAGGAAGCCGCGATGGGCGGGAACGGCGTCGTCGTCAAGGTGGCTGTACAGCAAGCCGCCCAAGGCGAGCCGATGGACGATCTCGTTGTCGATACCAAGTGGCAGAACGAGCCGGCGCGCCTCAGCTTACAGGTCAAGAGCAGCCTGACGATCAGCGACAGCGATACCGACTTCAAGGCGGTGATCTCTGAGTCGCTTGCCACGAGGTCGAAGCCGGATTTTCGCGTCGGGAAAGATCAGTACGGCTTCATCGCAGATTCTGTCGCTACCGGCCGGCTCGATGCGCTCAACCGCTTCATCAGGCGCGCGAGGGCGAGCACGACGGCTTCCGAATTCGTGTCGCGTTTTGGGTCGGCGGGGGAATCCAGCAAGACAGACATAGCGCTGCGCGACGAGCTGCGCGGCTTGATTAACCCCGCCAATGATGAAGCCGAGTGGGACTTCTACCGCCATTTCGTGGCGTATCGCATGGATGGGCTTGAGCCCGGCGGTGACCGGCTGGTGGAACTCGGCAATCGTTTAGCTCCTCTATCCGAGAATGGTGGGCCGCAGTTTGTAGAGCTGCTCTGTCGCCAAGTTCGACTGGGCGAAGGCGTGGCGAAGGTTTGGACGCGCGGGTCACTCCTGGCTGATCTTCGTAGCGCGGGCGTCCGGCTCAAGATCGCTCCGAGCTTCGCGCACGACCTCTCCATCCTCACGACCTACTCGACAGACGCGCTTGCGGATATCCGGACCGATATCGCCGGCTGCAACTTGGAACGGCTGTCGTTCGTGACGGCCGCGGAAGTAGCGGCGTCGAAATATGTCTTCTCCAACATCAGCGGCCTGCCCGGCTGTGGGAAGTCGGTGATCCTTCGCCGGTGCGTGGAGCGTGCGCTTGAGAAGGGTCCGGTTCTGCTTCTCAAGTCCGACCGGCTGGAGGGCACAAACTGGCAGAGTTTCGCACGCAAGCTAGGCCTTCAGCATGCCTCTGCTGCGGAGTTGCTGGTGGAGATCGGAAGCGCCGGTACGCCGGTGTTGTTCATCGACGGCATTGACCGCATCAAGCCGGAACAACGGGGTATCGTCTCCGACCTCTTTCACACGATCGAGCGGGATAAGGAACTGCGCCACTGGCGCGCCCTGGTCACCTCCCGCGACCAAGGGCTTGAAGTCTTACGATCTTGGATTCCTGCTTCGCTCTATTCGAAGACGGGCCTAGGCGATGTATCAGTCGGACCGCTTGACGATGACGAGGCGGAGGCGCTCGCCGAGCAGCATCCCGCCTTGAGGCCACTGCTCTTTGGCGCCGCGGCCGCTCGAGAAATTGCGCGCCGGCCATTTTTTGCGGCCGTGCTCGCTGATCAGACGAACGCCATGGGGTTCGATAAGAACCCGCCGCCTCAAACCGAGAGTGAACTGATCAACGCGTGGTGGAAGGCCGGTGGCTACAATGTCGAGCCCGAGGCTGCAGATGCCCGCCAACGCGCGCTCCTCGACCTTGCGGAGGTCGGTGCGCCGAGCCTGGGCAAAGCGATCCGCGGCCGGCGCATCAAGGCAGAGACTGCGACACAGCTTGAGAGTTTGCGTCGCGACAAGATCATCGATGTTCTGGAAGCTGGCAGCAGCTACAAGTTCAGCCACGACATCTTCTTCGAATGGGCTTTCTTCCGGCTTCTGATCGATCACGGGTCTGACTGGCCAGCTGCGTTGGTTGTCGCAGGGGAGCCGCCGCTGCTGGCTCGCATCGTCAGCCTGCTTTCCCAACATACATTCGAACGTGGCGGCGACTGGCCGGGTGGTTACGCGCTGCTGAATGGGCGGCCCTTGCGCCCCCAATGGCGGCGCGCGTGGCTGCTTGGCCCACCGGCCAGCACCCGCTTCACCGATCATCTCGCGGTGTTCGAGGGCCTGCTGGCGCAAGATGACTGCCTCTTGCTTGAGAAGTTCCTGGTCTGGTTCCAGGCCGAACGAACCATCCCGAGCCCGCTCATCCTGCAAAGTCCGGTTGAAGGGTTCGACAGCGCGACGATTGTGCGCGCCGCCGACCTGTTGGGCTGGCCTTCGGACATGAACGCGTGGAAGCGAGTGCTCACCTGGCTATTCGCGAGCTTAGACCGCTTGCCTGCGACGATGCTTCCACACGTCGTGGAGTTGTTCAACGTATGGCAGAACATGTTCGCTGGCCTGCCGAACCCCTATTCGAAGCGCATCGTGGAAGCCGCCGAGAGTTGGACGGTCGAACTGGAAGGCGAGACGACCGAGGGATGGCGGTCGCTCAAAGCAGACTCGCGAGACGCGCTGGCCGGAAGCCTGCGGCAGATCATCCTTCGGGCTGCCCGTGCTTATCCGGATAGCGCTATCCGAACGCTTGATCGGCTGATCGCGTGGGAGAGTCGGTCCGAGGAGCTGTTGAACTCGGTGTTTGGCCTCGCGCCGGTGCTGAGCCAAATCTGCCCCGAAAAGCTCGCTGAGATCGTCAAAATCGATGTGCTTGAGGAACTTCCAAAGGAGCAGCTTGAGCGTGAGAAACGTGAACGAGAACAGCGCTATGCGCGGCGAAAAGCGCTTCGCGAGAAGCCCGAGAGTGAGTTGACTCCCAATGAACAGCGCATGCTCTCAAGCATATTCGAGCCCATCGGGCACACAACGTATGACTTTGACGATCTAGGTATCGGCCACCTTCACGGCTCGTTCTATCCGCCAGCACCCGGTCATGAGCCGTTTGCGAGTCTCTTCCAGTTCGCGCCGGACGTGGCCCGCAGCCTGGTTCGGGACCTTGCCAACCACGCTACGATTGGCTGGTGCCAGATCCATGAAATCAACCACCCGCATCACGGAACACCGGTTCCGATAGAGATCACCTTTCCCTGGGGGACCCAGCAGTTCTGGGGCAATGATCGTAGCTATGCTTGGTTCTTTGGTGAAGGCGGGCCGCAGCCGTTAGAGTCGGCCTTTCTGGCCATGACCTATTGGGCGCATCAGCAGCTCGACACCGGCACCGATCTCGACGATCTCATCCGAAAGGTCGTCGAAGGCCATGAGAGTGTAGCGGCCTTAGGCCTCGCCGTATCGCTTGCGTTGGAGCGCAACGAGCGAGCCCCCTCGCTGCTCGCGCTAATGAAATCGCAGCGTCTGTGGGTGCTGGATTTTCACCGCCAAGTCCAGGAGGGCGGTCGCGAGATCAACCTCTTCGGGTTCGACGTTCGCTCGCAGATGAGCGCGAAGCAGAAGGCTGCGGACCAGTACCTCAAGAGACGAACCTACCGGCAGCGGTCACTGAAGGACCTCGCCTATCTGTACGCGCTGAGCGCCGACGAAAGCGAGCGTGCGGAGTTTGCGGCTGCCCTGGCGCGATTTCCCTCGGAATTGCCTTACGCGGTGGAAGAGCAGCGCGGTCATGCCGAGACAGAGGCCAGCATGCGCGAGACGGCCGAAGCGTGGGCGCAGTTCGCCAACAGAGAGAATTACGCATTGCGGCAGGTCCCTGAACGCAGTGACCTGGTGCAACTCACCTATAACGACCCCACGCCGCAGAGCGAGGCGACCGTCGAACGACGCATCGAGGCAGAGAAGTCGCTGCGAGAGTTCAGTATCGTGAGCTGGGCCGCGCAATCCATCCAGAACGGCGCACTCGACCCGAGGATGACGCTGGAAGCAGCGCTCACATTTGCGCAGGAGCGCGATGCGCCTGATCTCCTGCTGCAAGTGGCCGACTTGGGATCTGGGATGCGGCAAAGCTGTGTCGTCGCAGTTGCAGCGCTTGCGATCCGCTTCGGCGCAGAAGCGAACGATCTAAAGTGGGCCTGGTCGGTCATCAACCGCGCGGCCGACATTAAGGAGGAAGGGCCGTTCCGTTACAGCAACAATTCGTTGGACCCGCGGTTCTTCTGCATGGTGGCGCTGAAGGCGGACATCTCCAGCGGATCGCCATGCGCGAGTTCCGGAGTCCGGTTGCTCAGCAAGGCGAGCGATCCTAATCCCCACATCGCTCAGGGCGCATTCGCCGCGCTCTTTGACACCTCATCCATGCCCCCTGCGTTGACGTGGAATGCGGCCGTGCTCGCGTCCGAGCTTTTCTCGAACCATGTCTCCGTCAGGCCCTATGAAGCAGACGAAAGCGCGCAGGCGACCCATCATCGGGAGCAGGCGCTAACGCGGGCCATCGCACGCCTGGGGGCCTCCCCTTACGCTGAGGAACTCGTCGCTCCTCCTGCTGCTTGGTTGCTTGAAAGCGGGACGCCAAGGAGGCGCGGGCGCCGGGTCGCCAACGAGGAGACGTGGACCTATCCGTCTTTTGACTTCAACCCGCAGTTTGCGGCCGAGATCATTAAGTCCTTCCCCATCGAGAAATGGGGTGAGAGGGATGAACTACGCCCAAAGCTCGTCGAATACGTGACCGAGCTTGTGCGATGGACGGCTGATCGCATCTTCCCACCCTTTGCCGAGGAGGAGCGAGAGCGCGGCTCACAGCTATACAAATGGCTCTTGGCCCTCGCCTCCCTCGTGGCGCGTGTGATCGTATTCTGCCCTCCCGAGGAAGCAGCCAAGCGCTTTATCAAGCCGCTCTCGAAGCACCGCCACCGCGATGTCCTGCACTATCTCGGCGATCTCACCGAACGCATCACCTGCCGGCATATCTACGATGCTCCGGCAGTGCCGCCAGTTGCGCTAGCGATCCTCGACAGCCTCATGACCCGCATGTTGGCGGAGCCGGAGTTCTCGCCCACCAGCTACCGACCGGGCGAGATCCGCGACCGTCATCTGGTGTCGATGCTGGAGTCGTTCTTGATGATCTCGGTGAAGGACGCGCCTGGCGCAGCGCGCTACGCCAATGGCGAGTGGCGCGACCTACCGCTTGTAATGCCCCTCATCAATCGGCTCATGCAGGCCGCCGGATGGTCCGACGTAGTGATGGACAAATTCATGACTCTGGGCCAGCGCGCCGGTGCGCATCTTCCCATCGAGATGCTAAGCCAGTGGGTCGTGGCCAGTATGGATGCGGAAGGGTTCAGGCTTGAACGCTGGAATGACGCCGGGATACCGGCGAGCATTTCCGGGGTGATCCAGAAGCTCGCCGACGCCAACTATCCGCTGACGAAAACGCAAGCGCGGGACCTACTGCTCATCCTTGATCGGCTCGTCGACATCGGGGATCGACGCGCTGCCGCGCTCCAGCAATCGGAGCATTTTCGGAGCATTCAGATCGCAGCAGGCGAGTAACCGATCCCAGCAGAAGGTGTCAGACTCGACTTTCGCCATTTTGAGAAGAGCGGGCGAGCAAGCGAGGAAGGGGGCGAGCGGAGGAGGGCGGCCAACGGGACTGCAGAGTATAGGCGGAATGGGGGCCCTGTTCCCCCAAGCAGGTGCAGAGGAGAGGAGCGTGACGCGCCCCCAAGTAGGAGCAGAGGAGGCGAGAGTGGTGCCTGAGGCAGGGGCGAGCCTGACCCCTCTACCGCAGGCCGCGAGAGCGGCTGAGGAAGTCCGCCCAGAACCTGGAGCTGCCAGGTGCTTCAGGGACCGCGGTGCTTCCCACTCGTCACCTCGATTCCACCGGCGTCCGCCAGCAACTCGAGCGTAACCTGGCTAGTTGCGGCCCCACTGCCTCGGACGGGTGAAGCGGAAGAAGCCGCTCTGCTCCTCCTCGGCGACCGTCTGGGCCTCGTCGGAGAAGTAGCGCGCGCGCAGCTCCGTCAGCCGCGCCTCCAGCTCCGGCCCCGAGTACTGCTGGGCCAGGGCCTCGCGCTCGGACATGTACTGCGAGCCCACCTCCCAGCGCGTGTCGCGCACCCGGTCCAGCTCTTCCCAGCGCCGCAGGGCCTCTTCGTCCAGGCCCATCTCCTGGCGGATGGTGCGCAGCTCCTGGGCGCGCTGCGCGGGCGGCAGGGTGCCCAGGTCCTTCTGCACCGAGCCCAGGTCCAGGAAACGGTTCATCAGCTCCTGCTGGTGCGTCTGCACGTACGCCTGGGCGTTCTCGCCATAGGCCTTCTCGAGGCCCTTCTTGTACTCCGCCATGCGCTCGCCGACGCTCGCGCCAGGCAGCGCGTCGATGGCCGTCAGCGCATCGGCCACGGCGAGGTTGCGCAGCTCGGCGACCCAGATCTTCTCGGCCACCTCCTTGCCGAACAGCCGGTGGCGCTCCTCCCACATCGCGGCGCGCCGCTCGGCGGCCGGCTTGTCCTTGAGCTCGGCGTGGTGCTCCTTCACCCACTTCTCGTAGTCGAGCCGCTGGCGCAGCCGCTGGGCCAGCTCCTCGTACAGCTCGGGGAAGGCCTGCTGGAGGGCGGCGAGCAGGTCCGCCTCCCAGCCGGTGGGGTTGAGCTTCTGGAAGTGGCGCATGAGCTCCTCGAGCATGCGCATCTGCGTGTGAGGCTCCCGGATGCGGGCGCCGTAGCGCGAGCGCAGGTAGGAGACGAGATCCTTCTCCGGGCGCTCCAGGCCGGCCTCACGCCCCGGCTCGCCGTCGACGGGAGCCCACGGGCCCTGGGCCGTGAAGCCCTGGGAGCGGGGAGTGGCCGGGGTGCTCGCCGGGGCCGTCTCGGGGGAGGCGCCCGGGCCGGGACGCGTCTTGAAGACGAGCAGGGCGGAGCCGGCGAGGAGCAGGACGAAAGCCAGCAGCAGCGGAGCCTTCCGGCGGTTCATGGGCGGCTTCATCTCGGGGTGGGGGGCGGAAGCTGGGGAGAAGGCTACCCCCGGAAGGCCCTCGCGCGCGATGGGGGGCCCTTCCGGGGGGGGACCGCGGGGACGGCCGGTGACTCAGTCGAAGTAGGCGATGTAGTCGATGATGGCCGCGTAGAACTCGGGCTCATCGAAGGTGTCGGGGCCCACGCCGACGACGTCCATGTGGTCCTGGCTGATGACGCTCGAGGTGGAGGTCATCTGCGAGGGGGCGCTGGGCGTGTTGAGGTTGCCCATGTAGGGGACGTTGGAGTCGGTGCCGACGTAGTCGAAGCCGAAGGCGGACTCGGTGTAGCGCAGGCGGTAGCCCATCTGCTGCGAGTTGATGCCCACCAGGCCGTCGTCATCCGACTCGTTGGCGTAGCCGTCGCCCTTGCCGGCGGCGCCGTCGTTGTCGCAGTCGTCCAGGCAGTAGCCGTCGCCGTCGATGTCGTAGATGAACTCGCTGAGCAGCCAGAGGGCGGGGTTCACGTTGACGCCGTTCTGCGCGGTGAGGAGCGAGACGTAGCGGGAGGCGTAGCGCGAGTCGATGGGGTTGTTGACGTTGAAGTTCCTGGCGCCGGTGGTGATGCCGTCGGTGGCGCTGTAGTCGTTGTAGACGAGCTGCTTGGCGCCGGCGAAGGCGTCATTGCCCGACTTGTAGACGACGTTGCCGTAGAACTCGGCGAGGGCGGAGACGACGCTGGTGACGCCCGGCTTGAGGTCGAGGATGTACTTGGCCACGGGCGAGCCGCGGTGGGGCGAGGACACGCTGACGAGCACGCTCACCACGGTGTAGCCCTTGCGGGTGTAGAGCACCTTGGCCGCCTTGCGCGCGTCCAGGCCGCCCTGCGAGTGGCCGATCAGGTTCACGCGCGTGGAGCCCGTGCTGGCCATGTAGCCCTCGATGTCGTTGGCCAGGTCCAGGCCACGCACCTCGGAGTTCTGGAAGGGCTGCACCTGGCCCACGAAGGTCTTCTGGCCGCTGTGGATGTCCTCGTTGCAGGGCACCTCGAAGAGGCCGCAGACATCGCCGACGAACATGCCGTAGTCGTCGCCCCAGTAGTCATAGCCGAGGATGTCGTCGAAGCCGGCCATGCCGTGGGCGAACACCACGGGGTACGTCGTCTTCGCGGCGCCGGCCTGGGCCTGGGTGCTGAGCCCGAGCGCGCACAGCGCCATCAAAAGGGTGTGCAGCTTCTTCATGGGGACTCCTTGGGGTGTCCCTGCCGGGGAGCCCGGTCAGGGCAGTCGGGTGAGGCGGAAAGGTTCTTCCAGCGCGGCGCGACAGCACTGGAGCCCGGGAGCTTCGGTTTGCCTCCGGGTGACTGGCAACCCGAGCAATCCTCGCGCCAGACCCGCTGCGTCATCACCGCGAGGACGACGCATCGCGTCATGTGGGGGAAGTGGAGCATTGATGCTCCAGTCAATCGTGCACCCCGGGGAGCGGCGGGGGTTCTCGGGGGCTGAGAGTCCTGGAAGGACAGGGGGTTACACGGACGCACCCCCGCTGTCCTGGAAGAGGACAGCGGATGACGTGATTTCGGACAGCGGGTGGGGAAAACAGAAACCCCCGCGCCTCGGGGGAGGGGCGGGGGCCGGGGGAGGCTCGGTTCAGGGGCCCGGAGTTACGGCCGGTACTCCCAGTGCCAGGGCTCGGAGGGGACGGTGCGGGCGAAGCCGAAGCGGCTCGCGTTGTTGGCCAGCCACTTATAGGTGGAGGTGCCGGTGCCGCCCACGTTGATGTCGAGGGCGATGCCGCCCTGGTGGTTGGAATAGCCGGGCTTGGCGGCGAGGTTGCCAGTGCCGTTGAGGTACTTCTGGTAGAGGACGCGCTGCTCCTCCATGGAGCGGAAGGCGCTGTTGACGTGGAGGTTGATGCCGGCGGCCTTGGCGGCGGCGTGCATGCGGTTGAAGGCGGCCGCGGCGTCCGAGCGCATCTCCTTGCCACCGGCGATGGGGGACACGGTGATGTTGCGGGCGACACCGTTGACGTAGCCCTTCACGGCGCGGCCGCCCCCGGTGCCGGGGTTGGTGACGGGGCCGGACACCTTGATGCCGAGCTTGTCCCACGTCTTGGGGCCCACGACGCCATCGGCGGTGAGGCCCTTGGCGCGCTGGAAGGCCTTCACGGCGGCCTCGGTCTTGGGGCCGAAGGAGCCGTCCGCGGCGCCGACGTTGAAGCCGAGCTGGTTGAGGCGGTTCTGCAGGGCGCGGACGGGCTCGCCACGGGCGCCCTCGCGCAGGGTGGGGCCGGAGCCGCCGGAGGAGGCGGGAGGGGGGGGCTTGGGCGCGGTGGCCTTGTTGAGGGCGTTCCACGTCTTGGGGCCCACGATGCCATCGGCCTCGAGACCCTTGGCCTTCTGGAAGGCCTTCACGGCGGCGAGCGTCTTGGGGCCGAAGTGCCCATCGGCGGCGCCGGGGTTGAAGCCCGCGGCCTTGAGCTTGTTCTGGAGGGTGGTGACCGCGGCGCCCTTCGCATTCAGGCGGAGCGTGGGGGGGGCGGCGAGGGCGGCGGAGGCGCGCGGGGCGAGGGCGGCGGAAGAGCGGGCGATGGCGACCATGACGGGGCCTCGGGGGGGCGAAGTGGAAAACGTGCTCCTATTTTCGTAGGTGCCGGGAAGAAGTTTCCTCACACGAGTCGATGGAGGGTGATCCACGGGGAGGAGGAAAGCGCTGCCACCCGGGGCCGAGGGCCGGTACTCTGGAGGAGCGCGGGTTCCGGGAGGGGAACGTGGCGATCAGGATGAGACTCGACACGATGGCGGGGGAGACGTTCCTCCGGCTGGAGGATGGGGTGGTGCGGCAGGAGGACGGCCCGAGGCTGGCCTTGGTGACGCGTGGGGAGGAGCTCGCGCGGCTGCTGGAGGGGGCGATGGCGTGCTCCTTCTCGCACGAGGTGCCGGAGCGTCCGGAGGAGGGGGCGGTGGTGGAGCGCTTCCTGAGGGACTGCTCGGAGTACAGCGACGTGCACGGGCTGCCGGACTCGCTGCGCCAGGAGATGGAGGAGCACTTCGCGCAGCTCCTGGACGCGCTGTGGAAGCTGGACTGGCTGGTGTTCGGCGAGGCGCGGGAGACGACGCTGGTGCCGGGGGACGACCCTGTGCGAGGGCGAGCGGTGACGCTGTGCCTGGCGCGCTACGACAGCCCGTCGGTGCAGTTGGACGCGAAGCTGCGCCGGTACCTGGAGAGCTTCAAGGAAGCGGTGGTGCGCATCGAGGGCCGCTCGGGCGGGAACGAAGGCGGAGCCGGCGGATTCCTGCACTGACGCACACTCCCTCTCCCTCTGGAAGAGGGTTGGGGTGAGGGTTTGCTGCTCAGTTGCGGGGTTTGCGCGGCGGTTGCCGCCACGAGCGCTGCAGCACCCGCGTGAGCGGCCGGGCCTCGGCGCGGCGCTCGAGCAGCCGGGTGATGTGGGGCCTGGCGTGGAGCCGTGACAGGGACAGCGCGCTCTGGCGGCGCGCGTTCTCTCGCAGCGGCTCCGCACCGGCGAGCAGCAGCAGGCGGATGCAGTCCTCGTCTCCGCGGTACGCCGCCAGCATCAACGGCGTGGTGCCCTCGGTGGTCTCCGCGTCCACCTGGGCACCGGCGGTGAGCAGCAGTTGCACCAGCAGCGCGTGGCGGCGGTCCGCCGCGTAGTGCAGCGGGTGCCAGCCGAAGTCATCGCGGTTCTCGAAGGGCAGGAAGGTGGAGCTGCGCGCCTCGAGGTCCGCGCCTCGGCGCAGCAGCTCCCCGGCCAGCGGGGCGTGGCCCCCGAGGATGGCGCAGGTGAGGGGCGTCTTGCCGTCGGTGCCTCCGTACTCGAGCGCCGCGTCCGCCTCGTCCAGCAGCCACACCATCACCGCGAGCTGGCCCGTGCCCACCGCGTGCCGCAGGGCCTCGCCGCGCTCGTCGGGGCCCGCCGCTTCCACCAGCAGACGCGAGGCCTCCAGGTGTCCCCGCTCGGCGGCGAGCATCAACGCGGTGGCGCCCCGCGAGTCCCGGGCCGCCACGTCCGCGCCGCGCTCCAGCAGCCGCCGCAGCAGCGGCACGTGGCCGAGCCAGGCGGCCCACATGAGGGGCGTCATCCCCTGCGCATCCCCGCGGGTGAGCGCCCGGGGCTCGCTGTCCAGCAGGGACTCCACGGCGGAGGTGTCCCCGCGCCGGACGGCGTCGATGAGGTCGGTCATGTGCTGTCTCCCAACCGGTGGGCGCAGAAAGGCGGAGGCGGCGACACGAGCGACACCGCCTCCGCCCCGGTACCGCGACTGCTACAGCCAGCAGGCGTCGGGGCGTTGCGCAGGCCGAAGTTGCCCGAGCCGTCCGCGTGGTTCGTATCCGGCAGTTTCTGGAATTCCAGGTTCAAGTCAATGCGCTGGAATTTTCTGTCTGGCCATGGGCGCTTCCGTGACGGGCGGGCGGGGTGGCCGTCACGGAGCGCGGAGGCGTCAGGAGGCCTGGAGGTGCTTCACGTAGAGGGACTCGAGGGACTGGAAGTAGCCGCGCTCCTCCCACATGGCGGCGGCGAGCCGATCGGCGAGGGAGGCGACTTCCTGGTCCTCGCCCTCCTGGGGAGTGCGGGGGGCACCATTCCACTGCTCGAGGGCCTTGGAGAGCTCGGCGAGGAGCAGGCGGCTGCCGGCGAAGAGGCGGCGGAGGACCTGGTTGACGGGGCGGGCGTCGAGCTCCTTGCAGGCGGCGTCGATGGCGTCGTGCACGCGGCGGGGGACGTCCTCGGTGGCGAGGGTGCCGGCGTCGAGGTCACCGCGCTCGAGGGCGTGCTGGAGGAGGTAGCCGTGGTGGAGGGAGACGGAGGCCATGTCCACGCAGTCCTTGACCCAGAGGGCGGTGGCCATGCGCCGGTAGGCCTTGCGCCAGGTGAGGCGCAGGGAGAAGAGGGCGGTCTTGCTGAGGAACTGTTGGATGCGGCTGCCCTCGCGCGGGTGGAGGCCGGCGAGCACGGTGACGGTGCGGTCCGGAGGGGAGAAGGAGCGCTCGCGGAGGATGGTGCGCACCATGCCCTCGCGGACGCGGCGCAGGGCGTACTCGTCGAGGAAGGGGACGGGGATGAGGGGGGTGAGGCCGGAGGCGACGGCGTAGAGGGCCACGCGCCGCACCTGCGGGGAGACGGCGGAGGACTGGGGCTCGGAGCCGGATGTCTGGGAGGACATAGGGAGTGCCAGGCAGGAGTTAGCACGGACGGAAGCGCGCCGTGAGCCCCACCGCGCTCGGCGGGGCCGCGAGCGTCACGCGATGGGCACCTTCCTCCTTGGGAGTGGCTTGTCCTACATAGAGGGTCCACAAGACTGTCGAGGGACGCCATGCTTGCTCGCCTGTTGGGACTTCTCCTGCTGCTGGCCACGCCGGCCATCGCTGGCGCGCCGGTGACGCAGCCTCTGCGGATCTCCCAGTCCGTGCTCCAGATGACGGACACCTTCCGGGCCCAGATGCTGGCGATGCTCTCCAGGGGGGACATCCAGGGCGCCATCGCGCTCTACCAGTTGGAGACGGGCCGGCAGACGCTTCCGAAGTGGCTCCAGTTCCTGGAGCTGGCCTTCGCCGCCGAGAACCGCAGGCCGGGACCCTGCATCGAGGTGGCTCGGAGCATCTCCAAGGCGTTCCAGCAACTCGGCGGCAAGCCCGAGTTCATCCGGTTCACCACACGAGGCTCGAGATACCTCGCCTTCGAGATGCGCGCGGGTGAGCCACGCAGCACGGTTCAGCTCTCCGACTTGAGCCTGCACGTCGCTGTACGTCTGCAGAACAAGATCTACGATGCCTTCACCGGGCCACGGGGGCTGCCGGAGGACGAGTACATCCGCCGCCTCGTGACGGAAGAGGGAATGAAGATCACCTCCGCGGTGCTGAACAGTCTGGATGAGCTATGACCCGTGGCCCGGAAACCGTCGTCAAGGTCGTGCCGCTTCCCGAGGAGTGGCGCGGGCGCTTCGTGTCCCTCATTGATGTCCTGCTGCGCGTCCGGTCGGAGCATGCGCGCGGCAGGCCCCTGGGAGTCTTCTTCGGGGGAATGGAGACGACCCAGGCGGTGGCCGCTTTCGAGACGGGCTATCGGGCCTGCTGCCGATACCATGGCGTGGAGGACCCCTGGTACGAGGCCTTCACCTGCTGGCTCTTCAAACGGGAACTCTCCACCGAGGGCTGGCACACGAGGTACCTCGCCGAAGGCGGGGGAGACCACCTGATGGCCATCCAGCGGTACCTGGACACCGTGGCCGAGTTCGCCGCCCAGAACCCCGCGCCTCCTCCCGCGCCAGCCGAGGGGTGACTCCCGGCCGGAAGCCCGTCACGCGATGGGCACCTTGCCGCCGGAGCCGGGGCCCGGACGTCCGGAGGTGCCCAGTGCCCGGCACACGGCGAGGTACTGCCGGTGCAGCTCCAGCGAGAGCGGGTCCAGGATGAGGGCCCGCTCATAGGCCTCGCGCGCGTGGGAGAGCAGCCCGGCCTGCTGGTGGGCCTGGGCGGTGGCGAGGTGCACGCGCAGCGGCCCCTGGGCATGCGGACGGCGGGCGAGGAAGTCGCGGCGCAGCTCCTCCAACTGCGCGGCGGTGAGCCCCGCGGCCAGACAGCGCGCCACCCCCTGGAAGTTGCCCCGCTCGGCGTCGTAGGCGGCCCGGCGCTGCGGGTGGCTGAGCGTCTCGGAGGCCTTGCGCACCCGGTCCAGCACCGTCTCCACCTTGGCGCGCAACGCGGGAGAGATGGGGCGCTCGCGCAGCCGCTCCAGCGCACTGCACGCCCGGCGCGCGCGCACCCGCAGCTCCTCGCAGCCCGTATCCGGTGGCAGCGCGAGGAAGGCGTAGAGGTCCTCCGTGCCGCGCTCGCGGTAGGGGGCGAGCACCTGCTCCACTTCGGCCTCGGCGGCCGGGTCCAGGGGCGGGCGCATCGTGTTGAGCGGCTGCCCCAGCATCAGGTGCGCCACCGCCGCCTTGAAGGAGACGGACGGCTCGACGAATTGCACGCCGAAGCCGGCGGCCATGCCCCAGGCGCGCGCCTCCTCGGGTTGCACGTGCCGCACCACCTCGCACTCGCACGTGAGCTCCCCCGTCCGGGTGCGACAGCGCCGCCACCACGCGGGAGAGCAGCGGGGGCAGCTCCTGGTCGGTGCACAGGAACATGCCTCCGCGCGTCAGGTCCGTGCACGTGAGCTGCTCGGCCGCGGCGCCGGGCTGGGCCGTCACCAGGACGGGCAGGGCCAGCGCGGGGCGCAGGGCGAAGGTGCCGGTGGGCGGCGGCGTGCGCGAGGGCCCGGCCGGTGAGCGCACCATGTCGAGCGCCACCTGGAGCGCGCTGCGCATCGTCGAGGCGCTCTGGAAGCGGTCCCCGGGCTCCTTGGCGAGCGCGCGCAGGATGACGCTGGAGAGCGCGGGCGGCACATCGGGGCACAGCGCGGTGGGGGCGATGGGCTGCTTCGTCTGGTGGGCGAGCAGCAGCGCGGTGAGGGAGCGCTCGACGAAGGGCAGCCGCCCGGTGAGGAGCTGGTAGGCGATGACGCCCAGGGCGTAGATGTCGGCGCGGCCGTCCAGGTCCTCTCCGCGCGACTGCTCCGGGGCCATGTACTCGGCCGAGCCGATGATGGCGCCCTCCTGGGTGTCGGTGCCGTGCTCCTCGTCGGTGTCGAGCAGCTTGGCGATGCCGAAGTCGAGCACCTTGACGAAGGCGGGGCCGTGGCCGCGCTGCAGGAGGAAGAGGTTCTCGGGCTTGAGGTCGCGGTGGACGATGCCGCGCGCGTGCGTGGCCTGGAGCGCGTCACACACCTGGGCGAGCAGCGCCACGGCGACCTCGGCGGGCACGGGCCCGCGGGCCAGCAGCGTGGAGAGCGGCTCGCCCTCGAGGTACTCCATGACGAGGTAGGGCCGGGGCGGCGCGGGGTTGATGTCGATGATGTTGACGATGTTCTCGTGGCCGATGAGGTTCACGGCGCGCGCCTCGGTGTAGAAGCGGCGCAGCACCTGGGCCGAGCCGGCGAGCCGTCCGTGCAGCACCTTGATGGCCACGCGGCTGCCGATGTCCACGTGCTCGCCGAGGTACACCGTGCCCATGCCGCCGTGGCCGAGCTTGCGGGTGAGCCGGAAGCTGCCGATGCACTGCCCCATCAACGTATCCGCACCGGGCTCGCGGCGGGGAACCGAGGGCTCGCGGGTCTCGCGCAGATCAGCGGACTTGTCTGGGCCTGCTTCGCTGGACATGGGACGGACGGCGCTGGAGACGTCAGGGGATGGTCCCACGAAATGTCCCCCCCGGGACATCCCCCAACCTGTGTGAGGCGGCTTGGAAAAGCCATTGTCCCCTACCCGGCCGTGTGGGCACAGCGAGGTGGGCTGTAATCCTTCAGTCCGGATGGAGGTTTGTGCTCGCTACCGGACAGTGGAGCCGGGGGGCGGAGGGGGGCGGTTTAAGGTGGGGGAGCACTCACGCACGAACACGGGGGAATCGGATGAAGGGACTCGCGGGCAAGGTGGCGCTGGTGACGGGGGGAAGCTCGGGGATTGGGCTGGCGGCGGCGAGGGAGTTGGGGAAGGCGGGGGCGAAGGTGGCGCTGGTGGGACGGGTGATGGCGAGCGTGTGCTCCATCCATGCGTGCAGCGGATGGGCGGCACTGAAGGCGACGGAGTCAGGCCTTGTCCGCGCGCCCGAGCACCATGGCGCCCACCTGTCCTGGCTCGGCGCTCGACAACAGCACAACCTGCCCGGTACGAGAGTACCTTCGGCTCAATGAGCGGACCGCGACGCAGACGCCTACCGCGCCGCTCGCAGCCCCGGTCTCCCCCAACGATTCGGCGGGCGCGATGATGCGAACGCCATCCCCCAACCGGCCGCGAGTGCGGACCCAGGCGCTCCCCAGCTCCCGGGCCCTCCAATTCTCCCCATTGAGGTCACAGACGATGTCTCCCTGGAATGGCTTGCCGGGCGAGGCTGTCTCCAGGACCTCCTGAAGGACCTTGGAGAGGCCCATGCCATTGTTTGGCTCATGCTGGAAGCGGTGCCTCTCCTCGACTCCGAGCGCGGTGCTTTCGACGAACACCCGTGGGGAGAGTTGCCTTCTGCGCAGACTGGCCTCGGTCTCCAGCATGAAACAGGCGCCTGCTTCGCCCGGAATCAGTCCGCAGGGGATGTCTCCAGCCTTGAGTCTCCTGGCACTGGCCAGCCATTGGAGCGTCGGTCCATCGAGGTAGGAGTCCACGGCCAGGACGAGGAGCCGCTCAAGTCCGGTGGCGGCCATCCGGCGCCGAGCCTGCTGCACGGCGGTGATGACCCCCGCATGGCCCAGGGGCAGGACTTCGGCATGATCTCGCAGCAATGGAAGCTGCAGCACCGCGAGCAGCCGTTGAATCATTGCGTCGTGGATGACCTCGGATGATGCGGACTTCTCGTTCGGAAAGCGCTCGCTCTCGAACGAGGGAATGACCGCCACCAGCCCTGTCCTTCGCCAGAAACCCGTATCCGAGGCGTTCGGAATCCCCTCCTGTTGGAGCAGGTCCAGGATGCATCCCCGTGCCAGCCGCATCCAGAGACCGGTCTGGCTGAATCCTTCCGTGTAGCCTCGGATGGGGCGACCGACCACGGGGACGAGTTCATGCACCGTTGGATCCAACACGGTGAAGGATGGGCATTCCCGAGGCCGGGAGAGACCGGCCCGGATGGCGGCACACGAGGCCACCGCGCCGAATCCAACGGAGGAAATCATTCCCAAGCTATGGATGCTGAGTCGCATGGAGAGCTGGATGTTCGGCCGGGCTGTTCAGGTACGCGCCGGGAGTGGCGCCTACCCGGAGATGTGGGCCCACGAATCTGAACGGAAGGGCTGCGCTCCCGTCATCGCACGTGCCGTGGACGGCACGTGGAGATAGTCCGGAGCGGTCTCCAGGTGTTTGCGCTCCGCCAGCCGGAGCAGTGCGAGCCCCACGATCGAGAAGTAACGCTCGGTCAACAGCAGGGCAGGTGGCTGGGTCTGCCGTGAGGACACCAGCTCGAAGAGCAGGCTGCGGTCCTCGAGGTAGAGGGACAGGGCCTCGTCGAAGGCGCGTGAGTCCGAGTCCTGCAAGGCCCTGCACACCGGTAGGCGCGTGTCTTCCGCACCCTGCAGTGTTTCCTCATACCGGAGGAGGAGGTTCCGGCATGCCTCGGGGGCGGCCCCCAGGAGGCAGTGCTGCATCAGGAACTCGACGAAGAGGAAGTCCTCTTCGTATTCGAATCCTCGAGCCCAGGCGCGCCTCGCGTGACGGGCCATCTTCTCCGCGGAAGAGAAGTCCCCGGCGGCGATGGCATCGAGGAAGGGGTGGAGCTTGCTGCTTGGCGGCGGCTCCTGGCCAGGTCCGCCGAGAAAGTGCGCGAAGGCAGCGCCACTCTGGTGCAGATGCCAGCGGAGAGGCTCGGGGTCATCCGTGAGGAACAGCTTCCCGATGCCGGCGATCCGGAAGTTGTGGCAGAAGGCGAGCATCCGCCCCACGGATGCCCTCCCTCGCTGGATGGCTGGCAGCAGTGAGCGGTTCTCCTCGAGCGCGTCCTCGACGATGGCCGGCAGGAATTCCGTGTTCATGGGTGGCGCCGCTCACAGTTCATCGCTGAATCGCAGACGAGTCCAGAAGACGTTGGTCAGCTTCCGCTGCTGCATCTCCTTCGCGAGCCTCCAGTCCCACCACGTACCTGCTCGGGCTCCGGTGCAGGCGGAAGAGTTGGGGCGCTGCCCGGGTCTTCTCACGATCCAGCACGGGCTCCTCGATGTGCAGGATGTTGTCTGGTTTCTTCGTGTCCCAGACGATGTCGCTGGCCTTGAAGTCGAGACAATCGAACGTGCCGATCGGATTGATGATGCAGTAATCGCGGCTGTAGGGGCGCTTGTGGTGGTCGTAGAGCGTGAAGGGCAGATACTCGATGTCCACGTTGGCGCAGAGCTTCTCGATTGCCTCCTTGAAGTCCCTGGAAGCGACCAACATGCGCTCGCTGTTGCCCAGGAGCGAGGAGAGCTGGACCCCCGGATGTTCGGGACGCATGAAGATCTTCGCATCCTCCGGGTACAGCTCCCCCACGCGCGTTCCTGTTGCGGCGCGCCAGGACTGGATCTTGATGCCCTCGACGAAGTCGTCGAGGTAGCAGAGGTCCAGGTTGTTGATGTCTCCCTTGGTATCGAGGGTTCGGAAACTCATCTCGTGTTCTCCGTTGTGGACATCACGTCAGGGGGGCGTCGATGGAGGTCTTGGCGCTCTTGGGGGGCTTGGCGAGCAGGTGGTCCTTCTTGATGTCCTCGAGGGAGTCACCCGCCATGTCGCTCTTCTTCATCAACTGGCCGGCTGATTTGATCTGCTCGTAGAGTCTCTTGGAGAGTAGCTCGAGCTGGTCCTTCGACTGGGCATAGTCGGGCAGCTCATGCTTGCTGGCTTTTTCCTGCATCGGCCGGAAGATCTCCTTGACCTCATCCAGGACAACCTTGCTGTAGGCCGCATGGTGGAAGGTGGTGGGCGTCATGCGGTGCTTGGGGAGCCCCACTGCCCGCGCATGGAGCGCCAGCATCGGCAGGATGATCATGTTGATTCTGTCATTGAGGTTGTAGGCCTCATCCAGCAGCCCACCGCGGAGCATCAGCTTGATTTCACTCGCCTTGGGTGAATCTCCCCCCACCCACGTGATGGCGTTCGTCAATTCCGCATGGGGGATGATGTGGTGGGATTCGTGCCAGTACGGCACGGTGCTCTTGTCCTGGAAGTTGCCTGGATGCCCGATGTTCCAGTTCTGACCGTTGGGCGGTTGGAGCCCGTAGTCCTTTGGCCAGGTGTAGAGCCCCGAGTCCGATAGGGCCTTGACGCAGCCCTGCCAGCGGTAGCTACAGGTGTTCCCCTCCGTGTAGGCGCCATGATGGGCGTTGAGGCAGGCCGGCTTGTGCTTGTCCGGAAAGTCATCGATATCGGTCAGGTGCTGGCCTGAGCGTTTCCTCTTCTTGCCCATGGGAACCTCGCTGACAGAGGGCCGAGCCTAGCACGGGGATTCGTGGCGAAGGAGCGTGCCAGTCAGCTCAAGCCCTGATGCCGTCCGTGATGGAGCGGGTGAGCCGGACTGGAGGTGCCGCGCGGAGCGTTCGCAGGGCGTTCATCTGCTGGCGCGCGAAGAGCATGCCAGCACATGCTCCAGTGTTGCCCGTTCGAGCCCGGACCGTGAGCGGATTATGGGCGTGAGGCCCTTCGACATCACCTGGGTGGAGACTGCACAGTGGTGGCCTGGCACATCGATGGCCAGGGCTCGCGGTACGGGGGAGGGGCGTCGAGCAGGGAGGGAAGCCACTTGGGCAGCGCCTCGCGGTCGAGCAGTTCGAGCGCCCGTTGGATGGCGGCCATGGGCGCTGGGTTGTCCTCTGCCAGGGACATCCGCAGGGCCTCGCCGGAGGTTGCGTCTTCTCTGCTGGCGAGCGCGAACGCAGGTTCCTGATGACGCTGGCCGTCCTGTCGGAGAAGGGAGATGTGGGCCGCTCGTGGAAGATGAGCAGCGTTGTTCCATCACGGCCCCACGAGGACACCGGGATTGAGAATCCCCTGGGGATCCAACGCGCCTTTCACGGCCTTCAAGGCGAGAGCAAAAGGCTCGGGCCGCTCGCGGTCGTACCAGGGGCGGTGGAGCCGCCCGACGGCATGATGATGGGTGATGGTGCCGCCGTGAGCCGAGATGGCGTCACTGGCGGCCTGCTTGAGCGCCATCCACTGCTCCAACTCCCTCCCGCGCTTCGCGGGGCCGAGGAACGTGTAATAGGGCGCGGGCCCGTCCGGGTAGACGTGGGTGAAGCGGCAGCTCACGAGTCCGCCGCCGCAAACACGCTCCAGTGTGCCGCGCACGGCCTCGAGGATGGCGCCGTGGAGCGAGTCGAACGTGTCCCAGGTGCAGGCGGTCTCGAAGGTATCGGCGATGACGCCGAGGCTCACCATGACGTTCTGCAAGTACGGCGCCTCGATGAAGGCCGAGCGCCAGCTCTCCGCGGCACCCCTGGCGCGCGGCTGAGCACCGGACTCCTCGGAGCGGTAGCGGGCGCCCTCGCGGCACTCGCCGCCGTGGGAGGCGGTGATGGCGAGCGCGCGCTCCATCCAGGCACTCAGTGGATGATCGGCGGACTCGAAAGCGAGCACGAGCACGCTGGAGCCATCCCCGGCGACGCCATTGAGGAAGGACTCCTGCGCGTCGAGCAACCTGCAGTTGGAAGGATGGAGGCCGGACTGCGACAGCTCACGGACGGCACGGACGGCGGCGTCGAACTCGGGGAAGTGGACGCTGGCGCTGGCGCGGAAGCGGGGCCGTGACTGGAGCCGGACCCAGGCCTCGGTGATGACGCCGAGCGTGCCCTCGGAGCCGAGCACGAGCCTGTCCGGGGCGGGGCCGGCGCCCGAGGCGGGGAGGCGGCGTGTCTCGTAGAGGCCCCGCGGCGTGAGCATGCGGGTGGACTGCACGAGGTCATCGATGTGCGTGTAGAGCGTGGCGAAGTGACCCCCGGCGCGCGTGGCGATCCACCCGCCGAGGGTGGAGAACTCGAAGGACTGGGGGAAGTGGCGCAGGGTGAAGCCATGCGAGGCGAGCTGGGACTCGAGCACGGGCCCGGTGGCGCCCGCCTGGATGCGGGCCGAGCGCGAGACGGGGTCCACCTCGAGGACACGGTCCAGGCGGCGCAGATCCAGGGACACGGCACCGCGGAAGCCATTGCCGATGGCCGCCTCGACTCCACGCACGACGCTGGTGCCGCCGCCGAAGGGGATGAGGGCCACCCGGTGCTCGCCACACCAATCCATGGCGGTGCGCACGTCCTCCTCGGAGCGGGGGCGGACGACGAAGTCGGGCGCGGAGGAGAAATCCCCGTGGAAGCCGCGCACGAGGTCCCCATAGCCCTTGCCGTAGGTATGCGCGGCGCGGTCCGCCTCGTCCACCGAGCACAGGGCCGCGAGGGACGCGGGCGGTGCGACGCGGGGGCTCGGGAGGCGCGGGGCCACGGGCTCGTGGGGCTCCAGCGAGGGGTCTCCGAGGAGGGGTGAGACCTGTCCGGCGAGGGACCGGCGTGCCTCGGTGTCGGGGAACTTGTCGGCGTAGCCCCAGCCCCAGATGCTCGTCGCGCGAGTGCTCATGGGGCGCGAGCGTAGCGGCTCAGCCGAGGAGCAGGAATCCCAGGGTGACGGAGGTGAGGTTGGCCGTGAACCCGGCGACAAGAGCCCTGCGCGCGGACACGGGCGAGCCGAGGGCCTTCAACACCCACCACACGGCGATGGCCTCGACGAGGGCCACGACGGTTTCCCAGACGAGGAGCCAGGACCAGAAGGGCTCCCACGTGGGGGCGAGGAACCACAGGGCGGGATGGGTGAGCGTGTTGAGGGCGAGGGTGAGGAGCACGGGCGCCCACCACCGGGCCAGGTGGCGATGGAGCACCGCGACGTAGACGGGCAGCTCCAGGGCCATGGTCCACACGAAGGCCATGAGCCAGGTGTGGACGAAGTCACTCATTTCGAGACGGAGCCCGTGCCCTTGGAGCGGCGCCGCCAGTCATACCAGACGGCCGTGACGACGCAGCCGGCCCCCAGGGCACCGAGGCCCCAGCGGATGCGCCTGGTCAGGGCCTCCTTCGCCTGTTGGGCCCTGATGGCTTTCTCGCGCGCGCTGAGCACGGCCTGCGGATCGGCCGTGCACTGGAAGCAGTCGTATTGGTAGTCCTCGATGTAACCCTCGCCATCAAAACGCCCATACACGCACTTCATGTGCATGCACTGTCCTGGCTTGTTCCTGCTGTAGTCGTCCCGGCAGGAATCGCCCTCCTTCTTTCCCTTGCAGTCGCTCGGGAAGGCGATGTCGGCCCGAGCCGGGAGCGTGAGGAGGGACAGGAGCAGGAGGGGCAGGGCGGTACGGGCGGACATGTGCCGCCAGCGTATCAGCCCGGGCGCGGGGTCAGGCAGAGGGGGGCGAGGGCGGCTCCGAGCCGGAGGGGCCGCTCTGCCCGGAGGAGGGCATGGGCTTGCGCCGCATCTGGTACCAGGTGAGCGCGATGAGGCAGGAGACCGCCAGCGCCCATGGGGCCCGGTGGAGCAACGTCTGGACCTGGTGCTCCTGATAGGTCTCCTGGGACATGCACTTGAGGCAGTCGTATTCCAATACGGGCCTTTCATCGCCGCCGCCATTCACGCACGTCACTTCCCTGCACGTGCCGCTCCCCGTCTGACCGCACGGGTCGCCCTCCTCCTTCTTGAGACAGTGATAGATGTCGCTTCCCCTCGGGATGTAATCGGCGTGCACGGGGAGCGCGACGAGAGCGAACAGCAGGACGGGCAGGGCGGCACGGGCGGGCATGTGCCGCCATGCTACCAAGGAGGACATGGACGCCGCAGGCACTCCGGGTGCGGCCCGGAGCTGCTCCTGAAATCAGCTCGCACTCACAGGAGCGGAGGAGCGACGGTTGATGCTTGCTCCGCCTCGTCTCTGGGCGCCAGGGGGGACGCTGTCTGGGGTGCCCTCGGCTCCTCGCGCAGCACCGGCAGCGGGAACTTCAGCGGCTTCCCATCCGACGCGTGCGTATGCCCCGTCACCTCCGCGGCGCCCATTCCCTCGCGCTGCGGTTGGAACGTGGCCTGTGGATCTCCCGCCGACACCTTGCCCGCGCGGAACACCGCGAAGCGTGTCGCGAGCGCTCCGGCCGTGCTCAGCAGTGCCCCCGCCACCTTCATCCACCGGGTGCGTCCCGGCCACAGTCCCAGCACGAGCGACGCCGCGGTGCACACCTTCGCCGCCTTCCACAGCGTCCCCGAGGGCCCCTGCTTCAGCGGCCGCTCCAGCACCTCCAGGCGCGAGGCGTCGTGCTGCACGGCAACGCCCGCCATCAGCTCGCCCACCTTGCCCACCGAGCTGAACAGGTGGAGCACCTTCTCATCGCGGCGGAAGTGCGGCAGCAGCTCCATGAGGCTCCCCGCGCCCGCCACCGCCGAGGACATGAACAACAGCGGCAAGGACTTGCGCGTGGCCTGCCAGAGGGGCACCGCCGTGTTGGCCAGCAGCACCGCCGTGTACCCGGCGAGCGGCAGCCCGAGCAGTCCCGCTCCGATGGCCGCGCCTTCTCCCGCGCGCCCCAGCCAGCCGCGCCGGCCCGCGAACAACAGCGACGCGGTATTCATCGCCCCCGAGCCCACCAGCACCCACGAGCCCACGCTCATGGGCGACGTCGGACGGAACACCCGCAGCATGTTCAGGAAGCGCTCGGGCCGTCCCAGGTCGTAGATGAGCAGCCCCGAGCTGACCACATCCCCCACCGTGCCCACCCACCGGCACCGGCGCCCCAGGCCCTCCAGCCGCTTCCCGCCCACCGCATCCGCCGCCGCGCCCAGCACGCTCGCCGCGCCCGCCACGCCGCCCACGTAGAAGTACAGCGGGATGCTCCAGATCCACACGGGCTCCTTGAGGACCGGCTGCCCGTAATAGCTCGGTGACTCCGCGGACACCCCCGAGTCCGAGGGCCTCGTCCGCAACGGCTCACGCGAGGGATGGGCCTCCTCCAGCGCCTTCACCCGCTGCTGCGCGCCCTCGCCGGACAGCGTTCCCAGCCGCGTGTCGATGTTGCGCCCGTCCCGCTGCTTCTCCAGGTCCTCGGGCCGGATGTCACCCACGCACCACCTCCCGTCCGAACAGCACCGCCCCGAGCGCCACCACCGCCATGCCCAGCGCCCCCCAGCCCATCGAGGCCCACGCTTCCCGGCCCTTCATCGTCGGCACCACCGGATCCGGCGGCAGGTTGTAGACCTCGGGCTTGTCCACGAGCAGGAAGAAGGCATTGAGCCCGCCCGTGCCCGGCTGGCTCTCCGCGTCCGCGCCGTACAGGTACGCCTGCTCCCATCCCTTGTCATGGAGCTGCTCCACCCGGCGCTGCGCCCGCTCGCGCAGCTCGTCCACGTCGCCGAACTGGATGGAGGCGGTGGGGCAGGCCTTGGCGCAGGCGGGCGTCATGTCCTCGCCCAGCCGGTCGTAGCAGAGGGTGCACTTCCACGCGCGCCCGTCGTCCTCGCGCCGGTCCACCACACCGAAGGGGCACGCCGCCACGCAGTAGCCGCAGCCGTTGCACACGTCCGGTTGCACGTACACGGTGTCGAACTCGGTGCGGATGATGGCGCCGGTGGGGCACGCCTCCAGGCACCCGGCCCGCTGGCAGTGTTTGCACACGTCCGAGGCCATCAACCACGAGAAGTCCAGCAGCCCCACCGTCTGCGTGGGCAGTGGCACCGGCCGCTCGATGAAGGCCACGTGCCGCCACGTGGAGGCGCCCAGGTGCCCCGTGTTGTCATACGACATGCCGGTGAGCCGGAAGCCGTCATCCGGCAACTGGTTCCACTGCTTGCAGGCCACCTCACACGCCTTGCAGCCGATGCACAGCGTGGTGTCGGTGAAGAAGCCCTTCTGTCCCATGGGCGTTACTCCTTCTCCTGCGACGGTTGCTCGGGCGGACCCGCGCCCTCGTGGTCCCTCGGCACCTCCACCACGCCCGGGGGCAGCGGCCACGGCTCCCAGCCAAAGGCCGCGCGCCGGTGCTGGCTGCGCTTGCCGGGCAGGATGTTGCACGTGAGGGCCTTGGACTCCTGGATGGAGACGTTCGGGTCCCCCGAGAAGCCAATCAGGTCATTGGCGCTCTCGCCCCGCACGCGTCCCGTGTAGCCCCAGTGGTACGGCAGGCCCACCTGGTGCACCCGCTTGCCGTCCAGTTGCAGCGGGCGGATGCGCTCCGTCACCAGCACCCGGCACTCCACCTCCCCGCGCGCCGTGTACACCGTGCACCAGCCTCCGTTCTCCAGCTCGGCCTCGTCCGCCAGCTCCGGAGACACCTCGACGAACATCTCCGGCTGCAGCTCGCTCAGCCACGACAGCCAGCGCGACATGCCGCCCGCCGTGTGGTGCTCGGTGAGCCGGTACGTGGTGAGCACGTACGGGTAGCGAGGGTCTCCCCACGCCCGGTGCGCGGGATTGTCCTTGCGCCGCCACTCGTGGCGCGCCGGGTTGCACTGCTGCCCGTAGAGGAAGTTGGGGACGGGTGACTCCAGCGGCTCGTAGTGCGTGGGCAGCGGGCCGTCGATCATCCCGCTCGGCGCGAACAGCCAGCCCTTCCCGTCCGCCTGCATCATGAACGGGTCATCTCCGGAGATGACGTCCAGCCCCTGGTCCCCCTTGTCCGCGCGGTACGAGGGCGGCCGGTCCGCGATGAAGTCGGGCACGTCCGCGCCCGTCCACTTGCCTTGCTGCGCGTCCCACCAGACGTACTTCTTGCGCTCGCTCCAGGGGCGGCCCTCGAGGTCCGCCGAGGCGCGGTTGTAGAGGAGGCGCCGGTTGGCGGGCCACGCCCAGCCCCACTCCGAGGCCACCCACGTCTGCTCGCGGCCCGGCTTGCGGCGCGCCGGCTGGTTCACCCCGTCCGCGTAGCAGCCCGAATAAATCCAACAGCCGCACGCGGTGGATCCGTCCGCCTTCAGCTCGGTGAAGCCCGGCACCGGCTGGCCGTCCGCCACGGTGTAGCCGCTGATCTCCTTGAGCACGGCCTCGGCGTCGGGCTCCTCGCGCGGGCCCTTCACCGGGTAGTCCCACGTGAGCGCCTGGAGGGGACGGTCCTTCTCCTCCCGCGAGTCCGCGTAGAGCTTCTTGAGCCTGCGTCCGAGCTCGAAGACGAAGGACAAGTCACTGCGTGCCTCGCCGGGAGACTCGACGGCCTTGTGGTGCCATTGCAGCAGGCGCTGGGTGTTGGTGAAGGTGCCGTCCTTCTCGGTGTGCGCGGCGGCGGGGAAGAAGAAGACCTCGGTCTTGATGTCCTGGGGGCGCACGTCGCCGCGCACCACCTCGGGGGCGGTGCGCCAGAACTCGGCCGTCTCGGTGAGGGTGAGGTCGTTCACCACCAGCCACTCGAGTTTCTGCAAGGCCTTGCGCTGGAGGGCGCCATTCATCGAGCCCACCACGGGGTTCTCGCCCATGACGAAGTAGCCCTTGAGCTTGCCGTCGGCCATGTTGGCCACGGTCGTCATGTGCGAGTGATCCCCGGTGAGCTTGGGGAGCCAGTGGAAGCCCCAGTCGTTCTTCTTCGTGGCGGCCTCGCCGTACCAGGCCTTGAGCAGCGAGACGACGTACTTGGGGAACTCGCTCCACCAGCCGCTGGCGGACTCGTTGTTGTGGAGGTACTGGTCGAAGCGCTGCGCGTCCGGCGCGTGCGGCATGGGGATGTAGCCGGGCAGCAGGTTGTAGAGGGTGGGGATGTCGCTGGAGCCCTGGATGGAGGCGTGGCCGCGCAGGGCCATGATGCCGCCGCCGGGCCGGCCGATGTTGCCGAGCAGCAGTTGGATGATGGCGGCGGTGCGGATGTACTGCACGCCCACCGAGTGCTGCGTCCAGCCCACGGCGTAGCAGAAGGCGCTGGTGCGCTCGCGCCCCGAGTTGTCGCAGAGCGTCCGGGCCACCTTCAGGAAGAGCTCCTGGGGGACGCCGCAGATGCGCGAGACGACGTCCGGCGTGTAGCGCGCGAAGTGGCGCTTGAGCACCTGGAAGACGCAGCGCGGGTGCTGGAGCGTCTTGTCCCGGGGCACCTCGGTGATGTGTTTGCCGCGCACCTTGCCGTGGCCACCGGCGCCCGGCGCGCTGAAGATTTCCTTGTGGCCGGCGGCGGGCACCACGCCATCCATGTTCTCGTACTGCCAGGTGTGCGGGCTGTACTTGCCGGTGTCCGGGTCGTAGCCGCTGAAGAGGCCGTCGAGCTCCTCGGTGTCCTGGAAGTCCTCGCGGAGGATGGCGGGCGCGTTGGTGTAGTGGACGACGTAGTCGTGGAAGTAGCGCTCGTTCTCCAGGATGTAGTGGACGAGGCCGCCAAGGAACGCGATGTCCGAGCCCGGCCGCGGGGACACGTGGACATCGGCCATGGCGCTGGTGCGGGTGAAGCGCGGGTCCACGTGGATGAGGGTGGCGCCGCGCTCACGGGCCTCCATCACCCACTGGAAGCCCACGGGGTGACACTCGGCCATGTTGCTGCCCATGATGAGGATGCAGTCCGCGTTGGCCAGGTCCTGCTGGAACGTGGTGGCACCGCCGCGGCCGAACGAGATGCCCAGACCGGGCACCGTGGACGAGTGTCATATTCGGGCCTGGTTCTCCACCTGGACGATGCCGAGCCCGCCGGTGAAGAGCTTCTTGATGAGGTAGTTCTCCTCGTTGTCGAGCGTGGCGCCGCCGAGGTGGGCGATGCCCAGGGTGCGGTGGAGCGTCTCGCCGTTGCCGCTCTCCGCTTCCCAGGTGGCGTCGCGCGCCTGCTTCACGCGCTCGGCGACCATGTCGAGGGCCTTGTGCAGGGGGATGCGCTCCCACTGCATGGAGCCGGGGCGCCGGTAGAGGACGGTGTCGAGGCGGTGGCTGCCGGTGACGAGCTGGAAGGTGGCGGCGCCCTTGGGGCAGAGCCGGCCGCGGGAGATGGGCGAGTCCTCATCGCCCTCGATGTCGAGAATCCGGCCGTCCTGGACGTAGACCTTCTGGCCGCAGCCGACGGCGCAATAGGGGCAGATGGACTGGACGGTCTTGTCGGCGTGGACGGTGCGCGGCTCGAGCTGGCGGCTGCGCTCGGACATGGCCGTCTCACCGAGCGCGGTGGAGTCCTTCTCCCGGAGCTGACGGATGAGCGGCCAGCGAGAGAACAGGTCGAAGAATCCCAAGGGGCGCCTCCGGGAGTGAAGTGACTCCGGAAGCAAGATGGGGACGCCAGCAAGGGGAAGCGAGGGGGCGAGGCCTGTACCGCGGTCCATTCGAACCCGCCCCCAGAGCAGCCAACCAGACACCATCTCCCCCTCGCCCTCCGGGAGAGGAGCCCTCCGTCGTTCAAGGGGGAAAGCCCCCGGGGGGAGGGTACCGGGCGGAATCGTGCGTTATAACACTGTTATAACATCCTCTCGTGGAGCGTGTGCCATGACCAAGACGCTGACCAGCATTGGCAACAGCCTGGGGCTCATCATCGACAAGCCCATTCTCGAGCTGTTGCGCATCGACAAGGACACGCCCCTGGAAGCTCGAGACGGATGGGCAGACGCTCATCATCCGGCCCGTGCGCGACAAGAAAGAGGAGCGGCGTTCACGGGTTCGCGAGGCCACCGGGAAGATGATGGACGCACATGACGAGACCCTGAGGAAGCTGGCGAAATGACGCCGGACTTCCTCAGTCCGCGCTCGCCCAACCCCAGGCGACATTTGGCGGCGAGTACGTGCACCAGGGGCTGTGGGAGATGGCGGCGGCCTACCTCTTCCACATCGTCAGCAATCACCCGTTCGTGGATGGAAACAAGCGGGTGGGATTGCTCTCCGCGCTGGTGTTCCTGGAGTTCAACGGCATCACCCTGACGCGGGGCTCCGAGGAACTGTACGAGCTCACCATGGCCGTCGCCGCGGGCCAGAAGACGAAGTCCGAGGTGACGGAGGCCCTGCGGCGCATCGGGGGCGGGGACGCGCCGGGGGAGTGAGCGCGGAGCGGGCGGCTCAGCCGAGGACGCCGGTTCCAACGGGGAACCGGCCGGGAAGCGGAGCCGGGTGGATCCGCTCCCTGGCCGAGGTCATGCTTCAGCGGGAACCGCTCGAATCAGTCGAGGACGCCGAGGGTCTCGGTGCGGTCCACGGCCTCGCCCTTGGTGGTGTAGCCGGAGTACCAGGAGGTGTCGTAGGTGCCGCTCTTGGTCTGCTGCATGTGGGTGTGGGCGCCGGAGGAGTTGCCGGTGGAGCCCTCGTCGCCGACCTGGCAGCGGTCGCAGGTCTTGTCCACGGAGGAGGCGGTCTTGTTGAAGTGCCAGATGCGGAACTGCCAGCCGTCCGCCCAGGTGTGCAGCGCCTGGTTCTGGTTGCCGCTGCCGTTGCCCTTGCCGCAGTAGTGGGTGGTGGTGTTGATGGTCACGTTCCAGTAGACCGAGCCCACCACGCCCGTCTCCACGCCCCAGTAGTCGCAGGTGCCGCTGGAGACGTCGATGGCGCCATGGAAGGAGCCGCTCGAGTAGTACGTGGTGGCGGTGACCGTGGAGGGGTACGGCGCCTTCACGGTGTGCGCGGTCACGGCCGCGGGGACAAGCGCCAGGGAAGCCAGGGCAGCCAGGGACAGCTTCATCGTCTTACGCATCGTTTTTTCCTCTCGAGCCGCTTCACGGCCCTCGGGGGGGGTGGACGTCTACGGAACCTGCTGCAGCCGCTGCTTCTCCCTCAGGATCAGGTTCCACTCCTGAAGGTCGAGACTGAGAACTCGAATCCACGCGTCGATCTCCGGCGCCAGGCTGGGGTCGGTGCTCCGCAGCCGCTGCAGCTCGGGGATGGCACCGATGAAGCCCAGTTGGGCGAGGCTCTGCACCAGGGCCTTGCGCACCCCGGTGTCCTGCTCGTCGCGGTACATGGCGAGCACGGACTGCCGGGCGCTGGCCATCTGCTCCGCGGGCACGCCGCCCAGCGCGAGCGCCGCCGCCTTGCGGACCTCGGCATCATCGCTGCGCAGCAGCGACTGGATTCTACCGGCCGACTCGGCGCTGATCTTCTGGGTGTCCATGTTGCCGAGGATCTTCGCCGTCACCTTGGGGTCCGTGGAGGCGGCCGCGGCCGACACCGCGGCGTCCGAGGCCGGGCCGTGGTAGCCCGCGTAGACGTTCTGGATGTCCTCGACGATGTTCGTCGCGGCCTCCATGCGCACCTCGGGCGAGGCGTCGCGCACCAGCTTCTCGTACGCGCCGTCCGTGCTCTCCAGGGCGCTGGTGCGCCGCATGGAGCGGACAGCGGCGGCGCGCACGGCCGGGTCGCGCTCCTCCATGGCCCGCTTCGCCACGGCCTTGATGGCCTCGGGGTCCGCGCCGCGCTCGGTGCGCGCCACCAGGGCGGCCGCGAGGTGCTCGGCCATGACCGGGTCCGTCTCCCGCTCGAACGCGGCCCGGAGGCTCGCTGTCGGAAAGGGTGGGGGCGGACTCGCGCAAGAGCGTGCGCATGTACTTCTTGTAGGCCTCGGAGTCCGACTTGAGCCCGTTGCGGATGGAGTCCATCAGGCCCTCGACGGAGCAGCTCCCTCCCTGGAGCGCGGGGCCCGGGGCGGCCACCTGGGCCAGGGCCGCGCCGGGCAGCAGCGGGCTGAACGTGAGCGCGAGCAGGAGGGTGCGGGTGCGGAGTGTCTTGGTGCGGTTCATGGGGGCTCCCGTGCTCACTCGTGGCGGTCCAGGCAGTCGAAGGGATCCTGGTTGGACAGGCTGTTGTAGACCCGGACGAAGTCCAGGGTGCCGCTCGCGTAGATGCGCTCGAAGTCCTGATAGACGGGCTGGAAGCGCTGATCGAAGGCGGCCATCTTCGCCATGACGGGCAGGGCGCGCTTGCCGGCGGTGCGCGCGGAGAAGCGGAAGAGCGCCCAGCGCACGCACAGGGATGGGTCCTTCTCGAAGGTCGTCGCGAACAGGTTCAGCACCCGCTGCTTGTCGTGGGACAGGGAGAGGTTGTGCGCCGCCGCGTCCCGGCCGGTCTCGTTGCCCTCGCCCACGAGAATCTGGGCGAAGCGCTCGGTCTCCTCCGGGCCGAGCAGGGGCGCGGCGTGCATGGGCATCATCTGCCCCAGGTAGCGGATCTGCTCGTCGGGCGACTGGGCGCCGATGGTGAGCAGCTTGTCCATGTAGGGGGTGATGCTCGCGTTCTGCTTGTGCTCGCGCTTCATCACCCGCGCGATGGTGCGGGCCGCGGCCCAGCCCGCCTCGCCGGCGACGGGGTCATTGGCGAAGTTCGTCAGCTTGTCGAGCGCCACCGGCGCCAGCCGCTTCTGCGTGTCCAGGGCGGAGAGGACGCCCGCGCGCCGCTCGGCGGGGATGCTGTTGTCCAGGCCCATGTCCAGCAGCCGCGTGGCCACCTGGGGCTGGTGCACGGCCTCGGAGTCCCTCACGGCCATCAGGTAGATGCCGAACGACTTGCCCTGGGCCTCGCGGGACCACTCCAGCACCTCGAGCGCATTCGCCGGGTTCTTGCCGATGAGCTCCACGAGGCGCTCCTTCAGGAAGTCCCGGACGAGCCCGTCCCGCGAGTTCAACAGGGGCTCGGCCCACTCGCGGAAGTTGTGGATGCTCACCCCCGCGTTGAAGCGCTCGATGTCCTGCCAGCAGATGGTGGAGGTGAACTGGGGGGCCTTGGCCTCCTCGGCCGGGGCCAGGGGCGCGGCCGGGGCGGAGGAGCCCTTCTTGTTCGCCGGGCCCTGCTTCGCGGGGGCGTTCGCGGCGGCGGCATCCGTCTCAGCGGGGCGCTCCTCGCTTCCACCGCGGCCGATCAGCGCCACGCCGGCCAGCAGGGCCACGAGGCCGGCTCCGGCCACCAGCAGCGGCTTGCGCCGGCTCGAGGTGCCTGACGGGGAGGAGGAGGGGGGAGTCGGAGATGCGGAGGTCATGGCTGTTGGCCCGAGCGAGGGGTTCCATCTGGGAAGAGGCCCGGACTTTACCGTAATCTCAAGAAATAATTTAAACCGGGAATATCGAGGGAATTTAGCCTTTCCCGATATTCACGCACGGTCCGTGAAGGCCCTGAAAGACGAAGACCCCTCGTGAGGAGCAGCTCCTCGCGAGGGGTCTCGGCGCCCGGGGCCGTGCTGGTTGTGGGGAGCCCGCCTCCCGAGCGGCGCTGACGACTAGAGGTAGCCGACGGTCTCGCCGCGGTCGAGGAACTCACCCTTGGTGGTGTAGCCGGAGTACCAGCCGGTGAGGTTGCTGCCGCTGCGGTCGACCTGCATGTGGGTGTGGGGGCCGGTGACGTTGCCCGTGCCGCCCTCGTCGCCGATCTGGCAGCGGTCGCAGGTCTTGTCCACCGAGGTGGGCTCCTTGAGGAAGTGCCACTGGCGGATGACGCGGCCGTCGCCGAAGGTGTGCTTCACCTCGTTCTGGTTGCCGCTGCCGTTGCCGTAGCACACGACGCCGGTGGTGCGGATGGTGACGTTCCAGTAGTACGAGCCGTACACGCCCGTCTCCACGCCCCAGTAGCCGCAGGCGTTGCGGCTGGAGATGTCCACCGCGCCGTGGAAGGTGCCGCTGGAGTAGTTCGTGGTGGCCGTCACGTCGCCCGGGAAGGGCGAGCCGACCCGGATCGCCGCGGTCGCGGCCGCGGGGATGACCGCCAGGGAAGCCAGGACTGCCAGCGTCGTCTTCATTGCCTTGCGCATCGTTGTTCCTCTGGACCGGTGGACCGGCCCCAGTGGGGGGGTTTTTCGCTACCGAGCCTGCTGCTGCCGCTGCTTCTCCCTCAGGATCAGGCTCCAATCCTGGTGGTTCCTGTTGAGGACTCGAATCCAGCTGTCGATCTCCGGCGCCATGCCCGGGTCGATGCCGCGCAACCGCTGGAAGCTCGGGCACCGCGCCGGAGAAGCCGAGCCGGGCGATGCTCTGGAGGATGGCCTTGCGGACGGCGGGGTCCTTCTCGTCGCGGTACATGCCGGTCAGCGCCTGACGGGCGTTGGCCATCTCCGCCACGGGCACGCCGCCGAGCGCGGTGGACGCCGCCGCGCGGACCTCGGCGGAGTCGCTGCCCAGCAGCCGCTCGAGCGTGCGCGCCGAGTCGGAGCTGATCTTCCCCGTCATGAGCTGGCCGAGCACCTTCGCCGTCACCTTCGGGTCATCCGAGGCCGCGGCCGCCGCCAGCGCGGTGTCCGCCGCCGGGCCATGGTGCCCGCCGTAGACGTGCGTGGTGTCCTCGACGAGGTTGGTCGCCGCTTCCATGCGCACCTCGGGCGAGGGATCTCTCACCAGGCGCTCGAACATCTCCCCGCTGCGCTCCAGCGCGCCGGTGCGGCGCATGGCGCGGACCGTGGCGGCGCGCAGGCCGGGGTCCCGGTCCTCCAGCGCCCGCTTCGCCACCACCTGGAAGGCATCGTCCTCCAGGCCGCGCTCGGTGCGCGCCACCAGGGCCGCCGCCAGGTGCTCCACCATGACGGGGTCATACTCGCGCTCGAAGGCGGCCTGGAGCTCGGCGCGCGGCAGGTTGACGGCGGACTCGCGCAGCAGCGTGCGCAAGTAGAGCTTGTAGGCCTCGGACTTGGAGCTCATCCCGCGGCGGATGGAGTCCATCAGCCCCTCGACCGAGCACGTCGTGGCCTGGAGGGCGGGGGCCTCGCGCGGGGCGGACTGCTGCGCGAAGGCCAGGGCCGGCGCGAGCAGGCTCACGGTGAGCGTCAGGGTGGGGAGCACGTTCATACGAAGGAAGGCGCGTGTCATGGGGGGGGCTCCGGGAGCTCATTCCTCGTGGCGGTCCAGGCAGCCGAAGGGATCGTCCGTGGGCAGGGAGAACCAGATGCGGTCGAAGTCGACGATGCCGCTGGCGTAGAGCTTCTCGAACTCCTGGTGGATGCCCTGGAAGCGCGGGTCCGTCATGGCCATGTCCGCCATGACCGGGAGCGCGTCCTTGCCCGCGGTGCGCGCCGCGAAGCGGAACAGGGCCCAGCGCACGCAGAGGTCCTTCTCGATGGCGAAGTTCTTGCCGTAGAGCTCCAGCGCCCGGGCCTTGTCCTCGGACATGGACAGCTCGTGCGCGGCCATCATGCGGACGTCCTCGCTGCCCTCGGTGGCCAGCAGCTCGCCGAGCCGCTCCATGGCCCGCGTGTCGAGCGGCGCATCGGCGCTCATCCCCATTTCGGCCGCGAGGTAGCGCACATTCTCGTCCGCCGACTGGGTGCCGATGGTGAGGAGCTTGTCGAGGTAGGGCTTGAAGTTGCCGCTCTTCTTGAGGTCCGCCTGCATCACCCGGCCGATGGCGCGCGTGGTGACCCAGCCGGCCTCGCCCGAGGAGGCGTCCTGGGCGAAGGTGGCGAGCTTGTCGAGCGCCGCGGGCTCCAGCCGGGGCATGCGCTGCAGCTCGTCGAGGAAGCCCGCGCGCCGCCCCAGGTCGAGCTTCTCGTCGAGCCCGAGCGCGGTGAGCTGCGCGGCCATCTTCGGCAGGGCCTTGGCGTTGCGCAGGCCGCCCATGAACAGCTTGAACTCCGCGGGCGAGGCCTCTCGCGCCCAGTCCAGCACCTCACTGGCGCGGCCCTCGTCCTCGCCGATGAGCTCGCCCAGCCGCGCCATGAGGTAGTCGCGGACGAGCGGATCCTTCACGGCGAGCAGCGGCCTGGCCCACTCGCGGAACGTCTCCAGCGTCACCGACTCGTTGAAGCGCTCCAGGTCCTCCCAGCAGACGGTGCTGTTGAACTGCTTGGGCTTGGACTCGGCCTGCACGGGCCCTCCCTGGCCGGTGTGCCCGGCCTTGGAAGGAGTGGGGCCCGACGGCTGGCGGCCCTTCGCCGCGGCCTGGCCCTCCTCGGGCTTGCCGCTGTCCTCGGGAGAGCCGCGGGAGAGCAGCGCCACGGCCGCGAGCAGGGCCACGGCGCCGAGCGCGATCGCGATCTTCGGCCTGCGGCGGGCCGGGTCAGGGATCGGGGGGGACGCGGAGCGATGGGGGGATTCTGGAGTCATGGTTCCATCCAGGAAGAGGCCGCGATTTTACCGCCATCCCAAGAAATGATTTAATCCGCGAATATCGGGTGAATTTCCACATCCCGCGATTCACCGCCAGTATGAAAATACCCGGAAAAACTGAGGCCCCTCGTGAGGATCGGGTCCTCACGAAGGGCCTCGGCGCCCCGGGGGGGTGGGCGCACTTCAAATCAGCGGCGGCTCAGTCCAGGACGCCGAGGGTCTCGGTGCGGTCCACGGCCTCGCCCCGGGTGGTGTAGCCCGAGTACCAGGAGGTGTCCTTGGTGCCGTTCTTCTCCTGCATGAGGTGGGCGTGGGGGCCGGTGGCCTGGCCGGTGCCGCCCTCGTTGCCCACCTGGCAGCGGTCGCACGTGCGGTCATACGAGTCGCTCGTCTTGATGAAGTGCTTCTGGTGGAACTTCCAGCCGTCCGCCCAGGTGTGCACCGCGGTGTTGGCGTTCTCGTAGCCGTTGCCGTTGCAGACGACGCCGGTGGTCTTGATGGTCACGTTCCAGTGGACCGAGCCCACCACGGCCGTCTCGGCGCCCCAGTAGTTGCAGCGGCCGCTGGAGACGTCGATGGCACCGTGGTACCCGCCGCTCGGGTAGTACGTGGTGGCGGTGATGGTGCCCGGGAAGGGCGACTTGACGGTGTGCGCGGTCACCGCCGCGGGGACGAGCGCCAGGGAAGCCAGCGCGGCCAGGGTCATCTTCATCGTGTGACGCATCGGGAATGCCTCTCGCGCCGGTTCACCGGCTCGCGTGTGGGGGGTGCTTCCTGGAGCCTGGTGCTAGTCGAGGACGCCAATGACTTCGCCGGAGTCGATGACCTCGCCCCGGGTGGTGTAGCCCGAGTACCAGGAGGTGTCGTAGGTGCCGCTCTTGGCCTGCTGCATGTGGGTGTGGACGCCTTCCTTGCCGAGCTCGCAGCGGTCACACGTCTTGTCGATCGAGGCCGCGGTCTTGAGGAAGTTCTTGATGCGGAACGACCAGCCGTCCGCCCAGGTGTGCACCGCCACGTTGTCGGTGGGGGTGGTGCAGGTCTGGAGGGTGCTCCGGATGGTGATGTTCCAGTAGACCGAGCCCGCGAAGGGGGAGGAGACGCCCCAATAGCCGCAGCGGCCGCTGGAGATGTCCACCGCGCCGTGGAACGAGCCGCTCGGGTAGTACGTGGTGGCCGTCACCGTGCCGGGGTGCGGCGCCGTGACGGTGGTTCCGGCCGAGGCCGTGGGGAGGATGAGCGCCATCGAGGCCAGCGCCGTGAGGGTCTTCCGCGTGTTGAGCATGGGGTGTCCTTTGGTCCGGCTCAGTCGAGATAGCCGGTCAGTTCGCCCGCGGAGAGGAACTCTCCGGGCTGGGTGTAGCCCGCGAACCAGGAGGTATCCAAGGTGCCGGACTTGTCGCGCTGGAGCTGCACGGAGCCGGCGGGAATGCCCGCGTCGCCGGCCGCGCCGATGTTGCAGCGGTCGCACGTGCGGTCATACGTCTGGGCCGTGCGGTTGAAGTAGCGCAGCCGGAACGTGTAGCCGTCGGCGAAGGTGTGCCGGGCCACGTTCTGCGCACCCGTCATGGCCGTGTAGCAGAGGGTGCTCGGGGTGTTGATGACCACGTTCCAGGACAGCGAGCCGGTGACGCCCGTGGTGAGGGGAGTCGAGCCGCACGAGCCGCCGGAGAGCTTGACGGTGGCACTGGGGATGGCGGCCGTGCCGGCGAGCGGTGCGCCGACGAAGCGGGCGCCCGGGGCGGTGGCGGGGACGAGCACGGCCAGCGCGGCGAGCGCGAACAGGGGCTTCAGCGTTCCTGGGATGAGCAGTCGGTTCATGGGGCTCCAATAAGAAGAGGCCCCGAATTCCCGGCCATCCCAAAAAAAGAGAGAAATCCTGATGAGGCCTGGTTTCCCGACGCAGGCCTGCCCGGATTTCAAGGGGTTAGGCGCCCGGGAGGGGGAGAGAAGCGCCCGCCGGGGTAGAGTGCGCCGCGGGAAATCAGGGGCCTTTCATGCGCACGAGACGTTTCCGATTGGAGGAGGGCGGGCCGAAGCGGCTCGAGCCTCTCCTGGCGAGGCCACTACGAGGGGCTGTGGGCCTCGGTGGACGGCGTGCAGGTGGGCCAGAGCCTGGGGAAGGAGTCCTTGCAACACGGCGAGCTGTGGCGTCTCCCGGATGGGCGCCAGCTCGGGGTGAGGCTCCACAAGGGCGGGTTGCAGTTGCTGCTCGTCGAGCTCGATGGCCGTCCGGTGCCAGGCTCCCAGGGGCATCCCATGACGTGGGTCCGAGGCGGGGCCTACAGCCTGCTGCTGGCGTGCTTCGTCCACCTGCTCGGGGACGGCGTGCTGCAGCTCGTGCGTCCGGAGCGGCTGGGGTGGGGGCTGACCGTGCTCGCCTTCGCGCTCAGTGGGGCCCTCGGGCTCGCCGGGCTCGTCACGCTGCGCCGCCCCCGGGCGGGGTTGATCGCCGCGGTGCTCTTGCTTCCCCTCAAGACGCTCGTGATGGCGGCGCGGCTGCTGGAGGCGGGCCGCCCATCCGGCCTGGGGAGCATGGTGCTGTGGTCGCTCGTGTTCCTGTACCCCGTCCTGACGGCGCTCTACATGCTGAAGCGGGCGCCGACGGTATCGGGCTCTCCGCGCCCGTCTGCGTGAGGGCGAGCCTCCTCAGCCCTTGCGCCACACCTCGCTGGCGAGCAGCGCGCGGGCGGCGAGGAAGCCGCACAGGCCGTGCACGCCGGGGCCCGGAGGCGTGGAGGACGAGCACAGGAAGAGGCGCGGGTCCGGCGTGGCGTAGGGGACGAGTCGGGCCACGGGCCGGGCGAAGAGCTGCGCGCCCTCCATGGCGCCGCCGGAGATGTCGCCGCCGATGAAGTTGGGGTTGTAGGCCTCGTACTGCGCGGGCGAGCGCGTGTGGCGGGCGAGGATGCGCGCGCGGAAGCCGGGGGCGGCGCGCTCCACCTGGGCTTCAATCCGCTCCGTCATGTCCTCGGTGGAGCCGTTGGGGACGTGGCAGTAGGCCCAGCCGGTGTGCTGGCCCGCGGGGGCGCGGCTGGGGTCGAAGAGCGTGTGCTGGGCGAGCAGCACGTAGGGGCGCTCGGGAATCTCCCCGCGCGAGACGGCGGCCTCGCTGGCGGCGATCTCCTCCAGGGTGCCGCCGAGGTGCACGGTCCCGGCGCGGGCGCAGGCGGGGGCGATCCACGGAATGGGGCCGGAGAGGGCCCAGTCCACCTTGAAGACGCCGGGCCCGTAGCGGAAGCGCTGGAGCTTCTCCACGTAGGCCGGAGGCAGCCGGTGTCCGGCGAGCTTCACGAGCTGCCGGGGCGTCACGTCGAGCAGCACGGCGCGCGAGCGGGGCAGCTCATCCACGTTGTGCACGCGGTGGTCCGTCACCACCTCACCGCCGAGCACGCGCAGGTAGCTGACGAGCGCATCCACGAGCTTCTGCGTGCCGCCGCGAGGGAAGGGCCAGCCCACGGCGTGGCCCGAGGCGAGCAGGAGAATCCCGAAGGCGGAGGTGAAGGGCTTCTCCAGGGCGGTGAAGGAGTGCGCGGCGGAGCCGGCGAAGAGGGCGCGCGCGAGGGGCCCCCGGAAGGCGTGCGAGGCGAGCGAGTGCGCGGGACGCAGGGCGCGCAGGCCGAAGCGGGCGAGGCGCAGGGGACGGCGGGGGAGGCGGAGCGGGTCGGCCATCTGCGCCATGACGTCATCGAAGGCGCGCACCATGGGGCGCATCCACTTCACATAGCGCTCGGCGTCGTGACCGAGCCCCTGGGCGGTGGCCTCGAGGGAGCGCTCGAGGACGGCGGCGGTGCCCTCGTCCAACGGGTGGGCGAGGGGCGCCTCGGGGTGGACCCACTCGAGGCCATGGGCATCGAGGGGGAGCTGGCGGAAGAAGGGCGAGGCGGCGGCGAGCGGGTGGATGGCGGAGCAGACGTCGTGGACGAAGCCGGGGAGGGTGAGCTCGGCGGAGCGGGCCCCACCGCCGGGAGTGGGGCCGGCCTCGAAGACACGCACGGAGCGGCCCGCGCGAGCCAGGGAGATGGCGGCGGCGAGCCCGTTGGGACCGGCGCCCACCACGACGGCATCGAGCATGGAGCTCATAGGTTGTGCAGCTTCACCCGACCTGATGGGGACATGAGGGAGCTGCCGCCGGGTGGCGTTCACCAGTGGACGTCCGAGGTCGTCCGGCACCACGGAACCCGGGCGGGCAGACGTGGGGCGGGGGGGACGGGGTGCGCGGAGGGGGCGGGAATTCCCATCCTCCCGGCGGGAGTGCTGCTCGAGAGGCCCGCCGCGGGGCCCGGGAAACGGGGGAGAGGACATGGCTTGCCAGGACCTGAAGGGCAAGGTCGCCATCGTGACGGGGGCGTCGAGCGGAGTGGGCTGGCAGGCGGCGGTGCGGCTGGGCGAGGCGGGGGTGAAGCTGTGCATCACCGCGCGCCGGGTGGAGGCGTTGGAGAAGCTGCGCCACGAGCTGAACGAGAAGGGCGTGGAGTGCATCTCGGTACCCGGAGACGTGACGGTGCTGGCGGACGTGGAGCAGGTGGTGCGCGAGTGCGTGACGCACTACGGCCGGGTGGACATCCTGGTGAACGACGCGGCGGTGCAGTCGTACGGCTTCTTCGACGAGCTGCCGTGGGAGCACCTCATCCGGACCTTCGACATCAACGTGTTTGGCTTCATGCGCTTCGCGAGGGCGGTGCTGCCGCACTTCAAGCAGCAGGGCAGCGGGCACATCCTCAACGTGCAGTCGATGCTGTCCAAGGGCTCGGCGCCGCTGCTGGCGGCGTACAGCTCGAGCAAGCACGCGACGCTCGGGTGGGCGAAGTGCCTGGAGATGGAGTTGGTGGGCACGGGCATCCAGGTGTCGAACGTGCTGGTGCCCTCGGTGGCGACGAACATGTTCACGCACGCGCCGACGATGTTTGGTTTGGCGCCCAAGCCGGTGCCACCGACGTATGACCCGGACGTGGCGGCGCGAGCGGTGGTGCGGTGCGCGCTGAGGCCGGGGAGGACGGTGGTGCCGGTGTTCCTCGGAGGGCGGTTGCTGTTGTGGGTGAACGCGCTCTTCCCGAAGGTGGGCAAGGCGCTGATGGGCCGGTTCGGCGCGCGGATGCAGATGCGGGACGAACCCGTCGATCGGCCCGAGGGCAATCTCTTCCAGCCGGTGGCGCAGGGCGTGGGCCCGTACGGACCGGTGCCTCCGACGCCCCTGTGGAAGAGGCTGTCGGCGACGGCGGGCCTCGCCGCGCTGGTGGGCGGCGTGGTGCTGGGCGTGGCGGGACTGGCTCGCGCGGCACGCTGAGCGGACGCGGGGACCCTACCTCTCTCGTCAAGTCTTCCTGTAGAATGTGAGCAGTCAGGCGGGAAGGCCTGCACGGGGAGGAGCGATGGCGAAGGGAAAGCGTCCGGCCACCTACGAGGACATCGAGGCTCTGCCGCCCGGATGGGTGGGGGAGATCATTGATGACGAGCTGTGGGCATTCCCACGGCCGGCGAGATGGCATGCGTGGGTGGCCTCGGAACTCGGAGTGGAGCTGGGGCGCGCCTTCGGCGTAAGGAGGCGAGGGCCGGATGGCTGGTGGTTCGTGGATGAGCCGGAGCTACACTTCGGCCGACAGGTGCTGGTGCCGGACCTGGCGGGCTGGCGCTACGAACGGGCTCCCGGGTTGCTTGAGCGGAATGAGCCCTTCTTCGACCTGGCGCCCGACTGGGTCTGCGAGGTGTTGTCGCCCTCGACGGCGGCGTTGGACCGGGGGCGCAAGCTGGCCCTCTATCACCAGGAGGGCGTGAGCCACGCGTGGCTGGTGGACCCGAGGGCCCGTACCTTGGAAGTCTACCGTCGCGGGAAGAAGCGCTGGAAGCTCGCTGCGAGCCACGGAGGCGAGGACGTGGTCCGTGCCGAGCCATTCGACGCCGAGCCGCTGGACCTGGGGTGGCTCTGGTCGCCCGGGTCCACGCCAGCACCCGGACCCTGATGCCTTGGAGTGATGCTCACTCCTCCGATTCTTCCATCGCCTCCAGTTCCTCGATCGTGGGGGAGCGGATGAGGACCCACTCTCCGTCGCGCACGCGTGTGACGCTGTGGCGAGCGCCTGCGACCTCCAGCACTGTTTCATAAGGGAGGGTTGGCTGGGTTCGTAGCCAGGCCAGAGCCTCGTCCCGGGTAGCGAAGGAGCGCAGGGGTTTCGGCCAGGCCTCTTCGTTGTTGAAGGCCTTGACGAACTCCCAGAAGTCATTCGTCCGGCCGATGCGCCGGATGAAGTGGAGCGCCAGGGCTGCGGTCTCGATGGTGGCGACCGTTTCCGGCTCGCGCGTGTGCCGCCCGTCCAGTGTCTCGAGGGAGTTCAGGAGGTCTTCCCACGTGGAATCCATATCACCCGTACCTATCCCACAAGTTGGAGTCATCGAGCTACCTTCGAGGTGGTGCGTGGAATAGAATCCACCGGGCATGCACTCCTGCACTCCCACCCTGGTATCCAGGGTCGTTGTCATGCTTCTGCCCCTCCTGCTGCCGTGTGTCACGCAGGCGGAGCCCACGTCGTGGCGCCACGTCGTTCTCTCCGAGCTACCACCGGGCCACCTGGCCGAGATCCGGATCGCCGCCGACGTCCCCACGTTGGTGCGCTTCGAATCCGAGCTCGACCCGGCTGGGACGCGGCTCCAGGAGCAGGGCCCATCTCTCTTCGAATCGTTGGACGTCTCCGGCCGGTTGTTGCTGCTCCACCCCTCGGCGGGCGCGTGGCTATGGCCACGCCTGCACCTCCAGGTCCGGCGGATGGACGGCACGAGCCTGACTTTCGTGCTCGTCCCGAGTCCTCCCGCCCTGGCGGATGCGCAGGTGGACGTGTTCCTCCATCCGTTCTCACCCGGAGCGCTGCGGGCCGCTCTTGAGAAGGTGAGTGCCGAGCATGAGGCGCTCAAGCTTCGGTACGCGCGATCCGCAGTCGAGCTCGCGCGCTACCGTGACGACGAGTTCAATCCCGACGTCGCCCTCGCGGTGCTGCTGCTCGACGACGAGGCCTCCTCCTCTTTGCTGAAGGAGAAACCCCTTGAGGTTTCCAATACGGAACTCCGAGCATTGCTCTGGTTCGTGCGCCTCGCCGGCCGTTCGGCCTACGTCTTCCTGGTGACGAACCGTCACCGCACGGTGAACTGGACACCGGATGGGGCGGGGATCCTCCATGGCCCGGCTCGGGAGCCCCTGCCCGTCATCGTCCGTGCCCGGCCATCCATCCTCCCGCCCGGAGGAAGTGGGCGGGTCGTGCTGGTCACCCGGACGCCGCCCTCCGCGGACAAGGAACGCTACGACGTCCAGATTCTGGGACCGGAGGGGCCCAACTGGCAGCTTTGCTACTCTGGTGCGAAGCTTTGAGCTTTGGCGCCTTCCCGTGCCAGCTCTCCACGCAGAGGCCCACAGCCATGTTCCCGAGGAGAAGTCTCTACTTGTTCGTACTGAGCGCGCTGACCGCGCTGTGCTCCGGATGCTCCGGCGTCCGTGTGAGTCCTGATGGAACTCCCCTGCCCCAGGACTGCCCCCGCGAGGCCCTCGAGGCCATGGCGGAGATGGGAATCGGGCCGAGTGCGTCGATTGAGTCCATGTCGGTCATCATGGATGAGCGGTGGGGCGAGAGCGGCAAGACGCGCCTGGTGGAGGGGCCTGTCGTGGGCTACCTGTACGAGCCCTACAGGCAATTGCCCAGGAGGACCCGGCTGTTCGGGCAGGTCTGGACGGGGGGCGAAATGGTCATCGTCCGCTATGACGCGATCCAGGTTCCTGGAGGGAGCCGGAGGCCCATCTGCGCCGAGGCCGATGACAGCGGCGGGCAGGAGAAGGATCCGGCGTCTCCCAGGGGCGTGGCCATCATCCCGGACAATGTCGCCGCCGTCAGGCTGGTCGCGCGCTACGGCGAGATCGATCCCTCCCGGCCGCCTGGCCGGTTGTACATCTACCGGGACATCAATGATCTGCCGCCGAAAGTGCGTGAGCGGTTGAAGAAGTGAGACCTCGCTCAGGACAGAGAGCGATGGAGGAAAACGACGAGAAGGCAGAAGGGATAGGCCAACAGGCAGCTGTACAAGACCTGCAAGGGCGTCAGCTTCCTGTTGTCGATCTCTCCGCGAGCCGGGCTCTGTCGATCTCTCTGCCTCAAGAGCCAACCCAGCCCGAAGGCGACGAGCCCTGAGATGATCCATCCGGTCATGCCCGTCATCATCGGCGGGCCGCCCGGGAAATCAAACCGCGAGCCACCCCTGCTGCCCGAGTCCTGGACCTGACGCCGTCACTCCCCTGGGTCGAGCACTTCTGCCCGTTGGTCAGGTCGAGCAGCGCGGTCTGGAGCCGGTATGCGGTAGCGCTTCTCCGTGGAGCCCGGAGTGCTCAAGTCCTCGCCTTCCACGCACCTGGCCGGCGACGGACGTGGAGACATGCAATGACGCTGATGCGTTGCTCCTCCACGACGTAGAAGACTCCATACGGAAAGCGGCGGAGCAGTGCTCGTCTCACACGTGGGTGGACGCGAGCGTGGCTCTCCGGACTGCGTTGGGTGCTCGAAAAACATGCATCGAGAGCCCGAAGAAATTCAGCACCCAGTCCCTTGTCCTGTTGCTCATACCAGCGGGCCGCATCCGTGATGTCGGCCCGCGCGGGTTTGCGGAGCTCGAGCGGGCGTTTCACAGGGAGTCGAGAATGCGTGTCTTGACCACATCCCAGGACTCACCCGCCTCGGGGTTCTCGTCCAACTCGGCCAGCCGCTGCTCGAGTTCCGCCAGTTGGGCCTCGGAGGTCTCCACCTGCTCGGGGTGCGCGGCGACACTGTCCCACAGGTCTTCGGCGAGCTGGATGCGCTCGGCCACACTCAAGTGCAGGAGATCGGAGACGGTCATGCGTGCCATGAGCCCAATGTAGCGCCGACATCCATCATGGCACCACCCGAAGCAGGCCCCCGAGTGTGCTCCTACACTCCCACCGAGCAGCCCTTCCCGTGAGGCAGCCCCGGCGATGTGGACCTGGTGGTGTTGAGAAAGACCCTGGAAGAAGGCGAGTCCCAGGAACGATGGGGCTACGAAGAAGCCTGTCTCGCCCCGGCCTGACCCGATGGACTCATGGCACCCTCGAGCAGCCCGTTGAATCGAGGGGGCTTGCGGATGCCTTCACTCCCCAGGGTCGAGCACTTCCATCAAGGCCTGCCCGTTGGTCAGGTCGAGCAGCGCCTTCTGGAAGGCCTCCAGCCGGGTGACGGGAATCAGGAGCTGATAGCCCACGGTGGCGGCGTACTCCTCGGAGACGACTTCCGCCTCGTGGGCCGGGAGCATCCGGCGGAAGCCATCGACGCTCGGGTACTCGATTTCAACGGAGAGGCGCGCCTTGCTCACGCGCTCGGAGGTGGGGAGGTGCTCGAGGCCCTGCTGGACGCAGCCGGTATAGGCCCGCACCAGCCCGCCCTTGCCCAGGAGCGTGCCGCCGAAGTAGCGGGTGACGACGACGGCCACGTCTCCCACGTTGCCGTGGAGCAGGGCCGTCAGCATCGGCCGGCCCGCGGTCCCGTGCGGCTCGCCGTCATCGCTCATTCCCGCCATGCCCGTGGAGCCGGGAGGGCCCACCACGTACGCCCAGCAGTTGTGGTTGGCATCGGGGAACTCGTCGCGGACACGGGCGATGAACGCCTTGGCCTCCTCCACCGTCGGCGCGGGGGCCACTGTGGTGATGAAGCGGCTGCGTTGCAGCTCCTGCTCCACCCGGTGGATGCGTGCCGGTATGCGGTAACGCGCGTTCTTCGACATGGACCCACGCTCTTGGCAGTGTCGAGACTTCTACTCCAACTCCTTCGGAAGCTGAGAGGCTCACGCCATGCCCACGATGACTCGACTGATGCGCGGGACCAGGCCCTCTGGGCCGATCATGGCGGAGCGCCGGTTCGAGAGCGCTGGCGGCTCGGGTCCGCGTGCCTCCATCCGCGTCCGTGCACCGGTCAAGGATTCACGAACCGGTAACTACAAGTGCAGCGTGGAGTGGGTCCACTCGGGGGAGAAGGAACTGTTCGAACTCTGGGGGATCGATTCGATGCAGGCGCTGCAGCTTGCGATCCGAGCTGCTGGAGACCTGGTGAAGGGAGCCGAGGGTGACCTCCGCTGGGTGGGAAGTGATGACGGCTACCTGGGGTTTCCCAGGACGTACCCGGAGTTTCTTCCCAAGGCACTTTTGCGAAAGCTGGAACGCATGATCGACCGTGAGCTCGCCGCCCATACGCGCAAGAGCGAAGCGGAGCGCAAGCGGCGGCAGCGCGAGCAGACGCGGACCCGGGCCCCACGGAGAACGCCCGGCACTCGCCGGGCGAAGCTGCCGTAGCGCCAGGGCCGTGGCGCCAGAGAGCTGCTGCCAGCTCAGTGGATCCGCAGGGTCAGCTTGCCCAGGTGGTGCTGGAGCACCTCCTTCTGGGCCCGGACCGCCTCCTCCATCGCGTAGACATGGCCGATCTCCACGTGGAAGGGCCCCGCCTCGATGAGCTCGTTGAGCCGCTCGAGCGTCTTCTGGCTGGGGACGCCGTCGTAGGCGATGACCTCGACGCCCTCGGGGCCCTGGGGGATGGGCTCCACGCCGTTCGGGTAGGCGATGCGGCCGCCCTGGCGCACGTGCTTCAGCGCGCTCAGGCAGCGGTCATTGCACGCCAGCACCAGCGCCGCGTCGAGCCCGTCCGGTGAGAAGTCCCGGCAGGCCTTCTCCACCTCCCCGTGGTGGCCCTCGACGACCGCTTCCGCGCCGAGCCGGCGGGCCAGCTCCACCCCGTCCTCGCCCGAGGCGACCGCCAGCACCCGGGCTCCCAGGCGCCGGGCGAGCTGCACCGCGAGGTGCCCCACTCCTCCGCTCGCACCGAAGATGAGCAGGCGTTGCCCCGCCTGGAGCCGCAGCTGGTCCTCGAGCCCTTGCAGCGCGGTGACGCCGTCCGCCGCCAGCGCCGCCGCCTGCTCCACCTTCATCCCCTTGGGAATGCGTGCCGCGTGCTTCTCCTTCACCACGGTGAACTCCGCGTAGAAGCCTCCCTTGGGGCTCAGGAACGCGATGGCGTAGACGCGGTCCCCCACCTTGAAGCGCCGCACGTTGCTGCCCACGGCCATCACCTCCCCCGCGCCGTCGGTGCCGGGCACGTAGGGGAACTGGGGCGTGCCTTCCATCATCCCGGCCATCTCCCCTTCCCGCTCCAGGGAGTCCCAGACACCCACCCCCGCTCCCTCGACGCGGATGAGGATTTCATCGTCCCCGCACGTGGGCACGGGGACCGTCTTGATGCCGAGCACCTCCGGGCCGCCGAAGCGGTCGAGCGCCGCGGCCTTCATCTTGTCGGGAATGGAGGGGGCCATGGTGAGACTCCTTCTGGGTGAAGCCGGTTCACGCAGAGGATGGGCACTCCCCAGGGCCCCGGCAGGGCCCGGCAGGCCGCACGGGGAGCGGGTGCTGTTGAAGCGGCTGCGTTGCAGCTCCTGCTCCACCCGGGGAAGGTGGGCCGGTATGCGGTAGCGCTTCTCGCCCATCCGCTTCATCCTTCTCCGTGGTTTCTACCTGCTCGGACTGCGCGGAGACGGTCATCCGCTTCATCGCCCTACTGTGGTGCCGAGGATCTGGCACGTGCTCGAATCCTCGTGCGGTCATTCTTCCCGATCAGCAATGCACTCCAAACCCATTTGGACGCCGTGGCTGTGTCTGCTGCTGGTAACGGCATGTGCGACGGATGCCAGCCAGGCACCGCCCCGAAGCGTGCCCCCCTTTCCTTCGAGTCCGCGTAGCCACATACAAGTGCGTCTGGAGAGCGGAGACGGCCCGCCCCTCATCCTTTTCGCACCGCCCAGGCGGGCACCCGTCGAGGTGACTCAGGCGCAGCTCGAGGCGGCCCTGGTGCGGTTGGTGGACGGCCTGAAGCTACCTCCCCGCCCGGTGAATCGCGTGGAGCTCCTCTCGATGGGTGGGCCTGGGGCGGAAGACGAGCAGGCTGCACTCACTCGCAGCTACCTGCGCTGGTGCGAGCGGAGGGGCAGCGTGGGCGACTGTCTTTCTCTCTTGGTGGAGGGCCCCTACCTCGGGCTCGAGGCGAGGCGCACACTGGCGCTTCACCTCGCCATGGGCGCCGTGTGGGAAGGTGCGGTGCTGGCGGTGGAGGGGATGGTGAGCAGGGAGGCGCTGGAGGTGGCGGTCATGTCCACGTTGGCCGGTGTGTTGGCGGTGTTGCTCATCCCGGAGCCGACGATGAAGGTCGTGGCCATGGCGTTCACCTGCTATCTGGTGGGCTACCTGGGGCTGGACGTGGTGTGGGGCTTGCTGGAGGGCTGGGGGCGGTTGGAACAGGAGGCCGCGCGTGCGCACACCTTCGTGCAACTGCGGGAAGTGGCCGAGCGCTTTGGACGGATGCTGGGGGAGAAGTCGTCACGGGTGCTGGTGATGCTGGCGGCTGCGGCCATGGGGTCGACAGCGAGCCTGGTGATGAAGGGGCCGGGGCTGCCGGGCTTTTCGCGGGCGGCGGTGACGGCCGAGATGCAGATGGGCGTCAATCTGACGGCAGTCGCCGAGGTGCGGGCGGTGACCGTGGGGATCGCGCAAGGTTCCCTCACGTTGAGCCTGGCGCCGGGGGCGCTTGCCATGGCTTCGCGAGGGACGGGGCAGTCCAGCAGCGTTCCGTCCCCCGCTCCGAGCGGCTACCGGCTGCAGTCCATCGAGCCATGGCGCAGACCCAGGTTCACCAGTGATGGCCGGCTCATCCCGTACAAGAACACGAGGAATCCGCCCAATCCCATCATCAATCTGGGGCGCAACCGTGCGGGGCAGACGATCTCCGACGGCAAGACCACCATCAAGTTCGACAAGGATGGCTTCCCCGAGTTCGACTCAAAGTTCGAGACCCTCCTGGACGATATCCACATGGGTAGCAGGGATCGCCTCGCGCACTACAAAGCGGCGAATCAGAAGCTCGCCTCGTCGATCAGACAAGACCCTGCGTTGGGGAGGCTCCTCGGACTGGGCCCTGAAGATATCGAAAAACTGGCTACATCCATCAAGGCCCCAGATGGGTATACATGGCACCATCACCAGGATGTTGGGAGGATGCAGCTCATTCTGACCCGCGCCCATCAGCTCGCTGCTCCTCACACCGGGGGAATGGCCATCTGGGGAGGAGGCCCATAGCCATGGTGATTCGATGGGAGCCGTACGTGTGGGACGCGCCTCGTCCCGCGGATCCGCGAGACCTCGAAATCCTCGAGCAGCAATGGGGCGTGAGGCTTCCGATGGACTACAGGAGCCTCGTCCTGTCGCACCAGGGAATGACTCCCGAGCCTTCCGCTTTCAAGGCCGGCGCGGGCAGGGACGTCTTCTGCGTCCTCCTGACGCTCAGCACGGATGAGGAGCGGGAGGAATACTCCATTCGCAGGGTGTACGGCATCTTGAAGCCCTTCGTTCCAGCGGGGCTCTTCCCCTTCGCGCTCACTCCTGGCGGAGAGTTCCTCTGCTTCGACTACAGGGCCTCTCCTGGCTCTCCGCGGATCGCCCTCGTATCGGTGGAGATGTCCATCTCCGCCGTGGCAGACGGCTTCAGTGAGTTCCTGAGCAATCTGTCCGACGGTTGATTCCAAAGAGCAAGTCGCTCGAATGCCTCGGCCCTACGCCCCTGGGCGCTCGCTCATGGGGCAGCGCGGGTAGGTGAGGTTCTGCGCGGTGTTGATGAGGGCCACGTGGCTGAAGGCCTGGGGGAAGTTGCCCAGTTGCCGTTTGGTGCGCGGGTCGTACTCCTCGGCGAGCAGGCCCACGTCGTTGCACAGCGAGAGCAGCCGCTCGAAGAGGGCACGCGCCTCGTCCTGCCGGCACATGAGCGTGAGCGCGTCCGCGAGCCAGAACGAGCACGCCAGGAACGTTCCCTCGCCCGGCGGCAGTCCGTCCTCCGCGCGGTTCGTGTCGTAGCGGTGCACCAGCCCGCCCTCGCACAACTCCCGCTGGATGGTGTCCACCGTGCCCACCACGCGCGGATCTCCCGGTGGCAGGAAGCCCAGTTGCGGAATGAGCAGCAGCGCCGCGTCCAACTCCTTGCTGCCGTAGGCCTGCACGAAGCTGCCCCGCCCGGCGTCATAGCCGCGCTCGCACACCTGGGCGTGGATGCGTGCGCGCAGCTCCCTCCAGCGCTCCAGGGGCCCGGGCAGGCGGAAGTGCTCGGCCGACTTGATGGCCCGGTCCACCGCCACCCACGCCATCACCTTCGAATGCGTGAAGTGTTGGGGCGGGCCGCGCACCTCCCAGATGCCCTCGTCGGGGCGCTCCCAGTTGGACTCCAGGAAGTCGAGCAGGTGGCGCTGCAGGTCCCAGCCCTCCTCGCGCGGGGGGACGCCCGTGCGCCGGGCCATGTGGAGGCAGTCGATCACCTCGCCGAAGACGTCGAGCTGGAACTGGCACACGGCCGCGTTGCCCAGCCGCACGGGCTTCGCGCCCTGGTAGCCCGGGAGCCACGGCAGCTCCTGCTCGGTGAGGCGGCGCTCACCGGCAACGCCATACATGATTTGAATCTCATCCGGCTCGCCGGCCACGGCGCGCAGGAGCCAGTCGCGCCAGGCCTGGGCCTCCTGTCGGTAGCCGGCATTGAGCAGGGCGAGCAGCGTGAAGGTGGCGTCGCGCAGCCAGCAGTAGCGGTAGTCCCAGTTGCGCACGCCGCCGAGGGCCTCGGGCAGCGAGGTGGTGACGGCGGCGACGATGCCTCCGGTGGGCGAGTACGTGAGGGCCTTGAGGACGATGAGCGAGCGGAGCACCTGCTCGCGCCAGGGGCCCTCGTAGGTGCAGTGCGAGGACCATTCACGCCACCACGCCTCGGTGTGCTCCGCGGCGGTGGCCGGGTCGATGCAGGGCGGAGCGGGCTCGTGTGAGGGGTGCCAGGCGAGGAGGAAGCGGGCGCGCTGGCCGGCGGAGAGGGAGAAGCCGGCGCGCAGGGTGGCGTCCTCGTTGATGGGGGGCACGTCGGACAGGAGGGTGAGGGCATCGGGCCCGGCCATGGCGGTGAAGCGGCCGTCGACGCGGTGCACCCACGGCGTGCGGCTGCCGTAGCCGAAGCGGATGGAAAGCTCCATGCGCACGGAGACGTGGCCCTCGAGGCACACGGCCTCGCGCACGAGGTCCGGCTCGCGGCCGCGCGGCGGCATGCAGTCGATGACGCGCAGGATGCCGGTCTCCGTTTCGAAGTCCGTCTCCAGCACGAGGGTGCCGGGGCGGTAGCGGCGGCGGACGCGGCGGATGCCTCCCGAGGGGGCGAGCAGCCAGCGGCCATTCTCCTCGGTGCCGAGGAGGGCGGCGAAGCAGGCATCGGAGTCGAAGCGCGGGAGGCAGAGCCAGTCGATGGAGCCATCCTTCCCCACGAGGGCGGCGCTCTGGGTGTCACCGATGAGGGCGTAGTCTTCGATGCAGAGAGGCATTGGCTTTCACTTCCTCACTCGAATTGCGTGACGACGGTGAAGGGGAGGCTCTTGGGCAGGGTGATGGCGGTGGCGGTGGTGCCGGCCTCGGCGTAGACGCCGCCGGGCGCCGAGGAGCCGAGCACGAGGCACACGGGGTAGCTCTGCCCATCCGGCAGGCTCGCCTGGGTGTAGCGGACCTGGACCTTGCCCGTGTCCATCCAGAGCACGCCCTCGACGAGCGTGCCCGCGGGCAGGCCGCCCACGGCGCTCTCCAGGCGGCTCGTCACCCGGCCCTGGCGGTAGACGCCGTAGTCGTTGGGGCCTCCGGGCTGGCTGGCCTCGAGGTGCAGGGTGCCCTGCTGGCCCGGCTCGAGGCCCAGCTTCTTCATGAGCTCGACGGACTCGGGGGCGCAGGTCAGCGGGGGCGCGCTCGTCTTCTCCTTGCCGATCACGACACACGCGCTGAGGGCGAGGGTGCTCGCCGCGATGAGGCAGGGCTTCAGGAAGGGCTGCATGGGTGCTCCTCCGGTGGCGGGGAGCCCATGCAGTACACCCGCGCCGCGCCGGGCCGCCGGGACGCGTCGTGCGGCCGTCGAGCAACGGACGATGCGCTACGTGCCGGAGACGGGCCTCCGATGAGGAGTCCACACCCGGTGGTCCCAGACGAGCGACAGCGCGGTGATGAGCAGGCCCACGATGATGTCGTTGAGGGTGGCGGTGCGGTAGCCGCCGAAGCCCAGGACGAAGGGCGAGACGATGAGCCACACGCCGAGCAGGGTGTTGGCGTAGCGCAACTTGGGGACGGCCATGGCCGCGAGGGCCAGCAGCATGACGCCCAGCCCCACGCACAGGTCATTCAACTGGGCTTCCTGGAGCCGGTAATCGAGCACGAAAGGCGCCGACACCAGCCAGAAGCCCAGGATGACGTTCAACCAGCGAGCCCACATTCGACGCTCCTCCGGACGCTTGCATCGTTGACGGGTTCAAGGTGGGGAGAGAGGGGCACCGGGTGCAACCGAGAGCCCCCCCTCGCTCAGCGGGCGTTCACGCACGGGCCCGGCCGCCTGCCCATGCGGGAGAACGGACGTGGTGACGAGCCCGAAGAGCAGACACTGGAGCGCGAGCCACCGGCGCTCGGCGGAGGACCAAGTGTGCGGAGGCGGGGTGACGCGCAGGCGCGGAAAGGAGAGCCGCTCGAAGAGCCACACGCCTCCACCCAGCAGGAGCCCGTGAAGGGGCGCGGGGCCCGGGAGCGCGGGCCGGAGCCAGCCCTGGAGCAGCCCGAGCGTGGGTCCGTAGAGCCAGCGCAGGGCGAGCCCCCACCGTTGGGCCTCGCGGGAGCGCAGCCGCACACCGAGCCACGCGCGAGCCGCTCGCCTGGCGAGGTTCCTCACCGAGTAGGGAGGCGGATGACCGAGCAGGGAGTCACGGAGGGGCTCGGAGGCGGTGAGGGCCAGGGTCCCGAGCACGCCCGCCCCCAACCCCTGAAGAAGATGCCTGCCCGCCCGCTCGCTCATGGAAGCCTCCGAATCACTCGCGAAGAAAGGTAGGTCTCCGCCCCCTTTGCCTCCGGGAGACAGAACGTTGGCTTCTGGCCGGATGCCTGGATGATCACCGTGTCACCCGGCTCATTCGGGAGCATATCGGGAGCACCCTGACAGGAGACACGATGCCCCAGTACGACTTCGACTTGTTCACGATTGGCGCGGGCTCGGGCGGAGTGGCGTCGAGCCGCAGGGCGGGCTCGTACGGCGCGCGGGTGGCCATCTGCGATGACAACCGCATCGGCGGCACGTGTGTGCACCGGGGCTGCGTGCCCAAGAAGCTGCTCGTCTACGGCGCCCACTTCCACTCGGAATTCGAGGACGCGGCGGGCTACGGCTGGTCGCTCTCCGAACCCGGCTTCGACTGGAAGAAGCTCCAGGCGGCGAAGGACAAGGAGTTGGAGCGGCTCGACGGGGTGTACCGGCGGCTGCTGAGGGACTCGGGGGTGCAGCTCATCGAGGGCCGGGGCCGGTTGGTGGACGGGCACACCGTGGAAGTGGGGGGCAAGCGTTACACGGCCGAGCGCATCCTGGTGGCCACGGGCTCGTCTCCGTTCCTCCCCGAGGTCCCGGGCATCGAGCACGCCATCTCCTCGGATGGGGCGTTGAGCCTGCCGGAGCTGCCGAAGCGGCTCGCCATCGTGGGAGGGGGCTACATCGGGGTGGAGTTCGCGGGCATCTTCAATGCGCTGGGGGCGAAGGTGATGATCCTCATCCGGGGCGACACGGTGCTGCGCGGCTTCGATGACGACGTCCGCGCGATGCTCACGCAGGAGATGCGCAAGAAGGGCATCGACCTCCGGCCGGAGACCTTCATCCGGGACATCGAGAAGCGGGCGGACGGGACGTTGAGCCTGTTGACGAAGATGGGGGACACGCTCGAGGTGGACGCGGTGCTGTACGCGACGGGGCGGGTGCCGAACACGAAGGGGCTGGGGCTGGAGGAAGTGGGCGTGCGGCTGAATGCGCGGGGGGCGGTGGAGGTGGACGAGTGGTCACGCACGAGCGTGGAGAGCATCTACGCGGTGGGGGACGTGACGGACCGCATCAACCTCACGCCGGTGGCGATCGCCGAGGGGCGCGCGTTGGCGGAGACGCTCTTCCATGACAACCCCACGAAGATGGACCACACGGGGGTGGCATCGGCGGTATTCAGCCAGCCGCCGGTGGGGACGGTGGGGTGTACGGAGCTCGAGGCGCGAGAGCGTCACGGCGAGGTGGACGTCTACGTCTCCAACTTCCGGCCGATGAAGCACACGCTGAGCGGGAGGGACGAGCGGACGATGATGAAGGTGATCGTCGAGCGCGTGAGTGGAAAGGTGTTGGGCTTCCACATGGTGGGAGCGGACGCGCCGGAGATCATCCAGGGGCTGGCGGTGGCGCTGAAGTGTGGGGTGACGAAGAAGCAGCTCGACGCGACGGTGGGCATCCACCCGACGGCGGCCGAGGAGTTCGTGACGATGAGGGACAAGCGTCCGGACCCGGTGGAGACGGCGGCGAGGGAACTGGGGCGCGACGCCCATCAGGGCTGAGCAGAGACACAGGGACACAGAGACACAGGGACACAGGGACACAGGGACACAGTGCCCCACCCAGCCCCCCACCCCTCTCCCCTCGGGAGAGGGACGGGGTGAGGGTGCCCGTCCCCGTGCTCAATTCCGTGAAGAAGACCCCGGGTTCCCCTCGCCACCGAAGGTGGAGCCCGCGGTCAACTGAAGGATGCCCGGGTACGTGAGCTGTCCATGGTGCCCGATGATGTACTGGTAGACAGGCACACGGAGGTTGAGCCCGAGCCGCACGCGCCCCACGGGATACGCGAGCCCCGCGCCGGCGAGCACATCGGTGCGGCCGAGGTTCCCATCCTGCTGGACGAGCCCATCCCAGCGTTCGGGCTGCTCGTTGACGACATCCCCGCTCACGACGAAGCGCAGGCCGCCAACGATGGGCCCCTCGGCGGCGACCCCGGCGGCGAAGCGGCTCCCGCTCTGATAGCCGAACCGGTTCTCCACGAGAGACAACTGGGCCTGACCCCAGACACGACCGCCCCAGGCTCCCCAGGAGCGCGAGGCCTCCAGACCGAGCAGGGGCTGCACGGTGCCGGTGCCAAACTGCACGTGCTGGTGCGGTAGCCCCTGGGCCCCGAGGGCGAACGGATTCTCCACCGTCCCGCCCAGAGGCACGGTCACCCCCAGACGGGCAGCCATGCCCACCTCACCGAGCCGCCACGCATAGCGTCCCATCACCCACGGGTCTCCGAGACCGAACAGCGTCTCATCGCGGTGGTGGATGTTCTCGTAATCGAGCACGAGAGGCGTGCCATCGAGCGCGGTGAAGCGCACGGTGGTCGCGCTCAAGCGCAGGGGGAGCTGCACCTCCACGCCGAGGGCATCGGTAATCCCGTGCTCCAGGGTGGCGCGCAGCTCGGCGACGGTGAAGTACTGGTCATGGAGCTGGGGAGGCTCATCCCGCACCTGGCAGATGGGGCCGATGTCCGGGCATTCGGACGGATGCACCACGTGCACGGAGGTGGCGAGGGTGGACAGGGACACGCCGGTTTCTCCGGCGCGAAGGGTGGAAAGGGAGTCCCTCCCGACCGGGAGGTTGGGATTGCTTCAACCCGCGCAGGCGGCGGCGCGGTTGGGAATGGCGAGCCCCAGCAGGCCCACGGCGACGGGCACCCACCTCATCGCGCACCGCCCTCGGCGAGCGCCGCGTCGAGCGCGGCCAGGTCGAATCCCTTCACGGTGCGCACGAGCTTCCCGTCCTTCCCGTACACGACGAGGTACGGGAGGTTCTCCACCTGCCCGAGGTGGCGCTTCGCCAGGGGCGAGTCCCACGAGACGACGTTGAGCTTGCGGTAGGCGATGTCCCGGCGGGCGTTGAGCAGGGCGAACATGTGGGCATCCACCTTGCGGCAGGGGGGGCACCAGTCGGCGTAGAAGTCGAAGACGGTGACCTTGCCGGGCACGGCGTGGGGGGCGAAGCTCGGGCACGTCCTCGCCCTCGTGGGAGAGCTTCACCAGGTCCGCGCCGGGGGCGAGCACGGGGAGGGGCTCGAAGGACAGGTCCGGGTGGCACGTGAAGCACTGGGACTCGGGGACGCCGTGCTCGCCGCACCAGTCCTTGGCGGCCTGGAAGCGGGGGACGAGCTCGGGGTTGCACCGGGTGCAGTTCTCCTGGGGGACGCGGTGCTCGCAGAAGGCGGCGTCCTGGGAGGAGGCGACGCTCAGGGAGGTGAGGTTGCCGTGGGCGGAGGGCGTCGTGGCGCACCCGGCGGCGGCGAGGCCCCCGAGAATGCACAGGGGGACGCACAGGGTCTTCATCAAGCGCATGGTCTGCTCATCCGCGAGGGCTTCAGGCCCCGGCGGAAACGAATGGGTTGAACGGAATTCGAGACCGAACCCCGGAAAGAAAGAACAAAGGGGAAGTTGAATTTCAGCCACGAGGAGGCTGGAATACGTCACGCGCGTGCAACAGGGCGAGCGGAGGCAGGGGCTCCGTCCATCCAGCGGGCTCGCGTGAGCGGGGCACCGGCGGGAGCGTGGGCGTTTGCGCGGGCAGGGGGGACACCATGCGGCCACAAGGACAAGCCAGGCACGAGACGGGGCACGGCGTGGTGCTCTCGGGGCAGTCCGTGCAGGGCTCGTCCCAGTCCGGGTGCGCGGCCGTCCCGCCCAGCAGCAGGACGAGGACGAGCGCGAGCAGGGTGGACAGGGCGCGGCGCATGGGCGGGGTCCACGCGTACCGCCATTCGCGAGGGGCGGCAAGCCTCGCGCGGGGAACAACGGGCTCCGTCAGGTTGCCTGGACTTCAGGCGTCCCTGGCCGCGTCCTCGCCAGGAGGCCGGCCTGCCACCGTATGTCCGACAGGGGCTGTACGGTGAAGACGACGGCCCGCCACCGGTCCCGCGCTCCGGGGGGCAGGCCAGAGAGGGGGGAGACTCATGAAGGACAGCAAGGGTGGAACATTGCAATCCTCAAGGATTGAGGATACGATGGCGGCGGCGGATTCCTGGCTTCACGAGGGGGGAGAGATGATGGACCTCACACTGGGCTATTTCCAGGTGGAAGGCTCGCGGCTGGACGAGGGCTGCGAGGATGGCTTCTCGCTGTCACGCCGCTCGGTACTCACCGAGAAGCTGCTCCCCGCGCGCTGGACTCCGGTGGCGCGCAAACGGGCCCGCCCGGGGCTCGAGGCGCGCCCCTCCCGCGTGTCGCTGCCCGTCTGACCGCTTTCGAGCACGTGCGGGCAACCTCAATCCTTCAGGTTGCAACCCAGGGATTCCCGGTTAGTCTCCAGCTCCATGGACACGCCGATTTCCGCCCGGACCGCCATCCTGATGTCGCTGATCGGCGGGAGGGGCTTCGGACTGGAAATCATCGAGCGGGTCCGGGAGAGGACGCACGGGAAGATCCATCTGAACGAGGGGTCCGTCTATCCAGCGCTCAAGGCGTTGGAGCGGGAGGGGTTGCTGCGCAGTTTCGAGGGAGACCCCATGCCGGAAAGAGGCGGACGTCCGAGGCGTTACTACGAGCTGACAGGCGAAGGGCGGAGGGTGGCGAGGGAGCAGCGCACGGCCCTGCTCAACCTGCTGCAGACGGCGGAGGCATTCTGAATGGACATCCAGCACCAGCAGGCGTTCCCACTGTTGAGCGCATTCGGGATGGAGGGCGACCTGGAGGACGGGCTCACCGACTCGCACCGTCGCGTGCTGGCCGGGGACCTGTGCAGGCGGGCGCGCGAGCCAGGGCTTCCGCCCGGTGTCCAGGCCTCCAGGCAGGAGGAGGACTCCGAGGCCTCCCGGGTGTGGGTGTCTCCCGCGGCGCCGGTGCACGAGGTGGTGCGGCGGGTGGAGGGTTTCCTCGGGTGGTGGGGCCGGTACGCCAGCGCGCGCGTGGCCAACGAGGAGCTGGGTGACGCGCTGGAGCTTCTCCACAAGTTGGCCGGGGCCGGCGTCCCGGCGTGGATGCTCTACGCCCAGGCGGGGGTATCCGCCTTCTGGGCGCTCGTCCACACGGTGCAGGACGCGGCCCACCGGCTCACCGGCAAGGCGCGCCTCCGCTAACCCTTCATCAGGTTCTTCATCACGAACCAGACGTTGGCGGGGCGCTCGGCGAGCCGGCGCATGAAGTACGGGTACCAGTGCTTGCCATAGGGCACGTAGACGCGCACCGGGTGGCCCTCGGCCGCCAGCCGCTCCTGCAAATCCCGGCGGATGCCATAGAGCATCTGGAATTCGAAGGCGCCGCGCGCCAGCCCCTTCTTCCGGGCATACGCCAGCGTCTCGTCAATCATGCGCTCATCGTGCGTGGCGATGCCGTGGTACAGCCCGCTGTCGAGCAGGATGCGCATGACGCGCAGGAAGTTCTCATCCACGTCCTTCTTGTCCTGGTAGGCGATGTGGGGCCCTTCCAGGTAGGCGCCCTTGCACAGGCGGATGCGGATGCGCTCGGCGCACAGGGCGCGGGCATTGCCCTCGGTGCGGTAGAGGTAGCTCTGGAGCACCGCGCCCACGTGGGGCTCGCCGAACTCCCGGTGGAGCGCGCGCACCACGTCCAGCGTGGCCTGCGTCACCTCGCCGTGCTCCATGTCCACGCGCACGAAGGAGCCGCGCCGTTTCGCGTTGGCCACCACCTCGCGCGCGTTGCGCAACGCCAGCTCCTTGTCGAACATCAGCCCGCATTGCGTGAGCTTCAGGGACACGTTGCCCCGCACGCCCACCTGGTCGATGCGCGCCAGCAGCCGCTGGTACTCGCGCACCTCATCGAGCGTCTCGTCCGCGTTGCGCACCGCCTCGTTGAGGTGGTCGAAGGAGACCGTCAGCCCGCGCGCGTTGAGCTCCTTCACGGCGGAGACGGCTTCCTCCAACGTCTCGCCGGCGATGAAGCGGCGGGCGATGCGCCGCAGGGCGGGGACTTCGGTGGCGACATCCTTCAATCCCTCGCGGCGCGAGAGGAACATCAGGGCGGCGCGGGAGAGCTGAGTGGCCTGGTCCATGGTTTCCTGAAGGTGGCTCCAAAGGTGTCTTACGAGTCGTGCCGGTCGAGGAAATCGCCGACGAAGGCGTTGAAGGCGTCGGTGTGGCTCATGTACGGCAGGTGGCTGGCCTCCCGGATGACTTCCAGTCGCGAGCCGGGGATGCGCGCGGCCACGTCCCGGGCGTACGAGAGGGGCACGAGCAAATCCCTGGCGCCGTGGATGACGAGGGTGGGCACGCGCAGGCGCTCGAGGTCATCCAGGTATCTGGCGGTCAGGACGTCCTGCAGCCGCCGCAGCAGCTCGACGGGGGAGAGCCGGCGCGCCTCGCGGACGATTTCGGCCCGGCCCTCGGGAGGCAGGTGGCGCCCGCCCAGCACCCGCGCCACGGTGGGGGCGAAGAGGTAGGCGAAGGGTTTGGGCATGCGCACCAGCGTGGACAGGGCCAGGGCCCAGCGCCGCACCCGGTGCACACTGGCCACCGGCGACACCAGCACCAGCGCCTTGACGCGCTCGGGGTGCGCCAGGGCGTAGGCGATGGAGATGAGGCTGCCGAAGGAGGAGCCCACCAGGGCGAAACGCTCGGGGAGCCGGGCGTCCGGGTGCTCCAGGGCGGCGAGGTTCCACTGCAACGGCGTGTGCGTCAGGGGCGTCTGCAGCGTCGGAGTCCACAGGAGGAACCGCCGCTCGGCCGCCAGGGGCCGCATGGGCGCGAACGAGCGGCCCGAGGCTCCCAGTCCGGGCAGGCACAACACGGTGCTCGCCGCGTCGAGGCTGCCCCCGGGGAAGGTGAAGAGGCGGATGGGGTGGCCTCGCACCATGCGCTGCTCACACGCCAACTCATAACCCGGTTGGATGTCCTCGGGTGCCGGGACGAGCCGCGGCGGGGCGGGAAGGGTGGCTTCACGCATGGCAGGCTCGGACGAGGAGGTGGTGCACCATGGTGGCGATCCGGTCACGAAAGTGTTTCAGCCGGGACTCCGGTGCATCCGCCGGGGGTGGTTCGAGAGAGGGGCCCACGGCGAAGGTCATCTTCACCGGCAGCGGCAGCGGCCCCAGGCCCATCCCCAAGGGCACCCGGTATTTCTCTCCAGGTGCGAGCGGGACACACCAGCGCTCGTTCTCGGGACAGACGAAGGTGCCATCCACCCCGAAGCCGGCGAAGGGGACGATGGGCACGCCCGCCTGGGCGGCCAGCCGCACGAAGCCGAGCGTTCCTTCCCAACGCAGCGTGTAATGGTAGCGGGGCTTCTTGAAGGTTTCCCACGCGCCGCCTGGATAACAGACGACGAGGTTTCCCTGGCTCAATGAGGCGAGGGCGTTCTCCCGGGTGCCCTCGACGCCGCCCAGCCAGGGCAGAACCGTTCTCACCAGGGGGATTTTGAAGAAACCCCGCTCGGCCAGGCCCAATGGGTAGCGGCCTGTAGCGCGATGTATCAAATGAAAGAAAGCAGGCGTTTCATAGCCCCAGAGTCCATGGTTGCCCACGAGCAGGACGGGACCGCGGGCAGGCAGGTGCTCGGCGCCCAGCAGACGGGCGCGGTGATAGAGGGCAGAGAGGGCCGCGCCGGTTTCCGCGAACCGGAAGACAGCGCGGCGCAAGGGGTTCTGGGCGGCATCCACGGGGTGAGAAGATGGAGATGCCCCACCCGGATGACAGACCGCTCCGGCCTGCCTGCCTGCCAACCCTTCCCGGGCGCCAAGGAAAAGGGGAGGGATGACAGCGTTCAACGCCTGCCAGGAAGGCGGGAGGGCCCGGAGAGCGGGCGGCCTCCGGGCCCGTGGTTGTCCGCCCCGGAGGGGGTGGCGATGGTTGCGGGGCCATGAGGCCTTTCGAGATGCTGTCAGGGAAACAAGGGGAGCTGTTGGCGTGCTTCGAGGCGCTGGCGGCGGGGGAGGATGGGCAGCCACCACCGGGGCGGGTGGAGGAGATGCTCGAGGCGCTCTGGCTGCACGTGCGGCTGACGGAGCGGCACCTGCAGCCCCTGGTGGTCCGGGTGGAAGGGCAGGCCCGGGCCCTCCAGGAGGCCGAGGTTCTCCTGGCCATGCACGAGCTGATGGCCGAGCTGGAGTGGTTTCCGCGCGGCAGCCTGGAGTGGCAGGTGCGGTTGATGGCCCTGGAGGACGCGGCCGTCGCCCACGTGCGCTCCCTGGAAGCTCCAACTCTTCCCCCGGCTCGCCGAGGCGCTCGATGAGCGCGAACAATTGGACCTCGTCCGGGCGCTGGCGGCCACTCGCGAGGATTTGTGGATGGAAATGCGGCGCACCCATCCCGTGTTCGAGCCGTTGGATCACGGTGATGCGTGTGTGATTTGATGCTGAATGTTTGTTCAGCAGGGGTTTGTTGCTGACCACAATCGTCACGTCAGACGCAATCTTTATTTATTTTTAAGCGACAACTCGTGTATGGGTGGCGTTATGTCTGGGCAGCCGTTGGGTAGAACTGCCCTTTGAACAGCAACCCCCCAGGTGGAACGGCTCGCCCCCGAGACGGCCCATCGAGAGAGGATACACGAGCATGTCGGTCGATAAGGCTTTCCGGGAGATGGTCCGTAACGAGATCGAGTCGCAGCTCAAGCCGCTGCGCGACCTGGTGTCGCGTCTGGAGGCGGGCACGGCGGATCTCGACCGTCTGCGCAACGTGGCGGAGCAGCTCGCGCCGCTGGCCAGCGCGGTGGGCCCCCTGTTTGGCGTGGCCGGTGGTAGCCGTGGTGGTGGTGCGGCGGCTCCGGCTCGCCGGGGTCCTGGCCGTCCGGCGCGCGCCGCCTCGGCTCCCGCGGCGGTGTCGTCCGGTGGCAAGAAGCGGGGCCGCAAGCCGGCCGCCGAGGGTGGTGCGCGCGAGTGCGCCATCAAGGGCTGCGGCAAGCCCAGCCGCACCAAGGGTTACTGCGCCGCGCACTACCAGAAGCTGCGCATGCTCGAGAAGACCAACCGCCGCCCCTCCAACTGGGAGGACTACGCCGCCCCCAGCAGCGTCGACGACATCAAGCTGCCGCGTGGCCGCGCCGCCGCCAAGGCGCTCGCCGAGGCCAAGAACGCGGGCTGAGCCGTCCTCCGGCTGAGCTGGAACTGGACCGGACCCTCCCCTTTTCCCTGGTGGAGGGTCCGCTTCTTGCGGGCCGAGCGCGGGCCCGCCATTGTTGGGCATCATGAACAAGCGCGAGCTGGAACCCGGAATCTTCACCGAGCTGGCCGGACGGACCACGTACGGCGACTACCTGCAGCTGGACCGGCTGTTGTCCGCGCAGGTGCCCCGCTCGCAGCCGCCGCACCATGATGAGCTGCTCTTCATCATCCAGCACCAGACGAGCGAGCTGTGGATGAAGCTGCTCGTGCACGAGCTGACGGCCGTCATCCGTTACATCCAGGCGGACCACCTGGAGCCCTCGTTCAAGATCTTCTCCCGCGTGGGCCACATCCAGCGGATGCTCTTCGAGCAGTGGAGCGTGCTGGAGACGCTCACGCCCAATGAGTACCTCGAGTTCCGCGGCGCGCTGGGGCAGGCCTCGGGCTTCCAGAGCTACCAGTACCGCGCGCTGGAGTTCCTGCTCGGCCACAAGGACGAGCACTCGCTGGGGCCCTTCAAGCACATGCCGGGCGTGCATGCGCAGCTCGAGCGCTTCCTGCAATCGCCCAGTGTGTATGACGAGTTCCTGCGCCACCTGGCGCGCCAGGGCCATGCGGTGCCGGCGGACCGCGTCGAGCGCGATTGGCGCCAGCCCTATGAGAAGAGCACGGCGGTGATGGAGGTGTTCCGCCACATCTACGAGGCGCCCGAGAAGCACTGGGATGCGTACGAGATGTGCGAGAAGCTGGTGGACGTGGAGGAGCGTTTCCAGCTCTGGCGTTACCGGCACATGATGACGGTGATGCGCGTCATCGGTTTCAAGCAGGGCACCGGCGGCTCCTCGGGCGTGGGCTTCCTGCGCAAGGCGTTGGATTTGCGCTTCTTCCCCGAGCTCTGGGACGTGCGCACCGAGCTCGCTCCCCCGCCGGGCAGGTAGGACTCACACTTCGGCGTACCGACTGCTAAGGTCACCTCCTGGTCCCTACTTTTCGAGTGGAGCCAGGAGGAGCCATGCATACGCCTGGACGGAATGAGCCGTGCCCCTGTGGGAGCGGGCAGAAGTACAAGCGGTGTTGTGCGGGGAAGGACGCGGCGGCTGCGAGGCCGATGGCCGCTCCGGGAGCGCCCCTGCACGAGCGGGATGAAACGCTGGTCCGGAAGATGGTGCGCTACGCCAGCGGGCGCTTCGGCGGGGATTGGCTGGGTGAGGCCGCCGAGGCCTTCTTCGAGGAACCCGGCTTCCTGCCCGAGTACCCGCAGACCCAGCTCTTCATGCCCTGGGCGGTGCACCACTGGGAGGTGGAGGGGCGACCCGTGCGGGAATGGTTCCTCGAGGAGAAGGGGGCGGCATTGCCGGAGGCGGAGCGGGCGTGGCTGCTCTCACAGCGGCCGGTCGTCCTCACCGTCTGGGAGGTGTTGGAGGTGCAGGAGGGGGTGGGCCTGCGGGTGAAGGACCTGCTGGGAGGCGAAGAGCACTTCGTGCACGAGGTGCGCGGCTCCCGGCAACTCCGCCCACGCCATGCGATGCTCGGGAGGGTGGTGGAGCACGAGGGGCTGGCTGTGTTCTGTGGGATGGATCCCCAGCCCCTGCCACCCCGGGAAGCGGATGAAGTGGTGCATTCAGCGCGCAAGGTGCTCGGCGTGCGGGGTACCCGCCCCGTGCCGCGGGAATTGCTCGCATCCGAGGACACTTCGTTGGGGCTCGTTCTGCTCTGGCACGAAGTGGCGGATTGGCTCAAGGCGAAGGCGGTGCAGCCGATCGAGCTGACCAACACGGATGGTGAGCCGCTCATGTTCGTGGTGGACCACTACGCCTTCGCGCCGGAGGCCCGGTCCCGGGTGTTGGAGGCGTTCGAGACACTGGAGGGATTTGGAGTGGAGGAAGACGGCGAGGTGGTCCGCGGTACCTTCCTGAAGCAAGGCAACGCGATGCATGCGAGCTGGGAGAACACCATCATCGGGAGCGCGGAGGTGGGCGCGGACTCGCTGCGGCTGCAGGCGAACTCGGTGGAGCGGGCGGACGCGCTGCGCCGCCGGGTGGAAGCCGTGTGCCAGGGGCTTGTCCGCCACCGCTCGCGGGAGAAGACCGAGCCCTCGCAGATGCGCCAGGGGCGGACGGGTCAACCCTTGGCCGCGCGGCGGACGCCCTCTCCCGAGGAACTGGAGGCACTGCGCGAGGTCAAGGCGAGTCACTATGCTGCGTGGGTGGACAGCAAGTTGCCGGCGCTCAAGGGCAAGAGCCCGCGTCAGGCGGTGCGGACCAAGGCCGGGCGCCACCAGGTGGACGTCCTGCTCAAGGAGTTGGAGAACAGAGAGGCGGGTCTGCCCGTCGAGGAGCGGATGGATGTCTCCGGACTGAGGCGGGAGCTGGGTCTGGAGGGGTGACAGAACCCGATGCCATGTTCACGCGGGTGCGCATCCAGAATCTTCTGGAAAGTTGCTGAGGCAGACCATGGAGTCTCCCGACCGCAAGCAAGTGCTATTCATTAGCGCCGCCCGGCTTGGATGAGCCCATCAGCCTTGGAATACGTCATTGATGATTTTGAATGCAAGTTCGTCGCGGTGAGCTGTGCTGGTGAATGTGCACTTCCTCTGCCCCGAGCACATCCAGGAACTCCACAAGCGCAAGACCGGTTCGTGATGCCTGAGTCGTTCTTCAAGTTCCCGCACACCCCGCACCTGGCGTGGCTCTCCTCCGCTCCCGCTCGCCAGGACAAGGTGCTCTCGCCTCCCGAGGTTCGGGAGAAGGTGGACGGCGCCAACCTCGGCCTCTCCGTCGACCCTTCCGGCAACCTCCGCGCGCAGAACCGTGGCTCCTTCCTGGGCACTCGCGCCTCGCCCCAGTTCCAGCCCCTCTGGCCCTGGTTGGAGGCTCGGCGCGAGCGTCTCGTCGAGGCGCTCGGGCAGCGGCTCATGCTCTTCGGGGAGTGGTGCTTCGCCGTCCACAGCGTCCGCTACGACGCGCTGCCCGATTGGTTCCTCGCCTTCGACGTCTATGACCGGGAGGCGGGCCGCTTCTGGTCCGCGGAGCGCCGCGATGTCCTCATCCATGAGCTCGGCCTCGCCCGGGTGCCCGAGCTCGCCCGGGGACGCTTCACCCTCGCCGAGGTCCAGCAGCTCCTCGGTCCCTCCCGGCTCGCCCCGGGTCTCATGGAGGGCCTCTACCTGCGCCGCGACCGGGGTGGTTTCCTGGACGCCCGCGCCAAGCTCGTGCGCTCCGAGTTCGTCCAGGCCATCGAGGAGCATTGGTCCTCTCGTCCCCTGGAGCGCAATGCGCTCGCCTCCGCTACCGGAGCATAGGCGGGCGTGCGGCCGGGCCCTCGGGCCTGCTCCCGCTCCTGATGGCTGCCCCCGGCTCCTCCCATTCCTAGCTTGAGCAGGAAAAGGAGGAGACACCATGGGCGAGCACGACAGGCCGAAACACGAGCCCTCGCTTCCCGAGGACGAAGAGGGACATCCGAAACGTCAGGCCGGAGACCGGCCGGTTCCCACGCCAGGCCACATCGGCAATCTTCCCGATGACGCCCCCGGCCCCGGCAAGCCAGTCGTCTTCCCGCCTCATTCACCCCAGGACTGAGGCGGAGTGTTCACCGCGGGAGGAGGGTGCACCGGCTCCCCTCCTTCCCGTGGTAGAGCAGTCCCATGCTCGCACTGACCCTCGCCGCCGTGCTCGCAGCCAATCCCAGTCCCGTCGACGCCTGGTCCCGCAAGGCCTGTCCTCCTCCAAAACAGACCCCTGACTCCAACATCGAAATGAAGTTCATGGAGCAGCAGCGCGCCGAGTGCCTCAAGAAGGCCATGAACAAGGCCCTCGACAAGGTCATCGTCCCCCTCAAGAAGTCCAAGCCTCCCGCCTTCAAGGAGTGGATGTCCTTGCAGGCCGACTACAACCGCTGGATGGCCGAGGCCTGTGCCTCCGTCGAGGAGGCCAACTGGGTGGACCTCTCCACCGGCGAGCGCTCCATGGGCACCGGCTATGGTTTCACCGAGAGCCAGTGTCTCCAGCGCCAGTTCGCCTGGCGCGGCTTCTACGCCGACGCCTGGGCCCGCAAGGACTGGAAGGCGATTCAGCAGGCCCTCCAGGGCTTCGCCGAGCCCTCGCGCAAGGCGCGCGACACCCTCCAGTCCTACCGCTCCAAGGCCCAGGCCGCCGCCGCCCGCGCTCCCGCCCACGTCGAGGAGTCCGACCTCCCCGTGCGCCAGCTCACCCAGGCCGACTGGAAGCCCTACCTGGAGCGCCTGGAGCGCGCCGCCTCCTCCCCCGAGGCCCTTGCCCGCCGCCAGTGCGCCCTCCACCCCAGCCCCGCCCCCGACTGCGCCCAGCGCTTCGCCGACAGCCTCTCCGCCCAGCTCGATTTCTCGGACGCTCTCAGTAATCAAGAAACTGGGAATTAGCGGTATTGCCCGGGAGAACGGAGCAGTACGACTTCAGGGGGATGTCAGACCCCTCGGCAACATGGCATTCATCATGACCGCCATGTTGAGCACCGCTTCCGTCTCCCCGTTCGAGCCCCTGCCCCCGCGCCACCCGGGGCTCGCGCGTGCCACGCGTCCCGTCAGCTCCCGCTCGGCCGCGCTGCATGCCTATGCCGCCTCCCAGCTCGGCGCCGAGCTCATCGCCACCTACGGCGCCGGCCGGGGCGCCGCCGGCGGCTCCTGGCTCCTGCTCTCCGGGTTGGAAATCCACCTGGGCCAGAGCGTCCTCTCCCCGGATCTCATCGGCTGGCGCCGCGAGCGCCTCCCGCGCGTGGCCCGCGGCTCCTCCGGCATCGCGCTCGCCCCCGACTGGGTGTGCGAGGTGCTCTCCCACCCCGACGAGCGCGCCCACCTGCTGCCCCTCTACGCCCGCGAGGGCATCCGCCATGTGTGGCTGGTGGACCCCGAGGTGCGCACCCTGGAGGTGCTCCAGCTCGACGGCCGCCGCTATTCGCTCGCCGCCTTGCACTCGGGCGCCAGCACCGTCCGTGCCGAACCTTTCAGCGCCCTGGAGTTTCCGTTGCGCCTTCTCTGGGCGGATTGAGCGGGTAAGGTGCGGTCCCTCATGGCCGCCGCTCCTCCCCTGGTTTTCGAGAAGGCCCACGTTCTCTGCTACCGCACCTTCGACATCGCCGAGGAGATCAACCTCGAGCAGGCCCGCCGCGTCATCTCCTCGGATGCGCGCCGCCTGAAGCTCGGCCGCGAGAACAGCCAGTACCTCCAGCTCCCCAACCCGCCCCTGGCCTTCGAGCTGGGCCGGCGCGCGCTCGCCCTGCGCGAGGGGCCCGTCACCGTGGACGTGACGGCGCGCCTCTTCGACCATGGCGCCGCCTCCATCATCCTGCGCGTCCCGGTGGCCCCGGACACCACGCTCGAGCCGCTCACCGCGCTCGCCGATGAGCTCTATGACAGCGTGGCCCTCGAGGAGCTCGCCGTGGAGCTCATCGAGTCCGTGCGCAAGATGATCGCCCCGGCCGTGCAGGGGCCGCACCTGTGGGACCAGAACGAGAGCTACACCGTCCTCTTCGTCGAGCGGATTCAGGGCAACCCCTCCGCCGAGCAGATCCTGGCACGCGGGGACCTGGCGCGGGTGCTGCTCGGGGAGGTGGGCTCCAAACCCCTGTCCCAGCGCGAGCGCGAGGCCGTCACCCAGTCGCGCTTCAGCTACACCGAGGAGGACCTGGTCGTCGTCGACTGGAACAGCGCCTTCGTCTACGAGCCCTCCGGCTCCAGCGACATTCCGGACCTGCTCGAGGTGGCCAACGCCCAGTTGCTCGAGTTCCGCTATTACGACGAGCAGCTCGATGCGCACATCGGCCGCATCCACGACGAGGTGCAGGCCAAGCGCCAGGGCTGGTGGACCCTCTTCCGCAGCCCCTACCGCGCCCTGGCCCGCGAGACGCTCGCCACCCTGGTGGACCTCAACGAGTTCATCGAGCGTGTCGAAAACAGCCTCAAAATCATCGGCGATTTCTACCTCGCCAAGGTGTACGAGGCCGGCGTCAAGCGCATGCGCATTCCGGCCTGGCAGGCCTCGGTGACGCGCAAGCAGCAACTGCTGGCCCAGACGTACGGCCTGCTCAAGGGCGAGGTGGACACGGACAGGGCCCTCACCCTCGAGGCCACCATCGTCCTGCTCATCGTCCTGGAGATCCTCTTCGCCTTCCTCAAGGTCTTCGAGTGAGGGGTTGGACATCCGGGCAAACCCGGGAGTCCAGTTTATCCTGAACCGGACGCTTGGCCCCGGGGGGTGGTGGCGAGCGGGCTTGTACTCGTGGAAAACTTCTACCTCACGCTCGGTGCTGGTGTGGATCGGGCCTGGGGGGTGGGCATGCAGGTGCCCGGAAGCAATTTCGTCGCGGCGGTGGAGCGCATGTCCCGCGCGCTGGAGCAGCTCGCGTCGGCGCCGTCGGCCATGGCCGTGCTGCAGGAGGTGGTGCGCTGCGCCGCCTCGTCCCTGGGGCTGGAGCGGGCGGCCATCGCCTGGTTGGACGTGGATGGACGGCTGCTCGCGCAGGCCACTCCGGGGTTGTGTCCCGAGTCGGTGGCCCGGTGCGGACGCTGTCTGCTGGACGCCCCTCGTCCGGACCCCGTCCCCTGGCTGTTCCACCAGACGGGCCCCGGGCTGGAGCCGGCGCTCGCCGCGGTGATGGATGGGTTGGGGGCGGCGTCGCTGCTGGCCCTGCCGGTGCGGGCCTCGGGCGGCGGCTACGTGGGCGTGCTGCTGGGGCCCTCACCCGAGCCGCGCACCTTCTCGCCCGAGGAGCTGCGGCGCTTTACCCTCTACGCGCAGCTCGCCGGGCTGGCCATCGAGCGCGGCCGGTGGGTGGAGTCCGCGCGCACCTCCGCGTTGCAGGCCCGGGCCGAGGCGGAACAGGCCGAGCTGCTGCGCCTCACCAGCTTCCACGCGGTGACGGAGGCCTTCGGCCGCGCCCTCACCCGCGAGGACGTGGGCCGCGCGGTGCTGGAGCTGGGCGTGCCCGCCGTGGGCGCGCTGGGCGGCACGGTGCACCAGGCCGCGGCGGATGGGTGCTCGGTGACGCTGGTGGCCGAGGTGGGCACCCGCCCGGAGGATCTCCCCCTCTTCGAGCTCGCTGCCCCGGGAGATGCCGGAACTGCCCGGCTTCGACGCGGCGGCGCGGGGCATCCCGGTGTGGCTGGAGTCCCCGGAGGAGGCGCGGGCCCGTTACCCCGCCTTCATGGCGTACATGTCCCGCCAGCCCTGCCAGGCCTTCGCCTTCCTGCCCCTGCGGGTGGAGCAGCGCAGCCTGGGGCTGTTGTCCTTCGGCTTCGCCCAGGCGCGGCACTTCACCGAGCTGCAGCGCACCCTGATGATGGGGCTGGCCCGGCAGTGTGCGCAGGCCATGGAGCGCGCCCGCCTCTACGAGACCGAGCGCGCGGCCCGTCTCCAGGCCGAGGCCGCGGGGCAACGGTTGCAGTTGCTCGCCGACGCGGGCGTGCTGCTCTCCGGCTCCCTGGAGTGGGAGACGACGGTGTCCGGCGTGGCGCAGCTCGCGGTGGGCGGCTTCTCGGACTGGTGCGCGGTGGACTTCCTCGACGACCACGGCGCCCTGCGGCGGCTCACCGTCCAGCACGTGCACCCCGAGCGCGCGCTGCTGCACGACAAGATTGAGAGCTACTCCCCGGAGCGGGCCCGGCCCTCGGCGATCACCGACGTGGTGCGCACCGGGCGCCCGCAGCTCGTCACCGGGCTGGTGCCCCCCTTCACCCGCCAGGCCGAGGCACGTCCCGGCGCGCGGCCCGAGGGCGGCTCGTTCATCATCGTTCCGTTGATGGCGCGTCAGCGCACCCTGGGCGCAATGTCCTTCGTGCGCGGGCCGGAGCGCTCGCCCTTCACCGACGCGGACCGCGCGCTCGCCGAGGACCTGGCCGCCCGCGCGGGCATGGCCATCGACAACGCGCGCCTGCTGCGCAAGGCCCGCTCCGCCGAGGCCGAGTCCCGCCGCAACGCCGCCCGCCTGCGCAGCATCGTGGAGGTGGACCGGCTGCTGGCCGAGGCCGGGTTGGATCTCCCCGCGGTGCTGGATGTGATTGCCCGCAAGGTGTCCGAGGTCCTGGGGGATGGGTGCGTGCTGCAGTTGATGGCCGAGGACGGGGCCTTCCTGGAGCCCGTCACCATCCACCACCCGGACCCGGAGGCGGGCTGGTTGCTCGCGGGCACCGTGCACGCGCGGCGGCAGAAGGTGGGCGAGGGCTTCCACGGAGGGGCCGTCGCCAGCGGGCGCGCCGTGCTGCTGCCGGACATCGACGTGGAGGAGGCTCGGGCCTCGGGGGCCCTGCCCGAGTACGAGCCGTACCTGGACCGCTACGGCCCGCAGAGCCTGCTGGTGGTGCCGCTCGCGGTGAAGGGGCGGGTGTTCGGCAGCCTCGGCGTGGTGCGGGACGTCGCGGGCGGCCGGCCCTATGGCGAGGAGGATCAGATGCTGCTGCAGAGCCTCGGCGAGCGCGCGGCCCTGGCCATCGAGGACGCCCGGCTTTATGGCGCCGCCACCGAGGCGGTGCGGCTGCGCGATGACTTCCTCTCCGTGGCTGGGCACGAGCTGAAGACGCCGTTGAGCGCGCTGCGGCTGCAGATTCAGATGCTGGCGCGCGTGGCGCGGGAGGTGGCGACGACTCCGGGTCTGGCCCAGCGCGTGGAGAAGGCCGAGCGCACCAGTGAGCGGCTGGGGGCGCTGATCGACGAGCTGCTGGACGCGGGCCGGATTACCTCGGGGCGGCTGGCGCTGGAGCGCGAGGAGGTGGATCTGGCGGCACTGACGCGCGACACGGTGGGGCGCATGTCCGAGGCGCTCGCCCGGACTGGCAGCGAGGTGAGGCTGCTGGCCGAGGCCGCCGTGCCGGGGAAGTGGGACCGGGTGCGCCTGGAGCAGGTGGTGGGCAACCTGCTGTCCAATGCCGCCAAGTACGGGCGCGGCCAGCCCGTCGAGGTGTGCGTGGACACGGGCCTGGATGGCCGGGCCCGGCTGGTGGTGAAGGACCATGGGATTGGGATTGCCCCCGAGGACCAGGCCCGGATTTTCGAGCGCTTCGAGCGCGCCGTGACGGGCAATCAGTTCAACGGGCTGGGGCTGGGGCTGTGGATTTCACGGGAGATCATCGAGTCCCACGGCGGCCACATCCTCGTGCGGAGCGCCCCCGGGGAGGGGTCCACGTTCACCGTGGAGCTGCCCCGGGAGTAGGGGAGGCTCCCGGAGGGCGAGGGGGCATACACGGAATCAGGAATTCTTCTGCCTGCCTGTTCCCCAGCCTGGGGAGTGTGGCTCCCATGTGTCCCCACCCCGGTGGGTGGGGTACGCTATGACCCTGAATCGTCCCATGGAAGGTGGAGAGCCCGTTTGACCCGTGCTGATGGCAGCAACCGCACCGCGGTTCGCGCGGACAACCCTCTCTTCGGCGAGCTCCTGCTCAAGCTCGGCATCGTCACGCCCAATCAGATCGAAGAGGCGCTCGCCCTCCAGTCCCTCAACGGTCAGCGGCTCGGCGAGGCCCTCATCTCCCTGGGCTACGTCACCCGCGAGCAGATTCAGGACGCCCTCGGCGAGGCCCTCGGCCTCCACAACGCGCCCCAGGGTTTCACCCCCACCCAGCCCCCTCTGGGCGAGCTGCTCGTCGGCCTCAAGTACCTCACCGTCTCCCAGCTCGACGAGGCGCTCGCCCTCCAGCGCCGCACCGGCCGCAAGCTGGGGGAGATCGTCGTCGAGCACGGGTACTGCACCTACAAGCAGCTCTATGAGGGCCTCGGTCTCCAGGGCCGCGTCTCCGGCCGCCAGGAGACTCCCGCTCGCGCCCAGGTGCCCGAGGGCGGCCACCACCGCGTCATGGTCGTCGACGACAGCCCCCTGGCCTGCGCCTTCGTCCAGGACGGCCTCGTGTCGCTCGGCTACGAGGTCATCTGCTTCCAGGACCCGTACGAGGCCCTCGAGCAGGTGGGCAAGGTGCAGCCGGCCATCGTCCTGAGTGATCTGGACATGCCCGGCATCGACGGCATGGAGCTGTGCCGCCGCCTCAAGGAAGGCCCCAGCCGGGCCATGCCCGTCATCATCCTCACCGCCAACGACAACGACACCGAGCGTGTGAAGGGTCTGCGCGCGGGCGCGGATGACTACGTCAACAAGTCCGCCTCCATGGACGAGCTCGCCGCGCGCATCGAGAGCGTCATGCGCCGCACCGGCGAGACGGAGCGGATGCGCAAACTCTTCGCCCGCTACACCTCCGACGCCGTCGTCGAGGAGATCCTCAAGAGCCCCGACTCGGTGGTGCTCACCGGCGAGAAGCGCGAAGTCACCATCCTCTTCGCCGACATCCGCAACTTCACCGGGCTCGCCGACAGTCTTCCTCCCGAGCAGACCGTCGGGGTGCTGAACCAGGTGCTGGGCGGGCTGTCCGACGCGGTGCTCACCTGCGGTGGGACGTTGGACAAGTTCCTCGGGGATGGGCTCATGGCCGTCTTCGGCGCGCCCGTGTTCCGCGAGGACGATGCGCTGCGCGCGCTCCAGTCCGCGAAGATGATGATGGCCTTCATGGTCGAGCTGCGCGAGCGCGCCGAGGCCGAGTGGGCCACCACCCGCCAGGGCCGCCCCCTCACGCTCGAGCTGGGCATCGGCATCAACTCGGGCATGGCCGTGGCCGGCAACATCGGCGGCGCCATGCGCACCGAGTACACCTGCATCGGCGACTCGGTGAACGTGGCCGCCCGCCTGTGCGCCCTCGCCGGGCCCGGGGAAATCCTCGTCGGCGAGCGCACGGTGGAGCTGCTCGCGGGCCATGAGTCGGGCTTCGAGGAGCTGCCCCCCGTGCGCCTCAAGGGCAAGCCCCACCCGGTGCCCCTCTTCCGCGCCCTCTGGTAGTTAGTTCCCGGTGAGGAGCTCGTCGTAGGGCGGGCAATCCCACTCGCCCGTCCGGCAGTAACACGTGAAGGTGCCCCCGGCGCCATCCGTGCAATTGCGCTTCGTGCCAATGGCTCCGCAGTACAGCGCATCGATCTGATAGCAATAGGGCAACGTGGTGTACTCGCTGGTGGGCGCCGCCTCGGCCCCCAGGGCGTCCGCGCGAGCCGGCAGGTCCGGGCAGAAGGTCGCCTCGCAGTCCATGCGGCCGTATTCACAATTTTGCTTGGCCTCGAGGGTCGTCGCCCTGGACATGCACCGCACGTAGAGGTTGTGGCAGTCGTCGCACGTGGCCATCGCCTCGACTTCGGTCCCGGGGCCGGTCACGACGCCACCGCACCCCGCCAGCACTCCAGCCATCAACAGCACTCCCATGATTCCACGCATGTGTTTCTCCTGGTTGTGACGCCTTTCCAGGATAACGCGATTTGGCGTATGGGGGATGGGGGCACTTACCTGCCCGTGCCGAGGAGCAGCGTGGAGAGGCTCGCGATGAAGGGCGAGAGCAGGGTGAGGCCTTGCTGAAGCTCCTGGAGCGCGGAGCCTTCCAGTCCCAGGTAGGTGCGCACGGCCTGCCGCTCCTCGGACCAGTGTTTCCAGGGGGTGTGCGCCCCCGGTGACGGAGGGACGAGCCGTGCCGCGAGCGCCTCGCCCGCCTCGGACAGGGTCTTGGAGGCCGGCAGATAGATGATGGCGAGAAATGCCGTGAAGTAGATGCCGAAGCCCATGGCGGCCGTGGCCGGGAACACGCCGGGTTGGGTGGGGACGGCTCCGGTGATCGCGTTGTGGAAGGTGCTCACGGTCAAGACCGAGGCGGAGATGATGCCCCCCGCGAAGCCGAGACAGCGCTTCAGTTGGGCGCGGAGCCGCTGATAACGCAGCACCTCCCGCTCGAGGCTTCCGGTCACGGGCTGCTCTCCGCCGGACGGGTTCCGCGGCGGGCCTCCGGCGAGCTGGATGTGCACGCTCAGCATCCCGCTGGTGAGCAGGACGCCGGCCACCGAGCCGAGGCTGTAGAAGACGAACATCTTCGCCCGCATGTGGGGCACCCCGGTCAGGACCTCCGCGTTCGCGGGCAGGGAAAAGGGATTGCCGAGGAAGGGGGTGAGGACAGGCAGGAAGGCCATGCCGGAGATGAAGGCAGTACAGAACACGAGCGCCAGCCGCTCCCTGCGCGAGCCCGGCCAGACCAGGGCCCTGCGCTCGAGCTCACCGAACACGCCGAGCATGGACGCCAGCCAGAGCGTGGGCTGTAACGCCACGAGCAGGTGCCAGAGCCTCATCGGATCCGGGCTCAGAAGGTCCAGGCTGTTGATGCCGCGGCCTCCCAGGAGAAATTGCAACGAGGCCACGAAGGTCAGGACAAAGACGATGAGCAGGACGAGCCGCGATTGGAAGACGAGCTGGAGCGCGGCACGCCCTTCCCGCCAGAACGACGGGTTCTCCCCCTGCGGTGGTGAGGTCTCTGGCTCGGAAGGCGTCTGATCTCCCGGTTCCGCCATGAATGCCCCCCTGGAAGAGCGGCGAGCATGTCTGGAGCGGGCTCTTCGGACACGGCCTCGGAGCCCGGCTCTGTTGGCGGGCGAGCACCGCTCGCTGCTTCCGGGGGGCGCTCATGGCTGCTAAGAGGACTTCGTGACGACGCCGCGCCGCCGCCCCCATCTGATGGTCATCTTCCTGCCGATCGCCTTCGTGGTCATCGGCATCACCGTGTGGCTCGGCCTCCGCGGCAAGCATGACCCCGGCGCGGCCCAGGCCCACGCCGACTTCGCCCGCATCATCTCCGCCCTCGAGGCCTACCGCGCCGAGCACGGCTCCATCCCCGACGAGGGTGATTTGTCCTTCCTCGTGCCCAAGTACCTCCCCGCGGAGCCCACCGACCCCTGGGGCCACCCCTACCTCTACGCCAGCGACGGGCAGCGGCCCTTCCTCCAGTCCTATGGCCAGGATGGGCTGCGCGGCGGCAACGGTCCCAACCAGGACCACACCAACCATGACGGACACGCGGCCGTGGGGACGCGGTAGGCGCGCGGTTCCGTAGACCCTCACCCCGGCCCTCTCCCAGGGGGAGAGGGGGTTGACGCGGATTCAGCCTTTGTTCCCCGGCACCCTCACCCTGTCCCTCTCCCGGCGGGAGAGGGGAGGGGCGTCCTGGTGCGGCCTCTCGTGGCCGGGGGCCTCCTGGCCTTCCGTGCAATGGCCATCCTCCCGTCGAGGGTTCTCCTGAGAAGAGGGCATTCCCCTCGCGCCCTCGATGGGAGGCTGTCATGGCCGTCGTGTGCGCAACCAACCTGTCCGATGTCACCGGCCGCGCCCCCCAGGCCGCCGCCGCCATCGCCGCCCGTCTCGGTGAGCCCCTCTGGCTCCTCGGCGTGTTCGACTCCCAGCACCCCTCTCCCCAGGGCCCCCGCTCCCGCGACGAGGCCCGCGCCCGGCTCTCCTCCGAGGCCGCACGCCTGCTCTCTCCCGGGCTCACCGTGGAGTCCCGGCTGCTCGAGGGCGCTCCGGGCACCCTGCTCGTGGAGGATGAGCTCGTCCGCGGCGCCCGGCTCCTGGTGCTCTCCTCCGAGGGCTGGAGCCCCGTCTCCCTCTGGTACCGCACGCCTGTCTTCGAGCGGGTGGCCCAGCAGGCCCATGTCCCCGTGCTCGTGGTGCGCCGCCAGGGCGATGCCCTCGCCGATTGGGCCCAGGGCCGGCGCCGTCTCCAGGTGCTCGTCGGCGTGGATGATTCGCGCACCTCGGCCGCCGCCGTCGCCTGGCTGCACGAGCTGCGCCGCGTGGGCCCCTGTGATGTCCTCGCCGTCTCCGTCTGCTCCCCCGTCGAGGAGCGCGAGCGGCTGGGCATCCACACCCCCGTGCACCTCGAGATGTTGGACCCGGTGGTGCGCCGCATCGAGGTGTTGGACCCGCAGGTGGAGCGTGTGCTGCTGCGCGAGTTGAGCGAGCGCGTGGGCGAGCTGCCCGGAGAAGGCTCCCTGCGGCTGCACCTGGAGCCCGGTTTCGGCCGCCCCGCGGACCACCTGCTGCACGTGGCGCACGCGAACGCCGTGGACCTCCTCATCGTGGGCAACCACCAGCGCGGAGGCCTCGCCCGGTTGTGGCACGGCTCGGTGTCCGCCGGCGTGCTGCGCCATGCCGAGCAGTCCGTGGCGTGCGTGCCCCCCACCCAGCCCGTGGCCCACCGGAGCGTCCCGCCTCGCGCCGTGCTGGTGCCCGTCGACTTCTCCGAGGCCAGCGCCCGCGCCATCTCCGAGGCCCGCGCCCTCGTGCGCCCCGGCGGCCGCGTCCACCTGCTGCACGTGCACCGCCGCCGCCCCGCTGACCGCGCCTGGGTGATGGACCACTACGGCGTCGTCCCCGAGCCTCCTCGCGAGCAGGCCGCCGTCCTCGAGCGCCTCAAGGCCCTCGTCCCCCGCGAGGACGGCACCGCCTCGGTGCACTGGACGATGGAGGGCGTCACCGGCGACGACGTCGCCCGCGCCATCTGCCAGGCCACCGAGCGCGAGGGTGTGGATCTCGTCTGCGTCGGCACGTCTGACGCGCCGGGTCATGCGGATGCGCTCGGCGAAGCCGTGGCCCGCGCCCTCGTGGAGCGCTGCCGCCGCCCCGTCGTGGTCCTCCCCGCCTGACCCTCCCCCAGAGGTTTCCCGGGGCCCCCTGTTCTTTTTGCAACTCCATGGAAAGACTGGGGGTTTTGCCCTGGCGAGGCCGGTTTCCAGGCCCCGGCGCCGTTGCCGGGTTCGACGGGAAACCCGATTTGCGTTAGGCTTTGTCCGGAGCAGTCAACGACGGGGGAGGTCTGCCTTTGACACCGCGAGGGTACCGCGAAGAGGAGCTCGTAGCGAACCGCGCTTCCGTGCTCCTGAGTGGCGGCACGGAAGATGAACGGCGCACGTGGGCGGCGACGGCGGCGAGGAACTTTTCCAAGGAGGGGCCCCTGCTGGAGGTCCGCCAGACCGAGCAGGTCGGCGACGCCCTCAGGCAGCCTCGGGGAGTCGTGTTCATCCCCGATATCGCCCGCATCAGCATCGCCGCGCAGGGACTCATCGTCCGCTGCCTGCAGACCCAGGAGGAGCGTCCGAAGATCGTCGTCGGCCTCTCCGGCGGCGTCGAGCTGGCCCGCTCCAAGGGCACCCTGCGCGAGGACCTGCTCTACCGGCTCCACCTCGCCCAGGTGGACCTCACCGCCGACGGCATGCGGGGCTCATCGCCCAGCGCCGCGCCCAGCTCGCCGCCGACGAGGCCGCCCGCAAGGCCGAGGCCGAACGCCTCGCCGCCGAGAAGGCCGCTCAGCTCAAGGCCTCGGGCATCTCCATGAAGAGCTCGCGCATGCGCAGCAAGGTCGCTCCGCGCGCCACCTCGCCCAAGGTCACGCGCAGGTAACACCGCGTCCCGGCACGGGTTCAACTTGGGGCCCGTGGCACCCTCACCCTGTCCCTCTCCCGAGGGGAGAGGGGAGAGTGGGGCTCGGGACTTGTAGGGCCTGTGGCTTGGTCTGCGATGGCCTCAGTGCTTGTGCTTCTGGCCTCGCTTCGCCTTGAAGCCCGGCTTCGCCGCGGCACGCTTGGGGGCCGTGGCCGAGGCCGTCGTCTTGCGGCCCTGCGTCCGCATCGTCTTGCGCGCCGTCCGCCGTTTCGCCGCGCTGGGCAGCTGCTCCTCGGCGTCGGCCGAGACGATCAGCGGCTTGGGCGCCGGCCGCGCTGTCTTGATGCGCTCCCTCGCGGCCTGGGCCTCCTCCAGCACCAGCGCCGCCGTGGCCTGGGCCTCCGGAGACACCTGCTTCTTCGCCGGACGCGCCACCATCGGCCGCGCGGGCGGTGGCCGGTACAGCGACGGCTCCCGCCGCTGCTGCTCCATCATCGCGTTTCCACCGGCCGGCCGCCGCATCGCCTCCCGCTCCTGCTGGGGCAGCCACTCCTGCAGCCGGTCCAGGGTCCTCAACGCCGTGGCGGTGCCCTCCACCACCCACCTCACCCCCCGAGTGCCCAGCCGCAGCGCCTCGTCCTTCATCCTCTCCACCAGGCGGGTCCCGATCATCGCCATGTGTGTGTCCCTTCCCTGTCCGATGTCTTCCGGCCAAGGTATGCACGCGGGGACGGGTTGGAAGCACCGCGTCATTATTCCGGCCGTCCGGGCGGCTGTCAGTCCTTCCAGCGCCTGCCCGTCCGCCCGGCGCTCGCCGCGGCGGGGGCACCCTCACCCTGAGTGCGGCGGGGTTCTGGCCCCGATGGGACGGCTCAAGTAGAGTCCCGGGCTACTCCGCTTTTCCTCGACTGGAGCCGTCGCATGTCCCAGCAGAAGCCGCGCCTGAAGAAGCCCGTGGAGAAGGTCCGCGCCGAACTCCTCGCCGATCCCGACACCAAGCGCATCGCGAAGTCGGTGGGCATGGAGCTGGAGGCCTACGTGGAGCTGGTGCTGGACTACGCGCAGAACCCGGACAAGCAGCCGATGCTCCAGGTCGCCGATGACGCGGAGCTGCGCGCCGCTGGCTACGAGCCGCCCACCCCCGAGGAGGTCGGTCAGTTCTTCGTCGCCGGTGCCAAGGGCGAGCTGGGCATCGAGGGCCCCAACTTCAACAAGTCCGGGTTCGAGAGCGCTCCCGCCGCCGCGGGCAAGCCGTCGCTGCAGGGCAACGAGGGCGAGAAGCCGATGGCCTCGGATGACCCCGAGACGCGCCAGGAACTGCTCAACCAGATGCGCAAGGGCGGGCCGGGCCGGATTTGAAATTCCCGCACGCAACTCGAAAAGCGTCCTCGCGATAATCCTTTTGTACTCCCCAGCACGGGGCTGCTTCCCAACCAATCTCCACACATTTTTGGTATCCCCCCCGGGGATACGAGGGTTTAGACCATGGGCTTCCTCAAGGGCATCGGCAAGGCTATCGGTGGTATCGCGCGCACGGTGGGCAAGGTCGCGGACGTCGTCGGCAAGGTGACCAACTTCCTGCAGAAGCCCCTGGACCAGATCATGGCGCCCGTGAAGAAGCTGGTGGGCGGCGCGCTGGACAAGCTGCCCTTCGGCATCGGCAACTTCATCAAGCCCTTCGCCGACAAGTTCCTCGACAACGCCCTGTCCTTCGTCGCCGGCGGTCCGCTGGGTGGCCTGGGCCTGCTGACCAAGGCCATGCCCACCATCAAGAAGCTGGGCGACCTGGCCGAGACGGTCGGTGGCATCGCCAAGAAGGTCGGCGACGCGCTGCCTCCCCAGGGCGGCATCAACCTGCAGAACATCTTCGCTCACGCCCACGCCCACAAGCTGCTCGAGGCGGCCTGAGCCCCTCGCACCGCTGAACGGGGTGCATGAACAAGGGCCGGTCTTCCCTATACGGGAGGCCGGCCCTTCGTGTTTTCCGGCTCCGGAGCGCTACTCGCCGCTCTTCACCAGCCGCCCGGCGTCGCGCACCAGCCGCTCCACGTCGTCGTCGTGCTCGCTGTTGTAGTAGCCGCGGATCTCCCCCGTGCGGTCCACCAGCACGAAGTGTGAGCCATGGAAGATGCTGGCGATGTCGTTCTCGTCCCCGCCCTCCTCGCGGCCCATGGCGATCTTGAAGCCGCCGACGATGGTGCCCTTGAGCTGCTCGTACTCGCCGGTGAGGAAGCTCCAGCGCGCCGGATTCGCGCCGTGCTTCCGGGCATAGGCGGTGAGGCGCTCGGGGGTGTCGTACTTCGGGTCCACCGAGAAGGAGATGAGCGCGAGCTCGCCCAGCTCCGCCGTCTGCTTCTGCACGCCCGCCATCTTCCGCGTGAAGACGGGGCAGATGGTGGGGCAGCGGGTGAAGATGAAGTTGGCCACCCAGGGACGGCCCTCGAGCTGCTTCAGGCCGAAGGGCTCGCCGTCCTGACGCGTGAAGCTGAAGGCCGGGAGCTTGCCCAGCCGCTGCAGGGGCTCGTGCCGGGGGCGGACCAGCGCCACCACCGTCAGGACCAGGCACACGGCGGAGGCCAGCGCCACCCAGAGGAAGCGGTGGGTGGAGCGCGGCGGATTCGGAGTCGGGGCGTCGGTGGACATGGCGGTGGTTCCCGACTGCTAGCGGATGCGTCCCGGCCGCACAAGGCCACCGGTGTCCCGGCCGCCTCCTCCCTCCCCGGACGGCTTCAGGCTCCCCGGGGTGTCCTCTACTCCCACCTCGGAACGGCCTGCGCCGGACAGTCCACCCGTCACCCGCGAGCAGCCGTCAGCTTGCTCTGCTAAGCCTGTACTCCGAGTCCATGGCCAATCACGAGCCGTCAAGAACTCCAACCGGGGGGCTGGAGAGCCGGACGCCGGCGGGGGTCGATCCCCTGCTCGATGGCGTCACCGACGGCATCCTCGTGGTGGATGGGGCCTGGCGCCTGGTGTGGCTCAACGCCGTCTTCGAGCGGCTGCTGGGCCGCTCGCGCGAGCAGCTGCTGGGACAGGAGCTGTGGGTGGCGCTGCCCGAGGTGGCCGAGAGCGCCTTCGCCCCGGCCTGGCGCCGCGCCATGGACGCGCGCACCCTGGTGTCGCTGGAGGACTTCTTCGCGCCCGGCGGGGTGTGGCTGGAGTCGCGGGCCTTCCCCTCGGGCGAGGGGCTCGTCGTCTTCAGCCGGGACGTGACGGAGCGGCGCCTGGCGGAGAACGAGCGGGTGCGGCTGCTGTCGGCCGAGCAGACGGCGCGCACCGCGGTGGAGGGCGAGCGCGCCCGTTTCCAGGAGATGCTGATGCTGGCACCCGCCGCCGTCAGCATCACCCGGGGCCCCGAGCACCGCTTCGTCTTCTCCAACCTGCTGCACCGGCGCTTCCACGGCAGCCGGGACATGGTGGGCCAGCCGGTGCGCGAGGCCCTGCCGGAGCTGGCCGGCCAGGGCGTCTTCGAGGTGATGGACCGGGTCTACACCTCCGGCAACTCGTATGTGGGCCGCGCCCGGCCGGTGAAGGTGCCGCGCACGGCGGGCTCGCCGCCGGAGGAGATGTTCTTCGACATCGCCTACCACCCCCAGCGCGACGCCGCCGGACGGGTCGAGGGCGTGGCCATCTTCGCCTACGACGTGACGGACCTGGTGCGCTCGCGCCGCACCGCCGAGGCGCTGGCCCGCGACCTGGGCTACAGCGAGGAGCGCTTCCGCTCGTTGGTGACGGCCACCTCGGACATCATCTGGGCCACGCCGCCCTCGGGCGAGTTCGTGGAGGACCAGCCGGGCTGGAGCGCCTTCACCGGGCAGCCGCGCGAGGAGTACCAGGGCTGGGGCTGGCTGGAGGCGGTGCACCCGGAGGACCGGGAGCGCTCGGTGCGGGCCTGGGAGGACGCGCTCTCCACGCACACGCCCTTCCAGGTGGAGCACCGGCTGCGGCACCACGACGGCACGTACCGCCAGATGATGGCGCGCGCGGTGCCGGTGCTGGAGAAGGACGGCTCGGTGCGCGAGTGGGTGGGCGCCCACCGGGATATTACACGCCAGCGCCAGGGCGAGGCCGAGCTGGAGCGGCTGCTCGCGCGGGAGCAGCACCACGCCGTGCAGTTGCAGGGGCTGGCCAGCGCCGCGCTCGTCATCAGCGAGGCGGACTCCGTCGAGCACGTGCTCAAGGCCATCACCGAGCAGGCGCGCGAGGTGATTGGCGCGCACCAGTCCGTCACCAGCCTGTCGGTGGAGGGCAGTTGGACTCAGGCCATCCACTCGGTGTCGATGTCGGACAAGTACGGGGCGTGGCGCGACTGGAAGCAGGCGACGGAGGGGACGGGCATCTATAGCTGGGTGTGCCGGCTGAACCTGCCCATGCGGCTGACGCAGACGGAGCTGGAGACGCACCCGGCCTGGAAGGGCTTCGGCCGGCACCCGGGCAAGCACCCGCCGATGCGCGGGTGGCTGGCGGCGCCCCTGGTGGGACGGGACGGGCGCAACCTGGGCCTCATCCAACTGTCGGACCGGTACGAGGGCGAGTTCAGCTCCGAGGACGAGGCGATTCTCGTGCAGCTCGCGCGCATGGCCTCGGTGGCGATTGAAAACACGCGGCTGATGGCGGAGACGCAGGCGGCCAACCGCGCCAAGGACGAGTTCCTCGCGGTGATGAGCCATGAATTGCGCACGCCGCTGACGGCGGTGCTGGGCTGGACGCAGATGCTGCGCAGCCGGCAGAACGACGCGAAGGCGGTGGAGAAGGGGCTGAGCGTCATCGAGCGCAACGCGCGCACGCTGGCGCAGTTGATTGAAGACGTGCTGGACGTGTCGCGCATCATCACCGGGAAGCTGACGCTGCACCGGCGGGGCGTGGACCTGGTGGGCGTGGTGCAGGCGGCGGTGGAGGTGGTGAAGCCGCACGCGGAGCAGAAGGCGGTGGCGCTGGCGCTCGAGGTGGACGTGGGCGGCAACGGCACGGCGATGCTGGTGGGGGATCCGGCGCGGTTGCAGCAGGTGTGCTGGAACCTGCTGGTGAACGCGGTGAAGTTCACCCCGGCAGGCGGGCGGGTGCGCGTGCGGGTGGAGCGCGACGAGCGCGAGCTGCGGCTGCGGGTGACGGACACGGGGAAGGGGATTCGCGCGGACTCCCTGCCGCACCTCTTCGAGCGCTTCTGGCAGGCGGACGGCTCGGCGACGCGCGAGCATGGCGGGCTGGGGCTGGGGTTGGCGATCGTCCACCACCTGGTGGGGCTGCACGGAGGGCAGGTGCGGGCGGAGAGCGCGGGGGAGGGGATGGGCTCGACCTTCACGGTGGCGCTGCCGGTGCCGGCGGTGCTGCCCGAGGCGAAGCCGGAGGCGCTGCCGGGAGCGGAGGCGCAGGCGCCGGAGGTGAGGCTGGACGGGGTGACGGTGCTGCTGGTGGAGGACGCGGCGGACGCACGCGAGTTGATTGCGTTGATGTTGCGCGAGCGGGGCGCGGTGGTGGGCACGGCGAGCACCGCGGCCGAGGCGATGGAGCGGCTGAGGGCGTCGATGCCGGACGTGCTGGTGTCCGACATTGGCCTGCCGGGGGAGGACGGGCACTCGCTCTTGAGGAAGGTGAGGGCGTGGGCCGAGGCGAGGGACCAATGGGTGCCAGCGATTGCGCTGACGGCGTATGCGAGCGCCGAGGACGCGCGGCGGGCCTACCGCGCGGGCTTCCAGGTGCACCTGGCCAAACCGCTGGAGCCGGCGACCCTGATTGAAGCGGTGGCGAAGCTCGCGGGACGTGGAGACGCGGGCGCCCGGGTGGGCTGAGGCGCTCCTACTGGGCGAGGTCGTCCAGGACGTCGCGGAGGGTGGTGGCGTTCAGGGCCCGGTCGAACCAGCGGTCGAGGGTGGCGACGTCGGTGCAGCCGAGGATGCGCTGCCGGGTCACCTCATCGACCTGCACACCCCGCGCGGTGAGGATCCGCAGGATGTACTCGGCACGTGCTTGGGTCAGGCCCTTGGCCAGACCTTTCTCCAGGCCCTTCTGGATTCCCCGCTCGATCATCTCCTCGGCCCAGGTTCCCATCAGATCCTCCGCTCGCTGCTCATCCACCACCGAATGTAACACCTGCCGGGCCGCGGCATGGACGGCCGTGTCCTCGGTCCACTGCAGGTAACGGATGACGACCACCAGATGCTCGCCCCCCTCGGGGCCCGCCTGTACCTGCGCGAAGAGTGCCACCCAATCGGGCAGCTTCCGGGCCAGTTCCCCGGTGCGCCCGTAGCGCAGCACCAGCCACGCCAGCCGGGCCAGCGGTGGGCCGGGTCTCGCGCTCAGCGCCTCTTCCCGCTCGGCCGTCAGGTCATCGAGCAGGTACTCGAAGCGCGGCACCAGGGCTCGCCAGCGCTCCTGCTCCTCCACTGCCTCCGGCAAATCGAAGAGGTCCTCCACCCGGCGCGGCGCCGTCCAGGCTCCGTCCGGCCCGTGGTACATGACGAGCGGGACGATGAGTGGCAGCCGCGTGCTCTCCGGGTGCTCCTGGCGCCAGCGCTCGAGTTGGCGCACCACGTAGCGCAGCATCCTCAGCGCCATCCACCGGTCCACCGAGGACTGGTGTTCGAGCAGCAGATACAGCAGCAGCGGGTGTCCCGAGCGCAGGCGCGCGGTGAAGAGCAGGTCGCTCTCTGTCTCGCGCAGCTCCGGGTCCACGACGGAGACGGGCTCCCGCCGCAGGGATGACCAGTCCACCTCGGAGACGACGTGCGCGGGCAGCGCGGCGCGCAGCTCGGCGGCGGCACGCTCGGGGTGGCCGAAGGTATAGCGGGCGAAGAGGTCATGCAGTCCCGACATGGCGAGCCGCGCTCAAGCATGCGGCGGGCCAGGAGCTCGGAACGAGTCCCCGGAACGAGCCAGGCGTGCATCCGCTTCGACCAGGGCGTCTCGGTCTGCTCCGTGATCCACGGGAGGGACTGCTGCCAGCGCTCGCCCTGCCCCGAGGCCCAGATCTGCGAGACACGCGTCCGGCCGACGAAATCCGGCTCGGTCCGGATGCGGTGCGTGGCACGCCCTTAACCTGTCAACCCGCTCCCCCAGTGCGTCTCCGCGCCTGTTTCCGGGCCTTTGCGCACTCCAGGTGTGGGGACCTCCGGTTTTTTCCTACCCCCCCAGCAACCTTTTTTCGTCTCGCGCGAGAATAGGTCATCGCTGTTCTTCTTCCCCCCTTTCCGGAGTCCTCCGTGTCCGTCCACACCGTCCGTCGCGGCGACACCCTGTCGGCGCTCGCCAAGCAGTACAACACCACCGTCGACAAGCTGGCCCAGGCCAACAACATCCGGGACCCGAACCGCATCGCGGTCGGCCAGAAGCTGAAGCTCCCGGACAGCTTCAGCAGCGGCGCGCGCCCCTCGTCGGCGAAGAGCTACACCGTGCGCTCCGGTGACACCCTCGGGGAGATCGCCAAGCGCTTCGGCACCACCACGGGCGCCCTGGCCAAGGCCAACAACATCAGCAACCCCAACCGCATCTTCGCCGGCCAGAAGCTGAGCATCCCCGGTGGCGGTGACGGCTTCGACAAGCCCTCCAAGCCCGCTCCCTCCCAGCCCGCGCCCTCCCGGCCGGCTCCCTCCGCCCCCACCGGCGGCGGCTCCGCGGGCCCCGCGCGCGACAACGACGGCCGTCAGTTCCCCACCTCCGCCGATGGCACCCCCATCTTCAAGCAGGGCGATGCCCAGTGGGGCGGCCGCACCCTCGGCTCCAGCTCCTCGCTCTCCGCCGCCGGCTGCGCGATGACCTCCACCGCCATGGCCATCAGCAAGATCTCCGGCCAGGTCATCAACCCCGGTGAGCTCGACGCCCACCTCGACAGGACCGGTGGCTACTCCGGCAACGCCCTCATCTGGGGCCAGGCCGCGAAGATGGCCGGCCTGGGCGCCAGCAAGCCCGGCTGGAGCATGGACACCATCAACAAGCAGATCGACGCGGGCCGTCCCGTCGTCATCGGCGTGGACTACAAGGCCGGCTCCAACGGCGGCTCCAACGGCACCGACCACTGGGTCGCCGTCACCCACCGCAAGGGCGACACCTACTTCGCCAACGATCCCGCCACCGGCAAGGAGATCGCCCTCAAGCTGCAGGGCGGCAGGCTCGTGGGCGGCCCCAGCAACTACAAGAGCACCGGCGAGCTGGTGACCTTCACGGGCGGCAACCCCCGTCCGGGCACCGCTCCGGCCGGTGGTGGCAGCGCCCCCGCGCCCTCCCAGCCCTCCGCTGGCGGCTCCGTGAAGGGCCTGACCCTGCCCTCCGGTGACCTGGAGAAGGGCGCCCGCGGCGAGGGCGTGAAGCAGCTCCAGACCGCGCTGGTGAAGACGGGCCACCTGACCCAGGCCGAGATGAACACCGGCCCGGGCATCTTCGGCGCCAAGACCGAGGCGGCCCTCAAGAAGTTCCAGGCCGCCAACGGCGTGCCCAACACCGGCTACTACGGCCCGCTGACCCGCGCCGCCTTCGAGAAGCAGGGCGCCAAGGTGGGCGGCTCCGCCGGCCCCGGCCCCGTGACCGGCCCCTCCGAGCCCGGTGGCAAGGGCGGCGTGTCGCTCGCGCAGCTCAAGCAGATCATGCCCAACCTGTCGCAGGCCAAGGCCGAGGCGTACCTGCCTCACCTCAACAAGGCCATGGCCGAGGCCGGCATCAACACCCCCAAGCGCCAGGCCGCCTTCCTCGCGCAGCTCGCCCATGAGAGCGCCGAGTTCCGCTACATGGAGGAGATCGCCTCCGGCGCCGCCTACGAGGGCCGCCGCGACCTGGGCAACACGCAGCCGGGCGACGGCGTGCGCTTCAAGGGCCGCGGCCCCATCCAGCTCACCGGCCGCTCCAACTACCGCGCCGCCGGCAAGGCCCTGGGCATCGACCTGGAGAACAACCCCAAGCGCGCCGCGGACCCGGATGTGGGCTTCCGCACCGCCGCCTGGTACTGGAACAGCCGCAACCTGAACCAGTACGCGGACTCCGGTGACTTCAAGGAGCTCACCCGCCGCATCAACGGTGGCTACAACGGGCTCGCCGACCGCCAGAAGTACTACGCGCGCGCGCTCGACGTGCTCACCTGAGATAGCGCTTCACGTTTTCGGCACGGCCCCCCTTCCCCCCGGAAGGGGGCCCGATGACCGCGGCCAACCCCCCTCGGCCGCGGTCATTGTCTTTTCCGGGGTGTCTCGCTCAGGGCTCCGGCGGCGGCTCCTCGCGCGGATGCAGGCAGAAGGCGATGGCCCACGCCAGCACGCCGGAGATCGCCAGCACGAGCCGGTCCACGCCATACACCCAGAAGTCGCTCGCGGGCCCGCTCATGGCCAGCAGCAGCAACACCAGGCCCACCATGGCCTGCACGCCGGTGAGCAGCGTCTGCGCGAGCCGGGACTTCCTCCAGGCCAGGATGGCCGAGAGCACCGGCGGCGTGAGCAGCGCCAGTACGAGCAGCGGCAGGTAGCGCGCGGGGCCGGAGAAGACCTCGTCGCGGCCGAGGTTCAGGCCGTCATCGTGCAGGGCATCGACGTAGGAGAAGAACTCCTGGTGCAGCAGCAGCACCGGCACCAGGACGTTGACCCCGGTGAGCCCCAGTCCCACGAGGGCGCGGGCGGAGAAGACGGGCCCGGCGGCGCCGCGCGCCCGGGCGAGCATCTCGGGTGTGAGATCGAAGGCATACGGGTAGCCGAGCCGCAGCAGGGTCTCCAGCGCGGCGAGGCCCACCCGGCGGCCGTCGCTGCCGGTCAGCTCACACAGCCGCTCCTCCTCCAGCAGGTCCAACATCAGGTCCGCCCGCTCACGCGGGGACTCGCCCGGCAGATAGGGCGCCTCGAGCCCGGCCAGGAACGTGTCCACCTCGCCCGGCATCGCGCCCGACAGGCGCAGCAGCTCCAGCCGCTCGCGCACCGGCACCGGCTCGAGCACGGGCAGGGACGGGACGGGCTCGGCTCCCTCCTCGGAAGAGGCGGGCGGGGCTTCCTGGAGGCGTTGCATGGACGCCCCGAGCCTAATGCGAACCCGAGGCGGGTGGCACGCGGCCGATGCCCGGGACTTCCGGACGCAGGGCGGGCGGGCAACCGGTGGCGGAGGCACCGCCGGGAGCCCATGCGCACCGTGCGACTCAGAGGACCCTGAGACCCAGGACCCCTGACCCGGACGGAGCGAGGACCCCCATGGCGATGGAGCGAGCGCAGCGTTTCGTGGACGCATTGGCCCGGCTGGAGGAGAGCGGAGACGTGGAGCCCCTGCTGGAGCTCTTCAGTGACGACGCGCAGGTGAGCAACGTGGCCTCCCGGCGCACCTTCCATGGCCGGGACGGCGCCCGGGACTTCTGGCGCGAGTACAAGGGCATGTTGCGCCAGGTGAAGTCCACCTTCCGCAACATGATCGAAGCCGGAGACCGCGTGGCGCTCGAGTGGGAGTCCAGCGGCACCGCGCACAACGGCGCGGCGGTGGACTACGAGGGCGTCTCCATCATCGAGTGGGATGGGGATCGCATCTCGCGCTTCTACGCCTACTTCGATCCGCGCGTGCTGGGCCAGGAGCTGTCGCAGGGCACCGCGCAGCGCTCGGAGGCCCCGGCCACCGCGCCGGCCTGAGCGCCCCGGTTTCTCGACTCCCGGGAAGACGGAGTCCCACGCTCTTTTTTCCATGGCGGTGGAAGAGCGGGGCGTGGGCCCTTCCGTCATTGTTCGACATGTAACGCACCGCGACGTTGGCGCATACTGGGACGCGTTCCTTGCCTGCACAAGGGGAAGCGATGTCCCGCACCGCCGTCGTCCTGTTGGTCCTGCTGCTCGCCGCACCGGCCACGCGTGCCCACGCCGCCGGGAAGAAGTCCGCGCAGTCGACGCAGACCTCCAAGAAGTCCTCCAAGAAGTCCCAGCCGAAGACCGTCGCGGCCCAGCAGTCCGAGACTCCGGCGCAGCCGTCCGAGACTCCGGCGCAGCCGTCCGACGCTCCGGTGAAGCAGGCCGAGGAGCCGGGGATGGACATGGATTTCGATCTGCTTGAGCCCTCGGCGGCCGCGGAGACGCCGCAGCTCGTGGACCCCAAGCTGGAGAGGGCCATCGCCCAACGCCGCACCATGCTCACGCTCCACCAGGGGCTGGGGCTGGCCACGCTGACGACGCTGGCCGCCACGGTGGTGGTGGGACAGATGCACTTCCATGACCGCTACCGCGGTGGGGGCGACACCCGCCGCTTCGCTGCCTTGCACACGGGCCTGGTGATCGGCTCCTCCAGCCTGTTCGCCGGAACGGGCCTGCTCGGCCTGTTCGCGCCCACTCCTTTCAAGAAGGAGCTGCGCCTGGACACCATCACCCTGCACAAGGTGTTCGTCTCCCTGGCCACCGCCGGCATGCTCACGCAGGTGGTGCTCGGCCTGGTGACGAGCAGCCAGCAGCAGGAGGGCAAGCTGTCCCAGGTGGACTTCGCCACCGCGCACCAGGTGGTGGGTTATGCGACGCTGGGGGCCGTTGGCGCGGGCGCCCTGATGATCGTCTTCTGAATACGAATCAGGCATACGCGTTGAGACACCCGGAGGCTCTCATCATGAAAAACTCGACCCTGGCCTTGCTGGCCACGTTGTTCCTGTCCACGTCCGCGCTCGCGCAGGAGGCGGCTCCCGCCCCGCGCACGTACTCGGTGCGCTCCGCGGACAGCTCCCTCACCTACCGCCTCAAGCACGCGCTGCACGACGTGGTGGGCACGGCGCGCCCCACCGAGGGCAAGGCGCGGCTGCTCCCCGACGGCACCCTGCAGGTGGCCGTGCGCGCCAACGTGGCCGACTTCGACTCGGGCAACGCCAACCGCGACGCCCACATGAAGGAGGCCACCGAGGCCCCCAAGTTCCCCATCATCGAGTTCAAGGGCCTGGCCAGCGGCGTGAAGGTGCCCACCTCGTTCCCGTCGGAGCAGGCGGTGACGCTCAAGGGCCAGCTCACCTTCCACGGCGTGAAGCAGGCGGTGGAGGTGCCCATGAAGGTGGTGTTCACCTCGGACAAGGAGGTGTCCGCCACGGGCAACTTCCAGATCAGCCTGGATGCCTTCAAGGTGGAGCGCCCCTCGCTGATGATGAAGAAGGTGGACGACGCGCTCGACCTGGAGACGAAGTTCCAGCTTCAGGAGGCGAAGTGAGCACCAATCGCCGGGGTTTCCTGAAGGGCCTGGTGGGCGCGGGCGCCGGTGCGGCGGCCACGGGCCTGGCCGGGTGCGCGCCGGACATCGATCCCGCGCCGGTGGTGGACGCGAGCAAGGACACCACCGGGAAGGTGGTGTTGAAGGTGAGCCGCTACCCGGAGCTGGCGCGCGAGGGCGGCGCCGTCACCCTGCGCGTGGAAGGTGAGCGGCAGCACCTGCTCATCATGCACCCGCGGGGCACGCAGTACGCGGTGGTGTCCAACCTCTGCACGCACCGGGGCTGCCCGCTGGGTTTCCAGGACGGGGAGGCCATCTGCCCGTGCCACCTCTCGCGCTTCGCGATCGATGGGACGGCGACGCACCCACCCGCGACCGTGCCGCTGACCACGTTCTCCTCGAGCTACGACTCGGAGGCGGACGAGCTGACCATCGACTTCACGGCCGGCGAGGACGACTTCCCCGCCGTCGTGAATGGGACCATCTTCTTCCCCTTCGCGCAGTTCCCGCAGCTCCAGACGGCGGGCAACGTGGTGCAGGGGACTCCGACGGGCTACGGCAAGCTCATCTTCGTCTTCGCGCTCGAGGGCGGAGGGTACTCGGCGGTGGACTCCATCTGCCCCCACCAGGGGTGCGCCGTGGGCTACCAGGAGTCGTCGCGGCAACTGCTGTGTCCCTGCCACGCGGCGCGCTTCAGCAGGACGGGCGAGGTGATGCAGATGCCCAACACCGGTGACACCATCGGTCCGATCAAGACGTTCACGGTGACGAGCGATGCCACGGGTGTCACCGTGGCCATCGTGTAGCCCACTTCCCCTCTCCCCTCGGGAGAGGGACGGGGTGAGGGTGCCTGGAACAATCAGGTTGCTCCCTCGCCCCGCTCCACAGTGGGGAGCTCGGGTCCGGAAACCCTCACCCTCGCCCTCTCCCGGAGGGAGAGGGGAGAACCCTAGTAGAGGCGGCTCCAGAACGAGCGCCGGGCCGAGATGCGGTCCAGCGCCTCCTGCAGCTCCTCGTCGTAGTCGGCCCTCGTGGCGATGTCCGCCATCGAGATGATGCCCACCAGCCGGTCATCCCGCTCCACCACCGGGACGCGGCGCACCTGGCGGCGGCCCATCAACGCGATGATGCTGTGGATGTCCTCGTCCGGCGTCACCACCTCCACGTCATCCGTCATGATGTCCCGGGCGTGCATGTTGTCCGGCGGCCGTCCCTCGGCCAGCGTGCGGATGACCAGGTCCCGGTCCGTGATGAGGCCCCGCAGCCGTCCCTGCTTGTCCACCACCGGCACCACGCCGCAGTCCTCGTCCTTCATGATGCGCGCCACCTCGCGCAGGCTGCTGTCCTGCTGCGCGCTCTTCACGTTGCGCGTCATGATCTCCCGCGCATTCAGCGGCTCGCGCTTCCAGCGGCCCTGGCGGGGCGTCCCGGTGCGCGAGGCCCCCGTCTGGCCCATGCCCACCAGCCCCGAGTACCGCTCGCCCGTGCCCTCGCGCTGCTCCGCGCCGGGACGGTCCTCCTGGACGCGCTCCTCGCGCCAGCGCTGCCCGGGGCCACCCCGCATCTCCGGGCCTGTCGCCCGGCCCCGCACCTCGCGCCCGCCCCGGTCCTCGTACGGGGCGTTCCCGCTCGGATCATGCCCGGTGCCGGAGCGATCGAACGGGCGGTACTCGCGGTGCGGATGGTCGTCCTCCAGCGCGTGGTAGCGCTCCTGCTCGCCCAGCAGCGGCCCCGAGCCCATGCCCGCGGCGTCCTCGGCGTTCCGGTCATCCCGGCCATAGGGGCCATGGGGGACGCTGGCGGCGGTGCGCTCCGCACGCTCGACGGGACGGCCCCGGCCCCGGTGGAAGAAGCCGCGGCGCTGGGAGCCCCGCTCGAAGCGGGTGTCATCCTCGGGAGGGGGGGAGCCCTCCTCGGTGCGCGGCTGGGCCATGCGCAGTTGGGCGGCGCGGTGGAAGCGGCCCTCGCGCACCTCGGGCGGCTCGTCGCGCTCGGTGCTCCAGCCGGTGACATCGGACTCGGAGCGCTCACGCGAGCCCGGTGGGGCCTCCGCGGCGCGGCGCTCGCGCTCCGCGTGCGTACCATTCGGCGGCGAGCCGCGCGCCGGGGTGTCCCGGCCATCATCGGTGTGCCTCTGGGCCATGGGGATGCGTCCTCCTGTAGGTGTGTGCCGCCGGAGGCTCGGCACGCACCCGGCTTCCTCCAAGGGGCCCTCGGGGCACGGCGCGCCGGGCTGTCCGCCCCCGGGCATGCGGCCCCTCCCCGAGTGCCCGTCTCCGGACACCCGTGCTGTCCTGGAGGACAGGCTTCCCCTACGGCGTGGCGAGCGCCTCGCCCAGGCGCACGAGGCCGCCGAAGTCCTCCAGCTCGCCCCCGGCCTCGGGAGCGGCCACGGCCACGGCGCCCGCGGGCAGCTTCTCCGCGAGCCGCTCCAGCACGCCCCGGTGGGCCTCGGCGCGCGCCCGCTCCTGCTGGGCCAGGCCGATGAGCGCCTCCACCCCGTCGCGCGCGGCGCCCGCGTCCTCCACGTGCCGCAGCAGCTCCTCGGGGTTCGTCATCCCGTCCTCGCGCGCCCAGCTCCGGTTGAGCACGAAGCCCGCGAAGGGCAGCCCCCGCTCGCGCAGCATGTCCCGGAAGAAGGCCGCCTCCTGCAGCGAGGCCCCCTCCGGCGACGTCACCAGCAGGAAGGCCGCGTCCGGCGACGTCAGCCGCGAGCGCAGCCGGTCCGCCCTCAGCCGGATGCCCGCGAACAGCCCGCTGAAGGCCCCCATGAAGGACTTCATCTCCTGCGTGAAGCTCTCGCCGAAGATGCTCCCCAGCACGTTGCCCACCAGCTGCGACGTCTTGCGCCACAGCCTCCCTCCCCGGCCCTTCTCCTCGGGCAGGAAGATGGAGACGATCCGATCGTCCAGGAAACGCGCCAGCCGTCCCGGCGCCTCCAGGAAGTCCAACGCGTGGCGGCTCGGCGGCGTGTCCAGGACGATGAGCTCGTAGTGGCCCTCGTCCAGGAAGTTGTCCAGCGCCTCGGCCGCGGCGTACTCCTGCATGCCCGCCACCAGGTCCGACAGGAAGCGGTAGAGGCGGTTCTCCAGGATGGTGCGCGCCGCCTCGGGCGTGGGCGACAACCGCTTCACGAAGCGCTCGAAGACGACGCGGGGATCCAACATCCACACGTCCAGCCGGCCCGTACCGGGCTCCCGCCCCGCGTAGAGGCGCTCGGGGGGAATGGCGGTGGGCTCCGCGCCGCCCTCGGACAGGCCCATGGCCTCGGCGAGCCGCCGCGCCGGGTCGATGGTGAGCACCAGCACCTTGCGGCCCGCGCGCGCCGCCGCCACGCCCAGCGCCGCGGCCGTCGTCGTCTTGCCCACGCCGCCCGCGCCACACAGCACGAGGACACGTTTCTCCCGCAGCAGGGTCTGGAGGCTCTGGCTCATGAGGGGACTCCGGCGCGCGCGCCCTGGGGCGTGGCCGCGGGGTGGACGGTGGAACGGGTGAGGTACGTGGCGAGCCGCTCCACCAGCTCCGGCCCCGAGCCGGGCAGCTCGGGCACGGTGAGCAGCGGCGCCGGGAGGTTGCCCGCCAGCCGGGCCTGGGCCTCGCGGGCCCGGTCCAGCCGCTCCATCGCGCGCTGTCCCAGGTGCGGCCCGTGCTCGTCGAGCAGCCGCTTCACCGCGGCGCGCCCGTCCGGCGAGAAGGGGTTGTCCGGCATGCGGTTGAGCACGCCCGCGGCGATGGGGATGCGGTGGCGCTGGATGGCGGTGGCCAGCTCCAGCGTCTCACTCACGGGCAGGGGCTCGGGCAGGGTGGCGAGCAGGGCCCCGGTGAGGCGGGGGTCCCTCAGCAGCGCCAGTCCCTCGCGCACCGAGCGGCCGACCGGGCCCCCGGGCATGACGGACAGCAACGTGTCCGGCAGCGCGGCGATGGCCAGCGCATGGCCGGTGGCCGGCAGGTCCAGGATGCACAGCGGGTAGAGGGGGCTGCCATCCGGGCGCGTGCGGTGCACGAAGTGGAGCATCTGGTAGAGGACGCCCATCTCCCGGAGCGCGGGGGCGGCCTCGAGGAAGCGGCGCAGGGCGCGGGTGCGCATGGCGGCCTCGGCCATGACACGCAGCGGCAACACGTCCCGCAGGAAGAGGCGCTGGCCCTCGATGGCGGACAGGCGGACGAAGGACAGGCCCGGGGAGACGTCCTGGACCTGGGGGCCGGAGACGCGCGGGGCACCCACCAGCGCACCGAGGGTGGAGGGGCTGTCCTGCTCGTCGGAGCCCACCTCCACCTCGGCCAGCAGCACCCGCTTGCCCGCGGCCACCGCCGCGCGAGCCAGGGCCGCCGCGAGCGTCGTCTTGCCCACACCCCCCTTGCCCGAGACGAGCAGCGCCCTCCGTTCCCACAGTGCGTCGAGCAAGGCCGTCGCCCCTCCCAAGGTGTCGTGCAGGAAGCCAGTCATAACGACCGTTGCCCCTGACGACAAGGGAAGCCACCGGGTGGGAGTCACCCGGCGGTCAGCCCCGAGCGTCCGCTGGCCGTCACTGCACGGGCCAGCGGGCGGCGATCTCCTCGCACGCGCGCTGCACGTCGCACAGCCGGCGCACCCGCGCCTTGGGCGGGAGGAACTCCTTGCCGGCGAACACGTCCACCACGCGCACCAGCTTCGTGTCGATGGGGCCCAGCGCCGCCAGGTGCTGCTCGGCGAAGGCCTGCAGCAGCGTGGCGATGTACTGCCCGGAGCGCTCGTCCAGCGGGTGGTGTTTGGAGAAATACAGCTTCATCACCCCGACCTGGGTGTGGCCGTGCCGGTCCACCGACTGGAGCACCACCTGGGGAAAGACGCGGATGGCCACGCCGGCCATGTGCAGCACGGGCGGCTCGTGGCCCACCTCGCTGGCCACCACGCCCTGGAGGCCCAGACGCGGGTGCAGCTTGCGGTAGTGCTCGAGCGCCTCGATGCACAGCCGGGCGCGCTGCGTGTCGAAGTCGTCGGCGAAGACACCGGTGGCCAGCCGGTGCTGGTGCTGGCGGAGGATGGACTCGTCCTGGCCGCGGCACAGGAAGTCGGTGATGGCGTGGGCGGCCTCGGGGTAGCGCAGGTACTGCGGATCCGGCGGATGCTTCTGGGCCTCGATGAGCCGCTTGCGGAGCGCGGGCGTCGCCGTGAGGTAGCGGCCCAGCTTGTTCACCGAGACGTGAGGTGACTCCGGAAGTCCGTTCATGAAGTGCCTCCCTGATGCGTCGTGATGTGAAGACATTAACGGATGGGTCTGACATGTCCGGGGAGCGGGAGTGCGAGGGAAAAAGGCCGTCCCTTGCGAGGGAAAAGGCGCGTGGACATGGGTTGGGGAGGAGGTGCGGCGGGCACCTTTTCAGGGGGCGGGATGAACGAACCTTCCATGCGGACGCCCACCCCGCCGCCCGTGCTCCTGGAGGCCGGAGCGGCGGTCGGCGAGACGGCGCGGCAGCTCACGCGGCTGGGGCTGGGGGACCACGTGTGCCTCGTGTACGAGCGGCCCGAGGAGCAGGTGGTGGCGCTGGTGCCCTACGTGCGGCAGGGGCTCGAGCGGGGCGAGCGCTGCGTGTACGTGGTGGACGAGCACAGCGTGGACGACGTGGCCGCGGTGCTGGAGGCGCACGGGGTGGAGGTGGAGCGGGAGCGGGCGAGGGGAGCGCTCGTCTTCCTCACGCAGCGCGAGGTCTTCCTGCGGGGGGGGCGGTTCGAGCCGGAGGCGATGGTGGCCTACTTCCGGCGGGTGGAGCAGGAGTCGCTGGCGGCGGGCTTCACGGGGGTGTGCGCCACGGGAGAGATGAGCTGGGCGCTGGGAGCGGAGCCGAGCCGCCTGGAGCTCATCCGCTACGAGTCGCTGCTCAACCACTACCTGCCGGGCAGCCATGCGATGGCCAACTGCCAGTACAACCGGAAGCGCTTCCCGCCCGAGGTCATCCACGACGTGCTGCGCACGCACCCGCGCGTCATCCTCGGGGACGAGGTGCACGAGAATCTCTTCTACGAGACGCCGGAGATGTTGCTGGGGCAGGAGTCGGAAGCGGGGCGGGTGGAGTGGATGGTGCGGCAGCTCAAGCGGGTGAGGGCGGCCGAGCGCAAGCTGGTGCAGCTGGGAATCCGGCTGTCGGAGCAGGCGGTGGAGAACGGGAGGCTGTACGAGGAAGCGCGCGAGGCGGTGCGGGCGCGGGACGAGTTCCTCTCGGTGGCGTCGCACGAGCTGAAGACGCCGCTGACGCCGTTGAGGCTGAGGCTGCAGGGGCTGAGGCGGGAGGTGGAGGGAGGCGAGGAGGACCTGGTGCCGCGCGAGCGGGTGATGCGGGCGGCGCGGGGAGCGGAGCAGCAGTTGCGCAAGCTGGCGGTGTTGGTGGACGCGCTGCTGGACGTGTCGAGGCTGACGCAGGGGCGGCTGGCGCTGACGTGGGAGGAGTTGGATGTGACGGAGGTGGTGCGGGAGGTGGTGGAGCGTTTCGCGCAGCAGGCGGCGAAGGCGGGAAGCGCGGTGGAGGTGGTGGCGGAGAGGCCGGTGGTGGGGAGGTGGGATCGGCTGAGGCTGGAGCAGGTGGTGACGAACCTGCTGTCCAACGCGCTGAAGTACGGGGCGGGCCGGCCGGTGCACGTGGAGGTGGAGGGGGAGCCGGAGCGGGCGGTGCTGGTGGTGAGGGACGAGGGCATCGGCATCGAGCCGGAGCACCTGGAGCGCATCTTCGGCAAGTTCGAGCGGGCGGTGTCCGGGAGGCACTACGGAGGGCTGGGCCTGGGGCTCTACATCACGAGGCAGATCATCCAGGCACTGGAAGGCACCATCGAGGTGCGGAGCAAGCCGGGACAGGGCTCCACGTTCCGAGTGGTGTTGCCGCGCCGCACTCCCTCGCCCACCGGGAGAGGGTCGGGGTGAGGGTGTCCGTCACCCGGGCTGGCTCCGTGAGGCACGGCGCACGAACAGGCGCCGCACGGCACGACTCTGATACGACCCGGTCTCCATGCGAGTCAAAAGAATCGTCGCCAACGTGGTGAGCCCGGCACCCGCTGCAGCCGCTCGCTTCTACAAGGACATCCTCGGCCTCGACCTCCTCATGGACATGGGATGGATCGCGACCTACGGGTCCGAAGAGGAGATGCAGGTCCAGATCAGTTTCATCTCGGAAGGAGGCTCGGGTGCCCCGGCGCCAGACCTGTCGATCGAGGTGGACGACCTGGAAGCGGTGCTGCGCCGGGTGAAGAAGGCGAAGCTTCCCGTGGAGTACGGTCCGGTCGACGAGCCTTGGGGCGTGCGCCGGTTCTTCGTGCGAGATCCCTTCGGCAAGTTGGTGAACATCCTCGCTCACGACTGAGGACGCACTCCCCCGCGTCGAGAAGCAGGCGGAAAAGCGCATGTGTACGGAGAGATGACCCGACTAGACAAGTTGGCCCCGCAACGCTACTCTCTACGTCAGTCTGCTGCTTGAGAACATCAAGCGCTGGCCGAAGCGCCCAGGCGGTGAGTGGCAACGTAGTTGTCGCGTCGAACGACCCAAGTGATGGAGTTCCCCGGGGACTGCTGGAGTAGGAGTTGAGCGTCAGCGCTCCGGGGTGACGTGCGCCGTGTGAGCGCTCCCACTCCAAGCAGCTCATCAAACTCCCCTTGGGCGCCAGCTCGAACCCTGGGGTCGGGCTTGCTGGGACATAACGAGGGCGTTATATTGTGGAGCACGACCATTCGGCCACCGGAGGAGCGAGACATGAGCAAATTCAGATTTACGGGCTGATATGAAAATCTTGTTTTATCAGACACACAGCGGCAACGCTCCCGTCGTGAAGTATCTGGAGTCTCTCGATGACCACGAAGCAGCGCCCCTCTACGCAGCGCTCGGGGACATTGAGCTCCATGGGCTGGAAGGAGCAGCGGTCCAGCTTCGGGTCATCCGGGGCAAGTTTTGGGAATTAAAGGTCGGTCAGCATCGAGTCTTCTACGTGCTCGTCACGGGCCCGGACATGGTGCTCCTCCACGCCTGCAAGAAGCAGGGACGGAAGGCTCGCAAAGAGGACTTGGACCTCGCCAAAGCCCGGATGAAGGAGGTGCTGGCCGCCGAATGAAAAGGCGCATCTACGAATGGCTATCAAGAAGAAGACCAATCCCCATGTGGGCGGCAGCCTGAGTGAGCTCATCGAGCGCAGGAAGGCCAGAAGCCCGGACTTCGCCAGGCTCTACGATGAGGAGCTCGACAAGCTCGCCCTGGCGCGGCGGCTTCGCGAATTGCGTGAGAGTCAGAACCTCAGTCAGGCCGAACTCGCCGCCCGAGTTGGCACCCAGCAACCCGCCATCGCGCGCATCGAGAGCGGCAAGGTCGTGCCGCGGCTCGACTTGCTGCACAAGATCGTCGCTGCGCTCGGCATGCGGCTGGAGCTCCGGTTCGCCAAGCAGGGTTGAAGCCGGGAAGGGAAGAGCCGCGAACCGCGCCCGTCAGCCCTTGGGCGCCGGCTGCTGCCCGTACGTCTTGAACTTCTCGAGCACCCGGGCCATCTCCGCCGCATCGAGCAGCACGGGCTCGCCCACCTGCAACGCGCGCCAGTACATGGCCGCCAGCGTCTCCACCTCCACCGCCAGCTTGAAGGCCCCCGCCAGGTCCTTGCCCAGCGCCAGCATCCCATGGTTCGCCAGCAGGCACGCCTTGCGCCCCTCCAGCGCCTCCACCGCGTGGCGCGACAGCTCCTCCGTGCCGAACGTCGCATACGGCGCGCACCGGATGTCCGCGCCCCCCGCCGCCGTCACCATGTAGTGGAACGCCGGAATCCCCCGCCGCAGGCACGCCAGCGTTGTGCAGAACATCGAGTGCGCGTGCAGCACCGCCCCCACCTCGGGCCGCAGCATGAGGATGTCCCGGTGGAAGCGCCACTCGGACGACGGCGCGCGCCGCCCCTCGTGGCTCCCGTCCATCCGCATCAGGACGAGGTCCTCCGGCACCAGCGAGTCGTAGTCCATCCCCGTCGGCGTCAGCAGGAAGCCGTCCTCCACCCGCTGGCTCAGGTTGCCGCTCGTCCCCTGGTTCAGCCCCGACGTGTTCATCCGCCGCGCCGTGGCGATCATCGCCTCGCGCAGCGCCAGGTGTCCCACCGTGCTCACGTGCCCGTCCCCCGCAGTGCCCGCCGCTCGGGGAAGAGCGACAGCAGACCCTCGGGGGTGGCCGCGCACACCCCGCGCTCCGTGACGAGCGCCGTCACCAGCCGCGCCGGCGTCACGTCGAAGCCGTAGTTGGCCACCGGGCTCCCCTCCGGCGTCACCCGCACCGTCACCACCTCGCCCGAGGGCAGCCGCCCGCTCAGGTCCGTCACCTCGCGCCCATCGCGCTGCTCGATGGGGATGTCCCTCACCCCGTCCTCCAGCGTCCAGTCGATGGTGGGCGAGGGCAGCGCCACGTAGAAGGGCACCCCGTTGTCCTTCGCCGCCAGTGCCTTCAAGTACGTGCCAATCTTGTTCGCCACGTCGCCCCGGGCCGTGGTGCGGTCCGTGCCCACGATGCACAGGTCCACCTGCCCGTGCTGCATCAGGTGCCCGCCCATGTTGTCCACGATGACGGTGTGCGGCACGCCGTGCTGCCCCAGCTCCCACGCCGTCAGGCTCGCGCCCTGGTTGCGCGGCCGCGTCTCGTCCACCCAGACGTGCACCGGAATGCCGCTGTCATGCGCCTGGTAGATGGGCGAGAGCGCCGTGCCCCAGTCCACCGTGGCCAGCCAGCCCGCGTTGCAGTGCGTGAGCACGTTCACCCGCCCCTGGCGGCCCTTGCGCTCCCACGCCGACGCGATGAGCCCCCGCCCGTGCTCGCCGATGGAGCGGTTGATGGCCACGTCCTCGTCGGCGATGGCCACCGCGCGCTGGTACGCCGCCGCCACCCGCTGCGCCGGGGGCAGGGGCCGCAACACCTGGCGCATCTCATCGAGCGCCCAGCGCAGGTTCACCGCCGTGGGCCGCGTGGCCTGCAGCAGCGCGCACGTCCGCTCCAGCGCCCCCTCCGAGGCGTCCTCGCGCAGCCCCAGGCACACGCCGTAGGCCGCCACCGCCCCGATGAGCGGTGCTCCGCGCACCTGCATGGCGCGGATGGAGTGGGCCGCCTCCTCCAGCGTCGTGAGCCGCAGCGTCACGAAGGCGTGGGGCAGGTGCGTCTGGTCGATGATTCCCACCGACCAGCCGTCGGCTTCCAGCCAGACGCTGCGCATGGGCTTTCCGTGGACCTTCATGGGGCGGTGTCTCCTCGCGATGGGCTGCCCGACGGGGGGAACACGGTAGACCCGGCACCCTCACCCCGACCCTCTCCCGGAGGGCGAGGGGAGAGTGGCACAGGCCCCCCTCCTGGTGGGAGAGGGGGCGGGGACACGGGCCCTCTTCCGGCTAGCGCTTCAGGACCCGGCCCGCCACCGCGTCGAGCCGCTGGAGGACCGCCGGGTCTCGCGCTTCCGGGGCGGTGATGAGGGCATGGTCCAGGGCCGTCTGGCAGCCATGGCGGCACGGGCCCGCGTGCTTGCCCAGCAGCGGCACCACGTTCTTCACCAGCGCGCGCGCCTTGCCCGCGTTGGCCATCAGCACGGAGATGACCTGGTCCACCGTGACGGCCTCATGCCCCGGGTGCCAGCAGTCGAAGTCCGTCACCATGGCCACCGTCGCGTAGCAGAGCTCCGCCTCGCGGGCGAGCTTGGCCTCGGGCATGTTCGTCATGCCGATCACGCTGCAGCCCCAGCTCCGGTACAGCTCGCTCTCGGCGAGCGTGGAGAACTGCGGCCCCTCCATGGCGAGGTACGTGCCGCCGCGCTTCACCGGGACGTCCACCCCCTGGATGGCGCTCATCACCGCGTCGCCCAACCGCGTGCACACCGGCTTCGCCATGGACACGTGCGCCACGCAGCCCGTGCCGAAGAAGCTCTTCGTGCGCGCGAAGGTCCGGTCGATGAACTGGTCCACCACCACGAAGGTGCCCGGGGGCAGGTCCTCGCGCAGGCTGCCCACCGCCGACACCGAGAGCACGTCCGTCACCCCCACCCGCTTGAGCGCGTCGATGTTGGCGCGGAAGTTGATGTCCGACGGCGACAGCTTGTGGCCCCGGCCATGGCGCGGCAGGAACACCACCTGCGTGCCCTCGAGCCTGCCGAAGCACAGCTCGTCCGAGGGTTCTCCAAAGGCCGAGGACACCTTGCGCCAGGAGACCTCCTGGAGGCCGTCGATCTGATAGAGGCCACTGCCTCCGATGATGCCGATAACGGGAGGGGACGGGTGCGCCATGGGCGGAGCTCCGGGGGACGGCAGGGACAGGCCCTCACTCTTCCCGCCGTGCTCCGGGGAGGCAACAGGAAGATGCGTCAGCTCGCGGGGACGGCGTACTGGGCGCGGATGCGCGTGGCGGCCTGGGTGAGGCCCACTTCCTGGAAGCGCTCGGCGGCCCAGGCGGCCGCGGGCGGCAGGGTGGCGGTGACGACGAAGGGCGTGGCCACCCGCGCGAAGTGGCGCATGACACTCACCATCATCTGCACCGCGGGCGTCTGGGCGATGTACGCCGTGCCGAGCGTCCAGCGGCGCAGCGGCGCCTCGTGCTCGCGCAGCCAGTCGGTGTAGCGCTGGCGCAGACACGCGGGGGGCATGTGCACCTCGCGCGCATCCACGATGCACACGTGCGGCTCGCCCCTCGCCAGGTACGTGCTCCGCTCCGCCAGGTACGCCTCCAGGTCCTGCATCGTGCCGCCCCGGCCCAGCTTCACCACCAATAGCGGCCACAGACGCCCATCCACCGTGATGGGTGACGTGAGCTCGCTCGGGAGCGCGAAGGTGAGTGGGAAGGCCAGCGGCATTCCGTCCTGAGGGGGGTTGGAGTGAAATCGGAGCAAGGGTGGGTGGATGTACCGCAATTCGGGAGGAAAGTTGAGTGGAATGCGATGGTAATGGAGGCTCGTGTCCACTGCGCGTACACGCGGGGAGATGGCTGAGATGAACTTACGGTGCCAATCATGTGGGGCTGATCTCGTGGTGGCGGAAGAATTGCGCACGACGGTATGTCCCTACTGCGCGGCGCCGTCGGTGGTGGAGCGGCCGCCGAGCGTGGACAGGCCGGCGCCCACCTTCGCGCTGGGCTTCGCGATGACGCAGCCCTCGGCGGCGGAGAAGGTGAAGCACTGGCTGCGCACGCGTCATCCGTGGAGCCACTCGGGGCTCAAGAAGGCGCCGTTGCAGGACGTGCGCGGCATCTACGTGCCGGCGTACCTCTACAGCGCGCTGGCGCAGTCGGAGTACAGCGCCTCCATCGGTGAGAACTACACCGAGACGGAGACGTACACGACGACGGAGAACGGGAAGACGGTCACCCGGACGCGCACGGTGACGAAGACGGAGTGGCGCTCGCTGGAGGGCTCGCATGCCGAGTACGTGCCGGACGTGCTGGTGACGGCCTCGCGCGGGCTGAACAACGTGGAGCTGGAGCACATCGAGCCCTTCGACTTGAGGATGCTGGCGCGCTACGAGCCGGCGCTGGTGGCGGGGTGGGTGGCGGAGGAGCCGTCGCTCTCGCGCGAGGAGTGCCTGGAGATGGCGCGCCAGGAGGCGATGGAGCGGATGAAGCAGCGGCTGAATGCGTTCATGCCGGGGGACTCGCACCGGATGCAGCACGTGGACACGCGGCTGAGCGCGGAGTCGCTGGAGGTGTGCCTGGTGCCCGTGTGGGTGCTGGCGGCGCGGTATGACCCGGAGAAGCCGCCGCTGCGGGTGGTGGTGAACGGGCAGTCGGGCGAGGTGCACGGCGAGGTGCCCATCTCCTGGGTGAAGGTGGCGCTGACGGTGCTGGCCGTGGCGGTGGTGGGGCTGCTCGTGTACCTGTGGATGAACCAGGGAGGCCGCTCATGAGCGCGCGGGTGGTGACGGGGTGCGACCGGTGCGGGAGCGCGCTGGAGGTGGGGGACCTGCGCTGCCCCATCTGCGCGCTGTCGGTGGCCGAGCCGCGCGAGCGGGGCGTGCTGCTGGAGAAGGTGCGGGCGAAGGTGGTGAGGTGCGTCACCTGCGGGGCGTCGCTGGAGTACTCGGCGGAGGTGAAGGCGCCGCGGTGTGCCTTCTGCGCCTCGGTGATGAAGGTGGAGACGATGGCGGATCCGCTGGAGCAGGCGGAGAGCTTCCTGCCCTTCACGGTGGACGAGGCGGCGGCGCGCGAGGCGCTGGGGCGCTTCCTGGGGGAGAAGCGCTTCTTCCGGCCGTCGGACCTGGCGGCCGCGGCGGCGCTGCAGTCGCTGCGGCCCATGTGGTGGCCGGCGTGGGGCTTCACCGCGGGGGCGCGGGTGAGCTGGACGGCGGACTCGGACGCGGGGAGCAGGCGCTCGGCGTGGGCACCGCACTCGGGCCAGGAGACGATGAGCTTCGAGAACATCCTCGTGTCCGCGTCGCGAGGGCTGTCGGAGCGCGAGTGCGAGCGGCTCGCGGAGCACTACCAGTTGGGCACCGGGGAGCAGGCGCCGCGCGGGCCGGAGGACGCGCAGGTGGAGCGCTTCGACGTGACGCGCTCGGGGGCGCGCAAGCAGATCATGGCGGCGGTGGAGGCGTTGGCGGCCGAGGAGATGAAGCACGAGCACGTTCCGGGCAACCGGGTGCGCAACCTGCACGTGGCGGTGGTGCTCTCCAGCCTGGAGACGAAGCGCTACTCGCTGCCCGCGTACGTGCTGGCCTACCAGTACCGGGGCAAGGTGTACCGGGTGGTGGTGCACGGGCAGGACGCGGGCGTGGTGCTGGGCGACGCGCCGCTGTCCTGGGCGAAGGTGGTGCTGGTGGTGGGCGCGGTGCTGCTGGTGCTGGCGCTGCTGGTGCTGGTCTTCACGAGTAGCTGAGCAGGCCCGGAGATCACGGATGAAGAGCGGCGAGAAGCGCGGGCTCCTGGCGCGGGTGGCCCGGTGGACGGGACTGGTGGTGGTCATCGCACTGGCCGCCACCGCCGCCGATGCGTGGACGGCGCTGGGGAAGAAGGCCAGCGGAGAGCGGCGCGCGCGGATGGAGCGCTCGCCCCAGTGGCAGGACGGCCATTTCGAGAACCCACAGCCGCTCTACAACGACTGGTGGGGCTCGCTGTCGGCCATGTTCGGCGCGAGCCCGTACGTGGGCCCCACCGAGCCGCTGCCCACGGTGCCCGGAGACCGCCGCCGCTTCGAGACGCCACCGGCCACGGGCCTGCGCGTCACGTGGCTCGGCCACTCCTCGGTACTCATCGAGCTGGACGGCCACCGTGTCCTCACGGACCCCATCTGGAGCGAGCGCGCCTCGCCCCTGGACTGGGTGGGCCCCAAGCGCTGGTACGCTCCCCCCATCGCGCTCGGGGAGCTGCCGCCCATCGACGCCGTCGTCATCTCCCACGACCACTACGACCACCTCGACCATCCGACGCTGGTGGCGATGAAGGACTGGGACACCACCTTCATCGTGCCGCTCGGGGTCGGCGCGCACCTGGCGTCGTGGGGCGTGCCCGAGGCGCGCATCGTCGAGCTCGACTGGTGGGAGCGCACGCGGGTGCGTGGGCTGGAGATTGTCGCCACCCCGGCGCGCCACGCCTCGGGGCGCACGGCCATCGACAAGGACGCGACGCTGTGGGCGGGCTTCGCGCTCCTGGGCCCCGCGCACCGCGCGTACTACTCGGGTGACACGGGGCTCTTCCCCGCGATGAAAGACATTGGCGCGCGCCTGGGGCCCTTCGACGTGACGATGATCGAAGTGGGCCAGTACCACAGCGCGTGGCCGGACTGGCACATCGGGCCCGAGCAGGCGGTGCTCGCGCACCGGATGGTCCAGGGCCGCGTGCTGCTGCCGGTGCACTGGGGGCTGTTCACCCTCGCGGTCCACGGGTGGACCGAGCCCATCGAGCGCGTGCTCGCGGCCGCCGCGCCGGGGAACGACACGGTCGTCATCCCCAGACCCGGCCAGAGCATCGAGCCCTCGGCCCCGCCCGAGCGCGAGCGCTGGTGGCCGGAATTGCCCTGGGAGACCGCGGCGCAGCATCCCATTGTCTCCACCCGGGTGAACTGAATCCAAAGCCAGGTGGGCCAGGCCCTCTGGGGAGGAGGCTCCGGACGCGCTCGGGAGCAACTGGTCCGATTGTTGGACCAGTTGGAGCGCCGCGCGTCCGGCGGGCCTCCCGTTTCCTGACGTCATGACACAATCATGACGAAGAGATGGAGGACCCACGGCCATCCGCTCCGCCCTGTCCCGATAGGTTGACGTTCGTTGTTGCTCTCTCCCCCAGGGGTTTCCCCCTTCCTGGAGCACGCAATGCGTCAAGCCTTTCCCCGTTTCGCCACCGTGGCCCTCGCGGGCTGCGCGGGTGTTGCCCTCCTCACCGCCGCGGATACGCGAAAGCCCGCAACGGAGTGGCTGGCCCGTCCGGCCGAAGCCTCCCGCGTGGCGCGAGTGGAGGCGGGCCTCGCTCCCGCCACCCTGCCGGGCGAGGAGCCCCTGCAGATGTCGCTCCAGCGGTGGATGGAACTCTACAAGATTCCGGGCCTGAGCATCGCCGTGTTCGAGAAGAACACCCTCGTCTGGGCCAAGACGTATGGCGTGAAGCAGGCGGGAAGCTCGGAGCCCGTCACCGTCGACACGCTGTTCCAGGCCGCCTCCATCAGCAAGCCGGTGACGGCGCTGGCGGCGCTGCGCTACGCCGAGCAGGGCAAGTGGTCGCTCGACGCCAACCTCAACGAGAAGCTGGTGTCGTGGAAGGTGCCGGACAACGAGCTTACGAAGGAGCGGAAGGTGACGCTGCGCCGGGTGCTCAGCCACACCTCGGGCCTGACGGTGCATGGCTTCCCGGGCTATGCCGTCAACGAGCCGCGGCCCACCGTCCCGCAGTTGCTCGAGGGGCAGAAGCCCGCGAACACGGAGCCGGTGCGTGTGGACCTCACGCCCGGCTCGGAGACCCGGTACAGCGGCGGCGGTCTGACGGTGCTCCAGTTGATGATGGAGGACCAGCTCGGGAAGCCGTTCCCGCGCATCATGAAGGAGGCGGTGCTGGAGCCGCTCGGCCTGAAGGACAGCACGTTCGAGCAGCCTCTGCCGGCGGGGCTGGCCGCGAGGACGGCCGCCGGGACGCGCGCGAGCGGAGAGGGTGTCGAGGGCCGGTGGCACGTCTACCCGGAGATGGCGGCCGCCGGCCTGTGGACGACGCCGTCCGACCTGGCGCGCATCGCCATCGAGGTGTCGAAGGCGAAGGCGGGCACGTCCAAGCGCGTGCTGTCCCAGGCGATGACGAAGCAGATGCTCTCCAAGCAGTCGGAGGGGTACGGGCTCGGGTTCGAGCTGCATGAGGGCACGGACCGGTTCGGCCACGGCGGCTGGAACGATGGCTACACGTCCACGCTGATCGCCTTCGCGGACTCGGGCAGCGGGGTGGCGATCATGGCCAACTCGGACAACGGGCCCCTGCTCTTCGAGCGGATCGCCGCCAGCACCGCCGAGGAGTACGGCTGGAAGTCCTTCACGCACCGCCTGCAGTCCCCGCTGATGAGGGTGGACCTGCTCGCGCGCATCCGGGGCGGCGAGGCCGTCGTCGCCTGGTACGAGGGGATGCGGGCGGAGGGCCAGCGGTTGCCGCCGCCCCTGCTGACGAAGATCGCCTATGGGCTGCTGCTCTCGGGCAAGCACGGCGACGCCGTGAAGGTGCTCGAGGCGCAGATCAAATACTTCCCGGAAGACGCCGAGGCCCATGACAGCCTGGGTGAGGGCTACTCCAAGGGGGGCAGGAAGCAGGAGGCCATCGCCAGCTACAAGAAGGCGCTCGCGCTCGACCCCCGGAACAGCAACGCGGTGAAGATGCTCGAGCAGCTCGGCGCGAAGCCCTGAGGCGCGGTGAGCGGGGTTGAACCCGCGCGGAGGAGGCGTAGGCTGGCGCCCCGTGGCCCCGACTCCTCCGTTGCTCGATGACATGCTCGTCTTCGCCGAGGTGGTGAGCGCGGGAGGCATCACCGCGGCGGCGGCGCGGCTGGGGTTGCGCAAGTCGACGGTGAGCCGGCGGCTGGCGGCGCTGGAGGAGCGGCTGGGGACGCGGCTGCTCGAGCGCAACACGCGGCGGTTGCGGCTCACCGAGCCGGGGCGCGAGTACCACGCCCACTGCGCGCGGCTCGTCGCGGAAGCGCGGGCGGTGAACCGGGCGGTGAGCGAGTCGCGCGGCACACCCCGGGGCACGCTGCGGGTGGCCACGTTCTCGCTGCTGGGCGAGCTGCTCACGCCGGTGCTCGCCGAGTTCCTCCTGCGCCACCCGCAGGTGCGTGTGCAGCTCTCGCTCGCCCAGGCGCACGTGGACCTCATCGCCGAGGAGTACGACCTGGCGCTGCGCACCGGGCCGCTGATGGACTCGTCCATGGTGGCGAAGCAGCTCGGACACGTGCGCACCGGCTACTACGCGAGCCCCGCCTACCTCAGCCGGCGCGGCACACCCCAGTCGCCCGAGGCGCTCACGGGCCACGAGTGCGTGCTGATCGCCGAGCCGGGCACGGACGAGGTGTGGTTCTTCACGGGCCCGCGAGGCGCGCGCACGGTGCCGGTGAGTGGCCGGTTGCAGGTGCCCAGCGTGCGCGCGGGGCATGCGGCGGCGCGAGCGGGACTCGGACTGGTGCGCCTGCCCACGGTGCTCGTCGGGGACGACGTGCGCGCGGGTGTGCTCGTCCCGGTGCTGGAGGCGGTGACGCCGCCGGGCCTGCCCCTCTACGCCGTCTATCCCAGCAGCCGGCAGCTTCCGTCCAAGGTGCGCGCCTTCCTCGACATGCTCGCCGAGCGCCGGGCCGCGCTTCCCTGGGAGCACTGAGGGAATGGGGCTCTTCGCGGAACAATCCATTGCGCGCGGGGCTCTCGTCCGCGCGCGGGGCCGCCGTTAAGTCTTTGCGTGGGAGGTGGGGCGATGGCCATGGTGGCCACGGCGCTCCCGCCTCGCGAGGGACACGCCATGAGCACGGACATCATCGACCTGAAGGACCCGGACTTCCGCCGCGAGGTGTTGGAGGCGGAGGAGCCGGTGCTGGTGGACTTCACGGCGGAGTGGTGCGCTCCGTGCCGCGCCATCAAGCCGGCGCTGGAGGCGCTCGCCTCCGAGTACAAGGGCCGGGTGAAGGTGGCGCGGCTCGACGTCGACGACAACCTGGTGACGGCCCAGGAGTACGGCATCCGCTCCATGCCCACCCTGCTCTTCTTCAAGCAGGGCAAGGTGGTGGGCCAGATTGTCGGGGCCGTGCCGCGGGCGAAGCTGGCGAGCGCGTTCCAGCAGGTGCTCTGAGTTCAGAGCTCCAGCGCACAGCCCGACTGGCAGGAGTTGCCGATGTGCGCCGTCGTCCCGGAGATGTTCCCCTCGCAGGCCGCGTACTCGCGAACAGGGGTCCCCGGCTTGCGCGACACGGAGCACCCACCGCAGGTCCCGTACTCCGTCCAGTAGATGAGACGGTCTCCCACGGGGCACCCCGGCTTGGGCTCCACCCGCTGCTCCACGCTGGAGAGCTCATCGCTCTGGAGGGACTCGTCGGCGAGCTCGCTCCCGCCACAGGCGGCGAGGGTCAGCGACAGGCAGGCGGCGGCGAAAAGCTTCGACAGGCGCATGGGGGCTCCTTGGTGGAAAAACGGGAGCCCCCAGTAAACCCTGAAACCGCTGTCTACAGCCAGTGGTCCTGCCAGAGCGTCACGGCCTTGTGCGACTGGGGGAACAGGACGACGAAGAGCCGGAAGATGCCGCCTCCGTACGAGCCCTCATAGACGGCCACCTGCACGTTCTCCGTGCCGTTGCCGTAGGTGGAGAGAAGCTCCGGGTGCAGCCGCATGTAGGCGATCTCCATGCGCGCCTCCATGTCCGCGTACGGGATGATGCCGGTGAAGGACATGGCGTAGGACCAGACGGCGTCCTGCACCTGGGGGGTGCGCTGCGCCATGGCGAGCGTGGGCTCGCCCGAGTAGGCCCACGGGAAGTTGTAGACGTGCAGCTCGCCGTCGCAGCCGCCGTCACAGCCCCAGTACGCCTGCCGCTCCAGGTCGTGGATGTTGGGCGGGAGCGCCTCCTCGTCGAGCTGCAGCGTGTAGCCCGACGGGGCCGGGGAGGGCAGGGACAGGTCATCCAACTGGAGGCGGAACTGCTTGCCCGCGCCGGTGCCGGTGCTCACCACCACGAGGTACTCGCCGTCCTGGGGCAGGGTGAGGCTGGCCACCTTGCTGAGCTGCCCGTAGCCCGCGTCATCATCCTGGGCCAGCGCCGTGGTGCCGTAGCCGCCGGACGCGTTCTTCGGCCCGTACACGAAGAGGCCCGTGTCCAGGTACATGGAGCTGCCCAGGTGCGTCACCTCCAGCTTCACCCACTTGCTCGCCGGAGCCTGGAAGCTGAAGGACAGGTATTGCGGATGGGTGGTGAAGCGCGTCTGCACGGCACCGGGCAGCGCCACCGGGCCGAGGTACGCGGTGCTGTCCAGGATGTTGCCGCTGGCCGGCGCGGGCGGCGGGTACAGCACCGCCTGGGTGCTCTCGCCCACTTCCGGCGCGGGGAGCGGCTCGGCCTCGGTGCCACCACCACAGGCGCTGGCCGCGGCCAGCAACAGCACGAGACACGACTTCCTCAGCTTCGACAGCATGGGTGCTCCTTCGGGAAGGGGAAGGGTCCGGTCTTCGCCTACCGGGAAAAGTGAGAATCCCAGAAAGACGGGAAGGTTCTCAAGCCACGGCTTCCGGAGGCTTGACCCGGGGTGATGCACCACAGAAGGTCCCCGGATGAGAGAAAAGGGAGGGGCCGCGGCGGGCGGCTTCGAGTCCGAGCGCCCGGAGATGGCGGACCTGCGCCGGCAGCTCGAGGGAGGGCTGGAGGTGCTCGAGGCGTGCTCCGCGCGCCATCGCGAGCTGTCCGCGGCCCTCCAGCGCAGGGACTGGAAGGAGCAACTGCGCCAGGCGCCCGGACTGCTGAGCGACGCCCTTCGCGCGGAGTCCTCCCTGCCCGAGGTGCTCGCGCGGCTCCAGCGCCGGGCCGAGCGGGAGCCGGATCGCGAGGGGCCCGCGAGCCGGTGGCTGCGGAGCCTCGAGGAGGAGCGCACGGCGTTGTCGCGGCACATCGCCCGGCGGCTCTCCGGGCGCGCGGAAGGCTCACTGGCCGATCAGCTCGGACGGCTCGGGGCCGTGGCGCTCAAGCCGCTGCCCCTGCCTCCCGGCGAAGGAGAGACCGTGCTGCTCGAGGGAGGCTCTCGCTGGCCCCCCTTCAGCCACTTCATGCTCTTCTTCTTCTCGTGGAGTTTCGCCGTGCCGCTGGTATGGGTGTGGGTGAGAGTGCGGGTGGGGGGGTATGCGGGGGAGGAGGCGGCGGCGTGGGCGGCGGCATGGGTGGGCGTACCGCTGTTCCTGCTCGTCTACGCCTGGTTCTTCCTGCGCTCCGGGCACTACTGGCTCACCTCGGAGCGGCTGCTCTGGAAGCCACGCCTCGGCGAGCCCGTCCAGGTGGCGCTGTCCTCGCTGGGGGATGGCGAGGTCACCCTGGCCTCCAGCACCGTGATGGTGGGCGGGCGCGTCAAGATGACCCTGCGCCACGTGCCGGGGGCCTGGAAGCTCGCCGCGCTCCTCTCCATCCACCGCCGCCCGGAGTTCCGCGGGGTGGCCCGGCGTGAGCCACCGCCCTCGATGGTCATACTGACCATGTACCGCTCCCCTCCCGGTGAGACGCCCGACATGGAGAGCGTGATGAGTGGGCTCGGCGTGCTCCGGCCTGGGTTCGTCGTCTATTTCCCTCCCCGGCGGAACCTGGCGCCCACGCTCCTCGATGCCCTCACCGTCCCCACGGGCTCCTCGAGTGAGCCCGCGTGGCGCTCGCGCGACAGGGTGGAGGTCCCCACCTCCCTGCTGCTCGAGCAGCTCCAACTGCTGCCCGAGGAGCGCATCGACGCGCTCCTGCGCAAGGCCGCCGAGTCCAACCTGGAGATCGTCCTCTGGGAGCCGAGGGAGCTGATCTGGAACGTCGGTGGCTCGTCCTGGCTGGAGCTGGTGCGCGGCGAGGAGGCCCTGTGGGGCTCGGTTCCGTCCTGGGCGGCACACCAGCACGTCGGACGCGTCCTCCAGCACTGGCGCCGGGAGTGACGCGCATGGAGAACGTACAGGTGCTTTCGAGACGTTCCATGCGGTCAGGCACGGCTTCCGCGGCGGGGCTCGCCTGGTTTTCACGGGGCCTTGGCTTCGCGTTCGCACTCGGGTCTTTGGCCTGGGGCGGGTGCGCAACTCCGGCTCCCACTGCGCACCCACCCGGGACACCGATGAAGACGAGCTGTCCGGCCTCCATCGAGCTGCCCACGGTCGAGGAGTGCCGCGAGGAGGTGGCGAAGATTGTCATGATGGAGGTGCAAGACATCCAATACGATGGGTTTACGATTTCGGCGCGAATCCTGGTGAGTCCCGAAGGGGGCTCCTTGCGCCTGGACAGACGGCTCATTCCGAGCGTCGATGTGAGCATTGGGATCTTCGCGGATTGTGAGCGTGGGTCCGTGCCGTCCATCCACATGGATCGCTTCTTCCCACCCCCGAATCGGGCGGAGAACCTCATGGTTCTCGAGCCTGGCTACTGGTACGGCACCACGGTGCACTTCATGCCGTTCGATGACCACTTCGCTGGAATCGGGCCGGAGTGCGTCGAGGCCACCCTCCGTCTCCACGCATTCGACGGCAGAGTCGTGGTCCGCGAGCGCATCCGGGCCGTGCGTCCCCCCTCGCCGGACGGGGGCACACGCAAGGGCGAATGGCCGGAGATAGACTGGGACGCGCTGCTGGAAGGCGGCACGGAGGCGGACGGAGGCACCCGGGAAGTCCCGCCCCCCGCCGAGGACGCGGGCTCCTTGGCAAACCCGTCCGGCTCGCGGTAGCGAGGCGGCATGCGGATTCCGGATTTCAAGCTCGAGCGCTACTTCGCGAAGTGGGAGTTCAACGCGCCGTACCTGCTGTGCTCCTCGGACCTCGAGGGCTGGCGGATGAGCGAGTTGCTCGCGCTGGCGGACGAGGACGGGCGCGAGCGCTGGGAGCGGCTGTCGCTGGGCTACACGGAGTCCACCGGGCTGCCGGCGCTGCGGGAGGAGATTTCCCGGCTGTACCCCGGAGTGGGGCCCCAGCACGTGCTGACGTTCGGCGGAGCGCAGGAGGCCCTCTTCGTCCTGATGAACGTGCTGTTGGGGCCGGGGGACCACGCGGTGGTGACGTGGCCGGGCTACCAGTCGCTGCACGAGGTGGCGCGGGCCACGGGCGCCGAGGTGTCGCTGCTGCGGCTGCGCGAGGAGGACGGCTGGAAGCTGGACCTGGAGGCGCTGAAGCGCGAGCTGCGCCCCCACACGAAGCTGCTGGTGGTCAACTTCCCGCACAACCCGACGGGGGCCCTGCCGGACGCGGCGGCGTGGAAGGGCCTCTTCGCGCTCGCCGCGGAGCGGGGCATCCACGTGCTGTCGGACGAGGTGTACCGGCTGCTGGAGCATGACCCGAGGGACACCCTGCCGCCGGCGGCGGAGCTGTCGGCGCGGGGCGTGAGCCTGGGGGTGATGTCCAAGGCCTTCGGGCTGGCGGGGCTGCGCGTGGGGTGGCTCGCGAGCCGGGACACGGCCCTGCTGGAGCGCTGCGCCGCCTACAAGGACTACACCACCATCTGCAACGCCGCCCCGAGCGAGGTGCTCTCCCTCATCGCGCTCCGGGCGAGGGAGCGCGTGTTGGCCCGGAGCCGGGAAGCTCCTCGCGCGCAACCTCGCGGTGCTCGATGGCTTCTTCGCACGGCGGGCGGACACGTTCCGCTGGGTGCGTCCGGCCGCGGGAAGCGTGGCCTTCCCGAAGTTGTTGAAGGACATGCCGGTGGCGGAGTTCTGCCAGCGGCTGGTGGAGGCGGAGGGCGTGCTGCTGCTGCCCGGCGACGTGTATGACTTTCCGGGCAACCACTTCCGGCTCGGACTGGGCCGGACGAACATGCCCGACGCGCTCGCACGGCTGGAGCGCTTCTGCGACACCTTGTGAGGCTCCCTCCCGAGAAGCTCTGTACGTCGCACGACACATGGCCGAGGCCGTGTGCGGCCCGAAACCGGGTACGTGAAGCCCGGCTCTTGAGTTAGGACGCCCCATGGTATGGCGGTAGTTGGCCTGGAAGGAGCGAGGGCGAGATGAGCGAGTCGACGACGGAGCGGACTCAAGACCGGATTCCCACGGGCGTGCCCGGCCTGGACACCGTCCTGCACGGCGGTCTCCTGCGCCGGGGCGTGTACATGCTCCAGGGCCGCCCGGGCGCGGGGAAGACGATCCTCACCAACCAGCTGTGCTTCCACCATGCCTCGCAGGGCGGCCGCGTCCTCTACGCCACCCTGCTGGCCGAGACGCACGAGCGCCTGCTCTTCAACCTCGAGCCGCTCACCTTCTTCGACACCTCGCGCATCCCCACGCAGGTCTCCTATCTGAGCGCCTTCCAGACGCTCGAGCAGGGAGGCCTCAAGGCGCTCGTGGAGGTGCTCCGCCGGGAGGCGCGGGCGCGCCAGGCCACCCTGCTCGTGGTGGACGGCCTGGTGACGGTGGAGGAGAGTGCCCAGTCCAAGCGGGACTTCAAGAAGTTCATCCACGAGCTTCAAATCCACGCCAACCTCGTCGGCTGCACCATCCTGCTGCTCACCAGCTCCGGCGAGGAGCCGGTGGGGCCCGAGCACACCATGGTGGACGGCGTGCTCGAGCTGAAGGACAACCGGCTGGGCCGGCGGGCGGAGCGTGAGCTGGAGGTGAAGAAGTTCCGGGGCAGCAGCTACCTGCGCGGCGGCCACGCCTTTCAAATCACGAACGAAGGCATCCTGGTGCACCCGCGCATCGAGGCGCTCCTGCAGAATCCCTCCCTCGAGGATCCCTGCAAGACCGCACGGGTCCCCACGGGCATCCCCCAGTTGGACAAGATGCTCCACGGGGGCGTTCCGTGTGCCTCCACCAGCGTCCTCTTTGGCCCCACCGGGGCGGGCAAGACGACGTTCGGGTTGCACTTCCTCGACGAGTCGAGCAAGTCGGAGCCGGGCCTCCTCTTCGGCTTCTACGAGACGCCTCCCCGCCTGCTTCTCAAGGCCCGGGCGCTGGGGCTCGACATCGAGAAGAAGCACAAGCAGGGCGTCCTCGACCTCCTGTGGCAATCGCCCACCGAGCGCATCCTCGACGGGCTCGGCAACAAGCTCATCAATGCGGTGCGCGCGCGGGGCGTGAAGCGGCTCTTCGTCGATGGGGTGGACGGCTTTCTTCAGTCGGCTTCCGATCCCAACCGCATCAGCCACTTCCTCGCCGCGCTCACCAACGAGCTGCGGGTGCTGGGCGTCACCACGCTCTACACCAGCGAGCTGCAGGAGATGTTCAGCCGGGATGTGAAGCTGCCGATCAGCGGGATCTCGAGCCTCGTCGAGAACATCTTCTTCCTGCGCTTCGTGGAGATGCACGCGCAGGTCCACCGGATGCTGTCCGTGGTGAAGATGCGCGACAGTGACTACGACACCACCCTCCGCGAGTACCGCATCACGTCCCGGGGCATCCATCTCGCCGACACCTTCCAGAGTGCCGAGTTCATCCTGACGGGCGATGCCAAGGTGCTCGCCGTGCCCAAGCGCAGGGGCCTGCTCAAGAAGCGGAGCCGCTAGCCGTGAAGACCCTCCTCGTGGTGGACGATGAGGCAGGCATCACCGAAGCGCTCAACGACTTGTTGAGCGAAGAGGGCTTCCACGTCCTCGTGGCGAGCCATGGCAAGGAGGCCCTGGCGCGCATGGCCGAGAAGCGGCCGGATCTCATCCTGCTCGACTACATGATGCCGGTGATGGATGGGCGCGAGCTGCTGCTGGCCCTCCAGGGCGACGCCGCGCACCGGGACATCCCGGTGCTCATGATGAGTGCCGTGCCCCGCTCCAGCCTTCCCCTCGACTGCCAGCCCCTGGCCTTCCTGCGCAAGCCCTTCACCATCGACCGGCTGCTCGCGGAGGTGAACCGGCTGCTCGGAGGCGGACGTCCCTAGGCCGCCCGGGCGCGGCTCGCGCTCCTCCGAGCCGCCGAAGGGGGCAGGAGAGCGAGCGCGCGCTCCGGGACACCTGGGAAGTCATTTGATTGATGGACCCGGGAGGGCAGGTCATGGATGCTCGGGGGGCCGCCCCGGGTTGGGAGTAGGGGAGGATGACACTCACCCGCGAGGGCTCTTTTTTGGAAAACAATCAGCACCGCATCGCGCTGTTCCTCGACTTCGAGAACCTGGTGACGAACACCGGGTTCACCTCCGGCAACTTCGACCTGCAACCGGCGATGGACCGCCTGCTGGAGCGGGGCAAGGTGGTGTTCCGCCGCGCCTACTGCGACTGGTCTCGCTTCAAGGATGCCAAGGGCAACCTGCACGAGTTCGGCGTCGAGCTCATCGACGTGCCGCCCTCGACGCGCTCGGGGAAGAACGGGGCGGACATGCGCCTGGTCATCGACGCGCTGGAGCTGTGCTACGCGCGCGAGCACATCGACACGTTCGCCATCGCCTCGGGAGACAGCGACTTCTGCCCGCTGGCGTACAAGCTGCGCGAGAACGGCAAGCAGCTCATCGGGCTCGCGGTGAAGGAGGCGACGAGCCCCCTGTTCGTGAAGGCCTGTGACGAGTTCATCTACCTGCGGCCGCGCACCCGGGCGGAGAAGGACAAGGAGAAGCGCGCCCACGAGGACGAGGGCGGGCGGGGCCGCGGCAAGCACGGCAAGGGGCACGGGGAGCGCCAGGGGAAGGAGCAGGCGCACGGGAACAAGGGGAAGGCCGAGGGGCAGAAGGCCGAGGGGCCGAAGGTCGAGGTGCCGGAGAGTGTGGTGGAGGTGGTGCAGCGCCTGCTGGCGAGGACGACGGGGACGCTCAATCCGTCGCTCATCAAGGAGGCTCTGGTGCGCAAGGAGCCGGACTTCGACGAGCGCGACCACGGCTTCTCCTCGTTCACCAAGCTGCTGGGGGCGCTGGAGCAGGAGGGAGTGCTCAAGCGCGTGCAGCAGGGGCGGCAGTGGTACGTGGTGGCGCCGGACGCGGCGCCGCTGGAGCCCACGCCCGAGTCGAAGGGCCGGGGCCGGGCCGCGCGTGCTCCCGTGGAGGAGGAGGACGAGGAGGAGGTCTACCCGGATCCGGTGGACGACTTCTGAGTCCCGCCGGAGCGGAAGGGCGGACTACCTGCCCTTCTGCTTCTTGTGGTGGGCCTCGATGCGCTGCTTGAAGTCGGGCATCAGCTCGTTGGGGATGGGAATCGAGAGGTTGTACTGGGCGAGCTTCCAGACGCCCCCGTCCTTCACGAGGACGCCCGAGCCGCGGGCCGGTCCCATGTTGGGCGTGGAGAGCGCCTCGTCGAACCAGGCGACGGCGCCGTCCTTCGAGAAGCGCACGTGGCGCGACACGGAGGTGAAGCTCCAGGCCTTGCCCTGGGAGAAGTAGGGCCTGGCCCAGGCGCGGAACTCGTCACGCGTCCAGCGCTCGGTGGCATCGGTGCCGAGGAAGACGGCGTCGGGCGTGAAGTGGCCGAAGTAGCGGGCCTCGTCCGCCTGGGCGGCGGCCTTGTGCCAGTCATCCAGTACGGTGTTCACGGCGGCCGTGGGCGTGGAGGCGGCGGGCGTTCCCGCATCGGGCGTGGCGGTCAGCAGGGCGAGGCAGAGCAGGGCGGCGGTGGGCATGGGCGCCATGAGCGCGCGGGCCCAGGGGCCGGTCAAGGAGGAGTTTCCGGGCGCGCTTGGAGCAATCACCCTGTTTGTTCTTGTCGGGGAAGGTGTGCCGGTGCGTCCCTTGCTCGGGCGACCTCGGGTGGGGGATTGTTGGGAGGCTGTCCAGGAGACCCTCCATGGCCCCGCCCCTCTCGCAACAGACGGCTGCGCGCGTCGCCCCCGTGTCCCAGAAGCAGACCGCCCGGGACGTCATCAACATCGTGGTCATGGTGGGCGGCACCGTGGATCCGATCAACAGCGATCCCAAGGTCCGCTCCGCCAGCTACCGCAATCCCAATATTCCTCCGCCGCCCGATCCCACGAAGAACAACGATCCGGATTGGTACTGGGGGGACAATGGACCGCTCGGCGACGCCCTCCTGGAACTCCAGAAGAAGTACCGCAACCTGCACCTCTTCGTCGCCCACGGGTGGACGGGCGACAACTCGCCCACCAACCGGCGCATTGCCGGGGCCTACCTCGCGGACCGGCTGTGCGGAGGCAATGGCGAGAAGGCCTACTACAAGCGCTTCCTCCACAGCGAGGTGTCCATCCACCTCATCGGCCACTCGCATGGTGGCAACGTCATCAACGAGTTCACCCACCGGGCGGCCACCTCCAAGCAGTGGCCGAAGCAGTGGAAGATCCGCAGCATCACCTATCTGTCCACGCCCTTCTTCACGCGGCTGCACCCGGTGGACACCGGCGCCTTCCACAAGGACTGCCGCGTCCTCAATGTCTACTGCAAGTACGACCTGACCCAGCGTGTCATCGCTGACTTCTCCCTCCATCCCCTCAATGACGTGCTCCAGCAGGTGCGCGCCTCCGAGTTGGTGGAGCGGATCGCCCAGGTGAAGTTCGACACGGGGCTCCTCCAGAGCGCCATGCTGTCCGTGGATATGCAGCTCACTCGGAGCAAGTGGTACCAGCTCGATCCCAAGCTGCTGATGGACGCGGATGCGGGCATCAAGCTCTACGAGGGGGTGCTCTCCACCCTGAAGCAGGTCCACGCCGTGTTCGACAAGGCGCGGGAGATCATCGGCAGGTTCAACCAGGGCATCGACTACCCGGTGCCCAAGGAGCTGGACGCGAAGCTGACGAAGCATCGCCAGGTGATGAGCGACGCGCTCGCCTCGAAGTTCCGCCTCCGGCTGGACGAGATCGAGCGGGGGCTGGACAAGACGAAGAAGGCCTTCCTGGTCCGTCTCAAGGGCGGCAAGTTTCCGCACCAGGGCTTCTTCGAGGACCTCCACGTCACCGCCTTCCTGCTGCCACTGGTCAAGTTCCTCTCGGTGGATCGCACCAGCCTGAGGGGCCCGCTGTGGGACCTCGTGTACGAACTGCTCAAGGAGCAGATCCACGAGTTCGACAACACGAAGACCACCCCCGCCGACCAGCTCCGGGGGACACCATTCGCGGCCCGGATCGTGGACCTGCCCATCACGGACAAGGACTTGCTCTTTGGCAGGGGGAAGGATGCCGCCTTCGACAAGTTCATCTCCCGGCTGGAGGCCATCGAGGTCCGTTATGCGCAGTTCCCCTCCCAGCACGCGCTGATGGACCTGCTCTTCACGCTCATCGCCCAGATGGAGCCGCTGAGGACCGCGGTGTCCAAATGGGCGACCGCGGTGGACTGGTACGAGGGCATGTTGCGCAGCCAGGCCTGGGTGAAGTCGAAGCTGGGGACCCAGACCGATCAGGACAAGCTGGTGCTGCGTTTCGTACAGATGTTGGAGAGCTACGCGCTCATCTTCAAGGACCGCGACTGCGGGCCGATGCAGGTGGATGACCCCAAGTTCAAGCAGCCGGAGGGCCATCCTCCCCTGGGCAGCATCCCCTACCTGGCGATGACGGCGCACTCCACCAGCCGCCAGGACCTGTACCCGAAGGTGAGGACGGCCCTGGAGGGCCAGTTGGATACCCTGCCGCGTGCGGGGCGCTGAGAGGGCGCGTGCCGCTCAACGGGGACGGGAGGGAATGCACCGCCCCACGGAGCCCTTTGCACACTCGTTGGAGTCGGTCCATCTGGCGCCGGACAGCTGCGCCTCCGTCAGGTCCGCTCCCTCCAGGTTGGCCAGTGCCAGATTGGCGTCGCGCAGATCGGCGCCGCGGAAGATGGCCCCCTCGAAGTTGCACTTCGCCAGGGTCGCGAACCGGAGCTTCGCTCCCGAGAGGTCCGCGCGCATGAGGAGCCCGCCTCCACTGGGCACGTGATAGAAATTCGTCTTCTTGGATTGGCGGTAGGGCCCCATCGGGCCATTCATGGCGCCGCTCTCCAGGTTGATTCCGCGCAGGTTGGCACCCTCGAAATTGACGGACTCCAGGGTGTTGGTGTTGCGCAGATCCACCCCCTCCAGATTGGCTCCCTGGAACTGCGCGTTCATCAATCTGGCATCATCGAGCCGAGCCCCACGCAGGTCCGCCTGCCGTGCATCCACGGCCTCCAGACCAGCGCCGGTGAGGTCAGCGTTGCGGAGGCGCGCGCGCGCCAGCTTCGCGCCCGACAGCGTCGCACCCTTGAGGCGGGCTCCTTCGAGGTCCGCCCCCTCCAACGAGGCGTCCGTGAGATCGCACCCCTCGCACTCGCGCGTCTCCAGCAGCCGCCGGACGATCTTCTCGCGTTCACTGAGGCACCCGGAGAGGGTGGGGGCGCTCAGCAGCAGGATGAGGGAGAAGAGCCGGGCGAAGCGCATCGGGTGTCGCATGGCCCCGGAGTCTACCCCGTCCCCCCGTGCGTCGCTCCGGGCCCAATGCCTCCAACCGGGTGGCGGATGGTCCTCTGCTCTCCGAGAGGGCTTTGCTCAACGGGGGCGGGTAGGAATGCACCGTCCCACGGAGCCCTTTTTGCAATTGCTGTAGTCGATCCAGGTGGCGCCCGACAGCCGCGCCTCCGTCAGGTCCGCCCCCTCCAGGTTGGCCAGTTCCAGATTGGCGTCGCGCAGGTCGGCGCCCCGGAGGAGGGCTCCCTCGAAGTTGCACTTCGCCAGGATCGCGGACCGGAGCCTCGCTCCCGAGAGATCCGCGCGCATGAGGAGCGCGCCTCCAGTGGGAACGTGGTAGAAATGCGCCTTCTTTGGGCGGCGATAGGGGCCTTCCCATCCGGTCAGGCTGCCATCTTCCAGGTTGATGCCGCGCAGGTTGGCACCCTCGAAGTTGACGGACTCCAGATCGTCGGCGGTGCGCAGATCCACCCCCTCCAGGTTGGCGCCCTGGAACTGCGCCCTCAGCAACTCGGCATCATCGAGCCGCACCCCGCGCAGGTCCGCCTGCCGCGCATCCGCGCTCCATAGCCTGGCGCCAGTGAGGTCGGCGTTGCGCAGGCGCGCGCGAGCCAGCTTCGCGCCCGACAGCGTCGCCCCCTTGAGGCGGGCCCCCTCGAGGTCCGCCCCCTCCAACGAGGCGTCTGTGAGATCGCACCCCTCACACTCGCGCGTCTCCAGCAGGCGCCGGACGGTCTTTTCACGCTCGCTGAGGCACCCGAAGAGAGCGGGTCCGCCCAGCAGCAGGAGGGAGAGGAGACGGCCGAGGCGCATCGGGTGTCGCATGGCCCCGGACTCTACCGCGTCCCCCGTGCGCCGCTTCAGGGCCCGGTGCACCCGTGCGTGCGGACGCAACCGGCCCCGAAGGCGCCTCCCCGGGTGGTGGCGGTGGCCCCGCGCTGAGGCCTCGTCGGCTCACTGCTCGCGCAGGATGAGCAGCCCGCGCAAGGAGTCCACCGCGTAGATGAACCCGTCGCCGGGGACGCGGATGCCGAAGGCTCCAGAGAAGTAGTGGCCCGGATCCTCATCGGTCTCGCGCCAGGTGTTGTAGTACGCCACCTGGGTGGGCTGGGTGGGGTTGGAGACGTCCAGCACGCGCACGCCCTCCTGGTACCACGCGATGTAGAGCTTCTTGCCCACCAGCACCATGTTGTGGATGGAGATTTCGGGGCGGAGCTGGAACTCGCCAATCTTCACGATGTTCGCCGGGTCCGTGATGTCCAGCACGCGCAGGTGCTCGCCGGGGCCCTCGCCCCCCTCGAAGGCGATGGTGCGGCCGCCGAAGGTGCCCACCGCGTTGTGGTGGGCGTACTGCGGCTCGTAGCTGAAGCTGCCGAGCTCGCGGATGTCGCTGGGGTTGCTCGCGTCGGCCACCACGAAGCCGTAGGGGCCATTGCTGATGTAGAGCCGGTCTCCCGTGGCGAACACGTCGTGCGGGTTCGACGCGTAGCGGCCGAGCTCGACGGGCTCGGTGGGCGTGGTGACGTCGAAGAGGAGGACTCCCTTGGAGGGCGCCGCGGCGTAGAGGCGGTTGCCCTCGACGAAGACGGTGTGGATGTTGAGGTGGGTGGCCGGCAGGGTGCGCACCAGCCTGGGATTGGCCGGCTCGCTGATGTCGAAGACGAGCACGCCCCTGGCGGCGCTGGCCACATAGAGCGCGTCTCCCTTGGCCCACACGCCGTTCCAATAGGCGTCGTTCTCGAGCTGGAGGCTCTTCACCTTCACGGGCGCGGACGGGTTGCTCACGTCGAAGACGGTGAGGCCGCCCTGCTTCTCGTCCTGGATGATGGACACCACGTAGGCATGGCTCTTGGTGACGTAGACGTCCACCGGGTAGCCGATGTCCACGGGGTTCTCGGAGACGAGCTCCAATCCGGAGGCCTCGGACTCACCAGTGCGCCACTTCATCCGCTGGGTCTTGAAGGTCTCCGAGTAGGAGTACTTTCCGTTGCTGCAGACGGCCATGCAGCCGGTGAACCCGGGGGCCTGGGGCGCCTCGCAGGTGGCGAGCATCGTGGTCCACGTGGTGCCGCGCGAGGTGGTGAAGCTGCTGGAGTAGAAGCGGGTGTTTCCGTCGCTCGCCTGCCCGGTGATGGGACGGCCCTCGAAGTACTGGGTGCCGCCGTCACCGCGGAGGCGGAGGGTGACGGCGTGGAAGGACGGGGGGCTGTCGTCGAAGCGGGTGGTCATCAGATACAGGCCGTCGGTGCCCGCGTTCGCGAGCGGCTCGCGGTCACACGCCGAGAGATCGAAGAAGCTGAAGAAGCTGGAGTCAGTGCAGTCCGCCCCCCGTGCGGCGGTGACGGTGCAGGGTGAGAAGGGGCCCGTATCCGTCCACGTGTTGCCCGTCTCCTCGAGCGGGACGTAGCCGCCATCCCACTCGTAGCCGGTGCCGGCATCGGGGGTGGAGGCGTCCGGCGAGTCCGGGAGTGAGGGTGGGCAGCCGAGCAGCGTGGCGGCGCAGACGAGCAGCGTGGTCCAGGTGACGCGATTCCAGGTCATGCGGACAGCTCCCGGGGTGAGAGGGTCTCGCATGCTCCGGGATGCGTGCGCCCCCGCGCAATCGGGGAGTTCCACCGGGTGGGTATTCACCCGGGCTCGTTTGAAGCCAGACGCGAAGCCTTCAACCGGGCTTCACCGGGAGGTGTCGGGACGGAAGCGCCGCTCGATGCGCGAGCGCAGCAGCTCCAGCACTTCCTTCTCGGAGGTACCGGCCCCGGGCTCCAGCTTCAAGCTGATGGCGCCCCGGGTGACGGGGGCCTCGGTCTCGAGCTCCTTGCCGCGCTGCACGAGCCGCAGGTGCGCGGGGTCCAACTCCACGCCGTAGGGCTGGAGGTACAGGTCCACGAAGCGCTGGAGGAGCTGGGCGGTGGTGAGGGTCTCGCGCTCCTCGGGGAGGAGCTGGAAGCCGATGGTGGTGCCCGCCAGCCGCAGGCCCTGCTCGACGATGGTACCGAGCCGCAGCGAATGGGGCAGCAGGGCCTCCTGGCCCTCGGAGCGGCTGTAGAGCCAGTAGCTCTTTTGCACGTGGGCGCACAGCGGGCAGAGCATGCCGTTGAGCTCGTCGAGCCCGCGGGTGCGCAAGAGGTGCTGGAGGAGCACCTCCTCGCCGCAGCGCTTGCACTGCTCCTGGGGGCCGATGACGGCGAGCACGGAGCGGCCCCGCTCGGCCACGTCCGCGCGCTGGAGGGCCAGCGGCACGGCGGCGAGCAGCTCGGCGTCACGCAGTTGGAGGCCGAAGCGCACCTCCTTCTTCATCACCCGCATGCCGAGCTCCAGGTGGCGCGGCAGCCGGGTGAGGGCCTGGTCGTAGGTGGGCGCCTCCGGCATGTCGAGCTCGCGCAGCAGCTCGTAGCGCTCGGCCCAGGCCTCGGTGGTGTCGAGCCCCGGCGGTGGACGGCCCGCGGCCTCGGCGAAGAAGGCCATGAGGGTGAGGGCGACCTGCCAGGGCTCCTGGGTGACGGCGTCCTCGAGGCGGCGGGCGAGCTCGCGTGCGGCGGGAGTGGCACGCTGGCGCTCGAGGCGGAGCACGCCCTGGCGCACCAGGGGGCTCTCCTGCACGGGATCGAAGACGCGGAGCTTCCGCCCCTTCACGTTCTCGGCGAGCGTGGACATGCGCTTGTTCCTCAGGGAAGTCAGTGTGCGCGCGGCGCGCTCGAGCTGGCGCATGCGGGCGCGGGCATCCTGGGCGAGCCCCTGCAGCTCCTCGTCCATCTCCGCGCGCGTCTCGGCGAGGTAGTCACGGCCCTCGGCCTCGCGGCGCTTCGCTTCCTCGTGGAGGCGGGCGGTGGCGGTGGAGCGCAGGCTCTCGCGCTGCTGGCGCAGGGAGTGGACGGCGGTGGAGAGGATGCGGATGCGGCGCTCGAGGTGGGCCAGGCGCTCGTCGTCGGTGAGGTTGCCGGGTGCGGTGTCGCCCGCGCCCACCTTGGCGGCGATGAGCTCCAGCGTGGTGCGGTCTCCGGCCTCGTAGGCCACGTTGACACGGGCCATGAGGGCGTCGAGCCGCGTGCGCTCCTCGTCCGACTGGGCGAGGTCCGGGTGGAGCAGCCGGGCCAGACGGCGGTGGAGCCGCTTGAGGGCCACGGCCTCGTCCTCGCGTTCGGCCTGGAGCTCTTCCTCGGAGGGCGTGTCGTCCTCGGGCGCCTCCTCGTCCTCGACGGTGTCCTCGTCCTCGTCGTCGAAGGAGCCGCGCTCGGGGCCGGTATTGGAGGACTGGCGCGCGGAGGTCTGGGGCGGAGCGGCGCGCTCGGGGGGCTTTTTTGGATCAGCCGGAGGAAGGGCGGGCTGCTCGAGGAGGCGGGTGAGGGCGGAGGCGGCGTCCTGGAGGTTGCGGAGCCGGCGCAGGAGGCGCTCGGAGCGGCTCACCTCCTCGAAGGAGGCGGCGAGGGAGTCCTCGTAGGCGCGGGAGAATCGCTGCAGCTCCAGGCCGAGCGAATCGAGCTCGGTGTCGAGCGAGTCGATCTCGGCGAGGAGCTCCTGGAGGCGCAGCTCGGCGCGGCGCAGGGGCGACTCCTCGGGGGGAGGCGCGACGCGGAGCAGGGCCGACTCGGGAGCGAGCGGTGCTGTCGACGAGGAGGACATGGCGCGGGGGACGGAGGGTACCGCGAGGGCGGGGTGATCGCCCGTAAATGCCCCGAGCGCAAGTAGGCGCCTGCCTGCCCTGGGGACGGGCTTTCACGGCACGCTCGGCTCACCCGGGCTTCCGGCTCCGGCGAGCCCCCCGTGCAAGTCCGGCCCGCTCCGGCCTATGCTTGGGGCACCACCGACCCCCCCGGAGGAGCGCCATGGCTGGCAGAGACCCCAATCGCCGCGTCTACGGAACTCAGCCCCTTCGCCGCGTGGGCGGCGGCCAGGACAGCATCGACCGGGAGGCCCAGGAGGGCCCCGCGGAGTCCCCCATCCCCTCCGTGCGCGAGCAGCGCCAGATGAACGCGCCGCTCAACCCCGGGCGCAAGAGCTTCGCCGAGGCCCTCGAGCGGTTCGGCACTCCCGCCAAGAAGAAATAGCCCGATGCTCGGCCTGCTCCTGCTGTGTCTGGGCGCCGCACCCGTGACGGTCTCTGCCGCGGGAGACCTGCACCTGGGCTCCGCCTCCACCGAGGCCCACGTGGCGCCCCTGTCCAAGCTGCTCCAGGGCGACGTGCGTTTCGTGAACCTCGAGACGCCCATCACGAGGTACGGCAGCGAGTCCGGGATGGCCCCGGGTGGCATGCCCACGGGCCCGCTGCGCTTCAACGCGTCCCCGGCGGTGGTGAAGTGGCTCAAGGGCCGGGTGAACGCCGTCTCGCTGGCCAACAACCACGCGCTGGACCAGGGCGAGCTGGGGCGCACCGAGACGTCCGCCCTGCTGCGCGAGCAGGGCATCCAGGTGGCCACGCCCACCATGGACGCGGAGCTGAAGGTGCGGGGGCGGCGCATCCGGCTGCTCGCGCGCGATCTGCCCGAGTCCTGGTCCCCCGAGGACGAGTCCACGCTGGCGTCCCGGGTGCGCGAGGCGCGCGAGGGCGGGCCGGTGCTGGTGTCGCTGCACTGGGGGCGCACGGGGGCGCTGCTGCCCACGGAGGAGCAACGCCGGCTGGCGGAGAAGCTCATCGACGCGGGGGCCACGGCGGTGCTGGGGCATGGCCCGCACACCCCGCAGGGCATCCAGCGCCACGGGCGCGGCGTCATCGCGTACTCGCTGGGCAACCTGGCCTTCGTCTGTGGCTGCACGGACGAGCGCGACGCCTACGTGCTGCGCTTCCGCATCGATGACGAGGGGGCCGCGGTGGACGTGGAGGCCGTGCCGCTCCAGGCCGGGCTGTACGAGCCTCCCCGGCGCGCCGAGGACCCGGGCGTGGCCCAGCTCATCCACAGCCTCTCCGAGGACCTGGGCAGCCAGGCGCGCATCGAGGGCGGACGCGTCCTCATCCGCTGACCGGAGCCTCCAGTGCGAATGAGACTCCGCGCGAACAGCCCCCTGCCCCTCGTGCTCACGCTCGTGCTCGCGGGCCGCGCCGGGGCCGGGGAAGCCCCCCCGCGTGCCCTGGCCTGCCTGGCGAAGTGGTACCCGGTGGAGCCGGTGCAGGTGGACGGCGCGTGGCACGTCAAGCTGGCGGGGACCCTGCACCCCTGGGACGACGGGAAGACGAAGTCCTTCGCGGAGAAGCTGGAGTCCCCGGACCTGGAGGACACGTTCTCCCTTCCGTACACCCCCGGGCCCATCCAGCCGGTGACGCGCGAGAACGAGGACCCGGGGCGCATCCGCTTTGAGCCGCTCTTCCACGCGGCCTACGGCGCCACCGAGGCCCAGGTGGACGTGGTGGACATCGGCTTCCTCGGGCAGACGCTGAAGGTGAACCGCAAGGCGGCACCGGCCTTCGAGCGCGTGGCGAAGCGGCTGGACGCGGAGGTGAAGAAGGAGCCGTCGCTGCGGCCGTACCTGAAGAACCTGGGCGGCACCTTCGTGTGGCGGAAGATCGCCAACACGCGCCGCCAGAGCGCGCACTCCTACGGGGTGTCCATCGACGTGAACGTGAAGCGCTCGCACTACTGGGAGTGGGCGAAGCCGAAGGCGCCGGTGCGCTGGGCCAACCAGATTCCCCAGGCCCTCGTGGACGCCTTCGAGGCCGAGGGCTTCATCTGGGGTGGGCGCTGGTACCACTACGACACGATGCACTTCGAGTACCGGCCGGAGCTGTTGGATTCGTCTTGCAGGTGACCAATCCATCGCCCGGATGCCCGGTTTCCCTGCTCCGGGTCCCCTCCTCCGGCTGGTGCTGGCCCGGGAGGAGGCTTATCCACTGGGAATGAACACCCAGGAGAGCTCGCGCGGGACGTCTCAGGAGGCTTCCCAACGGGAGCAGGGCCACGAGCCGCGCGACTGGTGGTTGGAAGCGGAGCTCCGGCAGGCCCGGGAGCAGCTCGAGCGCCGTGACCGGCAGTTGGAGCTGCTCACACTCGCCGCGAAGGATCTCAACTCGAGCCTTCATGACCTGGACGTCATCCGGCGGCTCGTCTGGACGGCGATGGAGCTGGTGGACGCGGCCGAAGGCGTCTGGGGACGGGTGGTCGATGGCCGCATGGTCATCATGGAGTCCCTGTGGCGGGACGGGCGGCCCATCGAACCCCGCCATGTCGTCTTCGAGCCGGGCGTGGGGGTCCCCGGCCACGTGATGCTCACCGGGCAGCCGTACATCTCGAACGACGCGGCCCATGATGCGCATGTCCTGCCATGGCTCCTGAAGACCCGGGGGTTCTACAACCTGATCGACCTGCCCATCTTCGACCGCTCCGGAGCGCTGGTGGGGTGCTTCGAGCTCCACGACAAGAAGGACCGCGCGCCCTTCACGCAGGAGGACCTGCGGCTCCTGGAGTCGCTCCGGGCCCTGGCCGGGATGGCGCTGGAGAACGTGCGGCTCCAGGACACCGTCCAGGCCGAGCGCAGGAGCCTCGCGGCGAGTGAGAGCAGGTTCCGCCGGCTCTTCGAGTCCAACCTGATCGGCATCGTCTTCGGCGACATCGAGGGCGGCCTCTACGACGTGAACGGCTACTACGCCCGGCTCCTCGGTCTCTCCCGGGAGGACGTGCTCGCGGGCAAGGTTCGCTGGGATGTCCTCACTCCGCCGGAGGAGCTGGAGAAGGACAGGGCCGCGGCGAAGGAGATGCTCGAGTCCCCCGAGGGGGTCTGCACGCCCTACGAGAAGAAGTACGTCCTCCCGGACGGCCGCGTCGTCTGGGTCCTCCTGGGGTGTGCCTTCATCGATGAGGAGCGCTTCAAGAACGTCGCGTTCGTGCTCGACATCAGCCAGGGCAAGGAGGCCGAGGAGCTGCTCGCGAGGTTCCTCAACAGTGAGCAACTGGCCCGGGAAGACGCGGAGACCACCCTGTCGCAGCTCCGGCTCGAGCGCGAGCTGCGGGAGCAGTTCGTCTCCTCCCTCAGTCATGATCTCCGCACGCCGCTGACCGCGGCGAAGATGAGCGCCCAGCTCATTCCCCGCCAGCCGAATCTGCCCGACAAGGTCTACGCGCTCGCCGCCCGGGTGCGGCAGAACATCGACCGCGCGGACCAGATGATCACCGACCTGCTGGACACCAACCGCATCCGCGCGGGCCAGGGGCTGCCCATCGAGGTGGCTCCCTGCGAGCTCCGGCAGGTGGTGGCCGACACGCTGGAGGAGCTCTCGAGCGTCCATGGAGAGCGCTTCCTCTTCCGGGGCGAGGAGCGGGTGGAAGGCACCTGGGATGCGCGGGCCCTGCGCAGGCTCGTCGAGAACCTGTGTGGCAATGCCATCAAGTACGGAGATGGGACGCGGCCGGTGACCGTGAGCCTGACGCGGGAAGGCGAGCAGACGGAAGCTCGCCGTCCACAACTGGGGCAATCCCATCCCCTCCGGAGAGCAGCAGCAGCTCTTCCAGTACTTCGCCCGGACGAAGAGCGCGGAGGCCAGTGGAAAGAAGGGCTGGGGCATCGGGCTGACGCTGGTGAAGGGCGTGGCCGAGGCGCATGGGGGAAGCGTCCACGTGGAGAGCACCCCGGAGCAGGGGACGACCTTCCGCGTGCGCCTGCCCGGGACGGCGAAGCCTCCCGCGTAGGGCGCCTCGCCGCTGGGTCCATTGTTCTCCTGGCGGAACACTGTGTCCGTCCGGCGAGCCTTGGGTCATCCCGTGCCGGCGGTTAGAGAGGCACGATGAGCTCCCCTTCCTCGACCCAACGGCGTGCCCTGTTGCTGTTCGTGCTCGGCACGCTGACGGCGTTCGGCCCGCTGTCCATCGACATGTACCTGCCGAGCCTGCCCTCCATCCAGGAGGACTTGGGGACGTCCGCTTCCCTGGTCCAGCTCACCCTCGCGGCGTTCATGGCGGGCCTGGGCATGGGCCAGTTCATGTATGGCCCCCTCTCGGACCGGTTCGGCCGCCGGAGGCCGCTCATCGCGGGCATCGTGCTCTACATCCTCGCGTCCGCCGCCTGTGTGTTCGCTCCGAGCGCCCACTGGCTCATCGCGCTGCGCTTCCTCCAGGCGCTCGGTGGCGCCGCCGGAGCCGTCATCGCCCGCGCCATCGTTCGCGACCTCTACAGCGGCCGGGAGATCGCCCGCGTGCTCTCCCTGCTCATGCTCATCATGGGCGCCGCCCCCATCCTCGCCCCGCTCCTGGGCGGCCAGGTGCTCCAGGTCGCGGGCTGGCGGGCCATCTTCGGGGTGCTCGCCGTGCTGGGCCTCGTGGCCCTGGTGCTCACGCTGGTGGCCATTCCCGGCGTGTCGCCCCACACCCGGAGGCCCGGCGCCAGCTCGCTCGGGACGAACCTCCGCGTCCTCTTCTCCGACCGGCGTTTCCTCACCGCCACGTTCGCCGGCGGCTTCGCGCAGTCCGGCATGTTCGCCTACATCTCCGGCTCGCCCTTCGTGTTCATGGACGTCCTCCATGTCTCGCCCGAGCGTTTCGCCTGGCTCTTCGCCGCGAACGCCTTTGGCCTCATCGGCGCCAGCCAGCTCAACCGGCGGCTCCTCGCGCGCCGCTCGCCCGAGCGCATCACCGTCTGGGCGTCGCTCTTCATGGTCCTCATGGGCGCCACCCTCCTGGTGCTGGCCGTGAGCGGACTCGGACGCGTCTATACGCTCGCCCCCGCCTTGTTCCTGTTCATCTCCAGCATCGGCTTCGTGACGCCCAACGCGGCCGCGCTGGCCCTGGAGGATCATGGCGCCCGGGCCGGGGTGGCCTCCGCCGTCCTCGGCTCCCTGCAGTTCGCCGTGTCCGCCGCGGCCTCGGCGTGCGTGGGGCTCCTCAACGATGGGAGCATGCTGCCCATGGCGGCCGTGATGGCCATTTGCGCCGGGGCCTGCTGCGTGACGGCCCTGGGCATGCCCGCGAGGAAGCAGGACGAGGCCCAGGACGCCCCCGCCACCGCCTCGGCGGCCTGAGGCCCGGCTCCGAGGCCCTCTACTCCCCGCGGAACACCTTGCGGAAGTGCTCGGTCATGAAGTCGATGAACACGCGCACCCGCTGCGGCAGGTGCTTGCGCTGCGGGTAGACGAGGGAGATGACGAGCGGGTCCGCCGCGTACGTGTCGAGCACCGACACCAGCCGTCCCTCCCGCAGGTCCGCGTCCACGAGCGAGCCCGGCAGCCGGGCCAGCCCGAGGCCCTCGAGCGCCGCCTCGCGCAGCACGGCGATGTCATCCACCACGAGCGTGCCCGAGACGGGGACGACGGTGGAGCCGCCCTCCAGCCGGAAGTTCCACTGTCTGTCCCGCATGCGCAGGCAGTTGTGCGAGGCCAGGTCGTGGGGCGTGGCGGGCGGGGGGCGCCGGGCGAAGTAGGCGGGCGCGCCGCAGATGAGCCGCTTCTCGGTGCCGAGCCGCCGCTCGATGAGGGAGCGCTCGTGGGGATATTGGAAGAGCCGCACCGCTACGTCGAAGCTCTCGGTGACGGGGTCCACCCGTCGGTCCGACACGGACAGCTCCACCTGGATGCGGGGGTAGCGCTCGGCGAACTTCTCCAGCAGGGAGGGCAGCGGGTGCAGGGCGATGCCCACGGGGGCGGAGACCCGCACGAGGCCCTCGGGGATGGTGCCCACGTTGCCGAGCAGGTCCGACGCCTCGTCCGCCACGGAGAGCAGGTGCGCGCACTGCGCGTAGAGCCGGGCACCCTCGGGGGTGACGGACAGGCGGCGTGTGGTGCGTTGCAGGAGCCTCACCCCGAGCCGTCGCTCGAGCGCGGCCACGCGGGTGCTCACCGCCGACTTGGAGAGGCCCAGCCGCGCCGCGGCACCCGAGAAGGAGTGGGCCTCCACGACGCGGGCGAACACCGTCATGGCCACCAGGTCGTCGAGTGAGGCGCCCACGATTGTTCTCCTGCCAGAACAGTGCGTGGGCCGTGCCGCCGCTCAGTACCCGTCTGGCTTCTTGCCAGGGTAGGCGGACCAGTAGCTCTCGGGAAGCGGATTGGTCCCATGGTCACTGCGCACGCCGTCGCCGTCCGGAATCTCACCGACGCCACCGCAGGCCACCTCCTCCTCGGCCTCCTGGGCGCAGCGCTTGCGGAAGTCGTCCGAGTCCGGGGACTCGTACCGCGGGCTCTGGTGGGCGCTCTGCTGCTCGCGGGTGGGTTCTTGTTCTTTTTGGTCGTTCCGCACGTCCGTGGGGCGTCCGAACATGTCCTCGGCGGGCTGCGGGGGGGGCCGTCTGTCCTGGTTCGCCATGATGCGATACCTCCAATCATCAACGGTCATGACGTGCCCGCCCGGCGGCAAGGAAGCCACGGGGTCAGGCAGGAGGGCAGGCGGGAGAGCGGAGCGGGGGCGCCCCCGGGGCTCAGCGCGCCACGGCGGGGGCGGGCGAGGCGGCTAACTCGGCGGGCGCGGGCTCCGGCTCCTCGACGGGGGCGGCGATGCCCTCGGGGAGGAACTTGAGGAGCACGAGCGCGGGCAGGGCGAGCACCACGGTGAGGCCGAAGAAGCCGGCCCAGCCCATGGCCTCGGCGAGGAAGCCGGAGGAGGCGGTGAGCATGCGGCCGCCGAAGTTGGCCAGCGCGGACAGCAGCGCGAACTGGGTGGCGCTGAAGCGCTTGTTGCACAGCGACATGGTGAAGGCGCCAAAGGCCGTGGTGGCCATGCCGCCGCACACGTTGTCCGTGCAGATGGCGAGCGCCAGCACCAGGTGGTTCTTGCCCACCAGCGCGAGCGCCAGGAAGGTCAGGTTGGTGAGGGCCTGGAGCGCGCCGAAGATGAACAGGCTGCGGCGCATGCCCAGCTTCGCGAGCAGCGCGCCCCCGAAGAGCGCGCCCACGATGGTGGCGCCCATGCCCACGCCCTTGCTGATGGTGCCCACCTCCAGGTTGGTGAAGCCCAGCTTGAGGAAGAACGGCGTGGTCATGCCGCCCGCCACGGCATCCCCCAGCTTGTAGAGGAGCAGGAAGAGCAGGGCGAGCACGGCGCCGTTGCGGCGGAAGTAGTCGAGGAAGGGGACGACGGCGGCCTCGGTGAGGGTGCGCGGCGGGCGCTGGCCCTGGGGCTCGCGGGCCACCAGCGTGGCCAGCACGCCCACCAGCATCAGCGAGGCCATGATCCAATACGTCTGAGACCAGCCGATGAACTGCGAGAGGCTGAGGGCCACGGCACCCGAGGCAATCATGCCGAAGCGGTAGCCCATGACGAAGGTGGCGACGCCGAAGCCGCGCTCGGCCTCGGAGAGGGTGTCGGTGCGCCACGCGTCGGAGACGACGTCCTGACTGGAGGAGAGGAAGGCCACCAGCAGGGCGAGACTCGCCATGGTGAAGGGCTGGTCCTTGGGGTTGACGAAGCCCATGGCGGCGATGGCGCCCATGAGTCCGAGCTGCGTGAGCAGCATCCATCCGCGGCGCCGGCCCAGGAAGGGCAGGGCGAAGCGGTCCATGACGGGCGCCCAGATGAACTTGAAGGTGTAGGGCGAGGAGACGAGGGTGAAGATGCCGATCGTCTTGAGATTGACGCCCTCGTTCGTCATCCAGGCCGAGAGGGTGCCACCCACGAGGAGGAGGGGCAGACCGGAGGCGAAGCCGAGCGCCACGAGGAGCCAGGCACGCGGGCTGCGAAGGACCTGGAAGATGGAGGGCTTGGACATGGGCAGGGGCACAGAATACCGGCCCCCGGGAGGAATCCATCCTTTGTGTCGAGGGCGCGGGCGATGCAATGTCCGCCCGGCTGCTCTCCAAGCCCGCCCCTGTCGTCCGCCGGGCGTCCGGCCCCCCCGCCCGCTCCCCCGGGAGCCGGTAGCACGAGGGCCTCGCTCATGGCTCGCACTCAGGGGTGAAGCTGGCGTATAGGGGCGGCACCCGCATCCCCCGGAGAAGCACCATGAAACTCTACGAGAACCCGTTCTCCAGCGCCGCTCTGAAGGTCCGCGCCGTCATCCACGAGCTCGGCCTGCCCGTCACCCTCGTCACCGTCGACATGGCGAAGGGCGAGCACAAGGCGCCCGAGTTCCTCGCCAGGAACCCCAACGGCAAGGTGCCCACGCTCGTCGAGGACGACGGCTTCTGTGTCTGGGAGTCCAACGCCATCATGTGTTACCTGGCCGCCAAGAAGCCCGAGAGCGGGCTGCTGCCCACCGACGCGCGCGGCATGGCCCAGGTGCAGCAGTGGCTCCAGTGGCAGGCCAGCACCTTCGCCGCTTCCACCGGCGAGGTGATGATGGAGACCCTCTACGCGAAGTTCTTCGGCAAGGCCAAGGACGAGGCGAAGTACGCCGCTGGCATGGAGAAGGTCCGCCGGGACCTGGCCGTGCTGGAGAAGACGCTCGCCGGCAAGGAGTTCCTCTGCGGCAAGCTCACCCTCGCCGACTTCTCCGTCGTCTCCGCCCTGGTCCTGCGCACCCCCATGGGCGTGGACCTCGAGGCCTTCCCCCACGTGAAGGCCTGGGTCGCTCGCATGGAGGCTCGCGAGAGCGTCCGTAAGTCCCTGCCCCCCATCTAGTGGCGGGGCGGTCCGGGGTGGGGGCTCCTGGGTTCAACCCGGGGCCCGAGATACCCTCACCCCGACCCTCTCCCGAGGGGAGAGGGAGTGGTGCGGACTACCAGCGCTGACGCGACTCGCGGCGGTCCTCGCGACGCTCCTGCCGGTCCTCGCGCAGCTCCTGCTTCGTCTGCTGCACTTCGTGACGGGCAATCTGGATGAGCTGCACGATGAGGTTGCGCTCCCGCTGCAGGTCCGCGTAGTTCCGGTTGCCCATCACCCAGTTGAGCTCCCGGGCGATCGCCATCCGCGACTGCAGCGTGGCCGCCTCGACGCGCGTGTCCTTGATGTCGTCCCGGCGGTCGCGCCGGTCATCCCCACGGCCCCAGCGCGAGTCCCGGCGCACCTCCCGGGTGCTCCGGCGCACCTCCCGCTTGTCCTTCTCCAGCTCGATGCGGCTCTCGTTCAGCTCCTGGCGCAGCAGCTCGCGCAGCCTCGACTCCACCGCCGTCATCTCGCGATCGTCCTGCCGCGACCACGCCCGGTCAAAGCGCGCCAGCACTTGCTCCAGCTCGGCCACATCGCGCCGGTCGTCCCGCAGCTCGCGCCGGTCCGTGCGGATCTCCTGGCGGTCCTGCGCACGCTCGCCCCGGTTGTTGCCCCACTGCTGGGCCTGGGCACTGCCGGTCAGAAGGAGCGAGGCGACAAGGGCGGAAGAGAGGAGCTTCATGGTGTTCATCCTTTGGGTTGGGGCGTTTCCGTCAACACCTGGTCAGACGGGGCCCCCCGGATTTTATTCGAACCCCTCGTGCCACCCCGATGCAGGGACTCCGGGTGAGGTGCCCCCGTGCCCGGGGTGCTGGCATCCCCCCCTCGGGCGCTGGGGTTCGATGGGATGATCTTCCAGGGCATCGCGCGCCAGTCCCGCGCGGCGTTCTACCCCCACGTTCTCACGGGGGTTCGGGGCCATGAGCTCTTCATGCTGCTGTTCATGAACCCGTCCGGGAGGAGCGGCTCGACGTGCCGTGGGGCCGGGTGAAGTCCGTCATCGTCGAGGAGCGCCAGAAGAAGGACAGCGACGGGGACTCCATGTCGCTCCGGTGCCCCACCGTCGTGCTCACCGGCCCCGAGGGGGAGCTCCGGAACGAGGCCCTCGTGGAGTGGACCGATGAGAACAAGGCCGCGGCCCTGGTGAAGTGGTTGGAGCAGCGAGTGAGGTAGTCCCAGGCCCTGCCGCGTGGCTGTGGACCGCGAGGGCGTCCAGGTCTACCGTGCGCCACATTCCAGGACAGCGGCGTCTGGTGTTTCAACGAGTGGGGGCGGCGCGAATGGCGGAGTGTCTCCTCAACATCGACCTGGGCGAGCTGCCCGAGGAGGACGAGCGGCTGTATGCGTCCGCCCAGGTGGCCAACATCGCCTGCGGCGGGCACGCGGGCGACGAGCAGTCCATGCGCCGGGCCCTCGCGGCCTGTGCCCGTCATGGCACCCGCGCCGGAGCCCACCCCTCCTATGAGGACCGCGCCCACTTCGGCCGCCAGGAGTTGCAGGTGGCCCCGGAGGTGCTCCGCGCCCAGGTGGCCGCCCAGTGCTCCCGGTTGATGGTGCTCGCCTCCGAGGTGGGCGTGCCCGTGCGCTACGCCAAGCCCCATGGCGCGCTGTACCACGCCGCCAACCGGGACCCCGCGCTCGCCCGCGCCGTCGTGGAGGGCGTCCTCGAGGCGCTCGGCCCCGGCATCACCTTTTTCGGACCGGGCTCCGGCGCGCTGCGCGAGGCCGCCCGGGCCGTGGGGTTTTCCTATGCGCGCGAGGGCTTCGCGGACCGCGGCACCCTGCCGGATGGGTCCCTCATTCCTCGCGGGCAGCCGGGCGCCGTGCTGAGCGACCCCGCGGTGGCCCGGGAGAACGCGCTGCGGCTGGCGCTCGGAGGCACGGTGGACACGCTGTGCGTGCACGGGGACTCTCCGGGCGCGGTGGACATGGCCCGCGAGGTGCGCGCCGTGTTGGAGGTGCTGTCCCTGCGCTCCGAGCCCATGGGGGAGGGCGCGCTGCGGCTCGTCCTGCCCGCGCGGTTGGAGCGGCGCCGGATGCTGGAGTCCCTGAAGGCCGAGCCCGGCGTGGTGGACGTGGTGATGTGCGAGGAGTACGCCAGCGTGTACTTCGACCCGGCGGCGCCTCCGGAGGATCCCCGGCGCGTGCTGGGGCGGCTGGCCGTGACCGCCGCGCCGCTGGAGGAGCCGCCGCTCATCACCGTGCACGTGCGCTACGACGGGCCGGACCTCGAGGCCGTGGCCGAGCGCGTGGGGCTGTCGGTGGATGACGTGGCGCTGCTGCACGCCTCGCGCGAGTACACGGTGCGCAGCATCGGTTTCCTCCCCGGCTTCGCCTACCTGGGCGAGGTGGATGGGCGCATCGCCGCGCCCCGGCTGGCCACGCCGAGGCCCCGTGTGCCGGCGCTCTCGGTGGGGCTCGCCGGGCGCCGCACCGGCATCTACCCGTTCGCCTCGCCGGGCGGGTGGAACCTGCTCGGCACCGCCGTGGATTTCACCGCCTTCCAGCCCGGCTCCGGTGCGCTGCTGCGCCTGGGGGACCGGGTGCGTTTCGAGCGGGTGGACTGAATGGACGCGTGGCTGGAGGTGCTCGAGGCCGGTGGACCGGCGATGGTGCAGGACGGTGGCCGCGCGGGTTTCATGCACCAGGGAGTGCCGCCCGGAGGCGCGCTGGTGCCCGAGTGGCTGGCCGCGGCCAACCGCTCGGTGGGCAACGGGTGGAGCGCGGCGGCGCTGGAGTGTTACGGCCGGCTGGAGCTGCGGCTGCACGGGCGCGGCGCGTGGGTGTCGGTGGACGGCCGGGCCTTCCGGGTGGAGGCCGGTGGCCCGTTCTCCGTCCCGGCGCCCGAGGCGGGCGTGGTGCGCTACGCCGCCGTGGAGGGGGGGCTCGGCCTGCCCGAAGTGCTCGGCGGGCGGGGGACGCTGCCGGTGGCCCGGTTGGGCGGTATCGACGGCCGGGTGTTGAAGCGCGGGGATGTGCTGCCGCTCGGGGCCGGAGGAGGCCCGCGCGAGGAGCCCGGTGGGGTGTTGCCGCTGGAGGCCGAGGTGCGGGTGGTGCTCGGGCCGGACCTGGGGCGCTTCGGCGGGGACGCGGTGGAGGTGTTGCTGGAGAGCGCCTTCACGGTGTCGCCGACGAGCGATCGCGTGGGCATGCGGCTGCGCGGGCCGGGACTGCCCCAGGCGGATGAGGGCTCGGGGCTCTCGGGGCCGATGGTGCGGGGGGCCCTCCAGGTGCCCGGGTCCGGCGAGGTCATCGTGCTCGGGCCGGACCATCCCACCACGGGCGGCTACCCGGTGCTCGCCGTGGTCATCCGCGCCGACTGGGGACGCCTGGCCGCTCGCAGACCGGGGGCCACCGTGCGGTTCCGCGCCGTGAGCGTGGACGAGGCGCGTGACATCTGGCGCCAGCAGGCTCCGGTGTATGGTGCCGCGCCGGAAGCCGTCACCCGGTGACAAGGGGAGTACATGAAGCGCGCGCTGAAGCGTCTGGGCCTTGGATTCGTGGGGCTCGTGGTGGTGTTGACGGTGGTCGGACTGTTCCTGCCCAGGCAGTGGAAGGTGGAGCGGTCGATCGTCATCAACGCCTCGCCCGAGCACATCCACCCGCTGGTGGATGACCTCAAGGCCTGGCAGTCGTGGGCCGCGTGGACCAAGGACATGGACCCCGAGGTGAAGAACGAGTACGGCGGTCCCGCCTCGGGCGTGGGGGCGTGGTGGGCATGGGAGGGCCCGAAGATGGGGCTCGGGAAGATGACCATCACGAAGAGTGATGTGGCCGCGGGCGTGTGGATCGACGAGATGATCGAGACGCGCGAGGCGGTCAACGCGCACGGCTCGCTCACGTGGACGCAGGAGGGCGGCGGGACGAAGGTGACCTGGGTGGACAGCGGGACGCTGCCTCCCATCATGGGCGGCTACTTCGTCGGGATGATCAACACCATGCTCGGCAACAACTTCCAGCAGGGCCTGAAGCACCTGAAGGCCGAGGTCGAGAAGCGCCGGGCCGCGGAGCAGGAGGCGGCCCAGGCCGCGCAGCCGGTGCCCGCCGAGGCCGCGCCCGCCGTGCAGGCCGCGCCCGCGGTGCCTTGAGCCGCTCTCCGAATCCGTGACGGACGAAACGGCCCACGAGCCTCGCGCCCGTGGGCCGTTTCATTTCCGGGTGTGGCCGGGCTGTCACTTCATCGGGTCGGTGCTGCGCTCGGTGTCGTTCATGTCCTCATTCGGAATGGGCTGATTGGCCGGCGCGCCCGGGTTGAGCGGCTCGTCGCCCGTCTCGCCGCCGAGGGTGTCGTTCGTCGGGTCCATGGGCTCGGGCTCGAAGCCCGTGCCGCCCGTGCCGGGCTCGGCGGGGATGTCATCGTGCACGCCGGGCTCCATCTCGCGCGTGCCCTCCTGGGGCAGCGGATCCACCTCCTCGCGGCCGCGGTCCATGGTGTCGACGCCCGCGCCGCCCGTGCCGGCATCCGTCGACATGGTGTTCGTCTGGTCCGTGCTCGTATTCGTGGTGCCCTTGTCCGTCTTGCACCCGGTCCCGAACGCCACCGCACCCGCCACGAGTCCTGCCAGCAGAAGCTTCGTCTTCATGTGTGTCTCCCCTCCGTTGGGTGTTTCGTTTGCGGTCGGGAAACTGAGGCGCGCTCCCGGTTCGTGCAGCGGGGGCTTGCCCGGCAGGCCGCTGGGCGGGAGCGAGTCCCCGAGAAAAGAGAAGGCCTTTTCCCAAGGGGTTACGCGCTTGGGTCTGCGTGGGACGTCCGTGTGACACGGTGGCCTGGAGAGCAGGCGCTACAGTAGCCGCCATGACGACTCCGGACCTCCGTCTGGTTCCCGCCCTGCCCGAGCACGTGGACCTCTGGATGGCCATGCGCGAGGAGCCCGTGTCCCGCAGGCTCATGCCGCTGGAGCCTTCCTCGCGCGAGTCGCTGCTCGAGCGGATTCAAGAGGCGACCAGCGACCTGTCGGACCCGAAGGCCACGAGCTTCCGGTGGATGGTGGAGCTGGACGGGCACATCATCGGCACGGTGGCCGCGAGGGAGCTGTCGCGGTTCCAGGGGCGCATCGAGATTGGCTACATGCTCTCCAGCGCGTACCACGGCCGGGGCCTCGGCACGCGGGCGGTGGCGATGGCACTGGAGCGGCTCTTCGAGTGGCCATTCCTGCACCGGGTGTGGCTCACCACCGCGGCGGACAACCTCCCATCCCAGGGACTGGCGAGGAAGCTCGGCTTCACGCTGGAGGGCGTGATGCGCGAGCACTACCTCATCGACGGCCAGCGCAAGGACCAGCAGGTGTGGGGCCTGTTGCGCTCCGAGTGGGAGACGCGGCGCTCGAGGCGGTAGCCAACACCCGTCCCCCTCTCCCTGCGGGAGAGGGGGCGCTACACGGTGACTACTGCTTCGCCCGCTCGATGACCTCGCGGGCCACCTTCACCACGTTGTCCACGGTGAAGCCGAACTTCTGCTGCAGGGCCTTGAGCGGAGCCGAGGCGCCGAAGCTGCGCATGCCCACGATCGCGCCGCGCAGCCCCACGAAGCGCTCCCAGCCGAACGCCGCGGCCTTCTCCACCGCCACGCGCGCCCTCACGCTCGAGGGCAGCACCTGCTCGCGGTACGCCTCATCCTGCTGCTCGAACAGCTCCCACGAGGGCATGCTCACCACGCGCGCCTTCACGCCCTGGGCCTCGAGCTGCTCCTGCGCCTGGAGGCACAACTGCACCTCGCTGCCCGTGCCAATGAGGATGACGTCCGGCGTGCCCTTGCTGTCCGACAGCACGTAGGCGCCCTTGGCCAGCCCCGAGGCCGGCGCGTACTTCGTCCGGTCCAGCGTGGGCACCGCCTGCCGCGTGAGCACCAGCACCACCGGCTGGTGCTTCAGCGGGGCAATCACCCGCCACGCCTCCGTCACCTCGTTGGCGTCCGCGGGGCGCAGCACGATGAGCCCCGGAATCGCGCGCAGGCTGGGGAGCTGCTCCACCGGCTGGTGCGTCGGGCCGTCCTCGCCCAGGCCGATGGAGTCATGGGTGAAGATGTGGATGCTCGGCAGCTCCATGATGGCCGACAGGCGGATGGGGGGCCGCTCGTACTCGCTGAAGATGAGGAAGGTGGCGCTGTAGGGGCGCACCTTGCTCAGCGCCAGGCCGTTGATGATGGAGCCCATGGCGTGCTCGCGCACACCGAAGTGGATGTTGCGCCCCGAGAGGTCCCCCGGCTTCATCGCGCCCGAGAAGGACAGGTACGTCTTCGTGGACGGGTTGAGGTCCGCCGAGCCGCCCACCAGCCACGGGTAGTTCTTCGCCAGCGCGCTGAGCACCTTGCCGCTCGACTCGCGGGTGGCCACGCCCTTGGCGTCCGCGGGGAACACCGGCAGCTCCTTGTCCCAGCCCGCCGGCAGCTCGCGCCGCTGCATGCGCTGCAGCTGGTCCGCCTGCTCGGGGAACTGCTTCTGGTACTCGGAGAAGCGCGCCTCCCACTCGGTGCGCAGCTTGCGGCCGCGCTCGCCCATGCGCTCGCTGAAGCGCTCGCGCACGCCCTCGGGCACCAGGAACTTCGCGTCCTCGGGCCAGCCGTACTTGCGCTTGGCGCCCTTGAGCTCCTCCTCACCCAGGGGCTCGCCGTGGGCCGAGGCCGTGCCCTGCTTCTTGGGGGCGCCGAAGCCAATCTGCGTGGTGACGATGATGAGCGTGGGCTGGCCGCGGTCCTGCTTGAAGGTGCGGAAGGCCCGCGAGAGCGCGTCCAGGTCGTTGCCGTCGGCCACGTGGAGCACGCGCCAGCCGTAGGCCTCGAAGCGCTTGCCCACGTCCTCGGTGAAGGCCAGGTCCGTGCTGCCGTCGATGCTGATGCGGTTGCTGTCGTAGACCCAGCACAGGTTGGGCAGCTTCAGGTGGCCCGCGAGCGAGGCGGCCTCGCTGGCCACGCCCTCCATCAGGTCTCCGTCACCGCACAGCGCATAGACGTCGTAGTCGAAGAGCTCGAAGCCCGGGCGGTTGAAGTACCCGGCCATCCAGCGGCTGGCGATGGCCATGCCCACGGTGTTGGCGACGCCCTGGCCCAGCGGGCCCGTGGTGGTCTCCACGCCGCTGGTCCACCGGTACTCGGGGTGGCCGGGGGTGGAGCTGTCGAGCTGGCGGAACTTCTTGATGTCCTCCAGGCCGACGGCCACCTGGTCCTCGGTGGTGTACTCCGAGGTGACGCGGCGCACGCCCGTCAGGTGCAGCAGGGCGTAGAGGAGCATGGAGGCGTGCCCGTTGGAGAGCACGAAGCGGTCGCGGTTGGGCCAGATGGGGCTGGCCGGGTCGTAGCGCAGCTCCTGCTGCCAGAGCTGGTAGGCCACGGGCGCCAGCGCCATGGGGGCGCCCGGGTGGCCCGAGTGGGCCTGTTCCACCGCGTCCATGGAGAGGGTGCGGATGGTATTGATGCAAAGCCAATCGGTCGAATCGTGGGTCATGTCTGGGAGTCCTCGTGCCCGCGGACCCTGCACCATGCCCGAAGCGGGGCGGGAGCGCCGCAGCATTCGGCATGGGATGCGCGGAGGTGGACGGCGAGGGGGCGAGGCGTGGCCGGGTCGACAGAGCGGGGGTCCGAGGGACTGGCGGTAGGAGCCACTGAGTGGCATATGGTGCGCGCATGTCGATCGAAAAACCGTTGCGGGAGATGGTCCAGGCGGAGCTTCGGGGCCGGCTGGGTCCCATGCACAAGGCCATCACGCGCATGGGTGAGCGGCTGGAAGTCATCGAGGAGCTGGTGGACATCGTCCAGCGGCTGGCGCCCCTGGCGACGCGGATGCAGTCGCTGCAGCTCGCGTTGCCGGGCATCACGCTGCCGGGAGTGACGCGAGGCCGGGGCGCGGCGGTGCCGGCGGCGAGGGGCGTGCAGCAGGCGGCCGAGGTGGTACCGGCGCGCCGGGGCCGTCCTCCCGCGGCGCGGACGGGGGATGAGCGGCGGTGCGCGGTGATGGGGTGCAAGCGGCCGGCGCGCTCGAAGGGGTACTGCTCGGCGCACTACCAGAAGCTGCGGTTGCTGGTGAAGTCGAACCGGCGGCCGGACAAGTGGGTGGACGACGCGTCGCCGCAGTCGGTGCCGGAGGTGGTGTTGCCGAGGGGCCGTGCGGCGTCGAAGGCGTTGGCCGAGGCCGCGCCGCAGAGGCCGGAGCCGGCGGCCCCGCCGAAGCCCAAGGCGTGGGTGCGCAAGAAGGGTGGCAAGGAGCGCGTCGAGCTGAGCCGGGGCTGAGCCCGGGCCGGGGCCCACCGAGGTTCCACCCGTGAACGCCGTCCCGCCGTCGAGACGCCTGCCTGCTCCTGAGGCGGGTTGGCCCGAGCACCTCGGCCCCCCGGAGTCGTTGACACGGTGGGGCGAGAGTGATTTCCGGCGGGAATGAGCGATCAGGGTTATCCGGTGACGGTGGCAGTGAGGCGCCCGGACGGGCGCGTGGAGCAGGTGCGGGTGGGGACGGCGTTCCGCAATGGGGACGGTTTCTCGCTGAAGCTGGGAGAGATGAGCATTGGCGCGACGCCGGACGCGGCGGCGGCGCCTCGTCGCGCGGCGGCCTCGGGTGGCGGAGGAGGCGGTGGCGGTGCGGGAGAGGTGTTCCCGAACTACGGCCGCAGCAAGGGAGGCCCCATCCGTGGCGCGAGCATGGGGGACCTGGAGTACTACGCCAATGGCGCGAGGCGTTCGCTGAACGACCCGAGCAAGTCGCGGTGGCACGACCGGGAGCGGCAGCTCCTGGCGGCCATCGAGGCGGAGATCGCCCGGCAGCGGGGTGGTGGCGACGGGGGTGGGGGCGAGGACGGGCCGCCTCCGCACGGGGACGACGACTTCAGCGGCGGCGGCGGGGACGACGACAACGGCATCCCGTTCTGACGGAGCGGGCGCGGCTCAGGCGGCGGAGGAGGCGGCCCGGGCCAGGGGCAGGAGGACGATGAAGGTCGTCCCCTGGTCCGGGGTGGAGCGCACCTCGACGAGCCCCTGGTGGGCCTCGACGATGCGCCGCACGATGGCGAGCCCCAGGCCGGTGCCCGAGGCCTTGGTGGTGTAGAAGGGCTGGAAGAGGCGCGCCATGACCTCGGGGGCGATGCCCGGGCCCGAGTCGGTGATGGAGACGCGGGCCTGGGGTGTGCCGCCGCGGGACTGGCCGAGGCCCAGCTCGACGCGCAGGGTGCCGCCCTGGGGCATGGCCTGCAGGGCGTTGGTGAAGAGGTTGCTGAGCGCCAGGTGCAGGAGCTGCGCGTCCAGGGGGATGTCGGGCAGGTTCGGGGCCATTTCGCGCGTCACCTGCACGCGCGGGGTGTGCGGCTGGGAGCGCAGGGAGGCCTCCAGGGCACCATCCACCACGGAGCCGAGCGGCTGGGGCAGGAGGCGGGGCTCCTGGGGACGGGCGAAGTCCAGCAGTCCGTTGATGAGGTGGTCCAACCGGGCGACCTCCTCGCTCATGACGCCGAGCAGCTCCCAGGAAGTGGTGTGCTCGGGGCGGGACAGGCGGGTGAGGGCGGCCACCGAGTTGGCGATGACGCCCAGGGGGTTGCGCACCTCGTGGGCGACGCTGGCGGACAGCTCGCCGAGGGCGGCCAGACGCTCGCGGCGCACCAGCTCCTGCTGGGCGGTGGCCAGGGCATACAGGGACTGGCGCAGCTCGCGGTTGAGGAGGGTGGCCATCTCCTGGGCGCGCCGGCGCTCACCGAGGGCGGCGGCGAGCAGCAGCCCGGAGACGCCCACGGCGGCCAGGAAGGACTGGAGGAAGACGAGGCGCTCGGGGGTGGCGCGGTCCCCGGACTCGAGGGCGAAGGGGCCGCTGCCCGCGAGGGTGTGCTGGAGGGCCACGGCCGTCAGGGCGAGCATGGCCGCCGCGGTGCCGCGGGCCTCGAAGCGCAGCGCGGCCCAGAGGATGAAGGGGAAGGCCAGGTAGCTGACGGGGTGGTAGAGGTTGGAGGTGGTCAGCTCCCAGTGGAAGCCGGAGTGCACGGTGTAGACGAGCACCCCCAGCAGCACGGCGAGCTCCGCCTGGCGCGCGCGGCTCCAGCCCTCGAGGCCGCGCGTGGACCAGGAGAGCAGGACGGGGGTGACCAGCAGCACGCCCATGGCATCGCCGACCCAGAAGACGCGCCACTGGTTGCCCCAGTCCACCCAGGAGATTTTTCCCTGGAAGGCCAGGAGGGTGACGCCCGGGGTGGCGCCGAGCACGGTGCTCAGCAGGGCGCCGAGTCCCACCAGCATGAGCACATCGCGGACGCGCTCCAGGGAGGGACGGAAACCGGCGTAGCGGCGCAGCAGGAAGGCTCCGGCGAGTGCCTCCAGGGCGCTGCCGGTGGCGACGAGGAAGCCGGGCAGGTGCGGCAGCTTTCCCGGGAAGGCGATGAAGGGCTTGAGGAGGACGGCCAGGAGCAGGAGGGCGGGCCAGTCGCGGAAGCGGGAGAGCAGCAGCGCGGCGAGCAGCACGCCGCTGGGGGGCCACAGGACGGAGAAGTGCTCGTCCGGAGAGCTGAGCCGCATGCCCAGGTGGGTGCTGGCGCAGAACACGAGTGCGAACAGGGCCAGCCGTCCGAGCGGAGGCCAGCGTTGGAGGATGTGCTTGGAGTCTGGCACGCGTTACCCGCCGTCGCTGCCACGGTGGCACGAAGCGAAGGGCGGCGGAAAGCCCCCGGGGTGGGAGGCGCGGGGGCGCCGTGTCGATGATATGACACGGGCCCATGTTCCCCTCGAGAGCGGATGTGTGGGTACTGGCGCTGGCGCTGGTGTTGTGGATGGTGCCGATGACGGCCCGGGCGGCGCCGGAATCGGCACGGCTGTTGCCGGCGGGGATGATGACGGAGCACCCGGCGAAGTGGATGGCGCTGGAGCTGGGCACGGGGGCGGGGGCGGCGGTGGTGGCGGTGCCGGCGACACTGGCGCTGAGCGCGTGGGTGGGCTCGCTGTCGTCGAATCTGGTGCTGGCGGCGGCTCCGGCGATGGTGCTGCTGTTGGCGTTGCCGCCGCTGGCGGTGACGGGGGCGCAGTGGCTGGTGGGCAATGCGTTGCAACCGGGCAGCGTGCGCTTCCAACCGGCGGTCTGGGTGGCGCTCGGGGTGCATGTGCTGGCGGTGACGGGGGCGGTGTTGCTGGGGGCGACGGTGGATGACTTGGGAGACGCGGCGCTCTTCACGCTGGTGGAGGCGCTGGTGCTGCCCACGGCGGTGACGCTGACGATGCGCGCGACGGCTCCGGTGCCGCCGCCCACGCTCTCGCGAGTCCTCGAGCGCCCGCGCTCCCTGGAGGAGGCCACGGCCTCGCGGGCCGTGGTGGTTCCCCTGCTGCGTTACACCTTCTGACCGGTTCCTCCCATGCATCGACTTCGCGGAATGACTCCCCTGTTCCTGGCCACGGCCCTGGCGCTCGCGCTTCCGGCCCAGGCCGAGTGCCCCCCCACATCCACCCCCTGGCCGACGGAGACCTGGCCCGACGCCCGGGCGGAGGTCGCCGCAGCGAGGGCGGCGCAAATCCAGGCGCTGGAGGACTACGCCTTCACGCTCCAGGGGAAGGATGAGGAGCGCAAGGGTGTGCGCACGGATGGCGTCGTCATCATCCACAAGGGCCGGGTGGTGTACGAGCGCTACGGGCGCGGCTTCGACGCGAGCAAGCGGCACCTGGCCTGGTCGATGTCGAAGAGCTTCACCAGCGCGCTGGTGGGCATCGCGGAGAAGCGGGGATCGCTGAAGCTGGACGACTCCATCTGCCAGTACGTGAAGGCGAAGCGGCAGGACAACTGCGCCATCACGGTGCGCCACCTGCTGGAGTTCGCCTCGGGGCTGGACTGGCGGGAGGACTACGAGAACGGCGGCACGTACCAGACGTCCTCGGTGCTGGCGATGCTGTACGGCGAGGGCCGCGGGGACATGGTGTCCTTCATCACCGCGCACGAGCGGACCGATGAGCCGGGCACGTCGTGGAGGTACTCGTCGGGGGACGCCACGCTGCTGGCCGGGGTGCTGGACGCGGCGCTGAAACCCTCGCTGGGCAAGGATTGGCCGTGGGTGTTGCTGCTCGACAAGCTGGGGATGAAGAGCGCCACGTGGGAGCGGGACGGCAAGGGCGTGGTGGTGGGCTCCTCGTACCTGCACGCCACGCCGAGGGACCTGGCGAAGTTCGGCTACTTCTATCTGAACAACGGCTGCTGGGCGGGCGAGGAGGTGTTGCCCCCGGACTGGGTGATGCGCTCGACGCAGGTGTCCGAGCCCATCCAGCGCAAGGCCTACGAGCGGGGCCGGGACGACGTGCAGGGCTGGCAGTGGTGGCTCAATCGCCCCATCCCCCATGTGCAGACAGAGCTCCCCTTCCCCAGCGTGCCCGAGGGTGCCTACGCGGCGCGGGGGCACTGGGGCCAGTCCATCTCCATCATTCCCTCCAAGGAACTCATCGTGGTGCGTACGGCGGATGACCGGGACGGTTCGTTCTCGTTGGACACCTTCCTGAAGCTGGCCCTCGCGGTGGTGGAGGAGCAGCCATGAGCCCGAGCCGTGCACTGCTGGTGCTCGCGTGTGCCGCGGCCCTGTCCTGCGACAGGGGGGACACGGTGCGGCGCCCCTACGACAACAATGACCTGCAGCTCGTGACCTCGTACACGGCGAAGGACTTCTGCTCGTGCGTCTTCGTGATGGAGATGAGCGAGGAGTACTGTCGGCGCTGGACGGCGGCGAGCCCGGCGGTGGCGACGCTGACGGTGGACTACAAGGAGCGCAGCGTGCAGACGGCCGCGGCGTTGCTGTGGGGCGAGAAGGCCCGCTTCGTCAGCGAGCGCGACGGCTGCGTGCTCGAGTAGAGCCCGCTTCCTCTCGAGGGCGGGGCGTCTCGCACTACCGGACTTCAGGGGGCCTCGTCTTCCCGCGACCGCTGGCCTCTACTGCGTCCTGACTTCGAACCCGCCTGGGTGAGCGGAGTGGGAGGTGTCCGTGCGTGTTGCCGCCGGAGGTCTGTCCATATTTCGGGCCGCACGGTGGTGGGGGGTCCTGCTGCTCTCGTGGGTCCTCGCGGGCTGTAGCACGTCCCCGGCGAGCAGATTCAGCCTGGCATCCACCCCCACTCCAGCGCCGCGAAGACTGTTGGCCATGAGTGACGGTCCAGCAATGGGTGGGGAGCCTGGCGGCCCGGCGGTGCGGGGCTACACCGTTCCCGGCCGGAAGCCGGACTCGCGGATGCCCTGGGAGTTCTTCCTCGGCAACGCCGCGCACCGGCTGATTGCATACATGTACAAGGTGAACCACCCGCATCACCAAGTCTATTACAACACCGAGACCCTCTTCTCCATCCTCGAGGACGCGAGGCTCGGAGAACCATCTCGTCTTCTTCCGAACGAGCGCAATCGGCGCCCGGACATCACGGATGTTGCTGCGCTGTACGTCTTCGAGATCAAACCCTGGAATGACCAGGGCCTCGAGGAGGGCCGACGGGAAGTGCAACTCTACCTGTTGGCGCTGAATCGGGCGGTAGCGCCGGAAATGAGCTTCCTGGGGGGGACGGACTTCCATGGAGAAATCTTGATCCGCTTCGCCCAGGGCCAGTTCATCTGGCGCCTGGAGTGGAAGACCCACGAGCCAGGAGTGATCCAGTACAGATGGACCCGCAGTCAGCAGCGCTTCGCATCGGAGGCCGCGGCATATACGGCTGGCCAGTGGGTGGATCTCACCGAGCAGGAGATGCGGCAGTACGGTGGATGGGTGGGCCAGGCCGTGGACGGGATGATCGCCCGGCGCGAGCGGCTCGCCACCCTCAGCGGAGCCGTTGGCATCGGCATCGAGGTGGTGGGTAGAGCCGCGACGGTCTTCTTCTCGGGGGCGATCTTCGGTCGAATGGGCTCGGGCCCGGGGGCAAAGAAACCCCCTGCACAGGGAGGTGGACAGGTCATCCCCTTCCCTGCGCGGCCTCCACCCACCGTGCCCCCGGCACACGTTCCCGCCGCAGCGGGCACATCCCTTTCTCGATGAGGGCTCGCTTTGATAGGACGCGCTCCATGGCGCCTGGACACGCTTCTTCGCTGCGACTGCCATCCTTCCTGCATGGCAGCTACCCAGCGGTCGACCAGAAGGCGAGGACGGAGGGACTGCGGTGCGGCGCGCAGTACCGTGAGGACGGCTCCTTCCCCGCTGTGCGGCAGCTGCTGGAGGTGCCGCACGGTGAAGTGGTGGTAGCGCACGAGGTGGTCGACTTCCAGCGCGAGCGCCCGGCCTGGCGGTTGTACATGGTGTCGGCCGTCATGCGCGGTCTGTCCGAAGCCATGGAAGGGCAGAACACCTTTCCCGCGAGGGATGCCTACGAGGCGTTCTGCCGTGAAACAGCCTGGGGCGCGCTGTACTTCGCGACTGCGCGAACAGCGCCGAAGAGCGCGGAGCGCATGGCGCAGCGCCTCCAGGCGGTGCTGCGCTTCTGGGAGCCGCTCCAGTCCGTGCGCTACCTCTTCAGCGCTCCGAGCGCCGCGCTCACCCTGGAGGAGCTGATGAGGGATTCCTGTGCCTGGGTCATGGAGGCGTGGTGTCCGGTGGGCGAAGGCCCGGTGCGCGCGCGCCTGGAGATGGCGGCGGCGCGCATGGCCCGCGCGACCCGGGAGGACAGCATTGAGGCCATCCTCCGGCAGATGCCCCGTGCCCTCACCTCCGCGCGCGGCCTGAAGCACCAGGACGTGGTGGCGGATCCCACGCTCCAGCGTCAGCGCATCGTCGCGCTCGAGCCGCGGGCTTTCGAGCGGGTGTCCGGTGCTTGCACGTCGGAACTGCTCGCGCTGCTCTATGCCTGGGATCGACAGCTCGGGGTTCACTAGGCCCCATTTCGTTTCTCCATGTTTGCTTGAATTACCCGCCTCGGGGTGGCACAGGGTGGAGCACACCAATCCGGGGCGGTGGCCGGCTCGTGGGCCGCCGTCCTCCTGCCGTGAGGACGAGACGATGCGTCGCAATCTGCTGAAGGCGTTGCTGTGGCTGCTGCCGGTGTCCGTGCTGGGCGCCTGGACCTCTCCGCCGGCGGCTCCGGCCATGAGCGGCATCAGCACCTATGCGAGGCCCCTGGCGCTGGGCGGCTCGATGCAGTCGGAGTGTGGCACCCGGCCCGGGTATGACGGCTACAAGGTGCAGGTGCCGGCGGGCGCGCAGGTGAAGGTGGAGGTGACGCACCTGGGCAGCTCCATGTACCTGGACACGGGGCTGTTCATCTACGGCCCGAAGGACGCCAGCGGCAACTACGGCTCCCAGGTGCTGGCCCAGGACGACGACTCGGGCTACGGCGAGCTGAGCAAGATTGAGTTCGCGACGCTGTCGAAGGGTGGCGAGTACCTGGTGGTGGTGGGCTGGGGGAACGCGGCGCAGAAGCACTACCGGGTGCAGGTGGACTGCGTGGGAGGCACGTGCGTGTCGCAGCCGCAGCCGGCCCCGTCCGTGTACGCGCTCGGGCTGGTGGAGCAGCGCATCACCCCGGGGCTCCAGTCGACGCTGGACACGGGCAACGCCCAGTACGAGATGCTCTACTCCTACCTGCGCCGGTTCGACTTCCTCTGGCCGTACTCGACCGAGGCGTCGTTGGACGCGGCGGCCTCGGCGGTGCTCTCCCAGGGCCTCTACGAGGGCTACCGCGCGGACCCCGCGCCCGCGGTGCTCACCTGGGAGCAGTTCAAGTCGAGCATGTACTGGAACTACCAGCCGCTGCACGCGGACATCCTGGCCGCGTACGGCAGCCCCCTCGAGAACGTGCAGGTGAAGCGCTACGCCCGCCAGTTCTCGACGGGCCCGAACGGGGACAACTGGCGCACGCTGCACGTCATCCTGTTCCCCCGCTCGTACAAGGTCATCGTCTACGAGCAGACGGCGCACGAGATTTGAGGCGGGCCCTCACGGCTCGCCTCACTGCTCCTTGCTGAGCAGTCCGTGACGGCGCACCCGGCGGCCGAGCGTCACCGGGTCCATCTCCAGGGCGGCGGCCGCGCGCCGGACCACGCCGCCGTGGCGCTCGAGCGCCTCGCGGATGATCTCCTTCTCCATCTGCTCCAGCCTGTCCCTCAGGGAGCCCGCGCCGCCGCCGCTCACGCGCACGGGCGGCCGCGTGCTCTCCGTGCTGCTCACGAGGGCCGGAGGCAGGTGGCGCCGGGTCACCAACTCCTCGTCCGAGGACAGCAGCACGGCGCGCTCGATGCAGTTGCGCAGCTCGCGCACGTTGCCCGGCCACCTGGCCGCCAGGAGCAGTTGCTCGGCCTCCGCGGACAGCCCGCTGGCCGAGCGCCGCAGGATGCGGTTGAAGTGGCCGAGGAAGTAGCGCGCCAGGTCGAGGATGTCCTCGGGGCGCTCGCGCAGCGGGGGCAGGTCGATGGTGAAGCTGTTGAGCCGGTAGAAGAGATCGCTGCGGAAGCGTCCGGCGCGCACCTCCTCGGCGAGGTCGCGGTTGCTGGCGGCGATGATGCGCACGTCCACCCGGCGGATTTGCGTGCCACCCACCGGCCGCACATCCCCGCTCTCCAGCACGCGCAGCAGCTTGGACTGGAGGTTGGGGGTGGTGTTCTCGATCTCATCCAGGAAGATGGTGCCGCCGTCGGCGAGCACGAAGAGGCCGGGGTGATCGGCCACGGCGCCGGTGAATGCGCCCTTCACGTGGCCGAAGAGCTCGCTCTCCAGGAGGGTCTCGGTGAGGGCGCCGCAGTCCTGCACCACGAGGGCCTGGTCGCTGCGTCCGCTCAGCCGGTGGATGACGCGGGCGAGCACCTCCTTGCCGGTGCCCGTCTCGCCCTGGAGCAGCACGGCGACGCGGTGGGGAGCGGCCACGCGCACCATCTCCAGCACCTGGCGCATGACGGGGCTGCGGAAGCCGGGCTCGTTGCCCACGCCCGCGCCGGGGGGGCGCGAGGGCGCTTCCCGGGCGCGCTCGCGCAGCAGGTTGCGCTCGAGCTCCAGGGCGGCCCGGCGCTGCTCGGTGCGCAGGCCCAGCTCGCGGCTGGCCTGGAGCACCGCCTGGCGCAGCGCCACCGGCTCGAAGGGCGGCACGAGCGCCCTGAATATCTTCCCCTGGTTGAACAGCTCCACCAGCCGCGTGGGCACGGCCGGGGCGCAATAAAGGATGCGGGGAGACAGGTCGCTCGCGGGCCCCGCGCCGGTGGGGTCCGCCTCGGCGCGCCGGGCGGCCAGCCGCTCCACCAGGGCCACGGCGCGGGCCTCGTCGCGTCCGCACACCAGCAGCGCGCTGATGTCCCCGCGGCCCAGCAGCGCGTCCATGTCCTCGGGGGCGGGCATGAAGCGCAGCCGCACGTGGCTCTCCAGCGCCTCGCGCAGGCCTCGCAGCTCCGACTCCTCGGCGTACACCACCGCCACGTAGAGCTGGTGGTCCAGCAGGTAGCGCTTGAGCGTCACCCCGTCGGAGCCCTCGAAGCCGTGGAAGCTCACGCCCAGGGCCGTCACCGCGCCCTCGTCCTGCTCCTCCGGGTCGTGCCTCCAGCGCACCACGCCGCGCACCCGGATGCGCGTGCGCGTGTCCGGCAGCGTGAAGGCCATCTCCAGGTCCTCGCCCTCCCGGGGCCCTTCGGCCGGCCCGCTCGGGGTGGCGATCAGCCCGATGCCCGTCTCGCTGATGTTGACGGCCCAGCACCCGTGGAGGGCGGGCTGGGTGACCACCTGTACGTACAGGGGCTTGCGTTCGCTACGCGGGAGGGTGGGGCTGTCCAGGGTGACCGTCATCTCTGATGCGCTTCCGCTTCACTCGTGAAGCCTTGTAGGATTTCCAGAGAAATCAAGAAAGTGGCCTCTGGTCCAGAGGGGGGAGCGAGGGGAGGGGGGTTGCCGGCTCGTGGGGCGGCGAGGCACGCTGCTTCATTTTCGAAGCAAGGCGCGGGGGGAGGGGCGGAGGGAGGCGGGGCATACAGTGACGGCGATTGTAGGCGTCGCGCGGGCATGGGGGTTGCGAGGGGGCGTCACTGTGAGGGAGCGAGCAGTCGGGGAAAGGGGAGACGTCGGCCAGCCGACGCGTGGGGAGGCGGGGGCGGGGGGTCTGGGAGGCCGTGGTTAGGGTGGATGACGTGGAGGGGCGGTGCCATGAGCATGAGCACGTGCGAGGCCGAAGTGGAGGAAGCGCAGGATTTGCGCGAGGACCTGGAGCAGCGGCTGGCGCTGGCGACGCCCACGGACACGGTGCGGGGCACGTTCTTCCTGGGCGCGTTGGAGGCGGTGCGGGCGTTGGAGGGGGAGGAAGGGGTGCGCCAGTGCGTGGAGGCGGGGGGCGAGCCGCGCTTCGTGGAGTTCTTCAACTATCCGGTGGGGGCCTGGCTGAAGGTGAGCGAGGCGGCGGCGGGGCTGCTGGAGCGCCGGTGCGGGAGCTGGGCGGAGGCGCAGCGGCAGTTGGGGCGGCGGGCCACGGCGGACATGCTGAAGTCGGCGGCGGGCAAGGCGCTGCTGATGTTGTCCAAGGGCGAGACGTGGCGGCTGCTGACGAACATGCCCTCGGCGTACCGGGCGGCGGTGAACTTCGGTGAGCGCACGGTGACGTTGGAGGGGCCCACGCGGGGCCGCATCCTGATGAGGCGCGACTTCATGCCGTGCGCCTGGCACGAGGGCGTGCTGCTGGCGGCGCTCGAGGGGATGAAGGCGCGTGCGGTGCGGGTGAGTTGCTCGCGCCTGGAGGTGCTCGACAGCGAGTACCTTGTCACCTGGGAGTGAGAGGCGCAGGTTTTGCGCCCGCGGGTCGATGGGGACCACGCAGGGTTTGCGCGTCGAAGGAGCGGGGCGTGTCGGCCAGCGGACGGTGGGAGCGAGGCCGTCGTACTGGGGGACGAGCAAGTGTGGCGTGGCGGACGGAAGGGGTGGGCGGAGGCCCTCACGGCATGGGCGGTGCAGCCTGGGTCACCCATGACGCCGACAGGTCTTCGCGGACTTCACAGCACCGAGGTACGGCCAATGAGCATGCAGGCGGTGGCGCTGAAGGATTCGCCGGGCGATTGGGAGCGGGACCTGGAGTGGAGGCTGTCCCTGGCGGGAGCGGAGGACACGGCGCGAGGGGTGCTGTTCAAGGGAACGCTGGAGGCGGTGCGCGGGCTGGGAGACGAGTCGGCGGTGCGCGGCTGCATGGAAGCGAGTGGCGAGACGCATTTCGTGGATGTCTTCAGCTATCCCATCCGCTCGTTGCTGAAGATGCTGGCGTGCGCGGCGAGGCAGTTGGCGCCGAGGTACGGAAGCGGAGAGCAGGCGCTGAGGGCACTGGGCCGGCGGGCGAACGCGGACTACCTGGCGTCGCCGCTGGGCCGGGCGGTGAAGGTGCTGACGCACGGGAGCCCGCGGCGGATGATGGAGAGCGCCCCGGACATCCACCGGCAGACGATGAGCTTCGGAGCGGTGTCGGTGGAGTGGACGGGGTTGAGCAGTGGCCTGGTGGTGAGGCGGGGAGACTTCCTGCCCGCGGCGTGCCAGGAGGGAGCGCTGGAGGCGCTGCTGGGCGCGACGGGAGGACGGCGCGTCTGGGTGAAGCGCGAGTGGGTGGAGGGGTTGGATGGAGGGTTCGCGTTCGCCTGGGAGTAGGCTTCCCGCCCCGAGGGCCAGGAGACGCGGACATGAATCCGGAGACAGCGGGAGACGACGAATTCCAGTCGGCGGTGGAGCGGGCGGAGTGGCCGGGAGAGCGCTTCGGGCACCGGGAGCACGTGAGGTTGGCGTGGCTGTACCTGCGCCGCCACGGGCCGGAGGAGGGGTACGAGCGGATCCGCGGCACCATCCAGCGCTACGCGACGGCGCTGGGAGCGGCGGGCAAGTACCACGAGACGGTGACGCGGGCGTGGAGCGCGCACGTGTACCGCGCCCTGAAGGAGACGCCGGAGCTGGAGCCCTTCACGGCCTTCCAGGAGGCGCACCCGGGGCTGAGGGACGGCAAGCTGCTGGAGCGGCACTACCGCAAGGAAACACTGGAGGGGGAGGCGGCGCGGCGCGAGTGGGTGGCGCCGGACGTCTCCCCGCTGCCCGCGTTCCCGTGAGGGAGGCCCCGGGGAGCCTGGGGGGACCCGACTCCCCGAGGGCCGGGGCTCAACACCCGGCTCACATCAGGTAGGAGGACTCGGTGGCCATGTCCTCCACGGAGCCATTGCCTTCCTGCTGGATGTCGCGCGTCTTGCGCGAGCGCTTGCCGGCGCGAGGAGCGGGAGAGGGAGACAGACCCTCGGCCTTGCGGCGGGCGGCGCGCAGGGCGTCCTTGCCCATGTCGAGCACGGCGGACATGGCGCCCGCGACGAGGTTGCCGGGCGGAGTATCCGGAGCGCGAGGATGGGGCCGGGTGGGCGCGGCGCGCCTGGCGAGCACCAGGGCCTCGGCCATGTCGCGGAGCTCCTGGGGGCTGAAGGCCTTGCGCACCTGGGGAAAGAGCTCGCGCTCCTCTTCCCGGACGTGGGTGCGGACGTTCTCGATGAGGACCTTCACCTTGGCCTCGAAGCGCTCGGCCTCGGGGGGGAGGTTCTCCAGCTCCTTGAGGAGCCACTTGGCCACGTGGTGTTCCTCGAGGGCCTCGAGCACCTGGTCCTCGAGCGCCGTGGCCTTGGCGCGAATGGACGGATAGAGGACCTGTTCCTCGATGACGGCGTGGACGGCGAGCTCGCGGACGATCTGATCCACGAGCTTGCGCTTGAGCTTCTTCGCGTTGCGGCCGGCCTGCTCGAACTTGCGGAAGAGCGTCTCCACGGTTTTGTGGTCCGCCTTCAAGAGCGCGATGGCATCCATTCCCATGCCTTCCTCCCCTTCAACTGTCTCGCTCGGAAGGTTGGCGATGGTGCGGCTTGCGTGCCGGAGCGGCACGAACCACGGCCCCCGTCAGGCCGGGGGGCAGGCAGACAGGTGCGCGGCCCGGCTGGTCCAACAATCGGACCAGTTGCTTGAGACCGCGCCCGGGAGGGGCGTGGAGCCCGGCTTGACGTCCCGAGTCGGGGAGTGTGAAGGGCTGGAGCAGGAGCCCCTCGCACATGAAGAAGCCTTTCGCCCTTGTCACGAGCCTGCTGTTGCTTCCCGCCTGCCAGACGACGCGTACGGTGACGCTGGTGGGGATGACGGACTACCACTCGCACGCGGTGCCCTTCTATTCGGAGGGAGAGCCCGGGCAGGGCGGGGTGGCGCGGGCCCTGGCGTACCTCCGGGACGCGAAGGCGAAGCCGGACACGCTGGTGGTGTCGGGTGGGGACACGTTGAACAAGGGCGTGCCCACGTGGAGTGACGAGTACGGGTGCGTGGAGTGGCCGTGGTTCAACGGCGTGCTGGACGTGATGGCGTTGGGCAACCACGACCTGGACTACGGGGCGGTGGCCTTCGAGCGGTGCCGTGCGGGCGCGGACTACCCCGTGCTGAGCGCGAACCTGGTGGGGGCGGACGGCGCACCCTACCTGCGGGTGGAGGGAAGACCGTACCTGGTGAAGGAGGTGGGGGGCGTGCGCCTGGGCTTCTTCGCGGTGGCGGGGCCGGACATGCAGCGGCTGGTGAAGGCGGAGCACCTGCCGCCCGGGACGCGGTGGACGGACGCGACGGAGGCGGCGCGCGCGGTGGTGAAGGCCCTGCGCGAGGAGGAGCACGTGGACGCGGTGGTGCTGCTGGGGCACCAGTTGCGCGAGGACGACGAGGCGCTGGCGCGGGAGGTGTCAGGCATCGACCTCATCATGGGCTCGCACTCGCACCAGAAGGTGGAGCTGGGCGTGCTGCCGGGAACGCGCACCTGGTACCTCTCGCCGTACCAGTACCTCGCCTACCTCTCGGAGGTGCGGCTGCGTTTCCGGGGCCGGCGGCTGGAGCGGGTGGAGGGAGGGCTGGTGAAGCTGGACGGCACGAAGCGGGAGGAGCCGGAGGCGGCGGCGGAGGTGGCGCGGCTGCAGCGCGAGCTGGTGGCGAAGAGGCCGGAGCGCTTCGAGGTGCTGGGGCGTCTGGACAGGCCGCTGCGGGACGAGGGCCTCACGGAGGGGGCGGCGGAGGTGGGCACGTGGGCCACGGAGGTGTGGCGCCGGGCGGCCGGGGCGCACGCCTTCTTCGCGCTGTCGGCGAGCTTCCGGGGCGGGTTGCCCGCGGGGGAGGTGACGGTGGAGGACTTCCATGGAGCGGTGCCGTACCGCAACTTCCTGGTGACGGCGGAGCTGACGGGAGCGCAGCTCGCGGACTGGGTGGCCCTGAGCGAGTCCAAGCGGGGGACGGACGGCTACAGCCAGCGCAGTGGCATCCGCTATGAGGTGGAGGACGGGAGGCCGGTGCGCCTGCGGGTGTTGAAGGAGCCCTCCCACCCGGCGGCGGGGGACGAGCCGGTGAAACCCGAGGCGGTGTACCGGGTGGCGACGCTGGATTTCCAGGCGTTCGTGGCCGGCGGCTACAAGGAAGCGCTGTCTTTGGCGGGCAACGTGCGCCGCACGGAGCTGAATGCACACACCTTGCTCATGGACGCACTGCGCAATGGCAATCCGACGCCAGAGGTTGGACAGCCACACGGAAAATAATGGATTGCCATGGAATTTCCCGCGCAATGTGTGACACACGGCTGGGTTTGGACAGCCGCGCGGAAAATAATTGATTGAGGTGGAATTCTCGAATCAAGCGCCGACGCGTCTCGCCTGAGGGCGGGCGCTTGAGGGAGAATCCCCGCTGCCTCGTGTTTGGGTAATGCTCGCGAGAGCCAGAGTAAGGAGTGTTCATGACGCGCAACGCACTTTCAGGTCATGTCGAAGTGTATGGGAAGAGCGTACAGGCACTGATCAACGCCATGGAGTTCCTCAAGCTCAAGGCGCAACGGGTGCTGGCCTCTCACGGCATCGAGCCGTTGGATCCGGAGAAGTGGTACCCGATGCCCAGCGTCCTCGACAGCTTCGACGACATCCTCAAGCAGGTGGGGCCCAACACCACCCGGGCCATCGGCCGCGCGGTGCCCAAGAGCGCGGTTTTCCCTCCGGGAATCGACTCGTTCGGCTCGGCGCTGGGCTCGCTGGACGTGGCCTACCGGATGAACCACCGCGGCAAGGGCGACATCGGCAGCTACCGCTTCACCCCCGAGGGGGACCGCTCCGCCCGCATGATGGCCGACAACCCGTACCCCTGCGAGTTCGACCAGGGAATCATGGAAGCCCTCTACGACCGCTTCCAGCCCAAGGGCTCCATCCGCCTGCGCATCGACCACGACGCTTCGTCCTGCCGCACCAAGGGAGGCCGCGTCTGCACCTACCACCTCAAGTGGTAAGGCAGACGGGGCCAATGGTAGACAGACGGAGCCAATGGTAGACAGACAGCGCTGAGGGTGAGAGTCAAAAGAGCGACTTCCGGTTTGTTTTTCGCGTCCCACGCTGAATTTGCATAGACATTGGATTCAGGGGGTGGCATAAATCTTTGCGAACAACGAAACCGGGAGTGTTCATGTTCCGTCGCGCTTGCCTCCACCGCATGCTGAACCTCGGCGCTGTCGTTCTCGCGGGCTTCCTGACGGCGTGTGGTGGGGCGGAGCAGCAGGCGGACGGTTTCGGGAGCACCTCGGCGGCGTTGGAGGGCGCGGACAGCGCCGGGGCCTCCGCGAAGGCGATGATCGTCTACTCGCTCAAGGGCAAGGTGAGCGAGGACGGTTTCGTGTCGCTGGGCGCGCCGGAGGGGCTGGGGGGCAGGGTGCTGGAGGGCAACCCCCAGATTTTCGCCCGCATCGACTACGCCCGGGGCCCCGTGGCGGCGGGCCTCTTCAAGGCGACGAAGGGCAAGATCCGCATCCACTTCCCCTTCACCGAGCACGCCACCATCCTCGAGGGCGAGGTCACGCTGACGGACGAGGCGGGCAACACCCACAAGTACAAGGCCGGGGACAGCTACTTCATCCGCCAGGGCCAGGTCATCGTGTGGGAGGTGAAGGGCAAGGAGGTCATCAAGTCCTTCTTCAACACCGTCGAGGCCCCGTAGGGCCCCCGGGAGTGGCCGGCGCGACGAGCTGCCGGCGGCCGTTGAAGAAGGGGGTGCTCGGGAGCACCCGGAACGACGTGACGCGGAACGGCGTGGAGCGCGGGAAGCGAGCGCTCAGGGAGCGGCGGCGGCCAGGGCCCGCTTGGCGGTGACGGCCGGACGCTTGTGGAGCTCGGGCTGGACCGCGGCCTGCGGCTGCTCCGCCTTCAACCCATCGAACATGGAGTGGAAGGCCGCGTAGAGGCGGTCCACCAGCGCGATGGCCTCGGCGCGCAGCTCGGGGCTCAGCTCCATGCCCAGCAGCATCGCCTCCATCTGCTCCTCGAAGACCTCGTGCTGCTCCTCGGCCTCCATGTGGTGGTTGGAGAAGTACTTGAGGCGCTTGCCCTGGCTGAGCGTCTGCGGGAGGTTGGCGGTGCGGCTGAAGAAGGCGTGGCTGGTGGACTCCAGCGTCAGCACCAGCACGATGCGCAGCCTGTCATCCATCGGACGCATCACCTCGGCGAGGATGGAGTAGCTGGCGTCCCGGATGGCCTCATGGCCGCGGCTCCACGGCTCGGTGAGCTTGAAGGGGCGCCCCATGAGCTGGGCGGCGTCCTCGAAGAACCAGTTGTCATGTCCGCGCTCCTCCTGGCGGTGGCGCAGCATGAGCATGGCCAGCTCCGGGTCCTGCATCCGCTGGGCGTTGAGGCGCAGCACGTCCTGGAAGCTCATCACCCAGAAGGCCAGGCGAGGGGCGAACCCGAGCACCTTCTCCAGCGGCCCCTCCTGCTGAAGACCCTCGAACACGTGGTGCTCGGCGATTCGGGACTGACGCTCGGAGATGTGGTTCAGCACTGCCCTCATGATGCCTCCCGCACTCTCTCTGGAGTGCTCCTTCACGAGACGTTGATACGACGGGACCGGGTGGGATCTCCTCGAAGGTTCATTTCCTTTCATCCTGGTTTCTGCACCGGGAGCGGAAATATTTCGCTTCGCTCGAGGCCCATCTGGCCCGCGTGAACTCACGCAGATAAACCAATACGAATTCTCAGCGGCAAATACAAATGGAATGTTGCTGCTGAAATCTTGCATTGATACCACGTGATGTTCGTCATTGAAGTGTGGCGTTGATACATCTTTCCACGCTCATGCCGGGCATCCGGGCGGTCTGTGGGGCGATGGCGGTGGGAGGGGGAGAGGCGGGATTTCCAGAGGGAAAATCCCTCGGGTGAGGGGTGGGGAAGGACCCTGGTGGGTGCCAGGTGACCGGCCACCGGGGCCCGCTCCACGCAACGGGCCGCCGGTGTGCTGTTCCTCCAGGGTCAGAAGACTTGTCGGGCTCTGGAAGGACAATGAAAGGAATTAGGGAAAGCCTTACGCTCCCTTGATTCCACGCTGTTCCATGTATTTGTCGAGCGAGCGGCGGGCCTGGGACTGGACCTTGTTGCGCACGAGGGGGGTCCAGCCGAGGAGGAGGCCCGCGGGGCCGATGGCCTGGCGGGCCCAGGTCCAGAAGTCGAAGCGGTCGGTCTGGCGGAGAATCTTGCCGTCCTTGAATTCGAACTCGGAGGTGACGCGGTTGAGGACCTTCCTGCCGGAGGTGCTGAAGGTGTAGCGGGCCTCCCACTGGGCGCGGCCGGAGCGGTCATCGGCCTGGACGTCCTTGAGGGTGAGCTCGAGGTCGGTGCCGCGCTCGCAGAGCATGCGCCACATGGAGGTGGTGCGGGCGTGGCGCAGGCCGGGGAAGACGGGGTCGGAGAACTCGGCGTCGGGGTGGTAGGCGGTGGCCATGGCGTCGCCGTCGCGGCGGGCGAAGGCGGCGTAGAAGTCGGTGAGGAGCTGGGCGTTGGGGTGCATACCGGGGGTGTAGCAGACACGCACCCCGTGGGCTCAAGGGGGTGGGGCGTCGAGGTGGAGACAGGAGGGTGACACTCGGGGCTGGCGAGCGGGCGGGCCCGGTGTAGAAGGGCGGTTCACGCGCTCACGCAGGGAGAAGAGACACCGAATGGCACGGGACATCGTCATCTGGCCGAACAAGGTCCTCAACACGCCGACGAAGCCGGTGACGGACTTCAGCGAGAAGCTCACCAGTCTGCTGGACGAGATGCTCGAGTCGATGAAGGAGGCGGAGGGGATTGGGATCGCGGCGAACCAGATCGGGGTATCGCTGAGGTGCTCGTGGGTGGGGAGGGAGGACGGGACGTTCTTCGAGATCATCAACCCGCAGATTCTGGAGAAATCGGGGCCGGTGACGCTGGAGGAGGGGTGCCTGTCGGTGCCGGACCAGTACGAGAAGACGCCGCGCTTCCACAAGGTGAAGGTGAAGTACCAGGACCGTGTGGGGGAGTGGCACGAGCTGGAGGCCGAGGGGCGGCTGGCGCACGTGCTGCAGCACGAGATCGATCACCTGGATGGGCACGTCTTCGTGGATCACCTCTCGAACCTGAAGAGGAGCCTCATCCTGGAGAAGATGAAGAAGCTGCAGAAGATGATGAGCCGGCGCAAGGAAGCGAAGGACGCGAAGAAGGAGTAGCGGAGGGCGGAGGCTCAACCCCGCTGCCGCATCCACCCCGCGCATCCACTCCCTCTCCCCCCGGGAGAGGGTCGGGGTGAGGGTATCCGGGCCTCGAGCTGAACCCCACTCGGGTCCCCAAGTGAGGACCCACTCAGCCCCAGCTCAAAGAGCGGAGCGGTTGAGGCTGGTGCGGAGTGCGGAGCGGGTAGCGGAGAAGAGGCGATCGGAGAGGGAGACGTAGAGCTCGCCGGTCTGGCCGTCGAAGGACATGTCATTCCAGGAGCCCATGCCGCCGAAGACATCGGAAGCGGCGGCGGCGAGGGCGAGCTGGATGGCGGGGGTGGGGAGGGCGTTGAGGAGGAGGAGCTCGACGAGGTCCTCGAGGGGCTGGGGCTCGAGGGAGAGGCGGAGGAGGGCGCGGCGGAAGTGCTTCTCCCAGGAGCGGAGGCCCTGGGCGTGGGCGAACTCGTGGATGGCCTCGAGGGCGGAGGCGAGGGAGGCGCGGGCGGAGTCGAGGTCGCGCTCGAGGTCGGCCTCGGAGCCGGGCCCGGCGTAGAGGAGCTCGAAGGAGAGGCCGGAGTCGGAGGCGGAGGGGGAGAAGAAGGCGTTCCAGGTGTCGACGTCCGCCTCGTCGGGCCCGTCCTCCCCGGAGGAGGAGTGCTCGATGTCGGCGCCGGCGGACATGAAGCGGGGGATGACGTCCTGCATGTCATCGGGCGAGCAGGAGGCGAGGTGGGGCTCGAGCTGCTCGAGGGGGACACCGAGCTCGGTGGCGAGGGCCTCGGAGAGGGCGGAGGCGTTGCGGCGGCCGAGGATGAAGGCGTAGAGCTGGGGGCCGGAAATCTCGTAGGTCAGGGGCTGCACCTCGCGGGGGACGAACCGCTCGAGGCGCTGGCCGTCGGAGTAGACGAGGAAGCCGAGGCCGCCGCTGTCGATGGCCTCGCGGACGTCCTCGGGGAGCCCCTGGAGACTGGAGTCGGTGGAGGGGTCCTGGGGGAAGGGGGCGAGCCATAGGCGGGCGGTGGGAGCGGGACGGTTTTCCAACCACTCCTCGAAGGACACGTGCTCGCCGCCGACGTCGACGAAGGTGACGCGGGAGTCGAAGGGGCTGTGGGGGCGGAGGCGGATTCCGAGCAGCTCCTCGATGGCATCCCAGCGGGTCTTCGAGGGCTCGCGCAGGGCTCGGTTGCCGGTGGTGACGAGGACCGCAGTGCAGATATCGATAGGACGCATGGTGAAGAGGCTACACCAGGGGGCCAGGGGGAGAGGATGGCCCCTGGCGTGAGGGGTGGGGGGCGTGCTGGAGTCTCGGCCCCCCCTGACTGGAGCCGTTCCAACGTGGAGATGCCCGTCCTGCTCGCGCTTGCTGGAGTGGCCGCCGCCTGCCTGGTGTGTGGCGGGGTGTTGCTGACGAGCTACCGCCGGGTGGGCCCGGGAGAGGCGCTGGTGATTGAGCGGGGAGGGGGGCCGACGCGGGTGCGGTTTGGGAGCGGGCTGGTGCTGCCGATGGTGCAACGCGGGGAGGTCTTGGACCTGTCGGTGCGCAAGGTGGTGGTGGAGCGGAGGGGGAAGCTGGGCCTGTCGTGCCTGGACGGCATCCGGGTGGACGTGAGGGGAACGTTCCTGGTGAAGGTGGAGCGGGTGGAGGCGGCGGTGCTGCGGGTGGCGAGGGAGGTGGGGTGCGCGAGGGCGAACCGGCCGGAGGAGGTGCAGGCGTTGCTGGAGGAGCGCTTCGCATGCGCGCTGGCGAACGCGGCGAGCACGTTCAACTTCGACGAGCTGGTGGCGGACCGGAGCCTCTTCATCGACCACGTGATGATGGAGGTGGGGAACGAGCTGCTGGGCTTCCGGCTGGAGCGGATGTCGCTGGGGAGGCTGGAGCAGACGCCGCTGGACCAGTTGGATCCGACGAACGTGGTGGATGCGCAGGGAATCCTGAAGCTGACGGAGCGGGCGACGCGGCTGGCCATCGAGACGAGCGGGCAGATGAGGCAGCAGCGGATGGAGCCGCGCGAGACGGTGCGGACGCCCTGGGAGGCGCCGCGGAGGGAAGGCGCGCTGGAGGAAGGGGAGTTGGAGCGGGAAGTGGAGCGGGCGATGGCGGAGCGGGCGCGGAACAACTGACATGAGCCAGCCGTCGGCGGTGGAAGGGGTGCCCGAGGCGCGGCCTGTGGACGCGGGCGAGCGCCTGGAAGTGCTGGACGTGCTGCGCGGGTTCGCGCTGGGCGGGGTGTTCGTCTCGAACGTCTACGTGTGGATGAGCGGCCGGGTGTTGATGCGGGGGGCGGCGGTGCAGGCGCAGACGGCGTCCTCGTGGATGAACCAGGCGGCGAACGAGCTCTTCCAGGGCTTCGTGAACGGGAGGTTCATGCCCATCTTCTCGTTCCTGTTCGGGCTGGGCTTCTCGGTGCAGATGATGAGGGCGGAGAAGCGGGGCACGACGGTGGTGCCGGTGTACGCGAGGCGGTTGCTGGTGATGTACCTGATCGGCCTCGTGCACCTGTACGGCGTCTGGTACGGGGACGTGCTGAACATGTACGCGGTGGCGGGGATGTTGCTGTTGCTGTTCCGGGCGCGGAAGGACCGGACGCTGCTGGTGTGTGCGGGCGTGCTGATGTTCGGACCGGCGCTGGTGGCGCAGGTGCTGCTGAGGTACGGGACGCTGCTGCTGCACGGGCCGGAGGCGCAGGAGGCCGCGAGGGCGGCGGCGAAAGCGGCGGCGAAGGCGATGGCGGAGACGAAGGCGGGAATCTTCGAGGGCCTGTCGAGCGGCGGCTATCTGAGATGGCTGCGAGCGAATACGGAGGCGTACTTCCTGCTGTTCTTCAGTCCGATGATGTTCTCGCACATCGCGACGACGGTGGGGCGCTTCACGCTGGGGCTGTGGGCGGGGAGGAGAGGGCTCTTCCACGACGTGGAGAAGCACCGGGGGCTGTTGCGGAAGCTGTGGGGTTGGGGGCTGGGGGTGGGGCTGCTGGGGAGTGGGTTGGCGGTGGTGGCGAGCGTCCTGATGAAGAAGAAGCTGCTGGATTCGCAGGCACCGTGGACGCTGGTGCTGACGCCGGTGAGGGAGCTGGGGGCGGTGGGGCTGGCGACGTTCTACGTGACGAGCCTCGCGCTGCTGTTCCAGCGGGAGAAGTGGAGAAGGGTGTTGTGGGTGCTGGCCCCGGCGGGGCGGATGGCGGCGACGAACTATGTGTCGCAGTCGGTGCTGGGCGTGCTGGTGTTCAGCGGGGTGGGCCTGGGGCTGATGGGAAAAACGGGTCCTGCGGCGACGATCGCGCTGACGGTGGGCCTGTTCTGTATGCAGGTAGCGTGGAGCCACTGGTGGCTGGCGAGGTACCGATTCGGGCCGGTGGAGTGGGTCTGGCGTTCGCTGACATACGGGAAGGCGCAGCCGATGAAGCGGAGCGAGGACTCGAAACCCGTGAGCGCATGACACCCAACCACCCAACCACCCCAAATACCCCTCTCCCCCCGGGAGAGGGACGGGGTGAGGGTGCCACGGTCCCCGGGTTGTACCCTGACGTCCAGCGCCCCCTGGCCTAATCTCGCGGCCATATGACTTCCACGCATCCTCCAGGGCCACGGGGCAACGCGCTGTTGGGCAACATCTTGTCGGTGGCGAAGAGCGAGCTCGACTTCTTCGCGGGACTGGGAAGCTACGGAGACGTCAGCAGCTTCCACCTGGGCCGCAAGCGCTTCTATTTCGTGAACCACCCGGAGCTGATCCGGAAGATTCTCACGAGCCAGAACTACGTGCGGACGGTGCTCTCGCGGAATCTGATGGAGTCGTTCCTCGGGAGGGGCTTGTTCTCGCAGGAGGGGGAGAACCACCTGCGGCAGAGGAGGCTGATGCAGCCGGCCTTCCACCACAAGCGCATCGAGGGCTACGGCGCGGTGATGGAGGGCTACGCCACGAGGATGCTGGAGGGGTGGAAGGACGGGGAGACGCGGGACATCTCGCACGACATGATGCGGCTGACGTTCGAGATCGTGTCGAAGACGCTGTTCGACGCGGACACGGGGGAGGAGGCGAGCCGGGTGGGCGAGGCGTTCACGGCGATCATGAGGGCAATCAACAAGGAGTACCCGCTCTACACCGTGCTGCCGGCGTGGGTGCCGGTGAAGCGATGGGGAGCGAGCCGGCGGGCGGTGGAGGCGCTGAAGGGCATCACGAGGACCATCATCCAGGAGCGGCGAGCGTCGGAGACGGACCGGGGAGACCTGCTCTCGATGCTGCTGATGGCGAGGGACGAGGACGGCACGGGGATGACGGACGAGCAGGTGGGGGCGCAGACGCTCTCGCTGCTCTTCGCGGGGCACGAGACGACGGCGAACCTGCTGAGCTGGACGTGGCTGTTGCTGTCGCGCAACCCGGACATCCGCCACAAGCTGCAGGAGGAAGTGGACAGGGTGCTGGGCGGGCGCCCGCCGTCGGTGGCGGACCTGCCGAAGCTCAAATACACGGAGAGCGTGGTGAGGGAGACGCTGCGTGTCTACCCGCCGGCCTGGTACGCGGAGCGAGCGCCGCTCGAGGACACGGAGCTCGGCGGGTACAGGATTCCCGCGCACGCGCCGATCATCATCAGCGTGTACGTGACCCACCGGGACGGACGCTTCTTCGAGCAGCCCGAGCGCTTCTGGCCCGAGCGCTTCCTGGGAGTGGAAGACAGACAACTCCCGGCGTACCTGCCATTCGGTGGGGGCACGCACCTGTGCATCGGCAACCGCTTCGCGCTGATGGAGGCGCAGTTGCTCGTCGCGGCGATCGCGCAGCGCTACGAGCTGGAGCTGGCGCCCGGGGTGGAGGTGAAGCCGAGGGCGCTCATCACGCTGGGGGTCGAGGGCTTGAGGATGAAGGTGAAGCGGCGTCAGGCCGGGGCCGCGGCGTAGCCCGCGAGCTCGACGAGCAGGGCCAGCGCCTCCTCGGCCCGGGCGGAGGGGACGAAGAGGTGATCATGGAAGTACGCCGAGACGGGGTTCACGCTGATGCCCCGGGAGGCGAGCCGGTTCGTGATGGCGGCGAGAAAGCCCACGGCCTCGAGGCTGGAGTGGACGGAGAGGGTGAGCATCCGGAAGACGGCCGTGTACGGCAGCCCGGCGGCCTCGGCCTTCTCCCGGGGGAGGATGAGGGTGAGGCCCTCCTCCTCCTGGAAGAGCCCGAGGGGCGCGAGAGAGGCCACCTCGAGCAGGGAGCGCCGGGTGGTGAGGAAGACGAACTCACCGTCGCGGAGCACGGGCCGCATGGACTTCAGCAATACGCCGAGGTTCGTCTCGCCGGACATGCCGTCTCCCTACGCACGGAAGCGTGAGCAGTCGATCTCATACTTGGAGACCTTGTAGTTGATGATGCGCTCGGTGGTCTGGAGGAGCCGGGCGGCCTTGGCGCGATTGCCGCGGGTGGTCTTCAGGGCATCGGCGATCAAATCCTTCTCGAACTGCTGGACGGAGTCGGTGAGCGAGTTGCTCGTGACGGTCTCGGAGGCCTCGGCGGTCTGGAGGGTGGGAGGAAGGTGGTGGCCGTGGATGGCGTTGCCGTCGCAGACGAGGACGGAGCGCTCGATGATGTTCTCCAGCTCGCGCACGTTGCCGGGCCAGTGGTAGCTGACGAGCATGTCGATGGCGGGGGTGGAGATGCGGCGGATGTTCTTGCCGTGCTCGCGAGAGTACTTGGCGACGAAGTGGTCGGCGAGCAGGAGGAGATCGCTCTTGCGCTCGCGCAGGGGCGGGATGAAGAGGGTGAAGACGTTGAGGCGGTAGTAGAGGTCCTCGCGGAAGGCCTTCTCGGAGATGGCGGTCTCCAGGTCCTTGTTGGTGGCGGCGATGAGGCGGACGTTGGCCTTGAGGGTCTCGGTGCCGCCGACGCGCTCGAACTCGCGCTCCTGGAGGACGCGCAGCAGCTTCACCTGGGTGGAGGGATTGATTTCACCAATCTCATCCAGGAAGAGGGTGCCGCCCTCGGCGAGCTCGAAGCGGCCGCGCTTGCGGGCCTGGGCCCCGGTGAAGGCGCCCTTCTCGTAGCCGAAGAGCTCGGACTCGATGAGGGTCTCGGGGAGGGCGGCGCAGTTGACCCGGATGAAGGGCTTCTTGGCGCGGGTGGAGTTGTAGTGGATGGCGTGGGCGATGAGCTCCTTGCCGGTGCCGGACTCGCCGCGGATGAGGACGGTGGTGGTGGTGCGGGCCACCTGGTGGATCTGCTCGTACACCTGCCGCATGGGGCCGGAGGTGCCGATGATGTTGGAGAAGTCGTAGCGCTCGCGCAGCTCCTGGCGCAGGGTGGTGTTCTCCTCGAGGAGCTTCTTGCGCTCGTCCTCGAGGTGGCGGTGGGCGGCGAGGGCCTGGCCGATCATCGAGGCGACGACGCCGAAGAGGCGGCTCTCCTCCTGGTAGTCGCGGTCCTTGTGGTAGGCGAGGTCCACGCCCAGGGTGCCCACGGGCTTGCGGTGCAGGACGATGGGGACGCAGATGAAGGAGAAGCTCCTGGCTGGCCGTGCGCCGGCCGAGGAAGGCGCGGTGGAGGAAGAGGGGCTCGCGGCTGATTTCGGGCACGACGATGGGCTTGCCGCTCTGGACGACGCGGCCGGTGATGCCCTCGCCCAGCTTGTAGCGGGCCTTGCGGCCGTCGGCGCTCAAGCCGATGGAGGCCTCGATGTAGAGGTCGCCGGTGTCGGGGTCGGTGAGCGTGACGGCGCCGCGGACCACACCGTGGTAGCGCTCGAGCCGCTCCAGGACGCGGTGGAGGGCGGCCCGGAGGTCCTGGGCGTCGGCGAGGGCCTGGCTCACCTCCAGGAGGCTGGCGAGGGTGGCATGCCTGCCCGTCTGCTCTTCCGTCCGTTTCGCCATGCGAAGGTGCTCCCACGAAGCCGGTCCCAAGAGGGTCCGGGCGGTTCCGACATTTTTGTCGGTTCCAGGCCAGAGGCCTACAAAATTGTAGGCGGGGCTGTCATGTGTTCCGAGAGCAGGCAGGCGGCGAAGCGTCCAGGGCCCTACTCTTGGAGCGGCATCCTGCGTCGGATTCCGGTCATCAAGAGCGGCCTGGCGTGCCCAACGGGGGTACTTCGTTGCCCGGGAGCGGCCGACGCTGCCCCGGGACCAGGGGGGAGCCGGACCAATTCTGACAAATTTGTAGGAAGCTCGCTCATCTCCTACGAATTTGTCGGAATCTCGGGAGGCCCTTGCGAGGGGTGCGAGGCCCGTTCCGAGCCATTTCGAGGGTTTCCGTCGAGGCCCCCTCGGAGGGGGCCGGTTGGCACCGCATCTGCAAAAGGGTCCTGGCGTCAGGCCCGGTGAGGGCCGCGAGAAAACCGGCCCGGTGGGGGCCCCTTGGAGGAAGTGGCGATGAGCAAGGTCATGGCGGAGTACATCTGGGTCGACGGGCAGCGGCCGACTGCGAAGCTGCGCTCGAAGATGAAGGTGGTGGAGGTGGCGGAGGTCCGGAGTCTCTCTGATTTGCCTGACTGGAGCTTCGACGGCTCGAGCACCTACCAGGCGGAGGGCAAGAAGAGCGACCTGATGCTGAGGCCGGTGCGCTTCATCTCCAACCCGCTCAAGCCGGGGACGAAGGACATCCTGGTGCTGTGCGAGGTGATGAACCCGGATGGCAGCCCGCACTGGAGCAACACGCGCGCGCCGCTGCGCCAGGTGGCCGAGAAGCATGCTTCCGAGGAGGCGTGGTTCGGCATGGAGCAGGAGTACACGCTCTTCGAGGGAAACCGTCCGCTGGGCTGGCCGGACAAGGGCTTCCCGGCGCCGCAGGGGGGCTATTACTGCGGCGTGGGCAGTGACGAGGTGTTCGGCCGCAAGCTGGTGGAGTCGCACGCCGAGGCGTGCCTCCGCGCGGGCATCAAGCTGGGTGGAACGAACGCCGAGGTGATGCCGTCGCAGTGGGAGTTCCAGATTGGCCCCCTGCCGGCGCTGGAGATGGCGGACGAGCTGTGGCTGGCGCGCTGGCTGCTGTACCGGATGGGCGAGGAGTACGGCATCAGCGCGACGCTGCACCCCAAGCCGGTGAAGGGTGACTGGAACGGCACGGGCTGCCACACCAACTTCAGCACGAAGTCGATGCGCGAGGCGGGTGGCCTCAAGATCATCGAGGCGGCGATGGAGAAGCTGCGGGTGAAGCACGATGCGCACATCCAGGTGTACGGCGCGCACAACGTGGAGCGCCTGACGGGCCAGCACGAGACGGCGCCCATCACGGTGTTCCGCTGGGGCGTGAGCGACCGCGGCTCGTCCATCCGCATTCCGCTGGGCACGGCGAACGATGGCCGCGGCTACTTCGAGGACCGCCGTCCGGCGGCCAACTGCGACCCGTACGAGGTGTGCCGCATCATGCTTGAGACGGTCTGCGGCTGAGACCGTCGTAAAAGACTCCTTGGGGAAGGAGCGCTGGGCCTGGCGGACGGGAGGTGTCGGGCTTCCCGTCCGTCGGGCACGGCGTATGGCTTCACGGGAGTTGCCGGGGGAGGGTCAGCTTCCGGTGTAGGAAACGCGGGAGATGACGCCGTTGGAGTCGTCGGTGAGCAGCAGCGAGCCATCGGCGGCCACGGCGGTTCCGACGAGCCGGCCGAAGTACGAAGTCCTCGAAGCCGAGCGGACGGCCCTGCGGGTCGAAGCGGACGCGCACGAGCTTATAGCCGGTGGGCGGGTTGCGGTTCCACGAGCCACGCAGCGCGAGGAGTGACCTGTGCAGGGCATCCGAGCGGGCGAGCGCTCGAGGAGTGCCCGTGTCTCCCTCCAATACGTAGCTTCAGGGGTGTCGGTGTTTGGACACAGGGACGACCAACCGAAGGAGGGACGCCATGGGTGAGTGGACGGACAAGCTGAAGGGGCGTGTGAAGGAGACGGTGGGGACGGCCACGGGAGACCGTGAGCTGGAGGCGGAGGGGAAGAAGGACACGCTCAAGGGAGCGGTGAAGGAGAAGATCGAGGACGCGAAGCGGGTCATCAAGGACGCGGATGACGAGGTGAAGGGGCGGCGGTAGGCGGAGCGTCGAGGCCCTGGAGTGAGAGGGCAGTCAGGCGGGCTGCGGGGAGAGACACCCCGTGGCCCGTCTGTCTTTGAAGGGCCGGGAGGAGGGACTGCCTTGGCGCGCTGAGACGGGGCCCCCACCTTTCGGCGGGATGCGCACGTGTCCCGAGGGAGGTTCGGCATGGATGCCAGGCTGGAGCAGCTACTCGCGCCCCGTCATGACCGGGTGAGGCGGCACGGGCCGGAGAAGGCGAACGAGGAAATCCTGCGGGAGATGCGGGAGCGCATCGCCTGGTACGCGAACCGTCCGCAGGACGAGGTGGAGCGGCGCCTGGAGGAGCTGGAGCGCGAGTGGGACATCGAGCGTGTGTTGCAGGCGAATGCGGCCACGCTGTCGTGGGTGGGGCTGGTGCTGGGGGTGACGAGGGACCGGAAGTGGCTCTGGGTGCCGGGAGTGGTGGCGGGCTTCCTGCTGCAGCACGCGGTATCGGGGTGGTGCCCGCCGGTGGAGGTCTTGCGGCGGTGGAAGCTGCGCACGCGCGAGGAGATCGACGCGGAGAAGTTCGCGCTGAGGGTGCAGCGGGGAGACTTCCGGGGAGCGGAGGTGGGGCACTCGGCGAGCTCGAAGGGGCCGGGTTGGGGCTGAGAACGGCGGCCTGAGGGCTGGATGAACGAAAGCCCACACTGAGGGTGGCCTGGAGTGCAGGACGCATAGTGCGTCACGTCTGGTGGAAGGAAACTCGGAGGGTGGGTGCCCCGACAATGCTGGGCATCGCAACTTCCGGCTCTGCGCCAGATGGAGACGTCCGTGAGCACTTCCCGAATCAACCAGCCCCCGAAGAGCACGGTTCCCGGGCCGAAGAGCGAGAGCGCCACGAGCAGCCGCGAGGTGCGCAAGGAGGACGCGGCGGCGGAGGCGGGGCGGAAGCCGCCGGCGGGAGCGCCCGAGGCACGGGACGCCTTCGAGACGAAGTCCCGGGCGGGGTCGGCGCGGGGCAGGGACTCGGCGTTCGAGACGGCGGCGCGCCCGGCGGGTGCACGGGGCGCGGGCTCCGCGTTCGAGCCCACGAGTGGCGGGGCCGCGGCGAACGTGCTCGGTACGAGGGCCGCGGGAGTGGTGGGCGCGAATGCGCTGACGGTGGGAGCGCCGGTGAAGCGCTCGGTGACGCTGGTGTACGACGCGGGGCCGCACGCCGAGCTCACGAATCTGCAGCTCAAGGGGAGCTGGGACGCGGCGGGCCGCTACAGCGCGCAGTGGAACGAGCGCACCATTCCGATGAAGCCGCTGGGGGACGGCAAGTGGGCGGCGACGGTGGAGGTGCTGGACGACGGCCAGCCCCACGACTGGGAGTGGGGAGTGCTGGCGGATGGCCCGACGGGCAAGGGTGTGTGGGCGGTGATGGGGGAGGGCAACCTGAAGCTGGACGTGAAGAAGGCGACGTCCACGTACGCGCCGACGACGTACCACGAGATGGGCTCGAGGAAGTCGGGGACGGACGCGACGTTCAAGTTCTGGGCGGGGAACGCGAAGAGCGTGCAGGTGAAGGTGACGGACGCGGAGGGGCGGGTGCAGCGCTTCCCGATGGAGCGGGGAGAGGATGGCAACTGGTCGGCGAAGGTGAAGGGGGGCTGGAAGGACCTGGTGGGCAAGTCATACGTCTACGAGGTGGTGGACTCGGAGGGGGTGACGAGTGACCGGCCGGACCCGTACGCGCGGGAGATGATGGGGGAGCAGCGGGGCCTGTCGCGGATGTACCTGGACGCGAAGACGGGCAAGGAGGTGAACCGCTACGCGGGGGAGAGCGTCGAGCTGATGCGCTTCGACGTGGATGACGAGGAGGACGCGCACAGTGCGTACCTGGTGTTGAGGGACGCGAGTGGGCGGCAGTTGAGCCGGGACGAGCTGTTGGCGCGGCTGGGGGACTTCGACGCCACGTTGGTGGACAAGCTGCACGACGGGAAGTTCAACGACCTGTGGTCGAAGAACGTGGAGGCGGACGGGCGCATCCGGATGACAAATGCGGGAGGGGCGTGGACGGCGCTGGTGAACGACCCGAAGAAGCTGACGGGGTTGCACTACGAGTTCCAGGTCTACGAGAAGGACGCGAAGGGCAACCTGCGGCTGCGGGATGACGGCAACCGGGACGGCAAGTTGAGCGCGAGCGAGCGCCTGAAGTCACCGAACAACGATCCGTGGAGCAACACCATCACGGAGGCGAGCGGGGTGTCGTTCCGGGGTTCGGTGATCACGGAGCCGGCGAGCCACACGTGGAAGCACGACAATGCGCCGCGGGAGAAGGACCCGAGCAAGTGGGTGGTGTACCAGTTGCACGTGGGGAGCTTCCTGGGCGAGGCGAAGAACGCGGACCGCTCGACGCTGGAGGATCTGACGGCGAGGCTGGACTACTTCAAGAAGCTGGGGGTGAACACGCTGGAGCTGTTGCCGGTGAACGAGGTGGAGGGGAACCGGAACTGGGGCTACCTGGGTGTGAACAGCTTGGCGGTGGAGAAGCTCGTTCGGCTTCGAGGATGCGGATGGGAAGTGGGTGAGCGGGACGGAGGCGTTGAAGCGCTTCATCGACGAGGCTCACGCGCGAGGGATGAACGTCATCTCGGACGTGGTCTACAACCACGTGCACGGGGACTACAACGGGATGTGGGGTCTGGGAGGGCCGGACAACCCGTTCTTCAACTGGTCGAAGGAGCCGGGGAAGTTCGAGCAGCGGGACACGCCGTGGGGAGCGGTGCCGGCGTATTCGAACCCGAAGGTGAAGCAGTTCTTCGTGGACCACGCGGTGGCGCAGGTGGAGGAGCTGCACTTCGACGGGCTGCGCTTCGACTTCACGGAGCCGATCAAGGGAGTGGGAGGGAAGGACGGGTGGGAGCTGCTGCGGGAGATCAACCGGCAGGTCCACTTCTTCAACCCGGACGTGTGGACGGTGGCGGAGCAGTTCGACTACGACCCGAGCATCACGAAGCCGGCGCAGAAGGACGGGACGGGAGGGGGCTTCGATGCGCAGTGGTACACGGAGTACCAGCACCGGCTGGTGAACGACAACAGCAAGCCGGGGCTGATCCAGGCGGCGGCGCGCGGGATGAAGACGGACATGGACGCGTTCATGTCCATGCTGACGAGCCCGCGGGGGCTGGACGGGTGGAAGAAGGCGCTGACGATCATCTCGAACCATGACGAGGTGGGGAACGCGCAGCGGACGATGAACACGGCGGAAGGGGACAAGCCGACGGAGTTCCCGGAGCAGTGGTCGAGGAGCGCGGCACGGTTCGCGGCGGGGATGGGGATGGCGGGGCCGGGCATTCCGATGTTCTTCCAGGGAGACGAGTTCGGAGCGCAGAACGACTTCCGGTGGGGCAACCCGTCCACGTGGGACAGTGATTGGAGCTGGGAGTCGCTGGGGAAGGACTGGAACTGGGACAAGGTGACGTTCAACGACGCGAGGAAGGCGTCGTACGAGCGGCTGTTCGCTCTGCCGTCCGAGGCACGGGCGAAGGATGGGGAGTACCGGGGGCTGTCGGCAGAGGACCGGAAGGTCTTCGAGAGCCTGGCGGCGATGCCGGCGGAGCAGCGGACGGAGGCGATGCTGGACATCACGCGTCGGCAGAGCTTCCACTTCTACCAGGACGCGATCGCACTGAGGCACTCGAGCCCGGCGTTCCGCGCGGACGCGGAGGTGAACCGGGTGTACACGCACAATGAGGACTCGGTGATGGCCTTCACGAGGAAGGCGGGAGGCGAGGAGTACCTGGTGGTGGGGAGCCTGAACCGGGAGAACCTGGAGGGCTACACGATGCCGTTGCCGCCGGGGAACTGGAAGGAAGTGCTGAACAGCGACGCGGCGGTGTACGGAGGAGACAACTTCGGCAACTACGGGGCGAAGCTGAGCGGCGGGAACACGAAGGTGAACATCCCGGCGGCGGGCTACGTGGTCTTCAAGAAGGAGTAGCAGGCCCGTGGCAGCCCGGAGCTGCGATAGGCGCGAGACCGGCTCGGGCGAAGGGGAGGAAGTCGCTCCCCTGCCTGCTGGGGAGGCGATGATCCGGAAGGCGGAGGGGCTATGGGCGATGCGAGGCGGCGCCCGTCCGGTCTGACCCTGGCGAAGACGGTAATGGTGCTGAGTGGGAGGGCCGAGGACCTGCCTGGGGGCAAAGGGCCAGACGGGGATGTCGGTTTCCTCTTCGCCAGGGTGGAGCTCCTCATGGGGAGTGGGCTGGGAATGTCGCTGGCCCGCCGCCGACCACGCCGGAAACCAGGTAGGCGTGGGTAGAGGCTCGTGCCGCAGTCGACGGACTGCAGGCGCACTCGATAGGGCAGAGCGAATCCAGGAGCGCCACCGTGTGGATGGACCTGCTGTGCGCTCGGGTTCACTGAGAGAAGAGGGTCGCCGGGTCCACCAGTGAGATCGAAGGTGGAGGCCGCGAAAATCTTCTTTGTGGGAAGGGGAGACCTGTACTGGAGGGTTATACCCAATGAAACCCGGCGCTGAGCTGCTCCTCGGGATCAATCTTCAAGAAGAAGGTTTGACGGGAACGCAACAAGGCGTTAGGTATCGGTTCCCTTCGCACGACGGGCTGGCGCAACGGCGCCCACCCACTTGAGCCGAAGGGCTGGAGTGGCGGGGAAGTTCGACGCCGCTCCTCGGACGGGAAGACGAAGCCGCGCTGGCGGTGGGATCCCCCGGACGGGTTGAAAGAAGGAATACGGAGTCGGAAGTACGGGGTTGACTCCCAACGCGGCGGTGGTAGAAGCCGCGCCCCTCGGACGGAAAGGCGGCGTCGCACTGGCGACGGAGGCCCCGGACGAAGCAGTGAAAGACGAAATAGAAAGTCGGCGAGCGAAGTTGACTCCCAACGCGGTGGTGGTAGAAGCCGCCTCCCCTCGAAGCGGCGAAGTCGCGCAGGCGACACACCGGGACGAAGCGGAAGCAGGGAGTCGACGAAGCGAGTTGACACGGGAAGCGGAAGCGAAGTAGGTTCCGCGCCCCGCTCGAAAGGAAGAAACAAAGCGCGAAAGCGCGGTGTTGAATCCAGACGAGGCGAAGCGGTGAAAACGAAGCGGCAACGGCCGCTTGACAGAAAAGCCGCTTCGAAATAAAGAGTGCAGCCCCCGGGGTTGAATGGGGTGCAGCGCAGCAGCAAGCAGGACGGTAGCACACAGTCGCAACAGCAACAAGCGGCTCGGTCTTTGAAAACCAAATAGCAAGCCCAAGAAGAAGACGATTGCGGAAACCGCAGTCAATTCTAAATGGCACCTCAAGAGAGTCGGCGTGAGTCGATTCCGGGGTGCCCTGAACAGCGAAGTCGGGAGTTCCTTAGCCGGACCCTGACGATGCCGGTTCAAAACACTTCAAATTAAAATTGGAGAGTTTGATCCTGGCTCAGAACGAACGCTGGCGGCGTGCCTAACACATGCAAGTCGAGCGCGAATGGAGCAATCCTAGTAGAGCGGCGCACGGGTGCGTAACACGTGGATAATCTGCCTGGGTGTCTGGGATAACCAGTCGAAAGATTGGCTAATACCGGATAAGCCCCCGGGAGCTTCGGCTCCTGAGGGAAAAGGTGGCCTCTGTATACAAGCTATCACATCCAGATGAGTCCGCGGCCCATCAGCTAGTTGGCGGGGTAATGGCCCACCAAGGCAACGACGGGTAGCTGGTCTGAGAGGACGATCAGCCACACTGGAACTGAGACACGGTCCAGACTCCTACGGGAGGCAGCAGTGGGGAATTTTGCGCAATGGGCGAAAGCCTGACGCAGCAACGCCGCGTGTGTGATGAAGGTCTTCGGATTGTAAAGCACTTTCGACCGGGACGAAAACCCTGAGGCTAACATCCTCAGGCTTGACGGTACCGGGAGAAGAAGCACCGGCTAACTCTGTGCCAGCAGCCGCGGTAATACAGAGGGTGCAAGCGTTGTTCGGAATTATTGGGCGTAAAGCGCGTGTAGGCGGCTTTGCAAGTCGGGTGTGAAAGCCCTCAGCTCAACTGAGGAAGTGCGCCCGAAACTGCAGAGCTTGAGTGCCGGAGAGGGTGGCGGAATTCCCCAAGTAGAGGTGAAATTCGTAGATATGGGGAGGAACACCGGTGGCGAAGGCGGCCACCTGGACGGTAACTGACGCTGAGACGCGAAAGCGTGGGGAGCAAACAGGATTAGATACCCTGGTAGTCCACGCCGTAAACGATGAGAACTAGGTGTCGTGGGTGTTGACCCCCGCGGTGCCGTAGCTAACGCATTAAGTTCTCCGCCTGGGAAGTACGGTCGCAAGACTAAAACTCAAAGGAATTGACGGGGGCCCGCACAAGCGGTGGAGCATGTGGTTTAATTCGACGCAACGCGCAGAACCTTACCTGGTCTTGACATCCTTGGAATCCCTCAGAGATGAGGGAGTGCCCGCAAGGGAACCAAGAGACAGGTGCTGCATGGCTGTCGTCAGCTCGTGTCGTGAGATGTTGGGTTAAGTCCCGCAACGAGCGCAACCCTCGCCTTTAGTTGCCGCGCAAGCGGATCTCTAGAGGGACTGCCGGTGTTAAACCGGAGGAAGGTGGGGATGACGTCAAGTCCTCATGGCCTTTATGACCAGGGCTACACACGTGCTACAATGGCCGGTACAACGCGTCGCCAACCCGCGAGGGGGAGCTAATCGCATAAAACCGGTCTCAGTTCAGATTGGAGTCTGCAACTCGACTCCATGAAGGCGGAATCGCTAGTAATCGCGGATCAGCACGCCGCGGTGAATACGTTCCCGGGCCTTGTACACACCGCCCGTCACACCATGGGAGTCGATTGCTCCAGAAGTCATCCCACCAAGGGGTGCCCAAGGAGTGGTCGGTAACTGGGGTGAAGTCGTAACAAGGTAGCCGTAGGGGAACCTGCGGCTGGATCACCTCCTTTCTAAGGAGACCGGGTGCACGGCGCGCGCTTCGGCGCAGCAGGGTGCACCAGCAGCGCAAGCTGCCATAGGTCGACCAGGTCAACGTTTCGCAATCGTTTTGGGCTTGCTGTTTGGTTTTGAGGGACCGAGTCCACGCGACTTGGCTCTTTGAAAGAGAAGTAGCTGAACGGGTAACTCACCAACTGGGCCTATAGCTCAGCTGGCTAGAGCGCGCGCCTGATAAGCGCGAGGTCGGTGGTTCAAGTCCACCTAGGCCCACCAGTTTCCCAGCGGGGAAGACGGGTGAAGCGATGACAGCCGGCAGGTTGGAGTACCACGACGCATTTCCGGGGCTGTAGCTCAGCTGGGAGAGCGCTAGCTTTGCAAGCTAGATGTCGTCGGTTCGATCCCGATCAGCTCCACAAGTTTCTGAGAAGTCCTCAGAGCGTTCTTTGACAAGTGCATACGAAGGGTAGAATTCAATTTCTGCTGAGAGAAGTTCGACTCACCAGCCGAAAGCGAGACTGAGCCGAGAGGCCAGGCGCGCTGGAAGCAGGTGGGCTCAAGCAAATGCATTCTTCCGGGTCCGCAGCGAAGAGCTGGGGCCTGGACCTTGGTCTCGAGTCAGTTGAAGTCTCGCCGTGAGGCGGGCTTGCGAGAGATTAAGGTAAGTAAGCTACTAAGGGCGTGCGGTGGATGCCTAGGTGCCAAGAGGCGAAGAAGGACGTGGGTGGCTGCGAAAAGCTCCGGGGAGTTGCCAACCGAACGTTGAGCCGGAGATGTCCGAATGGGGAAACCCAGTGCGGTGAAAACCGCATTACCTCGGCCTGAATACATAGGGCCGAAGGAGCGAACCAGGGGAAGTGAAACATCTCAGTACCCTGAGGAAAAGAAAACAATGAGTGATTCCCGGAGTAGTGGCGAGCGAAACGGGAACAGCCTAAACCGATGTCACGCAAGTGGCAGCGGGGTTGCGGGTCCGCGGTAGGACCTTTGCCGGTTAGCGGAAGTACCTGGAAAGGTACACCAAAGAGAGTGACAGTCTCGTACGCGAAAACTGGTGGAGGCCGAGCGGGTTACCCAAGTAGGGCGGGACACGTGCAATCCTGCCTGAATCAGCCGGGACCATCCGGTAAGGCTAAATACTCCTTGGCGACCGATAGTGGACTAGTACCGCGAGGGAAAGGTGAAAAGAACCCCAGTGAGGGGAATTAAAAGAACCTGAAACCGCATGTCTACAAGCAGTCCGAGCACTACGGGGCAACCCAGTGCGAGGGCGTACCTTTTGCATCATGATTCGGCGACTTAATGTACGTAGCGAGGCTAAGCCGATAGGTGGAGCCGGAGCGAAAGCGAGTCCTAAATGGGCGACTACAGTTGCGTGCATTATAACCCGAAGCGGGGTGATCTACACATGGCCAGGTTGAAGTGAGGGTAACACCTCATGGAGGACCGAACTCATGAAAGTTGAAAATTTCTGGGATGAGCTGTGTGTAGGGGTGAAAGGCCAATCAAACTCCGTGATAGCTGGTTCTCCCCGAAAGATATTTAGGTATCGTCTTGGGTAATTCAATACTGGAGGTAGAGCACTGGAACGGCTAGGGGTCTCACCAGATTACCAAACCGTACCAAACTCCGAATGCCAGTAATTGTTAGCCCGGGAAGCAGTCAGTGGGTGATAACGTCCATTGGCAAGAGGGGAATAACCCAGACCGACAGCTAAGGCCCCCAAGTCTAGTCTAAGTGAACACTAGAAAGGATGTGGCAGGTCATTGACAACCAGGAGGTTGGCTTAGAAGCAGCCATCCTTTAAAGAAAGCGTAATAGCTCACTGGTCGAGACAGGCCGCGCCGAAAATGTAACGGGGCTCAAGACTAGCGCCGAAGCTTCGGATTGCATACGTCAGGCGTATGCAGTGGTAGGGGAGCGTTGCAACTACGGCGAAGGTAGACCGCAAGGGCTGCTGGAGTGGTTGCGAGTGCTGATGCCGAAATGAGTAGCGATAAAGGGGGTGAGAAACCCCCTCGCCGTAAACCCAAGGTTTCCTGGGTCAAGTTAATCTTCCCAGGGTTAGCCGGAACCTAAGCCGAGGCCGAAAGGCGTAGGTGATGGAAAGCAGGTTAATATTCCTGCGCCATCTTGTAGACGTTGAACCGAGGAAGGACGGAGAAAGCTAGACGAGCTGGCCGGTGGTTGTGCCAGTCCAAAGGCGTAGGGGTGTCGCGTACGATGAAAAGGCGCGGCAGCTATCCCCGAGACCCCATGGCGTCCCGCAAGGGATTAGTCGTTGATGCTCGGCTTCCAAGAAAAGTTCCGCGGGGAGTCTACAGGGTGTCCGTACCGCAAACCGACACAGGTGGGTGAGGAGAAAATCCTAAGGCGCTTGAGAGAACTCTCCTCCAAGGAACTAGGCAAATTTCCACCGTAACTTCGGAAGAAGGTGGGCCTCTGGTAGGTGTAGGCGTACAGCCGAAGCCGAGAGAGGTTGCAGAGAAATGGCGGTAGCGACTGTTTACCAAAAACACAGGACTCTGCGAAGGCAAGAAGCCGACGTATAGGGTCTGACTCCTGCCCGGTGCTGGAAGGTTAAGGGGATTCGTCAGCCGCAAGGCGAAGCGATGATCCGAAGCCCCAGTAAACGGCGGCCGTAACTATAACGGTCCTAAGGTAGCGAAATTCCTTGTCGGGTAAGTTCCGACCTGCACGAATGGAGTAACGACTTCCGCACTGTCTCGGAGAGGGACTCAGCGAAATTGAAATAGCTGTGCCGATGCAGTTTACCCGCAGCAAGACGGAAAGACCCCGTGAACCTTTACTACAACTTGACAGTGACACTAGGGTTCGACTGTGTAGGATAGGTGGGAGCCTTTGAAGCCGGGCCGCTAGGTTCGGTGGAGGCAACGGTGAAATACCACCCTGTCGGATTCTGGTGTCTAACCATGCTCCTTTAGCGGGAGTTGGGACACTGTCTGGTGGGTAGTTTGACTGGGGCGGTCGCCTCCCAAAATGTAACGGAGGCGCGCGATGGTTCCCTCAGCCCGATTGGAAACCGGGCGTCGAGTGCAATGGCATAAGGGAGCTTGACTGCGAGACCGACAGGTCGAGCAGGTGCGAAAGCAGGTCATAGTGATCCGGTGGTCCTGAATGGAAGGGCCATCGCTCAACGGATAAAAGGTACTCCGGGGATAACAGGCTTATCTCCCCCAAGAGTTCACATCGACGGGGAGGTTTGGCACCTCGATGTCGGCTCATCGCATCCTGGGGCTGGAGCAGGTCCCAAGGGTTTGGCTGTTCGCCAATTAAAGCGGTACGCGAGCTGGGTTCAAAACGTCGTGAGACAGTTTGGTCCCTATCTGCTGTGGGCGTAGGATACTTGAGAGGCTCTGACCTTAGTACGAGAGGACCGGGTTGGAGACACCGCTGGTGTACCAGTTGTCTCGCCAGAGGCATCGCTGGGTAGCCATGTGTCGATTGGATAACCGCTGAAAGCATCTAAGCGGGAAACCGACCTCAAGAACAGGTATCCCGGGCGCAAGCCCCTGAAGACCCGTCGAAGACTACGACGTTGATAGGCCGGGTGTGTAAGCGCGGTAACGCGTTGAGCTAACCGGTACTAATTGGTCGTGCGGCTTACTTTACCTCAATCTCTCACGAGCTCCACCTCAACGGGGGGGCAACAAGGGATTCGAGTCCAAGGTCGAGGCCCCGAGCGCGCTCCCGAAGAGCGGCGCCGGGCCCGGAAGAAGGCACCAGCTTCTCCAGCTAGAAATTGAAAACTACCCTTTGTATGTACTAAGTCACAGTTTTCCGGTGGCAATGTCGGAGGGGTCCCACCCGTTCCCATCCCGAACACGGAAGTTAAGCCCTCCAGAGCCGATGGTACTCCGCGGGAAACCGCGCGGGAGAGTAGGTCGCTGCCGGATTTTTTTGAAGGCCCCGAGTCCTCACACACGTGAGGACTCGGGGCCTTCGCCTTTGCGGGCTCCCGCGCGCCTGCTCATGCCGGCGCAGCGCGAAGCCCCGCTGTCAGCCCCTGCACCGGTGGCATTGTCCCGAGTCCTTGCCGTCGTTGGGGCAAACGCGGCAACCCCAGGCAGATGAACCCCTCCGGCCTGCTCTCCCCGGCAGGGCGATGTCGCGCTCACTCGGGAGAAGCGCGGGATCGAATGCCGGGTCTCGTTGTCCTGAACGCTCCGCTCAGGCCGCCCGTCCGGCAGCAGGTAGTCCAGGTTCGGGCAAGCTTCCGGTTGTGACAGGCGTCACCGGACGCCTCCAGCACCCATTGGCCAGGCACGGCCACACGGCCAACGAGGTGATGGATTCACGCTCCACCCCGTGGATGCGATTTCTGAAGACAAAGCTCATGCATTGCCCACCCCTTCCTCATCCAACTCTCGCGGCTGGCGACGCTCGTCCTCGGTGAAGTAGCCCAGCAGATCGTCCTGGTCGCGCCAACCCGCCTGCACCTCGATGAGCGTGAAGTTTCCCCCGACGGCGCGGGCGAGGTTCGTCTTGCCCGTGCCGCTGATGCCCTGGAGCAGGTGCAGCCGACTCATGGCGAGCTCCGCCACGAAGGCCCGCACATCCAGCTCGGAGTAGTACAGCTCCTGCTTCGTCTGTGGGTCGTACGCCAGCCGGTGCCTCAAATCCTCGCAGAATTCGTCCAGCCTGGGCATCCGCTCCTCGACGTAAGCGCTCGGCGGACCACACCTTCCGAGTGAGGGAGGAGGCGTTCAGCGTCGCGTTCCAGGAGGTGTAGACATGGGACGCAACACGGAAGAAGTGGACGCAACGCTCGCGAGGGCCGCGGCAAGCAACTACTGGACGGAGGCCGAAGCGCAGGAGGTGCTCGAGGCCTACGAGGAGAGCGGGTTGTCGGTGGCGGAGTTCGCCCGCCGCCATGGGCTTACACCGCAGCGGCTGAGGTGGTGGAAGAAGCGGCGGGCCGAGGAGGCGGGCCCGGCGCTCTCGTTCGTCCCGGTGCACGTCGCGGCGCCACCGTCGACAGAAGCACAGCGGGCACCGGGCACAGCCAGCATGGAGGTGCTACTGGCCAGGGGCCGGCGCATCCGTGTGGAGCCGGGCTTCGACGCGGACGCGCTGGCGCGGCTGGTGAGGGTGCTGGAGGAAGCATGCTGACACTGCCCTCCTCGGTGCGCATCCACCTGGCGAGCCAGCCGGTGGACATGCGCAAGTCCTTCGACGGGCTCTCCTTGCTGACGCGACAGGTACTGCGGGAGGACCCCTTGAGTGGACACCTCTTCGTCTTCTTCAACCGCACGCGCGACATGGTGAAGGTGTTGTGGTGGCACTCCGGTGGCTTCTGCCTCTTCTCCAAGCGCCTGGAGAAGGGCAGCTTCCGCCTGCCGCGCTCGCTACCGGAGGACACGGGCGCCGTCACCCTGGACGCGGTGGAGCTCACCCTGCTGCTGGAGGGGATTGATTTGAAGGCCAGTGTCCGCCGGCCTCGCTGGCAGCCCCCACCTCTGAAGTCGGCTGCTTGAGAATACCTCTTGCGTCCAGGGGCAGCTCCATGGCTCATGTCCCGGGACATGAGCGGCGCGGCCCCCGGCAAGAAGACGACGGACGTACACGGCGTGGCGGCGCTGTTGCGCACGCTGCTGGCCGAGGGCCAGGACGAGCAGGTGATTGAGCTGGTGGTGGGCCTGCTCTCGCAGTTGGTGGAGAAGAACACCGAGTTGGAGTTGCGGCTGCGCAAGGAGATGCGCCAGCGGTTTGGCCGCCAAAGCGAGAAGCTATCCGCCGAGCAACTGTCGCTGTTCCTGGAGCAACTGGGCCAGGAGAACGCCGGGGCCCAAGAGGCGGCGGCGCCTGAGGCCAGGGACGCAGGCGTCGCGGCGGGCTCCACGCCGCCCTCCAAGCCACCACACGAGGAGTCGCGAAAGAAGGAGCGCAAGGGGCACGGGCGCCGTCCGCTCCCCTCCAGCCTGCCGCGCGAGCAGCGCGTCCACCAGCCCCCGCCCGAGGCGCTGCGGTGCGAGGCATGCGGGCGGGACAAGACGTGCTGTGGCGAGGAGAGGAGCGAGACATTGGAGTGGGTGCCCGGTCACTTCAAGGTGATTGAGGAGGTACGGCCCAAGTACGCCTGCCGGCCGTGTGGTGACGGGCTGGTGGTGGCTCCTCCCGCCGACAGGGTGATTGAGGGGGGATTGCCCGGACCGGGCCTGGTGGCCCACATCCTCGTTTCCAAATTCAAGGACCACCTGCCGCTGCACCGGCTGAGCGGCATGTACGCGCGCCATGGCGTGCAGCTGCGTACCTCGACGCTCTCGGACTGGGTGGCCGCGGGCGCCGACACCCTCCAGCCGCTGGCCCGGGAGGTGGCCCGGCGGGCGCTGGACTCGCACGTGTTGCAGAGCGACGACACGCACCTGAAGGTGCTCGACAGAGAGCACCCCAACGGCCTCAAGCGCGGGCACATGTGGGTGTACTTGGGGGACACCACCTGGGCGGCCTTCGTCTACACGCCGGACTGGAAGGAAGAAGGGCCCCTGTCCTTCCTGGACAAGCGTGAGGGCTGGCTGCTGGTGGACGGGTACAAGGGCTACGACAAGCTGTTTACCCGCCAGGGCGCCACCGCGCTGGAGGTGGGGTGCTGGAGCCATGCCCGTCGCTACTTCGTCGAGGCCTTGGACGCTGGTGACACACGAGCGGCGCTGCCGCTCTCTCTCATCGGCCGGCTCTTCGAGGTGGAGCGCGAAGCCGACGAGCAACAGGTGGACGAGGCCGAGCGGCTGCGCAGGCGCGACACGCTCTCACGCGCTGTCACGGAGCACCTGGGGCGCTGGGTGGCCGAAGTCTACAACCGGGAGCCGCCCAAGAGTCCGCTGGCGCGGGCGTGCCGCTACGCCATCAACCAGTGGAAGTCGCTGACGCGCTTCATGGAGGACGCGCGCCTGCCGCTGCACAACAACGCCTCGGAGCTGCGGCTGCGGGAGATTGCCGTCGGCAGGAAGAACTACCTGTTCGCCGGCAGCGACGCGGGAGCCGAGCGCGCCGCGTGCGTGTACACGCTGGTGGCCACGTGCGTGCTGGCCGGGGTGGAGCCGTGGGCGTACCTGGCTGACGTGCTGGAGAAGCTCGCCCAGGGCTGGCCGCAGCGCCGTCTCGATGAACTGCTGCCGCCCATGTGGAAGGCCGCGCGCGCGGCTGCCGCGCAGATGCCCTCCACCTCTTCTGCCGCGACCTGAGCACCGCCCATCCCCGTCGGCAGACCGGCGGGCGGCGCACCCGTTATCACATCTGCGCCGCCCCTCTGCACCGCTCCACCGAGTGGATACACCTCCAGCTGAAGGCCGGCGTCCTCCTCCATTTCGGCACACCGGGGGAAGGCGGGCTGGGATTTGGCCCGATGGATGAGCTCGCCTACCTTGCGCTCATATTTCTCGAGCGCGCTGCCCAGTGCCTTGTTGTAGGTCTTGGCCGCCTCCTTCTGCCGCTTGAGCGATTCGAGCTTCCGAAACGGCCGATGGCGTGGTTTCCCAGGCGGTCATTCAGCTCGGAATTCTCCCTCCGCAGCCGCACCAGCTTCCCGCTGCTCGTGCTCGGCGTCCAATGCCGCAGGCGTTTTATTTCTCCTGCTCGCTGGCCCGCGTCGCTAGCTCCTGCTCCAGCTTCCTCCGCTGCTCCTCCAGTCTCCGGAGCTGCTCCAGTACCTCGCACGGACTGCGCTGCTCGAACAGGCGGTTCGACTCCTCCTGCTTGCGCAGCTCCTCCTGAAGGAGGTTCGAGCCCGGCGCGTGTCTTCGAGCAGCAGCCGGGTGGACTCCAGCTCCGCTTGCAGCGACTCCACCCGCGCCGCGGCCTTCTGCTCCACCCGCTTCTCCAGCAGCCGCTTCCCATCCTCCAGGAACTCCTCGTCTGCTCGCAGTTGGATGCGCTCTTCGCGCAGCTTCTGGCGCTGTTTCTCCTGGGTGGCCTCGCGCGACTCCAGGTCCTCGCGCCAGGCCTCCAGTGACTTGTGGACGCACTAGGAGCTTGTCGGCGAATCGGCCAGAAGTGCAGTAGTGCGTAGCGGGCGCCATATGGCACCACATGCGCAGAGGCCGTAGAGCCATGGCCGCGACGGCGTCTCTGCTACGGGCCTGGGCGGCCAGGCTGGGAAGCTTACAGCCCAGCTTCCACAGCTTCTTGAGGTTGTGGACGGCGCACGCCAGCGAGAATTCTCCTCGCACCTTGGTGAGGCCCCGCAGCGAGAAGCGGGGCAGGATTCCATTCTTCACCTGCCGAATCACAGGCTCGGCTGTCACCTTGCGCCGCGCGTACGCTCGGCGCCCCCGCTTCGTCAGCAGTTTGCGCTTCATTCGCTCCTTGGAGCTCAGTCCCGCTGGCGGGCGTCCTCGAGGAGCTGGCGGCGCCTCCTCCCCATGCTTGCTGCGCCCGGTGGCGACAAAGCACTCCACGCCCTTGCCCTCCACCCTCTCCACGTCTTGCTCCTAGTGCTCCTGCTCCAGCGCCTGTTCGGCTTGGTGTCGCGCCCATCGGCCAGCTCCGTCGCGAGCTGCTCGTGGGCCTGACGCGCCTCCCCCTCCCCAGCCGTTGCCGCAGGGTCTCCACGTCCTTGACCCAGCCGACGTGCACCTCCGAGAGTTTCGCGGGCAGGGCTTGCAGCTCGGTTTTGTGCCGCCGCAGCTCGGCGAGCGCGGAGCCCTGCTGGGCGACGAAGTCCGCCCGGACGTTCTCCCCCCTCGGTCGGCTGGACCTCCTGGTACTGCAATTCCTTTCGTCGGGCGAGCAGCTCGCGGCGCTCTGCCTGCAGCGCGTCCTCCTCCGCTTTCTGCTTCGCAAACTCGTCCTGAGCGAGCCGCTCCTGCTGCTTCTTCTGCTCCTCGAGTTCCTTGCGCCGTGCTTCGAGCTGCCGCTCCCGCTCGTCGAGCCGGCTCCGCTCCTCCTCGACCGTCTGCGTGCGGCATCGGCCTTGCGCTCCTCGTCCTGGGTTCGCTTGAGCTGTGGCTCCCAGAGACAGCGGGCCAGGTCCGCTTCGAGATCCACGTTCTCTGGAGGCGCAGACGCGGGGAGCCTGGGGGCGACGCTTCGCGCCTCCTCGGTCGCGGTGCGGCCGGCCTCGATGACGGCGCTGACAACTCGGAGAAGTAGGAGCGATTCTGCTCCCGGAAGGGTCAGGCGTTTAGCTCGTGGAGGCGGGCTGCGCGCCGGAGGCGTATCACCGCGCTGCGGTGCTTACTTGTTGTTCTTCTTCTTGTTCATGGGATGGGAAGTCTCGTTCAGGGGTGCATGCCGTGGAGCGCCTCCTCGGCTTCGTAGACAGTGGAAATCACGTGGAGCGCCTCCTCGGCTTCGTAGACAGTGGAAATCACGGTGAGGAGCTGCTCCGCGGTGAGCGGGGGAACGGGGCGGCGTCTGACATGTGCGGCATTTGTGTCGCGGGCAGTCGCCAACGCACCAAGCCGCTCGAGCAGCTCGGGGGGGAGGGCCGCAGCATGGATCGGATGCGTGCCATCAATGCTGGCGGCCAGCAGGTGGGGCAGCAGCGACTGCCCCCCTTGCGGGCAGCCCATATCACCTTTCGCTGTCCTCCTGGGCTAGCGAGCGGGGCAGCGGCGTCTTGAATCCCAGGTTGTAATCGACCTCGAAGAGCAGCGCGTTTGATTCGCGGTCTTCAGTGAGCTTCCGCCAGCACTCGTGAGGCGGGTGTCGCTCGCGCAGCAGCATCAGCAGTTGCTCGACGGCCTTCTGTGCCTCCACCAGAAGAGGACGCCCTCCAACTCCCAGGGAGGGCAGCGCGCGCTCGCAGGGGGATGATCTCACCGTGGCGCGCTCTCCATGCGGACCAGCGCCTCGCTTAACGGTGCGTAGGAGGGTGAACCCGGCAACGCATCCTGGGCGGACGGCTCCAGCGGTGTTGCGGCGTGCGCGGCGGCTCTGTTGCACGCTGCCCTGGAGGATGTGCTCGGGGCCTGGGCGTGACGGGCGCGAGGCCCGTTTCCGGAAACACCAGGTGCGAGTGCTCCGTGCTCGGCGCTCGTCAGCTCCACGCGGGGCCGCTGTCCCGCGCCGCCCGTATCTCCCTCGGTGAGGCGGGCGGTACACGCACCTGGGGCCTCGCCCGGGAGCGTGTACACGGCGACGTGTGGCCCCATGCGCTTGGGAGCCTGGCTCCGGGAAGGCTCCTCCCGCCGGAACTTCATCAGCACGAAGGCGGTCCGGGGCGTGTTGTAGAAGGGGCCGCGCTCCCGCTTGAGATAGAAGCTGCCCGTGCGCAGCCCGCACTCCAGGGGCGGCGTGGCCGCGTCGTGCAGGGCCTCGGCCCACCGCGCCGCGCTCGGCCTGCTCGAGGGTGTGCCCAGTCCCGGACCCAGGGCCTCGTGGCTCAACTGGCGCAGCGGGGTGGTGAGCACCAGCTCTCGCGCAAGGCCACGTGAAGCCGGGTTGCGGCGAACCTCGTGATGCGCCACCCAGGAGCACGTCTCGTCCCCGGCGAGGGCCCGCTCCTGCAGCTCGGGCTCGCCCGCGTCCACGGAGTCCCCAAGCAGCGGGTGCACCAACTTCAGCATCTGGAAGACGAGCACCGCGAGGGCATGGGCATCGGTGAGGGGGTGGAGGGTGGCTTGTTGGCCGCGGACGAGCTCGGGTGTGGTAGCTGGGGGTGTAGAAGGCTGCTGGCGGCGGGAGGTTGTTGCCGACGATGAGCCACAGCTCCGTGTGGCGCACGTCCTCGGAGACGAAGGTGTCTGCGGGGGGAGGGGCCGTGTACACCAGCCCCATGTCATGCAACCGGGTCAGGAGTTCGGCGA
>NZ_JBMEQQ010000002.1:7270000-10940639 GCF_049060025.1 Archangium gephyra
GTTTCCTGGGTCAAGTTAATCTTCCCAGGGTTAGCCGGAACCTAAGCCGAGGCCGAAAGGCGTAGGTGATGGAAAGCAGGTTAATATTCCTGCGCCATCTTGTAGACGTTGAACCGAGGAAGGACGGAGAAAGCTAGACGAGCTGGCCGGTGGTTGTGCCAGTCCAAAGGCGTAGGGGTGTCGCGTACGATGAAAAGGCGCGGCAGCTATCCCCGAGACCCCATGGCGTCCCGCAAGGGATTAGTCGTTGATGCTCGGCTTCCAAGAAAAGTTCCGCGGGGAGTCTACAGGGTGTCCGTACCGCAAACCGACACAGGTGGGTGAGGAGAAAATCCTAAGGCGCTTGAGAGAACTCTCCTCCAAGGAACTAGGCAAATTTCCACCGTAACTTCGGAAGAAGGTGGGCCTCTGGTAGGTGTAGGCGTACAGCCGAAGCCGAGAGAGGTTGCAGAGAAATGGCGGTAGCGACTGTTTACCAAAAACACAGGACTCTGCGAAGGCAAGAAGCCGACGTATAGGGTCTGACTCCTGCCCGGTGCTGGAAGGTTAAGGGGATTCGTCAGCCGCAAGGCGAAGCGATGATCCGAAGCCCCAGTAAACGGCGGCCGTAACTATAACGGTCCTAAGGTAGCGAAATTCCTTGTCGGGTAAGTTCCGACCTGCACGAATGGAGTAACGACTTCCGCACTGTCTCGGAGAGGGACTCAGCGAAATTGAAATAGCTGTGCCGATGCAGTTTACCCGCAGCAAGACGGAAAGACCCCGTGAACCTTTACTACAACTTGACAGTGACACTAGGGTTCGACTGTGTAGGATAGGTGGGAGCCTTTGAAGCCGGGCCGCTAGGTTCGGTGGAGGCAACGGTGAAATACCACCCTGTCGGATTCTGGTGTCTAACCATGCTCCTTTAGCGGGAGTTGGGACACTGTCTGGTGGGTAGTTTGACTGGGGCGGTCGCCTCCCAAAATGTAACGGAGGCGCGCGATGGTTCCCTCAGCCCGATTGGAAACCGGGCGTCGAGTGCAATGGCATAAGGGAGCTTGACTGCGAGACCGACAGGTCGAGCAGGTGCGAAAGCAGGTCATAGTGATCCGGTGGTCCTGAATGGAAGGGCCATCGCTCAACGGATAAAAGGTACTCCGGGGATAACAGGCTTATCTCCCCCAAGAGTTCACATCGACGGGGAGGTTTGGCACCTCGATGTCGGCTCATCGCATCCTGGGGCTGGAGCAGGTCCCAAGGGTTTGGCTGTTCGCCAATTAAAGCGGTACGCGAGCTGGGTTCAAAACGTCGTGAGACAGTTTGGTCCCTATCTGCTGTGGGCGTAGGATACTTGAGAGGCTCTGACCTTAGTACGAGAGGACCGGGTTGGAGACACCGCTGGTGTACCAGTTGTCTCGCCAGAGGCATCGCTGGGTAGCCATGTGTCGATTGGATAACCGCTGAAAGCATCTAAGCGGGAAACCGACCTCAAGAACAGGTATCCCGGGCGCAAGCCCCTGAAGACCCGTCGAAGACTACGACGTTGATAGGCCGGGTGTGTAAGCGCGGTAACGCGTTGAGCTAACCGGTACTAATTGGTCGTGCGGCTTACTTTACCTCAATCTCTCACGAGCTCCACCTCAACGGGGGGCAACAAGGGATTCGAGTCCAAGGTCGAGGCCCCGAGCGCGCTCCCGAAGAGCGGCGCCGGGCCCGGAAGAAGGCACCAGCTTCTCCAGCTAGAAATTGAAAACTACCCTTTGTATGTACTAAGTCACAGTTTTCCGGTGGCAATGTCGGAGGGGTCCCACCCGTTCCCATCCCGAACACGGAAGTTAAGCCCTCCAGAGCCGATGGTACTCCGCGGGAAACCGCGCGGGAGAGTAGGTCGCTGCCGGATTTTTTTTGAAGGCCCCGAGTCCTCACACACGTGAGGACTCGGGGCCTTCGCCTTTGCGGGCTACCGCATTTCTCCGCTCCGCGTGTGTCTTTCCGCGGCGCAGTGCCCTGCGCGACACCCTTTTGATCTTCGCGCTGGCGATGCCTCTCCAGGCTTGCTTGATTGGTGTTCCACCCTTCAAGTCTCAGGAGCGCCTCGCCCATGAAGCAGCTGCTGCGTCCCGTCCTCGGTGGTCTCCTCGCCCTCGCCGTCTTCCTCGCTCCGGAGCGCGCCGAGGCGGCTGACTTCCGGCTCACCCTCGGGGGCGACTACCAGATCGACACCGGCGCCTTCTTCCACCTCACCGGCACCGTCGACTTCGTCTTCGTCGGCCCCCTCTCCATCGGCACCCGCTTCGGCGCCCTCCTCACCACCTCACCCAATAGCCTCGGCGTCCCCCTCGACCTCAGCCTCCGCTTCAACCCCAGGCGCACCCCCCTCTACGTGGAGGTCCTCGGCGGCCCGTGGATCTTCTTCGAGGGCGATGTCTTCCGCGCCCATGGCGCCTTCGGCTTCGGCTACCAGGGCCGCTCCGTCAGCTTCGGCCTCGAGGTCGGCTACCTCCAGCCCAGGCCCCATGTCGGTCTGCGCCTCGGCTGGCGCTTCTAGCCTCCGCCGGCGGGCCTGCGGTCCGCGCTCAGTAGTGCGGCGGCTTCTCGTGCTGCCTCGCGTCCACCAGGCCCGGCTCGTCCTGCAGCTTCTTCTTGAGCTGCTCCACCTCCGCCCTCAGCGCGTCCATCTCGCGCTGCTGGGCGTACAGCACCTCGCTCAGCTCCTGCAGCAGCTCCTGCTGCTGCATGTAGCGCAGCTCCAACTCCACGATCCGCGACTCGTCTTCCATACCCCCTGGGATAACCCGGCCCCGGTCTCGTTGTCCCCTGTCGCGGCTCCGTTCCCGTGTGCCCCATGGATGCCTCCCGCCACCTCCTCCGCGCACGTGAGCTCCTCGAGCGCGGCCGGCCCGAGCTCGCCGAGTCCGCCTTGAGCGATGCCATCGATGCCTCCGTCCAGGCCGAGGACCTCGTCATGCTCACCCGCGCTCGCATGGCTCTGGGTGAGTTGTTGGTCTCCGAAGGCCGTGACGAGGAGGCTCTTCCCTTCCTCCAGGCAGTCGTCCGGACCGAGATCGCGGATGGTTCCGTCGATCTCGAGGTCAAGGCCGCCGCCCGGTTGCTCCGGCAGCTCCGCGGCATCCCCGAGTGAGTTGACCCGGGTTCAACCTGGGGTCCGCGCACCCTCACCCCGTCCCTCTCCCGAGGGGAGAGGGGTTCTTGCTACGGCGTGCGGCAGGCGCTCCTGACCGCGTCCATCCGCTCCGGAAAGCGTCTCTCCAGATCCATCCGCGTCGCCCTCATGTCGTCCATCCGCCCTGTCTGTCTTTGAATCTCACAGAGCGCCGACAGCGGTCTCATGTCCGACATGTTCAGGCGATCCGCCTCCCTCAACGCCTCCTCCGCTTCCTCCACCTCTCCCACCCGGTACGCCGCCATCCCCAGGTGGTAGTGCCCCATCACCAACCCCGGCTCCTCCTTCACCGCCTTCGCGAACAGCTCCTTCGCTTCCTTCATCCTCCCCTGCGCCGCCCTCACCAGCCCCTCCTCCACCCATACCCTCGCCCTCCCCAACACCCCCTCCAGCTTCCTCAAGACCTGGATCGCCTCCTCTCCCCGGCCCGCCTCGCTCAGCATCCTCCCGTACCTCACCCCCACTCCCGCTTCCCCGGGCGCCTTCCCGTACGCCTCCTCCACCGCCTTCAGCGCTCCTGCCAGGTCCCCGTCCCTCTCCGCGAAGTCCGCTCGCAGGAGCGCCGCCCTCGGATCTCCCGGCGCCAGCTCCACCGCCTTCGTCAGCGACTCCTCCTCGCACCGGGTCATCCGCTGCCCGTGGCACACCCTCGCCAGCAAGAGCTGCGTCTCTACTTCCCTCGGTGCTCTCCGCTCCGCTTCCTTCGCCAGCTCGTAGGCGTCCAGCGGCGCTCCCTCCTGCACCAGCTCCGCCGCCTCCCTCAGGTCCGCCCCCGTCGCCTTCGGGTTCTCCTTCAGCTCCTTCAGCACCCGCACCCGCTGCGCCGCGTCCGGTATCACCTTCGCGAGCGCCAGGTCCTGCTCCGGCGTGTTCCTCGGCAGGAACAGCGGAATCAGGTGCACCAGCAAGGCCACCGAGCAGGCGATCAGCACGCTTTTGATGCCCCGCTCGTTCCACCAGCGGCGCGGCTGTTCCCGCTCCCGCGGCGCTTCGGGCGGCATCTCGGGACCTCGGCGATCCCCGGTCTCTTCGGTGGGCGGGACGTTCAACACGGCCCTTCGACTCTAAGGGACTCGCCTCCCGCTCCGCAGCGCCCCCCGCCCGCTCCCCTGGTCACTGCTCGACACCCGTTGCCCGCCGCCATCAGCCTGGCTCATCCCCTCCCACCTCAGGACACCGCCCTCAGCCTCGGCCTCGGTGTCTCCGGCAGCTCCTCCCCACAGCTCCAGCACAGCTCGAAGTTCCCCGGGTTCTCCTCCCGGCACCCCGGGCACTCCACCTCCCTCGCCGCCTTCTCCCCGTCCCCCTCCACCTCCTCCAGCAGCTCCTTCGCCCTCGCTACCTCCTCCTCCGGCACCCACAGCTCCACCCACGTCTCCGTGCTCGGTATCTCCCCTCCCAACGGCGCCAACGCCTCCCCTCGCACCTCCACCGACAACCCCGAGCCCGTCAGCAACCCCGCCCGCAGCCGCGCCTCTCCCGCCGTCCGGTGCACCGAAAACCTCACTCGCTTCATGGACCCTCTCTAGTCGGCGCTCCTCTCCGCCCGCAACCCGCCCTCGCTCCCCTTCACGCCCCTTCTTGCTCCCTCCCTGGCTCGCTCCTCGGCCAGGCAGGTACACTGTCCAGCTTCAGGGGGGCACATGTGAACGGTTTCCAACTCACTCGGGAAGGGGAGGGGACTTCCGTAGTTCCCTCGCGGCGTTCCTCCATCTATCCGTTGCCGGATTCCGTCCCCCCGTCGCTTCCCCTCGGAGACGCCGTGGCCTTCCTCCCCAGCAGCCTCTCCCAGCCCCTCGGTCTCCCTCCCTGGGCCCGCTACGGACTGGCCCTGCTGCTCACCGGCCTCGCCTTCTCCCTCCAGGGGCTCCTCTCGCCCTGGCTCTCCGGCTCCCCCTACTTCCTCTTCCTCTCCGCCATCCTCCTCGCCTCCTGGCTCGGCGGCCATGGGCCCGGCGTCCTCGCCACCGTCCTCTCCCTCGTCCTCACCTCCCTCTTCTTCCGCACCCCAGGGCCCCCCTCCCACCACCTCGTCTCCAGCGCCCTCTTCACCGGCGTCTCCGCCCTGCTCACCCTGGTGGCCTCCCGCGTCCGCCTCCTCCTCCACGAGGCCCACGCCGCCCGCTCCGCCGCCCAGGCCAATGGCCATACCCTCGCCATCACCCTGCGCAGCATCGGTGACGCCGTCCTCACCACCGGGCCCGACGGCCTCGTCCGCTTCATCAACCCCGTCGCCTCCTACTTCACCGGCTGGCGGGAGGCCGACGCCATCGGCCAGCCCCTCCCGCGCGTCCTGCGCCTCGTGGACCCCTCCACCCGCGAGCCCCTCGAGCCCTCCCGCTTCGTCCCCGACGAGGCCCGGCCCGTCCAGCTCGGCCGCCAGGCCCTCCTCCTCTCCAAGAGCGGCGCCGAGCTCCCCATCGAGCACACCCTCGCCCCCATCTCCGACTCCCAGGGCCACTCCCTCGGCACCGTCATCGTCTTCCGCGACATCTCCGCCCGCTACCGCGAGGAGCACGAGCACGCCCAGCTCCTCGCCCGCGAGCTCGATGCCCTCCGCGAGGCCGAGACCCAGCGCGAACGGCTCGAAACCCTCTTCATGCAGGCCCCCGTCGCCATCTGCCTCACCCGCGGCGAGGACCACGTCGTCGAGCTCGTCAATCCGCTCGGGCAGACCCTCGTCGGAGAAGCTCCTCACCCCGGGCCGCTCCGTCCGCGAGTCCTTCTCCGGCCTGGATCCCCACCTCCTCCAGCTCCTCGACGAGGTCTACCGCAAGGGCACCCCCTTCACCGGCCACGAGGTCCCCCTCCGCGCCGACTTCTCCGGCTCCGGCCACCCCGAGGTGAAGTACTTCGACCTCACCTGGCAGCCCTGGCGCGGCCACGCCGGCGAAACCCTCGGCACCATGGGCCTGTGCGCCGAGGTCACCGAACAGGTGCTCGCCCGCCGTGAAGTCGAGGCGCTCGCCTCCGATCTCCAGAAGGCCCTTCAGATTCGCGACGACTTCCTCTCCGTCGCCTCCCACGAACTCAAGACGCCGCTCACGTCACTCCAGCTCCAGTTGCAGCTCCTCTGGCGCTCGCTCCCGGAGACCGGCCCCGACGGCCAGCCCCATCCGGCCCGCAAGCGCATCGAGGCCACCCGCCGCCCCGCCGAGCGGCTCCACCAGCTCGTCAACAACCTGCTCGACGTCTCCCGCATCCGCGCCGGCCGCCTCGCCCTCGAGCACGAGACCGTCGACTTCTCCGCGCTCCTCCAGGACGTCGTCACCCGCGCCGAGGCCGATGCCGCCGGCGCCGGTTGCACCCTCATCCTCCGCGCCGACTCCCCCGTCATCGGCCGCTGGGATCGGCTCCGCCTCGAGCAGGTCGTCACCAACCTGCTCTCCAATGCCATCAAGTACGGCCCCAACCACCCCATCGAGATGACCGTCGTCCAGGACGGGGAGATCGCCCTCCTCACCGTGAGAGATCACGGCATCGGCATCGCCCCCGAGAACCAGGCCCGCATCTTCCAGCGCTTCGAGCGCGCCGTCTCCGAGCGCCACTACGGCGGCTTCGGGCTCGGCCTGTGGATCGTCAAGCAGATCGTCGAGTCGCTCGGCGGCGACATCCGCGTCGAGAGTCAGCCCGGAAAGGGTGCCACCTTCACCGTGGCCCTTCCCCTCAAGCCGCCTCCCAGCTCCCGCGAAGACTCCCCCTCCCACGCCTCCGCCTGAAGCGTGGGTTCCTGTTACTCCTCCTGACGCAGCTCGTGCGGCAACACCGCGTGCGCGTGCCTCGGCGCCTTCAGGTGCAGCTCCTCCGTCAGCAGCTCGTCCAGCTCCTCCAGCAGCTCGTCGTACGGCGTCCCCGTTCCCCTGGCTCGCTGCCCCGCGTGCGCCTCCAGCCTCACCCGCGGCGTCTCCTCGTCCTCGAACGCCAGGCTCACCGCCATCCCTCTCGGGCCCCCCGCCACCGGCTCCACCACCGCCGGCGCCGGCTGCTTCTGCGCTTCCGCTATCAGCGGGCCCAGGTGCGCGACTTCCTCCTCCGTCAGCGCCCTCTCCACCACCGTCTCGCCCTGCTCCAGCACCCGCAGGTGTCTCAGCCCCTCCACCCGCACCGCCTGCGCCCCCGTGTTCGTCCTCCCGCTGCGCTCGTACGTCACCGTCTTCACGCGCCACCTCCCCCTGCTCGGCCTACGGGCTCCACCCTCTGGAGGTAGTCACGCCCCCGCCTCCTCGCAGCCTGCTCGCTCCCTTTCCGACACTTGCCCACCCCGGCGGTCCCCGGTGCCGCTTCCGCGCTTCGCCCCCAGGTTGCTCCCTCCCGGGTATCCCGCCCGGCTCTCGGAGGTCTCGCACCGTGCCCAACAACCCCAACGACCAGCGCTCCAACGTCAAGAACCCCAACAACCCCGCCCAGAAGCAGGACCGCGACAACAGGTCCAATCAGAAGAATCCCAACAACCCCGCCCACCCCTCTCGCCAGGCCGATAGCGGCAGCTCCTCCTCCGGGGGCTCCATGCCCGGGTCGTCCCCCAGTGAGACCAAGCGCTGACTTCTACTTGGGGGGCTGAGTGGGGCTTCCTCTTGGCGAACCCTGGACCTTCGGCACCCTCACCCCGTCCCTCTCCCGAGGGGAGAGGGGTGGGGGGTTGTCCGGTAGGGCAGGGGTCTTCGGACTCCATCTGTCCGGTTTTCCCTCACGTTCACTCTGACGCGCCGCGTTTACTTCCTGCTGCCTACCCCTTCCCCCCGCCATTACACTCCCGCCGTGCGCCCTGACTCCGCCGCCCTCGCTACTCGCGACTCCTCCGCCGTCGCCCCCCTTCCTCCTCCGGCGCCCCAGCCTCCCGCTCCCCGCTCCGAGCGCCTCCTCGCTCTCTCCTCCAGCGAGTTCGATCTCCTCGTCATCGGCGGCGGCGTCACCGGCTCCGGCATCGCCCGCGATGCCGCCCTCCGCGGCCTCCGCGTCGCCCTCGTCGAGCGCGAGGACTTCGCCTCCGGCACCTCCAGCCGCTCCTCCCGCCTCATCCACGGCGGCGTCCGCTACCTCGAGCACGGCCACCTCGGCCTCGTCTTCGAGTCCTCCATCGAGCGCTACCGCCTCCTCCGCCTCGCCCCCCACCTCGTCCGGCCCCTCGCCTTCGTCTGGCCCGTCTACCAGGGCGCCCGCATCCCCCGCTGGAAGCTCGCCGCCGGCCTCAAGCTCTATGACGCCCTCGCCCTCTTCCGGAATGTGAAGGGCTCGCGCAGCCTCAACGCCCGCCAGGTCTCCGAGGCCGTCCCCGGCCTGCGCACCGACGGTCTCACCGGCGGCTCCCGCTACTACGACGCCGGCACCGACGACGCCCGCCTCACCTTCATCAACGCCCTCGCCGCCTCCGAGGCCGGCGCCGTCGTCCTCAACCACGTCGCCGTCCGCTCCCTCACCATCGAGGACGGCCGCGCCCGCGGTGCCACCGTCGTCGACACCCTCACCGGCCAGCAGCTCTCCGTCCGCGCCCGCGTCATCGTCAACGCCACCGGGCCCTGGACCGATGAGATCCGCAAGCTCGACGCCGCCAGCGGGGGCAGCCCCTCCGTCCGCGGCTCCAAGGGCGTCCACATCTCCGTCCCCCGCGACCGGCTCCCCACCGACTGCGCCCTCACCCTCCTGTCCCCCGTCGACGGGCGCGTCATGTTCATCCTCCCCGCCGGCACCCACACCATCATCGGCACCACGGAAACCGCCACCCGCGCCCACCCCTCCGAGGTCCGCGCCAGCGTCTCCGACGTCGACTACCTCCTCACCTCCGCCAACGGCTTCTTCCCCCAGGCCCACCTCTCCCGCGAGGACGTCGTCAGCGCCTGGGCCGGCATCCGCCCCCTCGTCGCCAGCGGCTACTCCGGCACCGACGCCGGCAGCGCCAGCCGTGAGCACGCCATCCACGCCAGCCCCACCGGCGTCCTCGCCATCTCCGGCGGCAAGCTCACCACCTACCGCGTCATGGCCCGCGACATGGTCGACGCCGTCGAGAAGGCCCTCGACGCCCCCCACCGCAAGGCCCCCACCGACTCCCTCCCGCTCCCCGGCGGCGACATTCCCTCCTTCGACGCCGAGCTCGCCACCGCCCGCGCCGAGGTGGGCCGCGAGGACACCGCCCACCACCTCGTGCGCGCCTACGGTGGCCGCTGGCGTCAGGTGTGGGCCCTCACCCGCGAACAGCCCCACCTCGCCGACCCCCTTGTCCCCGGCCTTCCCTACATCCGCGCCGAGGCCGTCCACGGCGTCACCCACGAGCTCGTCCACACCCTGTCCGACCTGCTCGTGCGCCGCCTCAAGGTCGCCTTCGAGACGAGAGACCTGGGCCGCGCCGCCGCCCGCCTCGCCGCCTCCGACATGGCCCCCCTCCTGGGCTGGAGCCCCGAGGACCTCGAGCGCCAGCTCGCCGACTACTCGCGCGACGTGGAGCGGCTCTTCGGCATCGACCCCGCCGACGCCTGACGTCCACCAGACTCCAGCCCGGGGCCGCTCCCGCCCGTCTTCCCTACCGGTCAGCAATCAGGCGACCTACCGTGCTTCAATAAGGAATGGGTCCGTCCTCCAAACGTTGTCCGGACCCTTGTCCTCCGCCCGGTACCGCCAGGCGGTGCCCACCCCCCGGACGGGGTAAGGAGACGTACACATGCGGCGATTGGTGCTGTTGGGCCTGCTGGGCCTGGGTGTGAACGGTTGTCTCATCGAGCCCCCCGACGATGGCATCGAGCCGCAGGAGCAGCCGCTCTGTCCCGACCTGGTCGTCGAGGATCTCAGCCGCTCCTCCGGCAGGGCGTCCGCGCTGGGCACCGCCTCCTCCGCGCTGACCGCCGCGCCCGACGCCTCCCAGCCCATGCTGGTGCGCTTCCGCAAGCAGACCGGGATGCGCTCCGCCGCAGCGCTCCGCCAGCGCGAGGACAAGGTCCGCAAGCTGGGCGCCCGCCTCAAGTACCACTGGCCCTCGCTGGACACCGTGGCCGCCTCCCTCACTCCCGAGGAGCAGGCCCGGCTCGCCCAGGACCCCGACGTCCTCTCCATCTCCCCGGACCGGCCCGTCCGTGCGCTCGGCCTCGCGCCCCGCGTGGCCGTGCCCGCCCTGCTCGCCGCGCCCGCTCCCGCCTCCGAGTACACCTGGGCCGTCCGCATGACCCAGGCGAATGACGTCTGGGATGCCGACGGCGACGGCGTGCTCGACACCGGCGCCCCCACCGGCTCCGGCGTCAAGGTGTGCGTCATCGACAGCGGCATCGACCCCGAGCACCCCGAGCTGCAAGGCCGCCTACGCCGGCGGCAAGGACTTCATCGACGACGACGACAACCCCGAGGACCGGGACGCGGCGGGCGCGTGGGGCGGTGGCCATGGCACCCACGTGGCCGGCACCATCCTCGCCCAGCTCGGCGCCGGCGGTCAGGTGGACCTCAACGACACCAGCCTGAGCCCCAACGGCATGGTGGGCCTGGCTCCCGGCGCCCAGCTCCTCGTCGCCCGTGTGCTCGATGAGCGCGGCGATGGGCGCACCTCCGACGTCATCGAGGCCGTCCAGTGGTGCCGCACGGCGGGCGCGAAGATCGTCTCGCTCTCGCTCGGCTCGTCCATGTCGGACCCCGCCGAGGAGGCGGCCTTCCAGGAGAGCTGGAACGCGGGCGTGCTCGCCATCGCGGCCAGCGGCAACGGCGGGGAGCTCGCCAACGCGGAGTCGAAAATCTACCCGGCCGCCTACCCCACCGTCATCGCCGTGGGCGCGGTGGATGCGCAGGCGAAGCACCCCAAGTTCTCCCAGGGCGGAGAGCACCTGAGCCTCGTGGCCCCCGGCGTCGACATCTACTCCACCTACCCGCGGGGCCACTCGCCCTTCGCCAACGTGGTGGCCGGTGGCGTCTTCTACGCCTCGCGCGCCCTCGACTACGTCCCCTACGAGGAGTACGAGGGCACGCTCGTCGACTGCGGCCTGGGCATGGGCATGCGCTCGTGCCTCGGCGCCACGTGCGAGGGCTTCGTCGCCTACGTGGACCGCGGTGACATCAAGTTCAACGAGAAGGTGAAGAACGTGCGTTCCCAGGGCGCGCGCGCCGTCATCGTCGGCAACAACGATCCGGCCGATGACGCGGCCCTCGGCTTCACGCTGGGCAACCCCGCCTCCTGGCCGCCCGTGACGGCGGTGCCCACCACCACCGTGCCCGCCATCCGCGCCCAGTTCGGCAAGACCGTGCGCGTGGGCATCCGCGGCGGTGACTACGCCTTCAGCTCCGGCACCTCCATGGCCACGCCCCACGTCTCCGCCGTGGCCGCGCTGGTGTGGAGCGCCAACAAGGACCTCACCAACGCCGACGTGCGCCGCATCCTCCAGAGCACCGCCAAGAACCTCACGGACGGCGAGACGCCCGAAGGCGCCGATGGCAAGGACATCGTCTTCGGCTACGGCCTGGTGCAGGCCCGGGCCGCGGTGGAGAAGGCCATCCTGGAGTCGCAGAAGCCGTAGTCCGGGGGCCGCGTGTCCCCGGGCGCTCCCGTGTCACGTCACACGGGAGCGCCCATCCCCGGCCCGGTGCCTCAGCGCGCGAGCGCAGCGTCGATGACCTCGGCGAACTGCTCCGGCGGGAGCGCCCCCACCAGCGCCGTGTCGTTGATGAAGAAGGTGGGAGTGCCCTCGACGCCCCGCTGGCGCGCCTCCGCCAGCTCCGCCTCGAGGTAGTTGTCGTAGGCGCCGCTCTCCAGCGCCCGCTCGAAACGCTCCACGTCCAGCTTCAGCTTCTTCGCCAGCTTCACCAGCGAGGCCCGGTCCAGCTCCCGCTGCTGCTGGAAGAGCGCGTCGTGGTACTCCCAGAAGCGGCCCTGCTCCGCCGCCGCCATGCTCGCCGCCGCCGCCAGCTTCGCGTGCTCGTGGAAGGGCAGCGGCATCTGCCGGAAGACGATGCGGATGCGGTCCCCGTACTTCGCGCGCAGCTGCTTCACCGCGGTGCTCCCCTTCGCGCAGAAGGGACACTCGAAGTCCGACCACACCTCCACCGTCACCTTCGCGTCCGCCGGGCCCTGGCTCGGGGCCTCGCGGCGGGGCGTGGCCGCCCGGGGCGCCGGGGCCTCGTGCACCTTGCCCTTCGGGCAGTTGCCATCACAGGCCTGGGCGGACGACACGGGGACAAAACCAGACACGAACGCGCCGACGAACGCGGCGGTGAGCATGCGCTTCATGAGGGACCTCGGATGGATGGGTTTCGCCAGGCCCCGGGAGAGGGGGGCGGCGGGTTCTTCCTGCTCGCCCCTGGCCCTCATGAGTGACGCGGGCGGCGCGCGGGTTTCAGCGCGCCATTTCTTCCTTCATTTCTCAGGGCAGCGGCCGCGCGGGCGACGCCAGCAGGCACGCTCCGAAACGCGCTTCCACCCGCGCCACCGCGTCCACGCTCGGGTCCATGCACGCCGGCACCTGCGCCATGGAGACGAGCCCCTCGCTCCACGCGTCCTCGGAGGAGAAGGACGAGCGCGACGTGGACGGCGAGCGCGGCATCATGCTCAGGGCCATGAAGGCCACCGCCGCCGCGGCTCCCATCATCGCCACCAGCCCCCGAGGCTCCCGGCGCACCTGGCGCGGCGCGGGCGGCGGACGCAGCCTCGCCTCCAGGGCCTCGAAGCTCAGCGCCGGACGCGCCGGCATGCGCCGGGCCCGCTGCGCCATCCATCCTCGCTCCGTGCGCAGCCACGCCAACGCCCGCGTGCACGTGGCACACGTGGCCGCATGCGCGCTCACGCGCTCGGCGTCCTCCGGGGAGAAGCTCTCCGGCGAGCAGCGCGTCCAGCTCCGGCTCGCGGCAGGGGGTGCTCATGAATGACCTCCGTTTCCGACGTGCCCGGCGAGCCGCTCGCGCAGCTGCAGCCGTGCACGGTGTATCTCGTTCTTCACCTTGGGCAGCGACCAGCCCATCACCTGGGCGATGTCCTCGTACGCCAGCCCATGATCGATGCGCAGCAGCAGCGCCGAGCGCCGCTCCTCGCGCAGCTCCCCGAGCGCCTCCGCCAACAACCCCTCCATCTCCCGGTCCAACAGCAGATCCTCCGGCGTGGGCGAGGGCAGCGCCGCCTCCAGCAGCGGCTCGTTCTCCTCGGAGGCGATGTCCAGGTGCGTGCCCCGCGTCCGGCGCGACTCGAGGTAGATGTGGCGGGCGATTCCCAGCAGCCACGAGGACAGGCGCGCCTCGTCGCGCAGCGCCCCGAGCTTCCCGTGCGCCCGCACGAAGGTCTCCTGGGTGGCCTCGTCCGCGGCGGACTCGTCCCGGAAGAGATCTCTCAGGAAGCGCCAGACGGCCGGCGAGTGCTGCTCGAAGAGGGTCCGGAAGGCGACCGGGTCTCCCCGCCGCGCGCGCGTGAGCAGCCGGCGCTCGGCGTCCTCGGCCGAGGAGGCGCCGCCGACGAGGGGCAATCGGACCGCGAAGAGGTGACTCACGCGCCGTGGTGACATGAAGCCGCCGGGAGTTTCACCGCTCGTTCTCTTTCATGCTGGCCGGGTGCGTCAGAGCGTGCCCGCCCGGCCCGGGAGCCGCCAGGGAAGCGGGGTGCCGCTGGGGGCCGGGTGTGTCCCTCCGAGAACAATTCCCACCTTTCGCCACGGGGAGGGGTCAACGAGGAGAACGGCATGCGGAGAGCCATCTGGATGGCGCTGGCCTTCATGGGGACTGCCCCTCTGGTGGCCCTGGCGCAGCAGAACACGGGAGCAGCCCCGGCGGCGAGCCCCTCGGGAGCGGCGGGCATCGACCGGGGACAGGACACGACGGCCCAGCAGGCTCCCGGGTCGCCCGGGCAGCAGTCAGCCGGGGCCATCGGGACGGCCCAGGGCCAACCGGCGACCGGCGGCGGAGGGGTGCATGGCACCGGTGACGCCCAGGGCGGCGGGGCTGGCGGAACGGGCGGAACGGGTGGGGTGGAAGCGGGGACGGGGGGCGGTGGAACGACGGGCCCCACGTATCGCGGCACCACGCAGGAGATCGCGCCCGCGTCGCCTCCGATCGATGTCGGCACCCGCGTCGGACCCGAGCCCGGTGAGCAGGCCGGGGGCGCGGGGACGGGCACGGGCGGCGGAACGGGCGGCACTGGGACGGGCACGGGCGGCGATGTGGGAACGGGCGTCGGCGGCGGCACGGGTACCCAGGGTGGCGGCGGTGGCCAGTCGGCGATGCAGCAGGCGCCCGGGGGCTCCGAGGCGATGCAGCGGGAGCTGACCACCCTGCGCCAGCGCGTGTCCCGTCTGGAGGCCGAGCTCGGTGCCCTGCGCGGAACGGGTGGTGGAGGCACCGGCGGCGCGACCCCGGGGGTCGACACCGGCACTCCGGGCCCGGACCCGGAGGACATGGAGGTTCAGGGTCCCGTCGCCGTGGCCTCCGCGGTGTTCGACGGCCGGGTGGTCAACAACACGCGCAAGCACATCGATATCGTCGACACCTCGGATGGCACCTTCTACCGCCTCACCGTCGATGACCAGACGCGGGCGTTCGTGGGGCCGGACCTGAAGCGCATCCCCGTGGAGCAGCTCTCCGAGGGGACTCCGGTGCGCACCTCGTTCGCGCTCATCTCCGGCGAGGAGCGCGCGCGCTACATCGTCACGCAGCCGCAGCGGTCGCAGCAGCAGCAGAGCGAGCGGCAACAGCGGCAGCAGCAGCGCCAGGAGCGGATGGGGCCCGGGCAGCGGATGGTGGTTCCGCCGCAGCAGACGCCCCAGCAGTGAGCCTCAGTCGAGCTCCAGCAGGTTCAGCGACGGGATGAGGGGCTGGGGCATCTGCCACAGCCCCGCCTGGTGCTGGTAGCCGACATCGAAGGCACTCAGGATGGCGGGCCAGCGATCCTCGAAGAGGGCCCAGTTGTACTCGGTGGGCTTCGAGGTGAGGACGTTGTGGTCCCGGTCCGGCCGCCGGCAGGTGTAGTCGCTGAACTCCCAGGCGACAGGGCCGAGCGGCAGGCGCAGCGTCGGCGTCATCGCGTGCATGAGGGCGGCGCGGGGCACCTCGCCCTCGCGGTGGGTGGAGGGCGTGAAGGCCGGCTGCACGGCGTTGTGCTGCTCGTGCCAGGCCAGGTAGTTGTTGGCGAAGGCGATGAGCGCATCCCGCTCCGAGGCTCCGGCCGTCTGGCGCGCATCCTCATAGAGGGCGAAGGAGGCCACCAGCAGGCTCCGCCCGCTCACCTCGGGCAGCACGCTCGTGAAGTGCGTGGGCTGCGGCGAGTCCTTCACGTGCTCGAGCGCGTACCTCCAGGCCCGCCGGGCCTCGCCGGCCTGCGCTCCCTCCAGCGCGAAGCCGTCCACCACCTGGGCCGCCGTCACCGTGTTCCCACCCGAGCGCCCGCGCCAGTCGAGGTACATGCGCGCCGCGATGGCGATGTCCCCGTAGATGGCCACGTTGCCATCGATCAACAGTTGCTCGAGCGTGCGCGCCATCGCCTCGGCCTTCTCGAGCGGCGTGACTCCCGGCGCCTCATGCAACACGCGCGCGACCCGCCAGGCGGTGATCCACAGGGTGCGGGGATCCGCGAACACGTCGAGGTTGGCCGCGCTCAGCAGCGTGCCCAGGGAGGCGGCCACGTCGTGCGACAGGCCGAACCACCGCAGCGTGCCCGCGACCTTCTCCGCGACGAGGCGATCCGGGCCGGCGAGACTCCCGCGGTCGAGCGCGCGCTGCACGGACGGAGCGGGCTCGCCCTGGGCGGCGTCGATGATGGCCCGGGCGAGGTAGGCACCGAGCATCCCCTTGCCCGCCTCCAGTGACGCGTGGGGGGCGAAGGCGAACCAGTTGCTCAGGACGCGGCTGCTCCCGCCGGGCCGGTACTCCGGGTCGAGCAGCTCCTGCATGGCGTGGGCGAGCTGGATGTAGCCCTGGGTGATGCGGTGGTTGGTGTCCAGGGCGCGGGAGGAATCGGCCACCAGCCAGGGAGCGGGCTCACGCAGGACGTTGCGGGGCCGGGGCGCGTCGACGCGCACGGTGGGCTCGGGAGCAGGCGACGAGGGCAGGGCGGCGGGCTCGCCGGTGCTGGCCGGTGGGGTCCCCCCTGGGTTGCTGGACGATGAATCCTGGTTCGACATGGACTGCTCCCCCGCGTGCCACGCGAGACTGGCCGGGCATACGGAGGTGGCTTCCGTGGGCCTGGAGCCTCCTCGGAGGCTCGGAGAGCGGCCCGTGAGCCGCTCCGTCCGTCCCGTGTCCCCGGCTCCAGGCCGGTTGCTCGCGGACGTCCGCCGCCCAACGTTCTACCGGAAGAAGGGAGCGCGGCGTAGATGCGGAAGCCGACCTGGTGGGATTTGGGAATCGCGGTGCTTGGCCTGGTGCTCGTGTGCAGCGCCGTGCAGGGGACCGCTCAGGCTCCGGACCCCGAGGGCTCGGTGGGAGATGTCACCCAGGACACCCGCATCACCGGGACGCCGGACGGGATGGGCTCCGATCAGGGGCTGACGCCCGAAGGCACGGGCACGGGCGGCTCCGGGATGCAGCAGGGAACGGGCGGCTACTCGACGGGGCAGGACACGAGCGGTTCCAGGACGGGGCAGGGGACGGGCGGCTCCGGGATGGACATGGGGCAGGGGACGGGCGGCTCCGGGATGGCCACGGGCCAGACGGCCACGGGCCAGACGGACATGGGGCAGGGGACGGCGGGGACGCAGCAGGCCTCGGACGTCGAGACGCAGCAGCGGGTGGAGATCGCCCGGTTGCGCGCGCAGGTGGCCGGACTCGAGCAGCAGCTCGCGCAGATGCGGGTCCAGCTCGCGCGGACGCAGGTCGCCCAGGGCACGGGTGGGAGCGGACAGGGCACGGGCGGGAGCGGGAGCGGGCAGGGCATGGGCGGGAGTGGCACCGCGGGCATCGGCGACCCGAACGCCGAGGGTCCCGAAGGAGCCACCGGAATCGGTTACGCCACGGCCGAGGGCGTGGGCGGTGGAGGCAACGCGGGCGGGGCGGTGGACACCGGCGACGAGGGCTTCGCGGTGGCCACCATCATCCACAGGGGCCGCGTGCGCTCGGTGTCCCAGCGGCAGCTCGTGCTCGATGAGGAGGACGGAGGCACCAGCACGCTGCCGCTCGCCCAGAACGTGCGTGTCACCCGGGGCCGCGAGCAGGTGGCCCTGAAGAACCTCCGCGAGGGCACCCTGGTGCGCACCAACGCGGACCTCTACGCCCGCGGCAGCCCGGTGACGAGCATCGAGGTGCTGGCGCCCCCCGAGGCCTCGTCACGATGAGCCGGGACTACTCCGGCAGCTTGATGCCGGAGAGCCGCTGGTAGAGTTCCACCGCGAAGCCGTCCGTCATCGCCGACACGTAGTCCGTCACGCACAGCAGCCGCTGATACGGAGTCAGCCGCTCGATGGCCTCGTCCCGGTTCTCCAGGTACGGCCCCGGCCGCTGGAACACTTCCAGCGGGAGCAACTGCCGCAGCTTCTTCTGCTCCCGGTCCGGCCTGTCCGCGAGCACCGCCGGCGCGAACATGTCCAGCAGACCGCCCAGCGTCTTGAAGCCCGCCGCTTCAATCTGAAGCACGCGCTCGCTCTCGTAGCCCTTCGTGCGGGTGATGTCGGTGATGGCCTTGAGCTTCTTGTCCACCTCGGGCCGGGCCGAGACCAGCGGCCGTTCGAAGCGGCCCACCTCCATGGCCTCCACGTGCTCCTCGAAAGCGGCCACGCACTCCTGGATGAGCGCGAAGATGGCTCCCGCGCGAGCCCGCCCCAGACGCGACTCCCAATCCACCTTCTCCTTCAGGGGATGGAAGTGGGGCTGCAGCTCCGCCACGTTCTCCAGCAGCGAGCACGCCTCCTCCATGGGGATGAGGCCCAGCTTCGCCGAGTCCTCCAGGTCGATGAGCGCGTAGCAGATGTCATCCGCCGCCTCGACGAGGAAGGCCAGGGGGTGACGGCTGAACACGTCCGGCTCGCGCTCGGTGAGCCCGAGCGTGCGGTACACCTCGCGGGCGAGCTGCGCGTCCTCCTGGAAGAACCCGAACTTCTTCTCCGAGATGCGCGCCTTGTCCTTGTCGCGCCGCCCCGGCAGCACCGAGGGCCTCGGGTACTTGCTCATGGCCCCCACGGTCGCCACGGTGTAGCGCAGCCCGCCGTCGCGGTTGCGCGCCTGCAGCCGCGTGAGGATGCGGAAGCCCTGCGCGTTGCCCTCGAAGCGCACCAGGTCCTGCTGCTCGCTCTCGGTGGCGAACGGATTGCTCGGGCCCGTGGCCCGCTCGTGCGCGTAGGGCGGGAAGCGCTTCTCCACCCAGTGTTGGATGGCCGCCTCTCCCGAGTGCCCGAAGGGCGGGTTGCCGATGTCATGCGCGAGGCACGCCGCGGCCACGATGGTGCCCAGGTGCGGCGGCTCCACCCGCACGTCCCGCTGCTTCAGCGAGCGCCCCGCCAACTGCCCCAGCGAGCGCCCCACACTGGAGGCCTCGATGCTGTGCGTCAGCCGCGTGCGCGTGTAGTCGCTCGTGGAGAGCGGAAACACCTGCGTCTTGTCGTGCAGGCTCCGGAAGGCGCTCGAGAAGACGATGCGGTCGTAGTCGATGTCGAAGGCCGTCCGCTCGTCCCGGTGGTCCTGCGGGAGGGGCCGGTCCTTCTTGTCCCCCACGCGGTGCGGAGAGAGGAGCTGCTGCCACCGTTCGGTTCGTTGATTGCTCATGGGTGCCTCGCGCTGGGGCGGTGGTGGGGCCGCCATCCTGCGGTGGGTACACCCCGGGGCAAGTTTCCCGGCGGCGCTGGGCGGCGGTCCTTCATGAGGCCATCATGGCCCAGGGGTCCCACGCGCCCCGGAGGGCTCTCCCCGCGCGCCAACCACGGCTCCCGGTGCGCCCAGCGCGGCAAGGCCACTGGGAGGGCGAGCAGGCAGGTTGCCGCGAACGGGCGTGAGTACAACTCCCTGCCTCTCTCTCCTCGCACATGGGCGGGCGGGGAGTCCCTGCTCCCCACCCGCCCGTGCGCGACTCACTGCCTACGGAAGGTTTACTGGCAGTCGCGCGCCTCGAAGCCAACGCCCGTGGTGGACCCGCTGGTGGTGCGCTCCTTCACCAGGCACTTGGTGGCCGGCACGGTCACCCGCGAGTCGTTGACGGCCACCGACAGCTCACCCGACACCACCTGCAGTCCGCCGGGGAAGCCCGTCGACGTGTTGGCGGGCACCGGGCGCACGCTCGGGGCGTCGCCACCGCTCAGCCGCAGCTGGAAGTTCTTCGTGAAGTCGGCGATGGGCTCTTCGCCTTCCGCGTACTCGTACACCGGCTCCATGTTGGTGAACACGGAGAGGTCGAGCTCAGGCCGCACGCTCAGCACCGCCCGTCCATCCGTGCCCTTCGCGATGTGCAGGTCGAAATGCCGGCCGGACAGCGCGTTCAGGTCCACGGTGGTGAGCTTGTGGCCCCCCAGGGCCAGATAGCTCTGCGCCTCGCCCAGGCCGATGTGCGCGAGGGTCAGCGCCTCACTGCCCTCCTGGGCCTCCATCGCGTACGACAGGCCGGACAGCGAGGCCACATACTGCTGGCCGGAGAACTCGGCCTTGGCGCCTTGGTAGGGAGTGCGAATCTCGGTGGTGCCCAGCTTCAGGGCGACGCGGGCCCAGTTCGCCCCATCCTTCTGCCACACCTTCATCTCGGACAGGGGCGAGGCCTTCGCGGTGCTGAAGGCATACCCACCCGCCGTCGTGTCCCACTCGACGCTCAGCGCATCCAGGATGGACGTCTGGAACTCCACATCCCGCGGTCCCTTGCTCGTCAGGGCCAGCTCCACCCGGCCCACCATCACCCGCGGCAGCTCCGTCTCGGGGCTCAGCTGCTTCACCGTGTCCTTGACGCCACCCAGGTCGACAATCATGCCGACCCGCACGTCCGAGAAGGACAGGGAGAGGGGCTCGGTGCGATTGGCGCCAAAGAGCAGCTCCAGCTCCAGGCCGGCATTGCCCTTGTTGGTGGCGCGGATGCGCAGCTCGTACTTGTCCACCGCCGTCACGCACGCGGGGGCCGCCGGCGTCGAGCCATCCGAGCACAGATCCTCGCCCGTGATGCGGAACGTGGTGGAGCTGCCCTGGGTCTCCTCCACGTTGGCCTCGATGAAGATGCGCTCACGCAGGTACTTCTCCACCAGCGCGGCCTGCGCCTGCGAGGTGGCCTCATCCGGAGCGCCCGGCACCGGCAGCGGGGCCACCTCCGCCATGCGGGTGATGGACAGGCCCTGGAGGCCGCCACCCACGTCGCCGAAGCCGCCGATGGTGGACGTCACCTCGGTCAGCGTCTTGAGCGCCGAGAGATTGCTCAGCGTCCGCATGCTGGAGCCAATGTTGCGGACCAGGTCGCCCGAACGCCTGGCGGTCACCTCGGCCACATCCTCTGGCTCGGGAGCGGGCGGCTGGCATCCCACGACACCCAGCGCGAGCGCCACGGTTCCAGTCACCCAGAAATTCCTCTTCATTCAGTCGCCTCCTGATACGGGGTTGGGTCGCGCATCTTGCAGCAATGGGCAGGCCAGAATCCAATCCCAGACATTACTCCCTGCCCGGGTGGCTCCCGTCAGCGACTCTCCTCCGCGCCTCTGTACCCTCCCCCTCGTCCTTCCCACGAAGCCGGACGTCGAGGGGGGCATGGCCCCGTGCCTTCCTGCAAGAGCACCCCTGAAAGAACTGACTTCCGTTGGTTGGGGCCTCGTCTAACGACTACAAGGGCGAGCTCACCGACTTCGCCCTGGTGGTGCCCGTACCGGTGGTGCTCGAGCGCGAGCAGCTCCACGTGGGCGAGCGCGAATAGGAAGAGGGGGGACGACGCGCCCCGCACTCGTCTCGGGGCCGGAGCGAATCATCCCCGGCCCCGAGAGGGCGCCTTACGGAGCGACGACCTCGATTTCTCCCGCCACGAAGGGCGGCTCGTTGTCACCCACATGATGGGTGTGGCCATAGCCGAGCTCGCCGTTGGCGTTGTGGCCCCAGCACCGGGCCTTGCCGGTGATCATCAGCGCACAGGTGTGATTCCCGCCGGCCGAGATGGCATAAGCGGAGGTCCCTCCCAGGTTCACGGTGGCGGCGGGCGGCTCGGACAGGCTCGTGGTGTTGGCGTAGCCGAGCTGGCCTTCGTTGTTGTAGCCCCAGCACTTGACGCTCCCCGTGCTCAGCAGGGCGCAGGTGTGGGCGTAGCCCCATCTGTGTTCCTCGGTCCTGCTCGCGGCGATCTGCAGCACGGTATCTCCCACGTTGACATCACCGGCCGAGGCGGGCGTCTCGTTGTCGCCGACGTTGACGTTGCTCGGATAGCCGAGCTGGCCGTAGCCGTTGTAGCCCCAGCAGCGCACCTTGCCCGTCTCCAGCAAGGCGCAGGTGTGGTAGTTGCTCGCGGTGAGCTGCTTGACGGCGCCCCCCATCTCGATCTCGGCCGCGGTGGAGGGAGACTCGTCGTCACCAATCCAGGTGGTGTGGCCAATGCCGAGCTGGCCATCGGCGTTGTAGCCCCAGCAGCGCACGTTGCCCGTGGTGAGCAAGGCACAGGTGTGGCGGCCGCCCGCGACGAGGTCCTTGACGAGCCCCCCCACCTCCACGTCGCCCGCCGTCCACACGGCCTCGTTGTCACCCACCTGGTGGGTGTGGCCATAGCCGAGCTCGCCGTGGTTGTTGCGGCCCCAGCAGCGCACCGTGCCCGTGTCGAGCACCGCACAGGTGTGGTAGCCCCCGGCCGCGAGCTTCGTGGCCCGGCCCCCCAGGTTCACGTAGCCCTGGCTCGCCACCGGCTCGTTATCGCCCACGTTCTCCGTGGTGCCATGGCCGAGCTGGCCATGCCCGTTGTAGCCCCAGCAGCGCACGAAGCCGCTGTCGAGCAGGGCGCAGGTATGGAGGGCGCCCGTGACGACCTGGATGGCGGTGCCCACCAGGTTGACGTTGCCGGCCTGGGAGGGGCGCTCGTTATCGCCGATGCTCTCCATGTGGCCGTAGCCGAGCTGGCCATAGCGGTTGTAGCCCCAGCAGCGGACGGCTCCATCCAGCAGCGCGCAGGTGTGGTAGCCGCCGCCACTGATGCTCTGCAGCCCGCCGAGGTCCCCCTCCTCATGGAAGTCATCCGGGAACTGGCCCGGAGTCAGCACATACGTCAGGGTGGTCTTCCCGCCCCTGGCGTCGGTGACGGCGAGCGTCAGCGTCCCCTGGAGCAGGGGCGTGTAGTTCAACATCCTGGTGGGGTTGGACTCGGCGTCGGTGAGGGACGGCGCGGGCTCGAAGGTGCCGTCGGCGGTGAAGCTCCACTTGTAGGCCAGCTCCGCGAGGGGAGCGTCATCGGCCACGGTCGCCTTCCAGAGGACGTCGTTGGTGCCCACCAGCCGGTGGGCGGCGATGGCATTGATGACGGGGTTGAAGCGCACCTCGATGCGCGGTTCGAGCACGTCATCGTGGCCGCCGGCCGGCAACACGCGAGTCTTGAAGGTCGTCGTCACCGAGTGGCCCGCCGCGTTGGTGACGGTGATTTCATGAGTGAACTCGGCTTCCTCGGAGACATTCGGGGGCGTGTACTGGCTGACGAAGGTGCCAGCGGCGGCCACCAGGGTGATGAAGCCACGCTGGGGCAGGAAGGTGCCCCCGCCCGAGGCGGGGTTGATGGCGTAGGTGAGCTTCTCCTGGTGGTTGGCGGAGACGGAGAAGCTGATGTTGGCGTGCTTGCCCTCGGGGAAGGCCGCCGGGATGGTGATGCGGGTGATGCGCGGCAGGGTGATGGGCAGGCCGTCATTGGCGGGGGCCAGGACGATGGTGACGGTTTGTTTGTCCGCCATGAGCGTCTGGTCGGTGCTGCCGCTGAAGAGCAGCTCGTTGGAGGCGTTGAGGGCCTTGGCGAGGAAGGTGACGGGCTTGCCCCTGGGCAGGAAGGGGAGCGTCCCGGCCCACGTGGTGTCCGTCTTGGTGAGCTCGAAGTTGTCGTAGATGAGGGTGCCGGTGCTCACCTCCTTCACGCTGACGCGGATGCGGGTGATGTCCGCGGCCGAGAAGGCGAGGGAGGAGACGCGCCCGGGGCGGGAGGCGGAAGAGGAGCGCGCCTCGTCGACGGCGATGGAGAAGAAGGCGCTGGCGGTGTCAGTGGCCGGGGGCGTCTTGTCCGAGCCACTCACGCGGCAACCGGAGCCCATCAACAGGGCGGGGAGGAGACAGAGGATACCCAGCAGGCCACGAGGGGGACGGAAATTCAACGAACAGGTCATTGTCCCGAATGGAGCCGGTGACCCGGAGAATCATGCAGAGAATCCACCGGCCGGCCGTTGTCGGCATCCAACCCCCCGCCAGGCTTACTGTCTGAGCGGCGAGGGCGGCGGCCGGGCTGCCCCTCCGCCCGTGAGGGGCCCCGCCAACGCATTGGCAATCCGCCAACCTGTTGGCAAAGCGGCTGACATATGGACGGAGTGCAGGTAGAGCGGAGGCAACCCATCACGAAGGGACCTCTCCCATGCCGTTCACCCTGCCCGACCTGCCCTACCCGAAGGATGCCCTCGCCCCGCACATCAGCGCGGAGACGCTCGAGTACCACCACGGCAAGCACCACGCCGCGTACGTGAACAACCTGAACAAGCTGCTCGAGGGCAAGCCCGAGGCGAGCCGCTCGCTCGAGGAGGTCATCCTCGGCAGTGACGGAGGCGTCTTCAACAACGCCGCCCAGGTGTGGAACCACACCTTCTACTGGAACTGCATGAAGCCGAACGGCGGCGGGCTCCCCACGGGGGACCTCGCGGATGCCATCACCCGCGACTTCGGCTCGTTCGAGCGCTTCCGCGAGGAGTTCGCCAACGCCGCCGCCACGCAGTTCGGCTCGGGCTGGGCCTGGCTCGTGCTGGAGAAGGGCAAGCTCGCGGTGACCAAGACGGGCAACGCGGACCTGCCCCTCAAGCACGGCCAGAAGGCCCTGCTCACCATCGACGTGTGGGAGCACGCGTATTACATCGACTTCCGCAACGCGCGTCCCAAGTACATCGACACGTTCCTCGAGAAGCTCGTGAACTGGGACTTCGTGCTCCAGAACCTCAAGGGGGGCTGAGCCGGTTCAGCGCGTGGCGGGCGCCCTGCCCGCCACGTGAACAATTCCCGGGACACTGAAGCGTGCCCGGGTGCGCGGTGGGGACGTCCGTCAGGGTGCTCAACACCTGACGGTTGCCCCGCGAACGAGGAAGTTCGACCGGCGGCAGCGGATGTCGGTCCTCCGGCACACCGGGCTAGAATTTCCCCATGCAGTTTCTAGGTGAGTTGGATGAAGCCTCTCAGGGACGGACTCAACGGTGCAATCGCCGCCTCACGGACCCCCACCGTCTGCAGGCGCTCCGCGACACCGGGTTGATGGACACGCCTCGGGAGGAGGCCTTTGATCGCCTCGCCCACCTGGCGGCGGAGATCCTCAACGTCCCCTTGACGATTGTTTCCCTGGTGGATGCCGACAAACAGTTCTTCAAGGCGGACTTCGGCCTGCCGTCGCCCTTTCGGGAGACGCGAGAGCTGCCGATTGACGCGTCGCTCTGCCGCTACACCCTCGAGGGCGAGCCCATCATCTCCTCGAATGCCCCGGCCGATCCCTTCCTGAGGTTCCATCCCTCGACCGGGCCCTGGGGAATCGTCGCCATCATCGTGATTCCCTTGATCAACCCGGACGGACACGTGCTGGGAACCTTCTGCTGCATCGAACCCAAGGTGCGCGAATGGACCGCGCATGAAATCAAGGTGATGCGGGAGCTGACGGCGTCCATCATGACGGAGATCAATCTCCGCAATCAGATCGCGAAACTGAAGACCGAGCAGAATCTCCGGGACACGTTCGTCGCGGCGCTGACCCATGATCTCCGCACGCCCCTGACGGCATCGAAGCTGGGCGTGCAACTTCTCGCAAGACGCCATCCGGACTTGCCGGCGGTCCAGGCGTCAGTGGTTCGGGTGACCGAGAGCCTGAACCGCGCGGAGCGCATGATTCAGGACTTGCTGGACGCGAACCGCATCAAGGCTGGGAGGCAGGTGCCCCTGACGGTGAGCGAGTGCGACCTCCACGCCATCACGGTCCAGGCGCTGGAGGAGCTCGCGTCGGTCTATTCGGACCGCTTCGTCCTGAAAGCAGAGGGCGCGCTCGAGATGGTGGCGGACCCGAGCGGGCTGCGCCGCATCGTCGAGAACCTGGCCTCGAATGCGGCGAAGTACGGCGCGCCGGGCACTCCGATTGAGGTCGTGCTCAGCCGAAGCGGCGACCAGGTGATGCTCCAGGTGAAGAATGAAGGCGCGCCCATCGTCGGGAGCGAGCTCCTGACCATCTTCGAGCCTTTTCACCGCTCGAGGTCCGCGGTGGAGAGCGCGCAGAAAGGGTGGGGCATCGGCCTGCCCCTGGTGAGAGGCATTACCGAAGCACACGGGGGGAGGGCGAGCGTGACGAGCTCGGCCCAGGACGGGACTTGCTTCACGATTACACTCCCGCTCACCGCGACTTCGCCGGAGAGGTTCTCGGCCGTCGCGGATGCGGAGCGCGCCGGAGCGAACGCGCCCGCGGGCTACCAGAGTTGAGCCAACGCGGGACTTCGTCCTCGGGAATCTCAAGGGAGGCTGAGCCGGTTCAGCGTGTGGCGGGCGCCCTGCCCGCCACGTCCCGGCCTGGCAGCGCGAGGGCCGCGAGTGCGGAGACCGCCAGGGCGGCCGCGAAGACGGCCATCGCGGCGCGGTGCTGCTCGAGCGTCGCCGCCGCGCCTCCCCTGGCCAGGACCCCTCCGAGCACCGCGATGCCCGCCACGCCTCCGAGGTAGCGCATGGTGGACATCGCCCCGGCGGCCATTCCGCTGCGCGCCTTGTCCACGCCCCCCATCGCCGCGGCCTGGGACGGCGCGGTCCCCAGCGCCAGGCCGAAACCCAGGAGCATGAGCGGCAGGATGGCCTCATTCGGCCCGTCCAGCGAGCGCAGGCCCAGCAGCCCCACTCCCGTGAGCCCCAGGAGCGCGCCCGTCACCGAAGTCACGCGCGCTCCGAGCTGCTCGGAGATCCTCCCTCCCAGGGGGGTGCCCACCACCATCATGGCCATCATCGCGAGCATCGTGCGGCCCGTGCGTCCCGTGTCCTCGCCGAACCGCTGCGAGAAGAGGTAGGGGAGCTGGAAGAGCAGCCCATACATGGCCAGGTTCTGGAGCGCGAGGATGCTGCTGCCCGCGGTGAAGGGACGCGAGCCGAAGAGCTGGAAGTCGATGACCGGATGGTGCTGGCGCCGCTCCCAGCGGTACATCATCCCGAGCACCCCGGCGCCCGCGGCGAGCAGTCCCGCCATCCACGCCCCCTGGCTCTTGCCGCCCACGACGAGCAACGCCAGCCCCGCGCCGAGCAACACGCTGCCGAGGACATCGAACGCGGGACGCCGGGCGGGAACGGGCTCGGCGGGCGCCTCCCCACGCCCCAGGAGGAGCGCGAGGCAGAGCACGGGGACGTTCACCATGAAGATGAAGGACCAGCCCAGGCGGGCCACCAGCTCTCCGCCGATCATCGGGCCCGCCGCCGCGGCCAGGGACATGACCGCCCCGAAGAGCCCGAAGGCCCGCGCCCGGCGGTTCTCCGGCAGCCCGTTGCGCAGCAGCGCCATGGCACTGGGCGCGATGACCGCGCCCCCCGTCGCCATGAGCACCCGCGCCAGCGAGAGCAGGGCCACATGCCGGGCCAGGAAGCCCGTCGCCGCCCCCAGGGCGAACAGCACCTGCCCCACGCGCAGCACGCGGTGATGACCCCACAGGTCTCCCAGCTTTCCGCCGGGGCTCTGCAGGACGATCCCCACCAGGAGATAGCTGGTCACCAACCATTGGCTCAGCGTGTCGGGCCCCGCGCCCAGCTCGCGGCCGATCGTCGGGAGCGCCACGGCGATCATCGTCGAGTTGAGGGGCACCAACGCCATCGTCAGTCCGAGCGCCACCAGGGTCCGGGCGGACAGCGCTCGAGGCTCGTCGACGTGGGCGGCCACCTCCGCGAGCTCAGCCGCCACGGGTCACCGCCCGGCGCTGGAGGAGGAAGAGCTTCGGGCCGACGAAGGCCCACTCGAGGTCCTGCTTTCTTCCGAAGTGGCGCTCACACCGGGTGGCGAGCGCGTGCAGCTCCCGCAGCCGATTCTCGTCGAGGCACAGGGTATTCACCCGCTCGGGCGCCACCGGCACCTCGCGCGTGCCCCCGCCCGGGAGCGGTTGGAGCTCCAGGTCCTTCTCGCCCGCCGCTTGTTCGAGGATGCGTCCCTCCCGGCTGAGGCGGTAGCGATCCGGCGTGACGAGTCCGGCCACGACGGCCTCGCCCAGTCCCCAGCTCGCCTCGATGACCCGCTCGTCGGCGCCGGTGAGGGGATCGCACGTGAACAACACGCCCGCGCACTCGGACGCGACGAGATGCTGGACGACCACGGCCACGCGCGGCGTGCCCTCCTTTCCGAGCTTGCGGCGGTACGCGAGCGCCGCCTCCGCGCGGCCCGAGGCCCACACCTGCTTCACGGCCTCGAGCAAGCCTTCCTGGGTGCGCACGCCGAGCACGGTGAGGTGCTGGCCCGCGAAGCTCGCGTTGTCCGAGTCCTCGCCCACCGCGGACGAGCGCACCGCCACGCAGGGGCCGACCTGCTCGAGCAGGCCGCCGAGCCAGGCCACGGCACCGGGCTCTCCCGCGGCGATCCGGTCCACCAGCGCGACCGGGAGCGCGAACCCGGGAGGCACCGGCAGGCCGGCGCGCAGCGCGGCTCCGAGGTGGACCGCCTTGCCGCCGAACTCCTCCTCGGACAGCGCTTCCTTCAAGGGCACCAGGCTCATGAGAGCACCTGCAGCTCTCCGGTCGTTCCATTGACCCGCACGCGCGCGCCGTCGCGCACCACCTTGGTGGCCTCCCGGGTCCCGACGATGCCCGGAATCCCATACTCCCGCGTCACGATGGCGGCGTGGCAGAGCTGCCCGCCCCGGTCCGTCACGATGGCCCCGAGCAGGGGCAGCACGACGTTGAAGTAGGGCGACGTCGTGGCCGCCACCAGCACGTCGCCCTTCTGGATGCGGCCGAGGTCGGTCTGCTCCTTCACGATGCGCGCGATGCCCTCGTAGATGCCCGGGCTCACCGGCAGGCCGCGGACCGACGTCTCCGTCGTCTGGGCCGGGGGCGAATCGAAGACGCCCTGCATGTAGAACATGAGCGCGTTGTTCACGCGCAGCGCCGCCGGGGGAAGGAAGTCCATGGGAGGAGGGGGCGAGGGAGGCGCGCCCAGCCAGGGGGGCGCATCCGCGTGGGTCTTCGTCTTCCTCCACTGCGCGCGCTTCTGGAGCCTCCTCGCTCGCCGGGTGGGTGGCGGCGCGCAGCAGGCCGAGCAGCTCGTCATGGCTCGCATCGATGGCCAGCTCCGCGTCGGTGAGCCGCCCCAGCTCCTTCAGGCGGGCCCCCACGGCGAGCACCGCGCGGCGGGCCAGACCCATGGCCCAGCCATCGCTGTAGGTATTGCGCTCGTCCCGGAGCCGGTAGACGAGCCTCGCCTCGGCGAACAGCGCGTCGAACTCCTGTCGGTGCGCCTCCGGCACGGCCTCGCGCACCTGCTCCAGCAGCCGGGGGGCCGAGGCGTCCTCCGTCCGCGTGCGTCCCGTCACCGCGCCCCGGATGCCGTTCACCAGCGCTTCGGGAACCTCCAGGGCATATTGGTCGGAGAGGTCGTAGCCCAGGCTGCGGTAGCCGACCCACTCCAGGTACGTCCGCATCTGCTCGCCCACCGCGCCGGGCATGGCCGTCAGCCGCTCGAGGATCTGCTTCGCGGGGGAGTTGGAGAACAGCAGCTCGCGAGCCGCCGCATCCGCGCGCAGGGCCTGGATGAGGGCGGGAGTCTCCTCGGTGGCGAGCTGCGCGGACAGGGGCGAGTCGCCCTTGAAGAGGCGCGCGAGCTCACCGGCGCTCTTGCCCGTCCAGCGCTGCGCGTGGACGAGGAAATCCCCCACGGGGAGGATGTGCGCGACGTTGTAGAGGTGGTGCAGGCGGGCCATGGCGACCAGGTGATCGCGGCACGCCACCAGGTGCTTCTCCAGCTCCGCGGTGGGCAGCGTGGTGGGCTCCACGGCCTGCAGGGCGAGGTGCGCGCGGATGGCGGCCGGTTTCTCCACCTCATCCCAGTACCGCAGGTCCTCGCGCCAGCGCTTGCCTTCCAGGGCCTGCTTCGAGACGTTCAGCCGGCGGCGGATTCCCGGATGCAGGCGCGTCATCAGCTTCATCAGGAATGGGGGCGGAGGCGAGCCCGAGGCGCCCGCGGGGGCCCCGAAGGGGACGATCTGGGAATACATGAACCCGTGGATGCTCACCGGGCGCATGGTTTCGATCATCAGGCCATACCGGGCCGCTCCCTCGGAGAAGCCCGCCTGGAGCCCCTGGAGGAGCGGCTCAATGGAATACCGGGACCCCGGGCGATGGGTATGCGCTGTCTCCAGCTCCCAGCTTCCCGGGCCGGGGGCCTCGAACTTCACGTCTGAAGAGGTATGGCTTTGCATTCGTGGTTCCTCTCCGTGACCCTAATGTTTCGCGGATTTTGCTGACAGAGCGTACCTTGGGGCGGAAATCGGCCTGGATTGGGATCGAACCATGACTCGCACGCCTCAGCGCTCGCCTCCCCAGCTCATCACCCTGGAGGCGCTGGGCGCGGGGGGCCTGCCCTTGCGTGTCATTCGAATCCCAGGAGGCGCGCCCGTGCCTCCGCCCGGGCCGCTCGTCTCGACCTTCTTCATGGTCTTCGTGCTGACGGCGGGAAGGGGGCGAGCCCGTTTCTTGGAGCAGCTCGAGGTCCATGAGGGGGACATCCACCTCATCCCCGCGGGCGTGGAGCACCAGCCCCTCGATATTGGCAACCTCGAGGGGTGGATCGTGGGGTTCGATCCGCTGCTGCTCCGCTCGCTCGGACCGGAGTGGTTGCCAGAGCCGCCTGGAGGCCTTGGAAGGACGCGGCCCCCTCCGGTGCGGAGCCTCTTCGTCCGGGGACTGCTGCGGCTGCGGCCCGGACAACCCCGGTGGCGTCGAATCGTGCACCATGTGGCCGAGCTGGACGCCGAACTGCGAGAGGCCCGGTGGAGCGTGGAGAACGCCGCGCACGCCTGGTTCGTCTTGCTGGTCACGGAGCTGCTGCGCGAGCTGCAGGAGCACACGCCGCTCGCGCCGGCCATGAGCGGGGGGCTCGTGCACGAGGCGCTGGCCTTCATCGAGGCGCACTGCTTGCGGCCCCTCTCGCTCCAGGACGTCGCGGCGGCGGTGGGGTGCACGCCCTCGCACCTGGCCAACGTCATCCGCAAGGAGACGGGGCTGACGGTGGGGGACTGGCTGCGCGAGCATCGCATGTCCGAAGCCCGGCGGTGCCTGCTGGAAACGGGAGCCAGTATCGAGAACATCGCCAGCCAGGTGGGCTACACCGACGTCACCCATTTCATCCGCACCTTCCGGCGCGTCCACGGAATGACCCCCCGGGCCTGGCGTGAGCAGCGCCGCCGCTAATCTTCGACACCCACTTCCAAACGTTGTGAAGTGCTCTACATCGCGGAATTGAGTCGTCGAAGCGTCGTGTCTGCTGGGGCATAAGCGGTGCTCTTTCTTTCGAGGAGGCCCGCCGGATGCTTCGACGAATGGTGGTGATGGGACTTGTTGCGATGGGGGTGACGGCGTGGGCCGCGGAGCCGCCGCCTCCACCGTCCCATCCGCAAGGACCGAGCCCTTCACGCAGTGGCCATCTGCCCATCAACGGCTTGAAGCTCTACTACGAAGTGTACGGAGAGCTGGGCAAGTCCAAGACAGCTCCGTTGCTGTTGATTCCCGGGGCTTTCCTATCCACGGACTCCATGAAGCCCTGGGTGGCGGCCTTCGCCGCGAAGCGCCCGGTGATTGTCTTTGATCAACAGGGCCACGGTCGAACCGCGGACACGCCGCGGAAGATGTCCTACGAGCAGTTCGGCGATGACGCCGCGGCATTGCTGCGGGCCCTGAAGGTGGAGCGCGCGGATGTGATGGGCTACTCCCAAGGTGGAGGGGTGGCGCTGCAGCTGGCGGTGCGTCACCCCACGCTCGTCAACAAGCTCGTCTCGCTGTCCGCCACCTATCGTAAGGACGGTTGGTACCCCGCGGTGTTCAAGGCGATTGGGGGCCTGCGTGCCGAGGTGTTCGCAGGCTCTCCAGTCGAAGCCGCGTTCAAGAAGCACACGGCTGATCCCAAGGCGTTCGAGGCCTACGTCGAGAAGATGAAGGTGTTGAACATCAACGACCAGAACATCACCGACGCTCAGATGCGCGCCATTCCAGCCAAGACGATGGTCATCGTGGGTGATGCGGATGGCGTGAAGCTGGAACACGCGGTGGCGATGTTCAAGCTGCGGGGCGGAGGCGATGAGGAGGCGGCCGCGACAGGAATGCTCACGAAGGTTCCCGCGGCGCGGTTGGTGATCCTCCCCGCGACCTCTCATATTGGGATCTCAGGGGAGGTGAAGGTCCTCGAATCGATGGTGACGCCTTTCTTGGAGGATGCACCTCCCGCCAACCCCTCTCTTTGGTAGTCGAGGCGAAGGCCGAGCTTGTCGCTGGCCGGTGGGGGCGGGGGAGGCGAGGACGAGCGAAACCGGGGCCAGGTGCGAGCGGCCCCGCGCCCCTTACTGCCCGAGCGACGAGGGCGGTGGCCTGGCACTGAACGAGGGCAGGTAACACTCCCCCTGGTACTCGAAGAGGTCCTCCGGGCACGGGGCCTTGAGTTTGTGAGGTGCCCAGCAGGCGCCGACGAGCTCGACCTCGGTGTAGCGAGTGCAGGGGGGGCGCTTCTGTCCCTTGAAGGGCTCTTTCGGCAGAGGCCGGGCGAACACGGGTTGCCCCGGGGGGGTGGTGTCCGCGAGCCAGGCGCGGAAGTCCGGTGTCTCGACTGCCGTGGGCACCTCGTGGCTCAGGGGCGCGGGTGGGGCGCTCGGAGGTTGGGACACGGGGGCCAGACGCACCAGCGCGAGGAGCAGGGCGCCTACCGTGACGGCGCTCGCCATGCCCCATCCCAGACGCCACCGGAGGCGGGGCTCGTGGGGGCCGGACACGGCGCGGACCATGAGCCGCGCTTCCTCGAGCACACCTTCCAACGTGAGCAGCAACGACTCCGCCGACTGCCTGTCCTGGGCCCTGGCCCAGCCGGTGTGCTCCACTTCCATGGCAGAGTAGCCTCCTGAGGCCCAGGAGCCGAGGAACACCCGCCAGTCCTTCCGTGGTGCCTTGCCCTCCTCGGCGGTGTGTTTGCGCACCAGGGCCGTGGCTCCGCTCGTCTCGTGCGTGGCCAGATAGAGCTCCTCCTGGCTGTCGCCGGACTGCTGCACCTGCTCCTGAAGCAGGTACGGCCCCACCCGCTCCGCTCCCTCCTCACTCGCTTCGGACTTCTTCTCCTCGTCCATGCGTGCTCCTCCCTGGCCTCCCCGCAGGCGGGTGGCCAGATGCTCTTGTTCGCATGGACCGGACCCTGCTTTCCAGGAGGTACCCGGTGCGTCAGGTGGGGGCCTACTCACGGGGACGTTCTCCTATACGACTTACCCGTCCCACCGCCTGTCAGGGCACCTGCTGCCCCTCTCGCACACGTCGACCCGGGCCTACTGGAGCGCACGGGCTTCGAGCCGCGTGAAGCGTCGAGCACGGGCGGGACTCCTGGGTGCTGACGCGGAATCGGCTCATGCTCACCCTGCCCCCTCCGCCCAAGAGCTCGGAGCTGGAAGCGATCGCCCTCGTCCAGCTCCCCAAGCTGCTCCACATGACGCTCGACGGCTGTTGTGGCGGCCGACGCCTGGGTGGAAACGGAGACGTGTGCGTGAGGCGCGTTCTGCTAGCGTGCGCCGTCACTGGAGAACGCATGTACCTGCACGAGCTGAAGGTCGCGAACCTCAAGTTGCTCCGCGACATGACTATTCCGTTCCTACATGAGGGAGAGCCCCGGTCCTGGACGGTGTTTGTCGGTGAGAATGGGCTCTGCAAGACGTCGCTCCTGCGCGCGATTGCGCTCGCCGCCATCGGGCCTGAACGCGGCAATCAGCTCGGGCAGGTGTTCATTCCCACCATGCCCGATAAACGGCAGCCAGAGGACGCGACGGTTTCCATCGAAGCGACCTTCGGTTTCAGTGGCACGTTCCATGGGGATCGCAAGTACCCTGGCCTGGACGCCAATCCCCCGGCGAGCCCCCCAGGTCTCGTCAGCAAGCTCACCACCTCCGCACGCATCGGTGTCCTGCGCGGGAACTCCCACTTCCTGGATGAGTCGGGAGCGAAGATAAGCACGGAGCCGGAGTCGCTCGACCCGCTCCAGGAAGCGCGCGCCATCGGGTTGCCCTTGTGGTTTGTCGCTGGCTACGGCGTGAACCGCAACCTTCCGCCTCCGCAGAGCACCGCCGGGCGGGCCTATGTCGCGGTGCTTGATCGGTTGCAGTCGCTTTTCGAAGGGCCGCCGCTCATTGCCACGGACTTCGTGAGCCGATTCGATCCCGATACTGCCCGCCTGTTTGGTGCCGAACTCAAGCGTGCATTCGTCGGCCACGAAGTCCTCCCCAATGTCGAAGACATCCTGTTGATGGGAAGGGGCGGTATCAGCGACCCCAAGACACTTCTTGCCGCCAACCGATTCAAAATGAAGCTTCCCTCGGGCGAAGAACTGGCACTGCCCGCACTCTGGATGTCTCACGGCTACCAATCCACGATGGCGTGGGTCACAGATCTCGTTGGACAGGTCTGGAGTGAAGCCGGACAGCCGATTTCCTTGAATCAGATTGAAGGGCTGGTGCTCATTGATGAAATCGATCTGCACCTCCATCCCACCTGGCAGCGGGGCCTCATCCGCTCGCTTCGGCGTGCGCTCCCGCGCGTCCAGTTTGTCGCGACGACCCATTCGCCCATGGTGCTGCCCGGGCTGGAGCCACACGAAATCTTCATCCTGGAGCAGGAGCGGGACGGTAGCGTCCGGTGGGAGCAGTCGACGCAACAGCCTCGCCTGCTGACCGGGGGAGAAATCTACGACCGCTTCTTCGACATCCGTTCCGTCTACCCGGATGAGCACGCGAACAAACTGCACCGGTATCTCCGGCTTGCCTCCGACGCGTACCGGAGCGACGAGGAAGATGGGGAGATGCTCACGCTCAAGAACTGGCTCCAGATTGAGGGCGTCCCCGTGGCCTACGAGCCGGTTCCCCGGAGTCAGGAATGATTCGCGTCGATCGAGGCGGGGAGCCGGGCGAGTTGCCAGAGCTCCGGCGCACCGAGCTCGACCGCTTTCGGGTGGTCTTCGCGGCGAAGGGATTCGACCGGAAGGAACTCGGGGACCGGTATACCGAAGTGAAGAGGCTCCTCTGGCAGCGTCAGCTGTTCAAGTGCTGCTACTGCGAGAAGATTTGCGAGGACGTTGGCAACGATCTCGAGCACTACCGTCCCGCATCGAGCTACTGGTGGCTCGCGTGGACCTGGGAGAACCTCCTCTTCGCCTGTCCGAACTGTAACCGGTGGGCCAAGAATGACGCGTTCCCGCTGGCCGATGACACCACCCGGCTCCGGCCCGAAGAGGCACCACCCCAGGGCGAGCAGCCGCACCTCGTCGACCCCGCCACGGAGAATCCACTCGACTCGATCCAGTTCGTGTTGGATTCCACCTCCGGTCGCTGGATGCCCCGCCCGCGGGGAGCGAGTGTCAAAGGGGCGGAGACGATTCGTGTGTTGGAGCTTGACCGGCAGGCGCTTCTGGAAATCTTCCAGCGCTATGTCGAGGACTACGTGATGGACGACGTCAAACATCTCCGGGCTTTGATGGACGCGGGCGATGAGCACGCCGTACGCAAGGACTGGAATCACATGATTCGTCGGGCGCTCCAGCGGACCCGGCATCACGTGGCGCTCACGTACGACGTATTCGACCATTTCTTTCCGGAGGCCGAGCGGCAGCGTTGGGGAGTGGTGCTCCCGAGGCCGTAAGACCCTTCTTGGCGCACCTGGGATTGCCTACGGCAGGTGCGAGCCTGGCCCCAGGGCGAGGGCCACATGATGCCTCTCTGCTCCTGCCCCCATTCCTCTTATGCGCTAGTGAAGGCGGCGGGAATCGAACCCGCCGCCCTGCACGGAGATGGAGTCGACGTCCTTCTCCCGCAGCAGCGCGAGCAGCGCTTCGCGCATCATGAGGCGGGTACGGCGCACGCGCGGGTCGACGCGCGGCGCCAAAGTGGGAACGCGGCTACGCGGCCTCGCGCACGGCGGCCCGGGCTCCGGACGGCGACAGGAGCAGGGGCAGAGCCTTGAGCCCGCGCAGCCCGACGGAGCCGCGCCAGCGCAGCTTCTCCTCGGGCACGGCGAGCTTCATCCCGGGGAAGCGTTGCACCAGGTGCTGGAGCGCGATGGTGCCCTCCAGCCTCGCCAGCGGCGCTCCCAGGCAGTAGTGCGCTCCCAGGCCAAAGGCCACGTGGCGGTTGGGCTTGCGGGTGATGTCGAGCTGGTCCGCGTTCTCGAACGCCGACTCATCCCGGTTCGCCGAGGCCAGCAGGGGCATCACCGTGGAGCCCCGCGGAATCACGTGACCGTCCAGGTGGATGTCCTCCTTCGCGAAGCGCGGCGAGGGTTGCTCGACGGGGTTGCCGTAGCGCAGCAGCTCCTCGACCGCGGAGCCAATCAGCTCGGGATGCTCGCGCAGCTTCTGGAACTGCTCCGGGTGCTGCAGCAGCGCCAGCGTCCCGTTGCCGATGAGGTTGACCGTGGTCTCATGCCCCGCCAGCAGCAGCAGGAAGATCATGGAGATGAGCTCGTCCTCGCTGAGGCGATCCCCCTGCTCCTCCGCCTGCACCAGCGCCGTGAGCAGGTCATCCCGGGGCTCGGCCCGGCGCAGGTGGATGAGCTTGCGGAAGAAGCGCATCATGTTGAAGGCGTTGGGCGTCTGGAGCAGGAACCCCACGGGGCCGGTGAGGTTGTCCAGCAGGCCGCCCATCTGCCGGTGGAACGTCAGCCGATCCTCCTCGGGAACGCCCATCATCTCCGAGATGACCGTCAGTGGCAGGGGGAGCGCGAAGTCGGCGATGAGGTCGACGCTCTGCTTCTTCCCGGCCGCGTCCAGCAGCTCGCCGACGATCTTCTCCACCGTGTGCTTCATCTCCTCGACCCGCCGGGGGGTGAAGGCCTTGTGCACGAGGTCTCGCTGGCGGCGGTGATCGGGCGCGTCGCTGGAGAGCATGTTCTTCTGGAAGATGCGGAACAGCTTGGGCACCCACCAGCGGTCCAATGGATCGTTCCCCCCCACGGCGTTGCGGCGGTCATTGGCGAGGCGTGGATCCGTGAAGGAGCTCACGACATCGTCGTAGCGCGTGAGGTAGTAGGTCTTGCCGAAGATGGGATGTTTGATGACGACGACCGGCGACTCCTTCCGCAAGCGCACATAGGTCGGGTACGGGTCGGCCCGGAACTCGGGGGCCTTGAGGTTGATTTCAGGGGTCATGGGTGTGTTGTCCCGGGTGAGGGTTCTCAGCTCTTGCGCAGCCAGAGCGAGCGGGGCCCGCGCAGGAAGAACGAGCCGCCGTAGTCGATGCGCTCGGGCTGGCGCGAGGCGAAGCCCAGCCGGGGGGCGCGCTCCATCAGCTCCTGGAGCGCCACCGGGGCCTCCAGGCGCGTCAGCGGGGCCCCGAGGCAGAAGTGGATGCCGTGGCCGAACGAGAGCGTGCCGTTGGTGTCTCGCTTCGGGTCGAAGCGCTCCGGGTCCGGGAACTTGCGCGGGTCATGGTTGGCGGACGCCACCAGCGCCATCACCGTCGACTCCGCGGGCACCTTCCCGCCGCTCAGCTCCACGTCCTGCGTGGCGCGGCGCATCAGCCCCACCACCGGCGAGTCGTAGCGCAGCGTCTCCTCGGCCACGGCGGCGCAGGCCTCGCGCGAGGGGTTGTCGCGCAGCCACTCGTACTGCTCCGGGTGGCGGATGAGCGCGAGCAGGCTGTTGCCGAGCAGGTTGGTCGTCGTCTCGTTGCCGGCGATCAGCAGCAGCACGGCGAAGGAGTTCACCTCCGCGGGGCTCAGGGCCTCCACGCCATCGCTGCTCTGGACGAGCAGGGAGATGAGATCGCCCTTGGGCTCGAGGCGGCGCTTCTCGGCGATCTCCTTCATGTAGGCGAACATCTCGCCGGCACTGCGGGTGGCCTCCTCCGACATCTTCCCGGTGCGCAGGGACTCGGCGGTGGCGGACATGAGCGAGTCGCTCCAGCGCTTGAAGTCGCGGCGCCGGGAGATCTCGATGCCGAGCATCTCCGCGATGATGGTGACGGGCAGGGGCGAGGCCAGCCCATCCATGAAGTCGAACTCGTCGTGGGCGGTCATCTCCGCGACGAGCCCGCGGGACAGCTCGCGCACGCGGGGCTCCATCTCGGAGATGCGCTTGGGCAGGAAGGCGCGGCTCACCAGGCCGCGCAGCCGCGTGTGGATGGGGGGATCCGAGTTGACGAGGTTGGTTACCGAGCTGAGCTCACCGAGCTCGGTGCGATCCTCGCGCCGCATGCCGTTGACGCGGATGTCCACCGAGGAGAACAGGGCGGGGTTCTTCAGGACGTACGCCACGTCCTCGTAGCGGCTGAGCACGTGGGCCTGGAGGCTCTTCGTCCAGAAGAGGGGCGCCTTCTCGCGCAGCTCGGCGAAGTAGGGGTAGGGGTTGTTGTGGACGTCGGGGTGGAAGAAGTCGAAGTGGTCCAGCAGGCTCATGGTGCTTGCTCCTTGGGGGGATGGACGACGGGGGAAAAGGGGGCTCAGCGCGGGGCGGCGCCTTCCAGGAAGCACCGCAGCAGCGGCGCGAGCAGCTCGTCGGCGGGCGCGGTTTGCTTCGCGAGGAGCTGGCGCAGGACGAGGCCCTGCATCATGTCCAGCAACAGCGCGGGGTAGTGGTGGGCATCCTCGGGCCGCAAGGCGCCTTCCTTCACGCCCTGCTGGCCGAGGTGCTCGAGGCGGAGGGCGACCTCGCGCCACATCACCATGTGGCGGTCCATGTCCCCCTCCCGGGAGGTGCCGCGCCGCAGCGAGTCCTCCAGCAGGAGCGAGAACAGCCGGAAGTGCGTCCGGGAGTGCTCGAGGATGCAGCGCAGGAAGCCGTGCAGCCGCGCGCGGTAGGGCGTCTGGAGGCTGCGCTCCAGCTCGGCGTCGAGCAGGGCCAGCAGCTCGCGCCCGCGCATGTCGCGCAGGGCCTCCAGGAGCTGCTGCCGGTCCTCGAAGTAGTTGTAGAGCGTCCCCACCGAGACGCCGACGCGCGCGGCGATGTCGTCCATGCGCGCGGCCTGCCCCTGCTCGGCCAGCACCTGCTCCGCGGCGTCGAGGATGGCGGCCCGCGCCTCCTCCTTCATCCGCATCCGCATCGACTGGGGTTTGCCGCGTGAGGTTGAGCGCACGTTCATGAAGTTGAACCAGTCTACAAAATCAGGACAAACCGGTTCAATCAGGGCAAACCGAGGGGGCGGTCAGGCGCCCGGGTGGGTGTCCGGGAGACGACAGACAGCCCTTGGGCCGGGAGGGGTGTTGGCTACCGGAGCCTCGGCCCGGCCCGGAGGCGCGGCCGGGTCAGCCCGAGAGCGATAATCCGGTGCATGGCCACGTCGAATGCCACCCCCCTCGGCTCCTCTGGCAGCGTCTCCAGCCCACCCGGCGGCCCGGGGTTGCCCGAGGGCCTCCTGTCCGAGGGCAGCAAGGGCCCGGACGTGCAGCGGCTCCAGGCCGTGCTCATCCAGCTCGCGTACCTGAGCGGCAAGGCGGACGGGGACTTCGGGCCGAAGACGAAGCTGGCCCTCACGCGATTCCAGCGGGACTGGGGGCTCACCGCGGACGGCGAGTACGGGCCCCGGACACGCGCCGCGCTCCTCAAGGCCCTGGTGCCCGTGAAGAAGCCGCCCGTGGTGTCCAAGCCCTCGCGGAACCAGGAGTCCCGCCGGGGCGTGGCCATCGACGCCATCGTGCTGCACCACACCGCCACCAACAGCGCGCGGGTGGACCTGGCCACGCTGCGCTGGGTCCGCGGCTCCAACCGGGTGAGCGCGCACTACCTCGTGGGGCCCGATGGCACCGTGTACCAGCTCGTGCCGGACAGCCAGGTGGCGTGGCACGCCGGCCGCTCCTCGCTGCACGGCGAGACGGAGCCCAGCGTCAACGCGCGCTCCATCGGCATCGAAATCACCAACGACGGCACCGGCCTGACGCCCTTCACCGAGGCGCAGTACCTCGTGCTGGAGCAACTGGTGCCGTACCTGGCCCGGCGCTACCGGATACCGAAGAAGAACATCCTCGGGCACCGCGACGTGGCCCCGGGCCGCAAGACGGACCCCGCCGACAACTTCGACTGGTCCCGCATCCGCCGCGCCGTCGACGCGGTCCTCTGACGCGGAGCGCCACGAGCCCGGAGCCGTACCGGGCGTGTGGGGGCCCGCACGGGGGGAGCGGGGGAGGGGGGGCACGCAACTCGCGCCGCTGATCCGCGATAATCCCTCAACGGATTTTCCCGAGCCTTTCTGGCGGAGCCCCCCATGAGCATCATCGAGCGCGGCCGTAACCTCTTCAACACCGTGCGCACTGGCGCGCAGAACGCCGTCGAGAAGACCCAGCAGGTGGCGGGCAAGGTGACCAACACCGTGGTGGACACCACCCAGAAGGTGGGCCAGTTCGTCGACGGTTTCGAGGACAAGGCCTCGAACAAGGTCCGGTCGCTCAACAACCAGATTTTCGGGGGTTCGAAGCCGGACCGCGTGTTCGACGGGCACCTGGTGGGCGCCGGGGGCCAGACGTTCCCGCCGGGCACGCCGCTGAGCGACATCCCGGGCGTCACCCCGCGCAACAACCCCAACCCCACCGAGACGTTCATCTACGTCAACGGCATCCAGAACACGAAGGACCAGCAGTTCGGCAGCATGCAGGCGATCGCCGACCGGACCGGAGCCAAGGTCGTCGGCATCCACAACGCCACCGAGGGCATGGTGGCGGACCTCGCCCAGTGCGTGAAGGACAAGCTGGACAAGGGCCACAACCCGGCCGTGGACTCCATGGCGGACACCGTCTACGAGGAGCTGAAGGCGGGCCGCGGGGTGCACCTGTTCGCCCACAGCCAGGGCGCCCTGGTGACGAGCCGCGCCCTCACGGACGTGGCCAACCGGCTGCGCATCGAAGATGGGATGTCCAAGGCGGACGTGGAGAAGCTGCTGAGCAAGGTGAAGGTGGAGACCTTCGGTGGCGCCGCGGCGAACTTCCCGGACGGCCCCCAGTACGTGCACTACGTCAACAACAAGGACATCGTCCCCACGTGGTTCGGCCAGGGTAACGGCAAGGGCGCGGACGAGTGGGCGCGCGGTGGCGGCAAGGGCGCAGTCATCCACCGCTTCGAGCACGGCTCGGGCATCTCGGGCGCCCACGGGCTGGGCGATGCGTACCTGCCGCAGCGCGTGGACTTCGACAAGGCCCGCAGCGGCCAGTTCAACTGACGGAGTCCCGCGCCATGCTGCAGTGGATTCTGTCGGCCGTGGGAATGGCCCCGCCTCCGCCTCCGAGCGGGGGCGTGATGACGCGTGAGTCGGCGCGGGAGCTGTTGCGCTGGTACACGCGCTCGCAGGGCGCGGTGCTGAGCCCGGGCCTCAACGAGCAGGGCTTCGGCGGCATCACCGTGGGCCCGGCGCAGGTGTATTTCGAGTACCACGAGGACACGAAGACACTGGAGTGCAGCGCGCTCGTCTACCGCTTCAAGGAGCCGCCCAGGCCGGGAGTGCTGGAGGGCTTCCAGGCCGAGGCACGTGAGGGCACGGACACCGGCGGTGGCACCGTGGACTACGAGCGGGAGAACCGCGGCCTCTTCCTGAGCCGCGAGTACACGCAGGTGCCGGACGGCAACGGCTTCGCCAAGGACATGAAGCGGCTGGCGAAGGCGAGCCTCGTGTGGGGCGACGAGGTGTTGGACCGCGTGGCCTCGCGCGTCTTCCATCCCGAGGAGCTGGAGAAGCGCTGAGTCACGCCCATATCGGGCCCGCGGGCGGTTAGGCTGCCGGCCCCTATGCACTCCTTCTCTCTCGTCGTTCTCGTGGTGGTGGCGCTCGCGGATGGGAGCCCGGCTCCGGAGCCCCGGACGCAGGCGCCGGTGGCCGCACAGGGAGCCCAGGCTCCCGCCCCGTTGCCGGAGCCGCGCTGGGAGAAGCTGCCCGGGTGGCTGGGTTTCGCCACGGTGAAGCCCGACGCGAAGCCCAAGGCGTACTGGACGCCCATGCACCCGAAGGCCCAGGTGGTGCTCTTCACCGACGTGTGGAAGTCCGTGCCCGCGGGCACGAAGGTGCGGCTCGTCTCCTCGGCCGGGCCGAGCGAGGGCACCTACCTGGGCACCTCGGACGAGCTCTACGGGTGTGACGGGAACATCGCCACGTTCGCCGGCTTCGCCTCCGCCACGCCGCTGCCCGAGGGCCCCGTCTGGGTGCTGCCTCCCGGTGGCACCGAGGGGCTCACCTCCCTGCCGGTGAAGGAGGTGGCGGCGAACACGCTGGGCGCCCCGCTGCCCAAGGGCAAGACGGCGGCGAGCAAGGATGTGCGGGCCTACGAGGCCGGTGGACTCGGCTTCCTGCTGACGAAGACGGGCAAGCTGCGCGGGCAGCTCACCGTGCTCCTCGGGGGCAAGAAGGCCGGGACGAGTCCCATCAGCAAGGGCGACATGGCGGGCAGTGAGACGTCGCCGTTGAACCTCTACGACAAGGACGAGGTGGGCGTGCCGCGTCCGGAGGCGGCCTTCCAGTTGGGCAAGGAGGGGCCGGTGGTGGTGGTGCTCGGCATGCGCCGCTACGAGGGGCACGTCTTCAATGTGGCCGTGCGGCGCGGCGACAAGGCCGAGCTGCTCGCGCAGGACTCCGAGAGCCTCTACTTCTGCGCCTTCTGATAGGGAGGGGCCATGGCGCGCGCGCTCCCCAGGCCCTCTCGAGGTACCGCCCTCGTGGCCCTGCTCGTGCTGGGGCTGCTGGGCGGGCAGGCGCTGCTGGCCTCGCCGGGCGGGGACCTCTCCCATCATTATACGGACCACCTGCGGCACATGGCCGAGTCGCAGGCGCTCGTGGAGCGGGGCTTCGCCATCTACCGGCAGCCGTATGGCGAGGCCGCGCGCGGCCTGTTCCCCTGCCCCGAGCACGAGGGGTTGTTTCCCGAGCGCACCGCGCCGTACCCGCCGCTCGGGATGCTCCTGCACTGGCCGTTGGGCTGGCTGGAGCGCGCGGGGTTTCTCGCGCCCGCGACGGCGCACCGGCTGATGACGCTCCTGTGGCTCGCGGTGGCGCTGGCCGCCGGGGTCCTGGGCCTCGTCCTGCTCCGGCCGCACGGGCGGTGGGCCCTCGCTGGCGGGGCGCTGCTCCTGTGGCCCGGGCTCGTGGGCTCGGGCGCGAATGGCTTCTTCGATGTCGCCTACGTGCTCGCCGGCACCGCGGCGCTCCTGGCGCTCCGTGGGGAGAGGCCCGGCACCGCCGTGGTGCTGCTGGGCGTCTGCGCGGCGGTGCACTTCCGCGCGCTGGTGTTCGCTCCGGTGGGACTCTGGGCGCTGCTCGCGGCGTGGCGCGCCGGACGGGGCGGGGCGCTCGCGTCCGGGGTGGTGGCGGTGGGGCTCGTCCTCACCGCGGCGGCCAGCGCGGCGGCCCTCTCCGGCACGCTGGAGACGATTCCCGCCGACAACCCCGTGCACGTCTCGCATCTGCTGCGGGGCAAGTCCTCGCCGCCCGCCTTCATCCTCCTGGCGCTCGGGGTCTCGGGGTACCTGCTGCGCCACCGGTACCTGTGGGCGGCGCTCTGCGTGCTCTCGGGAGCGATCGTGGCCCTCATGGACCGCTCGCATGGCTACTGGCACGTGCTGCCGCTGGTGGTGCCCGCCCTGGTGCTCGCGGCCGAGCGGCCCGTCTCGGCGCCACCCGCCCCGCGCCTCTGGTGGGCGGCCTGGGGCTGGGCGCTCGTTGGAGCGCTGATCTCGTTCCGCTACCCGCTGACCCCCTACTGGCAGTGGCTGGTGGATGTGATGCGGGGCGACGTGGTGTGACTACAGGCCGCGCGCTCGAGGGCCTCTTCGAAGGGCCGCGGTTCGAGGTAGACGCGGATGAGCTCGCCGGTGCGGGAGAAGAACTTCACCACCTCGGCGGTGAAGTGCATGAACTTGCTGCGCGTGAGGATGCTCACGCTCTTGAGTGCAGGGCGGTAGGTGCTGAACCACCCGGTCCACGCCTCCTGCACGGGCAGGTTGGCGCCGGTGATCTCATCCATCTCGATGAACAGCTCGATGGGGGCGTAGCGGCTGATGTCCTCGCGCAGCTCGTCCATGGGCGCGGTGCCGAACTCGCCCTTGTCGTTCCCCACGATGCGCATGACCACCACGCCCGGGCGCGGCCGCTGGTAGGTGAAGCTGCACCGCTCGCTCGACAGCCGCACCGCGCCGCACTCCAACGTCTCCCGCTTGAACGACATCGCGTCCTCCTGGCCGCAGGGGAACATGGCAATCCCCGGGCCAGTCCTGGGGTCCAGGAAATCCGAGGGCTTGGGCGCGCGGGGGGCTGGACACCCCGGTCGAAACGAATGACCCTTCTTCCAAAATGAAAGGGTCGCCCATGCGAGCCAGGGACCTGCGCATCGAGACGTTGCTGGAGGTGGATCCTCGGGAGGGCGTGCGCTTCGCGGGCGAGCGGGCACTCATCCTGGACGCGGTGGCGATGGGGATGCTGCGCAAGCAGCTCGTGGAGATGCTGGGGCTCGCGGGGGCGCGGGCGGTGCTGACGCGCTTCGGCTTCGCCCACGGCTGGCGGATGGCGGAGGCGATGCGCGCCGGCTTCCAGTGGAGCAGCGACGCCGAGTGGCAGATGGCCGGGGGGCTCATCCACACCCTGCAGGGGCTGATCCGCATCCGGCTGGAGGACAGCGATCCCCTGGCGCCCCGGGGTGTCACCGTCGAGTACTCGTATGAAGCGGAGCAGCACCTGCTGCACCTGGGACGGGCGGCGGCGCCCTCGTGCTGGACGCAGTGTGGCTTCGCCAGCGGCTACATGAGCCGGTCGGCGGGGCGGCCCCTCTACGTGCTGGAGGACCGGTGCGTGGCGAGGGGGGACGCGGCCTGCCACTTCGCGGGCCGGACGCTGGAGGAGTGGGGGAGCCAGTTGGAGGAGCACCTGCCGTACTTCCAGGGGGAGGTGCTCGACGCCTCGCTGCACCAGGTGGCGAGTGCCCTCAAGCGCACGGAGCGCAGGCTGCGCGAGCGGACGCGGGCGCTGGAGCAGGTGGTGGGCGAGCCGGAGGGGCCAGGAGGGCTGGTGGCGCGCAGCCCGGGGATGAGGCGGGTGGTGGACCTGGCTCGGCGGGCGGCGAGGAGCGAGGCGACGGTGCTCGTGATTGGCGAGAGCGGCACGGGGAAGGAGCGCGTGGCGAGGCTGGTGCACGAGGAGTCGGCGCGAGCGGGAGGCCCGCTGGTGGCCATCAGCTGCGCGGCACTCACCGAGTCGCTGCTGGAGGCGGAGCTGTTCGGCCACGCGCGAGGGGCCTTCACGGGGGCGACACACGAGCGGGTGGGGCTGCTGGAGGCGGCGGCGGGCGGGACGCTCTTCCTGGACGAGATAGGCGAGATGCCGCCAGGCATGCAGGCGAAGCTGCTGCGGGCGCTGCAGGAGCGCGAGGTGAGGCGGGTGGGGGAGAACGCGAACCGGCCCATCGACGTGCGGGTGGTGGCGGCGACGAACCGGCCGCTGGCCGAGGAGGTGGCGGCGGGGCGCTTCCGCAAAGACTTGTACTACCGGCTGCGCGTGGTGGAGCTGACGGTGCCGCCGCTGCGGGAGCGGCGCGAGGACATCCTGCCGCTGGCGAGGGTGTTCCTGGTGGACGCGGCGAGACAGCAAGGGCGTCCGGCACCGGGGCTGGAGGCGGAGGTGGCGGATCAGCTCCAGCGCCACGACTGGCCGGGCAACGTGCGCGAGCTGCGCAACGCGATGGAGCGGGTGGTGGCGCTCTCGCGGGGCACTCGGGTGGAGCTGGAGGACCTGCCCGAGGACGTGCGGGCGGCGCTGCCGGTACCGGCGCTGACGGGAGAGGTGCGCACGCTGGAGGCGGTGGAGCGCGAGTACATTCAGGCGGTGCTCGCGCACAACGGAGGCAACCGGACGCGCACCGCGCAGGAACTGGGCATCGGCGCGACCACGCTGTACCGCAAGCTCAAGAGCTACGAGCGGGAGACACGCCGCCGGAAACGGTGAGGCCGTGGGTGGGGCTCAGGGACAGAAGCGGCGGATCCACCGGCGCATGTCCTCCCTGTCGTTGTTGAGGAAGAAGAACCAGTTGGAGCGCTCCTCGTGGAGGTGGGGCTCGAGCAGGTGGCCGAGGGCGAGGAGCTGGGGGGAAGGGCGCTCGTGCTGCTCGGTGTCGATGGCCTCGGGCCACTCACTCAGGGTGATGAGCACGCGCTCGCCCTCGAGGGGCGGCAGGGTATGAAAGGAGACCTCCGGGAAGGGGAGCCGCCGCCGCAGGACCTCGAGCCCACCGAGCCGGCCGAGCAGGGGCAGACCGAGGAAGGTGAGCCAGTAGGCGCCCCGGGCGTTGGTGCCGATGTTCTTGCTGGTTTCCCCGAGCTTGTAGATGTCCAGGCCCAGATAGTGATCGCGCAGGGCGCGGACGGTGTTGTGGGCCACGAACCACTGCCCGCTGGGCGCGACGAGGGCGAAGCTGGCATAGCCAAAACTGAAGGGCAGCTCGCGCGCGAGCTCGAGGGCCAGGGCGCGCACGTGGGCAGGGCCGTGCTCCACCATGTATTCGGTGGGCAGGGTGAATGCCACGGCGCAGGTGGTTTCCTGATCGTAGAACAACGGTGCGTCGAGCCAGAGTCCGTCGTATTCGAAGTTGTAGCCGCCCGTGTCGTCGCAGTGCTCCTCCAGATCGATTCCACACGCCGCTGGCCAGCGCCGATCGAGCATCTTCTCGCGGATATGTGCCCACCCCTTGTCATCGAGAGGTTGCCAGTCACCGTTCTCATCGGGGTACCAACTCAAGGCCTGGGGGGGAATGGCACGGCGGTATGTCTGCAAGGCCCGCCATACTGCGTGAGCCACCTCCCCGTGGGAGCGGTGCATGAAGAAACAGAGGACGATACCGTCACGGGCCACCAGACCGCCGTCTGCAGTGCGCACTCGAAGGATGGGCAGGTGCTCTTTCATCGGTGATATCCCTTTGGAGTGAGGAGCAGGACTTCTCCACCCAGTGCTCTTTTGTAGACCTGGCCTTGATTCGAGCCGTCATAGGCGCTCTCCCTTCCATAGTCCCTCCATCTTGGGCGATTGGATGGGGGGCAAGGGAACTTGAGGTCGATGATGATCGCGGCCTGGAGCAGGTTGTAGTCCGAGTGGAGGACGATGTCGGGCTTGATGCTGCCCCACAGGTCTTCGGGACATCGTCGTTCGATGAGCTGTTGCTCCTTCTCTCGGCTGATGGTCTCGAGGATGCGGCTGTGCGGGTAGTAGCGGTAGCGCTGCTCGATGCTGAAGGGCCTGGGCCAGAGCCGGGTGAGGACGTCGCGAGCGCAGGTGAGAGCAACGGTGTGCTTCTGCCTGCCCAGGAGCATGGCGCGGGTGATGGGCTCGGGGCAGCCGTCCACCTCCAGCTCCTCGCCGCACTCTTCCCGGGTAGGGGGGCGGTTGCCGAAGTGCGCGGAGTTGACCTGATGCTCGGCCATCCGGGCGCACTCCGCGAGGCGCTCCTGCAACTCGGCCACCTTGTCCTGGTTGTGGTGGTACACGGCCAGGACCACCGGCGTGGCCAGGACGAGCGTGGAGCCCACGGCCAGTGAGGTGGTGCCGGTGCCGCGCAAGACGCCCGCGTAGCGCACGCGGGCGGCCGACTCCGTGTCGAGCCGCAAGTCCCCGCGGGTGACGCAGGCGCCAAGCAGGAGGCTCGTCAGCAGCAGGCGCGCGAGCCGACAACAGACGCTATGGCGAGATGATGCCGGGTCCGAATTCTGTGCCATGGAGGTCAGGATTCTAGCAAGGTCCTGATATGGCGAGGAGACTCTTCGAGGGAGAGAGCAAGCACGAACGAGAGGACTGGAGCCATCTATGCCCCTGTCGAGAGACGCGCAGTACTTTGATAATTTGCCCGGTTCAGCGCGGAAAATTCTGTATGAGTCGATGAAGATAGTGATTGTCCGAGGGGCAGAAATCGGATGGTGCAAGTGGAACATTCCTAATGATAATCATCCCAAGCGGATGACATACGGATTTCCACGTGGCGCTCCCCGGGTATGGATGACCCTCTGCGATTGGGGGAATCGCTGGGCTTTGTGCCTCGCACTTGCTGGAGCGTGTTCTCGTCCTGCGGATGATGTTCCGATCGACGTCGCTTTCGAGTTGGCCTTCTACAAAAGCCCGAAGGATGTCAGATTGAACTTTCATCTTCGGCAGGAGCCAGATGGACGTATTCAGGTGCGCTGTAAGGGGGCTTTTTCTTTCCGAGGAGCCGTTAAGCATTCAGCGGGTGATTTTTTTCCCACCTCAAGAAACGTAAGAATTGGGGCGCCAGTAAGCGCATCGAGAGGTTTCGAGGGGGGAGACCGTACTTCCTGCTCTATGATTTGCCGAGTGCGGACTTGAGGACCTGTTGGGATGGTCTTTGGCCTACTCTCGAAGAGTTTGTAATCATGGTCGAGGACTTCAAGAGCGTATCGCAAGGAAAAAGCTTGAAGCATGTTCGTGAAGCGCTGGGGCGATTGCCTTCGGGTGGTTTTGAAAGGCTGTCTGATTTGGTTGTGATTCCAGATGTGTATGGGAAGGTAAAGCGGGAGCGAGAAATCGCGCGCAAGTATTCTGGAGGAGAGAGCCAGCGTCATGCCGATTTGAAGAACTATCTCGCGCGCCATCCGGAGCAGCTTGGTCTGGATGCCACCTCAAGGCTGACGGAGTACCGGTTCGCAACAGGAGACCGAGTCGATCTCCTTGTTCGAGACCGCAACGGCTGCGCGCATGCTGTCGAGGTCGAAATCGGCGGTGATGCGGAGAACTGGGTAGGGATGATGCAGGCGCTCAAGTACCGAGCGCTTCTATCACCGGCCTTCGCGCTTGCCGAGAATGCCTGCTATGGCATCCTCGCAGCACTCTCGATTTCGCGAGAGGCTCGCGAGCACTGCCAGCGCTTTGGCATTCGCGCGGTGCAGATCCCATTGTCCCGTGTGCAACGCAAGAACTACGAGCGGGAGACACGCCGGCGGAAGCGGTGAGCCCGTAGGGCTCAGGGACAGAAGCGGCGGATCCACCGGCGCATGTCCTCCCTGTCGTTGTTGAGGAAGAAGAACCAGTTGGAGCGCTCCTCGTGGAGGTGGGGCTCGAGCAGGTGGCCGAGGGCGAGGAGCTGGGGGGAGGGGCGCTCGTGTTGCGCGGTGTCGATGGCCTCGGGCCACTCACTCAGGGTGACGAGCACGCGCTCGCCCTCGAGGGGCGGCAAGGTTTGGAAGGAGACCTCCGGGAAGGGGAGTCGCCGCCGGAGGACCTCGAGTCCACCTAGCCGGCCGAGCAGGGGCAGACCGAGGAAGGTGAGCCAGTAGGCGCCCCGGGCGTTGGTGCCGATATTCTTGCTGGTCTCCCCGAGCTTGTAGATGTCCAGGCCAGGATAGCGGTCTCGCAGAGCGCGGACAGCGCGGTGGTCTGCGAACCACTGCCCCCTGGGGGCGACGAGGGCGAAGCTGGCATAGCCGAAGCTGAAGGGCAGCTCACTCGCGAGCTCGAGGGCCAGGGCGCGCACGTGGGCAGGGCCATGCTCCACCAAGTATTCGGTGGGTAGGGTGAAGGTCACAGCGCAGGTTGTGTCCCGGTGGTAGTACCACGGTGCGTCGCGCCAGAGTCCTTCGTATTCGAAGTTGTAGCCACCCGTGTCGTCGCAGTGCTCCTCCAGATCGACTCCACACGCCGCTGGCCAGCGCCGGTCGAGCATTTCCTCGCGGATATGCTCCCACGCCTTGTCATCGAGAGGTTGCCAATCTCCGTTGTCATCGGGGTACCAGTTCAGCGCCTGGGGGAGAATGGCGCGGCGGTATGTCTGCAAGGCCCGCCACACCGCGTGAGCTACCTCCCCGTGGGAGCGGTGCATGAAGAAACAGAGGACGATCCCGTCACGGCCCACCAGACCGCCGTCCGCAGTGCGTACTCGAAGGATGGGCAGGTGCTCTTTCATCTGAAGTATCCCCGTGGGGTGAGCAGCAGAATCTCTCCGTCCAGGGCTTCTTGGTAGATTTGGCCCTGAGTCGAGTTGGGATAGGCGCTCTTCGGGCCGTACTTCGTCCAATTTGGAGGGTTGGATGGGGGGCAAGGAAACTTGAGGTCGATGATGATCGCGGCCTGAAGGAGGTTGTAGTCCGAGTGGAGGACGATGTCGGGCTTGATGCTGCCCCACAGGTCAGGGGTACAACGCTGTTCGATGAGCTGTTGCTCCTTCTCGCGGCTGATGGTCTCGACAAGCTTGCTGGCCCGGTAGTAGCGGTAGCGCTGCTCGATGCTGAAGGGGGCGGGCCAGAGCCGGGTGAGGACGTCGCGAGCGCAGGCGAGGGCAACGGTGTGCTTCTGCCTTCCGAGGAGCATGGCCCGGGTGATGGGCTCGGGGCAGCCGTCCACCTCCAACTCTTCGCCGCACTCTTCCCGGGTGGGAGGGCGGTTGCCGAAGTGCGCGGAGTTGACCTGATGCTCGGCCATCCGGGCGCACTCCGCGAGGCGCTCCTGTAAATCGGCCACCTTGTCCCGATTGTGATTGAACACGGCCAGGACCACCGGCGTGGCCAGGACGAGCGTGGAGCCCACGGCCAAGGTGGTGGACGTGGAGCCCCGCAGGAGGCCCGCGTAACGCACGCGGGCGGCGGACTCCGTGTCGAGCCGCAAGTCCCCGCGGGTGACGCAGGCGCCGAGCAGGAGGCTCGTCAGCAGCAGGCGCGCGAGCCGCCAGGAGTTGCTCCGGCGGGGTGATGCCGGGTTCGGATTCAGTGCCATGGACGCAGGCACTTCAGCCCGAACCCTCATCGGGCTCAAGAATCCGGAGTGCTCGCTACATCCCGTCCAGCAGGCCCATCCGGTCCTTGATGCGCAGCACGCGCCGCACCGCCGCCTCCAACTGTTCGGCCCGCTTCGGGTCCGACTCTGCCAGCTTCGTCAGGATGCCGAAGTAGTCCAGGCCCCCGGACCAGTCCGGCGGCTCGGTGGTGAGGAGGAGATCATTGCCCGCGAGGAAGGCCCGGCGCACCACCTCCTCGCGCTCTGCGCCGATGCGCTCGGCGAGCGCGCGGATGGCTACGTCGTCGGTGACGGAGAGCCATCCGTTCTCGTGCGCCATGGCGACGAGCGCGGGCTCGAGGATGGCGGGCCCCGGTCCGAGCTTCGCGTAGACGATGTTCGACAGCATCACGCCGCCCAGGTACCGGTCCGCGGCGCGGAAGGCCGCCGCCTCCAGGCGCACGCGCTCCTCGTCCCAATCGGCGACGGCCTGCTCGTGGTCCGAGTCGGCCTCGAGGTCCCCATAGCCCGGGAAATGCTTTCCGATGGAGACGACGCCCGCCTTCGCCAGGCCGCGCGCGAAGGCGGTGGCCTTCTGCTTCACCACCTCGGGGTCGCCGGAGAACGCGCGCCCGTTGCGGAACATGTGGCCCTTGGGGGACACGTCGAACACGGGCGCGAGGTTCATGTTGAGCCCCACCTCGCGCATCGCCTTGCCGACGCGCACGCCCCACGCTTCCACCTCTGCGTCCGCCATGGCGGCCATCTCCCTCGCCGACGGGAGTTCCTTGAGCGAGGGGTGGGCCTTGAGCCGGTTGAAGCCGCCGCCCTCGATGTCCGCCGCGAAGAAGGGCGGAATGCGGGCGCGCTCGCTGGACGAGCGGATGCGCTCCTTCGCCGCGTCGAGCTTGCGGAGCGTCTTGCCCGCGAACAGCACCCCACCCACCTCCACGGGGTTCCCCTTGCCGAGCTGGGGGTAGGCGAGGAGTAGCTGCCCCACCTTCTCGCGCGGGGACAGGGATTGGAGGATGCGCTCCACGCGCGCCTCATCGGGGACGCGGGCGTGGAAGTCCTTGGGCTTGCCCGCCGGAGCCGGAGGGGCCGCACCGGCGGCGGTGGACAGCACGAGCGTCAGGACGATGAGGGATGAACGAAGCACGGCTCGCATGGGGGCGCAGTCTTCCATGGAGGTGTCCCGCTGGCCCGAACGGATTCAAGGGCGCTCGATGGCACGTCAGGTCGCGAGCAGAGCGGGCGGCCGGGCGCGGTTCAGGAGCCGACGATCTCGTCGTAGCCACGGCCCCGGAACTCGAGCAGGCAGAAGCCATTGCCGAAGGGGTCGGCGAGGTTGGCCATGCGTCCCCACTTCTGCTCCTGGATGTCGCGTTCGAGCGTGGCGCCCGCGGCCCGGGCCCGCTGGACGGCGGCGTCGAGGTCCGTGACGGTGAAGTCCAGGTGGACGGGGGTCCAGTGGCGGCGGTAGTCGCGCACGGAGGAGGCACCGGGACTGGAGGGGCTCCCCGCCGGCCTGGCGAGCAGGTCGACGGGGGACGAGGCCCCGAGCAACTCGGCCCAATCGGAGCCCAGTCGGCGCCCGAGCTTCAACCCGAGGGTCTGCGTGTAGAACGCGATGGCCTTGTCCAGGTCCTCGACATCGATGCAGGCACGCAGCTCGATCATGGTCCCAACATCTCAGTGGCGCTCACAACGCACCACCGCGGCGCAGCTCGCGCACCACGGCAAACACATACAGCGTGAGGGACACCGTGAGCAGCAGGCTCCCCAGCATGTAGAGCCCCACGAAGCTCGCGCGGACGCCGAAGAGGATGGGCAGCATCATCAGCAGGCCCACCAGGGTGAGGAGGACGGCAGCTCGAATCAGCTTGTCGGACGAGGGCACGTTCATGAGTCCTCACTGGACGGCGGCGCGGGTGGGTGCACGGCTCGGGCGGGACGGGTGCGGCAGTCCGTGGCAGGTGAAGCAGTTCATCTCGTCGTTCGCGAGCTGCTTGCCCAACGCCCGGTGGCTCTCCACCCGGGTGAAGGTTGGCGCGGTGGCGTGGCAGGCCAGGCAGTTGGAGTTGGGATAGGAGCCCTTGTACGTGATGGGCTCCTTCCACGTGTCCGTCACGTACAGCAGCCAGTGGCGGAAACCGTCGCGCTTGGACTCCACGGTGCCGAAGATGCCGTAGCCCGTGTGGCACGCGTAGCACTGCTTGGCCGGAATGGCGCCCGACCGGTAGTGCCGCGCCGCCAGCGTGGCGCTCTCCGGGTTGTGCATGTCCGCCACGAAGGGGTCCATCACGTGGCAGGACTGGCAGGCCTCTACCTCCTTCATGGACTCGAACATGTGCCCCGTGGTGCCCAGCAGCGCCACGCCCGGCAGCACGAAGAGGCCCAGCAGCAGCGTCCACCGGTACGTCGAGCGCGCCATCCTCGACTTGAAGACGAACTCCACCAGCACCAGCCCCACCACCGCCACGACGATGCACACCAGGGCCACGGCCTCCAGGGTGCCGCCCAATGTGGCGCCGTGAGGGGGCTCGGGTGCGGCCATCGCCAACACGTTCCAGGCGCGCATCACGTGCCCTCCTTCACGCGCTCCACCCGCACCGCCGCCATCTTGTACTCGGGCTGTGCGGAGATGGGGTCCACGTAGTCACTCGTCGCCGCGTTCACCAGGCTCTTCATCGAGTGCATGAGCGCGAACACCACACCGGGCCTCACCCGCATGCTCGGCTTCGCCTGCAACCGCACCGAGCCGCGTGCGCTCGTCACCTGCACCCAGTCCCCCTCCTTCACGCCCATCACCGCCGCGTCCCCGGGGTGCATCTCCAGGTAGTCCATGTCGACGCCCTGCAACTGGGGAATCCGTCCCGTGAGGGTCGCGGTGTGCCAGTGCTCCAGCCGGCGCCCGGTGGTGAGAATCATCGGGTAGTCGCCCGTGAGCGCCTCCCGGAAGGGGCCCTGCTCGGAGAGGTAGACGATGGCGCGCCCGTCCGGCCGCGCGTAGAAGTCGATGCGCCCTTCCTTCTTCGCCAGGGGGTCCTTCCCCGGCACGTAGCGGTGGCAGGTGCCCGGATGGTCCTCGCTGGGGCATGGCCATACCAGCCCTGGCAGCGCCTTCAGCCGCGCGTAGGTGATGCCGGTGAAGTCGTAGGTGCTGCCGGCGGAGATCTTCCGCCACTCGTCCCAGACGGCCTCGGGCGTGCGGGCCTTCAGCAGCTCGCCGTGGCCGAGCCGGTCGCCGAAGGCCACGAGAATGTCCAGGTCCGAGCGCGCCTCGCCCGGCGGTTCCACCAACTTCTCCACAAGGTGGTAGCGGCGCTCGGACTGCGAGAAGACGCCCTCCTTCTCCGCCCACATGGCCGCCGGGAGGAAGACGTCGGCGAGCTGCGCGGTGTCGGTGGGGAAGATGGAATCGCAGACGACGAGGAAGGCCTTCTCCATGCCCACGCGGTAGCGGTCCGCGTTGGGCAGCGAGCGCGCCGGGTTGGTGCCCATCACCAGCGTCGCGCGCACCTTGCCCTCACGCATGGCCTCGAACATCGGCACCGCGGACAGGCCCGGGTTGGGCGAGATGCGGCCCTCGGGCAGGCCCCACAACTTCTCCATCTCGTGTCTGTCCTTCTCCTTGGACACGAGCCGTCCTGCGGGCAGGGCGTGTGACAGCGTGCCGGTGTCGCGCACGCCGCCGCCCGCATTGGGCTGGCCCGTCAGGGAGAAGGGCGAGGCCCCGGGGCGGCCGATCTGCCCGGTGAGCAGGTGCAGCGCCATCATCATCCGGTTGGCCGCCACGCCGTGCGTCTGCTGGTTGAGCCCCATCGTCCAGAAGCTCGTCACCGCCTGGGAGATGCCCCACAGGCGAGCGGCCTCGCGGATCTCCGCCGAGGACAGGCCGCACAGGTCCGCCACCTTCTCCGGCGCGTAGTCCTCGAGGAACTTCTGGAAGTCCTCCAGCGTCAGCGGCGGCGCATCGGCCGCGCCCTTGCGGAAGGTGACGAAGTTGTCGATGAAGGAGCGGTCCACGAGCTGGGTGCGCAGCAGCTCGTAGGACATGGCGTTGAGCAGTGCCACGTCCGTGCCGGGCCGTATCTGCAGGTGCAGCGTGGCGTCGCGGGCGGTGGGCGTGCGCCTCGGGTCCACCACGATGACGCGCGTCTGGGGCGCGGTGCGGATGCGATCGCGCACGCGCTCCCAGACGACGGGGTGGCACTCGGCCATGTTGGCGCCGATGACGAAGAAGGTCGTGGCGTGCTCGATGTCGTCGTAGCAGCCCGAGGGCTCGTCCGCGCCGAATACGGACTTGTAGCCGAACGCCGCCGAGGCCATGCACAGGCGCGGGTTGCCATCGACGTTGTTCGTCCCGATGCCGCCCTTGAAGAGCTTGTTGGCGGTGTAGCTCTCCTGGGTGAAGAGCTGCCCCGAGCCGTAGTAGGCCACCGCGTCCGGCCCGCCCTGGGCGATGGCCTCGCGGAAGCCGGCGGCCGCCGCGTCGAGCGCCTCGTCCCAGGACACGCGCACGAGCTGCCCGTTCTTGCGCACCATGGGGTACTGCGCCCGGTCCGAGACGTAGAGGATCTCGCGGTTGAGCAGGCCCTTGATGCACAGCCGGCCGCGGTTCCACCCTTCCTGGAGGCCCTCGACCTTCACGACCTTGCCGCCGCGCAGGCCCACCCGCGTCTCGCAGCCCGAGCCGCAGAAGCGGCACACGCTCTTGTGCCAGGAGTCCACCGGGATGGCCTCCTCGCGCGTCCAGCCGATGCACCCGGGCCCCACCAGTCCTGCTCCAGCCACGCCGAAGTAGTGGAGCAGCTCCCGCCGCGTCATGCTCATGCCGTCCCTCCCAAGGGCCCGGCATCACAGCCCAGGCCCGGACGGCATCGAGCACGCATGTGCTTCAGAAATCGTGGAGCTGTCCGCTCAGCGACGGCTCGCGCCCTGGTTCGGGCCTCGGATGCCAGACGGTGAACGGTGCCACGGAGGGGTCAGCCCCCCTGCTCGGAGGCGCGCTCCTCGGGCTGCTGTGGCGGGGGAGGGCGGGAGGCCGGCAGGAGTCCGGCGTCATCGGGCACGGGGCTGCTGCCATCCGTCGCACGACGCGGCGCGGTGGCGGCGGGCATCTCCAGCGGCCCCTGTGTCCCGGGGGTCTGCACCTTGGCGAGCGCCTCGCGCGCCGAAGCGGACTGCGGATGCAGGGCCACGGTCCGCTCCAGCCAGCGGAGCTGTTCCTGCTTCTTGCCGCGCTTGGCGAGCAGGCCCGCGACGCGGAGCATCTCGTCCACGTAGTCCGGGTGCAGCGAGGTGTTGGCAGTGGCCGTTTCCAACGCGGGCCAGAGCGTCTCGGGGTCCTTCACCTCGTCCAGCCGGACGCGCCGCAGCTCGGACACCTGCGCGCGCTTCCAGACTTCTTCGAAGTGGCGCGCGTCCTTCTGGAGCGTCTCGCTGAAGCGCAGCGGGGCGGGGCAGGGCACCTGCTCGCAGGCGGCGAGGTAGTCGGTGAAGAAGGCGAGCGGTCCACGCGCGGGGTACTCGCGGAGCTTCTCGGGCCCCAGCGTCTTCTCCAGCGTCCAGGCCATGTGCGCGCCCACGCGGATGAGCAGCGAGCCCTCGCGGGGGTGGTGGGCGGCGCGCACGCGCAGCAGCGCGGCCTGCGGGTCCTGGGCGATGCTGGTGCGGTCGAGCAGCGCGGACATCCGGGTGAAGGCGTCGTTCACATCGCCCGGCTCGGGGAGCGCGCCGGGGCCTCGGGTGGCCCACAGGTGGTAGGAGAGCCCGTAGGTGAAGAGGCGGGCGAGCCCCTCGTGCACCACGCCGTCCACCGGGTCCACCAGGTGCGCGTCGCGGCGGACGAGCCCGTCCTCCAGCAGCGTCTCGATGATGCGGGTGGAGATGCGCCGCTGCCGCTTCGCCTCGCCCTCCAGGTTGCTGGCGAGCGCGATGACGACGTCCTCGGCGGGCAGCATCACCAGCAGCGACGTGGTCTCCGGCTGGCCTCCGGCGTGGGCCACCATGTAGTGGCCGCGCAGCGGGTAGGTGGCGAAGCCCATGCCGTAGTCGGTGAGCTGGCCCTCGCGGGTGCTCATGGAGGCCTGCATCATTCGCGCGGTCTCCGCGGGCACCAGCTTGTGCTGGAGGATGGCCTGGCCGAAGGCGAGCAGGTCCTCCACCGAGGCGCGGGTGCCGCCGCCGGCGAAGCGGCTGGAGACATCGAGGAAGTGCGAGGGGACGAGCTGTCCCTTCTGGAGGCGGTAGCCCACGGCGTGGTGCTTGTCGCGGGTGCGCGGGTCATCCAGCGCGGCGTGGCGCATGCCGGCGGGGCCGAAGACGTGGGACTTCAGGTAGCGGCCGTAGCCGCGGCCCGAGGCCTTCTCCACGGCGGCGCCGAGCAGGTTGTAGCCCCACGTGGTGTAGACGAATTTCGTGCCGGGCTCGGCGGCCAGGGGCTTGTCGGCGAAGAGGGCGAGCGCGCCCGCGGTGTCCAGGGACTGGGTGTTCTCCGCGGCCTCGGGCCCGTCGTAGTGGGGCACGCCCCCGAGATGGCCGAGGAGCTGGCGCACGGTGAACTGCCACGGCTTCTCGGGGTACCGGGGCACCCAGGAGCGGACGTCCGTGTCGAGCTCGAGCTTGCCCTCCTGGACGAGCTGCAGGACGGCCACGGCGGTGAAGGACTTGGTGATGGACGCCATCCGGTACGTCGTCCGGGGCGTGGCGGGCAACTTGTGGGCGATGTCCCGCAGGCCGTAGCCCCGCACCCAGCGCATGCCGCCGTGGAGCACGCCCACCGAGAGCCCGGCGTGGGGCCCCTTGGCGAGCTCGGCGCGCACGAGCGCATCCAGCGCGCGTTGCACCTCGGGGGGGAAGGGCTTGTCCTTCTTCCGGGCCGCGGCGGAAGTGGCCGTGCGGGCCGGGGCCGGGAGCGGCGCGGTGAGGCAGAAGAGGAGAAGGGCGCAGAGGAGCGCTCTCACCGCGTCTCCTCGGAGGCCTGGAGCGTCGGGGCGAGGGCGGCCTGGCGGCGCGGGTCACCCGACTCCACCCAGGAGCGCAGCAGCGCATCGGTGATGAGCTGGCCGAGGATGTCGAGCCCGTGGCTGCGCGGGTGGACGAGGTCGTCGTGGACGAGCCCGGCCTGGACGAAGCGGGCCAGCGAGCCGGAGCCACCCATGGCGGAGAAGATGTCGAAGAAGGCGCAGCCCTCGGCGAGGGCGATCTGCCGCTCGATGGAGATGACCTCGTCGAGGTAGGGCCGCTGTTTGAGCTTGTGGGGCCCGTTGCCGCCGCGCACGGCGTCGATGGGGCCCACCACGAGGCACGCGCTGTCGGGAGCGGCGGCGCGCGAGCGGCGGACGAAGGAGCGCAGACCCTCCTCGACCTCGGCGAGATTGGAGCGGCCCCACTCGAGGCGTTTGGCCTCGTTGCCACCGAGGATGAAGAGGAGCAGGCGGGGCGAGCGCTCGGCGAGCTGGGCGCGGAAGATGTCCTCGCGGGCGCGCAGGAAGAGGTTGGCGTCGGCGGAGGGCACCCCGAGGGTGTCGAGCACGATGCCGGGACGCTGGTGCTGCAGCACGACGCCGAGCACCACGGCGCCGCGGCCCTCGGCCACCACTTCCAGGTAGCGGGCGCCCTCGGGGATGTCGAAGGAGAGGGCCTGGGCCTGGCCGGAGCCCTGGGGCTCGGCGCGGGCGAGCTCCTTGCCGTCGATGTGGATGGAGAGCTGGCCGGCGCGGGGCACGTCGAGCCACCACAGGGTGCCATGGGGCTCGCGATCCAGCGCGAAGCGGCTGCTGGCCTTCGCGGTGGTGGAGCGGTGGTAGACGCCGGTGATGCCGAAGGGGAGCTCGGCGAGCTTGACCTCGCCGATGGTGCGAGGCTCCCAGCCGCCGCGGGCGAAGCCGGCGCGGACGCGGGGCCCGTAATCGGCGAGGCGATCCACGGCGAGCACGCCGCGCCCGCCGTCACCGAAGGTGGCCCCGAGCTCCTCGCGGATGACGTCCACGATGCGGTCACCGGCGATCAGCGAGTTGCCGAACGCGGAGATGACGGTGGGAGAGGCGGCCTCGCGGGAGGAGAGGGCGTCGAGGGACTCGAAGAAGGGGGTGAGCGCGGTGCGCGAGCAGGTGGCGCCGGAGGGGGCGACGCACGGGTCCTCCAGCCGGGGCTCCTGGACGCCGAGCCTCTTGCCGAGTTGATGCAGCTTGAGGGCGCGGGGCGAGGGAGGAGGCAGCGCGCGGTGGATGGCGGGAGCGGCGGCGGAAGGGGCCGGGGCGGCCTGAGCGGGAGCGGAGGCCTGGGCGACCCGGAGCGGCTTGTCGGGAGAGGCCGCCGAACGCGAGGCACGCGGAGCGCGGGCCTTCCTGGGAACCTGGGGGGCCGAGCCAAAGGGCCAGGATGCCCACAGGAAGGCACCGAGGAGGAAGGGAACGAGGAGGACGACCGCCCACCGCCAGCCACGAGAAGCTTGGAACATGCGGCGGGGAACTCTAGACGAAAGACTCCCACCGAGACAGGAACCGGCCGCGAAGCCATGGGACGTAGCAGCCTGTCGCTCGCCCGCTCACTCGCTCACCGGAGCCCGGCTCAGGGAAGCGCCTTGTCCTCGCGCCGCAGCACCTCCCCCTCCACCACGGTGGTGCCATCGGGAGACACGGGGTGGCCGAGGATGGCCACGAGCTTGCGATGGGCCTCTTCCAGCCGGCGGTGCAGGGTGTTGAAGGTCTGCTGGGCGGTGCTGGGCATGTCCTCGGTGTAGGTGAAGTACCAGCGCAGCGCGTCGAGACACTCGTAGAAGTGGTCCACGACGGACTGCTCGAGCACGGGCAGGTGGACGAGCTCGTGGAAGGTGGCCGAGGCGTAGCGGGTGGAGAGGGTGCTGAGCATGGGCTCGCGGCTGCGCAGGCGGGAGAAGAGGACGAACATCTCGGCGCGGCGGGCCTCGAGCCTGCGCATGATGTTGGCGGCGTCGAGGGCGATCAGATTGCGGACGCGGACGGTGGCCTCATCGGCCTGTTTGCGGCGAGCCATGGAGGGAGAGCCTACCGCCAGGAAGGCCGCGAGCGCAGCCGGGCACCTGTTCCACATCCGCCACACCCCGAGGTTCCAGCGGTCCCCACTGCCGTCCAGGCAACGCCCTGGGCGCCCGTGACACGGTTGCGGTTGAACCGGGGCGGCCCGGGCGCTGAAAACGGGCCCCTATGGCCCAGTCGACCCGAGCGCCGCCGAACGAACCCTCGTACGACCTGCTGCACCTGCGAGGCCGTCATCCGCTCGATGCCCTCTTCAATCCGCACAGCGTGGCGGTGGTGGGCGCGAGCGAGCGGCAGGGGAGCGTGGGGCGCACCATCCTCTGGAACCTCATCAGCAGCCCCTTCGGGGGCACCGTCTACCCCATCAATCCCAACCGGAAGAACGTGCTGGGCATCCGCGCGTGGCCCTCGCTCGAGGCGCTGCCCGAGCCGGTGGACCTGGCCGTCATCGTGACCCCGGCCAGCACGGTGCCCGGGGTGATGCGCGAGTGCGCGAAGACGGGCGTGCGCGGCGTCATCATCATCTCCGCGGGCTTCAAGGAAGTGGGCCCCGAGGGCGTGGCGCTGGAGCAGGAAGTCCTCCGGATTGCCCGGGAGGCGCGCATCCGGATCATCGGCCCCAACTGCCTGGGGGTGATGCGGCCGACGACGGGACTCAACGCCACCTTCGCGGGAGACATGGCGAGGCCGGGCAACGTGGCCTTCGTCAGCCAGAGTGGCGCGCTGCTCACGGCCATCCTCGACTGGAGCCTGCGCGAGGCGGTGGGCTTCAGCGCCTTCGTGTCCATGGGCTCGATGCTGGACGTGGGGTGGGGCGACATCATCGACTACCTCGGCAATGACCCACGCACGCGCAGCATCCTGCTCTACATGGAGTCCATCGGGGACGCGCGGGCCTTCCTGTCGGCGGCGCGCGAGGTGGCGCTGCACAAGCCCATCATCGTCATCAAGGCGGGACGGACGGCGCAGGCGGCGGCGGCGGCGGCCTCGCACACGGGCACGTTGGTGGGCAGCGACGAGGTGTTGAGCGCGGCCTTCCGGCGCACGGGCGTGCTGCGCGTGGACTCCATCGCGGACCTCTTCTACATGGCCAAGGTGCTGGCCAGGCAGCCGCGTCCCAACGGCCGGCGGCTCACCATCCTCACCAACGCGGGAGGCCCGGGCGTGCTGGCCACGGACTCGCTGGTGATGGGGGGCGGCGAGCTGGCGAAGCTCTCGGACAAGACGATGGCGGAGCTGAACGGCTTCCTGCCATCGGCGTGGAGCCACGGCAACCCGGTGGACATCCTCGGCGACGCGACACCCGAGCGCTACGCGAAGGCGCTGGAGGTGACGGGCGCGGACAAGAACAGCGATGGCCTGCTCGTCATCCTCACGCCGCAGGACATGACCGAGCCCACGCAGACGGCGGACCGGCTGCGGCCCTACGCGAAGCTGGGCAAGCCGGTGATCGCGAGTTGGATGGGAGGCTCGGACGTGGCGGCGGGCGAGCGCATCCTCAACGACGCGGGGATTCCGACGTTCGGCTACCCGGACACGGCGGCGCGCATCTTCAATTACATGTGGCGCTACACGTACAACCTGGCGGGCCTGTACGAGACGCCGGTGCTGGCGGAGGAGCCGCCGGGGCGGGAGGAGGCGGAGCGGCTCATCCGCGAGGCGCGAGCGGCGGGTCGCACGCTGCTGACGGAGTACGAGTCCAAGCGGCTGCTGGAGGCGTACGGCATTCCCACGGTGGAGACGCGGCTGGCCACGACGGTGGACGAGGCGGTGCGCGAGGCGGAGTCGCTGGGCTACCCGGTGGTGCTCAAGCTGCACTCGCATCGCATCACGCACAAGTCGGACGTGGGCGGGGTGAAGCTGCACCTGGGAACGGCGGAGGCGGTGCGCGAGGCCTATGCGGCCATCCGCGGGAAGCTGGAGGTGCTGGGGCAGGCGGACGGGTTCGACGGGGTGACGGTGCAGCCCATGGTGAAGCTGGAGGGCTACGAGCTGATCATGGGGAGCAGCCTGGATGCGCAGTTCGGGCCGGTGCTGCTGTTCGGGGCGGGCGGCACGCTGGTGGAGGTGTTCAAGGACCGGGCGCTGGGCCTGCCGCCGCTGAACACGACGCTGGCGGGGCGGCTGATGGAGCAGACGCGCATCCACGAGGCGTTGAAGGGAGTGCGCGGGCGCGAGCCGGTGAACCTGGGGGCACTGCGCAAGCTGATGGTGCGCTTCAGCCACCTGGTGGTGGAGCAGCGCTTCATCCGGGAGGTGGACATCAACCCGCTGCTGGCGTCGGCGGAGCGGCTGGTGGCGCTGGATGCGCGGGTGGTGTTGCACGGCCCGGAGGTGAAGGAAGAGGAGCTGCCGCGGCTGGCCATCCTCCCGTACCCGGTGAAGTACGTGGAGCGCTGGAAGATGAAGGAGGGGGAGGAGGTGGTCATCCGGCCCATCCGGCCCGAGGACGAGCCGAGGATGGTGGAGTTCCACAAGACGCTGTCGGAGCAGACGGTGTTCTTGAGGTACGCGGGGATGATGAAGCTGGACCAGCGGGTGGCGCACGAGCGGCTGGCGCGCATCTGCTTCAACGACTACGCGCGGGAGCTGGCACTGGTGGTGGAGCGGGGGAATGGAGGCGAGCTGCTCGCGGTGGGGCGCCTGACGAGGCTGCCGGGGACGGAGGACGCCGAGTTCGCGATGCTCATCAGTGACGCGGTGCAGCGGCAGGGGTTGGGGACGGAGCTGCTGCGCCGGCTGGTGGAGGTGGGCCGGGACTGGGGGCTGCAGCGGATCGTCGCGGACATCCTCTCGGGCAACGGGGCGATGCAGCGCATCTGCCGCACACTTGGCTTCCAAATCATCCAGTCCGGGGATGTGGGCGACAACGTGGTGAAGGCGGTGAAGGTGCTCTGAGGCGGGGAGCCCCTGGGGCTGGGGTTGCCTGGGGGTGTGTGGAGTCGCGGGGAGGAGTCGGGCTAGAAACCCGGGATGCGCCCCCCCCACCCGACCCTGCGGCTGCTCACGCTGTTGCTCGTCAGCATGATGACGATCATGGCGAGCGCCGCCATCTCGCCGTCGCTGCCGAGGCTGCGCATGGCGTTCGAGTGGGTGCCAGGGATTGACCTGTGGGTGAGGCTGGTGGTGTCGCTGCCGGCGCTGTTCACGGCGATGGGAGCGCCGCTGGCGGGGGTGCTGATCGACCGCTTCGGACGCAAGCGCCTGCTGGTGGCGGCGGTGGCGCTGTACGGCGTGGCGGGTGCGTTGCCGGGAGTGCTCACGTCGCTGCCGCTCATCCTGCTGTGCCGAGCGCTGCTGGGGCTGGCGGTGGGAGGGCTGATGACGACGGCGGCGGCGCTCATCGCGGACTATTACGCGGGCCCCGAGCGGGGCGTGGTGCTGGGGCGGCAGGCGGCCTTCATGGGCGTGGGCGGCTTCGTCTTCATGCTGGGCGGAGGGCTGCTGGCGGACATCCACTGGCGGGCCCCGTTCGCCGTGTACCTCTACGCCTTGCTGGTGCTCCCGCTCATCCTGTTCTTCCTCCCCGAGCCGGAGGTGAAGCGGGGGGCGGCGGGCGGCGCGGTGCGGGTGGCCCTGCCGTGGAACACCCTGTGGCAGGTGTACGCCCTGGCGATGGTGGGGATGATGATCTTCTACCTGATTCCGGTGCAGCTGCCTTTCCTGCTGAGGCGGTTGGGGGTGCAGTCCTCGGCGCTGGCGGGGCTGGCGGTGGGAGTGTCGACGGTGGTGGGCTCGGTGGTGTCACTGCGCTACGCGAAGGTGCGGCAGGTGCTGGGCTACCGGAGCATCATGGCGGTGCTCTTCGCGTGCATGGCGCTGGGCTACGTGCTGGTGGGGATGTCCCAGTCGTACGCGGCGGTGGTGGGAGGGCTGGCGGTGTCGGGGCTGGGCCAGGGGCTGCTGACGCCGAACATGGCGAACTGGGCGGGCGAGGTAGCACCGGAAGCCGCGCGAGGCCGGGTGATGGGCTTTCTGACGACGAGCCTCTTCCTGGGCCAGTTCATCTCGCCACTGCTCGCGCAGCCGCTGATTGGGGCGGTGGGACTGGGAGGCGCGTTCCTGGCGGCGGGAGGCCTGCTGAGCGCGCTGGCGGGGACGTTCGGCGCGCTGGCGTGGCACGCGAGGCCACGGGAGCGGAGCGAAGCGGTCCAGGGCGCGGACTGAACCAACTCCCGCGTGCGGACTGAACCCACTCCACTCCCGCGTGCGGAGTGAGCCCACTCCACCCTCGCCCTCCGGGAGAGGGGACGGGGGTGAGGGTGCCGGATGTACCCGGGTTGCCCCCAATGAGGCCATCCGTGGCGCAGCGCAGTGACTCCTCGGTCTCCACCCTACCATTGAAGGGGGGCGCCTGGTGCCCGCCCTACGCGGAGTGCTCCTGGCGCTTCATCCCACGTCCCCACTCACCCGGTGTAGAAGAGGCGGGACGAGGAGGTGCTCATGGCGGACCGGGGTTTCTTCAAGGGGTGGCTGGGGCCGTTCAAGCTCATCAAGCGGTACACGACGCGGAAGCCGGAGCCGGAGAGTGGCGAGTTGGGCCGCGTCTACGAGGCGCACAACGTCCTCACGGACAAGCCGGCCCTGGTGCTCATCCCGAGCGAGCGCGCGCCCGAGGAACCGCAGGAGGAGTGGCAGGTGCGCCTGCGCTCCCAGGCCGTGCCGCCCTACGTCTCGCTGGAGGTGGAGAAGGCGCCGGGCTCCGGCACGCTGTCGCAGTTGCGCGGAGTGCTCGAGCTGCTCGCGAGCGCCGTCGAGCGGCTGGGGAACGGGGAAGAGGCGCGGGCCCACCTCACCCGCCCGCCGATGGGGCCACTGGAGGCGCTGCGGCACCGGGCCGGGCGCGCCTGGAGGTGGACGCGCGCCAGCCGCGGGCGCACCTTCGCGGTCTTCTTCGGGCTGTACCTGTGCTTGCGTCTGGCCGTCCATCTCGTGGAGATGGAGGTGTATGGGTTCAATTGGGACATGAGCCCTCGGGTCGTCGTGCGGGAGGAGCCCGTGCGGCCCGCCGCCGTGCGCCCTGCGCCCGCGCTGATCAACAAGGACTTCGTGGGCCAGGGGCCCATCTCCTATCCGCTGCCCACGAGGCCGTTCGACGACCAGGCCAGGGCACCCTGCAAACCCAATGAGGACGAGGTGGAGATCCACGGCGGCTGCTGGATGGAACTGCCCAGGCGCCCGCCCTGCCGCGAGAAACAGGCCGAATACAGGGGCAAGTGCTACCTGCCGGTCTCTGCCCGTCCCCGGGACACGCGCGAGCCCCGGTCCTTGCGCCGGTAGAGGGCCGCCCGGGCGCTGCGCGCCTCACATATCCGGCTCGCACGTCCAGGGGAACTTCTCGTGGTCGCGGTCACATTTGTAATGAGGGCCGCAGACCTCGGGATCGGCCGGGTCGCAGGCCTTCCTGCAATAGTGCATCTGGCAGACGAAGCCCTCGGGGCAGGCGGGCGTGTGCTCCTCACCACAACGGATGAGACACGTCCCCCAGGCTTCGCGCGGGTGGCTGAAAGTATTCCACATGTCGCACTTCTGTCCCTCGGGACAGGGGGTCTCCTGGCAGTTCTGGCCATGCACCTGCGCGCAGATCGACACGCCCTCCTCGAGGTCGGGCTGGATGCAGTCCTGGCCCTCGGGACACGCACGGCCCTCGCATATGGGCAGGCAGGAAGGCCCATCGAGGCCCTCGCGGCAGAAGAAGCCCTCCGGGCAGCTCCCGGGCTCTTCCATACGGCACGGCCGGCCGCACCGGCGATCCTGGCACAGGAGTCCCCGTTCGCATGACGCTTCACGTGAATCGGATATGTCCAGGCAGGGCTCGCCCTCCTTGCGCACCCCCACGAGTGTGCACTGGCGGAGTTGGGTCCCCCCCTTCACCGTCTCCACCGTGCGGCACACCATGTCCTCCGCGCATTGTTGGTCCGTCATGCACCGGCTGTCGGTGCAGTACGTCCATTTCGAGCGGGCATTGAAGAAACAGGCCAGCGGTGGCTCACAGTCCTTGCGGCCCTTGCAGGGGCGCTCGTAGGTCATCAGGCTCTGGCGCTCTCCGGGCGAGAGCATCGGGACGAGCCTCGCCGCGGGAGTCGGCCGAAATCCTCTCAGCATGGCCGTATGGAAGGCCCAGGCCAGCGGCAGGAGCAGGAGGAGGCCCAGCAGCGGGGCCAGGAGTGCGCGCCAACGCATCACGGGCTGGCCCTGAACTGACACGCATGAGGGCACCGTTTGTTCTCCCACAACTCAGGAGGAACGTCACATTGCATCTTCCACTCCTCCTCGCTCAAGTAGCAGTCGTGCCGGTGCATCTCCTCCGCGAGGTCCTTCGCCATCGCCCGGTCGATGGTGCCGCCTTCCCGCCACGTCTCCGGGCACCCTGTCCCCAGCGCCATCCATACCGTGAGACTGAGCACGCATCGCCAGCGCATGTGTCCTTCCCCTGAGAGCCGTATCCGTCCCAGGGGCGGGCCGCATGGCTCGTCACCGCACCTTTAACGCGGAAGTTCCGTCACGGAGAAGGGGAGCATGCCGGGCCGGGCGGGGCCCCCGGTGCTTTCGGACGTGTCATTCCATAAAAGGAGGCCATGCCGAGCAGGACCATCGAGGAGGGCCGCATCAAGCGGCTCAACACCCACGAGCCGAAGGACGGCGGCTACATCCTCTACTGGATGCAGCAGAGCCAGCGGGCGGAGTTCAACCCGGCGCTGGAGTACGCCATTCAGCGGGCCAACGAGGCGAAGCTGCCGCTGCTGGTGGGCTTCGGCCTCATGGACGGCTATCCCGAGGCCAACATCCGCCATTACCGCTTCATGCTGGAGGGGCTCCAGGACGCACAGCGCACGCTGGCGCGCCGGAAGATTCCCCTCGTGGTCCAGCGCGGCGCTCCGGACGAGGTGGCGCTGAAGCTCGCGCGCAAGGCGGCGCTCGTGGTGTGTGACCGGGGCTACCTGCGGCACCAGAAGCAGTGGCGCGTGACGGTGGCGGAGAAGGCCGCCTGCCCGGTGATTCAAGTCGAGGGCGACGTGGTGGTGCCGGTGGAGGCCGCCTCGGGCAAGGCCGAGTACGCCGCGCGCACCCTCCGCCCGAAAATCCACCGCCTCTGGAGCGCGTACCTGGTGGAGCTCGCGCCCACGCCGTTGAAGACGGACTCGCTGGGCCTGGGGGTGAAGGGCCTGAACCTGGAGAACCTCGACGGAGTGCTGGCGAAGCTGGACCTGGACCGCACGGTGCCGCCCGTCAGCCACCGCTTCCGGGGCGGCACGCGCGAGGCGAAGCGCCTGTTGCGCAAATTCCTCACCGAGCACCTCCCCGAGTACGAGGAGAGCCGGCCGCATCCGGAGACGACGCACGTCTCGCACATGAGCAAGTACCTGCACTTCGGGCAGGTGAGCCCGGTGGAGGTGGCGTTGGCGGCGCGCGGGGCGAAGGCGGCGGACCACCAGCGCGAGAACTTCCTCGAGGAGCTCATCGTCCGGCGCGAGCTGGCGCAGAACTTCGCCGAATACTCGCCGCACTACGACAGCTTCGAGTGCGTGCCCGAGTGGGCGCGGAAGACGTTGGACAAGCACCGGAGCGACGAGCGGCACCACCAGTACACGCAGGAGCAACTCGAGCGGGCGCTCACGCACGACCCGTACTGGAACGCCGCCACGCGGGAGATGCGCTACACGGGCTACATGCACAACGCGATGCGCATGTACTGGGGGAAGAAGATATTGGAGTGGAGCAGCACCCCGGAGCACGCGCACCGCACGACGCTGGCGCTCAACAACCGGTACTTCCTGGACGGGCGGGACGCGAACTCCTACGCGAACATCGGCTGGTTGTTCGGCCTGCACGACCGGCCCTGGGGCGAGCGCGAAATCTTCGGCACCGTGCGTTACATGTCCTCGGGGGGCCTGGAGCGGAAGGCGGACATGGAGGCCTACCTCGAGAAGGTGGACAAGCTCGTGGCCGAGGCCAGGGCAGCGGGCGTCCGCTTCGAGGGCGACTGAGTCCGGGCGTCACAAACCGCGAGGGCCCCTCTCGGTTTCTGGAGGAGGCCGTCATGGCATACCGTCGAGAGCTGCCCAGAGACGAAATTCCCGAGGCCGATACCCCGTCCGGCCTGGAGGATGTGCTCGAGTTCCCGCTCGTCCAGGCGCTGCTCGGGCGCCGCTCCCGGAGGTTTTTCCTGGGCGCGAGCATCCCCGATGGCCCCCTGGCCTTCACCTCGCGCTCCGAGCCCGTACCGCTCTCGGAGTTGGAGCAGATGCTGCTCGTCACAGCGGTGGGCGGCAACACGGGCTGGCACTACCTCCTCGCCCGCAACGAGCACTACGCGCCGTCCCTGTCCAACTACGCGGGCAGCGCGGGAGGGCGCACCTTCCCCTCGGCCGCGGGGTTCCACACCAGCGAGCTCTTCTTCACGGATGACACCGGCATCTACTTCCTCGCCACGCGGGACGCGCCGGCCCTGGGCGAGCGGGACGCGGACGGGCGGTTGGACCTGAAGGCCCTGCTGGCGGCCCATCGCTCGCGCATCCGGAAGGTCTCCGACAAGCGGCTCTACCTCCCGCCCCGGCCGCCGCACGTGGAGGGACACAACACCTGGGTGGCCAACCAGCCGGGCACCACGCTGTTCATCCCCGTGGCGGACCTGGCCCAGCATTTCATCGGCGCCCTTTGCTACCTGGTGCAGAACGGCTTCTGCCTCACCGACGATTACAACCACCGGTCCATTCCCGGCCTGGAGCGCTTCCGCGAGCTGGTGGATGTGGACCACCCCTTCCCGCTGTCCTACGTGGAGCAGCTCTGCCTGGGCGAGGTCACCGTGGAGCTGTCCACCGGGTGCTACGCCGGCACGCTGATGCTGCAGGCCATGGGCCTGGGCGGCTGGATGTACGACGGGTTGGATCGCAACTCGGTGCTGGGGGCGAGCGGCGAGCCGGACGTGCCGGGGCTCGGGTTCCGGTACGACACCGACCCGCGCTGGTCGCTGCCCAATCCCACGGGGCTGCCCGGGGTTTTCGAGGGCTTCTGCCCGCCGCACTACCCGGACATGCGCGCGGCCGTGGAGGCCTTCTGCCAGCGCAAGTACGGACGCGGCGGGCCCTTCAACCCCGAGACTCCCGGTCCCTACAAGGACACCCGGAGCATCCGGGGCAGTGCCCGCGTGCATGACGAGGTGTTCAAGGAGTGCGTGACGCGGATGGCCCAATACATCCACGACACGTTCGGCAAGTTCCCCGCGACGCTGCCGAGCACCTACTGCCTCATGTTCCTCCAGGCCCACCACCTGGACCTCGAGTACTACGACCACTTCTTCGAGCCGGGGGCCTACCTCCGCACCCATGCCGAGCACATGACGAAGTGGCACTCGGGACACTGAGGCGAGGGGCGCTCGCCGTGGCCCCTCACCCGCGCGAGATGCTCGCCGCGGTGCGCACGCCGCCGAGCGCCGTGGCCAGCGTGCTCTGTCCCGGGAACACCGAGTCGCCCACGAGCCACAGCCCGTCCATCACCGGCCTGGGCCCCAGGGAGCGGTAGTGGTACAGCCCGGCGCGGCGCGGCACGCCGCCCACCGCGCCCGCCTCGCGCTGGGTGAATCGCTCGAAGGTGCGCGGGGACGCCGTCATCTCGTGCTGCAGGTTCTCCATCCACTCGGGCGCCAGGCGCCGCAGTCCCTGCCGCATCCGCTCCTGGATGGTGGAGACGAGCCGGGCCTGCTCCTCCTCGGGCCGCCCCGCCAGCGAGTGCAACGGCACATGCGTGGACACCGTCAGCGTGCGGTGTCCCGGGGGCGCCCGGCCCGTGTCCGCCTCGCCGCTGAGTGAGGCGAAGAGGTGGTTGCCCTCGACGAAGGCGGCCTGCTCGTTCTGCACCAGCTCCAGGTGGTGCGCGCCGGGCGAGGCCTCCCCGGGTGCTCGCACCACGAGGTACAGCATCACCGCGCCCCAGCCCTCCGCCACGCGCCCGGCCAGCTCCCGCAGGCGCGGGGGCAGCCGCTCGGGGGGGAGGCCCAGCAGCCGCATCAGCCCCTGCGGCAGCACGTTGGCCACCACGTGGCGCGCGAGCAGCTCGCCCCGGCGCGCCGACACCCGCCAGCCTCCCGGCACGGGCTCGAGCGACTTCACCCGGTTGGCGTACAGCACCTCGCTACCGCCCGCGGTGACGGCGCCCGCGAGCGCGCTCGCCAGCCGGCCAATCCCTCCGCGCACGTGCCCGGTGCCTCGCCAGTAGTAGTCCATGGCCGCGAGCGCGAAGGGGGCCTCGGCCTCGGCGGCGGCGCACTGCACGGTAATCTGGCAGAGCGCGTCCAGGTACGTGCGCAGCGGGGTGAAGCGCAGCAGCCCGAGCCGCTCCAGGACGGAGCCCAGGGGCCGCCCCATCCAGCGCACCAGCGGCGTGTACCGCAGGGCCCGCGAGGCATGCCGCAGCAGCGCGCGCACGTCGAGCGGCGGCAGCAGCGTGGGATCATCGAAGAGGGGCCACAGCGCCTGGGCCACCTGGTGCTGCAGCGTGAAGAAGCCGCGCAGGGCCTCGGCGGGGGCCTCGGGGAAGGCGCAGAGCTGTTCAATCAGCCGCTGGCGGTCCCGGTACACCTCCAGCCGCATGCCCGGGGTGCGCAGCTCCACCATCGGGTCCAACCAGTCCACCGTCACGTCCAGCCCGTGCTCGCGCACCCAGCGGCCGAAGAGCTGCCCCTCGTCGAGCCCGGAGAAGAGGGTGGCACCGGCCTCGAAGGCGTAGCCGTGCCGGCGGAAGGTGCTGGCACAGCCTCCCGGGTAGTTGAGGGTCTCGCAGAGCGCCACGCGAGCGCCCCGCCGGGTGAGCCTCCAGGGCCGTGGCCAGTCCGCCGAAGCCGGAGCCCACCACCACTGCGTCATACCAGGTGTTCGTCATGGTGCGGTGCCGGGGGTCCGGCACCGGAAGACATAACGGCCCGCCCTTCTCCCGGCGAGCCGTTCGACACCCCTGAAGCTTTCCTCAGGGCTGCCCTTCGGCGGGTATCAGCACGCCCGGGCCCGGTTGCACGCCCGCTTCACGCAGCACCCGCGCCGCCTCGGTGGCCATGACGCGCTGGCCCTCGGCGCTCGGGTGGATGCCGTCCACCTCCAGCCCGTCCAGGAAGAGGTGCACGTTGCCGGACTGGCGCGTCACCGCCTCGAAGTCGATGACGTCCGGGAAGGTGGCGCGGATCCACGCGTTCATCTCCAGCCGCTGCTTCTTCACCACCTCGTAGTTGCCGTGGTTGCTCTTCTCCTTGGGCAGCAGCGTCCCCACCCAGAGGCGGCAGAAGGGTTGCAGCCGCGACACGAGCGTGTTCATCCGCGACTGCAGGCCGCCCATGTCCAGGGCGCTCAGGTCGTTGGTGCCCAGCAGGACGACGCAGTCGGTGATGCCCTGGAGCGAGAGCACCTCCGCGTCCAGGTTCATCAGCGCATCGTAGAAGCCCTGGCCCGAGACCCCCGCGTTGGCGAAGGGCACACCCAGTTGCGCCTCGGCCACGGAGGGCCAGGCCAGCCGCGTGTCGTCCAGCTCGTCGATGTAGCCCTCGGTGATGCTGTCGCCCAGGGCCACGAAGGCGCGGGCGGGCGGGCCCTCGACATCCACCGTGGCCAGGCCCACGGCGCGATCCCACGCCGTACCGCCCAGCGGGCCCGTGACGCTCGCGTAGGCACCCGAGCGCACATAGCTGCCCGGCAGGGCGTGGATGGCGCTCACCGCCAGGGCGCCCTGCACCTCGAAGGACACGGCGAGCTCGTCGCGGAAGCCCACGGGCAGCGACACGGGGTCGGACACCACGCGCGTCCTCGCGCCCACGGAGAAGCCCGGCGTGCCGGAGAACGTCACCGCCACGGGCGCCGAAGCCAGCGAGCCGTTGGGACCGGCCTGGGCCACGGTGGCCTTGCGCAGCACGAGGTTGCCGTCTCCCGCGCGGAACGCGAGCCGCACCCGCTCACCGGCCCGGCCCACCGGGACGCGCAGGCGGAACGTCACGCTGCCCGTGCTGTAGGACCAGCGCAGCGCCTGATGGAAACCCGGTTGGAACATGGGCGGGGGCGGCCGGGGCTGCTCCGGAACCGGCTCCGGTTCGGTGGGCTCCACCACCACCGGGCCTCCGGGCGGCGGCTGCTCCTCGAGGGGGTCCGGCACTGGCACCTCGGGCGCGGGCTCCTCGGACGCGGGAGCCTCGAGGGGCCCCTCCCCCTCATTGCCGGTGGAACCGCACCCCGCCACGACGAGGACCGCCCACGCACACACCAGGACCCGAGTCCGTTCCCGCCAGCCCATTCAAACCCCCCTCGTACCGGAGGGTGTGCACCTTCTGTCCGCCTGGGGAGCGGGGCTTGCATCCCACGGGGGCGCGGGCCCGGTGCCGCCATGCCGGAGAGGAGGCGAGGGAGCGGCTCGTACCCGGGGGCGGGTTGCACGGGACGGGTGCGGAAAACACAACGGCCCCCGCTCGCAGGGCGCGCGGAGGCCGTGGAACAGACTGTCTGGGATTGTGCTTACGGCAGGGCGCGAGCGATGAACTTCCACTTGCTGCTGGCCTGGGCGGTGTTGTCCAGCCAGGTGGACACGCCGATGAGGCCGGCCATGGTGGCGAGGCTGAAGACGCCCAGCCAGTTGACGAGCTTGGTGGTGTTCTTCACGTCATCGGGCGCGTCATCGGCGGCCTTGCTGCCGGACTCCATGGAGATGCCGTCCTGGAGGGCGCGCTTGGCGAGGAAACCACCGCCGATGAGGTTGACGGCGCCGCTGACGAGCGTGGCGCCCATCAGGAAGTCCTTCACCAGGACGAGCTTGCGCGCGGTGGCGGAGATGGAGCGGCCGGAAATCTTGGAGCGGCCGATGAGCCAGGTGAGGGCGGTGGCGCCCAGGCCCACGGCGTTGACGATGTTGTAGCCATTCCAGGCCGCGTTGACGATCTTCGCCCGGTCCTGCTTGTCGGAAATCAACCGGGCCGACGGGTTGAGGGCGATCCGGCCGAAGAGCGAACCGCCGAAGCCCGCCGCGAGGCCGAGGTTGTGAAGGACATAGGCGCTGGTCGTGAGAGTCGGTGTCATGGAGACCCCTCCGTGCTGCGTTGTGGTGCGGGGGTGAAACTACGCACGCCGCGTGTAACGGCTCGGTGACCTCGGCCCCCTGCTCGGTGGGAGGGAGGGAGGGCCTGTAGCTCCTTCCGGGTGTTCCGGGTTTGAACGGAGGATCAGCCGGGAATCGGACACCGGCCTGTCCCCGAGGCCAATCCCCGCCCCGGGCTCCCCGCCGGCCGCCTCAGTGCGCCTGGCGCCGCGGCAGCTTCACCGTGAAGGTGGAGCCCACGCCCAGCTCGCTCTCCACGGTGATGGTGCCGCCGTGGGCCTCGACGATCTGCCGCACGATGTAGAGGCCCAGCCCCAGCCCGCCGAAGTTGCGCGAGGCCGCGCGCTCGAAGCGCTCGAAGATGCGTTTGAGGGCCTCGGGCGCGATGCCGATGCCCCGGTCCCTCACCACCAACCACGCCTCGCCATTCTGGGTGCGCACCGTCACGTCCACCGGATTGCCCTGCCCGTAGCGGGCCGCGTTGGCCAGCAGGTTGCCCACCACCTGCTCCAGCCGTGAGCGGTCCCACAGCCCCACCACCGGCCCATCCAGGTGCAGCGCGGGCGGGTTGCCGGGCCAGAGCGCCTCATCGCCCAGCCGCTCCACCACGTCCCTCACCACGGCGCCCAGCTCCAGCTCCTCGGCGTGCAGCTCCAGCCGCCCCAGGCGGATGCGCGAGATGTCCAGCAGCTCGTTCACCAGCCGCGCCAGCCGCTTCGTCTGGCGTTGCGCCACGTCCACCACCCGCGCCAGTTGCTCGCCCTTGAGCTCCTGGGCTCCCTCGCCGTTGGCCACCGTGCGGTGCAGCCGCTGCAGGTTCATCATCAGCGGCGTCAGCGGCGTTCTCAGCTCGTGCGAGGCGATGGAGAGGAACTCGTCGCGTACGCGGATGGCCTCCTGGGCCTCGTGGAAGAGGCGGGCGTTCTCCACCGCGCTGCCCGCGCGCCGCCCCAGCTCCTGCACCAGCGCGCTGTCCGTGCTCTCCAGCGGCCGTTCCCGGTTGAAGACGGTGATGACGCCGAGCACCCGCTCCCGGTGCAGCAGCGGCACGATGAGCACCGCGCGCGCTCCCGCGTCCCGCTGGCACTGGAGGGACTCCGGCGCGAGGGCCATCCGCTCCATTTCCTGGCGCGCGGGGTGGGTGAGCAGCTCGGGCTGGCCGGTGCGCAACACCCGTTGCAGCGGGGTGTCCGAGCCCTGCTCCCGCGCATAGCGCACGTCCCGGTAGCGCGCCTCCTTCTCGCGGTGTCTCGGGTAGCAGATGGCCATGCGGCGCAGGGAGACGCCGTCCTCCTCGTACAGGTCCACGAGGCACCCGTCTCCCACCGCCGGGGCCACCATCTCCGCCAGGGTCTGGGCGATGGTGGGGATGTCCAGGCTGCGGCCCATCATGGCGCTCGCGTCCGCGAGCAGCGTGAGGGTGCGCTGGGTGCGCCGCTGCTCCAGGTCCACCAGCGAGCCGAGCAGGGTGAGGCCCAGCCCTCCCAGCGTGGCCACGCCGATGGCCACCGCGCCCAGCCCGCCAATCTGGAAGCCCTCGTCGATGAACCCGGGCGGCACCGGCGCCGGGGTGAAGCGGGCCGCGGCCATGCCCGTGTAGTGCATGCCGGAGATGGCCACGCCCATGAGCAGGGCACTGGTCAGCTTCGGCCATGTCCAGGCGCGCTGCTCGCGCCGGAACCAGAAGGCCAGCCACAGCGCCGCCACCGAGGCCCCGATGGCGATGAGCACCGAGAGCACGAACAGCACGGGCTGGTAGCCGACCTCCGCCTCCATGCGCATGGCGGCCATACCCAGGTAGTGCATGGCGGCGATGGCCAGCCCCATGAAGGTGCCCCCCGCCAGCAGCCCCTCGCGCGTGACGAGGTGGCGGCTGACCACGAGCAGGGCCGCCCAGGACCCGAGGACGGCCGCGCCCATGGAGAGGGCCGTGAGGCCGGGCCCGTAGCTCATCTGCATGGGCATGCGGAAGGCCAGCATGCCCACGAAGTGCATGGACCAGATGCCCACCCCCATCATCGCCGCGCCGCTGCCCAGCAGGACGCGCCGCGCCGAGCCGGACATCCCCGCCACCCGTCCCGCCAGGTCCAGGCCCGTATAGGACGCCACCACGGCGATGACGATGGAGAGCAGGACGAGGCCCGGGTGGTAGCTTCCCTCGAGGTGCTGCCCGGAGCATTGCAGGCAGCCGAGCAGTCGTCCTGAAGAGATCACGGAGCTCACGGGCACGGTGTGACTCTAATCTGCCCATCCAGGGGTGCCCGTGCTTTCGGGAAGCGGCGTCACCCCGGACACACGGACACCCCGGGTGCCCGGCATGCGGCTCGCCGGGCAACCGGGGTGCTGCCCGCCCGCCCGCTCAGCGCTCACGCACGGGCACGGGCACGGGCACCAGCCGTGGCGCCACCTTCCGGGCCGCGGGCTTCCACAGCAGGAAGAGCATGCCGGCCAGCAGGCCCAGCTCCAGCGGCAGCCTCCAGAACTGGTTCATGATGGCGTGCCCGTCGACCATCACCGGGTTGCCCTGCACCTGGCGGATGCCCACCAGCAGCGCCACCATCATGTCCCCCGCGAGCGGCAGGGCGCACAGGCGGGTGATGAGCCGCGTCGCGGGCGTCCACGCGCCGAGGATGAGCCCCAGCCCGAGCACCACCTCCATCGCGATGACCATCCACGCGTTGAAGAGGGGGAAGGGCAGGCCGATGCCGGAGATCAACTGCGCGAAGCCCTCCACGCCCGTGTTCACCCGCAGGCCCGGCGCGCCCACGAGGATGGGCAGCGTGAAGTCGAAGGCCTTCATCAGCCCGAAGAGCATGAAGATGACGCCCGTCACGCCGCGCACCTGGTAGCGGCCGGGAGTCTCGGGGACGCGCTCCAACCAGTGGTCGCGCCGCGGGTGCGTGGCCAGCGCGCGCACGAGGCGGGGGCGCCACGGCTGGCGGCCCTCGTTGGATCGGGAGGAGGACGGGAGCGGGATGACGCGGTTCGTCTGACGCAGGGTCGGATTCATGGGTGTCTGTCTTGGGTTCGTGTGACGTGAGGTAGAGTTGCTCGCGCGGGATTGTGATGTCTGTCTTCAGGCCGCGAGCTGCTCCGAGCGCGCGGTGGCCAGCGGACGCAACAGGGCCCTCAGCTCGAGCCGGGCCTCGTGCAGCCAGAAGCCCACCGTCCCCAGCGTGGTGCCGAGCCGCACCGCGATGTCCTTGTAGCGCAGCCCCTCCGTGTGCAGCTCGAAGGCCTCGCGCAACGGAGAGCGCAGACAGGCGATGGCCTCGTGCAACTCCTCCCCGGAGACGCGCTCCCAGGCGTGCCACTGCCGCGGCTCGCGCACGAGCACGGGCGCGTGCAACAGCTCCAGGTGTGGACCCTCGGCGCTCTCGGTGCGCTGGCGCCGGCACTGGTCGAGGAAGCGCCGCTGGAGCGTCGTGCACAACCACGCGCGGCGCGTGCCCTCACTCCCGCCGCGCAAGGACTCGAAGTGCAGCAGCGCGCGCTCCAACGTGTCCTGCACCAGGTCCTCGGGCTCCACGCCGCCGTTGCGGCAGAGCTTGTGCGCGAGCCCCAGCAGCAGGGCCTTGTGCGGCGCGATGAGGGCTGCGAACTCCCGGCTGTCTCCACAGAAGGTGTGTGCCATGTGGCCTCCTGCGCGGGTAGAGTGGGGCCCCGCCGGAAAAGCACGCGGGCCGGGAGATTTCTCTCCCGGCCCGCCTGGCCACCCGCTCTGTTCCTGGCCTCACTGCGAGCACGCGTGCTCGGATTCCCAGGCCGTCTCCCGCGACGGCTGCGAGAGCTCGTCCAGGTACGGCCCCCGCGGCGGTCCCCGCGGGTAGACGCCCGAATCGATGAGCGTCTGGTTGACCACCTCTTCAAACTCGCTCAGCTCCGAGCACTTGGAGAGAAAGGCCTTCACGCCCGGGGCGTGCGGGTCCGTCGCCGCGCTGTGCATGATGATGGGGACGTCACACAGCTCCTCGTCCTGGACGAGCCGCTGGCACAGCTCCACCCCGCTCATCCGAGGCATCTGCCAATCCGTTACCACGAGGTCCGGCCGCCGCTCGTGGGCGATCTCCAGCGCCTCCCGTCCATCATGTGCACGCAGCACGCGGTGGTCCATCAGCTCCAGAACTTCCGTGTAGAGGTCGAGGAGCTCTGGTTCATCATCAACGAGAAGAATGGTGCTCATGACTTGACCTGTTCCTTTCCTCGGTAGGGGGCAGAGAGCGGTTCGGGCTTCTTCCAGGGAGGGAGCCTCCGATCCCCGTCTCTCGTACCGGTGGAGTCCACGTCTCTCTGGTGTGATGTGTTTGATTTGATGTGCGTTGCGCGGGATGGCCACATCTCCGGGAGAAGGGCCCGCTCGCCCCGTTGGTGGACGCGGAAGGGTGCGCCGGGAAGAGCAGCCGGCCGGGCGGGAATGATGGCGGAAAGGTGACGTCTCCCCCTCCCCTCCGGGTGGGCGCATTGCCCGCCCCGCCGGGTGCCCCTAGGTTTCCAGGTGAGGGGCGGGGGGATGACCATGGGACGCAGCGGCGAGCAGAACGGCCAGGGGCCGATGGCTCCCCATGGGGAGGACGCCGAGGCCGGTCTAGACGGCGGCCCCGGGTTCGACGACGGGTTCGACTTCGACGGCGGGCTGGGGTTCGACGACGACGGGCTCGACTTCGAGGACGACTCCGCCTTCGAGCGCTTGCTGCAGGAGGTGGCGAGCGCCGACCTGCCCACGCGCTTCCGGAAGATCATGCCCGGGGAGCGGCTGGGAGGCGCGGACGGGCGCCGCTTCGAGATTCTCGAGTCGTTGGGCGAGGGCGCCATGGGCCAGGTCTTCCGGGCCCAGGACGAGGAGCTGCAGCGGGTGGTGGCCCTCAAGTTCCTCTTTCCGCGCGAGGAGCTGGCCGGCATGGGGCTGCGGGAAGCCCGGGCCATCGCGCGGCTGGACCACGAGAACATCGTCCGCATCTTCGACGTGTCCGAGTGGAGCGGAGGACCGGGCGAGCCCACCGTGCCCTTCCTCGTCATGGAATGTCTGGGGGGCGAGTCGCTCGCGGACCTGGTGCGGCGGGAGCGGAGGCTGCCGCTGGCGCGCACGCTGGAAATCATGCGCGGCGTGGCCGCGGGGCTGGCGCACGCGCACGAGCATCAAATCATCCACCGCGACCTCAAGCCCACCAATGTCTTCATCACGAAGCAGGGCACGGTGAAGCTGCTGGACTTCGGGCTGGCATGGTTGGCGCCCGCGCCGGGCCTCGCCGCGGAGCAGCCGGAGCTGCCCACGGCGGGCACGCCCCCCTACATGGCCCCGGAGCAATGGCGCGGGGAGAATCTGGACGCGCGCGCCGACCTCTGGGCCGCGGGCGTCTTGCTGTTCGAGCTGCTCACCGGAGAGCTGCCCTATCCGCACCTCATGCCGGGAGAGCTGCGCGCCCAGGTGCTCTCCCCGGAGCCGGTGCCTTCGCCGCGCGAGCGCAACCCGGAGCTGCCCTGGGAGCTGGAGTCGCTGCTGTCCGTGCTGCTGGAGAAGGACCCCGACAAGCGCCTGATGTCGGCCGAGGAGCTGCGCGAGGAGTTGCGCGAGCTGGAGGAGCACCTGAAGCCGGGCCGGGGGCCGCAGCGCTCGATGGCGCCGCAGCGCCGGCAGGTGACGCTGCTGTACTGCCGGGTGGCGGGGCTCAGCGCGCTGGCGGAGGAGTTGGACCCGGAGGATTTCGGCGAGCTGGAGGCGGCCTTCCACCGCGCGGCCTCGGAGGGCATCCAAAGCCATGGGGGCTTCATCACCCTGTGCATGGGGGACGAGGTGCTGGCGTGCTTCGGCTACCCGGTGGCGAAGGAGGGAGACGCGGAGTGCGCGGTGCGCGCGGGCCTGGAGCTGCCCCCGGCCGTGCTCGCGGTGCTCCAGCCCTGGTTGCCGCCGGGGACGTCCGCGGAGCTGGCGGTGCAGGTGGGCATCGACACGGACCAGGTGGTGCTGGACGACATCCTCCCGGAGCTGCGGGGGCACACGCCCACCATCCAGGGCGAGGCCCCGCGCATCGCCTCGTGGCTGGCGCGGCAGGCCGGGCCGGGCGAGGTGGTGGTGGGCGCCAGTACCCACAGCCTGGTGCGGCGCGCCTTCGACACCCAGGCGCTCGGTGCCCGGGCCTTCGACGGGCGGCGGACGTTCGAGGTGCACCGCGTGGTGGGCCGCTCGCGCACGGCGGGCACCCGCCTGCCCACGGGAGAGCTGAGCCCGCTGGTGGGCCGTGAGCAGGAGCTGGGGCAGTTGCTCGACGCCTGGAAGCGGGCCCGCGAGGGGCAGGGCAGCTACGTGCTGCTGTGTGGCGAGGCGGGCATCGGCAAGTCCCGCCTCATCCAGGAGCTGCGCGAGCGGGTGCTGCCGGAGAAGCCCATGCTGCTGCGGCTCCAGTGCTGGCACCAGTTCAGCACCAGCGCCCTGCACCCCGTCATCGAGACGCTGCAGCGCATGTGGCTGAGCCCGGAGCGCTCGCCCCAGGAGAACCTGCGCCTCGTGGAGCGGCACCTGGAGAAGCGGGGCCTGACGCCCATGCAGGTGCGCCTGTTGGCCTCGCTGGTGGCCCTGCCGGTGAGGGAGGACTCGCCGCACCTGCGCTTCACCCCCCAGCGGCAGAAGGACGAGACGCTGGCGGCGCTGGCCACCCTGCTCATGGAGGACGCGGGCGAGCGCCCGGTGCTGGTGGTGGTGGAGGACCTGCACTGGGCGGACCCGTCCACGCTGCAGCTCTTGAGCTTCCTGATCGGCTTCGTGGAGCGGGCGCGCCTGCTCTTCGTCCTCAGTGCCCGCCCCGAGTTCCGCCCGCCCTGGGCCCAGCACCCGGGCTTCCAGCGCATTGGCCTGGAGCGGTTGCCGGCGGCCTTCACCGAGCAGTTGGTGAGGGAAGTGACGCGGGGGCAGGAGCTGCCCGCGGAGGTGGTGACGCAGCTCGTGGCCCGGACGGACGGCATTCCCCTCTTCGTGGAGGAGATGACGCGGGTGATGCTGGAGGGCGGAGCGGCGGCCTCCATCCCCGTCACCCTGCAGGAGTTGCTGCTGGCCCGGCTGGACTCGCTGCCGCGGCGGCAGAAGCAGCTCGCGCAGCTCTGCGCGGTGGTGGGGCGCAGCTTCTCCTCCGCGCTGCTCGCCCAGCTCACGGGGCTGCGGAGCACCGTGCTGCGCAGGGACCTGGCGGGGCTGATGGCCGCGGGGCTGCTCCAGGCGCGGGATGACGAGGCCGAGCCCGGCTTCCAGTTCCGCCACGCCCTCATCCAGGAGGCCGCCTACCAGTCGCTGCCCCGCAGCGCGCGGCGGCCGTACCACCAGCGCATCGCTCAGGCCCTGGTGGCGCACTTCCCCGAGGTGGCGGAGACGCGGCCGGAGTTGCTGGCCCACCACTACACCGAGGCCGGGGAGATGACGCCGGCCATCCACTACTGGAGGCTGGCGGGAATGCGGGCCAGCCAGCGCTCGGCCAACGAGGAGGCGGTGAGCCACCTCTCGCAGGCGTTGAAGCTGCTGCGCAGCCTCCCGGAGGCCCCGGGGCTCACGCGGGACGAGCTGCAACTGCTCATGGCGCTGGGCTGGCCCCTGGTGCAGGTGCAGGGCTTCCGCTCGCCCGAGGTGGAGCGCACGTACACGCGGGTGCAGGCCCTCCTGCGCGAGGTGGGCGAGGAGCTGCCGCGCCTGGAGCTGAGCTTCTGGGGCGCCTTCGCCTACTACTTCGCGCGCGGCAAGTCGCACGAATCCCACGAGGTGGCCGAGTTGCTGGTGGCCCTGGGCGAGCGCCAGCAGAAGCCGGAGCTGCTCTCCATGGGGCTGCGGATGATGGCCACGGACCTGTTCACCTGGGGGCAGGTGGGCAACTCGCTGCGGCACCTGGAGCGGGCGCTGGCGGTGCCGGAGGTGGACCTCGAGCAGCACCGGGCGCTCGCCATCCGGCAGTGGGTCAACCCGCGCGTGGCGGCGCTGGCCTACGCGACCTTGCCGCTCTCGGTGGCCGGACAGGAGGAGCGGGCCGAGCGCTCCACCCGCGAGGCGCTGGAGCTGGCCGGGCGCATCGGCCATCCGCACACGACGGCGCTCGCGCTGACGTACTGCGCCATCGCCAGCCAGTTGAGGTGGGACGCGCGCACGGCGCTGGGGCTGGCCGAGCAGTGCATTCCGCTCGCGCGCGAGCACCGCTTCCTGCTGTGGTACCTGTGGCCCTCGGCGATGCGGGGGTGGGCCCTGGCCGAGCTGGGGCGTCCGCAGGAGGGCCTGGTGCAGATGAGGCAGGTGCTGGAGCAGTGGCAGCGCTCGGGCATCATCGCGGGCATGCACCACAACCTGGGACTGCTGGCCCACATCCACCTGCGGCTGGGGCAGGTGCAGGAGGGGCTGGCGGCGGTGGACGAGGCGCTGACGTGGCCGGCGGTGACGGAGGAGTACTCGTACCTGCCGGAATTGCACCGGGTGCGGGGAGAGCTGCTGCGGCTGGCCGGGCGCGAGGACGAGGCGCGCGCGGCGTTCCTCGAGGCCATCCGCTTCGCGCAGGAGCACGAGATGGTCGCCTACGCGCAGCGGGCCCAGGCGAGCCTGCGCCGGTTGGGGCCCGTGGAGGAGTCCCACGCGCAGCATCCGTGAGGGGCCGGGGCTGGCTGGCGGAGCGAACCTGTGCTCGGCTCGGGGTCATGAGCGCTTCCTACCGACGTGCCCTGGATGCCCCCGCGGGGGAGCTGGTGGTTCTCTCTCGCCGCCTGGTGGAGGAGGTGGCGGAGGCCTCCCGGACGAGCCCCCGCCGGCGCATCATCCAGCCCTTCCACAAGGAGGAGGCGGACCTGCTGCACCGGATGTTCAACGTCATCCAGCCGGACAGCTACGTGCGGCCGCACCGGCACCTGGAGCCGCCGAAGGCCGAGGCGTGGGTGGTGCTGCGCGGCGCGCTGGCCTTCTTCACCTTCGAGGACGAGGGGCGCGTGCGCGACTGTCTGTCATTGGAAGCGGGGGGAGAGCACTTCGGGGTGGATCTGGCTCCGGGCATCTTCCACGGGCTGGTGGCCCTGGCGCCGGACACCGTCATCTACGAGGTGAAGACGGGGCCGTACGCCCCGGCCAATGACAAGACCTTCGCGAGCTGGGCACCCGCCGAGGGCACGCCGGAGGCCGCGGGCTACCTCGCGTCTCTGCGCGAGGAGTTCCGGTGGAGGCATCCGGAGCGCCGCTGAACAGGGTGCAGCTCAGCCCGTCAGACTTCTTCGTCGGGCAGGAGCGTGAGGATCAGCTCGTCGTCCGGTCCGAGTGGTCGCCAGCCGGGCGGCGGTGGCGAGGCGAGGAGTGCATCTCCAGCTTTCCTGACGCGCTCCTCATGGGTTGTTGGGGTAAGGGAACTCCACAACCCGAGTGCCTTGGCGACCTTGAAACGGTTCGCGTCATCAAGCACAGCCGGCCAGCCGTTTGGGAGACACGCGCACAGTTCTCGCACGAGTTGTCCGCGCACAAGGCGTGTGACCTGATGGGTCCGCTCTGCTTCGGCCACCAATCCGCTGAACACCTGCACGCCAGCGATGTCGTCCGGACCGAGCTCCTCGGCCAGTGCCACCAGCGAAGCGGTAGGGCGTGTATCCGCGAAGGCGGTGAGCGAGTCGTAGCCGCGCTCGCGAACCCGCTCGTACAAGCGGGCTTTCCAATTGCCCTCCCAGGAACGGTCCTCGCTCATCTTCCACCCCAGCGCGTGAAGTTCATCGGAATCTTGTACAGGTTCATACGCTCCGCGACGATCTCCAGCACTTCGTTCCGCGTCAACAGTCGGCCTAGCCTGGACTCAGCGTCCTGGAGCGCCTTCATGATCATCCGGTTCCATTCACCAGGCCAGGTGCGCCCCAGCTTCCAGTTCCCACCGCCGTGAATGGCCTGGTGGTGTGCCTGCTCCAGCTTGACGCAGAACTGGTCGATGTCCATCTCGCCGGTGAAGCCGCGCTTCTCGAACCACTCGCGGAACTCCTTGGGCAGCACGTGGTGACGCGGTGGCTCGGCCATGCCGGCCCCTGCTCTGCCCGTCATGCGCATGCCCCGCACCTCGGGCCCGTCACCCAGCGCCGCGCGCACGCCCCTGGGCAGCTCGCCGTGCGCCTTGGCCATCACCACCTGGCCGGACTGAATCCGCACCGCAGCGCTCACGGCGGGCAGTGAGAGGACGCCCGAGCGCACCAGCCGCCGCATCATCTCCACCCACTCGGCGGACACGACCAGCCGCGTGCCCATCATCACCCCGCCGTCTCCCATCACCATGCCCATACCCAGTGTCACGGGAGCCGAGGGCCGCATCGGCGGCAGCGAGAACCTCATCGCCGACACCATCGTCACCATCTCCACGAGCTGCGCCAGTAACATCACCTTCTCGACATTCCTCAGCCCCGTGTGGAGGCGCTCCGCCGTCCTGTTGAACTCGCCGGACAGGTAGCCCATCAGCGCGGGCATGTTCTCCGCCGCTGCTTCCACCTGCCCTGGCTCCCGCGAGGCCAGTGCCGTCATGGGCGGCTCCACCATCTTCTGCCAGCGGTCCATGTCAACGAACAGCGTCTCCACCGCCCTGTAGCCGTGCTTGAACGCCACATCGAGGAGGTTGAGGATGTCCACCCAGGCCGCCAGCAGCAGCGAGCCCAGCATGGCGGCCTCGAGCCGTGGACCCGCAAGGCGCAGCAGGGCCAGTTGCATGTCCGGCTCCTCGAGCTCCGCGGCGGCGGTGGCCAGCCGGGTGGCGGCGGCGAGCTCGGCGTCAATCCACCGCAACTGGCGCTGGCCGTACTCGACATGGGGCACGAAGAGGCCAGCGGCCTTGCCGGCGATGCCCCCGTGGCTCTTGCGCAGCCTGGACAGCTCCCCGGAGAGTTGGAGGGTGGAGCCCGACACGTCGAGCACGGCACCGCGAAACGCCAGATGGGCCGCGAGGGCACTCCCCCTCTCAGTCCGCTCCTCTCTGCCGGGGTCCACCGCCGTCACAGCGTCCCGTGAGTCCCGGCGGCGGTGCGGCCGCTGGGGCCCCTCGAGCCTCGGGGGTGGAGGCCATCGTGGGCGCGGTCGCATCGTGCGGCGTGTAGCGCAGGTTCATCCCCCGGCCAGGGGGTGGCGCCCATGAGGCGCAGCCAGTGCTCAGCAGGGCCAGGGCAAGCAGCAGGACGGACTGTGCGGAAGTCATCGGCGCCTCTCCAAATGGGTGAATCCCATTCTAGGAGGCACTCCTGACTGCATTCCCTCTCAACCCGGGTCGAACTCCACCACCAGCCGGTCCGGGAAGGGGCCCTCGAATTTCATCCGGCCCTCGCCGCCGGGCGCGCGCCGCAGGTTGCGCAGGCGCAGCAGGCACCCGAGCACCTCGGGCACAACGATGTGGTTGATGCGTTCCCCGTAGCAGGTGTGCATCCCCCGGCCGAAGTGCATGTAGCCCGGGGGCGGACGGTCCACCCGGAACTCGTCCGGGTGTTGCATCACCTCCGGATCGAACATCGCCGCAATCGTCGAGGCGATGACGAGCGTGCCCTTGGGAATCCTCACCTCCCGGTCCGTTCCCCGGGCGAGCACGTAGTCCTCGTTGCACGTGCGCAGGAGCAGCGGGTTGTGTGGATCGAAGCGCAGCGCCTCGAAGGCATGGGCCGCCACGCGCGCCGTGTTCTCCTCCCGGGCCGCGCTCTGCGCCTCCCCCTGTGCCTCGGGGCGCTCCATCAACTCGTTGACAACCTGTGCCAGGGCCTTGGAGCTGGTGTCCACCGCGCCGACGATGATGCCGCCCACGTTGCGCCTCACCGCATCGTCATCCAGCCGCGTGGCCTCGTCCTCCTGCATCCGCAGCAACCGGGTGAGGAAGTCGTCACGGCCCTCGGTGACCAGCCCCGCCTTGCGCTGGGCGATGAGGCCTTCCATGTATGCCTTCAGCTCCGCGCTGGCCGCCAGCGCCCTCGCGGTGACGTCCGCGTCGTTGCCCAGGTTGAGGAAGATCTCCCAGAAGATGATGCGCATCCATCGCTTCATCGTCTCCGGGTCCGGTCCCGGCACTCCGAAGAAGCGGTCCACCATCCCCACGGCCACGGGGCGCGCCAGCCCGTTCACCACGTCCAGCCTCCCGCCAGGCCGTGCCTGCGCGATGAGTTGCTCGGCGTGTTCGCGCACCATCGTCCGGATGCGCTCCAGGTCCTCCCGGCGCACCGCCTGCCGGGAGAGGGAGGACTCGCGCTGGTACTGGGGCGTGTTCTCCATGCCCAGGAAGAAGGGGCCGGTGGTCCGCTCCATCTTCTCGGCGTAGATCTCCGTGACTCCGAAGACCGCGTCCGTCTTCAGCACCTCGTTCACGTCCTCCGCCCGTGTCACCAGCACCCGCTTGCCCAGCACCAGATTGGGATGATGTCTGCGCAAGAACCCGAACACCGCCCGCTGCATGTCCGCACCGGTGAGCCATCGGACGAATCGGGAGCTCATAGCCCTCGCTCCGAGCTCAGGTACCGCAGGGCCTTGATGCCAGGCAGGAAGAAGTAGTCCCCACCCCGCGTGTGCACGAAGCGGGGGAGGCCGGTGATGCGCTGGCGCACCGGGAAGCCGGGGACGATGGCGCTGTAGTCCTTCGGATCATCTTCGGGATACTCCGGGTCATGGTTGTCGCCAGCGATGGGATCCTTGCTGTCGTACAAGTCGTTGAACTTGGGGTTGTTCATCCACGTCTGCTGGATGAACTCGAACTGGCGCCCGATGTTGGTGTTGAGCGCCACGAACATGAGCCCCTGCTCCTCCGTCCCATCGGCGTACTTGTCGTGATACGGCCGGCCGCGGCGGATGATGAGGTGGCGGGAGCCCAGCTTGATGGACTCCTTGGGATCCTCGATGAGCGTGTCCCGGGGATTGGCGCGGCGCACGTGCGAGCTGAGGGGACACTTCATCCCGTGCGGATCCGCCCCGAACTGGAAGTGGTTGTTGACCGTGGGGTCCTCCCCCAGCTTCGGGTCGTCCTTCATGGGGCACAGCTCCAGCGGCGCGCCGCTCTTCCACCGCCCCATCAGCTTCGCGGCCAGCAGCTCCTTGTACGCCGCGTTCTCCTCCGCGCTCTTGCCTGGGACGCGGCTGTTCTCCTCGACGAACTTCCAGAAGCCCGCCACGTCCTGGCGCAGCTTGCGGATGACCAGGTAGGTGCCGTTGCGTCCCAGGTCCTTGGGCCTGGGCTCTCCGGGCACCATCTGCGCCCGGGGCACGTCGGGCAGCAGGTGGCGAGGGTCCTGGCTCCGGGGCACCCGGGGCGAGAAGGGATACTGCCCGTAGGCGTTGTGGTAGCCGAGGATGAACTCGCCCGCGTTGATCGGCAGCCCCAGCACCTCCGGCGTGCGCGTGGTGGGCACGCCCTTGATGTAGGGGAACGAGATGCCGTCGCGGAAGCCGAACGGCTCCGTGTCACCCTGCCGCATGTCGGCGTCCTGGATGAATATTTCCTCCAGGGCCTCCTGGTAGCGCGCGCGGTGCGAGGCGTGGAAGACATCCAGGTCCGCGTCGTCCCGGCCGAAGAGCACCAGCACCACGTGGGGCACCGTCTCGTCCGAGCCGCCGACCTGCCACTTCTCCGGTGCGCTCCCGCCCGTGTCTCCCAGGATGCGCGCGCGGCGCTTGTCCCGCATGCCCTCGCGGAACTCCTGCAGGAAGGTGATCCTCACCTCCGAGGGCAGGCCGAGCTGCTCCAGTCCCGAGGCCGTGAAGGCCACCTGGAGCGCGTGCTCGCCCCTGGTCTCCTCGAGCCCGGGGTGCTGCTTGCCCGCCGCGGTGGTGACTTCCTTGCGCTCCACCAGCGTGCGCAGCCATGCCCGGGCCCGTGCGCCGTCCTTCACCCGCAGGAAGACATACCGCGAGTACTTCAGGTGCCCGTGTCCGAAGAAGACGAGCCCCTGGATGTCTTCGAACTCGAGCGCCTCTCCTGGAATCGCCGCCGCCGTACCGGATACGGACGTCACAGTTTGAGCAGCCATTGCTCGGCCTCCTGGGACTTCAGTTGGGTCTTGAGCTGCGCGCACACCGCGACGTTCTGGAGGATGTTGCGGACGCTCTCCTCGGCGTGGGCGCTGTACCAGACCTGGGTGAACACCTGGTGGTCGCGCGTCCACTGCTTGAAGTCTTCCTCGTTGGTCGCGCCCTTGCCGAAGAGCAGCCGCGTCTTCGGATAGCCGCGGGTGTTGCTCCACACGCCGGTGAGCCCCACGGCCGCCCGGTCGATGAAGTCACCCAGGTAGCGCTCCCAGCTCCCGTCGTAGTTGCTGAAGAAGAGCAGGCGCCGGCCCCCGTCGATGATGACCCAGCGCGCGAAGTGGATGCTGGGGATGCCTCCCAGGTTGCCGCGGTTGTAGTAGTGGCGCGCCAGGAAGTTGATGCCCCCCAGCACCGTGCGCAGCGTGAGCTGGCGGAACCAACCCGGGCGGACCTCCACCAGGTGGGTGAGCTGGTTCTGGACCTTGTAGTCCTCCTGCCCCTCCACGCGCGGGTCCACCACGTCCTCCGTCTTGGGCTCCGCCTCGTCCCGGGACTCCTTCCACAGCAGCAGCAGGGCCGCCGGCACGAGCACGGGCAGCAGGAGCAACCCCACGGGGACTCCCACGGCCACCTGCACGGGGGTCGACTCCATGAGGCGCTGGACGAAGCGGTCCAGGCGCGAGGGCTTGGGCGGGGGCGTGCGCTCCAGCTTCATCCCGGGCACGGTGGCGAGGTACTTCTGGATCTCCTCGCAGAGCTGCTCCGGCTTCAGGCCGCGCAGGGTGGCCGTGCGCTTCGGGTCATCGAGGAAGTCCTGGATGGCCCGTCGCGCGAGGGTGTTGTCGAGGACATCCCGCACCGTGTGATTCGGGTAGCCCCGGTAGAAGGCGGCGGCGGGGAGCTGGTAGCGCAGCAGGAAGCGCTTGAAGGACTCGACGCTGCCCGCCACGTCATCGGGGCAGCCCGCGCAGGAGCTGTAGATGCGCGCCAGCATGGGTCCTCCCACCCGGATGAGCTCCTCCAGGTGCTCCTCCAACGGGCCGTCGTAGTTGCTCTCGAAGGCGAGCTGCGGGAGGTAGTGCCTCGCTCCCTCCTTGTCCTCGGGGAGGATGACCCAGCGCAGGAAGTGCACCGTGGTGAGCTGGGCGAAGGAGATGTGGCGCCCGGTCTCGTTGGTGATGTCCTCGCCGATCTCACTCAGCAAGGCATCCAGCTCTTCCACCTTGCCGGGCTGGATGGGGGTGACGACTGTCAGGGCATTGCTGGACATGGACACACTCCTTCAAGCTGGAGTTTCACGCCGCCGAATGTGACGCGGCGTAGCGCTCGAGGAAGGCCCGCGTGGCCTGCTCGCCCTGCCGCATCAGGGCCAGCTTCTGCTCGCGGGTGATTCCAAACTCCGTGGGTTTCAGGCCCAGGTCGTTGATGCGGATGCTCCGCGCCAGGTTGGCCGGGCTGTTCATCAAATCGATCTCCTGGGAGCTGAGCAGCGAGGCGAAGAAGGCCCCGGCGAAGTCGTGCAGCGAGCCGATGGGCTCCGGCTTCGGCTGATCGAAGGTGTCCATGAAGAAGCCGAGCGTCCGGGTGTTGTAGCCCTCGGGCCCGTCGAAGAGGTCGATGGGGTAGTTCCACATCACGCCGCCATCGACGTAGACCTCGCCCTGGAACTCGCGGCTGGCGAAGAAGAAGGGAATGGACATGGAGATGCGGACCGCGTCCGCGACGGCCATGTCCTGGCTGCGCTCGTCGGGGAAGACGCGCACGTTGCGCGACGACAGGCTGGTGCCCACCACGTACAGCGGTTTGAAGCCCCGCTGGCGCAGTTGGGCGAAGGTGATGCGTCCATCCCCCGTCCTGCCGGCGATGAGCTGCTCCATGCTCGCCAGGAAGTAGTCACCCGGATTCCAGCCGTAGCGCCCGAGCATCCGCGGCGGCCCGGTGAGCCAGTTGCCATCGCGGATGCGGGCGAAGTCCAGCTCGAGCATCGCCTCGCGGACCTCCTCCGGCGTGCAGCCCAGGCTCACCAGCGTGGCGGCGATGGAGCCCGAGGACGTCCCGGCCACCTGCTCCACCTGCTCGAAGACGCCGTACTCCTCCAAGGTGAGCAGCGCCCCGGCGTAGGCACAATTGCGGACCCCGGCCCCCTCGAAGACGAGATTCTTGAAAGGAAATGTCACGCCCATGCGCCCCCGTGCCACGACGGATTCCTGGAAGGTGGAGGGGCCTGGCCGGAGGTGTGACGCACCAGGACATGGAACCGGTGGGTCCTCGGGGTGCTTCGCCTGGATGCCCAGCGGGCGGAGAGGGGAGCCCACCGGTCCGTCCTGTCACGAACGCGGCCCGCTGCCCTCCGCCTCCACGACAGCGTCGACTGAACGATTCGTGAGGAGCGTGTCTGTCTTTCAGGGAGGGGTGGCTGCCAGCCCTGGACAGAGCACCTGCCCTCCTGGCCCGTTGCATTGCCCGGTGACCATGGGACCCGTAACTTCATCCAGCAAGGCCTTGCAGCGCGAGGGCCCGTCGACCGGGGAGCAGGGAATGCGTGAAGAGACCGGTCACAACCCCAGGAACGGCCAGCCGCTCACGGCGGGTGATTCCCGTCCCGAGGATTCGGACTACGGCGACTCCTTCATCCGGGAGGTCGCGCAGGAGCCCGTCCCGTTCCGCAAGCCGGCTCCCGGAGAGCGGCTGGGCGGTTCGGACGGCCACCGCTTCGACATCATCTCGGAGCTGGGCGGCGGGTCCATGGGGCAGGTGTTCCGCGCGCGCGACGAGGAGCTGCAGCGCGAGGTGGCCCTCAAGTTCATCCTCCCCCGCGAGGGGAGGGGCGGGCCTTGGCTCATCTCCATGCTGCGCCAGGAGGCACGCGCCATCGCGCAGCTCGACCACGAGAACATCGTCCGCATCTTCGACGTGGCCGAATGGGTGGGGGCGGCCTGGGAGCCGCGCATTCCCTTCCTCGTCATGGAGTGTCTGGAGGGGGAGTCGCTCGCCGCGTTGCTCCACCGCGAGCAGCGGCTGGGCGTGCGGCGCGCGGTGGAGATCATGTCCGCGGTGGCCGCCGGGCTGGCGCACGCGCACGGCCGCCACATCGTCCACCGCGACCTCAAGCCCAGCAACGTCTTCATCACCCGGAAGGGCACGGTGAAGCTGCTCGACTTCGGCCTCGCCTGGCTGACGTCGTCCAGCACCAGCTCGCCCCTGCCGTACCTGCCCACCGCGGGCACCCCGCCCTATATGTCCCCGGAGCAGTGGCTCGGCGGGGCGCAGGATGAGCGCACGGACATCTGGTCCGCCGGCGTCATGCTGTACGAGATGCTCACCGGCGAGCTGCCCTACCCGAGCGCCACGCTGGAGGAGCTGCGGGCCCAGGTGGTGGCTTCCGGGCCCGTGCCCCGTCTCCGCCTCCGCCATCCGGAGGTCCCCGAGGAGGTGGAGGCGCTGGTGGCCGCCGCCCTGGCCAAGGAGCCCCACGAGCGCATGCCCTCGGCCGCCGAGCTGCGCGACAGCCTGCGACGGGTGGAGGAGCGGTTGGGTCCCTGGCGCGAGGAGCCGCGCGCGGTGGCGCCCCAGCGCCGCCAGGTGACGCTGCTGTCCTGCCGGCTCGTGGGCCTGACGGGGCTCGCCGGGGCGTTGGACGCGGAGGACTTCAGCGAGCTGGAAGCGGGCTTCCAGAAGCGCTGCTCGGAGGTCATCCAGCGGCACGGCGGCTCCATCACCACCTGCGTGGGTGACGAGGTGCTGGCCTGCTTCGGCTACCCGGTGGCCCGGGAGGAGGACTCGGAGCGCGCGGTCAGCGCCGGGATGAGCCTGGCCGGCTCGTTGACGGACGAGCTGCGCGAGCGCCTGCCCTCGCTCCCGCTGGGCTCGCTGGCGGTGCGGGTGGGCATCCATACCGAGACGGTGGTGTTCGACGACATCCTCCCGGAGCTGCGCGGGCGCACGCCCACCATCCAGGGAGAGGCCCCGCGCATCGCCTCGTGGCTGGCGCGCCAGGCCGGGCCGGGCACGGTGGTGCTCAGCCACGCCACGCATACCGTGGTGCAGCCGGCCTTCGAGTCCGAGGCGCTCGGCACCCGCACCTTCGAGGGCCTGGGCGGCGCACGGCACGTGGAGGCCTGGCGCGTGACGCGCGCGCGCAAGACGGTGTTCCGCTTCGACCGGGCGCTCGCCACCAGCACGCTCTCCCCGCTGGTGGGCCGCGAGGCCGAGCTGCGCCAGGTCCTCGGGGCCTGGGGGCGGGCCCGGGAAGGCCGGGGCTCCTTCGTGCTCCTCTCGGGGGAGGCCGGCATCGGCAAGTCGCGCCTCATCCGGGAGGTGCGCCTCCGGGTTCCGTCCTCCACCAGCATCCGCCTGCGCTGCCAGTGCTGGAGCCAGTTCGCCAACAGCGCCTTCCACCCCATCATCGAGATGCTGCAGCACCTCTTCCGCCTGGATGCGGAGGGCTCGCCGGGCGACAACCTGGCCCGGTTGGAGGCACACCTGGGGACGTTGGGCCTGGAGCCGGAGCACATGGCCCTCATCGCCGCCTTCCTCTCGCTGCCGGTGAAGGAGAACCTGCCCTTCCTCCAGCTCTCGCCGGAGCGCCAGAAGGAGCGCACCTTCGAGGCCCTGACGGAGCTGCTGCTGCGCATGGCCCGGGGGCGCCCGGTGCTCGCCGTGGTGGAGGATCTGCACTGGGCGGACCCCTCCACGCTGGAGCTGCTCGGCTTCCTGCTGAACCGGGTGGAGCCGGCGCGCGTCCTGCTCCTGCTGAGCGCCCGCCCGGGCTTCCAGCACGCCTGGCCCTCCACCACGGGCCCGCTGCTCCGGGTGAACCTGGAGCGGCTGCCGGCACGGCTCACCGCCGCGCTGGTGCAGGGGTCGGCCGGGGGACGCGAGCTGTCGCGCGAGACGGTGCGCCAGTTGGTGGAGAAGACGGACGGCATCCCCCTCTTCGTGGAGGAGATGACGCGCATGGTGGCCGGAGGCGGCGCCATGCCCTCCATTCCCGTCACCCTGCACGAGCTGCTGCTGGCCCGCCTGGACATGCTCCCGGCGGGGCAGAAGGCCCTGGCCCAGCTCTGCTCGGTGGTGGGGCGCAGCTTCTCGCACGCGTTGATGGCCACGCTGACGCGGCGCGGCGCCTCCTCGCTGCGCAGGGACCTGGAGGAGCTGGTGGCCTCGGGGCTGCTCCAGCGCGAGGAGGAGGACGGGGCCGGCTACCAGTTCCGCCACGCCCTCCTCCAGGACGCGGCCTACCAGTCGCTGCTGCGCAGCACCCGGCGCCAGCACCACCGCAGAATCGCCCAGGCGCTGCTGGAGCAGTTCCCCGAGGTGGTGGAGACGCAGCCCGAGGTGCTGGCCCACCACTACACCGAGGCAGGCGAGTACGAGCCGGCCATCCACCACTGGATGCGGGCCGGTATCGGCGCCAGCCTGCACTCGGCCAACCAGGAGGCGGTGAGCCACCTCCAGTACGCGCTGAAGCTGCTGCGCTCCCTGCCCGACGCCGCCCAGCGGATTCAACAGGAGCTGCAGCTCCTCCTGGCCCTGGGCATGCCCCTGTCGCAGGTGCAGGGTTTCCGCTCGCCCGAGGTGAAGCGGACGTACACCCGCGCGCGCGAGCTCTTCCGCTCGGTGGGCGACGCGTTGCCGGACCTGGAGGTGCCCGCCTGGGGGCTCTTCGCCTACTACTTCGCCCGCGCCGAGTACCGCCTGTCCCACGAGCTGGCCGAGCAGCTCGTGGACCTGGGCTCGCGCAAGCACAACCAGGAGCTGCTCGTCCTGGGCTACCGGATGATGGCCGCCGACTTCTTCGTCTGGGGCCAGCAGGAGCAGGCGCGCGAGCACGTGGAGCGGGCGCTGGCGTGCTCGGAATTCTCCCTGGAGGAGCACCGGGTGCTGGCCAGGCGGCAGTGGACGAATCCCACGGCGGTGGCGCTCGTCCACGCCGCCGTCATCCACGCGGTGATCGGCCAGCCGGAGCGTACGCTCGAGTACCGCCGCGAGGCGCTGGCACTCTCCGCGCGCATCGGTCATCCGAATACCCGGGCCTATACGCTGCTCTACGCCGCCCTGTCCTGCCAGTTGCAGGGGGACGCCCGGGGCACGCTCGCGCTGGCCGAGGAGTGCCACACCGTGGCGAGCGAGCACTGGCTGCGGTTGTTCATCGAGTGGTCCGGTCTGCTGCGGGCCTGGGCCCTGGCCCGGCTGGGGCAGCCCGCCCAGGGGCTGGCGCAGATGCGCGAGTGGCTGGGGCGGTGGCGGATGACGGGCCTGCGCGCGGGCATGCCGCACAACCTCGCGATGTTGGCGGAAGTGCACCTGTTGCTGGGGCAGCCTCGCGAGGCGCTGCTCGCGGTGCAGGAGGGAATGCGGTGGGCGGAGGCGGTGGGCGAGCGCTCCTACGAGTCCGAGCTGCACCGCATCCAGGCCGAGGCCCGGCGGGCGCTGGGTGATGAGGAGGGGGCCCACGCGAGCCTCCTCGAGGCGGTGCGCGTGGCGCGGGCGCAGGGGGCCGGGGCGTTCGAGCGGCGCGCCCTGCGGCTCCTGGAGCCGTCCGCGGCGCCGGGGTTGGAGGCCGGGATTCCGGGGCCGGGGTGAGGGCGTGGGCAGTGATGGACAACGAGAGGCAGTGAGGGAGAGCCACCATGCAGTTGGAAGAGCGCGAGAAGCTGGAGCAGGACATCCAGACGTTGTGCAGGAAGGGCGACCTGGCCGCGGCCGTGGAGCGCGCGCTGGAGGGGTATGGACAGGAAATCATGCGGCTGATGGCCTCGGTGCTGCATGACTATGAACGGAGCCGGGATGCCTTCAGCCTCTTCAGCGAGAACCTCTTGCGAGGGCTTCCGGGCTTCCGGTGGGAGAGCTCCTTCCGGACGTGGGCGTACCGGTTGGCGCGGAACGCGTGCTACCAGGTGATGCACGCGCCGGCCGGGCGCGAGCAGCCGATGACCCGGTCGGATCTCCCGGAGGAGGCGCAGCGGCCGCGCTCGGAGACCCGGCCCTGGCAGCGCACCTCGGTGAAGGAGCGGTTCCGCGCGCTGCGCGAGAGCCTGGATCCCCAGGAGCGGATGTTGTTGCTGCTGCGGGTGGACCAGCGGCTGTCGTGGGAGGAGGTGGCGCGGGTGATGTCGGAAGGCGAGGAGACGCTCACGGACACGTCGCTCAAGCGCAAGGCGGCCGCGCTGCGCCAGCAGTTCCAGCGCATCAAGACGCACCTGCGCTCGCTGGCCCAGGAGGAGGGGCTCATCGCCGAGGAGGACTCCTCGACGCACGCGTAGGGCGAGGCCCTCGGTCGCGCTTGAGCAGCTTGAAGGCCACGTGGCGGCCCTGGGCCCCCTTCATGGCCAGGTGGAGCCACAGGGACGGCCAGGCGAGCTGCTGGGAGCTCCGCTGCTCGTCCGGGCCAGGCGCCAGCTCATGGGGTACTCAGAGGGACTCACGGAGGTCGTAGTTCTTGCCTGATGGGAGCGACTTGCGCACCAGCCGTGCTCCGGTCTTCTTCATGAACACCTCCAGGGCCTTCCGCGCCTCCTGCCCCGGTGTTCCCCCTCCCGTCACGGCCAGCGCCTCGAGCTCCGTGGATTGGCGGCACTCCGGGGGCAGCTTGCGGCGAACGGCGAGGAAGGTCTCGGCGAGCTGGGGGATGGCATCCTCGAAGCGGCCACCCTTCAGCTCGATGAAGAAGAGCTTCCGCTTCTGCGCGGTTTCGATGAGGAAGATGGCATCACAGGACTGGCCGTTGCCGAAATACGCGCGGAACTCCTGGCTGTCCGAGCGGAAGAAGAAGGCCCGCTCCCCCGTCTTCGGCGCGAAGCGGACACCCCGCCCACTCTCCGAGTGGCTCGTGCCCTTGCCCAGGAGCTGTTCCCACGGAGTCACATCGCACGGAGTCATTCGCGCTCTTTCGCCTCGAGGATGCGCCCGTAGAGGTTGCTCAGCTCGTCCGTGACCCGGCTGAACGTGCGCCAGTCGATGGCCTCCGTCTCCCGGTCCAGCACGTCCCGGACCTCCACCTTCCCGTCCACTGGAGCGAAGTGGTAGGCCGCCACCTTGTCCGCGGGCAGGAAGGCCTCTCGGCTTCCGAGCCGGAAATGCGGAGCCAGTTCGTCCTGGCGCTCGGGCGGAACCCGTGCCGCCGCCATCAGGTTGTTCAGGTGGTCCACGATGTACGGGCTGTGGGTCGTCATCACCACCCGGAGGCCCCGGTTGACGAGCATCGCCACCAGCTCCGTCAATGCGAGCTGGGCCTCCGGGTGCGCGTTCATCTCCAGTTCGTCGATGACGACGAAATCTCCCGGCATTGCCGTTTGCAGGTAGAGGTCCAATCCCGCCAACGCTCGCACCAGCGATGATGCGGCATGGATGGGGAGTTCGACCTGGGCGGACGGACTGAAGGAGAGATGTGCTCCCTCGACATCTCCTCCTTTGAAGCCGATCGCTCCCTTGACGACCTTCCGCTCCAGAAGGCCTGCGAGATCCCTGAGTGGGGATTCACCTTCCGGCTCGAATCCGCGCTCGGCAAGACGTCGGCGAGAACCGAGAAACTCCGCATAGTCGGCGACCGGGATGGTCACTACCTTCCCAAATTCATCTCTCAGAAGATCATGAGCTGATGCCAGCGTCTTCCTCTCCGCGGGAAGGACGAACACTTTCCCTGCGGATTGAGAGAACCAGGAGGTGAACGCAAAGGACAAGGCCTCCTCCCACCAAGAGGCATCGCGAAGGCGCTCTTTGGAATCGAAGTAAAACCTATGATCGTTCTCGGACGAGATGCGCACCCGCAGCATGACTCCCCCTCCTGCTGCTGTGACCTCTATCCTCGCTGGCTCTGTCTCGACGCGAAATTCAGCGCCGCCGAGTTCCAGTCTGCTTTCGACATCAGCAGGCAAGCCCTCGGGAAGCCTCAACAAATCGCGAAAGAAGAGGGCCTTGCCCACGAGAGCGTGTGTTGCGGAGCCTCCTGCGAAGTATTTCGAGAAATCGCGTTCCAGCGAGAGGCTTTGGCTTCCCTCCTGCGCCAGAGTCGATGCGATGGCCGCATTGTCCGCTTGGATCTGCTCCCGAGTGGAACGCTCCACATCATCGAGTGCATGCTCCACCGGAAGTGGAGAGGCGCCGCTCCGCACCATGCTCCGCATCAGGCCATAGAGCGAGTAGGCCACCCAGGTCTTGTTGGTCCCGTTCTCCCCGATGAGGACCGTCAGCGGGCGGATGTCCAACTCCGCATGGTCGATGAGACCCAATTTCCGGACCAGCAGCTTCAAGGCAGCACCTTCTTCATCTCGTCACTCGTGGCCCAGCTTCTTCGCACCCGCACCGGCATGTCTCCGTGGACTATAGAGCCCGCCCCGTGGACGGTGAGTTGATTTCCGTGTCAATCCCGGGAGACCATCCACCTCCCAGCGCGGGCACGAGGCCCGCGGCGCACGGAGGCCACCCAGGTGCAGAGGAAGCTCTTCCGCGAGGACCATGAGCAGTTCCGCCAGTCGTTCCGCCAGTTCCTCGAGCGCGAGGTGAAGCCGCACCAGGAGCGGTGGAACGAGGCGGGCATCGTCGACCGGGAGGTGTGGCGCAAGGCGGGCGAGGCGGGCTTCCTCTGCCCGTGGCTGGAGCCGGAGTACGGCGGCGCGGGCGGCGACTTCCTGCACTCGGTGGTGGTGATGGAGGAGCTGGCGCGCATCTACGAGTCCGGCCTCGCCATGGCGCTGCACTCGGACGTGGTGGTGCCCTACATCCACGAGTTCGGCAATGACGCGCAGAAGAAGCGCTGGCTGCCGAAGCTGGCCTCGGGCGAGGCGGTGGCGGCGGTGGCCATGACGGAGCCGGGCACGGGCTCGGACCTGGCGGCCCTGAGCACCACGGCGGTGCGCGACGGCGACTTCTACGTCCTCAACGGCGCCAAGACGTTCATCTCCAATGGCATCCTCTGCGACGTGTGCGTGGTGGCCGCCAAGACGGACCCGGACCCGAAGAACGCGCACCAGGGCATCTCCCTCTTCGTGGTGGAGGCGGGGACGCCCGGCTTCTCCAAGGGCAAGCGGCTCAAGAAGATGGGCATGGCGGCGCAGGACACCTCGGAGCTCGTCTTCGAGGACTGCCGGGTGCCGGCCGCCCACCGCCTGGGCGAGGAGGGCGAGGGCTTCATGCAGTTGATGAAGAAGCTGCAGCAGGAGCGGCTGGTGGTGGCGGCCATGGCGCAGTCCTCGGCCGAGCAGGTGCTGGAGGACACGCTGGCCTACGTGCAGGAGCGCAAGGCGTTCGGCAAGCCCATCGGCAAGTTCCAGAACACCCAGTTCAAGCTGGCGGAGTGCGCGACGCAGGTCGAAGTGGGCCGCGCCTTCATGGACCGGCTGCTCGCCGAGCACGTGGCGGGCGAGTACCTGGTGAAGGAGTGCTCCATGGCCAAGCTCTGGCAGACGGAGATGCTCGGCAAGGTCGTGGACGAGTGCCTGCAGTTCTTCGGCGGCTACGGCTACATGCTGGAGTACCCCATCAGCCGCGCCTTCATGGATGCCCGCGTGCAACGCATCTACGCGGGCACCAATGAGATCATGAAGGTCATCATCGCCAAACAGTTGGGGCTGTAAGCACTCCCGCGAACGTTGAGCGCCGCACAGCCGGGTGGGAAGGCCTCGTGATTCGGGGCCCGGTCCGTTATCTGGGCCGGGCCATGTCCGAGCCGCGCGAGTGGAAGGTTGGAAGCACCACGGTCCGTTTCGAGCCGCCCGAGCTCGTCTGGGTCCACACCCGGGGCCGGGCCACCCTGGAAGACGCCATCCAGTTGGCGGAGGTCTACCGGGAGCTGGGCCAGCAACGGCCCATCCTCATCGTGGGAGACTTGAGCGAGGCCACCACCCTGGACATGGAGGGTGGGCGCTACCTGAGCGAGCACATCCAGCCGGAGTGGATTCTCGGCACCATCTACATTGGCGCGCGGCTGCTGCACCGGGCCGTCTCGAAGGGGATTGCCCTCGCGGCGCACCTGGCCGGACGTGCGGAAGCGAGCGCGCTCACCAAGGTCCAGTTCGTCGCCTCGGAAGCCCAGGCGCGCGAGCTCGTGGCCCGGATGCGCGCGGAGCGGTTCGCCAAGGTGGCCTGAGCGGGCCCCTTCCGGCGGCGAATGGCTCCACCTAGCTTGAGGGAGGAGGTGAGCGGAATGACCGGAGCACACATCCTCGTCGTGGACGATGACCCGGACATGCAGGACGTGATGGCCATGACCCTGGAGGCCGGGGACTACCGGGTGTGCAGGGCCTCGAATGGCCAGGAAGCCCTGGAGCGGGTGGAGCAGTGCGTGCCGGAGCTCATCCTGCTCGACATGCGGATGCCGGTGATGGACGGCTGGGCCTTCTCGGCCGAGCTGCGCCGGCGCTACGGCCACGAGGTGCCCATCGTGGTGTGCACGGCGGCCGAGGACGCGCAGCGGCGTGCCCGCGAGGTCGGCGCCGTGGGCTGCTTGAGCAAGCCCTTCGAGTTGGACGAGCTGCTCCGCCTCGTGGCGTCCGTCCTGCCCCGGCAATGGGAGCGGGCGGGCCAGCACCCCTGAGGGCGGACGGCCTGGCGGGCGCAGCCCTGTCTCCTGCAGCGCCGCCCGGGACGCCAAAGCCTTGCGGGAAGCCAGACACGGCTCCCAACAAGGAGACCAGGAATGAAGAGGGACGGATTCAAGCGTGGGGTGGTGCTCGGCCTGACTGCTTCGGCCCTGCTCGTGGCGGGAGGCTGCCGCGACCAGGCGGGCCGGCAACAGGGGACGCAGGACCTCCAGGGCCCGCAGCAGCAGCAGCAGGCGCCGGGCACGGGCGGCGCGGGCCAGCAGGAGGACACCGGGCCGGGCCAGGAGCCCCGGGATTTGAACCAACTGCCCGATGAGGAAGGCTTCCAGAACGTGCCGGCGGAGCAGGAGGCCCCGAGTGGCATCGGCCTGGATGGTCGGGGCGGCCAGGGTGGCTCCGGCCTGGACACGACCCAGGAGGGGCGTCAGCCCGAGGACCTGAATCAACTGCCGGACGAAGAGGGCTTCCAGAGCGTGCCGGAGGAGCAGGAGGGCGCGAGCGGCATCAAGCTGGACGGCCGGGGCGGCGCGGGTGAGGAGCAGCGGGCGCCGGACACCGCGCGGTAGGCACACGCCGCACCGGAAGAGTGGGGGCGCTCCGCGGAAGGACCCGCGCGGGGCGCCTCCCTGTCGTTGCTCTACTGTTGTTCCGGCAGGTGGAGCGAGTGCAGCTCGGAGGGCCAGTCCTCCTCCCGCGAGGGCTTCGCCGGAGGCTCCGCGCGCCGGGGCTCGGGGAAGTCCTCCTCCAGGATTTCCCGCAGCAGCTCATCGGTGGCCTCCCGGGCCTCCTGGAGCGTCTCGGGACGGGCCTCGGAGGTGCGGGCCTGGTCCTCGCCGGGGAGCGGGATGACGGGGACTGGCGAGGACTCCAGGGTCCGGGGAACGCGCGGCGCCGCGGGCTCCCTCAGCGTGGCGGGCTTGTCGAAGACGTGTTTCGCCGGCTCCTGCCGCGCATGGGACTCCTGCTCCTGGATGCCGCCTTCCCGGCGATCGTCACCCTCTGCCATGCGCTCCTCCTCGCGGTGCCGGGGCGCTCGCGCCTCCGTCTGTCCTCTCGCGGAAGGTATGCATCGCGCCGGTGCCTGACGGCGGGGCCCGGAAACACGAAGGGCCCGGAATCCGCTGGGAACCCGAGCCCTGGCCGCCGGAAGGGCGCCTGGCTGCCTGCTTCATGGGGGCTGTGCTTCACATCTCGAGGGGCGGCTGGGGGCCGGGGATGATGCCGGCGATGTCCGGGTCTTCCTCGCCCGGCTGCCGGGGGGGGCGTCCATCCTTCTCGCGCTGGCGCTCGGCCTTCTTGGCGTCCTTCTCCCGCTGTTTCTGCTGGCGGGCCATCTCCTTCTGCCGCTTCGTGGACCTCCCCTGCATGGATGCTCCTGGGAAAGAGTAAAAAAGAAGCCCAGCCTCGCGGGAGGCCGGGCCTCGTAGACGTAAAGGTAAGTAGCCGCGCTCGAGCGATCAGATCGGACGAACGTTCTCGGCCTGCAGGCCCTTGGGGCCCTTCTTGACGTCGAACTCCACCTTCTGGCCCTCGGCCAGGGTCCGGAATCCATCAGCCACGATCGCGGTGTGGTGGCAGAACACGTCCGGGCCCCCGTTGTCCTGGGTGATGAATCCGAAGCCCTTCGCGTCGTTGAACCACTTCACAGTGCCACTTGCCATTTCGTTGATTCTTTCTCCTACACAGCCCGGCGACCATCGCCGAACCGCGCGCTCACTGGAGCGCATACCGGGCGTACACCTGGTTGCTCGGGAAGTCGAGCCGGTAACCTCTCCGGGTTTCGTTTTCACGACGCCGGGCGCACATGCGCGATCCACCAGATAACACTCACCGGCGCGCGGCCTGTTCCGGAATGGCGCCCGGCCGGAGCATTGCCGTGGGGCGGTGACGAGGCCCGTGCCAGCCAGGGAATAGGGGCTGCTCAAGGGTGGGCGCCCGGCTCCGCCGGACGGTGCACGGCGCGGCGCCGGGAGCGCAGCAGTTCCAGGCCCGCGGCGAGCCCCGCGCCCCCGGCGTAGCAGAACAGGTCGGACACGAGGAAACCCCGGCCGAGGACGAGGGCGCCCAGGCGGTGGGCCCGCAGTGCGTCCAGCCAGGGCGTGTGGACGAGCTGGCTGAGCTCGACGAGCACGGAGATGCCGAGGGCCCCGGCCGCCGCGAGCCGGAGGGAGAGGCGCGGCAGGACGAAGACGAGGCACAGGTAGACCATGACGGTCCACAGCGCGTCGCCCGCGTAGTCGGTGACGAAGCGTGGCAGGTAGAGCCTCGCCGCCGCCGAGCGCGAGCCCAGGCCCAGGGCGACGGTGAGCACCATCAGGGGCAGCAGCAGTGCGCGGGAGCGGGGGCCGGGACTCATGCCGGAGCAGTGTACGCGACGGGCTCCCATCCGGAGACCGGGTGACAATTCGAGCATGCGCGGTGCGAACGTGCTTGCCCCTGGCGCTGGGAGATGGGGACATCGGGCCCCTATGCGCCGCCCGCTCATCTCCGTGCTCGTGCTGGGGCTCGTCCTCTGGGCCCTTCCGGGTTGCCGCCGCGACAAGGACAAACCCGCCGCCGCCGGGGGAAAGATACCGCTCGTCTTCAAGTACCAGCCACTGGGAGATCCGGTGGCCTTCCGCGAGCTGCTCGCGGACTTCGAGCGGAAGAACCCGGATGTCGCGCTGACCACCGAGGCGTTGCCGAACTCCTCGGACGTGGCGCACCAGTTCTTCCTCACCTCGCTGGAGGGCGGGGCGGACGACTTCGACGTGCTGGTGGTGGACGTCGTCTGGGTGCCCGAGTTCGCCCGGGCCGGGTGGATCGCCGACATCTCCGGCACCTTCCCGCCCGAGGTCCTGCGCCGCGACTTCCTCTCCGGCCCGGTGGAGGCGGTGGTGGTGGACGGGAAGACGTACGCGGTGCCGTGGTACGTGGACGTGGGGGTGCTCTTCTACCGCACGGACCTGGTGCCCCGGGCGCCGCGCACCTACGCGGAGCTGCAGCGGTTCGCGCGCGAGGCGAAGGAGAAGGACCCGCGGCTGCAGGGCTACGTGTGGCAGGGCCGGCAGTACGAGGGGCTCAACTGCAATGCCTTCGAGGCCATCTGGGGCCACGGGGGCCAGGTGCTGGACGAGCAGGGGCGGCTGAAGCTGGACTCGCCGGAGGCACGCGCGGGGCTCGAGTACCTGCGGGGGCTCATCACGAGCGGCATCTCCCCGCCGGGCGTCACCTCGGCGGCCGAGGAGGAGGCGCGGCGCGTCTTCCAGTCCGGCCAGGCCGTCTTCATGCGCAACTGGCCCTATGCTTGGGAGGAGGCGCAGAAGCCGGACTCGCCCATCAAGGGCAAGGTGGGCATCACCTCGCTGCCCACGCTGAGCGGTGAGCCCGGCTGGGGAACGCTGGGCGGATGGCAGCTCGCGGTGAACGCGCACGTATCCGAGGCGCGCAAGGGCGCGGCCCAGCGCCTCATCCAGCACCTCACCTCCGAGGAGGCCAACGTGATGATGGCGTTGAGCTACGGCCGCAACCCGCCGAGGCCCAAGGTGTACAAGGACCCGAGGCTGGTGGAGCAGGTGCCCTTCATCGCGAGCCTGCTGGACATGGTGCGGAACGCGCGCCCGAGGCCGGTGACGCCGTACTACAACCTGCTCTCGGACGTGCTGCAGAGCGAGTTCTCCGCGGCCATCGCCGGCATCCGGACGCCGGAGACGGCGCTGAAGCAGGCGCAGCGGCAGGTGGACCATCTCACCGGGCAGTTCGAGCCCTCGCAGGAGAAGGCGCGATGAATGGCACGGTGAAGGCGACGGGCTCGATGGGCCGCGAGCGGCGGCAGGCGTACATGCTGGTGGCGCCGGCGGTGGCGGTGCTGGTGGGCGTGGCGCTCTACCCGATTCTCGCGGCGATCTGGCTGAGCCTGCACCGGTTCATCCTCGTCTTCGGCGAGCGCAAGTGGCTGGGGCTGGAGAACTACGGCTTCATGCTGGGCGACGCGCGCTTCTGGAACGCGCTGGGGAACACGGGGTATTTCACGCTGGTGGCGGTGTCGGTGGAGCTGCTGCTGGCGGTGCCGCTGGCCCTGCTGCTCAACACCGCCTTCCCGGGACGGGGCCTGCTGCGCGCCTCGGTGCTGGTGCCCTGGGCCATCCCCACGGTGGTGAGCGCGAAGCTGTGGGCATGGCTCTTCAACCCGGACTACGGCCTCATCAACCGGCTGCTGCCGGGGCAGGACATCAACTGGCTGGGCGTGCCGGGGTACGCGCTGCACGCGGCCATCCTCGTGGACGTGTGGAAGACGACGCCCTTCATGGCGTTGCTCATCCTCGCGGGCCTGCAGGGCATCTCCGAGGACATCTACAAGGCGGCGCGCGTGGACGGTGCGTCGCGCTGGCGCTCGTTCGTGTCGATCACCCTGCCGCTGCTCAAGCCCGCCATCCTGCTGGCCCTGCTGTTCCGCACGCTGGATGCCTTCCGCGTCTTCGACGCCATCTTCGTGCTGACGGAGGGCGGCCCGGCCAACACCACGGAGACGCTGAGCATCTACGCCTACAAGACGCTGATGCGGGCGGGCAACTTCGGGTACGGCTCCATGCTGTCGGTGATGACCTTCCTGTGCGTGGTGGGGTTGAGCCTCGTCTACATCCGCCTGCTCGGAAAGGAGGCGCGGTGATGAATCGGCCAGGACTGTGGTTGGCGACGGTGGCCTTCCTCACCTTCTTCCTCGGGCCCTTCTTCTGGCAGGTGCTCACGTCGCTGTGGCCGGACGGACAGCTCACCCAGCCGCTGCCCACCTCGCTCACCTTCGACAACTACGTGAGCGTGCTGTGGGGCCGGCCCTTCCTCCAGGTGCTGGTGAACTCGCTGCTGGCCGCCTCCCTCACCACGCTCTTCTGCATGGCGGTGGGCGCGTCGGCGGCGTTCGCCCTGGCGAAGCTGGAGTTCCGCGGGCGCAACCTGCTGCTGGCCGCGGCGCTCGCCGTGTCCATGTTCCCGCCCATCGCCACGGTGAGCCCGCTCTACCTCATCCTGCGCGCCACGGGCCTGCGTGACACGCTGGTGGGCCTGGTGCCGCCCTACGCCACCTTCGCGCTGCCGCTCACGCTCTGGATTCTCACGTCCTTCTTCCGGCAGCTCCCGGACGAGCTGTACCGCGCCGCCCGGGTGGACGGGTGCACGCCGCTCGGTGCCTTCTGGCGGGTGCTGCTGCCGCTGGCCGCTCCGGGCCTCGCCACCACCGCCATCCTCGTCTTCATCTTCGCGTGGAACGAGTTCCTCTACGCGCTCACCTTCCTGTCCTCCCCCGAGAAGCGCACGGTGCCCGTGGCCATCAGCCTCTTCGCCAGCGAGCACAAGGAGCCGTGGGGGGAGATCGCCGCCGCGTCCGTCATCGCCACGCTTCCCCTCGTGGTGATGACCGTCCTCTTCCAGCGGCGCATCGTCAGCGGGCTCACCGCCGGTGCCGTGAAGGAGTAGGGCGCCTCCCGGTTCACGCGCGGGCCGCCGCGGCCGGAGCGTCCTCTCCCCGGAGGAAGGCGGCGAGCTCGGGCCACTCGCACGCGAGGTACTCGTACTCCGAGGCCCGCGCGGGCCGATGCGGCAGCACGCACCCCGGCTTGAGCGGCACCAGTTGCCCGCCCAGCCGGCTGCGCGCGAAGGCGTGGATGACCGCCACCGCTCCCACATCCATTTCGGGTACGTCCTCGCGCGCGGTGCGCTGGATGCGCTTCACCGCCTCCACGTGCCTGCCCTCGCGGCAGAGCATCACCGCCTGCGCCAGCAGCGCGTGGTCCGTCTCGTCGAACATGGGGCGGCGGATGCGCTCCACCCACTCCCTGGCATCGTCCAGCTCTCCGTAGAGGGCCAGGATGGTGGCCATCAGCGCCGGGGCCTGGGCATCGCGGACGCTGGAGGTCCTCCTTCCCCGGCTGTGGGCGGTCTCCTCGCCCAGTGACAGGGCCCGCTCGTAGTCTCCCTTGCGGAGCCACGCGAGGGTGAGCCCATGAAGGCTCTGGGCCCGCTGGTCATCGCTTCCGCCGTAGCTCGACACCCGCAGGGCGTGGATGGCCGCCTCGGGCCTGCCCGCCAGGAGCAGCTCCCAGCCCCGCCGGAGCAGGCGTTTCACCTGCCAGTGCCGCCAGTGGTCGAGGGCCAGGCCCGCGCAGAAGACACCCGCGAGGACGATGGGCAAGGGAAGGCGGGCCACCACCAGGTCCACCTCCGGCCAGGCGGCAGGTGTTTTCGTGGTGAGCAGCATGGCGACGCCTCCGAAGCCGGCGAGCATCATCACGCTCGAGAGGAGCTTCAGCGCTCCCAACCGGGCCTTGAGGGAGACGTCATTCGCGAACGGAGGACGGAGTGCGGGGGTGGTGAGTGTCATCATGCCCAGGCCCTCTGCAAGGCCCCGGCCCGGGGAGGACCCACGTCTTTTCCGGCCTCTGGCCCGTCCGCGCGTCCAGGCGCGGGATGCCCCGTCCGCGGGGGACGACGGCCGGGTCGTTGCTGGACGAAGGAGTCCTCCCCGAGGGCGGGGCTTCGAGGGGGGGGCCTGGGCGGGGAGGGGCGAATCCGTTTGAATGCGGACGCCTGCGGCCCGTCAGAGTAGGCAGATGCAGCAAGGACACACCCCAGAAGGATGACCCCATGAAGGCCCTCTTCGTCGCCATCACGCTCCTGACCGCTGTTGCCGCCTCCGCCCAGACCGCCCCCTCCTTCGCGCCGCCTCCGGGCCAGGCCAACGGCAACGCGCCTCCGAGCGCGTCCAACGAGTTCCGGGGCAGTGACGACAACGAGTTCCGCCGCGGCCGCCGCGGCACCATGGTGATGGTCGAGCGCGAGGACCTGGAGCAGCGCCTCGCCGACCTGGAGGAGCTGCTGGGCCAGGCCTTCGAGAGCAGCAAGCGCGGCAACAGCGGCAAGGCCAAGATTCGCGCCGCCTACGAGGAGCTGAAGGACATCCGCGAGCTGATCGCCGAGGCCCCCGAGGTGCGTGGCCAGGGCCGTCCTGGCAACCACAACCCGGGTCCGATTCCGCCCCCGCCTCCCGCCTACCAGCCCATCGCCGAGGGCAAGCTGCAGATGATCATGAAGGCCATGACCCGTGAGCCCTTCGCCGAGGACAAGATGAACGTCCTGCAGGATGCCGTCGGCGCCAACTACTTCCTCGTGGGCCAGGTGCAGCAGGTGCTCAACCAGTTCCAGTTCTCCCAGGACCGGTTGAAGGCGGTGAGCGTGCTGTGGTCGCGCGTCCTCGACCGGGACAACGGCTTCCAGCTCTACAACTCCTTCCAGTTCTCCAACGACAAGGCCGAGCTGAAGCGCATCCTCTCCAAGTGAGGTCGGGTCAGTAGGGCCTCCCAGGGGCCAGGCTCGCGGGGCACGACGGTGCCAGCGGGTCTGGCCCGTTGTGTTTGAATGGCCCTCGATGCGCCCACGCACCCGCAGAGCGACGCTCCTGGCCCTCCTCGGAGGACTGCTGCTCGTGGTGCTGCTCGCCACCCCATATTACCTTCGGGGCCTCTCCCTGGTGGCCCGCGCCGCTGGCTTCCAGGATGGTCTGGCCGGGCACGTCTCCCGCTGGGGCACTGGCCCCGTCTCCGAGCAGGACGTGCGGATTCCCTCCCGCCACGGCCCCCTGCGCGCCCGCCTCTTCCGGCCCGAGCACCCCCGGGGCCGCACGGTGCTCCTCACCCCGGGCGTGCACGCCGACGGCATCGACGAGCCCCGGTTGGTGAAGCTCGCCAGGGATCTCTCCGCCGGAGGGCTCACCGTCCTCACCCCCGAGCTGCCCGACCTCCTGCGCTACCAGATCTCCCCCCGCGAGCCGGACATGCTCGAGGACGCCGCGCTCTGGGCCTCCGCCCGGCCGGAGGCTCGCGCCCGATGGCCGGGTGGGCTTCATGGGCATCAGCTTCTCCGGCGGGCTCTCCCTCGTCGCCGCGGGGCGGCCCTCGCTCGCCGGTCGGATTGCCTTCGCTTTCTCCCTGGGCGGGCATGGCGACCTCTCGCGCGTGCTCGCCTTCCTGTGCACCGGCATCGAGCCCGGTGGCCAGCACCGCAGGCCCCATGACTACGGCGTGGCCATCATCCTGCTCAACGTGGCCGGGCGGGTGGTTCCCCCCGAGCAGGTGGAGCCGCTGCGCGCGGGCATCCTCACCTTCCTGCGCGCCTCGCACCTCACCTCGAGGGACATGCGGAAGGCCGAGGAGGTCTTCGCCGAGGCCCGGCGGATGCAGTCAGACATGCCCGAGCCCGCCGCTACCTTCATGAAGTACGTGAACGAGCGGGACGTCGCCACGCTCGGGCCGCTGCTGCTGCCGCATGCGAAGCAGTTCGCCAGCGACCCGGCGCTCTCCCCCGAGCTCTCGCCCGTCTCGCCCGCGCCCGTCTACCTGCTGCACGGCACGGAGGACTCCGTCATTCCCTCCATCGAGTCCGTGCTCCTCGCGCGCTGGCTGGAGCCCCGGACCGAGGTGCGGCTGTTGCTCTCGCCCCTCATCTCCCACGCCGAGCTGGATGGGCTGAAGGACCTGGACGACGTCGGGCGGCTCGTCGCCTTCTGGGCGCGGCTGCTCGACGCGTAGGGCGGGTCAGGCCGGGTCCAGGCCCAGCAGCTCGCGAATCTGGTTCAGCATTTCTTCCTCGGACAGGTGCACATCGGCGTCGCTCGCGATCAGCGTGCGCGCCGTCGCCAGCACCTCGTCCGGACGCTGGCGCAACAGGCCCAGGTTCGGCGCCGGCAGGGGCTCGCCCGTCTCCAGGCACCGCTCCAGCCGCTGCAGCTCCGCCAGCGGTACCTTCCACCGCTGCGCCGCCCCAATGAGCGCCCGCGCCTCGCTCGGCTTGAGCTCGTCGTCACTCCAGGCCACGTGCAGCAACAGCTTGAGCAGCTCAATGTAGAAGCGGTCGTCGGTCGGTGTCGTCATCCCGGTGTCGTCTCCACCCCCGAGCGTCGCCCGTTCCCGCGTCCTCGTCCACGAACAAGACGTTCGCTCCGAGGCAGGGCGGGCAGGGGAGCTGCGCCGTCTACGCGCCCTGCCAGGTGAAGCGGAACGGGGTGCCGCATCCGCCGCTCCGGCACCGGAAGAGGTAGCCCCGGCCGTTGTCCCCGAAGGCCAGTCCGAAGGGCATCGCCGCCAGTTGGGCCACGAAGCGCATGGGCTCGCCGCAGCACTCCGGCGTCGCATCCCCATTCACCCAGCCGGCGACTCCGCCCACCTTGCTCTCGGGTGCCTCCTCCAGCGCCCGGTCCAAGGCGGCGAGCTGCTCGTCCGTGGCTTCGTTGATGTCCACCGAGAGCGCCTCGGTGTCCTCCTCCGCCGGGGCGAGGCCCAGGTTCCAATCGGCGTAGGGCAGGCCCGTGGGCCGCGTTCCCTCCTCCGCGCTCGTGCCCGGCTCCACCGCGACGACCGCGTTGGCTCCGGAGTGCGGGTCCCACCGCTCACAGGCGGTGTCCGGGTTCTCGCACTGGAAGACGTACACCGCGGCGTAGGGCGCCAGGTCCAACTTCCCGGGCACGTGCGGCAGTTGGAAGAGGAAGCGCATCGGCGCGCCGCACGCGGTACATGCCGGCCAACGCAGGGGCCCCACGGGCTCCGGTGCGCCGCCCACCTTCGCGAGCGGCACCTCCGCGCCTCGTTTCGAGCCTCCGGGCACCAGCGCCCACAGCGGGGAGAGTCCGGTCATGGCCTGCGCAGCCTAGAAGTCCGCGATGCGCTGCGCCAGCGAGGCGTCGTCCACGAAGGGGTTGCGGTTGCCCTGGTACTTCTCGATGGCCCCGTTGCGCGTCAGCTCCGCGGCGTCCACCTGGTCCTGCACGTTCCACTTCTTCAGCACCGCCTCCTCGGCCGCCGGAATCTGCTTGCCGTACACCGTGGAGAAGTAGAACAGCGCCCGCGCCACGTTGCCCTTGTGCTCCGCGGGCGGCTCGAACACCGTGCGCCCCTCGGCGTCCGTGCCCAGCTTCGCCCCGCTCGGGCTGCTCCACTTCACCTTCTGCACCTCGCCGAACGGGTAGCTGCTCCGCTGGCTGTTCGCCTTGCTGTCCGTGGGGAACAGGTGGTGCAAGTCGCTCTTCGCCGCCCCCTTCGCCCCCTTCGACTGCGGCCAGGTGTGCTCCACGTTCATGTCGGAGCTGTTGGGAATCTTGTTCGTGCGCAGCTCGCGGCCCGTGTACACGCACTTCACCTTCCCCTCGTGGTTGTCCAACGCGGTGAAGATGACCTTGCGGGCCTGGCTGTAGCCGATGTCCTTGTGCTTCGCGACCGCGTCATGCAGCGCCTGGATGAGCGCCTTGTCCTTCAGCCCCTCGAAGCGCGGCGGCTTGCCCGAGCCCGGGGCCTCGAACACGTCTCCTCCCCCCTGCGGACGCGGCGCCGGGCTCGCCCCACGGCGGGGCTCGGCGGGCGCGGCCGGGACGAAGGGCAGGGGGCGGACGGTGGCGGCATTCGAACGGACGAGCATGGGTCGGTCCCGATAAAAGGCCTACATTGGCCCAGGTACGCCCATATTGTCGTCAATGTACGCCAGGAGTTGCGTGCGGGGGGACGGCGGGCTGCTAACGTCCGGCCGTATGCCCCCCATTGATCGCCCTGAGACCCCCGGAGCCGAGGACGTCAGCGTGACGCGGCCGTATGCGCACGCGCCCGGGGCCACCGAGGTGACGGCCGTCCGGCGCTTCCTGCTCACCGTGGTGGAGGGACCCGGAGTGGGGACCGTCTGGGACTCCGTGTCCGATGCGTGCTCCATCGGCTCGCACCCCAGCAACGACTTCAACCTCGATGACCCCACGGTGTCGCGCTTCCACTGCGAAATCCGCGTGAGCCCCAAGGGCGCGCGGGTGAAGGACCTCGACAGCACCAACGGCGTCATCCTCGACGGGGTGCAGGTGGCCGAGGGGTACCTGCGCGGCGGCAGCCTGCTGCGCCTGGGCCGCGTGGTGGTGCGTTTCGACTACAGCTCCGACAGCAACCGGCTGCCCGTGTCCGAGCGCACGCGCTTCGGCTCGCTGGTGGGCACCTCGGTGCCGATGCGCATGTGCTTCGCCCTGCTGGAGCGCGCGGCCGCCCGGGACGTGACGGTGCTGCTGGAAGGCGAGACGGGCACCGGCAAGAGTCAGGCGGCCCAGGCCATCCACCAGGAGAGCGCCCGCCGCGACAAGCCCTTCCTCACCGTGGACTGCGGCGCCATCCCCGCGGACCTCCTGGAGAGCGAGCTGTTCGGCCACGAGAAGGGCGCCTTCACCGGCGCGGCCACCCGGCGCATCGGCGCCTTCGAGGAGGCCCACGGCGGCACTGTCTTCCTCGATGAGATTGGCGAGCTGCCCGCGGAGCCTCCAGCCCAAGCTGCTGCGCGTGCTGGAGGCCCGCGAGTTCCGCCGCGTGGGCACCAACGCCTACGTGCCCGTGGACGTGCGCATCATCGCCGCCACCAACCGGGATTTGCGCGCCGAGGTGAACGCGGGCCGCTTCCGCTCGGACCTCTTCTTCCGGCTCGCCGTGCTGCGCATTCCCCTGCCGCCCGTGCGCCAGCGGCCCGAGGATCTGCGCTTTCTCGTGGAGCAGATTCTGGAGTCGCTGGGGGCGGACCCGGAGCGGACGAAGGCGCTGCGCGAGCCCGGCTTCATCGCGCGGCTGGAGCAGGCCGCGTGGCCGGGCAACGTGCGCGAGCTGCGCAACTACCTCGAGCGGTGCCTCGTGTTCGAGGACACCCTGGCGCTGTCGGACATGGTGCCGCCGGGCAGCCGCTTCGAGGTGGACCCGAAGGTGCCCTATGCCGAGGCGAGGCGGCTCGCCCTGGACGATTTCGAGCGGCGCTACCTGCGCGCGCTGCTGGAGTTGCACCAGGGCAAGGTCTCCCAGGCGGCCAGCGGCGCGGACATGGACCGTGTGTACCTCTACCGCCTGCTGCGGCGGCACGGCATCAAGTGAGCCTGACCTGAGCCCCACTCGAGCCCCGTCCGAGCCTCTTCGCTCAGTCTGGCGGCTCCAGGTAGCGGCCCTGGTCCTCGATGGTGTCCTGCGCGCGCCCGGCGACTTCCTCCTCGCGCGCGTTGGCCTTTCCTCCTTCGGTAGGGGCGTCCTCCGTCCCTCGCGCCTCGCCGCCGGCCGCTTCCCGTTGCCGCAGGGCCTCGAGCGAGCTCGCCTCGTCGGGGGTCGGTCCCGTCAGGGCCTTGCGCGCGTTCGCCTCGTCAGGGGTCGGTCCAACCAGCGCCCCCGTGGCGTCCCACCCAGCCTCCAGGTCGTCCCACTCGTTGTCCGGGTCCGTCATGGCCGTCCTCCTCTCCCGCCTGCTCAACCCTTGTAGGCTGCGCATGTCCGGGAAGGCTCACAGCACGCCCGTCACGGCCGGCCACTGGCTCGGAGGGAGGGCCAGCGCTGGCCTGCCCGTCTGCTCTTCGGGTGGGCCTGACAACCTTTTGGGCCAGGTTCAATCGGCTGGAACCGGGCGAGCGGGGCGCGAGCGTGGAGGCCGTGGCGCTCAGACTTCCGTGAAGCGAGTCCCCGTCACTCCAACTCCCTCCATGGCTTTCTTGACCCGCTCGGAGACGATGATGGAGACCGGCCAGCCCCATGGACGGAAGAGCTCGGCACTCCCCACCTTGCTTGGATCGATTCGCAGACCTACCACTTTGTAATATTCGCCAATGCCATCCTCGTATCCATCCTCCACGGTGCGATAACCCACCTCTTCGCATCTCTCATCGTCGATACAACGAATCGTCCGGAGCAGGTTCAAGATGTAATAGCGGTCTGGATGTTCCTCGACGGTGATGGGGATGAGCTGCATCTGGTCTTGAAGTCCAAGCTGCTCGAAGAGCGTCTTGACCTTGTCGTGAATGACGGTGACGCCGAGCGCAGTGGTCGAGAAGTCCAGAGCGCGCCCACGCGCGTACATGCCAATACGAACAGGCAACTGGATGGAGAGTGGAAGACCTCTTGAAAAATGCCCGTTCCAGATCTCCTGGCCGCTCCCATCCATCGGGTCACCGAGTTCCCAGCGGTCCAGGATGCCCATGTCATTTTCCAGTTCAAAGTAACTCAATGAGGTCGTCTCTTCGCGCTCAAGGCTGAGTGGCCAGGTGGTTGAGCTTCGAGCCTGGTGTGCAGACTTCATCCGCGATCCTGTTGAGCTCTCTCATCAATTCGACTCTACAGGCGCTCTTCGTCGAGCAGGTTCTGATGACCCTGTCGAGCCGCCTGAAAATCTCTCTGTGGTACCCCTCCGAATGGGGTCCCGCGTGGTCCAGCAGGTAGATCTTGTTCGCCGCATCCTCGAGGGTCATTCCAGCCTTGGCGAATATGCGTTCGAAGAGAGGCGTCCAGGGGCCGCCGCGTGTATCGGAAATGGTATTCTTGTTCGTTGCCAGATGGTGCCAGCTGTACCCGGGTAATTTGAAGAGGCCATCCGCGCAGGCTGAGCGGAGCGAGGCCCCAGTGCCTCCTGCTGCCACCCCCGCCATGAGCAGCACTCCCTGCTTCACCCCGACACTCACGGCCCGTACCGCCCCTGCTTCCACGAACTGCCCTGCCCCTTGCAGCGCGAAGCGCTGGGGCAGTCTCAGCAGGTTCTTCATCCCCGCCCAGGTCTTCCCCAGTCCTCCTGGCACTGGCTTGGGGAGCACCTTCGTCACGCCAAAGCTCGCCACCACCACCATGATCCTCAGCGCCGCTCCCCCTGCGTACTGGCCGAAGTATCTTGCCGCCTCCTCTATTTCCTCCAGGGTCTGCACATGGCGCGTAGCCTGGTACAGCCTCAGCGCAGCCCCTCCCGCGTGCACCAGTTCCGTCAGGGTAAAGGCGGACACGAGCACCACCGTCACACCGACTGCGAAGGCCTTGGAGAAGACGGGCTCGGGAGCAGCCCACGCAACGACATACGCGACCAGAGACACGAGAAGTCCCGCGAGGAATGCCGGGTCACGTACGAGTTCCTCCCATCCCTCACGTATGCCCTCCGGCATGTATCCCGGCGACAGCCGCAGCGCCATGGCCATGGGACTCTTGATGAGCGTGTCCGGCATGGGCACGGCGGGCTCCCCGTAGCGCTCGGTGTACTGCGTGAGCAGCAACTCTTCCTGTGAGCGTGCCTTCTGCGCGAGGATCGGCACCTTGCCCGCGGCAGCCACTCTCCGCTTGCTCTCCTCGAGCGCAGCCAGTTCCTCGTGAAAGAGTTGGAGGACACGCCGTGCGTCCTCCCGGGTGAAGCGCTGGAACGAGGCGTCCGCGCTCATCGGTGGAAAGTGCAGCCGCACACGGGCCTGGGGCAGCACCTCGATTTGCACGGACGCTGCGGCGGGCTCGTGCGCCTGTTCCTGCTCAGGCTCCCCGCAGGACAGCTCGGCGACTGTCGGCTCGACCTCGTCCCTCACAGCATCCGCCGGAGTGAGGCAGCCGGAGGACAGCACCATGCACAGCGCCAGCCATGACCGCAGCACACGTCCTTTTCCTCGCAGCGTCTTCATGCCAGGCCTCTGGATGCACGCTCCTGGAATACGCGTCACGCGGCGTGCCGGGTGACGTGGCACAGGCCGTCGCGGCCCGGGAGTACCCTCACCTGGAAGGTGTCCTCCAGCCCCGCGAGCGCGCTCTCCGTCACCACCACGCCCTGGCCCGGGTGCCCCCCCGTCCAGGCCGACAGTCTCAGCAGCCGGCCTCCTCCCAGGGCTGGTCTGCCGCTCGCGTCCGGGCGCAGCGTCGCCGTGTCCAGGTGCAGCGTGGGTGTCAGCCGCACTCGCGCCGTCCCCCTCGTGGGCTCCTCTGCCAGCGCGAGTGCCAGCTCCAACACCCGCCGCCGTGCCTCCCGCTCGGCGTCCGCCTCGTCCGGCAGCGCCGCCACCCCCAGCAGGAAGCTGCTCCCCTCCACCATCACCTTCAGCCCCACCGCGTCCGCCCGTGCTCGCGCGTGCTCCATCAGCGCGTCCACCGCGTCCAGCGTGGCGTCGTCCACCAGCACCTCCATCCTCGCCTCCACATACAGGCCCAACGCTCGCACCTGCGTCGTGCGGGCCTGCCGCTCCCCCTGGACCGCGCGCCGCAGGTCCTCCAGCACCGCGTCCACGTCCGGGTAGCGGTCCCCCCGCCGCTTCTCCAGGCAGCGCCCCACCACCGCGTCCAGCGCCGCCGGCACCGGCGCCCGTTCACTCGCCCTCGGCACGGGTGCGTGCAGGTGCTGCTCCTCCAGCTCCACCTGCGTCGTCCCCTGGAAGGGCGGCTGGCCCGTGACGAGCTGGTACAGGAGCACCCCCAGCCCATACAGGTCCGTCCGCGCGTCCGGCGTCTCCCCCCGAATCTGCTCCGGCGCCATGGACAGCGGCGTGCCCAGCACCAGCCCCGTGCTCGTCATCGCCGAGCCCGGCTCCTCCGGCGCCAGCAGCTTCGCCACCCCGAAGTCCACCAGCTTCACCCGTGGCCCCGTCTCCCCCGCCAGCACCACCACGTTCTGCGCCTTCAAGTCCCGGTGCACCACCCCCGCACCGTGCGCCGCCTTCAGCGCCGAGCCCACCTGCTCCAGCAGCTCCAGCGCCTCGCGCGCGGAGAAGGGTCCTCGTGCCGCCAGCTCCGCCGCGAGATCCCTCCCCTCCAGCCACTCCATGGCGATGAAGGGCCGGCCATCCGCCAGCGTCCCGTGCTCCAGCACGTCGACGATGTGCCGGTGCCTCAGCCGCCGCAGCGTCTCCGCCTCCTGCTGGAAGCGGCGCAGCGCACTGCGCGCGGCGGCGAACTGCGGGTGCATCACCTTGAGCGCCGCGGGCGTTCCGTTCCGGGCCTCCCGCGCCCGGTAGAGTGTCGAGACGCTGCCCCGGTACCGGGTGCCCTCGACGACGTAGCCGCCCACCTGCGCCCCCGGCGAGAGCTCCTCGCCATACAGCGACCAGGCCCGTGCGTCGGAAGCCCGGGGCGTGCCCGGGGAGTCGTCGTGGCTGTCCGTCATGCCGCGGGTGCTCCCACTACTTCGTGCCGCCGCGCCAGGTGCAGGTGTTGGACGAGGCGCCCGGCGTCAGCCCACACGGCTCGTGCAGGAATACGGTGATGGGCTCCTTCCACAGCGTTCCCGTCGAATCGTAGCACTCCTCGAAATCCCCATCGCCCCACACCACCGCGCCATCCTCCTTCCTGCACTTGGAGGCCGGGTACGCGCGGTTCGCGGAGTCGATGCAGTCCCCCACCGGCTGGGCCGCGCAGTTGGCCCCCGCGCCCGGCAACGCGCAGACGCGGTGCGAGGCATACGCCGCCGCTTCCGTCCACTCCGGCGCCTGGCAGGAGAACATCTTCCGGTACACCGAGCCCTGGATGACCTGGTCCTTGCCCACGATGCGGCCGCTCTCGTCGACGAACACCTTCGTCGCCAGCGCGCCGGCGTCGAAGATGTTGCCGTAGTAGGCGCCCTCGCGGATGCGGAACACCGCCTTCTCCGAGAGCCGGTAGTGGGTGGCCGCGGGCGTGCCCGGCTCCACCTCCACGTTGACGTTCCCCGTCAGCGTGCTGTCGTAGGGCGCGCTCATCACGTTGAAGTAGCCCGAGGCCGGGCAGGTGAACGTCACCGCGGCCTGCGGGGTGGCGCACGTCCCCTCGCTCTGGCCGAGCTGGCGCGTGCTGCCCTGGTCGCAGCCGATGATGCCGTCACACACGCGCAGCATCATGCGCGCGCCGCTCCACGTGCCCAGCGCCGAGCCCGTGGCGCACTGGTCCGGCGCCTTGCCCCCCGCGCCCAGCCGCACCGGTTGTCCCGCCGTGCACCGGCCGATGAAGTCCGCCTCCCAGCCGCAGTCGCGGTTCATCCCCGTCTGCGCCGCGGTGCAGGTCTCGTAGCTCGGCACCCGGCCGTTGCCGAGGTCCGGGTCGTACTCCACCGGCCGCGTCTCGTTCTCCAGGGCGAAGAGCGTGGGCCGCAGCGCGTCCTCGCCGCGGATGGACAGCTCCACCCGGCGGCCCAGCGCGTTGTTGCGCGCCAGCAGGCACGCCGACACCCGGTTCTCGCACTCCTGCGAGGGCGCCCCGGTCTTCCACTGGGGGCACAGGCCCGTCTTGCCCTCCCAGCGTCGCACCGTCAGCGTGAGTGGATCCTTCCAGAGGACGTGGTGGCCCGCGGGCAGCGCGCAGCTCACCAGATAGGACATGAAGCTCTGCGCGTCCGTGTCCCGGAGCTGGTGCCGGAGGTAGCTGTTGCCCGTCAGGGGCTCGAACAGCGGCGCCAGGCCTCCCGTGGTCAGCAGGTGGTTGGCCGTGGGGTTGGTGGAGATGGTGTTGAGCACCAGGGCCTGCGTGGTGAGCGAGTTGGCCACCCGCATCTCCCGCGCCACCGTGCCGGGCTCCAGCTCCCCCTCCTCGCCCGGCCTCTCCGGCTGGCAACCCGGGACACCGAGCAGCATGACCCCCAGTGCGAGGGCTTGGAACCGGAAGTGCAGGGGACCAGGGTTGTTCGCGAGTCGCTGGGAATTCATGCTCGGCCTCGGGTGCATGGTGTGGGCCATCTGGGGGGTGGATCATCCTCCATCGGTGGCCGGAAGGGGGGGAGGGGCCCTGTTGCTCCGGGGGCTACAGGGGGCGGTCCGGGGGTGTGGCCGCCCAGGCAACGCGGAGCGCGTCCAGGCGCGAGCGCCACAGGGGAGAGGCCGCCGCGGTGCTCTCGGCCCGGGTGAGCCACGCGTGGGCCTCGTCGCGGCACCCGGCCCGGAGCGCGGACCCGGTGGCCTGGTAGAGCACCTCCGTCAGCTCATCGCCCGAGGTGTTCGGCTGGGCCTCCTCGGCGAGCGCCTTCCAGGCCCCGGCGTCCCGGGTGCCGGTCTCCGCTTCGCGCGCCTGCAACTCCACCAGGTGCCACAGGGCCAGGGTGTTGGGCGGCGTCTGCTCGGGCCGGCAGCGGGCGGAGAGCCAGGCGAGCAGCCTCCGGGCCTCGTCCAGCTCCCCGCGCGCCGCGCACACGCGCGCCAGCAGCACCGCGTCCACCGCCACCGGGTGCTCGTCGAAGAAGCGCACGCCCAGCTCGTGCGCGCGCCGGGCCAGCCGCGAGGCCTCGCCGGTGTGCCCCATCCAATGGAGGAACTCGGCGAGGTTGCCCGAGGCCCAGCGCTCCACCTGCGGGTGGCCCAGCTCGCGCGCCAGCGCCGTGGAGCGCCTCAGGTCCTCCAGGGCCGCCTCCACGTCGCCCCTCGCGCGCCAGAGGAAGGGGCGGTTGATGAGGGTCGCGGCCTCGTGCAGCGCGTCGCCCTCCTTGCGGCACAGCGCCAGCCCCTCGTCGAAGGCCCGCGCCGAGGCGTCCGCCTCCCCGGCCAGCGCCAGCCCCGTGCCCTGCATCATCAGGGCGATGACGCGCGTCTCCGTGTCCCGCGCGAGCGTGGCCGCCTCCACCGTCGCGGTGAGCAGCCGCGTCGCGCGCGCCCAGTCCCCCTCGCGCCACGCCTGCCTCGCCCGGGCCAGCGAGCAGCGCACGGACAGGCGCGGGTCATCGAGGGACTCGGCCTTCTCCAGCGCCTCCTGCGTGCGCGCCGCCGTGCCCTCCGCGTCCTCCAGCCAGTCCAGCACGGTGGCCTCCTCCAACAGCAGGTCCACCTCCAGCGCGGTGTTCTTCTGCGAGCCGGCCAGCGCCCGTGCCGCGCTCAAGTCACTCAGCGCCTCGCGGAAGCGGTGCGTGCGGTAGCGCACCCGGCCCCGTCCCGCCAGCACGCGCGCGCGCCGCGCCGGGTCTCCCTCGGGGAGCTGCGCCAGGGCGTGGGTGTAGTCCTGCTCGGCCTCCACGTGGCGGTGGGCCTGCCGCGCGGCCTCGCCCAGGGAGAACCAGGCGGTGAAGGACTCCTCGTGCGCACCGCAGGCCGCGGCATGGCGGGCCCGGCGGCGTTGCTCCGGCGCTCCCTGTCCCGAGAGGCCCCGCAGGGCCGCCGCGTGCAGTGCCCGGCGCCACGGAGCGGGCAGGGCGCGCTCGAGGGCCTCGCGCAGTTGGGGCTGACGGAAGGCGTAGCGCTCGGGGCCCACCGCCCGCAGCAGTCCCGCGCGCTCCAACCGGGCGAGCCCCGTGCCCGCGTCCAGGCCCGCCACGCGCGCCGTGTCCTCCTTTATATCGAGGTGCCGCTGCGCCGCGTCCACCTGGGCCACCGTCAGCTCCTGGCCGAGCACCGCGCACAGCTGCGCGAGGCCCTGGTGCGCCGCGGGCAGCACGGAGAGGGCGCGGGTGGCGAGCCGCTCGAAGAGGGGCGTCACCGAGACGTGCAGCAGCTCGTCCGCGGCCACGTACCCTTCACCGCCCGGGGTGGCGCGCAGGGCTCCCGAGGTGCGCAGCGCCCCGGCGACTTCCACGAGGGACAGGGGCACGCCCTGCGTCAGTTGCTCCAGGCGGGCGAGCACCGGCTCGGGGATGAACTCGGCGGGGCGCAGCAGGTGCAGCAACAGCGCGCGGCTGGCCTCGGGGGCGAGCGGCGGCAGCACCTGCTGGGCGGGGAGGCCGGCGCGCTCGCCGAGGAGGGGACGCAGGCCGAGCAGCTCGGGCCGTCCCGCGGCGCACACCCAGAGGGGCACCTCGGGCGCGGCGAGCGTGGCCACCTCGAGGGCGTCGAGGGTGGTGGGGTCCGCCTGGTGCGCGTCATCCAGGAGGAGCGCGAGGGGTTGCCGGGAGGCGAGGCGGCGCAGGGCCTCGGCCACGGTGCGGGCGAGCGCGTGGCGCCGGGCCCCGGAGGTCGCGGAGGGAAGGGGCGCGTCCGGGGCGCACCAGGCCCACAAGGCGTGGAGGAGGGCGTCGGCACCGGCTGCGTCCGGGTGGGGCGCGGTGAGGCGGAGCACCCGGGCCCGGCCCTCGGCTTCCAACCGCGTGGCGAGCACGTCGAGCAGGCGCGTCTTGCCGTGGCCGGGCTCACCGGTGAGGACGGAGAGGCCGGGGCCGTGGCCCGAGAAGGAGCGGGTGGCACTGGCCAGGAGCGTGTCGAGCAGCGCGTCGCGGCCCAGCAGGGGCGGAGGCTCGGCGGAGGAGGCGGCGCGGGTGATGGAGGAGTCGCCGGTGAGCAGCAGGGCGCCGGACGGGCCGGGCGACGTCGCGCCTTCACCGAGACGGGCCGCGGCCTCGGGGGTGGCCAGCAGGGGGGTGTCTCCACTGGGCGTGCCGCCGGGCCACCAGGCCCCGGGCTGCTCGAGGGCCATGCCCGCCATGCGCGTGAGGGTGGCACCGGGGCGCACGCGCAGCTCGGCGAGGTGGAGGACGGTGGTGGTGCCGGGCTCGGCGGGCAGTTGCCGGGCGGCGCGGGCGGCGGCGCGCAGTCCCGCCTCGGCCGAGGGGTGCTCGGGGAAGGCGACGAGACAGAGGCCCGGGTGGATGCGCGCGAGCAGTCCGCCCTCGGGCGCCACGGAGGCGGCGAGCTGCGCCACGTCCAGCTCACCGCGTACTCCGAGGAGGGCCACCTGGCGCACGCCGTGGGGACGCGCGGGGGCGAGGGACTCCTCGGCGGGAGCGGGCGCGGAGGGGCTGGTGCGGCAGGCGGCGTCGAAGGCGGCGAGGAGCGCGGCGGCGGAGGCGAAGCGCGCGGCCCGGTCCTTGGCGAGGCAGCGCAGGAGGACGTCGTCGAGGGCCGGCGGCACGGGGGCGCGCTCGGAGACGCGAGGAGGGCGGAGGGTGACGTGGCCGTGCAGCACCTCGTCGGGCCCGCCGGTGAAGGGAGGGGCCCCGGTGAGCAGCTCGAAGAGGAGGACGCCGAGCGCGTAGAGGTCGGTGCGTGCGTCGACGTCGCGGGACTCGAGGCACTGCTCGGGGGCCATGTAGACGGCGGTGCCGAGCCGCTGGCCGGTGCGGGTGAGGCTGACGGACTCCTCGGGCTCGTCCGGGTCCGAGGCGTCGAGGAATCGCGCGAGGCCGAAGTCCAGGAGGCTGAGCGTGCCGCCCTCGCGGAGGAAGACGTTCTCCGGCTTGAGGTCGCGGTGGACGAGCCCCGCGCCGTGGACGCGCTCCAGGGCACCGCACAGGCCGGCGAGCAGATCCCTCACATGCGAGAGGGGCGCGGCGCCGGAGCCGGGGAGCGCGGCCATCCAGGCGGCGAGCGTCTGGCCGCGCAGACGCTCGAGGACGAGGACGGAACGGCCCGCGGCGGAGCCCGCGGTGGAGCCCTCGAGGAGCAACGCGGGGACGGTGGGAGGGCCGACGCGGCGCAGGGCGGCGGCCTCGCGGGCGAAGCGCTCGGAGTGGGGGCCGAGCGCGACCTTCAGGGCCACCTCGTGCCCATCGTCCGCGCGCCGGGTGGAGAAGACACGGGAGAAGCCCCCGGCGCCGATGAGGGCCTGGAGCTGGAAGCCGGGCACCTGGGGCAGCGGCAGGGGCTCGGCCTCGGGCGAGGGCCGGGGCCGCTCCGCGTGCAGGGGACAGGCGGCGCCGGGGACGAGGCGGCGGTGGCAGACCGGGCAACGCATGGGCGGGGGCGGCGGGGGGGACGCCGTGCCGGGAGGTTATCAGACGCGGAGCCCCCCCGCTGGGGCCGCCTCAATCGAGGAAGCGGCGCCACCAGCGGCGGAGCTCCTCCTTCACGGAGGGACTCTTGCGCTCCAAGAATCCCCAGGGGAAGGGCTCCAGGTAGGGCTCCAGCACGCGGGCGAGCTCACGGTAGGCGGGAAGCGTCTGGCCCTGGTCCAGATCTCCGGCTTCGGGTGCCTCGCCCAACGTCACGACGGCGCGCTCGCCCTCCAGCTCCTGCACGGTGGTGGTGGGCGAGTGGAGACGGGCGCGCAGGCCCGCGGCGCCTCCGAGTTGGGAGAGGACAGGCGGCCCGAGGAAGTTCATCCAGTGGATGCCATCCACCCGTGTGCCCATGCCGTCGTGGATGGTGGCCTCGCGGACGTCGAAGCCTGGGTGGCGGAACAGCACGGGGCGGCAGGGGTCGAACTGCTCATCAATGGAGTGCCAGAGCTCCAGGGCGAGGCCGGCGTGTCCGGAGGCGAAGGGCAAGCGGGATGCCATGTTCCTGGCGAGCTCTCGCAGGTGCTCGGCCCCGCGCTCCTCGAGGTACTCCGTTGGCAGGGTGGCGGTGAGGACACTCACGCTGTTGGGGGGCGGCTCTCGCCAGGGAAGCCGGGCGTGGTAGCTGAAGGCGTAGCCACTGCCTGGCTCCCCTCGAAGGGCGAAGTACGGATCGGCGCCGTCCTTCTCGGGGTAGAAAGCCTCGTGGGGCTCGTAGTCGTCGAAATACCTGGGCGCCTTCGGCTCCAACGTCTCGCGAATGAGTTGCCATTCTCCCTCATCGAGCCGGGAGTATTCCCACCAGCAACATTTCCCATAGGCGAGGGCATTGGGGTGGCCCGCGAGTTCGCGAAGATAGCTGTCGAGAGCATGGGTCACCCCCGGCGCCAGGAGATGGTGGTCGTAGGGGAGGAAGAAGACGAGGCGCACGATGTCTCGTGCGAGAAGCCGTCCGGCTCCATCCTGCGTGACGGTGTCTGGGATGCGGACTCGTGGATAGGTGAGGCTCATGGGGTGGCTGCTAACGCCGATCGAGGCCCATCTGAGGTGTGACAAGGGCAGGTTTGCATGCGCCCCCGAGATCCGCGTAGCTCCTCATCTGCTTGTCCACCTCGGCGATCGACCATGGATCTTTCTTCTCATCGCCGCATGGAAACTTGAGCTCATAAATGCACTGAATCCGAGTGGCATTCCGGGTGAAGTGGAGAACGAGGTCGGGGCGCAGTGAGCCAGCCATCCTGTCGGTCAGTATGACCTCCTTTGTGAGGTCGTCCTTGCGGTAGCGAGGCTCCACCGAGAAGTTGTTTGGGAATTCCTCGGAGAAGCGCTCCTGGATGCAGGCGAAGGCCGCGGCATGTTTGAGGAGTCCAAGATGCCTCCTCCAAGTGGGGGCGAGCTTCTTCTCGACAGCAGGAGGCTTGTTGCAATCGGAGGCGGGGAGGGACTTCCCCTTCCCGAAGAGCTCCTCTTCGACCTTGAAGTGGGCCTCCTTGACGCACGCGACGATGAGGTCCTCCGCGTGCTTCTTCTGGGCCTCATCGAGGAATTTGGTGACCGTCAGGAATCCCTGAATGGACTGGGTGACCTGGAGGGTTTTCTCGAGCACCTGTGCGGCCCGAGCTGTCGCCGGCGCGAGAATCTCCCCGGTGCTCGAGGAGACGGGGGCAGCACAAGCCGGTCCACATGATTGTTCGAAGCTGGAGGGGGTCCGATACGGCGGGGCCGCGGGCACATCCTCAAAGCCGTTGCGCTCGGCACCAGGAGAGGCGGGGAGCGAAGTGCGGCGGGGAGGATGGAGCCCCATCGACGGCGAGCCATACAGCGCGGACGGGGCGGTGGCACAAGAAAGACCGAGGACGGCTGCCACCGAGACGGAGAGGACGAATTGCGCCGGAGGTGTTCGCATGGGGCTGGGCAGCGGTGGGCCGGGAGGTTATCAGACGCGGAGCCCCACCGCTGGGGCCGCCTCAATCGAGGAAGCGGCGCCACCAGCGGCGGAGCTCCTCCTCCACGGAGGGACTCTTGCGCTCCAAGAATCCCCAGGGGAAGGGCTCCAGGTAGGGCTCCAGCACGCGGGCGAGCTCACGGTAGGCGGGAAGCGTCTGGCCCTGGTCCAGGTCTCCGGCTTCGGGTGCCTCGCCCAACGTCACGACGGCGCGCTCGCCCTCCAGCTCCTGCACGGTGGTGGGCGAGTGGAGACGGGCGCGCAGGCCCGCGGCGCCTCCGAGCTGGGAGAGGACGGGCGGCCCGAGGAAGTTCATCCAGTGGATGCCATCCACCCGCGTGCCCATGCCGTCGAAGTGGGAGGCCTCGCGGACATCGAAGCCCGGGTGGCGGAACAGCTCGGTGCGCAGACGGTCAAGCTGGTCGTAGATGCGATGCCAGAGGCGGAGGGCAAGTCCGGCGTGCCCGGTGGCGAAGGGCAGGCGGGAAGCCATGTCCATCGCCAACTCCCGCACGTGGTGGGCGCCGTGTTCCTCGAGGTATTCGGTCGGCAGGGTGGCGGAGAGGACGCTCACGCTGCGGGGATGCGGCTCTCGCCAGGGAAGCCGGGCGTGGTAGCTGAAGGAGTAGCCATTTCCCTGTTCGCCGGAGAGGGTGAAGTAAGGATCGGCACCGTCCTTTTCGGCGAAGCGAGCATCGTCGGGCTCATAGTCCTCGAAGAACCTGGGCTCTTTCGGTTCCAGGGTTTCTCGGATGCGCTCCCATCCCGTCTCCTCCAGCTTGAAAGACTGCCACCAGCAGCAGGTGTAATCGGAGAGGGCGCCAGGGTGCCCCTCGATGGCTCGAAGGTAGCTGTCGAGCGCGTGAGTCACCCCAGCGGTGAGGTGGTGGTGATCCTGGGGAATGAAGAAGATGATGCGGACCACGTCCCTCGCGAGGACACGCTCGTACACGTGCTCTCGTACCTGCTTGACGAGCTCCTCTCCGACCCGCTCGAAGCCGTACGACTCACTGCGAAGGGTGCCTTGGATTCGGATGCGTGGATAGCTGGGGGGCATAGGGCCTACTGCCGGCTGATCTCGAGTTGTGGAGTGACGATGACGGGCTCGCATTCACCACCGAGGGCTCTGTACTCCTCCATCTGGAATCGGACGCGCTCATCCCCCCAGGGATCGCCCTGCTCCTTGCCGCAGGGGAACTTCAGCTCGTAGATGCACTGGATCCGAGTGGCGTTCCGGGTGAAGTGGAGGACGAGGTCAGGCTGCTTCGAGCCTGCCCACCTGTCGGTGAGCATGAGGTCGTTCGTGAACTCTTCCCTTCGGTAACGCGGTTCAATGGTGAAGTTGTTGGGGAACTCCTTGGCGAGCCCCTGCTGGATGCATTCAAAGGCCACTGCGTGTTTGAGTTTGCCGAGGTGCCGGGCCCAATCCGGTGCGAGCTTCTTCTTGACGGTGGGGGGCTTTTCGCAATCGGAGGCGGGGAGGGACTTTCCCTTCCCGAAGAGTTCCTCTTCGACCTTGAAGTGGGACTCCTTGACGCACGCGACGATGATCTCCTCCGCGCGCTTCTTCTGCGCTTCGTCGAGGAACTTGGAGACGTTGAGAAAGCCCTGGATGACCTCGGCGGCCTGGACGGCCTTCCCGAGCACCTGTCCAGCCCGGATCGCCCCCGGCGCGAGAATCTCCCCGGTGCTCGGAGCGACGGGGGCGGCGCAGGCGGGTCCACAGGACTGCTGGAACTGGGACGGAGTGCCCGCCGGGTGGGAGTAGAGCGGGCCCGTGGCGCAAGAGAGGCCGAGGACGGCGGCCAGCGAGACGGAGAGAACGAACTGTACCGGAGCTGTTCGCATGGGGCCCGGCGGCGGGGGAGCCATGCCGGAAGGCTACCAGAGACGTGGGGCTCGCCGGTCTCGTACCGGACACCTTTCCGCGAATAGAAGCCCCCAAGACACCGCCGTGCCGATAGTCTGCCGGGTGGATCTCGGTCAGGAGGCAAGCGGCGTGGCAACGGTCTCACTGGAAGGCGTACGCAAGGAGTACCGGGGCGGGGTGGTGGGGGCGAAGGACGTGACGCTGGAAATCGGCGATGGCGAGTTCGTCTCGCTGGTGGGCCCCTCCGGGTGCGGCAAGTCCACGACGCTCAACCTCATCGCCGGGCTGGAGGAGATCTCCGGCGGGGTGCTGCGCATCGACGGCGTGGCCGTCAACGACATGTCTCCGCGCGAGCGCGACATCGCCATGGTGTTCCAGAGCTACGCGCTCTACCCGCACATGGACGTGCGGGGCAACCTGGCCTTCCCGCTGAAGGTGTCGGGCGCGGACAAGGCGACCATCGACCAGCGCGTGAACGAGACGGCGGCGCTGCTCGGGCTGGAGAAGCTGCTGGCGCGGCGGCCCAAGGAACTCAGTGGCGGCCAGCGGCAGCGCGTGGCGCTCGGGCGCGCACTGGTGCGGCGGCCCAAGGTGTTCCTGTTCGACGAGCCCCTGTCGAACCTCGACGCGGCGCTGCGCACGCAGATGCGCGGGGAAATCAAGAAGCTGCACGAGCGGCTGAAGGCGACGTTCATCTACGTCACGCACGACCAGGCCGAGGCGATGACGCTCTCGGACCGGGTGGTGGTGATGAACCAGGGCGAGGTGCAGCAGGTGGCCCCGCCGCGGGCGCTCTACGACGCTCCGGCCAACCTGTTCGTGGCGGGCTTCTTCGGCTCGCCGCGCATCAACCTGGTGAAGCCGGAGACGCTGGGGCTGCGCGAGGACGGGGTGACGCTGGGGCTGCGGCCCGAGCACCTCGAGGTGGGCACGGGCGCGGCGCCCCAGGGCTCGCTGAGCGGCACGGTGTACCTGGTGGAGCCGATGGGCTCGGAGAGCTGGGTGACGGTGGACGTGAGCGGCGAGCGCCTCATCGCACGGGCCGCCGAGGACTTCTCGGCCCCCACGGGCTCGCCGGTGTGGCTGCGCTACGACGCGCAGCGGCTGCACCGCTTCGACACGGCGAGCGGGCGCAGGCGGTGAGGCCCGCGCCCGCCGCGCGTTAGCTAGAAGCGCACCCGGACCGTCAGGTTGGCCGAGCGGCCCTCACCGGGAACCGCCTGCCCGGCGTAGTACTGCTCGTAGTACAGCACGTCGCTGATGTTGTTCAGGTTGAGCTGCAGGTCGACCCGGTTGAAGAGCTGGTAGCTGGCGAAGGCATCGAAGCGCCAGAAGTTGGGCACCTTGACGAAGGCCACGTTCTCCGCGGCCGGGTTGTTGGCCACCGTCACGTCCTGGTACACGGCGCCGGCGCCAATCGAGAGGTGCTCCAGCGGGGTGACGGTCGTCCACAGCGAGAGGCTGCGCGGAGGCGTGCTCGGCAGCGACTGGCCCACGAGATACGCGTTGGTGTGCTCGAGGATCTCCGAGTCGAGCTGGGTGTAGTTGGCGATCACCCTCCAGTTGCTCGTGAGGCTGCCCGTCACGCCCACGCTGAAGCCCTGCACGCGCTGGGCACCCTCGAGGATCGTCGGGGGGCCCGAGGGGTCGGTGTTCGGCACGCGCGCGTTCGTCTTGTCCACGCGGAAGACCGCCGCGTTCAGCCCCAGCCGGTCCTCGAACAGGTCCGTCTTGGCGCCGATCTCGATGGTGGCGTTGCGCTCCGGCTCCAGGTCCACCGTCCCGGTGGTGAGCGTGCCGACCTCGGCCGACGGGTTGGCGGACGTGCCGTACGTCGCGTAGACGCTCGTCTTCTCCAGCGGGTGCACGAGCACGCCCACGCGCCAGTTGAAGAGGTTGTCCTGGCGCCTCAGCACGGTGCGCGTGCGCGTGGCGTCCTCCACCTCGTACTTCGTGTCGAACACGTCGAAGCGCACGGAGCCGAGCACCTCCACGTAGCGGCCGAGGGAGAGCTGCTCCGCCGCGTACGCCCCCACCGTCCACTGCCGGCTCTGGTTGGAGTTGTTGAAGATGGGGTTGACCGCCGAGAGGTCCGGCTCGGGGTTGGGGTTGAACAGGTCGGCGGTGATGTTGGGCCCGGTGGGCAGCCCCACCGCGTTGAGGTTGTTGCGGTTCTGCTCGCGCGTCTCCCACGTCAGCTCGAGCCCGGCGTTCGCCTGGTGCTTCAGGAAGCCCGTCTGCAGCTCGCCGCGCAGGTTGAGCTGGTTGGCGAGGTAGGTGTTGTCCGTGTTGATCTCGAAGCGCTGCCGGCCGATCGTCGTCGGGCTGCCGGTGGTGGGCGTGAGGCCGCGGGGCGCGGTGGGCAGCGCGTAGCGGTCCACTCCGCCCAGGCGCAGCGAGTTGGTGAGCTGGAGGCTGTCACCGAACCGGTGCTGGAACTGTGCGGTGCCGATATGGGCATTCACCCGCTCGGTGTCCTGGCCCCTCACCCCGTAGAAGGCCGTGCGCGGCACGTCGAGGCTCGTCGAGACGGGGTACCCGTTGAAGTAGGGGTGGCCGTAGTCCGGGGTGCTGTCCTCGCGCTGGTAGAGGTAGTCGAGCTCGAGCGCGGTGCTCTGGCCCAGCGAGATGCGCACCGAGGGGGCGATGCCCGCGCGGTTCTCCGTGACGTGGTCACGGCCCGCCACGCCGGAGAGCTGGCCCAGCGCGTTGAGGCGCACCTGGACGCGGTCGTTGACGGCCTCGTTGATGTCGGCCTCGACACGGCCCATGGGCGCGCTGCCGCCCGACAGGCTCACGCTGCGGAAGGAGCGCCGCATCGGCTTCTTCGTGACGAGGTTGAGCGCGCCGCCCGTCGAGCCGCGGCCGAAGAGGACGGAGGACGGGCCGAAGTAGACCTCGACCCCCTGGAGGTTGAAGGTGTCGCGCGTGAACCAGCCCAGGTCGCGCACGCCGTCGCGGAACGTGTCCGTCTGCGCCGAGAAGCCCCGCAGGTTGAAGGAGTCACCCTGGCGGCCGCCCTCGCCCGCGGCGACGGTGATGCCGGACACGTTGCGCAGGGCATCGCGCACCGACGTCGCCTGCTGCTCCTGGATGACATTGCGGGAGACCACGGTGACGCTCTGGGGCGTGTTCACCAGCGGCGCCGGCAGCCGCGCGAGGCTGCTCTCCGGGGCGTGGTAGCTCTCCGGCTCCGCCGCCTCCTGCACCTGGACGGTGGGCAGCACGAACGTGTCCTGGGCGCCCTCCGGCTTCTGCTCGGGAGCCGGGGCCGGCTGCTCCGTGCGCGGCGCGTCCGCGGGAGGCGTCGTCTCCTGGGCGAGCGCTCCGCCCGCCGCCAGCGCCGACGCGAGGCCCACCGCCGCGTGTCCCAGCGGCCACAGCGCGCCACGCACGCCTCCGGCAGTGCCCTTCGTCGAGCGGATGCCCGTCTTGTTGTTCTTGGTGGAAGACATGTGTGCCCTGTGTCCTTCTGTCGTGTCGGGGTGGCCCGGCCGGCGGGGGTTCAACTCGGCCTCACCCTGAATTTGAGAAGCATTCTCATATTCAGGATTGGAGGGGAGGTCAATGATTCTCGTATGGCTTTACGGCGCGCGCGGAGTGGGGCTCCGCGCGTTGCGAGCAATGGCAGTGGGCCGTCAGGCCGCCGTTTCGGTCTCGGACCGGGCCGGAGCCGTCTCGGGTTCCACGGCGGCGGCGCTGGGGCGGCGGCTCGGGAAGAAGCGCCTCCAGGACAACGCGAAGCCCGTCCACACGAGCAGGACTCCGCCCAGCGAGGCGATGGCGGCGAGGAGCTGGCCGAACCACCCGAGGGCTTCACCCGTGTGCAGGAAGCGCATCCACGAGCGGGCCTTGCGGCCGAGGTTGTAGTCCGCGAAGGTCTCGCGGCGCAGCACCTGGCCGGTGAAGGGGTCCATCGAGACCTGGGCGGCGGCGAAGAGCGGCCACGCGCCCTGCTCCCGGATGGCGAAGGTGAGCGCCTGCGGGCCCTGCGCCTGCTGGGGCGCATTGGGGCGCTGTCCACCGCCCAGGCGCACCGTGATCGTCTCCCAGGCCGGCACCTGCTTGCGGGCCTCGGCGAAGAGCGGCTCGAGGCCGATCGGCTTCGCGCCTTCCGGCGGGGTGGGGACCTTCACCGCGGGCGCGGCGGCCGGGCCCTGGGCGGCGGGAGGCGCGTTGCCCGTGACCTTGAAGACGAGATCCGAGGCCCACTTGTAGGAGATGACCATGCCCGTCGTCGTCAGGACGATGAGCACGGGCAGGGACCAGAAGCCGATGGTGTTGTGCCAGTTGAAGTCGCGCGCCTTGCCCTTCAGCCCGCGCCGGAACCACAGCGTGGGGCGCATGGCCCGCAGCGTCCACTTGCGAGGCCACCACAGGTACAGGCCGGAGATCGCCAGGAAGAGGAAGGCGGCGTTGGACACGCCGGTGATGGCCTTGCCCACGGGGCGGTTGTCCCCGTGCGCGCCGAGCCACCGGTGCCACTCCTCCATGACATGGAAGAACGAGCGCCAGCCCTGGGCACCCTGCTCGCGCACCTCGCCTGTGTAGGGATTCACATAGACGCCCTCGGCGCGGCCGGTGAGCACCAGCACGGCGGAGTCCGGCTCGGGATAGACCGTCACGCCCGAGGGCTGCGCCTTCGGCCGCTCGGCCTTCACGCGGGCCACCAGCTCGTCGACGGACAGGCGCGGCGCGTCCGGAGCGGGCACCTGCACCCGCCGGGCATCGCTGTCGGCCCAGGCGAGAATCTGCGGCTCGAAGGCGATCGCCGCTCCGGTGAGCGACATGATCGCGATGACGATTCCGGCGATGACGCCGGAGACCAGGTGGGGCCAGAAGATGATCTTGCGAAAGGTGATGCTCATTCAGGTGCCTCGGGTGCGGAGCCCCCCTCCGCGCTTCACTTCAGGGAAAACTGGACGGGAATCTCGACGATGACGCGCACCGGACGCCCCTGGCGCCCGAGGGCCGGCGAGAAGCGCCACTGGCTGACGGCGGAGATGGCCGCGGCGTCGAGCTCGGGGACCGAGCGGATGACGCGCGTGTGCTCGGGCTCCACGCGCCCATCCGTGCCGATGATGATGCGCACCAGCACGAGCCCCTCGATGCCATCGGCCTTGGCCCGCCGGGGATAGCGCGGCTTCACCTGCTGGAGCACTTCCGGAGCGCGCGCCACCTGCTTCAGCTCGAGCGCCGCGCCACCCGTGGCACCCAGCAGCCCGCCCTCACGGCCGTCGAGCACGCCGCCCACGATTCCCGCGACGACGCCTTCCACGCCCGGGGTGCCCGTCGAGGCCACCGCCTCGGAGGCGGGCGGCGTGTCCTGCTGCGTCTCGGGGTTGGCCGTCTCGGCCGGCGCCTCCTCGCGCGGCTCGGGAACCGGCGTCTTCACCGAGAGCTCCGGCAGGGTGCGCGGGGGACGGGTCCTCGCCTGACGCTGCACCCGCTCGGGCGCCACCGCGTGGGAGGCCGTGGCGGGGGAAGCCGCGGCGGGCGGTGGCGGGAAGGAGAAGAACACCACCTCCGGCTCCTCGGGGAGCTCGGCGGCGGGGGCACTCTGGGGCAGCGCCAGCCAGGCGAGCAGCGTCCCGGCGTGCACGAGCGTGGCGATCAGCAGCGCCCAGCCCCAGCGCTCCCGCTCTCCACCCGAGGTGGCTTCGCCCATGCGGAAGAGGCTCACGGCGGGCCGCACGCCCTGCTCCTGCCTGGCGGTGGGGGCTGCGTCCTGCATCTCGATGTGGAAATTGAGAATCATTCTCAGTTGCACCCCAGGCAGAAATACCCCACGTCAGGCGGTCCGTCAACGCGAGGGGGTGCGGAAGGGGGCCGGGCGTCCGGGAAAGTGGCCAGGGGCGGACGCGAGCGGCCTGCCGGAATGTGAGGTGGGAGGCACGGAGGTGGGAGGGAAGCCCTCAGGGCTCGGCCCACTGCCGGAGGAGGTTGTGGTAGACGCCCGTCAGCATGATGAGGGTGGGGCTTTTGGGCACCTCCTTGTTGAGCTGCATGATGGCCATGTCGAGGTCGAAGAGCAGCGAGCGCTGCGAGACGTCGCGGATCATGCTCTGCACCCAGAAGAAGGAAGCGAGCCGGACGCCGCGGGTGACAGCGGTGACGTGGTGCAGGCTGGAGGCGGGGTAGATGATGAGGTCCCCCGCGGGCAGCTTCACCGAGTGGCTGCCATAGGTGTCCTCGACGACGAGCTCGCCGCCGTCATAGGTGTCCGGGTCGGAGAGGAAGAGGGTGGCGGAGACGTCGGTGCGCAGGCGCATCGGCGTGCCGGTGATGGGACGGATGGCGTTGTCGACGTGCGAGCCGAACGTCATGCCCGTGTCGTAGCGGTTGAAGAGGGGCGGGAAGACGCGCTGGGGCAGCACGGCCGAGACGAACAGGGGGCTGCGCTCGAGCCCGCGCAGGACGAGGTCGCCGAGCTCGCGGGCCTGGGGGCTGTTCTCCGGGAGCTGGAGGTTCTTCTTCGCCTGGGCGGACTGGTGGCCGGCGGTGCTGCGGCCATCTTCCCAGGCCGCTTGGTCGAAGATTTCGCGGCAGCGGACCACCTGCTCGGCGGTGAGGACGTTGGGGATGTGAAGCATCATGGGGAGGTTCCGGGGGATTGGAGGCGATGGCTCACGGGGGGAATCCGGGGGCCGGATGGGTTCATACAGGAGCTGCTCCCCACTCCTTGAGTAGCTGGTAGCACGCTTCTTCGCAGCGTTTGTCACCCAGCTTGCGAGCACTTTCGAGTGCCTGCTCAAGCAGCTCGCGCGCCTCCTCTGGATTGGAGTCGGCGTGGAGCACCCGCGCCAGTCTGATGCGGCACGAGTTGGCCTCGCGGAGGGCCTGGAGCTTCAGGAACTGATCCAAGGCCTTCCGGTAGAGCCGCCCGGCCTCTTCGTGGCGACCTGACTTCTGGGCGAGGTCGCCCCTGCTGCGCAGGCTATGTCCCAGGTTGTGCAGCTCTCCTACCTTGTCGAAGAGCTTGCATGCGTCACGGAGAAGGGCGTCGTCCTCGTCCAGTTCACCGAGGTGCCGCAGGCTATAGGCTTGCCCAAGCAGATCCTCCTGCTCACGGAAGCTCTGAAGGGTTTCACTGAAGAGGCGGTGGGCGTCTTCACGCTTGTCCTGGAGGAGCGCGATTCGGGCGAGACCATGGATGCAATAGGCCTCACCCACGGGATCGTCGAACTGCTTCTGCATGGCGCGCGCCCGATGGAAATACGCCTCCGCCTCTCCCAACTTGCCCTCTGCCTGTTCTTGCTCGTACTCGTTGGCGGCGGTGTGGCCCAGCTCCCGGATGCTGGCCGCCACACCCCGTGCATCACCCTCTAGCTCGAAGAGCCGTAGTGCCTCCTGTAGGTGTTGCCGGGCTATCCCGTACTGGGGGCGGCGGAGCAGGTGGAATCGACTCAGGGCCAACAGGCACTGGGCCTCCTTCACGTTGTTTTCCTGTTGCTTCGCTACCTCACGCGCTTTTTCCAGCGGTCGAGTGGAGCCCCGGCCCGAGAAGCGGATGAAATCGCTCAGGTCCAGGGCTGTATCGATGGCCGCATCCGGGTCTTCCCCTTCCAGCTCCCTGGCGAGCAGTTCCTCGAGATTGTCGATCTCCTCGGCGAGCTGGTTGAGCGCCTCGTGTCCGTTGGCTTTCCCGATTCGTGGGCCCAATCGCCGGGCCAGGGAGAAGTAGAAGCCGATGAGCTTCTTCGTGTCGTCCGGCCGGGCAGGCCGGGTGCTGCGAACATGCTCGCGGATGACAACGAGCAATCGCCAACGCTCGCCCTCGGACTCGACCAGCGCGGCTTTCTGCAGGCGTGCAATGGCGTCATCGCTTTCGGGAAAGATGGAGTCGAGCGCCTCTTCCGCCAGTCCTGCTGGGAGCAGGGACAGTGCCGAGAGTAGCCGGAGGGACTGGGACAGTATTGGGTTGGTGAGCGAGAACTCGATGGACGCAGCGAGGCTCGAGCCTTGGCCGGAGCCCGACTGGAGCATCGCCGTGCGGCGTTTCCGCCATCGCCGGAGGGTGACTTTCAGTTTCACGCCCTGGGCCTGCTTCGCCATGAGCTTGACCGCGAGCGGCACCCCCTCCATGTCCTTGAGCAACTCCTGAAGGTCCGGGTCGTCCGGCTCCACGTTGTAGGCGATGGAGCGGAATAGCTGGAGCGACTCCTCCATCGACATTCGAGGTACCGAGATCGGGTGGCTGGGGATTCCGAAGTCCGGCTGCTCATGGCCACGGAGGGTGATGATGAGGGCCAGCTTCGGGATGCTGGCCAGACTTTGGAGCAGGTCTTCCGTTCCCGGACGGTCTTTCATCCATGGCGTGTCGGCGTTGTCGAGGACGAGCAACGCAGGATCCTTGTCCAGCTCGGTCAGCACTCGTGCCGACGAGTCCGAGACACTGGTGAGTCGCATGGACTGGGCGATTCTCGCGGCCACGGTCTCCCGCGTGTCCGCCTCCTCCAGACGGGCGAAGTACCGGTGCCCCGCATAGCGTTTCTCGGCGTCGGCATGCTCGAGCGCCGCGATGGCGAGGGTACTCTTTCCGATGCCAGGTGCGCCGAGCACCACCACCGGGCGGGGATTGGGGGTGAGTATCTCCTCGAGGAGTTGCTTCATAGCCTGCTTGCGGCCGATGAGGGGAGGTGCCTTGGGAAGCCGTGGACTGGGCGTGGCATGCGGAGCTTCCGTGGCACAGGTCTGCTTCCGGGAGAAGGTCTGGTCGCGCCAGATGGGGTCGCGGGTCTGGTCGAGCTCGTTGATGCTGCGCAGATGCCCGGAGGCTCTGCTCCAGAGCCAGGAGAAGTCGCGCTCCAGGGCAGGGGCAGTGCCATGCCGGATGATGACGCGATGGAAGGAGTCCTTCCTATCCGGATTGAAGTGCACCTCGAAAAGGTCGTCCCTTTGGGGCTCCACTTTCGTGATGGAGCCTGGAAGGTATTGGAGGTGCCCCCCCATAAGAAGGCGGGAGAGCAGGAACCGGTTGAGGATGCTGGCCTTGGCGCTCAGCGGGAATGGCTCCGGGCTGTTGAGCACTGTCTGGTTGTCGTTGCGTAGCCGCTCACGGATGCGCTGGTCGATGAGGCCGGGGACTGGCAGGGTCTGATATTGCTGGAGAAGCTCGTGGGAGGACGGTTCTTGTTGGTGGAGCTTCTCCTCGATATCGAGCAGTGCCTGTTCTACGGGCTCTAATTCCGAGTCTGATAGCAGCTCTTGGACGATGTGCTCATGCCGGAAGTCCTGCAGTCGGAGCCTCAGGAGGTCCACGAGGCCCCCATCGCCAATTCCCGAGACGAGGAACCGGCTACCGGGATCGGGGAAGTGCTGGTGTAGGCCGTCATCCGTCCAATAGCGAGGAGTCTTCGCACCTGGAATGCCCATCTCATCGCCGAAGCCCACGGCGAAAACCACGGCGGAAAACCTGCCGCTCTCGAACTTTGGTGCATTCCAGGTGAACACGTGGGGCGGGTTCCCGCCTGGCACATGCGTGATGTACTCCGCATGCAAGAGGACTCGGATGTTGAGCTCCTCCTGAATCTCATGCCACTGCGTGAGCAACTTCCGCGCGACGTCTCCAGCCGTGCCAGCCGACCAGTCCATCAAGGGAAGCTCGGCGCGGTCCCGCTTCGCGCCAGGCCGAGGCCATTCATAGATGTGTGGATGTAGCCAGCGTGTATGGTTGCCTCGGAACGTGGACAGCACCTGGCCCAGCCGTTCGAGCACGGTGACCCTGGCGCCCAGTTGTGCTGCTCCCGCGGCGAAGGTCAGGCCCGCCGCGCCTGCTCCGATGACGAGGACCTCGGCTCCACGCGAGAGTCGTCGCTCCTCGAATAGCGAGAAGGCCAGGTTCAGTGCCCGTACCTGCTGGGAGTACAACGTCACGCGCCGCTCAAGGCATCCCAGGATGAAGACTCCTGGCAGGGAGGGGACCTCCATGTGGTGTAAGAGCTGGTGGGGCGTCGGGAGGCTCATTGTGTTCATGGAATCCCCGCCACGAGTATCTGGCTCACGGCGGAGAGGGAGCGCCGTTCGACGAGTCTCAAGCCTGCCTTCTCGATCAGGGGTCGGAAGTCCGCCTCGGTGCGTTCCGTGCCCCCGGTCGTGACGAGCATGTGCAAATCCAGGAGGGAGCCACCCAGATCCTCTTGGTCACGCACCAGCTCGATGACATGCAGCCGTCCATCTGGATCCAATGACTCCCGCGCGCGTTGGAGGATGCGCACAGCCTCCGCATCGCTCCAGTCGTGGAGGATGCGAGCCAGGATGATGGTGTCGGCCTGGGTGCCCCAAGGCTCGAAGAAGTCTCCCGCGATGACCTTCATCCTGCCGGCCAGCTCCGCGGGGACCTCCAGGCTTCGGGCCACCTCGGGCCTTTCCAGCAGCAGGCCATGGAGTCCAGGCCGTTCCCGGAGGAGGTTTCCCAGGAGCACGCCCGAGCCTCCGCCCGCGTCCAACACCGTCCCGTGCGTCACGTCGTGCAGCGCCTTGGCGATGCGGGCGTAATCGTGGCGGGCATAGCTCGCCATGGCGCGGTGATAGCTCGCCACATGCTGCGAATCTTTCGAGAGCGCCTCGAAGAAACGCGGAGGTTCCCACGTGCCGTGGGCGCGCAAGGCCTCGGGGAGCGCCTCCCACAAGGGGTAACAGTCCCGCCCCCAGTGGAGCGCCGCATCGGCCATCTGCAACGGGTGCTCGCGGTGGAGGAGGGCGCCCCTGGGTGTTGCACGCCAGATGTCTCCTTCGTGTGTCACGAGCCCCAGCTCGCCGAGTGCGCGCAGCAGCCGCTCGCATCGGTCTGGTGCCAGGGCCCGCAGCTCCGCGACCCGGGCCGTGGTGGCGGGCAGGGCCTCGATGATGCGCAGCTCCGCGGCGGCACACAGGGCCTGTGTCCTCCAGAAGCCCACCATGTCTCCCGACAGTGCCTGTAGCTCGCTGCGCCTGGGTGGCCGCAGCTCACGCACGGTCTCTCCCGACTCATCAATGACGAGCAGCGAGCCGTCCTCGCTCTCCACCCTCGCCTGTCCATTGTAGAAGGGCTCCACCGTGACGAAGCGCCGCGCGTAGAGAGGCTCGCCCGTGCTGTCCACGTGGTGCCAGCCGCGCTCGTCCCGGGCTCGGGCATGGCCCTTGTGGAATACGTCCAGGTCCAGGAAGCGCCGTCCGTTCAGCGGCTGGCCGTCCTTGTGGATGTGCAGGTGCAGCCCCGAGGCGTCCTGCACCACCGCGAGGCCGTCCCGGAAGTCTCCGGCATACGCGTACCGTTCCGGGTACGCCGGGTGGCCCTCCCGGCCGACATGGAAGTAGTGGCCGTCCCTCTCTCTCACCGTGCAGCGGCCGTCCTGGAAGTTCCCGCACCACGCATACCGCTCGGGTGACAGCTCCGAGCCGTCGGGGCGGATGTGGAAGGCGCCGCTCCCATCCACCACCGTGGCCAGCTCCTCGTAGAACCCGAAGGTCCGCGTGAAGCGCCGTGCGTACGCGGCCCGGCCCAGGACGTCGATGTGGAAGGCGCCCGTGCCGTCCTTCGCCGCGGCCAGCCCCGGGGCATGAAAGGACAGCACCTCGAGGAACCGGACCGGGTAGAGCGGTGCTCCTTCGAGCGTGTGATGGGTCCGGTCCGCCGCCACGCGTGTCCTCTCCCACGGGCTCATCGTCCAGCCTCCACCGGCTGGCGCATGTTGCAGCTCCGGCACAGCGGGTGCTCCTGGTACGTCTCGCGCAGCCGCTGGTAGGCCTCGCCGTTCCACACCTCCTGGATGCCCACCTGGTGCAGGTTGCCGAGCTCACCCAGGGTGCGCCGCTGCTCGTCCGGCGCGCAGCACGGGTCGAAGCGGCCCTCGGCGCTCACCCAAGCCTCCTTGCCCAGGAACGGGCACCTCGCTCCCGGCGCCAGGTCCTCCACCGCGCCCGCGTCCAGCTCGTGGATGTTCTCCAGCAACACCCGGCGGCCCTCCGGCAGCGGGTGCTCCTCCACCGCCCGGCGCGCCTCGCGCACCGCCGCGTTCCAACGAGCGATGGCCTCCGGGTCGCGCCGCATCGACAGCGGTTTGATCTGCGCGAAGTGCGCCCACAGGTGGTGCCCCTTCACCCGGTCCACCCCGAGGCTCGCGGCGAGCCGCACGATGTCCGCCAGCTCGCCCACGTTGGTCTCCAGGAAGGTGAGCTGCAGCGTCACCCGGCATCGATGCCCGCCAGCCCGGGCATGCGCGTCCCGCTCGGCGATGAAGGTGCGCAGGTTCTCCAGCACCCGCTCCCAGCGCGTGCCGAGCATGATGGCTTCCTGCGTCTGCTTCGTCGCCCCGTTCCAGGAGATCTTCACGTCCGACAGGATGGGTACCAGCCGCCGGGCCCACTCGCGCGCTCCCCTCCGGGGGAAGGTGCCGTTCGTGGTCAGGTTCATCAGCAGCCCATGCGACATGCACAGGTCGATGATGTCGTCGAAGTGGTCGTAGATGAGCGGCTCGCCCATCGTGGAGGGGATGATCTCCCGCAGGGGCGTGTCCCGCGAGTCCTCCATCACCTGGCGCAGCAGCTCGATGGGCATGCGGCGTTTCGGCTTCCCGGCGGCCTTGCGCGCGCTCTGCTTGTCGCTGTGCGGCGAGTGCTCCTCGCACATGATGCACTTCAGGTTGCAGTCATCCGGGTTGGTGTCGAACGTGATGCGCCAGGGGCCCGGCTTCGAGGGCGTCCGCGCGGCGCGTTGGTCCCGGATGACCTGGGCGTAGAGCGCCTCCACGTCGTGGACATGGTCCTTCATGTCCATCACATCGCCACGATCCGACTGGACGTAGCCGCGTGCGCCGAGCCGTGCGGCCAGCGCGGGCTCGTCCACCAGCTTCTGCAGGGCGTGCGTGAGCGCCACGGGATTGCGGTGCTCGAAGAGCAGTCCATTCACCCCGTCCTGGACGTACTCGCGCATCCCGCCCGCGTCCGCGGTGATGACGGGGACGCGCGCCTGCAGGGCCTCGTGGATGACGAGCGGCGAGTTCTCCGCCCAGATGGAGGGCACCACGATGGCGTCCACGTGGTTGAACACGTCCCGGACGATGTCCGGGTTGCGGTACTCGGGCAGCCACTCGACGCGCCGGGCCGCATCACCCGGCAGCGCGCGGGCCAGGGCCTTGAGTGCGTCCGTGTTCGCTCCCCGGGGCCGGCCGTAGATGCGCAGCCGTGCCGGCCCTCTCACCCGGCCGAAGGCCTCGAGGAGGTGGTGGATGCCCTTGGCCGGGATGTGCGTGCCGATGTACCCGAAGACGAAGTCCTGCTCCGGTTGCCGCTCCCGGCCGGCGAGCCGCCCGAGGTCGAAGCCGTAGTCCAGGTAGCGCAGCTTGGAGGCGGGCAGGCCGAAGTCATCCCGGAACCGCTCCAGCAGGTAGCGCGAGGGCGCGAGGAACACGTCCACCAGTCCGGCCATGCGCCGCACGTGCTCCATCCTCCGGTGCACCCAGTCCGACCATTGGGTCACGTCCCGCTCGCGCTCCTCGGGAGCGCCCGAGAAGTAGCGGGCGTAGCAGCGCTCGGCGCACTTGCGGTTCTCCTGGCCCTCGCACGCGGCCCAGAGGTTGCCCGGGTCCTCCGGGTGCATCTGCATGAACTGGCCGCGGGGACACATCAGCCAGTAGTCGTGCAGGGTGAAGACGATGGGGATGCGACGTGATGCCGCCTGTTCGAGGAGTGAAGTCGACAGGTGGTTGAGGTGTCCCACGTGGACGACGTGGGGCCGGAGCGTGTCGAGCAGCCCGGCGAAGCGCTGGTCGACGCCCTCATGCCGGTAGCGGTCACGGCTGTTGGGCATGTTGACGAGGTGCAGCTCGACGCGCGGGTCGTCCGGGTCGCGCTCGTGGAGCACCGTGTAGTCCGGTGCGAAGGGGTCCTCGTAGCGCGTGAAGACGTGGACCTCGTGCCGCTCGGCGAGGCCCTGGGAGAGGGCCTGCGTGTACACCTCCGAGCCGGCGTTGAACCGCATGGGATAGCCGTGGATGACCTGCAGGATGCGCATGGGATGCCCCCAATCATGAGGGCGGCTTCTGTCCGGGTCTCGCCGCCGTTCGGCCCAGCGACCGCACCGGCTCGAAGGCCGTCCACCCGACCCGTAGGTGGTGCTCCGCGGAAGTAGGGTGGCGGTAAACGTAGACCCCGCTCCTCCGGGATGCCATCCGCCCGATGGGCGGTGTCGGGTTTGTGGCTTTAGACTCGAGCCCATGCTCGCGACCCTGCTCGTCCTCTCCGTTCTCCAGATTTCCCCGGCGGACGCACCCCGGCTCGACGTGGAGCCGCCTCGTGCGTTGAGCCTGCTCTCCCCGTCGCTCGCCGCGCCCCCGAGCTATGGGCTCCTCTCGCACGAGCACGCGCCCGGCAGGCCCGCGCGCTCCTCGCGCTTCTCCTTCCTGCGTGCCTTCGGCGAGCTCTTCACCGGCTTCGGCTCGCAGCTCGTCGTGGGCACCGGCCTGTGGGCCATGGAGGTGCTCACCCTCTTCGGGGCCACCGTCCTCTCCTCCGCCTTCACCGGCGGCGAGGGCACCGATTTCGTCCTCGGCGCGGGCACGCACGCGATGATCGTCCTCAACGGCGCCATCCTCCCGCTGCTGAGCACCCTGCCCATCTGGCTCATCGCCAGCACCGACCTCGGCTACTCCCACAGCTTCATCTGGACGTGGCTCTCCGGCATCGCCACCTACGCCGCCTTCTGGTCCTTCCAGTACAGCCAGCCCTCGCGCTACGGCGGCCTCGAGCTCGTCCTCTGGCCCACCCACGTGGCCAGTTGGTTCCTCGTGGCCCTGGTGCAGACCGCCGTCATCAACCTCACCAAGGAGCGCTCCTCCTCCTTCGCGGCCAGGGCTCCCGCGGGCGCGCTGCTCAACGTCGATGGCTCGCGCGTCTCCCTGGGCGCTCCGCTTCCGGTGATCGCCCCGGACGTGTCCCGGCCCGGCCGCGTGGTGTCCGTGTTCTCGCTCGCGCAGGGCCGCTTCTGAAGCGGGCGGTGGCTCGCTTGGATGGAGGGCACACGGCCTTCGGGAGTTGCCGCTCTCCCTTGTTTTCTCGTATGACGAGAGGAGGACACCGGAGGTGTACCGTGTCGCCCTCTGTCTCGCGTCGCTTCATCCCGGGCCTGGTGCCGGGGTTCCCGCTTGGGCTGCTGGCCCTGGTGTTCGGGCTGCTGCCAGCGGCGGTTCGCGCCGAGCCGGACGTCTTCGGCCTGGGCAATGGCCAGCATGGCAGCCTGCGGGTGGGGAGCGCGGGGTTCGTCATCAATGACGCCACGGCGCTCACCGCCGAGGCCTCCGCGGGAGCCACCGAGCTGCGCGTGGAGGACGCCACGGCCTTCAAGGCGGGCGAGCTGGTGCTGGTGCTGCAGATGAGGGAGGAGCTGTCGTTCGATGCGCTCCGCGCGGCGGTGGACGAGCTCGATGCGCGGGGCTCGGGCGCGGGCCGGTGGGAGCTGGCGCGCCTGTCGGAGGTGGCGGCCGGGGTGCTGCGCCTGAGCGCGCCGCTGGTGCGGCGCTTCGCCGCGGTCTCCCAGGTGGTGCGCGTGCCCGAGTACACGGACGTGCGCATCTCGAACTTGGGCTCGCTGCGGGCGCGGCCCTGGGACGGGCGCAGCGGCGGCGTGCTGGCGTTCCTGAGCACCGGCACCGTCTTCAACCAGGGAGCGCTGGACGTGGACGGGCTGGGCTTCCGGGGCGGCTCGGCCGAGACGGACGTGGCCGGGGCGCTCTACGACTGTGCGGCGCAGGATGGGACGGCGTCGAGCGGAGGGGGCGCGCGCAAGGGCGAGGGGCTCGCGGGCCTGGGCGAAGGAATCCCCCGGAGCGGGTATGGCCGGCTCGCCAACGCGGGCGGGGGCGGCAACTGCCATGACGCGGGCGGTGGAGGCGGAGGCCATGTCGGCCAGGGCGGCCAGGGCGGCCGTTCCTCGCAGGAGACCTCGGAGCGCGACGTGGGAGGCCGGGGCGGCTCGGCGCTGCGCTATGCGCGGACCGTGGAGCGGTTGCTGCTCGGTGGCGGCGGTGGCGCGGGCATCGAGGGCTCCGCGGGAGGCGTGGGTGGCGGCATCGTCTTCATGCGCGCCCGGGAGGTACAGGGCCCGAAGCCGCGTGGCTTCATCACCGCCAATGGGCTGGCCGCGCCCTCGGCCAGTGCTCTGCACGGAGGCGGCGGGGGTGGAGGCGCGGGTGGCACGGTGCACGTGCGTGTCGCGGAGCAGCTCGGCTGCACCGTGCTCTCGGCCAACGGCGGGGTGGGCGCGGACAGCAATGCCTCTCCGGGCGGGGGCGGCGGAGGCGGGCTGCTGTTCATCCAGGCCGAGGGAGGTGTGCCCGCGGACTGTACCGCCACCGTGCGCGCGGGACTCTCGGGTTACACGCCGATGGGCGCCCGGGGCGCGGAGCCCGTTGCCGCGGCGGACCCGCTCTACGCGGGCCGTGCGGACGTGCTCGACCAGGCCTTCGCCGCGCCCGCGGTGCCCCGCTGGGTGTCTCCCGGCGCGGGGGAGGGGGGCGTCGCGGCGAAGCCGCGTCTCGAGGGCAGGACGGCGCCTGGGGCGACCGTGCAGGTGTTGCTCGATGGCGCGCCGCTCGGTGAGCCCGTGGTGGCGGACGACGCGGGCGTCTTCTTCGTCGTGCCTTCCACGGAGCTCGCGGAGGGGCCCCACGAGGCGTCCGCCTGGGCCGAGCAGTATGGCTACAGGAGCGCCCCGTCGGCGCCGCTCGGCTTCACCGTGGGCAGCCTCGTGCTGCAGGTGGGCTTCGGGTGTGGCGTGGCTTCGGGAAGCGGAGTGTGGGGGCTCGGGCTCGCCGTGCTCGCGCTGGTGCTGTGTGGAGCCCGAAGGGGAGCGGGGAGGGGCTGAGCGGAACGCCGACCTTTGCGCGCCTACGTGTCATCCCGATACCCGTCGGCCATGGAGAGCGGGTAGAGGGCGCGGTGGTTGAAGTCGGGGTGGTACGCCGCCAGGTAGAGCTCGGAGCCAATCTTCACCCACGCTCGTCTCGCGGGGTTGGGTTGTGCCCGCAGCCAGGCCTCCGCCTCCTCGTGAGTGGCGAAGGAGGCCGTGGCCACGGGGGGCACCTCTTTCTCGAGGTCGACGAGGTAGCAGTTGATGCTTCTGGCTATCGGGAGCCGACGGAAGTTCGTTTCGCGATGATACATCACGGCGTGATAGTCATTACCGATCAAGATGTCGGCGAAACATGGTGGAGCGGGGTGTTTGTCGAGCCATGCTTGTGCCTCCTGCTTCGTGTTGAAGGCGGCCACGACATACGGTGGTGCGCAAGCCTCGAGATGCTCCAGGTACTTGCTGAAGGCCGCATACTGGCCAGTCACCGAGATGAACCGAAGCGTATCGAGGATGAACTGGATCAGCTCTTCCTCTCCAACGGCATCGGGGTCGTCGAGGAGTTTCGTGAAGAACTCCTCCGTCTTGCTCAGGCGCTCCTCGAGCTTCCGGGAATTCATCTCGAGGCTGTACGAGAGGGCCGGAGTGAAGGCCCTTGCGGAAGTCCTCGAAGGGGTAGTGCTGGCCGGTGGCTAGAACGAAGATGAGGGCATCTCGCGCGAGGCTGAGAATGCGAGCCTGCTCGGGCGGCTGATCCTCCCTCCATCGCTTCCCAATCACCTCTTGAGGGTGCTGGAGAATGGTTCGAACCTTCATGGTTGTGAGACCGCGAGATGGGAAGTGGAGGGAACATCGTTCAACACGAAGAGCAGGGCCGGTGCGAGGAGCAGGCCCCCGCTGCCCGTGGCAACGACGACGAACGTCACTCCGGCGATGACGACGACGGCTCCCAGCAGGAGTCTCTCACGATGTTGCTTCAACCAATCCACAGCCCGCCAATCGCCGTGAATTCGACGGCTTCGGCTGCGACCCGGTCTCGAAGATCGCAGCAGTCCCGGTAGGCGGGATAGCATCTGGTGCGGCACATTTGTTGTTTTGAGTAATCGGTCGCGTGCTTCCAGTTCTTGCCCTTGAGTGAGCCCAAGCACATCTGCTGGCACTGTTCGAACTCCTCGTCACAGTCGCGCGTCCAGGCGGCCTGGACGATGTGCCCTCCCGTGAGGCCGTTTCCCGCTCGGTAGGGGGAGTATCTCGACAGGTCGAAGCCGCTGATGGGCTTCCACGAGTGCGTCACCTGCCCCCCGTGCGCCTCTTCGATGACGAGCACGTAGCGGGAGAGGTCCTTTGCGTCCGCGGGGCCGTGCGGAGCCGGGTATCGGGCCGCACCACAGGAGACGAGCAGGAGGCAGAGGCTCGCGGCCATCAGTCGTTGAAGAATCGAGATCCGTTCCATACGTGCGAGCGCGGCCTTGTACCACGGCCGCCCGAGTGCCCACGGCTCCGTGCCCAGGGCTCCTCTTGCTCACTCCAGCTCTGACGCAGTGCTTCACGCCTGGGCCTCATACCGGTTTGGTGCGTATTCCGCACTTTTCATGGACATGCGTGAGCAACCCCCTCTACCCTCCCATCCGCTCCCTGGGCGCCCACGCGCGGAATCGAGATTGAGATGAAGAAGCTCTTCCTGGCTGTCATGACGATGGTGATGGCGATCGGCTGTTCGAACGGGCCGGCGCAGGTGGTGGACGAGGCGGAAGGCTTCGCGCTGCTCCAGCGCGACGCGACCACGCTCGAGGCCACGTACCGCTCGGGCGGCGCGTCCGTTCGCATGCTCGTGGTCGAGACCTCCGCCAACGTCGTCGAGGTGACCTACGACTTCGGAGATCCGGTCATCGGCTTCCACATCGACTACACCCAGGGCGTCGGCAAGTTCATGCCCGAGGGCAACGCGCTCGACGCGGCGCAGGCCCAGCTCATCACCCCCCTGCTGGAGGGCATCTCGGAGGCCATTCCCGAGGAGGGCCAGCGCACGCGCTCCGAGGACGCGGCGATGCGCCAGACGAGCTTCATGCAGATCGTCCCGGTGGGTGAGCTGCTCTCGTCCTACGAGTACGTCTCGGCGCGCGGTTGGACGCACATCTCCTGCACCTGCGGCAGCCAGAACATCGGCGGCTACACCCGTCAGGCCGGCCGGGGCTGCGGCTGCACCGGTGGCTCGGGCCAGGGCTGCAAGGGCCGCTGTGGCCAGGGCTGCGGCGTCACCAGCACCCCCAAGTGCGTGGGCACCACGGCGTACACCCAGGACTGCGCCAAGCACGATTACGGCCTCGGGAGCTTCGCGTCCGCTTCCGATGACTACTCGTTCGCGGGCAACAACTGCAGCTGCAGCGGAGTGGGCACCTGCTACTAGCTTCCTCTCGCAAGACCCTCGTCGTGCTGGCCTTCGCCGCCGGCACGGCCCTCGGGTGTAGCAAGGCCTCCAATCCCTGTCCGGATGGTGCGCGGCTTCATGGCCGTGCGCCGCCGGAGGGGACGTTGCAGTGGTGCGCGAAGCCCGACGGCAAGAAGCACGGCCGTTGGGTGGAGTGGCACCCCAACGGCAAGGTGAAGACCGAGGGGCCCTACGCCGACGGCAAGATGGAGGGCCGCTGGGTGAGCTACTTCGACACCGGCGTGAAGCAGCTCGAGGGCGAGTACCGCGGCGGCCTCAAGCAGGGCGTGTGGACCCTCTATTACGAAGAGGGGCAGAAGAACCGCGAGGAGGTCCACTCCGCCGGCTCGCAGGAAGTGAAGTGGACCGCATGGCGCTCCGACGGGAAGAAGTGGGCCAAGGGGACGCTGTTCGCCCAACAGTCCCAGGGCCCCTACTCGGAATGGCACCCGAACGGAGTGCTGGCCGCTCAGGGCACCTACGCCAATGGCCAGATGGCCGGTGCGTGGAAGTACTGGGACCTCGACGGCAAGCCGTCGGTCGAGGCACAGGGTGACTTCTCGCGCGACTGAGCGCCGGAAGGCGTGGGAGCCCGCCGCCGTGATGCTCCTCCTGGGAGCGGGCGCGTGCGGCGTGCCTCCCGCTCCCACGTCCGTGCCCGCGGCGGAGCGGCAGGCGGTGCGGGGCGGTGTGCTCGAAACCGGCTCTCCGGCCGTGGGGGCGCTCGTCCCGGTGTCGCCGCTCTGTGGCGAGCCGGACGAGTCCTCTCCCGTCATGTGCACGGGCACGCTGATCGCCCCCCGGGTCGTCCTGACCGCGGCGCATTGCGTGGAGAGCCCCGACGTCTCGCAGGTGCTCTCGGTGGTGTTCGCTCCCGAGCCCGCGCGGGCCCTCCCCGCCGAGCGTGTCCGCGTCCTCGAGGGCCGGCTGCACCCCGCCTTCAACGCCGTGGAGAACGACCTCGGTGTGCTGATCCTCGCCGGGGACGCGCCCGTCGCGCCGGTGCCGCTGTCCGGGCTGGCGCTGCCGGCGGACGTGGTGGGGCGGACCACGCGGGTGGTGGGCTTCGGCCTCGATGACGAGGGAAGGACGGGCTCCCGGCGCAGCGGCACGGCCCGGGTGACGGGGGTCGCGCCGGGGACCTTCTCCATCGAGGCCTCGCCTGGGATGTCCTGCGGCGGCGACAGCGGGGGGCCCCTGTTCCTGGAGGCCGACGGTACCGAGCACCTGGTGGGCGTCACCTCGTATGGCGATCCCTCCTGCACGAGGGGCATCAACATGCGCGTCGACGTGCATGCAGCCTTCCTCCAGGCGAGCCTCGATGACGTGGCACGGGCACCGCCCACGCGGCCGCCGTTCGACGCCTCGGTGGATGCGTGCACCGTGCGCTGCGAGGGCCACGCCGATTGCCCGCTCGGGATGGCCTGCGTCACCCGGCCCGGTGGGGAGAAGAGCTGCGCGGTGGCGGGCCTCGAGGCGGGCCGCTTCGGCGCGGACTGCACCGGGCCCGAGGGGGAGCGGCTGTGCGTGAAGGCGGGCGGGGCGTGCCGGTTGTGGCTGCCCTGTGACGAGCCCGAGCCTGAGCCCGAGGTGGACGGGGGCGGCTGCATGATCACGAAGGGCAGCGGTGAATCGGGGATGGCATTCGCCGCACTGCTCGCACTGGTGGGAAGGGCCGTCCGCTCCCTGATGCGCCGCAACTGGTCCAACAATCGGACCAGTTGCTCCCCGTCGCGACCGGAACCTCCCCCCTGACAGGACTTCATCCCGAGCGCTCACGCCACCGGCTGGTGCGCGGGGTAGAGTGGTGCTCGTGGCGAATGTCTTTCGAGTCCGGGTGGAGGCCTCCAGCTCCCGAGGGGCCGCGCTGGTGTTGGCGCGGGCGCTCCAGCTTCCCCTGGAGGCGGCTCGCCAGCTCCTCGCCGAGTCTCGCGTCCTGCCCAGGGACCTGGAGGAGTCCGAAGTGCGGCGGCTGGTGGCGTCCCTCCAGCAGCACGGCGTGGCCAGCGAGCCGGTGCCGGTGGTGGGGCTCGGCAGTGCCTTGTGCGGCACCCATCCCTCCCTGGCCGCGGATGTGCCCTGCGAGGACTGCCGCGCGCTGGTGTGCGTGCTGTGCAGGGGGCCGGAGGGCCAGCCGCTCTGTGCCCGGTGCCGCGCCCAACGGGCCCGCCGCACCCGTGCGAAGTGGATGCGCGTCTCCGTGCTGCTCGCCGTCCTGGTGCTCATCGTGCACTGGGGCACCTCGCGCCAGCGCACCCGGGAGCGGCGTCTGACGTGGGCGCGGCCGTTGAACGTGGCGGTGGTGCTGCTCGCCCGCGGTGAGGTGAAGCCCGAGGTGCGCGAGGCCTGGCGCGAGGGCGTGGGGCGGTTGGAGGACTGGCTCGAGCGCGAGGCGGGCCGCTACCGCTCGGACCTGGGGCGCCCGGTGCGTTTCGTCCTGGCCGGCCCCCAGCGCGCGGCCGGGTTGGATTTGTCGCCGCCCGAGGACTCGCTGGTGGCGCGGGCCCGCCATGCGTGGACGCTGTCCCGTGCCCTGTCCGCCGTGGATGAGGCGGCCGGGTTGTCCGCCCAACCGTTGGATGCCCGCATCTACGTGATGCTGGAGCCGCCGGCCGAGGACGGTGCGCGCTTCGTGGAGGGCATGGCCGAGGCGGGCGGCTCGGTGGGCCTGGTGCGCGGGTTGCTGGAGGAGACCGCGCTCACCCTGGAGCTGACGGCGGTGGCGCACGAGCTCTTCCACTGTCTGGGCGCCGTGGATGCCTATGACGAGCGGGGCCATGCGCGCGTGCCGGAGGGGCTGGTGGAGCCCGGGCGCCAACCCCTCTACCCCCAGCCCGCCGCCGAGGTCATGGTGGGCGAGGTGCCGCTGGGTGAGGACCGGGGACGTCTTCCCGCGTCGCTGGAGGAGGTCCGCGTCGGCCCCGCCACGGCGGAGGCGCTGCGCTGGGGCCCGTGAAGCCCGGCTCAGCGGTACTCTTCGTTCACGGTGGCGAGCGTCACGTGAGGGTCAAGTCCGCGCCCTGCCCAGTTGAAGGACGCGGCTGATGGCCGCTTGCTGCGTGGCATCGGGAGTCCCGGTGAGCACCGCGCCATCCGGCAGGACGACCTGGTATTTGTCGTCGGCGGTGAGGCCGTGGGTCACCTCGGAGGAGGACCAGCGATAGCCCGAATCGGTGGCGGGGGTGAGCTGCTCCAGGCACCGATCGAACTCCGCTTGGGGGAGCAGCCGGAGCTGCTGCATCATCATGTTCAGGGTCAACCCGTAGAGGTCGTCGGGCACCCGGCCGAACAGCACCCGCACGATGTTCCAGAGGTGCTGGTCCTCGAGGAAGACGAGCTGGCCGGGGCGCATCACGAGCACTCCGGAGGAGGCTGTCTTGAACCGGCTGCCCTTCTCCCTGCGCAGCGCGGGGAACATGGCCAGGGCATACGTGGGAGCGCTCAGGGCCCGTTCGCGCAACAGGGGCAGCTCGCGCAGCGCGAGCACCACCCTCAGGTTCTGAAGGTTCTCCAGCCCCACCAGGAGCGCTCTCGGCCCGTCGTCCCCCTGACGCACGACCAGGCCATTCTTGGCGACGAGGGGGAAGGTGGAGGCGTAGCGGAGCGAGTCCAGGGCCAGCTCATTCACTCGGCCACGGCTCGTGCGCCACACCAGCCTCCGAGGCGTGAGCCAGAACCGTGCTCGCCGCCGCAGGACGCCCACGAGCAGGGGGATGCCCACGAGGATGACGGCGCCCGAGACGAAGATCCCGGTGCGGTCCAGGCCCATCTTGGCCGCGGGATTGCCCCAGCACATGATCGTGAGGAACGTGATCAGGCTGCCCGATCTGTAGTCGGCTCCCCCCGTCATGAGCACGGGCTCGGCCTCACCGGGAACCTGGAGGTGCGAATCGCGCGCCCGGGCCTCCATGCGCGTGAGGCCCTCCGCGAAGCTCCACTCCCCGGCCGGCTCCCAGAAGGCCAGCCGCTGGCGCACGCGCTTCTCCAGCCGGGTGTCCAGGGCGCGGAGCTGGCGGGTGAGGCGGTGCAGGGGATGACTCTCGGGCCAGGACTCCTGGCGCAGCCGGTGCTCGACACGCTCGAGGGCCCGTGCGAGCGGCGTCTCCAGCTCCCGCACCCGCCGCGGCAGCTCGGGGTCTCGCTGGAGGTGGTGTCTCCACCGGACGGAGTCGAGCCCCTTCAGCAGGGCCGCCTTGTGGGCATGGGCCTGTTCGAGCACCTCCCACGAGCCCTCGAGCTGGACTCGCAGGTCCTCCGGCGAGGGAGGGGGAGCGGGGCGGGGAGCGGCGGGCGAGGACATGAGGCGGGCGGGAGTCTACCGCAACCCTCTCGGGCCTCGGCGGGCGGCGGGCTATGCTTCCCCCACGGGTGCACCGCTCCCCGGGAGGCGCGTGAGAGGACCGTCATGAAGCGACACGGGTGGAAGTGGGGCGTCGTACTGGGGGTGTTGGCCCTGGTGCTGTGGTTCGCCTCGCGGGGTGCACCGGAGGCGTCTTCCGCTGGTGGCCAGGGGGCCTCCCGTGAGTCCAGCGCGAGCGCGGGCACGATGCTCCGGGCCTTCTTCCAGTCCGCGGCGCCCGACGCCGGGGACCCGGCCTCGCGCATCCGCGGCCACGTGCGAGACGCGGACGGACCGGTGGCGGGCGCGCGGGTGCTCGCCTCGGCGGTGGTGGCGGGGGAGTCGCTCTCGGCGCTGCCCTGTGAGGAGAAAGACTCCGCGGTGTCCGCGCTCGCCTGTGACGGGGTGGGCAAGCTGGCCGGGCTCGTGACGCAGCGCTCGGGCGAGGTGCCCGTGGTGGCCCGGGCCCTCTCCGGGGAGGATGGCTCCTTCTCGCTGGAGGGACTGAAAGCGGGCCGCTACTGGCTCTGGGTGGAGAGCCCCGAGGGCGCGGCGGTGCGGCAGGACGTGGCGGCCGGAGACGAGGGCGTGGAGCTGTTGCTCGGAGCGGGCGTGCGGGTGTCGGGACACGTCGGTGATGAGGACAAGGCCCCGGTGGCGGGGGCGCTCGTCACCGCCATCTTCACGGCCCACAGCCGCTTCTTCGAGACGGTCACCGACGCCACGGGCCACTTCCGCCTGGGACCGCTGCCCCGGGGCGAGTACGTGCTGCTCGTCTCCAAGCAGGGCCTGTTGCCCCGGAAGGCGGAGTTCACGGGCTATGCCCGGGAGGTGGAGCGGAAGTTCCTCCTGTTCCGCCCGCGCCGGGCCTCGGGGTTGGTGCTGGCCGCGGGGGCGCCGGTGGCGGGGGCTCGCGTGAGCGCCGTGTCAGCCGCGCACGGCGGCGAGCTCGAGGTCCTCTCGGATGCGGCGGGGCGGTTCTCCCTGGGGGAGCTGGACCCGTTTCGGAACTACGAGCTCATCGCCACGCATGGCACGCTGTGGGCCTCCACCCGCGTCGGCTTCGACAAGGGGGGGGATGAGCCGTCCCGGCTCCTGGCGGAACGCACGGACCTCACCCTGGAGCTGGAACCCATCGTCGAGGTGACGGGCGTCATCCGGGACGAGGCGGGGCGGCCCGTCGAGGGGGCGATGGTCGAGTTGTCGGAGCGGGACGGGGAAGAGCTCAACGGCGTGTCGTCGGGGTGGACGGACGAGGAGGGGCGGTATCGCGTGGGGCCCGCGAGGCCTGGACCGCTGCGGGTCGAGGTCTCGGCCGACCAGGGTGACTTCGCGGACGCGAGCCACGAGGCGTCCTTCGAAGCGGGGACGCACACCGTGGACTTCGTCCTCGAGCCCCTGGAGGGAGAGGAGGAGGACGCCGAGGCCGAGGCCGAGGCCGAGCTTCCGCCCCACCGCCCCCTGTCCTCCGTGTTGGGCGAGGTGGTGGATGAGCTGGGCGCGCCCGTGCCGCACGCCGAGGTGAACCTCTGGTCCGAAGACGCCAAGGGCAAGTGGTCTGCGTTCCAATCCGCGACGACGGACGCGAAGGGGCACTTCTCGTTCGAGACCACCCCCGGGAGGCGCTACCGGGTGGTCGCTGAATTCGCGCAGGAGGATGTGGTGCATACCGCCTCGCGGATGGTGGCGCTGGGCAAGGAGGCTGTGCACGTGCGACTGCGCTTCGAGCCGGGGCACGTGCTCTCGGGCGTGGTGGTGGATTCACGGGGCCAGCCCCTCGAGGGGGCCATGGTCGCGCTCCGGACCGCCTTGCGCAGGGAGCGCTACCACCATGGGCGGCGCATCGTGTCGGTGGGCCCTGGCCTGCAGACGGGGCCCGACGGCCGCTTCTCCTTCCAGAGTGTCGCGGGGGAGCAGTTGGAGCTGTTCGTGTGGAAGATGGATTACGTGCTCCCCTGTGCGCAGCGGGAGGACGGACGCATCTCGCTCACGGTGAAGCCGGAGGATCGGGAGCTGCGGGTCGTCCTCGTGCGCACGGCCTCGGCCCACGGGCGTTTCGTCGAGAAGGATGGCACCCCCGTCACGGCCTTCGTCGTGAATGACGAGCCGTGGCATGACCCACAGGGCCACTTCTCCGTGCCCATCCGGTGTACGGGCCCGCTCCAGTTGGAGTTGACCGCCGCGGACGACGGCCCGGGGTCCGGCCCGCGCAGCGTGCGGCACTCCGTGACCGTCCGGGAAGAAGTGGACTCGGACGTGGGGACGATCGTCCTCGACGGGAGATGAGGCGCCTCCAGGGCCGCTGGTAGCCCTCAGAAGAGCGCGGGAATCGAGTAGGGCGCCCAGCGGTCCTTCCACGGGCGCGCCTCTTCGAGCTGGTAGGCGAGGCCGAGCAGCAGCGCGTCCGCGCCGGGAGCCGCGGCGAAGTGGGTGCCGATGGGTGGACCGTCCTCCGGGAAGTGGAGGGGGACGGACATGGCCGGGCACCCCGCGATGTTGTGGAGGGGCGTGTAACCGATGGCCCGCGCCGTGCGGCGGGCCAGCTCCTCGCGCCCGAGAACCGGTGAGAGGTGCCCGAGGCGCCACGGCTCGGTGGCGAGCACCGGCGTGAGCACCACGTCGTACCCTCGGGTCGCCTCCTGGTAGGCGTGCACGGCTTGCGCGAAGGTGGCGCGTGCGCGAGGCAGCGCGTCGGCACCGCGTGCGAGGAAGGCATCCGCCAGGGCCCAGGTGTATGGCTCGAGCTCATCGCGTTGCACGGGCAGGTCACGCGTTTGATCCACCGTATCGACGATGCCCGCGACGGCCGCTCCCGCGACGAGCAAGAACGCGTCACCGAGCGCGGGACTGTCGAAGCTGGGGGACGCGATGGGCTCCACGATGTGGCCGAGCCCGGTGAGCAGTGCCAGGGCCTCATCGTAGGCGCGGCGCACAGCGGGCTCCGGCTCCATCCCCATGGAAGTGCGCGTCCACGCCGCGATGCGCAGCTTGCGCGTGAACGGCTCGCGCACGAAGCCGACGGGTGCACCACCCGAGCGATCCTCGGTGATGGAGAGGAACAGCGCGCTGTCCCGCACCGAGCGGCTGATGCAGTGGTCGCTCGTCATGTCGCCGAAGTCCGAGCTGCCGAAGCTCGCGGGCACGGTGCGGCCCCGGCTCGGCTTGAAGCCGAAGAGACCGCACGCGGACGCGGGGACGCGGAGCGAGCCGCCGCCGTCATTGGCGTGCGCGAGCGGGACGAGCCCCGCGGCCACGGCCACCGCGCTGCCGCCGGATGAACCCGTGGCCGAGCAGGCGAGGTTCCACGGGTTGTGCGTCACGCCCTCGAGCAACGTCTCGGTGCTGAAGAGCAGACCGAGCTCCGCCATCGCGCTCTTTCCGGCGCACACGAGGCCCGACTCCTCGAGCCGCCTGCCGTACGGCGTCTGCCGCTGGGCGAGGTTGGCCGCGAACAGCCGCGAGCCCATGGACCAACGCAGACCGGGCCACGGCGTGGAGTCCTTCACCAGGAAGGGCACGCCGGAGAACGGCCCGGACTTCGCCGGACCGGAGGGCTCGCGAGCCACCGTGACGACCGCGCGCAACAGCGGATTCAACGCGTCGATGCGTGCCATGCACGCGTCGAACAGCTCCTCCGGAGAGACCTCTCCCCGTGCACACAGTTCCGCCAGCGCCATGCCATCGAGGCGGGCCAGGGCCGCCAGGTCCGTCATCGGTCACCTCCGCTTTCCAGCATGATATCCACCCGGGGCCTCCTGTCCGCGGAGGCTCATGCGAGAGGACGGCACGATGAGAAATATCCGGGTGAGCGCATTCCGCTGGGTACCGCCACTTGCCCAGGGGCTGGTGCGCGAGTTGCGCGTGCGCTGGGCGCTCGAAGAGGCGGGCCTTGCCTATGAGGCGCGGCTGATCGGGCCCGAGGAGCAGCTGTCCGAGCGCAGCCGCCGCCTTCAGCCTTTCGGGCAGGTGCCCGTCTATGAGGAAGATGGGCTGGTGCTGTTCGAGTCCGGAGCCATCGTGCTGCACATCGCCGAGCGGTCCGAGGCGCTGATGCCGGCGGAGCCCGCGGGCCGGGCGCGCACGAAGACGTGGATGTTCGCGGCGCTGAATTCGGTGGAGCCGGCGATCCAGAATCTCGCCGAGATCGACCTGTTCAACGCCCAGGAGGAGTGGGCGAAGCTGCGCCGGCCCGGAGCGGTCGAGGCGGTGAAGGCCCGGCTCGCGGACCTGGCGGGCTGGCTGGAAGGCCGGGAGTACCTCGAGGAGCGCTTCACCGCGGGGGACCTGCTCATGACGACGGTGCTGCGCATCCTGCGTCACACGGAGCTGGTCGCGGAGGTACCGGTGCTCGAGGCCTACCGCCTGCGCTGTGAAGCGCGGCCGGCGTTCCGCAAGGCCCTGGCCGATCACATGGCGCCCTTCGCGAAGTACGCGCCGCCCTCACGGTAGGAGTGGGCCTGGCATCATGCGCAGATGCGGCTGGCCCTGGCTCGAGGAGAGCGGCCGACGGTCATGGCCTGCGTACTGAACACCCTCGATTCCTATGTCGACGTGCCGTTCAGCATCCGGCCGGTCGCGGTGAAGGCCCCCACGGACAACAAGGATTGAGGCGTGGAGGTGGCGGCTTCGATTCCCGCCGCCTCCACGCGGCGGCGGCGGGACTCGAACCCGCCGCCGGACGCTTCCGGCACGTCACCCCCCTGCCCTCCTGGTCCGCGCAACCATCGGCGGCTGCCCGGTGATCCTGACGAACGCGCGTCTCATCCGATCGCCGTTTCCAAACCCGGTGCGCCTCGCCACCTCCTCCAGCGAGTCGGCGCCCGCCTCGATTGACGCGCGCGCGGCCTCGACACGCAGGCGCTCGATGGCCTTGGCGGGAGAAACGCCCGTCGCCTCCGTGAACGCGCGCGTGAATTGCCGCACGCTGAGCGCCGCCTTCTCCGCCAGCCTTTCGACGGAGAGGGGTTCTGACAGCCGTCCGCGCGCCCAGGCCAACAGTGGCGCGAACCTGTTGTCCGGCGTCACCATGTCCAGCAGGGCGGAGTGCTGGGATTGAGTGCCTGGCCGCCGATGGTAGACAACCATCTTCTGGGCCACCTTGCGCGCGATCTCATCGCCATGATCCCGCCCGATGAGGGCCAGCGCGAGATCAATCCCAGCCGCCACTCCCGCCGAGGTCCACACCCCCCGATCCTCGACGAAGATGCTTTCGGCATCGACGGCCGTCCCCGGGTGACGCCGCTTGAGCTCCGCGACGGCCGCCCAGTGGGTCGCGGCGCGCCGCCCCTCCAGCAGGCCCGCGGCGCCCAGGATGAACGCCCCCGAGCACACGCTGGCCACGCGGCGGCCGGACCGCGCCGCGTCCACGATCGCCGCGAGCAACTCAGGTTGCCGGGCCGCTTTCAGCGGCTTGTCCGCCCCGGGGATGAGCAGGAGCTCGCACTGCAGCGCCTCGGCGAGCGGCACTGTCTCCACGACAATCCCGCCCGAACTGGTGACCCGCCCCCCCTGGAGGGCAGCAAGCCTGACGGAATACGGGGCACCGAAGTGACCGGCGATCTCGAACGCAGCAGCCGGTCCGGTGGCATCGAGGATCTGGAACCCGTCGTACACGAGGATGGTAACGCGCGACATCGAGCATGTCCCAAAATGACGGAAGTACGTCCTTCAGGCCACGGCGGGGAAGGATTAGTCAAGGGCAATGCCGCGACGTCGGGTGTCGCGCTGAACCAGGAGCTGTCCCCATGCTCAATCGACGAACGCTGTTGACCCATCTCGCCGCCGCCGCCGCGCTGCCCCCGGCCCTGTTCCGGGCTCCGCCGGCGGCCGCGCGCGAGCTGACCTCGCGAGGCCCTGGCCAGAAGCAGCAGGAGGGCCAGGAGCAGATCGCCATGTTGCTCTATCCCGGCTTCACGGCCCTGGACTTCGTCGGCCCGTATCACTTCCTGGCGGGCATGTGGGGCGCGACGGTGCACCTGGTCACCAACCAGCCCGACCTTCGGCCGGTTCCGAGCGATCTCGGCATGGCGGTACAGCCGACCGTCACGATGGCCGACTGCCCGGCGGACCTGACCGTTCTCTTCACCCCCGGCGGCACGAGCGGAACGCTGGCGGCGGCGCGTGACGGAGCGACAATCGACTTCATGCGCCACCGCGCGTCCCGGGCCACCTATGTGACCAGCGTGTGCACCGGCTCGCTGATCCTCGGGGTGGCGGGCGCCTTGCGCGGCAGGCGTGCCACGTCGCATTGGTCCGTCGTTCCGCTCCTGTCGCAGTTCGGGGCGACGCCGGAAAGGAGCCGGATCGTCCGGGACGGCAATGTGATCACGGGAGCAGGTGTCTCGGCCGGCATCGATTTCGGCATCTCGCTGGTGATGGAGCTCCGGGGGCAGATGATGGCCGAGGCGGGGGTGCTGATGGCCGAGTACGCGCCCGAGCCGCCTCTGAACGGCGGCACGCTTGAAACGGCGCGTCCGGAGATCAGCGAGCTGTTGCAGGCTGGCCTCGCGGACTTCGTCGCGGAGGCCAGCACACTCCGCCGCTGGACCGGTCAACCCTGAATGAAGAGTGCCCGCTTGATTCTCCGCCCCATCCGCCTGGAAGATGCCCGGTCCGTCCAGCGACTGGCTGGCGATCGCGAAGTAGCGGCGAACGCGGCGGGAATCCCATACCCTTTCGAAGATGGCATGGCGGAGGCATGGATCTCCTCGCTGGATGAGCGCTCGCATGTCTTCGCGATCTGCCTGACCGGGTCCGGCGAGATGATTGGCGCGGCCGGGTTGGTGGAGGCCGCGAAGGAGCACTCCCGTACGGCCGAACTCTCCTATTGGATGGGTCGTCCGTACTGGGGGCGGGGTTTCGGCACGGAGGCGGCCCAGGCGCTGGTCCGTTACGGCTTCGAGACGCTTGGCCTGGAGTCCATTCACGCCAACTGCTTCTCACGCAACCCCGGTTCCCGGCGCGTGCTGGAGAAGGCGGGTTTCCGTCACATCGGGCATGAAGAGAAAGCGCTCCAGCATCTGGGACAGGCCGAGGACCTCGAGCGCTTCACCTTGATGCGTCCCGGGTGACATCCAGGGCGTCCACGCTCAGACCTCCAGTGCGCGATAGTTGCCGATATCAGGGCGTATCGAACCCCAGAAAGCTGGACCCACTTCACGAGCAGCGATAGCGCCGCAGCTCGGCCCCTGTCCCGGTGCGCACCTGGTAGAGAATCGTCCCGTCCGCCATCACCGAGAGCTCCCGGAAGGTCTCGTCGGCCAGCCGGTTGGGCGGCAGCATCACACGCTGCCCCGCACCTCACCTTCGGGTGACAGGCAGAGCACCTGCACGCCCTCGTCGAGCGGCGGCTCGCCCGGCGCGGCCTCGCGAACCACGTAGATGCGGCCGGAGGGATCGGCCTCCAGGTTCATCAGGTGGCGCATAAGAGGAATGGGGGCACTGTCGAGGGCAGAGGAAGGCCGCTGAGGGGAGCCCACGAGCCGTGAGCCAGGCCGGTGCACGCTGGGTGGAGCCCCCTTGGGGTACACGCCTGCCTGGTCTGCCCTCCCTGGAGGGGGCGACAGGGGGTGTGGGCCTGATGGCTGTGGCTGCTCGAGCCTCAACATCATGCGGCCTGGGGTGGCCCTCGCGCTGGGGCCAGGCGCGCACCTGCCATGGGCAATCCCAGGTGCTCCAAAAGCGCTCCTACCCCGCCCCCTTCCTTCAGGTACGCCAAGACTCGCCGCCTGCCTCCACATCTCACGCAGGGCGAACACGTCGAAGTCGAACGTCTTCCTCAGGAGTTCCGCCCAGTACACTCGCGGCGTCCTCTCCTTCTGCGGCTCCTTCCTGGCCGCTGCCTCGAGCGCCACGCTCGCCTCCCCCACTCCTGCTGCTTGGGGGAACGAGAGTGCGGGATACGGCATGGACGGTGTGGCACGTCGTTCGAAGAACTATGGACCCAATACGTCCTGAAAGGCCGTACACTGCCGCGCGATGGAATTTCGCACCTATTCAGTCAGTCAGCGTGGCAAAGAGCCGCTGCTAAAATTCATTGTCGATGCTCTGGAGGGTGAGGGCTGTCGCATTCTGCATGCGTCGCCCTCAAATAAAGCTCCTTTTCGCATCACCTTTGAAACCTCGGCGGGTGAACGCCTGGGTGTTGTCGTCTACGCCTTTCTCGCTAATTCGAAGCTGACCAAGAACCGCCCTGAGGACGAGCACCGCTTTCAGGTGAAGTACGGTCCCGACGAAAAGAAGCTGCACCATCTCTGGCAGGACCCGTATTTGTTGTACACCACGCTGTTCTGCGGCATCGACCCCGAGCGTGGCATCTTCGTCGGTGCCGACCCGGTGCTTCACAGCCCGACCCGGTTCTTCATCAGCATCGAATTCAAGCGTCACCACGTTGAGGCCATCCAAGAAACCGGCTGGCATTCATGGGAGCGCGAGCACCGGGCTGATGACGACAAACCCGTGGAAGTTCTCGTGGGTGGGACGGCGAAAAACTTTCTGCGGTACATCCGCTTCGAGCGTGAGGCGATGGGAGAGGAGCAGGGGCACCGACAGCTCCTGGCCGAGAAACTCGCTGAACGCACTTCTCCGCGCCTGATTCAGACGGTGACTGGCACTGCGGACCTGTCTCCATCGCCACAACGCCTGCACGCCCTGGCTCGAGAGTTCGAGTTGGGCGAGTCGCAGGTGCTTGACCTCATTGCCAGCGCTCGTCGCCTCAAAATGGCAGTGCGTGGCTGGGTCGCGGAGGAGCACCTGGTGGGCAAGTTGCGACAAGTGCCGGGTATTACCGACTGCGAGCGTGTTGACGAAGAGGGAAGCCCTGATGTGCGCCTGCGCTTCGAGGGTAGCCGCTTGATTCACGTCGAGTGCAAGAACGTGCTGCGCCAGACCGCTGCCGGGAACGTGCCTCGCCTGGACTTCCAACGCACGCGTGCTTCCAAGGGAGACCCCTGCTCGCGCTATTACAGCCCCGATGATTTCGATGTCGTGGCGGCGTGTCTGCACGCTGTCACCGAAAAGTGGGAGTTCCGGTACGTGCTGCCGGGGCAGTTGGCGCCGCACGCTAGGTGCCCGGGCAAGCTGGCCAACAACGTCCGGGTGGGAGACGGTTGGAAGGAGGACATCCGGACCGTTCTCCGGGAGGTTGCATAGGCTGGGGTGCTTGGTGCTCCGCCCACCAGGGGAGGTGCCACAGGGTGCTACAGGCCAGAGAAAGAAGCGTTGAGCTTGAGGATGCAGGGCTCGGGCCAGCGGGCTGGACTGCCAGTCCCGGGTCTGATCGCCGTGTCATACTGGCGCTGTCACCCCGGCGTGTTACTGAATCGGATCATGGGCAAGGCGAAGGTCATCAGCCTCTACACGGGCGCGGGCGGGATGGACTACGGGTTCGAGGCGGCTGGCTTCGATACAGCAGTCGCTCTGGAGTTCGACCACGACTGCTGCGAGACCCTGCGCAAGAGCAGGTCGTGGCCGGTCATCGAGAGAAGCATCTACGATGTTCCTGCTGAGGAACTGCTCGAGGTAGCAAGGCTCAAGAGTGGTGAGCCCGACCTGCTCATTGGCGGACCTCCCTGCCAGCCATTCTCCAAGTCCGGATATTGGGCCCGTGGGGATTCGCTGCGCCTGGATGATCCACGAGCAGATACGCTCGCGGCGTACATGCATGTGGTCCAAGAGGCCCTGCCCAGGGTGTTCCTCCTGGAGAACGTGGCGGGCCTTGCCTTTTCGGGGAAGGACGAGGGCCTGCTCCTGCTGTTGGAGCGCATCAAGCGCATCAACCGGGCGACGAAGAGCAACTACAAACCGTATTTCCAGGTGCTCAATGCGGCCGCGTACGGCGTGCCGCAACTTCGCGAGCGCTTCGTGCTCGTGGCCTCGCGCGATGGGCAGCCCTTCTCGTTTCCAGCTCCCACACATACCGATCCGTCCGAGAAGCCGGACCTGTTGGATGTTGGCCTGCCGCAGTACAGAACAGCTTGGGACGCCATTGGTGACCTGCGGCCCAGCTCTGATGAGGACCTGTCTGTCCGGGGGAAGTGGGGCGCGCTCCTGCCATCCATCCCTGAAGGGCAGAACTACTTGTTTCACACCGAGCGGGGCGAGGGCCTGCCTCTTTTTGGATGGCGACGCCGGTACTGGACGTTCCTCCTCAAGCTGGCCAAGAACCGGCCATCCTGGACCCTTCAAGCGCAGCCGGGCCCGGCGGTGGGGCCGTTCCATTGGGAAAGTCGTCGGCTCAGCATTCGGGAGCTTGCCCGCCTGCAGACCTTCCCTGATGACGTGCTGGTGCAAGGTGGCCGCACGTCGGCCCAGCGTCAGCTTGGAAATGCCGTGCCGTCGCTCCTCGCCGAGGTGCTGGGCCGCGCGATCCGCACTCAGCTTCTGGGGCTCAAACCCCTGAAGGTGCCGCTGAAGCTATTGCCCCCAGCGCGTACTCCCGTTCCAGCACCTGAACCGGTACTGCCGGTTCCTCCTGTGTTCCGCGCGCTGGAGGGGTCGCATGAGGCTCATCCTGGTACCGGTAAGGGGTATGGAGCCAAGGCTCGCCTCCAGTCCATTGCGTAGCTGTGACTGTAAAAGAAAGCCCAAGACGCCGCGGTATGAAGGATTACGCCCGGCATCCGAACGGGCGAGTGCGGCAGCACGTGGGCGAGCAGAAAGTCTGGTACGTGCTGCGAGCTGCTGTTGAGGAAAGCACTGTGGCGACGGGGTTTGCGCTACCGCGTCGATGATCGGAATCTTCCTGGCCGCCCGGACATAATGGTTGCGTGCACCGGACCATGTGGAACACCGATTCCGGGGCAAGTGGAACACTGATTCCGGAGCAAGTGGAACGCCCATTCCGACCATGTGGAACACCGATTCCGGGCAAGTGGAACGCACCCGGCAGGTAGGCCGAGGGATGGGCGACACAGTGGAGCGTTGACGGTGCTGGACGAGCCGCCGCCTCTGATCTCCCCGAAGAAGGAGGTCTTGATGGCGGCAGAGAGGCTGTCCATGCGCAAGCTGAGAGAGTTGTTGAGGCAGAGGTTGGAGCTGAAGCTGTCGGTGCGGGAGATAGCCCGGAGCCTGGGAATCGGCGTGGGCACGGTCAACCGCTACCTGTACCGGGCGCAGGCGGCGAAGCTGACGAGTTGGCCGCTGGCGCCGGAGCTGGACGACGACGCGGCGCTCACGGCGCTGCTGTTCGCGGACGAGGGGAAGGTGGTAGCGAGCCGGCCCGAGCCGGACTGGGCGCACGTGCACGCGGAAGCTCAGGAAGAAGGGCGTCACCAAGTCGCTGCTGTGGCAGGAGTACCGGGAGACGCACCCGGAGGGCTACCAGTACAGCCAGTTCTGCGAGCGCTACGCGCGGTGGGCCAAGAGCGTGAGCGTCACCATGCGCCAGGAGCACCGTGCCGGGGAGAAGTGCTTCATGGACTTCAGCGGCGATGGGCTGCAAGTCCACGACGCGGTGAGCGGCGAGGTGCGTGTGGCGAAGCTGTACGTGGCGGTACTGGGGGCCAGCAACTACACGTACGTGGAGCCCGTCTTCAGCGAGGACGTGGCCACGTGGGTGGGGTGCAACCAGAGGGCGTTCGCGTACTTCGGAGGCGTGTCGGAGATGGCGGTGCCCGACAACCTGAAGGCAGCGGTGACGCGCACCAACCGGTACGAGCCGGACATCAATCCCAGCTACGCGGACATGGCGAGGCACTACGGCTTCGCGGTGGTGCCTGCGCGGCCGCGCAAGCCGCGGGACAAGGCGAAGGCGGAGAACGGGGTGCTGCTGGCCGAGAGGTGGATTCTGGCGGCGCTGCGCAACCGGCGCTTCACGTCGCTCTGCGAGGTGCGCGAGGCGGTGGCGGTGCTGCTGGAGAAGTTGAACACGCGGCCCATGCGCAAGCTGGGCAAGAGCCGCCGGCAACTCTTCGAGGAGGTGGAGAAGGCGGCCCTCAAGCCGCTGCCGGACAAGCCCTACGAGCTGGCGCAATGGAAGAAGGCGCGCGTCAACGTGGATTACCACGTGGAGGTGGAGGGGCACTGTTACAGCGTGCCCTACGGGCTGGTGGGGCAGCAGGTGGAGGTGCGTTACACGGCCTCGTGCGTGGAGGTGTTGCAGGCGGGCCGGCGCGTGGCCAGCCACGTGCGCAGTGAGGAGCGCGGACGCTTCACCACCCAGGCCGAGCACATGCCCAAGAGCCACCGCGCGCATGCGGAGTGGACGCCGAGCCGGATTCTCTCCTGGGCCGCCACGGTGGGCCCCAGCACGGCGACGCTGGTGGAGGAGCTGATGAAGCGCCGCCCCCACCCCGAGCAGGGCTTCCGCTCGGCCCTGGGCGTCATCCGCCTGGCGCAGCGCCACGGGCAGCAGCGCGTGGAGAAGGCGTGCGCGCGGGCAGTGCGCCACCGCGCCTACAGCTACAAGTCCGTGGCCGCCATCCTCCAGCACCACCTCGAGGACGCGCAGGCGGCGCACGAGGACAAGGGCCCGCTGCCACAGCACGAGAATGTACGCGGCGCCAGCTACTACCACTGAAGCCTCCCGCGCCCGGCCACGGTGCGCGGACAACTCTCCGCGGTGCTGGCCCTCGCGGCCCGCTACCACGCAGGACGCCTGCGCGCGCCCTTCGGGCGCGCGCAGGCGGCGCAACACCCAACAACCCCCAACGAAGAGACGAGAGAATGCTGACGGAGCAGACGCTGGAGAAGCTCAACGCGATGAAGCTGTACGGCATGGCCAACTATCTGCGCACCTGGATGGAGCGGCCAGCGGACACGCAGCTGGGCCCGACGGAGCTGGTGGGCCTGCTGGCGGACGCCGAGTGGGTGCACCGGGAGAACAAGAAGCTCACCTCGCGCCTGCGCAACGCGCGGCTGCGCCAGACGGCGTGTTTGGAGGACATCGACTACAGCCTGGCGCGCGGGCTGACGAAGGCCCAGGTGCTGGAGCTGTCCACCTCGCGCTGGGTGGCGCAGGCGCAGAACGTGCTGGTGACGGGCCCCACCGGCGTGGGCAAGAGCTTCCTGGCGTGCGCGCTCGGACAGAAGGCGTGCCGCGACGGCTACGGCGTGGTGTACCGCCGTGCCTCGCGTCTCTTCGACGAGCTGGCGCAGGCTCGCGCCGACGGCACCTACCCGCACCTGCTGCGCAGGCTCGCCAAGGCCCAGGTGCTGATTCTGGACGACTTCGGCCTGGAGCCCCTGGGCACCAGCGAGCGCAAGGAACTGCTCGAGGTGTTGGAGGACAGGTATGGCTCCGGCGCCACCGTGGTGACGTCTCAACTCGACCCCAAGGACTGGCACGCGGTGATTGGCGAGGCCACCCTCGCCGACGCCATCCTCGACCGGCTGGTGCACAACGCCCATCGGCTCAAGCTCACGGGCGACTCGGTGCGCGACCCGGAAAGGAATTTGACCCGGTCCAAGAAGGGGGCGAAGTGAACCCCGGCCAGCGTCGCTGACGCTCCGACTGTTCCACATGGCCGGAACGGGTGTTCCACTTCGCCCGGAACGAGTGTTCCACTTCGCCGGAATACGCATAATGGTCCCTCGATTGAGGGTCGCAATCTTTGTCGACGGGGATTTCTGGCATGGGCGGAACCTTGACCAACGTATCGCCAAGCTGGGTGAGGGCCACAATTCCCCGTATTGGGTGGCAAAAATAAAGACCAACGTCGAGCGCGATCAAATAAACACTCGGGCTTTGGAGTTGGCTGGATGGGAGGTTATGAGATTTTGAGAGACTGATGTTAGGGGGATGTGAAAGTAATTGTGCGGCGAATAGCTCAGGTTCTTCAGGCATGCCGGTAATTTTCTGTTGATGTCTGGTGTTCTCTGTCGAAAAGAGGGATTGTGCCCTCGTTAATTCAATCTGACCGGCGGTTGGCGAGTAGGCATGGGCTGTGAAAGATGGCTGGGCGCGCACAGCCCTTCTCCTGACGGTGTACCTCCACCTTGCCAGGAGAAGAGGATGGATGACCTTTGAAGCGATGCTTGAAAGATCAAATCTTCCAAATCTGGTCGTATGCTAGCTCAGCTAGCTTCTGAGTACGTTCCTCGACCGCAGCGGCGTCCCATACGCTCTTTGATACAATGATTTCCTTTGCTGCAACACCTGAGGCAGTTAGCACGGCCTTCTTGTCGGGGAAGGGCTTGTTTTTCAGTTTGTCCTGAAGCTTTTCATCGCAGAGTAAGAGATTTCCCAGCATGCCGACATGATCTTCGGGTATGGCGCCTGGTGAAGATGGATTCTGCGGAGCCACATGTTCGATGGTCATTTTGTCATAATCAACTGCAACGCCTGATTTTGATAGATGCCTGTCGATTCTGGCCAATACATATTTCACTAGCCGCTTTTGCTTTGTGAATTCGTCTGAGTACCGCAGCTTTTTGAATTCGACAATGAAGTCGTCTCTTTTCGGGAGCCGGGATTTTAGTTTGTCCCTGGCTTCTCTGAGTACCTTTTGCCACTCGCTTTCTGTTGATGCTTTGAATATTTTCTGGGCCAACGATGCGTACATCATCGAGAGTCCGCCCGAGGATGATTTGGATGCGATGGCAGTAAACGTGAAGTGGAAGCACTCGATGGCCCAGAGTACCGCCTCAGCGTTTTTTTTGCTGATTTGCCTTTTCTGATAGGCGCGCAGGATTGACAGCACGAGGGGGAATGGCTGCCTGACTCGGAAAATCGATAGTGCCTCAAGTGTCGATTTTAGATGGGTTTCATCGTTCCTCCATTTTCTGTATCCTGGCTCACCGATTGTTCGATACAGTTTTGCGTCGGAGAGCATGTCGTCCAGATTGCTCTTGGCGTTGTCTTTGGTGATGGACTTCTTCATCAGGGTGAAGAGTCTTTTCTCTGTGACATAGTCCTCCCGGGATAACCAGAAGTGATGCAGAAATGAGTCGACATCGAGATCGACTTGTGAGGTTTCGAAGGTTTCGTGTAGTTGCTCCCAAGAGTGCTTAACAATATCAATGCTCTTGTTGTTCGCCTTGAGCAGTCTTGAGAAGTGGTTTTTGACGAGGTGGGATACCTGAAGGTCCTTGCCTCGGGTGTTCAATGTTTCGAAGATAATGTATGCGTCATCTTCGTTGTCCAAGTCGATTGTGATTAGCTTGAGGCCGAGAATTTTGTCGCGAATGCCTTTGAGTACTGAGGCGGTCTTCGGAGTCTTGTCTGATTTTTTGGTTGGCCAGTTTTCAACTGCATCCTTTATGCGAAGTTCGATGTAGAAGTTCGATGTACTTGAAGGTCTCTTGAATGAGTTGTTCTTCTGGTGAGAGTTCGTCGTTGAGTTCAGCCTTCCCGTGCTTAAGGATTTTGTCTTGAAGGTAGGGATAGGATGTTTCTGTCTGGAGCGCGAATTGCTTCTTGTTATCGATGTCGGTCTTTTCGATGATCGCCTGGATGCCTTGGGCTTGTGAGTCCAGTTTTTCTCGTTCGAAGGCGTTCCTTAGCGCACAAAGCATGAGAATGATTGTCGTGACCCGTTGCTGCCCGTCGACGAGGCCAAAGGCGTTTCCCTGCTTGTATAGTACGAGCGAGCCGATGAAATAGTCGGACGTGTTTTCCAGAATGGTGTCATTCCAGAATTGCTCGACCTGTTCGCGCTCTGAGGCATCCCCTCATCTAGCAAGCAGGCGAGGAAGCGTGTATCTGGCCATATGGTTTGAGCAGTAGGGTCATGGATGTTACCGGAGAAGTGGGTACTCAAGCCATCAACGAACAGCAGGTGCATGAATTCCTCGCCGGACTCTTCGGAGAAGACCTCCACGCCAAGAGGGTCCTGTCGCTCTCCCTGGCGACGCTGGGCGTCATCCACGCCGCGAGCCTCTCGGTGTACGCCATAGGGCAGGCGCTGGCAGTGGCGAGGGGGAAGAAGGGCAAGCACGGGGTGAAGCAGGTGGACAGGTTGCTGTCCAACACGGGAGTGGACGTGTGGCACCTGCTTTCTCTCTGGGTGCCCTACGTCATGGGACAGCGAACTGAGGCTGTGGTGGCCTTGGACTGGACGGACTTCGACGATGACGACCACACCACGCTGGTGGCCTCGCTGCGCACAGGACACGGGCGCTCCACGCCCCTGGTGTGGCTGACGGTCCACAAGTCCGCGCTCAAGGGAATGCGCAATGACGCCGAAGACAGCGTCCTGCTGCGGCTGCGGGAGTTGATTGCGCCCGAGGTGAAGGTGACGATTCTGGCCGACCGGGGCTTCGCGGACCAGAAACTCTATGCCCTGCTCGAGCAGTTGCGCTTCGAGTACGTGGTGCGCTTCCGCCAGCGAATCATCGTCACCAGCGCGCAGGGAGAGCGCCGGACGGCAGCGGAGTGGGTGCCCACCTCAGGCCACCTGCGCAAGCTCAAGGGCGCACGCGTCACGGCCGATGAGGTGGAAGTCGCCGCGGTGGTATGCGTGAAGAAGAAGGGCATGAAGGAGCCCTGGTGTCTGGCAACCAGCCTGGGGGAGAGCTCCGGAGCCCAGGTGGTGACTCTCTACAGCGGGAGATTCACCATCGAGGAGAGTTTCAGGGACGTGAAGGATTTGCGCTTTGGCATGGGCCTGTCCTCCTTCCGAATCGCGGAGACGGACAGGCGTGACAGGCTGCTGCTACTGAGTGCCTTCGCATGTGCCCTGCTGACGCTGCTGGGGGCTGCTGGCGAGAGCCTGGGTATGGAGCGCCACCTCAAAGCCAACACCTCCAAGAAGCGCACCTACTCCCTCTTCCGCCAGGGCTGCATGTACTACCAGGCTCTGCCCAATATGCCCGAAGCCCAGTTGCGGCCTCTCATTGATCGCTTCGCCCAACTCGTCTGTGAACAGCTCGTTTTCCGTGAAGCTTTCGGCCTTATATGAGGGGATGCCTCAGGTTCGCGCTCCCAAGAATAAGGACGCTGAAAGCGTGGAATGAAATAGAAGTGTTTGAGCAGGTCTGCGGCCGTCTTGTCTAGGGTTGTGATTTTCATGGCGCTTTTTCTTGTGGCGGATGTTCTAGGTGTTTTGATGTGAGAGAGGTGTCTTGGACACTTGAGGCTGATTGGGCTGGCTCTTTTAGCTCTGTTCGCGGGGCAGGGACAGGGTGAAGCAGGCGCCCTGGCCGGGCTCGCCACCCACGTCCAGCTTGCCGCCGTGCTCCTGGAGGATTCGCGCCGCAATCGCCAGTCCCAGGCCCGTGCCGCCGTCCTTCGTCGTGAAGTAGGGCTCGAAGATGCGCGCGCGGTGCTCGGGCGGAATCCCCGGGCCGCTGTCCTGCACCTCCACCACCGCCTCCTGCTCGCTGCCTCGCACGCGCACGTGCAGCGCCCCGCCTCCCTTGGCCATCGACTCCTCGGCGTTCTTCACCAGGTTCATCAACACCTGCGTGAGCTAGTCCCGGTCCGCCTTAGCCACCACCCCCGGCTGCACCTCCGAGGCGCATAAGAGGAATGGGGGCAATGTCGAGGGCAGCGGGGGGAGCAGAGAGGCAGAGGAAGGCCGCTGAGGGGAGCCCACGAGCTGTGAGCCATGCCGGTGCTGGGTGGAGCCCCCTTGGGGTACACGCCTGCCTGGTCCGCCCTCCCTGGAGGGGGCGACAGGGGGTGTGGGCCTGATGGCTGTGGCTGCTCGAGCCTCAACACCATGCGGCCTGGGGTGGCCCTCGCGCTTCCAGCCCGGTGAAGAGCAGGTGCGTGGTGCCGTCCGGCAGCGGGCGCTTCATTCGGTAGGCGATGCGGCCGTCCTCCGCTCGTGACAAACGCTCCAGCGCCAGCGCACCGCGCGCCCGTAGCGGCACAGCCGCTCCAGCCCCTGCCTGTCGTTGGCGTGAAGGTGCGTGTTGGCATGCAGGGAGAAGCCCTCCAGGACGGCGCACCGGGGTTGCTTTCGGGGAGGGGGCCGCACGTCCACCTCCGTCCAGCTCAGCCGCTGCTGCAGCGAGTGCGCCTGATATGCCTGCAGCGCGTCCTCGGGCCAGAGTCCCTCTTCTTCCCAACAACCGCAGCACCCGGTGGCGCACCACCCTCAGTAGCTGCTCCACCTCGCCATGTGTGGGTGGCGCCAACCCCTCGAAGTGCACGCCGCCCTCCCTCGGCACGAAGACGCCATCCGGCACCAGCGAGTGGAAGTGCGGAGTCACCTGCAAGGCCGAACCGAAGAACTGGATGAAAGACACGGCCCCTGGCTGCCCACCCCGCGGGCCCTGCCGCCGTGCCCTCCGGCGCAGCAGGGCGAACACCGCGCGCAGGAAGAGGGTGAGGACATCCGAGAGCAGTCCCGCGTCCTTGAGTAGTACCCACCGCACCCGGTGCGGAAAGGACAGCGTCCAATGTCGATAAGGCACGTGCGGCAGCACCCGCTCCACCAGGTGCGCCGCCGTCACATGCGCCCGCTTCGCATTGCAGGACGGGCACACCCCTCGCCCCTTGCACGAGAAGGCGACGAGAAGTTCGTCCTTACAACTCTCACAGCGCACCCGCGCGAAGCCGTGCGCCAACACTCCACACTCCAGGTACCGGGCGAAGTCCCGCTCCACGTACCGGGGCAGGCCGCGCCCCAGCCACACCTCGCCAGGGCACACGCTACCGCCAGGCTCCCACGAGACTCCGCCAGGCCCGCTCTGGGAGTGGAGGCGGCAGGTTCGATTCCCGCCGCCTCCACGTCAAGCCATCAGTTCCTCGCGATTGACGTGGGTTCAACCCGGGGCCTGCGGCACCCTCACCCCGTCCCTCTCCCGGAGGGCGAGGGGGAAGTGGGCAGGGCGGCCGGGAGGACGACGGTGAGCGTCGTGCCCACGCCCTCGCGGCTCTCCGCGCGCAGCGTGCCCCCCAGGCTCGTCACGATGGCGTGGCTCACCGACAGCCCCAGCCCGGGGCTCGCCGGCCGCGTGGTGAAGAAGGGCTCGAAGAGGCGCGCCAGCACCTCCGGCGCCATGCCCATGCCCGTGTCCTGCACCTCCACCACCACCTCGCCCCCGGGCCCCGTGTACGTCGCCACCCGCAGCACGTTGCGCGGCGCGTCCAGCTCGCTCATCGCCTGCACCGCGTTGAGCAGCAGCTTCACGAACACCTGCCCCAGCCGCGCCTCGTCGCCCTCCACCAGCGGCACCGGCCGGAAGTCCTTCTCCAACTTCGCCCGGTGGCGCAGCTCGCCCCGCACCAGGCTCAGCGCGTGCTCCAGCACCGGCACCACCTCCACCCGCTCCCGGTGCTCCGGCGGTGCGCGCGACAGCAGCCTCAAGTCCTGCACGGTGTCCTTGAGCCGGTCCGCGCCGTCCGTCGCCTCCGCCAGCGCCTCCAGCAGATCGTCCACCTCTCCGGACAGCGCGTGGCCCTCCGCGCTCAGCGCCGCCTTCAGCCGCGCCAGCTCCTCGCGCGCGAAGCCCAGGTTGGCCACCATGTACGCCAGCGGGTTGTTCATCTCGTGGCCCACCGCCGCCGCCAGAGAGCCCAGCGCCGCCATCCGGTCCGCCTTGAAGAGCTGCGCCTCCATCTGCTTGCGCGCCGTCACGTTCTTGGCGAAGACGCGCAGGCCCTCCGGGTCCACCAGCGGCGACACCGTCAGCTCCCAGTGCCGGCTTCCCAGTTGCACGATGGGAGGGGACTCGCCCACCGCCGCGCCTCGCCGCGCCCAGGCCTGGGCCGCCTCCACCAGCGGGTGTTTCGCCCCGCGCACCAGCAGGTCCGGAAACGCCGTGTGCGCCGCCGGGTTGGCGTAGTGCAGCTCGCCACCCGGGCCCAGCTCCATCATCGGCTCCGGGTGCAGCAGCGGAAAGGACGCCAGCCGGTACAGCTCGTCCTCCAGCGCGCGCAGCTCCGTCACGTCCCGCACCAGCAGCGCCGTGGTGGGGCTCCCCGCTTCCGTGGCCGGCACGCGCACCGTGGCCTCGGCCGCGTACCAGCGCGTCTCGTTCTCCACCTCCATGCGGTACTCCACCCGGCCCCCCACGCCGCTGTGCCGCGCCGCCCGCGCGAGCGCCACCAGCGCCGCCCCCGCCTCCGGCCCCAACACCGCCTCCAGCGGCCGCCCCTCCGCCTGGCGCACGTCCCGCCCGAAGGCCGTGCCCGTGGGCGTCCACAGCCGCATGCACCGCTCCTGCGCGTCCAGGTCCACCGCCAGGTATTCCGATCGCCGGGCCGTCCGGGGGATCGCCGGCCGGGGCGTGGACGAGAGGACGAAGCCCTCGCTGTCGAAAAGTCCCAGCAGCGGCTCCAGGCCCGCCCCGCCGCCCGCCAGCGTGGTGAGCACGGAGACCAGCGCGGCCACGTCCGCTTCCGCCATCCGGTGGGTGAAGATGAGCCCGTCGGCGAGCGTGGGCTCGGTGAAGTCGAAAGGGGTGAGCTTGCGCTCGTCGGCTCCCACGTGCTCGGCCAGGTAGGCGCGCACCGTGTTCTCTTCCGGGTGGCTCGAGTAGATGGCGGCCACGTCCGCCTCGCCCGCCAGCACCGCCAGCAGGGCCTTGCGGTAGGTGCCGTGGAAGCGCTGCTCGGAGAAGGTGTCCGCCGGGGACAGCCCCCGCGCCGTCAGGTGGCGCACCGCCATCAGGTGCCCGCCGGTGGAGCGCGGGGCCACCCACGCGGCGCGCGTGTCCTTCAACGTCTCCAACGTGAGCGGCGCGTCCGCCCGGCACACCAGGGCCGCATGGTAGTACCAGAGCCCCGCCCGCACGGCGCGCAGCACCGCGCGGGCCCGCGGCTCGAAGGCGGTGCACTGCTCGGACGTGGCCCACGCCAGGTCCACCCGCCCCTCGGCCAGCTCCCGCTCCAGCGCTTCGTACGAGGGGGCGAGCTCCACCACCACCGGGCGGCCCAGCCGTTGGGTGAGGGCCCGGCTGAAGAGCTCGGCGCGCACGTGCTCCTTCACCTCCCCCAGGGACGGGGAGAGCAGGAAGCGGATGGGAGCAGCCGGGGGCGTCACGGGCTCTCAAGCATGCCGGACGTCCCGGACGTGCGCACGTTTCGGACGGGGCGATTGAAGGCCCAGGGGACCCGTCTCACGGCCGGGCGCTCAGGCGTAGACCTGGTCGCTCTCGGTTGACGCACCGAGCCGGTGATTGAGCTGTTCGAGCCGGCTGTACCGGGCCTGCAACATTTCGCGGTAGGCGCGGTGGTCCGCGTGGGCGATCTCATCGAGCAGCTTGCGCAGGGTCGAGTCGAGGACTTCCTTGAGCTCACGGGCCTCGACGGCGGTCATTTCCAGGAGCATGGCGGCCTCCTCCTCTCTTCTCGGAGGAACGTTAGGCACCGCGCGCACCGCCAGCCCCGCGGCCCCAGGCTTCCGCACGGATGCCAGGACGAGGAGCCGCCCCCCGTCTCCAGGGCCGCCCTTCCTTCCAGCCGTCAGCGGTTGCCGTGGCGCCGGGTGTTCCCCACTCAGAAGGCATGCGCTTCGGGGCGGGAAGGCCCGGGTGCTCGCCGAGGAGGATGCCATGGTGGTGCAGGACGACGTACGCGAGGGCATGGTGGTGCGAGACATGGAGGGGCGCAAGGTGGGCCGGGTGCGCGCGGTGGGGGAGACGCACTTCGAGCTGGAGCCGCGCCTGCTGTCGCGCGACGAGTTCCTCGTGGAGTTCTCGGACGTGCGCTACGCGCGCGACGGCGAGCTGTACCTGGAGCGCACCCCGCACCTGTTGAAGCTGGAGGACGACGATGGCGGGGCCCTCCCACCGCGGCACCACGAGGGCATGGACGCCGAGCCGGTCAACGCGGAGGACGTGGAAGGGCAGGCCTCCCCCGGCCCCTGACGGGCCCATGACGCGCCCATGACGGAGTGCGGCACGCGCCGCGCACCACCTGACAGGTCTGTCATACAACGGACGATAACCCCCGGGAATCACGGGGGAATTCGAACCGGGGGATGTCAGACCGGGCGTGTAGATCCGTCCCTCTTCGGAACGGAGTGGGAAGGGTCATGAAAAGGGTTTCGACGTCCTGCGCCATGCTGGCGCTCTTCACGATGGTGTTCTCCTGCAGCTCGGCGGCGCCGCTGGACGCGCAGGCGCAGGGGCTGGTGGACCGGGAGCTGAGCACGCCGCGCAAGCTGTTGCCGCTGGTGGTGCTGACGGACGGGCGGGTGCTGGCGGCCGGTGGGCACGATGGCAGCCGCACGTTGATGAGCAGCGAGGTGTTCGAGCCGGAGACGGGCGAGTGGCGCGTCACGGGGGCGATGCGCACGGCGCGGCGCAACCACGCGGCGGTGCGCCTGGCGGACGGGCGCGTGCTGGTGGCGGGCGGCACGTCCTCGGCGTCCTTTGGCGCGCTGGCGAGCGCGGAGGTGTACGACCCGGCGACGGGCCAGTGGACGGTGGTGCAGGACATGAGCGAGGCGCGCAACGATCCCGCGGCGGTGCTGCTGCCGGACGGGCGCGTGCTGGTGGCGGGAGGCTTCGACGTGGACCGGCACCCGGTGCGCTCGGCGGAGCTGTTCGAGCCGGCGACGGGCCGGTGGACGCGCACGGGAGCGCCGGTGGCGGCGCGCTCCGGGGCCCAGACGGGCGTGGTGCTGGGCAACGGCCAGGTGCTCTTCGTGAGCGGGCTGCAGGCGGAGCTGTACGATCCCGCGAGTGGCCAGTGGAGGAAGACGGGCAAGGTGGGAGGCGTGGTGGGCACGCACCGCTCGGGCCACACGGTGACGTTGCTGGCGGACGGGCGGGTGCTGGTGGTGGGGGGCACGACGTCGCGCGCGTCGGAGACGGCGGAGCTGTACGACCCCGCGTGTGACGCGCCGGACGAGCCGGTGTGTGCCGCGTGGAAGGAAGCGGTGGCGCCGGGCACGCCGCGCGAGGCGCACGGGGCGCTGGTGACGCACGAGGGGCGGGTGCTGGTGGTGGGCGGCTTCCACGTGATGTCGGGAGCGCTGGCGTCGGTGGAGAGCTACGATCCGGCGGCGAACACGTGGAGCGTGGAGCCGGCGCTGGGGTCGGCGCGGCGGGGGGCGGGACTGGTGCGGCTGGAGGACGGCGCGCTGCTGGTGGTGGGAGGCTCCAACGACCTGGAGGGCACGCTGGCCACGAGCGAGCGGTACGAGCCGGGCGTGTGCATGCCGCTGACGTGCGAGGCGGCGTGCGGGGTGGTGCCGGACGGGTGCGGCGGGACGCTGGAGTGCGGCCCGTGCGCGGCGGAGCCGCCGTGCGTGGTGGACGGCCGCGGCGTGTTCGACGGAGAGGATGACCTCGTCTTCACCACGCGGTGAGGCGCGAAGCAGGGCCGGGGCCGGCGGGTGCGAGGGCTCCCCCGGGGGGCACCCTGGTGGCCGAGAACCGGGCGTCCCGGCGGGGGTCTCCCTCGAGGCCGCATCCTGGGCGCCGGCCGGGCCCGTCCGTGCGATGCTGCGCGGCCATGAAGAACACCTGGAATCGTCTCCTCGTCCCCCTGTTCCTCTTCACGTCCGCCTGTGCCACCACCGCTCCGGCCTCCCGTGCGCCGGAGGCCTCCTCCGCGCCCGAGCGCCCCTTCGGCACGTTGCGCGAGCAGGCCACGCGGCAGCAGGGCTGGCTGCGCGAGCGCATGGACAAGGCACTGCCCGCGCTGATGCGCCAGTACGGCATCGAGATGTGGGTGATACCGATGCGCGAGTACAACGAGGACCCTGTGTTTCCGGCGCTGGTGGCGCCCACCACGTTCGCGGCGCGGCGGCGCACCATCTACGTCTTCCACGACCGGGGCCCGGAGAAGGGCGTGGAGCGGCTCGCGCTGGGCGGAGGCACGCAGGGCGGCGTGTACGAGGCGCGGCGGGCGCAGATGCAGGTGGACGGAGGCGGCGTCACCCGGCAGGCCGAGCTGTGGGGCCCGGACCAGTGGAAGGTGCTGAAGGCGGTGCTGGAGGAGCGGCAGCCGAAGGTCATCGGCATCAACGTGTCGCGCACGTTCGCCTTCGCGGACGGGCTGACGCATGGCGAGTACGAGGGGATGACGGAGGCGCTCGGGCCCGAGTGGACGGCGCGGCTGAAGCCGTCCGGGGGCCTGCCGGTGGACCTCATCGCCTGGCGCGGCGCGGACGAGGAGCGCTTCTACGAGGACCTGACGAAGCTGGCGTGGAACATCATCGAGACGGGCTTCTCCAGCCAGGTGATTACCCCCGGCAAGACGCGCACCAGTGACGTGGTGTGGTGGATGCGCCAGCGGGTGAACGACCTGGGGCTGGGGACGTGGTTCCAGCCGTCGGTGAGCGTGCAGCGGCAGGGGAAGACGGAAGCGGACGTGGGCGAGGACCCCATCATCGAGCGGGGCGACGTGCTGCACTGCGATTTCGGGGTGACGGCGCTGCGGCTGAACACGGACACGCAGCACATGGGCTACGTGCTGCGCGAGGGTGAGACGGACGCGCCCGCGGGGCTGAAGGCGGCACTGGCGCGCTCCAACCGCTTGCAGGACATCGTCTTCGAGGAGCTGCGTCCGGGGCGCTCGGGCAACGAGATTCTCAAGGCCTCGCGGGAGCGGATGAAGGCCGAGGGAATCGATGGGACGGTGTACTCGCACCCCATCGGCCTGAACGGGCACGGGGCGGGGCCGATGATCGGCCTGTGGGACCGGCAGGAGGGCGTGCCGGGCAACGGCGACCACAAGGTCATCCCCAACCAGTGGTTCTCCATCGAGCTGCAGGCGACGAGCCCGGTGGCGGAGTGGGGTGGGCAGAAGGTGCGCTCGGCACAGGAGGAGGACGTCGTCATCGACGCGAGCGGCCAGGTGCGCTGGGCCTTCCAGCGGCAGACCGCGTTCCACCTGGTGCGGTAGTCCTTCGCGGGCTGTCACCGGCAGGCTGCCGCGAGGGCAGGCCGCCATGCACGCCGCTGGCTCCTGGCCCTGTTGGCGAGCGAGCAGGCGGCTGCCTCCAGCGGGCGGACTGGTCCCCGGGGACGGTGGTCACCTTCCCCAGGGCTCCTCACCTTTTCCGCCATGGAACACAACCCGGGAAGGCATCACGTGGTCATCGTGGGAGGCGGCTTTGGCGGGCTCCAGGCCGCGCTCGGGCTCGGGCGTGCTCCCGTGGAGGTGACGGTGCTCGACCGCTACAACCACCACCTCTTCCAGCCGCTGCTGTACCAGGTGGCCACCGCCGTGCTCAGCCCGGGTGACATCTCCGCGCCCATCCGCCAGGTGTTGCGCGGCCGGAACACCACCGTGCTGCTCGCCGACGTCCAATCCGTGGACCTCGCGCGCAAGGTGGTCGTTTCCGACGGCGGGGAGATTCCCTATGACACGCTGGTGCTCGCCATGGGCGCCACGCACTCGTACTTCGGCCACCCGGAGTGGGCCGAGTTCGCCCCCGGCCTCAAGACGATCGACGACGCGCGGGAGATCCGCGAGCGGGTGCTGCTGGCCCTCGAGGCCGCCGAGCGCGAGACCGATCCCGAGCGCCAGCGCGAATGGCTCACCTTCGTCATCATCGGTGCCGGGCCCACCGGCGTGGAGCTGGCGGGGGCGCTCGCGTACATGACCCGGCACTCGTTGCCCCGCGACTACCGCCGCGTCGACACCTCCCAGGCCCGCGTCCTCCTGCTCGAGGGCCTCCCCCGGGTGCTCAATACCTATCCCGAGGAGCTCTCGGCGAAGGCGCGCGGGGATTTGGAGAAGCTCGGCGTGGAGGTGCGCACCGGCACCCTGGTCACCGGCGTGGACGACGAGGGTGTCATGGTGGGCGACACCCGCATCCAGTCGCGCACGGTGCTCTGGGGCGCTGGCGTGGCCGCCTCCCCCGTGGCCCGGACGCTCGGGGTGCCGCTCGACAGGGCGGGCCGGGTGAAGGTGGAGCCCACGTTGAACGTCCCCGGCCACGAGGACGTCTTCGTCATCGGAGACCTCGCCTCGCTGGTGCAGGACGGCAAGCCGGTGCCGGGCATCGCCCCGGCGGCCATGCAGATGGGCCGGCACGTGGCGAAGAACATCCGCCACCGGCTCATGGGCCGTCCGCTGGAGCCGTTCCGCTACCGCGACAAGGGCTCCTTCGCCGTCATCGGCCGCGGCTCGGCCATCGGCGTGCTCTACGACAAGGTGCGTGTGAGCGGCAGGATCGCCTGGATGATGTGGCTCGGCATCCACATCACCTTCCTCGTGGGCTTCCGCAACAAGCTGGCGGTGATGGTGGACTGGGCCTACACGTACCTCACCAAGCGGCGGGACGTGCGCCTCATCACGGGCCTGCACGCCAACAAGCTTCCGCCCATCCACTCCGAGTCCGGCACCGGTCCGCGGCGGCACGAGCCCGAGCCGGCCCACGTGCATTGATTGAGCGTGGAGCGCGCTCCCTCTCCCTCCGGGAGAGGATCCCCCCCTCGTTCAAAGGGGGGCAAGCCCCCGGGGTGAGGGAATTACAGGGTGGCCCCAGGTCTCTCCGCGTGTGACGTAGCCGCACGCAGAGGACGGAACACCCTCACCCCGACCCTCTCCCAGGGGGAGAGGGACATGCACGGAGCCAGAAAGGCGCTACATTCGCCCGCCCGTAGCGGTCGCGAATGATTCGACTCCACGCCGTCACCCATCACTTCGGTGAGCGCCCCGTCCTCGAGGGGCTCGAGCTCACCCTCTCCGAGCGCCGGATCGCCGTGGTGGGCGGCAATGGTTCCGGGAAGAGCACCTTCGCGCGGCTGCTCAATGGGCTGCTCGTGCCCGAGCAGGGCCAGGTGCTGGTGGAGGGGCTCGACACCCGCAAGGACGCCCGCGCCATCCGCCGCAAGGTGGGCTTCGTCTTCCAGAACCCCGACAATCAAATCGTCCTGCCCACCGTGGAGGAGGACCTCGCCTTCGGGCTGAAGAACCTCAAGTTCCCCCAGGCCGACATCTCCGCGCGCGTCACCGCCATGCTGCGCCGCTACGGCCTGGAGGACTTCCGCCACCACCCGGCCCACCTGCTCAGCGGCGGCCAGAAGCAGCTGCTCGCGCTCTCCTCCGTGCTCGTCATGGAGCCGCGCTACATCGTCTTCGACGAGCCCACCACGTTGTTGGACCTGCGCAACAAGCGCCGGTTCGCCCAGGCCATCCACGAGCTGCCCCAGACGGCCATCGTCGTCTCCCACGACCTGGAGCTGCTGCGCGACTTCGACCGGGTGCTCGTCTTCGAGGCGGGCCGCGTCGTCGTCGATGACGCCCCCTCCGTCGCCCTCGACGCCTACGTCCGGATGATGGCGTGAGCCTCGGCCTCTACCTCCACCGCGACTCACCCGTCCACGCCGTGCCCGCGGGCGCCAAGATGCTGGGGCTGCTCGCCGCCGGCACCGGGCTGCTGCTCTTCTCCTCGCTGCCCGTCCTCTCCGGTGCCCTCGTGGCCACGCTCGGCCTCTACGCGCTCGCGCGCCTGCGCCCGCGCGAGGTGGCGCCCGTCCTCCGCCTCGCCGCCTTCGTGCTCGTCCCGCTCCTCGTCCTCCACGCGCTGCTGTCCGGCTGGGTGCCCGCGCTGGAGGCCGTGCTGCGGCTCGCCGTCCTGCTGCTGCTCGCCACGCTCGTCTCCCTGACGACGCGGGCCTCGGACATGCTCGACACGCTGGAGCGTGCCTTGCGGCCCCTCGCCCGCTTCGGGCTCAACCCCGCGCGGCTGGGCCTGCTGCTCTCCCTCACCCTGCGCTTCATCCCCCTGCTGGCCACGTGGCTGCGCGAAATCCAGGAGGCCCAACGCGTGCGCGGCCTCGAGCGGAATCCGCTCGCCGTGCTCGTCCCGCTGCTGGTGAAGACCCTCCGCACCGCCGACTCGCTCGCCGACGCCATCGACGCGCGCTGCTTCGACCCCGAGGAACCCTCGTGAAGACCCGAGATCTCGTCCACGTCGCCCTGTTCGCCGCCCTCGTGGCCGCGCTCGGGCTGCTGCCGCCCCTCACGCTGCCCTTCATCCCCGTGCCCATCACCGCGCAGACGCTCGGGGTGATGCTCGCCGGCTCCATCCTCGGGGCGCGCAAGGCCTTCCTCTCCCTGCTGCTCTTCCACGTGCTCGTGGCCGCGGGGCTGCCCCTGCTCGCCGGAGGCAAGGGCGGGCTCGCCGTGTACGTGGGGCCCACCGGGGGCTTCTTCGTGGGCTTCCTGCCCGCGGCCTTCCTCATCGGCTGGCTCACCGAGCGCGCCTGGACGCGGCTGTCCGTGCCGCTCGCCTTCGCCATCAACGTGCTCGGCGGCATCTGCGTCCTCTATGCCGTGGGCATCCCCTGGCTCGCCGTGGCCGCGAAGCTGCCGCTGGCGAAGGCCGCGCTGGGCTCGCTCACCTTCGTGCCGGGGGACTGCGTGAAGGCCGCCATCGCCGCCTCCGCCGCCGTCACCCTCAAGCGCGCCTGGCCGCTCATCCAGCCGCCCCGCTCCGCCGCACCTGCTTCGCCGCCCCCGCCAGCGGCGTGAGCGGCGCCCGCGTGACATCACGCCCCGCTCGCGGGAAGGGCGCTGCTATGGTGCCCGCGCCGCAGGGGCACGCTCATTCCATGTCAGGGGAACCCTTCATGAACACCATCGCGCGAAGCTCGGCCGTCCTGGCCGTGGTCCTGTCGTTCTGTGTTGCCTCACCCGTCCAGGCTCAAGCGGCCCGGGGCCAGTCCCGCGACGAGGTGAGCCTGCGCAAGCTCGTGGCCGAGCAGACCGAGGCCTGGAACCGTGGCGACGCGGCGGCGTGGAGCAAGGACTTCGCTCCGGACGCCGAGTTCATCAACATCGTGGGGACTGTCTTCAGCGGCCGCGAGGAAATCCGGACGCGGCACGCCGCCATCTTCGCCAGTCTCTTCAAGGGCAGCCGCTCGGAGGTGACGGTGCGGAAGATCGTCCTCGTCGCCCCCAGCGTGGCGGTGGTGGACACCGAGCACGTGGTGACGGGCTACGCGGGGCTGCCCCCGGGAGTGCAGGCCACCGAGCCGGGCGTGCTGCGCACCCGCATGCGCTACGTGCTGAAGCAGATGGGCGGCAAGTGGTCGATCGTCGCGGGCCAGAACACGGACGTGAAGCCGGCCCCGCCCGCGCAGCCGGCCCCCGCGCCCACCGGCCGCTGAACCCTCCGCGGCGACTCCCGCCCACCTTCCGGGCGCGCCGTTCACCCACTGGTCCAACAATCGGACCAGTTGCTCGCGGCCGCGCCCGGCGGGGGGCTACTTCCCCGCGCCCGTCATGGACTCGAGCAGCTCGAGCAGCGCCTTCTTCTCCTCGGCGGTGAGCTCCAGCGGCTTGATGGAGACGGAGACGACGCCCGCGTAGTTGCCCACCGGCTCGCCGCCCTTGTCATACAGCTCGATGACGTCCTCGAGCGTCTTCACCTCGCCGGTGTGCATGTACGGCGCCGTGAGCTGCACGTTGCGCAGCGTGGGCGTCTTGTAGGCGCCCTCCAGCTCGGAGGCCTTCTCGTTCAGGTCGCTGCGCAGCCGCTGCAGCCGCGCCGACTCGAGGCCGCCGGGCGCGTCGCTGTACGGCCCCGCCGAGTTGAAGGGCCAGTCGAGCATCGGGGTGGCCGCCACCGCTACGCCGCGCTGGCCCTCGCCCAGGTCCTTCACGCCGATGTTGTGGAACTGGTCGTCGCTGAGCATGGGGCCCTTGTGGCACGCGCTGCACTGGCCCTTGCGCACGAACGTCTTCAGCCCCAGGTACGCGGGATCCTGCTCCGCCTTGCCGGCCTCCGCCGCCGCCAGGAAGCGGCGGACGTCCTGGTCGAAGGGCGCGTCATGGCGGTTGAGGGTGCGCTCGTACGCGGCGATGGCCTTGCCGAAGTGGGCCAGCAACTGGTTGTCGTCCGTCTCCTCCGAGGGCCGCTTGCCGAAGAGGGCGCGGTACTCCTCCGCGTATCCCTCGGACAGCCGGGTGCGCAGCAGGCCGGCGTTGGAGTTCATCTCCAAGGGGCTGAGCAGCGGCAGCAGCGCCTGGTTCCACAGCCGGTCCGCGCGCCCGTCCCACATGAACCAGGTGCTGTAGCCCGCGTTCAACACCGTGGGGGGATTGCGCCCGGTGAACTTGCCGTCACAGCCCTGGGCCACCGCCGTGTCCACCGAGCGGCCCTCGCCGTCATGGCAGCTCTTGCACGACACGGTGCCGCAGCTCGACAGGCCCGGGTCGTTGAAGAGCCGCAGGCCCAGCGCCGCCGCCGCCGGGTTGTCCCCGTACTTGTTGGTGGGATCCTTCGGAGGCAGGGCCGAGGGGGTGTGCAGGCTCTGGAGCACCTCGAGCTCGTCCTGGTTGGGGAACGGCTCCTCCGGGGGCGTACAGGACAGGCCCAGGGAGCCCAGGAGGGCGCCTGCCAGCATCCATCGGCACGGAGAGTGACGGCTCATCGATGTGTCTTCTTTCTCGGGTCCGGTGTGTCCGGGACCCTCCACGGGTCCACTCGGGACAACACTGTAACCCTCGACTACTCCGGGGAGCCATCCGCCTCGGGTGAGGGGCGGCTCTCTTGCGGTGTGAGAACGCCCCCCGCACGCCGGGTGCCGGTTGATTGAGGTGAAAGGAAGTGCCTGTTAGCGTGCGGGGCTCCGAATGAGTTCGCCTGTCCGAAGAGCCGCCCAGGCCACCTGGGTGTTGGCCGTGCTGGTGCTCCTGGGGAGCATTGGTGCCTGGCTGTACCAGAATCCCATCCGGGACGCGGAGACCGCGCAACGGCTCGGGGGCCGCTTCGTGGGCCTCGCCGTCACGCCGGCCCTCCTGGGCTTCGTGGGGCTGTGCCTCGCGCTGGGCGCGGCGGGCTCCGCCCTGGATGCCCGGGCCCGCCGCTCGCGCCAGGGCCTCGGGCACCGGGTGTCGTTCTCGCCGCTGGCGGTGGTGGACGCGGACGTGGCGTTCGCCGTGCGCGAGATGCTCGTCGAGCTGCAGGGGCTGCTGCGCGGCTACATCTCCCGCCCCGAGCCGGACATGATCGCCTTCGTGGACACCCTGCTGGATGGGGCCGTGCGCGTGGGCGCCAGCGACGTGCACATGCACCCGCTGGAGACGGGCACGCGCCTGGCCTTCCGCGTCCACGGTGTGCTCGAGGAGGTGATGATGATGCCGCGCGAGCACCACCCGCGCCTCATCAACCGCCTCAAGGTGCTGGCCAAGGTGGTGCTGTTCCGCTCGGACCGGCCGCAGGACGGCCACTTCGCCTTCGGGACGCCCGAGGGCCCCGCGGACATCCGCCTGTCGCTGCTGCCCACCAACCACGGCGAGGCCGTGGCGCTGCGCATCGCCCGCAGCACCATCCGGCTGCCGGAGCTGCCCCGGCTGGGCTTCGCGCAGGAGACGCTCTCCTCCTACCAGCGCCTGCTGGACGCCCCCCAGGGCATCATCTTCGTGGCGGGCGCCACCGGTGCGGGCAAGACGACGACGCTGTATGCCTCGCTCGGCTACATCAAGCAGACGCGTGGAGACCTGACGCGCATCGCCACCATCGAGGATCCGGTGGAGTACGACGTGCCGCTCTTCTCCCAGACGCAGGTGAACGCCGAGCAGGGCTTCACCTTCGCCCAGGGCCTGCGGTCCGTGCTGCGCCAGGATCCCAACGTCATCATGGTGGGCGAGATTCGCGACGCGGAGACGGCGCGCACCGCCATCCAGGCCGGCCTCAGCGGCCACCTGCTGCTGACGACGGTGCACGCGAGCTCCTCGGCGGGCGTCTTCAACCGGCTCATCGAGATGGGGGTGGAGCCCTTCCTGCTCGCGTCCGCCTCGGTGGCCGCCATCTCGCAGCGGCTGGTGCGCGCGCTGTGCCCGCACTGCCGCATGGCCGCTCCCGCGGAGATCGACGAGCTGGCGCGGCTGGAGGCGGCGGGCCTGCCCACCACCGGCCCCTTCTTCATTCCGGTGGGCTGCGAGCGCTGCGGTGGCTCCGGCTACCTGGGGCGCGCCGCCCTCTACGAGGTGCTGAAGGTCACCCCGGCCATCCGCGAGTGCGTCAACACCAAGTCGCCCACGTCGCGCGCGCACGACATCGCGGTGTCCGAGGGCATGGTGCCGCTGCTCTCCGCCGGCCTGGCGAAGGTGAATGCCGGAACCACGACGCTCAAGGAGGTCTTCCGTGTGGTCGGTTGAGCGCGGTGATTCGCGGGAGGTGGCGTCGTGAGTGGCAATGCATCCCAGCCGAAGCCGGACCCGACCGGGAGCGGAGGCCCCGCCAACGCCGCGCCCCCGGCGGCGCCCGCGCGTCCGGTGGCGCCCGCGCGTCCGGTGGCGCCCGCGGCTCCCCCGGCGGGCACCGCTTCCCGGGACGAGCGGCTGGCCGCGGGGCTGAAGCTGGCCTCGGCCCTGTGCGCGCTGGTGGCGGTGGGGCTGTTCGTCCGCCCGCTGCTGACGGGCGAGCTGTCCCTGCAGCCGCGCATGATTACCCTCCAGCCCACCTTCTCCGTGGTGCCCGAGGCGAGCCCTCCCGTCGAGAGCAAGCCGGGCACCCCCGCTCCGGCGGAGCGCCCGCCGGAGACGGTGACGCGCGAGGAGCGCGCCGACTTCGACGGGGCCATCCTGATGGTCGAGTCGGAGCCCGCCGGTGCCACCATCCTGGTGGACGGGAAGGATCAGGGCCAGACGCCCGTGTCGGTGGGGCTCGAGTGCCTGCCGGGCACGCCCGTCATCGTCGACTTCTCCCTGCGCGGCTACGAGAAGGCGAGGCACCGCACCGTCTGCCCGCACGACGCGCTGGTGAAGGTGACGGCGCGGCTGCGCAAGGGCTCCGGGAAGGCTTCCGGCAAGAAGTGAAGCCCCACCGCCGGGTGGTCCTGATAACCTCACACGCCGCGCCCGGGCTCCGATGGCGGACGTGGGTGCGCTGGCCCGGGAGCTGACGGGCGCGGGAGGCCTCTCTGTTGAAGCTGTTGCTGGTGGAGGACTCGCGGTCCGTCGTCGCCTTCCTCGAGCAGCTCCTGCGCCGGGAGCCGGACATCGAGCTGCTGCCGCCCGTGGCCAATGGCCGGGACGCGGTGGTGGCGGTGCAACGGTGGAGCCCCCAGCTCGTGCTGATGGACCTGGTGCTGCCCGGAGGCATGGACGGGGTGGAGGCCATCACGGAGATCATGGCCACGGCGCCGTGTCCCATCGTGGTGCTCAGCGGGCAGTTGGAGACGCCGGGGAGGGACAGGACGTTCGAGTCCTTGAGGGCGGGGGCGGTGGACGTGTTGGCGAAGCCCATGGCGGGGGGCCTGGAGGCGGTGAAGGAGTTCCGGGAGCGGCTGCTGCGCACGGTGCGGGTGATGGCGCATGCGCGGGTGGTGGGCCGGAGGAGGATGTCGCTGCGCACGCCGGCGGTGGTGCCTGGCCTGCCGGCGCCGTTGCCGGCGGCTCCGGGGCTCGAGCCGAGGGCGTGCTCGCTGCTGGCGATTGGAGGCTCCACGGGAGCGCCGCCGCTGGTGTACGAGCTGCTGCGGGCGCTGACGGCACCGGCGCCCTTTCCGGTGGTGGTGGCGCAGCACATCGTCCGGGGCTTCGAGCCGGGCTTCGCGCGGTGGCTGGCGGGAACGGGGCACCGGATGGTGGTGGCGCGGGGAGGGGAGTGGCTGGAGCCGGGAGTGGTGTACGTGTCGCCGGCGGACAGCGACCTGGTGGTGCGGGGGGGCAAGCTGCAAACGCGGCCGTCGAGGGGCGTGGCGGTGCCGTCGGTGGACGCGCTCTTCGAGAGCGTGGCGGGGTTCTACGGAGCGAGGGCGGTGGGGCTGTTGCTGACGGGGATGGGGGAGGACGGGGCGAGGGGGCTGTTGGCGATGCGCCAGACGGGAGCGCTGACGGTGGCGCAGGACGGGGCGAGCTGCGTGGTGGACGGGATGCCGGGAGCGGCGAGGGCGATGGGGGCGGCGAGCCAGACGCTCACGCCGGGAGAGATGGCCACGCTGCTGGTGTCGCTCGGAAGAACCACTCCCTCGCCCTCCGGAAGAGGATAGCGGTCCCTACTCGAGTCCTCGCAGCAGGTGGTCCAACTCCAGAGCCATCCTGGGCTCGAGGTTCCGGGCCGTGCGCACCGCCTGCCTGAGCGTGCCAAGTGGTATGGGCGTGGAGCCGGAGCTGAAGCGCCGGGTGTGAACGTACATCCACCTCCGGAGGTGGTGATGGGCCAGCTCCCGATGCGCCGCTTCCGGCAGGTCCGTGGCCTCGATCAGCAGCAGCAGGGCCTCCGAGGAAGGCAGGGCCTCGGTGAGCTGGAAGGCCAACCCGACGGCGTGGGGAGGCAGTCCCGGCTGGAAGAGACACCGGCGCAGCCAGCCGGAGGTGATGCGCCTCGGGCCCTGGGCCAGCGCATGGGCCGCGGCCCGTGAGACGCTCGGGACCGGATCTCCCAAGAGCTCGCGCAGTGCCTCCGCGCAGCCTTCACCGTCCAACCGGCCCATCGCCGTGACCGCCTCGCGCCGCACCGACGCGCGCGGGTGGGCGAGGAAGGGCGCCAGCAGCCGCGCGTCCGAGGCATGGCCCGTCTCGCCCATCCCCGTGAGCGCTCCGGTCCTGGGGGAACTCTCGCGCAGCGCCTCCCGGTACAGCCCGGCTACGTCCACGGTGCCGGAGAGCCGACGCTGGGCGTAATCCCGGATGGACCGGCTCGAGTCCAGCAGGGCCTCGCGCACCTTCGCCTCGCCGAGCCCGGGGAACCGCCGCGCGTAGGTGACGTAGGCCTCGCGCCGCACCCCCATGGAGCGGGAGCGTTCCATGCGCGCCAGCATTCGCAAGAGCTCCTCGCCGGAGAAGAGTTGCTCCACCCGTCCCGCCGCGAGCCCCTTCACCACCGGGTCCGGGTCGTCCAGGGCCGACTCGACGAGGGGCCGGGCCAGTTCCTCCGAGCGCTCCACCACCAGCCGGAAGGCCATGCGCCGCGAGCGCCCCACCAGCGTGCCGAGGTTCGCCGCCAGCCAGGCCAGCGCATCCGGCTGACGCAGCCGTGCCATCACCTGTTCCACGAAGGGCGCGTGGTCCGCGCGCCTGTACTGGCGCAGGGCCTCCACCAGCGGGAAGTGCCGCACGAGCAGCTTCAGGGGCACCGCGGGGAGCGCCGCCATCGCGGCCTGGAGCGCGGCCTCGCGCACGGGGTGCACCCAGTCATTGAGGCGCACGAGCAGGAAGGGCCACGCGGCTCCGCTTCCACTCCCTCCCAGGCGCAGGAGCGCGGGCTGCCGCAGGTAGCCGCTCGGGTGGCACGTGAGCAGCGCCACCACCGAGGGCGACAGCGCCGCGTAGGCGTCGAGGTGCTGGGCGCCGAGGTCGAGGTAGCCCGTCTCGTAGAAGCTGGCCTGGCGCAGCGCCTGGTCCAGGGCGCGCACGTCGTCCGGGCCGAGTCCGGAGACGAGGGGGTGTAGCGCCAGGGCCAGTGCGCGCGCCTCTCCGTCCTGGGCGTACAGCACCTTGCGGAAGAGGGGCAGCACCAGGGCGGGCTCCTGCTGGTCCGCGAGGGCTCGCAGCAGGGCGTCCTGATGGTTCCCCTGTGCCCCGCGAAGCCGTTCGAGGACGTCCGGCGTGTCGTTGAGTGCCCGCAGCAGCGCCCTCGCGCGAGGGGAGAGGATTCTCATGACGGCTCCAGGGACCGCCGGGCAGCCTACCACCCGCCCGGGCGGTTTCTCCGCCATCCGACATTCCAGGTCGGATTTCCGTGCCAACTTCTCCGGTCATGTCTACACTGGCCGGGCATGGGGAACCAACGGCCAGACAAGGAGGCTCCGCGTGAGCACCCGCTCCCGGGAGCGACGGAGGTGGACACCGGACAGGAGGAGGCGGGGCTGCCGCTGACCTTCTACGAGCGCCTGCATGCGGCCTCCGTGGACGAGAAGCTGGTGCTGGCGCGCGAGGCGGCCGGCCACCCGGGCTTCGACGAGGAGGATGCCTTCGAGGTGGGCAGCCACGTCGAGGAGGCCCTGAATCAGGCGGGCCGGTACCGGGAGTTCGAGGGCCTGCTGGACGCCTGGAAGGAGCGGGCCCCGCGCGTCCACGAGGCCGAACCGGCCGTGCGCACCTGGCGCGTGGAGCTGGCGCTGCGGTTGCCGGGGCGGGACGTGCAGGGGGCGCTCGTGTCGCTGGCGATGCGCACGGGGGATGCCGCCCTGGTGTCGCGTCTGGCCGAGTGGTGTCTCTACCGGGGCCGGCTCCACGAGGCGCGCGCGGGCCTGCTGGAGGCCTGGCCCCGGGTGCGCGAGGACGAGACGCTCGCCGAGTGGACGCTCGTGGACTACGTGACGCGCGCGGTGCTCACCTGCATGGACGCGGGGCTGCGCGAGGAGCCCGGCCTGTCGCTGGAGCGGCTCAACGAGCAGTTGTCCCTCTTCGACCGCGCGGTGCCGCACTGGGTGGCCCAGGGGCTGGAGCTGCGCACCGGCCGGCGGCCGTGGGTGCGCCGCGAGGGGGCGTCGTTGCTCGACCTGTCCCCGGAGGCCTTCTTCGACGAGCAGCGCGCGCTGGTGATGACCTTCGAGACGGAGCTGCGGATACGCCAGGGGTGGCCGTGGGGGCGCACGCAGCTCCTCTTCCCGGAAGCTCTTCCACCTGCTGCCCGGGCCCATGGGGCATGGCGGGGTGGTGCATCGGCCCATGCACCTGCTGCTGCCCGGGTTCACCGACCTGGAGCACTGGGTGCGCGGCCTGGGCGAGGAGCGTGTCCTGCACCCGCATGTGCACGCCGCCACGGCGCTCGCGCTGCGCCCGTGGGGCGAGTACCTGCACCGGCTCGGGCTGGTGGACGGCTCGGAGCTGGCCGAGTGGTGGGAGGGGGCGTGGGAGCTGCTCTCGGCCCTGCCCGAGCAACTCGCGGCGGCGAATGATCCGCTGCTCGTGGAGGAGGCCCACCGCTTCCTCCGGGGAAGGTGGCCCCATGACTGACGCGGACACCCGGGCCCTGGTGCGCCGGATGCTGGAGCACACGGAGACGCTCCCCGCGTCCCTGGAAGCGGACATCCTCGCGCGCGGCGCCGAGGCGGTGGAGCCCCTGGTGGAGGTGGTGCGCGATGAGCCGCTGTCCCTCAACACGGCACCGGGAGAGGGCCATGCGCCCATTCACGCGGTGCGGCTGCTGGCGCGACTGAAGGCCTCCGAGGCCATCGAGCCCATGGTGCGCCGGCTCATGCACACCGAGCCGGGCGAGCTGCTCTACGACGCGCTCCTGTACGCCCTGGAGGAGTTCGGGCCCGCGGTGGCGCCCGCGGCCCTGGAGGCCCTGGCCGACGCGCGCACCGTGGATGAGCGCTTCGGGCTGCTCTCCGCGCTCTCCCATTGTGGCGCCAGGGACGAGCGCATCTACGCGGCGCTCCTCGCGCAGCTCGAGGAGGACTCCGTCGCGGCGGCGATGAACCTGTCGACCTACGGCGACCCGCGCGCCATCGAGCCCCTCACGCGGGCCCTCGACGCCCATGAGGTGGACGAGAACGCGGAGGACCTGTTCGCCAACCAGACCATCATCGAGTTGCAGCACGCCATCGAGCAGCTCGGGGGGACGCTGGACGCGGCGCAACTCGAGAAGGCCGCCCGGGCCCGGGGCTCGCGTCACCGGTTGAGCTCGCTGTTCCAGCGCGTGCTCGACACGCTGCCTCCACCCCCCGCGCGGCGTGCCCCGCGCCCCGGGCGCAACGAGCCGTGCTGGTGCGGCTCTGGGGTGAAGTACAAGAAGTGCCACCTGGGGGAGGACCCCCGGTAGCCCACGGGCCCCGGCTCGCCGCGCGGACCGGGACCCGGTGAGACGGTGGGGCTACCTCACGGCGTGGCGGCGGCCTCGGTCGTCGGCGTCGTGCAGCTCACGCTGAAGTCGCGCGTCGCCGTCTGGTAGTCCTTGAGCTGGAGCGGCTGCGCCTCCGGGGTGATGCTGGGCGTGGCGCCGTTGGCGCACTGCCAGGCCGGCGACGGCGTCACGGTGAGCGCCAACTGCTCGCCCCCGCTGGGCAGGTTGCCAATCTGGTAGCTGCAGCGCCCACGGCTGACCCGCACCGTGCGGTTGCCCAGCACGTCCTCGGGCGCGCCCGCGGGCGTCACCTTCACGGCCAGGCCCGCGCAGAAGTCCCCCGTCTTCGGGCCCACCTCCTCGGCCAGGGTGATGATGCCCGTCACGGTGCCGCTGCCCTCACGCGCCCCCCCGGTCGCGTTACGGCTCGTGCCGCACCCGGCGGCGGTGGAGAGCAGCAGGACGGCGATAGCGATGCGATTCATGAATCTCGAACTCCTCGTTGATGGGGTGAACGCCTGGCGTGCAGGCGGCCTGGGAGGCGCGACTCGGACAAATGCACCGGGCCTTCATTCCAGACACCCGCGTGTGTGGATTCCGCGAAGTCTTCCTGGCTATTCCGGGTAAAAAACGCGGGATTCCGCACGCCCGGTGCGGGCCATCAGCCTCGGTTAATGGAAGGAAAATGCCGGGTCACCCGGGCGCGGGGCGTCCGCCTGCCGGGTACCGCACGGGCGGGCGGTGGAGCGGTTGCCGGGGAGGCCCCGGGTGGAGGAGGGTGGAGCCCGAGCGGGAGGCACGTGAGGCGATGAGCGACGAGCAGAGCTGGAGGCCGGTGGAGGAGGGGCGCACGCTGGGGCTGGGCGGGACGGAAGGGGGCATCATCGTCCGGGACGAGGAGCACCCGGCGGGGTTGCGCCTCACGCTGGAGGAAGAGCCGGCGCGCTCGTTCTACGCGGTGACGTGTGGGGTGGCGGGGTGGCTGGTGCACAGCCGCTTCTTCGACAACGAGGCCGCGGCCCACGCGGCGTGGGACGAGATGAAGCCGGCGCTGTGGGAGCTGGTGGTGCAACTGCCCGCGGCGGGGGCGAAGCCGTTGGATCCGGCCACGCGGGCGGCGGGGGCGAAGCTGGGCGCCTTCCTGGCGCGCTTCCCCTGAGCCCGGAAACACGAACGGGAAAGCCCGAGGGCGCGAGGGCCCCGGGTCTTCCCGGTGGGTGCTGGGTCTCGAGGTGCCGGCCTAGTAGGTGCCGCCGAGCTGCAGCAGGGCCTGGTAGCGCCCGTTGCCCACGCCGTTGTCGACCGGAGCGAAGTCCGACTCGAACGGGAGGTTGTAGCTCACGCGGGCGTCAGCGGTGATGAGGGGGCCAATGTTGTAGCGAAGGCCCACTCCGGCTGGCACGTACCCGTTGGTGTCGTCCTGGAAGCCGGCGACCGGGCCGAGACCGCGCACGTTGAAGTTCTCGATGCCGATGCCGCCCAGGATGTAGGGCTGGAGCTTCGTCGGGGTGAGACCGACGGTGACGGCCGCCTGGCCACCGTTGCGGATGATGTCCGCGCCGTCCGCCGCGCCGCCCGGCCCGAAGGTGTCGATGTCCGAGAGACCGCCGCTGTAGGCCAGCTCGAGGCCCAGGCCGCGGGTGGGCTTGAAGCCGACGGTGGCGCCGTAGGCGAAGCCCGCGTTCACGTCGGAAGCGAGATCTCCGGTGTAGCCCTCGGTGCCGCCACCCAGCAGCACGTAGAGGCCCTTGTCGGCGCCCCAGTCCTCGGACCGCATCATCGACCGGCTGTCGTCGTCGATGCCCGAGCCGCCGTAGCCCGGCTCCTTCCACTCATCTCCTGCCAGCGCCGCGCCGCCCCACAGCGCCGCCACGCACAACCCCAAACGGATGACGGACTTCATGTGTGGACTCCTTTCAAGTGTCCGCTGGCAAGCTGCGGTCGGGAGCAAAGGGACTGCAACGGTGTGTGAAGAATCGGCTCGCTCCCCTGGTTGGTGGAACGTCAGGCGGGGCAGGGGTGTTCAGCCCGCGTGCACCCTTCCTCCTCCCTGAGTCGCCTCGTGCCGTGCCGTCTCCTGCTGGGGCTCTGTCTGCTCGCGGTGTCTCCGGGCCGGGCCGCCGCCGCGGATGCGTTCGAGTCCTGGCTGCATCCCGCCCAACCTCCCGCGGAGGGTTTCGAGCCGCTGCCCCGCTCTGCCTCCGTGGCGCCGGGGCGCGAGGTGCGCGCGCTGGCGCGGGGGCAGGTGGTGGCGGTGGGGCCGGGGGGCCGCTCGGTGACGCTCGAGCACCTCTTCCATGAGAACCACGAGCTGCGGCGCGTGCGCTCCGAGTACACGGGACTGGAGGCCGTGACGTGGCGCCCGGGGCAGGGCGTGGCGCGGGGACAGGCGGTGGGCCGGGTGGGCACCGGAGGGAAGGGGGAGGTGCGGCTGCTCGAGGGCGGCCGGGTGCTGTCCGCCGCCGAGGCGAAGCGCTTCACCGAGGAGCGCGCCCGGCTGCCCCTGCCCGCGGAGGAGCCGGTGCTGCTGCTCATCTCGCACGCGGCGAACGAGCTGCGGCTGTACGAGCGGGGCCGGGAGGTGAAGCGCGTGGAGGTGGGCTTCGGCCAGGGCGAGGGCCGCAAGCGGCTGCGCGGGGACAACCGCACGCCCCTGGGGATGTACTTCGTGGTGGGCAAGCACCGGGGAGACTTCCCGGGGGAGTACGGCGCCTTCTACGGCGGCCATTGGATGAAGCTGAACTACCCGAACCCGTGGGACGCGGAGTGGGGCGTGGCGCAAGGCGTCATCTCCCGCGAGGTGCGCGAGGCCATCACCCGGGCGTGGCGGGAGCGCAAGCTGACGCCGGCCTCCACGAAGCTGGGCAGCGGCATCGGCCTGCACGGGTGGGCGGGCGAGTGGTCCCTCGCGGAGAGTGGGGGCCGGCTCTCCTGGGGGTGCGTCGTGCTGCACAACCCGGACATCACCGCGCTGTACGGCCGCGTGCCGCCGGGAACGATGGTCGTGCTCTTTTGAGCCCTCGCGGGGTCTCTCCCTCCACTTAGGGAGATTTTCCATGAATTTCGTGAAGAGCGGTCTGGTGCTCGTGGCGGGCCTGACGTGGCTGGTGGCCGGGGAGGCGCGGGCGCAGTGCGCCACCGCGTGCGCCACCGTCACCCCGAAGCACCCGGTCATCCTCGTGCACGGCCGCAACGACGACGCGACGCGTTGGGACACGCTGGTGTCCGCCTGGAGCGCGCGGGGCTACACGGAGGGCGTCAACCTCTTCCGCTTCGACGCGGCGCGCGACTGCGGCGCGAAGGACTTCTGCGCGGTGCTGCCCGGGTACGCGGCCACCTACGTCAACGAGAGCTACGCGAAGTGCCTGGCGGCCTTCATCGACAAGAAGGTGCCGTGCGTGAACGGGAGCTGCCCGGCGGTGGACCTGGTGGCCCACTCGCAGGGCACGGTGACGGCGCGCTACTACGCGCGCTTCCTGGCGAACCGGACGGTGGATGACCTGGTGGTGATGTCCTCGCCGCACAACGGCATCACCAACTGCGGGCTCGTCCCGGGGTGCGCGGGGGTGAACCCGGAGGACTGCGCCAACAGCGCCTTCCTGCGCAAGCTCAACGGCGTGGCGCCCCAGGGCGATGGCTCCAACGACGAGACGCCCGGGGCCACCTACCTGGGCCCGGTGCACTACGCCTCGGTGGTGAGCGACGGGGACACGGTGGTGCCGCCCTGGTGCGGCGGGTACTTCCTGGTGGACCCGGCGACGAAGAACGGGAGCACCCTGGACTGCCGCCGACCCAACTACACGGTGGACGCGGACTCCAGCGCCTGCTTCGTGTCGAAGGTGCAGCATCTGGTGGTGCCGCGCGACACCCACGCCATCGGCTTCGCCTACTGCGAGGTCAACCGGGACTGACCCACGTGAGGAGTGAGCTGACCGGACATGTCAGACCCGAAGGGGATACTGCGTCAGGTGCGGCGATCATCCTTCGAGGGGGGTTCACCATGTTCAGCCAGACCGGACAGCATTCGATGACCGAGCAGGACACGGTGTGCCTGGGCTTCCCGCGAGCGGGGAGCGAGGGGCAGCCGGTCCGGTTCGAGAGCCGTGGGTTGCCGACGTTCGTGTCGGCGGCCCCCCCGCGCTCGGAGGGGGAGGCGCTGCTGCGGCGCATCTTCTCCAAGGGCGAGCAGTAACCCGTTTCCCTACAATCTCTCCTCCCTCTCCCCCCGGGAGAGGGTCGGGGTGAGGGTATCTCGGGCCCCGGGTCGTACCCGTGGTTGCGAGGTTTCCCCCGGGGCTGCGACGCTTCCGGATATGGAAAAAGCCCTCGAGCGAGTCATCGAGCACCTGTCCCGGGCCCGGAGTGTGCTGTTCGTCACGGGGGCGGGGATCTCGGCGGAGTCGGGCATCCCCACGTACCGGGGCATCGGGGGGCTCTACAACGGGAAGACGACGGAGGGAGGCGTGCCCATCGAGGTGGCGCTCTCGGGGAGCATGTTCCGGAGCCGGCCCGCGCTGACGTGGAAGCACCTGCACGAAATCGAGCAGGCCAGCCGGGGCGCGAAGTTCAACCGGGCCCACGAGGTGCTCGCGCTCATCGAGGGCTGCTTCGAGCGCTGCTGGGTGCTCACGCAGAACGTGGATGGCTTCCACAAGGCGGCGGGGTCGAAGAACGTCATCGACATCCACGGGGACATCCACGACCTGAGCTGCACGCGGTGCGAGTTCACGGAGCGCGTCGTGGACTACGCGCACCTCGCGCCCTGTCCGTCCTGTCCGCAGTGTGGCTCGGTGGTGCGCCCCGAGGTGGTGCTCTTCGAGGAGTTGCTGCCGCCGGAGAAGGTGGCGGTGATGGAGCGGGAGTTCGCCCGGGGCTTCGACCTGGTGTTCTCCATCGGGACGTCGAGCCTGTTCCCATACATCACCGCGCCGGTGGTGGAGGCGGTGGCGCGCCAGCGGCCCACGGTGGAAATCAACCCGGGGCAGACGCAGCTCTCGCGCGTGGTGGACGTCCATGTGCAGACGGGCGCGGTGACCGCGTGCGAGGCCCTGTGGGCCGCGCGGGACCGGTGGATGCGGCGGTGAGCACGTATTTTCTTTGGAACAAATTCTTCCCCCCGCCCGACCCGCTCCACCCACCCAGCACGGGCCACCCCTGCCCAGCCCTATGGATGCCCCTCCAGGTGCCCCGCTGGGTCTCCACGCGGAGGTCCTCCGCCCCGCGCCTCCCGTCGTTCCTGGTGCCTCCCAGGGGCCGCCCCGTTGATGGGGTGGAGGGCCTGACTCGTGTTCAGGGAGACCCTAGGGACACGGGGGGGGAATCCTCGGCTCCGAGGGGGCACGCATATCCCCGGAAAAATCTCAGTCCAAAACGTCGGAGGGTGGGTCGATGGGCGGGAACATGCAGCAACTAGCGGCGAGGCTCCAGCGGGCAGAGGTGGCACTACGGGAAGCCCAGCGGGGACTTGATAGGTCTGATGGGCCCGGATGCGCTACCTGGCTGCCGGGTGGAACACGCGGAAGCGGAGCGGGGTGCGGTGGGGGTGTTGCTTAGAGCCTGTTCCGGTAGGGTGCACGCTTGGCAGGTTCCTCCTTGGGCCAGTGCGAGGCCCTGCGCCTACCTGCCCGGGGCAGGTAGATTGCCAGAGAAAGGAAGGGAGACCCGACCATGTCGATTGGCGAGCGCCATCTGTTTTCCTGGCTGCACCTGTCCGATCTCCACTTCGGCCACGGCGACATAACCTACGGCTGGGACCAGAAGACCGTGCTGTCGCTCCTCAAGAGCGACGTGGAGAAAGCGCGTGCGGAGTGGCCCGAGCTTCCGCCTCCACAGGCCATCCTGGTAACGGGAGACATCGCCTTCTCTGGAGGGAAGTGCGATCCGGCAGAGTATCATGACGCCGATGTGTTCCTCCGCGAACTCACGACGCTGCTGGGACTGAAGCCGGAGGATGTCTACCTCGTCCCCGGAAACCACGATGTGCAGCGTGACGTAGCGAAGGAGTTGGTCGAACAGGTGCGCAAGGACCCGGGCGCGCTGAACACGATCCTCAGGTCCGAGGAGCAGCGCAAGGCGCTGTACACGCGACAAGCAAACTACCAGCAGTTCGCGGATGGCTTCGCGAAGCGCAACCTGGACGCCTGGAGCAGCCATGTGGAGATCCCCGGCTTCGGGACCATCGAATTGGTGGGCCTGAACACCGCGATGGTCAGCAACGACAACCAGGACCAGGGGAACCTCGTACTATCCGGAGAGCAGCGCCATCTGCTGTCCACGGTCAAGGGGAGTGTGCGGCTGCTGCTGACGCACCACCCGTTCGAGGCCGGGTGGCTCCGGGACGACGAGAGGCTCCGGGCAATGGCGCAGAAGGGCACTACGGTGCATCTCTGTGGGCATATGCATGACCCACGCGTCGACTTGGTATCTCAGGCCGGCGGACAGAACCACGTCCGCGTGGTGGCGGCCGCCGCCCACCGTGACCCCAAGGAGGCAGGCTCGAGCAAGGACAGCCACGGCTACAACTTCGCGTCGCTGATGATTGATGCAAGGGGCAACCTCCAGCTCAGGACCTGGCCGCGTCGCTGGTTTCCCCATTGGGACGGCTTCCGCGTCGACCACCTGGGCGTCCCCGACCGCCGCTTCCACGACGACAAGGCCCTGGGTTCCGGGCGGGTGGGCTCCGGCTTGGTGCTGGATGGGCCGGACAAGATCCACATCGCCGGCGCGCACTTCTGGGGCTCCCCGTCGATACGTTGGGGTGAGCTCCTCCACGGCAAGCACAGCCTTGAAATCTTCGGGATCGCCGCTCGTGATCTTTTCGAGCAGCCGAACAGCACGGAGGTCAAAGCCCTCCTGGACCGAGGAGGCAAGGTCCATGTGGTCCTGGCCGACCCTCGCAACAAGACGGCCATGGCACGGTATGATGAGGACTTCTGCGCGCCCCTGGGCCACCGCACAAAAAAGGTGGTGGGGGCACTCAAGCAGATTATGCAGCTGCGCTCGCAGCTGGACGAGCCATCCCGACTCTCCGTGGGTTTTTCGCGCTATGGCTTCAAATACAGCGCCTACCGCATTGATGGCGACGTGCTCTTCGTTCCCTACGGGATGTCCCCTGGGAAGAACACCTCGAACATCCCCGCCCTGCTATTCGATGCACGGAGCAGCGTCGTGAAGCGATTCTTGGAGCCCGACCTGAATGCATTGCGCGACGGAGCTACGCCTGTCACAGAAGAGGTCTACCAAGAGGCCCTGAGCTCCGCCGAATGAAACCGCTCGCGCTGCGACAGCTCTACTATCACCGCGACTACGATGGAGTCGTTGCGGCGGCCATGGTCCAGGCCAGCGCTGCGAGCGAGCTGGAACTGCACCCGGTCCAGTACAGACCGAACCTGAACTGGGTGGAGCAACGCCTGGGGCCCGGCACGGGCATAGTCGATTTCCTGTACCACCCCGAGGCCGCGCTCTGGGTCGACCATCACGCGACCACATTCTCTACAGAGTCCCTCCGACAGGCCTTCCGCCCGGACGCCTTCCACGTCTTCGTACCTGAAGCGGCATCATGTCCCGGAATCATCGTGAAGCTACCCTGGTTCAGCGGTGGAGCGCACTGGGGCGACTACGTCCACTGGGCAGACGTGATTGACGGAGCGAACTACGCGTCACCGGCCCAGGCCAACGACCTCTCCAATCCCCATCTGCTGCTGTCGAACATTATCGCCGAGCTCACGGAGCCCGACTCGCTGGCGGCGGTAGTTCATGCGATTGCCCGCGAGCCCGTCAGCCATGTGCTCGAACTGGAGCATATTCAGACGGCCCGGGCGCGGGTGCTGCAGGACGACTCGCAGATTCGCGAGCACCTATCCCACCGACTCCAACTGCGGGGAAAGGTGGCCATCCTCGACCAAGGCGATCTGCGGACTCCCTATCGTCGGTATCTGGCCTACGAATGCTACCCCGACATCCGGTACGGAATCGGCCTGTACCGCAGTGACGACACCCTCATCGTGAGCGTCGGGGAGAACCCTTGGAACGAGCCCGGCCCAGTCCATCTCGGACAACTGTGCCAGGAGTTCGGCGGTGGAGGCCGGCGTGCCACCGCCGGTGTGTCGATACCTACGGATGGCGAGGCCAAGGCGCTGGCCTCACGCCTCGCGGACCGGCTGAACGAGGCCCTGCACGCCGCGAAGTAGAGCTGAGTCCCGGCGCTGTTCAGGGCGCGGGCCGAGAAGGTCCCGTCGGGGCCCCCGGCGAGCGCGTACATGCTGCCGGTTTAGAGCCTGTTTCGGTAGGACTGAAGCCAGCCCGGTTGCCCCTCGGGCGGCGGGGTCGCAGGGCCACCTACCGAAACAGCTCTTAGTGAGTCAACTCCTCTAAGTAGGTGACCAAAAGTTCCTTCACATCAAGGGCTCGCCCCCAGAGGGGAGCGGGCTCCCTTGGTGTCGAGAACTTCTGGCGACCTGCTTAGCCCTCATGCTTGGCGCTTAGCCCTCAGCGTTAGGAGCGGCGATAATGCGCTGGGCGATCCAGTTCTGGACTGTGGCATAGTCGGGAGGCTGTTGCGCTGCCACACCCATCACGAAGTCGGTGGCCTCATCGTCACTGGCCGAAATAGTAAGCCCCATGAGGGCCAAGGCCTCGCCCAAGACGTACCAACCCAGCCGCTTGTTACCATCCTCGAAGCAGTGATTTTTCGTGATGTACACGAAGAGGTAGGTTGCGAAGGTGAGCGGGAAACCAACCTGCTCCTCATCCATGTAGAGCTGCGCGGACCACGCCGAGCCAAGACTCGACTCGACGCAGTCAGTACTCTTCAAGCCTGGGGCACCGCCGAATCGGCGGATACCATCAGCGTGCAGTTCTAGCACCCGGTCAAAGGTGACCAAGTGGCCCCATGGCTGGGTGTTCACTGCGCGAGCCTCCTAAGCACCTCATGCCAACGTTGGGCGAACTGCTCGGTACGCTCCTCAGGCGAGGCAATCGGAAGCTCAGCATCGGACGGACGAATCCACAGCAGGCGTATGCGCTCGCCAGTAACGCCAAGTGCTTGGACGTACCCCTGACGTAGCGTGACTGCCCGCTCTACCTGGGCAGGAGTGGCGCTCATAGCAACCGTAGTGTCCCCGGCTGGCTGAATGCGTACCTCACTCTTCGCGGGCTCGAACCCAAGGCCGACGATCTGCCCCGTCACATGCACAAGGCTCGGGAAGCTCCCCGGCAAGTGGGCAAGATTCATTTCGCTGAACTCGTAGGCGTCCTCTTCGCGGCCGTTGCGAACTACGCTGTATCGCTGCCTGCGAAGCTGCGGGGGGAGTGAGTCCAGGTACTCACGAACAAAACGGTTGCGCAGTTGGCCTCGACTTTCAGCGCGCACACTCGCCAGGAATTCGTGAACCACTCGGTGCGCCAAGTCCTCGACGAAAAGTGCCTCATTATTGCCGGGAGCAAGCTCACACTCGAACTGAAGATCCACCGAGCCTTTGTCGATGCTGCTCAGTTGGATGTCCACCAAGGGCTTCTTTCCGCGGAGCTCGTCCTTGATGCTCCCCCCCACAGCATTCGCCACTGTGGAAGCCGCTATGAACTTGATCGCCTTGCGGAGCTTGTCGAGCGGACCTCCGAACGCATTGAGGCTCAAACGGTGCTCGGGAAGCCCCGGCACGTTGCCATCCCAGATGATGCGCAAGTTAGTCGCCATGATCTGCACCCTCAACTAACACGATGATGCAACTTGCATCTACAGCTTGCTAGCCCCCCACTCCCGGTTGGCCCTTGCCTGCTCGCCTGCCAATATCTACGGTCTAGGAGCCCCTCCAGGGCCTCCAGGAGCCCCACTGGGCCTCTTTCGGGGCCCCTGGGAGGTTTGAGCGGCTCGACTCTCCGGGCCTTCTGGGGCCTAGAGGGGGCTGAGGAGTCCCGGAGGTGCTACCGGGTTGCCCGGGGGGGAGTACGCAGCAACAAGTGGATACCCACCAACAGCCGATGACCCAAAGCCGGTGAGCGGCATCAAGTTCCGCAGGCCGGACGGGCCATGGCGCGAGAGATGGACGTGAAGCAGTGGCGGGAAGAGTTGGTCTCGGCGTGCAGGTTCGGCGAGGAGGCGCGGGTCCGCGCCCTGGTTCGGCAACCTGGTCCGCGGAAGGCTCGCGCCCTGTTGGAGTCCATGTTGGAAGAAGACGAGGGGCTCGTGCGACAGGCCGCGGTCTTCGGTCTGGCCGAGCTGGGTGGTGCCGCCAGCGCCAGGCGTCTGGAGCAGCAGCTCGTGCGCGAAGAAGCTCGCGGAGACCGTGACGGTGACTCCGTCGCGGAGGCCATCACCCAGGCGCTGGGCGCGCTCGCGGAAACAGGCGCGCGGGCGAGCCTGGTTCGCAGGCTCGAGAGGCTGGCCGCTGGCAAGCCGGACCTGGGGGATGTGAATACGATCGCTCGGGCCCTCTGGCACAAACGCCACCCGGAGCTGCTCCCCGTGGTCCGGCGGAGCCTGGAGACGCTGGCTCTCTCGGAGCTGAGCTCCCTGGGGGGTCTGCTCGTGCTTCTCGAGAAGTCTCCAGGGGAGCTCCAGACCTGGGCCGCGGACAGCTCCGTGCCCGTCGAGCTCAAGACGGAGGTGCTCACGGTGCTCGAGGAGGACGTTCCAGAGACGCTCGTTCCGGCTGTCCTCGCCTTCATCTCCACGGCTCACGCGCTACTCCGTGGGGCGGTGAATCGAGAGGTCTCCTACTATTGCGAGCGCCTGTTCATCCTGCTCCTCCGGCACCGGGAGCGACTGCTTCCCCTGCTTCCACCGGAAAGCCGCGCGGAGCTGCGTGAAGCCGCCCGGAGGCGGGTGGAAGCCTTCGCCCTTCATGGGGGCTCCCTGCGCGCCGCCGTCCTGCTGCAATACGTGGGGCAGGTCGAGGACGCCGACCTCCTCCTGGCTCACCGTCCGGCGGAGCCCATCCTCGCCAAGGTCTTCGACGACGCGACGGCGGCCCTGCGCAAACAGGGTACGTGAGCTGGAGTCCGAGGAGCCTCCGCCCTACCGCCCCGGGTCCCACAGGCGCGCGAGCGAAGCCACGCGCTCGCCCCGGCCCGCCACCAGGAGCACATCACCCGCGTGGAGCATGGCCTCGGGGATGGGCTCGTTCACCACGCCCCGGTGCTGGATGGCGATGACGTTGAGCCCGTGCGTCTGCCTCAGCCGCAGCTCCTGCAGGCTCTTGCCCGCGGTGTGCTCGGGCACGCGCAGCTCGGCCAGCGCGTAGCCGTTGGGCAGCTCCGTGCTCGACTGCATGCTCGAGTGCAGCAGCAGGCGCGCCAACTGGTCCCCCATCTCCGCCTCCGGGTACACCACGCGCGTGGCCCCCGCGAGCGCCAGGATCTTCCCCCGCTGCCGGTTGGAGGAGCGCGCCACCACCGTCTTCACCCCCAGCCCCTTGAGCACCGAGGTGCCCAGCACCGCCGCCTCGAAGTCCTCCTCGCCCAGGGCCACCACGGCCGTCTCCGCCTTGCCCACCCCGAGCGCCTTCATGGCCTCCTCCGAGGTGCAGTCCGCCCTCACCGCCTGCACCACGTCGTCCTTGATGGCCTCCACCCGCTCCAGCGAGAGGTCCACCGCCAGCACCTCGCCACCGGCCTCGCTCAGGCGCCGGGCCACGTGCTCGCCGAACTGTCCGAGCCCCACCACCACGTACGTCCTGCGCATCGTCGCTCCTCAGCCCACGACAATCTTCGTCGAGGGGTAGCTGTAGCTCGCCCGCGCCTTGGACAGGCCCACCGCGAGCGCCAGGGTGAAGGGGCCCAGCCGCCCCACGAACATCAGCGCGCACACCACCAGACGGCCCGCCGTGGACAATTGCGGCGTCACCCCGGTCGTCACCCCCGCGGAGCTGAAGGCGCTCACCGCCTCGAAGAGCACGTCGCGGAAGGGCAGGTGGGGCTCGGCGGTGAAGAGCAGGAAGGCCAGCGTGAAGAGCAGCCCGAACGAGATGAGCGCCACGGCGCACGCCCGGTACACCGTGGCCGGCGGCACACTGCGTCCCAGGATGTCCACCTCGGAGCGGTTGCGCAGCAGGGCGCGGAAGGTGAAGGCGAGCACCGCCACCGTCGTCGTCTTCACGCCCCCCGCGGTGCCGCCCGGCGAGCCGCCGATGAACATCAGCACCAGGCTCAGCAGCAGCATGGGCGTGCCCATCTTCACCAGGTCCACCGAGTTGAAGCCCGCGGTGCGCAGCGAGACGCTCTGGAAGACGCTGGCCCACAGCCGCTCGCCCAGGGGGAGCCCCGCGAGCGAGTGCTTCCACTCCAGCACGAGCCAGGCCAGCGCCCCGCCCACCACGAGCGCGGCGCTGGTGAGCAGCACCACGCGCGAGTGCACCGGGAGGAAGTGCCAGCCGCGGCGCGCTCCCCGCTCCCGCCATAGCTTCCAGTCCAGCAGCGAGGTGACGACGGGGAAGCCCAGGCCGCCCAGGGTGATGAGCGCCATGACGGTGAGGTTGACGCCGGGGTTGCCGGTGAAGCGCAGGAAGTTGTCCGGGTACAGGCTGAAGCCCGCGTTGCAGAAGGCGCTCACCGAGTGGAACAGCGCCGAGAAGGCCCGCTCCGAGGTGGACAGCACCCGCCCGTCCGGCGCCAGCCCCAGGGACGGGTAGAGGGCCAGCGCGCCCAGCACCTCCAGCGTCACGGTGATGAGCGACATGGAGTAGAGCAGCCCCTGGAAGCCCTGGACCGTCTCCTCCTCGAGAATCTCCTGCATGGCGCCGCGGGTGCGCGCCGACAACTGGCTGCGGAAGGCCAGGGCCAGCGTGGTGGTGAGCGTCATGATGCCCAGGCCGCCCACCTGGATGAGGCCCAGAATCACCCAGTGGCCGAAGGAGCTGAAGTAGCTGCCCGGGTCCACCACGGACAGCCCCGACACGCACGAGGCGCTGGTGGAGGTGAAGAGGGCCACCAGGAAGGGCGCGCCCAGGCCGTCGCGCGTGGCCGCGGGGAACATCAGCGCCAGCGTGCCCAGGGCGATGGTGAGCAGGAAGGACAGGCACAGCAGCGGCAGCGGCCGGCGCAGCAGCGCCTGCAGCACGGGCCTCGCGGGACGCCACGCCACCAGGTCGATCAGCTCCCGGGCCAACAGGCGCAGGGACAGCAGCGTCGCCGCTCCCCGGGGGCCGCTCGCGCCCAGCGACAGCACCGCCGGCAGGGCGAAGAGCAGGTCCGGCCACCGGTGGCGCCACAGGCGCAGCCGGAAGGCCCAGGCGTCTCGCAGCAGCTCTCCCGCGAAGGTGGCCACCACCGCCCCGGCCAGCACCGCGGCCACCGCCTCGCGCCAGGGGGCGTCCGTCCTCACGGTGAACTCGAAGACGACCAGCGCCACCACCGAGACGAGGCTCAGCCGGCGCGGCCAGTCCTTGCGGTGCCGGGGACGGCGGCGCGGCTCCTCGGGAACGGGGGGGAGCGGAGGAGGGGGCTCGGGCAGGGGGGCGGGCGGCGCCCGGAGGCTCGGGGTGTTCATCGCTGGCGGAGGGCCGTCGCTATAGCACCTCCTCCCGGGCCGAGGACCTCCCAGGGCAACCCCTGGGGCAACCCCTCGCCCGGCTCCTCGCTCCTCCTTATATAGGGGCGGGGGGCGAGCGGGCGGCCCGGCCTTCGCCAGTTCCCGGGAGGGGGTTTGCTCCGGGGCTGTCGGACATGGCACAAGTTACCGGGAATGTTGTGGCGATACGGCATGCACGGCCCGCGGGTGCTGGCCCTGGCGATGGTGATGGGCCTGAGCGCCTCCGCGCTCGCGCTGGAGCCCTCGCGCCTCGTCACGCAATACAGCCACGACACCTGGAAGGACGTGGACGGGCTGCCGCAGAACTCCGTCTACGCGCTCGCGCAGACGCGGGATGGCTACCTGTGGGTGGCCACCTGGGAGGGCCTGGTCCGCTTCGACGGCCTGCACTTCACCGTCTACGACAAGCGCAACACGCCCGAGCTGCGCGAGGAGTTCATCCAGGCGCTCGCCGAGGACCTGGCCGGCACGTTGTGGGTGGGCACGGCGCGCGGGCTGCTCTCCTACCGCGAGGGCCGCTTCCAGGAGGTGGAGCTGGAGCCGGGGCCGGGTGAGGTGGAGGTGCTCGCGCTCGCGCCCGGCGGGGACGGCGGCGTGTGGGTGGGCACGGCGAATGGCCTCTTCCACGTGCGGGACGGGCGGGCGCGGCGCTACGGCACCTCGGAGGGACTGCCCGCCGCGAGGGTGGCGGCGCTGCTGAGGGACCAGCGCGGGGTGCTGTGGGTGGGGACGGCGCGCGGACTGGTCCGCCTGTCCGAGGGGCAGGTGGAGCCGGTGCGGCTGCCGGGGAGCTCGGGCCGGAGCGCGGTGCGGGCGCTGCTGGAGGGCCAGGATGGCTCCCTGTGGGTGGGGACGGAGGCGGGCCTGGTGCGCCTCCACGAGGGCCGCGTCCGGCTCCTCACCCCGCGCGACGGACTGCCGGGGGACAAGGTGCGGGCCCTGGCGGAGGACCGGGACGGCAACCTGTGGGTGGGGGTGGAGGAGGGCGGACTGGCGCGCCTGACGGAGGGCACCTTCACGGTGCTCGGGACCGGGCAGGCGCTGTCCGGAGCGGGAGTCATCTCGCTGCTGGAGGACCGGGAGGGCTCGCTGTGGGTGGGCACGGCGTCGGGAGGGCTGCACCGGCTGCGGGACGCGCCCTTCGTCGCCTTCGGCCAGCCCGAGGGTCTGCGCGACGAGCTCGTCTCCGTGGTGCTCGAGGACAAGCAGGGCGCGCTGTGGGCGGGCTCCTACTCGGGGGGGCTGACGCGCATGAAGGACGGCGTGCTCACCCACTTCGGCCAGCAGGAGGGGCTGCCTCCGGGCAACCTGCGCGCGCTCGCCGAGGACGGGGAGGGCCACCTGTGGGTGGGCACCAGCGGAGGCGCCTTCCGCTACGACGGGCGGAGCTTCACCCGCGTGGGCCGCGAGCAGGGGCTGCCGGACGAGCTGCTCTTCTCCCTCTTCGCCGACTCGCGCGGGGACATGTGGTTCGGCACGCTCGGCGGATTGGGCCGGCTGCGCGAGGGCACCTTCACGCACTTCGGCCCGGAGCAGGGCGGCCCGGAGGAGCCCGTCGTCTCCATCGCCGAGGACTCGGAGGGGACGCTCTGGTTCGGCTCCTTCGGGGGGCTGTACCGGCGGACGGCGGACGGCACCTTCACGCGCTACACGGCGGCGGACGGGCTCGCGGGCAACCGGGTGGTGGACGTGTACGCGGACCCCCGCGGCGGCGTGTGGGTGGGCTCGAGCACGGGCCTCACCATGGTGCGCGGCGGGCGCTTCACCCGCTTCACCACCGCGCAGGGCCTCGTGGACGACGCCGTCTTCCGCATCCTCGAGGACTCCGAGGGCTACCTGTGGATGAGCTGCAACCGGGGCATCTCCCGGGTGTCGCGGCGCGAGCTGGAGGAAGTGGCCGCGGGCCAGCGCACCACGGTGCGGCCGCTGCTCTTCGACCGGCGCGACGGCATGCGCAGCGCCGAGTGCAACGGGGGCATGTTCCCCTCGGGCTGGCGCACGCGGGACGGGCGGCTGTGGTTCCCCACGCTGCGGGGCCTGGTGTCGGTGGACCCGGCGAAGGTGGTGGTGCACCGGCCCCTGGCCCAGCCGCGCCTGGAGGAGGTGCGGGTGCAGGGCCGGCCGGTGCCCTTCTCCGGCAAGCTGATGCTGGCGCCGGGGCAGCGGGACGTGGAGTTTCGCTTCACCGCGCTGTCGCTGGGCGACTCCACGCGCCCGCCGCTGCGCTACCGGCTGGTGGGCCACGACGAGGACTGGGTGGATGGCGAGGACCGGCGCTCCGTCTCGTACACGCACCTGCCCCCGGGCGACTACCGCTTCATGGTGACGGCCGCCAACCGCGACGCGGTGTGGACGGACCCGGGCCCGGTGGTGGAGCTGACCGTCGTTCCGCGCTTCCGCGAGACGCTGGGGTTCTACACGCTGTGCGCGCTGGGCGTGGGGCTGCTGGCCATGGCCGCCTACGCGTGGCGGGTGGGCCGGCTCAAGCGGCGCGAGCGCTGGCTGGAGGCGCGCGTGGACGAGCGCACGCGCGAGCTGGCCCGGGCCAACCGCGAGCTGGACGAGAACCTGCGCGCCCTGCGCCAGGCCCAGTCCCAACTGGTGCAGGCGGGGAAGATGGTGGCGGTGGGCACGCTGGCCGCGGGCGTGGGCCACGAAATCAACAACCCGCTGGCCTATATCGTCTCCAACCTGGACCACGTGAGCGCGGAGACGGCGGCGCTCAAGCGCGAGGTGCCGGTGAGCGCCCCGGGCCGCAAGCGCCTGGAGGACATGGAGCGGGCGCTGAGCGAGGCCCGCCACGGCGCGGACCGGGTGCGGCGCATCGTCCAGGACTTGAAGACGTTCTCCCGGGGCGACGAGGACCTGCGCGGGCCGGTGGACCTGCACGCGGTGTTGGACTCGGCGGCCAAGCTGGCCAGCAACGAGCTGACACCCCGGGCCCGGCTGGTGAAGGAGTACGGGGAGTCCGGCTGGGTGGACGGCAACGAGTCGCGCCTGGCCCAGGTCTTCCTCAACCTCATCATCAACTCGGCCCAGGCGCTGCCCGAGGGCCAGGCGGCGAGCCACGAGGTGCGGCTGGTGACGCGGCTGGAGGGCGAGTGGGTGGTGGCCGAGGTGCGCGACTCGGGGTGTGGGATTCCCCCGGACGTGATAGGTCGCATCTTCGACCCCTTCTTCACCACAAAGCCGGTGGGTGTGGGCACGGGACTGGGCCTGGCCCTGTGTCACCGATTCATCACGGCCATGGGTGGGGAGATCGCCGTGGAGAGCGAGCCGGGCAAGGGGACAGGGGTTCGTGTGACACTACGAGCCGCGGCTGCCCCCGTGAGCGAGATCCAGGGAGTGCGTCCGATGCAACAAGAGCAGGAGGGTTCGCGAGTGCGTGGCCGGGTAATGATTGTCGATGACGATGTGATGGTGAGCTCGGCGCTCAGGCGGACCCTGGCGCGCGAGCACGACGTGGAAGTCGTGACGAGCTCGCGTCAGGCGCTGGAGCTGCTCAAGGGGCCGAAGGGCACGGAGGTGGACGTCGTCCTCTGTGACCTGATGATGCCGGACCTGACGGGCATGGAGCTGCACGCGGACCTGGTGACGTCCGCGCCCGCGGTGGCGGGCCGGATGGTGTTCGTCACCGGAGGGGCCTTCACGCCCGCGGCGCGTACCTTCATGGACACGGTGAAGAACGCGCGGGTGGACAAGCCCTTTGATCCGCAGCTCCTGCGGGAGCAGGTGCGGGACTGGGTGGCCAAGGCGCGCAGCGGAGGCCCTGGCCAGGCGGCGTGAGGCGCCGGGCCTACAGGTCCAGGACGAGCTGGCGGGACCGGGCGCGCGACACGCAGACGAGCATGTTGCAGCGCGCGGTGCGCTGGGCCTCGGGCAGATAGGTGTCGCGGTGATCCGGATCGCCGTCGAGGACGCGGGTGAGGCAGGTGCCGCAGGTGCCGGCCTCGCAGTCGCTCTGGACGCGCAGGCCATTCTTGCGCAGCACGTTGAGCACCGTCTGCCCGGGAGGTACGGGGTAGGTGGCGCCGGTGCTGCGGATGACCACCTGGAACTCGGTGTCGGCGAGGTCGCTGATGGCGCCGGTGGCCTCGGCGGAGAAGGCCTCGAAGTGGACCTTCTCGCGGGGCCATTGGTGCTGGACGGTGGCGTCGCGCACGGCGCGCATGAGGGGCGCGGGGCCGCAGCAGTAGACGCGGGTGCCACCGGTGCGCGTGGCGAGCAGGGCCTTCACGTCGAGCCCTCGGGCCGGGTCTCCCCCGTCATGGTGGAAGGTGACGTGGCCGGCGAAGGCGGGTGAGGCGAGCAGCTCGCGGAAGGCGGTGCGCTCGGGCGAGCGGGTGCAGACGTGCAGGTGCCACGGGCTGCCCTGGCGCTGGAGCTGCCAGGCCATGGAGAGCATCGGGGTGATGCCGATGCCACCGGCCACGAGCACGTAGCTCCGCGCGTAGAGCAGGGGAAAGTCACAGCGGGGCAGGCCGGTGGTGAGGACGTCGCCCTCGCGGACCCGGTCGTGCATGGCCTGGGAGCCGCCGCGGCCGTTGGCATCGCGCTGCACGGCGATGAGGTAGCGGTGCGTCTCGCCGGAGTCATTGCACAGCGAGTACTGGCGAAGGAATCCGCCCGGGACGTGGACCTCCAGATGCGAGCCGGGCTCGAAGGGAGGCAGCGAGCCGCCGTCGGCGGGGACGAGCTCGTAGGAGCGGATGCCTTCGGCTTCGAGCGTGATGCGCTGGACGCGCAGGCTCAGACTGTCTTCGGCCACGTGTTGTTCCCTCCCAGGACTTCAGGGCCGCGCCGGGTGGGTACTGAAGACCCGGTCCGGCCGTCGGGAGGATGGGCAGTGCACCCCCCCGGGGACAATGGACCGGGGGGCACACCGTTCGATGGAAGCTGGACAGCGGGGCTCGCCGTGTGGGCTCAGCCCTCGGTGCCATCGGGCGTGAAGGCGATCTCCCGTCGGCCCAACAACACATTGGCGGCCGCCTGGAGCTCCTCGCGCTGCTGGTGGATCTTCTGGCGGAGGCTGGGATCGTGCCCGCCGAGCTGCGACGGGTCCTTCTCGGCGAGCTGGGCCTGGAGGGCGGCCTCGACGACGGCGCGAGGCGCATCGGGGCGCACGCCGAGGAGCGCCGCGGCGCGGTTGCGATCCATCTGGCGGGAGCCGCCGCCCTCGGCCGGAGCGCCATAGGGGTCCTCCTCCTCCCGCGAGCCCTTGCGGAGCCCGCTCACGAGCGTGAGGACGAGCGCGGCGAGGAGGGAGACGCCGGCCACGCCACCGGCCACCTGCATCTTGAAGGGGCGCTCGCGCTCCTCGCGCAGGATGGAGAGGGAGACGAGATGCTCATCGCGCGTGTCGCCCGAGGTCCTGTCGATCTGCCGGGTCAGCTCGGCCTCGAGTTGATCGAGCTGGGCGGGCGAGTACGACGAATAGGACGTCTTGGCGACGGTGCCGAGATAACCGGCGAAGCCACCCGAGAGCAGTGCGATCAGGAACAGCAGAATCCGCATGGAGACCCCCTCCGCCGAGGCCGCGTCCACACGCGCCAGGGCAAGTGGGCGCGAGAATACCGTTCCCCACGCGGGGAGGGAGGTTCTAAGAGAGGGAGGGGGATTTCACCCGGGGTCGCACCGCGGGCCCCTCCCTCCCCCAGGCAGCCAGCCAACCCGCTCCTCCCTCCGGGCGATGCCAGTCCCTTGCCACGCACGCACCTTGAGGCAGAGCCCACCGTATGAGGAAGCCACCATGTCCGTTGCGCGCACCGTTCCGCTGCTCGTCCTGCTGATGAGCGGCACCCTGGCCCTCGAGGCGGGGGCCCAGTCCCGGGTCGTTCCCCCGCCGCCGGTCCCCACGCCCGCGCCGCTGGTGCATCCCTCGCAGCGGACCATCCGGGTGGAGGGGCTGGGCGAGGTGAAGGTGGCACCGGACGAGGCCTTCATCGACGTGGCGGTGGAGACGCTGGCGCCCACGGCGAAGGCGGCGGCGGAGGAGAACGCGCGGAAGATGGAGAAGGTGATCGCCGCGCTGGTGCAGGCGGGGATTCCGCGCAAGGAAATCGAGACGCGCAACTTCTCGGTGTTCCCGGAGTACCAGCCGCAGCCGAGGCCGGAGGAGGCGCCGAAGCTGAGGGGCTACCGGGTGAGCAACCAGGTGGAGGTGCACGTGCGCGAGCTGGCGCGGGTGGGGACGCTGCTGGACACGGCGTTGGGGGCGGGGGCCAACCGGGTGGACTCGGTGCGCTTCGGGTTGAGCAAGCCGGAGGCGGTGCAGGGGGATGCGCTGCGCAACGCGGTGGAGCGGGCGAGGCAATCGGCGCAGGTGCTGGCATCGGCGTTGGGGGTGAAGCTGGGCCCGGTGCTGGACGCGAGCACGGTGACGGAGCCGCAGCCGCCCTTCCCGGTGGCGGCGCGCTTCGAGATGGCGCGGGCGGGCAACATGGCGGACGTGACGACGCCCATCCAACCGCAGGAGCAGACGGTGAAGGCGAGGGTGACGCTCATCTTCGCCATCGAGCCGGGGCCGGGCCGGTAGGCAAGACGGGGAGGACCCCGGGGAGCGATGAGCCCACCGGGGTCTCCACGTGAAGCGCTAGCGCGGCAGGTCCGCGTCGCGGCGGGCGGCGTCGAAGGTGCCGGCGATGTTGGGAGGCATCTCGGCCGCGATCTTCACCGCCAGCTTCTCGGTGATTTGCGAGTGGATGGAGCCGAAGACGACATGGAGCAGGAGGCGGACGTTCTCGGGCTCGATCTGCAGCCGCTCGGCGATGTCCAGGTAGAAGTCGTCCTTGTCGAACTTCTGCGCGTTGGCGCTCCGCTCCTTCCAACTGCGCTCGAAGAGCCTGCGCAGGCCCTCGGGGAACTGCTCCCGCATCTCCTGCACCAGCCCACCGGGGAGCCGCTCGCAGAGCGCGCTCATCACCGCGTCCGCCACCTCTGTCGGGGAGTACTCGGGGACCTCGCGGTTGATATGCGCGAGGAACGATTCCACGCTCGTTCCTACGCCCTCACCAGACCAGGACTCCGTCGTATCCATGTTGTGCATCATGGCCATGGGTGTGTCCGCCTCCTTTCCCTGTCAGGTTGGAGACGTACGGCCCGGACGGCAGCAGGCAGGGGACGGAGGCCCTGCCCGCCGGGGTCTCGGCTCCCGGATGCGAGGGTGACGCCTCAGGGGGACGGCTTGGGGGCCTTCTTGGGCGCCTGGGTGGGGCGAGGGCCCGCGTACAGGTCGATGACCTCGGTGAGGGCGTGCTGGCACACGGCGCAGAAGGGGACGCGGTCGCGGGTGAACATCACGCAGTCCACCTGGGGCCGGTAGTAGCCGCGGGCCTCGTACATGGCGCCCTCGAAGGCGCCCACCTTGCCGGCGTGCTGCTGCTGGCCGAGGAACTTCTCCTCCCAGTCGCGCTGGGCGGTGAAGAGCGCGTCCATCTCCGACTCGGGGCGGCGCTCGGCGCGGATGCGGCGGCGCTGTTGCTGCACCTCGCGCGCGTGCTTCTCGTACTCGTCCTTCTGCCACGGCGTGGGCAGCGGCGTGCCGGGCGTGAGCAGGTGCTTCCACTTGAGCCGCGCGGGGTCGTTGAGCGCGGTGACGTTCTTCTCCCACGGCTCCACGCGCTCCTCGGCGGGGGCGTAGGCGGACTCGGAGGTGTAGTACTCGTCCGCGAGCCCGGCGAAGTGGTGGCCGAACTCGTGGACGAAGACATAGGGGGCCCAGAGGCTGTCGGCGGCCACGGTGCCGTAGAGGCCGAAGATGCCTCCGCCGCCGTAGGTGTTGCCGTTGACGAGGATTTCCACGAACTCGTAGGGCGCGAAGGCGGCGATGTCGCGGAAGCGGCGGTTCTCGAAGGTGAGGACGTAGCGCTCGCTGCCGAAGGCGTCATAGGTGGCGCCCACGGGCGAGTCGCGGTGGATGCCGGTGGAGGGGCGGGAGATGCCGGACTCGCGGGCGGCGGGCATGAGGCCCCACACGTTGAAGTCCCGCTTGCGCTCCTTGAAGGGCGAGAAGCTGAAGAGGATGTCCACGAGGCGGCGCGCGTCCTTCTCGAACTTGGCGCGCTCCTTCTCGGTGTAGCCGTCCCCGAGGATGAGGAAGTCCACCTTGTCCGCGGACGGGCCGTTGTCGAGCAGCTTGAGCAGCGGGCCGGGCGAGGCGGGCGTGGACGGGTCGACGAACATGTCCTGGGGGTCGACGGTGAAGCTCCACACCTCGCGCAGGGAGTTGTCCTTGGCGCGCTTCTTGAGCATCACCTGCACGGGCTTCTCCGGGGAGGGGAAGCGCAGGGACTCGTGGAAGGTGCGGTTCATCTCGCGGGCCTCGGGAGTCGTCTCCCACTCGCCGTAGATGGAGGCGAAGCCGCGCGAGTACAGCAGGCGGTTGGTGTCGCGGTCGCGCACCTCGAAGAGGTACTTGCCGAGGTTGGTCTCGTCGACGCCGCGCGAGGGGCTGCCGGGCCAGGGCAGCGGCTCCACCACGAGCCGGTCGAGGCTGAAGCGCTCCTCGGTGGCGTTGCCGGTGTGGAAGTAGTCGACGCGGAAGGTGCGGGGGGCCGGAGCGTTGGAGGCGCTCGCGGCCAGCAGCAGGGCCAGGAGGACGTTCATGCGCGGGAACGTACCCGAGACCGTGTCAGAACGTCAGAACGTCCCCGAGAGCGTGGCGCCCGCGCCGTCCGGGCCCGCCATGACGCCCACCGACACCGGCGGCGCCTCGTTGGGAGAGAGGAGGAAGAGCACGGCGCCCGTGGCGAGTGCCGCGCCCGAGCCCACGAGCAGCCCCACCATGGTGTTCTGCTTCTTCGCCACGCTGCGCAGCAACTGCACGCCCCGGGTGTCGCTGGCTTGAATCTTCCCGCCCGTCAGGTGCCCGTTCTTCGGATCCGTCAGCTCCTCCCACTCGGGCTGCACGGAGAGCCGCACGAGGCCCGCGCCCGCCAGCGCCGCCACGCCCGCGCCCAGCGTCACGTAGGACACCACGCGCAGCGGCCGCACGGCGCCGGACGTCGCCGTCACCTCCGGGGTGAGCACCGCCACCGAGGGCTGCTCCCAGGGCGGCTGGTGGTTGGGCGTCGCGACCACGAGGCTCGGCTGGTCCTTGTTGCCCGTGGTGACGAAGTCCACCAGCGCGGAGAGGGACTCGGACGGAGCGTCGAGCCCCTGCGTCTTGACGCCTCCCTCGCGCAGCTTCTGGCCTCCCTCCACGTTGAGCACGGTGGCCGCGAGCCACTTCGGCCCGCTGTTCATCCCCTCGAGCCTCACCACGATGACCTCTTCCACGCCCAGGGTTCCCCCCAGGCGCACGGCGTGGGCCAGCTCCGTCCCGCCCTCCCCCTCGGACGCGAGGCACGGGAAGGGAGTGGCCGAGATGGCGCCCTCGTAGGCCAGGTCCACCAGCACCGGCGTCTCCACTCCCTGCACCGGCAACTGGCGCGGGAAGCTGAGGGCCTCGCCCTTCTTCACGCGGAGATCATAGGTCCCCGCGGGCACCTGCAGCACCAGCGGCGTCTGCCCCACGCCGCGGCCATCGAGGAAGACCTCGGAGGGGGACAGGTTGGACTTCACCGAGAGCTTCACCTTCTTGCCCCGCGCCAGCTCGCCGCGCAGCTTGTCGAAGGCCTGGCGCGTGGAGGGCGTGTAGTAGTCCGGATCCAACGTGTACGCCGGCTCCAGCCGCAGCACGTTGCGGAAGGCGTCGTCGCTCTCCTTCACCTTGCCCAGCGCGCGCTGGTTCATGGCCAGCAGCAACTGCGCGTCCACGTACAGCTTCCACCGGGCCTCGCCCGGCGGCAGGCGCGGCACCTGCCGCAGCACCTCGTCGATGGCCTGGGCCGCCTTGGCGTGGCGCGCCTCGTAGAACTGGCCCTGCGCGGCCTCGAGCTGCCGCTGGATGTCGTCGAAACTGCCGGACGGCCGCGGGAAGAGCCGCTCGGCGAAGTCCGCCGCGCTCAGGACGTTCTCCCCCGGGCGGGACACCAGCTTGTCGTAGAGGGCCTTGCTCTGACCGCTGAGCTCCGCGTCCTTGCAGTCGCCGCTGGCCACCACCACACGGCGCGGGGCCGCTCCCGCCACGCCACCGAGTGCGAGCGCGAGCACCACCACCATCGAGTACGAGTCTTTGAGGAAGGTCATGATCCAGGCGGGATTGCAGGGCCCGTTCCGCCGGCCGCCGTGCATCCGGGCTCGGAGATACCAGCCGTCACGCCACGTCCACAACCCACCCGCCGCGCGCCGGAACGCAATCATTTCGCGGCTTTGGGCGGGCCTCCGGCTCCCTACCCAGCACGGTGTCCCCGGGTTCCGCCCCCCCGGCTCCGGCCCCGGCTTCCCCCCCGTGCCGTCTCGATCATGGACGGCCCATCCCCGCCTCGGGAGCTTCCCGGAGACGCGAAGGGGGCGCGCCCCCTTGCCTGCCCACCGGGGGACCCACCCGTGCCAGCCGTGCGCCGCCCTGTGTCATCTCCATCTTGGCCACGGGGATGTGACGGCCGGGACAAGCGCGGAGGGAGTGATGCGGCGCGCCATCCATTCAGGCTTCGAACAATGGACCTTGCACCGCTCCCGGGCATGCCACAGCCTGGGGGTACATGGCGCTCGCCCTCGGCGGGTGAGGGGAAGCCCTCATGTGTCCGCCACCCGAAGATGACAGCCGGGCAGAGCCGCCATGACAGAACCATGACATGGCTTGGGGAGAGTGACGCCGCCATGAACATCGCCGTAATGGTCAATCTGCGCGCACGCCGAGGCTCCGAGAGAATCGGCGGTCTCGTGCAGCGCTTCTTCCCCCGGGCCCGCCTGGCCCTCACCCGCTCGCTGGAGGAGGCGCGGACGTGGATTACCGAGCAGCTCCGGCCCAACCCGCCCACGCTGCTGCTGGCCGGAGGCGGTGACGGCACCATCACCGGGCTGCTCAACGAGCTGCGCGAGCAGGGGCTGGCGCTGCCGGCCATCGGCGTGCTGCCGCTGGGCACGGGCAATGCGTGGGCGCGCGTCACCGGAGCGCCCAAGCCCTCGGTGGCCCTGCGCCAGCTGGCCGCGTGTGGCGAGCGCCTGCCGCCCCTGCGCCCCTTCTCGCTGGTGCGGCTGGAGAACCGGGTGGCCCCCTTCGCCGGGACGGGCTGGGACTCGGCGACGCTGCAGGACTTCAAGGACCATCTGTCCACGTTCCCGGCCGGGCCCCTGCGCGAGGCGAACGCCGGCCTGCGCGGGTACATGACGGCCTTGTTCACCCGCACCATCCCGCGGCAACTGTTCGGCAAGGGTGATCTGCGGGTGAAGGTGTACAACCTGGGAAGCTCCGGCGCTCACCGTGGACGCGCGCGGCAATGTGGTGCCCCTGCCCAACGGAGAGACGGGCGCGCTGCTCTACGAGGGCCCCGCCGGAGTCGCCGGAGCGGCCACCACGACGGAGTGGGGCTTCGGCTTCAAGGCCTTCCCCTTCGCCCAGGCGGTGCCGCACCGGCTGTCCGTGCGCGTCTATGGCGCCGGGGTGGTGGAGGCCACGCTCAACATGCGCAAGCTCTGGCGCGGCCAGCACCCCATGCCCCGGATGCACGACTTCTTCGTCGAGCGCGTGCGCATGGACTTCGATCGCGAGGTCCCCTTCCAGATGGGGGGCGACATCATCGGCCTGCGCCGCTCGATGGAGTTCGACCTGGCCGAGGAGTCCGTGCAGCTCGTGGACTGGCGGCAGCTCCAGCGGCTCGTGGCCTGACGAAGAGGGACATGGAGAAGAAGGCGAGCGGCATCCGCCGGTTCGAGCGCGTCTCGGTGGTGGCCGAGGGCCCCAGTTGCAGGGAGTTCGCCGGGCACCCCGGCTTCGGCACGGAGGCCGAGCCGCCTGGGCCTGGGAATCCAAATCGAGCTCATCGCTGAGTGACTTGACTTCGTGTCGTTCAGACACTAGGCGCGTCCTGGAACGGAACGAAAGGAGTCACCGGTGAGCTACACCTACGACTATCCGCGGGCCTCGTTGACGGTGGACTGCGTGGTGTTCGGCCTGGACGATGAGGACCTGAAGGTGTTGCTCATCAAGCGGGGCGTGGAGCCCTTCCAGGGCCGGTGGGCGCTGCCCGGAGGCTTCGTCCGCATGGAGGAGTCGCTCGAGGACGCCGCGCGCCGCGAGCTGCAGGAGGAGGCGGGCATCCGCCCCAACCTGATGGAGCAGCTCTACACCTTCGGCGCGCCGGACCGGGACCCTCGAGGCCGGGTGGTGAGCGTGGCCTACTTCGCCCTGGTGAAGCTGTCGGACCACCGGGTGCATGCCGCCACCGACGCCAAGGAGGCCGCCTGGTTCTCCGTCTATGACGTGCCCAAGCTGGCGTTCGACCACGCGGACATCCTAGCCACGGCCCACCAGCGGCTGAAGGGCAAGGTGCGCTACCAGCCCATCGGCTTCGAGCTGCTGCCGCCCAAGTTCACCCTCACCCAGCTTCAGCGCATGTACGAGAAGATCCTCGAGCGCGAGCTCGACAAGCGCAACTTCCGCAAGAAGCTGCTCTCCATGGACCTGCTCGAGGAGCTCGACGAGGTGGAGCAGGACGTCTCCCACCGGGCCGCGCGCCTCTACCGCTTCGATCACAAGAAGTACAAGCAACTGGAGAAGGCCGGCTTCAACTTCGAGCTGTAGGCCCCGCTCCCCGGCGCGTTGGCTTGACTTCGTGTTGCATGGACACTAACTTGGTGTCCGTAGAACACGACGTCCGCCAGGCCACCTGGAGAGGAGAGCCATGTCCTCGCTGCCCTTCGAGCTCGCTGCCGCCACCGTGTTGGGCCGGGAGCACGCCCGAGCCGGACGCAACAACCAGGACGCCTTCTGGGCCCGGGCGAGCGAGCACGGCCTGGCCGCGGTCGTCACGGACGGGTGCGGCAGTGGCGCGCAGAGCGAGCTGGGCGCGCAGCTCGGGGCCCGGCGGGTGGTGGAGGGGGCGCTCTCGCTGCTGGGCCGGCAGGTGCCCGTCGAGTCGCCCGGGTTCCTCCAGCAACTGGGCGCGGACGTGCTGTGCTTCCTCCAGGCCCTCTCCGGGGAGCTGGGCGAGCGGGCCATCGGCGAGGCGCTCCTCTTCACCGTGGTGGGCGCCGTCGTCACGCCGGAGCACACGCTCGTCTTCTCGGCGGGCGATGGGCTCTGGGCCCTCAATGGCGATGTGCACCGGCTCGGGCCCTTTCCCAACAACGCACCGCCGTACCTCGCCTATGGGCTGCTGAAGCCGGGCGCCGTCTCCCTCAAGGCGAACTGCCTCCGCCCCACCGCCGAGGTGGACTCGCTGCTGCTCGGCACGGATGGCGTGTCGGACCTGGCGGGGCTCGCCGAAGTGGGCCCGCTCTCCCAGTTCTGGCGCGAGGAGCGCTATTTTTCCAACCCGGACGCGCTGCGCCGCCGCCTGTCGCTCCTCAACCGCGAGTCCGTCCGCGCCGACTTCCCCGCCCGCCGCCTCGAGCGCGTGCCCGGGCTGCTCTCCGATGACACCACCCTCGTCGTCCTGCGCCGCCGGCAGGAGAGGGCCTGAGCCATGGACGTCTACCTCGAGGGCAAGAAGCTCCGGTTGGATCCGACGAAGGCAATCGGGAAGGGCGGCGAGGCGGATGTCTTCGACCTCGGAGATGGACGCGTCCTCAAGCTCTTCAAGCCTCCCGAGCACCCCGACTACGACAACCTCCCGCACGAGCAGGCTGCCGCCCGGACGCGCATCGCCGAGCACCAGCACAAGCTGCCGGCCTTTCCGAAGCCCCTCCCCGTGCGGGTGGTGTCGCCCGAGACGCTCGCCACGGACAAGAAGGGCAAGACGCTGCTCGGCTACGCGATGCGCAAGCTCGACGGCGCCGAGCCCCTGCGCCGCTTCGGAGATCCGTCCTTCCGCCGCGCCGGAGTGCCGTCCTCCCGCGTCGCCGAACTCTTCCGCGGCCTGCACCGCACGCTCTCCGCGCTCCACGGCAGCGGCGTGGTGGTGGGCGACTTCAACGACCTCAACATCCTCGTCACCGGCAACGACGCCTGGCTCATCGACGCGGACAGCTTCCAGTTCGGGTCCTACCTCTCCACCGTCTTCACCGAGAAGTTCCTGGATCCGTTGCGGCTGGGAGGCTCGGCGCAGGGGCTGATGCCCACGCGCCCGGCGTCCCCGGACAGCGACTGGTATGCCTTCGCCGTCGCGTTGATGCAGAGCCTGTTGTGCGTGGGGCCCCATGGCGGCATCCACCGCCCCAAGCCTCCCACGCCCAAGGCCACGCCGACTGCCCGGGTCCTCCAGCGCCTCACCGTCTTCCACCCGGACGTCCAGTATCCCAAGCCCGCGACGCCCTTCGGCGTGCTCCCGGATGACTTGCTGCACTGTCTCCACCGGGTGTTCGTCGAGGACGCTCGCGGGCCGTTTCCGCTGCCGCTCCTGGACTCGCTGCGCTTCACCGTCTGCGCCTCGTGTGGCGTGGAGCACGCGCGAGCCTCGTGTCCCACGTGCCGCCCGAGCGCGCCGTTGGCGACCACGCCCCTCACCACCGTGCGCGGCCAGGTGGTCGCCACCCGGCGCTTCACCACGGAAGGCGTCATCCTCCACGCCTGCGTCGAGGATGGGACGCTGCGCTGGCTCTTCCACGCGGACGGGGCCTACCGGCGCGAGGAGGGCGCGTCCGTGCTCCAGGGCGGGTTGGATCCCTCGCTGCACTGGGCGATGCAGGGGGCCGTCACGCTGGTGGGGAAGGGCGGGGAATTCGCCGTGCTCGCCCCGGGCCAGCGTCCCGAGCGGCTGGGGGTGGATGCGCCCGAGCAGCGCCCGGCCTTCGCGGCCAATGCGCGCCACCGTTACTGGGCCCATGCCGGTGCCCTGTGGCGCGATGGGGCGTTCGGTCCCGAGCGGCTGGGCGAGGTGCTCGACGGACAGACGCGCCTCTTCATGGGGCCGCGCTTCGGGCTCGGCTTCCACCGCGCGGGCTCGCTGCGCGGCGCCTTCGTCTTCGACGCCGAGCGGCCGGGCCTCCGGGATGGCCTGGCGCTGCCGTGGCCCTCGGGCAGGCTGGTGGACGCGGAGGCCGTGTTCGAGGGCTCCCACTGCTGGCTCTTCCTGGCCGAGGAGACCGGCGGCCGGACGGTGAATCACTGCGTCGTGCTGGGTGCGGATGGTGCCGTGAAGGCCAGTGCGAAGGGCGAGGCGGGGGATGGCTCGTGGCTCGGCTCGCTGAGGGGCAAGTGCGCCTCGGGGGAAGTCCTGTTCGCTGCCACCGACGCGGGGCTCGTCCGCGTGGAGCTGCGCCAGGGGCGGCTCGAAGTGGTTCGCGAGTTCCCCGATACCGAGCCCTTCGTCGACGCCGACAGCCGCCTCTTCCTCACGCGGCACGGGCTCACCGTCGTCCGCCGCCAGGACATCACCGCTCTGCGGATGACGTGAGTCTCGAAGGCTTGGGGCGCTACTGCTCATCGGCCTTTAGCGACTGAGGTGCCTTGGCGAGGATGGCCTCCAGTGTGGGTTTGGCTCTCTGCAGGGGATGCTCCGGTCCAAAGGCCTGCGCGAGTGCCTCCAATGCTTTGCGTGCTGTTTCCGGAGCTTTGCGGTTGCCAGAGTCATCCTGGCTTTTCGCCAGCATGGTCAAGATTGTTGCCGTGCCGGGATGACTCGAACCGTAGGCCTCTCGTGAAAGCTCCAGCGCCCGTGAGAAGAGCGGCTCGCCCTCGGCATGCCGGTTTTGTTGGGCGAGGACCAAACCAAGATTTGCGAGCGTCGGGCAGAGGTTGGGATGTCCGGAGCCCAGGACTCGTTCTTTGATGGAGAGGGCCTGCCGGAATAAAGCCTCTGCCTCGGCATATCTGCCTTGAGTCTGGAGGAGGGATGCCAGCTCGTGAAGCGATGATGCGTAGGTCGGGTGCTCGGTGCCCACAGTGCGCTCCGCGATGGCGAGCGCCTGTCGACGTCTGGCTTCTGCCTCTTCGTACCGTCCCAGGTTCTGAAGCGAGGTAGACAGTCCAGACAGCGATGCCTCATAGGCGGGGTGTTCGGTGCCCAGCGTGCGAGCTATGAGCGGGAGTGCTTGTTGAAACAGAGCCTCGGCTTCCGCATGCCTTCCCTGGTGGAGGAGGTGCGTGGCCAGATCGTGGAGTGAATTCACGTACAAGGGATGCGTTGCCCCCATTGTACGCTCCATGACTGAGAGCGCTTGCCGCAGCACGGTCTCCGCCTCGCTGTACTTCCTCTGGGCTGCCAGGGCTCTGGCCAACTCATGGAGAGAGCCCCCGTGGAGGCTGGGAACGGCTCCCTGTTCGATCTCCGCGGAGGAAAGCGCCTGTCGCAGGAGGGTCTCTGCTTCGCTGTGCTTACCTTGGGCGGAAAGAGTTTGAGCGAGTTTGTAGACCATGGCCCCATGAAATGGATTGTGGCCTTCCGGTGTGCGCGAGGTGATGGAGCGCGCCTGCCTCAGTAGCGCCTCTGCCTCCTTGGGCTTACCTCGTTTCAGGAGCACGCCCGCCTGGATGAGTGAAGCCGAGTGGTAGAGCGGATGCTCTGCAGCAAGTGACGTCTCTTTGTCCGGGAGGTGAGCGTGGATGAGCGACTCGGCTTCATCAAGGCGCCCCTGCGCATATTTCACACTGGCCAAAACAAGGTGCGCATTGGGAGTCCCCTCTGCCTCGGCACGTTGGGCCCAGACATCGGCTGCGTCCAGCGCGCCTGCCCTGATGGCCCATAGTGCCAATGCAGTCCATCGAACGGGCGTGGATGTGTGGTCCCGGAGAAGCATCTCGATGGCGAGCTCCAAGCTCCAGGGGGACAGGTCTGGACCAGGTTTTGTTGTCCATGCTGTCCAGCTAGAGAGGTCTTTGAACTCCACCTGTTCATCTTCTTGCAGGCGCTCGGTAATGGCTGCGAGCTCAGTGCGGCAAAGCTGGCGGAGGTGCTCCGGCTTGAATGCCCGCATGATAGGAGGCGGTGCCTCGCCCCGCAGGATGCTTCGGGCGAACTGTCGGCCAAGTCCCTGGAGAGACGGATCAGGTTCTCCTTCAGGCGAGTTCACGGCCATGAGCCCAGCTTCGAGGGTGGGCGCGTCGAGGCCGTGCTCCAGCAATGACTGCAGGTACGTGAGTGCTTCTGGCTCGAGCTCGTTGAGGGCGGCGACGCACCCGGGAGAGGAGGCTCCTGCCTTCTCCAGGAGTGCTCGTGCTTCCCGCACGTCCTGGGGGCGGGCATGGACCGGCCACCATCCTGGTGAGCTGACAGCCGGTTCGACCAGGAAGGTGCGTGTCCGGTGCCCAGTCTCCGCGAGTGCCCATCGGACACGCCGGAGCCGGAAATGGCTGTCGATGTCGGTCCACGCAATCCAGGCTCGCCGGTGCTCCGTCACTTCCGCGAGCATCTCCGCATAGGGGCGAGCGGCGCTGACCTTGTGCAGTTTGCCACGCGGGCGAGCGGCGGCGAAGGTTGCTTCCAGGTCACCGCCCTGCCACACGATGCCCGGAGCCCGGGCCGCGAGCGCACAGCGGATGCCAGCGATCGCGAACCGGGGCGTGCCGCTCGGGCACTCCACCCGGTGGGAGATCCAGTCGAAGAAATCAACCGCCCGCCGAGCGAGCGCGACCGTCGTCTCCGTGTCGCAGAAGAGCACCACGCGCAGCTCGCGCTGGGCGAAGACTGGGCGGTTGATGTTGAGCCAGTCGGCATCCTCCGCTCGTGGCACGAGGACCAGCGTGGACCCGTGAGGCACCTCGAGCATTCGCTGCACCTCGGTGTGCACCTCCAGTTCCGGGTGCTCCGGTAGCAGTGCTCGGACGAGCTCCCCGAGCAGCTCGGGGCGCGCATGGTCCACCAGCAGCAACAGCCCCGAGCGCGACAGCCCGAGCGCGAGCTTCAGGGGCTCGAGCCAGGCGGCTTCACCCGGACGAGGTGCATCGTGAGCAGTGGATGGGGGTAATACCATTCGGACTCGTTGGGGTAGGGCAGCAGTGTCTGGTAGCTGAGCAGCTCCTGTGCGAGCGGATTCGCCGGCAGGCGGTGCTCCGGGTCGTTCGCGATCTCCTCTAGCAGCTCGATGTGCCCCTTGTTCAGTCCGGTCTCTCGGAGCCGACGCTGATCATCCAGAACCTTCCGGATGGATTCTTCTGTAGCCACCGACGCATCGGCCAGCCAGGCATCCTTGGAGAGTTCCCGGATGAACTTCACGAAGTCACGAGCACGGCCACCCGAGCGATAGGCCAGCTCCTCGAGGAGGGGACGGGCGATGAGCATCTGGGCGTTCAAATCGGCCGTTCTTCGTTCAAACAGTTCGCAGAAGAAGTGCACTCCCTCGCCGTGCCGGGTGGGATCCGCGTGCATAAGCACGGGTTCATTCACCAAGGCGAGCGGCTCGAAGCCGCGCACGGTCGCTGTCGAGGGATGGTGCCGGAGGGCAAACGGGGCGCAGACGACGACCGGACATGCGAGCTGCGCGATGAGCTGCGAGTCGACGAAGAGCGCCTTCGCCCGGTCGATGTCTCGGATCCGGTCGAGACCGTCGATGACGAAGAGTACCCTGCGGTGCTCGTGCTGGATCTGACCGACGAGCACGTTGACGGAGGCGAGCAGCGTCTGCACGTGACTGTTCTGATCGGGCAGGAATTGCTTGCTGAGGCCCAAGGGGGCCATCCACTTGCTGACGGCTCCCGCGACGGCTCCGCTGAGCGCGAATCCCGTGGCGACCCCTGTGCCAGTTGCTCCTTCGACAAGGGCGGGAACCGTCGTGGCCATGACGCCCATGGTCGCCTTCGCCAATGCTCCAATATCGAGCTGGGCTGGTGGAGTCTCCGTCTCTCGGGCGAGCGCGTTCCAAGCTCCCTTGAGTTCCTCGATGTATTGAGGGGGAAATTCGTAGCCAAGCCTCTGCTGGGCGGTGGCGATCAGCGCCACGCCCGCGAGGAAGCAGACCTCCCAGGAACTGATGCGGTCGAGCGCAGCGGGGTCTCGGACGACTTCCGTGAAGTGGCGGGCCAGGTCGAGGAAGACCACCAACTCCCTGTCCTTGCGCATCTCCGCGACCCGCAGCAGCTCCGTTGTCTTGCCCGTCCCTACGGTTCCCGTGAGGAGGATGCGCGGGTCTCCAAAAGGCATGTCCAGCGACTCAATGATTCGTTTGGCCGGGCTGTGCGGCCGGTCGGCACGCCACCGGCTGTCCGCTGGGCGCTCTGGATCGAATCGTTGGTACAGCTCCTGCCACAACTCACGACGGGACATGTGGGCAAGCTACCACCAGCCACCCTTGGGTGGGAGCTTGTTCGCGGCTGGTCGCCAGCCGTTCAACCATCCCGCCCGGGCTCACCGTCGTCCGCCGCCAGGACATCACCGCCCTGCGCATGACCTGAGTCACCGCCTCGCTCACCCTCCAGCGCCGAGCGCCAGGGCGGAGAGGCTCGCGAGCAGGGGAGCCAGCACGGAGAGTGCCTGCTGGAAGTCCTGGAGCGCGGTGCTCCGCAGGCCGAGCCAGGTGCGGACGGCCTCTTGCTCCAGGGACCAGTCCTTCCAACTCGTGCCCTCGGCGGGGGACGACGGCACGAGCCGGGCCGCGAGCGCCTCGCCCACCGCTGTCAGCGTCTTGCGCGTGGGCAGGTACACGCTGGCGAGAATCCCCGTGTAGTAGACGCCGTAGCTCATGATGCGCTACGGATCCATGACCTCGCCCAGCGAGGGGGCGAACTCGGTGAGCAGGTCGCGGAACGCGCCGAAGCTCAGGGTCGCCGTCCCGATGGTGGCGGCGGAGAAGACGAGGAAGCGTTCCAGGCGCGACCGGAGCCGTTGATAGCGCAGCACCTCGTCATCGACGCCCGCCGCCTTGGGCCCTCCTCTCCGCGCGGCCGGCTCCCGCGGGGAGGCGAGCAGTTGGACGTGCTCGTTCAACATGCCGGCGGTGTGCAACGTCGCGAAAGCCGCCGAGAGCAGGCCCAGGATGGAGAACCTCGCGCGCAAGTGCGGCAACTGGAGCATCGCCTCCAGCTCCACCGGCAGGGTCTCCCATTGCTGGGTGATGATCTGGCCCAGGAAGGGGAATGCGCTCATTCCCCCGGCGAGGAGCGTACAGAGCACCACCGCCGTCCACTCGCTCCTGCTGCCCGGCCGGTCCAGGCGGTGGCTCCTGTAGTCATCGAGGACGACGAACACGGAGACCACCCAAAGCGCGGTCTGGACTCCCATGAGCAGGTGCCAGAGCCGCACCCGGTTCGGCTCCCAGAGGACGCCCAGGAAAAGGCCCGTCGCCGCCAGGCTCAGGGGGCACAGAACGGAGATGCCGAGCGGCGATCGGAAGAGGAGCGAGAGAGTCGAACGGCCTGCGTCACGCAGCTCCGGCATGAACCCCCCAGGGCGGCGAGGGAGACGGGGCGGTCCCCTCGCGTGTGGAGGGCAGGATGCCTGGAGGCCGAGTCCCGGGCACGCGCTTCACGAACTTGTCCAACTGTTGGACAACTTTGTGAAGTGCGTGCCCGGCGGGCTTCTCCTGCTTCCTGAAGCCGGTCTGCCTCCCGGCCGCGTGGGCCTCCGACTGGTCCGATGGTCGGACCAGTTGCTCGCGCTCCGTTCCGGCAGGGGCCTCCGTGTCCTCGTGCCGGCCCGGGTTCGCGCAGCACCTGACACCTCGCCGTACCCGGGCGCCACTCCTGAACCGGACCACCTTGCCTTGACATGGTGTCACTAGGACACTATGTTGGTGTTGTCGGAACACGAAGGGGGATGCACATGAAGACGCAGTCGAAGCTGAAGGAGTTGCCGCTTCCGTCGTTCTACAAGTCCGCCAACGCCGCCGCTTACGGCTACGGACCCAACGCCATGGCCCTCCAGGCCGAGGCCCAGACCTGGCGCGGCGCCCATGGCCTCTCGGCTTCCGCCACGGATTCCTTCAACCTCCACCTGCTCCTCATCGACGTCCAGAAGGACTTCTGCTTCCCCGAGGGCTCCCTCTACGTCGCCGGGCGCAGCGGCCGCGGCGCCATCGACGACAGCCGCCGCATCTCCGAGTTCATCTACAAGAACCTCGGCGCCCTCACGAACGTCACCACCACGCTCGATACCCACTTCGCCTACCAGATCTTCTTCCCGTCCTTCTGGGTCGACCAGGATGACCAGCCCCTCACCCCCTACCGCGAAATCACCCGCGAGCAGATCGAGCGCGGCCAGGTCCGCCCCAATCCCGCCATGGCCAAATGGCTCTGCGGCGGCAACTACCCCTGGCTCCTCAAGCAGGTGAAGTACTACTGCGAGGAGCTCGAGCGCGCCGGGAAGTACACCCTCTACCTCTGGCCCCCTCACTGCCTCCTCGGCGGCGATGGGCATGCGATCGCCGGGGTCGTCCAGGAGGCTCGGCTCTTCCACTCGTTCGCCCGCGGCGCCCAGTCCTGGGCCGAGGTGAAGGGCGGCAATCCCCTCACCGAGAACTACTCCGTCCTCCGGCCCGAGGTCCTCTCGCGCCACGACGGCCAGCCGCTCGCCCAGCGCAATACCCAGTTCTTGAAGACCCTCCTCACCGCCGATGCCGTCGTCATCGCCGGCCAGGCCGCCAGCCACTGCGTGAAGAGTTCCATTGATGACCTGCTCGGGGAGATCCTCGCCCAGGACGCCGCGCTCGCTCGCAAGGTGTACCTGCTCACCGACTGCATGTCCGCTGTCACCGTCCCCGATGGCAAGGGCGGCTTCGCCGCGGACTTCACTCCCCAGGCCGAGTCGGCCCTCAAGCGCTTCGCCGATGCTGGGATGCACCTCGTGAAGTCCACGGATCCGCTCGCTTCGTGGCCGGATCTCCGGATCTCGTAGTCAGCACGGTTCCTCGACACCCTCACCCCGACCCTCTCCCGATGGGAGAGGGAGTGGAGGCTCAGATGAGTTCTCAGTCCAGCAATGGCAACAGCTCCAGCGCCAATGTCTCTCAGCTCTTTCAGGCCGCTCACGCCGAGGGGGTTCTCAGCCCCCAGGCCCTTCAGGCCCTCACCGTCGTGGACCTCGGCGCCCAAATCCAGGCCGGCCTCGGCATCAGCGTCGATGACGTCCAGGCCTCCGAGGTCGTCCTCGTCACCGTCATGCCCGATGACTCCGGCTCCATCCAGCACTCGGGCCATGCCCGCACCGTCTGCGATGGTCACAACCTCGTCCTCGATGCCCTCCTCTCCTCGCAACAGAAGGACGGCATCCTCTTCCACACCCGCTACCTCAATGGCTTCGTCCTCAATCCCTTCCGGCCCCTCGAGGACGTCGTCCGCATGCACTCCAAGAACTACGACGCCGACAAGGGCACGCCCCTCTATGACCAGGCCGTCGTCCTGCTCGGCACCGTGCTCGCCAAGGCCCAGGAGTTCACCCGCAACGGCGTCTCCGCCCGCACCGTCACCCTCCTCATCACCGATGGGGCCGACTGCCACTCGCAGACCTCCCGCGCCCGCGAGGTCGCCGCGCTCGTGAACGACCTGCGCCGCGCCGAGAACCACATCGTCGCCGCCATGGGCATCGACGACGGCAGCACCAACTTCCGCAAGGTCTTCCGCGAGATGGGCATCGAGGACAAGTGGATCCTCACCCCCGGCCAGAGCGCCCAGGACATCCGCAAGGCCTTCCAGGTCTTCAGCCAGTCCGCCGTCCGCGTCAGCCAGGGCGCCGCCAGCTTCAGCCGCACCGCCCTCGGCGGTTTCGGCGCCTGACGCCCCGCTCCCCCTCCAACCGGGCATGGGGGACCGGCTTCTTCCGGACACATCTTCGTGTTGCTGAGAGGGGAGGGCACCGGCGTACCGGCGTCCTCCGTCTCTTCCGGAGGAATCGCGTGGACCCTCGTTGCACCTGCCACGTCCTGTCTCGCGGCCGCTCCCTGCGCCCGGAGGCGCCATGAGCCTCCGGCGGGTCATGACCGCGTTCGTCGCCATGCTCGCGGGGCTCGCCCTGGCTGGCGCCGCCTCGCTCATCCTCCTGACGACCTACCTCCATCGCACCACCGAGAGCATGGGCGGCGCCGTGGAGGGGGTCCGCCTGGCCGAGGCCCTCCAGGTGGATCTGCTCACCCTCTACCGGCTCTCGGATTCGCTCCTGCTCATCCCCGCCGGCTCTCCCCGGGCCTTCGAGACCGTCGAGGCCGGCCTCCGGCTCCACCTCACCGAGGCCCGGCGCAACGCCGGGTCGCCCCAGGAGCAGGAGCTCCTCGACGAGGCCGAGCGCACCATCTCCGGCTACCTCCTCGCCCGGGAGCGCGTCGCCCACCTGCCCCCCGAGCAGGCGGCCCGGGAACTCGGCCCCCGGCTGGAGGCCGCGCTCACCGCGTTGGATCAACTCGTCAGCTTCAATGTCAACGAGGCCCGGACCATCCAGGCCCAGGCGGACGGGTGGGATCAGATCTCCAACGTCGTCGGCATCTGCGCGGCCGCCTTGCTGGTGCTGGGCGGGGGCGCGCTCCTGTGGTGGCTGCGCCGCTCCGTCTTCCGGCCCCTGCTCGACATGAGCCGCGCCATGCGCCGCTTCGGTGCCGGCCGCAAGCGCACCCGCGCCCCCGAGGTGGGCCCCGCCGAGCTGCGCGACATGGCCCGCACCTTCAACGAGATGGCCAACTCCCTGGCGCGCCAGCAGGACGAGCAGCTCACCTTCCTCGCCGGGGTGGCGCATGATCTGCGCAATCCCCTCTCCGCGCTGAAGATGTCCGCCGCCCTCGTCACCTCCGGCCGGCCCATCCCCGAGGAGCGCATGCAGAAGACGATGGCCCTCGTGCGCCGTCAGGTGGCCCGGTTGGACCGGATGGTGGGAGACCTGCTCGACGCCACCCGCATCGAGGCCGGCCGTTTCGAGCTGAGCCTCGAGGAGCGCGATGTCCGCGAGCTGGCCGCCTCCGTGGTGGAGCTGTACCTGGCCGGGGGCTCCTCGCATGACTTGAGGCTCCACCTCCCCGAGGAGCCCGTGCTCCTGAGCTGCGACGCCATGCGCGTGGAGCAGGTGCTGCACAACCTGGTGAGCAACGCGCTGAAGTACTCGCAGGGCGGCAGCCGCGTGGACGTCCTCGTGGAGCGCGAGGGCGAGGAAGCGGTGCTGAGCGTGGTGGACCGGGGCATCGGCATCTCCAACGAGGAGCTGCGCACCCTCTTCGCGCCCTTCCGGCGCACGGGGCGGGCCCGCGACAAGGCCCCGGGCGTGGGGCTCGGCCTGTCGGTGGCCCGGCGCATCGTCGAGGCCCACGGCGGCCGCGTCGAGGTGGAGAGCCGTCCCGGCGTGGGCTCCACCTTCCGCGTCCGGCTGCCCCGCGCCCGCGCCGCCGTCCAGCCGGTCCTGCCCGGGGACGTCACCCCGAGCCCGGCAGACATCGTGCACTGACTCCGGCCGCCGCTGGAAGGCCGCGGGCTCAGCGCACCAGCTTCGCCACCTCCAGCACCGTCACCGGAATGAAGCCCAGCGCGAACGCCAGCCCCAGCTCCCACGGGCGCAGCGCTCCCAGTCCGAACAGCTCCCGCGCCGCCGGCACCTCGTAGAGCACCCACTGCAGCCCCACCGAGAAGAGCACGATGCCCAGCAGCAGCCGGTTGGTGAACGGCCCCACCTCCCAGAAGAGGCGCGTGGTGCTGCGCGCGGCGAAGGCCCTCAGCAGCTCGGCGAACACCAGCGTGGAGAAGGCCAGCGCCCTCGCCCGCTCCTCGTCGTGGGCCGGGTCCGCCCAGATGAACACCCCCAGCACCATCAGCGCCTCCAGCGCCCCCACCAGCAGGATGTAGCGCCACTGTGCCGCGCCCAGCAGCGGCTCGTCCGGACGCCGGGGCGGGCGCGCCAGCAGCTCCGAGCGAGCCGGATCCATCACCAGCGCGAGCGCGGGCAGGCTGTCCGTCACGAGGTTGATCCACAAGAGCTGCAGCGGCACCAGCGGCAGCGGCAGGCCCACCAGCGAGGCCGCCAGCATCAGCGTCAGCTCGCCCACGTTGCCCACCAGCAGGTACACCAGTGTCTTGCGGATGTTCTCGTAGATGGCACGGCCCTCGCGGATGGCCGTGATGATGGTGGCGAAGTTGTCGTCGGTGAGCACCAGGTCCGCCGCCTCGCGCGTCACCTCCGTGCCCGTGCGCCCCATGGCGATGCCGATGTGCGCCTCGCGCAGCGCCGGCGCGTCGTTCACCCCGTCCCCCGTCATCGCCACCACCTCGCCCCGCTCCTTCCAGCGCCGGACGATGCGCAGCTTGTCCTCCGCCGTCGCCCGCGCGTGGATGCGCTCCGCCGGGTCCTCCCCCGGCAGCAGGATTCCCAGCTCGCGGCCGATGGCCTGGGCCGTCTCCTGGCTGTCGCCGGTGATCATCACCGTGCGCACCCCCGCGGCGCGCGCCGCCGCCACCGCCGCCACCGCCTCGGGCCTCGGCGGGTCCGCCATGCCCACCAGCCCCAGCAGCTCCAGGTTCTCCTCCTCGGGCCCCTCGCCCCGGGCGATCGCCAGCACCCGCAGGCCCCGGCTCGCCAGCTCATGGGCCGCCCGGGCGGCACTCAGCGTGGCCGTGCGGCACCGGGGCATCAGCACCTCCAGCGCGCCCTTCACGTAGAGCACCCCGTCCGCCCGGAGGATGGACATGCGCTTCGTCTCCGAGTCGAAGGGCCGCACCGCCACGCGCGGCTTGTCCTGCTCGAGGTCCTCGCGGCGGATGCCCCGCGTCAGCGCCGCGCGCAACAGCGCCAGCTCCGTCGGGTCTCCCGTGCCCTCCTTCCCGTCCGGCCCCAGCGAGGCGTCACAGCACGCCGCCGAGGCGAGGAGGATGGCGTGGGAGTCGTCGCCCCACACCTCGCGCACCTCCATGGTGCCCGTGGTGAGCGTGCCCGTCTTGTCCGTGCACACCACCGTCGCCGAGCCCAGCGTCTCCACCGCCTGCAGCCGACGCACCAGCGCGTGTCTCGCCGCCATGCGCCGCACCCCCAGCGCCAGGGCGATCGTCACCACCGCGGGCAGGCCCTCGGGCACCGCCGCCACCGCCAGCGAGATGGAGGAGAGCAGCACCGTCATCCACCCGGTACCCCGCCACAGGCCCAGCGCCGCCACCAGCACCACGATGCCCAGGCACGCCAGCAGCAACGTCCGCGTCACCCGCGCCAGCCGCTGCTCCAGCGGTGTCTGCGTGTCTCCCGTCGAGGCCAGCAGGTGGGCGATCTTCCCCAGCTCCGTGCCCATGCCGGTGGCCTTCACCTCGGCCAGCCCCGTGCCCCGCGTCACCGCCGTGCCCAGGAACACCGTGTCCGTGCGCTGTGCCAGCGGTGCGTCCGCGGCCACCGCCCGCGCCGCCTTGTCCACCGGCGCGCTCTCGCCCGTCAGCGCCGCCTCGTTGGTGGCCAGGGCGTGCGCCTCCAGCAGGTGCGCGTCCGCGGCCACCACGTCTCCGGCCTCGAGCAGCAGCACGTCCCCGGGCACCACCTCCGCCGAGGGGAGCTGCACCGCGTAGCCATCCCGCATCACCCGCGCCCGCGGCGCCGTCATCGAGCGCAGGGCCAGCAGCGCCTGCTCGGCCTTGAACTCCTGCAGGAAGCCGATGAGCGCGTTGAGCACCACGATGGCGCCAATGGCGATGGCGTCCGCGTGCTCCCCCAGCAGCGCCGACACCCCACACGCCCCCAGCAGCAGGGCGATCATCGGCGAGCGGAACTGCTCCCCCAGCACGCCCCACGGCGCGCGCGTCCGCTCACGCTGGATTTCATTCCGCCCATGCTCGGCCAGGCGCCGCGCGGCCTCGGCCCCGCTCAGTCCCAGGACGGTGTTCGCGGGGCGGGGCGGGGGAGGGGAAACGGGGACGTTTGTCTCCCGGGCGGCGGGCCGGGGTGGGCCGTTCATCCCGGGGCTCCGCCTTGTTTGGTGAAGGCGAGGGCGTCGACGAGGTCCCGCTCCGCGTCCTCCTGGCGGGTGCGCACCTTGCGGCCCGACTCGGGCACCACCATCACCGGCTTGGGACAGGCGCGCAGCAGCGTGTCCGCCACGCTCCCCAGCAGCGTGCGCGCGAGCGCCCCACGCGTCCGCGTGCCCACGATGACCAGGTTCACGTCCTCCGCCTCGGCCGCCTTCGAGATGGCCGCCGCCGGCTCTCCGTGCAGCACCGCGATGCTGGTGGGCGGACCGCTGCGGCCGGTGTGCTGGCGCAACTCCTCCAGCAGCCCGCGTGCGTAGTCCTCGCAGGCACGCTCGAAGGCGGCGAAGTCCGCCGTCTCGCCCTCGGCGACCGAGGCTGGCAGCACGTGCACCAGCGTCACGTGGGCCCCCACGCGTCCGCCCAGTTCCAGGGCCACGCGCGTCGCCTCGCGCGCCACCTCGGTGCTGTCCACCGCCACCAGTATCCGACGCATCGCACTTCCTCCCGGCTCGCTCATCGCACCACCACCACCGGCTTCGTGGCCGTGTGCACCACCTCGGCCGCCACGCTGCCCAGCAGCAGCCGCGCCACCGTTCCCTGTCCCCGGCTCCCCATCACCACCATCTGGATGTCCGCCGCCTCCGCCCGCTCGCGGATGACGAGCGCCGCGCTCCCCACCCCCACCTCCGTCTCCACCGCCACGCCGTGCGAGCGGGCCTTGTCCGCCATGGCGGCGAGCAGATGGCTGCTCTCTCTCTGGAGGGAGCTCTGCAGCTCGGAGAGCACGTCGGGGCCATCTCCCCCCACCGGGAGCACCACCCGCGGCATCGCGTGCAGCAGCACGACACCGGCTTCCAGCTTCGCGGCCAGGGACGCGCCGAACTCCAGGGCGCGCAGGGACGCAGGTGAGCCATCGACGGGGATGAGGATGCGAGCCATGCCTCCTCTCCATTCCATGTACCGTGCCAGCCCTCTTCAGAGGGGCGGCCCCGGTGCGAGTCCGGGCGGGGCGCAAGGGCTGCGTGGGCCCGGCGCAAGCGTTGCGCGGCGCCCGCGGCTTCCCGGCGCGGAGGCCCCTCTCGAATTCTGGGAATTGCGGGGTGTCCGGGGACCCGTTTCCGCCGGGGTCCCTCCTCTGAGAGAGTGCCCGGCCCCATCCCCCCCTCACAGGAGCAGAGAGAGAAATGAAGCACCAAGGTATGCCGCGTCTGCGTTGGCTTTCGTCCGCCGTTGCCGTGATGTCGCTGGTGGCCTGTGGTCCCGAGGAGGAGCAGCCGCCGCCGCCGCCGCAGGCCGCGGCGTGTACGCAGGAGACCTACGCCGAGGCCGTCCGCGACGCCATCGAGGCCACCCAGGAGGAGGTGGTCGACGGGCTCTGGGCGATCACCCCGTCCAACACGCGCCTGTCGTGGAACGAGGATCAGAGCGCGGTGCGGATGGTGGCGTGGACCACGTTCACGGGCTACGCGCAGGGTGACAACACGCTGAGCCGGGAGATCTGGGTCACCGCGGTGCCGCAGGTGCAGGAGCTGTGCAAGACGGTGACGGATGACGCGGCCCGTATCGCGCGCGTCAACCAGTACCTCGGCCTGCCCCCGGCCACCGAGTCGGACAACGGGCGGAAGTTCGTCGAGATGTGGGTGAAGCCGGGCGACATGTTCCGCCCCTGCCCGGACCCGGAGATCGACGACACCACGTGCGGCCTGCGCTTCCCCACCGGCGTGTCCAGCGAGCACAGGACGTGGATCAACAACAACTATGCCTCCAGCTACGGCTTCTGGCAGACCACGCAGTACCCGTGGACGGGCCTGGGCTACACCTATGACTGGTGCAGCCAGGACTCGAAGCCCGTGGGCGCCAGCGAGTTCGTCGTGCGGCCCGGCTCCGTCGTCAGCGTGGTGGGCATCATCGACCGCGACACCTACTGCGCGCAGTAGCTCGGGCTCCACGGACATGCCGGCGCGGTGGGCTGGCATGTCCGTGCGGGGTGACCGCACGGGTCACCCTTGTGTTGATTACTGTAGAAGTAGGGCAGGGGCCATGCTACCTGTTGAGCAATGGAGCCCTTCATTGCCCATGAGGATGCTTCCCCAGGCTGGTGGGGGCGTGGTCTTCTCCTGCCGGAACCCATGACGGTCACGGTCAAGAAACACGCGACGTACCAGGACCTCTGTGCCCTGCCGGAGACGGTGGTGGGAGAGCTCGTCGCTGGTGAGCTCCTCGCCTCGCCCCGGCCCGCCAATCGGCATGCCGCGGCCACCACGGCACTCGTTGGGGAGCTCACGGGACCTTTCCAGTGGGGCCGAGGCGGGCCCGGCGGGTGGTGGATCTTCCACGAGCCGGAGTTGCACCTGGGCCGCGACGTCCTCGTTCCTGATCTCGCGGGGTGGCGGCGTACGCGGATGCCGGTGTACCCGGACGAGTCCTTCTTCACCCTTCCTCCGGACTGGGTCTGCGAGGCGCTCTCGCCTTCCACCGCCAGCTTCGACCGGATGAAGAAGATGCCCATCTACATGCGCGAGCAGGTGGGGCACGTCTGGCTCATCGAGCCGGTGACCCGGACGCTCGAGGTCTTCCGGCGCGAAGGGGACCGGTGGGTGCTCGCGGGCAACTACGCCGGGGACGAGCGCATCCGCGCGGAGCCTTTCGAGGCGGTGGAGTTGGCTCTCGAGATGCTCTGGCACCCGTCCAAGTGAGCGTCCGCTCCAGCTCCTGTGTTCTGAGAAGCTGGGAGCCGCCTACCCGGTCTGTTGCCAGGCCTGCACATCCCGGGGCGGGGCCGGTGTAGACTTCCGCTGACGGTGACGCCCCGCCCAGGCCCCATGCAGAAGAAGATCTCCGACGACCTCTCGACGACGGCCGTGCACTCGCGTGGCAGGGAAGCCAACACCCCGCGCATCGTGCCGGCGCTGACCATCATTTCCCACCCGCAGCCCCAGCGTATCGGAGAGCGGCGGCTGCTGAGCGAGATGAGCGCCGCGCCGGGCAGGACGGCCTCCCTGTCGCGCAATGCCCCGGACTTCGCCCGTCCCGGCAGCCTGCTGGCCCTGCCCCTGGGAGATCCCTTCATCAGCCGCAAGCCCGTGCAGTTCGAGCCCGGGGCGCGCGGCGGCGTGCGGATGCTCGTGCCGGAGGATGGGACGGGGGTGCGGGTGGCCGGGCAGTCCGTCGTGGGCTGGCGGGAGTTCTCTCCCCAGGAGCTGGCCGCGGGCGTGCCGCTGGAGCTCGCCGAGCGCGTGGTGGTGCTGCTGCACCAGGCGTCCTCGCCGGAGGCTGTCACGGGGGACCTGGGCATGGTGGGCCAGGGCGAGGGCGTGCGCCGGGTGCGCGAGGATGTCTCCCGCGTGGCGGACCTGGACGTGCCGGTGCTCATCCGCGGGGAGACGGGCTCCGGCAAGGAGCTGGTGGCCCGCGCCATCCACCAGCACAGCAAGCGCCGCAACGCGCCCTTCATCAGCGTCAACCTGGGCGCCCTCTCCAAGGAGCTGGTGTCCGCCGAGCTCTTCGGCGCGCGCAAGGGCGCGTACACGGGCGCCACCGGAGACCGCGAGGGCTTCTTCCGCGCCGCGCATGGCGGCACGCTCTTCCTCGACGAGGTGGGCGAGGCGCCGCCCGAGGTGCAGGTGGCGCTGCTGCGCGTGCTGGAGACGGGCGAGGTGTTCCCCGTGGGCGGGAGTACCCCGGTGCGCGTGGACGTGCGGCTCATCACCGCCACGGACGCCAACCTGGAGGAGCGCATCCGCCAGGGGCTCTTCAAGGCGCCGCTGCTGCACCGGCTGGCCGGCTTCGAGATTCAGGTGCCGCCCCTGCGCGAGCGCCGCGAGGACATCGGCACCCTCTTCATGTACTTCGCCCGCCAGGAGCTGGAGACCACGGGCGAGGCCCAGCGGCTGTCGTCCTCGGACCCGCGCGCCGAGCCGTGGCTGCCCGCGTCCCTGGCCGTGCGCCTGGTGCGCTACGCGTGGCCCGGCAACATCCGCCAGCTCCGCAACGTCGCCCGGCAGCTCGTCATCGGCAGCCGGGGCCAGCCCCGCCTGCGCGTCGATGCGCGGCTCGAGCAGGAGCCTCGACTCCGCCGCCGCCCCCGTCCCCGGACAGTCCGTGTCCACGGGGGCCCCGGCCGCCGCCGCCGCCGAGGAGCCGGACTCCGCCGACGACAAGGCCGCCCGGCGCAAGCCCTCGGACGTGGGCGAGCAGGAGCTGCTGGAGGCCCTGCGCGCCAGCTCGTGGGACCTCAAGGCCGCCGCGGACCGGCTGGGCATTCCCCGCTCCTCCGTCTACGTGCTCATCGACAAGAGCTCCCTCATCCGCACCGCCCGGGACCTCAGCCCGGAGGAGATCACCCGCTGCTTCCAGGAGTGCCAGGGCGACTTGGATGCGATGGTGCGGCGGCTCGAGGTCTCCAAGCGCGCCCTCCAGCGCCGCGTGCGCGAGCTGGGCCTCGGCGCGGACTGACACGTCAGCCCCGGACGTGACGTGTCCGTGACGCGTCCGCCGGGGCTCCCGTGTGGCCGGGTGGAACGTGCTCCCGAGGGAGCGGGCATGTCAGAGGCACTGGTACGGTGCCTGCAACCTCCCGCTGGCAACGTGCATCCCACGTCCCCGCGCGGGACACCAGGAGCCCAGACCATGTCCCAAGTCCTCGTCGAAATCCTCGCGGATGGCACCATCCGCTACTCGCCCAGCAACAAGATTCACGCGAACTACACGGTGACCTTCCAGGTGGATGGCATCCCCGCCAACGTCACGGTGGACTTCGACATCCCCTGCTGCTTCACCTCGTCGGCTCCCCTCACGCTCAATTCGAGCACCCAGGCGACGGCCCCGGAGACGGTCTCCAGCAGCGTCACCCCCGGGAGCAAGTACGGTTTCACCGCGACCATCCCGGACAAGGAGCGCAAGAAGTTCCCCAACTGGGAGGCGAAGCGCGGCGAGCTGGAAGTGCCGGTGGATCCCCCGGAGGAGGACAGGCAGCGGCGTTAGGGCGGGCTCGCCGCGGTCCCGGCCATCGCCCGGAGCACGCTGGCGTGCAGCACGCGGGCTCGGGCCCACTGGGGCCGGGCGGCGAGGGTCTGCCCGGCCAGCTCCAGCGCCCGCTTCAGCTCCGGGGTACCGTCGCCGCCCTGGAGCGTCTTCCACCCGGCCTGCTCGAGCAGGAAGTGGCCGGCGGCGAGCCGGTACTCCAACCGCCGGGGCTCCAGCTCCAGCGCCTGGTGCCAGGCCTTCGCCGCCCGCTCGAAGTCCTCGTCCCGGGCCTGCTCCCGGCGCGCCAGCCAGCGGGCCCGGAGGCCGAGCGCCTCCGCCTGGAAGCGCCACGCGTTGCCCAGCCGGGGGTTGAGCGCGCGCGCCTTCGTCAGCGCCTTCTCGACCTCTCCGAGCTCCGGCCGCGGATCTCCCCCCTGCTCCAGCATCCAGGTGGCCATCAGCACGTGCGCCCGGGCCTGGTTGGCCCAGAGGTCGGCATCGCCGGGCAGCAGCGCGAGCGCCTGGCGATAGGACTCCACGGCCGCGCGCAGGCCCGGGCCCGGATCCTCCCGGCGCGCGAGCTGGAAGAGGGCCCGCGTCACCCGCACCTCGCCGAGGTTGTTGTGGGAGAAGGCCTGCTGGGGCGCCACGTCCCGGGCCTGCTCGAAGGCCTTCCAGGCCCCGGCGAGCAGGGGCTCGGGATCGCCACCATCCTCCCAGACCTGCTCGGCCTGCCACAGGAGCGCCGCGCCCAGGCCGTTGTGGAGCTGTTGCAGCTTGGGGCTGACGGCCAGGCCCTGGCGGTAGAGCGTCACCGCCTTCTCCAGGTGGGGCACGTACTCCTCGCCCCGGTCCCGGTGATGGCGGGCGAGCAGCTCGGAGACATAGGCCCCCTGGAAGCAGGCCGCGGCATGGGAGGGGTTGAGGGCCAGGGCCCGGTCGAGCGCGTCGCGGGCCCGCTCCAGGTCTCCCGCCACATCCGGAGCGTTGGGGACCGAGGCCCGCTTGCGGTACACGCTGCCCAGGTTGATCCACGTCTCCAGTTGACGTTCGTCCAGGTGGCTGGCCGCGAGGTACGCGTCGATGGCCTTGCCCAGATGGCCGAGCGGCTCGCCCCCGTGCTCGCTCTCGTAATCGGCCCACACCCGCCAGGTCATCCCGAGGTTGATGAAGTAGGGGTAGTCGCGGGACTCGGGGCGGATGCGCTCGAAGGAGTCGAGGGCCAGGCGGAGCTGCTCGCGCGGCTCCATCCCCTGCTGTTGCCGGGAGCGGGCCGCCAGCCGGTAGGTGACGGCCAGCTCCAGGGTGACGCGGTCCGAGGGCGCGAGCGCCTGGGCGGCGCGGGAGGCGGCGAGGGACTTCTCCAGCAGCGGCTCCACGCCCTCGCCCCCCTTCTGGAGGCGATGCTCGGCGAGCCGGCGGTGCAGGCGCGCCACGGCCAGGTGGGAGAGGGCGTGGTCCGGCGCGGCGGTGAGCGCGCGGGAGAGGGCCTCCAGGCCGCGCTCGTAGTGGGGCAGGACGTTGCCCTGGCCATACAGCTCCATGATGAGCGCGGCGGTCTCCAGGCGTGCCAGGGAGTAGTGCCCGGCGGGAGCGCTCTCGGCGGTGGCGATGGCGGCGGCATGGGCCCGGCGGCCGGCCTCGAGGTCCGCCTGGGCCCCTTCCCGGTCCCCCAGGTTCCAGCGCTGCGTGGCCCGGGCCAGGAGGATGTCGCCCCGGAGCAGCGGCCCCTCGTGGAACCAGGGCTGCGTGCCGCCCATGGCGTCCAGGTGGGCCAGTGCCTCCTCGTGGTGCTCCTCGAAGAAGGCGAGGAGCGCCTTCACATATAAAGGAGGGGCGGGGACGTCGGGGCCCTCGGCCTGGCGGAGCCAGGCGAGGGCCGGGTCCCGGTAGCGCCGTTGAATGTCGCGGCGGCGGGCCTCGCGCTGCTCGGGGCCGCGGCGCTCCACGTCCAGCAGGAGCTGCTCCTGGTAGAGGTGGCCGAGCACCAGCGCGAGCGCCCAGGCCACGCGCGGCTCGCGGTAGCCGTGCGCCCAGGCGGACTCGAGCCGCTCGCGCGCGCCCTCCTTGTCCTCCAGGGCGAGCAGCGCGCGGCCCAGGGCGTACTGTCCCGGGCCCACGGCGTGCGCGCCCGCCTGACGCACCTCGGCCTCCAGCGCCTCCATCTCCGCGCGCAGGGCCTTCCGGTCCTCCCGCGTGTCATGCAGCCGGGAGAGGGCGGAGTAGCGCGCCGAGGCCTCCATGCGCTCCACGCGCTCGGTGAAGCGGCGGGAGAGGCGCTCGCGCTCGGCCACGTGGCGGCGGGCGAGCACGGCCTGCCCGAGGGCCAGCGTCACCAGCAACAGCGCGGCCGAGCCCAGCGACAGCGCCACCCGGTGCTTGCGGGCCTTCTTGCGCAGCCGGTAGCCCAGGCCCTGACGCGCCAGCACCGGCTCTCCGGCGAGGAAGCGCTCCAGGTCCTCGGCGAGGGCGCGCGCCGAGTCGTAGCGGGCCGGGCGCTCCTTCTCCAGACACTTGAGGACGATGGCCTCGAGGTCCGAGGGGATGTCCGGGTCCAGCGCGCGCGGGGGCCGGGGCTCCTCGGACTGGAGGCGGGTGATGACCTCGAGGGCGTTGGCGCCGGAGAAGGGGGGCTGGCCGGTGAGCAGCGCGTAGAGCGAGGCGCCCAGGGCGTAGACGTCCACGCGCCGGTCGAGCTGGGACACCTCTCCGCGGGCCTGCTCGGGGGCCATGTAGTGCGGCGTGCCGAGCACCTCGCCCGAGGCGGTGCCCTCTTCCTTCCAGTCGCGCGCCAGACCGAAGTCCATGACGAAGGGGGAGAGGCTCCCATCCTGCGTGCGCTCCACGACGATGTTGGCGGGCTTGATGTCGCGGTGGACGAGCCCGGCGCGGTGGGCGGCGTGCACGCCCTCGGCGGCCTGGCGCAGCAGCAGCACCTTCTGCTCCAGCGTGAGCGAGCCCGCGAGCTGGCCCAGCGGCTGCCCGTCCACGTAGCGCATGGCGATGAAGCCGCGGCCGTGCACCTCGCCGACCTCGTACACCTCGCACACGCGCTCGTGGCGGACGCGGGCCTGGGCACGGGCCTCGGCGAGGAAGCGGCGTGCGAGCTCGGGGTCCTCGCCACGCACGAACTTGAGCGCCACGTTGCGGCGCAGCAGGGGGTCATACGCGAGGAAGACGAGGCCCATGCCGCCCTGGCCGAGGAAGCGCACGGGCTGGTAGCGGTCCCACCCGGGGACGGGGAAGGCGGGCTCGCGGGGCTCGCTGGAGGCGGGGCCGCTGCCGGAGGGAGACGGCGTGCCGGAGGGGGAGGGGTTGCCGGTGCCGGGAGAGACGGGAGCCAGGGTGGCGGCTTCCTCGGGCTGGGAGCCGGCCGGGGCCGAGCCCGCGTGCCGGCCCGAGTCCTCGCGGGAGAAGCTCCTCGCGCAGCATGAGCAGGGTGTCCTCGGAGAGCCGGCCCTGCTCCCTCAGCAGCTCCAGGGGGCCGCGCTCCCGCCGGAGCGCCTCCTCGCGAATGGCTTCTGTCTCCTCGTGGGAGATCAGTCCTTCATCCAGCGCGAGGAGCAACTCCTCCTCGTACGACTCCTGCTTCACCCCTGTGGAACTCACGGGGAGCAGCATACCGGGAGGAGCCCTGGACACGGAATGCCACCCCAGGAGGCCGCCCGGTTGGATGCCAGGGCTGGAACGGGGCTAAGCCAGTGGAAGTAAGTCCTGTCAGGGGTGCTCCTGCGGAACCGCGCGGGGCGCCTTCCGGCCGCGCGGCGTGCCGACTGGTCCAACAATCGGACCAGTTACTCCCCATCGCGGCCGGAACCTTCCCCCCTGACAGGACTTACCCCTCCTGGCTTAGTAGCTCTTCCCGTCGACGTGCTGGATGTTCAGCGTGGCCGCATCCACGTCGTCGAGGCAGCGGGTGTTGATCGCCACCATCGGACCCTTCGGGCTGGTGCCCCGCGCGAAGGAGCGGATGCCACAGGTCTTGCAGAACAGGTGGTGGATGACCTGTTTGTTGAACTGGTAGTCGGTCAGGTTCTGCTCGCCCTTCTCGAGCGTGAAGCTGCTCTCGGGGACGAACGCGAGCAGCGAGCCGGTGCGCGCGCAGATGGAGCAGTTGCACTGGATGACGGGCTGGGTGAGATCGAGCTCGACGCGGTAGCGGACGGCACCGCAGTGGCAGCCGCCCGTATGAGATGTGGTGGTGGACATGGGCGCAGCCTAGGCAGTTGCCGGTACGCCAGCCAGTGGTACGTGATGGGGGCTCGGGGCCGGACGAAGGTGTCAGACGCCTCGGGATGTGCGTCGAGGGCATGACCTCGTGAGTTCTCTACCCGGTGGGGACTTCTGCCGTGGTATGAATCGAGCGCACCGGGCTTCCGCTGACGCCACTCGGGCGTGGTAGGGAAGTGCATGGAGGACAGCGCATGACGGCCACGAAGAAGAAGGGCAGGCGGTTGGGCCCGTTCCAACTCGGCAAACGGCACAAGCACGCGGCGGCGGAACTGGGCCACCTCCACGAGGCGCGCAACGTCCAGACAGGAGCCCCGGCCCTGGTGATGCTGCCTGGGCCACGGCCTACCTGGGGGCCCAAGAAGAACTGGCAGGTGCGCGCCTCCTTCCAGGTCACACCTCCCTTCATCGCGCTGGAAGTGGAGGAGGCACCGGCCTCGGGCAGGTTGGCGGAGCTGGCCGACCTGCTCACCCTGCTGCTCGCGGCGCTCGAGGCCTCGAGGGACAATGCCCGGATGCGTACCCACCTGACCGGCTCGCCCAGGGGCCCGTGGATGCGGCGCCCTCCGTTGAAGGCTCTGGCGGCCGCGGGGCTCGCCGTGCTCGTACTGGGTGGAGGCTTCTGGTTGGGCATGGGAACCCGTCCCATGGTGCCTCCCGCCCCACCTTCTCCGGCTCCCGGTCTCGGTGAGTTGGCGGACGCCGGAGTTTCGTCCTCGTTCCTGATCGACGGTGAGGTGCAGGACCCGGCGGCTATCGCCTACCCGCTTCCCGGCAAGCCCTTCTCGAACCAGGTCAGGCCGCCCTGCCGCACCAAGGCGGACCATGTCGCGATCAACGGCGGCTGCTGGATAGCGATCGAGCGCCGTCCGCCGTGCGATGAGGAGCACGCCGAGTACCAGGGCAAGTGCTACATCCCGATCATGAAGGCTCCACGACCGCCTCAATCCCTCTCCCCCTGAGGAGTGACGTGAGGCGACAGTGGTCTCAATGGCAGCATGCCGAAGACCAGTCAAAGCGGACTGTGACCCGCCCGGCGGGGCTACGTTGTTCAGAGCATTGTTCACGCTGGAACCGGCCTTACTTCCGTGAGCCTCGGATCGAGTTGGAGTAGACCCTCACCCCAGCCCTCTCCCAGAGGGAGAGGGGGCATCCACCGTCACTCCCCAGGGACTCCTCGCATGCCCGCTCCGCTCCGTCGTGCCCTCTCCGCCGCCACGCTGGCGGCCCTGCTGCTGCCGCTCGGGTGTTCCACCGCCCTCACCACCAAACGCGAGGAAGACAAGCGCATGAGCTCCTCCGACGACGTCTCCAGGCCCGCCCCCCGTTGGGGCATCGTCATCCACGGCGGCGCGGGCGTCATCAAGCGCGAGTCCCTCTCCCCCGAGCGCGAGGCCGCCGTCCGCGCCGTCCTCACCGAGTCCCTCCAGGCCGGCCATGCCATCCTCGCCCAGGGCGGCTCCAGCCTGGATGCCGTCACCGCCGCCGTGCGCGTCATGGAGGACTCGCCCCTCTTCAACGCGGGCAAGGGCGCCGTCTTCACCCATGACGGCAAGAACGAGCTCGACGCCGCCATCATGAACGGGCGCACCCGCGAGGCCGGCTCCGTGGCGGGCCTGCACCACGTGAAGAACCCCATCTCGCTCGCGCGGGCCGTGATGGAGAAGTCCCCGCACGTGATGATGATTGGCGCGGGCGCCGAGGAGTTCGCCAGGCAGCAGGGCGTGGAGCTCGTCCCCGAGAGCTACTTCCACACCGAGGAGCGCTGGCAGTCCCTGCAGCGCGCGCTCGAGGCCGAGAAGCAGCAGCAGCAGACGCCGCCCGAGCAGGGCCAGCCCCAGGGCCCCCAGACCTTCTGGGAGCACCCCGCGGGCAAGGAGCACAAGTTCGGCACCGTGGGCGCGGTGGCGCTCGACCAGGCGGGCAACCTCGCGGCGGGGACCTCCACGGGCGGTATGACGAACAAGCGCTTCGGGCGCGTGGGGGATGTGCCCGTCATCGGCGCCGGCACCTATGCCAACGAGCGCTGCGCCGTCTCCGCCACCGGCCATGGCGAGTACTTCATCCGCTACACCGTCGCTCGCGACATCTGCTCGCGCATGGAGTACCTGGACCTACCGCTGCTCGAGTCCGCCCACCAGGTCGTCATGGACATCCTCGTGAAGGCCGGGGGGGAGGGCGGGGTGATCGCCATGGACGCCCAGGGTAACGTGGCCATGCCCTTCAACTCGTCGGGCATGTACCGCGGCTACATGGGGCAGGACGGTGTCGCCGCGGTCGCCATCTTCAAGGAGTAGCGGATGAAGCAGCTCGAAGGAAAGGTCGCGCTGGTGACGGGCGCGAGTTCGGGAATCGGCCGGGCCACGGCCATCGCCATGGCCCGGGCCGGCGCGAAGCTCGTCGTCGCCAGCCGCGGTCAGGGGGGCAACACGGAGACGGTGGAGCTCATCCGCCAGGCCGGCGGCGAGGCCATCGCCCTGCGCACGGACGTGACGAAGGCCTCGGACGTCGAGGCGCTCGTGCGCGGCACCGTCGAGCACTACGGCCGGTTGGATGTCGCCTTCAACAACGCGGGCACCACCGAGGTGCCCAAGGCCCTCCACGAGTATGACGAGGAGGAGTGGGACTCCGTCCTGGACACCAACCTCCGCTCCGTCTGGTTGTGCATGAAGTACCAGGTGCGGCAGATGCTCGCGCAGGGCGGCGGCGCCATCGTCAACATGTCCTCCATGGCCGGGCTCATCGGCACCAAGGGACTCGGGGCCTATAGCGCCAGCAAGCACGGGGTGCTCGGCCTCACGAAGACCGCGGCGCTCGAGTACGCGCAGCAGGGCATCCGCGTGAACGCCGTGTGTCCGGCCGTCATCCGCAACACCCTGCTGGTGGAGAACCTCTTCCGAGACCATCCCGCGGTGGCCAAGGCACTCGAGGCCACCCACCCCATCGGCCGCGTGGGCCAGCCGCAAGAGGTCGCCGAGGCCGTGGTGTGGCTGTGCTCCGACGCCGCCTCCTTCGTCACCGGCCACGCGCTCAACGTGGACGGCGGCACCTTCGCCGGGCGCGGCTGACGGGGTCCGTGATGCGCGGAGGGTGACACGGGTTCAGCCTGGGGCCCGTGGCACCCTCACCCCGATCCTCTCCCGACGGGAGAGGGGAGGTTGGAGAGGGGAGGTTCACGGTGAGGCTCCGGTGGGGTGTGCGTGCGTGAGCAGGGCGAGCACCTCCTCGTCGTCCACCTGGTGGAAGTCCTCGTACCAGAGGCCCACCGCTCCCAGCCGCTCCGGCTCCTGGACCGTCACCACCTCGTCCACTTCCTCGCGGCGCAGGGCCTCCGCTGTCTCCGCCGCCGCCACGGGCACCGCCAGCACCAGGCGCCGGGGCCCCCGTGCGAGCACCGCTCGCGCCGCCGCCCGCGCCGTGCCTCCCGTCGCCAGTCCGTCGTCCACCAGGAGCACCGTGCGCCCCCGCACGTCCGGCAGGGGCCGCTCGCCCCGGTACAACCGCACCCGCCGCGCCAGCTCGCGCGACTCCTGCCGTGCCACCGCGAGCGCGTCCTCGTTCGTCAGGTCCGCGTAGGCCAGCACCTCGGCGTTCACGTACAGCGCGCCGCCCTCGGCGATGGCGCCCATTCCCAGCTCCGGCCGCCAGGGCACGCCCAGCTTGCGCGCCACCAGCACCTCCAGCGGGGCCCCGAGCGCCCGCGCGACCTCGTCCCCGACCGGCACCCCGCCTCGCGGCAGCGCCAGCACCACCGGGGACTCGCCGCGGGTGTCCCTCAACCGCTCTGCCAGCATCCGTCCGGCCTCTTCCCGGTCCCGGAATCGCATCCGCATCGTCCTTCCTCCTCGGGCCCCCTCCCGGTGGGCTCGTGGAAGGGTTTCCCTCCTGGCCATCTGGCCCCTCGCCCTCCGGGAGAGGGACAGGGTGAGGGTGCCCGTCACCGTGCCCTCACGCCGAGGCCCACGGTCCTCCACCCTGGGCCGAGCCGAGGGCCCAGCGCTCCAACTCGGGTTGAGGCATGAGGCCACTGCGGCGCGCCACCTCGCGGCCGCCCGAGAAGACGACGAAGGTGGGAATGCCGCGCACGCCGAGCTGGCCGGCCGCCTGGGGGTGGTCTTCCGTGTTCAGCTTGAGGACGAGCAGGCGGCCCGCCTGGGCGCGGCCCACGGCCTCGAGGATGGGGGCGGCGGCGCGGCACGGCCCGCACCAGGGGGCCCACAAATCCAGCAGCACGGGCACGGGCGAGGCACGTACCGCCCGCCACAGCGCCTCCCCGTCCACTTCCTGGGGCTTGCCCGACAGGTCGAGCGCCTGCTGGCAACGGCCGCAGGTGGGCTGGCCGGGGGGACGGGGCTCGCGGACACGGTTGAAGGCGCCACAGGACGCGCAGCGGAACATGGGGGACCTCCAGGGCCCCACCTCCAGGGCCTCTAGGGTGAAGGTAGCGATGCGGGAAGTCCGAGCCGGGTGCCAGGGCCGTCCGCCCGTGCGCTCCGAGGGCGGGCACGCAGGCTTTGCGGTGCGCTCCGCGGGGTGCGCAGCTTTTACCCGGGCCACGAGGGTGCGAATTGTCCCACCCCAGGAGAGACGGGTGGCTAGAGTGCCCGGCACGGGACGTGAACCGACTCATCGAGCCAGGGCCCGAGGGCCCGAGCGGGAGCAGCCATGACCATCCTTTGTGCCACGCACTTCTCGGACGCCGCGCAGCGAGCGGCCACGGCCGCGGCGGAGCTCGCGCGGAAGCTGGATGAGCCTCTCTTCCTGGTGCACGTGCTGCCGGGCGACCTGGCGAGGGCCTTCGGGCAGACGCTGCGGGACACGGCGACGTCGGCGCTGATGGACGAGGTGCGGCGGCTGGAGAAGCTGGGGGCGAGGGTGAGCCACCAGGTGCTGACGGGCGAGCCGGCCGAGGAGCTGGGGCGTTTCGCGCACGAGAAGGGGGCGGGGCTGGTGGTGACGGCGGGGCCGACGAGTGCCTCGCCCTTCCTGGGGGTGGGAGGCACGGTGGACCGGCTGGCCACGGCGTTGCCGGTGCCGCTGCTGGTGGTGCGCGAGGCGGAGCCCTTCGAGGCGTGGGTGAAGGGGACGAGGCCGCTGAAGGTGATGGTGGGGGTGGACCGCTCGCTGCCCTTCGAGGCGGCGCGTGACTGGCTGCAGGGCCTGCGTCGGTACGGCCCGGTGGAGGTGGTGGCCGGGCGCATCTTCTGGCCGCACGAGGAATACCAGCGGATGGGGCTGGCGCAGCCGCCGTCTTACCAGGACGTGTCGCCCGAGCTGCGGCACGCGCTGGAGAAGGAGGTGCGCTCGCTGGTGTCGCCGCTGGAGACGATGGGGCAGCAGCCGGCGCGGCTGCGGGTGGAGCCGGGGGTGGGGCGCATCGCGGACCACCTGGTGGCGCTGGCGGCGGAGGAGCAGGTGGACCTGCTGGTGGTGGGCACGCACCAGCGGCGCGCGTTGGGCAAGCTGTGGAGCGTGTCGCACCACGCGCTGCGGCTGGCGAAGATGTCGGTGGTGAGCGTGCCGGTGTCGATGGCGGCCCGGGGCTCGGCGGCGCCGATTCCCCCGCTGCGCTCGGTGCTGGTGGCCACGGACTTCTCGGACGCGGCCAACCGGGCCATTCCGTATGCCTTCTCGCTGCTGCCCAACGGGGGCACGGTGTACGTGGTGACGGTGGGGGAGAATCCGCAGCAGGCGATTGAGCAGGAGCGGGACTGGCGGCAGCGGCTGCATCAGTTGCTGCCCCGGGACGCGGATGCCCAGGGACGCAAGGTGCAGGTGGAGGTGCTGGCGGGCCAGGACGTGGCGACGGTGCTGCTCAAGGCCGCGGAGCGGTTCTCCGTGGACGTCATCTGTCTGGGCACCCACGGGCGCTCGGGGTTGAAGAAGGCGGTGATGGGCTCGGTGGCCAAGGAGGTCACGTCGCGCGCCGACCGGCCCGTGCTGGTGATCCGTCCGCCCGAGGGGTGACGGCCGCCCCTCGGCTCACGGAGGCCCGTCGAGCTCCATGTACACGCGCCTGGCCTTCACCGCGTAGAAGCGGCCCTCGGGCAGCACGTACGCGGTGAGCTCCCTGCCGTAGACGCAGCCCGAGTCCAGTCCAATCGCATACGGGTAGCGCTGCACGCCTCGCAGCGCGTCGTGGCCGAAGATGATGAGCTCCGGCCCCTTCCACAGGCTCGCCCACGGGGCGCCCGCTTCCATCTTCTTCGACGGCGCTCCGTCCGGCGTGATGCTGCGCAGGTTGAGCATCAGCTCCGGCTTCTGCTCCTCCAGGGGCACGCCGGGCACCAGGCCTCCGTGCACCACGCGCACGTTCAGCTCGGGGAAGTGGCGGTGCAGGGGCAGCGACTCGAGGTACGCCCAGTCCTCGTCCTCCAGCGTGTCGAGCACCTGCTTGTGCTCGGGCTTGAGCTTCTTGCCCTCGGGCATCTTCCCCGCGCGCCAGCGCAGCACGTGCTCGTCGTGGTTGCCGCGCACCGCGAGCATCCCGCGCTCCCTCGCCCGGCGCACCACGCCCGCCGAGTCCGGGCCCTTCGCCACCAGGTCGCCCACCAGCACCACCCGGTCTCCCCGGCGGTGGCCGCACGCGTGCAGCAGCGCGTCCAACTCCTCCGCGCAGCCGTGCACGTCTCCGATGAAGAGGGTCCGCATCGTCACGCTTCCGGCGGCGGCTGCACCTTCCAGCGCCGGTGCAGCCACAGCCACTGATCCGGGTAGCGCCGCACGTACTTCTCCAGCACCGACGTCACCGCCGCCGTGTGCGCCGTGATGGCGTCCTGCTCGCCCAGGCCCTCGGGCGGAAGAATCGGCCCCTCCACCTCCAGCCGCAGCTTCTGCCCGCTCTCGTCGCGAATCCCCATCACCACGAACACGGGCGCTCCCGTGCGCTGGGCCACCACCGCCATCGCCGGCGTGGTGGACGCGGGCCGGCCGAAGAAGGGCACGAACACCGCCGCCTTCGCCGGCAGTGACTGGTCGAGCAGCATCAGCACCGTCTCGCCCAGCCGCACGGCCTCCTGGGCCTCGGCGATGGCGCCCTTGGGGTAGATGAGCCCCGCGCCCGCGGCGAGCCGGTTGTCGACAATCCGCATGTTGAGCGCGCCCTTCAGCGGGCGCACCAGCGCGTTGAGCGGAATGCCCCGGCGCAGCAGCATCTTCCCCGCGCGCTCCCAGTTGCCGAAGTGCGCCGTCACCAGCAGCGCGCCCTGCCCCTTGGCGATGTTGGCCTGGAGCGCCGCCCACGCCTCGCCCTTCACCTCGGGCTCCTCCCAGTGGGTGTTCACGTGGTCCTTCTCGTCGATGGACTCGAGCACCACGCGCGCCATGGTGATGTAGGCCCCGAGCGCAATCTTGCGGCGCTCGGCGTCGCTCATGTCCGGCCAGGCGTGCGTCAGGTTCTCCAGGGCCACCCGGAGGCGGATGCCCAGGGTGAACGCCAGCCAGCCCACGAAGCGGGCGAGCGAGTCCTTCAGGGAGGCGGGCAGCGCGCACACCGCGTCCATCACCCGGTTGGCGAGCCACCCCACCACGGGAGACGGGCGCTCTCCGAGCACCTGGACGAGCCGGGCGGGCGGGAGCGGGAGGGGAAGGCGCTGGGACTCGGGGGACGGAGCGGGGACGGACACGGCGGCGCACTCCACCCGGAAGTGAGGTGGCAGGCAAGGGGGGCTCCCACTGACCGTCGCTACCCTGCCTGCCCGTCCTGGGCTAGACCCTGGGCCCATGTCCAGAACGACCCGACGCGCTTCGTTCGCCCTCCTGGCCGCCCTGACGGCTTGCGGGGCCCGCCAGCCCGTTCCCACCCCGGATGCCGTCCCCGCCGCCTCGTCGAGCCCCGTGGTGCGGACGGTGGCCGTGTCCCGGCCCGCGCCTGTCTCGCCCTCCCTGCGCCTGCCCACGCAGGTGCGCCCCACGGGCTACACCGTGGAGCTCACGCTGGACCCTTCGGCCCCCGCCTTCCAGGGCGTGGTGGACATGGACCTGGAGGTGAAGGAGGCCGCCGAGGCCCTCTGGCTCCACGGCCGCCACCTCACCGTGCGCGAGGCGACCCTCACGGCGGAGGGCCGCTCCGAGGCCCTCACCCCGGTGAAGGGCAAGGGGGACTTCCTCGGCTTCGTCCCGGCGCGCCCGCTGAAGCCCGGCGCCGCGCACCTGCGCATCGTCTACGAGGGGCAGCTCTCCGAGCGGGAGACGACGGGCGCCTTCCGCGCCCAGGACGAGGGCGCGTGGTACGCCTACACCCAGTTCGAGCCGCTCGGCGCGCGGCGCGTCTTCCCGTGCTTCGACGAGCCGGGCTTCAAGGTGCCCTGGCAGCTCACCTTCCACGTGCCCGCGGGCAACGTGGCCGTCACCAACACCCCGCTGGTGAACGAGGAGCCGCGCGCCTCGGGCGGCACCACCTTCCGCTTCGCCCGCACGCAGCCGCTGCCCAGCTACCTCATCGCCTTCGGCGTGGGCCCCTTCGACTTCCTCGAGGCGAAGCCCTCGGGAGAGAAGGCGGTGCGCACCCGCATCGTCACCCCGAAGGGCCGTGCCGGCGAGGGTGCCTACGCCGCGAAGGTGACGCCGGAGATTCTCGGCCACCTGGAGCGCTACTTCGGCACGTCCTACCCGTACGAGAAGCTGGACGTGCTCTCGGTGCCGCTGCTCGGCGGCGCCATGGAGCACCCGGGCCTGGTGACGTTCAACTCGCAGCTCATCCTGTCCAGGTCCGGCGAGGACTCGCTGGGCCGGCAGCGCCGCTTCTACAACGTGCAGACGCACGAGCTGGCGCACCAGTGGTTCGGCAACCTCGTCACCCTGGCGTGGTGGGACGACCTGTGGCTCAACGAGGCCTTCGCCACCTGGGCGACGCCGCGCACCGTCGAGTCGGCCCAGCCCTCGTGGGACGCCCCCATCGAGCGGGTGCGGGGCCGCTCGTACGCGCTGGGCGCCGACAGCCTGGTGACGGCGCGCCGCATCCGCCAGCCCATCCGGAGCGAGGATGACATCCGCAACGCCTTCGACGGCATCACCTACGGCAAGGGCGCCGCGGTGCTGGCCATGGTGGAGGGCTGGCTGGGCCGGGACGTCTTCCAGCGCGGCGTGCAGCGCCACCTGCGGGCCCACGCCCACGGCAACGCCACCGCGAAGGACTTCCTCGACGCCCTGTCCGCCGAGGCGGGCCAGGACGTGTCCGGCGTGCTGGGCTCCTTCCTGGACCAGGGCGGCGCGCCGCTCGTCACCACGCGGCTGGACTGCTCGGGCAAGGTGCCGGTGGTACGGCTCTCGCAGAGCCGTTTCCTGCCGCTGGGCTCCTCGGGTGACGCGAAGCAGGAGTGGAAGGTGCCCCTGTGCGTGCGCTACGGCTCGGCCAAGGGCACCGGCCGCGCCTGCACGGTGCTGGAGGGCGAGTCGGCCGAGCTGGCCCTGCCCGAGGCGAAGGCGTGCCCCACCTGGGTGCTGCCCAACGCGGACGGCGCCGGCTACTTCCGCACCTCGCTGGACACGCAGATGCTGGGCCGGTTGCTCTCCACCGGGAGCCGCCAGCTCTCGCGCGCCGAGCGCGTGGCCCTCATCGGCGACGTGCAGGCGCTGGTGAACGCCGGGGCGATGCCGGCCGCGGACGCGCTCGGCCTGCTGCCGGGCCTGGCCGGGGAGAAGGACCGGCAGGTGTTCCAGGCGTCGCTGGAGCTGCTGGGCATGCTCCGGCCCGCGCTGCTCTCGGATGCGCGCCAGGCGGACCGGCAGCGCTTCCTGCGGGACACGTATGGGGCGCGGGCGCGGGCGCTCGGCTTCACCCCGCGGGCCAACGAGGACGAGGACACCCGGCTGCTGCGGCCCCTGTTGCTGGGCATCGCGGGCGAGCAGGGCGGGGACGCGAAGCTGGTGGCCGAGGCGAAGCGGCTGACGCAGCAGTGGCTGGCGGACAGCAAGGCGATCGCGCCGGAGCTGGTGCGCGCCACGCTGGGCATCGCCTCCGCGCATGGGGACGCCGCGCTGCACGGCAAGCTGATGACGGCCATGCGCTCGGAGAAGGAGCGCCACAAGCGCGAGCAGCTCATCGACGCGCTGGGAGGCTTCCGGGATTCGGCGCTGGTGCGGGAGAACCTGAAGCTGCTGCTGGAGCCGTCGGTGGACCTGCGCGAGGCGGGGGATCTGCTCTTCGGCGCGGCCTGGGACGTGCGCTCGCGGGACGAGGCCTACGCCTTCGTGAAGGAGCACTACGACGTGCTGGCGGCGCGGCTGCCGGAGGAGCGGGTGGATGGGCTGGCGTGGACGGCCGCCTCCTACTGCGATCCGGTGCACCGCCAGGAGGCCGCGGCCTTCTTCACCGAGCGCATGGAGCGCGCGCCCGGGGGAACCCGCACGCTGGCGCAGGTGTTGGAGGGGATGGACCTGTGCATCGCCTTCAAGGCGGCGCAGGGCTCCAGCCTCGAGTCCTTCCTCGCCTCGCCGAGGAAGGTGCCGGCCCGCACCGGCCGCTGAGCGCTGTTGCCCCGAGGACAGACAGGGCTTTCCGGGTTTTGGGTGGAAAACAGATTCTCCAGCCAGAGCCCGGCTGCCTTGACGGTCCAGGTGGGGGGTGCCTAGCCTCTTCACCCGGAGTAGCGGTTTCCGGAGTAGAGGTCCCCCTCGGAGGCGACGATGGCGTACGCGACGGACGACGGCCTGTCTCCCCTGGTGGTTCCCCAGTCGTCTCCCTCGGAGGAGACGACGTCGGGGGAGGGTCCGCAGCGACCCAGCCTGCCACGGACTCCACCGCGGGTATGGCCGCCGGTGTCACCGGCGGACATGGGGCGGGTGGTGAGGCGGCTGAAGCTGACGGCCGAGCGCCTGCGGGACGCGCAGCCGCTGCTGGAAGGCGCGGCGTAGGGGCGCGGCGCCCTACTTCTTCTTGGACAGGAAGGCGTTGAAGGCCTCGCGGGCCTCGGCGGAGCCGAGCCGTTGGATGAAGAGAGCGCCCTCGCGCGAGAGGGCGTCGTCCACGGTGGCGCGCAGGGGCTCGCGCAGCAGCCGTTTGGTGAGGCGCAGGGACTCGACGGGCTTGGCGGCGAGCGCGGCGGCGCGCTGCTGGACCACCTCGGCGAGACGGGCCTCGGGCACCACCTGATTGACGATACCGGCGCGCAGGGCGGTGGCGGCGTCGAAGGGCTCGCCGAACATGAGCAGCTCGGAGGCGAGCGCCAGGCCGGCGACGCGGGGCAGCAGCACGCTGGAGGCGCCCTCGGGGCTGAGGCCGAGGTTGACGAAGGGCATGCTGAAGACGGCGCGCTCGGAGGCGGCGACGTAGTCACAGTGCAGCAGCAGGGTGGTGCCGATGCCCACGGCCACGCCGTCCACGCCGGCCACGACGGGGCGCGAGTGGTGGGCGAGGGCGGCCAGGAAGCGGAAGACGGGGCTGCTCTCGCCGGTGGGCGGGTGCTCGAGGAAGTCCTTCAAATCGTTGCCCGCGGTGAAGGCCCCGGCCGCGCCGGTGAGGACGACGACGCGCACGGCGTCGTTGGTATCGGCCTCGACGAGGGCGCGGGCGGCCGAGTCGTACATCTCGCCGGTGAAGGCGTTCTTCTTCTGGGGGCGGTTGAAGGTGAGGGAGAGGACTCCGGCTTCGAGGCTCGTGAGCAGCGTGTCGGACATGGCGGGGAGATTAACCGGAGGGAGGGGGAATGGCCCGGGGCTTGCTCTGTCCCCCGGGCGGATGCCATCCGGCCCTGCCGATGTGTCTCGCTGTCTCCGAGTGACCACGGTTGGCGTGCCGTTGTGTCAACCGGGGAGGCGGGGACGTGGGGAGGGCCGGACACACCCGTGGCCTTGGGGCCACACCCGGTGAACACCATGACGACCTCGCGCTCCAGAGTGCTGCCCCTCCTGCGTCACCACGGACTGTTGCCGGTGCTGCTCAGCAGCACGGTGGCGGTGGTGATGCTCCACTTCCGGCTGGAGTGGAGCGGGAAGAAGAGCTTCATCTTCCTCGTGTGGAACCTGTTCCTGGCGTGGGTGCCGTATGGGATTGCCCTGCTGGCGGGGCTGCTGCATGCGCGAGGGCGGGGGCGGTGGTGGAACCTGCTGCCGCTGGGAGGGGCGTGGCTGCTGGCGTTTCCGAACGCGCCGTACCTGCTCACGGACTTCATCCACCTGAAGCCGAGGCCGGGCGTGCCGATGTGGTTCGACGCGGCGATGCTGGCGAGCTTCGCGGCGACGGGGTGGCTGCTGGGGTTGTTGTCGCTGGAGGTGTGGAAGCGGCTGTTGGAGGAGCGGTGGGGACGGGTGGCGGCGTGGGCCGGGGTGCTGGCGGTGTCGGTGCTGTGCGGCTACGGCATCTACCTGGGACGCTTCGAGCGGTGGAATAGCTGGAACGTGCTGAACCGGCCCGGGTCGCTCTTCGCGGCGGTGGTGGACCATCTGCGCGAGCCGACGGCGTACCGGTGGCTGGTGTGGACGACGGTGGTGTTCGCGGGACTGGTGCTGCTCTCGTATCTCGTCTTCGAGACGCTGGTGCAGCGGCGCCGGACGGAGCGGGCCCGGGCGTGAGGAGACGACAACGTCGGGCGGGTGGGCAGGCGACAGAGCGCCCGGGCCGGATTGATCTGGAACTTCCCGGAGATTACCCTCGAATGTGAGGGAGAATTCCGTGGAGCACGCCTGCTTCTCGGGGAGAGAGCACCCATGAGCCGACTGGAAGCAACCGTTCCGGAAGCACGTCTGGAGCAGGTGAACCACCTGGAGGAAGAGCTCGGGATGAGCAAGAGCCAGATCATCGATGAGGCCCTGAGCCTGTTCTTCAAGACGGTGATGGAGTTGAAGCAGGGGTGGCGGATCGCGTTTCTCGACGCCAACTCCCAGCGTGTGCGCGAGTTCACCAGCCCCGCGTTGACCCAGGTGGAGTGGGCCACCCGTCGTGAGCGCATCGTCCTGGCGGATGCGGACTTCGACCGCGTACAGAAGCTGCTGGAGAACCCGCCTGGACCGACTCCTGCATTGAAGGAGGCCGTCGCGAGACGAAACAAGCGGAAGCGCGGGAAAGAGGGGTGAGGCCATCGCTGAATTCGAGACCCAGGCGTTCACGCGCGAGGACGGTGCCAGCGGTTTCGAATCCGGTTCGACGGAACTGGACGTCTTCTTCCGGACCCAGGCGGGGCAGAACCAGCGCCGGGGCTCCAGCCGCACGTGGGTCCTGCGGCGTCCCGATGACAGGCCGGAACTGCCGCGTGTCCTCGGCTTCTACACGCTGACCCTGGGGAGTCTGGAGCGGGCGTCCCTCCCCGCGATGCTCTCCAAGGGACTCCCGCCGAGGTATCCCGTCCCGCTCATCATCCTTGGACGGCTGGCCCGGCATGTGGGTGTGCGCGGTCAGGGCTACGGAGAGCGCCTCTTGCTCGATGCGCATGAGCGTGCCTTGGAGATCAGCGAGCACGCCGGTGGAGTGGCCGTCGTCGTGGATGCGAAAGACGAGGCCGCGGCCATGTTCTATGCGCGGTTCGGGTACCAACAACTCGAGCTTGCTACGGAAGGGAACTGGCCCCGCCGGATGCTCCTGGCCCTGTCCGATATCCGGAAGGCGAACGAGGAGGCCTCCGGCGAATGATTCCATGCGTCGGTGGACGTGAGGCTCCTCGGGAGTCTTCCGGCCGCGAGCGGCGCCAACTGGTCCAACAATCGGACCAGTTGATGAACCGCGCGCCCGGGAGGTCTCCCTCCGTCAGCGCGGGCGCACGTGGGACGTGACGCGGCAGATGGCGTCGGCGAGCAGTGGGGCGAGGCTCACCACCTCGTGCTGGAAGGGCAGCCCCTTGGGGGGCACCACGCTGTCGGTGGAGATGAGGCGGCGGATGGGCGCCTTGCTCAACCGCTCCACCGCGGGGCCCACCAGCAGCGCGTGCGTGGCCACCACGGTGATGTCGTCGGCGCTGCCCGCCTCGAGCACCGCTTCCGCCGTCGCCGCGATGGTGCCCGCGGTGGAGATGAGATCATCCACGATGATGGGCCGCAGCCCGCGCACCTCGCCCACCAGCCCGCGGACGTTCACCTCGGAGCCACTCGTCCGGCTCTTGTGCACGATGGCCAGCGGCAACTCGAGCTGGCGCGCATACCGCTCGGCCAGCTTCACCGCGCCGAGGTCCGGGGACACCACCACCGCGCCCGGGCCCGCGTAGGGGCGCACGGCCTCGGCCAGCATCGTGCCCGCGTTGAGGTGCTCCAGCGGCACGGTGAAGCACCCCTCCAGCGAGGCCGTGTGGAGGTTCACCGCCATCAGCCGGTCGAAGTGCCCGCGCACCAGCAGGTCCGCCACCAGCTTGCCGCCGAGCGCCTCGCTGGGACTCGCGCGCCGGTCCTGCCGCGCGTAGCCGAAGTAGGGCAGCACCGCCATGATCCGCCCAGCGCCCCCGCGCCAGCACGCGTCCGCCATCAGCAGCAGCTCCAGCAGGTTCTCGCCCACGGGAGGCACGGTGGGCTGGATGATGCACACGTTGCGCCCGCGCACGTCCTCGCCGAGCTCCACATGCAGCTCTCCATCCGGGAAGCGCTCGAGCTTGCAGTCACCGAGGGGACTTCCGAGCGCCCAGGCGAGTGCTTCGCCCAGGGGGCGGTTCGCGGTGCCGCTGAAGACGGTCAGCTCCATGATCCCCTCCGCAGTGCGCCGGGCCGGACTGGCCGGGGCGGCTGCCAGACATCATTGCTCATTCCGGCCGGACATGGATGGGGGATTCGCGCACCCGAGCCGAGAGGGCGGCCCGGCCCTCGGTGGAGCGCCGGGAGCCAATGGCGTGCGCCGTGCTTCTCCTAGAGGGGAGACCTTCGCCCCGGGAGGACCGATGCGCTTTCGGAACAGGACGGATGCGGGCCGGCAGTTGGCGGACCTGCTGACGGAGTATGGGGCCGAATCCCCCCTGGTGCTCGGCCTGCCGCGAGGCGGGATTCCGGTGGCGTACGAGGTGGCCCGGAAGCTCGGGGCGCCGTTGGACGTGTGGGTGGTGCGCAAGGTGGGCGCGCCGGGGCAGCCGGAGCTGGGACTGGGGGCGGTGGCCGAGGGCGGGGCGCTCTTCCTGGACCGGGAGATGATGCGCTCGCTGGGCTTCTCCGAGACGGAGGTGATGCAGACGGCCGAGCGCGAGGCGCAGGAGGTGATGGTCCGCATCGGCCGGTTCCGGGGCGCGCATCCCGCGCCGGAGATTTCAGGCCGCACGGTCATCCTGGTGGACGACGGCGTGGCCACGGGCGGCACGGTGCGGGCGGCCATCCGGGCGCTGAGGACGCTGCGCCCGCGAAGCATCGTGCTCGCGGTGCCGGTGGGGGCGGTGGAGTCCCTGGACTCGCTGCGGCCCGAGGTGGACGACGTGGTCTGCGTACACCCGGCCGAGTTCATGCAGCTCGGTGGGCGAGTTCTACGACGACTTCCGGCAGACCTCCGACGAGGAGGTGCAGGCGGTGCTGGCGCGGGTGCGGAGGCAGCAGGGGCCCGAGGCGGCGATGAACGCCGGGGACGGATGGTGGGTCTGAGCGGCGGAGGAGGAGCGACATGACGGTGGAACGGGAAGTCGAGGTGCTTGCGGGAGGGGTGAGGCTCGGCGGGACGCTCGCGGTACCGGACGGGGCGCAGGGGCTGGTCATCTTCGCGCACGGCAGTGGGAGCAGCCGGTACAGCCCGCGCAACCGGTACGTGGCGTACACGTTGCGGACGGCGGGGTTGGGGACGCTGCTGTTCGACTTGCTGACGGAGGACGAGGAAGCCGAGGACGACGAGACGGCGGCGCTGCGCTTCGACATCGGCTTCCTGGCGAGGCGCTTGGGGGAGGTGACGGACTGGGTGTTCGCGCATCCGGAGTTGAGCCGGCTGCGGGTGGGCTACTTCGGTTCGAGCACGGGGGCGGCGGCGGCGCTGGTGGCGGCGGCGGAGAAGCCGGAGGCGATCGGCGCGGTGGTGTCGAGGGGAGGACGGGCGGACCTGGCGGGGGGCGCGCTGCGGCGGGTGCTGGCGCCGACCCTGCTCATCGTGGGAGGGGCGGACGACATCGTCCTGGAGTTGAACCACCGGGCGCTGGATCAGATGACCGCGCCGAAAGCGCTGGAGGTGATTCCGGGAGCGACGCACCTGTTCGAGGAGCGAGGCGCCCTGGAGCGGGTGGCGGGGCTGGCGGCGGGCTGGTTCACGCGCTTCCTCGGCTCGACGCTGGAGGCCGAGTCGAGACCCTGACACGCAAGACATTCTCTCCGGCTGAGAGAGGGACGGGGTGAGGGTATCCGTCCCCGTTCTGAAAACCCGGGTTACACTGAGCGCCCATGCCCGCACCGACCCCGCCCCTGTGTCTCGTCTGGCTCGATCTGGAGATGACCGGACTGGACCCCGACGAATCGGCCATCATCGAGATTGGCGTCATCATCACGGGACCGGACCTGGTGCCGAAGGCGGAGATGGAGCGGGTCATCTGGCAGCCGGACGAGGTGCTGGGGCGGATGGAGCCGGTGGTGCGCGAGATGCACACGCGCAACGGGCTGCTCAAGAAGGTGCGCGACTCGCAGACGTCGCTGCGGGTGGCCGAGCGGGACATCACCGGGCTGGTGGCGCAGCACTGCGGGATGAACGAGGGCATCCTCTGCGGCAACTCCATCCACACGGACCGGCGCTTCCTGGTGAAGTACATGCCGATGCTGGAGCGCTACCTGCACTACCGGCAGGTGGACGTGACGAGCATCAAGGTGCTGGGCAACGCGTGGTTCCCGGACATGGTGCCGCTCAAGAAGACGCAGTCGGGGCACACGGCGCTGGCGGACCTGCGCGCGAGCATCGCCGAGCTGACGCACTACCGCACGCACCTGTTCCGCGCGGCCACGGGCGGCCAGGGCGGTAGCTAGACCCTCACCCCCGCCCTCTCCCAGGGGGAGAGGGAGCGCACCTCAGTGGCCCTTGCTCAGCTCGGCGGCCACGGTGTCCAGCAGGTCATCGAGCTCGAAGGGCTTGGCCAGGAAGCGACTGCCCTGCAGCTCCGATTTGGACACGCGGCCGGCGCTCATCACCACCACGGGGGTGGCGCGCAGCTCCGGGTCCTCCTTGAGCCGGCGCAGCATCTCCTGGCCGTCCATCACCGGCATCATCAAGTCGAGCAGGATGAGGTCCGGCCGGTCCTTGCGCACATGGTCCAGGCCCTCGGCCCCGTTGGCGGCGGTGGACACCTCGTACCCCTCCACCGAGAGGATGTCGGTGAGGGCCTCGAGGATGGCCACCTCGTCGTCCACGATGAGGAGCTTGCTCATGCGCGGCTCCGCTTCCGGGAGGGCAGGCGCCGCACCGCCTTCTTGAGGCGCGAGCGCTTGGATTTCACATTCAGCGGCCGGGCCAGTCCGGTGAGGATGGCCTCGGCGCTCTCGAAGGTCTCGGCCACGTCGATGCCCCGAGTCGAGATGGAGAACTCGCGCAGCGCGGGTTGGTAGTCGCTCTCGCGCATCTTGAGGATGGACAGCATCCGGTAAAGCTGGGAGCGGAGCTCCACATACCGGAGGAACAGGATGTTGTCGACGATGCCCTCCACGCCTTCCAGCTTCGTCTCCAGCTGGGGACCGAAGAGCACCGGGGTCTGCTGGGTCATCAGGAGGGTGACCCCGCGCGAGCGCAGCGTGTTGACGAACGCGGTGAGGAAGCCCGGGGTCCGTGTGGGGTCCAGCGGCTCCTGGAGGAAGTGCTCCAGGCCGTCGAGGACGAGCCGCCGCGCCCGGTGGCGCTCCGCCAGGCCCAGCAACTCCTGCGCCAGCGCATCCGGCAGGGACTCCACCGCCGCCCGCGTCTCCACCACCAGCCGGCCCGTGTCCACCCAGGGCCTCAGCTCCAGGCCCACGTGGGAGGCCTTCGCCAGCAGCCTCGGGAGCGTCTCCATGAAGCCGTAGTAGAGACCGGGCTCGCCCTGGCGCGCGCCGCTCTCCAGGAAGTGCAGCCCCAGCAGCGTCTTGCCGATGCCCGGCGAGCCCATCAGCAGCGTGGACGAGTGGGGCAACACCCCGCCCTGCATCATCTCGTCCATCCGCGCCACGCCGAAGCCCAGCCGCCGCTCCGGCTCCAGCTCCTCCTGGGGCGGGTGGGGGTAGAGGCTCTCCAGGCGCGGGTAGATGGCGAGCCCGTTCTCGTTGATGTCGAAGCTGTGCCGGCCGAGGAGCTGGGCCTCGCCGCGCAGCTTCGTCACCTCCACGGTGCGCACCACCCGGAGCCCGCGCTGCTGCATCTCCAGCACCAGCACTCCATCCACCATGGCGTACTGGGGGTCGGCCACGTTCTCCTGCCGGTTGGTGACCACCAGCGTGGTGCAGCCGGCCAGTGCGTTGTGCACCGCCAGGGAGTGGAGGAACTCGCGGAAGGCCAGCACCGAGCCGGCGCTCTCCTGCGCCGCCATCAGCCCATCCACCACCATCACCGTGGCCTGGTGCTCGCGCACCGAGCGGTAGAGCAGCCGCGCCAGCCCGTCGAGCCCCTCGGCCTTGAGGGGGGCGTAGCCGCTCACGTAGTGCAGCGCCTGGCCGATGACGTCGCGCCGGAAGAACTTCATGCGGCGCAGGTGCATCATCATCGTCCCGTGGGACTCGGACAGCATGGTGACGAAGACGGCCCTCCCGCCGCCGGCCACGTGCGAGAAGCAGAGCTGGTTGCCCAGGATGGTCTTCCCCGTCCCCGGTGCGCCGCTGACCATATAGGTGCCACCATGGAGCCACCCGCCCTTGAGCAGGGCGTCCAGGCCGGTGGACCCGGTCGGCACCCGGCGAGCGGACTCCTTGGACTGCTCGGCTTCGTTCACGCTCCCCATTCTCCTCTCCGCCCGTCGGACACTACTGGTCCTGCTTACGTCCCGAGAAGAATTCCGTTGCGAGTGTCTGCCTGTGCCCGAACGCTCACGGCTCTGTTGGCTTCTGGACGCTCGAGGGGGAGGTGTGGGGCTGGAGGCGCTCGCGCAGCAGGTGTTTCTGCACCTTGCCGAGCGCGTTGCGGGGCAGGGCGTCGGCGAACTCGACGCGGCGGGGCTTCTTGAAGCTGGCGAGCCGATCCTTGCAGAAGTCGGCGAGGGCCTGCGCCGTGGGAGCGGGAGCGCGCGGGACGACGACGGCCACCACCTGCTCGCCGAAGTCCGGGTCCGGCAGGCCGAGCACCGCCACCTCGGCGACGCCCGGGTGCGTGGCGAGCACCTCCTCCACCTCGCGCGGGTACACGTTGAAGCCGCCGCTGATGATGAGCTCGCGCGCGCGGCCCGTAATCCGGAAGTAGCCGCCGCTGTCCCTCAGGCCGAGGTCGCCGGTGCGGAACCAGCCCTCGGCGTCGAAGGACTCGGCGGTGGCGTCCGGGCGCTGCCAGTAGCCGGCGAAGACGTGGGGGCCGCGCACCTCGATTTCACCCGTCTCCCCCTCCGGCAGGGGCTGGCGGGTGCGCACGTCCACCACGCGGGCTTCCTGGCCGGGGTAGGGCATGCCCACGGTGCCGGGGCGCCGCTCGCCCTCGTAGGGGTTGGTGGTGTTCATGAGGGTTTCCGTCATGCCGTAGCGCTCGAGGATGCGCTGGCCGAACGTCTCCTCCACGTCGTGGAAGAGCTGGGGACTGAGCGGGGCGGAGCCGGAGACGAGCAGGCGCAGGGGGCGCGGGCGCACGCCGGTGCGGCGGGTCTCCTCGACGAGCCGGCCGTACATGGTGGGCACGCCGAAGAACATCGTCAGTGAGGTGTCCTCCTGGAGGGCGGAGAGCACCTCGGAGGCGGCGAAGCGGCGGCGCAGGTCCACGCTGCCGCCGGAGTAGAGCGTGCCGTGCAGGCCCACCATGAGGCCGTGGGTGTGGAAGAGCGGGAGGGTGAGCAGGAGCCTGTCCTGCTCCGTCCAGCGCCAGGCCTCGGTGACGGCGCGCACGTTGGCGAGCAGGTTGCGGTGCAGCAGCATGGCGCCCTTGGAGCGGCCGGTGGTGCCCGAGGTGTAGCCGAGCACGGCGAGCTGCTCGCCCCGGGGCAGGGGCAGTCCGGCGCTGGCGTCCCCCTCGGCGAGGAGCGCGTCGAAGTCCACGGCGGGCCACGGCACGGGGGCACTGAGCGGCTCCACGGTGACGAGCCACTCCAGCGTGGGGAGCTGGGCCTTCAGCGGGGCGAAGCTCGGCGGCGCCCGCGGCCCCGGTGACGCAGGTGCGCGCCCCGGCGTCGGAGAGGATGTGGCCGAGCTCCACCTGGCGGTACTGGGTGTTGACGAGGACGACGACGCCCCCGGCGTATTGGGTGCCCAGGTAGGCGATGACGAAGGCGGGGCTGTTCTCCAGGAAGAGGGCCACGCGCTCCCCGGGTTTCACGCCCCGGCGCTGGAGGGCGCTGGCGAAGGCGGCGACGCGGCCGGCGAGCTGTCCGGCGGTGAAGCGCTGCTGCTCGAAGTCCAGGACGGGCCGCCCGGGCGTCTGGCGGGCGCGGGTGAGGAAGGTCTCGAGGAGGGAGGTCGCCATGGGCGCGGAAGCTACCCCCGGGGGGCCCGTTCCGCACTAACCTGCACCGCGGCGCCGGGAGTCCCCGGCCCGTTCAACACCATCGAGGGGAAACGCCGTGGGGATCGCCCGCATCATCGGATTCATGCTCATCGTCGCCGGTGCCTTCTTCCTGGCGAGTGCCTACCGCGCCACCGGCTCGCTCCCGGAGCGCGCCATGGAGACCTTCACCGGCCGCTATTCCGAGCGCACCCAGCGCGACCTGGCCCTCGGCGCCGCGGGGGTGGTGGGTGGCGTGCTGCTCATCGCCTTCGGGGGTGGAGGCCGCCGCCGCCGCTAGCGCGTTTGTCCGATCCAATCGGACCCCTTCACCTCAAGTCCCCTTCGCGCAGGAGCGACGTCGGACCGGGTCGGTAAATACCCGGTATGGACGGAAACCCCTGAAACCAGGAAGATTCAGTGGATCGGACTGGGAGGGGGGGAGGGAGCAGACGTGGGTTCGGAGAAATACTCGTTGCTCACCCGTGCCCTGGAGGAGCTCCAGACGGGACAGGCGGCCGCGGCGCGGCGTTCGCTCGCGGCGCTCACGCGGATGCTGGACGTGGACGCGGTAGCGGAGGACATGCAGTACTTCCTCTTCGCCACGGCGCTCGCCCGGCGGGTGGGTGTGGGCGACGCGCAGCAGATGAACCTCTACCTGCGCCGCTTCGAGCTGCCGCAGATCTCCCTCTTCAACCTGGTGGCCGAGCGGCTCCCCATGGTGGGGCTGGCGGGACGAATCGCCAACGATTTGCTGCGGGGGCTGCTCGAGGGCCACGAGGAGGCCACGCTCATCGACGTGGGCCTGGGCACGGGGCGGCAGGAGGTGGCGCTGCTGCGAGGGCTGGCCGAGTCCGGCGCCCCGCTCCGGCGGCTCACCGTGGTGGGCGTGGAGCCGGATCCCGAGAGCCTGCGTCAGGCGCGGGCGGCGCTCACGGCCACCGCCGGGGAGCTCGGCATCACCCTGCGCTTCCGGGGCATCCCCAAGGTCATCGAGGCGCTCGACGAGGACGACTGGGGCCTGCTGCGCGACACGCCCGGGCTGCGGCTGGTGCACTCGGCCTTCGCCCTGCACCACATGGCCGCGGGGGTGGACCGGCAGGACATCTTCCACCGGCTGCGTGCGGTGGAGCCCGCCGCCGTGGTGCTGGTGGAGCCGAATTCGGACCATGCCACCGACTCGCTGCTCGAGCGCTTCCACAATGCGTGGCACCACTTCTCCCACAACTTCGAGCTGGTGGACGAGCTGGGCCTGCCCGAGCGCGAGCGCAACGGCATCAAGCTCTTCTTCGGCCGCGAGTTCGAGGACATCCTCGGCGCGGTGGACGACTCGCAGCGCTATGAGCGGCACGAGCGGGTGGAGACGTGGGGCCACCGGCTGTGGACGGCGGGCTTCACGCCGGCGCCGGCCGGGAGGCTCGCGGGCGGCTGGTCCTTCCCACACCCCGAGGTGCACATCCGCCCGGGGCCGGGCTACGTGGGCGTGGGCTACAAGAAGGAGACGCTGGTGACGGTCCTGTGTGCCACCACGGAAGCGGGCCGCTGAGCCATGGGGCCTCCGCTGGAGGAGCGGGCGCGCCGCGTGTTGGAGGCCTGCCGGAGCGCGGGCGTGCGGCTGGCGTTGGCCGAAGCGTCCACCGGGGGCCTCGTGTCCGCGTGCCTCACGGACATCCCCGGGGCGTCGGCCGTGGTGGAGCGCGGCTTCATCCCCTACTCGAACGAGGCCAAGACGGAGCAGCTCGGCGTGCCGGTGGAGCTGATGGTGGCCCACGGGGCGGTGAGCGAGCCGGTGGCGCTCGCGCTGGCACGTGGCGCGCTGGAACGCTCCCATGCCGGCCTGGCGCTCGGGGAGACGGGCATCGCGGGCCCCACGGGGGGCACGGAGAGCAAGCCCGTGGGACTCGTCTACCTCGCGGTGGCCCGGCGCGGAGGTGAGTCCCTGTGTGAGCGTCACGTCTTCACGGGGAACCGGGCGGAGATCCGCCGGGCGGCGGCGGCGCGAGGGTTGGAGCTGTTGCTCTCCCTCGTGGAGAGACGCTGATTACCCGACAGGGCGGGTAGGGAGTCACCGCTCCCAGGGCGAGGAATGGTAGGCTCCGCCTCGCTTCAATCCCCCCCATTCTCCCTCTGTTCCCCCCTCACGGAAGGAGCGTCGCCGTGTACAGGATCGACGTCGACCGGCAGCACACCATCATCGAGCTCGTCCTGGACGGGCTCATCCGCCCCGACGAGATGACGAGGTTCGTCGAGGAGCTGAAAGCCGCCACGCTGGCCCTGGCCGGGCGGGACATCTTCATCAAGGCGGACATGCGCACCTTCCGGCCCTCGGCGCCGCAGGTGGCGGAGATGCTGCGGGACGTGCAGGGGTTCGGCATCCAGAACGGCGTGAAGCGGGTGGCCGAGATGGTGGAGAGTCCGCTGTCCGCGCTGCAGCTCAACCGGGTGGCGCGCGAGAGCGGGACGGACAAGATCCTCCGCCGCTTCGCCGACGACCAATCGGCGAAGCGTTGGCTCATCTACGGAGACGAGGAAGCGCTCTCCGCGTAGGCCCGGGCGCCGCGGCTCGAGGGAGAGCCGCGGGCCGGGACGTGCTCAGCGGGCGAGCAACTGGGGGATGGCGCCGCGCAGGTCGGGCATCGGGCCGATCTGCTTGGAGCCGGAGGCCTGGGGCGTGCCGGTGGCGCGCAGCAGCTCGCGCAGGGCGCGCGGCTCCAGGGGGCCCATGCCGTTGGCGTTGGCGATGCCCTGCAGGTTGGCCACCGCGCCCACCACGATGGGGGCCGCGCTGGACGTCCCGCTGAAGGTGCCCGTGTACCACCGGTCCTCGCCGGAGCCGGAGAGGTCTCCGTAGCCCAGCGTCACCACCTTCTCGCCCCAGGCGTGCAGGTCCACGCGGCTGCCGTGGTTGGTCCAGCACATGGGGGCGCGGGTATCCGCGGTGGCGGCGCCCACGAAGATGGCGCCCGAGTCGCGCACCGAGCGGTCGAAGGCTCCGCGGTACACGGGGGAGTCCAGGTCCACGCTGCCGTTGCCGGCGGCCTCCACCACGTGCACGCCGCTGGCGGTGGCCTGGGCGATGGCGTCGAAGTTGGCCCGCCAGTACTCCAGCGGCACCTCATCGCACTGGCTGGTGTTGCAGGTGCAGTCGCGGGTGCTGCGAGGCCCCTTGGCCTGGAGCTGCAGCAGCACGATGCCGCCCTTGCCCGCGACCAGCGCCGCGCGGGTGATGGCGCTCGCGATGCTCTGGCCGGCGACACCCTCGTGGCCCACCTGCGCCCCGTGCGCGATGCCCGTGACGCCGTAGCCGTTGGCCTGGCCCGCCATCACTCCCATCACCGCGGTGCCGTGGTTGCGCCAGCCCGCGTCGTTGAACTGCACGCCGCCCGTGTAGAAGAAGCGCGGCAGATCCTCGTGAGCGCCATTCCAGGCGCCCTCCACGTCGACGATCCTCACGCCCGTGCCCGTGCCCCCCGGCACCGTCCAGGCGTAGCGCGCGTCGATGCCGGCGGGAGCCGCGTTCAGGTAGCCCTGCTGTGCCTCATACGTCGCGGTGGTGGCCGGCACGCCGTCCGCCGTGCTGACGCCGAACCAGGCCGGCTCGATGGCCGCCTCGGCGTAGGCGATCTCCACGCTGTCGAGCGCGTTGAGCTGCATCACCAGCTCGTTCACGTCCCCGGCGCGGGTGCCGGGCCGCAGCGGCACCTCGAAGTACAGGTCCAGGTCCGCCATCTCCTTGCCACTGCGCTCCTCGGCCAGGCGCTTGCGCTCGGACAGCGTGAGCTCGTCCTGGCGGAAGAGGCGTCCCGGCGGGCCCATGCGAGGCGTGAGCTCCATCACCTTCAGGGCGGCCGTGAGGTCCACCCTCACCTTGTTCTCCGAGAGCCCGCGCCGTGCCATGCGTCCGTGCTCGGCCCGGTTGCGCTCGGTGGACATCACCCTCAGCGTGCCGCCGCGCACACGCACCCGGGTGCCCTCATGGAACTTCACCACCAGCCGCTGCACCGGCGTCTCCGGCTCGAGCTTCCGGGCTGGTGGGCTTCACGGTGGAGAGCCGCGGATCCAGCACCTTGACGCCGCTGGCCTGCGCGGCCGGAGCCGCCATCAAGCACAAGCCCATCATCAACGTGCGGGTCACGCGGTTCGTGAGAAACGAGGCCTTCATCGTCCGTCCTTCCAGGGGGTGAAAGGGGAGCTACGGCCATGACGGTGGGCTACGGGTGGGGGTGCCCGCAGCCTCCCCATCACCGTCATGTGGGGAGCCTGCCATGTCGCTCTGTCCGACATGGGCTGGCTACCGGGTTCCTAGAATTTTGCGTTGAGTGCAGTATTAGCAGATATTCTCTGGAACGGGAACAGGACGGAGAGGTCGTGGTTTTCTTTTCTGGTGAGAAAAGCCGCTCCTCAGTCGTTCAGAAGCAGGGCTTCTAGCTCCGGCTCCTCGGGAGGGAACGCCACGCCGGGCTTGGAGTCGTCCGGATCAAACCCGTAGATGGAGTAGCCGGGGGGAGGGGGGCCGTCGTCGAGGCACATCACGACGCGAGGAGGGACGCCCACGCCGTCCCCATCCTTGTCGGGATAGAGGACGCGCCAGAGGAAGAGGGCGGGGTTGGTCTCGTCGCAGTCGTTGCCGTTGGCCTTGGTGGCGTAGGGAGCGGGGAGGGTGCTGCCCGTGCACACCTGGCCGGAGGCGGGGACGGTGCGGCCATCGCCGTCGGCGTCCACGTACTGGAAGGTGAGGCTCTGCCAGCTCGACGCATCGGTGGGGGCGCAGTCGGTGCCCTTGGCGGACTGGCCCGCGGGGAGGGCGCCGGCGGTGCAGAAGGTGGAGGCGGTGCCGGTGCCCACCCCGTCGCCGTCCTCGTCCACGTAGCCCTGGAGGCCCTGGTACACGTCCGCGCGGGTGTCGTCGCAGTCGTTGCCCTTGCCCGTGTTGGTGTAGCCCGGGGGCGGGGTGGCGCCGATGCAGAGGGAGCCGCTGGAGGCCACGGTATAGGTGTCCGCGTCGGCATCGCGGTACTGGTAGGTGAAGTTCACCCAGCGCGTGTCGTCCTCGGGATCGCAGTCGTTGCCCGTGGCCGCGTAGCCCGCCGGCCGGGTGGTGCCCGCGCACAGCGTCACGCTGGAGCCGGCGCCCACCCCGTCGTTGTCCGTGTCCGGGTAGAGGCTCCAGGAGGTGTGCGCCGCGGCGTTGGTGTCATCGCAGTCGACGGGGGAGGCCCACGAGGTGGAGTAGCCGGCCGGCAGGGCGGTGCCGCTGCACACCTGCCCCCACGGCGTGGCCTTCCAGAAACCGTCCTTGTCCTCGTCTCGCGAGGAGTAGTCCCTCATCGCCCAGAGCGTCCGGTCCTCCGGGGCGCAGTCGGTGCCGGAAGAGGAGTAGCCGGACTCCATGGGGGTGGTGGCGCAGCGCGCCTCCAGCGGCCCACGGCCGATGCCATCCCCATCGGTATCGCGGTACAGGTAGGCCGTCTCCCACCGGTCGGCGCGGGTGTCGTCGCAGTCCACGCGGGAGCCGGACGAGGTGGAGTAACCCGGGGGGAGCAGCGAGCCGGTGCACACCTGGCCGTTCGCGGGGACGGTGGCCCCGTCTCCATCCGCGTCCCGGTAGCTGTAGGTCATCAACTGGTAGCGCGCGGGGTCCGTGGGCGCGCAGTCCCGCGAGGCCCCGGAGTGGCCCGCGGGGATCGTGTTGCCGACGCAGAGCTGCACGGGCTCGCCGCCCTCGTACCCGTCCTTGTCTCCGTCCTTGTACAGCGAGAGGAGCCGCCAGAGCTGCGGGTTCGCGTCATCGCAGTCGGTGCCCGGGGTCTGCGTGTAGGCCGACACGTCCGGGCCGAGGCAGGTGCCGGCCGGGACCGCGGAGACCACGCCATCCCGGTCCGCGTCGGTGTAGTGGTTGCCTTCCACCCGGCGCCAGCGCGTGGCGTCCTGGGGCGCGCAGTCATCCGCCGTGGCCGAGGTGCCCGAGGGCGGGTTGTCCCCGGCGCAGAACCACTGCAAGGTGCCACTGCCGTGCCCGTCCTTGTCCTCGTCGCGGAAGGCCTCCACCCGCCGCCAGGCCAGGCGCGAGGTGTCATCGCAGTCCTCGCTGTCCGGCACGCCGTCCCTGTCACTGTCCTTGTTCGTCGACTCCACACCGGGCTCGTCGCAGCCGAGCTGCACGCCCCCGAGCGCCAGCGCGAGTGCCAGCCACATCCATCGCATCATGGTCTTCCCCTCCGTTGGGTCCGTGTCGGTGGGAAGGGCTAGCGGCGCGTGAGCTTGCAGCCCGTGACGTGGGGGGGCGAGAGGTTGGAGTGCCGCAGCTCGAAGTAGTACTGGCCCGGCTTGCTCATGGCCATGAACGCCATGCGCTCGCACGCGCGCAGGTACTGGTTGTAGGTCTCGGAGAGGTTGGCCCGGATCTCCAGGGTGCGGGGCGCCGCCTCGCCGCTCACGATGCCGGTGATCTTGAGCCAGTACGCGGTCTTGAGCTCGTAGCTGTCCACGGTCTCGAAGAGGAGGACATTCTCGGTGGACTGCGCGGAGGCGATGGAGAGCGGCGAGAGCGCGAGCAGAACGGTGGCGGCGGAAGCGAGCGTCTTGAGCGTCATGAGTGTGTTCCCCCCAAGTGGGTGCGTCACGCTTCCTCGCACCGGCCTGGGAGGAAGCGGGGGGCTGCCTATACCGCGAAACCGAGGGCCACGGCGAGCAGTCCGCCGAGTCCCGCGTACAGCGGAATGTTGCAGGCGAGGGTGATGCGGTTGATGCGGCGGAAGCGGGCCTGCTCCTCGTCGGCGAACCAGATGCCGTCTTCACCGGTGGTGTGCCCCTCCACCGCCTGGAAGAAGAGCGTGGCGTACATGACCTCGACGACGAGGGTCACCAGCACCAGGGCGATCAGCGACAGGGCCCACAGGTCCAGGCGCGAGGGAGGGCCGTCGCGGTGGAGCTGGTACCAGGAGAGGCCGCCGAGGACGAGGAAGATGCACAGCACGTCATGGCCGATGCCGTAGGGCGGCTTCCAGTTGTGGGAGACGTAGAGCATGTACATCTCGGCCACGCCGCGGACCCACATGCACGCGCCGAAGCTGCCGAGCACCAGCCGCAGGCCGGGGTGCAGGGTGGACTCGAGGGCCACCAGGGGACAGAGGAGGAACCAGAGGAAGATGGCGTAGAAGAGCCAGGCGAGCTTGGGCGGCGAGATGCGGCCGCCGCGAGCGGCCTGGACGTTCTGCCTGCGCCAGAAGGTGAAGCCGAGCAGGACGGACAGGCCCAGCAGGGCGAGGATGAGGAAGCGGGTGTGCGGGGAGAGCATCAGGGACGGCGCGGGCGGGGGGAGAGGTCAGGGTAGCGCAGGAGGTACCCGTCGCGAAGCCGGGGCAGGTGGTGCACCACGTGGCAGCCCACGTGGAGCGGAGCGGTGAGCAGGCGGCCGAGCCAGCCGAGGTGCACGCGAGCACGTCCCGCGGGGTGCGCCCCTGAGAGGTGCCCGGAGTTTGCAGTGAGGGGAGCGCACGAGGAGGGACGCATGAGAATCGTCGAGATGGTGGGCAGGCACCCGGGGGGACATGCAAGCCCCCCGCCCGTCCTGGACAGGGAGGCGGAGGGCGGGGCACTCTCGGTGCGCGCGTGGAGGCGCATTCCATGAGAGCTGAGCAGGCAGTGGCACACCCGGTGCCGGTGGGCACCGAGGTGCACACGGCGCCGCGCGTCGAGCGCTGGGGCTGGGTGTGGCCCCGGTGGAATGACGCGCGCATCCCCTTCGCGGCCATCCTCACGCTCTACGGCGTGCTGGGCTTCTCCTTCTTCGGCTTCAACCGCAACCCGTGGCAGATGCTGGCCATCGTCGCGAGCGGCAGCGCGCTGGACGCGGGCCTGGGCTGGCTGCTGCGCCGCGAGAAGGTGGTGCCGCTGAGCGGCTACATCTCGTGCTGCTCGCTGGCGCTGCTGCTCAACTACTCGCACTCGAGCTGGCTGCTGCTACTGCCGGTGTGGCTCACCATCGGCTCCAAGTACGTCCTCACGTACGAGGGCCGCCACGTCTTCAACCCGTCGATGTTCGGCGTGGCCACCTCGCTGCTCTTCACGCGCGAGCTCATCACCGCGGCCCCGGCCTACCAGTGGGCCAACGGAGAGGTGGCGCTCTCGGCCTTCATCGTCATGGCCGCGCTGGTGCTCTTCTTCTTCCGCGTGGGCCGCACCTGGCTGGTGCTGAGCTTCCTCTTCTTCTACGCGCTGCAGACGGCCCTGCGCGCGTACATCCTGCGCCACCACCTGCCGCCCGAGGTGCTCTTCCTCGGCACGCTGGGCGCACCGGCCTTCTTCATCTTCACCTTCTATATGATCACCGACCCGGGCACGTCGCCGAAGACGCCCCGGGCCCAGGTGCTCCTGGCGCTCGCCCTCACGCTGGTGGACCTGGTGCTCCACCTCAAGGAGAGCGTCTTCACCTTCTTCTACGCGGCCCTCACCTGTGCCACGGCGCGCTTCGTTTTCCTGCACGCGCGTGCGCTGTGGAAGCGCGGGCCTCGCGCGTACCTGGGCGCTGTCTTCTCGCCGGAGCCCTTGAAGCGCCTCGGAGCGGTGGGAGGGCTCGGGGCCGCACTGGCCGCGGGGTACTTCCTCGTCGTGGCGCCCTCGGTGCAGTCGCGCCCGCTGCCCTTCCACATGGAGCAACTGGAGGCCTCGCACACGGGGCTCGGCTCGACGATGGGGGACGTGCTGTTGAACGTGGACCCGCGCGTGCTGCACGTGGCCAAGTGGGTGCTGAGCGTGGGCGACGCGGTGGCCGCCGGGGACTTCGACGGCGATGGGAAGGTGGACCTCTTCCTCACGAATCCGCTCAAGTCGGACGCGCACCGTGCCGCGCTCTACCGCAACCTGGGGGACCTGCGCTTCGAGCGCGTGAAGGTGCCCGCCCTGGAGCACATCGCCGCGAGCTACACCACCGAGGGTGCGGCCGCCGGTGGCACCTTCGTGGACTACGACGGTGACGGGGACCAGGACCTGGCGGTGGCGGTGGCCTTCGGACCGTCGAAGCTGCTGCGCAACCTGCTGCGCGAGACGGGCACCGCCTCGTTCGAGGACGTCACCACGCGGGCCGGAGTGGGAGACCACTCGGTGAGCATGGCCGTCACGCTGCTCGACTTCGATCGGGACGGGCACCTGGACCTCTTCGTGGCGAACGCGCTCACCACGCACCTGCCGGACTACGCCACGCCCACCCCGTTCAACTTCTTCAAGCTGCCGCCGCCCGAGTACCCCGGGGACCGGCGCATGCTGCGCTTCTTCCACAACGGCTGGCACAACGCCGACAACGGCGGCCTCAACGTGCTCTACCGCGCGCGGGGCGATGGCACCTTCGAGAAGCTGGACTCGGTGGCGCTGGGGCTGAACGAGACGCGCTGGTCGCTCGCCGTGAGCACGGTGGACCTGAACCAGGACGGGTGGACGGACCTCTACCTCGCCAACGACTTCGGCCCGGACGAGCTCTACCTCAACGAGCAGGGCAAACGCTTCCGCCGGGTGGTGGGGAAGCTGTTCGGGGAGATCGGCAAGGACACGTACAAGGGGATGAACTCCACCGTGGCGGACTTCGACCGCAACGGGTGGCTGGATGTCTACGTGTCCAACGTGCACCACTCGCTGCAGGCCGAGGGCAGCCTGCTGTGGATGACGTACCCGGGGAAGGACACGTTCGTCCCCGAGCTCAAGGACGAGGCGACGTTCCGCGGTGCGCTCAACGAGCGGCGCTTCGGCTGGGGCGCGGCGGCGGGGGACCTCGACAACGACGGGTGGCCCGACATCGTGCAGGCCAACGGGCACATCGACGACCGGTTGGATCACCTCTACGACTCGGGCCGCAAGGACTACTGGTACGTCAACCACAAGCTGATGCAGTCCGGCCCCGAGATGCACACGTACGCGGACAAGTGGGGCGACATCCGTGGACGCACCATCTACCCGAACGAGCCGCGCCGCGCGTACCTGAACCTCGGCGACGAGAAGCCCGGCCACTTCATGGACGTGGCGAAGGAGCTGGGCCTGGATGACCCGGACAACTCGCGCGGCGTGCTGCTCGCGGACCTGGACAACGACGGGGACCTGGATGCCGTCATCTCCAACCAGCACGGACCCGCGTCCGTCTACCGCAACACCCTGCGAGATGGCGCGGGCAAGGACGCGGCGCACTTCGTGGGCCTCTCCCTGGTGGGAGATGGGGAGCGCACGGCGCGGAGCGCGGTGGGCACGCGTGTCGTCGTGTCCTACGAGGAGGGCGGCCGGCGCGTGGAGCAGGTGCGCGAGGTGGGGCTGATGGGAGGCCTCAGCGCCTCGGCGGATCCGCGCCTGCACTTCGGGCTCGGCAAGCATGCGGGCCCGGTGACGGCCTCGATTCATTGGTACGGCGGCGAGGTGCAGACCGTGCAGCTCGACGCCGACCGTTACCATGTCCTCTCGCAGCCCGCCGTCACCGCGGCAGCGGATAGATAGGGAGTCCGATGTTCTCCGCATTGAAGGGCGCCACCGTTTCGCGCGAGTCGCTCACCGAGCACCAGCGCGCGCAGATGCTCGCGCTGATGCAGGTGTGCTACGCGGGCGTCAGCGCCGAGCGTTTCACGCGGGACCTGTCCGACAAGCAGTATGTGATTCTCCTGACCGCGAGGCGCTCGGGGGAGCTGGTGGGCTTCAGCACCCTGCGCGTCTCCGAGGAGCAGGTGGGGGGGCAGGCGGTGGAGGTCGTCTTCTCGGGCGACACCGTCATCCACCCGGACTACTGGGGACAGAAGGAGCTGCAGGTACGTTTCGGGCACTTCATGATGGCGCGCAAGCTGCGCCGCCCGACGCGCCCGTTGCTCTGGTTGCTGCTGAGCGCGGGGTACAAGACGTACCTGCTGGCGGTGAACCACTTCCCGCGCACCGTGCCGCGCCACGACTGGGAGGCACCGCCGGAGCGGGTGTCGTTCCTGCGCGCGCTGGCCGGACGCTGGTTCGGCGAGCAGTACGACGGGACGAAGGGGACGGTGCGCTTCGCGGGCACGCACTACCGGGTGCGGGACGGAGTATCGCCGATCGACCGGGAGGCGGCGGCACACCCGCACATCGCCTTCTTCGCGAGAAACAACCCCGCGCACGTAGACGGAGAAGAACTGGTGTGCCTGGCAGAGATCCGCGCGAGGGACCTGCTGTGGGCGCTGACGGAGCTGACGATGAAGCAGGTGCGCCTGTGGACGCGCCGGGGTCTGAAACTGATCGGTGTGAGGGCATGAGCCCATATCCCCTCTCCCTCCGGGAGAGGGACGGGGTGAGGGTGTCTCGCCCCCCAGGTTGAACCCGTGTGAATCCCCTCTCCCTCTGGGAGAGGGTCAGGGTGAGGGTCAATCGATGTCCATGCTGTTGACCTCGCGGAGGATGTTGTCGGGGCTGATGGCGGCCCAGGCGCCCTCGGCGCTGCTGTTCCACCGAGCGCTCGAGCGTCCCGAGCAGGCCCAGTCGGAAAACCTGTCCCGCATCCTCCAGGCCACGAGGGACACCACCCAGTCCACGAGAGTCCCGGGCTTCGCCCGGCTCCGCACCGCGCGCGAGTTCCAGGACGCGGTACCCATCTCGACGCCGGACTCGGTGTTGCCAGACATCGAGGCGCTCAAATCGGGAACGCCGCGCGTCCTCACCCGCGAGCCGGTGAGCCGCTTCGAACCGTCCGGAGGCTCCTCGGGAGCGTCCAAGTACGTGCCCGTCACGCGGGGACTGCTCGACGAGTTCCACCGCGCACTGGCGCCCATGCTGTTCGACCTGCTGCACGCGCGCCCCGCGGTGCGCGAGGGCCCGAGCTACTGGTCCATCTCGCCGATCGGGCGCAAGCAGGGGCGCACCGCCGGGGGGATTCCGGTGGGGAGCATGGAGGACTCGGCGTATTTCCCGCGCTTCTTGCAGCCGGTGCTCTCGCGTGTGTTCGCCGTGCCGGGGACGGTGGCGCGGCTGCCCGATGTCGAGTCGTGCCGGTATGTGACGCTGTGGTTCCTCGTGGCCTGTGAGGAACTGGCGCTGCTGAGCGTGTGGAACCCGAGCTTCCTCACGCTGCTCATGGACGCACTGGAGCGGCATGGAGAGCGCCTGGCTGATGATCTGGAGCGCGGGGTGTGCAGGCCTCCTCGGGGACTCGGTGGGGCGCACAGTGGAGAGGACAGGGACGGGCACCCTCACCCCGACCCTCTCCCGGGGGGAGAGGGAGGAGTGGGCGGAGTGGGTGGGGGATGCGTGGACGCGGTACTCTCCGGGATGCGGTTTTCTCCCCGGCCCGAGCGGGCCCGCGTGCTTCGCGAGGCACTCCGCTCCGGGCTCCAGGGGCGCATGCTCTGGCCCAGGCTCGCGCTGCTCAGCATGTGGACCGATGCCCAGGCCGCGCACTCCGTCGCTCCCGCGCGCCGCCGCTTCCACGGTGTCGAGGTCCAGGGCAAGGGACTGCTGGCCACCGAGGGCGTCGTCACGCTGCCCCTCTTCGGCGCTCCGGCCCCCGTGCTCGCCGTCCGCAGCCACTTCTTCGAGTTCCTCGACCCCGAGCACCCCGAGGCGCGTCCCCGGCTCGCGCACGAGCTCGAAGCCGGGCGCACCTACTCCGTGCTCCTCTCCACCTCCGGCGGCCTGCTGCGCTACCGCATCGGCGACCTCGTCCGTGTCGAGGGCTTCCACCACGCCACGCCCTGCCTGCGCTTCCTGGGCCGGGCCGATGCCGTGAGTGACCTCGTCGGAGAGAAGCTCGCCGCCACCCGCGTCTCCACCGTGCTCGAGGCCCTGCTGCCCACGGTGCTCGGCGGGGAGCGCCCGCCCTTCGCCATGGTGGCCCCCGAGTGGGAGCCCCACGGCCCACCGTCCTACCGGCTCTTCCTCGAGACCGGGGTGCCCGATTCACGCCTCCACGAGGCCGCCCAGGCGCTCGAGCGTGCCCTGTGCGAGGGCTACCACTACCGCTATGCCCGCGAGCTCGGCCAGCTCGGGCCCGTGAGCGCCCTCCGCGTCACCGAGGGCTCCCGCCGCTACGAGGCCCGCTGCATCGCGCTCGGCCAACGTGCCGGGGACATCAAACCCACCGATCTTCATCGCCAGGCCGGCTGGTCCGCCTGGTTCTCCCAGCAAGGACCGAAGCAGCCATGAGGAACCCGCTCGACGCCCAGAGCCTCGCGCTCGTCACGACGCCCGCCGTGGACCTCGAGGCCGAGGCCGATCTCACCCGGTGCGGCGCCCTCAAGGACTTCTGGTACGTCGCCTGTCTCTCCGCCGCTCCCCCAGGGCAAGCCGCTGGCGCGCACCATTTTCGGCACCCACCTCGTGCTCTTCCGCGACGAGCACGGACGGCCCGCCGCCCTGCGTGACCGCTGTCTGCACCGCAACGCGCGCCTGTCCGCCGGAGACGTCTTCCACGGCCGCATCGGCTGCCCGTACCACGGCTGGACGTATGACGCCTCGGGCGCGGTGGTGGAGGTGCCGTCACTCGGGCCCAACCAGTGTGGCGAGGCGCTCGATGCCCAGGGCCACTCGCGCGCGGGCCTCCAGGTGCGCCCGTGCGATCTCGGGAAGCTGCAACGCTTCGACACGCTGGAGCAGGACGGGCTCGTCTACGTCTTCATGGGCGGAGACGCCAGGCGCGCCCGGCGCCCCGCCTTCCGCGTGCCGTACTGGGGCCAGCCCGGATGGACCGTGTACTTCATGGTCACGCGCTTCCCCAACGGGGTGACGAACCTCGTGGAGAACTTCATGGACGTGCCGCACACCGTCTTCGTGCACAAGGGGTGGTTCCGCAACCCGGCGCGCAAGCGGGTGCCGGCCACCGTGAAGCGCTCGGATGGCAGCGTGCTCGTCACGTACCAGCAGGAGAACGACACCGTCACGGGGCTGGGCCGCATCTTCAATCCGGGGGGCCTGCCCATGGTCCACACGGACCATTACTTCATCCCCAACATCACCCGCGTGGATTACATGTGGGGCGAGCGCAGCGGCTTCGCCATCAACTCGCAGGTGACGCCCATCGGCCCCACGGACAGCCTCGTCTACACGGCCATCAGCTACCGGCTCCCGTTTGATCTACCGCGTGCGCTGGTGGCCCGGGCCCTCATGCCGCTGGTGCGTTGGTACACCACGCAGGTCATCCGGCAGGACGTGGACATCATGGGGGTGCAGCGCGAGGGCCTGATCAACGGACCCGGAGGCGGCGTCTTCTCCGGCACCGAGGCGGACCTGCTCCACGCGGACATCGAGTCCTACCGCCGCTGGCTGCTCGAGGGCGGACACGGCGCCGGCCCCGGTGACGAGGAGCGCGGCATCGTCTTCTGGATTTGAGCCTACATCTGCGCCAGCGCGTCCGGCGATTCGGGGAGGACCTGCCCACCATCCACGATGAGCGTCTGCCCGGTGATGTAGCCGGCCTCGCGGCTGGCGAAGAACAGGGCGGCATGGCCGATATCCTCGACCTCCCCCAGCTTGCCGAGCGGCACCGCCGCCGCCATGCCCTTCATGTATTCCGGCCCTAGTTTCTCGAGGCCTTCGGTCACGATGTTCCCGGGCAGCACGGCATTGACCGTGATGCCGTATTTCGCGAGCCTCCATGCTGGCGGTGCGCATGAAGCCCAGTTGCCCGGCCTTGGTCGCGCCGTAATGAGTCCAGCCGGGAAAGCCGGTCACCGGGCCTGTGATCGAAGAGGTGATGACGATGCGCCCCTGGCCCGACTTCCTCAGATAGGGGGTGCAGGCCTTGACCGAGAGGAAGGTGCCCTTGAGGTTGGTCGCCATCACCTCGTCCCAGGTCTCCGGCGACATGTCCTCCATCTTCACCTGCGGGAAGACGCCGGCGTTGGCGCACAGCACGTCGATTCCTCCATGGAGCTCGGCCGCCGCCCTGGCCATCTTCTCCATGTCATCGAGTCTGCTCACATCGGCGGAAAAGCCGCTGGCCGTGCCACCGGCCGCGACGAGTTCCCGCGCCGCCGTCTCGGCCGCCTCGAGATCGCGCCCGACCACCAGCACCTTGGCGCCGTGCCGCGCGAAGACCCGGGCGATCCCCTTGCCGATGCCCTTGCTGGCGCCGGTGACGATGACCGATTTTCCCTTGAGCGATTCCGCCAACATGATGCGTGTCCTCCGATTCTCGTTTCCCTCGCGGGATTCGCCAGTGATGCGGCCTTGCCCACCGGCTCGTGCATTGTCTACACCGAAGAGGTCGCGAAGCTGAAGTACGCCCTTCTCCATCCGCTCCAGGATGGCTTCGCGCGCTCCGCGATGGGCTGGGTGCCGAGCCTTGATACTGTAGGAGCCACCATGAACTGCCCACGTTGCGACAAGGTGATGACCCAGGTGCACCCCGAGGGGGCCGAGGCCCAGCAGTGCCCCCAATGCGAGGGGCACTGGCTCGAGGGGGACGACTTGCGGCGGGTGGAGTCGACCGTGAACGTGCGGCTCTTCGAGTGGCGCAAGCTGCCCTCGCAGGAGGTGCAGGTGCGCGAGCTGCCCTGCCCCCGGTGCCGTCCCCGCGCCGTCATGAAGAAGGTGCGCAGCGAGCGCGACCAGCACGTGCTGCTCGACGTGTGCGAGCGCTGCCACGGCGTGTGGCTCGATGGGGGCGAGCTGCGCGCCATTCAAGAGATGGGTTTCGTGGCCGCGGTCGCCGACGCGGTGCGGTTCATCACCCAGAAGTGACGGAGGCGATGGCCGTGGATTCCTCCAGCCTCACCGCCTCGTCCCCGGCGGCCCCGTCCGCCGTTGATTCGAGCGTGCGCCGGCGCCTGCTCTCCATCTTCGGCGGCTCGGTGGGCAACGTCTCCCTCTTCGGCGGTACGGCCGTGAGACGTGGTTCTTCTGGTACGTGACGGGCTGCATCTTCTGCTCGCTGCTCGTGTACGTCTTCATGCGCGACACGCGGCAACACCACCGCTTCGACTGAATCGTGGTGGGTGTGTGCGGCGGAGTGGGCGAGCTTCAGCCGCGCTACTCCGTTTGTGTTGATGGACACACCGGCCGAGTGTCGGCCTGTCCACAGTGGGTGCCTGGGCCACTGCCGCATTCCGGGAGGTGATGCAAATCAAGACGGACATGTTGCCCCCCGGTCTCTTGTACGAAGAGAAGCGCCTGCAGGCCCTTCAGCGCTACGACATCCTCGATACGCTTCCCGAGTCCGAGTACGACGACATCGTCCAGCTCGCGGCACAGCTCTGCGGGGTGCCCATCGCGCTCATCAGCCTGGTGGATCGGGACCGGCAGTGGTTCAAGGCGAAGGCGGGCCTGCCGGGCGTGAGCGAGACGGAGCGCTGTGTCTCCTTCTGCACCGTCGCCATCGAGCGCGAGCACGTGCTCGTCATCGAGGACGCCTCCCAGGACGCGCGCTTCTCCGCCAACCCGCTGGTGACGGGGGCGCCCTTCATCCGCTTCTACGCCGGGGCTCCCATCCAGTCCGAGGATGGTTTCACCCTGGGCACCCTGTGCGTCATCGATCGCGAGCCCCGCGTCCTGGGCGAGGAGCAGCGCCGCAACCTGCTCGCGCTCAAGCGGCAGGTGGAACTGCTGCTGAAGCTGCGCCTGCAGGTGAAGCAGACCGAGGCGCGCAACCGCCAGTTGCTGGAGTCCTCGGGTGATGCCGTCTTCCTGCTCGACGAGGCGGGACGGGTCCTCGAGCTCAACCCGGTGGCCGAGCGGCTGCTGGGGCGCGGCGCCTCGGAGTTGCCCGGCGCCTCCTTCGAGTCGCTCGCTCCGGAGAACGAGCGCGAGCCGTTGCGCCAGTCACTCCAGGCCCTGCTCTCGCGAGGCACCGTGCGCCTGGCGAACCAGGGGCTGTGCACCGCGCGGGGCGAGCGGATCTCCCTGGATTTCGCCGCCTCGCTCCAGGAGGTGGGCTCCAAGCGGCGCCTGCTGCTCGTGGGGCATGATCTCACCGAGAAGCGGCGGTTGGAGCAGCAGAGCATCCAGAATGACCGGCTGGCCTCGGTGGGGGCGCTCGCGGCGGGCATCGCCCACGAAATCAACAACCCCATGGCCTACGTGCTCTCCAACCTGGGCTACCTGCAAGGCTGGCGGGAGGACCTGGAGCGGCAGTTGGCGGGGATGCCCGGCTGCCCCTCGCATCTGGCGGATCTGCTCGTGGAGGCCAAGGAGGTGCTCTCCGAGTCACTGGATGGGTGCAAGCGCGTCCGGGACATCGTGCGCGACATGAGCTTCTTCTCGCACGCGCCGGACAACGCGCTGGCGCCGGTGAACGTCAACGCGAGCCTCGACTTCGTGCTGCGCATGGCCCACTCCGAGCTCAAGCGCACCGCGACGCTGGAGAAGGACTACGACGGCGGGCTGCCGCCGGTGTTCGCCTGCGAGAGCCGGCTCAGCCAGGTGTTCCTCAACCTGGTCATCAACGCCCTCCAGGCCATGCAGCCCGGCTCGCCGCAGCGCCACACCCTGCGCGTGCGCACCACGCGCGAGGGAGGCTTCGTGCGCGTGGACGTGTCGGACTCCGGCCACGGCATTCCTCCCGAGGTGCTGCCGCGCATCTTCGATCCCTTCTTCACCACCAAGCCGGCCGGTGTGGGCACCGGGCTCGGGTTGTCCATCAGCCACTCGCTGGTGCAGAAGATGGGCGGGGAGCTGCGCGTGCGCAGCGAGCAGGGCATGGGCACGACCTTCTCCCTGCTGCTCCCCCTGGGCGAGCACGCCGCCGAGCCGAGGACGGTGCTCGCCTCTTGAGCAGGGGAGTGGCCTGTCCGTTCTCCTTCCAGCACCGGGTTGCGGCATAGTTCGCGGCCAGGCAACCCGGGAGAAGATGATGCCGAGCGAGGACACCGGGGGGGGCGGAGACAGCAGGGGAGTGGAGCGGCGCGGGTGGATGGCTCGGCTCGTCGGGTTCCGAGCGCGGCTCGTGCACCGGCTGGATGCGTTCATCCCGGAGCCCCTCCTTCGGGGCCCCGCGCTGGAGTTGAGCCGGGCCCGGATGGTGGTCGCGTTGAGCTTGTGCATGTCCGGGGGCTCCGTGGTGTTCACCGGGCTCCTGCAATTCACCCCGTACGTCTGGCGCCTGGGGGGGCCGAGCGCGCTGTCCGGTGTGTTCTTCCTGGGGTTGCTGGCGCTGCTGCGCTGGCGCGCCTCGCCCCGCATTCCGGCGCTGTTGCTGTGCGGCTTCCTGTGGGCGGCGATCCTCGCCACCTCCCTCTCCCTGGACATGCTGGCCATGGCCACGCATGCCGCGAGCGTGCTGGTCCCGGTCATGTCCGTCTACCTGCTGGGGTGGCGGCTCGGGCTGGGCTTCTCCGTGCTCTGCATCCTGACGCCGCTCGTCTTCTACCCGCTGGGCACCTCCCGCCCGGGCTTGAGTGCCATGGAGTGGTCGACGGGCATCTTCACGGCCATCTTCATCGTGCTCGGCTGGGCGGTGACGTCCTTGTTCCTGGCCTTCCGCACCGAGGCGCACGCGACGCTCGAGCAGGCCCGCAGGACGCTGCACCAGAACGAGGGCGAGCTGTCCTCCCTCATCGAGAGCACCGATGACGTCGTGTGCTCCCTGGACGTGAAGGGGCGGCTGCTCACCGCCAACCAGTCCGCCAGGCACTACTTCCAGCGCATCTTCGGCGGAGAGATTCCCCCCGGCGGCTTCATCTTCAGCACGCTGCCCGCCGAGCAGCAGGAGCGCTGGAAGGAGCGGCTCGCGCGGGCCCAGGAAGGCCACCGCCTGAAGGAGGAGGTGAGCCTCCCGGCTCATGGCGAGCGCGACAAGATGGTGGACCTGGAGCTGACCGTCAGCCCCGTGTGGGGCGAGCAGGGCGAGGTGGCGAAGCTCACCGTCTTCGGGCGGGACGTCACGGATCGCAAGGCGGCCGAGGCGCGGCTGAGCGAGCTGCACCGCGGGCTGGTGGACGCCTCACGCCAGGCGGGCATGGCGGAGGTGGCCACGGGCGTGCTGCACAACGTGGGCAACACGCTCAACAGCGTGAATGTGTCGGCCAGCCTCGTGGCCGAGCGGATCCGCACCCTCCGGGTGTCCAGCCTGGAGAAGGCCGTGCAGTTGCTGCGCGAGCACGAGGCGGAGCTGAGCACCTTCCTCACCGAGGACCCCCGGGGCCGGCAGTTCCCGGCCTACCTCGAGGCGCTCACCACCCAGCTCATCCAGGACAAGGAGGCCATCCTCGCGGAGCTGCAGGCGCTGTGCGACGGCGTGGAGCACATCCGCATCGTCGTCGGCATGCAGCAGCAGTACGCGCGCTTCTCCGGGGTGGTGGAGCAGGTGTCGCTGCCCGACATCATCGACGGCGCGCTGCGCCTGCAGGCCGCCTCCTTCGGGCGCGCGGGCATCGAGGTGCGGCGCGAGTACGCCGCCGTGCCGCACATCTGGGTGGACCGGCACAAGCTGCTTCAAATCCTGCTCAACCTGCTGAGCAACGCGCGCTACGCGGTGAAGGAGAGCGGCCGCCTGGATGGATGTCTGACGATCCGCGTGGTGTCCGGTGAGGCGGGGCGGCTGTGCATCATCGTCACCGACAACGGCGTGGGCATCGCGCCCGAGCACGTCCCGCTCCTCTTCACCCACGGCTTCACCACGAAGAAGGACGGGCACGGCTTCGGGCTGCACACCAGCGCGCTCGCCGCCGAGGAGCTGGGCGGCTCGCTCTCCTGTGTGAGCACCGGCCGCGGCCAGGGCGCCACCTTCACCCTCGAGCTTCCCATTCGCAAGGAAGAGGCCCGCGAGGAGGGCGCGGCGGCACGGTAGGGAACCCGGGGGGCGTGGCACCCTCACCCCGTCCCTCTCCCGGAGGGCGAGGGGAGGGGGGCGCGGTGGGACTCGTTTGGCGGGGGCCTTCTTCGGGTTACTTCTGGCTCGGTTTGGTCGAGGACATGGGCTTGAGCTCGCCCTTCAGGATGGAGACGACCATCTCCCGCGTCTCGTCGTAGGACGGCTCGCCGTTGAAGAAGCCATAGGTGTCGTGCGCGCCGTCCGGGTGGTAGCCGTCCAGGTGGAACAGGCGCGGGCCCTCCGGGTCCTTCTCCCGCGCGAACGCGTTGGTGTAGGCGTAGGAGCCCAGCGAGATGACGTACGTGGGCCTCTCCTGGTCCGGCGCGTACATCTGGAACTCGTAGCGCTTGGCCCAGTCCCCCTCCAGCGCGAAGTTCTCCACCACCATCACGTTGCGGCCCCCCTCCTGGAACTGATCCCTCACGAAGTAGTCCCTGTCCACCTTGCCCGCCTGGTGCAGCAGCAGCAGCGCCTCACGCTCGGCGTCCCGCTTCTCCTCGTTCCCCAGCGCCTGGTGAAGCTGCACCAGCTTGGCCCGCGTCCTCCAGTCGTCCGGCTCCAGGTCCGCCGCCTTCTGGAAGCGCTCCAGCGCCGCCGCCGCGTCGCCCCGCAGTTGCAGCAGTTGCCCGGCGTTGTAGTGCGCCATCGCGAACTCCGGCTCGTACTCGCGCGCCTTCTCGTAGGCCTCCAGCGCCTCGTCCGGCCTGCCCTGGTCCATGGCCAGCAGCCCCACGACGAAGAGCGCCTGCGCGTTCCTCGGCTCCAGCGCGAGCGTCTTGTCGAGCGCCGCGCGCGCCTCCGCCGGTTTGTCGAGCTGCAGGTAGAGCGTCCCCAGCAACTGCCAGTAGCGGCCCTGTCCGGGCTCCAGCTCGGTGGCGCGCGTGGCGTGGGCCAGGGCGGCCTCGGCCTGGTTCCGGCCTCCGAGGAGGAAGGCCTTGATGTAGTGGGACTCGGCCTGATCCGGCGCGAGCGTGAGCGCCTGCTCCGCCTCCGCGAGGGCCTTCTCCTCCCGTTGCAGGTAGAAGGCCGTGCGCGCCAGCCAGCCGTGGAGCCGGGCATCCTCGGGGCTCTCCTTCAGCCTCGCCTGCAGCTCGCGTGAGAGCTCCTCCAGGTCCGTGAGGGTGGACTCGCGCTCCGGCCCCCGGAGGCCCTGCCGGGCCCGCTCCAGGCGCGCCTCGGTGGCCTCCGCCATGCTCCCGGAGGCGGTGGAATGGGCCCGGCCCGCCGTGCAGCCGGCGACGGCGAGGAGCAGGGCGAGCACGCCCCCCAGGAGGTGGAGTCTTGGCATCCCCGAAGCATGAGATGCCGGACGCATCTCTCGCAAGCGCGCTCGACCCTCGCGGGGCCCGGTAGCAGACTCGCCTCATGTCAGCCACGTCTCTTCCGGTTCAGGACCCTCGCGTGCTCGCGCGGCGCATCGAGAATGCCCAGGCGGAGCAGATCGACCGGACGCCCATCTCCTCCCGGCAGGGAGTCCCCGCGCTCCGCGTCGCCGGGGGACGGGCCTTGTACCTCGGGCCGCGCTCGCCCTTCTCGGCGGCGATCGGCGTGGGGCTCGACGGCATGGTGGGCCTGGCGGACCTCGATCGCATCGAGGAACTGCTGGGGCAGGGGGGCGGCGCCGTCCGCATCGAGCTCAATCCCTTCTGTGAGCCCTCGCTCGCCGCGAAGCTGGGCGCCCGGGGCTACCGGGTGGAGCGCTTCCTCCAGGTCTGGTTCCGGGCCCCCGCGCCCGTGCCGCCGCCGGCCGCTCCGGGGGTGGAGGTGCGGCCGCTGCGTCCGGGCGAGGAGCGGCGCTGGTCCGAGCTTCTTCCTCGCCTACCTGGGGCGGCCCGCCTCGTCCGAGCTGGAGCTGTCCGGTGGCCTGGGCATCGTCCGCACGCCGGGCAATACCTGCTTCCTGGTGCTCCAGAATGGCGAGCCCCGGGGCGTGGGCGTGGTCTCGGTGACGGACGGCGTGGCCCTGCTGTCCGCGGATGGGGTCGTTCCGCTGTACCGCGGGCAGGGGCTCCAGCTCGCGCTCATCCACGCGCGGATGGCCTGGGCCGCCGAGCGGGGCGCCGATGTGGTGACCGCCTCCACCGAGCCGGCGACGGCCTCGCAGCGCAGCTATGAGAAGGCGGGCTTCCGCTGTGCCTACCCGAAGCTCGTCATGGTGCGGCCGACCCTCGCGTCGTACTGAGGGGCGCGGACCTCAGGCCAGGGCCATCTCGAAGCCCGTCCGCCCCGCCGGGAAGTGATCGCGCGCCACGCTGGCCGGCGTCACCGCGTACAGGTGGAAGTCCAGCTTGCGCTGGAAGAAGCCCTCCAGCGCCGGCGCGAGCGGATCCTCCTCGCCCAGGTAGAGGGAGAAGAAGTGGTAGCCCCTGCCGTGGTGGTCCGCGTACACCTGCTCCACCAGCGCGCGCAGGATGGCCGGGTCCTCTCCCGCCACGCTCGTGTTGCACAGGTAGAAGTAGCGGAAGTCGTTGCCCGGCTCCGGCAGCCTCGGCGCGCGCAGCACCGTGGCCATCGCGTCGTAGCCCCACTTCACCCACCGCATCGAGCCCCGGTACGCCATCACCCGGTAGCGCTTCACCGCCTCCGGATCCCACGCCGTGGTGCACCCCACCAGCTTCCCGCCCTTGTCGAAGGCCACGTAGCTGCCCTCCACGCTCATCCCCGGCCAGCGCTCCAGCCGGTGCCGCAGCTCCCCCAGGTCGTACCGGTAGCCGAAGGGCCGGGTGCGGTGGTCCGCGTCCAGCATCGCCTCCATGGCCGGGATGTCCCCGGGCGTGGCGCGCCGCACGTGGAAGCGGCTGGAGCCGGGTTGGCGGCGGCGGGTGAAGTGCACCGACACCGCGGAGAAGCGGCGCAGCAGGGCGTAGTGCGGCTGGGCCTCGCGCCGCTTCTTGCGCTTCACCAGCGCCTGCAGCGCCGCCGAGTTGCTGGCCATCACCGCGGTGAGGAACGCCTCCACGCCCAACCGCTGGGCCGTTTCCTCCAGCACCGGGCCGTAGAAGCGCGCCAGGCCCCGGCTCCGCCTCGCCGAGAAGCGCGTGCGCAGGTCTCCGAGGTAGCCCACCCGGCACGGCCGCCCTTCCAGCCAGCCGTCCCTCACGAGGATGGCTCCCATTCCGTCCAGGCCGTCCTCCACCTCGTTCACCCAGAAGCTCCGTCTCCCCTCGCTGCATCTCGTAGAGCCGGAAGAAGTCCGGCGAGCGCTGCGTGGCCAGCACCAGCTCACCCTGCATCGGCACCGCGCCGAACAGCTCCAACAGTTGGGGATTGTCTTCACGCTTCGCGCGGCGGAGGAGGCTCATGCGGCGCCCAGCGTATGCGAGCCGGGCCCGCGGTGGCGGGGCGCATGGTGGGCCCTGGTCGTATGGGGAGCGGCCAGGGGAGGGGAGTCAGGGTTTCAGCAGGCCATCGTGGATGGCCGTATTGCGTGCATCGTGCACGACTCCCTGGATGCGGCCCGAGTCCGGGAAGAGCTTCTCCGCCAGCTCGCTCAGCTCCAGCGCCTTCTTCAGCGACTCCTTCGTCCGCTCGTGCACCCAGGAGCGCATCAGTCCCGCCCACGCGTCTTCCAGCGTCTTCAGGGCCCGGGCCGCGCCTTCCTCATACAGCGGCGTGGCCTTCTCGGAGGCATTGCGGATGGTGTCCAGGAAGTAGCCCAGCTCCACCACGGCGGCCGCCTCCCGCCCCGAGACCTCGACGGCCTGCTCCAGCAGCCTCTGGATTTCCACGAACGCTTTTTCGGCATCCACCCCCGGCTCGTCCGTCAGTTGGAGCAGCCGGCCCAGCTCCAGCAGCGCCGGGGTCAACGTGGGGCACTCCGCCAGCAGCTCGCGATAGCGCCTCACCCGCTCCGGCCGGGAGGATTCCGCGCTTCCGCCCTGCCGCGCCTCGCGAAGCCTTCCGAGCAGTTCCTCGACAGTGGGGGGCAAGGGCGTCTTCGTCATTGCACCTTCTCCATCAACCGCTCCTGCTGCTCGATGAGCTTCTCGGCCAGCTTCAACTGGGACTGCGTCGCCAGGGTGAAGTCCCTGCGCTCCAGCAACTGTTTGATCCGGAAGAGGGTGAAGTCGCGAAGCTGCGAGGGAAAGTCCGCCACCCGCTGCAGCGTCGCCGGTACCTGCCCCAGCCGCGTGTTGAGCAGCGTGATGCGCTCGAGCATCCTCGCCGCGACCTGCTGGGTGATGAGTCCCGCCGCCGCCGACTCGGCGATCAGCGCCTGCGCCTCCACGAACTGCCCCTGCGCGATCATCGCCCAGATGCGCGCCGAGACCGTCCCGCCCTTGCTCCGCGTCTCCTCCGTGGACGCGTCCGCTCCGCACGCCCCCTCGTCGCCCCGGGCACACTCCACCCGAATCCCGCTCGCGGGCTCCGCCCTCCCCACGGCCTCTCCATGCCCACACCCGGTGGCGCACAGCAGCATCCAGACGCCTGGCAGGGCCTTCCAGGTAGGCACGGTCCACCCCCATTGGAGCTAAACAGGCTTATTCCGGAATTTAGCCACGGATGGATGTCGGGTGTCAAGTTGTAACCTGACACGTCGGCTGACTCCAGGGGTGATTCCGTGCCACCCGCCCTCCGCCGTCACCTCAGAAGGCGTAGCCGATGGAGAAGGAGAGCACCGGCAGGTGCACGTACCGCTCGAACGTCCTGTCCAGCTCGCCCTCCGCCAGGCGCGAGAAGACATTGACGAGCAGCGGCTGGCTCGGCTCGAACTGCGGCTCCACCCGCGTGTTGGAGTCCAACGTGAAGGCCGCTCCCAGCGCCGTGCGCGCCGTCCACCCCGAGCCCAGCCCCCAGCGCCAGCCCACCTCCACGTCCACCATGTGCAACACCGAGCGCACCCGGTACTCGCGCAGCAGCGACTCCTCGCCCTCGGGCGGCTCGATGCCGATGAGTGACGCCAGGACGTCCTCGGCACTCACCTCACCGCCGAGCGCCACCAGTCCGTAACCGCCCTCCACGTACAGGCCCGCTCCCGCGAAGGGTCTCCACCCCACGTGCGTCCGCCACACCAGCGAGTTCTTCAGCGCGTTCTCGATGAGGTCCGCCTCGTTGCGGCTGTACGCGTCCAGCTCCACCGCCACGTCGTTCACCAGTCCCACGTACGCCGCCGGCAGGTAGCCCAGTGAGGTCGACAAGCGCAGCCTCCACGGGGACTCCACTCCCAGCCTCCCGCCCACCGACAGCGGGAAGTCCGTGGTCGCCTCCACCGTGATGTCCCAGCCGTGGCGGCCCTGCTTCTCCTCGGCCCGGGCCTGCGCTCCCGTCACCAGCCCCGCGAGCACCAGCAGCGCGCTCATTCCGCTTCGTGCCTTCATCGGTCACCCCCCTCGCCTCGCTCGGGGCACGGTGGGCATGTGCCGCGGGCTTCGCCATGCGGCCAGAGGGCACGCTGGCTGGCACGGCGGCACAGCGGCCGGGCAGGCTCACGGGGGGTGTCGGCTCTACGGTGTCTGTTTCTCCACGTACGTCTTCAGGCCGCCGCTTCCCATCAGCGCGCGCCAGCCCTCGCGCAGCCGGGGACTCGTGTTCTCGTCCACCCGCCCGAAGATCGCGTCCTCCACCCGCACCACCGTCGCGCCTCCCTCTTCCTTCAACGTCAGGCGCGCCGTCGTCGTCGCGGGTCCTCCAAACGCGGGCGTCAGGTGTCCCGCCAGCTCCAGCACCGCCGGCGGCTCCACCACCAACACCGTGTACCAGAGCGCCCCCGCCTCGTTGCCCCAGTCCTCGTACATCCGGCCCCCGGGACGCGCCTCGATGATGAAGCCCTTCGGCTCCCGGCCCACGTAGAAGTCCTTCGGCCACCACTGGCCCGTCTCCTCCACCAGCGCCTTCCACACCCGCTCCCGCGGCGCGGAGATCGTCACCTCCACCTCCACCCGTGCCAGTCCCACTCCGATCGAGGCCTGCGTCATGTGTCCTCCTCCTGATTCCGCCGTCTACCACCCTCCCCGGAGCCGGTGCTCACCCGCCGGGGACTCTCGGGACCCGTGCGTGGCGCGGCAGTCGTCACGTGAACGGCACCCGCTGGGGCCAGCGGGTCTCCGGCGGCTCACGCATCATGGCGGGGACCTCCGCCGTCCTCCCCTGGAGCCGAGCACGGGAAGCTCGACGGTGAAGGTGGAGCCCCGTCCCGGAGCGCTCTCCACCTCGATGCGGCCGCCCAGGGCCTCCAGCACCTCATGGGTGATGAAGAGGCCCAGGCCCAGGCCGCCGTAGTGCCGCTCGGACACGCCCCGCTCGAAGCGCCCGAAGATGCGCCCGCGCACCTCCTCGTTCATGCCGATGCCCTCGTCGCGCACCGTCAGCCGGGCCCACCCCTCGCGCTCCTCCAGCCGCAACAGCACCGGCCCGCCGGCGCCGAACTTGAGGGCGTTGGACAGCAGGTTGGCCACCACCTGCTCCAGCCGCAGCACGTCCCACTGGCCCAGCACCCGGGCGGGGGCTTCTATCTCCACCGCGCACCCCGCGCGCACCGCCTGGATCTCGAAGCCGGCCGCCACGTCGCGCAGGATGGCCGCCAGGTCGACGTCCTGCTCGAGGCGCAGGGGGAGCCGGCCGCGGGTGATGCGCGTGGCGTCCAGCAGGCTGTCCACCAGCGACGTCATCCGCCGCACCTGTCCGCGCGCCACCTCCACGTGCCCGCGCAGCCGCGCCACGTCCGGCGTCTCCGTCTCCAGCCCCTGCCTCATCAACTGCAGGCGCAGGGCCAGCGGCGTCAGCGGCGTCTTCAGCTCATGGCTGGCCACCGAGAGGAACTCGTCGCGCAGGCGCACCGCCTCGCGCAGCTCCACCACCAGCCGCTCGCGCTCCGCTTCCACCCGCAGGCGCCGGTCCTCCAACACCTCGCGCTCCCGCTCCCGCAGCTCGGTCTGCTGGCGCCGCAGCGCCTCGCGCTCCCGGTGCAGCTCCACGAAGACGCGCACCTTGGCGCGCAGAATCTCCGGCTCCACCGGCTTGCGCAGCCAGTCCACCGCGCCAATCGCGTACGCCAGCGTGTGCTCCTCGGGGGGCGCGCCCGTGAGGAAGATGAGCGGCACGTGGCCCTGCACCGCGTGCTCGCGCAGCAGCCGCGCCGTCTCGAAGCCGTCCAGGCCCGGCATCCGCACGTCCATGAGCACGAGCGCGAACTCCTCGTCCTCGATGCGGTGCAGCGCTTCCTCTCCCGAGCCGGCCTTCACCAGATGCAGCGCGAAAGGCTCCAGGTGGCGCTCCAATGCCACCAGGTCAGCGGGCTGATCATCCACCAGCAGAACGCTGGTGCGCGGCGCTTCCCCTGCTTGCACGGCACCTCCCACGAACCCGGGTATTCCGCCGTATCACGAAAGAGACGCGAGACAGCATCGAGACATGTAACGCGCCGCGCCCGGGTGGGTGTCCTGGAAAATCTACGGTCATCGGGGGACCGGGCAGGCGAGTGTCACTCAGTGGAGTCCCGCCTGGGGGGGCGGAGGTCCCAACCGGCTCTCGGGGCCCGCCAGCGGCAGCACGAGGTGGAAGGTGGCGCCCGCGCCCGGTGTGCTCTCCGCGTCCACCCCCCCGCCCAGCGCCTCCACGAGCTGGCGCACGATGTACAGCCCCAGTCCAAATCCGCCGTACTGGCGGACGGGCACCGCGCGCTCGAACTTGCCGAAGATGCGCTCCAGGTCCTCCGGCGCGATGCCGATGCCATGGTCCGTCACCTCCAGCAGCGCCATGGCCCCGCTGGACTGCACCTGTACCTCCACGGGCGCTCCCGCCCCGTACTTCAGCGCGTTGGACACGAGGTTGGTCACCACCTGCTCCAGCTTCGTGCGGTCCCACCGGCCCACCACCGGCCCCTGAGCCTTCAACTCCAGGCGCGAGCGCGTGCGCTGGGCCTCCTCCTGGAAGCGCTCCAGCACCTCGCGCACCAGTTGCACCAGGTCCACGTCGCTCAGCTCCAGCCGCAGCCGCCCCTCCGCCAGGCGCGACACGTCCAGCAGCTCGTCCATCATCCGCGCCAGCTTGTGCAGTTGCCGTTGCGCCTTCTCCAGCCGCTGGACCGACTCGGCGTCCTCGGGCCGGGTGCCCTGGCGCGCCCGCTTCAGCAGCGTGTGCAGTTGCAGGCTCAACGAGGTGAGCGGCGTCTTCAGCTCGTGCGAGGCGACGCTCAGGAACTCGTCGCGCACCCGCACCATCTGCTCCGCCGCCGCCCGGGCCTCCTCCGCCTCGGCGAAGAGCTGGGCCCTCCAGCGCGCCTCGCGCTCGCGCTGGGTGACGTCCACCGCCAGCCCGAGCGTGCCCACCAGCCGCCCCTCGGGGTCGCGCAGCGGCACCCAGTGCGTCTCGTACATCAGCCCGCTGCTCAGCGGGACCATCGAGAAGAACTCCTCTCCGGAGAGCGCCCGCCGCACATGGGCGAGCAGGGCCGGCTCGGCGCGGTAGAGGTCGAAGATGGAGATGCCCACCACCTGGCCGGGCCTGAAGCCCAGCGTCTCCAGCCCATGGCCCTCGGAGAGGGTGACGATGCCGTCCCGGTCCAGCGAGAAGAGCACCACGGGGGCGTGGGTGATGAGCGAATGGAGCCGGGCATCCGCCTCCCGGGCCGGGGTGGTCTCCGCCGGCTTCCAGTCCGACAAATCCAGCGCGAACGTCACCACCCGCCCCTCGCCCAGACCCGTCGAGCCCAGCAGCACCGGCACGCCGCTGTCGTTCTTGCGCAGCAGCGTGCCCTCGTGGGAGTGGAAGAGGCCATCGGTGCGCAGCCGCCGCAGGGTGCTCTCCGTCACGACGCGCTCGCGCAGGGGGGTGAGCACCGGCCACGAGAGGCGCTCCTCGCGCACGTCCTGCCGCGAGTAGCCCAGCATCCGCAGCAGGGTGGGGTTGGCCTCCAGGACGCGGCCGTGGACGTCGCTGATGAACAGCCCCAGCAGGTCCGCGTCCCACAGGGAGAGCAGGGCCTCGACGCGGGTGTGCTCCGCCTCCACGTAATGGAGCCGGTCCAGGAAGCGCCCGAGGTGGTTGCCGAGCGCGTTGGCCATGGCCTCGTCCGCCTCGCGGTCCTTCCGGGGCTCGCGGCTGAGCAGCTCCAGCACGCCGTGCACCTGGCCGCCGCCGGGCACCGGCACGAAGAGGCCCCCGTGCAGCCCGTGCCGCGCCGCCAGGTCCGCGCGCAGGAAGCGCACGTCCTGGGTCACGTCCTGGCACCAGATGGGCTCCCGGCCCGTCCAGGCCACGCCCGGCAGTCCATCGGGAGGCGCGAAGGCGCGTTGCAGGGTGACGGTCACGAAGTCGCGCAGGCCGCCGTCCGCCGTCCAGAGGGTGACGGGCACCAGGGCCCCGTTCCCCCGCTCCACCCTCCAGTACGTGCCCAGCGTCCAGCCTTCCAACTCCCCACTGGCCCGGAGGGCGGCGTAGGCGGCCTCCTCCTCGTCCGCGACCGTCGAGAACACCTGCTTCAGCGTGGCGTCCAACACCAGCACCCGGTGGCTCAGCCGCAACTGCCGCTCGAGCTTCCACCTGCGCGTCCAGCGGGCGCAGGGAGACGATGAGCAGCCCCTCGCTCCCTCCTCCGGGCCAGGGCGACAGCCAGGCCTCCACTTCCCGCGGATGACCATTGCTGCGCAGGGCCCCCACCCGGTGGGGCTGACGGAGCATGGAAGGGGGCGCCAGGTCCTCGCGGGGCCACCCCGGCAGCCCCCCCGGAATCACCAGGGAGACGGGCCGGCCCAGCAGCTCCAGGCGGGACCAGCCCAGCAATTCCTTCAGCCCCGCGTTGGCATGGAGGATGCGGGCCGAACGGTCCAGGGCCAGCAGGGGTTCCATGAGGGAATCCAGGACGCTCCGCACGTCGATGTCCATGCCCGAGTGCCTCCCGGTGCCTGCTCGAGCCGGGCCGGGAGACGGAGGATTCCGTCTCCCGTGTTCCCGGTTCACCGGAAAAAGATAAGAACGGTCCGCTCCCCCGCCGGACCGCCGCTTTCTTCTTGTATAAGGGCGCCGGCATGGGCAGCGGTCGCTGCCCTGGTTGGAAAGGAAGGACACATGAGGAAGTTTCTGGTGGTGGCGTTGATGCTCGCGGTGGCGGGCTGTCAGCAGCAGGGTGGCGGCGGCGGCGGCGGCGGTGGTGCCGCGGCGGCCCCGCAGACGGATGACCAGAAGACGTTCTACGCGCTCGGCCTCACGCTGGGCCGGCAGATCCAGGTCTTCGACATGACGCCCGAGGAGCTGGAGTTCGTGAAGGCGGGCATGACGGCGTCGGTGACGGGCAAGGAGCCCGCGGTGGACATCCAGGCCTTCGGCCCGAAGCTGCCGGAGCTGGCGCGTACCCGCTCCACGGCCCGCGCGGAGAAGGAGAAGGAGAAGTCCAAGAGCTTCCTGGAGGAGGCGGCCAAGGAGAAGGGCGCCGTGCGCACCGAGTCCGGCCTCATCTACACGTCGCTGACCGAGGGCACCGGCGCGCAGCCGAGCGCCACCGACACCGTGAAGGTGCACTACCGGGGCACGCTGCCGGACGGCAAGGAGTTCGACAGCTCGCACAAGCGCGGTGAGCCGGCCCAGTTCCCGCTCAACGGCGTCATCAAGTGCTGGACCGAGGGTGTGCAGAAGATGAAGGTGGGCGGCAAGTCCAAGCTGGTGTGCCCCTCCGAGCTGGCCTACGGCGACCGTGGCACGCCGGGCATCCCCGGTGGCTCGGCGCTCGTGTTCGAGGTGGAGCTGCTCGACGTGCAGAAGAACGAGCAGCAGCCGATGCCCACCATGCCGGGCCAGCCGGGCGGCCAGCCCGCGGCTCCGGGCAACCAGCCGGCCAAGAAGTAACTCCCCGTCCCGGGTGGTCCTCGCGGGCCATCGGGTTCCTCCCCTCGCCGGGGCGGTGCCCGATGGCCCGTCGTCTTTCTTGCACCCGGCCGCGCGGGCCCCACGCAGCCCTGGCGTGGACGGTGGGGGCGCGTTACGCCGGGGCGCGCTCCAGGGCCCAGGTGCGAGAGCGGCCCGGAGGAGAGGATGCGGATGAGTCTGCGGACGATGTGGGGATGTGCGGCACTGGTGTGGCTGTCATTGGGTGGCGCGTTGAGTGGCTGTGCGGCGAAGCAGGGCGCGGAGAAGGGCGGCTCGGAGGAGCGGCGCGAGGAGCTGGGCGGCCTGACGGAGAAGGAGTTCGAGGGGCTGCACGAGCTGAAGGCGGAGGAGGCGCCGCCTCGCAAGGGGCAGATGCTGGAGATCGCCGGAGCGCGGGCCTACCTGAGCCTGCCGGAGAACGCGCGCAAGCCGATTCCAGGGGTGCTCGTCATCCACGAGTGGTGGGGGCTCAACGAGCACATCATGCACTGGGCGGACCGGCTGGCGGCCCAGGGCTACGCGGCGCTGGCGGTGGACCTGTACGGCGGCAAGGTGGCGGCCACACCCGAGGAGGCGATGGCCGCCATGAAGACGGTGGACCCGAAGCGCTCGCAGGAGATCCTCAAGGCGGCGCACCAGTACCTGATGACGTCGTCGCGGGTGCAGTCGACGCGCACGGGCGTCATCGGCTGGTGTTTCGGAGGCGCGTGGTCGCTGCGCGCGGGCATGGCCATCCCGGAGCTGAACGCGGTGGTGATGTACTACGGGCGGCCGGTGCTGAACGTGGACGAGCTGAAGACCATCAAGACGCCGGTGCTGGCCATCTTCGGCTCGAAGGACGAGTCGATTCCCAACGACGTGGTGGAGGAGTTCGACGAGGCGCTGTCGGACGCGGGGGTGGCGCACCGCATCCTGAAGTACGACGCGCCGCACGCCTTCGCGAACCCGTCGGCCCCGGGGCGCTACGACGCCGAGGCCGCGGCCGCCGCGTGGGACGAGGTGAAGGGCTTCCTGGACGAGAAGCTGAGACAGTAGGGCTCAGTAAGGCTTCTGGCCCACGAAGTTGCCCGGAGGCGTGTAGTTGCACACCCAGAGCTGCCACTTGGGGAACTGCGCGCCGAAGGGGGAGTTCTTCGTGCAGATGGCCGTCGCGCACCCCACCTGCGTGGTGTTGCGCCACACCACCTGCGTGTAGTGGCCGCACACCTTGCCCGGCGCGCACTTGTTCGTCGCGTACGAGTAGTCGGCCACCTCGGACACCCAGTCCTCCACCACCTGGGCGTTCGTCTTCGAGCCCGGGGGCGCCGCGGCGGCGAGGTTCTCCCCGAACTTGCCCCGGTTCTTGTTGTGCTCGAACCTGCACTGGTTGGCATAGGCCTGCGCCACCTTCGCCGCCTCCGGGGACCAGGTGAGCGGGGGCAGTGCCGGCTTCGGCGCGGGCTTCGCCTTCGCCCGGGCCTGGTTGTGCGCGGCCACCATCTCCGTCGCGAGGGACGAGTGGGCGCCGGCATTGGGTTTCGTGGCCGCGCCCGCCGTCAGGCAGGCCAGCGAGAGGGCGAGCAGGCTGAACTTCGAGGTCTTCATGGGGGCTCCTCTCCGTTGCAACACTTCGACGCGGGCTCGATTCGTGGCAAGGATGCGGCCCGAGGACCGAGACACCCTCACCCTACACGGAGCCGACCTTGGATACTCCGCACGACCCGCTCGCCGGCCTGCGCCCGGCCGCCGATCCCCGCGACCCCCGCGCTTCCGCGCTCCTGCGTCCCTTCTCGCCCGGCACGCTGCTCCAGGACCAGCCCGTCCTGCTCGGCTTGCCCTATGACGGGGGCATCCCCTCGCGCCCCGGCGCCCGCTTCGGCCCCAAGGCCCTGCGCGAGGCCCTCTCCGCCTATGGCTCCTTCGATGGACAGCGCGAGCTCGGTGAGGTGGTGGACATGGGAGACCTCACGCTCGCCCCCATGAATGGCTCGGTGACCCACTCCCGCGTCGAGGCGGCCTCCCGCGGCCTCTTCGCCACGGGCGCGCGCCCCATCTTCATCGGCGGAGACCATGGCCTCACCGGCTCGCTGATTCGCGGGCTCGCCGCCGCGCGTCCCGGACTGCGCCTGGCGCTCGTGACGCTCGATGCCCACCTGGACGTGCGCGAGTACGACAACGAGTCCTCGCTCTCCAGCGGCACGCCCTTCCGCCGCGCGCTGGAGACCCCGATTCTCACGGGCGCGCGCACCGCGATGATTGGCATCCGCTCTTTCGCCAACTCGCGCTACTACCTGTCGTGGGCGCGCGAGCAGGGCATCCATGTCTACACCGTGGAGGACGTCGCCGAGCGCGGCGCCGTGGCGGTTGCCCGCGAGGCCCTCTCCCGCATCATGAAGGACGCGGATGCGCTCTACCTCAGCGTGGACATCGACGCGGCCGATGCCGCCGTGGCCCCGGGCGTCAGCGCGGTGGGCGTGGGCGGGCTCTCCTCGCGGGAGATGATCGACGTGGTGCGCACCGTCGCCGCCGAGCCGTGGATGATCGGCGCCGACCTGATGGAGCTCTCTCCGCCCCACGACGAGAACGCCCGCACGGCCAAACTGGCCGCGCGGCTGCTCCTGGAAGTGCTCTCCGCGCGGGGGTGAAGCCGCGCGGGTGGCGTGGCGTCAGGCCTTCTTGGCCTTGGCGCTGTTGAACATCCAGTTGATGCCGAACTGGTCGCCCAGCGCGCCGAACATTTCACCCCAGGGAGCGTCGATGAGCGGCTGGACGACCTTGCCGTTCGCCGCCAGCGCGTCGAAGCAGCCCCTGGCCTGATCCGGATCGTCGAACTGGAGGGCGATGTTCACGTTCCCGTTCTGGGGCGGCGCCTCGCCGGTGGGGGCGCCGTCGCTCATCATCAGGAGCGCGTCGCCCACGCGCAGGGCCGCGTGCATCACCTGGTTCTTCATCGCCACGGGACAGCTCTGGTCGACGTCTCCAAACCGCTGGAGTGCCTCGACCTTCGCGCCGAGGGCACGCTGGTAGAAGGCGATGGCCTGCTCGGCCTTTCCGTTGAGGATGAGGTAGGGGGTCGCTGCCTTGATCGTCATGGACGGCTCCTTTCGGTGGAGAAAACGGCTCCCCTGGGGAGCCTCGCACCGATAGACGGCGGGACCGGCTCGAAATCATCGGTCCTCCCGCCGATTTCCGGAGACCTCCAGCGGCGGGTTCGATTCCCACCGCTTCCAATAGAGGTTGCCCGCCGCTCTGGGCAGAGCCTACTCCCAACGAAGATGCGCGGCTCGCCTTGGGGGACCAAATCTGGAGGCGAGCGCATAAGAGGAATGGGGGCAGTGTCGAGGACAACGGGGGGGAGCAGAGAGGCAGAGGAAAACGCGCGAAGCCGCCGGGCGCCTGGACAGCCTGAAGACCCGGCGATGGAGCGAGAAGCGGATGGGGTTTTTGCCGTTTGCGTCCTGAACACGTCGAAGTCGAACGTCCTCCTGAGCAACTCTGCCCACTGCACTCGCGGCGTCCTCTCCTTCTTCGGTTCCTTCCTGCTCGCTGCATCACGCGCGCCATGCGCCTTACGCGAGCACGTCCTCCCAGGAACTGGGAGCAGCAGAGGGCGGAGCGGGCAGTCTGACGAGCGAGGGCACGTGCAGGTAGTCCCTGCGGGTACGGAATCCTTTGCTCTCCGCGAGTGCAACCAGCGCCAGGCCTTCGATGCATACACATCCTTCGGTCGCGGCTTCCCAACGGGGAATGGCCTCCCTTGCCGCGAGGCGCTGGTAACGTGCGGCCCGCGCCGCCAGCAGCGACTCCAGGCCCTGCTCGAACAGCGCTCCGTCGTTCCCGAGAAACGCCTGCACGATGACCAACCGCGGCTCCTCTCCCGAGCCCACGAGCCCGACATACCGGTCCACGAGCTCGGCGTCTCGGGCCACATCCGGAGGCAGGAGGAAGTGTGAGCAGAGGAAGCTCGCATAGAGGAAGTCCTCCTCGTATTCGGAGCGGGAGTCCCAGGTCGCCCCAGTCTTCCGTGCGAAGGCCTCGGCCACCTGGACCTCCCCACAGCAGAGGGCATCCAGCAGGAGGGGCAAGGCCCGGACCTGAGTGAAGGCGGGTGTGCCCCGTGACGTGCAGAACGCCAACGCCGAGGCACTCTTGCGCAGGAAGTGATGGAACTCCCGGGCCGATGCCGACATCAGGAGCGAGCAGATGCCGGCGACGCGGTAGTTCCGGCAGAGTTCAAACACTTCCGCGGCGCTGGCCCTCCCCGCGCGCACGGCGGGAATCTTTTGTGCGTTCTCGTACAGTGCGTTCTTGCGGAAGACAGGCAGGAAGGTGGAGGCCAGGGTCATGTATTCGCGACCTCCAGGTGTTCGAGGACCACATTGGTGAAACCACCCGCCTTCAGAGCCTCTGCCAGGGGCTCGCTGATGACGTAGAAGTGGGGGGCCTCTCGCACCCGGAAGAGGTGGGAAGGCCGCTCCAGCTTCGCGGGCGAGAGCACGATGCGGCCCACGCCTACGACCTCTCCCTCCATCATTTCCACCTCGCTCCGTTCCAGGTCGATGCAGTCGAGTGTGCTGAGCGGGTTGACGATGCTGTAGTCATCGGCGTGGAGCCTGCCGCGATGGTTGTAGATGTGCACCGGCAGGTATTCGACCTCCTGCCCCTTGCACCACTGCTCGAGGAGCGCGCGCAGGGGGCGGGACACCACCAGCATCCGCTTGCTGTTGCCAATGAAGGACTCCAGTCGGAGTCCAGGGTTCTCCTCACTCAGGTCGATGCGAGGAGACTCCGGGTAGTGCCCCTTGACGGACTTGCCTCGCGCCAGGAAGGAGCTTCGGGCGCCGAGGCCCTGAGGGGCGGCATCCAGGAAGCACTGCTCCACGTCCGGCTGCCCCAGGGTCATCCAGCGGTAGAATCTCACGTATACCCTCCTCGGGTTGGAACCAGGTTCGAAGCGCGCTGCCGCTCACTAGCTTGACCCGAGCGCGACCTTCAACCCCGGCACTCGCTCTTCCACGGACCCGCCACCCGCGTAGGGCTGGGCCGGTGGAGGCGCGCCCCGAAGACTGTCCTGGGTGAGCAGTTTGTAGAGACGGTTGGATAGGGATTCGAGCCGCGCCTTCTGGAGCCGCCGGTCCTTGTCGGACAGGTGTTCCTTGTCCGGCAGGTCGCTGAAGTTGTCGCGGAAGACATCCATGATGTTATCCATCTCGTCCTGGACGAGACGGTTGTACTGGGTATGGTTGTTGGAACTGGGCCCGCCATGCTTGGGCAGCCGCAGGAGGTCCGAGATGACGTGGTCCATGGGCAGGAGGAGCATGTTCGTCTTGTGATTGATGTTGTATCCGGCGCGAAGCAGGGACTCCTCGAAGTAGAGGCGGATGTCCGACCCGGAGGTCATCCTTTCCTTGCCTTCCTTGCGGCGCGTCGTGGCAAGGTCCTCGGCCACCGCCTCGAGGCCCTTCTCGAGGGCGGCAACGGGGATGAGGTGGTGGGCGTCGTTCCAGTAGGGCTTGAGACCGCCCTTGAAGTTCTTGCCCTTGATGTCCCATTCCCTGCCGGTCTCGGTGGGGGCATCGAGCTCGGTGCGGTACCACTTGGGGTAGGCCGTCTCCGCGTTGTAGTCCGTCCGGGTCTTCTGCCCGGTGGCTGCCTTCTGGTAGGCCGGCCAGTTGTAGACGGACGGGTCTTCTTCCGCCCTGCCACGCGCCTGGTACCGGTGGCTGCAGGAGTGCACGTTATATTTGTAGATGCCGCGCCACAGGCACTTGCCACCGTCGAACCCCTTGGTGGAGTGGTGGGTGCGCCCCTGGACCGCATCGAGGTGTTGTTCCTTGGGAGACTTCTTCCGCGGGCTATTCGTGTCGTGGGACATGTCAGCTCCGTACCTTTTCCAGGAGCAATGCTCCTCCGTGACCTCGCTCGGAGAGCATGAGGATGAGCGAGGTATCCGTGAGGGAATAACCACGCCGCCAGGCACGGCATGCGACGCAGAGAGAGACGGCTCCGCTCGCGGCGCCCACGTCGCCCAGGGAGAGCGCCGTGGTGCGGAGGCGGACGTCCGGGGACAGCCGCTCCGACAGACGGACCCGGGCGTATGCCACGTGGGAAGCGCGCCAGTTCTCTCCATTCAAGTCGGTGTGGAGATCCCCGGAGAAGGACGAGGCGCGCCCCGCCATGTCGAGCGCCTGCTGGGTGACCTGGGCGAGCAGCTCACCCGTGGGTGGGTCCGTCATCGAGAACCGCTCGTTCCTTGCCGTGACGGCTCCACGAATGATGGCTTCTGGCCGTACCTGGCGGGCTCTTAGACTCCGCCGCGTCTCGAGCAGGAAGCAGGCCGCGGCCTCGCCCGGCATCAGCCCACAAGGCACGGAAGGAGACTTCAGCCGACGCTGATCCAGCAGTTCCTCGAGCGTGCGCTCATCCAGGTATGAGTCGGCGGCGATGACGACCACCCGCTCGACTCGTCCTTCCTCCAACATGCGCTGTGCATGACACACGGCATCCAGGGCGCCGGCATGCCCGCTCCAGAGCAAATGTGTGTGCTCGGGCGGGATGGGAACGCCGACGATGCGCAGGAGCGGCAGGACGTAGGCCTTCCTGAGGAGTTCAAGGTCCCGCTGGAGGTGCCCGCTCAGGCTTTCCTCATCCGGAAATGGAAGGGCGGCGATGAGCCCCGTCTGTCTCCAGAAGGCCGCGCTATTCCGGTCTGGCGGCGTGCCGTACGTGAGCAGGTCGTCGAATGCGCCCGCGGCCAGCCGCAGCCAGCGGCCCACGGCGAGAAAACCCTCCGTGTAGCCCTCGATGGGATGCGCGACGAGCGGCAGGGACTCGACAGGCTCGCTCTCGAGGACCTGGAAGGACCGTAGCGGCTGCGGGCGTACGATGCCTGCCCGGATGGCCGCGCAAGCGGGCACGACTCCGAGACCGACCGATGAGACCATGCCCAAACCAGTGACGGCGAGATCCATCAGACCCTCGATTCGAGGCCAGGGACGCTAGCTTCCCGCGTGCCGTGTGTCGAGGAGCCCCCGTGATCGAGCGCCTGGAGCCGCTGCGTATCCCGCTCGCCGCCGCCCATGCCCAACCGCATCAAGGGCAGATGGCACATGTCGCGGCGCATAAAAGGAATGGGGGCAATGTCGAGGACAGCGAGTGGGAGCACCGGCCGCCTCCGCCGGTACTCCCACCCGCGCTCTCCACCTGCCCCTCCCTGGTCACACCTCGCCAGGGCACAAGCTACCGCCAGGCTCCCACGAAACTCCGCCAAGCCCGCTCTGGGAGTGCCAGGCGGCGGGTTCGATTCCCGACGCCTCCACTGAGTATTGATGTGTGCTGCGAAGCTCACGTCGGCGGAAGCGGCGTCCAATCCGCTCCTCACTCAACGCTTAGCGCGAGGGGGGCGGCCTGGAGGTCCACCTCCTCGTCCTGCGCGCCGCCACAGCCGCCAGCTCCGGCCACAGTGAGAAGCGTGATGAGGGCCGCCCGCGACCATTTCCCGTTCATGTCCGTTCCCTCCTGCTGCACGTCCGCCAATCCGTTGAAGATGCCCTTCAGGGCAGCCCAGGGTGGGGATGGCAGGGGGGTCCTTCCATGCGGCTCCAGGACAGTTGCACTGTCGTCTCGCACACATGACAACGCCTCCGGTCGGTGGCCCCGGAGGCGACGGTTGCGACGGTGCCCAGCCAGGCGGCGGGCGTCAGATCGTCGGCATGAAGACCTTCAGCCCGGAGCGGCCACCGGCGCCGAGCGTGTTGCGCTCGATGAAGTCGCTCACCGACGAGCGGCCGTCACCGGTGGTGATGGCGGTGTGGCCGTAGATGCTGCCCAGGCGCGACGAGGTCTTCTCCCAGGTGAGGACGAGGCCCGGAGTCTTCAGCGCCTCTTCCAGCGACATGTTGACCTGCTTGAACTTGTCGCGCGGCAGGTTGTTGTCGATCTGGTTGCCGTTGCCCCAGACCTTGAAGCCGAAGGCGTTCTGGATGGCCTTGCTCACGCCGGTGGCGCACAGGCCCTGGCTGTTGTACCCGCCGATGCTCATCGCCGCCGCACGGCCCGCGCTCGCGAGCTTGTGCATCGCGGGAGTCGCCTGGCCCGGCTTCCCGGCGCCACGGCTCCCCTCGACCTGTCCGCCGCCCCGCGTGCCGCCGCTGCCGTGCGAGCCGCCCGAAGCCCTCGTGCCGCCGCCGCGGGTACCGCCCCTGGCGGGCTCGAAGCTGTCGTTCCGGGCGTGGCCGGGGATGCGCAGGGTCTTGCCCGCGTAGATCAGGTTCGGGTTGGCGATCTTGTTGATGCGAGCCAACTCCGAAACGCTGGTCTTGAAACGGGAGGCGAGGGCCGAGAGGGTGTCGCCCTTGCGAATGCGGTAGTTGGACATGAGCAATCTCCTGGAGCCATTGTCGCGGCGTCCGTCGCGGAGTTGCGTCCGGATTTCCCAGGGTCTTGGAATCCAACCGGGCCCACCCGGAGAATCCCCAGTAAAACCGGGGACATGGGCTGGCGCGGAGCTCCCCGCCACGGACCTCACTTCGCCAGGGGCACGCCCAGGTCCTGGAGGATCTTGAAGTCGAACACCAGCATTCCTCCCCAGGAGAAGGCGCGGCCATTGGCGAGGTCGAACTGGGCGAAGGGCATCACCGAGAGGATGTCGAGGAAGCCCACCCGGGGCCCCACGCCGAGATGCAGGGGCCGGTTCTCGACGCCCTCCACGCGCTGGGACCAGAGGAGGTGGGTCCCCATGCCGAACTTGAAATGCCTCCACCCCGAGCGCGCGTAGGGCGCCCACCCCATGGGCCGCCAGTCGAGCGCCGCGTAGGGGCCGAGGTGCTCGGCCGCGAAGATGTTCACCGAGTCGCCATACACCCCGGCGGACCAGTACCACTCTGGCATCCTCAACGCAGTGCCCTGCTCGTCGAAGCGCCACTCACCGAGCGAGCCCCCCAGGTGCAGCCCGAGCCCCGTCGAGCCGGCCCAACTCCCCTGGTAGCGATACCCGAGGGCGAGCGGGCGGATGAAGAACTGCAACCGCTGGACGCGGAGCTTGGGATCGGGCCGGGTCTTTCCCGGGCGGGTCTCCGGCTCGGGACATGGGGACTGCTCGCCGCTCTCGTCCCGGGGATTGTAGTCGGGGCAGTTGTCGCACTCGTCGCCCACCTCATCCCCGTCCGAGTCGGCGTGCTCGCCATCCTTCGCGGCGTGCTCCGGGCAGAAGTCACAGGCGTTCCCCCTGCCATCCCCGTCGCTGTCGTCCTGGCTGGGATTCGGATCGTGCGGGCAGTTGTCGGCGCACGCCTCCATCTGGTTGGGATTGCAGGGGGGCGCCTCCTTCTGGCCGGGAGGCACGTCCGGCACACCATCCTTGTCGCTGTCATCGATGCGCACCGGCTCGGCGACCGGGGGAGTCTGGGCGAGGGCCGGGGCCGACGCGAGCAGGAGGAGGCTGGCCAGGAGGAGGGGAGTGGAGCGCATCAGAGGCAGAGCTCGAAGACGTTGGGGTCACTGCAGAGCAGCGAGTGATCCGCCGCGGGAAGTCGGAGGAGGGTGGGCCGCACCCACGTGGGGAGTCTGTCGCGAGTGAACTGGTCCGGGACGAGGGTGTCGCCGTCCACGGAGAGGGTCCCCTTCGTCTCCGGGAAGTGGGGGAGCCGGAACGGCGTCGGCAGGTTGTTGCCCTGGATGAGGCGGACGAAGTCGAGCTTGCGCAGGGGCTCGAAGTATCCCCGCCGGGTGGCGCCAAGCAGTGCCCGCCCCCGCTCGAGCAGGCCCGTGTCGATGTGCCGCGAGAGGTCCATGGGCTCGCCGGGCGCGGGCAGGAGCCCGGCGTTCGTCCAGGTGGCGTCGAGGAAGAGGTCGGGGCGGTGGGGGTTGCCCTGGGTGATGCTCCAGCGCGGCAGCATCTGGTAGAGGGAGGGCCAGGTGCGCGCCACCTCCTTGGGGATGGAGCCCTTGATGAAGGTTCCCTCCAGCAGGGCGAGCAGTGCGTTCACCGTTCCGTAGAAGGGCACGCCCACGAAACACACGCCTTCGACGAGCCGCGCCAGCTCCTCGGCGCCGAGGAGCCGGGCCGCCGCCAGCACCACGAGCCCTCCCTGGGAGTGCGCCACCAGTCGCCAGCGTTCCCCGCGCGAGGCCTCGGCCTGGAGGTGCTCGGCGAGGCGCCTGCCGCTGTAGCGGATGTCCAGACGCCAGTCGTAATCGAAGAACGTCCACTTGGGGAGCGCGTGGTCGAAGGGCGCGTAGGCGAGCGTCATGTACCCGCGGGCCACGAGCGGGTTGTCGAGCGGCTCGAGCGACTCCGGGTCCGGCCCGTGTCTACAGCTCAGACTCCGCGCGGCACCGGCCTGGGTGAGGAGCTCGAAGATGGTCGCGGCCCGCGCTCCTCCGGCGCTCTCGTAGAGCACTCCCCCCGTCCCTGGGACCACCATCTGGCGGCGTGGCATCTGGCATCCCCCTTCGCTGCGAGGGGAAGCCAACACCAGACACGTGCCGGGGGCCTAACGCCGTGCGCCCGCAACGGCCATCATCTGACAGACCGGGGCCGGGATGTTCAGCGCTCACTCCTTCAACTGGGGGAGCGGTCCCGTGCCGTCGTCTCCGAAGCGGCTCACGTCCACGCCCACCGAGCCCAGCATGGAGATGAACAGGTTGGCGATGGGCAGCCCGCCGTAGCGCACGTGCCGTCCGGGCGTCACCGCGCCCCCTCCTCGCCCCGCGAGCACCACCGGCATGTCCGAGTGTCCGTGCGAGTTTCCGTCCGCCACCTCGCTGCCGAAGTACACCAGGGAGTTGTCCAGCAGCGTCGCGTCTCCCTCCTGCACCGACTTCATCCGCTGCAGCAGGTAGCTGAACTGCTCCAGCTCCCAGCGGTCTATCTTCGCGAGCGCCGCGTGGTTCTCCGCGTGGTGCTGGTGGTGCGAGTACGTGTGGTGCCCGCTCGTCAGTCCGAGGAAGTCGTACACCCGGTCGCTGCGCGCGTTGCCGAGCATGAAGGTCGCCACCCGCGTCAGGTCGCACTGGAAGGCGAGCACCATCAGGTCACACATCACCTTCGTCTTCTCGCGCACGTCGTGTGTCCGCTCGGGCCTCGGTCCCTTCGAGCACGTGGGCGCCTGCTGGTCGAGCGCCGCCACGCGCAGCTCCAGCTCGCGCACGCTGGTGAAGTATTCGTCCAGCTTGCGCTGGTCCCTCGTCCCCAGCCGATGCTTCAGCGCCCGCGCGTCCTCGCTCACGAAGTCCAGGATGCTCTGCTCGTAGGCCTTGCGCTTCTCTATCTGCGCCCGCGTCGCGTCCGGGTCGAAGCCCGAGAAGAGCCGGTCGAACACCGCCTGCGGGTTCGTCTCCTTGGCGCGGGGGCTGGTGGGTCCCGCCCAGGAGATGTTGCGTGCGTAGGCGCAACTGAAGTTGGCGTCACACGAGCCCGTTCCATCCCCTCCGTCGTTGCCCAGCTCCAGCGAGGGCAGGCGCGTGTGCGGCCGCAGCGCCCTGGCGGCGAGCTGGTCCATGGAGACGCCCGCGCGAATGTTGTCTTGCGTGTTCGTCTTCACCACCTTCACGCACGAGAGGAAGGCGCCGGTGCCCGCCGCGTGGTGGCCGAACTCGTCTGGCCTTCCGGGCTCGTGCGACAGCCCGGAGAGCACCAGCACGTCGTCCTTCACCGGTGCCAGGGGTTGCAGCGTGGGAGAGAGCGTCCAGGATCGCCCGGTGCCCTGGGGCGTGAAGTTCGGCATGTAGAGGCCGCAGGGCACGTAGAAGACGGCCAGGCGGCGTGGCGTGGCTCCGGGTTCCGCCGCCCGGGCCACTGGCGGCTCCATCTGCTCCAGCACCGGGAGTGCCATCAGCGCCCCCAGGCCCCGGAGCACCGTCCGCCGTGACAGCTTGGGGTTCTTCATCGAGCGCCCTCCACGTCCGCGCTCCCCGGCTCCCCGCGGCGGTGGGTGAAGGCCTCGCTCCGGGTGAGGGAGAGGATGAGATCCGACAGCCGCCCTCCGCGTGTCTTGGCCTGGCTCGCGACGTCCTCCAGCGTGCAGGCATCCGCGCTCGTCGGCCCTCGCCCCAGCCCGTAGGCGAGCAGGTGCTGGGTGATGCAGCGCTCCAGCGCCGGGTCCGCCTCGAGGAGGGTGCGCAACTCCACCCCGTCCTTGAAGCGCAGGCCTCCGGGCAGCTCGCCGCTCGGGTCCACCGGGGCGCCGCTCACTTCTTCCTTCCGCCGCCACGCACCCACCGGGTTGAAGTTCTCCAGCCCGTAGCCGATGGGGTCCATCAGCACGTGGCACCCCGCGCACGCCGGGTCGCTGCTGTGCCGGGCCATGCGCTGCTTGATGCCCATGCTCGGGTCCACCGGCGGCGGCAGGCCCTCCACGTTGGGCGGGGGGGGCGGCGGGGCCTTGCACAGGAGTTGCTCGAGCACCCAGAGGCCCCGCTTCACCGGAGAGGTCCGGTCCGGGTGCGAGGTGACGGCGAGGATGGAGCCCTGTCCCAGCAGGCCCGCGCGCTCCGGGTGCGCGGAGAGGTCCACCCGCGTCATCTGGCTCGTGCCCGGCGAGGGCAGGCCGTAGTGCCGGGCGAGCCGGTCGTTCACGTAGGTGAAGTTCGCGTCCAGCAGATCTCTCGCCGGGTGGTCTCCGAGGAGGAACTCGCGGAAGACGAGCCGCGTCTCCTGGCGCATGGCCTCGCGCAGCGAGTCGTCGAAGGGGTAGAGGAGCGGGTCCGGGTGGAGGGAGTCGAGCGCGCGGGTGTACAGCCATTGCCCGGCGAAGTTGTCCACCAGCGCCTCGGCCTTCGGGTCCGCGAGCATCCGGCGCACCTGCCGCTCCAGCTCCTCGGGCGTGTGCAGCGTCCCCGCGTCCGCCGCGGCCATGAGGGCCTCGTCCGGCATGCTGCTCCACAGGAAATAGGAGAGGCGCGCGGCGAGCTCGTGGTCATTCAGCGGGTGCGGTGTTGTCGAGGCCGGGTCCGGGTCCAGCTCGACGCGGTAGAGGAAGTGCGGCGAGAGGAGCACCGCCCGCATGGCCAGCTTCATGCCCGTGTCGAAGCTCTCGCCGTGCGTTCGGGCGAGCGGAAGGAAGGCCAGGAGCCGGTCCACCTCGGCCGGGGTGACGGGCCGGCGCCAGGCGCGGCGGGCGAAGCGCTCCAGGATGAGGCGTCCGCAGGGCAGCGGGTCCGCCGGGTCCGGCGTGCAGGTGCGCATCCGCGTCCAGGAGGCCTCCACGAGCTTCTCCGCCGCCGCCGCGTACTTCTCCATCAGCAGCGGCCCGAGGCTGAGCACGTCCGCGTTGTTGTCGAAGCCGTAGCCGTGGTCGTCGGTGGGGAAGTCGCGCGCCGGACGGGTGGTGTCTCCCAACAGGTCTCGCACTGTGTTGTCGTACTCGGCGCGGTTGAGCCGGTGCAGGGTGACGCGGCCAGGGTCTCTCGGGCCCAGACAGGCCGGGTCGCCGGTCTCCGTCTGGGATTGCGCGGGGTCCGGGGGCAACACCTTGGCTTTCGGCAGCTCGTTGCGCGTACAGCCGGCGAGCAGCAGCGCACAGGCCGTGCCCGTCAGCACCTTCCGCCAGCCACGTGGGACGACCTCGTACACGTCGGACCTCCTCTCTCGCGGGAGGTCCTGAGCAATTTCGCCACCAACCCCGCTGCGCGTCGGGCGCCGCACGGCCGTCCCTGCCGGAGGGATGGAGTCGTGTCGGGTACCCATCGGACGCATGGGCAGGCGAATGGCAGACGAAGGAAGCGGAGTGCCTCACGTGGGCCGCCGCACGCGCCACCGTGGGGTGCACGCGTTCACGGCCCTCGCCAGCAGGATGTGGTTCCAGGTTGCCGGTGCTGCGACATCATGGGCGCTTCGAAAGGAGAAGACATGCCGTACCGTTTCGTGCGCCGTTGGGGATGGGAAGTCCATCGCATCGGCCCTGGGGAAGGAGTCTTCTGGTGAGCGAGCGTTACCCGAGAATCCGCCTCCGCACGAGGTTCGGGGGCTACTGGATACATGAGGGCTTGCGGCTGGACTTCTACATGCGCCGGCCGCACACGCAGATGGCTCGGGCGGTGATGCGCTCGATGGACACCTATCTGGACGCGGTGGGAGCGGAGAATTTCGCCTTGTACGTGGACGACGAGGGCGACTTCCAGGAACTCGATGCAGAGGGCTGGGCGTTCACGCGGCGCCATCTGCTGGAGGATCCCTGGCCCCGCGTCATCCTGGAGGAGGCCAGCACAGGTGCTCCGGAGCGTTACCAGTTCGAGTATTACGGCAGGCGGATCGACGACCCGGAGTTGCCGGTCTCGGCCAAGCACGCGTGTGTGGCGTCGTTCTGGCTGCCCTCGGAGTACCTGGAGGAGCACGGCCCGGAGCGGGTCCGCGCATTGGCGTTGGAACTGGCGGCCCCTCTGCCCTTCTGTTCCGGGAACGTGGGCCTGGCCTTCCTGGGTCCGAACGACGTGGTGGGTGTGACGGAGGAGATTCGCGAGCGGTGTTTCCGCTACCCGGGCATGGACATCCCGGATGTCGTGTCCTTCGCGTACAACATCGGCACGCGGGTGCGAGGCCCCTCGTGGCTTACGTTCCTGGGCCAGCCGGTGTTGGGAGAGCTGGGCGGTGTGGACGCCTTGCGTGCGCGGTTGCACTCGCCGGGAACCACGGTGCAGGACCTGGATGGGGGCCGGGCGGTGGTGACGCTCGGTGAATGGCCGGAGGCGGGCGACATCGAGCAGGGCCGCACGCTTCCCGCCTACCGTGCAGCTCGCTCGCGTGCTGGAGCCCTGGCGTTACGAAGGGCCCCAGTACGACAAGGACTTCTCTCCCGAAGAGCGGCGCCGCTGGGAGCGCCGGTTCCTCGACTGACCTCGCTCCGCCCTCAGCGCGCCAACTGGAGCAGGAAGGTGTTGGCGCCCGGCGCCGGGCTCAGCGGGCCGGTGCCGAAATCCACCGGAGCCCGGAAGGTGCCGGTGAGGGCGCTCTCTCCGTAACGCGACACGGACAGGTCCACCGGCAGCGTCTGGGCGGACGGGTACGTCCGGCTCCACTGGAGATTCCCCGTGGGGCGCTGGAGCCGCAGCACGTACACGTTGGTCGCGCCCGGGTAGCCCTCCAGCTTGCCGAGGCCGAGGCCGAAGTCCTCGCCTCCCGTATAGCGGCCGGCCACCACCACTCCCGAGCCCTGGTCCATCTCCACCAGGCCCCAGGTGCTGCCGAGCAGCGAGCCCCAGCGCGCGTTTCCGTCCCGCCCGTAGGCGAGCGCGAAGCCGCGGCTCGAGGGCGCGGCGAGCACCTGCCCACCGAAGACGATCGTCCCCGTGTAATAGCCAGACACCACCACCTGGCCCCCGTGTGCCGCCACGCTCATGGCCACACCCGTGGCGCCCTCGAGCAGCCGCGTCCACTGGAGCGTGCCCTCGGAGGACACCCGCGAGAGCGAGGGCACGAGAAGCGGGGAGGGCGGGACGAAGCGGCCACCGGCCAGGTACAGGTCTCCCGCGTCATCCTGGGCGAGGTCCATCGACACGCCGCGCGCGGAATCGACGAACACCCAGCGCAGCGTGCCCTGCGCGTCGTACTGGACGAGGTAGGGCTGGGTGGCGCCGGTGACGGGGCCGTTGCCGAAGTCCACCTGGCCCGTCAGGGTGCCCCCGAGGGTGATGTGGCCCCGCGTATTGACGGCCAGCTCCGTGGCCAGCGTGGGCAGGGGACGTGCCCAGAGCGGCTCCCCGTTCCCATCCAGCCGCGCCAGGAAGGCCCCGGGCGGCAGCACGTGTCCGCCGAGCTCCAACCCACCGCTCTGCACACCCGTGAGGAGCACGGTGTCGTAGGGCTCGACCGCGAGGGCCAGTCCCCGCACGTACGCGGTGCCCGTCCCCGGAGGCGCCGCGAGCGGCCGGGTCCACAGCAGCCTGCCCTGGAGCGAATACTTGGAGAGGACCAGGACGGAGGCGCCGGGCGCGCCGATGGGGCCCTCTCCGAGGTCGATGGGCGTGCGGTGGTTGCCCAGCGTGAGGATGTGGCCCCGCGAGTCGTGCACGACGGCCACGGGCGCATCGGTCTCCACCGCGCTGCGCATCGTGTGCACCCACTGCGTCGCGCCTCCGGCGTCCGCGCGCCGGGGGGCTGCCCGGGCCGCGAGCTCCTGGTTCGAGAGCTCGTCGGCCATCCACTCCTCGCCGGGTCCGCAGCCCGCGAGCACGGCCGCCATCACGAGCAAGAGGACGGACTGGGGGTAGGCTCGCTTCATCTCTCCGGCCATGACTGCCTCCTGCCGGCAATGCCGGCGCTCGTAGGGCCAAGGTGGGGGTTGCCCGCCAAGGTCTCAACGGTGAAGACGGTCGCCGGTTCGAGCCGCCCGTCCGGGAGGACATCGCGCCCGTCGGGCCTTCAACAACCAGGGGGGCTGTATGGCTTCCAGTTTTTGAGAAGCTGCGCGCCTGTCCTTTTCGAGTGCTTGCTCCATGTATGGGGGCAGGAGCGCCAGTGGTGAAATGGCGGGAGCCGCGGAGCGGAGGTGGTGCGTGACGGATGCCGAGTGTCTGGAGTTGCTGCGGTGGGCCGCGTCGCGCTTGGAGCTGCGCTACGAGGGCTTCCGCCGCGTGCGCGGGCAGGTGTGCAAGCGCGTGGGCCGGAGGATGAAGGAGCTCGGGGTGCCCGGGCTGGCCGCCTACCTCGAGCGGCTGGAGGCGGACCCCGCCGAGCGCGCCGTGCTGGATGCGCTCTGCCGCGTCACCATCTCGCGCTTCTACCGGGACCAGGGTGTCTTCGACGCGCTCCGTGAACCGTTGCTGCCCCAGGTATTGGAGGCCGCGCGCGCCCGGGGCGAGTCCACCTTGCGCGTGTGGAGCGCGGGGTGTGCCTCGGGGGAGGAGCCCTACACCGTGGCCGTCCTCTTCCAACTGGGCCTGCGGCCGCGCTTCCCGGACTTCCGACTGGAGCTGGTGGCCACCGACGCGGACGCCTCGTTGCTGGAGCGGGCCCGCCGTGGCTGCTACCGGCGCGCCACGCTGCGCGAGCTGCCCTCCGCCTGGGTGGACCAGGCCTTCTCCTCCCAAGGCGATGCGTTGTGCCTGCGGCCCGAGTACCGCGAGGGGCTCGACTTCCGCTGCCAGGATTTGCGCCAGGACATGCCCGAGGGCCCCTTCCACCTGGTGCTCTGCCGCAACGTGGCCTTCACCTATTTCGCCCGGCCCGTGCAGCGCGAGGTGCTGGCGCGGCTGTTGGCGCGGCTGGTGCCCGGGGGGCTGCTCGCCATCGGCGCCCACGAGTCCCTCCCCGAGGACACCCAGGGCCTCGTCCGCGCCGCGGGGGCGCTGCCCCTCTTCCACCCCGCCGGCCCGCGCCTTTGACGCGCATCGACTTGATGGAATGTTGTAAATCCGTTAAACGCGAGAGTCTCTCATTTTCTGCGGAACCGGAAATGCCCGGTGCAGGAAGGATGCGAGTTCATGCGTAAGGTTTTGGGAGCAGTCGCGGCGGTGATGCTGGTGGGCTGTGGTACCGGCACGCGCCCGGAGGATGCGGCGCAGGCGGTGGACGGCCTGGAGCTGAAGCAGGAGACCGGCGTGGTGTCCGGCCGCTTCGCTCAGGCGGGCTCCGAGGCCCGGTTCTCCTCGAAGCAGGTGGAGGAGGGCGTCTACCGGATTGAAGTGAGTCAGAACGGCATGTCCCTGACGGGCCTGGTGGACGTGGCCAACGGCGTGTCGTCGCTGGACGGCTTCGCGGCGGAGAGCGGCCAGGACACGCAGATGCTGGACGGGGACCGCGAGGTGCTGGCGGGCCTGTACGCGGCGCTCAACGCGCAGCTTCCCGCGGGTGACGCGGCGGCGCCCGAGGCCAAGTACCTGCGGCGCGCGGTGAGCCTCTGGTCTCAGCACCCCTCGTCCGTGGAGCTGCAGCGCACGGTGATGGGCGAGCAGGGCCGTGGCTACACCATGCTGTGCAGCTACGCGAAGTGCAACGGCGCTTGGACGGGGAGCTGCGGCGGCGTGTACAACTGGTACTCCTACGCCAAGCACGACTGCCAGCACGGCGGCTTCTCCTACACGGGCAACCAGCAGATCGCCCAGCTCGGAGACCACGGCTCGTGCAGCGGCGACGAGTTCTACATGAGCGGCGGCGTGTGGAAGTGCGGCGAGCCGGACCACTGGAGCCGCCCCAAGGTGATGGGCATCTGCTTCGGCCGCTGCGGCGGTGGCTGCGGCGGTGACACCCAGTACACGCTGGACGCCACCAACCACAACGGCTGCGTGCGCAACGGCCACGCGCTGGCGAGCGCCTACTGCGACGACCAGTTCATGTCCGCGAGCGACGACGAGATGTTCGCGCCCAACTGCTACTGATGATGCGCGGGCTGAACAGGAGGGCGGTGCCTCGCGCCGCGCTGTGGCTGGGCCTGGTGGCCGCCCTCGGCTGTCACTCGGAGTCCCGGAAGACCGAGGCCGCCCAGGCCACCGTGCAGCGCTTCTTCGAGGCGCTGCCCTCGGGCGACTGCGCGGTGCTCGCTCCCTTGCTTTCCAGCAAGGAGGGCGACACCTGCCAGGCGACCGTGCAGGAGCTGAACGAGCACAGTGTCTCCCTCGTGGAGGTGCTGGACGCGAAGGTGGACGGACGGGACCCGAACGCGGTGATGGTGCGCGCGCGGGTGGCTCGGGACGGGAAGGTCCGCGAGCAACTGATGTTACTGCGCGTGGAGCGGCATCCGGAGGGCTGGAAGCTGCGCCTATAATGGAGGAGCGATGAACAACCGGTCCCGTTTCCTTCTCCCTCTCGGTGCGGCCCTGCTGTTGGGGGCCGCGCTGGTGTTGCGCCTGTTCCTGACCGGGCCCGAGGCCACGGTCCCGGCCGGGTCGCCGCCGTCCACGACGGTGTCCCCGGTCTCCCCGTCCGCCTCGGTGTCCGCTCCGGCCGCCCCGCGGGCGCAGCCGCCGTCGCCGGTGCGGTCCGGGTCGCAGGCGGTGGCGTCCTCGGAAGGGCGCGGAGCGACGGAGGTGCCGATCGGTCCGGGAGACGTGGTGCCGGAGCCGGAGGTGGAGAACGCGCCGCCGCAGCAGAACGATCCCATCGAGCCGGAGTTGCCTCAGACGCCGGAGTGGAAGCACGGGAAGCTGGTGCGCATGACGGAGCTGATGGAGCGCGACGTGGAGCGGCTCGAGGAGGAGCGGCTGGTCGCGGAGGCGAACGGGAACACGGAGGAGGCGAAGAAGCTGCAGGTGCGGATCTCCCGTTACCGGACGAGCCTGATGAAGCTGCACGAGCAGAGGGCGGGCCTGGCGGGAGAGGTGAGCCAGGAGCGGGCGGCGCAGTGAGCTCCGCCGCGTCACGTCCCCTCGGATGAACCCGGGTCGCGAGCACCCTCTCCCTCTGGGAGAGGGTGGGGGTGAGGGTTTGCGCCCCCCTTCTGTCCTCCTGTCCCTCCTGCTGTGGACACTGGGTGCCTGTGCCCCGGCTCCGCCCGATGCACTGACCGCCGCGGCCCGCACGGACGCGGTGGTCTCCGGCACGGACGCCCCGGATGACCCCGCCGTGGTGGCGCTGGTGGCCCGCCGGGCGCGCTGCACGGGCGAATCCCTGACGCTGCTGTGCACGGGGGCGCTGATCGCACCGGACGTGGTGCTGACGGCGGCGCACTGCCTGGAGATCTTCGGCACGGACGGGGCCTACGAAGTCTTCCTCGGCACACGGCTGTTGCCGGAGCCCGGGCCCGAGGGCCGTTTCGTGCGGGTGGCTCGAGCGGTGCGGCACCCGGGCTATGACCGGGCGAGCCACGCCCGGGACGCGGCCCTGTTGCGCCTGTCGAAGCCGGTGGACGTGTCCCCGCTCCCACTCCCCGGGCCCGGGAAGGCCTCCCTGGCGCCGGGCCAGTCCGCGCGCGTGGTGGGCTTTGGCGACACGAAGGACGCGAGTGCACCCGCGGGCCAGCGGCGCCAGGGCGGGATGGTGCTGACGGAGGTGGAAGCGGGTGCCTTCCGGGCGGGGCCCTCGCCGGCGATGAGCTGCGTGGGCGACAGCGGAGGGCCGGTGCTGGTGCGGGACTCGGAAGGGCGCGAGGTGCTCGTGGGTGTCACCGCGAGCGGCGACGTGGCCTGCCGCACGGAGGCCTTCAACGTCCGGGTGGACGCGCTGCTCGAGGACTTCATCCACCCCTTCCTCGCCGGGCGCCTGGAGCCGCGGGGCCCGGTGCTGGCACTCGACTCCCTCTGCACCGCCGCGTGCACGAGTGATGCGCAGTGCCCCGCGGGGCTCGCGTGTGAGTCCGTGGCGGGGGGAGGCGCGGCGCGCTGCCTCCAGCCCGCGTTGCAGGAGGGAGACTACGGCGCCGTCTGTGCCGGGGACGCACAATGCGGAGCGGGCGGCGTGTGCGCGCGCCTGGAGCCCGAGGGCGAGGACGCGTGCCGCTGCTTCACTCCCTGTGGCCAGACACCGCCGGCACCACTCCCCGAGGAGGCGAGCGGTTGCGCGGGAGCACCGGGTGCGAGCCCCTGGGTGTGGGGCGTGGGCGCGTGGACATTGCGGCTCGCCACGCGCTCGCGCCGGGGAGGCCCGTCAGGAGGGGCCGGGGCGCTCAGCCACCGTGGAGGCGCGTGCGCTTGCGCGGGCCCCCGGCGTGGGTGATGTCCATCTCGCTCGGGGCCTTCTTGCGGCCCTGCACGGGCGAGCCGCGCTTGGCGCGCGTCTCCTGGCGCTGTTTGGCCTCGTTGCGGGGAACCTTCGGACGCTCCTCGCGGCGGTAGGCGGCGGCGGCCTCGGTGGGCACCGTCTTGCGGTGCGGCCCGTGGCGGTACTGGGCGGCGGCCTCGTCAGGAATCGTCTTGCGGCGCGAGGTGGAGCTGCCCGTCCCGGGCAGGGGCAGCTTGAGGCTCTGGGCCGTCTTGCCCTCGCCGGGCGCGCGGCGCCGGCTCACGGAGCGCTCGGTGGTGCTGGCCCGGCCGACGATGCCGCGGCTCTTCTTGAGTGCGTGGGCGCTCTTGCCGGCGGGGACGTCACCAACGTCCGACGCCTTCACCGTCACCGTCGTGCCCTTGGCCTTGGCGCGTTTGGCGCGTGACTGCTGGGTCTTCTCTGGCATGGATTCTCCCCCACATGTAGGTAGGGATGACCGGCCGGAATGACCAGGGGGGGCCGGTCCCTCTGTCGGGTATGGGTTGTTGGATGCCGCGGACGCGCTACAGGCCGTTGCCGCGCTTCGTCTTGCGCCGGGTGACGGTCCTCTTGCCGGGCCGCACCTCGGTGGTGGCGGGCCCAAGTCCCACCGGCTCCGTCATGGCCGGGCCTGGAGTGGCCTTGCGCATGAGCTTCTGGCGCCGCAGGGCCGCGGCCTGGTCACGGGGCACGGTCTTCTTCCCCGTGCTGAGGCCTGGCGCCTGCCGGTTCGTCTGCGCCTCGTCGACGTCCGCCATCCGCTTCTTGTTCTTGATACCTGCTACCCGGGTCCTGACCGCCATAGAGTGGCCTCCTTCATCGGAGGTAAGGACACCCGGGCCGGTTTTCCATCCCCCGCCGGCTTCCCCTGACGCCGGGCGCCTGCTGGCTCAGCGCCCCATCTCGGCCGCGGCCCTCGGGCAGTCCTTCACGATGGCCTGGGCCTGCGCGTCCCCGTCCTCGGCCTCGCTCACCGCGCGCGACACGGACGTGGAGCACTTGAAGGGCGAGGGCGGCGTCTTCGCGTGGCAGCAGCGCCACCCGTCCAGCTTCTTCAGGTAGCCGAGCGCCTCGCGCCGGGTGGGCATCACCACGAACCACACCGAGGCGAACACCAGCACCAGCCAGACGCCCTGCCAGCCCAGGCCGCGCTGCCACTTCTTGGTGAAGGGGGGCACGGCCTCCGGCTGCACCTTCTGGAGGCGATCGCCGTAGCGCCGCTGCAGGAAGGGCGAGATGGCCAGGTCCACCGGGACGAGCAGGGCCCGGAGCAGGCCGCGCCCGGGCCCCGGCGCGCTGCCGTCCGTCACCAGCCGCAGGCCCACCACGCCGCGCCACAGCGTCCACCCGCTGAGTCCACCGGCCAGGGACATGAGGAGCCACGTCACCCCGCCGGCCACGACGAGCGCCTGCGGTGTCCGGTCCACGTCCAGCGCCCGCAGCGCTCCCCAACCCAGCAACGCCGAGGTGGCCAGGTCCAGAAGGTCCGCGAACCACAGCCGCCACAGGTAACGGGTGTCGGCCGGTTCGAACTCCGAGGAGAACAGCGCGTCGCTCATTCGCACCCAGCATAGTCCGCGAATCGCGCCCGTCTCCGTTTTGTTGCGCGGCGCCGCTCAACCGCCGCTGCGCTTGATGTGCATCTGGCTGGGGGGCTTCTTGCGCCCGCGCACGGGGACCTCGCCGTGGGGAATCTTCGGCAGGCGGGGCTGTGAGGCCGGGCCCAACCGGGCCCGGGCCAGCAGCCGCTCGCGCCGCAGCAGCGGGAGCTCATCCCGGAAGGGGGTGGGTTTGCCCTTGCTGGACTGGGGGCCATGCTTCACGGCGTACGTCGCCGCGTCGCGCCGGTTCTTGATGCCAACCGTGTCCGATCGAACCGCCATGGTGCTCTTCCTCCTCTGCCAGATGAGGAATGGGCGCGTGGGGCGGTGCCGTCATCTCAGCGGGGGGCGGACGGGGCCGTTGATCGGCCGCTCGCGCAGGAGCGGGGCGGGGGAGGCCCTTCAGGAGGAGCGGCGCTTGCCGCGCGAGAGCTCATCCACGGAGAAGAGCAGGCCGTCTCGAGGAGCGGACGGGGACGCCGCCGGGGCAGCGGCCGGACGGCGCCGCGCCTTGGGGGGCTTCTCGTTGGCCGTCTCCACCAGGGTGGCCTTCACGGCCCGGCCCGAGAGGTTGGGCAGGGACTTGAGGGGCGGCAGGTTCACCTTGCGGCAGTTGCGGCACCAGGACTGCGGCCGGCGCTCGCCCCGGATGATGCGCGTGCCGAAGTCCTGCTCCGTGGGGCCCACGTGGCCGCAGCGCGGGCAGCGCGACAGCGCCGTCTTGCCGATCTCCTTCGCGAGCTGCCGCCCGTGCTGCACCACCAGCTTCAAAGCCGCGGCGAAGCCCGGCCTGGCAGCCGGAGCCGACTTGCGAGCACGCTTCTTTCGCCCGCTTTCATTCCGGACAGGCATCAGGTCCGCCCCGTCGAGAAGGTTGCCCTGCTCAAGGACTCGCAACGCGCCGTTGGTGGTCGAGTGGCTCACGGCACTACTCATACTAGGGGGGTCTGACACGCCCTGCTGATCGGTCAGGTCGCCCGGTCGCTCCCCTGCCGGTCCACCCTCCCCGAGCCAGCCCACCCGCTCTCCCCGGGTCCCCGGAAGCTCCTTCCTGATCGCCCGCTCCCGCCAGTCCCCCACCCATGCCCACCTTCCACGAAAGGACACTTCAGAGGAGAGCCACATGGCCGATACGCCCACCGGCGGACCCATGAGCCGCAGTGAGAAGCGCCACCAATCCCACCTCGGCCGCAGCTACGCCGCCTTCATCAAGCACCTGTCCGAGGTCGGAAGGCTGGAGGCGGGGGTGGTCGAATGTGCGGCGGTGTCGGTCATCAACGCGTTGCTGCACCGCATCCAGCCCGAGGAGGCGAAGGACCTGGAGGCGCAGTTGCCGCGCAAGCTGCTGGAGTTCCTGCCCAAGGAGGAGGGGCAGAAGCCGGCGCGCGAGTACGGCCGGACGCGGGAGGACTTCCTGCGGGTGGTGGCGGAGGACCTGCGCAAGGACGTCTCGGAGGTGGAGGGCATCGTGCGCGCCGTCTTCCTGGGCCTGCGCGAGCACATCTCCGAGGGCGAGGCCCACGACGTGGAGAGCAACCTGCCCCCGGACCTGCAGGACCTGTGGCGGCGCACGCAGTAGGCCTCGGGACACCCTTTCTCAAGCAGCGCCCGTGTCGCCTCCTCCGGTGGTGGCGGGGGGGAACACGGGCGTGCCGCCCGGCGTGGTCGGGTCGTGCGGGAGGCTGCCGCGCGGGCTGCGCAGGTAGACGAAGGGCGTGGCGAAGAGGAAGTTGCTCACCCGCGACGTATAGATGTCCGCGTAGCGCTCCACCTGGCGCGCGAGGTGGCTCTTGTCATTGCCCGCCCGCGTCAGCAGGCCCCAGATGGGATTGGACAGCTCGCTGGCGGCGCGCGCCAGGGGCCCCAGCTCCGCATCGAGCGCCTCCAATTGCAGCCGCAGCTCGGCGGCGCGGGCGTGGAGCTGCTCGTCCGGGGGCGAGGGCTCGCGCGGGCCGTAGCCCATCCGCCGCCGCTGCAGCTCCAGCCGCACCTGGCAGGCCTCGGCCTCCAGCCGCTCCTTCTGCACCATCCGCTCCTCCAGACGCGCCTCGGTGGCCCGGAAGGCGCTGATGGCGCGAATCTCATCCTCCAGCTCGCGGATGACGAGCGCGGTGCGCCAGCGCAGCACGCTCTTGGTGACGTGCACGTCGCCGAACATGTGGTCGCCCACGTACAGGATTTCATCCCCGCTCATGCCCAGCGAGCGCTCCACCTCCAAGGCACTGCCGCCGAAGTAGGGCACCCCCGGCTTGAGCGGCCCCGAGTGCGGACGCAACAGGCCCTCCTGGCCCTGCACCGTCACCACCTCGAAGAGCGAGGAGCGCGTGGTGAAGAACTCGGGCTTGCGTGCGCTGACGATGACCACGTCGAACAGCTCGCGCCACGTCATCCCCTTGAGGTACGGGTCGAACGCCGCGTGCATCATGGGCAGCGTGTAGGCCCACTCACTGTTGGTGATGAGCAGCAGCTTCTTGCCCGCGTTCTTCTGATCCAACAGCGCCAGGGCCGTGTCCGGCTCGGCCAGCACGTAGCGCCCCGGGTCGGCGATGATTTCGGCCTTGAGCGCGCCCTCCATGTGGGTGGCATCCAGGCTGCGGCGCACGTGCTCGTAGACGTCCGTGTAGCCCATGGGGCCGGCGAGCTTGCTCATCAGGCCCGACAGCTTGCCGTCATCCAGCAGGTCCACCACCTGGCAATACAGACACGCCTCGGAAAGTGAGAACAAGGTATTGAGAAAAACCCAGCGGCGCTCGGACAGGTCGACGATGGTGCGCGCGTACTCGTTGCGCTGGGCCTCGAAGTCCATGGGCCGCGTGCCGTGCAGCGCCTTCTTCACGAAGCCGAAGCGGTTGGCTTTGAGGAGGTTGCCCTTCTCGGTGTCGATGATGAGGCCGCGCATGGCCAGCATCGGATCGAACGTGAGGTGGCCCACGGGCCAGCCCTGCGCCACGAGCCTGTCGCGCATGTGCTCGTAGGCCCTCTGTTCCCACGCCTCCACTTTGTAATGGATGAGCGTGTAATCCATGTCATAGCCGACGGCCTTGATGGCCCTCATGTTGAGGGTGCGATTACAGAAGAGCCCGCGCTCGGGTGGGGGGGCTGTCAGGTTCCCGGTCATATGCCTACGTTCGTGCCCTGGCCGGTGCCAAAAGTCGATACTTCTGGCGGTGAGGGTGTTGGTGGAGGGCGGGGAGCTGGCCAGGGCCCGCCTCAAGTGAGGGGAGTCCAACATGAGGTACGTGCCGGGCCTCGCGGTTCTGGTGGTGGCGTTGGTGGCGGGTGGGGCGAGCGCCGAGGACGGGTGGGAGCAGCTCTCCAAGGGAGACGTGACCATCCGGGTGCGCAAGCGGGCGGACATTCCCGGGGGCCGGGAAGTGTGGGCGGAAGGTGTGCTGGAGGTGGGCATCCAGGACATCCAGTCGGTGCTGAGGGACCACGAGAGCTTCCGGCAGTGGATGCCCTACGTGACGGAGTCGCGGGTGCTGTCGACGGGGCCGGAGGGGACGCGCGTGACGTACACGCGGCTGAACCTGCCCGTCATCTCCAACCGGGACTACGTGGTGCGCGTGGTGGACGAGCAGCTCCTGGGGGCGGACGGGACGGGGCAGTTCCGTCAGACGTGGACCTCGGAGAACGGGGCCCTGCCGGAGCAGAAGGGCGTGGTGCGGCTGCGCCACAACCAGGGGAGCTGGGTCTTCACCCCGCGCGGCGAGGGCAAGGCGCACTTCGTCTACCGCTTCACGGTGGAGCCCGGCGGCTCCATCCCCGGCTTCCTGGCGGGGTTCGGCCAGAAGGACGCGGTGCTGGACACGGTGCGCGCGGTGGAGAAGCGGGCGCGCAAGACGGCCACGGAGCGGACCGCGTCGAGCCAGGCGGGCACGGGCTCCACGCCCCGGCCGCTGTAGCCGCGGTGGCGCCGGGCGTGCTCAGCCCAGCCCCACCCCGAGCAGCACCAGGGTGAGGGTGCCGGCCACGCCCAGCGTCCAGCCGATGGAGTGCAGCTTGCGCGGCGAGGGCAGGGCCACGCACAGGCCGAGCGCCACGAGGCCCACGGGCAGCAGCGCCAGCACGCGCAGCGGATGGAGCCCGGAGGCGAGCGCCCAGAGGACGGCGGTGAGGAGGACGGCGGCCACCAGGGCGGCGCCGGTGCACCGCAGCCGCTCGCGGTGGGCGTGGGGCCGGTGGCTGGCGATGACGGTGCGCACGGCCAGCGTGGCCAGCCCGAAGGACAGCCCGTAGGTGCCCCAGAGCGTCAGCGCGGTGGAGGCGGGAAGGCCTCCGGCCATGGCGATGGGCACCGCCCAGGCTCCGAGCGCGAGCGCGGCGAGCACCTCTCCCGAGAGCGTGCGCTCCTGCCGGTTCCACGCGAGCAGCAGCACCTCGCCGCCCAGGATGAGGGGCAGCGCGAGGAAGGGCCGCGCCTCTTGGGGCAGGGAGACGGCGCCGAGCACGAAGGACAGTGCGCCCAGCGCTCCCACCCCGAGGCCCCATACCTTCGCGCGGCCTCCATCCCGCTCGCCGCGGCGCGCGCCCCGGTGGCCGAGCAGCAACAGCAACGGCTCGTGGGCGAGCAGGCAGGCGAGCGCCGCCCCGGTGAGCCAGAGCGCACTGGCGGGCGCACCGGAGACGAAGAGGGCGCTGGCCAGGGGGAGGCCGAGCTGGAACCAGACGCCGTGCTCGCGGGGGAGGAGCCCCTGGAGGAGCGAGCCGGGAGTGGGGTGGGAAGAGAGAGAAGTCATCGCGTGTCCTCGAGTGATGCCCGCTGACATCCTGAGCAAGGGATGTTCCAGCGCGGGTACGAGGGGGCGGCGGGGCTCGCGTGCGCAAGGGGTGCACAGGGACCCGGGGGGCCCCGCAAAGCTTGCGCGCGGCCGGCGGGTTTCCTGGGGACGGAAGCGGGAGGCACGTTTCCTGAAATGGGCTGAAACCACTGGCCGGTGGACCCTTGGGGGGCGCCGGAGAAGTGGGGAAGCGCCATGAACACGTGGATGGACGAGGCTCGGACGGCGTTGATGCAGCGGCGGAGCAGCCTGCGAGGCCTGCTGCGGATCAACCTGCCGGAGGCCGGTGGGCAGCGGAGCGGGCGGGAGCCGGACCCGGTGGACGAGGCGGTGGAGGAGAGCGCGGAGGCGGTGCGGGCGCGGCTGTCGGAGCTGGAGGAGCGCGAGCTGCGGGACATCGACGACGCGCTGGTGCGCATCGAGCAGGGTCGGTTCGGGCACTGCGCGCGCTGCGGCGGGGCGATCGGCCGACACCGGCTGCGAGCCGTCCCCGAGGCGCGTCACTGCATGTCGTGCAGCGCGCACGGGCGCCGCTGATCGCACCCTCCCACGGGAGGAGGAGTGCTCAGCATGAGGCGCCCGCGAACACCCGAACCCGGGGGGGAAGCTCCGTGCATGGGTGAGCCGGTTCCCGGCTCAGGGACTGGCGGGCCTCGGAGCGGCGTACGCACCGCCGGCCGCCGTGCTGGCCTGCGCGGAGGCGGGAGGGGGCGGGGCACGCCGGTGGGGCTTGTGGACACCGGGCAGGAGTCCCGCGAGCGGGGCGCGCGTGGCACAACCTCCGAGCAGCAGCAGGAGCGCGATGCCGAGGACGCGTGGGCCGGAGCGCCTCCAGATGACCCTGCGTGGAGAGCTCGTGGAATCGACGCGCATGGAACACCCCCTGGAAGTCCGGCGTATGCGCTGAGCATCCAAGGGCCCCGGGCGTCCCGTCAAACGCGGGCCGCCTCCTTCGTTGGAAAGACAGGGGACATCATCTCCGGAGTCATCCCGGACGAGATGACCGGGGAAGTGGTTTTTTGCTTGCCTTCGAGAGGACGTCGCACGTAGGTTGTTCGAGTGCGCCCTGGAGCCTGGTTCCTCCTGCCCGTCCTGCTCTCCCTGCCGGCCACGGCCTCCACGCGGGCAGGAGGGCCAGTGCTCCAGCGGCGCACGCTTGTTCTGCCTTCGCGGCCCGGGCTGGTGCCTCCTTTGGAGCTGCGCGTAGCGGCCGGAGTGCCCACGCTCGTGCTGTTCGATGCGCCCCCACTGACGGAGTCCCCGGTGCTCGTGCCGGAGCAGGAGCGCCTCCCGCTGCGCCGCTTGGAGGATGGCTCGGTGCTGCTGCTCCCCACCGAGGACCTGGCTCCGGGAGAACGGGTGCCTCTCACCGTGTCCCTGGAAGCTGGCGCCGAGCCGCTGCGCTTCGTGCTCGTCACGCGGCGGGACGTGGTGGATGTGAGGGTGCGCGTGATGCGCGACCACGCCCCCGCTGATGAGGACGGCGCGGAGCTCGTGGCCCGGAGCCTGCTCGACGCGCCGGATGCACGCGCCACGCTCGCCATTCCCCAGGCGGTGGTGAAGTACGACGCACCGGGTTCTCGGGGCCGGGTCGATTCCGTGTTGTGGATGGGACGGCGCTTCTTCGTCACCCTGTCCCTGCGTGACCGCAAGAAGGGGGCGCCACCGTGGCGGCTGGTGCAAGCGCGGCTGAGGGTGACGCTCCCGGACGGAGTGCTGTGGGAGTGGCCCGCGCGGATGCTCTCGGGCGCGGCGGACCCGTGGCACCAACGTCACATCGTGACCGGCCAGCTTCCGGAGGGCGTCTCGGAGGTGGAGCTGGCGCTGGATGGCGAGGACGCGCCCGGACCCTTCCGTCCGCTGCTCGGGCGAGAGGAGCCGCCGTCCCCATGAGCACGCCTCTGCACCCCAACCAGTTGCGCGAGGGCGAGATGGTGCGGGACTTCCGCGTGGTGCGCTGGCTGGGCGCCGGGGGGTTCTCCTTCGTCTTCCTGGTGGAGCGCGGGGGCCAGCGCTACTTCATGAAGGTGGCGGCCCGGCCCTTGTCGGAGAGGGACGAGGACCGGGTGGATGACTGGATGCGCCGCGAGGTGTCCTCGCTGGAGCTCCTGGCGCACTCCAACCTGCTGCCGGTGCTCGAATGGGGCCGCTGGCCGGAGGTGGAGACGGGCTATGGCTACTTCGTCACGCCCTACATCCAGGGGAGCACCTTCCATGTCTGGCGTTGGCGCCAGCGTGCGTCGCTGCACCGGTCGGTGGGCGTGCTGTGCGAGTACCTGACGGCCCTGGAGACGCTTCACGAGCGCGGCGTGTGCCACCGGGACATCAAGGCGGACAACCTGCTGGTGCGTCAGGGAGACGACAAGCCCTTCCTCATCGACTTCGGCTCGGTGCACCTGCCCTGGGCGAGTGTGCTGACGGAGGGGCTCGCACCGGGCACGCTCTACTGCCAGCCTCCCGAGGCCGTGTCCTTCCTGCTGTCCGAGGCCTTCCGTCCCGGCTCGCGCCTGGAGGCCCGGCCCGAGGCGGACCTGTATGCGGTGGGCGTGCTGCTGTACGAGACGCTCACCAACTGCCGACCCTTCAGCACCCGGCTGCCGTTGGAGCAGTTGTTGATCGCCATCGCCACCACGCCGCCGCCGGAGCCCCGGACGTTCGACCCCGGGCTTCCCGCCGGCCTGTGCTGGCTCGTCATGCGCCTGCTGGCGAAGGAGCCCGGAGAGCGCCCCGAGAGCGCCCGGGCCGTGCGCGAGGCGCTGGAGCGGATGCGGCGCGAGGAGGGACACACCGCCGCGTGGCAGGCCCCGGCGGCCCTGCCTTCCGAATGCGCGTGGGCGCGCGAGGTGCCCGCGGGGATGGAGCTGTTGGACGAGAGGGCGGCACCCCTGGAGCCGGAGCCGGAGCCACCGCCCGCTCCTCCCGAGCCGCCGCCGGGGAGGGCGCCCGTGGACGGACGGTGGGCGGGGAGGAGGCGGTGGCTCGCCGTGGCGGTCCTGCTCCTGGGGTTGCTCGGGATAGGGTGGATGCTCCTGTGTGTGGTGCATCCTCCTGGGGAGGACGGCCCGCGCTCGGGGCCCATCGCGCCGGCCGCTCCGGCGCCTTCCGAGAAAGGAACGCAGTCCGTGCCCTCCTCTCCCTCTCCCGAGACCTCCCGTGACTCCTCCCCGGCGTGGGTGGCCTCGCGCCTGTGCCACGTGCTCACCGGGGTGCTGGGCCTGTCCACCGCCGCGCAGCTCGCCGGGTGCGCCACCGTGCCCATGCGGCCGGATCCCATCGGCTACCTGGCGCGGTGTCCTCCCGAGGCCCGTGCCACCCCCGTGCGGTTGGGCATCAAGCCCGCCGAGCATGCCTCCTTCCTGGATACGGGCACTCCGGCCTCGGAAGACTCCATCGAGGAGGATGGCGGCTCGCTCAACCTCAAGCCGGGCCCCGTCCAGGCCACCATGTATACCTTCGTGGAGGGCAAGGAGGCGGAGTTCAAGATCTTCGGCGAGGCGGTGACGACGCCCAACCGTGTCTACATCCAGTTCGACCGCATCGTTGCGCCGGGCGGCACGCCGCTGCCCATCTGTGGCGTGGCGGTGGATGACTTGCACCAGTACGGCATTCCGACCTACGCGAAGCTGCCCATCGAGGGGGCGAAGGTGGATCCGGCGATGGTGGACAAGAGCCCGGGCAGCGTGGTGCTCAATGATCCGCGCTTCGAGACGGTGTTGCAGGGGCCCGAGGGCTACGACGTGCCGCGCATCAACCTGGCCCCGCCGGACTGGCGCTGAGGCTCAGTCGAGGAAGCGGCGCTCCCAGCGGCGCATGTCCTCGGCGGAGAACTCGTGCCAGCGGTAGCGCTCGTGATGGCGCCAGGGCTCCAGCACGCGCGCCAGCTCGCGGTGGAGGGGGAGGTGCTGGCCCTGCTCGGTGTCACCCGCTTCGGGCCAGGTGCCGAGCGTGACGACGGCCCGGTCTCCATCCATCTCCTGGACGGTGATGTCGGGGGAGGAGAGGCGGGAGCGCATTCCGGCCGCGCCGCCCAGCTCGCCGAGCACCGGCTGGCCGAGGAAGGTGAGCCAGTGGGCACCGCGCACGCGCGTGCCGACGTCCCCTGAGGCGTTTGCCAGGATTTGCACGTCCATTCCCGGGTAGCGGAAGCACCAGGGGCGGAGCTGCTCCGAGACGCCCAGCAGTTGCATCAGCGCATTGATGGCGAGACCGGCGTGGCCGGAGTTGAAGGGCAGCGGAGCGGCCAGCTCCAGCGCGAGCTCTCGCACGTGGGTGGGTCCGTGTTTCTCCAGGTACTCGGAAGGCAGCCAGAAGGAGACCGCGCTCACCTCGTCCGGATTCTTGACGAACAGGGGCGCCTCGAGTGGCTTACCATAGTACTCGAATTCGTACTGACTGGCGCCACTCGGCGTATCACTCAGCTCGACAATGGGACCGCTGCGCTCGTGCAGTTCGCTCCAGATATGGGCCCAGCCGGTGGTATCCAGTTCCTGCCAGTCGCCCTCCTGGTCCACGTACCACCCGAGTGCTTGTGGGCCCACCGCGCGCACGTACGTTTCCAGTGAGCGGATGACTGCCTGCGCGATGTCCACGTGGGAGCGGCGCATGTAGAAGCAGATACTCAGGCCCTCGCGGGCCACGAGCGCGCCATGCTCCGCATGGACTCTGATCAAAGGGACTCGACCCATCGGATGACTCTCCATATCGGTGCCACGAGGTGGGGCCCCACCTGGAAAACCTCGCGGTACATCCTCCCTTGAGTCGAACCGTAATAGGGGTGCCCTTCTGGATACTTGTTCCACGTGGGATCGTTGCTGAACGGACAGGGGAACTTGAAGTCGTAGATGGCCAGTACCTCGAGTGGATTGCCCGAATGGATGACCACATCGGGGACGAGCGTACCCTCCAACTCGTCGCCGCAACCCTGTTGACGGAGAACACGTGCCTCCTCGCGGCTGACCAGTTGCTTTTGTCCAGTCTGGGAGTCATGGCGGTAGCGTTGCTCCAGGCTGAAGCGCCCTGGAATCAGTCCGCCCAGCTTCGTTTCCGTGCACTGGCGCGCCAGGGAGTGCTTCTCCCTGCCCAGTTGCATGGCCCGTGTCACCTTCTTCCCACACGGGTCGGTTCCTGGAAGCTCCTCCTGGCATTGCGCGCGGGAGGGGCTCTTGCCGCCGAAGCGTTGGAGGTTGACCTCGGCGTTGGCCCACTCGACGCACTCCACCAGGGCTTGCTCGATGTCGGACCGGGTCTGGCGGGTGAGCACCCAGAGTGTCGCCGCCTCGGCCCCGCCCCGGATGGCGGTGGGAACCACGGCCTCCTCGCCCGCGACGGTGGCGCAGTACAGGGGGTTCTGCCGGCAGGCGCTCGTGGCCGAGTCGACGGCGTAGCCCGCCGAGCCGCAGCCCATGAGCAGGGCGCTCACGGCGAGCAGCGCTTGTCCTGGCCGGACCTTCAGAGGAACTGGCATGGGGTTCTCCTGGCGAGCACCGGCGCGGTGGACTCTCGCACGGTGGGCGTCAGTCGAGGAAGCGGCGCTCCCAGCGGCGCATGTCCTCGGCGGAGAACTCGTGCCAGCGATAGCGCTCGTGATGGCGCCAGGGCTCGAGCACGCGCGCCAGCTCGCGGTGGAGGGGGAGGTGCTGGCCCTGCTCGGTATCACCCGCCTCGGGCCAGGCGCCGAGCGTGACGACGGCCCGGTCTGCATCCATCTCCTGGACGGTGATGTCGGGAGAGGAGAGGCGCGAGCGCAGGCCGGCCGCGCCGCCCAGCTCGCCGAGCACCGGCTGGCCCAGGAAGGTCAGCCAGTGGGCGCCGCGCACGCGCGTGCCCAGATCTGCCGAGATGGAGCCCAGGCCAAAGGCATCCAGCCCTGGGTAGCGCAAGGCCAACGACTGGAAGTCCGGGGGAAGGTACAGGAAGTTGAAGGCGAGACCCGCGTGGCCGGAGTTGAAGGGCAGCGCGCTCCCCAGCTCCAACGCAAGCTCGCGGACCCGTCCCGGGCCATGCTCGTCGAGGTACTCCGTGGGGAGCCAGAAAGCCACTCCACAAACGGAGTCCAGGTCGTTGCTGTCGAAGCTTCTGCCCCGGTATTCAAACAGGTACCTGCTGACGGCATCGGGCCTTTCGTATAACTCGACGATGCCTCCACCCGATTCGCTCAGCTTGTTCTGGATGACCTGCCATCCCTGGCCGTCCAACTCCTGCCAGTCGCCTTCGGGGTCCACATACCACTCGAGCGCCCGCGGCCCCACCGCGCGTAGATAGGTCTCCAAGGCCTGCCTGACGTCTTGTGCCACTTGCTGATGGGAGCGGCGCATGTAGAAACAGATGCTCAATCCTTCGCGCAGCACGAGTGCGCCATGCTCCGCGTAGCGTCTTATCTCTGGGATTCGGTCCATCGGATGATCTTCCATAAGGGGGCTACGAGGTCGGGACCTACTCGCAGAATGTTGAAGTACGCATCACCCTGATTGGGGGTGCCCCTGGAGGAGCGGCCGCCGTACTCCATCCACCTGGGATAGTTGCTGAACGGGCAGGGAAACTTGAAGTCGTAGACGGCCTGGACCTCGAGTGGATTGCCCGAATGGATGACCACGTCAGGGACGATCGTACCCTTGAGCTCATCGCCGCATCCCTGTTGACGAAGGGATCGAGCCTCCTCGGAGCTGACCAATTGTTTCTGCCCGGTCTGTGGATCGTACCGGTAGCGTTGTTCCAGGCTGAAGCGCCCTGGAATCAAAGCGCCCAGCTTCGTTTCCGTGCACTGGAGGGCCAGGGCGTGCTTCTCGGTGCCCAGCTGCATGGCCCGTGTCACCTTCTTCCCACACGGGTCGGTTCCTGGAAGCTCCTCCTGGCATTGCTCGCGTGAGGGACTCTTGCCACCGAAGCGTTGGAGGTTGACCTCGGCGTTGGCCCACTCGACGCACTCCACCAGGGCTTGCTCGATGTCGGACCGGGTCTGGCGGGTGAGCACCCAGAGTGTCGCCGCCTCGGCCCCGCCCCGGATGGCGGTGGGAACCACGGCCTCCTCGCCCGCGACGGTGGCGCAGTACAGGGGGTTCTGCCGGCAGGCGCTCGTGGCCGAGTCGACGGCGTAGCCCGCCGAGCCGCAGCCCATGAGCAGGGCGCTCACGGCGAGCAGCGCTTGTCCTGGCCGGACCTTCAGAGGAACTGGCATGGGGTTCTCCTGGCGAGCACCGGCGCGGTGGACTCTCGCACGGTGGGCGTCAGTCGAGGAAGCGGCGCTCCCAGCGGCGCATGTCCTCGGCGGAGAACTCGTGCCAGCGATAGCGCTCGTGATGGCGCCAGGGCTCGAGCACGCGCGCCAGCTCGCGGTGGAGGGGGAGGTGCTGGCCCTGCTCGGTATCACCCGCCTCGGGCCAGGCGCCGAGCGTGACGACGGCCCGGTCTGCATCCATCTCCTGGACGGTGATGTCGGGAGGGGAATGTACCGTCAGAGGCTTCCCATAGCGTTGCCCCTCATGCACCCAACCCGTGGGGAGTGAGGAGGCGCACATGCGCGGCAGGTGGAGTGGGCTCGCGTTGCTGCTGGTGGTGCCCTGGCTGACGGGCTGTGTGACCCGGCCCGAGATTCGTCTGGACACGGGCCAGGGTCTACCCATCGTCCATACGTCTCCGGCCGCCGAGCCCCCGCCGGTGGAAGTCCGCCAGGAGGAGTTCGTCCAAGCCCTGACGCGACTCGTGTTGCACACGCGGTTGACGCTCTCTCCGCCGCCGAGGGACCGCCGGGTGGTGCTCGCCTCATGGGGAGGGGAGCGGGATGCGCTCCAGCGGATGTTGCACAGGCAGTGCTCGCCCTTGGAGCCGCCGGAAGGATGCCTCGCACTCCCGGGGAACGCGCCGGCGCTGGAGACGCTGGAGCGCATGAGGCTGGCCCTCTCGTTCGCCATGGACAGCGTGTGGGAAGGGGCGAGGGTTCCCCTTGGCGAGCTCGTCGATCCGGTGGCCTTCAAGGTCATGGTCTACACGGCGATGAGCACCTATCTGCTCACGCTGATGATGCCCGACCCGGTGACGAAGGGCTTGGCGGCGGTGCTCACGGTGTACCTGGTGGCGTACCTGGGGCTGGGGCCGGTGTGGTCCATGGTGGAGGCCGGGTGGAGATTGCTGGAGGAGTCCGAGCGGGCCACGACGCTGGAGGAGTTGAAGCGAGCGGGCCGCCGGTTCGGCCGGGTGCTGGGGGACAACGGCATGCGGGTGTTCCTCCTGCTGGCGACAGCGGCCATCGGGGGGCAGACGAGCTTCGTGGGCAGAGGACCCGGGTTGCCCGGATTCCGTCAGGCGGCGCTGGCCTCTCCGGCTCGCACCCGGGTGAGCCTGGAGGCGGCGGGGCAGGTGAGGACAGTCGTACTGGGGGGACGGGCGCTGGTGGTGGGCCTGGCGCCCACGGCGGTGGCTTCCAGTGCCATGGGGCCTGGCGGCGGCGCGCCCCCCAGGAAGGGCAGCCTCACCGGGCGGCCCTCCCGGCCCGGCCCGGATGCCGACGCTGAAACCAAGAGGGGAATCGCGCGTGAAAATGAATCCGCACGGGTCCTCGCGGAGAATGGCTACCACGTGGAGCAGAACCCCCCACGCAGGAGCAATGGCAAGGAACCTGATTACAAGATCGACGGAGAGTACGCGGACTGCATGGCGCCTTCCACGCCGAGCGCACGCAACATCGCCGGGCGCATCAAGAAGGAAAAGGTCGATAGGGGACAAGCCGACAGAATCATTCTGAACCTCGATGACAGCAGCGTGACGATCGAGGCGATGAAGCAGCAACTGTTGGATTGGCCCATTCCTGGCCTCCAACAGGTCATCGCCATCAAGGATGGTAGGGTCATCCTCCTGTTCCCTTGACGGGCCTGGACAGCACCATTCCGGGAGGCATGCACATGGGTCTCGACTACGTCCTTGATGTGTCGACGGACATGAAGCGGGCGCAGGCGCTCGGCCTGCTCGCCGAGCGCATTCCGGAGCTCCAGTGGAGCGAGGAGAACAAATCCCTCTATGCGCCAGACATCATCATCACGGTGCTGGAGCTGGGCAGCGAGGGGGACTCCATCATCGAGGAGAGCTTTGGCTTCAGGCCCAGCCTGTCCGTGGGATTCCGCTACCCCTCCAACCGGGATTACGAGAACTTCGCCAGGACGATGCTGCGGGGGGCCTTGCCGTTGTTGGAGCAGGGCCGCGACGGCGTCCTCCTCTTCAACGGGGAGATCATCGTCCTGCAGCGGATGGAGGGGCGGTTCGTCTTCAACGCGGACTACCGCCTCTACCGTGACGAGCACTGGCTGAAGGCCAACGTCCCCGTGCCCTTCGAGCGCCGTTCCCTGCCCTCACCGCTGCTCTGAGCGCACCCGTCAGGCCGCGGGGGGAAGACCGGGTCGCCGAAGATTCCGATCTTGAAGGAGCGCTCGGCCTTGGACGCCGAATGCCACGAGCAACGTGTCGTGGGCCGAGCCTCGCATGGTGGGCAACAGAGCAACCCACCCGCCACGGTGTGTCCTGTCGGTCGAACCCACGGGGCAGGCAGCCGAGAAGGCGTGCGCGGTCCGGTCCCAGCGGCTATAGGTCGAGGGTATGAACGACGTTTCCACTGTGCGGGTCGCACCCGCGGTGTTGCCAAAGCCGAACGACCCGTGCTGGTGCGGCAGTGGCACGAAGTACAAGAAGTGCCACCGGGGCGCGGATGCCGTGGATGCTCGCAAGCGGGGGCCCGAGTCTTCCTCGCGGGGCATCCGGCCGGGCGTCATCAGCCCCATGCGCACCGTGCCCGTCAGCATCCCGCGTCCGGACTACGCCGTGTCGGGGCGCCCCGCCCGCATCTTCCCTCCCTCCGAGGTGAAGAGCCCGGACGTCATCGCCCGCATGCGCCTCGCCTGCAAGGCCGCCGCCGAGGTGATGGCCGCCACGGCCGCCCACATCCGCCCCGGCATCACCACGGATGAGCTCGATGCCATCGCGCACGAGGAGTACGTGCGCCGCGGCGGCTACCCCAGCCCGCTCAACTACCACGGCTTCCCCAAGTCCATCTGCACCTCGGTCAACGAGGTCATCTGCCACGGCATCCCCGACAACCGGGCGCTCGAGGACGGCGACATCGTCAACCTCGACATCACCATCTACCTGGACGGCGTGCACGGCGACACCAATGCCACCTTCCCCGTGGGCAGGATCGACCCGGAGAGCGAGCGCCTCATCCGCGTCACGCGCGAGTGCCTCATGCAGGGCATCGAGGCGGTGAAGCCCGGCCTGCCCATCAACGTCATCGGCAAGGCCATTGAAGCGCACGCGACGAAGAACGGCATGGGCGTGGTGCGCGCCTACTGCGGCCACGGCATCGGCGAGCGCTTCCACACCGCGCTCCAGATTCCGCACCACTTCGATCCCGAGGCGAAAACCATCATGGAGCCCGGGATGACGTTCACCATCGAGCCGATGATCACCCTCGGCCACTGGCACCACCGGGTGTGGGACGATGGTTGGACGGCGGTGACGGCGGACGGCAGCCGCACGGCGCAGTTCGAGCACACCCTGCTGGTGACGGACCAGGGCGTGGAGATCCTCACGCAGGCGTAGTCCGCTCCTCGCGGACGTTGCGGCGCCGTGCATGGTAGAGGTGCCGTTCCTCCAGGACTCTCCCCCTGGAGGAACATTGAAGAAGTGGCTCATTGGAGCGGCGCTCGCCTGCGGACCCATCCTGTCCACCCCGGAGGCCCACGCCTCCGAGGCTCGCGTCGCTGCGCGTATCCCTGCTGGCCAACGATGACGACCTGAAGACCTCCGACTTCGGGCACCTCTCCCACCTGGGGCTGAGCGTGCGCTCGCCCGAGCTGGGCTCGGGGCTGCGGGCCGAGGCGGAGGTGTCCCTGTTCCTGTCCGCCTCCAGCGGGGGGAACGTGGGCTTCCGGGACAACGCCAGCTTCCTCCGGCTCGTCTGGCGTCCGGAGTCCTGGGGCGAGGCCGAGGGCCTGTCGTTCTCCGTGCTTCCGCTGTCGTCCACCCGGCTGCACCTGGGTTACGAGCAGCCCGCCACGTGGGGACGCGCCATCTACGTCGGCGGCAGGAACGGGTTGGGGGGCGTCCCGGGACTGGAGGCGAGGCTCACGCGCGAGCACTGGTACGCCTTCGCCGCCGCGAAGAGCGTGGTGGGCATCAACCACCTGGCCCTCGAGGCCGAGCGGCTCGCGATGGTGATGGCCGGCGCCGGGGTGGATGTGTTGCCCCTGTTGCGCCTGGAGGCGGCCGGGGCGTTCGTCCAGCATGGCGTCGTCGAGGCGCTCGCCAATCTGGGCCGGGAGGAGCGTGCGTCCACCCGGGCCGTCTCGGGCCGCGTCCTCTTCCACCAGGGGGCGCCCATCGGTCCCAGCGTGGACTTCTCGCTCTACCGGCAGCAGCCCGAGGTCTTCGAGAAGCTCTTCGCGCCGGAGGTGTACCCGGGCGGTGTCTCGGCGGCGGTGTCCCTGGAGGCCACCTTCCTGGAGCAGACGCTGTTGGATCCACGCTCGTCCGAAGGCACCATGGCCGGGCAGGGCGCGGAGGCGGCCGCGTTGCAGGCGAGGCTCAAGGTGGACTTCCTGCGCGTGCACGCCCTGGCGCTCCATCGCTCGGCCACGTTCATCACCTCGGAGGTGCCAGGGCTCCCTCCCTTCAAGTCCTTCCCCGAGGGCTCCGGGTTGCAGTCCGAGCTGCTCCTGTCGGCGGGAGCGGACTACCACTTCCCCGGGCCGCGCCTCACCCCGGGTCTCGTGGTGCGGGCGGTGTGGCCCGCCGCGTTCAACAACGCCAACGTCCTCGGGGAACCGGGCTTGATGCGCAGGATCGCCATCCTGCGCGGACCCTCGGAGGCTCTCCTTCCTGCCGCTCGGGCGCGAGCGCCAGCCCATCCTGTTGGCGAAGGCCACGCTGCGCTGGGAAGCTCGGGAGTGCCTTCTCCGCTATTGGCGAGGTGTTCTACACGCGGGACCCCAACCACACCGTGACCGAGGACAGCGACACCGGCATCCCCGAGATCGTGCTGCGGCCCTCCTCCACCGTGGGCTTCTCCGCGCTATTTCAGGCCCGGTTCTGAGTGCGCGCCAAGAGGGACTGCCACGCTGGCGCCGCGGACGGACCGCCACCACGGCTCCACGGCCTCCACGCGCGAGGGCTCCACCGGGACGCCCAGCTTGGGCATCACCAGGCGCACCCGCTGCTCCTGCCCCAGCCGCACGAGCGTCTCCGCCGGGTCATCCCACGCGTGGATGGCGAGGTTGAACGTGCCCCAGTGCACCGGCAGGAAGGCGCCGCCGCCGAGCAGCTCCAGCGCCTCGAGCGCGTTCTCCGGCCCGAGGTGGATGTCGCCCCACGCCGGGTGGAACGCGCCCACCTCCAGCATCACCAGGTCGAAGGGCCCGAGCCGCTGACGGATCTCCGCGTACTCCGGCGTGAGCCCCGTGTCGCCGCTGAAGAAGACCTTGTGCTTCGGGCTCTCGATGACGAAGGACGACCAGAGCGTGCGGTTGCGGTCTCCCAGGCCCCGGCCGGAGAAGTGCTGCGAGGGCGCGGCGGTGAGGCGCAGCTCGCCGCGGGGAAGCGTGGCGGACTCCCACCAGTCCAGCTCCGTGATGCGCCCGTGCGGCACGCCCCACGCCTCCAGGTGCGCGCCCACGCCCAGGGACGTGAAGAAGGGCACGTCCGTGCGCGCCAGCTCGAGGATGGTGGGGTGGTCGAGGTGGTCGTAGTGGTCATGCGAGACGATGACCGCGTCCAGCGGGGGAAGCTGTGAGAGCGGCACCGGCACGGGATGAAAGCGTTTGGGCCCCGCGAAGGACCACGGGGACACGCGCTCGCCCCAGACGGGGTCCGTGAGCACGCGCAGCCCATCCACCTCGAGCAGCACCGTCGAGTGTCCGAGCCACGTCGCGCGCAGCCCCGTGTCCACCGGCCGCGCCCACGTCGCCAGCGGGCTCTCGAAGGGCAGGGGCCCGGGCGGCGTCCGCTCCTTTCCGCCGAGGAAGAACTCGCCCATCGTCGAGAACGCGGTGCCCGGCTTGAGTCCGGGGCCCACCCCCGCGGTGTTCTTGAAGAACCCGTCCAGGAAGCGGGGCGAGGAGCGCATGCGCTCGAGACGGAGGCCGTGGGCCTTCCCACCGAAGACGGAACCCTTGGGCATGTCGCGGGTTTAACGCGGGGCCCTCTCGCGTGCCAGGGCGTGTCCGTGGAGCCACGTCCCTCGTGTCCGGCCGGAGGCGGCGTCTGCCCAAGGCCTTGAAATTCAAAGGCATTGTGCCCGGGCTCGCCGGTTGCACTGCGAGCGGGCATGTCCAACCCGCTTCGTTCCGAGTTGATGCGCGCGTGGGCCGGTGCTGCCGTGGCCCGCGGCCTCCTGCTGCTGGCGCTCTTTGCCGGAAGCGCCCACGGCGAGCCGGTGACGCGCCGGTCCGCATCGCCCTCCACGTTCCACTTCGTGGTTTCGGCCGATGACACCTCCTATCTGGTGCTGGCCGATGTCGAGAAGGGCGCGGACCTGCCGCCCCACGGGCCGTTGCGCCTGACGGGCGAGGAGTCGCTCCCGAGTGTCATCGCGGAGGTCTCCGAGGCCCACCTCCCGGCGGACCTGCGCGCCTGGAGCAAGCGCAAGGTGGTCGTCGACGAGCGCTGTCATGCGACCGTGTCTGGGTTTGCCCTCGTGGTGCGTCTGGTGGGCCGCCCGGACTACGCTGGCATCAACGATTCCGAGTGGACCGCCGACACGGTCTTCTCCGCCGGCCAGAAGGTGCTGGCGGCTCGCCTCGACCGCTGCAAGGGCACCTTCGCCCGCGCGGCCAGCGCCGCACCGATCCGGGTGGCGCGGCCGGCCGTGAACGAGGAGGCCGTGGCCGCGGCTCGCGCCGATTTCCTCGCGTCCGAGGTCATCGTCCAGGCCAGGAAGGAGCAGGCCGAGGGCGGCGTCACGGGGGCGCTCGAGCAGGTGTATGCGCCGCACGTGGTGACGGTCCGGCACCCCACCACCGGCGAGACCTGGATTTCGCTCCACCTGCGCCTCGGGGAGGCGGGGTGCGGCGACCCCCAGGCCAACGTGTGGGGCCTCTACCGCGTCACCGCGCGGGGCGTCGAGCGGACGCGGCTCCGCCTTCTCGCCCCGCAGCAGACCCTCGACGCCTTGCTCGATGTCGACGGGGATGGGCAGTTCGAGCTGCTCATCCAGGATGATTTCGGCTTCAGCCGGGAGCTTCGCTCCGGTGAGGACAAGGTCATCCGCCGCGTCACGATGCCCATCTACGAGTGCCTCTGTTGACGCGGGCGGACGGGCCCACTTCCGGGCCTGCTACTTGTTGGCGATCGCGAACTGGTGGAGCTTGTTGATGTTGCTCGAGCCGCATCCCTGGACGCTGCCCGCGATGATCTTCCCGTTCACGAAGGCGTCACGGATCAGCGCCAGCTTGGTCTCGGACTGCGCATCGGCGAAGTCGAAGGTGAGGTTGTAGTTCGCGAAGGCGCCCGTGCACGTGCCCTTCACCCCGCCCTCCACCTGCACCAGCACCTGCCCGTCGTTCATGAAGATATCCACCACCTTGCCCTTGAACGCGGGATTCGGGGGCAGAGCCACCGCCATGGCGGGGATGATGGAGGCCAGCAGCGCGGCGGCAACGAGGGTCTTGTTCTTGTTCATGACATGTCTCCTGTTTGGGGGAACCGAAGCCACGCCGCTCCAGGGTTGGAGCGGCGCGGCCCGTGTCTCCCTTGAGCAAGCCCCGGGCCACGCTCCCTGGCTGGAGCCGCCCCTCTGAAGGGCCTGCTCCGGCTCGTGCGAGACGTGCCGATGACGCGTCACTGGCGCGTCAGGAGCCGCGTTGGACGTGTCGTGAACCGATTGCCGGGTTCAGGTGCCGCTGGCGCGGCTCACCCCGTGGGGATGCGCACGACGAAGGTGTAGTCCACGTCGAGCGGTTTGCCCCGAGCGGTGACGGGCGTGACCCGCCAGGTGGACAGGGCCTCGAGCAGCTCCTGCTCCATATAGGGCAGGCCGTTGAGCAGGCGGCAGTTGGTCACCCGGCCTTCACGCGTCACCACGCAGCGCACCAGGGCGGTACCGCGCACGCGCTCGGCCCGGGCCTCCGCGGTGAGCTGCGGCTCCCTCCCGCTCACCCGCTGGGGGCGCGTCATCGCCGACGGCTCGAAGGCCACGGGCTCGCCCGTCCCGAGTGCTTCCCGCTGGGGCCTGCGGAAGCTCGGGCGCCCGGGCGGCCACGGGCGCCTTCGCCTCCGTCTTCACCTCGGTGGTGGGGGCGGGCCGGGGCGCGGCGCGCCTCACGGCCTTGGGGCGCTCGGCCTTGGCCACGGGCGCTGGAGTGGGCTCGGGCGCGGAGTCCGGCATCGGCTGGGCGATGGGCTCGGACGCGGGCAATGCCGAGGTGGTCGCCCGGGAGGCCGTGGCGCACCCGGTACCACCCAGGGCGAGGCTCACGGCCAGCAGGCAGAAGAGGGCAGGGCGAGGCTGCACGGAGAGGAGCGGGCCAGTCATGCAGTAATTTTACACCAAAACGGGCCGGGATGCTGCGAGAACAACCTGATCCTCCCGGAAATCCGGAGGAGCCGCTGTATGGGATTCAGGGTCCAGGTGGGTGTTATGGGAAGAGAGGAGGTGGCCCATGCCACTGCGACGAGACATCCCCTTGTTCCAACTCGCGACCGAGGATGGGCACGAGCGCGGTACGCGCAAGGCCTGGCAGCGGCGGGAGATGGTGGTGGCGTTGCTGCACGCCAATTGTGAGGCCTGCCAGCGATTGCACGCGGAGCTGGAGGCGCTGGCCCCCGGGTGGCAACAGGAGGAGGTGGAGGGCTTCACGGTGATGATGCCCGGCCAGCCCGGGGAGCCGGTGTTGCCGGGGGCGCTGAAGGACGAGCAGGGCACGGTGACGTGGAAGCTCGCGGAGTGTTTCGGGCGCGTGCCCGGGACGGCGGTGGTGGCGGTGGCCAACCGCTTCGGCGAGCTCTACGGGGTGGTGGACGTGCACGGCCAGCCGACGGCGCGGGTGCTCGGCGAGGCGCTGGAGTGGCTGGACCTGGCGCAGCGCCAGTGCGGCGAGTGCTCCGCGCCGCTCTGGGAGTGAGCCCTGATGGAGGGCCTCAAGGGCGCGGGCTCCGGGGCGTCACGCGCACGGGGGGCTCGATGAGCTCGGGCGGGGTGGCCCGGGGGTCATCCGGCTCGTAGGCGGGCGCGTAGGGGCCGGCGTGCGTCGCCTTCCACTTGCGGGGCACGTGCTGGAGGCCCACGGGGAAGACGGTGAGCTGGCCGTCCTTGTCGATGCGCAGCCGCAGGAAGTTCTTCCAGTCGGCGATGGCCAGCGAGATGAAGGCCTCGTTGGAGTGGGCCTTGAAGCCGTTGACGCTCACCATGAGGTACAGGCCCATGATGAAGGGCCCGACGAGGAAGCCGCCCAGGAAGGTGAAGAAGGCGCCCAGGAAGAACTTGGCCCACACGTGCATCCACCCGGCGGCGCACAGGGTGGCCCCGGGGACGAGGATGGTGTTGCCGGGGAGGATTTCCTGGCAGATGCCCAGCACGCTGGCGGTGAAGTACATGCCGCCCCAGGCCACGAAGAACGCGGCGAGGACGTGCGCCAGGCCGTGCAGTCCGCCGGCCAGGAAGCGCCAGCGTCCGAAGGCCTTGTCCGCGAAGCCCACGAGGCCGCCGAGGGTGGCCAGTCCCAGGGTGAAGGACCAGGGGCGCGTCACCACCGAGGAGGCCACCGCGGAGAGCACCTCGTCGATGCGCGTCAGTCCGTAGCCGCCGATCTCCGTGTACGTCGCCAGCGCGAGCAGCAGGTAGAGCGCACCCGTCATCAGCCCGAAGAGGGGGCTGTGGCGGATGAGCAGGAGGTTCTCCCACGCCAGCTTCCGGGAGGTCTGCTCGTCCGGGAAGCTCGTCTTGTGCACGTACCCGTCGCGCAGCCGCCGGGCCGCCGGAGCGTGGGTGGGGTGGAGGAAGGCGCCGCCGCCGCCCGCGATGATTTTCTGCCGGCCCTCGGGGCCCTCGTGGCGCCGGTAGTGGTGCAGGTCCCCGGCGAGGAAGAGGCTGATGCGCCGGCCGAACACCTTCTCCTGGAGGTAGTCGAGGTTGTTCTCCAGGTAGCCGCGGCGCCGGGAGGTGGCGGCCATGACCCATGCGGGCTCGGCGTTGCAGAGGATGATGCGATCCTCGGGGCCCATGTGCTCGGCCACCTGGCGGAAGTACTCCACCTGGGGCACGTCGATGTCGCTGTCGAGCTGCACGTCGGTGCCGACGAGCCACCAGCCCTGGGGCAGCTTGAGGGCGAAGTAGCTGCGGCTCTGGCGGGTGCGACGGCCGGCGAGCCAGCGGTTGGCGCAGAACAGCCGCATGAAGGCGGACAGCCCGTCGTACCAGTCGTGGTTGCCGGGAATGGCGAACAGGTCCGGGCTGGGCTCGGGGGTGCGGCTCAGGGCCTCCTCGTAGGGCTGAACCAGCCGCTCCTCGTACATGTCGCGGCTGGCGCCCGGGTACACCTGGTCCCCGCCGAACACGAGGATGCGGCCGCGCTCGAGGGCGTGGGACTGGCCCTGAGGGTCCTTCACCTCGAGCGAGGGCAGCGCGAGGAGCCGGGCCACGGCGTAGGTGGAGTTCCAGCCGTCGCCGGTGTCCGCCACGTAGTCGAGCCAGAAGTCCTCGCCGGGGGACTCCTGCGAGTAGTCGAAGTAGGACGGCTGGGGGCGCACCACGGCCTCGACGAGCCGGTGGTCCGCGCGAGCGCCGAAGACGGCGGCCACGAGCGCATCCAGGCCGGTGCGGATGAGCATGGACGGGTGGAGCCAGCGCACCATGTCCGCGTGCTGCTCGGGCTTCGTCGCGGTGCCGGAGTCATCGGGCGTGCCGGCCTCGTGGAGGGAGAAGTCGCTGGAGGGCGCTTCGTGCGTCTCCGCGGGCTGGGGCTTCTTCGCGGTGGCGGGCTCGTGGGGTGTCACTGGAAGCGACGGTCCCCCAGGCCCGCGCTCCGGTCAACTCCCCGGCCCGAGGGTGAGGTGGCGGGGGAGCAGGCGAGCGGGCTGACGATTCCGGTTGCCCGGGGGGCGCCCGACGTGATGCATGACGAGGCCATGAATGAATTTCCCATCACCGTGCGCTTCCCCGTGCAGTGGGGCGAGATGGACGCGTACGGCCACGTGAACAACGCGCGCTACTTCACCTGGTTCGAGGCGGCCCGGATCGCCTACATGGCCCGGGTGGGGCTGGTGAGCACCGAGATGCAGAAGCCGGATGGAGGCGTGGGCCCCATCGTCGCGGCGACGAACGCGGAGTTCCTGCGCCCGGCCGTCTTCCCGGCGGACCTGGTGGTGGGCGCGCGGGTGACGCGACTGGGCAATACCAGCCTCACCATGGAGTACGCGGTGGAGGATGCCTCCACCGGGGTGCGCTATGCGCGCGGCGGAGCGGTGCTCGTCACGTTGCGCTACCCCACGTACGACAAGGTGCCCGTGCCCCCGGAGATTCGCGCCGCCATCGAGGCGCTCGAGGGCCGCGTCTTCGAGTGAGGGCCTACGGCGAGGGGGTGGCGGAGGCGCGGGGAGTTGGTACGCACCTCCACGGCTCCTTGTCCGTCTTGCGGTGGCAGGTGAAGCCGGGCTCGCAGGATGAGGCGTCCTGGGGAGTGCAGGAGGGGTGGCACCGGTACTGGTGGCAGACGGTGCCCTCGGGGCAGGGAGGGGCGCCCTGGCCGCAGCCCGAGAGGCACTGCATCCACACCGCATCCACCGGCTGCGGATAGTCCTGGAGCAGGCAGCGCTGGTCCTGGGGACAGGGGCTCTGCTGACAATTCCGGCCATACACCGTGGCGCAGATGGAGGCATGCCTGCCTTCGAGCACGGGTTGGTCCAGGGCAACGCACCGCTGCCCGTCAGGACAGGCCCGGTCCTCGCAGGTGGGTAGGCAGGAGGGGCCGTCCGCTGGCCCCTCCTGACAGAAGAAGCCCTCGGGACAGGAGGAGGAGTCCTCCGGTTCGCAGCGGCGGCCACAGCGGGACTGGCAGAGCAGATCCTTTTCGCAGGCATAATTGCTGCTGGACGCATGCGCCAAACACACCTCGCCTTCTTTGCGCATGCCTGTCAGCGAGCAGACACGGATGGGGTCCTCATTTGAGGTAGTGGTCTGGGTGCGGCAGACGAATCCCTCTCGGCATTGCAGATCCGTCATGCATCGGCTGTCTGCGCAATAGCGGCTCATCGTGTGGGTGCTGAAAAAGCACCGGAGGGGCGACTCGCAGTCCCTATCCGAAACGCACGATTGCCCATAGGTGAGCAGGCTTCGGCGTTGCTCGTCGGAGAGCATGGGGATGGGCGTCTTGCCCTGCGCGTGCGGCAGGTTCGTGCCCTGCTCGAACATGGCGGCATGGAGCAGCCACGCCAGAGGCAGCGTCAAGAGGAGGCCGGACAGGGCCGCCAGGAGCGAATGCCATCGCATGGGTGTTTGAGCGTCTCGGACACTACCCCCCGCGGCGTGCGTCCGCCGGAGCGTTGGGGTGGCGCTGCAGCAGTTGGCGCAGCTGCGGCTGCCGACGCACGGCCTCCTGTTTGAGCAGGTGGACGATGAGGGCCGGTGGCGCCGCGCTCCAGCGCGCGATGTTCTGGATGAGCATGGGCGAGCGGTAGGTGCGTCCGCACAGCAGCGCCGCCGTCTTGCCGTCCACCGCCAGCCCCACCAGAGAGGCCAGCACCCGGCCCTCCGTGTTGAGGATGAGCTCCACGCGCTCCTCGGCCGGCGCGGTGTTGAAGCGCGTGCGCATCACCTCGCGCGCGGTGCGGCGCGTGCCCTCGGGCACGTCCCGGTCCATCGCCACCTTGTACTGCTCCATCAACCGGCGCCCACTCCACAGGCGGCGGAAGAGGCTCGAGGGAAGCTGCGGGTTGCGCACCAGCCAGCGGCGCACCCCGGCGTCCGACGCGAAGGCGGCGCGGCCACACAGCGCCTCCAGTCCCACCGGGTTGTGGTGGTGCCGCGCGATGAGCCGCGCGTGCCCCAGTCCCACCCGCATGTTCTCCAACACGGACTTGATGACCGCCGGTACCGGGTCGAAGCAGAAGGCGGACAACTCCGGATCCTCGGCCCCCCGGGCCTGGCTGGCCCGCTCGTCCTCGGGCAGCGGGTGCAATCGCCGCTCGAACAGTTGCCTCCAGTTGCCCGCGGCGGCCTCGGCCGTGGCGTCCTCGGGCTCCTCCTCCTCCTTCGGGGGCTCCTCCTCCCCGCCGGGCAGGGGCTCCTCACCTCCGGCCTGTGGCCCCTCGGACGTCGGCCCGGTCCGGGGCGAAGGCGGGGCGGGTGGTGGCGAAGGAGCGGGAGTGGGCGCAGGTAGCACCGCGCCGTGCTCGACCAGGCGGGCCAGGATGGCCTGGATGCGCTCGGGGGGGAAGCCGGTGAGGGCGGTCAGGTGCCGCACGGGCGTGAAACCGTCCAGCCGCGACAGGACGAAGCCCTCCTCCGGCGTGAGGGGGAGCTTCGCCAGGGCGGCCGAGGGAATGGGCTTGGGCGTCCAGTCGTTCACGATCCGTCTTCCCCGAGTGCCTCAACCCTAGGCCGAATGACAGCATATCGCCAAAGAGACGTGGCGGAGGGTTGACGAATGGGGAGGCTCCGGACGCACAATTCATCTATGACCGAGCGCATCCCGACCTACGCCGAGTTCTGGCCGTACTATCTGCGTGAGCACTCGCTGCCCATCACGCGCTGGTTGCACTTCCTGGGCACCTCGGTGGCGGTGTCGCTGGGCGTCACCGCCGCGCTGACGGGCAAGGCGTACCTGGTGCCCTTCGCGCTCGTGTCCGGCTACGGCTTCGCCTGGGTGAGCCACTTCACCCTCGAGCGCAACCGCCCGGCGACCTTCAAGTACCCGCTGTGGTCGCTCTTCTCCGACTTCCGCATGGCGGGCCTGATGCTGGTGGGCCGCCTGTCCAAGCACCTCGCGCGCGCGGGCGTCCGGGACGAGGACGACCAGTCCGGAGGTCATTTGCGGCGGGTGCCGGTTCCGGTTCCGGTCCGTACCCGCCGCAACGGCCGCTGACACGCGGCACTCCCTCCGGGGAACAGGCGCCCGGGACACGTCCTGGGCGCTGAGGTACACCGGGGCGCGATGCGTACCTCACTGCTCGCCGCCCTGTGCTTCCTGCTTCCCTCTCTCGCCCTCGCCGGTGATGCCCGCTGCAAGGGCTCGCCCCGGGCTCGCGCCGCCCGCTTCTCCGAGAAGCTCCTGAAGGGCAGGCAGCCAGCCGAGCGCTACGCCGAGTACGTCCGTGCCTGCTCGCTGGACGCGGTGGTGGAGCTCACGAAGTCGCTCGTCCGCTTCAAGACCGTCAGCAGCGAGCTGCCCGCGGCGAAGAGCCCGGAGATCGCCGCCATGGGCCGCTTCCTGGAGCAGTGGGCCCGGGCGCACGGCCTGGGCTTCCGCACCGTGGGCGACAACGACGTCTTCGAGCTGTCCTGGGGCGAGGGCGAGCCGCGGCTGGGACTCGTCTTCCACGGCGACGTCGTCCCCGCGCCCGCGCACGAGTGGAAGAAGCCTCCCTTCGAGCCGTACGTCGCCAAGGGCCGCCTGTATGGCCGCGGCGTCGAGGACGACAAGGGCCCGCTGGCCTCCACCCTCGTGGCGCTCGCGATGGCGAAGGAGCTGGGGCTGAGCCCCGCCCAGGGCAAGGTGCTCGTCATCATCGGCAACGGGGAGGAGAGCGACTGGAGCGGCATGGCGCGGTACGCCGAGACGCAGAAGCCGCACCCCACGCACGTCATCTCGGTGGACTCGAACTTCCCGGTGGTGGCGGCGCAGGGAGGCTTCGTCGCCTGGGCACTCGAGGCCGCGCTGGGTGCGCCGCCCGCGCAACCCACGCCGGGCCAGCTGCGCGCCGTGGACGTCACCGCCGGCGAGTTCCTCACCCAGGTGCCCGGCGCCGCCACGCTGAAGCTGGAGCCCGCGGGCCTGGAGCCGGACAAGGCGCTCGCCGCCGTGCGGGAGGCCGTGGCCGCGGTGCGCACTGTGCGCCCCTCGCTCCGGGCCGAGGTGAAGCAGGAGGGCCCCCGGCTCGTCCTCACCACCCACGGAAGGGCCGTGCACGCCTCGGTGGCGGAGGAGGGCGCCAACGCCCTGTGGGACCTGGCCGCCGTCGCCGCGAAGCTGCCGCTGGAGCCCAATGGCATCGAGGCCATGCTGCGCGTGGTGGCCGAGCGCTTCGACGGGGACCACTGGGGCGAGAAGCTGGGCGTGGCCTACGAGGACGCGCTGATGGGCCGGCTGCTCGTCGCGCCCACCGTGTTGCGGGTGAAGGACGGCAAGGTGGGCCTGGGGGTCAACATGCGCCGGCCCCAGGGCAAGGACTCCGCGGCCTTCCACGCCTCGCTGGACGAGGCCGCGGCCCGGCTCGAGCGCGACACCGGTGGCCGGGTGAAGGAGCTGAAGGAAGTGAAGGGCGGCGAGGGCGGCCGCTACGTGGGGGACCCGCATGTGGCGGACACCTCGGGGCCGCTCGTCACCACGCTGCTCGACATCTACAAGCGGCACCGCGAGGCCCCGGACGCGAAGCCCCAGTCCGTGCGCGGCGGCACCTATGCGCGCCTCTTCCCGCGTGCCGTCGACTTCGGGCCCGCCTTCCCGGGGGACCTCTACACGGGCCACGCGCCGGACGAGTCCATCTCGCTCGACAACCTCGACGCCACCACCCGCATGGTCGCCGAGGCCCTCCACACCCTGGCCCTCACGCCGCCCGCGAAGTGAGCTGGGAGTTACTGAGCCAGGTCGTCCAGCACGTCCGAGAGCGTGCTGGCCTTCAGGGCGCGATCGAACCAGCGGTCCAGGGTGGCCAGGTCCATGCAGGAGAGGATGCGTTGCCGGGCCTCGTCGGTCACGTGCACACCGCGTGCGGCGAGAATTCGCAGCACATCCTCGGCGCGTCCTTCCGCACGGCCCCGTGCCAACCCCCGCCGCATCCCCCGGTCGATGAGCTTCTCGCCCCAGCTCCGCATCAGCTCCTCCGCGCGTTGCGCATCCACCACCGAATGTAGCACCCGTCCCGTCACCCTGCGGGCCGTGTCGTCCCCGATATAGAGCAGGTAACGGACGGCCATCCGGAGGTTGTCGGCGCCGTCGGGGGCGGCCTGCACCTGAGCGAAGAGCGCCATCCACTCCGGTATCCGCTCGGCCAGCTCCTCGGTGCGCCCGTAGCGCAGAGCCAGCCATGCCAGCCGGACCAGGGGCGGGCCAGGACGCGCCCTCAGGGCCTCCTCCCGCTCGGCCGTCAGGTCATCCAGCAGGTACTCGAAGCGTGGCACCAGGGCGCGCCAGCGCTCCCACTCCTCTCCCTTTTCCGGCAGGTCGAAGAGCTCCTCCACCCGGCGCGGCGCCGTCCAGGTCTCTTCCGCCCCGTGGTACATGACGAGCGGGATGATGACGGGCAACCGGGTGCTCTCCGGGTGCTCCTGCCGCCACAGGTCCACCGAGCGCACCACGTAGCGCAGCATGCGCCACGCCATCCACCGGTCCACCGAGGACTGGTGTTCGAGCAGCATGTACAGCAGCAGCGGGTGGCCCGTGTGCAGCCGCGCCGAGAAGAGCAGGTCGCTCTCGGTCTTTCGCAGCTCCGGGTCCACCACACTGCCTGGCTCCTGCCGCAGCGTGTCCCAGTCCACCTCGGAGACGACATGCGCGGGCAGCACGGCGCGCAGCTCGGCCGCGGCCCGCTCGGGGTGGCCGAAGGTGTAGCGGACGAAGAGGTCATGAGGTCCGGACATGCCGGTGGCGCCCCAAGCACGCCGTGGGCCACGGGCTTCCCAGAGGGAACCTGCGACCCACCCTCGTCCGCCCCGGGCTCCCGCCATCCCGCGCCCGGGACAGGCTGGAAGAGGCGGTGCGGCAAGCGGGTGATGCACCCGGTGTGATATTCCTGACCTTCGCATGAGCACCTGGTCCCCCACTTCCTGGAAGACGAAGACCATCACCCAAGACGTCCGCTACGAGGACCCGAAGGAGGTGGAGGACGTCGTCACGGCGCTCGGCCGGCTGCCTCCGCTGGTCACCTCCTGGGAAGTGGAGCGGCTGCGCGAGCTGTTGGCGGATGCCCAGCAGGGCCGCCGCTTCCTGCTCCAGGGCGGAGACTGCGCCGAGTCGCTCTCCGACTGCCGTCCGGACATCATCACCAACCGGCAGAAGATCATCCTGCAGATGTCGTTGGTGCTCATCCACGGGGGGCACCGGCCCGTCATCCGGGTGGGGCGCATCGCCGGCCAGTACGCCAAGCCGCGCTCCAAGCCCACCGAGGCGCGCGGGGGCGTGGAGCTGCCCAGCTACTTCGGGGACCTGGTCAACCGGCCGGAGTTCACCCCCGAGGCGCGGCGGGCGGATCCCCGGCTGATGCTGGCCTGCTACCACCACGCGGCGATGACGCTCAACTTCGTGCGCTCGCTGAGCGACGGTGGCTTCGCCGACGTGCACCACCCCGAGTACTGGGACCTGAGCTTCTTCCGGCAGGCCGCCGTGCCGGGCGAGCTGCGCGAGGAGTACGAGCAGACCACGCGCAAGCTCAGCGAGGCCCTGCGTTTCATGGAGGCCCTGGGCGAGCGCACCGTGGCGGACCTCACCCGCGTGGACTTCTACACCAGCCACGAGGGCCTCAACCTCCATTACGAGTCGGCGCAGACGCGCCAGGTGCCGTGGCGCAAGGGCTGGTACGACCTGACGACGCACCTGCCGTGGATTGGCGAGCGCACGCGGGCGCTGGACGGGGCGCACGTGGAGTTCTTCCGCGGCATCCGCAACCCGGTGGGCGTGAAGCTGGGCCCCAGCGTGTCCCCCGCGGACGCCGTCCGGCTGGCCGAGCAGCTCAACCCGGAGAACGAGCCGGGCAAGCTCGTCCTCATCACCCGCATGGGCGCCCAGAAGGTGGCGGATGCGCTGCCCCCGGTGGTGGAGGCCATGCGGCGGGCGGGCCGGCTCGTGCTGTGGGTGTGCGACCCGATGCACGGCAACACCGTGAGCACCTCCTCCGGCATCAAGACGCGCAACTTCGATGACGTGCTGCACGAGGTGGAGCGGAGCTTCGACGTGCACGAGCAGCTCGGCTCCTACCTGGGGGGAGTGCACTTCGAGCTCACCGGAGAGGACGTCACCGAGTGCATGGGCGGTGCCGTCGGCATCACCGAGAAGGACCTGGAGCGCAACTACGCCACGCTGTGCGATCCGCGGCTCAACTACCGCCAGGCCCTGGAGATGAGCTTCCGCCTCGCCCGGCGCATGAGCCGCCTGCCCCGCGCGCCCGAGCGCTGAGCTCGTCAGAGGGGCGGCGTGGGGGGAGTGCCTCGCGGCAGATGGACCGTGAAGGTGGTGCCCTCGCTCCTCGTGGACCGCACCTCCACCTCGCCTCCGTGCGCGCGTGCCACCTGCTGGACGATGTAGAGCCCCAGCCCCACGCTGCGGGTGGCCGCCTTGCCCGTGGTGCCTCGCCGGAAGGGCTGGAAGATCGCCTCCCTCAGCTCGCCGGGAATGGGCTCCCCATCGTTGTGCACCGAGAGCAGCACCTCGTCCCCGTTCTCGCGCACCTCCATGCGCACCGGCGTGTCCGGCCTCCCATGGTGCAAGGCATTGGTCAGCAGGTTTCCCACCACCTGCGCCAGCCGGTCCGCGTCCCACCACCCCCATCCCTCTCCGCTCACGGCCAGCTCCAGCCGCCGGCCCGGATGCGCCACCTGCAACTCCTCCATCGCTCCCCGGGCGATGTCGTGCAGATTCACCCGCTCGCGCAGCACCGGCAGGCCACCTCCCACGCTGCTGCGCGCGAAGTCGAGGATGTCGCTGAGCATCCGCGCCATCCTCGCCGCGCTGTTGCGGATGCGCTCCACCGCGCGCTGCGCCCCATCGCTCATCTCCTCCGTCCGCTGCAGCAGGTAGGCCGAGGCGCTGATGGCGTTGAGCGGGTTGCGCAGGTCATGCCCCAGCACGCCGATGAGCTGCTCGCGCAGCTCGCCGGAGCGGCGCAGCTCGGCTTCCACCTCCTTCTGCGGGGTGATGTCCACCACCACGCAGCCCAGTCCCAGCACCTCGCCGCTCTCGGTGCGCACCGGGTAGTAGCTGCCCAGCCAGTAGCGCGTGGGGCCATTGCAGTCCGCGCCGTGGCTGACGAACTCGTGGTTGGACATCGGCTGGCCCGTCTCCAGGATGCGGCGGAAGATGGGCTCGTAGAGGTCCGCGACCCAGCCGGGCACCACGTCGCGCACCCGCTTGCCCTGGTGGAACTCCACCGGGTGGCCGTGGATGTTGGCCAGCGTCTCGTTGATGCGCAGGTAGCGCAGCTCCCGGTCCAGGAAGGCGATGCCCACCGGCGAGGCCTTCAGCAGCGTGTCCAATTGCGCCAGCGAGCGCTGGGCCTCGGCCCGGCTGAGCCGCTCGCGCTCGGCCAGCTCCGCCTGCACGATGAAGCCGGTGGCGCGGGTCACCAGGGCGCGGAAGAGCAGCTTGTCCGACTCGCTGAAGTCGAAGACGGTCCGCGAGGCCATGTGCGCCACGCCGATGAGCGTCTGCCCCTGCATCAGCGGAACGCTGTAGACCGCGCGCAGGCCCAGCGCGCGGATGGGCTCGTAGCTCAGCAGCGGGTGGGTGGCGACCGAGCGCACCGAGCGCGGCTGCCGCCCGGTGGCCACCTGGCCCGTGAGGCCCTGCTCCAGCGGCATGCTGAAGCCCTCCGCCAGCGCCCGTTGCGCCCCGAGCCCCGCCGCCGCGCGCAGCCGCAGCCGGTCCCCCTCGCGCAGGAGGATGGACGCCCCGTCCACCGCCACCGCCGTCTCCATCAGCACCTTGAGCAGCCGCGGCAGGAAGGTGTCCAGGTCCTCGCTCTCGAGCGCCACCCGCGATACCCGCTCCAGCGCCCGGAGCATCCGCTCGCGCACGTGCGCGTACGTGGTGATGGCGCTGATGATGCCCTGGTCGATGCCCTCGTCGAGCAGCTCCAGCTCGGTGAAGTCCGGCCAGTGGCCCGAGCGCTCCATGAGCCGCAGGATGCAGTGGCGCAGCAGCCCGTACTCCAGGGCGATCTCCCCCGGCTCGAAACCGAGCTTCCAACCGCTGCAGGCCGTGCTCGCCGGCGATGCCCTGGGGGAGCACGGGCGACCCTTCCCCCTGCGCGTGCTCCGCCGCGTCCGCCAGCCGGTCGAGGAACTCGGGCATCTGGTTGCGCAGCGCGAAGGTGTCCGGCCCCTGCGCCGGGTGGCGGGCCCTCATGGCGCGCTCCCAGTCCGAGAGGATGTCCTCGCGGTGCCGGCGCAGGAAGTCCGCCAGCCGGTACTGTCCACCGGGCTCGGGCCCGGGCGGTTGAGGTGGCTCCTGATCCCTCATGCGCGCTCCCCCAAGGCGACCCCCCGCGGACCGCCTTGAGACTGCTCATGGTGGAATGTCACGGCCTCGTACCAGCGAACCAGGAGGAGGAGCCCGGGAGTCGTAGGGCGTTCCCCTCACCCGGCGGCGAGGCCTGCCGGCCCTGCGCGCCCCGGCTGCCCCTCCTCGGAGGGCAGGCGCCGCTCCCCTCAGACGAAGCCCCACCCGGGGGAGGGGAAGGGTTAGGTTGGAGGCAAGATGAGCACGCTCCTCCTCAACCGCAGTGATGTCGTCCGCCACATGGAGGCCCTCACCCTCCTCTCGGAGATGCGCGAGGCCTTCCGCGCGGACGCGGAAACACGGCCGGCCGAGCCCCAGCGCGCCCGGGCCACCCTGCACGGCCAGGGCAGTGCCCTGGTGGTGTTTCCCGGCACCCTGGCCGGTATTCCCGCCTACACCGTGAAGGTGCACGCGAAGTTCCCCGGCCGTACCCCCGCCATCCAGGGAGTGGTCCAGTTGCATGACCTGGAGACGGGGGCGCTGCTGGCGGTGATGGACTCGGGGCACCTCACGGCGCTGCGCACCGGGGTGGTGGGGGCGCTGGCCGCGGATGTGCTCGCGCGGGAGGACGCCGCCCGGGTGGCCCTCATCGGCGCGGGCGCCCAGGCCTCCATGCAGCTCAAGAGCCTGCGGCTGGTGCGCAGCCTCAACCACGTGCGTGTCTTCGACGTGGACGTGGCGCGGGCCGTGGAGTTCTCCGCCCGCATGTACCACGCGCTCAACCTGCCGATGCGCCCGGCCATGTCGGTGGAGGAGGCGGTGGAGGACGCGGACATCGTCATCACCGCCACGCCCTCGCGCGAGCCCTTCCTCTTCCCGGGCATGCTGCGCGGCGGCTCGCACGTCACCGCCCTGGGCGCGGACGAGCCGGGCAAGGCCGAGCTTCTCCGCCGGGCTGCTGCGCCAGTCCACCTTCTTCTGTGACAACCGGGCGTTGAACGCCGCCATGGGCGCCCCCGCCGGCGTGGGCCTCGGCGAGGACATCATCCACGCGGAGCTGGGCGAGGTGCTGGCCGGCAAGAAGCCGGGGCGCACCGATGCCGGACAGGTCACCCTCTTCGGCGCGGTGGGCCTGCCCTTCCAGGACCTGGTCGCGGCCTGGCACATCTACCAGGGCGCGCGCCATGACGACTCGGTACAGCGCGTGGACTTCGGCGCCTGAGCCGCGCGCCCGGAGCCGGACCTCAGTGCGTGGTGCGGCGCGCCGGGCGGGAGATCTCCCGGGGTCCGGACAGGAGGCTGTCGGGGCCGTGGTTCAGGTACACCTCGTCCGCGATGACCTCCCGCACGTCATCGAGCGGCACGGCGTAGTCCTTGCGCCAGACGAGCAGGCCCTTCTCGACGATGAGGCCTTCGTCCGTGACCTCGACGACATGTCCGAGTTTCTCGCCCCGGTGAGTCCAGACCACCATGCCCTCGTGCAGCTCCGAACGCTCCACCATGTGCCCGCTCCTCCTCGCTCTGGAGGGACCGCCGGGCGGCGGCCCCGGACACTCAAGCTAGGGTCGTAGCGTCTGCCCGTCACCGGGCGGGCAACCGGGCTCGCGCGGAAGGTTGGCCGGTGCACGGAGGCGGCGAGCGGCCCGGGGCGCTGTGTCGTCTGCCCTCCCATGCCCATCTTCCCCGGGTCTGGAGGTGAATAATGATGGTGGGCTTCATGGCTTCGAGGACCGGACGTTGGACGCGCATGCTGGCCGGCGCGTCCCTGGTGGTGGGCGGCCTGTCCACGGGCTCCGTCAAGGGTAAGCTGATGGCGCTGGGGGGGCTCGTTCCCCTGCTCGCGGGTGCCTTCGATGTGTGTCTCTTCGGTCCGCTCTTCGGCCTGCCGCTGAAGGGGGAGGCCATCCGCCGCAAGGTGGGGCTCATCGGCGAGGACTCGCTGCTGCCCCACCCGCCGATGCCCCTGACGGAGCGCCCCACGCTGCTCCACTAGGAGCGCACGCCGAAGGGGATGGAGAGGGTGGCGAACTGCTCGCCGGTGCGCGCGTCCACCAACCGCGCCTGGAGGGTGACGGTGCCCTCGCGCTCGCTCACGTTCTGGAAATAGAGGAAGCCGGTGACGGTGCCGCCCGTGTCCAGCGTGCCCTCGGGCAGGGCGTTGCGCAGCATGTCCCGGGTGGGCAGCGGCTCCGGCGCCGGGCGGTACCAGGACGAGTAGGGCCCCCAGAACGGATCATAGAAGCCCGGCCCGTACCAGGGATCATAGAAGCCCGGGCCGTACCAGCCCCGTCCCCACGAAGGGCCCCAGGCGAACGCGCCCGGACCCCAGCCCCAGTGGGAGCGCACGCCCACGCCCACCGACAGGGCGACATCGCCCTCCTGGCCCGAGCCGCCCACGGCGGCGGTGCCTTCGTCGCCGAGCTGGAAGGGGGAGAGGGCGGCGTACTCGAAGTGGGAGTTGCCCTTGAGCGTGAAGGACTCGTACTCGATGCGCAGGGGCCGGCCGCTCCGGTTCTCGAGGCGCACCCGCACCGGGGTGACGATGCGCTCGAGGTCCGAGGGGACGCCCTTCCACGCGTCGCCATCGGCGACCAGGCGCACGCCTTCGGCTTCGGCGATGGCCGCGCCGGCCTGGGTGGTGGGGGTGCTCGGCAGGGGCTGCAGGGTGGTGGTGGAAACGCAACCCGCGGCGAGCAACAGCGCCGCGAGCGCGAGCCAGGCAGTGCGCGTCCGCATGGGGGTTCTCCTCCCTCAACATTAGGAGTGGACCCGGGGACATGCGCGAGGCGCGGCGGTGGCCGCCTGGTGTGGAGGCTTAGGGCCCCGCGGCGGTGGAGCCGCGCCAGGCGGTGCCCAGCATCGCGTCCCAGTCCTGCACGCGCGCCCAGTCCTCGAAGGTGTGCCAGCCCACCTCGGGGAAGTCCCGGCGCAGCAGGGCGATGTTGGCGTGGTAGCCCACCCGCTGCAGCCATTCGAACATGTGCCCCAGGTCCTCGTTGGCCGAGCGCACGGCCTCCAGCGGCGTCTCCTCGTAGTGCAGCTTGTGGCCGCTCACGTAGGAGAGGAGGGCGGCGGCCTGCTCCCCCGTCACCTCGTCCGAGGCGACCTCGAAGCGCTTGCCGTAGAGCTCCTCGGGCCACTCCATGATGCGGGTGCAGAAGGCGGCGAGGTCCGCCATGGGCACGAGCTGCAGGCCCTGGTGGGGGGCCAGCGGCAGCGACAGCACCCCCTGGCGCAGCCCCTGGACGTAGGACTCGCCGAGGAAGTTCTCCATGAAGAAGACGGGAGCCACGATGGTGTAGGGCAGGCCGCTGCGGCGCAGGTGCTCCTCCACCACGAGCTTCGTCTCGAAATGGGGGATGCCGGTGTTCTGGTCCGCCCCCGCCACCGAGGAGTAGACGAAGTGGCGCACGCGGGCGATCTTCGCCGCGTCGATGAGGTGGCGGCCGTAGCGCACCTCGCCCTCGAGGCCTCCGCCCTGGAAGGGCGTGGCCATGGCGAACACCGAGTCCACGCCCCGCATGGCGCGCTCGAGGCTCTCCGGGTCATCGAAGTCCCCGGTGACGAGCTCCGCGTGGCGCTCCGCCAGCTCCCGGGCCGCGGGTGAGTCCGGGGAGCGGACGAAGGCGAGCACGCGGTGGCCGCGCTTGAGGAGCAGGCGAGCCAACGCGCCGCCTTGCTTTCCGGTGGCACCAGTCACCAACACGGTCAAGGGTCGGAACATGCGATTCCTCCGGACAGTACCTTCCACTCAAGGTGGGGATGGGCGGCGCGTGGGTCGAGGGTGAGGCTCCGGGCTCAGCGCTTCTTGCCTGTCCGGGCGGACACCTCCCGGGCGACCCGCCGCGCGCCGGAGACCGCGTCACCGGCCAGCTTCCTCGCTCCGGTGAGCGGGTGGCCCTGGGCGGCCTCCTTCGCCGCCGCCAGCACGCGGGAGACCGCCTGCTGGGCCAGCCCCTTGATGCCTGCGGGCCCGGCCTCCTCCGGCGCCTGCTCCTGGGCGAGCGGCTCCTCGCGCCCGGCGGCTTGCCGCTCCCTCACCTCGGGCGCGGCGGCCGTGGGCTCCGCCCGCGCCTCGGAGACGCGCATCTGCTCCGCGCGCTCGCGCTCCTCGCGGTGCTTGCGGTACAGCTCCGCCGTCTGCGCGTGCTGGCGTCCGTAGTGCACCTGCCCGTCGTCGGAGCGGGGCTTGGCCTGCTCCGCGGGAGGCGTCTGCTCGGCTCCGCCCGGATTGGTCGTGCTGGGTTCCGGCTTGTCCGCCTTGAAATGATCGAAGCTGTACGTGCGCATCCCTCTCTCCTTACCCGCCAGTGGTTTCCGGCACTGGTCCGCAAGGTAGGGAGTCACCTCCGGGACAGGAACCACGGTCCGGGGCAGGCAGGGAAGCGAGGCCTGGAATGCCAGGCCCCTCGGGTGCGGATCAGCTCAGGTAGGACGGGGTGAAGTCGCGGGCCTGGACGATGGGCTGCCGCCCGGCGAAGCCGCCCTCCAGCTCGTGCCAGTGCGACACCTCCGGCTCGCCAAAGCGCCAGCAGAGGTACACCGGACGTCCGGCCTTGAGCGCGCGGAAGTCCACCAGGCCGTCCGCGGCCTTGAGCTCCACGCCCAGGTCCTGGAACTGCTCCAGCTCGGCGTGGATGCGCTCGATGAGCGCATCGCGCTCCTCCCGCGGGGGCGCGGTGCGCTCCGGGCTCGCCCCGGCGTCCTGGAGGTCTTCCAGCTCGCGGACGAGCGCGTGCACCCGCTCCACCCACGGCCGCACCACGGTGAAGGTGCGGGTGAGCAGCGGGATGAGGCGGTTGGCTTCTTCCACTCCGAAGTAGCGCATGGCGGCCCCGAGCTTATCGCCCGGGGCCGGTGAAGAGGGGCGGAGAGCCGCGTCCCTCAGCGCTTCTTCTTCGGCACGCGCTTGGCGGCGGTCTTCACGGCGCGCGCCATGGTCTTCTTCGCCGCGGCCGCGGCCCGCGTCAGCACCTTGCGCCCGACGTTGCGCAGCGACACGGGCTCGTCCGCGCTCTTCAGGGTGGGGGTCTTCTCCACCATCGGCCTGCGGGTGGTGGTGGCCTTCTTCGCCGCCGCGGCCGTCTGCTTGCGAGCGGGTGTCTTCTTGGCCGCGGGCTTCGCCTGGGCCGTGGCCTTCTTCGCCGCCGGTCTGGCCGTGGCCGTCTTCGCCGCCCCCGCGCGCTTTCTCGCCTGCGCCTTCGAGCGGTAGCGCTTCACGGTCTCGGCATGGGCCTGCCCGTAGGTGGCGGCCGCCTTGGGCAGCGTGGCGTGCTCCGCCTTGTCCTGGCTCAGGGCGAGCTCGTGCTCGTCATTGCCGAGCCGGGGGCCCGAGCCCTGGTAGGTCTGGGCCGGCTGCTGCGACTTGAAGGGTTCGAAACTGTAGGTTCTGCCCATAGATGTCTCCTGCTGGCGTACCTCGGCTGCCCCAAAGGTAGGGCGTGTCCCCTGCGGACGGAATGGCTCGCGGGACAGGGTGAGCGGGCGAGCGGCGGGTCCGGAGGGACCTGTCGAGACCCCGGACGTGAGGGTTTCTCCGCGCCTGTCTTCCTGGCAGAGCCGTGCACCGCACGACGAGGGCGAGGCTTTTGCGCGCACCCGCGCACGTTCTTGCGGCGGCTTCCCGTGGGGGGCGGGTGCCGGATGACCTGGAGGGTCGGATGGACCTCCAGGTAAAACCCGAGAAGACGGAAAGGGAGAAAAGGCCTCGCTGGAATTCTACGCTTCGCCGTCTCGTAGGACGCGCATCGGGGCGGAGTCGGGTCGTGTGCGCGAGAGCGACTCTTCACGTGGGCCCATGCCTTGCACAACCCGTCATCGCAGCGGCGTCGCCAGCCGTTGGGGGGAGAGCGAGACCATCATGAGCAACTTTCACCTGCCGAAGCTGTTCTGCCCGATCGCACCGGAGTTGCACCCTCACATGAGGCAGATCGAGGGCGAGGCGTTGGATCGCTGGGCGAAGTACCTGGGCGTGCATGCGAGGCACTCGGTCTTCCGCAAGCTGCAGCGCAGCCACTTCCCCTTCCTGCTGGGCCGCTGCCACCCGGACGTGCCGCAGGAGAACCTGCGCGCGGCGCTCGACTTCCTCATCTGGAACTTCTCGTGGGATGACCAGGTGGACGTGGGCGAGGTGCCCGCCGAGTGGGTGCGCCAGCAGAGCGAGATGGCGCTGGCGGTGCTCAAGGGCGCCATTCCCTACCACGACGCGCCGCCGCTGCTCTGGCTGCTGGCGAGCATCCGCGAGCGCATCGCCGCGAGGATGCCGGAGGAGTGGATGGAGCGCTTCATCCACGCCTGCCAGTGCTACTTCGAGGGCACCATCTGGGAGGCGGAGGTGCGCGGCAACCGCGTCTGCCTGGACGTGGACACGTACATCCAGTTGCGCCGCCTGTCGGTGGGCACGTACATGGGCTTCACCCAGGTGGAGGCCATCGAGGGCTTCCTGCTGCCCGCCGAGGTCCTGGAGCACCCGGCCCTCCAGCAGCTCGTGGAGTCGGCCACGGACGTGATTGCCTGGGCCAACGACTTGTTCTCGCTGGCGCAGGATCTCCAGGACGAGTTCCACCCCAACCTGGTGTTCTCCATCCAGAAGGAGCGGGGACTGGGGCTGCAGGAGGCCATTGCCGTGGCGGTGGAGATGCACGACACGGCCATGCGGCGCTTCCTCGAGCAGGAGAAGAGCCTGCCCTCGTTCGGCGAGCACGACGCGCACGTGGCGCGCTACGTCACGGGCATCCGCCGCTGGGTGCGCGCCAACGTGGACTGGTCCATCCAGACGGGCCGCTACCAGGAGGGCGCGAGCGAGGCCGCCCTCCCGCGGGCGCGCGTGGCCTGAGGTTGGCCCCGGGCGCGAGCGGCCCTCGGGCCTACTCCCAGGAGAAGTCCACCGAGAACTCGGTGAGGCTCGTCTGCTTGGGAGTGGCCCGGATGCCCTTGAGCTGGGCGGCGTTGAGGATCTGCAGCACCGAGCCGGCGAAGTAGGGAGCGGGGACGGCGTTGACGTAGTCGATGCGCCCGCTCTTGGGGCCGCTCCACGTGAGCGCGCAGGAGCCGTGGTCCCACGCCGTCTTGTAGGCCGAGGGCATGCTGTCGATGAGCCGCTTGGGCTCCTTGCCCACCAGCGACAACAACATCTTGCCCGTGGTGGACTCGAGGAAGCGCGGCGCGACGCGGAAGCCCAGGTGCTGCATGGCCGCGTCGAAGCTGCCGTGCTTGGTGCTCAGCTCCTGCGCGGAGGCGTACGTCAGCTTGAGGAAGGTGCTGACGGGGTAGGAGAAGAAGGCGGTGAAGTTGCCGCCGCCGGCCGCGTCCACGCAGCGCTTGAACGCGTCCGGGCCCACCTCCGTTCGCACCAGGTCCAGCGCGGAGCCGAAGAGGAATCCCCGTGTGGTGTCCTTGGGCCCCACCGCGCCCAGGCGCTGCTCCAGCTCTCGTTGCACCGTGGACCCCTGCGACGACTGTGCCGTCGGTGTGCTGCTCATGTGTACGACCCCCGCGAATGACACCCACTCTACGACGGTTCGCGGGGGCCTGTCCCTAGAGTCCGAGATAGGTGAGCAGCGCTCCCAGGTCCTGGTCGGACAAGGCTTCCTGGCTGTAGGGTGGCATATTTCCACCCACGCCGAAGAAACGGCCGTGGCGCACCTTCTCGATGAAGACGAGCCCGGCGGGCACCCCGGGGAAGAGCTCGCCGTAGTCCTGGGACACCTCGGGGAGGATGGAGGCGAGCTCCGTGTTGCGGCCCTTTCCGGTGTGCGGCTCGCCGTGGCAGTCCTGACAGGCGGCCTTGTACACGGCCGCGCCGCGCTCGGCGCCGCCGCGCGGCACGTCGGTGATGTCCTTGACGAGGGTGAAGGGCTGCGCCGGTGCCTGGGCGTCCGGGCTGAGGCTCACCAGGTACTCGTAGAGGGCGCGGCTCTTGGGGTCCTCGGGCGCGAGCGGGGTGACGCCGCGCATGAAGGCCGTGTAGCAGAAGTTCACCGCGTCCAGCAGGCGCGTCTCGTAGCCGCCCCACCAGTGGGGACGGGCGGCCACGTTGTGCAGCGAGAGGCCCACGTACACCTTGTCCGCGGGCGGCGTGGCCGTGGTGGCGTGGCACGTGGCGCACGAGAAGCTGTTGTACTGGCTCTCCGACAGCGCCGGGTCGCGGAACAGCTTCTCACCGTACTCCGCCGCGGGCGTGGGGCCACAGCCGGCCGCCAGCAGCACTGCTCCCAATCCCAACCACTTCATGGCGTGCTCCGCAGGATGCCCACCGAGTCCGGGTAGATGCCCACCTTCACCGTCTTCACCACCTCGCCCACCGCCCCGGCCTGGAGATCCAACACGTGCAGCGTGCCCGGGCCCTGGTGGTCGCCCTCGCACACCGCCAGCGCGTGCCGGCCATCCGGTGTCAGCTCCACCTGGTGCACGTTGAGACAGCCCGCTTCCGACAGGTGGATCTCCCCCTTTATCGCGGACGTGGCCGTGTCGATGACGGCCACGGCGTCCACCGCCTGGTAGGGCAGGTAGAGCGTCTTGCCGTCCGGGGTGACGACGCCGAACATGGCCGCGCCGCGCAGGGTGTAGATGGAGCGCTCGGGCCGCACCGTGAGTGACTCGGGGTCCAGGTAGTGCACCGTGCGGCTCCCGCGCGAGCTCACCCACAGGGCGCCATCCGTGGGCGAGAGGGTGAGCGCATACGGCTCGTGCTTCGGCACCAGGGCGGTGCCCGGGTTGGGCATCTTCACACGGGTGACGGTGCGCTCCGGCGTGTCGAGCTGCACCACGGCCACCTCGTCCGAGAAGCACGCGGCATAGGCCCGCGTCTCGTCCGGGGACAGGCGCACCGCGTGCGGCGCCGGGCAGAGGGACACCATCGCCTTGCGCGTCATCGTGTCCGCGTCGAGGATGGCCAGGCGCGCGTCCATCTTGCGCTCATCGGTGATGCCGCTCTTCGCCGCATCCTCGATCTTCATCAGGTCGAAGTGCGTCTGGTACAGCGTGCGGCCGTCCGCGCTGAGGATGAGGTCTCCGGGGTTGCGGTCCACGCGCACCGAGCCCACCAGCCGGTTGGTCTTCGCATCCAGCTTCAGGGCGTAGCCATCCGCGGTGCCGGTGCCATGGTTGCCGTGCGGACCCGAGCCGCCGCCGGGCACGTAGTAGGAGAGGCCCACGTAGTAGTAGTCCCCGCGCGGGGAGAAGGCGGCGTGGTGTGGACCCTCCAGCTCCACGGGGTTGAGGCCCACCGGCACGCGTGCCAGCTCGCCCCAGTCCGGCGAGAGCATCGAGTCCAGGTCCAGCAGGCTCACGGTGTCGTCGAGGCTGTTGGTGACGACGATGCGCCCACCGCCCAACGCGGGCAGCTCCGGCCCCGAGGGCCAGGCCGTGTCGTGCGCGTAGTCGAGCTCCTCCGTGCCGGTGCACGCCCCGAGCGCGAGCGGGGCGAGCAGCGCGAGCAGGTGCCCTCTCACTGCGCGCTCCGGCGGAAGGTGCGCGGCTCGGCGAGGCGGAAGGGGCCCTCGGTGACGCGGTTCTGCACGAGGTAGGCGCTCATCACCTGCACGGTGAGGTCCTTGCCCGCGTGCTTGCCCAGCTCGGCCCACGTGGTGGGGTCCATCTGCCAGGACAGCTCCGAGGTGAGCACCTGGGCCACGGGGCACGCGCCGCCAGCGGAGATCTCCAGCCAGTAGAGGTCGCCCGTGTACGGAGGCAGGTGCGCGTGGGCGGTGGGGAGGAGCAGATCTCCCAGCCAGGCGGTGAAGGAGCGGGAGGGACGGGGCGCCGCCTCCAGCGCGAGCATGCCCTGGCCGGGCCGCTGCAGCGAGGCGCGCAGGGGCGAGGTCCACTCCCAGGTGGGCGGGGTGGCGCTGGCCGGGTACGCCTCGCCCTGGGTGGGGGAGAGGAGGGTGACGGCGCGGGAGGAGTCGATGGGCCGCTGCTTCACGTCCACCAGGGCGCGCCAGGCCTCGTCGGTGGACCTGCCGGCGTAGAGGGGCTCTCCGCAATCCGTGGTGGTGTCCGGGTCACAGGCGGACGTGGCCAGGGCGAGGGCGGCCACGCAGGCGGTGCTCAGGTGTCTGACGTTCATGGGCTCAGTTCTCCGGGGGGTTGCGCCGCCGCGAGCGGCGGAGGGTCGAGAGCAGGAGGAACGCGGCCGCGGGCAGCAGGCCGCCGGCGGACGAGCACCCCTTCTTGGGGGGAGCCGGGGGCTCCGGCTGGGTGGGGCCGCCATCCGAGGTGCCCGCGTCGGTACCTCCGTCCACCGTGCCGCCATCTCCCGTCTCATCCGGCAGGGTGGGGTCGGCCTCGATGGTGGGCGCGAACTGGGGCCAGCGCGGACGGCACACGTCGTGCGTCGGCGTTCCCGCGGGGCACACGGGAGGGCGGGTATCGGGCAGGTTGAGGATGGGCGTGTACGTCTGGCCCTCGTCGGCGGTGGTGGCCAGGGCCCAGTCGTGCACGCGGGAGGCGCCGCAGACGTAGAGGACGTCGCCCTCGCGCTGCGCACAGGCATTGCCGTCGGGCAGGGGCAGGAGGGTGGCCCGGCTCTCCCCGGCGCGGACTCGGAAGAGGCGCGTGGGCGTGGCGGCCCAGAGGGTGTTGCCGTCGGGGGAGACCTCCATGCCCATGAGGTATTCGTCGATGGCGTCGCGGTCCTGGCCCTCGGGGTGCAGCACGGAGCGGAAGGTGCGGCCTCCGTCCGTGCTCTCCAGGATGTACGTCCAGCCCTGCCAGGAGACGCGCGCCCAGAGCCGGTCCGGATCGGTATCGGCCACCCGCAGGACGAAGAGGTCGTACGGGCGCGAGCCCTCCGAATACTCGGGGAAGGGGTGGGGAATCTCTTCCCAGTGCTCGCCCTCGTCATCGCTGCGGTAGATGCGCTGGCCGGTGGCGGTGCCGCCGGAGACGTAGAGGCGCCGCGGATCCGAGGGCGCCACCTTCACGGCGGTGAAGACGGCGGTGTCGCTGCGCAGACTGGGGGTGAACGTCTCGCCGCCGTCATCGCTGCGGAAGACGCCGTTGGGCGAGGCGCTGCGTCCCGTCGTCACCCACAACCGCGAGGGATTGGACGAAGGAGAGGCGAGCCCCATGGGCCACAGCCCCTGGGACTTGAAGTAGTCGTGCACCGTCCAGGTGCAGCCGCTGTCGTGCGAGCGGATGAGCGCGGCGCCGGTGGCCGCGAGCAGGGTGCCATCGGGCTGCCAGAGGAAGGTCTCCGGACGCCAGCCGCCGTAGCTCATGGCCTCGGGGCAGATCCAACTCCAGGTCTTCCCACTGTCGCGGGAGATGACCGCGCCGAAGGTGGCGCCGACGAACATGTCCTCGGGGTGGCCGCGGCGCACGGTGACACTGGTGGTGTCGGGATAACCCAGGTGCGCGAGCGCGGGAGTGGGGAGCAGCGCGAGCGAGGCCAGCGGCAGTGCGTGGCGGAGCGAAGACAGGAGTTTCATGGGAAGCCCTCCGTGGGCGGAACCCGCACGATAAACGTCCGGCGCGGAACGGTATATCGAGGCATGGGGGAAGGGGATCGATATGTGTCCGGCGGCCCGCTCGTTCACCGGGCGTGCGCGAGTGCGGGGCATGGCCCGCCAGGGGCGGGATATCGTGAACGCTCCGAGCCACGAAAAGGGGAACGCTGACATGAGATGGACGCGTCGCGCCTGTGCGATCCTGGTTGCTGGAGTCCTGCCGTTGTCCGCTTGCACCAACGAGCGCGAGGAGCCGGAGCCGCCGCCGGTCACCAACGACTCGCTGGGTGACTGGGAGGATACGGGCCGCTACGCGGCGTGTGAGTTGCTCACCACCACGGCGATGGCCTGCGGAGACCGGGAGAGCTTCAACCTCACCGGGTGTGATGCGGGCTCACTGGCCAGCGTGCCGGCGGATGGCATCTACACGATGGTGTACCGGAACGATGGGACGGCGACGCCCTCCATCGGCGTGGGCTCCTTCCGGGTGTCGGCGGACGGGAGCCTGGACTCGTACCGGGGAGCGGCGCCGACGGAGCGGAAGGTGGACGCGAGCACCTTCTTCCTGTCGAGCACGCGCAGGCAGTCGTCGACGGTCACCCTGCGCAACTCGGTGGTGGGGTGCCGCGCCGAGGGCAACCGGCTGTATGGCTGTTACGTGAGCTGCCGCAACGGCAGGGCCAATGGTGCGGGCACGTTCCTGGCGGAGCGCTGGACGCGGCGCGCGGGGGAGGCGGAGGCCTCGGGGCTGGCGCTCCTCTCCGAGTCGTTCGTGGAGCAGGGCTTTCCGGTGGACATCTACGTCACCCAGGGCCACGCGTACGTGGTGTCCACTCCCGACGGAGTCGAGGCCGGAGGCCTCACGGTGTTCGACGTGAGCAACCCGGCGGCCCCGGTGTTGAAGGCGCGGACGAGCCTGCCCAACGACAACTATTGGAACGGGGTGTGGGCGAAGGGGAACGCGCTCTACGTGGCGAGCGCGAACTCGGGGGTGATGGTGTTCGACATCACCAGCCCGGCGAGCCCGCAGCTCCTCAAGAGCGTGCCCTCGGGACGTGGGCAGATCGACGTGCACACGGTGTTCGTGGAGGGAGAGCGGCTGTACGCGATGTCACCGAGCCCCTCGCCGCGGACGCTCATCTTCGACATCCAGCAGCCGCTGGAGCCGAGGCTGCTGGGCGAGTACGCGGAGCCGGGAGCGGCGACGGATGCCAGGGTGGGCTTCCCGCATGACGCGCTGGCGTTCGAGGGGGTGCTGTACATCAACCACTGGTCGAGCGGGTACCTGATGGTGGACGTGAGCAATCCGGAGAGCCCGAAGAAGGTGGGCACGTACACGTACCCGTACGCGACGAGCCACGCGAACGCGGTGGGGAAGTTCGGAGACCGGCGCATCGCCTTCGAGGGAGGGGAGAGCTGGGGAGCGCACCTGCGGGTGCTGGACGTGACGGACCCGGCGCAGCCGAAGCGGCTGGGCGAGTACAAGCTGGAGGCGAACGCGTCCATCCACAACATGGTGCTGAAGGGCGAGCGGCTCTACATCGCGTACTACCATCACGGGGTGAGGGTGCTGGACGTCTCGGTGCCGGAGAGCCCGAAGGAAGTGGCGTACTACAACACCTTCCGCGAGATGGATCCGGGCCGGGGACAGGGCTTCTATGAGGGAGCGATCGGCATGAGGGTGCCGGGAGACGGGTACGTGTACGTCATCGACACCTCGAGGGGCCTGCTCATCTTCCCCGAGCCGTAATCACCCAATCCCCCTCACCCCAATCACCCCTCACCCCCAATCACCCCTCACCCCCAATCACCCCTCTCCCTTCGGGAGAGGGACGGGGTGAGGGTATCGAGCATTCCACGTTCACGACCGTGGACAGGCGCACCGTGGGACATACGCTCGGCGCCCCTGAAAACGGAGGCAGCGAGATGACCCCGAGAGACATCCCCACCCACCGAGCCGTGCGCACCCTCTTCGCCGCGGTGCTGTTGTCGGCCGCATCGTGCGCGCACCGGCCATCCCCGGAAGCGAACGAAGCACCGGCCCACACGAAACACGCCCACGGAGAGCACCACGGGGCGATGCCGCACCGTTTCGAGAACGCGGAGGAGTGGGCGAAGCGCTTCGAGGATCCGGAGCGGGACGCGTGGCAGAAGCCGGACGAGGTCGTCAAGGCGCTGACCCTGGCGCCGGACGCGAAGGTGGCGGACATCGGAGCGGGGACGGGCTACTTCGCGGCGAGGCTGGCGAGGGCGGTGCCACAGGGGCGGGTGTACGGGGTGGACATCGAGCCGGACATGGCGCGCTACCTGGGCGAGCGAGCGAAGCGCGAGGGCCTGAGCAACCTGGAAGCGGTGCTGGGCGAGCCGGGGGACGCGAAGCTGCCGGAGCCGGTGGACGTGGGGCTCATCGTGGACACGTACCACCACATTGGAGACCGGGTGGCCTACATGAGGCGGCTCGGGGAGAAGCTGAGGCCCGGGGGGCGGGTGGTGATCATCGACTTCCGGGTGGAGTCGCCGAAGGGGCCGCCCCGGGAGCACAAGCTGTCGCCCGAGCAGGTGCGAGGGGAACTGGAAGCGGCGGGCTACCGGCTGACGCAGACGCACGATTTCCTCCCGGACCAATACTTCCTGGTGTTCCAGCGCGGGTGAGCGAGCGGCCAGTCCGTCGACAGCTCCGGGCTGGAATCCGGGACGCGGTTGCTTCAGGCTGAGCCCGCCAGCCCGCGGCCGAGGAGGGACCTCAGGGATGCCGGTGCTGGCTGAGGTCTTCATTCCGTGTCTTCCGTTCGTGTCTCGCACGCTTCCCGGGGAACGCTGCTCGCACTGCTCGTGGCCCTGCTGACAACGGTGGTGGGTTGCCCGCAGCCGAGGCCGGAGTGTCTCTACAACTCGGATTGCGAGGACGGGAACGTCTGCAAGCTCGGCACGTGCGTCCCCGAGTGCATCAAGGACGTGGACTGCGAGGAGGGCTACGCGTGCACCGACCAGCGCTGCGTCCGAGAGGACACGGGCGGTGGGAACGACGCGGGAGTGCAGAGCTGCGTCTACAACTCGGAATGTGCCGAGCCGAACCTGTGCCTGCAGGGCGTATGTCGCCCCGAGTGCCTGCGGACGGTGGACTGCGTCGAGGACTACGTCTGCCGGGAGTTCCGGTGCATCCGGCCCGGCAACACGGGAGACGCGGGCACGGGAGACGCGGGGACCGGCAATGGTGACGCGGGCACGGGTGACGCGGGCACGGTGGAGCCGGATGGCGGAGTTGAGCCAGACGCGGGCACGGAGTCGGACGCGGGCACGGAGCCGGACGCGGGCACGGAGCCGGACGCGGGCACGGAGCCGGATCCGAACGATCCGAACAACGCGACCAAGGACACCGACTGTGATGGCCTGAGCGACGCGGTCGAGTTCACGGCCGTCTACGAGGACGGGCTGCGGACGGATCCGGGCCTGGCGGATACGGATGGAGACGAGCTCCAGGACGGGCTCGAGCTGGGCGTGGACGAGCCGGTGACGGGCACCCTCTGCTCGCTGCCGCACGACGCGAGCGCGGAGCTGAAGACGAGCCCGGTCAAACGGGACACGGATGGTGATGGCTTGTGGGATGGCGTGGAGGACGCGAACAAGAATGGCGGTGTGGATGGCAACGAGACCCACCCGCTGCGCAAGGACACGGACTGCGACGGGCTGGTCGATGGTTTCTCCCCCGAGAGCGGAGAGGGCGAGGATCGGAACACCAACGGAAGCCGGGGGAGCAGCGAGACCGATCCGCTCCGGGCGGACACCGACGGTGATGGCCTCTCGGACGGCATGGAGCGGGGCATGACCACGAACCTGGACCCGGAGGCCTGCCCCCACTTCCTTCCGGACATGGATCCCAGCACGCGCACGGATGAGCTTCCAGGCGGACACCGATAATGACGGGGTGCGGGACGGTGCCGAGGACGCCAACCAGAACGGCAGGGTGGACCCCGGTGAGCTGGACCCCCGGATGCCTGATGCGACGGGGCCGGCCGGACAGGTCTGCACCGACGACAAGCTGCGCCCGGTGACCTTCCAGTCCGAGAGTGGGGCGGACCTCGAGCTGGCGCTGCCGCCCTCATTCACGGAAGTCACGCAGCTCAAGTCGGGCACCGAGGTGAAGGGCCTGGTCGGCTACGACAGCACCACGAAGACGGCGTTCCTCGCCTTCCGCCGGCCCGCGCCGCTGGATGCCACGGATCCGCTCGGAGACGAGGAGGCGCTGCGGCCCGCGATCGGTTCCACGGGCGCCCTGCGCAACCGCACCGCCCAGGTGTTCAAGACGTGGGAGGGCTTCGAGGCCGTGCAGGCCTTCTATGACCAGGCCGGCTCGTCCACGGACCTCAAGCGCCGCACGGACGCGCTGGTGGACGCGCTGGTGCCGGGCAGCACGGGCCGGCTCAGCAGCGCGGCGGCGGGAGTCACGGGCGACTTCCGGCTCCAGACGCTCTTCGTGCACCGCTCGAATCAGAGCGTCGTGGTGGTCATCGCCGTGGCGCCCCTGGTGGGCGTGACGGGCGGCAACCGCGGCACTCCGGCGGCCTTCTCCGTGAGGAACCTCTCGGATGGCTCCGCGCTCGCGCAGTTCGGCGAGCCCACGGCGGTGCAGTGCGAGCGCTTCCAACTCCCGCAGGCGAAGGTGGACTTCCTCTTCGTCGTGGACGACAGCGGCTCGATGATGAACTCGCAGGCGGCGCTGGCCGCCACCGCCCGTTCCGTCGCGGAGTCGCTCAATGCCTCGTCGACGGACTGGCGCATGGCGATGGTCACCTCGTCCTACCACCTGGCCAGCACGGGCAACACGGGCAAGCTGCGGCGCTTCACCCGCAACGTGAGCAAGGTGAAGTCCTGGCTCACGCAGAACAGCACGTGCACGGCAGGGACGTGCACCCAGCTCGACCCGTCCGAGTCCGCGGCCTGCCCCGGGGATGCCTCCCAGGGCGTCAACGGTGGCTGCTGGGTGGGCATCGGCGGCAGCGGTACCGAGGGAGTGCTCGGCGCGGCCCGCAAGGCCATCGACAACATGACGCCGGGCACCGCGCCGGGGGCCGCGGAGTCCGACACCCAGGCGCGGGGGGACGCCACGCTCGTGGTCGTGCTGCTCGGAGACGCGGACGATCAGACGTCGGGCGACACCACGACGGTCATCAACTGCGGGACGGGGGGAAGCCAGGATAAGGCGGGGAACAGCTGCGAGAGCGTCACCAACTTCGTGAGGTTCTTCGGAGACGGCTCGGGGGTGGCGCCTATCAACAAGACGGGCAAGCGGATCGCCGTGCACGGCATCGTGTGCCCGGACGGCATGGCTTGCGGCTGCACCCCGGGAGGGCCCTGCTCCCTGTCCGAGGGCTCCCGCGAGTTCAACCCGCAGCCGGTGGACGGAGTGTCGCAGTTGCGCCACGCGGCGGTGGTGAAGGCCACGGGCGGCGTGCTCGGCTCCATCCTCGATACCGCCTCCGTCAACGCGTCGATGGAGGCCATCATCGACGACACCATCGGCAACGCGGGCTACAAGACCTTCAAGGCGCCCATCGGTGCATCCATCAAGGTGGCCATGGAGAACGTGCGCGACCCGGCGGTTTGCACGGCGAGTGGCAACATCCCGCGCGGCACCGTCAACGGCTTCGACTTCGACGGCAGCGCGCGCACGCTCTCCTTCTTCGGCGCCTGCCGCCCCGCGAGCGAGACGACCCAGGTGGCCGTCTCGTACCAGTACTGGGTGGACTCGGTGAAGGCGCCCGAAGGCGCCGCGCCTACCGGCGTTTCGCGGTGATGACGACGTAGCCCATGCAGCGCTTCGCGGTCTCCGCGATGCGGGCCCATTGCTCCTGGATGGCGGCGAGGAACTCGTCGCTGTACGCCCGCCGCACCTCCGCCTCCTTCCCCTGGACGGCGGAGGCCAACGCATCGAACGTCGTCATCACGTTCCCGGTCACGTCCAGGACCTGCTCGACCTCGAAGCCCGTGTCGCGGATGAGGTACGGGTAGTCCTCGGCGCTGATGAAGCTCCGGGCCACGAACGCGTTCTGGAGGAAGGCCCGGTCCTCCGGCGTCGTCTTGTCCGAGAGGACGATGTCCGCCACGAGCAGCCGTCCGCCCGGGTGGAGGACGCGGGCCAGCTCCCGCAGCACCGTGGCGCGATCGGGCATGTGGAAGATCGACTCGAGCGCCCACGCCGCATCGAAGGACCCCGCGGCGAAGGGCAGCGCCATGGCGTCTCCGCAGCGGAACGTCGTCTGCCCGCTCATCTCATGGAGGCTCGCCCACCGCTCGGCCTGCGCCGCCTGCCGCGGACTGATGGTGATTCCCTCCACCCTGCATCCGGTGCTCTGGGCCAGCCGCGTCGCCGGCTCTCCCAGTCCACACCCGACGTCGAGCACGTGGTGGCCCTTCTGGCTCCCGAGCAGTTTGATCATCAGCCCGGTGAAGCGCTGCTGGGCCTCCGCGAAGGAGCCGCCGGTTTCACCCGGGGGCCAGTAGCCGAAATGCAGACTCCTGCTGGCGATGATCTCGTAGAACGGCGTGATGTAGTCGTAATGCCGCGCCACGGCTTCCGGTGTTGCTTTGCTTTCCGCGGTCATGGTGCTCGACGGATAGGGGGGGCTCCCTCATCATACGCCCGAAGCCCCGGCGAGGTCGCGGGGCCTTCGTTGCATCCTCCGTTGCCTTACATCGAGATGGGATGGGCGCGCAGCCACTCCTGGGCCCGGCGGATCCGCTCGGCCGCCGCGGGCAGGTTCGTGTCCTCGAGCAGTTTGCGGTAGGGCTCCAGGTCCTCCGCCGTCCACCGCGTCTTCGCCTCCAGGTCCGCCCTCACCACCTGCTCCTCCGCCGAGCGCGCCTGCGGCTCGCTGTACGAGGTGAGGATCGCCGCCAGAATCATCCGCACCGGCTCCGCCTCGAAGGCCACCGCCGCATCCGAGAAGAAGGCGCGCGTCGTCTCGTTCAACGCCGTGTCCTTCGCCTGCGCCCTCATCCGCTCCAGCATCCCCGGCAGCATCTCCCGGTCCGAGTCCAGCGCCGCCCTCACCGCGCCCAGGAACCCGGTCACCGCCGCGCTCCGGGCCTTCGCGTCCATGCCCGGCACCTTCAGCGCGTTGAGCGGCTCCCACAGCACGCTGGTGAGCCACACCTGCTCCTCGGGCGTGAAGACAGACGGCGTCATGCTCTGGCGCATCGCCGTCTCCACCCGCGACGAGCGGTCCTTCGCCTCCTGGGTGATGCGCGCGGCGAGCTGCGGATCCGACTCCACGTACTTCACCAGGGGATCCATCTCGCCCTCGCCCGCCTTGCGCAGCACCTCGCGCGCCTCGTCCGAGAGGTCCGCGTGCTCGGCGAGCGTCTCCAGCTTCGAGGCCAGCTCCTGGCCGTGCCGCGCGCCCCACTCGCGGAACTGCACGCCGAACACCACGTCCAGCACGGGCCGGTCCTCGGGCTGGAAGCTGCCACTCTTCGGCGTGGTGGCCAGCAGCGCCCCCAGGCACAGCGCCTGCCGGTCCTCCGAGCTCAGTCCCGCCGTCGTGGCCCGCATCAGCAGCGTGGTCCTCAGCTTCTCCAGGAACGCCTTCGTCCCCAGCTCGCGCACCGTGCCCAGCCGCAACGAGTTGCGCGCCTGGGCCGGGTCCCTCGCCACGGCCTCCTCCAGACGCTCCAGCTCGTGGGACACGTGCGTGTTGAAGGCCTCGGCGTCGAAGCGCAGGCCCGGGCCGGGGCCCCATTGCGTCAGCAGCTCGCCCAGATGATCCAACGTCGTGGACACGCGCGACATGTCCCCGCCCCCCAGCATGTCCAGCGCCGCCTGCAGGTCTCCGGCGAGCGGGTGCGCGGCGGGCTTGGGCGCGGCGGCCGCTTCCTGGGCCCGGTCCTCGGCGGCATGGCAGACCTTGTATTTCTTGCCACTCCCGCAGGGACAGGGGTCGTTGCGTCCGGGCTTCTCGCGGCTCATGTCCTCAACCCTCTCGAAATAGAAACGACGGGGCCCGGCACACAGTAGTGCCGGGCCCCGTCTTCACCCAGGTGTCCTCCCTAGCAGGGCGGACGCGTCAGGGCGAGTAACCAAGCGTGAGGCCAATCACGTGGGCCGAGCCCCGGTAGGTGCCCGGCAGCGGCGTGAAGGTGCTCCGGTTCTCCATGAGGGAGACGAACTGGTAGCCCGCGTCCACCCGGAAGGCCGAGAAGGCATAGCCCGCGCCCAGGGAGACGCGGATGCGGTCCGCGTCCGGCAGGTCCGGCGCGAGCGTCTCGGCGGGGGAGGGCGTCGGGTCGTAGACGAAGCCCGCGCGCACCGCCAGCGCGTCCGTCACCATGTACTCACCGCCCACGTGGACGTTCCACCGGTCCTCCCACCGCTTGATGGAGGGCTGGTTGAACTCGGGATTGGTCTGGAACTCGAAGAGGAGCTGTTGGACGCTGGACCATTGCACCCAGTTCACGTCGGCGGCCAGCGTCAGCTTCTGCAGCGGGGTGAAGGACACGCCCAGCCCCACCGTGGCCGGCAGCTCGACATCCAGCCGGACGTCCTGGTCCGGGAACGCCGGGGCCACCGGAGCCGGGAAGTCCGAGAAGTCCGCGTCGCCCTCGAGGAACATCAGCACCCGGCTGCGGAAGTGCGCGCCGAGCGTCAGCATCCCCGGCAACACGTCCGCCTGGATGCCCGCGTTGTAGCCCAGTCCCCAGGTGCTGGTGGTCAGCGCCAGCTCGCCGGTGGCCCCGGCGGCGGGACCCGCGGGCACGACGAGCTGCCGACGCGCATCGAGCGTGCCGTACACCGCCTGGAAGCCCACGCCGAGCCGCAGCCACGGCATGGGCGCGAACGCCACCGTGGGGTTGATGTCGAAGGTGGCCACCTGTGACTCGCGGGCGATCTGCCGCCCCACGAAGTCCTCGGGCCACAGGCTGTTGGCGCCATAGGGCGTGAAGACACCCACGCCCGCCGCGAGCTGGTCGGTGAGCTTGTAGACGACATAGCCGTGCGGCGGAGGTGACGTCGGATTCTGCGTCTGCTCGGTGCCCGTCGCATCGGCGGTGAAGCCCAGGTGGCCGAGGATGAGCGAGTCGCCGAGCTGGATGTCCAGCGTCTTCACCCCCAGGATGCCCGCCGGGTTGTAGTAGATGGACGAGGCATCCTTGCTGCTCGCCACGCCCGTCGAGCCCATGCCGGTGGCCCGGCTGCCCTGCGTATCGATGGCGATGCCGGCTGCCTGGCTGGCCCCCGCGGCGAGCAGTGTCACGACCGTCAGTGTCTTCTTCATACGCCAGTCCTTCTTCGCGACGACCGACTGCGTTTGGCTTTGGTGGGGTAAGGTTGAGTCGTACTCCGAGTGTGACATCCCCGACCCGCGGGCCGGTGCGCGTGCGGTGCCGGACAGAGTGGGGCGCCTGCTCGCGTCTTCGCGTCGGGTGGAAGACGGACGATGCCGGGGGGGCGCTTCCCGGATATAGGTTGGACCCATGAAACGACTGCTCAGTGCGATGACCCTCATGGCGGCCGTGGGTGTGGCCCAGGCCCAGGCTCCGCAGGCTCCCGCGGCCCCGCAGGCGCAGCAGGCCCCTTCAGGTGCTCCGGAAGCAGGCGGGCTCACCTGGTCGTCCCCCTCCGGCTGGGAGACGCAGGGGGCGCGGCCCATGCGCGTGGCCACCTACCGCATCGCTCCCGCCAAGGGCGACACCGACTCCACCGAGCTGGCCATCTTCTACTTCGGCCCCGGCCAGGGCGGCGCGGTGGACGCCAACGTGAAGCGCTGGCTGGGCCAGTTCCAGAAGGCCGATGGCACCCCCATCACCGACAAGGACGCGCGCTCCAAGAAGGAGACGCTCAACGGCCTCGCCGTCAACACGGTGGACGTCAAGGGCACCTACACCGGCGGCGGCCCCATGATGGGCCCCTCCACGCCCAAGCCCGGCTACCGCCTGCTGGGCGCCATCGTCGAGGGCCCCGAGGGCCCCCTCTTCTTCAAGCTCACCGGCCCCGAGCGCACCGTCGCCAGCGCCGAGAAGAACTTCCGCAAGCTGCTCGAGTCGGTGAAGAAGAAGTAGGAAAAAGTTTTCCCACCCGGCCTCTGAAGGAATGAGAGGCATTGCGGCCCTCCCCCACAACCGGAGGGCCGCGTCCATCCGGTGACGCCCTTGAACGTCGGCAGTGCGACGCACGCCTGACTCGGGTGTTCCGGGATTCAACAGGTAAAAGGGTTCTCTCTGCACGGCGGGGACGGCGGACACACGTTTGTCGTGAGCCGGGACGTGTGCACTCCGACCCATCACCTCGCACCCCACGAGTGAGCACGTCACCAGGGCTCCTCCTCCCTGGATAGGGGAGGTGCACCCTCATCCCCCTTGCTTCGGATGGAATCATGAGAAGTCGTGTCCTGACCCTGATGATGCTGGCCACGCTCGCGGCCGCGTGCAGCCAGCAACGGCAGACCCCCGCCACCGAAGAGGTGGACAAGCAGCTCCTCGCCGAGGACTCGCGCGAGATGGCGCGGCGCTACACGCAATGGCAGGCGTCCCTGCGCGGGCAGGCGCTCAAGACGGGCGACAACGAGAAGATGCCGCTCGATTTGAGCGACGAGGTGCACTACCGCTTCGTGATGAACCGGCTCAAGGCCTCGGGGCTCACCGCCCTGAACGCCCCCCGGCTCTTCCTGCGCCTGGACGAGCTCCACCGCCGGCTGCCGCTGCCCCAGCGGCCCCTGGAGGCTCCCACCGGGGTGCTCCGCGCCGCGGGGGCCACGGCCTCCACGGATGGCTCGTGGTGCGGGCACATGATTCCGCTCGGCCTCATCGGCAGTGATGCCACCCGCGTCCGCTTCAGTGGCACGGCCGTCACCTCCTGCTTCGGCGGCTCGGACTACGGCTACGTGGACGTCAGTGCCTTCATCACGGACGACGAGCAGTCGTCCTTCGAGCTCCTCGCCAACGAGTCCTACGAGGAGTACGCCGGCAAGGTGCTGGAGACGGCGCCCATCTCCGTCTCCGTGGCGCGGGAGTATGACCGGGAGCTGATGGTGGACTCCCTGGCCATGGCCTTCAACGAGACGACGGGCGAGGAGCAGCTCACCTATACGTCGGTGTCCACCACGCTGAACCCGGCCCTGGGGGCGGGGGAGTGGGACCTGACGCTCGAGCACCCGAAGGACCTGCTCGAGGACTCGCACGACAGGGCCATCCGCCTGTGCCTGGAGCGCGGGGCCACCGGCGGCTACCTGGATTGCGATTACGGCCTGGTGCGCGCCGAGCCGGATGGGACGTGGACGCCCTTCCCGGCCTCGGGCGCCACGGGGATCGCCGCGGTGGACGTGGCCGCCCTGAGGGCCTCCACCTCCAGCGGCACGCCGGTGTGGACGCCGGACCCGGGCGCGTACTGGGAGCCCGCGGTGAAGCCGGTGGATTCGACGCGCTTCCAGGTTCCCATTCGCGGCCGGGTCGTGCCCCATGTCCTCGAGGAGTGCACGGTGACGAAGGTGACGAGCAAGGTGGCGGCCATCCTGATGGACGCGGGCGGGTGGTGTGAGGCGGGCGCGGCGCCCGACACCGTGGTGGGCAAGGGCCAGTTGCCCTGGACGACGCCCACGGTGCCCGGCGAGTACCCCTTCGACGGCCTCCTGGATTTCGGCACGGGCAACTGCCTGACGCACGCGCAGAACGTCCGGTTGGAAATCTGGGTCTACACCGAGGGCACGTGCCCGGACCCGTACGGCGGCGAGCCCGAGCCCTTCCGTTGCCCCTCGCGCAAGGTGGTGAAGCCCGTGGACTTCAAGCGGGGCTGCCTCGCGGAGGGCACGCGGGTGACGAGGGCGGACGGCCAGAGCGTGCCGGTGGAGCAGGTGAAGGTGGGCGAGAAGCTGCTGACGCAGGGCCAGGGCCAGGGGCTGACGGTGACGTCCGTGACGCGCGGCGGGGAGAGCAACCCGCTGGTGAAGCTGCGTGACGAGCAGGGCCGCGAGGTGCGGGTGACGGAGACGCACCCCATGGTGACGCTGGCGCGCGGCGTGGTGCAGGCCGGCGAGCTGAAGGTGGGCGACGCCGTGCTGACGCGCACCGGGGCCCGGAAGCTGGTGGCGGTGGAGCGCGTCCCCTACGGCGGGCTCGTCTACAACTTCGCGCTGGGCACTCCGGAGGAGCTGGCCGGGCTGGGCCCCGAGGCGCGCACGCTGTACGCCGATGGCTTCCTCGTGGGTGACAGCCAGATGCAGGAGGCGCTGGAGAAGGCCCGGCGCGTGGACTCGCGGGCCGTGCTGGCCCGGCTGAACGGCGCCTGGCACCAGGACTTCCAGCTCGCCCAGGCCCGGCAGCACCCGCGCGCGCGCCGGTAGCCCCGCCGCCAGGGTCTCGACGTCCCCGAGGGGCCGTCCCGGATAACACCGGGGCGGCCCTTCTGCTTTTCCCCCCGGCCCCGCGGTCCTGGGTGGAATCACACCTCCCCCCACCTTTCTACAGGCCCGAAGGTAAGGAAAACCTTTTCCCAATCATTTCTACAGGGGAAAGGCTTTACCCAATCCTTTCTACAGCTTTCTACAAAGACATCATGAAAGGCTTTCCGCTTTTCCCTCTCAGGAGTGGGGGAGGCGGGCCAGGGCATCCGCTCGGCTGGCAGCGCGCCCTTCCCGGAGGAAGCAAGTCATTGTTCGCTGTTCACGGGGTTTTCCTGAAAGGTGTCTGTGTTTGGACAAGGAGGGAAAAGCGTTTCTCCTGCCGTCTTCCCATTCCGCGAGGCATCCCCAGTTTCCGGCTGTCGTTTTCATCCCCTGAGGTCAAACCCCATGAAACTGTCGTCGAAAGCCTCGTCCCGGATGCTCGTGCGCGCCGTTCCCTCCCTGCTGGGTCTGGTGCTGCTCGGCAGCGGTTGCAGCCAGCAGAAGATGCCCGCGCAGGAGGTCGACAAGCAGGCCCTGGTGGCCGACTCGCTCTACATGGCCCGGCTCTACTCCGGTTGGGAGAAGCAGGTGGCGGCGCAAGGCCACGGGCGGGGCGGCCGGAACTCGCAGATGGAGATCGACCTCGGCGATGACACCCAGTACCGCTTCGTGAAGAACCGCCTCCAGGCCGCGGGCAGCACGCCGGAGAACTCGCCGCAGCTCTTCCGCAAGCTGGAGAAGCTCCGCAAGGAGAAGAAGACCGGCACGCCCGGCCCGAAGGCTCGCAAGGATCAGCTCACCTCGGCCACCGCCGAGGGGGATGCGGCCAACTCGCGCTGCGGCCACCTGCTGCCGCTCGCCGACGTGGCCAGCACCGACACCACGGTGGCGAAGTTCCAGGCCTCCGGCCTCGTCACCTGCTTCGAGGGCTCCGACTACGCCTACGCCGACGTCACCGCCTTCGCCGCCAACCGCGAGCGCACCCAGTTCCGCGTGCTCGGCACCGAGGCCCTCGAGGAGTACGCCAGCGCCGTCCTCGAGACGCCGCCGCTCCCGCTCTCCCTCAAGGTGAACCCGGACGAGGAGCTCTTCGTCGACTCGGTGGCCATGGCCTTCGACGAGGAGACCGGCGAGTCGCACGTGTCCTATACCGTGGCCGAGTCGTCCCTGGTGGCCCTGGGCCTGCAGGACGTCAACGTCCTCACCGTGCACTACCCCAAGGAGCTGGTGGGCAGCCACTTCCGGGACAATCCCATCCGCACCTGCCTGGAGCGCGGCGCGGTCGCCGGCTACCTGGATTGTGATTTCGCCTCGGGCAGCAAGGATCCCGTCACGGGCTACTTCAAGCCCTTCGCCAAGCCCTACACGGGCATCGGCGCGGCGGATCCCGAGGCCAGCCGCACCACGTGGGTTCCCGCCGCGGGCGCCTACTGGGAGCCCTCCAGCGGCGCCTATGACATCAACCGCCTCTACCTGCCCCTGCGCGGCGGCTATCAGGTCACCCTGCCTTCCGACTGCACCCTGGATGCGCTGACGAGCGACGCGACCCTCATCCTCATGGAGCGCGGCGGCCGGTGCACCGCGGGCACCGCCCCCGGCACCAGCGTGCTCCGGGGGAGCCTGCCCTTCACGACGCCGTTCCTCGACGAGTACGACCGCACGAAGCTCAACGCCCCCTTCAACGGGCTGGCGGACTTCGGCAGGGACTGCCTGGACCAGTTCCAGAACGTGCGCCTGATGCTGCGCTCCACCATGAAGGCCACCTGCGTGGACTACAACGGTGGCACCCGGCCCTATACCCGCTCGCGCTTCATGGACATCATCAACCTCGACTGGCGCAACGCCTGCCTCGCCGAGGGCACCCGCGTGACGAAGGCCGATGGCTCCCAGGTGCCCGTGGAGCAGGTGAAGGTGGGCGACAAGCTGCTGGCCAATGGCCAGGGCCAGGCCCTGACGGTGACCACGGTGTCGCGCGGTGGCGAGCGCAAGCCCGTCGTGAAGCTGCGGGACGCGATGGGGGGCGAGGTGATGGTGACCGAGACGCACCCGATGGTGACCGCGACCCGCGGCGTGGTGCAGGCCGGCGAGCTGAAGGTCGGTGACTCCCTGCGGACCCGCACCGGCGCGGCGAAGCTCGTGGGCGTGGAGCGCGTGCCCTTCTCCGGTGAGGTGTTCAACTTCGCCCTCGGTACTCCGGAGGAGCTCGCCGCCGCCGCTCCCGAGGCCAATACGCTGTACGCCAACGGGTACCTCGTCGGGGACAGCCACATGCAGACCACCCTGGAGAAGCAGCGCACCCAGGACTCGCGCGAGGTGCTCTCCCGCCTCAACAGCGCCTGGCACCAGGACTTCCGCCTGGACCAGGCCCGGAGCAAGAGCGCCCGCCGGTAGTCAGGTGGGGGTGAGGGATTGATGCACCGAGGGCCGTCCGGGGTTTCCCGGGCGGCCCTTCGTGTTGCGCATGCTCCCTCTCCCTCTGGGCAGGCTCACCTGACCCCGGCGCTCAACCCGTGGACGCTTCGCGGACGAGCCATTCATCCCACGTGGCGAATCCCGAGCGGGCATCCACGGACCGGTCGTGGATGAGCCGTAGGCCGGCCAGGTCCGACGGCCGGCGCAGACGGCGGCTCTGCCGCGGGAGGGCAGGCGAGCAAACGGGATAGACCTCCTCGTCCAAGAGCTTCTCGGCGCTCAGCCCGGGCCAGACCCCAGCGCCGTAGCGCACGCCGATATCGACGCCGCGCACGGCGAAGTCGAGCAGCCCGGTGGACGCGTCGAGCCGCACGTCCAGCTCCGGCCGGGCGGCGGGCGAGGCCTTCGCACGAATGAAGTCCGGCGAGGCGAAGTTCCGGATGGTGCTGACGATGACGGGGGCGCTGATGGGACTCATGGCGGCTTGTCGTCACGAGACGCCGCCCGCGTGGGGCGGAGTCCGTGAGCGACTGATGCGAGATGAGGCCGTGGAGGCGAGAGCCGCAACCGCTACCGCGAGGGGAACGAACGACACCCAGAGCACCGTGTCCCATCCGTAGGTCGTCAGCAGGCCACCGGACGAGAAGGAGCCCAAGGCCATCGTCCCGAACACGATGAAGTCATTGAGCGACTGCGCCCGCGTCCGTTCCTCGGGACGGTGGCACTCCAACACGAGGGCTGAAGCGCCCACGAAGCCGAAGTTCCAGCCGACGCCGAGCAGGATCAGGGTCAGCCAGAAATGCGCCACATCCACCCCCGCCAGCCCGACCGCGGTGGATGCCCCGGTCAATGCCAATCCAGCGGTCACCACGCGAGGGGCGCCGAAGCGCGCAATCAGCCGCCCGGTGAAGAAGCTCGGGGCGTACATCGCGATGACGTGCCACTGCAGGCCGAGGTTGGACACCTCCTGAGACAGGCCACACAGTCGCATCGCCAGCGGGGCGGCCGTCATGAGGAAGTTCATGAGCATATAGGAGACGGCCCCACAGATCACGGCGGTGATGAAGCGGGGCTCGCGCGCGATGGCACCGAGCGGGCGGCTGCCGGCCACCTCCGCGGCCGCCGGCATCGGAAGCCGTACGCCGAGGAGGACGAGGGCAGACACAGCGGCCACGGCGGCTTGGGCCAGGAAGGTGGCCGCGAACAGGTGGGCGGGCCACAGGTGCATGGTGTGGGTGACGAGCTGCGGACCGAGGACCCCGGCGAACACCCCGCCCACCATGACGGTGGACAAGGCTCGTGGACGCCGCTCCGGTGGGACGCAGTCCGCCGCGGCGAAACGGAACGAGAGGACCACGGCGGCGTAGGCCCCCCCGAAGAACGTCGCCGCGCAGAACAGCCAGAACGAACTCATGACAACCGCCAGGGCGGCCAGCAGGCCGACGAGCACGCCGCATCCGGTTCCTGTCAGAAACGCGGCGCGGCGACCATGGCGCCGGGCGATGGCGCCCGCCGGCAAGGTGCAAGCCGCCATCCCCACCACGAAGACGGAGATGGGGAGCGTTGCCAGCGCCTTGCTGGGCGCGAGCACGTTGCCGACAATGGCGCCCGTTGCATACACGACCACCGAGTTCGCGCCGGCAAGTGCCTGCGCGACGGCCAGCCTCAACACATTGCCCAGCTCGTCCCCAGAAGGGTGCGCGGGCTCGAGTCCGGTCGTCGTGTCGGCTTCGGTTCGAGACATGTGGCTCTTCATGGTGTGAGGAGACCGAGCCAGCGCGTATCGCGCGGCGATGGGCGGTGGTGCAGGCGGCGGTCGAGGAGCGCACGGGCCTTCGCGGCCTCGCCGCTTCGCATCAGGGCGACCAGGAGCGTGTCCTCCACCACCTCGCGCTGGGCGCCACTGCCGCCGATGCGTACGACCTCGGCCGCGACTGGCGCCAGGATGCGCACGCAGCCCGCGTAGTCCTCCTCCGCGAAGGCGAGGGCCGCGCGGCAGATCGCCGGCACCACCGGCCCCGCGGCCAGGGTGCCCGCCTCGACCAGGCTCGTCAGCGCCTCGGCGCGGCGCTCGACCGCGCTCCTGTCGCCGGTCGCCGCCTCGAGGAGGGCCAGGTGTGCGTCCATGAAGGCGAAGCCAGCCTTGGGGAAGGCCCGCCCGGCATAGGCCGCGACTGGCTCCCACAGCCCCGCCGGTACCGTGTGGCCGTAGGCCCGCAGCCGCCACAGGAGGGAGGCTGCGTCACTGACCACATTGATCGGCATCCCGGCCGAAACCGACGGCTGGACATGCTCCGCGTAGAGCGCGAGTGCCCGCTCCGGGTCGCCGCGCTCCAGGGCGACGAGCGCCGCGTGCCAGGCGATGTGACCATGAAGGATGCCGGCGCGGTCGTAGCCCGGCAGCCAGCCTGCGATCAGCGTCTCCGCGTCCTCACCAGCGCCGCCCTCGAACATGGCGTGCGTGAGCGCGTGGACCGCGTTCGCGTTGTTCTTCCGCAGTTCGTAGGCGCGCTGCAGCAGGGCGCGGCCGCGGCTCACCTCGCCGTTCTCGGCGTGAGCCCAGCCCCGGTAGGTGAGGAACCACCAGTCGTTGGCGTCGTAGTGCCGGGCGTGGCGCTCGCAGAGGTCCACACGCGCCTGGTCGTGGTCCGCCATCCCCGAGAAGGCGAAGAGCCCGAAGGCGCCAAGGGGGAGCGAGAGGATCAAGACATCTCGCGGCCAGGTGTCGGCGTGCGCGAGCGCCCGCTCCAGCGCCCTTGCCGGCTGACCGTTGATCGCGAGCGAAAGGACCTCGACATGGCTCTGCTCCCGTTCTGTTCCATGCCGGGCGACAAGCTCGGCCGCCGTTGCGATCCGCTCCCGGGCCTTCGCGGGTTCGGCGCGGATCGCATGCAGGCGGGCGCGCGCCGCATGGGCGAGGGCGAAGTCCGGGTCGGCTGCAATCGCCTCCTCCAGGGCCTCGGCGGCGCCGGGCCAGGCCGAGAGAAGGAGGTCCACACCCTCCCGGTAACACCCGGCCGCGAGGTCGGACGTCGTCGAGAGTGGCAGGCCGTGGCGGTCAAGGCGGCGCATGGCGGGTTCCTTCTCCTGGGAGCGGGCGGGCTTCGTCGCGGGAGCAGCCCGTTCCGCCGTCTGTCAGGTGCGGCAGACCCGGAACGCAGGACGCCGCCTCGAGCCGTATATAGCGGGGCGCCTCCTGTCCGTCTTTTGACCATCCGCCAGATTATGTAGAAGAACAGCCAAACCGGAGGTCAGCCATGACATGGGTGACGATCGAGGCACCGCCCGGCCTGGCCCCCCCCGGGCCGATGACCGTGCGCGTGCAGTCCATCCCGGCGCGTCACTCCTTCCCTGAGCATGCGCATCGCTGGAACCAGGTGGTCTACGCGATCTCCGGGGTGCTGACGGTGGCAGTGGAGGGGCGCTCCTTCGTGATCTCGCCGGAGCAGGCAGTCTGGCTGCCGACTGGCCTGCGGCACCGGGTGGGATCGCTGCTCGGAGCGGAGTTCCGCAGCCTCTGGATCGCCGACGAGGCCGGCGGTGGCCTCCCTGAGAGCCCCACCGTGTTCGGCGTCTCGCCGCTGCTGCGGGCTCTCATCGTCGAGGCCGCTGAGCTCGAGGGGCAAGAAGACCGCGACGGCTACGCCGGCCGCGTCACCGGTCTGATCCTCGACCAGCTCCGGCGCGCGCGGACCCTCTCGGGCGCGCTCCCCTGGCCGCGCGGGGAATCCCTGGCGGCGCTGTGCGAGGCCCTCTACGCGGACCCGGCCGACCCGCGCGGGCCGGAGGCGTGGGGCCGGGAAGCTCGGGATGTCGGGACGGACCCTGGCCCGCCGCTTCGAAGCGGAGGTGGGCATGAGCCTGCGCTCCTGGCGCCGCCGCCTGAGGCTGTTCAAGGCGATCGAGCTGCTGGGTGGCGGTCTGGATGTGACGCAGACAGCGATGGAACTCGGGTACGGCTCGACCTCCGCCTTCGTGTACGCGTTCCGGACCGGAATGGGTTGCAGCCCTCTCGCCTACATGCGCGGACGGGTGGCGGCGCGGGGGGGCTGAGCGCTGTTCACGTATGCGCTCGCCCTGCCCTCTGGGAGAGGGGGAGTGGCTCAGAAGGGCAGCCAGCTCGGCTTCACGCTTTTCGGGTTCGTCAGCGTGTAGGCGAGCTGGTTTTGCAGGTCCCCGAACGCCACGTTGTCCAGGTACATCGCCTCGATGCGCTGCTTGCCCACCGCCAGCTCGATGCGCTTGCCTCCCCCCGCGGGCGTCGCCACCAGCGTGTCCCCACCCGCGTAGCTCACCTGGTACTGCTTGCCCTTCACCTCCACCGGGACGTCGAAGCTCAGGTTCTTCGGTACCTCGGCCTTGTAGTTGGTCCCCCGAGAGCCCGGCACGCGCAGGTCGTCGAGGAAGTCGCGCAGGAAGTTTCGCGTCACCTGGCGCGACTGTCCGTCCAGCGCCGGGTCCACCTTGTTGTCGTACCCGAAGGCCAGCGTGCTGTTCCCCTTGCTCGGGTCCGTCAGGTCCCACGTCGGCAGCGTCAGCATGAACTGGTTCGCCTGGGGCTTCGTCCGGTCCATGTAGTCGTTGTAGTCCGACGCCGAGTCCTTCATCAGCGTGTAGCCGTTGAGCGCGTTCCACAGCACGTTCGTCGAGTCCAGGTTGCCCGCGGGCAGCGGCTTCGTCGTGTTGTGGTGGTCCGCCGGGTGGCCCGTCGCCCGCGTGTAGAGCGACGCCCCAATCGCAGGCAGGCCATTCTTGTTGTAGCCCATGGGCAGGTTGTCCAGCGCCCCTCCGTCCACCAGGTGCACCCGCCGGCCCGTCGCCGGGTCCACCACCTGCACCGGCTCGAAGACGCCCGGAATCGCCATCGAGGCCCGCACCGCCAGCGCCACCGGCGTGTCCGGCGTCGTCTCCTGGCTGAAGACGAAGATGCGGTCCTTCGCCGCCGTCATCCCGTCCGCCCCCGCCGCGCTGTCGTAGGCCTTCGCGGCAATCAATTGCAGCGGCACCTTCAGGTCCGCGAACGTCACCGGCCGGTCGTGAATCCCCGTCATCCGGCGCAGCTCCTGGTCGAAGAGCTCGAAGGCCTGCTCCCCGTTGAGGAGGCCTCCGTCCTTCATGTCCAGGTCCCAGTCGTAGAGGTTGCTCAGCCGGGGATCCTTCGCCAGCGCCTGAATCTGCTCGGGGCCCGCTCCCGTCGCCGCGAACGCCGCCGCGATGGAGCCCGCCGACGTGCCGCTCAGGCTCGTGGGCACCACCCCCAGCTCATACATCTCCGCCAGCATCGCCCCGTACCGCTTGCCCTTGCCTCCTCCTCCCTGGAGGCTCAGGTGCACACCCTGCGGCTCCCCGTCCTTCACCGGCATTCCCAGCTCCGCCCGCCGCGCCGCCACCGCCGAGCGGTACTCCTCCGGCGTCCGCACCGTGCGCGCCGCGGCGCCCTCGCCCAGCTTCAGCTCCCGAGGCCCGTTGCCGAAGAGGAAGTCCATGGGCGCCGGCGGCTTCGTCACCGGCGTGCCCGTGGGGAAGTGGCTCGCGTTCAGCTTCCCGCCCGCCAGCTCCTTCTCGAAGAACTGCGGGTCCACCCACATCGCCCCTGGCCGGGGGGCCGTGGCGCGCGTGTAACCGTAGTCCGCCTTCAGCTTGCCCTCGGCCGCGTCCAGCGCCTTCCGCAGCTCGGCCCGGCGCGGGTGCTGGGCCGGCGTCATCTCCAGCTCCAGGGACAGTTGGCGCACCTTGCCCAGCGTCTCACGGAAGTCCTTCGTCTGATCGACGAGCTGCTTGCCCTGCTCGTCGCGAATCTTGGGCGGGAAGATGCGCTCGAGCGCCTTGCGCACGTCCCCCAGGTCCACCTTCTTCAGGGCTTCCAGGGGAATGCGCAGCGGCTTGCCGGTGAGGGTGATGCCCTCCCAGCCCTTCGCTCCCGCGGGCTTCACGCCCGTGGGCAGCCGCGCCTCGAAGGTGTCCACAACCCGATTGACGTGGGTGTTGACGCTCTTCGCCGCGTGCTGCAGCGCCTGGCCCATCTTCTCCAATGGGTTGGACGGGGCGGACTCGGACGGACGGAGCAGGGGAGCCGGGCTGGACGTGCGGGTGGGCTTCACGGACATGCGCCATTATCCCCTCATCCGCCTGGAAAGTTGCGAGGGGGGCAGGGGGCCAGGGCGCACGGCAAGGCGATTGCTAAGGCCAGAGACAGCCCGCAGGGGCTTCTTCACTGGAGGTAGTCGTGACGCGCCGCGCAGTCGAGCCCCAAGTCGTTGCAATGCCTGACATCATCCTCTATCCCCGCGACACGGTGATGCGCGCGCTCGAAGTGATGCACCGTTACGGCGTGCACCTGTTGCCAGTGGTGGATGAACGACACGGGGAGATCCTCGGCCACGTCTCCGAGGAGGAGCTGCACCGCATCTGGTCCACGCTCCCGCTGGCCCGCATGACTGAAATTCTGACCGCCCGCGCCACCCTCGCTTCGGAAGGAAGTGCAGCCGAGCGTCCGCGCGTCGTCCTCGTGCCGGGTGGGCAGGGCGTCCGCTCCACCTGGTTGCACTAACGCGCGTCCGCCACCCGACGGATGGCGGCGACAATCTCCCCGGGCACCTCTTCCTGGAGGAAGTGGCCCGCGGGTGTCTCGGTGACTCGGGCTCGCGGAAACACCTCGCGGTGACGCCGCAGCGCCCGGCCCAGGATGGGGTCCTTCACTCCCCACACCAGCTCCACGGGTCCCTGGAAGGAGCGCGCCCAGGCGTCTCCCTCGGTGAGCTCCGCCATCGTGGGGTGCTCCGGGCCGTTGGGCACCATGCGCGCCAGCGCCAGCGGCGCCGCCCGGTCCACCACCCTGCGCAACGGCCACGCATAGGCCCTCGCCACGTCTCCCGAGATGGAGGCCGGGTCTCCCTGCGTGCGCCCCAGCACCGGCACGGGGAAGTTGAGCAGCCGGAAGGCCACGTCGCTCACCAGCGGCATCTGGGAGAAGCGGTGGAAGGCCGTGGTGCGGAAGCGCTCGGGTTTGAGCAGCGCGGTGTTCATCACCACCAGCCCCGTCACCCGGCCCTCCGCGCGCGCCGCCATCCACGCGCCCATGGGGCCTCCCCAGTCCTGCACCACCAGCACCACGTCCTTCAAGTCCAGTCCCCGCACCAGCTCCAGCAGCGACTCGCCATGCCGCCGCAGCGAGTGCGCGGACACCTCCCGCGGCTTGTCGCTCAGCCCCAGGCCGATGAGGTCCGGCGCCACCACCCGGTACGGCCCGCCCGCCAGGCCCGCCATCACCTTCCTATAAAGGAAGGACCAGGTGGGGTTGCCGTGCACCAGCAGCACCGGGCGCCCCTCCCCCTGGTCCACGTAGTGCATCCGTCCGAAGACAGTGGCGGCGAAGTGCGGCCGGTACGGGTAGAGCCGGGTGATGAAGGTGGGAAGTTCGATCATGGGCGGAAAGGCGTAGCACTTGCGTGCATGGTCAACATCAGCCCCCTGTCCAATGCCGACTTCCCAACGGGCTGCCCCCGGGGGCGCGGCCAGATCGCTCCACGCTTGCCAGGGTGTAGGGGGTCGCCCCCACGCCAACCGGTGGGGGCCGAGGAGGCGTGGCATGAAGGCTGTGGCGATCATCCTCGCTGCGGGGGAGGCCAGGAAGATGGGCTACTCCAAGGCACTCATCGAGCACGAGGGGGGCAAGAGCTTCCTCCAGTCGCTCACTTCGACGTTTGGCAAGGCCGGCTGCTCGGTCATCGGCGTCATCGGCAAGGACGCCGATGCCGTGCGGGACCAGCACCCGGCCATCCACCTGGTGGAGAACGAGCGGTGGCAGGACGGGCAGCTCGGCTCGGTGAAGGCCGGGCTGGAGGCGGCCTTCGAGGACGGTGCGGACCTGGTGCTCATCCACCCGGTGGACATGCCCGCCCTGCGCGCTTCCACCCTCAAGACGCTCATCAAGGCGATGGGGGACTCGGTGGAGGCCATCCGCCCCGAGTTCGAGAGCGCCTCGGGCTTCCCCATCATCCTCTCGCGCGGCGCCGCCGAGCGGCTGCGGGACAGGGACTCGGGCGAGACGCAGCTGGAGGGCGCGGTGCGCGGCCTGCAGGTGCGCCGGATTCCGGTGAAGGACCCGGGCGTCGTCGTCAACATCAACACCCCGGAGACCTACGAGCGGCTGTTCGGCTCCGCGCCGAAGCTCGCCCCTCCGCCCAAGCGCCGGGGCAAGAAGGGCGAGTCCACCACCGGCTCCTCGGCGTCCACCGGGGCGTCGGCTCCCATGGAGGCCTCCTCCGAGGGGATGTCCGGCTCTTGAGCCCGGGCGGCTCACACGGATGGAGTCCGCGTCCGTGGCACTCTCACCCTTTCCCTCTCCTGGACGGAGAGGGGAGGGGCCCGGGGGTCAGAAGTTCAGGCCGATGCCGGCGTAGGGGCCGCTGAAGTAGTCGCGGTGCACCACGCCATCGACGTGGCCCCGGTCATCCAGCATCTGGAAGCGCCAGCCGGTGCGCAGTGTGATCGCGTTGAGGTGCAGCGCGAGGCCCGCCTGCGTGTCCAACTGGACGTACGGCACCGGGACGATCTGGGCGCGGCCTTCCAGGTCCAGCGCCTCGAAGAGACACCGCTCGAAGGACAGCGCGAAGCTCGGGCCCGCGAAGGTGACGTCCGGCGCCTTGGCCGACGCCATGCCGCCTTCCAGCCGCAGCCGCGCGTGGTCGCTGGTGTACAGCGCGAACGTCAGGTGCGCCGAGAACAGGTCGATCTTGTCCACGCCCGCCGTCCCGTCGCCGGCCGGCAGCCGCAGCCCCGTCACCGCCGCGGCCACGCCCCAGCGCTGGCCCTCGATGCCCACGTTGAGCCCCAGCGACGAGCCCTCTCCCAGCGACTGTCCCTCGACGCCCAGCCGGAACATCAGCGGGTTGCGGTTGCGCGTCTCCGGCGCCTGCCGCTGCTGCTGGACCACCGGCTCGCGTCCGTAGGGGTACATCGGCTTGTGGCCGGGCTCCAGCTCCACGGACGCTCTGTAGGAGTCGAAGGAGGTCGTCTCGTAGTAGGTCGTCGTCTCGTAGCGCTGGACCGCCGCCGCCGTGTCCGCCACGAAGTGGATGACGTCCAGGATGGCCCCCACGGTGTTCACGGTGTCGCTCACGGAGTTCGAGCCGCTGTAGCTGGAGCCACCACTGTAGCTGGAGCCGCCGCCGGAGCTGGAGCCGCCACCGGAGCTGGAGCCGCCACCGGAGCTGGAGCCGGAGCCGCTGTTGCTCGATCTCACCGGGCTGGCGTCGTGGACCTTGCCGCTGCTGGAGCTGGAGCTGGAAGAGGAGCCGGAGCGCTTACCGAAGCGCGCCTCGGCGGTGCCAGCGGTGAAGAGCAGGCTCGTCGCCAGGGACGTGCACAGCAATTGCCTGAGGGTGGGCACGGGGATTCTCCGGAGCGGGAAAAAGGAGGGAGCCAGTGGCTGACCAGAGGCTCGGACGGCCGCCCGCCCGGTTTATTCACGGCGATTTCCCGCGCGTTTTCCGAGGCGGGGAGAGGCATGTAGGTGCTCAGTCGAGAAAGCGCCTCCACCAGCGCTTCGCCTCGTCCTCGGTGAAGCGCAGGCTGGAGTAGGTCGGCGGCTGGTCGAGCGAGTATGTGTCCGAAGGGTTCAGCGGCTCGAGACAGGGCCCCAGCACCCGTGCGAGCTCCTGGTACGCGGGAAGGGTCTGCCCGGCGGAGAGGTCTCCGGCTTCGGGACTCTCGCCGAGGGCGACAACGACGCGCTCTTCGTCGAGCGCGTGCACGGTGGTCTCGGGGGACTGGAGGCGCGCGCGAAGACTCGCGGCTCCACCGAACTCGCCGAGCACGGGCTGCCCGAGGAAGTTGAGCCAATGGACGCCATCGACCCGCGTGCCCATCCGGTGCGCGTAGGACCAGGCCGGGCGCAGGTCGATGCCCGGGTAGCGGAGGAGCTCGGCGCGGAGGGCATTGTCCCTGGAACGCAGGGGCCAGTAGAGGTGCAGGGCGAGGCCCACGTGGCCGGTGGCGAAACGAAGCTGGGAGGCCATCTCCAGGGCGAGCGCGCGCACCTTCGTGGGGCCGTGCTGCTCCAGGTATTCGGTGGGCAGGGTCGCGGTGAGGTAGCTCACCAGCTTCGGGGGAGGCGTGCGCGAGGGAATGCGGGCCTGGTACCAGAGTTGGTAGCCGTTGGTACTGCCGAAGCCTCCATCGAAGATGAGTTGGGTGGCGAAGCCCCGCTTTGTCATTTCGTAGACAGAGGGTTCGCTGAGCTCTTCGACGAAGCGGAACGGGCGCTTGGGGCTGAGGAGGTGGCGGAGATAGCTCCAGGTCTCCTCGGTCAGTGCGTCGCCTTCGTCTTCATTGGTGTAGACGTGATTGATTGTTCTGGGACCCTGCCCCACAGCACGCAGGTAGCTCTCGACCGCGTGACTCACCCCGGAGGCGATCTCGGGGTGGTCGTATGGCAGGTAGAAGGCGAAGCGGACAACGTCTCGCGCGAGTAACTCCCGCAGCCGGAAGCGGGGGGGGGTCTTACCACTCCAGAGCCTGACCTGGACGGGGCAACGTCCACGGTGACGGATGCGAGGGGAGGAGGGAGTCATCAGGGGATGCCGAGTTGGAAGAGTCCCGTGGGAGAGATGATGGCCGCGGGGCAGCGCCTGGTGAGATCCTGGTAGGCCTTCAATTGCGCCTCTGCCCGGGCAGACTTGTGCGGGGCCAGTTTGTGGGCGGAGAAGCAGGGGAATTTGAGGTCGTAGACGCACTGCACGTCGGTGGCATTCCTCGTCCCGTGCACCACGAAATCGGGATTGAGGGTGCCAATGCCCCCGTTCGTCAGCACGGCTCCACTCTCCTCGGGGTCGGGCTTGTAGCGAGGCTCGATGGTGAAGTTTTCGCGGAGGTCCGGAGGCAGGCGAGCCTTGAGGCAGGCGAATGCCGCGGCGTGTTTGAGGCGCCCGAGCTCCCGGGCGAGGGTCACTTTTTCCCCCGACTCAGTGAAGCTGACGATCTTCTTGCACTCGGCGTCGTTCGGGAACTTCCCGTTCTCGAACCTGAAGCCGCCGTCGCTCTGCTGGTAGGCCTCGTTGATGTCCGCGTGAACTTGCGCCACGCACGCCTTGAGGGTGGCTTCGACGAGATCCAACTCCGTACCGGTCAGGGCCCGCTCGAGGGTGTTGAGACCCTGTACGGCCTCGGTGGCCTGGATGAGCTTTTCGACGACCTGACCAGCCCGAGTCGCCGCTGGCGCGACGAGTTCCCCGGTGCTCGCATTGACCGGGGCGGCACAGGCGGCGCCACAAGACTGGTTGAATTGTGACCGCGAACCGGTGAGCCGCCCGCCCTGGGAGGGCTGGGGCTGGAGGAGCGCTGGCTGGCAGGAGATGCCGAGGAGCGCGGCGGCTGAGATAGCGAGGAGGACGCGCGCGGGGATCCAGGCCCGTGTTGCCATGCGGGGGGACTCTACCGCCGTGCTCAGGTCAGCGGCACGTCGTAGTACGTGCGCCGCTCCCCCGGCTTCTGTCCTGGCCACACCGCCCAGCCCTCCCAGGCTCCCCCCTGTTTGCGCAGGCACCGCGTATGGACCCGGATGCCCCGGAGATCCCTCTGCACTTCCATCAGGTTGAACAGGCGCGGCACCGCCTCTGGCCGCTCGTATGTCGGAGCCCCGAAGCTTCCGGCGCCTACGACATGGAGCCTCCGCTCCGCATGGAGGTAGTTGACCAGGTCGGCCCGGTCCTCATGGACGTGGCCATGGAGGCAGACGCGGAGGTCCGCCTTCAATAGCTGGTCTACGAAGGCGTCCTGCTGGATCTTCTCGTTGCCCGTGATGGGGTGGTGCCAGACGGAGAGCCGCAAGACCTTGGCATCCTCCGCGAGCTTCGCCCCGCTTCCTGGCCGCGAGGATCTCCTGGTCCGCGGTGCTCAGACCCCGGGCGAGCGCCTGCTCGAAGATGCTGGAGCGCTCCTTGAAATACTCGTCGATCTCCCAGGCCGAGTTCATGGCCAGGAACTGAAGCCGCGTGTCGCTGAAGAGGAACGGAATGCACTGCTCCTCGGGCGCGAGCGGATACGCCTTCTGGGTGAGCGGGTGGTAGAAGTGCGTGGAGAAGTTCTTGAAGCGCTCCGGGTACTTCTCGTTGCGGATGGCGTACACCTCGCCTTCCTTGTGGAACGTGCCGGGCTCGAGCGCGCGCTCGTCCACCTGCCGCTTCTTCTTCCAGGTGTAGACCTCGGTCTCCCAGTCCAGGTCGTGATTGCCGGGGACGAGGATGCAGCGCTCGGCCGTCAGCCCGAACTGCTCGATGAGCCGCGAGACGAATTCGCGTGCCTTCTCGAACTCGGCCGGTGTGGCCCGGTGGGTGATGTCTCCGGAGATGACCAGATAGTCCAGGCGCTCCACGCCCAGCCCGTCCCGCTTGTCCTTCAGGTCCGCCACGAGCGGCTGGAGCAGGCTGATCGGATCATCCCCGGCACCGACGTGCAGGTCACTCAGGTGGAGGATGCGGATGGGCTCCCCGTGGCCCGGTTCCGCCTGTTTCGCCTCCGTCATGCTCACCTTCGTCTCGGTGACGCTCTGGAGCCGCTGCTCCTGGATGATGGTGCGCAACCCCTGCACCTGTTTCACCAGCTCCGGGTTGCGCTCGCGCGACTGCTGCGCTCCCAGCGTGAGCGGCGTCCGGACCTCGCACGCCGGACAGATGATGTCCGGCAGCCCCGCGGCGAGCCGCTTCCGGACGACCTCCTCCGCGAAGACCACCCCACATGCGCAGGTGATGGTTAGCCGCTCCAGCAGCTCCACTCCCCGCTCCCGCAGGTGCTCCTCGACGAAGTTCACGAACAGGTCGCGCGTGGCCGTGGGGGTCCCGGAGTCGAAGTAGACATCCAACTGCGCGTAGCCGCGAGCGCCTTGGCCCCTGCTCTGCACGCGGCGCACGCCAGACGTGTCCCCGCCCGCGTGACCGAACTCGGCCCGGTCCTCCCACAGCCGCATCGTGCCGAAGCGCTGGCTGATGGCGAGGGACGTGATGAGCGAGGCGTAGATGTTGTCGATGGGTCCGGAGAAGTCGTAGTGCAGCGAGATGGAGTGCGAGAAGTCCGCACCGGAGGCTGCCGGGGTGGGCTGGAAGAGCGACGGGAAGATGAGCAGCCCCTCGTGCCGCAAGCACAGCCCGTGCTCGAGCAGCAGCTCGATGACGCAGTCGAGCACCGCCAGCTCCTGATCCCTGCGCAGCCGCTCCTCGGGCTTGATGCGGGGGAAGCGCATCGTGGGGGACATGACCTTCGCCATGTCGATGGCGGGGACTCCATGGGGATTGTCCCGGGCGGCGACGATGAGCGAGCCCGCGTAGCGCTCCACCTGCTCGATTTCGAGGATGAGCATCCGCGTCCCGTCGGCCATCCGCGTATCGGCGACGAGCCCCTGCCGGGTGAGGTGGCCCACGACGGCCCGGAGTGCTTCCGGGTCGAAATCGCTCCCGGTCTCCGCGCGCAGCTCGTTCTCCAGCTCGGAGAAGGTGAGGACCACGCGCTTCGTCTCGCGCAGCCGCTGGATGTGCTGCCGGAGGCGCTGGAACAGCTCGGGACGGCTGACCTTCTCGATGGTGCTCCAGTCGATGGTCTGGTTCAGGGCCGTCTTCAGCTCGGTGATGCCCTGGCCGGTCTTCGCGCTCGTCGACACGTAGGACGCGAACTGGAGCTTGCGCACCAGATGCTCGATGGCCGGGAGGTTCTCCGCGGAGGCGCTGCTGTCCACCTTGGCGCCCACCAGGAGCTTGCGGATGTTGCGTCCGCCGGCCTGGGCCAGCAGGCGCTGGTTCCAACCCTCTATCTCCTCCAGGGCCCGCTCGCCGCGTCCGGGTTCCATCACCATCAGGGCCAGGGTCGAGTCCCTCAGGAAGAGCTGGTGCACGAGCTGGTATTCGCTCTGCCCTCCCATGTCCCACAGGATGAGCTCGCGCTCCGTCCTGTTTCCGGTGGCCTCCGAAGCGGGCTGCTCCACGGGCATCGGCCAGAAGCGCATCCCGTGGGTGGACTCCATCTCCTCGTAACGGTCCTGGCCCATGAGCAGGGCCAGGCAGCTCTTGCCCGCGCGCCCCTCGCCCACCAGCACGACCTTGGCGCTGACCTGGTGGACCGTGGTGGACGACGGCGTTCTGGGAACGAAGCAGCGTGTCGATATCGATTTCCCAGAGCCGCACTCCACGGCCTCCAGGCCCCGAGCAGACGAGGACGGGCTCTGTCGGAGAGAAGGCCAATCTCGCGAAGGACTGGCCTGGGGCGGGCTCCCCGAATTGGGCCACGGGCTCCCAGGTATCCGTGCGGAACAAGCGGACGAGCCCGTCGCGAGAGATGGAGGCGAGCAGCCGTCCGTCGGAGGAGAACGAGACACTCACGACCGCGTCCGTATGTCCTTCCAGAACAGTCGTTGACGAGGTGCCCTGCGTGTCCACGACATAGATGTTTCTGTCCCGGCAAGCGGCGGCAATCCGGGTGGTCCCGGGCATCCACGCGATGCTGAGGACATCCACGTCATGGCCTAGGGGAGGGCTCGACTCCACGACCAGTCTGGTGGTGGGCCCATTCGACCACACCCTCATGACAAAGAGCGCCTGGTCTCCTGTGCCGCCACATGCCAGAAACTGCCCATCGGGTGACCAGGCGAGGCAGTACAGGGTGGGGGTCGAGGTCATTGCGAGGCCCCTCGTCTCCCACGTCCGCGTGTCCCAGAACTGGAGCGTCCCAGTGATGGTGCCGTCGGCCGCGATCAGCCCCGTGGCGGACCATGCCGTCACGTTTCCATGGACCGACAGGCGTTGGGATGTCTCGATACGGGTCCCATCCGCTCTCCACAGGCGGACCTCATAAATGGAGCGGGATGCCAACGTCCCCCCATCTGGCGAAAAACAGAGGTCCGCGAGCCCTTCCATGTGGGCTCTCACCGACCAGTCCGGCTTTTGCTCCCCTGGCTTCCAATAGGTGAGATGGCCATCCGACAGCCCGATTCCGAGTGCGTCTCCAGAGGGGGCCCACGCCAGCCAACCGACCTTCCCGCGGCCAGCGTCCAACGTCTCCTTCAGCCTGACACCGGGCGGAAGCGAGGAGGTCTCCAGCGTGTCTCGCAGGACCCAGAGCTTCTCCTGGCGATCCGAGGGGGAGTCCGGCCCCAGCGTGGCGATCAGAGGCGAACGCTCCGGGCCGGGGGCACCAGGGCCCACGGATGCACCGGAGTCCGGTTTCCCGCGAAGGCCAGCGATGTTCCACTCAACCGCCTCGTTGGCCTCGGAGACCCACCGTTCATCAGGGCCCACCGAAAGCGTGCGCTTCGTGATCGACGCACTGCGAGGAAAAAGCCTGAGCCTCCCCCCCGTCTCAGGGACATCGAGCTCCCCCACGGTGTATCCCCAGCGCGCCCGTGACACCCCGAAATCGATTGCCGCCGAACCGAAGAGGGAGGGCGCCTGGCTGACGTGAGGTGAGAGGACATGAGCGTTGCCGGACTGGGCGCTACACATATGCAACAGCAGACCACTCGAGGGAGTCAGCACTGCTTGGATCTGCTCCAGGTGCTTGGAGCCCAGCAAGGAGGGGGGCTGGTGCGTCAGCAGCAGCACCGCGTCGTGATGAAGTGCCCAGCTCCGAGCGCTCGTGCCCGTAGCCGTCTCGACCTGCTCCAGCTCGATCTCATAGAGGTATTCGGATCCAATGTTCCGGAAGATCGAGTTGAGCCCAATGACTCCAACCCTCAATCCTTCCTTCTCGACAGTCGAGGCGAAGTCTCCCGGGAGCAGGCCATGGCGGAAGGTCTGATTCACAGGCGAGGAATGCGCTTGCCGCCAATCATCGAACCATGAATGGAAGGGAGCGAACGCCCCGCGGACGCGCTGCGTGAGCTCACCGGGCGTGTCACTGAGGAAGGCCTTCCGGATCTCCGAAACCTGGTACCTGAGATCCTGGCTCAAGTCCCAGGGCTCTCCCCTCCAGTTGGACTCGCCCCGCCAGGAATCGTGAGTGCCCGGCACGACGAGCAGGCAGGGGTCCGAACCCAGGCCGCGCAGATAATTCCATAGGGATCTCAGGGTAGAGTCCAGCAAACTGAACTCCCGCGCGTTGCCCGACATGGTGAGGTCCCCCGAGATGAGCACCAGGTCCCAGGGACCCGAGATCGCGTGCATCCTCCGGAGATCCTGCTCGAACGCTTCCCTGTAGTCGGCTCGGGGCAACAGCGAGCTACGGACCCCCATCTGGAGATCCGAGAGGTGAAGCCAACCGAGCCGTGCCACGTGTCCCCCAGCGGAATGAGCCGGGGGCGAGAATGCACCGGGCGCTCACCGCCGTGAAGCGCCTCGCGGTGTGCCTCGTGCTACCGAGTCTGTCCCGGGCGCTTCTTGGCCAGCCGGAGATCCGCGGGCGGCGTGGGTTTTGGCGGCGCGGGCTTCGGCGGCGCGGGCATGAGCTGCAGCTCCAGCCTCCGGTTGCGCTCCCGCGCGAGGGGCCCGTCATCCACCACCACCGGGTGGTACGGCCCATAGCCCGCCGCCACCAGCTTCTCCGGGCCCAGTTTCGTCTTCTCTCCGAGCAGCCGCACCACCGTCACCGCGCGTGCCGAGGACAGCTCCCAGCTCGTCGGCCCGGGCGCCGTGTCCGCCGTCTCCGGCACCGCGTCCGTGTGCGCCGCCACCTGCACCAGGTGTCCCTCCACCGCCAGCTTCGCTCCCACCCGCGTCAGCAGCTCCGCTCCCGCCGGTGTCAGCGCCGCCTTGCGCGGCTCGAAGAGCAGCCGGTCCGCCACCTCCACCCGCAGCCGCCCGTCCGTCTCCGCCAGGAAGACCTCGCCCCGCTCCAGCTCCGCCTTCAGCAGTTGCTCCAGCTCCGCCCGCACCGCGTCGCGCCGCGCGAGCAGCACGCTCTGCTCTCCGGCCCGCTTGTGGAGCGCCGCGTTCTGCGTGCTCAACCCCTGCTGCTGTTGCTCCAACTGGCGCAGCCGCCGCGCCATGCTGTCCCGCAGCACCTGCAACTCCGCCACCTGTGCCTCGGACTCGCTGGCTTCCCGCTCCAACTGCTCCACCCGCTCCACCAGCGACGAGATGGAGCGCGAGGCACCCCAGCCGCCCAGCACCGTCACTCCCAGCGAGCCCGCCAGCAGCCACCAGGGCAGCCGCATGCGCCGGCGCTTCTCCGCGTCGCTCGCTGCTCGTTCCATCCGGGGCCCTCCTGGGTGCTCGTGGTTTGAACTCCAAGGATATTCAGGCCGCTCGGGTAGGTCTCAAGGGGCAAGGGCTCGCACCGTTCAGCGCAGCCAGCCCACCAGCGCCCAGGCCGCCAGCGCCACCGGGGCCACGAAGGCCGCCGCGCCCATCGCCGAGGTGAGCAGCGCCGCCGCCGACCAGCCCGCGAACGTCCGCCGCTCCTTCCACGTCGGCGCGGGCACCGGCTCGTTCATCCGCATCGCGCTCCGCATCTCCTCCACCGTCTTGCCCAGCAGCGTCTCGCCGTACTCGGCGCGGTAGAGGTTGCCGGTGTGCCGGCCCCGCAGGAAGGCCCTCGCCACCCGGCGCGGCATGAAGAACAGCCCCGCCCCCATCCCCCCGAGGTTCAACAGCCACGCCACCCAGTGGTCCGTGCACCCCCCGCCCACTTCCCACGCCGAAATCTCACACTCGCCCGGAAAGTCCGTGGGGTAGCCCGTCAGCACGTGGTGCAGGTCATGGAAGCGCAGCGCCCGCACCCGCTCCGCCGAGTTGGGGAACCAGAAAGGCACCGGGCCCACGTCCACCCGCACCCAGCGCTCGTCGTAGTTGCCGCCCTGTCCGAAGCCGTTCTCGTCGAAGTAACGCTCGCGCGCCTGCCGCAGCGTCAGGGTTGCCTCGTTGCTCATGACCGCCTCCGTTTGCTTCCGCCAGAAGTCCCGGCGCCCGGCCCGAAGCCCCGCAACTGCAGCGCGAGCGCACGCTCGAGCACCGGGCGCCATGTCTCTCCAGGGCCCAAGGCCCCGGACAGCCAGCCCATCAACGTCGTGATGTACAGCGAGAAGAGGTTGAAGCCCGCCATCTCCAGGTCCACGTCCCCCGCCACCTCGCCGCGCTCGCGCGCCGCCGCCACCAGGCCCGCCAGCCGCGCCGCGAAGGCCCGCTCCAGGTGCATCCGCTCCCCGGCCGGCCCCGGCTCCAGGAAGAGCAGCTCCCGGATGAACATGCGCGCCAGCGCCGGGTCCTTCGCGTACAGGCGGAAGAAGCCCTCGAAGACGTGCAGCAACTGCTCGAGCAGCGGGGCCCGCGGGGGCAGCGTGCGGAAGCGCTCCTCCTGCACCGCCTCCACCCGCTCGGCGAAGACGAGCATCAGCAGCTCCTCCTTGGTGCGCGCGTAGAGGAACAGCGTCCCCGTGCCCACGCCCGCCCGCCCGGCGATCTCCCGCGTCGTCGTCTCCGCGTACCCCTTGCTCGTGAAGAGCTCCCGCGCCGCCTGCCGGATGCGCTCCAGCTTCTCCTGCTTGTTGCGCTCCCTCAGTCCAGGGGCCTCGGCGGCCTCCGGGCGGGCGCTTCCTTTTCGAGAAGTGACCATGCTCAAAAATGAGTATGCTCAATTTTAAGGCGCGGCGCAAGGCAATCACCCGGGAGGGGAGACCCGGGGGAGGGGCGCTCAGCCGAGCGGAAGGTGGAGGCGGAAGTGGGCGCCCTGGCCGGGGGTGCTCTCCACGTTCAGCTCGCCGCCATGGGCGCGTGCTATCTGCCGTGCCACGTAGAGGCCCAGGCCCAGGCTTTCTCGGGCGTGCTGGCCCGTGGCCCGCTGGTAGCGCTCGAAGATGCGCGCCTGGGCCTCCGGGGAGATGCCCGGGCCGAAGTCGCGCACGCCGAGCACCGCCAGGTTCCCCCGGCGCTCCACCTGCAGCTCCACCGGCTGGCCGGGGGCGTACTTCATCGCGTTGGACAGCAGATTCATCACCACCTGCTCCACCCGCAGCCGGTCCACCTTCGCCACCACGGGCGTGTCCGCGCGCACCACCGCCGTGCACCCGGCCTCCGCCAGCTTCTCCTCGAAGCGGACCACCACCCAGCGCACCAGCTCCGAGAGGTCCACCTCCTCCGGCTCCAGCGCCATCCCGCCGGTGGAGATGCGCGACACGTCCAGCAGGTGTTTGACGAGCTGCTCCAGCCGCTCCGTCTGGCGCCTGGCCGTCACCAGCGACTTCCGCAGCTTCTCCTCGGTGGGCAGGCGGCCCGCGTCCACCGACCGCTGCAGCGCCGTCAGTTGCAGGCTCAGCGCGGACAGGGGCGTGCGCAACTCATGCGTGGCGATGGCCACGAACTCGTCGCGCGCCTCCACCGCCCGCTCCGCCTGGTGGAAGAGCCGGGCGTTGTCGATCGCCAGCGCCGCGCGCCAGGCCACGTCCTCCGCGAAGGCCAGGTCCCGCTCGGTGTAGCGGCGCGCCTCGTCCTGGCTCACCACCGTCAGCACGCCCAGCGTGCGCTCCCGGGCGATGAGCGGCACGAACATCACCGAGCGCGGCCTCAGCCGCGCCAGCGTCGCCCGGAAGCGGACGTCCAGGGTGTCGTCCTCCGGGAGGGTCTCGGACACCTCGGTCACCAGCATGGCCCGGCCCGACTCCAGCACCCTCCAGGTGGGGGAGTCCGGGTGGGGCGCGGGAGACAGGCTCCGCGACTCCTCCAGTACCCGCTGGGTGTCGGCCCCGCGCGCCGCCGCCGCCACCCGCTCCAGGCTCTGGCCGTCCTCGGAGCGCACGTCCAGCATGCAGTAGTCCGCCATGTGCTCGGCCACCACCCGCACGGTGCTCTCCATGGTGGTGCGGGGGTCCAACGAGGAGGACAGCCGCGTGGTGGCCTCGGCGAGGAAGCGCAGGCCCTCCTCCACCTGCTTCTGCTCGGTGATGTCCATCACCGTGGCGCCCACGCCCAGCGTCTCCCCGTCCACCTTCACCGGGAAGTAGGAGCTGTGTACCGGGCGCGGTGGGAGGCCGGGCCGCGCGGGCACCACGCCCTCCCGGTTCATCAGCGGCTCGCCCCGCTCCATCACGCCGCGCAGCAACCGCTCCACGTGCGTGACTTCCACCTGCTCCCACAGCACCTCGCGCACGGTGTGGCCCAGGTGCTCCTCGCGGGGCTTGCCGTTGATGGTGGCCAGCACCGGGTTGACGAGCACGTAGCGCAGCTCCCGGTCCACGAAGCCCATGCCCACCGGCGAGGCGGCGAGGAAGGCCTCCAGCAACGCCAGCGAGGTGTCGCGCGCCCTCAGCGCCCCTTGCGCCTCCCGGAAGAGCCGGGCGTGCTCCACCACGAAGGCCACGCGCCGGGCCAGCTCCTCGGCGTACTTCAGCTCCCGCTCCGTGTAGCTCCGGCCCGGGGTGGCGAGGATGAAGTTGAGCAGCCCCACCCGGCGCGCGCCCACCGACAGCGGCACCGCCATGCACGCGCGCGGCCCCATCTGCTCCATGGCCCGCAGGTGCTCGGGCGTGCGCGCGATCGTCCCGAGCTGCTCGCGGGAGATGTCGGGGAGGAGGAGTGGGCGGCCTTCCTGGAACACCCGGGCCAGCGGGCTCGGGCTGCCCACCTTCGGGGGATGGCGCAGCAGCTCGGCCATCAGCGGCTGGTAGGCCGGCTCCCGCGCGGCGGCCACCAGCCGGTGCAGCTCGCTGTCGTCGCCCACCACGTCGATGATGCAGAAGTCGGCGAGCTGGCGGGTGGCCAGCCGCGCCACCGCCTGCAGTGTGCTCTCCCAGTCCAGCGACTCCACCAGCAGGCGCGTGGCCTCGGTGAGGAAGGCCTCGGCGTGCTCCGCCTGCCGGCGCGTGGTGATGTCCACCTTCACCGCCACCGCTCCGACGATGCTGCCCTGGGCGTCCTTCAACGCCGTGGTCGAGTGCAGCACCGTGCGCCGCGCGCCGTCGAAGGCGACGAGCTCCACCTCCTCGTTCACCACCGGCTGCCCGTCGCGCAGCGTGCGCGCCAGTGCCCACTCGTGAGGCTCCAGCCGACGGCCGCTCCCGGGCCAGTACCCCTCGTAGAGGCCGTAGCCCTCCAGCCCCACCCGGGGCAGCGGGCCTCCCCAGATGCTCTCCGCGGTGGGGTTGGACTCCAGCAGCCTTCCCTGGGCATCGACGAGGTAGACACCCACCGGCATCAACCGCAGCAACGCCCGCAGGTGCTCGCGCTCGGCGAGGAGCGCCGTGGCCTCCGGAGAACCGGCTCGTTCGAGATCGGACATGCCTGCGTGGACTCCCCCCGTGCCCACAATAACGTCGCATCGCGAGAGACGGACCGGCGGACCGGGGGGACGTCGTCCACTGCGCGTTTCATTCGTCAGCCCGGCGGCGTGTCACGCCGTGATTCCCAGGGGCCAAGAAAAAGTCCGTGCCTCCAGCCTCGCGTGCGTTGCACGGGGCCCACCCCCCTCCGAGCAGGGCGCGCCGTGGACGAGCCGCGGGGGGATGGGCATGGCCCCGGGGGGCTCCTAGGTTGTGACGGGAGGGCCTCCGCGCGAGCCCGGGTCCGGTGAGGGGCGGTCAGGCATGGGACGTGCCTGACCGGCAGGCCGCTGGATTGACGAGGGAGAAGCTCCATCGTGATGAGGGTGACTGCCAGGCCCGCCGTCCTGCTGGTGGACGATCATCCCAGCAACCTCTTCGCGCTCGAGGGGGTGCTGGAGCCGCTCCGGGTGCGCACCACGCAGGCCACCTCCGGCGAGCAGGCGCTGAAGTGTCTGCTCCGGGAGGACTTCGCCGTCATCATCCTGGATGCGCGGATGCCGGGGATGGATGGTTTCGAGACGGCCCGGCTCATCCGCCAGCGGGCACGGCACCGGGACACGCCCATCATCCTCATCTCGGCCTACCACCAGGACGAGTCCTCCATCATCCAGGGCTACGTGGAGGGGGCGGTGGACTACCTCACCAAGCCCTTCGAGCCGGAGGTGCTGCGCGCCAAGGTGGGGCTCTTCGTGGACCTGTTCGAGAAGGACCGTCAGCTCAAGGAGCGGGCGGCCCGGTTGCGCGAGGCGCAGGCCGAGCTGCTGGCGCGCGAGCATGCCGCGCTCCTGGAGGCCGCCGTCCAGCGCGCCCGGCTGCACAGCGTTTTCACGCAGGCGCCCGTCGCCATCGCCCTGTTGCAGGGGCCCACGCACGTCTACGCGTACGCCAACCCGCTCTACCTGCGGCTCGTCGGGCAGCGGGACATCCTGGGGCGGCCCGCGCGCGAGGCCCATCCGGAGATCGACGGGCAGCACGTCTTCGAGCTGTTGGACCATGTCTTCCGCACGGGCGAGCCGGTGGCGGGCAAGGCCATTCCCATCCAACTGGACGGCCCGGAGCGGCGGGAGACGGCCTTCTTCGACTTCGTGTACCAGCCGTTGCGGACGCCCGAGGGGCACATGGAGGGCCTGCTCGTGTGCGCTTCCGAGGTCACCGGGCAGATGCTCGCCCGCCTGCGGGCAGAGGAGCTGTCGGCGAGGTTGCAGCGCCAGCACGAGGCCCTTCAAAAGAGCGAGGAGCGTTTCCGCTCCCTCACGCATGTCATCTCCCAGATTGTGTGGACGACGGACGCCGAGGGCCGCGTCGTCACGGATTCGCCCAACTGGAGGGCCTTCACCGGCCAGACGCCGGAGAAGTTCCTCGACGGGCGGTACGGCTGGCTGGAGTGCATCCACCCGGAGGACCGGGGGCGGACGGTGCGGCGGTGGGTGGAGGCGCTGCGCGGCCGGACCGTCTTCGAAATCGAGCACCGGGTGCGCCGGCATGACGGGAAGTACCGGCACATGTCCGCGCGGGGCGTGCCGGTGGTGATGGCGGACGGGCAGGTGCGCGAGTGGGTGGGCCTGCACATCGACATCACCGGGCAGCGGCGCTCCGAGGCGTCCGCCTCCTTCCTCGCCCGCGCCAGCGCGCTGCTCTCGACGTCCCTGGACTACGAGGCCACGCTGGAAAACCTCGCCCGGCTGGTGGTGCCCACGCTGGCGGACTGGTGCGCGGTGGATCTGCTGACGGCGGAGGGAGGCCTCGAGCGCGTCGCGGCGGCCCACCGGGAGCCGGAGAAGGTGGGGCTGGTGCACGAGGTGCTGCGCCACTTCGAGCCGGACTGGAATGCCTCGCGCGGCCTGCCCAAGGTGCTGCGCACCGGTGAGCCGGAGTGGCTGCCCACCGTCCCCGAGTCCTTCTTCGACCTGGGCGCGCGGGACGAGGATCAGACGCGGCTGCTGCATGCGCTCGGCCTCTCCTCGTACCTGTGTGTGCCGCTGCTCAGCCGCGGGCGCATCTTCGGGGCCCTCACGCTCGTCTACGCCCAGGGGGAGCGGGAGTATGACGAGTGGGAGCTGCGGCTGGCGGAGGACCTGGCGCGCCGCGCCGCCATCTCCGTGGACAATGCCCGGCTCTACCGCGAGACGAAGGAGGCGGTGCAGGTGCGCGACGAGTTCCTCTCCATCGCCTCGCACGAGCTGAAGACGCCCCTGACGCCGCTGCGCCTCAAGCTGCACTCGCTGCGCAAGGCCGCCCGGAGCCGGACCGAAGGCATGGACGGCGAGACGTTGCTCTCGCACCTGGAAGTCGCCGAGCGGCAGGTGGCCCGGCTCTCGCGCCTCATCGACAGCCTGCTGGATGTCTCGCGCATCGGCGCCGGCAAGCTGGAGTCTCGACTGGGAGGACGTGGACCTGGCCGAGGTGGTGCGCGAGGTGGTGGGCCGCTTCGAGCCCCAGTCCACCAAGGCCGGCTCCTCCGTCACGGTGCATGCCCCGGGGCCCGTCATCGGCCGGTGGGACCGGCTGCGGTTGGACCAGGTGGTCACCAACCTGCTCACCAACGCGCTCAAGTACGGGGCCGGCAAGCCCGTGGAGCTCTCCGTGTCCACGCAGGCGGGCCAGGCCCTGCTGCTCGTGCATGACCAGGGCATCGGCATCGACCCGGGCAACCTCTCGCGCATCTTCGAGCGCTTCGAGCGCGCCGTGTCCGAGCGCCACTACGGTGGACTGGGCCTGGGGCTCTACATCACCCGCACCATCGTCCAGGCGCTCGGCGGCTCCATCGAGGCGCGCAGCACCCCCGGAGCGGGCTCCACCTTCATCGTGACGTTGCCGGGGGTGTACGCCGAGCACTCCCTGCAGACACCCGCCTCGTGAGCGGGGAGGGGTGCTCCCAAAAAGATAGAGCGGCGCGCCCGGGGAGGGGAACCGGACGCGCCGCCCCGCCGCCTCGCACCCAAAGAGGTGCCTCGCGGAAGTGCAGCCCTACTGCATGAATGCACCGGTGGCCTTCCCAGGGAACCACCCGCGCATGCGGCGCCACGTCGCGCCGACACTTTCGGTTCTACTCGGAGGGTCTGACATCCCCGTGGGCCCCAGCGTCTCCCCGACACCGGGGCCCACGGTTCCTCCGCCAACCGCGACTCCCTTCTACACGGAGGGTCTGACACGCCCGCGCCACCAGTGGTTCCCTGCCCGGGCTGACGCGCCCCGGCTTGATTCCAGGGCGGGAGGGGGCCTATTTCCTACCTCCTGCGACAGAGAGGGGCTGCGGACGATGGCGATTCGATGCGTGGTGCTGGATTTCGACGGGACGTTCACCGACGCGGCGGCGGAAGGCGCGCCCTTCGTCCAGCACTTCCGCCGGCGCTTGTCCGAGGAGCTGGGCCGGGACGTGATGGAGGCGGGGTGGGCCGAGGTGGAGGCCGGGGTGCTGGCCAGCAACGAGGAGCACGGCTGGGAGGTGGGAGGCCGGGTGGTGGCGCCGGCCACGGCGGATCCGTATCTGCTGGCCAACTTCGTGGCGCGGCGGCTGTGTGACCGGCTCGGGGTGATGACGGACAAGACGGCGCGGGCCGCGCTGTTGGACACGCTCTACCGCGAGGCGTACGCGCAGGTGGGCATGGCCTTCAAGCCGGAGGCGAAGGAGGTGCTGGAGGCGCTGCTGGAGACGGGGCTGCCGGTGCACGTCGTCACCAACGCGCACACGGCCACGGTGGAGGCCAAGCTGACGAAGCTGGCCCCGCGCGGCCGCGAGCGCCTGCGGGTCTCGGGCGACGCGCGCAAGTTCCTCATCGAGCCGCCCACCGCGCCGGATGCCGTCTTCGCGGCCCTGCCGGAGACGGTGCGGGCCGAGCCGCTGGTGCGCCCCATCCACCTGCGCCGGGGCCACTATTACGATGCGCTGCGCCGCATCTGGAACGAGACGGACACCTCGCCGGAGACGACGCTGGTGGCCGGCGACATCTACGAGCTGGACCTGGCGATGCCGGCGGCGCTCGGGGCGAGCGTGCAGCTCGTGGCCCGCGCCAACACGCTCGAGTACGAGCGCCGGGGCATCGCCGTGCTCGGCTCGCGCGGCGGCATGGACCCGAGCCTGCGCGCCATCCTCCCGCGCCTGCGCGGCTGAAGCGTCACGTAGCGGGCTCGCCGCACGTGGAGGGCACCCCTGTCATCCGGAAGGAGTAGGCTGGGGGGCGACGTCTCCACACCGACGCAGGAGGAGCCCATGAGAGGGATGCGAGGAGGGGCGCGGTCCATGGCGGGTGCATCGCTGGCGCTCGCGCTGGCGCTGCTGCCGGGCTGCAAGACGCCGGGCAGCTTCCGCGAGCCCGTGGCCCGGTTCCAACAGGGCAACACCGAGGCCAGCGCCGCGCTCGGCGTGTACTACTCGGAGATGAACCGCTTCGAGCGGGACCTCTACCTGGACGAGCGCCTGTACGACACCTCCCTGGAGGTGCTCGCCAGCGACGCCGCGGGCCGGCCCACGCCCCTCCTGGGGAAGATCTTCTCGCCCGAGTCCATCCAGGCCCGCATGGACGCCATCGCCCTGCTGGGCGTCTACGCCGAGCGGCTGGCCACCCTCGCCGGCGCGGAGAACCCGGGCCAGCTCCCCGCGGCCTCCCAGGCCCTGGGCACGCAGCTCGGCGCCCTCGGCACGCAGATGCAGACGCTGGCCGGCAAGGGGGATACCTCGGCCAGCAAGTACGTGGAGCCGGTGACCACGCTGCTGGGCGTCGCCACCTCGCTCTTCCTCGAGGCCAGGCAGGGCGCCGCCCTCCAGAAGGGCATCGAGCAGGGCGCGCCCCAGGTGAACCGCATCCTGGATTTGCTGGAGGCGGACATGGTGGAGGTGCTCGGGCCCCAGCGCCTCACCGGGGTGAAGCAGGCCCTCGCCTCCCGGGTGATGTTCTACAACCTCCACCGCGAGAAGCTCTCCCTGGCCGAGCGCCGCGCCGTGCTCGACGACATCCGCCGCGCCTCCGATACCTACGAGGCCCTCATGGTGGCCCAGCCCGTGGAGATGGCCCGCGCCCTGCGCTCCGCCCACGAGGCCCTGCTCCGCTTCGCCCGCTCCGAGCGCAAGCTGGAGTCCTTCGAGGAGCTCTCCTCCGCCATGCAGGCCTTCCAGGGCCGCGTGCAGACCGCCTCCGCCGCCGTCCAGCGCCTCCGCGAGCCCCCCCAGGAGTAGCCCATGCTCTTCGACACCCAGACGCTGACCCGCCTCGTCGAGCGCTGTTTCGATCTGTCGATGAGCGGCGCCCTGCCCGCCGAGACCCGCGCCCAGTACCACACGCAGGCCAAGCGCCTGCGCGAGCTGCTCCTGCACCTGCTCGGCGCCCGCTTCGACGCCAACTCGGCCGAGTTCAAACAGGCCACCGATGCCATGCACAACACCAACCACGCTCTCGCCGAGGCCGCCGAGGACCTCGAGAAGATTACCCAGGCCGTGGGCCGGTTGACCGAGCTCGCCGGTTACCTGGACAAGGCCCTGGGCGTGGCGGGACGGGTTCTCTCGTAAGGCGGGATGACCCTCACCCCAGCCCTCTCCCAAGGGGAGAGGGGGCATCCACGGAAACACGAAGCCCCGCGTCCCTGGTGGGGAGCGCGGGGCCCGTGAGGCTTCAGCTCGTGACGCGGATCAGACCTTGGCGCCAGCCGTCGGCTGGAACACCTCGTTGAACTCGGCCAGGCACTTGTTCAGCACCACCTTGATGTCGGCCGTCAGCTCGCGCTTGGCCGAGATGTCCTTGGCGAGCTGCGGGTAGCGGCCGTCCGAGAACTCGATGAACTCGCGCATCCAGCGCACCACGTCGGAGACGGGCACGTGGCGGATCCACCCGCGCTTGTTCGCGTCCTCGCGGTTGGTCGCCGCGTAGAGCTGCATGACCTGCTTCTCGACGGGCATGGGCTCGTACTGGCCCTGCTTCAGCACCTCCACGAGGCGGGCGCCGCGCGCCAGCGTCTCCTGGGTCGCCTTGTCGAGGTCCGAGCCGAACTGCGCGAAGGCCGCCAGCTCGCGGTACTGCGCCAGGTCCAGCTTCAGCGTACCGGCCACCTGCTTCATGGCCTTGATCTGCGCCGCGCTTCCCACGCGCGACACCGAGAGACCCACGTTGATGGCGGGACGCACACCGGCGAAGAACAGGTCCGTCTCGAGGAAGATCTGCCCGTCGGTGATGGAGATGACGTTCGTCGGGATGTAGGCCGACACGTCACCGGCCTGCGTCTCGATGATGGGGAGCGCGGTCAGCGAGCCGGCGCCCTCCTCGTCGGACAGCTTGGCGGCGCGCTCCAGCAGGCGGCTGTGGATGAAGAACACGTCGCCCGGGTAGGCCTCGCGTCCCGGCGGACGGCGCAGGAGCAGCGAGAGCTGGCGGTACGCCACGGCCTGCTTGGACAGGTCGTCGTACACGATGAGCGAGTGCATCTTGTTGTCGCGGAAGTACTCGCCGATGGCCACGCCGGCGTACGGGGCGAAGAACTGCATCGGCGCGGGGTCCGAGGCGTTCGCCGTCACCACCACCGTGTACTCCATGGCGCCCGCGCGGGTCAGCTTCTCCACCACCTGGGCCACCGTGGACTGCTTCTGGCCGATGGCCACGTACACGCAGTAAACGTTCAGGCCCTTCTGGTTGATGATCGCGTCGATGGCGACGGCCGTCTTGCCCGTCTGGCGGTCACCGATGATGAGCTCGCGCTGGCCGCGGCCGATCGGAACCAGGGCGTCCAGGGCCTTGATGCCCGTCTGCAGGGGCTCGTGCACGCTCTTGCGCTTCACGATACCGGGGGCCTTCACCTCCAGGCGGCGCACCTCGGTGGACGTGATGGGACCCTTGCCGTCCAGCGGCTCGCCCAGGGGGCTGACCACGCGGCCCAGCAGTCCCTTGCCCACGGGCACCGAGGCGATCGTCGAGGTGCGCTTGACGATGTCACCCTCGCGGATGTCCTTGAAGTCACCCATGATGGCGACACCGACGTTGTCCTCCTCGAGGTTGAGCACCAGGCCCTTCACCCCGTTGGAGAACTCCACCAGCTCGCCGGACAGCACGCCCTCGAGGCCGTAGACACGGGCGATACCGTCGCCCACGGAGAGCACGGTTCCGGTCTCGGCGACGGTGACCTTCTTGCCGTAGTCCTTGATCTGCTCGCGGATGATTCTGCTGATCTCGTCGGCGCGGATTTCCATCTTGCGTCCTTGCACAGGGGCGGCCGGTGGGAATGCCGCCAGAGAAACCTCTATGTCGGGGCCCCCTTACCACGCGCACCCCCCCACCGCAACGCGCAAGGGTCCACCCGGGCACCGGTTGTCATCGGCGCTGTAAGAGCCACTGGAGGGAGGGGGTTTCCCTCTCAGGCGCCAGGGGCGTGCCGGGGGAGCCAGACGATGAAACGCGTGCCCAGCCCGACTCCGGACTCGACCGAGATGCGGCCCCCATGGGCCACGACGATCTGCCGGGCGATATATAGGCCCAGCCCCAGCCCATCGCCACTGGCCCGCTTGCCGCGCTTGAAGGGCTCGAACAGGGTCGCCCGCTCCTCCAGCGGCACGGGCGGCCCCTCGTTGCGCACCGTCAGGGTGATGCCGTCGGGGGCCCCCACCACCTTCACCTCCACCGGCGTGTCCTCGGGGCTGTGCTGGACCGCGTTGCCCACCAGGTTGTCCAGCAACTGGCCGAGCCGCGACTCGTCCCAGCTCCCCCGCACGTCCCCCTCCACCTTGGAGACGATCAGCCGGGCGGGGTGGGAGGCCTGGAACTCCTCCACCACGCGCTCCAACGGCTTGTCGAGCGACAGCGGCTCCGGGCGCACCGGAATCCCTCCCGCCAGCCGCGCACGCGTGAAGTCCAGCAGCTCGTGGATCATCCGCTCCATGCGCCGGGTGGCCGTGGCCACGTGCGTCACCTGCCGGGCCTGGGTCTCGTTCAACCCCCCCCCGCGCTGGAGCGCCCCGGTGCTGAGCTGGATGGCGTAGAGCGGGGTGCGCAGGTCATGGCCCACCACGCCCAGGAGCTGCTCGCGGAAGGCGTCGGCCCGGGCCGCGGCCTCCTCGGAGGCCTTGCGCGCGCCAATGTCCCACACGGCCGTCATCCGCACGGTGCGTCCGGCGTACTCCACCTGCCGTCCCAGCACCTCCAGGAAGATGCGTTTGCCGTCGGCGCGCAGCCCCGTCATCTCGTAGGGGGACTCCACCTGCCGGGACATCGCCCGCTGCACGGCATCCCGGGACTCGGGCGCCACCCAGCGCGCCAGCGGCTGGCCCACCATCTCCTCCGGCGGGATGCCGATGAGGTTGGCCAGCGAGGGACTCACCTCGAGGACGAGCCCCGCGTCGTGCAGGAAGTAGCCGTCACACGAGACGGCGACGAGGCCACGCAGCCGCTCCTCGCTCTCGCGCAGGGCCTGCTCCCGCTCCACGCGCTCCGTCTCGTCCTCCACCATCAGGCCCACGCCCGAGCGCAGCCCGCCCGAGGAGGCCGGGAGCACCGAGAGCCGCAGGTGCCGCACGCCACCGCCCGGGGGACCCAGGGGGCCCGACACCCGCGCGCCCACCACCTGCTCGCCCAGGAGGGCGCGGTTGAGCAGGGGCATCAGCTCCTTCACCAGGCCGGGCCAGACCTCGCCCGTGGAGCGGCCCTCGTACGCGCTGCCGGGCAGCCCGCTGAGGGTCATCAGACCGGTGTTGACGAAGCGGAAGCGCAGCTCCCTGTCCAGGAAGGCGAGACCGAGACCCGACGCGTGGAGTAGCGCCCCGAAACAGTTCTGGGCCTCCTCGGAAAAAGAAGGGGCCATAGGGGCTGCGTGAGAGCGGTGGAGGAGAGGCTGCGCCATGGGGACGGGGCACGGGCTGGGACCCGTGTGGTCACACCATAGCCTTTCCCCACCCCGCTGGGAATACCGGGCTTGCCGGGAAGTGGGGAGGAACCGACAGCTCTGCTTCCCCGGGAGTCCAGCAAGCGGGACGGCTAGCGCTGCTTCAGCTCGCGGCGAAGCTGCTCGAGCTGGGTGCGCAGGGTGCCGTCATAGAGGGTGCTGCCCACCTGGGCGGCGACGCCCCCGAGGACGGCGGGGTCCACGCGGGCCTCCAGCACGACGTTGCGCTGGGTGAGCTGCTTGAGGGTGCCCGCCAGCGACTGGAGGGTGTCCGCGGAGAGGGGAATGGCGCTGGTGACGTGGCCGCGCACGCGGCCGGCCTGGTTGTCCACCATGTCGCGGTAGAGGCGGGCGATGTCCGGCAGGTAGCCCAGCCGGTTGCGGTCCACCAGCAGACGCATGCTGTTGGCCAGCACGGTCTCCACCGGGCCGATGGCCTTGAGGAGCGACTCCACCACGCGGGCGCGCTGCTCGCGGCTGAAGGCCGGGTTGAAGAGCACGTCCGCCAGCTCACGGCTCTGGCCGATGGCGCTGGAGAAGGAGGAGAGCTGCTCCGACACGGCATCGGCGCGGCCAGCTTCAGTGGCGACGTCGAGGAGCGCGCGGGCGTAACGGCGGGCGATTGACACGTTCACCATGGCGCGGCGGCCCTTAGCACGCCCCCCGGCCGGGGGCAACGCCGGGACGTGCGGCCCGTACGCAGTCTCCAATAAGTTCCCCTGAGGCTGTACCTGTCAGGGGGGGTGCACGGGAGGACTCCGGAACCGTGCATCTCCGGCGTATCATGCTCTTCCTTCAATGCGCGACCCCGTCATCGGCATCGATCTGGGCACCACCAACAGCGCCGTGGCCTCCGTGGAGGAGGGCCGGCCCCGTATCATCCCCTCGCGCACGGGAGGCCGGCTGACGCCCTCCGTCGTGGGCCTCACGCCGAAGCTGGCCGAGCGCGTGGTGGGCACCAAGGCCCAGGCGCTGGCCCAGGAGCACCCGGACTGCGTGGTGTGGGCCACCAAGCGCTTCATCGGGCGGCGCTTCACCCCGGAGCTGGTGCAGCAGGCCAAGGCGGTGGTGCCCTACCAGTTGGCGGGCGGCAACACCGGGGACGTGCGCGTGAAGATGGGCGGGCGCACCGTGCCCGTCACCCAGGTGTCGGCGATGATTCTGGGGGAGCTCAAGCTGGACGCCGAGGCCTTTTTTGGCCGCGGGGTGAGCAAATGCGTCATCACCGTCCCCGCCAACTTCGATGACAGCCAGCGCCAGGCCACGCGCGAGGCGGCCACCATCGCCGGGCTGGACGCCATCCGCCTCATCAACGAGCCCACCGCCGCGGCGCTCGCCTACGGGCTGTCGCGCGGCTTCCAGGGCCATGCGCTCGTGTTCGACCTGGGCGGCGGCACCTTCGATGTCACCGTCCTGGAGATTACCGACGGCGTCTATGAGGTGAAGGCCACCGGAGGAGACCCCGCGCTGGGCGGCGAGGACTTCGATCTGCGGATCGTCGAATGGCTGCTGGCGCAGGTGGACGACAACCACCGCGAGCTGGTGCACCGCGACCTGGTGTCCATGCACAAGCTGAAGGTGGCCGCCGAGCAGGCCAAGCGCGAGCTGACGGAGTACGAGGAGACGCTCATCTCCCTGTCGGAGCTGGGCGACCATACCCAGCCGGCGCGCAAGCTGACGGGGCTGGAGACGGCGCTGACGCGGCAGTTCTTCGAGCAGTTGTGCGAGCCGCTGTCCAAGCGCTGCCTCGCGGTGTGCGAGTCGGTGATGAAGGAAGCGGGGATGGACCCGCACGCGGTGGACACGGTGCTGCTGGTGGGCGGCATGACGCGGGTGCCGCTGATTCGCCGGCTGGTGACGGACTTCTTCGGCAAGGCGCCCTCCACGGACGTCAACCCGGACGAGGCGGTGGCGCTGGGCGCGGCCATCCACGCGGACGAGCTGGCGCGCCAGTCCGGCGCCGCGCTGCTGCTGGACGTGGTGGGCAACTCGCTGGGCGTGGGGGTGATGGGGGGACGGGTGAAGCACCTCATTCCCCGGAACAGCTCGGTGCCGGTGGTGGCCAAGGACGTCTTCCACCCGGGCCGCCACGGACAGACGGAGGCTCGCATCCCCATCTACCAGGGCGAGAGCGAGATGCAGGACGAGAACCGCAAGCTGGGCGAGGTGGTGCTGCGCAACCTCCAGGGCTCGGCGCGCGGAGACACGCCGCTGGAGGTGACGTTCGAGCTGTCCAACGAGGGCACGCTCTCGGTGCGCGCCACGGACCTGAAGTCGGGGCTGAGCGAGGTGGTGAAGTTGGAGGCTCGCCCCCACCTGCCGGGCCAGGAGGCCGAGCGGCTCGTGAAGGAGCAGGCCGCGTACGCGCAGAAGCAGGCGCAGGCGGACGCGAAGAAGACGGAGGAGACGTTCCGCAAGCTGCTGGAGCGCGGCGAGAAGCTGGCGAAGCTGTTGCAGCGCACCGCCGAGGAGAACCCCAGCGACGAGGCGGACGCGGCGATGATCAACGTGCGCTCGTTGCTGGCCACCGGCTACTCGGCCCTGGAGGGCCGTGACGCCGAGCAGTGCGCCCAGGTGGCGCGCCAGCTCACCCAGTTGCTCTCCGGCCGCTGAGGGCCGCCGTCACGGCACGGGGGCGATCCGCACCATCCGGCCCACGGAGGGGACGCCCGCGTCGTTCACCAGGAAGAGCTGGTAGTAGCCCGGCGGCGCCAGGTTGTTGTTCGCCGGCGCGGTGACGGTGACCACGCCGCTGCCGCGCGTGACGGGCAGGGTGAGCAGCCGCTGGTTCTGGTCGAAGGCGTGCGTCACCGAGCCCAGGGCGATCAACGTCACCTTCGTCACCCGGCCCGCGTCCGGCGTCGAGACGGTGAACGTCGTCCCCGGCGACACCACGTCCGGCACCGAGCTCACCACGGGACGCGCCCCCTTGAAGAGGTAGGGCGGGGAGAAGATCTCCGCGGAGTTCGCGTTGCGGCCTCCCGCGCTCAGCACGCGCCCGTCCGGCAACAGCACCGCGGTGGCGTGATAGCCGCGGTAGATCGTGTTGCTGGCGAGCCGCGTCCAGCGGTTGGTGACGGGGTCATACACCTCGGCATGGAAGACCGGCGCGCTCCTGTTGTCGAAGCCGCTGCCCCGGCTGCCGCCCGTCACCAGCACCGTTCCATCCGGCAGCAGTGTCGCGTTGTGCTGCCGCCGCGCCATGCTCATGGGCGCCACGTACCTCCAGACCGGCGAGGCCACGTTCAGGTCGATCATCTCGGTGGTGGCCGTCGGCGGATCTCCTCCTCCGATGAGCAGCACCCGGCCATCCAGGTACACCGCGGGCCCGTAGCTCCGGGTGCCGTAGTTGCTCCAGGGCCCCGAGAGCCAGGCCCCCGTCCCGCCCGGGTCCATGAAGCGGCTCAGCCGCTGCGGCCCCGCCAGGAAGAGCCTGCCGTTGGGCGCGAGGAACATCCGCGGGTAGTACGGCAGCTTGAGCCGCGCCGTCGTCATGTCCCGCCACGTCCCGGTGGCCGCCAGGTAGCGCTGGGGCAGCTCGTTCATGATGCCGGTGCCCACCGTCTCGCCGGAGATGACCATCACGTCTCCGTTGGCGAGCGTCACGTTGGTGGGGTACCAGCGCCCCGCGTTCATGTCCGGCAGGCGCGTCCACCGCGAGGTGAAGGGATCCCACAGGCTCGCGTCCTCGAGGCCCACGTGGCTCTCGATGTGCCCGCCGGTGATGAGCAACCGGCCATCCGCGAGGAAGGAGTGGCCCGCGCAGAAGATGTTGTAGCCCGGAATGGGCAACCGGCTGAGCCCCCCCGTGGCCGGATCCCAGAGCCCCGGCGGATCATCCCCCTGCCCGAACTCGCCGAAGAACATCACCCTGCCGGTGGGCAGCAGGCTCGTGTGCGTGGCGGAGAGCGGCCAGGCCATGACGCTCGACCACTGTCCCGCCTCCGCGGGAGTCTGCGCCCTCGCCGGGCCCGCCACCGCCGTGCATCCCACGAGCCAGAGCGTGAGCACTCGCGGCCGGGAAAGAATCGGTCTCATGGACATCGCCGCCTCCACGGGGTCCCCGTTGGTTCAAGGGCAGAACCTAAGTGGCCGCGCCCCCACGCCAAGCCGGTCCCACGGTCCCAGTGAGTGGTGGGTGGTGGGCTGCCCGGGACTGTCGTGTGTGGGTTGCTCACCCCGGACCTCCGCGCCGGTAGTCACGTGGCTCCGTGCCCCCACATTGCGGGCCGTCCCTTCATTCCCGGGAGGTTCCCATGAGGTGCTGGCGTCCGTTCTCCGTGGTGCTGGCCCTGCTCTCCGGCTCCGTCCTCGCCCAAACGGGTGAGGCCTCGCAGGACGGCTGGAAACCCTGTGGAAGCGCTGCGTCCCCTCTGGCGGGCGTGCCTCCCAGCATGGGGGAGCCGGAGCCGGGGCGGCTGGTCCGCGGCGACCGCATCCTCCTGTTCACTTCCGATGATGGGGTGCACGGCCTCGAGCCGTGGGTGAGCACCGGGACGGGAGGCCGTGGCACCTCGCTCGTGAAGGATCTCCGCCCCGGTCCCGAGGGCTCGGAGCCCACGTTCCTCACTCCCGTGGGGGACCGGGTCTTCTTCGTCGCCAACGACGGGGTGCACGGGCGCGAGCTGTGGGTGAGCGACGGTTCCTCCGGGGGCACGCGTCTGGTGAAGGACCTCTGGCCCGGCGAGGTTGGTTCATTTCCGCGCTCCCTGGTCGCGGCCGGTGGCCTGCTCTACTTCACTGCGGGAGACGCCGAGCACGGGCGCGAGCTGTGGCGCAGCGACGGGACACCCGAGGGCACCTTCCTCGTCGAGGATCTGGAGCCCGGTCCCGAGGGCTCCAGTCCCTACCTGCTCACGCGCGGGGGCGATGGCGCGCTCTACTTCGTCAGCAACTTCCAGGGCTTCTTCATGCGGCTGATGCGCACCGACGGGAAGTCCCCGGCCGCCGAGCTGTTCCGCAGGTCGAGCGAGGGCGGTGGCCTGGAGTCGCTGCTGGCCGTGGGCAACAAGTTGTTCTTCGTCTCGAGCACCGTCCACGATGACGCCATGGCCGAGCTGCGGGTGACGAGCGGTGGGGCTTCCGTGCTCGTGGCCTCGTTCCACACGCTGCATGACCTGGTGGCCATGGGCGGGCGGCTGTACTTCAGCGCGAGCGGGGAGGGCGACTCCTCCGGCGAGGAGCTGTGGCGCAGCGATGGTTCCCGGAAGGGGACGCTGCGCGTGAAGGACGTCTGGTCCGGCGCCGGAGGCTCGTCCCCCAGCGGACTCACCGTGATGGGGCGCAGGCTCTTCTTCTCCGCGGACGACGGGGCGCACGGGCGCGAGCTGTGGGTGAGCGATGGCTCGGCCTCCGGCACGCTCCTCTTCGCGGAGCTCGTTCCGGGCGCGGAGGGCTCCTCTCCCGAGGGGCTGACCGCCCTCCAGGGCCAGCTCTTCTTCAGCGCGGAGACGCCGGGACGCGGCCGGGAGCCCTGGGTGAGCAGCGGTGCGGCCGGGAGCATGGTGCCTCTGGACGAGCTGGCCCCTGGCGCGGAGTCCTCGAGTCCGAGCGGCTTCATTCGCTCCGGCTGGGACGTCTTCTTCCTCGCTGGGGACGAGGCCCACGGCCGGCGGCTCTGGGCCCTGCCTTTCCGGCCCGCCCACCAGTGTGACGACGACGCCCGGTGAGCGGCCGAGCGGCGCTTGAGTCCGTCAGCGCAATGCCTGCATCCTCCTCCCATGGAGGAGACGGAACATGAGTGACGAGCAGGGTGAAGGGGTCACGCGGCGGCAGGCACTGGCCGCGGGGCTCGTGGGCGCCGCGACGCTCGCCGCGGCTTCGAGCATGAGCGGCGGTACGACGCAGGCCAGCCCGGGAGAGCAGCGCAAGAGCTCCGGTGGGCAGCGGATGCCCGTCGTCTTCATGCCCCACGGTGGCGGGCCGTGGCCGTTCGTCGATCTCGGCTTCGGCGACCAGGCGGGCCTGGATGCGCTCGCCGGCTACCTGCGCTCCGTCCGCGCGCTGCCGAAGACGCCGCCCCGGGCGCTGCTCGTCGTCTCGGCGCACTGGGAGGAGCCGGTGCCCACGGTCATGACGAGCCCGCGTCCGCCCATGCTCTACGACTACTACGGCTTCCCTCCCGAGTCGTACCAGCTCACGTGGCCCGCGCCGGGAGACCCTCGGCTCGCCGAGCGGGTGCGGGAGTTGCTCGGGGCCGCGGGCTTCCAGACGGCCACCGATGCGAGCCGCGGCTATGACCACGGCACGTTCGTCCCGCTCAAGCTCACCTACCCGGACGCCGAGGTGCCCACGGTGCAGCTCTCCCTCAAGCGGGGGTTGGATCCGCGCGAGCACCTCGCGATGGGCCGCGCGCTCGCCCCGCTGCGAGACGAGGGCGTCTTCATCATCGGCAGTGGCATGACGTACCACGACCTGCGCAACTTCTTCGGCCCGAGCGCCCGCGGGGTGTCGGAGACGTTCGACGCGTGGTTGCGCGAGGCCGCCACGCTCGAGCCGAAGGAGCGCGACCAGCGGCTCACGCAGTGGTCCACCGCCCCGGCGGCGCGTCAGGCCCACCCGCGCGAGGAGCACCTGCTGCCCCTGATGGTCATCGCCGGTGCGGCCGGAGAAGACCGCGGCAGCCTCGCGTACAACGGGACGATGCTCGGCATCCGGCTGTCCGCGTACCACTTCGGGTGAGCCTCCCGCCCTTCCGCGGTCCGTAGCGGCTCTCGGTTTTCCGGCTGCGGGTTCCGAGGGGTCTCGACTTTCCGAGGCCCCTCGCACCGGCCATCCGGCTCCAACTCCGCGAAATCCCAGGCCTCCCATGAGGCGCCCGGCTCCTGGCACACGGGTGGCAGAGGGCCCCGGGCCGGTAGACGGATTCGAGGAGTCACGGACATGACGAAACACGGTGGATGGGCGCTCGCGCTGCTGGGACTGGCGGCGTGTAGCGAGCAGAGCAGCAGCATTCCCAAGAACCAGCCCGTGCAGCTGAAGGCGCGGCTGGAGTCCTTCGAGAGCTGCTCGGCGCTCGAGTCCTATATCGAGGACTCCGCGGTGCTCGACATGCGCTCGAACATGGAGCGCTCCAAGCCCTCCTATTGGAAGGGGCGGGGCGGTTGGTTCGAGATGGCGGACGGCGCTGGCGCTCCAATGCCCACCACCAGTGGGGGCGCCCCGCCGGGCAGCCCGGGCTCCGGTCCTGGCGACCATACCGGCACCAACAACCAGGTGAGCGGGGTGGACGAGGCGGACTTCGTGAAGAACGACGGCACGCGCATCTTCGTCCTCTCCGGGCAGAAGCTGTACGCGCACCGCTCCTGGCCGGCCGAGTCGCTGCGCGTGGAGTCCTCGCTGACGCTCGAGGGCTGGCCCCGGCAGATGTTCCTCCACGGCGACAAGGTGGTCGTCTTCTCCGGGGTGGCCGATCCGTCCGGCGGCTCGAGCGGAGGCAGCGGCGGCATGGCGGACTGCGCGGCCATGGGCCCCTGCGGTTCCGGCGCCGCGTTCACCAAGATGACGACGGTGGACGTGTCCGACCTCGCCGCGCCCCGGGTGACGGGCGAGCTGTACCTGCCGGGCGGCTACCACGACGCGCGCCTGGCGGGCAGCGCGGCGCGGCTGGTGATGCGGGACTCGTTCCGCTGGCCCGCCGGCATTCGCTGGTGGCCCGACTACTCCCGGGAAGCTCTGGGATGACCAGTCGCGGCTGGAGAAGGAGATCGACCGGCTGATGGAGGAGAACGAGCGGCTCATCCGCGCGAGCTCCCTGACGCAGTGGCTGCCCGAGGGCCGGCGCAAGCGGCCGGATGGCACCGTGGAGACGTTTGGCTACGACTGCCGCGACTTCCACAAGACGAACGCGCCCACCCGGCTGGGCCTCGTCACCGTGGCCTCGCTGGACCTGGACGCGCAGACGTTCCAGCCGCCGGGCCGCGTCTCGCTGGTGACCCAGCCGGGCGAGGTGTACGCCACCGCCAGCGCGCTCTACCTGGCCACGCCCCACTGGTGGTGGTGGCCGGAGGCGGGGCAGACGGACCACACCTACGTGCACAAGCTCGACCTGACCCAGCCGCACAGCGCCTCGTACGTGGCCAGCGCCACGGTGCCGGGCCACCTGCTGAACCAGTTCAGCATGGACGAGCACCAGGGCGTGCTGCGCGTGGCCACCACCATCAGCTCGCGGGTGGCCGAGTCCGGCAACCTGTGGGGCCGCACCGAGACGACCAACCGCCTCTTCACCTACGCGCCGGAGGGCGGCGAGCTGAAGCTGCTGGGGCGGAGCGAGGAGCTGGCCAGGGGCGAGCGCATCTACAGCGCGCGCTTCATGGGCAACAAGGGCTACGTGGTGACGTTCCGGCAGGTGGATCCGCTCTTCACCTTCGACCTGTCCGACCCCGCGAACCCGCGCAAGGTGGGCGAGCTGAAGGTGCCGGGCTTCTCCTCGTACATCCACCCGGTGGGGGACACGCACCTGCTGACGGTGGGCATGCACGTGCCGGAGAACGGCGACGGGCGCGCGCGTGCCCTCAAGCTGAGCCTCTTCGATGTGTCGGACCTGGCCCACCCGCGTGAGACCTTCACGCAGCTCGTGGGGACCTCCTCTAGCTGGAGCGAGTCGCTCTATGACCACAAGGCCTTCAACTACTTCCCGGCCAAGGGGCTGGTGGCCATTCCCTTCACGGACTGGTCGTGGGATTCCGCCGATTACTGGAACGGCTTCGTGAGTGAGCTGCGCGTCTTCCGAGTGGACCCGGCCGCGGGTTTCACTCCGGTGGGGGCCATCTCCATGAAGGATGCGTACCAGGTCATCAACCGCAACCAGTGGAGCTGGGTGTACACGCCCAACGTGCGCCGCAGCGTGATGGCGGATGACTACGTGTACGCCGTCACCGATGCCGGCGTGCGCGTGGCCCACGTGAGCAACCTCTCCCAGCCGCTGGCCACCACGCGTTTCAGCCCCTACTCGCCCTAGCCATGAGGAGTCTCCGCACCATGATGCGATTCACGTCGAGGAAGGCCGTTGTCCTCACCGCCTCGCTGTGCCTGCTGCTGGCCTGCGGTGGGGGCGCGAAGCAGGAGGGGGAGGGGCGGGTGAGCCTCAACATGTTGTCGCTGCCCGATGGGTGCTCGCCGGACAAGACGTGCGGGAACCTCACCGGGGTGGACTGCCGCTCGGCGGTGGATGGGCCGTATTACTACGTGGAGACGAGCACCGGCCGCGTCGTCGAGACGTGCGGCGGAGCGTGCATGGCCGGGCCGGATCCCGACCGGGGGCTCTGTATGGAGTGCCCGCCCCGGGCGTGGACCTGCGACTGAGGGGGGCTGGCCGGCCGCTTGCGAGGCAGGCGGCCGGCTGATGGGTCAGGCGAGCAGGGGTTGGGACGTCCACGAAGGCAGCCGCGCATCCCCGGTGGAAACCCGTTATAGGGCCTCGCTCCCATGTCGTCCGCCCCACTGCCCAACCGCCGCGAAGAATTCCGGGCCCTCTGGAAGCTCGCCCTGCCTGTCGCCATCGCCCAGTCGGGCCAGTCCCTGATGGGCTTCGTGGACACGGCGGTGGTGAGCCGGGCGGGCACCGAGTCCCTGGCGGCGATGGGCGTGGCCTCCGCCGTCTATTTCGCCATCAGCAGCCTCGCGGTGGGGCTGATGATGGGGATGGACCCGCTGATGTCCCAGGCCTTCGGGGCGCTCAATGGGCCGCGTGCCCGGGCGCTCCTGTGGCAGGGCAGCTACCTGGCCGTGCTCGCGGGCTGCGTGCTGGCGGTGCCGATGGTGGTGGCGGTGCCGTGGGTGCTGCCCCACTTCGGCGTGGGGGCCGGGGAGCTGCCCCTGGTGATGGACTACCTCAACTGGCGAGCGCCCAGCCTGCCGTTGATGCTGCTCTTCATCAACACGCGCTCCTACCTGCAGGCCGCGGCGCTCACCCGGCCGCTGGTGGTGGCCACCGTGGTGGCCAACGTCTTCAACGTGGGCGCGGACATCCTCCTCGTCTTCGGCGGCGGGGTGCTGCCGGAGTGGTGCGGGCCGCTGCGCCTGATTCCCGCCCTGGGGGTGAAGGGCTCGGCCATCGCGACGCTGCTGTGTTGCGTGCTGCAGTGGGTCATCGTCGCGTGGGCGGTGCGTGAGATTCCGGTGTCCGGGGGCCGGCCCTCGCTGCGGCCGGTCCGGGCGGATCTCCTCCAGGCCCTGCGGGTGGGCGTGCCCATTGGCCTGCACATCGCGGCCGAGGTGGGAGTCTTCTCGCTGGCGGGCCTGCTGGCGCGGCGGCTGGGCCCGGAGAGCATGAGCGCGCATCAGATCGCCATCTCCTATGGCAGCCTCTCCTTCACGGTGGCGCTGGGCATCGGCAACGCGGGCAGCGTGCGGGTGGGCTGGGCGGTGGGAGCGCGCAACACGCCGCTGGCACGGATGAGCGGGCTGATGGCCTTCGCCTCGGGCGCGGGCTTCATGTCGTTGTGCGCGCTGATGTTCGCCTTGTTCCCCGAGCAGCTGGCGCACCTCATGGGCACTCCGCCCGAGGTCATGCCCCTGGTGGTGCCGTTGCTGATGGTGTGCGCCGTCTTCCAGATTTCCGACGGCATCCAGGGCGTGGGCGCGGGCGTGTTGCGCGGAGCGGGGGAGACGCGCTTCACCTTCATCGCCAACATGGTGGGGCACTACGTGGTGGGCCTGCCCGTGGCGCTGCTGCTGGGCTTCGGGTTGAAGCTCGGGGTGCTGGGCATCTGGTGGGGCCTGTGCGCGGGGCTCACCGCCGTGGCGCTCGCGCTCTTCTGGCGCTTCGAGCGCCAGAGCGCCGGCACCTTCCAGCCGCTGGAGGCGTGAGCATGAGAAGGCTTCGGGCGCTGGTCGGGCTCCTGCTGGTGGCGGGAGCGGCGTCCGGTCCGGGTCAGGCGGCCACGCCCGGGTTGGCGGCCACGGTGGTCCAGGCCAGTGTGCTGTCCGCGGACTCCATCCACGTCAAAGTGCTGGCGTACCTGGCGCGTGGAGACATCGCTGGCGCCATCGCGATGTACGAGGTCCATACGGGAAGAGTGGCACCGGCCTGGTTGATGGACCTGCAGGTGGCCTACGGCGTCGCGAATCAGGCCGCCGGGAACTGCCAGCAGGTGGCACGCTTCATCCACACCGCGTTCATCAAGCTGGGCCAGACGCCGCAATACATCGCGTTCAGGACCAATACGGGCAGGGACTATATGGTTTTCGAACTTGCGAATGGAAAGAGCGCTCCGGTCTCACGTACCGGCTACCATGTGGCCGTCAGGGTCGGAGACATGATTCATGATGCGTATACGGGCCCTCTCGGGATGAAGCTTTCCGATTATCTCTCCCGGCTTCATGCTCGCGAAGGAGTCACCTGGGAAGCGGTGCTCACGCCATGAATGAAGGGCAAACTCCAGAGGCTCAGGTTCCTCGACGCTATGTATATCTGCTCGACTACCTCATGCGTTTGCGGCAGGAAAAGACGAGGGGCCTGTTGCTGGATATGGGGGAGGTCAACGTCACCCGGATGGTGGCATTTACCGATGGTTACCGGGCCTGTCAGTACGCCAACGGTATCGAGGACGAGGAGTACGGTCTCTTCCGGGACTGGCTCCGCGACGTGAAGCACGAGTTCCCCGGCGAGGGCTGGGACGTGAAGTACCTGCGCGACTGCGATGGCGACCACGAGCGCGCCATCCGCAAGTTCCTCGACTTCGCCGCCGAGTTCGTCGCCCTGCGCGAGCGGGAGCGGCAGGGCTCCTGAGTCAACGCCTTCACCACGGCAGGTAGTGCTGGATCATCTCCCGCCACACCGGCCAGTCGTGCGAGCCGCCCCACCAGATGGCCAGGTGGTTGCTGATGTCCTTCGACCACAGCAGCTTCGAGAGCTTCTCGCTCGAGGGCCGGCAGAAGTCGTGCTCGCCCACCGCCAGCACCATCTCCACCCGCCGCAGGGCCGCCAGTTGCGCCGCGTCCGCGACCCCCGGCAGCCACTGCATGCTCGAGTGGTAGTACACGCTGTCGTCCTGGTAGCCGTCGAGGAAGTCCTCCGTCTCGAACTTGCCCCCCATCGACACCAGCCGCCGGAAGGTGTTCGGGTTGCGCAGCCCGATGTTGTACGTGTGGAAGCCTCCGAAGCTGCACCCGCCCAGCGTCAGCCGGCCCCCCGTGCTGCGTGACATCAGCAGCGGCACCACCTCGTGCAACAGGTACTGCTCGTACGCCGCGTGCCTCGCCACCCGCTCGTGCGGAGAGATGGACTTGTTGAACCAGCTCTCCTCGTCCACCGAGTCCGCGCACACCACGACGTAGCGTCCCGCCTGGATGCGGTCCGCGATCGCCCCGATGAGCCCGAAGTCCTCCGCTTGATAGAAACGCCCCCTGCTGGTGGGCAGCAGCAGCACCGGCTCGCCCGAGTGCCCGAAGAGCAGGACCTCCATGTCCCGGCCCAGCCGGGAGCTGTACCAGCGGTGGTATTCGCGATTCATGCGCCCACCTTAACCACCGCTCTCGGGGCATGGGCATACCGTCTCGGCCCGGCCCCGGCGGGCCGCGCGACAGTGAACACCTGCCCGCGGGCGAGCGTCCCTAGAAGCGCAGCGTGGGGCCGAGCAGGATGCTGTGCAGCGGCTTGGCACACGCGTCGGACGTGGGGCTCGCCGAGCTGTCCACCCGCACGTCGCACCACTGCCACGCCGTGGAGGCCGAGATGCCCAGGTGCTCGCCCAGCCACGTGTCCAACCCCAGGCGCAACGCCGTGCTCAACCCGGCATGCAGCATCCGCCGCGGAGAGCCCAGGTCGTCCAGCGTCAGCGGCGTCGAGCGGCTCTGCGCCACCCTCAGCCCCACCCACGGATTCACCCCTCCGTCCCGCAGGAAGCGCAGCCGCATCTCCAGGCCCAGCGACTGGTAGTCCAGTTGCAACTGCTGGCCTTGGATGCTCGCGCCCCACGTTTCGGCGCCTTCACCCACCACTCCCAGTGACAGCCCGAAGGGGGTCTCCACCCCCACATAGAGCTGCAACGCACCACCCTTGGCCCGGATCCCCGAGGTATGATCCAGGACGAAGCCGGTGCTGGCCGCGGCGTACCCCCGCCACCCCGCCGCTGCAGAGGTCCCCGCCCACAGCGCCAGAACCAGGCTTCCGAGACTCGCAACGTGTCGCATGCGGAGCGGAGTCTAGCCCAGACCCGCCCCATCAGGTCTACCCGCACGGTGTGTACGTTTCCCGGTGGGCGTTCGGCCGCGGACGCGGGCCGGATAGAGTCCCGCTCCATGTCCCTCTCCTTCGACGCGGCCGCCCGCTCCGTGCGCGACGCCCTCTCCGACGCCGGCCAGGGCCTGGTGGAGCGCGAGGCCATGGTGGAACTGGTGGCCCTGTGCGCCGTGGCCGGCGAGCACCTGCTCGTCATCGGCCCGCCCGGCACCGCCAAGAGCGAGGCCGTGCGCCGCACCGCGCGGGCGCTCGGCGGCGGCTACTTCGAGTACCTCCTGGGCCGCTTCACCGAGCCCTCCGAAATCTTCGGCCCCGTGGACCTGCGCAAGCTGCGCGAGGGCCTCGTGGAGACGGAGACGGCCGGCATGCTGCCCGAGGCCGAGGTGGCCTTCCTCGACGAGGTGTTCCTCGGCTCCACCGCCATCCTCAATACCTTGCTGGGGCTGCTCAACGAGCGCGTCTTCCGCCGCGGCCACACCCGCATGCGCTGCCCCCTGCGCGTGTGCGTGGGCGCCTCCAATGCCCTGCCCGAGGACGAGTCCCTCGCCGCCTTCGCCGACCGCTTCCTCGTCCGCACCTTCGTGGGGCCCGTGCCCGACCCGCGGCTGGAGGAGCTGCTCGCCGGTGGCGCCTCGCTCTGGAAGGCCGGGGAGGCACGCACCGCGTCCCTGGAGGCCCTGGACCTGCTCGCCGGGGCGGCGCGTGAGGCGGACCTCGGGCCGGTGCGTCCCCACCTGGCCCAGGCGCTGCGCACCCTGCGCGGTGCCGGTATCGTCCTGAGTGACCGGCGCATGGTGAAGGCCCAGCGCCTGGTGGCCGCCGCCGCCGCGCTCGCCGGGCGCGCCACCCCGGGCGTGGCCGACCTGTGGCCCCTCATCTATACCGTGCCCACCCAGGAGGCCCAGGCGCTCGCGCGCGACGTGCTGCGGGAGCTGCTCGCCCACTCGGAGAACCCCGCCCTGGCCGCCGCCGCCCTCGAGGCCAGCGCGGGCCCCCGGGCGCGGGCCCAGCGCATCGCCCAGGCCGGGCGCACCGTGCTCGCCGCGAGGCCCGTGGAGGGTGAGGACGAGGCCCTCGCCTCCTGGCGGCTGAAGCTCGAGGGCGTGGCGCGCGAGCTGGACGCGGGCTTCGCTCCCGAGGCCCTCCCCGAGGAGCTGCGTGCCGTGCGCGAGGAGCTGCGCGCGGCCCTGGCCGTGGCGCCCAGGTCCGAAGCGGCCTGACGGCTCCGGCCCGCTGGCTCAGGGCAGTGCGGCCCTGCCCGCGAAGGCCTGGAGCCAGGTGTGCTCATCGCGGGCCCGGAGTTCGCAGCACTCCTCGTGCAGCGAGGCCAGGGGCCAGCGCTTGAACCCCGAGCGCTTCAGTGCTTCCTCCCACCTGCCCAGCTCCACCCACAGGTCGATGCTCTCCATCCGCGTCGGGCTGTGCCCCGTCAGCTCGGAGCCGTACACCTGCAGCAGCAGCCCCCGCTCCAGCTCCACGCGCGAGCGCTGCTCGCGCAGGCGGGCGCCCACCTCCCACAGCAGCCGACCCAGCCAGCGCCGGTCGTCCTCGGGGAGGTGGGCCGCGCTGGCCCGGGCGCGCCGCTGCAGCTCCTGGCCCAGCGATACTCCATGGGCCCAACTGGCCAGCAGGAAGGCGTGGTGGCCGGGCAGCAGCAACAGGTCCTTCAGGGACTCGCGCATCTGCTGGAAGAAGTGCTCGCTGGCGGGTTGCTTCCACGCGAGGGTGACGAGCGGCTCGAGCGACTCCAGGTCGCGGCGCTGGAAGAGGGCCTCGGGAGGACGCTCCGCCAGGAAGGCGCGCAGGGCGAGTTGGAGGGTAGGGGGCGCGGAGCCGGTGAGCTGTCCGAGCCGCTCCTCCGCCACGGGCAACAGTTGCTGGCGCGCTGGCGTCTCCTCGCCGAGCGGCAACAGCCGCTCGCGCAGCGCCATGAGCAAGGGCACGGAGTCGCTGGCGCGCACCTGGCCGGGCCCCCACTCCAGGAAGCCCTCCTGCTCCGGGATGACGGTCAGCAGCGGCAGCCCCTGGAGCGGCGGCTGCTCGTCATGGATGAATGCGAGCACATGGGTGTCCTCCAGCGGCTCGGGCAGCAGCGGGCTCTGGCTGAAATCCGGGCGCCCGAGGGCGTCCCAGGACTCGAAGAAGGCATGCCGCCAGTCCATGGACTGGGAGCGCCGCGCGGAGAAGCTCCAGCAGCAGGCGCGCCTCCAGCGTGTGCTCCACCTCGGGCCAAATCAGGTCGCGCCGCATCGCGTCCAGCGAGCCGTGCTCCAGGTAGAGGCAGGCACGCATCAGCCGGGCGGGTGCATTGGGTTTGAGGATGGGGGGTTGGAGCGAGTTGTCCAACTCGAGGTACGCCCCCCGGTGGCCGGCGAAGCAAATCCAGGTGGTCCGCGGCGATGGGCGCTCCTCACCGGTACTTGCCTCGCGTTCGCCGAGCCAATCCAGCGCGGCCCAGCCACCGCCCGCCGCCACGGGCAACAGCCCCAGGGCCCACCGCAACAGTCGGCGGCGAGGCCAGCGCTTGTCCGCCCCTCCAGCTACCATGGGGGGCTGCTCGTCTCCGGGCGCCGTCCCGCCGTCCTCGGTCTTCTTCATGGTGACCTTCAGGGTAGCTTTCATGCGTCATACCGCAAGAAGTGGGCCCGTGCGGCTGCTCGTGCTCCTGGCCGTGCTCCTGGCGGGGTGTCTGTCGGAGCTGGAAGAGGCCGCGCTCGGCGGGGAGTGTGGTCCACGGGACCTGACCCCGGAGTGTTGTCTCAAGAAGAACCCCGGGCAGTGGGAGCGCTGCACCGGCTCGTCCGAGATGGCGCGGGCCGTGGGGGAGGCCTCTGTCCTGGTGAAGACCACCGCCGTTGGCATGGCCGGGACCATGGCGGCGCAGGCCGTGCACATCGGCTCCACCGAGCGCCGGGGCGTGGAACTGGCGACGGATCTGCTCAAGAAGGTCGAAGAGGAGATCGTGCGGTGCGTGCGCCGGGCGGAGCAGGAGGTCAACGACTACCACTTCGATGGGAAGAGCCCGACGTTGAGGCAGTGCCAGGAGGTGAAGGTGGGGGATCGCACAACGTGGGCCGCCTACCTGGGACTCTTCAAGCACGAGATGGCCTGGCCCTGCCTGCGCGAGGCGCTGGACAAGCTGGTGACGGACAAAGGGTACCTGCTCCACGCCCGTTTCTACGTCGACCCGAAGACGGGACAGTGGAAGCACATGACCCGGGACATGATGAGCCAGATCGTGACGCACCAGGGCTGGTCGGGTCTGCGCGGAACCATCGAGCCGGACATCGTCCTCCTGGACGCGAACGGCGTCGTCATCCACGTGTACGATCTCAAGTTCCCGTGCCCGGAGAACAACGGTACTCAATGGGATTTCTACAGGGATGGGCGTTGGAAATACTGGTCGCAAGGCGACCTCTATAAAACAGCCCTCCAGGTAACACCCAGGCTGGTGTCTCCACAGAGGGGCGTCGTCCAGGAGATGAGGTAGAACGAGAGGTTCGCCATGCGCTACCCCAGATTGAGTTACCACGATGACCGCGATGGGCTGCGCGCAAGCGATGCCCTGCTCATGTGCTTCTACCTGCCGCATCCTAATGAGCGGATTGCCCCCGCTGTCATTCGTGCCGTGGAACTCTTCCGGGACCGGATCAAACCCTATCAGTTCGTCTGGAACGATACGGGTGACGGTCAGGCCGAGCCACTCGATGATGCATCCTGGGAAAGAACCCGCCGCAACACCCTGGGGTCAGGATTTGGCGGTGGTGGGTTTCTGGGATTGTACGGCGAAGTCGATGGCGTAAGCGGGCTCCTCGTGGACTACCGGGGGCTGTCTCATGTGCCCCTGCCCTGGCCCGAGCGGAAGGATGACGTGTGCGTCCTGTATCTGCGCCTGCCCACGGAGTACCTGGAGGAGCGGGGGCCAGAGCATGTCCATGCGCTCGCCCTCGAGTTGGCGGCCGAGCTTCCCTTCTCCTCGGGGTACGTGGATTTCGTCCTCTGCTCGTCCCTTCTTCGTGAGGTCGAGGCCCTCGAGCTCATCCGCCCGCGCTACCCGGGTGTGCACCTCGCTTCGAGCGGGGCCACCATGCACGTGGGCACCCGCGTCGAGGGCGTGCACTGGATGAACTTCCTCGGGCAGCCGGTGCTCGGTGAGCTCGGCGGGGTGTCCGGTCTGCGCGAGCGCCTGGCGCTCCCGGGCCTCTCCCTCGCGGAGATGAGCGGAGAGCGGGTGCTCATCACCCTGGGAGAGCGGCCGGAGGTGGGGGAGGTGGAGGCGGACCAGCGGCTCGCCCCGCACCGCGCGCTCGCCCGGATTCTCGAGCCCTGCCTCTATCAGAGAAAATCCATGTTCGGCCGCCCGGTCCCCGAGGCGCTGCTGCGCTGGGACCGCCGCTTCCTGGAGTGACGGTCCTCTGCCCGGGCGCCATGAGGTAGGCTGGCCCTCGTGGTGAGCCCGTCGAGCCCTGCCCCGTCTTTCTCTCCCTCCTGGAGCCCTCGGAGCTCGCCGCTGACCGCGCTCGCGGTGGCGGGCGTGGGGCCGGTGTCGCTCGCGCTCGCGCGGCGGGTGCTGGAGGCCGATGACGCGGTGCTCGCCCGGTGGAGCGGCGTGGCCGGGCCCGGTGTGCTGGTGCTGCTCGGCGACACGGAGTCCCTGCCGTGGGTGGAGGGCGTCGTCTACCTCGGGCGTGACGCGGCGGCCCCCTCGCTGCTGCTGCCGTGCACGCTCGCCCCGGACGTGGCCCCCGCGCTGCTCGAGCGCGCGCTCGTTGCCCGGGCCCAGGTGGGCACGCCGCTCGCCGTGCTGCCCCGTCCGGCGCGCCTCGTGCCCGTGGGCGCCGCGCGTCCCGTCTCCCGCGACACCGTGCGTGCGTGGCTGGCGAAACAGGAGGGCCCATGAGCGCCCTGCCCGAGGCGCTGCGTCCCTGGGCGGCGCAGCTCTCCCTCTTCCCGGAGGACCTGGCGCTCAGCCTGGGGGCCCACGTGGCGCGGTTGGCCGCGGCGCTCGGCCCGATGCGCGCGCGCAATGAGGTGGAGGGCGGTGAGTCCCACGGCTACGACGGCCTCACCCGCCGCGGCTCGCCCGAGCGGCTGCTCATGAGCGAGTGGCTGATGGCCCTGGAGGCCCCGGACGAATTCGTTCGCCGCGCCGCCTTCGGTGAGCAGGCCTTCCTCCGGCCCGCCTTCCGTCAGCCCCAGGGCGGACGCCGCACCGTGGCCCTGCTGGACGCCGGGCCGGATCAGCTCGGCTCGCCCCGCATCGCGCACCTGGCGCTGCTGGTGGTGCTCGCCCGGCGCGCCGAAGCCGCGGGCGCCGCCTTCTCCTGGGGCGTGCTCCAGTCTCCTCCTGAGAAGCGGCCCTTCTCCACCGTCGACGCCGCCGCCATCGGCCAGTGGCTGAAGGCGGGCAGTCTCGCGGCGCCCCAGCAGGCCCAGCTCGCCGCGTGGCGCGAGGCGCTCGAGCTGGGGCGCGCCCCCGAGGACGTGTGGCTGGTGGGCGGTGCGCGGCTGGCGCGGTTGCCGGGGGCCGAGGGCCTGTCCCATGTGGCCGTGGACGAAGTGGTGGCGCCCGGCGCGCGGCAGCTCTCGGTGGAGGTGCGGCCCGCGTCCCGGCCGCCGCGCCAGGTGGTGCTGGAGTTGCCGCCCTCGCCCCAGTGCGTGCGGCTGCTGCGCGATCCCTTCGCCACCGCCGTCGCCGCTCCCGTGCTGGACACGAGCAGCGGCCCCGTGCGGTCCATCCGCTTCTCCGCGGACGGCCTGCGGCTGCTGATGGCGTACGAGGACGGCGGCGTCGCGGCGCAGGTGCTGCCCCACTCTCCGCGCGACACGGTGCCCAGGCCCAAACGCCTTCCCCCGGACGGCGGGAGGGTGGTGGCCATGGGCTGGCGCCGCTCCGGCGGGCTGCTCGTGGTGTCGTTCCACAAGGCCATGGCCTCCCTGTGCGTGCATGGCACCCTGCGCGGGCATTCCTCGGGCCGCACGTTGATCATCCCCCATGCGGCCTGGCCCAAATCGCTTCAGCTTCCGCTGGCCGGCGGGCCCCCGGTGCTGGCCCTGTCCCAGGTGTACGAGGGCCGGGAGGTTCCTCTCGTGCTGGACAGCGCGCGCTCGCTCCATCAGTTCGCCTCGGAAGAGCGCCCCGGCGCGCCGCTGCTCCAGGGGGTGACCGCGCTCTTCGAGCGCCGTGGCGGCCTCTTCTTCGTGGATCGGGACCGGGAGGAGGACTGGGACACGTCGATGCCTCGGACCGGGTGTCTCCCGCCCAATCCGTTCAAGGGATGGAAGCAGACGCTGCCCGTCGAGGGCTCCGGGGAGGCGTACTTCGGCCATGCGAGGGACTCGTCCCTGACGAACCCTGGGCCACCGCTCGCGATCCGCCACCGGCCGGGCCAGTGGTGGGTGACGCGGGACAGTCACGATGAGCAGAAGGGGGAGTGGGTGTCCGTCGCCGAGGGCCTGCGCGTGGTGGGGTTGTGCTGCTGGCCGGTGGACACGCCGCTGCCGGGACTGGTGGTGCTCGGGGAGGACCAGCGCACCTTCTACCGGGTGACCGCGGATGGAGCCTCCGAGTTCCTCGTGACGGCTTCGTCCCGCGTGGTCTCCAGCATGGTCAGCCCCGCCATGCCCCTGATGGCCTGGCTGACGGAGACGGGCGAGGTCGGCGGCTGGAGCTTCCAGCACCGGGCCCTCGTCTATCGCTCCGTGCCGGGAGGACGGTCATGAGCCCCGCGCACTCGCCGAGGCCTCGCGCCCATGTCCACCGGGGCTCCGTGGAGGTGGTGGCGCTCTGGTTCGATCCTACGCTGCCGGACGAGGCCGAGACGCGCCGGCGCGTGCTGGCCGCGTGGACACCGGGAGCGGGGGTGTACGCGCTCGCGGGAGGTTTCCTGCTGCGGTTGCCGGCCCCGTGCCGGATGGAGTGCGCCGCGGCGCCGGGCCTGCCCTTCACCCTGGAGGACGGCGTCCTGCTCTCCGCGCCCCTCTCGCCCTCCGAGCGCGAGCGGCTCGCCCCCACCCCGGGGAGCGCCGTGCTGGTGCGCGCGGGGACGGCGCGGGTGCATCCGCTCGAGCCCTCGCGGCGGGTGGACGTGTCGGCGTGGCTCGACGTGTCCGGCTGGGAGGTGGTGCCCGTGGAGAGCCTGGGGGCGCCTCCGCCGCCCGTGGCCACGCTCGCGCCCATCGAGGCCCCTCCGCGCGCCCGTTTCGGCGTAGGACCTCCCGCCCCCGAGGCCGAGGTGATGCGGGCCCGCCTGGAGGGCCGGCCCGTGCCCCGGCTCCCCCGCGCTCCGGGGCTGCTCGACAGGCTCCGGGCCTGGTGGCGCGCAGTGCCTCAGCGGCCCGGCGAGAGGACCGTGAACGCGAGGACCGCCGCGCGCACGCCGGGGCTGCTCGACCGGCTCCTGAACTGGTGGCGCGAGAGTGGGGGCTCCGGGAAGGCACTTCCCGCTCCACCGCCTCCCCCCCGGGGGCCGGGACTGCTCTCCCAGCTTCTCGTGTGGCTCGCCGCCTCCACGCCGCTGGGCTCGCTGCTGGGCCAGCGCAAGGCGGATTACGTGCGGCGGCTCTTCGACCTCTTCGAGGAGGGCAACCTGCAGGAGGCGCTGCGCTACGCCATCCCGCTGGACAAGGGCGCGCCGTCGGAGCAGGCGCGGATATCGCTCGGGCTGCCCGGCCCCCGGGAGCGGCTCACCATCCAACCGCGCCACGGCGGATCGGCCACCCTCTTCGGCGGCGGCGCGGAGGTGTACGCGGCGCTGCGCGAGCGCTACCGCGAGGCCTTCCGGAAGCTGGAGCGCGAGGGCCGCATCGAGGAGGCGGCCTTCGTCCTCGCCGAGCTGCTGAACGAGAACGAGGAGGCCGTCTCCTTCCTGGAGCGGCACGGGCGGCTCCAGCTCGCGGCGGAGCTGGCCGAGGGGCGCAAGCTGGCACCGGGGCTGGTGGTGCGGCAGTGGGTGCTGGCCAGGAACATGGCCCGGGCGGTGGACCTCGCCCGGAGCACGGGGGCTTTCGCGGACGCGGTGCTCCGGCTGGAGCGCTCGCACCCGGCCGAGGCCCGGGTCCTGCGGATGCTCTGGGGCGAGGTGCTCGCGCAGTCGGGAGACTATGCGCGCGCGGTGGAGGTGGTGTGGCCCGTGCCGGATGCGCGGCGGCTCACCGGGGCCTGGCTCGAGCGAGGCGTGGCGGGGGGCGGCGTCAGTGGGGCGCGGCTGCTGGCGCGAATGCTGTCGGCCTTTCCCGAGCGCTTCGACACGGTCCGGACGCGGGCACTCGCGCTGCTCGATGCGGACGACGCCGAGGGCGCTCCGGCGCGCCAGGCCTTCACCGAGGCGCTGGCGCGTGAGGTGGAGCGCGAGAAGAAGGGAATGGAGCCGGGCCTCGCGCTCCTCCGTCCCGCGGTGCGCGCGGTGCTGAGGGACAGGGCGGCCGGCCACCTGTCCGTGACGTCCCGCGAGCTGGAGCGCCTAGTGCAGCTCACGGGAGACACGGTGCTGAGGGCGGACCTGCCCCCCGTGCCGCAGCTACCCGAGCCAGAGGTCTCCCCGTCCGTCCATATCCTCCATGCGGGGGAGGGCGGGCCCTGGAGGATTCACGACGCGGTGCCCCTGTCCGGAGGGCGGATGCTGGTGGCGCTCGGTGAGGCGGGGGCCCGGCTCGTGACGGGGGACGGGCGGTGCGTGGCGCACTTCGACGTGCCCGCCTTCTCGCTGGTGCTCTCGATGCACGAGGACCGGGCGTTGGCGCTCGCGCCGCGCGGGATGGTGAAGCGCCTGTCGCGATTGGACCTGACCTGGCGCCGGGCCGAGCCCTGGTGCGACACGCGCGTGGACGCCTTCGCCGAGGTGTACGACGGCAACCTGTGGTTCCTCGCGGTGGAGGACACGGTGATGGCGGTGGATGCGCTCGCCGCGGAGCCGCGGGCGCTGTGGCGGGTGCCTCAGGTGGGCGGGCAGGTGCTGGCGGTGGCGGTGGGGCCCACCGAGCTGAGCTTCGCCACCCTCAACGCGGAGGCGGAGATCGAGCGGTGGACCTACGCGTTGCCGGACCCCACGTTGCGCTCGCGCCAGATACTGCCCGGCGGGAAGGTGGAGAAGTTGAGGCAGCTCTCGTTGCGGATGGACGGGGAGCTGGTGCTGCTCGCTCAGGATGGAATGCGCTGGTTCGGCCCGCAGGTGCGCTCGGAGCTGCTGCCGAGGATGCCCGATACGGAGCTGCGCGGGCTGGTGCTCGGCGGGGCCTGGTTCGCGGCTCTGAAGGACACGCCGTCGGGAAGGGAGGTGCGGCTGCTCGACCGCAAGCTGGGCACGTTGCGCGCGCAGTTCTTCTTCCAGGGGACGCTTCCGATCTCCGTGCGCTTCCTGAGCGGGGACGTGCTCCTCTTCGACGCGGCGGGCCGGCTGGTCCGGGTGGACCCGACGCGGGGCGAGGTGCGGCGGGTGGTGCTGCGCTGAGGGGGGAGCACGCCGCTCCTCCCACCCTCGTGCCGACCAGGTGACAGATTCCCTGTCCACGGGGCACTTCTCCGGGGGCCGTTTCTTGCGGACCGAGAGTCCTGGGGCCACTTTGAGGCCATGGCCCTCCAGTTCACGCTGTCGCAGCAGGTGGCGCGCCTTCTGTCGGGCTGTCCCTCGGCGGTGAGGGGGCGCGTCATGCGCGAGCTGTCCCAGCGCCTCACGGCCACCCGGCCGCCACCCCGCAACGGGCTGGAGGTGGGCGTGCTGCGCCTGTCCTCCGGCTTCCAGGTCAGCTACCGGCTGGACCGGGAGCGGCAGCAGGTGGAGATGCTCGACCTGGCCGGCGCTCCCGGCTAGGAACGCCGCGTCGCCTCCTTCAGGAAGGCCCGGAGCGCGTTCAGGTCCACCGGCTTGGGCACGGCACCGAGGATGCCCTCGGGCAGCGGGTGCGCATCCCCCGCGCCGGACACCACCACCACCGGGAGCGAGCGCAGCGCCGGATCCTCGCGCACGTGGCGCATCAGCTCCCAGCCGCTCATCACCGGCATCATCAAATCCAGCACCATCACCGCGGGCAGTGGCGCACCCCGCAGCCGCTCGAGCGCTTCCAGCCCGTGGCCCGCGACGTCCACCTCGTAGCCGAGCGCTTCGAGGAACTCGGCGAGCAACTCCCGGCTGTCCGCATGGTCCTCCACGACGAGGACGCGGTTCCGCACTTCGCTCATTGTCCTCCTGGCCTTCCTTCTCGAGCGCGGGCCTTAGCATGAGCCCACCACAGAGGCCGGAAAGACGCTTGCACCGTGCCGCGCCAAGGGTTGGCTCCTGGACCGATGGCGGGCCCCCGGGGCCCGAAAAACCGCCCGGCGTGGTGGGTTGGGCCCCAATCGTTCGACGTGGGACATCCCGGGTATTCGAATGTGACGAGAACCAGGTCCCATGTCCGGAACAGGATGTGAATGGTCATCTCGTCACCTTTCGACTCCAGCGCGAGGGACGACCTGTCGCGTTCGGTTCACCTCTGGAACCACCCGCCGGGAGACCCATGAAGCGCGCGGTGCCTTTCTCTCGGTCCAGCGAGCACTATTAGGGTCCCAGGTTTTCGCGACTACCCATCCTGTCCTGTCGCGGGCTGCCTCTCCGGCTCTAAGCAGACGGCCTGATGGGTCGCCTCCGCGAGAGTCAGAGAACCACCATGGGACAACCGTCGACCGGCAAGCTGGCAGCAAACGTGGGCGAGATCGCCCGCGAGGCGCGGGTGCGCTCGGGGCTGACGCAGGCCGATGTGGCGGAGCGGGTGGGGCTGGCGACGGAGGTGTACGGGCGGTTGGAGCGCGGGCGGATGTTGCCCAGCGTGCCCTCGTTGCGGCGGTTGTGCATCGCGCTGCGGACGCCCTCGGACACCTTCCTGGGCCTCAACACCGGCGAGGTGGCCACCTGGGTGGCCGAGTCCTCTCCGCCCGAGTACGAGGAGGTGCCCGAGCTGCGCCGCCTCATGCGCACGCTGCGCAAGCTGGACGCCTCCCAGCTCAAGCTGATCGGCCTCGTTGCCGCGGCCCTGCAGAAACGTTAACCCTGGCGGGCAGGCGAGCCCCTTCGTGGCCGTCAGGGCTTGTCTTCCTCCTGGAGAGGCTGGCGTCATGGGCTCCTTCCCCTGCACGGGCGGGTGCACATGGCGAACGAGCAGCGGCGTCTGAACGTGGCGTGGAGTCCCCGTGCGGCCCTGGCGCTGCTGCTGGCGGCGCTGCTTCCCCTCGCCGCGGCCCGGGCGCAGCCGCCCACCACGACGCCCAGCCTGCGGAACCTCCCGGATGCGCCCCGGGCCAGCCCCGACGCGGGCGTGGTGCTGGTGCCCACCGAGGTGGACCTGCAGCGCGCCGACGGCGGCTACGCCCTCCAGGGCGCGGAGGGGGATGGGGGCACGCCGCCGGGCTTCGAGGCCCCCGCGCTGGTGGCGGACGCGCCCGCGCGCTACCCCGAGGCCCTCGCCGCCCAACCGGTGGCGGGCACCGTGCGGCTGGAGCTGCTGGTGGACGAGGAGGGCGCGGTGGCCGAGGTGCGGCTCCTCCAGGGCCTGCACCCGCTGCTGGACGAGGCCGCCCTGCACGCCGCGCCCGGCCTGCGTTTCTCCCCCGCGAAGGTGGACGGCGCGCCGGTGCCGGTCCGCCTCCACTTCGAATACCGCTTCGAGGCCCCCCAGGCGGTGGCCGGGGCCGAAAAGCCCCTGCCGCCCGTCACGCTGCGCGGGTTGATTCGCGCCAAGGGCAACCGCAAGCCGCTGGCGGGCGCGGTGCTGGTGTCGGACGCGGCGGGGGACGTGCCCGTGGAGACGGGGCCGGACGGCCGCTTCGAGGCGCGGCTGCCCCCGGGCACCCAGACGGTGCGCGTCAACGCCCCCGGCCACAAGCCCGGCGTCTTCCGCGAGGAGGTGCGCCAGGGCGAGGCGCTCGAGGTGGTGTACGGCCTGGAGCCGCTGGTGGTGAACCCCTACGAGACGGTGGTGCGCGGAGACCGCGAGCGCACCGAGGTGTCCCGCGTCACGCTGCACGACGCCGAGCTGCGCGAAATCCCCGGCACCATGGGAGACCCCTTCCGGGTGATGATGCTGATGCCCGGCGTGGGCAGCATGCTCTCGGGCATCTCCTACCCGGTGGTGCGCGGCAGCCAGCCGGCCGCCACCGGCTACTTCCTCGACGGCATCCGAGTCCCCATCCTCTTCCACCTCTTCCTCGGGCCGGCCGTCATCCACCCGGACTTCATCGACTCCATCGACTTCTTCCCGGGCAACCCGTCCCCCCAGTACGGACGGCTCACCGGAGGCGCGGTGGAGGGCAGGCTGACGCGCCCGCGCGATGACCGGCTCCACGGCAGCGCCTACGCGGACCTCATCAACGCGGGCCTCTTCCTCGAGTACCCCTTCCAGTCCACCGGCACCAACGTGTCGGTGGCGGGCCGCGTCTCGTACACGCCGTGGTTGATTGCCCTCGCGGCCAACGCCATGAAGCCGCCCGGCTCCAACGACTCGAAGCTGGTGCTGGACTTCTACGACTACCAGGCGCGCGTCGAGCAGTCGCTGGGGCAGGGCCGCTTGCGCCTGTTCGCCTTCGGCTCCTCGGACACCTTCGGCACCCAGGCGACGAGCGTCGAGGGCACCACCGCGCTGCAGTCCATCCTCTTCCACCGGGTGGACCTGCGCTACCGCCACCCGGTGGGCGGCGGCGAGCTGGAGGCGGGCTTCACCTGGGGCCTGGACCGCTTCGGCATCGGCAGTGACAACCAGACGTACGGCGGCACCACGCTCGACGTCGACCAGCGCAACCTCACCGCGCGCCTGGGCTACCAGCGCAAGTTCGGCGAGGCCTTCTCCCTGCGCAGCGGCCTGGACGTGGACAACAAGCGCGCGTCCGTCGCCATCCACCAGCGCACCCGCCTGCCCACGGGCGGCCCCCTCCAGGAGACGGACGTGGAGCTGCCGGCGGCGATCGCCACATTCAGCGGCCTGTGGGCGGAGCTGCAGTGGGAGGAGAAGGGCTCTCCGTGGACGGTGGTGCCCGGCCTGCGCGTGGACAACTACCACCTGGCCGGCGGCATCAACCATGTCGCCGTGGAGCCGCGCCTCACCGCGCGCCGAAGGTTCGGCGACCAGCTCACCCTCAAGGGCGGCGTGGGCCTCTACCACCAGCCGCCCACCACGCTCATCAGCCTGCCCATCATCGACATCGCGGCGCTGGATCAGGGGCTGCAGCAGGCGCTGCAGGTGTCGGCGGGCGTGGAGTACAAGGGCCTGTGGGGCTTCGACGTGAGCCTGGATGGGTACGTCAACCCGATGCTGCGCACGGTGGAGCTGACGCCCTTCGGCGACGAGGTGCCCCCCATCCAGACGCCGGACGTGCCCGATGGGGTGGGGGACCCGAGGGACCCCAGGCCGCCTTCGCCCGGGCCCGGTGGCCGGCGTGTGGTGCGGGGCATGGCGCAGGAGCAGGTGCCCTCCCTGCCCGGCATCGAGCTGCCGGACGTGAGCAGCCGGGGCCTGTCGTACGGGTTGGAGCTGCTCATCCGCCGCCCGCTGGGAGGCAACTGGTTCGGCTGGCTGTCCTACTCGTTGCAGCGCAGCACGCGCCGGGTGCGCTTCACCCGCTACAACGGCCAGAACGTGCCGGTAGGCCAGGACGAGGCGGACCTCCCCTACGTCTTCGACCAGACGCACGTGGCCAACCTGGTGCTCAGCTACAAGTTCGCCAACAACGTCACGCTGGGCGGGGTGCTGCACTTCAACACCGGCCGCCCCGAGTCCGGCAACCTCACCAGCCGCACGATGACGGAGGGCCGGGACGAGTTCGGCCAGCCGCGCTGGGTTCCGGTGGACCGGGACAAGGTGGACCGGCTGCCCCCCTTCTTCCGCTTCGACCTGCGCCTGTCCAAGGCCTGGGCCTACGACACCTTCACGCTCGAGGCCTACCTGGACATGCTCAACGTCACCATCAGCCAGGAAGTGGTGGCCTTCGACTACGCCGGGGGCGAGGGCCTGCCGCTGCAGAAGCGCCCCTCCGGCGTGCCCATCGTGCTGCCCATCCTCGGCCTCAAGGGCCGCTACTAGCACCCGACGCGCGGCCCTCTTGCGCTCCCATGCGTACCACCCCTGCGGGGCCGGGCAGGGCGTGGCTCCCCGAGCAGTTCCAGGCGCAAGAGGCCTGGGCTCGTGGCGGGTGGAGGCGTGGGAGGTGGCATCAGGTGTGGCGGAGCGGCCCGGCCCAAGACAGTTCCGGCGCACCGGAAGCTTCCAGCGGCGGCTTCGATTTCCGCCGCCTCCACTGTCCATTCGGTAGTCACAGAGGGCTCGAAGCTGGCTCCATCCTTGTTGCACGTATGTCGCACGCTGGAGCAAAGCGCCCTGGAGGGGGCACGCGCATAGCGACGCTCGAAGGGCTGACATCCCTCCGCTCCAAGTGTCCGCGAGCTCCCGTGATTGACGGGCATATCATGGCTCCCCTGTAATGAGCCCTGGTCAGGAGGCTCCATATGCCGCGCTCTGGGGTGGTGCTGCTGTTCGTGTTGCTCTCAGGGTGCAGCGCCTCAACGAGGGCCGTCGTCCGCTTGGACACGGGCCTGGGCGAACCCATTGTCCACACGCCTCGCCGCAACGTGGAGCCGGTGGCGGTGAGCGAAAAGGAGTTCAAGAAGGCCGTCGCGCAACATGCCCCCGCTGTGCCTTCAGTCGAGCGGCCCCTGGAGCATGCTCGGCGGGTGTTCGGAATTCCCGAGCGCGGCGGCTGGTACCGGTACGAAGGCGGGAGCCAACGCCTCATTGCCTCGGCGCCGGGGAACACCAGGGACCTGCGCCTGTTACCCGAGGACGAGGAGCTCAAGCGCTACTACCTGCTGTGGTGTGAGCACACGTGGGGGGGTGGAGATTGCCTGCGCCTGCTGGTGGACAAGCCCTTCCTGGATGGGGATGCCAGGTACGCGCTGGCCATGGCGATTGCTCACCGCAAGGTACTGGGGGCGATGAAGGAGGAACTGGCCAATCTGGTGAGCCCCCAGGCGGTGGTGGCCACAGTCGTGGGTGGCCTGACGATGTACGCCATCTTGCTCGCACTGCCCGAGCCGGTGAGCAAGGGCATCACCGCGCTGATGACGCTGGGAGCCATGGCCTACCTGGGCTGGGACACGGTGTGGCGCCTCATTGATGGGTGGCTGGTGCTTATGAAGGAAGTGGATGAGGCCACCACTTTCGAGGGCATCTACGCGTCCGGAGCGAAGTTTGGGAACACGATGGGGGAGAAGGCGGCACGAGCCTTCGTCATGCTGGGCACGGTGGCCCTGGGGAACACGGCTTCGGGGATGGCGGCGGCCCTGCCGAAGTTGACTGGGGCCGGGCAGGCCGCGGTGCTGGCCGAGACGCAGATGAACATCCGCTTCACGGCCCCAGCGCTTGCTCAGGTCAAGTCGGTCGCCATCACTGCCGAGGGCGTCACCATCGCCCTGGCCCCCAACGCAGTCGCCATGGCGGCTCGCGACAGTTCGAGCAGCAGCTCTGTAGGAAGATTCAGAGCAGGAACCTACGGTGAACTCAAGAACGCTGGCATCAAGGACTCTCACCATGTGATTCAAGATGCCGCCGTTCGAGAGCTGCCCGGATATGACAGTCGTGCAGCTCCAGCCGTTGAGCTGAAGGGTCCATCGACGCGCGTTGGCACTGCACACTATGAGGCGACTCAGGCTCAGCGTCAGGCCGGGGGAGGAACCTATGCTGACGAGCGCAGGATCGCCTATGAGGCCCTGCGACGCGCAGGGTTGTCTCCTGAGGAAGCACAAACGCTCATTGGCCGCGCCGATGACTACTTCAAATCGATCGGCGTCACGCCATCAACACCCACCAGAATCCCCGGCAATCGGTAGGAGGCCGCACTGTGGACGTGAAATTGATGGTTCAGGTTCGGCGCCTGATAGAGGATCTGGCGGCAGGACGGTATGCGGCGATCGCAGCGGATGGCCGAGCAGGGCGCCTGACCGAAGCGGAGTTGAGAACTGCTGTCGAGCAGTATGGGCGGACTCTTGTTCCCTTGCCAGCTGACGGTGAGAGGCTTGTAGATATTTATGAGCAGACGTCTCAGCCGGATGCGGTCACCCTTGATGTACCTCTGTGGACCCGGGAGGAAGGCCGTAGCGACCTGACACTTTCGGTGATGGCGATCAAACAGGGCGAAACCTACACTGTTGAAGTGGACGATCTGCACGTTCTTTAGAGCGCCCAACAAACGTCAGACCAGAATTGCGCGCCTGGTCATCCGATGGCGGAGCTGGGCGTGCCCCGGTTACGTGGCTCTCTGAGCCACAAAACCGGGGCAAGCCCATGCCTCAAGGTGCAGGGGGCAAGGCTCCTGAAAGAGCTGGGGCGATGAGATGCGTTGGGAGTGCCAGGCGGCGGGTTCGATTCCCGCCGCTTCCACGCAGAACAACCCGCCGCTTTGAGCCGCGTCCGCTCCTATGAGCTTGCCTATTTCAGGCGCACCTTCAAACGCTCCACCGCGGCATTCGGCCGCCCCATGAAGGTGTCGAGCAGGCGTTGCTCGACTCCCACCTCTTCCCAGACAGCCGAGCGCTCAAGTCCGATACACTCCTGGGGCTCCGCGCTTCTCTCATTGCCAACGGTGTCGAAGATCGTGCAGTCGCGGAAGTTCCCAATGTCCTGCATGAACTGGACGATCGGTTGAGAAAGCTGCTCCTCCAGCTCTCTCCACCCGATGTGCTCCCATGCCCTCTCCTCCAGATGGCGAACCATGATCTTGAAAAGGATAGGCTTGAAGGCAATCCGATCCAGATCGGAATCTGGAGTGTCGGTCCTGTACTCGTAATAGGCCTCATGCGGCAGTTTGAGCACCCTGCCGTAACCGAAAGAGCCGTCGGCAAGGGGGATTCTCAAGAACGAGCCCGGTTTGTAGATTCGCGGCATCGCTAGACAGCTCACTGCCTCGCGGTATGGAGCAGCGGCCCGACGAGCAGCCCCTGGGTGGGCTGGGGCTCGCCGAGGCTCCAGTCCTGAGCGGATCGGCTGTAGGGGTAGACGAGAAACACCGCGGAGGCGCGGGTCTCGACCTGGATGCCGAGGCCGGATTGGCCGCCCTCGGTCTCGAGCGTGGTGACGACGGCGAGCGCCCCCACGCCGGCCGAGGCGCGGCCCTGCGCGAGGTGCGCCACGGTGGCTTCGAGCAGCTCGTCCGAGGAGGCCTGGGGCCGCTGATCCCTGGGAAAGAACGTCCGGGGGTTGTCGCCAGCCGGATCGAGCGTCAGGCCGAAGGGGGACACGGAGCCCTGCCGGCGCAGCACGAGCAGGCCCATCTCCCGAGCGAGATACAGCGTCTTGGCGCGCAGCTCCTCGCCTCCCATGCGCGGAGCGTCACCGGGCGGCGTGGAGCCCTCGCGCGGGGCGGGGGGAGGGGCGGCCTCCGGGGAGGGCTTCTTGCAGGCGATGGGCGCGAGGGCCAGGCAAAGCAGGGCCACCGCCCGGCCCACCTGACGGGAGGCGGGCGTGGCGCGTGGAACCCACCGCTCCGGCCCGCGCGGGTTCAGCGAGCCTCTCGGAATGGGCGTGGTGGCGGGTGTCACGGCGGTACCCGGAAAGGCGGTCATGGGAGCATCGTAGCCTCGGCAGCGCCAGGTCATGGCCGACACCGGGAGGGTCATGGCATACTGCTCCACCGCACCGTCCTCCCGGGCCTCCCAGGCCCTTCCGGGTGGAGGTGAGGCGGGGGGGATGTCATGGCTTCATCCTGGGTTCCAGGGCCAGAGCTCGCGTGGCAGCTCCATGCGGAGTGTCCGGATCCGTGCGTCCTCTTCCAGGCCGTGCGGGATGCGGCCGGCGTGCTGCTCGACTTCCAGTGGACGGCCCTCAATCCGGCCGCCGAGGCGCTGGTGCGGGGCCTGGGCCTGGGCCCCTCCCTGTCCACGTGGGGCGATGGGCTGAAGGGCCTGCCGGAGCGCGGGGCCCTGGTCGGGCTGGTGGACACGGGGGCGCCGCTGTCCTTCGAGATGCGGGGCCGCCTGGAGGGCACGGAGCGCTGGTACCGGGCCCGGGCGCTGAAGCGCGGCGATGGGTTCTCGCTGTGGCTCTCCGACATCACCGACGTCTCCGCGGAGCGGCGCTCGCTGCGCGAGGAGCTGGAGAAGGAGCGGGCGGCGCGGGCCCGGGAGGAGCACCTGAGGCTGGCGCTGGAGACGGCGCGGATGGTGACGTGGGAGTGGTCGGAGGCGCGGCTCACCCTCGTCTGGTCCCCCAACGCGGAGGCCTTCTTCGGCCATCCGCCGGGAGGCCTGGGCGACACCATGGAGAGCTTCCTGGAGCAGGTGCTTCCCGGCGAGCGGACACGGGTGGCCGAGGCCTTCCTGCAGGGGCTGTGCGCGGAGGGCCCCTACACCTTCCAGTTCCGCGCGCAGTGGGAGGACGGCACCTGGCGCTGCTACGAGGTGGTGGGGCAGACGGTCCGCGAGGAGGGCCGGCCCACGCGGATGCTGGGCGTGGTGATGGACTGCACCGAGCGCGAGCGGGCGCAAGCCGCGCTGCGCGCGGCCGAGGAGCGCTACCGGCTGGTCTCCTGGGCCACCAATGACGTCGTCTGGGACTGGAACCCCTCCGGCGAGTCCATCCACTGGGGCGAGTCCTGCCGCACGGTGTTCGGCTACACGCCCGAGGAGATGGGCGGCATCTCCTGGTGGGAGCGGCAGCTCCACCCGGACGACCGGGAGCTGGTGCTGCGCAGCCTGGAGCACGTGCTGGGCTCGGGCGGGGAGTCGTGGCTGGCCGAGTACCGCTTCCGGCGCAAGGACGGCATGTACGTGCACGTGCTGGACCGGGGGCTGGTGACCCGGGACGCCCAGGGGCGCACGCTGCGGATGATCGGCTCGCTGATGGACATCACCGAGCGCAAGCGCGCGGTGGAGCGGATGCAGGAGGAGGCGCAGTTCCGCGAGCGCTTCATCGGCATCCTGGGGCATGACCTGCGCAACCCGCTCAACGCCATCATGCTGTCGGCGCGGCAGTTGCGGCGGCGCGGCGCGATGGCGCCGATGCAGCAGCAGCTCGCCCAGCGGATTGAAACGAGCGCGGCGCGCATGGGGAACATGATCTCCGACATCCTGGACCTGACGCGGGCGCGGCTGTCGGGAGGCATTCCCTTGCACCTGTCCCCCACGAGCCTGCCCGCGGTGTGCCGGCAGGTGGTGGAGGAGCTGACGGTGGCGCACCCGGGGCGCGAGATTCTCGTGCGGGCCGAGGGCGGGGGCGAGGGCATCTGGGACCCGGAGCGGCTGGCCCAGGTGGTGAGCAATCTGGTGGGCAACGCGCTGGAGCACGGTGAGCGCGAGGGACCCGTCATCGTGCACTGCCGGGACGAGGCCGAGCGGCAGGTGCTGGAGATCTCCAACACCGGCGAGCCCATTCCGAGCCATCAGCTGGCCACGCTGTTCGACCCCTTCCGTCAGGTGGGGGCCGGGCGGAGCGGGCGGGGCAGCGGACTGGGGCTGGGGCTGTTCATCGTGCGCGAGCTCGTCGAGGCCCACGGGGGCCGGGTGACGGTGCGCTCCACGGAGAACGAGGGAACGACGTTCACGGTGCTCCTGCCCCGGGACGCGCGGGTGGCGGCCCGGGGCGGCGCGCTCCCGGAGGAGGCGCACACCGGCTGAGACTCAGAGGTGGGCGCCGGCCGTCTCGGTGTGGCGCAGGGTGAAGAAGGCCACCTCGGGGTAGGTGCCCCGGCGCAGGTAGGGCCCGCCGAAGCCGAAGCCCAGGCCCATGTTCACGTAGAGCTGGTTGCCGCGCACGTGGTAGTGGCCCTGGATGTAGGGCTGGCCGGCGCGGCGGAAGATGGCCTCGGTGAGGCCGCGCACCACGAACTGGCCGCCGTGCGTGTGCCCGGAGAACTGCACCAGGTTGCCGTTGGGCGGCAGCTTGTCGATGGTGGGCGGCGCGTGCGTGAGCACCAGGCGCGTGCCCGCCTCGGGCGCGCCGCGGAACGTCGTCTCCACGTCGTCGCGGTGCGTGCGCCCATCGTCGATGCCCAGCACCGTCACCGGCGCCCCGCGCAGGTGCATCACCCGGTGCTCGTTCTGCAGCACCGTGTAGCCCAGGCGCTCGAAGCCCGAGCGCAGGTAGTGCGCGTCCACCCAGTGGTCATGGTTGCCGAGCACCACGAAGACGGGGCTGGAGAAGCCGGACAGCAGCTCGATGACGCGCGGCAGCGGCTTGGGGCTGTGCGTGACGTAGTCGCCCGTGAGGAAGACCAGGTCCGGGTTGCGCGCGTTCACCTCGGCCACCGCCCGGCGGATGCGCACCGCGGACGTCGCCTGGCCCACGTGGATGTCCGACAGGTGCGCAATGCGCAGCCCGTCGTGCTCCCGGTGCATGCCCGGCACGTGCAGCACGTTCTCCGACAGCGTGAAGTGATCCCTCCAGCGCAGCCGCGCCTCCGGCCGCAACGGGTCCGGCCCGATGGCCTTCAGCTCGTTCCGCTTCATGTGGTTCCGGTGCGACCCGGGAGCGGGGGCGGAGAGGGCCTCGGCGGTCTGGGGGGCGGAACGGCGGCGGGCGAGTCTCAAGGCCATGAGTTTCCTTCCGTCGGCGGGGGACGGCTCGAATTGTAGAGGACACCGGCCACGGACGACGAGGCCGGGCCTCGGATTCGCCTGCCCGGTCTCCAGCCGGTGTCAGCGGGCGGAAGGTAAAGGCCGAAGGAGACTCCAAAAATTCCGGGCCGCCGGAACCATGCCCGGCGGCCCGGTGTCGGAGGAAGCCTCAGTGGCCTCGGATGACCGTGAGGCCCTCGTTGGTGAGCACGTAGAGCATCGCCGGCTTCACCGTGGGGTCGTACATGAGCTGGCGCACCACCACGCCGTCCACGCCCTTCACGTGCGTCAGCCGCTGCCCCTCCAGCCGCCAGAGCCCGAAGCCCTCGGTGCCGATGAAGAGCGAGCCGTCATCCGTGGCCGCCAGCGAGGTCAGCCGGTCGGTGGGCAGTCCCGCCACCTTGGTGCCATGGGCCTCGGAGCGGCGCGCGATGGTCATCTCCCACAGCCCGTAGTCCTTGCTCGCCAGGAAGTAGCGCCCGTCGGGGGTCTGCTGGATGCCGCGCCAGTAGTCCTTCTCCGGCTCGGCGTTGAGCTCGGGGAGGTAGGAGTTGAGCTTCTCCGGGTTGAGCGCCTGGCTGGTGCTGTCCCAATCCGCCAGGTTCTCCGAGGGCGTCACCACGCCGATGCTCCAGTCGTTGCCGATGAGCACGTCCCCGTTGGGCGCGATGCCCAGCGCGTACGTGTAGCCGGCCATCTGCGACACGCCGCCCTCCGGCTTGGGCTTGAACCACACCGGGTGACGGTGGCTGTTGTAGACGGTGCCCTGGATGCGCGTCACGCCGTGGTTGGTGCCGATGTACACCTGACCGCGGTGCTTGCCGCGCATCACCTTCGTGCAGCTCAGCACCGAGCGATCCTCGTCGAAGTGGTGGTCGTTGGTGTTGCGGATGCCGATGTCCTGCGGCCCGTTGCTGCGCGCCGAGCGGCTCAGGTGCGTCTCCAGCGCCACGCTGCCATCCGGCTGCAGCCGCACCACGTCCAGGTCACCCTTCTGGTACTCCTGGTAGCGCACCGGATCGAAGCGCGTCGGGTCCGGGTCGTCGTAGCGGGGGAAGTTGCGCCCATCCGGGCTGTAGATGAAGGCGCTGTCCAGCTCGTAGGTGTAGTAGCCCACGTAGGCGCGGCCCGCGCTGCCGCCGCAGATGACGGTGGAGCCCATGGCCAGCTTGTCGGGCCCGAAGCCCGGCGCCGCCTGGCCCACGCCGCTCGTCCACCGCGGCGAGGTGTCCCCGGCCCGCAGCACGCCGATGCGGTCCCCGTTGAGCAGCCAGATGTTGTACGCCTCGTCCACCGCCACCGCCCGCACGTCACCGAGCCGGTAGCGGCTCGAGTAGTTCACCACGGGCTCGTCCGGCCAGGGGCCCGCCGTCAGCTCGGGCTCCGTGGGGAACGGGTCGGTGGGGCCCGGGTCCGTCGGGGTGACGGGGCCCGGGTCCGGGTCCACGGGGGGCTCGGTCACCGGAGGAGGTGGAGTGACCGGAGGCGGCCCCGAGACCGGCGGAGGCGGCTCCTCGGTGCGCGCCGGGTTCTCGTCCACTCCAGGGCTGCGCGGCTCCTCCGTCGTGCTGCCGCAGCCCCACGCCACCATCGCTCCCACTGCCCACGCTCCCAACAGTCTGCGCATGACCTTTCCCGCCTCCCCGGGCCTCGTCTCCAGACGAGTCTCGAAACACTCCGTGTAGAGCAAGCGCCGTACCCGCGAGGGTGGGGCGGCGGAGGGGAACACGTGGGCCGCGGGCGGTGCCACGGAGGGAAGCGGATTGCACCGCGTGCTCCCCCGCGGTGCTGGAGACGGGACGGGGAGGGGCCGAAAAGCACCGGGCCCGTTTCCCGGAGAGGGAAACGGGCCCGGCTGTGTTCAGGGTGGATGCCCGGGTGTTACCACCGGGGCCCAGACTGGGTATCCAGCGTGCCTCTACTTGGTGGTCTTCTTGGTGCCCTTGGGGCTCTTGGCGTTGATCTCCACCGCGACGGGCTGCTCGCCCTCGAGCTGGAACTTGGCGCGCACCTGGGCGCCCTCGGGGATGGCCTTCAGCTCCACCTTCTTGCCATCCAGCATCACCTTCGTCTGGTCACGCACGTCCAGGTCCGCGTCGGGCAGGCCCTGGCGCGCGAGGGTGATGCCGCCCATCGCCTCGCCCTTGAGGGTTCCATCGATGGAGAAGGCCTTGTCCGTCTTGAAGGTACCGTCCTTCGCCGTGTCGAGACCCACCGCGGCGCGCGCGTCGTCCACCTTGTCCTTGATGGCCGGAGCGACCTCGGTGGCGTCCATGCCCGTCTTGACGCGGGCCGGATCGTTGCGCTTCTGCTCCTCCTGCGCCTGGGTGTTCTGCTGGGTGGTGTCCGCCTGCGCCAGGGCAGCCGTGCTCAGCGTGAGGACCATTGCGGCGAGAAGCTTCTTCATGATGACCCCTCCGTGTCGTGTACCTGTGGGATACCTGCCGCGAAACGGTGGGGTCCCGAGGGGCTCGCGCCAACCGGGCGCTATTCCGGACGCGAGATGCCGTCCGGAGGGCAGGCGGGCGAGGAGGCGGTGGCTGGCGAGGCGGGGCGGGTGGCCCTAGCCGCAGCGGTCACAGATGCCGCGAAGCTGGATGTCCACCGAGCGAGCGGCCACCGACCTGGGCGCTCCCTTGGTCGACGTGAGCCGGACGGACTCCGAGGGCAGGCAGGCGACGGAGCCGCAGTCGGTGCACGTGAAGTGCGGGTGGGTCCCCTGGTGGGACTTCTCCTCGCGCTTGAGCTCGAAGCGCCAGACGTGGTCTCCGAGGTCCGCCCGCACCACCAGTCCGGCCTCGGTGAGGTCGGTGAGGTTGCGGTAGATGGTGACGCGGTCGTAGCCCTCTTCCCCCAGCGCCTCCACCAGGTCGGCGTGGCTCAGGGGAGAGGTGGCGGACTCCAATTCGCGCAACACGGCCACCCGGGGTGACGTGCTGCGCAACCCCGCGGCGCGCAAGCGGTCCTGGTACTCGGTGAGCTTGGGCTGGGGTGCGTTCTTCCTGGCAGCCATCTCCTTCCGCATAACTCAACTCCTGGAAAGTTGCATCTCACTTGCTACCCATCCGGTGGGACTCCGTGCATTTTTGGAGGCGGCCCGGTGCTTCCGGCGGGTGAGGGCACGGATGGCCGGTCGCTGGCGCCCCGCGGAGGCCCTCCCTGAAACCTGATTGTACATGCAGAACGGTTGCATTGGACCGGGAGTCTCAGGGGACCTGTCCTAAAAGTGCCGCATGGCCTAGCGTCCGGCTTGCGGGAAGGGCCTGGGGCGTCGGACGCTCCAGGGACTGGCCAGCCTGGAGGGCGGGACGTGCTACGGGTGCTCGTACTCGAGGACGATGCGGACTTGAGAGCCATCCTCTGCGAGCTGCTGTCGCTGTCGGGCGCGGAGGCGTGTGTGGGCGCCGGTTCCGTGGCGGAGCTGCAGCGCCAGCGCGTCGAGGCGCTCGGGTGCGGGCTGGCCCTGTTGGACATCAACCTCGGGGCGGGAGTGCCCAGCGGGCTGGATGCGTACCGCTGGTTGAAGGAGAATGGGTTTTCCGGGCGGACCGTCTTCCTCACGGGCCACGCCCGCTCCCATCCGTTGGTGCGCGAGGCCATGGAGCTGACCCACGTTCAGGTGCTCTCCAAGCCCATCGAGTCGAAGGTCCTCCTGGCGTTGGTGAGGGACGCTTCCCATGGGACCGGAACGGCCTAGGCCGCTGACGCTCGGGGTGGTGGAGGAGGAGCTGCTGGGCCGCGGCTGGCGTGGCGCCTTCTTCGGCAACCTCCTGGTCGTCCTGACGGAGGTGGCCTACGCCGTCATCGACTACCAGGTGTTCCACCGGCCCCTGCTGCCGGCCCTGCGCGTGCTGCACGTGCTCTGGGTGCTGGGGGGGTTGGGGGTGCTGCTCGCGCGCCGGCGCGGCCTCACCTCGAAGATGATCAACGCCTGCTTCGCGGGCGGGGTGCTGCCCTTCCTGCCCATCTTCGCCGTGGCCGAGTACGCCATGACCGGCGCGGGGCTCATCTGGGTGCCCATGACGGGCCACCGGCTGGTGATGCTGTCCATCGGGGTGCTCGCCCCCACGGGCCTGTGGCTGGGTGGGGGGTTGATCGCCGCCTTCGCGCTGGAGGCGGTGGTGCTCTGGTTCACGCTGGGGCTCGGGGCCCATCCGGGGGTGCGCTCCCCCTGGGAGCCCTGGGTCACCCTCATCTATGGCGGTGTGGCGCTGGCCATGCTGGCCTACCGGGTGCGCAGCCACGCCATCGAGGTGAAGCTGCGCGAGGCGCGCGCGGAGGCCGAGGCCCTGGAGCGGCTGGCCCGGCTCTTCATCGCGGTCCGCGACGCCACCAACACCCCCTTGCAGACGCTGGAGCTGTGCATCGCCGTGCTGCGTCAACGCAGCCCCGAGAACGAGCCCACCGTGGCCACCATGGAGCGGGCCCTGGCGCGGTTGCGTGCCCTCGCCCATCGGCTGGGCAGCGTGGACCCGTTGCTGGTGTGGCGCGAGGGCGACGAGTCCTTCGACGCCGAGGCCATGCTCCGCCACCTGGAGGAGGATCTCGCGCGGGAAGCTCGAGCGGCGGCGCCAATGAGCCTCTTGTCAACCCCGCGCCCCATCCCCACTTTGCAGCTTGCTACCTCCACGAAAGGACATGGGATGCCGGAGAAACAGACCCTCCAGCGCGCGCGTCAAGCGAAGCGCACGGGCAAGAAGCCCACGACGCAGGCCAGTGAGTTCGTGCGCGAGGAAATGCACCACATGAAGGAGGGCAAGCACGGGACCGAGTCCCGCCAGCAGGCCATCGCCATCGGCCTCTCCAAGGCGCGCCGGGCCGGTGTGGACCTGAAGCCCCCCGCCCCCGGCCAGGCCAGGCGCAAGACGCGCCAGAGCGCCCGGAGCGCGTACCGCCTCGGACAGGAGGAGGGGGAGCTGAGCGGGAACAAGACCGCGAGCAAGCGCACCACCGCGCGCAAGAGCACCACCGCGCGCAAGAGCACCGCCACGCGCAAGCGCACCACCGCCCGTGGCGCCAAGACGGGGGGCCGCACCGCCGCCGCGGGCCGCACCGGCCGTGCGAAGACGGCCGCGAAGAAGACGGCCTCGAAGACGGCTTCGCGCAAGGGCCGTTCCTCCTCGCGCACGAAGAAGTAGCCGCTTCCGCGGCGAGGGCCGCGGGCCGCTCCTTTCCCTGGAGCGCCGGTTCTGCTTTCGTGAGGGCTTCCCGCCTCCATGGCCCGCCCTCCGCGACGCAAGACGCCTCCCACGCCACCCGTGTCTCCCGCGCCGGGCTCTCGCCTGGAGCCGCCGAGGGCCCGGGTGCCGGCCTGGGGGCTCGTCTTCGCCGTGGCGCTCGCGGTCCGGCTGGCGTACCTGCTCACCGCGCGGGGCCCCGCCTTCGACGCGCCGCTGATCGACGCGGACTACTACGACTACCTGGGCGCGCGGCTGGCGCGGGGCGAGGGCTTCGACGCGGGCCCCTTCTGGCAGCCTCCGCTCTACCCGTTGGTGCTGGGGGGCCTCTACTGGCTGGGCGGGCACAGCCTGTGGTGGCCACGCCTCCTCCAGGTGTTGCTCGGCGCCCTCACCGCCGCGCTCGCCTGTGGCGTGGCCCGGCAGAGCTCCGGCCGCGACACGGTGGGGCTGGGCGCGGGACTGCTGGTGGCGCTGCACGGTCCGCTCGTCTTCTACGACGGGGAGCTGCTGGCCACCTCGCTGGGCACCTTCCTCGGGACCGCGGCGCTCTGGCTGGCCGTCCGTGAGGCTCCCCGCATGGGCACCGCGCTGCTGTGCGGGGTGTGCCTCGGCCTGGGGGCGCTCGCGGTGGTGCCGCTGCTGCTGCTCGTGCTCCCGCTGGCCTGGGCCCTCGGGCGGGGACGTCCGCTGCGCGCCGTGCTCTGCGTGACGGCCTGTGCCGCCGTGGTGCTGTGCGCCACCGCCACCAACCGCGTGCGCTCGGGCGAGTGGGTGCTCATCTCCGCCAACGGGGGCATCAACCTGTGGCTGGGCAACAACGCGGACGTGGACGGCGCCATGGCCATCCGCCCCGGTGCGGCCTGGGAGATGCTCGCCAACGAGCCCGTCCGCCGCGGCTTCCACACGCCGGCCGCCCAGGATGCGTACTTCCACCGGAAGACGCTGGAGTGGTGCCGCTCGCGGCCGCTCGACTGCGCGGGCAACCTGCTGTGGAAGGCCCGGTTGCTGCTGGTGGCGCGGGAGTTGCCTCGCAACGAGGACCTCTACGCCGTCCGCTCGCAGTCCCCCGTGCTATGGGCCCTCACCGCGCGGCCCGGCGGTTTCGCGCTGCCCTACGCGCTGCTGTGGCCCCTCGCGGCGGCGGGCCTGGTGGTCCTCTGGCGCGGGTGGCGGGCGAAGGAGGAAACACGCGCGGCGCTCACCGTGGCGGGCGCCGCCCTGATGCTCGCCGCTCCGTCCGTGCTCTTCTTCGTCACCGGCCGCTACCGCGCGCCCCTCGCACCGGCGCTGTGCGTGCTCGCTGCGCTGGGGCTTCACGCGCTGCTGTCGCGGGCCTCCTCGCGCGCCGTGCCCGTGGGCGTGGCCCTGGCGGTGCTCGCGCTGTCCGTGTGGCCGGTGCGGCTGGCGGTGGACGCCGTCGATTTCGAGGCCGAGCTGCACTACGCGGTGGGCGGCCGCCATGCCCGGCTCGGCCATGACGCGGCCGCGGTGGAGGCGTGGCGGCACGCGGTACTCCGCAAGCCGGACTATCTCGAGGCGGGTTACAACCTGGGCCTCGCGCTGGAGCGGCTGGGCCGGACCGGCGAGGCCGTCCACACCTACGAGTCGCTGTTGCGCTGGTACCCGCGTGAGGAACTGCTGCGGGAGCGGCTCGCCTCGTTCCGGGGCAAGCCACCAGTCCAGGCGAAGTGATTCCGTTCAGGGGGAGGTTCCGGCCGCGAGGGGGAGCAACTGGTCCGATTGTTGGACCAGTCGGCACGCCGCGCGGCCGGCAGGTCTCCTGTTTTCGGGAGGCGCTACTCGGGCTGGCCGAGCACCAACTCCACCTTCTGGGTGGCCGCGTCCACCTCGGCCACGGCGTGTCCCGAGGGACCCTTCTTCGCGCGGGCCCACAGGCCGAAGCGGGGCTGGGGCAGCAGGCCCGCCACCAGGAAGGTGCCCGTCTCGTCCGTCTCCAGCTCATGCAACAGGCGCAGGGGCTCGAGGGCCACCACGGTGACGCGGGCCCGCGGCACTCCGCCTCCCGCCGCGTCCACCACCCGGCCGGACAGGTTCACGGTGGCCGTCACCGCCATCCGCACCCGCGACAGCCCGGGCCCCAGCTCCCGCGCGACGGCCACCGGACGGCCGCGCACCTCGGCGAGCAGGTGGTAGCTGCCCCCGGGCATCCGCAGGGTGAAGTCTCCCCTCGCGTCCGAGGTGGCGGTGGCGAGCGGGCGCGGCACCAGTCCACCGGCGTCCACCAGGTGCTCCAACATCGCCCCGGCTTCGGGACAGCTCTGGGAGAAGAGGTGGCTGTCCGCGCCCGCCGAGGGACAGGGAGACGCGGGGCCCCGGGCGGTGAGGCTGTCGAAGGCCAGTACCCGGGCGCCCGCCACCCGGAAACCGGCCTCGTCCTCCACCCATCCCCGGAGCGAGGCCACGCCCCCGGTCGCCGGGTTCTCGTCCGGTGTTTCCTGGGGGGTGGGGCGGGGCGCCTTGCGGAAGTAGAGGAGGCCGAGCGCCGCCAGCAGCAGGAGTAGCCCGCCGCCCGCGAGGCGCCAGTGCCTCCGAGGACCGCCACCCTTGTCGTCGTGCGCGCTCATGTTCAGGGAGGGATGCCGTCCTCCAGACTGCTCTGCCCGGCCGTCCCGGGAAAGTGAAAACGGTCCCGGGACAGAGAGTGGGGAAACCCGGGGACGGGCTGGGTGGGGCTCGGCTGCCCGCCTGCGCGTGTTCCCCTGAACGATGGTGGCCTCCTGGCTACGTCCCTAGCTTGCATGAGAGGGGGCGGAGGTGTCGCACGATGGTGTGTGAGAACTGCCGGGCGAGGCCCGCGGTGGTGTTCCTCAAGCAGGAGAGGGCCGAGGGGCGCACCCTGGGGCTGTGCAACCACTGTGCGAGCGCCATGGGCATGGACGCGGGGCCAGGGTCCTCCGGCTCGTTGGAAAGCCTGTTCGCCCAGATGCCGGGTTCCCGGTCGAGGCGGGAGAACATCCTCTCGCAGCTCTCGGAGATGGCGCAGCAGGTGCTGGAGCATGCGGGGCGGCTGACGCTGGAGTGGGGGTATGAGCGCATCCGCATCGAGCACCTGTTGCTGGCGCTGAGCGAGAAGGTCTCCGAAATCCGTCTGGCGCTCGAGCTTCGAGGGCACGGACATGGACGAGTACGTGCTCCGGCTGGAGCAGGTGATGGAGCGGCGCGAGCCGTTGCACGCCGAGGGCGTGGGGTTGTCCTCGGGGATGAAGCGCGTGCTGCAACTGGCCAAGCTCCAGGCGGTGCAGATGGGGCACACCTTCATCGGCCCCGAGCACCTGCTGCTGGCCATCATGGCCGAGGGCGAGAGCTTCGCCGCCCAGTTCCTCTCCGACATCGATCCGGACGAGCTGCGGCAACTGCTGAAGCCGCAAGGCCCGGCGGCCGGCTTCGCGAGTGGGCGGGCGGCGGAACGGCTCCCGCCCAACCTCACCCGCTTCACGAGAGATCTCACCGCGCTGGCGGACGCGGGCGAGTTGGACCCCATCATCGGCCGCGACAAGGAAATCCACCGCGTCATCCGCATCCTCAGCCGCAAGACGAAGAACAACCCGGTGCTCATCGGCGAGCCGGGCGTGGGCAAGACGGCCATCGCCGAGGGTCTGGCCCAGCGGATTGTCTCGGGCGAGGTGCCGGAGGTGCTCCGGGACAAGAAGGTGCTCTCGCTGGACCTGGCGGCCGTCATCGGCGGCTCGAAGTTCCGGGGCGAGTTCGAGGAGCGCTTCAAGGGGCTGATGGAGGAGATCCGCGCCCTCAAGGGCAAGGTCATCCTCTTCATCGACGAGGTGCACACCATCGTCGGGGCCGGCGCGGGCGAGGGCTCGATGGATGCGGCCAACATGCTCAAGCCGGCCCTGGCGCGCGGCGAGCTCCAGTGCCTGGGCGCCACCACGCTCGACGAGCACCGCAAGCACATCGAGAAGGACGCGGCCCTGGAGCGCCGCTTCCAGCCGGTGATGGTGGCCGAGCCCACTCCCGAGCAGGCCATCGAAATCCTCCGGGGCCTGCGCGACTCGTACGAGGCGCACCACCGGGTGAAGATCTCCGACGCCGCGCTCACCGCCGCGGTGGAGCTCTCCGACAAGTACATCAGCGACCGCTTCCTGCCGGACAAGGCGATTGATCTGTTCGACGAGGCGGCGGCGATGGTGCGGCTGGGGGCGCACACCGAGCCGGGCCGGATGAAGGAGATGGAGGAGCGGCTGGCGCAGAAGGAGAAGGACAAGGAGGCCGCGGTGGCCGGCGAGCGCTACCAGGAAGCCTCGCGGCTGAAGGGGGAGCTCGTGGCGCTGCGCGCGGAGCTGGAGGGGCTGCGCACGCAGTGGCAGCAGGCCCGCGGCGTGGCCGAGCCCATCGTCACCCCGGAGGCCATCGCCACGGTGGTGAGCGAGTGGACGGGGATTCCGGCGAAGAAGCTGCAGCAGGAGGAATCGCAGCGGTTGCTGGAGATGGAGCAGTCGTTGCGCCAGCGCGTGGTGGGCCAGGAGGAGGCCCTGCGCGCCATCTCCGAGGCGGTGCGCCGCGCCCGCGCGGGGCTGAAGGATCCGGGCCGGCCCATCGGCTCGTTCATCTTCCTGGGGCCCACGGGGGTGGGGAAGACGGAGACGGCCCGCGCGCTCGCCGACTACCTGTTCAACGACGAGAACGCGATGCTCCGCTTCGACATGTCCGAGTACCTGGAGCGGCACACGGTGAGCCGGCTCATCGGCGCGCCCCCGGGCTACGTGGGCTACGAGGAGGCCGGCCGTCTCACCGAGGCCGTGCGGCGGCGGCCCTACTCGGTGCTCCTCTTCGATGAAATCGAGAAGGCGCATCCGGACGTCTTCAACCTGCTCTTGCAGATATTGGACGACGGGCGGCTCACCGACTCGCGCGGGCGCACGGTGGACTTCAAGAACACCGTCATCATCATGACGTCCAACCTGGGCGCCGAGCAGTTGGGCCTCAACAAGGGCGCCCTGGGCTTCCAGCGGCCCTCGGAGGGCGGGGTGAGCCTGGAGGACGAGCGCGTGGCCTCGACGGTGATGGAGGCGCTGCGGCACCACTTCCGGCCGGAGTTCCTCAACCGCATCGATGAAATCATCGTCTTCCACCCGCTCGACCGCGAGCAGCTCAACCGCATCGTGGACTCGATGCTGGCGTCCACCCGGCGCAAGCTGCACGGGCAGAACATCCTGTTGGAGGTGCGGGAAGCGGCGAAGGACGAGCTGGCGCGGCGCGGGTTCGATCCGAAATACGGCGCCCGGCCGCTGCGGCGGGTCATCCAGCGCGAGCTGGAGACGGAGCTCAGCCGGATGCTGTTGCGAGGGGAGTTGCGAGAAGGAGACCGGGTGCTCGTGGACTTCGCGGACGGGCGGTTCACCTTCGGCGTCGAGGGACGGGCCACCAGGCATGAGGCACCGCTGCACTGATTCCCCAAGCTCCCTTCGCCCAATTTCCCTCGCCCAATTTCCCCTCTCCCCTCGGGAGAGGGACGGGGTGAGGGTATCTCGTGGACTCGGGTTCGCATCCACTGGGGTTCAACCTGGGGTCCCCGACACCCTCACCCTGACCCTCTCCCGGAGGGAGAGGGAAGGGGGACGGAGAGGGAAACGTGAGCGGGATTGTGGCAGGTGAGGTCAGGCGTGGACCTCTTCCTGGTGCCCGCCGCGGGGCCGCTCGTCCCGGGAGTCCCGAGCCAAGGCCCTCCTGGCTTCCCGCTTGCGCGCGCGCACGCTCAACCCCACCGAGATACCGATGCACGTCACGATGATGGCCACCGAGACCAGCGGGGCCACGTGGACCCACTCGGACAGGATCATCTTCAACCCGGCGAACGCCAGCACCGCCGCCAGTCCCCAGTGCAGGTAGCGCAGCTCGTGCACCGTCTTGGCCAGGGCGATGTAGAGCGCGCGCAGCCCGAGGATGGCGAAGACGTTCGACGTGTAGACGACGAAGAGGTTGTGGCTCACCGACAGCGCCGCCGGCACCGAGTCGATGGCGAAGGCCACGTCCGACAGCTCGATGGCGATGAGCGCGATGAGCAGCGGGGTCGCCTGCCACCGGCCCTCCACGCGTTTGAAGAACTGCTTGCCCTCGTACTCCGTCGTCACCGGCAGGCGCTTCTCCAGCCAGCCCACCACCTTGTTGTTGCCCGACACCTCCTCCGAGGGATGGCGGCGCGCGATACGCCAGGCGGCGAAGAGCAGGATGGCGCCGAAGACGTAGACCACCCAGTGCCAGCGCTGGATGGCCTCCAGGCCCAGGAAGATGAACAGGGCCCGGAACACGAGCGCCCCGAAGATGCCCCAGAAGAGCACCCGCCGCTGTTTGTTCTCGGGCACGCTCAGGCTGGCGAAGATGACGAGGAAGACGAACAGGTTGTCCAGGCTGAGGCTCTTCTCGATGAGGTAGGCACCCAGGTATTCCTGCGCGGTGTTGCCTCCGTGCCTCGCCCAGACGAAGAACCCGAAGGCCAGGCCCACGGCGATCCACACGCCACTCCAGATATACGCCGCCTTCTTCGTCTCCCCGCGCTTGCTCCGGTGGGCGAGCAGGTCGACGAAGATCATCGCCACCACGATCACCCCGAAGACGCCCCACTCCCACGGCGCGATGTGTTGCGAATTCATTGGCCTGCTCCCCGGATGCTCGCCCGCCCGGACCGTCCAGGAGGCAGCACGCTCGGGACGCGGCGCCGCCAGGGACAGGCGTCCACCGAGCGGATGAGCGGATGAGCCATGCACACCTCCCAGCCACCAACAGGGGGCCGTGTGGGGAAGCTGACAATGCAGGACCCCGTCAACAACCTGGGTTCCTCCCGTTTCGTCTTCTCGTGGGCGCTTCCTCCGCTCGGGTGCCGCACTCCGTGCGACGGGCGTGGCGCCTGTCCGTCCGCCCTCTCTACAGTTCGGCTCCTCCTCCCCTCCCCAGGAGCGCCCCATGCCGTTGGCCTCGCCTTGTGTCCGGCTTTCGTTCGCGGTGGCCCTGCTGGGGGCCTGGCTCGCCCGGGCGGAGGAAGCCGCCACCACCCTCGGCTCGGCGCGTGAGGTGGCGCCCCGCAACTACGGCAACCTGCGCATCGGCGCGTCCACCTCCAGCCAGCGCCCCACCCTCTGCCTGGAGCTGTCCCCGCTCGAGCGGCTCAGCGTGGAGGCCTGTGGCAACGGCTCGGGTTTCCTCCACCATGAGGAGGCGCCGGAGCTTCGCCCACTTCCGCGCGCACTTCACGCTCACCTCCTGGAAGACGCCCCTGGGCTGGCTCCAGCCCCGCCTCAGTGCGGGCTTCGCCGAGCTGCAGGTGGGGGAGGACGGGAGCGGCTTCCACTTCGAGGGCACCGGGCCCACGGGGGTGGAGACGGCCGGGCCCGAGGTGGGCGCTTCGCTGCGCGCCCTGTTTCCCGTGAGCACGGGCTTCGAGCTCGTCGGGCAGCTCGGCCTGGGGGCCGCGTACTTCCACCACGCGCCCCGGCTGCTGCGGCCCCAGAGCGCGTTCCAACCCACCGCCTCCTTCACGCTCGGCGTCGGGTTCTGAGTCCACACCACTCCCCGGACGGGGAACTGACACGGAGCCACCGCATGGATGCAGCCGCAACGCCGCCGTACCAGTCCTGGTTGGAGTCCTTCGCCGCCGCGCAGGGGGGCATGGCCGGCACCGTCCACATGCGGCGGGGCGAGGCCCTGGAGTTGGTGGCCTCGCTCAACATCCCGCCTCCGGTGGTGGAGGCCGTGCGCGTCGTGCCCCGCGGCAAGGGCATGGCGGGCATCGCCATGACCACCCGCGAGCCGGTGCAGACGTGCAACCTCCAGACGGACGAGAGCGGCCGCATCCAGCCCGGGGCCCGGAGCGTGCCGGTGCGCGCCTCGGTGGCGCTGCCCGTGCTCGACGCGGCCGGTGAGGTGCGCGCCGTGGTGGGCCTCGCCTTCCTGCACGAGGGCGAGCTCACCGCCGAGATGACGCGCAACCTCATGGCCGCCGTGACCGCGCTGCCGCCCGGCGTCCCGTGAACAGCCGCTAGCGGCGCGGGCTCTCGGGCAGCACCGGCTCGAGCGCCACCGGCTCCAGCGGCTCCGCCAGCGCCAGGCCCATCACCCCCGAGTAGAAGGACAGCTCGGCCTCCAGCGCCTTCCGGGTGTCGGTGGTGATGCGCGGGCCGTACGGCTCGCCGTCCACGGGCAGCATCGCCGTGGGCACGCCGTTGGCCCTCAGCTTGCGCATCATCTCCTCCGTCTCCCGCTGCGACGTCTGGCCGTCCAGCCTCGCCTGGATGAAGAGCACCGGGCTGCTCTTGATGTTGTCCAGGTGGAAGCAGGGCGAGCGGTCCTGCAACAACTGCTTGGACTCGGGCTGCGGCCCGAGCACCTGGTCCATGTAGTGGGCCTCGAACTTCTCCGCGTGCTCCACCAGCGTCTCCAGGTTGGAGATGGCGCAGGAGCTGGTGCCGCAGCGCAGGATGTCCCGGAAGGCCAGCAGCGACAGCGTGGTGTACCCGCCCGAGCCACTGCCTCGCGCCACCAGCCGCCGGGCGTCCGCCTTGCCCTCCTGCACCAGCCGCAGCGCGGCGTTGGCGCAGTCATCCACGTCCATCACTCCCCAGTTGCCATACAGCGACAGGCGGTACTCGCGCCCGTACCCGGTGCTCCCCCGGTAGTTCACGTCCACCACCGCGAAGCCCCGGCTGGTGAAGTACTGGATGGTCCAGTCCAGCTTCGTCGAGGCGCTGGCCGTGGGGCCCCCATGGTTCATGATGAGCAGGGGCGGCTTCTCGCCCGAGGGCGCGCGGTAGTCCGGATTGTTGGGCGGGTAGTACCAGGCGTGGGCCTCGCCCAGCTCCGTGGTGGGGAAGTGCAGCGGCTCGCAGCGCGACAGGTAGGGCACCAGCTCCTCGGGCATCCGCGTGGACGCCTTGAGCACCTGCGGCTTGCCGGACTCCATGTCCAGCCGCACCACCGACGCCGGCTGCTCCGGCCCTCCGCCCACGAAGTACGCCGTGGCGAAGCCCCCTCGCACCTGCGACACATCCGTGAAGGGCGTGGCCAGCTCCGCGAACTGGCCCAGCACCACGTCCAGCCGCCCCAGCTTCCACTGGCCCTGCTCATTGAAGGCGCACACCACGTGCCGCGGCGAGATGAAGGCATACGTGGACATGCCGAGCTGCCACTGCGCCGCACCGAACTCCGCCTCGCGCTCCAGCACCGGCACCACGCTGCGCCCCTGCAACCGGTAGAGGTTCCACCAGTCGTTGCGGTCGCTCACGAAGTACAGCTCGCCCTGCGGGCTCCACTCGGGCTGGAAGACGGACTCGGTGGTGCCGCCGGCCACCAGCCTCGGGTGGTGCAGCACGCCCAGCTCGTCCACGTCCGCCACCCACAGCTCGCACCCGTCCCACGGCATGCAGGGGTAGTCCCAGGCCAGCCACGCCATGCGCCGCCCGTTGGGGCTCAGCGTGGGCGAGGAGTAGAAGTCCCGCCCCTCGGTGAGCACCGTCTGCCGCTGCCCGTCGATGTCCACCGCCACCAGCGAGGCGCGCGGCTGTCCCTCCTTCAGGTTGCGCCAGTCCTCGCGCACGCACACCACGCGGTTGCGCGTCCGGTCCATCACCAGGTCCCCGAAGCGGTGCTTGCCGCCCGTGTCCGGCGTGAGGGGCACCGGCGTGCGGCCCGGATTCACCCGGTACAGCCGCTGATCCACGTGCAGCCCGGTGCTCGCGTGGTTGACGAAGACCACCAGCCCCTCGGACACCGTGAAGGAGCCGCCGCCATGGCCGTACACCAGGCTGTGCGAGCTGTAGGCCGCCCGGCCCTCTCCCGCGGGCGGGAGGATGTCCGTGAGCGTCCCGTCCACCGAGCGCCGGACGATGGCGTGCCGTCCCCGCTCGCCGGGGCGCACCTCCAGCCAGTACACGTCATCGCCATCCACGGCCACCTCACCCAGCGACAACGTCCGGGTGGCGATCATGTCGGCGGTGATGGGGGACTTCCATGAGCCGTAGGCAGCCTCCCGACTTGCGAGCGTCATGAGCAGGCCTTTCCTTGTGAACGCGTGAGGAGAACGGGCCTGTTTCTACCACCCCGGCACGACGTGCCGGATCAGGGGCGGGGGGCCGGTTCCGTGGGGAAGTGTCGCATTTCGCGCACCCGGCGTCGATCACGCCCCCCGGCGCCCGGCCGCTCCGGTCAGAAACTTCCGCCCAGGCCCACCAGGCCACCGTGGGGCGAGAAGGCCAGCAGGGGCTGGAGGCGGGGGCGCGCGGAGGCCACGGCGGGGGACCGAGGGCCGGGCACCAGGGTCCGCTGCGAGAGCTCGTAGCCCACGATGGCGCCGATCAACGCGCCAGGAAGGGTGAAGTAGAGCCCGAGGTCCGGCCTTCCGGCCACCACCCCCGCGAGGAAGCCCACCACGACGCCCGAGCCCATTCCCGCCAGTGCGGCGAGCAGCTTTCCGTCTCCACCGGCTGCTTCGCCGCCCCACCAGACGCCCAGGGTGACGCCGGCGCCCGCGCCCAGGATGAGCCCGATGGCGGCCGAATCCAGGCAGCCGAAGAAGCCGCTGCTGTTGCCGACGATTCCCGCCCCGCACAGGCCGCCACCGGCCATGAAGCCGAGGAATCCGCCTCCCACGCCCGTCAGCACGCCGGCGCCTGTCTCCGCGAGGATGCGCAGGCCGCGGGGAGGGCGGAACTCCTCCTTCTCGCCCTGGGCCCAGTCTTCTTCACCCAGCCGCAGCGGGGCGCGCTCGTCCGTGCCGGGCAGCCCGGAGGAGGCCAGGCGCGGCTCGAGGCGGAGGGTGGGCTCCTGGGCGGCGAGGCCCACGCCGGGGGCGAGCAGGAGGAGCAGCAGCAGGGGAAGCCGGGAGGGGGAGGCCAGGGGATTCGTCATGGCTCCGGCATGCTGCAACACCCGGACCGCCGCCGCGCCCGCTCGGGGCCGGGCAGCGGGAGCCGCCCCCGGGCCCCCGCGGAGTGTGACATTTCTGGCACAGGTGCGAAGCCGGGTTTCCGCCGCTCAGGGCCCCGGACGCACGTTGTCGCCAATCCACTTCAGGTACGGCGCGTGGCCCTCCGCCACGTCCAGCCGCAGCACCTCCGGGCACTGGTAGGGGTGCACCTCCACCACGCGTGCCCGCAGCGCCTCGAAGAGCGGGGCGCGCGTCTTGAGGATGAGCAGGGCCTCGGGCTCGTCGTGCACCTTGCCCTCCCAGCGGTAGATGGAACGCAGGCCGGGCACCACGTTGCCGCACGCCGCCAGCCCCTCCTCCACCAGTGTGCGGGCAAGCTCCGCGGCCTTGTCGGCCGTGGGCGCGGTCACCATGACGAGAATGGCATCGGTCATGGGCCCACCCATACCCGCCCATGCGCCAGCACGGAAGGGGCTGCCAATTCCTGGCGGGACCCGCCTCCGGCGCAGGAGCGGGTGTTGAGTCATTGAGGTGGGAAGGGGTCGGACAGGGAGGCGAGCGGGGCAGGGCCCGTGCTGCTCGGCTATGCTCCGGGTGACATGTGGGTGGGGATGAAGAGGACAGGGAAGGAGCGCACGTGACGACTCCATCGAAGAAGGGCACGGGTCCGAAGTCCCCGGGGCGGCCCAAGGGCCCGCCCCTGCCCATCTCCGGCGAATCCTTCCAGCTCGTTCCCCACGGTGCGGCCCTGGTCATCGCCAAGGTCTCGCCCGGGGGGCGCGGGGACTCCTCCGGTGACGTCCTCACCCGGGCCCAGCTCGAGCAGCTGCTGTGGCACAACTCCATCCCGACGGTGCCGGGCTCCGTCCTCTCGGGGTACCTCTCCAGCCTGCACTCACTGCCCGCCTTCGAGCGGAATGCACCGGGCCCCTTCTCCCGGGACCTGGGCACCACCGCGCTCTCCCGGAGCGACTGGCGTGGCAACCTCGGCGAACTCTCGGCCCGGTATGGGGGGGATGCTTCCCCAGCAGGACCTCAATGCCGTGCGCCCCAACCATCCCATCTTCGATCTGCGTGACAATCGGGGCCGTCTGAATTCCGTGAAGACGAGCGTGCGCTCGGCGGACAGCCGGGGAGACCCGTTCGAGACGTACCTGCGGGGGCTGCGGGATATCATTCCGGGCCGCGCTGCGGGACCCCGACAACTACCGCAAGCAGTCCTACCGGGAGATCGCGGACAAGCTGCTGGAGATGGAGCCGGTGCGCATTGACGGGAGGGTGTACCGCGCCTGGCAGAACCTGGAGAACACCCGCCGGGGCACGGGGGCTCCGGCCGAGGTGCGCCAGCAGGCGGAGGCCGCGCTCACGTCCTTGAGGGAGAAGATCGCCAGCTACGTCGGGAGCAACAGCATCACCACTCCCCATCTCGTCCAACTGGAGCGGTTCCGGCAACAGGTGGCCTCCGCCAACCCTCACATGACGCCCGCGGAGATCAACCGCTGGGTCTTCCCGGAGTTGCTGCTGGTGGCGCGGCATGGGGGAGGGGTGCGTGGAAACGCAGTGGCCTCCAGTGTCGCGGGTGGGCGCGGTGTGGTGGGTGGGGCGGTGGTTTCCGTGATTTGTGAAAGCGTTTTCGTAGCCTATGAAATCAGCGCTCAGCCAGATGGACAGTATTCAGAGCCGTTGCAGCGGGTCATGCGAGCAGGCGCCGCAGGAGGTACGTCAGGTCTGGTGGGGGGTGCCACCCAGAATCTCGTCACGGCCAACGCGGGCAGTGGCTTGTCGCGCAACCTGATGAGCCAGGGAGCGAATACCCGGTTGGCGACGGGAACGGGTCGTGCAGTCGGTGGCTTCGCGGGAGGCGCGCTGGCCGCCCCCGTCTTCACGATGACCGCGCTCGCGCTCGACAGGACTGGCGTTGATGGCGGCCGGCCCGGCGGGATTGGTGATGATGATCGTGCAACGCATCCGGGCGGAGCCGACGCCCGAGGAGCGGGCAGCGTTCTGGGCGCTCCTGGCGGCGGAGCCCGGGACGATCGGCGCGGTCGTGGTGAAGAGGAATGGAGTTCCCGAGGTGATCGCGACCGTGCGCAGCGTGGAGGAATACTGGATGCTGGCGGCTTCGGGCAAACTGCCTCACGAGCACTACTTCTTCAGGGAGGCTCCTGATGAAAAGCCGAAGCAGGCGCCATGACGAAACGCAGCCGATGGGGTGGGTGGAACGGAGGGTGTGGGCTTTGGCCTGACTACGGGAACGTCACGCCATCGAAGAGCTCGGCCCCGCCGCCTCCCTCCTGGCCCCACCACTTCAGGGTGAAGGTGCCGCGCGCCATCTCCTCCGTCGTCTCCACCTCCACCCAGGCCTCGCTCCGCTTCCCGGCGGGAATGGGCTCCCGGAGCCACACGCCCAGCACTTTCAACTCCTCGCCCTTCGGCCCCACCAGCACCGCGCCCGCGGGCGTCCAGGGCGTGCTTCCATGGTTTTCCAATAACTGCTTCACGGTCAGCCGCACCACCTCGCGCCCGCCCTCCGTGCGCGCGGTGTCCGCGCGGTAGCTGCGGGCCTCCGTGGATTGGAGCGTGTTGCCCGGGCGTGAGGTGACGCTCGGGGTGAGGTTCTTGCTGGGGATACCGTCCTCCCCCAGCAGCCCCTGGGCGCGCAGGCCCAGCAGCCCCCGTTGCCCGCTGCACTCCGCCTCCAGGCGCGCCTTGTCCGCCCTGCACCGCCGGGCGTCCGCCCGCGCCTGCTGCTCCCCTTCCCGGTAGGAGTCCGGCGAGCGTGGCCGATGCGTCACCTCCACCAGCCCCGCCGCCTCGGAGGGGTGCACCACCAGGGTGAAGCGGACTCTCGCCGGCACCGTGCCCTCCTGGAAGGAGACCGTCACCCGCACGCGCTCCCCCTTCTTCAGGGCCTGGGTGGGGACGAGGGCGAGCCCCGTGCCGTCCTGGGTCACCAGGAAGCGCTCCCGCCCGGGCAGTTCCACGTCCGCCAGCTTCGCGTCGAAGAAGAAGTGGGTGGAGCGCCCCGGGTGGATGCACACCGCGAGCGCCTCGCCAGGTGTGTCCTGCGTCAGCTCCAGGTGGTGCGTGCCCGCCTCGCAGGCGGGCGGCGCGGAGGCTTCCACGGGGGCGGCGGTGAGCAGCACGAGCCGCAACAGGACGGCGGAGGAGAGCACGGGCATGGGGCAGGCACCTCACGTGGGCAGGACCACGGAAGTGGGGCTCTACCACACCTCCTGCCCGGTCGTGTCCGTCCCGCCTCCGGGACGCCCCCTACTTGAAGCGGTCCACCACCCGCACCCGCACGACAGGGTCCACCATCATCTTCCCCGGCGCGCTGCCGGGCCGGAGTTCCAGGCCGAAGTGGCCATCCGTGTCCCACAGTTCCAGGCACACCGGGTACGTCACCCCGAGGGGCGTACGTGCCTCGGTGTAGCGGCCGTACACCCGCCCCTCCTTGACGTAGAGCCGCCCGGAGAGGCGGGTGTTGTTGGGCAGCGCGACCTTCTCGCCCCTGTGCGCGGGATCGAGATCCGCTCCCGCCTCCCAGTCGCCAGGCACATAGAGGGGCGAGTCCTCGTGGACGTGCACGGGCCTGCCCCGCACGTCGCTCCAATCGACGGCCGATAGTTCCCCGATGCGCAGGCCGAGCGTGCCCGTCATGGTCTCCACGGCTCCGGCGGGGCACGCCTGGGGCGGCGGGGCGGGGCGCTCGGGCGGCACCTGCTGCGGGGCGCTCATGCACGCCTGGAGGGCGGCGCCGGTGAGGCCCAGGCACGCGGTGCGCACGGCGGCTCCCCGGCGCTTGGGGGCGGCTTCGGGCTGAGGGCCAGACGTCTGTGGCTGCTTTGGCTTCACGGGGGCATTGTCCTTTCGGGGCGCCTCGGCGGGAGGCGCGGCCACGGCCCGCACAGGTTCCGGCGCGGGCCCCGCTGGCGCCACTTCCTGGCCAGGGGTGAGCCACCAGGCCGCCAGTGCCACGGCCAACCCCAGGCCCACCGCCGCCAGCTCCCGCCACCCGCGCGTCCGCGGCTTCTCCGGCAGCCGCCGCTCCGGGTGCGGCACCACCGTCCAGTCCACGTCCGTCCGGGCCCGCAGCTCCTCCAGCGCCCTGCACAGCGCCACCGCGCCCGGGTAGCGCGCCTCGGGTGTCTTGGCCAATAGCCGCAGGCACACCGCCTCCACCTCCAGGGGCACGCGCGGGTTGACGAGGTGGGGCGGCAGCGGCTCGCGGTGCAGCACCGCCTCCACGTCCTCGCCCCCGTGCTCGGCGGGCCGGAAGGGGAAGCGGCCCGTGAGCAGCCGGTACAGGACGACGCCCAGCGCGTACAGGTCATCCCCGGGCCCGGCCCTGTAGTGCGCGCCCGGCTCGCCCGCGTGCGCACGGCCATAGGCCCACGCCTCGGGGGCGCGGTAGGGCAGCGTGCCGGGGGGAAACATGCCTTTCGTCAGCGTGGGGTAGGCCGGGTGGTAGCCCACCCCGAAGTCCACCAGCACCGCCTGCCCGGTGCTCTCGCGCACCAGGATGTTGGCTTCCTTCACGTCCCGGTGGAGGACGCCGGCCTCGTGCGACACCGCCAGCGCGCGCGCCACCTCCAGCACCCGCTCCACCACCTCGCCCACGGTGCGCCCCGGCGCCCACTCGTCCAGCGTGGGGCCTTCAATCAACTCCAGCTTCAGCCACACGAAGCGCGGCTTGTCCAACGGCCACTGGCCCGCGCCCAACTGGCGCACGAGGTTGGGGTGGCGCAGCCGTGTGCCCAGAGCCATCTCCCGCCAGGCGCGTGCGGCCCGCTCGTCTCCCTCCTCCAGCGGCAGCAGCTTGAGGGCGGACACATGGCCCTCGGGGCCGCGCACCCGGTACACGGTGGCGAAGCCCCCGCTGCCCAGCACTCCCTCCACCACGTCTCCACCCAGGCGGGTGCCCAGGGGCAGCGGAGACGTGCCGGGTGGACTCAGGGGGCCCTCGCCACCAGGGGGAGCGGGGTGCTCGGGGCGGGGAGAATGCGTCTGTGTGGACATGCGGGGCCTACCTCGTGAGACCTCAACGTAGCAGGTCATGCGCCCGGTCGGCGCCCAGGTGGGCGCGGTCATGGGTCCACACCTACCCGCCCATTCGCGAGCACGGAAGGGGCTGCCAATTCCTTACATGGCCCTCCTTCCAGAACATGAGAGTTTTTACCTGGATGAATCATTCCCAGGGTGCGGCCTGGAATGTTTTGCCTGTCTTGAATCAGCACTCCGCATGCTGTTGAACCCCGGACCCCAAGCCCGGGCTTTGTCCGGTAGCAGATGGAGCAAACCCCTGTTTTCGCGGGGGAACCCGGGGAACTGACCCCGCGGTGAGAGGGGAGTGTCCGCTAGCGTCCACGCGCCGGACCCGTCTCCCCCGGATAGTAGGCAAGCAGGCATGGCTTCCCGTATTCCCTTTCATGTATGTTACTCGCAGTGCTCCTGGATTCCTTGGAAGCGTCAAGGAATGGGAGGAGCACGGGCCCACGGGGGGAAAGCGTCATGTCATTCGCAACGCACGCACTGTCCCAGCAGTCCGGAGTGTCCGCGGAGCCATCGCGCAAGGTGTTGCTCGTCGACCAGGCCAAGGAGCTGCGGCTCTACCTCACGCCGCTGCTGCGCGCGGTGGGCTGCGAGGTGGTGTCGGTGGACAACCTGCTGGCGGCCCGGGTGGAGCTGGGCCGCTTGCGGCCGTTGATGGTGGTGGTGGACTGGCGGGTGCTGCCGGCGGACGGCTCGCCCGGATGCGCGGCGCTGCGAGGCCACGCGCAGAACGGAGACGTGCCCATCCTCGTCGTGGCGGGAGACCACACGCCGGCGGAGCTGCTGGAGGCGTGCGTGCAGGGCGGCGCCGAGGACTGCCTGCTGGGCCCCGTGCGCATCACCGAGCTGCAGGCGCGCCTCGACGTGCTGCGCGAGCGGACGCCCGCGTCCCCGGTACGGATGATGGAGCGGCGCACCCCGCGCACCGTGCTGCTGGTGGGCGAGGCGCCGGGCGCGACCGGCGGCCTGGGCGCGGACCTGGAGGCGTGCGGCCACCACCTGCTGTACGCGTCCACCGAGGAGCAGGCCCTGGTCCGGGTGGCCGAGTACGGCGAGCCCATCCACCTGCTGCTCATGCGCAGCTCCGTCACCTCGGCCGAGGAGATGATGCGCGTGGAGCGCCTGCGCACCGGAGCGCGCCTGATGCGGGTGCCCTGCGTGGTGGTGGCGGACGGGGACGTCACCGAGCTGCCGGTGCTCGGACAGGTGTGGTTGAGCGCGCGCACCCTGGCGCCGCGCCACTTGCTGGCCCGCATCAACGGCCAGCTCCAGCGCAACCACGCCGCGCTGCTGGTGGACGAGCGCGTGCCCTTCGTCTGCCCGGTGGAGTACCGCGAGGTGGGCACCTTCTCCTGGTCCTCCTGCTACTCCAGCGCGCTCAGCCCGGGGGCCCTCTTCGTGCGCACCCTGGTGCCCGCCCGCACCGGCGCCGCCCTGGAGCTGCGCATCCACCTGCCCACCACCCGCGAGGTGCTCGAGGGCCCCGGTCTCGTCGCCTGGTCCAATCCCTACACCGCGCGCCGCACCGCCACCTACCCGCTCGGCATGGGCATCCAGTTCCTGGGGATGAGCCCCCGGCGGCTGATGCAGCTCCGCGAGCTCATCCGCGCCAGCAGCCTCATGTGAGCCCCGTTCCACCTTCCACCCGCTTCCCGAGAGGAACGTCATGGCCAGGAAGAAGATCCTCCTCGTCGACGACTCGAGCACCGTGCTGTTGCTGCACCGGATGATGCTGTCCCACTGCGGCTATGAGCTGCTCACCGCCAAGGACGGCCAGGAGGCGCTCGAGAAGGCCTCCGCCGAGCGGCCGGACCTCATCTTCCTGGATGTCCTCATGCCCCGCATGGACGGCTTCCAGACGTGCCGGGCGCTGCGCTCGCGCGCGGAGACGAAGAACGTCCCCATCATCCTCGTCACCACCCGGGGCGAGCCGCACTACGTGCGCCAGGGCTTCGAGAGCGGGTGCACCGACTACATCACCAAGCCCTTCGACGGCGAGGAGCTGCTGGCCAAGGTGCGTGGCCACCTGGAGGAGGCGCGGAGCGCATGAGGGAGGAGCGACGCCACGAGAACGAGGCCCTGCGCGCCGAGGTGGCCTCCCTGCGCGCGGAGAACGGACGGCTGCGGGCCTCGCTCGCCCAGCGCGAGGAGGATGCGCAATGGCGGCTCCAGCGCCAGGGCCTGGTGGAGGCGGAGCTTCGCCCACCTGGTGCGCCTGCGCGTGGCCACCCAGCGGCTGCACGAGACGCTCCATCCGCTCGAGCTGCTGGACATCCTCCAGGACATGCTCATCAACCTGGTGGGCTCGGAGATGCTGGGCATCTTCGAGCGCGAGGGCGCGGAGCTGGTGCTGCGGGTGTCGCTGGGCATCGACCCCGAGCGCTTCCGCCGCCTGCCGCTGGGAGAGGACGGCCCCATTGGCCGCTCGGCGCGCACCGGGGCCTCGTGGCTGGAGGAGTTGATGGAGGCGGACAGCGCTCACCACCGGACAGAAGGGCCGCGCGCGTGTGTCCCCCTGAGACTGGGCGGGCACGTCCTGGGGATGATGGTGCTCTTCGGATTGCTTCCCCACAAACCACGCCTCGAGCCCGGGGACCGCGAGCTGCTGGAGCTGCTCGCGACCGAAGGGGGCAGGGCCTTGTATTGCGCCCGCGGCCTGGCCGCCGGCAAGCCGTCCTGAGCGGACGGGTTCGAGGGAGGGGGAGGCACTTGGAACTGGACCGCGAGCGGCTGCTCGCCACTTTCGCCGAGGAATCGGGCGAGCTCCTCACGGAGATGGAGCAGACGCTCGTCTCGATGGACGAGCACCCGGACGAGGAGCGGCTGCGGTCCATCTTCCGGGGCGCGCACACGGTGAAGGGCGCGGCGGCGGCGATGGGCTACTCCGGCATGACGGACGTGGCCCACGTGCTGGAGGACGTGCTGGAGACGCTGGTGGAGCGGCGGCTGCCGGTGAAGGACGAGCAGGTGACGCTGCTGCTGGCGGCGGTGGACCGGCTGCGGGAGTTGCTGGCGGCGGTGCTCGCGGGGCAGGAGCGGCCGGCGGAGGAGGAGGCGGCGCTGGTGGAGCGGCTGGCGGCCTGCGCCGAGGCGTTGCGTCAGCAGAAGGCGCCGCGGGGCGTGTATGCCGCGCGGGTGGAGGAGCCGGCGGCGGAGGACGCGGCGGGGCGGCGCGCGCGCACGCTGCGGGTGGACGTGGAGAAGCTGGACCGCATCGCCATCCTCACGGGCGAGCTGGCGATTGCGCGCACGCGGCTGGCGCAGGTGCTGGCCACGGGCACGGCCGAGGAGGCGCTGGAGGTGCACCTCGAGGCGGACCGGCTGCACGAGGAGCTGCAGGAAGAGGTGATGCGGGTGCGGATGGTGCCGGTGGGCCCGCTCTTCCGGCAGCACCTGCGCACGGTGCGCGACTTGACGCGGGGGGAGCGCAAGTGGGCGCGGCTGGTGCTGGAGGGCGAGGAGGTGGAGGTGGACACGGCGCTGGTGGAGGGCCTGCGCGAGCCGTTGCTGCACCTGGTACGCAACGCGGTGGACCACGGGCTGGAGACGCCGGAGGAGCGCGAGGCGGCGGGGAAGGAGCCGTGCGGCACGCTGGTGCTGAGGGCCTTCCACGAGCCGGGCTCGCTGGTGGTGGAGCTGAGCGATGACGGCCGGGGCCTGCGCTACGACAGGCTGCGGGAGAAGGCGCGCGGGCTGGGGATGGAGCCCGAGCGGATGACGGCGGAGGAGCTGGAGGAGCTCGTCTTCCTGCCGGGGTTGAGCACGGCGGAGGCGGTGACGGAGGTGTCCGGGCGCGGGGTGGGCATGGACGTGGTGCGCCGGAGCGTGGAGGCGCTGCGGGGCCTGGTGACGCTGCGCAGCCAGGAGGGGCAGGGCACCACGGTGACGCTGCGGGTGCCGCTGACGCTGGCCACCATCCAGGGTTTCTCGGTGGGGGTGGGCGAGGAGACGTACGTGCTGCCGCTGGAGGCGGTGCGCGAGTGCCTGGAGCTGCCGGCGGAGCGCACCGGGCAGCCCGGGGGCGGCGTGTTGAACCTGCGCGGCCGGGCGCTGCCCTACCTGCGGCTGCGGGAGATGCTGGGCGTGCAGGGCCCCGCGGCGGGCCGGGAGAGCGTCGTCGTGCTGGGCCACGGAGGGAGCCGGGCGGGCCTGGTGGTGGACGCGCTCTTCGGCGAGGGCCAGTGCGTCCTCAAGCCCCTGGGCCGGCTCTTCCGCCACCTGCCCGGCGTGTCCGGCTCCACCATTCTCGGGAGCGGCCGCGTGGGGCTCGTCCTGGATGTGCCCACGCTCCTGCGCACCGCCGGCCGCCCACGGGCCGCCGTGAGCTGACGCTCCGCCTGCCCCGTCCTTCTTCCGCTTTCCCGAAAGAGAACCATGCTCCAGAACCTCACCATCTCCCGGAAGCTGCAGCTCGGCTTCGGCGTGCTCGTCGCACTGCTCGCCACCACCATCTGGGCGGCCTACGCCTTCTTCATGATGGTGGTGAGCAACGACGGGTACTACCGCTTCCACGATTTGCGAATCGCGATGTTCAGCACGGGCCTCCACATCGTGGAGATGGAGAACCGGACGCTGGAGTTCGCCTTCACGGGCAACGAGTCCGCCCTCGAGTCCCTCCCGGCCATGCAGGCCGTGGTTCTCGAGAACTACAACCGGGGGAAGGAGCTGACGGACAAGAACCCCCGTGTGGAGGGGCTGCAGCAACAGCTCATGGAGCAGTACCAGCAGTACCTCGCCCACCTCGAGCACCAGGTGGCGTTGGGCCGGGACGTGAAGGCCGGACGCGCGCCCATGGAGCACGTCGTTGACTACGTGAGGGGCGGCAAGGGACGGAAGCTCGTGGAGCTCATGCACGGCACCTCGAAGGCCATCATCCAGGAGGAGCTGGTGCGGCGCGAGTCGCTCATGAAGGATTCCGCCGCGCAGGCGGCGTTGGTGGAGCGGATGTTGGTGAGCGGCGGCATCGTGGGGCCGTTGCTGGCGGTGCTGCTGGCGTGGGTACTGGCACGCAGCATCACCCGGCCGCTGAACGAGGCGGTGGGCTTCACCAGCAGGCTGGCCTCGGGAGACTTGACGGGCACCATCGAGGTGAAGGGCCGGGACGAGACGGCGCGGATGATGGCCGGGATGCGCGAGATGGTGCAGCGCCTCGGCGGGGTGATGGGCGAGGTGCGGGGTGCGGTGGGTTCGCTATCGGGGGCCTCGGGGCTGGTGGCGGCGGCGGCGCAGGCGCTGTCCCAGGGGACGAGCACCCAGGCGGCGTCGGTGGAGGAGACGACGACGAGCCTGGAGCAGCTGAGCGCGTCCATCAGCCAGAACGCGCAGACGAGCAAGCAGTTGGAGGCGATGGCGCTGCGGGGAGCCGAGGAGGCGGAGGAGAGCGGGCTGGCGGTGAATGAGACGGTGGAGGCGATGGCGGCCATCGCCGAGCGCATCTCCATCGTGGAGGAGATTGCGTACCAGACGAACCTGCTGGCGCTGAACGCGGCGGTGGAGGCGGCGCGGGCGGGAGAGCATGGGCGAGGCTTCGCGGTGGTGGCGGCGGAGGTGAGGAAGCTGGCGGAGAGGAGCCAGAAGGCGGCCAAGGAGATAGGGAGCCTGGCGGGAAGCAGCGTGAAGGTGGCGGAGCGCTCGGGGAAGCTGCTGAAGGAGCTGGTGCCGTCCATCCGCAAGACGGCGGAGCTGGTGCAGCAGGTGGCGGCGGTGTCGGGGGAGCAGGCCAGCGGGGTGGTGCAGATGAACCGGGCGATGGTGCAGGTGGACCAGGTGACGCAGCGCAACGCGTCGGCGGCGGAGGAGCTGTCGTCGACGGCGGAGGAGCTGGCGGCGCAGGCCGAGTCGCTGCAGCAGATGATGACGTTCTTCCGGGTGGCGGAGGAGGTGCGGCCGATGCACGGCATGGTGCAGCCGGTGCATTCGTTGAGGCCGGTGCCGGTCCACCTGCCTGCGGTGCACTCGCCGGCACACGGACTGAAGGCGGTGGCGCAGCCGCTGCCCGCCCAGGTGACTCCCACGTCCTTCCCGGCGGTGCCCGAGCGCGCGGCGGCCGGCTCGGACCACGACTTCAAGCGCTTCTAGGCTCTTCTCGAGGCATTCAGGGGCACCACCTTCATGATCGACAACCTCAGCATCGCCAGGAAGCTCCAGCTCGGCTTCGGCGCGCCCGTCGCCTTGCTCGTCACCATCATCTGGGGGTCCTACGCCCTCTTCCTCGGTCTGGTGGACGCCGCCGGGGCGAACTACCGCTCCTATGAGGTCATCGGCGACGTCCAGACCCTGAGGGTCTTCCTGATGGAAATGAATGACCGGGTGCGAGGTTATTCGCTCACCGGTGATGTCTCCTACCTCGAGCCGCAGCCCCAGTTGCAGGCGCGGTTCCTCCAGGCCCATGCGCAGTTGAAGGAGAAGAGCGCGATGGGCCTCCAGGAGCAGGGGCTGCTCCAACAATTGCTGGACCAGTACCAGCAGCGGTTCCTGCCGCACCTCGCGCATCAGACGGCGCTGCGCCGGGACGTGGATGCCGGGCGTATCCCCATGGAGACGCTCACCGAGTACGAGAAGAGCGGCAAGGGGCGGAAGATCCTGGCGGACCTGCACGTCACGGCGGAGGCCCTCCGGAAGGCCGAGGAGGCCGCGCTCGATGAGCGCAACGAGGTGGCTGGCGCGGGCGTGGAGCGGTTGAAGCAGATGCTGGTGCTGGGGGGCCTGGTGGGGCCGTTGCTGGCGGTGCTGCTGGCGTGGGTGCTGGCGCGCGGCATCACCCGGCCGCTGAACGAGGCGGTGGGCTTCACCAGCAGGCTGGCCTCGGGAGACTTGACGGGCACCATCGAGGTGAAGGGCCAGGACGAGACGGCGCGGATGATGGCCGGGATGCGGGAGATGGTGCAGCGCCTTGGCGCCGTGCTGGGCGAGGTGCGAGGCGCGGTGGGCTCGCTGTCGGGCGCCTCCGGGCAGGTGGCGTCAGCGGCGCAGGCGCTGTCCCAGGGGACGAGCACCCAGGCGGCGTCGGTGGAGGAGACGACGACGAGCCTGGAGCAGTTGAGTGCGTCCATCAGCCAGAACGCGCAGACGAGCAAGCAGCTGGAGGCGATGGCGCTGAGAGGGGCCGAGGAGGCGGAGGAGAGCGGGCTGGCGGTGAACGAGACGGTGGAGGCGATGGCGGCCATCGCCGAGCGCATCTCCATCGTGGAGGAGATTGCGTACCAGACGAACCTGCTGGCGCTGAACGCGGCGGTGGAGGCGGCGAGGGCGGGAGAGCACGGGCGAGGCTTCGCGGTGGTGGCGGCGGAGGTGAGGAAGCTGGCGGAGAGGAGCCAGAAGGCGGCCAAGGAGATAGGGAGCCTGGCGGGAAGCAGCGTGAAGGTGGCGGAGCGCTCGGGGAAGCTGCTGAAGGAGCTGGTGCCGTCCATCCGCAAGACGGCGGAGCTGGTGCAGCAGGTGGCGGCGGTGTCGGGGGAGCAGGCCAGCGGGGTGGTGCAGATGAACCGGGCGATGGTGCAGGTGGACCAGGTGACGCAGCGCAACGCGTCGGCGGCGGAGGAGCTGTCGTCGACGGCGGAGGAGCTGGCGGCGCAGGCCGAGTCGCTGCAGCAGATGATGACGTTCTTCCGGGTGGCGGAGGAGGTGCGGCCGATGCACGGCATGGTGCAGCCGGTGCATTCGCCGAGGCCGGCGCTGATCCACCTGCCTCCGGTGCACTCGCCCGCACACGGGCTGAAGGCGGTGGCGCAGCCGCTGCCCGCCCAGGTGACTCCCACACGGAGAGCCTCTCCATGAGCACGAACACGAACACCGCATCCGAAGCCGCCCGTCCGGCGCAATACCTGGGCTTCTCGCTGGCGGGCGAGGCGTACGCCATCGAGCTGCTGCGCATCCGGGAAATCATCGAGCACGTGCCCATCACCCGGGTGCCGGGCATGCCTCCGGCGGTGCTGGGCGTCATCAACCTGCGGGGCCGGGTGGTGCCGGTGGTGGACCTGGCGGTGAAGATGGGGCTCGGCGCGCGCCCCATCACCCGGTGGACGTGCTTCGTCATCGTCGAGGCGCTGCTGGACGGGGAGCGCACCACGCTCGGGCTGCTGGCGGACTCGGTCAGCGAGGTGCTCGACCTGGGGCCGGACGACATCGAGCCGCCGCCCGCCTTCGGCACGCGCACGCCGGTGGACTACCTGCGGGGCATGGGCCGTCAGGAGCAGCGCTTCATCCTCCTGCTGGATCTGGACCGGGTGCTGAGCGCGGAGGAGTTGCTGGGCCTGGTGGGCGCTCCCGCCGCCGGCGGAGGCACATGAGGGCCGTGGCCCCGGCGGACACCGCGTTGCCCGGCGTGGGCCCCCTCCCGTTGACGGAGCGGGAGTTCTCCCTCTTCCAGACGCTGGTGGAGCGGGAGGCGGGCATCCACCTGGGCCCCTCGAAGCAGGCGCTGCTGGTGGGGCGGCTGTCCCGGCGGGTGCGCGCGCTGGGGCTGACGTCCTTCGGCGCCTACTACCGCTTCGTCACCTCGCGCGGCAACGAGGCCGAGCGGGTGCGGATGATGGACTGCCTCTGCACCAACGAGACGCACTTCTTCCGCGAGCCGCAGCACTTCGACTTTCTGCGCCAGCGCGTCTTCCCGGAGTGGACGCGGCGGGCGGCCCAGGGGTTGATGGCCCGGCGCGTGCGGGTGTGGAGCGCGGGGTGCTCGACGGGCGAGGAGCCCTACTCGCTGGCCATGGCGCTGCTCTCTCATTTCCCGCCGGGCTCGGGCTGGGAGGTGGAGGTGCTGGCGACGGACCTGTCCACCTGGGCGCTGGAGCGCGCCCGGCAGGGGCTGTGGCCCATGGAGAAGGCGGCGGGCATCCCCCGGCCCCTGCTGCGCGCCTTCATGCTCAAGGGCGTGCGCAGCCAGGAGGGGTGGATGCAGGCGGGGCCGGAGCTGCGCGAGGTGCTGCGCTTCGCCCGCGTCAACCTGAGCGACGAGCGCGGCTGGCCCCAGGGGCCCTTCGAGCTCGTCTTCTGCCGCAATGTCCTCATCTATTTCGGAGCCCAGGCCCGCGCGCAGGCGCTGAGCGCCCTGATGCGGCGGCTGCTGCCCTCGGGCTACCTCTTCCTCGGGCACGCCGAGAGCCTCACCGGCACCGCCGAGACCGCCCGCTGCGTGGCTCCCAACGTCTATTGCGCCAGGTCCTCGCCGTCCGCGGGCGGCGGCCCTATTTGATGCGCTCCAGCGCCAGGTCGAACAGCGCCGTCTCCAGCCGCTCCGTGTCCTTCTCGGCCAGGCCCTTCATGGAGAACGAGACGCGGTGGGTTCCAATCTTGCGCTGCACCGACACCGCCCGGGCCTTGCCCTTCACCGGCTCCTGGTTGCCCGGCAGCCGCAGCGTGAAGTCCGGCTCCTCCGACTCGACGGGCGGCTTGTGCATCATCACCGAGAAGCCGCCCACCGACACGTCCATCGTGATGGCCCGGACGGGTCCGGAGGCGAAGGCGATGTCCACCTGCAGCCCCTGGGCGATGCGGAAGCTGCGGCGCGCGGACTGGCCTGGAGGCAGGCTCATGCCCTGCGCCGCCGTCAGGGCCCGCGCGAACTGCTCCCGGGCCATGGCGTAGCGCCGCTTCTCGTCTTCGGGGAGCTGTCCCTTGCGCGCACGCGCATGGAGCGCCCGGAACTGCTCCACCCACAGATTGGCGCTCATCACGGCTCTCCGAGGTGTCTGCTTCAGGGGGCCCGCTACGGAGGGGTGATGCCCACCCGCTCCAGGGCGAAGTCGATGAGGAAGCCCTCCAGCAGCTCCATCTCGCGCTCGGTCAAATCCATGAAGGCGAAGGAGGCGCGGTGCTTGTCGGCGCGCTGGAACTGGGACACCACGCGCACCCGGCCCGCCAGCGTCGAGCCGTCCGGCAGGTACAGCAGGGCGCTGGGCCGCTCCTTCACGTCCACCGCGTGCGGCAGCGTCACCGAGAAGCCACCGGCCGAGATGTCCAACGTGTTCGTCCACACGTTGCCGTAGGCCATCTGCAGCTCCACCGGGAGCTGGTGGGCCACGCGGTAGTGGCGCCGGGCCTCGGCCCCGTCGAGCATCAGGCCCTGGGCGTTGAGCAGGGCCCGCGCGAATTGCTCGCGCTTGGCCAGGTAGTCCTGGCGCTCGGACTCCCCCAGCTTCCCCTGCCGCGCCCTCGTGTGGAGCGCGCGGAACTCGTCGATGAACTGGATCACGCCCATGGTGTCGCTCCTGTCTCCTGATTCTTACTGGGAATTTCGCGCTCCCGCCATCAGGGAGTGGGCTTCCGCCCCAGGTTGTGCGTGGCCTCGTCCAGGTGCGCGGCTCGCCCCCCAGTCCAGGTGACGGCGGCGATCAGGCGTCCCTGAAAGTCCCCGCTGGGCCTGTCGTGCTCGGGTACGTGCTTGTAGGAGACGGGCGGGACGGCAAGGCATCACTGTCCGCACGATAACCGGGCGGCCCGGGGCGCCGGAACCCGGAGTGTGCGGTTTCTCTCCGGGTGCGTCTTCGCTGCTCTAGGAGCGGGAGGGGAGGAGCTATCCTCGAGGAGTTCCCTGCTCCAGGAAGGTGCTCATGCGCGACTGGCTGGTGCTTGGTGTGCTGGCCCTGGCGGTTGGCGCATGTGCTCCTGGCTCCCCTGGCCTTCGCGAGGACTCCGAGGCGCGTGCCGATTGCAACAGCGCCGCCGCCCGTATCCAGGCGCTGATCGCACAGGGGCAGTTCGCCGAAGCCGAGGTGCTCATCGCTGAGACCAGCGCCGCGGGTCTGCTCGCCAAACCGCAAGCCACCGAGCTTCTGAGGCGTATTGCCCAGTTCAACACGAAGCTGGGGGAAATTCCCGCACGCCTCCAGCGGGCAAAGGACTTCCCCTCGCAGCTCAAGGAGTACACGCTGTATCAGATCGAGAAGATGATGGACGACGGCGATTTCAGTCTCGCGACGAAGGCCCAACTGCAGGAGGCCGCCAAGCTCATCAAGCAGCAGCCGCGCCTCATGGGGAAATTCTGAGGCTCCCATGGCACACCCCACTCTCGATGAGATGATGGCCCGGATGCGGGCGGCCCGGGAGGCCGGCTCGGCCAACGAGGCGAGCGCGGAGCAACTCCAGCGGCTCCGGGAGCTGGCCCGGGATTGTCCCGCGTTCACGCCCAACCTGTTGGAGCTCTCTCGGCTGTTGCGGCTGACCGATGAGCCCGGGGTCGAGATGGACCAGGCGCTCGAGGAGATCGAGCAACTGCTGGAGCAGGCCGTCCAGGCCTCTGCCCGGGGTGCTCCGGCGCTGCTGGAGCTTGCCCACTTCGTCGATGTCTTCCGCAGCTCACCCTCGCGGGCGGAGGCGCTCTTCGAGGAGAGCGTGGCGAGCGCCCTGCATGCCCTGGAGCATTCCTGGGCGGGGCTCATCGAATTCTGGGCCATGGAGCGCACGAAGGAGGCGCTGGAGAAGGCGTTGAAGCTCGCCGAGCTGGCGGAGCGCGTCTTCCCGGAGTCCCCCAGCATCTTCAATGCCGTCGAGGACGCGAGGCTGGGAGCCATCCGCACGGGCCTCCTCCCCCGGCGCGAGGGCTGACTACGGCGCCGCGGGCCCTGCGTATTCGGGGAAGCTCCGCTCCGCCACGCGGGGGGCCGCGGTCCGCGCCGCGCCGATGACGATGGGGGGCTCGATGAGCTCCGGGGGCGTGGCGTTCTTGTCATCCGCCACCCACTCCGGCTCACGCGCCGTCTGTCCCCGCTTCCAGGCGCGAGGCACCCGTCTCAGGCCAATGGGGTAGAGCCACAGGCGCCCGTCCCGGTCGATGCGCAGCCGCAGGAAGTTCTTCCAGTCCGGAATGGTCAACGAGGAGAACGCCTCGTTGGCGTGGGCCCCGAAGCCGTTGAGCGAGATGAGCAGGTAGAGCCCCAGCAGTGTCGGTCCCAGCAGGAAGCCTCCGGCGAAGACGAGCACCGCCCCGAGCAGCTCCTGCGGGACGCTCCCGAGTGGCAGCAACGCCCCGGTGAGGGCGAAGGCTCCCCGGAAGACGAAGAGCGACGCGGCCAGATGCGCCACTCCGTGCAGCAGCCCCGCTACCTGCCGCGCCCGGCCGAAGCGCGCATCCGCCAGTCCGATCATCCCCAGCACCAGCACCACCGAGAGGAGAATCACTCCCGGGTTGACGAGCGCCGCGCTCAGCACCCGCGACAACTTCCACTCCACCGTGCCACCCGCGCCCAGGTCCGCCACCTGCATCCACGCCAGCAGCAGATAGAGGAAGCCGGTGAAGAGGCCGAGCGAGGGGTTGTGCCCGACGAATCCCAGGTTGCGCCAGCACAGCCGCCTGGACACCGCGGGCTCCGGGAACGTCTTGCGCGCGGTGAAGCCCTCCGGCAGCGCGGTCTCCTTCCGCGGCACGTGCGTCGGGTGCAGGAAGGCGCCTCCTCCTCCCGCGATGATCTTCTGCCGCCCCTCGTCGTTGGCGTGCCGCCGGTAATGGTGGATGTCCCCCGTGAGGAAGACGCTCACCTTCTTGCCCAGCACCTGCTGCTCCAGGAAGACGAGGTTGTTGTCCAGGTACGTGCGATCTCCCGGCGGACGCACCTGCGCCAGCAGCCACGCGGGCTCCGCCAGGCAGAGGATGATCCGATCCTCCTCCTTCATCTGCTTCGCCAGCTCCTGGAAGTAGCGCACCTGGGGCTCGTCCAGGTCCGAGTCGAGCTGCATGTCCGTGCCCAGCAGCCACCAGCCGTGCGGTAGCTTCACCGCGAAGTAGCTGCGCCGCTGGTGCATCCGCCAGCCCGCGGACCGGCGGCCCTGACAGAACAGCCTCATGAAGGAGACCAGCCCGTCATACCAATCGTGGTTGCCGGGAATCGCGAACAGGTGCGGCTCCGGCCCCTGTCCCTTCATCGCCGCCGCCCACGGGCGCACCGTGCGCTCCTCGTACTCCTGCACGCTCGCCTCCGGGTACACCTCGTCCCCCCCGAAGACGAGCACCTCGCCCCGCCGCGTCTCGTAGGCCGTCCCCGTCTCGTCCTTCAGCGTCAGCGTGGGCCGCGACACCGTCTGTGCCACCGCGTACGTGGAATCCCAGCCGTCTCCCAGGTCCGCCACGAAGTCGAACCACAGCTCCTCGCGCGGCCGGCCCGCCTCGTCCACCGAGAAGTCACTCGGCTCCACCTTCGGCGTCGCCAGTGCATCGAGCAGCCGGCGATCCGCCTGCTCCCCGATGGTCGTCGAGATGGCCGAGCGGATGCCCGCCCTCAAGAGCACCAGCGGATCGAACCAGCGCACCATCTTCCGGCCCTGGGGGCGCTCGGGGGGCGCGGCCGGAGAGGGGGCGGGAGGGGTGAGGACGTCTGTACCCGAGGCCATGGCTCTTCCTCCGTGTGAACGGGAAGGGGCTCGCGAATGGCACGGGACGGGGCTCGTTCAAACCTGGGCGGTGCTGCTCCCCGGGACAAGCGTGCCGCCGCGGTCTCGCCCGAGTGTCCGGTTTCCCGCACGGTATGGGACGCGCCGGGAGAGCGCCTCGCCGTGGCCCTCCACTCCTCGGGTTTTCTTTCGAGAACCGTGCGCTCCCGCCTCCCGAGGGGTTGCCTCCGCGCCGCACCCCGACACATTGATAGCGGTCGCCACCGTCAGCGTGGCAGGGGGTGCACGATGGAACAGTCCTCTTCGCGGCCCGGCCTGGAGCGCACGCTGCGAGCGCTCGCCTCCGCGGCCCGCCCTCATGCGGCCGAGTCCGAGGAGTATGCCGTCATCGCACTCGCCGCCCGGGCCCTCCTCTTCCTCCACTCCCGCGACGAGCTCGAGGACTTCTACGGCTGGCTCGAGTCGCGTGAGACCGCCGGAGTCAACCCGTCGGGCCCCGTGCGGACCTTCCCCTCCATGAACGAGGCCCTCGGGTGGCTCGAGCACCAGCCCGACGCCGCCCATGGCTCCCTCGTCGAGGTGGAGCACGAGACGTATGTCATTGCCCTCGGGCCCACCGGCTCCTTCGTGCTCGTGCGCACGGTGACACACCACGAGCCCGTGGGCGTGTAGGCCCGGTGGGGAAACCGGGAGCCCCTCACGGCAAGCGCAGGGGAGACTCGCGGCCCATGGCGAGGAAGGGCGCCCAGTAGTGCGGGTGGGGTTGGGTCTGACGCAGCTCGCGCATCGCCTCGCGCAGCGCCGTGGCTCTGCCCTGCCCCTCGAGCAGGTGGCGGTAATAGGTCTCCATCAGCTGCCGGGTCGTCTCGTCGTTCACCTTCCACAGGCTCATCACGACGGTCTCCGCTCCGGCTACGAGGAAGGCGCGGCGCAGCCCGTACACGCCCTGGCCCAATTTGACGTCGCCTCGCCCGGTGTCGCACGCCGAGAGGACGACGAGCTGGGTACCCCAGAGGTTGAGACCCGCCAGCTCCAGCGCCGTCACCAGGGAGTGCTCGGCCGAGGCCGGAGCGGGGCTGGCGCCGGAGGGCACCGGGGCGCTCGCCCCCGCCAGGACGAGACCGGAGCGCAACAAGGGGTCTGGAGGGCTGGGGGCCCGGGGGTCCTCGCCCAGCGCCTCGACGTGGCCCACGGCGCGGGCGCCCGCCGGGGTGGGCGCGTCCTCGAAGAAGAAGCCATGGGTGGCCAGGTGGAGAATGCCCGGAGGGGGCAGCTGCAACAGCCGCTCCTTGGTGGCCTGGGCGCCCAGGAAGAGCTGGCTCTGGGGCAGCAACCGTTGGATGGCCTCGGCCTCCTGACGGGTGCCCGGGAGGGGGAGTGTGGCCCAGGCGCGTTGCCCCACGTCCGCGCTCAGGGTGGAGAAGAAGCGCTCGAGGGAGGGGAAGCGCTCGGCGCTGGAGGCAGCGGGGGCTGGGAGGGGCGTGCCGAAGTCCGGGTCGGCGAGGACGACGACGGAATCCGGCGGGGGGCTCTCCTCGGAGCGCGGCAGCAGGTACTTGCCGGAGGGCAGGTAGGTGAAGTCGAAGGCGTCCACGAGGAAGCGCTGGCCATCGTGCAGGGCCGCGAAGGGCACGAGGGCCAGCTGCCCATCGGGCGCGAGGAAGAGGCGGCGGGTAGAGCCCAGCAGCGGGCGCAGGGGGTGGAAGGCGAGCCCGTGGAGCGCCTGGGCGGAGGCCAGGAAGGAGGCGTCGCGGTTGGCCAGGGCGTCGCGCAGACGCGAGGCGGCCGAGTCGATGGGCCCGGCCGGCCCCAGGTCCTGGAAGCGGATGGTGGCGTCGGGGAAGAGCACCAGCGCCAGGTAGCGCAGCGCGTGGGGGCGCTGGGACGCGGACGTGCCCGGCCTGGGCACCAGCGGGCGGTCCACGTAGGTGATGAACTCGACGAGGGCGGCGTCCTTGGGCAGGGCCGCGGCGACCCGGCCGACAATCTCCGCGGGAGAGGGCAGGGCGGCCAGTGCACGCAGGGGGGCCGAGCGCCGGGCCAGGTCGGCTTCGAGGGCGGCGCCCTGCTCGGAGAGCTCCGCGAGCCGCTGTTGATGGGATGCCGGGGAGCGCGAGCGGGGGCCCTGGAGTGACAACTGGGCGAGCTGGGCGCGCAAACCCCGCAGCCGCTCGAAGGTGTCCCGGTCCCGCGCGCTCAGGCTCCGGTAGATGGTGCGCGAGATGTCGGCGCTCTCCCCGACGGAGCGGCCCTTGAGGAGCAGGGCGGCGCCGAGGGCCAGGCGTCTGACCTGGACGTTGTCGGGATGGGCGCGCAGCAACGCATAGAGCCGCTCCTCGTCGGTGCGCAGGAACTGGAGGAAGCGGGCCAGGTTCGCCTCGGAGAGGCCGAGGGCCTCCTGGCGCAGGCGCTGCTCGGAGATGGCGAAGGCGTGCGTGAGCAGCGGCAGGGCCTTGGCGAGGCGTCCCTGGGCCAGATGGACCAGGGCGAGGTGGTTGAGCGTTTCCGCGTCGCGGGGAGAGTGCTCGCCGAAAGTCGCTCTCCGAATGGCGAGCGCGCGCTCGTAGAGCGGCCGGGCTCGGCCGTACCCTCCCTGAGCCGAGTAGAGGTCGGCGAGATCGTTCAGCGGGTCGGCGACGTCGAGATCGGTCTTGCCAAAGGCCGCTTCCGTGATGGCCAGCGCGCGCTGGAGGAGCGGCTCGGCCCGGCCGTACAACCCCTGGGCCAGGTAGAGGTTGCCGAGCTTGAGGAGCGGACGGGCGACCTGGGGCGCGCTCTTGCCGGAGAGCGCTTCCATGATGGATAGCGCGCGCTGGAGGCGCGGCTCGGCCCGGCCGTACAACCCCTGGGCCAGGTAGAGGCCGCCCAGGCTGTCGAGCGAATCGGCGACGGGGTAGCTCTTCTCGCCGAAGGCCGCTTCGGAGATGGACAGCGCGCGCTGGAGGAGCGGCTCGGCCCGGCCGTACAACCCCTGGGCCAGGTAGAGGTTGCCGAGTCTGAGGCTCGGACCGGCGATGAGGGGATGGCTGTTGTCGAGGGTCTCTTCCCTGATGGCCAGCACGCGGAGGAAGAGCGGCTCGGCCCGGCCGTACAAGCCCTGGTGCGCGCACGTCACGGCGAGCCGGAGGAGCGTCTCGGCGACCAGGGGATGGCTGTTGCCGAGGGCCGCTTCTTGAAGGGCCAGCGCGCGCTCGTAGAGCGGCTCGGCCCGAGCGAGCATTCCCTGGCGCATGTAGAGGCCAGCGAGTTCCAGGAGCGAGTGCGCGACGTTGGGAGGGTTCTGGCCGAGGGCCGCTTCCAGACTGGCCTGCGCACGCGCGGCGAGCGGCTCCGCACGGGTGGACAACCCCTGGGCCCGGTAGAGATCGCCGAGGCCCCAGAAGAGCAAGCTCCCGATTTCGGGCTGGTGCTTGCCCAGGTCCCTTTCCCAGATGGCCAGGGCGCGGAGGAAGAGCGACTCGGATGGCGCGTACAATCGCTGACCCGCGTAGACCTGGGCGAGGCCGTTGAGTGTTTGCGCGACCTCGGGGTGGTTCTTGTCGAGAGTGGCTTCCCGGATGGCGAGCGCGCGCTCGTAGAGCGGCCGGGCCCGGCCGTAAAACCCTTGGAGCCAGTAGAGAGTGGCGAGGTGGTTGAGCGACTCGGCGACGAGGGGATGGTCCGGGCCGAGGGCCGCTTCCCGAAGGGCCAGCGCACGCGCATGAAGCGGCTCGGCCCGGTCGTAAATCCCCTGGTCCTTGTAGAGCTGGGCGAGGTGGCAGAGCGTTCGAGCGAGGTCCGGGGGGTTCTGCTCGAGCGCCGCCTCTTGAAGAGCCAGCGCGCGCCGGAGGAGCGGCTCGGCCCGGACGGGGTTCCCCCGGCGCAGGAGATGGAAGCCGAGCTGCTCCAGACTCCTGGCGACGTCTGGATGGGAGCCCCCGAGCACGGGCTCGCGTAGCGAGAGGGCCCGCTCACCCCTGGCGATGGCCTCGTCGTACTTCCCCGCGTCCCAGAGCGTGTTCGCCTCATCGAAGGCGGTTCGTGCCTCCTGGAGCCGCGTGTCCCGTGTCTCCTCCGCGAACGCCGCGCTCGCCACACAGCACACCACCACCACCAGCATCATCCCGCGAACCCACTGCATATGCGCTCCTGGTAGCACGGAGCATCATGCAGGAAATCCGTTATGCGCACACGCCCGGCGGAGATGGAGCTAGCGGGCCGGGTGGGTGGACTTCAGGGGACTCGTGCTCGCCGCCGGCAGCGTGAAGGTGAACGTGCTGCCCTTGCCCAACTGGCTCTCCGCCCAGATGCGGCCGCCGTGCGCCTCGACGATTCCCTTCGCGATGTACAGCCCCAGCCCCGTGCCCCGGCTCTCCGCGTCCTTCGCCTGCCAGTAGCGCTCGAAGACGTGCGGCAGCGCGTCCGGACGGATTCCCGCCCCCGTGTCCCGCACCCACAGCTCCACCTCGCCCTGGTGCACCCGCGCCCCCACCGTGAGCTGCCCGCTCTCCGGGGTGAACTTCAACGCGTTGCCCAGCAGGTTTCCCAACACCTGCAACACCCGCGTCCGGTCACACTTCACCCGGATGTTCTCGTCCGGCACCTCCGCCATCACCCTCAGCCCCCGCGCCTCCGCCAGCGGTCGCACGCTCTCCAGCGCCTCCGTCACCACCGACGTCACGTCCTGCTCCGAGGGCTCCAGCGGCAGCCCGCCCGCTTCGATGCGCCCCCAGTCCAGCAGGTCCGAGATCAGCCGCCCCATCCGGTCCGCCGCCGCCTGGATGCGGCCCGCCTGCTTCTGCACCGGCTCGCTGCCCGGTTTGCCCTGCGCGCCTCGCAGCAGCAGCGCCGAGGCCAGTTGCACCACCCCCAGCGGGTTCTTCAAATCGTGCGACACCACCGCCAACAGGTCTTCCCGCGCCCGCGTCGCCCGCCTCGACTCACCGAAGAGCCGCGCGTTGTCGATCGCCAGGCTCGCCCGCACGCACAGGTCCTCCGCCAGCGCCAGGTCGCTCGGGCCGTAACGCCGCCCCGAGGCCCCGGACACGAACGTCACCGCTCCCAGCGTGTGCCCCCGCGCCTTCAGCGGGATGATCATGTACGAGCGCGCCTGCAGCCGGCTGAGCAGCGCCGGGTGCTCGGGCTCGGAGGCCGCGGCGCGCAACAGCGAGTCCGTCACCGCCGGCACCAGCTCCGGCTCGCCCGTGTGCAGCACCCGCAGCACGCCCACCGGGGCCTCGCGCCGCTCGAAGCGCTTCGGCAGCGCGCGCGCCTGCTCGGACTGCGTCGGGTCCAGGTACGCCACCGCCACGCGCGACACCCACGGGCCCTGCTCCACCGCGTCCACCAGGCACCAGTCCGCCAGGTCCGGCACCGCCAGGTGCGCCAGCAGCGTGTACATGCCCTGCGGGTCAGGCGGGTGCGCGAAGAGCGTCGTCATCGCCTGGTAGAGGAAGGACTGCCGGCGCTCGGCGGCCTCCACCTCGGCCCGCGCCGCCTGCTCCAGTGCCAGCGCCCGGGAGTGCACGGCCTCGGCCTCGGTGAGCGGACGCACCGTCACCAGCACCCGCACCGGGCCCTCGCCCTCGCGCATGGGCGTGAAGCAGAAGGTATGGGGCCGGGGGCCTCGCTCGCCCGGCCAGGTGGCCTCCACCGCGTGCGACGCTCCGGTGGCCAGCGCCACCCCGCGTCCGGACTCCAGCAGGGCCCCTTCCTCGGCGCCGAGCGCCAGCCCGGCCCAGTGCTGGCCCAGGAGCAGCTCCGGCGGCAGGCCCAGCACCCGCGCGCCCACCGTGCTGCACGACAGCACCCGGCCCGCCTCGTCCAGGAGGTAGGCCGGTTCCGGCAGGGCCTTGAAGGCCATCTCGAATCCGGAGGGGGGGACGCTCATGGCAACGCCACAACCGGTGGCGGAGGACTCCTCTTCATTTCATGCCCTCCCGCCTTCCGCCCACCCGATCGGAGGGCGAGCCGGCGAGCGGCGTCGGAAAAGTGACGTTCATGCTCCCCCAGTCTCTACACCGGACAGCTCCCGGAAGCGGCGGGAGAAATCACCGAGGGCCAGGACCTCGTGGGTGACTCCCGCGGACACGGCCACCCCGGGCATTCCGTAGACGACGCTGGTGGCCTCGTCCTGGGCCATCACCCAGCCGCCGGCTTCATATACCTCCCGCAAACCCTCCAGGCCGTCCTGCCCCATCCCCGTGAGGACGGCGGCGGCGAGGGAGGAGCCGAAGACCTGGCTCGCCGAGCGGAACAGCCAGGTGCCCGAGGGCCTGAAGCCTCCCACCGGGGCCGCGTTGGAGACCTCCACCCGCCCGTCCGCCCGCACCCCGAGGTGCCGGTCATCCGGGGCGATGTAGACGACCCCCGGCCTCAGGGCCTCGCCGTCCTCGGCCACCTTCACCTCCAATGGGCACACGCTGTCCAGCCAGGTGGCCAGGCCCTTGGCGAAGCCCAGGGCGATGTGCTGCACCACCAGGATGGGGAGCGGAAAGCCCGCGGGCAACTCCGAGAGGATGCGGTGCAGGGCCGCGGGGCCTCCGGTGGAGGCGGCGATGGCCAGCAGGGAGGGTTTGCCGCGGCGCTTGGGCACCACGGGCGCGCGCGGGGTGGGCCCCTCCTCGCGCGAGGGCCAGTGCCGGATGACCTTCACCTCGGCCATGGCCTTCACCGTGTCGCGCAGCCGGCGGGCCTCGGTCTCGAAGTCCGGCGCCTGCGGGCCCACCAGCTTCTGCAGCACCGCCAGCGCCCCGGCGCGCAGCGCGGCCATGGACGTCTGGATGTCGCGCTCCACCAGCGTGGACACCACCACCACCGGCGTGGGCACCTCCGTCATGATGCGCCGGGTGGCCTCCAGCCCATCCATGTTCGGCATCTGGATGTCCATGGTGACCAGGTGCGGGCGCAGGCGGCGCGTCATCTCCAGCGCCTCCACCCCATCCTTCGCCTCGCCCACCACCTCGAAGGCGGGATCGGCCCGTAGGATTTCCACCAGCAGGCGCCGGGCGGTGGGGGAGTCTTCGGCGACGAGGACGCGGAGCTTGTCGGGCTTCATAGGAGCTGCCTCAGGGTCTCCAGCAGGTGGGTCTGGTCGAACGCGCTCTTCACGAGGTAGGCGCTGGCACCCACCTGGAGGCCGCGCGCCTTGTCCTCGGGTTTGGAGCGCGCGGTGACGAGGACGACGGGCAGCCGGCCGAAGCGCGGCGAGCCCCGCACCGCCTCGGTGAGGGCGAAGCCGTCCATGCGCGGCATCTCCACGTCCGAGACGACGGCGTCGGCCCCTTCCGCGAGCAGCCGCTCCCAGGCCTCCTGCCCGTCCACGCACGCCAGCACGTCATAGCCGGCCGCCTCGAGGATGCTCTGCTCCAGCGCGCGCGTCGTCATCGAGTCGTCGGCGAGCAGCACGCGCCTGCGGGCCTTCTTCTCCACAGGGGCGGGGAAGAGGCCGGCGGGAGCGGTGCGGCCCTCGGCGGCGCGCACCAGGGAGGCGGAGTTGAGCAGCGGGGCCATGCGCCCATCCGGCAGCACCGCCACTCCCGAGACATGGCGCGCGCGGCGGATGCGCGGGCCCAGGCCGCGGATGAGCACCTCCTGCTCGGCCACCACCTCGTCCACCACCAGCACGGCGCGCACCTCGCCCGCCGTCAGCACCATGGCGCCCGGACGCGGCCGGGGCGCCCCCGCCTCCAGGCCGAGCACCGCCGTCAGCGTGGCCAGCGGCACCAGCGCCCGGGGCGCGGCCCACATCTGCCGGCCCTCCACCACGCGCACGTCCCCGGGGCCCAGCCGCAGCAGGCGCTCCACGCTCTCGCCCGCCACCGCGAAGGTGTGCCCGCCCGCCGCCACCAGCAGCACCCGCAGCGTGCTCAGCGTGAGGGGCACGTCCAGGGTGAAGCGCGTGCCCCGGCCCGGCTCGAAGGCCACGTCCACGCTGCCCCGCATCGCCTCCGCCTGCGCGCGCACCACGTCCAGCCCCACCCCGCGCCCGGACACCTCCGTCACCGACTCGGCCGTGGACAGGCCCGCGATGAAGATGAGCCGCGCGTCTCCGGCGTCCTCCATCACGGGCAGCCCGCGGGCCCGCGCCCGCCTGCGGACGGAGGCCACGTCCAGCCCCCGCCCATCGTCCTCCACCACCACCTGCACCCGGCCGCCGCGCAGTTGCGCGGACAGCGTCACCCGGCCCTCCTCGGGCTTGCCCGCCTCGCGCCGCGCCTCCGGGGTCTCCAGTCCGTGCGCCACCGCGTTGCGCACCAGGTGCAGCATCGGCTCGCGCAGGCCCTGCAACAGCGAGCGGTCCAACTCCAGCGCGCCGCCCCGCACCTCCAGCCGCACCTGCTTGCCCGTGGTGAGCGCTAAATCCCTCACGTTGCGCTCCAGCCCCGCGCACGCCTCGGCGAAGGGCAGGGTGCGCGCGCGCCGCACCTCCTCGTCCAGGCCGCCCGTGGCCTGCAAGAGGGTGCGCCGGTCCACCGCGAGCGCCTGGCCGAGCTGCGCCAGCCGCGTCTCCAGCCGCCGCGCCGCCGCCTCGTCCGCGCCCCGCAGGCGCAGGCGCAGGCGCAGGTGGTGCAGCTCCTCGTGCAGCGCGTCCACCAGCTCCACCCGGCCCTCCATCCGCAGGCCCGCCACGCGCAGCTCGCCACTGCGGGCCAGCAGCGCGTCCAGCTTCTGGGCGGACACGCGCACCGGCAGGCCCTCGGGGCCGGGGGCGGGGGCTTCCACGGGAGGCGCGGGCGGTGGCGCCTGGGGCTCGCGCGGTGGCTCGGGGGGCGCGGGACGGAGGGACTCGGGCGCGAGGGCCGCCTCCTCCAGCCGGGGCAGCAGGGCCTCCAGCGGCGAGCCCCTCAGCTCCTGTTTGAGCGCCAGCCGCCGCCCCGCGTCGTCCAGCGCGTCCGCGGCGGTGAAGCACACCTCCATCAGCTCCGGGCTGGCGCGGCCCTGGCGCTCCACCACCAGCAGCACCTCCTCCAGCCGGTGGCAGGCCGTCTCGATGAGGGCCTCGCTCACCGCCCGCGAGGCGCCCTTCACACTGTGCACCGTGCGCAACAGCGACGTCATCAGCTCGCCGAAGCGCGCGCGCGAGGGCGCCTTCTCCAGCGCGAGCAGGTCCCGGTTGAGCGCCGCCACGTGCCCCTCGAGCTCCTCGAGGAAGGTGGCCATCAGCGCCTGGGCGAGCCTGTCCCGGTCCATCGTCATGCGGCGCGCCCGTACCCGCTCAACAGGCCCTTGAGCTTCTGGCCCATGGTGTTGAGGTCCTGCACCGCGCGCTCCGTCTGCCGGATGCTGGTGAGCGTCTGCTGGGTGGCCTGGCTCACGTCCCGCATGGCCTGGCGTATCTGCCCGGTGCCCGTGGCCTGCTGGCTGGCGGAGGCCGAAATCTGCGCCGCGGTGAGCGAGGCCTGCCCGAGCAGCTCGCTGAGCGTCTGGATGTGGGTGCCCGCCTGCGTCACCACCCGGGTGGCCGTGGCCACGCTCTTGGTGCCCTCCTCCGTCGTCATCACCGCGCCCTGGGTGGCCTTCTGGATTTGACCGAGAATCTGCCGCACCTGGGAGGTGGCCTTCTTGGACTGGTCCGCCAGCGCCTTCACCTCGGCGGCCACCACGGCGAAGCCCCGGCCGTGCTCTCCGGCGCGGCTGGCCTCGATGGAGGCGTTGAGCGCCAGCATGTGCGTCTGCTCGGAGATGTCGTTGACGGTGGTGATGATGTCGCCGATGGCCTGCGCCTGCTCGGCCAGGGCGAGAATCCGCGAGGCGATGGACTCCACCTGCTCGCGCACGCTGCTCATGGCGCCCACGGCCTCCTCCACCGCGCGCCGGCCGTTGCGGCCCACCTCCTCCGAGTGGCGCGCCGACTCGCTCACCGCGCGCGCCCGGCCCGCGGCCTCCTCGGACATCTGGGCGATCTCCTCCACGGTGCTCACCGTCTCCGCCACCGCGCTGCCCTGCTCCTGGGCACCGGCCACCTGCTCGGTGGTGCTGGCGAGGATTTGAGCGGTGGCGGCCGTCAGTTGGTTGACGAACTCGGCCACCGTCCGCAGCGTGTGCTCCCGCTCCTCGGCCTGCTTCGCCAACTGCGCCTCGGCCTGCTGGCGGCGCTCGGACATGGTGTTGAAGGCGCGGGCGAGCTTCCCCGTCTCGTCCTCGTTGTGCACGTCGATGCGGTGGGCGAAGTTGCCCCGGCCAATCTGCTCGCTGCCCGCCACCAGCTTGTCCAGCGGGCCGGTGATGGAGCGGGTGACGAGGTAGCTGCCCAGGCTGACGACGAGCAGGCCCAGCAGCGTGCCCAGCCCCAGCACCACCATGCTGCGCTGGGCGCTGTCCCGCGCTTCCTTCTCGAACGCCGTCCAGCGCGCATCCTCGGCGCCCACCATGTCGTTGAGCCCCGGGCGGAGCTTCTCCATGAGCACCTTGCCCCGGTCCGTCTGGACGATCTCCAGGGCGGCATTGGCGCCTTTCTGCTGGCGCACGCGGATGGTCTCCGCCAGCTCGGCGAGCTTGTCGCGGATGAGGGGCTCGAGCTGGCTCAGCCGGGCGAGCTGGTCGGGCTCGTCGGTGAGGTCCTTGCGCAGCTTGTCGAGCTGCGTGTCCAGCGCCCCGGTGGCCCGGTGGTAGGGCTCCAGGTAGCGCTCCTCGCCGGTGAGGAGGTAGCCGCGCTGGCCCGTCTCGGCGTCCAGCAGCATCATGCGGACCTCGCGGATGCTGCGGGCCTGGTCCCGGCTCTCCATCAGCCCCTCGGTGGTCTGCACGAGCTGCTGGGCGCCCTGGAAGGCCACCAGCGCCACGGCGATCAGCACCAGCAGGGACAGGCCGAAGCCGAGGGCGATCTTCTTCCCGATGCTCATGCGGTCCTTTCCTCGGAGAAATCGAAGAAGAGGCGACCATCCCCCAGCAGGGCCTCTCCCTCCAGAACGATGATGCCGTCGCGGCTGATGCCGGACATGAGTGTCCGCTCCTGTGCGCCGAGCGCGGGCGGGGGAGGCAGCAGCGTGTCGCGGGCGAGCAGCCGCACCTCCTCCACCACGTCGGCGCGCAGGCCCAGCTCCGGCCGGCCCTGGCCCACCACGAGCACGGGCCCATGGGTGGCGGGAGCCGTCCGGCCGAAGAGGGGCGCGAGCTCCACCACCGCGAGCACCTCACCGTGCAGCAGGGTGAGGCCGCGCAGCAGCTCCGGCGCGCCGGGCAGGGGGACGAGCTGCTCCGGGGAGCGCAGCACCTCCAGCACGAAGCGTGTCTCCAGCGCGTAGTCCTGCTCGCCGGAGCGGAAGTGCACCAGCTCCAGCAGGGGGCCGGCCTGGGTGTGGCGCTCCAGGGGCCGGGCCAGGGCCCGCGCGCGCTCGTCCAGCAGCGCCGCTTCCCGGGCGGGGTCGGCCGTGGCGGTGGCCTCGGTGGCGGAGGCGAGCCGTTTCAACCGCCTGTAGGCCGCGTCCCAATCCAGACCACTCATTCACGTGTCTCCTCGAGGGCCGAGTCCATCCGGGTGCGCTCCGCGCGGGCCACCTCCGCCAGGTGTCCGGCGCGCTCGCCATCGGCCAGGAGCACCGGCGCGTCCGGCGGGAGCCTGGCGCACAGCGACTCGGCGGTGCGGAAGGCGCGCCGGGCCCCCGCGCTGTCGCCCCGGCGCCGGAGGATGTGGCCCAGCATGAGGTGGACGACGGCCAGGGAGGGCTCGAGGTAGAGCGCCTGGCGCGCGGCGCGCTCGGACTCCGGAAGGCGGCCGAGTCCCAGCAGCAACAGCGCCTCCAGGTAGCGCAGCTCCACGGCGAGCGGGTGGCGCGCGATGGCCTCGGCACAGGCGTGCACGGCCGCCAGGGGCTCCACGTTGGCCAGGGCGCGGATGGCCACCGCCTCGGCTTCCGCGTCCTCCGGGTGGGCTCCGGCCAGCCGTGCCGCCTCGCGCCAGTCCCCGGCCGCGAAGGCCCGCCTCGCTCCATCCAACTCCAGGGGAGGGGTGGGCAGCGGCGCCGCTGCGGCGGGCGGAGGAGGCGCGGGAGGCGGCACCCGCGGCGGGACGGGCGGAGGCGGCGCGGGCGGGGGGGCGGCGGGGACGGCGTGGGCCCGGGAGACCTCGCCCGGCGCGGGCCGGTGGTAGACGATGCCCCAGTCGGTGAGGACCGTCTCGAAGGGCGCGTAGGCGCCGAGGGACGGGTCCGACGGGCCGGCGATGAGGAAGCCGCCGTCGGCGAGCGAGGCATACAGCCGCCGGGCCACGGCCTCGATGGTGGCGCGGTTGAAGTAGATGAGGACGTTGCGGCAGAAGATGATGTCCATGCCCCAGATGCCGTGGGCGTGGGAGGGCCAGGTGTCGTCGGCGAGGTTGAGGTAGCCGAAGTGGACGCGGTCGCGCACCCGGGCATCGAGCGTGTAGCGCCTGCCCTCCGGGTGCAGGAAGGGCCGCATGTGGGTGGCCTCGGGGCCGCGCAGGGACCACTCGCCGTAGCTGGCCACCTGGGCCCGGGCGAGCGCCGCGCGCGACACGTCCGTGGCCCGCACCTCCATCCGCCCCCCGTAGCCCTCCTCCATGAGGAGCACCGCCAGCGAGTAGGGCTCCTCACCCGAGGCGCAGCCGGCGCTCCACGCGCGCACCGTATGCGCCGGGCCCACGCGGCGCCGCACGTCGGGCAGCACCTCGTGGCGCACGAAGTGGAAATGCTCCGGGTTGCGGAAGAAGTACGTCTCCCCGATGGTGAGCTCCACCAGCAGGTCGTCCAGCATGGCGGCGTCCGCCTCGAGCCGGGCCAGGTAGGTGGGGAAGTCGGACAGGCCGGCGCGGGCCATGGCCCGGTCGATGCCCTCCATGGCGGCCGCGGGACAGCTGGGGGGCAGCAGTCCGGCGCGCGCGGCGACGAGATCGACGACGGCGACGTAGCCGGGGTGGCGCCAGGGCTGGGAACTGTCACTGCTCACCGGGGGGCTCCCTCCTGGGCGAGCGCCTCCTCCAATTCGAGGGACTCGGCCTCCGAGAGGAAGGTGCGCAGGTCGTGCAGGAGGACGAGCCCATCTGTCAGCTTCAGCGCACCCGCCACGTACCCCACGCCCGGCAGCTCCCTGGGCGAGGCATCGAGCTGGCCCTCCTCCAGGCAGAGCAGGCCCTCGGCCCGGTCCACCCGCAGGGCCACGGAGCGGTGGCCGGCCCGGGCCACCACGAGGTGGTCCGAGGAGGAGAGCGGGCGGGCGGGCAGGCGGAAGCGGCGGCGCATGTCCAGCACGGGGAGCAGCTCCCCTCGCAGGTTGAGCAGCCCTTCCACCACGGCGGGGGCGCGGGGCAGCGGGGTGAGGCGCACGGCGCGTACCAGCTCGCGCACATCCTCCATGGGCAGGGCGTAGCGGTGCCCTTCCAACAGGAAGAGGAGGACCTCGCGAAGCGGCGGCGTCACCATGCGTCTCCCAATGGTGCTCAGTGTAGGACGGAAGCGCTCGCCATGGCCGCCCGCGTGGGGGGCAGCGGGGAGACTTGACGTCTGGTGGACGTCCCGGGGGTCCGGCCCCATCTCTGCGCTGTGACGCGGCCCGCCGTGGGAGGTCACGGCGGAATGTGACATGCGCGGCCGGGTGCTCGCACGGCGCGGAGGAGAGGCACGGCCGGGAATGCTGGCCGCCCTGGGAGGGAGCTTCCCGCCCCGGAGGGCGGGATGGCGCCTCACGAATGGAGGCGGCTCCATCTTCAGGGCATGGCGGAGCATCCAACACCGCTGGAATCCTCCGGGTCCTTCCACCTCCACGACTTCATCCGGAGCCACCGCGCTCCCATCCTGGAGGACTGGGAGCGGGCGGTGCGTCAGTTGCCCTGTACGCGGGGCCTGCCCTATCCCCGGCTCGGCACCCACCTGCCGGTGCTGCTCGATCGCATGGCGGGGATGATGGAGGCGCTCCTCCAGGGGGCGCCGGGCGCGTGGGCGGAGACGCCGGAGATCGGCGTGTTGGACAGGCTGGACCTGGACTACGACCTGGAGGAGGTGTCCGGCGAGTATTCGGCGCTGCGCGCCAGCATCCTACGGCTGTACACCGGGCAGCTGGAGCACCGCCAGGCGCACGAGCTGGCCGCGGTGCTGTGGGAGCTGGAGCGCTTCAACCGGGCCTTCGACGAGCTGATGGCGATGGCCGTGGCCCGCCAGGCCCGGGCGCGCGAGCGCACCTTCCAGGTCCTCGAGCGCATCTCCCAATCGGCGGGCGGGACGGAGGACCTGGACACCTTCCTACCGAAGCTGCTGCGCGTGATGCTGGAGGCCACCACGTCGGTGGACTCCGTCACGCTGCTGCTGCGCGAGGGGGACGTGTTCCGGGCGCGGGCCTCGGTGGGGCTGGAGGAGCTGGTGGCCTCCGGCTTCTTCGTCCGGGTGGGGGAGGGTTTCGCTGGACGCATCGCCGCCGGGCGGCGGCCGATGGCGCTGCGCTCGGCGGCCACGTCTCCGCAGGTGAAGTCGGGGGTATTCCGGCGCCAGGGGACGCGGGCCCTCTATGGGATTCCCTTGATACAGGGGGAGGAGGCCCTGGGGGTGGCGCTGATGGGCAGCCGCACGGCCTTCGACTTCTCCAACGAGGACAAGCTCCTCTTCGGGGCGATGGTGAGCCGGGCCACGGCGCTCATCCTCCAGGCGCAACTGGCGGCCCGCGAGCGTCAGGCGCGGGAGCAGGCCGAGCGCATGCTGGAGCGGCTGCGGGAGCAGGAGTCGCGCACCACCCGTCTCCAGGAGGTGACGGCGGCGCTGTCGCAGGCGGTCTCCACCTCGCAGGTGGCCCACGTGGTGGTGGAGAAGGCGGTGCGGGCGCTGGGGGCGGCGGGGGGCTCGCTCGGCCTGCTGTCGGAGGATGGCCAGTGGTTCGACATGCTGGAAGCCGCGGGCTACGCGGTCGCGGAGACGCGGGATTGGAAGCACTTCCCGGCCAACGCCCCCGTCATGTACCGCGACGTGGTGCGCACGGGCGAGCCCGTCTTCTACGAGTCGCTGGAGGCCGTGCTGGCCGACTACCCGCACTTCAGGGGCCACCCCGAGGTGGAGGAGTACGGGGCCTTCGTGTGCCTGCCGCTGACGGTGGAGGGCCGGGTCATCGGCGCCATCGGGCTGTCCTTCCGCCGGCGCCACCCGTTTCCCGCGGACGAGCGGGCGTGGATGAGCGTGATGGCCGGCCAGTGTGCCCAGGCGCTGGAGCGCGGGCGCCTCTACGATGCCGAGCGGCGGGCGCGCACCGCGGCGCAGGAGGCCCTCTCCCGGTTGGATGGCATCATGGAGACGGTGCCGGTGGGCCTGGGCTTCTGGGACACGGAGCTGCGCTACGTGCGGCTCAACGAGCACCTGGCGCGGATGAACGGGCTCTCGCGCCAGGAGCACCTGGGGAAGTGTGTGCGCGAGGTGTTGCCGGACGTCGCCTCCCAGGTGGAGCCCGCGCTGCACCAGGTGATGGAGACGGGCCAGCCGGTGATGGACGTGGAGGTAGCGGGGGAGACGCCCGCCCGGCCCGGGGTGAGGCGCCACTGGCTGGCCAGCTACTACCCGGTGCGGGACGTGGACGGCTCCATCTCCGGGCTGGGCGTGGTGGTGATGGACATCTCGGAGCAGAAGCGCGCGGAGGAGCACCTGCGCCGGACGGCGGAGTTCCGCGAGCGCTTCATGAGCATCGTCTCGCATGACCTGCGCAACCCGCTCAACGCCATCCTCCTGTCGACCACCGCGCTGCTGCGCTCGGAGGATTTGGGGGAGCGGCACGTGAAGGGGGCGCGCCGCATCATCGCCAGCGCCGAGCGGATGAAGCGGATGATTTCCGACCTGCTGGACTTCGCGCGGGGGAGGCTGGGAGGAGGCATTCCCCTCAGTCCGCGAGAGGTGGAGCTGACGGCGCTGTGCCAGGAGGTGGCGGAGGAGCTGGAGGCGGGCCGGCCCGGGCGGGAGGTGGAGCTGGAGGTGGAGGGGGACCTGCGGGGCGAGTGGGACGCGGACCGGCTGTCGCAGTTGCTCATCAACCTGGGGAAGAACGCGCTCGACTACAGCCCGGAGGAGTCGCGGGTGCGCTTCTCGCTGCACGGGGAGGACGGCTTCGTCCGCCTGGAGGTGCACAACGAGGGGCCGCCGATTCCACCCGAGCGGCTCGGGTCCATCTTCGAGCCCTTCCGGCGGTTCACGGGAGAGGCGCAGTCACCGACGTCGACCTCGGGGCTGGGGCTGGGCCTCTACATCGTGGCGCAGATCGTCCAGGCGCATGGGGGCAGCGTGTCCGTGAGCTCCACGCAGGAGGAGGGCACCACGTTCACGGTGCGGCTGCCCCGGCATCCGGTGGGAACGGGGGGGCGCTGAGGGGCCCGGGCCCGGCGTCTCCGGGTGTTCCCCCATCGAACGAGCCCCCGTCCAGGCCCGCGTCGGGAGTGCCTCCATCCAGTTCGGGGGAAGGCGAGGATGGGGACTGCTGGGTCACTGGAACGCGCTTGCCGGCCCGCCACTGCCACGTCCCCGCGTCATCAAAGGGAGACATCGTGTTGCCGAGCGGGAAGTCGGGACTCTCTGGGATTGGTACAAAACCCGGAACCGGCTCGATGACAATCACGCCGGGCATGGTCACTGGTTCGGTGATGATCTTCAGGACTCCACTGTCGGGCCTGTCCAGCTCCTCCAGGGTGGGGCTGTCTCGCGACTCCGTGACGACGATCACCGTTCCGCCGTCGGGAGTCTTCAGGCTCCAGAGGTGATCATCCTCATCCACGCCGTCAATGACGCGACGGAGGATGCGCCCGTCCTTGCTGATCGCGTATTTCGCGCCGTAATGCATTGGTTCGAGCTCGCGGCCGCAACGCTCGAAATCCTCGGTGACGTAGACGAAGATGATGTCGTCCCGCCGGGTGAACCGATACTCGAGTGACTCGAGCCGGGCCCAACAAGGAGGGTTGGGGATACCAGGAGGGATGTAGTCATTGCCGGCGATCATCAGGGCCCGCAGCACTTCACCATCCAGGTCATAGGCCGCCTTCTGCGCCTCCACCCTGACGAGCCCACTTCCGGCCGACACGGGAAAGATGATCGACCGGTCGTGCCCCGCCGGTGTCCAGAATTGTTCCGGTTTCCGCACGCAGCTCGAGAGCGCGAGGGCAATGACGAAGAGCAGCTTTCTTGGCATCATGAAATACCTTCGGTGTGGATTCCGGCGGGAGCCTGCTCAACGCTTGTCGATCCGGTATGTCCCGTCATCCAACCACCTGACGACCCCATACTCCGTTCTGTCCCATTGGCCCTGTGTCTGGGTCCACGTCATGATCTCACGAGTGGCTGGAACGTACTGATAAAAGCCGTCGCAGGTGGGGAGCGTGGGGTTTTTCGATTTCGAGAAGAAGGCGATGGTGGCGAGCCGGACCTTGCCCTTCTGGAGCTTTATCTCCCAGTCGTGGGTGCTTGCTTTCTCTTCAATGAAATGAAGATCCAGCGGGGATAGCACCGACCCGAACGGATGATTGTGAAGAGCGAAGATGTATTTGAGCTCCCCTCGTTCGTAGCGTGAGTCGCTCACGAACGTAGGAAGGATACAGCTCTTCCTGTGGGTCACGAGATCGTCTGGCTTCGACAGATCCGTCAGCATGCTCATCTCGTACGTGTGCTCCGGCGTGTAATAGAGCCAGGCGCAGTACTCGGTGGCGACGCGTGTGGCCAGCTCAGGGTTCGAGTCCTGGAGGTGGCCCACGGTGGCGTTGGGCTTGGAGAGGATGAGCGGGCAGGCGGCCTTCAGCGCGTCCGCGTAGGAGTCGAACGGCCCGAAGTTCTTCATGGGGCCCGGGATGTGGTCCGGAGCTTCCCCAGGGCCCGGGCGCCAGACACCTTCGACGGGCCTGGGAGGGGCGCACCCCAGCCCGAGGACGAGTGAACCCAGGAGACACGTGGTGAGGTGCTTCGCCGCGGACATGGGAGGGACCCTACCCCCTCCCACCGCGTGGCACCATGTCCCCATTGCGTCAATTCGCGAGCGGAGCGGGCATACCCGGGTTCTCGCGCGGCAGTCTCGCGGTGAAGGTGGTGCCCTCGCCCGGGAGCGACTCGGCGCCCAGCGTTCCGCCGTGGGCGAGGATGATCTGCTGCACGATGTAGAGCCCGAGGCCCAGCCCGCCGCCGTGGTGGGCGTGCTCGCGGGTGCCGCGGCGGAAGGGCTCGAAGAGTTTCGGCAGCACCTCCTCGGGGATGGGCGCGCCTTCGTTGTGCACCGAGAGCACCACCTCGTGGTCGGTCTGTCCGTCCACCGTGACGCGGATGGGCGCGCCCTCGGGGCTGTACTGCAAGGCATTGCCCACCAGGTTGGAGACGACCTGCGAGAGCCGTCCCGCGTCCCACTCGCCCAGCCCCTGCCCGAGCACCCGCAGCGACACGCGCGCGCCGGGGTGGGACGTCTCCAACTCCTCCAGCGCCTCGCGGCAGATGACGGAGAGGTCCGCCAGACACGGGTCCACGGGCATGCCGCCGCCCAGCCGGCTGCGGGTGAAGTCCAGCAGCTCCGAGATCATCCGCGCCATGCGGTCCGCGCTCGAGGCGATGCGCCGCACCGCCTTCAGCTCGCGCTCGGGCAGGGCCTCGGACACCAGCAGCACGCGGGCGGACAGCGTGATGGCGTTGAGCGGGTTGCGCAGGTCATGCCCGACAATGCCGAGGAAGCGCTCGCGGAACTCCGCGGTGCTGCGCAGCCGCTCCAGCGACTCGTCGCGCTGGTGTTCCAGGGCCAGGCGCTCCGTCTCGTCGCGGGCGGTGAGCACGGCGCCCACGGGCGAGCCATCCGGGCGGCGCAGGGGCGAGGCCGTGCCGCACAGCGTGCGCACCGAGCCGTCCGGGCGCCGCACCAGCCAGCGGCCGTTGCTCACCGGCGTGCCCTGGAGGGCGCGGTACAGGGGCGTCTCCTCCAGCGGCAGGGGCCGCTCCTCCAGGTTGAGCAGGCCGAAGGTGGCGGCCCACTCGGGCGCGGACACCTGCTGGCGGGTGACGCCGTGCTGGCGCTCGGCCTCGGCGTTGAAGAGCTGGATGACACCCTTCGCGTCCGTCACCACCACGGCATCGCCGCTCTGCTCGATGACGAGGTCCAACAGCGCCTGCCGCTCCTCCACCGCGCGGTGGGCGGCGTGCTCGCGCTCCAGCATGGCGGCCCGTTCCGACTCGGCCCGCACGCGCTGGCGCAGGGCGCGCACCAGGAAGACGCCCAGGGCCACGGCCACCACCACCGTCCCGAGGAACCCCAGCGCGAGCATCCCCAGCGCCCGGCCCGAGTCCGCCCGCGTCTGGTGGCGCGTCTTCCAGTAGCGCTCGCGCTCGTGGTCGGCCAGCGCGTTCAGCGTCTTCTCCATCTCCATGCGGATGGGTTGCAGCTCCGCCAGCAGCCGGGGGCCGGACGCGGGGCCCTCCTCCAGCCGCGTGGCGAGGACGCGGTCCATCACGGGACGGGCCCGGGCCCGGGTCTCCAGGAAGTGCTCCACCAGCAGGCGTTCCTCGGGCGTCCGGGGGGCCTGGCGGGTGAGCTGCCCGATGACGCTGGCGAAGTGCTCGCGTGCCTCCCTCAGCCCGTCCCCGTGGTGCGCGTCCTCCTCCAGGAGGAAGTCACTCGTGCGGTGCATGAAGTGGGTGTGGGCCGTCACCAGCTCCTGGGTGAGGACCACGTCCTCCATGTAACCGGTGAGGAGCTGGTCCTGGTAGCGCAGGGCCGAGTTCAGGACGGCGAGCGAGCTGGCGCCCAACAGGACGGCCAGCAAGGCGACGAAGAGGAAACCGGCGACGGCCTTTCGCATCGGCCGGAAGAACGTCCGGGCGGCGGGAATCGTGCCGTGGGGGGTCCGAGGAGCGCCTGGGGGCGCCTGCTCGCCCGGAGAGCTGCAACGCGGAACGCTTCCAGGCATCGTAGGGGCGCCATGGTACGTCACGTCATCGTCGTGGGAGCGGGACCCGGGGGCTTGTCAGCGGCCATCAACCTCGCGGGGTTGGGCCTGAAGGTCACGGTGGTGGAGAAGGACGCGGTGCCCGGCGGGCGCATGAAGGGCCTCACCCTGGGCGAGCAGGGAGAGTACGCCGTGGACACCGGGCCCTCCATCCTGCAGCTCCCCGGGGTGCTGGAGAGCATCTTCGAGCGCGCGGGCAAGCGCATCTCCGACTACGTGAAGCTGGTGCCGCTGGACACCAACACCCGGGTGCACTTCTGGGACGGCACCTACCTGGACACCACGCGGGACGTGGCGCGCATGGAGCGCGAGGTGTCCAAGTTCGGCGCCGACAAGGGGCCCGCCCTGCGCCGCTGGCTGGAGGAGAGCCACGCGAAGTACCCGCTGGCCTACGAGAAGTTCATGGCCACCCACGCCGACAGCCTGGGCTACTACGCCCCCTGGCGGCTGCTCTCCACGCTGCGCTTCAAGCCCTGGCAGACGCTCTACAAGCACCTGGACGGCTTCTTCCACGACGACCGCATCACCTACGCGCTCTCCTACCCCTCCAAGTACCTGGGGCTGCACCCCACCACGTGCTCCTCGGTGTTCAGCGTCATCCCCTACCTGGAGCTGGCCTTCGGGGTGTGGCACGTGGAGGGCGGCTTCCGCTCCCTGTCGCGGGGGATGATGAAGTGCGCCGAGGACCTGGGCGCCACCTTCCGCATGGGCTCGCCGGTGGAGCAGGTGCTGGTGGAGTACGGCCGGGCGGCGGGGGTGCGGCTGGCCAATGGCGAGCGGCTGGAGGCGGACGCGGTGGTGGTGAACGCGGACCTGCCCTACGCGGCCCGGAAGCTCGTCCCCTCCGAGGCGCGCGCCGGCACCCGGCTGACGGACGCCGCCCTGGAGAAGGCGAAGTACTCGTGCAGCACCTTCATGGCCTACTACGGGCTGGACCGCGTCTACGACGAGCTGCCCCACCACCTCATCTATCTGTCCAACAGCGCGCGGCGCACGGACAGGGAGGCCCTGGAGGACCAGCGGGTGGACGTGGACGACCCGCCCTTCTACGTCTGCAACCCCACCGTGACGGACAAGAGCGGGGCCCCCGCGGGCCACTCCACGCTCTACGTGCTGGTGCCCACGCCCAACACCTCGCGGGAGGTGGACTGGGCGGCCACGGAGCGCACCCTGCGCGAGCGGATTCCGGCCATGCTGGAGAAGGTGGGCCTCAAGGGGGTGCGCCAGCACCTCCGCGCCGAGCGCTACTTCACCGCCGAGACGTGGCGGGACGACTTCAACGTCTTCCGGGGCGCCGTCTTCAACCTATCCCACACCTGGACACAGTTGGGCCCCCTGCGGCCCCACGTGAAGAGCCCCAGCGTCGAGGGCCTCTACTGGGTGGGGGGCGGGACGCACCCCGGCAGCGGGCTGCTCACCATCATGGAGAGCGCCAACATCGCGGCCGACTACCTCTCCCGGGAGGCGGGGAAGGGGCCCCTGGCCGGCTGGCCGCATGTGCCGCCGGTCGACGGGCTTTCGACCGAGCCCCCTGCACGTGTGGGCTGAGGTCATCCGGAATACGTGGTAGGACTCGGAGCCTTTCGACACGCGAACGATGAACGAAGCGCTCCAAGTCCTGTTGGCCGATGGTGTCATTGACGAGGTGGTGGGCCGCCTCAAGAGTGGCAAGGAGGCGGACGTGTATCTGGTCCGCCACCACGGAGAGGTGGTTGCCGCCAAGATTTACAAGGAGCGCGAGCACCGCAACTTCCGCAACAACTCGGGCTACCGCGAGGGCCGGCAGGTGCGCAACAGCCGCACGGCGCGCGCCATCGCCAAGGGGAGCCGCTTCGGAGTGCAGGCCGCCGAGGACGCCTGGAAGACGGCGGAGGCGGACGCCCTGGGCAAGCTGCATGGGGCCGGGGTGTGCGTGCCCAAGCCGGTGATGTTCTACGAGGGCGTGCTGCTGATGGAGCTGGTGCTGGACCTCGAGGGCCACCCGGCGCCGCGGCTGGAAGAGGCGTCGCTGACGGCCGAGGAGGCCTCGGCGCTGTACGCCGACCTGCGCAACCAGGCCATCCGGATGCTGTGCTGCGACCTCATCCACGGGGACCTGTCGGCCTTCAACATCCTGCTGGGCAACCGCGGGGCCACCATCATCGACTTCCCGCAGGTGGTGGACGCGGCGGCCAACAGCCAGGCCGAGGCCTACTTCAAGCGCGACGTGGAGAACCTGCGCCGCTACTTCGAGCTGGCGGACCCCAGCCTGCGGGCGCGGGCGGGGGACGCGAGCGAAATCTGGCGGGCCTACACCCGGCGCGAGCTGACGCCGGACTTCGTGCCCTCGGGGCGCTTCCAGGCCGAGGGGCCACGCCGCTTCTCCGGTGGGCCTCGCACCGGGGACAACCGCTTTGGCGACCGCCCCCCGCGCGGAGACCGTCCGCAGGGAGACCGGCCGCCGCGCAACGACCGTCCCCAGGGCGAGCGCTTCCCGCAGGGCCCCCGGGAGATGCGTCCCCAGGGAGACCGTCCTCCCCGGAACGACCGTCCGCAGGGAGACCGGCCGCCGCGCAACGACCGTCCGCAGGGAGACCGGCCGCCTCGGAGCGACCGCCCTCAGGGGGAGCGCTTCCCTCAGGGCCCTCGGGAGATGCGTCCGCAGGGAGACCGGCCGCCTCGGAGCGACCGTCCGCAGGGAGACCGGCCGCCTCGGAGCGACCGTCCGCAGGGAGACCGGCCGCCGCGCAACGACCGCCCCCAGGGCGAGCGTTTCCAGCAGGGAGACCGTGCACGGGGGGAGCGTTTCCCTCGGGGCAACGGTGAAGGCCAGCGTCAGTGGGGAGAGCAGGGCGCGAGGCCCTCGGAGCAGCAGCCGGGGCCGCAGGGCCCGCGGGGGCGTCCTCCGGAGCGGAGGAACGAGCGGCCCGATCGGGGCCCACGTCAGCCTCGAGGCGGTGGCGGCGGTCCGGCGGTCTCCTACGTCCAGAAGAACCCGGGCCCTTCCGCTTCGCCGTCGAAGCCGGAAGACGACTCCTAGCGGTACCGGTCCTGCGGCTCGGGCTGGCAGGCCACCTCGAGGAAGGTGGTGCTGCGCCCGCAGACGAGCACCCAGAGGCAGCGGAACAGACAGGCGGCTCCGAACTCCCGGTAGATGAGTCCGAGATTCTCGAGCACCTCGCGTCCCGTGATGACTCCCCGCATGCCGCACCCCCTGATGAGCTTCGCGAGGGGCTCACTGCAAAGGCTTTGCCGAGCCTTTCCTGTCGCATTTACAGGGTTTGTCGGCCGTTGGACGCGCCAAGCCCCCCGTCTTCCGTTGGGAGATTTACGCCCACCTGTGCCCAGGTGTGACGACCTGGGCGCAAGCCTGAAGTTCCTACAGAGGGCCTGTGGAAAGGTTGACGGGGGCGCATGTGATGATGGCTGCGCCGTCCAACCCCTGTCCACGTAGGAGCCCCCCATGCGTCGCACCGTCCTCGCCGTCACCGTGGCCTTCGTCCTCGGTGGTTTCTCCCAGCGCGCCTTCGCCGAGAAGCAGCCCAAGATGGAGGAGGCGCTCGTCCACCTGCGCTACGCCCTGGCCGCCCTCAAGACGGCCTCCCACGACAAGGGCGGCCACCGCGCCAAGGCCGTCGAGCTCACCGAGAAGGCCCTGGAAGAGGTGAACAAGGGCATCGCCTACGACAAGAAGCACTGACGTTCCGCGTCACGCCGCCAGGAGGGCCATCCAGGGAAGACAGGTCATCTCTGCTATTCTGGAGAACCCTTCCCTGGAGGTCCCCATGAAGTCGCGGTTGCGTCTGCACGTCTCACTGTGGAGTCTCGGTGGCCTGCTGCTCGGCTCGCCGGCGCTGGCCCAGCAGGATCCGCGCGCGGTCATCGTCAAACCCTCGCCCGGTGTGAAGGGCTCGCCCAAGGTCGCCAAACGCTACTGGGCGGACTACGCCGGCAATGCCATCCGGCGCAGCAACCTCGACGGCTCGAACGTCGAGACCGTGGCCGCGGATGCCAGCACCCCCTACGGCACCTCCTATGATCCGGAGACGGCGCACATCCTCTGGACGAGCTCGCAGGACGAGCTGGTGCAGATGGCTCCCGCCAGCGGCGCCAGCGGCACCATCACCCTCAACAGCTCGTTCGAGGAGTTCTTCGCCGTCTCCGTCAAGGGCGCGGTCAGCAACGTGGCCTACGGGGTGGTGAACGGGCAGATCATCAAGGTCACCGAGAACCGTGACACCGGCACCGAGCGGCGTGACGTGCTGTACACGCTCCCCTCGTCCAACGACGTGCACGGCCTGGCGCTCTCGCCGGACAACAACTCCCTCTACCTGGGAGACCTGCAGGGCCGGATGACGCGGAAGCTGAACCTCACGACGCTCCAGGTGCAGCCGCTCGTCTACGACAACGCCGAGCCCTGCTCGATCTGCGTGATGTCGTCCAAGCCCGCGGAGCCCGCCCCCGCCCCCGCCCCCGCGTCCAAGGAGAAGAAGTGATGAGCGCCCGTCAGCCTCTTTTCCTGTTCGCGCTCCTCGCCATCGTGGGCGGTAGCACCCCGGCCGGCGCGCAGGCCGTCTACGGCTACGTGGACCTGCACTCGCACCTGATGGCCGAGCACAGCTTCGGCGGCGGCTGGTTCGCGGGGAGGCTCGAGGGGCCCATGGACGTGGCGGTGCAGCGCTGCGACGGCAACTTCCCGAACAAGTCCCACGCGGCGACGCGCTTCCCGGTGGTGTCGGAGCCTCCTCGGCGCGGATACCGGCTGGCACGAGGGGAAGAAGCGCGGGTACGACCGGCGGCAGTGCCAGTACTTCCTGGGCATCAAGATTCCCGGCACCTGCCCGCAGACGCACTTCGAGCACTGGCCGATGTGGAACGCCATCGCCCACCAGCAGATGTGGCAGGGCTGGCTGCAGCAGTCCTATCAGAACGGGCTGCGCATCATGGTCGTGTCCGTCGCGGAGTCGAACTTCCTCTGCACCAACACGGCCTCCTCGACGCGCCGCTACGACTGCGACGAGATGGCCTCCATCAAGCGGCAGATCAACGCGGCGCATGGCTTCGTCTCCCGCAACAGCTCCTGGGTGGGCATCGCCACCACGCCGGCCCAGGCGCGGGCCCTCATCCAGCAGGGCAAGCTCGCGCTCGTGCTGTCCGTCGAGGTCACCCAGCTCTTCCCCTCGGGGGACTTCCTCCCGCAGTTGGATGAGCTGAGGGGCATGGGCGTGCGCTCGGTGCAGGTGGTGCACCATGCGGACAACCGCTTCGGCGGCGCGGCTCCGATTCCGGAGTTGATCGGTGCCGCCAACAAGATCGAAACCATCACCTTCAGCGAGCTCACGCGCATCAACGACATCGTCTGCCGCAACAGCTCGGGCAGCTCCGGCAAGTGCGATGGCAACGGCTACCTCAACGAGCGGGGCCTCTCCGCCGAGGGCAACGCCCTCCTCCGCGCGATGATGGACCGCGGAATGCTGGTGGACGTGGCCCACCTGTCGCGCAAGTCGTTCGTCAATGCCTACCAAATCGCGCAGCAGCGCGGGAACTACCCGCTGCTCTACTCGCACGCGCACATGTGGAACACGATCGACTCCTCCGTGGACCGGCACGAGAAGTACATCAAGTCGGAGGAGATCCAGATGATCACCAGCACGGGCGGCATGGTGGGCCTGCGCACGGGCCCGGAGTCCACGGTCCCGTATGGCTCCGCCGTCAGCAATAGCTGCCAGGGCTCCGCGAGGTCCTTCGCCCAGTCGCTCATGTACGCCGTCGACAACGGCTTGAAGGTCGGGTTCGGCGCGGACCTGAACGGCTTCACGCCGCAGCTCAAGCCCCGCTACAGCTTCTTCGGCTGCCCCTCGGACTTCACGCAGATCAACAACGCCGGCGGGCCCAACGATTTGCACAAGAAGGGCCTGGCCCACGTGGGCCTGCTGCCGCAGCTCATGTCGGACCTCCAGGCGGTGGGAACGCCCTCCCATTACCTGGACCACCTGAACCGCTCCGCGGAGAACTTCCTGCAGATGTGGGAGCGCAGCGCGAGCATGGCCACGGTGCAGACGGGCAACTGGACCGGCTGGCTCAACCGCGATGGCCCGAGCGGCTCGGGTGACTGGGAGGGGCTGAGCGACTTCGTCAGCGCCGGCCAGGTGTGCTCCAGCCCCGTCGGCATCGAGTGCCAGAACACCTCCGGTGTGAACTGGAACCAGACGGGCGAGGTCTACACCTGCGCCCCGACCGTGGGTGGCATCTGCAACAACGCGAACCAGTCCGATGGCTACTGCCAGGACTACCGGGTGCGCTTCCTCTGCCCGTCGAGCGGCTCGTTCAGCTACAGCGCCACCAACACCAACAGCGCGCAGCAGAACACGCCCACCCACAACGTGCTGCTCAACGCCGGGCAGACCCTTCAGCTCGGCACCTGCACCGTGGGAGGCTCCTCCGGCTCGGGTGACACCTACCTGCGGCTGTTCGGCCCCGGGGGCACCCAGGTGGCCGCCGCCGACGATAGCTGTGGGCTGCTCACCTACATGAGCTTCACGGCGAGCCAGAGCGGCACGTATCAGATCCGCGCCGGCTGCTACTCCAGCGGGAGCTGCAGCGGCACGGTGGCCTACAGCATCCAGTAGCGGGGAAGGACTCCCGGGGGAGGGGAGGGGCTGGAACGTCCCTCCCTCCCTATAAAGGAGGGGCCCGGGGTTTGACGCCCCGCGTCAGGCTCGGAGGGTGCGCCCGGGTGCTCTTTCTGATCGAGAAAATGCGACTTACGCAACTGGAAACCTACAAGGTCGATAATCGTTAATAAGCAGGCCCACGTACATCTCCCGCCCTGATCCCACTCCAGGGGCGCGTTGTTCCTTCGCGAGGTTGCTCCATGTCGATCAAGAAGACGGACGGCTCCACCTACATCCCGAAGCCGAAGCCGAAGCCGCCCGAGCCGAAGCCGGTCGAGACCAAGGCGAAGCCGAACACGACGACGCAGACGGGCCAGGGCAACCAGACGACGCGGGCGGCGCGCAACACGAACACGGCGCGTCCGCAGCAGACGCGGGACGGGTTCGACAGTGGCAAGGCGCCCACCTCGACGCAGCGGGGCCAGCAGGCGCAGAAGCTGGGCTCCACCACGGCGCCCACGACGGCCCAGAAGCCCGGCGCGACGGACCAGGGCGCGCTGGCCAAGATTGGCCTGACGCCGGAGGACCTCAAGAAGGCGGGAGAGGCGGCGCGTCCGCACCTGGAGAAGGCGGCGCAGTCGGTGGGTGGTGGCCACCCGGAGCAGGCGCTGGAGCACCTGCGCAACGCGGCGCTGGCCTCACCCGAGGTGGCGCAGAAGGCCATCCGCGGCCTGGCGCAGAACCTGCCCGAGGGCCCGGCCAAGACGCTGCTGACGGACGAGAAGGTGGCCAAGGAGCTGGTCACCAACAACGAGCTTCAGGCCTCCATCGGCAAGCTCATCCAGAACCCGGGTGACACGGGCGCCGTGCGCGAGCTGCTCAACAATGCCCCCGCGCGTGACGCGGTGCTGGGCGCGCTGGGCAACGATCCGCAGATCAAGGCGGAGCTGGCGAAGGTCGGCCTGGAGCCGCAGGACCTCGTCGATGCCGGTGCCGCCGCGCCGAAGCTCTGGGACGCCGCCGAGAAGATCAAGGCGGGCGAGGTGAAGGCCGGTCTGGAGGACATCCAGGCGGCGGTGGAAGCCGCGCCGGGGCTGGCCGCCAAGATTGGCGAGAAGCTCGAGAAGCTCCTGCCGCAGGGCGTGAAGGACCAGTTCGCGAAGCTGGGCATCACGCCGGAGCAGATCCGCACGGCGGGCCCGGCGCTGCCGCACCTCTATGAGGCGGCGGACGCGGCCTCCAAGCAGGACTGGGGCAAGGCGTTCAACGCGCTGAAGGAAGCGGCCATCGCCGCCCCGGACCTCACCACCCAGGCGATGAAGGGCCTGGCGAAGCAGCTCCCGGCCGAGCTCGGCGCGGTGAAGACGCTGCTGACGGACGACAAGTTCCTCGAGGAAGTCGTCACCAACCGCGACCTGCACGGCCAGGTGGGCAAGCTCTTCGACGAGTCCACCCGCATGGAGGGCCTGCGCGGGCTGCTCAACAACGACAAGGTGCGTGACTCGGCGCTCACCGCGCTGGGCAACGACCCGAAGATCAAGGAGCAGCTCTCCAAGATCGGCCTGGAGCCGAAGGACCTCGTCGAGGCCGGCGCCGCCGCGCCGAAGCTCCTGGACGCCGCCGAGAAGATCCAGAAGGGTGATGTGAAGGCCGGTCTGGAGGACATCCAGAAGGCCGTGGAGGCCGCGCCCGGTCTGGCCGCCAAGATTGGCGACAAGCTGCTGAAGATCCTTCCGCAGAACGTGAAGGATCAGTTCGCGAAGCTGGGCATCACGCCGGAGCAGATCCGCACGGCGGGCCCGGCGCTCCCGCACCTGTACGAGGCGGCGGATGCGGCCTCCAAGCAGGAGTGGGGCAAGGCGTTCAACGCGCTGAAGGAAGCGGCCATCGCGGCCCCGGACCTCACCACTCAGGCCATGAAGGGCCTGGCGAAGCAGCTTCCGCCCCAGCTCGGCGCGGTGAAGACGCTGCTGACGGACGAGAAGTTCCTCAAGGAGGTCGTCTCCAACCGCGACCTGCACAGCCAGGTGGGCAAGCTCTTCGACGAGTCCACCCGGATGGAGGGCCTGCGCGGGCTGCTCAACAACGACAAGGTTCGTGACACGGCGCTCACCGCGCTGGGCAACGACCCGAAGGTCAAGGAGCACCTGGCGAAGATCGGCCTGGAGCCGAAGGACCTCGTGGAGGCCGGCGCCGCCGCGCCGAAGCTCTTCGACGCCTTCGACAAGATCCAGAAGGGCGACGTGAAGGCCGGTCTGGAGGATCTCCAGAAGGCCGTGGAAGCCGCGCCCGGTCTGGCCGCGAAGATTGGCAACAAGCTGGTCAGCGCGCTGCCGCAGACGGTGAAGGACCAGTTCGCCAAGCTGGGCATCACGCCGGAGCAGATCCGCACGGCGGGCCCGGCGCTGCCGCACCTGTTCGAGGCGGCGGACGCGGCCTCCAAGCAGGAGTGGGGCAAGGCCTTCAACGCGCTGAAGGAAGCGGCCATCGCCGCCCCGGACCTCACCACGCAGGCCATGAAGGGCCTGGCGCAGCAGCTCCCGGCCGAGATGGGCCCGGTGAAGACGCTGCTGACGGACGAGAAGTTCCTCAAGGAGCTCGTCACCAACCGCGACCTGCACAGCCAGGTGGGCAAGCTCTTCAACGAGTCGACGCGCCTGGAGGGCCTGCGCGGGCTGCTGGGCAACGACGCGGCGCGCGACACGGCGCTCACGGCGCTCAGCAACGACCCCAAGGTCCAGGAGATGCTGACCAAGGCGGGCCTGACGCAGCAGGATCTGCTGCAGGCCGGCAAGGCGGCGCCGCACCTGTTCGACTCGGTGAAGGCCTTCTCCGAGGGGAAGATCGACGAGGGCATCACCGCGCTGGGCGAGGCGGCCGAGGCCGCTCCGGAGCTGCTCAACAAGATCGGCGAGAAGCTGATCAACAAGCTGCCCGAGGGCCTGCGCAAGAACATCACCGACCTGGGGATTACGCCGTCCGAGCTCATCCAGGCGGGCCGTGCGCTGCCGGACCTGCTCAAGGCGGGCCAGGCGCTGGGCCAGGGCGACTTCCAGCAGGCGCTCTCGAGCCTGCAGTCCGCGGCGGGCAAGATGCCGCCGGCCATCATCGAGAAGGCCATCACCACCACGGCCGGGAAGCTCCCGGACGACGGCTTCGGTGGGGTGGTGAAGTCGATGCTGACGGACAAGGACTTCGTCCACCAGCTCGTGGCGAACCCGGACGTGCACGCGGCGTTCGAGAAGATGATGAACGGGGACCTGGTGCAGGGCACCAAGGACCTGCTCACCAACCCGGACCTGGCGGCCGCGGCGGGCAACGCGCTCGCGAAGAACACGCAGTTGATGGACAAGCTCAAGCCCTTCGGCATCGAGACGGGCGAGGACATCGCGGCGCTGGGCGGCGCGGTGTTCGACGTGATGGAGGCGGGCAAGCAGATCGCCGAGGGCAAGCCGGGCGAGGCGCTGAAGTCGCTGGGTGAGGCGCTGGAGCAGGTGCCGCCGGAGCTGCGCGGGCGCATGGCGGGCAAGCTGGCCGAGAAGCTGGGCGCGCCGGACTGGGCCAAGGACACCATCGTCGCGGCGGCGAGCCTGCTGGGCAACGACGAGGTGGGCGGTGCGCTGGGGACCGCGTTCGACGCGCTCAAGAACGGGGACATCAGCGGCTTCGTGAGGGGCCTGGCCACCACGGGCAAGAAGATCGCCGAGACGGCTCCCGACGCGGCCAAGGCGTTCCTCAACTCGCTGTCGCACATCCCGGGCAGCCTCGGCGAGCTGTTCGCGGACCGCGAGCTGAACGAGGCAATGGTGGACTCGGGCGCGGTGACGAACCTGTTCGAGGCCGCGGAGAAGCTGTCCACCGGTGACATCGGCGGGGCGCTGAAGGAGATCGCCGAGGCGGGTGGGGCGCTGCTGACGCAGGGCGACCACTTCGAGGTGGCGGGCCAGGAGCTGCCGTTCGGCGAGCAGGGCATCGAGAACATGACCCGGCTGTTCGGGCGGTTCGTGGACGCGCTGCCGGACGAGCTCAAGGAGAAGATCGCCAAGGAGTCGGCGAAGTTCGCGGCGAAGGCGGGCCTCAAGTCGGTGCCGTTCCTGGGCAACGTCATCAGCGCGGGCAGCGCGATCGGCAGCGCGAAGGACCTGTGGGACGAGCTGCAGAAGGACCCGAAGGACGGGCTGGACATCGCCCTGGCGGCCGGTCAGCTCGGCCTGGACGTGGCCGGAGCGATTCCGGGTCTGAACAGCATCACGGGCCCGCTGCAGATCGTGCTGGGCACGGCGAAGGTCATCAAGGGAGCGTCGGACCTGATCGGCGACCTGAGCCAGTTCCAGCAGAGCCTCGTCGGAGCCTGAGCCTCCCCGCTTCTTCAATCAAACCCTCGCCCAACAACCCCTCTCCCTCCGGGAGAGGGACGGGGTGAGGGTGCCACGGTCCCCGGGTTGAACCCGCGTCACTCCCCTCTCCCCCTGGGCAGGGCGAGCGCATCTAATTCTCGGGAAAACCAGCCAGCAGGACACGCAGCAGGTAGTCGCCGTCCCACCCGGCCCGTTTGCGCCGGGTCGGGACACCCGCCTTGTGCGTGGGCTCACGCCGCAGCAAGGTGAGGGCAATGCGGCTGAGCACGGCGAAGTTCTGCGCGCCGTTGAAGTGGCGGATGGTGCGCGAGTCCTCCCCCATGCACACGTCCAGGCACCAGTGCAGCCCATTTTCCACGCCCCAGTGGCTGCGGATGAGGCGTGTGAGCTTGCGAGCCTGGGGCGGCAGGCTGCTGAGGTAGTAGTGCCACTCCTGGGTCGTCTTGCCCTTGAGTGTGCGCTCGCGCCGCAGCAGCACCGCCGTGCGCAGCCGGGGCCACTTGCGTGCGCTGGCTGGTAGGTCCTCTGGCCGCAGCGCCAGGGCCCATGCCGTACGCACCTCGCGCCGGCCATGTCCCTTGCTCACGCTGCGGCTGTGGGTGTCCACGCCCGGGTGGGTCTCCTCGGGGTTGGCCTGCACCTGGGCAAACACGTCCTTGACGTGAGCGTACAACGGCCCGCGGTTGCCCTTGAGGTGCAGCACGTACTCGGCTCCCGCCTTCACTACGGCCTGGGCTACCTTGGCCGTGCACCCGTTGGCGTCCACCGTCACCACCGCCCCTCGCAGTTGCAGCTGCTCGAGCAACTCGGGGATGGCGCCCACCTCGCCGGGCGCTCCCGCCACGGCCTTCTGTGCCAACAGTAGCCGCTGCTCCGTGGCCCACACGTGCACCAGATGCAGGGGAGAGCCCGCCAGCGCCTTGCTCAGTGCCCCTCGCACGCTCTTGCCATCCACCGCCACCACCTCGCCACTCACCTCCCTGGCCAGCGCCTGCACCCAGCGGCGCATGCACGCCTCGAAGGCCTCGGGCCGCAGCGCGCTCAACACCCGGCGGAACGTGTCCGCACACGGCACCCCATTGGGCATGTCCAGCACGCTGGCCAACCACTGCGCTCTCGCCTTGGCGAATTCCGCCAGCCCCTCCCACCCATCGGCCCCTGCAATCACCGCGCACAGCGCCATCACAAGGATGTTGCTCAGCGAGTGGCGCCTGGTGCGCGCCACTCGCGGGTCCTTCAGCTCTCCGAAGTGCTCGAGAATGAGTTGAACGACAACCTGCCCACCCCGCCCGCCCCGCCCCTGTGACTCCATAAGTGGGCCCACCCTACGGAAGTCGTCTGACTCCCGCGGTGGGCCCACCGTCAACCTGCTGATTTGACTCGCGCTTTAGATGCGCTCGCCCTGCCCCCTGGGAGAGGGGTAGGGGTGAGGGTCTGCCCGCGTGACGCGCTCCTCCCCGGATACTTGGAGCTGAAACCATCCAGGAAGCAGCCCTCCATGAGGAGGGAGAGGCGGCTGGGTGTAAGGTGCGCGTGGGCTCCTCGCGTGAAGGGGGGAGCGCATTGCTACGAGCACAACACTCATGAAGAGTCTGAAGCTGGCGGTTCTGCCCCTGATGACGCTCCTCGCGGTGCAGGCTGAGGCCGCGCCTCGCGTGAAGGTCATCCTCCCGGAGAAGACGAAGAACACCTGCATCCGCAAGGTGGCGCGGCTCTCCTCCACGCTGAAGTACGAGGCCGCGCTCGCCGAGCTCGCCGAGCCCGGGTGTACACAGGATCTGAAGACGGAGGAGCAGCTCTGGGTGTCGCTGATGGAGGGCGTGCTGTACCAGGCGCTCGCGCAGACGACGCAGGCGGAGGACGCCTTCTGCCGTGCATTCAAGCAGGAGGAGCTGGCGAGCCTGCCGCTGGAGAAGCCCTCGGCGGAGCTGGACGGGCTCTTCGAGAAGATGCGGGTGGAGTGCCCGGATCGCGTCAAGCCCCAGCCCGAGCAGGCCGAGGCTCCTGTCGCGGAGACGCCGGTGGTGGCGGAAGCCGCGCCGCCGCCCGCCGAGCCGCCGCCGCCCGTCGTCGAGGCGGCCCCGGCGCTCTCGCTGATGGACTCGTTCGAGCTGCACGCCGGCCTGCATGGTGAGGCGGACGTGGGAAGCAGTGGACCGCTGCCGCTGGCGGGTGTGAACGTGCACGGCTCGGTGCAGTTGCCAGGCGGGCTGAGGGCGGGACTGGGCCTCACGGCGCTGGCCTCGCCGAGGTTCTCCTCGGGCATTGGCCTGTTGCTGGCGGACGTGCGGCTGGCCTATCCGGTGATTGCGTCGCCGGGGAGCTTCGGGCTGCAGGTGTTCGCGTCGGGCGGCCCGCTGATGTACGGCCCCAACCCCATGGCGGCCGGAGGCCGGGCGGGACTCGGCGTGGCACTGGACCTGTCCAAGGTGCGCGTGTCGCTGGGCGGCTCCTACGAGTGGCGCAGCCACTACCGGCTGGACTACGCGGCGCCGATGGCGTGGCTCGAGCTGGGCTGGAAGATCGCGGGCCGGTAACCCCTGCGTTGCCGCACAAGGAAGCCGCCAGGTCCAGGAGTTGCCTGGGCCCTGGCGGCTTCTCCGTTTTCAGCGCCTGTCTCATCGCCCCCACTCCGGTCTCGCTCCAGAGGCGGCATCCCGTGGAGCGGACGTCCGCTGCGGGCCAGCCTCCTCGATGTGCACCAGGTCCGCGACTTGCTGTGCCTCGTCGCGAGGGTGACGGGGATGGTGGCAACAGGTTGACCTTGGAAGTCACCCGCCTCACGCTTCAGCATATGGAGCGCGACCGGCGGGGCAACGCGGATGCCATCCCCCAAGCACCCTCCCAGCAGGAGTGGGAGGCGATGAGCGTGGAGGAGCGGGCGCAGGTGGTGGCCTCACTGCCCGGTGAGGTGACATGGGAAGAGATGGCGCTGCCAGAAGGCGACCGGCACTTCCTGGCGAAGCTGGGCGCGCTGGATGTGCTGAGGGGTCACTTCGGCCGCCACCGGCGGCACAAGCTGTACCTGGGGGCGGAACTGCCCGTGTACCACCCGGGCGAGCGGCGCTTCGCACCGGACCTGCTGGCGGTACGGGACGTGGAGCGGCACGAGCGGGAGAAGTGGGTGGTGAGTGCCGAGGGCAAGGGACTCGACTGGGTGATGGAGGTGCACGTGGGCGGCGACCGCAAGAAGGACGCCGAGTACAACGTGCGGCGCTACGCCCGGCTCGGCATTCCCGAGTACTTCATCTACGATCGGAAGAAGGAGCGGCTGGTGGCGTACCGGCTGCCGGAGTCCGAGGCGAGGAAGTACGTGGCCATTCCCCTGATACGGGGGCGCTACCGCTCGGAGCAGTTGGGGTTGGACTTGCAGATCGAGGAGGGGCGGCTGCGCTTCTGGGCGGGGCGTACGCCCCTGCTGGAGTCCGACGAGCGCATTGCCTGGCTGAAGAAGGAAGCGAAGCAGTTGCGGCGGCGCGTGGACGAAGAGGTGCGGCGCCGGGAGGCGGCGGAGCAACGTCTGGCGAAGCTGCGAACCGAGCTGAAGCGGCTCAAGACACGTGGCGCCTGAGCTTCGAACCCGTGAGAGCGTTGGGGGAAGGGCCTGCCCTTCCCCCTCGGAACCACCTACCCGAGCTTCTTGATGAACGCGGCGGCGAGCTCGGCCTTCTTCGCGTCGCTCTCGCCCGCGGGCACGATGAGGATGCGCTCGGGGGGCAGTACCTTGCGCGCCCGCTCCTGCAGGTGGGCGGAGTATTTGGCCACGTACTCGTCGGCGGTCTTCTGGGCGACGCCGGAGGCCAGCCCCTTCTTGCGCTGCTCCTCGAGGCCCGCGAAGTCGAGCACGCACCCGTCGGCCTGGCCGAGGTAGAGCAGCCAGCTCACGCTGTAGAGGCCCACGCGCTGCTTGCCGGCGGCGAGCTTCTCGAGCGCTTCCTTGTAGTAGGGCGCGAGCCGGGGGTTCTCACCCGGCGGGAGGCCGCCCTGGAGGAGCAGCTTCTGGGCCTCCTTGTTGTCGGAGACCACGTCGGTGATGGCCTCGTTGTCCACGAAGGTGAGCTGGGACGTGGTGCAGGCGCGAGCCATCCAGGGCGAGGGTTCGGCCGGCTCGTTGTCGAAGACGATGACGAAGCGCTTCAAGGGGCTCTCCAGGAGAAGGATGCGGCCATCATAACCCCGGGGAGGCTGGCCGGAGAGCATCCTGGCGGGCGGAATCTTCGAAGGGAACACGGAGCGGGTGCCGCGGTGCGCTGGCGGACCTTCGGGCGCGGGAATGCGGCACACGTGGGAGTACCGGGTTAGAGAGAGGGCGTGTCTCCACCGCTTTCCACCCCGCGTCCCCCTCAATCCCTCAAGGCCCGGCTGAAGGGCATGGGCACCCTCTTCCGGCAGCTCCCGGGCACCTTCCGGCTCTTCTGGGCGGCGAGTCCCCGGGGCGCGGTGGTGCTCGGGGTGCTGACGCTGGTGGCGGCGCTGGTCCCGGCGGCCATCGCCTGGGTGGGCAAGCTCATCGTGGACGGGGTGGTGGCGGCGGCGTCGGGCGGGGGCGAGGCTGCGCGCGAGCGGGTGCTGCGGCTGGTGGTGCTGGAGTTCGGGCTGATGGTGGGCTCGGTGACGCTGGACCGGGCGCTGGCGCTGACGCGGGAGTTGCTGCGCGCCAGCCTGGGCAACCTGCTCAACGAGCGGATTCTCCAGAAGGCGCTGCAGTTGGAGCTGCGGCACTTCGAGGACTCGGACACGTACGACAAGATGCAGAACGCGCGGCGCGAGGCCAACAGCCGGCCGCTGGCGCTGGTGATGGATGCGTTCTCCATCGTGCGCAACATGGTGACGCTGTCGACGTACGCGGTGCTGCTGGTGGCGCTGTCGCCGTGGAGCGTGGTGGTGCTGGTGGCGGCGAGCATCCCGGCGTTCATCGCGGAGGCGCGGCTGGCGGCCGAGGGCTTCCGGCTGTACTCGTGGCGGGCGCCCGAGGGCCGCAAGCTGAACTACCTGGAGTGGATCCTCACGCGGGACAACCACGTGAAGGAGGTGAAGGTGTTCGCGCTGGGCCCGCTGGTGCTGGGGCGCTACCGGACGCTGTTCCAGAAGTTCTTCCAGGAGGACCGGGCGTTGGCGCTGAAGCGGTTGGGGTGGGGGCTGGGGCTGGGGCTGCTGTCGCTGGCGGCGTTCTACGGGTGCTACGCGTTCGTGGCGAACCGGGCGGCGCAGGGCACCATCTCCGTGGGCGACATGGTGTTGTACCTGGGCGTCTTCCGGCAGGGGCAGGCGGCGTTCCAGGGGATTCTCTCGAGCGTGGGGAGCATGTACGAGGGCGCGCTCTTCATGAGCAACCTCTTCGCGTACCTGGAGATACCGACGGGCCAGGAGACGCCGCGGGTGCTGCCGGCGCGCACGGCGCCGAGGGGCCGGGGCAACGCCATCGAGCTGCGCAACGTGTCATTCCGCTACCCGGGGAAGAAGGACTGGGCGCTGCGCAACCTGTCGTTGAAGCTGGAGCCGGGGGAGAAGCTGGCGCTGGTGGGGGAGAACGGGGCGGGGAAGAGCACGCTGGTGAAGCTGCTGCTGCGCCTCTACGAGCCCACGGAGGGGGAGATTCTGTACGGCGGGGTGAACCTGAAGGACATGGACCCGGAGGATCTGCGCTCGAGGTTCGGCGCGGTGTTCCAGGACTTCGTGCGCTACCAGTTCAGCGTGGCGGAGAACATCGGGCTGGGGCACGTGCCGGCGCTGGAGGACCGCAACCGGATCGTCCGGGCGGCGGAGCAGGGCGGGGCGAGCACGGTGATTTCAGCTCTGCCCAACCAGTACGACACGATGCTGGGCGGCTGGTTCGAGAAGGGGCAGGAGCTGAGCGGAGGACAGTGGCAGAAGCTGGGCGTGGCCCGGGCGTTCATGCGGGAGGACGCGGAGGTGCTCATCCTGGACGAGCCGACGGCGAGCATCGACGCGGAGTCGGAGCATGCGCTGTTCGAGCGCTTCCAGGAGCTGGCGGCGGACCGGATCGCCCTCGTCATCTCGCACCGGTTCTCCACGGTGCGCATGGCGGACCGGATCGCCGTGCTGCACAACGGCGAGGTGGAGGAGCTGGGGAGCCACGCGGAGCTGATGGCGCGCAACGGGCGCTACGCGCACCTGTTCAACCTGCAGGCCCGGGGCTACCGGGACTGAAGAAGGGTTGCTCCGGCGGCGGCCCGTGCCATCCTCGGCCGCCATCGCACCGGAGGCATCGTGTCGGAGCAGGTCCTCGCATTCTTCAAAGCGGCTTCGGACTTCATCTGGGGGCCGTACCTCCTCATCCCGTTGCTGCTCGCCACGGGGCTCTTTCTCACCATCCGGCTGCGCGGCGTGCAGTTCCGCGAGCTGGGCCACTCGCTGTGGCTGGCCTTCGTGGTGCGCCGCGAGCAGGGGGCCGAGGGAGACATCTCGCACTTCCAGGCGCTGATGACGGCGCTGGCGGCGACGGTGGGCACGGGCAACATCGTCGGGGTGGCCACCGCCATCGCGCTCGGCGGGCCGGGGGCGGTCTTCTGGATGTGGATGACGGGCCTCGTCGGCATGGCGACGAAGTACGCCGAGGCGCTGCTCTCGGTGCGCTACCGCATCACGGATGCGCGGGGCGAGCAGGCCGGCGGCCCCATGTACTACCTCAGCCGGGGGATTCCGTCCCGGCTGGGGCGGGTGCTCGGCTGGCTCTTCGCCTTCTTCGCGTCCATCGCCGCGTTCGGCATCGGCAACATGGTGCAGTCCAACTCGGTGGCGTCCGCGCTGAACACCTCGTTCGGCATTCCCCTGTGGGTGAGTGGCCTGGTCATCGCGGTGCTGGCGGGCGCCGTCATCCTGGGAGGCATCAAGTCCATCGGCCGTTTCACCGCGCTCTTCGTGCCGGTGATGATTGGCGCGTACATGCTGGGCTCGGGCGTGGTCATCGCGCTGCACCTGGAGCAGGTGCCCGCGGCCATCGGCCTCATCTTCTCCGAGGCCTTCAGCGGAACGGCCGCGGTGGGCGGTTTCACGGGAGCGACGCTCGCGGCGGGAATCCGCTATGGCGTGGCCCGGGGCATCTTCTCCAACGAGTCGGGACTCGGCTCGGCGGGTATCGCGGCGGCGGCGGCCCAGACGCGCGAGCCCGCAGTCCAGGCGCTCGTGTCGATGACGCAGACGTTCATCGATACGCTGGTCGTCTGTTCCTTCACGGCCGTGGCCATCCTCTCGACGGGGGTGTGGACGTCGGGAGCCAATGGAGCGGCGCTGACGCAGATGGCCTTCCGGGACGGGCTGCCGGGCAACTGGGGCGGGTGGATCGTCGCCATCAGCCTGGCGATGTTCGCCTTCTCGACCATCCTTGGCTGGAGCTACTACGGCGAGAAGAGCGTCGAGTACATCCTCGGGGTGCGCGCGGTGGGGCCGTACCGCGTGCTCTTCGTGGTGGCCTCGTTCTTCGGAGCGATCTACAGCCTGGACTTCGTCTGGACGCTCTCGGACGTGATGAACGGGCTGATGGCGCTGCCGAACCTCGTGGGGCTGCTGTTGCTCAGCGGCGTCATCGCCTCCGAGACGCGCGACTACCTGGCGCGCAAGAATCAGGGGCCCGCCCCCGGAGTCCCCGGAGCCCCCTGAACCGGGCCCAGGGCCCCACCGTGCCCACTGTCCCCTCGCCCTCCGGGAGAGGGAACGGGTGAGGGTGCCACGCCTCCCGGGTTCCCCACCGGGAGGCCCCTCACTCACATCCGGAGGACCGCACGGCGGCGCTCGAGGGAGGAAGGAGCGGCTGGCGCCGGGCCTCTTCACGCTGGGCCTCGGAGATCCACCCCAGGGCCTGGAGACGCGAGAGCACGACATCCCTGCGCGCGAGCGCGGCCTCGGGCCGGCAGAGCGGGTCATTGCGTGCCGGGGCCTGGGCCAGTGCGGCGAGGAGCGCGGCCTCGTGGAGCGCGAGCCGAGCGGGCTCCTCGCCGAAGTACCACCGTGCCGCGGCGTCGATGCCGATGAGCCCTCCGCCAAAGGAGGCGTTCTCCGCGTAGCCGGCCATCACCTCCTCGGCCGTCCAGTGGCGCGAAACCCAGACGGAGAGGGCGAGCCCATGAAAATGCCAGTTCAGCATGGGCGTGCGCTCATGCGGTGGCCGTGAGGCGAGCCACGGGCGCGCCACGAGCCAGGAGACATCGGCGCCCGGCCGTTGGCCCACGAGCGACCAGGGCCAGAGTGGCTGGACCTGGGGAGGCCATGGCGCCACGGAGGCCCAGAGCACCTGGGAGGCGAAGTCCGTCCGGGGCCGGGGAGTCCGTGGCAGCTCGCCCACACGGGACAGGCCGCAGCGGTACAGGGCCTCGAGGCTCCCGAGCAGCAGCAGGGGCGGGAGGAGCAGGAGCGCGAGGGCCCACCGCGCGAGGCGGAGGAACCGGGTGTGGCCCAGGGGACGCATGCGGTGAGCAGCAGCAAACAGGATGCCACGGGGTGCTGTCCTGGCCGACTTCTTGCGGCGCGGCGCGTGAGCGGTAAGAGCGCGTCCATGCCCTATACGCCCATCATCGGCACGCTTGGCTACGTCATGTCTCCGGACGGGACGAAGGTGCTGCTCATCCACCGCAACGCGCGGCAGAACGATGCGCACCTCGGCAAGTACAACGGGCTCGGCGGGAAGATGGAGCCGGGAGAGGACGTGGTCTCGTGCATGCGCCGCGAAATCCGCGAGGAAGCGGGCATCGAGTGCACGGAGCTGACGCTGCGAGGCACCATCAACTGGCCGGGCTTCGGTCCGAAGGGCGAGGACTGGCTGGGCTTCGTGTTCCGCATCGACCGGTTCGAGGGAACGCCGCACGAGCGCAACGTGGAGGGGACGCTCTCGTGGGTGCCGGTGAAGGACATCATGAGCCTGCCGCTGTGGGACGGGGACCGGCACTTCCTGCCGCTGGTGTTCGACGCGGACCCGAGGGCCTTCCACGGCGTCATGCCCTACGCGGAGGGCAAGGCCGTGAGCTGGTCCTTCACACGCATCTGAGCGCCGCGGACAGAGCCCGTGCTCACTCCGTGCCGCGGAAGGTGTCACACGCCTCGATGGTGCCCTGCTCGAGCCCCCTGCGGAACCACTCGACGCGCTGAGCGGACGAACCGTGGGTAAAGGACTCGGGGACGACATGGCCGCCGGCGCGCCGCTGGAGCGTGTCGTCGCCGATGGCCGTGGCGGCCCTCAGTCCCTCCTCGACATCGCCCTGCTCGAGGACCTGGCGCTGACGCTGGGCGTGGTGGGCCCAGATGCCGGCGAAGCAATCGGCCTGCAGCTCCTGGCGGACGGAGAGGGCATTGCCCTGGGCGCGCGACATGCGGCCGCGCATGGAATGAACGCGCTCGGAGATGCCGAGCAGGTTCTGCACGTGGTGCCCCACTTCATGGGCGACGACATACGCCTGGGCGAAGTCACCGGGAGCGCCGAAGCGGCGGTCGAGCTCGCGGAAGAAGCCGAGGTCCAGGTACACGCGCTGATCCAGGGGGCAGTAGAAGGGCCCGACGGCGCTCTCCTGGACGCCGCAGGCGGACTGCACGGCATCGGAGAAGAGGACGAGGCGGGGCTCGGCGTAGCGCACGCCGAGGGGCTCGAGCAGCCGGGGCCAGGTGTCCTCGGTGTCGGCGAGGATGACGGAGACGAAGTCCGTGAGCTGGGCCTGGGCGGGGTCCACGGGCTGGCCCGAGCCGCCGGTGCCCACGCCGCTCGAGGGGCCCTGGGGGTCTCCGGACAGGACGACGGAGGGGTCACCTCCGAAGAGCATCACCAGGAGCGCGACGACGAGGCCCACCGCGCCGCCTCCAGCTACCAGCGGGCGCCCCACGCCCATGCCACGCCGATCCTCGATGTTCGAGCTGCGACGGCCCCCTTGCCACTTCATTCCGTGCCCCCTCCTGTCGAGCTCCCTTCCCGCTCCAAGTTAGGCAGCGCGACACCCCCAGGGACCGGGGGGCAGGAGCGCCCGGGCGAGGGGAGGGCAGGCGGGCGGGCTGGCGCTTCAGGTGGAAGGCGCGGCCTCGTCGGCCGCGGGCTGGGCCATGCAGGTGCTCAGCGCAGGGGGCGCTTGAAGCAGTGGAGCATCCCCTCGGCATGGGCGAGCTCCCAGCCCTGCAGGCCCGCGGCCTTGAGCTGCGCGGTGGTGACTTCCGGCGTGGATTGGCCCGGCCCGCCTTCAACCCATGTGCAGTAGTAGTCCCAGCGCGGGATGCCCGTGTCCGTCTGCGCGAGCGCGGGAGGAACCCACTGCACGCGCGAGACGGCGCAGCCAGCCAGGAATACGAGTGCGAGCAGAAGGTTGCGGCGGGTCTCGGTCTTCATGTGTCTCTCTCCTCGGAAGGGCCGGGGTTGGAGGGGCCCTCGGGGGCCGGTACCCTACGGCATCCATGGCTCAGCCCCTCTCCTCGCATTCGTCGTCTTCGCTGCCTTCGGGCTCGCCCCACCCGGAGGGTTCTCCCGAGAGCGGTGCCCCGCGCTTCGACTGGCTGCCCACGCCGGGCTCGTGGAAGTTCCACCTGCTGCTGAGCGCGGTGGCCATCTTCATCCTCGGGCCGCTGGGAGGCATCGCCGCCTCGTACATGAACTTCAGCCTGGGCTTCTTCGTGGGCGGGCAGGTGCTGGCGGGCATCCTCGGCAGCGCCGTCACCTACGGCTACGGCCCCGAGGGCAAGCACGGCGCCAACTACATGCAGACGATGGCCGCCTCGGTGGCCTCGATGTGCGCCATGTCCGTGCTCATCCAGGCGATGGTGTGGCTGGGCATGCCGCAGCCTCCGGCGTGGCAACTGATGCTCTTCGTCGGCTGCGTGGGCATGTTCGGCGTGGGCGTGGGCATGCTGTACACGCCGCTGCTGGTGGATCGGCTGCAGCTCGACTACCCCTCGGGCTACGCGGTGGCCAACATCCTCCGGGCGCTCACCGACAAGCGGCTGTTGAAGGTCTCCATCGCCAAGCTGGGCGGTGGCACGGGCCTGGGCGCGGGGGTGGCGGCGCTCACCGAGCGTGTGGCGTGGCTGGGCGCCTCGGGCCTGAGCGCGTCCACCATTGGCGCGGGCATGGTGGTGGGCAGCCGCATCACCGTGCCGGCCGTGATGGGCGGGCTCATCGGCTATGCGTTCACGCCGTACCTGCGGAGCATCGGCTGGCTGGGGGAGAACGAGCCGTTCCGCAAGATTGGCTTCCTCATCGGGCTGGCGATGATCTGCGGCGCGGCGGCGGTGGACCTGTCGTTGCTGGCGGTGCAGGCGGTGGACCGGGTGCGCAACCGCTCGAAGGTGGCGGCCGATGAGGTGCCCGCGTGGAAGCAGGTGAGCCTGCCGAAGCTGTTCGGCTGGGTGGGCTTCTGGGGCGTGGCGGTGGTGGTGGTGGCCACGCGGATGCTGGAGCAGCCCCTGGGCTTCATCCTCTTCGGCCTCGGGCTGTCGCTGCTCTTCGTGCTCATCAACGGCATCGCCTATGGCATCACGGACCAGAATCCCATCTCGAGTGCCTTCGTCATCTCGGTGCTGTTGATGTCGCTGCTGGGGCTGAAGAACCCGGTGGTGGGGGTGATGGCCGCGAGCATCCTGCTCATCTCCACCTCGGTGGGCGTCGACATGCAGCAGGACCGCTCCACGGGCTGGCGCCTGGGCACGGACCGCACCATCCAGTTCCGCTACCAGGTGATTGGCATCGTGATGGGCGCGGTGCTGTGCGTGGGGCTGGCGCGCGTCTTCATGAGCGCCTACCCGCTGCTGGCCATCAACCAGCTCGACAACCCGGACATGCCGGTGGGGCAGTGGAGCTCGGCGATGACGTACAAGCTCGTGGGCGCCATCCGCAGCCTGGGCTCGCTGTCGGAGCACACGGTGAGGGCGCTGCTGTTCGGCCTGGTGCTGGGCTTCATCATCGAGGTGGCGCGCAAGCTGCTCAAGCGCCACGCGCGCTACCAGGCCTTCCTGAAGGGCTCGCGGGCGGGCTACGCGGTGGGCTGGACGATGGACGCGGTGCTGCTGTCGAGCCCGTATGCCTCGTCCTTCGGTGGCTTCGTGAACCTGCCGGCGGCGCTCTGGTTCGGCGCGGGCGGCATCGTGTCCTCGCTGTGGAACACGCTGACGAAGAAGGCGGCGCCGCACGCGGCGGGCTCACCGGGCGAGGGCGAGGCGTTGCCCGAGGACATGAGCACCACCTCCCTGGTGGGCGGCGGGCTCATCGCGGGCGAGTCGCTCTACTTCCTCTTCGTGGGCCTGGCCGGACTGCTCGCCCTGCTGTGGTGAAGCGGCCCCCACTCCGCCCCACCCCCTCGCCCTCCGGGAGAGGGACGGGGTGAGGGTATCGGGTTCCCCGGGTTGCACCCCCGTCCCGGTAACTCCTACCGCTGTACTTCCTACCGATTCCGGTCTCGCCCCCGAGGGCAGGTCGCGCCAACCCCCTGAAATCACAGGCCCGAATCCCCGAAACCCCGCTGGCACGCGAGATGCTCTATCTCCTCTGCGTAAGGTGGGTGGGTAGGACGGGTGGGGCGGGTAGGACGGGCGGGTGGGGCAGGACGGGCGGGTCGGTCGAGGGCGGCGGGTAGGGGTTGGGGGGGTGTTGGGGGGAGCGGTACTGAAGGCTGAAGGGTGGGGACTCTTCGGGGGTAGTGCCTGGGGCTGTACTGGGGAAGTCGCGGGGAGGAGCTGCTTGGGGGCGGCTCCTCCCCGTTTTTTTTCTACGGTGGCAAAGCCCTCTCAGCGTCCTGGGGGCCAGGCCGTGGACCCCTCGGTGTAGACGCTCAGCGGAGGATGCGGCGGCGCCCTCCCAGCCGGGCCAGCACCATCACCAGGCCCCAGAAGGCCAGCGTCCCGGGCGAGCCCGCCGTCCGGCAGGCACAACCTTCCGCTGCCTCCGGGGGCGGCTGCACGGCAGGTGGCTGTACCTGCACCTCGAAAGCGCACTGCGTGCTGTTGCCGGCCGCATCCGTGGCGGTGACGGAAACGGCCGTGGTGCCCACGGGGAAGCGGGTGCCGGAGGCCTGGCTATAGGTGAGCGAGACCTCGCCCCGGTTGTCGCTGGCCTGGGCGGGCGGGTACGTCACCTCGATGCCCGAGTCCCCCGTGGCCTGCGCCTGGAGCGCCTGCGGGCAGGTGAGCGTGGGCGCGAGGACATCCGGGACCACGAAGCTCCAGGGCTCGAGACCGTGCACCCCGTCATCGGCCAGGAAGACGACGCGATCCCCGAAGCGCCGCGGGAAGCCGAACACGGAGGAGTCCGGGCCGGGAGCCAGGTCGCCGAGGAGCGAGGTGCCCTCGGCCGTGCCATCGGTCACCCACGGCTCGAGTCCGTGCACCCCATCCGTCCCGAAGAAGAGCAGCAGGCCCACGTCCTCCAGCGCGAGCAGCTGGCCGGGCCCCACGGTGGAGGGCACCCCGCTGGCGGGCCCGGGGCGTAGCTCTCCGACGCGCACCGTGCCCTCGGGGGTGCCGTCCGTCTTCCACAGCTCGTAGCCGTGCCCGGCCTCATGGCCCAGGAAGAACACCTGGTTGCCCAGGGCCGTGAAGGAGAAGGCGTTGGGGAGGCCATCCCCGGGGGCGCCGGCCTGGAGGGTCCGCAGGGCGCGGGTACCGGCTCCGGTCCCATCGCTCTTCCACACCACGGAGCCGCCGGTGTCGTCCCGCGTCGTGAAGTAGAGGGCGCCATTCGCCGCGGCGGGCAGGTACTCGACCATCGAGCCGGGTGCTCCGGGCGTGAGGTCCGCGACGAGGACGGTGCCCGCCTCGGTGCCGTCACTCTTCCACAGCTCCACGCCGTGAACGCCATCGTCCGCGAAGAAGAAGACCGCCCCGCCCACGGCCGTGACGGAGGGCACTCCCATCCCCGGCTGCGGACCGGCGTGGATGTCCTTGACGAGCACGGTGCCGGCCTCGGTTCCATCGCTCTTCCACAACTCCAGGCCATGAGTGCCGTCGTCCGCGAAGAAGAAGACGGCCTCGCCCACGATCGCGGCCTGGTACTCGAAACCGGAGCTCGAATCCGGGCCGGGGAGGATGTCCTTGACGAGCACGGTGCCGGCCCCGGTGCCGTCGCTCTTCCACAGCTCGGAGCCGTGCACCCCGTCATCCACGACGAAGAAGACCGCTCCGTTCGTCGCCGCGAGCCAGACATGCTCATGGAGGCCCGAATCCGGGCCCGCGTGGAGGTCCTTGACGAGCACGGTGCCGGCCTCGGTGCCGTCGCTCTTCCACAGCTCGTGGCCGTGCACCCCGTCATCCGCGAAGAAGAAGGCCTGCTCCCCCAGGCGGGCATGGGGCGCGGCGGCATAGCCTCTCGCGCTCTCCGTCGGCGCCGTGGGCCGGATGACGCGGGCACGTGTGGTGCTGGCCTCGGTGCCCTCGCTCCTCCACAGCTCGAAGCCGTGCGCATCCTCCACGGAGAACAGCAGGGTGTTGCCCACCTGCTCCATCGGCGCGGCGCCGGAGCCGAGCGGCGTGGCGCGGCGCCGCAGCGGCGCGGTCCCCTCGGCGGTGCCATCGCTCACCCAGAGCTGGGACCGGGTGACCGACTCGTCGGAGGCCCGGACATCGAAGACGAGCCTGTCCCGGACGGAGAACAGGCCGAGGTGACGCAGGGACATGCCGGGCTCGCTGAGCGTGTACACCCGCCGGGTCCCCTCGAGCGTTCCATTGCTCCCCCACAACTCGAGCCCCCCGTCCTGGCGCTCGTGGAGGAAGAAGAGCTGACCGCCCAGGGCAACCAGGGGCGAGCGCTCGGGAGGGCGAAAGGAGCGAACCCCCAGCCCCGAGAGCCGGAGGGTGCCCGAAGCCGTGCCATCGCTCGTCCACAGCTCCTGCTCGCGCGCGCCGCCGCTCCCCCTGCCGGTGAAGAAGAGCCGCCCGTTCACCTCCGCCAGGCGATCGGGAAAACAGGTGCCGGACGCCACCCGCGAGGTCCCCTCCGGAGTGCCATCGGTCCTGTAGACGTCGGAGTCCGACAGGATGAGCACCGCCCCCCCGACAGCCCGCAGCTTCCGGACACTGTACACCGTCGACGAGAGCCGCACCGTGCCTCCGGCCGTGCCATCACTGCGCCACAGGCCGCCCTCGGCGGAGATGAGCAGCCGGTCCCCCAGGGCGATGCCCTCACTCATCGTCCAGGACGACTCCAGGAGCTGGAGGGTCCCCGCGGCCGTGCCATCACTCCGCCAGAGTTGTTCCTTCCCCTCGGCCCGGGTCACCATGAAGAGGGTGGAGCCCACGGCGATCAACTGCCGGATTTCGGCCTCCGGGCCCGCTGGCGCGCCCTCCCACACCTTGAGGGTGCCCGCTTCCGTCCCGTCGCTCTTCCACAGCGTGTGGGGGCCCGCCCACTCCCCTGTGATGAAGAAGAGCGTGTTGCCCACGGGCGTCAGCATGGAATACCGGGTGTCGGCGGGTCCCGGGGTCAGGTCCTTCACGCGCCGGGTGCCCTCGGGGGTTCCGTCGCTCCTCCAGAGCCTCCGCGCCCGTCTCGTCCAGGCGCGCGCTGAAGTAGAGGACACCGCCCAGCTCCGCCGAGGGGAAGTCCCCGGAGGCGTCCAGGTGTTGCCGGGGAGGACCGTGCCGGACGAGGACCGTGCCAGCCGGAGTGCCGTCCGACTTCCAGAGTCCCTCGCCCCAGTCGTCCCTGGCCACGAAGAGCATCTGGGCGCCGAGGGCGACGAAGTGTTGGGGGCCGGAGCCGATACGTCCCGGGAAGATGTCCGCCAGCCGGAAGGTGCCCTCGGGGGTTCCGTCGCTCCTCCAGGGCTCGTCGTCGACCAGGTCGAAGTAGGAGGTATCGAAGGCGGGTGCATGCCGGAAGTACAGGAGGCCCCCCGCGGCGCCCATCTCGCTTCCGACATGGCCGAGCGCCTCTGTCGCCTCCGGGCGGATGTCGCGGAGCAACGCGGGAGTGGGGAGCGGTGGAGCCGCCCGGGCTGGGAGCGCGAGCCAGGCGAGAAGGAGCAGCGGAAGATGCGAATGCCGGCGGCGAAGTGTCATGGGCCATTCTCCGAGTGGACGAAGCCCCGGTTCATCACCTCCTGGGCCCATCCCCTCGAGTCCACTCATGACACCTACGCCGCGTGCCCCCCCTGAGTGCACCCCTCGAACCGTGGCGCTCCGCACCCTACATAGCCCAGGAGAGGTCCAGCCGGAGCAGCCGGGTTTCTGTCTCCCACTGGACACAGGCCGTGACGAGAAGGTTTCGCGGCTCCCCGTTCTTCCTACCCGTGGGTGCGCTTGCCGAGGACGTCGCCCTCGGCGGACAGCTCGTAGACGAGCGGCACGCCGGTGGCGAGCTCCAGGCCCACCACCTGCTCGCCGGTGAGCTTGTCGAGCTTCATCACCAGGGAGCGGTTGGAGTTGCCGTGGGCGACGACGAGGACGTTCTTGCCCTGGCGCAGGTCGCCGCTGATGGCGCGCTCGTAGAAGGGCAGCACGCGCTTCGCGGTCATCTCCAGCGACTCGCCATTGGGGGGCGGGATGTCATAGGAGCGGCGCCACTTCTTCACCTGGTCATCGCCCCAGCGCCTGGCGGCGTCCTCCTTGTTGAGGCCCTGGAGGTCGCCGTAGTGGCGCTCGTTGAGGGAGGCGTCGCGGATGACGGGGATGCGCTGGCCGAGCGACTCGAGGATGAGGGCGAGCGTCTCCTGGGCGCGGGTGAGAGCGGAGGTATAGGCCACGTCGAACGTGAGGCTCTTGAGGGACTCGGCGGCCTGGCGGGCCTCGGCGCGGCCCTTCTCCGTCAGGGGCACGTCCACGAAGCCGGTGAAGCGGTTCTCATGGTTCCACAGGGACTGTCCGTGACGGACGAGAGCGAGGATGGGCATATGCGCGCCCCCTACTTCAACCCGGGCCGGGCTGTAAACCCTCTCATGGCGCGGCGCCACAACCCGCCGACGCGGGCGCGTCCACGGACAGCACGAGCCGGGGCGCCCATTTGATGCGCACGTGCTCCTTCGAGGCGAAGTCCACGCCGTTGCGTGACTCGTTGATGAGCGCGAAGCCGTAGGGCCCCTCGCCCGTCACCACGGACGTGACGTCGTACTCCACCCAGCTTCCATGGGGCACCTCGCCCACGTCGCCGAGCGGGCCGCCCGTCACCGAGGGCCGCTGCGTCCACGTGAGGCCGTCCTCGCTCCAGTCCGTGGTGGCCGGGTACAGCTTCGGGCCGTCCGTGCTGCCATCCATCGCGTAGAGGCGCAGCGTGGCCTGCCGCACGGGGCCCGGCAGTCCGGACACGTCGAAGCGCAGGAAGGCCGAGCGCCGCGAGAGGTTGTCCGCCACCAGCTTGCGATCGCCGCCGAAGACGGCCTGCTCCTGTCCCTCTTCCACATAGGAGTCGGCCGCGGGCGGGACGGCCACCTCCCGCCGCTCCAGGCCCGAGGACTCCTGGCAGCGCGTGTTGCCCGCCTCGCTCGCCGTGTCTCCGCCACACCGGGCGAGCAGCACCAGCGCCGCCCACCCGGCGACACCCCTGACACCCCAACGCACACCTTGCTTCATGCATCCCCCCCCGCTTTTCCGCGTGCTGGGTGCTGCACCGGGGATGCCAGGAGGAAGGTGCCGGACAAACCCGGCTCATCCGTGAAACCCCGCGCCCGTGGGGCGGTGCCGCGCTCACTTCGGGAAGGCACATTGCCCTCGGAGTGGGGACGTGGGGGCACCGTGGGGCCTGGCGGCGCCCGTCCCCGCCCCTCGGGGCAGGGCCGTGTGCGGCACCCGACGGGCTCAGCGCTCGCGGGCCGGAGTGGGACGTCCCTCGGCCACGCTGCCCATCAGCGTGCGGGCGCGCTCCAGCAGCGAGACGAATTCCTCGCGCTCGGCGTTGCCGGCGGGCGTGGCCCCGCGGGCGATGCCGAGCACCCGGTCGAAGCTCCAGCGCTCGGCGTGGGGGCTGCGGCGCAGCAGCTCGGCGGCGCCCATGACGGCGGTGGCGAAGCGCAGGTCCCCGGAGGCCTCGGGGAAGGAGGCCGCGAGCGCGCGGGCGGGGAAGCGGTACGTGCGCTCCGAGGCCGTCTCGCCCCGGGGCCGCTTGGCGCGCAGGCGCACGGTGGCGAGGCCCTCGCCCGCGCCGGGCTTGAGCTCCAGCTCGTAGAGGGCGGTGACGGTGTGGCCGGAGCCAAGCTCTCCCGCGTCCACCTTGTCGTCGCGGAAGTCGCGGTCGGCGATGTCGCGGTTCTCGTAGCCCACGAGCCGGTAGCGCGCCACCTGGGCGGGGTCGAACTCCACCTGGAGCTTCACGTCCTGGGCGATGACCTCGAGGGTGCCGCCGAGCTGCTCCTGGAAGATGCGGCGCGCCTGGAGGAGCGAGTCCACGTAGTAGTGGTTGCCATTGCCCTGGTCGGCGAACTGCTCCATGAGCGTGTCCTTGTAGTTGCCCATGCCGAAGCCCACGGTGGTGACGGTGATGCCCTCCTTCACGTGGCCGCGGATGAGCTTCAGGATTTCCTCATGGGAGGAGGGGCCCACGTTGGCATCGCCATCGGAGAGGATGAGGACGCGCGAGAGGGAGCGCCCATCGAGCTGCTTCATGGCCTGCTGGTAGGCGAGCTGGATGCCGGAGGACATGGCGGTGGAGCCGCCGGCGGTGAGGTCCTCGATGGCGGCGTGGATGAGGGCCTTGTGCTCCAGGCCGGTGGGAGGCAGCGCGAGCCTCACGCCGCCCGCGTAGGTGACGAGCGCCACGGTGTCGCCATCGCGCAGGTTGTCCACGAGCATGCGCAGGGAGCGTTTGGCGAGCGGCAGCTTGTCGGGGGACTGCATGGAGCCGGAGACGTCCACGAGGAAGGTGAGGTGGGCGGGCTTGCGCTCGGAGACGCTGAGGCGCTTGCCCTGGACGCCCACGCGCAGCAGGTGGCGGCCGGGGGTGAAGGGCGAGGGCGCGGCATCCAGGTGCACGGCGAGCGGGGCGCCCTGGGGCTCGGGATAGGTGTAGCGGAAGTAGTTGAGGAACTCCTCCACGCGCACGGCCTCGCGGGGCGGCGGCGTGCCCTCGAGGAGCTTGCGGCGCGCGAGGGTATAGGAGGCGGTGTCCACGTCGATGGAGAAGGTGGACAGCCGGTCCTCGGCGGCGGTGACGAAGGGATTCACACCGTGGTCGCGGTACTGCTCGGTGTTGCCGGTGGCCGGCTCGGAGAAGTGGGCGGTGGGGACGCGCACGCTGGCCTTGCCGTTGAGGGTGGGCCCGGCGCCCCTGCCGTAGCCCACCGCTCCGCCGTAGGCCGAGACGCCTCCGCCCCGGCCCTTGGTGCCGATGGAGCCGATGCCGATGGTGTCGCCGCCCCCGCCCCCGCCCCCGCTGCCCTTGAGACCGAGTCCTCCGAGGCCCTGGGCGGTGCCCCCGCTGCCCGCGCCGAAGAGCTGTGCCGACGGGGAGGCGGGGGGCGCTGAGGTGGGGACGGGCGCGGCCGGTGCCTCCTTCCGGTCCATGGCCTTCTCCTGCGTCCCGGAGGGCGCCGCGAGCTTCTCCTTGCGCGTCTCGAACTGCTGCGGCGTGTACGTCCGTTCCTCCTCGGCGCGCTGGCATCCTCCGAGCGTCCAGCTTCCAACGGCCAGCGCGCACACGACTCCCGTGACGGCGAAGGGGCTCCGCGTCATGGACTGCCTCCAGAATGGGTGGGTTCGTCTCTCGGAGCCCTTGGACAACGGCGCGGGCGGCGGGTTCCCGGTATGATGAGGGCCACCGTGCAACGTTCGCGCTCCACCGTTCGTGCCCCTGAAGCCACCGGCGAGCTCCTGGCTGACATCCCCGAGCCGGTGAGCCCGGCGGAGCTGCCATCCCCGCGCTCGCTGCTGGAGGAGGTGCGCACTCCGGGCGCGGCCCGCGCCGAGGTGGAGGCGTTGCTGAGCGGACTCGCGAGGCCGCTGGGGCCCGGGGAGAGCGCTCGCGAGCGGGCGGACCTGCTGCACGAGATTCTGGAGGACAAGGAGGTCCGCGAGTACTCGGGCAGCGGTGGGCGCAAGGTGGGCCACGCGGCGGTGCTGCAGTTGGTGGAGCTCGGCTTTCCGTACGCGCTGGAGGTGCCCCCGGAGCTGTTCGCCGAGGCGCGTGCGGCCGGAGGCGGCGGGACGTCCTCCTCGGGTGACGGCTCGAGCCCCCGGCTGGGCGTGGTGTTGAGCACCCTCGCGGGAGGGCTGGAAGTGCTGCCCGCGCTCCTCTTCGGGTTCGACGGCAGGTCCGGGGACATGCCCGTGGCCCTGTTCTGGATTCTGTTGGTGTCCCTCACCTCCTTCGTACCGGCCTTGCTGGCGGACACCGAGCCGGTGGTGAGCAGGCGCTGGTTGCACTACCTCCTGCTGGGGGCGGTGGCGGTGCCGGGCCTGCTGTGGTTGTTGACCACGGTGCTCGTGCTGGGGATTGCCGGCATGAACGGGTCCTTTCTGGCGCTGTTCTTCCTGCTGCCCCTGGCAATGGCGGTGCTGCGCCTGGCCGGAGCGAGGTCCCTGTACAGCCCGCCGCCCGGCGAGGGGCCGCCGGAGACCCCACCGGACTGACACCGCCCATGCGGCGCAGTGGAGCGGGGGCATGTGCGGCCCTGCCAGGGAGCGCTTGGCTGGTTCCTTCCTGTATGAGGTGCCGCCCTCGGAGCCGTGAGGGGGCGGGGGAGCGAGCAGACCTCCGCTGCGCGGAATGCACGGGGCGGGAGCCATTCCTACCTTCAAAAGGTATGCGCCGCCGAACGAGCCTGGTGCTGCTCAACGCGCTGTCGCTGTGCCGCCTGCCCCTGGCAGTGGTCTTCGTGTTCATGGAAGACCCGCTGGTCCGGGTGGGGCTGGTGCTGGCGGCGGCGCTGACGGACTTCCTGGATGGGTGGATCGCCCGTCACCGGCACCTGGAGTCGTACTGGGGAGCGCTGATCGATCCCCTGGCGGACCGGGCCTTCGTGATGGTGGCGTTGGCGGCCTTCCTGGTGGAGGGGAAGCTGACGCCGTGGGAGTTCGGCACGCTGGTGGTGCGCGACGTGGCAACGGGGCTGGGGTTCGTGGTGGCGCGCATCGTGCCGAGCTTCCGGCGGGTGAAGTTCCAGGCGCGGATGCTGGGCAAGGTGGTGACGACGCTGCAGTTGGGAGCGCTGCTGGCGGTGCTGGTGGCGCCGGTGCTGGTGAGGCCGTTGGTGATCGCGGTGGGAGTCACGGCGCTGGCGGCGGTGGTGGACTACACGGCGGCGGTGTGGAGGAAGAGGGCGCGCTCGGGTCCACGAGGTCCCAACCTCCCCAACATTCCCTCGCCCACCGGGAGAGGGGCGGGGTGAGGGTGCCAGGGCCCCGGGTTGAACCCCGAGACCCCCGCTGTCTCAAGCGTGCATCTGCGTGAAGAACCGCGCGAGCTTCCCGGTATCCAACGTGCCACCGGTCCGCACGCCGCTGCACAGGTCGAGCCCGAAGGGCCCGACCTGGCGGATGGCCTCGCCGACATTCTCGGGGCGGAGGCCGCCGGCGAGGAACACGGGGACGCGGACCTGCTCGCGGATGCGGCGGCTGATGGCCCAGTCATGGACGCGCCCGGTGCCGCCGAGCTCCTTCACGGCGAGGGACTGATTGCCCGAGTCGAGCAGCAGCGCATCCACATGGGGCGCGACGCTCAGGGCCTCCTCGAGGGAGGCCTCGCCGGTGACGTGGATGACCTGGACGAGCGACACGCCGGGCATGGCGCCGCGCAGGTCCGCGTAGCTGCCGGTGGTGAGGCGGTCGCAGAGCTGCACGGTGTTGGTGCGGCAGCGGCGCTGCTGGGCGATGACGTCGCGCACATCCTGGTGGCACGTGAGCAGGAAGGTGCCGATGGGGGGCGGGACGGTGGCGGCGATCTCCGCGATGAGGGACTCGGAGATGACGCCGGGCCCGCTGGGCATGGACGAGACGAGCCCCAGGGCGGAGGCACCGGCGCGGATGGCGGCGTGGGCCTCCTCGACGCTGGAGATGCAGCAGATCTTGATGCGCGGGGTGCTGCTGGCTTCCATGGCGCTCACCACTCCACGTGGACGATGAAGTCGGAGCCGGAGGGGTTCTTCACCTCCACGCGGACGCGCGCGTTCACCTTGGCGGCCTTGAGGAGGGCCTGCTCCACGACCCCCTGCGTCCACGCCGGGCCGAGAAACTCGTTGTGGCAGATGAGCCGGCCGGAGCGGGGGCCGACGCGCTCATAGGAGCGCTCGCCGAAGGCGGCGACGGCCTTGTAGGCGGCGGGGGAGCTGGCCATGAGGCGGTGGGGCTCGTCGCCGGACAGGAAGGACATCATCTTGCCGGCCTGGGAGTCGAAGAAGTAGTTCACCGCGGCGCGGCCGAAATCCTGGATGGAGTCGTGGTAGACGCGCGGGTTGGTCTTGTTGCGCTTTATGCCGAGGTCGACGAGCTTGAGGAGGTCGACCACGGGGTAGCGGAAGAAGCTCACGACGCTGCGGGAGCCGAAGACCTCCTTGCGCAGGGCCTCGGCTTCGGTGGGACCGAGCTGGCGCTGGAGGTTCTCCATCGAGCTGTCGAAGAACAGGCCGAGCAGCACATCCTTCTCGGTGGCCGCACGGATGCGGAGTTGCAGCGCGTCACTGGTGTCCATGAAGCCCCCTGCGGAAACAGGGCGGGTGCCTACCATCAAGGTGGGGAGCCCGGGAATCCGTTTTCTGGAGGACGAGGGGTCTGCTGGCTGGCGGCATGTCCTCTCAGGTTACCCCGCGTCCCGCGCAGCCTGCTACTTGTGCGGTGGGGCCAGGTGCCAGCGGATGGGTCCCAGGCCGCTTCCGGAGACAGGCGTCACGTCATGGCGGAGCACGCGTCCCCGCGCGTCCACCGCGAGCACTCCCGGCGCGGGCCTTCCGAGCAATCGTCCCGCCTCGAGGTCGACCAGGAGCCCTTCGACGAGGACGACACCCGGAGTGGACTGAAACCAGAGCGACTCTCCGCCGCCCTTGCCGAGCGCGGTCCGCTCGCCGCGCTCCACGTCCACGAGCCAGACCTGCTGCCGCGCATCGAGCACCAGGGCCCGGGTGCCGTGGGTGTGGAGCACCTGCCCGTGCATCGGGTGCACCGTGCGCCGTTCGAGGTCGAGAAGGGTGTCGGAGAACTCGGGCTCGAGGCGATTGACGACAGGGGGGGAGACGGGAGCAATGGTGACGAGGCGGGTGGACGAGGAGAAGCGCTCCTCGAGGAACTGGCCCGCGTACGTCGTCACCCCGAGCGCCTGGTGCACCGCCCGGCCATGGAGCTCGACGGGGGAGGGGCTTCCGCGATTCCGGCAGGCCACGAGCAGCAGCTCGCGCACGGGGTCCACGTGAAGGAGGTACGCACCACACTCCGCGGGGACCCACTCGGTGCGCTGGCCCGACGCATCCTCCACGAGGAGCTCGCCACGCGAGCCCCGGCGCAGGATGGACTGGCCCAGGGGCACGAGCAGCGAGTCTGGCTCGCGCAGGGCACGCCCATCGACCCGCTGCACCCGGCTCTCTGGCGCGTCTCCCTCCGGAACGGCGGAGCCCCCGAAGTCATGGCGATTGATGCGGCTCAGGGTGCCGTCACCATTCGTGTCCCGCTCGACGGCCTCATAGAAGACCCACTGGCCGGTGGGATCGAGCTGGGCGGTGTCCAACAGCCCCGGGCCTGGATTCAAGATGGACTCGGAGCCCCCCTGTACCTCACGCACCACGAGCATGAGGCGTCCGTCTCCCGGCCTGGGGCGCACGAAGAGAAGCCGCCGGCCGTCCGCGGAGAATTGCGCGCAGGGGGGCGGGAAGAAGAGGCTGCCACCACCGATGAAGACGGGGTCCAGGGGGTTGGGGCGTGGACCCAGGCGGGTCTCGGCGCGAGTGTACGAGTCGATGAGCCAGGTGGAGTCCCCGCGGACGACGACAAGGTAGCGCCCGATCGGGTCCGAGGCGCAGAACGCGTCGATGCGCTCGCCCGGACCGGGACCGAAGAGCAGGTAGGGCGAGCCGTCCGCCCGCCCATCGCCGTTGCGGTCCTCCCGGACCTGGCTCACGGCCAACCAGTGCGCGCCGGGTGGGGAGTGGAGATACCCCAACGGGTGTGCCGTCCCCAGGGGCTCACCGGAGGGGAGCGGCTCGGGCCGGGAGGGCTCGGGCTGGGCGGGCTTGGGCTGGGCGGGCTCGGGCTGGGAGGGCTCGGGGGCCTTGGCCGTGGACGGGCCAGGCCGCGAGCAGGCCGCGAGCAGCAGGAGGAGTGAGGCGAGGAGGAAGACGCGCACGCCCGCACCTTAGCCCAGGCAACGAGGCACGCGGGCCCGAGGGCCACGATGCTTCACGGAGCGAGCGCGGACGGCGTGCATCCCCACAGGGAGAGATCTTCCGCGACCGTGGCGCACATCCAGCCCGGGCCACAGGAGTCGAGGTCCCGGTGGTCACACCGGCGGAAGCACACGCTCCGGGTGCCTCCGGCCCATCCGCAGACGTCGCCGGAGGGGCAGCTGTCGGGGTAGATCGGATTGCAGACGCGGGCACACCAGAAGGTTCCGCGGCCGCGGCGGGTGTCCATCATGCAGCGCTCGCCCTCGGCGCAGGGTGTTTCCGGGCAGGTTCCCGAGACGCGTGACAGGCACTGGTTGCCGCCTCGGGGAAGGCGCTTGCACTGCTGTCCCTGGGGACATCCGAGCTTCTCGCAATCCGGCACGCAGCCCGGACCGTCCGCGTCGTCCATGCAGGTATGGCCGGAGGGGCAGCTCGCGGGAGCGTCGAGCTGGCAGGGCACCGTACACACCTGCTGGATGCACCGCAGCCCGTCGCGGCAGGCGCCGATGCGGGAGATGTAATCCGCGTCGCAGCTCTCACCCTCGCGCCGCTCGCCCACGGGGACGCAGCGGCGGATGGGGCCGTTGGAGGTTCCCGTCTTGAGTGTGCGGCAGGTGAAGCCGGGGAAGCAGTGCACGTCCTCCTCGCATTCGGAGGCCATGCACTCGAGGCGGCGTGTCTCCCGGTTGATCAGACATCCCTGGCCCGGTGGGCAATCACCGCTCGTCTGACAGCTTCCGCACTTCAGGATGCCGCCGTCCCAGGTGCAGTGCGTGGCGGCGGCGGGAAGCCCGTCGGAAGAAAGCTCCTCGGAGGCGAGTGGCAGGGGAGCCGTGGGGGTGGAGGAGTCCGGGGTGAAGCTGGCGAAGCGTGTGTCCGCGCGTGGCGTGGGTGGAGGCGGTGGGGCCGGGCGGGCACCGGCTTCATCCGTGGGAGGCTCCCGGGTGGAGGTGCCGGAGATGGCGAGGGGGCTCGTGAGCGGTGGAGGAGCGGCCCCTCCGGCGGAATCCGAGGAGGACACGGTGGCCCAGAGCAGGAGCCCGAGGCCCGCGGCGACGGCGGCCAGGGCGCATCTCGGGTGGAACCTGTCACGCGGCATGGGCACCCTTCCACCCCGTCCGGTTCAGCAATACACGGAGCAGTAGATGTAGCCGCCATCCGAAGCGCAGCCGCAGGCATACACCCGGATGCACTCCGGTGCCGCGGCGGAAGCCATCCCACCCATGAGGGCGCCCGCGGTGCCAGCCGCCATCATCCAACGCAGAAGCGCCTTCTTGCCGCGTCTCATGGGAACCCCCCGTGCCTCGGAATGCCCAGCCAGGATGAACCCGCCGGGCGAGCAGGGTCAAACGGCCGGAAGACAGGGGCGGACGTGAATGTCTGTTCTGGAACTCGAGACCTGGAACGCGCGGAGGGCGTGCAACCGTCTTCATCCCCGCCCTCGCAGGCCCTCCATGGCAGCCAGGCTCAGGGGGCGCTCTATCTGGCTGCAACCGCCGTCAGTAGGATGGGCGCTCCGAGGAGCGTTTCCCCATGCATCCGGATTTCGACGTCGAGCTGCGCGCGGCGCTGGCCGAGGGCCTTGTCTCCGAGCAGGAGGCGGACGCGCTGCGCGAGGAGGCCCGGCGCCTGGAACGCAGTCCTCTGGCACTGCTCCGGGAGCGGGGCCGCCTGTCCGAGGGGACGCTCATCTCGATGATGGCGCAGGTCCGGGGCGCCACGCCCCCGGTGGCCGAGGCCCGGGACGCGGACGCCCCCGAGGTCCCGGCCTTTCCCGTCAGCGGCTGGGAGCGCTACCAGTGCGTGCGCTTCCTGGGCGAGGGCGGAATGGGGCGCGTCTTCCTCGCGCATGATCCGCGGCTCAACCGCCACGTGGCCTTGAAGTTCGTCCGGGGTGACGAGCCCGGGCTCACCCAGCGCTTCCTGTCCGAAGCCAGGGCCCAGGCGCGGGTGAACCACGAGCGGGTGTGCAAGGTGTACGAGGTGGGGGAGGTCCAGGGGCGCGTCTACATCGCCATGCAGTTCATCGAGGGGCGGACGCTGAGCGCGCTCGCCCGCGAGCTTCTCCGTCGAGCAGAAGGTGCTGGTGCTCCGGGAGGCCGCCGAGGGCGTGCACGAGGCACACCGCGTGGGCCTCATCCACCGGGACCTCAAGCCCTCCAACATCATGGTGGAGCGCGCGGAGGACGGGACGTTGCGCCCCTACGTGATGGACTTCGGGCTGGCGCGAGACTGGAACGACGGGGCCACCGTCACCGGCGCGGTGATGGGCACGCCCCAGTACATGTCCCCCGAGCAGGCCCGCGGCGAGGTCTCCAGCCTGGATCGCCGGGCGGACGTCTACAGTCTTGGCGCCACCCTCTACAGTGTGTTGACGGGCCAGCCGCCCATTCCCGGCGGCAACGGGCTGGAGGTGCTCAAGAACGTCCTCGAGGTGGAGCCTCGCCCGCCGCGCGCGGTGGATGCGAACATCCCCGCGGACCTCGAGGCCATCGTGCTCAAGTGTCTGGAGAAGGAGCGCCCGGCCCGGTACGACTCGGCGCGCGCCCTGGCCGAGGAGCTCGACCGCTTCCTCTCGGGCGAGCCGGTACAGGCCCGCTCCAACGGAGCCTGGTACCGCCTGCGCAAGAAGCTCCGCAAGCACCGGCTCGTGGCGTCCGTGGCCGCGGTGGCGGCCGTGCTCGTGCTCCTGGCCCTGGGACAGGCGGCGCTGGCCCGCCGCGAGGCCGCCGTGCGCGAGCGCCTGGCCCGGCGCTTCACCGAGTCCGTGGAACGGATGGAAGCGCTGGCGCGCTACTCGGACCTCGCTCACCTGCACGACACGCGCGCGGACCGGAGCGTCATCCGCGCGCGCATGGCGGCACTCGAGGCGGAGATTCAAGACGCGGGCGAGCAGGCCGTGGGGCCCGGCCATTACGCGCTGGGGCGCGGCCACCTCGCGCTCGGAGACGAGGCCCGGGCCCGCGAGTTGCTCGAGTCCGCCTGGACGCATGGTTTCCGCGAGCCCCGGGTGGCCTACGCGCTGGCCCTGGTGACGGGGCACCAGTACCAGGAGCAGTTGCTGGAAGCCGAGCGCCTGCGCGACCCCGAGCGGCGGGAGGCTCGCAAGCGCGAGGTGGAGCGCCGCTACCGCGCGCCGGCGCTGGCCTGGCTCCGCCAGAGTGAAGGCGCCGAGGTCCCCTCCGCCGCGTATGTGGCGGCGCTGCTCGCCTTCTCCGAGAACCGGTGGGACGAGGCCCTCTCCCACCTGGACGCCATCGGCACCGGGCTCTCCTGGTTCCACGAGGCGCCCAAGCTGCGTGGAGACATCCTCCTGGCCCGCGCCATGCGGCAGTGGAACCAGGGCGGGCACGCGGGCGCGCGCGCGGACTTCGAGGCGGGCCGCAACGCCTACGCCGAGGCGGCCCGGATTGGCGAGAGCGTGGCCTCCATCCACCTGGCCCAGGGAGAGCTGGAGTACGGTGCGCTCGTCCTGGAGCTCTACGGCAAGGGCGAGGTCACTCCCCGCTACACGCAGGCCCTCCAGGCCGTCTCCCGCGCGCTCACGGCCATGCCGGAGCACTCCGGCGCGCTCGTGCTGGAGTCCCGCCTCCACCGGCGGCTCGCCGAGCACCAACGCAACCTGGGCGATTACTCCGAAACGTTGCCGCGGAAGGCCGTGACGGCCGCGCGCAGGGCGCTGGAGCTCGACCCCTCGAGCTCGAAGGCCCGGCTGGAGTTGGGGCAGGCCTGGTGGATCTGGGGCTACACCCGCCAGAGCCACTCGTTGGAGCCGCGCGAGCAACTGCGCGAGGCGGTCGAGAGCTTCGAGGGCATCGCCCCGGAGGAGCGGGACTACGACTTCCTGCTCAACCTGGGCCTGGTCTACAAGACGTGGGCCGACCACGAGGAGCAGGTGGGCGCGGATCCGCTGCCCCGGTACGGCAAGTCGATCGAGTCCTATCTCTCCGCCATCCAGCGCGACGGCCAGGTGCCGGAGGGGTGGATCAACCTGGGCACCGCGTACTACACCCGCGCCACCCATCCCCGGGCCCCGGCGCCGGACGCGGACCTCACCCAGGCGCTGGCGGCACTGGACAAGGCGCGGAGCCTCAACCCCGGTCACGTGGTGCCCTATTTCTACGCGGGGCTGGCGCATGCGCTCGTGGCCCAGCGGCTGCGCGTCTCGGGAGGTGAGCCCGGCCCCTCGCTGGAGCGCTCCGCGGAGATGTACCGCAAGGGGCTCGAGCTGGGCCCCGGCATTCCCCAGCTCCACAACGGCCTGTGCCTGACGCTCATCCAGCGGGCCCGGGCGGGCTGGGACCGTGGCGGAGATCCCTTCCCCTCGCTGGACCAGGCCCAGAAGGCCTGTGAGCAGTCCGTGGCCATCGCGCCGAAGAGTGGCTATGGGCACATCAACCTCGGCGAGGTGCTCGCCCAGCGTGCCCTGTACCAGCGCGCCCGGGGAGAGGAGCCCGGTCCGAGCGTGCGCGCGGCCGACGAGGCCCTGCGGCAGGCACTCCAATGGCTTCCGGAGGAAGCGGACGCCCTGGCCAACCGCGGCATGGTCCATGCGATCCTGGCCACGTTCGAGCTGGATCACGGGCGGGATCCCCGCCCCAGCAGCGCGCGGGCCGAGGCTTCACTGCGGCAAGCCCTCGCGCGCAAGCCGACCCACGCCGAGGCCTGGTACTCCCTGGGTGAGGCGCTGGGGGCCCGGGCGCTCTCCCCAGGGGGACGCCCCCAGGACTCCGAGGAGGCGGCCCAGGCGTTCCAGAAGGGGCTGGAGCTGGCTCCGGAGCGGCAGGAGTTCCGCATCGGCTTCGGGCACTTCCTCCACCGCCAGGCCACCCGCTCGATGCAGGGCAAGCAGGACCCGGGCCCCTCGCTGCAACGCGGGCTGGAGCTGGCCCAGCAGCTCCTCGCGGTCCGTCCCGGATGGCCAGACGCCCGGCTCTTGCGTGGCAGTCTGTTGGCGCTCGAGCAGGAGTCGCGCGGACAGGCCCGGGAGGATCTCTCCAGCGCGCTCTCCGCCAACCCGGCCTTTCAACGGGAGTGGGGCAGCGCCCTCCAGCGCCTCGAGGCCAGCGGACCCTAGCCCCGGGGCCGCGACGTTTCGCGATTGTCGGCGACATGTCGCCGGCGGACGCCCCACTGCATCCCAGGCCCTTCCCCACGGGGGTTCTCCTCTGAGGAGCCCCTCATGGGCGTGTTGGCACGAGGCGTGCTCAAGGTTTCCCCGTGTTCGCGGAAGACTTCCCGAACCCCGGAGAACCCCCATGATGCACACACCTCGTTGGAAGAAGCTGATGTTCGCCGCCAGCCTCGCCGTCCTCCCCGCCTGTGGGTCCGACCCGTCAGCTCCCACGGAGCCAGGCCAGATGCGGGCCGCGCTCACGAGCGGCCCGGCGAGCTGCCAGGACATCAAGACCGCCAACCCCGCCACGGCCGATGGCCCGTACGTGCTGTTCCACGGCGGCGATAGGAGCAAGCCCTGGACGGCGTGGTGCAAGGACATGGCGGGCACTCCCGCGGAGTACCTGTCGCTGCCCTCGACGGGCCCCTCGCTCAACTACTCCCAGTACACGGCGGGCGTTCACAACGGCGGCGGCACCAACGTGCGGACGCTCTTCACCAAGGTTCGCATCGACCCGGCCACCCTGCGCGTGACCACGGGCGACCAGAGCTTCTCCACCTCCTCCGGGCTGCTGTGGCACGGGGATGCCGTCACCTCGATGTCCTATGCCGCGGCGATGAACTGCGACTTCGGCACCCCCGGAGTGGGCAACGTCGACCTGCGGGGCACTCCCTTCGCGGTGGCGACCGGCCAGTTCGTGGCGATCGGCTCCTACGTCTCCGGCGGGGCCACCTACAGCTCGGACAACCAGGTGGTGGAGCTGTGGGGCCGGGGCAATTGCGGCTGGATGTCGGTGCAGGGCGCCGACCATCCCTTCAACGGCCGCAGCGCCCAGCTCCAGCTCCAGTACAGGCCGAGCACCCCGGCGAGCTGCCAGGACATCAAGACCGCCAATCCCGCCGCGGCGGATGGTGAGTACGTGCTGTACGTCAATGGCGACGCGGCCAGGCCCTGGACGGCGTGGTGCAAGGACATGGCGGGCGCTCCCAAGGAGTACCTGTCGCTGCCTTCGACGGGCCCCTCGCTCAACTACTCCCAGTACACCGCGGGCGTTCACAACGGCGGGGGCACCAACGTGCGGACGCTCTTCACCAAGGTTCGCATCGACCCGGCCACCCTGCAGGTGACCACGGGCGACCAGAGCTTCTCCACCTCCTCCGGACTGCTGTGGCACGGGGATGCCGTCACCTCGATGTCCTATGCCGCGGCGATGAACTGCGACTTCGGCACCCCCGGAGTGGGCAACGTGGACCTGCGGGGCACTCCCTTCGCGGTGGCGACCGGCCAGTTCGTGGCGATCGGCTCCTACGTCTCCGGCGGGGCCACCTACAGCTCGGACAACCAGGTGGTGGAGCTGTGGGGCCGGGGTGATTGCGGCTGGATGTCGGTGCAGGGCGCCGACCATCCCTTCAACGGCCGCAGCGCCCAGCTCCAGCTCCAGTACAGGACCGGCTTCCTCACCAACCTGACCGGGTCGTAGAGCCCCACTGCGGGCAACTCGTGGACCGATGTGACCGGTCCCTCGTGCGGCACCTCCCACCCGCGGATCGCCTCCTGCGATCCGCGGGTGTTCTCGTTCCACCGCTGGATTGGGTTTGGACCCGGTGTGCGAGCCCCCCGGGGGCCGCGACGTCTGGCGAATGTCGGCGACATGTCGCCGGCAGCCGCCCGCCCCCTCCCAGGCCCTTCCCCACGGGGGTTCTCCTCTGAGGAGCCCCTCATGGGCGTGTTGGCACGAGGCGTGCTCAAGGATTCCCCGTGTTCGCGGAAGCCTCCTCGAACCCTGGAGAATCCCCCATGATGCATGCCCCCCGTTGGAAGAAGCTGATGTTCGCCGCCAGCCTCGCCGTCCTCCCCGCCTGCGGGATGGAGGAGGCGAACAGCCCCCAGGCCAAGGAGTCCGACCCGTCAGCTCCCACGGAGTCAGGACAGATGCGGGCCGCGCTCACGAGCGGCCCGGCGAGCTGCCAGGACATCAAAACCGCCAACCCCGCCGCGGCGGATGGCCCGTATGTGCTGTTCCACGGCGGCGATAGGAGCAAGCCCTGGTCGGCGTGGTGCCGCAACATGGCGAGCACTCCCGCGGAGTACCTGTCGCTGTCCTCGACAGGCCCCTCGCTCAACTTCTCCCAGTACACCGCGGGCGCGAACAGCAGCGGCGGCACCAACGTGCGGACGCTCTTCACCAAGGTTCGCATCGACCCCGCCACCCTGCGCGTGAGCACCGGCGACCAGACCTTCTCCACCTCCTCCGGCTACCTCACACACCCGGCCAATACTCCCGTCACCTCGATGCCCTATGCCTCGGCGATGAACTGCGACTTCGGCACCCCTGGAGTGGGCAACGTGGACCTGCGGGGCACTCCCTTCGCGGCGGCTCCCCACCAGTTCCTGCTGGTCGGCTCCTACCCCTCCGGCGCGGCCACCTACAGCTCGAACAACCAGGTGGTGGACCTGTGGAGCCGGGGGGATTGCAGCTGGATGTCGGTGCAGGGCGCCGACCATCCCTTCAACGACCGCAGCGCCCAGCTCCAGCTCCAGTACAGGCCGAGCACCCCGGCGAGCTGCCAGGAGCTCAAGACCGATCTTCCCGCCGCAACGGATGGTGAGTACGTGCTGTACGTCAACGGCGACGCAGCCAGCCCGTGGGTGGCCTGGTGCAAGGACATGGCGAGCACTCCCGCGGAGTACCTGTCGCTGCCCTCGACGGGCCCCTCGCTCAACTACTCCCAGTACACCGCGGGCGCGAACAGCAGCGGCGGCACCAACGTGCGGACGCTCTTCACCAAGGTTCGCATCGACCCGGCCACGCTGCGCGTGAGCACCGGCGACCAGACCTTCTCCACCTCCTCCGGCTACCTCACACACCCGGCCAATACTCCCGTCACCTCGATGCCCTATGCCTCGGCGATGAACTGCGACTTCGGCACCCCTGGAGTGGGCAACGTGGACCTGCGGGGCACTCCCTTCGCGGCGGCTCCCCACCAGTTCCTGCTGGTCGGCTCCTACCCCTCCGGCGCGGCCACCTACAGCTCGAACAACCAGATGGTGGACCTGTGGAGCCGGGGGGATTGCAGCTGGATGTCGGTGCAGGGCGCCGACCATCCCTTCAACGGCCGCGGCGCCCAGCTCCAGCTCCAGTACGCGCCTCCTCCCGCGCAGCCCACCTCGGGCAGCTTCAACTACAGCGCTTCCGGCACCAACAACGCCACGCAGAACACCACCCCCTACGACGTGAGCCTCACCGCCGGCCAGACGCTCTCCTTCGGCACGTGCTCGGTGGCCGGCGCGTCCGGCTCGGGTGACACCTTCCTGCGGCTGTATGCCCCGGATGGCTCGCACGTGGCCGCGAATGACGATGCCTGCGGTTACCTCTCGCTCGTGGGCCACACGGCCACCCAGACCGGCACCTACCGGATCCAGGCCGGCTGCTACTCCAGCGGCGGCTGCGGCGGCACGGTGGCCTTCACCATCCAGTAGTCCCCCCGTGCGGTACCTCGCACCCGCGGCTCGCCTCGTGCGGTCCGCGGGTGCTTCATTTCGACATGCCTCAGGGCTTGGATGCCGTCAGGGTGCCGGGATTTCCCTGCCCGCCGATGGGTACGGGCCGCTCCCCCAGTCCACTGATGCGCAGGACATAACGCAACTCTCCCGGCTCACCCGCGAGCGCGTCGTTCACCTGGAGGACCTTGCTCCCGCGCTTGAGATCCACGCGCTCCTCGTCGTCTTTCCGGAACAAGCTGGCCAGCCGTTTGAAGGGGTTGCCCGGTGGCTGGAACAAGGGGGCCCCCTGCTCCATCGGCTTCATGAACCACAAGCTGGCGCTCCCGTACTCGTCGGGCTGGAGCACGATCTCGATTTCATCCTGTGGCGCCACCAGCAAGTACATCTCGGGTTGAGCGTCTGGCTCCCACGTTCCCTTCCAGTTGACCACCACCCTGCTGATGACCTTGGACTGCCCTGCCTCGGAACGGACCGGGTGCTTCCTGTTGATGTCTCTGGAGATGATCAATTGATGCTTCGCCACGGTGCTGCTCCTTTCGGCTCCATGAGCCCATTCCTCGAGACCGGCCTGCGGCGATTCAAGCGTTCCTGGCGCTCAGGCCCAGTTCCTTGAGACGCCGGTTGAGCGCCTTCTTGGAGACCTCCAGGCGCTGGACCATCGCATCCAGGTCGCCGCCACACGCCTGATGGCAGGCGGTGATCTCCTCCGCGCTCAGGGTCCCCGCCCGGCGGATGTTCGGGTGCTTGTCGATGAGATCGTAGATGGAGGAGCGCGGAATCCCGAGCGCGTCCGCCGCCGTCTTGAGATCCCAGGCGTGCTGCCGGAGCGCGGCGAGGAGCTCCTCGCCGGTGACCTCGGTGGACTTGCGGCGGGCCGCCGCCGTGGGCGCGGGGGCGGGCCTGGGGGCGGGCCCCGCGGCGTCCAGCTCCTCGGCGAGCCGCGAGTCCAGTTGCAGGGTGGGCTGTCCCCGGCAGCCAATCACGAGCTGCCGGGTGATGTTGCGCAACTGCCGGATGTTGCCGGGCCAGGCGTAGCGCAGCAGGCGCACCGCGAGCGGCGCCGGCAGCCACGGCTCGGCATACGGGTCCCGGGGGGTGAGGCGGTGGGCCTCGCCAATGGCTTCCAGCTCCTCCCGGGCGAAGTGCAGGAACAGCATCCCGATGTCCTCGCGGCGCTCGCGCAGGGGCGGCAGCCGGATTTCATAACCGGCCAGGCGATGCAGCAGCGGCGCCTTGAAGCGCCCCTCGCGGATGTGCTCCTCCAGGTTGGCATCGGTGGCGGCGATCAGCCGGACATCCGTCTGGAGGGGGGTCTGCGCGCCCACCGGGTACAGCTCGCCGGTCTCCAGCACCCGGAGCAGCATCACCTGCACCTCCGGGGGTGCCTCGCCCACCTCGTCGAGGAAGAGGGTGCCCCCCTGGGCGGCCCGGAAGAAGCCTTCCCGGTCCTGCGTGGCGCCCGAATAGGCGCCCTTCTTCGCGCCGAAGAGCTCGGCGGCCGCCAGCTCCTTGGGGATGGCGCCCAGGTTCACGCTGAGGAAGGGGCGCCCCTTGCGCGGGCCGTGCTGGTGGATGGCCCGGGCCACCAGCTCCTTGCCCGTCCCGGTCTCTCCCCGGACGAGCACCGGGACATGCAGGTCGGCGATGCGCTGGATGTGCTCGCGCACGCGCCGGAGGCCCGGGCTCTCGCCCACCATGCCCAGCGTGTCCCCGGGCGCTGACGCCCTGTTGGGGGTCTGCTCCAGGAGCAACACCACCCGGCCCGAGAGCTCCAACAGCACGCCCGCCGCCAGCTCCTCCGGGGTGAACTCACGGCTCGTCACGGGCTGCCCGTCCACCACGACCCGGGTTCCACCCTCGCCCACGCGCAGCCGGAGTCGCCCCCCTTCGCCCGGTGAGAACACGAGGGGGTTGCGGCTCACGAAGGGGTCGGACAGGGGTTGTCCGAAGGTCTCTCCAGGCCGGGTGAAGTTCGGGCCGTTGCGAGACAGGGACACCTCCCGGCCGGCCGCGACTCCCTCCAGCAGGAGCCGCTCTCCGGCCCGGGTGGCCGTGGGGTGGGAGATGAGGGTCAGCACCGGCACCGCCTCGTCATCGGACGCCACGGTGCGCTGCTTATGGCTGAAGGCCGTGGAGACCTCGGCGACCAGCGGGGGGGACTGCGAGTCGCGGGACTTGGAGCGGGACATCTCCCGTGACTGTAGCACTTCCCTTCCGAGGCCCATCCCACGGGTGAAGCGGGGCCCACGCCCGCAGACAGTGTCAAAGGACTCGAAACCGCCGCCGCAGACAGTGTCAAAGGACTCGAAACCGCCGACCGCCGCAGACAGTGTCAAAGGACTCCAGTGTCAAAGGACTCCAGCAGACAGTGTCAAAGGACTCGAAACGAGTGGCTTGAGCGAGAACGAGGCTCGGCGTAGACGGGTCACCGACCACTCTTCATGTCTTTCTGAGGACTTGGAGTTGGCCCACAGGGTGCATCCGGCCTGGCGGAACGCACGCAGGGGATGGGGATGGGCTGGCCATTGAGGATGTTCCAGGAGGAGGGGTTCTATTTCGTCACGTCCAGGTGCTTCCAGGGACGGCTGCTGCTGCGTCCAAGCACGGAGGTGAACGAGGTGGTGGGAGGCGTGCTGGCGCGCGCCGTCCAGCAGAGCGCCGGCAGCATACGGCTGCACGCCTTCACCTTCGCTTCCAACCACTTCCACTTGCTGGTGTGGGCGCGCGGTGCCTCGCTCGCTTCCTTCATGCAGTACCTGCGCTCCAATCTGTCCAAGAAGGTGGGCCGGCTGGTGGACTGGAGCGGTGGCTTCTGGGAGAGGCGTTACTCGGCGGAGCTGGTGCTGGACGACACGGCACTGGTGGGCCGACTGCGCTACGTGCTCGCCCATGGGGTCAAAGAGGGGCTGGTGGGAAGGTGCGCCGAGTGGCCGGGCCTCACGTGTCTGCCGCAATTGCTGGGACCGGCACGCCGACTGTTCCAGTGGTTCAACTGGACGAAGCGCTGGAGCAAGAGGGGGAGCGAAGACATGGCGGAAGCGCGGGGACGCTTCGCGCAGCAATGGGCCGAGCCAGTGGAGTTGGAGGTGGCTCCCCTGCCGTGTTGGAAGGGACTGGGGGAGGAGGAGCGGCAGCGTGCGGTGCGGAGACTCGTGGAGGAGGTGGAAGCCGAGGCTCGCTCACTGGACAAGCCAGTCCTGGGGGCACGTGTCGTGAGGGCACTGCACCCACATACCCGGCCCGAGTACCTCAAGCGCAGCCCGCGGCCATTGGGACATGCCTCCACGCGCCAGGCGCTGCGGGAATTGCGTGAGCAGTACCGAGCCTTCGTCGCGGCGTTTCGAGAAGCGGCGGCTCGGTGGGGGCGGGGGGACTTCTCAGCGCCCTTTCCACTTTTCTCCTTTCCTCCACGAGTTGTGCCGGGTCGCGTCGCTCGAATTCTTTGACCCCCTCTTCGACCCCCTCTTCGGCGCCGAAGCCGCGAAGGCGCGTGAGCCGACAAAACAACAGTGCTGCCGGGTCACGGAGGACGTACCGGCAAAGCCAATGCTGTGGTGCCGTCCTCGGACCGGAACCGAAAGGACGACGATGAATCACACGATGCGGTGGTCGAGGCTCGCGCCGGCGGTGCTGCTGGTGCTCGGCATGGTGGGGTGCGAGTCAGGGGAGCAGCAGGACGAGCGCGGCCCCACGACGTTCTTCGTGACCAGCGTGGGCCTTGGCCAAGGCGCCAATCTCGGGGGCCTGGAAGGAGCGGACCGCCACTGCCAATCCCTCGCGCAAGCCGTGGGCACCGGTCACCACACGTGGCGCGCCTATCTCAGCACGCAGGCCTCCGGCGGCGAGCAGACCGTCCATGCCCGGGACCGCATCGGGAGCGGCCCGTGGCAGAACGCTCGAGGGGTCCTCATTGCCAGGAATGTCGAGGAGCTGCATGGCCAGAACAACCTGACCAAGGAGACGGCGCTGACCGAGAAGGGCGAGATCGTCGAGGGCCGGGGCGATACGCCGAACCGGCATGACATCCTGACCGGCTCGCAGCCGGACGGAACCGCGTTCGCGGGCGCCGAGGACTGGACGTGTGGCAACTGGACGAGGAGCGGCACCGAAGGAGCGGCCATGCTCGGCCACTCGGATCGGCTCGGCCTGAGCGACACCGAGGCCGCGAGATCCTGGAACTCGTCGCATCTGTCGCGCGGCGGCTGCAGCCAGGACGCACTCCGCGGGACGGGCGGAGCGGGCCTGTTCTACTGCTTCGCGGCGGAGTAGAGCCCCTCGGAGTGCGAGGGCGCGGAGGTGAGCCCGGCCCGTCCGGGTGTTACAGTTCCTCGATGGGCACGAGTTCGCATCCCAGCGTGCGCGGCAGGCAGTAGGGGGTGGTCATGGCTCCGGATGAATTCACGAAGCCCGGGCAGCACTTCTGGGTGCTGTGACACGGAGTACGATCTGGACCACAGCCGGGCCGGCAATAGACGGCGTAATTGTAGGCGACGCAGACCCCGCCCATGCACGGCTCTCCATGAGGGGCAGAGCACTCGTAGACCGCATCCTCCCGCGTGGAGAGATGGGACTGCGGCTCCTCCTCCGTCCCGGTACCGCCACAGCCGGCGAGAATCCCTGCCACCAACAGCACGCCTCCGATGAGTGCCTTGAGCTGCATGATTTCCTCTTGAGAAGGGGTTGTGCGGCCCGGCGAGCATAGCCACGCCCTGGACACGCTCGGCTTCCAAATCGACCCCGGTGTCGGTTTTCCGCCCGTGGGCGCGTCGTTGCGCGTGAGCAGCGGTGCTCCGGGGGACCGTCAGCACTCGCTGCACGCGGCCCTGCGCGAAGGGGCCTCTCCGCCGCTGCTGGGCCTCTGGCCCGTCTTCGAGGAGCCCATTCCGATGGAGCCTTACCGGCGCGAGGGGACGTGGTTCGCGGCGGAGGCGGGACGCCCTCGAGTGAGCCGGCCCTCACTCCGCCGTGAAGCTGACCACCGAGGTGGCCTTGTTGGCGCTCTTCTCCTTGGCCCAGCGCGGCAGCCAGCGCGCGGGCCCCCGGATGACCTGCTCCCGGAGCGTCTTGAGCTGGGCCTTGAGCGAGCTGGTCAGCGCGCTGTGCTTGCGCACGCCATTTGTGTGCTCGACCTTGATGGAGGACCACACGGACAGCGGATTGACCGCGCGCTCGACGTCGCTGCCTCCCGCATTCGCCGTGGCCGTCCCTCCGGACCTGGCGCAGTCGAGCAGCAGCTCGAACGCATCCTCGTGGTAGGTGTACCGGGAGCGGCTGTCGCCGATGGACGGCAGCGTCTCCACCTTCGCCCCGGGGAGCCTGCTCGAATACGTGAAGGTGGACTCGAGCGTCTCGATGAGCGTGTGCACGGGTGACACGCGCTTGTCGTAGTACAGCCGCCAGAGCGCCGCGTAGCTGGCGGCGATCGTCAGGCGGACCGGGACGGTATCCAGGCCGCCCAGGCTGGCCTTGTAGCCCAGCCACGAGGCGATGCGTCCCGTCGCATGGCCCGACGAGCCACCCCAGATGGGGCACAGGTGCACCCGGTACGTGATGACTTCGGGCGCGTACTCGTTCCGGTTCCAACCGAAGAGCCGCGGTTTGATCTGCCTCGACACGCCGGGCGCCGTGATGAAGTCGGTGGCGTGCTTGTTGAAGTCCTGGTCCCGCAGGACGTGGTAGGTGAACTTCCAGGTCAGCAGCCAGTTGCTCTTGCTGTTGGCGGGGTCCGTGGGGAGGCTCGCCGGCGCCGCCGCGGGGTTGTAGGCATAGCCCGGCTTCCACTCGCCGAGCGCGAAGCACAGGCGCGGCCGGTCCGAGTTGACGCGATCCTGCATGATGCGGGGGATGTCGCTGAGCAGGATGGCGCAGGCGATGATGGGCGGCAGCTTCGTCCACTCATCCACCGAGGCCTTGTCCACCAGCGAGTCATCGAAGCCCGTCGCCACGCCCGTGGAGTGGGCATAGAGGGCCTTCAACGTCTCCACCAGCCTGTCCCCGGACAGCGTGTTGAAGCTCTTGATGTAGTAGGCGAGGTACTCGTAACCCGGCTTCTGCGCGGCCTTCTCGCAGAACTGCACGTGCTGCCGCTCCCAGAAGCGGCTCAGCAGCGCCTTCTGGGCCGCCTCCAGCTTGGGGCTGAGCACCAGGCGCAGACAGAAGAGCTTCTCCAGCTTGCGCGAGGGCTCCGAGGTCACCTCGCCGATGACGGAGCGGGCCGCCTCGGTGATGTTGTAGAGCACCTTGGCCTGGTCCTTCCGCCCCGACACCTCCAGGTCCAGGAAGGGGTGGTCGACCAGCTCGTCCAGCTTGCCGCCCGTGTCCGCGCCGAGCTGCTGGATGGGGGCCCAGTTGGCCTGGTTCTGGGTGAGGTGCGTCACCGGGCGGACCTCGGGCCAGTTGATGAGGTTGCCGGTGAGCGGGCTGAGCCACTGCTTGAGCACCTTGTCGAGCACGGCCCGGGTCTCGGTGTCCGTGTCCTCCAGGGGATTCATCCCATACGAGGACTTCGCCACCACGCACATCGCCTGGCAGACGGGATCCGCCCCCGCCTCGGCGAGGATGGCCGCGCGGAACTTCTCGGGCGTGTCGTAGGCCGGGACCTCGTTCCAGGCGATGAGGCTCACCCCCGTCGCGTCCCAGTCCATCGACGAGCGCACGGGCGTCGTGATCGACCCGAAGTTCCCGCTCGTGAGCGCCGCGCTCTTGATGGCGAAGAAGATCATGCTCCCCAGGTTAGCATGAAATTCTGGATTCCAGGAGGGCCCTTTGAGCTCAATGGACCCCCGGGAAGCGTCCAGGCGTTGCTCGGCCACGGGGGGGGCACTTCAAGGCGTGGAAGCCGTCTCAGGCGGTCTCGCTGGCGGCGACCGCCCTGGCACTCGAGAACCTCCGTGCGTAGTAGATGGCGGCGCATACGGGAATGAGGAAGGTGCCAACGAGGCGCCCCAACATCTGCGCCTGCAGAGACGCATGCCCCTCGGGTATCGCCGAATTGAGGCGCACCAGCTCAATCCCAAACATGATGGCGGCCACGGGCAGATACCAGGCGGCGCCATTCAGCACGGGCCGCTTTGCGATGCGATTCACGAGCTTCTCCGCACCGATGAAGAGAAGAAAGACGATGATTTGCACTGTTGCCACGAGGTCCCCCCTGCGTTCGAGCCCGCCCACGCGAGCGCCTGGTCGAGGATGGTGCCCCAGGGGGAGCAGGAGAAGGAACACCCCTTCCTTCAACTGGCTTGAACTGGACGGAGAGGAGTGCCTCGGTGGTGTCGGAGTCCGGCGCGCGCTTGTCCTCACGCCGTGCCGTTCTCGGTGACGTCGTAGGCTTCGACCTCGGGCGGCCACACGGCGGCGTGCTTATGACTCCTGGAGGCGGTGCAGCGCCTGTGCGGCGTCATCGAAGACCTTGGCAAGCACGGGCTCCGCTGGCCGGTGGGCCTCGATGAGTGGCGCGTCCTCGGGACGCCCCACGTGCCCGAGCAGGACGGCGGCTCGGAGGGAACAGTTGGGTGAGGAACTGGCCGCCACGCACCTGCGGGCCACTTCGCGCAACTGGGAGCGGGCCTCTTCCGGGAGGTTGGGGAGGAGCTTCTCCGGATGCAACAGCAACAGAGCGAAGAGGTCCTCACAGTAGTACGTAGCGGCCCCTTTCTGGCGCGCGGCCGTATCGGCCAGGGCTTGGGCCGTGGCAATGAAGGCGGGAAGGGGGGCCCACAGCGTTTCGGGTACTTCTTCCGTGAGGACCGCGAGCACTTCTGCCTTCTGCTCCACGGGCACCGATAGGTCTCGGGCCCACGCGCCGAGTTCTCCTGGCGGCTTCTCCAGAAGCACGAGCAATCCATGCAAGGGAGTCGGATGGGGAGGGTCGAGCCGCGCGATGGCCTCTCGGACGGCCGGAAGCAGGTGAGGGTGACGTCGGCGCCAGAGCGCACAGGCCAGGGTATTCATGTCCGAGCGCCCTGCTTCGCTGGCGGTCAATCGCTCCAGCCGGCGGACGAGGACGTCCCGTGCGCGCGTCGCCTCGATGTGTCCGAGCGCTTGGGTGATGGCTTCCACGACGGACTCACCGTCATGATCCCGCCGCGCCTCCTCGAGGGCGAGCTGCTGCTCCAGCCGTCTGGCGCTGGCGTTGCCGCCCAGCTCACCCAGGCCGAAGACCGCGGCCTGACGGACGAGGGGAGCCGGCTCCTCCAGCATGGCTTCCAACAATGCTCGGGCCTTGCGAGGGCCGGGCTGTCGTACCAGGGCCTGGGCTCGGGACTCCTCCCCGAACTTGCAGGCCGTCACCAGCTCGTCCCGCCACCGCTCTATATCCATCCCTCGCGCCATGGTTTCTCCTGGCCTCGAACCTATGGGTACTTCACATGGGGCGGGACATATCGTTTGAGCAGCTTTCCGTTGAGCAGGTACAGCTCGTGGATGGCTGCCGAATCCGCCCGTATCATCGAATCGAAGGCGTCGAGCTTCTCGCTTCATGTCTCGAGGGTTGGAGACATAGTTGATATTGTGCCGCACGCCATCCGGCCGCAGTGAGGAAACGTCTGGCTTCCGGAAGCGCACGCCCTTGGCCGGCTTCGTGTCGAAGACGCGTCTGTCTCGCTCATTCACCTGGGGCTGGTTCTTCCGCAAGCCGCCATGTCCCGCCGCCTCTCGGGCGGCGAGCTCCTTCTCAATGGCCTCGTTGTGGGGCGGATTCTGCCGGGTGTGCGGCTTGCCGTAGCGTGTGGAGAGCTGCTGGGTCCCGCTGGAGGCACTGCCCGAGGAATTCGTCGCGCACAGGGCGAGGCCGGAGCAGGCGGCGATGCCCGTGGCCACGCCGGAGACGAGGAGGGAGCCATCCGCCACCACCTGGGCGGTGGAGATGGACCGCACCAGGGTGAGCCCCTCGGGCGTCAGCGAGGGCAACAGCCGCCAGATGCCACCCTCGGGCACCTGGGGAATGAAGCGGGCCACGCCCAAGGTGCCCACCGTCACCAACACTCGCAGCCAGGTGCCGCCCATGGACTTGCCGAAGCGCGCGGCGGCAGCCTCCAACTGCTGGGGCGTGGAGGCGGCTTCGCTCTCCTCGTACAGCCGCAGGCAGGCCAGGGCCAACTGGCCCACCTCCACCACGCCTACGGCGAGGGAGAGTCGCACGGTGAGTGCCGCGGCGAAGGCCTTGGAGAACAAGGGCTCGGGCGCCAGCCAGGTGGAGAAGTAGACGATGATGGAGAAGCAGACGCTGAGGACGAAGGCCGGGGAGGTGAAGAGCTCGAGGGCGGCCTCGCGGATGCCCTCGGCCATGTAGCGGGTGGAGAGCTGGAGGGCGAGGAAGAGGCGGCTTGTCGCCAGAGACTCAGGCAGGGGCAGCAGAGGCGGGCCGAATTGGGAGATGAATTCCTCGCGCATGCGCTGCTCCCAGGAGGATGCGGGCCCCTGGCCGGCGCGGTCCGCCTCGGGTGATTCCAACAGGTGCAACCGGGCGCGAGGCTTGGGCCCGAGGGAGTGGAAGGCCGCGAGGAAGGGGCGCACCTCCGCGAGGCTCAGTACCTCCAGTTCGGGGTTGGGCGAAAGGGGAGGAATGAAGAGCCTCCAGCGCCCGTCCGGCAAGGCGTGGGGACGGAGGGCGGGGGCCGCTTGGGGCGAGGGCTCCTGATCGACAAGCCGTGCCCCTGAATGGGTGGAGGAGTCCAGCGTTGGCCATGACGCGCTCTCGGAGTCGGCAGCGTGCGGCGAGGCGCTGGCGGGAAGGTGGGGCGCCCGGGTGTCACCGTGCGGCGCGTGCCCTCGCGAGGTGGCGCAGGCGGCTTCCAGCAGGAGAACGCTCAATGCGAGGGGGAGGTGTAGCGAGGCGGGGACAGTCCTCATGGGCCGCGAGCATGCCCCACCTGGGCGTCCGGGACGAATGGGGAGCCTCTAAGCAGAAGGCGGAGGAGGCGGATTGCACCGCGAGTGCCGCGAAGGGGGCCCACGCCCGCCATGAGCGAGCGCGGGCCCGGAGCGAATGGCTACTTCACGTCGAGGTAGGCGCGGTAGGCGTCGAAGCCGTAGGGCCGGCCGAGGAAGTCCTGCACCAGCTCGGCGGCGGGCTTGGAGCCACCGGGCTCGAGCACCGTCTTGCGGTACTTCATGGTGGTGGCCGTATCCAGATAGCCATTCTTCTGGAACTCGGTCTCCAGATCCTTGGCGATGACGAGCGACCAGACATACGTGTAGTACGCGGCCGAGTACCCCTCGAGGTGGCCGAAGGAGAGCTGGAAGGCCGTGCCCTCACGGTACTCGTGGCGGAACGGGCTGTACTTCTCCTGCAGCTTCGCGAGGGCCGCGGTGGTGTCGAAGCCCGGCGCGCGCGAGTAGTAGTCGAGCGACACCCCGGCGAGGAACATCTGCCGGCGCGTCCACAGGCCCTTGCCGAACTCCTTCGAGGCGCGGAGCTTCTCCACCAGGGCGGCGGGGATGACCTCGCCCGTCTGCTGGTGGCGGGCGAACTCCTGGAGGATGGCGGGGTTGGAGGCCCACTGCTGCAAGAGCATGGACGGCGTCTCCACGAAGTCCCACTCGGTGGAGATGCCCGTAATCCCCTTCCACTGCTGGCGGCCGGCGAAGACGTGGTGCAGCAGGTGGCCGAACTCGTGGAAGAACGTCTCCACCTCGTCCTGCGTCATCAGCTCACCGGGACGCGGGAAGTTGCACACCAGCGAGCCCTCCGGGTAGCGCTTGCCGGCCTGGCCCGCGACGAGATCGAACTGGGCCGCGTGCTTGTACTTGTCCTCCCGCGGGTGCATGTCCAGGAAGATGCGGCCCAGCAGCGTGCCGTTCTCGGTGACGTCGTAGGCCTCGACCTCGGGGTGCCACACGGCGGCGTCCTTCACCGGCACATAGGTGATGCCCCACATGCGCGAGGTGATGTCCATCACGCCCTGCTTCACGCGCCCGTACTCGAAATAGGAGCGCAGCGCCTGCGAGTCGAAGCCGAGCTTCTCCGCCTTGAGCCGGTCCTCGTAGTAGTCCTGGTCCCAGGGCTCGACGGTGGTGGCCTTGGGGTCGTCCTTCTGCTTGCGGGCGAGCAGGTCCGCGTACTCCCGCTTCGCGCGCTGCTCGGCGGTGGCGGCGACCTTGTCGATGAACTCCGCGGCCACCTGCTGGGTGCGCGTCATCTTGGTCTCGGTGACGAACGCGGCCCACGAGGGATAGCCCAGGAGCGTGGCCAGCTCGTGGCGCTTGGCGATGAGCTGCTCGAGCACCGGCAGGTTCTTCGGGTGGGCACGCTGGTGGTAGGCGCGCCACACCTTCTCGCGCGCCTTGCCATCCTTCGCGTACGTCATGAAGGGGAAGTAGTCGGGGTAGTTGGAGGTGATGACCACCTTGCCATGGGCGCCCGGCGCGTGGGCCTTGATGAAGTCCTCGGGGAGGCCGGCGAGCTCCTTGGGATCCAGCTCCACCTTGCGCACGTCCTCGGAGATGTTCTGGGTGAAGGTCTGGCCGAGCTTGAGGATCTCCTCGTTGAGAGCCTTCACCTTCGCGCGGGTGGCGTCATCGCGGTCCACGCCGGCGCGGCGGAACTCGAGCAGGGTTCGCTCCATCCAGTAGCGGGTGGCGGCGTCGGACTTGGAGAGGTCCACGGCGGACAGGGCGTCATAGACGCCGCGGTCCTGGGAGATCTCCACGTTGAGGGCATCGGCCTTCTGCTCGCAGGAGCGGGCGGCGTCGCGGAAGGCGGCCTGGGGGTGGACCTCGCGGGCGAGGCTGGAGCGATTGAAGGAGGCGCTGAGGGCGGCGGTGGCCTCGTCATAGGCCTCGAGGACGGCGCGGCCATCGGAAGAGGCCTTGAGCGCCTTCAGGGAGGCGATTTGAGCGCGGGCGCGATCGAGGTCGGCGGCGCAGGCGGCATTGAAGGCCTCGAGCGTGCCGGACATGAGCTTGGAACCCTCGGGGGCGGGGAGGGGCTCGCGGGCCTGGGCCTGGAGGGAGGAGGAGGGCTCGGGATTCGGCATGGTGGAGTGGGTGCAACCGGCCGCGGTGAGGGCGGCGGCGAGGGTGAGAGCGGCGATTCTCAAGAGGGCTCCTTCGACGGGGAGAAACAGAGGGCGGAATCTACCCCTGGCAGGAGGACGCCGCAGTGGGAAGAAGGCCCCCGGGGAAACGTAGCCACACCGCGCGCACGTCCCCTCGCCCTCCGGGAGAGGGACAGGGTGAGGGTATCGGACACCCCGGGTTCCCACCGGAGGAGGTCTCCGCTCCTCTGGGACCCACGAGGCGCTACGCTGGAGGCCCCTGACCCCAAGGCATGGTGACCGTGAATCAACGACGTGGACAGTGGCTGTGGCTCGTCTGTGTGCTCGGAGTGTCCTGGAGTTGCGACCCGAACGCGCCGGACACCTCCTCACCCGGCACGGGGCCGGGAGTGAGCGCCTGTGGAGCGAACGGCGTGCTGCTCTGTGACGACTTCGAGCAGGCCACGGTGGGCGGAGCACCCGACCCGGCGAAGTGGTCGGTGCAGATCTTCGATCAGAAGGGCAGCATCGCCATCGACGGCACGCAGGCGCACTCCGGCACGAAGTCGGTGTACGTGAACGGCAACGGAACGGGCAGCTACCGCTCGGTGCTCTTCACGACGACGGCGCCGTTCCCGCCGCAGCACAACAGCTTCTACGCGCGGGTCTTCATGCGTTCGAAGAACGGGATGGGCGAGGGGCACAGCACGTATTTCGGAGGGGGCTCGGCGGACAACCAGCGCATGGTGCGCATCGGCTTCCACCAGTACGTGCTGGAGGCGAACCTCATCCATCCGGGGACGGAGTACGAGGTGCTCTCGGGCCCGTGGGGCCAGCCTTCGCAGGGCGTGCAGCTCCAGGCGGGGAAGTGGCACTGCGTGGAGGCGTTCTTCAACGGAGCGCAGCACGAGCTGCGCGTGTGGTTTGACGGGAGCGAGGTGGCGGGTCTGCACACGACGAACTGGAACAAGAACCTGAGCACCTGGTCGCCGCAGTACGGGCGGGCGTGGTTCGGCTTCGAGACGTACCACAGCGAGCAGGACGAGCTCTGGTACGACGACATCATCATCGGGACGCAGCGGATCGGCTGCGGCGGGTAGGGCATGCGAATCGGCGTCATCGGAACGAAGTGGGGGCTGATGCACGTCGGAGCCTTCCGCGCGGCGGGAGCCGAGGTGGTGGGGCTGTGCGGCCAGCACGAGGCCTCCACGCGCGAGGTGGCGGCGAGGGAAGGCATCCCGTTGGCGACGGTGCATGTCCGGGAGCTGTGCGAGGCGGTGGACGCGGTGGTGGTGGCGAGCCCGGACGCGCTGCACCGTGCGCACGTGGAGGCGGCGCTGGCGGCGGGGTGCGCGGTGCTCTGCGAGAAGCCGCTGACGCTCACCCACGAAGACGCCGTGGCGCTGGCCGGGAAGGCTCGGAGCGCGAAGCGTCCCTTCGCGGTGAACTTCCCCTACCGGATGTTGCCGCCGCTGCGGGCGCTGAGGGTGTGGCTGACGGAGCACCGGGCCCGCCACCTGGTCGTCACGGTGCGCAACAGCTTCGTCCCCACGGAGCCGCTGGAGCCGGGGGCGTACGTGGGGCGCTCGGCGGACTTCGGGGGCGTCTCGCACCTGCTGGACGCGGCGCTGTGGCTGACGGGGGCCGCGCCCACGTGGGTGCAGGCGTCGCTGTCGGGCCGGCCGGTGCACACGGCGGCGCTGCAGGTGGGGCTCTCCAGCGGGGCGGTGCTGGTGCTGACACACGCGGCCAGTCCGGAGCCGGGGTTGCACGGCGGCTGGTCGCTGTTGGGCGAGGACTGGGAGGCGGGCTTCTCCGGCGGCTTCATCCCCGCACGAGAGGGGTGGTGTGTCTCGCCGGTGCGCTGCTTCGAGGCCGGGGCCTGGAGGGACCTCGCGCCGGGACTCGAGCCCAGGCCCGGCGAGCGTGAGCCCTGGGCGCAGGCCCACGTGGAGACGGCGCGCCGGTTCCTCGGGATGCTCGCGCAGCCGCCGGAGGTGGACGCGGAGCTGGCCACGGTGGAGGAGGCGGCCACGGTGCAGCGCATCCTCTCGGCGGCGATGGCGTCCGAGGACGGCGGCCGCCGCGTCCTGCTGGACTGAACGCGGGCCCATCCTTCCGGTGCCCGACAGCGGGGGACTCGCGCCCTCACTTCGGGTTGCCGCGCCACTCTCCGGACACCACGTGTCTGGTTTCTTGGTGATTGAGTGGATGAGAGCCCCGAATGGCTTCAGAGTGCGGCACCCGGGTGCTCCATGCGAAGAGGGGCTTCCTGGCGTTCTTCTTCAGGTCCCGAATACGGGATTTCCACGACGAACCAGGAAGATTGTTTTACAGTCAAAATTCATTATTATGTTCTTGCTGGCTGAGGGCGAGGGGCTCTCCCAGGGTTACCGTCCGCCTCGAGGTTCCGATGCTTGCCGTCCTCCCGTCTGGTTCCGCCGCGTTCGCCACTGAAGAGGTGCCACTCCTCCGGGGACCCAGCCTCTCGACGCTGCGGATGCCCGCGTCCTGGCAGTTGGAGCCGAGCCTGCATGCGAGGGCCATCGACCGGGCGACGCGGGCGCGGGTATTGGCGGTGAAGCTGTTGCCGAAGGTGCAGCCGGTGGTGAGGCGCTTCGACGCGAGCCAGTTCGGCCTGCTCACGGCCTACGCCTATCCGCGGGGGACGCGGGAGCGGCTGGAGGTCTGCAACGACTGGCACGTGTGGCTGTTCCTCTTCGATGACCAGGCCGACGAGCAGGAGGAGGTGGGCCAGCGTCCGGAGTACCTCCAGGAGTACGTGGAGTCCTGTCTCCAGGTGCTGCGCGGGGGAGCGCTGCGCACGCGGGCGACGCCGCTGGAGCGCTTCACCCACCACCTGCGCGAGCGGATGAGCCGGCTGGCGAGCGGGGCGTGGCTGGAGCGCTTCACGGGGAACGTGGAGGACTACCTCTACCGGGGCACGCTCCCGGCGGCGCGCCACTGGGCGGCGGGTACGGTGCCCGAGCTCGAGCCCTACATCGAGCAGCGGGCCATGGACTCGGCGATGTACACGGCGTTGGACCTGGTGGAGTTCGCCCGGGAGGGGCAGGAGTTGCCCGAGGCGCTCTTCCAGCAGCCGCTCGTGCAGCGGATGCGGCACCTGTGCACGCGGGTGGTGGCGCTGACCAACGACTTGTTCTCCTTCGAGAAGGAGGTCCTCTGGCACCGCAACCCGAACAACTTCGTGCACGTGCTGCGGGTCAACCAGGAGCTGGGGCTGGAGCAGGCCATCCACGAGGCCATCGGCGTCATCAACGCGGACACGGACGCGTTCCTCGCGTGCGAGGAGGCGCTGCTGGAGCAGGGGCCGGTGGACCCGCGGGTCCTCTCGTACGTGGAGGGGATGAAGGCGTGGATTTACGGCAACGTGCGCTGGTCGATGGTGACGGGGCGCTACAGCTCGCCGACCTCGCCGTTCCCCGAGCTGCGCCGCTAGTCAGGCCGTGGGCAGGTGGTCGCGGATGACGCCGAGCCAGTACTCGCGCCCGTAGTACTGGCTCATCTTCCCGAGCAGCTTGCCGTCGCGGAACAGCAGGAAGGTGGGGATGCCGTAGAGGCCGAAGCGCCGGGCCAGCTCCTCGTGCTCGTAGGCGTTCACCTTCACCACGCGCATGCGGGCGCCCTCGAGCTCCGAGAGGAGGGAGGGCTCGGCGGCGGCGTAGATGTCGCAGTTGGGGCAGCCGGGCCCCCAGAAGTCCACGACCACCAGCTCGCCCTGGGGTTGCAGCACCAGCGCGTCGAAGGTCTCCGTCGTCGCGTCGTAGCTCACGGGATGGGACATGCCCCCGTGAGTAACGGCACCCGGGGCCCGCTTCAACCAGGGAAGCGGGCGCCGGGGCGGGCGCCGGGGTCCGGAGCGGGACTCAGCGGGCCGTGACGTCCAGGGTGAGGGTGATGACGGCCTCGAAGTCGCCGGTGGACGAGCGGGGAGTGCCGCCGCGCAGCCCGAGGAGGAAGTCGCCTCGGGCGAGGTTCGCCTCCAGGGGCTCCAGCGAGTTGCCGGTCGTCTCCATGCCGAGCTGGGCGCTGCCCCGGGGGGCCTCGAGGGTGGCGATGTCCACCTGGGTTCCGGTCTCGCTGGCGCGCAGGAAGGCCGTCACCTCACCGGAGAACACGTCCTGGAGGGTGCCCACGTTCTTCGACTGGGTGACATCCAGTTGCATGCGCGCCTGGGTGAGGTCGAAGCGGGAGGGGGCCTCGTCCAGGGTGTCGCGGGCCTGGGACAGGAAGGCGGTCCATTGGGGGTCGGTGGCGTCCACGCGCACGCTGTCGGCGATGGTGCCGCCGATCACGCTGCCGGGCTTGAGACGCACTTGATAGGTCACGGTGCCCTCGTGGCTGGGGCCGCAGGCGATCAGGGAGAGGGCGACGGGCAGCAGGAAGAGGAGGCGGGACATGGGGCTCCAGAAGGGATGTGGAGGGGTGCTCCCGTGGGTTGAGTCCATACGGGATCAGATACTCCGGGATGCGGAAAGGCTGCCCGGGCAGGCCGGGGCGGTGCACAATATCCGACGAGGCGCACTGCGCAGCAGGCCCCGGGCGCCATAAGTTGGGGCCCTCGACGCGGAGGGGACATGTACGAGTGGCTGGAGGGACTTCAGAAGGCGGCGAAGCGGACGGCGGCTGGAGTGGGACACGAGGATGTCCAGCGGGCGGAGACCGAGAGTGGGGTGCCCTTCCCCGAGGAGCTCGGCGCGCTGTACCGGACGTTCAACGGCGGTGAGCTCCAGGGAGAGGTGACGCTGTTCCCGCTGCATGCTTCCGAGGGCGCGCCCAGCGTGCTGGAGAAGACGCGGCTGAAGCTGGAGAGCCTGCCGGCCGCGGGAGTCTGGCGCATCGGGGTGAAGGGGCCGCACCGGCAGCTCTTCGCGGCGCGCAAGTCGGCGATGGTGGAGCAGGCCGATAGCCCGCTGCCGGGCTGGGCGGAATCGCTCTCGGGGGATGATTGGATCTACGGCACCTGGGAGACCGAGAAGCGCGAGCTGCGGCTGTACCGGACGCTGCAGACGATGCTCGAGGTGCTCGTGCCGCCGGCCGAGGTGGAGGAGTTCGGCGACCGGACCTACGCCCGTGCCCTCTCGGCGGTGCAGGGAGCGCTGAGCGACCTGTCCGTGGAATACGACGAGGACGAGCGGCCGAAGGCGGAGGCCGCGGCCGAGTCTGATGAGGAGGCCGAGGAGGAAGAGGCCGACGAAGAAGAAGCGGCCGAAGAGGGCGACGAAGAAGAAGCGGCCGAAGAGGGCGAGGAGGAAGAGGGCGAGGAGGAAGAGGCCGAGGATGAGGCCGAAGAGGAAGAGGCCGGCGAAGAAGAAGCGGCCGAGGAAGAGGCCGACGAGGACGAGGACGAGGAGGATCAGGCCGAGTCCGAAGAAGAGTCCGATGAGGAGTTGCGGAAGCCCGTGGTTGCGGCGGCCGAGCGCCGGGTGGTGCAACTGAGGCAGACGGCTTCGGAGGTGCAGTCCACGCTCGTGGCCGAGCCCATTGCGCGTGCTCGGGGTGCGGTGAAGAAGGCCGCTGCCGTGGCGCAGGAAGCCGTGAAGACGGCTGCCGACGTAGCGCAGGGCGCCGCGAAGACGGCGACCGCCGTGGCGAACGTCGCCGCGATTGCGATGACGGGTGGCGCCGCGTCCACTCCGGGCGCGAAGGCCCCGGCGAAGAAGGCGGCCGAGAAGGCTCCTGCGGCGAAGACCCCGGCGAAGAAGGCGGCCGAGAAGACTCCCGCCGCGAAGGCTCCTGCGGCGAAGAAGGCGGCCGCGAAGGCTCCGGCCAAGAAGGCTGCGGCGAAGAAGGCTCCAGCCAAGAAGGCCGCGGCGAAGGCTCCTGCGAAGAAGGCAGCCGCGAAGAAGGCTCCGGCCAAGAAGGCAGCCGCGAAGGCTCCGGCGAAGAAGGCCCCGGCCAAGAAGGCGGCCGCGAAGAAGGCTCCAGCCAAGAAGGCCGCGGCGAAGAAGGCCCCGGCCAAGAAGGCAGCCGCGAAGAAGGCTCCAGCCAAGAAGGCCGCGGCGAAGAAGGCTCCAGCCAAGAAGGCGGCTGGGCGCGGCCGTCGCTGAGCCACGGTCGCCGTTCGCGCTCACGCCCATCCCCTCTCGAGGTGAGAGGGGATCGGGCTCAGTGCTGAATCAACGGTGGCTCGGAGGGCGGCTGTTGCCGGCGTCCCTGGTCCTCGGGGGCGAGGATGACGCGCGTCACGCCATTCTTGCCGGTGCGCCACTGCTCGTGCAGCCGGGCCAGCCGGTCCTGGAGGAGCACCTGCACCGCGCCGGCGATGGGCAGTGCCAGCAGCGCGCCGATGAGGCCCGCGAGGCTGGTGCCCACCAGCATCACCAGGGCGATGAGCAGCGGGTTCATCTTGAGGGTTCGGCGTTGGATGAGGGGCTGAAGCAGGTTGCCCTCCACCTGCTGATAGACCACGAACACGACCAGCGCGATGAGGCCCTCCTTCGTCCCCACCGAGGCGAACGTCGTGCCCGTCACCAGGAGCATGCCCAGGAAGGCGCCCACGAAGGGGATGAGCCCCAGCACCGCCATGGCCAGGCCCAGGGCCATGAAGTAGGGCACTCCCAGCAGCAGCGTGGACACGGCCGTCACCCCGCCGCCGATGAGGGAGATGAGGAAGGCGCCCGCCACGTAGCCGCCCACCGTGCGGTGCATCTCATGTCCCAGGCCGCGCCAGTGCTCGCGGCGTGACGGCTCCACCCACTGCAGGGCCTTGTCGAACAGGTCCGGGCCGAAGAGCAGGAAGAAGATGGTCAGCACGGAGATGGTCACCACGGCCGCCAGCTTGCGCAGCAGGTCCGTCACCACCCCCCACACCGGTCCGGGCGTCATGGGGATGCGCTGGCGCAGCTCCGTGGCGATCCGGTCGATGACGTCATAGCGCTCGTCCAGCTTCTGCACCCACGGGCGGTGCTGGAGCTGGTAGACGTAGTCGGGCACCGCCTGCACCAGCGCGCGAGCCTGCTCGAGCAGCATCGGCACCAGGGTCATCAACAGCGCCGAGAGCAGGCCCATCCCCAGCAGGCCCACGGCCAGCACCGCGGCGCCGCGGCGCACGCCTCGTCCCTCCATCCAGCGCACCAGCGGATGCGCCGCCAGCGCCAGGAAGAGGGCCACCATCACCCACGACAGCACCGTCCACGCCCGGGCCAGCAGCCACAGCACGGCCACCAGCGCCAGCACGTTCAACGCCACCGTCCACACCGTGCGGGGCGTCACCTGCGAGCGGGGCCGTGCCGGCGTCTCCACGCGCCCGGGCCTCGCCTAGCCTTCCGGCAGATCATTGGGAGGCATGGGCCGCAGCGGCTCGCGGGGCCGGGCGGTGATCTCCTTGTCCTGCTCCTCCTCGTCACCCCGCCGGAACTCGTGAATCTGATCCGGGAGGATGTCCCGGTAGTCCGGGTCGTCTTCCAGGGGCGGGGTGGCCGTCAGCTCCTGGTCCGTGAAGTTGATGTGCTCCTGGCCGGTGACGGGGTCCCGGTTGCGCAGGGACTCGGACTCACCCACGTCCTCGGACCCGAGTTTCTTGAATCGCATGGTGTCTCCTCCGAGCACGCCGGGTTGGCTGCTCCGAGCCAACGGTGCGAACCCATTGGATTCCACGCAACAGAGCGGGGCCGCCCGCCTGTCAGGTGGCTCAGCGCGGCGCGGCCAGCGTCCGGCCGGAGGGGTAGCGGGGCTCCGCCTCGGCCAGCACCATGCCCAGGGCGAGCACCCGGGAGAACGTCTCGCGCAGGGCGTAGCGGCGGGTGCGGGGGCGGCCCTCGTCGGCGGCCACGCCCCAGGCGTCGATGCCCACCGAGTTGGCGATGTAGAGCGCCCGCGTCAGGTGGAAGCGCTGGGTGACGAGCACCGCCTCGCGCACCCCGAAGACGGTGTGGGCCCGGACGGAGCTGTCGTAGGTGGACAGGCCCGCGTCGTCCTCCTCGACGGCGTGGGGCGGCACGCCCCGGTCCAGGACATACCGCAGCATGGCCCGCGTCTCGTCGTGGAAGGGGTCCGAGTTGTCCCCGCTGAGCAGCAGCGAGTCCACCGTGCCCGCCCGGTACAGGGCGATGGCGGCGTCCAGCCGTTGGGCCAGCACGGGCGAGGGCACGCCTCCGGGGGCCAGTCCCGCCCCGTACACCAGCGCCACCGGGGCCTGGGGGGCCTCCGCACGCGGGATGATCCGGTCCGCGTAGCGCTTCTCCACATAGAAGGAAACGACCCACACGCCCAGGACCGCCGCCAGCCCCATGGCCAGCAGCCCTTGCACCCACTTGCGCAAGGCTCGCGCCTTTTTGCCGCCTCTCCCCATGGTCCCCGGCCAAACCGCCGGGAGGCTCATTCTCCTCCCTTCATTCCCGGAAGGAAGGTGCTCTCTTGCCTGGTGCTCACACGGGGACACCGGCGCTCGTGTCCTCGGTCCTCAAAGCATGCCGTTCCACGGCTTCCAGGACCTGCCGGGGGTCCGCCGGCTTGCCCAGGAAGGCGGCTACCCCGAAGGAGGAGGCGTACAGGGCCCGGTCCCTCGGGCTCATCCCCACCAGGGAGGCCGAGAGGATGACCACGGGGATGGAGCGCAGGGTGTCATCCCCCCTGCGGGTGGTGAGGAGCCGGTTGCCGTCCATGACGGGCAGGTTCATGTCCAGCACCATCATCGAGGGCCGGGGGGCTCGCCCCAGGTACTCCAGGGCCTCCTTGCCATGGCTGGCCGCGACCACGGGGTAGCCATGGGCCTCCAGGAAGTGTTGGAGCGACTCCCGGATGTCCGGGTCGTCCTCCACGATCAATACCGGGCCACGCAGGGAAGCCATGGTTCAGCGCTCCGCCAACGAGAGGAACCTGCCCCCGAAGGCTAAGTCCGGAGACCCAGGGCGGCACCCCCGGTGGAATCGCCTGGATGCCCGGCCCGGGCCGCCGGGGCCACCCGGTTGCAAGGCCACGGTTGACCGGCCGCCATACCGCCTATATAGGGGGCCCCGTCCAGACCCTGCCCTCTCTTGCTGGAGGGGTGGCCGGGTCCGCGTTTCCAGAGGAGTCGGTGGCCCCATGGCGTCCCTTCGCGATATCCGCAAGCGCATCCGCTCGGTGAAGAACACGCGGCAGATCACCAAGGCCATGAAGATGGTCTCCGCCGCCAAGCTGCGCAAGGCGCAGGATGCCATCATCGCCGCGCGTCCCTTCGCGCAGATGCTGGACCAGATCATCGCCGACCTGGCCACCCGTTCCGGGGGCGAGGAGCTGGCGCACCCGTTGCTCACCTCGCGTCCGGTGCGCAAGGTGGAGCTGCTGCTGCTCACCTCGGACCGCGGCCTCGCCGGCGGCTTCAACTCCAACGTCATCCGGCGCGCCAGCCGCTTCATCTACGAGAACAGCGGCGTGGAGATCGAGGTCTCCTCCGTGGGCCGCAAGGGCAACGACTTCTTCCGCAATCGCGGCCAGAAGATGCGCAAGGACTTCGGCTTCCTCTTCCAGCGGCTGGACTACCCCCACGCCTCGCAGGTCGCCGAGGAGATGAGCGCGCGTTTCCTCAAGGGCGAGGTGGACGCCGTCTACGTCGTCTACAACGAGTTCCTCTCCGCCATCAGCCAGAAGGTCTCCGTGGCGCAGCTCCTGCCGCTGCAGACGCTCTCGGTGGGCGCCCCCACGGCGGCCGAGGCCGGCACGGTGGCTCCGGTGGCCGCGCCCACCCCGGCCCTGGTGGACTTCAAGTACGAGCCGGGCCGCCAGGACGTGCTCGATCGGCTGGTGCCCCAGGCGGTGGCCATCAAGCTGTACCGCTCCCTGCTGGAGAGCGTCGCCAGCGAGCATGGCGCCCGCATGAGCGCCATGGAAAACGCCACGAGCAACGCCTCGGACATGATCGCCAGCCTGTCGCTCACGTACAACCGCACCCGCCAGGCGGTCATCACGAAGGAGCTGATGGAGATCGTGTCCGGCGCGGAGTCTCTGAAGTAGAAGTTCCGCTTCTGGCCTCGCGGCCGCGAAGCTTGACCCCTGGGGGAGGCCACCTGTAGAGGGGGCCCGCCCATCCCCCGGGCCACAATTTCGACGAGGGACGGAAGACATTCCATGAGCGCTCAAGTTCCGACGGTAGGCAAGGTGACGCAGGTTCTCGGACCTGTGGTCGACGTGGAGTTCCCGCCCGGCGGTCTCCCGGAGGTGTACACCGCCCTCAAGGTGACCAACGCCAACATCAGCAACGAGGCGGACAACCTCACCCTCGAGGTGGCGCAGCACCTGGGTGAGAACACCGTGCGCTGCATCTCCATGGACTCCACCGAGGGTCTGGCCCGCGGCGTGGCGGTGAAGAACACGGGCGCCCCGATCCAGGCGCCGGTGGGCAAGGCCACCCTGGGCCGCATCCTCAACGTCACCGGCGACCCGGTGGACGAGAAGGGCCCCGTGAAGGCCAAGGAGTCCTGGCCCATCCACCGCCAGCCTCCTCCGTTCACGGAGCAGGACGTGCGCGTGCAGATGTTCGAGACCGGCATCAAGGTCATCGACCTGCTGGCCCCCTACACCCGCGGTGGCAAGATCGGCCTGTTCGGCGGCGCCGGCGTGGGCAAGACGGTGCTCCTGCAGGAGCTCATCCGCAACGTGGCCGTGGAGCGCGGTGGCTTCTCGGTGTTCGCCGGCGTGGGCGAGCGCACCCGTGAAGGCAACGACCTGTATCACGAGATGCAGGAGTCCAAGGTCATCAAGATCGACAACCTGGAGGAGAGCCAGGTGGTGCTGGTGTACGGGCAGATGAACGAGCCGCCCGGCGCCCGTGCCCGCGTGGCCCTCACGGCCCTGACGATCGCCGAGTACTTCCGCGACATCGAGGGGCGCGACGTGCTCCTCTTCATCGACAACATCTTCCGGTTCACCCAGGCCGGTTCCGAGGTGTCCGCCCTCCTGGGCCGCATCCCGAGCGCCGTGGGTTACCAGCCCACGCTGGCCACGGAGATGGGCAGCCTCCAGGAGCGCATCACCTCCACGACGAAGGGCTCGGTCACCTCGGTGCAGGCCATCTACGTGCCCGCCGACGACCTGACGGACCCGGCGCCGGCCACCACGTTCGCCCACCTGGACGCGACCACGGTGCTCAACCGCGCCATCTCCGAGCTGGGCATCTACCCGGCCGTGGATCCGCTCGACTCCACCAGCCGCATCCTCTCGCCGGACGTCGTGGGCGCGGAGCACTACGCGGTGGCCCGCAAGGTCCAGGGCATCCTCCAGCGCTACAAGGAGCTGCAGGACATCATCGCCATCCTCGGCATGGACGAGCTTCTCCGAGGATGACAAGCAGGTGGTGGCGCGCGCCCGGAAGATCCAGCGCTTCCTGTCGCAGCCGTTCTTCGTGGCGCAGATCTTCACCGGCTCGCCGGGCAAGTACGTGAAGCTCCAGGACACCATCCAGGGCTTCAAGGAGATCGCCGACGGCAAGCACGACGACATCCCCGAGTCCGCCTTCTACATGGTGGGCGGCATCGACGAGGCGCTGGAGAAGGCCCGCAAGATGGCGGCGGCGTAGTCGGCCGTTGCCCGCCGGCAGGGAGCCCACGTGCTGCGTTCCACCCTCGTTCTGATGCTGTTGCTGGTGGCGCTCCCGGCCTTCGGGCAGGAGCGCTCCAGCCGTGCGCGGGTGAGCGCCAACGGGACCTACAGCGTGCGCCTGGTGGAGCAGACCGGGAAGTGCACGCTGGAGGTCTCGAAGGAGAGCGGCCCGGTGTGGACGCTCAAGCAGTGCGTGGGCGGAGTGGACGACCTGTACTTCGTCTCCAATGACGGGGAGCGGGTGTGGATCCTCTTCCCGCTGGCGCCCAAGGGCACGAAGAAGCTGCCCGGGAAGAAGTACAAGAAGGTGCCCGCGTGGGCCAACACGGTGGTGGCGGAGGAGTATGACCGCCAGGGGCGGGTGCAGGAGCGGCGCCTGCTGAGCTTCGTGGGGCTGCGCGAGGTCTCCGAGGTGCGGGAGTTGGGACAGCACCTGAAGTGGTTGGAGGGCGTGCTCGGGGTTCCGGGCAAGGGCCCGCGCCTGACGGACGCAGGGCGCATCGAGTTCGAGACGGTGGGCGGCAAGTCCCACCAGCTGACCTTCTGAAAAGCGGTACCCCAGGGAGCACGGAAGCCCATGGCCAAGCTGACGGTCGAGATTGTGACCCCCGAGAAGCGCATCCTGTCGGTGCAGGCGGACGAGGCGATCGTCCCGGGTGGCAAGGGTCTGTTCGGCGTGCGGCCGGGCCACACGCCGTTCCTGTCGCTGATGGAGCCGGGCCCGATGACGCTGATCGACGGTGGGCGGCGCGAGTACTACTTCGTGGCGGGCGGCTTCGTCGAGGTGAGCAACGACAAGGTGCTGGTGCTGGCGGACGTGGCGGAGCCGGTGACGGGCATCGACGTGGAAGCGGCGAAGCGGCGGATGCAGGAGGCGCAGGAGCGGCTGCGCGGCATGTCGTCGGACGACGTGCGCTTCGACATCGAGCAGGCGACGGTGCGCCGCGAGACGGCGCGCATGAGCGCCGCGACGATGCGCTGAGCCGTCCCACGCAGAATCGCGAGAGAAACACCCGCGAGCAGTACCCCTCTCCCCCCGAGAGAGGGACGGGGTGAGGGTGCCCGGACCCCGGGTTCCCCCCCATGAAGCGCTGATCGAGCCCCCATGCACGATGCCCCGGACCGGGCGTCAGGCAGCGGGGGCTTCGTCATTTCCACGCCCCGCTTCCCCCCTGTTCACCGGCCGTGCGAGCGTGCCTCTTGACGTCACGTCCAAAAAGGAGCATTCAGAATGCACATTTAAAGATGCGTTTCAATGCATCGAAACAGGGGGCCGCACGCGGCCCGGAGAGTGAGCGCACATGAGCACCAACGTCGCGGACAAGAAGAACAGCCTGTACGAGCAGATCGGTGGGGAGCCGGCGATGGAGGCGGCGGTGGATCTCTTCTACCGGAAGGTGCTGTCGGACGAGCGCATCAGCCACTTCTTCGAGGACGTGGACATGGAGCGCCAGTCGGCGAAGCAGAAGGCGTTCCTGACGATGGTGTGCGGAGGCCCGAGTGCGTACTCGGGCAAGGACATGCGCAAGGGGCACGCGCACCTGGTGAAGAACGGGCTCAACGACACGCACTTCAACGCGGTGGCGGAGAACCTCGCGGCGACGCTGCAGGAGCTGGGCGTGGCGAAGCCGCTGGTGGATCAGGTGCTCGCGATCGCCGAGAGCGCGCGGGCGGACGTGCTCAACCGCTGATTCCGAGGGGAGGCACGCACATGGTGAGGGTGAAGCACGAGGGCCAGTGGTACGGGCTGGACGAAGGCGAGTCGGTGCTCGACGGACTGCTGCGGGGGGGTGTTCGGGTACCGCACTCGTGCCGGGCGGGGGCGTGCCAGTCCTGCCTGATGCGGGCCGAGCGCGGCGAGGTGCCGGCGAAGGCCCAGGGCGGGCTGAAGGACACGCTCAAGGCCCGGGGCTACTTCCTCTCGTGTGCGTGCCACCCCGAGGGTGAGCTCGAGGTGGCGGAGGCGGGCGCGGAGCTGCGGGTCCCCGCGAGCATCACCGCCCTGGAGCGGCTGAGTGACAGCGTGCTGTGTATACGGCTGCGCCCGGAAGGGGCCCTCGAGTACCGGGCCGGCCAGTACGTGTCCCTGCTCCGGGACGGCCTGGCGCGCAGCTATTCGCTCGCGAGCCAGCCGCACGAGGACACCCTGGCGCTGCACGTGCGCCGCATCGCCGGAGGCCGCATGAGCGGGTGGCTCTTCGACGAGGCCCGGCCGGGAGACACGTTGGAGCTGCAGGGCCCCGCGGGCGAGTGCTTCTACGTGCCGGGGCGGCCGGAGCAGCCGCTGCTGCTGGCCGGTACGGGCACGGGCCTGGCTCCGCTGTACGGCATCCTCCAGGACGCGCTGGCGCGGGGGCACACCGGGCCCATCTGGTTCTTCCACGGCGCGCTCGAGGCCTCCGGGCTCTACCTCGTGGACGAGCTGCGCGCGTTGCAGTCCCGTTACCCGCAGCTCCAGTACCGCCCCTGTGTTCTCAGGGGACAAGAAAGAGTGGGGGTGACGGTGGGGGCGCTGGACGCGGTCATCAAGGAAGCATGCCCCCGGCCGGCTGGCTGGAGAGCCTTCCTGTGCGGCGACCCGGCGCTGGTGCTATCCCTGAGGAAGAAGCTCTTCCTCGCCGGGCTGTCGCTCAAGGACCTCCATGCGGATGCGTTCCTCCCGAGCACTCCTCCGCCGCAGGAGGGAGCGGGAGTGACGAGCCGTGCATCTGACGCTTCACGCTGACTACGCGCTGCGCGTGCTGCTGTACCTCGCGGCCAACCCGGATCGGGTGGTCTCCACGGGCGAGGTGAGCAGTGCGTACGGTATCTCCAAGCACCACCTGGTCCGCGTGGTGCAGGGCCTGGGCCGCCATGGCTTCGTGGAGGTCCGGCCGGGGCGCTCCGGCGGTGTGGTGCTGGCGCGGCCACCCGCGGAGATCTCCGTGGGGCAGGTGGTGCGCCACATGGAGCCGGACTTCCACATCGTGGAGTGTTTCGATCCGCAGACGAACCGGTGCCCCATCACCCCGGCCTGCGGACTCATCGGCGTGCTCAACGAGGCGACGCGCGCCTTCCTCGCCACGCTGGACAAGTACACGCTGGAAGATCTGCTGCGGCGCAGCCCGCGCAAGCTGTCCAACTACTTCCTCAAGCCCACGGCCGGCGTCGAGGTGGGGTGAGCATGGTGGGGCGCGTGCTGGAGGCTCTTCCACCGCATCGCGGAGTCCTCCTCGGCGGCGGCGCGCCGGTACGTGGTGGACTATGCGCTGGAGGACCGGGTGCGCCTGCGCAATGTCGCCTTTCCCGAGGCGGAGGCCGCCTGGCGGGAGCTGGGTGGACACAGCACTCCGGCACTCTGGGATGGGGAGCACCTGCACCAGGGAGCCGAGGCCGTCCTGGCGAGACTGCAGGCCGTTGTCAACCTCGGCCGCGACGCCTGAGTCGGTGAGAAGCTTGTGGTGGGAGAGCACCCTTCACCCAAGCTGTGCGCCGGCATGCGGGGAACTCACGAAGAGATGAAAGTCGGGGCTAGTCATCGAACGCGGCTCGGTTATCTTGCCGCTCCCCATGTCGCTGACCCCCGCCGAACGCCAGGACAGGTTTCAAGCGGCGTTCCTGGGACTCGCCATCGGAGATGCCCTGGGGTTTCCCCTGCGGGGCGTTCCGCCCGCGAGCCTCACACGCCTGCCTGGACTGGCGGAGGACTTCGCGCCTCGGCCGCGGGGGAAGTTCGCCAAGGGCCAGTTCTCCGATGACACGCAGCTCATGCTGGCGGCGGCCGAGAGCGTCATCCGCGAGAACAAGGTGGATGGGCGCAGCGCGGCGGCGCACCTGGCGTGGCTGTGGCAGGAGGGCATCATCCTGCAGCCGCCCAAGCAGCTCGCCGAGGCGCTGCAGAAGCTGGCGCAGGGCACGCCGTGGATGAGCGCGGGGGCGCCGCTGGGCGTGAAGTGCCCCTCGGTGCTCAGCCGCGCGGTGGTGGTGGGCCTCTTCGAGAGCAGGAGCCGGGTGCGCATCCGCCATGACGCGGGTGTGATGACGGTGCTCACGCACAAGGACCCCACGTGCGCGGGAGCGGCGGCGGCCTTCGCCCAGGCGATCGCGCTGGGGCTGACGACGAGCGAGCCGCTCACGCCCGCGGAGTTCTGCGAGGAGCTGGCGCTCTCGGCGGCGGCGCACGACAAGGAGCTGGCCGAGGAGCTGCGGCACCTGCCCCGGCTGCTGACGTGGGACCCCGTGCGGGCGCTGGCGCAGTTGCGCAAGGTGGGCGTGCCGCCCAGCCAGCTCAAGGGCGTGGACGGGCTGCCGTCGCACGTGGTGCCGGTGCTGCTCACCTCGTTGTACGCCACGCTGAAGGTGCCGCACGACTTCCGCCAGGCGGTGGAGCTGTCGCTGCGCTGCGGCGGCGAGGCGGACGTGGCCGCGGCCTGCACGGGCGCGCTGCTGGGGGTGCACCTGGGCACGGCGGCGATCCCCGCGCGGCTGCGCAAGAACGTGCTGTACGCGGACACGCTGCTGGACACCGCGGACCGCCTCTTCCAGGCCCGGCAGGTGCGCGAGACGGTGGCCACCGCCCTGGCCCAGCAGCAGCACCCCAAGCGCCGCCGCTGATCCGTGCGCCCGGAGCCGGGCGGGCATGAAGCCGGGCCCCTGGCCGCTCGCTCGCTGGAGAGGGGGCGGCCGGGCATCCCCCGTGTCCCGCCGGTCAGACTTCCCGCGGAATGTTCCCGCTCCCACCTTCCGCGGGAGAGCGGGACACACCTGGGACTCCTGGGTGGGCCCGCCGGATGCCCCGGGAGGCGGAGACCGTGGAACTCGAGTCGGAGCGTCTGGAGCGAAGGCAACTGGAGTCACTGTCCACGGCGGAGCTCATCCGCCATGCCATTGAAGAGGCCCGGCTGCTGGCGCGGGCCGAGGTGCTGCACGCCAAGAAGGAGCTGCAGCAGGAGCTGAAGGCGGCGCGCACCGCGGGCATCCTCCTGGGCGCCGGAGGCGTGCTGGGGCTGATGGCCCTGGCGGCCCTCCTGGTGGCGGTGGGGCTGGTGCTGCCCCTGGCCGAGTGGCTCGGCGTGCTGCTGGTGGGCGTCTTCCTGGTGCTGGTGTCGGGCGGCCTGGCGTTCGCGGGCGTCAAGCGGCTGCCGAAGAAGCCCCTGCCGCACACGCAGGAGCGGCTGAAGACGGACCTCGCCCGCACCCGGGAGACACTGCAATGAGCGAGCAGGACAACAAGGGCGGCGGGCACATCACCGCGGGCATGGGCGATCGCGAGCAGGTGGAGAAGACGGCGGACCGGCTGCGTGACGAGCTGCTGCTCACGCTCGAGGAGCTGGACCGGCGCCGCGAGCGGGCCCTGGACGTGAAGTACCAGGTGCGCCAGGCCGTCGAGAAGAACCGCGACGTGCTCATCCAGGCGGGCGGCGTCGCGCTGGCGCTGGCCGTCGTGGGCATGGGCGTGTCGTGGTGGCGGGCGCGGCACCGCGAGGAGCTGCTGTGGAAGCACCGCGCGCGGGCGGTGCGGCGCGCCTGGGAGCACCCGGACCGGGTGGCCTCCCGCGCCGAGGAGCGGCCGGTGGGCATCGAGCTCGGCCGCAAGCTCGTCTTCATCTTCGCCAGCACGCTGGCCTCGGCCATGGCGAAGCGCGCGGTGCAGTCGCTGGTGCCTCCCTCCGAGCAGCAGCAGGGCCCGGAAGGCAAGAAGCGCCTCGGGCTGCGCTTCATGCAGACGCCGGCCCACGCATAAGAATTGTTGATTGCGTATAATCATCGCATAAAGCAGATTCATCCACGCCATGGATCTGCTCTACGCGCGTGCCCAGATGGGGATGTCCCTCGCCTTCCACATCGTCTTCGCGGCGGCGGGAATCGCGTTGCCGCTGTTGATGGTGATCAGCGACCTGAAGGCCCGGCGGACGGGAGACGCGGACTACGCGCTGCTCAGCCGGAAGCTGGCGAAGGGGACGGCCATCCTCTTCGCGGTAGGCGCGGTGAGCGGCACGATGCTGTCCTTCGAGCTGGGGCTGCTATGGCCCGCCTTCATGGGGACCTACGGGGAAGTCATCGGACTGCCCTTCGCGCTGGAGGGGACGGCCTTCTTCACCGAGGCGGTGTTCCTCGGCATCTACCTGTACGGGCGGGAGCGGATACCGGCGGGGCTGCACCTCTTCTCGGGGGTGATGGTGGCGTTGAGCGGCGCGGCGAGCGCCTTCTTCGTCACGCTGGTGAACGTCTTCATGAACGACCCCTCGGGCTTCACCCTCACGGCGGGCGGTCCAGTGAACGTGGACCCGGTGGCGGCGATGTTCAGCCCGGGCTGGCGGCACCAGACGGCGCACACGCTGCTCGCGTGCTACCAGGCGAGTGCCTTCGCCATGGCGGGCATCCACGCCTTCGTGCTGCTGCGGCACCCGGGGGCGGCCTTCCACCGCAAGGCGCTCTCGGTGGCGTTGCCCCTGGCGTGTCTCTCCGCGCTGCTGCAGCCGCTGGTGGGGCACCAGTCCGCGGAGCACATCGCGCGCGCGCAGCCGGTGAAGCTGGCCGCGGCGGAGGGCCTGTTCCAGACGCAGCGGGGCGCGGGGCTGAGCATCGGCGGACTGCCGGACGTGGAGACGGGCACCACGCCCTACGCGCTGGAGATTCCCAAGGCGCTGTCCCTCCTGGCGTTCGCGGATCCGGACGCGGAGGTGAAGGGGCTCGACGCCTTCCCGCGCGACGAGTGGCCGCCGGTGGCCAAGGTGCACCTGGCCTTCCAGCTCATGGTGGGCACGGGGAGTGCGATGGCGCTGCTGGCGGCGGTGACGCTCTTCCTGCGCTGGCGGCGCAAGGCGTGGCCCGAGGACCGGCGGGTGCTGTGGGGATGGCTCCTGTGCGGGCCGCTCGGGGTGGTGGCGATGGAGGCGGGGTGGCTCGTCACCGAGTGGGGGCGCCAGCCGTGGATCATCCGCGGGGTGATGCGCACGGGGGAGGCGGTGACGCCGGTGCAGCACCTGGCGGCGCCTTTCTGGACGTTCACGCTCGTCTACCTCTTCCTGGGGGCGATGGTCGTCTTCCTCCTGGTGAGGCAGGTGGCGGGCACGCTGCCGGGCCGGGAGCCGCCGGCGGGGGAGGTGGCCCATGAGCACTGAGCTGTGGTTGGGCGGCGCGCTGGTGGCCGCCTTCGTCCTCTACGCGCTCTTCGGAGGCGCGGACTTCGGCGGCGGCGTCTGGGATTTGCTGGCCTCGGGGCCGCGCAAGGCGGAGCAGCGGGCCCTCATCGCCCACGCACTCGGGCCGGTGTGGGAGGTGAACCACGTCTGGCTCATCATCGGCGTCGTCATCCTCTTCTCGGCCTTCCCGAAGGCCTTCGCGGCGCTGTCGGTGGCGCTGCACGTGCCGCTGACGCTGCTGCTGCTGGGCATCGTCTTCCGCGGCACGGCCTTCACCTTCCGCACCTATGACGCGCGCGGGGACGCGGTGCAGCGACGCTGGGGGCTCGTCTTCAGCATGGCGAGCGTGCTGTCCCCGGCGCTGCTGGGCATGTGCGTGGGCGCGGTGGTGAGCGGGGACATCCGCGTGCGGGGGCTCACGGTGGTGAGCGGTTTCTTCTCCGCGTGGCTGTCGCCCTTCGCGCTGGCGGTGGGCGCGCTGGCCCTGTGCCTCTTCGCCTTCCTGGCGGCGGTGTACCTCACGGCCGAGACGCGCGAGCCCGGACTCCAGGAGGACTTCCGGAAGCGGGCGCTGGGCGCGGGGGTGGCGGTGTTCCTGGCGGCCTTCGGCGTGCTGGTGCTCGCGCGCGAGGGGGCGCCCCGGGTGTGGGCGGGGTTGACGGGCTCGCCCTTCGCGCTGGCGCTGCACGCGGCGACGGCGGTGGCGGCGGTGCTGGCTTTCGGGCTGCTGCTCGCGCGGCGCTTCTGGCCGGCGCGCGTGGCGGCGGCGGCACAGGTGGGCCTCATCGTCGCGGGGTGGGCGGCCTCGCAGTACCCCTACCTCGTGGTGCCGGATCTCACGCTTCAGGGAGCGGCGGCATCCGCGTCGGCTCAGCGGGCCCTGCTGGTGGCGCTCGTGGTGGGCGCCGTCCTCATCATCCCCTCGCTGCTCTTCCTGCTGCGGGTGTTCCAGTCCTCACCCAAAGGGGTCCGCGAGTGACAACGTGGCCATTTCCCCTCGCCCTCCGGGAGAGGGAGCTCAGGCCAGGCGCCGCGCGACGGCGGGCACGTACGTCCTGTCATCGGGTGCCGCCGCCACCTGCTGCGCGGGCCTGCCCACCTCGGGCGTGGGCGCCTCCGCGTCGAGCAGCACGCTCTCGAGCACGTCCTGGAAGCGCTCGCGCAGCGACTCCTCGTACAGCACGAAGCGCACCTCCCGCAGCCGGCTGCCGCCCAGCAGCAGGTGCCAGCGCAGCGCCGACGCCTCCGCGCGAGCGCTCGCCTCGACGGTGACCCGTCCCGCGCCCGTGCCCAGCGCCGGCACCGCGAGCGAGCTCAGGCCCTCTTCCTCCGCGGTGAGCAGTGCCCGCTGCATCGCCCGGCCGATGCAACTGACCTCCTCCCACGCGCTCACCGCGTGCAGCACCCGCTGGCACGCGAGCCGCCCCGCCCCCGTGGAGATGCACGCTCCCAGCGGCTGCTCTCCCCAGTGCCACGCCTCCTGCTGGATGCTCTCCCCGCCGTGGGCACGCAGGGCCGCCGCGGCCCCTCCCGTCATGTGGAGCTGGGGCACGGCCGGGCTCACGATGCCGTCCACCTGCGCCAGGGCCAGGTCCCCGGTCTCACAGACGATGCGCGTGGGGCCGAGCGCCAGGCTGCCATCGTCCAGGCGCGTGGCGGCACCCGGCGGGCGCGTGGTGCTGGCCAGCCGGGCGAACAGGTGACGCACGTGGGCCACGTCGGGGAAGCGGGCCTCGGGGTGCGGTGCGAGCATGCGCGCCAGCACGTGCTGGAAGTACGCCTCCTCGGGTCCGCTGGGCGTGGGAAAGACGGGGTGGGCCTCGCCACGCAGCCGGGGCTCGAGCCCCTCGAAAGGGGGCCGGCCATAGCGCAGGTGGTAGGCGGTGGTGCCCAGGCCGAACACGTCCGCGCGCCGGTCGAACGCTTCTCCGCGCAGCACCTCGGGAGCCATGTACGGCCCGGTGCCGGAGATGTCCCCCCCGAGCGCTCCGCCCACGCTCTTGGCCACCGCGATGCCGAAGTCGCCCAGCTTGGTGCCCAGCTCCGGTGAGTCGAGGATGTTCGACGGCTTGAGGTCCCGGTGCAGGATGCCGGTGAGGTGCGCGGCGGCGAGCCCCTCGGCCACCTGGGCGAGCACCTCGCAGACGAACCACAGCGGCAACCCGTGGCCCAGGGCCCGGCGCCGGCGCACGTCCACCTCGTCCAGGTCGATGCCGTCCACGTACTCCTGCACGAGCAGCGGCGTTCCCTGGTGGATGCGCACGTCGGTGGCGCGCACCACGCGGTGGCTGGGCACGCGCGCCATCAGCCGCGCCTCGTTGAGCATGCGCCGGTAGCGCTCCTCGGGGTCCGCCTGGAAGTGCGGCTTGAGCGTCTTGACCACCAGCGGCGAGGCGAGCAGCACATGCCTCGCGAGCCACACATCACTCATCCCGCCGCCGCCAATGCGGCCCCAGATTTCATAATCCCCGATGCGTGTGCCGGACTCGACCATGGTTCCCACCTCTATCCCGGAGCGGCCCGCACGTTGAACAACCCCGGGAACACGAAGCACCCCGGACGATGACGCAGCAGGCCAAACACTGGCGGCGGGTCTACCTCGGAGGACTGGCAGAGTTTTCCACCCCGGGTGTGGGAGAAAGCGCTTCTGGACCCATCCAGTAGTGCCCGGAGATGGAGTAGCTTCCCGGGTTCTGAGTCACAGGGGGGGTCCCAGGACCACCACCCACTTCCCAGAACGCAAGGAGCCCGAACCCCGATGACGAGCCCCAAGTTCGAGACGTTGGTCGACATCTTTCTGCAGAGCGTTGCTTCCTTTGGCCCTCGCCCGCTCTTCGGCGAGAAGAAGAACGGCCAGTGGACGTGGATGACGTACATCCAGTTCGGCCAGATGGTGGATGACCTACGTGGTGGTCTGGCGCAGCTCGGCGTGACGCATGGAGACCGGGTGGCGGTCATCGCCAACAACCGGCACGAGTGGGCCGTGGGCGCCTACGCCTGCTACACGCTGGGGGCCGCGTACGTCCCCATGTACGAGGCGCAGCTCGACAAGGAGTGGCACTACATCCTCAATGACTGTGGCGCCAAGGTGGTGTTCGCCGCCACCGACGCCATCGCCGCCAAGCTCAAGGTGCTCCAGAAGGATCTGCCCAAGCTCGAGCACGTCATCCGCTTCACCGGCACGGCGACCGAGTCGGACACCTTCGCGTGCCTGCTGCGCCGCGGCGCCGACACGCCGAGCCCCGTCACCACGCCCAAGCCCTCGGACCTGGCCGGCCTCATCTACACCTCGGGCACCACCGGCAACCCCAAGGGCGTGATGCTCAGCCACGCCAACCTCGCGCGCAACGTGGCCGCCATGCACGAGGTCTTCCCCATGAACCAGGATGACCGTTCGCTGGCCTTCCTGCCGTGGGCGCACTCCTTCGGGCAGAACGTGGAGCTCAACGCCCTCATCTCCATGGGCGCCTCCATGGGCATCGCCGAGGGCGTGGACAAGATCGTCGACAACCTCGCCGAGGTGCAGCCCACGCTGCTCTTCTCGGTGCCGCGCATCTTCAACCGCATCTACGACGGGCTGCAGAAGCGCATGGCCGCCGAGTCCCCCGTCAAGCGCATGCTCTTCACCCGCGGCCTCGAGGTGGCCAGGCAGCGCAAGGCCCTGGCCGAGAAGAATCAGAGCAGCGTGCTGCTGGACGTGCAGCATGCCTTCTTCGACAAGGTCGTCTTCTCCAAGGTGCGCGCCCGCTTCGGCGGCCGGCTCAAGTACGCCTTCAGCGGCGCGGCGGCCATCTCGCGCGAGGTGGCGGAGTTCATCGACAACCTCGGCATCACCGTCTACGAGGGCTACGGCCTCACCGAGACGTCCCCCATCGCCACCGCCAACTACCCCGGCCACCGGAAGATCGGCTCGGTGGGCAGGGCGCTCCCCGGCACGCGCGTGGAGATCGACCGCTCGGAGACGGGCGACCCCAAGCAGGGGGAGATCGTCGTCTTCGGCCACAACGTGATGATGGGCTACTACAACCTGCCCGAGGAGAACGACAAGGTCTTCACCGCCAATGGCGGCTTCAAGACCGGTGACATGGGCGTGCTCGACGAGGACGGCTACGTGTGGATTACGGGCCGCATCAAGGAGCAGTACAAGCTGGAGAACGGCAAGTACGTGGTGCCGGTGCCCATCGAGCAGGGGCTGCAGCTCTCGCCCTTCATCACCAACGTGATGCTGCACGGGCAGAACAAGCCCTTCAACGTGGCCATCATCGTTCCCGACATGGACTCGCTGAAGAAGTGGGCCACGGAGAAGGGCTTCGACACCACCTCCATCCCCGAGCTGCTCAAGCGCGAGGAGGTGCAGCAGCTCTACCGCGAGCAGATCAACGAGTTCTGCAAGCAGGCCAAGGGCTACGAGAAGCCCCAGCGCTTCCTGCTCATCAGCGAGGACTTCTCCACCGCCAACGACATGCTGACGCCCTCGCTCAAGCTCAAGCGGCGCAACGTGCTCGCGAAGTTCGGCGAGGCCGTGGAGGAGCTGTACCGCGACGCCGAGAAGAACGAGCGCGCGGCCTGAGCCCACTCCGGGCGCCGCACGGGGGCTCTGGCACGACAGCACGTGCCGGAGCCCGCCGGGCGCCCGGGTCTCAGCCCGCCTTGGCCAGGAAGGCCGCCAACGACTCGATGGTGGGGTACTGACGCAGAAGGGTCTCCTCGTACTCGCCCTTCAGCCACGTCTCCAGCTCGCCGATGATGCGGAGCTGCTCCATCGAGTCCAGGCCGTAGTGCTGGAAGGGCGCCCGCACGTCGATGTCCGCGGGCGTCACCTCCAGGAAGCCGGCCACCCGCTCCACCAGCCAGCGCTGGATTTCCTCCGCGGTCCTCGGGCTCACTGGCCCGCGCCCTGGCGCAGGCGCGCCGCCATGGCCGACAAATCGGACTGCTCCGCCGGCGTCCCCACGATGGCCGGCAGGTCCGCCATGGAGTCGGTGGGAATCAGGTGCACGTGCGCGTGCGGCACCTCATAGCCCAGCACCACCTCCACCACGCGCTTGCACCCGGTCTTCTCCTTGAGCAACCGCGCCACCGTGCGCACCGCCTGCATCAGCTCCACGTACCGCTGCGGCTCCAGGTCGAACAGGTAGTCCCCATCCGCCTTCGGAATCACCAGCGTGTGTCCGGGCTTCACCGGCCGGATGTCCAGGAAGGCCAGATGCCGCTCGTCCTCCCAGACCTTGTGACAGGGGATTTCACCGCGAACGATGCGCGCGAAGATGTTGTTCTCAGCCACTCTGCACTCTCCGTCTTGATTGAAAAGTCGGCGCTCCCTTGATTACCGCGCAAGTCTACTTTACACACATCAGCATGGACTCTGGGGTGATGCAGCGCGCGGAAGTCGCTCATCCGGAGGGGTTCACGTTCCTGTCGTGGAGTGGGGTAGGTGTGGGCGTGCTGGAGGACCGGCTGGACGGCCCCGCCTTGAAGTACTTCCTGTCTCCCAGGGAGCGGACGCTGTTGGACGAGACGGTGCTGCCGCAACGCCACCCCCAGTGGTTGCGCGGGCGTCACGTGTGCAAGCAGGTGGTCCGGGAGGTGCTCGGCCCGGAGTGTCTGGCGCGCCGGGCGGAGGTGCTGCCGGGCCCCCAGGGCGTGCCCCAACTGCATCTGCCCGAGGGCTTCGGGCCCCTGGACGTGTCGCTCAGCCATGCCCGCGCCCTGTCGGTGGCGGCCGTCACCGCGCACGGCCGGGTGGGCGTGGACGTGGAGCCCGTGGCCCCCATCCGCGAGGAGCTGTGGCACTTCTTCCTCTCGCCCGAGGAGCGGGCCCGTTGTGAGCGGGAGCCGGAGCTGGCCCCGCGGTTGTGGGTCTTGAAGGAGGCGCTCTACAAGGCCCTCCGCCCGTCCCGGCCCGTGCCGCTGCGTTCCCTTCAGCCCGAGCTGGGCGAGGGCGTGCTCCGGCTGCGCGCCCCTTTCGAGCAGGAATTCACCTTCACCTTCCTGGCCATGCGCAACCACCTGCTGGCCGTCGTGCGCTCATGAACCCGACCTCCTCCATTCGCATCCACGGCATCCACTACACGCTGCCCGAGCGGCAGGTTGGCCTCGAGCAGCTCGAGGCGGAAGGGCGCCTCGTCAGCACGGCCGAGACGATGCGCGACTTCGGCTTCGGTGACTGCCGGGTGTCCAGCGTGCCCGCCACGCAGCTCGCGTCGGCCACCCTCAAGGCGCTGCTGGAGCGCCACGGGGTGGATCCGCTGAAGGTGGGGCTGCTCATCAACGCCAGCGTGCTCGCCACCAGCTCGCTGGTGCCGAAGGGCGACGCGCTCGCCGAGTTCCCCCAGGGGGAGAACGCGCACCTGGAGATGTTCCGCTTCTCCAGCACGCGCCTGCAGGACGAGCTGGGCCTGTCCAACGCGCGCACGGTGGGCCTGAGCGAGCTGGGCTGCGTGTCCCTGTCCCACGCGGTGTGGCTCGCCCATGCCGTCATGGAGATGGAGGGCCTCGAGTACGCCCTGTGCGTCAACGCGGACGTCTTCCCCGACGGCATCAAGCGCGAGGTCGTCTACAACGTGTGCAGTGACTCGGCGTGCGCGGTGCTCCTGTCGCGCAACCCCGAGGGCTCGCGCATCAAGACGTACCAGACGCTCACCCGCGGCTATTACTGGGACCCGGACGGCCACCAGAACGAGCTGCTCGCCGCCTACTTCCCCACCGGCAAGCGCATCCTGGAGAAGACCCTCAAGGCCAGCGGCCTGGGGCGCGAGGACATCAAGCTCCTCATCCCCCACAACGTCAGCCTGCGGAGCTGGGAGATCCTCAGCAAGTTCACCGGCATCCCGCTGGAGAAGATCTACACGGAGAACATCCGCCCCAAGGGCCACTCGGTGGCGGCGGACAATTGGATCAACCTCAAGGACGTCATCGATCGGGGTCTGGTGAAGAAGGGCGACCACGTGATGATGTTCTCGTTCGGCCTCGGCGCGCACTGGGGCTGTAGCATCGTGCAGATCTAGCCGCGGTACCGGGACCCCCCCTCTCCCCCCCCCGCAGCTCCCCCCTCATGAACCTGTTCCTGACCGGAATCACCGGCGCCGTCGGTATGGAGATGGCGCGCTGGATCGCCCGAAACACGCCGAAGGCGCGCGTGTATGCGCTCATCCGAGCCCCCTCGCCCGTGGTGGTCAAGGCGCGGTGGTCGAAGCTGGCGGCGAAGTTGTGGCCGGATGCCTCGGCCCGCCCGCCCGAGGGCCAGTTCGTCCCCGTGATGGGCGACATCACCCGGCCCGGGCTGGGGCTGCTGCCGGAGGACGCGGAGCGGCTGGCCAGCGAGGTGACACACGTCATCCACTCGGCGGCCAACGTGGAGCTGGACGCGCCCCTGGACGAGGCGCGGCTGGCCAACCTGGAGGGCACGCGCCATGTCTTCGAGGTGGTGCGCACCTTCCGCCGGCTGGAGCGCGCCGGCTACGTGAGCACCCTCTTCGTGGCGGGCCACCGCCAGGGCCGCTTCCTGGAGACGGACGAGGTGCACGAGGCGGGCTTCGTCAACCCGTACGAGCAGAGCAAATACGAGACGGAGCACCTCGTGCGCGGGCTGATGAAGGAGCTGCCCATCGCCATGTACCGGCTGGCCTACCTCATCGGCCGGGACGATGGCGAGGTGACGCGCCACAACTCCATGCACGCGCTCATCCGGCTCTTCTACCAGGGGCACGTGGGCGCCTTCCCGGGCACGCCGGACTCGCGCATGGACCTGTCGTCCAACGACTACGCGGCCGCCGCCCTGCTCACGCTCTTCCTGGAGCACTACCAGCCGGGGCGCACCTACCACATCGGCAACGGCGACGACGCGCTGCGGCTGCAGGACTTCATCGACATCGTGACCGAGGTGTCCGCGGAGTCCGAGCGGCGCTGGGCCCAGGGCGACTTCCTTCCGCCGGACATCGTCGACGCGGAGACGTACGAGCTGCTGCGGCGCACGCTGCTGCAGACGCAGAACAAGCAGTCCCACGAGGTCATTCGCCTCGGGGACACCATGTACGGGCACCTGCTGGCGTCCCAGGTTTTCGACGCGAAGCCCGTGCACACGCTGCTCGGCGAGCGGGTGAAGCCGCCACCCGCGAAGCAACTGCTGATGGACGTGCTGCGCCACTGCGTGGCCACCGACTGGGGCCGCAACCGGAGCTGACGAGGAACACACCATGGACAAGATTCAGTTCGAGGAGCGTCTGCTGACCTTCATCCGCAAGCTGTGCGTGGAGAATGGCATCACCGCGGACATCGGCCGGGACACCGCGCTGTTCGAGAATCGCCTCATCAACTCCATGCGCATCATCGACTTGATGGGCTTCATCGAGAGCGAGCTCTCCATCGAGGTGCCCGAGGACAAGTTGACGATGAACTTCTTCCGCTCGCCGCGGATCATCGCCGACACGTTCTGCCCGGCGGCCGGGGAGGCCAAGACGTGAGCACGCTGACGGTGGACCCGAAGAGCCTCGCCTTCGGCTCGGGGCGCTCGCCCCGTCCCGAGGCCGTGGGGCAGTTGATGGAGCGCGGAGACCTGCGCTCGTACGACAACGGCACGCTGGGCATGTCGGGCCCCGCGCTGTGGCTGTTCCGCTACTTCGAGCGCAAGTTCCTCGAGCTGGCGTTCAAGTACGGCGCCTCCGAGCGCCAGTACCCCACGCTGATGCCCATCTCCGTGATGGAGCGGACGGACTACTTCAAGTCCTTCCCGCACCACGCCACCTTCGCCATGTGCCTGGACCGGGACACCACGTCCCTGCGCCAGTTCGTGGACGCGGTGAAGGCGGGCGAGGGCGTGGAGGAGGTGTCGGCCGCCCGGGTGCGCCCGGCGGGCGCGGTGCTCTCCGGCGCCGTCTGCTACCACTGCTATGCCGAGCTCCAGGGCCGCGCCATCACCGGCGAGCCGATGGTGATCACCACCCAGGGGCGGTGCTTCCGCTACGAGCACGGGGAGTTCGCCCCGCTGCGCCGCCAGTGGGAGTTCACCATGCGGGAGATCGTCCTGCTGGGGCCCGAGGCGCCCATCGCCAGCATGCGCGAGAAGCTGCTGCTGGAGGTGGTGGAGTTCGCCAGGGCGCACGGGCTCACCGGGCGCATCGACGTGGCGTCGGATCCGTTCTTCGGAGCGGTGGAGGGCCGGGCGCGCACGCTGCTGCAGCGGGCGCAGTCGCTCAAGTACGAGCTGCTGGTGGACGTCACCGGGCAGAAGGGGGGGGACTTGGCCATCGCGTCCTTCAACCTGCACGGGGACTCGTTCTCCCGTACCTTCGGGCTCACCCTGCCGGACGGGCAGCAGGCCAGCACGGGCTGCATCGCCTTTGGCCTGGAGCGCTGGGTGGCCGCCTTCACCGCGTACCACGGAGTGGACCCGGCCGCGTGGCGCGAGGTCATCCCTTCCTCGGAGTGCGCGGGCCTGTAGGCCGCTGCTCCCCACCCGAATCGCAGCGAGGAGTGCCATGACGACGGAGCGCTACTACTACGACTTCTTCGGCTCCAAGTCGGAGTCGCGTTGGAACGTGGAGAAGGACATCCCCTGGGGGGAGATCGACCGCGAGGCCGCGCTGAGCCAGCCGGACATCCTGGACAAGGTGCGGCGCACCGCGCTCATCGAGTCCTACCACGCGCTGGGGACCGTCTCCCTCATCAAGCTGCTGCACGAGGACGTGGACGCCACCTCGGTGTTCCAGGTGGAGTGCTTCGAGGGCTTCCGGCACTTCTGGAGCCTGCGGCGCTACCTGGACCTGGTGGGCTTCGAGCCGCGCATCACCGATGAGGAGCTGGTGGAGATCCGCCGGCGCAACATCGACCACGTGAACTACCAGCCCGAGGACACCGTCCAGGAGCTGGTGAACTTCATCTGGTCCGAGCACGCGGCGGGCTACTTCGCGCGGCAGCTCGGCGCGCAGTGCAAGGACAAGGTGCTGGCGAAGCTGCTGGGCTTCATCTCCACGGACGAGTTCCGTCACGCGGAAGGCGGCTACCAGATCCTCACCAAGCTGCTGGAGCGCAAGCCGGAAGCTCAAGCCCGAGGTGCTGCGCGCGGCGAGCAACTTCAAGCACTACGGCTGGCACGTGTGCGAGCTGCCGGTGGCGGTGGAGAACGACTTCACCACGGTGCTGCAGATGAAGCGCAAGTTCGAGAAGGTGTGCGGCGCGCGCATCGTGAGCTGGCGCGAGGGGTGGGCCAACCTTCCCACCACGCCGGACAGCGAGGGCACGCCGCAGCCCGAGCGCCGCTAGAGCAACCCCCTTCGCTTCCGGAGCACCGCCATGGCTTCTGACTGCATCTCGGGCGCGACGTCACTCGCGCAGATTCTCCACCGCCGCGCCGAGCGCCACCCGGAGCGGAGGGCGCTCACCTTCCTCGCCCGTGGGACCGAGGAGCGCAAGGCGTACTCCTACGTGCGGTTGGACGAGCGGGCCCGCTCCATCGCCGCGCTGCTCGAGGCGCACGGGATGAAGGGCGAGCGCGCGCTGCTGCTCTACCCGCAGGGGGTGGAGTTCGTGGAGGCCTTCCTGGGATGCCTCTACGCGGGCGCGGTGGCGGTGCCGGCCTACCCGCCGGATCCCACGCGGCTGGCGCGCACCCTGGGCCGGCTGCTGGGCATCATCGCGGACTGCCGCCCCAAGGTGGTGCTGGCCACCACGGAGCTGTGCGCCATGGCGGCGTCCTTCGCCGAGCAGGTGCCCGGACTGGCGGAGCTGAAGTGGCTGGCCACCGACGCGGAGGACCTGGGCGTGGTGGCGCTGTCGTCGCCCGTGAGCGCCCGGAGCGAGGAGCTCGCCTTCCTGCAGTACACCTCGGGCTCCACCTCGGCGCCCAAGGGCGTGATGGTGAGCCACGGCAACCTGCTGACGAACCTGGCACACATCGGCAGCAGCCTGCGGGTGGGCGAGGACTCGTGCTCGGTGACGTGGCTGCCGTCCTTCCACGACATGGGCCTGGTGGACGGGCTGATGGGCGGCTTCCACTGGGGCTACCCGGTGTACCTGATGTCTCCGGCGGACTTCCTCAAGCACCCGCTGCGCTGGCTGCAGGCGGTGACGGCCTTCAAGGTGACGCACACGGGCGGGCCCAACTTCGGCTACGAGCTGTGCGTGCGGAAGGTGACGCCGGAAGTGCTGGAGGGGTTGGACCTGTCCTCGTGGCGCAGCGCGTACTGCGGCGCCGAGCCGGTGCGCGCGGGCACCATGCGGCGATTCCTGGAGACATTCTCGCCGCGGGGGTTGTCTCCCACGGCGCTGGCGCCGGTGTACGGACTGGCGGAGGTGACGCTCAAGGCGCCGGGCGACATGGGGCGCGGCGTGGTGACGCTGAGCGTGGACAAGGAGGCCCTGAAGGAGGACCGGATCCTGCCGCTGCCCGCGGGCGATGCCAACGCCGCGGAGATCGTCTCCTGCGGCCATTCCGAGGAGGGCTATTCCCTGTCCATCGTGGACCCGGAGTCGCGCGAGGCGCTGCCGGAGGGACGCGTGGGAGAAATCTGGGTGTCCGGCCCCAGCGTGGCGCAGGGCTACTGGCGCAAGCCGGAGCTGTCCGAGGAGACGTTCCGCGCGCGCATCCGTGGGGATGAGTCGCGCCAGTGGCTGCGCACGGGGGACCTGGGCTTCATGCAGGACGGGTTGCTGTACATCACCGGCCGCAAGAAGGACCTCATCATCATCGGCGGGCAGAACCACTATCCGCAGGACATCGAGTGGGCGGTGGAGGCGGCACTGTCGGCGGTGAGGCCGGGGTGCGGCGCGGCCTTCTCGGTGGACGTGGACGGCGAGGAGCGGCTGGTGGTGGTGGCGGAGGTGGACACGAAGCAGCAGCAGGGCGGCGCGGCGCTGGACCTCGAGGCTGCGACGGCCACGGTGCGCCAGGCCATCAACGAGGCGTACCAGTTGCGGCTGCACGAGCTGGTGTTCCTCAAGCCGGGGAGCGTGCCGAAGACGTCCAGCGGCAAGATTCAGCGGCAGGCGGCGAAGCGCATGTACCTGGAGCGCGGCCTGCAGCGGGTGACGGAAGAAGCGGCCTGAAGGTGGCCATCTCCCCTCTCCCTCCGGGAGAGGGACGGGGTGAGGGTATCCGGGCCTCGGGTTCATGCCCCGGGCGCTGTGTCAGAAGTCCTCGCGTGCCTGGGCCAGGGTGTACTCCGTCTGGGCCGGGACGAACGTGCCTGACCTCTCCACCAGCCACGCGGGGGCGCCCTCCGGCAGGTAGAAGTCCTGCTCGAAAGGCGACAGCCCCAGGTGACGCAGGTACTCCTTGAGCATGTCGAACGTGAACCGGTCCCTCACGCGGCGCGCCTGGTACTGCTCCACTTTCTCGAAGGGGAAGGGCTCGCCGGACTGGTCGAAAACCCAGTGCCCCCCGTCATTGGACGCGCCCAGGGCCCGCACGTAGTTGAGCCAATCCGTCTGGTGCGGGCCGTACACCTCGAGCATCACGGCGCCATAGCGGCCTTTGTTCTTCCGGATGGTGTGGGGCACGGCGACCACACGCAGGCCCCGGCAGCCCAGCGTCCGGGCCATGTAGCCCATCGGGCTCGCGGCATCGGTTCCTCCCCATCCATTTTCGACGTACGCCGTCCAGGGGCTCCGTGTCGGAATGAAGAGATCCCGCCGGCTCTCCGGACTGGTGAGAGGCAGCAGGGTGGAGAGGGCCTGCTCCAGGGAACCCGAGACCGGGCGCACGTCCACGGCGATACCTCGGGGCGCCAGCAGCCCTGCCTGCCACGCCGCGAAGGCTTGGGCGGCGTGCTCCGCATCGGTCTCCAGAAATCCCATTTCTGAAGTGATCGGCGCCCAGCGATCATCCAGCAGCAATCCCTTCATGTCCTCGGTCATCAGCCGCGCCTTGCCCGTCAGGGTACGATCAAGAGGATGGTTTCCGCGTTCATGTCGTTGGACGTGATGCGCGACTGGTGGCTGGGGCCACGTCCCGACATGGGCGTGTCGTACTCCACGTGGTAGCGACGGCCTTTATAGTCGAATTGCAGATCCGGTCGATTGGTTCCCACGCGCTGGTCGTTGCGCACCGTGACCTGCTGCTGGTTTACCCGGATGTTTCTGGCGCCTATGGCTCGTAGATATTCGATGTCCGCCTGCACCTGCGCGTTCTGACTTGCGCTAGAGCCGATGGGCCGGTTGAGTCGCCGCACCCCAGGCACCTTCGGGTTGACCGCGACATCCTGCGGAAGGCGTGGGCCAGGTGCCACCGGTGGGGTCAGGTTGTCGCCAGCGAGTGCACGGACCAAACCCGGCGATGGCGCGGGTGAGGCTGGCGCGGGAGCGGGCGCCGCTGGCACTGGAGCGGGTTCTGGATCAGGTGCAGCGGCTCTCGTCACCGGCTGTCGTGGTGCTGGAGTCTCGCTCCCGAGTCCCTCCTTCCGAGCCTGCGGACGGAGCACTGGCTCCGAGCCCACCCGCACCACGCGCGAGAACACTCACTGCAGGACCTTGGTCCCCGTCAGGCTCAACAACAGAACCTTCAGCTCGCGCTGGAGTGTTTCCGTCAGGTGCGTCCGCACCTCGAGCATCGCCTGGGCAATGCGAGGCGTGGTGGCAGGAGAGAAGACGGTGGGCACGATGAGCGCCCCCCCGGCCGCACGGTAATAGGCGTACCTCGCGTGTCTCGACCCGTGGGCACTGTCCGCCATGTCCGCCGGGGCCGTGTCCCGGTCCGGGTAGATGGACGCATTCAGTGGCACTGCGCTCGTGAGTCCGAGGTCGACATGCGACTCGGAGACGAGCACGGGCAGCGGCAACCCCTCGCAGTAGAGAAGATACCCTCCCGCGGTGATGCCAAAGCCCACGGCGGTCACACGGAGATCGACGAACTCCCGATGCGCTCGTGGCTCGGCTGTCTTCGCGGAGGTCCGGGGTAACTGGACGCCGCTCTGGCGCAACGCCTCTGCCCGCTGCGGCGTGGGTACTTCAAAGTCGATATCGACCGCTTGCTGCCAGGCTCTCGCCGTAGCAGAGACGTCCTGGGCTGAGACAGGACGTGTCTGGGCGCGGCACATCCCGTGAGAAGTAACAGGAGCGCAAGCCCGATCAACCCATGGAGCTCCTGCACCTTTGGTCGCATGTCGCAACGGTGTAGGACGGGCGTGGAATCCAGAAGGACGTGAGAGGTAGATGGCACTGGACTCCAGGGCCCCACGCTCCTCGAGGCCACGCTCCACTGGCGCGCGGTGCTCGTGGAGGGCGAGCTCCGCGGAGTGGCCAGCGCCGAGGATCCTCAGGGTGGGCGCTGGTTCGGTTCATGGGCCGCGCGCTCCGCCCAGGGTCCACGGCGCACGGACCCGGGGCGGTGAACCCGGCACCCTCACCCCGTCCCTCTCCCGAGGGGAGAGGGGAAGTGGGGGAGGGTGGGGCTGCTTGGGGTGAAGCGGGGGAGGCCAGGCTCGGGCTACTTCGATGCCGGGGCCGGCACCTTGCCGTTCACCGGCTTGTACTTCATCCCCAGCTCATTGAAGAGGAAGGCGTAGACGTCCACCTCCTCCTCGATCTCCTGGTCCAGCGGCGTGCCCATGCCGTGGCCCATGTTGTTGGTGCGCAGCAGCACCGGCCGCTTCGAGCCCGTGGCCTCCTGCAGCCGCGCCACCATCTTGCGCGAGTGGAACGGGTCCACGCGGGGATCGTTCTCGCCCGAGGTGAAGAGCACCGACGGGTACTTCACCCCGTTCTTCACCTGGTGGTACGGCGAGTAGCCATACATCGCCTGGAAGTGCTCGGGGTTCTTCACCGTGCCGTACTCGGTGGTGTTGAACTGTCCGTTGGGCGTGAGCTCCACGCGCAGCATGTCGTAGATGCCCACGTGCGCGAGCACGGTGCGGTACATCTCCGGGTGCTGCGTGAGCGCCGCGCCCATCAGCAGGCCGCCGTTGCTGCCGCCCTGGATGGCCAGGCGCTCGGGCTTCGTCCACTTCTTGTCCACCAGCAGCTTCGCGCAGGCGTAGAAGTCGTCGAAGACGTTCTGCTTCTTCGTCAGCGAGCCGTTCGCGTGCCACTCCTCGCCGAACTCGGCGCCGCCACGCAGGTTGGCGATGGCCACCACGCCGCCCTGCTCGATGAAGGCGAGGTTCATCACGTTGAAGCCCGGGGACAGCGAGATGTTGAAGCCGCCGTAGCCGGTGAGCAGGGTGGGGTTGTTGCCGTTCAGCTTCGTGCCGCGGCCGTGCAGGATGTTGAGCGGCACCTGGGTGCCGTCCTTCGAGGTGCACATGACGCGGTCCACCACCACGTTCCGCGTGTCCACCGGCGAGGTGCGGCCCAGCGCCGTCTTCGCCAGCTTCCCGTCCTTCGCCCCATAGCGGTACACGGCGACCGGCTCGGTGTAGCTGCTGGTGCCGAGCAGCAGATCATCCCCGCCCAGGTACACCCCGCCGCCCACGGAGGAGACGGGCGGGGTGGGCACCACGCCCAGCTCCTTGCCGTCCAGGCCCACCATGCGCATTCGCGTGGGGCCGCCCAGTTGCTCCACCACGTACAGGCGCGTGGCGGTGGGGCGGAAGCCCGCGATGGAGGCCTCACCCTCGGGGACGAGGACGGTGGCCTTGTCCAGCGCGGGTGTGGCGAGCGGGATCCTCAGCACCTTGCCGCGCGGCGCGTCCTTGCGCGACAGCGCGTACAGCGCGCCATCCCTGCCGAACGTCGCGTCGACCAGCTTGTCCTCGAACGCCGACAACTGCGTCCACGTGCCCTTCGGTCCGCGCAGGTAGAGCGCGTACTCGCCACCGTCCCCGTTGCCCAGGATGGCCAGCACGTGCGAGCCGTCGTCGGACGTCTTGAGGTGGTAGTTGGCGATGCGCGGTGCGTCCTTGCCCAGCTCGTAGGTGTCCTGGTCCCCCGCCGTGCCGAGCTTGTGGAAGTACACCTGCTGGAAGAAGTCCCGGTCCTCGGCCGGACGCTCCTCGCCGCGCGGGTAGCGCGTGTAGAAGAAGCCCGTGCCGTCCCCATTCCACGTGAGGCTGCCGCCGGCCGTGCCGCCGTTCACCCGGGGCACCACCTCGCCGGGCAGCGCCTTGCCCGTGGCCACGTCGTAGATGGTGACGTCACCGCTCTCCGTGCCGTCCTTCGACAGCGACACCGCCACCTTCTTCCCGTCCAGCGAAGGCACGAAGAAGTCGATGGTGGTGCGCCCGCTGGGATCCAACTCCATCGGGTCCACCAGCACGCGGGCGCTGGAGGTGTCATCCACCGAGGGCAGCACCACCAGCATGGACTGCTGCCGGGGCGGCTGGAACTTCATGGAGAAGAGCACGCCCCCGCGCTGCACCATCGCGTAGTGCGCGGCCGACTTGTGGGAGAGCAGCGTGGTGATGCGCGCGCGGATGGCGTCACGCGAGGGCAGCTTGTCCAGCACCGCGCGCATGTGCGCCGTCTGTCCGTCCACCCACTTGCGGACCTCGGGGTCGTCGCTCTTCTCGAGCCACTGATACGGATCGTCCACCTTCGTGCCGTGGTAGGTGTCCACCACGGCCTTCTTCGCGGCGGCGGGCGGCGGGGGAATGGCTCCCTTGGCACCGGCCAGCGACGTGAGCGGCAGCATCAGCGACAGCGCGGCGATGGCCGGCTTGAGGCGTTGTTGCATCGAGTCCCTCGGGTTGGTTGAGGGCTCGTAGCCTGCCACGCACCGCCGCCGTCCGCTCGTCCCCGCGAGTCAGGCTCGCGCGTTCCTGGGACGCCATCCCATTTCCGGACAGGTTCCGCCGCCCGCCGTGGAGGCGAGCGCCCATCCTCACGCGCGCCGCGAGGGCTTCTTCACCGCGGGTTTCTTCGTCCGCGGTGGCTTCGGCGTGGCCGTCTTCGCCTTCGCCGGAGCGGCCTTCTTCGCCGGAGCGGACTTCTTCTTCACGGCGGACTTCTTCTGCGCGGCCCGCAGCGCGGCTTCCACCGCACGGCGGGCCCAGGGCAGCAGCGCATGGGCGTCGTCGCTCGCGTCCGCTGGCGGCGTCCAGTAGGACATGGCGACGGGTTTGCGGCCATGGCCCGGGTCGTAGATGAAGGGCTCGCCTCCCGCGGCTTCGAAGACGGGGCGCGTGGTGTCATCCGTCTTCAGGTAGAGCCGGTCCTCCACGATGAGGCCCATCATCCTCCCGGCGTGGTACACGCCCCATCCGCCGAACATGGCGCGCGCCTGCACGGGGCCCAGGGGTTCCAGCAACTCCAGCGTGTACTCCACGAAGCTGTCCATGCGCGCCATGCGGTGTCCTCCCGTTCACCCCATCATGGAGCCCCGGACGCGGCGGTGGCCACGCTCTTCTTCACCGGCGGCGGCGCGTTGGCCACCACGGCCGTGCGCTCCAACAGCTCGTCCAGCTCGCTCCTCGGCAGCCACTGTCCGCGCACCATCACCCCGGCGAGCTCGCGCGTGTGCTTCACGTCCTGGAGCGGGTTGGCCTCCAGCAGCAACAGGTCCGCGCGCCGGCCCTCGGCCACCGTGCCCCAGGTGCCCGCCTCGCCCAGGTACTCCGCCGCGTTGCGCGTGGCCGCCTCCAGCACGCCGTACGGCGCAATCCCCGCCTCCGCCAGCGCCTCCATCTCCCGGTGCACCGCGAAGCCCGCCACCATGAAGAGCTGCGGCGAGTCCGAGCCCACCATCAGCTTCGCTCCCGCCGTGTACAGCCCGCGCGTCACCTGCCGCCGCAGCTCGGCGAACCTGCGCTTGCGCCCGGCCGGCACCTGCGTCATCTGCGGGTCCTTGGACACCATCTGCGTCCACGCCTCCACGGACGCCTGCTTCGCGTAGCGCAGCTCCGGACGCGCACGCAGGGCCTCCACGCCCTCGGGGCTCGTCACCGTCTCGAAGAGCGCCAGCGTGGGCGAGCTCCACACGCCCGCCTTCTTCGTGGCCTCCGCCAGCGCGGGGATGCGCGCCGGGTCCATCCGCTCCAGCGGCTCGCCCAGCTCCACCTGGCCCACTTCCGCGCGCGCGGCGTCGTCCTCCGGCAGCAGCTCGTTCAGGTATCCATCCAGGTGCTCTATCTGCTGTCCCGACTCCAGCGCGTGGAAGAGGCCCACGTCCGGCGTCACGTGGCCGCTCACCGGCAGCCCCTGTGCGCGCGCCTCGGCCATCATCGCGTCGTACGTCTCGCGGCCGAGGAATCCGTGCGTCTTCAGCCCGTCGTAACCCGCCGCCTTGTACTCGCGCACCCGCTGACGCGCCTGCTCCGGGCCCTGCACGGACTTGCCGTGCATCGACGGCGCGGCGACGCGCAGCGTGGGCCCGAGCACCTCGCCGCGCGCCACCCGGTCCCTCACCCCGAGTGCGGTGTCCTTGGGGCCGCCCAGTGCCCGCGCCGTGGTGACGCCATTGGCCAGCAGCAGGGCGAGCACCTGTCCGGCGGGGTCCTCCGGCTGGCCCGTGCCCGGTACGAGGTGAAGGTGCATGTCGGCGAGCCCCGGCATCAGGTAGCGGCCCCGGCCCTCCACCCGCGCCGCGCCCGCGGGCACCGGCGTGGTGTCCACCGGGCCCAGCGCGACAATCCGCTCCCCTTTCACCACCACCGTCTGGTGGGCGAGCAGGCGTTCGGAGTCCATGGGCACCACGTTCACGTCCACGAAGGCCACCATGTCCTTCGCCGGGGCCTCCGCCTTCATGGACGGCTGGGTCATGCCGCAGCCCGTCATCCAGAGCGCCAGGCCCATGACCATCCCTCGTGGCCGTCGTGTCTCTCCGCGCATGTCGTGTGTTCCCCCTGGCCCGGGTCGCCCGGGCGGCGCCGCCAACACGGCTGCCTGCTGGCTTGTTCCCGTGACCAGCGGGCGAGCAGCACGGGCGAAAATGATCTGGAATAGTGGAAGGGTCTCCCGCCGTTTTCGCGCGGCCTACCCATGATCCTGCCCACGATCTTCCTTCTCGCTTCCGCTCCGGCCGTCCCCCCCGCGCGCAATACCGTGGCCCCCGAGATTGGCGTTCCCTTCGCTTGCGGCCGGGTGTTCCCGGTCAGCCAGGGGCACGACACGGGCAGCCACCTGCAAAACGACACCTATGCGTGGGATTTCCGCATGCCCGTCGGCACGCCCGTCGTGGCCGCCGAGGACGGCCAGGTGCGCCTGGCTCGCGGTGACAGCACCCAGGGTGCGTGTGACCCGAAGATGGCGCAGTACGCCAACTACGTCGTCGTCGCCCACTCCGGTGGCGTGGAGACGCAGTACCTGCACTTCAGCGCCGTGGTGGTGAAGCCCGGTGAGCGGGTGCGCAAGGGTCAGCTCCTCGGCTACTCGGGCAACACCGGCTGGTCCTGCGGCCCCCACCTGCACTTCAAGGTGGCCCGCACCGTGGGCTCGGGGTGGAACAACCCCTCCATTCCCGCCCTCATCTCCGGTTATGGAGATCCGGTGCGCGACACCCTCATCGCCGCGCCCGCGTGTGGCAACAACCAGGACATGCCGGTGATGGCCGCCAACGATCCGCGTGGCAACGAGCCGCTCGCGCCCGCCACCGACGTGGCGCGTGAGGGCGAGCAGGCCGCCGGTGGTATCCCGTCCGGGGCCCGCTCCATCCTGGAGAAGGTCTCGCGCACGGCCTCCGAGTCCGCCCGCCAGCGTCCGCGGACGCCCGAGGCGAGCGCCTCGGACGGTGCGGGCGGCTCCCGCTAACGCACGCTCGTCCGGCGGTCCGCCACGGGCGTGGCCGCCGGGAGCGTCAGCGCGAAGTCCCTCATCCAGAAGCTCAGCAGCGGCTTCTGTCCCGCGAGGCCGAGCGCCGCCAGGGGGCTGTCCTCCGGAATGGACCAGGCGCCCCCGAGCAGCCGCAGCGAGGTGGAGAAGGAGTCCCGCGTCTCGCACACCTGGCCCTGCTTGAAATAGAGGTCCGGGAGGCTGAAGGGGAGCCGGACGCGGCGAGGCAGGCCGGGGAGGAGCTCGAAGCGGGCCTTCCCCAGGAGCCGCTCCCGCTCATCCCAGGCCGCGCCCGTGAAGCCGCCGCCGGGAGGAGTCCGGTCCAGCTCGAAGCGGGCCATTTCCTTGGGCAGGTTCCACAGCGCGCGCCCGCCGCGCAGGGACGGCTCGCTGTCCACCCAGATGAGCGGCGTGACGGCGCCGTAGCGCCGGACTCCCCGCTGCTTCACGACGAGGTTCATGGCGAGCTCGCCATACGTCAGCGTGCTGCCGGGCTCGTACGTCACGAAGGCCCCGGTGACGAACAGCCGGCCTCCGGCGATGACGGGCTCGAACACCGGGTCCACCCGCACCGAGCACCGGTAGACGGGCACGCTCCAGACGGACATGTACACCTGTCCGCGCATCGTCCACGGCGCGGGCGGGTAGCCGGTGGCTGCTGCATGGGGAGAAGATGAAGGCTGGTTGTGCAGGGTGGACCCCTCCAATGGTCCCCCCGAGCCTAGGTGGCTCCCCGGTGGTTCCGAGACAAATTCTGGCTGGGAGGCGCGGTTCGGCCACCATGCCTGCACTGCTCGCAACAGTTCTCCTGGAGGAACACATGGGCGCATTGGACGGAAAGACAGCCATCATCACGGGGGGAGTTTCGGGCATCGGCTTCGCGATCGCCGAGCGTTTCGCCCGGGAGGGCGCGCACGTGGTGATCGCCGGGCGGCGCCAGGAGCGGCTCGATGCGGCGGTGGCGCAGATCGGACGCGGTGCCCGCGCCGTGCGGACGGATGTGGCCGACGAGTCCCAGGTCCAGCGGCTCATCGACTCCGTGGAGAGCCTCGATCTCCTGGTGACGTGCGCGGGTGGGGCGGTGTTCGGCCCGGTCGAGCAGGTGCGCACGCAGGCCTGGCGCGAGCTGTTCGAGGGCCGCTTCTTCGGACAGCTCTCCGCCTGTCATTACGCCGTGCCGAAGATGAAGCCGGGCAGCTCCATCATGTTCTGCTCGGGCATCGCCGGCCACGCGGCCCTGGCGAACTACGCGGGCGGGGCGGGCCTGTGCGGCGCGGTCAACGCCATGGGGCGCTCGCTCGCCGTCGAGCTGGCCCCCAAGGGCATCCGGGTGAACGTGCTGTCGCCGGGGCTGACGCGGGACACGGCCATCGACTGGGGCGTCCCGCCCGAGGGAGTGCCCGGGTTCCTGGCCGCGCTCTCCAACAACATTCCGATGAAGCGTCCGGGCACGGTGGGCGACATGGCCGACGCGGCCTTCTTCCTGGCGACGTGCGCGTACGCCAACGGAATGGTGCTCGACATCGACGGAGGCTGGACGGCTATTTGAGTCGGATGAGGGTGAGCAGGGACCGGGCGGCGTCGCGCGGGGGACGCAGGCTGTCCTGCACTGTTTCCCCCAACCGGCCGCCGAGCGCGCCCAGCAGCGAGAGGAAGTGGCCCAGGCCCGCGCGGCGCACGCCCCGGGTGGTGCCCGCGAGGCTCGCCGAGGCCAGCAGCGCCCCGCCTCCCGCGAGCAGCGCGAAGAGCGCCCCCGCGTTGAGGAAGTAGTCCAGGCCCAGCAGCGGGCCCTCGACGTACGCGCGCACCACGCGGTAGCCCACGTGCCCCAGCAGCGCCAGCAGGGGCAGGTTGATGAGCGGCAGCAGCAGCCAGCGCGCCGGGCGCCACCAGCGCGACACCGTCTCCGCCACCGCCGTGGTGACGGTGTAGCGCCAGGCGCTCGCCCGCGCGGACTTCAGCTCCGCCAGCACCGTCTCCACGTCCGGCAGCCCCAGGGACTCCGGGGACAGCCCGCTCGCGTGCGCGAGGCTCCGGGCCTCCGTCAGCGCGGCACGCGCCGCTCCTTCCACCGCGAGGTCATTCTCGAAGGGCTCCACCACCGCCGTCTCCGCCGCGCGGGCCCGCGTCCTGTCCCGCACCGCGTCCAGCACGGTGGAGGTGGCCGCCACCGCCAGTCCCACCGGCAGGCTGCGCCGCGCCAGCAGCGTCGCCGCCCCCAGGCCCCCGGCCCCCACGTAGGACAGCCGCATGCCCCACGCCGCCGGGCCCCAGAAGCGTCCCGCCGCCTGGTTGCGCACCTCCGTGGCGAGGTGGCCCTGCGCCAGCTCCAGCCGCGCCTCGAAGTCCGTCTTCAGTCCTTCCGAGGTGCGCGCCAGCCCCGACTCCAGCGCGGCGCGCGTCCGGGCCAGCGTGTCCTCCGTCTCCTTCAGCGCCGCTTCCACCCGCGAGGCCAGCTCCTCCAGCGCGCCCCGCGCATTGGAGCGCCGCACCCGCTCGGCCACCGCTTGCGTGCCCAGGGACTTGAGGTGGAAGAGGAAGGCGCCGAACTCGCCGGATGGGTCCTGCCCCCGCTGCGCCGCCCGGCCGCTGATGGCGAAGACGGGCACCGACTCCAGCGCCAGTCCGAATTGCTCCGCGGCCAGTCGGCGCGCCTGGGCCTTGAGGGTCTCGCGTGAGTCGGCCGACAGCTCGTCCGCGAAGTTGATGAGGAACACGAGCGAGCGGCGCTGGGCGAAACCCGCGAGGAATTCGGCCTGGGTGGCCTCGGCCACGCTCCCCCGGTGCATCACCACCAGCGCCACGTCCGCGCGCTCCAGGGCCGCGCGCGCCACCTCGCGGTGCACGGTGGCCACGCTGTTGAGGTCCGGCGTGTCGATGAACACCTGGCCGCTCCACATGCCCTGGGGGCCCGGCGTGTAGCGCACCACCCGGGCACCCACCTGGGCCAGGTCCTCGAGGCCCGTGCCCTCGGGGGCGAAGACGGTGGCGGCGGTGCTGGTGGGCCTGTCTTCCCCTTCCCGCGCGAGCGCCTGGCCGGCGAGGGCATTGAGCAGGGTGGACTTGCCCGCGCCGGTGGCACCCACCAGGGCCACGGTGAGGGGGGCGTCCTTGCGCTCCAGGCCGCGCGCGTAGTCCTGGCGCAGCCGCTCGAGCCGCGCCGCGTGGGGCTTCAGGGCCGGCAGGGCCAGCGCGGCGGAGAGCAGGGGTTGGAGCGCGTCGGGGTCGGGCAGGGTGTCGGACGGGGCGTCAGGCGGGGCGTTCACGGGCCCCAGCCTCCCAGGGAGCGCGCCGGTGCACAGCCCAAATCGCCGGCACCTTTCCTTCAGTGGGCATTACCCCGTGGGCCTCACCAATAGATGGCTCGCATCGCGTGGAGCTGCCAGCGGGCGTGTTCCGCCAGCCCTTCCACGTCCCGGGGCGCCAGGGCGGTGAAGTGGGTGGGAATGTCCTGGAGTTGTTGAATCCGCTGCGGCCCCAGCGCCTCGTGGATGCGGATGGCCTCTCGCAGGTCGACATTCGCCTTCTCGAGGAACTCGCGGACCGACTTCGGATCCTTCCGCGAGCCCGTGCGGGAGATGACGGGCATCGGCTGGCCCGGGTTGCTCCGCATCCACAGCTCGGTCAGCCGCCAGGTGGAAATCTGGGACAGCAGCGAGTCGAGGTCCTGCTCCAGGCGGACGAAGAGCAGCTTGCGGCGGGGGAGCGCCGGCCTGTCCTCCAGGAACGCGGTGCGGACCGGGTCGCCGCTGCTCCCATTCCGGAGCTGATCGCACAGCCAGCTCGCCTCCAGCTCCCGCATGGTCAGGGAGCGCATGGAGCGGTTCTGCTTGTTGTTCATCGTGAGGGTGACCCGCACGAGGTGCGCGGCGCTGAGCGCGGCCATGCCGAAGGTCTTCAAGGGCTCGATAACCTCCCCCGGCTTCCAGGAGTGCTCCCGGGCGCCCGCGTCGCTGATGATGAGGTCGCAGGTGCCGAAGGTGCCCGTCGTCGCCAGGAGCGTCTGGACGCCCAGGTTCTCCAGCACGCCTCCATCCGACAGGGCCAGTGTCTCGTGGCCCTCGAGCTTCCCGGGAGAATGCGGTCGTCTCGCCCAGGTCGCGCCGCCGGAGGAACAGCGGCGGCAGGCCCACGGGAAAGGCCGCCGAAGCCGCGGCCGCCAGCGCCACGGAAAAATCCGGCAGCTTCGCCACCCGGTTCAACCCCTCCCCGTCCACGTTGACGCCCGGGGTCCGGAACCCATCCCGGGAGAACTTGCCCACCTGGGCGTGGTTGAGGACGGTCGTGTTGATGCACAGCCGGGGGAGTTCCGGCAGCTCCTTCAGCGTCAGGCCCTGGAAGAAGATGCGGTCGAACGTTTCGGCGATGACGTTGGTCCGCGTGTAGCGGGGCAGCGGCAACCGCAACAACGCCAGGGGCCTCAAGGAGCGTGCGACGAACCCCTTGCACAGCTCCTTCCCCATCTTCTCGAGGAAGTCCTTGTCCGTCTTCTCGAGGTCCGCGCCCGCCCCGGCCCTGGCACGTGCCGCCATCCACGCGGCTCCGAAGAGGGAGCCACCGGAAACCGTGGAGATGACGTCCACCTCCGGCAGTGGCACCTCCAGCAGGCCCTGGACGATGCCCCGGTGGAAGGCCGCGGCCCGTGAGCCTCCACCCGAGAGCGCGAGCCCGAGCCGCTGGCTCAGCGGCCGTTTCCTGGGGGGTCGCTCCGCTCCACCCCCTCCCGCGTCCACCTCCCGCGGAAGTCCTTCCCGTCCCTCGTTCCGGGTGAGCTGCGGACTCATGTGGCCCCCATCGCGCCAGGTGAGACACTTCACCTTCCCGGACTTCACCTTCTGGGAGGCGGGGGGCTGCCGGCGCACACAGCGCCCTCGACAATCAATAGAGCAGGAGGTTCCGGGTTGGCAAACGCGAAGCGGATGCGTGCGCCGGTGCACAGTCGTGGGCCCGGGTGAGCTTCCGCCACCGGGTATTCCGGGCCCTTGCGCGGGGAACGGGTGCCTCCCCGGCATGGCTCATGTTAGAGGCATCGGGGAATGCAGCAGCTCAATGAGCCCACGTCGACGGCCTTCCTGCTGACCGCGCTCGGCGTGCTGATGGGCGGAGCCGCGCTCTTCAGCCGCGCCGCTGGACGGTTCGGCGTCCCCGTGGCCCTGCTCTTCATCTTCCTGGGCATCCTGGGCGGCTCGGAGGGGATTGGCGGCATCGCATTCGAGAACTACGGCTTCACCTTCCGGCTCGGCACCGTGGCGCTGGTGTTCATCCTCTTCGACGGTGGCCTCAACACCCCGCTGGCCTCGGTGCGCGAGGGCATCAAGCCCGCGGGGGTGCTCGCCACCCTGGGCGTCATTGGCACGGCGGCCGCCACGGGGGTGGCCGCGCGGCTCTTCGGCTTCGAGTGGAAGCAGGCCCTGTTGCTCGGGGCCATCGTGTCCTCCACGGACGCGGCGGCCGTCTTCGCCGTGCTGCGTGGCAGCGGCCTGCACCTCAAGCGCCGGGTGGGCGTGACGCTGGAGCTGGAGTCGGGCCTCAACGACCCCATGGCCGTCATCCTCACCATGTCGGTCACCGGGATGCTCCTGAGCGGCGAGCCCCTGGGCTGGGGCCTCCTGCTGGAGGCGGCCGTGCAGATGGTGGTGGGAGCGGCCATGGGCGTGGGGTTCGGGTACGCGGGCCGGCTCCTGCTCAAGCGCGTGCACCTGGCGGCCGGTGGCCTCTACCCCGTGCTCACCCTGGCGCTGGCCTTCCTGGCCTTCGGGGTGCCCTCGCTCTTCTACGGCAGCGGCTTCCTCGCCGTGTACATCGCCGCCATGCTGATCGGCGACGTGTCCTTGCCCTACCGCAGCGGTCTGCTGCGCGTGCACGACGCCCTCGCCTGGCTGGCGCAGGTGTGCATGTTCCTCATGCTCGGGCTGCTCGTCTCTCCCTCGAAGCTGGCGGAGGTGGCCTGGGTGGGCGCCGGAATGGGCCTGGTGCTGGCCTTCATCGCCCGGCCCCTGGTGGTGTTCCTGTGCCTGCTGCCCTTCCGCTTCCCCTGGCGCGAGACCCTCTACGTGGGCTGGGTGGGTCTGCGCGGCGCGGTGCCCATCATCCTCGCCACCTTCCCCGTGCTGGCCCAGGCACCGGGCGCCTTTCCCATCTTCAATGTGGTGTTCTTCATCGTGGTGGTCAACGCGCTCGTCCCCGGCTCCACGGTGCCGTGGCTCACCCGCCGGCTGGGGCTCGTCTCCCTCGCGCCGCCGCCGCCTCCGGCCTCGCTGGAGCTGACGTCCATGCACCACCTCGACGGCGAGTTGGTGCCCTTCTACATCGCCCCCGCCTCGGCCGTGGCGGGTGCCACCATCGCCGAGCTGCCGCTGCCCGGCTCCGCCGTGGTGACGCTCATCGTGCGCGGCAAGGAGCTGGTGCCCGCCAAGGGCGCCACCCAGCTCCTGCCCGGCGACCACGTCTACATCTTCTGCAAACCGGCGGAGCTGGCGGAAGTCCACCTCCTGCTCGGCCAGCAGATGGACGAGTGAAGCGGCTCGGGCCGGCTTCTTCCGCTTCCCGGAGGGCAAGACGGGTGCTCGATGGAGGCCTGCCCGGGTCTCCCTCCCAAGGCGGACGATGGGAGGAGGGGTGGGATGCCCGGAGGAATGGCCCTTGAAACATCCGCTGTTGATTTCGCCTCATACAAGGGGCCCCATCCATTCATGCCGCTTCATTCATCCGACCCCTCGGGCAGTCCCCCTCGCGTGACGCCCGATGAGGCGTCAGCCGAGGGCCCGGTCTCCTGCCCACCCTCGGACATGGCCCTCCCGGACGGTGACGAGAGCTTCCGCCTCCTGGTGGAGAGCGTGGAGGACGTGGGCATCTGCATGCTCGGGCCGGATGGGCGCGTGGCGAGTTGGAATTCCGGTGCCGAACGCGTCACGGGCTACCCCGCCGGGGAGGCCCTCGGCCGGCACATCTCGCTGTTCTTCCTCGAGGAGCAACTCGCCGCGGGCCTGCCGCGGCGGCTGCTGGCCGAGGCCGAGGAGCAGGGCCGGGTGCGCGACGAGGGCTGGCGGGTGCGGCGGGATGGCTCGCGCTTCTACGCCCTCGTCGTCATCACCGCGCTGCGCGACGCGGACGGCCGGCTGCGCGGCTTCTCCGGGATGTCGCGCGACCTCACCACCCGCCGCGAGACCGAGCTCCAGCTTCAGGAGGCGCGGGAGGCGCTGCGCCGCAACGAGACCCTGTCCCTCATGGGCTCGCTGGTGGCCGGCGTGGCCCACGAGGTCCGCAACCCCCTCTTCGGTATCTCCGCCACCCTGGATGCCTTCGAGGCGCGCTTCGGCCGCTCGCGGGAGCACGCCCCCTTCCTCTCCACGCTCCGGCGCGAGGTGTCCCGCCTGCACCACCTGATGCACGAGCTGCTCACCTACGGCCGGCGGCCGGGCACCGAGCTTCATCCCTGCTCGCTCTCGAGCGTGCTCGGCGAGTCCGTGGACGTCACCGCCGCCCTCGCCCGCGAGCGCGAAGTGGAGGTGGAGCTGTGGGTGGAGCCGGAGCTGCCTCGCGTCCCCATGGATCCGGCCCGGCTCGTCCAGGTGTTCCAGAACCTGCTCGCCAACGCGCTGCAGCACGCGCCACGCGGCTCCACCGTGCGGCTCACCGCCCGGCGGCTCGTGGACGAGGGGCGCACCCGGGTGGAGTGCATGGTGCTGGACCAGGGGCCCGGCTTCGTTCCCGGGCACCTGCCGCGCGTCTTCGAGCCCTTCTACTCCCAGCGGCCCGGGGGGGTGGGCCTGGGCCTGCCCATCGTCCAACGTATCGTTCAGGAGCATCACGGCTCGGTGTCCGTAGGCAACCAGCCCGAGGGAGGCGCCGAGATCCGGGTGTATCTCCCAGCAGAGGGGAAGCCGAGTGCAGCGGCGCATTCTGGTAGTCGATGACGAGCCGGCGGTCCGCTTCGGCATCCGCCACTTCTTCGAGGCGCACGGGCTGGAGGTCGTGGAGGCCCAGAGCTGCCGCGAGGCGCGCGAGCTCTTCCGGGGCTACCGGCCGGACCTGGTGCTGTTGGACTACCGGCTGACGGATGGCACCGCGCTCGAGCTGCTCCCGGAGATGCGGGCGGTGGACCCCTCCATCCCCGTGCTGGTGCTCACCGCGCACGTCTCCATCGAAACGGCCATCCAGGTCATCAAGCAGGGCGCGGAGCACTTCCTTCCCAAGCCGGTGGAGCTGCCCACCCTGTGGGTGATGGTGGAGCGCCTGCTGGAGGCCCAGCAGACGCGCCGGCAACAGCAGGCCCTGGCCGCCAGCCGCACCGAGGAGCTCAACCCCTTCCTGGGCGGCAGCCGCGCCATCCGCGAGCTGGAGGCCACCGCGCGCCGCGTGCTGGACAGCGACAGTCCCGTCCTCCTCCAGGGCGAGACGGGCACCGGCAAGGGCGTGCTCGCCCACTGGCTGCACACGCACGGGGCTCGCGGCGGTGGCCCCCTCGTCCAGCTCAACTGCGCCGGGCTGTTGCCCCAGTTCCTCGAGACGGAGCTCTTCGGCCACGAGCGCGGCGCCTTCACCAGCGCCGTCAGCCGCAAGCAGGGCCTGCTGGAGGTGGCCCACCGCGGCACCGTCTTCCTCGACGAGATTGGCGACATGGACCTGCTGGTGCAGCCCAAGCTCCTCAAGGTGCTGGAGGAGAAGCGCTTCCGCCGGCTGGGCGAGGTGGAGGACCGCTCGGTGGACGTGCGCCTCCTCGCCGCCACCCACCAGGACCTGGCCGAGTCCGTGCGCACGCAGCGCTTCCGCAGCGACCTGTACTTCCGCATCAGCACCCTGCCGCTGCACCTGCCCGCGCTGCGCGAGCGGCCCGAGGACATCCCCGTCATCGCCCGGGACATGCTCGCGCGGCTCTCCCGCGAGCTGGGCCGTCCCGGGTTGGACCTCACGCCCTCGGCCGAGGCCGCCCTGCGCGCCTACCCCTGGCCCGGCAACCTGCGCGAGCTGCGCAACGTGCTGGAGCGTGCCGCGCTCCTCTCCTCCACCTGCGCCCTCCGCCCGGATGACCTGCGCTTCAACCACGCCATGGCGCGCGCCCTCTCCCCCTCGCCCGTGGAGCCCCGCGCTCCCGCGTCCGAGGCCGCGGAGCTGGACCTGACCCTGCAGGAGGTGGAGCGCCGCCACATCGAGCGGGTGCTCGCCGCCGAGAGCGGACACGTGGAGCGAGCGGCCAGGCGGCTCGGCATTCCCCGCAGCTCGCTGTACCAGAAGCTCAAGAGTCTGGGCCTCTCGTCCAAAGTCTAGAATCCAGAATCCGGGTCCTGGATAGGGGCCGGGCGGCGGGGGACTCCAGGTGTGATTCCGGGGATTTGTCCTCAAATGAACAGTGGCGTGGGAATTGCTCTTGACGCCCCTGCCCCATGACCTGGTTCCACGACCTGAAGATTGCCTCCAAGCTGCTCGTCGCCTTCCTCTGCCTGAGCGCCCTCACGCTGATGCTGGGGGTTTTCGCCATCAGCCAGATGGAGGTGATGAACGTCGCGACGGATGACGTGACGGACAATTGGATGCCGAGTCTCGCCTACGTCTCGGACGTGAACACCGACACGTCGGACCTCCTCATCGCCGAGCTGCAGCACGTCCTCTCGACGGATGCCACGCAGATGGCCCAATACGAGCGGGAGATGCGGGAGCTGGAGAAGACGATCGAGCAGGGCCTCGCGCGGTACGAGCCCATCATCTCCCTCGAGGAGGAACGGCGCCTGTTCGATGCGTTTTCCCGGGACTGGAAGAGCTACCTGCAAGAGCACGAGAAGATCATCGCGCTCTCCCGCTCGGGCCAGCAGGAGGCGGCCCGCGACCTCCACTACGCGAGCGCGAGGCCCGTCTACGTGGCCGCCAACGACAGGCTCGAGGAGTTGGTGGCCGTCATCCAGAAGGCCTCGAGGAAGGCCTCGGACCATTCGGATGCCACGTATGCGCTCGCGCGGGGGTGGATCCTCGGAGCCATGGGAGGCAGCCTGCTGTTCGGCTTGCTGCTCAGCATCTTCATCGCCCGGATCATCTCCCGGCCGCTGAACGACGCGGTGGTGGTGGCGGACCGCATCGCCGAAGGGGACCTCACCGTTCGCATCTCCTCGGGAGGGCAGGACGAGACGGGCCGGTTGCTGACGGCCCTGCAGCGCATGGTGCAGAAGCTCGCGCAGATCATCGGCGAGGTGCGCGAGGGTGCCAGTGCGCTCGCCTCGGCCTCCGCTCAGGTGTCGTCCTCCTCGCAGAGCCTGTCACAGGGCACCAGTGAGCAGGCCAGCAGTGTGGAGGAGACGACCTCCAGCCTGGAGCAGATGACGGCCAGCATCGGGCAGAACCGCGACCATGGCCGGCAGATGGAGCAGATGGCCGTGCAGGGCGCCAGGGACGCGGAGGAGGGCGGCCGGGCGGTGAAGGAGACGGTGGAGGCCATGGGCTCCATCGCCGAGAAGATCTCCATCATCGAGGAGATCGCCTACCAGACGAACCTGCTGGCGCTGAACGCGGCCATCGAGGCGGCGAGGGCGGGAGAGCACGGCAAGGGGTTCGCGGTGGTGGCCACGGAGGTGCGCAAGCTGGCGGAGCGGAGCCGGACGGCGGCGAAGGAGATTTCGGGGCTGGCGACGGGAAGCGTGAAGGTGGCGACGCGCTCGGGACAGTTGCTGGAGGAACTGGTGCCCTCCATCCGCAAGACGGCGGACCTGGTGCAGGAGGTGGTGGCGGCGTCGGCGGAGCAGACCAGCGGCGTCACGCAGATGAACAAGGCGATGCAGCACGTGGACCACGTGACGCAGCGCAACGCCTCGGCCTCCGAGGAGCTGGCGTCCACGGCGGAAGAGCTGTCCTCCCAGGCAGAGGCGCTCAGCCAGCTCGTGTCCTTCTTCCATCTGGCGGAGAGCTCCGAGCGCTCCTGGCGCCCGATGTCCCCGTCTCCTTCCCGTGGTCACTCCGGTGGCCACTCCGTGGGGCGGGCGCCCTCGGCGGCGCACGGGCTGAAGGCCGCGGCGAACGCGCTCGGCCCCGTGGCTCCTCCGGCTCCCCGTGCCTCCCCTCCGGCCGCGCTCCCGGACGAGGACCGCGAGTTCAAGCGCTTCTAGGTACTCGCGATGAATGAACAGACTTCCGCCGCTTCCTCGCAGTACCTCAGCTTCATCATCGCCGGGGAGGAGTACGCGCTCGGCATCCTGCAGGTGAAGGAGATCATCGAGTACGACACCGTCACGCGTGTTCCCGGAACGCCCGCGTGGGTGCGCGGGGTGTTCAACCTGCGCGGCAGCGTGGTGCCCGTGGTGGACCTGTCGGTGAAGCTGGGCATGCCCCCGTCCACGCTCACCCGGTGGAGCTGCATCGTGGTGGTGGAGGTGAAGCTGGGCCAGGAGCGCCTCGTGCTCGGGCTGCTGTCGGATGCCATCGGCCAGGTCATCGAGCTGGAGCCCGAGGCGGTGATGCCGCCGCCGTCCTTCGGCACGCCCATCCACGTGGACTACCTGCTGGGCATGGGCCGGCTGGGCACGGGCAAGAAGTTCGTCCTGCTGCTGGACATCGACCATGTGCTCAGCAGCCAGGAAGTCCTCTCGGCCAGTGTGCTGCGGGCCCCCGTGGAGGCCCCCCTGGCCGAAGAGGTCCCGGCGGCGCCTCCGGAGGCTTCCGAGCCGGAGGCCGGGGAGCGTCCCGGCCCCCCGGTGTGAGACCGGCCCGCCTCACGAGTCCTCGCCGCTCACCAGGCGGGGGCTCACCGGCTCGCGGCCCCTCGTCCCCGGCGAGAAGGTTCCCTGGCAGTCGCTCCTTCGCTTGCTCCGCGTGAGAGCGGCACGAGGAAGGGGGCCTTCCGTCCAGAGTCTGGAATCCGGAATCTGGATGTTGGATAGGGCGGGCCCGCCCTGCGAGCCGGGATGCAATTCCGGGGAGTTGTCACGGGCTGAACACTGGCTTGGGGTTTGCTGTTGACGCGGGCAGATGAATCCCGAGTTGGAGAAGGTTCACGCCGTCTTCCTCACCGAGACGGAAGAGCAGCTCGTCAGCCTGGAGCAGGAGCTGTTGGCGCTGGAGGCGTCTCCTGGACCGGAGAGCTTGCGAGCGGTCTTTCGCACCGTTCACACCCTGAAGGGCGGCACGGCCGTCATGGGTTACTCCGCGGCGGTGGAGCTGGCCCACACGCTGGAGGAGCTGCTCACCCGGCTGGAGGCCGGAGTGCTGGTGTTGCACTCGGGGCTGGGCACGCTGCTGCTGCAGTCGGTGGACGCGCTGCGTGAGCTGGTGGGCCTGCGGCCCGTGGCCGAGCCCGACCTGCGCCTGCCCGCCACGGACGTGCACAGCCTGCTGGCCTCCACGGTCGCCGCCTCGCGGCCCGTCCCCTCCGCCTCGGCGCCGGGGGGCGCGGAGTGGCACGGGCCCGAGGCGTCCGCCGAACATGCCGGGCCGTCTCCCACCCGGGAGCGCACGCTGCGCGTGGGGTTGGACCGGCTGGACCGGATGTTGGATCTCACCGGGGAGATCGCCATCGCGCGCGGGCGGCTCACCACCATGCTGGCCCAGGCGCACCGCTACACGCCCGCGCAACTGCTGGAGGCGCACCGCGAGGCGGACGGGCTGTACCTGGACCTGCAGGAGCTGGTGATGAAGGTGCGGATGGTGCCCATTGGCCGCACCTTCCAGCCCTTCACGCGCACGGTGAGGGACCTGTGCCTGGCCACCGGCAAGCGGGTGCGGCTGGAGGTGAGCGGCCAGGAGGTGGAGGTGGACACCACCGTCACCGAGCTCATCCGCGACCCGCTCACCCACCTGGTGCGCAACGCGATGGACCACGGGATGGAGACGCCCGAGGTGCGCGAGGCGCTGGGCAAGCCGCCCACCGGCCTGCTCGCGCTGCGCGCCTACCATGAGGCCGGCAGCATCATCATCCAGGTGGCCGAGGATGGCGCCGGGCTGGACCGGGCGCGCATCCTGGCGCGGGCGCGGGAGCGCGGGCTGCTGGGGCCGGACGAGGTGCCGGAGGACGACGCGCTCTTCCGCCTCATCTTCGAGCCGGGCTTCTCCACGGCCGAGCGCGTCACGGAGCTGTCGGGACGGGGCGTGGGCATGGACGTGGTGAAGCGCAACGTGGAGCTGCTGCGCGGCACCATCTCCGTGGACACGGCGCCCGGCAAGGGAACCACGTTCAGCCTGCGGCTGCCGCTCACCCTCTCCATCATCGAGGGCTTCTCGGTGGGGACGGGCGAGGAGACGTACGTGATTCCGCTGGAGCACGTGGTGGAGTGCGTGGAGCTGCCGCCCGGCGAGCGCCGCCCCGGGCGCACCGGCGTCTTCAACCTGCGGGGCGAGCCGCTGCCCTACCTGCGCCTGCGCGAGCACTTCTCGCTCGGGGGAGAGCCGCCGGCGCGCGAGAGCATCGTCGTCATCGGCCACGGCCGGGGACGGGCGGGCATCGCCGTGGACACGCTGCTCGGCCAGGGCCAGACGGTCATCAAACCCCTGGGCAAGCCGTGCCAGGGGCTGCCCGGGCTGGCCGGCTCCACCCTGCTGGGAGATGGCCGCGTGGCCCTCATCCTCGATGTGCCCGCGCTCCTCCAACAGGCCCTCAAGGCCGCCCCTCCCGCCGTCGCCGCCTGACTCCTCTCCGCCTCACCGAGCGACCATGACCTGGTTCAACAACCTGAAGCTCGCCTCCAAGCTGCTCGTCTCCGTGCTCTTGCTGTGCCTCAACGCTGGCGCGATGGGCACGGTGGCCCTCGGGTACATGGAGCAGATCCGTCTCGCGGGCCAGGAGGTGACCAGGAGCTGGTTGCCCGGCATCCGCCACATCTCGGACGCGAACAGCAACATCTCGGACTTCCACATCGCCGGGCAGCAGCTCGTCTTCTCGACGGACACCGCGCGGATGACCGGGCTCGAGCAGCGGCTGCGCGCCGAGCAGGAGAAGGTCGAGCGCAACCTGGAGCTGTACGCGCCGACCATCCTGCGGGATGACGATCGCCGCCTGTTCGAGGACATCCGGGCGCGTTGGAAGGACTACCTCGCGGAGCACGAGAAGGTCCTCGCGCTCAGGCGGGAGAAGGACGGCCAGGAGGCGCTCCTGGCCGCCGCCCGCGACCGCACGCAGCAGGGCTTCGAGGCCCTCTCGGTCAAGCTGGATGAGCTGGTGGCCTTCAACGCCAGGTTCGCCAATGAGGCCACCGCGCGCTCGGAGGCCGCCCACGAGGCGATGCAGCGGTCCATCCTCGCCATGTGTGTGCTCGCCAGCCTCTTCTTCGTGGTCATCGGCTTCGTCCTCTCCCGCTCCCTCTCCCGGCCGCTGAACGAGGCGGTGGCGGTGGCGGACCGCATCGCCGAGGGAAACCTCACCGTCCGCATCGACGTGCGGCGCGAGGACGAGGTGGGGATGCTGTTGACGTCCATGCAGCGCATGGCGCGGAAGCTCGCCCAGGTCATCGGCGAGGTGCGCGAGGGCGCCAACGCGCTCGCCGCGGCCTCCTCCCAGGTGTCCGCCTCCTCGCAGAATCTGGCCCAGGGCAACAGCGAGCAGGCCAGCAGCGTGGAGGAGACGACCTCCAGCCTGGAGCAGATGACGGCCAGCATCGGGCAGAACCGCGACCATGGCCGGCAGATGGAGCAGATGGCCATGCAGGGCGCCAAGGACGCCGAGGAGGGTGGCCGGGCGGTGAAGGAGACGGTGGAGGCCATGGGCTCCATCGCGGAGAAGATCTCCATCATCGAGGAGATCGCCTACCAGACGAACCTGCTGGCGCTGAACGCGGCCATCGAGGCGGCGAGGGCGGGAGAGCACGGCAAGGGGTTCGCCGTGGTGGCCACGGAGGTGCGCAAGCTGGCGGAGCGGAGCCGGACGGCGGCGAAGGAGATTTCGGGGCTGGCGACGGGAAGCGTGAAGGTGGCGATGCGCTCGGGAGAGTTGCTGGAGGAGCTGGTGCCCTCCATCCGCAAGACGGCGGACCTGGTGCAGGAGGTGGTGGCGGCGTCGGCGGAACAGGCCAGCGGCGTCACGCAGATGAACAAGGCGATGCAGCACGTGGGACAGGTGACGCAGCGCAACGCCTCGGCCTCCGAGGAGCTGGCGTCCACGGCGGTGGAGATGTCCTCCCAGGCGGAGGCACTCAGCCAGCTCGTGTCCTTCTTCCATCTGGAGGAGGGCTCCGAGCGCTCCTGGCGTCCGATGTCCTCGTCTCCTTCCGGTGGGCACGCCGCCGGGCGGGCTCCCTCCGTGGCGAATGGGCTGAAGGCCGCGGCGAACGCGCTCGGTCCCGTGGCCCCGGCTCCCCGCGTCCCCATTTCCGCCGCGCTCCCGGATGAGGACCGCGAGTTCAAGCGCTTCTAGGTCACGGTCATGAGCACACAGTCCCCCTCCGCTTCCTCGCAGTACCTCAGCTTCATCATCGCCGGGGAGGAGTACGCGCTCGGCATCCTGCAGGTGAAGGAGATCATCGAGTACGACACCGTCACGCGCGTTCCCGGAGTCCCCGCGTGGGTGCGCGGGGTGTTCAACCTGCGAGGCAGTGTGGTGCCCGTGGTGGACCTGTCGGTGAAGCTGGGCATGCCTCCGTCCACGCTCACCCGGTGGAGCTGCATCGTGGTGGTGGAGGTGAAGCTGGGCCAGGAGCGCCTCGTGCTCGGGCTGCTGTCGGATGCCATCGGCCAGGTCATCGAGCTGGAGCCTGGCGCCGTGGTGCCGCCGCCGTCCTTCGGCACGCCCATCCACGGGGACTATCTGCTGGGCATGGGCCGGCTGGGCACGGGCAAGAAGTTCGTCCTGATGCTGGACATCGACAAGGTGCTCAACAGCCAGGAGGTCCTGGCGGCCAGCACGCTGCGGGCCCCGGCGGCGTGATGGGGCTCCACCGGAATGAGGGAGCCCCCGTGCTCCCGAGAGAGCCCGCGCCGCCCTCCGAGCGGGAGTTCACCGGCTACCAGCGGCTCGTCTACCGCGAGGCGGGCATCTGGCTGTCTCCGGCGAAGAAGGCGCTGCTGGTGGGGCGGGTGTCGCGGCGGCTGCGCGAGCTGGGCGGGCTCTCGTTCGGCGCCTACCTGAGGCTGGCGGAGGAGGACGAGGCAGAGCGGGTGCGGCTGCTGGACGCGCTCTGCACGCACGAGACGCACTTCTTCCGGGAGCCCCGGCACTTCGAGCTGCTGGAGCGCGAGGTGCTGCTGCGGTGGCGGGCGCGCGGGGACACGGGCCTGGGCGAGGGGCGCCGGGTGCGGGTGTGGAGCGCGGGGTGCTCGTCGGGCGAGGAGCCTTTCTCCCTGGCCATGGTGCTGCGCCACCACCTGCCGGAGGAGGAGGGCTGGGACATCCAGATCCTGGCGACGGACCTCTCCACGCGCGTGCTGGAGCGGGCGCGCCAGGCGCTCTGGCCGGTGGACAAGTCGGAGGAGATTCCGAAGCACTACCTCCGGGCGTACATGCTGCGCGGGGTGGGCAGCCAGGAAGGGAAGATGAAGGCGGGCCCGGAGCTGCGCTCGCTGGTGCGCTTCCAGCGGGTGAACCTGAATGACGGCCAGGGGCTGGTGGGGCGCTTCGATCTCGTCTTCTGCCGCAACGTGCTCATCTACTTCGACGCGGCCTCGAAGGCGCGGGCGGTGGAGCGGCTGCTGAGCCACCTGTCGCCGCACGGGCTGCTGTTCCTCGGCCACTCCGAGAGCCTCACGGGCCCCGGGTGGGGCGTGCGCACGGTGATGCCCACCGTCTATGCGCCGCGGCTCCCGGTTGGGGGGGCCACCCGGCGAGGGTGAGTCATGGCTCCGGTGCTACGCGTGCTGGTGGTGGATGATTCGGCGGTGGTGCGCCAGGGCGTGCTCCTGCTCCTGGAGAACGTGCCGGGCATGGTGGTGGAGGCGGCGTCGGATCCGCTCATCGCCCGGCAGAAGATGAAGAGCCACCGGCCGGACGTCATCCTGTTGGATTTGGAGATGCCGCGCATGGACGGGCTGACGTTCCTGCGCGAGCTGATGCGGGAGGCGGAGCCGGTGCCGGTGGTGGTGTGCTCGGGGCTGGCGGGGCCGGGCTCGGAGACGGCGGTGCGCGCGCTGCAGGAGGGCGCGTTGGAGATCATCGCCAAGCCCCAGCTCGGGGTGGGGGACTTCCTGCGCGAGTCCCGGGCGCGGCTGGTGACGGCGCTGCGCAACGCGGCGCGGGCCCGGCTGGCGCGGCGGGGGCCCGCGGTGCGGGAAGAGGTGGAGCCACCGGAGCGTCCGGCGTCCTCGATGCTCACGGTGACGACGGACAAGGTGGTGGCGGTGGGCGCTTCCACGGGAGGCACCGAGGCGCTGCGGCAACTGCTGGAGCCGATGCCACCGGACTGCCCGGGAATCGTCATCGTGCAGCACATGCCGGAGCAGTTCACCTCGGCCTTCGCGAAGCGGTTGCACCAGTTGTGCCGCATCGAGGTGAAGGAGGCGGAGCAGGGAGACCGGGTGCTGCAGGGCCGGGCGCTCATCGCACCGGGCAACCGGCACCTGCGGGTGAGGCGCACCGGCGGCCACTACCAGGTGGAGCTGATGGACGGAGGCCGCGTGTCGGGGCACAAGCCGAGCGTGGACGTGCTGTTCCAGTCGGTGGCGCGCTCGGTGGGGGAGAACGCGGTGGGGGTGTTGTTGACGGGGATGGGCGAGGACGGCGCGGAAGGGCTGCTGGCGATGAGGCAGGCCGGCGCGGAGACGCTCGCCCAGGACGAGGCGAGCTGCGTGGTGTTCGGCATGCCGCGAGCGGCCATCCAGCGCGGCGCGGTGGACGAGGTCGTCCCCCTCTCGGCCATGACCAACGCCGTGCTGCGCCGGACCCGCCGCGTCCGCGCGCACTAAGGCGTCTTCTTCTCCCCTCCGGCCGCGGGAGGCGCGGCATAGCCCCCCTTGGCGAGCCGCTCGGCGCCGCGCTCGTAGACCTCGACGGGGTGCTCGCGCACACCCGTGGCATCCGCCCACCGGTTGTAGAAGTTGAAGAGCGCGCAGACGGTGATGGCGTCGTAGACGGCCTCGTCCGTCCAGCCCGCCGCCTTCACGGCCTCCACGTCCTCCTGCCGGATGTGCTCCGGCTCGCGATTCACCTTCTCCAGGAAACGGAACAGCACCCGCTCGGCCTCCGGGATGGGGGCCGCTTCGAGGTCCTCCAGGACGGCCTGGACCTTCTGCTCATCGCCCAGCATTCGCGCCGCGACCGCGGCGTGGGAGTTCGTTCAAAACACACACTGGTTGCGCCGCGAGGTGAAGGCGGCGATCAGCTCGCGCATCCCGGGCGGCAGCGGCGAGGGGCCGCGCATCGCCGCCTGGGTGAACTGCGCCAGCGCCTCCGTCATCTCAGGCTTGAAGGCGAACAGGTGCCACAGGCCCGAGGGCGCTGCTCCGCTCTGTCGGGCGCGCCGGACCATCTCCGAGTACTGCCCCGTGCCTTCGTGTGTCTCGACGTCCTTGAGGAACATGCCCCCATCATATCAAAGCGCACCGGCTCCCGGGTGCAGGGCCTCCTCGAGCCGCTTCTCCAACTCCTGGATGCTGAAGGGCTTGCGCAGGGAGGCGAAGGCGCCCAGTTGCTGGTGCCGCACCTCCTGCTTCTCGAGGTCGCGGTGCGCGGAAATGAGGATGACGGGCGTGGGGTTGCCTCGCTGGCGCATCTCCTGGAGGACCCGTGTGCCGTCGAGCACGGGCATCATCAGGTCGAGCACCACCGCGTCGAACGACTGCTGGCCCATGAGCTCCAGCGCGAGGGTGCCGTCCTCGGCGGGGGTGACGGCGTAGCGGGTCTCCAGCAGCATGGTGAGGGAATCGAGGATGTCCGGGTCGTCATCGACGACGAGCAGCCGCTTCATACCGGCGCCTCCGCCAGGGCTTCCGGCAGGAAGAGGGTGACGGTCGTCCCCTGTCCCTGCTCGCTCTGGATGCGGAGCCCGCCGCCGTGCGCCTCGACGAGGTCCTTCACCAGGGGCAGCCCGAGCCCGAGTCCGGGGAAGTTCTCGGGGGAGACGTTGCTCGCGCGGAAATAGCGCCGGGTGAGGAAGGGGAGGTCGGCGGCGGGAATGCCGATGCCCGGGTCCGAGACGGACAGCTCCAGGACGTCTCCCACGCGGGCGAGGGTGACGCGGATGGTGCCTCCCCGCGGCGAGAACCTGACGGCGTTGGTGAGCAGGTTGTCGAGCACCTGCTCCATGCGTTGACGGTCCGCGAAGATGGGCCAGGGCCCCGGGCCGATGGAGAAGCTCGAAGCCATGGCGCTGGCGTCCGGGCGCCGGAGCGTCGCGGAATTTCGCCACCACGGCCTGGACGAGCCCGGACAGCTCCAGCGCCTCCTTGTTCATGTCGAGCGGCAGGTCCGCGTCCCGCCGTCCGGTGTCCTCCAGGTTCCGCACCAGGGAGGAGACGCGCTCGAGCTGTGCCCCCATCCGCGTCAGGGCGCCGTTCGCCGCCGGCTCGGCCTGCTCGAGCTGCCGGCGCATCGCCTCCAGGTACATCTGCATCGAGGCCAGGGGCGTGCGCAGCTCGTGGGCGGCGAGGGCGACGAAGGTGGCCTTGGCGCGGTCCGCCTCGATGCGCTCGTGCACGTCGACACAGCTTCCGATGAAGCCCGCGAAGTGGCCCGCGTCATCCGTGAAGGGCACGCCCCGGTCGAAGATGTAGCGGTAGACGCCGTCGTAGCGCCGCAGCCGGTACTCCATCTCGAAGGCCTGGCGCCGCTCGAAGTGGGAGAGGTAGACCTCCATGCAGCGCTTCATGTCGTCCGGGTGGACGCCGGAGACCCAGCCGTTTCCCATTTCCTGCTCCAGGGTACGGCCGGTGAAGCGGAGCCAGGTGGCGTTGAAGTAGTTGCACAGGCCGTCCAACCCCGAGCGCCACACCAGCGTTGGAGCATGCTCGACGAGCAACCGGTACTGCTCCAGCGGGAGTGGTGTCTCCATAGGGGGCTCCTCCTGACAGGTGCGCGCCGCGGGGTCATCCCCGGAGCGCCTTTTCCCCCACGGCTTCAACCTCACTTAGGGGACATTTTCCTTCAGGAACAGCCCCTTGCTCGCTTGATGTCCGGTAGAGCGCTCGGGGGCAGGGTGCCCCGGGAGGCTCAGGCGTCCTGGACGGGCTCGGCTACTCCGGACTCGCGGCGCCACCAGTGCCTAACCTCCTGGGGAAGAGACTTGCCCGAGGGCCTGGCCCGGGAGGAGGTGGCATGCGGTGGCTCACGGTAGTGGCATGGGTGGGAGTGGGGCTCGCGGTGGGGACGGGTTGCCGGGAGCGGGAGGAGGCTCGCACGGCGGCTCCTCCAGCCGGGGAACGGGCCCTGGCCACGCACGAGGCGCGCGAACTCACGCGCGACCTCCCCACCGGGGACTCCACGGCGGCGGAGCGGGCCGTGGCCAATCCGCTGCTCGGCGCCGTGTCGGGCACGGTCGCCGGTACCTCGGAGGGGGCGCTCCAACTCCGCGAGGCCAGCGGGGAGAGCCTCGTCCTCACCACGGATGGCCAGACGCAGGTGATGCGCGATGGGCGGCCCGTGGGCCTGGAGTCGCTCCCGCCCGGAACCGAGGTGCGCGCCTCCTACGTCATCGACGGCGAGCAGTGGCGGGCGCGCCGGGTGGACGTGGTGCCTCCCGCCTCGCGGTGAGTGGAAGTTCAACCGGACCCGCCTGCTGGTGCAAGCTGCGCCGCCATGAACGCTACCGCTACCGTGTTGGTGTTTTCCCTCCTGGGCGCTCCGCCCGCTTCTTCTCAGGACCCGCTCTGCGCGAAGCGCGAGCCGTGCACCGTCGTGGAGACGCTCGATGCGGGCAAGGACGCGCAGGGCCGCCCCCTCCAGGTGAAGCACCTGGGGCTCGGGTGGGCGGACCAGGAGACGTCGGAAAAGTACCTCGGGCGCAAGTTCGGCCCGGGCGGCCGCAAGGCGGAGGGCTCCCAGGCGGAAGGTCTGTGCGAGGCCGCCGAGTGGTGGCTGGTGCGCCCGTCCCAGCCCGCCCAGCTCCTGCTGTCCGTGTGCAACAACGGCTATGGCGGCGCGGGCGTGGGGGAGGACTCGGTGACGGTGTCGGACAACCGCTTCTCGCACGACCAGACCGGCGGGAGCCGTCAGCGGTGGACCGTCTCGCGCACGCTGCAGCTCTCCCCCATGCGGCTGGTCATCGAGGGGCACCGGGCCTCCGATATGGTGGACGGGGAGATCAAGGAGGATGGGGTCTACTGGGACCTCGAGCAGTTCCGCGGGGAGGTCGTCCGCGGGGCCCACGCGTGCGCGCCGGGCGAGTCCTCCCTGGGAGAGCGGACGCTGCCGTATCTGCCCCAGGTGCAGGTGGACAAGGCGTACCTCGAGGGCGGGTGGAAGCAGGCGGGGCTGGGCGCGTGCGGCTTCGAGTCGGGCCACTTCCTGCTGGGCAACCAGACCGATGTGAAGGACGCGGCGCTGAAGGCGCTGCTGGTGGCGCCGGACACGCTGCTCGTCGAGGTGCGCGACGACAAGTGGACGGGCCCGAGCGCGAAGTGGCTCAACGACGACCACGTCGAGCTGTGGCTGGCCCCGCATCCGCCTCAGGATATCACCGGCTGCGGCAAGCCCCCGGGTGCGCTGCTTCCCTCGCAGTGGGGCATCCGCATCGCCGATGGCAAGGTGTTCCCCGCCTTTGGCTCGCCCACGCAGACGCTCCAGGTCGAGCGCGCCCAGATGCCGGACAAGAAGGGCTACCGCTTGAAGCTCAAACTGCCCACGCCCTTCCAAGGCATCAGCGTCGTCTACAGCGACAGCGACAGCGGCAAGAAGCAGGAGCTGATGCTGGCCACCAGCGCGGTGAAGTTCGGCCGGCCCGAGACGCTCAATCCCGTGCGCGTGGTGTCCCCCGCCGAGGCCACGTGCGCGGTGAAGAACGGGCAGCTCACCCTGGTACCCGGGCCGGTGAAGAAGACGGAGCCCGACGTGGCCGTGCTGCAGATGGAGTAGCGGGGAGAGGGGGCATGCACGGACTCTGAGAGTTCTCTCAGAGTCCTCTCAAGCGGTGTGGGCGCGTGGCCCTTACGGTGCGCGCCATGTTCGCCGTCCTCGCCGCGCTCCTGCTGGCCGCCTCGCCCCCGGAGGTCACTCCCCTGACCTTCGAGGAGGCGCTCGCGCTGGCCGGGCGCACCCCTGGTCCCGAGAGCGCCGCCCGCGCGGCCGAGGTCCGCCGCTCCGAAGGCGCGCGGCTCTCTCCCTTCGTCTTCAACCCTCAAGTCACCCTCGAGCCCGGCTACCGCCAGCGAGCGGACGAGCGTGGCGCCGACCTGCGCGTGGGGGTGAGCCAGACCTTCAGCCTCTCGGGCCAGACGGGCGCGCGGAACACCGCCGTCCGCGCCGAGGAGGCCGTGCTCGACGCCGAGGCCCGGGCCGTCCTGCTCGCGCGCCGGCTCGCCATCGCCGAGGCGTGGTTGAGGCTCTGGGCCGCCGAGCAGGCGATCGTCCAGAGCACGCACGAGCTCAAGCTGGCGACCTCCTTCCGCGACGCGGTGCAGGGGGCCACGAAGCTGGGCGCCTCCACGAAGCTGGAACTGGCCGAGGCCAGCGCGTACCTCGCCGAGGCCCGGCTCGCCGAGCTGGACGCGGAGGGACAGGTGGCCGAGCGCCGGGTGACGCTGGCGATGCTGCTCGGCAGGGACCCCTCACGCCCCTTGCAGGCCACGGGAGAGCTGCCCGAGGTGGCGCTGCCCCCGGACGCGGAGTGGGCGCCGCTGGTGGCGCAGGCCTCCCGGATGCCGGAGGCGTCGGCGCGGACGCTCGGGGCCCAGTTGGAGCGGGCGCGTGCGGCCGAGGCCCACGCCTCCCGGGGCACCCTGCTGCAGGTGGGCGTCGCCGGGCTGCGCGAGTATGACGGGGCCGCCGGTGGGGCCCTCACGCTGACGCTCACGCCGTCCCTCTTCGAGCGCGGGGAGCGGGACCGGGGCACGCTGCTGGCCTCCGCCGAGCGGCTCGAGGGCGAGGCCCGTGACGCGAGCCACCGCGCCGCCGCGGGACTGGCCCTGTCGCTCCATGACGTGGAGCACGCGCGTGAGGTGCTGGCGGCGCTGCGGGGCGAGCTGCTGCCCGCCGCCGAGGAGGCCGCCCGGCTGCGCGAGCTCCTCTTCCAGTCCGGGGACTCCACCGTCCCCGAGGTGGTGCTGGCGCGCCGGGCGCTGGCCTCCGCCCGCATTCGTCTGGGCCACGCCCGCGCCGAGGAGGCCTGGGCGCGCGTGCAGGCCCGTTTCTTCATCGACGCTCTTTCCGGAGTCTCCACGCCATGAGCCGTTCCGCGCTCCTCTCCTCCGTCCTCCTGTTGGGCGCGGCCCTCGGCTGCTCCTCGCCGCCCGCTCCGGCCGCGGCGCTTCCGCCCGCGCAGTCCAGCGCGCGCACCGCCTGGGTGCATCCGCGTCCTCCCCGGGGCGTGCCGCTCACCGAGGCCCCCGCCCACGTGCTCCCGCATCCCGAGGGCGCGGCGGCGCTCGGCCTGCCCTTCCGGGGCAGCGTCACCCGCATCGCCGTGCGGCCCGGCCAGAAGGTGCGCAAGGGCGAGGTGCTTATCGAGGTGCTCATGCCCGAGGTGGTGCGGGCCGCGGGCGAGTACGAGGCCGCTTCCCTGCGCCGCGAGGCCTATGAGCGCCGCACGGCCCAATTGAAGGCGCTCCAGGAGCAGGGCATGGCCCGCGTCTTCGAGCTGGCCGAGGCGGAGGCGGACCTGGCCGAGGCCCGTGCGGCGCAGCAGAGCGCGCAGTCCCTGTTGAAGGTGGCGGGGCTGGAGGGCTCGGCCGCGGCCGGGGTGGCGCAGCGGGGCACGGTGGCGCTGCGCAGTCCGGTGGACGGCATCGTCACCGGGGTGGACGCGGTGCTGGGACAGACGCGCGAGGGCGGCTCGGAGCCGCTGGTGCGCGTCGCGGGCGAGGGCCCCGCGCGCCTGGAGGCCCGGCTCTCGCTCGCGCTGCCGGAGGACACCACCTTCGAATTCTTCGCGCCGGGCCTCGGGGCCGTGCCGGTGCGGCTGGTGGGGCGTGCGCCCTCGGTGGACGTGCGGGATGGAACGCTGGCCGCGTGGTTCGAGCCCGAGCCGGTGCGCCCGTTGCCCGCGGGCCTGCAAGGGACGCTGCGGGTGAGGGCGGACGGGCTGCCGGAGGTGAAGGTGGTGCCCGCGCGGGCGCTGCTGCTGGAGGGCAGCGAGGTGGCGGTGCTGGTGCGCGAGGGCGAGGGCCACCGCCGCCAGTTGGTGAAGGTGGTGGGGCAGTCCGGCGCGGACGCGCTGGTGCTCGGGCCGCTGAAGGAGTCGGACTCGGTGGCGGCCGACGCGGCGCGCGTGCCGGTGGCGGGAGGGGAGGGGTGATGATGGAGCGGCTGGTACGGGGCTCGGTGAAGCACCGGAGTTGGACGCTGGGGCTGACGGCGCTGTTCGCCGTGCTCGCCTCGGTGGTGGCGGTGCGGATGGAGCTGGACGCGCAGCCGGACATCACCACCAACCAGGTGCTGGTGCTCACCCGCGCTCCCGGCATGACGCCCGAGGAGGTGGAGCGGCTGGTGACGCGGCCGGTGGAGACGGGGCTCGGCGGCGTGCCCGGGCTGAAGGAGCACCGCAGCCTGTCGCGTTACGGCATCTCCTCGGTGACGGCCGTTTTCGAGGACGAGGTGGACCCGTACCGCGCGCGCCAGATGGTGCAGGAGCGGTTGAACGCGCTGGCGGGCGAGCTGCCCCCGGGCCTGGATGCTCCGGAGCTGGGACCGCTCACGGGAGGCCTGGGCGAAATCTTCCACTTCACCCTCAGCTCGCCCCACCGCACGTCGGCGGAGCTGCTGGAGTTGGCGGAGCTGCGCGTGGCGCCGCTGCTGCGGGGAGTGCCCGGTGTGGTGGAGGTGAACAACTGGGGAGGGCAGCAGCGCACGCTGGAGGTGCGCGCGGACCCGGTGAAGCTGGCGCAGCGCGGACTGACGCTGGAGGCGCTGCAGCGGGCGCTGGAGGACGTGTCGGGCAGCGTGCCCGGGGCGAGCCTCGCGACGGGAGACCGGCAGGTGCTGGTGCGCGCGGTGGCGCGGCCGCCCGGTCCGAGCGAGCTGGGTGGCGCGGTGGTGCGGGGGGCGGATGGCCGGACGGTGCGGCTCGCGGACGTGGCCGAGGTGGTGCCGGGGGCCCTGCCGCGCATCGGCACGGCGACGTCCAATGGCCGGGGCGAGACGGTGTACGTGATGGTGCAGATGCTGCGCGGGGCCAACGCGCTGGACGTGATGGAGGGCCTGCACGCGCGGATGGAGCAGGTGCGCAAGGCGCTGCCCGAGGACGTGCGGGTGGACGAGGTGTACGACCGGAGCACGCTGGTGCGCGGCACGCTGCGCACGGTGGCGAAGAACCTGGTGGAGGGCGGGCTGCTGGTGGTGGCGGTGCTCTTCCTGCTGCTGGGCAGCTTCCGGGCGGGACTGGTGGTGGCCTCGGCGATTCCGTTGTCCATGCTGGGCGCGGCGGTGGGCATGGTGGTGCTGGGGATTCCGGGCAACCTGATGAGCCTGGGCGCCATCGACTTCGGCCTGCTGGTGGACGGCGCGGTGGTGATGGTGGAGGCCGTCTTCCATCACGTGGGTCATGAGCGGACGGATCGGGGCGGGTGGCGCGAGAAGGTGTCACACGTAACGGGCTCGGTGGCGCGGCCGGTGTTCTTCTCGGTGCTCATCATCCTGCTCGTCTACGTGCCGATTCTCGCGCTCAGCGGGGTGGACGGGAAGATGTTCCGCCCCATGGCGGTGACGGTGATGCTGGCGCTGGCCACCTCGCTGGTGCTGTCGCTCACCTTCATTCCGGCGATGGCCAGCCTGGTGCTGCGCCCCGAGGACGTGCCCGAGCATCCGCCGCTGTTGGTGCGCTTCTTCGACAAGGTGTACCGGCCGGTGCTCAATCACATGGTGCACTACCCGCGCCGGGTGGCGCTGGCGTCGGTGGTGCTGCTCGCGCTGGGCGTGGGCCTCTTCATGAGCGCGGGCAGCGAGTTCGCCCCGCAGCTCGACGAGGGGGACATGGTGGTGCAGACGACGCGCGCGGCGGACATCAGCCTGGAGGCGGCGGCGCGCGAGGCCGAGCACCTGGAGTCGGTGCTGCTGAAGCACATCCCCGAGGTGACGCAGGTGGTGTCGCGCGTGGGCAGTCCGGCGGTGGCCACGGACATCATGGGCCTGGAGCAGGCGGACGTCTTCATCCAGCTCAAGCCGCATGCGCAGTGGCGGCCCGGGCTCACCCGCGAGGCGCTCATCGAGGAGATGGCGGCCGTGCTGGAGGAGAAGGCGCCCGGGAGCGACCCGGCCTTCACGCAGCCCATTCAAATGCGCTTCAACGAGTTGCTGGGCGGCTCGGTGACGGACGTGGCGGTGAGCGTGTACGGGGAGGACCTGGGCGAGCTGCGGCGGCTGGCGGAGCAGGTGGCGGCGGAGGTGGGCCGGGAGCCCGGGGCGGCGGACGTGCGGGTGCTGGCGCCGCCGGAGGTGTCGATGCTGGAGGTGGTGCCGCGCCCTCTGGACGTGGCGCGCGCGGGCTTCAGCGTGCGCGAGGTGCTGGAGGCGGTGCAGGCGGTGCGCACGGGGTTGGAGGTGGGGGCCACGTATGACGGGGCGGTGCGGATTCCCATCCTGCTGCGGCTGTCGGGGGCGGAGGGGGCCTTCTCGCTGGCGGAGCTGCCGCTGCCGGTGGCTTCCGGGGGCACGGTGCCGCTGTCGCGGGTGGCGGACGTGAAGCTCGTCTCGACGCCCGGCCTGGTGAACAGGCAGGACGGGCAGCGCCGGCTGGTGGTGGGCTTCAACGTGCGCGGCGCGGACCTGGGCACGGTGGTGGAGCACGCGCGGGCGAGGGTGGCCTCGGCGGTCCGCCTGCCGGACGGTTACCGCTTGGAATGGGGGGGCCAGTACGAGACGCTGACGGAAGCAGCGCGGCGGCTCTCCCTCGTCATTCCCGCGGTGCTGGTGCTCATCGTGGCCGTGCTCTGGCTGACCTTCCAGCGCCTGCGTCCGGCGCTCATCATCTTCACCAACGTGCCCTTCGCGTGTGTGGGGGGCGTGGTGGCGCTCATGCTGCGGGGGATGCCGGTGTCCATCTCGGCGGCCATCGGCTTCATCGCCCTGTCGGGCATCGCGGTGCTCAACGGGGTGGTGCTGATGTCGAGGCTGCTGCACCACGAGGCGAACGGCCTGCCGGTGAAGGAGGCGGTGCTGCTGGCAGCGCGGGAGCGCTCGCGGCCGGTGCTGATGACGGCGCTGGTGGCGGCGCTGGGCTTCGTGCCGATGATGCTGGCCACCGGGGTGGGCGCCGAGGTGCAGCGCCCGCTGGCCACCGTGGTGGTGGGAGGCCTCGTGACGTCCACGCTGCTGACGCTCGTCATCCTGCCGTCGCTCTACCCGTGGTTCGCGGGAGAGCGCGCGAGGAAGCCCGGGAGCGCCGAGGTGCACCCGGAGGGCCCGCGGGAGGCGGCCGCATGAAGCTGTTGCTCGTCGAGGACGAGGAGAAGATGGCCCGGCTGCTGCAGCGGGGCCTGACGGAGGCGGGGCACCAGGTGGACGTGTGTCAGCGGGGCGAGGACGCGCTGGAGCAGGCGTTGCAGATCGCCTACGACGCCGTGCTGCTGGACTGGAACCTGCCGGACCTCGACGGGGTGGCGGTGCTGCGGCGCTGGCGCGAGCAGGGGATGCGCACGCCGGTGTTGATGCTGACGGCGCGGGGCACGGTGGGGGAGAAGGTGGTGGGGCTGCGCGCGGGAGCGGACGACTACCTGGTGAAGCCGTTTGCCTTCGAGGAGTTGCTGGCGCGGCTGGAGGCGCTGCACCGCCGGGGTGACGCGCAGGGGCCCGCGCAGCAGGTGGGCCCGCTGGTGCTGGACTCGCGGCGGCGGGTGCTGCGGCACGGCGAGCGGGAGCAGGTGCTCACGGGGCGGGAGTTCGCGCTCTTCGCCGAGCTGGCCAGCCACGTGGGTGAGGTGTTGGCGCGCTCCACGCTGCTCAGCCACGTGTGGGGAGACAGCTTCGACGGGCCGCCGAACATCGTGGACGTGTACGTGGGCTATCTGCGCGGGAAGTTGAAGAAGCTGGAGGTGGAGCCGGTGGTGTCCATCCAGGTGGTGCGCGGGGTGGGCTTCCGGCTGGTGGTGGAGGGGCGAGGGTGAGGCTGGCGACACGGCTGTGGCTGTTGGGCGCGCTGGTGCCCGTGGCGGCCATCCTGCTGACGCTGACGCTCGCGGCGGAGTTCTTCGAGGCGTGGCTGGCGCGCTCGGTGGACCGGGGGCTGCTGTCGCAGGCGGCGGTGGAGTCGGTGAGTCTCTTCGACGGGCCGGGAGGCCAGCCGCACCTGCACATGTTGCAGCTCGCCGCTGGAGAAGGAGGTGCGCCCCTTCGCGCCGGTGGCCGAGCTGTTCGCTCCGGACGGCCAGCGGCTGGTGTCCTATCCGCCCTCGGCCGAGGGAGTGCATGGGCCGACGCCCGCGCCGCACCCGCCGGGCGAGCCGCCGCGCTTCGAGACGGTGAAGGGCGCGGATGGAGCGCGGCTGCGGCAGCTCACCCTGGGCGTGCGGGCTCCGGCGGGCGGGGTGTACACGCTGCGGTTGTCGGCGTCGCTGGCGCAGCAGGACTCGGCGGTGCGGGCCTTCCACGCGGTGACGCTGGCGGTGGCGGTGCTGCTGGGCGTGGTGCTCTTCGGCCTGCAGACATGGCAGGCGCGGTGGCTGGCCGGGCGGCTGGAGCAACTCCGGGGGCTCATCGGCCGGCTGCGCGAGGGCGTGCTTCCCGGGAGCCCGGGGAAGGGGCGGCGGGGAGACGAGGTGTCGGAGGTGGAGGGGGCGCTGCACGAGGCCTCGGCGCGGCTCAACGAGGCGCGGGAGGCGCAGGAGCAGCTCATCGCCCGGGCGGCGCACGAGCTGCGCACGCCGTTGGCGTTGATGCGCACGAGCCTGGACCTGGCGTTGTGGAAGGAGCGGGACGCGCAGTCGCTGCGCGAGGCGCTGGAGGAGACGCGGCGCGAGGTGGAGCGGCTGAGCGCGCTGGCGGGCAACCTGCTGGACCTGGCCTCGTTCGGACGAGGGGGCTGGGAGGTGCGAGCGGGAGACTTGCGCGAGGTGGTGGAGGACTCGGCGGCGGCGGCGCGCGCCGAGGCGGAGGGGCGGGGTGTCTGGGTGACGGTGGAGGGGCCCGAGCCGGCGCCCTGTACCTTCCATGCATCCTCGGTGAGGCAGGCGGTGGACAACCTGCTGGCGAACGCGCTGCGGTACGCGCCGAAGGGGACGGAGATCGCCGTGCGGCTGGAGCGCGAGGACGAGCGCTGGAGGCTGTCGGTGAGGGACCAGGGCCCCGGCATTCCGGCGGAGCACCGGGAGTCGGTCTTCCAGCCCTTCCACCGGGTGGAGCCGAAGGGAGTGGGGACGGGGTTGGGGCTGGCGGTGGTGCAGGAGGTGGCGAAGCGCCACGGTGGCCGGGCGCGCGTCGCGGATGTGAAGGGACCCGGGGCGGAGGTGGTGTTGGAGCTGCCCGTGGAAGGCCCTGGCACCTCAACCGCCGCCGCGTGAATCCCCTCTCCCCTCGCGCACCACGTCCAGCCGGCAGTGCACGTGGAGTGACAGGCCCACCTCCTCGAGGGACACGGGCGTCTGCTCCACGGCGCTGGCGGGAGCGCAGTCCACCACATGCAGTGGAGCCTCGGCCGAGCCCACGGCGGTGGCCAGCTCCCGCACCCGGGCGGCGAAGCGGCGCAGCAGCTCCGCACGATGAACCTCGGGCTGCGAGACGAAGGCCTCCACGGAGCCGAAGCTGAAGCGCGGCTGCTTCTTCATCTCGCGGCTGTCCCGCTCCACCTCGTGGCACACGCGCACCAGCGCGCCCACCCGGGTGCTGCGTGCCCAGAAATCCAGCTCGGCGGGGAGCGGTACCACCAGCAGCCCATTCACGGCGACGAAGGTCCGGTCCTCGTCCTCGGGGAGCGACAGCTTCTTCGGCGCCGAGCGGTTGAAGCGCGTGTCCCTCGGGTGGAACGTCACCTCGGTGCCGGTGGCCTCGCGGGCGCGGCGCTGGAGTTGCTCGCATGCGCGCTGCAGGAGGGGCAGGGTCTGCTCGATGCCCTCGGTCTCCAGGGAGACGGAGAAGGACACGCGCAGCAGGTCCGGCCGCACGACGAACTCGGCGCGGACGGGGGCGGGCTCATGCAGGGGGGAGGCGTACTTCTCTTTATAGGAGGACATGGCGGACGGGGAGCCTACCTGCTGGCAAGCTGCGCGGCACATTCCGCTGGAGTCCGCTCATGAAACTGCGTCACTTCGTCATCCCCGGCTGTGTGGTGCTCGTCTGTCTCTGGACCTCGTGTGGCCGCTCCTCGGTCTCGAGTGCCGTGGCCAGCTCGTACGAGTCCGACACCGCTCCCGCGCTCGAGACGGTGGAGGAGGGCCTGAAGGTGCGCCCGGACGTGCTGCTGCTGTCCTTCGCCTTCCGGCAGGAGACGGAGTCGCTGGAGCAGGCGGTGCCGAAGCTGAAGGCGGCGGTGGAGCGGTACGTGCGCGCGGCGGCCGAGGCCTCGAAGGCAGAGGTGGCGGTGAAGATGAAGGAGGTGAGCTTGGCCTCGGGCAGGAAGATGGCCGGGACGGACGCGATGGCGCACGGGGTGCTGGAGGTGTCGCTGCCCGAGTCGCAGGACTTCTGGGGCCGCTCGGCGCTGGTGGCCACGCTGGTGCAGGTGGGGAGCCAGGAGGCGGCCGCCGCGGAGAAGGAGAACACGGGCCTGCGGGCGACGTTCGGCTTCCCGGAGGCGCGGGTGCGCGACCCGGAGCGGCAGCGGGCCGAGCTGATGAATCGCTGGGTGGAGCGGGCCCGGGGCTTCATCTCCCAGGCGCAGACCGAGCGGGCCCCGCTCCAGCTCGCCGGCTGCGAGCCCCCGGGCGCGGTGAAGCAGGAGACGGTGTCCGTGGACGAGGTGGTGCTCTCGCTGGCGGTGAGCTGCCGCCTGGACGCGGTGGCGAAGTAGCGCCGGGCTCAGCGGGGCTCGGACGGGGCGGGGGCCTCGGTGTCCTCGTCCAGGGCTCGCCGGAGCGCGGAGGCACCGTCCTGGAGGATGGGGCGGCCATGCGCGAAGCAGAGCACCTCGATGGGGAGGTGGTCGAGGATGCGCTGGATGCTCATGCGGGTGCGGCCGGGCTCGTCCTGGTACGCGTTCTCCACGAAGCGGGGCGTGCCGTTGTTGAAGTGGGTGAGGAGGTCCGAGAGGAAGATGACGCTCCGGGGCCGCTCCATCCAGAGGGCGTACATGGACTCGACGGGCCCGGGGGTGTGGTAGGCGACGAGGCCGCCGGGGAGGTTGTCGCCGGGGCCGTAGGAGGCATCCGGCGTGTCCTCCAGGCCGTAGGCGTCCTGGGGCGCCCACACGGGAGCGCCGAAGAGCTTGCGGAAGTGCCAGGCCGCGCGCTGGTGGTTGCCGGCGGTGAGGACGATGGCCTCCACCCGGCCCAGCTTGCGCAGCGCCTTGTCGTCGATGGGCAGCGGATCGATGAGGGTGACCGCGCCGTCCTCGGCGACGACGGCGTAGGCCTCGCTCTCCATGCCGCCGATGCGGTCATCGCGGACACTCCAGCGGTGGATGCCGGGGAGCACCTGCACCGTACGGTGGGCTCGTTCCTTGGGCTCGCTCATGCGCAAAAGCTAGGGCGTCCGTGTGCACGGGGCGTGAAGGCCCGGCCGCTCGGGCCCTTCCGGGGCGAGGGGTTGGACTCCCCGGGCAATGGCTCCGGGGTGCTCCCATTTTGGGAGAAGCAGGAGGGGAGCCCCATGCGTGCTGTCCGCCCCCAGGGCGCCAAGGCGTTCTTCCGGATGCTCCGTGACCTACCCGCCCGGCGGCCGGGCAGGCGTGGGCGGAGGCGGATGGCGCGTGTCCTCGGTGGGCTCGTCGAGCGTTCGGTGGAGCCACCGCATCACCGGCTGGTGCGCCAGGTGTTCTTCCGGGCCCTGGGCGGCATCTACCTCATCGCGTTCTCCTCGTTGGGGAAGCAGGTGCGGGGCCTCTATGGCTCGCGCGGCATCCTGCCCATCCGGGATTTGATCTCCTCGCCGCGGATGACGGCGATGGGGCGCGAGCGCTACCTCTGGTACCCCTCGTTGTTGTGGCTGGATGCGTCGGACAAGACGCTGGTGCGAGGCCTCCGCGCCGGCCAGGTGCTGTCGCTGGCGGTGATGGCGGGCGTGGCGCCGCGGGCCTCGCTGACGGGGTTGTGGGCGCTCTATCTCTCCTATGTCTCGGTGGGGCGGGAGTTCCTCTCCTTCCAGTGGGATGCGCTGCTGCTGGAGATGGGGCTGCTCGGCATCCTCACCGCGCCGGCGGGACTGCGGCCGGGGCCGGGGCGTTACGAGCCCTCCGCGGCGCAGGTGGCGCTGTGGCGCGCGCTCGTCTTCCGTCTGTACCTCGGCTCCGGGGTGTCCAAGCTGAAGTCCGGCGACGAGACGTGGCGCAAGCTCACCGCCTGCGACTACTACTACGAGACGGCGCCCCTCCCCACGCGCGGCGGTTGGTACGCGCACCACCTGCCTCGGAAGCTGCAGCGGCTCTCCACGGCGGCGGTGCTGGCGATGGAGACGGTGGGCCCGTTCCTCGCCTTCGCGCCGAGGCGGCTGCGGCTCCTGGGCTTCCGGCTCTTCTCCGGGCTGCAGGGCATCATCATCGCCACCGGCAACTACGGCTTCTTCAATGTGCAGTCGCTGGTGCTCGGCCTGTGGCTGTTGGATGACGCGTCCCTGCGGCGCTTCCTGCCAGCCCCACCGCCCGCGAGGCCCCGGCCCTGGTGGCGCACCCTGGGGGCCTGGCTCCCGGCCGCGCCGTTCCTCGTGCTGGGGGCGAATGAAATCCTGACGCGCTTCAACCGTCCGCGCAGCCCGCCGCGATGGCTGGAGTGGCTGGAGATGCGGGCCCGTCCGCTGCGGGCGGTGAACCACTACGGCCTCTTCGCGGTGATGACGGTGCGCCGGCCGGAGAGCTCGCCATCGAGGGCTCCGACGACGGCGAGACGTGGCACGAGTACACCTTCCGCTACAAGGTGAGCGATCCGGAGCGGGCCCCGAGGCAGGTGGCGCCCCACCAGCCCCGGCTGGACTGGCAGATGTGGTTCGCGGCCCTGGGCTCGCCGCCCGTCTGGCTGCTCGCCTTCATGCTGCGCCTGCTCGAGGGCTCTCCGGACGTGCTGAAGCTGCTCGCCATCAATCCCTTCCCGGAGCGCCCGCCGCGCTACATCCGCGCCACCCTCTACGACTACCGGATGACGGACCGGGAGACGCACCGGAGCACGGGCGCGTGGTGGAGCCGCGAGCGGGTGGGGCTCTACCTGCCGCCCTTGAGTCTCGCTTCGGGCGGGACGTCGAGCCGGCTGCAGTGGCACGCCGGGGAGTGAGGGCTCAGCGGCCGGCGGGCTCGGGCGGGGCGTGCGACGCCAGGTGCCGCACCGGGGCCGCGGGGGCGGGGGGGGCGTAGACGCCGCGGTACTCCGGGGGCAGCAGCCCGGCCACCCGCCGCATCATCGCGTCGGTGAGGGCCTGGCGGGGGTCCCCGGCACCGGCGGTCTCGGCCTCGAGCTCGTCCAGGTGGAAGGGCTTGCCGAAGCGGACGGTGAGGTGGGCGCGGCGCACGTGCTCCCGGCCCATGTCCCGGTCATCGATGGGCATGAACTTTTCCGTCCCGGTGAGCGCGACGGGGACGATGGGGACACCGGCGCGCCGGGCGATGAGGGAGGCGCCCTTCTTGGCCTGGGTGAGGGCCCCGGTCCGGCTGCGGCCACCCTCGGGGAAGATGAGGACGGAGTGGCCCGCCTTGAGCGTCTCCACGGCGCGTTTGATGGGCTCGATGTCCGAGGAGTTGGGGCGGATGAAGATGGTGTCCACCGCCTCGGTGCCGAGCCGGGTCATCACGGTGCCCTGCAGTTTGATGCCGGCCAGGAAGTGCACCTTCCGGGGCCGCAGGGCGCGGTCCAGCGTGAAGCCGTCCGCGTTGGACAGATGATTGCAGATGAAAAGACAGGGCTGGGTGGGGAGGTGCTCCCGCCCGAGGACCTGCTCGGTGGTGCGCAGGCTCCACACGGTGTCCATCAGCTTGCGCACGGCGGCTCGGCGAGGACGTGCCGGCAGGACGGAGAGCAACGCGAAGACGTTGTGGATCACAAGCAGTGTCCCCCCTGGGTCGAACCTCATCCTCCCGAGGTGCATTCCAGCGTCGGGTACCCGGCGGAAGCAGGCAGCCGGGCGGACAGGCTCACTTGCAAATCATTGCGCACGGGGCGTATCGAAATACAGTCATGTGCGCCTCTGTTCGAGAGGCACGCTCGTACGCCCGCAAGCCCCCCTACCATCTTGAAGACCCCGACGTCGCTCCGCTCGCTGCTCTTGATGTCCGTCCTCGTGCTCGGCGCTTGCCGGTCCGCGCCGGAGACGCTCACCCTCGCCATGCCGGAGGACCGTCCGCTGCATGCCCACGGGGAGTCCGTGGTGCTGCAGGCCGTCGCGCTCGATGGGGATGGCCAGCCGGTGGAGAACCCCAAGCTGCGTTGGGTGAGCTCCGCGCCGGAGGTGGCCTCGGTGGAGAACGGGGTGGTGGTGGCGCGCAAGTCCGGCAAGGCGAAGATTTCCGCGGCGGCTGGCAAGGCGCGGGCCTCGGTGGAGGTGCAGGTGTCCATCCCCAGCGTGGTGGACATCCGGGTGGATGGGGCGGATTTCCTGCTGGCGGGCAACTCCATCTCCATCTCCGCGGTGGTGAAGAACGAGCTGGGCAAGCCGCTGGTGGACGTGCCGCCGCGGTGGACCACCAGCGACCCGACGGTGGCGCGGGTGGAGAACGGGCGGCTGGTGGGTGTGGCGCCCGGGCGGGCCACCATCACCGCCACGGTGCCGCCGCTGAGCCGCAACCTGCAGGTGCAGGTGGTGCGCTCGGACTTCGCGCGGGTGGAGGTGGAGCCCACGCACCTCGTCTTCGCCAAGGTGGGCCAGAAGCTGCAACTGCGCGCCAAGACGTTCAACAACCGGAGCGTGGTGCTCACGGACGTGCCCGTCACGTGGTTCAGCTCGGACTGGTCGGTGGCGACGGTGTCCCCCACCGGGCAGGTGACGGCGGTGGGGCCGGGGCGCACGGTGGTGACGGCGACCGCTGGCAGGCGCAAGGCCGCCGCCGAGGTCGTCTTCGAGGTCAAGACGACGGCCCAGCGCTGAAGTCCTCGCGGGTGTCCTGGCCGGTCCCCTCTCCCAGACCCACGAACTTCGTGGGCAGCTACCGCTTCCCCTTGGTGGACTTCACGGGGGGCAGCGCCTGCCCGGCGGCGGGATCTGGCGGGCAGGGGGGCATCAGCGCACCCTCGCTGGGCGGGAGGATGGTGAACTCGACCCGGCGGTTGAGCGCCATGTTCGACTCGGAGTCGTTGGCGGCCAGCGGGCGGCTGCGGCCGAAGCCCGCCGAGCACAGGCGCTCCACGGCGATGCCGCTGTCGAGCAGGAAGTTCATCACGCTGGCGGCGCGGCGGCGCGACAGGTCGTAGTTGTAGGTGTCCGTGGCCCGCGCGTCCGTGTGGGCCTCGATGAGCACGCGCTGGATTTCCAGGTGCTTGAGCAGCTCGTTGGCCACCTCCTCGAGGATGGGGAAGGACTCGGGGAGGATGACGTCCTGGTCCGTGGCGAAGTGCACCTGGTCGAGGATGATGATCTTGTTGCCCGCGATGCGCGCGAGCGGGCAGCCCTCACGGCCCCGCGGGCCGGCCGGGTTCTCGGGGCAGCGATCGAGCCGGTCCACCACGGCATCGCCGTCCTGGTCGGTGTCGGGGCAGCCGCTGTTCTCCACGGGGCCGGCGATCGCCGGACAGCGGTCACCCTCGCCAATGACGGAGTCACCATCCGGGTCCACGGGGGGCGGGGCCGGAGGAGGCGGCTCGGGGGGCTCCTTGAAGCGCTCGAGCGCCGCGTACTCCTTGGTGACCGAGGGCACCCAGATGATGGAGGTGAAGAGGCGCATGGTGGGCGACGTCAGCGAGCATCCGCAGCCGCCACCACCGCCCACGGTGAAGGTGAGTCCGAGCCCGCTGTACCAGCGCAGGCCGACGAGCAGCTCGGCGGGAAGCTGCAGCGGGTTGTCCGGGAGCTTCTCGAGGGGAGCGCTGCCGGAGAGCATGCCCACGGCGGTGATGCCCGAGCTGCGGAGGATGGGGACCTCGGCGCCGAGCCCGAAGGTGGCGGAGTTGCCCCATTGCACGCCGGCGAACTCACGCTCCGGGCGCAGCCACAAGCCGGTGTTGAGCGCCAGGAGGATGCCGGACTCGAAGCGGTAGTCCAGCATGAGGCCGGGCGTCCAGGTGGTCTCACCATCGCTGGCGAAGGCCTCCTGGATGCCGGTGGGCAGGCCGAGGCCGAAGGTGAGCGCGGCACCGAATCCCGAGCCCTCGGGAGCGCGGCGCAGCCCGGGGACGGCCACCTTGGCGGTGAGGCGCAGGTCTCCGGGGGTGAAGGATTGGACGAAGCCCTCGGTGCCGATGGCCTCCAGGTTGTCTCCGCCCTGGGCGAGCACCAGCGGCATGTCCAGGCCGAGCTCGAACCAGTCGAAGAGGCCCACGGAGGCCATGACATCGAGCTGGAGGCGGTTGCCCACCACGCTGAGGGCCTTGGAGTTCGTGCCCGCGGCGACGAGCACCAGCGGATCCAACGAGAAGTTGAGGAAGGCGCCGCCGGAGATGGAGAGGTGCGAGAGGGGCCGGGACTGGCCGACGGTGACCAGATCCTGGGGCGCGCCGAGCGGGCGGAAGGCCTGCACGTCGAAGCGGGCGTCCTGGGCGGAGGCCTGCCCGGAGACGGCGAGCCCGAGGACGAGCCCCAGGGCGATGCAGGCGGAGCGCGTCAAACGGAGCCTCGCGAACGGAGGGCGAGGAAGACGGCCAGGAGGAGCAGCAGGCCGAGGCCGCCGGGAGTGCTGTCGGCGGTGGTGCCGCAGCAGAAGGCGCCACCCTGGGGCTCGGTGCCGGGCTTGCGCCGGCCGCGCTCACATTGCTGGGTGGTGGCCGAGCAGTGCTGGACGCCGAGGCAGTCGTTGCTGTCCACGCAGGAGGTGGTGCAGGTGTTGAGGGCGGTGTCGCAGGTGCCGCCGCAGGGGCAGTGGGCGTCGGCGAAGCACTCGACGCAGGCGTCGCCGTAGCACACGGAACCCTCGCCGCAGCTCACCGCGCAAGTGGAGGCGGAGCAGGTGCGCGTGGTGGGATCGCACGTGCCGCCCGGGCCGCAGTCGGCGTTCTCGAGGCAGCCCACGCAGGAGCTGCCCTGGGTGGTGCCATCGGTGAGGCAGAAGGGCGCCTCGCCGGGACAGGCCTCGCAGCGATCGCCGCAGCGCTTGTCGGTGGTGCACGAGGCGCACTCGCCACTGACGCAGAACCTGCCGTCACCGCACTCGAGGTCCGAGCGGCACTCGACGCACACCTGGCCGTCCATGCAGTAGGGCCGGTCCGAGGGGCACTTGACGCACTGGGAGCCGCAGCGCTCCGAGGTGTTGCAATCGGCGATCTGCTCCACGCAGCGGCCGTTGGCGATGTCGCACTTCTTGCCATCGGAGCAGTCGGAGTCGCTGGTGCACTCCACACAGGTGGGCGAGGCGCCAGGAGAGGGCGCGGCGCACTTGAGGCCGCCGGGGCAGCAGTTGCAGGAGGTGCCGGCGCAGCTATCGTTGGTGCCGCAGGGCTGGCAGGTGTTGTCGGCGCAGGTCTGTCCGCGCGGGCAGTGATCGTCCGAGACGCACTCATGGCACTCGTTGTCGGCGCCGCAGAACTCGCCCTTGGGGCAGTGCGCGTCGGTCTTGCAGCCGCGGCACTGGTTGGTCTCCGGGTCGCAGCGCCCGTTGGGGCACTGCGAGTCATCCGAGCACTGGACGCAGGTGAACGTGCCATTGCGGTTGAGGCACAGCGGGGTGGACGCGCCACACGGGGAGCAGCTGGGGCCGCAGAAGACGGAGGAGTCACAGGGCGCGCAGAGCGCGGAGCCATTGCAGTAGTAACCCGGGTCGCACCCGTTGTTGCCAGCGGTGTTCGCGTACTGGCGGTTGCACTGCGTGCACTGCGTCAGGTCGGGATAGGACGGACGCCCGCTCTCGGTCTGGTAGAACTGTACGGGCTCCAGCACCGCGAAGCCTCTGGACCGGAGGTTGACGGGGCTGTCGTTCGCCGGCCGCTCGAAGTCCGCGAAGTCTCCGATCAACACGGACACCTCCAGCGCGGCATGCTCGGAGATCTCCGCGTACAGCAGCTCGATGGGATAGAGCCCGGACTTGCGGAAGGTGACGCTGTTGGTCGTGCGCCAGGTCGGAAGACCAAGCTGTGGAGGCCGGATGATCACCTCGTAGGCTCGGGGGATGTTGTCGTAGATGACGAGGCTCGCTGCGTCATCGGTGTAGATGCCGAAGTGCAGCACCCGGCCCACCATTTCCGGGGTGATGCTCAGGTAGCCGCGCAGGCGAGAGGCAAACGACGTCGTCGTGTCGTTGCGGAAGAGCGCGCAACCGCCTTTCTGGCAGCCCCAGGCGCCCATGGCATCCACGAAATCGCCGTAGCTCGATTGCAGTCCGGAGTCGTTGTTGTTCGACAGATCGAGCGGCGTCCGCAGCACCGTGGTGTACCGGATGTTGGGATTGCCCGAGTTGGGGGCGGTCTCCAGGAAGGTGTTGATGCCTCCGCTGAAAGTCACGGTGCTCTGCGGGAAGTCCACAGCGGGGTTCGTCGACACCCTCGATGCGACACACAGTCCCGTGCCTGGCTGGGTGGGGGCGGGAGCGACAGGGTCTCCGCTGACGACCACTGGCTCCAGGGGTTGCTCGGGATTTGCCCGGGCCGCTCCGGCCAGCGTGACCAGCAGCGCCGCCGCCAGGGAGGCCATTCTTCGGAAGGGATGTAGGTGCACGGGGGGAGACGAACCATCCCCCGGCCTACTTCTGCGGTCAAGTTATGGCCGGGGTCACTGTATAGGGGGGGACTGAAGTCTACCCCGGCTCCCGGTGGGCCTCCAGCCGCGTGCGGCCTACTCCTTCTTCAGGGCCACGGCCAGGCGGCCCAACAGCTTGATCTGCCCGGAGTCGAGCTGCCGCAGCACGCGCAGCACCGCCCGCACTTCCGGCTTCTCGCCCTGCTCGCTCGGTGGGTCGGCGAGCCGCAACGAACCATCCGGCCCGGCCAGTCCCAACAGCTCGTCGGCGGAAATCCTCAGCGCGCGGCACAGCCGCAGCAGCGTCGGAACGCTCGGCACCATGCCGCCGCGCTCGATACGGCCGTACACCTCGGTCACCAGGTCGACCATCTCCGCTACATCCGCCTGGGTGAGCTGCGCTCGCAGCCGGGCCGTACGGGCGGCCTCCCCAATCGTCTTCGCCAGTTTCTTGTCCATACCTGAACCCACCCTACAGTGTAGGCAAGGCGGAATACGACGCATCAGGTTGTCGGAACAGGACTGTAAAGGTCACTTCTTCAACCCTATTTCTGAAGTCACCCTGTTCTGTCCTGCTTCCCGCGAAGGCCGGAACATGCCGCCTTCTTCTCCTCCCCCCAACCCCGTCCTCCCTCGGGAAACCCGTGTACGAAGTGCTCCCACCCACCTCTTGTGGTCCGCGTGTCGCGGTTGGACACAGAATGCCGGAGGGGTCTGACACGGTGGGTGCTCAGGAGGAGATCCGCCAGGTCGTCTCGGACAGGGTGGAAGCGGTGCGCGCCCAGTCCGAAACCTGGGTGTCGAGCTGCCCGAGAAGGCCGGAGAAGAAGCGCTGTTCCAGGGCCTGCGCGAGCGTGGCGCCGTGGGCATCGGCCCACTTCTGGGTGAGGCGCTCGCGGATGTCCGAGCCCAGTGCGTCCACGAAGCGCTCCAGCAGCGGCGTGGACAGGAGCGTGCCGGCCCAGATGACGGCGTCATGGCCGAAGCCGCCCGTGGCCACCGTCACCACCGCGGCGGCTCCCGAGGGCACCGAATAGACGAGCGTGGTGAGCGTCTGCAGCACCTCCTCGCGCAGGCCGCCCTGCAGCTCCGTGCCCACCAGTCCCCGGCAGAAGGCATAGAGGCTCTCGCGGTCCGCGGTGTGGGCCTGGATCGCCTCGAAGCCGAGGGGCTCGTCCAGGCGCGCCAGGGTGGGGGCGCCGAAGGCCTCGGCGAGCAGCTCGCGCGTCCGGGCATCTCCATGCCAGGCGGCCACCTCGGGGGCGAAGCGCTCCATCAGCCGCCGCACCCCATCGCGCAGGGTGTCCTCGGTGAGCTGGCCCGCCGGGGGGACGGTGGGCTCGGGGCCGGTGAAGGAGCGGCGCACCTGGCGCGAGACGAAGGTGAGCGCGGTAGCGAGCCCCCGGAAGGGCAGGCGCACGTAGCGGTGGAAGGCACTGCGCGCGTCCAGCTCGTCGCGGAAGGCCTCCACCAGCACGTCCGCGGGCACCGCCTTGAGGGCCGCGTGACGGCCCACTCCGAGCAGCTCGTGGCGCAGCCGCTGGCGCAGCCTCTCCGGCTCATGGGAGGCGGCGGTGGCGGCCCGGGCCAGTTGCTCCATCTCCGCGCGCGCGTCCCGCAGCGAGGCCTCCAGGGCCCGGGCTTTGAGCGCCTGGGCGTGCTCGGCCTCACCCAGCAGCGCGGTGAGCGCGGGGGCCGCGTCCAGCGGGTTCGTGGCGAGGGGCTTCTCCCCGGCCTCCACCTCCGGCTGGTGCGGGGCGAGGTAGCGCGCCAGGGGCGGGTGGCCCACGTCCGAGGCCAACTTCTCCAGGTGGCCGCGCGCCACCTCCTCGCGCGTGGCCTCGTTGTAGACGAGGAGGTAGGGGCGCCCATGGCCCACGGCGGCGCGCAGGAAGTCCACCAGCGCGGCGTTCTGGTACGTCTGCCGGCTGACGACGAAGGCGAGCACGTCCACGGTGACGAGCAGGGCCTCGGCGCGCTCGCGGTTGTCGCGGTAGACGCTGTCGAAGTCCGGCGTGTCCATCACCACCAGGCCCCGGGGCACGGCCTCGGCGAGGACGAGGTAGAGGCGTCCGGCGGGCCCTGCCTGGTCCACAGGCGCGGCCTCGCCCGAGATCACGGGGACGATGTCGTAGCGGCGGGTGAGGAAGTCCTTGAGCGAGCCCGTCCAGGTGTCCGGGTGCGCGGCGGCGAGGCACTGCTTGGTGAGGCCTCCCTCAGGGCGGGCGGGGGACAAGTGCGTGCCCACCAGGGCGTTGAAGAGGGTGGACTTGCCCACGTTGTTGGGCCCGGCGATGGCCACCAGCAGCAGGGGCGCGTCGGCGCCACCCAACCGGGGCAGCAGGTCACGCCGCAGCCGCTCCAAAAGGCGGCGGGCGGTGTCCGCATCGGCCGCTTCAGGGAAGCGCTCGGGGGGCGGGAGGGCGTCGCGGGCGGACTCGAGGGCGGTGCGCAGGTGGGCGAGGTCGTTCATCCGGGTGCCGGAGGACAGCACGTGGCGGGCCGGATGCCCACGGAAGACGTGCCAGGTCTGTCGGCCCTGGACGAATGCGCCCCTCAGCGGCGCGAGCGCAGCGCCCGGCCCACCTTCCGGGCCAGGTCCGTGGGGTCCAGGGGGAGCGGCACGTAGTCATACACGCCGCTCGCGACGGCGCGGGACATCAACGTGAAGTCCTCGCCGCTTCCGCACAGCAGCACGGGCGGCGCGTGGGGCCGGGTGGCCAGGGTGCTCGCCAGCGCCAGGGCCTCCTCCTGGGTCCCGTCACTCCGCGGCACCACCACCAGGGCGGACATGCCCTCCAGGGAGCCGTCCTCGCGGCAGGGCACCACCCGGTAGCCGGCCACCGCCAGCGCGGTACCGACACCGTGGGGATTGGCGGGGCCGTCCGGCTCGATGAGGGCCACGGGCCGCGCGAGGAAGCTCGGGCGGCAGCGCGGTGGGAGGGGCGGGCGGAGGCTGCGTGCGCTCCTGCTTCTTGCCCTCGCCGCGCAGGGGTGGGGGCGCCAGGGACTCACGCAGCCGGGCGGCCACTTCCCGCGCGTTCGCCGGGCGCTGGGCCTTCGTCTTGGAGAGACACGCGAGCACCAGCGTCTCCAGCGCCTCGGGAATGCCTCGCTCCGGCCGCAACTGCCGCACCGGCGGAGGCGGGCGGTAGAGGTGGCCGCTCATCACCTCCACGGCGGGCGAGTCCCCGAAGGGAGGTTGGCCCACGAGCAGCTCGTGCAGCAGACATCCCACGGAGTACAGGTCCGCGCGCCCATCGGGCAGCTCCCCACGGCAGTGCTCGGGAGACATGTACGCGGGCGTGCCGAGCACCTGGCCGCTCCCGGTCAGCCGCGCCTGCTCCTCCGGCTGCACGAGCGCGGCCAGCCCGAAGTCGAGCACCTTCACCGTGGGGGCGGAAGCTCGCCCACCAGCATCAGGTTGGAGGGCTTGAGATCCCTGTGCACCATGCCCAGGCCGTGCGCGGCGTCCAATACCTCCAGCACCTGCGCGGCGAGCTCCACCGCGGCCTTCACCTCCAGCAGGCCGTAGGTCTCCAGCACCTCGTCCAGCGGGATGCCGAATACCCGCTCCATGGCGAGGTAGAGCACCTCCCCGTCGGTGCCGTGGTCGAAGAGGTGCACCGCGCCCGGGTGCTTCAGCCGGGCCATGAGCTGGGCCTCGCGCTGGAAGCGGGCGATGGCGCCGGGCGTCTTCGCCACGTGCGGGTGCAGCACCTTGAGGGCCACGTAGCGCTCGAGGCCCAGTTGCTCGGCCTCGTACACCGTGCCCATGCCGCCGCTGCCGAGCGTCCCCGTCACCTGGTAGCGCCCGGCCACCACCCGCCCGAGCCAGGCGTCCCCCGTCCCCGCCATGGGCTACTCCCCCGAGCCCTTGATGCGGTCCAGCTTGCGGTAGAGCGTCTTGCGGTCCAGCCCCAGAATCTGCGCGGCGAGCGACTTGTTGCCCTTCACCTCCTCCATGACGCGGAGGATGTAGCGGCGCTCGACTTCCTCCAGCGTGGTGAGCTCCGAGGGGTCTCCGCTGGCCACCACCACGTGCGAGGCCCGGTAGGCGCGAATCTTCTCCGGCAGATCCTCCACCGTGAGGCGCTCGGTGACGGTGACGGCCACCGCGCGCTCGATGCAGTTGCGCAGCTCGCGCACGTTGCCGGGCCAGCTATAGCTCATCAACCGCTCGGCCACGGCCTCCTGGAGGCCCGTCACCCGCTTGTCCGCGCGGGCGGCGAAGTGCTCGATGAAGTGCTGGGCCAGCAGCAGGATGTCCCCACCGCGCGCGCGCAGCGGCGGCAGTTCCATCTGCACCACGTTGAGGCGGTAGTAGAGGTCCTCGCGGAAGCGGTTCTCCTCCACCATGCCTTCCAGGTCGCGGTTGGTGGCGGCCACCAGGCGCACGTCGAAGGACACCTCGCGGTCTCCTCCCACCGGGCGCATCACGCGCTCCTGCAGGGCGCGCAGCAGCTTGGGCTGCAGGCCCAGGGGCATCTCCCCCACTTCATCGAGGAAGAGCGTGCCGCCATGGGCCTGCACGAAGAGCCCCGAGCGCGCCGCCTTGGCGTCGGTGAAGGCCCCCTTCGCGTGGCCGAACAGCTCGCTCTCCAGCAGGGCCTCGGGCATGGCCGCGCAGTTGACGGCCACGAAGGGCCCCGAGGCGCGCCGGCTCTTCTCGTGGAGCGCCCGGGCCACCAGCTCCTTGCCCGTGCCGCTCTCGCCGCTGACGAGCACCGTGGCGTCCGAGTCCGCCACGCGGCCGAGCAGGTCATACACCTTGCGCATCGGCGGGCTGGAGCCGAGCAGACCGCCCAGGCGCTGGGACTCGGTGACGACCTTCTTCAGGCGCACCACCTCGCCCTTGAGGTGGTGGTGCTGCACGGCGCGGGCGAGCGTCAGCGCCAGCGCCTCCATGTCCACCGGCTTGGTGATGAAGTCGTAGGCGCCGGCGCGGATGGCGGCCACGGCCGTCTCCATGCTGCCGAAGGCCGTCACCACCACCACCGGCAGCTCCGGCAGGTTGGCCACCACGCGCTCGCACAGCTCCGTGCCGCTCAGCCCCTGCATGTTCAGGTCCGTGAGGACCACGTCGAAGGGCTGCTCCATCAGCAGCGGCAGGGCGGCGTTGGGATCGTTCAGCGTGGTGACGGTGAAGCCGCGCCGGGTGAGGCGGTTCTGGAGCATCTCCAGCATGCTCGGGTCATCGTCGACGAGAAGGACTCGGCCGCTCATCCGGGCACCATATCCCACTCCCGACAGAGCCGAGGCGGCTTGCTTTCTCCCCTGCCAGCCCCCGGAGTAGGGTACCGGGCTCATGAGAACGCACCTCTCCAGCCTGCTCGTGGTGGGCCTGCTGGCCTGCTCTGCCGCGCGCACCTCGGCCGTGTCCGAGCCCGCGGCTGCGCATGCCCGGGCCCCCCTGCCGTTCATCGAGGATGACTACTCGCGTGCCCTGTCGGAGGCGAAGTCGAGGGGATTGCCCCTCTTCGTTGATACCTGGGCCCCGTGGTGACACACGTGCCGCTCGATGCGTGCCTTCGTCTTCACGGATGAAGCGCTCGCGCGGCACGCCGGACGGTTCGTCTGGCTCGAGATCAACACGGATGTTCCCGGTAACGCCCAGTTCCAGGAGAAGTACCCGGTAGAAAACTGGCCCACCCTCTTCATCATCGACCCGAGGGAGGAAAAGGCCCTCGTGCGCTTCGCGGGCAGCGCCACCGTCCAGCAACTCGAGAAGCTCTTCGAGGACGGAGAGCGTGCGTACCGTGGGGTCGCCCAGGGGCCCGAGGCGCTGCTGGCCCGCGGCGATGCCCTGTATGGGGAGGGCAAGGCGGCCGAGGCGGCGGACGTGCTCGCCCAGGCGCTCGCCGAGGCTCCGGCGGACTGGTCCCGCCGTGGCCGCGCCTTGGAGTCCACCCTCATCGCCCAGTACGGGGCGAAGCGGCACGAGGCGTGTGCCCGCACGGCGCTGGCGGAGCTTCCCAAGGTGCCGCACTCGGCCTCGTGGGCGAACGCGGCGGCGCTCGGGCTCTCCTGTGCGCTGCAGGTGCCGCAGGGCACCGCGGATGCCCAGGCGCTGAGGGAGTCGCTGGAGGCCAAGGCCCGCGAGGCGCTCTCGCCGGACATCGTCATGCCCGGAGATGACCGCTCGGGCGTGTACGATGTCCTGGTGCAGGCCCGTGCGGCGGCGAAGGACGAGGCCGGGGCGAAGGCGCTCGCCGCGCAGTGGCTCACCTTCCTCGAGGCGGAGGCGGCCAAGGCCCCGACGCCCGAGCAGCGCACGGTGTTCGACTCGCATCGCATCGGCGCCGCGCTGCTGCTGGGCGACCCGATGCGGGTGGTGCCGGCCATCGAGCAGAGCGAGAAGGACCTGCCGGACGACTACAACCCGCCCGCGCGTCTGGCCAACCTCTACCGGCGGCTGGGACGGCTGGACGAGGCGCTCGCCGCGAGCACCCGGGCCCTCTCGAAGGTGCAGGGCAGCCGGCGGTTGCGCGTCCTCTCGGAGCGGGCGGACATCCACGTCGCCCGGGGAGAGAAGGACGAGGCCGTGCGCACGCTGGAGGAGGCGATCGCCTACGCGAAGACGCTCTCCGGGGCCCAGGCCTCGCCGCGCATGGTGGCCGCCCTGGAGAAGAAGCTGGCGGACACGAAGGCGAAGTGAGGGGACGGGCCCGTGCTCAGGGCCCGTCCTCGTTGAACAGGTCGCCCGGGTCGGTGTTCTGCCACCGGGCGAGCTGCTCCGCGGTGGGGAAGCCCTTCACCCGGTAGCGCTCGGGGTACAGGCCCTCCACCGGCGCGAGCAGTTGTCCGGCCGCCCGAGACACGTCTTCCCACCGGGCGATGCCCACCGGCGGGGCCTCCGGGCCGAGCGCCGGGTCCATGAAGAAGATGACCTCGGCGCGCGGAAGCACGGCGTCCACGCCCTTGAGCCAGACGGCGTAGCTCAGGCTGCGTCCGCGCTCGTCCTCATAAGGGGTGAAGGCGGCCACGAAGAGGTCCACGCCCTTCTCCTCGTAGAGCTTCTCCAACTGCTGCGTCTGCTCGTCGTAGTCGCGCGCCCGGGTGAAGAGCTCCAGCTTGCGGAAGTCCGGCCAGGCGTTGTTGAGCCGCTCGGGCATGAAGGGCACCCAGCCCTGGGGCGTCAGGCGCATGGCACGCCCGTCCACCGCGCGCGGGGCCATCATGGCTGGCAGCGCCTGGGTGGCCACCCGGTTCAGCCCGTCCTCGTCCTCGGAGCCCGTGATGAGGAGCAGGTCGCGATGGGGCACGAGCACCACCGGTGTCCCCTTCACCGCGCAGCGGCGCACCACCTCGTCGAGCAGCAGGCGGGAGGCCGCGTAGCTGTCCCCCCACGGAGCCTTGCAAGTGCCGGGAGCGAGCTGCTCCAGGGGCTCGGTGCTGCGCGGGCGCAGGTTCTCCATGGCGATGCCGAGCGCCTGCTCGAAGGAGAGGCCCCAGCGTGCCAGCTCGACCGGCCCGAGGTAGCGCAGGGTGTCCGGCCCGTCGAAGGCCAGTCCCACGCCGAGGAAGCCTCCCAGGGGCTTCCAGGCGATGGGGGCCGGTTTGCCCGGTTCGCTCTTCATCACCAGGGGCAGTTGCTCGAAGAAGGTGCGGCTGCGCACCACGGGCAGCAGGTTCGGCCGGGCCTCGGCGAGCGTCTCCGGCATGTCCGGCAGCTCCCTCACGCGGGCGAGCCGGGCGAAGACCGCGTCCCGTTGCTCCGGCGGTCCGGAGAGGTACTCGTCGAAGAAGTTGGCCAGGAAGACGGTGCTCGCGTCCTTGTCTCCGAGCCGCAGCAGGAAGCCGTCGGCCTCGTAGTGGATGGGGCGCGTCTCACCGGAGGCGCGCAGGGCTTCCATCGCCCGCCGCGCGAAGGCGTCCCGCTCCGCCTGCTCCTGCTCGGGCGACGCTTGCTCCTGCCCCTCGGCGTGCTCCGCCCACTGGGCTTCGGCCGCTCGCGCTTCCCGGGTGGACGCGCGAAGAGGGGCCGCACACCCTCCCAGGCCCAGGGTCCCCACGAGCGCCAGCCCCACGAGTCTCCGCGTCGTCTTCCTCATTCCTGTCCTCCCTGGATCTCGTAGAGCTCGTACGCTTCCACCGGCGACTCGCGCATGCCGCCATCGGTGAAGACGAGCACCGCCTCGCCGGGGCCGGTGGGGGGCGGGGTGCCAAGGCTGTAATGGAGGCTGGTGCCGTCGGTGACGAGGTGGCGCAGCACGCCGTCCCGGGCGCCTTCACGAGGCAGCGAGAGCAGCTCGCGGCTGCGTTTGTCACGCGTGTGGCCCACCACCTGGGTGAGGCCGGGGGGAAGCCGGTGCGGGTCGAAGCGGCGCCGGGGCGTGGCGGCGCGGTGGGCGGCGTCCTCGGGGCGCAGGCTGGGGCGATGGTAGAAGATGCCGCGGCCCTCGCCGTACGCGGCGCTGCCGGGTTGGTGCAGCCCGGCGAGGGAGAAGGGGCCCTCCTTCCACTGCGCCACCGCCGTGGCGAGCGTCCGCTGCAGCGCGTCCGCCACCGTGGGCGCGTGGGACCACTGCGCCTCGGGCAGCCCCACCACGCGCAGGTCCTCGCGCGTGACGCCCGCGTGCAGCACGAGCAGATGCTCGGCCGCGGCGTGAGCCACCCGGAAGCGCCCGGCGCGCAGCAGGTACGCCACCCAGTCGCGCTGCTCCTCGCGGAAGTTGCCGAAGTCGCGCGCCACCAACTCCACGTTGGGCACCTCCGGGTAGCGGGTGAGGAAGTCGCGCTCCCGGGCCTCGTCGGTGTCGTCTCCCCGGTAGATGCCGTCCGCCTCCACCTGGGCGGCGGCGAAGCGCGCATCGGTGAAGGTGGCGAGCTCGCCCACGCGGCCCAGGTCGTGGTTGCCCAGCAGCAGCACCGCCTGGTCCGCCGGGTGCGCGGCCATCCACGCCACCAGCCTCAGCGCGCTCGTGGCCGCCTCCTCGCGCTCGGCGGGCTTGCCCCAGTCGAAGTGGTCCCCCACCGAGATGAGCTGGACCTCGGGCCGCAGCCACCCGTCCGGGCCGAGCAGGCCATGGCGGTCGAGGATGGCGAGGAAGCGGGTGAAGTCCGCCTGGGGATCTCCAATGACGAGGCGCCGGGTGCGGCGCCGGCCATCGGGTGGCATGGAGTGGGGGCCACGGCGGACGGCCTCGGCGGCGCGGGCCAGGGCGGACTGGACGAGGGGAGTGCTCACGGCCCCATCCTAGTCCCGCCCGCGAGCCGGTGCCCGGTTGCCCGCCCCGTTCAGGAGGCCAGGAAGCACTTGGCGATGAGCGCCGAGCGGCTCTCCACCTGGGCCTTGGCCAGGATGCGGGTGACGTGCACCTCCACGGTGCGCTCCGCGCAGCCCAGGTGCAGGGCGATGGCCTTGTTCGACTCACCGCGCACGAGCCGTCCGAGCACCTCCATCTCCCGGGCGGTGAGCCCCCAGCCGGAGCTGAGCGTGTGCACGCGGGCGAGGGCCTGCGGGGGCTCGCCCTGGATGACGGCCAGGTAGTGCGTGGGCGTGCCGGTGAGGCGCAGCGGGGTGAAGGAGATCTCCCCGCCTGGCGGCTCGCCGCGCTGGTGCTTCTTCAGGGCTTCCGCCACGAGTCCGGCGTCCTGCTCGAGCCGGGCCTTCCCCAGGCTGTTGGTATGGGCCACACGGCCGGTGGACGTCACCACGTAGGCCGCCTGGCCGAGCGACTCCAGTGCCGCCTCGAGGGCCGCGTGGAGCATCCCCGCCTCGCGCAGGCGCGAGTCCAGCGCCAGCCTGCGCTGCAGCGAGGGGATGAGCTCCCGCATCAGGTGCAGATCCCTCGCCTCGAAGGGCTCCGAGCGCATCGCGCCCACCCACCCCAGCAGGGCCGGGCCGTCGCAGACGAGCACGCGCAGGAACATCATCCGATCCAGTCCACACCCCTGGAGGAAGTCGCCGATGGCCGAGCGCACCTGGGCCTGGAGCCGCGCCCGCTCCTCGGCGGGGATTCCGAGCGTCTTCCACACCGTGATCCGCTCGTCGTGGGGCGGGAGCAGGGGCTCGGCGTCCGTCCCGGGCGCCTGGAACTGGAGCTCCCGGTTGCGCTGGGAGGGCTGGGGACAGGCGGGATTGAAGTAGCCCCAGCAGTCGCGCCGGGTGCTGACGAAGCCGTCCAGGTACGCGTGGGCGGCCTCCGGCGTCATGGGGAAGCCGGCGATATGGAGGTAGCTCACCTGGAACCGTTCCGGCCCGATGTCCACGCCGTAGGCAAGGCCCCGCTCCGCGTGCAGGGCTTCCCGCAGCGCGTCCACCAGGGCTGGCAATACGTCCACCCCCGGCTCGACCGTATCGAGCCGGGAGCGCAGGTCCCCCACCAATTGCTGATCCTGCGAATTCAATGGTTCCAAGCTATTTCGGACTATAGGTGAATTGGCCGAGAATCCAAGGAACACCTGTCAGGACGCATGAAACCAATACTCCTGGTGGGTGCGGCTAAGGGATTTCCCGCATGGAGGAGACCCGGGCCGGGTCACGCGGCTCGCCCGGCTACCCCACGGTGATGTGACGCCGCAGGCTCCGCCGCTCCGCCAGGGGCCGCGAGTACACACCGGCCGCCGTGCCGAGGAACGTGCCGAGGACGTGCAGGGCCGTCCACCGCCAGAAGCCAAGGCCATACATGAAATAGAGGAGGTCCGGCGTGTCGAAGCCGTAGAGGAAGGCGATGGCCGCCGGCACCGCCACCGAGGCGATGGCCGCCGCCGCGAAGGCGCGCTTCCAGCGCTTGGCGAAGAAGCCTCCGAAGACGCCGCCCAGCAGGCCGTTGAGGAAGGGCATCCAGAAGGTGATGAGGCCCACGAACGTCATGGTGAAGGCGCCGATGACCAGGCCCCGGTTCTTGATGGGGATGCCGTCGGTGGGCGTCTCGCGCACCAGCACTTCGTGGTAGCCGCTGTGCTGGATGTCGGGCAGGGGCTCGGAGGCGGTGGTGTGGATCTCCCGGCCTCCCAGGAGGCCTCGATCGCACTGGCCGTCCTCGAGGACCTCGCGGCGGGTCTTCGGCTTGGGGTTCTGGGGATCGATGAATTCGGACATGCGTGCTCTCCCGGTGGGTGGGGGCGGAAGGCTCCGCCGTGGATGTTGATGCCGTTGAAGATGCGACATCCCGGTGCGGGCGACAGGTGCGACAACCCCGCGGAAGAGCAGGCGTCCAGGCGAGCGTGACAGGGCTTGGCGGCTGGGGGCCTGCCGGTATGCTGCGCCTCCCTCGTGCCCCTGTCTGGCTGGATGGAGTCCCCATGCGTCCGATGCGTTCCCTGATGTGCGTTGCCCTGCTGTCCCTCGGCCTGCTGTCGGCCTGCGCGCTGCGCCCGTACTACCGGCAGGTGCTGCCGCCCGACCTGGCCGGGATGAAGCCCCAGGCGGCCCAGGGCCAGGGGCCGGTGACGATGCGCATGGTGGAGCCGGGGACGGACAGGCCCATCGCGGGGGCCCGGGTCATCCTGAGCCTGAACCGCGGCCGCGTCGTGGCGGCGAGCGACGCGAACGGCCTCTTCCAGTTGCCGGTGACGCCGGAGCTGCTCGCGGAGAATCCCCTGGTGGAGGTGGTGCTGCCTCCGGGGCTGCGCGGCTACTCGTTCTGGACGGAGCCGGCGGAGCCCGCGTCCCAGCCTGCGGGCGAAGCGGCACCGCAGCAGCCCCAGGAATGAGCTAGGCTCCGCGTCCATGCGTCATGCATGGATTGTCGGATGCCTGCTGTTCCTCTCCGCCTGTTCGAACAAGGCAACGGACAGCGCGGTGGCCCTCACGGTCACGTACCCGGGCTATACCCCGCTCTGCCTTCGAGTGACCGCCGTGGATGCGGCGGCCTCGGAGCGCAGGAGCGATGAGCTCATCACCCAGTCCAAGCTGGCCACGGACGATGACCGGACGCTCATCCTCGCCGTGTACCGCGAGAAGAGCTGGAGCCAGGAGCTGCGGGTCGAGGTGGCCTCCTACGCCACGCCGGACTGCACGGGCACCGCCATCGAGACACGGCAACTGGCCTCGGCGGTGACGCTGCCCGCCAAGGGCTCCGTGCCGGCGGCGCTCGAGCTGCTGGCCCGGGACGTCGACAAGGACGGCCACGCCGCGCGCGCCCCGGGTGACAGCGCCATCCAGGGGACGGACTGCGACGATGACAAGGGCACGGTGCACCCCGGCGCCACGGCGGTGTGCGACGGGCGGGACAACCTCGAGACCGACTTCGACTGCGACGGCACGCTGGACTGCAACGGCGGCGGCTGCACGATCGATGCGATGTGCGGCTCGGGCTTCTGCGTGGCGGGCATCTGCTGCGACAGCGCGTGCGATGAGCCGTCGTCGCAGTGCCGGGGCGCGGGGACGTGTGGCACGGGCACCTGCGTCTATCCGGTCACCACCGGCGTGGCCTGTGATGACGGGAGCCAGTGCACCAGCGGCGACACGTGCGGTGCCGACGGGACGTGCGCGGGCACGGCGAAGACGTGCGGCCCGGGGCCGGGCCAGTGCTACGCGGAGGCGGGCACCTGCAACGCCTCGACGGGAGATTGCGAGTACGCCCCCCTGCCCACCACGGCGGCCTGCGACGATGGGCTCCAGTGCACCCTGGATGACCGGTGCAACGGCAGCGGCGGGTGCGCGGGCACGGTGAAGACGTGCAACGGGCCGCCGAACACGTGTCGCGAGGAAAGGGGCACCTGCAAGGAGCCGACGGGCACGTGCGAGTACGCCCTCCGGCCCCCCTCCTCGGCCTGCGATGATGGGAGCCAGTGCACCCTCGATGACAAGTGCGATGGCAGCGGGACGTGCAAGGGCACGGAGAAGACGTGTGACGGGCCGCCGGACCAGTGCCACGCGGACATTGGCACCTGCGACCCCGCGTCGGGCTCGTGCAGCTACGCTCCCAAGCCCCCCTTGGCGGCCTGTGATGACGGCAAGGACTGCACCACGTCGGACAGGTGTGATGGCGATGGGGCCTGTAACGGCACGGTCACCTGCTCTCCGCCGACTGAATGCCAGAAGGCCCTCGAGGTCTGTACCGCCGAGGGCAAGTGCCAGTTCACGGCGGACCCCGCGCAGGAGGGCAAGGTCTGCAGCCAGGGCGGGAACGCGGGAACGTGTGACGCGGCGGGGGTGTGCCAGCCGCTCGGGTTCGATTACGCCGTCACGGGCAACTTCGATCCGGTGGCGATCGCGGCCAACCGCATCGGCGACCTGAACCTCACGTGTGCGGCCACCTTCGATTCCTCGGGCACGCCGTCGTGGACGTTCGCTCCGGACTGCAGCGTCACGCCGCCCACCCCCACCCACGTGGTGACCGGTGATGGTTCCGTGGTGATCGCGGTCCGCCACCTGGTGGTGAATGCCCCCCTGCGGGTGGTGGGCTCGAGGCCGGTCATCCTGGCGGTGTATGGCGATGCCACGCTGAACGACGACATCCTGGCCCACTCGGTGCGTGAGGCGTCCAAGCAGGGAGCTGGGAGCGGGGTGAATTGCTCGGGACGGACGGGTGGGGCGGGTGGCGTCGGCGGTGATGATGGGAGTGGTGGTGGGGGCGGTGGCCTCGCGACGGAGGGGGGTCTCGGCGGCGCCAACGACGACAACACCGCGACCAGAGGCCCGAAGGGAGGCGAGCTGGCGACGAGCGGCTTCTCTCCGTTGATGGGAGGCTGCCAGGGTGGGGCGGGTGGCGGCATCACGGGCACGACTCCAGGCGTGGGAGGCCCTGGCGGTGGAGCGCTGCAACTCTCGGTGGCGGGCACACTGACGCTGGGGCGCGCGGTGTCGGTGAGTGGCGCCGGAGGTGGGGGAGGAGGGTCCACCGTCAACAACGCGGCGGGAGGTGGAGGCGGTGGAAGCGGAGGCATGCTGGTGCTCGAAGCCGACACGCTCGTGGTCGAGTCCACCGCCCGGGTCACCGCGAACGGCGGCTCGGGTGGGGAAGGCTCTGACTCCCAGGGCCCGTCGCGATCCCCGGGAACTCCCGGAGCGGATGGGAGCACGCAGAACGACATCCCGGTGGCGGGCGGTGATGGCACCGCGGCCAACGGAGGCGGGGGAGGCGCGGGCGCGGCGGGGAGCACCGGTCCCGGCGACGGTCTCGCGGCGAACCCCTCGAGCGGCGGCTCGCATGGCGCCGGAGGCGGTGGCGGTGGTGCCGCCGGCCGCATCCTCCTGCGCGGCGTGACGAGCTGCACCTCCATCCCGGCGGGCGCCATCATCAGCCCGCCGGCCGTGGCCTCCTGCCCTCCGTAGCATCCCGGGCCACGAGAAGTAGGGCGACTCGCTCCGAGGGATTGAATCAATCCGAGGGGGCCCCGTCTGAAGGAGCAAGAACGATTGGGAGGATAAGACCATGATGCTCCGGAACGGACTCTTCACCCTGGCTCTCTCCGCGCTGTTCCTGGCTCCGGTGTCCGCTCGGGCCGATGATTCGTGGGGCCGGCACGACGCCTCGTCGGTGGGCCAGCAGTCCCACGGCGGGCAGCACATCCACACCGGGGGCTGCTACCACCCGGCGCCGCCGCCTCCTCCGGCCCAGCCTCCGCACTCGAACCGGCCGCGTCACTCGGGCCGCTATGAGCTCCAAACAGTCCAGAAGTTCGTGCCGGGCCACTACGAGCAGGTCTGGGTCGAGCGGGACTGCAGGTACCGCCCGCGCCGCAACGTGACGAAGTGCGAGGGCGGCCACTACGAGAAGCGCTGGGTGGAGGGCTACTACCAGCCGGTGCGGGAGTGGGTCTGGGTCCCCGCGCGCCGTGGCTCCTACGGCCGCGGCTGAGCAGGACGCGCTCCGCACTGAAACCCCTGGCTGTTCCGGACGCCTCGGCCCTTGTGGCCGGGGCGTTCGTGTTGGTGCGCTCCGGGCCGTGCACCGGAGGACGTACGCTGGGTGGAAAAGGCACCGGGTTTCGAGGACGTGGCGGGCCCGCGGTTCGGCATCCGACAGGCAGTCCCGAGTCGCGGACTGCCCCTGGGGCAGGAGCCGGGTTAGAGTCGGGGGGTGTCCTCTCCTGAGCCATTCCTCGGCGTCGTCCTGGTGCCCGCGGCCTCGGCCGCGCGCGAGCCGCTCGCTCGCGCCGCGGGCCAGGCCGGCCTGCGGGTGGTGGAGACGCCGGAGCAGGCCACCATCGCTCTGGTGGACCTCACCACGCCGGAGGGGTCCTCCGCCGTCTCCACGCTGCTCACCACGCCCGCGGGGGCCCGGCTCTCGCTGGTGGCCCTGGTGCATCCGGGGGAGGAGTCCTTCACCTTCCTGGAGTCGCTCAAGCCCGCCGAGGTGATGACGGCCGGGGGCCAGCCCTACGAGCTCGCCTGGAGGCTGCGGCGTGTCGCCGAGCGCCACCGCGAGCGCCAGGAGCTCATGCGGCGGCAGCAGGATTTGTCGCTGCTGGTCGAGCTCACCGCGGACTACGCCGAGAGTTTCGACGTGGAGGCGCTGCTCCATGACGTGACCCGGCGGCTCGCCGAGCGGCTCGGGGTCAGCCGGGCGGCGCTGGTGATGCTGGACAGGAACGGGGAGGGCGCGCGCGTGGTGGCCGCCAGCGACGCTCCCAACCTGGAGGACCTGCGCATCGACCTGGACCGCTACCCGGAGGTGCGGGAGGCGGCGCGCACGGGCAAGCCCGTCATCGTGGAGGATGCGTCCCACCACCCGCTGCTGGAGGGCGTGCAGAACGAGGTGGCCGCGCGAGGCATCCAGGCGCTCGCGGCGCTGCCGCTGCACATCCGGGGCGAGGTGCGCGGGGTGTTGCTGCTGCGGGCCTCGGGCGGGGACCGGCGCACCTTCGCGCCGGATGAAATCGACTTCCTCAACACGGTGGCGCACGCCACGGCGGTGGCGCTGCGCAACGCCTCGCTGCTGCAGACGGTGCGCGGGCAGACCGAGCGCGAGATGTCGGCGCGCATCGCCGCCGAGGCCAAGGCCGCCTCGCTCGAGACGTACCACCTCTTCTTCGCCAACGTGCGCGAGGGGGTGACGATCCTCGATGACAAGGCGTGCGTGCTCAGCCTCAACCCGGCGGGCGAGGCCATCCTGGCGACGCCCTCCGAGAGCGCGTACGGCCGCCACCTGGTGGACGTGACGCAGCCGCTGGACGAGTCGGTGTTGATGGAGCTGGTGACAGCGGCCCGGCGGGGCGAGTCGCGCTCGGACGTGGACCTGATGGTGCGGGCGCCCAATGGCCGGCGCCTCACGTTGAGCTTCTCGGCGGCTCCGCTGGAGGACGGCCGCCGGGCCATCATCCTCTCCTTCCGGGACGTGACGCAGGCGCGCCAGCTCGCCGACGAGCTGCGCCACACCAAGGACTTCCTGGAGCGGCTCATCGACTCCTCGGTGGACGCCATCGTCGCCGCGGACATGCAGGGCCGCATCATCCTCTTCAACAAGGGGGCCGAGGCCCTCTTCGGCTACGGTGCTCCGCAGGCGCTGAGCGGCATGCACGTCAACCAGCTCTACCCCAACGGGGTGGCCCAGCGCATCATGAAGCAGCTGCGCAGCCCGGAGCTCGGCGGGCGTGGGCGGCTGTCGGTGTGCCGCCAGGACGTCGTCAACCGCACGGGGCACCTGGTGCCGGTGAACATGACGGCCTCCATCGTCTACGAGGGCGGCCGCGAGGTGGCCAGCGTGGGCATCTTCACGGACCTGCGCGACCGCATGGAGCTGGAGCGCAAGCTGTCGGACGTGGAGACGCGCCTGGAGGCGAGCGAGAAGAACGCGGTCATCGTCGCGCTGGCCGGCACCGCCGCCCACGAGCTCAACCAGCCGCTCACCTCGGTGATGGGTTACGCGGAGCTGCTCAAGCGCAGGCTGAAGGAGGAGGACACGTCCTACAAGCCGGTGGACATCATCTACCGCGAGGCCGAGCGCATGGCGGAGATCGTCCGGAAGATCGGCCGCATCACGCGTTACGAGACGAAAGCCTACATGGGGTCCCAGCAGATATTGGACCTCGACAAGGCCAGCTCCCATGACGACTGAGTCGCGTCGCCTGCCCGTGCCGGACGTCCCCTCCGCCGAGGCCTTTCGTTCCTTCTTCGAGACGGTGGAGCTGCCGGCGGCGCTCTGCGACCCGCAGCTCCACCTGCTGTTGGGCAACAACGCCTTCGCGCGCTTCTGCTTCGACCATGGGCTGACGGTGGAGCAGATGATGGAGGGGCTGGCGGAGGCGCGGGTGCCCGAGGACGGGGCGGGGTGCGTGGTGGAGGTGCCGCTGCCGCAGGGGGGCGTGGTGGTGATGGAGCTGGCGCGGCGGGGCGAGTCCATTTCGGTGGTGGGGCGGCGCGAGTCGGAGCTGATGCGCGGCCAGTTGGTGGTGGTGGAGCAGGCGCTGCTGGAGCAGGCGCGCACCGAGGGGGTGCTGCTGGACCTGGGGCGCAGCGTGGCCGAGGCGGGCAGCGAGGAGGAACTGGTCGCGGCGGTGGCGCGCGGGGTGAAGGAGCTGTTTCCCGGACGCGCCTTCTGCATCCGCATCATCGACGCGCGCACGGGCGGGCTGACGAGCCTGTACGCCGAGGGGCGGTTGAAGGAGGGCTCCCGCGAGCCGCTGGTGCTCAAGCGCACCGCGGTGGAGAAGATGCACCTGACGGCGGCGTCGATTCCGGTGGGCAAGGTGGTGGTGGCCGCCCTGGTGCCGCTGCTCTTCGAGGGCAGCACGGGCGGGGTGAGCGCGCCGCTGGTGGCCAGCGGGCAGCTCTACGGGGTCATCAACCTGGAGTACCCGGCCTCGTTGCGCGACGAGCCGGACCCGCTGCAGGACGAGCGGGTGCTGGTGCAGCTCGCCAACCAGGTGGCGGTGGCGGTGAAGAACGCGAAGCTCATCGACGAGCTGACGTTCGTGCGCAAGTACCTGGAGGAGCTGCTGGAGAAGGCCAACGCGCTCATCCTGGTGGCCAACCGGGACAAGAAGGTGGTCGTCTTCAACCAGGCCATCAGCCGCCTCACGGGCTTCAGCAAGGAGGAGGTGCTGGGGCAGGACGTCTTCTCGCTGGTGCCGGAGGACGAGCACCTGCGGCTGGCCTCGGTGCTGGCGGCGGCGATGAGGGGCGAGGCGGTGCCCAACTTCGAGCTGCGGTTGCGCACGCGCTCGGGGGAGGCGCGGGTCTCGTTCGCGACGTCGTCGGCGCTCACCTCGCAGGGCGAGGTGGAGGGCGTGATGGCCATCGGTCAGGACGTGACGGTGGTGGCGCAGTTGGAGCAGCGGGTCATCCACGCGGAGAAGCTGGCGTCCATGGGGAAGCTGGCCGCGAGCGTGGCGCATGAAATCAACAACCCGATGACGGCGGTGGTGGCGTACTCGGAGTCGCTGCTGCAGCGGGCGATGATGATGGGGAACGCGGGGGCGGCGGACTCGGAGAAGCTGCGGAAGATATTGGAGAGCGGGCAGCGGATTCTGCGCTTCACGAGGGACCTGACGTCGTACGCGAGGCCGGCGAAGGACAAGGTGGAGCGGGTGCAGCTCAACGCCCTGTTGGACAAGGCGGTGGGCTACTGCGAGCACGTGCTGACGCAGTCGAAGGTGAAGGTGGAGCGCGACTACGGGGAGCTGCCGCCGCTGCCCGCGGTGCCGGCGAACCTGGAGCAGGTGTTCGTGAACCTCATCACCAACGCGTGCCACGCGATGAAGCCGGGCGGTCAGGTGTGGCTGCGGACGAGGCGCGAGGGGCGCGAGGCGGTGGTGTGGGTGAAGGACTCGGGCAGCGGCATCGAGCCGACGCACCTGTCACGCATCTTCGAGCCGTTCTTCACGACGAAGACGGAGGGGACCGGGACGGGGCTGGGGCTCTCCATCGTGCAGCGAATCGTGGAGAAGCACGGGGGCCGGCTGAGCGTGGAGAGCGCGGTGGGCCAGGGCACCACCTTCACCGTGCGCCTGCCGCTCGCGGACTGATCCTCAGCTCTCGGACTCGTCATCGAGCTCGCGGGTGAACTCCTCGTTCGTCAGGAGTCCCTTGCGGGCCATGATGCGCATGAGGGCCCAGAACTTGCGTTCCAGCTCCTCCACGCGGTCCACCGGCTCGGCGGCGGCCGTATCGCCGAAGAGCGAGTCCAGCTCGGCGCTGACGTCCCCGGTGGAGGGCCTGGCGCCGGCGGGCCGGGCCTGGCCTCGCTTGCGCCGCCGCTCCTGTTCGCGCTCCTGGATGAGCTGCTCGAGCGAGACGCGGCGCGTCGTCTCCCCGGGGGGAGCTCCTCGCCGACGATGATCTCCTCGATATCGTCTTCCAGGGCGTCGGGGATGGGCTCCGCCGGGGCCGGGGTGGATGCAGGGGCCGTGCCCGGAGCGGGCCGGTGGTAGTAGCGCTGGATGGCGGCGCGCACGGCGGACAGCGGCGCCACGCGGGGGCTCACCTTCAGGCCGGTGGTGAACTCCATTTCTTGCAGGCCCGCGGTGTCGAGCGGGTCGGCCATGGCCACCACCAGCAGCCGGCGCCCGCCCACGGTCTCCAGGGCCACGGGGAACAGGTCATGCTGCTCGCAGAAGCGCGAGCGCAGCAGGTGGATGGCGCCCCAGTCCGGAGACCGGGCGCCCAGGTCGATGACGGGCACGCCGAGGGCCTCGCTCAGCGCGTGGGCCAGGGTCTTCTCGGTGATGGCGCCCAGCGACACGAGCGCGGCCCCCAACCGCTGATGGGTCCGCTGCTGTGCCTGGAGTGCCGCTTCCAATTGGGCCGCGGTGATCGCCCCCCTCTCCAGGAGCAGCTCGCCGATCCGCTTTCGGGCCATGATCGGCGGCCCTTAGCCCCAGGCCCGGGGTCCGTCAAGCAGGCGACGCAGCGCGACGAACACCGTCCGTCCGCCACCAGACCAGCCGTCCTGTCGGTGTCCGATCGCAAAATTCCCGTGGGATTTCAGCAACTAAGAGCACTGGGCGTACCTTGACACTGTTGGAGGTGCGTTCCTAAAGTCCGGCTCCAATTCATGCCATTCCCGGCAAGGGACCCGTGTGGGTGTCCGTACGGGAACCAACCGGCTGGCTAGGCCCGCCATGTCGGGCAGCCCCTCTCTGGAGGCCATAAGCGATGAACCTGGGGTATTTGACGAATCTGACCATCCTCGCCAGCGCTGATTCCGGCGCCCAGCGCACGTTCTTCCAGGAGGTCGCCATGCGCTGGGAGGCGGGTCAGTGGGGTATGTACCCCATCGCCGTCTGCCTGGTGTTCGCGCTGGCGATCATGATCGAGCGCGGCATCGTGTTGTTCGGCAAGGCCTCCATCAACAAGGACGCCTTCCTGCGCGGGCTCAAGAAGCACATCTACGCCGGTGACCTGGACAAGGCCATCAACTACGTGGCCGGCCAGAAGCAGACGCCGCTCACCCAGGTCATCAAGGCCGGCCTGATGAACGTTCCCAAGGGCGAGGAGGAGGTCCAGGCCGCCCTCGACGAGGCCAGCCTGCGCGAGACCCCGAAGATCGAGGCCCGCACCGGTTACCTCGCCATGCTCGGCAACGCGGCGATGCTCGCCGGGCTTCTCGGGACGGTGTCCGGTCTGATCTCCTGCTTCGAGGCCGTGGCCAACGTGAACCCGGCCGACAAGGCGACCATTCTCGCCCACGGTATTTCCGAAGCCATGAACTGCACCGGCTTCGGTCTGCTCACGGCCATCCCCGCCGTCGTGGCCTTCTCCATCCTGTCGGGCCGCGCCAGCGCCATCGTCAACGACATCAACGAGACCAGCGTTTCCGTGCTGAACCTGATCGTGAACAACCGCGACAAGTTCAAGAACGCCACGGTGTCCGCCTCCGCCCGGGACTCTGAAGAGTAGTCAGGAGTGTAGAAGTTCACTCCTGCAGGGAACCTGGAATCCGGGCGCGTTGTCGGTGGGTGTGACGCGCGCCCTTCTTCGTTGAACGTCGTAGCGAGCGCGGGCGGAAGGAGAGTGCCATGGCCGGTGGAATGGATCTCGGGGGAGGTAAAGGCAAGAAGTCACTCGACGTTGCCATCAACCTCACCCCCTTCATCGACCTGATGGCGGTGACCATCAGCTTCCTCATCATGACGGCCGTCTGGACCCAGATTGGCCGGCTCCAGGTGGCTCAGGCCGGCGGTCCGGCCACCGAGGAAGAGCAGAAGCAGGAAGAGCAGACCAAGACGGTCCAGTTGACGCTGTTCGTCACGCCCACCGAGCTGCGGCTGGCGGCGGACCAGAGCGAGTTCCCGGCCATCGAGGCCAAGCGCGGTGCCAACGGCAAGCTGGACCTGGCGCCGCTGATTGCCCGCTTCAAGGAACTCAAGGCGCAGTTCCCGGATCAGTCGGCCATCACGCTGCAGACCGAGGACAAGGTCCGTTACGAGGACCTGGTGCGCATCATCGATCAATGTGTCGGCGCCGGCCTGCCCCAGGTCTCGGTGTCCGCCATCATGGGTTAGGGAAAGCATCCACCATGGCCATTAAGGTTCCCGGCAAGCGCTACGGCAAGCGGCTGCAACACTCCAAGGTGTTCGGCCACGGCGCCCACCACGCCAAGGGCGGCGGCAACTCGGACGTGCTGATTACGCCGCTCGTCGACATGTTCGTGATCATCGTGCTCTTCCTCATCGCCAACTTCTCGGCGACGGGCGAGGTGCTGATGATGACCAAGGACATCCAGCTGCCCGAGGGTGTCAACGTCAAGGAAATGGAGATGCACCCGGTGGTGATGGTCTCCGGCACCCAGGTCACCATCTCCGGCACCGTCGTGGGCCAGGTGCAGGACCTGGTCAAGGAGGAGTACCTCAACATTCCCGCGCTCGAGGAGAAGCTGCGGGACATGAAGAAGCAGTTCGAGGACCTCCACGCCATGGCCGAGGGCAACACCAACGCCTTCAAGGGTGACGTGAACATCCAGGCCGACAAGGACGTGGAGTTCGCCATCATCAAGCGGGTGATGTTCAGCTGCGCCAGCGCCGGCTACAACAACATCAACTTCGCCACCCTGCAGAAGGGCGAGGTCGGCGCCGAGCCGCCCACGGCCGCCGCCACCCCGTAATCCGTCTCACCCTTCGGGCCCTCTGGCCCGAAGAGCCCGCGCCCCGCGCTCCGGACTTGTCCGGGCCGGGGCGTTGGTGTTTCCAGGGGACATGCCCATGCACCTGCGCGCCGCGCTCTTCGACCTGGATGGCACCCTGCTGGACTCGCTGGAAGATCTCGCCGTGGCGATGAACCACGCCCTGGCCACCCATGGTCTGCCCGTCCACCCGGTGGCCAGCCACCGCCGCTTCGTGGGCGAGGGCGTCCGGGTGTTCGTGGCCCGCGCCGTCCCCCAGGGGCGGGAAGACCTGCACGAGGCGGTGCTGGCCACCTACAAGGCCTTCTACGCCGAGCACATGCTCGACCACACCCGGCCCTATCCCGGCGTGCGTGACGTGCTCGCCCGTCTGCAGGGCGAGGGCGTGAAGCTGGCGGTGTTGAGCAACAAGCCCGACGCGGCCACCCGCCAGTTGGTGGAGGCCCTGCTGCCGGACGTGCGTTTTGGCGCCATCTACGGCGAGCGGGCGGGGGTGCCGCGAAAGCCGGACCCCACGGCGGCGCTCGGGATCGCGGCCGAGCTGGGCGTGGGGCCCGGGGACTGCGCCTTCATCGGCGACACGGCGGTGGACATGGACACCGCGCGCGCCGCCGGCATGTACAGCGTGGGGGTGACCTGGGGCTTCCGCGACGTGGAGGAGCTCCAGGCCCATGGGGCCCGGGCGCTCGCCCACTCCTCGGACGAGCTGCTCCAGGCCCTCGCGAGCGCGCCCCGCGCCGCTACACGACCTTGACGCGGCGGGGGAAGCTACCGGCCCGCTCGGCGCGCTCCTTGTCCTCGGCCCGGTTGTACGCGGTGGCCGCGGCGATGAAGTGGCACACCCAGCCGAGCAATCCGCCGGTGCCCAGCCAGAAGCCCGGGGTGATGATGAGCCAGAAGAGACCCCGGAAGATGTCCCCGTTGTAGAGCTGACCCAGTCCGGGGATGAAGAACGACAGGACGGCGGCGATACCAGGGCGGGACATGTTTTTCGTTTCCTCCTTGTCCTCCCCTACGAAGGCCGCCCGGGCCCATTGCATCCCCAGGACGGGGGTGAGTCCCGGCTGCTCATCTGTCGGGTGGGCAAGGGGGCGAGCCCGGAGGGCGTTTTCCGCTCGCCCCAAGCGGAGTAGCATGCTGCGTCCACACGGCTGGCGGGCCAGCGCGTGTATGGGGGGCACCGCCATTCAGCTGCATTCACAGCGCCTCGACGGCTCGTCGCCATATGGCATGCGGGGTATCGCGGAGATGCTCGCGCTGGGGGCCGTGTATTTCGCCTCCTGCTGGCTGGGGCTCACGCAGACGACCATCGGCAACGCGGCGAGCCCCGTGTGGCCCGCGACGGGGGTGTCGCTGGCGGGCCTGCTCCTGCTCGGCGTGTCCCGCTGGCCCGGCGTCTTCGTGGGCGCCTGCGCCTCCATCCTGTGGTTTGGCCCCGAGCCTTCCCCCGCGACGCTGGCCATGAGCGTGGGCAACACGCTGGAGGCGGTGCTGGGCGTCCTGCTGCTCAGGCGTCTGGGTTTCTCTCCCTCGCTCTCCCGGACGCAGGACGTGCTGGCGCTCACCACCGCGGCGGCCACGTGCACGCTGGCCAGCGCCGGGGTGGGGGCGCTGGGTCTGGCGTTGACGGGCAAGGTGGCCTGGAGCGGTTTCGCCCTCACGGCATGGGTGTGGTGGCTGGGCAACGCCATGGGCGCCCTGGTGGTGACGCCGGTGCTGCTGCTGCTCTCCCGGCCGCACCTGGCGCCGCGCTGGCGCGAGGCGCTGCTGCTGGCGGGGCTCACCCTCGGGGTGCTCCTGTGGGTCTTCAGCAGTGGGGGCGAGCGTGGTTCCCCGCTGGCCCATGCCCAGGTGTTCCTCCTCTTCCCCCTGTGCGTGTGGGCGGCGCTGAGCTTCGGGCCGCCTGGAGCGGCGCTGTCCACGCTCGCCATCGCGGTGGCGTCCATCTGGGGCACCGCCGCGGGCCATGGGCCGTTCTTCTCGAGGGATGCCGGGCGGACGGTGGACCTGTTGGAGCTGCAGCTCTTCCTGGCCATCATCGCCTTCACCGGGCTGGTGCTGGCGGCGGCCCGCGCCGAGCGCAAGGTGGCCCGGGACCAGCTCGAGTTGCTGGCCACCGCCGTGCGCAGCGTGCGCGAGGGCGTGCTCATCTGCGAGGTGCGCCCGGGCGCGGAGCCCCGGCTGGTGTACGCCAACGAGTCCTTCCGCGCCATGGTGGGTTGGTCCCAGGAGGAGCTGGGGGGCCGCCCGCTGGGGGAGCTGTGGGAGGGCTGCGCGGAGCCCGGGGAGCAGCAGCGGCTGGAGGCGGCGCTGCGCGAGAGCGGCTTGTTCCGCGGTGAGGTGGTGCTGGCGCACCAGGACGGCTCGCGGGTGTCCAGCGAGATGCAGCTCTCCCCCGTGCGCGGCGTGGACGGCCAGGTGAGCTACCTCGTGGCCACCCACCGCGACGTCACCACGCAGAAGCAGCTCCAGGCGAAGCTGGTGTCCGCCGAGCGCATCGCCGCGGTGGGCACGCTGGCCGCCGGGGTGGGTCATGAGATCAACAATCCCCTCGCCTACCTGATGCTGAGCCTGGAGGGTGTGTCGCAAAGTCTGGCCCGGGGGCCCGAGGGGCTCGCCGAGGCCCGGGCCGGCCTGGACAGTGCCCGCGAGGGTGCCGAGCGCATCCGCGTCATCGTGCGTGATTTGAAGGTGTTCAGCCGGCAGCAGGGGGAGGAGCGGGCGATGCTGGACGTCAACGAGGTGGTGGTGCCCGCGCTGCGCATGGCGGCCCACGCCGTGCGGCCCCGGGCGCGGCTGGTGGAGGACTTCGGCCAGCCTCCCAAGGTCCTGGGCAGCGAGGCGCGGCTCGGGCAGGTGATGCTCAACCTGCTCGTCAACGCGCTGCAGGCCATCCCCGAGGGCAACCCCGAGCACCACGAGGTGCGGGTGCGCACCGGCCGCGACGACACGGGCCGCGCCCTGGTGGAGGTGTCCGACACGGGCTGTGGCATGGCCCCGCCCGTGCTGGCTCGCATCTTCGACCCGTTTTTCACCACCAAGTCATGGGGGGAGGGTACCGGATTGGGACTCGCCATCTGTCAGCAGATCATCCAGGCCCACGGCGGCGAGCTGCGCGTGAGCAGCGAGGAGGGCAAGGGCTCCAGCTTCACCGTCCTGCTGCCCTCCGCCGAGAGCCGGCCCGCGAAGACGCCCGCGCCTCGGGCCGTCACGCCCGTGCCCATGCTCCCGCCGCGCCGGCGCATCCTCATCATCGACGACGAGCCGCGCCTGGCCCAGTCCATGCGCATGCTCATCGAGCCCACGCACGACGTGTTCGTCACCACGCGCGGCGCCGAGGCCCTCGCGTGGGTGAACGAGGGCCAGCGCTTCGACCTGGTGCTGTGTGATTTGCAGATGCCGGGGACGACGGGCATGGACGTCTATGCCCACCTGAGCGCGCACGTGCCGGAGCTGGCCGAGCGGCTCGTCTTCATCTCCGGAGGCGCCTATACGCAGGCCACGCGCGACTTCGTGCGCTCGGTGCGCAACCGGATACTGGAGAAGCCGGTGCGCCCCGACGAGCTGCTGGCCACCATCGACGAGGCGCTGGCCACCACGACGGCGGCCTGACGCGTCAGACGCGCAGCCACCTGCGGGCGGTGGGCCCGAAGAAGCGCATCACGCCGGACACCAGGAAGAAGCGCACCGAGCGGCCCAGCACCGCCGCCAGGAAGAAGCGGTCCAGCGGCACGCCCACCATGCCGCTGCCGATGGCCACCACCTTGAAGGGCGTGGGCAGCACCGAGCACAGCAGCGCGAGCGCCCAGAAGTTCCGCCCCAGCAACTCGCCCAGCGTCGCGTTGATGCCGAAGCGCGTGATGCGCACGTCCAGGTTGATGTCCAGGAAGCTGATGGCGCCCTGGCGCAGCAGGTCTCCCAGGTAGTAGCCGATGAAGCCGCCGAAGAGGCTGGCCACCGTGCCCATCACCGCGTACTGGACCCACTTCTTCGGCTGGGCGAGCACCATGGGCACCAGCAGCGCGAAGGGCGGAATGGGGAACACAGAGCCGTCCACCACGGACACCAGCAGCATGGCGGCCAGGGCGTACTTCGTGGAGGACAGCGCCTCCACCCGCAGGTAGAGACGGCGGTACCAGGAGAGCTTCTCGGGAGCGGTGGCGGCCACGGGGGTCGAATCGGACATCGCGGCCGCGCACCCTATCGGAATGGAGGCACTTTACCAGCCTTCCGTCCCAGGGCTGACGCCTGCCTGGCGGCTGGGGATGCACCGCATTCACCCGGCCGCTATGACCGGGGTACGGTGTCCCTGCCATGACGACGGCCCTCGAACGTATCGCGCTCACCACCCACGCGCTGAAGGTCTTCCCCCTGCCTTCCGCGGTCCTCTTTCCGCACGCGGCCCTGCCCCTCCATATCTTCGAGCCGCGCTACCGCGCCCTGGTGAAGGACGCGCTCGCCGGGGACAAGGTGATGGCGCTCGCCCAGCTCCAGCCCGGCTGGGAGAGCCAGTACGGCGAGCGGCCTCCCATGCAGCCCATGATGTGTGCGGGACTCATCATCTGGCACGAGGAGCTGCCGGACGGGCGCTACAACATCCTCCTGCAAGGGGTAGCCCGTGCCCGCCTGCTCGAGGAGCTGCCGAGCCAGAACCCGTACCGCGAGGTGCGGGTGCAGTTGCTGCCGGACGGCGAGTACCAGGGGCCCGAGGAGGAGCAGCTCCGTCAGGCCGTCTTCGAGCTGGCGGGGCGGGTGCCGGCCTCCTTCGCGGAGAACCTGCTGCCCGTGGCGGCGCGTACCCAGGGAGGCGCCCTGGCGGACGTGGTGGCAGCCGCCGTCGTCCCGGAGCCGGAGCGGCGCCAGGAGCTGCTGTGCGAGCTGGACGTGCGCACCCGGCTGGAGGCCGTGCTGGATGATGTCGGCGAGCTCATCGCCCGCCTCAGTCCGGTGAAGCCCGTGGGGCCGTTGAACTGAACCCTTGCGTACCGCCCCTCCCGGGCGTCTGCTAGCGCTCCACCAATTCGTAGGGAGGAGCACGTTCCATGCGGCTCGTGAAGATTGGGCTCGCCAGCGTCAACACCACCGTGGGTGCCTTCGGGCGCAACGTGGACAAGGCGCTCGACGTGGCGCGCCGGATGGCCGCCGATGACGTCACCGTGGGCGTCTTCCAGGAGCAGCTCATCGGCGGCTACCCGCCCGAGGACCTGGTGCAGTGGCAGGGCTTCGTCGATCACCAGTGGCCGCAGCTCGAGCGCTTCGCCCGTGAGACGGGCTCGCTGCCCACCGTGTTCCTCGTGGGCGTGGCCGTCATCCACCAGGGCCTGCGCTACAACTGCGCCGCGCTCGTGGCCGGTGGGAAGATTCTCGGCCTGGTGCCCAAGGAGAAGCTGCCCACCTACAACATCTTCTACGAGGGGCGCACCTTCTCCCGCGGCTACCCCGGCATGCGCGAGGAGTTCCACGGCGTCCCCTTCGGCGACTACCTCTTCCGCTTCGACTTCGGCCTGCTCGCCCCCGAGGTGTGCGAGGACATCTGGAGCCCCGAGGCGCCCATGCGGCGGCGCACCTACTCGGGTGCGGATCTGGTGGTGAACGTGTCCGCCTCGCCCTTCCGCGTGGGCCATGGGGACACACGGCGCGAGATGCTCGCCACCCGCGCATCGGACCACCAGTGCACCATCGCCTACTCCAACGCGCTGGGCAGCAACGACGGCATCATTTTCGACGGCGGTGGCTTCATCAACCAGAACGGCAAGCCCGTGCTGGAGGAGCCGCGTTTCCAGGAGGGCTTCGCCGCGGCCGTGGTGGACCTGGACCGCACCCTGCGCCTGCGCGCGGAGAACACCACCTGGCGCAGTGACCGCGAGGCGTGGCTGCGCGAGGGCGGCAAGCTGGTGCCCACCATCGACTGCACCGCGGCCTTCACCAGCCGGCGCGAGACGCTGCGCTACCCGGTGCCCGCGCACCGCAGCTTCTTCCTCCCCGCTCCCGACACGCGACGCGATCCCCGCTCGGCCCTGTGCGAGGACATCCTCGACGCGCTCTCCCTGGGCATCGGCGACTACTTCGAGAAGACGCGCGCCTTCAAGGTCATCGGCATCGCGCTCTCCGGCGGCCGGGACTCGCTGCTCACCCTGCTCATCGCCCACCGCTACGCGAAGCGCGTGCGGCCGGACGACCCGGGCAGCCTGCTGCGCGCCTTCTACATGCCCAGCCGCTACTCCAGCGACGCCACCCGCGAGGCCGCGGAGACCATCGCCCGCGAGCTGGGTGTGTCCTTCCAGGTGGTCCCCATCGAGGAGGCCTTCGAGCGCGAGCTGGCCATCGCCCGCACCATGCTCGCCGGCGCCGAGGTGACGCCCATCACCGAGCAGAACATCCAGGCCCGGCTGCGCGCCCAGCGCATGTGGAACTGGTCCAACTCCAGCGGCGGCCTCTTCCTGCAGACGGGCAACATGAGCGAGCGCGCCGTGGGCTACACCACCACGGGGGGAGATCTCATGGGCGCCCTGGCCGTCATCGCCAACGTGCCCAAGACGGTCGTCATGTACCTGCTGGACTACCTGCTGGAGCAGACGGGCTCCGAGGGCATCCGCAAGGTGCTGGCCAAGCCGGCCGGGCCGGAGCTGGCGCACAACCAGGTGGGCGAGGAGGAGTTGATGCCCTTCCCCATCCTCGATGCCTGCTTCTACCTCTTCGCCGGGGAGAAGTTGGTGCCCTCGGAGATGCAGGCCGCGCTGGAGGCCATGTTCCCCGAGGTGGACGGCGCGCGGCTGCGCGGCTACGTGGAGAAGTTCATCCGGCTCTTCCTCCAGTCCATCTACAAGTGGGTGCAGGCGCCGCTGTCGCTGCACATCGGCAACCTGGACCTGGACCGCGAGCGCGCGCTGCAACTGCCCGTCGTCACCAGCAGCGACTGGACGAAGGGGTAGCGCGTCAACCCCCGCGCGACTGTCTCCCGCATGCCTGGCTGGGTACTCCTCGGCCGGGGTCACGGTCACGTCCGTGACAGGTATCGCGCCTTGCCGCGAATGTTCCCGGTAACGAACTTCCCGTCAGCCACCCGACGGACGGAGGTTCGGATGAAACTGAAGATTCTTGCTGGGCTCGTGACCGCGCTCATCTACGGCAACGCTGCGATGGCCCAGGACGTGAACGATACGAACACCCAGGGACAGGAGTCCCCGGACAACATCGGTGGTTCGGGGCTGGATGACACCACGCAGGATGAGCTCATCATCCTCGACCAGGAGGATGTCGCTCCGGTGCCCGACACCGGTCTGCAGGGCGAGGGCGTGGGCGGCTCGGGCCAGACCGGGCAGCAGCACGTGCAGCCCAAGGCGGGCATCCCCATGCAGCAGGGCGGCGTGACGCTCTACTGCACCCCGGTGCAGGGCCAGGCCACTGGCGGCAGCGGCGTGCTGCAGGGCGACGAGCAGTCCTCGCTGCAGCGGGACTACGACGTGCAGGTCGGTGAGGTCGACGACTTCAACGAGGATGCCTTCGGCGGCTCCGGCTACGACATGAAGGACGAGGACGAGGGCCAGAAGAAGGGCGACATGCGCGGCCTGTCCGTGATGGTCGGTGCCGGCGTGGAAGGCTACACCGGTGGCCTCGCTCCGGAGATCAACCCCGGCGCGACCGTGGGCGTGCTGGCGGCCATCAAGCCCAGCAAGGTGCTCGGCCTCGAGCTCGGCTACAGCGGCGCGGTGAACAACCTGGATGCGGACGTGGGCGGCAGCGGCCCGGACATCGTGCGCAACGGCGCCGTGGCCAACCTCACCCTCGGCCTGTCCGCGGCTCCCGTGCAGCCCTACCTGCTCGGTGGCTTCGGCATGAACTGGTACAACATCCGCAACGGCGAGGCGCTCGGCTTCTCGGATGACACCAGCTCGCGCATCCCCGTGGGCATCGGTCTGCGCACGCACATCGGTGACTTCACCGCCGACGCGCGCGTCAACTACAACGTCCTCCTCAACGAGGACTTCGCCCCGGGCAACGTGGACGACGGCCAGTTCGGCACCGGTAGCTACCAGGGCACCCTCAACCTCGGCGGCACCTTCTAGGCTGACGGTGTGATGGCGGCCTGACAGTCCAGCGGCGCGGTGCCTCGACGAGTGGGCACCGCGCCGCGTTTTTCCTTTCAAGAGGGCAGCGCCCGTGCAACCAGCGCGTTAAGGTGGCGGCTTTCACGGGAGACAGTGCATGAGCTTGCAGATGGATGATGTGAAGGTGGGGACGGGGACCGAGGCGACTCCGGGCAAGACGGTGACGGTGCATTACGTGGGCACCCTCACGAATGGCTCGAAGTTCGACAGCAGCCGGGATCGCGGCCAGGGCTTCACCTTCCGGCTCGGCGCGGGCCAGGTCATCCAGGGCTGGGACAAGGGCGTGGCCGGCATGAAGGTCGGCGGCGTGCGCAAGCTCACCATCCCCCCCGAGATGGGCTACGGCGCCGGCGGCTTCCCGCCCGTCATTCCGCCCAACTCGACGCTCGTTTTCGAAGTGGAACTGCTGGACGTCCGCTAGGAGGCCCTCATGGCCACGTTGGAGATCGGCAAGGAGAACTTCGAGGCCACGGTGTCCAAGCAGGGCATCGTGCTGCTCGACTGGTGGGCGGCGTGGTGCGGTCCCTGCCGCGCCTTCGCTCCCATCTTCGAGAAGGCCTCCGAGAAGCACCCGGACATCACCTTCGGGAAGATCGACACGGACGCGCAGCCGGAGCTGTCCGGCGCGTTTGGCATCCGCTCCATCCCCACGCTGATGATCTTCCGCGACGGCATCCAGCTCTTCAACCGGCCCGGAGCCCTGCCGGAGGCGGCGCTGGAGCAGCTCCTCGGCCAGGTGCGCGCGCTGGACATGGACGACGTGCGCAAGAAGATCGAGGAGCACGAGCGCTCCCAGGAGCCGAAGGCCTGAGATGTCCCTGAGCGCGGTCCTGTTCGACATGGACGGCGCTTCCGGGGCAGTCCGACTGCCCCTCACAGGGGGCCCGGCGTCTCCTGGAGCGCGTTGAGGTAGTCGACGATGGCGTCCACCTCCGCGTCGCCGAGCATCTGCTCGGTGAAGGCGGGCATGGCGCCCACGCCCTTGCGAATCTGCGTGCGCATGGCGAAACCGGGCAGCGGCTTGTTGTTGATGCCCGGGCCCAGGCCGCCCGCTCCTCCCGGGTGGCAGCCGTTGCACTCGCGCATGAAGAGCACCTGCCCCTGTTTCTGGCGCTCGGTGAGGTTCAGCGGGGGGCCGAAGGGCACTCCCCGGCGCGCGGGGCCGCAGCCGCTGGAAGCCAGGGCCGCCAGGGTGGTGAGCGCGAGCAGACAGCCAGTGGCCTTCATGGGCCCTCCTTCTTCCCGGTGGGAGTGATGCGCCAGAGCACGCCCGTCGCCTTGTAGGGAGTGATGTCCTTGCCAATGACGGTCATCACTCCGAAGTCGACGACGTAGAGCGCGCCGTTGTCCGGGTCGAAGCGCACGGCGATGGGGCGCTCGAGCCCGCCGGTGCCCAGGTGCGAGGCCGGGCCGCCGCTGCCCTTGTCCTTGTTGGCGGCGAAGTCCTGGATGACGCCGTTGGTGACGTCCACCCGCACCACCTTGTAGCCCACCGGCGACATCACCTTGCCCGTGTCGGGCGCCTGGTCACCGAACTGCGCGACGAAGGCCAGCCCCCGGTGGCCGAAGGCGCCGCCGCGCGAGAAGTCCACCCCGTTGGAGGACGAGTGCACGCCGAAGAAGGCCACCGGCCGCGGCGGCGGAGCGGGGTGCTCGGCCAGGAGGAACTGGGGCGGCTGGTCCTTGCCGGAGGGTTTGAACCACTCCTGGTTGACGGGGCGGCCTCCGGCGAAGTCGGGGAAGCCGTACCAGCGCCCGGGCTCCACCGCCCAGAGGTAGTCCCCGGCACCGAAGATGGGACGGCTGCCGCGCTCGTCGTGGCCGTTCTCCGTCACGTAGAGCTGGCCCTCCGGAGAGAAGGCGAGGCCGTACGGGTTGCGGAAGCCCCACGCCAGCAGTTCCGGCGCGGAGGAGCCCGGAGCGAGCCGGAAGACGGCGCCGGAGCACGGCACCCGGCCGCGGATGACCTGGTCCGGCTTCGTCTCCGTGCCGAAGGGGACGAAGGCGCCGGTGGTGGCCTGGTCGTCCGGGTCGGGCGTGCGCGGGTCGGGGCTGCTGAAGTTGAGGCCGCGCAGGATGACGTCACGGCAGGGGATGTCGTGGAACTCGGCGGCGCGCGACATCCAGTTGATGCTCTCCGCGTTCGCGCTGTCCGGCCCCACCACGCCCGAGTTCGTCGCGGTGCCCACGGAGAAGTAGAGCGCCCCATCCGGGCCGATGGCCGGGCCGTTGGTGTGATGGTCTCCCAGGCTGGGCAGGCCGGAGACGAGCGGGGTGAGCGTTCCGTCCGGGGTGATGCGGACGATGCGGCCGCCTCCCTGCGTGCCGCCCTCGGCGACGTAGAAGGCTCCCTGGTGGAAGACGACGCCCGTCCAGGGCGGGTGCGCGCCCGTGGCCACCACGGTGTGGCTGCCATCCGGGTTGATGCGCAGCAGGCGCGGCTCGGTGAAGTCCTCGCCGTAGGAGTAGCCCGCCTCGATGACGTAGGGCGTGCCCTGGTCGTCGAAGGTGACCGAGGTGGGGTAGGTGAGCCCGGTGGCGATGGGTTCGATGCGGTAGCCCTCGGGCACCGCGATGGCGGCCGGGTCGAGGCGCCGGGGCGGTTTGAACTCCTCCCGGGTCTTGTCTCCCGCGGTGAGGTGGAAGCAGCCCGTGCCGAGGAACAGCGCACAGGTCACGAGGGCCGGACGGCGGACGAGGTCGAAGCGCATGAGCGGCCCCCGACGGTAGAAAACCTCGCGGGGCTCGGACAGCGCCTTGGGTGGCCAGGGTCGCGTGCGGAACGTTGCCGGGGCGGGCCGTTGAATGGCCAACCCCTCCCCGGGGGACGAGCCTATTCGGCTTGGAGCTGCTCTGGCTCCCCGAGGGAGCGGCCGGGCGGTGAACAGTCGGGGGGCCCCGCGTTTCAAGCGGGTGCCGTTCTGGGGCAGGCTTGGGCCCATGGCGTTGGAACGGGTCCGGTCCTGGTGGCGGGGCGAGACGGCACAGCCCCTGCGTCCCCTGGTGGAGTGGCTGGGCCGCTGCCCGCTGCTGCTGGTGCTCCAGGTGCTGCCCGTCTGCATCGTCTGGGGCGGTTTCGAGTCGCTGGGGTTGCCGAGCCTCTTCTTCCATGACGTGCCCCGGGTGACGTTCGTCGCGGCCTTCATGGCGGCGATGTTGTTGGGGCAGCTCTGCTTCATCGGCTACCTGCTGGACGCGGACGAGAAGTGGGCCCTGGCGCCCCGGCGCGGCAAGCCGGGTGGGGTGCCGCCCACCATCCGCTGGTACCTCTTCCGCACCGGCACCTATCCCGCCTGGCTGGTGGTGCTCAGCATTCCGTGCCTCATCGACCGGCACTTCGCCTTCCTCTTCGGCGTGCTGGCCGCGCTGGGCGTCATGCTGCTGCTCACGCGCGGCGCCGAGTGGCTGCAGGGCTGGTACGAGTCGGACCGGCAGCGCCACCCCTGGCTGCGGTGGATTGAGGCGACGTTCTTCCGCAGGCGCTCGACGCTCATCGTGGTGCTGCACGTGCTGCAGGGGGGGCTGCTCGCCGTCTTCCTGCTGGGCTACCTGTTGGCGGCCGCGCACGTGGCCTTCACGGGCAACCACGGGTGGGTGTCGCCGGCCGTGGTCATCTGCGTGGCGATCGGCCTGTGCGGCGCCGTCTACGGGGCCATCCGCTTCTTCTTCCCCGAGCGGCACATGGGCGCGCTCCTCCTCTCGGGCTTCCTGGTGGTGTTCACCGGGCGCGGGTGTGCGGACGTCTCCTCTTACGACGAGCTGTCCCTGCCCCAGCCGCCCGCGTACGCGGGAGCGAGCCTCGCCTCTCCCCAGGACGCGGGGCTGCTGGGGGACGGCGCCGTGCTGGACGCGTGGTTGGCGCGGATGCGGGCGGAGCCTCCTCCCGGCGCGGTGTGGCCCACGCAGGGCGAGGTACAGCTCGCCTCGGGGCAGGCGGTGCCGCGCTGCGAGCCGGGGCCGAGGCCTCGGCTGGCGTTGGTGGCGACGAGTGGAGGTGGCATCCGCGCCGCGGCGTGGACGGCGCATGTGCTCGCCAGGCTGCAGGGCCCCGAGGGCGTGCCGGGCTTCCACCGTTACGTGCGCCTCGTCACCGGAGCCTCGGGCGGCATGGTGGGGGCGGGCACCTGGGTGGCCGGGCTCCACCCCGGAGGCCTGGGCGAGCCGGGCGTGCTGCCCGCGATGATGCAGCAGGACAGCCTGTCGTCGGCGGCCATCGCGCTGCTGCTGCCCTTCGGTGAGAGCCGCGGCCGCGCCCTGGAGAACGCGTGGATCCGGCACACCGGCGGCCTCCTGGGGCGCACCTTCGGGGACCTGCGCCAGGGCGAGGCGGAGGGCTGGCTTCCCTCGCTGGTGTACTCGCCCATGCTGGTGGAGGACGGGCGGCGGCTGCTGGTGAGCAACCTGGACCTGTCGCCGCTGACGTCCTCGGAGGCGAGCTCGCTGGTGGTGGAGCGCAACGGCGATGGGCCCCGCGAGCAGGCGCTGTCCCGGCTGTCGCTCTCAGGGGTGCAGCTCTTCCAGCTCTTCCCCCTCAAGCAGCGGGCCTTCCCGGTGGCGGCCGCGGCGCGCATGAGCGCGTCCTTCCCCTACGTCAGCCCGGCGAGCTCGCTGCCCACCTCTCCGCGCGTGCGCGTGGTGGACGCGGGCTATTACGACAACTACGGCGTGGACCTGGCGGTGCAGTGGCTGCACGCCCATCGCGACTGGGTGCGCGAGTGCACCTCGGGCGTGGTGCTCATCCAGATTCGCGACCACCTGGGCAACGGCCGGCGCACGAAGCTGCAGGCGGACGGCGCGGACGGGCTGATGGGCGGGCTCACCTCACCCCTGGAGGCGGTGCTCCGGGCGCGCGAGTCCAGCATGTCCTTCCGCAACGACGAGTTGCTGAGCATGGTGCAGGACGAGCTGAACGGGGCAGAGCCGTGCTTCTTCACCACCGCCATCTTCGAGCCTCGGCGAGACGGCCCCGCTGAGCTGGGCGCTGACGGATCTCGACGTGGCCAGGCTGGAGCACGCGGCGGGCAGCCCCGCGCTCCGGGCCCGCGTGGACGCCGTGCGCGAGTGGCTCACCGCGGGCCCCGAAGCACAGCAGCGGGCCCGCGAACGCGGCTTGTGTCCGGGTGGACGCGAGCTGTGACGCTCAGACGCCCGGGATGATGGGGCGCAGCGCCGCGGCGAACTCCTCCTCGCCCGGGTACACGGGGTGCCGCACCCACGTGCGCGCCTCCACCCCGCCGCGCAGGAGCTGCGTGCCCGTCTCGTGCTCCAATGTCCACTCCGGCACGTCCCCCACGAGGTACTCCACTCCCCACGGTGAGGCACACTCTTCCCAATCCTCTTGTGGGAGGTTTCCCCACGGGTAGCGACGTCCGTCGGTTCCACGGGCCGCCATCTCCCACTCATCCGCACTTGGGAGGCGGATGTGTGCATTCTCGATGCGGGAGAAGCTCCTCGCACAGCCGCTCGGCCTCCTTGAAGGAGCCAAGCCACACCTGCTCGTGGTCAAGCGCGACACGGGTGGGTTGTGGGTTACCCACCCACCTCGCCAGAGGCCTGTCCACAGGGACCTGGGCCACGAAGAAGCCCGGGGAGGTGACGCGGCGCACGGGGTTGGCGCCCAGCAGGTGCTCCACGGGGGCAATCCACCGCAGCGGCAGCCCGGAGCGCTCCAGGAAGAAGCGGCCGTCCTGCTGCACCACGCCCGGCGGGAGCTGCCGGGGCATCTTGCCCATGGACAGGGCCGTGGTGAGCGAGTGCAGCAGCAGCGAGGCGGAGTCCGTCACCTCCAGCTCCCCGGCCAGCAGCCGCCACAGGGGGCGGAGCGGATCCCTCCCCGGCACGCTGTCCCCTGGGTGCCTGCGCTCCTGGAGGTACCGGATGACCCCCTGCCAGAGCGCCTCGAGGAAACGGCGCTCGCGCGGCTCGTCCACCTCCTGCAGCAGGCCAGGCAGGTCCGAGGACTGGAGGGCGGGGAGCACGTCGCGCGCCCGCAGCCGCGCGGCCGCCAGCACCGCCGTCATGCGCACTTCCAGATCCGCGTCCTTCAGGGCCGCGCGCAGCACGTCGTCGAAGCGGGGGTTGGGGCCCTGCTCCAGCATCAGCCAGCGCAGCGCCTGCCGCCGCTCCTCGAGCGTGGACAGGCCCCGGGACACCACCGTGTTCTCGCGGGACTCGCCCAATTCCTGCGAAGGCCCCGGGTATAGCCTGACCCCCAGCTCCTGCACCGCGGCCAGGCCCCGGCCGACGAGCGATTGCACCCGCAGGATGTACGGGCCGATGACGAGCTCGTCCTCGGACTTCAGCACGCACGGGTGCGCCACCGGCCTGCCGTTGAGCCAGGTTCCGTTCTTCGAGCCTTCATCCAGCACGATGGCTGCCCCCTCGATAGCGACCAGTCTGCAGTGGGTGCGAGAGACGCTCCCGCTGTCGAGCACGAGATCGTTCGTCGGATCCCTCCCGATGGCGATTTCACGTGATGCCAGGGTGCCCGTCGTCATGTTGCTCTCTCCGATGAGCCCGACAGTGATGTTGAACACGCGTGCTCCTCTGGGTGGGAGGGCCGGTCCATCTCCCGGCAGCCGCCGAAACTCCAAGCACACCGCGTGCCAACTCGGGCTTTTTACGGGCTACCCCGTACATCCGGGCATTTCGGGCCCCGGGGGCGCCCCTATATCCCGAGTCCGACGGCAAATGCCTGTCAAAACTGCTATCAATCGTGACAGTGCAGTCGCGCAAGCCGCCCACGGGAGCGCCCATGACGACCGGTGACGACGAGTCGCCTTCCACCCCGAGCCGGCCCTCGCGCAGCAGGACCTACCAGGCCGTGCCCTCGACGAGCCCGTTCGCCCCGGATGCCGACCTGGACACGCACAACGAGCGGTTGATGCGCGAGCCCCGGCCCGGGGAAGCCCCTCCGGAGGAGCCTCGGGGCTGGGAGGCGCCGTACCGGGAGCCCAAGGCCCTGCTCGTGCAGCGCGAGGGCATCGAGGACCTGACGGTGCCGCTGTACCCGGACCGCTCGTATGTCTTCGGGCGGGCGCCGGAGTCCACCGTCGTCTTCCCGCATGACGCGGTGTCGCGGCAGCACGGGCGGCTGTCCTTCCGCGAGGACCAGCGCTGGGTGTACCGGGAGCTCAACTCGAAGAACGGGAGCTTCCTCGGGCGCACGGACGAGCAGGGCCCGGTGGACGCCCGCCTGCACTTCCAGCGGGTAGGCCCCTCGCGCGACCAGGTGCTCGAGGCCGGGGACGTGGTGCTGCTGGGCAACGGCAAGAGCCGCATCACCCTGCTGGCGGAGGTGCCGCCCGGCGCGGTGGCCGCCCCCCTCGTGAGGAAGGAGGTCTCCTCCGTCACGGCGCAACTGGAGCGATCCATCGAGCGCTGCGCCCGCCATCACCTGCCGGTGTTCCTGCTCGGGAAGTCGGGCACGGGGAAGACGTTCATCGCGCGGGACATCCACACCCGCAGCGGGGTGGAGGGCAACTTCGTCATCCTCAACTGCGGCCGGCTGCCCCAGGACACCGCCGCGCTCACCAGCGAGCTGCTCGGACACGTGAAGGGCGCGTACACCGGTGCGTCCCTCTCGCGCGTGGGCAAGCTCTACAGCGCCAACGGGGGCACGCTCTTCCTGGACGAGGTGGAGTTCCTCTCCAGCCTCGCGCAGGACTTCCTGGTGGACGTGCTGGAGGGCACGGGCAGCCTCGCGCCGCTGGGCGCGCCCCCGGACTTCCGCGAGCCGCCGCCCCGCTTCCGGCTCATCTCCGCCTCCAAGGTGCCGCTGCGGCAGACGGCGCTGCGGCCGGACCTCACGCAGCGGCTCGCCACGGGCGACTTCATCATCCTCCCCACGCTGGAGGAGCGGCACGAGGACATCCCCCACCTGGTGGAAGTCTTCCTGCACCGCCTCAAGGTGGAGCAGCAGTACGACGCCGAGCTCACCCGGGAGGCCATCACCTTCCTGCAGAAGGCGAGCTGGCCGGGGCAGATCCGCGAGCTGGAGTCGACGGTGCGGACGGTGGTGGCCCGCGAGGCGGCGCAGCAGGAGCTGGAGGGACTCGCACGCCACCGGACGCTCGTCACGCTGGAGTCGGTGAGAACCTACCTGGAGCAGCGGGAGCGGGGCTTCGGCGGCCCGGTCTCCGAGCCGGCGCAGCGGGGGACGCGGCCCTCGGTGGAAGCGCTCGCGCCCGTGCGCAAGCGCCCCGGTGACCTGACGGGCGAGGACATCCGGCGCGCCCTGGAGAAGCACGAGGGCAACAAGACGCGGGCCTCCGTGGAGCTGAGGGTCGCGCTCAACACCCTCAAGGCGCGGATGAAGGCGCTCGGGATTGAGTGACGAAGCGGGGGAGCCGCACGGGCACCCGCTCGAGGTGGGCCCGGTCCAGGTAGGGCCCCTGGCGCTCGTCCCCGGCCAGCGCGAGCGGTTCCGTGTGGAGGTGCGTCCTCCCGGTGGTGCAGCGTCCGACGAGTGACTGCACCCGCAGCACGTAGGGGCCGATGACCAGCTCGTCGTTGAAGGTGATGAAGGTGGGATGGGCCAGGGGCTCCCCGTTGAGCCAGGTGCCGTTGCTCGAGCCCTCGTCCATCACCACGGCTCCGCCTTCGACGGACACCAGCCGACAGTGCAGGCGGGAGACGAGCCCGTCCTCGAGCACGAGATCATTCTCCTCCGCGCGGCCGATGCTGACCTCGCGCGAGGCCAGGGTCCCCGTCTGCTTGCCACTCTTTCCGATACGCCCGACAGTGATGACGAACATGTGTGCTCCCGATGGAGAGGGTGGGCTGTCTCCCCAGCACAGAGCACGGCCCATGCCGGGAGCCACGTAGGGCCGATTCCGAGTCGTTCCAGGCACTTACGCCGGGCCGCTGCGTGTGACAGGGGGACCTGTCAGTATCGACTCGTCAAAGCTGCCATCAAGTCTGATGGCGGTCCGCGTGAAGGGGGAGCCGCATGACGACCCGGGAGCGGTCTGGCGAAGGGAAGGGCGGGGAGGCGCAGGAGGAGGCGCAGGGCGGAACGCTGAATGGCCCCTCGATGGAGAAGACGAGCATCTCCATCCGTGCGCTCACGGAGTCGCCGGAGCCCCGCTGGACGCCCGACCTGTCCGCCACCAGCGATGGACGGCTGAGGACGTTGGGGGAGCCGGAAGCCGGGCAGGAGGTGGAGGAGGCGCCGTACCGCGAGCCCCGGGCGCTGCGGGTGCAGCGCGAGGGCATCGAGGATCTGATCGTCCCCCTGTATCCGGACCGCTCGTACGTCTTCGGGCGGGCGCCGGAGTCCACGGTCGTCTTCCCGCATGACGCGGTGTCGCGGCAGCACGGGCGGCTGTCGTTCCGCGAGGATCACCGCTGGGTGTACCGGGATCTCAACTCGCGCAACCACAGCTTCCTGGGCCGCAGCGAGGTGGAGGTGGAGGGAGACGAGCGCAGGCACTTCCAGGAGATCAGGGCCTCGAGGGACCAGGTGCTGGAGGCCGGGGACGTCATCCTGCTGGGCAACAGCCGCAGCCGCATCACCGTGCTGGAGGAGGTGCCGCACGGACTGGTGGCGGGCGCGCGCTCCCATCAGGCGAAGTCGCCCGAGACGGCCCGGCTCGAGCGCGCCATCAACGTCTGTGCGCGGCACCAGCTCCCGGTGTTCCTGCTGGGGAAATCGGGCACGGGAAAAACATTCATCGCGCGGGAGATCCACAGCCGGAGCCGGCTCGAGGGAAACTTCGTCATCCTCAACTGTGGCCGGTTGCCCCAGGACATCAACGCACTCACCAGCGAGCTGCTCGGGCATGTGAAGGGCGCGTTCACGGATGCGTCCTATGCGCGGGTGGGCAAGCTCTACAGCGCCAACGGGGGCACGCTCTTCCTCGACGAGGTGGAGTTCCTGCCGCGCCTCGCGCAGGACTTCCTGGTGGACGTGCTGGAGGGCACGGGCAGCTTCGCGCCGCTGGGTGCCCCCGCGGACTTCCGCGAGCCGCCGCCCCGCTTCCGGCTCATCTCCGCCTCCAAGGTGGCGCTCCAGCAGACGGGGCTGCGGCCGGACCTCACGCAGCGGCTCGCGACGGGGGACGTCATCATCCTCCCCACGTTGGAGGAGCGGTGCCAGGACATCCCGAATCTGGTGGAGACCTTCCTGCACCGGCTCAAGGTGGAGCAGCAGTACGACGCCGAGCTGCACCAGCGATGCCATCGCCTACCTGCAGAAGGCGAGCTGGCCGGGGCAGATCCGCGAGCTGGAGTCGACGGTACGGACGGTGGTGGCCCGCGAAGTGGCGCTCCAGTCGATCGAGGGCATCGAGCACCGGCGGACCGTCATCACGCTGGAGGCGGTGAAGGCCTATCTGCTCCAGCGGCAGGCGGGGTTCGAGGGACAGGGTTCCGCCCCCGCGCCCCGGATGACCGTGGAGGTGCCCACGGTCGTGCGCAAGCGGCCCGCGGATCTGTCCGAGGAAGACCTTCGCGGCGCACTGGCGAAGCACGAGGGCAACAAGACCCGTGCGGCGCAGGAGCTGGGCATCGCGGTCAATACGCTCAAGGCCCGGATGAAGGCGTTCGGTATCGAGTGAGGGACGTGGGCGCGGTCCTTGGGAACATCCGCTGACAACTGCGACAATTTCCCCTCGCCCTCCGGGAGAGGGACGGGGTGAGGGTGTCGGGTGAACCCTTCGACCTTACCCATTTTTTCTGGGGCCCGAGGGAGCAGATCCGGGCGGTGAGTGAGAAGGACGGGCATTCACGGCGAGAGCAGTCCTCAACACCGGAAGTGCGCGGGCGGACTTGGGCTCCGTCAGTCTCAACACCCATTGGGTTTGGTGATGGCGAGCCTATCAGGACAGGCCGGCGGCGCGGGGGCGCGCAGCAACCCACAAAGAAAACGGCGCTCGCCCATGATTGGAGACGAGCGCCGCAAGGTGAAGCGGAGCGGCCGTGGCCACTCACTCCATGCACTTGTCGACCGCTGCCTCCAACTCACTCTTGGTCATTAATACCGGGGTCGTGCGCTTTGCATGCATGGCGCCCAAGGCGGCGGCAACCAACTGCTTCCCTTTGTAGGTGGGGGTGTACCCGACGGTGACTGGGTCCCTGAAGTCTAAGGAGGCCATCTGCACTCCCGACATGATCTTGCCGAAGGCCATGACATAGACGTCGTAGACCTCCTGTCCTTGTTGCTGTTGTGCCATGGGTATTGTCCTTTCTGAATGAGGCTCCGCGCCCAGCACGTGAGCGCGGAGCCGAACGTGGATTCGGCCTGGGCTGCATGCCGCCTTCCCGCTAGGTGACGTGGAGCTCACCTCACCGATGCGGGGTCGGCGCCTACCGCTTGTCCTTCGGCGGGTGCGGGTCGGTTCCGTAGCTGTTCTTCTGTCCAATCTGCCCATTCCGGTTGTGGATGGCGTGCTCAGACTCGTTGCCCCGCGCGATGGAGCGGCCGCGCTCGACGGCGTTCTCCTTCGTGCGGTGGTTGCTCACGACCTCGCCGTTCACCTTGTTGGACCAACCAGAGCCGTTCGGGACGGTGTGGACGTTGCCGCTGCCCTTCTTCGACATGACTGCCTCCGTATTCGGGTCATTCTGGGTTGCAGCAGGTGTGACATCGGGGAGGTTCAGCTTGATGCAGAGTTCGTAGTACAGGAGTTCATCTTGCGTCCTCGTCACGAGTGCGGCTCCTTTTGGAGATGGCCTCGCGCTCCTCGAACTGAGCGCGAGGCCGACGTGTTGAACTAGATGGCGGTGCTCACCAGTTGCAGGGCCACGCGGCAGCTCGGGCAGTTGGGGAGGACGTTGTTGTCCACCCAGTTGCCGAGCACCGCGCCGCCGGCGACGAGCGCCAGCGCGAGGAGCGGGTTCTTCTTGAGGGCGCCTGCGCCCAACATGGCGCCCGCCGTGGCGAGCCCGAGCTTGCCGCCGACGCGGGTGCCGACGTCGACCTTGTACTTACAGCAGGGACACTTGGCGATCATCATGGACTCCTTCGCGAGGTTGGCGTGGTGGCTCAGGCCGCACGGCGAACGGTGTTGGGGGTGATCTTCCACATCAGCCTGTACTCGTCGGGGCGAGTGTGCCGGTAGAGGTCGCCCGAAGTGCCCTCGATGAGGAAGCCGCTGATGGCATCTGCACCCTCCACCCACGCGTGACCACCGAAGGAGCCGCCGCTCCAGACGGAGCCGATGGCGACATCTGCGGAGACGCCCTGCGACACGAGCATCGAGACCACGAGGAGGGTGAAGTCCTCGCAATCCCCCGCGCGCCGCCGCAGGGTGACGGCGGGCGAATACCAGTAGTCGAAAGCAGGAGGATCGAGCTGGTACCTGAACTCCCCGGTGATGAACTTCTGCTTGAGCCACCCGGCCACCCGCTCGGCGAGAGGCGGCAGGAAGAGCGCCTGCGCCGGAGAGACATACGGAAAGAGGTGGGCCACCTCGTTGGGGCGGACCAACTTCTGGACGGCGTCGTGGTGCGCCTCCTTGTTGAACGGCACGCTGTAGGCTTCGGGAAGGTTGAACATTTGAGACATCTCCAGATTTGGGGAAAGCGCCCCGCGGTGGAGCCGTGGGGCGAAAAGGGACGGGTGGGGTTAGATGTTGCTGACGAGCTTCTGGACGTTCTTGTCGGTGGGGTTCACCAGCGTGAGGTGGGCCCGTGCTCCAGCCGGAGCGCCGTTCACCATCCCAGCGCCGATGCGCATCAGCCCCTCGAGCAGGAGGAAGCCGACCTGGGCGAGGCCGTTGCCGTTGGGACCCGCTTCCGCCGCCGCGCACTCGTCGAGCTCGTCGGCCAGCTTCCGCAGCTGCTGCGCGAACTCGGCCCCGTGCGCCTCCGCCTTCTCCGCGAGGTCGTCCGTGATGGTGTTGTGCTCCTTGGGCATGGCCTGGCCGATGCCGGCCGACACGTAGGTGGCGCCGGCACCGCCGAGAGCACCACCCAGCACCTCGAGGAAGGTGCTACCCTCGGACTGCCCCGTAGGCGCTTGGCGAGCGGCCCGAGTTCCACCGGCGAACGCGCCGATGACGTTGAGTGCATCGCCGTGCGTCCCCGGGTGCGGCTTGGAGGGCTGCGTGGGGGCAGGAACCACCGTCACCGCCGACATGTGCGGAGGCTGCACAGGGCGGGGATGCTGGACGGTGAGCGCCGCCTGGGGCCACTGCACCGGCTTGGAGGTGAGGACCGCCACGGGACGAGGCCGCTGCACGGGCTTGGCCATGCGGCCCTTCGCGGACCTGGGCCGGGCTCGCTGCTCGGGCACGTCATCCACGAGCATGGGGAACGGCCGGTTGCGGGCGACGATCTTCGCGCCCGTCTGCGGGTCGATGAACGACCAGCGGAAGATGAGCTTCTTCCCGGGCGGAATGGACGGGTACGACTTGTACTGGTTCTTCACGGCGTAACTCCTGCCCCACGTGCGGGGGCCAAAAGGTTTGTGGGTGTTGCGATGGGAGACCCGGCCCGCCTTCGTGGTGAAGGCGGGCCGGGGTGATGCGTGGAGCACCCGCACCGGAATCAGCGGTGGGTGTGCATCGACAACGCGGACCTGACACCAACGCCCCTGGACTACGGGACCGGCGACGCCACGGTGGATGTCGCCGGTGGGCAGGTCAGGGAGCCTGTTGCGGATGGGAGCTGTTGTCGTCCATCAGCACCCCCCGCATCAGCACCTCCCACACCACTTCCTCCACTTGGCGGTGGAAGCGCAGGGCGCAGAAATCCGGGCTGCGCCGGTTCTCCCTGAGCGTCTCGACGAACGACTTGGGCGCCCAGTTCCCCGTGCGGGTGGTGGACACGGGCCCATGCACGACGTCGACGCCCTCCGCCCTGAAGCGCCTGGTCCAACGGCGGTAGGGGATGGGGGCGTAGCCTTGGGCCTCCATGCTGGCGATGAAGGCACGCGCCCGCGCCTGCATCAGGCGCTTATCGGCGGGGTTCTTCTTCGGTGACATTCAGGGGCCCTCCTTTCGTACCCGCGAAAGGAGCCAGCACCCTAGAGCGACGCAGAGTGACGCAGAGTGACGCAGAGTGACGCAGAGTGACGCAAACTGCGTCAGAGTGCTTGACGGTCCCCCAAAGCAATGTATATATAAATTCGAAATCGGCCTGGGACATGTCCGTTTCCTGGTGCTGCGTCACGTTCATCAGGCTTTCGCGGCGTTGCAGCGCTGCGGAAGCCAGCCTTGCAGCTGGTTTTCGTTGCATTGTGCCCCCTCTCCTTTTGGGGGATGCGCACGTTAGCACGCCCGCTGCAGTTGTCCAGTCCAATCGTCACTGGGCTTGACTTTCTCTCCAGTTCCATTCAGCGGATGTAGGTGCTCGGTGAGCAGAGGCCAGGAGCTTCGCCACCTCTCCGTAGAGCCATAGGCGTTTCTGGTGAGGGCTGTCCTGGGTGCGGCATCTGCTACGGTGAACCGGAGAGGTTCACCACCCTGGCACTACCACCGCCCCTTCCGCTCCTCGTCCTTCTGCCTCTGTCCCTTGGGTTGCCCTCTGCAGCCCAGACCCAGCCCCCGGCCCGTGAGCGCCAGGAGCGGCAGGTTGTCCTCCCCAGCAACCCCAGTGAGCCAGCACCGGAGACGCGGGTGGCGGCCGGCGTCGCCACCTACCTCCGCTTCGACGCCCCCATCGACAGGGCTTCGGTGGAGGTAGAGGGGCGGGCAACGCGCTTCCGGGTGGTGGACCCGGGGGAGCGCACCATCACCCTTGAGCCCGCCTTGGAGCTGGGTCCCGAAGAGAGGCTGGTGGTGCGGGTGCGCTACAAGGACGGCGCCTCCCCGGCGGTGGCCACACTCGTGCTCGTCTCCCACCCCACGCTGGTGGACAAGGAGGTAGAGGTGGTGCGCCGCCCGCGTACCCTTGAGACTCTGGAAGCGGCGCTGGCGGAGAAGGAGGCGGAGCTCGCGGCACTGAAGGCCCAGTACGGAGTGGGCGGCCCTGCCGGGCTCGTGTTCTCGGGCCGAATCGACTGGAATGGAGTGGTAGTCCGGCGCACCGAGGATGTACCCACCGGTATCCAGGGTGGGTTGAAGGTGGCGGGCGGGGAGGGATATCGCGCCGGCCCCTGGGCGCTCGCCGTTGTCCGCGTGCACAACCTTCCGGGACAGAAGCCCTGGGTGCCAGGTAAGGCGCGGCTCACCCGCGCGGACGGCGCGCCGGTGAAGGTGCTCTCCGTGGACATGAACAAGGCGCAGCTCGCGCCGGGTGAGGAGGGCCTCGTCGCGGTGGAGCCAGAGTCCCCCTACTGGAAGGTGGGTGAGGTTTTCCGCCTCGAACTGCTGGACAAGAGCGGCGTCCGGCGACTCCCCATCCTCGACGTGGCTCTCTAGGAGGCAGGCCCCATGACGATGGAAGCCCTGCACCCGGACCACCTCCAACCCGGCCATAGGATAGGGCCCTGGCTCATCGTCCAGGTGCTGGGCAGGGGAGGTTCCTCCCGCGTCTTCAAGGTGGAGCGCGACGGCCACCCGTACTCCATGAAGATGGCGCTGCTCCCCCTCAACCAATCCACGGAGGAGCTCACGGAAGAGCAGTACGTGGAGGAGACGAGCGCCTACCGACGCCTGGCGCGCGAGGCCGCAGCCCTCTTCACCTACGCCTCCCACCCCAACCTGCTGCGCGTGTACGCGGTGGACTTCTGGCCCAACCCCACCCAGGGCTACCCATTCCTCGTCACCGACTTCGTGGATGGGGACAACTGGCACCGGTGGCGGTGGAGGAAGCCCCTTCACGCCGTTGAGCTGGCGGACACCTTCTCCAGTGTGGTGCGCACCGTGGGCGTCCTGCACGCACGCGGCGTGTACCACCGGGACTTGAAGGCGGAGAACATCCTCATCCGCCGGCAGGATGGCAGGCCCTTCCTCATCGATTTCGGCACCGTGCGCCTGCCGGGTGCCCTCACCCAGACGCTGGGACTGCCCGAAGGAGTCCTGCACCTGGTGCCGCCCGAGCTTCCTGGCCTACACGCGCACCGAGGCGTGGAAGCGGGGTGAACCCTTCCAGGGAGGCGTGCCCGCGGATCTGTACGCACTGGGGGTGTTGCTCTACCAGGGGCTCACCGACCTCCACCCTTTCAACCCGGAGCTGCCCGACAAGGAACTGCTGGCTGCCATCGCTTCGGTGCCCCCAACCGCCCCCCACGTCCTCAACCCCCTGGCACCGCGCGCCCTCAGTGACATCACCCTGAAGCTGCTGGAGAAACGGTCCGAGGACCGGTACCCGGATACCGACGCTCTGCTCCTGGCTCTGGAGGCGGCCGTCGAGAAGGTGAGGCAGTCCCCGGCCTGGAAGGTGCCGCTCTTCACCGTTGAGGGCAGTCCGGTGGAGCCATCACCCCAGGAGATGGAGGTGCAGCTGGCCCAGCCGCCGGAACCGGTACGCGAGGCTCCGGAAGAGGCTCAGCCGCCCAAGGAGGAAGAGAGCCAGGAGGAGGTGCGTCAGGAGGCGTCCGCTGCCTCTGTCCGCCCGCGCCGCGCGAGGTGGCCTCTGGTCCTGCTCGCGAGCCTGACCGTGCTCGGCCTTGCCTTGTGGCTGGTGCACTCCACACTCGCGCCCTCACCCGAGGCGCTGCTGCCTGGGTCTGGCCCCGAGAAAGGAATCCCACCCGTGTCCACCCCTCCCTCCACCCCCTCGAGTCTCCTCGCCGCCTGGTTGTGCGCCGTCGCCGGCATCGGCTGCCCCGCCGCCCAGGTGAAGCCTCCCGCGCCTGCGGACTGCCCCAAGGAGGCAACCGAGGCGATGTTCCAGGAGCTGAAGATCCGGACGGCCAGCCGCCTTCAGGCCGTCGTGGACATCAATCAGCCCGGCGATATGAGCGAGGAGGGCGTCTACACGGATGGTCCTGTCATCGGACGCCTCACGGTGGGAGACGGCAACATGCCCGAGGGGACGCTGCTGCACGGTCGTCTCTGGACGGGGCCCGGGATTTACGACCTCGAGACGAACGTGGAGCGCGCCGCCGTCATGGGGCACTACACCCTGGCCGTGCTGCCCGATGGGCGGAAGCTCCCCGTGTGCATCGTGCTGGGCAACCCGGACGGGCGCGTGCCCAAGCGGGAGGGCTCCAAGGAGGGAGCCGCAGTGCTGAACCGCGAGGTGCCGGTGAGCGCCGTCTGGCGCTGGCCCTGAGGGGCCCCTGGGAGCCGCCTCGGATGAGCGATGAGGCGGCCATCCATCCGGCCAACCAACTACAGGCCGACGAACTCGCACTCCCGAACGACGACGTTCATCAGCAGCCCGCTCACGCGACCGCGGATGGTGACGCGCGCGCCCGGGGAGATAGAGGCCGCCTTCTTGACGTGGACGTCGTCGAAGAGGCACTGCACCACGGGAATCTCAAGCTGCTGGCCAGTGCCCAGCGTCACGTAGAGGCTGTCGACAATGTCCCGCTTCACGTCACGGACGATGCCCGTCGTCTGGATGATGCGGCCCTTGTAATCAGCGCATTCTTATACATCCAGGACGGATAGCGGCGCGGATGCGCCAGAACATCATCTATCCAGGAGAATTCGGAATCCGGAACGAACAGGGGGTTCGTCATAGATGGGAACCTCCCAGGTCTTGCGGGGGGCCGCAAGAAGCATGACGCTACAGGTAGCCACAGCACCCCGCGTTTGGACACCGAATACGGTCAGCTTCTGCGCCTACGACCCCTCCGGAAAATGGGTAAGGTCGAAGTGAACCCGGGTTGAACCCCCTGCCCACACTGCGTGCCACGGGTTGAAGAACAGGCTCGGGCACCCTCACCCCCGCCCTCTCCCGAGGGGAGAGGGAGCATCCGTCACATCCCCACTGGGGGCTTAGGAGGCTCGGAAGAAAGAGTATTCCGAAAGTAATCGCCACTCCGAGTTGGGCTCCGATTCAATTGGAACATTTATTTTTCCGAGCCTCTTTAGCGCACCACCACCCGGTCGCGCCCCGCCTGCTTCGCCTGGACACATGCAGTCTCCGCCGCGTCCAGCAGGTTGCCGTAGGGCTCTCCGGGCTTCAACCCCGCGACCCCCACCGACGCCGTCAGGTGGAAGCCGCCTGTCTCCGAGCGGAAGCGCTTCTCCGTGAGCCGGCGCCGCAGTCCCTCCGCCAGCCTCACGCCCATGTCCGGCGTCACCGCGTAGAGGCTCGCCGCGAAGGCATCCCCTTCCATCCGGCCAATGGGCCCGCGCCCGTCCAGCTCCTCCGCGAGCTCGTCCACCAGCTCACTCAGCGCGGCGTCCATCACCTCGCGCCCGTGCGCATCGTTGCCCTCCTGGGTCTCGTCCACGTCCACCCAGAGCACCGTCAGGGGCATCCGCGCCAGGGTCGCGTCCGAGACCCCCTTCGCCAGCAAGGATTCGAAGTAGGGGCGCAGGTACGCCCCCGTCAGGGGACAGACGTGGGGGGCGTGTTGGGTCATGGGCGGATGGGACGGGGTTCAGCCCGTCTTGCGCGAGGCCGCCTTCGTCTTCGCGTGCGCCTTGTCGAAGCCCTCGTAGAAGCGCACCGCGTGGTCTCCCACCTTCTGGATGTGCTGGTTGTTCAGGTAGGCCGTCACCGGCGCCGCCACGAAAGGCATCGCCCGCCCCAACGTCTGGAGGCCTCCCTTCTTCAACAGCACCTCGGCCACCTTCCCCAGCACCCGGGGCCCCGTGCGCTGGATCGGACCCACTCCCGTCGTGTACCCGTACAGGTCCAACAGCTCGTTGCGCGCCCGCTCGCTCTTCAGGTTCACCTTGTACAGCGTGGCCACGTCCACCAGCAGCGTGAGCTGCAGCCAGGCCATCACCGTCAGGTCCGCCGGCAAGCCCAGCAGGCCAAACGCCCCGAACACCCCGCCCGTCATGCTCGCCACGTGCTTCTTCTCGTCGATGATGCGCTGCGCCCGCTCGCGCACGCCCGCCGACGGATAGCGCTGCTCCAGCTCCAACACCCGCTTGCGCGCCCGGGGCACCTCCTGCTGCACCAGGTCCGCCAGCTTCGTGTCCGCCAGCTTCTTCAGCTCCGCCGGCGTGAGCTGCTTCACCTTGTCCGCGATGGGGTCATAGAAGGCCATCTGTCTCTCCTCCCCTCAGTAACCCCGCTCGGCGAGGTAAAGGTCCACCAACGCGCCCTCTTCGTACCAGGCGTGACGCATCTCCGCGTCGAACCAGCGCGAGTCCGGCTTCGCCGTCCGCACCTCGAGCTTCACCCGGTTGGGCGCCGTGTCGATGACCGCCGCCCGCGCCTTGCAGCCCGAGCCCGGCTCGTCACCAAAGCCACCCTCCAGGCACACCTCGTCACCCACCGACAGCCGGCGCGTGTACTCGGTGGCCAGGTACTTCGCCTCGTCACAGTTGCCCCGCACCGACGAGCGGCCGTGCTGCTCGCACCGGTCCTTCAGCGGCGAGCGCACCAGGGGGACCGCCCCCACGAACGGATCCTCGTCATTGGGGTTGGGCCGGAAGGCTTCCCGGTCGGTGGTACAGCCCGCCAGCACCAGCAGCAGGCCTCCGCATGCCCAGGTCCACTTCATCGCGTCCTCGCCTCCGGGGCGGCACACCGCCCGTTGCTCCAAAAGGATGGACGCACGAGCATGGCAAGCCCGCGCCGGAGCGTAAAGCGGTGGGAAGCGGCGAGCGTTCTGCGCTGCTCAGGCGATGCGGCGCGCCGGGCCCGGAATCTCTTCCGTCCGCCCGGGCACGATGCGGTTCTTCTCGTCCACGAAGACGACCGTGGGCTTCCAGTTGAGCGCCTCGTGCTCCTCCACCTCGGCGAAGGTGGCCAGGATGACCAGGTCCCCCGGCTTGTTGAGGTGCGCCGCGGCGCCGTTGATGCAGATGACGCCGCTGCCCGGCTCGCCCTCCAGGGCGTACGTCTCCAGCCGGGTGCCCTGCGTCACGTTCCACACCGCCACCTTCTCGAAGGGGAGGATGTCGGCGGCGCGCAGCAACTGGCTGTCGATGGTGACCGAGCCCTCATAATCCAGGTCGGCCTGGGTGACGGTCGCGCGGTGGATTTTCGACTTGAAGAGGATTCGGCGCATGAGGGGGGCCCGGAAGAATGCCGCGCAACCGTAACGGCTGACGCGACGGGGGACAACCTTCAATGGCTCGTCCGCCCGTCCGGCCCCTTGCCCTCCCTGCTAACGCCGGAAATTCAGGAGTTGGGAGACGTCCAGGGGCACGTTCTGGCCGCCCGACAGCAGCTTGCCGTCCCACTTCACCTGCGCATTGCCGCCCGAGCGCAGGGCGTTGGCGGCGCTGGCGGCGCTCAGGAAGTTGATGGTGAGGGGCAGGGTGAGCTGCCTGGTGCCTCCGGGCTCCAGCAGGCCCAGGTCACCGGTGTTGAGGTTGCCCACACTGGAGCCGGCCACCTTGAGGGCGCCGCTGATTCCGCCCACCGGGAGCGGGAAGCTGTTGCGGTTCTTCACGGTGATGGGGAACTCCACCGTGGCGCCCTGCAGGGTGACGTTGGCGATGCGGGGGGCCTCGAACTGCACCTGGGGAATCTTGGGGACCTCGAAGACGCCCTCGTGCGCCAGGGGAAACTTCAGCACGCCAATGGGCGTCTTGATGCCGATGCTGCCCTGGGCCTTGTAGCGGGCGCTGTCCTTGGTGAGGAACGTCGTCACCACGGGGGCGATGTCCGCGAACTTCACGTTGGCGGGGAAGACGAGCTCGGACTTGCCCTTGGCGGCGATGTTCAGGCCCTTGGGAGGGGTGCCGGCCACCACCTGCTTGTCCTCGACGAAGAAGGCGTAGTCGATGGAGGCCAGGGAGAGCCCCAGGGGGTTGGGGTTGTCGAGCTGGTAGACGAGATCGACGGTGGCGTCGGAGAGCGAGGCGTTGGTCAGGCGCGCCGTCTTGAAGGTGAGGCGCGGCTTCTGGAAGGCGTTCTTCAGCATCTTCTGCATCGAGGCGCAGCCAGCGAGCAGGACGAGGCCGAGGGTCGCGAGGAGGAGGAGGGGACGGTTCTTCAGGGTCATGGTCATGAGCTTGTCAGCGGACGCGCGGGGAGCCGAGCAATTCAAACCGGCTCGTGGAGCGGGCCGCCACCCGAGGGGGGAATGCATGGGGCCCGGCAGGGGTGGTAAGTCTGCTCCCGTGAGAAAGCACGACCGATTTTCCCGGCTCCTGCCCGCCGTCCTGTGTGCCCTGCTGGCGCTGCCCGCCTGTACCCGGAGTGCGGGTGCGGAGCCCGCGCGCAGGATGGCGCTCGAGCCCTGCCGGCTGGAAGGGGTGGGGCGGCAGGCCCTGTGTGGCACCCACGAGGTGTGGGAGGACCGCGCGGCGAAGAAGGGCCGCAAGGTGCCGCTGAAGGTGGTGGTGGTGCCGGCGCTCGCGGCCTCGCCGGAGCCGGACCCGTTGGTGCTGCTGGCCGGTGGCCCCGGACAGGGCGCCGCGAAGCTGGCCGGACAGATGGTGCCCGTGCTGGAGCGCATCCAGCGCACGCGGGACCTCGTCTTCGTGGACCAGCGCGGAACCGGGGACTCGAAGCCGCTCGAGTGCGACCCGGTGCCGCCCGACGCGCCGCTGGCCAAACAGTTCGACGCCACCTTCTACGAGGAGGAGTTCCGCAAGTGCCTGGCGGGCTACGACGCGGACGTGCGCCTGTACACCACGCCCATCGCCATGGACGACCTGGACGAGGTGCGCGAGGCGCTCGGCTACCAGAAGCTCAACCTGTACGGCGTCTCCTACGGCACGCGCGCCGCGCTGGTGTACCTGCGCCAGCACCCGGAGCACGTGCGCTCCGTCATCCTCGAGGGCGTGGCGCCCATGTCGCTGCTGCTGCCCCTCTACGTCGCACGCGACAGCCAGCGCGCCCTGGAGCTGCTCTTCACCCACTGCGAGCAGGACGCGCAGTGCGCGAAGCGCTACCCGGAGCTGCGCGGCCGCTTCGACGCGCTGCTGGCGCAGTTGCAGCAGGCGCCCGTGCGCACGAAGGTGGAGCACCCGCTCACCGGCGTGCCCGAGGAACTCGTCCTCTCCCGGGATGCCTTCACCGGGGTGCTGCGCGGGCTGCTCTACATGCCCGAGGCGGCGTCGCTGGTGCCGCTGGTGCTGGACCGGGCCACCCAGGGCGACTGGCGGCCGCTCGTCGCCATCCACCACAGCATGAGCAGCGGCGTGAGGGGCAACCTGAGCCAGGGCATGTTCCTCTCGGTGGTGTGCGCGGAGGACGCCCCCCACATTCCGCCCGAGGCCATTTCCCGCGAGGCGAAGGGCACGTGGCTGGGCGAGGCGGGGGTGAGCAACATGCTGCTGCCCTGCGCCTTCTGGCCGCGCGGCGAGCTGCCCAAGGACTACCGCGAGCCGGTGAAGTCGGACGTGCCGGTGCTGCTGCTCTCCGGAGAGTTGGACCCCGTGACGCCGCCCTCGTGGGGTGACGACGCGAAGAAGACGCTGACGCGCAGCCTGCACGTGACGCTGCCCGGAGTGGGGCACGGGACGAGCTCCATCGGGTGCGCGCGCGCGCTGATGGCGGACTTCGTCAACCGCGCCAGCGTGGAGGGGCTCGCGTCGAAGTGCGGCGAGGGCCTCAATCGTCCCCCCTTCTTCACCTCCTTCGCCGGCCCGGTGCCCTGACATGATCGAAGTGACGAACCTGCACAAGCGCTTCGGCGCGGTGACGGCGGTGGAGGACGTGAGCTTCCGCGCCGAGGACGGGGTGGTGACAGGACTGCTCGGGCCCAACGGTGCGGGCAAGACGACCACGCTGCGGATGCTCTACACGCTCATCCGCCCGGACAAGGGCAGCGCGAAGGTGGACGGGCTGGAGGTGGCCGAGCAGCCGCTGGAGGTGCGCCGCTCCATCGGCGTGCTGCCGGACGCGCGCGGCCTCTACCCGCGCCTGACGGCCCGCGAGCACATCCACTACGCCGGCGAGCTGCACGGCCTGTCGGGCACCACGCTGGACAAGCGCATCGGCGAGCTGGTGGAGCTGCTGGAGATGAAGGAGATAGAGCACCGGCGCACCGAGGGTTTCAGCCAGGGCGAGCGCATGAAGGTGGCGCTGGCGAGGGCGCTGGTGCACGGGCCGCGCAACGTGCTGCTGGACGAGCCCACCAACGGGCTGGACGTGATGAGCACGCGCGCGGTGCGCACGCTCATCCGCCGGCTGCGCGAGCAGGGGCACTGCGTGGTGTTCTCCAGCCACGTGATGCAGGAAGTGGCGGCGCTGTGCGACCGCATCGTGGTGGTGGCGCGGGGCAGGGTGGTGGCGGAGGGCACCCCGGACGAGCTGCGCGCGCGCACGGGCAAGGACAGCCTGGAGGAGGCTTTCGTGACGGTCATCGGCAGTGACCAGGGGTTGATGCAGTGAGGGCGCTCCTGACGGCGGTATTCCGCAAGGAGATGAGGGACCATCTGCGCGACCGGCGCTCGGTGATGAGCGTGCTGGGCGGCTCGCTGCTGGGGCCCATCATCTTCGCGGCGATGTTCACGATGGTGGCCTCGTGGAACCGGCAGGACAAGCCGCTGGAGCTGCCCGTGGTGGGGCGGGCCCACGCCCCCAGCCTGATGGCCTTCCTGGAGCGCTACGGGGTGCAGCTCTCCGATGCTCCGTCCGACTACGAGGCGCGCATCCAGGCCGGCACGCTGGACGCGGTGCTCATCGTCCCCGAGGACTACGGGAAGGACTTCTCGGCGGGACGCTCGGCGAAGGTGCAGCTCGTGATGGACAACTCGCGCAACAAGGCGCGCTTCACCATCCGCCGGGCGCAGCAGCTCCTGGGCCAGTACGCGGGCGTGCTGGGCACGCAGCGGTTGATGGCGCGCGGGGTGGCGCCGGAGCTGGCCTCGCCGGTGCGGGTGGAGGAGGTGGACCTGGCCACGCCGGAGCGGCTGGCGGCGAGCATCCTCAACATGATTCCGCTCTTCCTGGTCATCGCCTGCTTCATGGGCGGGTTGAACGTGGCCATCGACACCATGGCGGGCGAGCGGGAGCGCGGCTCGCTGGAGCCCCTGCTGCTCAACCCGGTGCAGCGCGGGACGCTGGTGGTGGGCAAGTGGCTGGCCACCACGGTGTTCTCCTGCACCATGGTGGTGGTGGTGGCGGTGGCCTTCGTGCTGGTGGCCAAGCGCGTGCCGCTGCAGGACCTGGGCGTGAAGGTGAGCCTGGATGCGGCGGCGGCGGTGGGCATGATGGGCGCGGTGCTGCCGCTGGCGCTGCTGGCGTCGGCCATGCAGATGCTGGTGGCCACCTTCGCGCGCTCCTTCAAGGAGGCCCAGACGTACCTGCAGCTCCTGATGATGCTGCCGATGATTCCGGGCATGATGCTGGCCCTCTCTCCCATCCAGAGCCAGATGTGGATGTACGTGGTTCCGGTGCTGGGCCAGGAGCTGCTGGTCTCGGAGCTGATGCGCGGCGAGCCGCTGGGGCTGCTGCCCTTCGTGCTGAGCACGGTGGGCTGCGTGGCGCTGGCGGCCGTCTGCCTGGCGGCCATCTCCCGGCTGCTGAGCGACGAGAAGATCGTCTTCGGCCGCTCCTGAGTCATTCCCCTCCCACTCCCCAGTGGGAGGGGCTTTCAGCTATGTCTTGTCCAAGAGCCCCCCCTCGCCCTACCGCTCTACACCTCGGGAAGAAAATTCATGAGCCAGCGGCTGAACCTGTTCGATCCTGACTTTCGCGAGAACCCCTACCCGCACTACGCGAGACTTCGGCGTGATTCGCCCGTGTGCCAGGTAGATCCGAATGGCTTCTGGATGCTGACGCGGCATGAGGACATCGTCGCGGCCTTCAAGAATCCGGAGCTCTACTCGTCCTCGGCGCTGCGGATGGCGGGGGCGCCCCCCTGGCTGGGCCGCAGCAACCCGCTCGTCGACTCGATGATCGCCGCGGAGCCGCAGCGGCATGGCCGGTTGCGCAACCTCATCAGCCGCGCCTTCACCAACGTCATGGTGGGCCGCATGGAGGCGTATGCGCGCGATGTCGTCATGCGCCTCACCGACATGCTCTTCCAGTCGGAGACGGTGGACTTCATCCCCCAGTTCGCCCTGGCGATGCCCGCCAACCTCATGGCCCTGCTGCTGGGGGTGGATCCCGCGCTGCAGAAGCGTTTCAAGGGCTGGGCGGATGACATCAGCGGCGCGCCGGCCGTGGCGCTCGATGATGTCGTGCGGCAGGAGCAGGTGCGCACCACCCTCCAGGAGATGGATGTCTACCTCCGCGAGGTGCTGGAGCGGCGCCGTCAGAAGCCCACGGATGACCTGGTGAGCGATCTGCTCCAGATCCAGGTGGATGGCGAGCGCCTGACGGAAGAGGAGCTGCTGTCGTTCCTGTCGCTGCTGCTGGTGGCGGGCCTGGAGACGACGACGTTCCTGCTGACCCACATCGCGTTGATCCTCGCCAAGAACCCGGAGTGGTTCGACCGCCTGCGCACCAATGACGTGCTCATCAACCCGTTCATCGAGGAGGTGCTGCGCTACGAGCCGCCCAACCACTTCGCGATGCGGCTGGTCATGCAGGACACGGAGGTGAGGGGCGTCAAGCTGCCCGCGGGTTCGCCCGTGCTGCTCTCGCTCGCCTCGGGCCTGCGCGACGAGGCCCATTACCCGGACGCGGAGCAGTTCAATCCGGAGCGCGGCGTCCAGGCCAACCTCGCCTTCGGCCATGGCATCCACTTCTGTCTGGGCGCGCCCCTGGCCCGCATGGAGGCCCGTGTGGCGCTGGATACCATCCTGGCCTCGTTCAGCCGGTTCGAGCTCGCGACCGACAAGATTCAGTGGATGCACTCGCTGTTCTTCCGCGCGCCCACCTCGCTGCCGCTGCGTTTCACCCCGCTCTAAGGGGCGCGGGGAGGGTGTAGGGCGGGAGTGAGCACGGCGCCAGGGCCCTGGTGATTCGAGCTCCTCCCGCCGCGCCTGCCTGGAGAACGGGCGGGCTGTCTCTTCCGTGCGTGGGCGTGCCTCACGAAACCGGCGGGCGGGCTCCATCCCCGCGGTGCCGGTCTCGCCGGGCACCTCCATCCAGCACGAGGGGGAGCGCATGAGGGTCCTCCCTGGGGTCCTCCATGAAGGTTGAAGGCTTGTTCCCGCGCACGTGGCGCGCGCTGCGGCGCCGGCGGGGACGGCCGGTGCTCTGGTTGCTGCCCGTGGGGCTGATCGGCGTCTGGGCCATCTGGTTCCTCCAGGCGCGGGTCACCGTCTACGAGCGCAGCGTGCAGGCGCGGCTGGAGGTCCATCGCGAGGTGTACGCGGTGGATGCCCCCGTGGATGGCCGGGTGGTGGGGACGCGGGTGGAGCTCCACCGGTCCGTGCGCGCGGGGGATGTCCTCGTCGAGCTGGAGCGTGACCAGGAGGCGCGGCACGTGGCGGAGGCGGAGGCCGTGCTCCAGGGGTTGGGGCCGCAATTGGACGCGGCGCGCGCGGAGCTCGAGGCCGAGCAGCTCGCGCTGGTGGAGCAGAAGGGGCAGGGGGCCGCGGGCGTGGAGGAGGCGCGGGCCCGGCTCACCGATGCCGAGGCGGTGGCACGCCGCGCCAGGAAGGAGGCGGCCAGCTTCGAGCAGCTCTGGAAGCGCGGGGTGGTGAGCGAGATGGAGTGGAGCCGGGTGCGCACGGAGCTGGAGCGCTCCGTGGCCGCCGAGCAGGCCGCGCGTGCCTCCCTGTCCCGGGTGAGATCCGAGGGAACGATGCAGTCCACGGACCGGCGCACCCGCCTCGCCGCGCTGCGGGGGGAGATTGCGCGGCTCGAGTCGGAGGAGCGTGTCGCACGCGCCACCCTGGAGCGTCTGCGCGAGGAGCTGGAGCGCCGGGTCGTGCGAGCACCCGCGGAAGGAGTCCTCGGTGAGACGAGCTCCGTGCGGGTGGGCGCGCGGCTCGCGGCGGGAGCTCCCATCGCGACGGTGGTGGCGGGTGGGCCGGTGCGCGTCGTCGCGCAGTTCACCCCGGAGGCCCTGGGGCGGATCCGCGCGGGCCAGCCGGCACGCATGCGGTTGGAGGGCTTCTCCTGGACGGAGTTCGGCATGCTCGAGGCCACGGTGGTCGCGGTGGCGAGTGAGGTCCGCGAGGGCCTGGTGCGGGTCGAGCTCTCGGTGGATGCGCTGCCGCCGGGCATTCCGCTCGAGCACGGGCTGCCGGGCACCCTCGACATCGTGGTGGGGCGGGCCACGCCGATGCGGCTCGTGCTCCGCACCATGGGGCAGGGGCTCGAGGGCCCGGCCCAGGTGCCGCAACCGAAGGGCGGGAGCTAGCCCATGGCGGGTACACCACGTCTCTTCATCCCGGAGGTCATCCAGACCTCGGCCATGGACTGCGGCCCGGCGGCCCTCAAGTCCCTGCTCGGCGGCTTCGGCGTGCCCGTCAGCTACGGACGGCTCCGCGAGTCCTGCCAGACCGACGTTGATGGCACCTCCATCGATACGCTCGAGGAGCTGGCCGTCACGCTCGGGCTGGACGCCGAGCAGTCCATGCTCCCGAGGGATCAGCTCCTCCTCGAGGAAACCCAGGCCCTGCCGGCCCTCGTGGTGGTGAGCCTCGGCAACGGCAACCTGCACTTCGTGGTGCTCTGGAAGCGGTGGGGCCACCTGGTTCAAGTCATGGACCCGGCGCTGGGGCGGCGGTGGGTGTCCGTGAACGAGCTGCTCGACCAGCTCTTCGTGCACGCGATGCCCGTGTCCGCCGAGGCCTTCCGCGAGTGGGCCGGGACGGAGGAGTTTCTCGCGGGCCTGCGCAGCAGGGTGTCCTCGCTCGTGGGCGGGCCCGTCTCGGAGCGGCTGGTCTCCGAGGCCCTCGGGGACTCCTCCTGGAAGAGCCTGGCCTGCCTGGATGCGGCGGCGCGGCTGGTCCGGACGCTCGTGGATGGCGACGGCCTCCGGCGGGGAGACACGGTGGCGGGGTTCCTCGAGCAGCTCCTGCGCGAGGTGCGCTCGGCCCTGGAGGAGGGGCGTGCCGAGGAGGTCATCCCTTCCTCCTATTGGACGGCGGTGGGAAAGCCGGATGCCGGGCAGCTCATCTTGCGTGGCGCCGTGTGCGTCAAGGCCCGGGGGCTGCGCGGAGAGCGCGGGGAGGATGAGCCCCCGTTGTCGCCGGAAGCTCGAGGCCGCCTTGCGCGAGGCTCCCACCCGCCCCCTGCGTGAGCTGGTGGGCTTGTTGCGCCGGGATGGCGTGCTCACGCCCGCGGTGCTCGCCGCCGTGGGGATGACCGCGGCCGTGGGCGGCTTCCTGGAGGCCCTGCTCCTGCGCGGAGTCATCGACGCGGGGCGCTATCTCACGACCTCGGGGCAGCGGCTCGCCGGGGTCGTGACGCTGCTCGGCTTGCTGGGGGTGCTGCTCATGCTCGAGCTGCCCCTCTCGCTCGGGACGCTCCACCTGGGACGGCGGTTGGAGCTCCGCCTCCGGCTCGCGTTCCTCGACAAGATTCCCCGCCTGGGGGACCGCTACTTCCGCAGCCGGCTCGTCTCGGACATGGCGCAGCGCTGCCATGGCATCCACCAGGTGCGCACCGTGCCGACCCTCGCGGTCTCGCTGCTGCGTGCTTCCGCCGAGCTGCTCGTGACGCTCGTGGGGTTGCTGTGGTTGGCCCCGGGAAGCGCGTTCTTCATCGTCCTGGCGGGTGGGCTGCCGCTCGCCATTCCCCTGCTCGCCCAGCGCTCGCTGCTCGACGCCGATCGCCGGATGCGGGACTTCGACGGGGTGCTCTCGGGCTTCTACCTCGATGCCTTGCGCGGGGCCGTGGCGCTGCGGGCGCACCGGGCCGGGCCCACGCTCTGCCGGGCCCACGAGGAACCGCTGCACGAGTTCACCTCCGCGGCCCGCACCCTGCTGCGCCGTGGCATCACCGCCGGAACGCTCGCCTCGTTCGCGGCCACCGGGGGCTCGGTGGCCATCGTCATGCACGCGCTCTCGCGAGGGCTCCCGCCCGGCGCCGTCCTGCTGCTCGTCTACTGGGCGCTCGCCCTGGTGACGCTGGGCCGGCAGATCTCCGAGGGGTTGCGCCAGTACCCCGCCGCGTCGTCACTCACGGGCCGCATGATGGAGCCGCTGCTCGCTCCCGACGAGGTGGACACGTCCGTCGCGCTGGCCACGCAGCCGCGCCCGGAGCGGCCGGCGGAGCTGGCCCGGGGTGTGGCCCTGTCGCTGCGGCAGGTGGACGTGAAGGCCGCGGGCCACACCCTGTTGAGGGGAGTCGAGCTCTCCGTCCGGCCCGGTGAGCACATCGCCATCGTGGGGGCCTCGGGAGCGGGAAAATCGTCGCTGGTGGGGCTCCTCCTGGGCTGGCACCGGGCGGCCGCGGGGCGGGTCGAGGTGGATGGCGAGCCGCTGGAGGGAGAGGCCCTGTGGCGGCTGAGGCGGGAGACGGCGTGGGTGGAGCCGGAGGTGTCGCTCTGGAACAAGCCGCTGGTGGACAATCTCACCTATGGCGCCGACGCGGCCGAGGTGCTGCCACGGGTGGGGCAGGCGCTGCACCAGGCCGACCTCGTCGAGCTGCTCGACAAGCTGCCCGACGGACTCCAGACCCGGTTGGGCGAGGGGGGCGGCCTGCTGTCGGGCGGTGAGGGGCAGCGGGTTCGCCTGGGGCGGGCGTTGCTCCGGCCCGGGGTGCGGCTGGTCATCTTCGATGAGCCCTTCCGGGGGCTCGAGCGGGACCGCCGCACGGAGCTGCTGGAGCGGGCCCGGCGGAGCTTCGAGGGGGCCACGCTGCTCTGCATCACGCATGACATCTCCGAGACGCGCTCGTTCGACCGGGTCCTGGTCATCGAGGGAGGGAGGCTGGTCGAGGACGGCGCGCCCCGGACGCTCGCGGCGCACGAGGGCTCCCACTACCGCGCCTTGCTGGAGGAGGAGGAAGGAATGCAGCGGGCGCTGTCCGGGCGGGAGGGGTGGAGGCGGCTCGTCCTGGATCAGGGCGTGCTCACCGAGCGGCGTGGGGAGGAAGGGTGATGCGCGGGGTGGGAGAGCTGGAGTCGGTGGCCTGGCCGCTGGAGCGCGCGGGCGAGGCCATGGAGGCGTTGGCGCGAGCGGCGCGGTTGCCGCTGCCCCCTGCGCGCCCGGCGCTCCCGCGCGCGGTGCCCGCGGAACCGGGCCGCGTGGGCGAGTGGCTGGACGCGATGGCCCAGACGCTGGGGCTCGAGCTGCAGCCGCACTACACGCGCCACAATGAGGTCGAGCGTGCCCTGTGCCGCGCGGCTCCGGCCCTCGTGGAGATGACGAGCGCCCGGGGGGCCTCGGTGGTCGCGCTGCTCCGCCTGTCTTCCTCGGAACGGACCGCGCGGGTCCTCGCCCCGGATGAGTCGGTGCACGAGGTTCCCCTCTCCTCGCTGACTGCCGCCGCACAGGCCCGTGTGGAGCGTTTCCAGGGGCCCGTGGCCGATCGCGTCCTGGAGCGGACCGGACTGAACGGGCCCCAGCGGCTCCTGGCCCGGCGGGCGTTGCTGGGGGCGCAGCTCTCCCATGTGTACCTCTTCGCCGCGCGCACGCTCCGGTTGCCACCGGGAGCCCGTATGCTCCAGCACCTGCGGGCGCTGAAGGCCGGACGGCGGCTGCTCCTGCTCCTCCTGCTGGCGGCCGTCATCCAGGTGTGTGTGCTCTCCGGCTGGTGGTTGATGGGACGCGGCGCGTTCGAGGGGAGGTTGGACCCGGGATGGCTCTGGGCCTGGGCCCTCATGGGGTTGACGATGGTGCCGCTCCAGGCGGTGCTGGCCTGGGCGCAGGGAACCCTGGCGCTGGAGCTCTCCGAGCTGTTGCGCAGGCAGTTGCTGGCGGGGGCGCTCGCGCTGCCCGTGGACGAGGCCCGGCGTGGGGGAATGGGCGAATTCGTCGGGAGGACCTTCGAGAGCGCGGGGCTGGAGCAGCTCACGTTGACGGGAGGCTTCGCCAGTCTGCTGGCGGTGGTGGACGTGGTGCTGGCGGCGAGTGTGATGGCGACGGGCCCCGCGGGTGGGTACGGACTGGTGGCCCTGGGAGGCTTCTGCGGCGTGCTGGCGGTGCTCGTCGCGCGCCAGTCGGTGCGCTTCCGCCAGTGGACGGAGGCACGGGTCGCCATGACGCATGCCCTCATCGAGCGCATGCTCGGCCACCGGACGCGGCTCGCGCAGGAGCGGCCGGAGCGGTGGCACGAAGCGGAGGACCAGGAGCTGGCCCACTATGCCGAGGTCTCCGAGCAGTTGGATGGGGCCACGGCGCGGTTGTCGGCGCTCGCCCGGCGGGGACTCCTCCCGGTGGTCATCATCGCGACACTCCCCGCCGTGCTCGCGGGGGCCTCGACCGCGAGGATCGCCGTGGGCGTGGGGGCCGCGCTGATGGCGGCGCGAGCCGTGGGGGCATTGTCCGTGGGGGCCCTGGCGCTCTCCGGGGCGCGCGTGCTGTTCCGCAATGTCCGTCCCATCCTGGAGGCCGCCCGGCGCGCCAGCTCCAACGCCACGGGCGGGGCGGCTGCTCCCGCCGCGCCCGAGGCGGAGCCCCCGAAGACCCAGGCCCTGCTCGAGGTGCGCGACCTGGTCTTCAAGCACGCGGGGGCTCCCCGGGCGGTGCTCGAGCGGGCCTCGCTGGCCGTGCGCGCCGGAGAGCGCGTGCTGCTCGAGGGACCGTCAGGCTCGGGCAAGTCCACGTTCGCTTCCATCCTGACGGGGCTGCGAGGCCACGGGTCGGGGCTGTTGCTGCTGGGCGGCCTGGATATGGCCACGTGGACGCGGGACGGGTGGGGCGCGCAGATCGCCGGTGCTCCCCAGTTCCACGAGAACCATGTGGTCTCCGGCACGCTGGCGATGAACCTGTTGCTGGGCCGGTCGTGGCCGCCCACCCCCGAGGACCTGAACAACGCGAGGGTGCTCTGTGAGGAGCTCGGGCTGGGGGAGCTGCTGGCGCGGATGCCCTCGGGCTTGATGCAGCTCGTCGGGGAGCGCGGCTGGCAGCTCTCGCATGGGGAGCAGAGCCGGGTCTTCGTGGCGCGGGCGCTGCTTCAGCGGGCCCGGGTCGTGGTGCTCGACGAGGCGTTCGGTGCGTTGGATCCCGTGACGATGCGCAAGGTGATGGCGTGTGTGGAGGCCCGGGCGTCCACGCTCATCGTCATCGCGCATCCCTGAGGAATTCGGACGGCCGTGTCACATACGTCGCGAGGCAACTCCATCCACCTGGACGTGTCCTCTCCACCCGGAGAGGACCAGCCAGGAGGACTGCATGCGAGCAGAGACCATCATCCGTGCGTGGAAGGATCCGGCGTTCCGCGCGAGCCTCTCCCCGGAGGAGCGGGCGGCGCTCCCCGAACTCCCGTCCGGCAAGCCGGTGACCGAGCTCGGCGAGGACGAGCTGTCGGACGCGGTGGGGGGCGCGCGCCGTTGCCCTCCCCGCGGCAATCCCCACCAGCAATTCACCGACTACCCGTGCAGTGCGATCGACGCCTGTCCCAGCGCCCTGGGCTGCACGTTCGTCACCCCCTGTTGAGGGCCGTCACCACGGGGTGTGGCGGTAGTCCTTGAAGAAGTTGCCCCACACGAACTGGCCGGTGTTCTCCGAGGTCATCACGGGGTCCACCACGCGGGCCGCGCCGTCGACGATGTCCAGCGGCGGATGGAAGTCGAGCTCGTTCTGCTTGCGCTCGGAGTGCTGCGCCGGATCCTCGTCCGTGACCCAGCCGGTGTCCGCCGCGTTCATGAAGATGTTGTCCTTCGCGTAATCCGGCGCGGAGGTCAGCGTCATCATGTTCAGCGCGGCCTTGGCCATGTTCGTGTGGGGATGTTTGTCCGTCTTCGTCCCGCGCGAGAAGCTGCCCTCCATCGCCGAGACGTTCACGATGTGGCCGGGCGAGGAGCGGTCGCGCAGCATCAGCGGCTTGAGCTTGCCGCAGAGGATGAAGGGCGCCACCGCGTTCACCAGGTGCACCTCCAGCATCTCGGCCGTCGACACGTCCGCGAGCTTCATCCGCCAGGAGTTCATCTCCCGCAGGTCCACCTGCTGCAGGTCCGCGTCCAGCCGGCCCTGGGGGAAGAGGGCGCTCGTGTCACCCTCCTGCTCGAGGGCATACGGGAGCAGCGACAGCGCGGCGGACGAGTGGATGCCGATGGCCGGATCACTGCTGCGCCACGTGGGCATGAGCGACGAGGCGTCCTCGCCCGGTCCGAGGGTGGGCTGCACCGACGCGACGCACTCCACGTGTCCGGCGAGCAGCGGGCGCAGCTCCGGGCGGAGCTCATCGATGCGGCGCTGCTCGCCCGCCAGCAGGTGCGCGTAGAAGCCGGGCGGACGGCGCACGGTCTGCGCCGCGTTGTTGATGAGGATGTCCAGCCGGTGGTGCGCCTGCTCGATGTGCCGCGCGAAGAGCTCGACGCTGGGCGCGTGCCGCAGGTCCAGCCCGTGGATGTGCAGCCGGTGCGACCAGTCCGCGAAGTCGGGCTCGCGCGCGTAGCGCTCTGCCGAGTCCAGGGGGAAGCGCGTGGTGGCGATGACGCGCGCGCCCGAGCGCAGCAGCATCAGCGACGCCTGATAGCCGATCTTCACGCGCGCGCCGGTGATGAGCGCGACCTTCCCGGACAGCGGCGCCCGCTGGGTCCGCTTCGCGTAGTTGAAGTCCCCGCACTCGACGCACAGCGTGTCGTAGAAGAAGTGCAGCTTGCGGTACTCCGTCTTGCAGACGTAGCAGCGGCGCGGGACCTCGAGGATGCGCTCCGGGCCCTGCTCCGAGGGCGGCGGCGGAGGAAGCTGCGGCACCGTGAAGACGGGGGAGCGGCGCAGCGAGCGGATCTCCGTCGTCGCGCGGATGACGCGGTCGTGCTCGCGCTTCGTCTCCTTGCGCTCGCGCCTCAGGGCCTTCTGGAGCCGAGACTTCTCGTCGCGATTCGGGTGCACCAGGCGGCCGGCGGCGGCCAGCAAGGCCTTCCGATCCTCCTCGGGGACGCCGTTGAGCAGGATGCGGTGCTCGGCCATCGCCTCCAGGAGGCGCGTGACCTGGTGCACCTCTTCCAGCGACAAGGTGGATCGGGGCTCCCTGGAGGGGGGCAGTTGGGCTTGCTCGGCGTTCTTCATCGCACCGGTGCATACCTGCCGGGGCGGCGGGAGAAAAGGGCTACGGAGGGGCCGGGCCCGGTGGGAGGGAGGGGAGCCGTGCGGCCGGGCACCTGCCGTGGTTCCCATAAGGGTCCACCCCCGCACACTCCAGGCGGCGTTCTGTGCGCGAGTGATCCGTCGTACCGGGGGGCCGGGTGGCAGATGGGAAGGAGAAGGCCCACCCTGGGCATGAAATGACACCGGAGCGAGAAATGGATCTCCTTCCGGCGCCGGCCTCCGTGGCCACGGCGTCCGGTGAACCGCGATTCGGCACCTACCAGGGCGAGCTGCCCGAGGTGGATCTCTCCCGGCTCAAGGGCCGGTGGGCTCCCGCCGCGGCTCCCGCCCGCCTGCTCAAACGCAAGCGCTGGCACTACACCCTGGCGGCCACGCCCGAGGTGCTCGCCCTCTTCGCGGTGGTGGATGTGGGCTACTCGGCCAACGCCTTCGCCGTGGCGTTGGATCTCAAGGAGCAGCGTCCCCTCTGTGACGTGAGCTTCCTGGGTGCCCCCGGCCCGCTGGCCGAGGTGGGCGACAAGCCCGGCGCGGGGCTGACGGCTTCGTTCCGCACCCTCGGCGGGCGGCTCACGGCGCGCCGCGGCGAGGACGATGAGCGCTACCACCTCCAGGTGGATGTGAGCCGGCTGCGCACCGGCAGCCTCCAGTCCTTCCAGTGGAATGGAGATCTGCTCGTGGCCGGTGGCCCTCCGGCGCTGACGGTGATTGCCCCCGTGGAGGGAGATGGCTTCGTCAACGTCACCCAGAAGCGCTGCGGCATGCTGTCCTTCGGCAGCCTCGAGGCGGGCGGCAAGCGCTTCCGGATGGACGGCGGTGTGGGCGGCACGGACTACACCCAGGGTTACCTGGCGCGGCATACCGCCTGGCGGTGGGCCTTCCTGGCGGGCAGGCTGGCGGACGGTACGCCGGTCGGCATCAACCTCGTCGAGGGCTTCAACGAGAGCACCGGCATCAACGAGAACGCCCTCTGGCTGGGCTCCCGGCTCTTCTCGCTGGGCCGGGCGCACTTCGAGTACGACCGGAACGAGCTGATGAGCCCCTGGCGCATCCGGACGGAGGACGGCGCGGTGGATCTGCGCTTCCAGCCCCTCTATGTCCACCGGGAGGACCACGACTTCAAGGTGGTGGTGAGCCACTTCGCCCAGCCGCTCGGCCTCTTCGAGGGCACGGTGCGGGTGGAGGGCCAGACGCACCGGTTGTCCGGGGTTCCCGGCGTCACCGAGGATCAAGACATGCTGTGGTGATAGGCTCGGGGGGCCTTGTCCTCCATCGAGCCTGGGACCACCGTTGGCCGTTACCGCGTCATCCGCCTTCTCGCGCAGGGCGGCATGGCCGAGGTCTATCTCGCCGAGCAGTCCCTCACCGGGGGCATCGTCCGCCCCGTCGCGCTGAAGGTCATCCGGCCGGAGTACTCGGAGTCCGAGGACTTCCGCGAGATGTTCCTCGACGAGGCGCGCACCGCCTGCACCCTCAGCCACCCCAACATCGTCCACATCTACGAGGTGGGCGATGCGGACGGGCTGCTCTACATGGCCATGGAGCTGGTGACCGGCGTGTCGCTCACGGAAGTGGAGCGCGCACTGCGTCAACGGGGCGAGCGTTTCACCGACGAGGCGCTGCTGGCGGTGGGCATCGCCACCTGCGCGGCGCTGGAAGCGGTGCACGAGCGGCCCAACCTGGTGCACCGGGACGTGTCGCCGCAGAACCTGATGCTCTCGGCCGGCGGCACGCTCAAGCTCATCGACTTCGGCATCGCCAAGGCGGCCACCAACCGCAACCTCACCCGCGCCGGCTCCACCAAGGGCAAGGCGGGCTACTTCTCGCCGGAGCAGGCCAAGGGCAAGCTGCTCGACGGGCGGAGCGATCTCTTCTCGCTGGGCGTCACCCTGTACCAGCTCGCCGCGGGCGTGGGCCCGCTGGATGCGTACCCCACCCTCATCTCGCGCAACACCGCGCTGGTGCGGGGTGACTGGGAGCCGCTCTCGCGCGTGTGCCCGGAGCTGCCGCGCGGCCTCGTCTCCGTGGTGGATCGCGCCATGCGCGTGAAGCTCGAGGAGCGCTACGCCGACGCACGCACCATGCGCGAGGAGCTGGAGTCGGTGGCCTTCGCGGCCGGTCTGCCCGTGGGCCCCGGCTCGCTCACGGGCTACGTGCGGGCGGAGGGGGAGTCCGTCTTCGTCTCGAAAACGAGCCCGCGCCGGGCGGCCCGGGGAAGTGCGGCCGCGGCGCCCGCGGTCGTGACGGCCTCACACGCTCCGGCGGCCCGCGGCCTCCCGGGAGGCCGCAAGGTGTGGGCGCCCGTGGCGGGCGTGGTGGTGGGGCTGGCGCTGTCGTTCGCGGGAGGCGCCTTCATCCTCTCGCGCCAGCAGCCCGCGCCCGTGGCGCCGCCCGTGCCCGTGACTCCGGTGGCCACGCCCGCCCCCGTGCCCGCGCCGCCCACGGCCGTGGCCGAGGCGCTAGCGCCCGCTCCAGTCCCCGAGCCCTCCGCACCTTCCGAGCCCCCCGCGGCGGAGCCCGCCCCGGAAGTCCGGCCGGAGCCGCCGAGCGCTCCGGTGGCCGCCGTGTCTCGTCCGAAGCGTGAGCCCAAGCGGTCGCGGGAGCAGGCCCACGCGGTGGCGGCCTCCGCTCCGGCACCCGCCGAGGAGGTGCTGTCGGGCGTGGGCGCGCTGCGCATCGGCCCGGCCCCCGGCTTCCAGGGGAAGGTGCAGGTGAAGCTGCCCGGGGGCGAGTTCGAGGAGCTCCCGGTCGATCGGCGGCGCTGGAGCGCGGGCCGCTACTCGCTGCAGTTCCTCTCCTCCGGGAAGACGTCGAGCTGCGAGGTGAAGGTGCTCCCCGAGCGCCGCGCGTTCGTCCACTTCGACGGCAAGGGCTGCTCGGTGAGCTACTGAGGCTGAGTGGGGATCCACCCGGCACGGTCCGGCGCAATACCTCCGGCGAAGACAGGTGGACGTGGCGGACGAGGTCCCGCCGGTCCCGTGGGAAAGACGCATGCGACTGACGATGTCTCGATGGGCCCTGGGGCTGTGCGTGGCACTGCTGGGGGTGGGGTGTGGGCGCGGGACGCCGAGCACTCCGTCCTGGGAGAAGGAGAACCCGGCGGTGGCCAACGACAACCTCCCGCGCCTGCGGGCTCGCACCTGGCAGAAAGCCACCGTCCAGGTCTTCACCCAAGCGGACTGCAAGGGGACGCCGCTCCTGCAGACCGGCACGAACGACGAAGGACTCGTGGAGTTCGAGCTTCTCCGTCGAGGACGACTCCACCACCACCCTGAGCCTCCGGTCCGTGCGGGCCGAGGACGGGCGTTCCTCCGGCTGCTCCAAGCCCTTCGTCTACACCGAGGACAGCCGCGCACCCGAGGTGCCCTCCTGGGCCGCGGACAACCCCGTGCTGACCAACGCCTCCTCACCCACCCTGCGGGCCTTGGCGGAGCCCGGCGGACGGGTGGCCGCCCACGCCAGCGCGGACTGCTCGGGGCTGGAGCTGGCCACCGCCATCGTGGATGCCTCGGGCGCCGCCTCCCTCAAGGTGCCGGTGACGGCCAACGCCACGAATCTGCTCTTCCTGCGCGTTCGGGACGCGGCGGGCAACCCCTCGGGATGCTCGGACGTCTTCACCCTGGAGCATGACGGCAAGCCGCCTTCCGACGTGAGGCTCCTGGCCTTCACCCCGAAATCCCCCGCCAACCACAACACCCCCGTGCTCTCGGGGACGTCCGAGCCGGGCACCCGGGTCGAGCTCTTCTCAAGCTCCTACTGCTACAACCCCGCGCTCCTCACCGTTCCGGTGGATGCCGAAGGGCACTTCGAAGTCCCCTTCTCCGTGAAGGACGACAGCACTTCCTACTTCGGCGCTCGGGCCATCGACGCGGCTGGCAACACCGGCGACTGCGAGAGCGCGGGCTCCTACGATGAGGACAGCACCCCGCCCACGGCACCCACGGGGCTGGCGCTCTCGCATACCTCGCCCAATTCGGTCACCTCCGTCTCCGTGATGGGAGACGGGCAGACGGGCATGCGGGTGCTCCTCTTCACCAGCGGCGGCTGTACGGGAACTCCGGCCGCCACCGGCTCCGTCGGCTCCTACTTCAGCGTGACCACCTCCGTCCCCGAGAACAGGGCCACGGCCTTCCACCTGCTCACCCAGGACGCGGCGGGCAACCGCTCCCCGTGCGTGGGGCCCATCACCTATGTGCATGACGACGTGCCGCCGGAGGCTCGAGGGCGTGAAGGTGTCGGACGGCCCGGGCGAGGACCTGCGCCACCAGCTCGTGGCCAACGTCGCCGAGGCCCGCTGGGAGGGCTTCACTGATTTGCACGGCATCGTCCAGTACGAGCACTACCTCTCCGCGTCCGCCATCTGCTCCGGCGCTGCTCCGTCCGGCCTGCCCTCGCCTCGCACCACGACGCAGACCACCGCGCGGCTCACCGGACTCTCGCTCTCCGACAACAAGAGCTACTTCCACTGTGTCCGCGCGAAGGACGGGGCGGGGAACTGGAGCCCCCATGTGTCGTCCGATGGCTTCCGGGTGGACCTGTCGCCGCCCGCCGTGTCGGGCACCACGCCCGCGACGGGCTCGTCGGAGGTGGACATCCTCGCGCCCGTGCGTTTCACCTTCAACGAGCCGGTGGACGCCTCCAGCCTCACGCCCGGCAGCCTCACGCTGGAGGTGAATGGCGCGCCCGTGGAGACGACGGTGGCCTGTACCGCTTCGGTGACGAGCTGTGCCTTCACCCCCGTCAGCCCGTTGCCCTACCGCGAGACGGTGCGCGCGACGCTGTCAGCCACGGTGAAGGACACGGCCGGGCGGGTGATGACATCGCCCGTGAGCCTCACCTTCACCACCCGGGGCCGCGTGTGGCAGGCGCCGCGCGAGGTGCGCTCGATGCGGCCCGGGCTCTTCCCGGACGTGGCGGTGGACGGGCAGGGCCAGTCGCTGGCCGTCTGGGTGCAGGGCACCGCCAGCGGGGCCTACCGTCCCTTCGCCAGCCGCTCCACGCCCTACGGGGGTTGGGAGCCGGCGCGGGAGCTCGACACCGTCCACCCGGGGGATGTGGAGCGCCCGGCGGTGGCGGTGAACGAGGCCGGTTTCGGCGTGGCCGTGTGGGAGCTGCACGGCGCGCGCGTGGACCTCTACGCGGCCGAGTACACCCCCGGCACGGGCTGGGGCGAGCCGCGCCTGCTGGACACACGCGCCGAGCCGGTGAGCACGCCGCGGGTGGGCGTGGACGCGGAGGGCAACGCGCTCGTCGTGTGGCGGCAGTCGGACGGGACCGCCGAGAGCCTCTGGGCCGCGCGCCTGGTGAAGGGCGGCGGTTGGGGCGCGCCCCTGCTGCTGGAGCCGGACGCGGGCGCCACCACGGTGCCGGCCCTGGCGCTGGAGGGCTCCGGGCGCGCGGTGGCGGCGTGGCTGCAGCCGGACACCGGAGGCACCGTGCGCGTACGCGCCAGCCGCTACGTCCCCGGCTCGGGGTGGACGCCGCCGGAGCAGGCCGCCGCCTCGGGTGAAGGCACCTCGGTGTCCGCCGCCCTGAGCGCGAATGGCTCGGCGTTCCTCCTGTTCCGGGGCTCCTCGGAGGCCGGCCCGAGCGCCTCCCTCCTCTCCACCCGCTTCGTCCCCGGTGAGGGCTGGAGCACGGCGCCCACCCGGCTGGGGGATGCTCCACCGGGAGGGGATGACCCGGCCCTCGCCCTGGACCGGTGGGGGCGGGCGATGGCCGTCTGGACCCGGCCGAGCTCCACCTTCGACAGCTGGGTCCTCTCCGTCTCGCGCTTCGTCCCGGAGGAAGGGTGGCGGTCCATCCCGCTGGGGACCCGGATGGCCAGCCAGCCCGCGGTGGCGTCGGACGGGCAGGGCAACTTCCACCTCGTCTGGGTGGAGAACACGTATGGAATCGACCAGGTATTCGCGGCCCGCTACCCCGAGGGCGCCACCGCCATCAACTCGCTCGTGGAGATGGAGCCGTACCACGGCGGCACCTCCAAGCGGCCGAGGGTCCGAGCGAACGGTACGGGCGCGGCGATGACGGTGTGGTACCGGGACAATGGCGGGGGCTTCTCCAGCAACCTCGTCTACGCCGCCGCCTACGAGTAGGGGGCTGTACCGCCGCGGGGCTTCCCTGGCCTAGACTGGGGGCCCCGCTTCGGATTCCCCCCCATGAACTCCTGCTCGAGCTGTGGCCACCCCTTTGGCAATGAAGTGCCGTACTTCTGTCCCGAGTGTGGCCAGGAAATCCCGAACAACCCGCCCAACGGCGGTGCCCAGGACTACGGCGCGGGGGACTACGATTACAACCAGGACTACAACCCGGATGACCCCGCGTGGCAGGAGCCACCGCGTCCCTCGCCCCTCGAGCGGCTGGAGGAGCTGCTCACCAAGGTGTCCGTGCCCGTGCTCGCCGTGGCCGGACAGGTGGGCGCCGCCTTCCGCAGCGTGTTGGATGACCCGCGCCTGCGCTCGCACCTGCCGGGCGGCTCGCTGACGCTGCTCGGGCTGGGGCTCGTGGGCCTGGCCCTCGTGCTCTCGCTGATTCCGGCCGTGCCGGGCATCGGGTTCCTCGGCGCGGTGGTGGTGCTGCCGTGGGGCGCGCTCGTCGCCGTGAACGAGTGGCGCCTCCTCAGCCAGCCCGAGGCCCAGGAGCCGGGCATCCCGCCCGTCCGCCCCCTGCCGTCGGCGCTCGCGACCCTTCCGAGGGACACACGCCACCCGGGCATCGCGCAGACCTTCGCCCTGCTCATCTGCACGTGCGCCGTGCTGATGCTGGGCCTCGGGCCCATCTCGCTGGTGTGGATGCTGGCCGGCACGGTGCTCGGCTACGACCAGGGCTGGCGCTACTTCGCGGACAGGGACGAGGACACGGACGGCGTGGATGGCGGCTCCGGTCCACGGCTGCACCGCTGGGTGGTCGCGGGCGTCGTCCTCTGTACCTTCGCGCTCCTGCTCCCGTGGACGCGTGGCACCCTGCATGTCTCGGGGCTGTCCGGCGGAGATCTGCCCCTCTCGACGTACACCCTGTTCACGCTGCTGCTGCTCGCGTGCTCCGCCGTGCGCCACCGCGGCCTGTCCGCCTTCCACCCCCTCCTGCTCGTCCTCGCCGCCATCTGGCTCACGATGTGGTTCGTGCTGAATATGAGCGCCTACTCCGTGGGGCCCTGGTTCTTCCTCCCGGGCCTGCTCGCCGTCGATGCCGCCATCGTGCGCCACCTCACGCTGCCGCGCGGCGGCGGGGAGCGCACGGGCGAGAACCCGGAGCAGCAGGAGCCGGTTCCGGACGTGGATCCCCAGGGGTAGGAACCCGGGGGGCGTGGCACCCTCACCCTGTCCCTCTCCCGAGGGGAGAGGGGTGGTGACTCAGTGGGGTGAGGGATTCATGGGTCGTGGTTCAGCGAGGCTTCGACGCTACGGCTGACGCTTCAGCCAGGCGCTCACCTCGGGCATGGCGCGCTCGCGCAGGGCCACGTCCTGCGCCAGCTTCTCCAGCGTCTGATCCGTGGCCTGCTTCGCCTCCTCCACCGGGCTCGACGTCAGCAGCCTGCTCGCCTCGTCGAGCTGCTTGCGCTCGCGCAGCGCTCCCATCGACTCCACCACCCGCCGCAGCAGCATCGGCGCCCGGCCCGTCCTGCCGAGCACGTCCTGCCAGCGCTTCCGCATCTCCGCCCACCACGCGTCCCGGCCCGTCCGGTTGGCCATCAGCCCCGTCACGAAGCTCGACACGTCCTGCATCTTCACCTTGTCCGTGAAGAAGAGCTTCTGCGCCTCGTCCGCCAGCGCCGGGTCCTCGAAGGACGTCAGCGCCATGAGGTAGCGCCGCTGCGTCGCCGGATCCGGCTCCCCCGGCATCTTCTCCAGCAGCTTCTCGTAGAGCGCCCGGTCTCCCGAGCGCGCCACCATGGCCACCGCCACGTCCAGCAGGTTGGGCTCCAACACGCCCTTGTCCCCGTCCAGCATCCGCATCACCCGGGGCCGTGCCTCGCCCAGCGCCTCCGCGCTGCGCGCCACGCCTCCCACCGCCCTCACCAGCGCCGCGCGCCGCAGCTTCACCCGGTCCGACTCCCCCGGCGCCGCGTTCCAGCCGAGCTTCTTCAGCCCCGCCCCCAGCAGCTTCTCCACCCACTGCTGGAAGCGCTTCCGGTCCTCGCCCTCCACCAGCCGGCCCTCCACGTACGCCAGCCGGCCCACCAGCTCGTCCAGGACGGCGTCGTCCTCCTCGTTGCCGAAGCGGCCCGCCAGGTCCAGGAAGGCCGCCACCGGCGCCTGCCCGCTGCGCACCAGCGCCCACTGGTCCGCCAGCAGCGAGATGCGCTCCGAGGGCGCCAGCGCCGTGACGCTCGCCGAAATCCGCTCCAGCGCCGGAGCGTCGTACTGCACCCGGTAGAAGCCCGTGGAGCCCGCGTTGGCGCACAGCCACTTCACCTCGCCCGAGCCCTCCAGCGTCACCTTCGTCTGCGCCTCGCGCAGCAGCACCCGCTGCTCGCGCACCCCGCCCGCGTCCGAGAAGCGCAGCACCATCGGCACCGGCCAGCGCTCGCCGCTCTTCACCCCCGGCTCCGAGTAGTAGCGCTGCTGCGAGAGCGTCACCGTCCGCCCCTCCAGCGACACCGACACCAGCGGGTAGCCGCTCTGGCCAATCCAGGCGTTGGCCAGCTCCAGCACCGGCTGCGACGAGGCGTTCGCCAGCGCCCGCCACAAGTCATCCGCCACCGCGTTGGAGCGCGCGTGCTTGCGCATGTACTGGCGCATGCCCTCGCGGAAGGGCTCCTCGCCGAGGAAGCCTTCGAGCATCCGCAGCACCGCGCCGCCCTTCTCGTAGGTGATGAGGTCGAAGCTCTCACCGGCCTCGTTGGCGTTGCGCACCTCGCCGCGCACCGGGTGCGTGGAGCGCAGTGCGTCCAGGTGCAGCGCCGCCGCCTTGCCCGCGTCGAAGTCCAGCCACACGCGCCAGTCCGGCTTCCAGCTATCGACGATCTTGTACGCCATCCACGTGGCGAAGGCCTCGTTGAGCCAGAGGTCGTCCCACCACACCATCGTCACCCAGTTGCCGAACCACTGGTGCGCCAGCTCGTGCGTCACCACCTCGGCCACGCGCTTCTGCACGGAGAGCGGCGCGGTGGCGGGGTCCAACAGCAGGGCGATCTCCCGGTAGGTGATGAGGCCCGCGTTCTCCATGGCGCCGGCCTCGAAGTCGGGGATGCCCACCTGGTCCACCTTGCCGAAGGCGTAGGGCAGCCCGAAGTAGTCCTGCAGCCGGGGCAGCGCCGCCAGCGCCGCGTCCTGCCCGAAGCGCGTCAGGTGCGCCTTCTCCGGCAGCGCCCACGTGCGCACCGGAATCCCCTCCACCTTCTCCTCGGGCGTGCCCACCAGCGGGCCGCACACCAGCGCCACCAGGTACGAGCTGAGCACCTCCGTCTCCGCGAAGGTCAGCTTGCGCAGCTTGCCGTCCTCCTCGTCCTTGAGCAGCGCGCCGTTGGCCAGCGTCGTCAGCCCCGGAGGCACCCGCACAGTGAGCGCCCAGCGCGCCTTGAAGGCCGGCTCGTCGAAGCACGGGAAGAGCCGCCGCGCGTCCGCCGCCTCGAACTGCGTCGCCGCCACCTTGCCCGCCGCGTACAGGCCGCGCAGGCCCTCGGTGAAGCGGCCCGTCCACGCCACGTCCAGCGTCGCCGCGCCCGCGGGCAGTGGCTCGGCGAAGCGCAGCACCACCGTCTCGCTGACCTGCACGGGCTGGATTTCCCGGGGCTCAAGGCGCTTGCCGTCGCCACCCCGGAAGGTCACCTCGCCGAGCTGCAGCGCGATGGCGTGGAGGATGATTTCGTTGGAGGGCTTCTCGAGCTTCCAGCTCGATGGTCTGCTGGCCCGTGAAGCTCTTGGCCTCCATGTCGAGCGTCACCGTCGCCGCGTACCGCCGGGGACGGATGGTGAGGGGAAGCCGGAAGTTCTTGTCGTCGGTTACGTGCGCCATAGGGAGCCGACTCTAGCGGGAGTGCAAGCGGGCGCTCGTCAATGAGTGGAGGCGTCATGCGTCTGGCGTCCACCGGGTGACGGCTCGGCCCCGGGGGCTTTTCCGGGATTCGTCGGCCCCGTGACGGCTGGGAGGTTCCCTCTCCCTCTGGGAGAGGGGTAGGGTGAGGGTCTTCCCCCCACCGGTTCGAATGTCCCAGTCCAAGAACCCATCGGACCGAGCCCGCGCCGTGCCGCTGGCCTGCGCCTCCGTGGTGCTGGCCCTGCTGATCAGCCACGGGACGATGCTCGCGCGGCAGCCGGTGTCGCCGGACATCCTCTTCCTCTTCCTGCCCAACGCCTCCTTCCTGCGCGAGCAGTTGCTCCAGGGCGCGCTGCCGCTGTGGAACCCGCTGCTGCTCGCGGGCCACCCGTTCCTGGCCGAGCTGCAGACGCAGGTGCTCTACCCACCGAGCCTGCTCTTCCTTCTCGCGCCGCCCGAGCGCGTCCTGGGCCCCTTCCTCTTCGCGCACCTGGTGTGGCTGGGGCTGGGGACGTGGCGGCTGGCGCGGTACTCGGGGGCGAGCCGCCGCGCGGCCGTGCTGGCCGGGCTCGCCGCGGGCCTCAGTCCGCTGGCCGTCGAGCACTACGCCCACCCGAACATGCTCTGCGGGCTGAGCTGGGTGCCATGGGTGTGGGGCTCGGGGCGGCTCCTGGCGCGCCGTCCCACCCGGCGCGGCATGGTGCTGCTCGGGGTGCTGGTGGCGTGCAGTGTGCTCGCGGGTTCCCCCGAGCTGACGCTGCTCGCGCTGGCCGGGCTCGCGGGGTGCCTCTGGAAGCGCACGCGGTGGACGTTGGGCGCGGTGGGGCTCGGGGCCGGGCTGTCCGCCGCCACGTGGATTCCGTTCCTGGAGTTGCTCGTGCGCTCGGACCGGGGCACGGGCATCGGCGTGGGCGAGGCCACGAGCTTCGCGCTGTCACCGGCCGAGGTGTTGGACCTGGCGCTGCCCTTCGTCCGCTTCGGCGCGGACCGCTCGGGCGCGCAGAGCTTCCAATCGGTGCTCTTCGTGGGCGCGAGCATCCTGCTCCTGGCGGCCTTCGGGCTGTGGCGGCGCAAGCGGCTCGCGGTGGTGTGCGGGGTGCTCGTGCTGCTGGCGCTCGGGGACGCGGGAGGGCTCTTCACGGCGTTCCACCGGTGGGTGCCGGGCGCGGGCCTGTTCCGCTTTCCCATCAAGTTCCTCTCGCCGCTGCCGGTGCTGCTGGCGCTGGCGCTGGCCTCGGGCTTCTCCGCGTGGGAGCGGGGGAGGCCGGCCACCACGCGGCGGCCGGGGGCGGTGTTCGCCATGGTGGGCCTGCTGGGCGCGTGTGCCCTGGCGGTGGCGGGCGCGGGAGCGGGCTGGGCGGTGAGTCTGGCGTGGGTGGGGCTGATGGGCGGCGCGCTGTTGGCCTCGCGGCGGCTGGCTCCGGCCCCGCGCGGGTGGGCGGTGGCGGCCGTCATCGTCCTCGAGTGCGCGGTGTTCCAGCAGGGCGTGGGGACGCTGGCGAACCGGAGTGGAGGCGCGCCGTGCCGTCCGTCTCCTGATTTCCGGCCCGAGGGCCGCGTGGCCTATGACATCGACTGGGGACGGGTGGACGTCGCGCACCGGGCGGAGGCGTGCGAGGTGGGCGTGCCCAACGCGAACATGGCGGGAGGCTTCGCCGCGCTCGAGGGTTTCGTGGTGCCCGCGCCCGCGTACGTGAAGCGGCTGGTGCGCGAGGAGCCGGAGCGGGCGGCGGCGCTGCTCGGCGCGGCGGTGGTGGTCATCGACGACGAGGCGAAGCGCGCGGCGTACCCGGGAGAGGTGCTGTTCCAGAATGAGAGCTACCTGGCGGTGAGGTTGGGGCGGCCAGGGCGGGCGCTGCTGGAGTCGGGCGGGGAGCGGCTGGAATTGGAGCCCGAGGTGGACACGCCTTCGCGGCTGGCCTTCGTGCTGCCCCGGGGCGGCGAGCGGCTCACGGTGCGGGATGCGTGGTTCCCCGGATGGGAGGCGGAGGCGGACGGGCGGCCGGTGCCAGTGCTCGAGGCCGAGGGGCTGCGAGCCGTCGCGTTGCGAGGGGACGAGCGGCGGGTGGAGCTGCGCTACCGCCCGGGTTCCTTCCGCACGGGGCTGACGGTGTCGCTCGTGAGCCTGGGGGTGCTGGGATTGCTGTGCCTTCGTTCTGGGCGGCGAAATCACACCAGGGGCAATGCATTGATGTCCCAAAACTGACAACTGCTGCCGTGTCATGGGGAGAGCATGCGTTTCCGTGTGGGCCCGAAAACTGGGGCTCGTACCATCAAAGCTGCGTATGTGGGAGCAGCTCCATGCAAGGCGGCAAGGAGATGGTCAGGGAAATGAGATGGATTTTTGTGATGACCGCTTTGGCAATGGCCTTCGTGGGGTGCGCTCACTCGCAACGGCCAGAGTCCCGGATCTATGTCGTTTCCGAGAGCACGGATGGAGTTGGCTCCGCACTCGGAAGTGGCGGTGCCGGAGGCCATGATTGCAACGACGAATTCAAACAATGCATGAAGAGGTGCTGGGACAAGCGCTATCCGTGGCCACACAACAAGCCACAGAGCGGCTGGTATCACGAGCGCTGTGAGCAGGATTGCAACAGGGCATTCAATGAGTGCGAGGACGAGAAGCAGAAAGAGGAGGCGGAGAAACAGAAGAAATTGAAATTCTCGCGCATGGACGAGGCGATTGACTGGATCAGGGGACACAAGGCCGAGGTGGCGATTGGAACTGTCGTCATCGTGGCTGGTGTTACCTTCGTTCTCGCGACGGGCGGTTCTGGTGCTCTGGTTCTGGCTCCTCTTGTTCTCTGATTAGGATGCGGAAGTGATATACAATAAAGACTTCGATGTTGACTCGGTCCTCGAACGCTTGCGGACCGTGAACGAAAAATACAAAGAGGGATCGCCAGAGGATGAGGCAATCCGAGTCGCCGCGGTGGCGCTGCTCTATGTCCGTGAGAGCCAGAGGCTGGACGACTATCGCGAATTCTTCCGGAAGTTCTATACGCCTGCAGCTGACTACATCGTTCCTTCTCACGTATTCGCGACGAGTGAGGAGGCGGACGAGTGGCTCGCCAGTGGAAAGGCCAACGAGGGTGACCTCGTCAAGATCGCTGGCGAGGGCTTCCGCGTGATTCCAACGCGGGATGCGAAGGGGTTGAGGTTCCGTCCCACCCCTCTTCCGGAAGAGTTGGATCGAATGAGTCCTCCCGATTCGGAGTAGGTGTCAGTGCATTTCACAACCTGCCGTACCTCCCAGAAGTGACTCGATGAATCCTGTGCTGCCTGCCGCCTTGAGAAGTGGTAGAGGGAGGGGCAGGAGGTGACCGCGCATGGCGGACAAGGCAACCTGGAAGGGTGGACGGCTGGGGGCATTCCACCTCGGCAGGCGGTACAAGGACATGGGGGCGGATCTGGGCCGTGTCTACGAGGCCCACGACGTTCACACGGGCGAGCCCGTCGTGGTGGTGATGCCGGGCCAGGGCGCTGACTGGGAGCCCACCGAGGCCTGGCAGGTTCGCGTTTCCTCCCACGTGGCGCCTCCCCATGTCGCACTGGCGGTGGAGCACGCGCCCTCCACGGGCAAGGTGCCGGAGTTGTCGGCCATGCTCGACCTGCTGACCTCCGCGGTGGAGCGTTTGGAAAAGAGGGACGAGGTGCGCACCCATCTGACGCGCGGACCGATCGGGCCGTGGCGCAGGTGGACCGGGCGCGCGCGCCGGCTGCTACGCTCCCGGTGGACGCTGGCCGCCGCAGGAGTCGCCATCGTGGCGGTGGCCGCGGCCTTCTGGTGGCGTCCTCCGGCCCCCGAGGGCGATGAACGGATGGCCCTCGCCGGGGATGCCGTGGCCCACACCACGCCTCCCGATATGAGTCTGGTCAACGGCAGCGATACCCTCCCGGACGCTATTGCCTTCCCCATGCCCGACAAGCCCTACTCCAACCAGGCGAAGCCGCCGTGCAAGCCCCGAAGGGGAGAGGTGGAGATCAACGGCGGCTGCTGGGTGGAACTGACGAAGCGTCCGCCTTGTGAGGACACCGTCGAGTACAAGGGCAAATGCTACGCGGTGGTGGGGGAGCGGTCCCCGCGTCCGCCGCAATCCATCCAGGAGTAGTCCGCCCGGCGCGAATGTCCTCTTGCGGTCTCCCTCCCCGCAGCGGTGTCCCCGCGTCATGGCGGGGCCTCATCCGCGATGCCCCGCAGAGATGCCTGGCAGCTCGACCGGGGTGACCTTCCGGCTGCGCGGTGCTCCAACTGGTCCAACAATCGGACCAGTTGCTCGAGTTCGTGCCCGGAAGCTGTCCCTCGCGTCGCTTCGTGACGATGTCCAAGAATCTGCCGGACACTCCCACTGGGATGAGCATCCCTGGCACTCTGCGGCCTGCCTGCGCATGCCGTGACTGGCCCTTGGGAGACACGAAGGGATGATGAGACGACTCGGACCCGCCGACTACCGCGACATGCCCTGGAAGAACGGGGGTGGGGTCACTCGCGAGCTGTTGAAGCTTCCCCATCCGTCCGACCCGGGCCGCTTCCTGGCGCGCCTGTCCGTCGCCACCGTCGGAGCGTCCGGGCCCTTCTCCGTGTTCCCGGGCGTAGACCGCACCCTGATGATCCTGGACGGCGCGGGGGTGGCGTTGACCCTCGGTGGCGAGCGGGAGGTGGTGCTCGACCGGCGCTGGCAGCCGTTCGCGTTTCCGGGTGAGGCAGAGATCCAATGCCGGTTGCTCGGCGGTCCGGTGCGGGACTTCAACCTCATGGTGGACCGGGCCCTGGCGCAGGGCTCGCTGGCGGTGGTTCTGCTGGCCCCGGGGGAAACACGTCCGCTCGCGGGCGCGAGGACCGTGTTGCTCCATGTCCTGGAGGGCGAGGTGTCGGTGGCCGGGACAGCGCTGGCCAGGGCGGAGACGCTCTGGCTGGAAGCCCCCGAGTCCCTGTCTCTCAAGAGCGACCAGGGGACCGTCGTGGCGGCCATCCACCTGCGCTCGCCCGCTCCATGAGCGGACCTGTCGCTCTCCAGCTCGCCTGCTCACGGTGTGGCTGGCGAGAGGGCGGAGCGTGCGTTAGAGCCGCCCTCCAGCATGTCTTCTCCGGCCGCCTCCGCTCCTTCCGTCTTCCGTCACCGTGACTTCCGCCTCTACCAACTGGCGCGCCTGTGCGCGGTGCTCGCCGTGCAGATCGAGTCGGTGGCCATCGGATGGCAGGTATACGAGATGACCGGCAGTGCCCTGGCCCTCGGCTACACGGGGCTGGCGCAGTTCCTGCCCTTCCTCGCCTTCAGCATCATTGGCGGCCAGGTGGCCGACCGCGTCGACCGGCGCGTCATTCTCGCGGTGTGCCAGGGCGTCATGCTGCTGTGCAGCCTGTTGCTGCTCACCTTCTCCCTGGGCCACATCCAGGACGTGCGGTTCGTCTACGGGGTGCTGGTGCTCTTCGGCACCGCGCGTGCCTTCTACGCGCCCGCGGGCTCCGCCATCACGCCCCACCTGGTGCCCCCCGAGGAGATCTCGCGCGCCATCGCCGTCAACTCCACCACCTGGCAGGTGGCCACCATCGCCGGTCCCGCCGTGGGTGGAGCCCTCTATGCATGGGCGGGCGCCACCGGCTCCTATCTCGGCTCGGCCGTCCTGTGCGCGCTCACCGTGGTGTGGATCCTCACCTTGAAGGTGAGGACGGGCCGCGCCTCCAGCGAGGCGTTCTCCGTCTCCACGCTCCTGGCGGGGTTCCGGTTCGTGCGCCGTCAGCGGATGCTGCTGGGCAGCATCACCCTGGACCTGTTCGCGGTGCTGCTGGGCGGAGCGGTGGCGCTGTTGCCCATCTACGCGCGCGACGTGCTGCACACCGGACCGTGGGGCCTGGGGGTGCTGCGCAGTGCACCGGCGGCGGGCGCGGCGCTCGTGGCCGTCATCCTCGCCGTGCGTCCCCTGGGAGGCCGGGCCGGGTGGAAGATGTTCGTCTCGGTGGCCATCTTCGGCGCGGCCACGCTCGTCTTCGGGGTGAGCCGCTCGCTGCCGCTGTCCGTGCTGGCGCTGGCGGTGGCGGGGGCCGCCGACATGGTGAGCGTGGTGGTGCGCAGCACGCTGGAGCTGGTGGCCACGCCGGATGAGATGCGGGGCCGCGTGGGCGCGGTGAACATGATGTGCGTGGGGGCCTCCAACGAGCTGGGTGAGTTCCGCGCCGGTGCCTTCGCCGAGCACGTGGGTGTGGTGCCCGCGGTGGTGGCGGGCGCGGTGGGGACGCTGGTGGTGGTGGGGCTCTGGGCCTGGGCCTTCCCCGAGCTGCGGCAGGTGGACCATCTGGAGGAGGCGGCCCGTCAGCCCCTGCCCGGGAACGCCGGGCCCGAGGCCGCCAGCACGACTTCATGAGCCCGCTCACGGGCGCTGGTAGGGTGGCGACGATGCCAGCAGCGGCCGGGGAGAGTACGGGCACATCGCCAGGCGTGGCCGGGCTCGCGGCGCGTCCGGAGTTTCGGGCCGCTTCGTGGCTCCCGGTGCTCATGCTGGTGCACCACTTCGGCCTGTGGGCGTGGACCGCCTTCCACCGGGGCTTTCCGCTGCTCCAGGGCCTGGAGCGCTGGGACTCGGCCCACTACACCACCCTGGTGACGCAGGGTTATGTCTCGCCGCTGTGGGCGTTCCTGCCGCTCTACCCCCTGACGGTGGGGCTCGTGCACACGCTCCTGGGGGGCACGGTGCCGCCGCAGGTGCTGGGCTGCGCGCTGTCCACGGCCTTCCTGCTGGCCTTCGTCTTCGGGGTGCGGCGCTGGGAGGCGTCGCGCGGCACGGCCACTCCGCTCGCGCCCCGCACGGTGTGGGGCTGGTTCTTCTTCCTCTTCAGCCCGGCCAGCTTCGCCCTGCACTCGCACCACACGGAGGCGCTGTTCCTGCTGCTGTCCTTCGGCGCGTTCGCCTCGGCCTGGTCGGGCCGGTTCTGGTGGACGGCGCTGTTCGCCGGGCTGTGCGTGTGGACGCGCAACCAGGGCGTGTTCGTGGCGGTGGCGGCGGCGCTCCTGCTGGCCGAGCGCGCGGACGCGGGGCGGAAGTTCATCCGCTTCGCGGGCCTGGGCGCCCTGTCGCTCGCGGCGTACGGAGGATTGATTGCCTTCGAGTGGCTCGCGTCCGGGGACCCGCTCGCGCACATTCATGCCCAGTCACAATGGGGCCACGCCGACTCCGCGTGGGGCGCGCTGCGCACCCTCTGGTACGGCAACCCCGGGCAGGTGCTCCGCGGGTGGTCGCTCCTGCGAGGCGTCTTCGTCGCCCTGCTGTTCGTGGCCTCGGTGGCGTTGTTCCGCCAGAGCCGGCCGCTCTTCGCCTACGGGGTGCTGTCGCTGGCCGTGATGCTCCCGCAGGGAGACTTCCACAACGCGTTCCGCTTCGGCGCGGTGCTCTTCCCCATGCTGTTCCGGCTGGGCGATTGGATCGCCGCACGCCCGGCCTGGCTGCGCTGGTCCGTGGCCCTCCTCACCCTGTGGCTCAACCACCGGGTGACGCACGGTTTCGTGATTGGCCTCTGGGCCTACTGACAAGGCGCTCGAATTGCGCTGACACGGCGAGGGGCGGCCCGGGTTGGCGTAGAGTCGCCCCGCCATGCCGCCCCGCGCCCCTCTCGTCCACATCCACGACCACGCCCTGCCCGACGCGGACTTCTCCCGCCTGTGGCGCAAGGTCCGCGCCCTGGGCACCGAGCGCCTTCGTCAGACCTACCAGACCACCTTCTGGTTCGAGCTTGGCGAGCCCACCAACGTCATCGAGCAGGTCATCCTCTCGCTGCGTCCGCGCGTGCCCCTGCGCCGGGGCCTCGCGGGGGTCGAGTGGTGGCTCTCGCGCATGCGCACCACCGACGTGCAGGTGGACTTCCACCAGGACCGCGATGAGAAGCTCGCCCTGCGCGGCGGCCCGCTCGTGCACCCCCGCTTCACCTCCCTGCTCTTCATGAACAGTGTCCGTGGTGGCGCGCTCGCGGTCACCAAGGCCCTGCCCTGCGAGGACAATCCTTCCCTCGCCCCCGACACGGATGCGTTCGACCTCGCCGCGCCCCGGCCCAACCGCTTCGTCTACTTCCGGGGGGACCTCACCCACGGCGTGCTGGATGCCGACAACCAGATTCCCACCGGGAAGCTGCCGGGCACCTCGCGCCTGCGGGTGACGCTGGTGATGAACTGGTGGAGCCGGCGCCCCACCGACATCCCCACCTTCTCCGAGTCGAAGGTGTACCGCTCCCTCGCGCTCCCCGCGCCCCGGCGGCCTACTTCCTCGGGTCCGAGGCGATGAAGAAGACCGTCGCCGCGCCCACCACCAGCGCCGCGCCGCCCGCGTAGACCCACGGGCTCTCGTACCAGGCCTTCCGCTGGATGACCGAGAGCTGCAGCGGCGCGAGCGGGTTAGCCGCCCGCGCCACCGTGTTGCCCTGGCTGTCGAGCGCCTCGAGGAAGTACCAGGCGGTGAAGGAGGCCGCGCGCGGGGGCACGGGCAGCTCGCCCTCGCACGTGTCGCCCTGGCACACCATGGGCGTGGCGCGGTAGGGGCCCCCGGGCACGGGGGCGTGGCGCAGGAGCACCTCGCTGGCCCGCGCCCTCGGGTCCTTCAGGCTGGCGCGCACCAACTGTGGCCGCCCCGCGTCCTCGCGCGGCAGCACCTCCAGCTTCGGCCGGGCGGCGAGCATCGCCCGCACCCGCTCCAGCAGGTCCTTCTGCTTCTGGGGCGCGTCGGGGGGCGGCCTCACCCAGGCGTCCAGCTCCAGGGCCTCGGTGGTGCGCTGCTCGGCGTTCACCGGGTCTTCCAGCAGCAGGTGGATGAAGCCGAGCTCCAGCAGGGCCTGGGCCCGCTCGGCCGAGGGCCGGTCCGGGTGGCCGAGGTAGCGCTGGTACTCGACGACGGCCTCTTCGTAGCGCAGGGCGCCGGCGAGCTCGCGGGCGCGGGCGAGGTCGGCCTGGGCCGCTCCGGGGGCCTGGGCGAGGACGAGGGACGAGGCGGCGGCGAGGACGGGAAATGTGAGCGAGAGCACCGTCCCCGAGCCTACCCGGGCCGCCGGGACTTGTCAGACCGGTGGGTTAGGAAAGCAGGCGTCGTCACCGCGGAGAGCCGGGTCCGGGCGGGTCTTGGGCCCGGCTCTCGCACTTTGTCTCCGTCTTTCTCTCAAAGACCGCTGGGCCCCAGCGCGCCCTCCAGCCCCTCGAAGGGCTTGGAGACGATGGCGTGCAGGACCATGTCCTCCAGCCGCAGCTCCAGCGGCAGCTCCAACGGGTTGCCGATGCCCGCCTCCGTCACCGTGTTGCTGACGATGATCCAGATGCGCGGCTTGCCGATGGCGTTGCGCAGCGTGGGCGAGTTGACGTTCACCGGCGTGCGGGTGCTGGGCGGGAAGTCCTTCTGGGGCAGCAGCTCCTCGGCGGTGGCGTAGTAGGGGGGCGGGTTGTTGTCGCCGTAGATGATGGGCTTGTCCGGCGTGGCGGTGCCCACGAGGGACAGGCGCGCGGAGGACTTCAGCGTGAACGCCTTGGAGGGGTTGAACACGGTGAGGTCGGCGGTGATCTCCTTCACCTCGACGGCGAGGTTCTGCGTCTCCTCGGGCATGTCCACGGCGACCTCGACGTAGACGGGGCGGAGCGCCGAGGTGACGGGGATGGCGACCGTCTGGGGCGGCGTGTCCACGGCCAGCTCGGCGGAGCACGCGGTGAGCAGCAACGGGCAGAGCAGGGAGAGGAGGGAGCGTCTCATCGGAAGGTCCAGGACAGATCGAAGGCGGGGAGGATGGGGAGGCGGCCCTCGTTGACGGGCAGCAGGGGCTCGGTCACGTCCACGTAGGCGGCCCCGAGGGAGAAGCCGAAGTTGTCTCCGGCGTAGCGGAGGCCGGCGGCGCCGCGCAGGGGGGTGGTGCCCTCCTGGAAGCTGACGCCGAGGCTCACCCACCACGGACCAGTTGCCCGCGAAGTTGTACACCAGGGCGCCGGTGGCCGTGGTGATGGCCGTCTGGTAGCGCCAGTGGCGCACCTCGCCCTGCACCAGCACCGGGCCGAGCTGCAGGCCATAGAGCGCGTAGGCGCTGGGCCCCTCGAAGTTGATTTCGAACTTCTTCACCGCCGGCTGCTGCGTGGCGACGAAGTCCGAGAGCACCTGGTTGCCGAGGAACTTGGTGTAGCGCGCGCCGACGACGAAGCGGTGGGGACCGGCCTCCAGCGCCCAGCGCAGGCCCAGATTGGGGGCGAGCGCCGCGTCGGCGAGGACGGAGGTGTCCAGCGCGAAGCCGAACGCCAGCGGCAGTGCGGCGCGCTGCAGACCGATGACGGGCTTCTTGATGGCGGCGGCCTCATCGGAGGCGAGGAGCCGCGCGTTGCCGGCGTGGTTGAAGGCATGGGCCTCGGCGGACCCGAGAAGGGTGCCGAGTGCCCCGAGGACGAGCCCGGCCGCGACGGTGCGGCCCAGACGGGGAAAGGTGTATCGAGATATCAACCCACTCGCTCCTGGAGAGAAGGGGAGGGCGCTGGTGTACCTCGCCCGCGCCCTTCCTGTCACACACCCGGGGTGTAGTGTCGCGCACCCGGTGGCTCTCGCCGGGGAGGCAGGCGGCCCGGGCCCGACGAATCCTTGCGAAGGGGCTCGGCGGGGGCGTATGCGGAAGAGGGATGAGCTGCCACGACACGGAGCACGCGCGGGTACTGGAGCTGCTCAAGCGCCATGGGTGGAACGCCACGTCCTTCCAGGTGCTGGAGCCGGGGTACTCGTACTGGTTCGACGGCGACGACGCGTGCGTGGCGTACGTGGACACGGGCGGGGCGTGGGTGGTGGCTGGTGCCCCCATCGCCCCGCACGAGCGGCTGGCCGAGGTGGCCGGGCGTTTCGAGGCGCACGCGGCCCGCTCGGGCCGGCGCCTGTGCTTCTTCGCCACCGAGCAGCGCATGCTGGACGCGGCCCCGCTGAAGGGACTGGCCATCGGCGAGCAGCCGGTGTGGGACCCGAGGCGTTGGGAGCAAGGGGTGGGGGAGAGCCGGAGCCTGCGCGAGCAGTTGCGCCGGGCGAGGGCCAAGGGCGTGCGGGTGCGCGAGGTGGCTGCCTCCGAGCTGAAGGAGGAGGCGAGCCCGGTGCGGGCGGGGGTGGACCGGCTGATGGAGCGCTGGTTGCTGTCGCGGCGGATGGCGCCCATGGGCTTCCTGGTGCAGCTCTCCCCGTACGCCTGGGCCGAGGAGCGGCGCTCCTTCGTGGCAGAGCGGGACGGGGAGGTGGTGGCCTTCCTGTCGGCGGTGCCGGTGTACGCGCGCAATGGCTGGCTGGTGCAACACCTGTTGCGCGGCGGGAAGGCGCCCAACGGCACCGCGGAGCTGCTGGTGGACGCGGTGATGCGGGCGGCGGCGGCCGAGGGGCAGAGCTACCTGACGCTGGGGCTCGCGCCGCTGGCGGGGGAGGTGGCCGGGTGGCTGCGCGCGGCGCGGGTGGTGGGCATGCCCCTCTATGACTTCGAGGGGCTGCGGGCTTTCAAGGCCCGGCTGCGCCCGCACGCGTGGGACCGCATCCACCTGGCCTGGCCCGAGCGGCCCGGGGTGCAACTGCCGCTGTACGACGTGCTGACGGCCTTCGCCCGGGGGAGCCTCGCGCGCTTCGGCGTGGCCACGCTCCTGCGCCAGCCCCGGACGCTCGTGTGGCTGCTCGCCGTCTTGCTGGTGCCCTGGACGGTGCTGCTCGCGTTGCCGGCCAATGCCCACCGCTTCCCCTCGCCGCTCGTGCAGTGGGGGTGGGTGCTCTTCGACGTGGGGCTGACGGCGGGGCTCTTCTCCCTCGCGCGCCGCTGGCGCTCCGGGCTCGCCACGCTGCTGGCCTCGCTCATCACCGGCGACGCCTGCCTCACCCTCCTGGAGGCGCTCCTCTACAACCTCCCGCGCGCGCGAGGGCCCGGCGATTGGCTCGTCATGGGGGTGGCCGTGCTCGCCCCGGCCATGGCGGCGGTGCTGCTCTTCTGGGCACGCCGGCACCCGGCGCTCGAGCCCTCCTGAGCGGGTGTCCCGCGCGGAGGGGCGGCGTCAGTCCTCGGGAGGCACGGCCGTGGGCGCGGCGGCGAGGAACACCTCCCGGCCCTGGACGCGCTCCACGCGGTGGAAGTGCACCATGTAGTCCCGGCGAGCGGGCGAGCCCTGCCCCAGCTCGAAGTGGGTGTCCCCGACGTTCGACACCGTCCCGAGTTTCCGCCCGTCCCTGTCCTTCACCGTCATGCCCTCGTGGATGTCGCCGGGGTCAATCATCTTGGTCCTCTGTCCTCATGTGCCCGTGGGGCCCTTGAGATGAACACTCCGGGCGGCCTTGGCCAGCGGGACTCGCTTCCTCCCGCGGGGAGGGGGAGGCGCTCACGTTCCCGCAAGGGGAGGGCACGGGCGGCCAGCGTGCCGGGCCACGCCCCAGGGGCCTCCCCTACCTTCTCCTCCGAGGGCTCATGACGCACGGGGGAGACGCGCATGGCGGAGGCCCAGGCCCAGAGGTTGGCTTCACTCAAGATTGACCGCACGGCCCAACCCCGGCGGAAGCTGCTGCGCCGGTGGCCCCTCTGGGTGGGGCTGGCGGTGGTGCTCGCCCTGGTGGTGGGGCTGGCGGTGGTGGGCCGGGCTCCCAGCGTGCGCGTGGCCGAGGTCCGCGAGGCCCGTCCCGGAGAGCAGCAGACCGAGCTGTCCGCGGCCGGCTACGTGTCCTCGCGCCGCCGCTCCATCATCGCGCCGCAGGTGCCGGGGCGGTTGGTGGAGGTGGCGGTGGAGGAGGGCGATGCGGTGGAGAAGGGGCAGGTGCTCGCCCGCCTGGATGACCGGGATGCGAGGGTAGCGGCCGCCCGGGTGCGTGCGGAGCTTCCAGGCGGCCCGCCAACGGCTCATCGCCGCGAGGGCCACGGCGACGCGGGCGCGAAGCGATCTGGGGCGTGCGGAGCGGCTGGCGGGAGCCGACGTCATCACCCGGGCGAGCCTGGAGGAGGCGCAGGCGCTCGCGAGTGCCTCGTCCGCCGAGGAGCAGGCGGCGAGTGCCCAGCTCGTGGCGGCCCAGGAGGCGGCGCGGGCGGCGGAGCTGCAACTGTCGCACACCGTGGTGCGGGCGCCCTTCGCGGGCACGGTGGTGCGCAAGCTGGCGGACGAGGGAGCGGTGCTCGCGCCCGCCGCGCTCGAGCAGGAGAACGTCGGCGGCATCGTCGAGCTGGTGGACCTGGGGGCGCTCGAGGTGGAGGCGGAGGTGAGCGAGGAGCAGCTCCCGCGCATCGAGCTGGGGCAGCCGGCGCTCGTCTTCCTCGACGCGTACCCGGAGCAGGCCTTCGTCGCGAAGGTGCGCTCGGTGCGTCCGGCCATCGACCGCTCCAAGGCGACGGCGGACGTGAACGTGGAGTTCGAGGAGATTCCCCCGGGCGTGCTGCCGGACATGGGGGCGCGGGTGGCCTTCCTGAAGGAGGAGGTGCCGGAGGAGGCGCTCACGAAGAAGGACGCGGCACTGCGGGTGCCGGCCTCGGCGGTGGTGCGGAACGGGGGGCAGAGCGTGGTGTGGGTGGTGCAGGACGGGAAGGTGCGGCGCCAGCCGGTGCAGGTGGCGGAGAAGGTGGGGGACGAGGTGGCGCTGGCACAGGGGCCGGAGCCGGGGACGCAGGTGGTGGTGTCGCCGAATGGCTCGCTGCGCCCGGGACGCAAGGTGAAGGTGCGGACGGAGGGCGGATGAGCACCGGGCCCGTGCAAGAGGCGAAGTCCCCCCTCATCCGGCTGCGGGGGGTCTCCAAGGCGTACCAGCGCGGCGACATCGTCGTACCCGTGCTGGAGAACGTGGACCTGGACATCGAGGCGGGGGCCTTCGAGGCCTTCATGGGCCCCTCGGGCTCGGGCAAGTCCACGCTGCTCAACCTCATCTCGGGGCTGGACCGGCCCACCACGGGGGTGGTGGAGGTGGGCGGGCAGGACCTGGCGCGCATGAGCGACAAGGCGCTGTCCGACTGGCGCGCGGGGCACGTGGGCTTCGTCTTCCAGCTCTACAACCTGCTGCCGGTGCTCACGGCGGCGGAGAACGTGGAGCTGCCGCTGCTGCTCACGCCGCTGTCCCGCTCCGAGCGCCGCGAGCACGTGGCAGCCGCGCTGGAGGTGGTGGGCCTGGGGCACCGCATGGGCCACCGGCCGCCGCAGATGTCCGGAGGCGAGCAGCAGCGGGTGGCGATTGCGCGGGCCATCGTCACGGATCCGGACCTGCTCATCGCGGACGAGCCCACGGGAGACCTGGACCGCAAGTCGGCCGAGCAGGTGTTGGACCTCTTCGAGGTGCTGCACCACCAGCTCCACAAGACGCTCGTGATGGTGACGCATGATCCGCACGCCGCCGAGCGCGCGGACCTGGTGCGGCACCTGGAGAAGGGGCTGCTGCAATGACGTTCGGGCGGCTCGTGTGGAAGGACCTGTTGCGCAACCCGCTGCGGCTGGCGCTCACGGTGCTGGCGGGGGCGGTGGGGGTGATGGCCTTCATCTTCCTGCGCACGGTGGTGGACCTCTTCTACATGAGCGCGGAGTCGGCTCAGGCGGACCGGCTCTTCACGCGCGCCAAGGCCTCCATCACGGCGGACCTGCCGCTGTCCTACCTGCCGCGCATCTCCACGGTGCCGGGGGTGGACGACATCACCTTCTACGGCTTCTTCGGCGGGCGGTACGGCGAGTCCCAGCGAGACTTCTTCGGCTCGGCCTTCGTGGATCCGCCGTCCTTCATGAGCGTCTTCGACGAGCTGGTGGTGCCGCCGCGGCAGGTGGCGGCCTTCCAAGCGGACCCCTGTGGGGCGCTCATCGGCAAGGACCTGGCGAAGCGCTACGGGTGGAAGGCGGGGGACCGGGTGACGCTCAAGGGCACCATCTACCCGGGCGAGTGGACCTTCAACGTGCGGGGCATCTACGACGTGCGGACGGGCTCGCTGGACACGGCCTCGCTCTTCTTTCCCTTCCGCTGCCTCAACGAGAAGCTGCCGGACGACCGCAAGGACCGGGTGGGGGCCTTCATGATTCGCGTGGAGGACCCGTCACGCTCGGCGGCGGTGGCCTCGGCGGTGGACGCCATGTTCGCCAACAGCCCCTACCCGACGCGCACGGAGAGCGAGCGCGCGGCGACGCTGGGCTTCATCTCCATGCTGTCGGCCATCATCACCGCGGTGCAGGTGGTGGCCACCGTCATCCTGCTCATCATCCTGCTCGTCATCGGCAACACGCTGGCCATGAGCGTGCGCGAGCGCACGAGGGACTTGTCCACGCTGCGGGCCATGGGCTTCAAGAGCGGGCGGGTGGTGATGCTCGTGCTCTTCGAGTCCCTGGCGATTGGCCTGGCCTCGGGGGGGCTGGGGGTGCTCATCGCGCCGGTGCTCATCCGGAGCTTCATCGCGGTGGTGGGCTCGCAGCTCGGCGTGCCGGCGGACTTCATGCGGGAGAGCACGCTGGTGCTCGGGGCGCTGGCGGCGTTGGGGGTGGCGCTGCTGGCCGGAGCCATCCCCGCGGTGCGCGCGGTGCGGATTCCCGTGGCCGAGGGGCTGAGGAAGGTGGCCTGAGCGATGATTCCCCTCTACTACAACACGCGCAGCCTCTGGGCCCGGCGGCTGTCCACGGGGCTCACCGTGCTGGGCCTGGGGCTCGTCGTCTTCGTCTTCTCCGCGGTGCTGATGCTGGCCAACGGGATTGAATCCGCGCTCTCCTCGGGGGGAGACCCGCGCAACGTCATCCTTCTGGCCAAGGGCGCCACCAGCGAGCTGATGAGCAACGTGGAGCGCGACGCCCTGCGCGCCCTGGGCAGCGCCCCGCAGGTGGCCTCCTCGGCCGAGGGCAACCCGCTGGTGGCCGGCGAGCTGGTGGTGCCGGTGCTGCTGCCGCGAGGGGATGGCCAGGAGTCGAACATCAACGCGCGGGGCATCGGTCCGGAGAGCTTCGCCATCCGGCCCACGGTGCGGCTCATCGCCGGACGGGAGCCCCGGACGGGCACCAACGAGATCGCGCTGGGCGAGGCGCTGGTGGGCCGCTCTCCGGGGGCGCACCTGGGCGGGGAGCTGGCGTTCGCCGAGGAGCGCTGGCCGGTGGTGGGCGTGTTCACCGCCGAGGGCGGGGCCTACGAGTCCGAGCTGTGGGTGGACGTCAACCGGCTGGGGGCGGCGTTCGACAGGCCGGGGCTGAGCGCCGTGGTGGTGCGCACGGGCTCGGAGCAGGCGCGCGATGCGTTCATCCAAGGAGTGGAGGGGGATCCACGCTTCACGCTCGAGGCGAAGTCGGAGCCCGAGTACTGGGCGGAGCAGGCGACGTGGCTGGCCACCTTCATCCGGGTGCTCGGGCTGTTCGTGTCCTTCATCTTCAGCGTGGGGGCGGTGCTGGGGGCGATGATCACCATGTACGCGCAGGTGGCGGCGCGCATCGGCGAGCTGGGGATGCTGAGGGCGGTGGGCTACCGGCGCCGGAGCGTGCTGGCGAGCATCCTCATCGAGTCCGCGGTGCTGGGGGCGGCCGGAGGCGTACTGGGGGCACTGGGGGCGCTGGCCACGCGGTGGATGGAGATCCGGACGCTCAACTTCCAGACGTTCGCCGAGGTGCGCTTCGGCTTCACCCCGACGCCGGGCATCGTGGTGGCGGCGATCGTCTTCGGGACGCTGATGGGGACCCTGGGCGGACTGCTGCCCGCCCTGCGCGCCTCACGGCTGTCGATTCTCGACGCCTTGAGAGCGTGACCGGGCGGGGCCACGGCTCACCGGCACGGGCGTGAAGAGATCGATGTTTGTCGTATCCCCCCGTTGCCCGGACCGGTTGCTCCCCCAGGACCACACCGTGCCATCCTTTAGTAACGCCAGTGAGTGGTGCATGCCGGCCGAGAGAGCGGCCACACTGCTCAATCCGCTCAGAAGCACGGGGGTGGTGCGCTGGGTGGTGGTCCCGTCGCCCAGTTGCCCGGACTTGTTGCTTCCCCAGGCCCATGCCGTGCCGTCATTTCGCGCCGCCAATGAATGGAAGTGGCCGGCCGAGACCGAGGCCACGCCACTCAACCCACCTACCTGCACGGGGGTGGTGCGCTGGGTGGTGGTCCCGTCGCCCAGTTGCCCGGAGCCGTTGTTTCCCCAGGCCCACACCGCGCCATCATCTAGCACTGCCAATGAATGGAAGTAGCCGGCCGAGACCGAGGCCACGCCACTCAGCCCACTCACCTGCACGGGCGTGGAGCGGTTGGTGGTCGTCCCATCCCCCAGTTGCCCGGAATCGTTGTTCCCCCAGGCCCACACCGTGCCATCGTCTCGCAGCGCCAGCGAGTGGTGCATGCCGGCCGAGATTGCGACCACGCCGCTCAACCCACTCACCTGCACGGGCATGGAGCGCTCGGTGGTCGTCCCCTCTCCCAGTTGCCCGGACCGGTTGTATCCCCAGGCCCACACCGTGCCGTCATTTCGCACCGCCAGGGAGTGGTAGTAGCCGGCCGAGACCGCGCCCACGTCGCTCAGGGTGCTCACCTGCACGGGCGAGGAACGGTTGGTGCTCGACCCATTCCCCAGTTGCTTGGCCCTGTTGCTTCCCCAGGCCCACACCGTGCCGTCATTTCGCACCGCCAGCGAGTGCCCACCACCCGCCGAGACCGCGGTCATGCCGCGCAAGGCGCTCACCTGCACGGGCGCGGAACTTTGGATGGTCGACCCATCTCCCAGTTGTCCGTAGGTATTGCTCCCCCAGGCCCACACCGTTCCGTCGGGCCGCACGCTCAGGGAGTGCTGGTCACCCGCCTCGTGGATGATGCAGGAGGGGGCGAAGACAGCGAAGTTCATCGAGGTGGAGAGTCCCTGCGAGTTGCTCACCGTCGCCTTCACGGCCGGCGTGAGCCCCTCGGGAACACAGCTGCGAGCCTTCCATCTGACCTCGCTCGTGGTCGCGGTACTCGCCGGCGTCTCCAACGTGCCGGTGTTGGCTTCCCAGGAAAAGCGAAGCGCCCTGTCGTGTGCATCCCGCGCCTCGATGCGCAGGGTCTGGATTCCCTGGCGCGGGCTGGAGGGCTCCGGCCGGGTGGCCTTCACGATCTCCGGTGCGCGCAGGACTTCCTTCTCGCTCGCGGCAGGCTGTTGCGGCTCGGGTTCCTGCTTCGCGGCGGGGGGCGGTGCCGGCTTCGGGTTCACCTGCTCGCGCACGGTCTCGAGCAACTGCTCCACTTTGGGGGCCACCTGCACGGGCAGCTTCGCATCGGGCTTCAGGTAGAGGGCCGCCTTGAATGCGGCGCGGGCCTTGTCGTTCTTGCCCATTTCCGCGAGGACGATTCCCTCGTAGAGGGCGAGAGCGACGTCGTCCTCGATGCCACGTGTCAGGCGTTTGGCGCTGGCGATCTGCTCCAGCGCTCGCTCGTAATCGAGGCTCTCGTAGAGGCGGCTGATGGAGGAGAGATAGGTCCTCACCTCCGCGGAGTTCTGGGCGCGTGCCACCCACGGGAGGAGGAGGGAGAAGGCCATGAGACCCATCGCCACTCTGGCGGACCAAGGGCTCGTGGAACGCATGGGAGTCCCTCGCAGGACGCAGGGCGTCCCCGGGTGAAAGGAGTCCGATAGGTTCATGATTCCAGGCGGAATATCACGGAATGACATTCCCCCCGTCATTCCGGCCCGGGCTGGGGGGCGAGCTCGCAACCCGTGTGACGAGGGCATCCCGCGACCCAACCCGGGGCCCGAGATACCCTCACCCCGTCCCTCTCCCGGAGGGAGAGGGGATATGGGGGACCCGCTCAGCCCGGCTGGCAGACCTGGCGGAGGATGTCGAGCGACTCGAGCGCCTTGCCCGCGCCCATCACGACGGCGGACAGCGGATCCTCGGCGAGGAACACCGGCAGGCCCGTCTCCTCGCGCAGCAGCGTGTCGAGGTTCTTCAGCAGCGCGCCACCACCGGCCAGCACGATGCCGCGGTCGGCGATGTCACCGGCCAGCTCCGGCGGCGTGCGCTCCAGCGTCAGCTTCACCGCCTCGACGATGCCGTTGACCGGCTCGCTCAGCGCGTCACGCACCTCGTCGCTGCTCACCGTGAGCGTGCGCGGCACACCGGCCACCAGGTCGCGACCCTTGATCTCCATGGTCATGACCTCCTCGGTGGGGTACGCCGTGCCGATGCCCATCTTGATGAGCTCGGCCGTGCGCTCGCCGATGAGCAGGTTGTACTTGCGCTTGACGTACTGGATGATCGCCTCGTCCAGCTTGTCGCCGCCGATGCGCACGCTCTTGGCGAACACGATGCCGGCGAGGCTGATGACCGCGACGTCGGAGGTACCACCTCCAATGTCGACAATCATGTTGCCGCTGGGCTCGGTGACGGGCAGGCCGGCGCCGATGGCCGCGGCCATGGGCTGCTCGATGAGGTAGACCTCCCGGGCACCGGCGTTGGCGGCGGCCTCGCGCACCGCGCGGCGCTCCACCTCGGTGATGCCCGAGGGGATGCCGATGACGATGCGCGGGCTGACGAGCGACTTGCGGTTGTGCGCCGTCTGGATGAAGTAGCGGAGCATCGCCGCGGTGATCTCGAAGTCGGCGATGACGCCGTCCTTCATGGGGCGGATGGCCACGATGTTGCCCGGCGTGCGGCCGAGCATCTCCTTGGCCTCCTTGCCCACGGCGAGCACCTTCTTGCCGCCGCGCGCGTCCTGTTGGACGGCCACCACGGAGGGCTCGTTGGAGACGATGCCCTGTCCGCGGATGTAGATGAGCGTGTTGGCCGTGCCCAGGTCGATGGCGAGGTCACGCGAGAAGAGAGTGTGGAGCCAGTCGAACATACGGGGGCGGAAACTTTCAAAGGTGCGGCGTCATTTCCCAACACCGACAGTGAGTGCGCGGCAACCTACTACGCAGGGCCACCCGCAGGAAGAAAAGCCAACTGTCAAGTGCAGGGCCCGGCCGGAGAGCGTCCGGCCCACGGGGCCCCCTGTTCTTCCCCCCATCCCCCATTCCTCCCTCTGAGAGATGGTCCGGGATGAGGGGTTTTCCCCACGAGCGGGCAGGTTCCGGCTCTCCCTTCAATGGACCGGGTGAAGCTCGCTCTCCCCGGCCAGGAGGTAGGTGTCCGCCGCTTCCCCGGCTTCCTGCTCGGTGGAGACAGGGGCCAGGTGCCGGGGCTCGGCCACGCTGCCGTTCTCCACGGCGTGGCGGTATTCGGGCGTCTGGCGCAGGGCCTCGCTGGTGACCTTCAGGAAGGCCTCGCGCACGGGCTCGAAGAGCAGGGCGGCGGCGTACCAGAAGGGGGCGTAGTCCAGGCGGATGAGCCCCTTCACGCTCCAGCCCTTGTTCTCGTAGTCCCAGGGGCAGCGGCCGAGCGCCTTGCGCAGCAGCCAGCCCGTGGTGAACTCGGCGCCGAAGATGACGGCGGTGTAGGCCAGGGCGCGCACGGGTCGCGGCAGGAAGCGCAGCCGGTCATGGAGGAACTCCATCCCCAGCGCGGTGGCTCCGTAGATGGGGTGCATCCACAGGTACGTCTTCGCCGTCCCGTGTGTGTCCCGCTCCACCACCGCCGCGCTCATGCCGGTGAAGCACACTTCCATCACCCAACCAGCACACCCATACAGGAGGAATCGCGGTAGCACGCCCCGAAGCTAGGAACCGGCCTCCCGAAGGGCACCTGGGAAGCAGGGGAGCGGGGAAGCGCCCGGCGGAGGGTTGGGGGGACCCCGGGGGGAGGGACGGCGGGTGTCGGCCGCCGGACAGCCCGGGGGGCGTCAGCGCTTGAGGGAGTACTTGCCGATGGCGTAGAGCGCGCGGACGCCATCCTTCCAGCCGATCTTCTTGCCTTCCTCGTAGGTGCGCCCGTGGTAGCTGATGGGGACCTCGAAGACGCGCCAGCCGCCGCGGGCCACCTTGGCGGTGATCTCGGGCTCGATGCCGAAACGGTCCTCCTCGATGTTCACCGAGCGGATGACCTCGGCCCGGAAGGCCTTGTAGCAGGTCTCCATGTCGGTGAGGTTCAGGTTGCTCGTCATGTTGGAGAGCATGGTGAGCAGCTGGTTCATCACCGAGTGCCAGTAGTAGAGGACGCGGCGGGGCGTGCCGGTGAAGCGGCTGCCGAAGACGACGTCCGCGTCGCCGTCGATGATGGGCTGGATGACGCGGGGGATTTCACGCGGGTCGTACTCGAGATCCGCGTCCTGGACGATGACGATGTCCCCGGTGGACTCGGAGAAGCCGCGGCGCAGGGCGGCGCCCTTGCCCTGGTTCCTCTCCTGGAAGAGGACACGCAGCTCGTTGCGGTTCTTCGGGTTGCCGCCGACGGCGGACAGCCCCTCGGTGGCCAGACGCTGGAGCAGCTCGCGGCTTCCGTCGCGGGAGCAGTCGTCCACGATGACGAGCTCCTTGGGGAAGTCCACCGCGGTCACGCGGCGGAGGATTTCGGCGAGGGTAGAGATCTCGTTGTAGACAGGGATGACGACCGAGACGAGCATGGCAGAGCGGGCTCTATCCGATTTCCGCCCCTCGCGCGACTCTTCGGTAGGGGGGCGGCGCCAGGTCCCCGGCCTGGGGTATTCGCGCCATGGCTCCCGTCCGGCCGGATGGCCATGATGGTGGGAGGTCAGCCGGGCTTTCCGCGAGAGGTGGGACATGGGGTTCACACTAAGCGTGCGTAACTACCGCGGCCTCCGCCGTGTGGATTGGAGCCCTTCGGGGGTCTGCGCCCTCGTGGGGCCGAACGGGAGCGGGAAGACGACGCTGATCGACGTGCTTCAACTGCTACAGGACACCTCCAAAAATGGCTTTACGAAGGCGATTGCCGGGCATGGCGGGGCATATGGCCTGCGTCACTTCGGGGCTCAGAAGGACGAGCCGATCTCATTCAAACTCAGTGTCGAGGGTGCCAGTTGGGAGTTCAGTCCTGAGCTTTCCCTGGGTCCAGGTGGCGCGCGCCTTCCCCTTTACGAGCGCGTCATTGATGGGGATGCGATCGCTTATGAATACGGAGGGGCTGAGGCCGATGCGGCTATTGTTGAACAGGTCGGCTTACGCGATCTGATCTACTATGCGGGTCTTAATGCGGACTCAGAGGATGCGGTCTCCGAGCCGGTTCGGCGGCTTGTGGAGATCCTCTCTTCCTACCGCCATCACCATCACTACGCCCTCGCGAACCTCCGCCGGGAGGGCTCGCTCCTCGGTGGGGATCTCGGGCTGAGCGATGACGGACGGAATCTCTTCGCGGTCTTGATGAACTGGCGCAACCGGCGTGACCATCGGGAGCGCTGGGCTTTCGTGTCCGACACCCTGCGCGATTGCTACCCGGAGCTGTTTGAGGATTTCTCTTTCCCGATCGCGGCCAACATCGTGTCGTGTGAAGTCCACATGCCGAATGGCCACAAGCTGACTCCCGCCCTGCTGCCAGACGGGTTCCTCGTCGCGTTGATCCACCTCTGTGCCGTCGCGTCGTCGACGCGCGGAGGTGTGCTCGCCATCGACGAGCCCGAGAATGCGCTGCACCCCTACTCCATCCGCTGCTTGATGGATGCCTTCCGCGAGTGGTCGGATACGCATGACGTAACGATGCTTCTGGCCACGCACTCGCCTGTCATCCTCGACACGTTCAAGGAGTTGCCGGAGAAGGTGTTCGTGATGGAGCCAGCAAGAGAGGTGCTGCCCGTGCCACTTGACCAAATCAGGAAGCGGAGCTGGCTGGCTCACTTCTCGCTGGGAGACCTCTACGAGCACCTCAAGTACGGCGCTCCTGCGGGAGCGGATGAGGCGTGAGCGCGCACGTCGGGCTCATCGTCACGGGGAAGTGCGAGCAGAAGGGCCTGTGTGACTCGCTCACGCGTGTCTTCCCCGAGGCCCGGTTCGAACTGCTCGATCGGGTCGAATCGTTCACGAGTGCCGATGTCCGGGAGCTTCCCGAGGCAGCCGTTCCGGGTACGACGCTCGACAAGTTCGCGGCGAGTCTCGTGGCCGCGGTCGAGGAGGAGCCGCCCGACCTCGTGGTGGCGCTCGATGACCTCGAGCTGGTCAACGCACCTCATCCCGAGCAGGTGGCGGGGAGGGTGCGCGACGCGGTTCACGCACATCTCGCCCGGCACGCGTGGACGTCGGAGGCCACACGCGAGAAGGTCACCCGGCGCGTCCGGGAGCGGTGTTCGTTCCACCTGCTCGCGCCGATGGTCGAGGCCTACTTCTTCGCCGAGCCAGGGGCGCTCGTGCGCGCGGGGGCGAGCCGGCCTTCCCGTGTCGACGCGGCGGCAATCGACCTGGAGGCGTTCGCCACGGACGACTCCGAGTACCTGGGTCATCCGCTCGTTCCGCACAAGCAGAGTCCGAAGCAGAAGTCCTGGGCCATTCCCCTGCCCGAGCGGTCCCGGCACCCGAAGCACTACCTGCGCTTCCTCTGCGACCCGGCGAACCCCTACACGGACCGTTACGTCGAGACAAAGGGCGGTGCCGAGGCCCTGCGCGGGCTGGACTGGTCCCGTGTCTTCGCGCACAGCGAGCGTGTCCGTCTCGCCCGCTCGCTGTTCGAGGACATCGCCCACGGGCTCGGAGTGCCCCACCCTTTTCCAGGGCAGGGGCATCCGGCGACGTCGGACTTCAAGAGCGCGCGTGTCCTGCGCAACCTCTGAGGCGTGTCACTCCGCCCAGGTGAGCACTTCCACCATGCGCACGAAGCGCCGGTCCGAGCTGACGGCGGCCACCACGAAGCCGGCCGATTCGCCCGGGCCACCCCGGCCCATGGAGCGCCAGCTCGAGACGTAGAGCCGCTGGCTGTTGCCCGAAATCTGGTTGATGTACGCCGCCGCGCCATTCACCTCGGCCGTGCTCGGCGTGCCGTAGGCCGTGCGCGCACTCAGCTTGGTGATGAGCTCGGCCTGGGTGATGGGCTCGAAGAAGTACCCGTAGTCGTAAGAGCTGCCGAAGGTCCACCCGTACGTATCCGTCAGCGTCACCTGATTGGCCACGCCCTGGTTGTAGGGGATGTAACCCTCCTTGATGCGCGAGGCGTTGGCGAGCGCTCCGCTCGCGCCATACAGCTGGGCCGGCGTGCCCGACACCGCGTTCATCCCCAGCGGTGCCGCGTAGGTCGCCGCGTCGTTCAGCTCGTGGAAGAGGGTGAGGTACAGCTTCGCGTCAGCCGCCAGGCCCGTCAGGAAGGTGCTGCTGCCCACCTTGGTGGACAGATGGGCGCGCTCCGTGGCGTCCACCCAGGAGTCCCGGTCGAAGGCGTCGAGCGCCCCCACCATCTCCGCGCGGGTGACCGTCGCGCCGCTGGGGCTGGTGCTGGTGCGCGCGGTCGCCATCCTCGAATCGAAGAGGGCGATGTTCTCGGCGCTGCCCGCCAGGGCGGCCGGAGCGGCCAGCAGCACCAGGCCACCGAGGAGGGACTTGAGAGAGGAGCTGGACTTCATGGGGGGATGCCTCGCGAAGAAGGCCGGGGGGCGGCCATGGGGGGACTTCGTCGAGACTCCTACTATCTTCCGGGAAGTCAGTTCCAGTGGAAAAATCCTGTTTCACGGGTTTCGCCGATTCGTGACCCGGGCTTCAAACGGCCCGGCGCAGGGCCTCCAGGAGGGCGTCGAGGTCCGCGTCGGTGGTGAGCGGATTGATGACGGTGGTGCGCAGCCACACGCGGCCGCCGAGCGTCGTCTGCACCAGGTAGAAGTCGCCGCGGGTGACGAGCGACTCGCGCAGGCGCACCTGGAGCGCGTCGAGCCTCCGAGGCGGGGAGGCCCCGGGGGGTGTGGCGGAAGCAGACGATGTTGCAGTCGGGAGGGACGGCCAGCTCGAAGTCGCCGGAGGACTGGAGGCGCTCGGCGAAGCGGCGGGACAGGTCGAAGGTGTCGGTGACGGAGTCCGCGAAGAGCCTGGTGCCCAGGGTGCTCAGGCAGGCGTACAGCTTGAGGGCCATCATCTCCTTGGTGCACTCGAGGGTGCGCAGCGCCACGTCGCTCCAGCGCCGCGTGTCCTGGCCGGTGAAGAGGTAGGAGGCCTCCTGGGCGAAGGCCTCGAAGGAGCGGTGACCCTCGCGGAAGAGCACGGCGGTGATGAGCGCCGGCATCATCATCATCTTGTGCGCGTCCCACACCACCGAGTCGGCGCGCTCAATCCCCTTCACCTGGTGGCGGTAGCGGGGGCTGAGCGCGGCCGAGGCGCCATGGGCCCCATCCACGTGGAACCAGAGGCCGTGCTTCGCGCAGAAGTCGGCCACGGCCTCGAGCGGGTCGAAGGCGCCGGTGGCGGTGGAGCCGGCGCTGGCCACCACGGCGATGGGACGGCGGCCGGCCCGCCGCGCGGCGGCGAGGGTCTCCTCGAGGGCCTCGGGGCGCAGCCGGTAGCGGGCGTCCACGGGGACGGGGGTGATGCCCTCGGCGCCCCAGCCCATCATCCGCACGGAGCGGGCGACACAGTAGTGGGTGGACTCGGGGACGAGCACCGTGAGGGGAGGCCCGGCGGTGGGGCCCCCGTTCCACGCGTCGTAACCGGCCTTGGCCTGGCGCGCGGCGAGCAGCGCGGTGAGGTTGCCGGCGGAGCCGCCCGAGGTGAGCACGCCACCGGCGCCCTCGGGCAGGCCGAGCACCCCGGCCAGCCAGCGCACCACGTTGTGCTCCATGGCGGTGGAGATGGGCCCCATCTCGTAGACGGCCATGCCGTTGTTGAGGAGCGAGGAGACGAGGTCGCACAGGGCGGCCAGCGGCAGGGGCGCGGACACCTGATGGCCCACGTAATGCGGGTGGTGCAGGTGGTGCGAGCCGTCGATGACGCGGGCGAGCAGGGCGGAGGCGTCACCCGTGGGCTCCTCGGGGAAGTCCGCGGGGAAACGCTCGACGTGGGTGGCGGGCGGGGCCCAGGGCAGCACGGGGCCCTCGCGGCGGGTGGTGCGGGCGAGGTGGTCGGCGAGCTGGTCCACCAGTTGGTGCCCGAGGCGGCGGAAGTGCTCGGGGTCATAGGCGGCGGCGAGGTTCGGGCGGTGGGGAGCCATGCACGGCTGCATGCCGCCCGCCCACCGCGGCGTCAATCACATCCGGTGGGGAGCGGACAGGAGGGCGGGTGTCCTGCTTGCACGCTCCTCGTGGCCCGTTATTTCAATGGCTACACCCCAGGGAGGCGCGGCTCTCGCGCCCCAGGCCCAGGAGGCCCGCCATGGCGTCCCGCATCACCATCACGTTCTGTAATGCTTGAGGCTACAGGCCTCGGGCCGCCCGTGCGGCGGCCGCGCTGAAGAAGGAGCTGAACCTGGACGCGGAGTTGAAGGTGGGCCCCTCCGGCAGCTTCATCGTGGAAGTGGATGGAACCCCCGTGGTGAAGAAGGAGTCGTTCGCCTTCCCCACCGAGCAGCAGATCGTCGAGGCGGTCTCCAAGGTGGTGGGCGGGCCCTCTCCAGCGAGCCCATGACTCTCAGGCAGGCGGCCGGGGGCTCGACACCCGGCGCCGTGCTCCCCGGTGGCCGGGCCTCACCTTGAGCGAGTGGAGGTGAGGCCATGGCCGTGGCGTGGTTGGAGTCCCCTTTCAAGCGGAAGTCCATCCAGCACTGGATGAAGGTGGTGGACCTGGACGGGAAGGTGCTGGGGCGGGTGGACTGCGTGGGGGAGACGGTGCTGTTCGTGCGCCGACGCTTCTCGCGCAAGCTGTGGGCGGTGCCCCTGGCGCGGGTGGAGCGGGTGACGGGCAAGGGCGTGCACCTGGCGGGGCGGGCGCGCGAGGTGCTGGAGCCCGAGGCGGGCCGGAAGCGCCTGGAGCTCGTCACGGCCACCTACCCGTTGGCGGAGCCCCCGAACACGAAGCTGGAAGCGGCGCTGCACGCGCACGCATGAGGATGATGCGCCCGGTGGCGTTTCATGCTTGAAGGAGCGGCCATGTCCTCCACAGAGAACCTGTCGCAGCGGGTGTCCGCGGCCTTCGCGGACAGGGCGAAGCTGAAGGAAGCGGAGTACGTCGCGGCGGTGCGCGAGACGCTGGCGCTGCTGGACGCGGGGGAGGTGCGGGTGGCGGAGAAGGGGCCCGAGGGCTGGAAGGTGAATGCCTGGGTGAAGGAGGCCATCCTCCTGTTCTTCGGCATCTCGGAGATGAAGGTGATGGAGGTGGGGCCCTTCGAGTTCTTCGACAAGATTCCGTTGAAGAAGGGGCTGGAGGCGGCCGGGGTGCGGGTGGTGCCGCCGGGCGCGGTGCGCTACGGGGCCTTCGTGGAGCGCGGGGCGGTGGTGATGCCCGGCTACGTGAACATCGGGGCGCGGGTGGGGGCGGGGACGATGGTGGACACGTGGGCCACGGTGGGGAGCTGCGCGCAGGTGGGCCGCGACGTGCACCTGTCGGGGGGCGTGGGACTGGGCGGGGTGCTCGAGCCGCCCACGGCCTCGCCGGTCATCATCGAGGACCGGGCCTTCATCGGCAGCCGCTGCATCGTGGTGGAGGGCGTGGTGGTGGAGGAGGAGGCGGTGCTGGGCGCCAACGTGGTGCTGACGGCCTCCACGCCCATCATCGACGTCACCGGCCCGGAGGAGAAGGTCTACAAGGGCCGGGTGCCGGCGCGCAGCGTGGTGATTCCGGGCATGAAGGAGAAGCAGTTCCCGGCCGGGCGCTACATGACGCCGTGCGCGCTCATCATCGGGCAGCGCAAGGAGAGCACCGACAAGAAGACGAGCCTCAACGCGGCGCTGCGCGACTTCGCCGTGTCGGTGTAGACACCGCGCATGGACCCATTCACCTGGCGTTCGGAGAGCGGCGAGCCCGCACCGTCGCGGCTCTCCCCTGTTGATGACCGCCTCACCGCGGACGCCGCCCTGAAGCGGGTCCGGCGGGGCGAGCACCTCCTCTATACGGGAGACTTCCACAACGCGAAGCAGCTCCTGGGCGCCATGGGCCGCCGCCTCCCGGAGCCTCGGGGGGCGCGCTCGCCCCTGGAGGCCTTCCGGGCCGAGCGCCGCGCGCGCCAGTTGGAGCACGAGACGCTCTCGCGCATCGTGGTGGCGCTCGACCGTTCCTACCGGTTGGAGCTGAAGCGGGCCCCCGACGTCGCCGAGGCCTGCCGCCAGGTGTGGGGCGAGCCCGACGCCGACAAGACGGTGGTCTCCCTGAAGACGCTGCTCGGCATGCTCGGCGCCGCGGAGTGGCGGCGCAAGGGCCTGGAGGTGCCGGGCCTTCAGGGCAAGCTCCATCCCCACTACGGCGTCTACCTGCCCACGCGCACCGACTACGTCGAGCTGCTCCTGTCCGTCACCGACGTGCGCGGCAAGAAGGTGTTCGACGTGGGCACGGGCACCGGCGTGGTCTCGTTCCTGCTGCTGCAGCGGGGCGCGGCCTCGGTGACGGCGACGGATATTGATTCACGCGCGGTGGCCTGTGCGCGGGAGAACGCCGAGCGGCTCGGCCTGTCCAAGCGCTTCGAGGTCATGGAAGGCGACCTCTATCCTCCCGGCAAGGCGGACCTCATCGTGAGCAATCCGCCGTGGATTCCCGAGCCGCCGAAGAACCGGGTGGATCGCGCGGTGTTCGACGAGGACAACCGTTTCCTGAGCGGCTTCCTGGAAGGACTGGCCGGGCACCTCAACCCGGGGGGCGAGGGGCTGCTGGTGCTCTCCGACCTCGCGGTGCTGCTCGGGCTGCGGGACGCCGGGTGGCTCGACCAGGAGCTGGCGCGGTGCGGGCTCGCCGTGAAGTGGAAGCAGTCGGCTCCGGCACGCCACTCGAAGGCCAAGGACAAGTCGGACCCGCTTCATGCGGCGCGTTCCCGCGAGGTCACCACCCTCTACGGGCTCGTGCCGGTCTCGAAAGCAACGTCATGAGTGAGCTCGCCACCCGCCTCGCGCAATCCACCCTGGCCCTGTGCCGCATCCCCAGCCCCATCGGGGAGGAACGGGCGCTCGCCGACCACGTGGAGCGCTGGGCCCACGCGCACTTCCCGCAGCGCGAGGTGTTCCGGCTGGGGCACTCGCTGGTGTTGGGGAGTCTCCTGGACCCACGGCCCACGGTGGCGCTGGTGGGGCACCTGGACACGGTGCCCGCGCACCCGAACGACCGGGAGCCGAGAATCGAGGGCGAGCGCATCTTCGGTCTGGGCTCCTCGGACATGAAGGGAGGGCTGGCGGTGATGATGGCGCTGGCGGAGGACCTGCCGCGCGCCGAGTTGCCGGTGAACCTGGTGGTGGTGCTCTACGAGCGGGAGGAGGGCCCCTACCTGGAGAGCGGGCTGGGGCCACTGTTCGACACGCGCCCGGAGCTGAAGCGGGTGAAGTTCGGCATCGCGATGGAGCCGACGGACGGGGTGGTGCAGGTGGGGTGCGTGGGGAGTCTGCACGTGACGCTGCGGTTCAAGGGACGCAGCGCGCACTCGGCGAGGCCGTGGCAGGGGGAGAACGCCATCCACAAGGCGGGGCCGCTGCTGGCGCGGCTGCTGGAGCTGCCGAGGCGCGAGGTGATGTACGGCGAGTTCGCCTTCTACGAGGTGATGAACATCACGAAGGCCTCGGGAGGGCGGGCGCGCAACGTGATACCGGAGGCGTTCGAGCTGAACCTGAACTACCGCTTCGCGCCGGGGAAGACGGTGGAGCGGGCGCAGCAGGACGTGCGGGAGCTGGTGGGAGACGCGGCGGAGGTGGAGTTCACGGACCTGGCGCCGAGCGGCCGGGTGTGCGCGGACAACCCGCTGTTCCAGCAGCTCATGAAGCTGACGGGGCTGCCGGCGGCATCGAAGCAGGCGTGGACGGACGTGGCACGGTTCTCCGAGTTCGGGGTGGACGCGGTGAACTTCGGGCCGGGCGAGACGGCGCAGGCCCACCAGGCGAACGAGAGCGCACCGATTCCCGCGCTGGCGGTGGCCTACGAGAAGCTGGCGTCCTTCCTGAAGCAGGCCCGCTGACCCCAAGAATCACACTGCGCCCATCTCCCCTCGCCCCCCGGGAGAGGGACGGGGTGAGGGTGCCACGGACCCCGGGTTGAACCCGTATCGTTGAAGTGCCCCTGTCTATCTGCTTACGGTTCTTTCTCGAATTCTATACATTCCCACCCTCTCGGTTTTGTGGAGGAGTGGAATGAACAAGCAGGGTGTGAGTCTTTCCGCGGGTCTGGCGTTCTTGTTCGCGACGGTTGGCTTTTCGATGCCGGCCCATGCGGCGTCCGTCACCTTTTCGAGCCCGATGGTCAACGGCTACTACGTGGGGACCATCCATCCCGCGACGGGTTCCAGCGCGGCGGACACCGCCCGCCGCTTCTGCCAGGACAACAACTACGCCTACGCGCAGAGCTACACCTCCAGCATCCGTTCGACGGCCTATTCCTTCATCAACGGCACGGGCGGCGTGGGCAACTGGAGTGTGACGGGCAATGCGAACGTCACGATGCTCGACTCGATTACCTGTGGTGACGCGGCCACCACCTATTATCCGAACCCGGCGGTGAACGGGTATGAGGTGGGCACCCTCTACCCCGCGACGGGCTCCAGCGCGGCGGACACCGCCCGGCGCTTCTGCCAGGACCGAGGTCACTCGGGCGCGCAGAGTTACACCAGCAGCATCCGCTCGACGGCCTATTCCTTCATCAATGGCACGGGCGGCGTGGGCAACTGGAGCGTGACGGGCAATGCGAACGTCACGATGCTCGATTCGATTACCTGCTTCGGCACCCGCGTCACCTTCGCGAGCCCGATGGTCAACGGCTACTACGTGGGGACCCTCTATCCCGCGACGGGTTCCAGCGCGGCGGACACCGCCCGCCGCTTCTGCCAGGACAACAACTACGCCCATGCGCAGAGCTACACCTCCAGCACCCGCTCGACGGCCTATTCCTTCATCAACGGCACCGGCGGCGTGGGCAACTGGAGTGTGACGGGCAATGCGAACGTGACGATGCTCGATACCATCAGCTGCGCGACCCCCTGACACAGCGGGCTGAAAATGAGGGCGGGGCCGCATGAAAACGCGGGCCGGGCTGTTTCCACGGGGTGGAACCACGGATGCAGACCTTGCTACAGGACTCGCCCTCATTCCGGCGCACGGTGGTGATGATGGTGCTGATCTCCATCCTGCTCTTCGACTGGCAGCCGGACTCCCGCCTGCTCGGCGCGCCAGCGCAGCGGCGCGAGGAGGATCGCCCGCTTCCCGAGGACGGGAGCGAGTTGGATGCTCCCGCGGCGAGAACGCCCCGCGCCGCGCACCTGGACTCTCCGCCCCGGCCCCTGCCCGGCGTGCGGCAGGCGGCCAGGCGGCGCACGATCCGCCGCGGCTGAGTCCCGGGGTGACGCTCCTACCGCGAGGGCGCGGGGGCCTTTCGCTGGCGCGCGAGCAGCGCGAGGAACACGCCACACAACAGCGCCGAGCCCGCCCCCACCAGCCGCGCCGTCAGCGTCTCGCCGAGCAGCAGGACTCCGCCCAGCGCCGCCACCACCGGCACCGCGAGCTGCACCACCGCCGCCCGCATCGCCGTCAGGTGGGGCAGCGCCGCGTACCACAGGCTGTAGCCCACCCCCGACGCCAGCGCCCCCGACGCCACCGCGAGCCCCACGCCCTCCACCGTGGCTCTCGGTTCTCCCAGGGCCACGGGGGCCAGCAGGGAGAGCCCCAGCGTCATGGGCACGCTTCGCAGGAAGTTGTCCGCCGTCGCCGCCAGCGGGTCCGCGGTGCCTCGCCCTCGCAGCGAGTACACGCCCCACGCCACTCCCGCCCCCGCCATCAACGTGGCTCCGAGTGCGTCCGGCGCCGTGGCTCCCGGCAGGCGCAGCACGAGGAGCCCTCCGAGCGCCATCGCCAGCCCCAGCCACTCGAGTGCCCGCGGACGCTCGCCCCGGAAGAGGCCCACCCCCAGCATCGTCGCCTGCACGCAGCCGAAGAGGATGAGCGCGCCCACTCCCGCCGGGATTCGCACGTACGCGAGTGAGAAGCCCGCCGCGTAGGCGAACAGGGCCAACGCCGAGCCCCAGGCGCCTTGTCGTGCTCCGCTCGTGTTTTCGCGCATCCGCAGCAGCAGCCACAGGACTCCGGCTCCTGAGGCGAGGCGGATGCTCGTGAAGCTCGCCGCGTCGATTCGCCAGGCTCCGTTCTCCAGGGCAGCGCGGCACAGGAGGGAATTGGCCGCGAAGCCGATCAGCGCCAGGAGCGTGAGGATTCCCGTCTTCCACACGGGGTGGCCGGCACCCTCACCCCGTCCCTCTCCCGGGGGAGGGGAATTCACCTCCACAGCCCCACGGAAATGCCGAAGTCGGAGTAGCGTCTGGAGACGTCGAACGATGCGGTGAGCGCCCAGTCGTCCAGATACCGGAACAGGAAGAGCTCGAAGCCTCCTGTCAGGTGTGCTCTCGGCAGGTGGTTCGTGAAGGGCGAGGGTTCGATGAACGCTCCCAGTCGAGTGCGAAGACGTCCCGGCCAGGTCTCGTGCTCCACTCCGACCCGGGGTTGGAGCATGCCCGTCACGCCCACCTTCTCCGGCGCCGTCAGGGACGTGAAGGAACGCACCGGCACCGCGTTCTCCACCGGCGAGATGAAGTCCGCCTGTGCGCTGATGAGCCACCGGCCCGCGGGCCCCTCCGCCCCTTCCTCGGCCGGTACTTCCGCGAAGTGGTCTCCCTCCAGCATCTGCCGGCGCGCCGCGGGCGAGAGCTGGTTGTAGCGCTCGGAGCCTTTGCCCAGCCGCCAGCTCGCCCCCAGGGACATCACCGCCGGCGACACCACCGCCGAGTAGAGCTGCCGTCCCGCCAGGAAGGGCACCTGTCCCTCCCCCCGCCTCCATGCGCCCACCACCTCCGGTCTCACCGACACGCCCACCCGGTAGGCGCGCCCGTGGGGGCGGTACAGCATGTCCAGCGCCAGCCCCGTGTCTCCGTAGCGCCAGTCACCCTCCGGCCTGTGGCTGAAGACCGCCTGCGCGCTGTAGATGCCGAAGCCGAGGATGAAGTCGTCCCGCCCCAGCGCCACCGCTCCCGCCAGTGACGACTGCACCAGGGACACGCGGATGCGATCGCTCGGGTCGCAGTGCACCGTGTTGCAGTAGGCCACCTGGTAGTTGCGCAGCGAGAAGCCCAGGCCGAAGTTGCGGTACTGCATCATCACCGCGCCCTGGAGCTGCAACGTCTCCGGCGCGTCGTCGGCCAGGCCGTCGTTGTCCAGGTCCTTGCCCTTCGCCTTGGCCAACGGCAGGTTCATCCAGGACAGCGTGACGCCCACGTCCCAGTCCCGGTCCAGCCTCGGCGAGCGGTGCGCCAGCGCCGCCTGGTTGTGGGTGAAGCCGGCCACGCCCTCGGCGATGCCCACGTAGGCCCCGCCCAGTCCCACCACCCGCGACGAGCCCATCAGCACGCCCGAGTTGAGATACAGCCGCTCCGGCCGGGTGGCCTCGGGCACCTCGTCCTGCGCCCGTGCCACCCGTGCCGCCAGCAGCACCCCTGCCACGAAGAGTGCTGCCCGCATCAGCCCTGCTTCACCACCTGGGCGAACAGCGTGTCCGCCTCGGCCGCCAGCTTCGTGTCACGCCACGTCAGTCCGCCCGCGTCATGCGTCACCAGCGCCAGCGTCACCTTCCGCCAGCGGATGTCGATGTCCGGGTGGTGGTCCGCGGCCTCGGCCGCCTTCGCCACCCGGCTCACGAACTCGATGCCCGCCAGGAAGCTCGGCGCCTCGTACGTGCGGCGGATCATCCCGCCCTCGTGCTTCCACTCGGAGTGCTCGGTGAGGAACTGCTTCAGCGCCTCGGGGGTCAACTGCGTGCGGTCGTAGGCCATCGGAGGTGTCCTCTATCTCGAACCGGGGGCCGCTGTCTCAGGCGCGCTCCACCGCGCGCCGCCACTTGGTCAGATACTTCTCACGCACCTCGGCCTTCATCTTCGGCTTGAAGACCTTGCCCACCTTCCAGGCCTTGCGGATGGCGTCCGTGTTGCTCCACACACCCGCTCCCAGGCCCGCCAGGAAGGCCGCCCCCAGGCTCGTGGTCTGCAGGTTCTGCGGCCGCACCACCTCGGTGCCCAGCACGTCCGCCTGGAACTGCATCATCAGGTTGTTGGCCGACGCGCCTCCGTCCACCTTGAAGGACGGAATCTCCCGCCCGCTGTCGCGCCGCATGGCCTCGGCCAGGTCGTGAATCTGCATGGCCACGCCCTCGAGCGCCGCGCGCGCCAGGTGCGCCACCGTGGTGGAGCGATCGATGCCCGCGAAGAGGCCACGTGCCTCCGGACGCCAGTGCGGCGCTCCCAGGCCCGCCAGCGCCGGGACGAACACCACGTCCCCGCTCTCCTTCACGCTGGCCGCCAGCGGCTCCACGTCCCCCGACTTCTTGATGACCTTCAGCCCGTCGCGCAGCCACTGCACCGCGGCCCCGGCGATGAAGGAGCTGCCCTCCAGCGCGTACGCCGTCTTGCCATCCACCTTCCACGCCACCGTGGTGAGCAGCCCCGCCTTCGAGTACACCGGCGTCTCGCCCGTGTTCATCAGCAGGAAGGCCCCCGTGCCGTAGGTGCACTTGGACTCGCCCGGGCTGAAGCACGCCTGCCCGAAGAGCGCCGCCTGCTGGTCTCCCGCCATGCCGCTGATGGGGATGCCGTCCGGCAGGCTCTTCATGCCCCGGGTGGTGCCGTAGCTCTCCGCCGAGCCGCGAATCTCCGGCAGGCAGGCCGCCGGTGCGCCGAAGAGGGTGCGCATGCCCTCGTCCCACTTCAGCAGCGTCACGTTCATCAGCAGCGTGCGGCTGGCGTTGGACACGTCCGTGACGTGCGCCTGGCCTCCCGTCATCTTGTAGACGAGCCACGTGTCCACCGTGCCGAAGCACACATCGCCCTTCTCGGCGCGCTTCCGGGCCCCCTTCACGTGCTCCAGCATCCAGGACAGCTTCGTGCCGGAGAAGTACGGGTCCAACACCAGGCCCGTCGTCTGCCGCACCCGGGCCTCCTCGCCCTGCTCGCGCAGCCTCGCGCAGTGCTCCGAGGTGCGCCGGTCCTGCCAGACAATCGCGTGGCTCAGGGGCTTGCCGCTCTCGCGCATCCACAGGCCGGCCGTCTCGCGCTGGTTGGTGATGCCCACCGCGGCGATGTCCTTGCCCTCGAGGCTCCGCGTCCTTCAGCGCCCGGCGGACGCAGTGTTCGACGCTGGACCAGATCTCCTCCAGGTCGTGCTCCACCCAGGAGGGCTTGGGGAAGTACTGGGTGAACTCCCGGTAGAGCTCCCCACCACCCGGAGCTTGTCGTCGAGGATGGAGACGTGCGTCCCGGTGGTGCCCTGGTCCACTGCCAGCACGTACTTCGCCTTCGCCATGGATGAAGCCTCCTGAGGCTGCCTGGGTGGTGTGCGGGCGCAACATACCCGAGCCAGGGCCCTTGGCACGCGCGGCGTGGCCGCCTAGCCTGCGCGCCATGCCTTCGGTGAAGGAATTACGGGCGCTGCCCCAGGTGGATGTGAGGACCTTCCAGTCCGAGCACGGCCCGGTGGCGCTCATCCAACAGCCTCCCGCCCCCGTCTTCCAGCGGGTGGCCCAGCAGATGGGCGGGGCGCGCACGGTGTTCATGGCCCACCGCTCGCGCCTGGCGGACCGGCTGATGGCGATGCTGCAGGGCTTCGAGCACCTGCAGGTCCTCTTCCTCAAGCCGAAGACGGATGACGAGGTGTTCGCCGTGGGCCGGCTGGAGACGAGTTCGTTGGTCATCCACGACCCGTCCGTCTCCAAGTTCCACGCGCTCGTGCGCTGGAGCGCGGCGGACCGGAGCTGTTACGTGCGCGACGCGGGCTCGATGAACGGCACCTTCGTCAACGCCATCGCCCTGGGTGAGCAGGAGCAGCAACTGGTGGACGGGGATGGCCTGTCCTTCGGCGACGCGCAGTTCCTCTACGTGCTCACCGATACGCTCCACGCGCACCTGGCCATGGCCGCCCCCGTCGCCCGCTGAGCCCCACGCCCTCTCTCCTGCGAGAGAGGGCGGGGGAGGGCTTCGTCAGGCGGGAATCTGCCGGCGGGCCATGAAGCGGCGCGCGGCGAGGAGCGCGAGGCCTCCCGCGCTGAAGCGGCCCAGCGGCGTGAGGCCCAGGAGGAAGCTGGCGCCGGGGCGCCGGGCCATGGTGTTGCGCCGGTACCAGGGGCTGCGGGGCCGCTGGAAGAACTTCGAGAGAATCAAAGCGCCGAGTGCCTTCTTGGCGAAAGCCATGGTGTCGCTCCCATGTGGTGCCGCCCGCGGGTTCATTCCCGCGGCGCGTGTGCGCTCTCAAGCTGGGGGTGGAGGCGGCCCGGGTCAGCCTGCGCGCGAGCCGGGGCCAGGCCGCCTGCTCGCCCTCCGGACGACAACCTGCTCCCTCTTCGTAGCGGGTTGTAGCCCCCGTCCTGTCCTCCGCCGGACCGTCCACTGCGTGGCGTCCGGGGGCCTTCGGGGCTTCGCCGGGGCGTGCGGTGGGCGGGCAGTGCCTACCTTGCGAGCGTCCCGGTGGCGGCGGTGCACCCGGGTGAGGGAGGGAGTGGATGAAGGGCTTCATCTTCGAGGAGCTGAACGGCGGGGCGAGCTGCCGCACGTACCTCATCGTCAGCCCGCGAACGCGTCAGGCGCTCATCGTGGACCCGGTGCTGGAGCTGGTGCCCGGCTACATGCAGCGGCTGGCGAAGGACCGGCTCCGGCTGGTGATGGTGGTGGACACCCATACGCACGCGGACCATCTGTCCGGAGGCCGGGATCTGGCCCGGATGACGGGCGCGGTGCACGCGGGCGCTCCCGAGGGCTCCGTGCAGCGGCTGCTGCATGACGGCGAGGTGCTCACGGTGGGGGATGTGAGCCTCACCGTCTGGGCCAGTCCCGGGCACACCGCGGACGCGATGGTGCTGGTGATGGAGGACCGGGTCTTCACCGGGGACACGCTGCTCATCGGCGCCACGGGCCGGACGGACCTGCCCACGGGCGATGCCGAGGCCGAGTACCTCAGCCTCCAGCGGCTGCTGTCCCTGCCCGGCGACACGCTCGTCTTCCCCGCGCACGATTATGGCGGGCGGACGTTCAGCACCATCAGCCACGAGCGCCGCACCAACCCGCGGCTGCGGTTGGACCACGAGGCCTTCATCCGGTTGATGACGTCTCCGCGGGCCGAGAAGCCCGCGCGCCTGGAGGAAGCGCTCGCCTACAACACGCGCCCGCTGGAGGCGCGTGACGAGCCCGCCGAGCAGATGGCGATGATTTAAGCCACGCGCGTGCTGCGCTGGGCCCGCTCGCGGGCGATGAGCTCGCGGGCTTCCTGCTCGGTGGCGACGAAGTGCATGTCGAAGGTGAGCTTGCCCGTCATGGCGTGCACGAAGGCCAGGCTCTTGGCCACGGCCTTCTGCACGAAGCCCGCTCCGATGTAGACGGAGCCGAGGAACCAGGAGGGGTTGATGTTCTTGGAGACGTGCTCGCGGGCCTCCGTCTCGACGGAGGTGGCGTCCGTGAGGTCCGTCACCACGAAGAAGGGATTCTTGCTCCCCAGCTCCGAGTAGAGCTCCGACAAGGAGATGGCGTCCTGCAGGGTGGTCTCTCCGTGGATCCTCACCCAGAGGATGTCAGGCTGCTCGAAATGGGCGGTATGCGTTCCGAACTTCCACTCGCGGTGGATGGTCATGTATCCCCCGATGACGGTTGCGCGGCATCCTACCCGTCAGGGGGGCAAGGGCGAGCGGTGCCACGCGAGGAACCGCGTCATCTGTCCATCAGGGAGCGTTCCTCGTCGATGAGCGCGCGCGCTTCGTTCTCTGTCGAAACGAAATGCTGGGGCCGCGTCGCCTGGCCCATCAGCGAATGGAAGAAACTCATGCTGGTGGCTACGGCCCGCTGCATCAGCCCCGCGCCGATGTAGATGGCGCCGTGGAACCACTCCGTCTGGAAGTTCCAGGAGACGTGGTCCCGGGCCTTCAGGTCGATGGAGGTGGCCTCCGAGAGGTCCGTCACCAGGAAGAAGCGCCGCTGGCGGCCCACCTCGCGGTAGAGGCCTCGAGAATGGCGACGGCGTCCTCGAGGGACGTCTCGCCGCGAATCTTCATCCACAGCACGTCCGGGGCTTCGAACCAGGCCCGGTGCGTCCCGAAGCTCCACTCGCGTGGCAGCGGCATGTTGCGGCCCCCCGACGGGCGCGATGCGACACCTCCGGCGCTCCCTCAGCGTCCTCGCAGGGGAGTGTCGCCGTAGCCCGTCAGCTCCACGTAGCCACGGCCCTGGACCGGTTGGCCAGCGTGCGCGCCCGAGAAGCGCACCGAGCCCTCCCAGTAGCGCACACTCACCGGCAGTTCCTGGTCCGCGAGGGCAGGGGTGATGTCCAGTGACAGACCTTGCGAGGGCACCGCGAGCTTCCAGCGGGCCGGGTACACCGTGCCGCCGCGCGGGCTCTTCCAGGTGTCCGCCACTTCCAGCCGCACGTCCTCGCGCGACAGGCGCACCGGCGCTCCCTGGGCGGGGACGAGCGTGCCCGCGCTGAACGTGTCCGCCGTGCCGTCGTGACGGCGCAACTGGTAGTACATGAGCTCGCTCCCATCCGAGAGCTGGAGGGAGAACCAGTCCCAGCCGACCTGCTCCGCGCTGAGCGCGCTGGTGCTCCACTCGCGGTCCATCCAGCTCTGGCCCGTCACCTCGTACGCGCGGCCGTCCACCGTCACCTGCCCGCGCGTGGGCATGCGGGTGAGCGAGTAGTAATAGGAGGCGTTGCCCTGCTCGGGCCCCTTCTGGCTGAGGCCCCGGTCTCCCTGGAGCACCGGCGGCTTGCCGGCCTCGAGCACCAGCGACAGCGACACGTCCTCGCCCCGGGCGGTGAGCCGCAGCGGCAGGGCGCCGTCCCCGGTGGCCTCCGCGCTCCAGTCCTCCAGCCAGACGCGGAAGGGCTCGGCCCGCGCGCCCGACAGGCCCAGCGCCTCGCGGCTGAAGCGCTCGGTGGCGTGGAAGCGCCCGCCGCCGATGTCCGCGAGCGCCAGGTGCCCCATGTAGAGGTGCCGCGTGCCCCACGCGGACGCGCGCTCCCCGTCCCCGGGGGCCAGGGCGCTGCGGAAGAGCGTGAACTGGTAGCCGAAGTCGTGCCCGTCCGCCGTGGAGAGGTTGCCCGTCCAGTACCACCACTCGGTGCGGAAGCCGGCGTGGGGGCCGTGGTCCTCGGGGAAGTGGAACTCCCGGGGCTCGAGGGCCCGCGCGTAGCCCTCCGCGCTGCGGGCCCCGCCGCCGAGCGCTTCCGACACCTTCAGCGCCGGGGCGTTCTCCAGGGGCGGCGACGTGTCCCGCGTGACATAGGCCGCGCCCGCCGCGAGCCCCACCAGTACCACCGTCACGCCGATGACGAGTCCGCGTCCGCGCATCGTCTCACTCCTCCCTCAGCGCCAGCGCGGGGTTGGCGCGCGACATCTTCCAGGACGGGTACAGGCCCGCGAGCGCCGCCGCCGACAGCGCCAGCACCATCGCCTGGGTGAGCACGTCCCCGGAGACGAGCAGTTGCAGCGTCCACCCGAAGGAGCGCTGGTTGATGACGTGGACGAGCACGTACGCGAGCGCCACGCCGAGCGGCAGCGAGAAGAGCCCCGCGAGCAGGCCGAGCAGCCCCGTCTGGAGGGACACGAGGCCCCAGAGCTGGCGCGGCGTGAGGCCGGTGGCGCGCAGCACGGCCAGCTCGCGCGCCCGCTCCAGTTGCAGCGCCATGAGCGCGCTCAGCACGCCGATGAAGGCCACGCCCACCGCGAGCAGCCGCAGCACGTGGGTGATGGTGAAGGTGCGGTCGAACACCTCCAGGGAGAGCTGGCGCAGCGCGCGGTTGGACTGGATGCCGAGCGCCTGCACGGTGCCGGCGCGCTCGCGCACCCGGGCCATGAGCGCGTCCACGTCCTGCCCGGGCTCGGCGTAGAGGGCCACGCCACTCACGCGCGCATCGTCGAAGTGGTGCAGGTACGTGCTCCGCTGCATCAGCACCGTGCCCGTGTCCGAGCCATAGTCGAAGTACACGCCCACCACGCGGAAGCGGCGCGGGCCCTTGTCCGTGGCCAGCTCCACCGTGCCGCCCACGCCCAGGCGGCGGTGGAAGGCGAAGGGCTCGGAGACGAGGACGGCATCCGGCGCCTCCAGCTCCTTCCACACGCGCTCCGCGTTCCCCTGCTTGAAGCGGTAGGGGCGCACCGGGGTGTTGCCGAAGTCCACCGCGCGCACGTCCGTGGGCACGCCGTCCACGCGTACCTGCACCGTGCGGAGGGTGCTGCTGCTGGCCACTCCGGGCGTGGTGCGCACCTGCTCGGCGAGCCCCGGCGCGAAGGTGGCTCCGCCCCGCCGGGTGACGAGCGAGGGCGGGGAGACGTAGATGTCCGCCTCCAGCGAGGACTCCAGCCAGTCCGCCACCGTGCCGCGGAAGCTCGTCACCATGAGGCCCACGCCCACCGTGGTGGCCACCGCCACCATCAGCGCCGCCAGGGCCACGGCGGTGCGGCTGAGGTTCGCCGTCACGCCTCGGGCCGCCATGCGCCCGAGCAGGCCGAAGGGCCGCCCCAGGGGACCCGCCGCGAGGCCCGCCAGCTTCGCCGTCAACCAGGGCACCAGCAGCGACGCACCGAGCAACACCGAGAAGAGGCCCGCGTAGGCCGGCAGCAGCTCGGGCGTGGGCAGGGCCAGCAGCCCCACGCCCAGCGCGAGGACGGCCAGCCCCAGCAGCGCGAGCTTGGGGGCCCGGTTGCGCGACACGTCCTCCAGGCTGGAGCGGCGCAGCGTCACCGCGGGCGCCGAGCGCGCGGCCTCCCACGCGGGCAGCATCGCGGCGGCCAGCGTCGCGCCCAGGCCCAGCAGCACGCCCTTCATCAGCGTGAAGGACTCCAGCGAGAGGCTCCGCACGCTCACCACGAGGTACAGGTCATTGAGCGTCCGGGTGACGAGCTCCATCAACCCGCGCCCGAGCACGATGCCCAGCAGCAGTCCCGCCACCGTGCCCACCACGCCCAGCACCGCCGCCTCGCCGAGCACCAGGGCGAAGAGCTCGCGCCGGGTGATGCCCACCGCGCGCAGCCGTCCGAGCTGCTCGCGCCGCTGCACCACCGAGAAGGTCATCGTGTTGTAGATGAGGAACGTCCCCACCACGAGCGCCAGCAGCGACAGCGCGGTGAGGTTGGTGCGGAACGCCCGCGTCATCTGCTCCACCGCGTTGCCGCGTGCCTGGGGCCGCACCACCTCCGCGCCCTCGGGCAGCAGCGGGCGCAGGCTCGCCAGCCGGGCCTCACCGGCCTCGCCGCCGGGCAGCTTCAGGTCGATGCGCGAGAGGCGCCCCACCTGGCCGAGCACCTCCTGCGCCGTGGAGAGGTCGGTGAGCACCAGGCCCTCCATCGCCTGGGCACTGCCCTCGTTGGGGGGCTGGAGCAACGCCACCACGCGCAGCCGCTTCGTCACGCCCTCCATGCCCACCACGAGCGGGTCTCCGGCCTTCACGTTCAGCGCCTGCGCCGTGCGCTGCGTCAGGAGGGCGGCTCCGGGCTCGGTGAGGAAGGTGCCCAGGTCCACCTTGCCGCCGCCCCGGGGGACGAAGGAGCGGAAGGGGGCCTCGGCGAAGGGGTCCACCCCCAGGACGGTGAGGGTACGGTGATCGCCGCTCCTCGCGCGCACGTGGCCCTCGACGACGGGGGCGGAGACGGGCGCGCCGGGCTGGAGGCGCAGGTCGCGGTACACGGACTCGGGCAGCCCCGCGGGCCCACCGACGAGCTGGTGGGTGGCGCGGCCCGCCACCGTGTCCGTGGAGCGCTCGAAGGCGCGCATGGCGCTCGCGTTGGCGAGGTCGATGGACACCACCACCGCCACGCCGAGCGCGATGCCCAGCAGGGACAGGGCGGTGAGCCACGGGTGGCTGCCCAGGTGGCGCAGGCTGGAGCGGATCAGGAGGCGCTGTTTCACGCGCGGGCCTCGCGCTCGACGAGCCGGCCCGTTTCCAGCGACAGCACCCGGTCCGCGCGCGAGACGAGGCCCGGGTCGTGGGTGACGATGAGCGCGCAGGCCTTCTCGCGGCGGGTGAGGCCCACGAGCAGGTCCAACACCTTGCGTCCCGTCTGCTCGTCGAGGTTGCCGGTGGGCTCGTCGGCCAGGAGCAGGGGCGGGGTATGGGCGAGCGCACGGGCCACGGCCACGCGCTGCTGCTCGCCGCCGGAGAGTCTGTCGGGGAAGCTCGCGGCCCGGTTGCCGAGCCCCACGGTGTCGAGCAGCTCGCGCACGCGGTCGCGGGACTCGGGGCCCTCGCGCCCGGTGAGCTCCAGCGGCAGGAGGATGTTCTCCTCCACCGTGAGGGTGGGCAGCAGGTTGAAGGCCTGGAAGATGAAGCCGATGCGCTCGCGGCGCAGCAGGGTGCGCTCGTGCTCGCTCAGGGTGACGAGCTCGCGGCCATCGACGCGCACCGTGCCCTGTGAAGGCAGATCGATGCCGCTGATGAGGTTGAGAAGCGTGGATTTACCCGAGCCGCTGCGGCCGAGCAGCACGACGAACTCGCCGGCGTGCAGCGTGAGGCGCACGTTGGAGAGCACCTCGCGGACGGCATCGCCCTCGGCGTAGGACTTGGAGACGTCGAGGATTTCGACCACGGGCTGGGCGGGGGGCATGCGGAAGGAGTCCCTAACGGATGCGCGAGGTGGGCGCACGTTCCGTATGAGGATTCAACCCGGGATGCCCGATACCCTCACCCCGTCCCTCTCCCGGAGGGCGAGGGGAGATGGGCACGGTGGGCAGGCGGGGATGCGTCCCCTCCTTGTCTCGGGCGGACTGGGATGCCTTCAGCCGGAGCACGCCGGAGCGGAAGGCTCCTGGCTCTCGGGCGCGGTGTCCGCTCCCCGGTGCCGGTCGAAGAAGCTTCCCACCTCCGAGGCGAGCAGCGGTCCGCCCTTGTCCCGGGGGATGATGTGGAAGCCGGCCCGCAGCGAGATGAAGCGCACCTGGGGCGAGGCGGTGAGGCCGCGCACCAGCACCGGGCCGCACGCGGGGTCCACCACGTGGTCCTGCTCGGCCACCGCCACCAGCGCGGGGCAGCGCACGCGGGACAGGACGCGCATCGCCACGTCCTGCAGCTCCCACAGGTCCTGCAGCCGCGCCGAGGGGAAGGCGGGGAGGATGGGCGCCTCGGCCAGCACCGCCGGGTCCGAGACGTCCGTGCCCGTCTTGTAGACCCACGGCTTCACCCGCTCCAGCAGCCCGTGGCGCCGCAGCCGCTTGAGCAGCCACATGTGCGGGCCCTTGAAGTGCAACGCCGGAGCGACGAGCGCCAGCCCGTGCACCCGCTCCGGGAAGTCCGCCGCGAGCCGCAGGGACAGCAGCGCTCCCATGGACAAACCCGCGACGAAGATGCGCCGGAAGCCGCGCAGGCCCAGCAGCGCCTGGGCCGCTGCCCGCTCCCAGTCCCGATGGTTCACGCTCAGCAGGGCCTCGGGGGTGGAGCCATGGCCCGGGAGCTGAGGGGCCCGCACGTACAGGCCTCGTGCCGCCAGGGCCTCGCCCAGCGGGCGCACGTCCCAGGGGCTCCCCGTGAAGCCGTGCAGCAGCAGGCAGGCATCTTCTCCCCGACCCAGCTCGAACGGCGCCGTTTTCTCCGGGTCCATCCGCTGTGCTCGCACCATGACTCAGTCTAGTCACCGCGCGCTTCTGGCGGTATGCCCCCTCCCATGTCGGATACGCCCAAGCCCCCCGATGTCTCCTTGCAGATTCAAATCGATGACGATGTGGCCAATGGTCAGTACGTGAACATGGCCCTCCTCAACCACACGGAGACGGAGTTCACCCTGGACTTCATCTACGTCCAGCCGCACCAGCCCCGCGCCAAGGTGCGCTCGCGCGTCATCCTCAACCCCAAGCACCTCAAGCGCCTGCTGGCCGTCATCCAGGAGGGCGTCTCCAAGCACGAGGAGCGCTTCGGCCCCATCGTCCTCTCTGAGGAGGGCCGGCACTGAGGCCCTCCTCTTCACACGGCGGGTTGCGTCATGGCCCGGGTGTCCTGGCGGACGGAGTCGTCCGGAGCCTCGTCGGGATGCTGGCCTCCGGCGCCGGGTCAGCGCAGACTCGGGGGTCTCGTGCGCTCCGCCGTCCTGCTCCTCGTCCTGATGCTGTCCGCCCCGGCCGCACATGCCGACTGTCCGTCGGATGGCGTGCAGGTGTTCCCCATGCCCGGCGCGGTCGTCCCCACCAATACCCGCTTCCTGCTGGAGGGCCTCGGGGCCTTCAGCTCCCGGGTGGCCGAACTGCCGGGCCGCGTGCTGCGGCTGCAGACGGACGGCCACGAGGTGGAGCTGCGCATCCAGCGCGGCTGGACCAGCTCCCTGGGGCGCTCCACCGTCGTGCTGCGGCCCTCGGGTCCGCTCAAGCCGGGCCGCGTCTACACGATGCGCCTGGATGACGTGCTGCCCGGTGCGAAGGTGCTCAACGGGGGCGGCTCCACGCTGCCCGAGTGGCACAGCGGCCGGGGCCATGACGTGGCGCGCCCGCGCTGGCTCGAGCGCCCCGCCGTCAGCGAGGGCCTCTTCCGCCGCACCCGCGAGGGCACGGAGCGCTTCGTCAAGCTGCGCATGTCCCTGCGCGAGGACAGTCCCGCCTATGTGGTGGTGACGCTCTGGCGCCGCGGCCAGGACATGGCGCCCCAGCACTACTTCACCCCGTTGCACGCTGGCGTGGCCCTGGTGGGACACCAGGCCTGCGGCGGGGCCTTCGCCCTGGAGGATGGGAAGAGCTATCGCGCGAAGTTGGAGGTCTTCGACGCGGCGGGTAATACCGCGCCCGCGGTGCCCAACATGCAGTTCGAGGCGCCCGTGGCGACCCAGGAGAACCCATGACGGTGGACGTGGAGCAGTTGAAGGAGCGGATGGTGGAGTTCATCCACGGGCTGCAGGACGACATCTGCGGCGCGCTGGAGCAGCTCGATGGGAAGGCCCGGTTCCGCGAGGACCCCTGGCAGCGGCCGGGCGGGGGAGGCGGGCGCAGCCGCGTGCTGGAGGACGGGGCGGTGCTGGAGAAGGGTGGGGTGAGCACCTCGGTGGTGTTCGGCGAGCTGGAGGAGGCCTTCGCCAGGAAGCTGCAGGGCGAGGGCCGCACCTTCTGGGCCGGAGGCATCTCGCTGGTGCTCCACCCGCGCAACCCGCATGTGCCCACCGTGCACGCCAACTACCGCTTCATCCACCAGGGGGGGAAGGCGTGGTTCGGCGGCGGGGCGGACCTGACGCCGTACTACCTCTATGAGGAGGACGCGGCGCACTTCCACCGCGTGCACAAGGAGGCGTGCGACCGGCACGACCCGGCGTACTACCCGCGCTTCAAGGAGACGTGCGACAAGTACTTCCACCTGCGCCACCGCGAGGAGTCGCGGGGCGTGGGCGGCATCTTCTTCGAGAACCTCGGCGGGGATCTGGAGCGCGAGTTCGCCCTGGTGCGTGACGCCGGCCGGGCCTTCCTCCCCGCGTACCTGCCCATCGCCGAGCGGCGCAAGGAGATGCCCTTCACGGAAGCGCAGCGCTTCTGGCAGGAGGTGCGGCGCGGGCGCTACGTGGAGTTCAACCTCGTGTGGGACCGGGGCACCACCTTCGGCCTGGAGACGAAGGGGCGCACCGAGTCCATCCTCATGTCGCTGCCCCCGCAGGTGCGCTGGCGCTACGACCACCACCCGGCGCCCGGCTCCGAGGAGGCGCGGCTGGTGGAGGTGCTCCGCAACCCGCGTGACTGGGCAGGGGCCCGGTAGGGAGGGTTCATCGTGGACAACTCCGTTCCCGAAGAGCCGAGCCGGGCACCCCGGAAGAAGCGGGGGCTGGTGGCGGTGGTGCTGTGCCTCCTGGCGGTGGCGGGGGGCGCCTCCTTCTTCTTCCTCCGGGGTGGGGGCGTGGGGGACCCGAGCCTCGCCAACGAGGCGCGCGTCAACGTGCTCCGCCTCTGTGGGGATGTGCAGTCCTTCCGGGACGAGCACGGCGTCTTCCTGGCGGGAGGGCCCGTGCCCCGGGAGGTGCCGCGCGGCGGCGAGGCCCAGCACTTCGAGCCGGACGAGAACCTGAAGCGGATCGGCTTCAACCCCGGCGAGCACGTCCACTACCAGTACCAGGTGGTGGTGCAGGAGACACCCCTGGGGGAGGCGGAGGTCACCTGCTACGCGCGAGGGGACCTGGATGGGGATGGCCAGGTGTCCGTCTTCAGCGTCACCCTGGACGCCAACGGGATGACCTCTCCGGTGAAGGTGGAGCGGGAGACGGAGTAATCAGGGGGGCCCCTGGCAACTTGTCCGCTGCCCGGACGACAATCCAGGGGATGAGCCACGCCGGAAACATCAAGGGTGGTGCCGGGCCCTTCGTCGGTCCGTCTCCGGGCCGTTCTCCCGAGGGGGGCATTCCGGCCCAAGGGGATCGGCCGGGTGCCGGTGCCGGTGGGGCTCGCGAGGAGAAGACGCGCATCGGCCGCTTTCCGGTGGAGGCCGGGTCCCCGGGGGGCGCTGGTGGGCTGCCCGAGGAGAGGACCCGCATCGGCCGCGCGCCCACGCAGGCGGAGATTCCCCTCCCGGGCGGCTCGCGCGAGGCGAAGGAGCCGAAGCCGACCGGCATCTGGAATTTCGCCGAGGACGGCCTGGAGAACCGGGGCGAGGCCCGCTCCAACAGGGTTCGCGAGGACAGGTCCGCTGGACGCTTCGAGGGCTCTCCGGGCCAGGAGCAGCCCCGTTCCACCGGCGAGCGGCCCCGGTTGCGGACCCGGACGCAGGAGGGCGCCGCGAGCGCTGCCCGCTTCGAGGACCCGGGCTCGCAGCGGACGACGGGCGAGCGGCCCCGGCTGCGCACCCGGACCCAGGAAGGCGCCGAGTCTCGTCCCCGTTTCGAAGGACCCCCGGGCCAGGAGCGCCCCCGTGCCACGGGCGAGCGGCCCCGGCTTCCTACCGGCGAGCGGCCCCGGCTTCCTACGAGTGAGAGGCCCCAGCTCCCTACGGGTGAGAGGCCCAAACTCCCTACCGGCGAGCGGCCCCGGGTGCGGACGCGGACCCAGGAGGGGGCCGAGCCCGGTACCCGCTTCGACAACCCGGCCTCGCCCAGGACGTCGGAGCGGCCCCGGCTCCCCGAGCGGCGTCCGGTGGAGATTCCGCGCCAGGGGGCCGAAGCCGTCCCGGTGCCCGTGGCCACGCCAGGCGGTCCGGAGGCGTCCGGGGATGCGAAGCCGCTGGAGGACCTGCTGCCAGCGTTCCCCGAGCCCATCGGACAGGAGGCGCTCGCCCATCACTTCGGCGAGGAGCTGCGTTTCCTGGGCGCGGAGCTTCGTCCCTCGCGGCTGCCGCCCTCGGAGCGGACCGCGCGCCTGTGGGCCTTCTTCCTCGCCTACGCCCAGGCGAACGCGAAGGATCCGGCGGGCCAGAGCGAGGCGGGGCGAGCGCGTTTCCAGGAGGTGCTCACCGAGCATGGCTTCTCCGCCATGTACGACGTGAACACCGGCCGGGACGGAGTGGAGGTGGCCCTCGAGCTGCTCAAGGCCCGCTCTCCGCAGGAGCTGAACGAGAAGCTCGCCAACGTCCGCATCGAGCCCCGGCCGGAGACGCTGCCCTCGGAGGTCTCCATTCCCGTGGAGCAGCAGGCCTCGCCGTCCACGCTTCCGGAGAACGAGCGTCCCGCGACGCAGGCGCAGAAGGGCAGCCCGTTCGAGCCCGCCGCCGAGAAGCAGATCCAGCAGCAGCCCAAGCCGGAGCAGGCGCGGTTCGACCAGAAGGAGCAGCCGGCGCCGTTGGCGCTCCAGACGAATGCCGCTCCCCAAGGGGTGGTGCTGCCTCCGGCCCCGAAGACCCAGATGGATCCGGCGGGGTCTCCGAACCCGGAGGACGAGCCGCTGAAACGTGACCGGTATGGCACGAACAAGCGGCTGGGTCCGCACATGCTCTGGAATGCGCTGCACGGCTTGCGCGACTCGGGCGAGGACACGGCGGTGAAGCGGGAGCAGTGGAGCCAGCTCGCCTTCGGGGCCATCATCACGCTGGTGGGTGCGGCGCTGATGATCGCCATGCTGGCCAGCCTGTGAAGCTCAGTGGGCGGCGCTCTTGGACAACAGGTTGATGACGAGGACGCCGCCGAGAATCATGACCATGCCGAGGATGGCGGGGGCATCGAGCTTCTGCTGGTAGAGCAGGTAGCCCGCGATGGCGACCAGGACGATGCCGAGCCCGGACCAGATGGCATAGGCGATGCCGACGGGAATCACCCGGAGCGACAAGGTCAGGCAGTAGAAGGCGGTGCCATAGCCCGCGATGACGAGGAGGCTGGGCCAGGGCCTGGTGAACTCCGCGGTGGCCTTGAGGGACGAGGTCGCGATGACCTCGGCGAGGATGGCGATGGCGAGATAGACGTAGGCGCGCATGCTTCGAGCTCCTTACTCCTGACAGAGGACGCGCTTGAAGGCAGCCCAGTGCTTCGTCTCTTCCGGCTGGATCGGCGGAAGACCTGGGCGGTCGAAGTCGAGCAGGCGCGCTCGGTGGATGGACATGATGATGGGCGAATGGGTGGCGATGACGAATTGCCATCCGCCGCCCCGTGCGGATTCCTCGATCGCCTTCACGAGCTCCAACTGCCGCATGGGGGAGAGGGCCGACTCGGGCTCATCGAAGAAGAAGAGTCCGCCCTGTCTCTTCGCGCCGAACACGGCGGAGACGCCTTCGCCATGCGAGCGCTCTCGGAGCGACTTGCCTCCGTACCGCGCATAAGGATCGCCCATGAAGTCCGGGTCATCCTTCCGCTTGTCGAGGATGCGGGCGAAGTCCAGGAGACTCTCCGCGCGGAAGAAGAAACCATCCCGTGGCCGGGCCCTGAACTTGGGGCGGATGGCGGCGGCGAGCAAGGACGCACGGCGCTCGGAATCGGGTAGCTCGTTCCTGCTGCCCCCACCCCCGGGCAGACCCGCCAGCTCCGCGAGCGCGCTCAGCAGGGTGGACTTGCCGGACCCGTTCTCCCCGACGAACAGGGTGACGGGCCCGTCGAGCGTGAGGTCGAGCTCCTTCACATACGGCAGATGGAACGGAAACTGGCTCCAGTCCTGGACGCGCTCTTCGACGATGTACGCACCGAGAAGAAATGGGACCGCATCTGGTGAACGAGTCAGTGTCATGCCCATTCCCTCTATCCGCTACGAAGGCTCGTCCAGCTTCTCGAGCTCGCTCTCGGCCAGCTCCCGGAGGTGGGGCACGACCTCCACGGCGAGCACGTCCTGCATCTGCTGGCGTGCTCCCCCGATATCGCCTTTTTTCAGGAGCCGGTACATCGCATCCAGGGCTTGCATGAGCCGGCGCGTGCCGTCATCAGCGCGACGCCGAATCTGCTGAAGCAGCTCGATGGCGCTTCCTGTATGGGAGAGGGCCCTCTCGGCCTCGGCATTGCTGATGGCCACCGTCGGGGCCGTGCGCCGCAGCAACTCTCGTACGTCAGCGGTGAGCTTCCAGAGGTTCACCCCGCTGGACCTGATCGTCCAGCATTCTGATCTGCTGCCAATCCACATCCAGGGCTTCCATCGACTCACCTCTTCTTCGTTGTGCTCTTGCCCGGTCCACACGTGGCAATGGGCCAGGCACGTTGGCCCTCGCAAAAGCGGAGGCATTCGTAACAGTTGCCCGTCCAGCCGTACTCTTTGCAGTTCGAGTAGCCCCTGATGCACTCCTGCTTCCATTCGGGCAGGTCCTTGTTGTTGGCGAAGTCGTCCTCCTCGGCGTCATCGTCGACTTTCTGCGCTGCCATCTCCACGGTGAGGGCCATCGACATTGCCTTGAGGACGAGATCCACTTCCGGCATGGTGGCACCGCAGCTCTCCACCGGGCTCAACGGGAACTTCTTGATGCAGCAGTTCGTCGAGGGCTCTCCAGGCCGGCAGTCCGTCAGGGAGAGCGAGCCCATCGCGCAACTCGAGGCGAGCACACTCCCCAACACCACCATCCCCAGGCTCCAGACCCAATTCATGCTTTTCATGCAAATCAGGCTAGGTGGTGGAATGGTCCAGTCCAGTTTGGTGCGAGGAGCAGGGCCGCCCGTGCATCGTTCCGCGCCTGCTTCTCCGCCCCTCATGCGGGCGGTGGCCGCGGACTGTTGCCAGCAGTGCCCGCCCGTCCGCGTGGCCGCCCACCGGTGAACGGCCGCCCCGTGCACTATTGCTTGGGGGGTGGAGCGCTCATGCTAGGGTGGCGCACCCTTGGCTACCGACGATCTCACTCTCGTCAAGCGCGTCCGTGATGGCGACCAGCGCGCCTTCAAGCTCCTCGTCGAGCGTTACCAACGCAAGGTGTACGCCGTCGCGCTGGGCATGCTGAAGGACAAGGAAGAGGCGATGGACGTCTCCCAGGAGGCGTTCGTCAAGGTCTACAAGTACCTCGACCACTTCAAGGGCGACTCCTCCTTCTACACCTGGCTCTACCGCATCACCGTCAACATCTGTATCGACGTGATGCGCCGCAAAGGGGCCTCGGGCGGAGAAACAGAGGAATTCGACGAGTCCGTCGCCAACGACCTGTCCGAGGCCCGCATCGGCGCCCTGGGCAGCCGCCTGGGCACCAACCCCCAGAAGAGCGCCCTGCGCCGCGAGCTGGCCGAGAAAATCCAGGAGGCCCTCGCCGCCGTCCCCGAGAAGCACCGCGCCATCCTCCTGCTGCGCGAAATCGAGGGCATGTCCTACGAGGATCTCTCCCGCACCCTGGACATTCCCAAGGGCACGGTGATGAGCCGCCTCTTCCACGCCCGGGCCAAGGTGCAGAAAATCCTCAGTGAATACCTGGAGTTGGACGAGGCGAAGAGTGGGGTGGGCAGTGAGTGAAAGGGGCTGGAATATCGGTGCCCCGCTCCCGTCCAACCCGCACGTCCCCCATTACGCCGGGTGAGGAACATGGCCGGAAATCCCGCGTGCGAGCGCTTTGTCCCGTTGCTGTCCCCCTACATCGATGGGGAGCTGTCCCCCGCTGACCGCGTCAACGTCGAGCGCCACCTGGGCGCCTGCCGCGACTGCGCCAGCCGCGCCGCCGACCTGCGGGCCGAGTCCGCCCTGTTGCGCGTGGGCCTGGAGATGGCCGTGGACGAGGTGGACTTCAAGGACTTCACCCAGCGCGTCATGGCCCGGGTGACGCCCGAGCGGCCTCCTCTCCTGGAGCGGCTGCGCATCTCCCTCTCGGAGCTGTTCCTCTACCACCGCACCGCCATGGTCTCCTCGCTGGCCACCGCCGCGGTGCTCGCCCTGGTGGTGGTGCCCCTGGTGATGAACCAGGACGACGCCCCCATGGGCTACGGCGCGGACCGGATGCGCGTGCGCGCCGTGCGCGCCTCCGAGGGCGCCAAGGTGGCCCCCGTGGTGCTCGAGTCCGATGATGGCAACACCATCATCTGGGTGGTGGACCAGGAGACGGCTCCGGCGCACGATGCCTCGGCGGCCGAGCCGCAGCAGGGTGACAGGTCGGACGAGGTGGATGACGGCGAGCCGCTGAAGAAGGGCCCGGCCAAGGCCGATCCGCCCAAGGGAGGAGAGCTATGAGGACGACGACGCGCATGCCGGGGGCCCTGCTGGTGCTGGCCCTGCTGGGGTTGTTCCTCCTGCCGGGGGCCGCGCTCGCCCAGGAGCAGAAGCTCAAGGTGGAGGTGGAGGTGGTGCTCGTCTCCCGCAAGGGCACCGAGGTGGATCCGCCCCAGCTCCAGAAGATGAAGGAGACCTTCCAGCGTCAGAACTTCAACTTCACCTCCTTCAAGCGCCTGTCCCAGCAGTCCCTCGAGGTGGGCAGCAAGGAGCCCACCGAGGTGAAGCTGCCCAACGGCGTCAACGCCTCGCTCAAGCTGCTGCGCATGCAGGGCGACACCGCCACCCTGCGCGTGGACGTGCCCCAGCTGTCCGCCGTGGACGTGGAGCTGGGCCGCGAGGGCGCCGTCTACCAGCGCGCCGGCAAGCACGTGGGCGGCGAGCTCATCCTCGTGCTCTCCTCGCCGCCCGCGAAGTAACCCTCACCAGCTGATGAGGTAGGTGCAGTCGCTGCCGCCCTTGTGACGGCAGCCCAGCGGCGCGTGCTCCACGCGCACCCACACCGAGTCCTTCGGCCGGAAGCGCTCGCACAGCGCCTCGATGATTCCGTGGTCGAAGTTGCACGGGTAGGGGTTGTCGCAGACCATCCGCCCGCCGTGCCCCGCCGTGTCGAAGCGGTAGCCGCCGATGTTGCCGGCCTGCTGCCCGCGGTGGTTCATCTGGTAGGCCACGTTGAGCGCGAGCATCGCCTGCTCGATGGTGGTGATCTCCGGCGGGAACTTCGCGTGCTCCGGCACCTTCCGGCCCACCGCCCGCATCGTCACCGGGCCAATCTTCTCCTCGATGCTCTTGATGGCCGTCAGCGCGTTGCGCATGGGGTACCACCCCTGCGCCTCCAACTGGGGGATGCCGTTGTCCGCGAGGATCTTCATCGCCCTGGACTTGAGCAGCTCCATCCCGCCGATCATCGCCATGATGGACTGCCCCAACACCTGCACATCAGAGGGAATGACGCGGTTGTTCATGGTGGTGGCTCCCGAGGTGGACCTCATCCAATGAGAATCGGAGAGGGCCGAGTAGATGCCATCCCCGCTACGCTGGGCAGGGGCACATGCGCCCGGCGCCGCCGGGCCGTCATCTTTGCGATAGAGGCGAGGTGCGCCGCGCCGGAGCGTGCGCTGCACGACGCCGGGCGGCGATCGGTCATTCGTTCCGGGCTTCCACCCCCCTTTCTGTAGAAATGACAGTTCCTGGCACGGGGCGTGCGCGACTCTCACCTTGTAGGAGTCCCATGATTCCAGGGGGTTAGGCGTGGGCACGCGGGTTGCTCTAAGGGTTTCACGTCGGGCGGCGGCGTGGGGCGTCGGCAACGAGACAGGCAACCCAGACTTGAGGGAAGGGCGGACCATGACGAAGACCCAGCGTGGTGGACAGGTGGCGAAGGTGGCGCGTCAGGTGAAGGGGACGGCGGGGCGTGCGGTGGCCAAGGCCAAGGCGAGCCGTCCGGTGCGCAAGGTGCAGGTGACGCTGGGGGATTTGATCGCCGCGGCCTTCGATGTGGCGGGCGAGACGAAGGCCGCCGCGAAGCTGGTGTCGTCGCGGGCCATGGCCGAGGCGACGGGCAAGCAGATCGTCTTCGTGGGTTGAGCCGCGGGTTCGGGCAGCGGCCCGCGTCCAGCGGAGGACCGGGGGCGGGCGTGGGGTGGGGGGAGACCCTCTCTGGACGCGGGCCGAGGCCCAGCTCATGACGGCAAGCGGCTCGCCTGCTCGATTTCCGAGGAAGCGAAGCGCTCGTGGGTTGGACGTGCTGTCACCGGCACGTGACGGGAAGCGGGGTAGAATGGCGCGCCATGATTGGTGCCCTCGTACTTGCCTCCGTGCTTCATCAGGCTCCCAAGGTCTTCGTTGAAACTCCCGCCGCGCCCGCAGAAGAAGGCCTCCAGTTCCAGGCGGCCCTCGAGGTGGGTGGACAAGCCCTCCCCTCGGGCACGGGCGTCAACGGGATGGACGTCTTCGGTGTCGCCTTCCCGCGCCTGAGCGTGAAGGGCGGCGATGAATTCGAATTCGAGCTGGGCGCGCCGCTGCGCGTGCGGTTGCTCGATCAGGAGCCGCTGCAACTCGAGCAGGACTATGGCGGCCGGCTGCGGCGCCAGGACTGGGACGACCGCAGCGACTTCGCACAGATTCTGCGCAACCTGCGCATCGGCCGGGACGACGGGCGGGTGCAGCTCCGCGCGGGCGCCTTCTCCAACTACTCGCTCGGCGCGGGCTGGCTGGTGAACCGCTACCACAACCGCATTTCGCCGGACTACCACCCCGCGGGCGGCAACCTCGTCGCGTACCTCGGGCCCACCCGGGTGGAGCTCTTCGCCAGCGACGTGCTGGCCGCGCGTCTCTTCGCCGCCGAGGTGCGGTTGGATCTGGGCCGCGTGCTGAGTGCTCAGGACACGGCGCACGATCGCTTCCTGCTGTCGGTGGACGTGGCGCATGACTTCGGTCAGGCGGGCGGCACGGCGCCGGAGCTCAACGCGGCGAGCGTGGGCTTCCAGGCGGGCGTGTTGAAGAACGACACGCTGCAACTGTGGCTGCAGGCGGCGGCGGGCGCGCGGGCGGACACGCTCATCGAGTCGGTTCCGGACTACGGCGCGGCCTTCGGTGTGGTGGTGCGTGGCCAGCCCCAGGAGTCGGTGGACCTCACCGGCCGGCTGGAGGCGCGGCGCCAGGGTGGGCGCTTCCGCTTCGGCTTCTTCGGCGCGGGCTACGAGTTCGCGCGCTTCTCCGGCGTGGGCCTGAGCGAGCAGCCGCTCGCCGAGGAGCTGCTGCCGGGGACGTTCTCCGGTTACGGCGAGTTCGCGGCCTCGGTGAGCCCGGGCGGGCCGGAGGACCTGGAGCTGACGGCCAGCGCGTCCGGCGAGTATTTCGTGAGCACCGGCCGGGTGGACGCGGATGCCATGCTCCAGGCCCACCTGCCCGGCGGCAAGACGGTGGCCGAGCTGCGCGTCATCCTCACCGACCTCACCCTGAACCCGCGCTACTCGGCGGCCCTCGAGGTGCGCCACCGCTTCCTGCCCGCCGTCTACGGCCTCGCCACGGCGGGCCGGGAACACTTCCCGCAGGCCGAGGGCAACCTGCGGCACGGCTTCACCGCGGGCCTCGGCGTGGGCGTGGACTTCCAGCGCTGAGGACGTTCCGCGGCAGGACGTGCTGCCGCGGACGCCGGGCTTCCCGATGACGATCGCTCCGGCCCCCACTCCGGGGCAGGCAACGGGTGAGGGCAGGCCGCGATGCGCTATGCTGGGCGCGTCATGGACCTCCTGAATGACCTCCTGAACATGGTCCCGGGCGAGCTCATCGCCTTCATCGTTTTCATGGTGGTTTCCCTCACCTACGCCTCCAGGGGCCGGAAGAAGGAGAGGGTGCTCGAGGAGAAACGGCAGGCCGCCTGGGCCAACATGGCCAGGCCGCTCGGACTGACGTACGAGAAGGGCGGCACCCTCACCGGAGAGTTCGAGGGGTTGCCCGTGCACATCGGCCCGGAGAATGGCGAGCGCATGGGAGAGGCGATGGAGAACGAGACCGTGTACGTGGTGCGGGTGGAGGTGCCCGGGAAGTTGCCCGGTCACTTCGTCGCCGCGCCGCGCAAGTGGGCGTCGTTGCTCGTGAGGGTGGGCGTCATCAACGTCTTCAAGGCGGGAGAGCCCGTGCTCGACAAGGCCCACATCTTCCAGAGCGCCTCACACGAGGCGGGCCTGAAGCTCATCCAGGACCCGGACGTCCAGCAGGCGCTCCGCGACCTGGTGAATCCCGAGAGCGTGAGCTACGTGCGGGACAACCACGTGGGCCTCACGTACCTGACCCCCACCTTCGTCGAGGATGCCGGGAAGGTCCGCCACGACCTGGCGCTGCTGGTGCGCGCGGCGAACGCGCTCGCGAAGGCCCAGGAGCGGCTCCGGCTCGCCGCCTGAAGGGCGGGCCCGGAGCCCCGCGCTCAGCGGCCGAACAGGCCCTTGCGCTTCTGGGGCGCGCGGTCCTGCTGCGCCATCTTCGTCAGCCGCTGCCCGAGGATGCGGCTCATCTCCAGCGCCACGGCGGGGTTGGCCATCACCACGCCCCGGAAGTCCTCGCGGCCCACGGCGGCCAGCTCGCACGCCGTGGCGGCCATGGCGCTCGTGGCGCGCGGCTCCCCGGTGAGCAGGGCAATCTCTCCGAAGAAGCCGCCGGGCTTCACCACCTCCACCAGCCGCCCGCCTTCGGCCAGCAGGCTCACCTGGCCGGAGACGACGACGTAGAAGGACTCTCCCGCGTCGCCCTTCTTGAAGATCGTCTCCCCGGTCTCCTTGCGGAGGTAGTCGGCACCGCGCGCCACCGTGGTGAGCTGCTCGTCATTGAGCGGCGTGAGGAAGTCCACCGAGCGCAGCATCCCCGCGAGCGGCGAGTCGGCCTGGCGCTGGGGCTCGGCGGTGAGGTGCTCCACGGCCCGGGCCAGCTCGCCGCGACGCGCCACGAGGATGATGGTGTGCCCCGCGCGCAGCACCGTGCTGCCGTCCGGCAGCGTGATGCGGCCCTCCGGGTCCACGATGCCGATGAACACGCACTCGCGCGGGAACTCGGGCTGCGCGCGCACCTGGGCCACCGTGCGCCCGGCCACCAACGCCTTCGCGCTCACCTCCAGCTCGAAGAGGATGGCCGTCCCCGCCGCCAGCGGCAGCGAGCCCGCCACCTGCGGGAAGTCGATGGCCGTGGTCATCTTCGCCACCACCACCTCGGCCTCCTCCACCAGCTCGCTCACCCCGGCCAGCCGGTAGGCCTGGCGGTAGCGGCTGTCCAGCATGCGCACCATGACGCGCGCGTTGCTCACGGAGCGCACCAGCGTGGCGAAGGCCAGGTTCTCCGCGTCACGCGTCAGCACCCCGGCCGCGATGTCCGCGGTGTTGATGCCCGCCGACTCCAGCACCCACGGGTCGTTCGCGTCCCCGCACACCGTCACCACGCCGATGTCCTCGAAGAGCCGGTTGCAGGTGGTCTGATCCCTCTCCACCACCGTCACATGGTGCTGCTCCGCCACCAGCCGCGCCGCCAGCGCCCCGCCCACCCGTCCACCGCCCGCGATGATGATCTTCATGACACCTTCCTCACAGGGCCCGCCTCGTCTTCCTGGGCGCTCGACAGCACGTGCTCCAGCTCCAGTGTGCGTGTGTCCAGCCTGGCCAGTTGCGTTTCGGCGGTGGCCTCGGGGATGAGGCCGGCGCGCCGGGCCGACAGCAACGCCGTGCGCTCCGCGTCGATGAGGCGGCGGCGCGTGGCCAGGACGATTTTCGCTCCCTGCGCCAGGTGCTGCTCGCTGAGCCGGCGCAGCTCCCGCTCGGCGCTGGCGATGCCCACCTGGTAGTCGCCGCGCAGGTGCTCATAGGCCGCGCGGGGGATGAGCCCCTGCTCGTGCAGCTCCTCCAGCTCCTGGCGCGCGGCGCGGCTGGCGATGAGGCGGGCCTGCTGATCCGCCACCGCGTAGGCCACCGGATCCTCGTGGAAGAGCCCCAGCCGCTTGAGGATGTCCGTGAGCATGAACCCCTGCACCACCAGGGACAGGAAGCAGACGCCGAAGGCGATGGCCACCAGCAGCTCGCGCGAGGGCGTGTTCTCCGGCAGGCCGAGCGCCAGTCCGATGGACAGCGCGCCCTTGATGTTGCCGAGGATGAAGACGTGCTGCCAGCGCATGGGGACGGCCTCGGAGGGGCGCAGCCAGCGCAGCAGCAGGAAGGGCAGGTAGATGGCCACCGCGCGGCCGGCGAAGACACAGGCCACGGCGATCAACGTCTGCGGCAGGTAGCGCACCAGCGTCTCGGGCCGGGTGGTGAGCCCCATCGACAGGAAGAGGAAGGTGTTCACCCCGAAGGCGGCGTACTCCCAGAAGGTGTGGATGGCCACCTGGCTCTGCGGGGCCACGTGGCGCCGCAGGTTGATGCCCGTGGCCAGTCCGGCCGTCACCGCGGCGATGGCGCCCGACAGGCGGAGCTGCTCGCCGATGACGAAGGCGGCGAAGGCCAGCGCCGTGGTCACCATGATTTCGGCGAGTGGATCCTCGGTGCGGCGGATGATGAAGCCGGCCACCAGGCCCAGGGTGACGCCGATGGCCAGTCCTCCCACGGTGGCCCCCAGCACCTTGGCGCTGATGAGCGGCAGCGAGAACGAGGACACGCCGCCCACCACGATGCTGGAGATGGCCGCGTAGGCCACGAGCGCGGTGCCGTCGTTGAAGAGACTCTCGCCCTGCATGATGCCGGAGAGGCGCCGGGGCACGGGGGCGCGGCGGAAGGCGTAGAGGATGGAGACGGTGTCGGTGACGGCGAGAATGGACCCGAGCAGCAGCGCGGGGCCCCAGGCGAGCGCCAGGGTGTAGTGGAGCGCCGCGCCGGTGGCGGCGATGGCCAGCACCATGCCCAGGGTGGCCAGCATGGCGATGGGCAGGAGGTTGGCGCGCACGTTGGCCACGTCCGCGGTGATGCCGCCCTCGAAGAGCAGCAGCGGCAGGCAGACGAGGAAGACGACCTCCGGGTTGAGCGGAGGCATGCCCGGGAGGACACCTCCCACGGACAGGAGCAGGCCTCCCACCACCAGCGCGACGTTGTATGGAATCCGGACGCGCTTGGCGGCGATGGCGAGCGAACTGGCGGCCACCATCAGGCCGATGATGAGGGGCATTTCGAGATGCACGCGGGGCCAAGCCTCGCAGAAGCGCGCGCCGCCTGCACGGATTGCCTGCACACCAGGGAGGCGAGCCCCCGGGTCCATCCCTGGGGCGGGGCCGGGGAGGCGGGAAACAGGAGGGCCCGGCTCTGGTTGGGGCCCCCATGAAACACATCCTCCTATCGCTTGCCCTCCTGGCGTGCGCGGCTTGTGGTCCCGAGCTGCCCGGAGACCTCTCCTCGGACAACCCGCCCCTGGACACGCTGGACACCCAGGAGGCTCCGCTCGTGACCCAGCCCGCAGGCTCCATCCCCGCGGGGCTGCCCGCGCGCCTGATGGTGGGCCTCTTCGAGGACACCGGCCAGACCTGGATGAAGGACAGCGCGGTGCCCTGGGACGTGCGCTACCGCTACTTCACCAAGGGGTGGATCAACAACTGGGGTTGGTCTCCCGAGCCCGGCGTCTGGGGCAAGCAGTTCATGACGGAGTCCGCCGCCCAGGGCTTCATCCCGGCCATCCAGTACTACCAGGTCAACTCCGAGCCGGGTGGCGGCGAGGCCCAGTTCCTCGCCAAGGCGCAGAACGCCACCACGATGAAGAGCTACTTCTCCGACTTCAAGGTGCTGATGCAGCGGGCCAAGGAGTTCGGCAAGCCGGTGCTCGTGCTGATGGAGGCGGATGGCTATGCCTATCTCCAGCAGCAGTCGAACAACAACCCCAACGCCTACGCGGCGGTGGCGGCCACGGGGCTGCCGGAGCTGGCCGGGCTGCCCAACACGGTGGCCGGGTGGGGGCTCTCCTTCCTCCAGCTTCGCAAGGCGGTGGGCGCCAGCAACGTCATCCTGGGCATCCACATCTCGGGGTGGGCCACGGGCAAGGACATCGCGCACTTCTCCCTGACGGATCCGCTGCAGCCGGAGGTGGACAAGGTCTACAACTTCCTCAAGCCGCTGGGCCTGGGGAGCAACGTCACGGGGGCGACCTATGACGTGCTGGTGGGCGATCCGCTCGACCGCGACACGGACTTCTACACGCAGTACGGGCAGAACCGGTGGTGGGACGCGAATGACTCGGCCTCCATCTCCTCCAAGAGCTTCAACCGGTACGCCGAGTGGCTGCGCCTGTGGAACCGCACCTCGGGCAAGCGCTGGGTGCTGTGGCAGCTTCCGGAGGGCAACTCCAACAGCCTGAACGTGCCCAACACGGACAAGGCGCCGCGCGCGGCGGGCTACAAGGACAACCGCCCCGAGTACTTCTTCGGCACCGGGGGCTCCGCGCACCGCGAGAAGTTCGCGAGCAGTGGCGTCATCGCGCTGCTCTTCGGCCGGGGCGAGGGCCAGCAGGCCTCGCACACCAACGACTACTACACGGACGGCCAGCTCTTCCTGAAGAGCCGCGCGGGTGCCTTCCTGAAGGCCGGGGGGCTCGCCATCCCCAAGGGTTCCACCACGACGCCGGCTCCCACGCCGACGCCGACCCCCACGCCGACTCCCACGCCGACGCCGACTCCCACGCCGGTGCCCGGCACGGACTCCGCGCCGTACAGCTTCGAGCCGGGAACGCAGGGGTGGACGTTCTCGGGGACGCTGGTGAAGGGCGTGACGTCGTCCACCGCGAAGGCGTATGCGGGGAGCCGCTCGCTCGCGGTGACGATGGGTGGCACCGCGGCCGGGATGTCCCGCGTCTCCGTGCTCAACGCCGCCGTGCCCGCGGGCCGGACGGTGTCCTTCCGGGTGTGGGTGCCGGCCGGTAGCCGCATCACCGGCATCCAGCCGTATGTGCAGCAGGGCGCCGCGGGCGGCTGGCTGTGGACGGGGACGTGGGTGGGCGCCGCGTCCCTGAAGGCCGGGGACTGGAGCACCCTCACCGTGCAGGTGCCCGCGAACGCGGCGTCGCCCCTGCACCAGCTCGGCCTCGAGCTCTTCACCGATGCCGCCTGGTCCGGCACGGTGCATGTGGACTCGGTGAGCTGGTGAGCCTTGGGGGCCGCGTGCGCCCGGACGGGCACGCGGCCCCTGCTTCTTTTCAGCGGCGGATGCGCAGGATGACGTCCTTGCGCGCCGTGCAGTCTCCGCGGCTGTCGCAGTTGCTGGTGGTGACGTAGAGGTGGCCGTCCGGACCCATGATGGTCTCCCGCAGGCGGCCCCACTCGTTGCGCAGGTACACCTCGTGCTGGGCGACCTGGCTCGGATTCTCCTGGGAGAAGACCACCCGGTGCAGGTGCCGTGAGCCGAGCGTGCCGATGAGCAGCGAGCCCTTCCACTCGGGGATGGCGTCGCCGGTGTAGATGGCCGCTCCGCCCGGGGGCGCCGCGTCCTCCCAGGTGAGGGACGGGGTGACGAAGCCCTCGCCGGACTCGCAGCGATAGACGGTGGGCCAGCCGAGATTGTCCCCCTTGCGCACCACGCTGACCTCGTCATGGCCGCGGCGGAGCGTGTCGCCGCTGGGACCGTGGTCGGTGAAGTAGAGCGTGTCGCGGTCCTTCCAATCGAAGCCCTGGGTGTTGCGCACGCCGGTGAGGAAGACGGGCTTGCCGGGGAAGGGATTGTCCGAGGGCACCTCACCCTCGGGCGTGAGCCGCAGCAGCTTGCCGGCGGGGGTGTCCACGTTCTGCGAGTTGTCCGGCTCGCGCGAGTCCCCCGTGCCGACGTAGAGCATGCCGTCCGGGCCGAAGCGGATGCGCCCGCCGTCGTGGTACTTCGCCGCGGGGATGCCACCGAAGATGACGCGGTCGAAGGTGGCGGTGGTGTGGTCCTCGGAGAGGGTCCACCGCTCCACGCGGTTCTGCGTCGAGCCGCCCTCGTCGGTGGTGACGTAGATGTAGAACCGCCGGTTGCTCGCGAAGCCGGGGTGCGCGGCGATGCCGAGCAGGCCGCTCTCCCCGGCGGAGGAGATCTTCACGGTGGCGACGGGAGCGGGCTGGAGCGCGCCGTTGCGCAGCAGGCGGATGCGGCCGGGCCGCTCGGTGACGAGCGCATCGCCCCCCGGGAGCCAGGCGATGCCCCAGGGCACCTCGAGCCCCTCGGCGACGACGTCGACGGTGATGGGCACGGTGCCGTTGGGGCCGAAGTCATCCTCGACGAGGATGCAGTCGGGGGCCGTCTTCGCCTGGCTCTTGCGGCAGCCGGAGCAGGCGGCGAGGAACACGAGTGCGGAGAGCACGAGGCAGGTACGCATGGCCGCATGTATGACGGGTGGACGGACCGTGTGCCACCGGACCGTGGCGGGCACGTCAGGAGGTGGACGCGGGGGGACCGGTGGTAGAGGACTCGCCCGCCCGTGAACTTCCGCCTCCTCACCCTCGGCTCCTACAGGTCTCCCCGGGACCCGAGTGCCTATGCGGCGATCGAGGTGCGCATGGAGCGCGCGCTCGCGTACGTGGAGGCCTTCCGCTCGCGCTCGGGCCAGCGCCTCACGGTGACGCACCTGGTGGCCAAGGCCGCCGCCGATGCCCTGCGCCGCTACCCCGAGGCCAATGTCATCCTGCGCTGGAACCGGCCCTGGTTGCGCAAGCGCGTGAGTGTCTGTGTCCTCGTCGTGCAGCCCGAGCACCTCGGCCGCGTGGACCTCACCACCGCCACCATCCCCGATGCGGATGCGCTCTCGCTCCAGGACTTCGCCAGCGCCATGCAGGCGCGTGTCGACCACGTCCGCCACCGCCGGGACGCCGTCATCGAGCGGGGCAAGCGGCGCTCCTACCGCGTCCCCGGCCTCGTCATGAACACCGTCCTCCGGTTGCTCTCCTTCGTCTGGTTCACCCTCAACGTGGACCTCGCCTGGGTGGGCATGCCGAGAGACCCCTTCGGCTCCGTCGCTGTCTCCAACGTGGGCTCGCTCGGGCTGGAGCGGGCCTGGCTGGCCATGGTGCCCTACACCCGCGTGGCCCTCTATCTCGCCTCCGGTGCCGTGCGCGAGGTCCCCGTGCTCGAGGGCGGCTCGCTCGTCCCCGGCAAGGAGATGACGGTCTCGTGTACCTTCGATGCGCGCGTGCTCGATGCGGAGGTCGTCGCGCGTGTCCTGCGCCACATCGGCGACGCGCTGGAGGACCCCGCTTCCATCTGGGGCCCGCCCGCCCCCGAGGCCCCCTCGGCGCGGTAGGCTGGCGCGCATGAAACTGCCGCTCGTCATCACCCTCGCGCTCTCCACCGCCGCCTCCGCCGCGCCGAAGCCCCTCCCGGCCGGCTACTGGCCCGAGTCCAGGACCCAGGAGCTCCTCGCCAAGACCGAGACCATCCGCCTCGCGCCGGACCTCTCGCGCCTCACGCCCGAGGAGCAACGGGCCGTGAAGGACCTCCTGGAAGTGGGGCGGATCCTCCAGCGCGTCTACGAGGAGTCCCGGCATCCCCAGGCCCTGGAGGCACACGCCCGGCTCACCCGGCTCGCCCCGCGGTCCGACCTCCTCACCCTCTACCGTCTCTTCCAGGGCCCCATCGCCACGACGCTCGACAACCGCCGCGAGCCCTTCCTCCCCGTCACCGCGGAAGTCCCGGGGCGCAACGTCTACCCTCCGGATGCCACCCGCGAGGAGGTCGACGCCTTCCTGGCCCGCTTCCCGGAGCAGCGCGAGGCGATTCTCGGTGAGCGGACCGTCGTCCACCGCGCCACGAAGGCCTGGCTCGACCAGGACCTGGCCACGCTCGGGAAGCACCCCGTGCTCGCCGTCCTCCACCCCCGGCTCGCCCCGTACCTGAAGGCACTCGCGAAGAAGCCGGATGCGAAGACGCTCTACGCGGTGCCGTACCCGGTCGCGTACGCCAACGACTTCGTGCGCGCATACGAGCTGCTCATGCGCGCGGCGGACTCGGTGGAGAAGGGGGATGGGGAGTTCGCCCGTTTCCTCCGCAACCGCGCCCGGGACCTGCTCTCCAATGACTACGAGAGCGGCGATGCCTCCTGGGTGACGGGCCGCTTCCAGCGCCTCAACGCGCAGATCGGCGCGTATGAGACGTATGATGACGCGCTCTACGGCGTGAAGGCCTTCCACGGCATGAGCCTGCTCCTGGAGAACGAGGAGGCGACGGGCGCGTTGCGCCGGGCCCTCGGTGGACTGCAGGCGCTCCAGGATTCCCTGCCGTATGTGCACCCCCGGCGCGTGCGCGAGGACATCCCGGTGGGCGTCTACGAGGTCATCGCCGACTTCGGTCAGGCGCGTGGCACGAACACCGCGAGCATCCTCCCCAATGACCCGCTCTTCTCGCGCCGCTACGGCCGCACCATCCTGCTGCGCGACAACATCATGAAGAACCCGGACCTCTTCGCCGCCGACGAGCGCATTCGGCGGGCCGCCACCGTGGACGCCCATGCGGGGGACCTCGCCCCCGAGGGGAACTCCCATCGCACGCTGTGGCACGAGATCGGCCACTACCTGGGGGTCGAGCGGGACGCGAAGGGGCGCACGCTCGATGTCGCGCTGGAGGACTACGCGGACGCACTCGAGGAGATGAAGGCAGACCTCGTCTCGCTCTTCGCGCTGCACTCCATGAACAAGAACGGGACGGTGGGGGACGCCACGCTGCGCGCCGTGCGAGCCTCGGGCATCCGGCGCACGCTGCAGAACGCGAAGCCGCGCCGCGACCAGCCCTACCAGACGATGCAGCTCATCCAGTTCAACTGGTTCCTGGCGCATGGGCTGCTCGAGGCCGACCCGAAGACCGCGCGCCTCACCATCCGCTACGAGCGCTACCCGGAGACCGTCACCTCACTCTTGAAGGAGGTGCTCACGCTCCAGCACGCGGGAGACAAGGCCGCCGCCGCGCGCTTCTTCGACCAGTGGACCACCTGGACGCCCGAGCTGCACGAGGCACTCGCCGCCCGCATCCGCGAGGCCCAGGGCGCCCGCTTCCGCGTCGTGCACTACGGAGCCCTCGGCGAGTAGGAGGCGCACGGTCCGGGCGCACTCTTCTCAAAGCTGTCCAACAGTCGGACACCTTTTGCGAGGCCGGGCCCAGCACGCTCCGGCCGCGTGCTTCACCGGCTGGTCCAACAATCGGACCAGTTGCTCGCGGCCGGGCCCGGAGGGTCCTCCCGCGCTGGTGCTCAGGGGCCGGGCCGGGAGCGGAACCACGCGGCGTAGGGCGTGTTCTCGACGCGGCGGCGGTTGAAGTCCGGGGTGCCGTCGGTCCACCACGGCGGCCCCCGCTCCCCGAGTGCCACCTTCGCCAGGTGTACCCGCGCACGGGCCTCCCGCTCCGCCTCGGCGTCGCGGGCCCGCAGCGCGAGGCCCACGTCCCGCCGCGCGTGCATCAGCGCTTCCACCAGCAGCGCGCGCTGTTTCTGCCCGAGCCCGGGGTTGGAGCGCCGCCAGAGCTGCCCGTCCACCACGATGTAACGTCCATCGGGTGTGGTGAGCGGCCCGGTTTTCGTCATGGGGCTCAACGTCCCTCGTAGCGGCGCATGAGGATGCGGCTGCTCTCTCCGCCCTCCTCGGTGCCGTCCGGCCGCGTGTAGAGGTAGTCGTCCACGTCCCCCAGGGGGACGTTCACCGTCGAGCCGCGGCGCAGCCCGCTCACGTCGACAGGCTCGTTGGCGAGCGTGCCGCGCAGTTGGTCCTTCTCCCAGCCGGTGACCTGGAACCACATGTGCTCGGAGCTGCCGTCATCGGTGCGGAAGCCCGCCTTGACCACGAGCGCCTCGGGATGCCGCAGCCCCTTCTCCACGCGCGGCTTCAGCTCGGTCAACCGCAGGCGGGCCTTGCGCGCCACCTCCGCCAGCTCGGGGTCTCCCGGCTTGACGGGTGTGATGCCATCCGGCTGCTTGCCGAAGAGGGTGTCGAGCGCCGCCAGTTGCCGCGCGTGCGGCGTCCCGCTGCCCGGGAAGGCAATCTCCAGCAGGTGGTTCTCCGGGTCCCCCTCGTCACGCTTCGCCTCGATGGCCCGCAGCTTCATATTCCGGCGCGCCCCCTCCGACATCTTCCCCTCGAGCTGGCGCTTCACCTTGGGGTCCTTCACGCGCGTCAGGTCCACGCTCAGCGTCCCATCCGCGGGCAGCTCGAGGCCCTCGGCCAGGAGCTGCGCGACACCGTTGACGAGCGTCCCCACCTCGTTGCCCATCGAGCGCTGCACCTGCTCCACCACCAGGTCCGGCAGGCCGAGCTTCGCCATGCCGAGGGTGATGACGCGCAGGCTCTCGCCATCGCCGTACACGTGCATCGTGATGTGCGCCGGCAGGGAGGGCGCGCCGCCGCTCCAGCCGTCCAGCCGCTGCTCCTTCCAGCCCCGGGGCGAGTAGTACTCGCGCGTCTCGGCGTCCCAGAGGAAACCCGCGTGCTCGGCCGCGAGCTGGTGGGCGAAGCGCGTGGCAGCCAGGAGCGCCTCGTTGCGCCGGGCGAAGGGCACGTGGAAGGCCAGCACCGTGGCGTGCCTCGCCGTCTTCAGGCGCTTGCGCTCCTCCGCGTTCAGCTTCCGGCCGAAGAATTCCAGCACCTCCTCGTCGATGGGCTCCAGCTCCTCCGGAGGCACCGCCTCGAGCTCCACCTCGGGCTGCGGCGCCCCGGGCTTCCAGGCTCCGGCCAGCTCCTTGTACTTCGACGCCAGCAGCTTGCGCGCCTCCGCCACCGCGTTCCCCTTCGGCGGTGTGGGGTGGAGCAGGACGAAGGTGTAGGTGATGTCCGCGTTGTGGAGCAGCGGGGCGGGGAAGACCGTGCCGGCCCCCGTACCCGCGGGAGGCGGCGTGGGCTTGTCGGCCGCGTGGGCCACGGAGGTCAGGCTCAGCAGCAGGCCGAGCAGCAGCCGCGCCGCGAAGGACGCGCGAGAGAGGGACATGGTGGGACTCCAGGGAGATGTGAGGCGTGAGGTGGTCACGCGTGCATCATCCTGGCGGCTCTGACAAGGGTCACGGGGCGCTCCCCAGGTGTTCCCAGGACGCGCCCCGTGTGGAATCCGGGAGGCCCGAGACAGGCTCAGATGTCGTAGTAGAGCTGGTACTCCATCGGGTGCGGACGCAGGCGGATGGCGTCCACCTCCTTCTGCTTCTGCTCGATCCAACTCTCGAGCGAGTCCTCGCTGAACACGTCCCCCTTCAGCAGGAACTTGTGGTCCTTCTTCAGGCAGTCCAGCGCCTCCTCCAGCGAGCCCGGCATCTTCGGCACGTCCTTGAGCTCCTCCGGCGACAGCCCGTAGATGTCCTTGTCCAGCGGCTCGCCCGGGTCGATCTTGTTCTCGATGCCGTCCAGCCCCGCCATGAGCTGCGCGGCGAACGCCAGGTACGGGTTGCAGCTCGGATCCGGCGAGCGGAACTCCAGCCGCTTCGCCTTCGGGCTCGCGCTGAACATCGGAATCCGGATGGACGCGCTGCGGTTGCGGCTCGAGTACGCCAGGTTCACCGGCGCCTCGTACCCAGGCACCAGCCGCTTGTACGAGTTGTTCGTCGGGTTGCAGATGGCCGCCAGTGCCCGCGCGTGCTTCAGGACGCCGCCAATGTAGTGCAGCGCCATCTCGCTCATGCCCGCGTAGCCCTCGCCCGCGAACAGCGGCTTGCCGCCCTTCCACAAGGACTGGTGCGTGTGCATGCCGCTGCCGTTGTCCCCGTACAGGGGCTTGGGCATGAACGTCACCGTCTTGCCGTGCCGCGCCGCCACGTTCTTCAGCACGTACTTGAACCACATCAGGTTGTCCGCCGTCTTCACCAGCGTGTCGAAGCGGAAGTCGATCTCCGACTGGCCCGCCGTCGCCACCTCGTGGTGCTGGCGCTCCACCGTGATTCCCACCTCACCCAGAATCCGGCACATCTCGTCGCGCATGTCGTTGTGCGCGTCCGTGGGCATCACCGCGTTGTAGCCGTCCTTGAAGCCCGGCTTGTAGCCCAGGTTGCCGCCCGGCTCCTCGCGGCCCGAGTTCCACGCGCCCTCGATGGAGTCCACCTCGAAGAACATGTGGTGCGGCTCCGTGCTGTAGCGCACCCCGTCGAAGATGAAGAACTCGGCCTCCGGGCCGAAGAACGCCGTGTCCGCCAGGCCCGTGCTCTTGAGGTACTTCTCCGCGCGCGCGGCGATGTTGCGCGGATCCCTCATGTACTGCTCCTTCGTGATGGGGTCCGCCACGTTGCACAGCAGCACCAGCGTCGGCGTCTGCGTGAAGGGATCCATCACCGCCGTGTTCGGATCCGGCATCACCAGCATGTCCGAGTTGTGGATCTCCAACCACCCCTTGATGGACGAGCCGTCGAAGCCCAGGCCCTCCTCGAAGATGCCCTCGCTCAGCTCGTGCAACGGTACCGCGAAGTGGCGCCAGCGGCCGATGAAGTCGATGAAGCGCAGGCTCACCATCTGTGCGCCGTGCTCCTTCGCGAACGCGAGCACGTCCTTCGCCGTCTTGTTGCTCATAGGGGGCACAATCCTTTTCCGCCGGGTGGGTACTCCCAGTGCGTCGCGGACACTAGGAACGAGCCCCCTCGGAGGAAAGAGCAACGTGCGCCCCGCGTGACACTCCGCTCGCGCCCCATCAGTGCGCGGGGGTATCACGTCAAGGTGACGACACTCGGGCTTGACGTCGGGCCCGTCCGGGCGGGGCTTTCAGCGCTTCGCGCGCGTGAGCAGCACCACCGAGCCCAGGATGGCGCCCATGGCCACCATCCCCCAGGTGCTCAGCGACTCGCCCGCCAGGAAGGTGCCCAGCAGCACCGCCACCATCGGGTTGACGTAGGCATAGCTGGTGGCGAGCGCCGGCCGGGCGTTGCGCAGCAGGTACCCGTACGCGCTGAAGGCCACCAGCGAGCCGAAGATGACCAGATAGAAGAAGGCGCTGATGGCGCGCGGGTCGGGCAGGGTGGTGAGGCGCTCGCCGAACCCGAAGCTGATGAGCAGGAAGAGGGCGCCGCCGGTGAGCATCTGCGTGGCGGTGGACATGAGCCCCCGCGCCATGGGCAGCCGGCGCGACCAGACGGAGCCGAAGGCCCACGTCACCGGCGCCAGCAGCAGCGCGAAGGCGGCCCATGCGTTGCCACTCATGTCGCTGCCGAGGTTGAGCAGGATGAGGCCGCAGAAGCCGATGGCCAGGCCCCAGCGCTCGGCGCGTCCGGGCCACTGGCCGAAGAGTCCGCCGAAGAGCGCCGCCCACAAGGGCATGCTGCCCACCACGAGCGCCGCCACGCCCGAGGGCACGTACTGCTGCGCGAAGACCACGCAGCCGTTGCCCATCACCAGCAGCAGCGTGCCGATGACGGCGCCCGCGCCCCACTCGCGCGCCGACGGGCGGGCGTACCCGCGCAGCCGCAGCACCGTGTAGAGCACCAGGCCCGCCAGCGTGAAGCGCATCCCCGCCATGAGGAAGGGGGGGAAGCCGCCCTGCAGCGCCCAGCGGATGGCCAGGTACGTCGAGCCCCAGATGACGTAGAGCGCGAAGAGGCAGAAGACGAGCATCCCGCGGCTCTGGTCCGCGGGCGTGGTGTCCGCGGGCATCGCCGCGGCCGGAATCGAAGGAGAGGCGGAGGACAAGGCGTCGCGCTTTTAACGCCGTGCCCCGGGCCCCGCGATGTAATTCCTCGGCCTACCCTGCGGGGCAGTGCTCGGCTGCTTGCCTCACATCCGCCGCCGGGCGCGTCTGTTCTGCGACACCCGTGCCTTGGGGGCGATGGAGGCGTTCGCAGTGGCTCCCTACGGTGGCGCGCGTTTCGCCGCGCGAGTGCGTGGCGGGGGGAGGGTAGTACCGTGAGCAGACCCCGGGCTGGCTGGCGGGCGTGGTTCGCCTGCATGGCCATCGTGCTGGCGGGTTGTACGTGCTCCAAGCATCCAGGCGCGGAGCAGGAGGGCACGGGCGGCTCCGGAGCGCCGGCGCCCCTGGGCCAGGACAGCGCACGGCAGGGGGGCGAGGAGATCATCCTGGAGGTGCTCGACCTCTCCGTGGGCGGCGAGGGCGCGGAGGCCTCGGGGACCTCCTTCGTGACGGGCGAGTCCATCACCGCGCGCGGCCGGGTGCGCAACGCGGACGGGCTGGACGCGCGCATCCAGTGGAGCCTCCAGCCGGTGGGGCCCCACACGGGGCCCGCGGACCCGGCCTTGAAGGAGGGGCAGGAGGCCGTCTTCCGTGCCAGCTCGCGCGTGGGCACCCGGGGCAACCGCGCGCCCAATCCACCGCTGGAGTACGAGCTGGTGGCCTCGCTGCCCCTGGAGGGTGGGGAGACGCTCGAGGTCCGTCTGTCCCCCACCACGTTCCTCCGCCAGGAGGAGGACGATGTGCTGCGGCAGGAGTACCTCGACTTCGGCACGCGCTTCCAACCGGGCCGCGCGCTCATCTCCATCCCGGGCCGCCCCGTCCTCAACACCGGCAACTACAGCGTCATCGCCGAGGCGGACGCGGGCGGGCTCTCGCGCCTGTTGGATGAGATGGACGCGCGGGTGAAGGCGCTCCTCCGGAACGATGTGCAGGAGAAGCCGGTGGGGACGCGCGGGCTGACGCCGAAGACGGTGGTGGTGTCCCCCGGAGCCCCCATCCTCACGGTGGGCGCGCTCGGGGACACGGACCCCCAGGGGGATGACGTCTGCTCGGGCTCGCGCGTCGGCGGGCGGTGTGCCGGTTCCATCCTCGCCGGGCCCAACGGCATCGCCGACACGCGCGCCAACAACCGGGAGACGACGCTGAAGCTGGAGGACTTCGTCAGCAGTGCCTTCCGCAACCCGCAGCGCAACCGCGCCGCCGGCTCGGCCACCATCAACAGCCGCCACACCCGCGGCAGCGCGCTGGACATCGACCCGCGCCGGATGGCCATCCCCGGCAAGACGCCGCAGCAGTTGATGTGCATCGTCGAAGCCGCCGGAGACGCCGTCGTCGGCGAGCGTGACTCCTTCACCGAGCGCGGCGCCACCCTCTTCCTCGCGTGCGACAGCCCGGCCGCCGACCACGTCCATGTCCAGCGCTGAGACCCGGAAAGGAAACATGACCATGGCTTTCCCCACCTTCCGTCTGCTCGCCTGTTGCGTGCTCCTGTCGTCCGCGGTCTGGGCCCAGCAGCCCGCGCCCCCCGGTGCGGCTCCGGGCCGCCTGGCCGCCACGCGCTACGTGCCCGCCCCTCCTTCTCCGGCCGCCCAGGCGGCGCTGCGGCTCCATGCGCAGGGCTGCCAGGCCGAGGGCTTCGACGACGCCACGTGCGAGAAGGCCGTGCGTCAGCTCGAGGCCGTCGTGCGCGGCGACCCCCGCCAGCTCGATGCGCAGCTCGCGCTCGCCGATGCCGTCTGGAACCAGGCCTTCCGCCAGCCCGAGGGCAGTGCCGAGCGCACGCGTCTCCGCCAGCGCTCGCTCGACCTCTACCAGCAGCTCGTGAACCTGGGCGTCCCGGACGCGCGGCCGTACTACGGGCTCAGCGTCCTGACGCGCGACCCGGAGGCCCGCATCTCGTTGCTGCGGCGCACCCTGGAGCTTCGCCCCGAAGCACCCCGAGGCCCACAAGGACCTCGCCGGGCTGCTGCTCACCCAGGGCCAGACGGACGAGGCGGTGCGCGAGTACCGCACGCACCTCTCGGTCCGCCCCTACGAGGGCCGCGAGGATGCCCTCGAGGACATCCAGTTCGCCGACCGGCTCGCCGCGGCCGGGCGCGTGCGTGAGGCCGCGCAGGTGTACGACGCCGTCTGGGACGCCACCGGTGATGAGCCCCGCTCCGAGCGCTGTCAGATCTTCAAGTCCGTGGACCTCGACCCCTACGAGCGCATCGGTGCCCGGTTCGCGCGGCAACTCCGAGGTATCCGCGCCGCCTGCACCGGCACGCCGCGTCTGGAGAGCGCCGTGGAGCTGGAGCGCCAGGGGCGGGACGGTGCCGCCATCCAGGAGCTGGAGCGCCAGATTCAGGAGAACCCCGTGCCCGCGGAGCCGTACCTCGCGCTGCACCGCATCCACCTGAAACAGGGCAGGGTGGACGAGGCGGCGGGCGTCATGAGCCGGTACTTCCAGCAGGAGAAGGATGCCAACGAGCGCTGCCGACACTTCCGGACACTGTCCCCGCGGACGACGCGCGCCCTGGAGCCAGGGCTTATCCATGAGTTGGATCGTGCCTGCCGCGCCCGGCGGCCCTGAGCCGTGTGTGGGCAGGTATGAGGGACGAGGGGGCTTCCCCGCTCGCTCCCTGGACGGCCTTCTTCCCGTGCGCCGTGCCGCATCGCCACCGGGCGGGCGGGGGATTGAACCGTTCCTTCCACCTTCTTAATGTTTCAGGGCATTGTCGGTGTCTCCACCCGCTCTGGGTGGAGCGCCGTTCGTTGGGGAGTGTGAGCCAAGGATGTCCGAGGAGCTGCTGGGAGATCGCGAGAAGGAAGTCCTCCGCGCTGTCGTTCAGGAATACATCTCGACGGGTGGCCCGGTCGGCAGTCAGCACCTGGCGCGTCGAGCGGAGTTCGACGTCTCCTCCGCCACGCTGCGCAACGTGCTCGCGGACCTGGAGGAGCTCGGCTTCCTCGAGAAGCCCCACACCTCCGCCGGCCGCGTGCCCACGGACCGCGGTTACCGCTTCTACGTGGACACGATGGTGCGGCTGAAGGATCCCGCGCCGAGAGACCGGGAGCTCATCCACGCCGGGCTGGCGCACGAGTCGGGCATGGAGGAGCTGCTGTCCGAGGCCTCGCGCCTGTTGCACTCGCTCACCCGGCACGCGGGAGTCGTCGTCACCCCGCGCCCCGACGTGGCCATCTTCCAGCGGATTGAGTTCGTGCGGCTGCGCGAGGACCGGGTGCTCGCCATCCTGGTGGGGCAGAACGGCCAGGTGCACAACAAGCTGCTGATGGTGGACTTCCCCGTCACCTCGGACGAGCTGCTCAAGGCGAGCAACTACCTCTCCGAGCTGCTGCACGAGGTGACGCTGGAAGAGGCGCGCGAGCGCATCCGCACCGAGTTGGATCAGGAGCAGGCGCTCTACAACGCGCTGACGTCCAAGGCGCTCAAGCTGGGCGCGGCGGCCACGGACCTGCAGACCGGCGAGCGCGTGCTCATCGAGGGCACGGGCTCGTTCCTGGAGCAGCCCGAGTTCGCCGACGTGGAGCGCATGCGCGCGCTCTTCAAGGCGCTCGGGGAGAAGCACAAGCTGCTGTCGCTGCTGGACCGGGTGCAGCGCGCGCGCGAGATGCAGATCTTCATCGGCACCGAGAGCGAGTTCTCCTCGGCCGGTGACGTGACGGTCATCGCCAGCCCCTACGGCAGCCGCGAGCAGGTGCTCGGCACGGTGGGCGTCATCGGACCCACGCGGATGAACTACCAGCGCATCATCCCCCTGGTGAACTTCACCGCCCAGGTGCTGTCGATGGCGCTCGAGAAGGCCTGAGCCCCTCTCCCTCTCCCTTCACCTTCTGACTGGGCCTCCGGAGTCGTCCGGGGGCCCTTTTCGTTTTTCACGGCCCCCTGCACCGGACGTCCGGCGTCGCGGCGTGTTTTTTGCAGAAATCCGCCCCGGCGCGAATTCCGCAGAAAAGTTGCAAAGCGTTTCTCTCTTTCTTGGTATTCAAGACGGGTAAGTCAACGAACCCGGTGAAGAAGGACCAGGAAGAATGCGCTCTCTGAACAAGCTCGCTGTCGCGGCGGTGTTGGGCCTGTGGGTCGGTGGTTGCGGAGTCACTGGCACGGACCTGGGCGGCGAAGGCGTCGCCAGTCAGATGGAGCAGGACTTCGGTGGCCCGGACGGCCTCATGGAGTTCTTCCAGAGCCACACGGAGGAGGAGATCCGCGAGGCGCTGAGGCCCTACGGCATCGGGTACGTCGTGCGCGGGCGCGTCACCGAGGAGGCGATCAGCGACTGTCCGAAGTACTTCCCGTCGGGTGACCGGAACATCTGGCACAACTTCGATGGCGAGTACTACCTCATCGACGGCTCGGGCCGGCCGAGCCGGGCGTACAAGTACCTGCCGCCGATCAGCGCCGCGGCGCGCATCGACTCCTGCCAGTTGAACGTGGGGCAGTGGGGCGACGCGGAGAACCCCAAGAACGACTACGACGGGGGACACATGATCGGCTCGCAGCTCGGGGGCTGGGGTGGCCGGGCGAACCTGGTGCCGCAGGATGCCAACTTCAACCGGGGCAACTGGGTGACGCTCGAGAACAAGATGGCGAAGTGCGGGAGCCTGCCGAGCGGCCGGATCCGCTACTACATCGGTACGAACTACCCGAACACCACCGCGCTCATCCCCAACAACATGACGATGGAGCTGCGCAACCAGTCCACGGGGAGCTACGTGGCCCTGTCCTTCGCGAACGTGGACTACGGCGGCTCCAGCGGCACGAGCGAGAAGAACCGGGGCGTGACCTGGCTGACGAACCAGGGCTGCAACTGATGGCGTGAGCCCCGCGCCCCCCGCGCCGTCACGGGGGGCGCTCCACGCGCCTGCCTCAGCCTGGTTCCACCTGCCCGTCGAAGATGCGGACGGGCGTGCCGTCGAACCGGGTGAGCTGGAAGAAGGCGTCGTCCTCGTTGAAGGTGAGGCTCAACTCCTGCAGCAGCCCGAGCGCCACGCGCTCTCCGAGCGGGAGGCCCTCGGAGTAGTCGGTGCGCCAGTGGACGCCCGCGGCGTTGCGGAAGAGGGCGATGTTGCCAGCCAGCTTGTTGAGCTCGCCCCCCACCGTCATCTGCGTGGCATCGGCCCCCGTGTAGGCCACCAGGGCGGTGCCGTCCGCGTTGGACATGAGGGGGTTCTCGATGGGCGTGCTCTCATCGAACCAGGCCTTGAGGAGGGTGGCGCAGGCGCCAGCGACGACGGCGTGGCCCGAGGCGTAGGCGGGGTGGGTGGGGCTGCCCTCGGGGTAGGCCTGCGGGAGCAGGAAGGAGCCCCAGCGCTCGGAGAAGTACGGGCTGAGCACTCCGGTGGACAGCGAGGTGAGGATGGACGTGTCCAGCGGGTAGGTGCGCCGGCCGGAGAGGTGGTTGTCGACGCGCCCTCCGTACTCCTCGGGGCGCAGCCGCCGGTGCACGCCCCACTTCTGCCACCACACGGCCCGCCCGGCCCGCCCGGACACCTCGCCGAGCAGCTGCAGCAGGTGGGTGGGTCCGAAGGTGAAGAGGCCCGACTGGGTGCGGGAGTCGCCCGCGGTGCCCGGTGGATCGTACGGGTTGCCCTGGTCGCAGGGGAACTCCTTGTCCACCTGGGGCCGGCTGGCGCCCATTCCCGCGAGCTGGTTGCCCAGCGGCTCGGAGAGCAGCAGGAATGCGGCGTTCAGGAAGGCGTTCACCACCTGGTCGAAGTGGACGAAGTTGGCTCCGTCGCGCAGGTTGCGGATGAAGCGGCGCTGCGTCATGTCGAACTGGTCCTTGCCCCGGTCATCCCGGCCGTTCTGCACGGCGAGCCAGGCCGGGAACTGGGTCAGGTAGTCGGCGGCGGCGCCGAGCACGGGGAAGCCCTTCACGGTCCACTGTTTCTGGTCGATGACCTGGGCGCCGTAGGTGATGAAGCCCTCGTCGGCGTCACGCCCCTGGCCGTCGGGCTTGCGCGGGTCGCTGTTGCCCTTCCAGAGGAACTGGGAGACGTAGGGCCCCACCTGCTCGCCCGCGTAGATGCCCCGGAAGAGGTTCTGGGCCGTGACGGGCGTGGTGCCGCCGAACGAGGGGAACTCGGTGGTGAGCGAGCGGATGGCGCGCTCGATGATGCTGTTGGCGGTGCCCGCCTCGGAGGCGTAGCTGATGAAGGGGACGTCGCGGGCGAGCGCCATCCAGTACAACTCGCCCATCTCCGCCGCGGTCAGCTTGCTGTCGAAGCGGGGCGCGGGCGGCAGGGTGACGGCCTGCGGATCCGGTCCCGCCAGCTCGAAGGCGAGGCCCGCCTGGGGATTGGTGAGCTTCACGGCCCCCGAGGGCTGGAGGATCTCCTCGAAGTCACCCGGGTCCCGGCTCTGCATGGCCCGCAGCAGCGAGCCATAGGAGACGGGTTCGGGATCGCCGACCGCGTCGTGCCGGAGGCTCTTGGAGTAGCTGCCGATGAAGGGGCGGTCCGGGTAGTTGACCTCGTCGTTGTTGTTGAAGTGCTCGGGGTGCGAGCGCTCGGCGGCGAGCCGGGCGGCTCTCTCGCGGGTGGCCTGCGCGGACAGGCGCCGCTCCTCCACACGCCGGGATGGGCGGGGAGTGGGACTGTTGAAGGAATCGAAGATGGCCATGCCGAGTGAGGGGGACCGCTGAAAGCAGCCCGCCTGGAAGCTCGATGGTGACGGACGTGAGGGCGTTGCGGGCCGCGGTCTCCAGCACCCTGCTGAACAAGGCGCTCCACTCCTTCCCGTTGGCCGAGACCTCCCCATGGAGCACACCCTGCTGCTCGCGCAGGCGCCACCAGCGGTGGCGCTCCGGGTCATAGGGCACGCTCACGAACTTCGTGTCCTTCCCCCCCACGGTCTGGAGGCAGGTCAGGATGCCGCTCGAGGCGATGAAGAGGAGCCTGTCGGTCCCGGTTCCCCGGGCGTAGAGCGACGTCTCGGCGCTGAGCACCGAGGCCCGCAGCACCTGGCTGACCTCGACCTGGAGGAAGGAGTCGGTCAGGTCATACGCGGCGAGGGATTTGCACCCCGCGTAGCTCGCGGTGTTCCCTTCAGGCCTGAACTCGAGGCGTTGATTCACCTCCTGGACGGGCCCGTAGACACCCCACTTGGACGTGTCGATCGAATTGTCATGGAAGTTGTCGGTGAGCGTATGCGCCTTCGGCACGGGTACCCCCTGCACTCTCGCCGGAGTGGTAGGTGTTGCGCTTCCGCGAGAATGTCTTGCGGATTCTGGGGGGCAGGTCTGACATGCTTTGAGGCGGTGGGGCGGGTTGTATGTGTTTGGAATGTGATTGTCTGGGGGCATCACGCATGCACACGGCGCGGACGTTCGAGCTCAACGGCATGGAGCTGTACTGCGAGGTTCGCGGTGACGGCGAGCCACTGGTGCTGCTGCACGGCGGCACGGGCGCGGGCAGCGACTGGCGCTACGTCTTCGACGAGCCGCTCGAGGGGTACCGCACCATCGTTCCGGACCTGCGTGGCCATGGGCGCTCGACCAACCCGTCCGGCGAGCTCACCTTCCGCCAGGTGGCGAGCGATGTGCTCGCGCTCATGGATCGTCTTGGCATCGAGCGCTTCAAGGCGATGGGCCTGAGCTTCGGCGCCAAGACGCTGCTGCATGTGGCGACCGCTCAGCCCGCGCGCGTCGAGGCCATGGTGCTCGTGAGCGCGACTCCGTACTTTCCCCCGCAGGCCCGGGCCCTCATGGCCCAGAGCAGCGCCGACCATTTGAGCGAGGGGGAGTGGGAGTTGATGCGGGGCAAGCACGTCCACGGCGATGCGCAGATTCGCGCGCTGCACGCGCAGATGCGGGCGTTCAAGGACAGCTACGACGACATGAACTTCACGCCGCCGTACCTGTCCACCATTACGGCGCGCACGCTCATCGTGCACGGGGACAGGGATCCGCTGTATCCGGTGCACCTGGCGATGGAGATGTACTCGGCCATCCCGCGAGCGGCGTTGTGGGTGGTGCCGAACGGCGGCCATGGGCCCATCTTCGGCCCGCTGGCCCCTCGCTTCCGGGAGACCGCCCTGGAGTTCCTGGGGGCGGGGTGAAGACCCTCTCCCTGGCCCTCTCCCAGGGGGAGAGGGGACATCCACGGGTCAATCGGCCCGGGTCAACAGCAGCGTCTGCTCCGCGCCACCTTGGCGCCTCACCGTCACCTGTACCGGCGTGCCGGGCGCTCCCTGGGTGTGGCGCTCGGCCTCCGGGCGCGTGCGCACCACCTGCCCGTCCACCGCCACCAACCGGTCCCCCACGTGCACGCCGGCCCGGGCCGCGGGGCCCTCCGGCGTCAGCCACGCGATGGACACGTGGCCCCGGTCCTCGCTGAAGCCCGCGCCCACGCTTCCCGCGTTCGCCTTGCGCGCCGTCACCTGCACGTCCCCGAGGTCCACCGCCTCGCTCGTGGCCACCGTCACGGTGCGTGTCTCCGGCCTGCCCTCCGGCGCGAGGAGCTGCACGGTGTGTGTTCCCGGCGTCACGTCCTCCAGTCGGAAGCGTCCGTCGGGTCCCGTGTGCGCATCGGCCGCCGAGCCCGGTGGACGGTCCAGGTAGAGGCCCACCGCCTGGGCCGGTGCGCCCGAGGGGCTCCACACCACCCGCCCCGAGAGGGAAGCCGCGCCACCCGTCAGCGGCACCTCCACGTCCGCGCGCTGTCCCGGCGAGAGCGTCACCTGGGCTTCGCCCGTGCGCCCGTCCGTGGTGCGCACGCTCACCTTCAGCGGCTGTCCCGGGGCGTCGGTGAGCAGGAACTCGCTCCCGGGGAACGTCCGCTGCGTGTCGCGAGCCCAGGCCGGGGCCGAGCCGTCCGCGTTGAGCAGCCGCAGGGTGAAGCCGCCCGGTGCGGCGCCGCTGCGTGCCACCACGCGCCCCCGCAGGGTGGCCGCGGGCTGCAACTGGAGCCTCAGCTCGCCCGCGCCCTCGGGAATGGGCAGGGGCGCGCTCAGCCGGCCCGCGTTGTGCGCCTGCATCGTCAGCGTGGTGGGCTGGGGGTGGGGCGGGATGCTGAAGCGCCCCTCCTCGTCCGCGTCCAGGGGAATGGTGAAGGCGAAGTCCCCCGCCTGGCTCACCACCACCAGGGCCTGGAGGCTCGGCGCTCCCGAGGGCTCCAGCACCACGCCGTGCAGCCCGCGCTCGTTCAGCAGCGTGAGGTCCATCATCACCGAGGCGCCGGGCTCCACCGTCACCGCCGGGTCATCCACGTGGTGGTAGGTGTAGCGCGCGCCCGGCAGCACGGCGGTGAGCTGGTAGACGCCCGCGCGCAGCTCGAGCTGGTAGTGGCCCTCCGCGTCCGTCTCGGCGAGGCCCATGTCCAGCAGGCCGCCCGTGCCCTCCTTCGCCATCGCTCGCACCACGGCCGGCCCGGGCAGCGGCTCGCCCGAGGCCCGCGTCACCCGGCCCCGCACCATGCCCGTCTCCGAGAGCGTGAAGTCCACCCGGCCCCGCGCGCCCGTGGACAGTGGCGTGGTGCGGCTCGTCCACACGGCCGAGGCGTCCTGCTTCGCCCGCACCCGCACCGTGCCCACCGGCAGGCCTTCCAGCACGAAGGTTCCCGCCGCGTCGGTGCGCGTGTAGAGCTCCTCGCCCGAGGCGCCGCGCAGCAGTCCCGCGCGCACGCTCACCCCGGCCAGGGGCCGCCCCTGGAGGTCCGCCACCAGGCCCTCCACCGACGCGGTGCCCTCCAGGCGGAAGTCCGCCACGGTGTAGCGGTCCGCCTCCACCACCAGCCGCTCGCGCGAGGTGTCCGTGTGGCCCATGGCCCACACCCTCACGTCGTAGTCTCCGGGCGGCAGCTCCAGCGCGTACTGGCCCGCCGCGTCCGTCCGCGCGCGGCCCAGCTCCCCGCCCGCACCGGCCGGGCTGGCCACCAGCCACGCGCCCTCCACGGGCCCGGCGTCCGCCACGCGCGTCACCGTGCCCGACAGGTGCCCGGCGGCCCCGAGCCGCACCGTGACGTCGCGCGCCGTCTCTCCGGGCCCCACCACGATGAAGCCCGGCGCCCGTCCCACCTGGCCGCCCTTGCGCGCCATCACCCAGTACGTCCCGCCGGACACCTCCAGGGCGAAGCCGCCGCCCGCGCCCGTGGTGGTGCGGAAGTCCGTGGGCCCTCCCAGCACCCGCACCTCCGCGTCCGCTACCGGTTGCCCGTCCGCGCCCACCACGAAGCCCTCCAGCGTGGAGGCCGGCCACAGTCCCACCTCCAGCTCGCCCGGGGCGGGCACCGGGACGAAGCGCATCGTCCGGCGGCTGAAGCCCGGCGCCTCCGCCACCAGCTCGTAACGGCCCGGCGCGAGCCCGGTGAAATCGAAGCGTCCCTGGGCATCACTCGCGGCCACCGCCACCTCCTCGGGCAGCGCGTGCGCCTGGGCCGAGGGGTTTCCCGGCTCGGTGTAGGGGCGCAGCGTCACCTCGGCCAGGGGCACCGCCTCACCGCGGCCCGCGGCCACCGTGCGCCCCCGCAGCGAGACGCTGGCGGGCAGGGACAGCTCCACCACCGTTTCCGGCTCGCCCTGGGGCCGGGGCACCTCGCGCCGCGCGGGCGCGTGGCCCTCGGCCTGGGCGCTGAGGAGGTAGAGGCCCGGCGCCGCGGGCAGCCGCAGCGTGCCGTCCTGGGCCGTCGTTCCCTCGCCCGCGCGGCGCCACGAGGGCTGCCCCGCGCCGTCCTCCGGCCCCTTCAGCCAGACGCGCACCGTCGCTCCCGGCACCGGCGCGCCCGAGGCCCTCACCCGCACCACGAAGCTGCCATCGGCCAGTGTCGCGGGCGTGTCGAGCGGGGGCGTGGGGCGGGGCGCGGCGCGGGCCGGGGCGTTGCCGGACGAGCCCGGGCGCGTGGAGGCCCGGGCGCCCACCGTCGCCGTGCCGGGAGTCTCCTCGCCCGGGGCGGGGCGCAGCCACAGCAGGAGGAGCGCCGCCACCGAGAGGGCGGCGGCCACCAGCAGCGGGAAGAGGGGACGTTGGCGCACGGGCTTCTCCGCGGGGATGGACGGCACCCCCGGGAGAGCCTAGCTCAATGCGTGGTGGGCGGGGCGGGCACGTAGACGCGGAGGGCCGCGGGCGCGAGCTCGAAGCGCACCGGGGTGTGGCCGATGATTTCTCCGTCCGCGTTGATGTCCTGCTCGGGCTGCGCATCCACGTACAGGTGCGCGCTGTGCACCGAGGTGACGGCCGGGTGGCTCACATGCTCGCCCCGGCGCAGGGACAGGGCGATGCGCGCCAGGGTGGAGACGTCCTGCATGTGGCCCAGTCCGGTGCCCTCGCGCCCGGACTCGGAGGAGGGGGCGGTGATGGTGTAGGCGTCCAGGCGGCGGTCATCCAGGCGGGACTCGGGCGTCACCACGTTGCCCGCGCCGTGGTAGCGCCCGTTGCCCACCACGAGCTGGAGCACGTCCAGCTCCAGCTCGCCGCGGTCGGTCGTCATGCGCACGTGGAAGGGCTGGTGCTCCCAGAAGCCTCGGCGACGGCGGCCACGGGGTAGGCCAGCTTGCCGGCGCGCCGTTTGAGCTCGGGCGTGAGCCGCCGGGCGATGGCGCTGGCCAGGCCGAGGCTCACCGCGTTGAGGAAGGGCCGTCCGTTGGCGAGTCCCACGTCCACGCGCGCCGTGTAGCCCGCGGCGATGACGTCACAGGCGGCCTCGAGCGTGGGGGCGATGCCGAGCGAGCGCGCGAAGTCATTGCCCGTGCCCAGCGGCAGCACGCCCAGCGTCACGTCGCGTCCGAGCAGGAGTTTGATCGCGGCGTTCAACGTGCCGTCGCCGCCGCCGATGAAGATGCGCCGCACCCCGGCGTCCAGGGCCTCGCGCAGCACCCGGTCCATGTGCTTCGGGCGGGAGAGCCGGTGGCAGCCCGCCAGGGGGATGCCCCGCTCCGCGAGCGCCGCGCGTGCGGCCGGGAAGGCCTCCTTGCCCATGCGGCACTTGCTGTTCACCACGAGGAGCGCGGGCCCCTCGTCGGGAGCGTCCCGCTTGGGGGGCTCCGTGATGACGTCTTCTGGAGAAGCTTCGCCGGCCATTACCGGCAAGGGTGCGCACGAGCGATCAGGGCAGCCAGGAGGACAGTGTACGCCTGTCCCTCCCCGCCTCGTCCCCGCCAGGGCGGGGGAGCGAGCGAGGGGCCGGTGGAGTTGCAGGCCACGGTGGCCAGCGGGAGGGTGAAGCAGCGGGCCCCGGTGAGCAGATGGCGATAGGGCGTGGTGCGGTTCATGGGCTTTCTCCGAGGGGGGTTGTCCGGCGCCTCGTTGCCCATGAACCCAGGTCCCGCGCGTTGGTCTCGGGCGGGATTATTTCACGCGTTTCCGCCATGATTTCGCGGTCTTGGCGTTCTGTTGGGTCTCCGTGGGGGATGACACTAGATTGTGCCGGTGGTGCACTTCGCGGCACGGATGGGTGCGAGGATGCCGCGCGGATGGCGACGCGAAGGAGTTGAACCGTGAGTGACGTTCCGGCGACCCGAGGACTCTACGGTCAGAGGCCGAGCAAGAGCGCGGACGCCGCGCGGCGGCGCGAGTTCGAGCGCCTGGCGGCGATGTCTCCTCGGGAACGGGTGCTTCTTGCACTCTCGTTGAAGGAGCGTATGAGCTTCATGGGGGAGCCATCCGAGCGCTCGCCGACAGGAGATGTGAATCGCAAGTGAGTGACTCGAAAACCATCAATCGGCAGGAACGCACGATCCAAGTGGCCGAGCGGGTTGCTGAAGTGCTGCGGCAGTACGAAGTCCATACCGCGGTCATTGGCGCGGTGGCTTTGGCGGTTCATCTCTATCCGCGCTACACCGAAGACTTCGATCTGGCGGTCAATACAGAGCCCTTCCCCAAGCTTCGCCGTGTGGAAGAGGCCCTTCAGAAGGAGGGCTTCGAGGTGCGGTTCGATGCACCTGACCCCGAGGATGCGCTCGGGGGCGTCCTGCGCGTGATGGGTGATGACTTCGAGCCGATAGAGGTCGTGAACTTCTACAACCCCTGGCCCGGAGCGCGTGATTGCACCGTACTGGCCCGGGAAGCCCTCCGCGAAGCCACGGTGGAGCTGAGCCCGGAGAGCCCGTTGCGTGTCGTCAGCCTGCCCTACCTCATCGCGCTGAAGCTCTACGCGGGAGGACGGAAGGCGACGAACGACGTGCTCGAGCTCCTCGAGCGCAACCGGGAGAACCTGGACCTCGCCGGGCTGCGTGACGTGTGCAACCGCCACGGGCTCGGCGCGGCGCTGGAGCCCCTGCTGACGGAGCCTCGGCTTCGCGTAGCCGTCAGCGCGGCTCCTCGTCCTTGGCGGCGGCCACCGCGTCCGCGGCCCACGGCCAGGTGTCTCGCGAGGAGTCGTAGTGGGCCAGCAGGTCCGCCGGATCCTTGTAGATGGCGCGGCAGCCCGCCGTGCGCAGGTCCTCCTCCGGGAAGCCTCCGCACAGCACGCCCACTGTGGGCACTCCCGCCTTGCTCGCCGCCAGCGCGTCGTAGGGCGTGTCCCCAATCACCACCACGCCGCGCGAGTCCGGCCGGCCCAGCCGCTCCAGCGCCGCCTCGAAGATGTCCGGGTGCGGCTTGGACTTCGACGCGTCGTCCTTGGACGTCTCGCCGTCCGTCAGCCCCTGGATGTTGCACAGGCGCATGTAGAACTCGAGCTCGTCCCCCTTGGCGCTGGACGCCAGCGCGATGCGCATCCCGTCCTTGCGCAGCCGCTGGAACAGCTCGCGCACCCGCGGAAAGGGGCGCAGCTTCGGCATGAACTCGCGCTTGAAGAGCGTGGAGCGGAAGTCGCTCAGCTCCTGGCCGAACTTCTCCAACTCGTCCTCGGTGAAGAAGACGGGCATGAGCTGGTCCGCGCCCTTGCCAATCTGGCTGCGCACGTGCGCGAACGGCACGTCCCGGCCGAACTCCAGGAAGGCACGTCTCCAGGCCTCGGCATGCTCATCCACCGAGTCCACCAACGTGCCATCCACATCGAAGATGACGTTCTGCACCAGGGCCATGACGTCGTGCTCCTTCCCGGTGGGGAAGGTGGGGACGCCTCCCTACGTCATCAACCCCGTCCGGACGCGTTGCGCGCCCTACCGCCCGCCGAGCGCCGCGAGCGTCTTCGTCTCAACGTCGTAACCCCCGGGCGCACTGAGCGAGAAGGTCTCCGCGGGCAGGGCGGGGTTGAGCTCCACCCGCGTGAGGGACGTCTCGGCCACCTGCTGTCCGCCGCCCCACTGTGTCAACCGCTTGGGAACGCACAGGCCGAGGGCTTGCTCGCAGTGCTCCTCCTCCACGCGCAGCTCCGCGGTGTCCTCGCCGCTGCGGGTGCGCTTGCCCAGGAAGTCCATGGCCGGCCAGCGCAGCACGTACGTCACCTCCACGTCCGTGCCAGCGGGCTTCACCGTCAGCTCCACGGCCTCGGGGCCCCGCGGGTGCGGAGTGCGGCGGGCGCTCACGCCCTGGCCGGGCAGCAGCGGAATGCGGAAGCCCTCGGGGGCGAAGGGCGCGAAGAGCCCCGTGAGCACACCCGCGCGCTCCTCCGGGCCCAGCCCTCCGTCGCCGAGCCTTCCATCATACGTGCGGAACTTCTTCGCCGCGTCGTCGCGCTCGTAGAGGTGCTCGCCGTCCCAGGCGAAGGCGCGCACGGCCGGGGTGCCCAGGCTCCCCAGCATCTTCTGCGGGGCGCGGTAGGCGAACTGGAAGTCCATGCGCTGGCCCGCCTCGCGCGCGGTGCCCGCCAGCACGTAGCTGGTGAGCTTGCCGTCGCGCGCGGCCAGGCGCTGCCGGGCGTCGGTGAGCAGGGCGGACGTGTCCTCTCCCCGGCGGCAGCCGGCGAGGACGAGCAGGAGCAGGGGCAGGTGGCGGACGGACATGGGGCTCTGAAAAAGCAGAAGGCCCCGCTGTCGCCAGGGGGCCTTCGCACACTAGATGCAAACCGCGGAGGCTGACTACTTCACCGCCACGCCGGTCGCCTGGGAGATCGGGAAACCGATGATGGTGCCGGTGAGGGCGAAGATGCCGTGACGCGGCGTGGTGCCGGCGCCCAGCAGCTGGATCTTGTTGCCGCCCATGGCCTTGGCCTCGGCCACCAGGAGCTTGTTCACCACGGTGTCCAGGTCGCTCTGCACCAGGTCGATCACGTGGAAGATGGCGGTCAGGCCCAGGGACGTGCCCTGGATGACGGCGATGGGCTCTCCACCCGCGGCGGAAACCTCATTGCCCGAGACCACGGCGGTCTCCACGCTGGTGCACGCCACGAGGCTGCTCGCCAGGAACGCCGAAACAATGGCCTTCTTCATCGTGTGCTTCCCTCCAAGTTATCGCTGGGAGCACTGAGCAGTCCGCTGACCAGGCCCCCAACAGGTCGATGGGTCTTCAAGCTGCCGGGCCGTCGTAGCAAAGGCGCCTTTCAAGTCAAGCAATGGATCTTCCGACCATCCAGCGCCGCTCACTGGGGCCGGGGCCGCGTTGAAATACCCGCCGGGCGTGCCTACCCCCTTCCATTCCTATGGAGAGCGCTCCCGCCCGCGTCGTCGACCGCCCCTGGTTGCACCTGCTGCTCTTCGTGCTGACCGTCGGGACCACCTCGCTCACCTTCGACAGCCTCTTCGACCGGGCGGCGTTGCCGTGGGAGGCGCGCCTCGCCGAGGCCCTCACCTTCAGTGTCGCGCTGCTGACCATCCTCGGCTCGCACGAGATGGGGCACTACGTGCTGGCGCGCCTGCACGGCGTGGACGCGTCGCTGCCCTACTTCATCCCGCTGCCGTACCTCGGGGTGGGCACGCTCGGGGCCGTCATCCGCATCCGCGGCCGCATCCCCACCCGCAACGCCCTGGTGGACATCGGCGCCGCCGGGCCGCTGGCCGGGCTGATCGTGGCCCTGCCCTTCCTCGTCTGGGGCCTGGCGCACTCGCCGGTGGTGGACGTGCCCGAGCCGTCCGACGTCTTCCCGGGCCGCTCTTCCCTCTGGAGCCTGGGCGGGGACTTCATCGAGTGGCTCCAGGTGAAGCTCTCCCTGGCCGAGGCCGCCCCGGGCGGCGCCAGCGACATCCGCTATGCCGTGCTCTTCTCGGATGGGCCGCTGATGCGGGGGCTGAAGTGGCTCGTGCTGGGGCCGCTGCCCGCCGGCAAGGGCATCCAGGAGCACCCGGTGGTGATTGCCGGCTGGTTCGGCCTGCTGGTGACGCTGCTGAACCTCGTCCCGGTGGGACAGTTCGATGGTGGACACCTGGCGTACGCCCTGTGGGGCAAGCACGCCCGGTGGGTGGGCAAGGCCATGGCCCTGGTGCTGCTTTTCCTCACCCTGTTCTACACGGTCTCCTGGGGCCCCTGGTTCCTGGTGGCCACCAAGGTGGTGGGATTCGGTCACCCGCCGGTCACCCAACCAGCCGAGCCTTTGGGACTCGGGCGGAAGCTGGTCTGCGCGGTATGCTTCCTCGCGCTGGTGGGGTGTGCCATGCCCGTGCCCATCCGAATGGAGATCTGGTGAAGTACTTCTGCGAGGCTTGCGAGCGGCTCGTTCCCCCGGCGTCGTTCCGGATGGAAGACGGACTGCTCGTGGTCAAATGCTCGCGCTGCAAGGTGGAGATGCGCAGCGTGCCCGAGCAGGCGGGAGCGCCTGTCCCGGCGGCCACCTCCAAGCCGGTGAAGGTCTCGAAGGAGCCGAAGCTGGCGGAGCCGAAGCCGGCCGAGCCGGTCATCATGCTCGGCCAGAGCGAGGCCGAGCCGGACCCCATCGAGAACGAGCCGACCCGGCGCGTCGCGGTGCCGGCGGAGATCCTCGCGGCCATCGAGAACGAGGCCCGGGAGGCGCGCCGCAAGGAGAAGGGCCCCGCGCCCGCGAAGACGCCGGTGCCCGTGGCCGAGCCGGCGGCGAAGACGCCCGCGCCCGCGCCCGTGGTGGTGAAGCCGCAGGTGGCCGAGCCGGTGGTGACGCGATTCCCGGCCCCCGAGCCCGTGGCGGCGAAGGCCCCCGAGCCCATGGCGGCGAAGAGCTCGTCCTCGTCGTCCCGGATGGCGATGTCCGAGGCCGCGGCGGCGAACCTCATGGTGCTGCGGCTCGCGGAGGTGCAGTCGCGTGGGGGCGAGTCCACGCCCGCGCCGGCCGCCCCGGAGCCCATGCCGGCCCGGGCCTCGAGCACCCAGCTTCGCGTGGTGCAGGACCCGTCCGCGACGCCCGCTCCGTCCTCCTCGCCGTCCTCGTCCTCGTCGGACGACCCCTTCATGCCGCCGGCGGGCTTCTGCCCCAAGTGCATCGGCGTGCGGAAGGAGGGCGCGGTGGTGTGCCCCTTCTGCGGCCTGGACTACGCGCGCTTCAAGCCCGACGAGTCCCGTCCCTCCGGGGCGGTGGCCTCCACGTGGTTGGGCGTGGTGGAGCTGTGGGAGAGCAAGGGCGCGCACGACAAGGTGCTGGCGCTGTCCTCGGAGCGCGGGGAGCTCGCCGCGCTGGGCCGCCTGTACCGCATCCGGCTGGCCCGCAACCCCGAGGACGCCATGGCGAAGCGGGGGCGCGAGGAAGTGCTCCGGCTGGCCGCGGCCAGCTCGACCCTGCTGTCCACGCCTCCGCCGGACAAGCGCACGAAGATGCGGATGGCGGGGCTGGGCCTGCTCTTCCTGATGCTGATGGTGGCGGCCGTGGTGATTGGCGCCCAGGTGAAGCGGATGCTGACGGCGGGGACGCCGTAGCGCGGTGCGGGACGCGCAGGCCATCAACCTCTCCTGGCTGCTGCGCCTGCGGTGGGGCGCGGTCGTCGGGCAGGCGGCCATCATCCTGGGCGCGCATTTCGGGCTGGGGATGACGCAGCGGCTGGGGCCGCTGTTCGCCACCATCGCCGTGGCGGCGGCGAGCAACGCGGCCCTGGGACTGTGGGCCCGGCGCGAGCGCCCCATCCGCGAGCGGTTGCTGTGGGCGGTGATGGCGCTGGACGTGGTGCTGCTCACGGTGCTGCTGGACCTGAGCGGCGGGCCCTTCAATCCCTTCAGCGCGCTGTACCTGGTGCACATCGCCCTGGCGGCGGTGGTGCTGCGCGCGGGGTGGACGTGGGGGCTGACGGTGCTGGCCATCGCGTGCTTCGGCGCGCTCTTCGTGGACCACCTGTGGTTCCCCAGCCGGGGGAGCGAGCTGTCCTCGGCGCACCATCCGCAGCACCACATCCATGACGTGCGGATGCACCTCGAGGGGATGTGGGCGGCCTTCGCGCTGGCGGCGGGCTTCATCGTCTATTTCGTGCAGCGGGTGACGCGGGCGCTGGCGGCGCGCGAGGCGGAGCTGGTGGAGGCCCGGGCGGCGGCGGCGCGCCACGAGAAGCTGACGGCCCTGGGCACACTGGCGGCGGGGGCGGCGCACGAGCTGTCCACGCCGCTGTCCACCATCGCGGTGGCGGCGCGGGAGCTGGAGCGGCAACTGGCGCGCACGGGCGCGGAGGCCACGGCGCTCGAGGACGTGCAGCTCATCCGCGAGCAGGTGTCGCGCTGCCGGGACATCCTGACGCAGATGACGTCGGACGCGGGGGCGAGCCAGGGCGAGTCCATGGTGGAGCTGGCGCCCGCGGCCCTGGTGGAGGAGGCGCTGGAGGGGCTGCCGGAGCGGGAGCGGGTGCGCACGGAGCTGGACGCCCGGACACGGGAGGAGCGGGAGCTCGTTCCGGCGCATGCCTTCGCGCGGGCCATCCGGGGGGTGGTGAAGAACGCGCTGCAGGCCTCGGCGCCGGGGACACCGGTGCGGCTGGGGCTGGTGCGTGAGGCGGCGGAGTGGCGGCTCACGGTGGAGGACGCGGGCGAGGGGATGCCGGCGGAGGTGCTCGCGCGCGCGGGAGAGCCCTTCTTCACCACCAAGGCGCCGGGGGAGGGGATGGGGCTGGGGCTCTTCCTCACGCGCGCGGTGCTGGAGCAGTTGGGCGGGGGGCTGGTGCTCCGCTCCACGCCCGGCCGGGGGACGACGGTGGTGCTGACGTGGCCCGCGGGGGGGCTGCGACAATCCGCCGCGTTGCCTCCAGGCGCTTCCCGGGTGAAGCCAGGGGCATGACGAGCCCGACGCCCGGACATGCCCCGACCCTGCTGCTCGTGGACGACGAGGCGGTGTTCCGCGAGCGGCTGGCGCGGGCCTTCCGCGAGCGCGGCTTCGAGGTGAGCACGGCGGGCTCGTATGACGAGGCGCTGGCGCTGGCCACGAAGGACTCCCCGGAGCTGGCGGTGGTGGACCTGAAGATGCCGGGACGTGGGGGGCTGGAGCTGGTGCGGGCGCTGCACGCGCTGGATGCGTCCACGCGCATCATCGTGCTCACGGGCTACGGGAGCATCGCCACGGCGGTGGAGGCGGTGAAGCTGGGAGCGTTCAACTACCTGCCCAAACCGGCGGACGTGGACGACCTGCTGCTGGCCTTCTCGAGGGGCCCGGGCGAGGCGGTGCAGGTGACGGAGGACTTCCAGCCGCCGACGCTGGCGCGAGCGGAGTGGGAGCACATCCAGCGGGTGCTGACGGACTGTGGAGGCAACATCTCCGAGGCGGCGAGGCGGCTGGGCCTGCACCGGCGCTCACTGCAACGGAAGCTCCAGAAGTACCCGCCCGCGCAGTAGCGGCCCCTCAGGGCTGGCACGCCTCCCGGAGCCACCTGGCCGCGGAGGAGACGTCGTCGAAGAACACGGCCGAGCCCGGCGTCGCGTGCTCCACGGTGGTGATCGCGGAGATCTGGCTGAGCCGTGAGGGCGATTGCACCCACGCGAAGTGGCGCAGCCCGGCCTCCCGCAGGCGGGGGAACCAGTTGCTCGCCACCCAGTAGGAGGCGCCCACCCAGATGCCCGTCACGTTCGTGTTGTCGTTCAACACCTTGGACAGCCGCTGCTCCGCGAGGTGCCGGAGGATCTCCTCGCAGCCGGACTTCACCATGTCCACGGACTGGTAGCCCTTCCAGTCCGCATGGAGCCATCCATCCGGCTCCAGGTGAATGTCGATGTGCTCGCTCGTATAGAGCTGACGCCGGCCCACGGGTTTCCTCCGTTTCCGCGGGGATTTTAACCGCGAGTCGCGCCGCCGCATCTTCTGGGGCCCCCGGTCAACGCGGCGAGACGCCTGTCCGTCGGGTGCTCAGCAGAAGAGGCGGGAGCGGGGCGCGGAGAGGGGAACTTCTGGACGAAACCCCCACCCCCTCGGGAGGGGATCGGGGGAGCGGAACGGCCCGGCGCCAGCCCCACCGGGCGGGCAGCCGAGCCGCTTCTGCACAAAACCCGACGAGCGAGCGGCGCACTGTTATCCTGGAGTGCCCCTTCCTCCGTCGTTTCCCCCCGCAATGTCCCTGCCTGCTTCCTCGCTCCGGCTCTCCGTCGACACACTGCTCGGCCCCGGTGGGGCGCTCCAGTCCGCGCTGGACTCGTACGAGTACCGCCCGGAGCAGCTGCAGATGGCGCGCTCGGTGGAGAAGGCCTTCAGCGAGCGGGGCTACCTGCTGGCCGAGGCGGGCACGGGCACGGGCAAGACGCTGGCCTACCTGGTGCCGGCGCTGCTGTCGGGGCGGCGGGTGGTGGTGTCCACGGCGACGAAGACGCTGCAGGAGCAGATCTTCTTCAAGGACCTGCCGCTGCTGCGCGAGCGCATGGGCCTCAGCTTCGAGGCGGCGTACCTCAAGGGGCGCAGCAACTACCTGTGCCTGCACCGCTACGACGCCTTCAGCAAGGATCCGCAGTTCTCCTCGCGTGAAGAGGGCCGGTACTGGAAGCACCTGCAGGCGTGGGCGAGCCGGACGGAGACGGGGGACCGGAGCGAGCTGGAGCTGCCCGAGTCCTTCAGTGCGTGGAGCCGGCTGTCGACGACGTCGGACACGTGCCTGGGCTCGAAGTGCCCGGTGTACGAGAACTGCCACGTGACGCGGGTGAGGCGGGCGGCGGAGGCGGCGGACCTGCTGGTGGTCAACCACCACCTCTTCTTCGCGGACCTGGCGCTGCGGGGCCGGGGCCAGCGGGGCGAGGGCGTGCTGCCGCAGTACGACGCGGTCATCTTCGACGAGGCGCACGCGCTGGAGGACGCGGCGGGGAGCTACTTCGGACACTCGGTGTCCAGCTTCCGGCTGGAGGACCTGGTGCGCGACGCGCTGGGCACGCTGGCGCCGACGGACTCGCGTTTCGGGATGCTGTCCTCGCTGGTGGTGCGCCTGCGCACGCATTCGGAGGCGCTCTTCTCGCAGGCGCCGCGGGTGCTGGGGCTCAAGGAGCACGAGGGCGCGGTGGCGCTCAATCCCGAGCGGCTGGCGCTGCTGTCGGACTCCATCGAGCAGGTGAAGGAGTCGCTCTCGGCGCTGTCGGCCTTCACGCTCAGCGAGCACGAGCCGGAGCTGACGCTGCTCACCCGGCGGTGCGCGGAGCTGGTGGCGGACCTGTCCTTCCTGGAGAAGGTGGAGTCCCACGACCACGTGTACTGGGCGGAGGCGCGCGGCCGGGGCGTCTTCCTGCGCGCGAGTCCCATTGAGATCGCCAGGGAGCTGCAGGAGCGGCTCTACGGCGGGGTGGACACGGTGGTGTTCACCTCGGCGACGTTGGCGGCCGAGGGGCGCTTCGACTTCTTCGCGCGGCGCATGGGGCTGTACGACGAGGAGGGCGTGCCGGTGGCGAGCGTGCGCACCGTGTCGGTGCCCAGCCCGTTCGACTTCGAGCAGCAGTCGGCGCTGTACCTGCCCACGCACCTGCCGGACCCGGCGGCCCCCGGCTTCATCGAGGCGGCGTCGGAGGAGATCATCCGGCTGTGCGAGGTGACGGGAGGCCGGGCCTTCGTGCTCTTCACCAGCTTGCGCAACATGGAGCGGGCGCATTCACTGGCGCGCGGCCGGCTGCCCTACCAGGTGCTGTTGCAGGGCGAGCGCCCCAAGCAGCAGTTGCTGGAGTCCTTCCGCGAGGTGCCCAGCGTGCTCTTCGCGGCGCACAGCTTCTGGGAGGGCGTGGACGTGCCGGGGGACGCGCTGAGCCTGGTCATCATCGACCGGCTGCCGTTCGCCTCGCCGGGGGACCCGGTGGTGGCGGCGCGCATCCGCCAGCTCGAGGCCCGGGGCGAGGAGGCCTTCGGGGGCTACCAGCTTCCGCAGGCGGCACTGGCGCTGCGGCAGGGCTTCGGCCGGCTCATCCGCACGCGGGCGGACCGGGGCATCGTCGCGATGCTGGACCGGCGCATCGTCACCAAGAATTACGGGCGCGCCTTCCTCACGAGCCTCCCGCCGGCCCGGCGCATCGACCGGCTCGACGCGCTGAGCGCCTGGTTCGACGGCACGCCCGAGGTCGTGCGCGAGGACGACGTCGACTTCTGACGGAAGTTTTCACTCGCCGCGCCCCTGCCGGGACACCGCTGCGTTGGCTGTTGCGCATTGTGGGCCGGGTGCCCTTCGCGCCCGCTGCTCGCCCGCTATTCTCCGCGAGGTGAAGGTTGTGCAGTGCCTCGACCGGGGGAGCGGAGGCGACCATGTTGGCACGCGGGGTGGAGTGGGATGTCGCTGGGGAGAGGGCGGAACCGGACCCGCTCCTGACGCGGCTTCAACGATCGGAGCGCACGCTGCTCCAGCTCTCCGAGGCGCTCGGGCAGGGGGACCTGATGTCGATGGTCTCGGCGCTGCGGCGGGAGGCCGAGTCCCTCCAGGGGTTGCGGGGTCAGCTCGAATCGATGCTGGGGAGCTGGGCGCTGGTAGCGGAGCTGTCCCACCGCCTGCTCAACCTGCCGCTGGAGGAGATAGAGCCGGGGCTGAGGGCCGCGCTGGCGGTGCTCGGCGAATGGTTCGAGTCCCAGCGCGCCTACGTCTTCCTGCTGTCCGAGGACCGGCGCCAGGTGACGGAGGTGTACGAGTGGTGCGCGGAGGGTGTGGCGCCCCATGACGTCGACGGAGCGCGCGCTGTCCCGCTGGAGACCATGCGCTGGTCGATGCGCCAGTTGCTGGCGGGGCGGACCGTCCTCGTGAAGGACACCGCGCTGCTGCCACCGGAGGCCGCGGCCGAGAAGCAGCTCTGCGAGATGCTGGGCACCCGCTCCTACGTGCACATGCCGCTGTTCCTCGGGGGGAGGCTGCTCGGGTGGCTGGGCTGTGACGCGGTGGGGACGCCCGGGGCGTGGCCGGAGGAGTCGCTGCGGCTGATGGCCGTCTCCGGGGGCGTGCTGGTGAATGCCCTGCAGCGCAAGCGGGTGGCGGCGTCCAACGACCGGCTCTCCGAGAGCCTGGAGCAGCTCCAGGAGGCGCAGAGCCAGTTGCTGTTCGCGGACCGGCTGGCCACGATCGGCCAGCTCGCGGCGGGCGTGGTGCATGAGATCAACAACCCGCTGTCCTTCCTGCTCAACAACCTGGCGCATGCGAAGCGGGTGATGGGGCAGGCGCGGCCTCAAGACGTGACGCAGGCCCTCGCGGATGCGAACGAGGGCGCCGAGCAGGTGCGCGTCATCGTGCAGGACCTCAAGCTGCTGTCCTGTCCGGACGAGATGGAGAGCGGCCCCGTCGAGGTGGGGAAGGTGGTGCGCAGCGCGGTGAAGCTGGCGGCGCACGAAATCCGCAACCGGGCGGGCGTGGTGGAGTCACTGGACGAGGTGCCGCGGGTGCGGGGCAACGAGGCGCGCCTGTGCCAGGTGTTCCTCAACCTGATGCTCAACGCGGCGCACGCCATCTCACCGGGGCAGCCGGAGCGCCACCGCATCCAGGTATCGGCCCGGGTGGTGGAGGGGCAACGCGTGCTCGTGGAGGTGAGCGACACGGGCTGCGGGATTCCGCCGGAGGCTTCCTGGAGCGCGTGTTCGATCCGTTCTTCACCACCAAGCCGGTGGGGGTGGGGAGCGGGCTGGGGCTCTCGGTGTGCCGGCGCATCATCACCGCGCACGGTGGGGAGCTCTCCGTGGAGAGCGAGCCGGGACGGGGTACCACCTTCCGCGTCTTCCTGCCGGTCCACACCGTCGATCACTGAGCCCCTTTAATGTCCCCTCTCCCCTCGGGAGAGGGTCAGGGTGAGGGTGCCCGGGCCCGTTCTCCAACCCGTGGCCCAGAGTGTGGACAGTGGGGTCAACCCGGGTTCACCCGATACCCTCACCCCGTCCCTCTCCCGGGGGGAGAGGGGAAATGGCCGGGTTGTCGGCGCATGTTCCCACTGCTCAGTGCGAGCCGCCGGCCTCCCCGAGGTCGAACTCGGGCACCTCGAACTCCGGCTTGAGCCGCTGGAGAATCTTGGCGAAGGCCTCCTTGTCCTGGGCCTTCTCCAGGGCGGCCTCCGGGGTGATGGTGTTGGCCGCCACCAGCTTCTCCAGGTGCATGTCCAGCGTCTGCATGCCCAGGTTCTGGCTCGCCTGCATCTTGCTGGCGATTTGAAACACCTTCCCCTCGCGGATCATCGAGGCGATGGCGCTGGTGCCGATAAGGATTTCCAGCGCGGCCACGCGGCCCTTGCCGTCCGCGGTGCGGATGAGCTGCTGGGCGACGATGCCGGCGAGGCCCTCGGCGAGCATGCCGCGCACCTGGGGCTGCTCCTCGGCGGGGAACGAGTTGATGATGCGATCGATGGTGGCCGGTGCGCTGTTGGTGTGCACCGTGGCCATCACCAGCACGCCGAAGCTGGCGAGCTGCAGGGCCAGCTTCATCGTCTCGTTGGTGCGCAGCTCGCCGATGAGGATGACGTTGGGATCCTCGCGGCCCGCCGAGCGGATGGCGGTGGCGAAGTTGGAGGCGTGGATGCCCACCTCGCGGTGCGTCACCTGGGACTTGGCGGACTCGTGCACGAACTCGACCGGGTCCTCGATGGTGAGGATGTGCGCCGGGCGGGTGTGGTTGATGTGGTGGATCATCCCCGCCAGCGTGGTGGACTTGCCGCTGCCGGTGGGGCCGGTGACGAGCACCAGTCCGCTGCGGCGCTCGGCCAGCTTGCGCACCACCTCGGGGGCGTTGAGCCTCCGTGAGCGACAGCACCTTGCTGGGGATGGTGCGGAAGACGGCCGCCACGCCCGTCGTCTTGTGGAAGTAGTTGGCGCGGAAGCGCGCCTTGGTGCCGTAGCTGTAGGCGAAGTCGAGATCGAGGTCCTCCGTGATCTGCCGCTTCTGCTCGGGGCCGGGAAGGATCTCGAAGAGCATCGCCTCCAGCTCCGGCGCGGTGAGGAGGGCCTCGCGCAGGGGGGTGAGCTCGCCGCGGATGCGCCCCAGGGGCGGGTGGCCGATGCTCAGGTGCAGGTCGCTCCCCTTGTTCTCCAGGAGCTTGTCGAAGAGGGCGGCGATGCGCGGAGCGGAGCTCATGGTCAGGCGCTCTTGCGGTTGAGGAGGTTGCCCATCTTGGACAGCAGCTTGCCCCCATCCGGAGAGGGCGGGCCCTCGGGAGGCGCGCCGGGCCGCTTGCCCGTCACCATGGCCTCCAACTCATCGGGGCTCTCGGCGTAGACCCTGGCGATCTCCAGCGTCGTCTTCCCGGAGCGCACCAGGTCGGCGAGCGAGTCGTCGAAGCGGACGATGCCCAGCGACTTGCCGCGCTGCTGCAGGGAGGGAATCTGGTACGTCTTGTTGTCGCGGATGAGGTTGCCCAGGGCCACCGAGCCCGGGAGCAGCTCGGCGGCGGCCACCATGCGCTGGCGGTCCGCGCTCGGCAGCAGCCGCTGGCTGACGATGAGGCGCAGGCTGCTGGCCAGCGTCATGCGCACCTGGGCCTGGTCCGCCGGGGGGAAGAGGTCGATGAGCCGGTCGATCGTTTTCGCCGCGCTGGGCGTGTTCATCGTGGAGATGAGCAGGTGGCCCGTCTCGCTGGCGGCCAGTGCCATGCGCACCGTCTCGGTGTCGCGCAGCTCGCCCACCAGGATGACGTCCGGGTCCTCGCGCAGGCTGCCCTTGAGGGCGCTGGCGAACGTCTTGGTGTGCGTGCCCACCTCGCGCTGGCTCATCAGCGCCTTCCTGCGCGGGTGGAGGTACTCCACGGGGTCCTCCACGGTGAGCACGTGGTGGCTCGTCTCGCAGTTGATGCGGTTGACGATGGCCGCCAGGGTGCTCGTCTTGCCGTGGCCGGAGGGGCCGGTGACGACGATGAGGCCCTGGTGGTGGTGGGTGGCCTTGGCGATGTCCGTCGGCAGGCCGAGCGACTCGAGGGTGGGAATCTCGCGCGGGATGAGGCGGAAGCAGCCCTTGTAGCCGGTGCGCTGGCGGGAGACGTTGACGCGGAAGCGGCCGGAGGGGCCCAGGTCCAACGAGAAGTCACAGCTCCCCTCCCGGTCGAGCACCGGGCGCAGGCGCGCGGGCACGTGGGGCAGGATCATCGTCTCCACCGTCTCGGGGGGCAGCGGCTCGCCGTGGGGCAGCAGCTCGCCGACGAGGCGGAAGAGGGGAGGGCGGCCGGCGATGACGTGCAGGTCGCTCGCGCCCACGGTGCGCGCGTCCTCCAGCAGCATCGTCAGGTTGTGCGCGGACTCCGGGCGCACCACGAGGCGGGGGCCCTGGGGCGCCTCGGCCACGGGCTCGGCGGCGGGCGGGGGCGGCTCGGCGGGCGGAGGCGGCTCGGGCGTGTGCCGCTCCGACGGGAGGATCTGCACGCCCTTGGCCGGTTTGGCGGCCATTCCGCCCGCCGGAGGCGCCGGACGCGCGGCGGGGGCTGGAGGCGCGGCGGGAGCGGCGGGGCGCTGGGCGGCGGGCGCGGCCGGGGCGGGAGCCCGGGGGGCGGGCGCGGCGGCTCCGGCCTGGGGCTCGGTCCGCATGACGCGCACGTTGAGCACGTCTCCCCGGCGCAGGGCGCCGACGACGACGGAGCCCAGGCCCTCAAGGCGCAGGGCCCACTGGCTGGGCTTGTCGGAGACGGTGGCGGCGCGGGCCTCTCCCACCAGGGCGTGCAGCATCCCCTGCAGCCCCTCCGTCGTGAGGAGGGCCGGGTCCACCGCCTCGAAGGCGCCGATCGCCGTCTTCACCATGGGGGTGCGCCCGGAGATCAGGGCGAGCTCCACCGCGCCCGGGCGGGCCAGGTGGCGCAGCAATTCCGTGAGGGTCTTCATGCCCGGCTCATCCTTCTTCCAGCCCGGCGCCATGCCGCCACCGGGAGAGCGGGTGCAGCATAGCCGGGAATTGCCACGAATTCTGGAAAGAGGACGGCCGTTTCCCCGCCGGGCCCGAGGGCGGGCAGGGGGGCTGCTATATAAGGAAGCGCCCGGCGCGGGCCCTCGGGGAGGGTCCAGGCCGGGCGCTTTCAGGAGGGGGAGGAGGCGGCCCTGGAGGACGCGGCCGCTCTTCCCGTCCTAGGGGCTCCTCACAGCTCGCGCGACATGAGGAGGCGCAACTTGCCGGACTTCTTGGACACCACCGTGGCCACGGTGGTGAAGCCCGCGTTGCGGTAGAAGCTCACCGCGGGGGCATTGGCCGGGTCCACCCGCAGGGCAATCGTCTTGCGGAACATGTCCCGGGCCACCTGGAGGGCCTGGTTGAGCACCGCCTGGCCCAGGCCGCGCCGGCGCAGCTCCGGCCGGATGACGATGTTGCGCATGTAGGCGGCGCCGGGCACCGGCCCATCCCGCTCCACCGTCACATAGCCCACCACCTGGTTCTGCACCTTGGCCACGTGGATGTAGGGCCTCAGCGTCGTCAGCGACTTGAGGCTGTCCTCCACCGTCTCGCCCCGGCTCTTCCAGGGCTCCGAGCTGGAGCGCAGGGCGGCCACGGACGCCATGTCCTCATCGGTCGGGACGGAAAACTTCACCGCCGGCGCCAGGTCGTTGGGCAGGTTGGCCATGTCCGGCACTGGCATCGCCGCCACCTCCACGCCCGGGTCCACCCGCTTCATCGTCATGCCTTGCTCCTCCATTCGCTCTACGATCCTAACCGCTTCACCGGTGCCCATGCACGCTCTGGGTGCGGCGCACATTTCCCCCCACGGGGGGAGAGCCGGACTTTTCCAAACTGCGCATGGGCTCCCGGCATTCCAAGGCCGCCCGCTCCCGCCTCATCCGGGGGTTTTCGCACGGGTATGGTGGGGGGCGGCTTTCAATGCTGAACACCTTTCACTATAAAAAACCGTCCGCCTGGGGCGGGTTGGCCCACCCTTCCCCCTCCCTCTCGGCAGCCTGAGCTTCCGCACGTGCAACTCAACCACGCCCAGCGCGAACTCACCCTGAAGATCGTCTACTACGGCCCAGGGCTGAGTGGGAAGACGACGAACCTGCGTGCCATCCACGCGCGGGCCCGGCCGGAGGCTCGCGGCCGGTTGCTCAGCGTGGAGACGCACGAGGATCGTACGCTCTTCTTCGATTTGCTTCCGGTGTTCTTCACCAGCAGCACGGGCTTCAAGGTGAAGCTCAAGCTCTTCACGGTGCCGGGACAGGTGGTGCATGACGCCACCCGGCGCGTGGTGCTGCAGAACGCCGACGCGGTGGCCTTCATCGCCGACAGCCGCCGCAGCGCCTCCGCGGAGAACAACGCCTACTGGCGCAAGCTCCGCTCCAACATGAGGGAAATCGGTCTGGACGCGACGCAGGTACCGGTGGTCATCCAGTTCAACAAGCGCGACCTGCCGGATGCGCAGACGGACGCGGAGCTGGAAGAGGCGCGCAAGAAGGGCGGGGAGCCGGTGGTGGGGGCCGTGGCCTTGAGGGGCGAGGGCGTGATGGAGACGTTGCACGCGCTGCTGCAGGCGGCGTGGCGCAACCTGGACGAGCGGATGCGCCTGGCGCGCAACATCGGCCTGACGGAGAAGGAATTCCTCACCCACATCTTTCAGCAGATGGACCTGACGGGCACGACCCTCGAGTCCCTCTATCCGTCTTCAGCAGGGAGGCCGCGATGAGCGCCGACAAACCAGGCGCCGCGGGCAGCGCGCCAGAGCACGCCGGGTCGGTGCTCCAGCGAAAGCCGTCGTTGGTGGACATGTTGGACCCGCTCACCTTCGGGGACGTGGTGGAGAGCCTCGGGGAGCTGTACCGGGTGGGCATCCGCGTGCTGGACGAGCGGGGCCGGACGCTGGCGGACGCCAAGGGGGACACCGGGGACTTCTGCGGCTTCGTGAACACCACGGCGCAGGGCCGGGCGCGCAGCGCGGCGCTGGTGGCGCGGTTGCACGAGGGCCCGCTGACCCCCACGCAGGGCGCGCAGGCGCTGCCCGGGCCGGGGCCGCTGGGTGGGGAGTTGCTGGCGCAGCCGTGCTTCACGGGCCTGCGCTACCTGGTGATGCCGGTGCAGTGGGACGGGGACGTGCTGGGGCGCGTCGTCTTCGGGCCATACGCGCCGGAGGAGCTGACGGACGTGCCCGCGTCGCTGGCCGAGGTGGAGGGGCTGGACGTGCAGCGGGCGCGCGAGCTGCTGGCGCACGTGGGGCGGCTGTCCGAGCACCGGGTGGCGAAGATGCTGGCGCACGTGGCCCACGTGCTGGCGGCGCTGCTGGCGGCCGGTCAGAAGTCCTATCTGACGGGGCAGCTTCACCTCGAGGCGATGCTGGAGACGCAGAGGGATCTGGAGTCGCAGAACGCGCAGCTCCTGCGGCTCAACCAGCGGCTGAAGGAGGCGGACCGCATCAAGTCGAGCTTCCTGGGGACGGTGAGCCACGAGCTGCGCACGCCGCTGTCGTCCATCATCGGCTACTCGGAGATGCTGGCCGAGGGGCTGGTGGGCGGGCTGAACGCGGAGCAGATGCAGTTCGTGCGCACCATCATGGAGAAGGGCAACACGCTGCTCAAGCTCATCGCCTCCATCCTGGACATGAGCCAGATCGAAGCGGGCAAGGTGCGGCTCGCCTTCGAGTGGGTGGACGTGCAGGAGTTGGTGGAGAAGCTCGCTGACGAGCGTGCTGCCGCAGGCGCAGCGCAAGGGCCTGACGGTGAAGGTGCAGTGGCCGGAGGTGACGCAGCCGAGGGTGGTGGCGGACCGGGAGAAGCTGAGGCAGGTGGTGGTGAACCTGCTGGCCAACGCGGTGAAGTTCACGCCGGGCGGTGGGCAGGTGGAGGTGCGGCTGTCGGAGCACGGCAAGCAGAAGGATCTGGGCGTGGAGGGCTACCGCATCGAGGTGGAGGACACGGGGGTGGGCATCCCGTTGGATCAGCGCGAGCGCATCTTCCAGAGCTTCTACCAGGTGGACGACAGCCCGACGCGCGAGTACGGCGGAGCGGGGTTGGGGCTGGCGATCGTGAAGAGCTACGTGGAAGGGCACGGCGGGCAGGTGTCGGTGACGAGCGAGGTGGGCCAGGGCTCGTGCTTCCGGGTGGTGATGCCGATCGAGCCGCCGTTGTCGGGACAGGGTCCGGCGTACATTCCGCCGCCGATCGACACGGATCCCGATCGCTTCTGAGCGCCAACAACCGCGCGTCAGAACCCCCGTGACCCTCCGCGGAACTGCTGGAGCTGAGCCGCGCACTGTGTCGGACGGGACAGGTATGTTCGGTTGACCTCCCCGCTTGGGAGTGCTTCCAGGAGGCGCGAACGATGAAGGCTCGCCAGTGGGCGCTGTGGCTCGCCCTGGCCGTGCTGTCCACGGGCTGTACGTCGTTGACGCCACCGCCTGGCAGGGGGACTCACCTGCGCTACACGGCGGATGGGCCCGCCGCGCCCGCGTGGGCGCAAGGCGCGGAGGAGGGGAGTGCGTTGGAGCCCGAGCCCCCACGGCGGCTGCACCGTCGCCGCGGCGCCCAGGAGGCCGTCACGGTGGCGAGCCCGGGCATCGCGGCGGGCACGGCCAGGGATGCGCATTCCCGAGAGAGCGGGGAGCCCGCGCGGTGGAGCGCCATGGCGGCGCACCTGGCGTTTCTCGGTGCCCTGGGCGAGGTGTCCGCCTCCACCCGCCACATCTCCTCGGAACTCTCCAGACTCGGGAAGAGCTACCAGGGCCTCGCTGGCGCGGGCAACGGCATCTTCGTCGACTACCTGGACTACGCCGAGCGGCAACGGCGGTGGATTGACGCCGAGCTGGCCGCCGCCACCCGGCTGGCCACCGCCGCCTCGCAGGTGGATGCGCCGGACATGCAGCTCGCACTGCTGCGCCTGGCCGGCCCACGGCTGGAGGCCGCGATGATGGGCTCCCTTCTGCTGGCTGTCTGGTTCGACTTACTCCACCTCTCCGATGAGGTGCTCGCCCGGCGCCGCTACAGCGTGGAGCGGCTGTACATGGACATGGATCGCTTCCAGAAGATGCTCGAGCCCGCCATGACGGCGCTCTCCTCCCTGGAGCCAGGGCAGGTGGAGGCCGCGGTGGAAGACATGCCCGCCCTGGTGGGCCACCTCACCGGCGAGTTCGATGCACTCCGTGAGTCCGTGCGCAGAGGGGCGGAGAACCTCCAGAAGATGCTGGTGCTCAAGGAGTCCATCGAGGCGATCACCACGCTGTCGGTGCTGAAGTTCACGCTGCCCGCTCTGCGCGCGGCGGCTCCCGTCACGCTGGGCATGGGCTTCATGGTGGGGTCCAACGGCGTGATGATGGGCACACGCATGGTCGTCTCCGCCGAGTGGGTGGAGATGATGCAACGGCTGGTTCGGGCGGGCGTCCTCTCACTTCCCGCCGTCAGCGCCTGGGTGCGGATACAGGCCGGCCAGGTGATGATGGCGCAGGCCCACGACGAGCTGCCGAGGGGCGTGCGCGAGGCGCTCGGCGACGGGCCCGAGGTGAGGGGGATGCGGGTGACGGGTAAAGCCGGGGCCGGCATGGCCGAGCCGCCGCAGCACCACGTGCTGCCGCGAGAGTTCCGCGAGTGGTTCGAGAAGCGCGGCTTCACCGGGGACCTGAGCATCGATCAGTTCTGCGTCAGGCTGGAGCAGGCAACCCATCAGGCCATCCATGGAGGTGGCAACTGGCGCCTGGGTCGCATGTGGCCCGGCGAATGGAACCAGATGATCATGAGCCAGTTGCGCGACGCCGAGATGTTGGCCGGACGGATGTTGACGCGAAACGAGATCCTGGAAAGAGTCGCGTTCCAAATGAAGCGCTACGAGCTTCCCGATGAACTTCTCTCCCTGGAGAGGGTGATGGCCGAGGGACGTTCCTGGCAGGGCAACTGGAAGGTGCGCCTGTACGAGCGGGTCCGCGAGCGGGGTTACGATTCGCTCACCGCCTTCGCCGAGGCTCGTCCTACCACCTCGCTGGTAGCGCTGGCCGAGGAGCTTGGCGCAGAGGACATCAACGCCGTGCAGGTGTTCAGCGGGTTGGTGGCCGAGGCGGAGCGGAGCCATCGGCTGACGCGGTTGACGCGTGGACAGTTGGTGCGCGAGCTGTCCGAAGGTCTCCCCAACGGCTGGCCGGGCGTGCTGGATGACGCCAACCGTTTCGAGGTCGCCATGGCGCTTAGTTCATGGATTGCCTACACCCCTGTAACTCATCAGGACCGAGCAAGGCAGGTCAGCGTCGCGCTACTCGCCACGCCACCGCCTCCCGGCTGGCGCCCGCTCGGCCCCGACGACGAGCTGCTGCGCACGCTCCTGCCTGACGATACTGTCTAGAGCCACACACTCTCCCCCTGGGAGAGGGCGGGGGTGAGGGTCTACCCTGCGTCCCGTGAGCAAACAGGCCGCGGGCGAATTCACCCTCATCGACCTCTTCCTCTCCCACTTCCCGAGGGCGCGAGTGCCCGTGGGCCCGGGAGACGACTGCGCCGTGCTGTCCCCCTCGAAGGGCGCGCAGTGCATCACGACGGACGCCGTGGTGGAGGACGTGCACTTCACGCGGGCCTGGTTCTCACCGGAGGACATCGGCCACAAGGCGTTGGCGGTGAACCTGTCGGACCTGGCGTCGATGGGCGCGGTGCCGCGCTGGTTCGTGTGCGCGCTGGCCCTCCCGCGGGACTTCCCGCGCCGGGAGCTGTCCGGCATCGCGAAGGGCATGAGCACCCTCGCCCGCCAACACGCCATCACCCTGGTGGGTGGCAACTTCACCTCCGCGCGCGAAGTCTCCATCACCCTCACGGCGGCGGGAGAGCTGCTTCCGGGCACCGCGCCCATCACCCGCGCGGGAGGCCAACCCGGGGACGTGCTGTACGTCTCGGGTACGCTGGGGGACGCGCGGCTGGGGCTGCAACAGCTCCAGTCGGGCCTGCGGCGCTCGGCGGCCATCCTCCGCCAGAAGCGTCCGGTGCCGAGGGTGGGGCTGGGCCGGCTCGCCGCGCGCTTCGCCTCGGCGGGGTTGGATCTCTCCGATGGCCTCGCGCAGGATCTCGGGCACCTGTGCACCGCCTCGGGCGTGAGCGCCGAGCTGGAGCTCGAGCGCCTGCCCCTCTCCCGGGCGGTGCGCGCTTCACTGGGCGCCGAGGGAGCGCTCGCGGGCGGTGAGGACTACGAGCTGCTCCTCGCGGTCCCACCTGAGCGCACCCCCGCCTTCGAACGGGCCTGTCTCCGAGTGGAGGAGCCCGTCACGCGCATCGGCCGGCTCGTGCCGGGACACGCGGGACTCATCCGTGACGCATCGGGACGAAGCCTGCGCCTGCCCGCTGGCTTCGACCACTTCCGAGGAGGCGGGCGGATTGACCGTTCCGGACGGTAGGGCTAAACCCGTGCATCGTTGTCGCTGTCCCCCAAAAAAGCGAAACCGTGCGCCGCCCTCTCCGCGACGATCCATCTCCCGGCCTCACCCCCCGCCGTGATCCCGTGCAGCGGCTGCTGCGTACTGTCGAGCAGCCCGGCACGGGGGGGCACGAGGTCTCCCTGCAGCTCAAGATCCTCACCGGCTACCTGATGCTGGGGTGCGTGCTGACGGCGGCGCTCCTCATCTCGGAGACGCTGCTGGATTTCTGGTGGCGCATCGGCATGGCGCTGGGCCTGACGTTGGCGCTGTCGCTGTCCCTGCCGCGCTACCTGGCACGCGTGACGCGCGTCCGGGTGCTCTCGCGCTCGGCCTTCGAAATCTCCCAGGGTGACCTGTCCAAGCCGCTGGTGGTCGAGCCGCCGCGCGCCCTGCGCCGCGACGAAATCGACGAGCTGGCGATGGCCATCCGCCGCATGCAGGAGAACCTGCGCGAGCTGGTGGGCAAGATCCAGGACACCGCCAAGAGCGTGGCGGACACGGCCAAGGACCTGCAGGGCTCGGCGGAGAACGTCAACGCGACCAACGAAGAGGTGGGCTTGTCCATGGACAAGATCGCCCAGGGCGCCGAGACGCAGTCGCAGCTCGTCGGCAAGACGTCCAAGGTGATTACCGAGATGGCCGGCAGCATCCAGCGCACCGCGGCGAGCGCCGAGGACGCGGCCCGCACCGCCGCCGAGACGAGCAGCGCGGCGGAGAACGGCAGCAAGGCGGCGCTGCTGGCCGGCGAGAAGGTGAAGAAGGTCTTCAATCGGATTGAAGCGGCGAGCCAGCAGGTGTTCGCCTTCGGCGAGAAGACGCAGGAGATCTCGAAGATCGTCGACGCCATCACCCAGGTGGCGCAGCAGACGAACCTGCTGGCGCTCAACGCCACCATCGAGGCGGCGCGCGCGGGCGAGTATGGCCGCGGCTTCGCGGTGGTGGCCGACGAGGTGCGCAAGCTGGCCGAGAGCGCGGGCCGCTCGGCGGAGCAGATCTCCCGGCTGGCCCGGGACATCTCCGGCCAGTCCACCTCCGTGGTGAGCGCCATGAAGGAGGGCATCGAGGAGCTGGCCGAGGGCCGTGAGGACATCACCGGCATCGTCCGCTCCATGAGCGCCATCACCGACACGGTGCGCAAGGTGGCCGAGAAGGTGCACCTCATCTCCGAGAGCGCCCGCGAGCAGCTCAAGGGCAGCCAGGAGATGGTCAACGCCACCGAGGAGATCTCCCTGGTGGCCCGCAACAACGCGGCCTCCACCGAGGCCATCCAGGCCGTCATCCAGGAGCAGACGGACGCCATGGTGCGGATGACCTCGCTGGCCAGCGAGCTGACCAACCTCTCCATCGAGCTGCAGAGCGTGGTGCGCAGCTTCCGGCTGAACGCCTGAGTGCCCACTTCCACGAATTTCCCCGAACCCCTGACTTGCTGATAGAAAGTCGTCTCTGTGCGGCACGTCATCATCCGGGTGGAGAAGGAACGCTACGGGCTGCCGCTGGCCGCGGTGAAGGAAGTGGTGGTGCCCCCGGAGCGCTTTACCCGGGTGCCCCGGGCGCCGGCGGCGGTGACGGGGGTGATGAACCTGCGCGGGCGGGTGGTGACGGTGGTGGAGCTGCGCCAGTTGTTGGGCCTGCCGGATGGGCCCACCCCACCGGGCCGGGTGGTGTTGTTGGAGCGCGGGCGGCGGGACATCGGCCTGTTGGTGACGGATGTGGATGGAATCGAGGAGGTGGAGCGGGTGAGCGCGGCACCGGGCAAGGCGGTACCGGCCGTGCGAGGGGTGGCTCGATTGAAGGGCCTGGCAGTGACGGTGTTGGATCCAGAGGGACTGGATTCCGCGGTGGTTGGACTCTTCACCGCGGTTCAACAGAAGTGAGTAGCCGCCTGAAATGGGCGGATGGTAGTGTCCGCGGCCCTCTCGGGGCCTTTCGCGGAGGCGGAGCTGCACATGGCTAAGCGGGTGCTGGTCGTCGACGATGCCATCTTCATGCGCAACATGATCAAGGACATCTTCGCGTCCGGCGGTTTCGAGGTCGTCGGAGAGGCGGCCAACGGACTGGAGGCCGTGGAGAAGTACAAGGATCTCAAGCCGGATCTCACCACGATGGACATCGTCATGCCGTTCAAGAGCGGCATCGAGGCCACGCGGGAGATCATCAAGTATGACGCCAACGCGGTCGTCATCATGTGCTCGGCGCTGGGCCAGGAGAGCCTGGTGATGGAGGCCATCGAGGCGGGTGCCTCGGACTTCATCGTGAAGCCGTTCCGGGCCGAGGACGTGCTGGCCGTCGTGAAGAAGGTCCTGGGCGAGGGCTGACGCCCCGTCCTGATTCGAGCGTGCAGGGAGCTGCCGTGCGCCACCGAGGCCGGACATGACGATGGACATGTCCCGCTACCTCGGCCTGTTCCTGACCGAGGCGAGCGAGCACCTGGAGGGGCTGGGCAGGGATCTCGTGCAGCTCGAGCGCGAGGGAGCCCCCGCCGTGGTGGACTCCATGTTCCGCCACGCCCACTCGGTGAAGGGCATGGCCTCCTCGATGGGCTTCGAGTCCATCGCCGTGGTGGCCCACCGGGTGGAAGACCTGGTGGACGCCATCCGCCAGGACCCGGCCAAGCTCGAGCGCTCGCTGGTGGACCTGCTGCTGTCGGCCACCGACGTGATGCTCGCCCAGGTGCGCTCCGTGGCGGACAGCAAGCCGCCGGATGATGCCTCGGCGCTGCTCGGCCTGCTGGCGGACAAGGTGTGTGTCGTCACCGGCCGTACGCCCGGCGCCACGCGGGTCATCAACAAGGCGACGGCCAGTGCCGCTGCCCCCGTGCCCGCTCCGCTGACCGCCGCCGCGCGCGTGGCGCCCGAGCCCTCCGAGGCCGCGCCGCCACCTCCTGCCCCTGTCTCCGCCCCCGCTCCGGCCCCCGAGGCCCGGGTGGCCGCGGTGGTCCCGGCGGAAGGGGAGACGGCTCCGAGGACGGCGGCGCGCTGGGCGGTGCGGCTGCGCGTCGCCCCCAACTGTCAGACGCCGGGTGTGCGCGCCTTCCTGGTGCACAAGCGGTTGACGGGCCTGGGCACGCTGCACGGCCTGCAGCCCCCGCTGGAGGACCTCAAGGCCGGCCGCATTCCCGAGGGCAACATCCAGGCGGAGCTGGAGACGGCCGAGGGCGAGGAGGGCATCCGCAAGGCGCTGCGCAACGTGGCGGAGGTGGAGCTCGTCTCGCTGAAGCCCGCGGTGGTGGCGCCGCCGCCCGCGCCCGTCCCGGTGGCCCCGGGCCCCGGGCCCGCCGAGGCCCCGCGCGCTTCCTCCGGGACGGACACGACGCGCACGGTGCGCGTGCGCACGGAGCTGCTGGACTACTTCCTGGACACCGTGGGCGAGCTGCTGCTGGCCACCGCGCGCCTGCGCGAGCTGGGCAAGGTGCTGCCGGAGAACTCGCGGCCCCCCATCGAGGAGGGCGTCTACCGCCTGCAGGCGCTGGTGAAGGACCTGCACGACAAGGTGATGAGCGCGCGCATGACGCCGCTGTCGCTCATCACCGACCGGCTGCCCCGCGCGGCGCGCGACATCGCCCGGCGCCGCGAGCGCGAGGTGGACCTGGTGATTACCGGCGCGGAGATCGAGCTGGACCGGGCCATCCTCGACGAGCTGGCGGATCCGCTGCTGCACCTGCTGCGCAACTGCATCGACCACGGCCTGGAGTCGCCGGAGGAGCGGGTGGCGGCGGGCAAGGGGGCGCGCGGACGCGTGCTGGTGTCGGTGCGGCGCGCGCGCGACCGCGTGGTGCTGGAGATGGAGGACGACGGCCGCGGCATGAACGCGGCGAACCTGAAGGCGGCGGCGGTGGCTCGCGGCGCCCTCAGCGCGGAGGCCGCGGCGCGGATGACGGACCGCGAGGCCTTCCTGCTCGCGTGCCTGCCGGGCGTGTCCACCGCCAAGGACGTGTCGGAGATCTCCGGCCGCGGCGTGGGCATGGACGCGGTGAAGCGGGTGGTGGAGAACGTGGGCGGGACGCTCGAGATTGAAAGCGAGCTGGGCCGCGGTACGCGCTTCACGCTGCGGCTGCCGCTGACGGTGGCGGTGGTGCACCTGCTGCTGGTGGCGGTGGGGGACGAGGTCTTCGGCCTGCCCATCGCCAAGGTGGTGGGGGCGATGGAGGCGGACGGCGAGAAGCTGGACCGCAGCCGGGAGATGCCGCTGCTGCCGCACGGGCAGGGGCTGTTGCCGGTGTACGGGCTGGACGAGCTGACGGGTGTCCAGGCGCCGCCGCGCAAGGGCGTCCGGCCCTTCGTGGTGATGGAAGGGGACGCGGGACGGGTCGCGCTCGCGGTGGATAGATTGGTGGGGCAGGAAGAGGCGGTGCTCAAGCCGCTGTCCCGTCCTCTGGACTTGCTGCCGGGCCTCTCAGGGGTGACCATCCTGGGAAGTGGCCGCCCGGTCTTCATCCTGGATGTGCCGAGGTTACTGTCCGCGTGAGCCCTTCTCCGAGCGACATTCAGTTGGATGCCCTGCGCGAGGTGGCCAACATCGGCTGCGGGCACGCCGTCAACGCGCTCGCGCGGCTGGTGGGTGGCCGCACGGTGAACCTGTCCGTGCCGCGCGCCGTGCTGGCGGCGGCCGCGGAGGTGGCGGAGCTGCTGGGCGGCGGTGAGGCGCCCGTGGTGGCGGCGAAGCTGGGCATGGAGGGACAGCTTCGCGGGGTGCTGCTGCTGGTGCTGCCCCGCGAGGACAGCGCCGCGCTGGAGTCGCTGCTGCTCCGGCGCCAGGACGCACCGGCCGAGGAGCGCGAGAGCGCGCTGTCGGAGGCGGCCAACATCGTGGCGAGCGCGTGCCTGTCCGCCATCGGAACGCTGACGGGCTGGAGGCTGCTGCCCACCGTGCCGGAGCTGGTGCGGGGCACTGCGGGCCTGGTGGTGTCGCGCGCGGTGGCCGAGGCGCAGGGCGGCGATCGCATGGTGGTGCTGGAGACGCGCTTCTCCGCGGTGGGTGCGCCCGCGGTGTCGGGCCAGGTGCTGCTGGTGCTCGAGCGAGAGAGCTCCAAGGCCCTGCTCGCCCGCCTCGGCGTGTAGAGCAACCGGGCAGCCGTTCCTCCCGTCTTTGCTTGCGGCCCCCCCGGGCTCTCTCCACCTTCCCCGAGGGGCGTCACTTCACGCGCCCCCGGGGGGGCAGGCGGGCATGAGGAAAATCGTCTGGGGCGCGCTGCTGGGCGCGGTGGTGCTCGCGGGTTGCAAGACGGACAGCACGGTGGCGATGCGCAGCGGCTCGGGCAGCGAGGGCCCCGTCGCGAAGAATCCCTACTCGCTCGAGCGGGGCTTCACCTTGAAGGGCAAGGTCACCGGGGAGTACTCGGACGTGCTCGTCATCGAGGACAAGTGGGGCAGGCCGCGCTACCTGCGCATCACGGACCAGACGCGCTACTACCAGGAAGGTAAGCAGATCGGCCGCGAGTTCCTCGCGCCCGGCTCCACCGTGCGTGCCTCCTTCGCCAACAACGACACCGAGATGGTGGCCCGCGAAATCACCGTCGTGGAGGACGTGGGCAAGGCAGATCCCGTCCAGCTTCCGGACCGCACCAACACCACCCCGTATTGAGCCGGAAATGGCGCGCCGTGTCATTCCTCCACGCGGAGCATGACGGCGCGTGCACGCGCGGCGCGCTTTACGTGAAAAAGACAGGTGAACCTCGGGGATTCACGGGAGATTGGTGACATCCCAAGTGGGGAGGTTCACTTTCCAAAGCGGGTGTGAAAAAGTCCCGCGCAATGGTTGATTCGTCGCCTCGTCTCCCCCAGGCCAGACGCGCGAACATTCGTCATCCGCTCGCCACCTCCCTGTTGCTCTTCCCGCTGGCGCTCGCGGGCTGCGCTCACCCGCAGCCGCGAGCCCCCCGGGAGACCACCTCGGAGGTAAGCACGAGTGTGCCCCCTCCGGCCGCGCCCGAGGCAGCCGCTCCCGCGCCCGCCGCGGTGGCCGCTCCCGAGGCTCCCGCGCGCCGTTGGGCCGACGAGGTTCTCTACTTCGTGGTGCTGGACCGGTTCGCCGACGGCGATGCGGCCAACAACCTCAAGGTGGACAAGAAGGCCCCGGGCGCCTTCCACGGCGGAGACTTCAAGGGCCTGCGCGAGCAGCTCGACGAGCTGTCCTCGCTGGGTGTGACGGCGCTGTGGATGACCCCGGTGGTGAAGAACATCGACGGCTTCGTCACCGGCGCCGGCTTCCCGGACTGGGGCTACCACGGCTACTGGGCCGATGACTTCCAGCAGTTGGATCCGCGCTTCGGCTCCGAGCAGGAGTTCAAGGCGCTGGTGGACGCGTGCCACCAGCGGGGCATCCGCGTGCTGCTGGACGTGGTCTACAACCACCCCGGCTACAACTCGCGCTACCTCAAGGCGCCCGAGACGAAGGGCTGGCTGCGCTCGGAGGAGCTGGGCACCTGCGGCCAGGATGACGTGACGAGCTGCGTGTCCGGCCTGCCCGACTTCAAGACGGAGCAGCCCGAGGTGGCGAAGTACCTGCTCGACGCGCAGATCGCCTGGGGCAAGCGCTCGGGCGTGGACGGCTTCCGCCTGGACACGGTGAAGCACGTCGACCATCCCTTCTGGCAGGAGCACCGCCGCCGCACGCGCGAGGAGCTGGGCAAGGACTTCTTCCTGCTCGGCGAGGTGTGGGGCGGGGACCGCGAGTCGCTGGACCCCTGGTTCGTCAACGACGAGATGGATGCCGGCTTCGACTTCGGCTTCCAGGGCAACGCGCTCGCGTGGGCGCTGGGGCGCGGGCGCACGGTGGCCTTCGACGCCTACCTCCGCTCGCGGCACAAGGTGCGCAAGGGCTACCACCTGTCGCACTTCCTGTCCTCGCACGACGTGCCCGGCCTGCTCTTCCAGCTCCAGGGCGACAAGCCGCGCTTCCGGCTCGCGGCGGCGCTGCAGCTCACCACCTCCGGCATCCCCGTCATCTACTACGGCGAGGAAGTGGGCCGTCCCGGCGGTGACTGGCCCGCCAACCGCAGCGACATGCCCTGGGGCGAGCGCGCCGTGCAGCCTGGCGCGGGCTTGCCTCGGGACGAGTCCCTGCGAGACTTCTACCGCAAGCTCATCGCCGTGCGCCGTGCCCACCCCGCGCTCTCGCGTGGCACCCACAAGGGGCTCGCCACCGACGGCGACGTCTACACCTTCCTCCGGCACGACGCGGAGTCCGGTGACGCGGTGGTGGTGGCGGTGAATCGCGGTGAGAAGAAGGCGTCCGCTTCGTTCCCCTGGCCCGAGGCCTGGAGCGGTGCGGACGCGGAAGATCTGCTCGACGGGGGGCGCCTGACGGCTGCTCCGACGATGGACGTCACCGTCGAGCCGCTGTCCGTCCGCATCCTGGGACGGGCGCGATGAACTGGATGCAATCCCGAGTGGGGAGAGCCTGAGATGGCCGGAGTCGTTTTCAAGAATGTCGCCAAGCGGTACGGAGACGTGTCCGTCATCGAGGGGTTGAACCTCGATATCCGCGACCATGAGTTCATGGTGCTGGTGGGCCCCTCGGGCTGTGGCAAGTCCACGGCGTTGCGGATGATCGCCGGCCTGGAGGAGATCACCGGCGGCAACCTCTCCATCGGCGAGCGCGTCGTGAACGAGCTGCCGCCGAAGGATCGCGACGTCGCGATGGTCTTCCAGAACTATGCGCTCTACCCGCATATGACCATCCGGGAGAACCTCGAGTTCGGCCTGAAAATCCGCAAGACGCCCAAGCCGGAGATGGACCGTCTGGTGAACGAGGCCGCGGAGATTCTCGGCATCACCCACCTGCTGGAGCGCAAGCCCAAGCAGCTCTCCGGTGGCCAGCGTCAGCGCGTGGCGCTCGGGCGCGCCATCGTGCGCAAGCCGGCCGTGTTCCTCTTCGACGAGCCGCTCTCCAACCTCGACGCCAAGCTGCGCGTGCAGATGCGCTCGGAGATCAAGAAGCTCCAGCAGCGCCTCGGCGTCACCTCGGTCTACGTGACGCACGATCAGATCGAGGCCATGACGATGGGCCACCGCATCGCGGTGATGAAGGACGGCAAGCTGCAGCAGCTCGGCACCCCGCTGGAGGTGTACGAGCGCCCGGCCAACGTCTTCGTGGCCCAGTTCATCGGCTCGCCGCCCATGAGCTTCACCTCCGCCACGCTCTCGGCCAATGGCGAGGGGCTCGAGGGGGACGGCTTCAAGCTGCCCGTTCCCCAGAGCCTGCGCCCGGTGACGGCGGGCAAGGGCGGCCGCAAGCTGAAGGTCGGCATCCGCCCCGACAACATCATCTCCCCCTCGGCCACCGCCCGCGGTGAAACGGCTCCGCTGGAGGTGAAGGTGGAGCTCGTCGAGCCGCTCGGCAACGAGATCATCGTCCACTCCCGCCTCGCCGAGAACTCGCTGGTCTTCCGGCTCCCGCCCCAGCACACTCCCGAGACCGGTGCGAAGATGGCGGTGGTCATCGAGTTGGAGTCGCTGCACCTCTTCGACGCCGAAACCGAACAACGTCTGTCCGTCTAGTCGACTCCCACCCCTCAGGAGCTCCCGACATGAAGAACCTGCGATTGATGATCGCGGCCATGGCTCTGTCCGCCTTCGGCCTGCTGTCCACGCCCGCCTCCGCGCAGCCCAAGGAAATCGTCCTGTGGCACGGCTACCGCGCCGAGGAGAAGGCCGCGCTGGAGAAGGTGATCGGCCAGTTCAACGCCGCCCATGCCTCCAAGGGCATCCAGGTGAAGACGCTCGCCGTTCCGTACGACGCCTACGCGGACAAGATTTCCGCCACGGTGCCGCGCGGCAAGGGCCCCGACCTCTTCATCTTCGCCCAGGACCGCCTGGGCGGGTGGATCGAGGCCGGCAACACGGTGGAGCCCATCGACTTCTACCTGGATGACGCCACCCGCAAGCGCTTCATCCCCACCACGATGGAGGCGATGACCTACCGCGGCACCGTCTACGGCCTGCCGCTCAACTACAAGGTCGTCACGCTCATCTACGACAAGAAGCTCGTGCCCACCCCGCCCAAGACGAGCGGCGAGCTGGTGGCCATGGCCAAGAAGCTCACTGACAAGAAGGCGGGCCGCTTCGGGCTGGCCTACTCGTACGGCGACTTCTACTACCACTCGGCGCTGATGAACGGCTTCGGCGGCGGCGTGTTCGGCCCGGGCACCACGCCCACCCTCAACTCGCCGGCGAACGTGAAGTCGGTGGAGCTGATGATGAAGTGGGCGGAGAAGGACGGCATCATGCCCGCCGAGCCCTCCACCGCGCTCATCACCTCGCTCTTCAACGACGGCAAGGCGGGCATGGTGTTCTCCGGCCCCTGGTTCCTCGGGGAGATCGCCAAGGGCGTGGACTACGGCCTGGCCCCGCTGCCCACGCTGGACGAGGCCGGTGGCAAGCCCATGCGCCCGTGGATGACGGTGGAGGGCGTGTACGTCTCCGCTCCGTCGCAGAACAAGGACGCCGCCTTCGAGGTGGCGAAGTTCCTCACCAGCACCGAGGCCGCCAAGGTGCTCGCGCTGGAGGGCCGCCAGAGCCCCGCCAACCAGTCCGTGTACTCCGACGCCAAGGTCTCCGGCGACGCGCAGCTCAAGGCGTTCCGCGACCAGGTCGAGGTGGCGGTGCCGATGCCCAACGTGCCGGAGATGACGATGGTCTGGTCGCCGGCCACCTCGGCGATGAACGGCATCCTCAAGAAGGCTTCCACCCCCAAGGCCGCGCTGGACGTGGCCCAGAAGGCAGTGGCCAAGGACGTGGCCGGCCTTCGCAAGAAGTGAGGCACTGAGTGAGCAAGACGGCCCCACAGCGTCCCGGCGGTCCCCCCGCCGTCCCCCCGCCCGGCGAATTCGCCGAGACCCTCCACAGCGCGGGCAGTCCCTCGGGAGCTCCCCAGGGCCGTGCACCGCACCGCGTGCGGGTGCTCGTGGGGCTGTCCCTCGCCCTCGGTCTGTCCCTCGTGCTCGCCCAGGGCCTGTTGGCCAAGACCCTGGAGACCATCTCCACCGAGCGCGCGGACCGGCAGGCCTTCGTGTCCCTGCGTGCGCTGGAGGACCTGGTCCAGCGCGCCGGGGGCAAGGGTGACTCCGTGCGCGCCGTGGTGTCCGCCTGGCAGCAGCAGCTTCCGGCGGGCAGCGCGGTGCGCGTGATTGCCTTCTCGGGCATCCAGCTCGAGGCCTCCACCTTCCCCGAGGATCAGGGGGAGGAGAAGGCCGCGCCGCGCCGGCTGTCGCGCGAGGAGAAGCCCCTCTACGACCGGGGCCAGCGGCTGCGCGCCGCGGTCGAGACGAACCGCGAGGAGGGCACCGCGCGCAAGCTGGAGGTGGAGGCCGAGGCGCTGCCCAACGGTGGCCGCCTGCTGAGCGCGCCGGTGGAGGTGGACGGCGCGGTGGTGGGCATGGTGGAGCTGGCCACGCCGCCGCTGAAGGCGCCGCTCAACCCCAGCACGGGCGCGCTGCTGCTGTGGTTGCTGATGCCGTTGGCGGTGTGCGCGGGCGCTTCCTTCGTGGTGCGCAAGCAGGGCCTGCTCGTCCTCGCCTCGGTGGTGGCGCTCGCGGTGGGCGTGGGCGGTTATGCCTCCTACTCGCTGGGCATGCTGGACGCCCAGGTGCGCGAGACGCAGACGCTCGTGGCCGGGCAGCTTCGCGCCATGGCGGAGCGGGCCCAGACGGTGGTGGCCGGGCAGCAGCTCGCGGCCGAGCCGGCTCTGCAGCCCGGCAACTGGGACGCGGATCAGTTCCGCCGTCCGCTCGGGCTCGTCACCCCCGCGGGGGCGGTGAACGAGGCGGCGGTGACGGCGCGCGTGGCCGAGCTGCGCACGGGCGCGGGCAAGGCCCTGGGTGGCCTGGGCGCGCTGTCGCTCGCCGTGCTGCTCTTCATCGGTATGGGCGGCCTGGCCCGCACGGTGGAGACGGTGGTGGAGAACCGCACCGCGTACGCCTACATCGCTCCGGCGATGGTGGGCATGGTGGTGCTCGTCTTCTTCCCGTTCTTCTACGGCATCACCCTGTCCTTCACCGACTCCAACCTCTACAACACGGGGCAGTCGCTGACGGACATCTGGGTGGGCCTGCGCAACTACGCGGAGATTCTCGGCGACTTCAGCATCGCCAAGCGCGCGAGCGACGGCTCCATCGTCTTCAACTACCTCAACTTCTACTACACGCTCTTCTTCACCGTGGTGTGGACGGTCACCAACGTGACCATCGGCGTGACGGTGGGCCTGGTGCTGGCCCTCATCCTCAACGTGCAGGGGCTGGCGCTGCGCCCGGTGTACCGCGTGCTGCTCATCCTCCCCTGGGCCATGCCCAACTACATCACCGCGCTCATCTGGAAGGGCATGTTCCACCAGCAGTTCGGCGTGGTGAACCACCTCATCCGCATGTTCGGCGGCCAGGGTCTCGCCTGGTACGACACGCCCGTCAGCTCCTTCTTCACGGTGCTGGCCACCAACGGCTGGTTGAGCTTCCCCTTCATGATGGTGGTGTCGCTCGGCGCGCTCACCTCCATTCCCGCCGAGCTCTATGAGGCCGCGCGCGTGGACGGCGCCTCGCGCTGGCAGCAGTTCACGGCCATCACGCTGCCCTCGCTCAAGCCCGCGCTCGTCCCGGCCGTCATCCTGTCGGTGGTGTGGACCTTCAACCAGTTCAACGTCATCTTCCTGGTGACCGAGGGCGAGCCGAGCAACTCGACCGAAATCCTCATCACCCAGGCGTACAAGTACGCCTTCCAGCGCTACCGCTACGGCTACGCGGCGGCGTACTCCACTGTCATCTTCGGCATCCTGCTGCTCTACAGCGTGGTGCAGAACCGCGTGTCCCGCGCCACGGAGGCCGCCTGATGTTCTCGCGCCGCGAAGGGGTTCCCCACTGGCCGCTGCACCTGCTGCTGGCGGTCTTCACCCTCTTCACCCTCTACCCCATCCTCTGGGTCATCACGATCGCCCTCTCGGGCAAGCAGAGCCTGGCCATCACCACGCTGCCCGAGTCCCCGACGATGATGGACCGCGTCCGGGCCGTCACGCCGTGGCCGGAGACGCTGTCGTTCTCCAACTTCAGCTCGGTGATGACGGATCAGCCCTTCGGCCACTGGTTGCTCAACAGCGCCATCATCGCGCTGGGCACCACGGTGGTGGGCGTCTTCCTGGCCTGCACCGCCGCCTACGCCTTCAGCCGCTTCAAGTTCACCGGCCAGCGCGCGGGCATGATGGCCTTCCTCGTGTCCCAGATGTTCCCGGGCACGCTGATGCTCATCCCCCTCTACATCATCCTGGTGCAGTGGCTGGGCCTGGGCAGCTCGCGCATCGGCCTCATCATCGTCTACGCCACCACCTCCATCCCCTTCAGCGTGTGGATGCTCAAGGGCTACTTCGACACCATCCCGAAGGAGCTCGAGGAGGCGGCCGTCATGGAGGGCGCCTCGGCGGGGAAGATCTTCTGGACCATCATCCTGCCGCTGGCCAAGCCGGCCGTGGCCGTCACGGCGCTCTTCTCCTTCATGACGGCGTGGAACGAGTTCATCCTCGCCGCCACCTTCATGGACCAGGAGACGATGTACACGGCGCCCGTGGGCCTGCGCTTCTTCGTGGGCGGCTTCTCCCAGCAGTGGGGCTACTTCGCCGCCGGCTCCATCATCGTGTCCATCCCGGTGGTGGTCCTCTTCCTCTTCCTCCAGAAATACCTCGTCTCCGGCCTCACCGCCGGTAGCGTCAAGGGGTAGTCCGCAGCTCCCTCAGCGCAGTTCCCTCAACCAGGAGCCATTGCAATGAAGACCTCCCGTTTCGCAGTGCTGTCGCTGGCCGCCGCCCTCCTGGGCGCTCCCGCCTTCGCCGCTGACAAGGTGTCCTTCAAGGACCCCACCGGTGACGACAACGGTCCCGGCACCTACAAGTACCCGACCGACACCGTGTACAAGCGCGGCTCGTTCGACCTGACGGACTTCACCTTCGAGAAGAAGGGCACCAAGGCCGACATCACCCTGGGCTTCAACACCACGCTCGAGGACCCCTGGAAGATGGGCTCGGGCTTCTCCGTGCAGATGGCCTTCATCTTCATCGACACGGACGGCAAGGAGGGCAGCGGCAACACCGACGCTCCTCCGGGCCTCAACGTGAAGTTCGCTCCCAACAACGGTTGGGAGAAGGTCATCGTCATCTCGCCGCAGAACTCCGCGCGCGTGAAGGCCGAGGCGGGCAACAAGGCCGCCGCCCTCAAGGACAGCATCCTCATCCCCACCCGCACCAAGGGCTCCGGCCGCAAGGTGCAGGCCACCGTGGACCTGGCCGGCCTCGAGGGTGATCCCTCGCAGTGGGGCTTCCAGGTGGTGGTGCAGTCCAACGAGGGCTTCCCCGCCGGCAATGACATGCTCACCCGCAAGGTGAACGAGTACGAGGGCCAGCACCGCTTCGGCGGCGGCAACGACGGCGACTGCGATCCGCACGCCATCGACGTGCTCGCCGGCCAGGGCAAGGGCGAGGCCTCCGAGGTCAAGGCCCAGCAGGAGATGCTGAGCTACGAGTGCGCCGAGGACGGCTCCGCGAAGAAGCCGGCCGTGCTGACGATGGTGGGCGGCACCGCCAGGCCGGCCGCGGCCCAGGAGCAGAAGTAGTCCTTCCCAGATTCCTGCCGGATGGTCGCGCGGGCGGTGATGAGCCGCCCGCGCCGGCAGCCAGGAAGCCCCCGCTTCCCGGTTCGGCTGCAAAAGAGAGGGGTATCACCATGAAGACGAAGTCCCTGCGGAAGGGCGCAGTCGCCCTCACCGCCGCTGCCACCCTGCTGCCCGCAACCGCCTCGCTCGCCCAGGAGGCTCCCAAGCTCCAGATTGGCGGTACCACCTACACCAAGTGGCTGTACGGCAACACGCGCCAGCAGGGCGCGATGTACAACTTCACCACCATCCCGGGTGAAGGCTCCGGTGACAACGGTATCGGCACCGAGCTCGAGCTCCTGCTCAACGCGCGGCTGTCCAGCGCCGTCGAGGTGCGTGGCCGCATCCACAGCCGCTTCAGCCAGAACTTCTGGTCGAACTTCGGCGGCTTCGGCGGCAACCCCAGCGGCCCCTGCATCAACGGCGACTGCGGTGAGTTCGACGCGCGCTCCAATCAGTACATCAAGCTGCGCGGCCTCGCCGTCACCCTGACGCCGGGCTACCTCGTCGACTCGGCGACCATCGGCGCCAACGACTTCGGCCAGTTCGACCCGTACGTCGTCGGCCGCATCCGCTACATCGACCGCGACAACGCCTACGGCGTGCTCGTCCAGGGCTCGGCGCTGGACCGGAAGCTGACGTACGACGTGGCCGGCATCTCCCTGCCCCGCCTCTGGGCCGGCCCCAACTACAAGACGGGCGCGTTCCACACCACGGACGCCTCCTACGTCTTCCAGACCAAGTACACCTTCAACGACATGTTCGACGTCGGCGGCATCTTCCAGTACGCCATCGACAACGAGCTGGAGACCGGCGACACCAACGTGGACAACGGCCGCAACCTCTTCCCGCGCTTCCGCAACGGCGTGGGCGGCGTGAAGGCCGGCTTCCACATGGGCTCCGTGCTGGACGTGCGCGGCTCGTTCTACCGCTCGTACATGCACGCGGAGGACACCAACTACTTCGGCACCGACGGAAATGATCCGCGCTGGGTGCCCAAGAGCTTCGGCATCAACGGCTACTCGCCGGTGCCCGCGGGCAGGCACGAGGACAACACCTGGAAGGTGGACCTCACGCTGAACGATCCGCTGGAGATCGGCCTGTCGCTCAACGCGCAGGCGTTCAGCATCGGCGCGGACTACGTGGCCGTCATGGCCGCCCGCCGCGAGTCGGACGTGCTGCTCACCGAGGGCCATGACGCCTCGTTCGCCTTCCCCGGTCCCAACAACGCCAAGTACGGCGTGTTCGCCGGCAACCCCTCCGCCATCGGCTACGGCGGCTGGACCAGCGAGACCCAGCAGGTGGCCACGCTCAACGTGGACAACGAGTTCACGGACTTCGACGAGCCCATGGCCGAGACGGCCATCGGCTGGAAGGGCCTGACCTTCAACCCCGTGTACAGCAACGGCGCGCTGGACCTCGCCGGTGAGTACTCGTTCATCACCTACAACACCAACTGGCAGGCGTGGGGCGACGACAACCGCTCCATCACCGACACCCAGTACCCGGGTGCGGAGCTGGACTCGGGCGTGCTGCACAACTTCCGCAGCGCCTACCAGCCCTTCCAGGAGAAGCAGACGCAGATCCTGGCCCTCAAGGCCCGCTACGTGCTGGACTTCGGCCGCGGCATCGACGTGTTCGGCAAGGTGAAGTACATCCACGACACCGACAAGCGCCTGAACGACAAGAAGTACCTGCCCTACCAGGACGGGGACTGCCCGGGCGGCGACGTGGCCTGCGCCGGCAACCGGCGCAACTACGGCACGGACGCCAACGGCAATCCGCTCTCCACCGCCGACTTCTACGGCAACCCGGGCCTCGTCACCCGCGATGGCGTCAGCGGCTACCAGTTCAAGCCCTTCGACGACATCTCCGATGACGACCGCGTGCTGAACTACACCAGCTTCAACCTCGGCGCCGGCTACCAGCTCACCGACGACCTGTACGCCTCGCTGAGCTACACCAAGTTCATGGCCGACCTGCAGGACGGCAACACGGCCTTCCAGTCGTACAACCTGCACCAGATGGTGTCGGGCAAGCACGACAAGAACCTGGTGTCCCTGAAGGCCAAGTACATCCTGGCCGGTGTGGAGTTCGGTCTCGAGGGCCAGTACCTCTTCGGTTCCTACACGCCTGAGTACGGCACGGGCTACCTGGCCCAGCAGGCCGACGAGAAGATCGCCAGTGACCACGGCGTGGCGGTGGGCTCGCTCGGCTTCACCAACCGCTACAACGGCTGGAACCCGCTGGACACGCGCTCCTTCGAGCACGTGCGCCTCAAGGCGTTCATGAAGGCGCAGTTCTAGTCGTTTCCGATGCAATCGGAAGGGGCCCGGCGCGCGGTGACGCCCGCCGGGCCCCTTCTCTTTTTTCAGCCCCCCGAGGAACCCTCCGTATGGTGCTTCTCTGCCGCCTCTCCCTGCTCCTGTTGCTGGCCACGTGCGCCAGCGCCTGCCGCGGTACACGTGGCGACACGCAGCTCTTCTCCCTGGAGGACCCGCGTGGGGACGACCATGGAGACGGCGCGCTGCGCTACCCGCTGCGCCAGGACCTGGGGCCCGGCTCGTTGGACCTGCTGTCCTTCCGGGCGTACGCGGAGCGCGGGGGCACCCGCTTCGAGGCCACCTTCGCCCAGCCCATTCCCGTGCCCCAGCGCAGGACGGTGGACGCGGCGGGCACCACCCTGGCGGACATGGCCCGCCACGGCTTCTACACCTTCAACCTGGACGTGTACGTGGACGCGGACCGGATGGAGGGCTCGGGCCGCACGGACACGCTCCCTGGCCGCAACCTCACGCTCGCGCCGGGCAGCGCCTGGGAGAAGGCGATCGTCCTCACCCCGCGTCCCTATGAGGCGCGCGACGTGCTGCGCAAGCTGTGGCGGGACGCGGCGCTCGCGGAGGCGCAGCGCCAGAGCTCGCTGAGCGAGTCGGCGGTGCGGGCCCTGGAGGAGCAGGTGGAGCGGCAGATGGCGGAGCGCGTCTTCTTCGCCACCCGCATCCGCGTCTTCGGCCCCTCGGTGTCCTTCTTCGTCCCGGACAGCTTCCTCGGCGGCCAGGCCCAGCCCTCGTGGGGCTACGCGGTGGCGGTGACCGGGGCCACGTTGGACAGACGGGTGGAGCTGCCCACGCTGCTCGGCAACATGACGGCGCCGGCCGCCCAGGGATTGATGGTGCTCGGCATCGGGCCGGGCGTGTCGCACGAGCGCTTCGGCGGCGGCCGCGTGGGCGGCAGCACGGCCCAGTCCCCCGTGGTGGACCTGCTGGTGCCCGAGGGCGTGCGGCAGGACGAGGTGCTCGGGCCCCAGGCGCCGGGCTGGCCGGCGGTGGTCCCGGCTCCTCCCGCACCGCCCCCGGCGCCGTCCGAGCTACCGCAGGCGCCAGATGCCAGTGGCGCGGCCGGGCAGGGTGACGCTCCAGGTGCCGTCACTCCCCACGAGTGAGCCCGCGGAGGGGGCGGCGAAGAGCACCTCGGCCGGCTCCCCCTCCAACACGAAGGGGCCCGCCGTCTCCGGGCTGTCGGAGAGGTTGTGCACCACGAGCACGCGCTCCGCTCCCCACGTGCGCAGGAAGGCCAGCGTGGGCGTGTGGCCCTCGGTGGAGGTGAGCAGCTTGAGGCTGCCCCGGTCCAGGGCCTCCGAGGCGTGGCGGGCCCGGATGAGGCCGCGGTAGCGCGAGAGCAGGGAGCCGGGGGCATTCGACTGCGCGGCCACCTGGGCGCTCTCGCGGCCCGGGGAGAAGGAGAACCACGGCGTGCCGGTGGTGAAGCCGGCGCCCGCGCTCGCGTCCCAGGCCATGGGCGTGCGCTTGGCCTCGTCGTTGTTCGTGGTGCCGTTGGCCATGCCCACCTCCTCGCCGTAGTAGACGAAGGCCGAGCCCTGCATCGTGAGCAGCAGCGAGGCCGCGGTGGCGAGCGCGCCCGCGTTGCCGCTCAACTGCGTGGCCACGCGCACGTGATCGTGGTTGGTGAGGAAGGGCGCGTCCGCCACGCCCGCCGGGTAGCGGCTGCGCATCTCCGCCAGCTTCAGCGTGACGCCATGGCCATCCCCCGAGCGGGCCGCCTTGATCAGCTCGTCGGCGAGCGGGAAGTTGAAGTTGAGCTGCAGCTCGTCCCCGCCGGGCACCTGGGCCGTGGAGCCGTAGTAGGTGGCGATGGCCTGGGTGGTGGTCCAGTTCTCCCCCACCAGCACCGCGTCGGGCTTCACGCTCCGCACGTGCGCGGCGAACTCCTTCCAGAAGGCGTGCGTCTCGGCCGTGTCCGCCTGGCCGGAGACGCCCGGGCCGTTCTCGATGAGGTAGCGCGCCGCGTCCAGCCGGAAGCCATCCGCGCCCTTGCCCAGCCAGAAGGAAGCGATGCGTTTGACCTCCTCGCGCACCGCGGGCGTCTTCAGGTTGAGGTCCGGCATGCCGCCCCAGAAGACACCGTAGTAGTACGCGCCGTTGCGCTCGTGCCAGGTGGAGCCCTTGGCGAAGACGTCCCAGGGCGGCCGCCAGCCCAGGTCGGTGTCGCTCCACATGTACCAGTCCCGCTTCGCCGAGGTGCGCGAGGCGGCGGACTCCACGAACCACGGGTGCTGCGAGCTGCTGTGGTTGATGACGAGGTCCAGGATGACGCGCATGCCGCGGCGGTGGGCCTCGGCGCACAGCCGCTCGAAGTCCTCCACGGTGCCGTAGTCCGGGTGGATGCGCTCGTAGTCCACCACGTCGTAGCCGTGGTAGCTGGGCGAGTCGAACACGGGCATCAGCCAGAGCGCGTCCACGCCCAGGTCCGTGGTGGTGTCCGGGTTCCCGTCGTTGAGGTAGTCCAGGCGCGAGATGAGGCCGGGCAGATCGCCTTTGCCGTCGCCATTGGAGTCCTGGAAGCTGCGGACGAAGATTTCGTAGAAGACGGCGTGCCGGTACCACTCGTCCCCCGCGGGCGCGGCGAGCTCCACGGGGGGCCTCGCGGGCGGGTGGACGGAGGGGGGCTGCGGGGCGCAGGCCAGCAGCGTCAGGGCGGGGAGGAAGCGGAGGGCGCGCAGGTGCGACATGGCTCCCTGCTTAGCAGCGCGGTGCCACCCGGGCCAGCCGCCGCAGGTGAAGGGGCCGGGGCTCTGCTAGGCTCTCCCCGCTCCCACGGGCGATGACTTCGTCACGGACGTGTGGAGCTTCCTCAAGACCCGAAAGACAGTGCGGACTGGCTTGCCTCCAGAGGGGGGCGGTCCGTGCTTCCAGGAAGGTGTGTCGATGCGATTCGCAGTCATTTCCCGGCTCCCGTCATGGGCCCGGCCCCTGTCCCTCGGTCTGCTCGGCCTGCTGTCGTCGAGCACGGTGGCCTCGGCCGCCGAGCCCCCGCGCGTCACGCTCGTGGGCAGCTTCCAATCCGAGCTCGGCTGCAGCGCCGATGGCGATGCGGCGTGCACCTCGTCGGACCTGGCGTACGACGCCGAGGACGAGCTGTTCCAGAAGTCCTTCGACCTGCCCGCGGGCAGCTACACCTACCGGGTGGCCATCGACGGGGGCGCCGGTGGCACCTACGGCGCGGGCGCAGCGCTCAACGGGGCAGAGATCTCCCTGAATCTCGCCGCTCCCGCGAGCGTGAAGTTCTACTTCGACGCGAGGAGCCACTGGGCGACCAGCCGTCCGTCCAGCACGGCCAACGCGGTCATCGCCACCGTCGCGGGCAGCTTCCAGAGCGAGCTGGGCTGCCCCGGTGACTGGCAGCCCTCGTGCCTGCGCTCGTTGCTGCAGGACCCGGACGGGGATGGCAACTACACCTTCACCGCGACGCTTCCCGCGGGCGCGTATGCGTTCAAGGTGGCCCTCAACGAGGGTTGGGACACCAGCTACCCGGGCAGCGACGTCGCCTTCAGCGTGCCGACGGACGGGGCCGAGGTGAGCTTCCGGTTCAACTCGGGCACCAACGTCCCCACCGTCAAGGTCGCGGGCGCGCCCACCGGTGACATCCACCTCGCCCGCGCGCACTGGGTGGCGCAGGACACGCTGCTGTGGGCGCCGGAAGAGATTCCCGCGGACTCCCAGCTCAAGCTGCACTCCGACCCCGCCGGGGCCCTGGTGCTGCGGTCCACGGGCATCGAGGGCGGGCAGTCCATCTCCCTCGAGGTCGACCCGGCCGGCCCCAGCGCCGCGGTCAAGGCGAAGTTCCCGCACCTCGCCACGTACAAGGCGCTGAGGATTCCCGCGGCGGAGCTGGGCAAGGTGCCCGGGCTGCTCCAGGGCCAGCTTGCCCTCTCGCTGGTGAACAAGGACGGCAATCTGCTGGATGCCACCTCGGTGCAGATGCCGGGCGTGCTGGACGCGCTGTACACCTACGACGGGGCGCTGGGCGCCACCTGGAACAACGGCGTGCCCACCCTGCGCCTCTGGGCCCCCACCGCGCGCTCGGTGAAGCTGCACGTGTTCGACTCCTCGGCCGCGGCCACCGCCAGCCACGTGGCGGACCTGACGCACGACGCGAACACGGGCGTCTGGAGCATCACCGGCGAGGCGGGCTGGAAGAACAAGTTCTACCTCTACGAGGTGGAGGTCTACGTCCGCTCCGAGAAGAAGGTGGTGAAGAACCTGGTGACGGATCCGTACTCGCTGAGCCTGGCCCTCAACAGCACGCGCAGCCAGCTCGTCGACCTGGCGGACCCGGCGCTCGCGCCCGAGGGCTGGAACGCGCTGAACAAGCCCGCGCTGGCGGCGCCCGAGGACATCGTCCTCTACGAGCTGCACGTGCGCGACTTCAGCATCAACGACGCCACCGTGCCCGCGGACAAGCGCGGCACCTTCGCCGCCTTCACCGAGAAGCACTCCAACGGCATGAAGCACCTGACGCGGCTGGCCAGCTCCGGCATGACGCACGTGCACCTGCTGCCGGTGTTCGACATCGCCACCATCAACGAGAACCGTGCCGACCAGCTCGTGCCGGCCGGAGACCTGGTCTCCCTGCCTCCCGATTCCCGGGAGCAGCAGGCCGCGGTGACGGAGGTGCGTGACACGGACGGCTTCAACTGGGGCTATGACCCGTACCACTACACCGTGCCCGAGGGCAGCTACGCGGTGAACCCCGACGGCAGCGCCCGCATCCTCGAGTTCCGCCAGATGGTGAAGGGGCTCTCCGACACCGGCCTGCGCGTGGTGATGGACGTCGTCTACAACCACACCAACTCCTCGGGCCAGGACTCCCGCTCGGTGCTCGACCGCATCGTCCCCGGCTACTACCACCGCCTCAACAAGGACACCGGCAACGTCGAGACGAGCACCTGCTGCCAGAACACGGCCTCCGAGCACGCCATGTTCGAGAAGCTCATGGTGGACTCGCTCGTCACGTGGGCGAAGTTCTACAAGGTGGACGGCTTCCGCTTCGACCTCATGGGCCACCACATGAAGGCCAACATGCTGAAGGTCCGCGAGGCCCTCGACGCGCTCACCCTGGAGAAGGACGGGGTGGATGGCTCGAAGATCTACCTGTACGGCGAGGGCTGGAACTTCGGCGAGGTGGCGAACGGCGAGCGCGGCGAGAACGCCGTGCAGCTCAACATGGCGGGCACGGGCATCGGCACGTTCAGCGATCGCCTGCGTGACGCCGTCCGCGGCGGTGGCCCCTTCAGCGGCCTGCGCGAGCAGGGCTTCGCCAGCGGCCTCCTCCATGATCCCAACACCACCGACCAGGGCTCCGCGGACGCCCAGCGCCAGAAGCTGCTGCACTACGCGGACCAGATTCGCGTGGGCCTGGCCGGCAACCTGCGCGACTACCCGCTCATCAACAAGGCGGGCGCGACGGTGAAGGGCTCGCAGGTGGACTACAACGGGCAGCCGGCCGGCTACACGGTGGACCCGCAGGAGGTCATCACCTACGTCTCGGCGCACGACAACGAGACGCTGTTCGACGCCATCCAGTTGAAGGCGGCTCCCACGGCGAGCATCGAGGAGCGCGTGCGCATGCACAACCTCGCGCTGGACCTGGTGCTGCTGGCCCAGGGCATCCCCTTCATCCACGCCGGTGACGAGATGCTGCGCTCCAAGTCGCTGGACCGCAACAGCTACAACTCGGGCGACTGGTTCAACCGGATCGACTTCACCTACGAGTCGAACAACTGGGGCGTGGGCCTGCCTCCGGCCGGCGACAACGAGGGCAACTGGCCCATCATGGGCCCGCTGCTCGCCAACCCGGCGCTCAAGCCGTCCAGGGAGAACATCGTCTCGGCCGTGGAGCACTTCAACGAGATGCTGCAGATCCGCAAGAGCACCGCGGCCTTCCGCCAGCGCACCGCCGAGGACATCCAGTCCAAGGTGCGCTTCCACAACGAGGGGCCGGAGCAGATTCCGGGCCTCATCGTGATGGAGATCAACGACGCGCAGGCCGAGGATGGCGCCTCCAACGTGGTGGTGCTCTTCAACGCCAGCGACGAGCAGCAGGCGTTCACCCTGTCCTCGTACCAGGACAAGCCGATGCGGCTCCACACGGTGCAGCAGAGCTCGCACGACGCACGCCTCAAGGAGGCCGGTTTCGACGTGGCCGGGGCCGTGTTCACCGTGCCGGCCCGGACGACGGCGGTGTTCGTGAATGCCATCGACGAGGACGAGGAGCCCGAGGAGCCCAAGGGCTGCGGCTGCTCCGGCTCGAACGGTGGCGCCTTCGCCGCCCTGGTGATGCTGCTGGGCGGGGTGCTGCTGTCCCGGCGCCGCCGGGCTCAGGCGTAGGCCGCATCATCCCACCCCGGGACACGGGGGCCTGGCTCTCTCGAGTCCGGCCCTCGTGCCCGGGGGAGGGCTTTCCGTACGCTCCTGATTCCACCGGCCCGCACAGTGGGGTAGAGGGGCGGGCATGGACGAGAAGACGCTCACCCGACTGCTCGAGCAGGTGAAGGGCGGCAAGGTCTCGGTGGATGCCGCCGTGGGCCAGTTGAAGGACCTGCCCTTCGCCGAGCTCGGCTATGCCACCGTGGACACCCACCGCAGCCTGCGCTTCGGCTTTCCGGAAGTGGTGCTCGGCGAGCCCAAGACGGCCGAGCAGGTGCTGGGCATCGTGGGCAAGCTGGTGGAGCGCAAGCAGCCGGTGCTGGTGACGCGGCTTCAGCCGGAGAAGGCCGAGGCGCTCCTGGCCGCCTTCCCCAAGGGCGAGTACCACGCCGTGGCGCGCATCTTCCACCTGAAGCAGGGCAAGCAGAAGGCGGGGAAGGTGTCGGTGGTGACGGCGGGAACGAGCGACATTCCCGTGGCGGAAGAAGCGGCCATCACCGCGGAGGCCATGGGGGCCACGGTGAAGCGCGTGTACGACGTGGGCGTGGCGGGCATCCACCGGTTGCTGCGGCGGCGCGAGGAGATTCAAGACGCGCACGCGGTCGTGGTGGTGGCGGGCATGGAGGGCGCGCTGGCGAGCGTGGTGGGCGGACTGGTGGGCATTCCGGTGGTGGCGGTGCCCACGTCGGTGGGCTACGGGGCCAACTTCGGGGGCGTGTCCGCGCTGCTGACGATGGTGAACGCGTGCGCCTCCAACGTGGCGACGATGAACATCGACAACGGCTTCGGCGGCGGCTTCTACGCGGCGCTCATCTCGCGCACCAAGGGCCGGCGCTGAGCCAACAACCTGGAGAACATCCGTGCGCAAGATTCTCTACCTGGAGCCGGTGGGCGGCATCGCCGGGGACATGTTCCTGGCCGCGGGCGTGGACCTCGGCGTGACGCCGGAGGCGATTGCCCAGGGGCTGAGCGGGCTGAAGGTGCCGGGCTGGAAGCTGGCGGTGAGCCGGGCGGTGCGGCACGCCATCAGCGGCACGCACCTGGACGTGGTGCTGGACGAGCGCGAGGCCCATCCGCACCGGGCGTACGCGGACATCCGCCAGCTCATCGAGGCGGCGGACACGCTGTCGCCCCGGGCCAAGGAGCGGGCGCTGGCGGTGTTCCGGGCCATCGGTGAGGCCGAGGCGAAGGTGCACGGCGTGTCCATCGACGCCATCCACTTCCACGAGGTGGGGGCGGTGGACTCCATCGTGGACATCTGCGGGGCCGCGGTGGTGTTGGATCTGCTCGGAGATCCGGAGGTGTACTCGGCGCCTCCGCCGCTGGGCAGCGGCACCATCCGGGTGGCGCACGGGAACATGCCCATTCCGGTGCCGGCCACGCTGGAGCTGCTCCGGGACGTGCCGGTGCGCTTCGAGGGCGTGGGCGAGCTGACGACGCCGACGGGCGCGGCGCTGCTGAAGGTGCTGGCGCGCATCGGCCAGCCGCCGCCGGACTTCATCGTGGAGCGCATCGGCTACGGCGTGGGGACGAAGGACTTCCGGGACAGGCCCAACGTGCTGCGCGCCGCCATGGGCCGGGCCGAGGCGCGGGCCGAGGGCCTCTGGGTGGTGGAGGCCAACCTGGACGACAGCACGCCGCAGCTGCTCGGCTACCTCGTGGAGCACCTGCTCACGAAGGGTGCGCTGGACACCTGGGTGGTGCCCGCGACGATGAAGAAGGCCCGGCCGGGGCACGTGCTGAGCGTGCTGGTGGAAGGGGGCGCGAGGGAGACGGTGACGGACACGCTGCTGCGCGAGTCCACCACGCTCGGGGTGCGCTCCTACGCGGTGGAGCGGACGGCGCTGGAGCGCGACTGGGTGGAGGTGGAGACGCCGTGGGGCCGTGTGCGGGTGAAGCGCGGCCTGCGCAACGGCACGGTGCTCAACGCCCACCCCGAGTTCGAGGACTGCCGCAAGGTGGCCGAGGCCGCCAGCGTGCCGCTCAAGCAGGTGATGGCCGCCGCGCTGGCGGCGCTCAGCTCGGGGCGGTGAGGCGGTCCAGTACCACGCCAAGGACTCGTGGTGCTTCATGTGCCGGGGAGCGAGTGTTGCGACATCCAGAGAGAGAGCGACGCCATGAATCCAAAAAATGAGGAGTACAGGAGACACGTGCGGGTCGGGCTTGGCGTGCTGCTCGTGGCGTTTCTCACCGCGTTCGCGACGACTGCGGTTGGGCTCGGAGCAGGGGGGGAGGAAGCGCTGCCCCTCTTGGCGGCGCCTCTTGATGCCACCTCGGGGACCGAGCCGCTCCATGCCGCCAATAAAAAGGCTGGCAAGAAGAGTTCTGCTTTGCTCCCACGCTCCAAGTCGAGCGGAGAGACGGAGGCAACGAAGCGTGGCCGGCAAGCGCACAAGGACTGGGATCCAGGAGAAGGCTTCCGGAAGGAAGTGAGATTGCCGAGCGGCAAGCGAGCCGACGCGGTCAATCTCGACAAACAAGAGGTCAAGGAACTCAAGCCCGACACCCCGCGTGCCATCAAACGAGGTGAGCGGCAGGTCGAGGAGTATCGTCGCGAATTGGAGGGGACAGAAGGCGGCTCCTGGACGGGCAAGGTTGAAACCTATAAGCCTGATGCTGGAGAGAAGGATTGAATTCTTCATCCAACCCCATCAGGTCGGCCATGGTCCCTGCGCTTCGAGAGGCGGGCTTCAAGGTTCGAAGCAACACCTGGCACAAGCAGTGTGAAGACACCATCCTGGTCGTCAACCTCCAGAAGTCACAATGGGGTCCTCAGTTCTATATCAACCTCGCGGTTTGGGTGAGGCGGCTTGGGGATGCCTCGGCACCCAAGGAGTATCAGTGCCACATCCGCCAACGCGCCACGAGCTTGCCAGACACAAGAGCAAAGACCCTGGAGCGGGCGCTAGATCTCGAAGATGAATCCATGGGCATGCAGGAGCGCGAGGCATGTATCGACGAGTTCATGCGGGAATCAGCCATTCCGTTTCTGGAGTCCCTCTCCACGATAGAGGGGATTCGCTTGGCGCTCGAGGCGCAGAATCTCAAGGGGAGCCTCATCAACCGAGAACTCAAGGAGTTGCTCGCAGGCCATGCCTGACGCTTGTGAGCCGCAGAGTCAGGAGGTGATGGCCGCCGCGCTGGCCGCGCTCAGCCCGGCGCGGTGAGGCGGTCCAGCACCAGGCCGAGGAAGCCGCTCTCGCCGTGGAAGGCCCAGCCCAGGTGCGTCCCGCATTCGGCGCACATGGCGTACTGCCAGAGGAAGCCCGGAAACCAGCTATCCTTCGCGGTGGGCGGGCCGATGACGAGACAGCCCTCGGCCCGGGCGAAGCAGCCGAAGTGGAAGACGAACCCCGAGGGATTGACGCGGGTGTGTGTGTAGCGGCCGTTGACGGTGGTGCGGTCACGCTCGCGGGTGATGACGTGGCCGCAGCGCGCGCAGCACAGCGGCGCCTCCGGGTCGCGGGACTCCGTCTCCTCCTCGGCCTGGCGGGCGGGCGTGGCCTCGGCGGGAGCGGCGGGGCTGTCCTTGAGCCGCCATGCTCCCGGGGAGTGTCGTGGCCAGGGGGACGGGTTCATGACGCGGGGAGTCTCCTCGACTGCTGGTGCCCATGCTCGTGCATGGATGCAAGGCCGGGCCCGCGTGGTATGTCCGCCGCGCGAGAGGGGAGGACGGCCGCCTGGCACCCAACGAACATGTACCGCTGGAGGTCTCCGGCGTCACCAAGGTGTATCCCGGCGGCGTCCAGGCGCTCGACCAGGTCAGCTTCCGGATTTCACCGGGGGAGCGGGCCTGCCTGCTCGGCCCCAACGGCGCGGGGAAGACGACCCTCATCCGCCTGCTCACCGGCGCGCTGCGGCCCTCGTCGGGGCAGGTGAGCCTCTTCGGGCTCGGGGTCGACGACCCCGGCTTCCTGCTGGCCAAGCGGCGTGTGGGCATCGTCCCCCAGTCGCCGGGCATGTACCGGGACCTCACGGTGGATGACTTCCTCGTGCTGGTGCGCGACCTGTACGGCAGCGGGAACATCCCCGAGGTGGTGGAGGCCTTCGGGCTGGAGCCCTTCCGCTCGCGGCGGATGGCGGAGCTGTCCGGCGGCATGCAGCGCCGGTTGTCCATGGCCGCCGCGCTCGTCTCCTCGCCGGAAGTGCTGCTGCTGGACGAGCCCACGGTGGGGTTGGATCCGGTGGCCACGCGCGAGGTGCACACCTTCCTGCGCAAGGTGATGCCCGGCCGCACGGTGCTGCTGTGCACGCACAACCTGGCCGAGGCCGAGGCGCTCTGTGAGAGCGCGGTCATCCTCCGTCAGGGCAAGGTGCTGCTGCACGAGCGCATCGCCACGCTGCGCCAGCGGATCCAGCCCGTGCTCGTGCTGCGCGCCACCCAGGGTCCCGAGCGGTTGGCCGAGGCGCTCGCGGGCCAGGGTCTCACGCCCACCCGTGAGGCCGATGCGGTGCACGTGCACGTGGCGGACGCGGCGGCACAGGCTCCCGGGCTGCTGCGCCACCTGCTCGGCGCGGGGCTCGACGTCTACGAGTGCCGCGTCGTCATGCCGAGCCTCGAGGACCTCTTCCTGGATGTCGTGGGGGCGAACGATGCTCGAGCGTGAGGTGCGCATCCTCTTCCGCAAGGAGTGGCGCCAGTTGGTGCGCAGCCGCGGCGCGATGCTGACGGCGCTGCTGCTGCCCATCCTCCTGCTGGTCGTCATCCCGGGGTTGCAGATGCTCGGGATGAAGATGGGGGCGACGAAGCCGGTGAACCTCCCGCCCGGAGTGGAGCTGCCCCGGGGGCTGCGGGAGATGGCGGAGGATCCCGTGGCGATGATGCGGGCCATGCTGGTGCCCTTCATCGCGCTCGGCGGGCTCATCGTGCCCTCGGTGACGGCCAGCTACATCCTCATCACCGAGCGCGAGTCGCGCACGCTCGAGCTGCTGGTGGCCCTGCCGGTGCGCGTGGGGCAGATATTGCTCGCCAAGCTGCTGGCCCTGCTCGTGCTGGCCTCGAGCGTCACCCTGGTGCTCTTCTCCGTGGACGCGGTGCTCATCCTCGGGTTGGGAATCGGCTCGCCCGGCTTCGTGCTGGCCCTGCTGGCCGTGCTGCTCTCGTCGCTGACCTTCTCCACCACCACCGCCCTGCTCGTCAGCCTGCTGGCTCGCGACTTCCGCACCGCCAACAACATCAACGGGTTGCTCATCGGCCCCACCATCCTCGTCTGCTTCTTCGTCACCCTGGCCGTACCGGGCCCTTTCCTCTCGTCGCTACTGCTCGCGGTGCTGTTCGCGATAGGGTCCGTCGTCGCCACCTTCGTGTCCATGAAGGTGGTCACCTTCGAGCGTCTGCTGCGCTGAACCCCCTGGAGGCCCATGCTCCCGACCCTCATCACCGAACTGACTTTCGAGCCGCTGGACCTCGCTCTCACCGAGCCCTTCGCCATCGCCACGGGCGCGCCCACCATGGCCAACAACGTGCTGATCCGCCTGAAGCTGGCGGACGGGACGGTGGGCCTGGGTGAGTCCGCTCCGCTCACGGCTGTGTCCGGCGAGACGCAGGCGAGCACGCTCGAGGCCCTCCACTCGGTGCGCCAGGTGATGCTCGGGAAGGACGCGCGGGGCTGGCGTCCGCTCGCGGCGCTCCTGGGCGAGGCCCTGCCGAAAGCGCCCTCGGCGCGCTGCGGCATCGAGCTGGCGCTGCTGGACGCGCTGGGCCGCCACTACCGGATGCCGCTGTTCGCCTTCTTCGGCGGGGCGGGCACGGGGCTGGACATCGACATGACGGTGACGGCCGGTGACGAGGCGCACGCGGCGTCCTCGGCCCGGGCCATCGTGGCGCGGGGCATCCGCACCATCAAGGTGAAGGTGGGCGCGCTGTCGGCGGAGGAGGACGTGCGGCGCATGGTCATCATCCGCCGCGAGGCGCCCGGAGCGCGGCTGTTCGCGGACGCCAACGGGGGCTACACGGTGGCGCAGTCGCGGGCCTTCCTCGCGGGGCTGGAGTCCGAGGGCGTGCCCCTGGCCCTCTTCGAGCAGCCGGTGCCTCGCGAGGACTGGGAGGGCATGGCGGAGCTGACGCGCTCGTCGCGGGTGCCCATCTGCGCGGACGAGTCGGCCCGCACGGCCAAGGACGTGCTGCGGCTGGCGCGCGAGGGCGGGGCGCACGGCGTCAACCTCAAGCTGATGAAGAGCGGCGTGGTGGAGTCGCTGGCCATGTGGAACCTGGCGCGCGCCTCCGGCATGGAGCTGATGATGGGCGGCATGGTGGAGAGCACCCTGGCCATGAGCAGCGCGGCGCACTTCGCCGCCGGGTTGGGCGGCTTCGACTACGCGGACCTCGACACGCACCTCTTCATCCGGGAGCACTCCTTCCGCGGCGGCCTGACCATGCGGGACGGGCGGGTGGACGTCGGCCACGTCCAGGCGGGCCACGGCGTCGACCTGGGCTGAGCGCTGGGCGCCGTCCACCTCCTATGTCAGGCTGGCTCATACCGGCGGTGTGAGCCGGCAGGGGGAGACGGCATGTTGGACGCACTCGTGGTGGGAGCCGGGCCCACGGGCCTGACGATGGCCGCGGAGCTGGCGCGGCATGGCCTGCGGTGCCGTGTCGTGGATCAGCTCGAGGCGCCCTCGGTGCTGTCGCGCGCGCTGGCGGTGCAGGCGCGCACGCTCGAGGTCTTCGACGACTTCGGCCTCGCCGAGCAGGCGCTGGCGCGCGGGCGGAAGGCCGAGGCCTTCAACGTGGTGGGCGCCGGAGGCGTGCGCACGCGGGTGCCCATGCAGGCCTTCTCCTGGCTGGAGACGCGCTTCCCCTACATCTTCATGCTGCCGCAGGACGCCACCGAGGCCCTGCTCACCGAGTACCTGGGCTCGTTGGGGGTGCAGGTGGAGCGAGGCCTGGCGCTGGAGGACTTCCGGCAGGACGCGGACGGCGTGGAAGCCACGTTGAGGCGGGCGGAGGGCGGGGTGGAGCGCGTGACGGCGCGCTGGCTGCTGGGGTGTGACGGCGCGCGCAGCCGGGTGCGCAAGGGGGCCGGCATCCCCTTCGAGGGCGAGACGTATGACGATGCGTGCGTGCTGGCGGACGTGCGCGCGGAGTGGCCGCTCGGACAGGGGGAGCTGGTCATCATGCCGTCCCTGCACGGCGTGGTGGGGGCCTTCCCCATGCCGGGGGAGAACCGCTACCGGCTGTTCTGCATCATGCCGCGGGAGATGCTCCCGGAGGGCGACGAGACGACGCCCCTCACGCTGGAGGAGATGCAGGCCCTCTTGGAGCGCATGTCGAACGTGCCGGTGCGGGTGAGCGAGCCGCGCTGGCTGACGCGCTACCGGCTGCACCGCCGGGGCGTGCCGCGCTACCGCCAGGGCCGCGTGTTCCTCGCCGGGGATGCCGCGCACATCCACAGCCCCGCGGGCGGGCAGGGGATGAACACGGGCATCCAGGATGCCTACAACCTCGCGTGGAAGCTGGCGCTCGTCACCCGGGGCCGCGTGCCGGAGTCGCTGCTCGACACCTATGAGCTGGAGCGGCACCCGGTGGGGCAGATGCTGCTGGAGGGCACGGACAGGATCTTCGGCCTCATGACGCGGGGCGGGAGCTTCTCCCGGCTCCTGCGGACGTACGTGGCGCCCCGGCTCGCCAAGGGCCTGCTGGGGAGCACCTTCACGCAGCGGCGCCTGGCGCGCTTCGTCACGCAGCTCGCCATCCACTACCGGCGCAGCCCGCTGTCCACCGAGCGCATCTGGGGCGAGGAGGTGGGCGGGGTGCGGCTGGAGGAAGGCCCCGCGCCCGGGGAGCGCGTGCCGGAGCTGCCGGTGAAGGGGGAAGGCGTGGAGCGCCTGCACGAGGTGCTGCGAGGCCCCCAGCACACGCTGCTGCTGTTCACCGGCCTGACGCCCGAGGCGAAGGGGCGGAGCGGGCTGGTGACGCTCGCGCGGCGGCTGGAGGGAGCGTATGGGCCGCTGCTGAGGGCGCGCGTGGTGGTGGCGGGGGAGGGGACGCCGGGGCCCTTCGTGCTGGCCGACGGGGAGGGGGCGCTGCATCGCCGCTTTGGCGCCGGGGCGGAGTGCTTCTACCTGGTCCGGCCGGACGGGCACGTGGGGCACCGCGAGAGGCCCATCGAGCCGAAGCGGCTCGAAGCGGAGCTGGCCCGGCGCCTGGGTCCCCCCGGGGCGGGCGGCGAGAAGCGCGCCGCGAGCTGAGCCCGCGTCAACACCCTCTCCCTCTGGGAGAGGGCCGGGGTGAGGGTCATCCCGCCGCCAGGGGCACAAAAGTGCGGTGCCGCTGCCGATCCGGAGCGTTTCACTTGTCACCGGTGACAAGTGGAATGGGGCCAGTGGGTTTCACTCGTCAGCGCTGACGAGTGGAATGGAGCCAGCGGGTTTCACTTGTCACCGGTGACAAGTGGAATGGGGCCAGTGGGTTTCACTCGTCAGCGCTGACGAGTGGAATGGAGCCGGCGGGTTTCACTGGTCACCGGTGACCAGCGGAATGGACCCGGCCCGGTGTTTCCTCAGCCCTGAGCCTCTCTCGCCGGGGAGGCGTTGCCGCCTCTGGAGCCCAGCAGCGTGCGCCACGCGGTGGCCAGGAGGATGATCGCGCCGCCCACCAGTGCCCACGGGCCGGGCCGCTCCCCCGCGAAGAGGAAGGTCCACACGGGGTTGAGCACCGGCTCGAGCAGGATGAGCAGCGAGGCCTCCACCGCGGGCGTCTCGCGCAGGCCGCGCTGGAAGAGGGTGTAGGCAAGCCCAAGCTGGAATACGCCGAGGAACAGGAGCAGCCCGACATCCAGGGCCGTGGGCGTGTTGCCACCGAGCGCGGGCAGCAGGACGCCGAAGCCCGCGATGAGGTTGCCCCACACCAGCACGGACGAGCCCTCCTCGCCCACCGCGCGCAGCCCGAGGATGCACAGGGCGAAGGCGAGGCCCGAGCCCAGGGCAATCACATTGCCCCAGAACTGCCCCGGCGCGAGCTGATCCAGGAAGAAGAGGCTCAGGCCGAGCAGGAACACGGGCACGGCGGCCAGCTCACCGCGCGAAGGACGCTCGCGCAGCAGCAGCGGGGACAGGAGCAGCACATAGAGCGGCGCCGTGTCCTGCAGGAAGATGGCGTTGGCGGAGGTGGTGAGCTTGTTGGCGATGATGAACGACACCACCGTGGCGGCGTAGGCCACCGCCGCCAGGAGCCCTCGCCGGGACGGAAGCCGGCGGCCGGCGGGGATGGCGAGCGCGAGCACCAGGGCCGCGACGAGCGAGCGGCCGGAGGCGAGCTGCCACGCCGACAGGGTGGAGAGCTTCACGGCGGCGCCGGCGGTGGACCAGAGCACGGCGGCGGCGAGGAGGTAGAGGCGGGAGCGGACCATGGACGCGCGGGTGACTCATATACATGCGGGCGGGGCGGCTAGGCACCCAGGAAGCGCCGGTACCGGGCCTCGACGGCCATGTAGACGGCGTAGGCCACGAGGCCTGCGGCGGTGAGCGCCAGGAGCACCGTTCCATACGGTTGGGACGCGAGCGCCTCCAGGGCTCCGTCGAGTCCCCGGGCCCGCCGGGGGTTGGCGGTGAGCGCCGCCTGGACGAGGAACCCGCCGATCAGCACGAACACCCCTCCACGCGCGAGGATGCCCAGCTTGGAGATCCGCACCGCCCACTCCGCCTGCTGGGGGCGCAACGTGTCCAGCCGGAGCTTCTTGCGGAACTTCTCCTTCCAGGCCTTGTGGACCTGCCAGACGCCCATGCCGGCGATGACGAGGCCCACGACGGCGACCAGGGCCTGTCCGAAGGGCTGCGACATCAGTCTCGCCGTCCAGGACTGGGCGCTCTGGTCTCCACTCGTGCCGGCGCCTCCCGTTCCCAGCACCAGCCGGAAGGCGGCCAGGGCGAGGCCCGTGTGGATGGCGGCACTCACCAGGTAGAACCCTCGCAGGGCGAGTCCCTTCGCGCCGGTGCCCTTCCCGTCCGGATCCATCCATGCCTGCACCACGCGCCAGAGCACGTAGCCCACCAGGCCCACCGCCACCACCGCGAGCAGCGCCTTGCTCCAGGAGCCCTGGGCCAGCGTGGACAGCGCTCCCTTGGTATCGGTCGTCTTCCCTCCGGAGCCGATGGCGACCTGGATGGCGAGCACGCCAATCACCGCGTACACCACGCCCTTGGCCAGGTAGCCCAGGCGGGCCAGCGGCACCATCCACGGGTGGTGCATCGCCTTCGCCCCGAGGCGGTCTCCCTGGTGCTTCAACTCCGAGGCCTTCCGGCCAATCCCGTTCACCATCGTTCCTCCCTCCCTCACCGGAGCGCCGGAGCCACTGTCCGGCGGTGCGGTGCATCCCTTCGGAAGGTAGGCACACGAGGCGGCGCGTCTCAGGAGGCGCCTGGCTGCAAGCCCGGTCCTCGGACCAGGGGTTAGAAGTTGCCCCCATCCGCCCGTCTGCCCGGCGAGGAGCCGAGCGCCGGGTTGAGCAGGTTGTGCAACTCGAAGGCTCCCAGGGGAGCCGCATCCGGGCTCCGGTTGTACGAGATGGCCTCGGTGGACTCGGTGTAGCTGGTGCTGTCCACGACCTGCTTCGCGCCGTTCTGCAGGTAGACGGCATCGCCGCTGCTGCCGTGGTTGGTGCCCTTGTTGAAGAAGAGCCCGCCGCTCGAGGCCGCCACCGCGTTCACCGCTCCAGCGGGGATGGCGGAGGCGCCCGAGTAGACGACGAAGGACCTGCCCGGTTCGAGCAGCGTCCCCGCGGCGAAGATGTGCCGGGGCGCCGTGCCGGTGTAGCTGCTGCGGTCGTTCACCAGCCAGCCGCCGAGGTCCACCGTGCTCGTGGAGCCATTCACCACCTCGACGAACTGTTGCGCGAAGTCCCGGGTGGTCCCACCGGGCACGGGAGGCTCGTGCGGCAGGTACTCGTTGATGAACACCGGCGGGGGCCAGGAGACCGTGAAGGCCGTATCGCTCTGGTCGGCCGTCGCCGGAGCCGAGGCGTCGCTCACCCGCACGCGGGCCCGCACCGTCGTCGCGGGGACCGGGGGGACCGTCCAGGTGTACTGCCCGCTCGACGCCGGGACACTCGGGGCCAGCACCTGCCACGTCGTGCCGTCGTCCGGCGAGAACTCGAGCATCACCGAGCTGACACCGTCCGCCGTCCAGGTGAGCGTCTGCACGGTTCCCGACGCGAGCTGCTCGCCGCCGTTGGGCGAGGTGATGCGCAGGGGTGGAGGGGGCGGGGGGGCCACGTTGAACGCGAAGCGGCTGAACACCGGGTAGTGGTCCGAGGTGGTGGTCTTGTACTGGGAGATATAGGTGTCCGGCCGCAGGGCCTGGGCGGAGTTGCTCACGTAGCCCGCGCGCAGCTCGTTGCTGACGAGCTGGTGGTCGATGAACTGGGTGTTGCTCACCGTGCTGCGCACGTTGGTGAGGGACAGGGGCTGGGTGAGGAAGGTGTAGTCCTCCGGGTCATCCAGGAAGTTCTGGTACGGCGTGGGCAGGTAGGTGCCGCTCGTGGAGTCCCTGGAGATGGAGACGTCCACGTCATCGTTCCAGTCGCCGAGCACGATGAAGCGCGTGTCCGTCGGGAGGGCATCCAGGTAGCCCTTGAGCGCCAGCCCCGCGTTCTTGCGGCGGTTGTAGGAGTCCGTGTCGCTGAGCGCCTTCATGTGCAGCACGATGGCCACCAGGTCCGTGCTCGCCCCGTTGCGCGTGATGCGCAGCTTCACCTGCAAGGGAGGCCGCGTGCCGAAGTCGTAGTTGCTCGAGGTGAGGATGAGCCTCGCGTCCTGCACGCTGACCACGTCCGAGCGGAAGAGGATGCCCACCTTCTGCTCGTTGGCCGAGTAGTAGGAAGCGCCGGACACGACGCGCGGATCATTGGCCATGAAGCCGTCGTAGCCGGGCATCTGCTTCAGCGCGTCGAACTCCGTGGCGTCCACCAGCTCCTGCAGGCCCCAGAAGTCCGCTCCCGTCGTGCGGATGACCGTCTTCACGTTCTCGAGCTGCAAGGCATCATCCGTGGGGCCGTCGCTCGCGTAGCCGAACCACTCGACGTTCCAGTTGGCCGCGCTGAAGGTCAGCGGGGCGCCTCCGTCCGTTCCGCCGTCACCACCGCCACCGTCGCCGCCGTCACTCGTGCCCGGGCGGACCGCCAGACCGAGCATCCGCATGGCCTGGGCGCCGTGGACGTCCTGTGCGCGCACGGTGGGAGAAAAGGAGCCCGGCTCCCGCGGCACGCCCGTGAGCTGGCCGTCCTCGCCCAGCGAGAGCCCCGCGGGCAGCGTTCCGCCCACCAGCGTCCAGCGCAGGGGCCCCTGGCCTCCGGTGGCCTCGAGCTGCACGGCGTACGTCTCGCCTTGCGTGGCGGCGGGCAGCGAGGTGGTGCTGATGGCGGGCACGGGGTGGACGAGCAGCCGGTACGTCCGGGTGTCCACGGCGCCCGCGGCGTCCTTGACCTGCACCGAGAAGGTGTACGGGCCCGGGACCGTGGCCGAGCCCCGCAACAGGCCGTCGCCCGTGGAGAAGAAGAGTCCGGGTGGGAGCTTGTCCAACGAGTGCCGCAGCGGCGGCGTGCCCCCGGTGGCGGCGAGACTCACCTCGAAGGGGGCGCCTTCGGTGGTCTCCAACTGCTCCAGGCCGGGCAACTGGAGGGACTCGTCCCCGGTGGGCGCGGGCCCGGTACAGGCACCGAGGAGGGTGAGGACGGCGAGCGTCCCCAGCAGGCGGGCGAGCGGCATGGTGGGTCGGGCTCCGGGCTCGAGGCCTGTGTGGCCCCGGGGGGGGAGCCCGACTCTAGCGTGCCGGCGGGCCGGCACAGAAGCGTGACACGGCCTACGGGGTCGGCGTGGCCAGGATGCGCTTGAGCTCGTCCTTGTCGCTGGCGTGGTCGAAGGACTCGTACAGCTTGAAGCTGTTCTCCAGGTCCAGCAGGCGCGGGCGCAGCAGGCGCATGGCCTTCACCCGGTCCCTGGAGAAGGAGAAGGTGCGGAGGAGCTGCTGGGCCTGGGCCACCAGGAAGTACTGGGTGGGCGCGGCCTCTTCCAGCACCGCGAGCTGGTCATCCGCGAAGGGCTCGTTGCGGATGGCCGACACCAGCGAGCGCAGCATGGCCTCGGTGATGGGCTGCACCGTGGGCTGCGGCGGCGGGGGAGGGGGCCGCGACGGCTCCATGCGCGCCAGGGGGGCATGGGTCACCTGACGGCCCACCTCCTTGAGCTCCCCGCGCGCATCGTCGAGCAGCTTCTGGAGCTGCTTGTCCTTCTTCGCCCGGCCGGTGGCCTGGGCGAGCTTCTCGTTGATGCCGGCGAGCTGCCGCATCAGCGCCTCACGGTCCATCACCACCGGGGTGCCCGAGCTGGGATGGCCCGGGGTGTTCGGTCCGGAGGAGCCCGGGGACGGCCGGAAGGACTCGGCCTGGGCGGCGGGCTGAGCCTGGGCCGGGGCCTCCACCCTGACCTTGCTGGTGTCCTCGGCCTTGCCCTTGTTGTTCTGGGCCAGGGCCGGCACCGCCAGCAGGGCCGCCACGGCAATCAAGACTGCTCTCATCCGTCTCTCCAGGGGTGAAGATTGCTTTGCGCTCCGGGCGGGGGTGCAGTCTGATGGGGTGGCCTGCGCTCGCCGGATGGGCGCGCACTATAGCCTGCCCGGCCGGGTGCCAGGCGGCTCGCACTGTGCGTGAGGGAGAGAGAGACCGATGGCCGAGAAATGGGACAAGCAACTGAAGGACTTCCTCAAGCGCACCGGTGAGGAGCTCAAGCGCTCCGGCGAGGAGCTCAAGACCGAGGCGCAGCGGCTGATGGTGGAGGTGAAGGACCCCGCCAAGCAGGCCAAGGTGAAGGAGGGCATCGAGAACCTGCGCACCTTCGCGGTGGCGGCGGGCAAGCAGGTGGCCGAGCGCATCGAGACCGCCGTGCGTCAGGTGGAGGGCGCCATCGAAGGGGCCATCGAGGGCAACAAGCCCGCTCCCACCCCCACGCCGGGCACGCCTCCCCGGACGGCCGCCCCCCCGGCTCCGGCCCAGACGCCCGCGGCCGCGGCCCCGGCCCCCGCCGCGAAGAAGGCGGCGGCCAAGACGGGCGCCAAGTCCCTCGGCCGCAAGAAGACGCCGGCCACCAAGACCCCCGCCAAGAAGGCGGCGGCCAAGACGGGCTCCAAGAAGTCCATCGGCCGCAAGAAACCCGCCCGTCCGGCTTCCTGAGGGGCATTCATCCGCTCTGGAATCCTCTAGGGGGGGCACATGGGCGGCCTGCGTCTGGCCGCTCCGGGCGTTGGATCAACCCCCGCCCCATGACATAGTGCGCCCGTGGCCGGCTCCAACCGAGACGAGAAGGGCAGCTTCCAGACAGACATCTCGCAGGACGTCATCGACGCGGCGCTCGAGAGCGTCGAGCGTCACGTCCAGCCTCCAGCCTTGGAGGAGGAGGAAGAAGATCTTCCCGAGAATGTGACCACCTTGGAGATGGAGATCCCCGAGGGCGGGGTCACCATGGAGGTGGAGATTCCAGAGGGCTGCATCGCGGAGCCCGAGGTCTCCGCGGGCGAGGGCGCTGGCGACGGTGCCCGGCGGGCCGCGCTGCACGAGGCCCACCGCGAGCTGGGCGAGATGCGCCGCGCCCGGGACGAGGCGCGCGAGCTGCTGGTGCACTCGCGCCGCGAGCCTCGAGGAAGCGCGCCGCGAGCTGGAGGAGTCGCGCCAGCAGCTCGAGTTCAGTCAGTCCCGGAGCCGCGAGACGATGGAGCGTCTCAAGGACAGCCACGAGCGGGCCCTGCGCGCCGCGGCCGACCTGGAGAACTACAAGAAGCGCGCCCAGAAGGAGAAGGAGGAGGTCCAGAAGTTCGGCTCCGAGCGCCTCCTCAAGGACTTCCTCCCGGTGGTGGACAACCTGGACCGCGCCCTGGAGGCCGCCCAGAAGTCCTCGGACTTCGAGAGCCTGCGCACCGGCGTGGAGATGACGCGCAAGCTCTTCGACAGCGCGTTCGGCAAGCACGGCGTGAAGGGCTTCTCCGCCGTTGGCCAGCCGTTCGATCCGCACGTGCACGAGGCCATGCAGCAGGTGGAGAGCGCCGCGGTGCCCGCGGGCCATGTCCTCTACGAGGCCGTGCGCGGCTACATGCTCAACGAGCGGCTGATGCGGCCCGCGCTGGTCGTGGTGGCGCGCGCTCCGGCCGTCCAGCCGCCCGCGGCCGAGACGACTTCTTCAGAAACGACGTCGGAGGGTGAGCCCACGGGGGGGATCACCACCGAGCAGACCGGAACCACTCCCTCGGGGAGCCAGTAGGACGTCATGGGCAAGGTGATTGGAATCGATCTGGGGACGACGAACTCGTGCGTCGCCGTGATGGAGGGTGGCGAGCCGGTGGTCATCCCCAACAGCGAGGGCAGCCGCACCACGCCCTCCATGGTGGGCTTCACCGAGTCCGGTGAGCGTCTGGTGGGCCAGATTGCCAAGCGGCAGGGCATCACCAACCCGGAGAACACGGTGTTCGCCGTCAAGCGGCTCATCGGCCGCAAGTTCGACTCGCCCGAGGCCAAGAAGGCCATCAGCGTGAGTCCCTTCCGCGTGGTGCCCAGCCCCAACGGGGACGCGTGGGTGGAGATCCGCGGCAAGGGCTACAGCCCGCCGGAAGTCAGCGCCATCGTGCTCATGAAGATGAAGCAGACGGCCGAGGACTACCTGGGCGAGCCCGTCACCGAGGCGGTCATCACCGTCCCGGCCTACTTCAACGACAGCCAGCGCCAGGCCACCAAGGACGCGGGCCGCATCGCCGGCCTCAACGTGCTGCGCATCATCAACGAGCCCACGGCCGCCGCGCTCGCCTACGGCCTGGACAAGGTGCGCGAGACGAGCTCCGAGCGCATCGCCGTCTACGACCTGGGCGGTGGCACGTTCGATATCTCCATCCTGGAGCTCAGCTCGGGCGTCTTCGAAGTCAAGAGCACCAACGGCGACACCTTCCTGGGCGGTGAGGACTTCGACCAGCGCCTCATCGACTTCCTGGCCAAGCGCTTCGCCGAGCAGAACAACGGCCTGGACTTGCGCAAGGACCGCATGGCGCTGCAGCGCCTGAAGGAAGCGGCCGAGCGCGCCAAGCACGAGCTGTCCAGCGCGACGGAGACGGAGGTGAACCTTCCCTTCATCACCGCGGACGCCACGGGCCCCAAGCACCTCACCGAGACGGTCGAGCGCAGCACCTTCGAGGCGCTGGTGGCGGACCTCGTGGAGCGCTCCATCGAGCCGTGCCGCATCGCGCTCAAGGACGCGGGCATCAGCGCGCAGCAGGTGCACCAGGTGCTGCTGGTGGGCGGCATGACGCGCATGCCGGCGGTGCAGCAGAAGGTGAAGGAGTTCTTCGGCAAGGAGCCGCACAAGGGCATCAACCCGGACGAGGTCGTCGCCGTGGGCGCGGCCATCCAGGGTGGCGTGCTCAAGGGCGAGGTGAAGGACGTCCTCCTGCTGGACGTGACGCCGCTGTCGCTGGGCGTGGAGACGGCCGGCGGCGTCTTCACCAAGATCATCGACAAGAACACCACCATCCCCTGCAAGAAGGGCCAGGTGTTCTCCACCGCGGTGGACAACCAGCCGCTGGTGTCCGTGCACGTGCTGCAGGGTGAGCGCGAGATGGCGTCGGACAACAAGACGCTGGCGCGCTTCGAGCTGGTGGGCATCCCCCCGGCGCCGCGCGGCGTGCCGCAGATTGAAGTCTCCTTCGACATCGACGCCAACGGCATCGTGCACGTGAGCGCCAAGGACCTGGGCACCGGCAAGGTCCAGCAGGTGCGCGTGGTGGGCAACTCGGGCCTGTCCGAGGCGGAGATCCAGGCGATGATCTCCGACGCCCAGGCCAACCAGTCCAGCGACAAGCTGAAGAAGGAGCTGGCCGAGCTGCGCAACAACGCCGACTCGCTCATCTACACCACCGAGAAGAGCCTGGAGGAGTACGGCAACGTCCTGCAGGAGAAGGACCGCAACGAAATCAAGGCCGACGTGGAGCACCTCAAGGAGCTGTTCAAGGGCACGGATGCCGCCGCCATCAAGGAGGCCTACCAGCGCCTGGAGACCAGCGCCTACCGCATCGCGGACGCGCTCTACGCGGACCAGTCGAAGTCCGGCTCCTGAGTCTCACCGCGGGCCCCTTCCCGGGGCCCGCCCTCGCGGTGTTCGCGGTCCTTCCCAATGAGCATCGTGGAATTTCCTTCGCTCGAAGCCGAAGTCGCCTTTCTTCGCGGCCTCAACGCCGTGGTGCGGATGGCGGACGACATCCTCGAGGACTGCCTGGAGCGGGGCCTGAGCCTCGACGCGGCGGTGGATGTCTTCCTCACCCAGTGCGCGCGGCTGGTGCATGCCTCGGCGGGCTTCGTCTGCCTCCGGGGCACCGCGGGCCCCGTGCTCACCCGGGTGCTCGGTCAGCCCGGCGTGGACGTCTTCGAGGCCGCGAGCTGGAAGGGCGCCCACCCCGTGTCCCAGGGGCGGATGCTGTTCTGCGCTCCGTTGGCGCTCGGCCGGCTGGAGCTGGGCACCCTGGGGCTGGTGGTGGAGGGGCGCTTCGACGACGGCGGCTGGCTGGTGATGAAGCTGGTGGAGGCCATCGCCGACCAGTTGGACAACGCGGTGCTGGCCTTCCTGTCGCTCACCGACGGCCGGGGCGTGCTGGAGCGGCTGGACGAGCTGGCCCCCGAGGAGGATCCGCTGACGGGGCCGCGGGCGCATCGGCCGCTACGAGCTGGTGACGCCGCTGGGCACCGGGGGCATGGCGCAGGTGCTGGTGGCGCGCACGCGGGGCCCCGAGGGGCTCGGCCGCCTGGTGGCGCTCAAACGGATTCTGCCGCACCTGGCCTCGGACCCGGACATCGTGAAGCAATTCCTGGACGAGGCCCGCATCGGGCTGCGGCTGTCGCACGCCAACCTCGTCACCTTCCACGACTTCGGCGAAGCCCAGGGGGCCTACTTCCTGGTGATGGAGCTGTTGCGCGGGGTGGACTTCGACCGGCTGCTGAAGACGACGCGGCCCGTGCCGGACGTGACGGTGGCCATCGTGCTGCAGGCGCTGCACGGGCTGCACGCGGCGCACCAGGCGCGGGGCGAGGACGGCGCGCCGCTGCGGCTGGTGCACCGGGACTTGTCGCCGCACAACCTGATGGTGGGCTTCGACGGGCGGGTGAAGGTGCTGGACTTCGGCGTGGCCAAGGCGCGCGCCCAGCGCACCGTGACGCTGCCGGGCATCGTGAAGGGCAAGCCCCTCTACATGTCGCCGGAGCAGGCGCGGGGCGATCGTCTGGATGCGCGCAGCGACTTGTTCGCCATGGGCCTCATCCTCTACGAGGCCTTCACCGGCAAGCGCGCCTTCGACAAGGGGGACGAGCTGGAGTCCATGCACGCCATCTGCGACGACCGGCTGAGCCGGCCGTCCGGGCTGGCCCTGCCGCTGTGGGAGGTGCTGGAGGTGGCGCTCGCGAAGCAGCCGGGCAACCGCTTCGCCAGCGCGCTCCAGATGGCGGAGGCGTTGGCGGAGGCGTGTGCCCCGGCGCGCGAGGCGGACGTGGGCCGGCTCATGTCCACGCACTTCCCCGAGCGTCTGCGCGGCTTCGAGCGGCTGGAGCGCGTCCACCTCTCGGGGAACATGCCCGCGGCGGGCGAGACGCGGTTGCGTCCCGCCGTGCCGGGGCGCTCGGGCGGTTAGAAGCCGCGCTTGTTCTTCGGGTCGGTCTCGCCGCTGAGGTCCAGCTTGCGCGGGCCCTCGGTGTCGTCACGGCGCACCGGCGTCCTCATGTGGCCGTCCCCGTAGAGCTCGTCGTGGGCGCGCAGCAGCTCCTCGTCCGTCATCACGCGGCTCCGGGCCGACTCCTCCTCGGCGCGCAGGGGCGTCGCCGTCACCACCGTCTCCTCGTGGACGGCGGCACGCATGACGGGCCGGTCCACCGTCTCGCGGTGGATGGGGATGCCCACGCCCGGGTCCTCCGAGGCGAGGTCCGCGCGGGTGCCGGTGTAGCGGATGCCCCGCGCCCGGTCCTCCTCCGTGAGGATGGGGCTGGCCCGGGCACCCTCCGTGTTGTACGGGCCGATCTCCTGGGTACCCAGGTCCTGCGTGCGCAGCTCCTCGGGGCGTGCGTTGAAGGGCAGTCCCGTGCGCTCGCCCTGGTTGAGCCACGCGGTGTCCGTCCCCTCCGTGTGGGTGATCCGGCTGTTTCCGATTCCCTCGCGCTGGGCGATGGTGTCCGAGCCGTAGGGCACCTCGTCGGAGAACGACCGGAGGCTGTCCTTGCCATGGGCCAGGATGACCTCCCCGTTGCGCAGGTCGCTGATCTCCGCGTACCGGACCGAGTAGTCCTTGGGGAAGAAGAGCCCCTTCTCGATGTGGAACTCCATGTCGCCGACGGCGTAGACCTTGCCGAGCTTGTGGCCGTCGACGCTGCGGACCGTCATGCCTTCCTTGATGTCTCCGCGCTGGTACATGTCCGCCTCCTGGAAATGTTCGTCCTCCCCAAAGGTGGAGACCCGGACACGGAGAGGACATCCTCCGGCAGGGGGGAGGAGGGGGCCTCGGCGGCTCGTTGGCTCTTCAAGGAGGAGCGAGGCGGGCTGAGACTCCGGGTGGAAAATCCCCAGGGGGGCGTCCTGGCGGGCCGTTGCGAGCTTGACCCCCCTTTCGCATCCCCATAGAAAACCGGGACTTTTCCGTGGCCTCTACCCAGGAGATGCCCCACATGCGCCATTTCGCTCCGATGCTCCTCGCCGCGTTCGCGCTGTTCGCGGCCGGCTGCGAGAAAAAGACCCAGCCCGCGCAGGGAGGACAGGACGGCCAGGCGGCCAAGGTGGAGACCCCTCCGCCCACCCCCGCGGATACGAACACCATCCTGCTCGGCGAGGTGGGAAGCCTCACCGGCGCCCAGGCCACCTTCGGGGTGTCCACCCGCAACGGCATCGACCTGGCCCTCAAGGAGGTCAACGCGGCCGGGGGCGTGAAGGGCAAGAAGGTGGCGGTGCGCGTCTATGACGACCAGGGCAAGCCCGAGGAGGCCGCCCAGGCCGTCACCCGCCTCATCACCCAGGACAAGGTGGTGCTCATCCTGGGCGAGGTGGCCTCGTCCAACTCGCTGGCCATGGCCGAGAAGGCCCAGGCGGCCGGCGTGCCGATGATCACCCCGTCCTCCACCAACCCCTCCGTGACGGAGAAGGGCGAGTACATCTTCCGCGTGTGCTTCATCGATCCCTTCCAGGGCTTCGTGATGGCGAAGTTCGCCCGCGAGAACCTGAAGGCGACGCAGGTGGCCATCCTCCAGGACAACAAGAGCGCCTACTCCATCGGCCTCACGGACGTGTTCACGCAGAAGTTCGCGGAGATGGGCGGGAAGATCGTCACCACGGAGAGCTACTCCCAGGGCGACACGGACTTCCGCGCGCAGCTCACCGCCATCAAGAAGACGAAGCCGCAGGCCATCTACGTGCCGGGCTACTACAACGACGTGGGCATCATCGCCCGCCAGGCGCGTGAGCTGGGCCTGATGGTGCCGCTGATGGGCGGCGATGGGTGGGACTCCGAGAAGCTGTTCGAGCTGGCCGGCAACGCGCTGGACGGGAGCTTCTTCTCCAACCACTACTCGCCGGAGAATCCGGACCCGAAGGTGCAGAAGTTCATCGCGGACTACAAGGCGGCGTACGGCGCCGTGCCGGACGCGCTGGCGGCGCTCGGCTACGACGCGGCCAAGGTCGCCATCGCCGCGCTCGAGCGCGCCAAGGACCTGAGCGGCCCCTCCGTGCGTGATGCCATCGCGCAGACCAAGGACTTCCCGGGCGTGGCGGGTAACATCACCCTGGACAAGAACCGAAATGCGGTGAAGTCGGCGGCGATCCTGAAGATCGCCAACGGCAAGACCGAGTTCGTCACCACCATCTCCCCGTAAATGTCCGAACTCTTCCAGCACCTCATCAACGGCATCGCCGCGGGTACCATCTATGCGCTCGTCGCGCTGGGGTACACGATGGTGTACGGCGTGCTCAAGCTCATCAACTTCGCCCATGGCGACGTGATGATGGTTGGCGTCTACATGGGCTACGCCACGGCCTTCGGACTGGGCCGTCAGGCGCAGAGCTCGCCCTGGGGGGTGCTGCTCGTGTTCGTGGTGGCCATGGGCGGCTGCGCGCTCATGGGCTTCCTCATCGAGCGCTTCGCCTACCGGCCGCTGCGGGAGAAGCCGCGGCTCACCGCGCTCATCACCGCCATCGGCATCTCGTTCACGCTCTCGTACGGCTTCCAGTTGGACATCGGCTTCCTGCCGGGCTCGGCGCCGCGCGCCTTCCCGCAGATCATCAAGCCCGCGCAGTGGTTCACCTGGGGCGACCCCGAGTTCCCGGACGTGGTGCTGTGGAACTGGCAGGTCATCTCCCTGGTGCTGGCGGTGGGGTTGATGGCGGGCCTGCAGTACCTCGTCTACGGCACCCGCTTCGGGCGGGCGATGCGGGCCGTGTCCTTCGATCACCGCGTGGCGGCGCTGATGGGCATCCCCACGGACCGGGTCATCTCGGTGACGTTCATGATCGGCAGCGCGCTGGCGGCGGGGGCGGGCCTGCTCTACGCCATCAAGGACACCTCGGTGAGCCCGCTGATGGGGCTGTACGTGGGCCTGAAGGCCTTCGTGGCGGCGGTCATCGGCGGCATCGGCAACGTGCCGGGAGCCATGGTGGGCGGGCTGCTGCTGGGCCTGGTGGAAGAGTTCGTGGTGGGCTACGCGGCCAGCACCTGGCGTGACGCGGTGGCCTTCGGCTTCCTCATCCTCGTGCTGCTCGTCCGGCCCGGTGGTCTGTTCGGCCGGGTCGCGGCGGAGAAGGTCTGACGCCGCGCATGCAAACCGCATCCGCCGTTTCTTCTGGTTCCGGGAACCCGTCCGGGGTTCCCGCCTCCCTCCGGGGCATCCTCCCCGTGCTGATGGCCCTGCCGGTGCTGCTCGTGCTGGAGTGGCTGCTGAGCAACTCGCCGTTCGCCAGCTACCTGCTGTCCATCATGGCGGTGAACGTCATCCTCGCGGTGAGCCTCAACATCGTGAACGGGATGACGGGCCAGTTCTCCATCGGCCACGCGGGCTTCATGGCGGTGGGGGCCTACCTGGCCGGCGTGACGTCGCTGGCGCTCAAGGACGTGGCCCTCTCCTTCCTGCCGGTGGCGGTGAGTGATCAGGTGTTCCTCGTGTTGGCGCTGCTGGTGGGCGGTACCGCCGCGGCGCTGGCCGGCTTCCTGGTGGGCCTGCCCAGCCTGCGCCTGCGCGGGGACTACCTGGCCATCGTGACGCTGGGCTTCGGGGAGATCATCCGCGTGGCGGTGACGAACACCCAGGCCTTCGGGCGGGCGCTGGGGTTGAGCGGCATCCCCCAGACGTCCTCGGTGGCCATGGTGGGCTTCTGGGTGTTCCTGGTGGTGCTGGTGGCGCGGCGCATCGCGGGCTCCAGCCATGGCCGCAGCCTCTGGGCCATCCGCGAGGACGAGGTGGCCGCCGAGGCCATGGGCGTGAACACCACGGGCTACAAGGTGCGCGCCTTCGTCGTCTCCTCCTTCTTCGCGGGCATCGCCGGCGGGCTGTTCGCCCACTTCGTCCCCATCATCAACCCGGGCTCCTTCACCTTCGTGAAGTCGATGGAGATCGTCGTCATGGTGGTGCTGGGCGGGCTGGGCTCGACCACGGGCGCCATCGTGGCGGCGGTGTTCCTCACGCTGCTGCCCGAGGCACTGCGCTCGGCCTTCGCCGCCTTCGGCTCCGGGAGCAACCTGGCGCAGCAGGTGGATCAGATCCGCATGCCCGTGTACGGCATGCTGCTGGTGGTGCTGATGCTGTCGCGCCCGCAGGGCCTGTTCGGCACGAGGGAGTTGTGGGAGGTCGTGCCTCGGTGGATTCCTCGCCGCCGGAAGGGGATGTGATGAGCGGCCCGCTGCTCGAAGCCGTGGGGGTGAGCATCCAGTTCGGAGGCCTCAAGGCGCTCTCGGACTTCAACCTCGCCATCCACAAGGGAGACCTGCAGGGCCTCATCGGCCCCAACGGCGCGGGCAAGACGACCGCGTTCAACGTGCTGACGGGGGTGTACCAGCCCACCCAGGGCGAGGTGCGCGTGTCCGGCCAGCGGGTGAACGGGCTGCTGCCGCATCAAATCAACCACCAGGGACTGGCGCGCACCTTCCAGAACATCCGCCTGTTCCGGGCGCTGACGGCGTTGGACAACGTGAAGGTGGCGTGCCGGGGCCAGGGCGCGCTGCACCCGGACGGCGTGGGCCCGGGCGCGAAGTTCCGCGCGGCGGTGCGCAACTACGGCGACTGGTGGCGGGCGCTGCTGCTGACGCCGGGCTTCCAGGCCGAGGAGCGGGAGCTGACGCGGCAGGCCGAGCACCTGCTGGAGGTGATGGGGCTGGCGCACCGGCGCGACGAGGAGGCGCGCAACCTGCCCTACGGCGAGCAGCGGCGGCTGGAGATCGCCCGGGCGCTGGGCACGCGCCCCAAGGTGCTGCTGCTGGACGAGCCGGCGGCGGGCATGAACACCCGCGAGAAGGCGGACCTGATGGTGCTCATCCGCAAGCTCCGGGACGAGTTCGATCTGGGGATTCTCGTCATCGAGCACGACATGAAGCTCGTGATGGGCATCTGCGAGAAGATCACGGTGCTGGACCATGGCGAGACGATCGCCCGGGGCGCGCCGGCCGAGGTGCGCAACGACCGCAAGGTCATCGAGGCGTACCTGGGAGACAGCTACCTGGAGTCGCACGGAGGCGCGGCGTGAGCGAGGCGCAGGTGAAGGTGCTGGGCGAGCGCCAGGAGTTCGCGCCGCTGCTGACGGTGGACGGGGTGAAGGTGTCCTATGGGGCCATCCAGGCGCTCAAGGGTGTGACGCTGAAGGTGGGCAAGGGCGAGGTGGTGGCGCTCATCGGCGCCAACGGAGCGGGGAAGACGAGCACGCTGCGTGCGGTGAGCGGGATGCTCAAGCCGGTGGGCGGGCGCATCTCCTTCGAGGGGCACGACACCACGGGAGCCAAGGCGCACACCCTGGTGCCGCGCGGCATGGCGCACGCGCCCGAGGGCCGGGGCATCTTCCCCAACCTGACGGTGCTGGAGAACCTGGAGCTGGGCGCCTACCTGCGCAACGACACGGACGCCATCGCGGCGGACATGGAGAAGAGCTACGGGCTCTTCCCGAAGCTCAAGGAGCGGCGCAAGCAGTTGGCGGGGACGCTGTCGGGCGGCGAGCAGCAGATGCTGGCGATTGCCCGCGCGCTGTTGAGCCGGCCCAAGCTGCTGCTGCTGGACGAGCCCTCGCTGGGGCTGGCGCCGCAGGTGACGGAAACCATCTTCCGCAACCTGAAGGACGTGAACGCCGCGGGCGTGAGCATCCTGCTGGTGGAGCAGAACGCGCACCTGGCGTTGAACTTCGCCCACTACGGCTATGTGCTGGAGACGGGCGAGGTGGTGATGGCGGGCCCGGGCAAGGCGCTGCTGGACAGCCCGGAGATCCGCAAGGCCTACCTGGGCGAGTAGCCACGCCCTCTCCCCTGGGAGCGGGCGGGGGTGAGGGTCCTCCGCTTCGAGCCGAGGGCCCTCGCTTCAGGGCAGGACGCCGAGGATGCTCACGCCGCCGGGACCCACCGAGAGGGCGGAGACACCCGGAGCGGGCGAGGCCGGCCGGTCATTGAGCCAGAGGTAGACGCCGGTGCCGACGAGCGCGGCCCCCACGGTGGTGCTCACGCCCGCGAGGATGCGCTGGGTGGTGGCCTCGCCGCGCAGCCGGCTGATGTTGGCCAGCTCGCTCTGGGGCGGGTACCGGTTGTCCGCGTAGGGCCTGTTGGAATCGACCATGGCGTTGTTGCCGCTGATGGCGAAGAAACCGGCGAGGCCGAGCGCCGCGACACCCACGCCCGCGGAGGCATAGGCCACGGGGGTCTTCCAGGTGCGCCCGCCGCTGGGGGCCCGCTGGCTCACGCCGAGGGCTTCCGGCGGGGCGGAGGTCACGGGAGGCGCCTCGGCCCGCGGCGTGCCCGGAGTGGGCTCCTGGGCGGGCGGGGGCGCCGCCGCCACGAGCGGCGGGGGCGCCGGCTGCTCGACGAGGGGCGTGACCTTGAGGGGAACGAGGTTGAGCTGCTCCCGCAGGCGGGTGATGGCGGTGCGGACGAGCTCGGACTGGGGCTGGCCGCGGCTGCGGATTTGAATGCTCTTCTGGTCGACGACCTCGCCGCGGGGGTTCACCACGAGGCCGGAGACGCGCGTGAGCTGGCCGGGGTCGAGGGTGATGAGGACGGCGCGGCTGGCCTGGGTGGCGGTGGCGAGCCTGCCGAGACACTCGGAGGGCTTCTTGGCCAGCGCGCAGGACTTCTTGGGCTCCTTGTCGAGGAAGGCGCGGACCTGGTCGGACGGCACGAGCTGGACGTCGCCGCGGGCGATCTCCGTGGCGCAGGTGGTCTGGTGGTCCTGGACCTTGTTCTTGTCCTTCTCCCCGACGATGGCGCACGGGTGAAGGGCGACGAAGTCCGTCTGGGCCGAGGCGGCGGGAGCGAGCAGGAGACCGAGCGCGAGGAGGAGGGGCCGCGGGGTGGAAGGAGATGTCACGGTGGACCCCTCGAGAAGGGACAGGTCGGTCGCGGAACGGTCATCGGGTGGAGATGGCCAGGGGAGTGCAACTTCCGCGAGTAGGGGCACCATGCTATCCACCACAGGTGGGCCGTCAAATGGGTTTGGAGAGATGACCGTGATGCTTCGCAAGGTCCTCGGAACGGTGCTGCTGTTGGGAGCGCTCGCGGGCTGCACCGCACCGCTTCGCGTGTGTGAGTCGGACGCGGATTGTTCGGGTGGTGGCGTCTGCGATCTGGAGCGGAAGTTGTGTTTCTCGGCGAGTGCGGAGGGCGGCGCGTGCGAGCCCGCCTGCTCGGCGGTCGAGGCGTGCACGCTATCGAACGTCTGCGTGCCACGGTACACGGGCCTGGAGCTGACGCCGTTGGGTGGCTCGGTGTTGGGGGCGGGTCCGGTGGCAGTGCAGGCCCGGTTGAGCGTGGGCACCGGGTTCGCGGAGATCTTCCCTGAAACGCTGACCTTCAGTGTGGAGGCGAGCGACGGTGGGCCGGGTGGCTCGCTGGGCACGGTGACGGGGAGCGGGGGAGTATACACCACGCAGTGGAGGCCGCCCGGGGAGGGCGAGTTCCTCCTGACGGCGGCATACCCGGAGGTTGGAGTTCCGAGCGCCATGGTGCGCCTGTCGGTGGACACGACGGGGCCTTCCTTCGCGGTGTTCGTGCCCCCTGCGGATGCGGGCGTGGCCGATGGGGGGACGACGTACGCGGATCCAGAACCGGGGTTCGCTACGGCGTGGCGCCGCGATCAGGTCGTGCCGGTGGAGATTCGGACGAACGAGCCGCACTTGGACGTGGGCTCCGTGACGGTCACGTTGGTGGGCACGGACGGAGGAAGCGCACCGGCGGTTGCGGTCACTCCTTTGAGCGGAGCCTGTGACGCGGGCTTCTGCGGCGTGGCTCAGTTGAATCTGCGGGAGCCTCCCTTTGATGCCTTCCGCAGCACGATGACCGTCAATGTGCAGGGCGAGGACACGGTCGGCAATGCAGGTAGTGGCGCCGCAACCGTCAATGTCACGCGCTGGAAGTGGGCGTTTGATGTACAAACAGGAGTTATCAAGTCCACGCCAGCCATCAGCCAGCAGGGACTCATCTATTTTGGGACGACGACAGGAACGGACGGTAAGTTGTTTGCCCTCAATCCTGATGGTCCTAAGCAGTGGGAGACAGTCACGGGGGTTGTCGTCAGTGGCCCAACGGTAGGCGCTTCGAATTCAGGCGTGGAAAATGTCTACGTTGGTGTCAATCCCAGCAGTACTTTGGCCTCGTTGGTTGCATTCAATGGGAGCACTGGTGCTGAGGTTGTCCGCTGTGATGTCAATAAGGGGCAGATCGCAAGCAGTCTCGTCCTGACGCAGATTTCAACTGGGGGCACCTCGGTCGAAACCGCACTGGGGGTCGTGAATGTGAACGTAGGAGGTCCTACCGGGATTGTAGGAGCCCTGCTTGCAATCCGGCCAGAGGGCGCTGCAACGGTCTGCAATTCGACCGATCCCATCGCCCGCAGCCAGGTGAACAGCAGTGGCGTAGGGCCCCTGGTGATCGAGGGAGATACGGTCTTTTTCGCTGACGCATCGGGGCGGATGACGAGCTACCAGCTTGGCTCAACAACCGCGCGATCGGGTTGGCCCGTATCGACGAATTTCCCCATCAACGCATTGGCACTGGTCGGAAGCGATGTCGTTGGGGCGAACGGTGGCTCGTTCTCTGATCAGGGGCAGCTGTTCTCGATTCCGAAGATTGGCGGCGTAGCGTCACCTCCCTGGCGCTATCCCTCTACGACGGACATGTTCATCAACCAGCTTTCTGTCGGATCGGCGAATGTCGTCTTCTTCGGTTCGGAGAACCTGCCGAATCCGCCTGGCTCGGCAGGACTGGCTGCTGTCCCGTTGGGTGGGAATACGCTCAACACCCTTCAGGCTGGAGTTGGCAGCTTCAAGGGGGCCCCTGTAATTGGACGTGGTGGCGTGCTCTATGCTGCGACTGAGGGAACGGGCTTGGTCGGAGAGTGGTCCACGGACGACTTCAGCAATCACTGGACGCTGGCCAGTGGTATTGGACCCACTTCGATTTCGCCTGCGCTCGACTGTGCCCGCGATGGAGCGGGGGTTGCGCGTGCCGAGAATCTTGGCGTCCTCTACGTGCCCGCGGGTGGCAAGCTGTACGCCTTCGTCGTCGATAGCCGTGGCCTGGACACTTCGGCCCCGTGGCCCAAGTACCAGCACGACTCGCGCAATACCGGCAACCCGGCTACGCCCATCACGTCGTGCCCTTGATGGAGGACGGATTGAACCTCGCGAAAGCCGTCACTCCCAATACTCCGCCGTAGCGACCGGCGGTGGACTCGTCGTAGGGTCCGCCGCCATCCCTTTTCCACCCCCAACCTTCAGGACTCGCACATATGTCATCGCTGTCCCGACTGTTCGCCGCCCTTGTCACCATCTCCCTGCTTGGCGCCGCCTGCGCCACCAAGGATGCCGCCACCACCGCCGGTGGTTCCTCCTCCGTCGAGGAAGTCCCCAACGAGGGTGGCGCCACTTCCGGCGACGAGGCCCGGCCCCCCGTGCAGTTCCAGAAGCTGGAGGCTCCCGAGGGCTTCACCGTGATGTTCCCCGGTACTCCCGAGCCCCAGCGCGGTGAGGTCGCCATCCCCGGCGGCAAGGTGACGACGGCCGCCTGGACCGTCAGCCACCCGAGCGGCGTCCTCTACTCCATCAGCACCGCCGACTACCCGGAGAAGGTGGTCGCCGCCAACCCCGCCGCCGCCTTCCTCAACGAGGGCAAGAACGGCCTCGTCAACCAGCTCAAGGGCACCGTCAAGGCCGAGGAGGACATCACCCTCCAGGGCTATGCCGGCAAGGCCTTCACCGTCTCCTCCGACGCCGGTGAGGTGCGCGCCCGCAACTTCCTCGTCGGGCCGCGGCTCTACACCCTGCTCGTCCTCTACAACCCGAGCATCGGCGCTCCCGAGGCCGATCAGTTCCTCACCTCGCTCGCGCTGATCAACCCGCCGCCGGCCATCACCCCGGCCACCCCGGCCACCTCCGCCACCACGGACGGCGGCACCCCCGCCACCGACGCCGGCACGGGCACCCCCGCCACCGACGCCGGCACGGGTACTCCCGCCACCGACGCCGGCACGGGCACCCCCGCCACCGACGCCGGCACCCCCACGCCGCGCCGGTAGTCCCTCCTCACCAGGACACGCGTGGCTTCGGTGCCCGCGTGTCCTGGCCGCCCGGCATGATGCCGTCCTCCGCCGGGCCACCCGCTCCCGGACCTCGCGGAGGCACGCCATGTGGGATCCTCAGCAGTACGAGCACTTCCGCGACGCGCGCAAGCGCCCCTTCTTCGAGCTGCTCGCCCGGGTGCCGGTGTCCTCGCCCCGGCTCGTCGCCGACCTCGGTTGTGGCACGGGGGACCTCACCCTCACCCTCTCAGAGCGCTGGCCCTCGGCCCGCCTGTCCGGCGTCGACTCGTCCGAGCCGATGATCTCCGAGGCCCTCCGCCGCCCCGCTCCCGAGCGCGTCCGTTTCGAGCTCGCCGACCTCGCGCGCTGGCAGCCCGCCGCGCCCCTCGACGTGCTCGTCTCCAATGCCGCCCTGCACTGGCTGCCGCACCATGGCGCGCTGCTCTCGCGGCTGGTGGGGCTGCTCGCTCCAGGCGGCGTGCTCGCCTTCCAGGTGCCCGCCAATTTCGAGGAGCCCTCGCACCGGCGCATCGACGAGGTGCGCGCGCTGCCCCGCTTCGCCCCCGCGCTCGCCTCCGTGCGCCGCGGGCACGCGGAGTCACTCGCCTTCTACGAGTCCCACCTCGCCGGGCTCGGCCTCTCCGTGGATGCCTGGGAGACGGCGTACCTCCACGTGCTCCCCGGCGAGGACGCCGTGCTGCAGTGGCTGCTCGGCACGACGCTGCGGCCGGTGCTCGCGGCGCTCGGCCCGGGGGAGGACCAGGCCTTCCTCGAGACCCTCCGGCCGCTGCTGCGCCAGGACTACCCGGCGGCTCCGCACGGCACGCCCTTCCTGTTCCACCGGCGCTTCGTCGTGGCCGTGCGCCCCTCCTGAGGCCCCGCGCTCACCGCGGCCAGTGGTAGATCTGCCCGTTGTTACCCACCACCCAGAGGTCATCGGGGCCAGTGCCCGCGATGTCGTTGAGGGGGTTGCCCGTGCTCAGGCCGGGCAGCGCGCTCCAGGTGCTTCCGTTGTACCGGTAGACCTTCCCGCTCGCCGTGGTGGCGTAGATGGCGCTCTTCCCGAAGGCGACCACCGAGAGCAGATCCTCGCCCGGAGGCGCCGGGTGCTTGCTCCAGGTCCCCTTCGACCACATGAGGACGGAGCTGCTCTCCCCGACGGCGTAGGCGAGCGTGGGGTTCACCACCCAGATGCCGCGCAGCTTGTCATCCACGTCCGTGATGCTCTGGACGGACTCGGTCTCCCAATCGTTGTTGCTCTTGAAGCGGTAGATGCGAGCGCCTACGGATGCACCGAGGGTGGTGTCATAGCCACCGACCGCGAAGAGCGCGTCGCGCGAGACGCCATGCACGTCCCAGATGGGCGCCACGGCGGGGGGAGGGTCGAAGGTGATGGCGGCGCCATTCCACCAGAGCAGCTTCCCGTCGAAGGACTCGCTCCGGGACTGGCCCACGGCGTGCAGTTCGAGGCCTCCATCGGGCAGGGGGATGCCAACGAGCCCTCGCACATCGGTATCCGTGGCTTCGGTTCCGCTGTAGGCACAGCCCGGACCGGCCGCGGTGCGGATGCTGATGGCGCGGTTGGTTCCGCCGAGGGTGACGCTTCCCGAGACCGGGTGGGCCCAGGCCGCGTACCAGTCACCCGAGCATTGCCCGTTGAGGTCCTGGAAGCTGGTCTGCCCGGGGGCACGCAGCCGCAGGCGATTGCCGCTGCCGGCCACCCAGACGCCACCATCACCCCACAGGGACACCGAGCGCCACGTGTCCGAATTCCCCGTCGACTGGTTCACCCATCCCGGGCCGCTCCCCGGGCACACGTCGCCCTCGTCCGAGGTGCCATCGCAGTTGTTGTCCGTCTGATCGCACAGCTCGGGAGCGCCCGCGTACGTGTAGGGGTTGCCGTCGTCGCAGTCGCCGCCCGCGTCGATGTAGCCGGCGTCCGGCGTGCAGGTCAGCACCCCCGCGTCCGCCTTGCCGCGCAGATCGAGATCCTCGTCCGGGTAGTAGGTGATGGGCTCGGTGACGTAGGTGCACTGCGTGCCGCCGTCCGCCGCGCACGCGGTGATGCCCGGGCAGTTCTGGCCCGGACTGCAACTGGTGCCCAGGGTGAACCCCTCGTCCCTGGTGCCGTTGCAGTTGTTGTCCAGCGTGTCGCAGAGCTCCGGGGCACCGGGGTAGACCTTGGCCTGGGTGTCGTCGCAGTCCGTCGAGTTGGCCACGTAGCCGGGGCGGGTGGGCCCGCAGTTCATCACGCTCGCGTCCGCCGCGCCGAAGGTGTCCAGGTCGCTGTCGGCGTACAGCACGGTGGGCGTGGGGCTGTTGCACACCACGCCTCCATCCGTGCCGCAGACGCGCTTGCCCGCGCAGCCACCCGCGCCCGTGCAGTCGGTGTTCAGGGCCAGCCCGTCATCCGCCGTGCCGTCGCAGTTGTCGTCCCGGCCGTTGCAGAGCCTCCTGCGCGCCCGGGTGGCGCCCGGCGCCGGTGTTGCTGTCGTCACAGTCGGTGCCGCCGGGGTTGGCATTGGACACGTACCCGTCCTGGTCGTTGTCGGTGGCCTCCAGCTTCAGCTCCTTCTCGGCCACGTCGCCTGGGTTGACGGTCACCGTCCCGGAGGTGGCGGCCACCGCGGTGGCCGAGCAGTCCGTCTCGAAGGCCTCGGCCGTCACCGTCAGGGTGGTGCCCCAGCCGGCCTCGCGGAAGGCGGCCACCGTCACCATGCCTCCGGTGGGTGCGCCCTTGCCCGAGAGCTCCATGGTGCGCGGCTCGCCCGGGCCTTGTGCGTCCTTCACGCCCACCCGGATGCAGCCGGGTTTGAAGCCCGAGTACGAGACGGTGAGCTTCACCGCCCCGTCATTGCCGCGGCAGCCGGTGACGAGGAGGGCCAGGAGGGTGAAGAGGAACGGGAGACGCGGGGGCATTGCCGCCCATTATGCCTCCATTTGGGCCTTCAGCGGACTCCAGGGAAGTCCGTATGCACCACCGTGAGGCGCTCGTCGGCGGCGAGGCTCGCCGGGGTGATGAGCTCCAGGTCCACGGGCACCTTTCCGCCATAGCGTTGCCGGAGCGCGGGCCCCAGCTTCTTCACATTCAGTGTGCCCAGGCGCTCCAGCTTCCCGTAGTCCACGCCCGCGGCGGCCGAGTAGGCCTTGCGCGCCAGCTCCGAGCAGTACATGGCCCGGTCATCCCACCCGAAGTGCCAGTCGTACGGCTTGCCCAGGTGCCGCTTCGCCTCCCGCACCGCCGCCTCCCGCTTGTCCTCGGGGAGCTGCTCGGGCCGCAGCACCAGGATGCGGCCATTGACTCCGCGGGCCTTCCACTTCGCGAAAGGCACCCGCTTCACCGGCTGCACCGCCTCCACCACGAAGACTCCGGCGGGCGTCACCTCCACCAGCCCCACGTGCGACAGGGGGCTGTCCGTCGCCGCCTGGATGGCCGCCGACTGCTGCGAGCGCGAGGTGTGGAAGACGAGATCCCCCGTCCGCAGCGTCCCCTCCAGGGGGCGTGGTGCGGCGGCCGCGGTGTGGGCCAGGAGCGACAGCGACAGCAGCGACAGTTTCAGCCAACGCATGGAAACCCGGTCCTTTCGGGCGCGAACGCCGCGCCTCGCCGGCTCTCCGTGCACGGTGGATGCCAGGGGCTCAGCGGCGCAGGGGGACCTCGGCGCGGGGGTGGTACTTGCCGCCCAGGCTCTCGAAGAGGACGAGCCGGTCCACCCGGGCCTCGCCCCACTTCGCCCCCTGGAGCGCGCGCACGCACTCGGCGAGCTGCCGGTCTCCCCGGGGCACCTTGGCCCGCGCCAGCGTGAGGTGCGCGGCGTACTCGCGGTGCTCGGGCTCGAAGCCCAGCGGCCTCAATCCCTCCGCCACGTCCGCCTGCAGGGCTCCCAGGGCCTTCGTGTCCCCGCCCACGCCCGCCCAGAGGACCCGGGGGTGGGCCGGCGAGCCGAAGCCGCCCCCGCCCTCGACGGTCAGCACCAGCGGCGCGTGCGCGGGGCCCACGCGGGTGAGGACGTCCTTCACGGGTTGCAGCCGCTCGGCCTCCACCTGCCCGAGGAAGCTCAGGGTGAGGTGCAGGTTGGCCGTGGGCACCCAGCGCGCATGCGGCGCCAGGGCCTTGAGGCCCGGGAGGGCGGCCGCGGCCTGGGACTCGATGCCTTCCCCCAGTGTGACGGCGACGAAGAGGCGCATGGCGTCATCCTTGGGCCGGCCGGGCGGCCCGGCGGCGCGGCCAGAGTGCATAGGCCCAGAAGGGCAGGAAGAGGAGCAGCTCCACGGTGACGACGTACAGGCCGCGCTGGGAGAGCATGCCCGCGCCGATGGGGGCCACGGGAATGGGCCGCAGCGGGAGGAAGTAGCGGGTGTCGTCCAGTGGCCAGAGGAGCGCCGCGCCCAGTCCCCCCGTGGTCATCGCGTCCAGCAGGCCGTGGCTGCCCACGGCGACGAGGGTGAGCAGCCCCGCCTTCAGGGCCGGCCCCCGCGCCAGCCGCGTCCCGGCCGCCACTCCCAGCGCCACCACCGCCGCGAGGAAGAGCGAGTGCGAGGCCCCCCGGTGTCCCCATGTCGCCGCGTAGGGAATCCGCAGCACGAAGGCGATGACGTCCGCGTCCGGCAGCATGGCCAGCGCGGACATCCCCACCATGGCGGCGCCCAGGCGCCTCGAGGACGCCTCCCCGGCCCCCAGCCGTCCGAGTGCCATGCCCACCGCTACGTGACCGAAGCTCGCCATTGGACCTCCAAGAATAGTCCACCCGGCCGCCATCTGGAGAACGCGCGGAGGCTGGACTAGCCTCCCAGGTCCGTGCTCACCGAGTCCGTTCTCGACGACATCCTCCGCCAGCGGCTCGACGCACAGCGGGTGCGGATGGGCCGCTGGGTGTACCGCTTCCGCGCGCTGGGTGCCCTGGGCTGGCTCGCCTGTGCGTACGTCTTCGACTGGACCGTGCCCCTCACGAGCGTGGCCGCCTACGTGCTGCTCGCGGCGGCGTTGTGGGCGGGCGCCCGCTTCGTCCCGCTGCTCCGCCACAGGCCGCACCTCGCCGTGCCGCTGCTCGACATGCCTGCCGTCTTCGCCATCCAGGCTCCGGCGGTGGCCCTCTCCTCCAACGGCGAGGTCATCGCCGGCGTCTCGGTGGGCATCTACATCATCCTGGTGATGATGACGGCGCTGCTGGGCGGCTCGCGCGTGAGCCTGGCCCTGGCCACCCTGCTGGGCATCGGCCTGGAGACGGCGCTGGTGCAGCGCACGGGCCGGAGCGTGGCGGACAACCTCCCGGGCGTGGCCCTGGTGCTCGTCATGGCGGCCGTGGCGGCGGCGTACACCCGCAGGCAGATGTACAAGCTGGTGCTCGAGGTGTCCCAGGAGCAGACGCACCGCACGCGCCTGGGCCGCTACTTCTCGCCCGAGGTGGCCCGGCGCATCGCCGAGCGCGGCGCCAATGAGTCCTCGGGGGAGCACCGCGAGGTGACGCTGCTGTTCGCCGACATCCGGGGCTTCACCTCCATGTCCGAGCGGATGGAGAGTCCCCAGGTGGTGCGGCTGCTCAACGAGTACCTGGCGCGCATGGTGGAGGTGGTGTTCCGCCATGGGGGCACGCTCGACAAGTTCATCGGCGATGGGATTCTGGCCTACTTCGGCGCGCCGCTGGAGCTGACCGGGCACCCGCAGGCGGCCGTGTCGTGCGGGCTGGCGATGCTGGAGGCCCTGGACGCGCTCAACGCCGAGCGCCGCGCCCGGGGCGAGGAGCCCTTGCACATTGGTATCGGCCTCCACACGGGCAGCGTCGTCGTCGGAGACGTGGGCCCCGAGCAGCGGCGCGAGTACACGGTGATCGGCGACGCGGTGAACCTGGCCAGCCGCATCGAGGGGCTGACGAAGAAGGTCGGCGTGTCCCTGCTCGTGTCCGATGCCACGCGCGTGCGGTGTAGCGACGCGTTCCACTTCGAGGCCGCGGTGCCGCTGCCGGTGGCGGGCAAGAAGGAGCCCGTGGCCACCTTCGTCCCGTCTCGCAAGCCGCTTCGCGCCGCGGGGTGAGACGGGGCGGGGGAGGGTTGGGCCCCCAGTGGGTGGCGGGCGCGCGGCGGGTGGTCTACCCTGGACCCAGCGTGTCCTCGGATTCATCCAGTCTCGACGAGCTCATCCAGCAACGGTTCGATGCGCAGCACGCCAGGGTGGGGCGCTGGACGCACCGCCTGCGCGTCCAGGCGGTGCTGGCCTGGTGGCTCGTGGCCTTCCTGTTCGACTGGAGCGTGCCCCTGGCGGCGGTGTCCTTCCACCTGCTGCTGGCGGTGGGCCTCTGGCTGGGGAGCGGGTTCCTCCCGGTGCTGCTCCGGCGGCCCGAGCTCGGCCTGCTGCTGGTGGACATGCCGCTCTTCTTCTTCATCCAGTACCTGGGGATGGACTCCTCGCCCGACAGTGCGTTCGCGGTCGGACTGACGGTCTGCGTCGCCGGCTGCATGGTGATGGGGGTCGCGACCCTGAGCGACTCGTACGAGAGCGTGGGCGCCGCCACCGTGCTCGCGTGCGTCCTGCAACTGGTGTTGATGTCCCGCCTGGGGTTCCTCACGGTGAACAGGGCCTCGGGGGTGGTGATGGTGCTGCTCATCGTCGCGGCCATCTCCTCCATGGCCAGCCGGCAGGTGCGCGGGCTCGTCCGCGAGGTGAGCCGGGAGGAAACCCGGCGCAACCGTCTGGGCCGCTATTTCTCGCCCGAGGTGGCCCGGCGCATCGCCGAGCGCGGCACCAATGAGTCCTGGGGGGAGCACCGCGAGGTGACGCTGCTGTTCGCCGACATCCGGGGCTTCACCTCCATGTCCGAGCGGATGGAGAGCCCCCAGGTGGTGCGGCTGCTCAACGAGTACCTGGCGTGCATGGTGGAGGTGGTGTTCCGCCACGGGGGGACGCTCGACAAGTTCATCGGCGACGGGATTCTGGCCTACTTCGGTGCGCCGCTGGAGATGGCCGGGCACCCGCAGGCGGCGGTGTCGTGCGGGCTGGCCATGCTGGAGGCACTGGAAGCGCTCAACGCCGAGCGCCATGCCCGGGGCGAGGAGCCCTTGCGCATTGGCATCGGCATCCACACGGGCCGGGTCGTCGTGGGGGACGTGGGCCCCGAGCAGCGGCGCGAGTACACGGTGATTGGGGACGCGGTGAACCTGGCCAGCCGCATCGAGGGGCTGACGAAGAAGGCCGGCGTGCCCATGCTCGTGTCCGAGGCGACGCTGTCGCGCTGCGGTGGCGAGTTCCACTTCGAAGCCGCGGCGCCGCTGCCGGTGGCGGGCAAGAAGGAGCCGGTGGCCACCTTCGTCCCGGTCGGCAAGGTGCTTCGCGCCGCGGGGTGAGGGAGATGGGGCTCAGGCCCGCATCGCGGCGGAGAACGGATCCACATACGGCGTGGCGGCGAGCTGCGCCCAGGTGTCGTGGAGCCCGTCGAGGTACGTGACCTGGACGCCGGAGAGGTTGGCGCCATCGAGGCAGTTCGCGTTCACGGCGTAGTACTCCCCGCCCAGCTCCGGGATGTTGCCGTGACCGAAGGCGCGGAGTCCGCACACCTTGCAGAACCGGGCATGGGAGGCCTCGGACTTCGAGTAGTCGCCCAGCACCTCCCGGCCGGAGAGCAGCCGGAAGGCGCCCGGCTTCACGTTGAGGCCCCACCAGGCGGTCTTGGTGCAGACGGTGCAGTTGCACCGGGTCGTCCCCTCGCCCGGGTCGAAGTCCACTTCGAAGCGCACGGCGCCGCACTGGCAGCTTCCCTTGTACGTCCGGAGGCCAGGGGAGGTGGGGGGCTGCACGGAGGCGGAGTGGCTCATGGCGGGATGCTCCAGGGTTCTGGGCGGGCCTCGGCGGCTCGCCCCGTTGATGAAGAGAAGGTAGGAAGGGTCGCGGACAGATTCGGTCCGCGATGAGAGGAGGCCTCCCGTGGTCCAGACGTCCGCCCGGCTGCTGAAGGTCCTGTCCTTGTTGCAGTCCCGGCGCTTCTGGGGAGGCGGGGACCTGGCGCGCGAGCTCGGGGTGACCGAGCGCAGCGTCCGCCGCGACGTGGACCGGTTGAGGAGCCTCGGGTACCCGGTGCATGCGGCCGGGGGGGTCGGCGGGGGATACCAGTTGGGCGCCGGGAAGGAGTTGCCCCCGCTTCCGTTGGAGGACGAGGAGGCGGTGGCCGTCGCGGTGGGGCTGCGCGTGGCGGCGAGCGGGCCGGTGAAGGGGTTGGAGGAGGCCGCGGTGCGGGCGCTCGCGAAGCTGGAGCAGGTGCTACCGAAGAGGCTCCGGCGGAGGGTGAACGCGCTCCAGGCGGTGAGCGTGCGGCTCGGCGACGCGGCGCCCAGGGTCGACGCGGAGGCGCTGGCGGTGATCGCCAATGCATGCCGCGACTCCGAGCTCCTCCGGTTCGACTACAGCAGCCGGGAGGGTGCGGCGAGCGAGCGTTCCGTCGAGCCCTACCGCCTCGTGCACACCAGCTACCGTTGGTACCTGCTCGCCTACGACCTCGACCGGGAGGGGTGGCGGACCTTCCGTGTCGACCGCATCGGACCGAAGCCGAGAACCGGGCGTTCCTTCAATGCCCGCCCGCTGCCGTCCGAGGACGTGGCCGCCTACGTCTCACAATCGGTTTCGACGGACGCGTACCGGTTCCGCGCGCGCGTGACGGTGCATGCCCCAGCGCGTGTGGTCTCGGAGAAGCTGTCCGGAGTGGCGGGACGCATCGAGGAGTTGGATGCGGAGCGCTGCCTCGTCCACGCGGGCGCCGACAGCCTCGAGGCGCTCGCGTTCTATCTCGCGTGGCTGGGGTTCGAATTCGAGGTGCACGAGCCGAGGGAGCTCATCGAGCACCTTCGCCGTCTGTCCGAGCGTCTTGCCCGGGCCGCGCAGCGGTAGCGGGGGCCCCTGGTTCAGACCTCCGTGAAGCGCGCCCCCGTGATGCCGGACCGCTCCATGGCCCGCTTGACCCGCTCGGAGACGATGATGACGATCTGCCAGCCCCATGGACGGAAGATTTCGGCGTCCCCCACCTTGCTCGGGTCGATGCGCATGCCGACCACGTTGCAGTACTCGCCGATCCTGTCCTCGTAGCCGTCCTCGACGGTTCGATACGCGACCTCCTCACATCGCGCATCGTCGATGCAGCGAACGACCCGGAGCAGGTTCATCACGTAATGAGGATCTGCCTGCCCTTCGACGGTGATGGGGAACAGCTGCATCTGGCCGTCCAACCCGAGCTGCTCGAAGATCGCTTTGAGTCTGCCGTGGATGATGGGGATGCTGAGCGCGGTGGTCGAGAACTCCAGCGCGCGCCCGGGGGCATACACCCCGATGCGGGCTGGCTGCTGCACCGAGATGGGCAGCCCGTCGGTCATCAGTCCATGCCAGAGTTCCTGTCCGTTCCCTTCCATCGGATTGTCCAGCGTCCATTGATCCAGGATGCGCATGTCGTCCGACAGGTTGAAATATCTCAAGCCGCCCTCCTCGACGGGAATTCATGGCGTGGTCGCCAACCGGTGGAGCATGGAGCCCGGGGTGCAGACCTGGTCCGCGATTCGAGCAGGCGGTTGCCACGACGAGGGACAGCACCAGCATCCGCCTGACGCGCTGGCCGGTGATGAGAGTGGAAGGGCTCATGCCGGCGAGCACGGGAGGACGTACTCCCCGCGGCAAGCCGTTACCCTCCTGGAGACAGAGGGGGCCCGCGGGGTTCAACCCGGGAGGAGTGGCACCCTCACCCCGTCCCTCTCCCGGCGGGAGAGGGGAAATGGGGGCGCCTTCCTCCCGTGGGCCTCAGTAGGCCTTGGAGAAGACGATGCGGCCCGGAGACGGCTCGCCCGTCACCACGCACTTGCCCGGCTCCTGCTGCAGCGCGAACGGCCGGTTGCGCGTGGTCAGGCCCGTCTCGTCCTTGATGCGCGCCTCCACCTTCGGGTCCCCGTTCCAGTGCGCCAGCAGGAAGCCCGTGTCCGCCTTCTCCTTCATCTCCTCGTAGCTGTTCACCTCGAAGGTGTGCGAGTCCCGGAAGCTCTTCGCCTTCTCGAACAGGTCCTTCTGCATCTGCTCGAGCATGTCCTGGGCCTTCGCCACCGCCTGGTCCAGCGGGATGAACTCCTTCTGCTTCACGTCGCGGCGCACCATCACGCACGAGCCCTTGGCCAGATCCTTGGGACCCAGCTCCACCCGGAGGCAGGTGCCAATCAGCTCGTGCTCGCTGTACTTCCAGCCCGGGCTCTTGGTGTCGTCGTCGTCCACCACCACGCTCAGGCCGGCCTTCTTCAGGTCCGCGGCCAGCGCGTGCGACTTCTCCATCACCTGCGTCTTCTCCGCGTCCGTCGCCTTGCCGGCGATGGGGATGATGACCACGTGCGTGGGCGCCAGCCGCGGCGGGACGATGAGCCCCGTGTCGTCCGAGTGCGTCATGATGAGGCCGCCGATGAGGCGCGTGGACACGCCCCACGACGTCTGCCACACGTGGTGCTGCTTGCCGTCACGGCCCTGGAACATCGTGTCGAAGGCCTTGGCGAAGTTCTGCCCCAGGTTGTGGCTGGTGCCCGCCTGCAGCGCCTTCTTGTCCTGCATCATCGCCTCGATGCTGTACGTGCGCAGCGCGCCGGCGAACTTCTCCGACTCCGTCTTGCGCCCCGTCATCACCGGCATCGCCATGTAGTCCTCGGCGAACTTCCGGTACACCTCCAGCATCTGCAGCGTCTCCTTCTCCGCGTCGTCCTCCGTCTCATGGCAGGTGTGGCCCTCCTGCCAGAGGAACTCGGTGGTGCGCAGGAACAGGCGCGTGCGCATCTCCCAGCGCATCACGTTCGCCCACTGGTTGATGAGCAGCGGCAGGTCCCGGTAGCTCTGGATCCACTTGGAGAAGCTGCGGTTGATGATCGTCTCGGAGGTGGGGCGGATGACGTAGGGCTCGTCCAGCTTGGAGCCGCCCGCGTGCGTCACCACGGCGAGCTGGGGGTTGAAGCCCTCGACGTGCTCGGCCTCCTTCTTCAGGTAGCTCTCGGGGATGAGCAGCGGGAAGTAGGCGTTCTTGTGGCCCAGGTCCTTGAACATCTTGTCGAGGACCCGCTGCATGTTCTCCCAGATGGCATAGCCATTGGGACGGATGACCATGCAGCCCTTCACGTCCGAGTAGTCGGCGAGCTTCGCCTTCTGGACCAGGTCCACATACCACTCGGAAAAGCCCTTCTCGCGCGGTGCCAGCTTCTCGGCCATCTGCTTGAAATCCTTCGAAAATGAGTGAGGGCCGTTGCCTACGCCAGCCCCCGCCCGGAATCAATGGTTGCGGGCTACTCGCAGCGTGTGGCCTCGTGCCGGCAGTCATGGCCGGAACGGTCCAGCTCGAGCTGGTAGAGGGACTGGAGGGCCTCGTTCTCCAGGGACACCCCCACCCGGCGGGGGCCCGTGCCCGGCTCGTTGAGGAGGATGTCCACCGTCTCCAGGCCGCGCTGGGGCACCGGATCCGCCGGGGCCGCCACCACGTCCCGCTGCTCGAAGCGCTTCCAGCTCCGGCTGCCCGTCGTGCTGCCCGCGACGGTGGCGAAGCCCTCGGCGCAGTCGGCCGTGCCCCCCACGAAGCCCGCCTGGTAGACGCGCGCGCTGTGGCCCCCCGAGGCGGCGCACATGCCCCCGCCGGCCCCGGGCTCGAAGCTGTTCCACAACACGCACCCGTTGACGATGGCCGTGCCGCTGCCCGTCTGCTCCCGGGGCGCGCTGTAGCGCACATACCAGCCCGCCTCCAGCGAGCCGGCCTCCCGGGCCCCCGCCTTCACCCGCCCGTCGGACTCGAACTGGGACACGTCCACCAGCGAGTCCTCCGTGAGCAGGCCGGTCTCGTACGTGGCGGCCGCGGCCGCGGTGTCGAAGGTGCGCGCCTTCTTCACCCCGTAGCTCCAGAAGCCGTAGAAGCGGTTCGTGCTGGTGGCCGGCAGCGGCTTCGTCGCGGCCACGGGTACCCAGTCGTCCTTCGTCGCCCGGCACCCGGTGCCGTCACAGGTGTACTCCAGCCGCCCCGAGGTACTCGCCGAGCAGCCGTTGGCCGCGTCGTAATCCCAGGCCAGGGACACCTTCGTCGAGCCACAGGTGGCCCCCGCCGCCCCGGTGGTGGGCGTACTCGGGGTGTAGGTGTAGTTGTCGTAGGTGGTGTTGGCGCTCCAGAGCGTCGAGCCGCCGCGCTCCACGGTGACGGTCTGGCTCGCGCGGCAGCCGAGCTGCGCGCACCCCAGCGGGTTGGAGAGCCGGCACGTCGTCCCGGCGCTCTCCGCGAGGTTGTAGCGGTCCCCCGTGCCCACGAAGGTGCGCAGGTAGCCCGTGTCCGGCTGCACCGTGTTGGAGGTCATGTAGCTGAAGGCGGGCCGCACGGCGTCCGGGCCGGGGGCCTTCACCTGAAAGGCGCGGGCGGCGAACCAGTTGTTCACCGGGCCTCCGGCCGCGGGCCGCTCCCCGGGCTGCCAGAAGCGCACCGTCCACACCTGGCCGCCGTAGTCCGCCACCGTCGCGGTGTCGAAGAGCAGGTCTCCATCCGGCTTGGAGCTGAGCTCGCCGCCGATGTCCATCATCGCCACGCTGGCCGCGAAGGGGTGGCGCAGGTGCTCGGAGCGGGCGCTGCCGTCGCCGTGGAAGAAGCTCCACAGCGTCTCGCCCGTCTTCATGTCCACCATGGCGAGGCCCCGGCCCCGGCTGAGCGAGCGGTCATACCCGCCATTGAAGAAGGCGACCCACTCCTCGCGGGCCGGCTTGCCCGCCACGCGCCACGGGCCGTCCGGGTCCGCCATGGCCACCGGGCCGATGGGCGGAGGCCGGGGCGCGAAGTGCCCATCGCTCTCGCCGAGCTGGAGCGCGAGCGCGTCACACGGCTGCGGCCACATCCACAGGAAGTCCCCCTGCTGGCTGGGAGCGCGGCCCGGCTGTCCCGCTCCCGGGCTGCGCAGCAGCGCCGTCACGTCCAGCGCGAAGCGGTGCACCCCGCCCGTGCCCGAGCCCACCACCGCCACGGTGCGGAACTCGCTGGCCTGCTTCTTCCCGTCGGCCACCGCGTCTCCGCCGGTGCCCACCCCGTCCAGCCACACCTCGCGCACCATGGGGGTGCCGTCCACGAACCAGCCGTGCTGGCCCAGCTTGGGCAGCAGCTTGGGCAGCATGTCCGGGGGGATGAAGGCCCACAGCTCCTCGCCCGTGCCCTCGTCGTGGCGCGGCAGGCCGGTGAGCGGATCCTTCCCCGTGCGGGCGCCGTTGTGGAAGGCGTGCAGCATGCCGCCGTTGGAGCCCACCAGCACCACCCGGTCTCGCTGCTCGTGGCGCGCCACGTACTCGTCATAGGCGTCACGCGTGCGGCCCGTGCTCGCCTCCGTGTAGCTCTTCTGCTCCGTGCGGCCGGCGTAGAGCGTCTGCAGGCACTGCGGCGAGAAGCCGCAGAACTCCCGGGGCATGGGCGGCTCCACGGTCTGCGGCGCCGAGTGGAAGATGTCATGCAGCAGGAAGGGCCGGTCGAAGTCGCGCCGCGTCTTGTCCGTGTTGAGCACGTCGGCGCCCCGGTAGTAGCGGATGACGGCGCGGGCGCAGTCGTCCGGGCCCAGCTTCTCGCCCGCCACGGTGCAGCCGCTGGCGCCGATGCCGAGGTACTCGCGCAGCGCCGAGGCATTGGCCTCGGTGAAGGCCACCGGCGTGTCGTGCGAGTCCAGCTTCCCGTCCGGCCCGCCCGAGGCGCCGCCGTTGTCCACGAGGGTGTAGATGTCACGCGTCTTCCACCGCTGCGAGGCCACCGCCGAGGGCTTGAGCTTCTGGCCCGCCTCCCAGAAGGGCTTGGCGGGCACCAGCCGGTCCTTCAGCTTCACGAAGTCTCCCACCTCGTTCTCCACGACGGCGTCCCCGTCCATGTCGATGAGGTGGACGTCCTCGCAGTCCTTGTCCCCGTTGAGATCCGCCGGGTCTCCGCCCGCGGAAGCGAGCGCCGCCTTGCAGCCGAGCAGCAGCTCCGAGGCGAGCTTGTAGCGGTAGAGGTAGCCGCGCCACGGCTCGTCCCGGTCGCGGCCGGGGCGCAGGCGGGGCACCAGCGTGCCGCTCGCCGAGCCGAGCTGCGCGCCGGAGGTGGACGCCGCGGAGAAGGAGGTGGAGCGCCGGTTCACGTTGGCGATGATGTCCTCCAGGGCCTGCTTCAGCCCCGCGCCGTCGTTGGCCTGGTAGTAGAGGCCGCCACCCACGCGGGCGGCGTTCTTGAGGATGTTGGCGTTGATGCCGAAGCCGATGGCGTGAACGGTGAGGCTCTGCCGGCCGCCCGTGTCGAAGTCCCCCACCGTGGCGCCGGTCTGCAGGTCCTTCGTGGCCAGCAGCTTCGCCACGTCATCCAGCTTGTGCAGCGCGTCCTCCGGGCAGGGCTCCGAGGCGGGGCACTCCACCGCACCGCCATTGAGTTCCTCGAGGGTACCGGCCGGCACGTGCTCATCCGCGCTCGGCTCGCCGTCCGTGACGATGACGATGGAGGTGGCCTGGCAGCCCCAGCACCAGCTCCGCTCCGGGGCCGAGAGGAGCGCGTTCTGGAAGCCGCTCTTGAGGAAGCTGGAGTCGAAGCCGAAGACGTCCGTGTAGACGGCGTTGCTGGAGGAGAAGTACTGCCCGACGTTGAGGAGCGATTCGGCCAGCGGGGTGGCGGCCTTGAAGCGCAGCGCGTCCACGGCCGCCAGGTAGCTGGGGCGCACGGTGTCGAAGGCGCGCGGGTCCGCGTTGAGCTGCTCGCACGTGGGGCCCTGCGGCATGGACATGAGCGCGCCGTGCACCGAGTTGTCCGCGTCGAAGTAGCTGATGCCCACGCGCACCTGGCGCATGTCCCGGAGGATGCCCTTGAGCACCGCCTTCGCCGTCACGTACTTGGGCGGGTTGAAGTTGAGGAAGCGGCCCGAGAAGGCATACGTGTAGCGCCGCGGATCCGTGCCCGGCCGCGAGCCCGTGGCCCCGGGGCGCTTGTAGAAGCCCTTCGTCTGCATGCACGAGAGGCACGCGTTGTAGAGCGCCCGCGTGGGGTCCGCGCTCGCCGGGTGCTGGTAGGCGCAGACCTCTTCCTTGGTGTTCCACTGGGAGGTGGGCGTGTTGAGGTCCTCCCAGAACATGTACGCGTAGAACTTGTCGTCCTTGAAGAGGCCGGGGTGGTCCGCGTCCGGCACCGGGTAGGCGACGGCCGGGTTCCACCCGTTGGCGGCCTGCATCGCGAGCAGGTCCGGATTGGAGCAGCCGTCCCCGGCGGCGAAGAAGGCCTCGTGGTTGCCCTCCTGCACCTGGGGCAGCTCGCGCATGGACGCCGAGGTGTCGATGAGGAAGTGGACGTTGGGCGGCGTGCCCTCGCTCATGAAGAAGCGCTCGTCACCGGTGATGTCCTGGCCGCGCAGGGCCTCGGCGGCGAGCGAGGTGGTGAGCTGGCAGCAGGCGGCCTTGCCGGTGGAGTCCCCCGGCGTGGCGGCGGCGGCCAGCGCGGAGGTGAGCAGGAGCGCGGTGGCGGACAGGCGGCGGAGATGGCTCCGGGCGTTCATGGAATGAGTCCTCGGGGAGGGGCTACTGAAGGCCGACACGGATGACGAACTCGACCTCGCGCTCGGGGCCGCCGGGGTACTCCTGGCAGAGGGCCGTCACGGAGTACCAATAGGCGCCCTCGGCGGCGTCGCCGAGCGTGTTGCTGATGTCGCGGGCCGCGTCGCGCGAGGCGCCCACGGCGTTGGCGGGCAGCCGCTCCACATGCGTCAGCGTGGGCGCGGGCGTCGAGCCGGTGAAGTGGCCCGCGCGGATGAGGCCCTGGCCGTGCGCGTCGTCGAGCCGCACCTGGGCGGTGCTGGCGGGGGTGAGCACCCGGAGGCGGGCGAGGAAGAGGTTGCGCGCCGCCTGGGTGCAGGCCGAGAGCGAGTCCTCGCGCGTCTGCAGCACGGAGGCATTGCGCTCGGTGCCGGTGAAGGAGATGGCGCCCGCCACCAGCAGGGTGACGAGGACGACGACGAGGAGCGCCATCACGAGGGCCATGCCGCGGGGGCCGGTGGGACGGGAATGCATGGGCTCAACCTCCTCCCAGGTGAACGGGAGTGAACTGGGAGCGCATCAACAGGTTCTTGGGAGCGATGGAGCCGCGCATGACGGCGCGGGAGAAGCCGCCGCCGCGCGGGTCGAAGCCGCTGGCGGGCGTGGTGCCCAGGTTCTCGAGCTGCCGCCAGGTGGGCGTGCCGGAGGGGAGGGCGGGGCCCTCGGTGCCCAGGGTCCCGGGCAGGAGGACGTCATCCCCCCGGCGCTGCGTGTCGGCCCGGGTGCTGCGCGCCACGAGGGTGAGGCGCACCTGGCGGATGTTGGCCGGGTGCGAGCCGAGGCGCCGGGGCGAGGAATAGGCGTCCGCCAGGCGCGGCCGCTCCAGCTCGGGCGTGGCGATGTGCCACGTCTCGCCCCAGGGCACGTCGTCGTCCACGCCCACCAGCGGCGGCGGCGTGTCGCCCAGGGTGTTGAGGATGTAGGCCACCTGGAGCTGCTCGATGCCCACGGCGAGGGGCGTGGCATCGGCGCCGTCGATGGTGCCGTCGCCGTTGGTGTCCGCCCCTCGGTGCAGCATGAGGTAGGGCGTGGCGCCGGGGGTGGCCGGGTCGCCGTCATCGTCGAAGGACGTGACGTAGAAGCTGGAGCGCTCCACCCGCACCACCACCGGAGACTCCGAGTCGTGGAAGCAGGCCTCGCCCAGCGTGGCCTGCTCACGGAAGAGCGCGCCCGGAGGCCCCGCGGGCGAATCCACCGGCGCGGGCGTGGTGTCCAGCCGGACGGAGGTGGCCCTGGCGGGGGCCGTCTCGCCCACCGTCACGTAGGCATAGCGCACGGCACCGGGGCAGAGGACGAGGAGGATCTCCCCCTTGCGCAGCGGCCGCTGGAGCTCGGCGTCGAAGCGCAGGAAGTCCGTGCCCACCGTGGTGGCGCGGCGGCGGAAGTACAGGTCGCGCGCGTGGACGGTGATGCCGTCCGGGTAGCCCACTCCCCGCGTGTTGCTGTGCGCGTCGAAGGAGTCATAGGCGAGGATGGCCCGGTCCGGGTCCACGCCGTAGCCCGCGTGGCGCACGTGCCGCTCCACGAAGCCCATGGCCTGGCGCACGCTGGACTGCACCGCGCGGCGGCTCGCATGGGCCTGGTACTGCGAGGCCTGCGAGACGAAGACGAGGCCGATGCCGGTGAGCACCAGGGCGCCGATGGCGGTGCCGACGAGCAGCTCGATGAGGGTGAAACCGTGAGGACGGCGAGGCGCGCGCATGGTCAGATCTCCGGAATGGCCGCGGCGCCCCGGCCCATGGCCTGGGGGTTGGCCTTCACCGCCCAGACGTTGACCTGCTTGAAGGCGCCCGCCGTGGTGGGGAAGCGCACCATGACGAGGATGCGGCGGGCCTCGGTGTCCCCGTCCGCGCCCTTCACGGGAGCCACCCGCCAGGCCACTTCGTAGATGGGCCCGGTGCCGCTCCCGGTGCTCACGGCGGCGTGCGCCGCGCAGCGGCCGCTCGCCGACGAGCGCCAGCGCGTCCGCCAGCTTCACCCGGCCATCGGTCTCGTCGAAGCTCGCGAAGCGCGGGTCCGCCGGGTCGATGGTGCTCTCGGAGGAGAGCAGCGTGTGCTCATAGGGCAGCCGCTCGAAGGCATCCACCAGGTCGCGGGCCACCTTGCTGGCGGTGGACTGGCGCCGGGCGAGCCCGTTCTGCTGGCTGGCCAGCACGTTCATGTGCAGCACGCCGAGCAGGCCGATGGAGAAGATGGCGAGTGCCGCCATGGCCTCGATGAGGCTGAACCCACGTGCGCTTTTCGCGCGGGGAGTCGGAGACATGGTGACGAGTTCCTCCTAGTAGACACGGATGGCGCCGGCGGGAGCGGCGATGACGACCCAGCGGGGCGGACTGGACTGGCCGCTGCCCGACTCGGGGGCGAAGGCGATGACGCCCCCGGCGTCCGTGCCGCCGGTCATCAAGCGGACGGTGCCATCGGGGGAGAAGCGGATGACGCCCCGGGCGCCGCCCGTGCCCTCGGTGCAGAAGGTGCAGCCGCCCAGCAGCCGGTCCGGGCCGGACGGGGTGAGGGGGATGGCGGAGAAGGGAGCGGGCAGCGTGCGCAGCTCCGTGCGCGGTGCGCCGATGTTCAGGAAGCCCAGGCCGCCCTCGTTGGAGAGCCGCAGTTGCTCGTGGCGGACGCCGCCCACGCCGGCGGCGTTCAGCACGTCCTCGCTGGCCCAGTTGAAGACGCCGACGGAGTCCGCGCGCTCGAGCAGGTACACGCCGAACTCGGAGCCGTCGTCATGGAAGACGACGTAGTGGGGCACGCCCATGCTGGTGGCCCGCATCTGTGCGGCGGTGTACAGCGCCCCCACCTCGAAGGCGGCATTGCTCACCCGCACGCGGGTGGTGCCGTGGAACACCGCGAGACTCGCGAGTGTCGCCAGGACGCCAATGATGGCGGCGACGACGAGTGTTTCGACGAGGGTGAAACCAGCGGAGCGGGAACGGGCGGACACGCGGAGAACTCCTTCCGCCCGGCTGCTTGTGCAAAGCGTGGCCCACCCACCCCCCAGGGCAGGGACTCCCTGTGCAAGCCCTTGGAACGAGAGGGAAGTCCGCTACCTCGGGTGACCGGAGGAGTTACTTCACCCTGGCCTTTCTACTGGAACGGAATTTCCCACCTTGTAACCATTGCACGCCCGCCTGCTCTCGGCGCCGGGGCGGCGTACCGCCCGCGGACTCGAGCAGGTCATGCGGTGGTTCTGACGGGCTTCGGACTTTCTCAGGGAGCGCGAAGCGGTGGCCCTGTCAGACCGGGGTTCGTTCGAACTGTCTGACACCTTACCCGCGCCCGCCGGTGAAGTCGGCCTTGCCGATGTCCAGCCCGTTGTGGCGGAGGATGGCGTAGGCGGTGGTGAGGTGGAAGTAGAAGTTGGGCAGCACGAAGGTGAGCAGGTAGGGCTGGCCCTTGAAGCGCGTCTCCTGGCCGCGCAGCTTGAGGACGACGTCGCGCTCCTCGCTGCCGTCGACCTGTTCCGCGGTCACGGTCCGCAGGAAGGCGATCGTCTTCGCGATGCGCTCCTGCAACTGGGGGAAGGTGCTCTCCGTGTCCGGGAAGCTGGGGGCGTCGATTCCCGCCAGACGGGCGGCACAGCCCTTGGCCATGTCGCTGGCGGTCTGCACCTGGAAGGACAGCGGGCGCATGTCGGGCGCGAGCCGGGCGTTGATGAGCACGGACGGGTCGATCTTCTTCGCCTCGGCATAGGCGGCGGCCTTGTCGAGGATCGCCGACAGGTTGCCCATCATGCGGATGAAGACGGGGATGGAGGCCTGATACATGGACAGGGGCATGGGGTGGCTCCGGCAGGGGAAGGGTAAGGCCGCCCTGGTATGTGGGCCGGGCCCTGGCCTGTCAACAGCGAGGGCTCCGGGGCGTCCGCTTCGAAGGCCCGGAGCCGGCCGTGGTGGTGCGCTCGAGGCGCGCGCACGTGGAGCCCAGGAAGACGATGCCCTCGTCCCTCGGTCTCATTCAGGGATACAGCTTCTCGTGCCGGCCGAGCATCTCGACGAACTGGGCGATGCGCCTGGCGCGGGTCTCGGCCTTCTTCGCGGTGTGGATGCGAAACAGCACGGCGTAGCGGTTGGTCGCGTTGAGCGTGGAGAAGAACGCGGCGGCGCGGGGGTTGGCGGCGAGGGCGGCCAAGAGGTCCTCGGGCACGGTGGCTCGGCTCGGCGAGTCGTAGGCCGCGTCCCAGCGTCCGTCCTGCTTCGCGCGTTCGATCTGCTCGAGCCCTGAAGGCTTCATCTCGCCCGCGGCGATGAGCGCGAGCGCCTTGTCGCGATTGATCTTGGACCAGATGCTCTTGGGGCCGCGCGGCGTGAACTTCTGGAGCCACGCCGTGGCGTCGTATTTGTCCTTCTGGCCGTCGATCCACCCCCACGCGAGCGCCACCTCGAGCGCCTCCGCGTAGGTGACCGACGCGATGCCGGAGTCCTTCTTGGCGAGCTTCATCCACACGCCGCGCGACGACGCGTGGTGCGAGGCGAGCCAATCCGCCCAGTCGCGTGGCTTCGCGAAGGCGATGATCGGAATCTCCTCCGCGGGTGTCTTGGCCTTCGCGGGTGTCTTGGCCTTCGCGGGTGTCTTGGCCTTCGCGGGCGTCTTCGCCTTCTTCGTCGCGGCTTTCTTCGTCGGGCTCATGGGTTTCTCGGCCGGGCTCAGGAGCGGGACTTCTTGCGGCTGGGGCGTTCGCCCGCATCGCCGGAGACGCCCGCGACGCGCATCCCGAGGGACTGGGCCAGGAGCACGGCCGTCTCGACGGGCACGTGGGTGGCCTTGATGCGGTTGGTGGAGGGATCCAGGAAGGCGCCCACCGCGGTGGAGAAGTCCGTCTTGGTGAGGGTGCACCCCCGGAAGTTGCTGCCCGTGAGGTCCGTCCCGGAGAAGTCCGCCTCCGTCAGGTCGAGATCGAAGAAGTTCGCCTCCAGGGCCGTGCAGCGCAGGAAGGCGGTGCGCCGCAGGCTCAGGCCGACGAAGGACGTGTAGCGCAGGACGCAGTTGTCGAACGCCACCTCGGGGTTGGGCGAGACGTTCGTCCAGTCGATGCCCATCAGCTTCGAGCCCTCGAAGCGCACCTCGCGCAGGGCCGTGTGCTGGAGGAGGGCGCGGCTCAGGTCGCAGTCGGTGAAGACGCAGGCCTCGAGCCTGGTCCCCTTCCAGCGGCTCTCCTGGAGCTGGCACCGCTGGAAGGTGCACCGGTAGAACTCCTTCTGGCCGAGGTCCGCCCGCTGGAGGTCCAGGTCGGTGAACGTCTCGTTCTCGAAGGAGTCCTCTTGGGCGAGCCGCTGGGCATCCATGCCCCCATCCTAGGGAGCGCGGCGGCTTTTGGGCGCGAAAAGGCAGAAGCCGGAGCGCCGCGGTGGGCGGCGCATCCGGCTTCTTTCAGTCTACGCCCTGGGACGGGTCCGCTCAGGCGGCCGAGCTGGACGCCTGCTCGCTGCCCGCCTCCAGATCCTTGAGCAGCCGCTCTCCCTCGAGCTCGTCGATGGGGGTGAAGCGCTCGAGGTCCGGGCGATAGGCGTGCACCCGCGCGTGGGCGATGTCGAACCACCAGCCGTGCAGCCGCAGCGTGCCGGCCGCCAGACGATCGCGCACCAGGGGGTAGGTCTTCAGGTTCTCGAGCTGCTGCAGCACGCTGTACTGGCTGAGCCGGTCATACGGGGCCAGCCCCTCGCCCACCTTGCCACCGCGCTCGAAGGCGGCCAGGGCGGGGCGGCCCACGTCCAGCCAGCTGCTGAGGTTGGGCGTCTTCTGGTCGTTGTACCCCGAGAGGATCGCCTTCATGGCGCCGCAGCTCGAGTGCCCGCACACCACGATGTCCTTCACCGGCAGGGTGAGCAGGGAGAACTCCAGGGCCGCCGCCTCGGAGCGGTCGCTCAGGGACAGGCCCGCCGAGTCGGAGGGCGGCACCATGTTGCCCACGTTGCGCATGACGAAGAGATCGCCAGGGTTGGTGGACGCGAAGAGGTTGGGCACCACGCGGCTGTCCGCGCAGGCGATGAAGAGACAGTCGGGAGCCTGTCCATGGGCCAGCCGCGCGAAGGTCGAGCGGTAGGCGGGGAGGCTGTGACGCTGGAAATCGAGGAGACCCTGCACGAGCTTCTTCATGGTCATGCACCTTCCGAGGAAAGAGTGGTCGAAGCGGAAATCGGGGCAACGGACTTGGACGGGGTGGAGCCCTTGCGCGTCCACACCTCCTCGAGCGGCTCCATCCACACCTTGCCGCCCGTCTTGCGATGGTTCTGGCACCAGCTCTCCAGGGCCTCGTAGCCGGAGTGGTCCAGCGTCTCCACCGCGAGGTCCAGCTCCACCTGGGCGCCATTGGGCACCGCGGCGAGTGCGATGGAGAGCTGGGGCACGCCCACGAAGGTGAGGGCGCCGCCCACGCGCACCTGGTGGATCTCACCCTCCTGCTTCACGTTCACCTGCACCCGGCCCAGGCGCCACAGCAGCCGCGCCACGGCCACGGCGAAGCCCAGCCCGATGCCGGCCAGCAGGTTGATGCCCACCACGCCGGCCACCGTCACCACGTACACGACGAGCTCGCCGCGCTTCCGCAGCTCCTGGATGTGGTGCATGTTGACCAGCTTGGCGCCCACGTAGACGAGCAGGCCGGCCAGCACGGTGAGGGGCACCAGTCCCAGGTACGAGCCCAGCAGCGCGACGAAGAGCAGCATCCACACGCCGTGCAGGAAGGCGGAGGCGCGCGTCTTTCCGCCCGCGGCGATGTTGGCGGCGCTGCGCACGATGACGCCGGTGATGGGCAGGCCACCGGCCAGGCCGGAGAGCGTATTGGCCAGGCCCTGCGCGAGCAGCTCCTTGTCCAGGTTGGCGCGCGGGCCGGTGTGCAGCTTGTCGGTGGCCACCGCGCTCAGCAGCGACTCGGCGCTGGCCACCAGGGCCAGGGAGAGCACCGCGACCACGAAGGCGCCCCAGTTGGCGGGCAGCGCGGGAAGCTGGAGGCTCTGGAAGAGGCTGCCGGCCAGCTCCACCCGCTTCACGTCACCGCCCCAGACGGCCGCCGCCACGGAAGCGCCCACCACCGCCACCAGCGGTCCGGGCACCTTCTTGAGGCGGCTGTTGGGCATCACCTGCCACAGCACCAGGATGCCGATGGTGGCGAGGCCGAGAATCGTCGCGGGGCCGTGCAGCTCGGCGATCTGCCCCGGCAGCTCCCGCAGGTTCGCCCAGGCGTTGGACTGGGGCGCGCCACCCAGCACGATGTGGAGCTGGCCCAGCACGATGAGGATGCCGATGCCCGCGAGCATGCCGTGGATGACGGCGGGGGAAATGCCCAGCGCGGCGCGCGCCACCTTCAGGCCGCCCAGCGCCATCTGGATGAGCCCCGCGGCGGCCACCGCGGCGCAGGTGGCCGCGAAGCCCAGCTCCTGGATGAAGCCGAACACCATCACCGCCAGGCCCGCGGCCGGGCCGCTCACCAGCAGCGGCGCCCCGCCAAACAATCCGACCACCAGGCCGCCCACGATTCCGGCGATGAGGCCGGACATGATGGGGGCGCCCGAGGCCAGGGCAATGCCCATACACAGCGGCAGGGCCACCAGGAAGACCACCAGGGAGGCGGGCACGTCACTGGCCAGCACTTCCCGGAGCGAGCCGGAGGTGCCGGCTTTCTGCTCGTTGGACTTCATTTCTCTCAGCCTCCACACAGAAGAAGGCGGCGTGCCTCCTCGCTGGGGGGCACGGCGCATGTCCGCCCCTACAGGGCAAGCGCCGTGCCATTCGTGTGGAAGGGGTTTCCCCTCTGAAGGGCCCCGAGAGAGCACCGGGGGGACTTCAAAAAACTTTAAGTGCCCCGGAAAGCGATGAAAGAACCTTGAATCACTCCTCGCCCAGGCGGCGCAGGAAGGTGGGGTAGGAGATGCCGAGCAGGCGGGCGGCATCCATTCGCCGCCCCTCCAGGCGATCCAACACATGGCGGACATACCGGCGCTCCACCTCTTCCAGGGGGAGCGGGGGGCCGGCCAGGACGAAGGCGTTGGGGTCGGCGGGCTGGGAGGCGTCTCCAAGGCGCGGCGCGAGCGCCTCCAGCTCCAGGGTGGAGCCGCTCTCGAGCACCAGGGCGCGCTCGAGCAGGTTGCGCAGCTCGCGCACGTTGCCGGGGAAGGAGTAGCGCTCGAGCCGCTCGCGCGCGGAGGCGGAGAAGCCCACCGGGCGGCGGCCCAGCTCCGCGCACAGCTCGGCCACCAGCGACTCGGCCAGCGGCAGCACGTCCTCGCGCCGCTCGCGCAGCGGGGGGATGTCCACCTTGAAGACGCTCAGCCGGAAGTAGAGGTCCTCGCGGAAGCGGCCGGCGGCCACCTCCTCGGTGAGGTTGCGGTTGGTGGCGGCCACCACGCGCGCGGTGCTGCTCAGCTCGGTGCTGCCGCCCAGCCGCCGGAAGGCGCCCTTGTCCAGGAAGGTGAGCAGCTTGGCCTGCAGGGCCAGGGGCAGCTCGCCCACCTCGTCGAGGAAGAGCAGGCCGCCGTTGGCCACCTCCACCAGGCCGCGCCGGGCGGTGCGCGCGTCGGTGAAGGCGCCGCGCTCGTGGCCGAACAGCTCGCTCTCCACCATGGCGTCCGGCAGGGCGGCGCAGTTGATGTGGACGAAGGGCCCCTGCTCCTCGCGCAGCACGTGCAGGTGGCGGGCGATGACCTCCTTGCCCACGCCCGTCTCCCCCAGCAGCAGCACGGGGCTGCGGGGCGACTTCGCGATGCGCTCGAGCATCTGCAGGGTGTGGCGCATGGCGGGCGAGCGCGGCACCAGCATTCGGTGCCGGCCTTCCAGCGCGCTCTCGGCCCGGCGCAACCGCTCCTGCAACCGCACGTCCTCGGCGGCCCGGCGCGCGCGCAGCACCAGGTCATCCAGCTCCACCGGCTTGGACAGGTAGTCGCGCGCCCCCGCGCGGATGGCCTCCACCGCGCTGGCGATGTCCCCGTGCGCCGTCACCATCAGCACCACGGCGCCGGGAAGCTGGGAGCGCAGCTCGGGCAGGAAGGTCAGCCCGTCTCCGTCCGGCAACCGGCGGTCGAGGATGACCAGGTCCGGGGCCTCGCGGGCGAGGGCCGCGCGCGTCTCGTGCAGGGAGCGCGCGGTGCGGACGCGGAAGCCCTCCTGGGAGAGCACGGAGGCGGCGAGCGAGGAGAAGGTGCGGTCGTCATCCACCAGGAGCAGGGAGGTACTCATACGGAAACGCTCTCCAGGGGCAGGCGCAGGGTGAAGCGGCTGCCCTCGGGCAACCGGGTATAGGTGAGCCGTCCTCCGTGGGTTTCCACGGCGGTGCGGGCCATGGGCAGTCCCAGGCCCACGCCCTTGGCGCGCGCGGTGGCGAAGGGCTCCCACAGGCGCGGCTCCAGGTCCGGGTCCACCCCGCCGGCGTTGTCCTCCACCCGCAGGACGGCCTCGCCGTCCTCGCGCGCGAGGCTCACCCGCACCCAGGGCGAGGGGCGCAGGCCCGTGTCGCGCGCCACCGCGCCGGCCTCCACCGCGTTGCGCACCAGGTTGTCGATGGCGGACACCAGCAGCGCCGGGTCCGCCTGCACGGTGAGGCCCTCCTCCAACGACACCTCCAGGGGCACGTCCTCGGCTTCCGGCAGCAGGCGCACCGACTGCAGGGCCTCCTCCACCAGCAGGCGCAGCTCGCAGGCGCGGCGCAGGGCGGCCCGCGGCGCGCCGAAGGACAGCAGCGAGCGCGCCAGGTGCCCCAGCCGCCGCACCTGGGCCCGCAGGGCGGGCAGGGCCACCTCTCCCGCGGTGGCGGCGGGCCTCAGCAGCGAGAGGGCCGCCTGGATGCCATTGAGGGCGTTCTTCACCTCGTGGGCGATGAGCTGGCTGGCGGCGCCCAGCGCGGCCATCGTCTCCTGGTGCCGCAGCCGCTCCTCGGCCGCCAGCAGCGAGTAGTACGAGCGCCGCAGCAGGAAGGTGAAGAGCAGCAGGGTGCTGCCCAGCAGCGCCACGTGGAAGAGAAGCTGTCCGAGGAAGCGGCGTTGCAGCCGCGCGATGTCCCGCTCCTCGTCCTCCAGCACGGCCAGCAGCATGCCGTTGATGCCCGGGACCCGGACCGGGGCCGCCGCGCCCAGCATGCGCCTGCCGTCCAGCACGAAGGGGCGGGGGGCCTCGGCGAGGGTGCGCAGGCGCGCGGCCACTTCCGCCGTCCACGCGAAGCCCGCCATGGGAACGGGGAGCAGGAACTGGCCGGCCTCATCCATCAGCAGCGACATGTCCGCGCCCCCCGTGTGGACGCCCGGAAGGGGCCGCGCCCCCGCGCGCAGCTCGCCCACCAGCAGGCCCGTCACCCTCTTCTCATGCAGGATGGGCACCGCCACCACCAAGGGCCCATCCGTCCCCTCCAGCAGGGCGATGTCCGAGGCGCCCTCGACCAGCACCCGGCGGAACCAGGGGCGGGACGTCAGCGGCGTGGCCCCCAGCGACATGTCGGGTGGATCACTCCACACGCGGCGCCCCGTGGGGGTGAGCAGGGCCACGCCCTCGGAGAAGAGGGGCGAGTGGTGGAAGGCGCTGTCCAGCATGGCCTCCTCGGGAGCGGAGGGGCCATCCTCGGGGATGAGCTCGGGGTGCTCGGCCAGCCGGCGCAGCTCCGCCTCCAGCAGCCCCAGGTGCACGCCCAGCGCCTCGGCCTGCACCTGGGCCTGGCTGGAGAGGTTGCCGAGCACCTCCTCGCGGGCGTTCTGGAGATCCTCCCGGTAGGCGAGCAGGGGGCTGGCCAGTGCCACCACGCCGAGCAGGGCCAGTCCCACCGTGGCGGAGCGGCCGGCACGCTGCTGGGCACGCGCGAGCCTCTCCGAGGGCGGAGGACGGGGAGGAGCCCGGCAGGGGGGGCGGTCGCGACATGGGGTGCATCATGCCGTCAAACACCCGGGGGGATGCCTTCTTTCCGAGCCACGGTGGACCCCGGAAGGAAGGCGGGCGCGTTTTCCGGCCGTGGGTGGCGCTGGTGGGTTGGTCTAGGTTGTGCCGGTCGAGAAAAGGAGCCACGCCATGATGCGCCCGCTGTCCGATGACCTCTTCGTCCTGGATGTACCCTTCCGGATTGGACCCATGGCACTGGGCGGGCGCATGACGGTGATCCGCCTGCCGGACGGCGGGCTGTGGCTGCACTCGCCCGTGAAGCTGGACGCGGCCGTGCGCGGCGCCGTGGAGGCGCTGGGGCCGGTGCGCTTCCTGGTGGCGCCCAACACCATGCACCACCTGTCGCTCGGGGACTGGGCCGCCGCGTACCCCTCGGCGAAGGTGCTCGCGCCCGCGGGGCTGCGCGAGAAGCGGCCGGACCTGCGCATCGGCGTGGAGCTGTCGGACGTGATGGACGTGGGCCAGTCACCGGCCATCGAGCTGCTCCTGGCGCAGGGCCTGTCCAGGCTGGAGGAGTTCGTCTTCTTCCACCGTCCCAGCCGCACGCTGCTGCTCACCGACCTGGCCTTCAACATCCACGAGTCGCCCTCGTGGCTGACGCGCACCTACCTGAAGCTGAACGGCGTGTACGGGAAGCTGGGCGCCACCTGGGTGGTGAAGTCCATGACGAAGGACAAGGCGGCGCTGCGCGCCTGGAGGGAGCGCGTGCTCGGGTGGGACTTCGAGCGCGTGGTGCCGTGCCACGGCGAGGTGCTCGAGAAGGGGGGCAAGGAGGCAATGCGCGAAGCCTTCGGGTGGGTGGGCTGAGCCGCTCGGCTGCCCTCCGGCCTGACTCGGAGGGGTGGGAAGACGGTGGCGCGGATTGCTGCCATCATCGCCCCCCTTCAATGCGAATCGACCGACTCCTTGCCGGCCTGTTCCTTGCGAGCTCTCTCGCGTGTGCCTCCTCCCCGTCCTCCCTCCGCGGTGACGCGGCGCCGGTGACGCTCTCGGCCCCCGGGGCCCTGGCGGTTGCCGCGTCCTCTCCGGTCCAGGGCGAGGGCGACCTGCGGGTGATGACCTTCAACATCCAGTCCGCCGTTCACGGCCTGGACAAGGTGGCCGAGGTCATCCGCTCCGCCTCGCCCGACATCGTCGCGCTCCAGGAAGTGGATGTGGGCTCGCGGCGCGCCAACGGGTTGGATCAGCCCGCCGAGCTGGCCCGGCGCACCGGGCTGCGCTACTACGCCCACTTCCGCACCACCTCCCTGTTCGGTGGGGACTACGGCGTGGCGATCCTCTCGCGCTACCCCCTGGAGTCCGTGGAGCAGCACCCGCTGCCCGTGCAGACGGGCACCGAGCCGCGCACCGTGGCCCGCGTGGCCATGAAGGTGCACGGGCAGGACGTGAGCGTCTACGTCACCCACCTCACCCGGCGTCCCTTCAACGGCGGCATCCGCGTGCGCCAGAGCGCGGCCATCATGAAGCTGATGGCGGCGGATCCCCGGCCCAAGCTGCTCATGGGCGACATGAACGACACGCCCGACGCGGGCTCGCTGCGGCTCTTCAAGCGCGAGCTGGCGGATGTGTTCGAGCTGCGCGGAGAGGGGCGCGCGGACACCTACCCGCTGCCCGTCATCCCCAACCTGCGCATCGACTATGTGCTGGCGAGCAGTGGCTTCATGCCCCGGAGCAGCAAGGTGCTGCGCGTGAAGGCGTCCGACCACTACCCGGTGGTGGCCGACCTCACGCTGCTCGAGCCGATGAAGGCGCCCTCCGCCGAGGTGGTGGAGCGCGAGCGGCAGACGCCTCCCGCCGGCAGCCCGCAGTAACCCCCGGCGAAGGCGGCCGCCTCACTCGAGCTGCAGGCCGCAGTCGCTGCACGCGCCCCGCACCAGGGGCGCGGCCGTGCCACACGCGGGGCAGGGCAGCTCGCCCTCCTCGGGCACCGCCGGCATCGCCTGCCCCTCGGGGACGAGCCCCTCGCGCTGGAGGCTGTCCCTCCACCGCTGCTGGAGCAGGCCGGCGACGCGGGGCGCGTCCTCGGGGCGCACGAGCACCTGGAACTTCGGCGAGCACGAGGGCTTGCTGCACGCCTCGCGGTGGACGAGCGCGGGCACGCCCTCGGCCAGACACGCCTCCACCAGCCTGCGGGCGTCCGCGAGGGACGCCTCCACGCACGGCACCACTTCCGCTTCCGCCAGGGCCTTCTCTGCGTCGTGAGGAGTCATCTCCCGCAGTGAAGCGCAGCCGGGTGCACCCGTCCACGGCCTTGGGGTGCTTCCGTCCGGCAGGGGAGCCAGCGGGGCACCGGGTGGCGGGCTCACCCGCCCGGCCGGGCCTTGGGCCTGGCCGAGGCGATGAGCTTCTCCAGGATGCGGAAGAGGGCGCGGCGGTCGGTGGCGTCCAGGTGCTCCAGCATCCGCCCCAGCCCCTGGAGGACGGTGCGGTCCAGCTTGCGGTGGAGCCGCGCGCCGGAGGCCGTCAGCCGGCAGCGGATGACGCGGCGATCCTCGGGGCTGCGCTCGCGTTGCACGTGGCCCTCGCGCTCGAGCCGGTCCACCACGCCGGTGACGGTCTTCTCGGTGATGCCGAGCCGCCGGGCCAGCTCGCCCATGGTGAGCGTCCCGTCCTGTCCCAACCACACCAGGGCGTGGATTTGAGGCGCGGTGAGCTGCCTCCATCCGCTCGCAACTGCTGGCGAGCGGGTCCCGGAGCGAGTGCAGCCGGCCCAAGGAGAACAGGAGCCGGCGCAACCGGTCGACATCCGTGAAGGCTTCTTCCGCCGTGGCGCTGTTCCGTGACACGGAGCTTCCTCGTCCCGGTCCGGGTCGTTCGATGGCGGACCCGCCCTGCCGCGCCAGAAAGGTTGGCTCCCCGCGCGGGGATGGAAAGCCACCCTCGGACGTCAAGGGACGCGGCCCGGGCCCGGCACGCAGGAGGGCGAGCGTGCATGCGTGCACCACGTGAGAAGTCGGGTTGCGCGCGGGACGTGGCGGGTCAGGTGGGCGGGAGACCCGGCGGGGAGGGAGCCTCCAGTTGGCGCCACCGGGGAGCGTGCCGAAGTTAGGCCGGTACAGGGGAATCCTACGTTGACCCACGCAGGACTGGAGGCACCATGGACGCCATTGAACTCCTGAAGCAGCAGCACCGCGAGGTCGAGGAGCTGTTCGAGAAGTTCGAGAAGGCCGGTGAGGGCAAGCAGGAGGTGATGATGGACCTGTTCGCCCGCATCGCCGACAACCTCGCGGCGCACGCGACCATCGAGGAGAAGCTCTTCTATCCCAGCGTCTACGTGGGCCCCACGGCGGACAAGCTCCAGGAAGCCGTGGAGGAGCACCTGTCGGTGAAGCGGGTGATCGCGGACCTGCTCGACATGGACCCGATGGACACGCAGTTCAAGGCCAAGATGAAGGTGCTCCAGGAGCTGGTGGAGCACCACGTCGAGGAGGAGGAGAAGCAGCTCTTCAAGGACGTGAAGAAGTTGATGCGCAAGGAGGAGCTGGCCGTCATCGGTGAGCAGATGGAGGCCATGTTCGACGAGCTCATCCAGACCGAGCCGCGCATGCAGGTCCCCCGCGAGACGGACGAGGCCGCGCCGCTGGCGTAGCTTCCAATGCCGGGCCGCACGCCCCGGGAGCGCCTCCCACGAGGACTCCACGGGGCGTGCGTCGTCATGCCGGGGCCGCTCGCATAGAGTGCGCGCCGGAGGACGACCATGGCCCGGAGTACCATCACCCCCGCACTCACCCTCACCCTCGAGCGCGTTCGCGCGCACTGGCACCGCAAGCAGGGACTCGCCGAGCCCCTCCCGGTGGCTATCGAAGAGGTGGTGGCGGCCACGGGCTGGCTGCGGACGCTCGGGGGCGTGGACGCCTACCTGGCGGCGAGGGCCCGCGTTCCCGGGCTGAAGCGCCAGCAGCTCGACGAGGCCGTGGCTCGGTCCCGGTTGCAGGTGATTCCCGCCGTGCGCGGCTGCATCTACCTCGTGCCGCGTCCGGAGGTGCCGCTCGTGCTGCGCATCGCCGAGGAGCAGCACCGCAAGCGCGCGGAGCGTGAATACGAGAAGGTGGGCATCGCCCTCACGGAGCTGGCGGACGTGGGCGAGGCCGTGTTGAAGGCCCTGCGCAAGGGGCCGCTGTCCACGGACGCGCTGCGCAAGGCGCTTCCCGAGGGCACCGTGCGGAGCCTGGGGGACAAGGGCAAGAAGGTGGGCATCTCGTCGACGCTGCCCCCGGCCCTGCGTCACCTCGAGTTCGAGGGCAAGCTGGAGCGCACGCTGGAGGGCGGGCGGCTGGACACCGAGCGCTACCTCTGGCGGGGGCCGGCGAAGAATCCCTTCACCGGGGCGAAGGTACCCGCCGAGGCCGTGGCGCGGCATGCGCGCATCGCCGGCATCTTCTTCCGGCAGGCCGGGCCCACCACCCTGGAGAGCTTCACCACCTGGGCGGCGCTCTCCCAGCGCGAGGCCCGCGCGGCCATGGAGACGCTGCCGCTGGTGCCGGTGGCCGTGGAAGGACTCACCGGCGAGCTGTGGGTGATGGAGGAGGAGCTCGCCGTGCTGCGCGAGAAGGTGCCCGCTCCCTCGTCGCTCGCCATGCTCGCGTTCGAGGACAGCTATCTCGCCTTCCACGGCGGCCCCGCGCTCTTCACGGATCCGAAGCACCACGCGCGGCAGGTGCCCGTGTGGGGCAACACGAAGGGCAGCACGCTCGGCGACGCGCGCTACCTCTTCATGCGCCCGCTGCTGGACGGGGACAGGCTGGTGGGCTTCTGGGAGTACGACGTGGACGCGGGGGCCGTGGTGTTCGGCACCTTCGACCCGTTGGCGCCCAAGCGCCGCAAGGCCGTCGAGGCGCTCGCCGGGGACGTCGCCGCCTTCCTGCGTGATGACGTGGGCCGCGCGCACAGCTTCTCCCTGGACAGCGACGACTCGCTGCGGGAGCGCGCGGCGCTCGTCAAGGCGATGTGAACCAGCGCTGGTCCACGGTGGCGAAGCCCGCGAGCAGCTCCCCCGCGAGCCGCGGGCGCACCGTCTTCTCGGAGCGGCGCAGGTAGTCGTTGAGCACCCGGCCCTTGGCGTCCCGGCGCAGGGCGGGCTGGCGCAGGTGCAGCTTCGCGCGCTTCACGCCTCCGCCCGCGCGGTGCACGAAGGTCACCGTGCCGTCGCGGTCCACGCGCTCGACCACGCCGATGTGTGTGAGCCCGTCATTGCGCCGCCCGTCGCGGTTGCGGTCATACGTCTCGCGGAAGAAGACGAGGTCCCCCGCGCGTGGGGTGCCGTGGAGCGAGCCGAGGCTCTTGGCCTTGCGGTAGATGGCGGCCACGCCGTTCTCGCCCGGGAGGGTGCGCTCGGGCAGCAGGCTCAAGCCCCGCTTGCGGTAGGCGAGGTTGACCAGGCCGGAGCAGTCATCGTTCACCGAGTGGCTCACCCTTCTGAGCGAGGGAAGCCCCACCCAGAGGGAGGCTCGGGAGGCGGCGCGGTGCGCGAGCGTGCCGGAGGTGTTCCGGGTGCGCGGGCTCGAGGAGGCGCGGCGAGCGGCCTCGGCTTCGGGTCCCCAGAGCATGACACCCATCAAGGCACACAGCAGGAAGGCACGGTGCATGCCCGAGACCCTTCAGCAACCGGCGTGCCTTCGCTGTTTCCCGGGTGGGCTGTCCACCCGGTGACGGCCGGGGCGCCCGTGTGTCCTGCACGTGTGAATCGCGCTGCCCACCGTGTGCTCCGCATGTCACGAAGAGGCGCGGCCCGTGCTTCCCCGGGCACCTCCGGGCTTCTCCGCGCTGGTGGCGGGGTGTTGTGAACCAGACGACAGGTGCGCTCCCCTCATCGTGAAGTGGTGACAGGAGGTGTCCGCCAGCCAGCATGTACGCGACATGAAGGCCGTCCGCCGTGTTCTATCTTTTCTCCATCGGTCGCACCCTGATGGGTGGGTGATTAACCGTCGCTCCTTACCCCTACAGGGACGGCGCCGATGAATTCCACTCCAGGCCAGGACTCTCTCCCCGTCATTCGCGCGGTGGAACGTCTGCTTCCATCCCACTATGCCTCCCAGGACCAGATCATCGGCGCCCTGCGGGACATGTGGGCCACGCGCCATTTCAACATCGAGCGGCTGGAGGAGCTGCACCGCTCGGTGCGGGTGGACGGGCGCTTCCTCGCGCTGCCCATCGAGCAGTACCCCTCGCTCATCACGTTCCAGCAACGCAATGACGCGTGGATCCAGGCCGCCACGGACCTGGGCGAGCAGGTGGTGCGCAAGGCGTTGGAGCGCACGGGGCTCACCCCCCGGGACGTGGACCACGTCTTCTTCGTCACCGTGACGGGCATCGCCACCCCGAGCATCGACGCGCGGCTGATGAACCGGCTGGGCATGCGCCCGGACATGAAGCGCACGCCCATCTTCGGGCTCGGCTGCGTGGCGGGTGCGGCGGGCACGGCCCGTGCCTCGGACTACCTGCGGGGGTGGAAGGGGCAGACGGCGCTGCTCGTCGCCGTGGAGCTGTGCTCGCTGACGCTGCAGCGCGAGGACCTGTCCATCCCCAACATCATCGCCTCGGGGCTCTTCGGAGACGGAGCGGCGTGCGTGGTGCTCCAGGGCGGGGAGCGGGCGGGCGCCGGCCCTCGCGTCGTGGCCACGCGCTCGGTGCTCTACCCCCACACCGAGCGCATCATGGGCTGGGACGTGGTGGACTCGGGCTTCAAGGTGGTGCTGTCGGCGAAGGTGCCGCAGCTCGTGCGCGAGTTCATCCGCCGGGACGTGGATGGCTTCCTCGCCGAGCACGGGCTCACGCGCAAGGACGTGAAGCACTGGGTGGCGCACACCGGCGGCCCCAAGGTGTTGCAGGCCTTCGAGGAGTCGCTGGAGCTGGCGCCGGACTCGCTGGCGGACTCCTGGGCCTCGTTGCGCGAGGTGGGCAACCTGTCCTCGGCCTCGGTGCTCTTCGTGCTGGGGGACATGCTGGAGTCCGGCAAGGCCCAGCCCGGCGACTGGGGCGTGATGATGGCGATGGGACCGGGCTTCTGCGCGGAACTGGTGCTGCTGAGATGGTGAGCGCGCTCGGCGGGTATCTCGGCTTCCTGGGGCTGCTCGCCGCCGAGCGGCTGGTGGAGCTCTTTCTCTCCAAGCGCAACGCGGCGCGGGCCTTCGCGCGTGGCGGGGTGGAGACGGGACAGGGCCACTACCGGGTGATGGTGGTGTTCCACTCGCTCTTCCTCGTGGCGTGTGGGGCCGAGGTGCTGGGGCTCGCCCGGCCCTTCCCGGGGGCGCTCGGCTTCGGGGCGCTGGGCGTGGCGCTCGTGGCGCAGGCGCTGCGCTACTGGGCCATCGCCTCGCTGGGAGACCGCTGGAACACGCGCATCATCGTGGTGCCGGGCCTGGAGCCCGTGACGCGGGGGCCGTACCGCTTCCTGCGCCACCCCAACTATGTGGCGGTGGTGCTGGAGCTGGCCGCGGTGCCGCTCATCCACGGGGCCTGGGTGACGGCCCTCGTCTTCACGGTGGGCAATGCCCTGCTGCTCCGCGTGCGCATCCGCGCCGAGGAGGAGGCGCTGGGCGCGGCCTATGCCCAGGCTTTCGCTGACAGGCCCCGCTTCATTCCGGAGGTGCCCCGTGGTTGAGAACGAGCTCGCCGTCCTTCACGAGATACGCCGCATCGTCTCCCAGGAGCTGGACTGGCAGGGCGCGGTGGAGCCCGCGCACCACCTGATGCGGGACCTGCAGCTCGACAGCCTGGGGCTGACGGTGCTGGCGGTGGAGCTGGAGAACCGCTTCCGCATCCGCCTGTCCATGGAGGACTCGGTGGGGGTGACCACCGTGGGGGACCTGATGCGGCTGGTGGCCGCGAGGGCCGCCGAGGCGCCCGAGGTGGCATGCGCCGCGGGAGGTGCTCCATGAAGGGGCCGGCGCTGCCGCCGCTGAAGCACGCCACCCTCAACGAGGCGCTCGCCGCCGCGGCGAGGACTCCGCTGGGGCTCGTCTTCGTGGACGCCGGCGAGCGCGAGACGCCGCTGTCCTGGGCGCAGGTGTATGGGCGGGCCCGCCGTTTCGCCGCGGGCCTGAAGCGCCTGGGGGTGGCTCCCGGCGAGCGCGTGGCGCTGCTGCTGCCCACCTCGCCGGGCTTCATGGATGCCTTCTTCGGCGCGCTGCTGGCGGGCGCGGTGCCGGTGCCGCTCTACCCGCCGGTGCGGCTGGGACGGCTGGAGGAGTACCACCGCTCCACCGCGCGCATGCTGGAGGTGTCGGCCGCGGCGGTGGTGCTCACGGACGCGAAGGTGCGGCTGCTGCTGGGCGAGTCCGTGGCGGCGGCGCGCCCGCGGCTCGGCTGCCACACGGTGGAGGAGGTGGCCCGCGAGGAGGGAGACCTGGCGGTGCGCGCCTCGCCCGAGTCGCTCGCGCTCATCCAGTTCTCCTCGGGCTCGACGGTGGACCCGAAGCCGGTGGCGCTGCGGCAGAGCCACCTGGTGGCGCAGCTCGCGGCGCTGGAGGCGGAGCTGCCCCCGCCGCGGGACCGGGCGCCGGTGGGCGTGTCCTGGCTGCCGCTGTACCACGACATGGGCCTCATCGGCTGTCTGCTGTCGGCGGTGTACTACCCGGGCAGCATGGTGCTGATTCCCCCCGAGGTATTCCTCGCGCGCCCCGCGCTGTGGCTGCGCGCGCTGTCGCGGCACCGGGGCTTCGTCTCGCCCGCGCCCAACTTCGCCTATGGGCTGTGCCTCAAGCGGGTGAAGGACGCGGACATGGAGGGGGTGGACCTCTCGGGCTGGACGCACGCGCTCAACGGCGCGGAGCCGGTGTCGGTGGAGACGCTGCGCCTCTTCTCCGAGCGCTTCGCCCGGTGGGGCTTCCAGGCGGGCTCCCTGCGGCCGGTGTACGGGTTGAGCGAGGCCTCGCTGGCCGTCACCTTCCCGCCGGCGGGACGGGGGCCGCGCGCGCTGAACGTGGACGCGCGGGTGCTGGCCACGGAGCGGCGCGTGGTGGACGGCTCGCGCGAGGTGGTGTCCGTGGGGCGTCCGGTGCCGGGCTTCGAGGTGGAGGTGCGCGACGAGCTGGGCCACGTGCTGGAGGAGCGGCGGGTGGGGCGGGTGTTCGCGCGAGGGCCCTCGGTGATGGCGGGGTACGTGGGCCACCCGGAGGCGACGGCGCGCGCGCTGGACGCCGCGGGCTGGCTGGACACGGGAGACCTGGGTTTCCAGGCGGACGGCGAGCTGTTCCTCACGGGCCGCGCGAAGGACCTGGTCATCATCCGCGGCGCCAACCACGCGCCCCAGGAGTTCGAGGAGTGCCTGGAGGCGGTGGAGGGCCTGCGCACGGGCTGCGCGGTGGCGCTGGGCTTCACGCCCGAGGGGGAGAATGACGAGGCGCTGTTGCTGCTCGCCGAGCACGCCCCGGGCGCGGGGGTGGAGGGCCTGGAGGAGCGGATTCGCGAGGCGGTGCTGGCGAGCACGGGGGTGAAGGCGCACACGGTGCGGGTGCTGGAGCCGGGGACGTTGCCGCGCACCTCGAGCGGGAAGCTGCGCCGGAGCGAGGCGTTGCGGCGCTACCTGGCGGGCGAGCTGACGGCGCCGAAGAAGGTGGGGACGGTGGGGCTGGTGGTGGAGATGGCGAAGAGCGCCCTGGCCTTCGCCCGCTCGGGACGCGACGGGTGAGTGCCTGGGATGTCGCGGTGGTGGGGGGAGGGCCCGCGGGGCTGGCGGTGGCGCTCACCACGGCGAAGCGGGGCCTGAACACGGTGGTGCTGGAGCGTGCCGCCGTGCCCCCGGACAAGGCGTGTGGTGAGGGCTTGATGCCCTCGGGCGTGGCGGCGCTGGAGCGCTTCGGGGCGCTCGCGCTGTTGCAGCCGCGCGATTGCGCCCCCTTCGTGGGCATCCGCTACGTGCAGGAGGACGGGAGCGGCGCGGAGGGCCGGTTGCCGGCGCCCGGGGGACTGGGCGTGCGGCGGGTGGCGCTGGTGACGGCGATGGCCGCGAGGGCGCGGGCGCTCGGCGTGGAGCTGCGCGAGCACTGCGCGGTGGTGGGCCAGCGGCGCACGGTGGACGGGTGGGAGGTGGAGACGGCGGCCGGGCCGCTGCGGGCGAGGATGCTGGTGGCGGCGGACGGGCTGGCCTCGCCGCTGCGGCGCGCCGAGGGGCTGGAGCTGGAGGTGGCGGGCCCGAGACGCTTCGGGCTGCGGCGGCACTTCCGGATGAAGCCGTGGGCGCCCTTCGTGGAGGTGCACCTGTCCGACGGCGTGGAGGCGTACGTGACGCCGGCCGGAGAGGAGCGGGTGGGCGTGGCCTTCCTGTGGACGGACGGGCTGCCGGGGCGCATCGGCTTCGATTCGCTGCTCACGCGCTTTCCCTCGCTGGCGGAGCGGGTGGGGGGAGCGGAGCCGGACTCGAAGGCGAGGGGCGCGGGGCCGCTGGCGCGGGCGGCGCGGGCGCGGGTGGCGGACCGCTTCGCGCTGGTGGGAGACGCGGCGGGGTACGTGGACGCGGTGACGGGGGAGGGGCTGTCCCTGGCCTTCACGTGCGCCGAGGCGCTGGGACACCTGCTGCCGGACGCGCTGGCGAAGGGGGGGGCGCGCGATTCACTGCTGCCCTACGAGCGGGTGTTCCAGCGGGCCTTCCGCAAGTACGCGTGGCTGACGGGGGCGATGCTGATGCTGGCGCGCAGGCCGGCGCTGCGCCGGCCCCTGGTGCGCTGGCTGGGCACGAATCCGCGCGTCTTCGAGCGGATTCTCGCCCACGCCATCGTGTAGCTCAGTTCTTCGCGTTGGCCGCGCCGACCGGCTCGAGCTGATCCACCCGCTGCTTCAGGGCCGGGTCATCCGCCACCGCCGGACCCAGGGTGAAATAGGAGAGCTGGTGCGCGCGCCCGCCCGCGGGGGGCTTCACGTCCACCTCGGTCTCGAGCTGCCGCAGGCGGCCCTCCAGCTCCACGATGGTGCGGCCGAGCTCGCCGCGCGTCTGCTCGTCCTTGGCGCTGGCGAACCGCTCCTGCGCCTTCAGGATGTTGTCCTCCACCACGCGGAGCTGCTGGCGGGCCCGAGTCCCCGAGCCCAGGTCCTTCGAGGGCCCCGGCCCGTCCACGCTCAGCTCCAGCCGGGTGAGCTGCCGCCCGAGCTCCCCCGCGGGGAAGACGGCGGTGTGGCTGCCCACCAGCTCGCCAATGCCGATGCCCTTGGCGTCGTGGGACTGCACCACGAAGTCCACCGCGTCCTCGGCCAGCAGGGCCAGCTTCACCGCCTGCTGGTAGGGCACCGCCGCCAGCACCACCACCACGTCCACCTTCTTCGTCTGGCGCAGCTTGCGGGCCTCGGCCAGCGCGGTTTCCACGGGGGGCTTGCCCTTCAACCCGGGCTCTCCGGCCGGCGCGCCCTCGGGGGACACGCCCACCACGCCCACCTTCAGTCCTCCGGCCTCCACCACCATGGACGCCGCGAAGGGCGCCTTGCCGGCCTTGTCCACCAGGTTGGCGGACAGCAGCTTCATCTTCTTGCGCGCCCGCGTGGCCTTCTGGAGGTAGGGCAGGCCGTGCGACAGGTCGCGCTCGCCCACCGCCATGGCCACCGTGCCCTGCGCCTCCATCTGCTCGAGCACCAGCTCCGCCTTCTGCTGGACCAGGGCCTCCTCCCGGCGGGTGGTGTCGCGGAACAGCGCGTTGCCCGCGTCCATCAACACCGTGGGCAGGCCCCGGGCCCGCTCCGCCTCGAGGGCCGTCTTCCTCCGTGCCAGCCCGCCCTGCGGCTCCGCCTTGCAACCACAGGGGGCTATCTCTCCCCGGTTGTCTCCCGTGAAGAGCAGCACCAGCCGCTTGGGCTCCGCCTGGGCCCCCAGGGGCATCAGCAGCAGCACGGCCATCACCATCCATGAGCATCGCGCCTTCACTTCGTCTCCTCGCACCCGCACGGGCCTCGGCGCCCGCGGTGGCCCCGGATGCTACGCCAGAGTCCTTCGCGCACGGGCTCGCCGGGGCGCTTCCACCGGGACCTCCGGGCGGAATGAAAGTGGTTGCGACTGCAACAATTGACGTGCGGACCAGTCTGTTGCGCCTGCAAGAATTGACGCGGAAGGTAGTCGTTGCGCCTGCAATGATTGCCGCGCGGAGTCAAGGAAAACGTGCTTAAAAAAGATTGAACGGTTTGAATATTTTCTCGGAAGAGTTTAAAAGTCGGGTCCCCTTCAGTTGGCCCTCCCAATTGGGAAAGGTGGATTCACATGCGGATGTTCAAGACGGTTCTGGCTTGCGGTGCGATCGCGGCGATGACGGGCTGCGGCCCCGTGGACGAGGCGGAGCAGATGGTCGCTGAGGGTGTGGACGCTCAGGTGGCCGACGCCCGCAACTGCGGCGCCGAGGAGTTCGACGCGGAGCAGGTCGCGCAGATCGAGGCCCGCTTCGAGGCCCTGAAGGCTCGCCAGGCGATGGGCGGCGACGTGCACGCCATGGCCGTCTCCATCCCCGTGTACTTCCACGTCATCCGCACCTCGACGGGCACGGGCGGCGTGACCACCACGCAGATCAACAACCAGATCAACGTCCTCAACAACGCGTACGCGGCGGCCGGCTTCAGCTTCTACCTGGCGGGCACGGACACCACCAACAACAGCACCTGGTACACCGCTGGCCCCGGCACCGCCGCCCAGAACCAGATGAAGCAGACGCTGCGCAAGGGCACGGCGACGGCCCTGAACTTCTACACCAACAGCCCCGGTGGCGGCCTGCTCGGCTACGCGACCTTCCCCTGGAGCTACGCGGGCAACCCGAAGGACGACGGCGTGGTGGTGCTGAACACGTCGCTGCCCGGCGGCTCGGCCACCAACTACAACCAGGGCGACACGGGCACCCACGAGGTCGGCCACTGGCTCGGCCTGTACCACACGTTCCAGGGCGGCTGCGCCAGCCCCGGTGACAGCGTGAGCGACACGCCGCCCGAGGCCTCGCCGGCTTCCGGCTGCCCCACCGGCCGCGACACCTGCACCACGGCCGGCCTGGACCCCATCACCAACTTCATGGACTACAGCTACGACTCCTGCATGAACACGTTCAGCGCCGGCCAGAACAGCCGCATGAACAGCATGTGGACCTCGTACCGCGCGGGCAAGTAAGCCGCCCCGCTCCGAGACACCTTTCGTCCCGGACATGAGCAGCGGGCCTCCCACGAGTGTGGGGGCCCGCTGTTTGTCTTTGCGGGCACCCCCATGCGCGCCCCGGGCGGGACGCGAGCGTCTCCTGGCTCCTGCTGAGCGGCCTCGAGCGTGGCGGCTCCGTCCGAGCGGCGCGGCTTTGCCCGAGCGGCCTCGCGTGTGGAGGTTCCGTTCTGGAGCGTGGCGGCTTCGAGCGTGGCGGCTCGTCCGAGCGGCGCGGCTTTGTCCGAGCGGCCTCGTGTGTGGAGGCTCCGTCCTGGCGGCTTCGGCCCTGGCTCCTCGGAGTGGCGCGGAGCGACAGGCCCGCGCTGGCGGACGCGGAGGAGTTCCGGTGCGGCATGGCTCACCGGGCACCGCCCGGCCCCGAGCCTTTGCACGCTTCCGGGACTGCCAGGCCCGCAGGAACCAGGTTCTTTCAGGGGAACTCGCGCGGGAAGGCACGGGGCGCCTTCCGACCGCGCGGCATGCCGGGTGGTCCGACCATCGGACCAGTTGCTCCCCTTCGCGGCCGGAACCTCCCCCCGACAGGAGCTGACCCTCCCGGCTCGGGCCCCGGTGTGGAGCGGAAGCCCGGGAGCAGGCGGTCGCGCGGAGCGGGCGTCACGCCACAAAAGCAAGACGCCGGAGCGCTTGGGGCGCTCCGGCGTCGGGACTTCAAGACTTCAGGACTTCAGGCGCGGACTACTTGCCAGCGCGGTAGGTCGCCCAGAACGAGTCCATGCGGGCGATCTGGCCGGCGCTGAACGTGTTCATGCAGGCGTCGTCGGTGTAGTCCATGAAGTTGGTGATGGGGTCCACACCGGTGGCGGGGCAGGTGTTGCGGCCCGTGGGGCAGCCGTAGGCGGCGGACTTCTCCGCCGGCGTGTCATCCACGTAGTCGTTGGTCTTCTGGCAGCCGCCCTGGAACGTGTGGTACAGGCCCAGCCAGTGACCCACCTCGTGGGTGCCCGTGTCGCCCAGGTTGTACGGAGCCGCGGAGCCGCCGGGGAGCGAGCTGTTCAGGATGACCACGCCGTCATCCTTGGGGTTGCCCGCGTACCAGTTGGGGAAGGTCGCCCAGCCGAGCAGGCCGCCACCGGGGCTGCTGAAGTACATGTTCAGGTCGTCCGCGGAGCCCTGGCGCAGCGCGTTCTTCATCTGCGCCTCGGCCGTGGTGTCCGGGCCGGCGGTGTACCAGGTGCTGTTGGTGGTGCGGGTCGTGCCCACCAGGGTGAAGCGGAACGGGGTGTTGGCGTAGGCCGCGTTGAGGACCGCCATCTGATTGGCGATCATCGTGTCCGGGATGTCGCCGTTGGAGATGCCCGTGCCCTTGTTGATGACGTGGGCGTAGGTGTTGATGTTGATGGAGCCGATGGCCGCCATCGAGCCGCGGTACTGGCTCAGCATCGCCTGCACGGACTCGGTCTCGACCTCGGACGGGGTCGGCGTGGCACAGCCCGTCTTGGTGGCCTGCTGCGTGGGCTGCTGCTCCTCGGCCGGCTTCTGCTCGGCGCTGGTGCAACCACCCAGGGCGAGGACGGCACCCAGGACAACCGCGAACTTTCCACCCTTCGAAGCAACGCTGCGGGACATTTCCAACTCCTCGGAAATAGTTGGTACGTCTTCTATCTCAAGAATAAGCGCCGAGCAAGGGGCCCAGCGCTTTTTCTGAAAAATTATAGCTACACGGATGCGTAGAAGTGCGGGTGAACCGGGCTGGCCCCGTAATCCCGGGGAGCCCCGGGACTCTCCGTGAAGCGGGCCGCACGAAAAGCAAAACGCCGGAGCGCGTGGGGCGCTCCGGCGTCGGACTTCAGCGGCTCGGGACTTCAGGCGCGAATCACAGGCCGCGGTACTGGGCGACGAGCGAGTCGGCGCGGTTGGCCTGGCCCGCCGAGAACGTGTTCATGCACGCGTCGTCGGTGTAGTCCATGAAGTTGGTGACGGGATCCAGACCGGCGGCGGCGCAGGAGTCGCGGCCGGTGGGGCAGCCGTAGGCGGCGGAGCCCTCGGCCGGGGTGTCGCTCACGTAGTCACCCGGCTCGGCGCAGCCACCCTGGAAGGTGTGGTACAGGCCCACCCAGTGACCGACCTCGTGGGTGAGGGTGTCGCCCTGGTTGTACGGGGCCGCGGTGCCGCCGGGCACGGAGCTGAAGAGGATGACCACTCCGTCCATCTTGGGGCTGGAGGCGTAGCTGGAGGGGAAGGTCGCCCAGCCGAGCAGACCGCGGCCCATGTTGTTGGAGTAGACGTTGAGGTCACCCGCGCCGCCCACGCGCAGCGCGTTCTTCATCTTGGTCTCGCAGCCGCCGCCGGCGCAGCCGTACCAGGTGGAGTTGGTGGTGCGCGTCACGCCCGCCAGGGTGAAGGTGAACGGGGTGTTCTTGTACGCGGCGTTCAGCACGGCGATCGAGTTGTCGATCTGCGTCTGGGGGATGTCCCCGTTGGCGATGCCCGTGCCGTTGTTGATGACGTGCCAGTAGACCTTGAAGTTCACCGAGCCGTTGGCGCGGGCCTGGCCCTGAACGCGGCCGGCGATGGCCTGCTCCACCGTGGCCTTCTCGGCCTCGGTCAGATCCACCGTGGCGCAGCCGCTCTTGGTGGCCTGCTGCGTGGGCGGCTGCTCCTCGGCCGGCTGCTGCTGCTCGGCGCTGGTGCAACCACCCAGGGCGAGGACGGCGCCCACGACGACCGCGAACTTTCCACCCTTCGAGACGACGCTACGGGACATTTCCAACTCCTCGGGAAAAGTTGTTCAGTCTTATATCCCAAGAATTCAAGGCGAGCAAGGGAGCGAGCGACTTTCCTGAAATATTCTAGTTACATGGATGTGGGGAAAGCTCCGCGAGCGGGGTAGAGCGGGTAATTCGGGGAAGGAGCGGGACGCGGCGTGAAGCAGGCCGCACGAAAAGCGAAACGCCGGAGGCCACGAGGCGCTCCGGCGTCGGGACTTCAGGGGGAGCTGGCGCGGACCCGCGCGGCCCGGCCCTCAGTGGACGATGGATTGGCGGGCCGGAGGCGTCACCAGCAGGGAGAGGTTGTCGAAGGCCTCGATGTTCTGCCGGATGTAGGCGCGCTTGATTTTCCCGCTGGTCGTCTTGGGGACGGTGTGCGGGGCGACGGGGATGACGCGGTTGGGGCGCACGCCGGAGCCCTGGTAGACCATCTCCTCCACGTGCTTGCACTGCTGGCGCAGCAGGTCGGGCTTCGTCTCGGTGGTCTCGCACACGATGACGATGTCCTCGGTGCCCGTCTGGAGGTTGTTGACGCCCACCGCGGCCACGCAGCCGGCGCGCACCCCGGTCACCTGGGCGGCGGCGCTCTCCATGGTGTACGGGTGGTGGTTCTCGCCCGCCTTGATGATGAGATCCTTGCTGCGCCCGCAGATGAAGAGCTCGCCGTTTGCGAGGTAGCCCAGGTCCCCGGTGTGCAGCCAGCCGTCGCGCAGCACGGCGCCGGTGGCCTCGGGGTTCTTGAAGTAGCCGCCGAAGAGGGACGTGCCGCGCAGGAGGATTTCGCCCTCCTGGCGCTCGCCCAGCGCGCGGCCCTCCTCGTCGACGATGCGGAGGTCGATGCCGCGCAGCACCCGGCCCACGCTGAGCACGGTGAGCGCGTCCGGGCCGCTCTCCTGCAGCGGAATGGCCTGCCGCTTCGAGGCCAGCGCCGAGCGGGAGATGGTCTCCATGCGCACGGGATCATTCCGGTCGCGGATGGAGATGCCCACCACCATCTCCGCCATGCCGTAGGCGGGCCGCCAGGTGTCCGGCTCGAAGCCGTGGGGCTGGAAGCGCTCGGTGAAGTGGCGCACGGTGTCGGCGTGGATGAACTCGGCGGCGTTGTAGGCCCGCTCCCACGCGCTCAGGTCCAGGCCCTCCACCTCGGCGTCCTTGATGCGCTTGACGCACAGCTGGTAGGCGAAGTTGGGCGCGAAGGACGAGGTGGCGCGGAAGTAGTGGATGGCCCACAGCCAGCGCGCCGGCTTGAGCAGGAAGCCGAAGGGCGGCAGCAGCGCCGTGGGAATCCCGTGGACGAAGGAGGCCAGGGTGGAGGCCACCAGTCCCATGTCGTGGAACAAGGGCAGCCAGCACACCATCAGGTCATCCGAGTCCCACTGGCTGATCTCCCCCATGGCCGCGCAGTTGGCGAACAGCGCGCGGTGGGAGATGAGCACGCCCTTGGGCGCGTCCGTGGTGCCCGAGGTGAACTGGATGAAGGCGATGTCGTCGGGGTTGGCGGTGGGCGGCTCGAAGGCGGCGGCCTCGCCCGACAGCTCCTTCACGGTGGCGACGAAGGGGGCCTCGTCGGGGGCGTGGTCCAGCAGGGCCTCGTTCGCCAGGTCCACGAAGTCCGGGTCGATGAGCATGGCCCGGGCGTCCAGCAGGCGCAGCTTCACCCGCAGCCGCTCGCCCCAGGCGCGCACGGACACCTTGGAGGAGGGCAGCTCGATGAGACAGGGCGTGGCCCCCGCCAGGCCGCAGGCGAAGAAGCTCTCGAGGAACTCGGGGCTGGTGTCGAAGGAGAGCACCACCTTGTCGCCCTGCCGCACGCCGCGCGCGTGCAGGTTGGCGGCGATGCGCAGCGCGTTGTGGTGCAGGTCTCCCGCGGTGAGGACGGTGAGCTTCTCCTCCAGGTCCGCGAAGTAGAAGAGCGGCTGCGAGGGGCGGGTGCGCGCCCAGTGCGCCACGGCCTCGGCGAGCGTGTGCACGGGCGCCACGTGGGCCCGGGTGGGCCCGCGCTGGGCAATCTCCCGGCTGGAGTGGCGCCCCACGCCGGGGCCCAGTTGCACGGACGCCGTCTGGCGGCGCAGCGGTTCCTGGCTCATCGCTGTGTGACCTCGGTGAAGAACCGGCAGGGACTCAGAAACGGACCAGCATGCCCTCGACGGTGAGGCCGGGGCCAAAGCCCATCATCACCCCGTACTCGCCGCGCTTGGGCTTGTCCGTCTTCAACGCCTCTTCCAACACCAGCAGGGCGGTGACGCAGCCGCAGTTGCCGTACTCGCTCAGCACGTGCCAGCTCGCGCGCATGGCCGACTTGTCCAGCTTGAGCTGCCGGGCAATCGCCTCGAGAATCTTCGGTCCGCCCGGGTGGATGAGCCAGTGCTTGATGTCCGCCTTGCCCAGCTTCTCCGGGCCCAGCAGCTTCTCCAGGAAGGCGTCGATGTGCTCGGCCAGCACGAAGGGCACGTAGGGCGACAGGGTCATCTTGAACCCGTCGGTGTACATGTGCCAGCCCATCAGCTCGTTCGTCTCGTAGAGCTGCTCGGTGTGGGAGCGGATGAACTGGACGCCCTCCCCATCCGGGGCGCTGCCCATCACCAGCGTGCACGCCGCGTCTCCGAAGAGGCCCATGATGACGGCCTGCTCCGGGTCCGCGTCAGCGCGGAACTGCAGCGAGCTGTACTCCGAGGCGTTGGCGATGACGTACTCGTCCGGGCGCGCGGCGATGCTGTCCATGGCCGTGCGCAGCACCGGGAAGGCCGCGAAGCAGCCCATGTGGCCCACGAAGGTGCGGCGGATGTCCGACTTGAGCCCCAGCTTCTTCGCCGTGAACAAGTCCAGGCCCGGGCCCGAGTAGCCCGAGTTGGTGGTCATGGTGAAGGCGCCCACCTTGGAGCGCTCCAGGGTGCCCAGGGCCTTCTCCACCGACTGGCTGGTGACTTCCAGGCCCACGCGCTCGAAGACGCGCACGCGCTCGCTCAGGCCCTTGTTGCCGTCCTTGAGCTCCACGCGGGGGTCCCACGCGAAGTGGCGCCGACGCACGCCCGTGTTCTTGATCATCCGCTCGGCGTTGGGCAGATCCTTGTACCAGTGCTTGAGCAGCCCCTCGTACAGCTCGTCCTGGGTGAGCGAGAGCGGGGGCGTGGCCGACGCGATGGACAGCAGCGTGGGGCGGCGGGGTGCTGCTGCCTGCGTCATGCAACCTCCACGTCGAGCTCACGCGGCTCGGCGTTGGAGAGGTGGGTGGCCCGGCCCTCGGGCAGCTCCGCGGGGACGCTGCGCACCAGCCGCTCATCGATGAAGTCCACCAGGCTGCCCACGGTATCGTGACCGCGGCGCGAGGCCTTGATGTACCAGGGGGTGAACTCGATGTCGGCCACTTCGTCCTTGAGCCGGGAGATCATCGACTCGAGATGGAAGGAATCCATGCCCAGATCATACGTCATCGAGGCGAACTCGCTCACGTCGTCCGGGAACAGGCCATTGTTGATGGCCAGGATGATGTTGCGGACGTTGTCGAGAATCTCCTGCCGGTGCATGTGGACCTCCCGCTCAGGGCGAGTCAGCGCGTGGCCCCCCCGTGCAACGATTGTGGAATATTACAAATACGAGGGACGTGCGGTCAAGCTAGAATTATCGCGTAGACCTGTAAAGTAGGGTTGACGCGGCGCGGCAAATACATGACCGTACCCCGAGGGTCAAGTCCCACCGGAACCGCCATCCATCCTGGCCATCACGGGAAAAAAGGAAAAGCCCGGCAGGCCTCGGTCCTGGGGACGAGACGGAGCGGGGCTATTCGACGTGGTACTGGCCGGCCACCTGGGTGACCTGGGCGGAGACCTTCTGGAGGGTCTGCGCGGCCTCCTGGGTGGACTCCAGCCGCTCCATGGCCTGATCCATGCTGCGCGACAGGTCGGCGATGGCGTGGAAGATCTGCTCGAAGCCGGCGTTCTGCTGTCTCACGGCGGCGGTGATTTGAGTCACGGCCGAGGAGCTCTCGTTCACCATGAGGGAGAGCTGGCGCAGGCTGTCGCCGGAGGTTTGGACCTTGCCCAGGCCGCCCTCCACCTGGGCGGCGCTCACGTCCGTCATGGCGACGGCGTCGCCGATGGCGTTGCCCACCTCGTCCAGGATGTTGCTGATGCGGGTGGTGGAGCGGATGGACTGGTCGGCGAGGTTGCGGATTTCGCGGGCCACCACGCTGAAGCCCTTGCCGTGCTCGCCGGAGCGGACGGCCTCGATGGCGGCGTTGAGGGCGAGCATGTTGGACTGGTCGGCCAGGTCCTTCACCGTCTGGGTGATTTCACCGATCTGCACGGCGCTGGACTGCAGGCGCTCCATCTTGCCGCGGATGGCGAACACCGAGTCGCGGATGGCACTGAAGCCGGCGATGGTCTGCTCGATGGCCATGGTGCCGGCGCGGCTGAGCTCCTCGGCGTGGCGCACCACGTTGAGCACCTCCTGGGCGCGCTGGGCGGTGAGGTCGGAGGTGTGTTTGATTCCCTGGGCGGTGAAGTTGGTGTCCTCGAGGGCCTGGGCCTGGATGGTGAGGGCGCTGCGCTGGGCGTCGTTGGCGTTGCGCAGGGTGGCCCCGGCCTCGACGAGCTGGTTGGCGGACTGCTGGAGGGTGCGGGGCAGGGCGCTCAACTGGATGACGATGGAGTTGAGGCCGAAGGCCAGGTCGCCGATCTCATCGGTGGAGATCCACTGGGGCGGACGCACCTTGCCGATGGAGAGGCCCTCGATGGCCTCGAGCACGGAGAGCGAGCCGCGCTCCTGGCGGCGAGCGAGCATCCACGCGGTGATGGTGGGGATGGTGAGCAGGAGGAAGGCGAGCACCGCCACGGGGATGCTCAGCTCCGAGAGGAGCGAGGAGGACATGCCCTCCATCATGCGGGCGGCGTCGAGCTGGCCGGCGGCCTGGAGCTGCTCGATGTAGGAGCGCTGGACGTTGTTGGACTGCACGGCCACGGCGACGCCGCCCAGGAGGATGAGCGAGAGCACGCAGACGGCGAAGGCGTAGGGGAGGAACCAGGACTGGCGCACCCAGAAGAAGCCGCCGCTGATGACGCGCAGGTGGGGGTGGCGCTGCTGCTCCTCGAGGGCGAGCGGCTGCATCCACCGCTCCATGACGATGCCCGCGGGGAACGCGAGCAGGAGCCCGACGGCCAGCCCGACGAGGCCGCCCCACACGGCCAGCTTGAGCTCCTTGCCGAACCACAGGCAGACGCCGGTGGAGAAGAAGGCGGCGCCGGCGGCGTAGGTGCCCACCAGGTTGTAGAAGGCCAGGCGCCAGGGCAGCTTGAGGATGCGCACCAGCCGGAGCCCGGGCTGCTCCCCCGGGTTGACGCGCAGCGCGGTGCCGACGAAGGAGTGGATGATGAGCAGCGGGAAGAGGACGGCGAACAGGAGCAGCGTCGGTGGCAGGAGCCAGAAGAGCGCGCGGGAGACCTGATCGCCCTCGAGTCCCAGCACCATGCCCAGCAGGTAGGCCACGAAGGGGGCCAGGGGCAGCGCGCAGGCGCGCATGAGCGCATCGATGCGGCTGGGCAGGGAGCGGGGAGTGTTGCTCGACGATTTCTTGTGGAGCACCATGTTCGAGGCCCGGGGCGGAGCGGAGGGGCGGGGCCCCGGACCGGACGCTATCACCTTTTTCATCCCCCCTGGCGCCAGGGCCCGGGAGGAGGGAGGGGAGAGGAGGGGCCGGCCCGCCCCGAGGGGTTGTCCGGCCGCCCGCCCGTCACCCGGGCCTGGAAGCCCTCCCGGGCGTCACAGCTTCATGCGCTTGAAGACGCGCTCGGGGATGCCGCGGATGGCGAACATGATGGGACCCCAGAAGCCGGGCAGGTACACCTCGTCCTTGCGCGCGTCCGCCGCCCGGACGATGCCCCGGGCCACCTTGTCCGGGGTGGCGAAGAGGGCGTTCTTCTTCACGTCGGCCGTCATCGGCGTGTCCACGAAGCCCGGCTTCACCGTCACCACCGCCACGCCCGAGCGCGCCAGCCGGTTGCGCAGCCCCTGGAGGAACACGCTCAGCGCGCCCTTGGAGGCGCCGTACACGTAGTTGCTCTGCCGCCCCCGGTCTCCCGCCACCGAGGAGATGACCACCAGCGTGCCCGCCTTCTGCGCCTCGAAGAGGTTGGCCAGCGGCGTCAGCAGGGACACCGCGCTGAGGAAGTTGGTGCGCAGCACCTTCTCGGCCTCCGAGTAGGAGCGCTGGGCGGCCTCCTGGTTGCCGAGAATCCCATGGGCGAGCAGCGCCCCATCCAGGCCCCCGAGCGCCGTGGCCGCGCGCTCCACCAGCGCCTCGTGCTGGGCGAGGTCGTCCAGGTCCAACGCCTCGGTGTGGACGCTGGCGGCGCCCTTGGCGCGCGCCTCGTTGGCGACGGCTTCCAGCCGCTCGGGGTTGCGGCCCACCAGGTACAGCGACGCACCCCGGGCCGACAGCAGTTGCACCGTGGACTGCGCAATGGCGCTCGTGGCGCCGAGGACGATGACCTTCTTCATGGACTCCCTCATGTCGCGGCCAGCAGCACGCCCATGGCGATGAGCCCCACCACGTAGCTCACCTTGTCCTTCAACGCGAAGACCAAAGGATCCTCGTTCACCTGGCCGCGGTGCGCGAGCAGCCACACCCGGCCCACCCAATACAGCATCACCGGGCACAGCAGCCACAGCCGCTCCGGGTACAGGTAGAGCGCCGTGACTTCCTTGCTGGTGATGTAGAGCGCGAGCACCAGCACGGACAGGTAGCCGCTGGAGACGCCGAGGATGGCGAGCTGCTCGTAGTCCCCGGCCACATACCCGCGGCCCGGGGCGGCCGACTCGTTGGCCTGCCGCAGCCGCCGCACCTCGCTCAGCCGTTTGACGAGCGCGAGCGAGAGGAAGAGGAACATGGAGAAGGTGAAGAGCCAGCTCGACGTGGGCACGCCCACCGCGAGGGAGCCGCCGAAGATGCGCACCGTGTACAGCCCGGCGAGCACCAGCACGTCCAGCATCATCACCTGCTTGAGGTAGAACGAGTACGCGAGCGTCACCGCGTAGTAGGTGCCCAGCAGGGCCAGGAAGGCGCCCGGCAGCAGCAGCGCCACCGCCGCGCCAGCGCCCAGCAGCAGGGGCGCCATCCACAGGCCCGCGCTCACCGGCAGGTCCCCCGAGGCGAAGGGCCGCCGCCGCTTGGTGGGGTGCTGGCGGTCCGCGTCCAGGTCGAGCAGGTCGTTCAGCACGTACACGCTCGAGGCGCACAGGCTGAAGGAGATGAAGGCCAGCACCGTCTGGAGCAGCAGGGGGACGTTGAGGGCCTTGTGCGCGGCCATCAGCGGGACGAAGAGGAGGATGTTCTTGGCCCACTGGTGCACCCGCAGCGCCTTGAGCAGCGTGCGCACGAGCGGCTTGGAGGGCGCGGTGCGGCGCGCTTCCTCGTGGGGGCCGTCGAGCGCCTCGCCCCGGGCGTGGACGGCGTCGAAGAGGCCCAGGTGCGCGGCCACCGCCTCCGCCACCCGCCGGTCCGCGGCCGTGCTCAGCACCACCCGGCGGCCCCGTGCCCGCTCCTCGGCGAGGCGCGACAGCAGCACCTCGTCATAGGGCAGCCGCGTCACGTCCAGCTCCGCCCGCCGCGCCACCTCGGCCCGGAGGAAGGCCGGGCCGCGCAGGCTCCACCCCAGCACCGCCGGGACCAGGTACGGCTGGCGTTTGAGCAGCCTCAGCAGGCCTTCGTGCAACGTGTCCGTGCGCGCCAGCACCCCGTCCAGCTCGACGGCGAGCGGGGGCGTGTCCTGGGACGTGGGAGCGTTGGAGGCGGTGGGCAGCATCTCACTCGGGCCGGGCGATGATGAGCGTCTGCAAGGGCAGGTGGCGCACGGGCTTCATACTCTCGATGCGGAAGCCCGCGTCGTCCAGGAAGCCCTCCATCTCCGCGGGCGTGTAGGCCGCCGCCTTCGAGGTGAGGAAGTAGTGCAGGCCGATGAGCGGGGCGGCGCTCGCGGGCTTCTCCACGTCCTCGCGCAGGTACTCCAGCACCGCCAGGGTTCCCTTGTGCGTCAGCGAGGTGCGCACCCGGCGCAGCAGCGCCACGTTCTGCGCGGGCGACAGGTGGTGCATCACCTGGAAGAGGAGCAGCCCGTCATAGGGGCCTCCCAGCTCCGAGGTGAGGATGTCCCCGTCCTTGTGCGTCACCAGGTGCGACAGGCCGGCCTGGGCGATGATCTCCCGGCCCACCCGCACGCTGCCCTCCAGGTCCAGCACCGTGGCCTTCAGCCCCTTGTTGTGGCGGCACAGCTCCGCGGCGAACCAGCCGTGCGCGCCCCCGAGGTCCAACACGTGCCTCGCTCCCCGGGGCAACGGAATGGAGCGCACCACCTCGGGCGCCGACAGCCGCGCCATCTGGTGCATGGCGTGGATGTAGGAGCGCCAGCGCGGGTCATCCGGGGCGAAGCGGTGGATGTCCACCGACTCGCCCGTGCGCACTGCCTCCTCCATGTGGCTCCACCACTCCCACTGGGTGTAGTTGAAGTCCAGGAAGCCGCCCACGTACTGCGGCGAGCGCGGGTCCAACCAGCGCCGGGCCCGGTCCGCCATCCGGTAGCGGCCCTTCTTGCGCTCCACCGCGTCGCACGCCTCCAGCGCCTCCATCAGCGCGCGCGTGCCCTCGGGGGACAGCTTCAGCCGCGCCGCCAGCTCCTCCACCGTGGCCGAGCCGTCCGCCAGCGCCGCGAACACGCCCAGCCGCTCGCCGGCCATCAGCGTGCGCGAGGCCATCATCCCGAAGAAGGCGTGCGCCAACGGCTGGGGGGCCAGGTTGAGCCAGTCCGCCACCCGCTCCAGCAGGTTGTCCGCCTTGAGTCCGAGCCTCATTGTCCCTCCCGGCCGCGCCGCCATGCCGCCAACGCCAGTCCCAGCCCCACCACCGCCAGGGTGTCCTCCGGCCCCAACAGGCAGCCCACCCGGTCGGCCTGGCGGATGCCGGTGTAACGGCACATACCCTGAGTGCAGCTGAACCGCGCCGGGCAGTCATTGCCGCTGCGGCAGGCGCCTCCGGGCCGGCCGTCCTCGTTCTCCTCGTTGTCCCGGTCCGCGCCTCCGCTCCCCACCGAGGCGTCCGGGACGTCATACACACTGCCCGCGTCCCGGGTGCCCGCGTCCTCCTGGGCGAGCACCGCCAGGGGGAGCAGCAGGGCCAGGGGCAAGACGAGGCGCGACACGATGCAACGGGTCAGGTGGGGGAACTTCATGGGGCGAATCTCGAAGCGCAGGGGGTGCTCCAACCTATCCGTCCAGCCGCCGGGATGCATCCTCCGGTTCATCAAGCTCTTACGAACTGACGGGCTTTTGGCTAGGGTGGCCCGCGATGGCTCCCCGAATCCTCGTCGTCGATGACAATCAGGAGCTCCTCACGCTCCTCACCCAGCTCTTCGAAGATGCGGGCTACGAGGTGGTGGGTGCGACCAAGGGCAAGCAGGCGGTCGAGGTCTCGCGCGCCCAGCCTCCCGCGGTGGCGGTGCTCGATATCCTGCTGCCCGACATGATGGGCTACCACCTGGCGGACGCGCTCCGGAAGGATCAGCCCCAGCTCCCGCTCATCTTCATCACCGGCGTCTTCAAGGGCGGCAAGCACGCCATGGAGGCCCGGCAGAAGTACGCGGCCGCCGGCTACTTCGAGAAGCCCTTCGAGGCCGCCAAGCTGCTGGAGGCGGTGCAGAAGCTGGTGCCCACCCAGAAGCAGGCCCCCACTGCCGCCTCCCTGCAGGACTCCTTCGATGTGGAGCTCGACATCGACGTCGAGGAGGAGGGGCCCCAGGATTCGATGGAGCTGACGGGCCGCATCAAGGTGACGGGTGGCGACAACCTCACCGCGGAGATCCGCGGCGCCAACCTCACGGCCACCCCGCTGCACAAGGTGGCGGCCACCCTGGTGCGCCCGCCCGTGCCGGGCCGTCCGCCGGATCCGCTGCCCGTGGGCGCCGGAGGTCCCGGCCAGCGCCGCGGCGAGCTCAAGGACAACCTGCCCTCGCTCCTCACCGCCTTCTACCTGTCACGCGAGACGGGCGAGCTGGGCGTGCAGCGCGGCAAGGTGCGCAAGGTCGTCTACTTCGAGCGCGGCACCCCGGTGTTCGCCCTCTCCAACCTGCTGGCGGACCGCTTCGGCCAGTTCCTCGTGCGCGTGGGGAAGATCAAGCCCGAGCAGCTCGATGACGCCTCGGCGGTGGCCACCGCGAGCAACCGGCGCACCGGCGACGTGCTGGTGGAGCGCGGCCTGCTCAAGGACACCGAGCGCCTGTACTACGTGGGCCAGCAGGTGAAGGCGATCATCTACTCGCTCTTCGCGTGGGAGGACGGCACCTACGTGATGAGCTTCAAGGAGAAGGCCGCCGCCGAGTCCATCAAGCTGGACGTGCACCCGGCGAACCTCATCGTCCGCGGCATCAAGAAGCTCTACAAGGCCGAGCGCCTGCGGCGGATGCTGCGGCCCGAGGACCGGCTCATCCCCGCCGTGGCCCCGGCCTACCAGCTCCACGAGGTGGAACTGGAGCGGTGGGAGGCGGAGCTGTTGCCGAAGATCGACGGCAACCGCACCGTGGGGGAGCTGCTCGCGTACGCCAACCGCCCCGACCAGGTCGTCTACGGCTTCCTGGTGTCGATGATGTCGCTGGGCATCCTCGAGCAGCGCACCTGAGAGCAGACAGCCGGGTTGCGCATGCCCCCTCTCCCCCTGGGAGAGGGCGGGGGGTGAGGGTCGTCGCGTCGCCGAGTGCCCGCCTAGAGGCGGCTGACGATCCAGAACACGCCGAGCACGGCGGAGGCGCCGGCGACGAGACGCTGGAGCCGCTCGGCGAGGGTGGTGCCCACGCGGGAGAGGCCCTCGGCGAAGAGGAGGCCCACCGCGCCCATGCCCACGAGGATGCCGAAGGCGAAGCCGGGCAGGTACGTCCAACCCGAGGACTGCATGCTGCCACCCACGAGCAGGGGAGGCAGGGCGAGCAACAGCGAGCGCACGCCGCTGACGGCCATGAGGGCCCCGGCGGCGGTGCTCACCTGGTCGTGCCTGTGGGAGTGCGGCTCATGCGTGTGGCCGGGCAGGTGGGGGTGGCCGTGGCGCAGCACGTTGGGGAAGAGGAAGGCGGTGACGGCGAGCGCCACCAGCACCGCGCCCCCGAAGATCTCCGCCCAGCGCTCGAAGGTCTCGGAGAGGCCCACGCCCGCCAGGAGGCAGAAGGTGGCCACGCCGCCGAGCACCGCGGCATGCCCGATGGCGAAGCGCAGCGCGACGAGGAGGGTGGCACGGCGCCGGGAGGGGCCCAGGGTGCCGAGCGTGGCCATGGCGGCGCAGTGGTCCGGACCTACCGCGTGGAGCAGGCCCTGGCCGAGACCGAACAGGAATGCGAAGAAGAGGGGCGACACGGAGAGCACCCTATCCGCCCTTCGTGTCCGAGGCCAGCAGGAGGGTTGTGCGTGTCTCTCATCTACCGAAGCCGCCGGACCGTGGTGCCACTCCTGTTGGGCCTCCTGGTGACCGTGGGGGCCTGCAAGCGCGACGCGGGCCCGGAGCAACTCGCGCGCGCCGAGGCGAAGCACGCCGAGTTGGTCGAGCGCGGTGTCTCTCCGAGAGACCCGGCCTGGGACGCCGTCATCGGCGAGCTGGAGAAGGTGCCGGCGGACTCCAGGGCCTACGCCGAGGCCCAGCGGCGGCTCACCCGGCTCAAGGAGTTGCGGAGCACCCCGCTGCCGCGCCGGCCGCTGTCGAGGCCCGGCGTACCGGAGGGCGGGTCTCCCTCGCTGGACGAGCATGGGCACCCCCCGCACGCCCACCCCGGGGAGACCGACGCCGGAAGGTGACCGGAAAAGTCAGTTGGGCTATGAGCGTGCGCCCATGCCCATTCCCCAGACAGGCCACCCGGCTCCCGACTTCCAATTGCAGGACCAGAACGGCAACGACGTGAAGCTCTCGCGGCTGCGGGGCAAGAACGTCGTGCTGTACTTCTACCCGAAGGATGACACCCCGGGCTGCACGCAGGAGGCGTGCGACTTCCGTGACGAGCACTCGGCGCTGCAGGCCGCCGGGGCGGTGGTGCTGGGCGTGTCGCCGGACGACACGAAGAGCCACCAGAAGTTCGCCACGAAGTTCTCGCTGCCCTTTCCGCTGCTCGCGGACACCGCACGCCAGGTGTGTGACGCCTACGGCGTGTGGGGCGAGAAGTCGTTGTACGGCCGCAAGTTCCTGGGCGTGACGCGCGCCACCTTCCTCATCGACCCCCAGGGCAAGGTGGCCCGGGTGTGGCCCAAGGTGAAGGTGAAGGGCCATGTGCAGGAGATCCTCCAATTGCTCGAGGGCGGCGAGTCCGCGGGGCAGGACACCCGCACCGAGGCGAGCGAACCGGCCCCGAAGAAGACGCCGGTGAAGAAGGCGGCCTCGGCGGTCAAGACCGTGGCGAAGAAGGTCCTGGCGAAGAAGGCGGCTCCCGCGGGCAAGGCCGTGACGAAGAAGGCCGCCGTGAAGAAGACCTCCGCGCGCCGGTAGTCCCCTGGCCACGGAGCGAGCATCCCTCCCCTCGCCCTCCGGGAGAGGGTCGGGGTGAGGGTGCCTCGGTTCCCTGTTTCGAGCCGGTGCCTCCGTCCGTCTGCACGCGAGCAAGCAGCCCTCGCCCGCTCGCTCGCGCCTACCCGTCTTTCCGCTGCATGCCCACCCCTGTCCTAAGCAAGGCACGACGACAGGGAGGCGGTCATGCGGAAGACGGGGATGAAGCTGGCGCTGCTCGGCGGATTCGCTGGAGCGGCGCTGCTCGCCGGATGCGGGAACAACCCCTATGACTACGGGCGCAAGTGGGCGTTGACGGCCCAGGAGGACTACTACTCCGAGGAGGCCCAGAACCAGGACCCGGCCGCTCGGGCGAGCTCCAACATCGGCAGCAGCACCACGCTGTACCAGACCGACGAGCAGCAGCGGGGCACGGGCGGCGCCGGTGAGTCGGATGGGCGGACCGCGGACAACGACATGCCGCGCATCCAGGGCAGCAAGGTGGCCCAGGAGAACCTCTGGTTGCAGCAGGACATGCGCGTCCCGTTCCCACCGCCCGAGATCGATGCCGCCCGGGAAGCTCGGGACGGGCAAGCCGCTGCGCGTGGGGGCCAACGGGGCCTGGGTCCAGGGCACCCGCGGTGTCGAGATTGGCTCCGGTCTCGCCTCCCCGGTCCGCACCACCGGCAGCTCCTACGAGCCACGTGAGCAGCCGACGGGCACGCCGCCCCCCACGGCTCCCGCGGGCGAAGGCGATCAGTCGACGAAGGGCCAGATCGGGCAGCCTCCGGCCGCGGACGACCAGTAGCACGGGCCTGGTTCGCCTGCTGGAGGCCAGCCGGGCGGGCGGGCGCTCGACAGAGACCCGCTCGGTAGCCCGGAAGCCTCCGGGTGCCCATCCCTCAATGCGCGGCGTGCTCCGCCCTCGCACCCCGCGAGCAGCGAGAGCGCCAGACGTGGTCCCTGGAGACGGACATGCACGACAGAGGTTTCAAGCGGTGGGTGGTGTTGGGGGCGCTGGCCTCGGCCTCGTTGCTGTTCCCGGCGTGCCAGAGCGCTCAGCAGCCGGGGAACTCTTTCGAGGTCGCACCCGGCTTCAAGCGGCCCCCGGAGCTGACCGGCTACAACGGCACCATCCAGGACGTCCGGAGCAGCATCGATCCCCGGACTCCCGAGGCCCAGGGCACTCCGGGCCGCTCCCTGCTGCTGGACCCCGGAGAGCGGGCCCTGCTCGAGGCGCAGGGCGGCGCCATGGGCGGCAGTGGCTCCACCCCGCCCGCGCCGGGGCCCGAGGGCGGCCCGCTCTACGACGAGCTGGGGGCGGCGGGCAGCATCATCGCGCCCACGCGGGAGGTTCCCGCCGCGCAGGGCAACGTGGGCAATGACCGTCCCACGAACCCCAATGCTCCGGGTGGCGCTCCGGCCCGGCGCGACGCGCGCGGCAAGTAGGCCGTCTCTCCGCGGGCCGTCACCGTTCACACGCATTCATGAGGCGCCCCTCCCCGCCCTTCACGCGAGGAGCGGGATGATGGAGGAACGTACATGCGCGGAAGCATTCGCAAGTGGGTGGTGGTGGGGGCTCTGGCCTCGGCGTCGCTGCTGTTCCCGGGTTGTGCGGACACGAACCAGGGCGCGGACATGGACGTGCAGGACCAGATGGGCACCGGTGGCGCGGGCGGCGCGGGCATGGAGGGCCAGGAAGGCACCGGCGGCTCCGGTACCGGCGGCGGAACCATGGCCCGGGACGCGGGGACGCCGGCGGACGCGGGCACGGGCGGCGCGGGCATGGAGGGCCAGGACGTGGGCACTCCGGGCCAGGGCGTCAGCGGCGGCGACGAGGAGCAGTCCGGAGGCGCCCCCACGAAGTAGGCGGGACGCCTCGGACGGGAACTACCGGGACGCCAGCATGACCTCGGTGGGATCCTTCCCACTGAAGCCGCTGGCGAGCCCCTCGGCGAGCGTGCGGTGCTCGGCGTCGCCGAGCGTGGCCAACCGGTCCTCGGGGCCGTGAGCGAAGCGCGCCTCGAGGCGGGCCAGACGGCGGTGGGCCTCCTCGATGCGCGCGCGGGGCACGCGGCCGGACTCCACCGCGCGCACCAGCGCCTCGATGCACCGGCGCTGCACGTCCGCCTGGTGGCAGACGAGGAAGAGATCCACGCCGGCCAGGGTGCCCTGCACCGTGGCCTCTTCCACCGAGTAGTGGTCCGCGATGGCTTTCATCTCCAGGTCATCGCTCACCAGCACGCCGTCGAAGCCCATCTCCTGGCGCAGCACGCCGTCGAGCACGCGATGGCTCATGGTGGCGGGCACCTTGGGGTCGAGCGCGTCGAAGAGCACGTGCGCCGTCATGAGCGAGGCGAGCCCGGCCTGGGCGAAGGCGCGGAAGGGCACCAGCTCCACGCGGCGCAGGCGCTCCATGTCGTGAGGCAGCCGCGGCAGCGTCAGGTGGCTGTCCGAGGTGGTGTCACCATGTCCGGGGAAGTGCTTGCCGCACGAGGCCACGCCGCCGGCCTCCAGGCCGCGTCCCAGCGCCACGCCCATGCGGGCCACCTCGTCCGGGTCCCGGCTGAAGCTGCGGTCGCCGATGACGGGGTTGGTGGGGTTGGTGTCCACGTCCAGCACGGGCGCGAAGTCCCAGTCGAAGCCGATGGCGCGCAGCTCGTGCGCGAGCAGCCGGCCCACGCGCTCCACGAGGGCCAGGTCGCCGCGCTGGCCGAGCTCGCGCATGGGGGGCAGGGCGGTGAAGGGCGCGCCGCGCAGCCGCGCCACCCGTCCGCCCTCCTGGTCCACCGAGAGGATGAAGGGCCGGCCCGCGCGGGACTTGATGTCGCGGCACAGGGCGGCCGTCTCCTGCGCGGTGCCCACGTTCCGCTTGAAGAGGATGGCGCCGAAGATGCCGTCCTTCATCAGCGCGGCGAAGTCGTCGTCGATGCGGGGGCCGGGGAAACCGACCATGAAGAGCCGGGCACAATCCCGGTAGAGAGCGTTGCTCATGGGCCGTACCTTCTCACGCCGTCCATGCCACGGGGAGGGAAGAGCATGACGGATGCTCGCCTCCACACGTGGCGGCCTGCCCATTCGTCGGGAATGCCGCACTGGGACGGGGAGGAGCCGGGAGAGCTAGCCCATGACGGGAAGCAGCAGGGCAGAGGGATGGGCCGGGTCGTGGAAGACGGCCTGGTCGGCGGCGGCGAGTGTCTTCGCGGTGCCGAGCGGCTCGCCGGTGCCGGGGTTTCGGGCGAACCGGGGATGCGCCCCGCTGGAGACCTGAAGCCGGATGCGGTGGCCCGCGAGGAAACGGTGGGCGGTGGGCCACAGGTCGAGGGTGATGCGCAGGGTGCCATCAGGCTCGGGAGCGGGTTGGCCGGGCACGAGGCGCAGCAGTCCGTCGCAGAGGTTGACGGATTTGCCCGAGGGCTCCACGTCGCACAGGCGGGCGAAGAAGTCGGTGTGCGGGAGGCTGGAGCGGACGAAGAGCTCGGCCTGGACGGGGCCGATGACCTCCAGCTCCTTCTCCAGGGGCGCGCTGGTGTACGTGAGGACGTCCGGCCTCGACTCCAGCGCGCGGTTGTCCCGGGGTCCCGCCTCCCGCGTCAGCAGCGCGCCTCCGAGGGAGGGTGTGGGGTGGGCGGGGTCATACCGGTAGCGATCGGGCTCCGAGGCCGCGGGCGTAGCGGGAGAGAGTCCCCGGTCCGCTTGCAGGTGCCAGCGCCGCGTCTGGAGGCCGGGCGGAGGCCACTCGGAGAAGTCGCGCCAGGTGTTGGCCCCCATGACGAAGACGCGGACGGGGGCCTCGCGCAACTGGCTGCGGTCTCCCTTGAGGTGGGCCTTGAGCCAGATCAGTGACTCGCGCGCGGCGACCGCCATACCCTCGACGGAGACGTGGGTCCAGGGCCCGATGGTGAGGTAGGGCGCGCGTCCGGCCCGGTGGAGCGCGGCGTAATCCCTCACCTGCCAGGGCAGGAGGATGTCGTACCAGCCGCCGACGAGATGGACCGGTGCGGTGATCTCCGAGAGCGAGCCGCTGAAGTCCGCGCGGTTCCACCACGGGTCGTCCGGCGCGTTGTGCTCGAGCCAGTCCTGGAAGAAGGGCACCCGCGCGCCCGTGGCGAGCGCGTCCACCTCGTTCAACGGCAGGTGCTGGAAGAGGGGCTTGAGCTTGCGGGGCGCGCCGAGCCGGGTCATCAGCCCCCCCAACCCGGGCGTCTCCTGGTTGCGGACGAGATGGACCCAGGACAGCGCGGTGTCGAGCGAGTAGGCGCCGCCCGCGTAGGTCTGGCCACGGAACTCGGACGCGGTCTCGTGGGCCACCATGGCCTTCAAGCCGGGGCCCGCCTCACGGGCCACCGCCCACTGCACGAGTCCCAGGTAGCTGGCGCCATGGGTGGCGAATTCGCCCGAGAACCAGTCCTGCCGCTTCATCCACTCGACGGTGGCCAGCCCATCGTCCCGCTCGTCCCGGAAGGGATCGAACTGACCGCCCGAGCCGAAGGTGCCGCGCACGCTCTGGACGAGCACCTGGAAGCCGCGCTCGGCGAAGAGCCTCCCGTACTGGAGGCCGAAGAAGCCCCGCCTGCCATAGGGCGAGCGCACGAGAATGGTCGGAAGCTTGCCGCCCTGGCGGGGGGCGTAGCGGTCCGCGAGCAGCTTGATGCCACCGGGCAAGGGGATCTCCAGGTCCCGCTCCACGAGGACGTCGTAGGTGTCCGCGGGGGGCAGCTCCAGGAGACGCGCGAGGAAGCGGCTGGCGAGGGTCATGGCCGCTCATGATGGCACCACGGCCACGCAGGCATCACACCTTAAACGAAGGCGACTCATCTCTAGGTGAGGGGCGCGAGGTTGCCATCCCGGTCAGGCGCTCCGGAAAGTGAGGATGCCACCGTGAGCACGATTCTGCTGGTCGATGACGAGCAGGACCTGATGGAGCTCTACACCGACGTGTTGGAGGTCATGGGTTACCAGGTCGTCCAGGCGCACGATGGCGTGGAAGCCCTGGAGAAGGCCCGCCAGCAGCGGCCGGACCTGGTCGTGACGGACTGGATGATGCCCCGCTTGGATGGGGTCGAGCTCTGCGGACGCCTGCTCCACGAGCCGGGGCTCGAGGGCATCCCCATCATCCTGCACAGTTCGCGGCGGGCTCCCCGCATCCCCGGCGTCCGCATGGTGCTCTCCAAGAGCAGCCCGCTGGAGGAGTTCGAGGACGCCGTGGCGCAGGTGATCGACGAGGCTCACCTGGAGCAGCTTCCCGCCCCCACGTCCCTGGAGACCTCCCTGGAGATCTCCGCGGACCCCCACCACTGAAGGACCGACCGGTGGTGAGCGACGCTACTTGCGCAGCAGCGTTCCCTCGAAGAAGAAGGCGAGTGCCGCGGCCACGATGAGCCACGTCCACAGCGGCACGGGCGGGCGCTCCGCGTCCGAGCTCGACGCCTTCACCGTTTCCTCGCCGAAGTGCGCCGAGAGCGCGTCCTGCGGCAGCCGGCTCAAATCACTCTCGGCCGGGTCGAGCGTCGCCGCGAAGGCCAGCGCGGGCACCGCGTTGCCATCCGCGCCCAGCACCGAGAACGTGCCCGGCTGCTCCACCGGACCCACCAGCACCGTGCCGTCCGGCTGCGCCTTCTGCGGCACCTCCGTGCCGTCCGGCGCCTTCACCGCCGACACCTTCTGCGAGCCCTCGGGCCGCAGCGCGAGCGTCTCGCCCACGCGCACCTTCTGCTCCTCGCGCTCCTCCAGCGAGCCCGCGAGGTACGCCGCGAAGCGCTGCATCAGCGGCAGGAAACTCGTGCGGATGGGGAAGTCGCTCCAGTCACGGTCCACCGTGCTGGTGAAGAGCGCCACCCGGCCCTTGCCCCGGCGAGCCACCGCCACCGCCGGAGCGCCGTCCTCGTACGTGGCCAGCACCTGGCTCGCGCCCTGGGTGGCCCCGCTCCCGTCGGCCTCCAGCAGCATGTACCGGTAGAAGCGGGCCCCCACGAGGCCCTCCTCGGCGCGGCCCGTGAAGGGCGCGAAGAGCGGATGCTCCACCTTCACCTGCGCCAGCTTCGCCGCCCGGCTCTCCGCGTCCGGGTCGTCGCGCTCCACGCTGGTGCGCACCAGCCGCAGGTTGCGCGGCAGCAGTGTGCCCAGCCGCGTGTTGTACGCCTCCGGATCCACGTGGTCGCCCACGCTGACGAAGAGGCCGCCACCGTTCTCCACGAAGGTCCGCAGCTTCGCCGCGTCCGCCTCGTCCGGCGCCGTCACGTTCAGCAGGTACACCAGGTCATAGCCCGTGAGATCCTCGCGCCACCCGGCCGCCGCGTCCCGCACCGCCACCTGCACCGGCGAGCCCGGCGCCGACAGGGCCGCCTCCATGAAGAAGGCCTCGTCCCGGTAGCGTGTCGCATGCGGCGAGCCGTTCACCACCAGCGCCTTCAAGGGCCTCGGCACCGCCAGCACGAAGGCCCGCCGGTCATCCTCGGCCAGCCCGTCCGGCGTGAGCACCACCTGGCCCGCCACGGTGCCTCCCTGCTGGAAGCGCACCGTCAGCGACTTCTGCGACGTCCCGTTGGCCGGCACGTCCACGAAGCCCTTGCCCACCGTGCTCTCGCCCACGCGCACCGCCGCCTCCAGGTCCTTCAGCGGCGTCTCCGAGAAGTTCTTCACCGTGAAGGTGAAGAGGAAGGCACGCGGGCCAGCCTGCAGCGCGGGCTCCACCTTCAGGTCCACCAGCGCGTGGTTGGGCAGGGCATCCTGGCCGTTGGCCGCGTCGCGCAGCACCACCTCGGGCCGCACCGCCTCGCCCGTGGGTCCCTTCACCGTGGGCGTCGGCGCCTCCAGGCGCATGGAGCCGGCCGTCAGGTCCGACACCACCACCAGGCGCTTGCCCGCCATGGGGTTCTCCTCCAGCGAGCGCGCCGCCAGGTCCAGACAGCGTGACAGGTCCGCCGCTCCGTACGTGGGCTGCGCCTCATCAATCACCTGGCGCAGCTTCGAGCGATCGAAGCCCGGCGCCGCGGGCGGCAGGGGCGAGCCCGTGCACACGAGCACCGTCGCCGGCTCCTCGGGCCGCAGGTCCGCCAGTGCGTCGCGTGCCTCGTCCCGGCCGCGCTCGAAGAGCGGGGTGCCGTCCGACCAGCGCATGGACAGCGAGGCGTCCAGCACGATGGCCGTGGCCGCCGGGCCCTTCACCACCGTGGCCGTCGCCGTGTCCTGCCGCAGCTCCGGCCGCGCCAGCGCCACCGGCAGCGCGATCAGGATCAACGTGCGCAGCGTGTACAGCAACAGCCGCTTGAGCTTGAGCCGGCTCGCGGTGCGCTTCTGGCTGCGCAGCACGAAGGCCAGGGGCCCGAAGGGGTGGGGCCTCGGCCGCCGCCGGTCGAAGAGATGGATGAGCAGCGGGATGAACGCCGCCAGCGCGCCCAGCAGCATCCACGGGTGTGCGAAGGTCACCGGCGCCTCCCGCGCTTGCCCAGGTAGCGCAACAGCACCTCGTCCAACCGCTCGTCGGTGCGCACCAGCTCGTAGTCCACGTCCGCCTCCGCGCAGGCCGACTTCACGTTCGCCAGGAAGGCTCCGAATTCCTCCAGGTAGCTCTCCTTGATTTCACGCGGATTCACCTCGATGCGGCCCTCGCCCTCCATGTCCAGGAAGAGCGTGGGGTCATCGAAGGGAAAGGTCAGCTCGGCCGGGTCCACCAGGTGGAACACCGACACGTCGTTCTTGCGCTGCCGCAGCGCCAATATCCGCTTGAGCGCGTCCTGGTTCTCGTCGAGGAAGTCCGACAGCACGACGACGGAGGAGCGGCGCGGGAGCACCTCGGCGAGGTGGTCCGCGGCGGAGATGAGATTCGTGGTGCCGTTGGGCGCGGTGTGCTCGAGCGCATCCAGCAGCACGTTGAGGTGGCCGGCCGAGGCGCGTGGGGGCACGTCCTGGAAGCGGCCATGGGTCATCACCGCGAGGCCCGCGGCGTCCTGCTGGCGCACCAGGAGGTAGCACAGCGCCCCGGCCAGGGTGGTGGCGGCCTCCAGCTTGGAGAGCGCGCCGCTGCGGTAGCCCATGGAGGCGGACGCATCCACCACCATCACCGCGCGCAGGTTCGTCTCGTGCTCGTAGCGCTTGACGTAGTACTTGTCGAACTTGCCGTAGGCCTTCCAGTCCAGGTGGCGCAGCTCATCGCCGGGCGCGTACTCCTTGTGCTCGGCGAACTCGACGCTCTGGCCCTGGTGGGGGCTCTTGTGGAGGCCGGACAGCACCCCCTCCATCACCGCGCGGGCGCGCAGCTTCACGCCCTGCAGCCGGGCCAGCGTCTGGGAGTCGAGCACCATGCCCCGGCGCTATCCCTTCACCAGCGCGACGAGCTGATCCACCAGCTTCACCGAGGTGGTGCCCTCGCTCTCGGCGGTGAAGTTGGGCAGCACGCGGTGGCGCAGCACCGGGCGGGCCACCGCCTTCACGTCCTCCACCGAGGCCACGAAGCGTCCGTTGAGAATGGCGCGCGCCTTGGCCGCCAGCACCAGGTACTGGCTCGCGCGAGGGCCCGCGCCCCACGAGACGTTCTTCGCGATGAACTCGGGCACGCCCGGCTCCTTGGGCCGCGTGTGGCGCACCAGCTCCACCGCGTACCGCACCACGTGGTCGGGTACGGGCACCCGGCGCACCAGGTCCTGCAGCGCCAGAATCCGCTCGGGCGAGAGGATCTTCTCCAGCTTGGGCTGCGAGCCGCCGGTGGTGGACTTGACGATCTCCACCTCCTCCTCGGCGGTGGGGTAGCCCACGTCCACCAGGAACATGAAGCGGTCGAGCTGCGCCTCGGGCAGCGGGTAGGTGCCCTCCTGCTCGATGGGGTTCTGCGTGGCGAAGACGAGGAAGGGCAGCTCCAGCGGGTAGGTGCGGCCGCCGGCGGTGACGCGGTACTCCTGCATGGCCTGCAGCAGGGCGGCCTGCGTCTTGGGCGGGGTGCGGTTCACCTCGTCCGCGAGGATGATGTTGGCGAACAGCGGCCCCTTGAGGAACCGGAAGGCGCGGTGCCCGGTGGCCTTGTCCTCCTCCAGGATGTCCGTGCCGGTGATGTCCGAGGGCATCAGGTCCGGGGTGAACTGGATGCGGTTGAAGGACAGGTTGAGGACGTCGGCCAGGGTGGAGATGAGCAGCGTCTTGGCCAGGCCGGGCACGCCCACGAAGAGGCAGTGGCCGCGGGCGAAGAGCGCGATGAGCAGGTGCTCCACCACGTCGCGCTGCCCCACGACGCGCTTTTCGATCTGCCCGAGAATCTGGGCTTTGGCCCGGGCGAGCTCCTCGACGGCCTGAAGGTCCTCGCTGGTGGCTTCCGGTACCGGTGTCGGGGCGATGGGGGCGGCGTTTTCCATGAGGAGGATTCTCTTAATCTCGGGCGGCGCGGGGTCCAAGGGGTTCGCACGGAGACCACGGCTCGAACGTGGGATGCCAACCGTTCCAGGGGGCGCCTATTCCTGCCACAGGACGTTCGTCCGCTCCAGGACACCCTGTGGCCGGTTCCCTACCCCCCAGGGGGGTTCGGCCGGACCCGAGGCCGGGGGGATGCCGGAGGGAATGACCCCATTACCTTCCCCCGGTTCGTCTCTCCGGGCCCCTGGGGCCTGTGAGGAATGGGGGAGAAGCACATGCACCGAGCGTCAGGAGTACACACCCACCGTCCTTGGACGTGGCTCGTTCCCGCGGCGCTGGTGGCGTTGGCCACCGGCTGCGGAGGAGCGGAAGCGGACCCCTCGGGGACGTCCTCCCCTGACGAGGCCCCGCCCGGTGAGGAGGGGACCGGTACCAATCCGGTGGCCGCGACGCCCTCCGAGCCTCCTGTCGCGCCCCGGCCGGAACTGGGTGTGCCTGCTCCGGAAGCGGGCGCCGAAGCGGCCTCCGAAGGACCCCGGGCCTGGTTCCACCGGCTCGGCGGGCCGCAGGACGACACCGGGACGGGGCTCGCCGTGGATGGGGCGGGAGACATCTCCATGGTGTGGCTCTCCACGCCGCGCGAGGACGAGGAGCGCGAGTCCGTGCCCGGCCAGCGGCGGGGCCTCACCCTGGCGAAGTACGGCCCGGATGGTGCGCGGCGCTGGGTCCGGGACTTCTCGCGGATGCGCGTGGCCTCGCCGCGCGTGGCGGCCGCGCCCGCGGGGGACGTCTTCCTCGCCGGCAATGCCTTCCTGTACCCGTTGGACTTCGGCCTGGGCGCGGCCACCGATGGTTTCCTCGTGAAGTTCTCCGGCGAGGGCCAGCCCCTCTGGCAGCTGCGCGCGGGACAGAAGGTGTACGGGGTGGTGGCGGATGGCGAGGGCGGGGTGCTCGTCACGGCCGAGGAGTGGACGCCGGAGGGCCCCGTGCCGGTGCTCGCCCACCATGACGCGCAAGGGGCTTTCGTGTGGACGCGGCAGCTCGACCGGGTCGCCGAGGGGACCCGGCTGCACGCGCTGGCGCTCGCGCCCTCGGGCCAGATGCTGCTCGCCGGACGCCTCGTGGGCGCGCTCACGGTGGATGGCCGGACCTTCGGCAGCGCGGGGGGACGGGGACTGTTGCTGCTCGCCTTCGAGCGGGATGGACGGCTCGCGTGGGGGAAGGAGCTGCGCGGGGTGGACGGCCACGTCACCGGGCTGAGGCCGGAGCGGGACGGAGGCGTGGTGCTGGTGGGCGAGCTGCGCGGCCCGCTGTCCTGGGGCGGCACGCGGCTCTCCGGCTCCGAGGCCTTCGTCCTCGCGGCGGGCCCGGAGGGTGCCGAGCGCTGGGCCCAACCGCTCGCCTGCGATGCCCGTCCGGCCGCGCCCGCAGTGGCGTTGGATGAGAAGGGCCAGGTGGTGGCCGTCTGTGGCGGCATGCTGAGCGCGTACGCGCCGGAGGGAGCGCAGCGGGACCAGCGCACGCTGCCTCCCGGCGAGTGCCCCGAGGGCGACTGCGCGGTGGCGGGGACCACGCTGGACTTCGTCCCGGGGCAGGGCTTCACCCTCGCGGGCTACCAGCGCCACGGCGCGCGAGCGGGGGACGCGTGGGACCAGGAGGCCTTCCTGCGGCTGCTCGCTCCGTGAGTCCGCTCCGGCCCGTCCCTATTTCCCCAGAAAGCGGAAAGAACCTGGGGGGTCTTCCTCCTGGAAACCATCCGGGCACGTCCTGTGCGGGTAGGAGTCGTGGGCCTGGGTCGTCCATGGGCGCACCCGGAGTGGGAGAGAGGCAGGCAGGGGAGCGGAGGAGGAGAGAAAGACTTGAGCGGGCCGGTCTTACCCGCGACAGTCAGACGCTATGGATCAGGGACGGCGCGCCGCGGACCGCAAGGCCGTGGGTCTGCTGGTAAAGCTCAAGCACACGGACATCGGCAGCTTCGTCGAGGAGTTCGCCGTCAACATCAGCCCCGGGGGCATGTTCATCCGTTCGCGCGAGCCGCAGCCGGTGGGCACCCCGGTGAAGTTCGAGGTGCGCATCGCGGACGGCCTCCGGGTGATGAAGGGCTCGGCGGTGGTGCGCTGGGTGCGCCCGCCCGAGGACCTGTCCGGGCCCCCGGGCATGGGCATCCAGTTCACGGAGTTGGACTCGCCCTCCCAGTCGCTCGTCGACAGGATGTTGCAGCGCAAGGGCGAGGCGCCCGTGAGTGCTCCTCCGGTGGCCGCCCCGCCCGCCGCGCCCGCGAGGCCACCGGCGGCTCCGGGGGTGGCACAGGGGATTCCGTCCGTGGCGCCCGTTGCCCCCGGCACGCGGCCCGCTCCCGGTGCGCGTCCGGCTGAACCGCTCGCTCCGCCTCCACCGCCGCCCATCACCGCCGTCGACATTCCGATCGACGAGCTCGTCGCCGCCACGCTGCCGCCCGAGAGAGCCGAGGCCCCGCCGCCCGCCGCGAGGCCGCCCGCGCGCCAGAGCAGCAGCATGCAGGAGTTCGACCTGGCGGATCTCTCGGCGGCGGCCACACCGGGGCCCGCCGCTCCGCCACCCGCCGCGCGCGCCGGCCAGGCCAGCAGCGCGGTGGAGCTGGAGCTGGAGTCGTCCGACGACGATGAGCCGCTCGAGTTCGCACGGCCCGTCGCGGGGCAGCCCTTCAGGCCTCCGGCGAGGAAGCCCGCGCCGCCCCCGCCCGCGGCGCGCCCCGCGGCTCCAGCGGCGGCGCCCGCTCCCGCCCGGGCTCCGGCGCAGCCAGCGGCACCGCGGCTCGCTCCGGTGGCGAAACCGGCGGCCCCGCTGCCTCCCGAGCCGAAGAGCTCACCGGCGCAGGTGCGCACCGTCTTCCTCACGCCCCCGGCGAACATCGAGAGCAAGGGCCCGGTCATCGGCATCGACCTGGGCACCTCCAACTCGTGCGTGGCGGTGGTGACGAACAACAAGCCCGTGGTGCTGCGCTCGCGCGAGGGCTACAACACCATCCCCTCGGTGGTGTCGCTCTCGTCGCAGGGCAAGCTGCTGGTGAGCCACCGCGCGAAGAGCCAGGTGTTGCTGCGTCCCGAGCAGACCATCTACGGCGCCAAGCGCCTGGTGGGACGTCCCTTCGACAGCGCGGTGGTGAACCAGGTGCGCGAGCGCTTCCATTACGAGATCCTCGCCGACGCGCGGGGCCGGGCGGCGGTGCGGATGGGCGAGCACGTGCTGTCGCTGGAAGAGGTGCAGGGCATCATCCTGCGCGAGTGCAAGGAGTTGGCGGAGCAGCACCTGGGGCAGAAGGTGGAGCGCGCGGTGGTGACGGTGCCGGCGTACTACTCGGAGCCGCAGCGCGAGGCGGTGCGCCGGGCGGGGTGGATGGGGGGGCTGAAGGTGGAGCGGATTCTCAACGAGCCCACGTCGGCGGCGCTGGCGTACGGGCTCAACCGCGAGGTGACGAAGAAGGTGCTCGTCTATGACCTGGGCGGCGGCACCTTCGACGCGACCATCCTCCGCATCGACCGGAACGTGTTCGAGGTGATGGCGACGGGAGGCGACATCTTCCTGGGCGGCATGGACTTCGACAACGTGCTGGTGGACCTGTTGCTGGAGCGCTTCCAGCAGCAGGAGAAGGTGAGCTTCCAGGGAGACCGGATCGCGCTGTCACGGGTGACGGACGCGGCCGAGCGGGCGAAGGTGGCGCTCTCGGAGTCCAACACCTACGAGGTCCACATCCCGATGTTGATGATGGACGAGGCGGGGCAGCCGAGGGACTTGCACGTCACGCTGACGCGGGCGGAGATGGAGCGGGCGTGCCTGCCGATGGTGATGCGCACGCTGGACGTGGTGCGGGACGTGCTGCTGGACGCGAAGATGAGGCCGGGGGAGATCGACGACATCCTCATGGTGGGCGGGCAGGCGCGCATGCCGTTGGTGCGCGAGAAGCTGAAGGAAGTCTTCGGCAAGCCGCCGCACGCGGGGGTGAACACGGACGAGGCGGTGGCGTTGGGAGCGGCGCTGTACTCGAACGCGGTGGACAAGGTGAGCAGCGTGGTGCTCATCGACGTGCTGCCGATGACGATTGGCGTGGCGATGCCCGGAGGCGCGTTCACGCGGGTCATCGAGCGCAACACGCCGTTGCCGGCGCAGCGCTCGTTCGCGATCTCCACGACGCGGGACAACGAAGAGGTGATGGAGCTGTCCATCTTCCAGGGAGAGGACACGCACATCTCGGCGAACGAGTACCTGGGGACGGTGCGGCTGGAGGGCCTGCCGAAGGGTCCGAAGGGCTCGGTGCGGGTGGCGGTGACGCTGCGGCTGGATTCCGAGTGCGTGCTGCACGTGAACGCGCAGGAGTACTCGACGCGCAAGGAGATGAAGGCGACGTTGGCGACGCGCTACACGCCGGAGGAGTTGCGGCAGCGGCTGGGCGTGGCTTCGGACGCGGCGCGAGCAGCGGAGGAGCGGCGGGGCCAGGACTTGAAGGAGCGCGCGGGCCGCTTCTGGGGCTTCCTGAAGAAGGTCGTGGGCAAGGCTTGAGAAGCGGGGCTGGAGCCACCCGGGCTCCAACCCCATGTGTCTGGGCTACCCGCCGCTCAAGGCGAGGCGTTGGAGGCGGTGCCGCCCGCCATGAAGGCCTTGCTGTCGGAGCGGAAGAAGGTGTGGCGGAGCTTGTCACCCAGCTCGTCGAAGGCGCGCAGGGCCATGATCCTGTAGACGGTCTCGCCGGTGGGGCCGCCGGACGGGTCCAGGTCGAGTCCCCCGCGCCCGACGTAACGGCTGTACTCGACCGTGAAGTGATCCGGCGGCTTGACGGTCAGGCTGAAGCGCAGGGGCTTCTCGTTGGGGAGGCTCATGTCCACGTCGAAATCGAAGGCGATGCCCACGAACATCCGGTTGTCCTTGGACGAGCTGTAGGACGCACCGGACCAGCCCACCGTGTAGACGATGCCGAGCACGGGGACGCCCGCTTTGACGGTGCCCGGCAGCGAGTCGAGCGCCGCTCCCTTCTCCAGCACGAGCAGGTCGGTGGGGAAGATCTGCTTGAAGGCGTTTCCCATCACCTGGACGATGTCGTTCTCGATTGGAAGGAAGCGCTCATCGGCGAAGTGGGGGGAGACCTCGGCGGTGGCTCTGCCTGCTTCCCTCCCGGCCCTCACCAGGAGCTTGTCGGCCTCCTCGAGCGAGGGGGAGGCCACCCGGCGGAAGCGCACGAGCACCTTGGGATTTTCAGTGGCCTCGAGGTGGGCCAGCAGCTTGCCCACGAAGGGGACGAGCCCGGGGTTCTGGGTGGAGGCCTGCGACTGGAAGTCGGTGAGGGCCTGGACGAACAGCTGGTGGATGCGCTCCTTGGCTTCCGCATCCACCACGGAGTTGGGGTACTTCACGCGGAACCGGCGGAGCGCGGAGATGGTGGCCGGCGCATGCTTGAGCGCGGCTCGCGGCATGCGCTCCACGCGCGCCTCCTGGAGCCGGGGCGACTCGCTCCAGTTCACCGTGAACGCCCGCCAGCACGCCTCGGTGTCCTTCTGCTCGCACTCGCTGAAGCCCGCCTTCTCGCCGAGCTCCTTCGCCTTGTCCACGTGGAGCCAGCCCGTCCGGAGGTAGTCCCGGAAACCGCTCTCCAACCCCGCGGTCCTCGCGCTGCTGAAGGCGACGTAGTCGCTGAGGAGGTTGCGGACCAGCCAGGTGCCGCAGGCCAGCACCAGGCTCACCGCGAGCGCGGCCAGCCAGCGCCGCTCGAGCAGCCGCGGCAGCTCTCCGGCGAGCACGCCTTCCTGGGGAACGGGGGAGGTGTTGCTCTGGAACGACGCGAAGCCGCCCCGCACGCGCACTTCATGGAAGAGATCGAAGAAGTGCACGGCGTTGGCGTCCTTGTTCTCCAGCGCCTTGCCGAACGTCGCGCGTGCACGCTGCAACTTCCGCATCCGTTTCTCGGCTTCGTCCTTGTTGCGGACGACGAACGGCTCGCGGTGACCGCCTCCGAAGTCGAAGGTGAAGGTGGTGTGCGTATAGGCGCCATTCGTGTGCTCATGGACCGCCTTGAAGTCGTCGAGCTCGCTCAAGGAGACGATGCGCAGGTTCTGGGAACGGGCGTCGATGAAGTCGAGCGGAAAGAGGTAGCGCCCGGGAGGGAAGGGCAGGGCCTTGCTCCGCATGACGTGGAAGGCGATGGCGAGGACCGCGGCGGTGAGGAAGAAGGCGGAGCCGAAGTAGATGGGGAGGGCCCAGAGGTTATGGACCGCATTGGCCATGGGGCCGACCTCTCCGAAATCCCACAGGGTCCATTTGAGGAAGGAGTACAGGCAGTAGAGGCCCAACACCGACCACCAGAAGAGAGGCTTTGTCTTGGACTGGGGGTCGGCGAAGAGCGGTGCCAGCCGGGGTGTGGAGCCCAGGCTGTCAACGATTCGCTCGCGGGTGGTGCGCGGAAGGCGGTTGAAGTCCACGACGGTGTCGTCGGCCATGCGGGCTCCGATTCGATGAGAGCGAGAGGCGTATGCGTGGGGATGCTGTGGAGCGCCGAGCCTGGCCGCGGAAAGTGTCCCCCCTGCACTTTCCGCCGCGGTCACAAGCCTCGCATCCGGGGTGATATCAGCCCGGGACGCGCTCTGTCAGGGAATGCCGTCTTCGAACTCCCAACTATTGGGAAACAACCCCCCCTGGTTTTCCTTGAGGCGTCCGAAGCAACCATCTGCGTCCTGGGCCGATAATTCAGCAGAAAGGCCCACACGCCATGACGACCCTCTCCAAGCTCTCCAGCCCGTCCTTCCAGACCAAGACCCAGCGTGCTTCCGAGGTGGCGTCTCCCAAGGCCCCGGCCGCTCCCGCCGCCGCGCACGCGGAGGTGCACCGTCCGGTGGATGGATTCGACCCGGCGCCCACGCGCTCGAAGTTCGTGGACCGTCCCACGGGCCTGCGCCCGGGCGCGCAGCCGCTGGGCCTGCTGTCCAACCCGTCCGTGGCGCCGTTGTCCATCTCCACCGCGCGCAGGACGGAGCCCACCGGTCCGGTGGACCCCAAGCCCACGCCCACGGGCGTGCCCGTCATCGCCGTGTTCGACGGCGGCGTGGACACCCGGCACACGGACCTGGACGGGGCCATGTGGACGAACCCGGGCGAGGTGGCGGGCGACGGCCTCGACAACGATGGCAACGGCATCAAGGACGACCTCCACGGCTTCAACGTGGGCTTCAACTCGGGCGAGCCGATGGAGGGCGCGGGCACGGACCACGGCACGCACGTGGCGGGCATCATCGCCGCCGAGGACAACGGCCAGGGCAATACCGGCGTGGCCGCGGGCAAGGCGCAAATCCTCTCGGTGGGCGGCCTGTACGACGGGAAGGACCTGCTGACGAACTTCGAGCGCGCGGTGGACTACGTGGTGGACATGAAGTCCAAGGGCGCCAACATCCGCGCTGTGAACGCGAGCTTCGGCGACGAGTACCGGGACGCGGCCTCGCAGGCGCGCTGGAAGGCCTCGGTGCAGAAGCTGGCGGACGCGGACATCCTGCTGGTGGCGGCCACCGCCAATGGCAATGGCAGCAACATGAACAAGGTGGCGGACTTCCCGGCCAACCTGGATCTGCCGAACGTCCTCACCGTGGCGTCCATGGACAAGCGCAATGACAAGCTCGCGGGCTTCTCGTCCCATGGCGACAAGGTGGTGGAGCTGGCGGCGGTGGGCGAGGACGTGCTGAGCACCATGCCCGGCAACCGCTGGGAGGAGATGAGCGGCACCTCCATGGCCACCCCTCGCGTGGCGGCCACCGCGGCGCTGATGTTCGCGGAGAACCCGGACCTGACGGCCGCCCAGGTGCGCGACCTGCTGGTGAAGACGGTGGAGCTGGACCCCGACCTGAAGGGGAAGGTGAGCACCGGCGGCAAGCTGGACCTCGACGCCGCCGTGGCCGCTGCCCGCGCCTCGGCCGCTACCTCCCGGCTCCACGCGGCCTGAGCTTCCCGGAGTGCGCTTCAGGGCTCCCGGGGAGTTTGCGGCTTGGAAGTCCGGCCCTCCTCCCCGCGGAGCTCCGCGCGCTGCCAGGGCCAGTGCCCCTCGAGCTCCACGGCGAGGGTGAAGCTCAGGAAGGTGCGGATGAGCACGATGAGCCCGAGCACGATGACGCCGCGCAACGTGGGCTCCTCGCTGACGGTGCGGATGATGTCGGCGGCGACGAGCAGCTCCAGCCCGAGCAGGATGGAGCGGCCAACCTTCTCCCGGAAGCTGCGGAAGGCGTGCTCACCGCCCCCGCGGCGGTAGTGGGCGAGCACCAGCACGATCGACACGAGCGTGCCCACCACCATGACCGCCACGCCCGCGCCCTCGAAGAGGAGCGCCGCGAGCGCCACCCACGCCGTGAAGTCCATGCCGGCCTTTCAGTCGTAGCTCTCGGTGCCTGGAGGGCAGTTCGGCTCGTATCCCATGAGCGAGCGCAGCATGTTCTTGAGCTTCATGCTCTGCACGAAGAGATCATGCTCGGGCGAGCGGCCCGGGTCCGTCATGGGGCACTTGAAGTAGAAGCTGAGCCAGTCCTGCGTGCCAATGCAGCCACCCCGCTGGGCGAGGTCGAGCAGCAGCGCCAGGTCCAGCACGATGGGGGCCGCGAGGATGGAGTCGCGGCACAGGAAGTCGATCTTCATCTGCATGGGGCGGCCCATCCAGCCGAAGAGATCGATGTTGTCCCAGCCCTCCTTGGCATCACCTCGGGGCGGGTAGTACTCGATGCGGACCTTGTGGAAGATGTCCCCGTAGAGTTCCGGGTTGGCCTCCGCGTCGAGGATGTCATCGAGCACGCTGCGCTTGGTGATCTCCTTGGAGCGGAACGACTCGGGATCGTCGAGCACCTCGCCGTCGCGGTTGCCGAGGATGTTGGTGGAGAACCAGCCGTTGACGCCGAGCATGCGGGCCTTGAGCGCGGGCCCGATGACGGTCTTCACCAGCGTCTGGCCCGTCTTGAAGTCCTTGCCGGCGAGCGCCACCTCGTGACGGCGGGCGAGCTCGGCGGCGGCGGGGAAGTCCACCGCGAGGTTGGGCGAACCATTCGCGAAGGCCACGCCCTCCTGGATGCAGGCCCAGGCGTAGAGCTGCGAGTTGGTGATGGCCGGGTCGTTCTTGAGCAGGCCGGCCTCGAAGGCCCGGCGGGAGGCGTGCACCTTGCCGGGAGCCACATAGGTCTCGGTGGAGCCGCACCAGACGGCCACCGCGCGCGAGCAGCCGTTGTCGCGCATGAAGGTGCGGATGTCCTCGCGCACCTGCTCCACCATGTCCGCCTTCGTGGCGCCCTGCTTCACGTGCGTGCCGTGCAGGCGCTTGACGTACTGCGGATAGAAGACGCCCTTCATCGGGCGGATCGCCTCCAGCTCCGCGCGTATGGGCTCGAGCTGCTCCGTTTCGAGCACCTTGGCGTGGGCGGCCGCCTCATAGACGCTGTCCGGGAAGATGTCCCAGCCGCCGAAGACGAGCTGGTCCAGCCTCGCGAGCGGGAGGAACTCGTTCATGCGGACCTGCTTCCCCTCCACACGCAGGCTGCCGAGCTGCGTGAGTGAACCCACCGGCACACCCAGGCCCCGGCGGGCGAGGAGAACGCCCGCGATGAACGTACTGGAGACCGCCCCCATGCCGGGCAGCAGGATGCCGAGCTTTCCCTCCGGCGGGCGGATTGAGTCTGGTCGTTTCATCTGTCCCTCGGTTGTTGTGCCGACACCCCGGGTTGCCCTTCCGGGCCGGAGGCATCCCCCACCCTCATGTGCTCGTCTAAGGCTTAAGCACTTACAGTCTGTGCAACCACTGGGACCTCTGGCCAATGGCGATGGACGTGATCCGTCCTGGTATTGGCGAGGAGATATCCCGATCAGCGCGATGTCCGCCGCGCGACGCGAGCCGGGTTGGGTCTCTGGCTCCCAATCTTGAAAGCCTGTACACGCTGCACACCGTTGGCGCGGACCCAGAACCTCCGAGGTGCCAATGTCTCCAGGCGAGATGACGGCGGAACAGATCGAGCAGCGCGTGCGCTCGTTGGGGCAGTGGTTTCACAACCTGGACCTGAAGGGGGTGCGCACGGCGCCCGAGCATTTCCTGGGCGACTTTCCCTCCGTCTTCTGGAAGAGCTTCCAACACGCCTTCCCCACTGACCTGAAGGGCAAGTCGGTGTTGGACATCGGTTGCAACGGGGGCTTCTACAGCATCGAGATGAAGCGCCGGGGTGCGTCGCGGGTGGTCGGTATCGACTGCGACGAGCGCTACCTGGCCCAGGCTCGCTTCGCCACCGAGGTGACAGGCCTGGAGGTGGAGTTCCACAAGATGGACATCTACGACGTGGGCTCGCTGCGCGAGCGGTTCGACGTCGTGCTGTTCATGGGCGTGCTCTACCACCTGCGCCACCCGCTGCTGGCGTTGGACCTGCTCTACGAGCACGTGGTGAAGGACCAGCTCATCTTCCAGACGCTGGAGCGCGGCAGCGAGCAGGTGGGCCAGTTCGCCCCGGACTACCCCATCACCGAGCGCGCCATCTTCGACCAGCCGGACTACCCGAAGATGCACTTCATCGAGCACGAGTACGCGGGGGACTGGACCAACTGGTGGGCGCCCAACCGGGCCTGCACCGAGGCGATGCTGCGCTCGGCGGGCTTCGACATCCTCGAGCGTCCCTCCAACGAGGTCTACATCTGCCGGCGCGGCAAGCGCCCGGGGAAGTGGGGACAGGTCTGGCCGCGTCAGACCGTGAGCATCAGCACCATTGCGCAACCGGAGGCGATTCAATGATCGAAGCGGTGAAGCTGTGGAATGAGCCCAACAACATGTCCCACTGGGACTTTGGGATCGACAAGGACTGGCTCATCTTCTCGCGCATGGTGCGGCTGGCCGGTGAGGCGGTGCGCGCGGAGAACCCGAAGCTCACCCGCGTCCTCGGCGGCATCTCTCCCATCGACCCCGCCTTCGTGCGCCGCATGAGCGACCAGGGCGCCCTGGACGAGGTGGACGTCGTGGCGGTGCACGGCTTCCCGCTCGACTGGAACCACTGGCAGATCCACGAGTGGCCCGAGCGCATCGCCGAGATCCGCGCCGCGTCGCGCCACCCCGTGTGGGTGACGGAGGTGGGGGTCTCCACCTTCGGCGCCGAGGAGGTGCAGGAGTTCGGCCTGCGCCGCACCGCGGAGCTGCTGCTGGGCCAGGTGGACCGCATCCACTGGTACAGCCTCTATGACCTGCCCAAGGCCTGGCCGGCGACCACGCGCCACCGCGAGGTGGAGGGCTCGTCGTACTACCGGCACTTCTACATGGGCCTGCTCAGGGAGGACGGCACGCCCAAGAAGGCGATGCGCCACTTCGCGGACTACACGCCGCAGATGGGCATCTGCCAGTGGTTCCACTATGAGGACCACCGGCTGGATGACGCGGTGAAGTGGCTCAAGAAGCTGGGCGTCAAGAAGCTGCGCACCGGCTTGAGCTGGGCGGACAGCCACCGGCCGGGTTACGAGGCCTGGTTCGACCGGCAGATGAGCGCGCTCGAGGACTTCGACTTGACGCTGACGTACTGCTTCACGCCGGGCTCGTGCGGCGTCAACGACCACCACACCAGCCCGCCCCACCGTGTCGAGGAGTTCGCCGACTTCTGCGCGCGCATGACACGCCGCTACGCGAAGTAGGGATGGGCGCAGACCGCCGCCGAACCCCATGCCCCCGGGAGAAGTCATGTTCCCTCGCCCGAACCGCTGGCTGGTGCCGCTCGTGCTCGTGGCCCTGGCGTCCTGCGCCACGCCTCGCGCGGTATCTTCTTCCCAGGCCGCGGCGCTTCCCGAGGTAGAGCGCCTCGCGCGTTTCGAGGTGGGTTTCGAGCTGCCGGAGCGCACGCGCCATCCGGACGATGTGACCATCGAGGCCCGCTTCACCGCGCCCTCGGGCGAGGCCGTGACGGTGGGGGGCTTCGCCGTCGCCGGAGGCGGCTTCCGCGTGCGCTTCACGCCGCGCGAGACGGGGGAGTACCGCTACGTCATCCAGGCGGATGGGGGCGTCGGCATGCGCGAGGTGGCCTCGGGGGGCTTCCGCGTGCGGCCGGGCGAGCGGCGGGGCTTCGTGCGCCGCAGCAAGGAGTCCGTGCACCAGCTCGCGTGGGAGGACGGCAGGCCCTTCCTTCCGCTCGGGGAGAACCGCTTCAACGTGTACGACCCGGAGTGGAACTACAACAAGCTCTCGGGGCCCGAGTACGTGGCCTACATGGCCAGCCACGGGATGAACACCCTGCGCATCTTCATCTTCACCGACTGCGAGCGGGAGGAGCCGCAACCGGGGCCGCAGCCGGGCTGTCTGGAGACGCAGGTGGGGCGCTTCGATCCGGAGGTGGCGGCGCAGTACGACGCCATCCTGGAGTCCGCCGAGAAGCACGGCATCTACGTCATCCTCACGCTCTTCGCCGTGGGCTTCACGCCCGGCGAGACGTGGAAGAGCTGGGAGGACAATCCCTACAGCACCGCGCGAGGCGGCCCCGCCCAGACGCCCACGGAGTTCTTCGAGGAGCCGGACATCCGGAAGGCGGCGGAGCGCAAGCTGCGCTACGTGCTCGACCGGTACGGCTACTCACCGCACCTGCTCGCGGTGGATCTGCTCAACGAGCCGGAGTGGGACGGCAAGAACGGCGAGGAGACGTGGATTCCGTGGGTCGAGCACATGGCGAAGGTCTGGCATGCGGCGGACCCGTACGGCCACCCCGTCACGGTGGGCTCGGTGGGGCTGCACTGGAACGAGGATGGGGACGAGCGTCCCTGGTACGCCCACCCGGAGAACGACATCCTGCAGTGGCACCTCTACGGCAAGGAGTATTACGAGGTGCACGAGCTGGCGGCCGAGTTCACGCGGAAGATCGCCGAGAGCTGGGGCTACGGCAAACCCGTGCTGTGTGGCGAGTTCGGCTACGGCGGCGATGATCCCAAGACGTTCGATCACACGCACGTGGGCATCTGGAGCGCGACGTTCTCGGGGGCGGGAGTGCTGGCGCACAGCGCACCGCCGTTCACTCCGGACTCGGACGTGTTGATGACGCCCGAGCGGGGCCGCCACTTCAAGGTGCTGTCGGACTTCCTGTCGAGGCTGTCGCTGTCGCCTCCGCTCTCTCCGCAACTCGCGCCGTTGGCGATGCCGGAGGGCACCCGTGCCTGGGTGCTCGGGCGTACCGGCTATTGGGCGCTCTGGGTGATGGGCGCACGCAAGGGCTACGGCTCTCCGGTGGAGGGCGCCACCGTGCGGATGGGGGTGCCCTCCGGGAAGTACCGCGTCACCTGGTGGAACGACGTGACGGGCGAGCAGCTCCGGACGGAGGAGGTGGCGGCGCAGCAAGAGGGACTCCTGCTACGGGTGCCCGTCTTCGAGCGGCACGTCGCGGGAGTCCTGGAGTCCCTCTAGTTCCGCGTCAGATCGCCGGCCCCGCGTCCGACAGGGAATGGGACGAGGGCACGGCGCCCGGACGCTCGGCCACGCTGCGGAAGTACGCGATCGTCTCCCGGAGGCCGTCCTCGAGCCTCACGCGGGGCTCCCAGCCGAGCAGCGTGCGCGCCCGGGTGATGTCCGGCTGGCGCTGCTTGGGATCGTCCTTGGGCAGCGGTTTGAAGGTGATGCGGCTGCCTCCGCCCATGGCATCGCGCACCGCCTCCGCGAACTGGAGGATGGTCATCTCGCGCGGGTTGCCGATGTTGACCGGCTCCTCCACATCCGACATCGCCAGCCGCACGATGCCGTCGATGAGATCCGACACGTAGCAGAACGAGCGCGTCTGGCTTCCATCTCCGAAGACGGTGAAGTCCTCGCCCCGGAGCGCCTGTCCCACGAAGGCGGGCACCACGCGCCCATCATTGAGCCGCATGCGCGGCCCATACGTGTTGAAGATGCGCACGATGCGGGTGCTCACCCCGTGCGCGCGCCGGTACGCCGCCACGATGGCCTCCCCGTAGCGCTTGGCCTCGTCGTAGCAGGAGCGCGGGCCGATGGGATTCACATTGCCCCAGTACTCCTCGCGCTGCGGGTGCACCAGCGGGTCCCCGTAGATCTCCGATGTCGAGGCCTGGAGGAACACCGCGTCCTTCTGGTGCGCCAGCCGGAGGCCGTTCTCGGTGCCGAGCGCGCCCACGCGCAGCGTCTCGATGGGCAACTGCGCGTAGTCGATGGGCGAGGCCGGCGAGGCCATGTTGAAGACGTAGTGCACCGGCCCCTCGAAACTGAACGGCTCGGTGACATCGTGGTGCAGCGAGACGAAGCGCTTGTTCATCCGCAACCCGGCGAGGTTGCGCTCATCGCCGGTGACGAAGTTGTCGAGACTGATGACCTCGGAGGCCCCATCCGCGAGCAACCGCTCGCACAGGTGCGATCCGAGGAATCCCGCCCCGCCCAGGACAACGGCCCGTTTCCCGTGGATTCGATTCATGCGCGGGAGGCTGGGGCCGCGGGTGGCCGCGAGGGAGCGGCGGCCGATCATGCCAGGGACGTGGGGGTTGATTGTCCGACATGCCAGGGCGGCTGCGTATGGCAGACGTCAGCGGTAGCGTTCTCCTTTGCACGGCACGTGGAGGCTGTCCCACGGGACGATTGTTCCCGCGCGGGCCGCATGTCACCTCGCGTCCTCACACATCCCCAAGAGCAGCGGAGGCGACGAACGATGGATGCGCGAGCGGATGGTGCTGGAGGCGGCGCGGCGGTGTCGAGCGCGATGATGCAGGCGGCGGTCATCGGGGGCCCGAAGGGCGCGCGGGTCGAGCGCGTGGCCCGGCCCGACCCGGGACCGGGGACCGTCCGGGTGAAGCTCGAGGGCTGCGGGCTGTGCGGCTCCAACCTCCCCGTCTGGGAGGGCCGCGACTGGTTCAAGTACCCGCTGCAGCCCGGAGCGCCCGGCCACGAGGGCTGGGGCGTGGTGGACGCGGTGGGCAGCGGCGTTACCGGCTTCAAGGTGGGGGACCGCGTGGCCACCCTGTCCTCGGCCGCCTATGCCGAGTACGACGTGGTGGAGACGGGCTCGACGGTGCTGCTGCCGCCCTCGCTCGCCGGGAAGCCGTTCCCGGGGGAGCCGCTGGGCTGCGTGATGAACATCTTCCGCCGCAGCGACATCCAGCCGGGACAGACGGTGGCCATCATCGGCATCGGCTTCCTCGGCGCGTTGCTGACGCAGCTCGCGGCGAACGCCGGGGCGCGCGTCATCGCCATCACCCGCAGGCCCTATGCGCTCGAGCTGGCCCGCGCGTACGGCGCCTCCGAGTGCATCCCCATGGATGACCACCACAAGATCATCGAGCGCGTGAAGTCGCTCACGAATGGCACCTTCTGCGATCGCGTCATCGAGGTGGTCGGCGAGCAATGGCCGTTGGACCTGGCCGGCGAGCTCACGCGCGAGCGCGGCAAGCTCATCGTCGCGGGCTACCACCAGGATGGGCCGCGCCAGGTGAACATGTGGCTGTGGAACTGGCGCGGGCTGGACGTCATCAACGCGCACGAGCGCGACCCCAAGGTCTACGTGGAGGGCATCCGGCTCGCGGTGGACGCGGTGGCCGCCGGCAAGCTGAACCCCTTCCCGCTCATCACGCACCGCTTCGGGCTGGACGAGCTCAACCGGGCCTTCGAGGCGATGCGCTCGCGTCCCGACGGCTTCCTCAAGGCGGTCATCACCCTATGAACACGACCCTTCAGAAGGCGGCGCCCCGTCCCCGGATCGGCTTCCTCGGCGTGGGCTGGATTGGCCGCAACCGCATGGAGGCCATCGCGCGGAGCGGAACGGTCGAGGTATCGGCCGTGTCGGATCCGGTGCCGGCGGCGGCCGACGAGGCCCGCAAGCTCGCGCCGGGCTGCGAGCGGGCGGACTCACTCGACGCGCTGCTCGACATGGGGCTGGACGGCATCGTCATCGCGACGCCCAGCTCGCTCCACGCCGAGCAGTCCGTGCGGGCGCTGGAGCGCGGGGTGGCGGTGTTCTGCCAGAAGCCGCTCGGCCGCTCGGCGGAGGAGACGAAGCGCGTGGTGGATGCCGCGCGCGCGGCGGACCGGCTCCTGGGCGTGGACCTCAGCTACCGCTTCACCACCGGCATGCGCCAGCTCCGCGAGCGCATCCACGGCGGCGCCCTGGGCGACATCTACGCGGTGAACCTCGTCTTCCACAACGCCTACGGTCCGGACAAGGCGTGGTTCTATGACCCGAAGCTCGCGGGCGGCGGGTGCGTGATGGACCTGGGCATCCATCTGGTCGACCTGGCGCTCTGGGTGCTCGGCTTCCCCGACGTGCGGCGCGTCTCGAGCCAGCTCTTCACGCAGGGCCGCCCGCTCAGCAAGCGGGGGGAGGCGGTGGAGGACTTCGCCGCCGCGCAGTTGGAGCTGGCCACCGGCACCGCCGTGCAGCTCGCCTGCTCCTGGAAGCTGCCCGCCGGGTGCGATGCCGTCATCGAGGCCTCCTTCTATGGCACGAAGGGCGGCGCGGCGTTCCGCAACGTGAATGGCTCGTTCTACGACTTCACCGCGGACCTCTTCTGGGGCACCTCGCGCGAGCGCCTCGCCGAGCCGCCGGATGCGTGGGGCGGCCGGGCCGCCGTGGATTGGGCCACCCGTCTGGCGCATGGCGCGCGCTTCGATCCCGAGTCCGAGCGGCTCATCCAGGTGGCTGGCGCGCTCGACCGCATCTACGGCTGAGCCTTCCGGGCCACCCGGGCCACCGCCGCCTGCCTGCTCACCCGCGGGCAGGCGGCTTCTTTTCTGGCGCCGTGCGTCGTGGCTGGAAGGGAAGAAAAGCCGTGGGCGTTCAGGTCGCGTCCATGCAGACCCCTTCCGTGTCCCGCGGTTCGCTGTGGCGTGCGTTGAGCTACCTGCGCCCCCACCAGCGCTCGGTCATCACCATCCTGCTGCTCGTCCTGACCTCCGCCGGCCTGAGCGCGTTCGAGCCCCTGGTGCTCAAGCACATCTTCGATCAGCTCGGCTCGGGTGGCGCCCTGAAGACGGTGCTCCTCTCGGTGGGGGGGCTGGTGGCCATCGGCCTGATGCGCGAGCTGCTCGGCTCCACGTCCAACTGGCTCACCTGGCGCACGCGCATCGCGGTGCACTTCTCGCTCAACGAGGCCACCGTGACGCGCCTGCACCGGCTGCCCCTGAGCTTCCACCGCGAGGAGGGCGTCGGCGCCATCATGACGAAGCTCGATCGCGGCATGCAGGGCTTCGTGGGCGCCATCACCGAGCTGGCCTTCAACGTCATCCCGGCGGCCACCTACCTCATCATCTCCGTGGTCATCATGTTCCGGCTCGACTGGCGCCTGGCGCTGCTCGCGTTGGCGTTCGCGCCCATCCCGGTGCTGATCGCCCGCAGGGCGGCGCCCGTGCAGACGCAGCGGGAGCAGACGCTCATGGAGCGCTGGACGAAGATCTACGCCCGCTTCAACGAGGTGCTCTCGGGCATTGTCACGGTGAAGAGCTTCGCCATGGAGGAGCGCGAGAAGCAGCGCTTCCTGCATGACGTGCGCGAGGCCAACGAGGTGGTGACGCGCGGGGTGGCGTTCGACGCGACCGTGGGCGCCGGCCAGAACCTCACCGTGCTCGTCGCGCGCGTGGCCTCCATCGGCTTTGGCGGCGTGCTCGTGCTGCGCGGGGAGATCACCGCCGGTACGCTGGTGGCGTTCCTCGGCTACGTGGGCGGCCTCTTCGGACCGGTCCAGGGCCTGAGCGGCGTGTACAAGACGATGCGGACCGCCTCGGTGGCCATCAACCAGGTCTTCTCCATCCTCGATGCCCAGGACCATCTGGGTGACGCACCGGACGCCGAGGAAGTCACCGGCGTGCGCGGAGAGGTGGCGTTCGAGAACATCCACTTCGCCTATCCGTCCTCGTCGGGACCCAACCGGCCGCTCATCAGCGGCATCGACCTCCAGGTGAAGCAGGGCGAGACGATTGCGCTGGTGGGCCCGAGCGGCGCGGGGAAGACGACGCTGATGAGCCTGCTGTGCCGCTTCTACGACCCCCAGGAGGGCGTGGTGCGCATCGACGGCAAGGACATCCGCTCGCTCAAGCAGATGTCGCTGCGGCGCCACATCGGCGTGGTGCTGCAGGACTCGCTGCTCTTCAACGAGAGCGTGCGCAGCAACATCGCCTACGGGCGGCCCAATGCCTCTCAGGAGGAAATCGAGGCGGTGGCCAGGGCCGCGCACGCGCACGACTTCATCATGCGCCTGCCGCAGGGCTACGACACCCTGGTGGGTGAGCGCGGCAACCGGCTCTCCGCGGGCGAGCGCCAGCGCATCTCCATCGCGCGCTCGCTCCTCAAGAATCCGCCCATCCTCATCCTGGACGAGCCCACCAGCGCGCTCGACGCGGAGAGCGAGGCGCTCGTGCAGGAGGCCCTGGGCAAGCTGATGAAGGGCCGCACCACGTTCGCCATCGCGCACCGGCTCTCGACGGTGGTGGATGCGGACAGAATCCTCGTCCTCAAGGGCGGGCAGATCATCGAGCAGGGCAATCACTCCCAACTCATGCGTCTGGACGGCTACTACGCATCGCTCGTGCGCCGGCAGACGCGCGGGCTGCTGCCCGAGCTGCCTTCGCTCCCCGAGCCGCAACATCCGGAGCACGCGGTGGCATAGCGCTCGCTGTTTCCTCCCGTGTGTCAGGCCCCGTTCGGGGCGCTCGTGGCGTCTCGTTTTCGAGACTCACGGCGCTCTGTCCGGGGCCTTCGCGTTGCATGCGCCGAAATCCTTTTTCAGCGACGTGGAAAGTAGGATGGAGCAGCCAACGGCGGACGTTGGAAGTGTCTGCTTCGATCCGGACTGTACCCTCGGGGCTACGTCCGCGGTTCAGGCCTCCTGAAGGCTTCGCGACAGAGCGATGGTTCCGAGGGACGCGGGGTACCGCGCGACGCCGCGGTGCTTACTCTTCCCACGAACGAAGGAGCCATCACACATCGGGTTGGTTCCTGGAACTCTGAACTGCGGACGCGCACGGACACGGGGCGCGCGGTAGTGGGGAGGGCACATGAGGCGCAAGCAGGTACTCATCACCGGAGGCGCGGGCTTCATCGGTTCGCATCTCGCCGATGAGCTCATCGCTCACGGGTATCGCGTCAGGGCATTGGATGCACTGCTCCCGCAGGTCCACGGCGAGAGCCGCTCACGTCCGGCGTATCTGAACCCGGAAGTGGAGCTCGTCGTCGGTGACGTGCGCGACCGCGAGGCGGTGCGGCGCGCGTTGGATGGCGTGGATGCGGTGTACCACTTCGCCGCGGCCGTGGGCGTGGGCCAGAGCATGTACGAGGTGGCGCACTACACGTCGGTGAACAACCTGGGCACCGCCGTGTTGATGGAAGCACTCATCGAGCGTCCGGTGGAGCGGCTCGTGGTGGCCTCCAGCATGAGCGTCTACGGCGAGGGACTCTTCCGTACGCCGGATGGCCGCCTGGTGCCGGGCACGGATCGTACCCTGGAGCAGTTGCAGTCCGGCGACTGGGAGCTGCGGGGCACGCACGGCGAGGCGCTCGCGCCGCTGCCCACGCCCGAGACGAAGTCCCCGGCGCTCTCGTCTGTCTATGCTCTGTCGAAGTACGACCAGGAGCGGCTGTGTCTCATCACCGGCCGCGCCTACAACATCCCCACGGTGGCGCTGCGCTTCTTCAACGTGTACGGCCCGCGCCAGGCGCTCTCCAATCCCTATACAGGGGTGCTCGCCATCTTCGCCTCGCGGCTGATGAACGGGAACGCGCCGCTCATCTTCGAGGACGGCATGCAGCAGCGCGACTTCGTCAACGTGCATGACGTGGCCCGCGGCTGCCGGCTGGCGCTCGAGGTTCCGGACGCGGCCGGGCACGTGCTCAACATCGGCAGCGGGCGCGCGGTCACCGTGCGCGACGTGGCCAAGGCCATCGGCGAAGTGATGGGCAAGCCACACATCCGGCCGGCGGTGACGGGCAAGTACCGGATGGGCGACATCCGCCACTGCTTCGCCGACATCACCCAGGCCCGCAAGGTATTGGGTTACGAGCCCCAGGTGGAGTTCCAGGCCGGACTGGCCGAGCTGGCGCATTGGCTCGAGGGGCAGGTGGCCACGGACAGGGTGGCCGAGGCGAGGGCGGAGCTCGAGGCGCGAGGGCTGACCGTATGAGCAAGACACGCGCGGGTCAGAAGAACGGTCACGAGAAACGGGTGGTCATCTTCGGTGGCGCCGGGTTCATCGGCTCCAACGTGGCGGACCACTACCTGAGCGAGGGCCGCCGGGTGCTGGTGTTCGACAACGTGTCGCGCGCCGGCGTGGAGCGGAACCTGCGTTGGCTCAAGTCGCGCCATGGCGAGCGGCTCGGCGTCGAGGTGGCGGACATCCGGGACGAGAAGGCGGTGCGGCGGGCGGTGCGCAACGCCGAGGAGGTCTTCCACTTCGCGGCCCAGGTGGCGGTGACCACCAGCCTCGAGGGCCCGGTGCACGATTTCGAGGTGAACGCGCGCGGCACGCTCAACGTCCTGGAGGCCCTGCGGGCCATGGACGAGCCGGCTCCGCTCCTCTTCACCTCGACCAACAAGGTCTACGGTGGACTGCCAGGGCTGGAGCTCGTCCAGGACGGCCGCCGCTACGGGCCCCGGGACGAGACGACACGTGCCCACGGCATCAGCGAGCGCTGCCCGCTCGACTTCGAGAGCCCCTACGGCTGCTCCAAGGGCGCGGCGGACCAGTACGTGCTCGACTATGGGCGCTCCTTCGGGCTGAGGACCGCGGTGTTCCGGATGAGCTGCATCTACGGCCCGCGGCAGTTCGGCACCGAGGATCAGGGCTGGGTGGCGCACTTCCTCATCCGCGCGCTCCAGGGCCAGCCCATCACCCTCTACGGGGATGGCAAGCAGGTGCGCGACATCCTCTTCATCGAGGATCTGGTGCGTGCCTTCCGCCTGGCGCAGGCGAACATCGACAAGCTCCGGGGACAGGCCTTCAACATCGGCGGTGGCCCGGAGCGCACCGTGAGCCTGCTGGAGTTGCTCGAGCTGATCGCCCAGCGCACCGGACGGGCGCCCGAGGTCCGTTTCGAGGACTGGCGCACGGGAGATCAGCGCTACTACGTGTCCGACACCCGGAAGTTCCAGGAGGCCACCGGCTGGGCGCCGCAGGTGGGCGTCGAGCAGGGGGTGATCCGGCTGCACACGTGGCTGGAGGAGCTGGCCGGGGAGCGCACGAGCAAACCCGCCACGGCAGGAGAGGCGCTTGAAGCCTTCGCGTAGCCCAGGGATGAGCACGCCCCCGCCCGTCCGGCGGGTCTTGATGACCGCCGACACGGTGGGCGGCGTGTGGACGTATGCGCTCGAGGCTCTGCCAGGCACTCGCCGAGGATGGCGTGCGGGTGGAGCTGGCGACCCTGGGTGCACCGCTGTCTCCCGCGCAGTGGGTGGAAGCGCGGGCGGTTCCGGGACTCACCATCCACGAGAGCAGCTACCAGCTCGAGTGGATGGATGAGCCGTGGGAGGACGTGCGCGCCTCCGGGGAGTGGCTCCTCGGGCTGGAGGCGCGGCTGGCTCCCGACATCATCCACCTCAATGGGTATTGCCACGGCGCGCTTCCCTGGCGGGCGCCGGTGCTGATGGTGGCGCACTCGTGCGTCCTCTCGTGGTGGGAGGCCGTGAAGGGAGAGTCCGCTCCCGGGCGCTACGCGCGCTATCAGCAGGAGGTGGCGCGGGGGCTGCGCGCCGCGGCGCGGGTGGTGGCACCCAGCGAGGCGATGCTCGCCGCCGCCGAGCGGCATTACGGCCCCTTCCGCTCGACGTCTGTCATTGCCAACGCGAGGCGGGCGGAGTCCTTCCTTCCCGGTCCCAAGGAGCCCTTCGTGCTCGCGGCGGGCCGGTTGTGGGACGAGGCCAAGAACCTCGCCGCGCTGGACGCGGTGGCTCCGCGGCTCCCGTTCCCGGTCCGGGTGGCGGGGGAGACGCAGCACCCGGGAGGAGGCTCGGACGCGCGGGCCCACCAGGTGCAACCGCTCGGGCGGCTCACCCCGGAGGAGCTGGCCGGTTGGATGGCCCGGGCCGCCCTCTATGCGCTGCCCGCGCGGTATGAACCTTTCGGCCTGTCCGTATTGGAGGCCGCGCTCGCCGGCTGCGCGCTGGTGCTCGGGGACATTCCGAGCCTGCGCGAGGTGTGGGGCGACGCCGCGCGCTTCGTGCACCCGGACGACGGGGACGGCCTGGCCCGGACGCTGACGGAGCTGATGGCGGAGCCCGCCGAGCGCGAGCGCCTCGCCGCCCGGGCCCGTGCGCGTGCCCTCACCTTCACGCCCCGCCGCATGGCGGAGGCCTATCTCGAGCTCTACGCCGCGCTGCGAGCACGGCCCTCGGAGCCGCGGGTCCAAGCCGCGCTCCACGCTTCCTGACGACCGGAGTCCAACCGCCGATGCGTATCGTCTTCTTCTGTCACTCCCTTCTGTCCGACTGGAACCACGGCAACGCGCACTTCCTGCGCGGTGTGGTGACGGAGCTCTCCCTGCGGGGCCACGAGGTGCGCGTCTTCGAGCCCGCGGATGCCTGGAGCATGCAGAACCTCCTGGCCGAGCCGCTCGGGCGCGAGGCGCTGGAGGAGGTGCGGACCCTCTACCCGCACGTGGTCCCCGAGCGCTATGCGCTCGACACGCTGGACCTGGATCGCGCGCTCGAGGGCGCCCACCTCGTCATCGTCCACGAGTGGAGCGCCCCGGAGCTGGTGAAGCGTCTGGGCGAGCGGCGCGCGGCGGGCGGCACCTTCCGGCTGCTCTTCCATGACACCCACCACCGGAGCGTGAGCGCCCGGGAGGAGATGGCCCGCTACGAGCTCACCCACTATGACGGGGTGCTCGCCTTCGGTGAGGTCATCCGGCGCATCTACCTCGACGCGGGGTGGACGCGTCAGGCGTGGACGTGGCACGAGGCCGCCGACGCGCGCGTGTTCCGCCCGCAGCCGCACGTGGCTCCCGAGCGGGAAGCTCGTCTGGGTGGGCAACTGGGGCGACGAGGAGCGCACCGCGGAGCTCCACGAGTTCCTGTTGGATCCCGTGAAGGCGCTCGGCCTGAAGGCCCGCGTCCATGGCGTGCGCTACCCGGACACCGCGAAGGCGGCCCTCGCCGAGTCCGGCATCGAGTACGCCGGGTGGCTGCCCAACCACCGCGTGCCGGTGGCCTTCGCCCAGGCCCTTCTGACGGTGCACGTGCCGCGCCGGCCCTACACCCAGGCGCTGCCCGGCATCCCCACCATCCGTCCTTTCGAGGCGCTCGCCTGCGGCATTCCCCTGGTGACGGCGCCGTGGTCGGACGCCGAGGGGCTCTTCACCCCGGGCCAGGACTTCCTCGTCGCGAATAATGGCCAGGAGATGCAGCGCCACCTGCGCGCGCTGCTCTCCGACGAGGGTCTGCGGCGTGAGCTGGCCGAGCACGGGCGGCGCACGGTGCTCGCGCGCCACACGTGCGCGCACCGGGTGGACGAGCTGCTGCGCGTCTGCCGGCAGTTGGGTCTTGGCACGACGGAACTGAGCCCGATGGGGCAGGAAAGGGTCATCGCATGAGCAAGGGTCTTCGCATCGCCTTCTTCGGCTCCAGCCTGGTCTCGGCCTACTGGAATGGGGCGGCCACCTACTACCGGGGCATCATCCGCGCGCTGCACGAGCGCGGGCACCGCGTCACCTTCTACGAGCCGGACGCCTACGAACGCCAGCAGCACCGCGACATGCCGGACCCGGACTGGGCGCGCTCGGTCGTCTACTCCGCGCAGGGCACCGAAGAGCTGGATCGCTGCCTGAAGGAGGCGAGTGACTCGGACGTGGTGGTGAAGGCCAGTGGCGTCGGCGTGTTCGACGAGCTGCTGGAAGCCCGCGTGCTGGAGCTGCAGCGTCCCGGCACCCAGGTGGTGTTCTGGGACGTGGATGCGCCGGCCACGCTCGAGCGCGTGGAGCAGAACCCGAACGACCCTTTCCGGGCCCTCATTCCCCGCTACGACCACATCCTCACCTACGGCGGTGGCGAGCCGGTGGTGTCCGCGTACCGGGCGCTCGGCGCGAAGGAGTGCGTGCCCATCTACAACGCGCTGGACCCGAGCACCCACCACCCGGTGGCGGCGGACGCCCGGTTCGCGGGCGACCTGGCCTTCCTGGGCAACCGGCTGCCGGACCGCGAGGCGCGCGTGGAGGCCTTCTTCCTCAAGGCCGCGGAGCTGCTGCCGCAGTCGCGCTTCCTGCTCGGAGGCAGCGGCTGGGGGGACCGCTCGCTGCCCAACAACGTGAAGTACCTCGGCCACGTCTACACGCAGGACCACAACGCGCTGAACTGCTCGGCGCGGGCGGTGCTCAACATCAACCGCGACAGCATGGCCCGCTTCGGCTTCTCGCCGGCCACGCGCGTGTTCGAGGCCGCGGGCGCGGGCGCCTGCATCATCACCGACGCCTTCAAGGGCGTGGAGCTCTTCCTGGAGCCGGGCAGTGAAATCCTCGTGGCCCACTCGGGCGAGGAGGTCGCCGGGCACCTGGCCAGGCTGAACGAGCCCGAGGCGCGGCGCATCGGCCAGGCGGCGCTCAAGCGCGTGCTGGCCGAGCACACCTACGCGCATCGGGCGTCGAAGGTGGAGGAAGTGCTCGGCTTCACCAAGAGCGGTACTCGCGAGCGGGTGGCTTGATTCATGGAGACGGAGACGGAGCGGATGCGGATCGTCATTCTCGGGTTGTCCATCACGTCCAGTTGGGGAAACGGGCACGCCACCACCTACCGGGGCCTGGTCCGCGAGCTCGTGCGGCGTGGGCATGATGTCTTGTTCCTCGAGCGTGACGTGCCCTGGTACGCCTCCAACCGGGACCTGCCGCGCCCGCCCTACGGCCGCACCGAGCTGTATGCGAGCCTGGAGGACCTGCGCGACCGCTTCTCGGGCGAGGTGCGCCGCGCGGACCTGGTCGTGGTGGGCTCCTACGTTCCCCAGGGCGTGGAGGTGGGCGCCTGGGTGCAGCGCACCGCCCGCGGCGTCCCGGCCTTCTACGACATCGACACGCCCGTGACGCTGGCCAAGCTGGCGCGCAAGGACTTCGAGTACCTCTCGCCCGAGCTCGTTCCGGGCTACCAGCTCTACCTGTCCTTCACCGGCGGGCCCACGCTCCAGTTCATCGAGCACGAGCTCGGCTCGCCCGCGGCCCGGCCGCTCTACTGCAGCTGCGATCCCGAGCTCTACACCCCGCAGCAGCGCCAGCCCCTCTGGGACCTCGGGTACCTCGGCACGTACAGCGATGACCGGCAGCCGGTGTTGGACCGGTTGATGCTCGAGGCCGCGCGCGCCATGCCCTCCGGCCGCTTCGTGGTCGCAGGGCCCCAGTACCCGGCCAGCATCCAGTGGCCCGCCAACGTGTCGCGCGTGGAGCACCTGGCGCCTCCCGAGCACCCGGCCTTCTACAACTCCCAGCGCTTCACGCTGAACGTCACCCGAGCGGACATGGTGCGGGCAGGCTACTCGCCGAGCGTGAGGCTCTTCGAGGCAGCCGCGTGCGGCGTGCCCATCATCAGCGATGACTGGGCGGGGCTCGACACGCTCTTCGTCCCGGGGAAGGAGATCCTCATCTCCCACTCCGGCGAGGAGACGCTGCGCTACCTCCGGGAGGTCTCGGAGACGGAGCGCCAGGCCATGGGAATGAAGGCGCGCGAGCGGGTCCTGGCCGAGCACACCGCGGCCCATCGCGCGGAGACCCTGGAGCAGTACACCCGGGCGGTGAGCCGGGACGGAAACCGTAGGGCTTCGAGACGGTCATCAGAGGCGCGCCTGCCGCGCGGCGGCGGCGCCCGGGCGTTGAGGACGAGAGGCGGGACCCATGAAGATCGCGGTCATTGGAACGGGGTACGTGGGGTTGGTGGCGGGCACCTGTTTCGCTGAATCGGGGCATGACGTCACGTGCATCGACGTGGACCTGAAGAAGGTCCAGGCCCTGCGCGGCGGGCGGATTCCCATCTACGAGCCGGGCCTGGAGGAGCTGGTCCACCGCAACATCGCCGCGCGGCGGTTGCACTTCACCGATGAGCTGAAGGACGCCGTGGGTCCCGCGCAGGTGGTGTTCATCGCCGTGGGCACGCCCGAGGGCGAGACGGGACGCGCGGACCTCCAGTACGTCCTCACCGCCGCCGAGCAGGTGGGCAAGGCGCTGCGCCACTACACCGTCATCGTGGACAAGAGCACCGTGCCGGTGGGCACCGCGGATCTGGTGGCCGCCGCCGTGGCCCGCAACACCCAGTACGAGTTCGACGTCGTCTCCAACCCCGAGTTCCTCAAGGAGGGCGCGGCGCTGGAGGACTTCCTCAAGCCGGACCGGGTCGTCATCGGCACCAACTCGGAGCGGGCGCGCAAGCTCATGGGCGAGCTGTACGCGCCCTTCGTGCGCACGGGCAATCCCATCCTCTTCATGGACCCGCGCTCGGCCGAGCTGACGAAGTACGCGGCCAACGCGATGCTTGCCACGCGCATCTCCTTCATGAACGACGTCGCCGCGCTGTGCGAGCGCGTGGGCGCGGACGCGGAGATGGTCCGCAAGGGCATGGGCTCGGACAAGCGCATCGGCTACTCGTTCCTCCACCCGGGCATCGGCTATGGCGGAAGCTGCTTCCCCAAGGACGTGAAGGCGTTGATGGCCACCGCCCGGGACGTGGGGCTGGAGTTCGATCTGCTGCGCGCCGTGGAGAACACCAACGCGCGGCAGAAGCGCTGCCTGCTCTCCAAGGCCTTGAGGCACTACGGCGACGTGTCCAACCGCACCTTCGCGGTGTGGGGCCTGGCCTTCAAGCCGAAGACGGACGACATGCGCGAGGCCCCCTCGGTGGAGCTCATCGAGGGGCTGCTGGGCAAGGGCGCGCGCGTGCAGTGCCATGATCCGGTGGCGACGGAGGTGGCGCACCGCCTCTTCGGTGACCGCGTCCTCTACGCCCCCACCTGCTACGACGCGGCGGAGGGCGCCGACGGGCTCTTCCTGGTGACGGAGTGGAACGAGTTCCGCCACCCGGACATGCAGCGGCTCAAGTCGTTGATGAAGAGCCCGGTCATCTTCGACGGCCGCAACGTGTTCGACCCGCGGTGCGCGCGGGAGGAGGGCTTCACCTACTTCGGCATCGGCCGCGGATAGGTCACTCCGGAGGCAGCGGGGTGTACGTGCCTCCCCGCGCCTCCACGGCCTGGCGGATGGCCTGCTCGAACGCCTCGCGTTGGTTGAACATGCGGATGCCCCCCAACGTGATGCTGGCCATCGTCACGCCCATCTCGACGACGTTCGAGCTGAACAGGACGTTGAGCGAGTTGAGCCGCGCCATGAGGCGCAGGCCCAGCTCCGTCAGCTCCGTCCGCGCCTCGGTGGTGTAGAGCGCCATGTCCTGCCAGTCGTGGAAGATGTCCATCTTCCCCAGGTTGCTGGCGGCGAAGTCGTTGATGACCGCCACCGCGGTCCGGGAGAACTCGGCCTCGAACAACGCCCCCCGGAACCTCAACACGAGGACGTGGGGGGCGGGCTTCCAGAGACGCAGCTCCCCGTTGGGGGAAGTCCACGTCCTGGTTCCATTCGCGAGCGACCGGGAGAGCATGGCGGGACGGCCAGTATGGCACGCCTTACTCGGTATACAGCGTCACGCCGAGTCCGGGCCGGACGGTGCCGATGGCGAGGGTGTCCGCGTTGGGCACCGTGGCCAGCCCCAGCAGCAGGGAGGTGCTCACCGAGAGCTGCGGCGCCACCCAGTACTCCAGGCCGCCACCGGCCGAGAGGCTCACCACGGTGGTGCTCGCGTTCGCGGCGCCCACCTGGTTCATCGCGCCCTCCAGCCTGAAGAAGGGCCGGAGCGCCTTGCCCGAGGCGCCGCCATAGGCGTTCAGCCCGAGGCCCAGCGCCAGGCCGGAGATGGACGTCTCCCCCACCGAGGCGAAGACGAAGCCGGCGTCCGCGTCGACGGCCACCGCCTCCGTGAAGAAGTACCGCAGGCCCACGGTGGAGGTGCTGCCCGCGGACTCACCCGTGCCCAGGCTGCTGCCGAGCAGCGAGGCCCGGAGGCCGAACAGGCCCGCTCTCGGCCCCACCGGGAGCGCGGGGGCCGCGGGAGCCACGGCGGCGGGGGCGGCCGGGGTCGCGGGCGTGGCCGGAGTGGCCGGGGTCTCGGGCGTGGCCGGGGTCTCCGGGGTCGCGGGCGCCGTCTCGGCCGTGACCGCCGCCGCGGCCTGGTCCGGGTCTCGGCCCTCGGCGATGGCCTGCTTGCGAGCCGCCTCCTCGGCGGCCTTCTGCTCGCGGTAACGCTCGATCTCGGCGGCGCGCTCGGCGGCGGTCTTCCGGCCCGTGCCAGACGTCGTCTCGCAGCCGGTCACGGCCAGGGCCAGCAGGGCGATGCTCAGGGTACGCATGGGGTATCTCCTCCAGAAAAGGGAGGGGCACATACCATCCACGCCTGGGGGAGGACCACCCGCTCCAGCAGGAGCGGGGCCTCTTCCCGGCGGGGTTTACGCCGCGTATGGGGGACCGCGTACGGCCCGAACAGCGCCGGTCCGCTCAGCGCAGCTTGCGCCGCAGGTGGTTGAGCAGATCGATGCGGGTGATGAGGCCGATGAACTCCTCGCCATTCATGACGATGGGCACGAAGCCCTTGTCGAGCAGGGGGAGCAGCTCGCGCACCGGGGTGCGCACGTCCACGGTCTGCAGGCGCGTGGTCATGATGTCGCGCACCGGCAGGCGCAGGCGCGTCTCGTCGTCGATGGCCGCGAGCAGCAGGTCCGACTCGTCGATCATCCCCACCACCTGGGTGCCCTCGAGCACCGGGAGCTGGGAGACCTCGTAGAGCTTCATCCGCCCATAAGCGACGAGCAGCGTGTCGTTGGGCGACAGGGTGACGACGGCCCGCTCCGCGTAGCGGCGGGTGATGACGTCGCGCAGATCGCCGTGGGCCTGGCGCGGCAGGAAGCCCTGGTCCGCCATCCAGAAGTCGTTGAACATCTTCGACAGGTACTTGTTGCCGCTGTCGCAGACGAAGGTGCACACGCGCTTGGGCGTGGTCTGCTCGCGGCAGTAGCGCAGCGCCGCGGCGATGAGCGTGCCGGAGGACGAGCCCGCGAGGATGCCATCCTTCTTGAGCAGCAGGCGCGCCGTCTCGAGGCTCTCCTTGTCGGGGATGGTGTAGGCCTTCTTCACCCGGGAGAGGTCCGCGACGGGCGGGATGAAGTCCTCGCCAATGCCCTCGACGACCCAGGAGCCGGCCTTGCCCATCTTGCCCGTCCGCACGTACTCGGTGAGCACGGAGCCCTCGGGGTCGGCGAGCACCATCTCGCACTCGGGGATGGCCTTGGCGAAGTAGCGCGAGAGGCCGGCCAGGGTGCCGCCGGAGCCGACGCCGCACACCAGGGCATCCAGGCGGTTGCCGAGCTGGGCGGCGATCTCCGGGCCCGTGCCCGTCTCATGGGCCAGGGGGTTGGCGGGGTTGGCGAACTGGTTGACGTAGAAGCCGCCCAGCTCCCGGGCGATGCGCTCGGCCATGTCCTGGTAGTAGTCGGGGTGGCCCTTCTCCACGTCCGAGCGCGTCATGACCACCTCGGCGCCGAGCGCCTTGAGGTGGAGCACCTTCTCCTGGCTCATCTTGTCCGGAATCACCAGGGTGAGCCGGTAGCCCTTCTGGGCGGCGACGAGCGCGAGGCCCAGGCCGGTGTTGCCGGCGGTGGCCTCGACGAGGTGCTTCTGGTGGGGTCCGAGCTGCCCGGCCTGCTCGGCGGCCGAAATCATCGACAGGCCGATGCGGTCCTTGATGGAGCCGCCCGGGTTGTGGCTCTCGAGCTTGAGGTAGAGCTCACACGGGCCGGTGTCGAGCTGGGTCACCCTCACCATGGGGGTGTTGCCGATGAGGCCGATCAGGTCGGTGGGAAGTGGTGCGGAGCGCATGGCCGCGCACTGTACACGAGCCGCGAGCGGTCCCTGGTGCGCACTGGCGCCACCGTCAGGCTCCGTACGCAAGAAGTGTGTCGGGAGGGCCCGGTGTGGCGGGCATGCCGGGCCCCCTCCGAGTGCTCGCGCCTGGCGCTTAGCGCAGGCTGGCGGTGTCGATCACGAAGCGGTAGCGCACATCGCCCTTGATCATGCGCTCGTAGGCCTCGTTGATCTTCTGGATGGGGATGAGCTCGATGTCGGAGGCCACGTTGTGCTTCGCGCAGAAGTCGAGCATCTCCTGCGTCTCGCGGATGCCGCCGATGAGCGAGCCGCCGAGCTTGCGCCGGCGCAGGATGAGCGGGAAGGCCGCCAGCGGGGCCGGGGCCTCCGGCGCGCCGACGAGGATCATCGTGCCGTCCACCTTCAACAGGTGGAGGTAGGCGTTGTAGTCGTGGGGGGCGGAGACGGTGTCGAGGATGAAGTCGAACCTGCCGGCGAGGGTCTTGAAGGTGGTCTTGTCGGACGTGGCGGCGAAGTGCGTCGCGCCCAGGGCCAGCGCGTCCTCGCGCTTGGAGGGCGAGGTGCTGAGGACGGTGACCTCCGCGCCCATGGCCTTGGCCAGCTTCACGCCCATGTGGCCGAGGCCACCGAGGCCCACCACGGCGAGCTTGTCGCCCGCCTTCACTCCGTAGTGGCGCAGCGGCGAGTAGGTGGTGATGCCCGCGCACAGCAGGGGCGCGGCGCGGTCCAGGGGAATCGAGTCCGGGATGCGCAGCACGTAGTTCTCGTCCACCGTGATGCGGGTGGAGTAGCCGCCGTAGGTGGGGGCGCCGTCCTTGTAGCGCTCGCGGTCGCTGTAGGTGCCCACCATGCCCTTGTCGCAGTACTGCTCCTCGCCCTTGCGGCAGGAGGCACAGTCGCGGCAGGAGTCCACGAAGCAGCCCACGCCGACCGCGTCACCCGTCTTGAAGCGGGTGACGGCGCTGCCGGCCTTGGACACCCGGCCGACGATCTCGTGGCCCGGCACGAGCGGGAAGATGGCGCCGCCCCACTCATCACGCGCCTGGTGGATGTCCGAGTGGCACACGCCGCAGTAGAGGATGTCGATGAGCACGTCCTGGGGGCCGGGCTCCCGGCGCTCCAGCGAGAAGGGCGCGAGCGGGGCCTTGGCGCTCTGGGCTGCATAGGCATGGGTGGTCAGCATGGGTCTCTCCAGAGAAGGAAGCTGCAGGGGGGATGAGTCAACGGACCCTATATGACGGCGCCATGGGTGGACTCCAGCGCGCGCATCGTGCGCCTGCCTGCATGGCTTGACAGGCGAGCTTCCCTTTCGCCTCCAACCCGTCTGGAAGAGACGCTCCTCGGCGGTTTTACCCACTCACCGTTTCCCGGAAATGGCACGCTTCGGGTTCACGGGGGTGACATGCGGCGGATTCTCGAGTGGATCGCGGTGGTGGCCCTATGCTGTGCAGCGGGACCGGCGGCCGGTGAGCCGCAACCGGACGCGCGGCTGCAGGAGGCGCGGACGGCGTATGACGAGGCAAGAAAGCTCGACGAAGCAGGCCGGTACGCCGAGGCCGTAGCGCGGGGCGAACATGCTCTCGCGCTGCGGGAAGCGGTGCTCGGGGGCTCGCATCCGGAAGTCGCCAGTTGTCTGGACTTGATCGGCCGGTTGCACCGGCTTCAGGGGGACCTGGACCGGGCCGAGCCACTGCTTCAGCGCGGGCTCGCCGTTCGGGAAGAGGCGCTCGGCAAGAACCATCCCGACGTCGCCCAATCCCTCAACAACCTCGCCAACATCTACGTGGAGCAGGGCGTGTACGGCCGGGCCGAGTCACTCCACCAGCGCGCCCTCGCCATCCGGGAAGCGGCCCTCGGCAAGGACCATCTCCTCGTCGCCACCTCGCTCAACAACCTCGCCATCCTCTACGACCAGCAGGGGATGTACGGCCGGGCCGGGCCGCTCTCCCAGCGCGCGCTCGCCATCCGGGAAGCGGCCCTCGGCGAGAACCATCCCCTCGTGGCCACTTCGCTCAGCAACCTCGCCGTCCTCTACTCGGAGCAGGGGATGTACGGCCGGGCCGAGCCGCTCTCCCAGCGCGCACTCGCCATCCGGGAAACCGCCCTCGGTGCCCATCATCCCGACGTCGCCGGCGCGCTCTCCACCCTCGCCAACATCTACCATGAGCAGGGAATGTATGGCCGGGCCGAGCCGCTCTACCATCGTGCCCTCGCCATCAAGGAAGCCGCCCACGGCAAGAACCACCCCAGCGTGGCCATCTCGCTCAACAACCTCGCCGTCATCTCCTCGGCGCAGGGGAGGTATGGCCGGGCCGAGCCGCTCTACCAGCGTGCGCTGGCCATCCGGGAAGAGGCCCTTGGCAAGAGCCATCCCCTCGTCGGCCAATCCCTCAGCAACCTCGCCGACCTCTACGCGAAGCAGAGGCTGTACGGCCGGGCCGAGCCGCTCTACCAGCGCGCGCTCGCCATCTCGGAGGGGGCTGTCGGCAAGAATCATCCCGACGTCGCCCAATCGCTCAACGGCCTCGCCGGCCTCTACGCCATGCAGGGGCTGTACGGCCGGGCCGAGCCGCTCTACCAGCGCGCGCGCTCCATCCTGGAAGCGGCGCTCGGCAAGAACCATCCCTCCGTCGCCCAATCGCTCAACAGCCTCGCTTCACTCCGGCTGGCCCAGCATCGCCTCGAGGCGGCCGTTCCGCTGTTCACGCGCGCCTTCTCCGTGTCCGAGCAGCGCCTGCGCCAGGAGGCACTCGACTTCTCCGAGGCGCGCCTGGCCAGCTTCCTCCAGTTCCTGCGCACCGACGAGGAGCGCCTCTATGCGCTGCTGCGCGCCCACCCGGACAACGCCCGCGTCAGACGCCTGGCCTTGAGCGCGGCCCTGCTCCTCAAGGGCCGCTCGGTCGAGGAAACCGCCGATATCTCCCGCGCTGTCTACCGAAGCCTGGGTGCCCAGGAGCACGACACCTTCGAGCGCTTGCGCGGACTCCGCACCCAGCTGGCCCAACTCTCGCTCGAAGGCCCGGGCTCGCTCCCACCGGCCACCTACCAGCAACGGCTCCAGGAGCTCGCCGAGCAGGGGGATGTCCTCGAAGCCGACCTCGCCAGACGCTCCGCCCCCCTGCGCGCGCTGGCCGCACTGCCCTCTCCCGCGGACATCGTCGACCGTGTCGCCCAGGCCCTTCCCAAGGGGGGCGCTCTCGTCGAGTTCATCACCTATGAGGACCGCCCGCTCCTGCCCAGACCCGGCACCCCCAAGGCACAGCTGCGCTACCTGGCGCTGGTGCTCTTCCCGGATGCCACCACGCGCGCCCTCGACCTGGGCCCCGCCGAGCCCATCACCTCCGCCGCCTCGCACCTGCGCACCGCACTGGCCAACCGGGACGCCGCCTTCCAGACCCACGCCCAGGCGCTCTACACCCTCGCCTTCCGCCCCCTGCTCCCGCTGCTGGGAAAGGCCCACCGTCTCTTTCTCTCACCCGACGGCCAGCTGACCCTGGTGCCCTTCGCGGCACTCCACGACGGCCAGCGATTCCTCGCCGATACCTTCGACTTCACCTACCTCACCTCCGGCAAGGAGCTGCTGCCTCGCCCCCAGGAGAGTGCCCCCGCGGCCTCCGTCGTCGTCCTGGCCGACCCGGACTTCAGCTCCCCGCTCCCCGCTCCCGCGCTCTACAGCGCGGAAGCTTCAGCTCCCGCCGGGCGCTCCGCCTCCGTCGAGCGCTTCTTCTCCTCTCTGCGCGAGCCGGGGCACCGGACCTGGTCCACCCTCCCACTGCCTGGCACCCGCCTGGAGGCCGAGGCCATCCAGGGCCTGTTTCCCCAAGCCCAGCTCTTCCTGGGCCCCGAGGCCAACAAGGAGCGGTTGCTCCACCTGTCTACCCCCGGCATCCTTCATCTGGCCACCCACGGCTTCTTCTTGGATGACGCACCCGCTTCACCCCACTCCCGCGGTGTCGGTCACTTCGGCGCCCTGGGCGATGATCCTCGCGCTTCGCGCCCACCGGAGCCCCTGCTGCGCTCCGGCCTGCTCCTGGCTGGGGCGCGCGCGCTGACGTCCTCCGGCTCCAGCCCCTCCCAGCCTCCACCCGACAGCACGCTGGTGACAGCCCTGGAGTTGGCCGGTCTCGACCTGTGGGGCACCCAGCTGGTCGTCCTCTCCGCCTGCGACACCGGACGAGGCGACGTCAAGCTCGGCCAGGGGGTCTACGGGCTGCGGCGTGCCTTCATGGTGGCAGGCGCCGAGACCGTCGTGATGAGCCTGTGGCAGGTGAAAGACGACACCACTGCTCAGCTGATGGAGGCCTACTACCGCAACTTGCTGGCCGGACGGGGCCGGGCCACGGCCCTGCGTGAGGCCATGCTCTCGCTGCGAGCCACCAGGCCCCACCCGCACTACTGGGCACCCTTCATCGCCTTGGGCAGAGACGCACCGCTGCGCGGGTGGGGGCCGTAACGAACGGATGGGGGGCGGCGTCGCATGCTGTCCGACATGGCAAGGGCTTTGTGGACCCGGGTGTACGGTAATTAAAATTTCGCACCTGGAACTGAAGTTTCCTTCTTCCGGAATTCTTCATCGCTGATAAACGTGGAGTCCCAACAAACCGGGAACTCCATGCCAAACGCCCACAACCAATTCCTGAACGCCCGCTTCTTCGCCGGACTGGACGGACTGCGGTGCTTGAGCATCGTGGCGGTGGTGGCCTACCACGTAGCGGGGAGTCACCAGGGGTTGATTGGCCGGGGCTACCTGGGCGTGTCGCTCTTCTTCGCGATCAGCGGCTTCCTCATCACCACGCTGCTGCTGCGCGAGCGCGACAAGGCGGGGCACATCTCGCTGCGCGGCTTCTTCGCCCGGCGCTCGCTGCGCATCTTCCCGCTCTACTACGCGGTGCTCGGCCTGTACGCGGCGCTGGTGTTCCTCTCCGAGAAGGATCCGGTGGTGCGCGGGGACTTCTTCTCCAACCTGCCGGCCTTCCTCACCTACACGTCCAACTGGTTCGTCCCGCCGGCCTCGGACAAGCGCGTCATCTTCTACTTCGCCTGGTCGCTGGCCACCGAGGAGCAGTTCTACCTGGTGTGGCCCCTGGTGATGGCCCTGTCGCGGCGCACCTGGGTGCCGGTGCTCTTCATGGGCGGGCTGCTCGTGGTGTCGGTGGGCGCGCCCTGGGCCGTGTCCGCGGGGTACCTGGACGCGAACCAGCTCGGCGGGCGCGTGCTCACCAGCATCTCGGCGTCCATCTGCATGGGGTGCCTGGCCGCGCACCTGACGCACTCGCCCAAGGGCTTCACCTGGGTGGCCCGGGTGCTGGGCCAGGCGTGGAGCGTGCCGCTCATGGCGGTGCTGATGGCCGGTGTCGTGGTGTGGCACGAGGCGCCCACCTGGCTCATCTCCCTGGTGATGACGGCGCTGGTGGTGGCCACCTGCATCCGCGAGGCGCATCCGCTGGCGCCGGTGCTGGGCCACGCCTGGGTGCGCTACGTGGGCACGGTCAGCTACGGCGTCTACCTGCTGCACATGCTCGCCCTCAACGTGGTGCGCAAGGCGCTGCCGGGGCAGAGCGTGGCGCTCTACTTCGTGCTGACGCTGGCGGTGAGCGTGGTGGCCGCCACGCTGAGCCACCGCTACTTCGAGAGCCAGTTCCTCAAGCTCAAGGACCGCTTCGACTGGCGCGAGCGTCCCCGGCACGTCCCGGAGGCCCGCCGTCCCCGGGCCCCCCAGCCGGCCTCGCCCGAGCCCGGCTCGCTGGTGGTGGGTGTGGGCGCCGAGGCCTGAATCAGCGCTTCCGGGTCGAGGGCTTCTTCTTCTTCGGCGCGGGCTTGTCGTCCTTGTCCTGGGGCAGGCGCGGGCCCGAGGCGAGGTCGAACTCGTAGGTGCCGCCCACCAGGGCGCGGAAGCGGTAGATGTTCGAGAGGTCCGGCGTCACCGCGATGCCGGCGACCGCTTCCAGCACCAGGCCGGGGAACACCTCGCGGCGCACCACGGGGATGATCTCCACCTGGTTGGCGTTGTTCGTCCACACCGGGGTGATGGCGGGCTCGAAGTAGATGCGGCCGATGACTTCCAGGCCCACCAGGGTGAAGTTGTCGAGGTTGTACGTGCCCGCGAGGCCCACCTGCACGGCATCCGGCACGTCGAAGTCCGCGAGGGCTCCGCGGTCACGCGTTCCGTGGTGCAGGTAGCTCGTGTTGATCATGAAGCGCAGGTCCTTGCTCACCCGCAGCTCGCCGACGAGCGTTCCCTCGTAGTCCCACGTGCCGTCGGACAGGTTGGGGGGAATGGCGTCCTGATCGTCCGGCCCGGTGGGGAAGGTGACGCGCGCGTAGGCCGCGAGGGCGAAGGGGCGCGTCTCCAGGAACGTCCACTGCAGGCCGAGGGGGATGTCACCGAAGGCGAGCCGGAAGTCGCTGTCGCCGGGCAGGCCGAGCCCGAGGAGCTCGAAATAGACGTTGGCCTCCAGGTTGTCGAGGATGCCCCAGCGGATGCTCGGGGAGAGCTGCTGGTAGGGCAGGGAGCGCTCGGACTCGAGGGCGAAGAAGCCCTGGTAGCGCAGGCCGAGCTCCATGTTCCCGCTCCGCGTCGTCTCCGCGGTGCGGGTCACCATGGCCCGGTAGGGTTTGGCCCACGCGGAGGGCGCGAGCAGGGACACGGCGGCAACGAGAACGAAGATCGGGAGCCGGACAGTCATGCGGCGGGACACTAGAGGACCCGCACGCATGGAGGAACCGGCTTCGTGTCCCCCCGTTGGCTATTTGCCTCCGTCCTTCGCGGGAGCCGCGGGCGCGGCGTCCTTGCCGGCGGGTGTGCCCATGTCCCCGGTCTCGACGAGCTCCTTGTCCTCGCGCATGAACTCGCGGGACACCTCCTCCACGTCCTCGGGATTCAGGCCGGTGAGCACCACGCTCGCCGCCCGGGTCCGCGTGACGAGCGCCGTCTCCCCCAGCGCCCCGTGGATGCGCATGAGCGCGATGTGGATCTCCGGGTTGAACGGATCCGCCGCCAGCGCCTCCAGGTAGGCCTGTTTGGCCTTCGGGTAGTCCTGGCGGAACAGCAGGATGCGGCCCAGGTGCACGCTGGTGCTCGGCGAGCCCGGGTGCACGCGCAGCGAGCCGCGCAGCACCTTCTCCGCCTCGTCCAGCCGCCGCAGCTCCAGCAGCGCCAGCGCGTACTTGTTGGACACGGACTCGTACTTGTCGCCCACCAGCTTGTGCGCCTTGGCGTACTCCTCCGCCGCCGCCTTGATGCGGTTGCGCTCGCGCATCAGCTCGCCCAGGTGCGCGAACTTGCGCGCCGGCACCTCCGTCACCTCCGCGAAGTCCCCGAAGGAGATTTCCCGCCCCTTCTTCTTCTCGTCCTGGTCCTTCGCGTTCTCCTTCAGCACCACCTTCTCGGGCGGCAGCAGCTCCTTGGGGAAGGGCTGCTTCTTGATGTGCGCCAGCCAGTTCTTCTCGAACAGCGCGAAGGGCATCCCCGTGGCCGCCTCCACCGCCTTGCGGTCCGGCTTCCCATCGCGCAGGCCGAGGATGATCTCCCGCAGGCCCTTGTTGCCCTGCGTCTCGTACACGTAGTCGATGGCGTAGTAGACCTCGGCGAAGGCCGTGGCCGCGTCCTCCGCCGTGGGCAGCATCGCGATGGACGGGTGCATCTTCTCGAAGGGGATGAGCTTGTCCTCCTTCACCCGCCGCCCCAGCAGCGCCTGCGTCGAGGGCGTCATCGCCAGCCCCGGCTTGCCCCTCCAGCGCGACTCCAGGAACTTCGCCAGTCCCTCGTGCAGCCAGATGGGCACCGTGTTGTGGCTCATCTGGCTCACCACCAGATGGATGTACTCGTGCGCCAGCGTGTCCTGCCAGTCGTAGCCCCGCGCCACCGCCTTGGGGCTCGTCACCATCAGCTTGTTGAACTTGCAGATGGCGATGGTGCCCGTCGTCTGGATCTGCTGGTAGGTGAGCGTGCTCACCTTCGACAGCTCGCGCGCGTTGTTCACCACCTCGACGCGAATCTTGCCGCCCGGCGGCCGGTGCCCCAGGTCCTCGGCGAGCGCGCGGTGGATGGACTCCAGCGTCTCCAGCGCGTACGGCACCAGCACATCGTCCTTCCCCTTCGGGTAGTAGAAGATGAAGTGCTCGCTCTCCGCGCGCGCGTAGTCCTTCACGATGGCGCGCGTGTCCTTGGCCAGGCGCAGGTAGCTGCCCGGCTTGTCCTCGATGTTGGCCGCCTTCAACAGCTCGATGGCCTCGTCGTAGCGGCCCTCCTCGAAGGCCACCCGGCCCTGGAAGTATTTGAGCGGCTCCACGTCCTGCGGGACGATTCCCTCCAGCGCCTGCAGCTCCCGGCGCGCCGCCGGCACGTCCCAGGCATCCAGCGCCGCTTCCACCTTCCGCAGCCGCTCCTTCGCCTCCGCCTTCTGCGCGTCCTGGGCCTGGGCGCTCGTGACGAGGAACAGGGACAGGACGAGGGAGAGGGTGCTCGCAACCCGGTTCATCACTTGACCAGCTCCTCGTAGTAGCGCTTCACCTGGTCCTGGTACTTCTCCGGCGTCCCTTCCTTCATCGCGTCCAGCAGATCCTTCCGGAACTCCTTCGGCGCCTGGTAGGCCTCCTCGTCCGGAATCTCCACCTTCTCGCGCGGATCCCTCCCGTTGCCCTCCTGCCGCCCCATCCCCATCGGCAACGGCAGCCCGCGCCCCTTGCCCTTGCCCCGCTGCTGGCTTTCCTTCATCTGCTGCTGGAATTGCTTCAGCCCCTCCAGCGCCGCCTGCTGCTCGCCGTAGCCCCGGTTCGCGTCCTTGCCCTGCATCCGCTGCGCCGCCTCGCCCATCCGCCGGCCAATCTCATCCATCTGATCTCCCGCCTCCTGACCGAAGATGGGCGCCATCTGCTCCATGTCCTGCATCTGCTGCCGCAGCTCCCTCGCCTTCTGCTCCAGCGACTGCTGCTCCTGCGCGAGCTGCTGCAACTGCTGCTTCTCCTGCGGCCCCATCTGCGAGCCCGGCGGCGGGAAGAGCGACTGCAGCTTGCGGTTCACGTCCTCCACCGACTTCGCGTCCTTCTCCAACCGCTCGGCCAGCTCCGCCGACTGCTGGCGCACCTCGTCCGGGTTGCCGTACAGCTCGTCCAGCGCGCGCTGCTGCTCGCCGTAGCTGGCGAGCTGCTGCGAGGCCTCCGAGGCCCGCTGCGCCGCCTCCGCCGCCAGGTCGAAGTCGTCCACCTTCAGCGCGTTCTTCGCGTTCTCCAGCTCCGCCTGCGCCTCCTCCAGCGGACGTGACGCCCGGCTGTTGAGCTCGTCGGGCCGCAGCTCCTCATAGTGCTTCTGCACCTGTTCGATCTGCCGCTGCAGCTCGTCCTTCATCGCCCGGCCCTTGTCGGCCAGCCGGTCCTTGTTCTGCTGCCGCGCCTGGTCGCGCAGCGCCTTGGTGGCGTCCGCCACGCGCTGCTGCTCCTGCGCCGTCTTCTGCAGCTCGCCCATGAACTCGCCGAACTTCTGCGCCAGCTCCGGGTACTGCTCGTTGCCGAACTCGTCCTGCGCCTCGTTCAGGCCGTTGAGCATCTCGTCCATCTGCATGGACAGCTCCTGCAGCTTCGCGAGCGCCTCGTCCGTCTTGCCCTCGCGCATGAGCCGCTCCACCTCGTCGAGCGCGCTCTGCATGTCCTGGTCCTTCATCATCTCCTGAAGGGCCTCGGCGTTGAGGTGCTCGTCCCGGATGCCCTGGCGCATCTCCGCCATGCGCTGCATCAGCTCGTCGATGCGCTTGCGCACCTCCTGAATCTGCTGCATCACCTGCTCGCGCACCTGCTCGTCCGGGTTCTGCTTGTACTGCTCGATGAGGTTGGCGAGCTCGCGCCGCTCGGAGGCGAGCTGTTTGGCCAGCTCCTGCAAGGCCTCCAGCTTCTGCCGGTCCAGCAGCGACTCCAGGTAGAGGATGTCCTTCTCCAGCTCGGCGATCTCCTCCTCCACCAGCACGCCCAGGCGGGCGCCGGTGCCGAAGTCATCGCCCACCCGGCGGTGCTGCGTGCGCAGGTAGATGCGCCGCAGGTCCGCCGTGGCGCGCACCTTCTGGCCCAGCGTCTGCGCCACGTTGACGAGCGCGGCGACGAGCTCGGCGGGGTTGTCCCGCTCGCGGTTCAGCTCCTGGGCGAGCGCGCGCATGTCCGCCACCAGCGTCAGGCCATTGGTGTCCACCGTCTGCGCCGCCGTCACCTTCTGCGTGTCCTTCGTCTTGTCCCGGTCCGGGCCCTCCATCCGGTCCGCCAGGTGATCCACCATGCGGTCCCAGAGCGCCTCGGCCTTCTGCAGGGCGGCGCGGCGGTGCTCGGCGGCGCTGTAGACGCGCAGCACCTGCGTGCGGCTCACGCCCCGCTTGGGGCCCTCCACCGTGTCGTTGTCCCTCGCCTCCACGTAGTAGGAGATGCGGTCTCCCGCCTCCACCTTCAGCGAGCCCAGGTCCCACGTATAGGTGCCCTTGTCGCGCCGGCCATCCTCGCGGGGCAGGGGAATGCGCGTCTCCTCCTTCGCGCCCGGCGTGCGGAAGACGAGCGCCAGCCCGTTGAGGCCGTAGTCGTCCGTGGCCTCGTACTTCAGCGTCACCTTCTGGCCCGGGTCGATCTCGATTTCCGCCGCGGGCGTGAGCAGGCTCACCTGGGGCGGGGCGTCCGCCTCCACGTTGAGCGGGATGTCCGGGCCGGTGGCGATGGCCTTGCGGCCCGCGGCGTAGAAGACGAAGTGGTAGTTGCCGCTCTTCTTCGTCACGAAGGTGCCGGTGAGCTCGCGCTTGCCGTTGACGGTGAGCGGGAGCGTCTCGCCATTGACGACGAGCTCCGCGCGCTCCACCTCGCGGTCCGAGCGCGTCTTGAGCTGCACCTCGGTGCCGGCCGGTGCGCTGATCTCCCCATTGGTGCCCGGCACGGTGCGCGGGGCCAGTCCCGTATAGGCCGGGTAGCGGTACGTCAGCTCGATGTCGCCGGTGATGGGCTCGCGCTGCTCGGGCTTCGTCATCTGCCGCGCGGACTCGAGCGCCTTGGCCAACCCGGCGCGCCAGGACGAGCCGGCCAGGCCCAGCACCACCATCAGCACGAGCGCCACGCCGCCCACCGCGAGGCCCGTGTGCTTGAGGCGGGTGGCGTCCACCACCGTGCCCGGGTCCACTTCGTCGGCGCGCAGGTCCATCTGCCGCAGGAAGGCCTGGGCGAGCTCCGACGAGTGCTGGGGCTGGGGGCCGCGCTCGCGCGCCAGCTCCACCGCGGCGAGCACGTCCAGGGAGAGCTGGGGCTGGCGCTCGCCGATGAGGCGCGCGGTGCGCTGGTCATCGCCCACGGTGCGCAGGGAGAGCCACACCCCGAAGGCACACGCCACGAGCGCGCCCGCCACCGGGGAGAGCATCATCATCCACCGGCCGGCGGCCGGGGCGGCGAGCGCCAGGAAACCGCCCGCCACGGCGAGGAGGAGCAGGGTGGCGGTGCCCAGCAAGGCGCCCTGCAACCAGAGCTGGCGGCGCTGGCGGGCCCGTACCGCGGCGAGCAGGCGCTCCACGCCCGGCGAGCGCGGCTCCGCTCCGGGCTCGGGCGGCAGAGCGGGTGGCTGCGGGGGAGGCGGAGGCGGGTGCTCCGTGCCTGGGGTCTGCGGGGATTCGAGGTTCACGCTGTGAGGTCCGCTCGGGTCGCGTGGCAACCCATGGCCGGGCCGCCTATTTCCCAATTCTGTAGCAGGCCCGAGCGCGCGGCGCGTCCCCCCGGCTTCCAGGGGGATTGCTTCCGGTCCCGGGTGTCCGCCGGTGGAAGCTTGACGGCTGACCAGGAGGCGAGGAGGTTCAGCGGCTGGCGCTCTTCGACGCCGCCGCACCACCTTCCGCCACCGGCACCTGCTCGTCGTCCTTGCTGGCGGCGGGGCCGTTGGGGTTGTCCGGCTGGGGCTCTCCGGCGCCCAGCTCCTGGGCGAGCGCCATCAGCACCTCCTGGGCGCTCGTCAGCCGGGGGCGGGGCATGCGGGAGATGGCGCGCTGCACGGCGTTCTCCACGGTGCCCTCGGAGGGCACGTCCAGTGCGCGGCCCGTCTCGGTGAGGGAGAAGAGCGCCTTGCGCCCGTCGAGCGGATCCGACCTGCGCTCGAGCAGGCCGCGCTTCTCCATCCGCTTGAGCACACCCGTCAGCGTGCTGGGGTGCACGTGCATGATCTGCGCGAGCCGTCCCGCGGTGATGCCGGGGAAGCGGCCCACGAGCCGGAGCACCAGCCGCTGGGGACCGGTCAGCCCGAGCGTGGCCTCCATGCGCTTCGAGGTGGACTGCAGGCCGTGATCCACCGCCCACAGCAGGCGCATGAATTCCAACACTTCACCAAGTGGGGGGCCTTTGGACTTGTCCGAGGTGGACGGCTCCGAGGCCTCATCAATGGGCTTCATTTCTACAGTGTCCCCTAAATTCTACCTTCCTGTCGCGTGCTCCATCCAGGACAGGTAGTCCATGCCGGCCTTACCGGCCCGGAAAATGCGTTGTCGGCGAGTCTGGGTGGGCTCGGGCGCGCGCGCTCCCACCAGGGGAGGAGCCATGCCTTCGTTTGACGGCATACCTTCTTCCATTCCGGAGCCGGACGCCAGGGTGGAGGCGGTCATGGAGGATGCCGGGAGGAGTTGGCCCGAGCCGGCCAGATCCAGGCACTCGGCAGGAGCGCATCCACGACGTGGACGGGGGCCTGACCTCTCCTGTGGCATGTGCGCTCGCACGCCTTCCGCCGTCATGTAGGCTGGCCCACCTCGGAGGTGGTGCGCATGAGCGAGGCCGGGACGGACAGCGGTGGCGGGCAGCAGCGGCGGCCAGGGGAGATGGTGGAGCCTCCTGCGCACGAGTTGGCGCAGTGGCGGCCGGGGCCGGGGCTGGAAGTGGCCGGCTACCGGCTGGAGGCGAGGCTGGGCACCGGGGGCCAGGGCACGGTGTTCCGCGCCACGCGCGGGGGACAGCAGTACGCGGTGAAGTTCCTCTTCCTGCCGCGCTCGGCGCCCTGGGGGTGGCGCGAGCGCGACGTCATGGTGAAGCTCAGCCACGCGGGCGGCCTGCCCCTGGTGGACGAGGGCGTGTGGCCCGAGCACGCGCCGCTCTACCTCTTCCTCGTCATGCCCCTGGTGCGCGGGCTGCCGCTGGACGTGTGGACGCGCGTCAACAACCCCTGTGCCCTCCAGGTGGCGCCCCTCTTCGCCCAGGGCGCGCGCCAGCTCTCGGTGGTGCACGCGGCCGGAGTCGTCCACCGAGACGTGAAGGGCGCCAACCTGCTGGTGTACGGCGAGCAGCGGCTGGTGCTGGTGGACTTCGGGGTGGCCACCTACGAGGGGGCCCCACCGGTGACGGGGGCCCTTCCCCCCGGCACCCGGCCCTACCTCAGCCCCCGGGTGTGGCGCTCCTGGCGCGGCGAGGAGGCGTCGCGCGCCTGCCCGGGCGATGACGTGTGGGCGCTCGGGGTGGAGCTCTACCTGGTGCTCACGGGCCGGCTGCCCTTCCTGGGCAGCGAGGGCGAGCTGGTGCACGCCATCCTGCGCCAGGAGCCGCCGGTGCCGCACGAGTACAACCCCCGGGTGCCGCGGGCGTTGGGCGAGGTGTGCTGGCGCATGCTGCGCAAGCAGCCCGGGGAGGGGTACGCGGACGCGCTCGCGGTGGACGCCGCCCTCACGCAGGCACTGCGGCAGGCGGACGAGACGTGGCGGGTGCCGCTGTGCGAGGCGTGGGGGCCGCACCACGCCACCACCGTGCTCGAGCGTGACATGTGGCAGGGGGCGGACCTGCTGGCCCTCTATGCGCGGCTGGCCACCTACCCCCGGGGGCCGGTGCGTGGCCGGCCGCGTGCGCCCGAGGAGGTGTCCACCCTGGTCTCGTGGGAGCCGCCGGAGGTGGGGCCCGAGGTGACGACAGCCGAGGCGGGCATGTCCCAGGTGGCCTCACGGCGGTCCGCGCTGCCCGTCGAAGAGGCAACCCGGGAGGCCGAGGCCCCAGCGGAGACACCACCGGCTCCACCCGGGCACGAGGCCGCGCCGCCCACCACACGCCCACGCCGGGTGCCGCGAGCCGCGGGGGCCGTGCTGGTGCTGGGCCTTGGCGTGTGTCTCGCCGTGCGGCCCTCGCCGGACGCCTCCGTGCGCGCCAACCCACCGCCGCGGACACCCCACGCCAGCCTACCGCTGGAGTTCTTTCCTATCACCCTGGAGCCGGGTGGCCAGGAAGTGGCTTCCCCGTGGAAGCGGCCAGAAGGTGACGGCGGCGCGGCGCCCGAAGCGGCGGCAACCTCCGCGCCCGTCGCCCGTGCGACGCTCCAACAAGAGACGCGCGTGAAGACTCCAGCCAAAGCCCCCCCTGTCCCGCACCCGCCGAAGCAGAAGGGCTCCACGGCCTCGAAGAAGGTGGGCGCGGCCGTGCTCGGCTGCGCCCTGGCCAGCGGGTGTCCCAGCCCCGCCACCACCGCTCAGGTGCTGCCTCCGTCCCCGCTGCCTCCTCCCGCCGAGTGCCCCCCCGGTGCGCGGCAGGCCATGGAGGAGCTGGGCCTGCTCTACGGCGGCTCCCGGGCCATGGTGCACATTCGAGGTGCCGACCTGATCATCACCGTACGCCCGGGCCCGGTGACGTTGCGGCTGACGGGGGCCGACTACTGGGGCAAGTTGCCACGAGGCACGCTGTTCTCCGGCGAGCGGGTCTTCGGCGAGCGGGTGCAGGGCCGCTTCACCCAGGCGCACACGCCCGAGGGCAAGTCCTATCCGGTGTGCCTGGAGGTCATGTCCGGGCCGCACTGGGGCTGGGAGAAGGAGCCGGGCAGTGGCCAGGACACCGCCCGGACATATAACGGCGGCTGGATCTTCCCGGTGGAGCGCTTCGGCGAGGCCTGGCGGTACGAGAGCCGGGAGAAACGGTAGGGTATGACTTCGGAGGCCCTGCCAGGCTGGGCCACTCTGGAGGTTGTCCCCATGTGCACCCTGCTCACCGCCCCCCTGCTGCTCGCGCTGCTCACGCCCACGCCCGCCACGCCCCGCTCCGAGGCCTGGGACACCTCGGGCGCGCGCTACCTGGAGCTGGTGGCGGAGAACGCCGGGGCGCGGCCCCCGGTGCGCATCAGCCCCGGCCAGCCCACCACGCTGGTGTTCGCCGACGCGCCCCTGCACCCGGAGGGCGTCTCGGTGGAGGGAGGCCGGGTGGGGGTGGCGGTGAACGCGGAGCTGGGCATGGTGACACTGCTGCCAGACAACGCGCTGCCCGAGGACGGGAAGCTGACGCTGACGGTGCGCTTCGCGGACGCCCAGGTACCCGGCAGCGTCACCTTCCGGCTGGTGCCGCACGCCACCCGGGCCGAGCACCACGTGCGGGTGTTCCGCCACGCGCGCTCGTGCGAGTCCCATTGGCAGGAGACCGGGCAGCAGCGGGAGCGGGCCGAGCGGTGCGAGGACGAGCTGGCCCGGGCGCGCGCCCGCCCGGAGGGGCCGCGCCCCACGGGCCTCACGGACGTGCTCGCCGCCGGGCTGGTGGGGCAGGGCATGGGCGTCTTGGGGCGGGACATCAAGAAAGACATCACCCACCGCCCTGGCGGGACGCTCCAGATAAGCGGAGCACACAGCTACCGGGCCGAGATGCGGGGCCTCGTGGCGGTGGAGCTGGACGTGGAGAACAAGGGTGCACTGCCCTGGACGGCGCAGGGCCTGGAGGCGGCGGAGCTGGTGAGCACGGACGGCGTGCGGCTGCGGGTGGTGCGGGTGTGGCAGTCCGGGCCCCTCGGGCCGGGAGAGCAGGCGCGGCTCGTGGTGGAGGCGGAGGCCACGGTGGAGCAGTCGCGGGGCGCCTTCCTCCTGAAGTTGGGCGAGGCGGGCGGCGCGCGCCCCCTCACCGTGCGCGGCATCACGTTCCCTTGAGGTCGGCCGAGGTCAAGTGACCGCGAGCCGCATTCACAATCGCGGCGCTGCACCGTCTTCACGCGCGAACTCCCCATTCAAAGGCAGAGAGCGATGACGACGGAGCGGATCTCCGTACCGCGCGAGAGCTTGCGGCGCGGCGAACGAAGCGCCGCGGTGACGGTGTTGCAGCAGATATTGGTGCGGCTCGGGCACCTGTCTCCCCAGGAGCTGCAAGGGGCGGAGGGCCTCTTCGGGCCCAAGACGGAGGCTGCCCTCAAGGCCTTCCAATCCGCCGAGAGGATGTCCCCCGATGGCGTCTACGGCCCGCGCACGCGCGAGGCACTCGAGCGGCGCACGGGCCAGGCCACTCCACCGGTGCCAGCCCCGGTGGCGGAGGGCACGGGCGGGGTGTCGGTGGCCCAGCTCCGCGCCATCATGCCGCGCGTCAAGGAGGCGGAGCCGTACCTGCCCTTCCTCAACGCGGCGATGGCCGAGGTGGAGATCAACACCCCGCGGCGCCAGGCGGCCTTCCTGGCCCAGTTGGCGCACGAGAGCGGCGAGTTCCGCTACTTCGAGGAGCTCGCCTCCGGTGAGGCCTACGAGCGCCGCCGCGATCTGGGCAACACGCAGCCGGGCGATGGCGTGCGCTACAAGGGCCGGGGCCCCATCCAGCTCACCGGCCGCAAGAACTACCAGCTCGCCGGGCAGGCGCTGGGCCTCGACCTGGAGGGAAACCCCCAGCAGGCCGCGACCCGCGAAGTGGGCTTCCGCGTGGCGGGCTGGTTCTGGAAGAGCCGCCGTCTCAATGAGATCGCGGACGCGGGCAGGTTCGACGACATCACCCGCATCATCAACGGGGGCTACAACGGCAAGGTCCACCGGGATGCCTATTACCGGCGGGCCCTGGAGGTCCTCGGCGCCTGGCCGGGTTAGATGGCGAAGTCGCCGAGGAACACCTTGGCCATGCGCACGTCCGCGTGGACGTGGTCGCCCTCGACGACACCCAGGTCGTCGAACTCGGCGCGGGGGACCTCGACGGCGACCGTCTCTCCCGAGGGCAGCTTCAGCAGCACCTTCACGTAACCGCCCACGGACTTCAGCCGCTCGACCCGGCTCGTGGTGCAGCTCGTTGCCCCCGTTCGCGGCCCTGGCGAGCTTGATGTCATGCGGGCGGACGAAGGCCTGGACCGCCTCGCCCTCACGGGCACTCTGGGGGGCCGCCACCACGAGCGTACCCACCCGGGCCCGGCCCGAGTGGACGTGCCCGCGCAGGATGCTGGTGCCCCCCACGAAGGAGGCGACGAACGGCGTGGCGGGCCGGTCATAGATTTCCTCCGGCGGCCCGGCCTGGGCCACGCGCCCATCGGAGAGCACCACCACGTGCTGGGAGATTTCGAGCGCCTCCTCCTGGTCGTGGGTGACGAGCAGGGTGGTGACGCCCGTCTGCTCGTGCAGGGACTGGAGCCACTCGCGCAGCTCGATGCGCACGCGGCTGTCGAGCGCGCCGAAGGGCTCGTCCAGCAGCAGCAGCTTGGGTTGGATGGCGAGCGCCCGCGCGAAGGCCACGCGCTGCCGCTGTCCGCCGGAGAGCTGCCCGGGGTAGCGCTTGCCCAGCTCCTCCAACTGCACGAGCTTCAGCATCTCGTCCACGCGCGCTTCGATGTCCGAGCGGGGCAGCCGGCGCGTCTCCAGCCCGAAGGCGATGTTCTGGCGCACCGTCATGTGCTTGAAGAGCGCGTAGCTCTGGAAGACGACGCCGATGCCGCGCTTCTGCACGGGCAGGTGGGTGCAGTCCACGCCCTCGATGCGCACGGAGCCCGAGTCCGGCAGCTCCAGCCCGGCGATGAGGCGCAGCAGGGTGGACTTGCCCGCGCCCGAGGGCCCGAGCAGGGTGGTGATGGCCGCGGACGGGGCGTGGAAGGACACGTCCGAGACGGCGGGCGTACCCCCGGCGGTGAAGCGTTTGGTGAGTTGCTCGACGATGACGCTCATGGGGCCTCCGCCTTCCACTCGACGTACTTCTTGACGGCCAGGGTCACCAGCGCGAGCACCGTGAGCAGCGAGGCCACGGCGAAGGCACCGGCGAGGTTGTACTCGTTGTAGAGAATCTCCGCGTGCAGCGGCAGGGTGTTCGTGACTCCGCGCACGTGCCCGGAGACGACGGACACGGCGCCGAACTCGCCCATCGCCCGCGCGTTGCACAGCAGCACGCCGTAGAGCACGCCCCACTTCACCTTGGGCAGGGTGATTTGAAAGAAGGTGCGCCAGCCGCTCGCGCCCAGCGACAGGGCGGCCTCCTCCTCCTCGTGCCCCTGGGCCTGCATGACGGGCAGCACCTCGCGCACGACGAAGGGGAACGTCACGAAGACGGTGGCCAGCACGATGCCCGGCACGGCGAAGATGATGTGGATGCCGTGATCCAGCAGCCATGAGCCCAGCCACCCCTGCCTGCCGAAGAGCAGCACGAAGACGAGCCCCGCGATGACGGGCGAGACGCTGAAGGGCAGATCGATGAGCGTGAGGAGCACGTCCCGGCCGGGGAAGCGGAAGCGGGCGATGAGCCACGCGGCGGCGAGCCCGAAGACCAGGTTGAGCGGCACGGCGATGGCGGCGGCCAGCAGTGTGAGGCGGATGGCGCTCCAGGCCTCGGGCTCCAGGATGGCGGCGAAGTAGGCGCCCACGCCCTTCTGCAGGGCATAGGCGAAGACGGCCACCAGCGGCACGACGAGGAAGACGCCGAGGAAGGCGAGCGCCACGGCGATGAGCAGCCAGCGCACGGGCGCGGACCCTGAAACGGTGCGCCGGTCGCGGCGCGGAGCGTGCGGGGTGGGGTGCATGGCGGTCTCTATCCGGGCCGGGCCTCGAAACGGCGGTGGGTCCAGCGCTGCAGCAGGTTGACGGCGAGCAGCAGCGAGAACGAGGCCGCGAGCATCACCCCGGCGATGGCCGTGGCACCGGCGTAGTCGTACTGCTCGAGCCGGGTGATGATGAGCAGCGGGGCGATCTCCGTCTTCATGGGCATGTTGCCGGAGATGAAGACGACGGAGCCGTACTCGCCGATGGCGCGGGCGAAGGAGAGGGTGAAGCCGCTGAGCAGGGCGGGCAGCACGCTGGGGAAGAGGACGCGGGTGAACACCTGCCAGGGCGTGGCGCCGAGCGTGGCGGCGGCCTCCTCCACGTCGGCGTCGATGTCCTCCAGCACCGGCTGCACGGTGCGCACCACGAAGGGCAGCCCGATGAAGGTGAGCGCGATGACGATGCCCACGGGCGTGAAGGCCACCTGGAAGCCGAGAGCCTCCAGGTGCTGCCCGTACCAGCCATTGCGCGAGTAGAGCGTGGTGAGCGTCAGCCCGGCCACGGCGGTGGGCAGGGCGAAGGGCAGGTCCACCAATGCGTCCACGAGCGCCTTGCCCGGGAAGCGGTAGCGCACCAGCACCCACGCCACCAGCAGGCCGAAGACGGCGTTGAGCAGCGCGGCGAGGAAGGCCGCCCCGAAGCTGAGCCGGTACGCGGCCAGCACGCGGGGTGAGGCCACCGTCTCGAAGAACTGCGCCCAGGAGAGGGTGAACGTCTTGAGGAAGAGTCCGGACAGCGGGAGGAGGACGATGAGGCCCAGGTAGAACCAACTGAGCCCCAGGGTCAGCCCGAAGCCCGGCAGGACGCGGCGTCGTGCGCTGCTGTGCATGGCGTGCGTGGCTCCGGCCTACTTCGCCTGCGGGAGGTAGAGCTGGTCGAAGGCCCCGCCGTCGTCGAAGTGCTTCTTCTGCGCCTGCTTCCAGCCGCCGGACACCTCGTCGAGGGTGAAGAGGCTCACCGCGGGGAAGCGGCTGGCGTGCTTCCCGGCCACCGTCCGCGAGCGGGGCCGGAAGTGGTGCTTCGCGGCGAGCTCCTGGCCCTCCTCCGAGTAGAGGAATTGCAGCCAGGCCTCGGCCGCGGCGCGCGTGCCCTTGCGGTCCACGTTGCGGTCCACCAGCGCCACCGGCGGCTCGGCGAGGATGCTCACCGAGGGGAGGATGATCTCGAACTTGTCCTTGCCCACCTCCTCGGTGAGCAGGAACGCCTCGTTCTCCCAGGCGATGAGCACGTCACCCAGTCCGCGCTCGGCGAAGGTGGTGGTGGCGCCGCGCGCCCCCGAGTCCAGCACCGGCACGTTCTTGAAGAGGGCGGAGATGAACTCGCGCGCCTTCGCCTCGTCACCGCCCGCCTTGCGCAGCGCGTAGCCCCAGGCGGCCAGGTAGTTCCAGCGCGCCCCGCCGGACGTCTTCGGGTTGGGGGTGATGACGGACACGCCCTCGCGCAGCAGATCCTCCCAGTCCCGGATGGCCTTGGGGTTGCCCTTGCGCACCACGAAGACGATGGTGGACGTGTACGGCGAGCTGTTGTCCGGCAGCCGCGCCTGCCAGCCCTGGGGGATGAGCTGGCCCTTCTCGTGGAGCATGTCGATGTCGTACGCGAGCGCCAGCGTCACCACGTCCGCGTCCAGCCCGTCGATGACGGCGCGCGCCTGCTTGCCCGAGCCGCCGTGGGACTGCTTGATGACGACCTTCGTCCCCTGCTTCGCCTCCCACTGCTTCGCGAAGGCGGCGTTGAGCTCCGTGTAGAGCTCGCGCGTGGGGTCATACGACACGTTGAGCAGGGTGATGGGCTCGCCCTGCGCGGCCCCCGGCTTCGCGCAGCCCCCCAGCGCGGGCACGGCGGACAGCAGCAGCGAGAGCAGCGCGGCGGTGAGCTTGCGGGTGGACGGCGACTTCATCGAAATACCTCGGTGCAGGCGAGGGCGGCGACCCATGAAACTCGAAAGCCCACCGTCCCCCGCGGGGTGGTGGGCTCTCCAAGAGATCGCGGCCGTCAGCCTTCAGGCTTCCGGCGGGCGAGCGCCCACCCCCGTGGACCGGCGGCAACACACCTTCATGTGCAGGGGTCGAAGGGCGGACATGGACGATTCACAAAGTGCCCGCGGCCCCTCCGTTTGTCAAGCAGTGTATCCGCTATAACGGATGGACCTCCGGTGGGTATCCAAAGGTACGCCTTCCCTTTTATGGTGCCACGCCCGGACTCCAGGGCCTGGAAGGGAGCAACGCATGGCGGACAGGAAGCTGAACCTCGGGCGAGAGCGGAAGCTCGACTTCTCCGCCCTGGAGGAGACGGGGGACGTCTCCTGGCACTACCCGGATCTGGAGCTGACGGGGGCCACGCGCACGGCGCCGCGCGTGCCCGATGAGGACACGACGGGCAAGCTGATCGCACCGCTCGACGAGGAGCCGGAGCCCCTGCGCACGGCGTTCTCGACGCGGGCCGTCCTCATCGCGGACCTGCTGCGGGACACGTTCTCCCGGCGGTTCTTCGGGCGCTCGCCCTACCGGGTCCTCCGGGTGGACGAGCCCGAGGGCCCCAGCACGGCGGGAGGGCTGCTGGCGCGGCAGTCCATCTCGCTCGTCGCGCGGGAGGGGCCGGCGCCCTCGATCGTCTGCGGCTGGGTGGACACCGCGAAGGAGGAGGCGCACCTGCGGTGCTACGAGTCGGTGGCCCTTCGCTACGCGTCCCACCATGGCATGGAGCTGGACCTCTCGCCGGAGCACTACGAGCGCTTCCTGGAGACCCTGGTGGAGGCGCTGATCTCCGGCGGCATCAAGGTCCGGGTGCTCGTGCTGGACGAGGAGGGCGTCGCGCTGAAGCAGGCCCGGGCGGCAGAGGGCCCGGCGCCGCGGGCCAGGGGGCGGCGTGGGTGGGGGAGCCGGATGCTGGTGCTGACGTTCGCGCTGGGGCTGGTGGCGGGGCGGCTGGTGCCCTGGACGGGGGTGGACTCGGCGATGATGGCCGTGGTCCGGGGGGCCAATGCCGCCTGGGCGCACGTGTCGGCCCGGGTAGGTTCAGCCCCCTGACGCCGAGGGCTGGTGCCATCCGCCTGAAAACGTGGCAAGAGGCGCGCTGGCTGGGTGCGCCTGGTGCATGCAAAGGATGGGGGGATGAACGGGAGACACGATGGGAGCGAACACGGAAGTCAGTGAAACGTGGGTGTTCGTGGGGCTGCTCGGACTGGAGGAGGCGTGATGGATTGGCGGCTTCCGAAGGGTGTGACGCGCATGGTGCTGGTGCGGCACGGGCAGCCCGTGGAGGAGATGCGGGGCCGGTGCTACGGGCGGCTGGACGTGGGGTTGTCCTCCGCGGGCCGGTTGCAGGCCGAGCGCGCCGCGCGTTTCCTGGCCGAGGCGCCCCTGCTGCGCATCTACACGAGCCCCCGCCAGCGGGCGATGGAGAGCGCGGCTCCCCTGGCGGAGTTGAAGGGGATGGCGGTGGACACGGAGGCGGCGTTCCGGGAGATCGACTTCGGTCTCTTCGAGGGGCTCAGCTACGAGGAGGCGGAGCAGCGCTACCCGGAGGTGTACGCCGAGTGGATGGCGCATCCGACGCGGGTGCGTTTCCCGGAGGGGGAGAGCTACCCGGAGATGCGCGAGCGGGTGCTGTCGGCGGGCCGGGTGCTGCGGACGCGGCACGCGGGCGAAACGTTCGTGCTGGTATCGCACGGCGGGGTGAACCGGACGCTGCTGGCCGAGGCGCTGGGCATGCCGAACGCCAACCTGTTCCGGATGGAGCAGGGGTACGCCTCGGTGAACATCATCGACTTCTATGGGGACGAGCCCATCGTGAAGCTGATGAACATGACGTTCGGCTAGGGGAGGGGGGTCCCTCCTGGGGGGGGCGTCGATGCCGGCCCAGGAAGTCGGATAGACTGGCCTTCCATGGAAGCCGCTGCCCCCCCAGTGCCGCACTCCGCCCGCCTGCTGCAGGACTACCTGGATCAGGACGTCGTCCCGCGCGAGATGTCCATCGCGCGCTTCATGCGCGGGATGAACCTGCTGAGCTGTACGGCCGCGCTGCTGCTCGCCGGGGTGATTGGCTGGCGGCTCTCGGTGGCCATCGCGGGGCTGACGGGCGGACTGAGCATCTACTACACGCTCATGCTGCGGGAGCTGCGACGGGGCGGCTTCCACCCCGCGATGCAGTGGATGGACAGCGCCATCACCGTGTCCATCCCGGCGGCGGTGTTCATCATGGACGTGTACTCCCAGGGCGCGGTGTATGCGCTCACCACGCCCCCCCTGGTGGCCTGGGGCGCGCTCATCGTGGTGTGCGCGCTCCGGGCGGGCAAGAAGCTGGCGTACGCGGCGGCGGCGCTCGCGGCGCTGGAGTACATGGGCCTGTACCTGCTGGTGGCCCAGCCCCGGCTCCCGCCCGAGTCCCTGAGCACCCTGACGTTCCCCATGGTGCTGATGCGCTGCGTGTTCCTCTTCTGCTACGGGCCGCTGGCGGCGACGCTGGCCAGCGTCATCGTGAAGAAGGCCGAGGACGCGCTGCGCGCCATCCGTGAGAAGGACGTGATGGGGAAGTACTTCCTCCACGAGCGCCTCGGCGTGGGCGGTATGGCCGAGGTGTTCCGCGCCACCTACAGCCCCGAAGGCGGCTTCGAGAAGCAGGTGGCCATCAAACGCATCCTCCCGGCGTACGCGGACAACGAGGAGTTCCTCGGCCTGTTCCGCCGCGAGGCGGAGCTGGGCTCGCTGCTCATCCACCCCAACATCGTCCAGGTGCTCGACCTGGGACGGCACCAGGGCACGGTCTTCCTCGCCATGGAATTCGTGGACGGCATGCCGCTGAGCTCGTTGCTGCGGCGCGTGTACTGGAAGCGGCTGTCTCCGGCGGCGGTGGCCTACCTCGGCGTGGAGATCGCCGCCGCGCTGAACTACATGCACGGCCGCAGGGGCCCCAAGGGCGAGCCGCTCGGCCTGGTGCACCGCGACCTCAACCCGCCCAACGTCCTGCTCTCGCGCATCGGCGAGGTGAAGCTGTCGGACTTCGGCATCGCGCGCGCGGCCAACCAGCTCGCCCTCACCCAGGCGCAGACGGTGCGCGGCAAGGCGGGCTACATGGCGCCGGAGCAGGCCTACGGCAAGCCCCTGGATGGCCGGGCGGACCTCTTCGCCCTCGGCCTCACCCTCCACGAGACCCTCACCGGCCAGCGCCTGCTGCGGGGCGAGAACGAGGCGGCGCTGATGCTCGCCTCCACCGAGCAGCCGCTGCCGCCGCCCTCCCACTCCGTGCCCGGCATCTCGCCCGCGCTGGACGCCATCGTCATGGGACTGCTCCAGCGCGACCTGTCACTGCGCACGCCCTCGGCCGAGGCGCTGCAGCGCCAGCTCCTGGCGCTCACCGGTGCGGAGGCGCCCTATCCCCATGGACGGCAGCAGCTCATCGAGGCCCTGCGCGAGGCCACCACGCTGACCTCCGCGCCCGTCAAACCCCTGCAGCTCACGCCCGACATGGCCCTCACCGAGCAGGCCGACGCCGTCCCGCGGACCCGCGCCGCCGGCCAGTGAGGGACATACCGGAGAGAGAGGATGCCCGGGGGACGGGCACCCGCTCTCCCGCGCACTCAGCGCGTCGCCACCGGGACGGTGACGCGGACGCCGTCCGGCTTCACGGGCACCTTCTCCGCCTTCAGCGTCGTCGGGCCCTGCAGCGTCAGGTACGGCTTGAGCTTCAGGAACTGCTTCTTGCCGAAGCCCTTCACCCGCACCAGCTCCTCGAGGCGCTTGAAGGCCCGCTTCTCCCGCCAGGTGATGATGCGCTGAGCGGCCTTCTCACCCACGCCCGGCAGCAGATCCAACTGCGCCACCGTCGCCTCGTTCAGGTTCACCACCCCCGTGTATTGCGTGCGCGTCTTCACCTGGGCGGCTTGCGCGCTCCCGGGCCCGAGCCACAGCAGCCCCAGCACCACGGCCACTCCCATCACCCGTCCGCTCACGAGTGGCCTCCCACCGGCAGCGAGTCCAGCCCGCCGTCCAGCCCGTAGCGCCCGCCGCCACCCGCCTGCACCGTGTCCTTCTTGTCCCCCGCCTCGCGCACGTGCAGCTTCCCATCCAGCGGCAGCACATCCAGCAGCACGTTGAGCGAGCCATCCTTGTTCACGAAGGCGCTCCCCGCCCGCACCCAGATGCTCCCGCCCTTGCCCTCGCGGATGGAGAACACCGCCAACCGCTTCCCCGCCGTCAGCATCTCGACCACCTTTGTCCCTCTCCTTCGCGCCTCCATGGCGCGGTTGTCCACCGCACAGAGCAGGTGTCATGCCAGCGGGGTTTCCCTCGGAGCGCACGGGCGTGCGGCGTACAGCGGCGTCTCATGTGTCCGGGGCACGGGACGGGCATGGATGCTCCCACTGGGTACTTCCAGCGCCGCTGTCCTCCCCGCCCTCACCCGCCGAGGGGGACTGGCCCGGATCACCCTCCATGCACACCCTGACCGTTACCCCCTCGTGTGCTGGAGGGCAGTCCCGTGCATCTGAAGTTCTCCGCCCTCGCCTCTCAGTTCCTCGATGATCCTCATTCGGTGCGGCACGCGGTGCGGTGGCCGGTGCTGGTGTGGGAGGCACCTCCCATGGGAGTGCGCCCCCTCTTCACCCGAAGCACGATGACGGGCCTGTCGCTGCGCCGGCCCACGCTCGCCGAGCCGCTCGTGCTCGAGGTGCGCAAGCGTCCCCAGGGCATCACCACGCCGGTTCCCGGCATCACCCTGGGGCGTACACCGGACAACGACATCATCGTCGAGGACCCCACCGTCTCGCGGGTGCACGCCACCTTCAGCGAGGAGAAGCACACTGGCGTCTGGTACGTCGCCGACGACGGCAGCCACAACGGCACCTGGCACAACGGCACGCTGCTGATCCCCGGCCGGCCCACGCCGCTGTTCGACCGGGCCTCGCTGCGCTTCGGGGACGTGCTGGCCACCTTCGTCGACTTCTCCGCCTTCAACCAGTTCATCCTCGACTGGCTGGATCGCCACTCCCGCGGCCCCCGGGCAGCGCACGTCACCGAGGGTGGCTTGACGCGCGGGGGTTGAGCCCCTAGGAAGGGCCTGCCCTTGGGTGCCCATACCGGGCTTTCAAGAGGGAAGCCGGTGCGAGTCCGGCGCGGTCCCGCCACTGTGATCGGGCAGCCCTGAGGTCAGGGCAGGGGTCCTCGGTAGTCGCCACTCCGGCTCGGTTGCCGGGGGAAGGTGGAGGAGCCCTTCTGGGAGACGCGGTGTGCGTCTCGGCCGGAGTCCGACAGCCAGGAGACCTGCCCAGGGGTGTGGGCGCGAGTTGCCCGCGTTTGCCTTCTCTCTTCGTCGGAGAGAGCGGAAGGCGGGTTCATGCGGCGGTCGTACCTCGCCGGGCGGTTGCTCCGCCTGGCGCTCAGCACGAGCAGTACCGCGCTTGCGCAGCAGGCGGCGTCGCCTCCCCCGGAGACTCCGGCTCCGCCCTCCGAGGACGCGCCCGAGGGCGAGCCCTTTCGCGTCCCCACGTTGGAGGTGGTGGGGAAGGCCAGCACTCCCGAGCCGCCCGACTCGGCGTCGCGGAGGGATCCGAGCGGCGCCCTCACCGTCATCCAGGTGGACGAGTTCGGCGGCGCGGCCCGGGACACCGCGGCAATGCTGTCCACCGCTCCCGGCGTCACGCTGCAGGACGTGGGCGGCTACGGGCAGAGCAAGAGCCTCGTGGTGCGGGGCGCGTCCTCCAACGCGACGCTGGTGCTGCTCGATGGCATTCCCCTCAACGGCCCCGGAGGCATCGCGGACCTGTCGCGCGTGCCCGTGGCGATGGCCGAGCGCTTCGAGGTGCTGCGTGGCGGCGCGGGCGCACGCTACGGCACCGGGGGACTGGGCGGCGCCGTCAACATCATCACCCGCCGTCCCGGCAAGGACGCGCGCGTGGCGGGCGAGCTCTCCTATGGGAGCTGGAACACTGCGCAGGGGTGGCTGTCCGCCTCGGGGCCGCTCGCGGGCGGCGAGGCGCTGGTGCTCGTCCATGGAGGCACCTCCAGCGGGCGCTTCCCGTACCTCTTCGATCCGAGCCCCACGCTGCCCGGGGACGCGCTCCTCGAGCAGCGGCGCACCAATAATGATGCACGCGGGGCAGGGGGCCTGCTGCGGCTGCGGCGCGCGCTGGGCCGGGGTTTCTCCGCGGACCTGCTGGGCGAGCTCTCCTTCGATGAGCGGGGCCTCGCGGGCACCGCGCAGAACCCGAGCGGGGACGCGCGGCAGTCGGGAGGACGCGGCTCGGCGAGCCTGCGGGTGACGGGCACGCTGCCGGGAGGCGTGCGGACGAACGCGCGCGCGTACTTCCGCCGGGACCGGGTGGCGCTGTCGGGCGGCCTCTGGAGCCAGTCGGAGCCGCAGGTGCAGCAGCTCGGCGGGGTGGAGCTGGAAGGGAACGTGCGGCTGGGCGGGTGGCACGCGCTGTCCGCGCTGGTGAGCGTGGGCGGTGAGTCCGTGACCGCCGCGGACACGAACGAGGCCTCCGGTGGAGACCCGTCGTGGCTGCGCGCGAGTGTCATGGCGATGGACGAAGTGCTGCTGTGGGACGGGCAGCTCACCGTCGCGCCCTCGCTGCGTGTGGAGCGGGCGGGCCCGTACACGCTGCTGTCTCCGAAGGTGGGCGTCACCGTGGAGCTGCCCTGGGACTTCGAGCTGCGCGCCAACGCGGGCCGGGCCCACCGCGCGCCCTCCTTCCTGGAGCTGTACGTGCGCCAGGGCACGCTGCTGCCCAACCCGGACCTGCGCCCCGAGAGCGCCCTGTATGCGGACGCGGCGGTGGTGCACCGCTCGGAGGAGTCCTTCGCCTCGGTGGGCGGCTTCGCCAGCCTCTATGAGGATCTCATCTCCTACGAGGCCTATCCGCCCGGCGCGGCCAGGCCGTACAACTTCGCCAACGCGCGGGTGCTGGGACTCGAGGCCGAGGGCGAGTGGCGGCCGCATCCGCTGCTCTCCGGGGCCTTCAGCTACACGCTCACCGTGTCGAGCGACCTGCAGCGGGATGAGCGTTTCTACCTGCGCGAGCTGCCCTACCGGCCCCGGCACAAGGTGGCGGCGCGGGTGATGGGCGGCCCCCGGTGGCTCACGGGGCGCATGGAGGTGGTGGCCCAGTCGGCCCACGCGCTCACCCGGGATGGCTCGATGTCGCTGCCCGGACGCGCCTTCGTCCATGCCGGAGTGGCCAGCACCTTCGGTGCTCGCCCGGAGGCTCACGGTCTCCTGCGAGGTGAAGAACCTCTTCGATGCTCGCGCCGAGGACTTCGTCGGCTACCCGCTCCCCGGCCGCGCCGTGTACCTGTCGGTATCGGGGGCCTTCCCCGGAACGGATTCTCCATGATTCGGAAAGACCCTCACCCCAGCCCTCTCCCAAAGGGAGAGGGGGCATTCACGGTGCTGCTCCTGGTGACGTTTTCCCTGCTGCTGGCGGGGTGCCCGGACGAGGGCCCTCTCTGCTCCGAGGGGCAGACCCGCTGCGGCGAGGCGTGCGTGGACCTCTCCAGCACGTCGTCCCACTGTGGGGCCTGTGGTGTGGCCTGCTCCGCCACGGAGGTCTGTGTCGAGGGCGGTTGTCAGTGCCGCTCGGGCTCCACGCTGTGCGGGGGGGAGTGCGTCGTGACGGCGTCGGACCCGGCTCATTGTGGCGGCTGCGCGGGCGAGGGTGGCACGGCCTGCGCTCCGGACCAGGTGTGCGAACAGGGGCAGTGCAAGGCGGCTTGCGCCCTCGCGTCCTCCGAGCGCTGTGACCGCTCGTGCGTGGACCTGGACACGGATGCCTTCCACTGTAGCGCGTGCGGCAACGTGTGCGCGGATTCGCGGAGCTGCCGTGGGGGGAGCTGCACCTATGACCTCGTTGCCGCGTGCTTCAACACCGGGCAGGTGGTGGGCATCCAGGCGGGGCCGGATGTGAAGGGGCCCTCGGTGGCGGTGGGGACCAGTCCGCAGACCGTCGCGCGCATGCAGGACGTCGCGCTGGTGCTGGATGCGTCCATGCGGCTGCTCCAGGCCCGGCTCTCCGACTATGGCGAGCTGCCCGCCCGGAACACCACCGGCCTGGTTCCCAACCACCTCCTCGCCCGGGACCCCTACGTCTTCATCCTCAACTCCACGAGCAACACGCTGCAGGTGCTCCGGCGCGACGAGGAGCCCTCGGGAGGCAGCGGCCCGCGCTTCCCCGATGGCATCACGCTCACCGACGTGGGCAGCGTGAACTTCGGCGCGAACACCAATCCGTATGGCTTCGTGCTGGACGGCTCGGACGTGTACGTCACGTTGCTGGGCAACCTGCAAACGGACGCGTCCGCGGGCGGCAAGGTGGTCCGGGTCTCGGTGGCGGACCCCAGCACGCCCACCGTCACGGACACCTTCCCGCTGCCCACGGGCGAGGCCCTGAAGCCCTTCCCGGGCCACACCACCGAGCCCACGCCCGCGGGCATCGCCGTGCTCCAGGGCCGCGTGTACGCCGCGCTCGGCAACCTGGATCCCCGGGACTTCTCCGTCGGAGGCCCCGGGTTGCTGGCCCGCCTCGACCCCGCCTCCCGCGCGGTGGAGTTGCTCGAGCTCGGCACGGGCTGCCTCAATCCCTTCTGGGTCGTCCCCGTAGGAGAGCGGCTGCTCGTGAGCTGTGGCGGCTCGGCGACCTACGACCGCAACTTCAACCTCATCGACGTGCAGGGCACGGGCCTGGTGTTGCTCGGCACGGACGGTCGCGTGGTGGCCTCGCATGCGCTGCGCTGCCCGGAGGGAACCTCGTGCCCGCTCCCCTCGGCTGGCCGGTTCTCCGTGGTGGGCAGCCGCGCCTATGTGGGCGACAACAACGCGGGCCGCGTCTTCGTCCTCGAGGTGGTGGGTGACTCGCTCGTGGAGCGGCGCGGGCTGGGGCCCGGTGCCGAGCCTCCCATCCTCGCCTGTCCACGTAGCCGTGGGCCCTCTCTCGTCGGTGATGTCGTCGCGATTCCCTGAGCCTCCCCATGAAGACCCGTCTCGCTCCGTTCGTCCTGCTCGCCGCGCTGTGCCTCGCCACCGCCGCGCATGCGGCTCCTCCCCAGGGAGGTCCTCGCTTCCTGGGCCCCAAGCCTCCCGAGAAGGTGAAGCGCGTGGTGACGCTCGTTCCGTCGCTCACGGAGACGGTGATCGCCCTGGGCGCGGGGAGCACGCTCGTGGGCGTCTCCCGCTTCGACGAGGCGAAGGAGGTGGCCGGTCTGCCCCGGGTGGGGGGCTTCGTGAACCCCTCCATCGAGAGGGTGGTGGGGCTCGAGCCGGACCTCCTGCTCGTCCAGCCCGGGCCTGGAAACCAGCGCGCCGTGGAGAAGATGGCCGAGCTGGGGGTGCCCGTGCTGCTGCTGCCGTTGCATCGTGTCGCGGATACCCTGGAGGCGATGCGTGCGGTGGGCAAGGCGCTTGGCAAGCAGAAGGAGGCCGAGGCCCTCGTCCAGGGCATCGAGTCCACCCGGGCCCGCATCCGCGAGCGCGCCAAGGGCTCCCGGGCGCCACGCGTCCTGTTCGTCTACGGCTTCGAGCCGCTCATCGTCGCCGGGCCGGGCTCCTTCGCGGACGAGCTGTTGCGCGATGCGGGAGCCATCAACGTCGCCGCCGGCGCGGGCTCGGCGTATGCCAACTGGTCGCTCGAGCGTGCGGTGATGGTGGGGCCGGAGGTGGTGGTGGATGCCGCGGACGTGGACGTGGGCAAGGACAAGGTGGCCTCGCTTCCGGTGCTCTCGGAAGCCCGCTGGGTCGAGGTGCCCTCCATGGCGCTGCTGCAGCCGGGGCCCTCGCTGGGGCGCGGACTGGAAGAGCTGTTCGAGCTGCTGCATCCGGCGGCGAAGCCCGATGCGGGCACCCCCCGCTGAGCGTGGAGCACGAGGCATGAGCCCGCGTGACCTTGGAAGACGATCGCTCACGCCCGCCCGGGTGCTCGGGCTGTGCGGAGCGTTCCTCCTCCTGCTGCTCGCCGCGGTGCTGCTGGCCGCCACCTTCGGAGAGTGGGTCCTCCCCCTCTCCGAGGCCTTCACCCGTCCCGGGTCCACGAACAGCCGCGTCTTCTGGGAGGTCCGGCTGCCGCATGTGCTGCTGGCGTCCATCGTCGGGGCGGGGCTCGCCGCTTCCGGCTCCACACTGCAGGGCGTGCTGCGCAATCCCCTGGCGGACCCCTTCATCCTCGGCGTCTCGGGGGGCGCGGCGCTCGGAGCCACCCTCGCCATCGCCCTGGGACTGGCCCGTGTGGACGAGGTGGCTCCAGGCCTTGGCGGCGGGCTGGCGCGCATCTCCGCCCCCGCCCTGTTCGCCTTCATCGGCGCCGTGGCGGCCATGCTCTTCGTGCTCGCCGTCAGCCGTGGTCACGGGAGCCGTGCTCCTTATGCCGCGCTCCTCACGGGGGTCATCTTCAACACCTTCGCCGCGGCGGCCATCACCCTCATCAAGACCGTCTCCGGCCGGGAGCGGCTGGAGGTCATCCTCTCGTGGCTCGCGGGAAATCTGGGCCCGGAGGAGCCCGGTACGCTCGTCCTGTCCGCGCTCCTCCAGGCCGTGGTCATTGGCGTGATGGTGGCGCTCTCGGGGCAGCTCAACCTGCTGACGCTGGGGGATGAGGACGCGGGCTCGCTCGGGGTGACCGTGGCCCGGACGCGGCAATGGTTGCTGCTCGCCGCGAGCGCCAGCGTGGCGGGAGCCGTGACGCTCTCGGGGCTCGTCGGCTTCGTGGGGCTCGTGGTGCCCCACCTGCTTCGGCTCATCCTCGGGCCGGACCAGCGGCTGCTCGTGCCGCTCTCGGCGCTCGGGGGAGCGGTGTTCCTCGTGCTCTCGGACCTGCTGGCGCGGCTGCTCTATCCGCTGTTCGGCGAGGGCATTCCCGTGGGCGTCGTCACTGCGCTGCTCGGCGGACCGTTGTTCCTGGTGCTTCTGTATCGCAGTGGGCGGCTCACGGCGGGCTGAGGAGCAGGCGGCTCCCGCCGTGGTCCCCCGTGAACGGGCGTTGTCAGGAACGGATTTATGCCGCGTCTTTTCTCGATGAAAGGAGCGGTGACCATGACGACGGTGACGACGCAGAGCCCGATGAACCTCAAGCACCTCAACGACACTGAAGCTGGCATCGACGCGCTCTCGCGTCCCGGTCTGGATACCGCTCTGGACCTCCTGCTCGGCCTCGAGCTGATGGGTGGTCTACCGCCCGGACTCTGAAGCTTCCGCGTCCTCGTCCCAGACGAGGCACGGGACTCAGAGGCCGGGCTCCCAGAAAGGGACCCGGCCTCTTGCTTTTCCGGGTCCTGATCTCCTGCCCCGTTCGTCTATCGGCAAGGACACCGCACTCTCCATGCGGAAAGACGGGTTCGACACCCGTACGGGGTACTCGCAGCACAAGCTCTTGGATGCGATTGGATCGCAGCACGGCCGTCTACCGTGTGAACAGGGTTCGATTCCCTGCAGGAGCGCTCCACCCAAATGCGGCCGTGGCCGAGAGGCACGAGGCCCCTGAGCGCCACTCAGGTGTACGCGGGTTCGAATCCCGCCGGCCGCTCTTCGCAGTCCAGCAGTCCCATCGCCGGAGTAGCCCAACTCGGTAGAGGCGCCAGATCGAGAGTCTGGAGGTTGCGGGTTCGACTCCCGCTTCCGGCACTCGCAGTCCAGCAGTGGAAGCACATGCCGCGGTAGCCCAACCTGGTAGAGGTGCTGCGCTCAGAACGCAGAGGTTGCGGGTTCGAATCCCGCCCGCGGTACTCGCAGTTGACAAAGATTCCCCGCCGCCATATCCCGCGCCCCGTCTTCGGTTCTCCGCCTGTGGGTGGAGACTCGAGGGAACCCGGTGCGAGTCCGGGACTGCCCCGCAGCGGTGAACGGGAACGAAAACCGTCAGGATGCACTGGTCCTCTCCCGAGGACTGGGAAGCGACGGCCAGTAGGGAAGGTGGCCTCCTCGCGAGGCCACGGGGCCCGTGAGTCCGAAAACCTGCCGAGGACCCGTGCCGGTGGCACGGACAACACCGAGGCCTCCGAGGGGAGGCAGCGGGTGCGCCGCCGTGTGCGTCCTCTGTCAGGCCGTGCCCGATTCGCATCCCGCTGCCGCTCCTCTCGAAGGCATTCCGCCCGAGGGGGCGAGGAGCAGGACGCGAATGAAGACGGGAACGATGGGTTCGGGGCGGTTCGGCCGCTTCGTGGTGGCGCTGAGTGCCCTGGCGCTGGGGCTGCTGGTCACGGGCTGTGGAGAGGAGTGCGTCGATCGGATCGACTGCGCGAACAAGCGGGGCGCTCCCCCCGAGGGCAAGCAGTACCTGTGCGTGGACAGCCGCTGCGAGGTGCGGGACATCGCCGCCCCGGGCACGGATGCCGGGACGGACGCGGGCACCGACGCGGGGACCGATGCCGGCACCGATGCGGGTGTCACGTGCGCGGACCTGCCGCATGACGAGAAGCTCGGTACGTTGCAGCTCCAGACGGGCTTCGCCGCCGCCGAGTCCGTGGCGCTCCCCGCGGGCATCGGCGCGGTGTCCGCCGTGCCGAGTGGCAGCGACTTCAAGCTGTACGGTTTGACGGGTGGCTCCGACAGCAGCCTCTACGCGCTCGGCACCTGGCCGGCCATCGCCGCCAGCACGACGCCCCTCCAGCCTGTCGTTCTCGAGGCGGATCAGGGCGCCAACACGTTCCCCAGCGGGTATCTCACCAACGATGGAACCCGGTTGCTGACGGGCTACACCATGCTCGGCGAGAACGTCCCCGGTAAGGTGCTCGTCTACGACTCGGCCACCCCGGCCAACACCACCTATGTCTCCGCCGCGGGCAACTTCTCCGCCGCCGCCGTTCCCGGTGCCTTCCTCATCAACGGTGTGGGCATCGAGGGTGTGGCCGAGGGCGGCAGCGCCATCTACGCCCTGAAGACCGACGCCAAGCCCTTCCAGGGCACGAAGCTGGCGACCTTCCCGGTCGCGGGCGTCTTCAGTGGTTACACGGCCGTCACGAGCGACAACATCGCCGTGCTCGGATACGCGGCCTCCGATACCTCGACCAGCGATCCGTTCGACACCATCAACCACCTGACCGCCGTGGCTCCCGCCGTGTACACGCCGGCCATCTCGGGCGGGACGACCTTCGCGCTCACCAACCCCAATGCGATCGAGATCTACGCGAAGGGCGACCTCCAGGGCGTCGCGGGCTTCGGCACGGGTGTGGCGCTGCACCGCGGTACCTTCACGGCCACGACGGACGTCTCGCGCGTCGAGCTGACGGTGGGCGGCATCACCCCCAGCACCGTGACCGTGGGTGACCTCACGTCCGTGCTCACCACCAGCAACACCTGCACCCACGTGGTGGGGATGACTCCCATGGGCGCGGATCTGCTCGTCAGTGTGTCGGACAAGAACGGCCGCCGGCTCGTTCGCCTCCAGCAGCGCTAATGGCCATGAAGACGCACGGCACCCTGGCGCGCTCGAGCGCCTGTCTCGTCGTGTCCCTGTTCGCCGCGGGCTGCGGGGGTCCCTCCGAGGAGAAGGAGGACCCCACGGCCCCGGTGGCCTGCGCGAGCGAGAACAACCCCTTCGCCGACAAGGTGGCCTCCTTCGTGCCCGGCGACTCTGCCGGCTTCGGCCAGGACGGCTACCCCTTCATCGTGCTCGGACCGCCCCGCGGTGGCGGCTCCGGCATGGGCTCGCTGGACGTGCTCTCGCTCGGCGAGCGGGGGGAGATCGTCCTCGAGCTCACCGACATCGGCGTGGTGGACGGGCCCGGCGTGGACCTGCTCGTCTTCGAGAACGCCTTCGGCGGCTACGCGGAGACGGCCTTCGTCGAGGTGAGCGAGGACGGCCAGTCGTGGCACAAGTTTCCTTGCGACCCCGCGGACGCGACCCACGGCTACCCCGGCTGCGCGGGCGTGAAGCCCGTCTTCTCCACGCCGGAGAACGGCATCAGCCCCACGGACCCGTCCGTGGCGGGGGGGGACGGCTTCGACCTGTCCACTCTCGGTGTGGCCCGGGCGCGCTTCATCCGCATCCGGGACAGCGGCCAGAACGGCTACGGCTTCAGCTCCGGCGGCTTCGACCTGGACGCCGTCGCGGTGGTGAACGGCTCGCCCATCTGCGAGTGGAAGTGATGCAGGGCCGGCGCGCCGTGCTCGGCTCGCTGCTGCACGGCACCTGTGCCCTCGCCGCGCTCTGTGCCGGCTGCGGCCCCGAGTGGCGGGAGGCCACCGTCCTCCCGTTCTCCGATGCCGAGGCCTGTGGCGTCACCCCCGGCCGTCCCGAGGAGGGCTGGGTGGAGGTGAAGCTCACCGAGTACCCGGCGCTGCGGGTACGGGGGGGCTCCGCCGTGGTGCGCGTCCCGGAGGCCCTGCTCGACGTGGTGGTGATTCACACCGCGTCGGGCTGCTTCTCCGCCGTCTGGCACATCTGCACGCACGGCGACTGCCACGTCGCCCACGTGCCCGGGCAGGCGCTCCTGGAGTGCCCCTGCCACGGCTCCCGCTTCGGCGAGGATGGCCGGGTGCTGCTCGGTCCCGCCACCCGTCCCCTCCAGTCCTTCAAGGTGGCCCGGGTGGACGACTCGGTGTGGATCCACCGGCCTCGCTGACGGGTGGATACAGCCCGGGCGGATTTGACTCCGCGTGTCAATGCACCGCCTCCATGCGATGGGAGCGGCCGGGTCGTGTAATCTCCCCGGCGCGATGTGGCAGATCATCATCAACGGCCCGGGTTACTTCGACACTGCCTACGAGCTTCCCGAGGGCGTCACGCACCTCGGGCGCGCGGATGAGAACGACATCGTCCTCGGTGGCGATCTCGTCTCACGCCGGCACGCCCGCCTCGTGGCCGAGGGGGACAAGCTGCGCCTCGAGGACCTCGGCAGCCGCAACGGCAGCCGCGTCAACGGCGCGCCCCTGCAGGGCACCATCGCCCTGCACCCCGGCGACACCATCTCCCTGGGCGAGAACACCCTCTCGGTGCGCCAGCCCAACCAGGTGGAGAACGCCGCCACCGAGATGGTGGACCTGGGCGCCGGAGGCGTGCGCCGCTTCGGCCACGGCGAGGACGTGGGGCCCTCCGTCATCCTCGCCAAGAACATCAAGAACGTGGACCTGCTGCGGGCGCTCGACAACTTCTCCAGCCCCTTCGACAGCTCCCCCGCCACCGCCGCCCCCATCGCGCCCGTGGCCGCCCAGGCTCCCCGCGGCGCCTACGAGACGCTCCTCCTCCTCTTCCACACCGCGGAGGCGCTCGCCACCGCCAGCACCCTGACGGCCTTCCTCGAGTCCACCATGGACCGGGTGCTCGAGCGCATCGACGCCACCACCGCCGTGGTGCTGCTGCGCCACCCCACCGGCGTCATGGTGCCCGCCGCCGTGCGCCACCGCGGCAAGCTCGCCAAGGGCGAGGTGCCCGTCTCCGATGGCATCATCGAGCAGGCGCTGAGCCAGGGCCGCGCGCTCCTGGTGGGCGACGTGCGCGATGACCGCCGCTTCGCCGGCCGCGAGAGCGTCATCCTCTATGGGGTGGACCGGGTGCTCTGCATCCCCATCGGGCTGGAGGCCCCCTTCTCCGGCGTCCTCTACGTCAACACCTCCGCGAAGAACGAGACCGAGCTGGAGGTCATGCTCGATACCTGCACCGCCGTGGCGCACCTGGTGGCCACCGGCGTGCAGAAGTTCTCCGCCCCCTCGTCCGGGCCCTCCGCCTCTCCCCTGCGCCACCACCTGGAGCGGTTCCTCGGCTCCGAGCTGGCCGAGCGGGGCGCGGCCGAGGCCCAGCGCACCGGCGGCAAGCTGCCCGGGCTGGAGGAGCGCAACCTCACCATCGTCCACGCCGAGCTTCGCCAACTTTGGCGCGCTGAGCACCCGGCTCGGTGCCGCGCGCGCCACCGCGCTGCTCAACGACTTCCACGCGCACCTGGGCGGGCTCGTCTTCAGCTTCGAGGGCACCCTGGAGGCCTTCTTCGGCGACTCGTTGCGCGCCCTCTTCGGCGCTCCCTCCTCCAAGCCGGACGATGCCGTGCGCGCCGTGCGGGCCGCGCTCGCCCTGCGCGCCGACTGGGATCGCACCATGGCCCGCCGCCCCGCGGAGGAGCGGTGCGAGCTGCGCATCGGCATCAACACCGCCCGCGTCCTGGCCGGCCTGGTGGGCCCCGAGTCGCGCCCCTCCTACTCCGCCGTGGGCGAGGGCGTGAACGTGGCCTCGTGGCTCGCCGCCACCGCCATGCCCGGCCAGGTGCTCATCACCGGCAAGACGCTCGCGGTGATCGGCGCCCGCTTCGACGTCGTCCCCCTCGGCGAGCGCCTCATCCGTGCCCCTCGCGACAGGGTCGCCGCCTTCGAGGTCATGGACGAGGACATCCCCCAGGTCACCAATCCCGGTGTGCGCTGAGGTGGGATGGTGTGGTGGAAAAGTAGGGCGGAGACTCGCACTCGGACCCGGAACAATGCGAGCATGGGTGCCCCCCTTGCGAGCATGAGCGCCCAGCGTCCGGCATGAACCCGTCGTCCTCGAACGCTCGACTGCGTCCGTTCCGGCCCGTGCCGTTCGGCCGCTACACGCTGCTGACCCAGCTCGCCACCGGCGGCATGGGAGAGATCTTCCTCGCACGGCTGGAGGGCGCACAAGGCTTCGAGAAGCTGTGCGTCATCAAGAAGATATTGCCGCAGCTCGCGGCGGACCCGGAGTTCGTCGAGCGCTTCGTGGGCGAGGCGCGCACGCTGGTGAAGCTGTCGCACGGCTCCATCGCGCAGGTGCTGGACATGGGGCTGCACGAGGGCGATGCGTACATGGCCCTCGAGTACGTGGACGGCAAGGATCTGCGCAAGGTGGCGGCGCGGGCGCGGGACAGGCAGAAGCCGTTGCCGCTCACCTTCGTCCTGTTCGTGATGGGCCGGGTGCTGGACGCGCTCGCCTACGCGCACCGCAAGAAGGGCGATGACGAGGGGGAGCTCCACCTCGTGCACCGGGACATCTCGCCGCAGAACATCCTCATCTCCTACGAGGGGGAGGTGAAGGTCATCGACTTCGGCCTGGCCAAGAGCCGGCTGAGCGCGGCGAAGACGAACCCGAGCATCATCCTCGGCAAGTTCCTCTACATGTCGCCGGAGCAGGCCCGGCACCAGCCGGTGGACCGCCGAAGCGATCTGTACGCGGTGGGCCTGTGTCTGTACGAGCTCATCTCCGGGCGGAACCCCTTCGATATGCTGCCGCCGGGCGAGCTGATGTCCGCGGTGGCCCAGCCGTACGTGCAGCCGCTGGGCGAGGTGGTGCCGTCCGTGCCGCCCGCGGTGACGCAGTTGGTGATGAAGGCGCTGGCGGTGGAGCCGTCCCAGCGCTTCCAGACGGCGGAGGAGCTGCGCGGCAGGTTGAACGCGTGCCTGTTGGAGTTGGACCCTTCCTCGGGGCCGGAGAGCGTCAGCCGGTACATGAGCGAGCTGTTCGGCCCGGAGTACCAGGGCGAGCGGCGGCTGCTCGCGAGCCTCCGCGAGGTGGGGCGCCTGCCCGAGCCGGAGTCCGGGGTGCAAGGCACGCCGGAGGGCGCCGTGCCGAGGCTCGCGCCGGAGCCGGGGTCCAAGTCGGGCCGGCAGGAGGGCTCCTTCGAGCCGCTCTCCTTCAAGCCCACGCCGCGCACGCGCGAGGGGGGCCCCGTCCGCGATGACGGCGAGACGCGGCCCGCCGTGCCCGCCTCGGCGATGGATGAGCCCACGCGGCCCGCCGTCGCCGTGGAGGCCATCGAGGAGTCCCGGAAGGAGCGGTTGTCGCCACCGGGGGGCTCGCCCACGGTGGACATCTCGGGGCTCTCGGCCCCCGTGGCGCCCAGGACTCCCGCTCCCGCGGCTCCGCGTGCTCCCGCTGCTTCTCCGCTGCCCCCGGAGCCGGGCTCTGCCTCCATGCCCCGGGCGTCCATGCCGCCTGGTGCGATGGCTCCCCCCGCGCCGCGTGTCCCGCTCACCCCGGCCGTGCCGGTCCCCGGCTCGTCGTCGGCCCCGACGCGCGAGGTGCAGGCGTCCTCCGCTCCGGACTCCCCGCCCGCCGTGACCCTGCTGGAGCAGGCGATCCCCGAGGATTTCGGGCCGGTGCGCATCGAGGACACGCCCATCTGGTCGGAGCCGCTCCGCTCGGATGAGGACCTGAGCGCCATCGAGCCGCCGGCGTCTCGCCCGGCGCCTCCGTTGCCCGTGGAGGCAGGTGCGCCCGGCGATGAGGCGTGGGACTCCCAGCCCGGGTGGGATGCCTCCGGGCAGGACCCCGACGCGGACTTCGCCCCCACGGTCCAGGGGACCCTCGAGGAGGACGAGGTGGACGTGGGGCTGGCGGACACGAACCCGCGCATCCAGATGCCGCGTCCGGCTCACGACGACACCCAGCCGCGCGTGGTCCTGCAGGATGTGTATCGCCAGGACACCCAGCCGCGCGTGGTGCTCGAGGAGCAGGCGGCCCGCGACTCGGATGAGGAGGTGTCCCAGGGTGGCAAGACGAGACGGCCTCGCCGCCGCGTGACGTCGACGGGCACGCCCGTGGTGTCCCCGCGTCCGGCGTCCTCCAGTCCGAGGGTGGCGGCCACCACCGCCCGGAGCAACGAGGAGCGCGAGGCCGCGAACCACCGGCGGGATGAGGCGGAGCCGCGGGGTCCGCAGGAGATCACCCGCCGCACGTCCGTCCCGGCACGGCCCCTTCCGTGGAAGTGGGTTGCCGTGGCGCTCGCCCTGTTCTTGGTGGGCGGTGGCGTGGGCGCCGCCGCCTACTTCATGCCTCCCGAACCGGGGCCGGTGGAGCCTCCACCCGCGCGTCCTCTCTTCCCGGGGAAGAAGGAGGCCCAGGCGGAGCCGTCCGCTCCGGCGCCCGCGGCCGAGCCCACGCAGATGGCCTCCGCGGACACGGAGAATCCCGGGCCGACGGATCCCGTCCCCATCCCCGTGCCGGCCGGCTCGGAGACAGCCGCTGTTCCGGCGGAGGCGCTCGCCGCGGCGCCCGAGGCGGCTCCCTCCGGGGACACGGGCTCTCCCGAGGGCGAGCCGTCTCGGGAGGACACCCTGCTCGCCCCGCTCGCGGCTCCGTCTGGCGCCACGGCGTCCGCTCCGAGCAAGCGTCAGGCCTCGCGCAAGCGTGGGAACTCGCGCAACCAGTCGATGTTGCAGAAGGAGTGGACCCGCACGCGCGTGGCCTACAAGGCGCTCACCCGCATCTACGCGTGTGAGAACCTCGACTTCCTGTGCAGCCGCTACGAGAACCTCGAGGCCGAGGTGTTGGACGTGGGGGATGCCGAGAGCGCCGAGCTGCTCGGCAAGGTGCGGGCGCTGCAGCGGGACATCCAGAAGAGGAAGAAGGGCTCCTGAATCTCCTCGAGCTCCAGGGCCTGAGCGCCGGTTATGGGCCGGCCCCGGTGCTGCACGGCGTGGACTGCGCGGTGCGGGCCGGAGAGCTGTGGGCGGTGCTCGGCCCCAACGGCACCGGCAAGAGCACGCTGCTGAAGAGTGTGCTCGGGGCCATGCCGTGGACGCGCGGCCACCTCCGGTTGTTGGGGCGCGAGCGGAAGGAGTGGGAGGCGCGGGAGCTCGCCCGGAACGTGGCGTGGGTGCCGCAGACGTTCGAGCCCGCCGAGGGCTTCAGCGGGCTGGAGCTGGTGTTGATGGGGCGCAGCCCGCACCTGGGCCTGTGGGGCCTCACCTCGGCGAGCGACGAGGCGGTGGCGCGCGAGGTGTTGGAGGAGCTCGGGGTGGCCTACCTGGCGGAGCGCTCCTGCGAGGCCATGTCGGGAGGCGAGCGCCGGATGCTGCTGCTGGCGCGCGGGCTGGTGCAGCAACCGAAGCTGTTGCTGCTGGACGAGCCCACGGCGTTCCTGGACGTGGCCCACCAGGTGGGCGCGCTGGAGCGGGTGCGCGCGCGGGTGGACGAGGGCCTGGGCGCGGTGGCGGTGCTCCACGACGTCAACCTCGCGGCGGCCTTCGCCACCCACGTGCTGCTGCTGCGCGATGGGAACGTGCTGGCCCAGGGGCCCGCGCCGGAAGTGCTCCAGCGCGAGCGGCTCGAGGCCCTCTATGGCGTGCCCATGGAGATGGCGAGCGCGCCCTCGGGAGCGCGCCTGTTCGCCCCTCGCGCGCGCTCTAGTGGGTCTTGAGCTGCTCCTGGGCCAGCTTCCGGGCGTTGTCCGGGCCCGGTCCCACACCCAGGGGGGCGGGCCTGCGCTCACGGGGGATCGCCTGCGGGGTGCTGAGCATGTAGGGCCCCTGGTCCTCCTGGGCCGAGTGGTCCGGGCGTTTCTTCCAGTCCTCGGGCATGGCGACTCCCTGGTCGCCACCGCCGCCGGTTCCCACCGAGCTGTCCTGGGCCTCCGACGCCGCGGGGCTCTTGTACTTCTGGTTGATGGGCTCGTAGGGCTTGCTCACCTGCTGCGCACCCTCCTCCTGACGGGAGACGCACCCCGTGGCGAGCGCCCCGCCCAACCCCAGAACCATCGTCCATCCCAACCAGCGCTTCATCGTCTCTCTCCTGACCGAAATCCGGGTCCTGACGTCCCTTGAAGGTAGGGATGGAGAGGGGAGCGACCACACCAGGCGGGAGCGCCCGCCCGGCCGCCCGTCCTCCACCTGAACAGTGTCCGATGGAGGAAGGCCCCGCGCGGAGCAGGTGTCCGAGGCGGGGGGGCGTGCGACGCTGGCGGCTTTGACTCGAAGGCGGGCGTCGCGGAGATGGACTCTTCTTCCCAGTCGGGCAAGGCGCTACTCGGCAGGCTGGAGCGCCTGGTGCTGAGGCTGCTGGCGGCCACCAACCGGCTCCGGTTGCCAGGGCCCTCGGTGCTGCCCGTGGCGGGCGCGGTGGTGGGGCTCTACAGCGGGCTGGCCGCGGGTCTCTTCGCCAACCTCATCGCGCTCGTCAGCGGACTGGCCCTGGGCTTTCCCCGGGTGGTGGACGCGCTGTTGCCAGAGTCCGGCACGCGCGAGGCGCTGGCCCGGGCCTTCTCCGAGGCGCGCTGGCACTTCGAGTACCTCATCGTCGGCGTCCCCCTGAGCGTGGGCGCGTTGATGCTCGCGCACTTCATCCTGCCCGGGGGGCCTCGGGACCAGGTGAAGCGGCGGTTGAAGGTGCTGGGGCTGCTGGTGCTGGGAGGGCTGTCGCTCTACTACCCGCTGGTGGCGCTGGCGGCGATGAACTCAGTGCTGGGCCACATGCACGACATGGGGCGGAGCATCCAACACCTGCAGCCCTGGCTGGTGCCGCTGCTGCCCATGGTGGGCGGCCTGCTGGTGGGGCACGTGCTGCGCAACCGGCCCGAGACGCACGGCCACGGCGTGCCCGAGGTGGTGAAGGCGGTGGAGCGCGAGGGCTGGCTCTCCGGGCGGGACGGGGTGCTGAAGCTGGTGGCGAGCGCCATCACCATTGGCACGGGCGGCTCGGCGGGGCGCGAGGGGCCCATCGTCTTCGGAGGCGCGGCGTTCGGCTCGGCGGTGGGGCGCACGCTGGGCTTCACCCGGCGCGAGCTGGCCATCCTCCTGGCGAGTGGCGCGGGCGCGGGCATCGCCGCCTCCTTCAATGCACCCATCGCCGGCGCCATCTTCGCGATGGAGATCATCCTGCGCGAGTTCCAACTGCGCGTCTTCTCTCCCATCATCCTCGCGAGCGTCACGGCCACCATGGTGGGCCGGGGCGTCATGGGCAACGCGGCGATGATTCAGCGCGTGTCCTACAGCATGGTGAGCGGCTGGGAGATCGTCTTCTACGCGGTGCTGGGGCTGGTGACGGGAGTGTTGGCGTACGTCTTCATCCGGTTGATGCACGGGGTGGAGGAGTTCTTCCAGGGGAAGAAGCCGGGGAGGCTGAGCGCCTTCCTGGGACGGCAGCCGCTGCCGCTGCGGGCCGCGCTGGGCGGACTGCTGGTGGGGTGCCTGGCGCTGGTGCACCCGGTGGTGTGGGGCACGGGCCACGAGTCCATCAACGAGGCGGCGCTGCGGGCGCTGCCGCTGGTGCTGCTGGCCTCGGGGTTCGTGCTGAAGCTGGTGGCCACGGCGCTCACGCTGGGCTCGGGCGGGTCGGGAGGGACGTTCTTCCCCATGACGGTGATGGGAGCGCTGGCGGGAGGAGCCTTCGGGGAGGTGCTGCACGCGGCCATGCCGGGCATCACGGCGCCGAGCGGGGCCTACGCGATGGTGGGGATGGGCGGGGCGGTGGCGGCGCTCACGCGAGGGCCGCTCACGGGGCTGATGATGGTGTACGAGCTGAGCGGCAACTACGCCATCATCCTGCCGTTGATGGTGACGTGCACGCTGGCCTCGGCGTTGTGCCACACACTGGTGGAGCGCCGGGCGGGAGGGGAGCCGCACACGCTGCGGCGCACGCCGGTGCGGGCGCTGGTGGTGTGGATGGAGCCGGTGGGGCCGGAACTGCCGGCTTCGGCGCTGCGCGAGCGGCTGCTCACCGCGCCGGTGGCGGCATTGCCGGTGCGGGGCGCGGAGGGGCAGTTGGTGGGCGTGGTGACCGCGAGCATGCTGGGCGAGCGCTGGCGGCAATTGGGAGGTGAGTCCACGGTGGCGGCGCTGGCGGACATGGTGCCTCCGGTGTCCACGGACACTCCGGTGGGCGAGGCGCTCGCGGCCATGGACATACAACTCGTGGACGCGCTGCCGGTGCAGGGAGACGGGCAGGTGGGGGTGGTGACGCGCGTGGGGCTCGAGCGCTTCCTGCGGAGGGAGCAGCGCAAGCTCCAGACCGAGCCCGCCGTCTCCGCGACGGAGATTCCGCGGTAGGGGTGAAGTGAAGGGCTATGCTGCCGGCGCGTGGGACGGGTGTTGCTCTCCGGAGAAGAACACATGCGCTGGCGACGGGTGTTCACGTTCATGGTGTGGCTGGTGGTGGCGACGGGGTGCCCGGAGACCTGGAGGGAAGGCGGCACCATCGACCGGGCGATGGCGCAGGACATTGAAGAGGAGTTGCACCGGCACGACTGTTTCTTGAGCAAGGAGGAGTGGGAGGAGAAATGTGAAGTTCCTGCTCTGTGGGTGAAGCTCAAGTGTCCTCATCAGTGCCGGTTCAGGGCCGCCCCGTGATGCGTTGGCGCACTCCTCTTGCCGTTCTGCTGGGTCTCCTCCTGCTCGTACCGTTGGCCTGGGCCATCCATACGGTCATGCTGGGAGGGTTGCGTCCGGCTCCAGAAACGAAGGTCATCCCGATGTTGTCGCCCGGGGAGCGCCAGCGCTTGATGACCTACGAGCGCCCCTGCTCGGGCCGCAAGGATTGCGAGCCACCGCTCGCGTGCTTCTTCAATGCGCGGTCGAGATGGACGTACTGCACCGACAGCCGGTGCATGACGGATCAGCAATGTGCGGAGGACATGGTGTGCCGCACGATGGAGACGGTGAGAGGAGGGCCTCAACTCCGCCAGTGCTCGCTGGTGGGTGTGCGCAAGGAGGGTGAGCCCTGCTCGGCCATGTCGTCATTGCGTGAAGCGGCATGCGAACGTGGCCTGTTGTGCCAGGGCCGCCGATGCGGCCGGCCATGCCGGGTGGAAGAGCCCGGGAGCTGTCCGGGGGGCTTCTTCTGCCGCAATGGCCTCGATGGGCCTTCCTGCCTGCCCACGTGTGAGGGCCGTGCATGTCCCGAGGGCCAGGACTGCGTCCGGCTCGAGGAAGGCGTGTCGGTGTGCGCGCAGGTGCATGGCCAGAACTGCCAGCGGACGCCCTGTCCGGGGGGGCAGGAGTGTTTTATGCGGAATCCCTTCAGCCACCCTCGCGAAGCCTGGGGGACTTGCATCCTCTACTGTGATGAGGCGAGCCCCTCTGCCTGTCCCGAGGGTTACGTCTGCGAGATAGGCGCGTGCAGGAAGGTCTGTGACCCGGCCGTCCCCGAGGCCTGCGGTCCCCATTACAAGTGTCACCGCTACTCCGAGAAATACGCCTGGGCCTGCGAGCCGGCCCTGTGAGGCTCGCGGCCCTTCATCAGAGGCTGACGCTGTCCCTCAGAGACTCGTGGCGGGCGTGTGGCTTCCGGCGGGGCTGATGTCGAGCGCCATCACCAGCAGCAGCACCACGCAGGGCATGGCCATGGCGGGCGCGCCGTAGCGCAGGTAGAGCGCCGAGCCGGCGATGCTGCCCAGCAGGAACGCGAGGACCAGGCCCAGGTGCAGCCGGGTGCGCTCGAACTGCTCGGCGGAGGGCAGCTCCCCCACCTTGCGCCAGAAGCCCCTCAGGCCCCGCTCCCGAGCCCCGTCGCGCACCCAGACGGCCATGCGCACCAGTTGGATGCCGATGTCCGTGAGCACGCCGGTGAGGTGGGTGGTGCGCACCACGGCGCCGGAGACGCGGGTGACGAGCGCGTTCTGCAGGCCCATGGCGAAGGCCAGTCCCCACATGAGCGTGGGCTCGTTGCTGCCGGGGTGCTCGTGGACCCACAGGCCCACCCCGCCGAGCGTCATCAACTCCACGAGCAGCGCCCCGGCATGGCGGCCGCGCTGCCGGTGGCGCGAGGCATCCAGGAGCGCCGAGGCGGTGATGGCACCCACCACGAAGGCGAGCACCACCTGGCCGGCCAGCAGGCCACCGGCCCACTGCCCCCGGGCGACGGCCTCGCCCACGGCGGTGACGTGCCCCGTCATGTGCGTGAGGTGCTGGCCGAAGGCGAAGAAGCTGGTGGCGTTGATGATCCCAGCGGCTCCGGCCAACAGCAGGGCGAGCGTGGAGTAGGCGAGGCGGCTGCGACGCGACGTCGCTGCGCTGAACATGGCTTGCGACTCACCCCGGAGAGAGGATGGGGACGTCCATGTGTAACACGCCGCACCCCGTGAAACCGAGGCGCGGGCACTTCCAGGCCGCAGGCCCGGGCAGTGGCCGGGCGGGCGCCACTACCCTGGAGGCCAATCCATGGGGCGTCCCCCGAGCAGGTGCAGGTGGATGTGGAACACCGTCTGCCCGGCATCGCGGTGGGTGTTGAAGACGAGCCGGTAGCCGCTGTCGGCGAGGCCTCGCTGGCGGGCCAGCTTCGCGGCGGTGAGGTGCAGGTGGCCCACCAGCTCGCGATGCCCCACGGTGACGTCGTTCATCGTGGGGATGTGCTCGAGCGGGATGACGAGCAGGTGCGTGGGGGCCTGGGGGTTGATGTCCTCGATGGCCAGGCAGTGGTCATCCCGGTGGACGAGCCGGGCGGGGACATGGCCGTCGCGAATCTTGCAGAAGATGCAATCGGACATAGGCGGCCCGGCTTAGCAGCGCCGTGCCCAGGGGGAAATGGCTCGCGTGGGAAAACGTTGGCTCACGGAAGGCGCGAGGACCAGGCCGGATCCGGAGTGCAGCGGCCGTGCGGCAGGCGCACCAGGACGAAGGGGCCCTCGGAGGCCACCACCTCGCCGTTGGCCACGGCGCCCGACAGGGTGAGCACGTGGTTGTAGAGGCCGGACTCGCGCCCGGGACCGTGGTGCGCGTAGAGGGGCACGTCGCGGTGGAAGTAGCTGTAGCCGCCCGTCCAGGCCAGATGGATTGCCTCCACCTTCAGGCCGCACACGTCCGGGAGCCGGCCCGCGGTGATGAGCAGGCGGTTGGCGGGGCCGAAGTCGTCCCAGGCATTCTGGAGGGACTTCGCCCCCGGGTACTGCCCGAGGTCCCCGAAGGTGAGCCCCCCCATGCGCAGGCCGGAGAAGCCCGCCACCGCCACCACCACCAGCGGCAGGGCGAGCCGGAGGGGGGAGGGCGGCAGGTGGCGCAGCAGCGTGTCCAACCCCACGCCGGCGAGCGCGGCGAACAGGGGCAGGGAGGGCAAGAGGAAGCGCAGCTCCTTGTGGGGCTGCAGCGCGTGGAGGAGGTAGAAGGCGGCCGCCACCCCGAGCAGGCCCGGGGCCCGCCGCGCCGCGAACAGCGTCAGCACCGCCGTCACCAGGGTGACGCCCCCCATGGCCTGGAAGAGGACGCGGTTGTAGTAGCCGAAGGGCTCGGTGCCGAAGGTGGTGGCGGCCCCGTTCTTCACCAGGTTGAAGTCCAGGTACACCAGGGCCGAGTGGAACCAGCGGCCCCAGGTGAGCTTGTCGAGCAGTCCGAAGAGGAAGGCCCACCCGGCGAGCACGGCCAGCGCGTCACGCGCGGCCCGCCAGTCGCGCCGTGCCGCCAGCACCGCGAGCAGGCCCACGCAGAAGACGCCATTCTGCAGGCGCAGCAGCACGGCGAGCCCCAGCAGCGAGGCCCCGGCCACCCCCGCGCGGCGCGAGGCCCCCGGCGCCAGCGCCAGCGCCAGTCCCAGCACCACCGGCAGCGCCGAGGCGTTCTCGCTCATGGCCCGGGGTGCGAAGTAGAGCGGCACCGCCGCGAGCGCGAAGAGCGACGCCCCCGCCCCCGCGGCCAGCGGCGAGGCCCCGTACGCCCGCGCCAGCCTCCAGCTCCCCCAGGCCGTCGCGGCCCCCAGCAGTCCGAAGACGCTCCGCGTCACGCCCAGGTACCCCCGGGGCTCCTCCAGCCCCATCAGGCTGGACAGCTTGAACAGGGCCGCCACCAGTCCCGGCAGCGTCCAGTTGCGCGCCCCCTCGAGGAACTCCCAGGACTGCATTCCATAGCCGAAGACGAGCCGGTGGGCCGGCTCCAGGCTCTGGTAGATTTCATCCGGCCAGGACAGTCCGTCGTCCGTGAGCGCCAGCCACACTCGGAGTGCGGCTCCCCATCCGAGGATCAGGACGAGGACGGCTCGGGCGAGGAGCCACTCGGCGGGTGCTTCGGCGGTGGGGGGGGAGGCGGACATGAGGGTTCACCACGCAAAAACTCCGGCGGGTGATATTCCACCCTTGCCGATGAACTCAATCCGGGTCTCACAGCTCCTCGAGGATCGCGAGTACGACCTCCGGCTTACCCTGGTGGCGGGCGAGCGCGGGCTGCAGCGCCGCGTCAACTCCTCGCGCATCCAGAAGCCGGGGCTGGCCCTCACGGGCTTCACCGAGCACCTCCACCCGCACCGGGTCCAGGTGTTCGGCAATACCGAGGTCTCCTACCTGCGCACGCTCCCCGAGGAGCGGCAGCGCGAGGTGCTGGATTCGCTCTTCCAGGAAGAGCTGGCCTGCGTGGTGGTGACGAAGGACATCGAGCCGCCCCCCGCCCTGCTGGAGGCCTGTGAGCGGGCCGGGTTGACGCTGATGCGCACCCCGCTGCTCTCCAGCCAGTTCATCCAGCAGGTGCAGGCCTTCCTGGAGGAGGCCCTCACCGAGGCCAGCAGCCTGCACGGCGTATTGATGGACGTGTTCGGCGTGGGCATCCTGCTGCTGGGCAAGAGCGGCATCGGCAAGAGTGAGATCGCCCTGGACCTGGTGATGCGCGGCCACCGGCTGGTGGCGGACGACATCGTGGACGTGACGCGGCGCCGGCCCGGCGTGGTGTATGGCGCGGGCAACCCCGTCATCCGCCACCACATGGAGATCCGCGGCCTGGGCATCATCAACATCAAGGATCTGTTCGGCGTGGCCTCGGTGCGCGAGCGCAAGAAGATCGAGCTCGTGATCGAGTTGCACGAGTGGGATCCACAACAGGAGTATGACCGGCTGGGCGTGGAGGACCGGTTCATGAACATCGTGGGCGTGGACATCCCGCTGTCGGTGGTGCCCGTGCGCCCCGGCCGGAACATGACCACCATCATCGAGGTGGCCGCCCGCAACCAGTTGCTCAAGCAGCAGGGTCACCACTCGGCGAGGGAGTTCGCCGAGCAGCTCAACCGCGCCATCGCCCAAGGGGCGATGCGCCGCTCCATGGGTGAGGAAGTCGAGTGAAAACGGCCCCCGCCAAGCACGTCGTCATCATCACGGGCATGTCCGGCTCGGGCAAGTCCACCGCCATCCGCGCGCTGGAGGATGTCGGCTTCTTCTGCATCGACAACCTGCCGGTGCTGCTGCTGCCCAAGCTGACGGAGCTGGCCGGCGGCGGCCAGTTCTCGCACCTGGCGCTGGTGGTGGACGCCCGCGAGGGCATCTTCCTGCACGACGCGCCGCGCGTGCTGGACGAGGTGCGCCGGGCGGGGCACCAGGTGGAGGTGCTCTTCCTGGATGCGAGCGACGAGAGCCTCATCCGCCGCTTCAGCGAGACGCGCCGCCGCCACCCGCTGGCGCCCACCGGCAGCGTGTCCGAGGGGATTCAAGCCGAGCGCGAGGCGCTCAGGGACCTGCGGGAGCTGGCCGACCAGGTCATCGACTCCTCCGTGCTCAACGTGCACGACCTGAAGCGCATGGTGCAGGCGCGCTTCAACCCGGAGCCGGCGAGCGGGCCGTCGCTGTCCGTCATGTCCTTCGGCTTCCGGCACGGGGTGCCGCCGCAGGCGGACCTGGTGTTCGACGTGCGCTTCCTGCCCAACCCGTACTTCGTCCCGGAGGCTCAAGGGGCTCACGGGCAAGGATCCGCGGGTGGCCTCGTACGTGCTGGACCGCGAGGAGACGCAGCAGTTCGTGGAGAAGGTGGTGGACCTCTGCCAGTTCCTCTTCCCGCGCTACCAGAAGGAGGGCAAGGCCTACCTGACGGTGGCGCTGGGGTGCACCGGCGGCAAGCACCGCTCGGTGGCCATCGCCGAGGAGCTGCGCAAGCGTCTCGTCGGGGACCACCAGCGCGTGCAGCTCTGGGACCGCGACGTCGAGAAGGAATAGCGGGCAGGGGAGGAGGCAGGCGTGGGCCCGCCCGCTTCCTCGGGCCTGCATTCCTCCAGGGTGCCGCTCACCTTGGCGGGATGTTCGTCTTCTTCTCCAACAAGCTCGGGTGTCTGGGCTCCGTCCTCGTCTCCCTCGCCCTCTCCGCGCTCCTCTACCTTCTATTCCGCGGGTTCTGAGGCGGCTCGCTCCGCGAACCGGCGAGGCGCGCCCCCCAGGCGGGCACTCTCGTTCTGGCTCGCCTCCGGGGCTGGGATGTGGTTCTTCGCCCCGCCATGTCGCGCTCCGTCCTCGCGCTCGCCGCACTCTTCGTCCTGCTCCTTGGGAGCTTCTCCGCCCGTGCCCAATCCTCCCTTGCCGTGGGGGAGCGGCGCCTGGAGGCCGTGCGCGTGGAGCAGGGCCCGCGCGTGGACGGTGTGCTCGATGACGGCATCTGGCGCCGCATCCCCTTCACCAGTGACTTCCTGCAGAAGGAGCCCGAGCAGGGCAAACCCTCCTCGCTGCGCACCGAGGTGGCCTTCGTCTACGACGCCGAGGCCCTCTACGTGGGCGCGCGCATGGCCAGCGACAAGCCCGAGGACATCGAGACGGTGATGACCCGGCGCGATGAGAGCGGCTCGGCCGAGCGCCTCATCATCTCGCTGGACACGTACCGGGACCGGCGCACCGCCTACAGCTTCGCCGTCACCGCCGCGGGCGTGCGCGTGGACTGGTACCACCCGCAGGACCACGAGTACGTCCGCGACTCCTCCTACAGCCCCGTCTGGGAGGCCCGCACCACGCAGACGTCCGAGGGGTGGGTGGCCGAGCTGCGCATCCCCTTCTCGCAGCTCCGCTTCAACGCCGCCGAGGAGCAGGTGTGGGGCCTCAACATCAACCGCTACATCCCCCGCCGCAACGAGGACGCCTTCTGGGTGGTGGTGCCGCGCGACGTCACCGGCTGGTCCTCCCACTTCGGCGAGCTCACCGGCATCCGCGGCGTGGCGCCCTCGCACCGCATCGAGGTGGTGCCCTACCTCGCGGGCGACCTCCGGGCCGCCTCGGGCGCCAACCCGCGCGCGGGCACGCCCTTCGAGAGCCGGCGCCCGTACTCGGGCCGCGCGGGCCTGGATGCGAAGATTGGCCTGGGGCCCAACCTCACCCTGGACGCCACGGTGAACCCGGACTTCGGGCAGGTCGACGCGGATCCGGCCCAGGTGAACCTCACCGCCTTCGAGAACTTCCTCGATGAGCGCCGCCCCTTCTTCACCGAGGGCAGCCAGCTCCTCAACAACAGCAGCGGCTACGGGCCCGCCTACTTCTACTCGCGCCGCGTCGGAGGCGCGCCCCGGCTCTCCGCGTCCGCGGACTTCGTCGAGTCTCCCCGGGCCAGCACCATCTGGGGCGCGGCGAAGCTCACCGGGCGCCTGTCCTCGGGCCTGTCGCTGGGCGCGCTGGGCGCCTTCACCGGTGACGCCTTCGCGGACACCTACGACTTCGCCTCCCGGACGCAGGACCGGGTGAAGCTGGACTCGCGCACCGGCTTTGGCGTGCTGCGCGCGCAGCAGGAGCTCGGCCCTGGCGGCTCGGTGGTGGGCGCCACCTTCACCTCGATGTACCGGCACATCGGCGGCGGCGAGGGCCTCACACGGCAGCTCACCCGCGAGGCGTACTCGGGCGGCGCGGACTTCCGGCTGCGCCTGGGCAGCGACTACTTCGTCTCCGGCTACGCGGGCGGCAGCCTCGTGCGCGGAGCCCCCGAGGCCATCACCCGCCTCCAGGAGTCCAGCGCCCGCTACTTCCAGCGGCCGGACCAGGCGTACGTGCGCGTGGACCCCGAGGCCACCGCGCTGTCCGGCTACACGCTGGGCGCCAGGGTGGAGCGGGTGAGTGGCGAGCACTGGCTGTGGAACGCCAGCGCCAACGTGGTGTCCCCCGGCTTCGAGCTCAACGACGTGGGCCGGCTCAACACCGCGGACGACCTCGGCGCCGCCGTGGGCCTGACGTACCGCGAGACGAACCCGGGCCGCCTGCTGCGCAACTGGGAGCTGGGCCTGGCCGCCGACTCCAGTTGGAATTACGGGCTCACACGCCAGGCCAGCAGCCTCGCGCTGACGGGCTCGGCCACCTTCCCCAATTTCTGGGCGGGCAACTTCCGCGTGACGTACCTGCCGCGCGCCCTCTCCGACTCCCTCACCCGGGGCGGGCCGCTCATGCAGACGGGGCAGGGGGTGGACGGGGAGATCCTCCTCGAGAACAGCTTCAATGACACCACGCGTTGGGCCGTGGGCGGCGGCGCCTGGGCGTACGAGCTGGGCACCCGCGGCGGCTACGCGTCGGCCGCGCTCACCCTGCAGCCCCACCGGCGCCTGCGCCTGGGACTCGAGCCCTCCGTCTCGCTCTACACCGAGGGCGTGCAGTACGTGGACACGCTGGAGGGCGGCCGCGCGGAGACGTTCGGCAAGCGCTACGTCTTCGGCGCCGTGCAGCGCCGCGAGGTGGCCCTGCGGCTGCGCGCCAACCTCTTCCTCTCCCCGGACCTGAGCCTCGAGGCCTACGCCGAGCCCTTCGCCTCCAGCGGCTCCTTCAGCGGCTTCGGCGAGCTGGAGCGGGCCGGGGGCCGCACCCTGCGCCGCTACGGCTCCTTCTCGCGCTCGGCCGATGGAAGCCTGGAGCTGGTGGACGGCGGCTCCACGCTCCGCCTGGACGACCCGGACTTCAACCTGCGCTCCTTCCGCAGCAACGTGGTGCTGCGCTGGGAGTGGCGGCCGGGCAGCACGCTCTTCCTGGTGTGGCAGCAGGACCGCTCCACCCCCTCGGCCCGGGGCAACCCCCTGGCGCCCCGTTTCCTCGGGGATGCGCTCACTTCCCCCGGTGGGCACACCTTCGCCCTCAAGCTGAGCTGGTGGTTTCCCGCTGGCTGACTCCTCGCTCTCCGGCCAGGAGAGGGCCGGGTGCGGGGGGAGCCCCTGCGCCCTCACACCGCCCTCCCGCGCGCCTCATCCAAATGAGTGGCAAGATGCGGAAGTGGTGGTGCTCCTCTCCCGCCTGTCCCTGCCTCCTCGTCTGGCAGCCGACAGCGCATCGTCCGACGGACGGTGAAATTGCGGGCGTGGGGCCGGAACCTGACTTACCTTCCGTCAGGAAGGCAAGGTGGGTTCGGGTGGGGTGGTGGATTGGGTGCCAACGGAAACTTTCGGTGGGGGTTGCGCATCGCACCATTCAGGCGTAGTCAGGCACAGCCCTGGGGGGGCTGGTGAGAGGTGATCATGGTCGGCCTCGTAGTGGCATCGCACGGACGTCTGGCGGACGAGCTGGTAGCGACCGCTGAGCAGATCGTGGGCAAGCTGCCCTCGGTGGCGACCTGCAACATCGAGCCTGGAACCTCCGTCGAGGACCTCCGGGCGAAGATGCGGCAGGCGGTGGCCGATCTGGACCAGGGCGATGGCGTCATCGTCATGGCCGACCTCTTCGGCGGCACTCCCTGCAAGGAGTCGCTGATGATGTGCTCGGAGCGCTGTCAGTCGGGCAAGCTGGAGGTGCTCGCGGGTGTGAACCTCCCCATGCTCCTGAAGGCCAACTCGCTGCGCTCCGAGGATCTGCCGCTCTCCGAGATGGCCAGCCAGCTCGCGTCCTATGGACAGCGGAACATCACCTGTGCTTCAGCCCTGTTGCGCGAGGCCCAGCAGCGTCAGCAGCCGCAGCCGGCCGTGCCGCGAACTTGACGGCCCCCCGAGGGTGGGCGATTCGAGACTGCTGTGATCTCCCTGGTCCGCGTCGACAACCGCCTCATTCATGGACAGGTCGTCGAGGCCTGGCTCCCGCATTTGAAGGTCTCGCGCGTCGTCGTCGCTGACGACGAGGCGGCGAGCAGCCCGCTGGTGCGCGCCGCCATGGCCCTGGCGGTGCAGAGCGCCATCGAGGTTCAAATCTTCCCGCTGGCGCAGGTGGACTTCGCCGGCATCTCCCAGGACTCCATCAAGACGCTGGTGCTGCTGCGGGACGTGGCGGCGGTGCCCTTCGCCCAGGCACACGGGCTGAAGGTGGAGCAGCTCAACCTGGGCAACGTGCACTTCGGCACGGGCCGGCGGCAGGTGTCGCCGTCCGTCTTCCTGGCCGAGTCGGAGCTGCAGGCGCTGCAGCGGCTGGCGGAGGAGGGCGTGAAGGTGGAGGCGCGGGCGGTGCCGGCGGAGAAGCCGGTGGAGCTGGCGGACCTGCAAGAGCGGTGGGGGAAGGCGGGATGAGCCCGTGAGCGTGGGCTGGACCCAGGTGGCGCTCGCCGGCATCTGGGGGGGCCTCGTCGCGGTGGAGCGAAAGGCCTTCCTGCAGGCCATGTTCTCCCGGCCGCTGGTGGCGGCCACCGCCATGGGCCTGCTGCTCAACGACGTGCCCTCGGGCCTCTTCATCGGCATGTTGCTGGAAGCTCTTCCACCTGGGCACGGCCAACCTGGGTGCCTCGCTGCCGGACAACGACACGCTGTCGGCCACGGGCACCTCGGCGGCGGCGGCCACCATGGCGGCGGCCACCGGCGCGGGCTCCACCCCGGCCCTCTGGTCCATCGCCATCCTCCTCTTCATCGGGCTGGCGCGGCTGGGCCTGCAGGTGGACCGGGTGCTGGAGCGCTACTCGTCGCGCCTGGCGCGCAAGGCCATGGCCTCGGCCGAGGCGGGCCAGCTCACCCGGGCCATGCAGCAGAATCTCTGGGGCATGTGGCCGCACTTCGTCCTCTTCGGGGCCATCACCTCCGCGTGCGCGCTGTCGGGCTTCTTCCTCGGGCCGCTGCTGGAGCGGCTGCCGCTGCCGGTGCTGCGGGGCCTGGCGTGGGCCTACCCGGCCATGGCCTCGGTGGCGGCCGCCATCGCCGCGCGCGGCAGCCATGCCCGGCGAGCCCCCCTCTTCGCGGGCCTCGGGGCCGGGGTCGTCGCCCTGGCCGTGCTGCTCGTCCTGCTCCGGGAGGGCCTGTGAGCGTGGCCAACCCGCCCCTCTCCCGCGGAGTGCTGCTGCGCGTCTTCCTGCGCTCGCTCTTCCTGCAGGCCTCGTGGAACCCGCAGGGCATGCAGAACCTGGGGCTGGCCTACGCCATCTACCCCGCGCTGGAGCGGCTCTACCCGGAGAAGCAGGCGCTCGAGGCGGCGGTGCGCCGGCACCTCGTCTTCTTCAACACCCACCCCTACGTGGCGGCGGCCATCGTGGGCGGCGTGCTGTACCACGAGCAGCGGATTGCCCGGGGCGAGGAGCCGCCGGACCGGGTGGTGGCCTTCAAGGCGGCCCTCATGGGCCCCCTGGCGGCGCTGGGCGACGGCTTCTTCTGGCTGTCGCTCAAGCCGGCCACCGGGGCGGTGTGCGCGGCGCTGGTGCCGCTGCTGGCGGCGTGGGCGGCGGTGCTCTTCCTCTTCCTCTACAACCTCGTCCACCTGACGCTCCGGGCCCGGTTGTACTTGCTGGGATTGGCGTTGGGGGACAGGCTGGTGGAAGCGGTGGCCCGGGCCAACCTTCCCACCCGGGGAGCGAAGCTGCGGGCGGTGGCGGCGGCGTGCGCGGGCGGGCTGGCCACCTGGCTGGCGGTCGCCTTCGGGGCCAACGCGGGCGGCCGGTTCGCGCCCCTGTTGTCCGCGGGCTGCCTGGCCCTGGGGGTGGTGTCCTACCTCCTGGTCGCCCGTCGGGTTCCGAACTACGTGGTGCTCTATCTCGCCGCGGGACTGGCCTGTGTGGCGGGGGCCTTCTTGTAGAAAGAGTGGAGAACAGGGACTGGCAATGTCGAGCGTGGCCGAAGGGACATTCGAGATCATCAACGCGCTGGGGCTGCATGCCCGGGCGGCGGCGCAGCTGGTCCAGGTGGCCAACCGCTACAAGAGCGAAGTGACGCTCCTGTGCGAGGGCCAGAAAGCCAATGCCAAGTCCATCATGGGTGTGCTGATGCTGGCGGCGGCCCAGGGCATGGAAGTAACCGTGACGTGCAAGGGGGACGACGCCGAGGCGTGTCTCCAGGACATCCAGAAGCTCATCGCCAACAGGTTCGGCGAGTCGAAGTGAAGCCAGTTACGCGGCGAGCCGCCGCAGACGAAGAAGGGACCGTGAGCAGCCAGGCCACCCCCACGTTGAGTCTCAAGGGCATCGGCGCCTCGCCAGGCGTGGCGGTGGGCCACGCCTACATCCTAGACCGCAAGCGGGTGCGCACGCCCAAGCTGCGGCTGGCCGAGGCCGAGGTCGACCCCGAGCGGATGCGGATGAAGACGGCGTTGGACCTGTCCGACCGCCAGCTCTCCGAGGCTCAAGGAACAGATCACCCGCTCGGAAGGGCCCGAGCACGGCCTCATCATCGAGGCGCACCGGTTGATGCTCCACGACCCGATGTTCGTGGACGAGGTGAACCGGCTGATCGTGGAGGACCGCATCAACGCGGAGTGGGCGGTGCGGCGGGTGGCGCGCAAGCTCAAGCACCTCTTCGACAACATCCCGGACGAGTACTTCCGGGAGCGGCGCTCGGACGTGGAGTACGTGGCGGACCGGGTGGTGCGCAACCTGATGGGGCAGGTGGTGGACGAGGAGGTGACGCTGCCGGACCACGCGGTGGTGGTGGCGCACGACCTGTCTCCCGCCGACACGGCGATGATGGCGCGCAGCGGGCGGGTGGCGGGCTTCGTCACGGACCTGGGCGGTCAGACGAGCCACACGGCCATTGTCGCGCGCGCCCGCTCGACGCCCGCGGTGGTGGGCGCGGGCCGGGCCAGTGAGCAGATTTCGCCGGGAGACCTGGTGGCGCTGGATGGCACGCGGGGCCTCGTCTTGGTCAACCCCACGGAGGATCAGCTCAAGCACTTCCACGAGACGATGCGCCGCCACCAGGAGATCGAGGCCCGGGCGCTGGAAGCCAAGGACCTTCCGGCGCAGAGCACGGACGGCTTCCGCATGAGGCTGGTGGGAAACATCGAGTTCCCGGAGGAGATCCAGTCCTTGCTGGAGCACGGCGCGGAGGGCATCGGCCTGTACCGCACCGAGTTCATGTTCCTGGACCGCAAGAGCCCTCCGACGGAGGAGGAGCAGTACCGGGCCTACCGGCAGGTGCTGGAGGCGATGGGCGGCAGGCCCGTGACCATCCGCACGCTGGACCTCGGTGGAGACAAGGTGCCCGGCAAGGGCAAGCACGAGAAGGAGCCCAATCCGGCGATGGGGCTGCGGGCCATCCGCTATTGCCTGGCGAACCGGGAGCTCTTCCGGGTGCAACTGAGGGCGCTGCTGCGCGCGAGCGTGCACGGGCACATGCGGATGATGTTCCCGCTCATCTGCGGCATGAGCGAGCTGCGCGAGGCCCGGAGCGAGCTGGAGGCCTGCCGCACGGAGCTGGGGCGCGCGGGCGTTCCGATCGGCAAGCGCTTCCAGGTGGGCATCATGGTGGAGACGCCGAGCGCGGCCCTGATTGCCGACCGGCTGGCGCAGGAGGCGGACTTCTTCTCGGTGGGGACGAACGATCTCATCCAGTACTCGCTGGCGATCGACCGGCAGAACCGGGACGTGGCGTACCTCTACAAGCCGTTGCACCTGTCGGTGCTGCGCTCGCTGCAGAACATCGTGACGGCGGCCAAGGGGGCGGGAATCCCGGTGGCGATGTGCGGGGAGATGGCGGGCGACCCCCTCTACGCGCTGGTGCTGCTGGCCATGGGCTTCGACGAGCTGTCGATGACGGCGGGGCAGATTCCGACGGTGAAGGGCATCATCCGGGAGGCGAGCCGGGCGGATGCGCAGCAACTGCTCGAGACGGCGATGGACCTGACGACGGCGGAGGAGATCGAGCGCTTCATCCGCACGGAGATGGACCGGCGCATGGGAGAGCAGCCGTAAAACGGTGAGCGCCCCCTCTCCCTCGGGAGAGGAGCCCCCCGTCGTTCAAAGGGGGGCAAGCCCCCCGGGGTGGGGGTCTGCCTACTCCCGCGGTTTCACCGTGCCCTCGTCATTGTTCACGGGCTCCCGTGAAGACAAATCCCGGTCCGCGATGAGCCCGTGCTTCTTGCGGAAGCGGCGGATGGCACGCTCGAGGAAGCGCAGGCCGGCGAGGGCGAAGAGGGCGAGCCCCACGGTGGCGAGGGCGAGCACGGGGACGCCCATGCCCACGGCGAGGCCGACGGAGGCGGTGAGCCAGAGGTTGGCGGCGGTGGTGAGGCCGCGGATGCTGGCGCCGTGGCGGAGGATGGCGCCGCCGCCGAGGAAGCCGATGCCGACGACGACCTGGCTGGCGATGCGGGTGATGTCGGCGCGGACCTCGTGGTGCGTGTCGGCATCCAGGGGCTGCTCGGCGAAGAGGCTGGTGAGGGTGAAGAGGCAGGAGCCGAGGCAGACGAGGATATGGGTGCGCAGACCAGCGCTCTGCCCGCGGACCTCTCGCTCGAAGCCGAGCGCGAAGCCGAGTCCGAAGGAGATGCCGAGCCGGATGAGGGCGGTGCTCTGGTCCACCATGGGCGGCTACTCCCCGAGGCTCGATCTTCTCCTCGACGTCCGCGTCATTCAGCTGGGGGCGCGGGAGGGTGTCGAGGGTGGCGCTGAGGAGGCGGAAGGTGGGGCCCACGTAGGGGGCGACGCCGTCGCCGAGCTCGCGGGTGTACTGGACGGTGAGCTCCTTGTAGCGCTCATCCTCGGAGGGCCAGCTTCCGGCGGCCTCGGCGGCCCAGACTTCCTGGCCATCGCGGCAGCGCAGCAACTGGGCCTTCACGGCGGCCTCGACGCCCTTGCCGGAGCGCTTCACGTCGGGGGAGAGCCAGAGGATGCCCTCGATGCCCTCGACGCACAGGCCCTTGTGGGAGGTGTCCTCGGGGTTGCCGGCGATGGCGAGGTTGGCCTTGGCGATGAAGTCGCGGTTCTGGTTGACGTAGCGGCGGGCGATGAGGCTCCACAGCTCGCCCACCTCCTGCTTGCCCTCGGGGAGCGGCTGGGTGACCACGGCCAGCCGCTTCACCTGCGTCTTGTCCACGGCCTCGTAGTCGGGGCGGACGCGGCTGCTCCTCACGGTGGCACAGCCGGCGAGCAGCACGAGTCCCAGCACGAGCGCGAGTCGGTTCATCGTCGGTTTCCTCTCCCGGCCCTGCTCCCGGCGCGGGAGAGGGGCGCCCGTTTCTACACCACTCTCACCCCACGGCCATGACGACGAGCTTGGACAGTCCATAGACCAGCACTGCCATGAGCGCCGAGGCGGGGATGGTGAACACCCAGGCCCAGATGATGCGGCCGGCCACGCCCCACTTCACCGCGCGCCAGCCCTTGGTGGAGCCCACGCCGGTGATGGCACCGGTGATGGTGTGCGTGGTGGACACGGGGATGCCCAGCTTCGCCAGCGCGATGATGGTGACGCCTCCGCCCGTCTCCGCGGCGAAGCCGCCGATGGGCGCCAGCTTCGTGAGGCTGTGACCCATCGTCTTCACGATGCGCCAGCCGCCGAAGAAGGTGCCCAGCGCGATGGCCGCGTGGCACGAGATGATCACCCACCAGTCGATCTGGAAGGGCCGGTCCTTCCAGATGGTGCCGAAGAGCACCACCGCGATGATGCCCATCACCTTCTGCGCGTCATTGGTGCCGTGGCTGTAGGAGAAGATGGCCGAGGACACGAGCTGCAGGCGCCGGAACCACGAGTCCACCTTCAACGGCGTCTGCTTGTGCACCGTCCACGTGCTCACCACCATCAGCGCCGTGCCGAGCACCATGCCGATGAGCGGCGAGAGCACGATGAAGAGGGCGATCTTCGCGATGCCCGCGCCCACCAGGCCCTGGAAGCCCAGCACCGGCAGCGTGGCGCCAATCATCCCGCCCGCCAGCGCGTGCGAGGACGAGGACGGCAGGCCCCACCACCAGGTCAGCAGGTTCCACGCGATGGCGCCCATCAGCGCGGAGAAGATGACCAGCAGCACCGCTTGAGAGCCCGCGGCGCGCAGCATCTCGAAGTTGATGATGCCCTTGCCCATGGTGTTGGCCACCTTCACCCCACCGCCGAAGGCGGCGATGAAGTTGAAGAAGGCGGCCCATGCGACGGCCAGGTTCGGCGACAACACGCGCGTGGACACCACCGTGGCGATGGAGTTGGCCGCGTCGTGGAAGCCGTTGATGAAATCGAAGATGAGCGCGACCGCGACGATGAGGATGACGGCGGTGAGCAGCATATTACGAGTGCTCCAGGACCACGCCTTCGATGACGTTCGCCACACCCTGACACTTGTCCGTGGCGGTCTCGATGAGGTCGTAGATCTCCTTCCACTTGATGATCGTCAGCGTGTCCGCCCCGCTCTTGAAGAGCCGGCCCAGCCCCGCGCGCAGCGCCTCGTCCGCCTGCGTCTCCAGCCGCTTGATCTCCTTGCAGCCGGCGAGGATCTGCTCGGGCTTCTTGATGAGCCGCAGCGCCGCCACCACCTCCTTCACCTTCTCGGCGCTGAGCACCAGCAGCCGCGCCAGCTCGGTGGCGTCCGGCAGGCTCGATTGAATCTCGTAGTAGTGGATCCGCGACGCCGCGGCGTTGGCCAGATCCAGCACGTCGTCGATGCGCGACAGCAGGGTGTGGATCTGCCCCCGGTCGAACGGGGTGATGAACTGCTTGTGCAGCCGGTTGAAGGCGGTGTGCGTCACTTCATCGCCCTTGTGCTCTATGTCCTTCAGGGCCTGCACCTTGGTGGCCACGTCCTGGAAGTCGCTCAGCAGCGCATGCAGCATGCGGGCGCCTTCCACCGTGACAGCACACTGGGCATCGAAGTCGTCGAAGAACTCGTCCGACTTGGGCATCAACTTCTCGAGCATCGCGCTTCTCCTGGGCCGGACGCGATGCGTCCCGTCACCCATCCGTTGCGAGGGGGTGACTACAACACCTGTGGATAAGTACCAGCATGAAAGATGCGTGGGTATTTCAAGGGGTCCCCAGCAGCGCGGTCACCCGCGCCACCACCTCCTGAACCTTGAAAGGCTTGAGAATCACCTCAACCCCTTGCACCCGGGAGTGGGCGTCCGGACGGGCGGAGATCACCAGGACGCGCAGTGGGCTCGTGGCCGGGTCCGCTCGCAACTGGCGGTACAACTCCGCCCCGTCCATGTCGGGCAGCATCAGGTCCAGCAAGACGAGGTCCGGCAGGGCCTCGCGCACCCGCTCCAGGGCCTCCGCTCCTGTATGCGCCTGGGTGGTCGTGAATCCCGCCCGCCCCAGGTTGTACGCCAACAGCCCCGCCAGGTCCGGCTCGTCATCGACGATCAGGATGTGCGGCATGCGCGGACTGTAGGGCCGTCCCCTCCCGGCCCTCGTGACACTTTCGTGACACGTGGGCCGGAGCCGCACTCGCCGCTCAGGTAATCCACTGGCCGAGCGACTCGAACACCCACTGGCCGTTCTCCAGCCGCGCCAGGTATCTCCCCCCGCGCCAGCGCTCGTCCCAGGTGATGAGGGCCTGGTCTCCCGCCGCGTTGAAGAGGAGCTCGACGCTCAGGCCGAAGAAGCGGCCGAAGCGCTCCTGGGCCTTCGTGCAGCCTCCTCGGACGTGAGCACGAGGGTGCGCGAGGTCATCTGCACGCCGCGCAGGCCGCCACGGTCCATCTCAAGGAAGGTCGCGTCGTAGCGGGACTCCGGCGTGGTGCCCTTCGGCAGCCGCAAGGGCTCCGGGGCGCCCTCCTCGTCGGGCAGGCCCACCAGCAGGGCCTTCGGGACGTCCTCCCCGCCCTTCACTCTGGCGAGGAAGGCCGGCAGCAGCCGGGCCCCGGGGCTCTCCGCGCCGCGTTGGACGGCGGGCACGTGCGGGAGGGGATCCTCCCCGTCGGAGACGCCATCGGCATCGGTGTCCGCGGCGGCCGGGTCGGTGAGGAAGCGCTCCTCGACGAGGTCCGGCAGCCCATCCGCGTCGGAGTCCTTCTGGAAGCTCGGGGAGGCTGGCCTGGAGGAAGAGGTTCTTCTTCTCCCGCTTCGTCTTCAGGCCGAGGGGCGGGAAGGTGATGCTCTTCTCCTCCAGCTCGCGCACGGAGGCCTCGAGCCGGAGCGTGTCTCCGTCGAGCATGGGGAGCGAGGACTTCTTCGCGAGCTCGTAGGGCCTGTATTGCCGCAGGCCCGTGTAGAGGATCGAGCCCCACGTCTTGCCCCCATCCCGGGAGTCGAGGAGCCAGTAGCCGCCGCCGGAGACCTCGCCCGCCGGGTCGAGCCGCTGCGAGAGGGCGAGGAGCAGGATGCGCTCGCCGGAGCGCTCGGCGCGCAGGGGACGGAAGCCCAGGGGCGGCTGGAATCCGCTCTGGATGGGCCTCCAGCGCAAAGCCGCCTTGTTTCTGGGCGCCTTGGCCAGGGGATGCTCGGTGAAGGGCGAGGCGGACGGTGCGGCGAGCAGCTCGCGGATGCGGGCGGCGAGCGGGTCGGGCTCCGCGGCGGGCGTACTGTCCCCGGGCTGCTTCGGAAGGGCCGCGAGGGCGGACTCGAGCCGCGCGAGCCGGGCCTTGCCGGCGGCCTCGAAGGTGGCCCGCGCGCCGTCGAGGAAGGAGAGGTGGGTCCGCAGCGGCACGGGGTCAGGGTCCTCCCGCTCGGCCTCCACCGCGTCGCTCAGGTGCGAGCGCACCTCCTCGGGGTAGCGGGACTGGAGGGCCTGAGCGAGCAGGACGTTCCACGGGTACGTGAGGACCCGGCTGCAGCGCGCATCCGCGACGAGGAGCGGAAACGGGTCGGCCCCGGGCTCCGGCTTTTCGGGCTCTGGCTTCAAGAGGACGGAGAGGAGGGCGTGATGGACCTCGGGCGAGCAGTCCTCTCCCCGTTTCCGGAGCCCCGAGGGGGCCGGAGCCGCGTGGGCGAACCAGTCCGCCGCCGCCCGGGTGTCACCACCGTGGAGCAGGGCCGCGGCGAGGCCGGGGCGGAGGTCTCCCGGGGTTTGCTCCTCCACGCGCTCACCTCGATTGGAGCTGTAGCGGTAACGGGCGTCCTGGACGCTCCATCTCCCCGCGAGAAGCCCCTCCCGCGCCGTGGCCGGGAGTTGCCGGGCCAGCTCCACCGCGAGCGCGGGCTGCTCTCTCATCAGGAGATTGCGGAGGAGCCGCTCGGCCAGTGCGGTGGGGAAGTCCCCGTCTTGACGGGCGCGCAGGGTCTGGAAGGCGGCGAAGTAGAAGAGGGTGGACTCCCCGCTGCTCTCTCCCAGTCCGAGCGCCTCGAGCGCGCGCGGCAGCGCCTCGGGCTGACGGCTGACCGCGAGGGCGGCGAGTGAGACGTTCCATCCGCCGAGCCCTTCGCCCAGGCGGGAGAGTTGGAGGGCGGACTCGACGGGAGCGGGTGCGGCGTTCAGGGCCTCGAGGAAGCGCGCCTCATACTCCTGTGCCGGCAACAGGTAGCTCTGGGGCAGGGTGAGGATGGCCGTGAGCACGGCGAGACTGCCAGGGGCCTCGCGCGCGGCTTCCACGTAGGAGTCCAGCGCGCGCCGGACCTGCTCGGGAGTGAGCGTCGCGAAGGGGTCGCCCGGCGGTAAGGCCACGAGCTGGCCGAGGAGCAGCGCTCGCGCCGCGGCCGCGTTCAACGCGTACCGCTCCCTCAGCTTCGCGATGGCGTGGGCGGGCTCGGGGCGCTCGAGCGCGGCCTGCACGATGACCCGGTAGGGGTCCTCCAGGTCCAGGCGCTTGAAGCGCCACTCCGCCTCGAAATCCGGGGGCTCCTCCAGCTTCCCAAACTTCCGGAGGAGCCCGCGCAGCCCGGCATCACTGGGAGGAGGGGAGGCCGCGAAGGCGGGGCTCGCGAGCCCGAGGAGGAGCAGACTCAACAGCCACGGGCCCACGACGGACACACCTTGGTTGCGCATGCGCTCCCCCTCCGATGGACGTTACCCTCAGACTTTGTAGATGAGGTCCATGTACTTCTTGAGCAGGTCGCTCAAGAGCCCCCGGAAGGGCACCGTGCCCGCCATGCCGTAGACGGGCGCCATGGTGCCCTTCTCCTCCGGGTGGGCGCGCACGTGCTCGACGGCGGCCTTCAGGTCCTCGAGGAAACGCTCGGCCACGCCGGGCTGCGTGTGCCGCTGGGTGACGCACAGGTGCACCGCGGCCGGCTTGTGCAGCCCGTTGAGGCTCCAGCCCTTCTCGCCCATGTGCTCCATCACCTTGTAGATGTCCACATTGTCCGAGCCAAACGCGATGACGAAGAGCGGCTCGCCGAGCACGTGCAGGCCGGGGATGGAGCGGATGCCGCGCTTGAGGGTGTCCGCCGTCTCCAGGATGCGGCGGGTGGCGTCCAGGTAGCCCGCCTCGCCGGTGGCCACGAGCGAGGCCCAGGCCGCCGCGATGAGGGCGCCGGGGCGGCTGCCGGAGAAGGTGGGGGAGAAGTAGATGCCGCCGGGCCACTCGGTGGCGGTGAAGTACTGGTACGAGCGCAGCGCGGTGCCTCGGTACAGCACCACGGACGTGCCCTTGGCCGCGTAGCCGAACTTGTGTGTGTCCGCGGACATGGACGTGACGCCGGGCAGCCGGAAGTCGAAGGCCGGCACCGGGTAGCCCAGCTTCTTCGCCCAGGGCAGCACGAAGCCGCCCAGGCACGCGTCGGTGTGGAAGCCGATGCCCCGCTTGCGCGCCAGCTCCGACAGCTCCTCGATGGGATCGATGACTCCGTGCGGGAAGCCCGGCGCCGAGCCGATGAGCACGATGGTGTTGCGGTTGATGGCCTTGCGCGTGGCCTTCACGTCCGCGCGGTAGTCCGGCCCCACGGGCACGCGGACCATCTTGATGCCGAAGTAGTGCGCGGCCTTGTCGAAGGCCGGGTGCGCGCTGGAGGGGGCCACCATCTCCGGGCGGGTGATGCCCTTCGTCTCGTGCGCCCAATCCCGGTACGTCTTCATCGCGAGCATGATGCTCTCGGTGCCGCCCGAGGAGAGCGCGCCGCAGATGTGCTCCTCCGGGGCCCTGCCCGCGTTGGCCTCGGTGGCGCCGAGCATGTGGGCCGTCATGGCCACCACCTCGGCCTCGAACTTGGTGGCGCTCGGCCAGAGGTCCGCGTGCAGCGGGTTGCTCTGCGAGTTGAGGGCGTACACGCGGTTGAGGAAGTCGATGTGCCCGGAGTCACCGTGGTACACGGCGCCCGACACGTAGCCCTCCTTCCAGCGGTCCTCCTCCTTCTCGCGCATGTCCTCCATCTGCTTCAGCACCTCCTCGTGCGAGAGGCCCTTGGCGGGGAGCGTGCTGAAGGTGGGCGTCTGGCCGCGGTAGGGCTTCAGTCCGCCCTCCAGCCCGGCCAGCATCGAGTCCGTCTCCTTCGACAGCCGGTCTCGCAGCAGGGGGACGTTCTTGAGGTAGCGCTCCGCCGCCGACAGCAACCGGGGCGGCATGCGGTTGAGGAGGTTCGTTCCGAGCTCGGGCAGATCCATGGTGTTCCTGTGCTCCCGTGGCCGTCTCAGGCGCTCCGCACCCGATTGAGCCGCGCGAAGATGGCCTTGTTGGACTTGTAGAGGTTCACGAATTCGCGGAAGAGCTCGTCATAGAGCCCGCGGTTCTGGGGGTTGGGTTCGAAGGTGTGGGCCACGGGGACGAGCGAGGGAATCTCGTCCACGGTGAGGTGCCCGAGCGCCAGGGCCGCCTGGAAGGCCGCGCCGCGGGCGTTGGCGAGCACGGGCTCGTCCACCTGTTGGATGCGCCGGTCCAACACGTCCGCGATGATCTGACACCACAGCTTGGAGCGGGCCCCGCCGCCGATGATGCGGATGGAGTCCAGCCTGCGGCCGACGAACTTCTCCACGTAGGTGAAGAGCCAGCGCGAGTTGTAGGCCACGCCCTCGAGCACGGCGCGCACCATGTGCCCGCGGGTCGTCTTGAGGGACTGGTTGAAGAAGCCGCCGCGCAGGCGCTGGTCGTCCACGGGGCTGCGCTCGCCGTTGAGCCAGGGCATGAAGATGAGCTTGTCGCTGCCCGCGGGGATGCGCTCGGCCTCCTTCTCGAGGACCTTGTAGAGGTTGGCCGAGGCCTGGCCCTGGTCATCGGTGTTGCCGTCGCGGGCGAGCTCCTCGTGGCCGAAGAGGATGTTGTCCTTGAGGAAGGACAGGCAGATGCCGGCGGACTCCTGCTCGTTGGTGAGGAGGTAGCGGCCCGGCAGCGCGGAGGGCAGGGTGCCCATCTGGTGGAAGACGTCCGTCTTCTTGTAGGGCAGGTGGCAACTGAGCCAGGAGGACGTGCCGATGCACAGGTGGGCCTCGTGGTCGCGCACCGCGCCCGAGCCCACGGCGGCGGCGAGGATGTCCGGAGCTCCGGTAATGACCTGGACCTTCTCACTGAGGCCCAGGGCACGGGCGGCCTCGGGCTGGAGCGGGCCGAGCACGCTGGCGGCCGGCACCAGGTCGGGCAGCTTCTCGCGCGGCAGGCCCGTCATCTTGAGCAGGCCCTCGTCGTAGCGGATGCGCTGGAGGTCGCGGTTGTCGGTGACCCAGTGCAGGGTGATGGTGTCGTAGGAGGACGCGAAGCGGCCGCTCAGCCGCAGGTTGAGCCAGTCCTTGGGCTCCAGGAACTTGTAGGTGTCGCGGTAGAGCGCGGGGTGCTCGTGCTTCAGGTAGAGGATGTGGCCGAGCGGGTCCTTCCCCGAGAGGGTAGGCGCGCCACCGGTCCTCCGCACCCAGGTGAGCAGGCGGGCGATGCCGAAGCCCTCCACGGGCATGAAGCCGTGGGCGACACGCCGCACGTGGGTCTCGCCGCGCGAGTCCATCCAGATGATGGCGGGACGCAGGGGCTTGCCGCGCTCGTCGACGGCGACGGTGCCGGACCACTGGGAGCTGATGTTGATGCCGACGATGTCGTCCGCGGAGACGACACCCTTGTCCAGCAGGCGCCGGGTGCCGCGGATGATGGCGGACCACCAGGCCTCGGGGTCCTGCTCGGCGCCGCCGTCGGGCAGCAGGTGGAGCTCTTGCGGCTCCACCTCACCGCCGAGGATGGTGCCCCGGAGGGTGACGGCCGCCAGCTTCACGGCCGAGGTCCCGAGGTCGATGGCCAGGATGGAAGGGTTACCGGAAGTGGGCACCCCGGTAATGTAACGAGCCCGGGCCGGGAAGTGACTATTCGTGTCACCTTCCACGGCCCGGGCTCTTTCTCATCCGGCGAGACCTGGCCGCTGTCTCAGCGGGAGTGCGTCAGGCCGCCTCGGACTTGTCCTTGCTGGAGGGCGACGCGGGGGGCGTGTGCGCCACGCCGTCCTGCACCTTGCGCGGCAGCCGGTCCCACATCACCTGCATCACGGCGGCGAGCACCGTGAAGGACACCACCAGCGTGGTGATGAGGCCGATGCACGCGACGATGCCCATGGACTTCAGGCCGTTGTGGCTGGCCGCCATCAGGGCGGCGAAGCCCGCGGCCGTCGTCAGCGTGGACGAGGCCACCGCGGCACCCACGCTGCGCAGCGCCACCACGGGCGAGGTGCCCTCCAGGAAGCGGTGCAGCAGGTACAGGCCGTGGCTCACCCCGAAGCCCAGGAGGATGGGCAGGATGATGATGTTCATGAAGTTCAGGTGCAGGTCGAACGCCGTCATCAAGCCCAGCATCATCGCCAGACCCACCGTGAGCGGGATGACGGAGGCCAGCGCCAGCTTCACGTTGCGGAAGTCCAGGAAGTGCATCACCAGGATCCACAGCGTCACCAGGAGCACGGTGAGCTGGCCGTCGCCGAGCACGATGCGCGCCAGCCGCGCGAAGAGCTGGGCCGCGCCGGCCGCCCGGCGCACCTGGGCCTCGGCGATGACGTTGCCCTGCGCATCCTTCACCTCGGGGGTGGGGATGTTGTTCGTCTGGTCCACGAACGTGAGCATCTTCTTGCCGTCCCACAGGTCCACGCTCGGGTAGATGAACGTGAGGTAGCCGTGGTTCTCCGGCTTCGTCTCCGGCAGGTGGCGGAACTGCGAGGCGTAGATCTCCGGCACCCCGTTCACGTCGTAGGGCCGCGCCTCCAGCATCTTCTTGCCGAGGGCCGCCATCTCCTGCACGTCCGGGGGCAGCGACTCCACGTCGATGTCCTTGAGCTCCTCCTGCCACTCCTGGAGGATCTTCGCGTTGGCCGCGGCCGTCTCCGGGGGAGGCACGAAGGTGTAGATGCTCACCACCTGATCGATGGCGGAGTACTTCGTCTTGCGCTTCTCCGGATCCTCGAGCTCGTCGTAGACGGCCTTCGCCTCCTCCAGCGTCCGGGTGTAGACGGCGATGGGATCGGCGGACATGTCGAAGCGCTCGCTGATCTCATCCTGCAGGCGCACCGACGTCTGACCCTCGGGGATGAGGGCGCGGCTGTTGTAGTTGAAGCGGATGCCGGCCTTGACGCGGTCCATGAAGGAGGCGGGCTTGTCCGTGGGCACGTCCACATCGCTCCAGGGGATGGCGATGGCGCACAGGATGGCCACGACGACGGTGCTGATGGCGAGCATCAGGCCGGGCTTGGGAACGCGCAGCTCCTTGCCCGTGCTGGCGTTCTGCGTGGCCGGCGGCTTCATCTCGCCGATGAGCTTCTTGGGCAGCTCGGGGTTGATGCGGCCCGCCAGCGCCAGCAGCGCCGGGCTCCAGGCGAACAGCAGCACGCCGATGATGAAGGTGCCGCAGCCGGCCAGGAAGCCGAACTGGCTGAAGCCGCGGAACTCGCTGACCATCAGCACGAAGAACGAGCCCGCCGTCACCACCGCGGACACCAGCGCCGGCCGGCCCGCGTTCACCACCGCGTCCTGGATGGCCTGGTCATAGGGCTTGCCCTGGCCCAGCTCCAGCCGCGTGCGGAAGATGAAGTGGATGCCGTAGTCGATGCCGAACCCCAGCAGCAGCGCGCCGAGGATGCTGGTGATCATGTTGAGCTCGCCCACGGTGATGTAGGTGAAGCCCATGGTGATGACGGTGCCGATCACCGTGCCGATGGACACGATGAGGGTGGGCACGAACTTGCGGAAGGCCAGGATGGTGATGAGGAAGATGGCCGCGAACGCCAGCAGCGACACCGGCTCGAGCGACTCCTCGATGGCGTACGAGTCGTCCACCGCCGTCTTGTAGGAGCCGGTGAAGCCGTAGGCGACCAGCGACTTGTCGCCCATCTTGCCGTAGTCCTCGACGACCTCCACGCCGTTGGCCTTCGCGCTCTTGGAGTAGGCCGCGATGTCCTTGCGCAGCTTCTCGACGTAGACCTTCGTCTTGGCGAGCTGGTTGGAGTCCCACATCGGCTTGATGAGGATGAGCAACATCTTCCGGTCCTTGGAGATGTAGTAGTCATCCCGGATGCTCTTCTTGCCGACGCTGCTGTACTTGTCGACGAGGTCCTGCATCTCGAGCTTCACCGGCTCGGTCTTCTGGATCTCGATGAAGAAGGGGTTGTTCCGGCGAAGCTGATCCTTGAGGTACGCCATGATGCGGCGCTTGCCCTCGGCCAGGTCCTCCGTCTTGATGAAGAGGCCCATCTGCTGCTGCACGAACTCGACGGGCACCTTGTAGGTGATGAAGCGGACGTTCTCCTTGTCCGCCAGCAGTCCGGCCGCGATGTCGTCGGCGGCCTTCTTGAGCGTGGGCTCGTCCTCGCCGCGCAGCGCCAGCATCAGGTAGCCGCTGCCACCGACCATGTCGATGACGCGCTTGACGTCCTGAACCTCGGGCAGATCCTGCGAGATGAGGTCGAGCTGGTTGGAGTTGATGGTCAGCTTCGAGGTTCCCCACAATGACGCGCCGGTGAGGGCGAGGATCGCGAGGATGACGAGCCCGGGCCTGCGCACCATCAACTTGGCGTAGGCGAGAGCAAAGCGGGGCGTCTTGTGGGTCGAGTCACTCATGCGGCGCGGACCCTACCGGAGAACCGCCCTCTTCAGAAGCACGGCGAGATGCCTCGGCTGCCCGGCCGCTGCCTGCTTTCTCCCTCTCAGAGGGGCTTGGATGACGGGGAAGAATATTCCCGCGGTCTCCGAGCCTGGGATTACAACCAGGGTGGACTTGGAAGACCCCTACCTCAGGCCCGAGGCGGCAACAGGAAGGCCCGGGGATCTCTCAGGAAGCGCGCGCTCATCAGCCGCACCAGCCGCAGCATGTCCCGCACCGGCACGTCCCGCGCCCGCAGGGCCACGGCCAGGGCGAGCGAGAAGGACACCCCGAAGTTGATGGCCAGGGTGATCCCGATGCCTCCCAACGCCGCGAGGAAGCCGGGCTGAAGCACCGCCGTGGCCCCCAGGGCGTACCCGGCCAGGCACAACTGCCCGAAGGACAGCGTCACGTGCCGCACGTCCAGCGGCAGCCCGAAGAAGTGGCCCACCACCGGTGGCAGCGCCAGCAGCACGCCGATGCTCACGTTGCCCCCCAGCCCGGCGATGTTGCGCGAGAAGAGGCCCGCCAGCTTCTTCGCTCCCGCCTCGCCCAGCGCCCGCCGCAGCACCCGGTGGTGCGCGAGGGCCTCGGGGATGCGCCGGTACACCGCCCAGTTCTCCAGCCAGCCGGCCACGAGGCTGGACAGCCACAGCAGCACGCCCGTCAACGCCGCGTAGAAGATGGTGCCGCTGCGCCAGGGGTGGAGCGCGTCCACCACGTAGTGGGCCTGGGCCGCGTTGAGCAGCGGGTGCCCCTTCCACCACGCGAAGGCCATGGACAGGCCCACCGCCGCCGGCAGCACGGTGCCCATGTTCCCCAGCGCCGTGGCGATCTGCGAGCGGGTGATGCGGGGGATGAGCTCCATCAGGTGCGACAGCCGCCCGCCCGTGCCGCCCTGGCCGATGGCGCTCCCCAACGTGGCCGCCGTCATGGACGGCTGCTTGGTGGCCAGCGTGGAGCCCGTCACCTGCATCATCAGGAAGCTGCCCACGTAGGTGCCCGCCAACGTCAGCCCGTAGAAGAAGGGCGCCAGCGCGAGCGTGGCCGCGTACAGCTTGAGGATGGCGGTGACGGCGGTGATGAGCCCGCCTCCCGCCGCCGAGTGCACCATGTGGTGGTACTCGGCCCGCGTGGTGGTGATGTAGTGCTCGCCCGAGTGGCCCGCGCGCTCGATGACCTTGCGGGCCAGCAGCCGCGCGTTGCCCGCCACCACCGCGCGCACCGAGCGGTCCGTGTGGGCCCGGCGCAGCAGGTCCGCCACCAGCACGAGCCCCTCGCGCCAGTGGGCCTCGCCCGGCGCCGCGCCCAGCACCCGGGCAATGGCCTCCATCCGCTCCAGGCTCCGGCGGATGCGCTCCAGCCGGTACACCAGGTCCACGCTCACCCCGTACTGCTCGAGGTGGCTGGTGACGATGGCCACCACCTGCCGGCACTCCTCCACCACATCGCCCAGCTCCCGCAGCGAGTCCGGCGCGGCGTCACGGGCCTGCACGCCCTCGCACACCCGGCGCAGCTTCAGGAAGGGCGAGGCGCGGAAGGACACCTCCGGACAGCGGTCCCTCACGTCCTCGGTCAGCCCCAGGGCCGCCGCCTGCACGGCGAGCAGGCACAGGGCATCCACCAGCGAGGCCCGCACCACCTGCGCGGGCCCCCTCACCGGAGGCTGGGTCCCCCCCTGCAACAGGGCGGAGAGCCGCGCCAGCAGCTCCGGGGGCAGGCCCTCCAACCAGGCCGCGTCCTCGGGCACCGGGAAGAGCCGCAGCAGCAACTCCGAGAGCTGGTGGTTCTCGGGCGGCGAGGGCAGCAGGCGGCGTGCGAGCCGGTCCGACACCTCGCCGAAGAAGCCCAGCCCGGCGGGCAGGCCCACCTGGGAGAAGAGCTTCAGTCCGCTCGTCGCGGCCATCACCTCGCGCACCAGGACGGCCACGGGCTCACGGGCCGAGGCCCGCGTCTCCAGCACACGCACCAGCAGGGCCAGGCGTGTCACCGCCGCGGGGGCCTCGGGTTCCACGGGCTCCATCAAGCCGAGGGCGGGCGTGGGATCCCGCAGCCAGGCGACGAAGCGCTCCACCCACTCCAGGCGGGCTTCCAGGCCCTCCGAGGGGACTTCGGCCAGCAGGTGCTGGAGGTCCCTCACCGCGGGGTGCCCCGGGGCTCGCGGGGCGAACTGCACGCAGAAGGCGTCCACCTCGCGGGAGGAGCGCCCTTCGCGCACGGGGTCGGGCTGGAGGAGGGGACGGGACATCGGCCCCTCCTCTCTACTTCACCTGTCCCCGCGTACAACCTGCTTCTCCTCCGGGCGCCCGGTTACCCGGCTCCTGGAGCGGAAGGCACGGCTACTTCTTGGTCAGCTCGGCTTCCTTCGTGCGCATGAGCTGCAGCAGGTGCTCCCAGCCGCCCTGCTTCATGATGGGGCGAACCTGGTCGTCGCGGATGCCGGTGAGCATCGAGTCGCCGAGCACCGCCACGTCCAGCACCTTCCAGCCGCCCTGGCTCTTCACCACGGAGTACTGGAGCTTCATCTCCTGCTTCTTCAGCGGGTGCTCGATGACGACGGTGGACTTCACCTGCGCCTTGTCGCCCTCCACCGCCGGGTCGTCGTAGGTGATGGACGCGAGGTTCTTGAAGTTCTCGCGCACCTTGGGGAAGGCGATCTTCGCGAAGAGGCTGTTGAAGAGCCTGGTGAACTCCTTGCGCTGGGCCTCGGTGCCCTTGTCCCAGTCCTCGCCGAGCAGGAAGCGGCCCTGCTCCTCGTTGGCGAGCTGCTTGAGGGCGATGTCGTCCTTGTTGTAGCGCACGGACTGCACGACGGTCTTCACCGGCTTGGCCACGGGCTCATTGGGCGCGGCGAGCGCCGGGAGGGCAAAGGCGAGGGTGGCCAGCAGGGTCAGGGAGCGGAGACGGGCGTTCATTCAAGTCCTTCCTTCAGAGGGCTGTCTCTGTAGCGCAATGGAACGGCTGGGGGCGCGCGAAATTCACGCGCCATCCGGCGCGGGGCCCGGGGGGTGGGCTGCCTGCCAGGTGGGCCCGCCTCACGACTCGCCGGCGAATTTTCTACCTGCCTCCGTGTTTGACTCCCCTGGAGCCCAACGTTTAGTGTCCCCGCTCTTCACGCCGTTGACGTGAGCAGTATTCCCTCCGAAGCCGAAGACGACATGCCGACCGACTACCTGTTCACCTCCGAATCCGTCACTGAAGGGCACCCGGACAAGATCGCCGACCAGATCTCCGACGGCGTGCTGGATGCCATCCTCTCCAAGGATCCCCAGGGCCGCGTGGCCGTGGAGACCCTGGTGAAGACGGGCCTGGCCATCGTCGCCGGCGAGGTGACCACCAACTGTTACGTCGACATCCCGAAGATCGTCCGCAGCACGATCTGCAAGATCGGCTACACCGACAGCTCCATGGGCTACGACGGCAACACCTGCGGCGTCATGGTGGCCATCGAGGGCCAGAGCCAGGACATCGCCCGGGGCGTGGACAACAAGAAGGAGCAGGGCGCCGGCGACCAGGGCATGATGTTCGGCTTCGCCTGCGACGAGACGCCGGAGCTGATGCCGGCCCCCATCCACTACGCCCACGCGCTCACCCGCCGCCTGTCCGACGTGCGCCGCAAGACGCACGACTGGCTGCGCCCGGACGGCAAGAGCCAGGTCACCGTCGAGTACCGCAACGGCCGCCCGGCCCGCATCGACGCGGTGGTGGTCTCCACGCAGCACTCGGATGACGTCTCCAACAAGCGCATCCACGAGGCCATCCGCGAGGACGTCATCGCCAAGGCGCTGCCCAAGAAGCTCATCGACGCCAAGACGAAGATCTACATCAACCCCACCGGCCGCTTCGTCATCGGCGGCCCCATGGGCGACTCCGGCGTGACGGGCCGGAAGATCATCGTGGACACCTACGGCGGCATGGGCCGTCACGGTGGCGGCGCCTTCTCGGGCAAGGACCCGTCCAAGGTGGACCGCTCGGCGGCCTACATGGGCCGTCACATCGCCAAGACGGTGGTGGCCGCGGGCCTCGCGAGCCGCTGCGAGGTGCAGGTCTCCTACGCCATCGGCGTGGCCGACCCCGTGAGCGTGCTGGTGGAGACCTTCGGCACGGCCACCGTGCCCGAGGAGAAGATCCAGCAGGCCATCAAGCGCACGTTCGGCCTCAAGCCGCGTGAGATCACCGAGTACCTGGATCTGCTGCGGCCCATCTACCAGAAGACCGCCGCGTACGGTCACTTCGGCCGCTCCGAGAAGGAGTTCTCCTGGGAGCGCACCGACAAGAAGGACGCCCTGCGCGAGGCCGTCGCGGGCCCCGCCGGCACCTCCCGGCTGAAGGCCGTCTGAAGTCCCTTGGCGGACCGTCAACGCTGATCCGCCCGGATTGTTGAAACGCGCGTGAGCCCCGGTAAGGCTCACGCGCGTTTTCTTTTTCTCCACTCTCTCGAAGGATGCCCCCCATGGCGAAGGTCGTGAGCCTCAAGAAGCGAGCGAAGGTCAATTTCGCGCCGGTGCACGCGGACATCAAGGATCCCCTCCAGGCCGAGAAGGGCCGCGGCCGCATCGAGTGGGCGGGCCGCACGATGCCGGTGCTGAACCAGATTCGCGAGCGCTTCGCCCGGCAGAAGCCGCTGAAGGGCGTGCGGCTGGCGGCGTGCCTGCACGTGACGGCGGAGACGGCCAACCTGGTGATTGCCCTGAAGGAGGGCGGCGCGGAAGTGGCCCTGTGCGCCTCCAACCCGCTGTCCACCCAGGACGACGTGGCGGCCGCGCTGGTGGTGGACCACGCCATCTCCGTCTTCGCCATCAAAGGCGAGGACAACGACACCTACTACCGCCACATCCACGAGGCGCTGAACACCCGGCCCCAGCTCACCATGGATGACGGGGCGGACGTGGTGGGCGTGCTGCACAACGAGCGCACGGAGCTGCTGGAGCACGTCATCGGCGGCACCGAGGAGACCACCACGGGCGTGGTGCGCCTGCGCGCCATGGCGAAGGAGGGCGTGCTCAAGTACCCCATCATCGCCGTCAACGACGCGAAGACGAAGCACCTCTTCGACAACCGCTACGGCACGGGCCAGTCCACCATCGACGGCATCATCCGCGCCACCAACCGGCTGCTGGCCGGCAGCGTCTTCGTGGTGGCCGGCTACGGCTGGTGCGGCCGGGGCCTCGCGATGCGCGCCCGCGGCATGGGCGCCGACGTGGTCGTCACCGAGGTGGACCCCACCACCGCGCTCGAGGCGGTCATGGACGGCTTCCGCGTCATGCCCATGAGCGAGGCGTGCCGCATTGGCGACTTCTTCTGCACGGTGACGGGCAACATCGACGTCATCCGCCAGGAGCACTTCGAGAAGATGAAGGACGGCGCCATCGTCTCCAACTCGGGCCACTTCAACGTGGAGATCGACCTGAAGACGCTGCACAAGCTGTCCAAGGGCCGCGCCGTGCTCCGCGAGTTCGTGGAGGAGTTCACCCTCAAGAGCGGCAAGCGCATCATCATCCTGGGCGAGGGCCGCCTCATCAACCTCGCCTCCGCCGAGGGCCACCCCTCCAGCGTGATGGACATGTCCTTCGCCAACCAGGCGCTCTCCAGCGAGTTCATGGTGAAGAACCACCGCAAGCTGGAGAAGAAGGTCTACGCGGTGCCGGAGCACCTGGACCAGGAGATCGCCCGGCTGAAGCTGCGCGCCATGGGGGTGAAGATCGACAAGCTCACCCCCGGGCAGCTCAAGTACCTGGGGTCCTGGCAGGAAGGGACCTGACCTTCTCCAGCGCGTCGTAGGTGGCCGTCTTGTAGGCCTCGGAGAGCGTGGGGTAGTTGAAGCACGTCTCCACGAAGAGCCGGGCGCTGGCGCCCGTCATCAGCGCCAGCAGCCCCACGTGCACCAGCTCCGAGGCCTGCTCGCCCAGCACGTGCACGCCCAGCAGCCTCAAGTCCTCGCGGCGGAAGAGCAGCTTCAACAGGCCGTAGCTCTCGCCGATGATCTGCCCGCGCGCGTTGGTGGAGAAGTGGGCCCGGCCCACCACGTACGGGATGTCCTTGGACGCGAGCGACTCCTCCGTCTCGCCCGCCATGGACACCTCGGGGATGGTGTAGATGCCGTAGGGCAGCACCGGCGCCATCTTGTTCGCCTCCAGCCCGAATGCGTGCATCACCGCGATGCGCGCCTGCTCCATGGACGTGGACGCCAGCGCCGGGAAGCCGATGACATCCCCCACCGCGTAGATGCCGGGCACCGCCGTCTGGTACTCGGGCCCCACCTCCACCTGGCCTCGCGCGCCCAGCTTCACCCCCGCCGCCTCCAGCCCCAGCCCCGCCGTGTTCGCCGAGCGCCCCGAGGCCACCAGCACCTGGTCCACCTCCAGCCGCTCGCCATCCTTCAGCGTCAGCCGGATGGGGGCATTGCGGTCCGACGGCACCTCCACCGCCTCCACCGTCTGCCCCAGCCGCATCCGGACTCCGAGCGCCTCCATCCGCCGCTTCAGCAGCGCGGAGAAGCTCATCGTCCAGGAAGGGCAGCAGCTCGGGCTTGGGGTCCACCAGCGTCACCGGAATCCCCAGCGCGGCGAACATGCACGCGTACTCGGAGCCGATGACGCCCGCGCCCACCACCACCAGCGCACGCGGCAACTGCTGGATGTCGAGCAGCTCGTCCGAGTCGTGCACCCGTGGGTCGCCAAAGGGGTAGAGCGGCGGGCGGTAGGGCGAGGAGCCCGTGGCCACCAGGATGACGTCCGCCGTCAGCTTCCGCTCCGGCTGGCCCTCGCGGCTCACCACCACCGTGTGCGCGTCCGCCAGCGTGCCCCGGCCGTACACCAGCTCCACCCCGTGGCGCTTCAGGTCCTCGAGGATGCGCTCGCGCTCACTGCCCTTCACCCGCCGCTCCCGGTAGAGGAAGTCCGAGACGGTGGTCTCGTGGGACAGTCTGGCCTCCACCCCGTACAGGCCCCGCTGCCGGAAGCCCGAGAGGTACAGCGACGTCTCGCGCAGCGTCTTGGAGGGAATGGTGCCCGTGTTGGCCGCCGTGCCGCCGGGCACCGGCTCCCGCTCCACCACCGCCACCCGCTTGCCGTGCAGTGCCGCGTGCACCGCGCCCTTTTCGCCAGCGGGGCCGGAGCCGATCACCACGAGGTCGTAATGCGCCATGGCCGGACGCTACGCGAGCCGTCCGGTAGGGAGGAAGGGCCCTGAATGGGTGGTGTTCGCCGCCCGGTCCTTCAGTCGAGCACTCCGAGTGACTGGAAGCTCGTCCACCGCCGCGTGCAGCGCCACCGGGCCCTCGCGGCGCTCGCCCGTCACCAGGCTCGCGAAGACGTACTCCCCCTTCGCCGAGCGCACGTGCCCCACCAGCCAGCTCACCTCCCCGTCCTCCTTCGTGTTCGTCGTGCCCGTCTTCCCACTCACCACCGCCCCCGCGCTCCATGGCCCCGCCAGCCGCTTCGTCCTCTCCGTCACCGTCTCCGGCGTGTACAGCAGCATCCGTTTCACTGCTTCCCGCGTCCGCTCGCTCACCGGCAGCTCGTTCCGGTACAGCCGCGCCAGGAAGCGCACCTGCTCCTCCGGCGAGATGCGCAGCGGGCTGCCCAGCCAGAAGGTCGTGAGCTCGCCGGAAATGTCCTCGTTGCCGTAGTTGAAGCGGTGCAGCCAGTCCTTCATCCGCTCACGGCCGATCTCCTTCGCCGTCCCCTGGAAGAACCACACCGCCGAGTAGCGGATGGCCGACTCCAATGAGTGGTCCCGGTTCCAGACCGCGATGGAGCGCTTCTGGCCGTCCCACTTGCGCTCCGCCGCCGGGTCCTTCACCACTCCCGTCTCCAGGGCGATGAGCGCGTGCGGCACCTTGAAGGTCGACACCGGGGGCATCCGCTTCTCGCAGCGCTTCGCGTCATTTCGCTTCAGCTGTCCGGTCTTCAGGTCCAGCAGCACGAAGCAGCCCGGGTGTTTCTTCGCGGGCGCGGGTGGTTGGGCCAGGGCAGGGGTGGCCAGGAGGAGGAGGGCGGTCAGCAGGGCTCGGGTCATGAGGGCTCCAGTGTGAAAGGGGGTGCGCCGCCCTGGAGCAAGGTGTGGGCCAGGGTCGCTCTTCGGGGCACAGCGGGGAGAAGCGCGGGTGGGGTTCGGGGGGCGCGGCTTCGTGGCCTCGGATCCGTGGTTCTCCGCCCGCGCGGCCTCTCAGGGGCTGGAATTGTTGGATAACCGTCCGGACCCGCGGCTTGTTGTGAATCCTCGGCGGGGCCCTCACTTCCCGCTCGTCAGACGGGCCCCTAGTTTGTGTTTCATGGGCACCAATGAATTTCCGCGCGGGTTCACCTTCGGGGTGGCCACCGCCGCCTATCAGGTCGAAGGGCACATCGAGAACGACTGGTCCGAGTGGGAGCGCCAGGGGAAGTGCAAGGACCCCAACCACCGCTGCGGCCGCGGCGTGGACCACTGGAACCTCTTCGACCATGACGTCCAGCTCGCCAAGGAGGTGGGCAGCGGGGCGTTCCGCATCTCGCTCGAATGGGCCCGCATCGAGCCCGTCCGTGGTCAGGTGGATGAGTCCGCCGTCGATCAGTACCGCCAGCGCCTGCTCCGCATGAAGGCCGCCGGCATCCGGCCCGTCGTCACCCTCCACCACTTCACCCATCCCCAGTGGTTCCACCGGGAAACCCCCTGGCACGAGCCCTCCTCCGTCGTCGAGTTCCGCCGCTATGCCCGCATCTGCGCGAGCATCCTCAAGGGCCTCGATGCGCTCGTCATCACCTTCAATGAGCCCATGGTGCTGCTGCTCGGCGGCTACCTCCAGGGCGTCATTCCCCCCGGCATCGCGGATGGCTCCAAGGCCATGCTCGCGCTCGGCAACATCGCGCGCTCGCACGTCGCCGCCCGCGAGGAGATTCTGCGCGAGTGCGGCCGGTGTGAGATCGGCATCTCGCAGAACATGCTCGCCTTCCGGCCGGACCGCTGGTGGCACCCGCTGGACCGTGCCCTCACCCGGCTCGCCTTCGACAACTACAACCACGCCTTCCACCGCGCCCTCACCGATGGCGAGCTGCGCATCCAGATGCCGGGCCTGGCCTCCACGCGCCAGCGCATCGAGGGTGGCCGCGACAGCGTGGACTTCATGGGCATCAACTACTACACGCGTGCCCACCTGCGCTTCATTCCCAAGCCGCCCTTCCTCCAGTTCCAGTACCGCGACATCCACAACCGCGGCCTGACCGACATCGGCTGGGAGGACTACTCCGAGGGCTTCTCCCACCTCCTCGTCGAGCTGCACCACAAGTACGGCAAGCCCATCTGGGTCACCGAGAACGGCATCGACGACCGCCAGGGCGACCGGCGGCCCCAGTACCTCTACAACCACTGGAGCCAGATGCTCAGCGCCGTCCGCCAGGGCGCCGACGTGCGCGGCTACCTCTACTGGTCCCTCATGGACAACTTCGAGTGGCTCGAGGGCTGGGGGCCCCGCTTCGGCCTCTACTCGGTGGACTTCGAGACCCTCGAGCGGCGGCCCACTCCGGCCTGCCACTACTTCCGCCGCGTGGCCCAGAGCGGCGTGCTCGTGGAGCCGGGGCGGGTGCTCGAGCCGGCCGAGTCCGTGGAGCGCATGCCGGCCGTGGCCCCGTCCACCGCCGCCTTCTAGCCGGGGACGGCTCGCACTCCCAGTGAGCAGGGCCGCGGGCAGGTGACGGCACCGAGGCGGGAGCGCTACAACGGGTGAATGCCCGTCTTCGGACTTTCCGCCCTGAGCGCGCTGTGGCTCACGGCGGTGGATGCTCCCGTCACCTCCGTCACCGTCTATAGCGACCGGGCCCGGGTGGTCCGCACGGCCCGGGTGGGCCTCTCCGGCACGCAGCGCGTGGAGCTGCCCCTGCTGTATGGCGCGGTGGATCCCGCCAGCATCCGCGTGGAGGCCCAGGGGGCCGACGTCACCCGGGTGGACCTCCGCACCGTCGAGCCCGAGGCCCTTCCCGCCACCGAGGCCCGCAGGCTCGTCACCGAGCTGGAGCGGCTCGATGACCAGCTCTCCCAGGTGCGCGCCGAGCGCGAGGCCTACTCCGCCCAGCTCAACGCGCTCGGCAAGGTGCGGCCCTCTGTCACGGACGAGGAGCTGTCCACCGAGCCTCCTCTCTCCACGAAGGGCGCGCGGCAGGGCTCCTCCCGGCTGGATGCCTCCGGCTGGCGCGCCGCCACGGACTTCGTGGTGGAGAACACCGCCCGCCTCCAGGCGAAGCTGCGCGAGGTGGCCCAGCGCGAGGAGGCGCTCGAGCGCGAAGCTCTCGCGGCGCGTCACCGAGGCCCGGCAGCTCGGCGGTGCGCCCCGGCGCCAGGGCCTGGAGGTCGCCCCCACCCTCTCGGGCCAGGGCTCCGCGACGGTCACGCTCACCTATGTCACCACCGGGGCGCGCTGGTTCCCCGCCTATGAGCTGCGGCTCGAGCCCGAGGCCAACCGCGTGCAGGTGGCCTTCTCCGGGCGCGTCAGCCAGCAGACCGGCGAGGACTGGGAGGACGCGGCGCTCACGCTCAGCACCGCCATCCCCGCCACCGCCACCACCGCGCCGGAGCTCGCCACCTGGAAGATCGGCCAGCGCGAGCGCTTCATCCCCACGCCCGCCCCCGTCACCGACTCCTGGCGTGCTCCGCCGCCCGCGCCCCCCAAGCCGCCCGCGCCGCCCGACGAGAACCTGCGGATGCGCACCCGCCTCCTCTCGCTCACCGGCCAGCCCGGCACGGCTCCCGCCCCGGCCCCATCGCCCACCGCGGACGCCCGGAAGCGCGATCAGGTCCAGACGCCCGCGGGCATGAGCAACAGCGTCATCATCGGCACCGTCGTCGCCGCGGATACGAAGAAGCCCGTGTCGGACGTGGTCATCACGGCCGTCTCGCCCAACCTCCAGGGCGAGCAGGCCGTGGTGACGGACGCCCAGGGCCAGTACCGCATCCCCCAGCTCCCGCCGGGCGTCTACACCCTGCAGTTCGAGCGCGAGGGCTTCAGGACGCTCGCCCGCTCGGAGATCCAGTTGCGGCTGGACCGCACCATCCGGGTGAACATCGAGCTGATGCCCGAGGGCTTCGAAATGCGCGAGTTCGCCCCCACGCCTCCCTCCGTCGACGTGGGCTCCACCAGCGCGGGCGTCAACGTGGACCAGGACTACATCAAGCGCGTCGAGGTGAACCGGCCCGGAGCCAGGGGCGGTGCGTCGCGATCCTTCGAGAGCCTCGCCGAGGTGGCTCCTGGCGCCTCGCCGGTGGAGGATGTCCCCGTGGGCCTCGCGCCGCCGCAAAGCTGGCAGCGGCCGGTGGTGGATCCGCGCCTGCCGGCCTCGCTCGCGGGCGGCTACGCCCTGGCCTTCCCCTCGCAGCGCCGCGAGACGGTGCGCAGCGGCAAGGGCGAGCGGCGCGTGCCCCTCTTCACCGAGACGTGGCCCGTGCAGGTGGAGCGCAAGCTGTACCCCGCCCTCACCCCCCATGCCTTCCTCGTGGCCGAGCTGCGCAGCCCGTCCAAGCAGGTGATGCCCGGTGGCGAGGCGCAGCTCTTCGTCGGGGCCGACCCCGCGGGCGAGGCCCGGCTCTCGCTGGTGTCGCCGGAGGAGCCCTTCACCCTGCCGCTCGGCATCGACTCCGCGGTGCGCCCGGTGCGCAACGTGAAGCTCATGACGAGCGAGAAGGGCCTCATCGGCAAGCACGACGTCACCGAGTACCTCGTCACCATCGAGGTGGCCAACCCGTACCCCTTCGCCCTCCCGGTGCGCATCCACGACCAGTGGCCGCTGTCGCGCAGCGAGGACGTGGAGGTGAAGCTGATGCGCACCGAGCCCTATGCCGAGCAGGACCCGGCCAAGGGGACGCTGGTGTGGCGCCTGTCGGTGCCGCCCTCGGAGAAGAAGGGGGTGTCCTTCCTTTATACCGTCCGCCACCCGAAGGGCTGGCGCCTGGAGCAGTCGCAGTAACGAGGAGCCGCCATGCACACCCTGCCCTTGATGATGCTGGCGCTCGCCGCCCCCGCGAAGGTGTCCTCCGTCGTCGTCTACCCGGACCGCGCCCTGGTGACGCGGGTGGAGACGGTGGCCTGCACCGGCCGCCCGCTCGCCGTCTTCGAGTCCGTGCCACCCGCCGCCGACCCCTCCAGCTTCCGGGCCCGCTCCGAGGACGCCACCGTGGAGAGCCTCGTGGCCGAGGAACGCACGCGCCAGGAGGAGTTCAGCCCGGAGGCTCGAAACGCTGCGCAAGAAGCGCGAGACGCTGGAGCGCGAGCTGGCGGAACTGGAGGATGCCCGCGCGCGTGGCCAGGCGCTGGCTCAGCTCGGGGAGAGCCTCACCGGGGTGACGGTGGAGCGGGTGACGCGCGAGCTCTCCGAGCCCAAGCCGGACACCCGCGCGTGGACGCAGGCCTTCGACGCCGCGCTGGACGCCCGGCTGCGCGCCGCCTCCGAGGTGTTGGCCCGGGCCGCCCGCGTGCGCGAGGTGCAGCGGGAGCTGGACTCGCTGCGCGCCCGGGAGTTGTTCCTCGCCGCCTCGGCCCAGCGCATGGAGCGCCGGGTGGAGGTGCGGTTGGCCTGCCCCTCCGAGGGCCGTGCCCGCGTGGAGCTGCAGTACGTGGTGGGGGGCGCGGGCTGGACTCCCTCTTATGAGGCGCGCGCCGACGAGAGCGGCGGCCAGGTGGAGCTCTCCGCCTTCGCCACCGTGCGCCAATCCACCGGCGAGGACTGGAGCGGGGTGCGGCTGGCGCTCTCCACCGCCCGGCCCCGCGACAACGCGACGCCGCCGGAGCAGAAGCCCCTGCTGCTGAAGGCCTGGGAGCGCCGGGCCGAGCGCAAGGTGCTCGTCCGCCGCGACGAGGTGCAGCAGCACGTTCAGGCCGGAGGGCAGACGCCGGGAGAGACGGAGGGCTCGCTGCGGACGGCCTCGCAGGGCCTCTCCGTGCAGCTCCTGGTGCCCGAGCTGGCCCAGGTGCCCGGGGAGGGCTCGGCGGTGCGGCTGCGCGTGGCGCGCACGAAGCTGAAGTCCTCCTTCGTCTGGCGCGCCGTGCCCAAGCTGCACCCAGTGGTGTTCCGCGTGGCCCGTCTCGTCAATGGCGCGCCCTTCCCGCTGCTGCCGGGCCCCGTGGACTTGTTCCGCGCCTCGGGCTTCATCGGCCGCCAGGCGCTGGAGCCCGTGCCCCAGGGCGGCGCCTTCCAGCTCACCTTCGGCGTCGAGGAGTCGCTGCGCGTGGAGCGCGTGGTGGTGCAGGAGATCGCCCGCGACGAGGGCCTCTTCGGCGGCCGGCGCCGCTTCCACTATGCCTACCGCTTCCACCTCGCCAACTACCGCCAGCGCCCCGAGGTGGTGGAGCTGGCCGAGCACATCCCCGTCTCCGAGCTCGACGACGTGACGGTGGAGCTGGACGCCAAGAAGACGACCCCCGGCCATGCCGTGGAGGCCATGGATGGCATCGTCACCTGGCGGCTGACGCTCGCCCCCGCCGAGCAGCGCGCCGTGGACCTCTCCTTCCACGTGGACGTGCCCTCCAGCTACGACATGCAGGGGCTGTAGGGCCTCGGGTCTCGCTGCAGGGGGAGGAGGCGGGCGAGGGTTCTCCGTCCCGTCCGCTCCTGGGGGAGGTGTGGTTGTCAGTCGGCGGGGGGTCCTCATCTTCCCTCGAAGGGAGGATGTCCCTCGATGAAGCACGCCCGCTCGGCTTTCTGGCCGCAGTTCATCCTGTTCAATGCCCTCATGCTGGTAGCCGCCACCGGGTGTGAGGCCCGCACCCGGGAGCCCGCGCCCGCGCGGCCCGCCCCACAGCAACCCGAGGCCCGCGCTCCCGCCGCTCCTTCCGAGGACGCCGCACCGGGCAAGGAAGGCACCGGCCAGGCACAGCAGGCGCAACAGCCCCCGCCGGCCCCACAGCCGCAGGCCGCCGTGGGCGGTTCGGGTCCCACGCAGTCCATCGCGGACCTCGTCGAGGCCGTGAACGACACGGTCGTCAACGTGCAGGTGCAGGCGCGCGCCCCCTCCATGGAGGGCATGCCGGGCGATCTCTTCGAGCGCTTCTTCGGAGGTCCTGGCGGACCCGGCGGTCCTGGGGGGCCCGGCATGCCCCCCGGTGGCGTTCCCGAGGAGCGCATCCAGCAGGGCGAGGGCTCCGGCTTCATCATCGACCCCAGCGGGCTCATCCTCACCAACAACCACGTGGTGGAGAACGCCGTCGACATCCGCATCCGCCTCAACGATGGCCGCGAGTTCGATGCCAAGGTGCTCGGGAGGGATCCGCTCACCGACCTCGCCCTCCTCAAGCTCCAGGGCAACGTCCGCGACCTGCCGGTGGCCCGGCTCGGCAACTCGGACGACATCCGCGTGGGAGACGGCGTGGTGGCCATCGGCAACCCGTTCGGTCTCACCTCCAGCGTCAGCGCCGGCATCCTCTCGGCCCGGGCGCGCGACATCCAGGCCGGCCCCTACGACAACTTCCTGCAGACGGATGCCGCCATCAACCCGGGCAACTCGGGCGGCCCCCTCTTCAACATGCGGGGCGAGGTCATCGGCATCAACACCGCCATCGTCGGCGGCGGCACGGGCATCGGCTTCGCCGTGCCCTCCAACATGGCCAAGGCGCTCCTGCCGCAGTTGCAGAAGGGGAAGATCCGCCGCGGCTGGCTGGGCGTGTCGGTGCAGGATCTGACGCCGGAGCTCGCCCAGGCGCTCAACGTGTCGGCGCGCAAGGGCGCCATCGTCACCGGCGTGCAGGAGGACACTCCCTCCGCCCGGGCCGGGCTCAAGCAGGATGACGTCATCACCGCCATCAACGGCACGCCCGTCGAGTCCTCGCGCGGCCTCACCCGCGACATCGGCTTCCGCCCCCCCGACGAGACCGTGAAGCTCACCGTCTTCCGCAACGGCAAGCAGCAGGAGGTGCAGGTGAAGCTCGGCGAGCGTCCCGACCTCGAGGGCATCGCCGCCGGCACCGAGGAGGGCCGCGAGGAGGACACCGGCCGCAAGCTGGGTCTGCGCCTCCAGGACGTGGACCCGCGCATGGCCCCGGGCGTCCGGCAGGGCGCGATGATCGTCGCCGTGGACCCCGGCTCTCCCGCCGACCGCGCGGGTCTGCAGCCCGGAATGGTCGTCGTCGAGGCTGGCGGCAAGCAGGTGCGCAACCCACGCGAGTTCGCCCAGGTCGTCCGCGCTCAGAAGCCCGGCGCCGTGCTGCTCCTGCGCATCCAGGTGGGGGAGAATCGTCTGCTGCGTGCGCTCACGATTCCCGCGGAGTGATGACCCTCACCCCAACCCTCTCCCAGAGGGAGAGGGAGTTGACCCGGGAGCAACCCGGGGCGCGTGGCACCCTCACCCCGTCCCTCTCCCGGAGGGCGAGGGGAAATGGGCCAGGGTGAGGGTCTCGGGCGGACGGGGGCTCTCGCTCGCGGGGAATCCGTCTCCCGACAGGTAGCGCCAGCCCGTTCCATCGTGACGGAACTCCGAGCGCTCCACGAACGAGCGGTCCTTCCCCTTCTCGAAGATGCGCGCGTAGAAGAGCACCACCGCCTTGCCCGTCTCGTCCGGCGGCTGCCGGTCCAGCACGTGCAACCGCGGGTACTTGTGTGCGCTGCACACCGCCCGCAGCTCGCGCAGCAGCTCCTCCTTCGGCCTCGCCCGGTCCGGGTGCTCCGGGTGCAGCGTGCGCCACAGGTACTCCACCTCGCGCAGCGCGAAGGCGCTGTACCGCGAGCGCATCAGCGCCTCGGCGTCCGGCGCTTCCGCTTCGCCTCGATGGTAGCGGGCACAACACTCGCGGTAGCGCAGGCCGGAGGTGCAGGGACAGGGTGGGGCAGGGGGCATGGACGTTCCCGGACGACAGGGCGATGCAAAGGCCCTTGCTGCCCCGCAGGGTAGCGCATACATCCACTTCCCCACACGTATGAGTCTTCTTCAAGCCATCGTCCTCGGGCTCGTTCAGGGTCTGACCGAGTTCCTCCCCATCAGCTCCACCGCGCACCTGCGCATCGTCCCGGAGCTGCTCGGCTGGCCCGATCCGGGCGCCGCCTACTCCGCCGTCATCCAGCTCGGCACGGTGGCCGCCGTCCTCATCTACTTCCGCAAGGACCTCGTCACCCTCACCAAGGCCTTCTTCCAGGGCCTCGCGCGGCGCCAGCCCTTCGCCACCACCGACTCCCGGCTGGCCTGGTTCGTCCTCATCGGCACCCTGCCCATCGGCATCTGCGGGCTCGCCTTCAAGAAGACCATCGAGGGCTCCCTCCGCTCGCTCTACGTCATCTCCGGCAGCCTCATCGTCCTGGCCCTCATCCTCTTCGTCGTGGAGCGCATGGCCTCGCACAAGCGCACCCTGGACGACATGCGCTGGCGCGACGGCCTCATCGTCGGGCTGTGGCAGGCGCTGGCCCTCATCCCCGGCGCCTCGCGCTCGGGCACCACCATCACCGGGGCCCTGTCGCTGGGCCTGCGGCGCGAGGACGCGGCGCGTTACTCCTTCCTGCTCTCCATTCCCGCCACCTCGCTGGCCGGCATCTTCGAGCTCAAGCACCTGCTGGAGGCCACCGAGCGGCCCTCGACGATGGCCCTGGTGACGGGCACCGTGGTGGCCTTCGCCTCGGGATGGGCCGCCATCTCCTGGCTGTTGAGCTACCTGCGCAAGCGCTCCACCCTCATCTTCATCGTCTACCGGGTGGTGCTCGGCGTGGTGCTGCTGGTGCTGCTCAACCTGGGCATCCTCCGCCCCATGTCCGGGGTGGAGAACGTGGATGCCGCCAACAAGCCTCTGACGGTGCCCGTGGAGAGGCAGGGAACGGACTAGCCGTGGACGCACTCTTCGACGCCCTGGAAAATCATCTGGCCACCCGGCGGCCCCGGGCCGTCCACCTGCCCGGCTTCGTGCTGCGCGAGGCCGCGGTGCTGGTGCCCCTCCTCGTGCGCGACGGTGCTCCCCACGTCCTCTTCACCAAGCGGCCCACCACGCTGCGCCACCACGCCGGCCAGTACTCCTTCCCCGGCGGCTCCAGGGACCCCGAGGACGCCACCCCCCTGCACACCGCGCTGCGCGAGACGCGCGAGGAGCTGGGCATCGACGTGTCCGGCGTGCGCGTGCTCGGCGCCCTGGACGAGGTGCCCACCCTCACCGAGTTCCGCATCCAGCCCTTCGTCGGCGTCATCCCCCACGGCCTGGAGTACCGGCCCAACCCGGACGAGGTGGAGTTCATCCTCGAGGTGCCCCTGGAGGCCCTGTTGGACCCGGCCATCCGCCGCACCGAGCGCCGCCATGTACGTGGCGTGGAGTACGACGTGGACTTCTATACCTACGGCACCCACGTCATCTGGGGCGCCACCGGCCGCATCCTCCGGGACGTCCTGCGCATGGCCTCCCACCTGTCCGCTCCCCCGGCGCCCAAATCACTCTGATCTGGCGCCGCACGGGGCGGTCTCTGTTATTCTTTCCGGAGTCTCCGAATTTCATGGCCGGGCCAGGAATCAATGGGACCCGGAGGAATTGCTGACGTCAGGGTTTCCCTGTCTTCATGACCGCTGTTCCCATGCCCGCCCCTTCCCCCACCCATGCAGTGCCTGGTGTCCTCGTGAATTCGCCCGCTCGGCCGCTCGTGTGGCCGCACGCCGCTCGAGCGTCCGCCGTCCTGTCCACGCAGTGTCCCGGCGCGAGCAGTTCCCTCATCTGGTGTAGGGTAGATGCGCGTGCCGGTGTGGCTCGGAGCCCCCATGGCCAGGATTCTCATCGTCGATGATGAAGTACATGTCGTTGGAGCCCTGCGCCGCCTGCTGCGGCGCGAGGGCTTCTCCATCGAGGTGGCGCTCAACGGCCAGGAGGCCCTCGAGAAGCTGGCCACCTTCGAGGCGGACGTCGTCATTTCCGACTTCCGCATGCGGGGGATGAACGGCCTGGAGTTGCTCGGGCAGGTGCTGCAAGTCGCCCCCCGGGCCGCGCGCATCCTCATCTCCGGCCACGCGGACCTGTCGGGCGGCTCCCAGTCCGGAGTCATCTCCCACTTCATCAGCAAGCCCTGGGACGATGACCGCCTGGTGGCCGACGTGCGTGCCCTCCTGGGCGGTCAGGGCCCGGTCACCTCGGGACCCTGAGCGGTCCGCCGCGGCCATGGAAGCCCAAGCGAAGCAGGCCGTGCTGGAGGCGGATCCGGAGCAGTTCCACCGGGGCTTCCAGCTCGTCGCGGGCCTGGGCCCGGTCGTGTTCAACACGGCGTTGTTCATCTGGTTCTGGGGCCAGTGGTCCGTGCTGTTCGCGCTGGCGGGCGTGTGGGTGGCGCTCGCCTTCGTCAACGTGCTGCTCGTCGAGTGGGTGACCCGTCGCGGTGGCCGCGCCATGGCGGAGACGGTGCGGATGCTCGCCAATCTGGTGGGGAGCGTGGTGGGGGGGATGGCGACCCACTGGCATCCGTTGGCGTGGGTGTTCGTGCCCTACAGCCTGCTCTTGTTTTCCGGGATGGACCGGTGGGTCCGCTACCGCACGGCCGTGTACCTGGGGCTGGTGGCCCTGGCGGCGATGCTGTCGGGAGCCGAGGCGGGCATGGCCCTGGCGTTCCTGCTGCTCGGTGTCTTCGGCTTCCTGGTGTCGGAGAAGCGGATCACGGCGCTGCGCGGGGTGCTGGGGCAGGTGCTGAGCCAGCGCGAGGAGCTGGAGAAGGCCCACCGGGAGTTGGAAAAGGCCCACCGGGCGCTGGAGCACACCCACGGCGAGCTGGAGGCCGCGCACCAGGAGCTGACGCAGATGCACCAGCGGGCGCTCGAGCAGGAGCGGCTCTCCAGCCTGGGCATGCTGGCGGCGGGCGTGGCGCATGAAATCAACAACCCGATGAGCTTCGTGACGAGCAACGTCAACTCGATGCTCCGGGACCTGCGCGACGAGCCGAACCTGTCCGAGCTGATGAAGGAGTACGTGGACGACGTGCTCCCGGCGACGCTGGACGGCATCAAGCGGGTGAACACCATCGTGGGGGACCTGCGCCGCTTCGCGCGGGGGGACCCGGAGGCCCACACCTCGTACGACCTGGACGCCGAGGTGGAGACGGCGCTGCGCATCGCGCAAGGCCAGTTGAGCCATGTGCGGGTGGAGAAGGAACTGGGTGGGGTGGGCAGATCCGTGGGCCGCCCGCGGCAGTTGGTGCAGGTGCTGGTGAACCTGCTGGTGAACGCCGGGCAGGCCACGGCGTCCGGGGGGCTGGTGCGCATCAGCACGCGCCGCGACGCCCATCACATCCTCGTGGAGGTGCGCGACACCGGCACGGGGATGTCCGAGGAGACGAAGCGCCACCTCTTCGAGCCGTTCTTCACCACCAAGCCCTCCGGCGAGGGCACGGGGCTGGGGCTCTCCGTGGTGCACGGCATCGTGAAGTCGCACGGGGGCCGCATCGAGGTGGAGAGCGAGGAGGGCAAGGGCACCTGTTTCAAGCTCCGCCTGCCCCTGGTGCCGCCGCTCCTCCAGTACGAGCCGTCCACGGACGGAGGCATGCGGCGGCGCAAGGTCTGAGCGCGGTTGCCGCGATGCGTCAGGCGGCTGGGGCGCGCCGCTCCGGAGGCGCTCCGCTCGGGGTTGGCGAAGAGTCAGGAAGGGACGTTATGCTTGGCCGTTCGCCCCCCAGGCGTCATCGCACCGGTGTCAGTGGCGCATGACCTGGATTGAAACCCCAGGTCCAGGCAGTTTGGTGGGGGAACTGTCGAGAGGACTCACGGCATGCTCCAGGTTTCTCCCCGCGTCGCCCCCCACTCCGGTACCGGCTCTTCCTCCGAGAACGGTCCCGAGGCAGGCGTACGCCAGGCCCTGGATGTCGTGGCCCAGTCCGCCACCTGCTACACCGGACTGCTGCGGATGATGCGCTCGCCGCGTTGGAAGCGGCTGCTGCGCGCGAACACGGAGCCGCTGCGGGAGGCCCGGCTGCTCGAGGCGCCCTTGCGTGAGCGGCTGGCCCATGGCGAGGGCGGCTCCCCGGGGCTGCTGCGGCAGCGCCAGCGGCTGGAGGTGCTCGCGCGCAAGCGGCTCGCCCACTTCACCCGGCGGGGTGGGGCGTCACTGGACGAGGTGCTCGGCCGCCTGGAGTCCGTGCTGAGCGAGCCCCGGCCCCAGCCGCCCGGCGGTGACGAGCCCGTGCTGCTCGAGGGCCGGCAGGGGTTGCGCCACGTGCTCTCCTGGCCCGGCACGTGGGTCTTCGCGCTGCTGGCCATCACCAACCGCTACGGACTGGAGCGGTTCGGCAGGCCCGCGCCCATGCTCTTCGCGGGCGGTGCACTCGTCCTCTATTACTACCTGCGGTGCACGGGCCGGTTCTGGCTCACCTCGAAGCGGTTGATGTGGCAGCCGCGCTTCGGCGAGCCGGTGCAGGTGTCGCTGGCGTCCATCGGCGCCCGTGGCATCTCCGCGCTGCCGGCCTGGGGCGAGGTGCGCGTCGAGGGCGATCGCAGTCTCACCGTGCGCCACGCGTGCCACGCGGGCCTGCTCGCCTCGCTGGTGGATTTGCACCGCCAGTCGCCCTTCGCCGGTGCGGTGGATGGCACGCCGCGGGTGCACGAGGTGTCGGTGCTCCCGGCCTGGCGCGCTCCGGAGTCCTCGCGGTCCGCGCCGCCCGCGGAGCCCGGGGTGGCGGTACTCCGGCCCGGTTATGCCGCCTTCCTTCCGGCCGAGCGCTATGCCGAGGTCTTCCGGGGCCTCACCGGCCCGGGGGCCCGCAAGCCCGAGGCGGACGTGACGGTGGAGCTGCTCGTGGAGCACATGCGGCTGCTGTCCGAGCCGGAGTTCGACGTGCGCATGCGGCAGGCCGTGCTCGCCAGCGGGGGCGAGCTGTGGCACGCGGATGAGCTGCGCTCGGGCCCGGCCGCGGAGCGTGGACGTGTCCGGCTGGGAGCCCGGGGTGTCGGCATGGAGCTGCTGGCGGATGCGGCCCAGGCCGAGGCCACGGACCGCATCGTGCGCCGCTGGGCGGCGTAGCTCAGAACTGGAAGTAGACGTAGGGGCGCGTCTCGACGGACGTCAGGTGGCGCACGCCCAGGCCCACGAGGACCAGGACCACCGCGCGCACGGGCACCGGCATCCGCACGAACAGGTCTCCGGCCTTGTGGAAGAAGCTCAGCGGCGTCACGTGGCTCACCGCGGCCACCGCCAGCATCGTCCACACGAGCGTGCTCACGTTGGCCAGGCCCATGCTGCCTTCGAAGAGGCGCAGGTACATCTCGCCCGCGTGCGTCAGGTTGGGCGAGCGGAAGACGATGCGCGTGAGCACCACCACGGTGAAGGTGGCCACCCAGCCGAGGCCCGCGCGCACCACGGCCATGCGGCCTTCCTTCGGAGGCTTGCCCGTCAGCCACCACCACACGCGGATGACGCACTCCATGGCGCCGTGCGCCAGGCCCCAGATGGCGAAGCGCCAGTCCGCGCCGTGCCACAGGCCGCCCAGGCCCATGGTGATCATCAGGTTGAGCAGCGCGCGCGGCTTGGAGACGCGGTTGCCGCCCAGGGGCCGGTAGAGGTAGTCGCGCAGCCAGTTGGAGAGGCTGATGTGCCAGCGGCCCCAGAAGTCGAAGAGGTTCGTCGCCAGGTAGGGGCGGTTGAAGTTCTCCGCGAACTTGAAGCCGAAGAGCGCCGCCGTGCCGATGGCGATGTCCGAATACGCCGAGAAGTCGAAGTAGAGCTCGAAGCTGTAGGCCACCGCCGCGACGAAGCACTCGGCCGAGGTGTAGGCCTCGGGCGAGGCGAAGACGGGGTCCACCAGGCCGCTGCCCAGCACGTCCGCGATGATGAGCTTCTTGGCCAGGCCCACCGCGATGCGGTACAGGCCGCGGCCGCCCTCGTCGGCCGTCAGCGACGGCGTGTCATCGAAGCGCTCGATGAGGTGCGAGGCGCGCACGATGGGGCCCGCCACCAGGTGCGGGAAGAAGAGCAGGTAGAGCAGGTGCTCGAAGAACGAGTGCTCCTTCTGGATTTCACCCCGGTACTGGTCCACCACGTAGCTGATGGCCTGGAAGGTGAAGAAGGAGAGGCCCACGGGCAGCAGCAGTCCGTAGGGCTCGGTGCGCACGTGGATGCCCAGCGGGCCGAGCAGCGCCACCGCCGTGTCGCGGAACAGGTCCGCGTACTTGAAGGTGCACAGCACGCCGAGGGTGCTGACGATGGACACCGTCAGCAGGGCCTTGCGCACGCCGGGCGACTGCGAGCGCCGGAAGCCCTTGATGCACAGGTGGTTGATGGCGGTGGCCCCGAGGAAGAGCACCAGGGGCCACGGCGTCCACATCGAATAGAAGAAGACGCTCGCCACCATGAGCACGGCCAGGCGCGGCCACTTGTGGTGGCGCAGCGCCCAGTAGAGCGTGAAGGTGACGGTGAGGAAGAAGACGAACTGGAGGCTGTGGAAATACACGTCAGCCGCCCTCCGCGGCGAGCGCTGGCGGCTGGGTCTTGAAGACCTCGTAGGCCGCGAGCAGGTCGGAGAGGAACGAGCCCGCGAGCTTCTCGTAGCCCTCGGGAGTCAGGTGGATGCCGTCGGCATGGCCCAGGCCGTCGCGCTGCCAGCGCAGCATGCTCAGGTCCCCACCCATGGCCGCCCGGGGGGACCAGTACGCGCAGCCCTGCGCGCGCGCCATCTCGGGCAGCGCCGTCACCACGCGGGCCAGAGCCGGTGCGTCCTCCCAGCCACCGTCCGCGCTCTTCTGCAGCCGGTCGGTGGTGCCGATGACGAGACACTCGGCGCCGCCCGCGTCCTTGCGCAGCCGGGAGATGAGGGCGCCGTACTCGGTGCGGAGCTTCTCCGCGTCCAGGTCCGGCTGGCCGCTCTCGTTGGTGCCGTACCAGAAGACGAGCAACTGGGGCTTGCGCGAGGAGAGCTGCGCGGAGAGCGCCTGCGGGTCCACGCTGGCCAGCGTGGAGGCGGTGGAGCCCGGCAGGCCCACGGCGTCATAGGCGATGCCCTTCTGCTCCAGGTCCAACGCCGCGCCGAGCACGGTGAGGGGACCTCCGCCCTGGTTGAGCACTTCGATGTCGTGGGCGGGCCCGGTGACGGGGAAGGAGCGGATGCGCACCGTGGGCGTGGTGAAGGGCTCGGGCGGCGCGGGCTCGGGAGGCATGGCGCTGCCATCCACCTTCACCTCCATGCGCCCGCTGCCGGGACCGTCCAGCCAGTACAGGGAGAGCCGCGCGGGCGGCGTGGTGGCGGCGGTGCAGCCCTCGCAGAAGCGGATGCGCAGCGAGGCGCCCGGGGCACCCACGGCACGGGTGCCGCCGAGGCCCCAGGCCTGTCCGGGCGTGGTGGCCTGGAGCGCGTCCTCCACCGTCCACTCACCCGTCAGCTCGCGCGAGACGCCCGCGGGCTTGAGCCGGTCCGACGGCTTGCCCGCGGAGATGAAGCCGCGCCCGGCATCGCCGAAGCGCGTCGCCAGCGCGTTGCGCATCGCGTCCGTGAAGGAGTGCGCGGCCGTGTGCGAGGCGCCAATCTGGAGGATGCCCAGCCGCGCGTCCTCGCCCTTCTCCAGCTTGCTCAGACGCTTGAAGGTGGCGGTGAGGGACTTCTCGGTGTTCTGGAGGCCCGAGGGCTCCGCGGCCACGCGGGGCGGGCTGCTCGCGGCATAGGCGCGCTGGATGGCCAGGTCGAAGAGGTGGCCCAGCAGGTCCGAGCCCCGGGCGCGCGGGTGGATGAGGTCCTCGTTGAGCAGGCCCGCGGACAGCCAGCGGATGGCCGAGCCCTCACCGCCCATGGCCTCGAGCGCATCCCAGTAGGCGCAGCCGCCTTCCCTGGCCGCGTCGCGGAAGATGTCGGCCACCATGCGCGAGCTCCGGCGCGGCACCAGGTCGCCGCCCATGGTGCGCACGGCCGCGTCGATGGGAGACCAGACGAGGCACGCGGCGTCCGGTACGGACTCGCGCACGAGCTTCACGAGCTGCTCGGCCTCCTGTTTGATCTCCTCCGGCTTCGTCCAGTCGCGCGAGAGGCGGAAGGCCTCGTTGCCGCCGAACATGAGCACCACCAGCGAGGGCTTGCGCTGGCGCATCTGCGCGCGGAAGTAGGGCTGGTGGGTGCGCAGGAACACGCCCGCGTAGGCGCCCGGCAGGCCGAGGGTGTCGTACACCACGCCCGGGTTGCCGTTCTCCAGCGAGACGCCGTGCAGCTCCACCTTGCCGCGCGTCTTGAGCATCAGCGTCTTCGCGCCCTCGGGCAGCTTCACCCGGGCGTTGGCCACCTCGGCCGGCGTCCACCGCGTCTGCACGCGCTGCAACTGCTTGCCGTCGACGAGCACCTGCACGGAGCCGCCACCCGGCTGGGCGAGGAAGAAGATCTCCGCCGTGCGCGCATCCCCGATGTCGAAGCGCACGTCCTGGGAGGCCTTGGCGTTCGCGGTGAAGGCCACGCCGGTGAAGGGGAGCCGGTCCCTCGGCGGGGAGCGATCGATGATGCGGATGAACTCCCAGCCCTCGGAGGCCTGGCCGGCGCGCACGCCGCGGCCGGAGCGGGTGGGGCGATCGATGTAGAGGAAGCCCTTGCCGCCCGAGCCGTGACGCTCCTGCAGCCGGTCGCGCACCACGTCGTTGATGTGGTCCGAGGCGATGAGCGAGTCGCCCAGGTGCTCCACGCGCACGGGGAGGGTGCGGCCGCCGTTGCGCAGTGCCCGCAGGGCCTTGAAGAAGGGCTCCAACCCGCCCTCCTCGCACCCGGAGGCGCCCATGCGGCGGCAGCCCGGCTCGAGGTCCACGTGCTTGGAGCCCATCTTCTCGCGCAGCGTCTCCATGCGCAGGGCCTTGGTGAGCGTGGCGGGGCCGAGGTTCGCCAGCCCCAGCGTGTCGGAGGAGCCGGCGACGGCGGGAGGCGGCGGCGCGGTGCCAGCGTCGGAGGAGGTGTCGGCCTCGACGAGCTCGGGCTCCTCTTCCTCCTCGGGGAGGACGGGCACCTCGGGGGCGTGCCCCGTGTCGGGCTCGACGCCGATGGCCTTGCGCTTGGCGGCGGCGCTGGAGGTGGTGACGAGCGCGAGGAGCCGCGGCCCCACCGGCCCCTGGGCGAGGCTGGGGATGGGCCGCCAGGCCTCGGGGAGAGGGGCGAGCGACAACCCCACCGCGAGCGCGAGGGTGAGGGCGAGCGTCAAACCTGCCGATGTGTGCTTGGACTCCAACGCGCCCGGCATGAGACTGGCTTTTGGGGGCGGGGTCAAAACTCCTGCCGACGTTCGTGGGGTAACCGGGCGAGCGAGCCCCTGGCGGGCGGCGGGCAAGGCGCTATGGTGCGCCGCCCATGACCCTCCATCCCGTCATCATGGCCGGCGGCTCTGGCACGCGCTTCTGGCCCCTGTCGCGCAAGGCGCGTCCCAAGCAGTTCCTCCCGCTGGCCTCGAAGAACCCGCTCATCACCGACACCGCCATCCGGCTCAAGGGCCTGGCCTCGGTGAAGGACACCCTCATCGTCTGCGGTCCCCTGCACGCGAAGCAGGCGGCGAAGCTGGTGAAGGGCCTGCCCAGGAAGAACCTCCTGGTGGAGCCGGTGGCGCGCAACACCGCGCCGGCCATCGCGCTGGCCGCGGTGCAGGTGGCGGCGAAGGATCCGGAGGGCATCCTGGTGGTGCTGCCCTCGGACCACCACGTGGCGGACGTGGCGGGCTTCAAGAAGACCATCGCCGAGGCGGCGCAGGTGGCGGCCAAGGGCCACCTGGTGACGCTGGGCATCAAGCCGCACCGTCCGGAGACGGGCTACGGCTACATCCAGGTGGGTGACGGCCTGGAGGGCGGGGCCCGGCGGGTGAAGGCCTTCCGCGAGAAGCCGGACACGGAGACGGCGCGGCGCTACGTGGAGTCGGGCGAGTACCTGTGGAACGCGGGCATCTTCGTCTTCCGGGCGGACGTCATCCTGGAGGCCTTCGCGAAGCACATGCCGGAGATGCAGAAGGGGCTGGACGCGCTGCGCAAGGCGGCCGGCAAGCGCACCTTCGCGTCGGTGCTCAAGCGCGTGTTCCCGAAGCTGCCCTCCATCTCCATCGACTACGGCGTGATGGAGAAGGCGAGCAACATCGCGGTGCTGCCGGGAGACTTCGGCTGGAGCGACGTGGGCTCCTTCGCCGCCATCCCCGAGGTGCGCCCCGCGGACGAGCACGGCAACGTCATCTCGGGGGCCGAGGCGGTGGTGGTGGACTGCAAGGGCTGCGTGGTGCTGGCCGAGAAGCGTCCGCTGACGGTGGTGGGCCTCACCGACATGGTGGTGGTGGACTCGGGCGACGCGGTGCTGGTGGTGCCCAAGGACAAGAGCCAGGACGTGCGCAAGGTGGTGGAGGCCCTCAAGGCCCGTAAGCGCGAGAAGTACCTGTAGGACGCCATGCGCGGGAGGCAGGGCCCACCCGGGTGGAGAATCGGAAGCGTCCTGCTGCTCCTGCTGCTGGCCTGCGCGGGGCCGGAGTCCGGGCGGGCCCCGCGCGCCCGTGCGTGGGCCCTGTCCTCTGGTGCTGGGTACACCGCTGGCGGTGATTGGGGACACCCGGAGCCGTTGCCCGTGCCGCGAGCCTCCTCCCCTGGCTTTCCGAGCCCCGAGGAGGAGGAAGCCCGCTGGAAGGCGGTGGAGGAGAAGCTGGAGGAGTACCTGCAGTGGGGCATGCGTCTGATGGAGACACATGCCGCGCACCTGCGGCGCATCGCTCCCGGCCACCTCCTCACCGAGCACCCACTGCGCGAGAAGTCCCTGGATGCGCTCGTTCGCGCAACGCTCGCCTGGGCCTACGGACATACCCAGGATCCGGACTTCTTGCGGCGCAGTCCCTCCGAAGTCGCGCTCTACCTGCTGGCCAGCCGCTCGGCCCTGGCCACCGCCGTCGAGCTGGGAAAGAAGGCTCCGCCTCACCTCGACTACACGCCGCAACCTGGGGACGAGTACACGGCGGAAGAGCTGGTGGTGGAGCTGCTTTTCGGCCTCACGCCCCTCATTGGAGAGGCGACGGACCTGACGGCGGCCATGTCCGGCTACAGCTTCACCGGGCATTCGCTGAGCAATCCCGAGCGCTTCATCCATCTGCTTGGCGCGTTGCTGCCGTTCGTCAACGGCAAGCTGCTGAAGCAGGGCGGGGAGGCAGCACTCCAGCGGATGGCGCTCGTCACCGGCAGGAGCCTGGACGAGGTGCGGGTGCTCTCCCGTGTCGCCTCCCACCTGAACCCCGACGACGTGAAGGAGATTGAGCGCATCCTCCAGCGGGCCGCGGACAGGGGCGGAACGCTGACCGACGCGGAACTGGCCTTCCTCCAGCGGATGGCCGGGACGCTGGAGCAGCCGCTGCGCCTGGCCGCCAATGCCCTGGGTCATGGGCAGGTGCTGCCCGTGCTGGGGATGCGCACGCTGCCCGACGGGACGCGACTCTTCCCCGGGACTCCCCAGCACATGGCCCAGTGCTGGGTGGACTACCAGTTCCGCCACCCGCGCAAGTACCGGAGCTTCTCCTCCGCCGTGGATCCGGAGTGGGAGCGGCTCTACCGCTCCATCCTCGCCAACAGGCAGGCGGGTAACGTCTTCGAGGACGGCATTCTCAAGACCGGTGGCTACGCGAAGAACACGGCGGTGATGATGCCCCCGCCGGGCAGGGGAGGCATGGGGTTCATCCCGGACTCCGTGCGCGGCAACCCCAGCGAACTGGTGTGGGGTGAGCCCTATCGATTCATCGAGGCGAAGGGCCGCCAGGAGTTGGCTCACACGGGGAATCTCCAGGCCATGCTCGATTACGTGGCGAAATACGGCGGGCATATCGAGCTGTGGGTTCGTTCCGCGAAACACCCCTTGGGGAAGACACATCTGACCGAGCCACTACTTTATGCCCTCAAGAAGCTGGAGAATGACGGGAAGGCGAGCGTGAGGTATTCACCTTGAGCCCCGCTCATGCCGCGCTTTCGCTATCTCAAGTCGGACATCGCTCTTCCGCCGGGCAGACCGTCCAGTGCCGTGGTTCGGGAGCTTCTTCGGCTCGTTTTCGAGAAGTACCGGTGGTTCGTGCCCAGACGATATGAGCACGGCCCTTCGTTTGAAAAACAGCTCGCTCCTGGCCCCATCGACTACGGTGCGCTCATCGCCACCTACGAGGAACATCAGTCCCTCTGCATCGCGGCGCGGACGGACAGTGATTTCATCTGTATCTCTCCCGCCCGCTATGATTCCCGGCCCTATTGCTACAACGGAGACATCGCGTGGAGGGCCTCCGCCAAATTAGCGTCCAACCCCGCATGGTGTGCCGCGCATGCCGAGCAAGTGGCCGAAATCATGCGCCTCGTGAGCTCCCCGCTGGCGCAGTCCGCCCTGGGCGAGGACGTCGAGCGCAAGACCCGGCGTCTGGTCCCCGCCGAGGACGGCCTCGGTTCGATCGAGACCTTCACCCTGCGCAACTACAGCGCGGGTCTCTCCGGCCTCTTCTGGCGTAACTTCTTCGGTCCTCCGTTCGTACGCATGTTCGGCGAACGTCTCACTTCACTGCCCGAGGATTGCCGTAGGCCGCTCGGTGAGGAGATCGTCCTCGTCCAGCCCTACGAGCTGCCCACCGATGCTGGCACTGAGCAGGGAGATGTGCGGGAGCACGCGCTCATCGAGCAGCTCGGGCCCGGGTGTTTCTACGACCACGCTCACCACACCCCGCCCACCCGCCTTCCGTCCCTCGCGGACCTCTCCAAAGTCCTCCATTGAGACGTTGTGCGGTGGGCATCCGCACCCCATTCTTCTCTCTCAAGAGAAGAGAGGGACATCCGTTCTTTCAGGGCTGTGTTTGCAGGAATTACCGGACGACTCCGTCTTTCCAACGGCGCGCAACGGCACTTCCGGCGCTTGCCGCGTTGGTTTCGTAACGAAGCAAGGGTGCATGCAGGTTGCAAAGCTCCACGGTTGCGCTGCCTTCCAGGCAAGCGCTGCTGGGGGGCGGCGATGGGTTGCAACCACTGCTTCAATGATCATCCAACCACGGTTCCTTGCATCCGGCCCGAGAGTCCTCCGTGTGACAGCGAGGCGCTGTCCGGAATGGGCCATGGGCCGCTGGTCCTCGTGCGCAAGCTGGGCGCGGGGGCGCTCGGGAGCGTGTACCTCGCCGAGCACCCGTCCAGCGGTGCGCACTTCGCGGTGAAGGTGCTCCACCCGCACCTGGCCAGCAATCCGGCGGTGCTCGGCCGCTTCTACGCGGAGGCCCGCGCCGCCCAGCACATCATCCACCCGAGCGTCGCCCGGGTGCTCGACGTGCGCCAGGCGCCCAGCGGGCACCACTGCCTCCTCATGGAGTACGTCAACGGCACGGCCCTGTCTCATCTGCCGTTGCCGCTGCCCTCCGCGGAAGTCGTCTTCCTCCTCTCGCAGGTGCTCGAGGGCCTGGAGGCCGCGCACGCGTGCGGCGCCGTCCACCGCGACATCAAGCCGGAGAACCTCATCCTCACCACCGGCCGCGATGGCGAGCGGCGCGTGAAGCTGCTCGACTTCGGCATGTCCGCCACCCTGGCCGCGGGCTTCTCCGAGGAGGAACTCGCCGCGGGCATGGTGGTGGGCAGTCCGGGCTATCTCGCGCCCGAGCTGTGGGTGCGTGCCGAGCCGGATGGCCGCGCGGACCTGTACGCGCTCGCGGTGCTGGGCTACCGGCTCCTCACCGGGCGGCTGCCCTTCGGCGGCGGCGGGCGCATGGGCGAGATGCTCCTCGTGCACAAGCCCACGAAGCCGCTGCCGCCGCACATCCTCGAGTCGCGCGTGCCGCAGGCCCTGTCCGCGGTGTTGATGCAGGCCATGTCCCTGCGTCCGGATGAGCGCTTCGCCACCGCCCGCGCCTTCCGCTCGGCCCTGCACGAGGCCATGCGGCGGCCCGCCTTCGGCTGCCTGGCGCCCCCGGCCTTCCACGTCCGCGTCGAGGACCCGGAGGGCAAGGGGCTGCAGCCGGTGTTCGTCAACGACGTGAGCCAGGAGGGGCTGCGCATCGCCTGTGACGGGACGCTGCCGAGGCTCGGGGCCCGCATCGAGGTGGAGCTCTCGCTCAACGGCTGGAGTCTCGCCTGCACCTGCGACGTGGTGCGCCTGCTGCCGGCGGAGGAGGCGCGCACCTGGGGCGGCCGTCAGGGCTACATCCTCCACTTCTCCGAGCCCTCCGACGACGTGCGCCGGCTGATCGCCCAGGCGCTGGCCCCGCCCCCCGCGGAGCCCCTGCCGGACACGGAGCTTCGCCCAGCTCCTGTCGCGCGCCGCCGCGTGCAGCCAGGATCCGTACACCCTGCTGGCCGTCCACCCGCACGCGGACTTCGCGGAGGTGATGCGGCGCGTGGTCCAGGCCGAGCGCCGGCTGGAGCCCTTCTGGCAGCGGCCCCTGCCGGCCGCGCAGCGTCAGGCCCTCGCGGCCCTCCGGGAGAAGGTGGACACCGCCCGGAAGACCCTCGCGGAGCCCCTGGCCCGTGCGCGCTTCGATGCCTCGCGGGGCAACTTCCGCGGCGTGGCCCGCTGCCTCGCCGCCGGGGTGCAGCTCAACGCCGTGGAGCGCCTGCGCCAGGCCTTCCTCGCCGCCCGTCCGGACGCCGAGTCCCGCGCGCGTGCGATCTTCGACGAGGGCATCCTCCTGGAGGCCCAGAACGTGCTCGATGGTGCACTGGCGCGCTACGCCGAGGCGCTCAGCGTGGATCCGCTCAACATCTCGTTGCACCGCTACTACCAGTCGCTCATCCAGCGGATGCGTGTGGAGGCCAGGGAACCGGCGCGCCCCTCGGCGACGCACTGAGTGCTCTCCAGGGCCCGCGTTCCACCCGCCCTGGGTAGCCCGCTTCTCATGTACCACCCGCGGGTTGCCCTGATTCCTCCCGCGGACAACACTCCGGCCCTGGCGCAGCCCTTGCTCCCGGGTGGAGCGCATGAGAATCGCGCTGCTCACCGGACTTCTCCTCCTCCTGGGTGCCTGTGGCTCGAGCGAGCCTCCACCGGACACCCGGAGGGATCCCACGGACATCTCTGACTCCGGGCAGCCCGACGCCGGAGTGGCTCCCGACGCCGGGACGCCAGACGCGGGCCGCCCCGATGCGGGCACCTCACCGGACGCGGGCTCTCCGGATGCCGGAACGCCCCCGGACGCGGGCACGCCGGATGGTGGCAACCAGACGGGTTCGAGGCCCTCGCCCGCGAAGCCCCGGTGGCCGGCGCTCCAGACGTCCATCTCCACCTATGAGCTGACGCTGACGCAGCGGGACTACCAGCAGCTCTGGGCCCACATCCCGGATCCCGCCTCTCAGAAGTTCCAGGTGGAGGGCCGCTTCACCACCGGGGGCCGCTCGTACCCGGCGCTGCTGAGCTTCCGCGGGCGCTCCACCAAGACGGACCCGCGCGTCGTGAAGAAGTCCTGGGATGTGCGCTTCGACAAGAAGGAGGGGCGCTTCGAGGGGAAGAAGAACATCGAGCTGCTGGCGACGTGGAAGGACAGCGGCTACCTCACCGAGAAGCTCTGGTACGACCTGGCGGCGAGCGTGGGCCTGCGCGTGCCCAACGCCCGCTATGTCCACGTGAAGCTCCACCTCGTCCAGGACGACGGCAGCGTCATCACGAAGTACGAGGGCGTCTTCACCGAGCTGGAGTCCGTCAACAAGGACTTCCTCGAGGCCCACGACTTCGATGAGGACGGGGATCTCTACCGCTGCGGCATGCACGACTGCGAGATGCGCCAGCCGCCCCAGGAGGCGTACCAGGAGCGTTGGGACAAGAAGACGAACGAGAAGGAGCCCTGGGACCGGCTGTGGAGCTTCGTCGAGGGCGTCAACCGCACGCCGCCGCACCGCTTCCCGGCCTTCGTCCAGGAGCGGCTGGAGCTGGAGGACTACCTCACCTGGCTGGCGTTGGAGACGTTCATCAACAACGACCTGCAGGGCGACTCGCGCAGCTATCTCATCTACGACCGCGAGACGGGGAAGTGGTCGTACGTGCCGTGGGACCTGAACAACGCGCTGTCGCTCTACAACCGCACCAACCCGGTCATCCAGGGCGTGAAGGAGAAGCATCCGCTCTTCAGCTTCACGGCGTACGACCCGGGCGCGTACGAGCTGGCCGATTTCCGCCGGACCTTCCCGGACATGCAGGACATGAAGCCCGCCTGGAGCACGCTCTCCACGCGCATCTACGACGACCCGGGCCTGCGCGCCCGGTACGTGGAGCGGCTGCGCAAGCTGCTCGACACGTGGTTCACCGAGGAGAACATCGCCCCGCGCGTGGAGGCCATGCACAAGTTGCTCGCCCCGTTCATCGTGCCGGGCCCTGACGGCAAGACGGTGGATCCATACGTCAGCCCCCCTCACGTCGCGCGCAGCACGGAGCACCTGAAGCGCTTCGTGCGCGAGCGCCGCAAGTGGCTGCTCGAGCACATCCAGGACGTCGAGGCGCACGGCAACGGGGCGCTCGTCATCGACCGGGTGGGCCGGGAGGCCTCGGGCGCCTTCTGGGTGCAGCTCTACAACCGGGGCTCCGTGCCGGTGTCCGTGGGCGGCCTGCACCTCTCGGGCTTCACCCGGGTGCCCGGGCAGTGGACGCTGCCCGCCCTCACCGTCGAGCCCGGACAGACCGTCACCTTCCGGCAGGGGGCGGTGGGGACGGCGCACCTGGGCGCGACGCTCGACCCGGAGCGGCCCGAGGTGTCCCTCTTCGCGGCGGACGGGAAGACGGCCATGGACCTGCTGTGGCTGGCGCCGCTGAAGCCGGGCGAGGCCTACGGACGGCAGCCGCGTGGCGCCGAGTCCTTCGGCCCCCAGTCCGGGCCGTGAGCAGTCGAGGAATCATCCCGGCGGCGAGGGCCTCCTGCTACCTTCGGAGGCTCTTCGCCTTCTGGAGGTCCTCTTGGTCGAGATTGAAACCCTCGTGGCATTCGAGCAGCACCTGGCGGGGGGCAAGAGCCTCGCCAACGTCATCCTCCAGGGGTTGGATCTGACGGGGCAGACGCGGGTGCTGCTGAGCGCGGACCTCTCGGGCACCGTCTTCCTGGGCTGCCAGCTCGAGACGCAGGCGCTGCAGACCGTGGTCGCGCACGGGGCCATGGTCTTCCCGCCCTTCTCGGGGCTGCCCTATTCCCCGTACCGGGGCGGCCTCTACTCGCCCGAGGAGCTGTACGCGGGTTTCGATCCCACGCGCCCCGAGAGCTACGCGGACACGCCCGACGCCCGCATCTACGCCCACTGGAACTCGCGGGGCGCGGCCAACTCGCCCTCGCTGCTGGAGACACTGGCGCAGCGGCTCCACGACCATGCCGTCACCGATGCCATGGAGGAGGTGCTCGCGCAGCACAGCCAGGGCCGGCCGCGCAGGGTGGTGGCCATCATGGGCGGCCATTCCATGCTCCGCGGGCAGCCCGACTACCGCGCGGTGGCGGAGCTGGCCCGTGAGCTGGCGCGCCTCGGCTTCTTCCTGGTGAGTGGCGGCGGGCCGGGCGCCATGGAGGCCACGCACGTGGGCGCCTGGTTCGCCGGACGCACCGAGGCCGAACTGTCCGCCGCCCTTGAGGTCCTCGCGAAGGCGCCGAGCTACAAGGACCGGGAGTGGCTCTCGCGGGCCTTCGAGGTGCGCGCCACCTGGCCCCTGAGGGACGCGGACCGCATCATCGGCGAGAGCCTGGGCATCCCCACCTGGCACTACGGCCACGAGCCGCCCAATCCCTTCGCGACGCACATCGCCAAGTACTTCGCCAACAGCGTCCGCGAGGATGGCCTGCTCACCATCGCCCGGGGCGGCATCATCTACTCCCCGGGCAGCGCCGGCACCATCCAGGAGGTCTTCCAGGACGCCTGCCAGAACCACTACAACACCGTGGGCGTGGTCAGCCCGATGATCTTCCTGGGCCAGGACTTCTGGACGCGGACGCGGCCCGTCTACCCGCTGCTGGAGCACCTCGCGCGGGGCCAGGACTACGCGCGCTACCTGCTGCTCACCGACTCGCGCGAGCGCATCCTCCAGGCCCTCGTGGACTTCGATCGCGAGCAGGAGGCCCGGGAGCGCGCCCGCTAGAGGTTTTCCCGTAGCGGGCCACACGGTGCGCGGGAAGGACTCTCACCCCGAGTAGGCCACGCGGTTTCGCGAGAGGCGTGAGGGTTTGTCCATCGTTGGGGCAGCAAGGGCGAAGTGTTAAGAACTTGCCGTACCAACATGATGGACATCCCTGGGTACAAGCTCCTCGGGCTCTTTCAGATGACGAGCAGCAGCCTGCTGTTCCAGGCGCTGCGTGAGGCCGACGAGCTGCCCGTCATCGTCAAGACTCCGCGCAACGACCATCTCGGTCCACGCGAGCGCGCGCGCTACCAGCGGGAGTACAGCGTGTTGCAGCGCCTGCGAGGCACGCCCGGGGTGCTCGCCACCCGAGGCTGTGAGGTGCTCAAGGAGCGGCCCGTGCTGCTGTTGGAGGACGTGGGCGGCGATGCCCTCTCGGAGCAGTTGGGCCAGCCCCTCGCGCTCTCCGACGTCCTCTCCCTCGCGATTCCCCTGGCCGCCACGCTGGCGGAGGTGCACCGCCGGGGCGTCATCCACAAGGACATCAAACCCGCCAACATCCTCCTCTCGCCGGGCGGGCAGGTGTGGCTCATCGACTTCGGGCTGGCCTCCCTGCGGCAGGTGGAGCACGTGGAGGGCGCCACCGCCTCGCTCGTGGAAGGCACGCTGCCGTACATGTCCCCGGAGCAGTCCGGGCGCATCAACCGCGTGGTGGACTACCGCACGGACTTCTATTCGCTGGGCGTGACGCTCTATCAGTTGCTCACGGGGCGCCTGCCCTTCCGGGGCAAGGATCCGTTGGAGTGGCTGCACGCGCACATCTCGCAGATGCCCGTGCCGCCCCACCAGGTGGTGCCGTCGATTCCCCCCATGCTCTCGGCGGTGGTGCTCAAGCTGCTGGCCAAGGCCGCGGACGAGCGCTACCAGAGCGCCGAGGGGCTGAAGGCCGATCTGGAGCGGTGCCGGGAGGCGCTGCGGCGGGGCGTGCAGGAGGACTTCACGCCGGGCCTCCAGGACTTCCCCGCCCGCTTCCAGCTTCCCCAACACCTCTACGGCCGTGACGCGGAAGTCGAGACGCTGCTGGGGGCCTTCGAAGAGGTGGCGCGGGAGGGACGGCCCGAGTGGGTGCTGGTGCGTGGCTACTCGGGCATTGGCAAGACCTCCCTCATCCAGGAGCTGCACAAGCCGGTGCTGGAGCGCCGGGGCTTCTTCCTGGGTGGCAAGTTCAACCCCCTGCAGCGCGACGTGCCCTACGCCACCCTGGCCCAGTCCATCCGGGCGCTCGTGCAGCAGGTGCTGGCGGGCAGCGACGAGGAGGTGGCGGCCTGGCGTCAGCGTCTGGGAGAGGCCTTCGAGGGAAATGGGCAGGTGCTGGTGGACCTGGTGCCCCAGTTGGAGCGGGTGGTGGGCAAGCAACCCCCGGCGCCGCAGTTGCCGCCCACCGAGACGCAGAACCGTTTCAACCGCCTCTTCCAGCGCTTCCTGGGCGTGTTCGCCTCTCCCCAGCGGCCGTTGGTGCTCTTCCTGGACGACCTGCAGTGGGCGGACTTCGCGAGCCTCAAGCTGCTGAAGTACCTCATCACCCATCCGGACACGCCGCCGCTGCTGCTGATTGGCGCGTACCGGGACAATGAGGTGGGCACCTCGCATCCGCTGGCGCTGGTGCTGGAGGAGGCGCGCAAGGAAGGGGCCCGGCTCGCGCACATCCACTTGGGGCCGCTCTCGCCCCCGCAGACGCGGCAGTTGGTGGCGGATGCCCTGCCCGGCGCGGACCGGCAGATGCTCGAGCCGCTGGCGGAGCTCCTCCAGGCCAAGACGGGCGGCAACCCCTTCTTCCTCCTCCAGTTCCTGCAGACGCTCTACCAGGACGGCCTGGTGGAGCGGGTGCCCCAGGGCGGGTGGCTCTGGAACGCGGACGCCGTGCGGGCCATGGGCTACTCGGACAACGTGGTGGACTTCATGGCCGGGCGGCTGCGCAAGCTGCCCGCTCCGGCCGTGCGGCTGCTGTGTCTGGGCGCGTGCGTGGGCAACACCTTCCCGTTGGAGAAGCTGGCCCTCCTCTCCGGACAGGAAGCCTCCGAGGTGGAGCTCGGTCTCGAGCCGGCCCTTCAGGAAGACCTGGTGATGCAGGCCGGCGCTCAGCACTACCGCTTCCTGCACGACCGCATCCAGCAGGCTGCCTACGGCATGCTGTCCGAGCAGGAGCGCAAGGCCACCCACCTGCGGATTGGCAGGTTGCTGTGGACGCGCCTCTCGCCCGAGGCGCTGCGCGAGCGCCTCTTCGACGTGGTGGGGCAGCTCAACGCGGGCGTGGAGTTGATGGGCGATACGGAGGAGCGCACCCGGCTGGCGCGGCTGAATGCCGAGGCGGGCTTTCGCGCCCAGTCCTCCACCGCCCACCGCTCGGCCATCGGGTACTTCTCCATGGCCGTGCGCCTGATGCCCGGGGACCTGTGGGAGGCGGTGCCCGAGCTGGCCTTCAAGCTGCGCCTGGGACAGGCCCAGAGTGAGCTGATGAGCGGCAATGGCCCCGAGGCCCGCCGCATCGTCACGGAGCTTCGCGCGAGGCCGCTCTCGCACCAGGAGCTGGCGGCGGCCTACCGGCTCGAGAGCAGCATCTTCCTCACCGCCAATCAGCCCGAGGCCGCCGCCGCCTGCCTGCTGGAGTGTCTGGAGCGCTTCGGGGTGCGCATCCCCGCGAGGCCCACCTGGGACGAGGTGACCGCCGCCCACCTGGAGGTGGAGTCCCTGCTGGGCGGCCGTTCCATCGAGAGCCTCGTCGAGCTGCCCTCCATGACGGACCCGGAGATGAAGACGGTCATGGGGCTGCTCGGGGCCCTGTTCGCGCCGGCCTTCTTCACCAGCGAGACGCTCCTGGCCCTGCACCTGTGCCGCATGGTGGCGCTGACGCTCCGCCATGGCAGCACCGACGAGTCCGCGTCCGCCTATGTCTGGTATGGGTTCGTGACGAGCTGCCTCTTCAAGGATCCCCACCGGGGATATGCCTTTGGCCGGCTGGCGTGTGAGTTCGTCGAGCGCAATGACATCTCCGCCTACCGGGCCCGGGTCCTCTTCACCCAGGGGCACGTGAGCCTCTGGGTGAGGCCGCTGCGGGAGGCGAGGGAGCTCTACGAGAAGGCCTTTCAGCAGGCGCTCCTGTCGGGGGATCTGCAGATCGCCGGCTACTGCTGCATCTTCATCGCCTGGCTTCAGCTCTCCCTGGGCGCCGAGCTGGGCGAGGTGGAGCGCGAGGCGGCCACGTATGCCGGGTTCGCGCGCAGAAGCGGCTTCCGGGACGCGGGAAACATCACCGGGCTGCTGGGGGCCTTCGTGCGGCAGTTGCGAGGGCTCACCGTGTCGTTCGGCTCGCTCAACGGGGAGGGGTTCAACGAGGAGGAGCTCGAGGGGCTCTTGAGCAGCGGCATGGCCCCGCTGAAGTGCTCGTATCCCGTCATCAAGACCCGCTCCCGCTTCATGGCGGGTGCCTTCGAGGAGGCGCGCCAGGCGGCGGAGAAGGCCCAGGGGATGCTCTGGGCGGTGATCGGCCGCATCCAGTTGCTCGACCACCACCTCTACAGGGCCCTGGCCCTGGCGGCGTGCTGCCGGGAGGCCCCGGCGCCCCTGCGGGAGCAGTACCTGAAGGACATCCAGCAGCACCGGCGGCAGTTGGAGGCGTGGGCCACGAGCAGTCCGGAGACGTTCCGCGCGGCCGAGCGGATGGTGGCGGCGGAGCTGCACCGCCTGCACGGCAGACTCGAGGCGACCGTCCACGGCTATGAGGAGGCCATCCAGGCCGCCCGTGAGCATGGCCTCATCCACAACGTCGCCGTGGCGAGCGAGCTGGCCGCGCGCTTCTGGAAGGAGGCGGGGATACCGCTCATCGCCCTGGCCTATGCCCGCCAGGCGCGCGAGGCCTATCTCCAGTGGGGCGCCGAGGGCAAGGTGCGGCACCTGGACGAGCAGTGGCCGGACATCTCCCGGCTGGTCCTCAGTGGCCAGGGCACCACCAGCTACGACACGGCCTCCAAGCTGTTGGACGCGCTCAGCCTCGTCAAGGCGCAGCAGGCCATCTCCAGTGAGATGGATCTGGAGCGGCTGGTGGGCATCCTCGTGCGGGTGGCCATGGAGAACGCGGGGGCTCAGCGGGGCGCCCTCATGCTGTTGCGAGGGGAGACGCTGACGGTGGTGGCTCGGGTGGAGTCCGCCGACGAAGAGGTGCGGGCGGTCGCGCCGGAGCTGGCCACCTGGGAGCCGCCGGGGGCGCTGGTGTCCTATGTGCGGCGCACGGGCGAGCACGTGCTCATCGCGGATACCTCCGAGCCCCATGCCTTCTCCGGTCCGGCCGGCACCACCAGCCGGGCCGGTTCCGTGCTGTGTCTGCCATTGAAGCGCAAGGAGGAGTTCTACGGGGTGCTGTACCTGGAGAATGCCCTCACCTCGGAGGCCTTCAACCCCAGCCGCATCACCCTGTTGCAGCACCTGTCCTCCCAGGCCGTCATCTCCATGGAGAACGCGAGGCTCTACTCCGAGGTGCGGCAGGCCGAGGCCGCCCTGCGCCGGGCCAACGAGGAGCTGGAGTCGCGCGTGGAGGAGCGCACGCGTGAGCTGAAACAGGCCCAGGCGAGCCTGGTGGAGACGGCCCGCATGGTGGGCAAGGCCGAGGTCGCCTCCAGCGTGCTGCATGACGTGGGCAACGCCCTGACGAGCCTCGTGGTGGACAGCGAGGCCCTGCGCCGCACGGTGGTGGCCTCGCGCATGGGCCGTGTCGAGCAGGTGGTCCAGCTCCTGGAGCAGCACCGCTCGGATCTCGCGGGCTTCCTCACGAATGATCCCCGCGGCCACCAGCTCTTCACCTACCTTTCCAGCCTCGCGGGCGAGCTGGCGCAGGAGCGCGTCTCCCTGCGGCAAGGCATGGATGACTTGTCGAAGAACGTCGACCGGGTGCGCACCATCATCCAGATGCAGCAGGCCTACGCGAAGTCCACGCTGCTGGTGGAGGAGTGTGACCTGGCCGAGGTGCTGGACGAAGTCCTGCGGCTGCAGGCGGGCGCCTTGCAACAGTGGAGCGTGCAGGTGACGAAGGAATTGTCTCCGCTGCCCAGGATGAAGGTGGACAGGCACCGGCTGCTGCAGATCCTCCTCAACCTGCTCAGCAATGCCCGGCAGGCCCTGGAGGCGGTGGTCCCGGGGCAGCGCCGGATCCTCATCCGGCTGTATGCGGAAGGGGAGTGGGTCCTCTTCCAGGTCGTGGACAATGGCAGGGGCATCGCCCCCGAGGTGCACGGGCGGCTCTTCACCCAGGGCTTCACCACCCGCAAGGAAGGCCATGGCATTGGCCTGCACTCCAGCGCGCTCGCGGCCCAACTCATGGGCGGCAAGCTGACGCTGGAGAGCGAGGGGCTGGGACGGGGCGCCACCGCCACCTTCAGGCTCCCTGCGGCGGGGGCCAATCCCAAGGCCGCGGAGAGGCCTCCTCCTCGGGGTATGTCTGGGTAGGGAATTGCGTATATTGCGGAGACTCATGGACCGACCCCACGACACGTATTTCCCAGTGACCTCCTGGCTTTCCGCCGCGGCCATGGCCGTCTGCCTGTTCGCGGGGACTCCCGCGCACGCGGAGTCCTCGTTCGCCCTCTTCGAGAGTGGGCAGGTCCGCCCCCTGGAGCTGTCACCGGACGGCAAGCTGCTCTTCGCCGTCAACACCCCGGACAACCGTCTGGAGATCTTCCGGGTTCATGGCGGTGGCCTCACGCACCGTGCCTCGGTGCCCGTGGGGCTGGAGCCCGTCGCCGTGGCGGCGCGCAGCAACACCGAGGTCTGGGTGGTGAACCACCTCTCGGACAGCGTGAGCGTCGTCGAGCTGAGCGGCAATGGAAACGGCGGGCGCGTCACCCGCACCCTGCTCGTGGGGGACGAGCCGCGCGACATCGTCTTCGCGGGGCCGGGACGCAGCCGCGCCTTCATCACGACGGCGCACCGGGGCCAGAACATCCCGTTCGATCCGCAGCTCACCACGCCCGGCATCGGCCGTGCGGATGTCTGGGTTTTCAACGCGAATCCGGCCAGCGGCATGCCGAGCACCATCCTGACCCTCTTCAGCGATACGCCGCGCTCGCTGGCGGTGACGCCGGACGGCTCGCGCGTCTACGCCGCGGGTTTCCACTCCGGCAACCGGACGACGACGCTCTCGCACATCCTCGTGCCGGATGGGGGAGAGGCCAAGGGCGGCCTGCCCGCGCCCAACACCAGCGTGGAGGGACTGCCGCAGCCCGAGGTGGGGCTCATCGTGAAGTACAACGGCACCCACTGGGTGGATGAGCTGGAGCGCATCTGGGACAGCTCCGTGCGCTTCTCGCTGCCGGACAAGGATGTCTTCGTCATCGACGCGATGGCCAACCCTCCGGCGCAGCTCCCGGGTCCGTCCGGGTTCTTCGCCGGGGTGGGCACCATCCTCTACAACATGGCCGTCAACCCGGTGAGCGGGAAGGTCTACGTCTCCAACACCGAGGCCTTCAACGAGAAGCGCTTCGAGGGCGCCGGTGAGTTCTCGGGCCACTCGGTGCAGGGCCGCTTCCACGAGAACCGCATCACCGTGCTGAGCAGCGCCGGGGTCACGCCGCGCCACCTGAACAAGCACATCGATTACGACGCCTGCTGCGCGCCGCTTCCCAACGCGGAGAACCAGAAGAGCCTGGCACTGCCCACGGGAATGGCCGTCAGCGGGGATGGCTCGACGCTCTATGTCGCCGCGCTGGGCTCCAACAAGGTGGGCATCTTCAACACGGCGGAGCTCGAGAACGACACCTTCGTTCCCAGCGCGTCCAACCATGTCCCGCTCACCGGCGGTGGGCCCACGGGACTGGTGCTCGATGAGCGCTGGAAGCGGCTGTATGTGCTGACGCGGTTCGACAACTCCATCTCCATTGTCGATACCCGTAGCCGTAAGGAGCTCGGCCACGTGGCCATGTACAACCCCGAGCCTCCGGTCATCGTGAAGGGGCGGCGCTTCCTGTACGACGCGTCCCTGAGCTCCAGCCACGGTGACTCGTCGTGCGCGACGTGCCACGTCTTCGGTGACTTCGACAGCCTGGCGTGGGACCTGGGCAACCCGGACAACGGGACGGAGACCAACCCCGGCCCCTTCATCGGCAGCCCGATCATCAACCCGGACTTCCATCCCCTCAAGGGGCCGATGGCCACCCAGAGTCTGCGCGGCATGGCCAACCACGGGCCCATGCACTGGCGCGGCGACCGGACCAAGGGCAACGAGGAGCCCAGCGCTCAGCCGGACAGCGGCGCCTTCGACGAGGATGCCGCGTTCAAGATGTTCAACGGGGCCTTCGTGGACCTGCTCGGGCGCGACCAGCCCCTCCCCGAGGCCGACATGCAGGCCTTCACGGACTTCATGCTGCGGGTGATGTATCCGCCCAATCCGGTCCGGGCGCTCGACAACTCCCTGACGCCCGAGCAGCAGGAGGCGCACGACTTCTTCTTCAACGTGCCCTCCAACATCGTCTTCCACATCTCGTGCGGGACGTGCCACGTCATCGAGCCCGACGCCAACCCGGACGCGGTGATTCCCGGCTTCTTCGGCTCGGACGGCCGGAGCGCGTTCCCCTTCGCGGCCCAGGTGCTCAAGGTGCCGCACCTGCGCAACATGTACCAGAAGGTCGGCATGTTCGGCATGCCGCGCACGCCCATCTTCAACCCGGGTGACAACGAGTTCATGGGCGACCAGGTGCGAGGCTTTGGCTTCATCCATGACGGCAGCGTGGACACCATGTTCCGCTTCAACCGCGTCATGGCCTTCACGCAGGGGCCGGACAACGTCACGGGCCTTCCGGCCAACGCCGAGGGCGATGCCATGCGCCGCAAGCTGGAGAGCTTCATGCTCGCGTTCGACACCAACCTGGCGCCCATCGTCGGGCAGCAGGTGACGCTCACCCGCGCCAACGCCGCGGCGGTGGGTCCCCGGCTCGAGCTCCTCATGGCCCGGGCGGACGCGGGGGAGTGCGAGCTGATCACCAAGACGCAGCAGGGCCGGCACGAGCAGGGCTTCCTCTACACGGGCGCGCGCCGGTTCGTGTCCGACCGGAAGGACTTTCCCGTGCTCCCGGAGGCGGTGCTCCGGCAGATGGCGGGCTCGGGCCGGGTGGAGCTGACGTACACCTGCACGCCGCCGGGCTCGGGCACGCGGATGGGCATCGACCGGGACGAGGATGGCTTCCTGGACGGTGACGAGCGCGAGGCCGGGAGCAATCCGGCGGACCCGAAGAGCACCCCGTAGCCGCGCTCGGGTGGGCCGGTCCGTGTCCCCGGCCCACCAGGAGTCTCAGGGGGTTACACGGCCGGTGCCGCGTGGGTACCCCCCCGCCCCGCGCTTGTGTATAAGAGCGCCGCCCTCGACCCAGCCTCCCCTTCGAGGGCTTCGGGAAACAGCCTCATGAACGCGCATATCTTCCGCGAGTACGACATCCGTGGCCTGGTGGACAAGGACCTCACCGTCGAGGTGGTGGAACTGCTGGGCAAGGGACTCGGCACCGTGGTGCGGCGCAAGGGTGGACGCTCCATCGTGGTGGGCCGCGACTGCCGCGAGTCCTCCACGCGCTTCCGCGACGCCCTCTGCCGTGGCCTCACCTCCACCGGGTTGAACGTGCTCGACGTGGGCGTGGTCCCCACGCCGCTCACCTACTTTGCCGCCAACACCCTGCCGGTGGACGGCCTGGCGATGATCACCGGCAGCCACAACCCGCCCGAGTACAACGGCTTCAAGATTGGCGCCGGCAAGACGACCTTCCACGGCCATGAGATCCAGGCCCTGCGCAAGCTCATCGAGGCGCGCGACTTCGAGACGGCCCCCACCCCGGGCGCCGTCAGCCCGTTCGACATCCACACGCCCTACTACCACTTCGTCCGTCAGACGGTGAAGGTGGGCCGCAAGGGGATGAAGATCGTCATCGACGCGGGCAACGGCACCGGCGGCGCCGTGGCCGTGCCGCTCTTCGAGAGCATGGGCTTCGAGGTGGTTCCGCTCTTCTGCGACATGGACGCCACCTTCCCCAACCACCACCCGGACCCCACGGTGGTGGAGAACATGCAGGACCTCATCGCCGCGGTGAAGCGCGAGAAGGCCGAGGTGGGCATCGCCTATGACGGCGACAGCGACCGCATCGGCGTGGTGGATGACCAGGGCAACATCCTCTGGGGCGATCAGATCATGATCCTCTTCAGCCGCTACGTGCTGAAGGAGAGCCCGGGCGCCGCCATCGTCGGCGAGGTGAAGTGCTCGTACACCATGTACGACGACATCGCGAAGCACGGCGGCAAGCCGGTGATGTGGAAGGCGGGCCACTCGCTCATCAAGGCGAAGATGAAGGAGGAGCACGCGGAGCTGGCCGGCGAGATGAGCGGCCACATCTTCTTCAAGAACCGCTACTTCGGCTTCGACGACGCCATCTACTCCTCGGCGCGCCTGCTCGAGATTCTCACCCACGAGAAGGCGAAGCTGTCCGGGCTGCTCGGCGACGTGCCCAAGACGTTCGCCTCGCCCGAGCTGCGCGTGGACACGGTGGAGGAGAAGAAGTTCGAGATCGTCAAGCGCGCCACCGAGACGCTGCGCAAGGCGGGCCACTCGCTGGTGGACGTGGACGGAGTGCGGGTGACCTTCCCGGACGGGTGGGGCCTCATCCGCGCCTCCAACACCCAGCCCATCCTGGTGCTGCGCTTCGAGGCCAAGACCGCCGAGCGGCTGGAGGAGATCCGCCAGCTCATCGAGGGCACGGTGGAGAAGATGCAGCGCGAGGTCGGCGCCTGAGCTAGGAAAGGGCCCCATGGCGACTCCTCACATCCTGGCCCTGTGCGGCAGCCTGCGCACGGGGGGTTTCAACAAGAAGCTGCTGGACCTCGCCGTGGCGGAGGCCCGCGCGCAGGGCGCCGAGGTCGACGTCGTGGACCCCAAGGTGTTCGCGCAGCTTCCCATCTATGACCTGGATGTGGAGGCCAAGGGCTGGCCGCCGCTGGTGAAGGAGCTGAGGGAGCGGCTGGCCCGCGCCAACGGGCTGCTCATCGCCAGCCCCGAGTACAACTCCTCCATCCCGGGCGGCCTGAAGAACGCCATCGACTGGGTGTCGCGTCCGCCCGAGCGCCTCTTCCAGGAGAAGTGGGCGGGATTGATGGGCGCCTCGCCGGGCGTGTTCGGCACCTCGCGCATGCAGCCGCACCTGCGCCAGGTGATGGCCTCGATGGGCGTGCACGTGCTACCCGCCCAGGTGCACATGCCGCGCGCCATGGAGGCCTTCAACGCGGATGGGAGCCTCAAGGACGAGGCACGGCGCAAGGAAGTGGCGGCGCTCGTCTCGTCTCTCGTCTCCAAGCTCAAGGGCTGATTGCCCGACCGGAGGACCAAGAATGCCCACGCTGGGAATCGACCTGGGAGGCACCTTCGCCCGTGCGGCGGTGGTGGATGCGAAGGGCAACATCATCGCCTCCGCCAAGATGGCGCTCACGGAGCGCAGCCCGTCGGCGGTGGTGGAGTCCATTGCCCATGCGGCCAAGGCCGCGGTGGACACCGCGGGCACGCCCGTGCAGGGGTGCGGCGTGGGCGCGGCCGGGCAGATCCACGGAGATTCCGGTGTGCTGGCGGTGGCGCCCAACCTCGGCTGGCGCAACGTGCCGCTGGGGGAGATGCTCCGCACGCGGCTGGGCTACTCCGTCCGGGTGGTGAATGACCTGTCGGCCGCCGCCTGGGGCGAGCTCAACGCCGGAGCGGGGCGCGGGTCCCAGGACATGTACACGGTGTTCGTGGGCTCGGGCGTGGGCAGCGCCATCATCGCCGGGGGCCGGCTGGTGAACGGCGGCGGTGGGGTGGCCGGCGAGCTGGGCCACATCAAGGTGGTGCCCAACGGGCGCCGGTGCGGCTGCGGCGAGCTGGGCTGCCTGGAGGCCTACGCGGGTGGCCACAACCTCATCGCGCAGACGCGGGAGTTGTTGGCTACGGGACGCTCGCACGTGCTGCTGGAGCTGACGGGCGGGGACCCGGCCCGGGTGACGCCGGTGACGCTGGAGCAGGCGGCGGAGGCGGGTGACACCGAGGCGCGTGAAATCTACGAGCGGGCCAGCCTCATGCTGGCCGTGGCCGTGGCCAACCAGGTGACGGTGCTCAACCCGGCGCGGCTCATCCTGGGCGGCGGCGTGCTGACGCACTGCCCGGGCATTCGGCGGCGCGTGGTGGAGGGGGTGCAGGCGTTCGCCTCCACCACCTCGCGCGAGGGGCTGCTCATCGCCGACGCCGAGCTGGGGGACGACAGCGGGCTGATCGGCGCGGCCCTCCTGGCCTGACATCCCCGGGTCCCAGGCTTGAGGGGAGGGCGCGGCTCTGCTAGAGGCCGCGCCATGGCTCCTTCCCGTTCCTTCCTGCGACTGTCCCTGCTGTCCGCCCTGGTGCTCGTGTCCGCCTGCAAGAAGCAGGAGGAGACGAAGCAGGAGACCGCTCCCGCCAACGCCGCCGCCGAGCCGAAGCAGAAGACGCTGAAGATCGGCCTGGTGACGGACGTGGGAGGCCGCGGTGACCACTCCTTCAACGACTCGGCGCTGCGCGGCCTGGAGCTGTGGGGGGCGGGCAAGAAGATGGAGGGCGGCAGCTACAAGGACGCCTCCCCGGGGGAGCTGAAGGAGACGCTCCAGCAGGACCTGGCCACGCGCGGCATCGCCCCGGTGGTGGGTGTCACCCCGGTGGTGCTGCAGAGCAAGGTGCCCGAGGACTATGAGCCCAACCTGCAGACGCTGGTGGACGAGGGCGTGTCCCTGGCCATTGGCGTGGGCTTCATGCTCGAGAACGCCGTGGAGACGGTGGCGAAGCGCAACCCGGACGCGAAGTTCCTGCTCATCGACAGCCCGCTGGTGTCCGCCGACGGCAAGCTCTACACGCTGCCCAACGTGCGCACGGTGATGTACCGCGAGGAGCAGGGCAGCTTCCTGGTGGGCGCGCTGGCGGGCCTGGCCTCGAAGAACAACAAGGTGGGCTTCGTGGGCGGCATGGAGGTGCCCCTCATCAAGAAGTTCGAGGCGGGCTTCCGCGCGGGCGTGGCCGCCGTCAACCCGAAGGCCACCGTGCTGGTGAACTACACGGGCAGCTTCGACAACGTGGCCGCCGGCAAGCAGGTGGGCCAGGACCTGGTGAACAAGGGCGCGGACGTCGTCTACCACGCGGCCGGCTCGGACGGCCTGGGCGTCATCCAGGCGGTGAAGGAGGCGCGCGCCGCCGGCAAGCAGGTGTTCGTCATCGGCGTGGACTCGGACCAGTCGCACCTGGCCCCGGAGGCGGTGCTGACCTCCATGCTCAAGCGCGTGGACCTGGGCGTCTACGAGGCCGTGCGTGACCTGTCCCAGGGCAAGCTCGAGGGCGGTGACGTGACGCTGGGCCTCAAGGAGGGCGGCGTCACCTACGCCCCCGTGCGCGTGGACTTCCCGGGCAAGGCCGAGGCCCTCCAGAAGGTCGAGGAGCTGCGCGCGAAGATCGTCTCCGGCGAGCTCCAGGTGCCCACCAACCCCTCGGAGCTGACCGCCGCTCCGGCCAAGAAGTAACGCGGCCTCTGGCCGGAAGTGTCAGGCCCCGTTGCCTCCCAGGCGGCGGGGCCTTTTCATTGCAGGCCCCAGCACTGGATTCTCCAAGAGGCTGGCACCCGGAGGCGCATGATCCAGAAGCCCTTCACCGCCCAGTCGCTGCGCGAAGTCCTCCAGTGGGGCCTCCACCCCGACTCCGCTCCCCACACGCATCAAGAGATCGCCGAGTGGTGCTCCCGGTACTGCCAGGTGCACGAGGAGGAACTCGAGCGGAGCGGGGACAAGTCCTCGGCACTCCGGATCGCGGATGACGTGGATGCGCAGTGGGAGCTGTTCCTGATCAACACCTACTCGGGCGCCGAGCTCCAGCGGCTGGATTTCAGCAAGGTGCGGCTGCCCGTGGAGTGGTTCGCGGGATGGCTCGCCAAACTCAAGCCGTAGCCCCGGCGGACGAACCGGCGGAAGCAGGGCCGCGAGGCGTCGCGAGGCCCGTCTTCCGCCGGTGTTGCTCGTAGTTGCTACCGCTGGGGCTGCTGCTGCTGCTCACCGGCGCCGCCGATACCGCGCTCGATGACGATCTCCACCCGGCGGTTGTTCGCGCGGCCCTCGGCGTTCTTGTTGGACGCGACGGGTTGCTCCTCGCCCCGTCCCTCGGTGCGGACGCGCGCGCTGTCCACGCCGCGTTCCACCAGGTAGTCCCGCACCGCCCCGGCGCGCTCGTAGGAGAGCTCCTGGTTGAGCTCCGTGGGGCCCTGGCTGTCGGTGTGGCCCTCGATGACGAGCGGGCTCTGCGTCTTCTTCAGCGCCTCGGCCACCTCGTCCAGCCGGCGTTTGGCCGCTGGCAGCAGATCCGCGCTCCCCGAGCGGAAGAGCACGCTGCCGGAGAGCGTGAGCACCAGCCCTCGCGCCTCCTCCTTCACCTGCACCTGCCGGATGTTGCGCAGCTCGCTGGCCACCTGCGCCTGGGCGCGTGCCTCGGCCTCGGCCTGGGCGGCGCGCTGCTCGGCCTGGAGCCGGGCCTGGCGCTCCTGCTCGAGCTGGGCGTTGAGCTGATCCATCTTCGCCTGGGCCTCGGCGAGCCGGGCCTGACGCTCCTCCTCCTCTTGCCGGGCCTGGTCCAGCTTCTGCTTCTCGGCGATCCGCTGGGCCTCCTGCTGCTGCTGTTGCTGGAGCTGCGTCTGCCGCTGCTCCGCCTCCGCGCGCAGGCGCTGGGCCTCGGCGAGCTCGGCGCGGGCCCGGTCCAGCTCCTGCCGCGTCCGCATGGCATCGGAGGTCTGGGCCATGGCGAGCTGCTGCTGTGCCGCCGCCCGTTCCTGCTCGGCCACGATGGCCCGGGCGCGCGACTCGGCGATCTGCGCCTTGCGCAGCGCCACGTATGCCAGCGTGCGCGTGTTCTCCGAGTCCCGCTCCCGTTCAAAGGCGCGGTTGGCCTCGTTGAGGGCATCGCGCGCCTCGACGAGCGCATCCGGGCTGAACTGCGCCGCCGGCCCGCTGGAGGCCCGTTGATAGGCATACCGCGCATCCAGCAGCTCTCGCGGCGTGGTGGCCGCGCACCCCGCGAACACGGCGGCCCCGAGCACGCCCCACGTCAGAAGCTTCCATCCCCGCATGACCTTCTCCTCACGGCTATCGATTCCTCGACGCGCCGTCGCGTGTGGCTGTCACTGCACCGTGCCCTGTTGGAGCTGCTGCACCTGCTGGAGGATCCGATCGGCCTCCGCCCGGGCCGGCGCCTCGCGCGCCAGGGCCAGGGCCAGCTCCGCGTCCGCCGCGGCGCGCCTCAGGAAGAGCGCCGCCTTGTCCCGCTCGTTGTGCTCGAGCAGCCGGCGGGCCTCGCTCGTCTGCTCCCGGGCCCACTGCAGGTGCTGCGCCGCATCCGGCACCGTCGCGGCCCCGGCTTCTTCCGCCTGGCGGATGGAGACCTGTGAGTCCACCAACTCCTCGGTGGGCGGTACCTGCTGCACCCCCGCGCAGCCAGCCAGCCCCCACAGCAGTCCCACGCCCACGATTGCTCGTCGCATCGCTCGTCGCTCCCCTGTCGGGCCGCGGGCGGTCCAAGACCCGCCGCTCCCACGCAGCCGTCAACGAATCCGAGATGTGCACTCGGGGACAGGGGAACAAGCACGGGCCTTCGTTCGCCCGTCCGGGCTCCAGGCGTGCGGTCAGGCGCGGCGTGGGGGGCTCCCGGGGGCGCTGGGGGCGATGGGCAGTGCTCGGCGGTCACGGCCGCCGGGGTGGGTTGTTGCCCATCCTGTCTACCCCCACGTTCCCGTCCGACGAGGCCGCCGCCCTGGTGGCCTCGCGAGGGGGGGACACACATGAAGGCTTCATTCCTATCGGGCTCCTGGCGGAGCCCTGCGTTGGCGTTGGCGCTCGCGGCTTCCCTGGTGCCCGCGGCCAGTTCCGCCGACAACTCCAACTCCTGCAAGCAGCCCAATGCCTACGTGCAACGCAACCTCGTCGCCGACAGGGCGGGGTTCGCCGAGAACGTCGACCCGAACCTGGTCAACGCGTGGGGCATCGCGTTCAACCCCTTCGGCCTCGTCTGGGTCAACGACAATGGGACCGGCGTCTCCACGCTCTACAACGGGGATGGCGTTCCCAACGCCCTCGTCGTGACCGTTCCGCCTCCCGAGGGGGAGCCCGGCCCCGGCAGGCCGACTGGCATCGTCTTCAACGGCTCCGGCCAGTTCGTCGTCACCCGGGGCGAGTCCTCGGGGACCAGCTTCTTCATCTTCGCCACGGAGCAGGGGACGATCACCGCCTGGGCTCCGGCCGTGGACCTCACCCACTCCTTCACCGTCGTGGACAACTCCGGCTCCGGCGCCAACTACAAGGGCCTCGCCCTCGCGGCCAATGGCACGGGTTTCTTCCTGTACGCGACGGACTTCCACAACGGGAAGATCGACGTCTTCGACAGCTCCTTCGCGCCCGCGACGCTGCCGGGGTCGTTCTCCGACCCGTTCCTCCCGCCGGGCTTCGCGCCCTTCGGCATCCAGAACATCAACGGCAATCTCTACGTCACCTACGCGCGGCAGGACTCGGCCCGCGAGGAGGCGGTCACCGGCAAGGGGCTGGGCTACGTCAACATCTTCGATGCGAATGGCCGCCTCGTCCGGCGGCTCATCTCGCGCGGCAAGCTGAACGCGCCCTGGGGCCTGGCACTGGCTCCCGCCAGCTTCGGCAAGTTCGGCAGCAAGCTCCTGGTGGGCAACTTCGGTGACGGCATCATCAACGTCTACGACCCCCAGACCGGCCACTGCGAGGGGCGGCTGGAGCGGCCCGATGGCAGGACGATCAAGATCGACGGCCTGTGGGGCCTGAGCTTCGGCAGCGGCGTGGCGAACCAGCCCACCGATACGTTGTTCTTCACCGCGGGCCCGGAGGCCGAGACGCATGGCCTGTACGGGCGCCTCGACGCGGTGCGCGTCAGTTGCTCGTCCCTGGCGCCGGAGCCCGAACCGGCTGAGTCCAACTGAGGCGTAGCGCAACGCGGCATGGGGGAGGGACCACCCGGGAACCGTGTGGCCCTCGTCCCATGTCACCGGGCTGTTGCTTGCCGGGCGGGCAGCTTGGGGTTCCCATCGCGCCGCGCTCCCGCGGACAGGATGGAACCCATGCTCCAGAGCTTCCCCCCCTCGAAGATGGCCCGTTTCGGGTCCAGGCTTCTGCTGTCGCTGTTCACCCTCTCGCTCTCCGCGTGCGGCGCCGGCACGGAGGGAACCCAGGACGAGCCCCAGCCGGAGATTCCGCAGCAGGAGGCCCCGCGGGCCGAGCCCCAGCCGGAGACCGGGACCGACCCCGACCCCTCCCTGCTCGTCTCCGCGCGGGTGCGGTTGATGGCCGCCAACATCTCCAGCGGCAACTACCAGAGCTACGACCCGGGCCACGGCACCCGCATCTTCCAGGGCACGAAGCCGGACGTGGTGATGATCCAGGAGTTCAACTACGGCGACAACTCGGCCACCGCCATCCGGAACTTCGTCAACACCGCCTTCGGCTCCAGCTTCTCCTACTACCGCGAGGCCGGAGCGCAGATCCCCAACGGCATCATCAGCCGCTGGCCCATCGTCGCCTCGGGCGAGTGGGATGACCCGTACGTCTCCAACCGCGACTTCGCCTATGCGCGCATCGACATCCCCGGCCCCCGGGATCTCTGGGTGGTGAGCGTGCACCTGCTCACCTCGGATGCCACCACGCGCAACAACGAGGCCACCAACCTGGTGTCGCGCATCAAGTCGCTCGTCCCCGCGGGCGACTACCTGGCCATCGGCGGTGACTTCAACACCGGCACCCGCACCGAGAGCGCCTTCAGCACCTTCTCCCAGGTGGTGACCACCGGCAGCCCGTACCCGGCGGACAGGAACGGCAACACCAACACCAACGCCAGCCGAGCCAAACCGTACGACCACGTGCTCGTGGACGCGGACCTGCGCGCCTACCAGACGGCCACCGTCATCGGCTCCAGCTCCTTCAGCGCGGGCCTCGTGTTGGACACGCGCGTGTACTCGCCGCTCTCGGACATCTCCCCCGCGCTGGCGGCGGACAGCGGCGCCACCAACATGCAGCACATGGCCGTCATCAAGGACTTCCTCGTCCCGGCCCAGTAGCCGTCAGCGTGGCCGCTCCCTTGTCGGCCAGTCCACGTTCTGTCCGTCCGGCTCATGCGAAAGCCCAGCGGGGAGAAGGGGCTCACGCTGTTACGATGCGGGGAACCGGGGCATCCGCTCCGCCTCACACGTCGGCACCGGACAGGGAGACCATGGTCGATTTCCGCAATTTCATCGGACGCGGCACCGCGGCGGGCAGCAAGCTGCACATCTTCGCGAAGGTGATGTTCTTCGTGAACGTGGGCAGCGGCGAGTTCATCGACCTCACGGCCTCCCAGGCGGCCTTCAAGGGGAAGATCGACACGGTCTTCTACAAGGGCGACCTCTCGCTCACGCTGAAGCTGCACGAGGACGGCAAGGCCAAGGTCACCCTCAACGGCTCCCGCGCCTCGCAGGCCACGTACACCGCCAGCGGCAGCAAGCTGACCATCGAGGCGAAGCTCGGCTCGAATACGCAGCTCATCACCTTCGAGCCGGGCGGCAAGGGCAACGTGGAGACGTTCCTGGGCGTGAAGGGCACGCAGAGCATCGACGTGCACCTGGCCCCCGCCGAGAAGCCCGCGGTGGCCTGAGCCGTGCGTACTCCGGGTGTGGCCTACGGCGTCACGCCCAGCCGGGCGGTGATGCGCTCGAGCATGGACTTCTCTCCCTCGGCGAGCTTGCCGTCGGAGACGCACAGGGCCCGTGCGGCCTCCAGCACCTCATCCGGGCGGGTGCGCAGCACCTCCAGGTCGGGCTCGGGCATGGTGCCGCCAATGTCCAGCCGGTCCATCAGCGCGTGCAACTCGGCCTCGGGCACGCTCCAGCTCCGGCCCAGGCCCAGGACGACCATGCGCTCGGTCTTGGTGATCTCCCGGTCGACCCAGGCGGCCTGGAGCAGCAGTTTGATGACCTCGATGTTGAAACGGTCCTCGGCGGAGAGCGTCATCCGTCATCCTTGGCGGTAGGTGGGGCGACTCTACACCGGAGGCCGGAGCGTCCAGGCAGGGGGGCCCCAGGGGGCGTCCAGGGGTGGACGCCTCGTCCCGGGGCCGCCTGTCAGTCCAGCACGAACGTGTACGAGTACTTCATCTCCGTGGAGACGGCCTCGCCGTTCTTCATGGCCGGCTTGAAGCGGAAGCGCATCAGCGCGGTGCGCGCCGCCTCGTCCAGCCCATAGCCGAGTCCCCTGACGATGGTGGCCTTCACCACGCGGCCCTCATGGTCGATGGTGATGGACAGCGTCACCGTGCCCTCGACGCCCGCGCGCCGGGCCTCGTCGGGGTAGGGAATCTTCACCTCGGAGGCCACGCTGGGCTCCGAGTCCACCTGGTACACCGGCACGTACTTGGGCGCCGCGTAGGCCTTCACGTCCTTGGGGTCCGCGGCCTTGTCCCCCGTCTTGCCATAGACGGTGTTTCCCACCGCAGCGGCGAAGCCGCCCGCGCTCGTGGTGGAGGACATGGAGATGCCGACCACCAGGGGTACCGGCTTGGAGGGCTGCTCGGGCGGAGGCGCGTCGTTGGGAGGCGGAGGCGCCGCGTCGGGCGGCGGGGGAGGGGGAGGCTTCTCGGCCTGGGCCACCTTCACCGGCGGCGGCTTGGGCGCCACCTTCGGCTTGGGCGGAGGCGGCTTGGGCTCCTCCTTGGGCTCTTCCTTGGGCGGGGGCGGCGGATGCGGCCGGGCCACCTCCACCATCACCAGCTCCACCGGGCGCTGCACCGGAGGCAGCGTGCGCTCCTGCATCCGCGACAGCAGGAAGAAGCCTCCGCCGTGCACCCCGAGGGATACCAGCAGGAAGAGCAGCACCGCCCGCGACGAGTCGCGGCGGGCGGGCACGGGTGTGTCGAGCGCGGCCTGGCTCATGGCCTTGGGACACCCTTCAGGGCGCCGCGGGTGCAGCCGCGGGCGCCACGTCCTTCTCGATGTTGAGCGCGAACTTCGCGATGCCCTCACCCTTCACCACGTCGATGAGCCGCATCACCCGGCCGTACGGCAGGGTCTGGTCGGCGCTGATGATGGCGCGCGTCTCCTTGTCCTTCGCCAGCGACTCGACCACCTTGCGCCGCAGCTCGTCCTCGCTGACCTCCGCGCCGTCGAAGAAGAGCTTGCCCTGCTTGTCCAGCACCACGTTGACGAGCCCCTGCACCGTCTCGCCACCGTTGGCGGCCCGGGGCAGGTCCACCTCCACCGTCTCGCGGACGATGAAGTTGGCCGTCACCATGAAGATGATGAGCAGCACCAGCACCACGTCCACCAGCGGCGTGACGTTGATGCCCGTGATCTCCTCGTCGTTGTCCTGCGCGCCGCCGGCCATGGCTAGCGAGCCTCCGAAGCCACGGCGCGCGGGGCGCTTCCGCCGCGCTGGGCGCGCAGGCTGCCCACCAGCGCATGGCCCAGCGCGTTGGTGCGCGAGGTGAGCGTCTTGAGCTGACGGTTGAAGACGTTGAAGGCCACCACCGCGGGGATGGCCACCGCCAGGCCCACCGCCGTGGCCACCAGCGCCTCGGAGATGCCGGCCATCACCGTCTGCTGCATGGAGGCCCCCTTGGCGCCCATGCTGCCCAGGTCGTTGAAGGCCTTGATGATGCCGAGCACCGTGCCGAACAGGCCGATGAAGGGCGCGTTGTTGCCCAGCGTGCCCAGGAAGGACAGGTAGCGCTCGTACTGGGGGCGCTCACGGGCCACCGTGGAGGCGATGACCTGCTCCACCGTGTCCGCGCCCTGATCCACCGACGCCAGCGCCTCGCGCAGCACGGCGGCCTCCATGCCCTTGTGCTTGCCCACCGCGGTGCGCACGGCGTCCAGCTCACCCCGCGCCAGCCGCACGGCCAGCTCCTCGGAGTTGGGCAGCCGGTGCGTGGCGAAGTACACGGCCCGCTCCAGCATCAGCGCGATGGACAGCACCGAGAGGATGACCAGCACCCAGAGCACCCACTCGGCGCTGGTGAGCGTCACGCCGAGCAGCTTGCGGCTGAGCCAACCGAGCTGCTCGTTGTGGCCCATCTGGGCCAGGAGGACGAAGGACGTCATGGAGACCTGTGAAGGCTGAGGGGGGTGAAGCGACGCTTCAATTCTTCCGCATCGCCTCGAAAGTCAAATGAATCAGCCACCTTGGCGCGTGGGCCTCCCTCTGTCACCCGGGCGTGTCACGCCTGCTCGGGGGGCGGCCCGGGAATCACTGGGAGGGCCGGATGTTGAGGCGGCCACGCGGGCCTCGTCCCCCGGGGAGGCAGGGGTGCAACAGGACCCGCTTGCCCCGCAAGTGACCGGAATCAGGACAGCGAGTGGAATGCTTGCAACGGCAATCATTTCGCGCCCTTGGGCCATTTCCTGTCAAGGGCGGTTACACGACGGGGCGCGGGAGCTGGGACATGCATGCTCCAGTGCGTTCTCTCGGGAAATGAGCGTGAGACGGGGAGCGCGTGGTTTCAGGGAACGGCACGACTCGTGCTGAGGAGGAGCCTCGGCTGCGGTGGCATCTTCGCCATCGGCCAGCAGGAGGTCCCCCCTTGGTTCGAAATCGCATTCTGGCTGCACTTCTCGCGCTGCCCCTCGCGGCTTGCGCGGTGGAAGGCTCGGACGAGTCGGTGAAGGAGAACACCGGCGACGTCGACACCCTCTCGTCCTCGGACGTGAAGGCCGCGCTGAGCGTCATCCCCGGCGCGCAGGTGCTCGGCACGCACGAGGATGGCGTGGTGCCCTTCATGGTGCGCGGTGACTTCGGCTCGGCCGGCCAGCCGCTGCAGGGCCTCTCGGCCCGCGACGCGAGCGCCAGCGTGAGCGACGCGCTCACCCGCATCGCCCCCATCTTCCGCCTGCAGGCCTCGGATCTGCTGGTGAGGAGCTCCCGCGTGGACGAGCAGGGCCACACCCACATCCGCTATGCCCAGACGAAGAACGGGCTGCCGGTGGTGGGCGGTGAGCTCGTCGTGCACGTGGATCAGGACGGCCGCGTCTACGCCGCCAACGGCTCGGCCCGCGACGGCCTGGTCGTTCCGGCCGTGGCGCGCATCTCCGGTGACGCCGCCCGGATCGCCGCCCTGGAGAACACCGTGGGCCGCCGCCTCGCCTCCGAGGGCGACGCCCGCCTGGTGTACGTCCGCTCCGAGAAGGACAGCCGCCTGAAGCTGGCCTGGGAGGTGATGGTGACGGGTGAGGGCGCGGACCTGCCCATCCGCGACCTCGTGTTCGTCAACGCGCTGAGCGGCGCTGTCGAGGCCACGCACTCGGAGATCCACTCCGCGAAGAACCGCGCGGTGTACTCGGCCAACAACGGCACCTCGCTGCCCGGTACCCTCAAGCGCTCCGAGGGCGCCGCCGCCACCGGCGACTCCCACGTGGATGAGAACTACACCCACCTGGGCACCACGTACGACTGCTACAACGTGAACTTCGGCCGCGACTCGTACAACAACGCGGGCGCGCAGCTTCGCAGCACGGTGCACTACAGCAACAGCTACACCAACGCCTTCTGGAACGGCACCCAGATGGTGTACGGCGACAGCAACGGCGTGGACGCCGCGCCGCTGGGCAAGTCGCTGGACGTGACGGTGCACGAGCTGACGCACGCGGTGACCAGCTCCGAGTCCAACCTCACCTACTCGGGTGAGTCCGGCGCGCTCAACGAGGGCATGAGCGACATCTTCGGCGCCTACTGCGAGTCGTGGACCAAGAACTGGGTGATGGACGCGCCCATCTGGATGGTGGGCGACGACGTGTGGACGCCCAACACCCCGGGCGACGCCCTGCGCTACATGGGCAACCCCACGCAGGATGGCTCCTCCACGGACTACTACCCCGAGCGCTACACGGGCAGCTCCGACAACGGCGGCGTGCACTGGAACTCGGGCATCGCCAACCTGGCGTTCAAGCTGCTGTCCACGGGCGGCACGCACCCGCGCAACAAGACGACCGTGAACGTGACGGGCATCGGCATCCAGAAGGCCGGCGCCATCTTCTACAAGGCCAACGTGGACTACATGACGGCCTCCACCAACTTCGCCCAGGCGAAGGCGTACACGCAGCAGGCCGCCGAGGTGCTCTACGGCACTGGCGCCGCGGAGAAGGATTCCGTCACCCAGGCGTGGGAGGCCGTGGGCGTGGGCGGGAACATTCCCCCGCCGCCGCCGCCCTGCACGTCGTCCGTGGCGCTCTCCAACGGCGTGACCGTGACCGGCATCTCCGCGGCCGCTGGCGCCTGGAGCTGCACCTACACGCTGGCGGTGCCCGCGGGCTCCTCCAACCTGGTGTTCAACCTGAGCGGTGGCACGGGTGACGGCGACATGTACGTGCGGTTCGGCTCCGAGCCGACCAGCACCACGTACGACTGCCGTCCGTACGCGGGTGGCAACACGGAGACCTGCACCATCGCCGCTCCGCAGGTGGGCACCTACTACGTGAAGATCAACGGCTACTCGGCCGCCTCGGGCATGAGCCTCAAGGGCTCGTTCACCGCGGGCACCGGCGGTGGCGGCGGTCCGGTGACCGAGACGGCCAGCGGCTCCGTGGTCTCGGGCGAGAACGACTACTTCGGTGGGTACAGCGTGGTGCCCGGCACGAAGTTCAAGGTGGTGATGACGGGCTCGGGTGACCCGGACCTCTACGTCCGCTTCGGCGCCCAGCCGACCACCTCCAGCTACGCCTGCCGTCCGTACCTCTCCGGCGCCGCCGAGACGTGCGATGTGACGGTGCCCGCGGGCCAGACCAGCGCGTTCATCATGGTGCGCGGCTACAGCTCGGGCAGCTACAACCTGAGCATCAGCTACACCAAGCCGTAGTCCCGGTGAACAGGATGGGTTGAAAGGCGGGCGGCTCTCCACGAGGAGGGCCGCCCGCTGTCTTTGTGTGCGGGCCTTCGCGAAGGCCGCCGGGTGAAGGCGAGCTGCTCACGGACTGGCATCCCCGGTGGCCGGAGCACCTGAAACGTGCCCGGGAAGGCCCGCGATGGACCAGGCCAGGAGGGGGAGGTCCGGTCAGGGGGGAGGTTCCGGCCGCGATGGGGAGCAACTGGTCCGATTGTTGGACCACCCGGCACGCCGCGCGGCCGGAACACCCCTGAAAGAACCTGCTTCCACGGGCCTGGCGGGTGAGCTGGAAACGGAACCGCCGGCCACGTCCTGGCGCGCTCTCGTGACGAGCGCCAGGCCGGGCCGGCGGTTCTCACCTCGGCGGTGAGGCTACGGCGCGACGCAGGTGTTGCTGAGTCCGCACACCAGGCTCGGGTCGCAGTCCTGGCTGGTCAGGCACCGGGTGTTCTCCGGGCAGTCGAAGCCGCCGCCGCCGGACATCCCGGTCACCAGCAGGTTGTTGTTCGTGGAGGAGTTGTTCGAGGACGTCTTGATGATGAGCTGGTTGCCGAACGAGCCGGCCTGCTTGTGCGTCAGGGTCACGACGTTCGCGGAGACCGTCGTGGTGATCTCGAGCGAGGTCCCCGAGACACCGGTGATGGCCGTCGAGATGGCCGAGGCCACCTGGTTCGCGGAGGACGTGCCCGTGATGGAGATGGGGATGCGCGAGGCCGCGGTGTTCCCGTTCTTGTCGAACTCGAAGATCGCCGGGATGCTCAGGCCGTCGTTGATGGAGAAGGTATCGCCATCCCGCATGTCCCAGCCTCCCGAGCCGCTCCGGATGGTGATGGTGCCGGTGGCCTTCGAGAGCTGGAACTTCGTGCACGTGTTGTCGCAGGTGCCGCAGCTACTGGTGTTCCTGTCGTCGCAGGTCTCGGTACCGTTCTTGATGCCGTCACCGCAGTAGGCGCCGGTGAGGCTGAGGACGGCCGAGCAGGTGGAGTTGCACGTGGTGCAGGTCGCCTGGCCGTAGGGGCACGCCGTCTCGTCGGTCTTGTTGTTGTCGTCGCAGACCTCGGTGCCGTTGCGGATGCCGTCACCGCAGTGGGGGCCGGTGAGGTTGAGGGGCGCCGTGCAGGTGGCGTTGCACGTGGTGCAGCTCTCCTGACCGTAGGGGCACGCCGTCTCGCTGACCGTGTTGTTGTCGTCGCAGGACTCGGGGCCGTTGCGGATGCCGTCACCGCAGACGGGGCCGGTGAGGTCGAGGGGAGCCGTGCAGGTGGAGTTGCACGTGGTGCAGCTCGCCTGGCCGTAGGGGCATGACGTCTCGTCGGTCTTGTTGTTGTCGTCGCAGACCTCGGTGCCGTTGCGGATGCCGTCACCGCAGTGGGGGCCGGTGAGGCTGAGGACGGCCGTGCAGGTGGCGTTGCACGCGGTGCAGCTCTCCTGGCCGTAGGCGCAGCTCGTCTCGCTGACCGTGTTGCTGTCGTCGCAGGCCTCGGGGCCGTTGCGGATGCCGTCACCGCAGACGGGGCCGGTGAGGTTGAGGGGAGCCGTGCAGGTGGAGTTGCACGTGGTGCAGCTCGCCTGGCCGTAGGGGCACGTCGTCTCGTCGGTCTTGTTGCCGTCGTCGCACGTCTCGGGGCCGTTCCTCGTGCCGTCACCGCAGTGGGGGCCGGTGAGGGAGAGGGAGGCCGAGCAGGTGGCGTTGCACGTGGTGCAGCTCTCCTGTCCGTAGGCGCAGCTCGTCTCGTTGATCGTGTTGCCGTCGTCACAGGACTCGCTCGCGTCGTTCCTCGCGCCGTCACCGCAGTAGCGGCCCGTGCGGGCCAGGGAGGCCGAGCAGTCGTTGTTGCACACGTTGCAGGTCGGCTCGCCGTACTTGCACTCGGACTCGGTGACCTTGTTGCCGTCGTCGCACACCTCGCTCGGGTCGTTCATCGCGCCGTCGCCGCAGTAGCGGCCCGTGAGGGAGAGGGACGCCGAGCATGCCGCGTCACAGGCCGTGCAGCTCGCCTGGCCGTAGGGGCACTCGGCCTCGGTGACGTTGTTGCCGTCGTCGCACTTCTCGCTCGGGTCGTTCTTCAAGTTGTCACCGCAGTAGCGGCCCGTGAGGGGGAGGGGGGCCGTGCAGGTGGCGTTGCAGTAGGTGCAGTCGCGGATGCCGTAGGCGCACTCGGTCTCGTTGGTGGTGTTGCCGTCGTCGCAGGCCTCGGTGCGCGCGGGGCCGTTGACGTTGACCCGGCTATCGCCGCAGACGTTGGGCTGGCACGTACCGAGGCAGTCGTCGTCGTTGAGGGTGTTGCCGTCGTCGCACTGCTCGCCCGCCGCGGTGTTGAGCGTCCTGTCACCGCACTGGGGCGGCGTGCAGTCGTTGTCGCAGAAGGGGGAGTTCGGGCCATCGTCGCACTGCTCGCCCGCCACCGTGTTGAGGTACTTGTCGCCGCAGATGTGGGGCTTGCAGTTGGCGTTGCACGTCGGGCTGTTTCCGCCCGTGTCGCAGATCTCTCCCAGCGCCCCGTTGACGTGGCTGTCACCGCAGTAGGGGATGGTGCAGTCGTTGTCGCAGGAGGCGGTGTTGGCGGTGGTGCCGTTGTCGCACTGCTCCCCGGCGGTGGAGTTCACGATGCCATCGCCGCACCTGCGCAGCGTGCAATTGGCGTTGCAGGTGGCCGACTCGCCCCGGGTGTCGCACTGCTCACCGGAGGTGCGGTTGAGGACGCCGTCGCCGCAGATGCGCAGCGTGCAGTTGGCGTTGCAGGTGGCGGACTCGCCCGCGTCGTCGCACTGCTCCTCCGGGTCCCGCACGCCGTTGCCACAGCCCTCGCCGGACAGACAGTCGGAGCTGCAGCCGTCGCCGCTCACGTTGTTGCCGTCGTCGCAGAACTCGCCGACGGAGACGTCCTTGATGCCGTTGCCGCACGTCTCGTTGGACTTGCAGTCGGAGCTGCAGCCGTCGGTGTTGACGTTGTTGCCGTCGTCGCAGACCTCGCCCTTGGCGGTGTCCTTGTAGCCGTTGCCGCAGCTCTCCTGGGACCTGCAGTCGGAGCTGCAGCCGTCGCCGCTCTCGTTGTTGCCGTCGTCGCACTTCTCGTTCTTGGCGGTGTCCGTGTAGCCGTTGCCGCACAGCTCCAGGGACAGACAGTCCGCGCTGCAGCCGTCACCCGAGCGGGTGTTGAAGTCGTCGCAGACCTCGCCCACGGACCGGTCCACGGTGCCGTTGCCGCACAGCTCGCTGGACTTGCAGTTGGCGCTGCAGCCGTCCTTGTCGAGGATGTTGCCGTCGTCGCAGACCTCCTCGCGGGCCACGTCGACGATCTGGTTGCCGCAGATCTCGATGGAGGTACAGGTCCGGTTGCAGCCATCGCCGTCGACGATGTTGCCGTCGTCACAGGCCTCGCCCTGCTGGACGATGCCGTCGCCACAGTCCGTCTTGAGGCACACGTCCTGCCTGGCGGCGCACTGCTGGCCGGCGGGGCAGAACAGGCCGGAGGGGCACTGGACGCTGGTGGGCTCGAAGCAGGAGGAGAGGAAGGGAAGGGTCAGGAGCGCCAGTGCGAGCGCGGCGATGCGGCCGGTCATCTGGAGAGGCTGCTCTCGTCTCATGGGGAGGCTCTCGGGGAATGCTCAGAAACGGAAGGTGGTGAGGATGCCGCCCGTGCCGCCGCCGATGAGGGGCGCGACACCCACGACCTCCACCTTCTTCTGGTTGGGGTCGACCTGGAACGGCTGGGGTTGGTTGAGATAGACGAGCACGGCGCCGGTGAGGAGCGCGGCGCCGCCGACGGCGTACCCGCCAATGGCCAGGGCCTGGTAGGTGTTGCCCCGGGTGAGGGTGGAGTCGAGGGTGGGGGTCAGGAAGCAGCCACCGCACTGCGTGACGCCGGCATCGAGGACGCGCAGGCTGTCGCGGGCCTGGAGGTGGAGCCAGCCACTGCCCGCGCCCACGGCCACGCCCGCGCCCGCCACCACCCAGGGCATCCACGCGGCCCACTTGCGGCGGTACTCGATGAGGTCGTCCGAGGTGAACATCTTCAACTGGAGGGCCGCCGTCTCACCGGGCAGCAGCGTGCGGCTCTGGTCGGTGGGGAGGAAGCCCTGCTTGGTGGCGACGATGCTGTGGGCGCCGGGACGCACCAGCCCCGAGTACCTTCCGGGGGCGACGAACAGCGTCTGGCCATCCAGCGTCACGGTGGCGCCGGGCGTGTCACAGGAGATGTCCACCCGGGCCAACTGCCGCTCCATGAGCGTCTTGTAGTTGCGGGCGTACTCGTACTTCTCGTTCTCCAGGGGGGCGGGGCCGTAGCGCAGCGCTTCCACGAGCTGCTCGTGGACCTCGACGGGCTGGTCCAGGTTCATCAGCGCCAGCGCCAGGTTGTAGTGGATGGCCGGGTGCTTCCAGGCCTCGAGCGCCGCGCGGTACTTCTCCACGGCCTGGACGAAGACGGACTCCTTGAGCAGCGCGTTGGCGGACTGGAAGAGCGCCATCGCGGCCTGCTGCTGCTCCGGCGACACGCCCTTGGCCCAGGGCCGGTCCGCGAGGACCTCGGAGGAGATGCCCGCCTGCTGCGTCGAGGGGGGCGGAGGCGCCAGATCCGGCGCGGGGAGCGCCTCGTCCAGGGGCGCGTCGGACGCGGTGGGGAGCTCGGACAGGGACGTGTCGGCGGGTTGCTCCACGGCGCCGGGCCGCTGCCTGGCGCCGGGCTTCTTGGAGCCGGGCTTCCTGGCGCCGGACAGCTTCGTGCCGGCCTTGCTGGCACCGGGCAGCTTCTTCACGGGCTTGCGCACCGCGGCGGCCTTCTGCTTGCCGCGGGACGCCTGGGCCTGCGCGGGCGCCGTCCACACCGTGAGCAGCGCCGCGGACAGGGTGAGCGCGAACCTGGACCTGTTCATCACCGTTCTCACTTCAGGACCTCGATGACCGGACTTCCGAGCTGGGACTGCAGGCGCTGGGCGCGCTCCTGCTCGCGGCGCAACAGCGTGGCGAGACTCTGCGCCGCCTTGATGGCTTCTTCCTTGGCCTGGCGCGCCTCGCGCGCACTGGACTCGGCGCGCCGCTTGGCGCCCTTGGCGCGCAACTGGGCCTCCTGGGCCCGCTCGAGCGCCAGCAGCAACTCGTCGTTCTTGCTGAGCAGCTCCTCGTTGGCGAGCGCCACCTGGGCGTTGGCCGCCTCCGCCGCCTGCTGCGCCTTCTGGCGCTCCAACTCCTTGGCCTGCACCTCGGCCAGACGCTGCTTGGCCTCCGTCTCGGCACTGCGCGCCGTCTGCTCGGCGATGCGTGCCGAGGCCTCCGCCTTGAGGGCCACCTCCGCCTGGCGCTCGGCCTCCCGCTGCGCGTTGCTGATGACCACCAGCGCCACCGCCGCGGCGATGACCAGCATTCCCAGGAAGGCGGTACCGCCGAAGAGCAGCGCCTTCCTCAGCCGCCGGCCCTTCTTCGCCTGCGCGAAGACGGACTCCAGGTAGTCCTGGTGCAACCGCGGCAGCTCCCCGCGGAAGCGCCGCTGGAAGCGCAGCGCCTCCTCCACCATCTCTCCGCGCCACAGCAGGTTGCTGTCGAAGTTCTTGGCCTGCCACTGCCGGGCCGCGTTGCGCAGCTGCTCCAGGAAGCCCGCGTCCTCCTGGCCCTCGTCCAGCCAGCGCTTGAGCGTGGGCCAGCTATGCAGCAGCGACTCGTGGACGATTTCCACCGTCGCGCCCGTGGCCCCGCCTCCCGTCTGCACCACCAGCAGACGCGCCTGGACGAGGTGGTCGATGAGCCGCTGCATCTCCCCCGAGTCCTTCGTCAGCTCGCGCAGCTCGTCCACCGAGACGATGGCGCGCGTGCGCTCCGGGGTGACGAGGCGCAGGAAGACGGCGCGCACCAGCGTGCGCTCCGCGTTGGTCATGCTCGCCAGCACGCTGTCGGCGTGGGTGGCGAGCGCGCCCGCGATGCCGCCGATGGACTGGTAGGCGCTCTCGGTGAGCAGCTTGTTCTTGGTGTCGCGCGACTCCCACAGCTGGGTGGCCGCGAACTGCAGCAGCGGCAGCGCGCCCTGGCTCGCGTCCAGGTGCTCCAGCATGTTGTCCACCATGGCCGGCGTCTCGAACTGGTAGCCGGCCATCTCCGCCGGCTGCACCAGCGCGTCCCGCAGACCGTCCCGGTTGGGCGCGGTGAGGAAGTAGAGCCCCTGGCTCAACTCGCCCATGAATTGCTCGTCCTCCGGCACCCGGTCCAGGAAGTCCGAGCGGATGGAGAGGATGACGCGGATGGGCGAGGTGGCGTCGTCCGCGATGCCCGACAGGCACGCGGTGAAGGCCAGGCGCTCCCGCGCGTCCGGCACCAGCGTGTAGAGCTCCTCGAACTGGTCGATGAAGAGGAGAATCTTGCGGCGCTCGCGGCGGGCGCGGCTGCGCAGCAGGCTGCCCACGTAACCGGGCTCCGCGTACAGGCGCTCGACGAGCCGCTGCTGCTCGGCGATGTCCTCCTCGACGGTGGTGGAGGAGCTCACCAGCGGCGCCACGATGTTGGCCAGGGCCGCCAGCGGGTTGCGGCCGGGGCGGATGACGAGCGACTCCCAGGCCGTGCCGGAGCGCTTGAGCACGGGCACCAGGCCCGCGCGCACGAAGGAGGACTTGCCCGTGCCGGACGGGCCCACGATGGCCAGCAGCGGCCGGTCGCTGATGCGGTTGACCAGGGCGGCGATTTCCCGCGTGCGGCCGAAGAAGCGGTCCGCGTCCGCTTCCTGGAAGGAGCTGAGGCCCGCGTAGGGGCTCTCGTCGATGCGCAGCTCCCGGCTGTAGCGCCCCGGCAGGAAGGGCTCCAGGGCCTTGAGCAGCGCGTTGGCGTCCGGGAAGCGCTCGTCCTTGGGCTTGAGCAGACACCGGTCGATGACGGCGGCGAGGTCCGGCGGCACGTCCGGCACCACGCTCTGCAGGCGCGGCATCAGCTCGTCCATCATCGCCGTGACCATGAGCTGCGGCCCGCGCAGCGGATCCAACGGGTGCTTTCCGGCGATCATCCGGAACAGCATGATGCCCACGGCCCAGATGTCGGCGCGGTGGTCGATGGGGACGCCGATGCCCCACTGCTCCGGGGCCATGTACGCCATGGTGCCCATGATGGCGCCGCGGCGGGTGAGGTTGGAGACGTCCTCGCCCAGCTCCGCGGCGGAGGGAAGCTGGGGCTTGCCATTCTGGCCCTGGGCCAGCAGCCCCTCGTTGGGCTCGTCCCCCTGGAGCACCTTGGCGATGCCGAAGTCGAGCACCTTGATGGCGCCCCCGTTCGTCACCACGATGTTCTCCGGCTTGAGGTCGCGGTGGACGATGCCCTGCTCGTGGGCGCACGCCAGCGCGCGCACCACCGGCACCATCAGCTCCACCGCGCGCGCGGGCGGCAGGCGCTGCTTGCCCATCACCTTCATCAGCGGCTGGCCCTCGAGGAACTCCAGCACCATGAACGGGCCGGCCTGTGACTCGCCGACCTCGTAGATGATGACGATGTTCTCGTGGCTGCAGCGCGCCGTGGTGCGCGCCTCGAGGATGAAGCGCTTGGTGACGTCCGCGTCCTGGGTGTGCAGGAACTTGATGGCCACGCGCCGCCCCAGCCGCGTGTCTCGCGCCAGGAAGACGGTGCCCATGCCGCCGCTGCCCAGCTCGCGGATGAGCTCGTAGTGCTGGATGCGCGTGCCCGGCTTGAGCGCGTGGCCGTCCTGCTCCCCTTGGCCCGTGAAGCCGGAGCCCGAGGGGTTGGAGCCGGAGTAGCCCGAGCCCGAGAGCCCCGAGTTCGACAGCCCCGAGCTGGAGTGGCCCGAGCTGGAGTGGCCCGAGCTGGAGTGCCCCGAGCTCGAGGGCCCATCCCAGGTATGGGGCTGTGGCGGGACGGGCGCGAAGAGCGACTCCATGTCCGCGGCCATTGTCCGTTCGTCCAGATCCTCCTCCACCACCACGGAGGGGGAGGAGGACCAACTCACGGCTGCAGCTTCGTTCTTCTTCATCCGGCGACGTCCCCTACCGAAGCACTCAGGCTCGGGGAGCGCTGCCGAGGAGACTTCGCCAGTTGCTCCGGCTCAGGGAGCTTCCGACGTCATCCCCTCCTCTCCCCATGAATGTGCGTAATCATACATGGAGGATGAAATTCGGATAGTCCGTGACCCCGGGGAAGTACCGGTTCCTCAGGAAGCGGAGGCCCCCCGTCAGGGGAGCGTCCGGGCAGGCGGGAAACCGGGGCAGGCGGGGGGCTCAGCGGCTCTGGAACACGAGGAGCCGGTGGTTGCCGTAGTCCGACACCACCACGTGGGGCCAGGTGAGGAGCACTCCTCCAGGCTGGTTGAGGGTGCGCCCGCTCGGGGTGGTGCCCGTGGTGGGATCGTTGAGGTTGGCGTGGGTGAAGTCGGCCTGGCCGAGGACGGAGTCCGCCGGGGTCCCGTTGGAGGTGGGGAGGGCGTTCCACACCAGCACGCGGTGGTGCTGGCTGTCGGTCACGAAGAGCTGCAGCCCGGTGGAGGTGACGGTGTAGGGCGTGTTCATCCCGGAGGCGGTGAGGGCCGGGGCGCGCGAGGTGAAGTCCGCCTGGCCCAGGACCACGTCCGCGGGCTGCCCGTCGGTGGTGGGGAACTGGTTCCAGAGGAGCACGCGGTTGTTGTAGCTGTCGGCCACCACGAGGCGGGTGCCATCCGTCCACACCCCGGTGGGGTTCCAGAGCGTGGTGGCGCCGGAGGTGGCGTCCCTCACCCCATCGCCGTTCGCGTCGTTCTCGACGCAGGTGATGAACGAGCCCTGGCCGAGGACGAGGTCCGCCGGCGCCGCGTTCGTGGTGGGCACGGTGTTCCACACCAGGACGCGGTTGTTGGCGCTGTCGGCCACGAGCAACTTGCCGCGGCCGAGGAACACGTCCTCCGGGAAGGAGAGCGACGTCCGCCCGCACCCGGGAAGCCGGGCCTCGGGGGCGAGGCTCTGCTGTCCGACGACGAGCGAGGGAGTGGCCCCGGTGCTGGCGGGGAGCGTGGCGTGGAGCAGGACGCGGCTGTTGCGCGTGTCCGCCACCGCCAGCCGGTCCGCGTCAATGGAGAGGCCCTCCGGGGCGCCGAGGCCCTGCTCTCCACTGCCGGTCTCGAAGTCCCCCAGGTCCGCCTGGCCGAGGACGAAGCCCGCGCTCGCGCCGTTGGCCGTGGGAATGCCGTTGAAGCCGAGCACCCGGTTGGAGCCCGTGTCCGGGACGTAGAGCCGGCCCTGGGCGAACGCCGGGTTGCCCAGGGGATTTCTCAGGGTGCCGGCGCCGGTGCCGCCGCCCCGGTCCGGCGCCTTGCTGGTGAAGTCGCCCTGGCCGAGGACGACGGTGGCGGCCTGGAAGGTGTCCAGCGTGTACCAGTCGGCGCACCGGACGGAGAGGTCCGCCACGTTGCCGGCCACCGTCCCGCTCCCGTTGGACACGGTGCAGCGCTGGTTCGCGGGCTGGGTGGCCACGCCCACCGTGTACGCGCCGCCGCGCGGCAGCTTCGTCGCGAAGGTGAAGGCCCCGTTCGTGGTGACCTGGAGCGTCTCGCCTCCGAGGCTCAGCCCGAGCGTTCCACGCAGGCCCTCCACCGTGCCCCCGAGCGTGTACGTCCGCGTCGCGCAGCGCACCTGGACGGAATTCACGTCCGCGCCGGCCACCTTGCCCGTCCCGCCCTCGACGGAGCAGTCCTGCTCCGGGGGCGTGGCGGCCACCGTCACCGCGTAGTCGCTCCGGTCCGCCAGCGGGGTCTCGAACGAGAACGGCCCATCCGCGCCCCGGGTGAGGCTCTGCTGCCCGTTGAGCTGGAGGGTGAGGTTGCCGCCGGAGAGTCCGGCGATCGTTCCTCCCACCCGGTACGTCGCGGGGGGAGTGGGGGGCTGCTTCTCGCACGCGGCCACCAGCGTGGCCAGACCCAGGAGTCCAAGACGACCAATGCGCATGCGGAGTTTATGTCATGGGCCCTCGGGGAGCGACAAGCCGGGCCCTCCCCGGCTCAGGGCATGTTCTGGCCGCGCGTCTTCCACCAGTTCTCCCCGTAGCTGATGCAGAGCTGCTCGCCGGCCTCGATGTCCCGCAGGGCGTAGAAGGTGAAGACGTCCTTGGGCGAATGGCCCTTCTGGAAGCCCCGGTAGTAGGACACGTTGGGCTCCTGCGCGTGGTTGAAGATCATCCCGGACCCCATGACGATCGCCACCCACTCGCCGCCCCGGTCCTCCTCGTGCGGGCCCCACTCGATGTTGAAGACGTAGTCCGACAGGTCGGAGTTGCGCACGGAGCGGAAGGGCACCTTGAGGTAATGGCACTCCTCGAGGATGGTGCCCTCGGGGATGGCCTCGTCCGTGAAGACGCCATAGCCCCACTCGCACGGTCTGATCTTCAAGGCCGGGTGGACGAAGAGTGCCTCTCCTGGCTGCATCCTTGAAACCCTTGTCACGGCGCTGGGGAAGGCGAATCCCACCCCGCCGTGGCCGCGTGGTACCACGAATGGGTAACGCCTGGGGCCCGGCGTTCACTTCAGCCCCGCCTGCCCGCTCAGCCGAGGAGCGCGTGGAGGTTCCAGGCGATCCACCCACCGAACAGGGGGACGGCCACCCAGACTCCCCGGCCGTAGCGGGGCGAGCGCAGCGCCCCCAGCGCGAGCACGAGGAAGGGGACGTAGACGGCCAGATCGAGCCAGGCGATCGCGCGTTGCGCCGCGGGCTCCCAGCCGGCCGCCAGCACGTTCACCGCGCCGAAGAAGAGGTTGGTGAGCGCGGCCCACCACAACCAGAGCGCGCCATGGTCTCCCAGGGAGTAGGGCGCCGCCGTGAGCCGGCACCACTCGCCGAGCACCTTCTGGCCGATGCGAGGGGAGAGCAGGGCGAAGAGCGCGAGCCCCGCGGCGACGTTGTACCAGCCGATGCTCACGAGGAACGGCTCCACCGTGCCTCCTGGACGCCTGTGCCACGGGGATGAATTCGTTGACCTTGAAAGCATTGCCGCACGGCGACATCGCTTCGCGCGTCTCTTCCCGAGTGGGTTCTCGACCCTACACTCCAGGTTATTTCCGGACGTGCCTGGGGTACAATAAGTTCTCGTGTTGGTGGATAAGTCCGCCTTTCTCGCGAAACGGATCCTTCCGGTTCGCGGAATTTCCCCCCCCGCGGAAGCACCAGCGCCAGGAGAAGTGAATGGCTATCAAGAAGTTCGGACCGATCGTCGCATTGCTTGCGTGTGCAGCCCCCGCGTTCGCGGAGGCCGCCCCGCAGGAGAAGCAGGTGTGGATCACCATCGGGTCGGACGCGCTGGAGCCCGCGCGCGCTTCGTTCAAGGAGAAGGGCCTGACGCTGCCCGCTCCGGCGCTCGAGAAGGGCGGGGTGGCGGTGCTGCGCGTGCCCGAGTCGCAGCTCGAGAAGCTGTCCGAGGCGATGCACGACAAGCTCAACCGGTGCGCGGGTTTCATCTCCCATGACACCGAGGCGGAGGCGCGCGCGGCGCTGGAGGGCAGCACCGCTCCGCAGCCGCTGGCGTCGCTCGTGAGCTACAGCCTCAACAACAGCGCGTCGGTGAACGCGATGATGAGCGGCGTGCAGGAGCTCAACATCCGCAACACCATCAACTCGCTGTCCACCAACTGGACCACGCGCCGCTACAACGTGCAGTCGGGCATCGACGCGGCCAACTGGCTGAAGACCCAGTGGACCACCATCGCGAACGGCCGCGCCGACATCTCGGTGGCGCTCTTCACGCACGCGAGCACCACCTCGCCGCAGCCGTCCGTCATCGCCACCATCACCGGCACCACGCACCCCAACGAGGTGGTGGTGATCGGCGGGCACCTGGACTCCATCAACGGCGGCAGCTCCACCGGCGCCGCGCCGGGCGCGGATGACGACGCCTCGGGCGTGGCCTCGCTCACCGAGGCCTTCCGGGTGGCGGTGGCCAACGGCTACAAGCCGGCGCGCACGGTGAAGTTCATGGCCTATGCCGCCGAGGAGATCGGCCTGAGGGGCTCGGCCGACATCGCCACGTGGCACGTGAACAACGCGGTGAACGTGGTGGGCGTGTTGCAGCTCGACATGACCAACTACAAGGGCTCCGCCTACGACTTCGCGATGGTGACGGACAACACCAACGCGGCGCAGAACTCCTTCGTCACCAGCCTCATCTCCACGTACCAGCCGGGGATGATGTACACCAACATCACGTGCGGCTACGGCTGCTCGGACCACGCCTCGTGGCACGCCAGGGGATTCCCCACGTCGATGCCCTTCGAGGCGACGATGAGCACGTCCAGCCCGTACATCCACACGGCGAACGACACGCTGACGAATGCGACCCAGGGCAACGCGAGCAACTCGGTGAAGTTCGCCAGGCTGGCGGTGTCCTTCATGGGTGAGCTGGCCAAGGGCGCGACCACGGGCAACACGCCTCCGCCGGTGGACAGCGGTGGTGGCGGCGGCACCGTCAACACGGCGACCTTCGACGCGACGCTCAAGGCGCCCAAGTGCGCGGCGGTGGGCGCGGGCTGCGACTCGGGTACGCTGCTCAACGGCCGCGGCGGCCTGGGCCCCGAGGTGAACCGCCCCAACACCATCGGCGGCACGTGCGTGGATGGCACCTCCGGCACCTACCACTCGGACGAGTCCAACGACCGCCTCAAGGTGGCCACGACGGACGGGACGACCATGGCGCGCGGCAAGCAGGTGACGGTGACGGCCACGGTGTGGGCCTACTCCAGCACGGCGGACACGCTGGACCTGTACTACGCGGCGAACGCCAGCAGCCCGGTGTGGACGCTCATCGGCTCGTACAAGCCGGCCGGTAGCGGGGCGCGCACCATCACCGCCAACTACACGCTGCCCGCCGGAGGAACCACCCTGCAGGCGGTGCGTGCGAACTTCCGCTACAACGGCACCGCGTCCTCGTGCAGCCCGGGCGGGTACGACGACCACGACGACCTGGTCTTCGCGGTGCAGTGACGCGTCACCATCCCCGGGTGAGGGTTCCGCTCACCCCGGTTTGAATCCCGCCCCGGTGCCGTGGCTCAAGAAGCCGCGGCCCGGGGCGCTCTCATTTGAGGCGTCGCGTCGATGATGGGCGCGGGGACGGGCTTGCCGTCGCCCGCGGCGAGGTAGGCCCGGAGGACGAAGTCCTGTCCCATGTGCAGCTCGAGCCGGGGCGCGCCGCCGCAGCGCCACTCGGGGCCCACCTGGAGGGTGCCGAGCACCTCCCGGTCCACGCTGGTGGTGTCCAGGGACTCGAAGACGAGCACGGGCAGGGGCGTGGGGCCGGGCGGCAGGGACTCCAGGGACACGGACTTGCGGCAGGGCACCGGGGTGTTGGCGGAGATGACCTCGTGGGTGGCGCCGCCGGGGAGCATGACGCTCACGGGCATGGGCACCACGTCCATGAGGCCGGTGCCGCCGGGCCGGGACAGGTTGCGGCCCAGGATGGCGGCGCCCACCGCCACGCCCAGTTCCGGGTGCACGTCCTTCTCCGAGGAGAAGCGGCGGAAGTGCGAGAGGCGCTCGCGGATGGCGGGCATGCGCGTCTGGCCGCCCACCAGCACCAGCTCGTCCACCTGCTGCGGCTTCAGGCCCGCGCGCTCCAGCACTTCGTCGCAGGCGGACACGGTGCGCTCGATGAGCCGGGACGTCATCTCCTCCAGCCGCTTGCGGGTGAGGCGGAACTGGAAGTCCAGGAAGCCGCCGTCCGGCCCCTGGGTGATGCAGGGCACGCGCAGCTCCGCCACCTCGGCCCGGGAGAGCTGAATCTTCACGGACTCGGCGGCGAAGACGAGCCGCTGCATGACGATCTTGTTGCCGCGCAGATCCACGCCGTGCTGCCGGTGGAACTCCTCGGCCAGGTGCTCGACGATGCACTCGTCGAAGTTGGCGCCGCCGAGGAAGGCATCACCGCCGGTGGCCAGCACCTTCACCACCCGGTTCTGCACGGACATGAGCGTGGCGTCGAAGGTGCCGCCGCCCAGGTCGAACACCATCACCGTCTGCTCCGGGCTGCGCAGGTTGGCGTAGTAGAGCGCCGCGGCGGTGGGCTCGTTGATGATGGCCCGCACCTTCAGGCCCGCGCGCTCGGCCGCGTGGCGCACCGCCTCGCGCTGGCGGATGCTCGCGTGGGCCGGCACCGTCAGGACGCACTCGGAGAAGGGCTCTCCCGCGGCGTGGTTGGCCAGCGTGAGGATGTGCCGGAGGATGAAGTACGCCACCTCGTTGAGCGGCGTCACCCGGTTGTACACCTTCACCGCGCAGTAGCCGTCCGTGCCCTCCACCAGGTGGAAGGCGAAGCGCTCGCGGTGCTTCTGCACGTACTCGGACTGGTAGCGCCGCCCGAGGAAGCGCTTGCTGCCGAAGATGGTGTGGCGCGGGTCGTCGATGATCTGCCGGCGCGCGGCGGGGCCGACAATCGCCTTGTCCGCGGCGTGGTACCAGGCCACCGACGGGAGGATGAAGTTCTTGTCCGACACGGGCACCAGCTTCAGCTTGCCCTGCCGGTCGAAGAACGCCGCCGCCGTGTTGGTCGTGCCGAAGTCGATGCCGAGGATGGGACCACTCGTAGGGGCACTCATTGGAGCCCCCATCATAAAACGAAGCGGGCGGGCATCGCGTGGATGCCCGCCCGCTCATTCCCTCAACTCATTGCCCTGAAGAGGGAGGATTACTTCCGCGCGTCGGTCTCGGAGACCGGGTGCGGGAAGTGGTGGTGCACCTTGAAGCTCACGCCCGCGGGATCCTCCAGGCGCAGCTCCTCCAGGCGGTTGTAGCGGCGCATGTCGATCCACCGGTGGCCCTCGAAGAGCAGGGAGAAGCGGCGCTGCTCGAGCAGCTCGTCCTCCATGAGCTTCGGGTCGCTCAGCACTTCCGGAAGCGGGGGCAGGTTGCCCGACTCGGTCCGGATGATGTCGAGCAGGCGCGTGGCCTCCGTGTAGTTCTCCTGCTTCATGTAGGCCTCGGCCCGCAGGAGGATGAGCTCCTCATTGCGGATGAGGGGCAGCGAGGCCTCGTTGTCCGGGTAGACGGTGAAGAGCACGTTCGTGGTGATGCCCTGCCACTTGCGCTCCTCGTCCGCCAGGGTGGTCTTGCGAGCCAGACGGGCGTCCTCACGCGTGGAGCCGTCCGTGTTCTTCAGCAGCGCCGGGTTGGCGTAGATGTTGGCGCTGTTGAGGCCGTTGGCCGTGTCACCCGAGGCCCCGCTGAACACGAGGTACACGCCCGTGTCGAGATCGCCGGTCTCGTCGAGGAACGACTCGTCCAGGGCGGTCTGCGCCGTGGCCCACTGCTCCATGTAGACGGCCACCCGGGCGCGCACCGCGCGGTTGAACTTCAGGAAGCTGGCGGGCTTGTCGAAGCCGGTGAAGCCAGCGCTCACCTTGAAGGGGAACTTGTCCCCGCCGCCCAGCAGGTCCGTCTTGGCGTCATCCAGCAGCGTGGCGATGTGGTTGTACACCTCCGCCTTGCTCGCGATGGGGGCCAGGTCGTCCCCCAGCTTGCGGTTCACGTCGATGGGCGCGCCCTCGACGTCCCGGGTGAGGATGAGGGTGAGGAAGTCCAGGGCCTGGATCGTCTTGGCGAAACCCTGGATGGCGTTCTTCTCGGCCTCGGTGATGCCGGTCACCTTCTCCGTGGCATCCAGCACCGTGTGGGCGTTGCGGATGTTGAGGTAGGGGCCGGCCCAGAAGTTGCCGCCGAAGGCCGGGCTGCCCGGATCCAGGTGCTCACCGGAGAGCAGCTCGCTCACGTAGCGGGGATCCGCCGTGTCGAGGATGTAGCTCTCGCGGCCGAGCACGCCGAGCTGGGAGATGAGCCCGTTCTGCGCGCCCTTGCCGTTGCGGTGCCCGATGAGCAGGCCCGTGGTGGCGCTCAGGACGCTGGAGCGCGTGGGGTTGTCGCGGATGGACTCGACGCCCGGATTGTTGAGGTCCGGGACCGTCATGTCGCAGCCGCCCAGGCCCATGGTGGCGCACAGCGCCAGGGCCATCGTGGTCATCTTCTTCATGTTGCGGATTTTCATGGTCCTCAGAACCCCAGGTCGATGGACGTCCAGAAGCTACGGCTGGGCGGGAAGGGGGCCACGTCGATGTTGCGGGCGATGGCCTGGTTGCCGAAGTTGCTCACCTCGGGATCCAGACCCGAGTAGTTGGTGAACGTGAAGAGGTTGCGGCCGCTGACGGTCAGCCGGGCCGACTTCACCCCGGGGATACGCGTGGCGTAGCTCTCGGGCAGGTTGTAGGTGAGGGAGACCTCACGCACCTTGAGGAAGGAGGCGTCCTCCACGTACACGGCGGCGTTGGTCGCCCAGTCCTTCTGGCGCTTGGCGCCGTTGGCCTCGTAGTCGCGCGTGTTGGCGGAGGCGTCGTACAGGAAGCGCGTCAGGTTGATGACGTCGCTGCCCTGCTGCCAGTCGAGCAGGAAGGAGAGGGCGAAGTTGCCGTACTTCACCGTGTTGGCGAAGGCCATGCGGAAGTCCGGCTCGGTGTCGCCAATCTTCTGGATGTCGCAGCAGGTGCCGTCCGCGCGGGGAACGCGGCCGATGATCTGCGTGGCGCTCGCGCCCTCCTCGATGCGGAAGGCGCCCAGGCTGGTGCCGAAGCCGCCGACGGTGAAGGCCGGCACGGGCATGCTGGTGACCGTGCTGCGGTTGAGGGCGAAGGTGGTGTTGGACACCCACTCCCACTTGTCCGTCTTCACCGGGGTGAGCTGGAGCATCGCCTCCACGCCGCGGTTCTGCAGCTCGCCACCGTTGAAGATTTCGGTGGTGTAGCCGGTGGACGGGGCCACCGCGCGCTGCAGCAGCATGTCGTTGATGGTGCGCTGGTAGACGGTGAGCTCCACCACGGCGTTGCCGTTGAAGAGCAGCGCGTCCACACCGGCTTCGATTTCACCCTGGCGCTCGGGACGGAGGTCCGCGGCGGCCGCGACACCCGTGCCGATGATGCCGGAGTTGCCGCCGATGTTGTTGCTGGCGCTCCAGGCGTTGTAGCGCATGCCGTACTGCGGCTGGTTGCCCGTCTCACCGTAGGCGAGGCGGACCTTCAGCTCGTTGACGGCGGGGTGCAGGTTGGGCAGGCGGTAGGCCGTGGCGATCTTCGGGTAGAAGAAGACCTGGTCCGCGTTGCTGTTGTTGCTGCTCTGCTCGCCGAGCACCGAGCCCACGAGGGTGAGGCGCTCGTCCATCAGCAGCATCTCCTCCTGGAGGAAGAAGCTGCGGTCGCGCACGAGCTGGCGGTTCTGGCGCACGCCCACCTGGGTGCCGGAGTCCACGTTGGGCTGGCCGGCCGTGAGATCCCGGCTGGTGATGTACGTGGAGTCCAGGCTGCGCTGCTCGAACTGGAAGCCGGCCGAGGTGTTGGCGCTCAGCGCCCCGGAAGCAGGCTTGTAGGAGTGGATGACGTTGACGCTGGTGTTGAGGTTGAGGACCTCGCTGGTGGCGAAGAGCGAGGTGCCCGCCTTGCCATCATCCACCGGCTCGAAGTGGAGCTCGTTGGGGAAGAGCAGCTCGTTCTTCTGCTGGAAGCGGTCCACGCCCAGGTTGGCCTTGAACTTGAGGTTCTGGGTGTCGCTCTTGTAGGCGTTCCACGTCGCGTCGGCCGCGCCCATCAGACGCCACACGTCCTCGTTGTTGCGCATGAGGGCCGCGGTCTGCAGCGGGTTGGAGCCGTTGGGCAGGAAGGGGTTGACGGGGTAGGTGCCGTCGCGGCTGGCCTGCAGGTCCACGAAGTTGGGCGTGGAGGGCAGCACCATGTGGTACGACACGTTGTTGTTGTCGTTGTTGGTGAGGCCGCGCGCACCCAGCGAGTGGATGAAGGTGGTGGCGGTGTTCACCTCCACGTCGCTGCCGAACTTCTGCCCCAGGTTGAGGCGGAAGCTCTGCTTCTCGTAGCCGGTGTTGGTGATGATGCCCTCATCATCCTTCACCATGGCCGAGGCGTAGTAGCGGGTGTCCCCGGAGGTGCCGCTCACGCTGGCGAGCGTCTCGTAGGAGAGCTTGCGGTTGGAGGCGAGCTGCTCCTCGTGGTCGTAGATGCGGCCGGGCTGGAAGTAGTCGGCGGCCTTGGCGCCGAAGACCTCGGTGGCCTCGGCCACGTCGTCGATGCGGCGGCTGCCCAGCTTGTTGGCGAGCTGGTAGGAGCCCACGCGCTGCGTGAGGGAGAGCTGGGGAGCGCCGGACTTGCCGCGCTTGGTGGTGATGATGACCACGCCGTTGGTGGCCTTGGAGCCGTAGATGGCCGCGGCGGAGGCACCCTTGAGGACTTCGATGCTCTCGATGTCGTTGGGGTTGAGGTCCGCGATGCGGTTGACCTGGTTGTCCTGGGTGGCCGCGGGGTTGGAGCCGCTCACCGAGCCGGTGACCTCGAAGACGCCGGAGGCGATGGCCACGTCGCTGATGATGACGCCGTCCACCACGTAGAGCGGCGCGCTCGAGCCGTTGATGGTGGAGACGCCGCGCATGCGCAGCTGCATGCCGCCGCCCGGAGCACCCGAGTTGCTCTGGATGTTGGCGCCGGCCACCTTGCCCTGCAGCGCCTGGTCCACCGTGGAGGCGGGCGCGCGGTTGAGATCCTCGGCCTTCACCGAGGCCACCGAGTTGGCCGCGTGCTTGCGCGCCAGCTCGCTGGCGCGGCCGACGACGACCATCTCCTCGACGAAGGTGGCGTCCAGCGACGCCGTCACGGTGTCGCGGTTGGCCCCGACGGTGACCTCGCGCTGCTTGTGGTCCTGGCTGGAGAAGAGCAGCGTCACCGGGCCCTTGGGGATTTCCAGGGTGAAGGTGCCGTCGAGCTCCGTCTCCACGCCCTTGGTGGTGCCCTTGATGATGACGCGCACCATGGGCAGGCCGTCATTGGTCAGCGCGTCCAGCACCTTGCCGGTGATGGTGCGCGTGTTGGCCGGGGCCGGAGCCACGGGGGCCACGGGCTGGGCTTCGGCAGGCTGCGGCGCCGCGGGCTGCGGCGCCTCCGTGCCCTGCTCCTGCGCCTTGGCTTCGACGGAAAGGAGTGCGAGTGCGCACCCCGAAATCAACGCTTGTTTCAGCGTCATTCGCTCTTCACCTCAACGTTGCTGCGGATGGAGCGGCCCCCCTGTATGGGCTGCCGTTGACTGCAGATCGTGTGTGGGAACCGGTAGTACAGTCAACGTCGCTAATCCGACTCAAAACCGTGTATGCTAGGGGCTGCTTTCCGGTGACGCGGAAATTTTCTCGCCCCAGCCGTCTGGTTTCACCCCGGGTGTGGGAGTCCCCCATTCCAGGTGGACCCCCCGCCTGGAGGGCAGCCTGCCGGAGCAGCCACCCTTTGGATCACCCCGGGTTGGCGTCGCGAGGACGGGCGCCATCTTTGGCCTGTCTCGTAATCGACAGGAGGGGTTTCCATGTTCAAGGGTTCGGGGTGGTTGACCGCTGGCGTGGCCGCGCTGCTGGTCACCGCCGGTTGCAAGCAGCAGGGGCAGCAACAGCAGCAGGACATCCAGGGCGATGCGCGCGCCCAGGTGGAGTCGGCGCAGGAGCGCTCGCAGCAGGCGATGGAGCAGGCCAAGGAGGTCCAGGCCCGGGCGGCCGATGAGCAGAAGCACGTCGCGGACGCCCGCCAGGACGTGGAGAAGGCCCGGCAGGAGCTCCAGGAGGCCGAGGCCAAGGCCCAGAAGGAGTTCCAGGAGGCCCAGACGGCCCAGCAGCAGGCCAGCAATCAGGCAACGCAGGCCCAGGCGGAGATCCAGCAGTCCCAGCAGCAGGCCCTGGAGGCCCAGCGCCAGCAGCAGCAGGAGATGGCGCAGGCCCAGCAGCAGGCCGCCCAGCAGCAGGAGCAGACGGCGCGCACCCAGCAGCAGAGCGCCCAGCAGCAGGGGAGCCAGCAGCAGCAGCAGCTGGTGACGGGCCAGGTGGTGCAGCTCGAGCCCGGATGAGCTGCTGTTGAGCAGCGCGGGTGGGGCGGGGCAGCCGCAGATCCGCCTGCAGCTCAACGAGCAGACGCAGGTGCTGGTGGATGGGCGTCAGGGCTCCCCCGCGGACATCGCCGAGGGCAGTCAGGTGCGCGCCTCGTACCAGGACATCGGCGGAGAGCCGACGGCGCTGCGCGTGGACGTGACGAGCCGCGGCCTGGGCACGGGCGGCAGCCAGGACCCGGGCACCCAGAGCCAGGACCCGGGCAGCCAGAACCAGGACGGTCAGTTCCAGCAGTAGCCACGGGACGTTGAAGGCGACGCGGGGCTCCGGCGACTCGAAGGCCGGGGCCCCGTCGTGCATGGGTGCAATGGTTTGGAACCAGCTGCCCCATCCCCTCGTCTCGGGGGAACTCCCTGGAGCAGGTGGCTTGTGGAAGGGCGGCTGACTGTCCGAGACTCGGAAGCTCTCATGCCCGCCAGCGATGAACGCCGCCTGCAGGCCCTCGTCCTCGCTCCCGTCCGGCGCGTGCGGCGGCGCCTCAATGCCGTCATCTGGGCCGAGGCGGGCATTGCCCCCGTGTGGGCCGCCGCCACCGGGTGTGTGCTGGCCCGCCTGTTGTTGCGCGATGCCGCCGCCTGGGTGCTGCCGGTGCCGCTGCTCGCCGCGGGCGCGTGGTGGTTCGTCCGCTGCCGCGCCCGGAGCGTGTCCCTGACACACGCGGCGGTGCTGGCGGACCGTTCGGCCGGCGCGGGCGGCCTGCTGCTCACCCGGCTGGAGCGCCCCGTGGGCGAGTGGGAGCTCTCCGCCAACCAGTACGCCCGCGCGGTGACGCTGCCCCCGGTGGCCTGGAAGCGCCCGGCCGGGGCGTTGCTCGCGGCGCTCGTCTTCCTCGCGGTGGGCTTCCTCCTGCCGCTGCCCGCCCGTCAGGTGCGCCCCGCCAACGCGGCCGCCGCGGCGAAGGTGGCCGCCGTGCAGGCCAAGGCCGAGGCCCTCTCCCGCGAGGAGCCGCTGGGCACCCCCCTGGAGGACGAGCTGCGCCGGCTGTCCGAGGAGGTCGCCGAGGGCCGCTTCGACTCTGCCGACTGGGAGGCCGCCGACAGCCTGGAGAAGTCGCTCGAGGCCCGTGCCGCGAAGGCCGCCGCCGAGCTGGCCGCCGCGTCCGAGGCCGCCCGGGACCTGGCGGAGTCGCTGGATGCCGCCGCCGGAGCCGAGGCCGCCGCCCGGGAGCGCGAGGCCCTCGAGAACGCGCTGATGGCCCTGAGCGCCGACAACGCCGCGCAGTCCCAGCAGGGCCAGGGCAATGAGCACCCTTCCTCCGGCAACGCAGGGGGCGCCCCGGGCGCGGGGGATGGTGGCACCGGCCAGGGGCAGGCGAAGCAGGGGGGCTCCGGCGAGGGCGTGCGCTCGCGTGACGAGGTGGCCAGCCTGCGCGAGACGCTCGAGCGCCGCCAACGTGAGCTGGAGCAGCGCTTCGGCCAGGGCGCCGGGCGCAACGGCTCGCGGCCCGGAGAAGGGCAGGGCGAGGGCGAGGGGGAGGGGCAGGGACGCCAGGGCGGCCACGCGAGCCGCCAGACGAAGCCGGGCAAGGGTGGCACGGGACGGGGTGGAGAGAGCCAGCCGCTCGTCTTCGGCGAGAAGGCGGAGATGGACCCGGAGCGGCTCTCCTTCAAACCCCTGCCCAAGGGACAGGGCGGCGAGGCGCAGGGACTGTGGGGGCTGCGTTCCGCGGAGCCCCAGCGGCGCGAGGGGGGCGGAGGCGGCGGCGGGCAGGGGACGGGCGCCCAGGGCGACGCGGAGGCGGGACATTCGGAGGGGCCGCTGCTGCCCCGCAACCGGGAGCTGGTGAAGCGGTATTTCGGGGGGGAACCCTAGGACAGGAGTCGGCCGTGTCGGAACTGTTGAGCCCCGCCGAGGTGCAGGGCGCGGCGGAGAGGGTGGCGCAGCTCCAGAAGGGGCTGAACCAGGTGTTGCTCGACCAGACGCAGGTGGTGGATCAGGTGACGGCGGCGGTGCTCGCGCGCGGCCACGTGCTGCTCGAGGGTCTGCCGGGCCTGGGCAAGACGGAGCTGTGCAAGGCGCTCGCGCGGCTGCTCGGGCTGCCCTTCCGCCGCATCCAGTTCACCCCGGACCTGCTGCCCGGGGACATCACCGGCACCTACGTCCTCGAGGGCGATGGCCGCCGCGACTTCACCTTCCGCGAGGGGCCCCTCTTCGCCAACGTGGTGCTCGCGGACGAAATCAACCGCTCCAGCCCCAAGACGCAGTCCGCGCTGCTGGAGGCCATGCAGGAGCGCGGCGTGACGGTGCTCGGCCACACGCGTCCGCTGCCCGACCCCTTCTTCGTGCTCGCCACGCAGAACCCCATCGAGCTGGAGGGCACCTATCCGCTGCCCGAGGCGCAGCTCGACCGCTTCCTCTTCCGCGTCCAGGTGCCGCCCGTGGGCGCCAAGACGCTCACCACCCTGCTCACCACGCGCGTGCGCGGCACCCCGCCCGTGCTGCCGCCGGTGACGGACGCCGAGGGGCTCGCCTCCCTCTTCGCCACGGTGGACCGGGTGCACCTGCCCGTGCCGGTGGCGGACTTCATCGGCCGGCTGGTGGAGTCGAGTGACCCGCGCGGCCCGGGCGCGCCCGAGCCGGTGCGCCGCTTCGTACGTTATGGGGCCAGCCCTCGCGCGGCGCTGGCGCTGGCCGCGGCCGGACGGGCGCTCGCGTTGATGCGGGGCAAGCCCAACGTGGGCTTCGACGAGGTGGTGGCCGCCGCCCCCGCCGTCCTCAACCACCGCCTGGTGCTCGCCTACGAGGCCTCGCTGGAGAAGGTGGGTGCCCTGGACGTGGTGCGCGCCCTGCTCCAGGCCATCCCCGAGGTGCCTCGTGCGTGAGCGTCTTGCCGCCGCGCTGCTCGCCCTGCTGCTGTGCGCGAGTCCCGCGCTGGCCGCGCCCGAGCCGGAGGCGGCCGTGGTGGACGACGAGACCGCCGTCGCGGAGGAGGACTTCGAGACACCCGGCAAGGATTGGGTCCCCGGCTACCAGGAGGTGACGGGCCAGGCGGTGAACGTGTCCGAGGGAGACCTGCAGGCCACGGTGGTCAACGGCGTGCTGCGCCCCATGCGCGGCTACATCCCGCTGGAGGTGACGCTCTACAACCCGGGCTCCACCCCGCGCGCCGTGAGCATCCGCGTCGAGTCCCAGCGGGTGGGCCGCTCCCAGGTGGCCACGCGGCAGGTGGAGGTGGGCCCCCGCCAGCGGCTCTCCGCCTGGATACCCGTGGCCAGCACCGCGCAGGGAGGCCTGGTGCGCGTGCAAAGCCCGGGCGGCTCCTTCCGGCCCTTCAACTTCTACTCGGTGGACCCCACGGGCCAGCCCATGCTCGTGTTGGGCTCGGAGCAGACCTTCGAGTCGGGCACGAAGCTGCCTCGCGTGAAGGAGAAGCCGAAGCTGTCGGTCCGCTTCATCGCGCCGCAGGACGCGCCGCGCGAGCTCGCCCTCTACGTGGGCCATCCCATGGTGGTGGTGGCCGGGGACGTCACCGCGCTTCCGGCGGATGTCTGGAGCGCGCTCGAGGCCTACGCCTCCACCGGAGGCTACTTGATTCTCCTCCGCCCTCCGCGCGACGTGGTGGGACGCCTGCCGCTGCTCACCCAGACGCCCAAGGGCGTGGTCCCCTACGGCTTCGGCCGGGTGCGGGTGTGCGGAAAGGCGGAGGAGTGTGGCGCGGCGCTGCTCGCCGACGTGAACCTCATGGAGGAGGCGAGCCTGGGCCACGTGGGCCTCGTCGCTCCCGCCGGGCCTCCGCCAAGCTGGGAGCGGAGCTTCGGCAACAGCCACATGCTGAGTGACGGGCAGGTGGCACTGCTGCCCGGAGTCCAGGCGCCCGTGGGCCGCTTCCTGCTGCTCATCACCCTCTTCGTGCTGGCGGTGGGCCCCGGGGGCCTCGCGCTCGCCCGGCGCAAGGGGCCTGTGGCGCTGCTCATCGCCGTGCCCTCGGTGGCGCTCGTCACGTGCCTGGCCATCGTCGCCTGGTCCGTGCTCGTGGAGGGCTTCTCCATCCATGCCTCCCGCTACAGCCTCACCTGGCTGGACCGGGACCGGGACCGGGCGCTGACGGCCAGCATCGGCGGCTACTACGCCAACCTGGAGCCGGAGGGCGTGCGCCTCCCGGCACAGGCCGCGCTCCTGGGGCCGGACCTGAACTGGGATGAGCAGGCCATGGAGGCGGACTGGACGAATGGCATGGTGGTGAAGGGCGGCTTCCTGCCCTCGCGCTCCTACCGGGAGTGGGGCGAGGTGGCGGTGCTGCCCTCGCGCGCCCGGCTCACCGTGCGCCGCGAGGGAAACGCGCTGCGCGTGCAGAACGCGCTCGGCGCCCCGCTGGCGGAAGGCTACGTGCGGCTGGACGGCAAGTTGTGGGATTTGCCGGCGCTCGCCGACGGCGCCGAGGGCGAGGCCTCGCTGGCGCACGCTTCCATCGGGAAGGTGTCCTTCACCTGGGTGGTGGGCTTCCCGGAGCATGTGAAGAGCCGCTTCTCGCGCGTGCCCTGGGACACGCTGGACGCGCCCCTGCCGGAGGGGGGCTTCGCCGCGAAGCTGGAGGGAGCGGGACAGACGCCCCTGTCGGCGCTCCCGGCGGAGCTGCACGAGGGCATGCACTTCGTGCACGGAAGGGTGGACGGACCATGAGCCTGCTGGAGGTGAAGGGGCTGCGGCGCGACTACGGCGCCCTGCGCGCGGTGGACGACGTGTCCTTCGAGCTGGAGGCGGGCACCATCCTGGGCTTCATCGGGCCCAATGGCGCCGGCAAGAGCACCACCATGCGGATACTGGCCACCCTGGACACGCCCAACGCGGGCCAGGTGATGCTGGACGGGCACTCGCTGGTGGACACCCCGGACAAGGTGCGGCCGCTCATCGGCTACATGCCGGACCGCTACGGCACCTATGACGACGTCACCGTGCTCGAGTTCCTCGACTTCTTCGCGCGCGCCTATGGCCTCCAGGGCCGGGAGCGGACGAAACGCGTGGCCTCCGTCATGGAGTTCACCGGGCTGCTGCCCCTCCAGGACAAGCTCACCAGCGCGCTCTCCAAGGGCATGAAGCAGCGCGTGGCGCTCGGGCGTACGCTGCTGCACGACCCGAAGCTGCTCATCCTCGACGAGCCGGCGGACGGCCTGGACCCGCGCGCCCGCATCGAGCTGCGCGAGCTGCTGCGCGCGCTCGCCGATCAGGGCAAGGCGGTGCTCATCTCCAGCCACATCCTCACCGAGCTGGCGGAGATCTGCGACACCTGCGCCATCATCGAGCAGGGCCGGTTGCTGGCCACGGGCAAGGTGGCGGACATCCTCGCGCAGGCCGCCGGCACGGCGGTGGCGGAGCTGACGGTGCGCCTCTTCCCGGGCGAGGAGGGCGAGGCGGTGTGGGCGCGCGCCGAGCGGTTGCTGCTGGAGCAGCCCCGGGTGAAGCAGGTGGCGCGCGAGGGCGAGGCGCTGCGGGTCCGGCTGGAGAACGAGGGCGGCGCGGCGGCCGGCAACTGGGTGGACGAGTCGGCGGCGCGGCTGCTGGCGGTGCTGGTGGGGGCGGGCGTGCCCGTGTGCGCCTTCAGCCACCGCGAGCGCAACCTGGAGGATGCGTTCATGCACGTGACGAAGGGGAGGGTGGCGTGAGCGCGCTCGCCACGGACACCGCGGGCACCGCCCCGCGCGAGGAGACCCGGCCCGGAGTGCTGGAGCGGCTGGGGGACAGGCTCAACCCGCTGGTGGTGAAGGAGGTGCGCCAGGGCCTCCGCTCCCGCCTCTTCTGGGTGAGCTTCGGGCTGATGTTGGTGGCCTGCTTCATCCTCTCCCTGGTGGCCTACGCCGCCACGCGGGACGCCGGGCTCACCACCCATGGGCAGGGCTACTTCTTCGCCTTCTTCTTCTGCCAGTCGGTGGTGCACTTCTTCATCATCCCCTACAGCGCCTACCGCTCGCTGGCGCGCGAGCGCGAGGACGAGACGTGGGTGCTGCTCATCCTCACCGGCCTGGGGCCCCGGCGGATCCTGCGCGGCAAGGTGGCCTCCTTCCTGGTGCAGGCGGGGCTGTACACCTCCGCCGTGGGGCCCTTCCTCCTCTTCAGCTACTACCTCAACGGCATCGACCTGCCGACCATCCTCCTGGTGCTCGGGCTGGGCGCGGGCTGGCTCGTCTTCCTCACCGTGGTGGCGGTGTGCGCGGCCACGCTCGCCGACGGGCGCATCGGCCGCGCCCTGGTGCACTTCGTCCTGCTGGGCACGTTGGGCATGTCGATGCTGTACAGCCTGATCGCCGCCTGGTTCTTGAGCGACCAGGGCTACCGCTCCACCGCGCGTGATGAGGACTTCCTCATCGGCCTCGGCATCTTCCTCTGGGTGATGCTCTCCTATGGGTGGGTGCTCTTCGAGACGGCCGCCGCGCGCCTGTCGCTGGTCACGGAGAACTACACCCACGGCCCGCGGCTGGCGCTCACCCTGCAGATGCTGCTCTCCGCGGTGCTGCTGGTGGGACTGTGGTTGATGGACACCCCGGGCACGGCCACCGCCGGGGCGGCGAGCATCCTCGGGTGCCTGCACCTGACCCTCATCGGCATCTTCGTGGCCACGGACGTGGACGGCCAGGCCCGTGCCCTGCGCGCCCACACGCGGCCCTTCTCCCTCCTGCGCCCGGGGGCGGTGCGGGGCTTCCGGCTCATCGTCCTGCTGGTGCTCGGCTGGACGGCGCTGTGCTGCGGGCTGCTCTCCCTGTCCGTGAGCAACGGCGGCGTCACCGAGCACCACCTGCTCACGGTGCTCGCCGCGCCGGCGTACGCCATCTTCTTCCTGTCGCTGCCGTTGGTGGTGGGGCGCCTGCCGCGCTCGGACCGGCTCGCCTCCCCGGCCGTGGTGCGCGTCCTCTTCTTCGCGCTGGCGGGCCTGGCCGGAGCGCTGCTGCCGCTGCTGGCCGTCCTCTTCGACCAGCGCGTGGATGACCCCCTCTTCAACCTGCTCAACCCCTTCCTCGGGCTGGATAACTTCAGCGACTACGACTACTCGCTGAACGAGACGAAGATGAGCCTGGGGCTGCTCGCCTGCGTGTGGGGGATGGCCGTGCTCGCCGCCTTCACCGCGGACCGGGCCCTCGTGGCTCGCGAGCGCCGGATCCACGCCTCATGAGCACCGCCCTGGACTTCGACGAGGCGGAGGTGGCCCGGCTGGCTCCGGGCCTCGCCCTGGCGTTGCCACGGACGCCCCACCGGGGCCGGACTGGCGAGGTGCGTGCGTCCTCGGCCGGATCCTCGCTGGAACTGCACGACTTCCGCGCCTACCAGCCGGGAGACGACCTGCGGCAGATGGACTGGAACGCCGTGGCACGCACCGGTGAGTTGATTCTGCGCGTGCGCCAGGACGAGGTATCCCCGCGCCTGGAGGTGCTGCTGGACGGCTCGCGCAGCATGGCGCTGTCGCCGCGCAAGGCCGGGTGCGCGCGCGAGCTGGCACTGCTGGCCACGGAGGTGGGAGCGCACCAGGGACTCAGCCCCACGCTGCTGGTGGGCGGCGCGCGTCCGGAGCGCGTGCAGGGCCAGGTGTGCCGCTCCGCCCTGCGCTCCGCCACCTTCGATGCGAAGGACGATCTGCACGCCGCCCTCGGACGCCTGCCGCCGCTGCGCCCGTGCGGCCTGCGCGTGGTGGTGAGCGACTTCCTCTTCGAGGCCCCGCTGCCATCCCTCGTGTCGCGGCTGGCGCAGGGGGCGGCGGCCCTCTTCCTGGTGCAGGTGCTGGACGCGGAGGATCTCGATCCCACGGGAGGCGAGGGCGCGCGGCTGGTGGACGCGGAGAGCGGCGCGGCGCTGGAGGAGCTGCTCACCGAGGACGTGCTGGCCGCCTACACCCGGCGCTTCGCCGAGCACCAGAAGGTCCTCGGGGCCGCGGCGATGAGGGCCCGGGCGATGCACCTGGTGGCCCCCGCGCCGCGGGCCCTGCGCGCGCTGGTGGCCGGAGCGCTGCGGCCCCTCTTCCTCCCAGCGGGCGGTTGACGTTCGCCGAGTGGCCCGGTGTTCCGCCTCGGAGGTATGGTGGCCATGCTCCTCCGGCCTCTGAAAGCCCGCCATGTCCGTTGCCGCCCCTCTCTCCCGCTTCTCGCGGACGCAACTCGCGGTCCTGCTCGCGGCCGCCGCCATCGGTCTCTCGGTGCTGCCCTTCATCCAGGGCCTCGGCCTGAACTGGTCCCTGATGATGCTGGCCCTCGGACTGCTCGTCTTCGTGGAAGAACAGCGCACCGCCGGGCAGCCGCTCCCGCACTGGCTGCGGTGGGTGGAGCAGCTCCCTCCCGGAGCGTGGCACCCGTGGTTGCGCCCCACCTTCACCCTGCTCCCCCTCGCGCACGCGGTGCACCAGTTCGGTCTCGGCCTCACGCCCCTCCTCTGGCTGCTCGCGGCCTGGCTGGCCGGCTCCGAGCAGGTGCGCCAGCGGCTCGCCGTGCTCCCAGCCGGTGAGCGCTCCTGGGCCTCCGTACGCACGGGGCCCCGCCTCTGGGTGCTGGTGGCGCTGGGCGTGTGCCTCCTGGCCTTCCACCTCCCCTGGGTGAAGCATGGGGGCTACTACCGCGGTGCCATCGAGTCCCGGTACGTCAGCGACAATCCGGACCTCCTCGGGGACGTGCCCTACGCCGGCCGCTGGAGGAACGACTACAACCCCGCCGCCTGGTACGTGCCCGAGTTCCGTTACTCCGGCCGCACCCGGCAGGCCTCCGTCTTCGCCCTGTGTCTGCTGCTCCTCCTGGCCGGGACGATGCTGCTCGAGCGGCGCCCGCCGGAGAAGTTCCCGTGGCTGCCGGTGGGGCTCGCCGGAGGACTCACCCTCTGGTGGCTCATCGTCCCGGGCAACGCGGTGGGCTGCTGGCTCTTCCTCGTGGGCGTGCTGGGGCTCGATGTGCTCGCGCTGCGCCAATACGTCGGAGCCTCGCGGGCATGAGCTTCGGCTTCCCGTGGGGACTGCTGGCGCTGGGCGCCCTGGTGCCGCTGGTGGCGGCGTACTTCCTGCGGCGCAAGCAGAAGCCGGTGGTGGTGAGCGCCCTGTTCCTCTGGCGCACGCCCCGTCCCCGCGCCGAGGCCGGCCCTCGTTTCGAGCGCTTCACCCACGAGGCCTCGCTGCTGCTGGAGGCGTTGGCGGTGGTGGCCGCGGCCCTCTTCCTCGCGGACGTGCGCCTGGGTGAGGACGCCCGGACGCGGCACGTGGTGTTGGTGGTGGACGGCAGCCTCTCGCTGTCGGCGCGCGGTGCGGACGGACGCCCGGTGCTGGAGAAGGTGCGCGCGGAGGCGGCCCGGCGCGTGGAGGAGGAGAAGGCCACGAGCGTGACGGTGCTGGCCAGTGGCACGGTGCCGCGCGTGTTGGCGGGGCCGGAGGCGGAGCCCTCGCGGGCACTGGCCGCGCTGGAGTCCTTCCGGGCCCTGGGCGCGGACCACGAGGTGGCACCCACGCTGCTGTGGGCCCAGGAGCTGGCGGGCCCGGGACGGCGCGTGCACTTCTTCACCGATGCTCCGCCCGCGGAAGGCGTGGCCGTGCCCGCGGCGGTGCGCTGGACGGCGCTGGGGGCACCCCGGGACAACGTGGCGCTGGTGTCCGCGTGGCGCCGGGATGAGGGCTCCACGGCCACGGTGACGGTGCGGGTGGCGCGTTTCGGTACGGGGCCCGAGGAGACGGAGGTGCACGCGGTGGCCCGTCCTGGCCCGGGAGCGAAGGAGGGCACCGAGCGGCGCGAGCGGGTGCGGCTGCCCGAGGAGGGCGCGGCCACATTGCGCTTCACCTTCGAGAACGCGGGAGACGTGGAGGTGTCCCTGCCGCCGGACGCGCTGCCCGAGGACGGCGAGGCCCGCCTCCCACCGGCCCCGGAGCGGCGGGTGCGCGTGGCACTGGCCGAGGGACTGGACGCGCAGGTGCGCTCGGCGCTGGAGCGCTTCCTCGCGGTGTCGCCCGGCGTGGAGCAGGGGCCCGGAGAGGGGGCGCTCGTGGTGGGCCCCCGAGGCTCGGACGCGCGGGTGACGGTGGGCGCGGGCGGTGCCGTGCGCACCTTCGTGGGCCCCTTCTTCGCGGAGAAGGGCCACCCGCTGCTGGATGACGTGCAACTGGGCGGCGTGCGCTGGGCGGCCGGCGCCGAGCCACCTCCGGGCCGGGCCTTGATGACGGCGGGGACGGTGGTGCTCCTCTCCGAGGCGGAGGGACAGGTGCACCTCAACGTGGACTTCTCGCGCTCCAACGTGCAGCGCACGCCCGCGTGGCCGGTGCTGCTGGGCAACCTGCTGCGCGAGGTGCGGCGCTCCCAGGAGGGCTTCCCCCGGCGGCAGCTCTCGCTCGGCGAGTCCCTGGCGGTGGTGACGCGCCCGGGCGCCCGCTACACGCTGGAAGGCCCCGAGGGAACGCGGCCCCTCTTCGGCGCGGGGGCCCTGAGCCTGCCGCCTCCCGCGGTGCCCGGACGCTACACGCTGGAGCGGGATGGCGAGCCGGTGGACGCGGTGGAGGTGCTGCCGCTGGATGCGCGAGAGTCGGATCTGCGCGGACGCGGCGAGGGTGACAGGCCCGCGCAGGCCGCGGGGGATGACGACGAGGGAGGCGCCGCTCCGGGACGGGCGCGCTGGCCCCTGCTGGTGCTGCTGGCGGCACTGCTGGCGGACTTCCACCTCACGCGGCGCACCGAGGTGAAGTGAGCCTCTCCCGGGTCAGTCGAGCCCCTTGCGGCCGCGGAACCGCTGTCGCAGAAACCTTCGGGCGTGTCCGTCCGCGATCAGGCGCTGCGCCTTTTTCACGACGGCCTGTGCCTCCTCCAGGGTGACCTCCTCCTCGAGCAGGGATTCAGCGAGCACGCATTGGTAGGCCGCGCAGCTCGCCGGACGGTCCGCGTAGATCTGGCAGTCGCGGCCCTCGAGCGCGGAGCATCTCTGCGGCAGCACCTCCGTACCGCTGCGAAGGGTCCGCGTGGGAATTCCCAGGGCGTGGAGTTGGCCGATTTCCTCGGGCTCCAGTCCGACGTGGGTGAAGAGGCTGCCATCGCAGCACAGGCCGCAGCCACGGCAGAGACGTGAGAGCGGAGATTCGGTGGCGCCATCTTCCATCACCTTCCTATAGCCACGGACGGAGGGCCGGTGCCCGCACAAGCAATGGGGCAGGCGAGGGCTCGCCACTCGTGGAGCCCGGAAGCCCTACGGCTCGTCGGAGCAAGCTCACGCCGCACCGTCACCAACTGAACGTCCGGCATGCACCGGCGGGCCACCATGGGGCGGGACGCCGATGAAACCCACCGGCGTCGTCAGCCAGGCCAGGAGGGGTAGGTCCTGTCAGGGGGGAGGTTCCGGCCGCGACGGGGAGCAACTGGTCCGATTGTTGGACCAGTCGGCACGCCGCGCGGCCGGAAGGCGCCCCGTGCTTTCCCGCGGGACTGCTGGCCGCGCTGCTGGCGGACTTCCACCTCACGCGGCGGACAGCGCGGGCTCAGTAGTCACAGCCCACGGCGTTGGCGACCTCGGCGAGGACCCCTGGCGCGAACACCTGGATGACGGACACCTTGCCATCCATGACCCGGTCGCTGGTCCAGGGGTGCTTCGAATAGTACATGGAGAGGTTGCCCGTATCTCCGGTGGGGAGGGCCTCCTCGAACGAGCCAACGGTCTGCGACACGAGGGTTTCATACCGGACCGTGTAGGAGACCCTGTCCGCGATCGGGCAGCTGTCCGGAAAGTTATCCGACGAGTGGGGGCAGTCGCAGAGGACGATGCGGGTCCCCGCGGGCAGGTTGCGAAGCACCATGGAGCGCGCCTCGTCGTTGGGGATGCCAATGTTGGTCCCCGACGCGGTCAGATCATAGGAACGGAACTCGCCGTAGGGGGGCAGGTAGACCCTGCCCAGCGAGTCCTGGGTGGCATCGTTCCCCTCGAAGAATTCAATCTGGGGAGTCACTGAACCCCCGCCCCCGCCTCCCCCTCCCGGTTCGCAATCCTGGCAGACCGCGGCTTGCTTCGCGGCCGAGAGCGCCTGCTCGACCGGAGCCGTGGCCTCCTCGGGGCTCCCACAGGCGGACAAGACAAGCGCCGCACCGAGCATCATCACTCCGCTCGTCTGAAACACTCCGGCCACGTCCCACTTCCTGGACATCTTCATCATGGTGTTCACCCTCGTTTGAAGTCTTGCGATGGGATCCTTGAAAGCGGACCACGAGGGCCTGTGTAGCCGTGCCGGTGTGACGGGGGTGTGACGGGGTGGGGTTGGAGCTCACGCCGAGGGGCACAGCCCTTGCGCCAGTCCGCCGACTGCGGGAAGGCCCCGCCAGCCTATACTCCAAGACGAATGAGCTTCTCCCTGCCCCAGGCGCTGGTGCTCCTCGTCCCGCTGGGCCTCTTCCTGTGGAAGCGTGGCCAGCGGCCCGGCCCTCCCATGGTGCTGCGGTGGGCCCTGTTGCTCCTCGTGGTGGGCGCGCTGGCCGGCCCCGAGTGGGTGCTGCGCCACGCGGGCAGCGACGTGGTGGTGGTGGTGGACCGCTCGCGCTCCATGCCCGCCGACGCGGGACGCGTGGCCTCGGAGCTGGTGGGCCTGCTGGAGTCGCAGCGGCGCTCCGGAGACCGGGTGGGCGTCATCTCCTTCGGGCGCGAGGCCCGGGTGGAGCATCCGCTCTCGGAGGTGGGGCGCTTCGGCGGCTTCACCCGGACGGTGGACGCGGAGGCCTCGGACCTGTCGGCGGCGCTGGACGCGGCGGGTGCCCTCGTTCCTCCGGGCCGCACGGGCCGGGTGCTGGTGGTGTCCGACGGACGCGCCACCGGAGCGGATGCTCGGGGCGCGGCCCGGCGGCTGGCGGCCCGGGGCATCGCCGTGGACTTCCGCCACGTGGCGCGCGAGGACTCGCCGCTCGATCTCGCCGTGCTCTCGCTGGACGTGCCGGCCGCGGTGAAGGCGCACGAGCCCTTCCAGATGACCGGGGTGGTGGTGGCCTCGGCGCCCGTCACCGGCACCGTGCGCCTGGAGCGCAACGGCCGCGTGCTGGTGAAGGGGCCTTTCGAGTTCCACACCGGGCCCAACCTGCTGCCCTTCCGCGACCTGGTGGACGACCCGGGCCTCGTGGCCTACCGGCTGACGGTGGAGGCGCCCGGCGACGGGGTGGTGGAGAACGACGTGGGCCAGGCGGTGCTGCGGGTGGAGGGCCCTCCCCGGGTGCTGCTGCTCACCGCGCAGCCGCAGGGCACGCTCGCCAAGAGCCTGCGCTCGGCGGGGCTGACGCTGGAGGTGCGCGCGCCCTTCCCCCTGACGCTCGATGCCCTCGACGGGGTGGGCACGGTGGTGCTGGAGAACGTGGACGCCAATCAGCTCGGTGAGCCGGCGCTCCACGCCCTGGCCTCCTACGTGGAGCAGGCCGGTGGTGGACTGGTGATGACGGGCGGCCGCTCCAGCTTCGGCGAGGGCGGTTACCGCCGCTCGCCGGTGGAGCCGCTGCTGCCGGTGTCGCTGGAGATGCGCGAGGAGCAGCGCCGCACGGCCTTGGCCATGAGCGTGCTGATGGATTGTAGCTGCTCCATGGGCGCCACCGTGCCGGACGGGCGCACGAAGATGGAGCTGGCCGCCGAGGGCGTGGTGGGCGCGCTCACGCTGCTCAACGAGAAGGACGAGGTGTCCGTGCACATGGTGGACACCGAGGTGCACGAGATCTTCCCGATGAGCCCCGTGGAGAACGGGTTGCCCCTGGACGAGGTGTCGCGGGGCTTCAGCGGCGGCGGCGGCATCTACGTGGGCGAGGCGCTGCGCGAGGGCCGCAAACAGATTCTGCGCAGCGACAAGGTCACGCGGCACGTGCTGCTCTTCTCGGACGCGGCGGACTCGGAGGAGCCGGCCGACTACCTGAGGACGCTCGCGGAGCTGCAGGGCCAGAAGGTGACGGTGTCCGTCATCGGCCTGGGCTCGAAGACGGACCCGGACGCGGCGCTGCTCGAGGAGATCGCCGCCAAGGGCGGAGGCCGCGTCTACTTCGCCGAGGACGCGACGAGCCTGCCGCGCATCTTCAGCCAGGAGACCATCGCCGTGGCGCGGGCCACCTTCGTGGACGAGCCCGCTTCGCTCGAGGCGGCGCCGGACCTGCCGCTGCTCGGCAAGCTGCCGGCGCTGGGGCTGCCGCAGGTGGGCGGCTACAACCTCACGTACCTGCGTCCACGCGCGAGCGTGGCCCTGCGAACGCTGGATGACAACGCGGCGCCGGTGCTGGCGCTGTGGCCGCGGGGCTCGGGGCGGGTGGTGGCCCTCATGGCGGAGGTGGACGGCGAGTTCACCGGCGAGCTGCGCACCTGGAGCGGCTTGCGCGCGGCGCTGGAGGGCATGGTGCGCTGGAGCATGGGCGGCGCGGGCGAGGCGGGCGAGGCGGTGGCGCGCTCGGAGCGGCGGGGCAACCTGCTGCGGGTGACGCTGGACTTCGCGCCGGGAGAGGCGCTGCCGGGTGCGCTGCCCTCGCTGGTGCTGCTGCCGGGAGACGGGCGCGGCGCGCCGGTGGAGCTGCCCATGCGCTGGGAGGACGAGGACCGCGTGGCGGCCGAGTACACGCTGCCGGGCAGCGGCACGTGGCACCCGGTGGTGAAGCTGGGCACGCGCGTGCTGCGGGCGCCTCCGGTGACGCTGCCCTACGCGCCCGAGTTCGAGCCCGGCACGGCCCAGGAGGGCCTGGCGGTGTTGCGCGGGGTGGCGGCCGTGGGTGGAGGCCTGGAGCGGCTCTCCATGACGGGCCTCTTCTCGGAGGCGCCCGAGTCCGAGGGCCGCGTGGCGCTGGCGCCCTGGCTGGTGGCCCTGGCGGTGGCGGTGCTGCTGGCGGAGGTGGTGGTTCGCCGCTTCCTCTCGGGCCCGAGGCTCCGGCGCGCGGTGGCTCCTTCCACCGCGGCGGCCGGAGCGGTGCCGGGCCTGTCCGCCCCCGCCTCCGCGAGCCCCTCTCCGGCGATGCCTGGGGCTGGCACGGGCCCCTCTCCGGACGCTCCGGTCGCGGCCCAGGAAGAGACGAAGCCGCGCGAGGAGCGGGGCGTGGACTCGGCGCTCGAGGCCGCCCGGGAGCGGGCTCGCCGCCGCATGGGGCGCTGAGGTCTTCCTTCAGTGGTGCATCGGCGGCTCGGAAGCCTGGACGTCACTGGACGCGGAGGCTCTGTCCGGCGGCTCGGCCGTCTGGTGCGTGGGGATGAACCGCCGGACCAGCCAGTGCTTCCGCCACTGCCTGGCTGTTCTCCCGGGCCACTCCAGTGCCGGGTGCGCGTCGAGCTCGTCGTCGAGTGAATCGAGCAAGGGCTTCAGCTGTTGCTCGGGCTCCGCGAAGCCATGGGACCGGTAGAGTTGCACGTCATCCGCCCACCTCTTGCGCCGGGCGGCCGAGGCGTCCGGATCCACGAGGAGCCGCACCGCCAGGAGGCAGCCCTCATGGGTGCCCGGGACGTGGGTGATCAGGCTGCTGTCCGAGTGGAGCAGGCTCAGGAAGTCCTCGCCGATGCCCGCCCCCCACAACCCGGGCGGCACATAGAAGTCATCTCCCTGCCACACGAGGAGTTGTGTGTCCGTCCCTCCCTCCTCGTAGTGCAGCGGCTCCCCATCGTCATGCCGGGTGCGCACGATGAGCTGGGCGGCCTGGATGTGGTACTGGGGCCTCCCTCCGTAGGGCATGTTGAGCTGGTAGGAGACGAGCGACTCCGGAGGTTTCTGGGGGTGCTCATGGGGGAAGTCATTGGGGCGCCGGCCTCTCTGCTCCATCCAGCACCGCATCGCGAAGCCCTCCACATGGGAGAGCTTTCCAATGTCCGTCCTCTCCATGCCGGGCAGGCCGAAGTGCTCCTCGAGGAAGAGGGTGAAGCGCGGTGAGTACTGCGTCTTCAACAGCGGCCACCAGGTCCGGAAGAGCGGAGCGTAGGCCCAGCGCGCGAAGTAGTTCATCACCCCCGTGTAGGTGGGGTGGTTGTAATGGACGGCCAGCTTCTCCGCGAGGAACACCTCCTCCATGAAGAGCAGCGCGCGCCTGAGCAGGTGGAGTGCGTCGGCCAGCTCCCGGGCGCTCGGGGCAGGTGGCTCCGCGGCACCGTCTGCCTCTTCCTGGTTCCCATGCGGCTGCTTGGACAACGCCCTCCGGTGCTCCCAGAGCTGCTGCTTGGCCCGCTCGTCCAGCTCCGTGATCTCGTTGAAGACCTGCCGGAACAGCTTCCGGCCGCTCTTCTCCTGCAGCAGCGTGTCGAGCGACGCGGCCTGGGCGGCGAAGCGCGAGTAGCGCTCCTCGTAGCCGGCGGGCACGGGCAGCCAGTTGTAGCGGGCGCGGGCGAAGACTTGCGCGGCCATGGGCTGATCCTTCATGGCCTCCATCTCCTTGCGCACGGACCGGAAGGCCGTGAGCGCGGCGTGCTCGCCGAGCCGGCGGTACGCCTCCCATTGCGCCTCGTCGTAGAACTGATCTCCCGTCGACTCGTGGGGAAAGGCCGCGTTGCGCGCCTTGTAGTGGGTGATGTCCGCCGGCTCATTGCCCAGCAGGCTGGGCTTGATGAGCAACAGCACTCCGGTGTTGCCGTCCGGGTACTCGATATCCCCGGCGACGATCGTCTGGCGCGACAGGCCGTCGGCTCCCGGGCGCAGGGCCGAGAGATCGATGCGGAAGCTCCACCTTGAAGTCCTCGCGCACGCGCCGTACCGCGTTGGCCAGGTCGTTGAACTCGGCCTCCGTGTCCATGCCGCAGTCGGCGACGAGGATGAACTGGCAGCGCCGGCGCACCAGCTCGTAGAGCGCGAGGTTCTCGAAGTGGCCTCCATCCGAGAGCAGCACGTGCTCGCTCAGGGCCCGGGAACGCCCGAACAGCTCCGCGTAGAAGGGCCGCCCCACCCACACGGGCTTCTTCGTCGATTTTCCCGCCCGGGTGGGATGGCGCGACCACATTCCCAGGCGGAGGTTGAACGCGGTCATGAGGAAGGTGACGGCGGGTCCCATCCGCATGGACATGGAGCCCATGTGCGAGTTGAGGGCCGCTCCCGAGGCCGTGATGGCCGACGCGAGGGTCGGCACGGGCGCGGCTTGTCCCATCTCCTCCCAGCGCTTTCCCTCTTCTCCCACGGAGAAGCCCAGGCTCGAGAGCACCGCGCTGGTGGCTCCCCGGTAGAGATTGAGCATGGGGTCTTCTGGCGCCAGGTCATTGGCCGTGCAGCAGATGAGGTGGAAGGGCCCGGCCTGGTACTTCAGCTCGTCGAGGGGCAGGTCATCGTCTTCGTGGGGCTCGGTCTGGCCCGGCGCCTGTCCGTGGGCCGCGCCGATGAAGGTCCGCGCGATGCGCGAGCGGTAGAAGGCATGCAACCCCACGTTGTTGGGAGAGAAGAAGAGCAGCGTGAACAGGGTGATGAGGCCCGCCACCAGCAGGGGCACGCCGAGCCAGTACGGGCCTTCCTTCGCCGTGAGCTGCAGCAGCCGCACCATCCCGAGGGCGAGCAGGATGAGGGTGGCGTACGCCAGGAGCTGGGGAAGGAGCGCCTTGGCCTTGCTCTTCCAGGTGGGGTTGACCGGTTTGCTCGCCTCCCTGCCGAAGAGCTGCTGCACCTTCGCGAACAGCGCCGCGAGCGCCAGGATGGATCCAATCCATCCCGTCCTCACCAGCGCCTGGTAGTCCTGGTAGGTCGGGCTGCCTTCCCGGAGTTGCCCGAGGGCCTGCCCGGTGAGCCAGAACGCGGCGAACACCGACCAGAGCGCCGCGAGGATGAGCAGCCGGCTGATGAGCCGATCAGACGCGCTCTCCGTCTCGCACTGCCACTGTTGCGTCATCCACCGCGACAGGCTCCAGCGCCTCAGCACGAGCACTCCAGCCGCCGCCACCCAGGCGAGGGCGGGGGAGAACACGTAGAGCCGCTCTCCCAGGTGGAGGCCCGTTTTCAGCGGCCGCGTCTCCTCCAGCACCATGCCCAGGTGGGTCAGGGCGTTCTCCCTGTTGACGTAGAGGAGCCAGGCCCAGACTCCGAGCACGACGAGCGACGTCCGCAGCGTGGTGTTCCGGTAATAGCGGGAGACCTTCTGTGCGCGAGCCGGTGTGTCCTTGGATGCCGGGCAGGAGCCCGTCTGGCCGGGAGTCCGCGGGCCGCGGACCCTCTTCACCCGCTCTTTCAGCGCGAGGAGCCGCCGCTCGCAGAAGATCAGCCACGCGCACGTCACCAGGAGCATCACGGCGCCCGAGAGGAGCAGCTGGGCGAGGGCCGGTGTCTGCCCCTTCTCCCATCCGGCGAACAGGAGCCAGGCAATCCCATACCAGCCGAGGAGCACCAGCGCGATGAGGGAGAGCGTGGCGAGGAGCGCGGGGAGGATGGCGCTCAGCGTCGCGGTCATCAGCCTCCCCGTGTCGGGGCTCAGCAGTCCCAGGCGGGGGCTCAGGAAGTTGCTGAACTCCCGCAGGTGGCGCACCTCGCGCAGGTGTGTTCCTCGCGACCTGTCATCGAGCGTGGGAAAGAGCGGCGGCTCCGCCTCCGTCCGCTGCTTCGTCTGCTGCTTCTCCTGTTTCTCCTTCTGCTTCTGCGCGTGATGCCGCCAGGCGGTCCAGAAGCCACCGGTGTAACCCCCGCCCGAGACGGTGGCGAGGTAGTCGAACATCCCCAGCAGGTTCAGCTGGTGCAGCCCCTGCAGCAGCCCCAGGTTGAACGTCGCGCTGCGCATGCCTCCCCCCGAGAGCGCCAGCCCGCACAGCGCATGCGGCGGCCGGGGGACTTGTCCCGAGCCGTCCGCGGGTGGCGGACTTCCGTCTCCCGGCGGGCACTTCGGCCCGTCCTGTTTCTCCTTCAGGAAGTTCTTCTCGTACTCGAGGATGCTCTCCTTGCCGCTGACGGGTTCCCCGGAGCCTGGCTCGTTGCTCATGTCGACTCCCGCGAATGCCGTGCGAAGCGGAAACGCCTGACAGCCCGAATGAATCGGCAATCACGGTAGGCACTCGTCCCACATGGAAGGGATTGTCTCGGGGCAGGGCTCGATTGTTTTCTGGCCCCCATCTTCTAGAAAAACGAGAAATCCGGTCTTTCCTGGTGCTAAGACGCGTCCTCCCCCCGCCGTGGGGCAGGGCACCCCCGCCCGGTTCCGCGGCCATCCCCGAGGCACGTGATGAAGCTGCGATACACGCTGTTGCTGTTGCCGGCCCTGTGGGCCGCGGGCTGCGGTCCCTCCGAAGAGGAAGTGGTGGTGGACGAGCTCACGGGCCAGGTGCTCGAGCCGGCCACGACCGAGTACGACATGCACCGGCTGCTGGAGGACACGGACATCACCGGCGGCCAGTGGATTACCGTCGCCCAGGTGCAGGCGTTCCTGCAGCAGAAGGGCTCGTACCTGGCCACCTACAAGGATCCGGCCTGGAACAACAAGACGGCGGCGACGCTCATCGTGGAGCAGTCCAAGCTGCAGACCATCAGCCCGTTGTACATGCTGGCCCGCATCCAGACGGAGTCGAGCCTCATCACCAGCGGCACCTCCACCAACCTGGCCAAGGCCACCGGCTGCGGCTGCCCGGACAGCGGCGGGTGCAGCTCCTCGTACGCGGGCTTCGGCAAGCAGATCGAGTGCTCGGCGAAGAAGCTGCGCGGCTACCTCATCGACCTGGACGCGGGCCGGGCCACCATCTCCGGGTGGAAGCCGGGCGTGACGAAGAGCACCTCGGATCCGTGCTCGGTGCGGCCCGTCAACAAGGCCACCGCGGCGCTCTACACGTACACCCCGTGGGTGGGCGCGTACGCCATCCAGTGCGGCCGCAACGACATCGGCGGCTCGTCGCTGGTGGCGGTGAAGTACAACCAGTTCAAGACGGAGTACAACTGGGGCACCGGCGGCGGCACCACCGTCACGTGCTACACGGGCACGCTGGAGAAGAACGTGGCCGTGGGCACGTGCGTGCAGAGCTCCTCGGACGCCATCTGGCGGCAGTGCCAGGCCGATGGCACCTTCACGGCGGGCACCACCACCAAGCCCACCACCTGCACGGCCTCCTGGCCGTGGTGCTCGTCCGCCACGCTGGGCCGCTCGGTGCCGGCGCGCACGTGCGTGCAGTCCAGCGGTGACTCGCAGTGGCACCAGTGCGGCGCCGAGGGCGCGTGGCAGTCCGCTCCGAGCGCTCCCATCTCGGGCGCCGGCCCGGTGGGCAGCTGCTACGCCACCTACGCCCTCTGAGGCGGGCGGTGGCTCAGGTGAGGCCGCGCATCAGGTTGAACATGAAGAGGTAGGCGCCGCCGCACATGCAGCAGGAGAGCAGGGGCGTGAGCAGGCTTCCCGCCAGCGCCACGCCCCACGTCGTCCGGTGCAGCCCGTGGTAGGCGAAGGCACGGGCCACCAGCGCCCAGACGGGCGCCACGTAGATGCCCACGCAGGGCACCAGGCCCAGCACCCAGGGCGCCTGGGAGAGCGCGTGGGCCCGGAACGTCACCTGGAAGCCCCGGTTGACGCCTCCCAGCATCAGCACGAGGTGATCCAACCCCGCGAAGATGACGGTGGAGGCCAGGGAGAACAGCGGCCCCGCGATCATGCAGAACGCGAACATGAAGGGCCCCATCCAGCCCTGGACGGTGTCCTCCCTGAATTCCTCCGCGAGCCGCGAGGGCAGGAACGCGAAGAGGCCCAGGTAGAGGAGGCCCATCATGAAGCTGGTGGGCAGCGAGCACAGCAGCGTGAACAGCAGCGAGCCGCCGGCGCTCCCCTGGGGACGCAGCGTGGGGAAGGTGTCCGGGTGGAGCATCACGTGGACCACCGTCTTCCACCAGGCGGTGAAGGTGCCCAGCTCCTCGCGCCGGTCCCACGGCAGCGGCGCGTCCTGATCCAACGCATGGCAGCGCTGGCACACCACCTCCCGGCGCGAGTTGAGCCGCAGGCACTCGGCGCAGGCGAAGGAGCCGCAGCGGTCACAGATGGCCAGGCTCACCCGGTGGGGGTGGAAGGCGCACGTGGGCTCGGAACCCCCCGGGGTGGCCTCGCGCAGCAGCGAGGTGCCACAACCCGGACACGACGTGGCTCCGGGGGTGAGGGGGTGCTGGCAGTGGGGACACGGGAGGTGCATGTGCCCCCCCATCCTGGCATGAACGCCCGGGCCGTGCTCAGAAGGCCACGGGCAGGCGCTGCAGGCCGTTGACGAGGATTCCGTCACGCCAGCGCAGCCGGGCCGGGTCCTCCGCCAGCCGCAGCCGGGGCATCCGCTTCAGCAGCAGGTTGATGGCGATGGTGCCCTCGAGCCGCGCCAGGGGCGCACCCAGGCAGAAGTGGATGCCGAAGCCGAAGGCGATGTGCCGGTTGGGCTCGCGGGTGATGTCGAAGCGCTCCGGCTCGGCGAACTGCTCGGGGTCGTGGTCGGCCGCCAGCAGCGAGGCCACCACGGTCTCGCCGGCGGGAATCACCTGGCCGCGGAACTCGAGGTCCTGCGGGGCCCAGCGCTGGGTGGTGGTCTCCACCGGGCCGCGGTAGCGCAGCATCTCCTCCACCGCGGAGTCGATGAGGGCCGGGTTGGCGCGCAGCCGCTCGAGCTGCTCCGGGTGCTGCAGCAGCGCCCAGACGCCATTGCCGATGAGGTTCACCGTCGTCTCATGGCCCGCCACCAGCAGCAGGAAGAGCATGCTGATGAGCTCGATGGGCGAGAGCCGGTCTCCCTGCTCCTCCGCGGTCAGCAGGGCGCTGAGCAGATCATCGCGCGGCTCGCTCCGGCGCCGGGCCATCAGCCCCTGGAAGTACTGGACGAACTGCATGCCCGCGGCCTCGATGGGCTTCATGTTCCCGTCGGTGGGCGGGTTGATGACGATGTTCGTCCACTCGCGGAACTGCTCCTGGTCCTCCTGCGGCACGCCGAGCATCTCGGCGATGACCGTCACCGGCAGGGGGAAGGCGAAGGCATCGAGCAGGTCCATGGAGCCGCTCGGCTGCACGGCGTCCAGCAGCCGGTGGGCGATGGCGGTGACGCGGGAGCGCAGCTCCTCCACGCGGCGCGGGGTGAAGGCCTTGGACACGAGCGTGCGCAGGCGCGTGTGGTCCGGCGGATCCGCCGAGAGCATGTGCTGGCTGATGGCATCGAACGAGCCGGAGCGCATCTGCTTGGACGGCGAGCTGTCGGGAAGCTTGCGGACATCCTTGGTGAAGCGCGAGTCGCGCATCAGCTCCACCGCGTCCTTGTAGCGGGTCGCCACCCAGACGGGGATTTTGTAGTAGGGGTCGACCAGCCGGACGAGAGGGGCCTCCTGCCGCATGCGGGCGTAGACGGGCACGGGGTTGGCGCGCGTCTCCTGTGCCCAAAGGTCGTAACGAGGGGTGCTCGAGCTCAAGATGGACTCTCCAGGGTGAAGCGGAGGGGGACGGCTCCGCATGGGTAACGGCTACGGCAGGCGATGGAACAGGGGCAGGTTCGCGGGGGCAGGATACACCGCGACGCCGTAGGTGGCCCCCAGCTCGGGACTGGTGATGACGACCTCCGGGGTGGGGGCTCCGGAGGCGCCGAGCTGGGCCGGGCTCAAGCGGGAGATCTTCCCGGAGTTGTAGGCCATCCACAGGTTCCCGCCCTCGTCGAAGGCAATCTCCTTGGGCCCGCCAGCATCTATCTGGATGCCGGGAGTGAGCGTCACCGTGCCGCTGCCGCCCTGGTCCGCGGGCGTGAGGCGCACGACGGCGCCGCTGCTCCCGTAGGCGACCCACAGGTTCCCCGCCGCATCGAAGGCGAGACCCGTGGGCCCCGTGAAGCTCACCACCGGCGACGTGTCCTTGGCGTCGATGCTCGTCACGGGACTCACGGCCCCGGACGCGCCCAGGCTCGCGGCGGCCACCTTGTGGACGCGGTGCGCTCCGGAGGTGCTGTCTCCCACCCAGAGGTGACCCGCGGCGTCGAACGCCAGACCGGTGGGAACTCCCAGCCCCGTGAGCTCGAGCTCCGGAGTGGGGGAGCCGCTGGAGGCGAGCTGCGAAGCGCCGAAGCGCAGCACCTTCTTGCTGAACCCGATGGTGGTCCACAGGTGCCCGGCGGCATCGAACGCGATGGCGATGGGCCCCGGTGTCCCGGCGCCGAGCGCGCTGCCGGTCAGGATGACATCCGGCGTCTTCACCCCGGAGGCTCCCAGCGCCCCGGCGGGATACCGCCTCAGCTCCCCCGAGCCCAGCGCCACCCAGAGGTTGCCGCGGCGATCGAAAGCGAGCCCCGAGGCGCGCGGAATGGAAGGGCTCGAGCTGAGCAGCACGGCGGCCGCCGGGGAACCGGTGACGCCCAGGTCCGCCGCGGAGAACGCCTCGACCTCGGCGGCCCCATTGCTGGTGGAGAGCCACAGCTTCTGGCTGCTCGGGATGAGCGCGTAGTCGACTGCCGCCGCTGCCGTCTCGCCGTTCCGGACGCACACCTGCCGGGCCGGGGCGTCGTAGGCGGCGCGGATCAATCCTCCGCTTCCGGCCACCGGCTCCGCGGCGAGGGTCCAGGTCCCAGCCGCGAGCCCCTCCACCCGGCCGGCGGTGGTGACCTCGCGCGACTCGGAGCCCCGCGTGAGGATGACCCGGGGGCTCGCGGAGCCCGGCAGCCCGGTGATGGTCAGGTCCAGCGTCCCCGCTCCCGTTTCCGGGCACGCCTCCGGGTCGCCGCACCCCAGGAGCAGCGTGGCCGCGAGAGCGAAAGAAACGATTGCCGTCCGCACGATGAACTACCCCCTCGAAGTGGCGCCCTCACGGAGCGTGCGGGCATTTCGTCCGCCGAGGTAGGTGGGTGTCAATCCATCGTTGGTCGAATCAGCCGGGCGCTCGCGCCAGGCGCGTCAGTAATCCTTGCTCCAGATGACGTCCGCGCCGCCCTGCTGCGCGTCGCCGTACTCGCCCTCGACGCTCCACTGGGGGCTGAACTGGTACTCCAGCCGCACGGCGTTGTTGTTCTCGCGCCGGGTGGGGGACTGGTTCTGCGCGGCGCCCAGGCGGCCGGTGTAGCCCAGGTACAGGTCGTCCGTGAGGTACGTGCCCACCTCCAGCCGGGCCCCGGCGAGGCCCTCTTCACCGGCCTCGATGGTGAACACGTCCAGGGGCAGCTTCGCGGCCAGGGCCTTGCGCGCCTGCGAGGCCAGCGCCGAGCCCAGCACCGAGGCCACCTGTCCCTGGTTCATCGACGAGCCTCCGCCACCCGCCTTGAGCGTGCGCCGGCCCGTGGCCAGCAGCGTGTAGATCTCCGTCTCCGGCAGCGGCGGCTCGCTGGTGGGCTTGATGGTGAACTCCTTGCCCTGGCCGCGCACGGTGACGAAGACCTTCACGCCCGCGCGCTCGTTGGCGTACTCGGCGGTGGCGTTGATGTAGGGCATGGCCGCGGGGCCGGTGAAGCGCACCTGGCTGGAGTTCTGCACGGTGAGGCGCCGGCCCATCACCTCCACCTCGCCGCGCAGCACGCGCACCTCGCCGTAGATGGAGGTGGTGTCCGCGTATTCGACGCGGAAGTTCTCCGACAGGCCGAGCTCCGCGTTGACGTCCGAGCCCCGGACCCAGAGGTTCTTCGGCGCGTTCACGTTGATGGAGTACTGGCGCTGCGGCGCGTCTTCCCCATGGACCGGGCCCGCGCCTCCCGTGGCGGTCCCCGGGCCGGCCGCGTCCGCCGCGGGCGTGGGCCGCTTGCGCCGGGCCGTCTTCATCGGCGTCCCGTTGCACACCAGGACGATGCCCTCGGGCCGGTCCAGCGGTTGGAGATCCTTGCGCCTGGCATCGGGCAGGAGGATGTGGGCCTCGGGAATGGTGAGGTTGCGCAGGTTGACGAGCTTGCTGGACACCTCGCCCTCGAACTGGGTGCGCATGCGCAGGAGGGCCAGGAGCTGGTCCTCGTAGACGAGGGGGAAGTCGTTGAGCGTGCCCTCACCCGTGAGCGAGTACACGTCCGGCGACGTCCGGTTCGCCTTGGCCTGGAACTTCAGGGTGCCGCCGCCGCTGGTGGCGGAGAGGTCGGAGAGGTTCAGGTTCTTGTCGGTGACGTCGAGCGCCACGTGGATGTTCTGGTAGTCGCCCATGCCTTCCAGGGCGAGCCGGCCCTTCACCCACTCGAGCGTGCCGCGGTAGGTGGGCGCCCCGACGGTGCCGCCCACGTGCACCTTGTCCATGCGCAGCACGCCGCCGATGGAGCGCACCATGGGAAGCTGGGCGCCGGAGAGGAAGGACAGGTCGAACTGGTGCGCGTCCACGTCCACCTCCAGCGGCACCCGGGCGAAGTTCACGCCGCGGCGCAGCGCGGGCAGGGACAGGTCCTGCGTCACCTCGCCCTTGGCCAGCAGCGTGCCGCCCTTGGGGGCGGACAGGAGCGCGTTGAACACGGAGCGGGCGTCTTCGTAGGTGTAATGGAGGCGGGCCTGGCCGAGGCCAATCTGGCTCAGGCCGATGTTCTGCACGCCCGCGGTGAGGTCCACCTGCGGATCCGCCAGCGTGCCGCGCGCCTTCATGCTCAGGGAGAGGACATTCTGGATGTCGGAGCTTCGGGAGTCGTCCTCCTCGGTGCGGCAGACGGAGGGGGCTCGAGCCCCGGGGCCGGCGGACGCCAGGCCCATCAGCTCGCGCTGGGAGATGGGGCCGGCCCGGACCGCGAGCGTGAAGGGGATGTACCCCACCACCTCCTGGTCCTGCAGCGCGGCGATGGGCGCCTCGACGCGGGCGTCCACCTCCGCCAGCAGCGTGCTCTCGCGCCGCGCGGCGAGCTGGAGCCTCACGGAGTCCTTGTCCGTGTTCAGCGCGAGGGTGCCGTCGAGGGGCTGCAGGCCATTCACCGTGGCCCGCCGCGCCTCCATCTTCAGCTCGCCCACGGGCGCCAGCAGGGGGCCGGTGACGTTGGCCGTCATCGACAGCAGGCCGCCCGCGCGGTCGGCCACGCCCAGTTGCGACAGCAGACTCAGGGGCAGCTCGCGGATGTCGGCCTTCAGCTCGCGCATCGGCGTGTCCATCGCCTGGGCCGCCGTGGGAGGGTTCGTCAGCAACCGGCCGAGGGTGAAGGGCGTCGCGATGCTGGCGGTGGCCTTCGAGCCGATGCCCTGCAGGTCCAGGCTCGCGCTGAGCGTGCCGTCCTTGTCATCGGAGCGGGCGGTGAGCTCGAAGCCGAGCGGCTCGCGGCGCAGTTCCTCGGGCAGCGCGCCCGGGGCGAGCACCACGGGCGGAGGCTGCTGCGGCGGCACTCCCCAGTAGCGCAGCCCCGAGCCCTTCAGCGAGAGCTGCAGGCGGGGATCATTCGCGAGCCCCTCGAGCGTCATGGTGCCGGAGAGCATGCCGGTGGCGGACTCGGGCTGTCCGGCCATGCGCAGCGCGGGGCCGATGTCCACGCGGTCCAGGGTGAGCTCCAGGTCCACGGGCTCGCGGCGGTGCTTCATCAGCGCCTGCACCGGCACGTCGTACTTCGCGGAGATGCGGCCCGCGGGAGCGTTGGCGGCGAAGGTGCCGGTGGCGCGGTCTCGCACGTAGCGGCCCTGGAGATCGAAGCCCAGGTCCGCGTACTGCTGGTAGCGGCCGCCGCGCAGGGTGAGGTCCACGGTGGCGTCCGGCCGGGCCATGCGGCCGCTCACCGCCACCTGGCCGGAGAGCTGGCCGTCCACGTCGAGCGTCGCGGGCAGGAAGGCCTTGGGCAGCCGTCCGAGGTCGAAGTCCCGCAGCTCCGTGCGGGCGTCGAGGTGCTCGCCCTCCATGCGCAGGGCCAGCGAGAGCGACTGGGGCCCGGAGGTGAGGGTGAGGGGCTCCTTCTCGGTGGCCACCTCCACGCGGCCGTTGCCCCAGCCCAGGTGGGTGGGGCGCTGGAGCGTCCAACCGGCCTCGGGGTAGCGCAGGGTGAGGGTGTCGAGCCCGAGGCCCTCGTTGTCCTTGTCCACGGTGCCCGTGAGCGAGACGAGCAGGTCCGTGGCGCCGCCGGTGCTCACGGTGGCCTCGAGGGCGCGGCCTCGGGTGAGGAGCGAGGCGTTCAGGTCCTCGAAGGTGCGGCCACCGGCGCTCAGCTTCGTGGCCTTCAGGGTGGCATCCGTGGTGAGGGGCTGGGTGACGTCCGGCACCCGCGCGTCGACGGTGAGGCCCTGGATGGAGGTGTCCGCCCAGGCGAGGGACTCGAAGCCGCCCTTGAGGCTGGCGGCGGGATGGCGGACGGGGCCGGACACGGTGAAGTCCAGGGCGCCGCGGCCCGAGAGGGGCAGGGGCTCGCCGTCGCCCAGCCGGCCCACGGTGTTGGCGAAGGCGTCCAGGTCCGAGGCCACGAGCCGGCCCTCGATTCGCATGTCCTCCTGGGTGCCTCCGCCGCGTGCGGTGAGGCTGGCGCCGGGAACCTGGGCCAGGAGCTGGGAGAAGCTCGAAGCGGCCCTGCTTCGCGTTCGCGTGCAGCTCCACCGGGCCGAGCGTCCGGCCTCCCACCTGGGAAGGCGGCACGGTGAGGTCCAGCGTGCCATCGAGCGTCTCCAGGCTCTTGCCACCCCCGGTGACGCGCAGGTCCGCGGCGAGCACGGTGCTCGGTCCGCCGCCCAGCAGCTTCGCCAGGTCGAGCTGGCGCACGCGGGCGGTGAGGCCGCTGGTGCGAAGCTGCTCCACATCGAGTGCGCCCTCCACCTCGGCGGTGCCATCGGCGGCCTGGGCGTCCAGGTCCACGCGCACGGTGTCGCCCGCCTGGGCCACGGTGCCCGACAGGGTGACGGGCGCGGCCACCGGGTAGGAGGGCAGGAAGGCGCGCGCCGTCTCCGGGGCGAGGCTGAGCTTCTTCACCTCGACGTGGGCCTGCTTCTCGCCCTCCAGCGCGCCGGTGGCCTGGAGCCCGAGCCCCGGGGCGCTCATGTCCACCTCGGCGTTCAGCTTGCCTTCCTCGCCCTGGGCCTTCAGGGCGAGGCGCACCGGGCCCGCCACGGGCTTGCCGAGGCTGGCGGTGGCGTCGAGCTTCGCGTCGAGCGCCTCGGTGGCCGAGGCCCAGGAGGCCGCGCCCGAGGCATCGAGGTCATCCAGGCGCACCTCGCGGTTGCCCTCGGGGGACTCCGCCACGTAGTCCACGGAGCCGTCCTCGAGCTGCAAGTCCTCGAGGGTGAAGCGCAGGGTGCCGCGCGGCGTGTTGGGATCCTCGGGCGGCTTGGGCTGCCGGGGCTCGATGGCGCGCGCGAGGTTGAGGCCGCGCTCGTCCTGGTGGAGGTAGAGGTGGGGCTGCTCCACGCGCGCGGAGCTGAGCACCACGTGCTTGCGCAGCAGGGGGGCGAGCGCCAGCCGCGCCTCCACCCGGTCCACCTCCGCCACCAGCTCGCCCTCGGGGTCGTACAGCTTCACCCCGGTGAGGACGACGGAGCGCAGGCCCAGGTCGAGCCCGCCCACCTCCAGCTTGCCCGAGAGCTGCTCGTTCGCCTGCTGGACGACGAGGGCCTGGATGCGGGCCTCACCCGCGGGCCCGGTCACATAGATGAGCGCGCCGGCCACGAGCACGAGCACCAGCCCGAGCAGACCGAGCAGGCCCCACAATAGCCAGCGACCCCGGTGCTTCCTCAAAATGCTTCTCCGATGGACAGGAAGAACGTGCAGAGTCCTTCCGGGCTTCCCGCATAAGTGTTGCGTTCCGCCGCGGCGGCCGCCACCCCACCGATGCCGAAGCAATCACCCAATCCACCCAGGGAGTTGGGCTGGCCGGGGGGCGGGTCCAAGATGGGCAGGGGCTGGCCGATATTCAACCTCCGGGCCAGGTCCAGCCGCAGGGGCCCGACAATGGTCAGGTAGCGCACGCCGAGTCCCACCGCCTGGTAGTGGTAGTCCCCGAAGACGCGGCCGCTCTCCCTGCGGACGTCGGACTGGCGGGGCCCGAAGTTCAGCGGGCCGGCGCCCACGAGGCCGGTGTCGTGGAAGGCGGCGAGGTACAGGTTGCCGATCAGCTTGAAGCGCAGCTCCACGGACGTCTCGACGAGGCTGTTGCCGCCGATGGGGACGACCCGGTCCGGGGGCGCCGACTCGGTGTTCGTGTTGACGATGTTCATGGGCGAGAGCCGCCGGCTGTTGAAGCCGCGCATGGAGGCGCCGCCGCCCGCGAAGAAGCGGTTGACGATGGCGCTCTCCTGCCGGATGCGCTCGCCCGCCTCGTTGGTGACCACGGGGGTGAGGAGCGTGCCCAGCCGCAGCCGCGCCGCCAGGGTGAGGCTGTCATTGGGGCCGAACGAGTAGTAGCCGCGCACGTCCGGCAGCACGCGCAGGAAGGTGTAGTCGCCCTGCAGGGGCCCGCCGCCTTCCTGCAAGGACAGCGCGGTGTAGAAGCCGTTCCTCGGCGCGATGGGATCGTCGCGGCGGTCCCACTCCGCCACCTGCTCGAGGTAGCTCACCGAGATGTTGCAGGTGTCCGAGCCACCGCCGGCGGGGCAGCCCAGCACGAGGGGCGGAACGGTCGTCTGGTCCTGCAGGCCCCGCTGGCCCTGGAGCCGGTAGACCTCCAGGTTGTAGCTGGGGAAGAGGGAGAACTCGGGGTAGGGCTGCCAGATGACGCCGCCGCGCAGGCGCCCGCCGATGAAGTTGTAGGCCTGCTCCAGTCCCCGCTCTCCGGTGAGCGTGGTCTGCAGCCGGAGGTCGCGCATGAGGAAGCGCGGCTGCTCGAACTGGGTGGACAGCTCGAAGACGAGGCCGTGCGGGGTGGTGAGGTTGGGCGCGTCCGGCTCGCCGTCCCCATTCGTGTCGATCTGATCGAACGCGGCGCCAATGGTGGGAATGAAGGCGTAGCCCACCCGGCCGCCCACGGTGAGCCGGCGCAGGCCGCCGAAGAAGTTGCGGTCCGTCCACTCGCCCACCGCGCGCACCTCCTGCCGGGCCGCGTCCAGGCCCACGCCGCCACCCAGGCGGATGGAGCGGAAGGGCGCCTCGCGCACGTCCACCACCACCGGCACCGTGCGGGCCTCCCGGTCCGGTGCGCCGCGGTTGACCTTCACCGCGCCGAAGACGCCCATGCGGAAGACGCGCGCCTGGGCCTCGGACAGCGCCGTCTCGCTGTACCACTCGCCCTTGCGGATGGCGCCCTGTGCCTGCTCGATGATGCGCCGGGGCTTCACCTGCGGGTTGGCGTCCGTGGCCACGAAGATGTTGCCGAAGCGGTAGCGCAGGCCCGGCCTCACCTCCAGGAACACCCGCGCCTCGTTGGTGGCCAGGTCCACCTGCACCTCACCGCTCACCTCCGCCTCGGCGTAGCCCAGCTCGCGCAGGCGCTGCTGCATCAGCTCCTTGGTCGCCTCCCAGCCCTCCTCGCGGAAGATGCTCCTCTCCCCGCCCTCCTGCGCCGGCTCCAGCGGCAGCTCCTCCATCACCCGCGCGCGGTGCTCCGGGGGCAGCTCCTCCATCCCCTTCACCACGAAGGCCCCCACCCGGGTGGGCGCGCCCTCCTGCAGCACCTTGACCCGGAGCGCGACGGCGTCGTCCCCCTTGCGCACCACCGTGTCCTCGAGCTGCTCCGACTCGAGCTGCATCTGGTAGTAGCCCTGCGACTGGTAGAAGCGCTTGATGCGCCGCAGGTCCGCCTGCCACGCGTTCTCGTCGAAGTAGTTGGGGCCCACGAAGGGGTTGAGCGGCTCCCACCAGGGTGTCTCGCTGGTGACGATCTTCTCCTTGATGTCGGAGGCGCTGACCTCGTCGGCCCCCTCTATCTTGAGGTCCACCACCTTGGGCTGGTCCTGCCGGATGGCGCCCGAGGGGGTTCCACACCCGGCCGCGAGGAGGAGCAGGAGGCTGGTACCGCGAAGAAGCTGGCGAGTGAAAAAGTACGGGACGTCCACTCAGGATACATAGCCCGGAAGGCCGCCGATGCACCCGCCCGGCGTGGGGCGTCTCCGCCAGCGGACACTTGGCACCTCGAGGGGAGGATGCTCTGTCCGCTGGCACGCGCCAGAAGGTGCGTGGGGCGTGCATCCCGGGCCCGGCTGCTCCAGAGTGGGGCCGTATGTCATGGCCAATCAGAGGATTCCTGGCGGCGCTGGTGGTGCTCACCTCGTGCGGTGTGAGCGAGGACGAGGTCGTGCAGATCCGCGAAGGGCAGACGCTGGGTGATCCGGAAGTGGGGCTGCAGTACTGCTCCACCTTCGGCTGTCCCTACGAGGACCAGGCCTGTCTGGAGGTGTTCTTCGAGTACGGCCGTTCCCCCGCGCTGTGCCTCACGATCGACGTGTGCGAGCGGCTCCAGTGCGCGAAGGAAGGCCAGGAGTGCGCCATCTTCGACGGCTTCCCCGGCCAGGTGAAGTGCGTCGAGCCGAGGCGGTAGCGCGTCAGGCCCGTCCGCGGCACCGGGCCCCTCAGGAGAGGGACCCGGGCCGGTGGGCGCACTCCGGTGGCTGGCCCTAGCGGCGGGCCGAGGCGGTGAGGAGCCCCAGCCGCTCGGCGGCCGTGCGCGTCTCCTCGGTGGTGAGCAGGTCCTCGACGTTCTGGCTCATGCGGTAGGACCAGTTGGCGTCGCTCATGGAGCCCGGCAGGTTGATGCGGTCGCGCGTGCCGAGCACGTCCTGCCAGGGCAGCACGCACAGGTCACTGCCCGCGTTGAGCGCGGCGGCGAGCATGGCCCGGTGGATTTCCGGGGTGAACTCCTTGGTGACGCCGAGGCCCTGGAACTCGGGGTAGACGCGCGCGATGGCCAGGCGCTCCTCCTCGGTGGCCGCCTCGATCCACCAATCGGCCACGGGCTCGGTGTCATGGGTGCCGGTGGTGACGAGCGACACGGCCGGGAACTCGTGCGGGTTGCGGTAGACGAGGTCGTCGCGCTCCCAGCGCATCACCCGGTAGCCCGGCAGGCCCAGGTCCTTGAGGATGGTGCGCACGAAGGGCGGAATCACGCCCAGGTCCTCGGCGACGATGCCCGCGTCCTTGGACAGCAGGCGGAAGTGCTTCTCGCCCTGGCGCTTCCAGGCCTCCTCCGTCTCGGGGACGAAGCGGCCGGTGGGCGTCTTCTCGTCGCGGATCCACTGGCGGAAGTAGCCCACCGCGTGGTCCACCCGGCGCAGGTCGTAGTAGCTGGCGGCCTTGACGGCGCGCGACTTGAGCCAGCGGTAGTCGTCCTTCTCCATCCGCTCGAAGTCGAAGTAGGGCAGGCCCCAGTCCTGGCCCGTGGCGGAGAAGGCATCCGGCGGCACGCCCAGGCGCGCGTCGCGGCGCAGGATGTCCGGGTGCGCCCACACGTCCGAGCTGTCCTGGCCGATGATGAAGGGCTCATCCCCGCACAAGAGGACGCCGCGCGCCTTGGCCCGCTCGCGCACCGTGTTCCACTGCGTCTCGGCCACCCACTGCAGCCACGCGTGGTAGCGCACCTCGTGCTCCAGCCGCGCCGTCTCGGCCGCGAGCGCCGCCGGCTCGCGGTTCTTCAGCGGCTCCGGCCACTCCCACCAGGGCGCCTGATGCCGGTCATGGGAGATGGCGGTGTAGAGCGCGTAGCTCTCCAGCCACTCGCCCTGCTGCTTGCGCCAGGTGTCGAACTCCCTGGCGCGCGGGGCCTGGGGCCACTCGGTGCGGTCGAAGTGGTCGAAGGACCGCCGGAAGGCGGTGCCCTTGAGGCGGAAGACCAGGTCGTAGCGGATGCGGGGCGCCGCGCGCGCCTCGGCCAGCAGCCGCTTCTCCTCGTCGGAGAGCGCCGCCTCGCCGCCGGTGGCGTGGAACTCGGGCACCATCTCCAGGTTGATGAAGAGCGCGTTGAGCCCGAACGCCGAGCGCGTGGAGTAGGGGCTGGGGTCGCCCGGAGACGTGGGCAGGAGCGGCAGCAGCATCAGCAAGCGCTGGCGCGCCGTCTCCATCCACTGAAAGAGGCCATCGAACCCGCCGAAGTCGCCAATACCGAAGTCGGTCTTCGAGCGGAGGGAGAAGAGCGGGAGCAGGAGACCGGAGATCCGGCCGGTAGAAGCCATGGTGGGCGCACAATGCATCACGTCCCCCCGGGTGTGAACTGTCCTATCGCCCAGTCAGGGGAGATCGTGCCCGCTTGTCCACCTGGGGAGACCCCGGCCCTTCCTTGCAGCTCCACCCGTTGACGGCAGGACGGGGCGGCGGCATTCGTTTCCCCTCCGTGCGCCTTCCCGTCTCCTTCTATGCGCGCCCCGCGCTCACCGTGGCCCGAGAACTGTTGGGCACCCACCTCATCGTCGAGGAGGGCGGCTGGCGGCGCGTGGGCCGCATCGTGGAGACGGAGGCCTACGTGGGGGAGCATGACCTCGCCTGTCATGCGGCCAAGGGGCGCACCGCCCGGACCGAGGTGCTCTTCGGACCGCCGGGGCGGGCCTACGTCTACCTCATCTATGGCATGTACCACTGCTTCAACGTGGTGACGGACGTGGATGGGGTGGCGTCCGCGGTGCTGGTGCGGGCGGTGGAGCCGGTGGAGGGGCTGCCCGAGAAGGCCCGGACGGACGGGCCGGGGCGGCTGTGCCGGGCCCTGGGGCTGACGCTGGCCCACAACCGCTGGGATTTGCAGGACCGGGCCCTCCACCTGTCCCCGGGCGAGCCCGTGCCGGAGGCCCAGGTGGAGCGGGGCCCCCGTATCGGGGTGGACTATGCCGGAGCGTGGGCGCTGGAGCCCTACCGGCTGTGGGTCCGAGGCAGTCAACACGTGAGCCGGCCCCCGGCCCGCCGGCGCCGAGAGCGGTCTTGACGGGGCACGGCATGACTGGAAGGGTGCAGCCCTAATGTCCGACGAGGCCGTCAAGGAAGAGGACCGGCAGCTCGTGGCGCGGGCCCAGGCCGGCGACATCAGCGCCTTCGAGGCGTTGGTGGAGGCCCACCGGGACAAGGTGTACGGCCTGACGCTGCGGATGACCCGCTCCGAGGCGGATGCCGCCGAAATCACCCAGGACACCTTCCTGTCCGCCTACCAACACCTCAAGGATTTCCGAGGGGATGCGGCCTTTGGCTCGTGGGTGCACCGGATTGCCGCCAACAACGCGCTGATGCGGCTGCGCCACCGCCGGGTGGTGCAGGCGGCCGAGGAAGAGCTCCAGGGCCCGGAGTTCACCGAGCGGGAGAGCCTGGCCGAGTACCCCTCCCAGGACTGGAGCCGGAGCGCCGAGGGCAAGATTCTCGACGCGGAGCTCGGGCGGGCCATCCAGGGGGCGACTGATCGCCTGCCCGAGGGGTACCGGGAAGTCTTTCTCTTGAAAGACGTGGAGGGCCTCAGTTACGAACAGATCGCCGAGGTGACGGGGGATTCCATCCCCGCCATCAAGAGCCGGTTGCACCGCGCCCGGCTCGCACTTCGCGAAGCCATCGATCGGTTCTACAATCAAGGCAGTGTGGGCGGGTGAAACCCATCGGGAGGCCAGGCATCTTCGTGAATGACGAGGCAGGCCACGGCCAAGGTCCGGATGTACACGTGTAAAGACGCCATCAACCTCCTGTTGGAATTCCTCGATGGCGAGATGCCGCCCGAGGAGTCAAAACATCTGCGCGAGCACCTGTCGGGGTGCGCGCCCTGTGTCGACTTTCTGCGGACCTACAAGGCCACGCCGGGGCTGTGCAAGCGTGCGCTGGCCCAGCAGATGCCGCGGGAAGTGTCCACCAAGCTCACCGAATACCTGCGCGCGCGCATCAAGTCCGCCTCGTGAAGCTCAATCTGAAGTCGTTGTCGTTGCCGGAGCTGCAGCAGGCACTCGCCCCCGCGGAGCCGTCGCCGGTCGCGGTGCGCAAGGTGTTCGCCTCCGTTTTCGCCCATGGGGCCTCCTCGCTCGAGGAGGTGTGCCAGGCGCCGCAGGTGCCTCGGCGCGTCGCGGAGCTGCTGCGTGAGAACGCGGAGATGACGCGGCTGGAAATCGTGGAGCGGCGCAAGGCCGACGACGGCTTCGTGAAGTACCTCTTCGCCTCGCCCCTGGGGGGCCGGGTGGAGGCGGTGCGCATCCCCATCTTCGACCACAAGTACGTGGTGTGCATTTCCAGCCAGGTGGGCTGCGCGCTGGCGTGTGACTTCTGCATGACGGGCAAGCTGGGCTTCAAGCGCAACCTGCACACCTGGGAGATTCTGGACCAGGTGCTGCAGATTCGCGCCGAGGCGGACCGGCCCGTGCGCGGCGTGGTGTTCATGGGGATGGGGGAGCCGCTGCTCAACTACAAGGAGACGCTGCGCGCGGCGCAGATCCTCTCCAACCCGGCGGGCTTCGCGATTGCCGGCCCCTCCATCACCTTCTCCACGGCGGGCCATGTGCCGGCCATCCGGCGCTACGTGCGCGAGGGGCACCCCTACCGGCTGGCCTTCTCGGTGACGAGCGCCATCCCGGAGAAGCGGCTGAAGGTGCTGCCGATCGAGAAGACGCACCCGCTGCCGGAGCTGGTGGAGGCCATCCGCGAGTACGCCACGGTGCGGCGCGAGCGGGCGATGATCGCCTACGTGGCCATCAGCGGCTTCAACCTGGGGCGCGAGGACGCGGAAGCGCTGAAGGCGACGTTCGAGGGCATCCCCATCAAGGTGGATCTCATCGACGTGACGGATCCGACGGGCAAGTACCTGCCGCCCTCGGCCGAGGAGCTGAAGGCGTTCCGGGATCACCTGCAAATCCTGGGAGCGCCGATTGCGCGGCGCTACTCGGGGGGCAAGGACATCGGGGCGGCGTGTGGGACACTGGAAGCTTCACAATATGGTGGCGTGGTGCTGCCGCCGCCGGTGACCGCTGGTTAATCTGACGGGGCATGGTCGAGTTCCTCGACAACCTCATCTCGAACATCGGACTGCTGGGGCTGCTGGTGCTGGGGCTGGCGGCGGCGGTGGAGTACGTGGTGCCGCCCTTCCCCGGGGACACCATCACCTTGCTGGGCGGGGTGTACGCCGTCCGGGGTGAGCACCCGTGGCCGCTGGTGTTCCTGGTGGTGGTGGCGGGGAGCGTGGTGGGGGCGTTCATCAACTACCAGGTGGGCCGGTGGCTGGTGGGGCGCTTCGAGCGGCGGCCGGGGGATGTGTTCTTCGGCATCAGCCATGCGCGGCTGGAGCAGGTGCAGTCGCAGATGCGGCACAAGGGGCCGTGGCTGCTGCTGGCCAACCGCTTCATCCCGGGCGTGCGGGGGCTCATCTTCGTGGCGGCGGGGGCGGCGCACATGCCGCGCAGCAACGCGCTCATCCTCGGGGCGCTGTCGGCGATGGCGCACACGGGCCTGGTGCTGGCGCTGGGAGCGGCGGTGGGTGGCAACCTGGAGCGGCTGGAGGCGTTGATGTGGCGCTACCAGCGGGCCGTCATCGGGCTGGTGGTGGTGGGCGTGGTGGCGGCGCTGGTGCGGGCGCTGGCGAAGCGGAAGGCGCAGGCGTCGGCCTCGCCCGAATGACGGGCTGAATTGTCGTTCATCCATCCGTTCGGCAGCCGGAGGCGTTGAGCGGACGCGCGGAGCCGCGATCAAGTGGCGGTCATGCTCCGTTCCCACCCGTGGTTGTTGCTTCTCGTGGCCTTCGTGCTCGCTGGCGGTTGCCGGTGTGACGAGCCGCCCGTGGGCGGGAGCCGGGGGGACTTCGACGTGGAGTCGCGGGTGCTCGACTTCGGCCGCGTGCTCGAGGGCGACACGGCCCGCCGTCCGGTGACGGTGGTGGGCACGGGCCGCGCCAGCGTCACCGTCTCCGCCTCGGTGCGCGGCGGCCCCTTCTCCCTGGCCGAGACCGAGGTGTCCGTCCCGGGAGCGGGCTCCGTGTCGCTGGAGGTGCTGTTCGCGGCGGGAGATGTTCCGGCCGAGGGAACGCTGGTGCTGTCCGCCGGAGGGCGCACGGTGGAGGTGGCCCTGCGGGGCGAGGGCGTGCGGCCGTTGGCGTGTGTGGCCTCGGAGCCGTGCCGCCAGTCCCGCTTCGAGCTGGAGACGGGCGGGTGCGTGGAGTCGGAGTCTCCGGACGGAGCGGCGTGCATCCCCGGCAGCCGCTGTCAGGAGAATGGACGCTGCCAGGCGGGAGCCTGCGTGGGCTCGCCGCGCACGTGTGACGATGGCAACCCCTGCACCCGGGATGCGTGTTCACCGGAGCAGGGGTGCATCACCTCGCCCGTGGCCTGTCCCGCGCCTGGCAACCCGTGCCGCGTGGGCCTGTGTGACCGGGATCAGGGGTGCACCGACGTGGCCGCCGCGGACCTCTCCGTCTGCGGCAAGGTGGACTGTGTCACCGCCCGGCTGTGCTTCTCCGGTACCTGCCGGGAGGTACCCACCCCCGAGGGTTTTCTCTGCGCGCCCGCCACGCCCTGTCAGGGAGAGGGCCACTGCCGCACCGGCGAGTGCGTGCGTCCGCCCGTGGAGGAGCTCACCCCCGCCTTCGCCCAGGAACTCGGCGGCGAGCCTTCGTTCTCACCCGGTGGGCCCGTGTTGCTCACGCACGGCGAGGCCCTCTACGCGTCGGTGTGTGGCGGGGATGCGGGCTGCCGGTTGGTGTCGTACACGAGCGAGGGCTTCCTGCGCTTCGAGACGCTCTACCCGGAAGGGGCGGCGCGCGTGCTGCTCGCCGTCTCGGATGCGGGCGTGGTGCTGCACGAGCCGGGGGCACTCGAGTCCTATGCGTCCTCGGTGACGGGCACTCCGCTGTGGCGCGTTCCCCTCGCGAGCGTCGAAGCGCCGCCGGGGGCAGAGCGCCTCGTTCCCTCCACGGGCGCGGGCCGTGTCGCGCTCGGACCCGAGGGCGAAGTGGTGTCGCTCGTGTCGTGGGCACCGCCGGACGCGCGGGATGGCGGCGTGGGAGCGGCGCTGGTGGTGCTCGCCCCGGATGGCGGCGTGGTGCGGCAGGGCGCCCTGGACGGCATCCGCTTCGCGGGAGATGCGCGGGTGGCGCTGGACTCGCGGGGAGAGGTGTTCCTCTTCGCCGCGGGGGGGCCGCTGGTGCGCGCCTCGCCAGAAGACGGAGGCACGGGCTTCCAGTCCGTCCCGCTGCTCGCGGAGGTGCCGGAGTCGGGGGCCTCGCTGGCCGTGGCGGGGGACTGGCTCTTCGCCGGGACGCGGGCCTTCGTGGGCGTGGATGGGGGACTGCCCGCCCTGGCGCAGTGGGACGCCGGTGCAACGGGCGTGCGGCCGCTCGACGAGCCCGTGCTGTTGCTGGACGACACCGGTTACGCCTTCGCCCGCACCTGCCCGCGCACGGATGGCACGGCTTGCGCTCCGGCGGAGGAGGGGATGCTGCTGCGCGCGTTCGACGCACGGGGAGGCGCGGCCCGCTGGGAGGTGCCCCTCCTGCCGGACGAGGCTCCCGGGGTGCTGCACGAGGCCGCGCTGGTCCAGGGCGGCGCGGTGAGCACCGTGACGAGCATGCGGCTCGGTGCGGAGACGCGGGCCCATCTCCAGGTCTTCGCCCGGGGCGAGCGGCTGATGATGTGCCCGCTGCCCGGGACTCCCCGCGTGGTGGGGGCCACCTACGCGGGGCACTTCGTCTACGTCGCCCTCGAGCGGGGGGGCACGTGGCGGCTGGAGGCGTTCGACCTCGAGCCGTTCATCACGGCGGAGACGCGCGGGTGGTCCCAGGCTTCCGGCGTCTCCGGCTCGCGGCGCGCGAGCCCCTGAGGCTCAGTTCCGCTCCAGCCGCTGCTCCTGCTTGTCCAGCCACAGCTCATCGAAGCGCACCTGAGGGGGCGCCTGGTGCAGCCGCAGCCCCTGCACCAGCCCGCTCGCCGCCGCGTACACGCGGTGGTGGAAGATGGGGATGACGGGGCACTCCTCGTGGGCGATCCGCTCCGCCTGCCGGTAGAGCTGCTTGCGCCGCTCCGGGTCGACGGTGACGCGCGCCTCCGCGGTGAGCTTGTCGAACTCCGCGTTGCGGTAGCCCATCGAATAGACGGTCTGCGCCTTCGAATTGAGGTGGAAGTAGAGGAAGTTGTCCGGGTCCGGGAAGTCGGCGATCCACCCCACCCGGAAGGCCGGCAACCTGCCCTCGCGCCGCCGCTCCGCGAACTCCTCCGCGCGCAGCTCCACGTGATGGAGCTCCAACAGGCCCGCCTCCAGCAGGGGCCGGAAGAGCACGGCGTCCTCGGCCGACGTGTCGCGTCCCTTCGCGTAGTAGATCGTCAGGGACAGCACCCGCACCCCGGCCTCGCGCAGCAGGCGCTCGGCCAGCGCGAGGTCCAGGCGCGGCTCGGGCAGCACGCCCTCGTCATCCAGCAGCTCCGGCGGCGTCACCGTGCGGGCGACGCGAGCCCCCTTGTGGAAGCGGTCCACCAGTCCCTGGTGGTCCATTCCCGCCCGGAGGGCCTTGCGCACCCGCACGTCGTTGTACGGCGCCTCGCGCAGGTTGAATCCGAGGAACGAGGTGGAGGGGGACGTGCTGGTGACCACCTGCTGCCCATCCAGCTCGAGCGACTCCACGTGCTGGGCGAACAGGTGCGAGACGAGGTCCACCCGCTCCTCTTGCAGCGCGAGCACGGCCTGCTCGCGCGAGTCCAGCAGGTGGAACTCGAGCCGGTCCAGCATCGGCTGTCCCCTGCGCCAGTAGGTGGGGTTGCGCTCGAGGGTGATGAGGTTGGAGTCGAAGCCCACCTGCCGGAAGGGGCCCGTGCCGATCACCTGTCCGCTCGAGGTCACCCGGGCCACCGCCGTGCGCGGCAGCGCCATCAGTTGCAGGAAGAAGGCCTTGGGCTCCTCCAGGCGGATCTCGAGCGTGTGGTCATCCAGCACCTCGATGCCCGTTATCTCGCGGGCCTGGTTCTGCGCGAAGGCCCGGGCGCCCTCCACGTCCTCCAGGAGGGTGCGGTCCGGCGACTTCACCGCGGGGTCCAGCAGCCGCTCGAAGTGGCGCTTCACATCGCGCGCCGTCAGGGGGGTGCCATCGTGGAAGGTGACGCCCTGGCGCAGGTGGAAGCGGTAGCGGCGCGCCGAGGGGTCCTCCTCCCAGCGCTCGGCCAGGTCCGGCACCAGCACGCCGTCGTCCAGCCGCACCAGGTTGGCGAAGACGCAGCAGCTCATCTCCAGCAGCTGGTTGTCCACGGCGAAGAGGGGATCCAACCCGCCCAGGGCCCGGACGAAGGCCGTCTGGTGGATGCCCGCGCGCACCGTGCCGCCCGGGTGGGGGGCCGGAAGCCGGAAGCGGAACACCTCGCCATCCAGGTTGGCCGCCTCGTGCGCCAGTTGCTCCACCGTGCGGCTCAGCCCGTCGCCAATGCGGATGACCTGGAGCGCGTCCTCGCGCACCCGCGCCACCTCCTCACCAATGGCCGAGTCCCCGCGCATCAGCACGCCGTGCGCCGCGCGGATCTCCTCGATGGCCGTGCTCAGCCGCACCACCGCCGTGGACAGGTCCCTGCCCGTGCGCGCCTGGCCCTCCGCCTTGTGCGAGGCCTCCTGCGCCAGCTTCGCCATCTGCTGCGTCTGGTGCACCAGCTCGCGCCCGTGCCCCGCCTGCTCCATGGCCGCACGCGTCACGTCATCCACGCGCCGCGCCACCCGGTGGCTCGCGTCCACCACCGTCGAGCCCTGCGCCTCCAGCCGCTTCGTCTCGGCCAGCGTGGCCTCCACCGCCGAGAAGGTGCGCTGGGTGATGGTGCGGATCTCCATCAGCGCCTCGGCGGCCCGGTCTCCGAGCTGCACGCCCGCGCTGGCCTGTTCGCGGCCTTCCTTCACCAGCGACACCGTCGTGTCCACCTCGCGGCGGATGCCCCCCACCATGGTGGCGATCTCCCGCGTGGAGCGCGCGGTGCGCTCGGCGAGGCTGCGAATCTCATCGGCCACCACGCCGAAGGGCCGGCCCTGCTCTCCCGCCTGGGCGGCGATGATGGCCGCGTTGAGCGCCAGCAGGTTCGTCTGGTCCGCGATCTCCTGGATGACGTCCACGATGCGGCCAATTTGAGTGGAGCGTACGCCCAGCGAGTCCACCAGCCCGGCGGCCTTGCGGACCGTCTCCTCCACCCGGTACATGCCCTGGACGCAGTCGTTGACGAGCACCTCGCCGCGCTCGGCGGTGGCCGTCACCGCGTGCGCGAGCTGGTTGGTCTCCGAGGCGCGGTGGCGCACCGCGTCGATGCCCGTGTGCACCACCTGCACGAAGGCCTCCGCCTCGCTGGCGAAGCGGGCCAGCTCGTCACCGGAGGAGGCGATGTGGTGCAGCCGCTCGCTCATGGCCTGCACCTGCTGCGTGGTGCGGTGCGAGAACTCGTCCAGCGAGAGCAGGGCCTCGGCCACCTGCCCGAGCCGCTCGGTCATCTCCACCAACGAGCCGTTCGTCTCCTGGGCGAAGCTCTCCAACTGAGCCACGCGCTTGCCCGCGGCCTGGAGGCTCTGGCCCATGCTGTTCACGGACTCCTGCGAGCGCTCCACGGCTCCGCCCTGACGGCGCGCGGCCTCCAGCAGCACCCGCACCTCCTCGGACACGCCCTGGCAGGTGCGGCGCACGTTGCTCGTCACCCGCTGCACCTGGCTGAGCGCGCGGCGCAGCGAGAAGAGGAGCCGGCGCACCTCGCGCTGATCCTCCACGCCGCTGTAGGCGTTGTTGGTGAGGTCCCCCTCGGCCAGCCGGGTGAGCAACTGGGTGCGCTGCGCGGCGCGCTCGCCGGCCCACTTGAACCAGAAGAAATAGCTCGCCAGCCCCAGCAGCAGTGGGGTGAACACCACCAGCACGGCCCAGCCGCGCCAGTCATCGGGGTGGCCGGTGAAGAGCTTGAGGAGGCTGCCCAGGCCGAGGGCGAGCGTGAGCCCCCCGACGGCCATGAAGGTGAAGAGGTACTTTTTGGCGACCATGGGAGAACGGAGTCCCACCGTAGCGCGCATTCTCGCCGGGGTCCTCAAATCGGCGCAGACTGGGAGCATGCTCGCGCTCGTTCCCGCTCTCCTGCTCGCTCTGCCAGCAGGGGGCACTTCGCCGAGCTCCTCTTCCGAGGAGACCGCTCGCTTCGTCTTCGCCTGGAGGGGTGTGCCGGTGGGCACCGTCACCCTCTCCCTCTCCCGCGCGCCTGAAGGGAAGCGCTTCACCTATACCTCGCGTCACCTGCACACCCGGGGCGAGCACGTGGGCGAGCGGGTGAGGGAGGCCTCCCTGAAGGTGGGCCAGGGAGAGACGGTGGTGGGGCGCGCGAGCGTCCCGCAGGCGCTGTGGCTGTGGCGAGGCCCCCGCGTGCCCGGCTGCGTGACGGGGCGGGAGGAGCTGTCCGGCCGCGAGGGCCCCCACTGCGTCACCGCCGTCCAGGGAGACAGGGTGGAGGGGACGATGTTCGGCCAGCCCTTCACCGCGCGCTATGACGAGCGCGGACGGATGGCGGCGTTGGAGGTGGGCGAGTCGCGCTTCACCTCGGTGGCACCGGGCGTGCGCTTGAGGCCTCCCCCGGAGCTCTTCGCCGAGGGCGTCCCCGTGGAGGGGGCATCGGGTCCGCTCGCCTTCTCACCGTCCTGGCCTCTCGTGGTGCGGCCAGACTGGCTGACGGACTGGCGGGCCGGAGAGGCGCGCGCGCTCGCGGAGGCGGTCCACGCGGCGTTTCCGGAGAAGGGCCCGGGGGCCGCGGACTGGAGCGAGCAGGGCGAGGGCGAGGCGGGCGGATGTCTGGCCCATGCGCTGCGCTTCGCGGCGAAGGCGGCGGCCCGGGGGCAGCGGGTGGCGTTGGTGCACGGGCTGCTCGTTGTGGATGGCGGCCCCGCACGGCCTCACGCCTGGGTGCGCGTGGGGCTCGCGGGGGGCGGCACGCTGGACCTGGATCCCACCTCGTTGGACCCCGTCACCCGGGAGACCCACCTGCCGCTCGCCGTGGCCGAGCCCGGAGGGCCCTCGGTGGAGGCCGGGGAGCGGTGGTTGGCGCTGCTGCGCGGCGAGCACCGCGTGGTGCGCCAGCCCCTCGCGCGCTGAGCGAGGGGGTTGCGTTCAGGGTGTCTGTTTTCAGCCCATGGGGCTGGGAGGTGGGGCTTGTCCACTCGTTCCGTTGGCGCGCACGGTCGAGAGGCCAGTGCTCTCGTTCTGGCCCTGACCGTGGCCGTGCTGATCGGAGGGTGCGCCACGGGCCATCCGCTTCACTCGTGGCCCACCCCGCTCCGTGATGCTTCCGGAGCCGGGCTGGGCGCGGCCCTTCCTCTTCCTGGGGAGATGGATGGCGCGGCGGGGGGCTTTCCCGAGCAGACGCGGGACTTCTTCCAGGTGGTGCAGGAGGCCAGCGGCCTCGGGGAGCAGGCCCGGCACCCGGCGGGCGCGGCCCTCTACGTGGAGCAGGCGCGCCAGTTGTTGGGCCTGTTGGCGAAGACGCCCGTGACGCAGCGGAGCTTCGCGCCGCGCCAGGCGCTGTGCTGGCTGCTGCGCGAGGTGCTCGAGGGCGGCGAGCGCGTGGACTACGCCGACCTGAAGTGGCGGGCCGAGCGTTTCGGGTCCGTGGTGCTGGTGCGCCCGGACGGCTACCTGGTGGCCGCGCTCGATGGCACGCCGCTTCAGCGCCGGGGAGCGCTGGAGCTGGTGGAGGGGGAGTGGAGAGTGGGTAGCCTCGTGGTGGGCGGCTTCTACGTCTCGCACGGGGGCGTCTTCTACCCGGCCACCGAGGCCCTGCGGCGCGCGGACAGCCCACCCCTGGCCGAGCTGGGCCTGGAGAGGGACGCGCTCAACGCCGCGCTCGACGGGGCGCAGGATGCCATGGCGGAGATGGCGCTGGCGCTGGCCCACACCGTGCTCCACCCCATCCGCACGCTGGAGGACCTGGGGCAGTTGCCCACCACGGTGGCACAGCTCATCGCCTCCTCGCCCGAGTACTTCGCGCGCTACGGCGCCATGTCGCGCGAGGACCAGATACGCGAGGCGGCGCGTCTGTCCACGCACATCCTCCTGATGCTCGGGGGAGGGCGGGCCACGGTGGGACGCATGGGCGGGCTGGGAGCCGAGCTGCCGGTGCTGTCACTCACGGCCCGGGGCGAGCTGGTGCTCGGTGGAGCCGTGGTGGCGGTGGGCACGACGATGGACCTGGGCGCCCTCTCCATCCTCCACATGGCGGGGAGGGGTCAGGGAAGAAGCGGCGGCGCGAGTGGCAAGGCGGGGAAGGGCTCCCAGACGGCTCCGGCGAAGAATCCCGGAAGGTGGACGTACAAGAAGCCTACCACCGGGTCCCAGCGCTCCCTGGACTACCAGGAGCAGGTGACGGGACGGCCCGCGTGGTGGGTGTACATGGTTGGGAAGCTGGAGTTCGACGGCATCAAGCTGGGGGAACTGCTGGAGGCCAAGGGTCCCGGCTACTGCTCCTTCTTCGAGGCCAACGGCACGCCCAAGCCCTGGTTCAGGGCGTCTGGCGGGTTCAGGCAGCTGATGGAGCAAGCCAGGAATCAGTCGAAGATGGCCGAGCACTTGGGGATGCCGGTGAGCTGGCATGTCGCCGATGCCAATGTGGCGGCGTACCTTCGCGAACTCTTCGAGAAAGAAGGCTGGAACAGCCTCACCGTCCACTACACGCGGCCCGTGCAGTAGAAAGGCGCACGTATGCAAGAGGACTACTATGTCGGGGCGTACTGGGGCCCGCGCCAGGAGACGGCATTGGAGTGTGCGCGGCGCGCGGAGCTCTTCTTCCACATGCTGGCGCGGTGTGACCCGACGTTCACCCAATGGTATGGGTCAGGCCGTGGCTTCCCCCGTGAGCTGCCGGGCTGGCCCGTCCGTCCGGAGCTGAAGGAGTTGGAGACCTTCTTGCTCAAGGGCAGGAGCCGCACCGACGTTGGCAGGGAGGTCATCGAGGATATGGGCTTCTTCCAGATGGTGTGGAACGCCAAGAAGGAGGCCACGGACCTCCACCTCTCCTGTGGCGGATACTCGCCGTGGGGAGGGCCCAATTCGTGTCTGCTCAACCCCCCCAGGCAGGGCACGGTCCGGGAGCGGCTTCTGCGCGCACCCGTGCTGGACGAGGTACTCACGTGCATGGCCACCGCGTGGGATCCCGACTACGCCATGGCCAGTTCGACCGAGATGGTTCGCCTCATCAAGAAGAGGAAGAGCGAGGTGCGGGTGGGCTGGCTGACGTACCTGTCGCGCCGCCTGGGCACGCTGCCGCCGCTGCCCGCGCCCGTGCGCATCGAGCCGGTGGGGACGCTGGGCTGGCTCCTCGTGCTGTCCCCCGAGCCCATGACGGCCAGCAACCCCGAGCACGTGGCCTTCACCGCCCGCATCCGCGAGCTGCTCGACCGGGCCGGGCTCATCGAGCGTCCTGAACCCGGGCCCGCCAGCGAGTGACGGGACACTCCGCTCAGTCGAAGGGAATGACGGACAGCTTCGCGCCCGCGGGCACGTCCAGCAGCTCCTTGGTCTTCGCGGGCAGGTAGGCGTTCTTGTCGTCCAGCCGGGCCGTGGTGCGCACCGCGCGGAAGCGGTTGCGCCCCGACTCGCGCTCGTAGGCGACGAGCACGTCATCGCCCTCCATGTCGAAGTCCTGATCGGCCAGCTTCAGCGAGCGGTAGCGGCGCACCAGCGTGATGTCCGAGAGGTTGGCCTCGAAGTGCGGGCCCCCGTCGAAGGGGTCAATCCGCTCCACGTAGCGGAAGCCCACGCGCTCCAGCATCCGCTGCACGCCCTTGGTGTTGGGCCCCACCTCGCCGAGCACCTTCTGCACGCGCTCGGGGAAGAGCGACGCGTAGATGTCCGAGTTGGGGAAGAGCTCCTTGATGAACTCCTTGTTCTGCCGGCTGAGGCGATCCGCCTCGTGGTAGGTGAGGCCGGTGAACTTCTTGCCGCACGCCTCCCACAGCAGGCTGCGCCCGTCGGGGAGCAGCGGCGGCAGCAGCTCGGCGAGCACCCGCGGGCGGAAGATCCGCTTGTGCATGGCCATGAAGAGGAAGCGCACGAAGGAGAGCTGCTTGCCGGGCTTGTCCGGCGTGGCGCGGTAGGGCGGGTCCACCACCAGGCCGCCGATCTCCGTGGGGCCCTCGTAGTTGTAGCCGATGGACAGCACCTTGTGCCGGAAGTGCCGGCCGATGGTGGCCGAGTAGTGCTCGCGCTCGGAGACGTCGTAGTACGTGTGCGGCGCCTCGTAGGTGCCGTGCTGCGCGATGATCATCGACGTGCCGATGATGAGCTCGTTGCGCACGTCCTCCAGGACGAAGAGGTACTCGCGCTCGAAGGGGTTCTTCACCTTGCCCGCGAAGCTCTTCACGGACTTGTCGATGATGGCCTCGAGCGTCTCCTCGTTGTTGGGCAGGTTGACGGTGTTGAGCACCGCGGCGAGCCGCTTCAGGCCGGGCAGGTCGGTCTTCTGGACATCGCGCAGGACGAGCATGGGAGCACCCGGATCACCCCTCGGACGGGGGACCGCAGAGGGGGCGACCATACACCACCCGGTCATCCCGTCAGCCGCTCGTCTGCCCTTCCGTTTCGACGCGCTGCGTCGATTCTGTTGCCTGTCCGGCTGGCTGCCCGGTTCAGCCAATTCCTCCCACCTCTGGGAATGGCCGTTTCCGAGGGGTAAACGCCTCCCCGGGTGCCTGTCCGGCTGTCAAGGAAGAAGAAATAACAGCCGCTTGAAATAAAAGAGAAACGTGGGAGCGTGGCCCTTGTCGTTGGCTGTCAAACATTAGCGAGGGCGCCTTGAGAGCAATCCTGGTTTCACTGCTCGCCATCCTGATGCCGGGGCTGGCGTGGGCCGGCGTCGTGTGGAGGGGGGACTTCGAGACGGGCAACACGTCCCAGTACACGCGCGCCCAGCAGGTGAGCGCGGATCGGCTCCAGGTCGTCACGTCCCCGGTGTACCAGGGACGCTACGCGCTCAAGGCCACGGTGAGACAGGGGGATGACCCCATCAACTCCAGCGGCAACCGCAACGAGCTCGTCTACCAGGGTTACGAGAAGGAGGGCTCGGAGTACTACTACCGCTGGCAGGTGCTGTTCCCGCAGGACTACCCGAGCGTGAAGACGTGGCAGGTCTTCACCCAGTGGCACCACGATGGTTGCTGCGGCTCGCCGCCGGTGGAGTTCTTCGTCTACGGCGAGGAGATCCGCCTCACGCTCACCGACAGCGTGACGCCGTGGAAGACGGCGTTGGTGCGCGGGAAGTGGCAGGACTTCATCCTGCACGTGAAGTGGTCGCCCGATCCGGCCGTGGGCTTCGTCGAGCTGTGGCACAACGGCCAGCGCGTGCTGTCGCGGTACGTGCACGCCACGATGTACCCGGGCGACGGCATCTACCTGAAGATGGGCCTGTACCGCAGCGACACCGTGCAGCCGGTGGGCACCGTGTACCATGACGGTTTCGTCCAGGGGACGCGGCTGGAGGACGTGCTGCCGCCGGTGTCCCAGCCCACGCCGGACGCGGGGACGAGCACGCCAGACGCGGGGACGCGCACGCCAGACGCGGGTACGCCGGACGCCGGCACGCCGGTGCCAGGGCCGGATGCGGGCACGGCGCCGGATGACACGACGCCGCCCATTGTTCCCACCTCTCCGCCGCTGGATACCGGAGCCACCCCTCCCACGCTCGAGGAGGAAGTGCCGCGCGTGGGGTGCTCGAGCGCGGGCGGGTCTCTCTGGGTGATGGGGCTGCTGGGGCTCGGCGGTCTGCTGCGGCGCGCCCGGCGTCACGCGAGGCACATGCGCTGAATTTCCCCTCTCCCCTCGGGAGAGGGTCGGGGTGAGGGTATCGGATGTAACCAGGTTGCCCCTCGCACTGCCTTCCATTCGGGGACTCCGCGGTGACCCGCGGGTCAGGAGAACGGGGGCGGGCACCCTCACCCCGTCCCTCTCCCGAGGGGAGAGGGGAGTTTCCACTCGGTTCTACCCGTGCCGGAGGGGCCCGTCGTATGAGAGGGCCACCCCGAGATGAGAACCGAGATGAGTGACGCGCGTGAAGGGGCGGTGCCCCACCTGAGCCCCGAGGAGTTCCGGAGGCTGGGCCATCGGATGGTGGACTGGATCGCCGACTACTGGTCCCGGCTGGAGTCCTTCCCGGTGCGCTCCGCTGTCGCTCCGGGCGAGGTGATGGCGAAGCTCCCCGCGCACCCGCCCGAGGAGGGCCTGGGAGGCGATGAGGGCTGGGAGGCCGTCTTCCGGGACCTGGAGCAGGTGGTGCTGCCCGGCCTCACCCACTGGCAGTCGCCGTCCTTCTTCGCCTACTTCCCCGCCAACGCCTCGGGGCCTGCGGTGCTCGGCGAGCTGCTGTCCGCGGGCCTGGGCGTGCAGGGCATGCTCTGGTCCACCAGCCCCGCCGCCACCGAGATGGAGACGCGCGTCCTCGACTGGCTGGCCGAGCTGCACGGGACTGCCCGCCTCGTTCCGCTCGGACTCGGGCACCGGCGGCGGCGTCATCCAGGGCACCGCCAGCGAGGCCACCCTGGTGGCCATGGTCGCCGCGCGCGAGCGGGTGCGGCGCACGCTCGGCAAGGAGCCGGAGCTGGTGGCCTATACCTCCACGCAGGCGCACTCCTCCGTGTTGAAGGCGGCCATGCTGTCCGGCGTGGTGCGCGGCGTGTCGGACGACGTGCACCTGCGCCAGCTCGGCACGGACGGCGTCTACGCGCTGCGCCCCGAGGTGCTGGAGCAGGCCATCCGCGAGGACCTGGCCGCCGGCCGCCAGCCCTTCTTCGTGTGCGCGTCGCTGGGCACCACCTCCTCGGGTGCCATGGATCCCGTGGGCGCCATCGCCGAGGTGCTGAAGCGCACGGGTGTCACCGCCGCGGGCGGCTGGCTGCACGTGGACGCGGCGTGGGCCGGCTCGGCGCTCGTCTGCCCCGAGCACCGCGCGATGCTGGAGGGCCTGGAGGCCGTGGACTCCTTCGCCTTCAACCCGCACAAGTGGTTGCTCACCAACTTCGACTGCAACGCCTTCTACACGCGCGAGCGCAAGGCCCTGCTGGACGCGCTGAGCGTCATGCCCGAGTACCTGCGCAACGCGGCCACCGCGAGCGGCGCCGTCATCGACTACCGGGACTGGCAGGTGCCGCTCGGCCGCCGCTTCCGCGCGCTGAAGCTGTGGTTCGTGCTGCGCCACTATGGCGCCAAGGGGCTGCGGGCCTACATCCGCGAGCACGTGCGGCAGGCGGAGCTGTTCGCCTCCTGGGTGGAGGCGGACGGGCGTTTCGAGCTGGCCACGCCGCGCTCGCTGGCCCTGGTGTGCTTCCGGCTGCGCCCGGCGCCCGGTGAGGAGCCCGCGGCCACGGACGCGCGCAACCGCCAGTTGCTGGAGCGGTTGAACGCGGGCGGCAAGGCCTTCCTCACCCACACGGTGCTGCCCGGGGTGGATGGAGCGCCCGCTCGCTACGTGTTGCGCATGGCCATCGGCTCGGCGCGCACCGAGGAGCGGCACGTGCGCGCGGTCTGGGAGCAGCTCGCGGCGCTCGCGAAGGAGGCGTGAGCCGGGGCCAGGGGCCTATTGGTTGATGAGCGGCTGCAGCACGCCGAGCCGCTCGAAATCCTGGCTCATGGCCGAGCGCACCGCGTCGAGGACGGCCTCGTCGGAAAGGTTGCGCACGAGGAGCATCCGGGGCGAGACGATGCAGAGCGCCTGGTCGAGCTGGCGCCGCAGGTGCTCGAGGGTGAAGAGGGTGAGGCCGAAGCGCCGGCCGTCCTTCAGGCGGACCACGACGTCCAGGCTGTCACTCTCGGGCGAGACGAGCTCGTCGGCGATCAACACGGAGGCGATGGGCCCGTCCTTCATATCGAGGGAGCGCATGGGGGAGGACTGTAGCCGCCCGCCGGACAGGGAAGGGGGCCCGCGAGGGGCTCCCGTCCACCGGTGCACCATCGGGAGGGGATGCCAGCGCGGGGCAGACGGTATAGGTTCAGCTCACGGGAGGAACGTCTGAAGTCACCTCGCAGGCCCACGAAGGACGAGCTGCTCGCCGCGGTGGGGCGCCACATGCCGGACCTCATCGCCCCCGGGCTGCGCATCCTCTTCTGTGGCATCAACCCCAGCGTGTACTCGGCCGTCGTGGGCTACCACTTCGCGCGGCCGGGCAACCGCTTCTGGCCGGCGCTGCATGCCTCGGGCTTCACGGACCGGCTGCTGGCCCCCTCCGAGCAGGAGGAGTTGCTCGCACTCGGGTACGGCATCACCAACGTGGTGGATCGGGCCACGGTGTCCGCGGACGCGCTGACGGCGGAGGAGCTCGCCGAGGGCGGGCGGCGGCTGGAGGCGAAGGTGCGGCGCTACCGTCCCCGGTGTCTGGCGGTGCTGGGCATCGGCGCCTGGCGCACGGCCTTCGGACACCCCAAGGCCTCGCTGGGGGCGCAGCCACAGACGTTGGGCGGCGCGCGCGTCTGGGTGCTCCCCAACCCGAGCGGACTGAATGCGCACTACCGGCCCGGGGACCTGGCGCGGCTGTTCCGCGAGCTGCGGCTGGCCGTGGAGGGTGTCGGCCCCTAGCGGCGCGGCGTTCACCAGCACGTCCGGCGGCTCGAGCAGGCTGGTATGGCCGGATGCCCCCGGAGCGGGCGGACGGCCCGATTGACAAGGGGGGGCCGTGTGGGTTTTCAGGGGAAATGGCGTCGAAGAACAAGGTCGCGCTGGTCCTGAGCTACCAGTACCCGGGCAAGTACGCGCTCACCGTGCTGGCGGGGGCGGTGGAAGCGGACGCGGTGGGGCAGGACGTGGCCCTGCGTTTCCCGAGGGACAGGGAGTCGCTGCTGGCCGCGGTGCGCGAGTGCCACGACGCGGGGTACCGGGTGGTGGTGGCGTGGTCGTTCTACTCGGCGAGCTTCCCCGGGGCGGTGGAGGAACTGGCCTGGCTGCGGGAGCGGCTGGAGGGCCGCGAGGTGCTGTGCATCGCGGGCGGGGTGCACGCCACGGCGGAGACGGAGCAGACCTTGCGCGGGGGCTTCGATCTGGTGGCGGTGGGCGAGGGCGAGCCCGTGCTGCTGGAGTTGCTCGGCCGGCTGGTGCGCGGCGAGGAGCCGAAGCAGACGCGGGGAATGTCGAGGCTGGTGGACGGGAAGCTGGTGTCGCAGGGGCGGGGGGAGGGCGTGCTGCTGGACACGTATCCGCCCTTCGCGGCGAGACACAGGATGTTCGGGGCCATCGAGATCACCCGGGGCTGCATCTACGCGTGCCGGTTCTGCCAGACGCCGTTCCTGAACAAGGCGCGGTTCCGGCATCGGAGCGTGGAGAACATCGCGCGGTGGACGCGGGTGCTGCGCGAGGCGGGCAAGCGGGACGTGCGCTTCATCACGCCGACGTCGATGTCGTACGGCACGGCGGACGAGTCGGTGAACCTGGAGGCGCTCGAGCGGATGTTGGCGGCGGTGCGCGAGGCGATGAGCCCTGGGGGGCGGGTGTTCTACGGGACATTCCCCTCGGAGGTGCGGCCGGAGCACGTGACACCCGAGGCGCTGGCGCTGCTGAAGCGCTACGTGGACAACGACAACCTCATCATCGGAGGCCAGTCGGGGAGCGAGCGGATTCTGCAGGCGAGCCACCGGGGGCACGACGTGGAGACGGTGGTGAGGGCGGCGAGCCTGGCGGTGGAGGCGGGCTTCGTGCCGAACGTGGATTTCATCCTCGGGCTGCCGGGCGAGGCGCCGGAGGACGTGAGGGCGACGCTGGCGCTGATGCGGCGGTTGTCGGAGCTCGGGGCGAAGGTGCACGGGCACACGTTCATGCCGCTGCCGGGGACGCCGTACCGCGATGCCCCGCCGGGCTCGGTGGACGAGGAGACGCGGAAGGAACTGGACCGGCTGGCCTCACAGGGCCGGCTGTATGGCCACTGGAAACAACAGGTGGCGCTGGCGAACGGAATCGCCGCGAGGCGCCAGCCGAGGCGCTGAGTCACCCCGTGGTCTCGAGAAGCCCCGCTCGGACCAACAGCTCGCACACCCGCATGGACAGCGCCACATGCTCGGGGTTCTCTGCAGTGAGGCGCTCGGGGGTGAGGACGATGAGCGTGCCCTTGTCCGCGACTGGCTCGATGTGCACGGGGGCGGGAAGAGGGGGCACCGTGCCCCGGCTGCGCGGGAAATACATGATCCAACCCGCGAACGTGCCCGCGATGCCAGTGGGTGTCACCGCGTCCCGGTGCATCGTCGAGGTCGCGATGGCGGAGTCAGGCTCCCAGGCCAGGGCCATGCTCCGCACGAGGCCGGTGAGAACGGGCACGGTCAGCACCCGCTCCGCGTTCGGTCCTCGGGTTGGCAGGTTGCACACACAGACGTTGCCCACCGCTTTGGAATAGGCGCCACAGGTGAAGTGGAAACCGGTGTCGTCGTAGTCGACGCACACTCCGTTCCACGCCCAGACTGAGTAGCCGAGCTCTTCAAATTGCCGATCCTTGCCCCGGCGAACGAGCTTCTCCAGCGCCGCGCGGGTGGGCTCGATGGGGCGCTTCAGTGCATCCTTGCGCGACCTGCCCTGCTGGAACCATCGGGAGAAGGATGGGTCGACATCCGCCACGGCGGCCAGGAAGACTTCCGCCCGCCGGGCGCACTCCTCCGGCGTCTCCTTCCGTGGTCCCCAATAGGCACCTGCGTAATACGAGTCGATTCTGTGGAACGTCTTGGGCATGGGCCGCGCTGCTCCCTACATCGGAGGGGTATAGACCACTTCAATCCCGGCCACTCTTTCGTTCTTGAACAAGAGTTGGATGGCCTTGGCGGTCTTCTCCTCCGCGATGTGCCACCGGATGGGGATACCCGTTCCCCAGGCGGCGTTGAGCTGGCGCCTGGCTTGGTTGACAAGGTCCCTTGCTCCAGAGTTCTTGAACCAGGTCTTGGGGTCCAAATCGTCGAGGAACTTGTTGGCGTAGCCAGGCCCCTTGGCCTCCAGCAACACGCCGTCCTTGAAGCCGTCGAACCTCACGCCTCCGCTCTTCCTGCCTACGCCACCGACCCAGTAGGCCTCGTCCGCCGAGCGCCCTGAAATCTGCTCCTGGTAGGCACGGGCTCGGGCGGACATGGATTCCTGTGCCGGTCCCCACTGCCCCGGCCCATTGGCGGGCGAAGGCGTCTGCCCGCCCGCATTGGCCCGCTGGAGGATGATGGCCGTCCCTGGCCCACCGCTCATCACCGTGGCCACCCTGCCCACTGGCACCACGATGCGCTCCACGACGAGCAGTCCGTCGGCTGACAGGGACAGCACCGGCACGGTTGCCTCCGCGCCCGCCCACGCTCCCGTCAGCGTGCGAGTGGTGCCGCTGGCGGCGCCCCAGGTAACGAGCAGGCTGGTGGTCAGCTTCGAGAGGGTCTTCACCTGCTCTCCGCGCGTCATGTACCGCAAGCGCTCGAGGTACTCGGGCGAGGAGGCGATCAAGGCGGCCACTCCCGCCGGCAGGTGTTGCAACGCCGCGAGGCTGTCCAGCGGGCGCGTCAGCAACTGGCCCGTGGCGTGGTACAGCTCGACGAAGGCTTCTTCCGCCCCGTCCAACGTGCGGCCGATGTAATCCGCGTCGTCATACACCTCCGCCAGCGGAGGCCCTTGCATCATGGGCCGCAGCCGCCCGTCCGTGGGCCGGAATACCCAGCCGATGCTGGTGTAGAAGTGGCCCAACTCGAAGGGGCCCGCGCGGAAGGCTTCGTCCTTCCACTCCACCCGGCCCACCTTCTGCTGCGTGCGCCCGTTGCGCGTCCAGGCGAGGTATCCATCCGGCCGCAGCACGGCCACGATGTTGAATCGCTCCACCCGGCGCAGTAGTTCCTCGCGGGAGACTTCCCCGCTCTCCAGCACTTCGCGCAGCAGGTGGCCCACGGCCATGCGTGGCGGAAAAGAGGCCAGCGTTACGGGTTTGCGCAGCAGCACCGCCAACACCTGGGCCGCCTGCTGGGGCGTGAAGGCAGCGCCTCGCGGAGGCAGATCGTTGAGATCGTCCAGGCCCGCGTACGTCAGCAATTGCTCGAAGGCGTCTACCTGCTCGGTGCCACCGGTCACCGTGTGCGCGGCCATGCTGGCCGGGCTCAGCATGGCCACCTGCGTGCCCGGTACGCGCTCGCTCCGGCTGTAGCCCAGGGCCGCACCACGGCCGGACATCGGAGCCACCGTGGCGCAGCCAGTGGCCAACACCGCGGTACTCAGCAGGAGGGCCGCGCACTTCCACATCGTCCCAGCGGACATGCATCACCTTCAGCCTTGAAACCGTGCCCGCTTCCGGCCGTCGAACACCTGGGCCGGGTCCCCGTCCAGCGTGGTGTCCTCGAACGCGCCATCCATGTACTCGCCAATCACGCGCCGCCAAAAGGCGGTGGCGCCCTGGTTGGCGGGGAGCTGCGACAGCTCCCACGTGCCGGGGAACCGATCGAAGAGCGTGAACGCGGCCTTGCGTCCCATGCCGTGCCGGCGCTCGCCACGGAGCACGAAGAACTCGCTCAGCCGGAAGTCGCGCCCGGGGGTCATGAACGGGAAGGGCGCTTGTCCCACCAGGGCGAAGCCCACGGGCCGGCCGTCGAGCCGGAAGAGCATCGGGTGGAAGCCCTCCTTCCCCGAGAGCCAGTGGGGCAGGTAGTCGGGCTGCCAGAGGCCCTCGGCATCCAGCGAGTAGCCGTCGCCGAACTCGCTCAGGTCATGCAGGTACAGCGGGTACAGATGGCGCAGGAGCGGATGCTCCGCGGGGGAAACGGGGAGGACCGAGAGCGTCATGTTGCTCCCACCGTATCAGCGGCCTGCTCCCTCTCCCTCTGGGAGAGGGCTGGGGTGAGGGTCTTCCCCTGGAACGAGGGAGGAGCCGGAGTGACCGGCCCCTCCCACGGAGGTCCTACGGACTACGGGTTGGGAAACCCGAACGAAGAGGCGCCCACTGCCCAGTCACTGGCCAGGTTGTTGTCCGTCGCGAGGACGCGGCGGACCGTGGTGGACCGATCGGTGGTCGACGTCCCGTTCCAGTCGACGGAGACCTCCGCCGCGGTGGGGGTCGTGGTGCCCGAGCAGGGGACGCCACCGCAGTTGGCCGGCAACCACTGCCCCTCATCCTGGAGGGACTGGAGCTGCGGGAGGAAGTCAGCGGGAGGGGTACCGCCCGACCGGAAGAAGGCCGCGCCATCCTGAGTGGCACCCGCGGCATCGCGCACGCGGATCACGCGCTGGGAGTAACCAATCTCGGCGGTGGTCCCGAGGAAGTCCCAGGCGCTGTCGTAGTAGCCGCTGTAGGCGCTTTCGGGGTGCTCGGTCTTGCTGGTGGTCTCGGAGGTGGGCGCGTCGGCGGGCGCCGTGGCGGGCCTGAGGTGGACGACGATGACGTCACCGGCGGCCACCACGACACTCGGGAAGGTGGCCAGGGTGGTGCTCGCGCCCTGCATCAGGGTGAAGCCGTTCACGCTCCCTCCCTTCACCACGAATAGCTCCACCAGATCCTTACCGCCGCCGAGGCCGGGGGCGATCTCGGTGAGCATCAGCACGGCGGGCGTGACGAACCCGGTGAAGGTGGCGGTGTTGGCCGTCGGCTGGACGCCGCTACCCAGGGAGTCCTTCACGCTGGAGGCCACCGTCACCGCGTAGGCCGTGCCCGCCGCCTGCGTGGAGGTGGTGAGCTGGACCTGGCGGCCCGAAACGGTGGCGGCCGAGGCCACTAGGCCGTTGTCGAAGGTGAACTGGCTGCCGTTGGCGAGCACGCTGGCCGGGTCGATCGTCCGGTCGAAGCTCACCGTCACGCTGGTGCTGCTGGCCGCCGAGGCGCTCGTCACCTTGGGGCCCGGGCACGACAGGACGTCGAGGTCGCCGGGCGCCCAGGCGGAGGGCTGGGCTTGCGCGGTGAACCGCCACAGCGGCGCGGTCACGGTGACGGAGCAGCCCTGCGCCACCTCGGACGCGCTCTGCACCGCGGTCGTCAGGCGCAGCCGGAGGTTGGTGTTGATGTCGGGATTGCCCAGGGTCACCACGTTCGCTCCGACGTGGCCCGTGCCAGCCGCGGTGAAGTCGTTGGCCACCGTGCCACTGAGGGTGATGAGTTCGCTCTCGTAATCGGCCACTGCTGCCGCGAGGTCGATGCTGCTCACGTCGTTGACGAGGAACTCCACCGACTCCCCACTGCTGTGCACGGTGAAGCTGGCGGTGTCGAGCTTGGTGATGCGCACCAGGCCGCTCGACGTCCCCTTCTCGGTGGCGCGGAGGCGCACGCGGTCACCCACCTTGGGAGCCGGGCTGAGCGTGGTGGGGTCCACCGCGACGAAGATCGCCGGACCGTTCTTCTCCGACTGGAGGAAGAAGCCCGCCGGGTCGGAACTGGTACCCGTCGTGGCACCCGTGTTCGGCTTCGTGTAGGTGACGAGCGCGTAGTCGATGAACTCGCTGATGGCCCCGTTCGCCCTGGAGCGGATGGTGGCAATCTGCGCCGAGACGTTGGCCGGGGTGGCGATGGTGTACGTCTCGGTCCGCACGCTCTCCGCGTTGTTGACCTTGTCCACGGAGAAGAACTTCAGCGTGGTGTTGGCGGTGAGGGAGATGGCGGTGCCGGTGTAGCGCGTCGAGCCCGTGGTGGGCGTGCTGCCGTTGAGGGTGTAGTACGTGGCATCGCACCCGACGCCGCGGGCGTCATCGGCGCAGGCCAGGGTGACGCTCTGCACGGAGGTGTACAGCCCGCCCGCCGGGGTGGCGGTGGTGGTGGGCGCCGTGAGGTCGAGGTCGATGACGTACGTCTCGGTCCGCGCGGCCTCCGCGTTGCCGGCCGTGTCCACGGAGAAGAACTTCAGCGTGGTGTCGGCGGAGAGGGAGATGGCGGCGGTGTAGCGCGTCGAGCCCGTGGTCGGCGTGCTGCCGTCGAGCGTGTAGTACGTGGCCGCGCACCCGCTGGCGCCGGTGTCGGCGCAGGCCAGGGTGATGTTCTGCCGGGTGCGGTACGTGCCGCCCGCCGGGGTGGCGGTGGTGGCGGGCGCCTCCGTGTCGAAGGTGTACACCTCCGTCTGCACGGTGCTCACGTTGCCGACCGTGTCCACCGCCATGAACTTGAGCGTGGTGTCGGCGGAGATGGTGATCGGCGCGGAGTACGTGGCCGAGCTCGTGTCCGGCGTGCTGCCATCGGTGGTGTAGTGGATGGCGTCGCACCCGCTGCCCGAGGCGTTGTCGGTGCAGGTGAGGGTGACGTCACGCGCGCTGTTGTAGAAGCCGCCCGCGGGGGCCGCGGCGACCGTGGGCTTCACCGCGTCGATGACGTACGACTCGCTCCGCACGGTCTCCTCATTGCCCGCCGCGTCCACGGAGAAGAACTTCAGCGTGGTGTTGGCGGTGATGGAGAGCGGGGTGGAGTACGTGCTGGAGGAGCGCGTGGGCGTGCTGCCATCCAGCGTGTAGTACGTGGCGGTGCAGCCGCTGCCCGAGGCGTCCTCGCACATCAGCGTGACGGACTGCGCGTCCTTGTAGGAGCGGCCCAAGGGGATGGCCGTCGTCGTGGGCGCCACCTCGTCGATCCGGTAGGTCTCGGTGTGGAGGGTGCTCGAGTTGCCCACCGAGTTCTCCGCGAAGAACTTGATCGTGGTGGTGACGGTCACGGGGATGGGCGTGGAGTACGTGGCCGAGCTCGTGGAGGGCGTGCTCCCATCGGTGGTGTAGTAGATGGCGACGCAGGTGCCGCCGGTAGCGCCCGGGTTGCAGGTGAGGGTGACGCTCTGCGCGGCGCGGTACAGGCCGCCCGCGGGCGAGGCGGACACCGTGGGAATCGACGTGTTGATGACGTAGTCCGCCGTCTTCACGGACTCGGGGTTGCCGGCCATGTCCACGGAGAAGAACTTCAGCGTGGCGCTGGCGGCGATGGAGAGGGGCGCGCTGTAGCGCGGCGAGCCCGTGGTGGGCTCGGAGCCGTCGAGGGTGTAGTGGGTGGCCGCGCAGCCGGTGCCCGCGCCGTCGTTGCAGGCCAGCGTCACGCTCTGGGCCTCGTCATACGTCCCCGCCGCCGGAGTGGCCGTGGTCATGGGCGCCACCGTGTCGATGACATACGCCGCGGTGCGCACCGCCTCGGCGTTGCCGGCCATGTCCACGGAGAAGAACTTCAGCGTGGTGTTGGCGGCGATGGAGAGGGGCGCGCTGTAGCTCGGCGAGCTCGTGGTGGGCTCGGAGCCGTCGGTGGTGTAGTGGGTGGCCGCGCAGCCGGTGCCCGAGCCGTCGTCGCAGGCCAGCGTCACGCTCTGGGCCTCGCCGTACGTCCCCGCCGCCGGGGTGGCCGTGGTCGTGGGCGCCACCGTGTCGATGACGTACGTCGAGGTATTGACGGTCTCCGCATTGCCGGCGGTGTCCACGGAGAAGTACTTCAGCGTGGTGTTGGCGGTGATGGAGAGGGCCTCGGTGTAGCGCGGCGAGCCCGTGGTGGGCTCGGAGCCATCGGTGGTGTAGTGGGTGGCCGCACAGCCGGTGCCGGTGCCGTCATCGCACGTGAGTACGACGCTCTGATCGGCGTTGTAGATGCTGCCCGCCGGGGTGGCGGTGGTGGTGGGCGCCGTCGTGTCCACCACGAAGGTCAGGCTCTGGGCGCTCTCCGCGTTGCCCGCCTGGTCCGTGGAAAAGAACTTCAGCGTGGTGTTCTGGGTGAGGACCACCGGCGCCGAATAGCGCGGCGAGCTCGCCGAGGGCGTGGATCCGTCGGTGGTGTAGTACGTGGCGTCGCAGCCGCTGCCCGTGCCGTCCTCGCACAGCAGCGTCACGGAGACGTTCTCCTTGAAGGTTCCACCCTGCGGGGTGGCACGCGTCGACGGCGGCGTCGTATCCGCGGGCGGCGGAGGCGGCGGTGGGGGAGTCGGGTCACACGCGCTCGCGAGCTGAAGCGCGAGCAGGGCCAGGACGAGCCGGCTCGACCAGGAAGAGATGGGGGTCATCGATACTCCGGGGGCGGATGAGGAAAGCGCGCGAAGCCTTCCACTGGCTGACACTTCGTCGCAAGTTGCCGGCCCGCGGGCCCACGGCCCGTGCGTCTCGGGGACGTGACAGCCGGGTGAACTCGTGAAAACCCTCCTCGGAAATCCTGGCCGAGCCGGGAACTCGGGTTTCTGGTGCGCGCTTCCAGGGCGGCTACTGTGCCAGCCGCGATGCGCTTCAAGTTCGTCCATGCCGCCGATCTGCACCTGGATACTCCCTTCCGCGGCGTGCCCGCCGGCTCGGGACTGACGGGCACCTTCCAGCAGGCCACCTTCCGGGCCTTCTCGCGCATCGTGGACGTGTGCCTGCGCGAGCACGTGGCCTTCCTGCTGCTGGCGGGAGACCTCTTCGATGCGAAGGATCGCTCGGTGCGTGCGCGGCTGGCGCTGCGGCGCGAGCTGGATCGGCTGGACGTGGCCGGCATCCAGACCTTCATCGTGCACGGCAACCATGATCCGCTGAGCGGGGACACGGGCGCGCTCGGGCTGCCGGACTCGGTGAAGGTGTTCGGCGCGGACTGGGAGGAGGTGGAGGTGCGCCGCGAGGGGCGGGTGCTGTGCCGGGTGCAGGGCGTCTCCTATCCGGAGGCGGAGATGCGCGAGAACCTGTCGGCGCGCTTCCGCCGCACGGCGCCGGACTTCACGGTGGGACTGCTGCACGCGAACCTGGGCGGAGTGGAGGGGCACGCCAACTACGCGCCCTGCACCGTGGAGGAGCTGGGCGCGCGGGGCCTGGACTACTGGGCGCTGGGCCACGTGCACACGCGGGCCGAGTACACGCTCGCGGGGGGCGCGGTGGCCGTGTACCCGGGCAACCCGCAGGGGCGGCACGTGAACGAGCCGGGCGAGCGCGGCTGCATGCTGGTGGAGGTGGAGGAGGGGAGGACGCGGCGCCGCTTCGTCCCGGTGGACCGGGTGCGCTGGCACCGGCTGGAGGTGGGGCTCACGGGGCTCGGCTCGTTGGATGGGCTGGTGGCCGCGGTGACGGAGCGGGTGGACGCGAGCTGTCCGGACGAGCTGGAGGGCCACGCGGTGCGCCTCACGCTCACGGGCCGGGGGCCGCTGCACCGCGAGCTGTCCCGGCCGGAGGCACTCGGCCAGTTGGAGGCGGACCTGCGCGAGCAGCTCGCCCTGCGCCACCCGCCGGTGCTGCTGGAGTCCCTGCGCGACGCGAGCCGGCCCGAGCTGGACCTCGAGACGGTGCGCCTGTCAGGCGGCTTCTCCGGGACGCTGCTGGCCGAGGCCGAGGCGCTGGTGGCGGACCCGGAGATGCTGAAGGCCCTGTGGGCGGAGGACGCGGAGCTGCGCGCGCTCGGCCAGCGGTTGCGGCGGCTGGGCGTGGATGCCCTGGAGACGCCCCGGCCGGAGCTGGTGGAGCAGGCGGGATGGCAGGTGGTGGAGCAGTTGCACGAGGAGGACGCGTCGTGAGTGGGGCCCTGCGCATCGACGTGTTGAAGGTGCACGGCTTCGGCCACTTCTCCGGCTATGAGCTGGAGCTGGGGCCGGGGCTCAACCTGCTGTACGGGCCGAACGAGGCGGGCAAGAGCACGCTGCTCGCGTTCCTCCGCGGCATGTTGTTCGGCTTCGAGAAGCGGGGCCGCGCGGAGTCCCGGTACGAGCCGGAGGCGGGAGCCTTCGGGGGCGAGCTGTGCGTGAGCTCGGGGGCGGGCCCGCTGGTGGTGCGCCGGGTGGCGGACAGGAAGGGGAAGGCGGCGGTGACGGTGTTCAGCCCGGAGGGGCACGAGCTGCCCGCCTCGCGGCTGGACGAGGCGCTGGCGCACGTGTCGCGCGAGCTGTTCTGCGAGGTGTTCGCCTTCAGCCTGGACGAGCTCTCCAGCTTCGAGCAGCTCGTGGAGGAGGATGGTGTCTCCCGGGCGCTCTTCGCCGCCGGACTGCGGGGCGCGCGCAGGCTGCCGGAGGTGGAGAAGCACCTGGAGAAGCGCGCCGGAGAGCTCTTCAAGGTGAGCGGGAAGAACCCCGAGCTCAACCAGGTCCTCCGGCAGTTGGAGGAGGTGCGGGGGAAGCTGGACGCGCTGAAGGACCGGCCGGAGCAGTACTTCCAGGAGCGCGAGCGTCTGGCCTCCCTGGGGCGGCAGCAGGAGGAGGCGACGGCCCGCCAGGAGCAGATTGCGCGGGAGCTGGGGCGGCTGTCCCGGCTGGAGGCGGCGCTCGGAGAGCTGGGGGAGCTGACGAGGCTGAGGACGGAGCTGGCCGTGCTGCCGGACCTGTCGGCCTTCCCGCCGGGAGGGGAGGCGCGGCTGGAGGAATTGCTCCAGAGACTGACGAAGGCCCGGGCCGAGCAGTCCCGGGTGGAGGAGCTGTTGTCCTCGGGCGGAGCCGAGCTGGCCCGGCTGTCGGTGGCGTCGGCGGTGCGGGAGCGGGAGGAGGGGCTGCGCCTGGCGCTGGGGGCCTTCACCGCGAGGGCGGAGCTGCTGCGCGCGTTGCCGGGCCGCCGCGCGGCGCTCGAGGCGAGGCGCCGCGAGGTGGCACAGGCGTTGGGGGGACTGGGGTTGGCGGTGGACGCCGCGGGCCTGCTGGCGCTGGAGCTGGGCGCGGCGGCACGAGGCACGCTGGAGTCCCTGGCGGACCGGCTGGCGAAGGCGGAGGCGGAGCGGCGCGAGGCGGAGGTGGCGCTCGGGCGGGCGCGCGTGGAGCGGGAGCGCATCGAGGCCTCGCTGGCGAGGCTCCAGGCGGAGCGGACGAAGCTCCCGGACGTGTCGGCGGCGGAGCTGCGCCAGCGGCAGGCGGCGCTGAGCCGTTCGAGGCTGCTGCGCGTGGAGCGGGACCAGGTCGCGGCGCAGCGGGCCGAGCAGCAACAGCGGCTCCAGTCCCTGCGCGCCCAGGCCGAGCCGGAGCCCGGAGCGGCCCCCGCGCCCTGGCTGGTGCTGCTCGGCGCGGGTGTGGCGGTGGTGTGGGTGGGGGCGCTGGCGCTCCACGCGGGAGCGAAGGAGGGCGCCGTGGCCCTGCTGGGCGCGTTGCTGCTCATCGTGCCGCTGGTGCTCGGCTACGTGCGCTCGGTGAGGAGCCACCAGGGGAACGTGGAGGCCCACACCGCGCGCCAGCGGCAGCGAGCGCAGGAGCTGGCCCGGCTGCAGTCGGCGCTGGACACCCTGACGGGACGGCTGCTGGGGCTGGAGCGGGAACTGACGGCGGCCACGAGTGAGGCGGGCGTGACTCCCGAGGCGTCCACGGCCGGGCTCGCCGGGGCGGACGCGGCACTGGCGGAGGCGCTGCGGCAGGCCGAGCGTGTGGAGCACCTCGGGCGCGAGCGCGAGGCCCGCGAGGCGGAGCGGGACGGCGTGGTGCGCGAGGCGCAGGCGGCGGAGCTGGCGGGACGCCGGGCGGACATGCAGGTGCGGACGCTCCGGGCGGAGCTGGCCGCGCTGTTGGAGGCGCGGGGCTTTCCCCGGAGGCTCTCTCCGCAGCGCGCGTTGGCGCTGTGGCGTGACGTGGCCGAGCAGCGGCAGCGGCTGGCGGACCTGGGCGCGGACGAGCGGGCCCTGGCCGCGGACGAGGCCACCTGTGAAGCGGCCGTCTCGCGGTTGCTGGAGGAGGCCCGGGAGGCGGGGCTCGCGGCGGGGCCGGTGGAGGCGGTGGCGGCCCGGGTGGGCTCGGCGCTGGAGGAGCTGAAGACCCGGGACGCGGAAGCACGGACCCTGCGAGCGCGCATGGACGAGTGGGCCGGGGACAGGGCGCGGTTCTCACGGCTCCGGGAGTCCGAGGAGCAGGCCCTGGCGGCGCTGCTGGCGCGGGGCGGCTGCACCACCGAGGAGACCTTCCGCCAGCGGGCGCGGCAGGCGGAGCGCTTCGAGACACTCACCGGGCGCGTGCGCGAGCTGACCTGGCGCATCGAGGCCGCCACGGGGCTGGAGGAGCCCGCGGCGCGCGAGGCCATCCTGGAGGTGGGCGGCGAGGAGCGGCTGAAGGAGAAGCTGGCGCAACTGCGGATGCAGGAGCCCGCGTGCGCCGGGCAGCTCAAGGTGCTGCACACCGAATACGGCTCCACGCGGAGCCAGCTCGAGCGCTGGGAGAAGGACGAGGAGGTGGCGGCGCTGCGCATCGAGGAGGAGCGGCTGAGGGCGAGGGCGGCGGAGCTGGCGGCGCGGTACGCGACGGATCGGCTGGCGCTGGCGCTGCTGGCGCGGGCGAGGAGGCGCTTCGAGGAGGAGCAGCAGCCTCGGGTCATCCAACTGGCCTCGGAGCACTTCGCGGCGCTCACGGCGGGCCGGTACCGGCGGGTGTTCCTGCCCGCGGGAGGCAAGCGCGAGCCTCCGGGTGAGCGATGCACGGAGGGACTGGAGCGCGGAGCAGCTCTCGCGAGGCACGCGGGAGCAGCTCTACCTGGCGTTCCGGCTGGCGGTCATCCAGGACTTCGGGGAGACGCGAGGAGCGCTGCCGCTCATCGTGGACGACATCCTGGTGAACTTCGACCTGGAGCGGACGCGAGGTACGTTGAAGCTGCTGTCGCGCTTGTCCGAGCACCACCAGGTCATCGCCTTCACCTGCCACCCGTGGATGCGCGAGTGCTTCGAGGCCGAGGGAGCGAGGGTGGTGGAGCTCGGGTCCACGAAAACAGAGACCACGGCCCCCGGAATGGGAGCCGTGGCCAATTTCCCCTCGCCCACCGGGAGAGGGACGGGGTGAGGGTATCCGCTCACCCGGGTTGAACCCCGCACCGTGTCAGAACTGGTGGGCCTCGGTGGAGTCGTTGAGGGCCAGGGTGCTGGAGCAGCCGCCGGAGATGACCTCGGCGACCTTGTCGAAGTAGCCGGTACCCACCTCGCGCTGGTGGCGGGTGGCGGTGTAGCCGTCCTTCTCGGAGGCGAACTCCTTCTGCTGCATCTCCGAGTAGGCCGCCATGCCGCGGTCCTTGTAGGTCCGGGCCAGCTCGTACATCGAGTAGTTGAGCGCGTGGAAGCCGGCGAGGGTGACGAACTGGAACTTGTAGCCCATGGCGCCGAGCTGCACGCTGGAACTTGGCGATGGTCTTGTCGTCCAGGTTCTTCTTCCAGTTGAACGAGGGCGAGCAGTTGTAGGCCAGCAGCTTGTTGGGGAACTTCTTGCGGATGCCCTCGGCGAACTTCTTGGCCTGGTCGAGGTCCGGGGTGCTGGTCTCGCACCAGACGAGGTCCGCGTAGGGCGCGTAGGCCAGGCCGCGGGCGATGGCGCACTCCAGGCCGCCCTTGATGCGGTAGAAGCCCTCGGCCGAGCGGCCCGCCTTGCGGTCGATGAAGGCGTGGTCGTACTCGTCCGCGTCGCTCATGAGCAGCTTGGCGCTGTCGGCGTCGGTGCGGGCCACCAGCAGGGTGGGCACGCCCATGACGTCCGCGGCCAGACGCGCGGCCGTCAGCGTACGGATGAAGTTGTTGGTGGGCACCAGCACCTTGCCGCCCATGTGGCCGCACTTCTTCTCGCTGGCGAGCTGGTCCTCGAAGTGCACGCCCGCGGCGCCGGCCTCGATCATGGACTTCATCAGCTCGTAGGCGTTGAGCGGGCCGCCGAAGCCGGCCTCCGCGTCCGCCATGATGGGGGCGAACCAGTAGCGGTCGCGCTTGCCCTCGGCGTGGTCGATCTGATCCGCGCGGCGCAGGGAGGCGTTGATGCGGCGCACCACGTTGGGGACGCTGTCCACCGGATAGAGGCTCTGGTCCGGGTACATCTGCCCGGCGGTGTTGGCGTCGGCGGCGACCTGCCAACCGGAGAGGTAGATGGCCTCGAGGCCCGCGCGCACCATCTGCACGGCCTGGTTGCCGGTGAGGGCGCCGAGCGCGTGGACATAGTCCTTGGTGTGCAGCAGCTCCCACAGCCGCTTGGAGCCCATCTCGGCCAGCGTGTAGCTGATGCGGATGGAGCCGCGCAGCTTCTCGACATCCGCCTCCGAGTAGTTGCGGGTGATGCCCTCGAAACGCTGGGAGTGCAGCTTGGCGTGGGGCGAGGCGTCATTCGTGGTCGTCACGGCGTCGTACATGTTCGGCTCCTCGAACCAGAGATATGAATCAGGGTCTGAAAGCGAAAGGGACCTCGTGTCGCGCGGGCACGGCCGCTCAGCCGTGCGACATCAGTGCTTCGTAGGCGGGCAGGGTGAGGAAGTCCTCGAACCGCGGTGCGGTGGAGAGCTTCTCGAAGAGCTCGCGCGCCTCTTTCATGCGGTCGGCGCCGTAGCGCTCGTTGGCGCCCTCGGCCTCCACCTTCTTCATCTCCTCGGCGAGCACCTGGCGGAAGCGCTCCACGGTGACGGGCTTGCCGTCGGCGAGCGGCACGCGGTGGTGGATCCACTGCCACACCTGGGCGCGCGAGATTTCCGCGGTGGCCGCGTCCTCCATGAGGTTGTAGAGCGGCACGCAGCCCAGGCCCCCGAGCCAGGCGGCCATGTACTGCACGCCCACGCGGATGTTGTGGCGCAGGCCCTCCTCGGTGCGCGTGCCCTCGGGCATGGCGATGAGGTCCGCCTCGGAGATGCGCACGTCGGGGCGCTGCCGGGTGAGCTGGTTGGGCCCGGGCATGTGCTGGTCGAAGATGGCGCGGGCCACCGGGATGAGGCCCGGGTGGGCCACCCAGGTGCCGTCGTGGCCGTCGCGCACCTCGCGCTCCTTGTCCGCGCGCACCTTGGCCATCACCGCGTCGTTGGCGGCCGGGTCTCCCTTGATGGGGATGAAGGCCGCCATGCCGCCCATGGCGTGCACGTTGCGGCGGTGGCACACCTGGATGAGACGCAGCGAGTAGTTGTGCAGGAAGGCCTTGTCCATCGTCACCTGCCCGCGGTCGGGCAGGACGAACTTCGGGTCGGCCTGGAGCTTCTTGATGAAGCTGAAGATGTAGTCCCAGCGGCCGCAGTTGAGCCCCGCCGAGTGCTCGCGCAGCTCGTAGAGGATTTCATCCATCTCGAAGGCGGCGGGCAGCGTCTCGATGAGGACGGTGGCCTTGATGGAGCCGCGGGCGATGCCCAGCTCGCTCTGGGCCTGGTGGAACACGTCGTTCCACAGCCGGGCCTCCAGGTGGCTCTCCATCTTGGGCAGGTAGAAGTAGGGGCCGCTGCCCTTCTCCAGCAGGGCGCGCGCGTTGTGGAAGAAGTAGAGGCCGAAGTCGAAGAGCGAGGCGGACACCGGCTTGCCGTCCACCTCCAGGTGGCGCTCCAGCAGGTGCCAGCCGCGCGGCCGGGCCAGGAGCACGGCCGTCTTCTCGTGCAGCGCGTAGTGCTTGCCGTTCTCGGCGGTGTAGCTGATGGTGCCGCGCACCGCGTCCCGCAGGTTGAGCTGCCCGCGCACCACGTTGTCCCAGGTGGGGCTGTTGGCGTCCTCGAAGTCCGCCATGAAGACGTTGGCGCCCGAGTTGAGCGCGTTGATGATCATCTTCCGGTCCACCGGGCCGGTGATCTCCACGCGCCGGTCGAGCAGGTCCTGGGGCAGGGGAGCGACCGTCCAGTCCGATTCCCGGATGTCCTTCGTCTCGGGGAGGAAGTGGGGACGCTCGCCCTGGTCGTAGGCGGCCTGCACGGCCTTGCGCCGCTCCAGCAGGGCCTCGCGCCGGGCCCCGAAGGTGCGCGCCAGCCTGGCCACGAATTCCAGGGCTTCGGGCGTCAGGACAGCGGCGTAATCCGCATGCCAGGGCCCCCGGAGGCTGACCCCCTGTCCTGGAGTCTCATGCCCTTCAGTACGTTGCGGCGACGACGAGGAGGGGACGGCCGCGTCCATGCAAAGCTCCTTGACGGGGTGCGTTGTAAAAGCCCCCAACGGGCTCCAATCTGTGTCCGTCCCGAGGAAGTGTGAAGTCCTCACGCTCAGAAGTCGACAGCTATGTAAGGATGTCAACATGACCGGGATTAAATTTGTAAATTCACTGACCTGAAAACAGTGGGTGAGGGGCGATGCAATGGGGGCGGACCTGGCGCGTAGGGAGGGATGAGGCCGGTGAGGCAAGGGCCTCCAGGAGGAGCGGAGCCATGGAAGAGACGAAGCAGTGCGTGGCGTGCAGGATGGACATCCGGGGGGATGCCTCGAAGTGCCCGCACTGCCGGGAGCGGCAGGGGGGAGCGGAGCCGATGCACCGGGGCGGGCCGGGACGGGTGGTGGCGGGGGTGTGCACGGCGCTGGCGAGGCTGCTGAGCCTGGACGTGGCGCTGGTGCGGGTGGCCTTCGTGCTCGCGTTGGTGGTGACGGGCGGGACGGCGCTGGGGTTCTACCTGCTGCTGTGGGTGCTCACGCCGGCGTCGGCGCTGGGGCGGGCGCCGGTGCAGCGGGTGATGGGGTGGGTGGGCCGGGTGGCGAACACCCCCGTGGAGGAGCCCCGGATGGAGCGCCGGGTCTGAAAGTGTGCGCCCCCTCTCCCTCTGGGAGAGGGTGGGGGTGAGGGTCTTCCCCCTGCCCGTGCCGCGACAGGATGTCAGAGGTCAGGTTCATCCTGGCCGCATGAATCCGGAAACCGGTGGGGAGTGGGGAGAGCGGCTTGCGGCCGCCGAGGTGGAACTGCATCCTGTGGGTATGAGTGGCGAGCGGTCGCACCGGGATGTGCTGTACGCGGAGCTGGAGAAGCTCCCATCCAACGTCGTAGGTGAGATTGTTGGGGGCGAGCTGTATGTGAGCCCGAGGCCCGCCTTGCCGCACACCCGGGCGGCTTCGCGGCTTGGAGGAGAGCTCGCGGGGCCGTTCGACCGGGGGCGGGGCGGGCCTGGTGGCTGGGTCATCCTGGACGAGCCGGAGCTGCACCTGGGAGAGGACGTGCTGGTGCCCGATCTGGCCGGCTGGCGCCGGGAGCGGATGCCGGAGATACCGCCCACGGTAGGCCTCTTGCTGGCTCCGGACTGGACTTGTGAGGTGCTCTCTCCCTCCACAGCCACGCTCGACCGGACGCGGAAGATGGCGGTGTATGCGCGCGAGGGCGTGAAGCACTTCTGGCTCGTGGACCCCGTGCTGCGGACGCTGGAGGTCTACCGGCTGGAGAGCGGCCGCTGGTCGCTGTTGGGCACGCACGCCGGAACGGTGACGGTGCACGTGGAGCCCTTCGAGGCGCTGGCCCTGGAGCTGGGCGCGCTCTGGGAGCGCTGATCAGGGCAGCTTGGGACGGATGGGGCGGGGCACGTCCGGGTTGACGTCGAGCAGGCGCACACCGTCCCCCTCGCGCACCGTGCCTCCGCGCAGCACCCGGGCCAGTTGGCCCCGCTGGCCCCACGACTCCTTGAGCAGGCCCGGGCGGAGCCGCTCGAGCTTCGAGCAGGGTACGCAGGGCTCGGTCAGCTCCACCACCACCTCGGTGCCCAGGGCCAGGCGCTGCCCCGGTGGCAGGGACTCCAGTGGCACTCCGGAGATGACCACGTTCTCCTTCAGCTCTCCTGGCCCGAGCCGCAGCGCGCCATGGGAGGCCTCGTCCAGCAGCAGGAGCTGCCGCTTGCCGTTCGGCTTCTTCTTCCCATGGCGGTCCCCCACGAAGCCACGGCCCTCCAGGGCCTGGGCCTCGGGGACACGCTTCATGGGGGTTCCCCGCTCCTGGGCAAGCAGCAATGCGCGGATGGTGCCGGTGGGAGTGTCCACGCGCTGAATCCTGCGTGGGGCCTCGTGCCGCCGCAAGCCATCAGCTCGCCGCCGGCTCTGCCGCACTCCTGGGCAGCAGGCGCATGGGCTGCGCCCGGCCGTAGGTGAGCGAGCGCCACAGCCACTCGGCAGGGCCGAAGCGGAAGCGCGACAGCCACCAATGGCTGAGGGGCACCTGGAGCGCGAAGATGGCCAGCGAGAGCGCCACGACGCGCGACGGCGGCAGCTTGCCGATGAGGCCCAGTCCCCAGCCGTCATAGACGCAGAGGCTCACCACGGACTGCAGCAGGTAGTGGGTGAGCGCCATGCGGCCCACCGGGGCCAGCACCTGCATCACCCTGCGCCACCGCTCGCGCTGGAAGAGCAGGGCGAAGGCGGCCACGTACACCGCGGCCAGGCCCAGGTAGCCCAGCTCCTGGATGGCGGACAGGACGACCATCCAGGAGTCCTTCGCCGGGTCCACCAGCCCCGCGAGGCGCAGGCGTTGCACCACCAGCCACGTGCCGTTGCCCAGCAGGCCCAGCACCAGCCCCCAGACGAGCAGCCGGCGGTGCGTGGGGCGGTGGCGCTCCACGTCCTGCAGCAGCAGGTGCCGCCCCGCGAGCAGGCCCAGCAGGAATCGGCCCAGGATGACGCTCATCCAGAGCAGCCGTTTGGTCTGCGGGAGCATGAACGTGACGTAGCGTGCGTTGGCCTCCTGGGTCGTCCAGAAGGAGCCGCTGGAGAGCCCCGCCAGGAGCCGCGCCCGTGCCTGGGCCTCCTGGGCATCACTGGCCTTCGCCGCCTCGGCCGCCGCCTGGGCGCCGTGCAGCAGGATGGGGCCGAAGTGCTGGAGGGCGGGCACCAGCAGCGGTACCCCCACCATCAGCACCAGCACCCACACCAGCACCGTCCGGTCCGAGCACCGGTGGAAGAGCAGCAGCGCGAAGCCCACCAGCGCGTAGGTGGAGAGGACGTCCCCCACCCAGATCGCGAACATGTGCGTCAGGCCGATGCCCAGCAGCACCAGCAGCCGCCGCGAGTACACCGGGACGACGGACACCCCCCGGGCCCCGGCGCGTGCGAGCTGGATGGAGAAGCCCAGCCCGAAGAGGAAGGCGAAGAGGGTGACGAACTTCTGGTTCACGAAGAAGTTGTAGAGGGAGGTGACGACGGTCTCGAGCGGCGGGGCGGCCAGGGCCCGGGCCTGCTCGCGCGGCAGGAGGACGCGGCCGCTGAACCACATGAAGCTGTTGGAGACGAAGACGCCGCACAGCGCGAAGCCTCGCAGCACGTCCAGCAGGGTCACCCGCTCGGAGACGTCCACCGGGCGGGCGGGGGTGTTTTCGGACATGCCTCCAGCAGATGCCTCCACGGCCCTCCCGCGTCAATCGCACTTCCAGTGAGCGGGACGGTGCGACGGAGTGTCCGATTCCAGAATCCGGGCCAGGGCCTCGTCCCACCGAGGGGCGGATGCTGTTATCGCACCGGCTCCCTTCGAGGAGGCAGCCACGTGAGCAACCAGAACGTCCGCATCGAGAAGGACACGTTCGGTCCCATCGAGGTCCCAGCCGATCGCCTGTGGGGCGCGCAGACGCAGCGCAGCCGGCACAACTTCGCCATCTCCACCGAGCGCATGCCGCCGGCCCTCATCCACGCCCTGGTGCTGGTGAAGAAGGCGGCGGCCCTCGTCAACATGGAGAATGGCACCCTGCCCGGGGAGAAGGGCGAGGCCATCGTGAAGGCCGCCAACGAGGTGCTCGACGGCCAGCATGACGAGGAGTTCCCGCTGCTGGTGTGGCAGACGGGCAGCGGCACCCAGACGAACATGAACGTCAACGAGGTGCTGGCCAACCGCGCCTCGGAGCTGCTGGGCGGCGAGCGCGGCGAGGGGCGCAAGGTGCACCCCAACGACGACGTCAACAAGGGCCAGAGCTCCAACGACGTCTTCCCCACCGCCATGAGCGTGGCCGCGGCCGAGGCCGTGGTGCGCAACGTCCTGCCCGAGCTGCTGGCGCTGCGCGACGTGCTCGCCGAGCGCTCGGAGAAGTTCCGGGACATCGTGAAGATTGGCCGCACGCACCTGCAGGACGCCACGCCCCTGACGTTGGGCCAGGAGTTCAGCGGCTACGTGGCGCAGCTCGAGCATGCGCGCAAGCACCTCGAGCTTCTCCCTGCCGCACCTGTCCGAGCTGGCGCTCGGAGGCACCGCGGTGGGCACGGGCCTCAACGCGCCCAAGGGCTTCGCCGAGCGCGTGGCCCAGGAGCTCGCCCGCCTCACGGGCCATCCCTTCGTCACCGCGCCCAACAAGTTCGAGGCGCTCGCGGCCAATGACGCGCTGGTGCACGCCCACGGTGCGCTCAAGGGGCTGGCGGCCGCGCTCTTCAAGATCGCCAACGACGTGCGCTGGCTGGCGTCGGGGCCGCGCTCGGGCATCGGGGAGCTCTCCCTCCCCGAGAACGAGCCGGGCAGCTCCATCATGCCGGGCAAGGTGAACCCCACGCAGTCCGAGGCGCTCACCATGCTGTGCGCGCAGGTGATGGGCAACGACGTGGCCATCTCCCTGGGCGGCGCGTCCGGCAACTTCGAGCTGAACGTCTTCAAGCCGCTGATCATCCACAACTTCCTGCAGAGCTGCCGGCTGCTGGCGGATGGCATGCGCAGCTTCCGGCTCCACGCCGCGGTGGGAATCGAGCCGAACCTGGGGCGCTTGAAGGAGAACCTGGAGCGCTCGCTGATGCTCGTCACCGCGCTCAACCCGCACATCGGCTACGACAACGCGGCGAAGATCGCCAAGAAGGCGCACAAGGAGGGCAAGACGCTCAAGGAGGCCGCGGTGGAGCTGGGCCTGCTCACCGCCGAGCAGTTCGACCAGTGGGTGCGCCCGGAGAAGATGACCGGCAACCTGTAGCGCCGTCGTTCCGTCACCGGGCCAGGGGAAGCTCGACCTTGAAGGTGGCACCCCCGCCCGGGGTCTCCCCCACGGTGATGCGCCCACCGTGGGCTTCGATGATCTGCCGGGTAATCCAGAGGCCCAGACCCAGCCCGCCGAACTGACGCGCCGAGACCGCGCGCTCGAACTTCTCGAAGATGCGCACCCGGTCCTCGGCGGCGATGCCCATGCCGTGGTCCATCACGGTGATGCAGCCCACGCCGCTGGCGTCCTCCACGCGCACATCGACGGGCCTGCCCTGGCCGTACCGGGCCGCGTTCTGGAGGAGATTCGTCACCACCTGCGCGATGCGGACCCGGTCGAACTGGCCGCGAACGCTCCCGCCGAGCTCCATCCGGACGGACACGCCGGCACGCTGCAGCTCCGCTTCCAGCCGGGAGACGATCTCCGCCACCACCGAGGAGAGCTCGACGCCCTCGAGGTGCAGCACCAGCCGTCCGGAGGAGAGCTGCGAGACGTCGAGCAGCGTCTCCACCAGGGAATGCAGCCGCTTCACCTGGCGTCCCGCCGAGAGCAGCCTGTCCCGGACCCGGAGCCGCGACTCGGCGGGCAGTTCGCGCTCCAGCAACTCCAGGCTCAGGCCGAACGCGGCGAGCGGCGTCTTGAGTTCGTGGCTGGCGACCGAGAGGAAGTCATCGCGTAGCTGCACCGCCTCGCGCAGATGCCCGGTGAGGGCTTCCTGGCGGGCGATCTCCCGCCGCATCCTCGCCAGCTCCAGATTGGAGCGCACGCGGGCTACCAGCTCCCGCGCGTTGAAGGGCTTCACCAGGTAGTCGTCGGCACCCGCCTCCAGCCCCTCGATGGACGCCTCTTCCCCGGCCCGGGCGGACAGCATCACGACCGGAATGGCGCGTGTCCGCTCCTCCTTCCGGAGCGCCTCGAGCAGGCCGAAACCGTTCAACCGGGGCATCATCACGTCCGTGAGCACCAGGTCGGGCGGCCGGGCCCGCGCCGCCTCCAGCGCCGCCTGGCCATCGGCGACCGCCTCGACCTCGAAGGCGGAGGACAGCACCCGGGCCACGTACTCCCGCATGTCGGTGTTGTCGTCCGCGAGCAGCACGCGGCCCGTGGGCGTCCCCGCCGCTCGGAGCTCCGCTGCCGGGGGCACGGCTCCCTGCGCGCACGGAGGCGTGGCCCTCCACAACTCCGCCTCGGCGACGAACGGGTTCACTCCGAGGCGGGTGGAGGCGAGCGCCCGCGGTGCCTGGAGCCGCTCCGCGGGGAGATGCTCCTTCCCCAGCGGCAGGGACACGGTGAAGGCCGTGCCCTGGCCCTCCGTGCTCGTCACCCGGACCTCGCCGCGGTGGAGCTTCGTCAGCTCCTGCACGAGCGCGAGCCCGATGCCGGTCCCCTCGTGCGTCCGGCCCTGGGCGCCCTTCACCCGATGGAAGCGCGCGAAGAGCTGGGGCAGCTCCTCCGCCGGGATGCCGGTGCCGGTGTCGCTCACCTCGAGGACCGCCTGTCCCTCGCTCTCCCGGAGGCGCAGCGTGATGCCCCCGCGCAGGGTGAACTTGAACGCGTTGGAGAGGAGATTGAGGACGATCTTCTCCCACATCTCCCGGTCCACGTAGACGGGCTGGCTCAGGGGCGGGCAGTCCACCGTGAAGGTGAGGCCGGCGCGCTCCACGGACGAGCGGAAGGTGCTCGAGAGATCCCTCGTGAGGACGGCGAGGTCCGTCGGCTCGAAGCTCGCATCGGCCCGGTCCGCCTCCAGCCGCGAGAAGTCGAGCAGGGTGTTGACCAGCCGCAGCAGCCGGCCCGCGTTGCGGTGCACCACCGCCAGCTCCTGGCGTTCGGCCTCGCCCAACCCGCGTGACGCGAGGAGATCCTCGAGCGGTCCGAGCATCAGCGTGAGCGGAGTGCGGAACTCGTGGCTGACGTTGCTGAAGAAGGCCGTCTTGGCGCGATCCAGCTCCGTGCAGCTCCTCGGCGCGCTTGTGCTCGTCCTGGTAGGCGCGTGCGTTGTTGAGCGCCACCGAGATGGCGCCCGCCAGCATCTCGTAGAACACGCGGTACACGTCATCCAGGGGCAGCCGGGTGCTGACCCCGGCGACGAGCACCCCGGTGGGACGCGCGAGCCCGGGCAGGGTCAACGGGAGCACCAGGGCCGACTTCAGGGGCTCCTCGTACGGCCCGCACCGCACGGGACCGAACCGCTCGCTCACGTCCTTCACGTGCACGGCGCGGCCCGACTCCACCACGTGCGCGAGGGGCCAACCCTGGGACGTCTCCTGGCTCAGGTCCACCTCGGTGGGGCTGGCCGGACCTCCAGGGGAGAGACCCGTGCTCTGCGCCAGGCGCGCCCGTGTGCCTCCCTCCTCGAGCAGGTAGAGCAGCACGAACGGCAGATCCAACTCGTTGTCGGCGAGCGTCTTGATGGTGAGCGCGCAGGCCTCGTCCACGGTCTGCGCCTTGCCCGCACGCGCCGCGACGTCGCGCAGCACCCGTGAGCGGCGCTCGCTCAACATCTTCGCGGTCGTCTCCGTCACGGGGTGGAACAGGCCGCCCACGCCCCCCGACTCATCCCGGATGGGGCTGAAGGAGAAGGTGAAGAAGGCCTCCTCGAGGTAGCCGTTGCGGTCCAGGAACATCCGCTGGTTCTCGAGGAACGTCGTCTCTCCGGCCAGGGCCCGCTCGAAGGCCGGGCCGACCACGGGCCAGGCGGAGGCCCAGCACTCCTTGAAGTCCTGGCCCATGGAGCGCGGGTGCTTCGCGCCACAGATGGGCCAGTAACCGTCGTTGTAGAGCTGGGTGTGCTGGGGACCCCAGGCGATGGAGATGGGGAAGTTGGACGCGAGACACAGGCTCACCGTCGTCCGGAGGCTCTGCGGCCAGGAGTCGATGGGCCCCAGGGGCGTCTGCGACCAGTCGATGGCGCGGATGTCCTGCGCCATCCGGCCGCCACCCGCGAGCCACCCGGGACCCTCCGTACGTTGCGTCATGGTGCCCGTTCCCGTGGAAGGTGTGCCGCCGGGGTGTTTTCGTGACTCCTCCCCGGGCATTCAAGGGGCCACTCCCTCGCATGGGGGGGACATGGGTTTCAACCCTTGAGTAACCAACACACACCCGGGGGGCTCATGCTCCCCCCTGTGCCGCAGTGGATGGGTGACGGGACAGCCGGTGCGCTCGCAGTGGCTGGAAGATTCTTTCGAGCCTGTCAGGTGGGGCGGACTATGGCCCCCGGAGCACGGTCAGTCCCCGGTCGGTGAGCACGAGCAGCATGCTCGGGGTCACGGTGGGCTCGTAGACGAGCTGCAGGACGCGTTGGCCCGGCACCTGCCGCACCTGGGTCAGCGTCGTGCCGTCCGGCTCCAGCCGCCAGAGGCCCGCGCCATTCGTGCCGATGTAGAGCGCGCCATCGTCCGTCGCCTTGAGCGCGAGGATCTGATTCGTCGGCAGCCCGGCGAGCTTCGACCAGTTGCCCGCGGAGCGTGACTTCGGCGTCATCGCCCAGACGCCGAACTCCGCGCTCCCCAGGTAGTAGCGGCCCGAGGTGGTCTGCTCGAAGGCGCGCCAGTAATCATCGGAGGCCTGCCCGTTGAGCTGTTCGTTGAAGCCCTTGAACCGCCAGGGCGTGGGGCCTGCCCAGGTGTACTCGCGGTCCCACTCCTCGAGCTTCGCACTCGGGATGAGGACTCCGAGCATCTGCTCGTTCGCGACGAGGACGTCTCCGTTCGGCGCGATGCCGAGCCCGTGCATCGGCGGGCATTGGAGCGACTCGTCCTTCGAGCCGTCCGGGTTCGTGGTGATGAGGTACCAGCCCGGATGCCGGTGGCTGTTGTACGTGAGCCCCTGGATGCGGGTCACTCCGTGGTTCGTCGTGATGTAGAGGTCGCCGCGGTACGGGCCGCGCGTCACGCGGGCGCAGTTGAGGACGCTGCGATCCTCCTCGTAGTGGAAGTCGTTCGTGTTGTGGATGCCGAGCTGCTTGCCCGCGTTCGACGAGCCGGTGGTGCGCCAGATGTGCTCCTCGAGCGCGACGGTCCCATCCTCCTGGAGGCGGACCGCGTCGAGATCTCCCTTCTGGTACTCGGCGTAGCGCTCGGGGGTGTAGTTCGCTTCCCCCGGTCCGGGGATGTACGTGCGCTGGGAGATCCCCGGCGCCCGCTGCATCTCGCGAGCGCGATACCCCACGTACGCGCGCCCCGCCTCACCGCCGCAGATGACCGTCGAGCCGACCGCGAGCGAATCCGAACCGAACGGCAGGCGCGCCTGGCCCACGCCCGTGGTCCACTTCGGCGCCGTGTCGCCCGGACGGATCACGCCGATGCGGTTGCCATCGAGGAGCCACAGGTTCAGCCCTTCATCGAGCCCAACGCTCTGCGGGGTGCCGACGCCAAACGACCGCGTGTAGTCGAGCACCGCGTCCACCGGCCACGGCCCCGCATCCGGAGGCTCGCCGGTATCGGGCGGAGTCCCCGCATCCGGAGGTTCGCCGGTATCGGGCGGCGTCCCTCCATCCTCATCCGGCGTGGGTATGCCGGCATCCTCTGATGGAAGGGGAGGTGGGTCCGGGGGAACTTCGGTTCCCTCCGATGGACCCGTCTCCTGGTTCACCGGAGGGTCGACTGTCCGGGTCCGGTCATCACAACCCCCGGTGAGCAATGAGATGACCGCGAGACCCGCTCCCACCGCGCCTGTGCGAATGCCCATCCGTTCCTCCGTCCACGGTGGCTTCTTCGCAAGACCCGGGCCGACGGCGCTCGCGGTCCCCGGGGCCTACCGGCGCCGGCGCCGGGTGTCACTTCAGGGCGAGGTGAGCCCCTGGAGGATCCTCACCGTGTCCATCGCGGCGGTGGAGGGGGAGAGGGCCGTGTCGGCGATACCGGACACCACGCGGGTGATGTCGTGGTCCACCTCTCCCTCCCGGGCCCAGGCGCTCACCTTGGGCGCGGTGATGTAGACGGAGTAGGCGTGGTGCCCCGAGCCCGGCCGCTCGCCGATGATGTGCAGGATGGCCCGGTGCGAGTCCTTGTCCGGCAGTGAGCCGTACATCACCTCGCCGATGTGGTAGCCGGCGCGCACGCGTCCCGACCTGACCACGATGGGGTGGGGCGCCACCTTGTAGCCCGCGGACGCCAGCTCCGAGCGCACCCGCTCCAGGTACGGCGCGAGGTGCCCCTCGTCCGTGAGCGCATAGGCGTTGAGCCCGTCGGAGATGACGAGCTGCACGTCGTACTGGCCCGCATGCGCTTCCCGCAGGACTCGCAGGGCCTCCAGCGCCTTGTCGGAGAGCTGCTCTCCCGTGGGCGGGTGGAGGATGTAGTCCTCGCGGTTCTTGGAGCCGGTGGCCACGGAGATGGCGCCGGGCAGCGTGCTCGCGAAGGACGTGGGCAGCTCGGCGTGGATGCTCTTCTTCGCGTCGTCGTAGAGGTAGCGGATCTCCCGGTCCAGCACGGGGTTCAGGTCCCACCGGTTGACGCCGTGGCCCTCGGCGAGCCACACGCCGCGCTTGCGCACCTCGGCCATCTGCGTGCGCGCTTCCGCGAGGATTTCCCCGTCCGGGCGCGTGTCGCCCTTGCGCCGCTGGTATTGCAGGTACACCCAGGTGGGGTCCCCGAAGTGCGCGGTGGGCCTGCCCTGATCGTCGAGGATGCCGAGCTCCATGAAGAAGGCCCACATCCGGTCATCCACCTTGTAGCCGAACTTCTCGCGCAGGCGGACGTGGTCCTGGAACGCCGTGGTCAGGTAGCTGAGCATCGGATCGTTCTTGGTGGGCAGCGCCATGAGGTAGGCGGGGTTGGCGGGCATGATCTGCTCCAGGCACCAGTCGAGGTCATCCAGGTTGACCTCCATGTGCAGCGTGGAGCAGACGTCCAGGCCGAGCGTGAGCCCGTGCAGCTTGCCCATGACGATGTCCTCGAGGCAGCAGCGCACGAGTTGCTCGCGGGTGCGGAACACCTCGGGGCCGATGAAGCCGGCCACGTCATTGAGGTGCACCCAGGGAGCGGCGGGCCTGCCCGCGCCGAGCTGGGCCTGGGCCACGCGCTCCTGGAGCACGCGCGCGAAGCCGTACTTGCGCGACTCGTGCACCACCATGTCGAAGCCGTTGCCGTGGCCGTTGGTGCCGTCGGCGCCCTGGCCCGTCTCGAAGTAGAGGCCGTACTTGCCGGTGCGCTCGGCCGCGTGCGCCAGCATCTTGGGAAGGGTGACGTCGAACGTCTGGTTGGCGCCCTCGGTGCCGCCGAGGCTCTGGAACCAGAGCGCGGTGGAGCCGGGCTCGAGCTTCTCCACCTCGGCCTGGATGTCGATATGGGACAGCACGCAGTGGGGCATCACGTCCGCGATGCCGAACGTCTCCAGGACGTCCCGCAGCGTGTTCTGCACCGTCCGCACCGAGGCCACCTCGCTGGAGACGGGGTTGGTGCCGAGCAGCACGTCGCCCACGGCATAGGCCCAGCCGTTGAAGACCTGCCAGCGGATGTCGTCCGGGTGGTCCGTGGGCGAGTTGGGTTGGAGGCGCGCGCCCAGGTAGCCCCTGGAGCCGATCTTGCTGCCGGGCAGCGGGTTGAAGACCTTGCTCCCCACGGCGATGAGCTCCGTGTTGCTCATCAGCTTCACGATGCAGCCGATGACGTCGCTGCTCAGCCCGGGCATGAGGGCCTTGATGTCCGCCTCGCTCCCATCGAGGAGGAAGCGCTTGAGCTGGCCCATCGTCCAGCCCTTCACGGCGTCCGCCGCCGAGGCGTCCACCCCCTGCTCGATGAGCGTGAAGAGGCCGTCCTCGAAGAGCGGGTGGGCGCGCAGCTCTCCGATGCGCGTGTTGGAGAGGAGGAGGCGCGCGTTGGCGCGGGAGGTGTCGTCCGCGGCGGCCAGGCTCGCGGCCTCGTCGCCCTCCTTGTACTCGTTGGCCGCGCCGATGAGCTGCCGGTAGAGCGTCGGGTCGAAACCGCCCCGCGTGCGCTCCAGGTAGGCGAAGAGGCTCTCCCCTTCATTCACCGAGGGGATGTAGACGCCGGGAGGGGGTGGGCCGGGCTGCGGCGTATAGGGCACCGGCTCCTGCCGGCAGGCCGCGAGCGCGAGCGCGGAGCTTCCCGAGCATCACCGACTTCATGAATGTCCGGCGGCGCATGCCCACCGGTTCCCCTCGTGGGCTCGTGGGTGGAGCGGAGTTGCGCTGCGCCCCACGGCGTGGCCGGACCCGATGCATCGTCTTCATGGCTGTCCCCCTTCGGCGAATGGGGGGATTCTGAGGAACCCCGGCACCTCCAGGCAAAACGGCCCCGTCCGGCACTGCCCACTGGTGATCGTTGCGTGTGGCCCGGGTTCCGGAGACCCTGGGAGGCACAATGAAGGAGCCGGTGCCCCCACCCGGGAGGGAGAAGGACGACTCGCTGGAGGACCTGGACCTGCCGTTGCTCCAGGCCGTGGCGCTGCAGGTGTCCGTGTTGGCCATCGCGCTCTTCACGCGCCTCCTGGATGTGCTGGTGCTGTGCGTGCGCCCGTGGCTGCTGCGGCCCTACCTGGGCATCTGGCTGGCGGAGTGGATGCACTCGCCCTACCGGCCGCGGCGGACCTTCGAGGTGACGCGGGTGCTGCGGGAGAGCGGGCAGGGGTTTCGCGAGCTCATCTACGGGGAGACGCCGCTGTTCACGGCGGTGCGGCTGTTCCGGAGGGCCGGGGTGGGCCGGGGCAGCCGGGTGGTGGACGTGGGGGCGGGGCGGGGGAGGGTGCTGCTCGCGGCGCGGTGGCTGGGCGCGGAGGCGCGGGGCGTGGAGCTGCTGGTGGACCATGTGGCGAGCGTGGCGGGGCAGTTGCGGCCCGCGGGCATCACGCTCACGGTGGGGGACGCGACGCGCGAGGAGCTGGGGGATGCCAGCCACGTCTTCTCCAACTGGACGGCGCTGGGTCCCGAGACGAAGGCCCGCCTCGTCGAGCGCTTCCGGGCCTGCCGTCCGGGCACGCGCTTCATCGTGGTGACGCGGCCCATCGAGGGCCGGGGCTTCGTCACCCTGTCCACCCACCGGATGCTCTTCACGTGGGGCTTCGAGACGGTATGGGTCCAGGAGTACCGTCCGGAGCCCGTATGAGCCTTCCCTCTTTGGACAGATCCTTGGCCAGCATCGAGACCCCGGCCGCGTTGGTGGATGAGGACCGCCTGGAGACGAACCTCCAGAAGGCGGCGGCGTACGTGCGCGAGCACGGGCTGCGGTGGCGGCCCCACACGAAGACCCACAAGGTGCCGGAGCTGGCGGCGAGGCAGCTCCAGGCCGGGGCATCGGGCGTCACGGTGGCCACGCCGCGCGAGGCGGAGGTGATGGGCACGGTGGCGGAGGACGTGCTCCTGGCCTACTCGCCGGTGGGGGCCTCGAAGCTGGCGCGGTTGATGGCGCTGCCCGGGCGGGTGCGGCTCTCGGTGGCGGTGGACTCGCGGGAGGTGTTGGCGGGGCTGGCCGAGGCCGCTCGCGGGGCGGGGCGGCGCGTGGGCGTGCTGGTGGAGCTGGACCTGGGGATGCGCCGCGTGGGCGTGCCGGTGCCGGAGGAGGCGGTGGCGCTGGCGCGCGAGGTGGCCGGGGCGGAGGGGCTCGAGTACCAGGGCGTGATGTTCTACCCGGGGCACATCCGCCTGCCGCTGGCCGAGCAGGGCCCGGCGCTCGTGGAGGTGTCGCGGCGGCTGGGCACGTTCCTGGAGGCGCTCGGGGCCGCGGGGTTGAAGCCGGGCGTGGTGAGCGGCGGCTCCACGCCCACGCTCTGGCGCTCGCACGAGGTGGTGGGGATGAATGAGATCCGCCCGGGCATCACGCCCTTCTTCGACCGGGCGAGCGCGTGGATGGGCGTGTGTGGCTGGGACGAGGTGGCCTACTCGGTGCTGGCGACGGTGGTGAGCACGGCGGTACCGGGACAGGCCGTCATCGACGCGGGCTCCAAGGCCCTGGCGAAGGAGGAGCTGCCGGTGGGCGGTTACGGCGCGCTGTTGGAGCGGCCGGAGGTGGTGGTGCACGCGCTGTCCGAGGAGCACGGAATGCTGGACCTGTCGCGGACCCCGTGGAGGCCACGCGTGGGCGAGCGGGTGCGGGTGGTGCCCAACCACGTCTGCGTCTCGGTGAACCTGCAGGACGAGCTGTGGGCCGTGCGCGGTGGGCAGGTGGTGGGCCGCTGGGACGTGACGGGGCGGGGCCGGGGACCGGCGTAGTGCCTCCGTCCCTGGTGTCTGCCTCTATAGTGGGGCGCCTGCTCTGGCCTCCACGAAAGGGAGCCCCCATGAAGACGCAGAAGCTGTCCGTGTTCGCCGTTCTCGCCCTTGGTGTTGCCGTGGCTGTTCTGGCTCCGTCTTCGTCGCGCGCCGAGCCGCCCGCGGTCATCGACCCCATGGGTATGGTCCTGCCCACCAGCCTGCCCAAGGTCACCTTCTACTTCCGGGCGCCGGGGGGAACGAAGCTCACGGGAACCTTCATCGCCGAGGAACTGGCGAAGAAGGGCTCGGAGAAGAACATCGTCATCGCCTCCGCCACCGTGACGGCCCAGGACAAGATGGCGGCGACTTTCACGCTGCCGCGGCCGTCCGTGGGTTGGCCGATCGGCCAGTACCGGCTCGAGGTCAAGCACGGAGACAAGCTCGTCCACGTCCAGCGCTTCATGATCCTGGACGTGAAGTAGCGCGCCGCTCAGTGCTCGACACGGCCCTTCTGGCTCTGCCGGTAGACGGGGAGCCGCATGGCGTGCAGGAAGCCGCGAGGGCGGATGCCGAGCCCATCGCGGAAGGGGTTGAAGCGCAGGCGCGCCGGGTCCAGCACCACCTCCTGCCGCAGGAAGATGTCGGCGAGGGGCGTCCAGGTGCGGGGCAGCCCGTGCTCGAGGGGAAGCACCTCGAAGGTGAGCAGGGCGTTGCCGTCGTGCATGGCGTCACGCAGCCTCGCCACGCGTGAGCCCTGCCGCCGGGGGCCTCGTGGCGAGGTGAGCCGCAGCTTCGTCTTTCCGAGTCCCTGCACCGTGAAGGGCGCGAGGCCGTAGTAGTCGTTCTGGAGCCAGTCGTGCACGCGGGTGGTGAGGAAGGCGGGGGCCAGCGTCCAGACGTGGCGCAGGGTGGCGAAGAGGACGTCCTGGTCGCCGGGGGAAGCTTCCTCGGTGAGGGTCGTGTCGCGCCGGAAGCGCACCGAGGCCCCGAGGATGTCCGGCCATTCGCGTCCGCCCCGCCAGGTAGCCGTGGAGAGCCGCACGAAGGCGGGGCCCGCGAGGCGCGAGGCCACGGCCAGGAAGGGCGGATCGGTCCTCACGGGGACGACCTCGGCCTGGAGGCAGATGCCCTCGGCATGAACGGCCCGCGCGTGGCGCAGCCCCGAGATGGCTCGGAATTGCGGCGACAACAGGGCTCCCACCGTCTGCCCCACCGTTTCACCCAACATTCCCATGCGCACCTCCCCCGGCAGCACACGGTGGGGTGGGGTGGGGGGTCCGGCCAATCCCCGTCCCATGCCTGGACGGAGAGCAGGCAGGGGGGCTCGTCCTGAGGCTATCGTGGACACCCCATGCTCGAGATGAGGAAGGGTCCTCTGCCTCTGCACCTGCCTGTAGCCCTGGGCCTGCTTTTCGCCTCCGCGTGTGCCACCCTCGACGAGCCACTCCCTGACGGTCCTCGAGGTCCTGCGCCGGCCGGCACCATCCGCGTCACCCCGCTGCCGGATGGCAGGCTCCTGCTCACTTTTCCTCTTCTGCCCGAGGAGCCCACCTTCCAACGTTTCTCGGCGGAGGACGCACGCCGGGTGCTCGCTCGATTCCATGAGGATCTCGCGAGCCTGGAGCCTGCTCTTCTTCGAGGAGCAGGGGGCGGGCTCTGCGCCTCGGGTGTCCGGCTTGCTTCCTTCCCTGTTTCCCCTCAGTCCTCACCCCTGGAGCGCACGCTGCGCGAGCAATTCTCCGCGCGCTATGGCGAAGCGCTTTTCCCCCTGCCGCCTTGTCTGGAGGGAAGTCCGCTTCTCATGGCGCTGCGCTTGTCGCCCCGGTACATGCCTCGGGGGATGCAGGAGGGGTTCGAGACTCTCGTGAAGGATCCAGCCTTCCTCGCGAGCATGGCCACGGCCCTCGTCGTGTACGGCCTCGCCTGGGCGGCGCCCGAGCCGCTCTTCACCAAGGCGTTCGCCGCCTCTGTCTCCGTGGTGCTTCTCACCGTCTTCTCCGTCGCGGAGCTCACCCACTTCGGCATGGTGACATTCCGCCTCTACCAGGGCACCCGCGACGCCCGGAGCCTGAAAGAAGTCGAGGCCGCGGCCGAGCACTTCGGCAGGTACCTGGGCGGCGCCGGGGTCCGCATCCTCGCTTTCGTGGCGATGCGGGGTGTTGGGAAGAACGCGCAGGTTCCTCAGGGGGGTCTGGGGAGGCTGTGGCCCCGCCGCCTGGCCCTGCCAGGGGGCTTCAACTGGAGCAACGTCACCTTGGCCCAGGCCAGCTCGGCAGAGGGCTCCCTCCTCGTCGCGGGAGTCGCCGCTGGTACAGCCAGTTCCGCCCTGCGCAGTGCTTGCAAGGAACTCTCGGCCAGGGCACCCGGTTACTCGCGCCACCACCTTGCCACCAACAAGAACGACAACTCCGAAGTGCGGGGCGGCCCATGGACGCCGCGTTTCGAGAAGATCTTCGCCAAGGCGGGTGTGGACCTCGACGACGATGCGAACAAGGTGAACCTGCTGGGCCACTTCGGACCGCACCCCGAGGAGTACCACGGAGAGATCTTCAGGCGTCTCGAAGACGCCATCAGGTTCTGTAGACCGCAACAGCAATGCAGGGCCAGACTGTTGGAGGAGCTCAAGCGGATTGCGGACGAGGTCTGCACTCCTGGCACACGGCTCCACGGTCTGACGACGAAACCCAGGAACTGAGATGGGCGAACATGCGATTTCATGAGCTGTTCTTCGACTCGCGCATCCGGGAGCAGTGGGTCCTGGCGGAGCCCATCGACGGACAGGGCGAGGAGATAGACCCCTGGCAGTTCTTCAGCGGACGCCCCATCGCTCTGTCGGGGACGCCTCGAATACCCGTGGATGCTCCTGGACGTGCACTCGACTTCAGCTTCACGACGCTCAGCATCCCCATCGTCCACGCGCGGCTCGCCCCGCTCTTCGAGCGCCTGGGTCTGGGGCAACAAGTACAACTCCTCCCGGTCGAGGTGACAGGGCGGACGGAGCCCTACTTCCTCGTCAACGTCCTCCGAGTCCTCCCCTGCATCGACGATGCCCGGTGCGAGCGGGTGGAATATTGGCGGCCCGAAGATGGGGCGCCTGACAGAGTGGGGGACTACCGCCTCGTCAGGGGCCTGCGCATCGACCCTTCCCGAGCAGGCGATTCCGACATCTTCCGGCCCAGGGGGTGGAACTCTGTCCTCCTGGTCTCCGAGCGTCTCAAAGACGCCCTGGAAGACGAGCAGGTGGGGGGGATCCGCTTCACCGAGGTATAGCTCAGCCCAGGGCCGTCCAGAGGTCGTCGAAGGCCCGGCAGAAGGGGACCACCAGCCGGGGGTCATCCGAGACGAGCACGTTCTCGTGGTTCTCGGCCGCGGCCGAGCGGGTCCAGTTGTAGCTGCCGGTGAGCAGCCGCATCCGGTCGAACACGGCGAACTTGTGGTGCATGTGCGCTTCCGTCCGGTCCACCCGCACGGGCACCCCGGAGCGCAGCAGCCGGTGGATGTCCGAGCCGGCATCCATCGCCTTGTCGTCGTCCGTCACCACCCGCAGCCGCACGCCCCGCTCATGGGCCTCCAGCAGCGCCCGGGTGATGCGGTCGTCCGTGATGGTGAAGACGCACACGTCCGCGCTTCCCCGCGCCTCGCCGATGAGCCGCACGATGGCCCGCAGGGGGGCCTCCCCGGGGCTGAAGTGCACATCCATCCGGCTCGTCTCCCGCAGCTCGCGCGAGGGCTGCAGGGCCTTCACCGTGTCCTCCAGCCAACCAATCACCTCGCGGGCCCGGGGGTCGCTCACCGAGTCGCGGGCCAGCTCGAATGCCCGCGAGCGGAAGAGCGCCAGCACCGCCTCGCCCGCCTTGCGGTCGTCCAGGACGGCCTGGAGCGCCTGCCGCTCGGTGCGGGTGAGCGTCCGGTCCTCCAGCGTGGCGGCGAGGATGGCATCGATGTCGGAGGCGTTCATGGCAGTCCCCTGGGGTGGGCCCCGAGCGTAACCTGGAGCACGGTCCATGAAGAACGGACGGGCGCCCGGCGGGAAGGCGGATTAGTGTTGGGGAGCCATGAACATCCCCTTCGTCATCGAGACCACCCATCGGGGTGAGCGCGCATACGACCTCTACAGCCGGCTCCTCAAGGACCGCATCGTCATGCTCGGCACGCCGGTGAACGATGATGTGGCCAACATCATCGTCGCCCAGCTCCTCTTCCTCGAGTCCGAGGACCCCGACAAGGGCATCAGCCTCTACATCAACTCGCCCGGAGGCTCGGTGACGGCGGGCCTGGCCATCTATGACACGATGCAGTACGTCAAGTGTCCGGTGTCCACCATCTGCGTCGGGCAGGCGGCCTCGATGGGCGCCCTGCTCCTGCTCGCCGGGGCGCCGGGCAAGCGGTACTCCCTGCCCAACTCGCGCATCATGATCCACCAGCCGCTCGGTGGTGCGCAGGGCCAGGCCTCGGACATCGACATCCAGGCCAAGGAAATCCTCCGCCTGCGCTCCTACATCAACGGCCTCATCGTGAAGCACACGGGCCACACCATCGAGCGCATCGAGAAGGACACCGAGCGCGACTACTTCATGAGCGCCGAGGAGGCCCGGCAGTACGGCATCCTCGACGAGGTGGTGAGCAAGCAGGTGCTCTCGCCCGCGGTCAATACCAACAAGGACAAGTAGCCTCACCCCGGCGCGGACGGTGGGCGCAACGGCTGCGGCCTGGGATTCCCCGGGCCGCAACGCTTGCGTGCCGGGCGCGGGGGCTCTCGTCGCGTCGCGAGGGAGCCTCCCGTGGCACGGACCATGCTCACCTTTGGACTGTCATGGTCCCTCTCCGTCCCGCCATTGCCCTGTTTCTCTCCGCGACCCTCCTCGGCATCGGTTGTGCCGGACCGACCCAGGAGCGCCGGATGTACCCGGAGCCGCCCAACACCGTGCAGCAGGAGCTGGGCTACAACGACGTCATCCGCATCGGCCAGGAATACGCCGCCTCCTCCGGCTATGAGGTCGTCGAGGTCGCCGAGGCCGTACAGACACGTCCCAACTACTGGCGCATCCGCTTCGGCCTGGCTCCTCGGGGCTCGGGCAGGCTGCTGGAGGTCGAGTTCGACCAGGCCCAGCGCCAGGTCGTGGGCACTACCGAGGTGGGTGGCGCGGCGGGCCGTGGGACGCCGGCTCCCTAGAGAGGCCCCATCCCCTCACCCGGAGGGCGAGGGAAAAGGCGCCTACGGCAGGGACGACAGGAACTGGTTCACGTCGTAGGCGAAGCGCTCCGACTCCTCCAGGTACGGGTAATGCGCGCTCTGCTCGTACTCGAGGAAGGTGGCGTGGGGCAGGGACTGCGCGAGGGCCCGCATGCTCTCCACGCCGATGGAGCGGTCGTACTTGCCGCCGATGACGAGCACCGGCGCGGTGACGCGCGCGGCGGACGAGAAGCGGTAGTTCAGCAGCTCGGTGGCGAAGAGGGTGCGGGACAGCTCGCCCGTGTTGCGCAGGCCGCTCTCCGCGTCCACCGCCTCCTGCAGCTGCTGGTACATGGGGCTGCGGAACTGGAGCTGGTGGAAGAAGCGCTGCGCGTCCATGCCCCGCAGGGCTCGCATCACCTGCGCGTAGTCCGAGGTGTCTCCCGAGGCGCTCGCGGGCGCCGTCATCCGCTCGGGGTGGAGGCGCTCGAGCTCCCGCTTCCAGGTGGCGAAGGTGCTCTCCGCGTCCGAGAAGCCGCTCACCACCACGAGGCCCGCCACGCGCCCGGGGTGGCGCGCCGCGTACTCCAGCGCGAGCGTCCCGCCGAAGGAGTGGCTCAGCAGCACCCAGCGCTCCACGCCCAGCTCCTGGCGCAGCGCCTCCAGGTCCGCCACCAGCACCTCCAGCGAGTAGCGGGTGTCCCACGGGCGCTCGGAGCGGCCGCAGCCGCGCTGGTCCAGGTACACCATGCGCCGGCCCTTCTCCAGGTGGGGCCCCATCAGCCGGGCGAAGCTGTAGCTGTTGTGGCCGGGGCCTCCATGGAGGAAGAGCACCGGGGCGCGCTGCTCCGGTGCCTCTCCGGCGATGCGGTAGTACAGGCGCACGCCGTTGACGATGCGCTGGTGTTCGCCCGGGGCCAGCGGGGGCCCGGGATGGGTGTCGGAGCGGGGCGCGTGGTGCGCACAGGCGGTCACCAGGGCGCACACGACGGCACAAGCCAGAAGTCCAAGACGCGGGAAACGCATGGCCCCTATGTGGTGTCTCCCCTCGCGGGTTGCCCGTGTCCCGAGCGGAAAATGTCGCCCGCTGTCCGGCGCGAGTGTCGTCTGCCGGCTATTCCACCCGCTGGAGGCGGTTCGTCCCGGGCGGGGACAGGGGCGAGCGGGCCTTCAGCCACGCTTCCAGTGCGTCCAGGTCCAACGGGCCGCCGCGCCGCTCGGTGCCCGTGGGGAGCACGCGGAAGTTGTCTCCGCCCTGGGCGAGGAAGCTGTTCACCGTCACGCGGTAGCGGCCCGCCGGGTCCACGGGGGCGCCGTGGAGCCGCAGGCTGGCCGGGTCCACCTTCTGGCCCACGGGCGCCGAGGCCTTCCACGTGTAGCCGAAGCCCCGAGACGGTTGGAGGACGCGCACGAGGCTCCCCTCCCATTGCTGCTCCAGCAGGGTGTGGAGCTGCGCGCCGGTGAGCGTCATCGTCACCAGGGTGTTGCCGAAGGGCTGCACGTCGAAGGCCTCGCCATAGGTGACGTCGCCCGCTTCGAGGTCCGCCCGGATGCCGCCGGGGTTCATGAAGGCCACCTGGGCCCCCGCGTCCTTCGTCGCGGCGAGCTGCGAATCGGCGAGGGTGTTGCCCAGGGGGGACTCGCCCGAGGGCCACCGCTGGGGATCCGGCGGCCGCAGGGTTTCCGTCACCTGGCCGAGGACACGGTTGCGCCGGGGGGCGGCCAGGGCGTCATAGCGCTCGACGAGCGCTTGCACCTCGGGGACGCCCTCCGTGTCGCGGGTGACGAGCACGTTGCGCGCGGTGCTCTCCACCACGTCCCCGGTGGCCGCGTCCAGCACGAGGTCCAGGTCCGTGATGAGCCGTCCATAGGAGGCCGCGCTGGTGACGCGCTTGCCGGCGATGACGCAGTTGTAGGGCTGGTGGGTGTGGCCGGTGATGACGGCGTCCACCTCCGCGTCCATGCGCCGGACGATGTCCACGATGGGCCCGGAGATGCCCTCGCATCCGTCATACGTGCCCGTCTGGACGCCGCCCTCGTGCAGCAGCACCACGATGGCCCGCACGCCCTGCTTCCTCAGCCCGGGCACCAGCGCGTTGACCGTCTCGGCCTCGTCGCGGAACTGGAGCCCCCGGATGCCGGCAGCGTCGACGATCTCCGGCGTGCCCTCGAGCGTCATGCCGATGAAGGCCACCTTCACGCCGTCGAACTCACGCACGGCGTGGGCCGGGAAGAGGGGAGCGCCCTGGGCGTCCGTCACGTTGGCGGCGAGGAACTGGAACCGCGCACCCTCGAAGGGCGTGCCGTCCTGGCACCCATCCACCGGGTGGCAACCTCCGCTCTGCATGCGCCGGAGCTCGGCGGCCCCTTCGTCGAATTCGTGATTGCCCACGCCGTTGAGCGCCAGCCCCGCGAGGTTCATCGCCTCGATGGTGGGCTCGTCGTGGAAGAGCGCGGAGACGAGCGGGCTCGCGCCGATGAGGTCTCCCGCGGACACGATGAGGGTGTTCCTCGGCTCGAGGGCGCGCAGCCGGGCGAGGTGGTGGGCGAGGTGGCTCATGCCCCCCGTCTTCACCCGGACGGGGCTGCCGTCGGGGTTGCTGCCCGTGCGAATCTCCCCCGAGGTGTCCGAGGGCGGTGCGAGGTGGCCGTGGAAGTCATTGAGGGCCAGCACCTGGACGGACACCGTGCGGGGGCGGGCACGCGCGGGTCCTCCGCCGGGGTGCGCACAGGACAGCAGCAGCGCGGCGGCGAGCAGCAGGGGCTGGAGCGGGAAGCGGGTAGAGATGGAGCGCATGCGGTGGCTCCTATCTCTACACGTCCCGTTGCCTCGCGCATGCCGTCAGTGCACCGGCCGGGGCCCGCGCCGCTCCGGCGTGGAGGGGGAGGTCCGCTCGCGCGAGACGCTCTCACGCCCCGGGGCCTTGCCCGTCTCGATGAGCGACTTGAGCTGCATCAGGTCGTCATCCATCTGCTTCCGGGGGTCGGCGCCCAGCAGCCGGGCGAAGGCGTGGCCCAGCGCGCCCGCGGGCGGTTTGTAGGACATGCGGATGTCCAACCGCGTGGAGCGGCCGTCGTGGGACGGGCCGAAGTGGATGATGCCCGCGTTCTCCACCGTGGAGCCCTCCACGCTCTTCCAGGCGAGCACCTGGTGGGGGATGAGCCGGGTGACGATGGCATCCCACTCGAAGACGGTGCCGGCCGGGCCCCGCACCCGCCAGTGCGAGCGGTCCTCCCCGCTGGTGCGCACCTCCTCCACGTGGCTCATGAAGCGCGGGAAGTTCTCCATGGCCCGCCAGAAGCCGAACACCTCCTCCACCGGGGCGTGGACGATGATGTTCTTGTGGACCTCGATGGCCAGCCGCTCGCCGCCCAGGCCGGTGAGGCGCTTGAGCTCGATGTTGGTGATGCTGCGCAGGGTGAGCAGCGAGCCCAGGAAGGCCGAGCCCATGCCCCCCACGCCGCGGCGGGTGAGGCCCCACGTCAGCAGGCTCGCGCCCCCGAGCCCCGCCACGAAGCGCGCCGCGGGCGACCAGTTGTGCTGGAAGAACTCGGGCCGGTCCCCGGGACGGACCGAGCCGCCCTGTAGGTCCGGATGGCGGTCCGGCTCCTTGAACACCTGGAGGTTGTCCGTCAGGTCCAGGACACCGCGCACGTGCGCGATGCGGGAGAGAATGCGCGGGTGCTCGGCCGCGAGGACGACGCCGTCGAGCCGGACCCGGCCCTGCTCGACACTCACGTGGATGGCGTGCGTATGCGAGCACACCCGGCCGAGCGCCGAGCGGATGCGGGCCTCGATGGTCCGGTCGTCCACTTCCTCACGGCGCATCCGGTGGAGGGTCTCGAAGAAGAAGCCGCGCGTGCGGTGGGCGATGTCGCGCACCACCACGCGGGCGGCCTCCTGGGTTTCGTGTACGGCGTGAAGGGCCTTGTCGTGCACCCCGGCCCGGCGGCGCCGGCCACTGCGCGGGTCTCCCAGGTACATGAGCCCCGCGCCCACTCCGATGCCTCCCACGAGCGACCCTAGAACTCCCATCGGAACTCTCATTTCCTGCCCTCCTTGGAACTCCCGAGTCCCCAACGTGGGGCTGGCGGGCGTGCGCGACAGCAAGCGGGCGAGGGGTTCCCTCCCTGGCCGCCTCATACCTGTACCCACCCGGATGAGCAGATTGGTGACGCTGGCCCGGAGGCCAGGAGACCCAAGGAGGGGAGACATGCCAGAGAAGACGCCGACGACTCCCGGAGCACCGACGAAGGAGCCCAATCCCCAGCAGCCCCCGCAGCGGGAGCCGGGGCCGCAGCCCTCACCGGAGATCGAACCGCCCACCCGGAGGCACCAGCCGGAGATCGATCCGCCCTCGCGCCAGCCGCCGGAGATAGAGCCTCCCTCCCGGCGCGAGCCGCCCATGGAAGAGCCGGGCCGTCAGACCGAGCCGGAGTTCAATCCTCCGGGCATCCACGAGGCCCCGGACCCGGGCGGGGCGCCGATGGGCTCTCCCCCCGACGTCATCGCGTGAGGGACGCTCAGTCGCCAGCGCCCGCGCGCTCGAACAGGTGCTCGATGACCTGGGCGTAGTGGGCGCTGACGATGTGGCGCCGCTCGCTGGAATGCTTCCGTGCTGTCAGTTCCTCGGACTACTCTGCACGTACCGCATCAGCAGGGAGACCTGAGCATGGCCGAGGAACGGACGTACCTGGAGCTGTCGGAGGCGGGGGGCGGGTCGCACAAGTTCTACGAGGTGAAGGTCGAGGGCAACTCCCTCACCGTCCGCTACGGCCGCATCGGCGACAAGGGCCAGACGCAGGTCTCCCAGTTCCCCTCCGAGGACAAGGCGATCGCCGAAGCCCGGAAGAAGATCAACGAGAAGGTCCGCAAGGGCTATGCCCCCGCCGTCATGGGCCAGCGCCAGAAGCGCTCCATCACCCGCCGCGAAATCACCAGCGGCCGCTCCAACGCGAACCTGGCTCCGCTCCTCTGGAAGTTCAACTCGGGCGACCGGGCCTTCGGCGTCTTCGTGGACGATTCGCGCTGCTGGGTGGGCAACGAGAGCGGCTCCATCTACTCGGTGGACCACGAGGGCCGCACGCTCTCCCAGTTCCGCCTCCCCGATGGGGTGAAGTGCATCGTCGCCGATGACCGCTGGATCTACGCCGGGTGCGACGACGGCCGCGTCTATGACCTCGGCGGCAAGGTGCCGCGCGTCGCCTACAACATCTCCGACGACCTGGACATCTACTGGCTGGACATCAAGGACGGTGTCCTGGGCGTGTCCGACGCGGGCGGCAAGCTCACCGCCATCAACCACGAGGACGAGTCCCAGTGGGCGAAGCAGAGCGTCGGCACCCACGGGTGGATGGTGCGCTGCGACGAGCTGGGCATGTACCACGGCCACGGGCGCGGTCTGACCATGTACGACTGGGAGGACGGCCGCGAAATCTGGCACCGCTCCACCCAGGGCAACGTCCTGTTCGGCTGGCAGGAGGAGTCCTCGCTCTACGCCTGCACCAACCTGGGTTTCGTGCACCGCTTCACCAAGAAGGGGGACGTGGGGCCCGTCATGCAGTGCGACGCGGCGGTGTTCTCCTGCGCCGCGGTGGATGACGGCCGCTACGTCTTCGCTGGCGACAACATGTCCAGCGTCTACTGCTTCAACGACAAGGGCCAGCGGCTCTGGAAGCTGTCCACCGGCTGCGGCTCGGCCTTCTCCATGCAGTTCTTCCAGGACCGGCTCTACCTCGTCACCACCGAGGGCGTGCTCGCCTGCATCGACGCGAGCGAGAAGGCCATCCAGTCCGCCCAGTCCGGCTCGGTGCCGCAGGCGCGCAGCATCCAGGCCCCCAAGCCCGTGGCCGCTGTCCCCTCCGGAACCGTGGAGACGACGCGCGAGGCGGGCACCGGCGTCGTCGTGGAGTGCTACCAGGACGGGCCCAACCTGCGCGTGCGCGTGGTGTCCCCCGGCTACCACTCCGACTGGCACGTGCAGTTCCCCAAGGACATCCGCGATGCGGGCGGCCGCTACGTCGTGGAGGGTGTCCGTGAGTCCGCGCGCGGTGGCTTCTACCGCGCCTATGGCGACATCCGCAGGCTGGTGAGCTGACGTGAAACTGCTCGAGCAGGTGGCGCTGCTCTTCCAAGAGGGGAAGAGCGACAAGGTGTACGAGGTGGACCTCCTGGAAGTCTCCCCGGGCCAGTGCGTGGTCAACTTCCGCTATGGGCGGAGGGGCACCCCGCTCAAGGACGGCTCGAAGACGCCCGTGCCCGTGCCCCAGGCCGAGGCGAAGCGCGTCTTCGACAAGCTCGTCCAGTCCAAGCTGGACTCGGGCTACGTGCGCGGTGGCGCGCCCGGGACGCCCGTGTCGCCGCCCGCTCCTCGGGCTCCCGCGGCCCCGCCTCCGACGGTGGAGGCCCCGGCCGGTATGTCGCCCCGGGAGAGTGCTCTCCTGGCGCAGCTCCAACAGGAGACCAGTGCCAGGCGGTGGTTCCGCCGCGCCGACGTGCGTGCCCAGCCCCGCGCCCTGGAGCGCGTCATCTGGCGCGCGGGCGAGCTGCGGCTGCGCGCCGCCGAGCCCCTGCTGTTGCCCCTGCTGGATCGGGCCACGCCCCTGCGGGCCTACACCGTTGCCGCCGCCCTGGGGCGCCTGGGCTCGGAGAAGTCCGTGTCCGCGCTCGGGCGGCTCTACGGTGACGCCCGGGCACCGGACATGGTGCGCCGCATGGCCACCGAGGCCCTGCTGCAACTCTCCGACGAGGCCACCCGCGCCGACTTCCGCCGGGACGTGCTGGAGAAGCTGCCTCCCGCGGTGCGCGAGCCCGCCCGGGCCGGGGACGCGGAGGCCTTCGGCAAGGCGCTCGATGCGCACCTCGCCTCCGGGAAGGCGGACGCGCTCGAGGTCCTCGAGCCCCTCTACCTGGTGGACTCGGAAGCGGTGCGCCCCGCCCTGCTGCGTGTGCTGCGCACCGTGCCCTTCTCCGTGCAGTCGGTGAAGGTGCTGCGCCACCTCTTCAAGGCGGCCGAGTACCGCTATGACGGCGAGGTCTTCGGCCTCATCGCCTGGCGCTACGAGAAGGAGCGCACGCTCGGGTCCAGCCGGCCGCGTGCCTACACCTGGGAGACGCGCAAGTTCCTCCGGCGCCGGGTGTGGCGCACGCTGCGCCGCCTGGGCGAGCTGGAGAGCCCGGACTTCGTGAGGATGGCGGTGGGCGTGCTGCTCGCCTTCAGTGACGAGGACACCGCCGGCCCTCGCACCACCGGCTGGGGCCGTCACCAGCAGCACTGGGACACCTGGTGGCCCTATTGGGCCTTCAACCAGCTTCTGTTCCGCGAGAGCCCGCGCTACGAGCCCGTGGACAACTCGCTCGCCTTCCGCTGCAAGGGCGCCTACCGCCCCGGAGAGCGGGCGCCCGAGGCTCGCGAGGAATCCTTCCCCAAGCTGTGGGAGCGCACCCCCGCGGGCCTGCTGCACCTGCTGGACGAGAGTGTCTGCGCCCCGGTGCACGACTTCGCCTCCCGCGCGCTGCGCGCCTGCCCGGACTTCCTCGCGCGGCTGGACGTGGACGCGGTGGCCATGCTGCTGGAGCGCCCCTACGAGTCCACCGCGCGCCTCGGTTTTGAGCTGGCGTTGCAGCGGCTGGATGCGCGGCGCGAGCCCCGGGCCCTGTTGCTCGCGGTGGCGCGCTCCTCGTACGCCCCCGCCCGCCAGCAGGCCTTCCGCTGGATGGACGAGCTGCGCCACGTCCTCATCGAGGATTCCGGCTTCATCGCCGGACTGGCCACCGCGCGGCAGGCGGACACCCGCGCCTATGCCGCCAACCTGGTGCGCGGCTCCGTGCTCTCCGAGCAGACGGCACGCACGCTCGTCGGCCGATTGGTGGCGGCGTTGCTGCAACTGAAGACGAAGGAGGACGGCCCCATCGCCTCGGACGTGGCCCGGGTGGTGCTCGCCGCGGTGGGACCTTCTTCCCGCGTGGTGGGGCTGGACGTGGTGCGCGACCTGCTCGCCCACCCCATGCCCGAGGTGCAGGAGCTGGGCGGCGAGCTGCTCCTGCGCCGCGACCTGCGCACCGAGCCCGTGCCGGACGCGCTGCTGCTCCTCCTCGTGCAGTCCGAGCACGCGCCGCTCCGGGCCCTGGGCCTGCGGCTGCTCGCGCTCCTCGCCGAGTCCGAGGCCACGCTGCTCGCCCAGGAGGAGCTCCTCATCCGGCTGGCCACCAGCCCCGTGCCGGACGTGCGCGCCGCGGTGCGCCCGCTGCTCGGGAGGCTCGTGGCCGCGAGCTCCTCTGCCGGGGCCCGGGCCGTGGAGTCCCTGCTGGCCGCCCTGCTGCGCCGCCGCCTGCCGGAGGGCATTCCCGCCCACATCGCCGCGCTCCTCTCCGGAGAGCTGGCGCCCGCGCTCGCCGCCCTGCCGGCGGAGACGGCGTGGCGGTTGCTCGAGTCCGAGGACGGTGACGCGCAGACGGTGGGCGCGGCGCTGCTCGCCCGCCATGGCGCGGTGCTGACGGTGGACGTGCCGCGCGCGGTGAGGCTCGCCGGGCATGACGTGCTGGCGGTGCGCGAGTGGGCGTGGCGCTGGCTGGAGGCCCATGTCCCCGAGGTGCGCGCGGAGCTGGCCACGGCGGTGGGCCTGTTGGACTCGCGCTGGGACGATGCCCGCGCCTTCGGCTTCCGCTACTTCCGCGAGCGCTTCACCCCGGAGGACTTCTCCCTGGAGGTGCTCGTCTCGGTGGCGGACAGCGTGCGCAAGGACGTGCAGGCCTTCGGGCGGGAGATGCTCACGCGCTCCTTTCGCGAGGAGGACGGGCCCGCGCTGCTCCTGCGGCTGTCCGAGCACCCCGCGCCCGCCGTGCAGCTCTTCGCCACCACGTACCTGGACCGCTTCGCCAGCGGCAAGCCGGAGCTGGCGGAGCAGCTCGCGCCGTACTTCATCCGCGTGCTGAGTCAGGTGAACAAGGGCCGTATCGCGCGCCAGCGTGTGCTGGGCTTCCTCCAGCGCGAGGGCCGGAGCACGGAGGCCAGTGGCCGCGTGGCCCTGGAGGTGTTGCACCGGATGTCAGCCACCATTGCTATAGAGCATCGGGCCGCGGCGCTGGAGGCGATGCTCTCCATCGTCAAGGCGCAGCCGTCTCTCCCCATTCCCTTCGTCGTCCGCCCGGTGGAGGTCCGCCGTGCAGTTTGAGTACTCCTACGCGGGCAGCAGCACGGTGCGGAACCAGGGGGACAGCACCGCGCTGTCCTTCGCGCCGGACGTCAAGCGGCCGCCCACCTTCTTCTCCGGCGAGCTGCGCCAGAACGTGGCCTTCCGCGAGGCCATCTCCGCCCTCCATGACGTGGTGGTGTCGGACCTGCGCTTCAAGCCCAAGGACAAGACGGCCTACAAGCTCTGGGCGGCGCAGCAGGAGGAGGTGGACCTGGTGGCCATCGCCGCGCAGCGCCAGTCGGTGGCCAGCCGTCTCAAGGCCCTGCGCGAGGAGCTCACCGCGCTGGAGCAGGAGAGCTTGCGCCGCATGGGCTCCTTCTACGAGGCCCGCGCGCGTTACTTCCGCTACCTCTACGACAAGAACCGCGACTTCTGGTTCGTGTTGGACCCGGTCATCACCGTCCACCCGGACGAGTGCTTCTTCGAGTGCTTCAGCCAGGACGAGTCCAGCTACGGCCGGCTCGGCGCCAGCTACGAGGTGTTCCAGAACGTCGGCGAGTTCTCCTGCGGCACCACCAACATCGACTACTCGTCGCCGCTGTACGACGAGTTCCAGAAGATAAGGTCCTACAAGCGCACGCGCTTCGAGGTGGACCCGAGCGGCTTCACCACGCAGACGGGCACGGACACGGCATACAAGGAGGTGAAGATCGACCTCCCGGACTCGTGGGTGCGCGGCTTCCTGCAGGTGAACTCGGCGATGGCGCTGCCAGCGGTGCGCTTCACGCTGCACCCCATGGACGTGCACAACTTCCTCTTCATCCTCAAGCGGCACAAGGAGAAGAAGGGGCCGCGCTCCATGCGCTACGTGCTGGCGCCGGGGCAGCCGGTGAAGGTGGTGTTCGAGCCGTGGGGCACGGAGGTGGTGTGCCGGCGCTCGGTGTACGAGGGCGAGGGCACGCACGACATCCGCGTGTGGGGCCGCCGGCGCCTCGGCGTACTGGAGCGGCTCATCCCCGTGGCGAAGCGCTTCACCGTGCACCTGCTGGGCACGGGGTTGCCCTCCTTCTATGTGGCGGACCTGGGGGACCTGTCCTTCACCCTGGGCCTGTCCGGGTGGACGGCCAATGACTGGGCCACCGCGGGCAACTTCGATCTGCTGGCCCCGCGCGGGCAGGTGGACGAGTTCACCCGCCGCCGCGTCTTCGATGCGCTCAAGGAGACGTGGTCCGCCACGCCCGAGGCGCTGGCCTCGAAGCTGGGGCTGGAGCGGGGCGCGGTGCTCGGCGCGCTGTCGGCCTGGACGCAGGCGGGGCGGGCCATCTGGGACTTGAACAAGGGCGTGTACCGGGCGCGCGAGCTGAGCCGCGAGCCCCTGCCCCTGGACGCGTTGCGCTTCTCCAACGAGCGCGAGGCACAGGCCACGCGCTTTCTGGACGCACGGGCGGTGGACCTGAAGGCGCGGCCCGGGGCGGATGGCTCGCTGGAGCTGAGCGGCTCGGTGAGGGAGGGCGCGAAGGTGCTTCGTCCCACTTTGCGGCTCGACGCGGACCAGCGTATGGTTTTCGGCGAGTGCACGTGCAACTTCTTCCAGCAGAACAAGTTGTTCCGGGGGCCGTGCGAGCACCTGCTCGCGCTGCGGCTCGAGCACTCACGGCTGTTTCGCACATGAGTAGGGGGAGGGTCCGCGCACGCGGCGGTCAGGGGGCAGTACCTTGCAACCCGGACGGTGTTTCGCCGTCCATGCCTCATGGCCTGTCATGCATCACTGGCCCGCTCTTCACTGTGCGGTACCTCCCTCCTGGTGGCGGCAGCGCTGTCGACCTCGTCGGTCCTGCGCGCCACCAGGAGGGGGTACCGCTTGAGTTGAGACGGTCCAGTCCCGAGAGCAGTACGAAGGTGCTCTCTGACCGCCGCGTGGACGGACTCTCCCTTTCTCACCAGGCCCGCCATGTCCTCCCAGCCTCCGCGTAGCCGACAGGAGCTGTACGACCGCATCCGCGCCGGCTCCAAGGACGAGGTCGTCCTGGAGGAGATGGTGCGCCTGGGTTTCTGGCCGGCGCGCAGCGAGCGCCCCGGGGACCCGGTGGACGTCGTGCACCGCCGCAACGAGTTGCAGGCGGAGCTGCGCGCGCTCACCACCGAGCAGAGCCGCCTGGGCAACCTGGAGGCGATGAAGCGCGAGCTGCGCAAGCGGCGGCTGGAGGAGAGCCGGCGCAAGCAGCAGGAGACGAAGGAGCGGCGCGAGCGCGAGCGGCTGGCGCGGGCCGAGGCCTGGAAGGAGCGCAAGGGCAAGGAGGTGCTCTTCCTGGGCCGGGGCGTGTCCGGCGGCCTGAGCGAGCGCACCCCGGACGAGGCGAAGCTGGCGCGCCTGGGGCTGCCCGTGCTGGCCACCCCGGAGGCACTGGCGCAGGCGCTGGGGTTGAGCGTGGGGAAGCTCCGGGCGTTGTGCTTCACGCGCACCGCGTCCACCACCAGCAATTACGTGCGCTTCCGGCTGCTCAAGAAGACGGGCGGCACCCGGCTCATCTCCGCGCCCCTGCCGCGTCTGAAGGCGGCACAGGCCTGGGTGCTGGAGAACATCCTCGAGAAGGTGCCCGTGCACGACGCGGCCCACGGCTTCCGCGCGGGGCGCTCCATCGTCACCAATGCCCGGCCCCACGTGGGCGCGGGCGTGGTGGTGAACCTGGACTTGAAGGACTTCTTTCCCTCGGTGCTGTACCCGCGGGTGAAGGGCGTCTTCGCGAAGCTGGGTTACAGCGAGGCCGCCGCCACGGTGCTGGCGCTGCTGTGCACCGAGCCGGACGTGGAAGAGGTGGAGCTGGACGGGCAGCGCTTCTTCGTCACCCAGGGCGGGCGGCGGCTGCCCCAGGGCGCGCCCACCTCGCCCGCGCTGACGAACATCCTCTGCCGACGATTGGACCGGAGGCTCTCGGGCGCGGCGCGCAAGCTGGGCTTCGTCTACACGCGCTACGCGGATGACCTCACCTTCTCCGCCCACGGTCCCGGGCCGCACGATGCCGGCGAGCTGCTGCGCTTCGTGCGCTGGCTGGTGCGCGAGGAGGACTTCACTCCGCACCCCGAGAAGACGCGCGTGCTGCGCCGGGGCCGCCAGCAGGAGGTGACGGGCGTCGTCGTCAACGACAAGCCCGGTGTGGACCGCGACACGCTCAAGCGCTTCCGCGCCCTGCTGCACCAGCTCGAGAAGACGGGGCCCGAGGGCAAGCGCTGGGGCAACAGCACGGATGTCATCGCCTCGGCCGTGGGCTACGCCAACTATGTCGCCATGGTGGACCCGGTGAAGGGCAGGGCGCTGCAGCAGAAGGCCCGCGCGCTGGAGGCCCGCTACGGGCGTCGGCCCTCACCTCCTCCGCGCGCGAAGGCGGCCGCACAGGCTCCGGCGGCTGCTCCCGCGGCTCCCACCGCCAGTCCGGACACCGGGCAGAAGCCCGCCGAGCCGCCCAAGAAGAAGTGGTGGAAGCTGTTCTGAGCCGGGACTCGCGGTAGGGTCCGGCGCGTGAACCAAGAAGCCGTCGATACGGACATCGTCATCCTGGTGGTCGGCGCGTTGCTGTGCCTCGGAGTCCTCTACTGGCTCCTGAGTGGCAACGAGGCCAGCCGCCTGCGTGACGCGTACTTCCGCAGCGTCCAGTTGCCGCGCGCCCAGGCCGAGGAGTCCCTCACGCGCCACGTGGCCCGCCTCCAGGAGAAGCACCCCGGCAAGTCCGAGGCCTGGTACCTCCGCCGCGTTCTCGCCGACCTGCAGCGCGACCGGCGGTAGTCCTCCGGGCTCGCCCGATGCGGAGCGGCTCGAGCTGTATGCCCGTGCCCTCGTGACCCGGAGCGGGCCTCCCGAGGCGCTCGACGTGTTCGTGCGAAAAGAAGCGGCCTGGACCGCTGAAAAACAGCGGTTCCAGGCCGGGCTCGTGAAGCGCTGAGGAAGGGGGGTTGAGCGTGCGCTCAGCGCGTGCCCGTCGCCGCGCAGCGCAGCATCAGGTTTTCCAGATCCTGGCGCGTCTGCGCGAGCTGCTCGCGCCGCATGTCCTGGCGCAGCGCGTTCGACAGCGAGCGCGACAGCGTCCGCACGATCGTCATCTCCTCCGACGACCACCGGCGCTCCTTGGTGCAGTCGTCCAGCCGCAGGAAGCCCCACCACTGGCCGTTGAGGTTGCCCACGTTGATGGGGCTCAGCAGCACCGACTGCACCCCCTGCGCCTCCAGGTTCACCTGCAGCGGCCCCTGGATGTTGCGCACCAGGTCCCAGACCGGCTGCCCACGCGAGAGCACTTCCACCCAGCCCGCCATCTGATCCTTCAACGGGAACGTCTGGATGAGCGGCGTCATCGGCGCCGAGCCCCACGCGTGCCGCAGCGGCGCCAGGCGCTTGCCCGGCATCGTCGCCGTGCTGTTCTCGTACACCACCGCCCGGTCCACCCCGATCGCCTTGCCCACCATCTCGATGGCCGACATCACCGCATGGCCAGAGAATCCATGCTCCACCAGCAGCTTCGAGGCCTCGGTCACCTTCGTGAATGCTTCGAGCGACATCGCATCCTCCGTTCCGAGGGCAAACCCGGACTCAAAACTGGAAAACAGGACTGAGCCGTCTTTCCAGCGACTCATGAGTTCATTGAACACCAAGGGGATTGGGTCTGTCAAGCCTATCTGGATTTTATCAACTCTTCTGGAATTCCAGCGTTCCGCTGCCCGGGACGCTTCACGGCGAGCGAGGCGGCACGCCCCCCACGACGCGCTTCACGCTCCGGCCGGCGGGCATCGTTTCACCCGGGGTGAGGCCATTGAGGGTGGCCAGCTCCTCCAGGGGGATGGTGGAGGGGTTGCGGGCGTTGAACTGCTCCAGCGTCATCGGCTCGCCGAGCGTCACCAGGTCGATGCGCGCCGGCTGCACGCCGAGCACCGCCGGGTCCGTCAGCTCGCGGAAGCTGGCGAGCGTGGCGCGGAAGGCCGGCTCATGCGTGGCGAGCTGGCCGGCGGCGGTGTAGCCGATGAGCTGGTAGGTGCTCCCGCCATGCGAGACGAAGGACGTCACGCCCTGGAGGGCCCCCTGCTCCGTGCGGGCCTCGAAGTAGCGGGTGAGCGGGGGCAGGCCCGTGGGGGCCACGGGGAGCGGCTGCACGGCCTGGTTCGAGAAGAACTGTTGCAGGGCCTGCTCGGGAGGGACGTTGCCCACCACCCCCAGCCCCACGAGGGCATCCTGCCGGGGGCTGACGGCGAGCACCGCCTGCGTCTGGTTCGCCGTCTGCCAGCCCTGGGGGAACTCCATCTGGAAGCGCAGCTCCGGGTGGAGGAAGCGCGTCCCCTGGAAGAAGCCCTGCCGCGGGTTCTGCCCGTAGGGCATGTCCTGGAGCAGGCGCAGGAAGGGAGCCTGCTCCACCTGGAGCGTGGAGAAGTCCACGTTGAGCGCGGCGAGGCGCTGCCGCGTCTCCTTCAGCCGGTCCTCCGGGTTGGGGTGCGTGGCGAGCCAGGTGGGGAGGCGGCTGCCCTCGGTGCCGCTCACGCGGGAGAGCATCTGGAAGAGGTCGACCATCTCGCGGGGGTCGTAGCGCGCGTCGAGCATGTAGCGCAGGCCCAGCTCGTCGGCCTGGGTCTCCGCGTCGCGCCCATGCTTGAGCAGCAGCAGTTGCAGCCCGGCCGAGGCGAGCCCTCCGAAGCGGGCCAGGTCCGGCACCAGCACCGTGCCCAGCCCCAAGCCGAGCTGCGAGAGCTGCGCCCGCGTTATCTGCGTGGCCGAGTGCCGCGCGGTGACGTGGCCGATCTCATGCCCCAGCACCGCCGCGAGCTCCGCCTCGGAGTTCATGTGGGCGAGGATGCCGCGCGTGACGAAGATGGGGCCGCCCGGCAGGGCGAAGGCGTTCACCGTGGGATCGTCCAGCACCTGGAAGCTCCAGGGCAGGTCCGGCCGCTCCGACTTCGCCGCCAGGCTCTGGCCCACCCGGGCCACGTACTCCTGCACCGCGGGGTTGGGCAGCAGCCCGATGGACTGCCGCGCGTCCTGGGCGCCTTGTTGGCCTATGGCAATCTCGTCCTTCGTGGACAGGAGGGAGAGTTGGCGCTTGCCGGTGACGGGATTGCGCACACACGCGGCCAGGGCGAGCAACAGACACGGGAAGAGAAGTCGTCGGGACATGTTCCAGGGCGGATACGTCCGGCGCCCGGCTCCCACCAGTCCCACCCGGGGCGGGAGGTCGATGGTGGACAGAGACGCGCATCGGAGGGCCTGGCTCGGTTAGCCTCTGGTCATCCGGTGCCGTCCTCCAGGTCCGGACAGGAGGTCTCGACGGGATGGATAGCCTGGACTCACGCCTGGAGTTGCTGGAGCGCCGTTACCGCCGCCTGCGGTTCGTCACCTTCGCCGCGCTCGCGCTCGGGGGGCTCGGCATGGGCGTGGCCCTGCTGCGCCCGATGGGGGCCTCGGACGGCGGGGAGTTGGTGGCCTCGCGCCTCACCCTGATGGACAGCCAGGGCCGCACCCGCGCCACGCTCTCGGCCCAGGAGGGCGGCGAGGGCGGTCTGGTGCTGCACGACACCGAGGGCCGGGCCCGCGCCCTGCTGGGTGTGGATTCCAGCGGCTCGCCCCGGCTGCGCTTCGCCACCGCCGAGGGCACCATGCTCGCCGAGCTCACCGTGTACTCGGATGAGGCCCCCCGCCTCGTGCTCGGCAACAACGGCGGCACCGAGTTCTTCTCCGTGGGATTGATGCCCGATGGTTCCTCGCGCCTGGAAGCTCGGGGATGAGAACGGGCGCCCACGCGCCATCCTCGGTGCCGACGAGCATGGTGCCCCCGGGCTGCTGCTCGTGGACCGCAAGGGCCAGCCCCGCGCCGCGCTGCGCGTGTCTCCCAAGGACGACGCCAGCCTCGTGCTCGAGGGCCAGGACGGCGAGGTGTTCCGCGCCCCGTCCTCCGTTCAGTAGTCCTCCAGGACGTGCTCCCGGGTACAGGAGGGGAGCAGGCAGGCGGGCTCGGGTTTTCTCCGCGAGGGCTTCCCGGAACGGGCGTCGTCCCTACCTTCCCCCGGTCATGGAATCGCCACCGACGGAAGTAGAGGGCTGGGAGGCGCCTGACCACCGCAACAGCCAGCACGAGATGACGGGTCCCGTGGCGCTGCCGCCCGGTCTGCGGGCCTTCAACCACGCGCTCTACCAGTCCACCCGTGTCCGGCTCGAGCCGGGTCACAGCGTGGAGCTCGTGGAGAACGGGGCCATCTTCGACACGCTCATCGAGGCCATCCGCCAGGCCACCGAGTCCGTCCACATCCTCGTCTTCATCTGGCGTCCCAGCGAGCCGTCGGACCGTATCGTGGAGGCGCTGTGCGAGCGGGCGCGCGCGGGAGTCGCCTGCCGCGTCATCGTGGACCCGGTGGGCAGCCAGGAGGTCCGCGGCGAGCACGACTTCAACCCGAAGGTGGAGAAGCGGCTGCGCGAGGGGGGCGTCGAGGTGCACTACTTCCGGCCGCTCTCGGGCCGGTGGCTCGGCCGGCTCTTCGGGCGGACGCACCACAAGATCGTCCTCATCGACGGGAAGGTGGGTTTCACCGGGGGCTTCGGCATCTGGAAGTCGTGGCAGGGCGAGGGGTGCAGTCCCGAGGAGTGGCGTGACACCAACGTGCGCGTGGTGGGCCCCACGGTGCACCAGATGCAGTTGGCCTTCGCGCGCTCCTGGCAGGAGTGTGGCGGCGCGTTGCTTCCGGAGAGCTGCTTCCCCGAGCCGTCCCACGACGAGGGCGAGGCCTGGGCGGGTTTCGTGGAGAGCAGCGGCGTCTCCGGCATCTCCAACGCCGAGCGCATGCTGCGCATGGTGTTCGCCAAGGCGCGCGAGCGGCTGTGGATCGCCAACGCCTACTTCACCCCGCCCAAGGCCATCCTCGAGCAGCTGCTGGAGAAGCGGAAGCAGGGCGTGGACGTGCGGGTGCTCGCGGCCGGGCCCGTGCATGACTGGCGCATCGTCCGGGCCTCGCAGCGCGCCACCTACGAGCGGATGCTCAAGGGCGGGGTGCGGATGTGGGAATACCAGCCCTCCATGATGCACTCCAAGACGGTGCTCGTGGACGACTGGTTGAGCGTGGTGGGCTCCACCAACCTGGATGCGCTGTCGCTGCACCGCATGCGCGAGGGCTCGTTGGTGGTGGCCGACCGCAGGCTCGCCTCCGGTCTGGAGACGTGCTGGGCGCGGGACTTGGAGCACTCGAAGGAGATCACCCTCGCCCGGGGGGGGCGCACCAACCCGTGGCGGCGGTTCGCGCGGCGGGTGACGCAGTTGCTCGCCGCGGACCGCTGAAGCGCCCGGGCGGCCCGGCCGTCTCAGCGCGGGTTGCGCACGCCCACCTGCCGGCACATGGACAGCACCGGGCACGTGGAGCACTTCGGCTGCGTGCCCGTGCACACGTGCTTGCCAAACGGCACCAGCAGCCGGTTGAGCTCCACCCAGTGCGCCCGGGGCAGCACCGCCTCCAGCGCGGCCAGCGTCTGCTCGGGGGTGCCCGCCCGCACGTAACCCCAGCGGTTCGTCACCCGGTGCACGTGGATGTCCACGCTGATGCGGGCCTGTCCGCAGGCAATGCCCAGCGCCAGGTGCGCGCACTTGGGCCCCACGCCCTTGAAGGATTGCAGCACCTGGGCGTCGCACGGCAGCTCGCCGCCGAACTCCTCCACGGTGCGTGTGGCGATGGCGTGGATCGTCCCCGCCTTCGGCTCGGGGAACGTCACCGGGCGGATGAGGGCGCCGATGCGCTCCGGCCTCAACTGGCGCATGGCCTCCGGGGTACGGGCCTGGGCGAGCAGCCGCAGCGCCACGGGCAGCGTCACCTCGTCCCGCGTGCGGATGGACAGGATGCAGCCCACGAGCTGCTCGAAGAGGCTCGCATGGCCGCGCTCCGCCAGCTCGAACATGGCGGCGTCCGCGAAACCCCGGGTGGACTCGCGCACGCGCGCGAGCACCACGCCGATGTCGAAGGGCTCCTTGTCCGAACGGGAAGGAGCCTCCGGGGCTTCGCGGGCCGTCCGTCCGCTGCGGCTCGCCGGGGCCCGAAGACTACTGGGAGCCCGCTTTCGAGCTGCCGGGGGCATGCACCGTTCTCTTGTCTTCCTTGCCCGCCTTGTTGGGGCCGCCGTGGGTGCCGAACTCGCCCGCGTTGCGGTGCTTGGGGTACTCCTCGTCGTCCCGGCGCTCGCGGCCCTGACCCGAGACGTCTCCCGAGTCCACCTTCGGGTTCAGCCTCTCCTTGTCCTCGCTGGACTGCAGCTTTCCCTTGTCCTGGTCCTGTGCCATTCGGGCACCTCCTGTTCCCGGAGAACATGGGGATGCCCGCCGGGGCTGGCTCCCGGGTGCTGCCGCTCCGCCGGGCGGGCGGACGGCCAGGCGCCGGAAGGCCGGATGCCCGCCGGGCGGCCTGACGGAGGACGGAGAGCGCTCCGACGTCAGTAGTTCACCTGGACCTGGATGCGCGTCACGTGCCCCTGCTCCTGCTCGTAGGGGGCACGCGAGGAGGTGCGATCCGCGATGAGGTAGGCGCCCGTGACCTCGAGGGCCTTGAGGATCTGCCACTCCACGCCCAGCTCCGCTTCGCGCACGCGGTAACGGGGGGCATTCGTCTCGGCCTTCTTGCCGCCCTCGTAGTAGGTGCCCCTCACGTAGGGCACGAGCGAGACGCCGAGCACGTTGTCCAGCCGGTACATGAGCTGCGCATAACCGCCCTGCAGCGCGCGGCTGGCGACGACGGTGCGCTCGTCTCCCTCGCCCAGGGACGGTCCCCGGCCCACGTTGTACTCGGCCATGAAGCCGATGGGCTGCGGGTAGATGACCAGGGTGGCGGCCGCGCGGGCATCCACCATGTCGTTCCCACCCCGGATGGAGTACCCGCTGCCCGTGGCGACGTTGAAGCGGCCGTAGTAACCCTGCGCGCCGACCTCGACGTACTGCTTGCCGAAGAGGAAGGGCCAGGTGACGCGGCCCACGACGTGCACGTTGTCGTTGCGCTCGGAGCGGTTGGCGCCCTGGCCGTTGAAGATGCCGAAGCCCACCACGCCGTAGTCGCCCGAGCCCTTCAGCTTGCTGTTGGCCAGGTGGTCGAACCGCTGGCGGATCTCCTCGGGCGCCCAGTAGAAGAAGCCTCCCAGGTCGCGCTCGTCCCGGAACGCGCTGTTGAGGGCGTCGTTGCGGTCGAGGGGGGCGCGGTTCGAGCTCGACTGGAGGTTCTCGAAGCCGAAGGGCACCTTCGACTGGCCCAGGCGCAGCCGGAACTCCTTCTTCTTGTCGAAGAAGATGTCGGCGTACCAGTCGCGCATGATGGCCACGTTGAACTGCTCGCCGATGACTGAGGCGAAGTCGGGCTGCAGGTAGATGGAGACGTGCTCGTGGACGTCGCCGGAGATGACGAGCCGCGCCCGCCGGATGCCGAAGTTGTTGTTCTTCCCGAGGAAGCGGTCGCCCTGATCGTTGATGAGGTCATCGTTCCGGCGGAAGCTCGGGAGCCGGTTGTAGCGGACCTGTGTGTAGCCCCGGAACTTGATGCGCTCGTACCAGGCAGACTCCTTCTCCTCCTTCTTGGCCTCGGGAGGGGGCGCGGCCTCGGAGGCTGGCGGCTGCGTTGCCTGCTCTTGCTGGGCCAGCGCAAGGGGAGAAACCAGGAGGGTGGCGCCCGACAATAGGGCTGGGAGGACGGAGCGGTAGGAAGCCATGGGAGTCATGCGTTGTGACGCTTCCGGTACCTAATGTGGATGGGAAAGTGCAATCCGAAGATCCTCTGTTGCAGTGACGTCACATGGGTGCCTTGTTGGTGTTGCACGGCACACGAGAACCTGGAGGAACAGCGTTGAAACAGCGAAGACTGGGGCGGTCGGACATTGAGATCTCCGCCATTGGATTGGGGTGCTGGCAGTTCTCCGAGGGCTCCGGTCTGGCGGGTGGCTTCTGGGAGGCGCTGCCCACCCAGACGGTCGAGGAGATCGTCGACGCGTCCCTGCGCGGTGGCATCAACTGGTTCGACACCGCCGAGGCCTACGGGAATGGGCGCTCGGAGCGGGCTCTCTCCAACGCCCTCACCCGGCTGGGGAAGAAGCCCGGTGACGTCGTCGTCGCCACGAAGTGGTTTCCCTTCCCGCGCTTCGCCTCCAGCATCGGCAAGACGATTGGCGACCGGCTCACGCACCTGAGCCCCTTCGGGATCGATCTGCATCAGGTCCACCAGCCCTTCTCGCTCGCCACGGTCGCGGCCCAGGCCAACGCGATGGCGGATCTGGTCCAGGCGGGGAAGACTCGCACGGTGGGCGTCAGCAACTTCTCCGCGAAGCGGATGCGCGCGTTCCACGACGTGCTCGCCCGCCGGGGAGTTCCGCTCGTCTCCAACCAGATGCAGTACAGCCTGCTGGACCGGCGGATCGAATCGAACGGGGTGCTCGCCGCCGCGAAGGAGCTGGGCATTACGATCATCGCGTACTCACCGCTCGCGCAGGGCCTGCTCTCCGGCAAGTTCCACGAGGACCCGACGCTCATCAAGAACCGCGTGGGCCCGCGCAAGTTCCTGCCGAACTTCCGCACCAAGGGGCTCGAGCGCAGCCGTCCGCTCATCGAGGAGCTCCGGAAGATCGCCGCCGCCCATGGCGTCACCCCCTCGCAGGTGGCCCTCAACTGGTTGATCCACTTCCACGGGGACTCGGTGGTGGTCATTCCCGGAGCGACGAAGCGGCGCCACGCCGAGGAGAACGTCGGGGCAGGGGAGTTCACCCTCTCGCCCGACGAGCTGCGCCGCATCGACGAGCTGTCGCGGCAGTTCCTCTGAGACGGCCGGGCCCGGACCCGGAGCACGGCTTCCCGGGGGTTGTCACGATGCCTACCCTGTGTGCGTGCTCGAAGGCGGCGTTGGTGACAGGGAGCGGGCAGGCAAGCCCATGGGCAAGGCGGAGCGGGAACTCATCCAGAATCTGGAGGAGCGCTTCCGGCGGATGACCGTGCTGCTCTACGACACGAGCGTTCCTCCCCGGGTTCTGGAAGAGGAGGTCCTGCCCTTCATCGGGGAGGACATCGTCTTCACGGACCCCTGGCAGCGGGGCGAAGGCCGCGAGAACTACCGGCGGGGGGCGGCCGGCTTCCACTGCATGTTCTCGTTCGACTTCGACATCTTCCAGCTCAACGTCCAGCTCGAGGAGGGCCACACGGGCGGCCGGGCCATCGTCGACGGGGTGATGAACCTGCGGCAGTTCAGCTGGCTGTACACCTATCCACTCCGGACGATCCTCGTCTACGACTTCTCCCTCGTGGGCTCCACGGCGGGAGAAGCTCAAGCCCGTGGTCCACGCGCATGAGGAGATGTGGAGCCTGGGCGACATGATCGCCGCCGTTCCCCTGGTGGGCCGGTTCTACACGAACGTCTTCCGCAAGGGCTTCAGCCACGGCTTCCTGGCGGCCTCCGCGCTCTGCCGCCGGATGCGGGGGGCCTCGGCGACCCGGGGCTGAGGCGTCTCAGCGCAGCTCGAGCGCGTACCAGCGGTCGCAGCCGAAGTGGCCCGTGGCTCCCATGGGCGCGCAGAGCGCCTGGAAGCCCAGGCGCTGGTACAGCTTCTGCGCCTGCTTCATCCCCTCGAGCGTCTCCAGGTAGCACGTGCGGTATCCCGCCTCCCGGGCGAACGCGAGGCACTGGCGCAACAGCCGCTCGCCCACGCCACGCCCGCGCACCTCGGGCAGGAAGTACATCTTGCGCAGCTCGCAGACGCCGGGGTCGCCGCCGTCCAGCGGCGCGATGCCTCCTCCGCCCAGCACGCGGCCTGTCTCGTCCTCCACCACCCAGTAGGCGCAACCCGGGCGCGCGTAGGCCGTGCTCATCCCGCTCACTTCGGGATCGTGGATGGCGAAGCCCGGCCCGCTCGCGCCGAACTCGGGCATGACCTTCCGGATGACCGCCGCCACCGCCGCGTCGTCCCGCGGCTCGATGGGGCGCAGCTTCAGTTCAGTGCTCATGGGAGGTCCAACGTTCCACAGTGCCCGCCCCGAGGCCAGCACCGAGCGGGGGTCCGCCCGGCTCATACCCCGGGTGTGAGCGCCCGCGGGGCGGAGTAGGGGAGATGACAGCTCCGCATGGCCCGCCGCGTCAGCCGTTCGGTGGGGTGGATTTCCCGGCCGGGGCGCCCCTATACACGCGCCCGGGAAGTCCTTCACGGAGACAACGCACATGGCCAACAAGGTCAAGGCAGTCCTCATCGGCGGTACCGGTTACGGCGGAGCCGAGATCCTCCGCCGGCTCCTCTTCAACCCGAACGTGGAAGTGACCCGCGTCACGGCGGTGGACAACATCGGCAAGAAGGTGGGCGACGTCCACTTCAACCTCGCCGGGCTCACGGACCTCTCCTTCCAGGAGATGCCTCCCGCCCAGGCCGTGGCCGGCGCGGACGTGGTCTTCCTGGCCATGCCCCACAAGACCACCGCCAAGGTGGTGCTGGACATCCTCGGCTCGGGCGTGCGCATCGTGGACCTGTCCGGCGACTTCCGCCTGCGTGACGCGGCCTCCTACGCCAAATACTACGGCGTGGACCACCCGGCGCCGCAGATGCTCACCGACGGCTCCTTCACCTACGGCATGCCGGAGATCAACCGCGAGGCCATCCGCAAGGCGCGCTACATCGCCAGCCCCGGCTGCTTCGCCACCACCATCGCGCTCGGCCTGCTGCCGCTCGCCAAGGCGGGCCTGCTCTCCGGCCCCATCCACACCGTGGCCGCCACCGGCTCCTCGGGCAGCGGCGCCAACCCCCAGATCACGACGCACCACCCGCTGCGCGCCGCCAACCTGCGCACCTACAAGCCGCTCGAGCACCAGCACATCCCGGAGATTCTCCAGACGCTGCGCATCGCCGGTGGCAAGGAGGACATGTCGCTGGAGTTCGTGCCCGTGTCCGCGCCGCTTCCGCGCGGCATCTTCTCCACCTCGTTCGCCGAGGTGCCCGCCTCCGTCACGCAGGAGCAGCTCACCGCCGCGTGGAAGACGGCGTATGGCAACGAGCCCTTCATCCGGATGGTGAGCGGTGGCCGCCAGCCCGAGGTGGTGGGCGTGTCCGGCAGCAACTACGTGGAGGTGGGCTTCACGCTCGGCCCCGTGACGGGCAGCACCCGCCGCGTGGTGTGCTTCTCCGCGCTCGACAACCTGGTGAAGGGCGGCGCCGGCCAGGCCATCCAGAGCTTCAACATCATGATGGGCTGGGACGAGCGCCTCACCCTCGCCGAGCCGGGGCTGTGGCCGTGAGCGGGCTCTCCGGCTTCCGCGGGCGCTGGTTCGTCGTGAAGATTGGCGGCGAGCTGGCCATGGACAAGCCGAAGCTCGCCGCGAGCGTGGGCGCCGCCGTGCGCGCCTTCCTCGACGCGGGCATCCGCGTGGCCGTCATCCACGGTGGCGGGCCCCAGGCCACGGACCTGCAGAAGAAGCTCGGTCTGCAGCCGAAGATGGTGGCCGGCCGCCGCTACACCGACGAGGCCACCCTCGAGGTGATGAAGATGACGCTCGCGGGCCAGGTGTCCGTGGACGTGGCCTCGGCCTTCCGCATCGCGGGCGTGCCCGCCCTGTGCACCACCGGCATGTCCGCCGGGCTCATCGACGCGAAGCGCCGGCCTCCCAAGGTCATGAGCGGTGCGGGCCCGGAGCCGGTGGACCTCGGCCTGGTGGGCGACGTCACCGGCGTGAACACCGAGGCCTTCCAGCGCGTCGCCGACGCGGGCTTCGTGCCGGTGCTCGGCTCGCTGTCGGGTGACGCGCAGGGCAACGTCTTCAACATCAACGCGGACACCGTGGCCACCCGCGTGGCCGCGAAGCTCGGGGCGGCCAAGCTGTTCCTCGTGTCCAACGTGCCCGGCGTGCTCGCCAACAAGGACGACCCGTCTACCCGCCTGCCCACCCTCACCCCCGCCGAGGCCCGCGCGAAGATTGCCTCCGGCGTCATCCAGGGCGGCATGATTCCCAAGGTGGAGGAGAGCCTGGAGATGCTCGAGGAGGGCATCGAGGCCATCCACATCGTGGGCATCTCGCCCAACGACGCCGTGCTGCGCGAGGCCGAGATGCCCGGCAGTCAGGGCACCGCGTTCCTGCGCGGGTAGGGGAGGGCACGCGGACCCGGGAGCGGCCAGGCTCACGCCATGCCGCTCCGTCGATGGTCCCGCTCTGTGTGCTCCAGACCGAGCCCTGGCAGCGCCGAGGGCGCCGGGGGGGCCCCGTGCGTTCGCGTCCCTTTGTGCAGTACGCTGCGCATCGGCACGGGCGCACTGCGTCAGACGGGTGGCACCCCAGGCCTCAAGTTCCTCATTTCCCTGGGCTTCGTGCCCGGCATGGTCGTTGTAGAGGGGTTGACCCACCATGTACTGCTCGTCCTGCCGCCAGGAACGCCTCGGCGGCCTGCGCTGCGCCGCGTGCGGCAAGCCCATGACTCCGCGCCCTCGCGAGGCCCTGGAGCAAGAGCTCGCCCACGTTCAGTTCCTCCTCGGTGAGTTGCAGCACTGGGACGCCACCTACGTCACCAAGGGCGCCCGGAGCTATCTGACCCAGCGCTACGAGCGCCAGGCGCGGATTCTTCTCTCCGTCCTCGCGGAGGCTCCCGCTGGTTCCGCCCAGGAGGCCGCTCCCGCTCAGCCCGTGGCCGAGGGCGTGGGGACTCCCGAGGCCGTGAGCGCTCCGGCGGTGGTGGACGCTTCGCTCGCGGTGGAGCCGGTTCCGGTTCAGGCACAGGCCCAGGTAGACCCTCACCCCAGCCCTCTCCCAGAGGGAGAGGGAGTTGGCACCGACGCAACCCAGGAGGCCCGGCACCCTCACCCCGACCCTCTCCCGGAGGGCGAGGGAGTGGAGGGGCACGAGGACGAGGACACGGACGAGGATGTGGACGACGAAGTGGAGGCGCGGCTTCCTCCCGTTGTCACCGAGCCCCTCTTCGAGCCTCCTCCCGTTCGCACCGTCACCGCCCGCATCGTCGAGGAAGCCTCTACCTGGGACACCGTCTGGCGCCCCTTCCTCTATGAGAGCATCGGCTGGTTCATCGGCGCCTTCCTCATCGTCGCCGGTTCCCTCTACCTCGCCTTCGATAGTTGGGCCGGTCTCACCTCCTTCTCGCGCTCGCTCGTCGTCTTCGGGATGACCGCGGGCTACTCCGCCGCCTTCTCCATCTGCGGCGCCCTGCTCGCCCGCCGCGAGGCCCTCGCCAGCGCCGGCCGCATCCTCGGTCTCATCGGCGCCGCCGTGGCTCCCCTCGCCGGTGTCGCTCTCGGGCCCCTCGGCGGTCTCAGCCTCGATGGCGTGCCGCTCGCACTCCTCCTGCCGGTGCTTCTCGGCTGGTCCGTGGCCGCCGCCGCCCTCATCCGCAAGCCCGCCGAGTCCTTCGACGCGCCCTCTCGCCCCCTCGTCCAGCTCGCGTTGATCGGCACCACGTTGATGATGGGGCTCGCGCCGCTCTTCGCCCGGGGCGCTTTCGCGTTCTGGTTGGACGTGCTGCCCTGCGCCCTCTTCTTCGTCCTCTCGCGCAGGCCCGTCCCCCAGCCCCGGAGCTCCAAGGCGCTCGCCTTCGTCCTCGCCGCGCCCTTCTACCTGCTGCTGCTCTACGCCATCCGCCTGCACCTGGCCCTCGCCGCCGCGGGTGTCGCCCCCTCCTTTGGCAGCTACGCCCCGCTCCTCGCCTTCCTCTTCGCCACCTGCCTCGGCTTCCGCCGCCTCCCTCCCGACGAGGCCGCAGACTCGCTCTCCGTGGGCATCGCCTCGCTCCAGGTGGGCTGCCTCGCGCTCGCCGCCACGGGCTCGCCTCCGGCCTTCTTCCTCACCGCCGCCGTCTTCACCTGGACCGTCTTCGGCCTCTCCCGCGGCGAGCTGCCCCGCGTGCGCTGGGTGTACCTCGCCTATGCCGGGGCGTACTTCTCGTATGCCTCCGCCGGCCAGCTCGTCCCCGGCGCCGTGCGGGTCCTGCTCGACTCGCTCAAGGCCTCGCTCGGCTACCCCGTCGCCGGCAAGCTCCCGTTCCACTACGGCGCGCTCTCGGCTGTGCCGTTCGTCCTCGCGGGCGCCGTCCTCGCCGGGTGGTTGCGCTCCCGTGCCGAGCGGACCTCCTCGCCGCGTGACGCGGAGTGCTCCGAGGTCCTCCTGCGCGCCACCGCCGTCGCCAGCCCGCTCTTCGTCCTCCTCGGCCACGCGGGCTCCGACCAGCGCCCGGCCTTCTGGACCGCGCTCGGGCTCATCGCCGTCTGCGTGGGCAGCGGGCTGCTCCTCGAGCGCCTCTACCTGTCCACCGTCGGCGCCGCGCTCACCTTCTTCCTCGCGTTCTCCGCCACCTCCCTCTTCGGCACCGCCGGAGCCTCGCTCGTGTGCGGTGGGGTGGCGCTCGCGTTCGCCGCGCTGTCGCTCGTCTGCACCCGCCGCACGTGTCTCGCCTTCAGCGGCGCGGTGGCGTGGCTCTCGTCCATCGGCTTCGTGTACAGCCTCGGCGCGGGAGCCCCTGCCTCCGCGCTGACGGGCCTGGTGCTCTGTGGCACCGCCGCGCTCCTCGTGGCGTGGAACCTCGCCAACCCCTACCTGCTCGCCGTCGCGGCCTTCGGCGCCGCCGCCGTGGTGCCCAAGCTCGCCAGCCTCGCCAACCCCTCCTGGGTGCCCGTGGCGCTCGCCGTCTCCGCGCTGGGGCTCGCCGCCCTGGGTGGGCTCGGGGGCCGGGCGCGGCTGCTCGGCTGGCCCGGCGTCGCCTATGCCCTCCTGGCGTTCCTCTGGGGCCTCTCCCTCCAGGTGCCCTGGTTCGGCGTCACCGTGCTCCTGGCCGCCGCCGCCGTGGCCGTGGCCTCGCGCGCCACGCCCGCGTTCCGTCCGCTCGCGGTCCTCCTCGCCGGCTTCGCGCTGCTGCCCCGCGTGGGCGCCTTCTCCGCCTGGCCGTGGATGACGCCGGCCCTGTCCGTGGCCTTCTTCGTCCCCTGGGCCCTGGGGGCCTCGGTGGCCGCCGCGCGCTGGGGGCGCGGTGTCAGCACCCTCACCGCGGGCCTCGTCGCGCTCTTCTACCCCCTGGTGGTGGTGGCCGCGGCGCGGGGAGCGCAGCCGTACCCGCTCGCGCTCGGGGCCGCGCTCGTGGCCCTCCTCACCGCGCGCGCGCTGCACGCGTCCGTCAGTGTCGTCGCCGCCTCCCTGTGGGCCGCCGTCTTCGTCTTCCAGTCCACCCAGGCCTGGCACGCGCTGGTGCTGGCCACGCTGCTGAGCCTCCTGGCCCTCCTCGAGTCGCACCGCGCGGCCTTCCGCCTCCTCGCCGGGGAGCGCCGCTTCGCGCTCTCGGCGACGCTCTGCGCCCTGGGCTTCCTGAGCCTCGCGTGCGGGGATGCCCGGGGGGGCGTGTCCCTGGCGGTGCTCGCGGGCACGGTGCTGCTGCCCCTGGTGTGGACGCGGGCCAACCGCCAGCCCTTCTTCGCGGGCCTCGCGCCGCTGCTCTCGCTCCTGCTCGTCCTCCGGACGGACCTGTCCATGCCCTGGGCCGCCGCGCTGCCGCTGCTCGCCCTCGGGGTGGTGCGCGCCGCGGAGCACCTGCCGGCCGCCCGTCACCTCCTGCTCGGCACGTCCGAGGAGACGCTGGCGCGCCAGTTGTCCATGTGGATGCAGGGCGCGCTGACGCTGGCGGGCGTGGTGCTGGTGCCCGAGACGAGGGCCGCGCCTTGGGTCCTCGCGCCCCTCGTGGCCTCCCTCGTGCTGATGCCGGGGCCGAGGCCCTCGGTGCGCGTGGGGCTCGGGGTGGGCCTGCTGCTCTTCTGCTTCCCGCTCCACCTGGGCACCATCGTCCTGCTGCTGGCGCTCGGTTTGCTCACGCACCACACCCCCGGCGCGCTGTGGGCCTTCTTCCGCTCGCCGCCGGACGCGTCGCTGCGTCCGCTCACCGTGGTGGCGGCGCTCGCGCTCTGCGGGTGGCGCCTGCTGCTGGATGCGCCCACGCCCGCGGCCATCGCCCTGCTGGCGGGCGTGCTGCTGGTGGGGGCCTTCCTCCTCTCGCGGCGGTGGATGCTGACGGCCTCGGTGCTCGTGCTCGCCGGCGCCTCGCTGGGCAGGACGGCGGAGCATGGCTTCCTCGAGTGGCGTCCGGAGGCGGCGCTGGCCTTCGCCGCGGTGGCACTCGGCGCGGCGGTGCTGTCCGCCCTGTGCCAGGTGGGAGGCATCCAGCGCGCCCTGACGCGGCTGGCCGAGCGCCTGTCGCCGGGGCTCCCCGACACGTGGAGCGAGCCGCTGTGGACGGCGGGCGCCCTCACCACGGCGGTGCCCGTGGTGGTGCACCTGCTGAATCAGGGGCCGGGTGCGCTGCCGCTGCCGGTGGCGCTGCTGGCCGGGCTTGCCTCGCTGGTGCTGATGGTGTCGCGCGAGCGGGAGATGGCCAACGTGGCCGCCGCGCTGCTCGCGGGCGTGGTCATCGCGGCGGTGCCTCCGCTCTGGTCTCCCGCGATGGTGAGCGTCACGGGACTCGTGCTGTGCATGGTGGGCACCTGGCTGGATGACCGGGACGTGGCGGTGGGCGCCGCGCTGCACCACGCGGGCTGGGTGCTGGCGCTCCTGTCCATCTTCGGCCTCCGGGATTTGAAGCACCCGGGCACGGCGGTCTGCTTCTTCTCCGGCATCGTGACGGCCTGGGCGGTGGTGTACCGGCGCCCCGAGCGCGCGGTGGTGGGCTGGGTGGCCTCGCTGGTGGGGCTGCACGCGCTGCTCGCGCACGTGGGCGCGCTGTTCTCCACCGGCCGGGGCGCGGCCTTCATCCTCCCCTTCTTCGGGGCGCTCAGCGCGCTGCTGGCCACGGCGGCCCTGTTCCTCGCGAGCGACCGGGTGCGCCGGGGCGTGGGACACTCCTTCGCGGTGGTGGCCCTGGTGGAGGTGCTCGGCGGCCTGGTGCTGGTGCCCGGAGCGGCCGGGGTGATGGTGGCGGCGCTCGTCGACTGCGCGTGCCTGGCGGTGCTCTTCTTCGCGCTGGTGCGTCGGGCCGTGCGTGAGGAGGACGAGACCTCCGCCTTCCTCGCGGTGTGGACGGTGGTGCTCGGCTACCTGTCGGTGCGCCTGCACGCGCTGGCCTCGGGGCTGGGCACGGCGGACAGCCTGGTGGCGCTGGTGGGCGGTGCGCTCTTCTCCGGCCTCTACGTCTTCGCGATGCGCGAGGGCTCGCGGCTGCCCGCCTTCCGCCGGCCGGCGCTGTGGGCGGCCTTCCTCTTCCCCATGGCGGGCCTGCTCACCGCGCCGTGGGGCCAGCCGCTGTACGTGGCGGCCCTGCTGGTGGGCTACGCGGCCCACTTCGCCGCGCTGGCCGCGCACCCCTCGCAGCGCGGAGTGTCCTCGCTCGTCTCGGTGGGCGCCTTCAACGCGGCGCTCTTCCTCGTCTGGGTGGGCACCGGCGCCGGGGAGCCGCAGTACTACGTCATTCCCGCGGGCCTCTCGCTGCTGGTGCTGCTGCGCGTCTTCCACGAGGCGCTCGAGCCGGACACGCGGGCGAAGCTGCGCGCGATGGCCATCACGCTCGTCTACGTGGCCGGGGCATGGAAGCCGCTCATGTTCCAGGACGGCCGGGCCATGCTGCTGTGTGTCGTGCTGTGTCTGGTGGGCGTGGCGGCCGGCATGGCGCTGCGCATCCGCTCCTACGTGTACCTGGGCAGTGCCTTCCTGGTGACGTGCGTGCTGGCCAATCTGGCGCGCTTCGGCATCCGGGACCACCGCATGGGCGCCGCCTTCCTCTCGCTGCTCGGCGTGGGGGTGGTGGGCTTCATGGTGCTCTTCACCGCCAAGCGCGCCGAGCTGTTGGAGCGCTACGAGCGGGTGCGCGCGATGATGGACACCTGGGAAGGGTGAGGGGCAGGGGTACCTCCCAGGGACGAATGGGATATACATCGCCCCCCTGTAGGCTCGGAAGGCGCGCAATTCGCGAGGGGTGGTCCAATGGCTGAGGCAGCCCGGAAGTGGAGTCAGGAGGAGCGTGAGCCGTCCTCGCCCGTGGGCAACAAGGCGGGCTGGGTCCTCCAGGAGCCTGTCTTCGGATGGGCCACCGCGGATGGCAGGCCGAAGGAGCCCTCGGCCGGCGAGGCGCTGCGCGAGTGGTGGAGCTCGGTGGACTTCCTCACGGACCGCCGGCGGCTGCCGACGGCGCTACATGCTGCCTTCCACCTGGCGACGTTGGGGTGTCTGGTGGCGCTGGTGGGCTGGCACCTGTCGTGGACGAGCGCCCTGTACTTCTCCGTGTCCGCCTTCTTCATGGCCACGGTGACGCACACGATGTGGCTGCACCGCTACTGCTCGCACAGGGCCTTCGAGTTCCGCAGCCCGTGGCTGGCGCGCGTCTTCCTGTTGCTCAACGGCATGACCATCCGCGAGGACACCTATGCGATTCCCCACCGGGTGCACCATCAGCGCTCGGACAGGGTGGGGGACCCGTACGGCCCGCACCTGGGACGCCTCGGCAGCTACCTGGCCATCGAGTCGGTGACGAAGTTCAACACGGACATGACGCCGGAGCAGTACGAGCACCTGACGAAGACGGTGAGCCACATCGGCTTTCCCGTCAGCACGTACGAGCAGTTCCGCCGCACGGGCACGGTGGAGCACGCCGGGCACCTGGCGGTGCGCACGGCCGTCTCCCAGGTGCTGTGGAGCGGGTTGGCGTACGCGGTGGGCGGCGTGCCGTGCGTGCTGGCCTGGTACGGCGCGGTGTCCTTCGTCACCTTCCTCATCCGCGACTTCAACTACCTCGGCCACGGTGGCCGGAGGCCGCGGGCGAAGATCGAGGGCTGGGAGTTCGACGAGCGGACGCTCGCCCTCAACCAGGTCTTCTATGGCGTCTTCGCCTCCGAGTGGCACAACAACCACCACAAGTTCCCCCGCTCGGCCAACCTGCGGCTCATCCCGGCGCAGATGGATACGGCCTTCCTCATCATCCGCCTGCTGCACGCGGTGGGCATCGTCACGTCCTACGTGGACGCGGTGCCCCGCTTCCGGGAGCAGCTCGCCGCGGGCAAGGCGGTACGTCCCACCGCCGGAGACGAGGCCTTCGCCAACGCCACCGGCATCGAGGATGGCAACGACGGCACTCCCCTCCCCGAGCGTCCGTAGAGAACGAATCCCCCACAGTACCCCAGCCCCTGGAGCCTCCCATGTCGTCTGACTGCATCTCGGGCGCGACGTCGCTCGCCCACATCCTTCACCGCCGCGCCGGGCGCCACCCGGAGCGCAGGGCCCTCACCTACATCACCCGCGGCACCGAGGAGCGCAAGGCGTACTCCTTCGCCGGGTTGGATCAGCGGGCCCGCACCATCGCCGCGCTGTTGAAGGCCCATGGCATGGAGGGCGAGCGCGCGCTGCTGCTCTACCCCCAGGGCGCGGAGTACGTGGAGTCCTTCCTGGGCTGCCTCTACGCGGGGACGGTGGCGGTGCCCGCCTATCCGCCGGATCCCACCCGCCTGGAGCGCACCCTGGGCCGGTTGCTCGGCATCATCGCCGACTGCCGCCCCAAGGTGGTGCTGTCCACCCGGGAGATCCGCGACATGGCGGCCGCCTTCGCCGAGCAGGTGCCCGGACTGGCGGCGCTGAAGTGGCTGGCCACCGACGCGGAGGACCTGGGCGTGGTGGCGCTGGAGTCGCCGGCCGACGCCCGGAGCGAGCAGCTCGCCTTCCTCCAGTACACCTCGGGCTCCACCTCGGCGCCCAAGGGCGTGATGGTGAGCCACGGCAACCTGCTGGCCAACCTCGCGCACATCCGGGGCAGCGTGGCGCTGGGCGAGGACTCGTGCTCGGTGACGTGGCTGCCCTCCTTCCACGACATGGGCCTGGTGGACGGGCTGATGGAGGGCTTCTACTCGGGCTACCCGGTGTACCTGATGTCCCCGGCGGACTTCCTCAAGCACCCGCTGCGCTGGCTGCAGGCGGTGACGGCCTTCAAGGTGACGCATTCGGGCGGGCCCAACTTCGGCTACGAGCTGTGCGTGCGCAAGGCGACGCCCGAGGCCCTGGCCGCGTTGGACCTGTCCTCGTGGCGCAGCGCGTACTGCGGTGCCGAGCCGGTGCGCGCAGGCACCATGCGGCGCTTCATCGAGACGTTCTCGCCCCGGGGATTCTCCGCCTCGGCGCTCTTCCCGGTGTTCGGCCTGGCGGAGGTGACGCTCAAGGCGCCGGGCCTGCAGGGGCGCGGCGTGGTGACGCTGAGCGTGGACAAGGAGGCCCTGAAGGAGGACCGCGTGGTGCCGCTGTCCGCGGGCGATGCCAACGCCATGGAGATCGTCTCCTGCGGCGAGACCCAGGAGGGGTACGGGCTGGCCATCGTGGACCCGGAGTCGCGCGAGGCACTGGCGGACGGGCGCGTGGGGGAAATCTGGGTGTACGGCCCCAGTGTGGCCCAGGGCTACTGGCGCAAGCCGGAGCTGTCCGAGGAGACGTTCCACGCGCGCATCCGCGGAGATGACTCGCGCCAGTGGCTGCGCACCGGGGACCTGGGCTTCATCCGGGACGGGCTGCTGTACATCACCGGCCGCAAGAAGGACCTCATCATCATCGGCGGGCAGAACCACTACCCGCAGGACATCGAGTGGACGGTGGAGGCGGCGCTGCCGGCGGTGAGGCCGGGGTGCGGCGCGGCCTTCTCGGTGGACGTGGAGGGCGAGGAGCGGCTGGTGGTGGTGGCGGAGGTGGACACGAAGCAGCAGCAGGGCGGCGCGGCGCTGGACCTGGAGGCGGCGGCGGCCACGGTGCGCAAGGCCATCAACGACGCGTACCAGTTGCGGCTGCACGACGTGGTGTTCCTCAAGCCGGGGAGCGTGCCGAAGACGTCCAGCGGCAAGATTCAGCGCCAGGCGGCGAAGCGCGCGTACCTGGAGCGCGGCCTGCAGGGGGTCGCGGAGGAAGCTGCATGAAGGTGGCCATCGTGGGAGGCGGCATCGCCGGGATGGGGGCCGCCTACAGTCTGCACCGCCAGCACGAGGTGACGCTCTTCGAGGCGTCGCCGGTGCTGGGAGGCCACGCGCACACCGTGGAGGTGACGCGCGAAGGCCGCACGGTGCCGGTGGACATCGGGTTCCTCATCTACCACGACTGGGTGTACCCGAACCTGTCGGCGCTCTTCCGGCGGCTGGGCGTGGAGACGCAGCCCCTGCGGCCGGGCCTGGAGCTGTCCATCCACTTCCAGGGAGGCCACTGGCGGACGGGCCGGGACTCGGCGTTCTGGGAGTCCGTGCGCCACGAGGTGGATCGCTTCCAACAGGCGCTGCCGGAGATCGTCTCCCACCCGAAGAAGTACATGCCCCTGACGGTGGAGCAGTACCTGGACGAGGAGGGCTACTCGGAGGACTTCAAGCACAAGGTGGTGGCGCCGCTGCTGTCGGTGCTCTTCGTCACGCGCATCGGCCTGCTGCGGATGTCCATGTTCATGGTGGCGGCGACCTTCGGGCCGGTGAGTGGCTATTCGATGGGAGGGCCCACCTCCTGGCGCACGGTGAAGCAGGGCTCGCGCGAGTACGTGCGCCGGCTGTCGGCGGGCTTCGCCTCGAGCGTGCGAACGGGCTGTGGGGTGCGCTCCATCCGCCGCGAGCGGGACGGGGTGACGGTGACGAGCGCGGACGGCGCGGTGCACCGGTTCGATCAGGTGGTGCTGGCCACGGAGGCGGGCACGGCGCTGAAGCTGCTGGAGGATCCTTCCTCGGATGAGGGCATCCTGCTGGGCGAGGTGGAGTACGAGCCGGCGAGCATCGTGTTGCACACGGACGCGCGGGTGATGCCGGAGGACCGGAGCCTGTGGGCGGCGTACACGTACGTGACGAGCGAGGCGCGAGGGCCCTTCACGCGGGCGCACTACAACTACTACCTGCCGGCGCTGCAGGACTGGGTGGGGGGCGAGGATCTGTTCGCCACGTGCAACCCGCCCGAGGGGTTGATCGACCCGGCGAAGGTGGTGAAGACGATGCGCTGGCAGCACCTGGTGTGCGACGGGATGCACCCGGTGCGCTCGGCGGAGCTGCACCGCATCCAGGGCAAGCGGCGCACCTGGTTCTGCGGGGAGTACGTGGGATTCATCTCGGGGCACGAGATGGCGTTCACGTCCGGGCTGGCGGTGGGCAAGGCGCTCGGCGGCGAGTTCCCGTTCGAGGACAGCGAGTTCGCGCGGCGGAGCTTCTACGACGTGGCGGTGCACCACATGAAGGTGGTGCGGCCGGATCAGGCGCCCGTGGAGGAGTCCCCCACGTGGTGGCCGCCGCCGATGGCGCGGGTGCAGTCCGAGGTGTTGCGCGGACTGGTGGAGGACGAGGTGCGGCGGCGCCTGAGGGCGGTGCTTCCGCTGCCACAGGTGTTGCGCCCGTTGGAGCAGGCGGTGGCGGGCACGGTGGCCGGCCGCGTCTCGCTCTACGACGAGCTGCGCAAGCAGAAGAAGCCGATTCCTCCTCGCGCCTAGGAAGGACGAGGGGCCGGGGGCGGCTCCACCGCACTCACCGGTGCTGGCCGGAGATCCTTCCGGACGCGGTCCCCGTCCCGGGTGTCCAGGCGGGAGGCACCTCGGCCGGCGAAGGCGCCTGGGCCTGGCTGGAGTCCCCTTCCACGGGGACCCGCTGGGCGGCGCGGGCGAGCCGGTCCGCGCAGGCCGCCAGCCCGAACAGCACGTAGAAGTGCACGGCCACCAGGAAGCCCGCGAAGAGGCAGGACACCAGGTGGCCCACCACGGCCGCCGCGAGCGCCCGCACCAGCCAGCCGCGCTCCCTGTCCCGCGCGAGTGTCCACAGCGGCCCGAGCGCCGCGCCGATGAAGGCCAGGAAGAGCCCCAGCCCCACGAAGCCCAGGTCCGAGATGACCTGGAGGAAGACGTTGTGCGCGGCGTACACCCGCGTCGAGCCCTGGGGCCCATACAGCCGCCACGCATAGGGGAAGGTGCCCGCGCCCACGCCCAGCAGCGGGTGCTCCAGGCTCACCCGGGAGGCCACCGTCCAGGCCTCGACGCGGCTCATCGCCGAGGCATCCGCCTCATAGGTGCCCACCGTGCGCGTGCGGTTCCAGAAGCTCTGCGGGGAGAGCACCAGCATGGCCCCGGCCGCCACCACCACCACCAGCGTGCGGGCCAGGTTGCGCTCCAGCAGCACCCACGTGCCCGCGGCCGCCACCAGCCCGAGGAAGCCGCCGCGCGAGTAGCTCAACACCATGGCGGTGATGGCCAGCGCCGCCGCGAGGCCACACGTCAGCCGCACCAGCCAGGCACTCTGCTTGCGGACGAGGAAGGCCACCGCCAGGGGCACGATGATGCCCACGCTCATCGCCATGCGGTTGGGGTCCGCGTACACGCCCACCCAGCGCGCGCGGTAGCCCTCCACCATGTCCACGCCCGCCTGGTGCCAGGCGATGACGCCGCGCGAGGTGACGAGTGAGCCCACGATGAGCGCGAGGCAGGCCCACAGCAGCCGCCGCTCCGTCGTCACCAGGTTCACCAGCGTCAGGTAGAGGAGCACCCACTTGAGGAGCTCCATCGCGGCGAACTGCGTGGCGGCCGGGTACAGCGACCAGCTCAGCGACGCGAAGACCAGGCCACAGAAGATGATGAGGAGCACACCCCGCTGCCCATCCACCCACAGCTTCTCCCGGCGGCCCAGGCGTCCGAGGAGCATCAGGCCGGTGGCCAGCGCCGACAGCACCAGCGCGGGGCGGAACCGGGCGAGCCCCGGAATCCACTCACCGGGGCTGATGTAGATGGCGGCCAGGAACGCGAGCAGGAAGCCGAAGGCCCAGCGATCCTGGCTCTGCACCGCCTTGCTTCCCATTCCCATCCCCGGACCTTCCCCCTCGTGGAGCCGGCTCGCTGGCACCGCGTGCCCACGTTGTGCACTCCGTACGGCGAGCACCATCATCTTCGGGCGTTCTCGTCTCCATCCCCAACGAGGGTGGGCATGGGGTGCGCATCCAGCCCACGGTGCGCAACATCTCCGTGCGCGGAAGAGTCCTGAGGTGCGGGACCGGACATCCGCGTGGTTGGCGTCCGGTGGTTGATGAACGCCTCGGGTCAGTAGACCTTGCGAAGCTCCAGTCCTGACCTCATCACAAGGCAATGGGGAGTGGGCCGTTCGCTGCCGGCGGGGGAGCAAGAGGAGTGAGGTCCGGACTCGGACCAGGGCCTGCGTACGCATTCCGGCCGGGGATGCGTGTGTGCAGGGGGGGCGGATGAAGGGGCTTCGCATCGCACTGCTGATGAGCCTGGCGCCACGCAAGCAGGGCTCGCTGGAGGACTGGATTCTCGCCTTCTGCCGGGAGGCCGCGCGGCGTGGCCACGTGGTGGATGCCTGGCTGCGCGAGCCCATGCTTCCGTCCTTCGTCGCGGAGCTGAAGGCCAGCGGCGCGCGGGTGGAGGACCTGGTGGAGTTCGAGCGCTCGGGGCTGCTCGCCATGACGCGGCGCCTGGCCGGCCAGGACGTCATCCACCTCAACTTCCTGGCCCCGCGCAGCCGCCTCGCGATGGCGGCCTACGCGGCGTGGCCGACCCAGGTACTGTACACGGCCCACTCGGACATCACCGACGAGGACGAGGACGTGGTCCGCCGCGGCCTGCGCTGGGCGGTGAATCAGGCCACCATGGTGCGGGTGCACAGCCTGGCGGGGGTCTCCGAGCACGTGCGCGTGAAGGAGGGCCGGCGCTTCGGACTCCATCCCCACCGCTCCCGCACCATCTTCAACGGCGTGGACACCCGCCGCTTCCATCCCCACGCGCGCCCGCAGCCGGGGGGGCCGGTGGAGCTCATCACCGTCGCCAACCTCGTGGAGAACAAGGGCGTGCACCACCTGCTGGGCGCGCTCGGGCGCCTGCGCTCGCCCCGGGTGCGCCTGCGCGTCGTCGGAGATGGCCCGGCGCAGCCGTCCCTGCGCGCGCTCGCGGCCCGGCTTGGGCTGCAGCACCAGACGGAGTTCCTGGGGTTGCGCAACGACGTGCAGGAGCTGCTCGGAACGTCGGACATCTGCATCCAGCCCGCGCTGGCGGAGGCCTTCGGGCTCACCGTCGCGGAGGCCATGGCCTGCGGCTGCGCCGTGGTGGCCTCCCGGGTCGGCGGCATCCCCGAGCTCATCCAACACGGCAGGACCGGTCTGCTGGTGGAGCCCGGAGACGAGGCCGGTTTCGCCGCCGCGCTCGAACGCCTGCTGAACGACCCGGCGTTGAGGCGTCAGCTCGGCGAGTCGGCGCGTCAGCGGGCCTGTGAGTCCTTCGAGCTGACCCAGACGGTGCGGCGCCACGTGGACTGGTGCGAGGAGGCGGCCGGGTATGTCTCCCAGCCTCCCGTCCGGCTCACCACGGCCCCGCCGTTCCCAGAGGCCGGGCTCGAGCCGCGCGCCTCGTACCAGGCCGGTCCTCACGCTTCCTGAAGCAGCCGGGGGAGCAGGCGCGCCGGCCCTTGAGCAGAGAGCGGGCAGACAGGCCCTCCGGCAGGAATAGCGAGGAGGCAATCACTGTCCAGAACACCCCGGCCCAGGAGGGTGTTCACGGTGAGAACTTTCAACAAGCGCTCCGCATTCATTTCATCCCTGTTGGCCTGTCTGGTGACTGCCTGTGGGTCCCCTGGCGGAGTGGGTGGAGCCCGGGAGAGCGAGCCCCGGGTGCCCCCCGTGGAGACGCCCCCCCTCGGGATTCCGGGCACCTCCCAGCCGGGGCAGGGGGGAGCTCAGACGCCCACCTCGGAGGCGCCGGACACTCCCACCTCGGACGAGGACACGGGACCTCCCGCGCCGGCCCCTCAGCCGGGCAGCCCCACCCCGGGGGAGGCGCCGGTCACCCCGCCCACGTACAAGCGCGTCTGGGTGGTGAGCCCCACGGGCAGTGACACCGCGGGCGGCTCGGAGACGGCGCCCCTGCGCACCATCAGCCGCGCCATCACCCTGGCCGGTCCGGGCGAGCTCATCCGGGTGCGCTCGGGCACCTATACCGAGCGCGTGCTCATCTCCGGCGCCGTGCGCAGCGGCACGGCCGAGGCGCCCATCACCCTCCAGGGCGAGGGCAATCCGCGCATCGTCCTGGGCGCGGTGAACGGGGCGCTGATGGTGGTGGAGAAGCCGTACTGGCTCATCAGCGGCTTCAACATCGACCTCCAGAACCGCAAGGCCTACGGCGTGGCCTTCACCGGCAACCTGCAGGGGACGAAGCTCTCCCACTCGGAGATCCACCACGGCCAGTACGGTGCCGGCGTGAGCTTCCACTACAGCGCCAACGGGGCCACGCTCGAGAACAATCACATCCACCACATCTTCATCAGTGGGGATGACGCGCACGGCGTGGTCATCCAACCCACGGCGCGCAACATCACCGTGCGCAACAATGTCATCCATGACAACTCGGGTGACGCCATCCAGTGCTACAGCGAGGATGGCACCGTCCCCGGCGCTCCGGCCGATGGTGTCCTCATCGAGGGCAACGACCTGTACGGCAACATCGAGCAGTCGTTGGACATCAAGACCTGTCACAACGTCATCGTCCGCCGCAACAAGATGCACCTCGCTCGGCGCCATCCGACCCTGGGCGGCAATGGCGCCATGGTGGTGCACATGTCGGCCAGGAACGTCCTCATCGAGGACAATGACTTCTACGACGCGGGGCTGGCCATTGGCGTGGGCGGCAACCGCTACGGCCCGTATCCCTCGGGCATCGTCATCCGCCGCAACCGCATCCGGGACATGATCACCCTGGACGGCATGACGGGCGGCGGCCTGCAGCTCGCGGTCTCCACGGGGACGCAGGTGTACAACAACACCTTCACCCGGCTGCAGGGCCCGGCGCTCAGCGTGGGCAGCGGCACCGGCGGGCCGACCGAGAACCTGGTGGTGAAGAACAACATCATCGACGCCGCCTACGTCTTGAAGCTGGGCACCCAGGCGCCGGGGCTGAAGATGGGCAGCAACCTCTACCGGCCCGGTGCCACCTTCAATGGCTCGACCCTGTCCCAGTGGAAGGCCAAGGGCTTCGATACCAACTCCCTCGAGTCCAGCACCCTGCTCAACAGCACCAGCACCCTGGTGCCCGCACCGGCCGCCGTCGACCGGGGCGAGAACCTGGGCCTCCCATTCTGCGGGGCCGCTCCGGACATCGGCGCCGTGGAGTCGGGCTGTTAGTGTCGAGCTCCAGGTCCGGCCGGAGGTGGACGTGCGCGCGGGCCTGAGCATGGCGTGCCTGCTCACTGGCGAAATCCGCCGCGGTGGGCCAGGTAGCCGAGGTGTTGGAGCGATGCGCGGCGGATGTCCAGCGTCTCGCCGTAATACCCCAGGGCCTCGCGTGCGTCCGCAACCCGGTCAACGGTAGGTCCGGAGGCTCACGGAGCGGCCGGGGCCCCCCGTCAAGATGGTCCGGCGGGTGCAACGCCTTTCCATATCAGGGGAGGAGTGATGGGGAGCCGGCGAGGCGTGGCACTGCGGGTGTGTCTGGCGGCAATCCTGATGACCCGGTGTGGACCGGCAGGGAACGAGAGGGAACTCTTCTTCCCACCGGCGGACTCCGCTCCGGCTTCCTCCTGGGAAGCCTTGCCCGCAGGTGGGCTCGAGGTGGCGCCCGTACGCACCGGGCACGACCCGGCCCGGCCCCGTCCGGTGGCTCCCATGTTCCAACCGGGCTTCCATCTGGCCCTGCGCTCGTCCCACGGCGTGGGCAGCCTCACCACGTTCCGGCTGCGCGTGCCGGTGAACCGGGCGGGAGCCCGGGTGCGGCTCGCCTTCCGCTCCGGGGATGGCTCCCTCGTGCTGCGGCGGGTCACTGTCGCCCGGGCCGGGAACGAGGGCTCACTGGCCTCCGCGCCCGTGCCCGTGACGTTCTCCGGCTCACCCGGCGCCTCCGTGGCGACGAGGACGCGCGTGGTGTCCGACCCCGTGTCCTTTCCCGTCCACTTCGGTGAGGAGCTGGCCGTGTCCTTCGAGGTGGAGGGCGCGCTGGCGGCCAGTGCCATCGAACTGCTCCCTGGCAGTGCCATGCGCCCGGGCTCCTGGGCCACCACGCCGGGTCCGCTGGGCGGCACGTCCTGGGCCTTCCCGGTGGGACTGGCCACCGTGGAGGTCGAGGGCCCTCCCTCGCGGGCCTTCGTCGCCCTGGGCGACAGCATCACCAAGGGCTACATCGATGGTCATGACGACATCCGTGACACCTGGGCCTTCCGGGCGGGCGCCCAACTGGGCGTGCCCATCGTCAACGCCGGTGTCTCCGGCCAGGGCTTCTACGATGGATTGCGGATGCTGGACGGCGAGGCGCTCGTCCTGTCGGGCATCACCGACTGCATCGTCCTGCTGGGCACCAATGACCTGAGTGGCGTCCCGGACAGCAAGCTGCAGGCGGACATGAGCGAGTTGCTGGAGCGGCTGAAGCCCTTCTGCCGCACCTGGACCGGCACGTTGCTGCCCAAGGAGTACGCCAACAACGGCAAGTACGAAGAGGTGAAGGCGAGCCGGTTGGTGATGAACGGCTGGATTCGCACCCACCGGCAGCCGGACATCATCGACTTCGAGGCGGTGACACACGCGCCGGACAACGTGCACCACTTCATCGACGGGCTGGACGAGGACGGCGTCCACCCGAACGCCGCCGGCCATCGCGTCATGGCCGACGAGGTGGTGCGCGTGTTGCGCGCCAACGGTGTGCCGCCCCAGCAGGCTCCGTGAGGCTCAGCCCGGTGCGTCCAACAGCGGGAGCGACACGGTGAAGCGGGCGCCCTGTCCGGGCTGGCTCTCCACCGACACGCTCCCGCCGTGTGCCTCGACGATCTCCCGCAGGATGTAGAGCCCGAGCCCGAAGCCGCCGTAGTGCCGCACCGAGGCGGCGCGCTCGAAACGTCCGAAGATGCGCTGCTGGTCCTCCGGCGGGATGCCGATGCCCTCGTCCTCCACGCTCATCATCGCGCGGCCTCCCTCGGCCCGGCAGCGCACGTGCACCGGACAGCCCGCCCCGTACTTCATCGCGTTGGACAGCAGGTTCTCCAGCACCTGCTCCAACCGCAGCCGGTCTCCCAGCACCGGGAGCGGCCCTTCCACCTGGGCGTCGAGCGTGCATTCCGCCTGGGCGAGCACCTCGTGCGAGCGCTCCAACACCTCGCGCACCAGCACCGCCAGGTCACACGGCGCCGTGTCGAGCTGCAGCGTGCCCCGCGTCAGCCGTGAGAGGTCCAGCATGCTCTCCACCAGCCGCGTGAGGCGCACCACCTGCCTGTCCGTCACCACCAGCCGGGCCAGCAGTTCCTCGGAGGTGGCCTGCCCGCCCTGGATCATCCGCTGGGCCATCTGCAGGCCCAGCCGCAAAGGCGTGAGGGGCGTGCGCAGCTCGTGCGAGGCGATGGCCAGGAACTCGTCCCGGGCCCGCACCGCCTCCTGCGTCTCGCGCAGCAACCGCGCCCGTTCCGCCTCCGCTTCGCGGCGTTCGGTGATGTCCACGAAGGTGACCACCGCGCCCAGCCGCTCGTCGCCCCGCCAGATGGGATAGGACCAGACCTCCGCCGGAAAGCCCGTGCCGTCCGCGCGCCACAGCCACTCCTTGTCGTCGTGGATGCCCTCCCGGGTGGTGGCCTCGTAGACGACGCACTCCAAACGGGGATAGGGCCTGCCGTCCTCGTGGCTGTAATGGATGGTGTCGTGCATCTGCCGCCCGATGAGCGCCGAGGCGTCCGGATAGCCCAGCAGCCGCGCGCAGGTGCGGTTGGCGAAGGTGCACCGCCCTTCGAGGTCCAGGCCGTAGATGGCCTCGCCGGTGGAGTCGAGCAGCAGCCGGAAGCGCTCCTCGCTCTGGCGCAGCCGCTCCTCGGCGTACTTGCGCGCGATGCCCTGGGCCAGCGCGTCCGCCACCGAGGCCAGGGCCTCCAGGGTGTCGTCCTCCAGCCGGTGGCGCGCGAACATCGCCATCACTCCCACCACCTGCCCATCGGCCAGGAGCGGGTAGCCCGTGAAGGCCATCAGGCCCTCGTGCAGCGCCCATTGCCTGTCCTGGATGCGCGGGTCGTTCGTCACGTCGTTGGTGAGCAGGGGCCTGCCTTGCTGGGCGATCTGCCCGATCTTCAGATGGCCCAGGGGAATGTGCGCGTGCTCGCCGTCCAGGTGGGTATAGCGCCCGGCGCTCGCCCGCAGCTCGAGCACCTGCGTGCCTGGAGGCAGCACCCAGATGCGCGCGAAGGCTCCCCCGAGGTGGCGCACCATCGCCTCCGCGCACGGCTGGAGCATCTCCTGGAGCGTGCCCGGGTGGGCGAGCGCGGCCCCCACCTCCGCGCGCAGATGGGCCGGGCCGTCCGGCCCCTCGCGTCGCGGACCCCTCCGGGCGAGCCAGACTCCCGCGACCCCTCCGAGCGCACCCGCGAGCAGGCCAACGACGAGGCGATTCACACGTCCTCCTCTCCCGGGACGATACATCCGCCGGGCCGTGGCTCCCGTCCAAGCGGCGTGTAGGGCATGTGCCCCGGACGTCCGGAGGCAAACACCCCCGAATCATGCCTTCCTGACCTTTCCTGACAGACAGTTATGTTCGAGACGGCCCTGTTCTCGTGGGGTCAGGGGGGAAGACCCATGCGGGCTCGCGAAGCCGTGGTGCAGGCACCGGTGAGGCAGGAGGCCGAGTTGTTCCGGCTCATCCTCGACGCGCTGCCATACCCCATCTTCTGGAAGGGGCGGGACCTGAGCTACCTCGGGTGCAACGCCGCCTTCGCGAGGATCGCCGGCCTGGCGGAGCCCGGCGCGGTGGTGGGGCGCTCCGACTACGAGCTGCCCTGGCGCAAGGAGGACTCGGACTTCTACCGCGCGTGCGACAAGCAGGTGCTGACGTCGGGCCAGCCGCTGCCCGAGTGCGAGGAGCCCGTGCGGGGCAGTGACGGCCTGCAGCGGTGGACGCAGACGAGCAAGGTGCCCCTGCGGGACGAGCAGGGGGCCGTCTTCGGGGTGCTCGGCATCCTCATCGACGTCACCGAGCGGCGCGAGGCGCAGGAGCGTTTCCAGGTGGCGCTCGCCGCGGGGGAGGCGGCCAATCGCATGCTGAAGGCGCAGGTGATCGAGCGCGAGTCCATGCAGCGCGCCCTGGCCCTCAGCGAGATGCGGCTGCGCACGGTGGTGCGTGGCGCGCAGATAACCCTCTGGGCGCTGGACACGCGAGGCACCTTCACCTTCGCGGATGGGGGCGCGCTGACGGCGCTGGGCCTCTCGCCGGGGTGGTTGGTGGGCCACTCCATCTTCGAGATCTACGCGGGCCACCCCGACATCCTCGCGCAGGCCCGGCGGGCGCTGGCCGGTGAGTCCGTCACCGGCTACATCTCGTTCGATGGCATCCACTACGAGACGCGCTACTCGCCGGTGTTCGACGAGGCCGGCACGCTCACGGGAATCACGGGCCTCGCCCTGGATGTCACCGAGCGCGTGCGCTACCACGAGATGCTGGAAGCGGAGCTGGAGCGGACGCGCAACCAGTTGCTGCAGGTGGAGCGGCTGGCGACGCTGGGCACGCTGGCGGCCGGCGTGGGGCACGAGCTGCGCAACATCGCCACCGTGCTCAACAGCCTGAGGACCTCCTTCCACGAGTGCGCGCGGCGCGGCACCCCGCCCGATGCCGAGGAGGCCTCGAGGAGCTGGGCTGGGCGTGCGAGCACGTGGCCACGCACGGGCGGCACCTGATGGACCTGGGCCGGCCGGGGCGCTCGACGTTGGAGCGGATGGACCTGCGCGAGCTGGTGGCGGGCGCGCTGGCCATGCTGCGCACCGCGGGCATCACCAAGCACTTGAAGGTATCGGCCTCGGTGCCCGAGTCGCCGCTCTGGGTCGAGGCGAGCCGGACGCGGGTGGAGCAGGTGCTGCTCAACCTGGTGAGCAACGCGGCCGACGCGGTGGAGGCGGTGCGGGACCGGCCCGCGGAGGTGCGGGTGCGGCTCTTCCAGGACAGCGCGTCGGGCTTCGCCTGCTGCCGCGTGGAGGACACCGGGGTGGGCATTCCCGAGGAGAAGCTCACCTCCATCTTCGAGCCGTGGTTCACCACCAAGCCTCCGGGGCGCGGGACGGGCCTGGGCCTGCCCGTGGTGCGCACCATCCTCCAGGAAGCCGGAGGGGACCTCTCGGTGGAGAGCGAGGTGGGCAAGGGCAGTGCCTTCACCTTCCGGCTGCCCGCGATGCTCCAGGCCGGCTGAGGAGCGGCCGGGAAGGCGCACGCGCCTGGACGCAGAGGGTGCAGGCGGCGGCGGAGGTGGATAATGTCGCCCCCCCTTCGTCCGGCAGGGAACCGTGCATGCGCTGTGTGCTCCTCGTTCCGGTGTGTCTCCTCGTCGCCTGCGCTGGCTCCGCGCCCGCGCGCCGTCCCGCCACTCCGGCTCCGTCTTCAGGGCTCGTGGAGTCCAGGGCCGCCTCGACGGAAGAGGTGGCGCGGGCGCTGAGCACCACGGTGGAAGTCGCACGGCTCGTGGCCGGGGCCTCCAGCCTGCGTGCCTCGCGCCCGGGCTTCGCGGGGACTCCCTCGGGCGCAGCGGCCCTCATCGTCGAGCGCGCGGTGCAGCTCGTGGGGGTGAAGCAGCTCGGCCGCGTGGACCGCAGCGTCCCGGATGATTGCTCCGGCTTCGTGCGGCTCGCCTACCTCGAGGGCGGCATCGACCTGGTCAACCATGGCTTCCTCAACGGCGAGAACGCCGTCTCCGCCATCTACCGCCGCGCGCAGGACCGCGGCGCCATCCACCAGCGCCGCCCCCGTCCCGGCGACCTCGCCTTCTTCCAGGAGACTTACGACCGCAACCGCGACGGCAAGCGCAACGATGGGATGACCCACATCGCCGTCGTCGAGACCATGGAGCTGGACGGCACCGTCACCTTCATCCACCGGGGAAGCAAGGGCATTGCCCGCTCGCGCATGAACCTCCTCTTTCCGCGCACCCACCGCGCCGGCCAGAGCGGGCCCGTCCTCAACGACTTCCTGCGCGCCGCGGCCAAGGGCCAGCGCGCCTGGCTCACCGGCGAGCTCTTCGTCGGCTTCGCCTCCCCCCTGGCGCTGTAGGTGGGAAGCGCGGCGCCCGTGTGGGTTTGAAGCGAAGCGCCCCTCGTGCGTCAGTGGGGGCATGCGAACCGCTCTACTCCTCGGATTGCTCTGTCTCGCACCCGGCTGCATCGTCCGGGGCTACCACCCCCCCCGGCATGAGCCGCGTCCGCCGCCCCCCCGTGCCATGTCGTACAACGAGGCCGTGTCGGTGGGCTTCTCGGAGTGCCGCTCCCGTGGCCTCCGGTGCGAGCTCAAGGAAGCCCACCTCACGGGCCGTGACGTATGGAAGGTGAAGTTCCACGCCTTCGCCCCCGGGGCCCGGGGCCACCTGCACCTCGAGTACCACGCCTATAGCCGCGAGCTCCTGCGCGTCGACGAGAAGATCAAGGATCGGGACAGGGACAGGGGCCGCGACCGGGACGACTGGGATGACGACGATGACGGCCGCGGGCATGGCCGTGGCCGTGGGAAGAAGAAGGGCCACTCCAAGCACGATGATGACTGAGAGGCGTTGAGGCCCCGGGGCTCACTTCTTCGACAGCGTCGCGAGGGCGTCCTTCGCCTCGTCCTGGCCGCAGTTCTTCGAGCTCACCCCGGCCTTGTCCTTGGGCAGCTTGCTGAGCTGCTCCAGGGCGGGCACCGCCTTCGGGTCTCCCAGTCCCGCGAGCCGCCGCGCCGAGCGCGCGCGCACGCCGCAGTTCTTCGACTCGAGCGAGCGCGTGTACAGCGCCACCAGGTCGATCCCGTCGGTGGACAGCATGGCTTCCAGGTAGCGCAGCGCGCCCCACTGCCTGGGCGAGGACTCCTCGTCCGCCAGCTCCTCGAGGTGCTTCTTCAGCGGCTCCTCCGGGAGCGAGGACAGCAGCTTGCGCAGCCCCTTGTCCGCCTCGTTCGCTCCGAAGTCCTCGGCCAGCCCGTCCAGCACCGGCGTCTCGAGCGCCCCGCGTGCCGCGTCGTCCATCCCGGCGAGCACCGAGTGTTCCTCCTCGTGCCGCTCCAGCCCGTGCAACGCCCGCGCGCGAAGCTGGAGCACCGCCGTGTCCTTCTTCGCTTCCGCCGGCACCTCGGCCAGGAGCTTCAGCGCGTCCTCCGGCTTGCCCGCCTCCATCAGCTCCCGGGCCTGGTACACCGGCTCACCGCGGCGCGACACCTCGTAGGAGCCCAGTCCCAGCACGGCCACCAGCCCCAGGCCCAAGCCCGCCGTCTGGCGCGGCCAGGCCCGTACGAGCGCCACCGTGCGCTCGGCCGCCGTGCGCGCCAGGTCCGCCACCGCCCGCACCGGTTTCATCATCGGGCCGAGCTGCTCCTCGATGGGCGGGGTGAGGGACACCTCGTCCTGGCCACCGAAGGGCAGGCCCTCCGGGGAGCGGCGGCAACGGTGGATGCGCAGCGGCTCGCCATTGCCCGGCATCGGCACGCTGCCGCAGGGCTCGGCATCTCCCTCCACCCGGTTGCGCGCGAGGTTCACCGACTCGGTGAAGATGACCTCGCCGGCCGCGGCCACCTGCTCCACCGCCTTCACCACTTCCACCGGCTCGCCGAGCACCGCGTCACGCGTGACGAGCACCTCGCCCGTGTGGAGGCAGATGCGCACGGGGAGCTGCTCGTCCGGGCCGCACGTCTGGTTGTGCCGCCACAGCCGGTCCTGCATGGCCATGCCGCACAGCACCGCGTGGGTGGGCGAGTGGAAGACGGCCAGCAGTGAGTCTCCGCGCTTCTGCACCAGGCGCCCGCCGTACTGGCGCACCAGCGGCAGCAGCAGCCCGTCGTGCGTCTCCAGCATCCGCGCGTTCTGCTCGTGCGTCTGCCGCGAGGTGCGCTCGGTGTAGCCCTCCAGGTCGGTGAGCATCACCGTGAGGTTCTGCGGCTTGCTGCCCGAGAGCGTCCCGCTGCCAATGGGGGCCACCGTGCCCGCGGGCTTCGGGGCGGGGACGACGGTGCCGGCGCGCACCACGTGCTTCTCGTACACCACGGCCGCGATGGCCGATTGGGAGGCGCGGGTCGGCGCGCGCGAGGGGGAGGCCGCGCCCTCGGGCAGCGGCATGTTCCGCTCGGCGCGGGTCGGCGCCTGGGACTGCGAGCGGCCACTGCTCGCGGGCACGGCCACCGGCGAGGGCATCGGAGCGGGCACCGGAGCGGCCACGGGCGGGAGAGGGCCGAAGACGGACGTGCCCGAGGACGGGGACTCGGCCGGCTTCTCCTGGGGCGCGGCGAAGGCGGCCGTTCCACTCCCGCCGGGGGCGGACGTGTCGGGGACGAGGAAGGCCGAGATGCTCGGGGAGGCCGTGCCCGCCGCCATCGCCACGGGCATGCTCATCACGGCCTGGGCTCCAGCCGCCGCCAGCGCGCCGAGCGCATCCACCAGCTCGGTGGCACTCTGCAACCGGTGGGTGGGCGCCTTCTGCAGCAGCTGCATCACCAGCGCGACGAGCGCAGCGTGGGCGGCGAGCGTGGGCGCGGCCTCGATGAGATGCATGGGCTCGGCGGCGGCATGCTGGGCCACGTACTGCGTGGGCCCGGGGCCGGGGAAGGGGAGCTGGCCCGAGAGCATGCGGTAGGCGAGCACCCCGAAGGAGTACAGGTCGCTGCGCGGATCCACCGGCGCGCCCACGGCCTGCTCCGGCGAGAGGTACTCCGGCGTGCCCACCACCAGCCCCACCTGGCTGAGGTTGCTGCTCGACGCGTCCGGCTCCACCAGCCGGGCGATGCCGAAGTCCAACAGCCGCGCCTGCTCCCCGCGCAGCCCCTTGGTGAGGAGCACGTTCTCCGGCTTGAGGTCGCGGTGGATGATGCCCTTGTCGTGGATGGCCGCGAGGCCCTCGGCGAGCTGGTACAGCAGGGGCAGCGCGCGCGACGGCGCCATGGCCCCCACCTGCAGCACGTCATAGAGGTTCTCACCCTCCACGTAGTCCATCACCAGGCACGCGCCGACCTCCGCCTGGCCGTAATCGATGACGTGCACCACCGCCGGGTGCTCCACCGCGGAGAGCATGCGCGCCTCGCGCTTGAAGCGCTCGATCATGCTCGGGTGCACCATCAGGTCCGCGTGGAGGACCTTGATGGCCACCTTGCGCCCCAGCGACACCTGCTCACCGAGATACACCTCGCCCATGCCGCCTGCTCCCAGCAGTTGGAGCACACGGAATCGGCCATCGAGGACAAGGGTACCGGTATCAATCACGGGCGCTTCATCTTCGCCGGAAACGGGTGTCGCGGGCAGGGGCCTTGCGTGAAGCGGGGACGCTCATCTACTCGCCCCCCAAGCAGCGGAACAGGAAAACTCGCGTGCGCGTGTGCGGAGAGGGGGCTCCAAGGGACTCGCAGTGAACACCGCGTGCTGGCGGCGAGGTGGGGTGTGGGGCCGTGTGGGGCCGTGGGGGGGCGGCAGGGCGTTACAGGGGGCGTGGTAGGGTGCCCCGCAACGAAGGCCCGTCCCGGGTGGAGTGTTCCGGGGCACGGGTCAGGGGGTGGAGTGCGGCCATGGCCGAGAAGCGCCAGCAACGCCGGATCAAACGCCGGTTGATGGTGAAGTACGGGGAGCGGGAGCTCTCCCAGTCCGGCTTCACGGGCGATGTGTCGACGACGGGGCTGTTCATCATCTCCGCGTCGATGCCCCCGTTGGACACCCGGCTGCACATCCAGCTCTTCGTGGAGCCGGAGCGCTGCCTGTTCTTCGAGGGCGAGGTGCGCCGGCACAAGTTGGTACCGGCCGAGCTGCGCACCATCGAGCGGGGTGGCTTCGGGGTGCGCCTGCTCTCGCCCCGGGAGGTGCTCACCTCGGCGCTGGACCAGGAGCTGCGCATCCCGCACTTCGAGCTGAGCTACCCCACGCGCGCCGCCTTCCAGCAGGCCTACGAGCGGGAGCTGCGCATGGGGGCGGTCTTCATCTCCACCTCCAAGCAGCTGCCCCGGGACACGCAGGTCATCGTGAGCCTGGTGCTGGAGTTCTCCGGGCGCGTGGTGGAGCTGGAGGCGCAGGTGGCCCAGGTGTTTCCGCCCCAGGAGGGCCCGGGGACGATGGTGGGGCTGGCGCTGCTCTTCACGAACCGGGCGCGGGCCGAGGCGCTGCTGCGCCCCTGGTTGGGCCAGGCCTGAGCCGGGCGCGGGTTGGCGCTCCGAGCCTGTTTTCTTTCCAGCGGCTTGGAGACGGCTTCGGTGGTAAGCGCTTACCAGTGGTGTGTGGTTTTTGACTACATTGCTGGTAAGCGCTTACCACTGAGATGAGCCGGAGCCCGCGTTTCGCAAGGCGGGTTCGGGTGGCCCTCGGCGGCTCAACCCGAGCCGGGCGGGAGGTTGCCCCGACGGCCAGCTGTCCGGTAGCTCGGGGTGCTGGTGCCAGTTGTCCCCATCCACGAAATCGGCTCTCCCGCACTTCGTGTGGTTCAGCGGTAGCGAGCAGTCGAGCCTTGCTCTTGCGGCCATCAGTATGCGCTCAGGGTTCACGCAAACTGCGGGAGAGCCACGCAACCGGGGCAAGCCCACAGTGCCCGGTGGGCCTCAGCCGTTCCAGCGCAGCCGATCGACCCTCCACCGGTGGAAGAGCGACTTCAGGCGGGCGCCGACAGCGTGGTTCTCCGGCGGTGCAGCCGACTCGGATGCGAGTCCCAGCATCAGCCGCTCAGTGCGCTCGCTGACCGACACGGCTTCGAGCACCTGCTGGCGCTGCTCGACATCGCTCAGGAGGGAGGCCGCGAGGGCGCCCGCGAGGCGCGCGGGGTCTTCGAGCTGGAGCGCCGCGCGGAGCGACTCAATCGGAACATGAGGTGACCTCCGTGCCACCCGCTGTGCCAGCGCCAGCACGCGTTCGAGCTCGGGCAGGACGCCCCGCGCGCTGGGCTCTCGAAGCGGCTGGACGCGCCCGGTCAGGCAGGGAATCCGCTGCGTCAGTTCGAGCAGGCGCGCCCTCTGGTCTCCACGGGCGGACACGACGAGGTATCCATCCGGGTGCTGCCGACAGTCCATGAGCGTGGCGAGCGTGCCGATGCCGAAGAGGTCATCCTCTCCGGGCATGGCCTGCTCGGGGGTCCGCTGCGCGACAACGAGGATGCGTTTGGGCGCGCGGTACGCCTCGACGAGGGCCTGTACGGACGTCCATCTGCCCACGTAGAGCTGGGCGAAGCTCTCCTGGAAAGAGGACCATGTCCCGGACGGGCAGGAGCGGTGCTTCCAGCTCGGGTTGCGCGGCGGTGCCGGCTTCGCTTGACGTGTTCATCGTTGGGCCTGTGTCGCGCACCCGGCGCTGGTTGGGGGAACCTCCGCCACGGCGAGGGGGAGCCCCTGCTGGAGGGCGAAGAGGGTGGCCCCCACCACCTCGGCCACCATGAGGGAGAGGACCCCCAGCACCAGGCCCCGGCGCAGCGGGGGGAGGGGGCGGGGGAGGCGAAGGGAGGCTGCCATGGCGAGAGCTTCTCGGGAGAAGTGAGGCGAACCGCAGCCCCATTCTGCTCCACTCCTCGCACCCGTGCAGGCGCCGGAGCCGGGAGGGCAGTGGCCAGGGACATCGCTCGGGTGAGCGGGGCTTTCATCGACTCCCGCTCCCCACGTGCCCGACATGGTCTGCCTGGGCGGAGGTGACGCCGCGCCAGCCACTGCAGCAGCTCCATGCGTGGCACGGCGGCCGCTCTGTCGTTCCTCCTGGGGGGGGCGGGCTGCCTGGCGCTCCGGCAGCCCGCCCTGGGGCTCTACGCCGCGCTCTCGATGGGCGTGATGCTGCTCCAGGGCGAGGTCATCAGCGTGTTCCGCTTCGGCACCGTCGTCTTCGCGCTGCTCTTCTTCCAGAGTGCCTTGGTGCTGACCCTGCTCCTGCTGAATCTCGCGACGGCGCGGGGGTACGCGCTGGACAGATGGGGCAACTGAACTTCAGAAGGAGCCTCATGTCGGTGTCGCGCGAGCGGGAGGGAGCGCCAGCTCTGTCCGGCTGAGGTCCCTCCCCACCCGGTGATTTCACCTCACGCGGCGGCGTGCTTCTCCGGCACCGCGAGGGTGGGCTCGGCGTCCATGCCATCCTGGAGCGCCTGCGTGAGCCGCGCCAGCTCCGTCATGGGCACGTCCTGCAGGCTGATGAGCGTCTTTCCCTCCTTGCTGCGCGAGGTGAAGCGCACCTCCGCCACCCCCTCGAACCGGGTGTGGATGCTGTCCGCCAGGAACAGCAGGCGCGCCTGGTCCGCCACGGGCACCCTCGCCGTGGGTCCACTCCGCTTCGCCCGCGTGGCCCGCTCCACCTCGTCCATGCTGCACTCAGCGAAGGGCTTCGCTACCACCTTGCCATCATCCTGCGGCACATCGATGACCAGGGGACCCGGGTCCTCGGGCACCACCGCGCCGATCGCCTCCAGGTAGCGCAGCAGGACACGCAGGCGGTACATGCCGTACTGCGTGCAGGTATCCACCGTGAAGTTGCGGGCCACCATGCCGTAGTTGCCCAGGGTGGACTGCGAGAGGGCCTTCACGTGCTGGTTGAAGTACGCCTGCGCGGTCCCGAAACCGGCCAGCTCCGCCAGCTTCCTGTTCACGATGTGGTTGTACAGCACGCCGATCTGGTACTGGAAGGTGCTGCCCTGCCGGGCCAGGTCGTTGATGACGTTCTTGATCTCGTCGAGCGACAAATCTTCGAGCGGCGTCACGACACCAGCAGCGGCCATCGCCTTGGCGGGAACAGCCATCATCTTCTGCGTCGCCATTTGTCTCCCCCTCTTGGGTGGTTTGGACCGCTGAGTTGCGGACCGCCCATGGGGAGAGCATGCGGCGGGCCAATGGGCAGGGGCTCGCATTACCGCGACTTACGGCGAGAGCGCGCTCTGGCGCAGTCCATGACGTGAGGCGCAGCGTCCGAAAACCGGGATGGTGAGTGGTAAGCGCTTACCACTCACCTCGATTGGGAGCGGTTTTTCGGTGAACAACCCTGACGGGCTGTTTCGCCGTGGGCGATGCGGCAGGTTGCCTTGAGTCCGCTCAAACCTTCGTCAGGCTGAGCTGCCACGACACGCCGTACCGGTCGGCGAGCCAGGTGAACTTCGGGCTGAAGGGGTACTCGCCCAGCGGCATGAGCACCTGGCCTCCTTCGCCCAGCTTCGCGGCCAGCATGTCGAGCTCGGCTTCCGAGTCCGTGTGGACGAAGATGGACGTGGCGGGTGTGAAGGTGAACCCGTGCTTCACGCTGCTGTCGATGCACATGAAGCGCTGGCCGTTGAGGGTGAAGGCCGCCTGCACCACCGAGCCCTCGGCGCCGGGCTCGCCGGGGCCATAGCGCTGGATGTGGGTGATGCTCGCGTCCTTGAAGAGCGACACGTAGAACGTCATCGCCTCCTCGGCCTTCTTGCCTTCGAACATCAGAAAAGTCGAAACCGTCGAGCTCATGGGGTGGAAGGGCCTCCTGAAAGGGGGCCCGACTCTGGCACAGCCGGGCGCTCGCGCCAGAGGCTCGTCGCCTGCCCTCCGGGCGGGGTAACAGCAAAAATTCCGGGGGGTTGGACCACGTGGTACCTTCCCGTGCTCGACAGCAGCCCCCCGATGGCCACCGACAGCGACTCCCCCAAGACCGCGTCCGAAGCGCAAGCCGCCGCCCCCGAGCTGCGCCTGTTGGACAGGCGCGCCTTCGTGGGGTTTCCGCCCCTCGAGCTGGCGCCCGGCCTGTCCATCGCCGACTTCGCGCTGCAGATTCCCGACGTCACCTTCCCCTTCAACGTCAGCGCGGGAGCCTCGCGCTACCAGCGCAAGAAGCTCCTCTTCGGCTTCCTGGAGCTGAACGTCGACGCGGACCTGGTGGCGCGCAAGGTGGCGGAGCTGGCCGGACGCGTGGCCGGCCTCGAGGGCCTCAAGCTGCACTTCCGCCCCGGCTACCTCGAGGGCCAGGCCTTCCTCCAGGCCCCGGAGCGCACTCCGCTCACCTTCAAGGTGGCCTTCGACGCGGATGGCGAGCGGCTCGCCCTCTACCTCTACGACGTGCGCCTGTACGGCTTCGCCTCCACGCCGTCGGTGCAGGTGCCCGGCCTCCTCGCCGCCACCGTGGCCGAGCTGGGCCTGCTGCCCGAGGTGGAGGTGCGCGGCGCCACCGGTTTCTCCACCCGCGTGCTGCCCGCGCTCTGCCAGAAGGCCGCCGTCAGCCGGGGCTTCAAGATGCCCGTGCTGGACACCGCGCGCCTGTCCTCCGCCGAGGTGAGCAGCGCGGGCCTGCGCCTGCGTTTCTCCTCCGGGGGCCTGCCGCCTCCGGCCCCGCCCGATGAGGAGCTGCTGCTGGCCCTCGAGGGCTCCCGCGCCTTCGCCGACGCCGAGGCCCTGCTCGCCCAGGGCAAGCTCGCCGAGGCCCGCGACGCGTACCTGCAGGCCGGTGACGCCCAGGACGCCCACCCCTTCGCCGCCGAGCGCTTGTTGTCGCTCCTCGTGGCCGACCCGCAGGCCCACGACCTGGCCCTGGACGTGGCCGCCACGCTGCTGCGCCGCCGCGAGAAGAGCCCCGCCGCCCTCTGGGGCGAGGCCGTGGTGCGAGAGCGCCGCAACGAGCACGCCCGCGCCGCCGAGCGCTACCTCGCCCTGTGCACCCTGTCGCGCCGCGCCTCCGAGGAGGCCGCCGCCTTCTTCTCCGCCGAGGCCGCCGCCCGCGCCGCCAGGGACCATGCGCCCCAGGTGGCGGTGAAGGCCCTCCATGAGGTGCTCGGCCTCAAGCCGGACCACCTGCCTTCCCTCAAGGCCCTCGCGCGCGCCTCGGACCAGAGCCGCGACCGCGCCGGTGCCGTGCGCGCCTACCGCCGCATCGCCGCGCTCGCGAGAGACCCCGTCGAGGCCGCGGACGCCCACGTGCACCTCGCGCGGCTGTGTGCCCAGACGGAGGACGATGTCGCCGGCGCCCGCCTGCACTGCGAGGCCGCGCTGCGTCTCGCGCCGGACCAGCCGGACGCCCTGCTGCTGCTGGGCGAGCTGTGCCACCGCGGCGGCGAGCACCTGCGCGCCCTCAAGGCCCTGGACCGTCTGCGCGAGGTGGCCATGGCCCGCCACGAGCTGGACCGAGTGGGCCGCGCCAACCTCCTCGCCGGCCGCATCTGGGAAGAGGGCCTCCAGCAGCCGGACAACGCGCTGCTGCGCTACCGTGAGGCCACGTCGCTGCTGCCCGGCGAGCCCGAGCCCCTCTTCTCCACCGCGCGCGTGGCCGAGAAGCTGGGCAAGCTGCAGGAGGCGCTCGCCGGTTACCAGCAGGCGCTGGAGCTGGCCGGCCCCGCGCCGCGCTCCGAGTCCATCCGCCAGGCCGCGCACCAGAGCCACCACGCCCTGGCCCGCCTGTACCGCACGAAGCTCGGCGACCCCGCCCGCGCCCGTGAGCACCTGGAGGCCGCGCTCGCGTTGGACCCGCGCGACTCCGCCGCGCTCGACGAGCTGATTCCGTACTTCCGCGCCACCGGCCGCACCCAGGAGCTCGCCGAGGCGCTGGAGAAGGCCGCCGCCGTCCACGAGGAGCCCGGCCGCCGCGCCGCCCTCTGGGCCGAGGCCGGAGAGCTGTACCGCGGCCGCCTGCAGCAGCCCGAGAAGGCCGAGCGCCTCCTCACCTCCGCGCTGGAGGCCGACTCCGATCACAAGCTCGCGCTGGAGTCCATGCTGGCGCTCGCCGAGGCGCGCCGCGACGGAGGGCTGCTCACCCGCTGCCTCTCCGCCCTCGCGCGTCTCACCCCCGAGCCCAAGGAGCGCGCGCAGAAGTACCGCCGCCTCTCCGTGGCCGCGCGTGACCTGGCCTTCGACCTGGACCTCGCCGCCACCGCCCTCCAGGAGGTGCTGAAGGCGGAGCCGGATGACCTGCCCACCCTGGGCGAGCTGTGCGCCCTCCAGCGCAAGCGCTCGGACATGGCGGGCCTTGCCACCGCCCTGGAAGAGCGGGCGCGCGTGGCCGAGGCGCAGGGCGACAAGCGGCTCGCGGCGGCGGCACTGCGCGAGCTGGCCAACGTGCTGGAGGCCCGACTGGGCCGTCTGGGCGAGGCGCTGGTGGCCCTGGAGAAGGCCGCGCGCCTGTCTCCGGAGCAGGCCGTGCTGCTGGAGCTGGCGGAGCTGTCGCTGCGCTGCGAGCGTCCCGAGCACGCCCGGCGCGCGCTGGAGTCGCTGCTGTCCTCCCTGCCGCGCACCACCGCCCCCGAGCGCCTCGCGGACATCCGCTCGCGTCTGGGCCGCGCGTGCGAGCTGATGGGAGACCGCGAGGCCGCCATCGCCGCCTACGCCCAGGCCTTCCCGCTGCGCCGCCTGGATGATGCGCTCGCCTCCCGGCTGGAGGCCCTCTACACCGAGGCCGGAGAGACGCGCGAGCTGGCCGAGTTGTGGGCCGCGCGTGCCCAGGCCCTCGTCGCCGCCGAGCGCGCCGCCGAGGCCGCGCCCCTCTTCCTGCAGAGCGCCCGCGTCCTCCTGGAGCGCGGGGAGAAGGGCCCCGCCCTCCTGCGTCTGTCCGCCGCGCTGGATGCGAGCCCCTCGGGCCCGCTGGCCGCCGAGGCCCTCGATGCGCTCGCCGAGCTGGAGCTGGAGCGCGGCGAGAAGCTGGAGGCCGCCCGCCTCTTCGCGCGCAAGGCCGCCCTCGTGACGGACGCACGCGCGGGCGCGAAGCTCCTCTATCGCGCCTCCGTGCTCGCCATGGGCACCAGCCGCGAGGAAGCCTTCCTCGCCGAGGCCCTGGAGCGCGAGGCCTCCTTCGCCCCCGCGCGCATGCGCCGCGGCGAGCTGCGGATGCAGGCCGACCCCCGCGCCGCCCTAGAGGATTTCGAGGCGGTGCTGGCCCTGCCCGCGGTGGACCCGGACGCGCCCCGCGAGGACGAGCTGCTGGAGCTCACCCGCCGCGCCTCCGCCGCCGCCGTGCGCGCCGGACGCCCGGACTCCGCCCGCCGCCTGCTCGCGCAGTACTGCACCCTGGCTCCCGAGGACCTCGAGGCCCAGGCGGAGCTCGCGGGCCTCCACCGCAAGGCCGGGGCGCGCGAGGCGCTGGCGGACCTGCTCGCCACACTGTGGCCGCGCCTCTCCGGTGACGCCCGCCGCTCCGCGCGCCGCGAGCTGGCCGAGCTGTGCCTCGCCCTGGGCCGTCCCGCCGAGGCCGCAGACGCCCTGCGCAGCATCCTCGCCGAGGAGCCCCACGACACCTGGGCCACGCAGGGCCTGCTGGAGCTGCTGCCCCCGCCGGGCACCGGCACTCCCCAGGAGGAGGCCGAGCGCCTCGCACTGCTGGGCACCCTCATTACTTCCGCCTCGGGGGATGCCCGCGCCGAGCTGCTCTCCCGCCGCGCCGCCCTCCACCGCAACGCGGGCCGCTCCCAGTCCGCGCGCGACGACTTCCTCGCCGCCACGAAGCTCTCCCACCGGCCCGCGCCCCTGTGGCTCGCCATCGCCGCGCTCGCCCGCGAGGCCGGCGACGACGTGGACGAGCTGGAGGCCTGGCGTCAGGTGGTGGCCTCCGAGCCGGAAGCTCGCCGAGCGCGCCCGCACGCGGCTGCTCGCGCTTGCCTCCGTGCTGGTGGAGAAGGACGCGCGCACCCCGGCCCGCGAGGCCCTGCTCGCCGCCGTGGCGCTGCCGCTGTCTCCGGCCGAGCGCAGTGATGCCTTCTTCGCCCTCGCCACGCTCGCGCGCCGCGATGGGCAGACCGATGCCGAGGCCGATGCGCTCGCCGAGGCCGCGCGCCAGGGGCCCCTGCCTCGCCGCGTGGAGGCGCAACTGGCGCGCGCGAGCCTGCTCGAGAAGACGGGCAAGCTCGCCGAGGCCGCGGACAGCCTGGAGGCGGCGCTCTCCCTCGCCCCGCGCCATGCCGGGGCCACCGCCGCGCTCCAGCGCGTGCTGCGCGACCAGGAGGACTGGACGCGTCTCGCGGGCCTGCTCGCCGCCGAGGCCTCGCACGCGCCTCCTCCCGAGGCCGCCGCCCTCTACGCCGAGCTGGGTACCCTCCACCTGGAGCGCCTGGAGCAGCCCGAGGCCGCCGAGGCCGCGCTGCGGCAGGCGGTGCGCCTGGCTCCCGAGAACATCGACGTGCGCCGCCACCTGGTGGCCCTCGTCGCCGGCCGGGGTGACTCCGCCGAGGCCGCGAAGCTCCTCGACGTCGGCACCAGCCACCTGCCTCCGGCCGAGGCCGCCGCCCTCCTGCGCGAGGGCGCCGTGCATGCGCGCGCTGCCGGGGACATGGCCCGGGCCCTGGACTTCGCCCGCCGCGCCCATGCCCTCGTGCCCGCGCGCGACGCGCAGCTCGCCGAGCTGGCCGAACTCCTCTTCCTGCAAGGTGACGTGAAGGAGGCGCTGCCCCTGCAGGAGCAGCTCGCCGCCGCCGCCGACTTCTCCTCCGAGCCCGAGCGCGCCGAGAAGGCCTGGCTGCGCCTGGGGGCCCTGGCCGAGAAGCTCGGGGACTCGCGGCGCGCGGTGTCCGCGTACAAGCGCCTGCTCGCCGAGAGCCCGCTGAATGAAGTGGCGGTGCACCGGCTCGCCGCGCTGCTGGAGAAGGACGAGCCCCGCGCCGCCTTCGACGTGCTCGTCGCCCACGCGCGCGCCCTGCCTCCGTCCGAGGAGACCGCGGAGCGTCTCGTGTCGCTGTCCGAGCGCGCCCGGGACTCGCTGGCCGACTCCACCCTCGCCGCCGCGCTGCTGGTCCGTGCGGCGGAGATGGCGGAGGAGCCGCTGCCGCTGCACCAGTCGCTCGCCACGCTCTACCGCAACGCGGGCCGCGTCCCCGAGTTGATGGCCGAGCTTCCAGGTGGTGGCCGCGCTCAGCCAGGAGGCGGGAGACCTCGACGGCGCCATCTCGGCCTGCTCGGAGCACGCGCTCCTGGCCGAGGAGGCGGGCCGGGTCGACGAGTCCCTGCGCTCGCTGGAGGCGCTGCGCTTCCTCCTGGAGAAGGAGGGGCGGACGGACGAGGCCGCCGACTGCGAGCGTCACCGCGCGGAGATGCTGCGCGACGCGAAGCTGGACCTGCCCGCCGCCGAGCTGGCGCTGGAGCGGGCCTTCACGCTGTGCACGCAGCTCGACACGGCGCGCATGGGCATCGAGCTGGCCGTGCGCCGGGACGACACCGCCGCCGAGGCCCGCTGGCTGGAGCGCGCCCTGCCGCTGCTGACCGGCACGCGCGAGAAGGGCCCGTGGACGCTGCGGCTGGCGAAGCTGCACCTCGGCGTCCTGGGTGACTCCGAGAAGGCCGAGGGCTTCCTGCGCGAGGCGCTCCGTCAGGACCGCTCCCTCCAGGAGGCCGAGACGCTCCTGTGCGAGCTGCTGGAGCGCGAGGGCCGGGTGGCCGAGCTGGCCGCCTGGTTCGAGGAGTCCGCCTCGCTCGAGGAGGACGCCGCCCGCCGCGCGCAGTTGCTGCTGCGTGCCGCCACCCTCTACCGTGAGCGCGCCGGGCGTCCGGATGCCGCCACCATCGCGCTGCTCGCGGCACGCTCCGCGCTGCCGGATGACCTGGACCTCACGCGCCAGGCGGCGGACCTGCTCCACGAGATGGGGCGCTCGGCGGATGCCGCCGAATTCGACGCCCTGCTGCTGGAGGCGGACCCCTTCCAGGAGCCGCTCTACTCGCGCCACCGCGCGTGGCTGACGGAGACGGGCGATACGCAGGCGCTCGCCGCGTTGTTGTTGCGCCGGGCCCAGAAGCAGCCGCCCGCGCAGGCCGCGGAGAGCTACCTCGCCGCCGCGAAGGCCTTCCGCGAGGCCGGTGCGCTGGAGCGTGCGCTGCTGTGCGAGGACCAGGCCTTCGAGCTGGCCCCCTCCAGCGCCGAGGCCTTCCACGTGCTGCGCGCCCGCGCCGCCGGGGACGTGCGCCGGCTGGCGGAGCTGCTCTCCCTGCGTGCCGCCGCCGTGCCGCCCGAGCAGGCGCTGCCGCTGCTGCGCGAGCGCGCGGACAGCCTGCTGAAGGCGGGAGAGGTGCTGCTCGCCGCCCAGGCCTTCGACGACTACCTGGGCAAGGCGGGCGATGACGTGGACGCGCTCGCCACGCGCGCGGAGCTGGCCGCCGAGGGCGGTGGCCCGGGTGCGGCCCAGCCTTATGACCGGCGCCTGCTCGCCGCGGGTGGTGAGTCGCTGCCCGTGCCGGTGCGCGTGCGCACGCACCTGCGGCTCGGCCATGCCTCGCTGTCCTCCGGCGCGTACCGTGACGCCGCCGAGTCCTTCGAGGCCGTGGTGTCGCTCGAGCCCGAGGGCGCCCGGGGCCAGGAGGCCCTGTCGCTCCTCGCCGAGGTGTACGGCAAGACGGGGGACTCCAAGGGGCTGTACCGCGCCTCCCTGAAGCTCGCGCGCAAGGCGGACGCCGCCACCGCCGAGGTGCTGTACCGCCGCGCGGCGGACCTCTTCGAAGACCCCAAGGAGTCCATCGACGCGCTGCTGCACCTGGCGCGCCTGCGTCCCGCGGATGCGAACATCATCGACCGGGCGGTGACGGGCCTGCGTGCCCTGCGCCGTCCCGCGGACCTGCTCGCCGTGTACGAGGCGGGTGCCCTGGCCGCCGGTGGCTCGCGTGCCGCGGAGCTGCTGCTGGCCGCGGCCGATGTCGCCGCGGGCCAGCTCGATGATCCGCAGCGCGCCGAGGCCCTCGTGGAGCGCGCCGCCGAGGCCGACCCGGCCAACGTGGCCGCGCTCAAGGCCCGGGTGGTGGGCCTGCGCAAGCGGGGCGAGTCGGCCACGCTGCTGGAGACGTTGGAGCGGCTGGTGCCCGCCACGGAGGACGCGGACGAGGCCTCGCTGCTGAGGCTGGAGCTGGCGTCCCTGGCCAGTGCCGCCGGCCGCGAGCCGCTCGCCCGCGAGATGCTGGAGGCGGTGGTGGCCCGGGGCACGTCCGGTGCGGGCTACGCCGAGGCGCTGGAGGCCCTGGAGCCGCTGCTCACCACGGAGCCGGGCCGGCTGGCCGAGGTGCGTCTGGCCCGGGCAGAGCTGCTCTCCAACGCGGAGCGCCGGGAGCTGCTGCTGGCCGCATCGCGCGAGTTCGAGGCCGCGGGCCGCATTCCGGAGGCACTGCGCGCGGCCCGTGAGGCCGTCTCGAGCGAGCCCGATGTGGAGGCGCTGAAGTGGGTGTCGGCCCTGCACGCCGCGGCGGAAGAGCCCGGGCGCGCGGCGCAGGCGCTGTTGCAGGCGGCCCGACTGGCGTACTCCGCCCAGCGGCCGGCGCTGCTGCTGGAGGCGGCGGGCCTGTGGGAGTCCGCGGGCGAGAACGCCGAGGCCCTCGAGGTGCTCGAGCGGGTGGCCTCGGAGGCCCCGGACACGCTGGCCCCGGCGGAGCTGGCCGGGCGCTTCCAGCGGCTGGGCTCTCCCATGCGCGCCGTCGAGGTGGGCTTCGGGCCCGCGCTCGAGGCGGGCGATCTCACGGGGGCCCTGGCGTTGGCCGAGCGTGCCGGGGACACGGCCCGGGTCCGCGAGGCGCTCTGGGCACTGGTGTCGCGGCCGGACGTGGATGCCTCGCACGTCACGGACCTGGCCACCGGCCTGCGCGCCGAGGGTGATTGGGACGGGCTGCTGCGGTTGGCGGACCTGCTCACGCAGTGGGACGTGGCCCTGGCCACGGAGCTGCGGAGCGAGGTGCTGCGCGCGGACGGTGCGTCGGCCGAGTCCCGCCTGCGCGCCATGGAGTGGCTCGCGGCGGTGCCGGGCTTCACCGAGCGCTTGCGAGGCCTGCTGCCGGGCCTGGGGGGCTTCCCCGAGGCACTGTCCGAGGCGGTGCTCACCCACGTCCGGGCGCTGCCGCTGGAGGAGCGCCTGGAGGCGCTGGCCGAGGCGGCGGACAACTGGGCGGAGCGGCGGGGCAAGCTGCTGCGCGAGCGCTTCCGGCTGCAGCGGGACGCGGGGCTCACCGCGGACGCGGCGGACACGCTGGGCCTGCTCATCCTGCTGGAGACGGACCCCAAGGCCCGTGCGAGCCTCCACGTGGAGCATGGCGACATGCTGATGTGGGCGGGCGACAAGCCGCGCGCGCTGGAGGCCTTCGAGAAGGCGCTCGAGGACGCGCCCGGCACGATCCGCGCGCTGGAGTTCCTGCTCCCCATCTACGACGAGACGAAGAACCACGCGCGCTTCGTGGTGGTGGCCGAGCAGCTCGCGGCGATGCTCGCGGGCCCGGCGGCGATGGGGCTGTGGCGCGAGCGGCTCGCGGAGGCGTACGAGGCGCTGGGCCGGCTGCCCGAGGCGGCCGAGCAGCTCAAGCTGTTGCCGGAGACGCCGGAGCGGCTGGAGCGGCGTGCGCGGGTCGCCGAGGCGCAGGGCTTCACGGGCGAGGCGCTGCAGCTCCGCGAGCGCCTCACGGAGGACCCGGAGCAGTTGGAGGACATCCTCCGCCAGTACCTGGACGGGCAGCTCGTGGTGTTCGCGGTGCGCCTGGCCGAGCGGCTCTTCCAGGCCGGACAGCTCTCGATGCCGGCGAAGCGCCTGGTGGCGGAGCGGCTGTCGCCCACGTACGAGGGCGCGGCGCTGGCCATCCACCTCTGGCCCGAGCTGCTGCGGCAGCAGCCGGTGGACGCGGACGGGTGGACGCTGTACGCCGAGGCGCTGGCGGCCTGCGATGACGTGGCCATGGAGGTGGCGCGCGTGGACGGCTTCGGCGCGGCGCTCGTCTCCAGCACGGCGAGTGCCTCGACGGCGACCATCTCCCCGGTGGCCCTGTCCGAGGGTTTCCGCCACGCGCTGCCTCCGGACGTGGTGCCGGTGACGGAGGACAGCATGCCCCGCCTGCATGCGGCCCTGCGGCCCACGCTGAAGGAGCTGGGCGCGGGAGCGGTGCACGTCTTCCTGAATCCGGCGGGCGGCGTGGAGGCGTACCTCGCCTCGCCGGACGAGCTGGTGTTGGGCGCGGGGACGCTGGCCTGCTTCGGCCCGGTGGAGCTGGGCTACCTGTGCGCGCTGGCGCTGTGCCTGGGCGCGCGGGGCGAGGCGCTGAGCCGTCCTGGCCTGGTGGAAGGCTTCGACGAGGCGGCGGTGGCGGCGTTCCGAGCGGTGCCCACGTCGCTGGCCGCGTCGCGCGTGCTGGCCCATCTGTCGCCCGAGGTGCGCGGCTCCGACCCGTCCAAGGTGGACGTGGGCACGGTGCTGCGGACCAGCACGGCGTTCCGCGCGGTGGCCCTCGCGGCCTTGGAGACCGTGTAACCTTTCGAGACCCTATGCCCGCCACAAGACGTCTGCTGCTCGTGTCGCTCCCCGTGCTCGCCCTCGTCGCCGCATGCGTGTCCGAGACGGTGTACCCGGGGGACCTGACCATTGGCATGTTCGACTTCCATGCCCAGGCCAACTGGGCGCGGACGGACTGCAAGGCGGACGGAGGGGACTTCAACCGGCTCGTGGACGGCGGCTTCGACTTCTCGGGCACCTTCTCGCGAGACAGCACGGACGGCGGGGTGTGGTTCACCATCGAGGGCTTCTCGCGCAGGGCGACCTTCGATGCGCCCACGCAGCGCTACGCGACGACGCACCGGGCCGCGGCGCAGCTCGCGAGCTGTGGCGAGGGCTGCGAGGGCGCGGAGATCGACGAGACGATGTCGGTGGTGGTGCTGAGCGACAGCCAGGACCGGGCCATTGGAAGCCGGTGCAACAACATGCCGGATGCGGGCCTGCCGGATGGCTCGGTGCCGGGCCCCACCGCGAATGGCTATGACGCGGAGAGGGCCTGTGGTGAGCTGCGGGTGACCTTCCTCCCGGGGAAGAGCACGCGGTGCAAGTGCACGGTGTCGTGCACGGCGGTGTACGGCCTGGAAGGGAAGCGGCGCTTCAATGGCGGGCAATAGCAAGAAGGCGGTGGTGTTCCTTTGAGCCCCTTTCTGAGCATCTTTCCGGCTCAGTTGGCACATCGACAACTGCATGGAGACGGAAATGGCGGGGCACAGCCAATTTGACGCAGGCGATTCCTATCTAGGCTACGTCTACCAGGGGTTGTACGCACTAATGGTGCTCCTAGAGGCGCATGATGACGCTGCCTCTGTCTGCATCGAGTCTGGTGATGATGTTAGGCTCACGACTACCGCAAATGTGGCGTTGCACCAATTGAAGCACAGCCTGGATAGTCCATCGGCATTGAGTATTAAGAACGATGGATTTTGGAAGGCAATTCGGAATTGGTCCGCGCGAGTGAATGATCCATCCGTACAGTTTTACTTCGTGACTAGCGCTAGGGTGGTCGAAAATGATCGCTTGGAAGTCTTGGCGGACCCTAAAGGCGACCGAAGTAAGCTGGTCGATGCTCTACTGAATGAGGCGCAACGCGTACACAACAGTCGTGTAGAAGCGGCAAGCAAGAATATCAAACTACCTTACGGCGAACGTGCCGAAGGGTGCGAAGCATTCATTAATTTGTCTCTGCCCGCACGCGTGGAACTTACTCGCCGCATCACCCTTCATCCGCGCATTGGGTCTATCGTTGATATACCTGATCGGGTGATTGAGCGGCTTCGTAACTTCATTCGGCAGGAACATCGTCGCCAGGTCGCAGAGCGATTAATTGAATGGTGGGATCGGCAGGTCGCGCTCGCCCTGCTTGGCAAGCGGGCGCGTGAAATGCATAAGGGGGAACTGGTTTCTAGGCTCCAAGAGCTTGCAGCGGAACATCTTGAGAGCACGCTGCCTAATGATTTCAGCATGCGTAAGCCGGGCAAGCTCGAAGAAGAACGCGGGGGCAATTGGGAGCGTCAAATCACGCTTGTAAATGGAGGGGATTCGCGTATCGGCCGCGCGCTAGTGGCGAAGTGGCGGGCACGCGAACAGCGGAATCGTTGGATGCTGCATGATGTAAGTCTTGCTACCCTATTGAAGGAATATGACGATCGCCTTGAGGAATATTGGGGTGATCGGCATGGGCCGATGTGCAACGATTGTGCAGGCGGCTCAGAAGAACTGGCATGTACGGAAGGTTTAAAGCTACTCGACTGGTCGCATTTGAATGCGCCCAATGAAGTTCCCCCAGTACGTCCTGAGTGGAGGGAGCCCTTTTATGTGCAAGGTAGCTATCAGCAACTGGCTGATGAGCTCCGCGTGGGGTGGCATCCCGATTATGAACGGCGCTTGAAGGCTGGAATGAGTAGCGGGAGCACGCAACAGGATCATGGCCAAGACGGCATTTCTGGCGATGTCCAATCCAGTGCTGTTCCGGTGGTTGATGCCGCGACGAAGACTGAGGAGGTTGAGCAATGAGCCGCCTGCTCGACGTGTACGCAATGACCAACCCAGCGTTGTGTAGCTTGGTTTTATGGTCATTTCTCTCGGGGCATGGAACGATGGATGGGCGAGGTGCAGAATTCCCGCTCCTCTTTTTACCGATTCCACTTGTTCTTTCAGATGACCTGCGAGCGAAGTTTCAGGGAACTAACGCACGCACTAGCTTTTATGATTGGGTACAGCGGAATCCCGAGATTACCATTGGATTGGGAGAGAGGGTTGAGCGTACCGCTACGTACTCTCGTGAAGGAATTCTTTTTGGTGCTCGCTATCGTCTGCTTGTTGGAGATGGTTATGGTGGCATGCGCCCCGAAGTGAAAGTTCGCGACAGCCAAATTCAGGCGCTTGGTGGCGATTTGCGCTCTTGTTTTGGTGTTGCGCGGCGTTTTGGTCGGTGGGTGGCGGATGTGGGGTCAACACGGATGGTCTTGCACACTCTTGGGCTCACGCTATGAAACGTTGGAATCTGAAATCCATTCTGTTTTATAGTCACGATGACCGGCGACGAGACGTTAATCTTGTTGCTGAGTCGGTGAACATCATTACGGGTGATTCGCATACCGGAAAATCGGCTATCGCGGAAGTTATAGATTATGTGATGGGCGCGAGCGAATGTCATATTCCTGGGCGCGTGCGAGACGCATGTTCTTGGGTCGGAGTGGTTTGGGTGAAGGGGCAGACTGAATGTTTGATCTGCCGAAAAATGCCGCCCGGTCCGAAAGTCGTATCGAATGATGTTTATTTTGATGTGGGAGTAAATGTTGTGGTTCCGGCGTCTGCTTCGCAATTGAGGCGGACAATGGATTCAGAGACTGCGCTTCGGCGGTTTGAACAACTACTTGGAATCGGTCAGGTTCAAACTGAGCTTTTCGGTGCAAGAGCGCGATCTTCTGTTCGTGTTTCGATTCGTAGTGTGGTGCCGTATCTCCTACAGGATGATCAGCACATCATTAATAAAAACGCTCTGCTGAGGACGTCTGCGTCTGATCGCAGGGAGCAATATGTTATTGATGCGCTTCCTTATGTTGTTGGTGTTATTGATGAAGATACTGTGGCGCGAGAGGCAGAGTTGCGTCGCCTTAAGGGGGCATTGGCGGCTGAGGAACGTAAGCGTTTAGCACGGCAATCTATTGTTGCTGATGGTAGTGCAATACCAATCTCCTTGGTCAATGAGGCAGCTCAGGTTGGGCTCTTGAGAGATGTGCCCGATGCACTCTCAGTTCAGGGCGCGCGCGACATGTTGCGCACCATTGACCTCAATCCTCCGATCCTGCCCAGTACGTTTGCTACGAATGAGCAGTTGGCGCGATTGTACGGAGAGGAGCGGAGGCTCTCTGCAGAGGGCTCTGCAATTCGTAATCAAATTGCTGCTGCAAAACGAGCAATCCATGCGTCGGAGCGCTTTGAGCAGGCGGGCAAGGTGGAGGAGCGGCGGCTAAGTGTGGTGAAAATTATCCCGGAAGGCGCACTGGAAGACGCATGTCCACTGTGTGCTCAGTCCATTCATGGGCGGATTGATTCTGTTGAAGATGTGCTTGGAGCTTTCAAGCGTGTGCAGGGCGAGCTTCGTGAGGTTACGCGAGAGCGCCCAAAGCTCGACACTGTCATTTCGGAACTTGAAGATAAGTTGGCCGAGTACACCGACAGGATTGCGGTAGTTCGTGAGAAAATCGGGGCGTTGGTTCGCGAGTCCGAGTCTCAGCGTACAGTAAAAGAGCTGGCTGAGAGGCGTTTCCGAGTGCTTGGCAGGATCAGCATGTATCTTGAGGCTGCTGAGCCTGTGCTCGTCACGGGAGTCGACGCTCCGAACATAGTCCCTGATTTGCGGACGCGAATCGAGGCCCTTGAGAGTGAACTCGACCCTGACACCAAGCTCGATGGTCTAGATCTCGCCAAGGCGAGGTTGAATGCGATGGCCACGGAAATTGCTGCACGCCTCCCGCTAGATGCGCGATATGCGCGAAGCCCATTTGATATAAATTTGCGGAACCTTTCTGTTGGAATTATAACGTCGAGGCGTCGTGAAGACATGCGCGATGTTGGTTCTGATGAAAATTACCTTACGCTCCACGTGGCATTTTTGCTGTCATTCCATCGCCTTTTCGCGGAACGGGCGCGCCCAGTGCCGGGCTTCCTGCTTTTTGACCAACTAAGCCGCCCTTACTACCCACCAGATCCGAACCACCCCAAGAGTGAGGAGGTTGTTCGTTCTGGTCAACCAGATGTCGTGAGTCTTAAAAGGTATTTCGATACGCTCTTTGACGAAGTGGAGCGTGGCGAATCTCTCCAGATGCTTATTTTGGAGCATGCCTACTTTTCTGATGATGCGCGATATGTTGGTGCAACACGGGAGCGCTGGATTGGCGGCCATGCGCTCATCCCGCAGGATTGGCCCGAATGATTTGAGTTTGAAGTATAAGGGCAGCGCAGGTCATGTGGTGGGCTGACTAAACATTTCCAGACGTAGTGTCTTCAGGCGATGGTCACGCTCCCGGCTGACTCCGATTCGTTTTGGAAGCACTATGGTGCTCTCCTTTTTGAGGCTTAACTGCTATGATTCTGAGAAGTTTGATGGGGAGATGACGGCAGGGAAGAGCACGCGGTGCAAGTGCACGGTGTCGTGCACGGCGGTGTACGGCCTGGAAGGAAAGCGGCGCTTCAATGGCGGGCAATAGCAAGAAGGCGGTGGTGCTGCTGTCGGGCGGGTTGGACTCGACGACGGTGCTGGCGATGGCGAAGGCGGACGGCTTCGAGCCGGTGTGCCTGGCGGTGTCCTACGGGCAGCGGCACGCGGTGGAGCTGGAGCGGGCGCGCCGGGTGACGCAGGCCATGGGGGTGAAGGACTTCCGGGTGGTGACGGTGGACCTGCGGCAGGTGGGCGGCTCGGCCCTGACGGCGGACATCGACGTGCCCAAGGACCGGCCCGAGGGGGAGCTGTCGCACGGCATCCCCATCACCTACGTGCCGGCGCGCAACGCGCTCTTCCTCTCGCTGGCGCTGGGGTTGGCGGAGGTGGTGGAGGCGAGCGTCATCTACATTGGCGTGAACGCGGTGGACTACAGCGGCTATCCGGACTGCCGGCCCGAGTTCATCCGGGCGTTCGAGCAGATGGCGACGCTGGCGACGAAGGCGGGAGTGGAGGGGACGCGCTTCGAGGTGAGGGCGCCGCTGTCGGGGATGACGAAGGCGGACATCATCCGGGCGGGGGTGAAGCTGGGCGTGGACTATTCGATGACGCACTCGTGCTACGACCCGGACCCGGAGGGGCGGGCGTGTGGGCGGTGCGATAGCTGTGTGCTGCGGCGCCGGGGATTCGAGCAGGCGGGGGTCGCGGACCCGACGCCCTACGTGAAGGGAGCCTGAGATGGCTGGAGTGGCAAGCGTGGCGTTGGGGCTGTGGCTGGCGGCAGGGAACTCGCCGGTGGTGGACGCCACCGAGGTGGTGAAGGACCTGGTGGTGGACATGAAGTACGCCACGCCGGACAACTTCCTGAAGCAGAAGGTGTACCCGGACGGGGCGCGCTGCATGTTGCGGCACGAGGCGGCCGAGCGGCTGGCGAAGGCGGCGGAGACGCTGCGCGCGCAGGGGTACCGGCTGAAGGTGTACGACTGCTACCGGCCGATCGCGGTGCAGTGGCAGATGTGGAAGATCCTCCCGAAGCCCGGCTACGTGGCGAACCCGAAGAAGGGTGGCAACCACAATCGTGGGGCGGCGGTGGACCTGACGCTGACGACGATGGACGGGACGGAAGTGGAGATGCCGACGGAGTTCGACTCGTTCGAGCCGAAGGCGCACCACAGCTACAAGGGCGGGACGGAGGCGTCGCGGAAGCACCGGGAGATCCTCCGGAAGGCGATGGAGGGAGCGGGCTTCAAGAGGAACGCGATGGAGTGGTGGCACTACGACCTGCCGGGAGCGACGAAGCTGCCGGTACTGGACGTGCCATTCACGAAGGAGTCTGAGGCTCCCAAGTCCCAATAACCTCGCCAACACCCTCGCCAACAACCCCTCTCCCCTCGGGAGAGGGACGGGGTGAGGGTGCCACGGGCCCCAGATTGCGCCCGTGGCCCACGCCACGAATCACAGCGTGGCGTTCAGTTCGAGCACGGGCAGCTTGGGGCTCATGACATCCGGGTACTTGATACCGGCGCCCGTATTGAGCAGCAGCACGCGCTGACCGGCATTCAACCACCCATCGCGAAGCAGCATCCGAGCCGCGCCCACGAGCGCCGCACCTTCAGGGCAGATGAACGCGCCCTCCTGGCGGCTGATGCGCTCCAGACCCCACAGGGTGTCAGCGTCGGAAACGGCGACGCAGGTGCCACCGGTCTCGCGCACGGCCTGGAGCACGAGGAAGTCCCCAAGGGCCTTGGGCACGCGAATCCCCTGGGCCACCGTGGACGCATTCTCCCACTTCTCGGAGACGTCCTTGCCCTCGTGGAAGGCCTTCACGATGGGCTGGCAGCCCTCGGCCTGGACGGCGACGAGCTTGGGGAAGCGGACGTTCTCGGGCAGCCAGCCCAGCTCGCGCATCTCCAGCAGGGCCTTGTAGATGCCGATGATGCCCACGCCGCCGCCGGTGGGGTACAGGATGACGTCCGGCAGGCTCCAGCCGAGCTGCTCGGCGATCTCATACCCCATCGTCTTCTTGCCCTCGATGCGGTACGGCTCCTTGAGGGTAGCGGCCTCGAACCAGCCATGGGCCTTGGCCGAGCGGCCGATGATGGCACCGGCGTCGGTAATCTGCCCGCGGACCATGTACGCGTTGGCACCCACGGCGCTGGCCTCCAGGACGCTCATGGCGGGAGCGTCGGTGGGCATCACCAGGGTGACGGACATACCGGCGCGGGCGCCGTAGCTGGCCCAGGCACCTCCGGCATTCCCGTTGGTGGGCATGGCGAGCGCCTTGATGCCCAGCTCGAGGGCGCGGCTCACACCCGTGGCGGCGCCGCGAGCCTTGAAGGTGGCGGTGGGATTCAACCCCTCGTCCTTCAACCACAGGTCGGGCAGGCCGAGCTCGGCGCCCAGCCGGGGAAGCGGAAAGAGCGGCGTCATGCCCTCGCCGAGCGTGACGATGTTCTTGTCATCGCGGAGGGGCAGCACCTCGCGGTAGCGCCAGAGCGAGGAGACGCGGCCGGCGAGGTCGGCGGGGCGCACGGCCTTGGCAACGGCCTTCAAGTCATAGCGTACGAGCAGCGGGCCGCCGCAGTCACACAGGTTCTGGACCCGGTCCGCGTCATGCGTCTTGCGGCAGCGGGAGCACTCCAGGTGGGAAAGGAAGGACATGGCCTCCTTTTAGCGGACGAAGCGGGCCATTGGCTCGACGCTGATCTCGAACTCGGAGGTGAAGGTCTCTCCGGGCGCGACGGTGAGCAGCCCCTGGTGCGTCTGGAGGGCGCCACCGGGGGCGGTCCAGGGCTCCACGCAGACGAAGTCACGGCCCTCGAGCGTCCACACCACCAGGGTGGTGAAGGCGGGGCTCCAGGCGAGCTCCACCGGACGCAGGCCGGGCCCGCGCTCCAGCGTGGTGCCGTGCATCGAGTGGTCGAGCAGGTGCATGTCCACCTCGGGCCCGGTGAGCTCCAACCCGGTGAGGGCCACATGGGCACCCTTGCGGTTGTCCCAGGCGCGCGAGGCATCGGTCTCGACGCTGGCGGCGGCCTTGTGGGCCTGGGGGACGTGGAAGTAGGGGTGGTAGCCGAGGTGCAGGGGCATGGGCCGCGAGTCGCGGTTCTCGGCGCTGAAGGACAGGTGGAGCGCGGAGCCCAGGAGCGTTACGGAGAGGAGCGCCTCGAAGCGCCAGGGGAACTCGCGCAGCGTCTGCTCCGAGTGCCCGAGCGCGAGCACCACGCGCGAGGTCTCCTGGGAGCGCACCTCCCAGGGCAGGTCCCGGGCGAAGCCATGGCGGCGCATGGGGTACTCGCGGCCGTCCGCCGTGTACTTGCCACCGGGGAGGACGCCGGGGGCGGGGAAGAGCACGGGGATGCCGCCGCGCACGTTCTTCGTGGGGTCCGCGAGGGTGCTCTCGTCGAGGAAGAGGATGGGCTCGCCCTCGACGATGAAGCGGCTGACGAGCGCCCCGCGCTCGGGGACGATTTCCGCGCGAGAGCCCTCATCCGTCAGCACCACCATGTGTCTCCTCCAGACCTGCCGCGCCGGACGTGGCGCACGTGCCGGGCTTGTAGCAGGGGGACTCGCGGACACCTCGGGAAAGAGGTGCACCGTGTCGTCTTCCATGCAGCCCGCGCTCATGGCACGGGCGGTTGGATCTCCCGGATGGTGGCCTTCTTGTAGCGCTGCTCGCGGATGCCGTGGTTGCGCAGGATGATGAGGGGCTCGGGCCGGGTGAGGCGCTGGTCCGCGGCGATGCGGCAGGTGGCGGCCACCTCGGGGGAGATGCTCCAGCCGCCCGCGTCGACGTGCTCGTGGACCTTCTTCCACGTGCCCCCGTTCTCGCCATCGGTGAGGTCCAGCCACAGCTCCTGCTTCACCTGGCTCCCGGGCAGGTCATAGGTGATGACCTTGATGCCCACCCACTTGTCGCGCGGCAGGGCGCGGCCGCCCCAGAGGGACTTCGTCACCTGGGACGTATACAGGGGGTGCTTGAGCTCCTTCTGGAGCACCGCCCGGCCATCGAAGCGCAGCGAGTACGAATAGGCGTGCCCGTCGCATTGCCGGTCGAGGCCCGCCTCGTTGCGCAGCGAGCCGTCCAGGTGGCCGTCCGAGGTGCGCGTCTGGAACTCGAAGCCGGACGAGCCCACGTCCCGCTCCAGCTCGGACACGCGCATCGCGTACAGCGTCACCTCGGTGTTGAGCCACTTCTTGTCGGGCCTGCCGATGTAGAAGCGGATGAGCCACCCCGAGCTCCGTGCCGTGCCATCGCCGGGCAGCTCCAGCGTGTGTCCCGAGCCCCGAAGTTGGAACTCGGGGTCATACGGGTCCACCTGCCCCACCTTCAGCGTGCGCGGGTGCTCGTGCCACCGGGCGGCCCACTTCCGGCCATTGGGCGCGGAGGGGTAGAGGTTGCGCGTCCCGAAGTCATCATGGGGCACCTCCTTGGGCGACCCGGAGTCCGTGGGCGGCGGAAGCTCCACGGGCTCCGGCTCCCGGGGCGGCACGGTCCCGGGCGGAGGCGCTTCACCCGCGGGCTCCTCCATCGCGGGTGCGTCCCCGGAGGAAATGGAGGGCAGGTCGAGGCAGCCCATGGCCAGCGCGAGCAGGACGATGAACGGTGCTCGGAAGTGTGAAATCACGGCCAGCCCCTCCATTCTGGAGGGTTGGGATTCCCGGGGGCCCTGGCAAGCCCGGCCGGGCGGCGAGTGCACGCGTCAGTGGGCCGCGGGTCCGGGCCGCTGTGCGCTCCTGGACGGACGGCCCTTCCGGTCCGTCTGGTCTCAGCGGGTGCGGAACGTCGCCACCACCGCGTTGTGGTCGGTGGCCTCACCCACGTCGATGACCTCGGCGCTGATGAGGCGCTCGGCCATTCGCGGGGAGGCGTAGATGTAGTCCGTCCGATAGTCGATCGTCACGCCGTTGCGGACGCGGCGCGCGGTCACCCAGGCGGGCGAGGCGGGCCGGTGGCGCAGGGTGTCCACCCAGCCGAAGGCCTCCACGTCGTCGATGACGTCGAAGCGCGGCGGGTGGCCGTACTTGTCCACGCCCGCCAGGCGCAACTGGTCGGCGAGGTCCACGGGGTAGGGATCCTTGCGGGACAGGGAGTTGAGATCCCCCGCCAGCAGATAGAAGCCCTGGCGGAAGGCCTCGGGGTCCAGCAGCGAGCGCAGGTAGCGGGCCTCGACGAAGCGGAGGGTTTCGTAGTGCGCGTCGTAGTGCGTCCCGAAGAAGGTCAGCGGACCCTCCTCGGTGTCGAACTCGCACTGCACCAGGGCGTGCCCGATGAAGTGCGGGTCGTTGTGCACGCGGAGGGAGCGCGGGGGCGTGCGGCTGAGGACGGACACGTGGTAGCAGTTGCCGCTGCCTCGCGGGCGGGCGGCGCCCAGATGCGCGTGGATGGCGCCCTCGGGCCCGAGCGTGGCGGCCACCTGGCGCAGGCGCTCGCCATCGTCCCAGCCCAGGCACTCCTGCAGCACCAGCAGGTCCGGGCGCTCCCGCGCCACCAGGGCGAGGAGGGCTTCGAAGCGATCCTGCCCTCCGAAGAGGACGTTGAGCGTCATCACCTTCAGCGTCATGGCCCCTCTTTACTCTGCCGGGGCACCCTGGCGCCGCACCCGGATGAGCTCTCCCACGATGGAGACGGCGATCTCCTCGGGTGTGAGCGCGCCGATGTCCACGCCCATGGGCGAGCGCAGCCGGGCCACGGCCTCATCGGAGAAACCCGCGGCCCGCAGCCGCATCCGGAAGCGCTCGGCCTTGCGCCGGCTCCCAATCACGCCCAGGTACGCCGAGGGCTTGTCCAGCAGCGCCTCCACCACCGCCTGGTCCAGCGGGTGGTCGTGCGTCGTGATGCAGAAGCAGTGTCCGGTGCCTCCGCTCAGCGTCCGCGCGTGGTCGGCGGGGTCCTTCAGCACCAGCTCGATGCCGGGGAAGCGCTCGGGGTTGGCCCACTCGGGCCGGGCGTCCACCACCGTCACCCGGAAGCCCACCCGGTGGGCCAGCAGGGCCAGCTCGCGCGCCACGTGCCCCGCGCCGAACACCGTGAGCCGAGGCGGAGCCCCGTGCTTCTCCAGGAACACCTTCATCCGGCCCCCACAGCACATGCCCAGCTCGTGCGTGAGGTGCGTCTCGATGACGCGCGTGTGCTCGGAGGACTCCAGGAGGGTCCGCGCGGCGTGGATGATTTGATGCTCGATGGCACCACCGCCCACGGTGCCCCGCAGGCCGCCGTCTCCGAGCACCACCATCTTCGAGCCCGGCTTCTGCGGCGTACTGCCGGAGCTCTCGATGACGGTGGCCAGTACGAACGGACGGCCCTCGGCGATGAGGGCCGCCATCTCCGCGTAAAGGTCCATGGCAGGGGACACTCTACCCCCGCCCCGGCCTAACCGAAGAAGACCTGGGCGACCTCGAAGAACTCCCGGGGCACCTTCTTCAGCTCCCGGGTGGCCTCCGACAGGTCCACGCTGAGGATCTCATTGCCCCGCAGCGCGGCCATCTTGCCGAACTCGCCCCGGGACACCATGTCGCACGCGTGGACGCCGAAGCGCGTGGCCAGCACGCGGTCATGCGCCGTGGGCGCGCCGCCGCGCTGGATGTGGCCCAGCACCGACACGCGCGTCTCGTAGCCCGTGCGCCGCTCGATTTCGTTGGCCACGATGGCACCCACGCCACCGAGCCGGGGCCGGCCCGCCTCGTCCAGCGCGCCCGAGGTGACCAGGCGCTCCTGCTCGTCCTCGGCCGCCTTGATGCGCGTGCCCTCGGCCACCACCACGATGGAGAAGGAGCGCCCGGTGGAGTGCCGGTGCTTGATGTGCTCGGCCACGCGCACCAGGTCCGCGGGGACCTCGGGGACGAGAATCACGTCCGCGCCGCCGGCCATGCCCGCGTAGGTGGCGATCCACCCCACGTGCCGGCCCATCACCTCGCACACGATGACGCGCTTGTGCGACTCGGCGGTGGAGTGCAGCCGGTCGATGGCCTCGGTGGCGATGGTGACCGCCGTGTCGAAGCCGAAGGTGAAGTCCGTGCCGTTGAGATCGTTGTCGATCGTCTTCGGCACGCCGACGATGCGCAGTCCCTCCTGGGACATGCGCGTGGCGGCCGAGAGCGTGCCCTCACCGCCGATGGCGATGACGGCGTGGATGTCATTCCGCTCCATGGCGCGCTTGACGCGCTCCAGGCCGTTCTCGACCTTGAAGGGATTGACGCGGGAGGTGCCCAGGATGGTGCCTCCCCGGTGGAGGATGCCGGAGGTGGTTTCGCGCGTGAGGCGGAAGTGGTTGTCCTCAAGGAGACCCTTCCAACCGTCGCGCAGGCCCATCATCTCGAAGCCATGGGCGCTGGCCCGGCGGACGACGGCGCGGATGACCGCGTTGAGGCCGGGGCAATCACCCCCGCCAGTAAGGACGGCGACTTTCATGAGGTAGCCCTTCTAACCCACCTCCGAGGCGATTCATGCGCGAAGTTGCCCAAACCGCTCGCCAGCAACGGTGGCATCCGGCCGGAGGAAGATGAGTGGCGGCTGGAGCGGGAGCGGGCGGGCAGGGCCTCCCAGGGCCCTGGACCCTACCCGGACCACCTCCGGGCCCGGAACCGATCCAACAGGTGACGCGCGGCTTTGTCGGCAGGAGGGCTTTGGTTATGCTGGCCGATGCCTTGAACGTCCGCGTCTTCGCCTCCGAGCTGGAAGCCGCCTCCTCCTGTGCGGCCCTCGTCGCTAACGCGGTGCGTGAGAAGCCATCCCTGGTTCTCGGGCTGCCCACCGGCCGCACACCGCTCAACGTCTACCGGGAGCTGGTGGCGCTGTACCAGAAGGGCCGGGTGGACTTCTCGCGGGTGACGACCTTCAACCTGGACGAGTTCCTCGGCCTGCCGCCGGACGATCCGAGCAGCATGCGGGCGTACATGGAGCGGCACCTCTTCCAGCACGTCAACCTGGCATCCGAGCGCATCCACTTCCTCGACGGGAGCGCGGAGCGGGCCGAGCGCGAATGCGTGCGCTACGACATCCAGCTCGCGTCGGCGGGAGGGCTGGACCTGTTGCTGCTGGGCATCGGGCCCAACGGGCACGTGGCCTTCATCGAGCCGGGGGAGAGCCTCCAGGCGGCGAGCCACCGGGCGCGCCTGTCACGGGAGTCCCGCCAGACGGTGGCCTCGCTCTTCGGGGATGACGTCTGGAAGGTGCCCCCGGCGGCGCTCACCCTGGGCATGTCGGCGCTGCTTCAGGCGCGCCGCGTCATCCTGCTGGCCTTCGGGGTGAACAAGGCGGCGGCGGTGACGGCCATGGTGCGCGGCCCCATCACCCCGCTGTGGCCGGCCTCGTTCCTCCAGCTCCACGGCAACGTGGAGGTCTGGGTGGACTCCGAGGCCGGACGGGGCCTGGACGGCTCGCGCTAGTAGGGGCCGCCGCTCGCCATGGACCTGGCATGGCGCACGCGCACCTTCTGGAGCAGCTCGAGGAACTCGGCGCGGTCGCTCATGCCGTCCACGGCGCCCTCGGCGAGCGACTCGGCGGTGGCGAGGCTCCAGTCCCCGGCCTGGGGCGCGCCCCGGAGGATGTCCGCGGTGCCGGCCACGGCGGCGGCGAAGCGCAGGTTGGCGGAGGCCTCGTGCAGCGAGCCGTGCAGCCCCGCGCGCGCCAGGGAGAAGCGCTGCTCGGCGGCCTCCACGCCTCCGGGCCGCTTGGCGCGCACGCGCACGGTGGCCACGTTCGCGCCCTCGCCGGCGAGCTCCACCTCGTAGAGGGCGGTGACGGTGTGGCCGGCGCCAATCTCGCCCGCGTCCACCTTGTCGTTGCGGAAGTCGCGGTCGGCGATGGCGCGGTTCTCGTAGCCCAGCAGCCGGTAGCCGCGCACGCTGGCGGGGTCGAACTCCACCTGCACCTTCACGTCCTGGGCGATGACCTCCAGCGTCCCGGCGAGCCGCTCCTGGAAGACGCGGCGGGCCTCGCGCTCGCTGTCGATGTAGAAGCAGTTGCCGTTGCCCTTGTTGGCCAGCCGCTCCATCAAGTCATCGCGGTAGTTGCCCATGCCCAGGCCGATGGTGGACAGGGTGACGCCCTCCTTCACGTAGCCCTGGATGCTGTCGAGCATGGCGTCGGCGGTGAGGTTGCGGCCGAGGTTGGTGTCGCCGTCGGTGAGGACGATGACGCGCGAGACGCTCCGGGGATTGGCCTTCTTCGCGGCGTGGCGGTAGGCGGTCTCCAGGCCGTCACCCATGGCGGTGCCGCCGCCGCTGGTGAGCGAGTCGATGGCGGCGAAGAGCCTGTCGCGCTCGACGGCGGGGGTGGGGGGCAGCACGTCGCTCACGCGGCCCGCGTAGGTGACGAGCGCCACGGTGTCCGCCTCGTTGAGGCCATCCACCATCAGCTTCATGGCCTTCTGCGCGAGCGGGAGCTTGTCGGGCTGGGACATGGAGCCGCTGGTGTCCACGAGGAAGACGAGGTGGGTGGGCTTGCGCTGGCTCTTGGCGATGTGGCGGCCCTGCAGGCCCACCTTGAGGAGGTGGCGGCCGGGGGTGAAGGGCGAGGGCGCGCCCTCGAGGTCCACCCGGAAGTCCCCCTCCTCGGGAGCGGGGTAGGGGTAGCGGAAGTAGTTCACCCACTCCTCGAGGCGGATGGAGTCACGCGCGGGCAGGCCCCCCTCGTCGACCTGGCGGCGGAAGAGGGCATAGGAGGCGGTGTCCACGTCCACCGCGAAGGTGGAGAAGCGGTCCTCGCTGGTGAGGGTGTAGGGGTTGGGGCGCTGCGAGGCGTGGGTGTTGCCGGTGGCGGCGGGCTCGGCGCGCTCCCGGGCCGGGGGCGGTGCCGACACCCTGACAGGGGCCGGGGCCGGGGCCGCGTACGAGTCCCCCTCGGAGTTCTCTCCGAAGGTCTTCAGCGACTTGCGCTGGAGGTGCCGGGTCGGCGGGGTGCCGTTGTTGGCCACCTCCGCCGAGCCGAGGGCCTCCGCGCTCGCGCCGAAGAGCTTGCGGATGTTGTTGCCGAAGAGGCTGAGGGAGGCCACCAGGAGGGCCAGGACGCCCAGGGTGATGAAGGCGAGCTTCGAGAGGCCGGCGAATCGTTTCATGCGAACGGGAATCGCACGGTCTCCGGGGTTCTCGCGTCCGTCATCCGGAGGAGGTCGGTCATCCGGTGGAGGGTCGGTCAACGGGCGGATGGCGGGGAGTGGTGCTCACCGGACGGGCCTGACGCTTCGCGGGAGGCGCGGGCTTGGAGGGCCGGGGCGGAGGGCGGGGCCGGAGGCGCTCGTAGCGGGTGAGCACCTTGTCCACGTAGAACTCCGTCTCGCCGTTGCGCGGGACGCGGCCGTTCACGTTGCCGGGCCCGGCGTTGTAGGCGGCCACCGCGAGCCGCACGTTGCCCCGGAAGCGCTCCAGTTGCTCGGCGAGGTAGCGTGCGCTGCCATCGATGGCGGGCGCCGGGTCGAAGGGGTCCTCCACACGCAGCAGGCTCGCGGTGCCGGGCATGAGCTGGCCGGGGCCCATGGCACCCGCGGGGGAGATGCGGTGGGGCTGGGTGTTGGATTCCACCTCCACGAGCGCTTCGAGCAGGCCGGTGGGGAGGCGGTGGCGGCGCTCGGTGTCGCGGATGAGGGGGGCGAAGCTCCGGGTGGCCCTCGAGCAGGCAGGAGGGCCGGTGGCGCGCGTAGGCGGCGAGGGCGTGGGCCTTCTGCCGGAGGAAGGACAGGGAGAGGGGGGAGACGTGGGTGTCGCCGAAGAAGGCCACGGCCAGGTTGAGCAGCACGAGCGGCAACACGGCGCACAGCGCCACCTTCACCCAAGGAAACCCGCTGTCCCGTCTCCGCCGCACAGCCCCCTTCCTTACGGGCGGCCGGGCTTCCCGTCCAACTTCCGGCGGGCGGGCCGGGGGCCCTGGGGCGGCACGCGCAGCCCATCGAGGATGAGGGTGGTGAGGGCGTCCGGCAGCTCCAGGGGGTTGCCGACGTCCTCTTCCTCGCTGAGGACGGCGAGCAGCAGGCGCTCCACGGCCCCCACCACGGCCAGCCCGCTGACGGAGGGGCGGATGGGGCGCAGCAGCCCGTGGGTATGGGCCCGGCGCGTCATGTCCACCGCGTGGTGGGAGATGAGGCGGGCCACCTCGACGAGCTTCACCCGGGCGCCCAGCGCGGGCCCTCGGCACTCCTGGAGGTAGAGCCGCACCACCCCCGGGTGCTGGAGGATGGCCCCGGCGATGACGGCGGCCACGGCACGGTAGGCCTCGAACATGGCCTCCACGTCACGTGCGGCCTCCAGGGCCTCGCCGCAGGCCACCAGCCCCTGGAGCAGCTCGCGGCGCACCGGCTCGAGCAGGAAGTCCACCAGGGCCGCCTTGTCCTCGAAGTACCGGTAGAAGGTGCCCTTGGCCACGCCGGCCGCCTGGGTGATGTCGTCGATGGTGACGCCATCCAGCCCGCGTGCCACGAAGAGCTGGAGGGCCGCGTCGCCGAGGGCCTTCTCCCGCTCGCGGCGGTTGGTGTCCCGGACGCCGCCCTGGGGGCCGGGGCGCTGGGACGTGGAGGCGGGCGGGCTCCTCTCGGCTGGCCGCTCTGGGGGCTTCCTGGGGCTCATGGGCGCGTACACCTCACAAAGCGTGACTGGATGGTCATTCTTTACGTGACCAGGTGGTCAGCATTTCATGCGGGGTGCCGCGGGGGCCCGGGGTATTCCGCGAGGAGAGGGAAAGATGATGGGTATTCCACTGGGCCTGGCGTACTCCAATTTCGGGGAGTGGTTGCTGCACCGGTACGTGCTGCACGGGCTGGGCAAGAGACACGGGAGTTTCTGGGGCTTCCACTGGTACGAGCACCACCGGCGCTCGCGGCGGCACGAGATGGTGGACGAGCAGTACCGGGGGCCGCTGTGGAGCTGGGCGCCCCAGAGCAAGGAGGTGCTGGGGCTGGCGGCCATCGTGGTGGGCCACATCCCGCTGCTCAAGTGGGCGCCGTGGTTCGTGGCGACGGTGTGGGCCTCGACGGTGCTGTACTACGTGGTGCACCGGCGGGCGCACCTGGACGAGAACTGGGCGCGCGAGCACCTGCCCTGGCACTACGAGCACCACATGGGGAAGGACCAGAACGCCAACTGGTGCGTGACGTACCCGCTCTTCGACTACGTGATGGGAACGCGCCGCAAGTATCTGGGGACGCCCACGCTGGCCGAGGCCCGGGTCCCCGCCGCCTGAGAGAGCCCTCTCCCGCGGAGAACGGGGAGAGGGTCTCGAGGACTTTGGAGGCGCTTCAGGCCTTCGGCGTCTGCGTCGCCGGCGAAGCAGGAGCCTGCTCCGGAGGAGGGCCGCTCATCGCGGCCGCGGCGCGGCGGGCCATCTCCTTCGGGGTGAGGTCCTCCTTGTGGGTGGCGATCTGCCACTGGTGGCCGAACGGATCGGTGACGATGCCGTAGCGGTCTCCCCAGAACATGTCGCCGATGGGCATCATGACCTTCGCGCCCGAGGCCACCGCCTGGTTGAACAGCGCGTCCGCGTCACGCGTGTAGATGAGCAGGCTCGTCGAGGTGCCGCCGACGCTCAGGGGCGAGCGGGAGCCCATGTCGGGGAACTCGTCCGAGTACATCACGATGGAGTCGCCGATCCGGAACTCTCCGTGGAGGATCTTCCCGTCCGGCGTCGTCAGCGACTTGTACACTTCCTTCGCGCCGAAGGCCTTCTTGTAGAACTCGAGGGCCTCCGCCGCGCCGCGCACCACGATGCTCGGCGTGATGATGTGGTAGCCCTTCGGAATCGGCTGGGCCTTCTTGGCCTTCTTCGCGGGCGCCGCCTTACGGGCCGCGATCTTGCTGGTCACCTTCTTGGCCACCTTCTTGGCCGCCGTCCGAATCCGCTCCGCTGCTTTCTTCGTGGCCTTCTTCATCGCCATGGTTGTGCACCCCTTGGGGACTTCACATCGCGTTCCCGGTCCGCATCGGCGAGCGCGCCGAGGTTCACCTCGTGCCGCCGCCATCGGCCGGTGACCGAAACCATGAAACGAAATGGGGTCGCCTTCAACGGGAACCTCGCGGGGTGCACGCGCCCAGGGGGGCATCTCCCCCATGGACCCCCCTCTCGGCCCCCCGATGAACCCAGGTGGGTATCTGCTCCAGCCTTACGGGTGGCGCTGGGGCCGCGTCTGCTCGTAGATGTGGCGGAGCGTCTCAACGCCCGGCGTCAGTTCACGCCGGGACATCGCGTGGACGGCCCGCAGCAGGTGCTCGTTCACCGGCACCGCGATGCCGTGGGCCTTGCCCCGCTGGACCACCTCACCGTTGAGGAAGTCCACGGGCGGCTCGCGCCCCCGCTCGATGGCCGCCAGCATGGACGAGCGCAACCGCCGGTACCGCGCGCCGATGGCCAGCAGCATCGCGTGCCGGCCCACGAGGGACAGGGAGCCCCGCGCGTGCTGCTCGGACTCCTTCAACGTGAGCCACTCCAGGTCCACCGTGGAGGCCACCTTCTCCAGCCGCACGTTCTCGGCGCGGGCCACCTGGAAGACCTCGGTGAACACCTCCATCGCGAGCCTCCGGACGAAGCGGTGCCGGAGGAGCGGGCCCACCCTGCTTCCTCCCACGGTGCCCAGGGTGGAGATGGCGCAGTTGATCGCCAGCTTGCTCCACCGGGCGCCGCGCAGGTTCCCGGTGAAGGCCACCTGGCTCACCGCGCCCAGCACCTCGGCCAGCCGGGACAGCCTCGGGTCCTGCTGGCCGGAGAGCGCGCCAATCGCGAAGCCCCCCGAGGAGGTCCGCTCGTAGACGCCCGTCTCCGGGGAGGATGCGCCCCAGGCCACGATGGCGCCGAGCACCTTGTCCTCGCCCACCACCCGGGCCACCAGCTCCTCGCACAGCCCGTTCTGGAGCACCACCATCGCCCCCTGGGGGGCCAGCAGGTGGGCCGTGTCCCGGGCCGCCGCCTCCACCCCGTTGGGCGGCGTGGCGAGCAGGATGAAGTCGTAGGCCCCCTCCCGGGGCGGCTGGACGAAGACCTCCAGGTCTCCGCGGATGGTGCGCTCGCCCTTCTCGTCGCGCAGCACCAGGCCGCGCGTCCGGAGCACGCTGGCGATCTCCTCGCGGCGAGCCACCGCGGCCGCCTTCCCGCCCGCCTCCAGCAGTCGGGACAGGATGACGCCGCCGATTCCACCACAGCCGACGACGAGGACTCGGGGAGCTGTCTGTGCAGGGTCCATTGCCGCCGTTGCCTACCACGAGCCGCGCCCGGACACGCGCGCGCTTCGCCAGGAAGTTCGTGACGGTGTCAATGCCCTCCCCCGCTCGCCCGACCGATGGGGAGCGGGCTTCATCTGGGCGAAGTGTCCGGCGCATTCCGGCGTTACTATCGTAGGAGATTCGCCGCCCCCCGCGTCCCCCCCCACGGCCTTGGTTCCATGACCGCTCGTACCGAAAACCTGAATGTCGTCGGCATCGACCAGATGCCCTCTCCCGCCCAGATCAAGACGCGAGTGCCGCTGACCGAGCGGGCAGCCGAGGCCGTCCTCGCTGGCCGCGGGGCGCTGATGGACATCCTGGACCGCAAGGACCCCCGCTTGTTCATCATCGTGGGCCCGTGCTCCATCCATGATCCTTCGGCCGGGCTCGACTATGCGCGGCGGTTGCGCCAGCTCGCCGACAGGGTGAAGGACACGTTCCACGTGGTGATGCGGGTGTATTTCGAGAAGCCCCGCACCTCCACGGGTTGGAAGGGCTTCATCAATGATCCCCGGATGGATGACTCCTTCCGCATCGAGGAAGGCATGGAGCGTGGCCGCCGCTTCCTGCTGGACGTGGCCGAGCTCGGCCTGCCGGCGGCGACCGAGGCGCTCGATCCGATCGCGCCGCAGTACTACGGCGATCTGATCTCCTGGACCGCGATTGGCGCGCGTACGGCAGAGTCCCAGACGCATCGCGAGATGGCCTCGGGGCTGTCGACGCCGGTGGGATTCAAGAACAGCACCGACGGCTCCCTGGAGGCGGGGGTCAACGGCGTGCTCTCCGCCTCGCGCCCGCACAGCTTCCTGGGGCTCAACGAGAAGGGCGAGTCGGCCATCATCCGGACCCGTGGCAACAGCTACGGGCACCTGGTGCTGCGGGGCGGAGGCGGGCGGCCCAACTACGACACGGTGTCCGTCTCGCTCGCCGAGCAGGCACTCGCCAAGGCGAAGCTGCCGGGCAACATCGTGGTCGACTGCTCGCACTCCAACTCGTGGAAGAAGCCGGAGCTGCAGCCGCTGGTGATGCGCGACGTGGTGCATCAGATCCGCGAGGGCAACCACTCGGTGGTCGGCGTGATGATCGAGAGCTTCCTCGAGGCGGGCACCCAGCCCATCCCCGCGGACCTCTCGCAGCTTCGTTACGGCTGCTCGGTGACGGATGCCTGCGTGAGTTGGGACACCACCGAGGAGATGCTGCTGAGCGCCCACGAGGTGCTGCGCGGTGCCCTGCCGAAGCGCCGCGCGGCGTGAGCCGGTTGCTCCGGACCCTGTGAGCGCGTGGCGTTGACGCTCAGCGTCCGCCGCGCTTGCGAGCCGGAGCCGCCTTGCGAGCCGGGCGTTTCGCCGCGCTCTTCCCCGCCGGGCGCTTCGCCGCGGTACCGGCTCCCTTCCGGGCCGCGGCCTTCCGGGGGGCGCTCTTCTTGCCCAACTGCCTGGGCGTGGTCTTCCGCCTGCGGGTGGGCGCCGCCCCGGGCGAGGACAGGACCTCCTCCAGCGCCTTCAGCGCGTCGATGGTGGTGAAGATGCCCTCCACCTTGCCATCGCGGGCGATGACGGCCGAGCCGTACTTGTGCATGGCCATGGTGCGCGCCACCTCGAGGAGCGGCGTCCCCGGCGGCACCGTATAGGCCTCCTGGGCCATGGCCTCCTCGACCGCGACCTCCTTGGGGTCCACGCCCTTGAGTGTCTCGATGAGGTGCAGATCCCTCATGGACACCACGCCCATCAGCTTCCCGCCCTCCAGCACGGGCAGGTGGCGGATGGCGTGCTCGTTCATGATCCGGTGCGCCTCGGTCAGGGGACTCTGCGCTCCGATGGTGTGCACGCTGCGAGTCATGAAGTCATCGACGACATGGGTCATGGCGATCCTCAGTGGGGTCTCGGGACTCAAGCTAACAAGGCTTCGGCCAGCCCGGAGGCGCGATGTGCTGGCGGTGGACCCCATCTGTTCGGCGCGCGGCGTCTGCGTCCGTGACATGACCCGGGCGGTCATCTAGAGTGAGGTGACCGCAGAAGACACCCGAGAGGAGTCCCAGGAATGCAGTCCGCGACCGCGCTGCCCGGTTTCGAGCGCCTGTTGGAGGTGTGCCGGAGCCGTGCCCATCCCCTGAAGTGGGAGCCGCCGCTCCCGTCCTCCGGCCCGGTGGCGGCGTCCGTGGCGGGGCAGCCGATGGACCCCCAATTGGCGGCCGTGCATGCGCGCGCGGGCTACCTCTGGGTGAGGGATGAGCTCTACCTCTTCCCCGCGCGGCACGAGCGGCGGCCCGACCTGCACCGGGTGAACGCGCACTGGCGCAAGGATTGGGTGGAGCCATTCGGCTCGCTGCTCGTCTTCGCGAAGGATGACCGGCTGGCCTACTGCTACGCCACGGTGCCGTCGTTGGCGGACGCGCGCGGCCTGCAGCCCGTGGTGTGGGTGGACGTCTACGAGGCGCTGTACGCCGTCCCCGTCGCCTCGTGCGTCGACCACTTCTTCGCCACCTACGCCCGCCACCTGGAGGCCGCTCCCGAGGACTCCGGAGACGCGGAGCACACCCCTCCGCTCCGGACCTTTCCCTGGAGCGCTTCCGGGGCCATCTCCCAGGACGCGGAATTGGTGCGCGCCATCCGGGCCGGCAGCTTCGACTTCCTGATGAAGGAGAACGCCCGGGCGCGCGAATGGGCGGAGAAGCTGGTGGGCCTCTCCGTCAGAAGATGCAGCTCGAAGTAGTGCACCTCGGTCCTCAGCCCGGCACACGTCAGCAGGTCCGCCGTCCACGCCTGGGCGGGCAGGGTGCCCCGTACCTCGAACACCAGCTCCACCCGGTCCTCGCGCGCCAGCTCCGCCACGCTCGCCGCTTCCACCCCGCGCAGCGTCAGCCGCGTGGGCGAGAACGCCTGCGAGGGCTGTTGGAACTCGAGCAGCGTCCGGATGACCTCCTGCGCGGCCGGCCGCTTCAAGGACACCTTCGCGTACTCCAGCCCGCTCAGGTCCGCATCGCCCCCTGTGACGTCCAGCTCGAACAGCTTCAGCCGGAACTCCGTCTCGAGCCGCCCCGCGGGCATGTCCGCTCCAATCTGTCCCAGGGGAAACTCGAAGGTCCGCGCGAGCGTCGTGGTGCCCGGCGCGGCGGCGGGGAACTCGAGGCTCCGCTGGGCCGTGCAGATCTCCTCCGTCTCGGCGTTCACCACGAAGAAGGTGTCGGCGATCCTCCGGCAGCCGGGAGCGAGCAGCGTGGTGGCGGTCAGCAGCAGGACGCGGGGAAGGGCACGCATGGAGGAGCCTGTCAGTTGAAATAGATGAGGAGGCCCAGCTTCGCCACCGGGCTGGAGAGGCCGATGCTGAGCGGCCGGGCGGTGAGCTCCGGGTCATCGGCGGCCTCGCGGATGAAGGCCTTCGCGTCACCCACCTCGATGAACCAGTAGCTGATGCCCACGCCTCCGAAGAACGTCACATAGCGCGAGGGCGAGAACTCCACGCCCACGCTGCCGCTCACCTGGTGGTAGCCCACGTCGCGGATGCCCGTGGCCGCCGTGGTGGGCTGGCCGTGCAACTGCGTCAGCAGCTTCTCGTAGTCCGCTCGGAAGTAGTAGCCATACTCCAGCTCCAGCACGGGGGAGATGGTCAGCGCGAGGGGCAGGAGGCTCACCCCACCGCGCGCCCCGAAGCCCAGGCTGTTCCTCGTCGCGCCCACGTGGGCCCGCAGCCAGCGCCGGGGATGGATGAGCGCCGAGAGGCCCACGCCCTCGGGTGCGCCCGCCGCCAGCCTCACGCCGAACCGGGTCTTCCACGGGGGCGCGGCGTCGGGGTCCGTGGGGGAGGGCGTGGTCACGGTGCCCTCCAGCTCGGAGTCCGGTAGGTCCGCGTCCTCCGGCTCCTGCTGCGCCCGGGCGCCCGGTGACACCGCCAGCATCAGCAGGCAGGTGAGCGCGAGGGCACTCCTCGGATTGAGTGTCGTGGTCATCGCTGGCCCCATCATTTCACGGTTCACTTCCGGGCAGGGCAGTCAGGCGGACGGGCCAGGCCGGTGGGGGGAGACATCCGCCTGCCCCCCGGGGAGGGCTCGACCCATCGGCGGGGTCTGCTACGGTGGGCTCTCCGGGTGCATCTGGCTCCTGGAATCGCTCGATGCTCAAGAAGATCCTGATCGCCTCCGCGACGCTGGTGGGGCTGCTGTTCGCCATCGGCTTCGTGCTGCCGTCGAAGTTCCGCGTCGAGCGCTCGGCGGCCATCCAGGCCCCGCCCGAGGCCATCTATCCCCACGTGGCCCACCTCGCGCGCTGGCGGGAGTGGGGGCCGTGGCGCGCGGAGAAGTACCCGGGCAGCGAGTGGATGTTCGGCGGGCCCGAGGCGGGCGTGGGCGCCGTGCACAGTTGGAGCGGCGGCAGCATCGGCGATGGCACCCTCTCCCTCACCGAGGCGGACCCGAAGACGGGCGTGGCCTATGCCACGTCGGTGGAGAACGGCCGGTACCTGATGCGCGGCCGCATCTCCTTCGCGCCCGAGGGCCAGGGCACTCGCGTGACGTGGGTGGACGAGGGCGACATCGGCGGCAACCCCCTCGCGCACTACCTGGTTCCCTTCATCCGCTCGAGACTCGGCCGCTACCTCGAGCAAGGCCTGGCCGGGCTCGCGAAGCGGGTGGAGACGGGCTCCCTTCCGGCGGACTCCCAGTCCGAGCCGGTGCCCGCTCCGGTTCCGGAGGAGCAGGCCGGGGCGCCCGTGCAGCCCCCCGCTCCCGAGCAGCTTCCTCCCGCGGTGGTGGGCGCTCCGGCACCCGACGCGCCCGTGGAGGAGACTCCGCCCGTGGCCGTTCCTCCGGTGGAGGCCGCGCAGGTGCCCGATGCGGGCGAGGTGGCGCCCCCGGCGGCCGTGCCCCCGGCACCCGAGGGCAATGCGGCCCCGGGCACGGCGGCCCCCTCCGGTGAGCCGGCTCCCGCGGAGGCCTCGCCGACTGTTCCGGCCCCGACTCCCGCCCCGGCTCCGGCTCCGGCCGCAGGGGAATCGGCGTCGCCGACCTGACACGCGTGGGGCGCGCGTGGGTGGAGCGGGCCCTCGCCCCCCTTATGCTGCCCGGCCAGTATGTCCGAGCGCGTGCGCACAGAGGTCCCCCCGGGCGCCTGGGTGGGTGCTCCCTCCCTCGAGGACGTGCGCCGTCAGCTCGAGGGCCGTGTCGAAATGGTGGAGGCCTCGCGCGAGCGCTATGCCGCGCTGGAGGCGCTCCTCTCGGGCAGAGGGTGGAAGCGCCGTCTGCGCGGGCAGCCCGAGGCCCTCCACTCGGTGCTGCGTCACGAGCCCGCGTTCCATGAGGCCCTGGACCGCATCCAGCGCCGGGCCCAGGCGGACCAGTGGCCGGAGCATTCGCGGGTACTCGTCACCCTCCGGGACGTGGGGGCGCTCCGGAGTCGGCTGGAGGCGCTCGTCCGCAAGCGGCTCGGGGAGCTGGCCGGTGTCTCCGGTCCGCCGTCCCTGGTGGATGACCTGACCCGGCTCGAGGGGCTCGTCTTCCAAGCCATTCCCCTGGAGCTCGCCGCGGGCGAGGTGCGCCTGCTGGAGGGCGACTCGGCGGACCTGTGGTTCGTGCTCCGGATGTATGCGTCGATCATCCTGGGGCTGATCGCCTCCCGCTTCGGGGGAGACCCCGGTGCCTTCGTGCTCGTGGTGCTGCTCGTCGCGAACATCGTTCATGGCGTGTTGCGCTCCGGCAAGTACTGGCTCACCAACGAGCGGCTCGTGTGGAAGCCCCACAGGGGCGAGCCGGTGCAGATTCCCCTGCGCTCCATCCCCGAGGATGGCATCCGGCCCACCCTGTTCGGCGTGCGCGTGGTGGGAGACCGGAAGCTCTTCCTCCAGGATGTGAACCAGGGCCATCTGCTCGCGGTGCTGCTGGAGCTGCGCCGCCAGCCGCCGCTGCGGGATTCCGCGCGCGCCGAGCGGCTGGCCGACGTGGTCTGCTACGAGGCCACCCTCCGGAACGGCTTTTCGTGGAGCGGTTACGTGGTGCTCCGTCCCGGCTATGCCGCCTTCCTGCCGAAGAACCAGGGCCGGGAGGTGCTGCGGGCCATCACCGGCTCGCGCTCCTCCTTGAAGGCGAGGGCGGGCGAGCTCCCGCACGTCATCGAGCAGCTCCGCTATCTGTCCTCGGAGGCCGAATTCGATGCGTGCGTGGAGCGCGCCGTGGCCGCCTCGGGGGGCGTGCGCTGGAGCGCGTGGGAGGCCCGCTACGACGCGAGTGAGCCGGTGTGGAAGGAGATCCGCATCACCGCTCCCGGCGAGCACGGGGGCACGCTGAGCGGCAAGGTGGGCTGGAGCCAGCAGATGCAGGCCCTGCGGCTGTTGGCGGACTGGCCGAAGCGCTGAGCGCCGCGCTCCGCCGCGCCACCCGAGTGTCCGGGCACCGACGCCCTCACCTCCCCGGGGACCAGTTCCTTGGACCCTGGCACATGGCCAGTCTCGCGGGCACTCCGACAAAGGGTGCGAGAGCCAACTCTCGAAATCCCCGAAACCTCGGCGAAAGGGCCCATGATCGACGAAGTCGATCAGCGATTGAAGACCTGGGTGGGACGGGTGCTCGGTGATGCGCCCGTCTCCCTGGCCGTGCCGGACCGCGACTCCGTGGACCGGCTCGTGGGGCTCTATCTGTTGGAGCTCGCTCCGGCGCCTCCGCCCCGCACGTCGCGCCGGCCTCCGCTGCGCGTGTCGCTCTGCTACCTCGTCACCGCCGGGGGGGATTCTCCGGAGCGGGCCCACCACCTGCTGGGCGAGCTCGTCTTCGCGGCCATGGAGGAGCCGGGCTTCGAGGTGGACCTCTCGCCCGTGCCGGTGCCGTTGTGGGCGGCGCTGGGAGTGCCTCCGCGGCCCGCCTTCCGCTTGCGCGTGCCGCTCGAGCGCGAGCGCCCGGTGCCAGCCGTTCCTCGTGTGAGGGTGCCGCTCATCACCCGGACCGTGCCGGGGACGGTGCTGCTGGGCCGGGTCGTGGGACCCGGGGACATCCCCATTCCGGATGCCCAGGTGGAGCTGCCGTCCATGGGCCTCAACGCGCGCACCGACGCGAAGGGCCGCTTCCGTATCGCCTCGGTGCCCGCCGACACGCCGCTCGGACGGCTGGAGGTGCGTGCGAAGGGAGCAATGCTCGCGGTGCGTGCCGAGGAGCTGCCCACCGAGGAGGGAGCGCTGTTGGTGCGCCTGCCGTTGAAGGAGGGATGACGTGGCGACGAGCTATCTGACACCCGGTATCTACGTTGAGGAAATATTGGGGGGACCCAAGCCCCTGGAGGCCGCGGGGACGAGCACGGCGGGCTTCGTGGGCAGGGCGCCCAATGCCGGCGCGCGGCTCCACGAGCCGGTGGCCATCAACAACTGGTCCCAGTTCGTGAAGGAGTTCTGCCAGGGCAAGGAGGTGAAGAGCACGCCGCTGTCGCTGGCCGTCTACGGCTTCTTCGAGAACGGCGGGCGGCGCTGCTTCGTCGTCAACATCGGCGACAGTCCCAGTCTGTTGGGTAGCGGGCCGAAGCGCGAGGGGCTGGACGTGCTGCGCGAGGTGGACGAGGTGGCCATCGTCGCGGCGCCCGGCTACACGGACCCGGGCTCCTACAACGCGCTGCTCACGCACGCCGAGCAGATGATGGACCGGGTGGCCGTGCTGGACGCGCCCGAGGACGCCACCGTCGAGCGGCTGTGCGAGGTGGGCACGGTCTCGGCCGCACCGGCGGGCAAGGAGGGGGAGGGCGGTGCGGGGCCACGGCGCTCCCGGGGCGAGCGGGCGCGGGACTCGAAGTATGGCGCGTACTACTTCCCGTGGGTCTCCATGTACGACCCGTTCGACCGGAAGCGGCTGGTGAACGCGCCTCCGTCCGGACACATCGCGGGCATCTACGCGCGGGTGGATGGAACGCGCGGGGTGCACAAACCCCCGGCCAACGAGGTGGTGAACGCGGCGGAGGGCCTGGCGACCCCGTTGACGCGCGAGGAGCTGGGCGTGCTCAACCAGTGCGGCGTCAACTGCATCCGCTTCTTCCCCCGGGACGGCATCAAGGTGTGGGGCGCGCGGACGCTGTCGAGTGACCCCGAGTGGCGCTACCTCAACGTGCGGCGGCTCTTCTGCATGGTGGAGGAGACGATCGGCCAGGGGACGCGCTGGGTGGTGTTCGAGCCGAACGACTTGTCGCTCCGGCGGGCCGTCATCCGCGACGTGAGCGCCTTCCTGCGGCGGCTGTGGCGGGACGGGGCGCTGGTGGGCCGGACGGAGCAGGAGGCGTTCTTCGTGAAGTGCGACGACGAGACGAATCCGCCCGAGGTGGTGGACGCGGGGCAGTTGATCTGCGTCATCGGAATCGCGCCGGTGAAGCCGGCGGAGTTCATCATCTTCCGCATCGGCCAGCACTCGGGCGGTGTGGAGCAGACGGAGGAGGCGGCCCGTGGCTGATCCGAAGCAGGCGGAGACTCCACCCCCGCAGGAGGCGGGTGCGCAGCCGGGAACGTTGGTGGACCCGTTGCGCGCGTACAACTTCAAGTTGGACATCAACGGGGTGAACGAGGGGCACTTCACCGAGTGCCAGGGCCTGGAGGTGCAGGTGAACGCGCTGCGCTACCGCGAGGGCGGGGCGGGCGCGGTGGTGCGCCGGCTGGCCGGGCCGGTGTCCTACGGGGACGTCACCCTGCGCTATGGGCTGACGACGTCGCGCGAGCTGTGGAACTGGTTCATGGAGTCGGTGAACGGCACGCCGAGCCGCAAGAACGTCTCCATCCTGATGACGGGGCCGGACGGCCTGACGGAGGTGTTCCGCTGGAACCTGGTGGATGCGTGGCCCTCGGGGTGGAAGGGCGCGGCCCTGGATGCGCTCGGGCAGATGGTGGCCATCGAGTCCGTCACGCTCGTCTTCGAGTCCATCAACCGTGGCGGCTGAGGGGAGCGGCAAGAGCCGGGGCAAAGCCCTGGTGCGCGCGGTGGCGCGGTGGGTGAAGGGCTGGGCGGAGTCCGTCCTGAACGAGCCCCCCGTGGAGCTGCCCGTGGAAGACTCCCTCTCCCCCTGGGAGAGGGGTGGGGTGAGGGTCGTCCCGCCGCCGGACGGAGGCCCACCGGAGCACTGGCGGCGGCTGGTGCAGTCGACGCGGCGAGGCCCGACCGCGGACTGGGTGGAGCGCGTGCGCCGTGGGGCACCGCATCTGCTCGAGGGACTGGAGCTGGAGGAGTCACAGCCAGTCCCGCCCGAGGCGCCTCCCGAGGCCGTGCCGCCTCCAGCGCTTCGGGCTCCGGCCGCCGCTTCCCGGCGGGAGCCCGTGCCCGCCGCCAGCGTGGTGCCCGCGCCCCAGGCGCGGCCCCGTGTCCGTTTGTCGAGACCCTCACCCCCTGGCTGTGAGGAGCCCGAGAGCACCCGGCCGGTGTCGCCCTCCGTTCCCCAGACCCGGGTGAGCGCGGCGACTGCCGTGGGGCACCCCGTTCCCACGTCCGTGCTGAGCACCGGACCGCGCACGGGCGGGCCTTCGCCTCGTCCGCCGCCGGAGCGCGGGACTGACGCTCCGGTGTCCGGCAGCGCGCGTGTGGACGCCCCGGCGGCGCCTCGTGACGGTGGCTCTCTTCCCACGGTGCCCCGAATGGGTACTCAGGAAGGAGCGCGCTTCACCCGGACCCGAGGGCTCTCTCTCCGCTCGCTTCCCGAGACCTCGTCGTCCTCGGAGAGCCAGAAGCCCACGTTCTTTCTCGGGACACGTCCGGTTGAGCAGGGGAACCCAGGATCTTTCACACCCTCACCCCGTCCCTCTCCCAGGGGGATAGGGGTGATGGGCGGAGTGAGGACTCCAGGTCACGCAGCGGGCGTGGGCTCATCGCCTACGGCGCGGTCCTCTCCATTCCCGATGCCCGAGCCCTCTTCCCGGGAGACGTCGCGCCCCCGGGAGACGGCCAGGGCCGAGCCATCCCCCGCGCCCGGTGTGGCGTTTTCCTTCGACGCTTCGCACCCGTGGCCGGAGCCCCCCGAGCTTCCTTCCCCTGAAACCGGCGACCCGCTGTCGGTGCTCCGTGATTGGGAGCGGCTGCGCCGGCTGGAGCGCGAGCAGCGAGGAGAGTGATGGAGCGCGTGGCCTTCCTCATCGAGCCCGAGGGCATCCGGCTGGGCGCCCTGCTCAACCCCGAGACGCTCGTGGTGCGCCGGACGGCGGGCGTGCGGCCCCGGCGTGCGCTGGGCGTACCGCTCTCGGGGGCCGGGCTCATGGATGACCCGCTCCTCTTCACCGGAGGCGGCACCACCGAGCTCAAGCTGGAGGCTCCTCTTCGATGTGACGCTGGCGGGCTCCTCGGTGGCGTCGGAGGATGTGAGGGACCTGACGCGGCCCCTGTGGCAGCTCGCGGAGAACGCGCATGCCGAGGAGGGGTACGGCCGCCCCTCGTTGCTGCGCATCGTCTGGGGCAAGGTGCTGAACATGCCGTGCGTGGTGGCCTCGGTGGCCGAGCGGCTGGAGCACTTCACCCCCACCGGTGCGCCCCGGCGCTCCTGGCTCTCGCTGCGCCTGCTGCGCGTGGAGGAGGAGATCGCCCGGCAGGTGGAGGCCCCGCGCGTTCCCCCGGGAGGCGTCGGCGCCGAGAGCGAGCAGCTCGCCAATCAAGTGGCCTCGAGTCTCCCGCCCGAGGCCTTCGACACCCAATCCGTCCTCGGGGGTGGGCCGGAGCCGGGCTCGGGCCAGCGCCTGGATGAGATCGCCTGGGAGCGCTACCGGGACCCGTCGCTGTGGAGGCTCATCGCCTCGCTCAACGGCATCGCCGACCCGATGCACCTGGGCACGGGCACGGTGCTCCGCCTGCCACCGGCCTCGGCCATTCGGGGGACGACATGAGATCCGTCCGGGGACTGCCCGAGCTGCGGGTGGAGCTGGACGGGACGCCGATGGCGCCCGAGGAGCTGCGCACCCTGGAGTCGGTGCGCGTGCAGCAGCACCTGTCCCTGCCCGCGCAGTGCGAGCTCACCTTCACGGACCCGCGAGGGCCCCTGGCCACGCGGGGCCTGCCTCCGGGCAGTGCGCTGCGCATCTCGGTGGCCGCCCGGCGCAACCCGCTCTTCGTGGGCGAGGTGACGGCGGTGGAGTACGTCCATGGCGCCTCCGGCACACGGCAGGTGCGCGTCCGGGGCTACGACCTGCTCCACCGCCTGCGCAAGCGCCAACCGGTACGGGTGCACGCGCAGGTGACGCCGAGGGACCTGGCGCGCGAGCTGGTCTCGGACCTCGGCCTGACCATCGAGGCCTCCGAGCCGGGACCGCTCTCCCACCACCTCATCCAGCACGGACAGTCGGACCTCGAGTTCCTCGTGGAGCAGACGGAGCGCTGCGGCCTGTGGCTGGTGCTGGAAGAGGGCGTGCTGCGCGTGCTGTCCCTGGACGGGCACGGAGACCCCATTCCGCTGGTGATGGGCGAGTCGCTGCTGGAAGCGAGCGTGGAAGTGAATGGAGACCCCGCGTGCCGCTCGGTGTCCTCGGCGGGTTGGAACGCCCTGCAAGGCGAGGTCTACAAGGCGAGCCCCTCCGGAGGCCGCGTGGGCCGGCGGGTGGAGGCCTCCGTGCCCCCGGAGCGCGTGGGGGGCAGCGGCGAGCGGGCGCTCGTCAACGAGAACGCGGAGGACACCGCGCACGTGGAGGCACTGGCCCGGGCGGAGCTGGACCACCGGCTGGCGCGCGAGGTGGTGCTCACCGGGTTGGCGGAGGGAGACCCCCGGTTGCGTCCCGGCACGCGCGTGGACGTGCGCGGCGTGGTGCCGGTGGTGGCGGGCCAGTACGTCCTCACCTCCGTCACGCACACCCTGGATGCGCAACACGGCTTCCTCTCCGAGCTGTCCTCCGCGCCTCCGTCCCGGCGCACCCGCCCGCGGGCCTCCTCGGTGGTGCCGGGCGTGGTGAGCCGGGTGGATGACCCGGAGAACAAGGGCCGGGTGCGCGTCTCGCTGCCCACCTGCGGCGACGTGGAGACGGACTGGATGCAGGTGCTCAGCGCGGGGGCTGGCGCGGGCAAGGGCCTGGTGATGCTGCCGGACGTGGGCGACACCGTGCTGCTCATCCTCCCGGGAGAGGACCCGGCCCGGGGCGTGGTGGTGGGCGGCCTCTACGGGACGAACGGGCCGCCGGACCCGGGTGTCTCCGGCGCGGCGGTGCGCCGCTTCAACCTGCTCACCCCGGGGGGGCTCAAGCTGCGCTTCAACGACGAGACGCAGACGCTCCGGCTGGAGGACCCGCAGGGCAGCTACCTGCAACTGTCTCCCCATGTCGTCCGCCTGCACGCCGAGACGGCGCTCGAGATCGAGGCCCCCGGCAAGTCCATCACGATCGAAGCCGCCACCATCGATTTCCGGAGGAGGGACTGAATGCGTTGGGTGACCGTGGACGCATCGCTGCAGTGCGCGCACCTGGGCGGAATCGGCCTCACCGCGGCGCAGTCCTGGGTGACCATCGAGGGCCGCCCGGTGCTCGTCCAGGCGGACCCCGAGGGCCGGCCCATCGCGGGCTGTCCCAACATCGGGCCCACCATCAAACCCTGCACCACCACGCTGAAGGTGCAGGCGGGCTACTCCGCGTGGATTCGCGTGGACGGCAAACCCGTCGTCCTCGACATCGTCACCGGGCTCACGGATGGCACGCCGCCGGGCGTGGTGAAGTACCACTGCACCGCGCCCGGTCAGCCCTTCGTGTCGGAGGGCCGATGAACGCTCCCCGCTACCGCGCCTGGCGCTTCCTCCACCCGGACCTGGACCTCGTCGGCGTCGGGCCCGGCGGCCTGCGCCTGTCCCCCTCGGGGGGCATCGCCATGGTGCAGGAGGAGGCCTCGGTGCGTCAGGCCATCCTCCTGCTGCTGTCCACCGTGCCCGGCGAGCGCGTCATGCGCCCGGACTACGGCTGCGAGCTGCACCGGCTCGTCTTCGCGCCCAACGACGACACCACCGCGGGCCTCGCCATCCACTACGTGCGCCGGGCGCTGGAGCGCTGGGAGCCCCGCATCGATCTGCTCGACCTGGACGCCAACCGGAGCGCCGAGGAGCCCTTCCGGCTCGACATCTCGCTCGAGTACCGCGTGCGCACCACCCAGCGCACGGACCGGCTGCGCTTCGGCCTCGATCTCGCCGGAGGGCCCGCCTGATGCCGCTGCCTTCGCCCAACCTGGATGACCGCAGCTTCCAGCAGCTCCTGGAGGAGGCCCGCAACCGCATCGCGCGGGTGAGCCCCGAGTGGACCGACCTGAGCCCGCATGACCCGGGCATGGTGCTGCTGGAGGTCTTCGCCCACCTGACGGAGACGATGCTCTACCGGCTCAACCGGCTGCCGGAGAAGGCCTACGTCGAGTTCCTCCGCCTGCTCGGCGTGCGGCTGCAACCTCCGAGCGCCGCCACGGTGCGATTGCGCTTCAGCCTCGCGCGCCCCGCCACGAGCCTGGTGGAGATTCCGCGCGGCACGGGCGTCACCACCTCGCGAGCCGAGGCCGGTGCCGAGCCCGTCATCTTCCTCACCGCCGAGCCCGTGCGCATTCCCCTGGGAGGCACGGAGGTGGAGGTGCTCGCCCACCACGGAGAGCAGGTGGAGGCGGAGCTGGCGGGAGTGGGCACGGGAATGCCGGGCCTGTCCGTGACGGCGCGCCGCCCGCCCATCGTGTCGCCCACGGGGGATGGCCGGGACTTGATGGTGGGGGTGGAGGCCCTGCCCGGAGAGCTGGACGGACGCGTGCCCGCGCGCAAGCTGGGGGACAAGACGTACCGCATCTGGCGCGAGGTGGAGAGCTTCGCCAACCTGCCACCGGACGAGCCCGCCTATGTGGTGGACCGGATGACGGGCACCATCACCTTCGCACCCGCGGCCCACATGACGGGAGAGGACGGCGCGCTGTCCACCGAGCCGCGCGCCCTGGCGGCGGTGCCGAAGGCGGGCCGGTCCATCATGCTGTGGTACCTGCGCGGCGGAGGGCTCACGGGCAACGTGGCCTCGGGGACGCTGGACACCCTCAAGACGGCGCTGCCCGGGGTGAAGGTGACCAACCCCTCGCCGGCCGTGGGAGGCCGCGCGGCGGAGACGCTGGAGAACGCGCTCGTCCGGGGTCCGCAGGAGCTGCACTCGCTGGGGCGCGCCATCACCGCCCAGGACTACGAGCGGCTGGCGCTGCGCAGCTCGGGAGCGGTGGCCCGCGCCAAGGCCTTCACCCAGGCCCAGCTCTGGGCGCACGCGCTGCCGGGCTCGGTGGAGGTGCTGCTGGTGCCCTACCTGCCGCCCAACGTCCAGGGGCCCTCGGGCGAGGGCGTCACCCAGGAGTCGCTGCGCGAGCACGAGACGGAGGAAGCGCGGGCCCGCATCGAGCGGGCGCTGGACGAGCGGCGGCCCCTGGGCACCACGTGCCAGGTGGGCTGGGCGCGCTACAAGACGGTGCGCGTGCGGGCGCGCGTGGTGGTGCACCGGGCGGAGGACCCGGCCGCGCTGAAGCGGCGCTCGCTGGAGCGGCTGCACCAGGCCCTCAACCCGCTGCCCACGAAGCTCCAGCCGGGAGGGTGGCGCTTCGGCCAGTCGCTGCGCGTCTCGCACGTCTACGACACCCTGCTCGCCGAGCCCGGCGTCAGCTACGTGGACCAGGTGCGCCTGCTGGTGGACGAGGTGCCGAAGGACGTGCGCACGCTCTGCGAGGACACCTTCCAGCCGCGCACCTTCTACGCGGGTGGGGGCGATGCCCTCTTCCGGACGGTCTCCGACGCGGACGGCTGGGAGCGCGTGGGCCGCTTCCCCGGACAGCAGGTGGAGGTGGTGGAGGCCCATCCGCAGCGCGCGGGGCTGGTGGCCGTGGCCGCGCGGCTGACGGACGAGCCCCAGCGCTCGCGCATCCACCTCTCTCTGGACAGCGGTGAGACGTGGGCGCGCACCACGCACACGCTGGACCATGTGGAGGACCTCGCGTGGATGGTGCGCGACGGCGTGCCCGTGCTGCTGATGGCCACGCGCGTGGGCCTCTTCGAGCTGGCGGTGCAGGAGGGCGCCACCCCGTTGCAGGTGCTGGTGGACCCCTCGGACCATGACCTGGGCTTCCTCTCCGTGGCCGCCTCCACGGACGCGCGCGGCGGGGTGAGCGTCGCGGTGTCGGGCATGAGCCTGCGCGGTGTCTACCTCTCCAGCAGTGGCGGGCGCGGCAACAGCTTCCGGCACATCGGCCTGCGCAACCAGGACGTGCGCGTGCTGGAGGTGCAGCGGGACGGGCCGCGCTCCTTCCTCTGGGCGGGACTGGCCGCGGCCAGCGGCGCGGACCCGGGCAAGGGGTGCTCGAGCTGGGAGTTGCTCGGCTCGGCGGACCCGCCGGACGGGTGGCGCCCCCTGGACAAGAACTGGGATGGAGGCAGTTGCCTCGCGCTCGCCTTCGACGGGGCCATGGCCTATGCCGCCACGCACCGCGCGGGCGTGCTGTGGATGGACGCGAGCCGGCGCGAGTCCTCGTGGAGCCGCCCCGGGGTGGACAGCGGCCTGCCGTTGCGCGAGCGCGAGCGCCTCTTCCAGCCCGTGTTCGCCCTGGCGGCGCCGCCCGGGGGCGGGCTGCTGCTCGCGGGAGGCCCGGCCGGTGTCCATCGCCAGCGCGAGCCGGGGGGCCAGTACGGAAACTGCTCGACGCAGGAGTTCACGGAGAAGGTGACGCTGCCTCCCTCGTGGCTCCTGGTGTCGGGCCCGCATGAGCTCGAGGTGGTGACCGTCGATGAAGCGGAATGAAATCACCCGGCTGCTGCCCGGCGTCTTCCAGCGGACGCTCCACGAGAACGGCCCGCTGGTGGCACTGATGGATGTGATGGAGGCGCTGCACGCGCCCTCCGAGGCGTTGCTGGCCGAGCTGCCGGCGCTCTTCCACCCGCTGCGCGCGCCGGAGCGCTTCGTGCCCTTCCTGGCGCACTGGGTGGACCTGGGCGTGCCCGTCACCACGGGCCTGGGACGGATGCGCGAGCTGGTGGCCGAGGCGGTGGAGCTGTCGCGCTGGCGGGGCACGGCGCGGGGGTTGCTGCTCTTCCTGCGGACGGCCACCGGCAGCGAGGACTTCGTCATCGAGGAGCAGGTGCCCGGCCCCCACGGGCGTCCCCGGCCCTTCCACCTGCGCGTGCGCGCCCCGGCGGAGCTGGCCGCGCACCGGCCCATGGTGGAGGCCATCATCGAGCGGGAGAAGCCCGCCTACGTCACCTACGAGCTGCACTTCGGGCAGCCCACACCAGGAGCGAGCTGATGCCGCGCGCCTTCGACATCACCGCCACCACGAGCAGCGTGCCATTGGACCCCGCGGGCCACGGCGAGGTGTCCTTCACCATCTCCAACAAGCTGGGAACGGGGGTGAGCGTCCGGGCCACGGTGGAGCCGGCCGCCAACGTCCAGCCCGAGTGGATGAAGTTCCCGGATGGGATGGAGCGGACCCTGTCGGCGGATGGCACGGCGGTCATCCCGGTGAGGATCTCCGTCCCCGCGGGCACACCACCGGGCTCGTATGGCTTCACGCTGGTGGTGGCGAGCATCTCCAACCCGGACGAGCACTATGACCGGGGACCCTCGGTGGCCTTCACCGTGCGGGAAGCGGCGGTGCCCGTGAAGAAGCCCTTCCCCTGGTGGCTGGTGGCGCTCGCCGCGGGGGTGCTGCTCATCGTGGGCATCGTGGTGGCCATCCTCGCGTCGGGTGGGGGAGAGGAGGGGCCCGGGCTCGGGGTGGCCTGCGCGAAGAAGGAGCCGCGGTGCGGGAAGGACCTCACCTGCGGCACGGGCAACCTCTGCGTCGGCACGGCGGGCTTCAAGGGGTGCGCGAGCGGCGAGCAGTGCGCCACGGGCCGCTGCGAGGGGGACCGCTGTGAGGAGCGCGTGGCCCTGACGGACAAGTGCGACAGTGTGGATGACTGCCAGGAGCCCCTGGCGTGTCACGAGGCGGCCTGCCGGGGGCTCGCGGGTTTCAGTGGCTGCGAGAAGCCCGAGCAGTGCGTCACGGGCCGCTGCCAGGAGGGCACGTGCCAGGAGCAGATCTCGCTGGGAGACACCTGCGACAGCAACGATGACTGCCGCTCTCCGCTGACGTGCCACCAGAACTTCTGCCTCATTCCCGTGGGGGAGAAGTGCACCCACCCCTCGCAGTGTGTCTCCGGCGCCTGCAACGGGACATGCAATCAGGTCGCCGTGCTCTGCCCCCGATGCCCACTCGGAACGGTGTGCGTCGAGGGCAAATGCGTGAGGCCGGCCATCATCCGGGACCACCGCCTCCTCCAGGAGATGCAACTCGAGCCGAGGCGCTCGGTTCCCAGTCCCTGAGGAGCGCGTGCCATGGAGCAGCCCAAGCCTTCCACCCTCCTGCTCATCCTGGCGGTGTTCGCCTGCATCATGATGTACGTGCTGGGGGCGGGCCTGGGCGCGCAGGACCGCTCCTCCAAGGGCTCCAACCCGATGTCGAAAGAGGAGCGGCAGCGGCTGCGCGAGCGCTTCATCAAGCCGCGGCCGGTGGCGGAGGAGGACCTGAAGACCACGGGCTGCGTGCTGTCCGACGGCACCGTGCGGGTGGCGCGGGGACTGGCGTGCCGGGTGGACATCGCGAAGGCGGGGGCGCGGGTGCGCACGGTGAATGTGGAGCCGCTGTCGGGGAGCCAGGTGGACGTGAGGCTGGAGCCGAAGGGCGGGCCCGCCATCCCCGCCTCCATCGATGGGCTGGGAGAGCGCCGGGGGCTGGATGTGCCCGAGGAGGGAGCCACGCTGTCGCTGACGTGCACCCGGGGCGTGGGGAACACCTCCGAGTGCCCGGTGAAGCTGCGCTGAGACTTCAGGCCGTGGTGCGCTTGAGCTTGAGCACCCGGAGGATGGAGACGAGCGCGCCGATGAAGAGGACTCCGGCCCAGACGAGGCCGAGGATGGCGACGATGATGGCGCCCACGGCGTCGGTGATGCTCACGAGGATGATGGGTACCCACCCGTGCAGGATGCTGAGGAGGGCGCCGGCCAGGAGCGAGGTGAGGAAGAGCAGCACGAGCCCCTTGTTCTGGAGGAAGCGCGGCTGGGCGAGCACGAGGCAGACACCGGCGCCCACCTTGAAGGCCATGAGGAGGCCGAGCGTGGCGGAGGCGCCGCCGCGGTTGAAGAAGCCCCAGATGGCCAGGTAGGCGATGGTGCCGAAGGGCACCGAGGTGAAGAGGGACACCATGAGCAGCAGCAGGCCGATGGCGCCCACGAGCATGGCGATACCGGCCAGCAGGGCCACGATGGCGCCCACGAGCGACACCACGCCCTGCACCTGGCCGTGGACGCGCTCGGGGATGAGGAGGCTGGCGCCCATGAGCCCGAGGGTGAGGAGCAGCAGCCCGTCGACGAGCGCGAGGTAGGGAATGCCGAGGCCCGGAGTGGGAGGGTTCTCGCGTTGCATGGCGAGCACCTCGTCGACACTCACATCATCCTGAGCGCCCTCGCTGCGCAGGTTGGCCTCGATGTCCGCGCGGCTGGCGACGGGGCGGGGCAGCACGATGGAGGCGCCCACCTCGACGAGGACACAGAGGCCGAGCAACACCAGTGCCGCGATGAACAGAGGCTTGCGCAACTCCATGCTGGCTCCCCCCGCTCGCGGCAAGCCGCCACGAGCCGCGCGGAGGATAAGCACGGGGGCATGGACCGGCTGGGCGCGGGTGCCGCGTCTGTCCAGGCGCGGACGCGGCGCCAGGGCATGAAAGCGCTCCGTGCCTCGCTCGCTGGCTTGCCATGGGCGAGCCCCTGCACTAGTGCTCCCGTCATGGCCGACGTGCTCCCCGAGGCGTTCCTCCGTGCTGTTGCCGATGGTTTTCCCGCGGACTTCCTCACCCGCGAGTCCAGCGAGCTCCAGGAGTACGGGCGCGACTGGACGCGCGTCCATCCCCCCGCCCCCAGCGCGGTGGCCTTTCCGCGCACCACGGACGAGGTGGCGCGGCTGCTGGCCCTGTGCAACCAGTACCGGGTGCCGGTGGTGCCCTCGGGCGGGCGCACGGGCCTGGCGGCCGGAGCGGTGGCCGCGCGTGGCGAGCTGGTGCTGTCGCTCCAGCGGATGAACCGGATGGAGCCGGTGGAGTTGCTCGGCAATACGGTGCGTGTGCAGGCGGGAGCCGTCACCGAGGCCGTGCACCACCACTGCGCCGAGCACGGCCTCACGTGGCCGGTGGACTTCGCCTCCAAGGGCTCGAGCCAGGTGGGTGGCAACATCGCCACCAACGCGGGTGGGGTGAAGGTCATCCGCTACGGCCTCACGCGCCAGTGGGTGCTCGGCCTGCAGGTGGTGACGGCGCAGGGGCAGGTGCTGGAGCTCAACGGCGCGCTGGAGAAGAACAACACGGGTGCGGATCTGCGCCAGCTCTTCATCGGCAGCGAGGGCACGCTGGGCATCATCACCGAGGCCACGCTCAAGCTGACGCCGTTGCCGGGCAAGCAGGACGTGTTCCTCTTCGCGGTGCCGGACGTGGCCGCCGTGCTGCGGCTGTTCCGCGAGGCCCGCCGCGCCCCGCTGCTGCTGAGCGCCTACGAGTTCTTCACGGACAAGTGCCTCGCGCGAGTGCAGCGCCACCGCAAGCTGCGCTCGCCCTTCGAGGCCCCGAGCGGCTGCTACGTGCTGATGGAGGCCGAGGGCAAGGACGCGGCCGAGGTGGAGGGCTGGCTGGGCTCGCTCTTCGAGAAGGGGCTGGTGACGGACGGCACCATGGCGCAGAGTCCCTCGCAGGCCAGCGAGCTGTGGGCGCTGCGCGAGAGCATCAGCGAGAGCCTGTCGGCCACGGGGCTGCCGCACAAGAACGACGTGTCGCTGCCGGTGGCGAACCTGGAGGCGTTCTGCTCCGAGATGGACGCGGTCTTCGGCGAGCGCTACCCGGGCTGGGAGATCGCCTTGTTCGGCCACATCGGCGACGGCAACCTCCACATCAACATCATGAAGCCCGAGGGCATGGAGAAGGCCGAGTTCCTCGCGCACACGAAGAAGGCCGACCCGACGATGTTCGAGCTGGTGCGTAAGCACGGCGGCAGCATCTCGGCCGAGCATGGCATTGGCCTGCTCAAGAAGGACTACCTGGCCTTCTCGCGCTCCCCGGCCGAGCTCGAGATGCTGCGCACGCTCAAGCGGGCCCTGGATCCGAACAACATCCTCAATCCGGGGAAGATCCTCGACGTGTAGACGTGATGTTTCACGTAGGTTGCTTCCGGGTGACTTCGGAAGTAATCTTCTGGTGAGACAACGTGCCTCCTGCCCGGATACCGGGTGGGCAGGCCGCCATGCTTGTCCACGGCCCCGCATTCCCGAGGTTTGGGGCTCCGGGGGACTGGCGGGGCGGACGCGGAGGGAAGATGCTGAGTCCTGGAGCGACGAACTGGACTGAATCGACGGACTGGAGAGGACGCGCTGGGATGGCGGAGGAGAAACAGCCCCCTCATCGTGAAGCCACCTACGAGGAGCTCCTGGCTCTTCCTTCCCATGTGGTGGGGGAGCTTCTCGATGGGGAGCTCGTTGCGTCACCCCGGCCCGCGAGCCCTCATTCGGCCGCCAGCTTCGCGCTCGCCATGGAGCTGGGTGGTCCCTTCCAGCGTGGCCGGGGCGGTCCGGGCGGCTGGTGGTTCTTCACCGAGCCGGAGCTGCACTTCGGCAAGAGCGTGCTGGTACCGGACCTGGCGGGTTGGCGGCACTCGCGCATGCCCACGCGCTCCAATGTCCCCAACTTCACCCTCGCTCCGGACTGGGTCTGCGAGGTGCTCTCCCCCTCGACGGCCCGCATCGACCGCACCGTCAAGAAGCGCATCTACGCCCGGCAGGGGGTGGAGTTCGTCTGGCTCGTGGACCCGGTGCTCCGCATCCTGGAAGTCCTCCAGCGCCACGAGGGCCGATGGCTGGAGCGGGGCTCCTGGAGCGGCAACGTCCGCGTCCGTGCCGAGCCCTTCGAGGCCCTCGAGCTGGAAGCTCGAGGCCCTCTGGTTCTCCGAGTCGCCCGAGCCCGGTTGAATCACCGGGCTTCGGAGCACCTCCGGCTCAGGACACGATGCGCGTCTTGATGTCCGTCGTCAGGCCCGCGATGGCGTGGCACACCGGGTCGGCCACGTCCTGGTCCAGGTCCATCAACAGGTAGCCGATGTTCGCGTCCGTGCTCAGCACCTGCGCGTGGATGTTGGCGTTGAGGTCCGAGACGATCTTGTTGATGTCGCGGAGCACGCCCGGCGTGTTGCGGTGCACGTTGAGGATGCGGTGCGTGTTGGCGATCAGCGGCGTCTCCACCTGCGGGAAGTTCACCGCCCCCGTGGTGGCCCCGCTGCGCACGAACTTGATGAGCGAGGTGGCCACTTCCTTGCCAATGGCCGCCTGCGCCTCCTCCGTGGAGCCGCCGATGTGCGGGGTGAGGATGACGTTGGGCAGGCCCTGCAGCTCGGTGACGAAGCCGTCGCTGTTCGTCTCCGGCTCCGTCGGGTAGACGTCCACCGCGGCGCCGCCCAGGTGGCCCGACTTGAGGGCGTTCGCCAGCGCCGGAATATCCACCACCGTGCCACGGCTCGCGTTGATGAGGCAGCTCCCCTTGCGCATCCGCGACAGCTCGGCCGCGCCAATCATCCACTCGGTGGACGGCGTGGCCGGCACGTGCAGCGTCACGAAGTCCGAATGCTCCAGCAGCTCGCCCAGCGAGGCCGTGGGCCGCGAGTTGCCCAGCGGCAGCTTCGTCATGACGTCATAGAAGACGACGCGCATGCCCATGGACTCGGCCAGCACGCCCACCTGGGTGCCGATGTGCCCGTAGCCGACGATGCCCAGCGTCTTGCCGCGCACCTCGTGGCTGCCCGTGGCCACCTTGCGCCACTGGCCCAGGTGCACCTCGCGGTTGCGGTCTCCGAGCTGGCGCGTGAGCATGACGATCTCCGCGATGACCAGCTCCGCCACGCTGCGCGTGTTGCTGAAGGGCGCGTTGAAGACGGGCACGCCGTGGACGTTGGCCGACTTCAGGTCCACCTGGTTGGTGCCGATGCAGAAGGCTCCCACCGCCAGCAGGTTGGGCGCCTTGGCGAGCGCCGGCTCCCACACGTTCGTCTTGCTGCGGATGCCCAGCAGGTGCACGCCCTGGATCTTCTCCTCCAGCTCCTCGGGCTTGAGCGCGCCCTTGAGCCGCTCCACCTGGAAGCCCTCCGCCGCGAGCATCTCCTCGGCGGACGCGTGGATGTTCTCCAGCAGCAGAACCTTCAGGGGGCCTTCGATGGACACCGGCGTGGAAGGCGACGGGAACTTGGGCGTGCTCATATGGAGCACTGCGTTAGATCCCGCTCCCCGGGCTGTCAAGCGTCTGCTACTCCCACACGGGGGCCGCCCGCCACGAGGGCGAGCGGCCCGGTACTGCCTGGACGTCCGCCGTGTGACCTACTGGATGGTGTAGGCCACCGTTCCGCTGCAGCTATTGCCGGAGTAGCAGCCGGCGCGGATCTGATAGGTGCCACCGGCGCCCGCGGGGACGGTGTACGTGAGGTACGACAGGGTGCCGCAGTTGCTGCTGTCGTCGTTGGCGGCCACCTGCGGGCCCGAGGTGCCCACGCCGTACAGGCGCAGGTAGGTGTCACCGGTGCCGGAGGCGCCCGTCACCGTGCAGGTGCCCAGCTTGATGACCTGGCCGGCCGCGAGCGTCACGTTGTGGTTGGTGGTGTTCTGCTGGGCGCTGTTGGTGTTGCTGCCGCTGAAGGCAAACGAGCCGCTGGTGCTACCGCCGCCCGGGGTGCCCGGCGTCACCTTCCACACCACGGTGCCACCGCAGCTCCCCGTGTTGTAGCAGCCGCCGCGGATGGTGAAGGAGCCGGCCGCCGGCACGGTGTACTTGATGTAGGAGCCACGGCCTCCGCACGAGTCGTCATTGGAGGCCACCTCGGCGGTGGCGTTGTTGAAGCGCAGGAAGGAGTCCCCGTCGACGGTGGCGCCCTCCAGGCCGCAGGTGCCCACCTCGACGATGTCGCCCGCGGCGAACGTGAGCGTCTTGTTCACCGTGTTCTGCTGGGCGCTGTTGGTGTTGGTGGCGGTGTAGGCGTACGAGTTGGCCGGAGGCGGAGGCGGCGGGGGCGGGGGCGGCAGGCCGGCGCACAGCCGCGTGCTGCCGTTGTTGGTCGCGGTGCAGAAGGCGGCGATGGCCGGGTAGACGTAGGTGATGTCCTCGCCGCGGCAGCCCGTCTCGCTGCACACGTTCACCACGCGGCAGCTCCCGCTGGTGACGTAGTCCGTCTCGCCGCGCACCAGGATGCCGGCCACCGTGTAGTCGCTCGTCTCGTACACGCCCGAGCCCGAGTTGCCGCCGAAGGTGTCCGTGGTGGCGATGAAGTAGTCCAGCGTGCTCGAGCGCGTGTCGCGCACCGTGCCGCCCGAGTCGATCTTGAACGGGATGCCGCTGCCGGAGCCGATGACGGCCACGTTCTGTCCCACCGTCAGGGCGGTGTTCGCCGCGCGCACCGGGGCCGGGGTGAAGCGCGGCGTGGCCGGGCGGTCCAGCCGCAGCACGGCGTAGTCCAGGTTCCGCCCGTTCACCGTCGCCTGCTGGCGCGCGACGATGGAGGTGCAGCTATAGATGTCCGCCGTGGTGACGGGCTGCAGCGTGCCCGCCGCGGGGCGGTAGTAGTTGAAGACGAAGCGCGTGTTGGTGCAGGCCGAGGCGCTGGTGACGCAGTGGCCCGCGGTGAGCACCAGGTCGTCGTCGATGAGCGTGCCCGAGCAGAAGGCGCCCGTCGGATCATCCCGGAAGCGCTCGGTGGAGCACAGGTTGTAGGAGGCGCCCAGCGTCGAGCCGGGGAAGGTGACGTTGTTGGGGTTGGTGGCGTTGAAGTCCGAGGGATTCATCAGCGCCACCGTGGCCTGCTGTGCGCGCAGGCGCAGCGTGGCGTTCGTGTGCGCGTAGACGTCCTGGCGGTTGTCCGTGCCGTAGACGACCTCGCTCTGCTTCTCGCCGAGATCCGTGAACTGCTCGCCCTTGGCCGCGTCCAGCTTCTCCGCCGGCTCACAGCCCACGGCGAGCGTGAGGGTGCACATCAGCGCGCCCACGAGGGGACGTGCGGCCAGCCCGAACCGGGGTTGTCGCATGGGGATTCGCTCCTGTCTTCTTTAGGGGGTGGAAAAACACGCCAGACGGGGAAGTCCAGCCACCCCATGATGCCCCAAATAAACCCTCTCGGGGCGAACATTTGACGGAGCGTGCGCGGGAGGACGGCCCGCGGGTGGAGCGGGGCTACTCGTCGTCGGGGTTGCGCAGCCAGGCGAGGGCGGCGTCGCGCGTCTCGAAGGTGCGCGTGGGGATGGTGAGCATGGCCTGCTTCGTCATGCGCCAGGCCTGCAGGCCGGAGGCGGCATCGGTCACCACGCGCGCCGAGCGCTTCATCCCGTGGAGCTGCGCGAAGGCGTTGAGGCTGGCCATGGTGGCCACCATCTCCGGCGGCATCACGCGCAACTGCCCCTGGTCCACCAGCGCGCTCCAGGGACCGCCCATGCGGGCAATCGCCTCGCGGATGCGCTTGAGGTAGTCCGTTACGTCCTCCGCGGTGGGCTGCGGGGGGTAGACGACGTCGATGATGCGGTCTGCCTCGTGGACGGTGATCTGAAAGGGCATGCGCGGCGCACTCTAGCCTCAGAGCGGCCCAGGTCGAAAACCCCTGTCAGCTCTCCCCGCCGCCTTCGTCCCTGGGGGTGGCCCGGAACCGGTGCGCCCGGGGCGTGGCGGTGGTCCCGGCCAGAGAGGGGGAGTCATGAACACGAAGCTGTATGTGCTGGGCGCGGTGTTGGGGGCGGTGCCGGCCCTGTTGCCGGTGACGTGCTCCCCGTGGGCACCTGCCGGGCAGAAGCGCGAGGACGAGCCGCGGGGCGGGGCGTCGCGGCGGACGGAGCGGTTCATCGGCGGCGAGGCCGGGGCTCCGCCCTCCCCGCGGGAGGCTCCGGGCCTGGAGCCCGGTGTGCCGTCGCACCCGTGCGAGCTCATCACGGTGATGCAGGTGCCGTGTGACCCCGCCGCGGCCACGTGCGAGTACACCTGGTGGCACTGCCCCGAGAACGTGAAGCCGCTCAGGGCATGAAGGGATGCCAGGGGGGAGCCTCCAGGGCCCGGCGGCCTGCCTGTTCCACGCCCGGGTGGCCGAGCCGCGCGGCCTGGGGGGCGGACCTTCTTGGCGCCCCTCTTTCCCAGTCCCTAGCTTCGCTCAGGCGCGGGGTGTGGCTCGTGCACGCCCCGCGCCTGTGTCCGGGAGGTCCTGACATGGGGACGCGTGTGAAGGTATGGGGAGCGGTCGTGTTGGCGGCGGTGCTGGGCGGCGTGGGCTGTGCGGGAACGAAGGAGGCGGCCCGGGACGTCGAGGCCGCGGTGCCCGGTCTCTCGCAGAAGCAGGAGGGCGTGGTGACGAACGTGGACAAGGACGCCCACCGCATCGCCGTGAAGACCGTGAACGAGCCGGCCGCGCAGGAGGTGTGGTTCGCGCTCACCGTGGACACGAAGCTCGAGCGCGACGGGCAGATGGTCACCTGGGATGACCTCGACGAGGGCACGCCGGTGCGCGTCAGCTTCGAGCCGGCCGCGGGTGCCGAGAAGACGTACAAGGTCGAGCTCCTCACGGGCCAGGAGGCCGAAGAGGTGAAGAACAAGGCCGAGCTCCTCGGCCAGTAGAGCGCGGCCCAGACGACGGGGCGGGGGAGTGGGAATGAGACGGATGGGGTGGGTGCTCCTCGCGCTCTGCGTGGGGAGCTCCACGGCGCGGGCGGCGCCCTGGTCCAACTTGCGTGAGCTGTCGGTGACCGCGGGCGGCGGCGTGGAGGGCTACACCCTGGACCTGGCGCCGCGCATCGACCCGGGCGTCACGTACGGGGTGGCGGTGGGCATCCTGCCCCCTCCGCTGCTGGGCCTGCTGGATGTGGGCCTGGAGGCGGGCTACTCGGGCGCGGTGAACGGGCTCGACACGCGAGATCCCCGGGCCTCGGCGGACGGCGTGGAGCTGGTGCGCCATGGCGCCTACGCGGCGGCCACCGTGGGCCTCTTGCCCTCGGTGGTGCGGCCCTACGTCATGGGCGGCCTGGGCCTCAGCGTCTACAACATCCGCGGCGCCGTGCGGGGCTTCGGCGATCACCTGGTGGGCAATGTCCCGCTCGGAGCGGGGGTGCGCGCGTCCTACAAGGGCCTCACCGCCGACGCGCGCCTCAACTACAACGTCCTCTTCGATCAGCGCTACGCCACCGGCGCGCCCGTGTCCAACGTGGGCGAGCCGGCGGCCCTCACCATCGGGAGGGCGGGCCGCTACTCCGGCACGCTCAACCTCGGCGTGACGTGGTGACGGCCCGGCCCGCCAGCCCTCAGTTCACCGGGGCCGGGCCCGCGGCCTTCAGGTGCTTGTCCAGGAAGCCGAGCATCCGCGAGTAGGCCTCCACCTCGTTCTTGCGCTTGGTGAAGCCGTGGCCCTCGTCCGGGAAGATGACGTACTCCACGGGGACGCCGTTCTTCTTCACCGCCTCGACGATTTCATCCGACTCGGGCTGGATGACGCGCGGATCGTTGGCGCCCTGGAGGACGAGCAGCGGCTTGGAAATCTTCTCCGCGTGGAAGAGGGGTGAGATGTCGCGCAGCATCTGCTCCTGCTTCGCCGGATCTCCAATCTCCTTGTAGAGGGCCTCGCGCTGGCTCTCCCACCAGGGCGGGATGCTCTTGAGCGTGCGCAGCCAGTTGGACACGCCGAAGATGTCGACGCCCACCTTGAAGGCGTCCGGGTGGAAGGCGAGCGCGGCCAGCGTCATGTAGCCGCCGTAGCTGCCGCCGGCGATGCCGATGCGCTCGGCGTCCACGTAGGGCAGGCTGGCCAGGTACTTCTTCGCCTCGATGCAGTCGAGCAGCGGCTCGCGGCCGTGCTTCTGGTCATCCGCGGTGTAGAAGCTCTTGCCGTAGCCGGAGCTGCCGCGGTTGTTGATGCCCAGCACCACGTAGCCGTGGTTGACGAGGTACTGGAGCACCGGCGAGTAGCCCTTGCGCGTCTGTCCCCCGGGGCCGCCGTGCACCCAGACGATGGCGGGCGCCTTGGCGGTGGCGGTGGCCTGGTGCGGCTTGTAGAGGATGTTGGGAATCTCCATCCCGTCGAAGGACTTGAAGCGCACCACCTCGGCCTCGACGAGGTCCTGCGTGTCGATGGCCCGGCTCATCGTGTCGGTGAGGCGGGAGACCTTCTTCGTGCCGAAGTCATAGAGGTGGAGGTTGGACGGGGAGCGGTCACCGTTGTGGTAGAAGGCCATCCGCTTCTCGCTCCGGGAGATGCTCACGGAGGTGATGTCTCCCGCGGGAAGCTGCGGCAGCGCCAGGGGCTTGCCGGCCTTCACGTCGTGCACGCGGATGACGGTGCGGCCGTCCTCGTTGATGGCGGTGACGCGGTAGCCGCCCTTGCGCGAGAAGGAGGTGTACATCACGTCCCAGTCGGCGCGCTCCACGTCCTCCACCTTGCCGGTGGCCAGCTCGTAGCGGGCCACGCGCTTGAACTCGGAGCCCTGGTCCGTGAGGAAGTAGAGGGCGGTGGAGCCCGGATCGAAGGTGCTCGCGGAGAAGTACACGTCCCCCTGGTGCGGGGTGAGGTGCTTCAGCTCCTTCGTCTCCACGTTGTAGAGGTGGATGTCCGTGTCGTAGTTGGTGCGGGGCTTGTTGAAGGCGAGCCACTTGCCGTCGAGCGAGACGTCCGCGAAGTTGAAGCCCTGGTCGTTCTGGTAGACGAGCGTGCGCGCGTACGTCTTCGCGTCGTAGCGGTAGACGTCGAAGAAGCGCGCGTCGCGCTCGTTGGTGAGGACGTAGAAGGCCGAGTCGTCCTGGCTCCAGTTGACGAAGAAGGCCTTGAGCTTCTCGCCGGGCGTGAGGTCCCGCTCCTTGCCGTCCGGAGTGCGCACGTAGAGGTGGTTGTGCTCGTTACCGCCCTGGTCGCGCGTGAAGAGGATGCGCTCGTCCTTGGGGAAGAAGCCCACCGAGTAGGTGGAATCCGTCTTGGATTGGGTGAGCGCCTTCGCCTTCCCGCCGGTGAGCGGCAGGGTGTAGGCGTTGAAGATGCCACTCTCGTTGGAGGAGAAGAGGATGCGCTTCTCGTCCGGGGAGAAGGAGGCGCCGGAGAGCTTCGTCGTCGCCATGAACTGCTCGACGGTGTACTGCTTCGAGGGCCGGGAGGGGACCGGTGCCGCCTTGGGCGCCGCGAGCGCGAGGGTGGGCACGAGCGCGGCCGCCGCCAGCACTCGGAGGAGGATGGACCTGGGCTGCTGCATGGATTCTCCGTGTTGAAGAGGAATCGCCCAGAGCAGGCAGGCGCCCCGGGGCGGGTGCACCTTCGCACGTCCCACCCCTGAATTTCTTCCCGCATTCCGGCAGGGCCCCGCGGGTCAGAGGGGCCAACCCCCTGGAATCCATGAGGAGGGCGCTGGCACGCGAGGCGCAATGGGAAGCGCCCGGGTGGGGTGTCGGGGGTGGGTTGAGGGGGTTGGGGCCGGGAGCGCTCGGGCGGGCCGGGGTGGCGGGGGGGTCGGGGGGCGCCCGAGCGCGTGTTGTTTGTCGGGGCGAGTGGCGTGGGGGTGGGTCGTGGGCGTGCGGCGGATGCGGCTGGGCGAGCTGTGGGTGGCGAGCGGGCTGTTGGCGTCGGCGCAGGTGGAGACGGCGCTCGCCTTCCAGGCGCGGTGGCGGTGCAGGTTGGGGGAGGCCGCGGTGCGGATGGGACTGCTCGGGCCGGAGCAGCTTCTCATCTCGTTGTCCAGGCAGCTCCAGGTGCCCTTCATCCGCCGCGAGGGACTGGAGCGTGTGCCGGAAGGCATGGTGCGTTGCGTGCCGCCGCGGGTGCTCGAGCGCCTGCGGATGTGCCCGTTGCGGGTGGAGTGGCGGGACGAGGCGCGCGGCACCGTCTTCGTGGCCACCAGTGAGCCGGGCAACCTGAATCTGCTCGACGACATGGCCTTCGCCACCGGCTGCACGGTGCGCCCGGTGCTCGCGCTCGCCGACGACATCGAGCACCTGCTGCGGCGCCTGGGCATCCTCTCCACGCGTACCCGTTCCATCGAACTCAATCCCGAGGACGCGCACGTGCGCTTGCGCATCACCCGGGACTACTTCGCGCTCTGAGTCTTCGGCGGGAAGTTCACGGCCCTGAAACCCCCATGGATGTAGAACGTTCTGGGTGATTGTCGCACGCGCGGTTTTGGATCACCCGCCCTCCTGCCCTCCAGACCAGCGCTGGGCCGGTGGCCTTCTCCAAGGGAAGGGAGTGGAAGGCCTCTTCGTTTTGGTGGCGATGGAAGGACCTCCCTCCTCTTCGAGCGATGCTGCTTCTCCTGGTCATGCCCCAACCCCGCGGAACAAATTGGCCTCGCCTGTGATGGAGTGGGTCGATTGGAGTGATGCCTTCGTCCGGGCCACGTCGTGGCTGGATGACATCCACGCGCAAATCACCCAAGGTGGTGACGTGCAGTCCGGCATGGAGTCCCTGCACCGGGGGCTGCGGACGTTGCGCCGCAAGTGGGACCGGGAGGAGTGGCGCCGGTTCTGTCTGGAAGCCGTGCGCACCCACCCCCTGCGCGAGGCCATCCACCAGTGTCCCTTCACCCGGCATGCCTTCGAGCGTCCCCGCGGCTACGCGGGAGATGCCGAGCTCATCGACTACCTTTATAACGACCACGCGCACGTGGATGGCCTGGAGCACCAGGCGCGGGAAATCTACCGCTACATGCACGATCAGCCGAGCGCCCGCAGCGTGCGCGAGCGGCGCGAGCTGCTGGCCGCGGAGATCGACTCCACCGCCGATCGTGTGCACCTGCCGCGCATCCTCTCCGTGGCGTGCGGACACCTGCGTGAGGCGGAGCTGTCCACCGCCGTGCGCGACCACCGGCTCGGGGAGCTGATCGCCTTCGATCAGGATCCGCTCTGCCTGGCGGAGATCGCCCGGGTGTTCCCCACCGGCCCGGTGCGGACGGTGTGTGGCTCGGTGCGCTCCATGCTGCTGGGGAAGACGTCCTTCCGGGACATGGACTTCGTCTACTCGGCGGGCCTGTATGACTACCTCGCCGAGGGCACGGCCGCGCGGCTCACCCGGCTGCTCTTCCACATGCTGCGCTCGGGCGGGAAGCTGCTGGTGGCCAACTTCGCCGTCTACCCTCCCGAGTCCGCGTACATGGAGGCCTTCATGGACTGGTGGCTCGTCTATCGCGACGAGCCCCAGATGAGGGCGCTGACCGCGGAGATCGCTCCCTCGGAGCTGGCCGAGGTGAAGCTGTTCCGCGACAGCGTGGACAACGTCATCTACCTGTCGCTCACCCGCCGCTAGCCGCGTGTTGCGCATGCTCCCTCTCCCTCTGGGAGAGGGCGGGGGGTGAGGGTCATCCCCTCGAGTCAGTGGGTTTCATGAATCTCCCGCGGCTCCTCGGGGCCGCGGCGGGGCAGGGTGATGGTGAAGGTGGCGCCCTTGCCCAGGGCACTCTCCACCTCGATGGTGCCGCCGAGCGCCTGGATGATTTCCCGGACGATCCACAGCCCGATGCCGAAGCCACCGTAGTGGAGCACGGACACGGCGCGCTCGAAGCGCTCGAAGATGCGCGAGGCGTCCTCCTCGGCGATGCCGATGCCCTCGTCGCGCACCCGCAGCCGGGCGAGGGCGGCGTCGCCCTCCACGGTGATTTCGATGGGCCGGCCCGCGCCATACTTCGTCGCGTTGGTGAGCAGGTTGACCACCACCTGCTCCAGCCGCATGGCGTCCCAGTGGCCCACCAGCGTGGGCGGCAGGTTCAGCCGCAGATCGCACTCGGCGCGGGAGAGCGACTCGCGCGAGCGCTCCACCACCCCGCGCACCACATGCACCAGGTCCACGTTCTCGAGCTTGCCCAGCAACTGCCCCTGGGCGATGCGCGAGATGTCCAGCAGCTCGTTCACCAGCTTGCCCAGCCGCTGCGTCTGGAGGTTGGCCGATTCCAGCTTGGCGCCGAGCCGCTCCGGGGGCAGCCGCTCCAGGCCCTGGCGCAACTGCGACATGAGGCCCTGGATGTGGAGCTGCAGCGAGGTGAGGGGCGTCTTCAGCTCGTGCGCGGCGATGGAGAGGAAGTCGTCGCGGCGGCGCACCGCCTCCTGCTCCTCGCGGTAGAGCCGGCCCCGCTCCTCGGAGAGGGCGGCCATGCGCTCGAAACCCTCGGCGTTCTCCAGGGCGGCGCCCGCGAGGATGCACACGAAGGAGGCCAGCCGCTCCTCGTCCTCGCCGAAGAGCTCCCCACCTGCCGGTGGCTGACGCACACGCACGCCACCGTCTTGCCGCGCACCTGGATGGGGGCGCACAGCAGCGAGCGCACGCCCAACAGCTCCATGCTCTCGCTCACCCCGCCGGGCATGCCCTGACCCATCACGGCCGGGCGCCCCGTCTCCAGCGTCCGGCCGATGGCGGTGCGGCCCACGCCCGCCGCCGCGAGCTCGTCCTCGGGTAGCAACGCCTCCGGGTCGAACACCACACAGTGCTCCGGGCGCAGCAGCTCCATCATGGAGCGCCGGGCGGCGTCGAACACCGCCTCGCGGGTGAGGGCGGAGGCGATGCGCCGGCCCGCGTCCAGCACGCGGGGGAAGCGATCCGCCAGGGACAGGGTGTCCGAGCGCTCCGAGCTTCCCAGGCCCTTCCTGTCCCAGTCCCTGCTCCAGCTCCTGCAGCTCGCGGGTGGCCGTCTCGAGGTCCACGGCGGAGCCCGGCCAGCCGAGTGCCCGGCCCACCTGTCCACGCGCGAGCAGCGTCTGGGCGCGCTCATGGCGCATGCCCAGCTCATCGGCCACGCTCAGGCTCTGCTCCATCCAGCGGCGAGCGCGGCGCGGGTGGCCGGTCATGGCCGCCAGCAGGGCCCGCTCGCGCAGGGCGTGGGGGAGGTTGTTGCGGTAGGTGTTCGCCACGTCGTGGGCGCGCCGGGCCACGTGCTCGGCCCGCTTCAGCAGCGCCTTGCGCTCCTGCGGGGCCAGCGGCGACACCTGCTCGGCGCGCTGGCGCAGGGCGGTGGCCAGCCAGCCCGGAATAGGGGACACGTACTCCGAATGCAGGTGCGCCGCCTCGGCGATGCGCTGCGCCTCCTCCAGCGTGAGCACCGCGCCCTCGGCATCTCCCTCGCGCAACTGGCGGATGGCCTCCGCCTGGAGCACGCCCGAGTGCGACTGGGGATCCGCCTCCGGGTTGGAGATCTCCCCCTCGAGCAGGCCCCGGGGGATGCGGCCTCCCGAGGTCTTGCCCCAGGCCTCCAGTGCCAGCCGCACCGCGTACCGGTCACCAATGGCCAGCGCCTCGCCGTGCAGCCGCTGGCTGGCCTCCAGCGCCTCCTTCAACTTCCCCTGCCGGTAGAGGCACATGATGGTGTTGAAGGTGGCGTTGTTGACCTCCCAGCGGTCGCCGGTGCGATCCAACAGGCGCACCGCCTCGCGGCACTTCTCGATGCTCTCCTCGAAGCGGCTCTCCGCGTAGAGGGCCAGGGCGTAGAAGTGCAAGGTCTGTCCTTGTCCCCACACGTCACCCATCTGCCGGCGCATGGCCAGGGACTTCTCCGCGTAGGCATTGGCCCGGCGGAACCAGGGCAGGGTGGTCATTGCGGGGGAGTGCTCCGAGTAGGCCTGGGCCAGCTCGGGGGTGGGCGGGTAGCGCTCGGCGATGTTGAGGTCTCTCAGGTGCGCCCAGATGACGGCCATGCGGCCGCGCAGGTACCAGTAGTTGTAGGCCAGCCGGCTGTAGATATGGACGGCGAGCAGGTCCTCCTCGCTCTTGTCGAGGGGACGGCGTGCCAGCCACAGTTTCGGCAGCAGGGTATGGCCCGCCTGGATGCCCGCCTCCCAGAGGGCCGCCACGGTCAGGGCGGCGGACGAGCGCGGGACGAAGCGGCCGAGCAGCCGGAGGGCCTGCTCCATGGCCGCGTTGCCCTCGTCCACGTTGCCGCGCCGGAAGGCCAGCTCTCCCAGCTTGGCCAGCGTGCGAGCCTGCTCCAGACGGTCATAAGCGAGCGACTGGGCGAGCGCGAGCTGCTGTTGGGCGGCGTCATAGCGGCCGCGCAGCATGAGCACGTCGCCGAAGCCGGCGCTGATGCGGAAGCGGATGCCGGGGTCGGCCCCGGCCGCGCCGCGCTCGGCGATGCGGTAGTTGTGCTCCGCCGTCTCCAGGGCGAACTGCTGCCGGGCCCGCTCGGCGGCCACCAGCGCGTAGGGCAGCGCCTGGGCGTACTCGCCCGCGGCGTCGAAGTGGTAGGCCAGCTCGAAGGGGTCCGCCGGCGGATTGGCCGCGATGGCGCGCGCCGCCAGCCGGTGCAGCTCCCGGCGCTCCTCGGGCTTGAGCAGGCCCAGCAGCGCCTCGCGCAGTTTGTCGTGGACGAAGGTGTAGCGGCCGCCACTGCCCTCCCACAGCATGTGCCGGCGCCGCGGCTCCACCAGCCCCGCCACCACCCGCTCGCGCGGCGTCCCCGACAGGCTCGTCACCCGTTCCAGGTCGAAGTTCTTGCCCAGCACCGCGCCCACCGACAGCAGGCGCAGGGACTCCGGCGGCAACAGTTTCAGCCGGCGCACCAGGAAGGAGGCCGCCTGGCGCGAGGAGCGCACGTGCGCCATGGCCTCGGGGTCCACCTGCCAACCCCGCGGGCCCGGCACCAGCGCGCCGTCCTCCACCAGTCCGTGCAGCACCGCCGAGGCCATGAAGGGATTGCCCTCGGACAGGCGCACCACCAGCTCCATGGCCTCGCGCGGCAGTGTGCCGGCCATGGACTCCAGCATGCGCGCCACGTCCGCGGGCCCGAAGGCCGTCAGCCGCAGGTGCGCCGCCGGGTTGAGCCGGCGCAGCACGTGCCCGGGGCCCGCCTCCTCGCTGCGGAAGGACACGACGATCATCACGTGGCCGCCCACGCTGCGGCGTGCCTGCTGCCAGGTCTCCAGGGACCGCAGCGTGGGCTCATCGGCCCACTGGCAGTCCTCGAGCAGCACCACGGCCGGCTCCGTCTCCGTGCCCAGCGCGCCCAGCAGCGTGGTGAGGGCCCAGATGCCGCGGCTCTCGCCCAGCGACTCGGGGCCGAGGCCCTGTTGCGCGGGGCGCAGCACCGGCTGCAATTGCGGGAGCACCGTGCACACCGAGGCGGCCTGCTCCTGCAGCCGGTCTCTGAGCAGCTCCGCCAGCGCGGGCCGCTCCAGGGCCGCCGAGGCGATGCCCGAGGCCACGTCCGCGAAGAGCTGGAAGGGCCGCTGCGCGGACTGGGCCACGGCCTGGCCCTGCAACAGCCAGGCACGGTGCTGGCGGGCGCGCGTGGCGAACTCCTCCAGCAGCCGGCTCTTGCCGCCGCCGCTCTCGGCCTCCACCACCAGCAGCCGCCCCGGCTCATGGCGGGCGCGTTCCAGCTCGCGCTCCAGCAGCGCCAGCTCCTCATGACGGCCCACGAAGGAGGGCTCGGTGAGGCTGTGGCGCATGTCATGGGCGCCCGCCACCAGCTCCGGATCCTGCTCGCCCCGGGCCAGGGCCGCTTCAATGGCACGCAGGTCCTCGCGCGCGGACTCGGCGGACTGGTAGCGGTCCTGCGGATCCGTCTGCAACAGGCGCGCGACGACTTCCTCCAAGGCGCGGGGGACCTCCACGCCGGTGGTGCGCAGCCGGGGCCGCGTGGTGAGGTGCTGGCGCAGCACCTCGCCCACGGAGGCGCCGTCGAAGGCCGGGTGGCCCGCGAGCGCCTCGAAGAGCACGGCGCCCACCGCGTACAGGTCCGAAGTGGCCTCCACCGGGCGGTTGAGGAGCCCGGCCTGCTCGGGCGACAGGTAGCGCGCGGTGCCCACGGGCAGGTCGCGCAGGGACGGGTCCAACCGTTCACTGCGCGCCAGACCGAAGTCCACCAGCGTGGCGCGGGTGAGGGTGGGGCGGCCCTCGACGACGATGTTGGAGGGCTTCACATCCCGGTGGAAGATGCCGTGGGCGTGCGTCTCGGCGAGCGCGGCCAGCACACACTGGCCCACGATGAGCGCCTCGGGCACGGACAGGGTGCCACTGGCGAGCCGTTCCTGGAGCGACACTCCGGGCACGAAGGGCGTCACCAGGAAGAGCAGGTCTCCCCCGCTCCCGAAGTGCAGGACGGGCACCAGGTAGGGGCTGTGCAGGGAGCGCAGCACCCCGGCCTCGTGCTCCAGGCGCTGGCGCGCGGTGGGCACCAGGGAGACGGCGGATGTCGTCTTGATGACGAGCCGGGCCCCCGTGTGCAGGTCCACCCCGAGCCACGTGGTGATGCCACGGCCCTGCTTGATGCGTTGGGTCAACTCAAAGCGGTTGCCCAGCCGCCTGCCGGGATGCGCCCCTTCCAGAGAGGGTCCAGCCTGTTCGTAGCCCTCCGCCATCAATGCCCTCCCCCTCTGGTCGCACCACCGATGGTGGTGGGGTCGGCGCGTCATCGACAAGCTTGGGACCGCAGAGTGCGGTGCCAAGGGGGGCGAGGCGGCTCATGCGCCAAAGGGTAGGGTGCTTCAAATGAGCAGGCGGGCTCACTTCCGCATCCCCCCGGGTATGGGCACGGGGGCCCGTGCTGTCGTCTGGAGAGCAGAGGAGCGGGCGGGCCACCCCTCCGGGAGACAGCGGCGTCACCCGGAGAGGGGCTCACGTACCGCGGTACGGTCTACTTGTACTCCACCGTCAGGACGGCGCCGGTGCCTTCGGTGAGGAAGAGGTAGGAGGTGCCCGACGGGTTCTGCTTGAACTGGAGGCGGGCCTGCGTCTTGCCCACCTTGTTGATGGAGGCGAGCCCCGAGGCGTTGAAGTCGGCCGAGCTCTGGCTGCCGGTGGTGAACTTGATGATCTCCGCGATGGCGGAGGCGGTGGCGGCCGCGGCGTAGTCGGTGGTCTCCATGGCGGCGGTGCCGAACGTCCCGTTCTTCACGTCGATGACGAGCGTGTTGCCGGCCGCGGGGTCGGCCCATGGGTCACCGCCCGCGGAGGACAGCGTCACCTTGAGCGAGGCGCGCACGAGGGTGGCGGTGTCCGGGATGGACGAGGTGTCGAACGAGAAGAAGGCCCGGTTGAGCTTCGCGTCCGTGCCCTTGCCGATGGCCGGGGTGCTGATGGTGCCCACGGCCGGGAGCGTCCCATCCGCGTTCGCCTTCACGTACCCGTCATCCGCCGCGATGCTGGGGAAGGAGATGCTGGTGGTGCCGCCGGTGGTGTTGCTCACGGTCACCGAGGTGTCGTTGTCCGTGCTCACGTTGTTGGCGGCGTCATAGGCCTTGGCCATGAGCGAGTGGCTGCCGTTGGCCACGCCCGCCGTGTTCCAGGTGAAGACATAGGGCGCCGCCGTGTCGGTGTCGGCCAGCGAGCCGTCGATGTAGAACTCGACCTTCCTCACGCCGGTGGCGTCCGAGGCGCTTGCCGTCACGTCGACGGTGCCGCTGACGGTGGCGGCGTTGGCCGGGGCGGTCACGTTCACCGTGGGGGGCGTGGTGTCGGTGGAGGCGCTCAGCGGGCCCACGGAGATGCTGTCCACCCACGCCTTGGCGCGGCTGATGTTCGAGCCGGTGTCCGTCGCCGTGACGATGAACTTCAGGATGACGGTCCGGTTGGCATACGCCGACAGGTCGATGTCGGAGCGCTGCGTCCAGTTGGCCTCGGTGATGGTGCCCATGCCCGTCCTGGTCACGGAGTCCACGACGTTGTCGGTGCCGTTGTTGACGACGACCTTGAAGCTGGCCGAGGCCATGGTGTTGGCGCCGTACAGGTCCAACTTGCGCCAGTAGGTGAGCCGGGGGTTGGAGGTGAGCGTCACGCTGACGCTCGCGGTGCGGGTGACGGTGTTGAAGGCCGGGGTGGCCGAGCCCAGGATGGATTGGCTGCCGGTGACACCGGTCTGGTCGGTGGGGTCCAGCGCCCACTCGGTGATGCTCCAGCCCGCGTTGTCCGGGCCGGCGTTGGAGAAGCGCTCGGTGAAGCGCACGGAGTTCTGGTCCACCGTGACGGACACGGTGGCCGAGGTGGCCGTGTTGCCCGCGGCGTCGTAGGCCTTCACCTGGAGGTTGTGGACGCCCATCGAGTACGCGGTGGTGTTCCAGCTATACGTGTACGGCCCGGCCTGCAGCGACGCGACGCCCTGGCCCACCACGAGGCCGTCGATGAGGAACTCGACCTTCGTCACTCCGGTGTCGTCGGAGGCGGTGGCGGCGATGGTGACGGCGCCGGCCACGGTGGCACCGGCGGTGGGGAAGGTGATGGCCGCGGTGGGGGCCGTGGTGTCGGAGATGCCGCCGGTCACGGTGACCGAGACGGTGCTGGAGGTGGCGGTGTTGCCCGCGGCGTCATAGGCCCGGGCCACCAGGGTGTGGGTGCCATTGGTGGCCGCCGAGGTGTTCCAGCTATAGACGAAGGGCGAAGCCGTGTCGGTGCCCACCAGGGTGTTGTCGATGGAGAACTCGACCTTGGCGATGCCGATGTTGTCCGTGGCGGTGGCCGTCACGTTCACCGTGCCGCTCAAGGTGGCGCCGTTGGCCGGCGCGGAGAGGCTCACCGTGGGCGGAACCGTGTCGGAGTTGTCGAGCCCGAAGAACTTCGCCACGTGCCAGGTGGAGCAGATGTCCGTGTCCAGGATGTACGCGCCCGCCGTGCCGCACGCCGCGGTGCCGCCGGGGAACTTCGTGGCCGGGTCGATGGGCGTGCCGTGGCCCATGCCGGTGAGGGCGTACGTCTCCACCAGCACGTTGCCCGCGGCGTCCTTGTAGCCCTTGTGGGGGTAGCCGGCGACCGTGTCGTTGACGTCCGCCGTCAGGTCGATGCCGTGCACCGCCGTCCACTGTTCCACGGCCTCCGTCTGGTTGGTGTTCTTCACGACGTAGTCGCCCGTGCCGTGCCAGATGGAGATCTTCGGATAGGGGCCCGTGTAGCCGGCGTAGGCGTTGCGGACCAGGTTCGCCCAGGCCGCGGGCGTCTTGTCCGCGCCCGGCGCCATGCAGGAGAACGCATCCGTCATCGTCATCGCGCACTTGTACGGGACGCCGGCCATGGGGGCGGCCCCGGCGAAGACGTCCGGGTAGGTGGCGGCCATGACGAGCGTCATCGCGGCCCCCGCCGACAGGCCCGTGACGAAGACGCGGCGCCCGTCGATGGAGTGGTCGAGCTTCATCTTGTCGACCATCTGCTTGATGGAGAGCGCCTCGCCCTGGCCGCGCGCGATGTCTTGCGGCTCGAACCAGTTGAAGCAGATGTTCTGGTTGTTCTCCTTCAGTTGCTCCGGGTAGAGCACGTAGAACTTGAGCTGGTCCGCCAGCGCGCTCCAGCCGGTGTTGGGGTAGGCGCTGGCCTGCTGGGTACAGCCGTGCAGCGCCACCACCAGCGGGGCATTGGCCGGCATGTTGGCGGGCACGTACTTCCACATCCTCAGGTTGCCGGGGTTGGTGCCGAAGCTCGTCACCTGCGTGAACGGGCTCTCGGCCACGCCCAGCTCCTCCAGGGGGAGCGCCTCCTCGGGGGGCGCCATGCCCTCGCACCCGAGCACCGTCAGCGTGAGAAGTGCTCCCGCTACTCCTGCGAAACGACGCTTCATCATGGGGTCCTGCCTGGGAAAGGGGAGGTAATCCCTTACCATGATGCATTGAATGCTGCTTATGCGGACTTGTGTAAGGGAATCGCGCTGAACATGACGCGCAAGGTCAAACCCGCGCGAACATGAAGCTAGCATCATGAAGACATGAACCCGGCTTCAGGTGGCGCCACCGGGTATGACGCGCGACGTCAAGGCGGCTTCGGCCGGGAGAACATGAACCCGGCATCATACAAACATGAGTCCGGCTTCATGTTACGGTAGGATGCCGCCGCCGCCCCGATGGCCGGCCCAGAGCAGGCGCCTCCCGATACGTGCAGTCCCCCAGCGCCTCTCGTCTTCCCCACAGGAGCCACACATGAGGATGTCCAAGTTCTCCCTCCGCTTCTACGCGACCGGTCTCGCGGCGTGCGCGCTGCTCGCGTGCGAGAAGCCCAACGGCGGCGGCAACGGCAACCCCGACGAGGAGGAGCAGGTCGTGTCGCCGGAGCAGTGCCGCAAGCAGGTCGCCGCGCGGCAGGACGAGCTGGTGGCCGCCGGAGTGGACGTGGCCAACTGGTCCTTCCGCGACGCGCCCGAGATGGCGGATCCCGGCCTCACCGAGCGCCAGACGCCCGCGACGTACAAGCTGTACGACGGCAAGTACCGCCCGCTGAGCAACCACCCCGGCTGCTCCATCGAGAACCTCTACTACGACAAGGCGAACACCACCGGCACCACGCCGTACAAGGATGGCAACAACGACGGCAAGTGGACCGGTGCGGGCGTCTTCGGTGGCCCCAACCGGGCGGCCAACCACATCGACGGTGACGTGGCCCGCATCCCCGGCTATCCCTGCGCCGCCAAGGAGTACGCCCAGGCCAACGAGGACACCAGCAAGCCCATCGTCATCCTGGTCCACGGCAACTCCACCCGGCCGCACTCCTGGGAGAAGTTCCTCCTGCCGCTGGGCTCCTCCATCGACTCCTCCGTCGAGAAGGTGCAGTTCAGCCCGGACACCGAGGCCCGGCAGCAGCTCGCCGAGGCGCTGATCGCCGAGCGTTTCCGCGTCATCGCGGTGGACTTCCGCACGGACCTGATCGCCACCGTGGACCCCACCGGCAACAGCGGCACGGAGAACGCGGCGGGCAACATCGACCACGGCTGGTCCACGCCCATCCTCCAGTCCCTCGTCAAGGCGGTGATGCTCAACAACCCCGACCGCAAGGTGGCCCTCATCGGCCACTCGCTGGGCGTGACGGTGGTGCGCGATGCGCTGCGCCGGCTGTACGTGGAGCACGTGGACGGCAAGCCGGAGTCCGTCAACCCCTTCACGCGGGTGAGCCACGTCATCCTCGGCTCGGGCGCCAACCACGGCGTGTCCACCTACGACAGCGGGCTGTGCACGGCCAACCCCACCATGCGTGGCACCATCGTTTGTGAGATGGGCAGCCGCTCCAACTACACGCAGACGTACTTCCACAAGCCGCTCAACGGCCCTCGCGACCTGTTCGCCACGCCGTGCGCGGACGGTGACTACGCCTTCGGCAAGACGGGCCAGTGCGGTGGCAACGTGGTGAAGTACTACACCATCACCATGACGGACATCGCTCAGGGCGCCAACTACCAGGACTTCTACGTGTCCGAGAACGCCTCGCGCATCGACCTGTCGGACTGCTCGGTGAACAAGCTGACGACGCTCAACGACTACGACACCAGCGGTTACTTCAACAAGGGCTTCATCGCCAACCACTTCGGCTCCCTGCGCTCGGCGGCGGGCCTGAAGCTCGTCATGGGGTATCTGGCGAAGTAGCCGCGCTTGCTGGCAGTCTTGCTCCGCCGCCCGCGCCCGTGGCTGCTGCGCGGGCGGCGGTTCCCTTCTGGAAGAGCAGCCCAAGAAAGTCTCCCCCCGCCATGACCCCCTCCTTCCCCACCGCGTCCCGCGTGGCGCTCGTGTGCACGCTGGCCTCCGCCCTGCTGTCGGCTCCCGCCGGGGCCCAGACCACCGAGGCCGCCGCTCCGGCCCCGGGTGACGCGCCCGTCGCGCAGGCCGCTCCCGCCCTCACCCCGCAGGCTCCCGCGAAGCCCGATGCCGAGGCCAAGCAGGACCCGGAGGCGCTGGTGCTGGGCGCGCCGACGCCCGCGACCCGGCCGCTCTTCGCGCTGGGCAGCGACACGTACTTCATCAGCCCGGTGCTCTCCATCGCGGGTGGTATCCATTCGGAGAACCTGCTGGTCAACCCCAACCCGGAGCGGGAGAGCCGCATCACCACGGTGGCGCTCGCGCGCTTCGGCGCCGAGGGACGGCTGGGCCCCTACGTCACCTTCCGCAGCGAGTTCGAGCGCAACATCCGCAGCCACGGCTCGGGCATCTGGGAGGGCACGGCCTCCATGTCGGTGCGCGACCAGGTGCTGCGCCTGCAGCGGTGGGGCGCCACGGTGGAGGCGGGCATCATCCTGGACCCGGCCAGCGTGGACTACTTCTCCGCGCACATGGGAGACGTGCTCCTGGCGGACAAGTACACGCGTGATCCGCTGCTCTACAGCGGCTTCAACCGCGGCCAGGGCGTGCAGGCGCGCTACACGCGCTGGGGCTTCACCGCCGGCCTGAGCTACACCGAGGCCAACCCGCTGAGCTCCTCGGCCTCCTACATGGTGGGTGGCTCCCTGGCTGGCAACAGCCGCTTCTGGGAGCGGCCGCTGGGGAACTTCCGCAACGGCCAGCCGGATGACGACTACCACTTCCGGGTCATCAGCCCCTCGCTCTCCTACGAGCATCCCTGGTTCGAGGCCAAGGCCATGGCCCAGCTCTTCAGCGTCAACTACCAGACCACCTCCACGCAGGATCCGCCCCTCGAGGGCTACAACCTGCGTGGCGGCGTGATGCTCAAGCTCAAGGGCATGGTGCCGGCGCTGCCCTTCGAGGTGAGGCCCTTCTTCAACGTGGCGCGCGTGGAGAACGACGTTCTCAACTCGGTCATCGCCAACCAGCGGCTGCAGACGCCCTTCAATGCGCTCACCCTGTCGGGTGGCCTGGATGTCTTCCTCTTCGGCCGCTCGGGCGTGGGGTTCAACGTCGTGCGCGTGGCGGACCAGACGCCCTACTACGTTCCCGGCACCGGCGGCACCGGCGGCACCGAGGCCAGCGAGCCCGTCACCAGCACGGACATGACCTACTTCAACGTGGGCGCGACGTGGTGGATGTTCGATCAGGTGGCGCTGGGTGCGCGCGTGGCCACCTACGCCCGTGACATCGAAGGCAAGCCCGAGCTGAAGGAGCGCGACCTGTCGGGCTTCCTCACGCTGCGCATGATTCTCTGAGAGGCACGGCCATGGGAGAGCTGACTGGGAAGAGCGCGCTCGTCACGGGCGCGGCGAGTGGAATCGGCCGGGCGGTGGCCGAGGACCTGGGCGCGCGGGGCGCCCGGGTGCTGGTGTCGGACCTGGACGAGGCCGGGGCGCGCGCGGTGGCCGCGGGGATTCCGGGCGCCGTCGCGCAGCGGGCCGACGTGTCCTCGCGCGAGGAGTGCCGGGCGCTGGTGGACCGGGCCGGGAAGGAGTGGGACCGGCTCGACATCCTGGTGAACAACGCCGGGCTCCAGCACGTGTCTCCGGTGGAGGAGTTCCCGGAGGATCGCTGGGAGCAGATGATCCGCATCATGCTGGTGGGGCCCTTCCTGCTGACGAAGTACGCCCTGCCTCTGATGTACGCGCGCAAGTGGGGACGCATCATCAACGTCTCCTCGCTGCACGGGCTGGTGGCGTCGCCGTACAAGTCGGCCTACATCTCCGCCAAGCACGGGCTGATGGGGCTGACGAAGACGGTGGCGCTCGAGGCGGCGGACAAGGGCGTGACGGTCAACGCCATCTGCCCCAGCTACGTGCGCACGCCGCTGGTGGAGAAGCAGATCGCCGACCAGGCCCGCGTGCACAACCTCACCGAGACGGAGGTCATCGAGCGCATCATGCTGGCCCCGGCGGCGGTGAAGCGCCTGCTGGAGCCGAGTGAAGTCGCGGCCTACGTGGCCTTCCTGTGCTCGGAGGCCGCCGGTGGCATCACCGGGGCCGCGCAGGTGATGGACTGCGGTTGGACGGCCCGCTGAGACGCAGCACCCGTACCACTTCATGACAGGGGAAACACCGTGACGGTACCCAACGCCTCCCAGGCGCCCGAGCAGGTCCAGCACACGAACATCTGGAAGGTGGCCGCCGCGAGCTTCATCGGCACGGCCGTGGAGTGGTACGACTTCTTCCTCTACGGGACGGCGGCGGCGCTCATCTTCAACCGCCTCTTCTTCCCGTCGTTCGATCCGTTGATGGGGACGCTGGCCGCGTTCGCCACCTTCGCGGTGGGCTTCGTGGCGCGGCCGCTGGGCGGCATCATCTTCGGCCACTTCGGCGACAAGCTCGGGCGCAAGTCCATGCTGAGCGCCACGTTGATGATCATGGGCCTGGCCACGTTCGCCATCGGCCTGCTGCCCACCTACGAGACCATCGGCGTGTGGGCGCCCATCCTCCTGGTGCTCCTGCGCATCCTCCAGGGCTTCGGTCTGGGCGGCGAGTGGGGCGGCGCGGTGCTGATGGCCGTGGAGCATGCCCCCGCCCACCGGCGCGGCTTCTACGGGAGCTGGCCGCAGATGGGCGCGCCCGCGGGCCTGCTGGTGGCCAACGCCGTGTTCTCCCTCTTCTCCCGCCTGCCCGAGGAGCAGTTCGTCTCGTGGGGCTGGCGCGTGCCCTTCCTCTTCAGCGTGGTGCTCATCGGCATCGGCGTCTTCATCCGCGTGAGCGTCGCCGAGTCCCCCGCCTTCCGCGCGCAGCAGGCCGCCCACAAGGCGCCCCAGGCCGCGAGCGCTGGCGAGAAGCTCCCCATCCTCGAGGTGCTGCGCACCTACCCCCGGCAGATCCTCCTCGCCATGGGGGCGCGCTTCGCGGAGAACGGCTTCTTCTACATCGTCACCACGTTCGTCCTCACCTACGGCACCGAGCAGCTCAAGCTGGACAAGGCCACCATGCTCAACGGCGTGCTCGCGGCCACCGCCGTGCACCTGGTGGCCATCCCCGTCTTCGGGGCCCTCTCGGACGTGGTGGGCCGCCGCCCCGTCTACCTCGCGGGCGCCGCGGGCTGCGCGCTGCTGGCCTTCCCCTTCTTCTGGCTCATCGACACCCGCTCCACGGCCCTCATCGTGGTGGCCATCACGCTGGGCATCATCGCCCACGCGGCCATGTACGGGCCCCAGGCCAGCTTCTTCTCGGAGCTCTTCGGCACGCGCGTGCGCTACAGCGGCGCCTCGCTGGGCTACCAGCTCGCCTCCGTGTTCGCGGGGGGCCTGTCGCCCCTCACCGCCACCTTCCTGCTGTCGCAGTCCGGGGGCAAGCCCTGGCCCGTGTCGCTCTACATGGTGGGCCTGGCGCTCGTCACCCTCGTCTCCGTGTACCTCTCCGCCGAGACGTTCCGCGAGCACCTCACCGAGCCAGCCCCCACGGCTCCGTTAGCGGGAGCCGCGGGGACCGGCGAGCGGCGCGAGGTGGCCTGAGCTTCAGGACAACTCAGTACGCGTAGGTGGCCACGTCGGCGCGCACCACGCCGACGATGTTCTCCCAGTTGCCGTTCTGGTAGTGGTTGTGTTTCTCGCCGTCATCGCGGAACTTCACGGTGTGGTAGCTCCACTTGGCCTTGCCGTTGCTGGTGGCGGCGGTGCCCGTGTTCAGGGTGCCGTCGCAGAACCAGTCGCCCGGGTTGCAGAAGCCACCCTTGACGGAGACGCCGCCGGTGGAGTGGTAGGCCACGGCCTCGTCGTCCTGCCCGGAGAGGATGCCGGAGTAGGCCGTGCCCTTGGCGCCAGCGAACATGTTGAACCAGATGGCGCGCGTGGTGTTGTGGTTGTACATGCCGCGCGCCGTGGAGGTGACGAGGTCGCCCACGATGGGGTCGCTCGTCGCCCACTCGCCCTTGTCGGCCAGCTCGCTGCCGCCGCCAGCGCCGGAGGCCACGTCCACCCACTTGATGTTCCAGCCCACCTGGGTGGTGCCGTCGGTGTTGCCGCACACGCCCGAGGCGTTGGGGACGGCGTTCTTCTTGTAGCGCGCCGAGCCGCCGTACATGGACAGCGCGTAGCCGATCTGCAGGTCGCCCGCGCTGTGCACGGCGATGTAGCACCAGTTGGTGCCGGTGCAGAAGCAGTCGAGCGCGTCACGCACGCGGAAGTTCTCCACGGAGATGCGCTGCCGGCCATCCCAGTTGACGGCCTTCTTGTTCACGCCGGCCGCCGCGGTGGTCGGGCCCCAGTTGGAGAAGTCGGCGTAGTTGCCGCGCTGGGTGCCGCCGCCGTTCTTGCCGTGGATCCACAGCGTGTAGTTGGTGGCCGAGGCCTCGGGGGCCACGAGGAGGGCGGCGGTGGCCGTCGCCGCGAGGACTGCCGTACGGATGTTCATGGGGACTTCCTGGATGGGGGTTCACGCCCGCCCGTCCGCCGGGAGGGCGAGCGAAAACCCTACCACCAAGAATTCCCGCTTAATACAGACACACCATCAAAAACCGGGGTGACTGTTCACCCGGTGGGGCCAGGCTGCCGGCCCAGGGCGCGCGCCAGCTCCGTGCGCGCGGTGGCCAGGTTGTACGTGGCCTGGACACGTTGGACGGCCGCGTTGGTGGCGGAGAGCTGCGCGTCGGACAGCTCGATGATGTTGCCCACGCCCGCGCGGTAGCGGCCCTCGGCCAGGCGCAGCCGCTCGCGGGCATTGGTCAGCGCCTCCTCCGCGGCGGACACGCTCTCTTGCGCGGCGTTCACCGCGAGCTGCGCGCGCTCCACCTCCAGCCGTACCTGCTGGCGCAGCGCGTCACGCTGGGCCTCGATGCTGCTCAGGTTGGCCTGCTGCTCGCGCACCTGGGCGCGGGTGATGCCGCCCTCGAACAGCGGCCAGCTCAGCCCCACCTGACCGCTCAGCCCCCACTGCAGCTTCGCCGGGTCCGCGCCCGCCTGCGAGCCCGACACGGACGCGGAGAGCCTCGGCCAGTACCCGCCGCGCGTGGCGGAGATCTGATGCTCCTGGGCACGGAGCTGGTGCTCGCTCGCGGCCAGCTCGGGCCGGCCCTGGATGGCCGCGTCCACCAGTGCGTCCACGGCCAGGGCCTCACCGTCCACGGGGCCCACCACCGCCTCCTGGACGGCGTAATCGGTGGGGCCTTCCAGGCCCATGGCCTGGTTGAGCAGCGCCTTGCTGGTGGCGGCGTTGTTGCGCGCCTGGATGAGCTGCACCTGGGCGTTGGCCACCGCCGTGCGCTGCTGCAGCAGATCGATTTCCGGCCGGGTGCCCACCTGCACCTGGGCGTTGACCTGCCCCAGGCGCGCCTTCTCGTTCTCCAGCGTCTCCTGGGCCACCTGCACCAGCGCCTGCTGCGCCAGGACGTTGAAGTAGGCGGTCTGCACGTTGGCCATCACGTCCACCAACGTCTGGTTCTCCGTCTCCCGCTGGGCCTGGGCGGACTGCTGGGCCGAGCGCCACCGGCCCGTGGTGCGGCCGAAGTCCCAGAGGAGCTGGCTGACGGACGCACCCATGTTGAAGCCCTCGCGGCTGATGAAGCCGGAGGGGTTCGCCGTGTTCACGGTTTCGCCCTCGGACAGCGAGCGCTGGTAGGAGAGGTTGGCGCTCACCTGGGGCAGCAGCGGGGCGAAGTTCTGGTCCACGCGGGCGTTGGCCGCGGAGGTGGTGGCCTGGGCCTGGCGCAGTTGCGGCTGCCGCTCGGCGGCGGTGCGCAGGGCCTCCTCCAGGGTGAGCACGCGTGGCTGGGCCCACGCCGGACTGGCGGCGAGCAACAGGGCGAGAAGGGGCAGAAGGGTTCGCATCACTCGTACCTCAGGGCGTCGATGGGATCGAGCTGGCTCGCCTTGCGCGCGGGGTAGAGGCCGAAGCCCACGCCCACGAGCGCGCTGAAGCCGAGCGCGATGAAGATGACATCCGGGCGGACCAACAGGGGCCACTGGAACTGGGTGGCGAGGAACCGGGCCACTCCCAGTCCCACCGCCGCGCCGATGAGCCCTCCGAGCAGTGCCAGCGCCAGCGCCTCGATGAGGAACTGGGCGAGGATGTCCCGGGGCCTCGCGCCCACCGCCACACGCACGCCAATCTCCCGGGTGCGCTCGGTGACGCTCACCAGCATGATGTTCATGATGCCGATGCCCCCCACCACCAGGGACACGGCGGCGATGGAGGCCAGCAGCAGGCTGAGCGTCTCGGTGCTCTGCTGGCGGCTGTTGGCCAGCTCGGACAGGTCTCGCACGTCGAAGTCGTCGTCGGCGTTCTCGCCCAGCCGGTGCCGCTCGCGCAGCAGCGCGCTGACGTCCTGCCGGGCCTTCGCGGTGCCGGCGGTGGCATCCGCCTGCACGTAGATGATGCCGGTGAGGTACTTGCCCAGGCTCTGCGACTGGAGCTGCCGCTGGAAGGTGGTGGCGGGGACGAGGATGCTGTCGTCGTAGTCCTGCCCCATGGGCGACTGTCCCTTGCGCGCCGTCATGCCGACGATGGTGAAGGGCGTCTTGTTGATGCGGATGACCTGGCCCACCGGGTCGAAGCCCGCGCCATAGAGCATCTCCACCACCGTCTGGCCGATGACGGCCACCTTGGCTCCCGCCTCCACGTCCGCCTCGGTGAAGCGCCGGCCCGTGGCGATGGTCCAGCCGCGCACGTCGAAGAAGTCGGGCGTGGTGCCCGTCACGCTCGTCGACCAGTTCTGGTCCTCGGAGAAAACCTGGGAGCTGGTGCGCATCTCCGGGGCGGCGGCGCGCACGCTCGGTACCTGCGTGCGGATGGCCTCCAGGTCATCCCAGGTGAGGGTGGGCTGGCTGCCAGAGCCTCCCCGCGCGCCGCCCGAGTTGGTGGAGCCGGACCTGAGGATGAGCAGGTTGGTGCCCATCGAGTCGAACACCTTCTGGACGCTGGCCCGGGCCCCATCGCCAATGGCCACCATGGCGATGACGGCCCCCACGCCGATGATGATGCCCAGCGCGGTGAGGAAGGAGCGCATCTTGCTGCGCAGCAGCGAGCGCATCGCCAGCGACATCGTTTCGAGCACGTTCATGACACGGCCTCCTCGAGCGGGGGCACTTCGGCGGGCACGGGCTGCTGGCGCTTGTCCGAGATGATGCGCCCGTCCTTCACCACCACCACGCGGCTGGCATGGCTGGCGATGTCCGGCTCGTGCGTCACCAGCACGAGCGTGATTCCCTCGTGACGGAGCTCCTGGAAGAGCGCCATCACCTCCACGCTGGTGCGCGAGTCCAGGTTGCCCGTGGGCTCGTCGGCGAGGATGACGCGGGGCTGGCTCACCAGCGCCCGGGCGATGGCCACGCGCTGCTGCTGGCCACCGGAGAGCTGGCGCGGGTGGTGGTCCAGGCGTGCGCCCAGGCCCACCCGCTCGAGTGCCTCGCGGGCCCGCCGCTTGCGCTCGCGCGCGGGCACCCCGGCGTAGAGCATGGGCAGCTCCACGTTCTCCAGGGCGCTGGTGCGCGCCAGCAGGTTGAAGCTCTGGAAGACGAAGCCCAGGGTGCGGTTGCGCACGATGGCCAGGCCGTTGCGGTCCAGGCGCGACACGTCCTGGCCGTCCAGGAAGTACTGGCCCGCGGTGGGCCGGTCCAGGCAGCCGAGGATGTTCATCAGGGTGGACTTCCCCGAACCGCTCGAGCCCATGATGGCCACGAACTCGCCCGTCTCCACGTTGAAGTCCACGCCCCGCAGGGCCGCCACCTCCACGTCTCCCGTCTGGTAGATCTTGCTCACGCCCCGCAGGGCGATGAGCGGCATCTGCTCTCGCTGAACACCCATGTCGCGCCTCCCACCGACCTAGAAGGGCCCCGGGGGACGGAATCCGCCACCGGCCCTGGTGCCACCCGCCGCCGGTCTCTGACCGGAGCTGGCGCCCTGCGAGGACTGCGAACCCGCGGCCGTGGCGGTGATGACCTGATCGCCCTCGCGCAGCTCGCCCTCCACCTCCGTGTACGAGCCATCCGTCACGCCGGGCTTCACGCGCACGGGCCGGGGCTGCCCCTCGCGCAGGACGAACACCGTCTTGGTGCCGGGCGCGGGCTTCTCCCTCGCACCCGCGCCCGCCTGGGCTCCCGAGCCGCCCACGCCGGGGCCCTGCCGTGCCGCGCCCGCGGGGGGCTCCGGGGGCCGGAAGCGCAGCGCCGCGTTGGGCACGGTCACCACGTTCTCCCGGTGCGCGGTGATGAAGGTGACGTTGGCCGTCATGCCCGGCTTGAGCTTCAGCTCCGGGTTCTCCACGTCGATGACGGCGTCATAGGTGACGACGTTCTGTACCGTCTGGGAGGCGTTGCGGATCTGCCGGATGGAGCCGTCGAAGTTCACGCCCGGCCAGGCATCCACGGTGAAGGTGGCGCGCATGCCGTCCTGCAACCGGCCCACGTCGGACTCGGCCACGCTGGTGTTCACCTGCATCTTGCGCAGGTCCTCGGCGATGGTGAACAGGGTGGGGGCCTGCAGCGAGGCCGCCACCGTCTGGCCCACGTCCACGCTGCGCGAGATGACGATGCCGTCGGTGGGCGACACGATGGTGGCGTAGCGCAGGTTCACCTCCGTCTCGTTGAGCGCCGCCTGCGCCTGGGCCAGCGAGGCCTCGGACGAGGTCACCTGGGCCTGGGACACCTGGGCGGCGGACTCGGCGGTGTCCAGCTCCGACTGGGAGATGAACTGCTGGTCGCGCAGCGTCTTGGAGCGCTCGGCCTGGCGGCGGGAGTTCTCCGCCTCCACACGCGCCTTCTGCACGTTGGCCCTCGCGGCGGTGAGGTTGGCCCGGGCCCGCTCCACCGCCGCCTGGAGGAGCTGCGGGTCGATGCGGGCAATCACCTGGCCCTTCTTCACCGGCGAGTTGTAGTCGACGAGGATCTCCTGGATGCGGCCGGACACCTGGCTGCCCACCTGCACCGTCACCAGGGCGGACACCGTGCCCGTCGCCGTCACGCGTGACTCGACATCCCGCCGCTGCACCGCCGCCGTCTCGAAGCTGGCGGCCGGGTCCTTCGCCTTGGGCCGGAGCAGCCACACGCCCGCGGCCACCACCGCGGCGATGAGGGTCAGCCACAGGGGCCACCGGGCGGGCAGGTGCCAGCGCCGGGTGGCTTCCACCGGCACGGGCCTGGGCTGGAGGGGACGGGACTGCTCTTCGTGTCGCGGCAACTCGGTCGTTGACCTCATGGGCCCAGATCTACGCCCCGCGACATTTCGATGAATCTCGTCTCTATTACGAAAGATGACGGGACAGGTCCGCCATCATGGCCGCTTGCCCTGCGTCAGGGCGGCCGAGGCAGGCCTCTCTGCTCAGGGAACTTTGTGCGGCTCACTGATGAACAGGGCATGAAACAGGGTGGTATCGGGCGGCTCCTGCGGCTCCACGATAAGCGGGATTCGAATCTCGGCGAGCTCACGAGGAAGGGGCTCGGCCCCGAAGGCCGCCTCGATTCCCCTGGCGATGAGGGAAGCGGGTCCCTGCATCTCGGGCGGCAGCGAATGGAGGAAGACCTGGTGGCTCCGCTCCCGGCCCCTGTAGGTGTATTGCACGCCGTAGACGGTGTAGACGGGCGCCAGAATACTGAGACAGCCGACGACCGCCGCGCCTGCGGGCTGTGTCTTGGGATAAGCGGCGCAGCGGAAACTGGGAGTGCACGTTGCCGTGGCGTTGCCGATGTCGAAGTCCGGTAGCGCTCCCCTGAGTTCACGCAGGAACGCCCGCCATTGATCCATCTTCTTGATTTCCTGCTCCCATTGCTCCGAGAACCTGTCTTCCTCGGGGCTGTTTTCTGGCCTGTAGTTGAAGTCCTTGTCCGGACGGAAATAGTTCCGGACAATGGAAAGCAGTTCTTCCGCTGAATGGGGCATGTGGCTACAGGTTGAAGTTGATGATCGTGGGTGTTGTTTTCTTGTGACACGACTTCGTGACCATCGAGCCGCGTACGGCACGATCCAGGATTTCGTTGAACTTCGTCTTGAATTGCTCACAGACGAGGCCGGGACTCGGAGAAGAGGGCGCGCTGAGCACGATTCTCCCGGCCTCGTTGGCGCAGTCGGCGGCGATGCGCTGTGCCAGCGTCACGGAAATATATCCATCCACCCTGGTCTCGATGGGCATCTCGACACCAAATCTACAAACAAACGAATCCAGGTTGGGGGTGTGGATGACGGGCACATGGAGGCAGGCCGCACGCCAGCCGTCTGGTCCTGGCTCGGTCTTTTCCACGACGGTCACGAAGTCGAAGTGACGCGGCAGATAGTGGTTGATGGTACATCCCCCGAGAACGGGCAGCACCACGAGGGACAGGCGGAGCGGTAGGGGTACAGACATTCGCGTAAACGGTAGCTGCCATGGCTTCGACAGGGGCGAGCCGCATGCACGCGAGTGGCGCCCACTGCACAGAGCCCGGAGGACGCGAGCCCTACGTGCCAGTCAGTGGTTGCCCTGCCTCCGGAGCCGAGGGGAGCGTGACCCGGACCGTGGTGCCCTGGTCGGGCTGGCTCTCCAGCGTGAGCGTGCCCCCGTGGGCGACGACGATCCGGCGCGCCAGCGCGAGCCCCAGCCCCACGCCGCCCGTCTTCCGGGCGCGGCTGCGGTCGCTGCGGAAGAACGGGGTGAACAGATGGGGCAGGTCCTTCGCCTCGATGCCAATGCCCTCGTCGCGCACCTCCACCTGGAGGCCGTGCTCCAGTGGGCGGGCGAGCAGCCGTACCGTGCTCTGGGGCTCGGAGTATTTGCCCGCGTTGTCGAGCAGGTTGTCGAGCGCGCGCCGCAACAGCACCGGGTCCGCCTCCAGCACGGGCATCGTCCCCGCGTCCACGTGCACCTCCAGCCGGTGCGCCGGGTGGGTGGAGCGGAAGCGCGCGGCGGCCTTGTCCAACAACGTCTGGGCCTCCACGAGCTTCCCGGCGCAGCGGTGGGGTGGAGCCGGGAGTCTGCTCCGCGGTGAGATCCAGCCGGGCCGCGGTGAGCACGTCCGACACCAGCCGCTCCAGCTCGTTCAGGTCCTCGGCGATGTCCGCGAGGGACTCGCGTGCCAGGGTGGCGTCCCCCTCGTTGGCCAGATCCAGCGCCACGCGGATGCGGGCGAGCGGAGTGCGCAGCTCGTGCGAGACGTTGGCGAGCAGCTCCTTCTGCGAGCGCAGCAGGTGGGTGAGGCGCTCGGCCATCTCGTCGAAGGCCTCGGCCACCTGTCCCAGCTCGTCGCGCCGGCGCACGCCCGTGCGCGCGCTCAGCGTGCCCGCACCGAAGGCCCGCGCCGCCGCGGCCAGCTTCTGGAGGGGCAAGGCCAGGGAACGGGCGAAGACGATGGACGTGATGGCCGTGCACCCGAGGACCACGGCGAGCATGATCCCGAGATCGCGCGGAGGCCCGGGCGGCTTGGGCAGGTCGATGATCGCGTAGGCCCGCGGCGCGCCTGTCTCCGGGATGGCCACCCTCACGAGGTGGGGCGGCTCGGGGTTGCTCCGCATGCGCTCCTGCTCGAGCCGGCGCAGCTCCTCGGCGGACAGGGGAGGGTGGGGCGGGGAGACATTGGAGGCGAGGAGCTGGCCATCGGCGGCGCGCAGCGTCACCTGCATTCGGAGCTGCTGGCCCGCCTGGTCCACCACCTCCTGCAACTTCCCGGGCTGGTCCAGGAACAGGGCCCAGCTGGACACGGCGTAGGCCGCGACCCGCTCGGAGTATCGCGGCCGGTTTCCTTCCTCGGCGTACCGGCGGGCCAGGTTGAACGCGAAGGTGATGAGCAGCAACTGCGCGAGCCCCACCAGGTAGATGCGCAGCAGCAGGCGGCCGGGAAGCCGGGTGCGCCGGGTGCTCATGTCTCGTCACCGGTGGCGAGCAGGTAGCCCGCGCCGCGCACCGTCTTGAGCAGCTTCGGATTGCGAGGGTCCTCTTCGATCTTCTGGCGGATGCGGAAGATGTGCACGTCGACGGAGCGGTCGAACACCTCGTCCGCGTTGCCCTTCACCAGGTCCAGGAGCTGCTCGCGGCTGAGCACCCGTCCGGCGCGCTCGGCCAGCACCCGCAGCAGCGCGAACTCGTACGAGGTCAGCGACAGCACCTTGCCATCCAGGGTGGCGCTGAGGCTGCGGGGATCCATCGACAGCTTGCCCGCCTGGATGGGCTGCGAGGAGGGACCGGTGCGCCCGCGGGCCCGGCGCACCTGGGCGCGGATGCGCGCGAGCAGCTCTCGCGAGGAGTAGGGCTTGGCGAGGTAGTCGTCCGCGCCCGACTCCAGGCCGAGCACCCGGTCGGCCTCCTCCCCGCGCGCCGTCACCATGATGATGGGGACATCACTGCGCGTGCGCAGCTCGCGGCACACCTCCATCCCATCCCGCCCGGGGAGCATGAGATCCAACAGGAGCACGTCGTAGGCATGGCGGCTCGCCTCCGCCAGTCCCTCGGGGCCGGTGCGGGCGACGGTGACGATGATGCCGTGCTCCTGCAGGTAGCGGCTGGTGAGCCGGGCCAGGCGCTCGTCGTCCTCCACCAGCAACACCTGGATGGTTCCTTCGTCCGTGGTGGAGTGTGTCGTCGGGTCCATGCGCGTCTCTCTCCTCCCGCTGTGCCGTCCGCCCCAAGAGGCTCAGCGCTAGAAGATACGACCCGGGCGCAATTGGAGGGGTACGGAAAGGCTGGACGCTTGCTCCCGGGTCGCATCCTGGAAGATGCCCACCAGTTGTTAACGGAGTGCTTCGGTGGGATGACGAAATATTTCCGAGCGGACACGGGCGGGTCCGGGCAGAGGCCCGGCTGTTTATGATTCGCGGCATGTTCAAGACCGCATGGGTCGTGACCGCCCTCCTGGGCTCCTCTCCCCAGAACACGCAACCCCCTCCGGCCCCGGCCATGAAGACCGTGACCTTCGAGGGCGCGTGTGACGCGTCGGGCGCCGTGGTGCAGGGCCCGTGGATGTTCACCGTCGCGGATGACGAGGACAACGTCATCCGCGTCTACGATGGCAAGAGCGGAGGGGGCCCGGTCAGGACCTCCGACCTGTCCGCGGCGCTGGCGCTTCCCGCGGGAAAGAAGCGGGCTCCCGAGACGGACATCGAGGCCGCGACGGAGCTCCCCCGTTCTCCTTCTGGCTGACCTCCCATGGACGCAAGAGCTCCGGAAAGCTGGACGCCAACCGCTTCCGCTTCTTCGCGACCCGCACCCTGGAGGATGGGACGACCCGGCTCGAGGGAAAGCCCTACACGTGGCTGCTCGATGACCTCCTCGCGGCCCCGCAGCTCAAGGGGTTCGGCCTGTCCCCGGCCGCCACGCGCGCGCCCAAGGAGGAGGGCGGCCTCAACATCGAGGGCATGACGGCGATGGAGGACGGGACGTCCATCCTGATCGGCTTCCGCAATCCGATTCCCCAGGGCAAGGCCCTCACCGTCGTGCTCTTGAATCCCACGGAGCTGCTGCAGGGGAAGAGGGCGCGTCTGGGGCCCGCGCGGCTGCTGGACCTCGGTGGGTTGGGGATTCGAGCCATCTCCTGGTGGCGGGGGCAGTACCTCTTCATCGGAGGTCCCATCTCCGGTCACGGAGGCTCGCGCCTGTTCTCCTGGGATGGCGGGTCCGGAGAGCCCAAGGCGGTGGCGGGCGCCGACTTCACCGGCCTCAACCCCGAGGCCTTCGTCACGTTCGAGGACAAGGAGGAGATCCTCGTCCTCAGCGATGACGGGAGCAGCTTGATCGACGGCGTCGAGTGCAAGCGGCTGCCGGAGGCGGCGAAGAAGCGCTTCCGGGGCGTCTGGCTGCGGTTGCCCGGGAAGAAGTGAGCACTCGAAGATCCACTCCCCGGTCTTCCCCTCAATTCCAGTCCAGGAGCCCCCACCAGGCATGGGGGTTTCGGGTCTCGAGTGGAGGAAGACGCGACATGAAGACGCGAGGCGGCATGCAGGGCCGTGTGGGTGGAACGAGGTTCCGGTGTGGACGGCTGTTCATCGCGCTGGGCGTGCTGTCCGGGGCGGGGGCGTGCGGCACCACGGACTCGAAGGACGACCCCAAGACGCGGGGCGAGGGTCACCTCTCGGAGCGCTGCGAGGTGCGGCCGCCCGCCACGGGTGGTTTCGAGCCGGAGCTGCAGTGGGCGTGGACGGGCAGCGAGGTCATGCCCGGGCACAATCAAGTGATGATGACGCCCGTGGTGGTGGACGTGAACGGGGACCGCGTTCCGGACATCGTCTTCAGCACCTTCGCGGGAGCCCACTACAGCGTGGACGGGGTGCTCCGGGCCGTCAGCGGGGATGACGGGCGCGAGCTGTGGAGCGTGACCGACCCCGAGGCCCGGGTGAAGCCCGCCGCGAGCCTCGCCGCGGGAGACATCGACGGTGACGGTCTGGTGGAGCTCTGCGGCATTCCCGAGAACGGCCGCGGCATTCTCTGCTTCGAGAACGATGGCACCTTCAAGTTCCGCTCGGCCGAGGGCGCGTACGATTACAACGAGTGGGGCGGCCCCTCGCTGGCGGACCTGGACGGCGACGGCACCGTGGAGATCCTCGACGGCAACCGCGTCTACAGCCACACCGGCGAGCTGAAGTGGGTGGGCTCGGATGGCATGGGCGGTGCCCTGTACACGGGCCCCGTGTCCTTCGCGGCGGACATCGACCAGGACGGGATTCAGGAGGTCATCAACGACCGGGCCATCTACCGGGCCGACGGCACGCTCAAGTGCGTCAACACGGAGATTCCCCACGGCTTCGCCGGGGTGGCCAACTTCGACGGCGACGCGGCCGGTGAGGTCGTGGTGGCGGGCCACGGCAAGGTGAGCCTGCTCGATGACGACTGCTCGCTGGTGTGGAGCGTCGACGTCCCCGGCGGGGGCCATGGCGGCTCGCCCAACATCGCGGACTTCGATGGGGACGGCCAGCTGGAGATCGGCCTGCCCGGGGAGTGGGCCTACTCCGTCTTCGAGGCCGATGGGAGCGTCAAGTGGTCCAGCCCCATCCAGGACTACAGCTCCGGCCGCACCGGCTCCACCACCTTCGATTTCGAGGGCGATGGCCGGCTCGAGGTCGTCTTCGCCGACGAGCTGGCGCTGCGCATCTACGACGCCGCCACCGGCGCGGTGCGCTGGGAGATTCCCAACAGCTCGTCCACCACGCACGAGAACCCCGTCATCGCGGACGTGGATGGGGACCATGCGGCGGACCTCGTGGTGGTCTCCAACAACCATGCGTCGCCGGGCGGCACCCACGGCCTGCGCGTGTTCCACGACCGGGAGGAGGACTGGGCCGGCACGCGGCGCATCTGGAACCAGCACGCCTACGCGGTGACGAACGTCAACGACGACGGCACCATCCCGGCGCGCCCGGCGAGCCACTGGCTGCACCCGAAGCTCAACGCCTTCCACGCCAACGTGGCCAACTACTTCGGCGAGGGCCCCGGCCCCTTCTCCGCCGCGGACCTCACCGTGTCCGAGGTGTCCGCCACGTGTGACGGCGAGGGCACGCTCGGGCTCTCCGCGCGCGTGCGCAACGAGGGGCAGGCCGTGGCGGCGGCGGGCGTGAAGGTGGCCTTCTACTCGGGTGACCCGGCTTCGGGCGGCACGCTGCTCGGCGTGGCCCGGCTCGCCGAGGCGCTGCCCGCGGGCGCGGACGTCCTCGTCTCGCTCTTCGTGACCTCCCCGGGCTCCGGCACCGCCGAGCTCTTCGCCCGCGTGGACGACGATGGCACGGGCACGGGCCGCGACACCGAGTGCCGCGAGGACAACAACACCGCCTCCGCCACGGTGGACCTCACGTGCGAGGCGCCCGTGGGCAACCTGCCGCCGGTGGCCCTCTGCCGTGACGTCACCGTCCCCGCGGATGCCTCGTGCCAGGGCCGCGCCAGCGTGGACAACGGCAGCCATGACCCGGACAACGGCCCGGCACCGCTCTCCGTGTCGCAGTCTCCGGATGCGTCCTTCGGGCCGGGCAGCCACCCCGTCACGTTGACGGCCTTCGACGGCGAGGCGAGCGCGCAGTGCGTGGGCATCGTCACCGTGGTGGACTCGGCGAAGCCCACCATCACCTGCCCCCTGTCCGTGGACGCCAGACTGAGCCTCGGCAGCCTCGGGGTCTCCGTGCGTTACGCCGTCTCGGCCCGCGACAACTGCGGCCCGGCCACCGTCACCTGCTCGCGCCCCTCCGGCTCGCTCTTCCTGCTGGGGCTGACGAATGTCACCTGCACCGCCACGGACAGCTCCGGCAACACCGCCTCGTGCGGCTTCGGCATCCGCGTGAGCGCCGGCATCTCCCTGCCGTGATGTCCGGCATGTGACACCAGGTCGGGAAAGCTCCGAGAACCCAGCAGCTTTCCCGACCTGCTGTGTGGACTACAACGAGATTCGCAGTCACAGGAAAGTTTCCCCCTACCTGACCGAAGGGGAGTGGGTTAGGGTGCACCCATGGTGTGTCGGAACCGACACCTCTCTGTGTCCCAAGAGTCCTCTCGCCCCCTGGAGGCTCCAACACGAGGGAAGACGCATGGGTAACGCACTGCAGTCGTTCGTGGCCGTCCCCCCCCGGTCGGCGCGATCCTCCTCCTCGGCCATCACGGCCCTGGCCACGCCGGCCCTGACCACCCTTTGGGGAGACCGGGCCCCTGTCGTCCAGGAGGAGCCGCGGCTGGGCGAGGAGCTGAGCCGGCCGGAGCTGTTCGCGCGCATCTGCGTGAGGGACCCGTACTTCGCGCTGAGCGAGGTGCGGGTGGCGGGAGAGGGCAAGCTGACGGCGCGGGTGCCGGTGGAGCAGGAGACGGGCGGCGAGGCCTCGCCCATCAACGCCGCGGAGGTGGGCAGGCACCTGGCCATTCTCGGCTCGTGTGCGGCGGCGCAGGTGAACCCCAAGGAGGGGCAGCACTACTACCTGGCGCGGCGCGCGCGGCTGGAGCGGCTCCACGCGGGCCCGCTGCCCCGGGCCACCGGGCTGCTGCTCGGGACGGCGCGGGCGGAGTTCCGGGAGAAGCGCACCGCGACGGCGCACACGCGGCTGACGGACGAGCGGGGCCAGGCGCTCTTCTCGCTGGAGGTGGACTACAACGTGCTGTCCGCGGCGGCCTTCCTGCGCCTCTTCCAGGGGGCACGCCAGGACATGCGCCGCGAGCCCCGGGCCGAGCGCGGTCCGCGCAACACGTCCGCGGACTTCGCCGCCCTGCGGACGAACCCCCACCGCGAGCCGCCGCCGCTCCATGGCTACGTGCGCGACGGGGACTGCCTGAAGGCCACCCTGGGCCCGGTGAGCGCGGAGCTGTGCAAGGGCCACTTCGCGCTGCACCCGGTGATGCCGGTGGCGGTGGTGATGAGCGGCCTGTCCGGGCTGGCGGGCTCGCTGTTGCGCGAGCTGGTGGGCAACCCGTCCGCGCGCTACCTGGTGAAGCACGGCGAGGTGCGCGCCGACAGCCTGGCCTATGCCGGCGAGTCGGTGACGTTCGGCTCCCACCTCCACGGCGTGGAGGGCAAGGACCACCGCTTCTACTGCTGGGCCTCGGTGGGGGAGCGCCTGGTGGGCGTGATGGAGCTGACGCTCACCTGCCTGGAGTGAGCCTCACTCCCAGGAGATTTCGTAGTCCACCGAGTCGAGGCCGAGCGTGTGGGCACTCACGAAGCCCTTGAAGCCCAGGGCTTCCAGCGCACCCTCGAAGATGCCCACGTGGTAGGCCGGCGGCTGCATGTCGCCGCGGTAGCTGAGTATGCACGCCTTGGGCCCCGCGGCGCGGTGCTCGCGCTTGCCGTACGTCACCACGGTGCTGAAGGCCACCCGCGTCTGGGCGAAGAGCCGCTGCGGGTCTCCCTTGCCGAGGATGCCGAAGACGACTTGGCCCGGGCCCTTGGAGAAGTTCTGCACGCACGCCCTGCCACAGGCGTTGAAGACGGTGTTCTCGCCGCCGAGCTGCTGCTCGAGCACGTCCGCCGCGCCGTAGAGCATGGTGAGGTAGTCCGAGGCGGGGTAGGTGCGGAGGTCCGCGATGTCCTTGGCGAGCGCCCCGGTACGCACCTGGCGCAGCGCCTGAGCGCCTCCCTTGCGCTCGATGAGGTCGAACACCACCCGGAAGAACAGCCCCCGCACGGAGTCGGTGGGCCGGGTGAGGGCGATGCGGGCGGCGAGCTCGGTCTTGTTCGAGGGCATGGCTGGAGTGACAGCTTACCGGTACCACCCGCCGGGTCGAGAAAACGGGACTCCGGGTAGGGGCTGAGTAGCCAACCTTTACTCGGGGTGGGGGCCCCGGCATGACGCGGTGCGGGGCAGCCTTCGCTTGACACCCCCTGCTCCGGCACCGAAAAGCGCGGGGCCAAGGCGCCGGCCCGCCTCGCTTCTTCCCCTCGGCCACCTGGAGTCCGACGCGTGAAGCTCGCCACCCTCAATGACGGAACCCGCGATGGACGGCTCATCGTCGTCAAGCGCGACAACTCCGCCTACGCGTTCGCCACCAACGTGGCTCTCACGCTCCAGGCCGCGCTCGACCAGTGGGACGAGCTGGAGCCCCGGCTGCGCGCCCTGGCCGAGGAACTCGAGGCCGGCCGCGTGCAGAGCCGCCCCCTGGACGTGAGTGCCCTGCTCTCGCCGCTGCCCCGTGCCTACGAGTGGGTGGATGGCAGCGCCTACCTCAACCACGTCATCCTCGTGCGCAAGGCGCGCAACGCCGAGCCCCCGCCCACGCTGAAGACGGATCCGCTCGTGTACCAGGGCGGCTCGGGCACCTTCCTCGCGCCCACGCAGGACATTCCCCTGGTGGACGAGGCCTGGGGCATGGACTTCGAGTCCGAGGTGGCCGTCATCCTCGGCGACGTGCCCCTGGGCACCCAGGCGAAGGACGCGGAGAAGCACGTGAAGCTGGTGATGCTCTGCAACGACGTCACCCTGCGCAACCTCATCCCCAACGAGCTGGCCAAGGGCTTCGGCTTCTTCCAGGGCAAGCCCTCCAGCTCCTTCAGTCCCTTCGCGCTCACCCCGGACGAGCTCGGCCCCGCGTGGAAGGACGGCCGCGTGCACCTGCGCCTGCGCTCCACCCTCAATGGCCAGGTGGTGGGGGACACGGACGCCGGCCCGGAGATGCACTTCTCCTTCTTCGACCTGCTCCAGCACATCTCCAAGACGCGCGCCTTCACCGCCGGCACCATCCTCGGCAGCGGCACCGTGTCCAACGAGGAGCGTGCCCGCGGCATCTCCTGCCTCGCCGAGCGCCGGATGATCGAAACCATCGAGACGGGCTCCCCCCAGACGCCCTTCATGAAGGTGGGGGACACCATCGAGGTGGAGATGTTCGGTCCGGAAGGCCAGAGCCTCTTCGGACGTATTTCCCAGAAGGTGGTGAAGCCATGAAGCTCTACGGATACTGGCGCTCGTCGTGCTCCTGGCGGGTGCGCATCGCGCTCAACCTCAAGGGCCTGTTCTACGAGTACGTGCCCGTGCACCTGGTGAAGGACGGGGGCGAGCAGCACTCGGAGGCCTACCGCGCCATCAACCCCATGCGGACGGTGCCCACGCTGGAGCTCCGCGAGGGCGGCAAGGTGCACCACCTGGGCCAGTCGATGGCCATCCTCGAGTACCTGGAGGAGCGCTACCCCTCGCCCGCCCTGCTACCGGGCGATCCTTTCCTCCGGGCCCGCTGCCGGATGTTGTCCGAGATGGTGAACTCGGGGATTCAACCGCTGCAGAACCTGTCGGTGATGCAGCGCATCAAGGGGGAGCTGAAGGCGGACGACAAGGCCTGGAGCGCCTATTGGATTGACCGGGGCCTGACGGCCTTCCAGGCGGCCGTGCAGGAGACGGCGGGCACGTACTGCCTGGGCGAGGCAGTGTCGTTCGCCGACATCTGTCTGGTGCCCCAACTCTACGGGGCGCGGCGTTTCGGGGTAGACCTGGAGCGGTACGCACTGCTCACCCGCATCGAAGCGGCGTGCGCCAACCTTCCCGCCTTCCAGGCGGCACATGCGGACCGGCAGCCCGACGCGGTGCCGGCTTGAACGGAGGGAGTCGACGAATGGCGAAGCTCGAGTCGCTGGGTATCAAGGGGCTGGAGAGCGTGCACTGGTACGTGCACGACCTGGAGCGCAGCCGCCGCTTCTACGTGGAGGGCCTGGATTTCGCCGAGCAGGGCGTGTCCTCGCCGGAGCTGGAGAAGGAGGGCAGGCAGAAGTCGGCCGTCTTCCAGGCGGGCAACGTCGTGCTGGTGGTGAGCCAGCCGGTGGGCGAGGGCGGCCGTGCCTGGCGCTTCCTGCGCAAGCACCCGGACGGGGTGGGCACGCTCAACTACCAGGTGGAGGACATCGAGAAGACGTACCGCCTGCTGGAGCAGCGCGGTGCCACCTTCATCACCGACATCCAGCGCCACACCGACGAGAAGGGCGGCAAGCTGGCGCAGTTCTCCATCACCACGCCCTTCGGTGACACCACCTTCCGCTTCATCCAGCGCGATGGCTACAAGGCCCTCTTCCCGGGCTTCGTGCAGCACGAGAAGCCGCGTGGCGGCAGCAACCGCTACGGCTTCACGCACATCGACCACATCACGTCCAACTTCCAGACCATGAAGCCCATGCTCCTGTGGATGGAGCACGTGATGGGCTTCGAGAAGTTCTGGGAGATTCAATTCCACACCGACGACGTGGCCGCGCAGCAGAAGCGCGCGCACGGCTCGGGGCTGCGCTCCGAGGTGATGTGGGACCCGGTGAGCCGGGTGAAGTTCGCCAACAACGAGCCGCTGCGGCCCTTCTTCAAGGCCTCGCAGATCAACATCTTCAACGAGGACCACAAGGGGGACGGGGTGCAGCACCTGGCCCTGGTGGTGAAGGACATCCTCACCGCGGTGAAGGAGATGCGCGAGAAGGCGGGCATCTCCTTCATGCCCACCCCGGGCACGTACTACGACGCGCTGCCCCAGCGCATCCAGGACCTGGGCATCAAGAAGATCGACGAGGACATCCAGGTGCTGCGCGACCTGGAGGTGCTCGTGGACGGCGGGGGCGAGCACAGCTACCTGCTGCAGATCTTCATGAAGGACGCGGCGGCGCTCTACAAGGACCCGCACGCCGGCCCGTTCTTCTACGAGATCATCCAGCGCAAGGGAGACCAGGGCTTCGGCGGCGGCAACTTCCGCGCCCTGTTCGAGAGCATCGAGCGCCAGCAGAAGTCGGAAGGGCGCATCTAAGCCCCTCTGTGCCCTCTGTCCCCTCTCCCCTCGGGAGAGGGTCAGGGTGAGGGTGCCCGGGCCCGTTCTTCAATCCGTGGCCCGCAGTGGGGGCAGGGGGTTCAACCCGGGTTCACCCGACACCCTCACCCCGTCCCTCTCCCGGAGGGAGAGGGGAAATGGCCGCGGGGGAAATGGCTGCGGGGGGAATTGATGGCCGCGGGTGTCAGCGCATGCCCGCTACCGGCAGGGGAAGTTGGCCTTGGTGCACGTGACGCCGCTGTTATAGGCGTCGTTGAAGTGGTTGTAGAACCCGTCGTAGAGCGGGTGCACCGTGCCCGTCTCGGGCGCCATCTTGACGAAGATCTCCTCGTTCTCGTTGAGCGCGTCCTGCGACCAGTTCTGCGAGCCGCTGTAGACCCGGTAGGCGTAGCTGGTGCCGTACTTGCCGTAGACCAGGAAGAACTTGTCGTGGACCTTGTCCTTCCTGCGGATGTTGACGCCGGCGCCCAGCAGCTCGTTGTAGACCGACTGCGGCATGCTGATGCCGTCGGTCGAGTTCCCACCCACCACCATCCAGACGGCGCAGCCTCCCGCCCGGTAGCGCTTCACCTGCGCGAGGAGCTCCGGGCGCCCGGTGGTGACGAATGACATGCCGATGCGCAGCCGGCAGTTCGCGTCGGGCGTCACATCGTTGAGGCGGGTGACGATCGTGTCCGTCTGGTTCACGCCCTCGGGCGAGGCGTAGGCGTCCGCCGGGTTGGCCAGGTAGTAGCCGCGGCCGCTGGCGGAGTCGTAGTAGTCATTGCCGGAGTAGTGCCGCCGGTTCCACATGTCCGAGAAGTTGGCGTTGAAGCCGTCGTACAGCGTCACGGCGTCGTAGATGGTGATGGTGTTGTTGAACGCATCCGGGCCGCTCGCATAGGTCAGGTTCGACGAGCCGAACCACACCACGTACGGGCGGGCCACCCCATTGGGGTCCGTGCTCTGGCTGAACGTGAACATCTTCGTGTGCATGTTGCCGGCGGCGCTCGTACCGATGCAGCCGCCACCGCCACTCGTGTTGGTGCAGAACCGGTGGTGGGTGAGCTTCTTGATGGTGGCCACCGCCGGGTCCGCGGAGCTCGCGTTCTTGCCGTCCAGCACGACGTACACCGCGACGCCCCGCGTCTGTGCCGCCAGGAGCGCATCCGCCACGCCGTCGATGCTGATGGAGTGGATGGTGCCCCGGATGCTGCCGCCCGCGGGCGTGGCGTTGATGAGCCGCTTCAGCTCCTCGGTGATGGTGTAGTCCCGGCCAGCGAACGCGGGCGGGTTGCTGAAGTGCGCCCAGACCGGTTTGCCTCCCACCGTGCCCGACGCGACGCTGACCCCCGAGCGGATGGCACCCACCTCCACCTCGCCGCTGTCGTGCTCCGCGAAGGGCTCGCACCCCGTGGCCACCAGAGAGCAGAAACCCACGGCCAGTGCCCGCAGAACGCTACCGCCTACCCTCGAACGCATCGTGTCCGCTCCTTCATCTCGGCGGTGGCCATTCACCGCGAAAGCCGCTCGGAACCAGGTCCGGAAGCGCCATCCTCTCTCGGAATCCAATAAAATGGAATACCGGGTTTATATGGCTTAACGAGTGAGGCCGGGAATCGAAGTGGACGTCCGGAGCGCGGCGGGAGGTGGGCTGTTACCGCCCGCGGACAGTCGCGTTCGAGGCGCATACCGGGAGGTGGATCGCCGTGACAGGCTCCCACGCGCCCAGAGGCCGGCGGATTGCCGTGCCCATGTGAGGTGCTCATGTCCCGCAGGACGCTCCGCCGTTTCACCTGTCTGCTGCTCGCCGTGCCCTGCCTCGCCCTGTCCGGCTGCGACACCTCGGCCGACAATTGCGAGGACAGGAACTCCAACTATGAGGAGACGTTCCTCCTGGCGAATCTCCGGGGGGCCGACAACAAGCCGCCTCCGTCGGGCACCGCCTGCCAGGAGTTGTGCCGCCTCGTTGGCTATCAGGGCGTGGAGTGCAGGCTCAACGACGTCGGCGCCGCGAACGAATCGGTGACGTGCATCACCGGCTTCGTCTGCGAGGATTGAGGCGCCCGTCCATGCGCGGGGATCAGGTGAAGGGCAGGGCGGCCACGGTGGCTTCCGCCGGGCCGTCTCCCACCGCCAGCACCGTTCCCGGCTCCAGGTGGTCCCGGTGCACGTACCCCAGGGCCACCGTCTGGCCCTTCAGTGGCGAGCGCACCACGCTCGTCACCCAGCCCACCTTCTTGCCGTCCTTCTTCAGCTCGGTGCCCGGGGCTGCCTCGGTGGCTCCCAGCAGCAGGCCCGCCAGCTTCCGGTTCATGTGTCCCCGGAAGGTGGCTCGCGCGATGACCTCCTGCCCGATGTAGCACCCCTTGTTGTACGAGATGGCGTTCGTGAGGTTCGCCTCCAGGGGAATGGTGGTGTCCACCATGTCCTGGCCGTAGCGCGGCACCCCCGCCTCCACTCGCAGCGCCTCCTGCGCCCGCCAGCCCAGCGGCTTCAGCCCGAAGGGCCCACCCGCTCCCACCAGCCCCTTCCACACCGCCTCCAGCCCTGCCCGGGGAACCAGCAGGTCCACCCCCGGCTCCTGCCCGGCGCGGCCCACCGCCAGCACCTCCTGGCCCGCCAGGGTGACGGCCCGGGTGGCGTCCGGTGGCAGGGCGGCGAAGGGACCGCCCGACACGGCGCCCAGCAGGTCGGCCGTCCGGGGTCCCATCAGCCGCAGCACCCCCAGCTCGCCCGTGGCGTCGAGCAGCTCGGCGTCCTCGGAGATGAGGAATTTCCCCAAGAATTCCTGGACCTTGGCTCCCATCCCGGGCTCCAGGTCCAGCAGGAGATCGGCCTCGCGCCGGACGAGCCGGGCATCGGCCACCATGGCGCCCTTCACGGTGATCATCGCCGCGTAGGTGGCTGCCCCGGCCGCCAGGCCCTTCACGTCCTGGGTCACCATCCCGTGCAGGAAGCTCACGCGGTCCTCGCCGGTTATCCGCAGCGCTTCCCGATAGGTGGCATCATGGAGGGCCACCGCTTGCCGGGCCGCCCGGTACTCGGCTTCCACATCCCCGTAGTCGGCCACTGCCTCGCGGCCGTTGACCTCCAGGAAATGGGCTCCTGCCTGCTCATGAAGAAAATGCAGAGACAGCGGTTCCATGACCGTCGCTATATAGAGGCCCCGGAGTGAATGCCACGATGGATGTGAGACACCTGTCGGACTTCCTGGGCTTCTCGGCCGAGAAGCTCCAGAAGCACAACCTCTTCAAGTCCGAACGCTTCTTCCTGGACGTGTACTGCCTCACGCCCGGCCAGAGCCAGAAGCCCCACCGGCACGCCACCTCGGACAAGGTGTACCTCGTCCTCGAGGGGCAGTGCCGCTTCCGCATCGGCGCGGACGAGGCCTCCCATGGCCCCGGCGCCGCCCTTTTCGCCCCCGCGGGCGTTGACCATGGCGTCACCAATGACGGCCCTGGTAATGCCCGCCTCCTCGTCCTGATGACCCCCCCTCCGGAGCACGCATGAGCAAGAAGGCCAATCCGCCCCCTCCTGTCCCCGTACGCGGCGCCGCGGCGCTGCTGGGCCTGGGCCTCGCCGAGGCCGCGCTCTCCATCTACCAGTGGAAGGAGCTCCTCACCCTGCGCGGCGGTGGCACCACCGCCTGCGGTCTCTCCGAGAAGATCAACTGCGAGACGGTGTGGAACTCCGCCTTCGCCAGCGGCGTGCACGAGCTGGCGCGCATGCCCGTGGCCGCGCTCGGCCTCGTGTGGGCCATCGTCGCCGTGGCGCTCTCGGCGCTCTTCCTGGTGTGGCGCAACAACCGGCACGACGTGCGCCCCGCCGTCAACGGCCTGCGCCTGACGGCCGCGGCCGGTGTGGCGGCCAGCCTCGTCTTCGGCCTCGCCAGCGCGAGCGCCGGGGCGCTGTGCCCCACGTGTCTGGGCACCTATGCCCTCACGCTCACCTTCGCCGCCGTGGCCTGGAAGGGCCTGCCCGGCCCCGTGCTGCCGCGCACGGGGGAGTGGGGCCGTGCCCTCCAGTGGACGGGCGGCTTCGCCGTGGCCGCCTACGTGGCGATGCTGATGCCCGGCATGCAGACGCCCAAGGCCACCGCCGCCGTGGAGAAGGTCTCCACCATGACCTCCAGCGCCGCTCCCGGCTCGCTGGAGGCCTACCTGCTCAGCCTGCCCATGGCGGAGCAGCAGGCCGTCTCCAACGCGCTCGCCCGCTACCGCATGGACACGCCGCTGCCGGCCCTGTCGGCCACGCGCCGCCGCTACGGCCCGGAGAACGCGCCGGTGAAGATGGTGGAGTGGACGGACAGCCGCTGCCCCCACTGCAAGAGCCTGGTCGAGGTGCTCGCCCTCATGAAGAAGCGGCTGCCCGAGGGCAAGCTGTCGCTGGAGGCGCGCCAGTTCCCGCTCGACGTCCAGTGCAACAGCAGCATGCCCCCGCGTGCCACCGATGGCACCGGCACCCGCTGCGTGGCCGCCAAGGCGCAGATCTGCATCGAGGACGCCCCCGACTACTGGGAGCTGCGCGAGAAGCTCTTCGCCGCCCAGGCCACGCTCAACCGGGAGAACGTGCTGAGCATCCTCTCCTCCGGCTCCGTCGCGCGCTCGCAGCTCGAGGCGTGCGTCGCCAGCGCCGAGACGGAGAAGAAGCTGGCCGAGGACATCGCGTACGCCCTGCAGCATGATCTGCACGGCACGCCGCTGGTGGTCATCAACGGCCGCGAGGCGCAGGCCATCCCGTCCTTCCTCTACGCCCTCATCATGGCGGACGGGAATGGCGACGCCGCCGCCTTCCAGGTGCTGCCCGCGCCGAATCCGCAGGCGGCGCAGGCCCACGATCACCCCCACTGAGCGGACGGACGCCATGGGCAAGCGCGACAAGAAGCCCGAGGCGTCCGCTCCGGCGGCGCCCTTCCACAACCCCTTCGCCTCGCTCGGCCTCAAGCGCGAGGAGCTGCCCGCGGGGCCGGCTCCCGCGCCCGTGAAGGCCGAAGGGGCCAAGGAGGCCAAGGGCCCCGCGCGCGCCGTGGTGCGCATGGAGCGCAAGGGGCGCGGTGGCAAGGAGGTGACGGTGGTGGAGCAGCTCGGACTGCCCGCCGCCGAGCTGGAGAAGTGGCTCAAGGCCCTCAAGGGCGGCCTGGGCTGCGGCGGCACCGTGGAGGAGGACACCCTGGTGCTGCAGGGCGACCAGCGCGAGCGCCTCCCCGCGCTCCTGGAGGCCCGCGGCGTGCGCCGTGTCACCGTGGGCTGAGGGAGGAGTGGACTCCTCCGGCTGTTGCGGTGGCGCGGACTACAGCGCCGCGATGACCGCGTCGGTGAACTCGCGCGTGGTGGCGCTGCCGGCCAGGTCGCCCGTGCGCACCTTGCCCTCGCCGTGCACCTTGCCCAGCGCGCTCTCGAACTTGCGCGCCTCGTCCCGCATGTCCAGCCAGTCCAGCATCATCACCGCCGACATCATCAGCGCGGTGGGGTTGGCCAGGCCCTTGCCCGCGATGTCCGGCGCCGTGCCGTGCACCGCCTCGAACATCGCCGTGCGCTCGCCGATGTTGGCGCCCGGCACCAGGCCCAGGCCGCCCACCAGACCCGCGCACAGGTCGCTGAGGATGTCCCCGTACAGGTTCTCCATCACCAGCACGTCGTAGCGCGTCGGATCCTTCACGAGCTGCATGCACATGTTGTCGACGATGACCTCCTCGTACTGGATCTCCGGGAACTCCCGGCCCACCTTGCGGGTGCAGTCGAGGAAGAGGCCGTCCGACAGCTTCATGATGTTGGCCTTGTGGACGCTCGTCACCTTCTTGCGCCCGTGCCTCTTGGCGTACTCGAAGGCGAAGCGGGCAATCCGCGTGGAGGCCTTCTCGGTGATGATCTTCAGCGACTCCACCACGCCCGGGACGATGATGTGCTCGAGGCCCGCGTAGAGCGACTCGGTGTTCTCGCGCACCACCACCAGGTCCACGTTGTCGTAGCGCGTCTTCACGCCGGGCACGCTCTTGACGGGCCGCAGCGAGGAGTACAGGTCCAGGCGCTTGCGCAGGCCCACGTTGGCCGACGCCATGCCGCCGCCCACCACCGTGCCCGTGGGGCCCTTGAGCGCCACGCCGCTGCGCAGCACCGCCTCCACCGTCTCGTGGGGCAGGTTGGTGCCGTACTTGGCGATGACCTCGGCTCCCGCGTCCTTGAACTCGAACTCGAGCGGAGCCTTGAGCGCCTCGAGGACGCGGATGGTGGCCGCCATCACTTCGGGGCCGATGCCGTCGCCATTGATGACCGTGACCGTACGCGTATTCGCCATGGCCTCGGCTTCAAGCACAAAAGGCGAGGCCCCGGAAGGAGGAAAACACTCCGGCCGCAGCCGCTCTAATGCGTGGGTGGAGTCTGGATGGGAGGCTCGGACGGAGGCTCCGGGGGCCGGACCGGGGTCCTGCGGCTGCTCCGGCGGCGCGGGGCGAGCGTGGCGTAGGGCCGGTAGAAGGACTCCCACAACGCGGCGCGGCGTCCTCGGGGTCGGGTGCGCAGCTCTCCCAGCGGGGCCTTGGTGAAGAAGGAGGCCACGAAGAGGTAGGCGAAGACGAGCACCATCAAGAAGAAGAACGCCATCACGAACCCGCCGTGGATGGGGCCGATGTGCGCGCGCTCCACGAACTCGGCGAAGTTCCGGGCTGGCCAGGGCTGGCTGTACACCTTGACGAACCAGGAGGTCGTCAGCACCAGCAGGATGGGCCCGTAGGCGCGGTTGAGGCGGGTGGAGATGGCGGAGAAGAGCGAGAGCTGGATCTGCGGCCGCTCCATGAGGCCCGCCAGCTCGCGCAGGGCGTCCGGGTCCACCGGCTCGCGGCGCAGCATGGGCACCCAGTAGCCGTCCTCCAGCAGCCGGACCCGGCGGATCCACAGATCGTAGTAGCGGTAGCGGCGCGCCTCGATGAAGAGGAAGGAGAGCACCATGCCGATACCCACCAGGAAGACGACCGGGGCGGCATTGGCGGAGAAGCCGAAGGAGACGACGGCGGCGGTGGTCGTCATGGACCAGTTGGTGGTGTTGTCCAGGCGTGAACGCCAGGTGTCCGAGCGGCTGAGCTCACCCCGGAAGAGCTGAGCCATGGACGCATCCGAGAGGGGCAAGGCCTCGTATTCGTTCTTCTCGCGATCGTTGCCGTCGCTTGCCATCGTTCTGGTCTCCCCTGGTGAGCAGCCCGGACGCACGGGTGGCCGTGCCGGGCCGCCGTGCCCACTCTCTCCCGGAGGAACCATGGCCATCCCTTTCCTCCATGACACCCCGCCACCCGTGGATGCGGTGGCCGCCCTGCTGCAACTGCTGGAAGAAGAGGCGGAGCGCGTGGTGCGGCTGTGGTCCAAGCGCATCCGGGCCGAGACCTATGAACTGGACATCTCCGGGCGCAACCTGCGAGCGCCCCTGCGTCGGTTGATCGACGAGCTCGTCCGCCTGCTCAGGGACCAAGGGAAGGACGCCGTGGTCCTCTGGCCGGAGGTCGTGCGTTCGCACGGAGCCCGCCGGTACAACCAGCGCTTCGACGCGGAGGACCTGGCGCGCGAGTTCAAGTCGCTGGAGGAGGTGCTCATCTACGTCTACGCCCGGCGCAACGGGGGGCTGGAGCCGGAGGTGGCCACCTTCATCGTGGAGCTGGTGGGCGAGGCGCACGCCTCGGCGCAGGCCTCCTTCGCGCGGGTGCTGCGGACGGAGGAGGTGCGCTTCCGCGAGGCGGCGGTGATGGAGTCGGTGCTGCACCACGTGGAGGTGGGCATCCTCCTGGCCGAGGTGGATGGCACGGTGTCCTTCGCCACGCCGCCGGTGAGCCGGCTGATCGGCGTGCCCATGCGGGCCGTGGTGGGCTCGCGCTCGCAGTCGCCGCTGTCGGTGGTGCTCACCCAGGTGAGTGCGCGTCAGCCCAACGGCGAGGCCTTCAAGGTGGTGGACATGCCCTTCATGCGCGCGCTGAAGGAGCGCGGGCCGGTGCGCGGCGTGATGATGGTGGTGGAGCGGCCCGGTGGGGGCGAGGCCACCCTGGAGATGAGCGCCACGCCCGTGTGGGAGGAGGAGGGCGAGCTGGCCGGGGTCATCCAGACCTTCACCGACCGGACGGAGGCCGCCACCAAGACGAAGGCGCTGATGAGCGCCAACGACGCGGTGCGCCGGCTGCAGGGACGGCTGCTGCAGCGCACGCGCACCCAGGCCCTGGGGCAACTGGCCAGTGGCGCCGCGCACGCGCTCAACAACTTCCTCAACGTGCTGCGCCTGCGGATTACGTTGCTGCGGCGCGAGTTCAAACCCGAGCACCTGGACGCGCTCGACAAGACAGTGGGGCAGGTGGGCGAGCTGGTGGCGCGGCTGCAGGAGTTCAACGTCCAGCGCACCGAGGAGCAGCTCACGGACGTGCAGGTGGATGCGACGGTGCGCGAGGCGCTGGAGCTGGCGCGGCCGGAGTTGGAGGGCCGCGAGCACCCGGTGACGGTGGAGCAGCGGCTGGGCGAGCCGGGAGCGGTGCGGGCGGACCCGGGCTTCTTCCGCGAGCTGGTGGTGAACCTGCTGCTGGCCGAGCGCGAGCGCCTGAGCGACGAGGGCGGGCGGGTGCTGGTGGAGACGCGCCGGGAGGCGGATGGGTGGGTGACGCTGCGGGTGGTGGACTCCAGCACGCCGTACGAGACGGAGGACATGACGCGCATGTTCGATCCGCTCAGCCGGGACGCGGGAGCCCCGCAGCTCTCGCTGTTGCTGGCGGTGGCGCGCAACCAGGTGCAGCGCTGGGGCGGCGAGCTGACGGTGGAGAACCTGCCCGAGGGGGGTGCGGCCTTCGTGGTGCGGCTGCCGCTGGCGCGCTCCGAGGAGGAGGCGGCCCAGGCGGCGGAGAGCCAGGCGGTGGCGGGCCCGCGGCGCTTCCAGCAGACGCGCCGGGTGCTGGTGGTGGACGACGATCCGGACAACGCGCGGATGATGGCGGAGGTGCTCGGCGAGGAGGGCTACGACGTGAAGGTGGCCAACAGCGGGGACGTGGCGCTGAAGATGTGGGACGAGCGCCGCTACGATGCCGCCCTGCTGGACGCGGTGATGCCGGACATGTCGGGCTGGGAGGTGGCGCGCGAGCTGCGCAAACGCTCGCCGCAGGCGCTGCTGGCCATCGTGACGGGCATGGACGTGCGCGGGCAGAACCGCGCCAACCTCGCGCTGGTGGACGCCGTGTTCCGCAAGCCCATCGACGTGGGCGCGCTGGATGACTTCCTCGGCCAGTCCGAGCCCCACGCGGGCGGTGGCGGTGGCGGGGCCGGGGTGGCCCCACCTTCCGCGTGAGTCACGGCGCCGGGACGGGCTGCTCGGGCACGAAGGCGCCGCGGGCGCGTGTCAGGGGCCGCTCCAGCCGCTCCCGGTCCCAGCCCGCGAGGTCCGCGCCCGCCTCGTAGGTGCTCTGGAGGAAGTCGAGCAGCATCCGCCTCGGGTCGGAGGCCGCGCGCACGTCGTCGTACTTCAGGAGGTATTCCTTGAAGGTGGCGTCGTACCAGGCGGCGCGCGGGTGGATGGGGGCGGTGGAGAAGCCCGCGGGCTCCGGGACGGTGTAGCAGTAGAAGGCGGGGCCTCCGAGCTGCGCGGTGCCGGGCCAGAAGCCGGCGCTGATGACCTCCTCGCGGTAGGCCTCCCGGGTGACGGGGTCCGCGCCGGGCCGCTCTGGCGCGGGCCGGCCCGAGAAGCGCGTCACCGCCAGGTCGAAGCTGCCCCAGAAGAAGTGCACCGGGCTGCACTTGCCGGTGAAGCGGGCCCGGAACTCCTTGAGCACGCTGTCCGCCTGCACCATCGCCCGCCACCAGCGGTGCACGGACTCGGGGTCATACGCGGCGTGGTGCCGGTCCTCGCTGAAGCGGGTGGAATCGTCGGGAATCTCCTGGGGCGTGTCGTTGATGGACACCTCGATGCCCAGCGAGCGCAGCGTGGCCATCACGTCCCGGTAGAACTCGGCCACCGGGCGGGCCTCCAGCGCGAGCACCCGCTGCTCGCCCTCGCTGGTGCGGAAGAGGAGCTCGTGGGCGATGAAGTCGAAGTCCACCTCGAAGCTGCCCTGCCCGGAGGGGATGGGCGACGTGGTGAGCCCGCGTGCCGCCACGTACAGCGCCACCTGCCACCAATGGTTCATCATCGGCGCCAGCTCGAGCCGCACCTTGCCGATGACCTGGGTGTAGCGGTGGAGCGTGGCGAGCGTGTCCTTCCAGGCCTCCAGCGGCAGTCGCGGCCAGGCGTCCATGATTTCCTCCACCCGCGGGAGCGGTGTCCGCCTGTCAATGTTTGGACCGGCCGCGGGGAGGGCATGCGCACGGCGCGCGCAGGGCCGCCGGAGGGACGGGGGAAGGGGGGCCCGGTCTCAACCCGAAACACCTGGAATGTATTTATCCAGGCTCAATGACAGACAGGGTGAGGAGCCTGACGAATGGAGTCGGAAGGGTTACAATGTGCTCATGCTCGGTACCTCGACAAGCGGGGGGGGATGCATGCAGACGGTCGATGAGCGGGGCTGGTGGGTGCCTGCTCCCCCGGGCTCCGACGAGGACCTGGCGCAGCGGCTGGCCATGGCCTCGCCCTCGGACACCGCGCGCGGCATGTTCCTCCGGGCCACGTTGGACGCGGTGCGCAGCCTGGGAGACGAGGAGGCGGTGCTCCGGTGCCTGTACGCGAGCGGGGAAGACAAGCTCGTGGATTTCTTCACCTATCCCGTCAGCGCGAACCTGCGGATGGTGTTCACCGCGGCACGGATGCTGGAGGCCCGTTACGGCGGCATCGACGAGGCGCTCCGGCAGCTCGGCGGCAGGGCCGCAGAGTGTTTCCTGGCCTCCACGGCCGGCCTGGCGCTCCAGCTCCTGGCCAAGGGAGACGCGCGCCGTCTGGTGGGCAACATGCCTTCCATGTACCGGGCCTCGGTGAGCTTCGGGGTGCGCCTGGTGGTGTGGACGGGGCCCACGAACTGCCGGCTCACCATGCGGCGCGAGTTCATGCCCTGCTCCTTCCAGGAGGGGATGTTGCTGGGCGTGCTGAAGAAGGCCAACGCCCGGGGCGCGCGGGTGCTCGGCCAGCAACTCTCCCTGTTGGAGAGCGACTACGACGTCTCCTGGGAGGCCTGAGCGTGGCGCTCTCCGCGGCCATCTTCGACCTGGATGGCACCCTGGTGGACAACATGCGCTTCCACATCCAGGCGTGGGTGGCCATGTCCCGCTCCCTCGGCCTCGAGACGCCCGCGGAGCGCTTCGAGCGGGAGTTCAACGGCCGGCGCAACGAGGAGATATTTCCCGCGCTGCTCGGCCGGCCCGTGCCTCCCGAGGAGCTGGCGCGCCTGTCCGAGCAGAAGGAATCCCACTACCGCGCCCTCTACGCGCCGCACCTGGCGCCCCTGCGCGGCGCGCGCGAGTTGCTCGTGCGGCTGCGGGACGCCGGGCTGGGGCTCGCGGTGGCCTCGGCGGGGCCGCGCCCCAACCGCGCCTTCGTGCTGGACGGGCTTCACCTGCGCCCCTTCTTCTCCCAGGTGATCGGCGCGGAGGACGTGACGCGGGGCAAGCCGGCGCCGGACCTCTTCCTCGCCGCCGCGCGGGCGCTCGGGGTGGAGCCCTCCGGGTGTGTCGTCTTCGAGGACGCCGTGCACGGCATCCACGCGGCGCGCGCGGCGGGAATGCTCGCGGTGGGTGTCACCACCCTGACTCCCGCCGAGGTGCTGCGCGAGGCCGGGGCCCACTGGGTCACCTCCGACTTCGCCTCCCTTCCCGCCGATTTCGAGCACGTGCTCCTCGGCGGGCGCTGAGTCCGGCGGGGCTGTTTGAATCCCATCCCACCGTAAACGTGAAAAGCTTTGCAGCGCTGAAAGCTTTCATAGACACGGATATGGGGTGCGGTGCTGGTGCAATCCCACAACGGGGGTGGACGGAATAAGGGGCTCAATCGTGACTCCCCCTACTGACAGCAAGTCCTGAAACAATTAGGATAGCCATTCCTCAGCCGGGCTGATTCCTGCCAAGGGGGACACACATGGCCGTGACCAGCAGCGCACGCACCAGGTGGGCAAAGGCAGACACATGGGAGCAGGAATTGGAGCGGCGGATGTGTCTGGCGACCTCGGAGGACACCATCCGCGGCATGCTCTTCAACGGCACGTTGGAGGTGCTGGGCTCGGTGGGGGACGGCTCGCTGGTGAAGCGCTGCGTCGAGGAGTGTGGAGAGTCCCGCTTTCTGGACTTCTTCAGCTATCCCGTGCGGATGCATTGCCAGATGGTGAGCACGGCGCTGCCGGTGCTGGCCGAGCAGTACGGGGACTCGGAAGAAGCGCTGCGTCAATTGGGGCGGCTGGTGGCCCACCGCTTCCTGCGGGTGGGGGCGGGCAAGGTGATGTTGTCGCTGACGCCGGGCAGCCCCCGGCAGTTGGGGTACTCGTTGCCGGTGGCCTACCGCATGGCGGTGAGCTTCGGGCGGTACGAGGTGCAGTGGACGGGCGCCCGGAGCGGCCGGTTCATCTTGAAGCGTGACTTCATGCCCCACCCCTTTCACGAGGGGGTGGTGGAGATGGCGTTGGGCCTGTTTGGTGGGCGTGAGGTGAAGGTGAGCGGGCGGCCGACGGGAGGGCTCGACAGTGAATGCGACTTCTGCTGGCAGTGAGACGAGGGGGGACCGGGGAATGAGCAGTGCGGTGATGGCGTGGAGTGTGTCACCCCGGGAGGGTGGTCCGTTCTGGGGCCAGCGCATGGCGCTGGTGCAGCTCGGAGGACATCGCGCGCGGGCTGTTCCTCCAGGGCGTGCTGAAGTCCATCCGGTCGCTCGGGGACGAGGCGCTGGAGAAGCGCAGCGCCAACGCGTGTGGGCAGTCGCGCTTCTTCGACTTCTTCAACTACCCCATCCGGTTGCACCTGCAGATGCTGTCGGTGGCCATGCCGGAGCTGGCCGCGCGCCACACGGACGTGGAGCACGCCCTGTGGTTGATGGGGCACTGCGTGGCCACGGACTTCCTGGAGTCCGAGGCGGGCAGGACGGTGAAGGTGCTGGTGCGCGGCGAGCCGAAGCGGCTGGTGAACAACCTGCCGTTGACCTACCGCATGTCGATGACGGGCGAGCGCTCGGTGCGGTGGACGGGGCCGCAGTGCTGCCGTTTCACCATGAAGCGGGACTTCATGCCGCCCTCGTTCCACGAGGGCATGCTGGTGGCGATGCTCGAGCGGTTGAACGCCAGCAAGGTGAAGGTGGTGGGGCGCCAGACGGACGCGCTCGAGAGTGAGTACGACATCTCCTGGCAATGAAAGGGGGCGGCCCTTGCCCGCGGAGCTCGTTCCTGGTGCGGTGGAAGTGGGTGCCATCGGCGAGGGACTGAGCCTGGGCCTGGGGGCGCGCGTGGCCGCGTCTCCCACGGACTTCTGGGCGAGGGACCTGGCGCTCCGTGCGGTGCTGGCGACGCCCGCGGACACCGCGTGGGGGCTGTACCTGAGGAGCACGTTGGAGACCCTGCGTGCGCTCGGGGACGAGGCGCTGGCGCGGCGCTGCCTCGAGGTGTGTGGCCCCGGGCCGCTCGTGGAGTTCTTCCGCTACCCCGTCCGGTTGCAGCTTCAGATGATGTCCGTGGCCCTGGAGACGCTGGCCGCGCGGCAGGGCTGCGGTGCCCGGGGGCTGCGGTACCTGGGCCTGCGCAGCGTGAGGGACTCCCTGGCGTCCCACGCGGGCAGGGTGGTGCTGAAGCTCGGCGGGGGCGAGGGGAAGCGTTTCCTGGACGAGGTGCCCATGAGTTTCCGGATGGGGTTGAGCTACGGCAAGCACACCCTGCGGTGGACGGGGCCGGCGAGCGTCCACTGGGCCATGGAGCGCGATTTCATGCCCTACCCCTTCCTGGAGGGCGTGTTGCAGGCCCTGCTGGAGAGCACGGGGGCTCGGAACGTGCAGGTGGTGGGCCGCCAGACGGGCACGCTCGATAGCGAATACGACGTCTGCTGGGAGTGAGCCGAGGGGGCGCCACATGGCTAGACTCGGGCCGTGGATTTCTCTTCCCTGGAGCGCCTCCGCCGCAAGGTGGAGGCCGGCGAGCCCCTGAGTGACGCGGAGCTGGAGTCGCTCCGCACCGCGGCGCAGAACACGCCGGGTCCCACGCTGCGTCTGGCGGTGGCGCATGCGCTGGTGAACGCGGGCGCGGAGCGCGAGGCCCTGCGCCTGCTGGAGACGTTGCGGCGCGACTTCCCCCAGGACGTGCAGGTGCGGTTGGGGCTGGCGCGGGCGCTGCTCGGGCTGGAGCGGCCGGGAGACGCGGAGGCGGTGCTGCGCGAGGCGCTCGTCCTCAACCCGGGAGACCCCGAGGCCCTGAAGGTGCTCGCGGTGCTGGCGCTGCGGCGGGGCGAGCATGCCCGGGCGCGGGCGTACGTGGCGGACGTGCTGGAGAGGGACCCCTTCGACGAGGAGGCGCGCCTGCTGCGCACGGAGCTGGAGGCCGCGGACATGCCGCCTCCGCCCGCGCCCCAGGTGCAGGCGCTGCGTCCGGAGTTCACCGCCGCGCTGCTGGCCGCGCTGCACCGCGCGGGCGTGGCGTGCCGGCGGCAGGGGAAGGATCTGCTGGTGAAGCTCGCCTCGGGCGAGGTGGGGCGGGTGGACGTGGCCTCGCTCTACGCGGCCTACCGCGACGGCACGCAGGAGCTGGGCGCGTACGTGCAGGGCATGGTGGCGCGGCTGCGGGGGCTGTCCGGGCTCGCGGTGGATACGGGCTCGCTGGAGGCCCGGCTGCGTCCGGTGCTGCGGCCGGGGGGCTTCGAGACGCAGGCGGCGGGGGCGCTCCACCGGGCGGGCCCCGCGGGGCTCTCGGTGTTCTACGTCCTGGAGGACTCGGAGTTCGTGCACTACCTGCCCGGGGACTCGCTCGGGCCGGCGGGGCTCTCGGCGGAGGCGGTGGACGCCCTGGCCTGGCGCAACCTGGAGGCCCACCCCGCACCGGTGAGGCCGGTGGTGCTGGACGAGGGGCAGGTGGTGCTCGCGGAGACCTTCAGTGGCCTGTGGGCCGTTTCCGGAGGCGATGGGTACGATGGGGCGCGGCTCCTCACGGTGGAGCAGCGCAGGCGCCTCGTGCTGCACGCGGGAGAGGTGCCGCTGCGCGTCCGCCTGGGCTGGCGGGAGTTCGCGCTGGTGTGCCGCGAGTCGGACGTGCCCGCGTGCGACTCGTTGGCCCGCCTGGGCAGTGCGCCGGACGGAATCCCCGGTCTCTTCCGCCTCGCGGGGGAGACACTCGAGTCCCTGTGAACCCAGCCTCCCCTCTCCCCCCGGGAGAGGGACGGGGTGAGGGTGCCCGTCCCCGTTCTCTTTACCCCGCGGTGGCGGGAGGAGGCAGCACGTCCACCACGTTCACCTCGCGGAAACCCGCCGAGAGGAACAGCACGCGCAGCGTGTTCTCCGCGGAGCGCCGGGCCCGCTCCTTCAAGCGGACGTCGCCCTTCACCTCGCGCTCGAAGGCCTCGCGGGCCTTCTCCAGCAGGAGCGTCGTCTGGGCGCTGTCGAGGTTGGAGCCGATGATCTCCGTCTCGCCGGGCTTGAGCTCCACCTTCACCTCGATGGGGGGGAGCACCACGTCCACGCGGGTGCCCTGGATGCGCATGGCGGAGCCCTCGAGCTCGCTGAAGTCATAGCCGAGGTGCACGTCGGCGAAGACGATGGCCCGGCCGATGGGGGTGTTGATGGAGTAGCGCGCCCAGTTGATGACGTCCTTCCAGAGGGCGTCGGTGGCCTGAGGCTGGGGAGAGAACTCCACCTTCTTGTAGAGGGACACCTGGAGCGTCTCGAGCCGGGCGACCTCGCGGACGCGGGTGAGGAGGACTGGCGTATCGGGCAGGGCGGGGGGCTTGGGACGGAGCAGCAGGAACGAGCCCACGGCTCCGGCGATGAGGGCGACGAGGACGAGCAACACCCGCGAGAGCAAACGCACCATGCGTCCCATTCTAGCCGGGGCAGGGTAGGGTTCGCCGAGCCATGAGCCCACTGTCCCTTCGGGATGAAGAAATCCAATCACTCGGTGAGCGGGGCTGGTTCACCCGTGCTTCCTTCCTCGGCGAGGGAGAGGCCAGGGCCATCCACGCCGAGGCGAAGGCTCGGGTCGAGGCCGGCCTGCTGCGTCCCGCGGGCATCCGCCGGGGCGCGGACCACACGCTGGACCGGGACACCCGCGGCGACTTCATCACCTGGGTGAAAGAGGAGGAGCAGGGCTCGGCGATCAGTCGGCTGCGCGAGGCCTATGCCGTGCTCGGTGAGGCGCTGTCGGCCGAGGCGTACCTCGGGCTCGGGCGGTTCGATTTGCAGCTCGCCTGGTACCCGGGCAACGGAGCGAGGTACGCGCGCCACTTCGATGCCTTCCCCGGCCAGTCCAACCGGCGCGTCACGGCCCTCTACTACCTCAATCCGGACTGGGTACCGGCCCACGGTGGCCTGCTGCGCATCTACCCCGAGGGCGGCCCGGTGGACGTGGAGCCCACGCTCGACCGGCTCGTGGTGTTCCTCAGCGAGCGCATCGAGCACGAGGTGCTGCCCGCTCACGGCCCCCGGCTCGCGCTCACCGCGTGGTTCTACGGGCGGAACTCGGGGTGAAGGGATGCGAAGACCCTCACCCTGACCCTCTCCCAGAGGGAGAGGGGAGGACGGGCTGGCGTTTCTGGGGAGCGGGCTCGCAGGCGTGCTCCCGGATGGTTTTGTCTCCCAGCGGCATCCGCCAGAACTCGCGGGCATCGGGTCTCGTGCCGAGCTTCTTCCACAGCGCCTCCACTCCACCGGCCTCGCGGGCAATCCGCCGGGCGAGCGCCGCCGCCCGCGCATAGGCCCGCTCCCGCACCTCCGGGCGGACTTCCAGCAGCTCCGCCGTCAGCGCCCGGCAGTCCTCCGGCCCGCTCGCGGTGGGCCCCGGCTCCACCAGCGCCGTGGCGAATCCCTCGATGAACCAGCGGGGCAGTGCTGGCCCCGCATGGGAGATCAGCGCCAGGTGCGCCACCTCGTGCCTCGCGAGCGCGCCCAGGTCCTCCATCCGGTCCACGACTCGCGCCGGAGGAAAGAGCACTTCCCCCTCCACCACTCCGGCCGCGGCGGTGCGGGGCAGGCCGGTGCGCGCGCTGAACGCCTCCACCGACTCGGAGAGCACCGCCCGCACCTCTGATACCTCCGAGCCCACGAAGGGCGGCAGGGACTGGCGCGCCTGCTCCAGCGCCCGTGCCACGCGCGTGGCCACGCCTTCCGCGCCCTCCTCGTGCCGCACCACCGTGGCGCCTATCTGCACCTCGGCCGCCAGCACCGCGCACAGCACCACGCTAAGGAGGGGGCTCGCCAATCGTGCGCTCCGGGAAGTAGTGCTTCAGGATCTTCTCGTACTTGTACCCGCGCCGCTCCAGCGCCGTGGCGCCGTACTGGCACAGCCCCACGCCATGGCCGAGGCCCCGCCCCTCGAAACGCACCTTCCCGCCCACCTCACGTGCACTCACCGCCAGGCTCTTCACCGTCTGGTAGCCCAGCGCCCGGCCCACCCGCGCATGAAAGGCCTCGCCCGACAGGGGCACGCCGAAGGTGCGCACCTCCAGTGCCCGGCCACCACTGTCTGCGCGCAGCACCTCGAAGGCCGGACCCTCGGCGAGAATCCCCAGGGCCTGGGCGAGCTCCTCCCGCGACACCTCGAACCGCCAGCGGTGGTGCGGTGAGGCCGCGCACAACGGCCCGGACGCGCCCACCCGGTCCGCCACCGCGCTGGAGGGCTCGGTCGAGCCGAAGACATTCGCGGCCGTGCTGGTGGAGCCGCCACAGCTCGAATGGAAATAGGCCGGCGCCAGCGGTGCCTTGGCATCGCGTCCCCGGAGCACCTTTCCCCGCGTGGCCGCCACCGCCTTGTCCACCCCGGCGCGCTCGTCCTGCCGGCCCCGGTAGAGCTGGCAGTGGGTGAGGTCGCACACGTCATAGCCCGCCCGCTCATGCCGGTTGCGTCCGGCGATGGCGTAGGTGCGCGAGACGATGGCCTGCGCCTTGAGCGCCTCCGGCTTTCCCGCCAGCTCGCTGCCCACCACGCCCCGGAGGTAGTCCTCCACGGAGAGCTCGTTGAAGAGGGCGATCTGCCCATCCAGCACGGTGGCCCGCAGTGCTCCCCGGTACCGCCGTGTGGTGGCACCGAGCCGCACCACGATTCCCTCGCCCGGCGCGTAGAGCTCGCGGCAGCGCCGGTCCGGGCGGCCCAGGTCCAACAGCCCCTGGTCTATCTCCGCCGTGGCCCCCGTCAGGTCCAACTCCTTCCCATCGCAGCGCAGCCGCCCTCCATCGGTCATCACCGTGGCGCGCACCGGACGCTGCTTCGCCAGGACGCGGACACGCAGGTGGCCCGGGGGACGCTCCCAGGCCGGGAGCGGGGGCTCCTCCTCCCCGAGCGCGAGGCTCAACAGCTCCGTCCCCGGCTGCGCGGCCTGGTGGGCCCCGCGTCCTTCCCGGGCGAAGGCCACCACCGCGAAGCGCGGCGCGCGGAAGGGCGCGAATCCGATGAACCAGCCGTGCGTGTGCCAGCCCTTGTCCCAGCGCGCGGTGCCCGTCTTCCCCGCGCCTTGCAGGGTGCCCAGCCGCGTGGCCTCCAGCGTGCCGCTCTCGGCCGCCTGCCGCATCGCCTCGCGCAGCACCTCCGCCGCCGCCGCGTTCCCGAGGCGCACCCCCTGACGGCCTCCCGTCCCGCCCAGGCTCCGCGCCTGTCCCCGGCCCGCGAGCACCGCCGCCATCTGGAGCAACTGGAGCGGCGTCGTCTGCACCCGCTCGCTGTCTCCGGCCGCCACGCGAATCCGGTCCTCGCGCGAGAGCGCCGGGGGCAACACGCCGCCCTCCTCCCCCGGCAGCGCCCCCGTGGGCCTGCCGAGCCCGAAGGCACGCAGGGCCCGCAGCAGCGCCTCGCCCTCCAGCACGTCTCCCAAGGCGTGGAAGTAGATGTTGCAGGAGAGCGCCAGCGCCCGCGTCAGCTCGAGGCGGCCATGGCCGGGGCGGAGCCAGCACGTCCGCTCCCGGCCTCCAATCTCGGCGCGGCCACGGCAGCGCAGCGGCTCCTCGGGCAGCCGGTGGCTGTCGAGCGCCGCATAGGCACTGGCCAGCTTCAGCACGCTCCCGGGCGGAAAGGCCCGGGTGAGGATGGCGGGGTGGTGGGCCAGCACCAGCTCGCCGGTGGCCAGGTCCATCACCGCCGCCGCATCGTCCTCGTCCGGCAGCAGGGCCTCGGCGCGCTCGGCGAGCCGGGTGCGCAGCTCGGGTGTGCCTCCCGCCACGGAGAGCACCAGCAGCAGCCCGAGCGGCACGAGGGTCACTGAACGACTCGGGCGGCCTTCACCTCGAAGGTACCCACCTCGAACTTGCCACCCGTGCGGGTGAGCATGTGGCGGAAGGAGTGCCGCTCCTCACGGTCCGTGCCCTCGTGGAGGAGCACGTCCACCTTCACCTCGGTCTGGGCGTTCCCGTTGTCGGAGAAGTAGTCCACCAGGATTTTGTAGGTGCCCGCCTGCGAGTTGGCCTGGGTGTAGATCTCCGGCCCGTAGCCCGTCGTCACGTCCACGTCGAGCGAGCCGCCGCTCGCGGTCTCCTTGTGGCCGTACCAGGACTCCTCGCCCGAGGGCTCCACCACGTGCAGGTCGAGGTCCGTGCCGTCGGTGTCCCAGGAGAGCACCACGCGCAGGTCGATCTTCGGCACCTTGGCGAACACCGACACCTTGGCGCGGCCCGTGCCCGCCTCGTTGGCCGCGGCCACCTCAATCACGTTCATCCCCGGCGAGAGCACGAGGGAGAGATCGAACTCGCCGTTGCGCAGGGGCAGCGGGCGCTCGGTGCCGTTGATGGAGAGGGTGCCGACGCGCAGCGAGGTATCCGAGATGGAGCCGGTGATGCGCGCCACCCGGTTCGAGGTCCATCCCCCGGCGGGGGTGGCGAGCGTCACCGTGGGGGCGTCCTTGCCCCACGCGGAGGTGGCCCCACAGAGCAGCAGCGTCAACAGCGACAACAGGGTCCGGACGTTCACAGCCCACCTCCGACGACGAGCGTCTGCTCGTTCGAAGTACCCCGCACCTGCGGGTGGTACATGAGCGAGGCGCTGGCGGGCATCACGTGCAGGGTGCCCGCGAGGCCCGGCGTCACCATGTAGCCGAAGAGGTTTTTGCCCGCCTTCAGGTCGCTCGCGAAGAAGACCACCTTCTCGTCACGCACCTCGCGGTGCAGACCCTTGGGGTGGAGATCCCTCCCTCCGGGCGAGCGGCCCACGTCGGCCTCTTCCACCTCACAGCCGGAGCAGAGCGGATCCTCCAGCATCGCGTACTCCATGGCGTTCGGAGCGTTGACCTCCAGCTCGACGAAGAGCAGCCCATCCTGCTCGGCGCTCTTGCCGAGCGGCTGGAGCGTCTCCTGGATGCCCGAGCCACCCTGCTCCCGCACCACGCGGTGGTAGCGGCGGGTGATGGTCAGGCCGCTGGTGCTCGCCTTCAGCCCCTCGCCCGCGTCCAGGTACGACAGCCGCGCCTCGAGCATCATCCCGGCGCCCTGGCCACGGCGCGACACCTGGAGGGCATGCGTGCCCGGCTTCATCGTCAGCGACTCACCCACCATCAGCTCGGGGCCATAGAGGTCCTCGCCGGAGTAGGTGCGCTCGCCGAACGGCTGGCCATCCAGCAGCGCGGCCACGGTGGCGCCCTGCGTCTGGCTGGCGAAGCGCGGCAGCACGTCGGCCAGCGCGGCCACCACCACCGCGGTGTCACGGGTGCTCTGCCAGTGGCCCTCGCGCCGCTGCTGCAGGAGGAACTTCACCGCGCCGTCGATGAACGGGCTGGAGGGACGCACGCGGGCGAGTGCCCGGATCGCCGAGGCGGTGGACTCGATGGGGTCACCCCCCCACGTGGCCATGGCCGGCTGGATGCGGCCCTGCCACCAGGGCTCCGTTCCGCCGCCACCGAACACCACCAGCTCGCCCACCCGGTTGGCCGAGCGCTCGAGCCTCCTCGGCCAGCGCGGCGGCGTCTTCCTGCTTGCCCGACTCGGCCAGCGCCAGCACCACCAGCGACTTGGTGTAGGCCGAGAGTTCGGCCTGCTCGCGCACCTTCTGCGAGAGCGCGGTGAGCATCGAGTCCGACGACTTGCCCGCCACCGCCAGGTTGTAGAGCAGGCGCGCCCGGAGCCCGTCCTCCATGTCGCCCTTGTTGGCGAGCGCGGAGAGCATCACGAGCCCGCGGGTGAGCATCTGATCCAACTCCTCGCCGCCGTAGCCGAGCGAGCGCGCCATGGCCAGGCCCTGCACCACGTAGCCCGTCATGGCCGGGTCCGTCTCGTCCTCCTCCCACCAGCCCCAGCCACCATCGCCGTGCTGGAGCTGGCGCAGCCGCGCCACGCCCGCCATCACCATCTTCGGCAGCTCGCCATGGCGCTGCTTGCGCGGCAGCTTGAGCTGCTCATACGCCTTCACCGCCACGAGGTTGGGCACGAAGCGGCTCATCGTCTGCTCGGTGCAGCCGTACGGGTAGCCCACGAGGTAGTCGAGGGCGCTCTCGATGGCCGGAGCAATGCCGGTGCTGGCGTAGAGCGCCAGCCGCGAGGACTCGGGGTGGGCGGAGGCCGGAATCTCCAGCGCGAGGTCCAACGGCTCGGTGGAGTCGGCGGCCAGCGAGGCGACGACGGCCTCGCCGAGCAGCGCGCCGTGCGCCAGCCGGGGCACCTCCAGCTCCATGGAGTCGGAGTGGGCGCCCAGCTTGCCGCTGGCCCGCAGCTTCACCTTGCCTTCGCCGCCCGTCACCTTGACGGCGAACACCGCCACCGCCTGGTCATTGCCGTCCACCGTGACGGTCTTCTGCTTCTCGGTCAGCTCGACGCCGGTGGCCTCGAGCGTCACCGTGGCCGTGCCCTTCTGGCTGGTGGAGTTCTCCAGCAGGACGCCGAGCTGCAGGGTGTCGCGCTCGCGGAAGAAGCGCGGGGTGGCCAGCCGCACCTGGAAGTCCTGGTGCACCCGTGCCTTGCCCACGCCGAAGCCCACCGAGGTGTCGCTGGTGATGACGCGCGCGGTGGCCCGCCACGTGGTGAGGTTGTCCGGGAAGGTCACCTTCATCTGCGCCTTGCCGTCCGGGCCGGTGGCCAGGTTGGGCGAGAAGAGCAGCGTGTCCTTGAACTCCTTGCGCACCTTGCGCGAGAGCGCCTTCAGGTCACCGTAGCCCGCGCGGCTGCGCTTCACGAGCTGGCTCATCTGCTCGCGCACGCTGCGGCCGTAGCCGTAGAAGCGGAAGGTGGTGGAGCTGGTGCCGCGCACGTTGTCGCGCACCGGGTGGAAGAAGAACTCCGGCAGCGAGGGAGCGATTTCGGGGGACACGGCGTAGATGGCCTCGTCCACGACGGACAGGGCGATGTCCGCGTTGGCCACCGGCTTGCCGTCCGGCGACGTCACCGACACCGTGAAGGTGCCCGTGTCGCCCGGCGCGTACTTCTCCTTGTCCGCCGTCACCTTCACCTGGAGCACCCGCTCCGTGGGCGGCACCCGCACCAGCAGCTCCTGGCGGAAGGTGCGTCCGGCGGAGATGGCCATGGCGCCCACGTACATGTTGGGCGTCATCTCCTTCGTCACCTTGAAGCGCAGCACCGCCGAGTAGCCCTTGAGCTCGAGCGCCTCGCTGGAGAGCACCTCCAGCCCCTGATGGGTGAGCAGCACGCTGGCCGAGTCGAACGGGGCGCGCACCAGCACCACCGCCTCGTCGCCGACCTTGTAGGTGGGCTTGTCCGAGTACAGCTCCAGCCCGCCCTTGGCCATGGGGATGTCCCCGCCCTTCGACGTGACGAAGAAGGGCACCGTGGTGGTGATGACCGAGCCGGCCTCATCCGAGGCGGTGAGGGTGGCCAGGTAGGCCCCGGGCTCGGTGGGCTTCAGCTTGTGCGCCCCGCCCGTGGCGGACGCCGCCACCTGGAGCTGCTGCTGGGGCAGAGAGGCCTCCGCCACCGATTCGCCCGTGCGCTTCTGGTACGTGATGTCCACCTTCACCGGGGTGGCCACCGGCTTCTCGCCGTAGTCGCGCGCCACCACCTGGAGCGACACCTCGTCACCCGGCTCGTAGACGAGCCTGTCCGCCCGGGCCGACAGGAAGAAGCGGCCCACCGTCACGTCCACCGCCTTCTGGCCTCGGGCCGTCTTGCCCGAGCCGTCCACCACCTTGGCCTCGATGGAGTAGGTGAAGTCCTGGTCATCCGAGGTGGTGGTGAAGCTGAAGGGGAACGAGCCGTTGGCGTCCAGCTTGCCCGACAGCTCCTGGGCGATCTCCCGCCCCGCGGAGGCCCGCTCACCCTCGGAGACGAAGAAGTCCGCCTCCGCGTCCACGAAGTCCGGGATGAAGAAGCGGCTGCGGTACACGGTGAGCTGCACGTCCGCGTTCTTGAGCACGCCGCCATGGAAGAAGCGGGCGAGCACCCGGCCCGACACCTCGTCTCCCTGCACGTACGACGGCTGCTGCAACTGCACGCTCACCTGGTACTCCGGCTTGGTGAACTCCTTCAGCTTGAACTCGCCCTCGAAGGACTCACCCTCCACCTCGGCGCGGATGCGCCAGACACCCGCCGCCGGCTGGGCCTCCTTGCCCGGCAGCTCGAAACGCCCGGTGAAGCTGCCATTGGCGGAGACCTGCACGTCCAGCGTGTCCACGGCCGTGCCGCTCGGATCCACCACGGACACCGAGGCCTCGCCACCCTTCGGCGGCGCGTAGGCCGTGCCCGAGCGCGAGCGGATGATGCCCTTGAAGTGCACCTCGTGCCCGGGGCGGTACACCGGCCGGTCCGTGAAGAGGTACACCACCCGGTCATTCGCCGCCCCCGAGTAGAAGGTGGCATCCGCCAGCGCCACGTCCTCGCCCATGCGCGCGAGCGCCAGCGTCTGCGTGGCGGCCTTCACCTTGGCCTTGAAGAGGCCGTCGCTGTCCGTGGTGCCCTCGGCGTACGGCTTGCCCTGGTCGAACAGCGTCACCTTCACGCCCGGAAGCGCCGCGCCCGTCGTCTGGTCCACCGCCAGCGCCACCGTCTGCTCCGGGCCCTGCTTCACCATCAGCCCGATGCGCGAGACGACCGCCAGCGTGTAGCCCACGTCCTCGCCCGTCACGCCCTCCACCAGGTAGACGCCGCTCTCCTTCACGCCCAGCTCCAGCGAGCGCAGCGTCCAGCCCCCGCTGTTGCCGGAGTACCCCTCGCCGTCCTCGCCGCTCTCCTCCGCCGGCTCCGAGGCCGAGCCATCCAGGTCCTCCCGCCAGTAGCTGACGAGCGGATAGTCCTTGAGCAGCGGGATGCGCACCTGCTCGCGGGCCGGGGCCGACTGCGCCTTGGACAGGCCGGTGTTGGCCTTCTCGAGCACCCCGAGCGCCGAGGCGCGCGCCTTGGGGGACACCGCGTCGCGCACCTGCTCACGCAGCGAGGTGGCCGCCGCGCGGTAGCCGCCGGTGAGTACGGTGAAGAGGTGCTTGTCGCGCAGGGTGTTCTGCGTCACCGGACGGTGCAGGTCCGTCTGCCCGAGGAGGAACTGCTCCGGCTCGGGGATGCGGTAGACGCGCATGGAGAGGGCGCGCACGCCATTCGCCTCGATGCTCACCTCGGGCTGCTCGCCCGGGGCGGTCACCGTCTGCGTGGACAGGTAGAAGCGCCCGCGAGCCGATGCGTCCGGCGCGGCGAGCACCCACAGCACGGCGAACAGCCACTTCAATCGAGAATCTTCCATCGGTAGAACCCCACGAAATGCGGGTTGTCGTCGCGTGGACGCCACTTCTCGTCCGGATGCGACAAAAGGTCTTCGAGCCGGAGCCGTTTGACGATTCCCTTGGAACCGCCGGGCCGGCTGTCGGGGCCGGTATGGTAGACGACTTCGGGCCCCACCCCGTCGAGGTCACCCAGGTACACCATCGAGTGGTACGCCATCCCGCCAGCCTCGGGATCCTCGAAGAAGAGCAGGTCCCCCGGCTGGGCCCGCGAAGCGGGAACGCGGACGGCGTTGGCGGACAGCAGCCAGCGCGCGCTGGCCGACGCACTGAAGGACGATTCGAGCGCCGCCTGGGCGTCATAGGCGCCGGGCGCCACCCGGAAGAGCTTGTCGCCGAGCACGGGCACGGCGGGGTAGCGGTACTTGCTCACGTCCGGCGCCGAGGCCGTGTTCAGCTCGCGGCCCTTGCGCCAGCCCGCCCCGTGGGCCTTGAGGGCCTCCTTGTAGGCGAAGCGCAGGAGCCCGGCGCAGTCGCGGTGCACCTCGGGCCAGCGCGGGTCCGGCGTGGGGTACTGCGCGGCGGCCATCGTCACGAACCAGCGGCGGAACGCCTGACGGTCGTCCTCCGAGTCGAGCTCGACGGCGTCCGGGAAGCCGTCCTTGTCCGTGTCGGACGCGTCGGCCACCAGGCGCAGCTCCACGGGCACTTCCGTCACCAGCCCGAGCGCATCCTCCACCCGCAGGGTGCCGCGCACCTCGCCCGGGGTGGTGCCCGCGACGACGGTGCACACCGGGCCGCGGCTGCCCGCTCCGCAGGAGGCGCGCGCGATGGCGGGAGAGAGCGAGAGCGCCGCCCGGGTGGAGGGCAGCATCGGCGCGGAGAGCCCCAGCACCGAGCGCGGCTGGACGTGGAAGCTCATCGAGGCGCTCCCATCGGCGGGCAGCTCGGACGCGGAGCGCTCCACCCGCGCGGAGGTGCGCAGGCCCAGCGCTGGCGCGGCCAGCACGGCGGCGATGGCGACGGCCCACTTCACGCGGCGGCCCCCTACTGCTGCACCGGCAGGGGTTGGAACTGGCCGGCCACCGCGGTGCCGTCCACCGTGAGCCCACCGCCGTAGGGAGGCAGCTTCTTCATCGCCTCGCACAGCGGCGCCACGGTGGCGTCCACGTCGCCGGTGTCGAAGTTCTGGCTCTGGCCCCGGCCCACGGCGCGGAAGAAGGTGAGCATGGCGTCGGCCGCCCCGGCGGTGTCGACGTAGGCGGTGAGGAAGCGCGGGTCCCCGCTCTTGCCCACCTGCTGGAAGCCCTGCACGTCGGAGAGGGCGGGGCGCTTGCCGAGCCCCGTCTCCACCGCGGCCTTCAGCGACTCCAGGTCCGTGGCCGCCAGCAGGTAGTCCTTGGCCAGCGCCAGGCACAGCCCCTCGGTCGAGTTGCAGAAGGCGGAGACGCCCGGGGCGATGTCCTTCTTGGAGGGCTTGTCCAGCCAGCTCTTCGCCAGCTTGGGGAAGGCCTTGGCCCCGGCGGCGGCATCCTTCAGGCCCAGGCCGAGCAGGTGGTTGAAGCGCGTGTCGGACACGCCGAGCAGCCCGTAGAAGGCCTCGTCGGTGAGGGCGTCCTCCAGGTCGGCGGGAATCACGAGCGCCTTGCGCATCTCGTCGGCGCTGTTGCCCTCCGGGTTGCCGAGCCGCTCGAGGAAGGCGGTGGCATTGGCCGCGCCCAGGCTCGAGAAGAACACCGCGTCCTTGGGCACGTAGGCCAGCGCTCGGAAGGCGGCCACCGTGTCGGGAGAATCGGAAAGCTCACCGCCGAGCTGGAGCTGCCCCGAGTCGACGTCCAGCCCGAGCACGAGCTGGGAGAGGCCCAGCAGCAGCGCCGGCGGGCCGTCCTGCTCGAGCGACACCAGCGCGGCGAGGCGGTGGCCCTGGAGCTTGTCCACCTCCTTCTTGTAGCCCTCGATGTCCTCGACGGAATCCCCGCCCTTGTCGAGCGCGAGCGACACGGCCGCCTTGGCCAGCGTCGCGTTGCTGGAGGCGATGAGGACGTTCTGGAAGGCGGCGACCCAGAGGGTGCGGCTGCCGCGCCGCAGCTGGTGCACGGGGTGGCCCTCGTGCTGCTCGGTGCTCACGCCATAGCCCTTCACGGCGGAGGCCATCAGCGCGAGGCGGACCACGAACTCCTGGGAGCCATCCACTTCCTTCACCAGCACGAAGTCGGCGTCCTCGCGGTCGTCGTCCATCACGCCCACGGCGGCGGGGCCGGAGAGGGCCTCGGTGAGGCGATCCGCGGCGAGCGGGTGCTCCGAGGCGGAGGCCAGGTCATGGCTGAACGAGAGCGCCCGCTCCATCTGCGCGGAGAGGCCCACGTGCTCGAGGGCGCCACCTTCCACCAGCGCCTGGCCGGGCGCCGTCTTCAGGAAGGCTTCCCAGGCACCGCGGGCGTCCGCGGCGGCCACCACCATGGCGCGGGGCGAGCCCTCCATCACGGCCTTGGGCACCAGCGCGGAGGGCCGGGAGACGGCCGCCCTGGGCAGGGACTTCAACAGCTCGGAGGGCGCAGGGCCCTTCTTCGCCTCCTCCTTGCCCCCGCCGCAGGTGCAGCCAGAGAGCATGGCGAAGATGAGGGCAACTGCCGCGAGTGACTGGCTCCGCATTCGTTCAATCCCCCCCGTCGAGTGTGGGCTCGGGAACGCGGTGTTTCGTAGCACACACATGCCCCGGAAACCTAGGGCCCGGGGGGTCGTCAGCGCAGGGCCGGGGCCAGCAGCACCACCGAATAGCCCACTGCCACCTTGGGTCCTACGTTCTCATACGAGTGTTTCTGGTCCCCCCGGAAGACGACCACGTCTCCCGTCTCCAGGACGAAGCGCTCGCCACTGGCCACCAACGCCAGGCTTCCCGACTCGCAGACGAGGTACTCGCGCGTCCCGGGCGTGTGCGGCACACCCGCCAGCCGCGCCCCGGGTGGCAGCTCCACCCGGTCGAACTCCATTCCCGGCAGCGGGTCCGGCAACAGCTTGCGCACGAAGCCCGGCCCCCTCATCCGCACGGCCAGGCTCGCCCGGGGGTAGTGCCGGGCGTTGGCCCGGGGCCTTGCCACCAGCTCCTCCAGGGACACCTGGAGGGCCGACGCCACCCGGTGCAGCACGGCCAGCGTCGGGTTGCTCGACCCCGACTCCAGGTTCGCCCAGGTGGCCCGAGGCACGCCCGCGAGCTTCGCGAGTTGCGCCTGCGTTGCTCCCCGCGCTTCCCGGAGCGCCTTGATGTTGCGCGCCAGCCAGCCCGCCAGCTCCTCGTCGCTCATGGGTTGGCATTCTGCCAATGCCCTGGCACGGCCACCAACGGCTCCCACGCCGCTGCCGCTGCCGCTGCCCTCCTGCTGGAGTCGTGAGCGGGGCGGCTCACGTCAGCATGGAGGGCTCGAGCTCCACCTTCATCCAGCCCGGCTTGCGCGTGTCGAAGGAGCGGTAGGCATCCAGGGCGCTCGTCAGCGGCTGCACGTGCGAGAGGATCTCGGTGGGGTCCACCGCGCCCGTGCGCACCAGCTCCATGAGGTGGGGGATGTACTTGCGGTGGTTGCAGTTGCCCATGTTCAACGTCAGGTTCTTGTTCATCGCCTGGCCGAGCGGGAACGTGCGCATCTGCTGCGGGTACACGCCGATGATGGCCAGCGTGCCGGCCTTGGCCAGCGCCTCCACCGCCCACATCACCGCCTGGGCCGGTGCGTCACCCGGCACCCAGTTGTCTCCGTCCGGGTTCGTGTTCGGCGCGACTTCCTTCAGCTCGCGCTTGAACTCGGCCTTCTCCTTGCGCGCCGTCTTCGCCGCCGGCCCGTGGTGCGCGTGCATCGCGTCCACGCCCACCGCGTCGATGGCCCGGTCCACGCCGATGCCTCCCGTCAGCCGGAGGATGGCCTCCACCGGATCCTCCACGTCGAAGTTGATGACCTCGGCGCCCAGCGTCCGCGCCGCGTCCAGCCGGTCCGGGTGGCAGTCGATGGCGAAGATGCGCCCCGCGTCCATCAGCTTCGCGCTCAGGATGGCGAACATCCCCACCGAGCCGCAGCCGAACACCGCCACCGTGTCACCCGGGCTGATCTCCGCGATGTCCGCCCCGTAGTAGCCCGTGGGGAAGATGTCCGAGAGCAGGATGGCATGCTCATCCGTCACCTCGTCCGGAATCTTCACCAGCCCCACGTTGGCGAAGGGCACCCGCGCCTTCTCCGCCTGCAACCCGTGGAAGGGCCCGCTCATCTCCGGCCCGCCGAAGAACGCCGTTCCCGCGCGCTTGCCGTTGGGGTTGGCCACGTCGCATTGCGCGTAGTAGCCCGAGCGGCAGTACGAGCACGTGCCGCAGGCGATGGTGGACGGAATCACCACCCGGTCCCCCACGCGCAGGTTGCGCACGTCCGGGCCCAGCGCCTCGATGATGCCCACGCCCTCGTGCCCGAGGATGGTGCCCGGCTTCATTCCCGGGAAGGTGCCGCGTACGAAATGCAGGTCCGTGCCGCAGATGGCGCTCGCCGTCAGCCTGACGATGGCGTCCGTGTCCTGCTGGAGGACGGGCTCCGCGACGTCCTCGAGCCGGATGTCCCCAATCCCATGAAAGACGACCGCCTTCATTGCCGCTCCTTCTCCCCGCAGGGCTCCAGGCGCTGAGCGCACTGGTGTCGGAATCTCCCCGGTAGGGGTGGGCACGCGCTCCGTCCGGTGCCAGACGAAGGTGCTCCCTCTCCTGGAGGGCGGGCGGCGCGGCTAGCGGCTGACGTGCAGGGTGAGCCGCTTGCCGAAGACGCGGCGGAAGAGGGCCGTCTCGCGCTCCACCGTCCACAACTCCAGGTCCACCGGCTGGCGCGACTTGAAGTGCAGGGACACCGCGTCGCGGCCGTTGACGGCCCGCAGCTCCTTCACGGGCTGGTGGTGGCTGCTGTCCAGCGCGTTGGCCACCCGGAGCAGCGTGGCCAGCTTGCGCACCAGGCGGGCCTCGGTGGTGCTCAGCCCCTCCATGCCCGAGTGGTGGAGCTCCGGCGGGCTGCGCTGGTGGTAGCGCGCCACCCGGGCCACCAGCTCGCGCTCGCGGTCCGCCAGGCCGGGGATGTCGCCGTTGTGGATGAGGTAGTACGTGTGCTTGTGGTGACGCTCGTAGCTGACGGCGTTGCCCACGTCGTGCAGCAGCGCGGCCGTCTCCAGGTACGGCCGGCACGAGAGCGGCAACTGGTGCAGCGCGGCCAGCTCGTCGAAGAGGGTGAGGGCCAGCGAGGCCACCTGGCGCGCGTGCTTCTCGTCGAAGTGGAGGCGCCGCCCCATGGACACCGCCGCGTCCGCCAGCGAGTGGTCCTCGCGCGTCGTGTCCTGCCGGTACAGCAGGTCCACCAGCAGGCCGTCGCGCAGGCCCCGGTTGACGCCGGTGACGGTCTCCACGCCCAGGTGCCGGGCCACCCGCTCGAGCACGGTGGCGCCCGCCACGATGATGTCCGCGCGCCGCGGGTCGAAGCGCTTGCGCCGCCGCTCGGGCGTCATCTCCGCCAGCGTCTCCACCGCGTGCGTGAGCTGGCGCATGGACGCGTGCCCGGTGCCCTCGCTCGCCGCGTAGCCCACCACCGCGTTGATGGTGCCCGAGGAGCCCAGGGCCACCCGGGGCAGGTTGGGGAGCCGCTCGGGGATGGACTTGCGCAGGTGCTCCTCCACGTAGCTGCGCATCAGCCGCAGTTGCTTGGGCGTCACCTTCCCGGCCGCGTCGAACATCTCCGTCAGCCGCACCGAGCCCAGCGCGAGGCTCCACAAGTCATCCGGCCGCTCCCCCGTGGCGAGCACCACCTCGGTGGAGCCCCCGCCGATGTCCACCAGCAGCGAGCGCGCATGCGGCGGCTTGCGGTGCAACACCCCCAGGCAGATGAGGCGCGCCTCCTCCTTGCCGCTCACCACCTCCAGGTTCAGCCCCGCCTCGTCGCGCACCCGCTGGACGATCTCCTCGCGGTTCTTCGCGTCGCGCATCGCGCTGGTGGCCACCGCGCGCACCCGGGCCTTGTGCCGCCGGCACAGCGCCGCGTAGCGCCGCAGCGTGGACAGCAGCCGGTCCGCCGTCTCCTCGGGCATCTCCCCACTGGTGAAGACGCCCTCTCCCGGGCGGATGGGGTCTCGCTCCTGGTGGAGCGTCTCCAGCGAGCCTTCCGCGTCCGGCCGGGCCAACTCCAGACGGACGGCATTGGTGCCCACGTCGATGGCGGCGAGCACGGGCTGTTGGGTGGAAGTGGGCATGGGGTTCAGGCGCTCGGGATGGTTGCGGCTCGAAAGATACGGCCTTCATTGTCGGGCGGCCCACCTTTACCTGGGTTTCTTGACAGGTCCGTGACGTGACGTCACCCGCCACCTGCAAGACTCTGGGCCCGTGGAATTCAACGATCCGCAACTCTTCATCAACCGCGAGCTGTCCTGGCTCGCCTTCAACGAGCGGGTCCTGGACGATGCCCGCTCCCGGGAGCTGCCGCTCTACGAGCGCTTGAAGTTCTTCGCCATCGCCTCCTCCAACCTGGACGAGTTCTTCATGGTCCGCGTGGCGGGCCTGAAGCAGCAGCTCGCCAGCGGCGTGGCCGAGCCGGCCGCGGACGGATTGCTGCCCGCCGAGCAGTTGAGCGCCATCAGCGAGCGCGTCCACGCGCTGGTGGACTCGGCCTCGCGCCTCTGGGTCGAGGAGCTCCACCCGGGGCTGCTGGCCGCGGGCGTCTCCCTGCTCACGCGCGACAAGCTGACGGCCGAGCAGAAGGCGGTCGCGCGGACCGTCTTCACCACCTCCGTCTTCCCGGCCCTCACCCCGCTCGCGGTGGACCCGGGGCACCCCTTCCCCCACCTGCGCAACAAGTCGCTCAACGTGGCGGTGCTGCTGCGGCGCGAGGGCCCCAGGCGTCGGCGCAACGTGCACGGCACCTCGCTGGCCGTGGTGCAGGTTCCCAGTGTCCTCAGCCGGCTCGTGCCCATGCCCGCCGAGAAGGGCCTGGCCTTTCTGCTGCTGGGCGAGGTCATCGCCTTGTGCGCGGCGGACCTCTTCCCCGGCTACGTCGTCGAGCACGCCGCCGCCTTCCGCGTCACGCGCAACTGGGATCTCAACGTGGACGAGGAGGAGAGCGAGGATCTGCTCTCCACCATCCAAGAGGAGCTGCGCCGCAGGGACCGGGGCGCCGCGGTGCGCCTGGAGCTGGATGCCTCGGCCGGCCCGCAGATCGAAGCCCTGCTCACCGCGGCCCTGAAGCTGGGGCCCATGGACGTGTACCGGCAGCAGTCGCCGTTGCAGCCCTCGGACCTGATGGCGCTCACGGAGCTGGATGCGCGGCCGGAGCTGCGCGTGGAGCCCTTCACGCCCACGGTGCCCCCGGTGCTGCGCGACGTGGAGTCCCTCCTGGACGTCGTCGCCGGGCGCGACATCCTCCTGCACCACCCCTACGAGTCCTTCGATCCCGTGGTGCGCTTCCTGGAGGAGGCCGCCGAGGATCCGGACGTGCTGGCCATCAAGCAGACGCTCTACCGCACCAGCGGGGACAGCCCCATCGCCCGGGCGCTGTCGCGCGCGGTGGAGAACGGCAAGCAGGTGGCGGTGCTGGTGGAGATAAAAGCCCGGCTGGACGAGGCCAACAACATCGCCTGGGCGCGGAAGATGGAGGAGAGCGGGGTGCACGTCGTCTACGGCCTCATCGGCCTGAAGACGCACGCCAAGGTGGCGCTGGTGGTGCGCCGCGAGGGCAACGGCATCCGCCGCTACGTGCACCTGGGCACGGGCAACTACAACCCCCACACCGCGCGCCTGTACACGGACGTGTCCCTCTTCACCTCGCGCGGAGAGATAGCGGACGACGTGAGCGCGCTCTTCAACATGCTCACCGGCTACGCGGTGGCGCCGCAATGGAAGCGGCTGGCCGTGGCGCCCATGGGGCTGCACGAGAAGGTGCTCGGGCTCATCCAGCGCGAGGCGGAGAAGGCCCGGCGCGGCGAGCCCGCGCGCATCGTGGCGAAGATGAACTCGCTGGTGGACTCCACCGTCATCCGCGCGCTCTACGCGGCGAGCCAGGCGGGGGTGGAGATCGACTTGCTGGTGCGCGGCATCTGCTGCCTGCGGCCCGGGGTGCCGGGGGTGAGCGAGCGCATCCGCGTGACGAGCGTGGTGGACCGCTTCCTGGAGCACAGCCGGGTGTTCGCCTTCGGGGCGGGCAGCCACCCGGAGGTGTGGATGAGCAGCGCGGACTGGATGCCGCGCAACTTCGTGCGCCGCATCGAAACGATGTTCCCCGTGGAGGACCCGGCCATCCGCCAGCGGCTGCTGGACGAGGTGTTGGGGATGTCGCTCAAGGACAACGTAAAGGCGCGGCGGCTGCAGGTGGACGGCACCTACGTCCCGGTGGGCAGGGACGGCACGGCGGTGCGCAGCCAGGGGGTGCTGATGGAGTTGGCCCGGCGCACCAACCAGCCGGACCCCAAGCCCCTCCAGGCGCTGCGCCACGCGACGGTCCCGGATGCGCCCGTGCCCTCGCGCCAGGTGCCCCAGACGGGGAGCTGAGCCCGCCCGACCGGGAAGGTGGGGCCGAGTCTCATTCTGGGATGGTGACTTTGTTACCCATGGCGTATGTCATGCCCGATGGAACTTTTCCAGGCGGGGGCACATTGGGCAGGCCGGAGGGAGTCCGCCGAGGCGTGTGCCCGGCGTGTGGAAGTGCTTTTCCGGCAGTTGGGACAGTGTGATGCGGCCTATGCGCGCTGGTTCGAGTACGCGTACTCGCGCAGGCACGCGCTCCAGTTGCCATTCGAGCCCACCGCGGAGACGTTCCTCCGTTTCTTCGAGCGCAGGAAGTACCGGCTGGCGAGGGAGGTGTTCACCTTCGAGGCCTGGACGGGGCAGGAGCAGCAGGGGCGTGGCGGCAGGCTGAGCTTCGTCTGCGGCTCCAACGAGCCCTACTATTCCAACGGGTGTCTGCTCCATCTGCCCCGGGAGGAGCCGGCGGCGAGCCGGGTGCTCACCGCCGCCGTGTTGAAGAAGGTGGTGCGCGCCATGGTGCAGGCGTGGGATCCGGACGGGTGCGCGGTGATTCCGGAGGCGGACCGGAGCGCGAAGAAGGTGATGGAGGAGGGCGGCGCCTGCCTCGGGTGGCTCATGTACGTCCCGGCGCGGCGGGGCAAGGTGCCGTCCCTGCCCAGGCCCGTGCGCGTCGAGCCGCTGGAGGGCAAGGGCACGCTCATTACCCTCACGCCGGAGTGCTTCTCCCCGGAGAACCCGGAGCATGTCGCCCTGGCCGGGCGCGTCCGCGAGCGGCTCGAGAAGGCCGGCCTGCTGCCGCTGTCTCCGGGCTGAGACGGGCCGGGGAAGGCGCTTCGCGTCGTGCGCCTGCTCCCCCGGTTGCCCTCATCCGCGGGCCCCTGGCCCCATCCGTCCATCAGGCAACGGTGAGGGCCGGGCGGGCTTCCGCGGCTCGCTTGCCATCCTTGACCCCGTGCCCATCTTGCGGGACTGCGGTCACATCATGCGACACCGGGTGCCGCGGGCTCCATCCGTTCGTGCTGTGCGGGTGGAGGACATGGAGACGGGCGTGTCCGAGCAGCCAGGACAGGAGAGCGTCCTCGACTTCCTCGCCGTGCCCGTGCTGCGGGTGGAAGAGGAGACGGGGAGGGTGCTGGCCGCCAACGCGGCGGCACGGGCCCTCCCCTTTTCCCTCGAGGCGCCCACCCCCGGTGCCGTCCTGGACGGGTCGGGCGAGCCGCTGCCTCCCGAGCTGTGTCCGGTGTCGCGGGCCGCGCGCGGCGAGCCCCTGGAGGGAGAGCTCTTCCGCTGGAAGACGCCCGAGGGGGACCGGTCGTTCGTGGTGCACTCGCGGCTGGACCGCTCGCGCTCGCCGGGCGTGGCGACCGTGTCCTTCCAGGACGTGACGCCGTGGCAGCGGACGGAGGCGGATCTGCTGCGGGCGCTCGGGGCGCGCGACTCCTTCCTCTCCGTCGCCTCGCACGAGCTCAAGTCCCCCATCACCGCGCTCCAGCTCGTGCTGGAGCGGTTGCAGCGAAGCGCCCGCCGCGAGGTGGGCTTCTCCGGCGTCCAGGTGGCCGAGCGGCTGGAGCCCGCCTTGCGCCAGGTGCGCCGGCTGGGCGTGCTGGTGCAGAACCTGCTCGACGTGAGCCGGGCCCGCAACAACCACTTCGACCTGGATCGCGAGCGCTTCGAGCTGGGCTCCCTGCTGCGCGAGGTGTGCGAGCGATTCACCGAGCAGGCCCGCCACGCGGGTTCGGAGCTGACCCTGGAGGCCCATCCCCAGGTGGAGGTGCACTGGGACCGGCTGCGGGTGGAGCAGGCGCTCAGCAACCTCATCACCAACGCCATCAAGTATGGCGCGGGCGGGCCCATCTCGGTCCGGGCCGAGCTGCGCGATGGGGTGGTGTCCCTCCAGGTGGCGGACCGGGGCCTCGGCGTGGCCGAGGACGACCGCGAGCGCATCTTCAACCCGTTCGAGCGGGCCTCCTCGGCCCACCGGGTGCAGAGCCTGGGGCTCGGCCTGTACATCGTCCGGGAGATTGCCCGTGCCCATGGAGGCACGGTGGGATTGACGGGGCGCGACGGCGGAGGCTCCTGCTTCACGCTGCGGCTGCCCGTGGAGGCGGTGGAGGGGTATGAGTGAGTCCGGAACAGGGGGGACGGAGAACAAGGCCGGTGATGTCCGCATCCAGAGCGGCATCCCGCGGCTGGACTTCATCCTCAAGGGTGGGTTCAAGCACGGCGGCATCTACGCCTTGATGGGTCCTCCGGGCAGCGGGAAGACCATCCTCGCCAACCAGCTTTGCTGCAACCACATCCAGAAGCAGGAGGGGCGCTGCGTCTACATGACGCTGCTCATCGAGTCGCACGCGAAGATGATCTCCCACCTCTCCACGCTGAGCTTCTACAAGCCGGAGTTCATCCCCGAGCGGCTCTACTACATCAGCGGCTACCAGCAGGTGCGCGAGGGGGGCTTCACCGGGCTGATGGAACTCATCCGCCGCACGCTGCGCGAGCGCCGGGCGACCTTCTTCGTCATCGACGGCATGGAGAGCGCGGAGCAGTTCTCCACCTCGCCCCAGTCCTACCGGGAGTTCGTGCACGGCCTCCAGGCCTTCACCAACCTGCTGGGCTGCACCACGCTGCTGGTCTCCAACGTGCGCGAGCGCACGCACGTGGAGAACGCCGTGGTGGACGGCGTCGTCGAGCTGTCCGACAAGCTCGTCGGGCCGCGGGCGGTGCGCGAGCTGACGGTGCACAAGTTCCGCGGCAGCGACTACCTCCGGGGCCGCCACGAGGTGGAGATCACCGGCGAGGGTCTGGTCATCCACCCGCGCACGGAGATCCAGTTCGCCCGGCCGCCCGAGCAGGCACGCGAGCAGCGCGTCCGCATGGGCTTCGGCCTGAAGCGGCTGGACGAGATGCTCGACGGGGGGCTGCCCTCGGGCTCTACCACGGCGCTGATCGGCGCGCCGGGCACGGGCAAGACGCTGCTGGGGCTCTCCTTCCTGGTGGAGGGGGCCCGCCAGGGCCAGCACGGCACCTACTTCGGCTTCTACGAGCCGCCCCCCCGCCTCATCGAGAAGGCCGAGGACGTGGGCCTGCCCCTGGAGCGGTACGTGAAGGAGGGCCGCATCGAGCTGGTGTGGCAGCCGCCGCTCGAGCACTTCATGGACTCGCTGGCCGAGCAGTTGCTGGAGAAGATGCGGGTGGATGAGAAGAAGGAGCGCCGGCGCCTGTTCATCGACGGGGCCGAGGGCTTCCGCGCGGCGGCGGTGTACCCGGACCGCGTCCCCCGCTTCCTCTCGGCGCTCACCAACCAGCTCCGCATGCAGGACGTCACCACCGTCATGACGGACGAGCTGGAGCTCTTCCAGCCCGAGCTGAACCTGCCCACCCCGGAGCTCGCCAACGTGGTGGAGACGGTCCTCCTGCTGCGCTACGTGGAGCTGCGCTCTCAAATCTACCGGTTGCTCTCCATCATGAAGATGCGCGAGAGCCGCTACGACACCTCGCTGCGCGAGTTCCGCATCTCGCGCGACGGCATCGACGTGGCCGAGTCCTTCGCGAGCGCGGAGGCCATCCTCAGCGGGCACGGGCGCATCCGCGACGGGAAGAAGCGGGCGGAGGAGCCCAAGAAGAAGAAGAGGGTGGGGGTGCTCAAGAAGGTGCTCGGGCGTGGCGGCCGGGGTGGCGGGAGGGGGAAATGAGGTCCATCCTGGTCGTCGAGGACGAGTTCGACGTGCAGCAGGTGGTGGCCGACGTGCTGCGGGACGAGGGCTACGAGGTGTCCGTCTGCGGCAATGGCCGGGATGCCCTGCAGCGCCTGCGCACGCACCGCCCGGACGTCGTGGTGATGGACGTGATGATGCCCATCCTCTCCGGCATGCAGACGCTCGAGGAGATGCGCAAGACGCCCGGCCTGGACGAGGTGCCCGTCATCCTCATGAGCGAGACCTCCCCGAGAGCCAGCACGCCGCGCCACTGGCAGGCCTTCCTGAAGAAGCCCTTCCGGCTGGAGCAACTCCTGGAAGCGGTGGCCCGGGTCTCCGGCGTGCAGGGCAGGGCCTGAGCGTCAGCCCCGGCGGCGCATGCGCCGCGAGCCGATGAAGGTGGCGACGCGCTCGGCGAAGCGCGCCACCGCCAGCCCCACCACGTCCAGCAGCCAGCGCTGCGGGCCCGAGCGCGCGCAATCCTCCAGGCCCACGGTCCTCGCGCCGCTCAGGTGCCGCCGCACCCAGCGGGTGGCCTGTCCGGCCACGTCCGCGTCCTCCACCTCCACCAGCGTCTCCAGGTTCACCAGCGAGAGCGGATCGAGGTTGAAGCTGCCCACCAGCAGGCGCTGGCCATCCACCACCGCCGCCTTGGCGTGCAGGGTGGTCTCCGTCCACTCGTGGATGTGCACGCCCCCCCGCAGCAGGGTGCGGTACAGGCGCATGGTGGCCGCGCGGGCAAAGGGGACGTCGCTGCGGCCGGCCAGCAACAGGTGCACCTCCACGCCCCGCCGCGCCGCGCGGGTGAGGGCGCGCACGAAGCCCCGGTCCGGCAGGAAGTACGCATGGGCCAGCACCACCTCGCGCCGGGCCTGCGCCAGCGCCGCCAGGTAGCGCGCTCGCAGGCGCCATCCGCCGCCGAAGCCCGACAGGAGGAGGCGCACCGGGCCCGCCGCCAGCGCGGACGCTCCCGCGTTGAGCCTCGCGCCCAACTGCGCGCAGATGCCGCCCCGCAGCTCCAGCGCCAGGTCCGCCCACCCCGGCCGGCCTTCCGCCGCCGCGTAGTGGTCCCCGATGTTGATGCCGCCCAGGAAGGCCACCGTGTCATCCACGAGGAGGATCTTCCGGTGGTTGCGCCAGAGCCGGCCCAGCAGGAGGACGGAGGTGAGGGGATTGTGGACGCGGACCTTGATGCCGGCCGGACGCAGGCTGTCCGCCAGCGCGCGGCTCTCTCCGATGGAGCCCCACCCATCGACGATGACCTTCACCTCCACGCCCCGGTGGGCCGCGGCGGTGAGGGCCTGGATGAAGTGGGTCCCCACGCCCTCGTACTCGAAGGCGTAGACCTCCAAGTGGACGTGCCGGGTGGCCGAGGCGATGGCCGCCAGCATGCGCGGATAGGCCTCGGTGCCCCCATCCAGCAGCGTGATGCGCTCCCCGGACAACCCCTCCCCAGACAACTCCTCCCTCTCCCCTCGGGAGAGGGTCGGGGTGAGGGTATTTCGAGCCCGGGAATCCATCCGTGTCCGTGGAAGCCGTGGAATCGGCCGGGCGTCAGTCGTCGTGCTTCCGCGCGCCCTTGCCCTTGCCCTTGTGGCGGCACTGCTCGCCATCCCAGTACTGGCTGGGGTGGCAGTCGGGGCGGGACTTGAGCGCGGACTTCTTGCTCTTGGGAACGTACCGGGTCTCGCGGATGACGAAGCAGCCCGGAAGGACGAGCAGGATGGCGGGAAGGAGGAAGAGGGTCTTCTTCATGGCGCGCGCAGCGTAGCGGGCGCGGGATGTGGGTGGCTCTGCTCTCCCGTGAACAGGGATTTCTACCGCCAGGCTGTCTGCACTCCGGGCGTGTCGACGCCTCGCGGGCAAATCGGTACCCTCCCGTCCGTGCCGCCCAGTGAGAAGCCCGTTGTCAGACATCGGAAGATAGGCGCCTACCGCGTGCTCGGAGAGCTGGGACGCGGAGGCATGGCCCAGGTGTACCGGGGGCTGCACGAGATGTTGCAGCGCGAGGTCGCCATCAAGGAGATGCTCGCGGATCCCATCCGGGACAAGGAAGCCGTGTCGCGCTTCCGCCGCGAGGCGCTCGCGCTCGCCGCCTTCCGCCACCAGAACATCGTCACGCTGTACGATCTGGTGGAGAAGAACGACGTCCTCTTCATGGTGATGGAGTTCGTGGACGGGCCCACCCTGCACGAGCTCATCAAGGAGGGGCCCTTGCCGCCCGAGGTGGGTGCCGCCATCGCGGCGCGCATCGCCGGGGCGCTCGAGCACGCCCACTTCCGCCACATCATCCACCGCGACCTCAAGCCGGCCAACGTGATGCTCTCCAAGGCCGGAGACGTGAAGCTGATGGACTTCGGCGTGGCCAAGGACGCGGGCCTGGAGGCCCTCACCGCGCAGGGCATGGCGGTGGGCACCCCCTCGTACATGTCCCCCGAGCAGGTGACGGGCGCGCCGGTGGACGGGCGCACGGACCTCTTCGCGCTCGGGGTGCTCCTCTACGAGGCGCTCTCCGGAGCCCGCCCCTTCCTGGGCCGCAACACCGGTGAAGTGTTCGCCCGCATCCGCGACGGCGAGTACACCCCGCTGCAGAAGGTGGCGCCCCACATCCCCAAGCCGCTGGCGGACATCGTCAAGCGCGCCCTCGAGGTGCGGCCCGAGGATCGCTTCCCCAACGCCGCCGCCATGCGCCGCGAGCTGGAGATGTTCCTCGCCCAGCGCGTGCGCATGTCCTACGAGGCCCTCCTCGTCGGCTTCCTGCGCCACCGCAAGAAGCTCACCGAGACCGAGGCGCTCGCCCACCTCACCCAGAAGGAACTGGACGTCGTCGAGGTCTTCGACGACCAGGCGAAGCTGCTCTCCCGGCCGTGGGCCCGGTGGCTGCTCGCCTTCGCCGCCGTCGCCGGAGCCCTGGGCACCGGGCTGGCCCTCACCCACTCGTATTGGATGGGACTGGTGCGCCAGCTCACCATCCGCTGACGCGCACGGCCCCGGGAGCACTCGTCATGGGCAAGATGATCACCGCCATCCTCGCCATCGCCGTCATCTCGGGCGCCGCGTACTACGCGCTCAACCACGGCTCGCGTGGCTCCTCCGCGGAGGGCGCCAGCGCTCCCAGGCGGCAGCTCGACAACGTCCGCGGCGCCGCCAGCCGCATCGAGTCCGATGCCGACCAGCGCGCGCGCGACCTGGAGTCGAAGATGGGGGACTCGCAGTAGCGCGAGTCCCCCCGTCCGCCCTGACTGACTACCAGCAGGTGATGCCGACGTTGTCGTAGCGGACCGCCGAGGTCCTGTAGACCAGCGTGCTCATGTCACCCGGGGCGAAGCCGCTCTGGCCACAGGCGCAGGTGGCTTGCGTTCCCGTGCACGAGGTCCAGGCCATGGAATCGCCGCCCGCGTCCTTGAGGTACTCGGCGTTGAAGACGGCCTTGTTCTGGTCCGTGAACCAGGTCTTGTAGGCGCCACACTCGTTGTACCGCTGGCACTCCTCGTTGAGGGCGAAGTCGAAGGACGCGGCGAGCTGGGGAATCTGATCCACGTCGTTCTTGAGCGCGATGCTCAGGCATTTGGCATGGGCGGTATCGGCCAGCCAGCGGTTGTAGTCGAGCTGGTGGGTGGCCGTGAGGCCCCAGCAGGCCTGGTCGGTGCAGGCGATTTCATCATCGTGCGCGTAGCCGTCGATGTTGTCCGGCTCCACCGCGTCGCAGCCCTTGTCACGCGCGAGCTGCATGCGGGACGCCATCACGGTCCGCACCGCCGGCTTGCGGTGATCCAACCACCACTCGCAGCCCCCGCTCGTGCACCAGTCCCCCAGGATGTGGACGGATTGGGCGCAGTTCTCGCCAGGGCTGCAATAGGTGTCCTGCGGGAACTGGCCGGCATCGCTCCGCCAGTCCTCGTAGGTGCCGGCGCTGAAGTAGCAGACCACCTTCTTGCCCGCGCTCTTGTACTCCTGGATCTTCGCGCTCGAGGTGTTGAAGAGGTCGACCACGTAGACCTGGGCATTGAGGTTCGTGGGAATGGCGCTGTTCTCGAGGTCCCACATCCAGGTGGTTCCCTTGGGGAAGGCCGCGCGGGTGCAGGACGCCCCCTGGCCGCAGACGTTCGCCGTGCCGCCACCGCCACACGTCTCGGGGCTCAGGCAGGTCCCACAGCTCGACACGGTGCGCGCCTGGCCGCAGTTGTCGGTGCCCGTCACCTGCCCACAGTCGCGGCCCAGCCGCGCGCAGAAGGCCGCGTTCGTCTCGGGGGTGCACGTCGAGGGAATATCCCACGACACCTGCAGGCGCAGGCTGTCGAGCTGCGCCGCATCCGTCCCCGCGCCCTTGATGAGGCGCGCGCGAATCTCACCGTCGCTCGAGACGAAGCTCGACGCCGTCTCGGTGCTCGGAAGGTTGAGCGTGAGTGCGGGCGTCCACGCCCAGTCCCCGCGCCCCTGCGAGGTGCCGATGTTGACCCAGCTCGCCGTCGTGAACCGGTAGAGCTGCCACCGGTAATAGGACGTGGAGACCGCGGGCCCCTGGTACTTCGTCAGCACCTGGAGGTGGGTGATCTGCGAGGGCGCCGGCGCGGCCTGGGTGAGGCTCGAGAGCTTGAAGGACAGGTGGCCCGTGTAGGCCGCGCTGAACTCGATGTACTGCGCGTAGCAGTCCGCGTACGTGCCCACCGTGCAATTCGAGCTGTTCGCCTTGAGCACGGTCATGCCTCCGGTCTTCCCGGACGCATCCGTGTTCGCCAGCGTGCTCGCGGTGGAGAAGTCGATGACTTCCGTGCCCGTCAGGGCGTGCTGTTGCACGCCCTGGCCCTCCCGCGCGTCATCCCCCTCCAGGGGCACGCACCCGTACGTCAGCACTGCGATCCACGGGATGAGCCAGGCACTCCATCTCGACATCACGCCTCCAGGTGGGGGGCGGCCATCTCTCACGAGTGGCACCCCCGAGCAACACCGGATTGGCGTGTAAAGATGGTTTTACGGGGTTACGGGAGCGGGGAGCCGGGGCCTACTTGCGGCGCGCGGGGGCGCTCTTCTTCGCCTTGGCGCTCCGGCCCTTCTTCTCGTGCGTCACCGTCACCAGCGTCCCGATGCCGCCTCGCACGAAGAAGTCCCCCTCCACCGTCAGCTTCCGCGGCTGGATGGCGCGCACGATGTCGTCGGCGATCGTGTTGGTCACCTTCTCGTGGAAGGCCCCCTCGTTCCGGTACGTCCACATGTAGAGCTTCAGGCTCTTCAGCTCCACGCACAGCTCGTCCGGCACGTAGCGGATCTTGAACTTCGCGAAGTCCGGCTGCCCGGTCAGCGGGCAGAGGCACGTGAACTCCGGCACGTCGAACGCGATCTCGTAGTCGCGATCCGCGGCGGGGTTGGGGAAGGTCTTCAATTCCTTGGTCGGCTGGGAAGACATGGCGGGGTGTCGTCTAACACACACCACGCGGATTTCAGCCTCCGTCTGGCGGACGCTCCCCCTCCTGCCTGGCCCCCCCTCCTGTCCGGCCCCCAACGTCCCCTCTGTCCAGGGGGGAGCAGCCCGGGCCGGGCCACCTTGTGTCTCCCTTCCCAGGGGCGTAACTCAGATCCTCGCCCCGCATGCTGCCCTCTGATTTCCAGGACATTCTCGCGTGCGTCCCCCAGGCCGTGGTCCGGCTCGGACCGGATCTCCGGGTGGAGTGGCTGGAGCCGGACTTCGGCTCCAAGACGGGCATGGTCCTCCAGGTGGGGGACCCGGTGCTCTCGGCCCTCGAGGGCGGTTGGGGCCGGGATGCCCTGGAGCGCGCGCTGCGCGAGGGCAATGCCCACTCGGGCCATGCCATCACCTCGGGTCTCAAGCAGGTGCGCATCCGCGTGCGTCCCGCCGCGCCGGGAGCGGCCTCGGGTACCTGGCTCCTCTTCGAGCCCTCCGGCGCCGATGACGACGTCGCCTTCGCCCAGGCCCTCCAGGAGATCGCCCGCGAGGTGGGCGAGACGCTGGACGTGGACAGCGTGTGCAAGGCCGCGGTGCTGGCCGTGGTGCGCTGCGCCCAGGTGCGCCGCGCCGAGGTGTACCTCTCCGAGGAGGGCCAGCCCCTGCGCCGCGTGGCCGTGTCCGACCTGGCCAGCGCCGACTCTCCCGAGGACGCGCTCGAGGACCACGCCGACTCCTTCGAGGCGGCCCTCATCACCCGCCAGCCGCAGATTGGCGTCCAGCGCGGCTACGGGGACGCGGTGGGCTCCATCTTCGCCGCGGTGCCGCTGCTGTCCCAGAAGCGCGCCCTGGGGCTGCTCGTCCTCTACAAGGAGCAGGGCACCTCCTTCTCCCTGCGCGAGCTGGACCTGTGGAGCGCGGCGGCCGGGCAGGTGGCGGTGACGGTGGAGAACGCGCGCCTGCTGCGCGAGGCCCAGGCGGCCCTGCGCGTGCGCGAGGAGTTCATGTCCATCGCCTCGCACGAGCTGAAGACGCCCCTCACCCCCCTCAAGCTCACGCTGCAGCTCCATCGAGCGCCGCATTGCCCAGGGGCAGCGCGTGGAGCCCTCCTGCGTCACCCAGTCGAAGCGGCAGGTGGAGCGTCTGGAGCGTCTGGTGAACGAGCTGTTGGATGTCTCGCGGCTGGAGGATCGTCAACTGGCCTTGCAACTCGCGCCGTTGGAGCTGGGCCACCTGGTGGCCGAAGTGGTGGATCAATTCCGTCACAGCATCGAGCGCCCCTTCAGCCTGGCGGTGCCACGCGAGCACCTCTGGGTGCAGGCGGACCGGGAGCGGCTGGAGCAGGTGCTCATCAACCTGCTGGAGAACGCCGACAAGTACAGCCCCAAGGGCGAGCCCATCTCCGTGGAGGTGGAGGCATCGCACGGTGAGGCGCGCCTGCACGTGAGGGACCGGGGCATCGGCATCCCCACGCAGGACCAGTCGCGCCTCTTCCAGCGCTTCCACCGGGCGGGCAACTCCTCGCACCGCCACTTCGGCGGGCTGGGGCTGGGGCTCTTCATCAGCCACTCCATCGCCCAGTTGCACCAGGGCGCGCTGTCCATGGCCAGCGCCGAGGGCGAGGGCTCCACCTTCACCCTGGGCCTGCCGCGCATGTCCGCCAACGAGGTGCGCCGCCTGCCGCGCCGGGTGCTGCTGCTGGACGAGGATCCGGTGCAGGAGCTGACCGCCGAGCGCGTGCTGCGCGCCGAGGGCTTCGAGGTGCTCACCGCGCACGGGGGCGTGGAGTCGCTGCGCCGCGCTTCCTCCCTGCCGGTGGACCTGGTGCTGCTGTCCGAGGGCGCCCCGCCCACGCAACTGGGCCTCTTCCTGTCCGCCTTCGCGGAACTGCCGCGCGCCCGGCCCATTCCAATCGTCCTGGCCGGGGCCTCGCGGCCCGCCTGGGCCCACCCGGAGCACTCGCTGTGCGCCCGGCCCTACCGGGAGCAGGAGCTGCTCGCCGCCGTACGCGCCACGCTTGGCCTCGTGGGCGAGCGCGGGCGCACCGAGGAGCACGCCTCCTGTCTGGATCGCGTCCCCCTGGAAGCCCTCATGCTGCCGTGAGGGCGCTCACCGGGCCCCCGCTTCCCTGAACGCTCCAGGCGCTTGCGAACGTTTCCGCGTTGCTTGACCGCGTCATCGGGCTGACGGGGGTGACGCACTGCACTAGACTCTCCGCGTCAACGGGATTCACCCGCCGAGAGGGAGTGCTGATGTCGCACCAAGGCCCGGGCCGCTATGGGTTGTACGAACCGGACACCGAGCATGACGCCTGCGGGGTGGGCTTCGTGGCCCACATCCAGGGGGAGAAGTCGCGCGGCATCGTCGAGGACGCGCTGGAGCTGCTCAACCGGTTGAGCCACCGGGCCGCGGCGGGGAGGGATCCCGAGACGGGAGACGGCGCCGGCATCCTCATCCAGCTCCCGCACCGCCTCTTCGAGCGTGAGCGGCTGGGCTTCGCGCTGCCTCCGCGCCACCAGTATGGCGTGGCCATGGTGTTCCTCCCCTCGGACGAGGAGGCGCGCATCTCCTGCGAGGCGGCCCTGGAGCAGGTGGCCACCGACGAGGGCCAGCGCGTGCTCGGCTGGCGCGACGTGCCGGTGGAGCCCTCCCACCTGGGGCGGTTGGCCCGCGAGGGTGCCCCCGTCATCCGCCAGCTCTTCGTCGCCCGGCGCCGAGTGGTGCCCAGCGCCTTCGAGCGCAAGCTGTTCCGCATCCGCAAGCTGGCCGAGCGCCGCATCCGCGAGCGCGCCCTGGACCCGGATGGCCAGTTCCACGTGGCCAGCTTCTCAGCCGAGACGCTCATCTACAAGGGCCTGCTCCTGCCCCGGCAGCTCCCGCGCTTCTACGTGGACCTGCAGCACCCCGAGTGCGTGAGCGCGCTGGGCCTGGTGCACTCGCGCTTCTCCACCAACACCTTCCCCACCTGGGAGCTGGCGCAGCCGTTCCGCTACATCGCGCACAACGGCGAAATCAACACGCTGCACGGCAACCGCAACTGGATGAACGCGCGGCGCGGGCTGCTGCAGTCGGCCAGGTTCGGTGGCAGCCTGGCGCCGCTCTTCCCCCTCATCGTCCCGGGCAAGAGCGACTCGGCCCAGTTCGACAACATGGTGGAGCTGCTGTACCTGGGCGGGCGCCCGCTGCCCCACGCCATGATGATGATGATCCCCGAGGCGTGGGAGGGCCACACGCTCATGAGCGACGAGCGGCGCGCCTTCTACGAGTACTCCAGCGCCCTGCTGGAGCCGTGGGACGGGCCGGCCGCCATCGCCTTCACCGACGGGCAGCTCATCGGCGCCACGCTGGACCGCAACGGCCTGCGCCCCGCGCGTTACCTCATCACCGAGGACGACCGCATCATCCTCGCCTCGGAGACGGGCGTGCTCGACGTGCCCGCCGCGCAGGTGCGCCGCAAGGGCCGCCTCACCCCGGGCCGCATGCTGCTGGTGGACACGCTCGAGGGCCGCATCCTCGAGGACGAGGAGGTCAAGCGCGACATCACCGGACGCTGGCCCTACCGGCGCTGGTTGCAGAACAACGTCTTCACCTTCGAGGACCTGCCCACGGTGCCCGCGCCCCAGCGGCTGGGCGGCGAGGAGCTGTGGCGGCTGCAGCGCGCCTTCGGCTACTCGGACGAGGACGTGCGGCTGCTGCTGCGCCCCATGGCCGAGACGGGCAAGGAGCCGGTGGGCTCCATGGGTACCGACACGCCGCTGGCCGTGCTCAGTGATCAGGCGCCCTCGCTCTTCAACTACTTCCACCAGCTCTTCGCGCAGGTGACCAACCCGCCCATCGACCCCATCCGCGAGTCGCTGGTGATGACGCTGGCCACCGGGCTGGGGCCGGAGGGCAACACCTTCGAGGAGACGCCGGAGCAGTGCCACCGGTTGTCGCTGCCGGGCCCCATCCTCACCAACGGGCAGCTCGCGAAGCTGGCCGCCATCCGCAACGAGGGCATCTTCGAGACGCTCCCGCTGAGCCTCCGCTACCCGGTGGACGGGGGCGAGGGCGCGCTGGAGGCGGCGGTGGAGCGGTTGTGCAACGAGGCCGTGGAGGCCGTGGACGCGGGCGCCAACATCCTCGTGCTGAGCGACCGGGACGTGGACGCGGCCCATGCCGCCATCCCCGCGCTGCTGGCCGTGTCCGCCGTGCACCAGCGGCTCGTGCGCGACGGCATCCGCATGTACACCGGCCTCGTGCTGGAGACGGCCGAGGCCCGCGAGGTGCACCACTTCGCGTGCCTCTTCGGCTACGGCGTCTCCGCGGTGAACCCGTACCTCGCGCTGGACACCCTGCGCGCCCTCGCGGACGCCGGCGAGCTGCCGGTGGACCAGGAGAAGGCGCAGGAGAACTTCATCCACGCCATTGAAGAGGGGCTGCTCAAGGTGATGTCCAAGATGGGCATCTCCACGCTCCAGTCCTACCGGGGCGCGCAGCTCTTCGAGGCCGTGGGCCTGCAGCGGGAACTGGTGGAGCAGCACTTCACCGGAACGCCCTCGCGCGTGGAGGGCGTGGGTCTGCCGGAGCTGGGGCGCGAGGTGGGCGAGCGGCATGCGCTCGGCTTCGGACCCGTGGCGGACCATGAGGCGGAGCTGCTCCCCGTGGGCGGCCAGTACCAGTGGCGCCGCCGGGGCGAGACGCACAAGTGGAACCCGGCCACCATCGCGAAGCTGCAGCAGGCGGCGCGCACGAATGACGCCGAGCTCTTCGCCGAGTACTCGCAACTGGCCGACGACGAGTCGCGCGCGCACTGCAACCTGCGCGGGCTCCTGGAGGTGGCGGCCGAGGGCCGTGCCCCCGTGCCCCTGGAGGAGGTGGAGCCGGCGGCAGAGATCGTCAAGCGCTTCGTCACCGGCGCCATGTCCTTCGGCTCCATCAGCGCCGAGGCCCACGAGACGCTGGCCATCGCGATGAACCGGCTGGGCGGGCGCTCCAACAGCGGCGAAGGTGGCGAGGAGTCGCGCCGCTACACCCGCGACGAGAACGGGGACCTGCGGCGCAGCGCCATCAAGCAGGTGGCCAGCGCGCGCTTCGGCGTCACCACCGAGTACCTCGTCAACGCGGCCGAGCTTCAAATCAAGATGGCCCAGGGCGCCAAGCCCGGCGAGGGAGGACAGCTCCCGGGCCACAAGGTGGACGAGCGGATTGCCCGCGTGCGCTGGTCCACGCCGGGCGTGACGCTCATCTCCCCGCCGCCGCACCACGACATCTACTCCATCGAGGACCTGGCGCAGCTCATCTATGACCTGCAGTCGGTGAACCCGGCGGCGCGGGTGAGCGTGAAGCTGGTGAGCGAGGTGGGGGTGGGCACCATCGCCGCGGGCGTGGCCAAGGCCGGCGCGGGCGGTGTGGTCATCTCCGGCTACGAGGGGGGTACGGGCGCCTCGCCGCTCTCCAGCATCAAGCACGCGGGCCTGCCGTGGGAGCTGGGGCTGGCGGAGACACAGCAGGTGCTGGTGCACAACGGCCTGCGCGGGCGCATCCGCGTCCAGGTGGACGGCGGCCTGCGCACCGCCCGGGACGTGCTCGTCGCCACGCTGCTCGGCGCCGAGGAGTTCGGCATGGCCACCGCGAGCCTCATCGCGCTCGGGTGCATCATGCTGCGCAAGTGCCACCTCAATACGTGCTCGGTGGGCATCGCCACCCAGGACGCGGGCCTGCGCGAGCGCTTCCACGGCAAGCCCGAGCACGTGGTGAACTTCTTCTTCCTGGTGGCCGAGGACCTGCGGCGGCAGATGGCGGCCCTCGGCGCGCGCCGGCTGGACGAGCTGGTGGGCCGGGTGGACCTGCTGCGGCAGCGGCCCGCCTCGGACCACTGGAAGGTGAAGCGGGTGGACCTCTCCGGGTTGCTGTCGCTCCCTCGTGCTCCCGAAGAGGAGCCCCGCCGGTGCGACTCGGCGTGGCGCAAGGATGTGTCGGACCACCTGGACCATGCGCTGCTCGAGGACGCGAAGGCGACGCTGGACGGTGGCGCACCCACGCTGCTGGTCCGGCCGGTGAGCAACACGCATCGCGCCGTGGGGGCCATGCTCTCGGGGGAGATTGCCCGGCGTTATGGGGCTCGGGGCCTTCCGGACGGGCAGTTGCGCATCCGCCTGCAGGGCTCGGCCGGGCAGAGCTTCGGGGCGTTCCTCGCCAGCGGCGTGACGCTGGAGCTGGAGGGCGATGCCAACGACTACCTCGGCAAGGGGCTCTCCGGTGGACGCATCATCGTCTACCCGCCCGGAGCCAGCCGCTTCGCTCCCGAGGAGAACGTCCTGGTGGGCAACACCGTCCTCTACGGCGCCACGGCCGGTGAGGTGTACCTGCGCGGGCTCGCGGGCGAGCGCTTCGCGGTGCGCAACAGCGGCGCCCAGGCCGTCGTCGAGGGCGTGGGCGACCACGGCTGCGAGTACATGACGGGTGGCGCGGTGGTGGTGCTCGGGCCCACCGGGCGCAACTTCGCCGCGGGCATGAGCGGAGGCATGGCCTTCGTGCTCGACCGCGAGCGCTCCTTCCGCGAGCGCTGCAACCTGGAGATGGTGGAGCTGGAGTCGCTGGTGGACGAGTCCGAAATCTGGCTCGTACACGGGATGATTGAACGGCACCTGCACCACACGGGCAGCAAGCTGGCGCAACGGGTGCTCGACAACTGGGAGCGGATGGTGCCGCAGTTCGTGAAGGTGATGCCCACCGACTACAAGCGCGTGCTCCAGGCTCGCCGGGCGGCCCGCAAGCCGCCTCCGGCCACAGTGCCACGGCTCCAGGTCGTGGGAGGGGAGGGCTGAGCCATGGGAAAGACGACTGGCTTCATGGAGTGGCAGCGCGTGCCCGCCCCCAAGCGGGAGAAGTCCGAGCGTGTGGGGGACTCGCGCGAGTTCGTCCTGCCGCTGTCCGACGAGGAGGCGAAGCGGCAGGCGGGGCGCTGCATGGACTGCGGCGTGCCCTTCTGTCAGCAGGGCTGCCCGCTGGGCAATCCCATCCCGGACTTCAACGACGCGGTGTACCGGGGCAAGTGGAAGGAGGCGTTCCTCGCGCTGAGCGCCACCAACAACTTCCCCGAGTTCACCGGACGGCTGTGCCCGGCACCGTGCGAGGCCGCGTGCGTCCTCGGCATCAACCAGGACGCGGTGACCATCGAGCAGATGGAGAAGGAGATCATCGAGCGGGCCTTCACCGAGGGCTGGGTGCGTGCCCGTCCTCCGGCGAGCCGCACGGGCAAGCGCGTGGCGGTGGTGGGCTCGGGCCCCGCGGGGCTGGCGGCGGCGGCGCAGCTCAACCAGGCGGGGCACAGCGTCACCGTGTACGAGCGGGATGACCGGCCCGGTGGATTGCTGCGCTACGGCATTCCCGACTTCAAGCTGGAGAAGTCCGTGCTGGACCGGCGGCTGAAGCTGATGGAGGCCGAGGGCGTGGAGTTCCGCTGCGGCGTGGACGTGGGCCGCGAGCCGGGCTTCGCCGCGCTGCGCGAGCAGTACGACGCCGTCGTGCTGGCCATGGGCGCGAGGAAGGCGAGGGAGCTCGAGGTGCCCGGGCGCGAGCTGTCCGGGGTGGTGCAGGCCATGGAGTACCTGGAGCACAACAACCGCGTGGTGTCCGGGCTGGCCACGCTCGAGCCCCGGTTGGACGCGGCGGGCCGGCGGGTGCTGATTCTGGGTGGCGGTGACACGGGCTCGGACTGCCTGGGCACGGCGCTGCGCCAGGGCGCGGCGAGCGTGACGCAGGTGGAGCTGATGCCGGCTCCGCCGAAGGTGCGTGCCGAGGGCAACCCGTGGCCGCGCTGGCCGCTCATCTTCCGCACCTCGTCGAGCCAGGAGGAGGGTGGGGCTCGCGAGTTCGGGCTGATGACGAAGCAGCTCGTGGGCGCGGACGGGCGGCTTCAGGCGCTGCACGCGGTGCGGGTGGAGCTGCACCGTGAGGCAGGAGGAGCGCTCCGGCTGGTGGAGGTGCCCGGCTCCGAGTCGGTCTACGAGGTGGACCTGCTGGTGCTGGCCATGGGCTTCACAGGGCCGGACACGGGGCTGCTCGCCGAGCAGCTCGGGACGAAGCTCACGCCGCGAGGCAACGTGCAGGTGGACGCGCGTTTCGCCACGTCGGTGGACGGCGTGTTCTGCGCGGGTGACGCGAGCCGTGGGGCGAGCCTCATCGTCTGGGCCCTCGCGGATGGGCGCGAGACGGCGAAGGCCGTCGACACGTACCTGACGCGGGAGGAATCCGCGCTGCCGACCAAGGGCAAGGACTGCGCCTTCGGCTGAGTGGATCCAGCCCCGGACTGCCGCCTACTCCGGGGCTGGATCCCCCAACTCTTCTGGCAGGGGGGCTCGAAGGAATCTCAGTCCCTTTGGGAGTTGAATGACTTGAAATCCCTGGCCGGCGATCCTCACACGTTCGCCATCGGTGGCATTTCCACTGGAGAGCCATCCGTCCGCCTCTTCTTGTGTCGAAAACGAATGAGACACTTTGATTTGGTAGGAGGGGTCATGGATGTCTTGGTAGTACTTTTGGAAATCCTTCGTCTTCCCGATGTGGAGGACGTAGAGTAGCGAAACCGCAGCAAGCTGGATTGTCTTTTCCTCTTTTGAGCCCTCTTGGAACTTCTTGCTCGCGGAGTCCAGGGTTCTAAGGGTGTCGTCCAAGTCGAAATCTGGAATGATCGTCATTTCACCACCAGGTCCTTTCACTGGTTCAGAGTGCGAGGGGCGCCAGAATCAACGCGCCAGAGCCGCCAGTTGCAACGACGAAGGCAACACCAGCGACGACAACGACAGTTCCAATTGCGATTTCGGTCTTGTGATTTCCGAGCCAGTCGAGCGCGGCATCAATGTTTGAGAAGTGCAGCTTCTTGTTTTTCTTCTCGCGTTCAGCCTGCTCCTGCTCCTGCTCCTCGATGCACTCTGTGTATTGCTCGCGGCAGATCTTCGTGCAGTACTCATTATGCGGGCCAGAGCCCTTCTTGATGCTCGAGATGGGAGGGGACCTGTTCCAGCACCTGTCGAAGCACTGGATGTGCTCTTCATCGCAATCATGGCCACCAGACCCGCCGATGCCTCCTCCCTCCTCGGAAATGACGTAGATTCTGCGTTCCGGTTGCTGAGTGTGCGCACACCCGAAGTTGACCAGTGCCACGGTCATCAGCAAAACCACTTGTCTCACTTCTCCTCCTGGCATGCTGCCATCAGGTGAGGACGGTAGCACTCCGCTGGAGGGCGCACCCTGTCGAGCCCGGCTTCTGTTGAGTGCCCTACCGCCGTACGCGCCGCCGCGTCACGGGGATGTCCACGATGGGCGCGGGGCTCCCCTCCGTTCCTGGCGCCGGCGCCCTGCGCACCCCGAGCACCAACGTGCTTCCCTCGGCGCCACGGATGCTCTGGATGGCGTCCGTGAAACCGAGCTCCACCACCGGGCGTCCGTCGATGCGCACGATGCCGTCCCCCGTCATCAACCCCGCCTCTGCCGCGCCTCCTCCCGGGAACACCTGGCCCACCACCAGCGCATCCTCTCGCGCCGCCAGCACCGCCCCGATTCCCACCATCTCCAACTGCGGCTCCTCTCCCTCCTCCGTCTTCCTCAACTCCAGCAGCCGTGGCGGCGTGGCCTCGGGGCTCACGTTGATTCCCGAGATGAGGCGGCTGTGGTGCCGCTCGGCGGACACGTACAGGGTCATCTGGCCCGTCGGCAGACCGTCGAGCGTGAAGTTCCCCTGCGCATCCGTCAGGGCGTCGTAGCGCACCGACAGTGCTCCCGCTCCGGTGCCGATGCCCTCGACGGAGACGCTCGCGCGCTCCAGCGGAATGCCCGAGCCCTCCTCCACCACCTTCCCCGTCATCTTCGCCCCACGCCCGAGCGACACGTTCGCCGTCACCGGCCCCGAGGCTCCTTTCGGTACCTCCACGCCAACCTCCGACGGGGCGTAGCCATACGCGGCCGCCTGCACCACGTAGCTCCCCGCCGGCACTCCCGCCAGCTCGTAGCGGCCCTGGGCGTCGATGAACGAGAGCTGCGTGAAGACCTCACGCTGCAAGGGGCCTCGCTTCGTGAACACGGCCAGGGTGAAGGAGGGCATGGGCTTGCCGGTGGCCGCGTCGCGCACCGTGCCCACCAGCCTCGCCCCCGGCGCGAGCGTCAGCACCAGGTCCTTCCTCCCCGCCGCCACATCCCGCAGCTCCCCGGGTGACAGCCCCATCAGCCGCGCCGTGACGTCGTAGCTCCCCGGCTCCAGGCCCTCGACCGTGAAGCGTCCCTCGTCGTCCGTCACCCGCTCGTAGCCGAGCTCGTCTCCATACCTCTTGGGCCATGCGCTCGCGGCGGACACCACCGACACCAGCGCCCCGGGCACGGCCGTTCCGCCCGCATCCACCACGCGCCCCTCCAGTGACTCACCCAGTGGCGCGGCCTCGGGGCCCGCGCGCTTGCCCAGCTTCAACACCAACCGGCGTGCCAGCACCGTCGAGGGCGTCACCTCGGCGCGGGCGGAGGCGTGGGCCGGGTGGCGCGCCTCCACGACGGCTCCCTCGGGCCCGTGGAAGCGGAACTCCCCGCGCGCATCCGACGTGTAGTGGTCCGACGTCGGGAAGAGCACCGACTCCCCGCCCCGGCCGGTGAGCACCCGCACCCGCGCTCCGGCCACGGGCTGCCCGTCCGGGCCCTCCACCCGCCCCAGCAGCTCCACCTCGGGCGTCAGGGCGAGCACGATGTCCGAGATGCGCTGGCCCGGCACCGCCGTGAAGCGGATGGGGCTCTGTCCCCACTCGGGACCGAAGGGCAGGTGGCCTCGTGCCGTCACCACCGCGAGCTGCCACGTGCCCGCCGTGCTCGGGACGAAGCGGAACCGTCCACTCGCATCCGTGCGCGCCGACGTGGCGCCCCCCGCCCCCGCGAAGGTCAGCTCGGCGCCTCCCACCCCTTCTCCCGTGGTGGCCGAGATGACGCGGCCCTCGAAGGCCCCATGCGGCTCGGCCGAGTCCTCCGCCCGGGTGGCGGGCACCAGACGCGTGGGCAGGGCCGTCGCGGTGGGGGCGGGCTCCGGCCTCGGTGCCGTTTCCGGGACGGTGCGGGTGGCCGCGGGCTTCGGGGCCGCCGCGCTCGCGGTCCGCGGGGCCTGGGGCTCCTGTCCTCCGCCGCGTCCCCGGAGGACGAGCAGCAGGCCTCCCACGAGCACCAGCACGATGACGAGCCACCCGAGTGTGCGCTTCCGATCCATGGCTCGGAAGGCTAGCGCAACCCCCGGGACCTTCTTATAGCTTCGCGCCGCTTCAACCCCCAGGAGGCACGTTCATGAAGGTCTACGGTCATCCGTTCAGCACCTGCACCCGCAAGGTGCTCACCACGCTCGCCGAGAAGGGCCACGAGGCCCAGTTCGTACTGGTGGATTTGATGAAGGGCGAGCACAAGGCGCCCCAGTACACGGCGAAGCACCCCTTCGGCGTCATCCCCTTCTTCGAGGATGACGGCTTCACCATGTACGAGTCCCGCGCCATCATCCGCTACCTCGATGCGAAGCTGCCGGGGCCCAAGCTCACCCCGAGCGACCTGCCCTCGCTGGGCCGCATGGAGCAGTGGCTGAGCGTGGAGCAGTCCTATTTCTCTCCGAGCTCCATGGCCATCATCATGGAGATGTTCTTCAAGCCCATGCGCGGCGAGAAGCCCGACATGGACAAGGTGAGCAAGGGCCGGGATGGCACCGCCAAGGCGCTCGACGTCGTCGACCGGGCCCTCATGGCGCAGGCCTACCTCGCGGGCGACACGTTCTCCCTCGCGGACATCTCCTGGCTGCCCTACCTGCAGTACCTCTCGGCCACCCCCCACGGCAGCCTCATCACCGAGCGCCCGCACGTGAAGTGGTGGTGGGAGCGCATCAGCACCCGTCCCTCGTGGAAGAAGGTCACCGGCTAGTCCTGTAGCTCGTACCGTCGTCCCCGTCGTGACCGCGCGGGTCCGGAGGAGCGCCTCACGGTGTCCCGGACCCGCCCGGTCCTGCCCGAGGGCCGGGATGCACTGGAGCGGACCGCTCTCCTGGCTGGACGCCCGGCTGCCGCCAATCCGTCAACGTGGATGCGGACAAGTGCGCCTCCGGACGTTATCTTGGAGGTCATGCCGAAGGCATTACCGCAAAAGTCCACTTCCCTGCCCGGCAACTGGCTGCGGCACTGGCTCACCCGGGAACAACTCCACCTGCTCGCGGGCGAAGACATCTACTCCCGGGGCAGGTCTCTGGCCGCCAAGGGGCGGGTCCGCTCCTGGTTGGCGGTGGCGGAGGTGCTGCACGGAGAGGTCCGCGGCCGCGGGGGAGGGCATCTCCCGGTGTCGGTGTCCGCCAACGAGCAGGGCCTGCTCGGCAACTGCCCGTGTTCCAGCTTCCAGGCCTCCCGCCTCTGCGAGCATGTGGTGGCGCTCGGGCTCGCCGTCCTCGCGGCCATCACTCCCGAAAGTGGGACGGGCTCGCCCGCGGGTCAGGAGGAGGCACTGCCGCGCTCTCCCGAGGAGGTGACAGCCTGGTTGGAGGCCCACCACGTCTCCCACCTGCGCTCCGTTTCCGCCTCGGAGCTGGACTCCCTCCTGCCGCGGGGGTTCGCCGTCTCCCGCCGCCTCTACCACCTGGATGGATACCCGGTCACGTCCCTCCTGGACGGCTCGATGCCGCTGCCCGAGGGCTGGCCCGAGAAGGATCGGGACCTTTATAGGCGGGCCGCGTGGCTCCGGGCCCGCGCCGAGGCCCAGCGCGTGAGCCTGGGGCTGGAGTTGGAGCGCACCCGCCGTGTCCATCCTCCGCCCACGGATGCGCGGCTCGTGCCCCTCGTGCAACTGCTCCAGCGGGAGCGGGCCCGGGTGCGCGAGCACGCCGTTCCCCGCCTCCTGCCCGACAACGAGTTCATGCTCCGCTTCCCGGAGAATCGCCCGATCGCCCACGTCCATGAGTCCGGGTATGGGCTCTCCAGGACCCCCCTCTTCTCGGAGCACGCCCATCACCGGTGTGTGCGGCTGAATCTGTCCCAGCTCCTCGAGGAGGAGGAGGGCGCCCTCACGTGCTCGACGTGTGCGCCGCGGGGCCCAGCGCGCTGCCACCACACCCTCACCGCGCTCGACTTGCTGCTCGCCGCGCTCGGGGACTCGCGGCGGGCGGTGGACAACGCGCGGCTCGCCGACCGGCTCTTCGTGGCGCCCAGCCGGGAGCTGCTGGCCGCCATGGACAGGGTGGGCCTCGAGCTTCCGGGCCCGTCAGGAGTCGCCTGCCACCGCCTCCCAGGTGAGCTTCCGCCTGGGGGGCTTCGACGAGGGGGAACCGCGCTTGCGGCCCTATCTCCACCGGCCGCTCAAGCGCGGCGGCCTGTCCAGGGGAACGCAGGTGGCCCTGCGCGACGAGCCCGAGGCCCGGGCCTCCCTCGTCTCCCCCGAGGAGGTGGAGGCCTTCGAATTGTGCCGCCTCGTGGTGCGCATGCATGAGCCGGGAGATCGCCGGCGGGTGCTCGTCCAGGCGCTGAAGCTGCTCGAGCACCACCCCCGGCTGGTCCTCGAGTCGAAACCGGAGACGCCGCTGCGGGTACGCAGCGCGCCGCTCGGCTTCGCCATCGAGGAGGGCGAGGAGGCGCGAGAGGGGCTCCGGGTACGCCCCACCATCGGGGGCGAGCCAGTCCCCCTGCGCACCGTGCACGGGTTGATGGTGGGGCGTCCTCCCTTGCCCTGGCTGTACGTGGAGCACGAGCTGCCCCGGGTGACGCTGGTGTCCGCCTCGCCCGAGGCCCTGGCGGTGTTGGAGCCGGTGGCGGAGTACGGAGGGCGGTTGCCCGCCTCGGCGCGCGCGGAGCTGCTGCACCGGCTCGGCGGGGTGGAGTCGGCCTTTCCCGTGTCCCTTCCCGCGTCCATGGAGGCGCGCGAGGTCCCCTCCGCGCCCGGACTGTTGCTGCGCCTGCGCCCCACGGGCGGGGAGACGTTGGAGGGCGCGCTGCTCGTCCGGCCCCTGCCCGAGGCCCCGCCGCTGGTGGTGGGCGAGGGCGCCGACGTCGTCCGGGGCCTGCGGGGCGGTGAGCGCGTGCGGGCGCGGAGGAACCTGGAGGCCGAGCGCGCCGAGGCCGCCGCGCTGCTGGAGCGGCTGGGGCTGCCGGCGGAGACGCACGGCCGCTTCACCCTGGAGGGCCCGGAGGCGGCGCTAGGCTTCCTCGAGCGGCTGGAGCCCCTGACGGGCCCCTCGCTGCGTGTGGAGTGGGAGGAGCGGCCGTGGAGCCTGGTGCGCTCGCCGGATGCGCGGGGCCTGAAGGTGGAGGTGCACCGGGAGCGCGACTGGTTCGGCGTGCGCGGTGGCGTGGACCTGGAAGGCGAGCGCGTGGAGCTGGCCGTGCTGCTGGATGCGCTGCGGCGCGGGCACCGCTACGTGCCGCTGGCGCCGGGGCGGTGGATGCGGCTCACCGAGGCGCTGCGGGAGCAGCTCGCGCCCCTGGTGGACGTGGCACACCCCTCCCATGGCCAGTGGGAGGTGAGCGCGGCGGCGGCGTCCGCGCTGGACGGGCTGGCCGAAGCGGGGGCCCACGTGGAGGCTCCCCCGGACTGGCGTCAGCTCGCCGGACGCATCCGCGAGGCGCAGAAGATGAAGGTGCCCGTGCCCTCGCGCCTGAAGGCCCGGCTGCGCGACTACCAGCGCGAGGGCTTCGTCTGGATGGCCCGGCTGGCGGCCTGGGGCGGGGGCGGGTGCCTCGCGGACGACATGGGGCTGGGCAAGACGCTGCAGGCGCTCGCGCTGCTGCTGCACCGCGCGGAGGCGGGCCCGGCGCTGGTGGTGGCGCCCACCTCGGTGTGCTTCAACTGGGTGCGCGAGGCGGCGCGCTTCGCTCCCTCGCTGAAGGTGCACGCCTACCGCGAGGCGGAGCGCGAGGAGCTGCTCTCCGGCCTGGGCGCCGGGGACGTGGTGGTGGTGAGCTACACGCTGCTGATGCGCGAGGCCGGGCGCTTCTCCGAGGTGTCCTTCGCCACGCTGGTGCTGGACGAGGCCCAGGCGGTGAAGAACCCGGACACGGCGCGGGCGAAGGCGGTGCGGGCGCTGAAGGCCGAGGCGCGCATCGCCCTCTCGGGCACGCCGGTGGAGAACCGGCTGTCGGAGCTGTGGAGCCTCTACCGGCTCGTCTTCCCGGGGCTGCTGGGCAGCCGCGAGTCCTTCCGGACGCGTTTCGCCGGGCCCATCGAGCGGACGAAGGACCCCGAGGCCCGCGCGGCGCTGGCGCGGGTGGTGCGGCCCTTCCTGCTGCGGCGCACCAAGGGGGAGGTGGCGCGCGAGCTACCGCCCCGCGTGGAGACGGTGGTGCCCATCACCCTGTCCGAGGGCGAGCGCCGGCTCTACGAGGACACGCGGTTGGCGGCGCTGGCGCGGCTGGCGGACGCGAAAGGCCCGAAGAAGCGCTTCGAGGTGCTGGCGGCGCTCACCCGGCTGCGGCTGGCGGCCTGTCACCCGAGGCTGGTGGACGCGGACTCGCCGCTGGCGTCCTCGAAGCTGGAGCGCCTGTTGGAGGTGGTGGAGGCGGTGCGCGCCGGGGGAGGCCGGGCGCTCGTCTTCAGCCAGTTCGTCAAGCATCTGGCGCTGGTGCGCGAGGCGCTGGAGGCGCGGGGCGTGCCGCTGCGCTACCTGGACGGCCAGACGCCCGCGGCCGAGCGGGAGGCCCAGGTGGCGGCCTTCCAGCGGGGCGAGGGGGACGTCTTCCTCATCTCGCTCAAGGCGGGAGGCACGGGCCTCAACCTCACCGCGGCGGACCACGTGCTGCACCTGGACCCGTGGTGGAACCCGGCGGCGGAGGACCAGGCCACGGACCGGGCGCACCGCATCGGCCAGACGAAGCCCGTCACGGTGACGCGCCTCATCTCCGAGGGCACCATCGAGGAGGCCATCCTCGCGCTGCACGAGGAGAAGCGGGACCTCGCCAACAGCCTGCTCTCGGAGGCGGACGGGGCGGCGGCGCTCTCCACCGAGCAGCTGCTCGGGCTGCTGCGCTACGGGGCCGAGGGGGAGGCTTCCTCCGGGGCCGTACCCGCCGTGCGTCCCCGCTCTGACGGAGCGAGGCATGTCACGGGAATGACACCGGGATGACACGGCTTCGGGATACGTTCCGGCCATGCGCATCCCATGGCACCGGCTGCCTTCTTTTCCGCTGCTGTTCGTGGTGTTCATGACCGTCTTCGTGCTGCTGTTCGACGTCTTCGCCCTGGGGCCCATGGTCCGCCAGGTGCTGACGGCACGGTACGCCCGGCACGACGGGCACCATCGTCCGCAGTGAGGTCGAGAAGCGCGCGGACGGCAAGGACGGCTCCACGAGCCATCACTTCTCGGTACTGTACAGGTATGAGGTCGACGGGCTCCTCTTCGAGAGCTCCACGGTCAGCGGCTCCCCCACCCTGGAGTTCTCGAGTGCCTACTCCCTGCGGGACCGCTTTCCCGAGGGCGCCGCCGTCCCGGTGTTCTACCGCCAGGGAAATCCCGCCCACGCCGTCCTCCAGAAGGGCCTGCGGCGCGGAGACCTCTTCCTGCTGTTGTTCATGACCCCGTTCAACCTGTTGGTGCTCATCGGGTGGGACCAGGCGGCGCGGGCCCGGCGCCAGCGCCAGTCCGTGCGCTCCTTCATCGTCAAGGGCCGCACGCATGTGTCGCTGGCGGTGACGGGCACGCTGGGGGCCACGCTGCATGGCATGATGTTGGCCAGCTTCGCGGCGGCCGTCGCGGCGTTCCCGAGCGGGTTCGAGTCGTCGTGGCGGCTGCTCGGAGGGTGCTGGGCCGCCGTGGGCCTCACGGGGGTGGCCACCGCCCTGTGGTATGGGGCGAAGCTGCACGCGGGCGAGTTCGACCTCATCCTGGATGAGCGGAAGGAGCGGCTCTCGGTGCCGGCGATGTTCGACCTCTCGGAGCGGCTCGAGCTGAAGATGGGCCAGCTCCTGTCCGTCACCATCGCGGAGCACATCGAGAAGGACCCCGAGGGAAAGCCGGTGTCGAGGTGGCGTCCCACGCTCACCTTCACCACGGGCCCCGGCGAGAGCGCGAGCGTCCCCCTGGCCCACTACGTGGATTCACACCGGGCCGAGGTCCTCGTGTTCTGGCTGCGGAGACGGTTGCGGTTGGACCGCGGCGAGCAGCCCGTTTCCGCTACCCAGGCCGCGTGAGGACGCGGTAGCCGGTGGGCTTCACCCCGAGCCGGGTGAGCGCCAGCCGGGCCCTCGGGTGGAGGAAGGTGGCCAGCTCCACCTCGCGCTGCCGGGCATAGCCGCTCCTCACGGTTTCGGGGGCGTAGCCCGGGTGGCACATCAGCTCGATGACGCCCGCCTCGGGCAGCGTGGCGAGGTGCTCCTCCAGGCGCTCCAGCGTCCACCAGGCCTCCGCCCCCGCCTCCCCGAGGAAATGGTCGTTGGTGCGCACGCCGTGGGCCCGCAGCGCGCGGCGCATGTCCGGGCTCGTGGAGCGCACGGGCAGCCGGAGCGCGCGGGCGGCACGCGCCAGGCCCTCGAAGACGCCGGGGTGCTGGTGCAGGTGCTTGTGCACGTCCACGTGCGTGGCGGGCTGGCCGAGCAGCACGTCCAGCCGCTCCAACTGGGCGAGCGCCTCCGCCTCCACCACGTCCGGCGGCAGGTGCGGGGCGAGCGGCTCCGAGAAGGCCCCGCCCTGGAGGGACTCGCCGGGGAAGGCGGCCCACACGGGCAGGCCGCGGGAGAGGTTGAAGTGCAGGCCGATGGACAGGCCCCGGGCCTCGTGGGCGGCGGCCTCGGCGTAGGGCGTGTTCACCATCAGCGTGGCCGAGGAGACGATGCCCTCGTGCATGGCGCGGAGGATGCCCCGGGTGACGGCCGGGTCGTACCCCAGGTCGTCGGCGTTGATGATGAGGGCTCGCCCCGGACCGCTCACCCCGGAGCCCCGGCGGGCTCGCGGCCCCTCACCACGCTGAGCAGCAGTGCCCCCAGCCCGAAGAGGATGGTGGCCAGGGCCACGAGCGCCCCCAGCACGGGCACGCGCCCCGCCAGCGTCAGCAGCACCAGCCCCAGCAGCAGCGCCACGGCGAGGTGGGCCCCCGTCTTGTGGAAGCGCTCGAGCAGCCACCGGCCGAGGAACAGGCCCACCACCGGGAAGGACAGGGCGATGGCGAAGGCGTAGAGGGCCATGATGAAGAGGCCGAGCCACCAGCCGCCGATCAGCATGCCCAGGATGAAGATCAGGGTGGCGAGCAGTGGGATGCCCACGAAGAGCGCGGCGCCCCAGCCCAGGCTCGGCAGGGGCCGCTGGCGCAGCATGGCCGTCACCCGGCGCGCGAAGCGGGGCGCGAGCAGGGCGAACAGCAGCCCCAGCGCGAACAGCCCCACGAGCGAGCGCAGCCAGAAGTAGACGCCCAGGAAGGGACCCCGGCTCTCGGCGTGCCGGGCGGGGAGCTGCTCCACCGAGCCCGTCACGACGGCGCCCGAGGCGATTTGCGCATCCCGCTCACTGCGGTAGCTCAGGTTCCCGTTGACGCGGGCCTCGTTGGTGAGCCGCACCGTGCCCGCCTCCGCGTGCATGTCCTGGCCCACCGGGGCCGACAGCGTGAGCGTCCCCGCCGCCGCCCGCAGCTCGCCCTGCACCGGCGCGTAGACCCGGGCATCGCCGGAGGCCAGATAGAGATCCTTCCCCACCTGGGCCTCGGGGGTGAGCCGCAGGTTGCCGGCGGCCAGGACGGCGTCCTCGCCCACGGGCCCGGTCACGGTGAGCTCGCCGCCCGCGGCCCGGAGGCTGCCGCGCACCGCGCTGGAGATCCGGTTGTTCGAGGCGGCGGACATCACGTCCCCCTCCACGGTGCCGGAGATGTCCACCTGCTGCCCCGCGGTGATGAGATCGCCCCGGATGGTGCCCTGGATGTTCACGGTGCGGCCGAAGGCATAGAGATCCTCCTCGATGACCTCCTGGGGGCCCACCTGCACCACGTCCCCGCTGCGGAACTCCGCGGCCAGGGCCATGCCGGGCACCAGGGCCCAGAGCACCAGCAAGGAGGGGAGCCAGGGGAGCCAGGGACTCCGGTACCGCTCGGCCTTCGTGGACATGATTCAGCCCTCCCGCGTGTGACGGTCCATCTTCAACGCTGGAGGTCCCCCATCCACCGGGCAAGGTACCTGGAGCGGCCATGCCTTCCGCCGCAGGCCCCATCGCCCGGCGCCCGGCGGGCCGCGCTCAGGGCCTCGGGTGGGCCTGGAAGAAGAGCCACATCTGCTCGGTCGCGTCGAGGTCCTGCGTGGTGTTGCCGAGGCCGGCCTCCGGAGGAATGAGGCCCCCGGGCCATGTGTGGCCACCGCCCTGCACGGTGCAGAGCGTGACGGCGGTGCCCTGGCCACAGTTGGTGAGCGTGCTGCAGGTGCTGTCGCCCTGGTCGTACGTGGGGATGGCGCCGGTGAGACAGACGTTGAGGTGGGCCCAGCGCGCCACCGATTCTTCCGCGGAGCGGTAGGGTCCGCCGAGGAAGGGAATGGTGCCGCCCCCGTAGCGGATGACCTGGTCGTCGGTGCCGTGGAAGTGCATCACCGAGACGGGGCGCACGGGCGAGCACGGCTCGAAGCCCGCCATGCCGGCGATGGGCGCGATGGCGGCGATCTGCCCCGCGCGCTCGCAGGCGAGCCGGTAGGAGAAGAAGCCGCCGTTGGACAGGCCGGTGGCGTAGATGCGTTGGGTGTCCAGGCACAGGCGCGTGTCCAGGTCCGCGAGCATCGCGTCCACGAAGGCCACGTCGTCCACGCGGGGCGTGGCGAGCTGCGCCGGGCCACAGCAGATGCCCGCGTTCCAGCTCCGCGTGTCCGCGGATTGAGGGTCCGTGGTGCCGGCGATCTCGTTCTGGTTCAGCCCGCGGGGATACACCGCGATGAAGCCCCGGGCCTCGGCCTGCGAGGACATCCGGCTCACGTCCTCCTGCTCCTGCTCGTCGGAGCCGTAGCCATGGAAGGAGAGCACGGCGGGCGTGGGCCTCGCCGGGTTGTAGCCCCGGGGGACGTAGACGTGGAAGAAGCGGGTGCGCCCCTCGTGCGTGAGGGACCAGTTGTAGGTGCCGGGGCCCACGGTGAGCCCGCTGCAGGAGGCGCGCTCGGGAAGCGGCGCCGGGGCGGGAGCGGCGGGCGGACCGTAGTCGGGTATCTGGGGAGGAGGCTCGGGTTCGGGCCCCGCGGTGCGGCCAGGACATGCCGCCGTGAACAGCAGCGCGGCGGCGCCGAGGACATTCAGCAGGCAATGGCGAGAGTTCATGGCGCCCACAGCTCTAAGGAGCCGGGGCGCACTCGTCAGCAAGCGACTTCGCCTTCTCGGGGAATCGAGCCTCCAGTGAACGCTTGAGCGCATCCACATCGTTCACCCGGCCCGCATGGGCGAGCACCTGACAGAGCGCGGCGAGGGCGCGCGGGTCCTTGGGCTCGAGCCGGTCCGCCTCCCGGTAGGCCCGCTCGGCGCCGGAGATGTTGTCCTGACGGAAGAGGACTGCCCCCAGGTAGTAGTGGGCGAGCGCGAGCTCCTTGTCCTTGCGCAGCGCGCGCCGAAGCAGGGCCGCCGCGTCGTCGAGCTTCTGCTGGCGGTAGCGCACGAAGCCCAGCTCCGCGAGCGCCCGCGCGTCCTCGTTGCGGCGCGTCCACGCCCCCAGCACCTCCGCGGCCTTCTCGAGCTGCCCGTGGTGCGACAGCAGCAGGCCGTAGCGCGGCGCCACCTCGGCGTCGCGCGGGTGCTTCTCGTACGCCTGGGCGAGGGCCGTGATGGCGCCGGGCAGATCTCCCTGGCGCTCGCGCAGCGTGGCGAGGGCCAGCCGCGGGCGGACGTCCTCGGGAGCGAGCGCCTGGGCCTGCTCGATGGCGCGCTCGGCGCGGCGGCCCATGCTCAGCTCGGTGCTGGCGCGCGCGGCGAGCAGGTGGGACTCCACGTCCTTGGGGAAACGCTCGACGAAGGCCTCGGCCACGTCCAGGGCGGCCTGGGGCATTCCCGCGGCGAGCAGCAACGCACCGGCCCGGGCGAGCTGGGCCGCGTCGGCGCGCTCGTCCCCGCCCAGGCCCTTGAGGGCGGAGACGCGGGCATCGGGGTCCGTGGTGGCCTCGGCGGCGGCGAGCCGCTCGGCGGGCGGTGGACCCTGGCGCGGGAGCAACAGGGCGGCACCACCGCCCAGCACGAGCAGTCCGCCGAGCACGGCCACCCCGGGCAGGAGCCCGCGCTTCCTCGCGGGAGGGGACGCGGGGGTCTCTCCGGGAGCGGGGGAGGGGACGGCCGGTGGCGGCGTGCGCGGGCTCGTCGAGGCGCGCGTGGGCGCGGCACCGGTGGTGGGTTGGGAAGGGTCGGCGAGCCGGGCGCGGCGGAGGGCCTGGCGCTTCGGGTCTCGGTCGAGCGGGAAGAGCGCCTCCACGTAGGCGGCCACCTGCCCGGAGGAGGCGACTTCGGCGGCACCGCCCACGTGCTCGATGGCCTCGGTGAGGCGCTGGAGGCTCTCGAAGCGCTCGTGGGGCTCTCTCGCGAGCGCCATGAGGCAGATGCGATCCAGCTCCGGCGGCACGGACGGGTCGAGCTCGGTGGGAGGACGGGGGCGGCCCTCGGCGATGCGCTGGAGCACCGCGTCCGTGGTGAGGCCGGTGAAGGGCCGGCGGCCGCAGAGCTGCTCGTAGAGCATGACACCGGCGGCGAAGACGTCGGCGCGGTGGTCCACCGAGCCGCCGATGATCATCTCCGGCGACATGTAGAAGAACTTGCCCTTGAGGGTGCCGGGCTCGGTGCCGGAGCCGATGGACTCGGCGCGGGCGATGCCGAAGTCGATGACCTTCACCGCGCCGCTGACGCCGACGTGGATGTTGTCCGGGGTGAAGTCGCGGTGGACGATGCGCAGCGGGCGGCCGTCCTGATCCACGGCGCGGTGGGCGGCATCGAGTCCCCGGCACGCGTCCACGAGGATGCGCAGGGTGATGCCGAGGGGGACGTGCTGGCCGCGCTCGGCGGCCTCCTGGCGCAGCTCGGCGAAGGAGCGGCCCTCGAGCAGCTCCATGACGATGAAGGGCTCGGTGCCCTCGACGCCGAGGCTCGAGGATGGAGATGACGTTGGGGTGGTGGATCTGCTCGGTGATGCGCGCCTCGTTGAGGAACATCTGGACGATGTGCCGGTCCGAGAGCAGGTGGGGCAGCAGCCGCTTCACCGCCACCGCCGGACCGCGCGAGCCGTCCTCCTCGATGCGCCGTCCGAGATACACCTCGGCCATGCCGCCCGTCGCGATGCGAGCGCTGAGACGGTAACGGCCGAACCAGGACGCGTTGCTGCTGTCGGAGACCACGATGGGGGCAGGTTACACCGGAGGCCCATGCCCAGCACCCCGCTCGTCCTGCTCGCCCACGCGGCGGCCACGCTCTTCATGGTGGGGCTCATCTGGTTCGTCCAGGTGGTGCACTACCCCCTGTTCTCCCGGGTCGTGGGCCCGCCGCGCTCACCCCCCACCCGGGGTGAATCCGGCCCTGCCCTGGGTGGGCCTCGCCCTGGCGGCGGCTCGTCGTCACCCACCTGTTGCGCACCGCGTTGTGGACCGGACGCGGGGGGTTGATCCTTTTCGTGCTGTGGCGCGCCATGACGCGTCCGGAGTGCTAACCTACCGCCCGGTCGGCGTCCGGGGGCGGGGCGCGCTGACGTGATGGTTTCGGACAAACCGGAGGGACGGGTGGGCACGCTCCTGAAAGGTGGCATCGTCGTCGAGCTCGAACCCGCGTGTGTCGAGCGGGTGGACCTGCGCATCGAGGGAGAGCGCATCGTGGCCCGTGGGCCCGATCTGCAGGCCTCCCCGGATGACGAGGTCATCGCGCTCTCGGGCAAGCTCGTCTTCCCGGGCCTGGTGAGCGCTCACCAACGCCTCTACGCCAGCCTCGGCCGCGGCATGCCCCGGCCCAAGTTGGACGGCTACGAGGAGCTCCTCGAGAAGGTGCGCTGGCGCTACGAGGACGCGCTGGACCTGGACGCGGTGCAGGTGGCCGCGACCGCTGGCGGCCTCGAGGCCCTCCAGTGCGGCACCACCTCGCTCTTCGATTTGCACTCCTCGCCCAAGGCCGTGCAGGGCTCGCTGCTGCGGGTGGGGCGCGGGCTGCACGAGGTGGGCCTGCGCGGGGTGCTGGCCTACGCGGTGACGGACCGTCGCGGCGCGCTGGGACGCGAGGAGGGCCTGGAGGAGACGGTGGCCTTCACGCGCAAGGCGCGCGGGCGGCTGCGCGGGCAGGTGGGCGCGGCCCCGCTCTTCACCGTGAGCAAGGAGGGCCTGGAGGGCATCGCCGAGGCCGTGAAGAGCACCAGTGCGGGGCTGCACGTGCCGCTGGCGGAAGATCCCCTCGACGAGAAGCTGTCGGTGGAGCGCTATGGCTCCTCGCCGGTGATGCGGCTGGTGGACGGCGGGTTGCTGTCGCCGCAGGCGCTGCTGGCGCACGTGGGGCACCTGGCGTGGCCCGAGCTGGCGCAGTTGCTGCCCACGGGCGCGTGGCTGGCGCACACGCCGCGCTCGAACATGGAGGCCGAGGTGGGCTACGCGCCCGCGCTGAAGTTCGGCCACCGGGCGACGCTCGGCGCCGACAGCGTGAGCGCGGACATGTTCGCCGAGGCCCAGGCGGCGTGGCTGCGCTCGCGCGACGCGGGACAGCCCATCGACGTGCTGCGCTACCTGGCCAACGGGCAGCGCCTGGCCTCGCAGGCCTTCGGGCTGCAGGTGGGGCTGATGCGCGACGGCGCGGTGGCGGACCTACTCATCATGGACTACCTGCCGGCCACCCCGCTGACGGCGGAGAACCTCGCCTGGCACGTGGTGTTCGGCCTGGGCTCGCGCCATGTCGAGTCGGTGATGGTGGACGGCGTGTGGCGGGTGTGGGCGCGCCGGCCCCTGTCGGTGAACCCCACGGTGGTGGCGGAGCAGGCGCGCGAGGCCGCCGCGGCGGTGTGGGCCCGCATGAGCGAGAAGTAGGGCCTCCGGGTTGCGCCGCAACCGGCGAAGCCGTTAACTCGGGGGATGCTCATTCCCACGCTCGTAGCGGGCTTCCTCGCGGGAGCCACCCCCCAGGTGGGGGACGTCGCGCCGGACTTCACGGTGGAGGACACCGCCGGCAAGTCCTACACGCTGTCGGAGATGGTGAAGCAGGGCCCGGTCATCCTGGCCTTCTTCCCCAAAGCCTTCACAGGTGGTTGAACCCGCGAGCCTCTCGGCGTACCGCGACCGTTACGCGGAAGTCGAGAAGCTCCACGGCCAGGTCCTGGCCGTCAGTACCGATGACAAGGAGACGTTGGCGAAGTTCAAGGAGTCGCTGAAGGCGCAGTTCCCGTTCATTCCCGACCCTGACGCGAAGCTGACGAACCTCTATGAGGTGAAGACGCCGGTGTTGAAGCTGGCCAACCGCTACACGTTCGTGATTGGCGAGGACCGCAAGGTGCTCAAGGTGGAGTCCGGCAAGGACGCCATCGATCCGACCGGGGCGATCGTGTCCTGTCCCATCCGCAAGCCGAAGGCGGACGCGGGCACGGAGGCGGCGAAGGACGCCGGCAAGGACGCGAAGAAGTAGCGCCCGGGACGCCAATCCCCTCTCCCCTCGGGAGAGGGACGGGGTGAGGGTGCCGGAACTCCCGGGTTCCGGCACCCTCCGTGTTCCAGGGGTGGAGTGAATCCATGCGCATGCGTGGACTGCGAGGCCCGGCGCCTGTGCCTGCTGGAGCCCGCGGTGGGATGACCCGGGAAGTCACGGAGGCCGTGCTACTTCCCCGGTCATCTTCTGTGATAGGCCATGGGGCATGCTCCCCCTGCTCTGGTTGTTGCTCGCGGCTCCCGCGTCTCCCCCCGGCATGTCCTCCCCCGTCGACCCGGCCTTCCTGTCATTGGCCCGGGAGGTGGAGACCGCACTGCGTGAAGGAAACCCGGCCGCCCTGGATGCGCGGCTCGATGGGGACCAGTTCCTCCAGCGCGTGACGCGGGGCCTGCCGGTCTCGAGGGCCTTCCTCGAGGAGCTGGCCCGCGACGCGCGTGCGAACGGATGGCCCCTGGGCCGCCGGTTGTTGGGCTCGGGTGGGCAGGGCCTTCGTGTCCGGCTGCTCCAGGTCCGCATGCGCGGGCGCACGCCGCTCGCGCTCTTCCGCGTCCTGTCCGACTCCGGGTTGAACTACCTCGAGGCTCGAATTGGGCCGCAACGGCCGGAACGAGGCCGTCATCGTCGACCTCTTGCCGTTCCGGGAAGGAGAGCGCCTCGGCGAGTCGATGTGGCGGGTGTTCCTGCTGGCCGCGGCCGAACGCGGGCAGTGTCTCACCCGGAGGCTGCGCGGCCCGGAGCGGGATTGGGTGGAGGAGCTGCCGCGGCTGCGGCGCATCGAGCGCCTGCTCGGAGCGGACCAGGACCGGGAGGCCGTGGAGGAGATGGACCGGCTCGCGCCGCGGGTGCGTGGGGATCGGTTCATTCAGCGCCGGCGCCTGGAGGTGCTCGCGTCGCTGGACGAGGCGGAGTACGCGCTGGGGCTGGTGGCCTTCGAGAAGGCCTTCCCCAAGGATCCGCTGCTGGACCTGTTCGCGCTGGACAACCCGCTGCTGCGCGGAGACAGCGCGGCGATGATGGAGGCGATCGACCGGCTCGACAGGAGGGTGGGGGACCCCTACCTGCACCACCTGCGGGGCCAGGTGAGGCTGGATCAGGACGACCTGGAGGGGGCGAAGCGCTCCTTCCAGAAGGTGCTCGAGGCGGAGCCGGCGCTGCTGGAGCCCCATGTGGAGTTGCTGCGCCTGGCCATCGAGGAGGCGGACCACGCGGGCGCGGTGCGCCTGCTCGAGGCGATGGAGCGCCAGTGGGCAGGGAGTCTGATGCGGGTACGTATCGAGGACGGACCCGTGGCCAGGGCCTTCCTGGAGTCGGCGGAGTACAAGGGCTGGCTCGAGCGGCAGCGCGCGCCCAAGGCCCGGGACGGCGGGTCCGAGGTCGCGGGTCCCGCCGTTCCCTAGAGGACCTCGGGAATTCAATCCTCGAAGACGAAGCGTTTGACGGCCACCAGGGGCACTCTGCGCGGCAGCCGGGCGTAGCCGGGTGGCCCCACCTCGGTCTCATAGGCGCCATCCGGGTTCATGAGGTTGAAGCACACGGGCATCTCCCGTCCATCTGGCAGCTTCGCCTTGTCCCAGCGGCCGAAGACCTGCTTGCGCCCTTTGTTGTTCGTCCCGTTGCCGGTCACCCACAGCCGGCCGTACAGCACCGAGCCCTCCGGCAGGTCGCCAATGCTGTCGTCGAGACTGCTGATGATGGGGCCGTCCGTGAAGTTGTCCAGGGCGTTCCTACGGGGCTTGGTGACATCGAGCCACGTCTCCTGGCCGTCATAGAGGTCGATGCGCAGGGACTTCATGGCGGCGAGGGCCTCGGGAGGGCAGGGGCCGCGCTGGGGTTTGATCTGGGCGCCCGCGCAGGCGGTTCCGCCCTGGACCAGGCAGATCAGCAGCGCTCGCTTCCAGGCATCGGAGGAGGCCGTCTGGGGAGGGGAAGGCCGCTGCTCGGGCTGGGGGGTTCCAGGTCCGTTCTTCTTCTTCATCGACGCATCATCCTTCTGTCGCACCGGAGGGGTGGCCGCGGGGGCGACTCCCGCCGGGGAGGGCGGGGCCGCGGTGGGCGCAGTGTCCGGTGCGTCTGCCCCGGGCGCCACTTCCTGAACCGCTGTGGGCGGGTGGTTGATGGCTACCTCGGCGGTGGGGTGGGCGGGCAGGAGAGGAGAGGGCTCCCGCTCGCCCCACGTCGTCACCTGCGGTGTGAGGAGGAGCACCGCCGCCGCGAGGGCCAGCAGGGCCGCGAGTCCCACGGAGCGGGGCCTTCCTCCAGCGCTGGGGCCGCTCCGGTGACGGAGGGGGCGGGGGCGGAGGGGGCTGCTCCCGCACGGGAGGCGGGGAAGGCCGACGGATGCTCCGCCTGGACGTCGCCGCTCCCTCTGGCACCTCGGGGGAGGATGTCTCGTCCCACTCGAAGACGCTGGCCTCCCAGGGCTCGCGCCCTCCGAAGGTGACGGCCGCCAGCAGCGCCGCATGGGCTTCCTCGCCATCGCGGTAGCGCGCCTCGGGGTGCCGGGCCATCAGCCGCATGACGGCGTCGCTGAAGGCGCGTGGCACCCGGGGGTTGACGTCCACGGGCGCCGCCGGCTCCCGGTGCGCGATGTCCAGGTACAGCATGAACTTCAGGTCCGCGGGCGGGAAAGGGTAGTGCCCCGTGAGCGCCCGGTACAGGCACACCCCCAGCGCGTACAGCTCGTCCGCCGGGCCGTAGGTGTAGCGCGCCCGGGGGTTGTCCTCCTTGGCCAGCCAGAAGCACGCGGCCTCGGGGCTGCGCAGGTGGGCGGTGCCGGGGGGCAGCGGCGTCTCGGTGAGCGTGCCCGCCCCTTCGTAGTCACCCGAGCCGAAGTCCACCAGCACGGGGCGCGTGTCCGTCTCCCGGACGAGCAGGTGCTCGGGCTTGAGGTCGCGGTGCAGCACGCCTCGCTTGTGCAGCGTGCCCAGCGCCAGGGCCGCTTCCGCGACCACGTACGCCAGGCGCGCGAAGTCGGGGTTGTGCTCCTCCACCCAGAGGTGCAGGGGCAGGCCGGGCACGAGCTCCAGCACCAGGAAGGTGTGTCCCCGGGCCGGGTGGGGCCAGCGGCCGGTGCCATGGCAGCGCACCACGTTGGGGTGCACCGCCTTGTCCATGAGCAGGGCCGCCTCGCGCCCGGCCCGCACGTCCGCGGGGTTGAGGAACACCTTGATGGCGCAGAAGGTGCCCGGCTGCTCCACCGACTCCGCACGGTAGACGGCCCCGTAGCCTCCCACCCCTAGCTTCTCTCCGAGGCGCCAGCCGGCCACCACCGTGCCGGGCTCGAGCCATGCCACGTTCAGGGGCGGCCCGTTCATGTCCCATCGCTCCCCGTTCACAGTTCCAGGTCTCCGGCCTGCACGGTGTGCCCACCGTTCCGCTCCCGCAGCTCCAGCCGGAGCGTCTGGGGCTCCGTGCCGGAGACGCGCTCCACCTCGAAGGCCACGGTGCGCCTCTCCCCCGGGACGAGCTGTATCCCCTCCATCCACACCGGGAAGCGGCCCACCACGCCACCTCGCGCATCCAGCAGCCACGCCTCGCCCGGTCCCCAGGGCTTCGTGGCCGCCGGGGACAGCTCCAGCGTCATGGACACCACGGCCAGCGTCTCGGCGAGGTAGAGGGTTCTCTTCCCAATGGAGACCTCGTCCTCCGGGGTTGGTGCGTGGGAGTCGTTCCACCACGTGACGGTGACGCCGCCGCGGCCCAGCCGTCCCGAGAGCACCAGCCGCGCGAACAGTCCGGGCTCCTCGGTGCGCGTGGCCTCGGGCTGTGCGAGCCCGGGCTCGGGTGTCACGGTGGGCGTGCCCGGCTCGCCGCTGTGCTGTTCGAGCACCGCTGGGCCGAGCGGGGGGATGAAGCGGAACGTGGGGGGAGCGCCCGGGGTGGGGAGTCCCCGCGCAGCCGGTGGGGAGGTGACCTCTGGAATGACCTCCTGTGTGGGGCGGGGCCGAGGGGAGATGACCTGGGGAGGCGGGCGGTCCGGCGGGTCCGCGGACAGGGCGGCGAGCAGGGCGAGGTGACCGCAGAGGGTGGGCAGCATGGGCCGGGACCTTCCTGCCGCCGAACCTGCGAGGTCAAGCCGGAATGCGCGGAGATGTTCGCCTCGAAAGCGGGCGGGAGACCTGCAACCGCGCCCCTTCTTGTGAAGCGGCCCGGAGGCAGGCACCTCCGTTAGCGACGCTGGCCGGGGTTCACTTCGCTCCTCTCTTGGCCCGGGTCGAATTCCCATCTGCCTTGCGCACCGAGTCGCCCGTGCGGTTGAGGCGGTGGGCACACGGATCCACAGTTCATCGTGCCGCTGCGCGTGCGGGCCGAGGTGGACTGCGAGGCGCGGCGCCTGCGCCTGCTGGAACTCGCGGTACTGTAAGCTGGGAATGGGTAGGCTGCGGATGGCGGAGCGGCAGTGGGTTCAGCCAAGACGCGAAGGCTCATCGTAGGTGCGCCTGTAGGAGGGCGACGAGATGCTCAAGACCCGGCTCGACAATCAGGAGGGCCTGTATCGGGAGCTCAAGGCGTATTACTCGTTACAGCACTCAGCGTCGTGGACGCCCAGCCGGGATGAGTTTGGCGTCCGGGACCCGAATCACAACATCACCCGGAGTACCCTCGACAGCACGCGAAGGAGGGTCTTGGCCCAGCTTCGGAGTGCTGGCTTCAAGGATGTCGAGGACTTTGAGAGGTCCATCAGCGAGTTTCTTTCCTCCTTCCAAAAGGCGGCGCTGGCGATTTCCTTGGGCATGCTCGCCAGCTACGAGCAAGTCCTCCAGAAAGAAAAAAGCAGATACCTGAATCGCTCGAATGCCATGGCGTTGCATCAGGCCCTGAGCCATACCCGTGCAAGGGAGTACTACAGCCAGGCGGTTGCGGCTGAGCGGGATGCTCGCTCGATCAGACCCGATCCCGACCTGCACCGCTACATGCCGGGCGAGTTCAAGATGAAGGTCGACTCCCAGCAGAGGGCCTCGGAGGCTCGCCGCCTGGCCGAAGTCGAATTCGCCAAGGCCGCGGAAGCGCATCCGCTCCTGCGCAACAAGGATTTGGAGCGAGAAAGTCTGGCCAACGCTTCTCCTGCGGAAGTGCAGTCGGTGATGCTGGATTACATCCAGGCACGTTTGAAGGACGTTGCGGAGACCCGGAAGAACCTCACGGGAAATTCCGTGCTCGTCTTCAAGCTCGATGCGCTTCTGCGAGCCACCTACGCGGTGATCGGCATCGCTTCCGGCTCCATCTATGATCTCATCCTCCAAGACCGTATCCGGTCGATCCAGGGTCAAGAGGCCATCATCGCACTGGCGCTTGGCGTCCTGGCCCTTGCCGCTGGCCTGTTGTCGGCAGGTGGGGGAACGGTCGCGGTCCTCGCAGTGGGCGCGGGCGTGGGCATTGGCGTGGGCGATGCGCTGATGGCGCTCAGACAATACGAGATTCAATCCGCGGCCCACGGAGCCCAGCTCCTGTCGGATGACCCCTCCTTGGGCTGGGTGATCGTCGCGGTGCTCGGAGCGGGGGGCGAACTGGCCATCGTGGCAGCGGCCATCAAGGCGATGAAGCCGGCCGTCTTGCTCTTCAACAAGAGTGGAGATCTCGTTCAGCTCGAAAAGGGCCTCAAGGCTCTTCCCCAGGTCAAGAGCGAGTTGCGTACCCAGATCTTGAGTGCCGCCCGTCAGGAGCATCAATACCAACAGGTCGCACGTCGGACCGCGAACCAGGAGGTCACCCCAGGCACTCCGGGACGCGGGCTCTTTGGCAAGCAATCACCCGCGCCGAGCGGTCCCCTCAGTCCTGAGCTTCCAGCAGCTGTACCTGCGGGAGCTCGAATCCAAATGGTTCCGGACCAAGCTGTCCGCCTATGCGAAGCTCATCCGCAAGGATCCCATCGATTGGGATGCATTGATCAAGATGGTGCAGACCGCGGAGTTCCGAGAGTACGCAACCGTCCAGCAGATGCTTCTGAGCGGTGGATACGCCGGTTACTCCGAAGGAAGGCTGGTTCTTGGAATGAGCAGGCTCATTCGCAAGATTCCCATCATCGGACGTAGCGCCATCCAGCATGAGCTCGTCCATGTCTTCCAAGAGCTTTCCATGGGCATGTTGAAGAGGGAGTCCACGGTGGGGCGGCTTCCCTACCTGGAAGTGCTCAAGGCGGAGACGTCCGCCAATCTGTTCGGCTCGCCGGCCCTCATCATCACGTTCGTCGGCTTCAACGTGGTTGTTGATGGCACGGCCATCTACATCTACTCCGAGTTCTTGCGATAGGCCTGGTTCATGCCGAATCCCTCTTCCTCTTCAGGACTCGAGTCATCTGACAGCAGTGGCCCCGGGTGCACGGTGCTGTTGCTGCTGTTCGTCATCTGTATGGCGGGTCCTCTCGTTTCGCTCGGACTCGGCGGCCCATGGGCAGGCGCTGGTGCATCAATCCTCGCGGTGCTCGGCTGGTCGTACCTTGGGCTGCGTCCAGCGCCAGGACTGATTCCAGGGCTCCTCTCCGTAGCGGTCTGGCTCCAAGGCGGAGGGGTGCTCGTTTATTGTGGAGTCCGTATCGTGCGCTCGCTGCTTGCGGCGTAGCGCGCCACACTCGAGGCACTCGCCTCCGGCGACCGGCGCGTGGGAGTCGTTCCACCAGGTGACGTGACGCCGCCGCGGCCCAGCCGTCCCGAGAGCACCAGCCGCGCGAACAGTCCGGGCTCCTCGGTGCGCGTGGCCTCGGGGTGTGCGGTCCCGGGCTCGGGTGTCACGGTGAGCGTGCCCGGCTCGCCGCTGCGCTGCCCAAGAACCGTCGGGTCGAGCGGGGGGACGAATCGGAACGTGGGGGGAGCGCCCGAGGTGGCGTGGCCCCGCGCAGCCGGTGGGGAGGTGACCTCTGGAATCCCCCCTTGCGTCGAGCGCGGTCGCGGGGAGATGACCTGGGAAGGTGGGAGGCCCGGCGGGTCCGCGGACAGGGCGGCGAGCAGGGCGAGGTGACCACAGAGGGTGGGCAGCATGGCCCGGGACCTTCCTGCCGCCGGACCTGCGAGGTCAAGCCGGAATGCGCGGAGGTGTTCGCCCCGAGGGCGGGAGGGGCGCCTGCAACCGCGCCCCTACGGCTCGCCGGGTTCCTCCTCGTCATCCTCCACCTCGTACCCATTGGCCATGGAGAGCGGGTAGAGGGCGCGGTGTTGGAGGTTGGGGTGATACACCGCGAGGTAGGGCTCGCCCGCGATGGAGACCCAGGCCCATCTGGCGGGCGTGGGTTGGGCCTTCAGCCAGGCCTCTGCGTCCTCGAGGGTTGCGAAGGACGCGACGGCGGCGGGGGGATGTCTCTTCTTGAGATCGGCGAGGTGGTATTCGAGCGTGCGAGAGCGCAGCATGCGGCGGAAGTTCCTTTCGCGCTCATACACCACGTCGTGATAGGCATTCGCGACCAGCACATGGGCGAAATCGGGAGGAGCGGGGTGATTCTTGAGCCAGGCTTCCACTTCCTCCTTCGTATTGAACGAGGCAATGGCATACGGAGGCGCGTCCGCCTCGAGGTGCTCGAGATACTCGCTGAACCCGCTGTGCTGCCCGGTCGAGGAAATGAAGAGCAGCGTGTCGAGAATGGCTTGGAGCAGGTTCCTCTGTCTGGCGGAGGTAGTCTCGTCGCGGAGCTTCTTGAAGAAGCATTCTGTGCTGTTCAATTGCGCATCGAGACCCGTGAAGTCATCTCCAGGCCGTTCCTGGGTATCAGGAGGGCAGTGTAGGCCAGACCCAATGTCCTTGCGGAAGTCCTCGAGACGGTACCGTTTGCCAGTCACGTAAACGTAGAACAGCGCATCTCGTGCCACCCCAAGCAGTTGTCTGTGTTCAGGTGATGGATACTTGTTCCATAGTTTCCCAATGACTTCTTGTGTGTCGTACAGGAAGGATTGGGTTGTCATGGCTTCACCTGCGCGAGTTGGGGGACGAAAGGAGTCCCGGAGGACACCATCAGGATGGCTGGCACGAGGACCAGCGCGGTTCCTCCGCATCCCACGACAGTTGCGACGAAGGCCACTCCCGCGATGACGACGACAGTTCCCACCAATAGTTCTTCATGGTGCAGCTTCAACCAGGCAATGGCGTCATCGGCAGCAGAAAACTTCAGGGCTTCGGCCTGTTCGCGGAGCTCGCAGCAGTCAATATAGGCGGGTCTGCATCTGCCGCGACAGGTCTCCTCTTTCGATCTTTTCTTCGAGTGACTCCAATTGCGGCTCCCGAACGATTTCCTGCACATGTCCATGCAGGCGTCTGACTCTTCCTCGCAATCCCGAGTCCAGGCCGCGCGGACGATGGGGCCTTCCACGGTGCCGCCGCTCGCCCGGTAGGGCAACGGCCACTTCGACAGGTCGAAGCCGCTCAGGGGCTCCCACGAGTGGGTGACCTGCCCGTCCGGCGTCTTCTCGAGGATGAGCACGGAGCGGGAAAGCTCCTGGACGCTCGTGGGGGTGGGAAGCGAGGCGCGGGTCGCACTGCAAGAGACGAGGAGGATGCCGAGGCCCACCGCCAGGAGCCTCCAGGTGGATGTCGTTTTCACGTGGGGACTATCCGTGCCGCCCAGTGGACCGTCCAACCGTTTCCTCTTCCGCCTCCCGGTAGCGCGGGTGATGTCCGGCGCGGTCCGACTGGAGGGCTGCTCACAAATCCGCCGGACCGTCTCCATCGGGGTGTGGCGTTTTCCACATGGAGCTTTCCGATGCCCTCCCTCGATATGTCGACCCTTCGTTCGTCCACCATGCCCCGGGCGCTGCGCCTGGAGTCGCGGGGCCCGGAGGTCGCCGAGCTACAACGCAAGCTCCTGGAAGCCGGCTTCGATCCCGGTGTGGCCGACGGCATCTTCGGCCGCGGGACCGAGACCGCCGTGAAGCGCTTCCAGCAGTCGAGGGGCCTGACGGCCGATGGCATCGTCGGGCCGCGAACGTGGACCGCGCTCGGCATCCATGTCGAGGGCGAGCGCCCCGAGATCCCGATCAGCTCGAGGCTCAACGAGAAGCAGCTCCAGGCCATCATGACCAGGCTGTCGGCCAGCCGTGCCAGCGAGTGCCTGCCCCACCTCGATGCGGCGATGGTCGAGGCGGACATCCTCACCCCTCAGCGCCAGGCGGCCTTCCTCGCCCAGCTCGCCCACGAGAGCGGGGAGCTGCGCTTCTTCGAGGAGCTCGCCTCCGGTGAGGCCTACGAGGGCCGCCGGGACCTGGGCAACACGCGGCCGGGAGACGGCACGCGCTACAAGGGCCGTGGCCCCATCCAGCTCACCGGCCGGGACAACTACCGGACCGCTGGCCGTGCGTTGGGCCTCGACCTGGAGGCCCACCCCGAGCGGGCCGCGGATGTCGACGTGGGCTTCCGCGTCGCCGCCTGGTTCTGGACCAGCCGGGGCCTCAACCCGCTCGCGGACGCGGGCGACTTCCGGGAAATCACCCGCCGCATCAATGGCGGCTTCAACGGGCTCGCCCATCGCGAGGCCTACTACCGGCGCGCCCTCGAGGTCCTCACCCACTGAGCGAGGGCTTTGCCTTGGGCTCCCCGGCTCGGGCTGTTGCGCTCCGCGCCCGTCTCGACGAGCTCGTCCCCGCAGTCACCGCCGCTCCTGGAGGACGGCGCCCAGAACCGGCGTGGGTGGTGGGGGCTGGCGGGGTGCCTGGCAGCTCTCCGCGGAGAGCCGGCAGTGGTTCCGCGAGCGTTTCGTCCGCCGCTTCCCGCTTCGCTCCGAAGGGTGACAAGGACGTTTTCATGGCACTGGATCCGCTGTCCGGTTTCGTACGGCGCATGCGTTGACCCGGCGGCATTGGAAGGGGTGATCCGTTCAGCAGATGGGACCCGGAGGGGGGGGCCTGTCTGGCACGACCTCGCGGGTGTGCTACCGCTTATATCCATGCGCGAACTTTCCTCGCTGCCTGCCCCCGTGTCCGTGCGCCCGAGCGCCTCCGGGGAGGTGCGCCGCGTGCTCATGACGGCCGGCACCACGGGCCGCGTGTGGACGTATGCGCTGGAGTTGAGCCGGGCGCTGGGCCGCCGGGGAGTGGAGGTGACGCTGGCCGTCCAGGGCGCACCGCTCACCGCGCTCCAGTGGGCCCAGGTGCGGGGCGTGCCGGGGCTCTCCATCGAGCAGAGCACCTGGCGGCTCGAGGGGCCCGAGGACGCCTGGGACGACGTGGCGGCGGCGGGCGAGTGGCTGCTGGAACTGGAGTCCCGTCTCCAGCCGGACGCGGTGCACCTCAACGGCTACTGCCACGCCGCGCTGCCCTGGCGCCACGAGCCGCTGGTGGTGGCGCACGAGTGTCCCCTCTCCTGGTGGGAATCGGTGAAGGGCGAGCCGGCGCTGGAGCGCGACGTGCGCTACCGCTGGGAGGTGACGCGGGGGCTGCGCGCCGCGGGCCACGTGGTGGCGCCCACCGCGGACCTGCTGGCGTCCCTGTCGCGGCACTACGGGCCGCTGCGCTCCTCGGGTGTCATTCCCCATGCGCGCCACCACGGGGACTTCCCGCCCGGCCCGGTGCGCGAGCCCTTCATCCTCGCCACGGGCCGGCTGTGGGACGAGGCGCGCAACCTGGAGGTGCTGGAGACGGCGGCGCCCCGGTTGGACTGGCCGGTGCTCGTGGCCGGCAGCTCCCAGCACCCCGACGGCGGCGAGGTGCGCGCCCGGTATGTGCGCACGCTGGGGCGGCTGTCCCACGCGGAGCTCGCCGGGTACATGGGCCGCGCCTCCATCTATGTGCTGCCCGCGCGCTACGAGCCCTTTGGCCTGGCGGCGCTCGAGGCCGCGCTCGCCGGGTGTGCGCTGGTGTTGGGAGACATCCCCTCCTTGCGCGAGGTGTGGGAGGACGCGGCCGTCTTCGTTCCACCTGACGACACGGACATGCTCGCGCGCGCCCTGCGCCGGCTGGTGTCGGAGCCCGTGCTGTGCAGTCGGATGTCCACCCTTGCACGCACGCGTGCATTGGAGTTCTCCCCGGATCGCATGGCGGATGCCTACCTTGCGGTCTATGCCGACCTGGACCGTGCGTCCGGGGTGGCGCCTCCCGTCCAGCCCCAGCTGGCGCGGGCGACCTGAGCGGCGGCTGTTGGATGGGCGTCGAGACCGGGCTGGGGGGCCGCTTCGAGCGGGAAAGGATTTCGCATGCGCAGCCACGGACTTCGGATCGCCTTCTTTGGCGCGAGCCTCGTCTCCGCCTGGTGGAACGGGGCCGCCATGTACTACCGCGGCCTGCTCAAGGCCCTCCATGCCCGGGGGCACCAGATAACCTTCTACGAGCCGGCGCTCCCCGAGCGTCAGCGCCACCGCGACCTGCCGGTGGCCCCGGACTGGGCGACGGTGGTGGTGTACTCGGTGGAGGGCACCCGCGGGCTCGAGCGCTGTCTGGAGGAGGCCCGGGACGCGGACGTGGTGGTGAAGGCCAGCAACGTGGGCTTTTGCGACGAGTGGTTGGACGCCCGCGTGCTGGAGCTCGAAGTCCGGCCGGACCCAGGTCGTCTATTGGGATCTGGACGCTCCCGGCACCCTGGAGCGCCTGGCGGGCCATCCGGAGGATCCCTTCCGGGCGCTCGTGCCGCGCTATGACCGCGTCTTCACGCAGGGCGGGGGAGACCCGGTGGTGCTGGCCTACCGGGACCTCGGGGCCCGCGAGTGTGTTCCCATCTACAGTGCGGTGGACCCGGACGTGCACCAGCCGGTGGAGGCGCAGCAGCGCTTCGACTGTGACCTGGTGCTGGTGGACGACCGGCTGCCGGACCTGGAGCGGCGCGTGGAGTCCTTCTTCCTGCGCGCCGCGGACCTGCTGCCCGACAAGCGTTTCCTGCTGAGCGGGGAGGGGTGGGGAGACCGGCCCCGGCCCTCCAACGTGCGGTACGTGGGCTCCGTGGCGCCGAAGGAGCACAACGCGCTGCGCTGCTCGGCGCGCTCGGTGCTCGACATCAGCCGCGAGGGCATGGCGCGCTTCGGCTTCGCGCCGGCCCCGAGGCTCTTCGAGGCCGCGGGCGCGGGCGCCTGTTTGATCACGGACGCGTGGGAGGGCATCGAGCTCTTCCTGGAGCCGGGGCGCGAGTGTCTGGTGGCACAGGACGGCCTGGAGGTGGCCGAGGCGGTGCTGTGTCTCACGGATGACGGGGTGCGGGAGTTGGGGCAGGCGGCGCGCCGCCGCGTCCTGGCCGAGCACACGTACGCGCACCGGGCGCTGCGGGTGGAGCAGGCGCTGGGCCTGGGCTGAGCCCCCCGCTCCGGCGATGTCCGGTAGTGGTACTTCCGGGCGAATTCCCCTCGCCCCTCGGGGGTTGCGCCTAGCATGCGCCCCCCTTCGTCCAAACACATGGCGGGGCGATCCGAAACCCATGCCCAAGGCACCCAGGAAGAGCCCCGAGGGGCGTCGGGGCGCTCGCTCCGGGGACGAGCGGGCGGCCCTCCTGCGCCGGCTCGCCGAGCTGGAGGAGCGTGAGGCCCACGCCCGCCACATCGTCCAGACGGTGGGCGTCTCCATCTGGGAGGAGGACTTCTCGGAGGTGCAGGAGCTGCTGCGCGGGCTGCGGCGCCAGGGCATGCGGGACGTGCGCGCCTGGTGCGCCGAGCACCCGGACTTCCTCCTCGAGGCGGTGAAGCGGGTGCGCGTCGTGGGCGTCAACGAGGCCTCCCTGCGGATGTTCGGCGCCTCCAGCCAGGAGGAGCTGCTCGGCTCGCCGGATCGCATCTTCCTGCCGGAGACCCTGGAGGTGTTCGTCGAGGAGCTGGCCTCGCTGGACGAGGGCCGTCCCTTCTTCCAGGCGGAGACGGTGGTGCAATCGCTGGAGGGCCGGCGCATCGAGGTGCTCTTCACCTTCACCTGGGACGCGGTGGTGGGGCGGGCGGACCGGGCGCTGGTGACGCTCATGGACATCGGGGAGCGCAAGGCCGCCGAGCGCGCCCTCCAGGAGAGCGAGGCGCGCTTCCGCAACATGGCGGACCATGCGCCGGTGATGATGTGGGTGACGGACCCGCGGGGCGTGTGCACCTACCTCAACCGGCAGTGGTACGAGTTCACCGGCCAGACGGAGCGGACGGGGCTGGGCTTCGGGTGGCTGAGGGCCGTGCACCCCGAGGACGCCGCGGCGGTGGAGGCCGTCTTCGTGGACACCCATGCGCGGCGGGTGCCCTTCCAGGTGGACTACCGGCTGCGCCGCGCGGACGGCGAGTACCGCTGGGCCATCGACGCGGCGGCTCCCCGCTTCGGGCCGGGTGGGGAGTTCCTCGGCTACATCGGCTCGGTCATCGACATCACCGAGCGGCGCCGGCGCGAGGAGCTCCAGCGCTTTCTGGCGGAGGCGGGGACGGCGCTGGCCTCCTCCCTGGACCACGCCACGACGCTCGCCACCCTGGCGTGGCTGGCCGTCCCCACGCTGGCGGACTGGTGCCTGGTGGACCTGGTGGAGGAGGACGGCTCGGTGCGCCGGGTGGAGGTGGCGTCGGCGGACCCGGCCGATGCGCCCCTGGCCGCGCGGATGCGCCGCTTCCCGGCCCGGTTGGATGGCAACCCCGCCCACCCTCCCACCCAGGCGATACGCGAGGGGCGGCCGGTGCTGCTGCCGGAGGTTCCCGCCGAGCGCCTCCCGGCCCAGGCGCACGACGAGGAGCACGCCCGGACGATGGCGGCCACCCAGCTCATCTCCATCCTGTCCGTGCCCCTGGTGGCTCGCGGGCGCACCCTGGGCGCGCTCACCTTCCTCACCACCGTGCGCTCGGGCCGGCGCTACGGTGCGGTGGAGCTCGAGGCCGCGGAGGACCTGGCCCGGCGCGCCGCGCTCTCGGTGGACAACGCCCGGCTCTACCGGGATGCGCAGCGCGCGGTGCTGCTGCGCGACGAGTTCCTCTCCATCGCCAGCCACGAGCTGAAGACTCCCCTGACGCCCCTGATGCTCAAGCTGCGGGTGCTCACGCGCGAGCTGGAATCCCGGTACACGCCCGGGCTGGCCCGGGGGCTGCTCGGGCACCTGGAGGTGTGCCGCCGCCAGGTGAGGCGGCTGTCGGAGCTGGTGGACGGCCTGCTGGACGTGTCCCACCTCAGCGCGGGCCGGCTGCGCATCGAGCGGGAGGCGGTGGACCTGTCCGAGCTGGTGCGGGAGGTGGCCGCGCGCTTCCAGGCCGAGGCGGAGCGGAGCGGGAGTCCCTTGCGGCTGGAGGCGGACGGGCCCGTGGTGGGGCAGTGGGACCGGTTGCGGCTCGAGCAGGTCGTCTCGCACCTGCTGTCCAATGCCCTCAAGTATGGGGCGGGCCATCCCGTGGCCATCCGCGTCGAGGAGGCCGGGGCCGAGGCCCGGCTGGTGGTGCGGGACGAGGGCATCGGCATCGAGCCGGACGTGCTGCCCCGCATCTTCCACAAGTTCGAGCGGGGTGTGTCGGAGCGGCACTACGGCGGACTGGGGCTGGGGCTGTACGTGACGCAGCAGGTGCTCCAGGCCATGGGGGGCACCATCTCCGCGGAGAGCACGCCCGGCCACGGGGCCACCTTCCGGGTGGAGCTGCCCCGGGCGGTGCCCGAGGCGTCCTGAAGGCACGGCTACGGCGCGAAGGTGAAGGTCCGCTCGCGCACCAGGGCCACCGTCACATACGCGTCGATGTCCATCGGCACGGCGCGGGCTTCCACCCGGACGACGCCCTCGCCCTCCGCGCCCGCGGCGTCGAAGGTCTGCGAGAGCGCGCCCTCCTCGGCCAGGGTGCTGCCGCCCGCGCTGCTGGAGGAGAAGCCCACATAGTACCCGGTGGTTCCCCGGGAGGCCGTCCACCGCAGCTCCAGGGGCTGGCTCGCGTCCACCGGCTCGCCCGCGGCGGGGGTGGTGATGTCGAAGCCGCCGGGCACCTGGAACGTGTGGCGCACCGACTTGCCTCCGGCCTCCGCGACGAGCTCGAAGCCGCCACCGGCCGTCAGCAGTGCCGAGTCCTCCTCCTCGAGGACATAGGCCTCGCGCGCCACGTCATAGGGGATGGTGCGGCCCGCGAGCTTCACCGTCGCGTCCTGGAGCGGCACATTCTCGGAGGAGACCGTCAGCTCGACCACCGCCTTCGTGTCCTCGAGCGCCACCCGGCCCTGCATGGCGAGCGGGGCCGGCTCGAAGACCTCACCCCCGTCCAGGCCGCACACGTCGATGAACAGGAAGGTGAGCCACCCGGCCTCGCAGACGAGGGCGTCGAAGATGGGGCCGCCCTGGGTGAGGCTGATCGGCAGGCGGGTGTTGAGCGGCACCACCGTGCCGGACTCGCCATCCACCGCCTGGATGATGTTGAAGCCGGACTTCAGGCCCGTGTTCGCGGGCTGCGCCGTGTCGGTGTAGACGAGCGCGAAGTTGGAGCGCGCTTCACCCAGGAGCGAGGAGCCGATGACCCGGTCGGCCGCCGTGCCATTCCTGGCGATGATGTCGAGCTTCGCGTTGCCGTTGCCGTCCTGGTACGCCAGGAGGACGCCGAAGGCGCCCTTGCCCTGGAGACCCTCGCCGAGCGGCGCGAGCGCCTCCGCTGGCGGCGGGCGGTAGATGTGGAAGCGGTAGTTGGCCGGGAAGCTGCCCTGGTAGACGACGTCCTCGGTGACGATCTCCAGGGGCCCCTCCTGGGTGCCACCCGTGTCCTCCGCGGCCATCCACTGCGGGTACCACACCAGCGCCAGCCGCACCTGCCCGTCGATGCGGGCATCCGGCGTGGGGTTCATCTGCCCCTCGAGCGTGACGAGGGGCTCTCCCTCGTGCTGGGGCGTCACCACGCCGTCGCAGCCAGCGAGGGTGAGCAGCAGGGAGAGCAGGAGGACGGGAAGACCGAGAAGTCGCCGAAGCATGTGTCCCCTCCAGGGGAATCAAGGGGAGCGGCCGGAATGGGCGCTCTTGGAAGGGAGACCGGCCCGGCGCCGGAAAATGGGAACCGCTTTTTCAGTCGCGGGGCAACATGAGGGTGAACGTCGCGCCCGCTCCGGGACGGCTGGCGAGCGTCACGCTGCCGTTGTGGGCCTCGATCACCTGTTTCACGATCCACAGCCCCAGGCCGAAGCCCCCCGCGAACTGCTCGCTTCCCGCCTGGGCGAAGCGCTCGAAGATCCGGGCGTGGTCCTTCTCGGCGATGCCCGGCCCGCCGTCCCGGACGACGATTCGCGCCCAGGGGCCCTCGCTCTGGACCCGGACGTGGACGGGAGCGCCCGGGGCGTAGCGGGCCGCGTTCTGCAGCAGGTTGGTGAGCGCCTGCTCCAGGCGCATCCTGTCCCAGCACCCCACAATGGGTTCACGTGCTTCCACCGTGACCTGGCAACCCGCGCGTGTGCAGCTCCTCCGCGAAACGTTCCGTGGCATCCGCCACGAGCTCCGACATGTCGAAGGACTCCCGTTGGAGCACCGGCTCCCGGGCCTCGGCCTGGGAGACATCGAGCAGGTTGTTGATGAGCCGCTCCAGCCGGCCGCACTGCACCTGCACCCGGTTCAGCCGGGCGTTGAGCTGCTCCGGCGTCAGCGTTCCCTTCGCCTGGGCGCGGAGCATCCCCTGCACGTAGAGCTGGAGCGAGGTGATGGGGGTCTTCAGCTCGTGCGACGCGACGGAGAGGAACTCATCGCGCGCGTGGACGGCGTGCTCCAACGCCGCGGTCCGCTCGAGCACCCGCTGCTCGAGCTTCCGCGTTGAGGCGGTGCAGCTCGTCCTTCGCCATGCTCAGCGCGGCGCTTTCGATCACCTGCCAGTCGCCCGCCCTGCGCGTGAGGGCGAACTGGTGGTTGGCGACCACGTCCAGGATGTCGTGGGGCTGGCAGCGCCCCAGGCAATAGCTGCAGAGACCGATGATGTGGCGGTCCTGGAAGGTCTTCGAGACACGGGCCTCGTAATCGACGAAGCCGTTCCAATCCGAGCGCTCGACCCAGTAGGTGTTGCCCGTCAGCCGCAGCCCGGCGAAGCCGTCCGCCCGGGCCCGCTCTTCCCGCTCCACCCATCCCCGCAGGGTGGAGTCCGGGTCGGGCTTCCCCGTCGACATGTACCACTCGTGGTGGTCGATGATTTCGATCTGGTTGCGCCGCTCGCGCTCCTCGAGGTCCGGAACGGCCTGGCGAAGGGCCGTCCGCGCGTCCCTGGCCGGAAGCGGCTCGCAGGCCACCCAGAGGCACTTCTCATGGCTGTCGAGGCCCGCCTTGAAGAACGGCACGAGCGAGTCCACGAGGTCCGTTTGCTCTCCGTAGAACTGGCAGAAATGGGTCCCCCAGGGCAGGGAGCCCACGGCGGGGAGTCCACTGGGTCGGAGTTGTTCGGACATGGAATCCTCTAGGGTCAAACGGGGCCGGCCTACAACAGCTTAGACAGGCCTTCATCTGGAACCGTTCATTCGCCCGTGGGAAAGGCAGCCGATGAGACAGGCGCCGCCAGCCCGCCTGCTCACCAGGGACAATCTAGAAGCGCCAGCCCGCGCCTGCGGAGACGAGCCCCGCCGGGCGCAGGAGGGGCTGCTCCGTGCTGGGCAGGTAGCGCAGGAGGAACTGCCCCTGGAGGAGCGCGAAGGCCCGGCCGGGCAGGGGCACCTCGACACCCGCGATCGGGCCCAGGCCCACGCCGAGCGTCCGGCGGGGCGGCAGGGGTTCGACGCCGAAGGTGTCTTCGATTTCCTCCTCCCGCTCGTGCCGCAACCGCTGCTCCAGGACGGTGAGCTCGACGCCCAGTCCCACGTACGGCACCAGCGCCCACTCCAGCCAGCGGTAGCCCGCCGCCACTCCGGCGCCGAGCGCGCGCTCGCGGATGTCGAGCTCCACGCCCCGGTAGGCCGCCTGGCTGAAGCCGGCGGTGCCCAGGGCCCACCAGGAGCCCCAGGCATGCCGGTAGCCGAGCCCGCCCACGAGGCGTGTCCCCGTGCCGCGCACCGCCGCGCTCTCCAGCCGGACGAGCCCCAGCAGCGCCGAGCCGCGCAGCTCCACGTGGCCGCCCTTGAGGGCCACCTCCGTGTAGCGGCGCCACGTCAGCTCCTCCTCGCGCACCTGCCGCTCCCCGCCATAGGGCAGCTCCAGCTCCAGCAGGCCGGTGCTCGCGCCCGCGCGCTTGCGCAGGAGGTAGCGGCCCGGAGGCACTGCCAGCCGCAATGGGCGCCCCGGGGCCTTCTCCACCTCGGCCACCACGTCCGGCCGGGGCTGGCTCGCCACCACGTAGCGGCCGGCGAGCGCCGCGGGGAAGACGAGCGCGCTGCGGGCGATCCGGGGCTCGGAGAGGATGAGCTCCCCGGTGCCCGCCAGCTCCCACGCATACGCCGGATGCTGGCCCGCGCCCGCGGCGCCCGCCACCGTGCGCCGGTAGGCATAGGCATACGCCTCGGCGAGCGACACCCGCCCGTCGTCCTCCACGTCCGCGTCTCCGCGCAGGCCGGTGAGCAGGTGGTGGGTGAAGAGCGAGCCCTTGAGCGAGTCCCACTCCTCGGAGCTCTCCCCCGGGCCGCTGGAGGAGATGACGACCTGGCCGTGCAGGGGAATCTGCTCCAGCGACACCGCGAACTCGGGGCCGGCGCTGCCACCCTTGCGCCGTGCGAGGGTGCCGCTCTCGCACGCGTCCACCAGGAGCACGCTGAGCCGGGCCCCGGCCTGTCGCGCGGTGTCCCGCAGCTCGGCGAGGGGCAGGTGGGTGCCGCCCAGGTGCAGCACGCCGCCCTTCGCATGGGCCGAGACGTACACGATGAGCACCGCGTCATCCCCGGCCGCGCGCAGCTCGGCGATGCGGCCCGTCACCTCGGCCAGCCGCTGACGCACCACGGAGGCGGGTTGATCCACCACCAGGTAGGAACGATCGGCGCGCACCCCGCCCAGCTCGACGAAGAGCTGCCGCACGCGCCCGGCGTCGTCGTCCGCGAAGCTGAGGACGGCGTCGTCCGGGTCCCCCACGTTGGCGCCGATGGCCACCAGCAGACGGGCGGTGGCGGCGGTGGCCCGAGGGGGGCACAGGAGCAGCGGCAGGGCGGCGAGGAGGAGCCAGAGCGGGCGGGGCGGAGTCATGGGCGCTTCTGGAGGCGGAGCGTACTCACACTGCAATCGGAGCAGGAGAGGGTGGGCTCGGCGCGTCCCGCCTGGGCGCGCAGGGACTCGAGGAGGGGCGCGGCCTCGAGGGGGCGGGGGGAGAAGACGGCGAGGAGCCACTCCGGGCCGGGCGCGTCGTCGAGCACCACGCTGCCGGGGAGGAAGTCGCGCTGTGCGGCCGGCAGGGGCGCGGAGGTGGCCGAGCCGTAGGGATGGAAGACGCTCGCGGCGCCCCGGCCATCCAGCTCGAGCACGAGCAGGTGTCCGGCCTCCGGGGTCTCGTAGGCGAAGCGCAGCGCGTCCCCCGGCCGCACCTGGGCATCGGGGCCGAGCAGCTCCGGGGCGCTGCCCTCACGAGAGACGGCCACGCGGAAGGCCCCGCCCTTCATGCGCACGCCCTCCTCCTGTCCCAGCCGGGGCACGAGCACCAGCAGGGCCAGCAGCGGCACGCAGGCACTGAGCACGGGCAGCAGCCAGCGGCGGACCGGCCGGGGCTGGGAGGCGGCGCGCCGCTCGAGCTGGCGCAGGAAGAGGTCGGGGGGCCTGGCGCGGACGAAGGCCTCGCGGGCGGTGGTGAGCGCCTGGAGCTGGCCGCGGCAGTCGGGGCAGTCCCCCACGTGGGTGCGCGTGGCCTCGGGCGTGGCCTCGCCAGCGCTCATCGCCTCGAGCACGGCGGCGGGCGGGCAGTGGGGCCCGCGCGGGGAGGGGGGCAGGGGAGTGGGGCTCATCGTGTCTCCTCGAGGCTGGCGCGCGACTGCCATAGCTGACGGATGCGGTGCTCGAACTGCTGGAGCTTCTTGCCGATGGTGCGGCGCGAGTAGCCGGTCTGCGCGGCCACCTCCTCCTGGGTGTAGCCGTCCAGGAAGTGCAGCACGCCAATGGTGCGTGTCTTGCCGTCGAGCTGGCGCAGCGCCAGGCCGAGCATCGCCCGCCGGTCGGCGTCTTCGGGGGAGCCCTCGCCCCGCTGCTCCAGGGCGGCCAGTTGCGACTCCTCGGCGGGGGGCTCGCGGCCGCCGCGCTCCATCACGTCGAAGCAGCAGCGCTGGGCGATGGTGTAGAGCCAGGTCAGCGTGGCACCGCCCTCGCGGGGCGCGCCGTAGCGCTTCACCCGCAGGAAGGTCTCCTGGAACGCGTCCTCCGCGTCCTCGGGGCGGCGCAGCAACTGCTTGCAGCGGCGGTGCACGAGGTAGCCGTATTGCGCGTAGAGCTGCGCCAGCCAGGCGTCATCCATGCCGGGGCCCTCCACGTGCTCGGTGCTGGGGGTGTGTCGGGCTCAGGGGGCGCTCCTTCCAGGAAGAGACCGGACGAGGGGCGGAAAATGGGAACCGCGAAGTGCGGCCATGCCGGTGAGCCCCCCCGCCCGGCAGGCGGCGCACTGTAACCGCTCTCCCAGGGGAGCAACCCGGGCTCACCCGAAACCCTCACCCCGTACTCAGTTATGGGCTTCGGTGGGCGCCACCAGGTGCTCACCGAGGGCGTGCTGACGGGCGTGGTGCGAGGAGAGGAACCGGCGCACGAGCGAGCGCGTCAGCAGCCCGCACGTCTGATTCTCCGCCGTGGCCTGGACGGGCAGCGCGTCCACGTCCTCCTGGTCCATGAGGACGAGCGCCTGGGCGAGGTTCGTCTCCGGGGTGAGCAGGGGCACCTTGCGCGCCAGGTCGCTGGCCACGAGCATGGGGTGCAGCTCCTCGTCGCGCCAGATGTCGCGGAACTGGTCCACCTGGACGATGCCGTAGAGCTTCCCGTTCCCATCCAGCACGGGCAGGGTACCGCTCTCGGTTGTGAGCACCTGGTCCATGAGGGGGCGCAGGTGCATGCCGGCGGGCACGGGGGCCAGCTCGCGCATCAGCGCGCGCACGGGGGTGGTGGACAGCAGCTCCGCGTCCGTCTGCGGCTTGGGCGCCTTGCGCTCGGTGAGGTAGTGGCAGAGCGCGGAGGCGATGGTGCACGTCACCATGAGCGGCAGGATGATGGCGTGGTTCCCGCTCAGCTCGTAGAGCATCATCATGCCCGTGAGGGGCCCTCGGGTGAGCGCGGCCACGGCGCCGCCCATGCCGACAATCGCGTAGGCGCCGCTGGGCCCGGTGCTGGCGGGGAAGACGTAGTGCACCAGGGTGCCGAAGGCGCCGCCGGCCATGGCCCCCATCACCGCCGAGGGGAAGAACGTGCCTCCCGAGCCTCCCGAGCCCAGTGTGAGGGCGGTGGCCACCAGCTTCACCCCGCACGCGGTGACGAGGAAGACGAAGCTGAGCTGCCCGATGGCCGCGAGGTTGATGTAGTCGTGCCCGCTGCCCCACACGGTGGGGCTGAGGAAGGCGAGCACGCCCGCGCACAGCCCGCCGAAGCCCGCGCGCAGCGACAGGGAGCGCCGGCCGAACCATGCCGACAGCCGCTCTCCCGCCATCCGCCCGGCGAAGAAGTCCTCCGCGTGGTGCAGCAGCCGCACGAAGGCGTACGCGAGCAACCCGCAGATGAGCCCCAGCCCTCCGTAGAAGACGACCTCGAAGCTGCTCACCAGCTGGTAGTCGAGCCGGTGGAGCATGGGCGCCGCATCCATGGTGCCGCGGCTCACCAGCGAGCCCGCCACGCTGGCGAGGATGATGGGCGAGAAGACGCGCAGCTCGAACTCGCGCAGGATGATCTCCATCGCGAAGACGGCGCCGGCGATGGGGGCGTTGAAGGAGGCGGAGATGCCGGCCCCGGCGCCGCAGGCCAGCAGGATGGCCAGCTCGCGGCGGGAGAAGCCCAGCGTGCGGCCCACGGTGGAGGCGAAGGCGGCGCCTCCGTAGACGATGGGGCCCTCGCGCCCGGCCGAGCCGCCGCTGCCGATGGTGATGGCGCTGGCCACCAGCTTGAGCAGGCCGAACTGTCCGGGCAGGTCCTGGTTGCCCTTCACCGAGCGCACCACCTCGGGCACGCCGTGGCCGTGGGTGTTGGGGTAGTCGCGCAGCAGCCGTCCCACCACCATTCCGCCCAGGGGCGGCGCCAGCAGGAAGATCCACCAGGGCAGGTGCGGCAGGATTTCCGTCACCTGGTGGGCCTCGCCGAAGACGCGGTTGAGCGCCGTGAGGGCCACCAGCGGGTAGTAGAGGGCGAGCGCGCCCAGCACCAGCAGGGCCAGCAGGCGCAGCCGGCGCTTCACCTCGTCGCGCGGGCCTCCGGGCTCGATGACCCGCACCAGCAGCAGCGCCCCGAGCGCCAGGGGGATGCCGATGATGGCGAGCTCGAGGTGCCAGTTGGTGGTGCGCAGCGTCTGCCACACCGACACGAGCGTGCGCGAGCCGGGACGGCGCAGGGCCTCGATGAGCCACGCGCTGTTGAAGGTGAGCCCGCTCACCAGGCCGATCAGGTTGACGAAGATGCCCGCGGCCAGGCCGCTGTAGAGGCCCACGATGGCGCCCGCCACCGGTAGCACCGACGGACCCGGGAGGTGGATCCGGTTGGAGGCCTGCAGGCACGCATGGATGAAATGCCGCAGGGCCTCGCGAAGCGAAGCGCGGGTGGGGGGCGGAGGCTCGTCCTTCATTTGGAGCCCCTACTATCTCCCCGTGAGCGGGAGGACTTCAAGGTGCTTGAGGACTCAACAATCGGGCGGCGAGTCCGGGCGCGCCCTTCGTGCTTCAGGGCGCGTGGTTGTACGTGGGCAGGCGCGAGCGCACCAGCAGGGCCAGCCCGCCCAGCAGCAGCCAGGGGCCCACGTGCGAGGCGGCGAGGTGGGCGGCGCTCCCGTCCGGGCAGTGCACGTGCAGCAGCAGCAGGCCCACGGCGCCCGCGGAGAGCCCCGCGGCCACGGCCCGCGCCGGGTGGTACGCCGAGCGCCGCAGCATCACCAGCGCCGACAGCAGGGGCAGGGCCGACAGCAGCATGTGCGTCCGCACGCACCCGATGGCGCCCGCGAGGAAGCCCTTCACCGCCAGCCCCGAGCCTCCCAGCACCACCGACAGCGCCACCACGGCCGTGCACAGGCCGATCAGGCTCCAGGCCACCTGCCGCACGGGCGCCAGCGCCACCACCGCTCCGCCCACCATGGTCAGCAGCACGAGCAGGGACAGCCCCACCACCACTCCGGGCGGCGCCGAGTTCAGCACCAGTCCCAGCGGCGTGAGCGCCAGCGCCCCGAGCGCCGTCAGGCCCACGTACACGCCCATCAGCACCAGCACCTCGCGCCACCAGGGGAGCGGCTTCGGGTGGGCCGCCAGCTCCTCGTGGGTCCGGGTCCGCACCCGCTCCATCGCCGGCGCCGCCAGCTTCGGGGCGGGGGCCAGGTCCTCCAGCGCGCCGAAGCCCTCCACCAGCGGGCGGCACTCGGCGCACGAGGCCACATGCGCGGCGAGCCTCCGGCGGGAGGGGGTGGCCCAGACTGTCCAGCACGCGCGAGCACTCGGGGCTCATCCGTTCGTCTCCTCTCGCAGGGTGGCCAGCAGCTCGCGCAGCCGCGCGTAGCCCCGGTGCGCCCGCACCTTCACCGCGCTCTCCGTCAGCCCCATGGACTCGGCGATCTCCGCGAAGCTCATCCCCTCGAAGCGGTGCAGGACGATGGGGATGCGCTGGCCCTCGGGCAGTTGCTCCAGGGCCCGCTGCACCGCGCGCTCGAGCCCGGCGTCCCGGGGGCCCGTTTCCTCCACGGGCACGCTGGTGGGCAGCTCGCCCTCGTCCGTCAGGTCCTCGGGGCGCTTGCGCCGCTGCCAGTCCCGCGCCGCGTTGGTGGCGATGGCGTACAGCCACGGCTTCACCCGCGCCCCCTCCTGGAAGCGCCCGCGTCCCCGTACCAGGGACAGAAAGGTCTGCTGGGACAGGTCCTCCGCCGCGGCGGGGCTGCCCGTCACCCGCGCCAGGTAGCCGTGGATGGGCCTCGCGTAGCGCTGGAAGAGGGCATCGAAGGCCCGGGCATCCCCCTGACAGAAGCGCGTCATCAATACCTCGTCCGACTCACCGGCGGCCGGAGAAGGCGCCGGTTCATCAGCGGTACGCGCGGGGGCGGTTCCTGGTTTCAACGAAGGAGGCGTCACGGGCGGAGTCGGGGGGAAACCCTACCCCAGCCCGGAGCCTTCCGGTGCTTCCTTGCTTGCCCTACTGGCGCTTGAGCAGCGCCTGGGGCGAGGGCGCGGAGGAGGGCAGGCTGTCGGCCGCGTTGGCCAGGGCCTCGCGCACCTTCCCCTCGGCGGCCTTCATCTTCTCCTCGGCGGCCTTGCGCTGGGCGGCCAGGGGGGCGAACCAGCGGCTCGGCGGGTTGAGTGCCGCCCGGTCTTCCGCCGAGTACTTCAGGTAGGAGTACTTCGTCTGCTCGGAGGGCAGCCGCAGGTCACTCACCAAGCCCACCCAGGAGAGCGCCTTGAGCGAGTAGTAGCTGAGGTCCACCTCCCACCAGAACCAGCCCTGGTTGGCGGTGTTCTGGTGGAAGTGGTGGTTGTTGTGCCAGCCCTCGCCCAGGGTGATGAGCGCCAGCAGCCAGTTGTTCTTGCTGGTGTCGGTCGTCTTGTAGCGGCGCTTGCCGAAGACGTGGCTGAGCGAGTTGATGGTGAAGGTGCCGTGGTAGAGCAGGGTGGTGCTCACGAAGAAGCCCCACACCAGCATCGAGAAGCCGCCGATGAAGTAGAGGGCCACGGCGAGCAGGACGGGCGGCACCATGGAGAACCGGTTGAGCCACACCAGCTCCGGGAAGCGCGCGAAGTCCTTGATGCTGTCGTAGCGCGTCTCGTTGTACTTGTCGCAGAGGATCCACCCGGCGTGGCTCCACCAGAAGCCCTTCTGCAGGGGCGAGTGGATGTCCTGCTCCTGGTCCGAGTAGCGGTGGTGGTGCCGGTGGTGGGCCGCCCACCAGAGAACACCCTTCTGCGTCGCCAGGGTACCCGCCAGCGCGAGGAAGAACTGGAAGCCACGGCCGGCCTTGTAGGCGCGGTGGCTGAAGTAGCGATGGAAGCCGGCGGTGATGCCCCACATCCGGAAGATGTAGAGGCCCACGCACACCGCGACGTCCACCGGTCTGGCTCCCGTGTAGAACACGAAGAGGCACATCAGGTGCACGCCGACGAACGGGATGGACGACAGCCAGTTGATCTTCTCTTGCTGGGCCGGCGCGGAGGTTTGAGCAGTCACGGGAGCCTCGGCTGGAATCAGACCGAGCGCGAAGGTGCTCAGTCTCACCCCGCATCAACACCCCCCCATGTCATGGCCGTGTCAGGCCAACGCAGATTTCTGGAGGTCCTCCAGCCACTGCTCGAAGTCCGGGTGGCCATGCAGCGGGACGAGGTCCTCGTCGGATGCCATGTAGTGGGCATCGTGGAAGCCGAGTTCCCTGGCGCGCCGCAGCATGCGCATCGCGTCATTCAGGTGACGCGCGCGGGCATGGGCGCACGCGGCGTCGTAGGCCAGGCGAGCGGAGGGGACGTGAGCGAGGCCCGCCTCGGAGAGGGCCGCCGCCTCCGAGTAGGCGCCGCGGATGAAGAGGGGGCGCTGGGCACACAGGAAGGCGGCCTCCGGGTCCACGTCGGGCAGCCGCAGCGCCTTCTGCACCCGCTCCGAGCGGATGAGCGAGCCGGCGTACTCGTGCAGGACGGTGCGGTCGCGCGTCTCCACCCACGCCATCTCCCAGAGGGCGAGCGCCCGGCGCTCATCGCCCAGCAGGGAGAAAGCCGCGGCGAGGGCGTGGGTCTCCACGGGCCGGCGCCGCACCTGGGAGAAGTGATCGAGCGCCGCGCGGCCCTGGCCATTCTTGAGGGCGGCCCAGCCGAGCAGGTGGTGGGTGCGCGAGGCGAGCTCCGGGGTGCACTCCTTGGAGTCGAGGAGGGCGAGGCCCTGCTGGCGCGCCTCGTCCAGCCGTCCAGCGGCCAGGGCCGCCTCGGCCTGTTGCAGCTCCGTCAGGAGGGGCGGGGGCGCCACGCCCGAGGACACCTTGATGTCCCCCCGCTGCACGGCGAGCAGCAGCCGCAGCGCGTGCAGCCCGTACATGCCGAAGAGCACGGCGAGCAGGGGGATGGGTTTCTCCGCCGCGAAGGCGAAGGCCATCACGGCCAGGCACAGCACGAGGGCCAGGAGCTGCGCTCCGATGAAGCCCGCCTGTCCGAAGAAGCGGGTGGCCAGGGTGCTCACGATGGTGCCCCCATCCAACGTCGGCACGGGGAGCAGGTTGAAGAGGGCCCAGAAGAGGTTGGCCACGCAGAACCACTGGAGGAGCATGCGCGGTGACTGCGCGTCTTCCGGCAGCCCGTAGTTCCGGAGCCCCAACCCCGCCAGGGCCAGCATGAACCCGCCGAGGGGCCCCGCGGCGGCGATCATCACCCGCTGGTGCCAGGGGATGGGGAACGAGGAGTCGTGCCGGGTGGAGCCCCCCATCCAGAGCAACGTGATGCTCGGCCGGTGGCCGAACGCCCGGAGCATCAGCGCATGGCCCGCCTCGTGGCCGAGCGCCGACACGAAGACGATGAGCATCCACACGAGGACGACGAGCAGGGCCGCCTGCGTGGCCTCGGGGCTCCCGGGCTCCCGGACGAGCTGGCGGTAGGGCCAGAAGTCCAGGTGCGCCGCCGCCGGACTCCCCCGCACCACCAGCACCATCAGGAGGCCGAGCAGGGAGGAGAAGAGCAGGTGCGAGAAGTGGATCTCGACGGGGATGCCCCCGAACCGGAAGCGCAACATGGACCGGACCTTAACCAAAGGAGGGCGGCCGTGCAGGCGGTCGCTTGTCCCCTGGAACAATCCCCGTGATTCGCTAGGTTCCCCCGCCGCCATGCCGCGCATCGGTCCCTACACGCTGCCCAACCCCTTCATCCTCGCGCCCATGGCGGGGGTGAGCGAGAAGCCCTTCCGCGTCATCGCCTTCGGCATGGGGGCCGCTCTCTGCCCCACCGAGCTGGTGAGCTCGCAGGGCCTCATGCGCACCAACCAGCGCACCCTGAAGTACCTCCGGTACGACGCGGAGGTGGAGCGGCCCTACAGCCTGCAGATTTTCGGGGGCGAGCCGGAGTCCATGGCCCGCGCCGCCGTCATCGGCAAGCAGTACGGGGCGCAGATGATCGACATCAACATGGGCTGCCCGGTGAAGAAGGTGACGAAGAACGGCGCCGGCAGCGCCCTGTTGTGCGAGCCGGACCGGGGTGCCGAGCTGGTGCGGGAGATTCACGCGGCCACCGGCCTGCCCGTCACCTGTAAAATCCGCTCGGGCTGGGACGAGCACACCCGCAACTACCTCCAGGTGGCCGGCAAGCTCTTCGAGGCCGGGTGCGCCGCGCTCGCCATCCACCCGCGCACGCGCGCCCAGGGCTACTCGGGCCAGGCGGACTGGAGCGTCATCGCGGACCTCAAGCGTCACTTCCCGGACAGGCCCATCATCGGCAACGGGGACGTGAAGACGCCGGCCGACGCCCGCCGGATGCTGGAGAGCACCGGCTGCGACTTCGTGATGATTGGCCGCGGCGCGCTCGGCAACCCGTGGATCTTCCGCGAGCTGCTCGGGGGCCCGCCGCCCACGCCCCAGGAGCGCTGTGAGCTGGTGCTGCGCCACCTCGCCGCCCACATCGAGTTCGTGGGCGAGGAGCTCGCCGCGGTGCGCTCCTTCCGCAAGCACCTGGCCTGGTACGGCCACGGCCTGCACGGCGCCGCGCTCTTCCGCTCCGAGGTGAACCAGCTCGACACGGCCGAGGCGGTACGCGACGCGGTGAGGCGCTTCTTCGTCTCCGCCCACGTGGACCCGAATGCCTCCGAGGGCGAGCAGGACGTCGACTACCGGGCCGCGCTCGGCTGAGCTTCAGCGTCCTCGCACTCCTGCGACACCCCTGTAGCGCCTGGCGTTCCGTGCGTGCACGAGGCCACCGCGATGACGATTCTTCGCGGAGAAGGTCATCTCGTGAGCACTCCTCGAGCACGTGCGCCATGGCGGCGGTGCGGGTGCGCGCGAGGGCTCCGTTGCGTGCGTCCGCGCGATGTCGGGTGCGCGTGAGCCGGCAGTGGTTTTCCCTCTGAGCGGAGCGAAACGCGGCGGAGGCCGAGAAATCGGCTCGCGCGAGGTCGGTGCAGGTGGGCGGGGAGGCCGTTTCCGGCACTTCGGACGCGCGCGATGCCGAAAAATCGGCGCGCCACGCGTTGCACTACATCACCATGCGTTGACACACTGGCAAGGCATCTCTACCATTCACCACAAGCACTCCTCATGCGAGTGCAGGCCCCACTCTCGATGAGTGGTGGTGAAGTCGAACCAACCGGAGGGTTTAGATGGCCGCGAAGAAGAAGACCGCGAAGAAGGCGCCGGCGAAGAAGGCCGCTGCGAAGAAGACCACCCGCAAGACCGCTGCTCCGCGCACCGCGAAGAAGGCGGCGGCGAAGAAGGGCGCGGCGAAGAAGGCCCCGGCCCGCAAGAGCACCCGCCGCAAGACGGCGGCGAAGTCCCCCGAGGCCACGCCCAACGAGGGCTAGACGTAGGCCAGTGACTTCGCGCAGTTTGAACGGCTCGGCGGATATCCGCCGGGCCGTTCGCTTTTTTGGAGCCAGGAGGACTGGGGTGTCACTGCGATCCTCGGAGTTGGAGCAGGTGGTGGCGGAGGTGTCCGCGCAACTGGCGGGCGCGGTGGTGCAGAAGGCGTGGTGCCCGCTGCAGCGCCTGGCCTACCTGGAGCTGCGGGTGCCCGGGCGCTCCGTCCTCTTGTGCCTGTGCGCGGAAGGAGAGCTCTCGCGGCTCTCGGTGGCGGAGGATCGCTTCCCCACGCCGGGAGAGCCGGCCCCCTTCCAGCGCTGGCTGCGGCAGGAGCTGGTGGGCTTCAAGCTGGCCGCGGCCGCGTGGCGGGAGGCGGAGCGGGTGGTGACGCTCGACTTCCAGAGCGAGGACACGCGGCGCCGGCTGGTGCTGGAACTGGGCTCGCCCGGTGGGCTGATGCTGCTGACGGAGTCCGGCCGGGTGCTGATGCTCTCCGGTGAGGGGCTGGCGCAGCGGCGCTCCCTGCACCCGGGCGCGCAGTGGACGCCTCCGGAGCCGCTGCCCGCCGACGCCCTCGCCCGTGCGCGGGCCGCCACGTCGCGCCTGCTGCCCTTCCCGGGCGACTTCCTGGTGTACGCGGAAGCAGCCGAGCGGCTGATCGGCCCGAAGGACAAGACGAGCCGCGCCGAGGCCATCCGCCGGCGCCTGGCGCTGCCGTACCGGGCGCGGCTCAAGCGCTCCGGACGCACGCTGGAGAAGGTCCGCACGGAGGCGTCCCGGGGCCCGGAGGCCGAGCGGCACCGGCAGTTGGGCGAGCTGCTCACCCAGAACCTCTTCCGCCTGAAGCGGGGCGTCACCGAGGTGACGCTCACGGCGTACACCGAGTCGGGGATGGAGGAGGTGCAGGTGAAGTTGGACCCGAAGCGGACGCCGAAGGAGGAGGCGGACTGGCACTTCCACCAGTACCGGCGGCTGCTGAGGGGCGTGGAGCACGCGCGGCAGCGCGAGGCGGAGCTGGCGCGCGAGGTGGCGCACGCGGAGGCGGCGCTGAAGCAGCTCGAGGCGTTGGACGAGGCCTCGTTGCTGGCGCAGGCGGAGGTGCTGCAACTGACGGCGGCCGAGGAAGGCCCCCCGGAGGCGAGGCCCTTCAAGGAGTACGTGGGGCACGGGGGCCAGCGCATCTGGGTGGGCAAGGGGGGCGAGGACAACGACACGCTCACCTTCAAGGTGGCGAGGCCGTACCACCTGTGGCTGCACGCGAGGGGGCTGCCGGGCAGCCACGTGGTGGTGCCGTTGGAGAAGGGGGTGGAGGTGGCGCAGGAGGTGCTATTGGACGCGGCGCACCTGGCGCTGCACCACTCGGGGGCCAAGGGCGAGCCGCGAGGCGAGGTGAGCTGGGTGCCGGTGAAGTTCGTGAAGAAGGTGAAGGGTGGGGCGCCGGGCCGGGTGCAGTACACGCGGGAGAAGACGCTGGTGGTGCGCCTGGAGCAGGAGCGGTTGGATCGGCTGCTGAAGACGCGCGGAGGCGAGGCGCCGCCCGCCCTGTGAGCCTGCGATTCCCCTTGAGCGCTGGCCGGACGGGAGCTGGAGCGTGCAGGTGAGCCGCTACGGTAACCTGGCCGAGGCGCGAGCGGGCGGTGGAGCATGCCTGGGCGTGGAGGAGGCCGAGGCCATGGACGACGTGCTGGCGGCCTTCGGCACGACGCGGGAGTCGGTGGAGTTGCTCTGGAGAGCGACTGGCAGAGGAGACGAGGGCTCACGGGCGGGGTTGACGGGCAGAAGACGGTGGGCAGGCGAGCGGCTTGCGCCGGCCTTGAGTCCGGGAGGCCACTGGGTACGATGCCGTCCGCGTGTCGTCGCTTCCGCCCCACCACCAGATGCACCTCTTCCCGCGCCCTCCCCTTCGTGAGGGGGGCACGTCCCTGCCCACGCGCACTCGCGCGGTGGAGTCCTCCAACCGTCTGTCCACCGCCCTCCACGAGGAGGAGGTGCCGGTCGCGGAGAACTTCCACCGGGAGAGCGCCGAGCGGAATCAGCACCACGTCCCGGCGGCCACCCGCGAGGAGCTGTGGGCCCGGGCCGAGGCGCTGGCCTTCCGGCTGTCGGCGGAGCTGCGGATGCCGGTGCGGCTGGCGGTGACGGACAACCGCTCCACCATGGTGTCCTTCCGGCGCAGCACCCATTCGCTGCAGCTGCGGTTGCACCACATGTTCCTCGACGCGCCGGAGCCGGTGGTGCGCGCGGTGGCGGAGTACGCGGGCCGTGGCAACCGCCTGGCGGGCGGCGTGCTGGACGACTACATCCGGGGCCAGCAGCCGCGCATCCGTCAGGAGCGCCATGCGGCCGAGGCGGACCTGGAGCCGCGGGGCCGCTGCTTCGATCTGCAAGTCCTCTTCGATCAGCTCAACCGGGTGTACTTCCACGAGAGCATCCAGGCGCGCATTGGCTGGGGCCGCATGCCTCCCCGGCGGCGGCGCAAGTCCATCCGCCTGGGGGTCTACGACCATCAGACGCGGGAGATCCGCATCCATCCCGGGTTGGATCGCCCCGAGGTACCCTCGTACTTCGTGGAATTCATCATCTTCCACGAGATGCTGCACCAGCTCTTCCCCAGCTCGAACGGGACGGGCCGCCGGGTGCACCACCCGCGGGCCTTCCGCGACAGGGAGAAGGCCTTCCCGCTCTACGCTGCCGCACTGCGTTGGGAGCGCGAGAACCTGAACCTGCTGTTGCGGGGCTGAGACGCGGCTTCCCTGCTCGCTGCTTTACCAATTTACCAATCGAAGGCCGTGTGCGGACGCTGCTTGACCCTGCGCGTGGCCCGACCCAATCCTGTTTTGCCCATGCGACGCGCGAAGATTGTCTGCACCCTTGGTCCGGCCTGCCAGAGTCAGGAAATGCTCGAGGCCCTGATTGAAGCCGGAATGGACGTGGCCCGGCTCAACTTCTCTCACGGCAGCCACGAGAACCACGCCGAGAACATCGAAAAGCTGCGGAAGGCCTCACTGAAGGTCCGCAAGGCGGTGGGTATCCTGGGAGATCTCCAGGGCCCGAAGATCCGCACCGGCCGCTTCATCACGGGCAGCACCGAGCTGAAGGAAGGTGGCGAGTTCCACATCACCACGGACGAGAGCGTGAAGGGCACGGATGAGATCGTGTCCACCACGTACCCGTTCCTGGCCGCGGACGTGAACCCGGGAGACCGCATCCTGCTGGATGACGGCCTGCTGGAGCTGAAGGTCCTGGAGACGGACAAGAAGCAGCTCATCCGCACGCAGGTCATCCACGGCGGCATCCTGAAGAACAACAAGGGCATCAACCTGCCGGGAGTGGCGGTGCGCGCGGACGCGCTGACGCCGAAGGACCGGGAGGACCTGGTGTTCGGCATCAAGGCGGGGGTGGACTTCCTCGCGCTGTCGTTCGTGCGGCACCCGGCGGACATCGACATGGCGCGCTCGGCGATGGCCGAGGTGGGCCGCACGGTGCCCATCATCGCCAAGCTGGAGAAGCCGGAGGCGATCGCCCGGCTGGACGCCATCCTGGACAAGACGGACGGCGTGATGGTGGCGCGCGGAGACCTCGGCGTGGAGATTCCGCCCGAGGAGGTGCCCTCGGTGCAGAAGGACATCATCCGCCGCTGCAACATGCGGGGCCTGCCGGTCATCGTGGCCACGCAGATGCTCAACTCGATGATCGACAACCCGCGGCCCACGCGAGCGGAGGCCAGCGACGTGGCCAACGCGGTGTTCGACGGGGCGGACGCGGTGATGCTGTCGGGCGAGACGGCGAGCGGCAAGTTCCCGCGCGAGTCGGTGGAGATGATGGAGCGCATCGTGCTGGCGGCCGAGTCGACGATGCGGGCGCAGGGGCTCAATGCGCCGACGGAGTCGCCGGTGGGGTTGCCGTCGCACTTCCCGGACGTGATCGCGGCGAGCGCGTGTTACGCGGCGAAGCAGGCGGGGGCGTCGCTGATCGCGGCGTTCACGCTGTCGGGCGTGACGGCGCGGCTGCTGGCGCACTACCGGCCGCCGGTGCCCATCGTGGCGTTCAGCCCGAACCAGGAAGTGCGCCGCCGGTTGGCGCTCCTGTGGGGCGTGGTGCCGCGGATTCTGGAGCCCATCCAGGAGACGGAGGCGATGGTGCGCCGCGTGGAGGAGGAGTTGCTGGCGCGGGGCCTGGCGCAGAAGGGTGACCGCGTGGTCATCGTGTACGGCGCGCCGGTGGGACAGCCGGGGAAGATCAACAGCCTCCGGCTGCACACCATCGGGAGCTGAGGTCTTCGTCTCCCTCTCCGTCACTCCCCTCCCTCTCCCTCCGGGAGAGGGTCGGGGTGAGGGTCTACCGCGTGCCTACCCGCGGAAGTCCTTGAGGGCGCGCTTGGGGACCTCGGCCTCGACGAAGATGCGGAACAGCTCCAGGTCGAGCTGTCCGCTCTGGGCCTCGCGCTTGAGGATGTCGAGCGCGAGCTGATGGGGCACGGCCTTCTTGTAGGGCCGGTCGCTGGCGGTGAGGGCGTCGTAGATGTCCGCGATGGACATCATCCGGGACTGCACGGGGATGGTGGTATCGGGGATGGCGCGCGGGTAGCCGGTGCCGTCGAGCTTCTCGTGGTGCGCGTAGGCGATCTCCGGCACGCGGCGCAGGGTGCGCGTCCACGGAATCTGCGACAGGAAGCGGTAGGTGTGCTCGACGTGGCTCTCGATTTCCCGGCGCTCCTCCTCGGAGAGGGTGCCCTTGGCGATGGAGAGCGAGTGGATCTCCCGGTCGAGCAGCAGGGGGCGCTCCTGGTCGAAGGAGTCCTGGAAGCGCAGGTGACGCAGCTCGTGCAGCCGCTCGAAGTTGCCCTGGGCGAGCACCGTGGGCCGGTTGCAGGTGAGGACGAACTCGAGCACCTCGTCCAGGTGCTGGAGGCTCCTGGAGGAGCTTCTCGTCCTCCTCGGCGTCGATCTCCGCCATGTGGTGCACGCCGCGCAGCTTCACGGCGGCGAGCCGGCGGCGGTAGCTCTGCAACTGCAGGTCCTTGCGCGCGAGCTGGAAGCGGGAGCGCAGCCCCTCCATCTCATGGGGGTAGAGCTTCTCGGCCTTGACGAGCACCGGCTCGCGCACGCCCACCTTGCCGAAGTCGTGCAGCAGCGAGGCGTAGCGCACCTCCTGGAGCTCGGTGGCGGTGAAGCGCGTGTGGGCGTAGGGCCCGGAGTGCACGTGCTCGAGGGCGCGGGCCATGGACACGGTGAGGTCGGCCACGCGGCCCGAGTGACCCGCGGTGGTCGGGTCCCGCGACTCGATGGCCACCACCGAGGCGGAGACGAAGCCCTCGAAGAGGCGGTTGATCTCCTCGTGGAGGAGGGCGTTCTCGATGGCGCCGGCGGCCTGGGCGCCGAGGGCGAGCAGCAGCTCCTCGTCCTCGGAATCGAAGGGGCGCCCGCTGAGCTTGTTGAGGGACTGGATGACGCCGGTGACCTCGCCGTTGGCGTCGCGCATGGGCACGCAGAGCACGCTCTGGGTGCGGTAGCCGCTCAGGGTGTCGAAGGTCCGGTTGAAACGCTCATCGGCGTAGGCGTCCGGGAGGTTGATGATCTCCCCCGTCTGGGCCACCTGGCCGGCGATGCCGCTGCCCACGGGCAGACGAATCTCGTTCTTGGAGCCCTGGGCCACCTTGCTCCACAGCTCGTTGCGCTCGCGGTCGAGCACGAAGAGCGAGCAGCGGTCCGCCTCCACCACCTTGCTGGCCTCGTAGAGGATGAGGGGCAGCAGCAGGTCCAGGTCGCGCTCGGCGCTCATGGCCTTGGTGACGTCCAGGATGGACGTGAGCTTCTTGAGGCGCCGGGTGAGGTCGGGAGGATCGGGCGGGGTCTGTGGAAGCACCGGTTATGGCTCCGAATGAGGACGGCACACGGCCTGGGAGGAATCTTCTTAGCACGGGAAAAGAGCGGCCCGCCCCTCCCCCCCGCTCGCTCCCCCCCCAAGCGGGTACCACCTGGGGGCGGAAGTGACTATGTAGCGCCCATGACCCGCCGCGTTCTCGTGTCCCCCTCGCTGCTGTCTTCCGACTTTGGCCGCCTCGCCGAGGAGGTGCGCGCGGTGGAAGCCGCCGGGGCGGACTGGGTCCATGTGGACGTCATGGATGGGCGCTTCGTCCCCAACATCACCATCGGTCCGGTGGTGGTGGAGGCCATCAAGAAGGCGGCCACCCGGCCGCTCGATGTTCACCTGATGATTGTCGAGCCCGAGAAGTACATCGACGCCTTCGCGAAGGCGGGGGCGGACATCCTCACGGTACACGTGGAGGCCTGCACGCACCTGCACCGGGTGCTGCAGCAGATCCGCCACGCGGGGGCGAAGCCGGCGGTGGTGCTCAACCCGGCCACGCCGCTGTCGGCGGTGGAGGAGGTGCTGGGGGACGTGGAGATGGTGCTGTTGATGAGCGTGAACCCCGGCTTCGGGGGGCAGAGCTTCATCGCGCCCACGGTGGACAAGGTGCGCCGGCTGCGCGCCATGATGGACGCGCGGGGCCTGTCCACGGACATCCAGGTGGACGGGGGCATCAACGCCGAGACGGCCCGGCGGGTGGTGGAGGCCGGGGCCACCGTGCTGGTGGCCGGCTCGTACGTGTTCGGCTCGAAGGACTACGCCGCGGCCATCCGCTCGCTGCGGCCTTGAGGGCGAGCCTCAGAGCGCGGCGGCGGCCCGGACTCCGGCCATCCGTGCCACCCGGGTCATGAAGGTGTGGTCGAAGGGCTTCACCTCATAGGCCTCGGCGCCGAGCTCGAAGCACACGTGGCGGGTGAACTGGTCCTCCACGCCGCTGAGGATGATGACCTTGCAGTCGCGCGTCTCGGGGTCCTGCTTGAGCTGGGCGAGCAGGTCGCGGCCGTCCTGATGCTGGTGGATGTCCAGGATGATGACCGCGGGCCGGTGTCTGCGGGCCAGCGAGAGGACATGCTCGGAAGTGGTATCCGCCACCGAGGCGAGCCCGGAACGGCGGGCCTCCCGGGTGAGCGCGGACACAACGAGCGGCTCGTCATCGGAGATGAGTACGACCGGAGGAAGCATGGGACCCCGGGGTGCCTGCGCTGTTCGGGCAGGAGCCAAGCAAGTCATGTTCCCGAGGGCTCCCCCTGTGAAATGGGGGGGTTACGAGCGGAGGGCCCGGGTCATGGGAGCCCCACGGGTCCCTGTGAACCCCAGGAGGGATTGAGGAATGAAAAGCTGATCCATGGGCGTTGACTAGGCCGGGCGGGTCGGGTACATCCCCGCCCACTTCGACGGCCCGAGAGCAGTTCCGGCGAAGCGCAGAGCGGTATCGGGGAGTGGCTCAGCCTGGTAGAGCACTTGGTTCGGGACCAAGGGGTCGCAGGTTCAAATCCTGTCTCCCCGACCATTAAAAGCCCTGGAGTTTCGCGGACTTCCGCAGAAACTCCAGGGCTTTTGTTTTTCCCCCGGAGCCCTCCAGCAGCAAACCAGCAGCAAGCGGAGGATTCTCGTCCCCGGCGGCCAGCGCGGCCAGCTCCGGCGCCTCGGTCGTCCTGGCGGTGGCGCCCTGGAAGGCGAGCTGGTTGAGCCCCTTGCGCATGTCGTCCAGATCGAGGTGGCCGTACACCTCGGTGGTGATGGCCGGGTCGGAGTGCCGGAGGATGCGCTGCACGGTGGCCAGCGGGACGCCCGCCTTGAGCAGCAGGGTGGCGGTCGTGTGCCGCAGGTCGTGGAAGCGGAGCGGGCGGGGGAGCGCCTTGGGCCAGAGCTTCATGCCGCAGCGGGGGCAGGCGCCCGGCACCGCGTGGGCCTGCCGCTCCTCGTAGCCGCACCCCTTGCGCCGGCAGACGTGGCGGTATCCTTCCACCAAGCCCGCACGTCCGAGGGCCCGGCGCAGCACCTTGTGCAGGGCAATGTCCGGCGGGTGCTGGGTGCCGTCCTTCCGGGGGAACACCAGGGCCGACGGGGAGGTGGCCATCGCCTCCGTGAGGTAGGGGCGGAGCCCCTCGGCGATGGGCAGCAGGTCCTCGCGGTTGCCCTTGGTGGTATCGCTCGCGTGTGAGCGCCCCACCCGGACGGTGCCGGCCCCGAGGTCCACGTCCTCCTTGCGCAGCGCCAGCAGCTCGCCCTTACGCATGCCGGTGTAGACCGCCGTGGCGAAGAGGGGACGCCAGCGCCGCTCCAGCGCCGCGATCATCAGCGGCACCTCCTCGGTGCGCAGGTACATCGGCAACTTCTTCGGCTTCTTGAAGGTGGGGACGGCCTTGGCGGGGTTGGGGCCGCTGTAGAGCCCGCGCCGGATGGCCAGCTCGAAGAGGCGGTGGACATGGGCGCGCAGGTGGTTGAGGGACTTGGGGGCCAGCTCCGCGATCTTCGAGTTGAGCAGCACCTCCAGGCGCGAGGCGGTGATGTCCTTGAGCGTCTGCGGACCCAGCTCCTCACGCAGGTGCTTCTCCGCGAACCCGATGATGGTGGTCGAGCGGAGGCGGCCTCCCATCTCGCTCTTCCAGAGGTCCATCACCTCCCCGAAGGTCACCGGCTTCTGGTGCTCGGGCAGGGGCTCCAGTCCACGCCGTTGGCGGTCGGCCTTCAGCTCCAGGTCGTGCGCGAGGCTCTTGGCCTCGGTCTTCGTGGTGGCCATGGTGGCGGTGTCACGCCAGCGGCCGGTGCCGTCCTTGAAGCGCACGTACCACTTGTTGTTCTTCCTGTAGATGCTCGCCATCGCGACTTCCTCTACGGCGTGATGCTCCGAGGTGGAGCCTCACGGGTTGCTCTTGTTGGTGGGGAAGGGCACCACTCGCCGGCCGTTCGCCCCCTGGCCCTTGATGAAGGAGCGGATGGCCGCTGGCTCGAAGCGCAGGAGCCCACCAATCTTCAAACACGGGAGCTGACCGGCTTGTGCCCGCTGGTACACCCAGCTTCTGCTCGTCTTGAGGAACCTGGCTACGTCGTTGGCATCCCACAGAGAGTCCTCGGTGAGGCCCGGGACCATGCTGCCGTTGTTGCATTCATCCATTACGGGGACTCCTCACCATTGATGGGGGCAGTGGTGCTCAACAGGAGCACCTTGGCCTTGCGGCCACGCCCCCGGTTCACCAGGACGAGGCCCTGTTCTTCCAGGGACTGGAGCCCACGGGCTGCCGCCCACCGCGACAGGCCGTAGCGCTCCAGAGATTTCAGCGACAGGGAGACCTCGGCTGATTTCTTCAGCCCGGCCAGGAACCAGAGGACGACGCCGACGTGCAGGGCCTTGCCGCTCAGGGCGAGCGCCCTGGACATCCAGTTCCAGGGAATGGGTCCTTTGAGGAACAGCTCACCGGGATTGTGGCGCGGAGGGTGAACCGCCGTAGGAGGCGTAGTAGGTACGGCCTGCACTCGGAGCGCTTCCAGATCGAAGGGGGTGCTCACGCCGACACCTCCTGCTGGGCGTGACTCACCTGATGCTGGAGTAGCTCCCACACGGTGTTCCACATGCGCTCGCCGCGCTCGTCCATGTACCGGTTCGGGTGGCGCACCACCTTCGCATCGGAGCGGAGCTCGAAACCGGAGAGCACCATTCTGCTCGCGTCGGCCATCGCGCCCTGCGTCCTGGTCACCACCTCGTCGATCTCGCCCTCCGGGCCCTCTACAAGGAGCGCGTCGTGGACAGGAGCAATGACGTTGATGCCTCGCTCGACGGCGTAGCAGCACGCCAGCCGCAGCATCTCCGCCCCGTTGGCCTGCGCGGGGAAGTTGCGCAGGCTGCGGGTGTTCACGTTGGCGCCCACGAGCACCTGCCACCCAAAGACGGTGTAGAGGTGCCCGTGCAACATCGCGAAGACCTCTGCCGCGTCCGACCACGCCCAGAAGCGCGGGTAGGTGCGACGGTGGCTTTCCAGCAGCTCGCGGGCGTGGGCCGGAGAGACACCGAGCTTGATGGCGAGCGCCTCGTGACCCATCCCGTACTGCACGGCAAGCACAGCCTGCTTGAACTGCTCGCGCTCGGCCTTGTGCGTCTGCTTCGTGCCGTTGGGCGGAATCACCCCAGCTTGTTGCCCGTAGCGCAGATAGGGGTCGCCACAGGTGTACGCCTCCATCATTTTTTCGTCTCCAGACAGTGCAGCGGCGATGCCGAACTCCTGCTGGCTCCAGTCGATGTAGGCGATGGCGCGGCCCGGCTGGGGACGAATCAGACCGCGCAGCCACACCGCAGGTCCGAAGATAAACTTCGAGTTGGAGGGCTGGTTGCGTCCTGTCCTACTGGAGAATGCGGACAGCAGGACGCGGTTGCGGCCATCGGAGCCCACGGCGAGGTCCGCGAGGCGCATCTGGGAGAGGGCGTAGCGCAGCTCGCGGAGTGGGGCGAGTGCTGGCTGGCTGCGGGCCATCTGCCGGAACGTGTCGTCATCCAGGGCGAGCTGCCCACCGTCAGTCCTCGGCCACGGGATGCCGTGTGCGGTGAGATATCGCTCGAACCGCTCCTGCCGGAACGAGCGCCCGTCGTAGATGCCGTACGCCTTGTCCACCTCGGCGATGAGGTCATCCTGGATGGAGGTCCAGTGCTCGCGCAGAAGCGCGAGGGCCGAAACGTCGATGGGGATTCCCTGGTGCTCGATGTGGGCCGCGGCCACCATGTAGCGGCCACGGTGGAGCGCGCGGGGCAGGTCGAGGCTTCCCTCCATGGCTGGAAGCAGCCGCTGCAACGCGAGTACGTCTTCCTCGCAGTAGGCGAGCAGCGCCTGCTTCTCCTCCATCGTCCAGGGGCCGCCACGAAGGACGAGCTGGCGCATGCCTTCCTTCTCGATGGCGGTGAGCGCGTCCAGCCCGAAGTAGGTGAGCGCTCCAATCAGGCCCCAGCCGCACGGCGGCACCAGGCCGTTGGCGTGGCGCCGGAACTCGACGTAGAGGTCCAGCACGTTGGCCGGCGGCCTCCAGCCCAGCACCAGATGACACCCCACCTCCGCGCTCGCATAGAAGGCCAGCACCAGCGCTCGGGTGTCGGTGGGATAGGGCGCCTCGTGGCAGGCGTTGAGTTCCTCCTGCCACATCCGGTGGACGCGCCCGCTGCTCAGTTCGCGAGCCACCATGCAAACGGGACGGGGGCGCTCACCTGGGGGGGCGATGAACTCGAAGTCCACCGCCGTCACCTCGCGGAACTCGTAACCGGCGAGCCGCATCACAGCTCTCCCCGCAGGCGGCGCACGACGGGGTGCTCCAGCGTGTCGATGACGCGGCCTTTGAAGGCGATGCGCACCAGCTCCGAGAACGGCACGTCAGGCCACACCGGCTCGGGCATCTCCGCCTGCGCCGTGAAGACGTCGTAGGCGCCGAGGCTCATGTTGGCGCTCACGCGCACCCACTTCTTGGCGGCGATGTCGGCGGCCTCCATCGCTGAGCGGTTCCACTCGTCGTGACGGCCATCCTCACTGGGCAGGCGGATGGGCCAGAGGAAGGCAACGCCCTGTCGGTTGACGGCGGTGATGATGAGCTTCGGGACGACCTCGCCGCCCAGCTCGCCAACGAGATTGGGGGTGACGACGTAGACCTCGCGCTCCTCCTTCAGCTCGATAAGCGCGAGGGCCGCCCGCCATTCCGCGCCAGGGCGCGTCCGGATGAAGTCCTGCTTGTTCGGCTTGCGCACCGGCACCGTGAGCAGCGCCTTCTTCACCAGGGTGGTCGCCCCGAAGTCCTGCCTGAGGCGCAATGTCTCGAGGGTGAAGTCGGGGACGGGCGCGACCTTCCCGCCGCTCGGAGTGTGCGTGCCCTCGATGGGGGCAGCTTCCTTGGCCGCAGCTTCCTGGACGATGGGGTTCTCGTTATCCTTCTCGATGTTGGACATGCCTGCTTCTTTCCGGGGTGGGCGTGGAAGTAGCCGGTCTGGGCGGGTGGCAGCCCGCCTGGGCCGGTGCCTTGGCCTGTGAGCGGCTAATTGGAGGGATTCACCTCCTCGGACTTGCGCAGCGTCCCGGACGTGAGTCCGAGCGCCTTCTCAATGGCATCAACGAGATCGGCCGGGGCAGGAGAGCTTCCCGTCAGCCAGCCGGACAGGGTGGTCGGGGGCAACCCCATCCGGTTAGCCAGCTCGACCTGCGACAGCCCGGCTCGGGCCAGTTCCACAGCAACGGCAGCTTGAATTCGAGTGCGAGGGGGACGACGCATCCACGCGGCTCCTTTCGGTTCGCCGCCAGTACTACTGCGACGCTCGAAGGCGCGGGGTGGGCGCATGGTGGGCTTCATCCGCCCACCAGCGGGCTCATCAACGTCGGTGGCGTGGGGTCGCGCGCCGCGCCACGTCTTCATCGACACCGAGCTTCTCGGCGAGCTGCAAGGCCACCGAGCGGGCAGGCTCAGCTTGGAGCTGTTCGATATGCGTGGTGGTGCAGGCCGTGATGGTGACGTACAGCTTCTCGCTCAAACGGGCGTTCACCTCGCCGGCAGCGCTGGCGGCCCAGGTCTCATCGAGGAAGGTCGCCCGCTGCTTTGCTCGGCCCCGCCTCTGGACGTCTGCCAGCACCTGCTCGATCGTCTTCAGCGTAGAGCGGTTGAATCTCCAGCGATCTCGCATCGCCACTGCCTTCTGGAAGCCAGCATTGCGCGTGCGGTCTGACCTGACCTCTTGGCCCAGTTGGTCGAGAAGACGCAGAGCTCGACGTTGAAGCTCGGGATCGACCTCTGCTTGGTCTGGGTCTGCTGCGATGGAGACGGCCGCTTCCATGACTGGAAGCAGGACACGGAGGGCATCGCGGAGCGTGACTCGAGCCTCTGGGGTAAGTCGTTCCCAGCTGTCCTTGGTGATTCCCACGTAGCCCAAGTAGGCCCGGATGCCACCGTCTTTGGGCTCTTTGGGGAAGTCGTTCTCAACAACCTCCTCGGGCTGCAAGTCGGACCATGGCCCAGCTTCGTTGAACGAGAACTCGTATCGCCTGAACCGGAAGTACGTTCGTTTCTCGTCCACCGGGACGATCCCAACCGAGTCCCAATCGTGGGGCTGCCGTGGTGGCGGAGCTGCTGGCGGGGGTGCAACGTAAATCTTGGAGGAAGGGATCGGCGGGCGCCCGGTAGATGGCGTATTCGCTGTACTCCTGCCCGCTCGGGCCGACGGGTCACGATTCTTCTCTTGTGAGGAGTTTCTTGGACGAGGGCTTTTCTTGCGTGGCATCTCGAACAAATCCTCTTCCCAGATAATGAAGAGATAGAGCGGATGAGCACTGGTGCACAGGTGTTGGTGCATCTCCGCACATGGGCTACCTACTGCTTAGCTGGGGGCATCTTGTGCTTCCCACCCGCACTCGGGAGGTCTCACAATCCTGGGATGAACAGTGCCATCAGAACTGCCGTGCAGGCCGCGCAGGCGGCGATCAACGGGGCTCACTCGAAGGGCCCCGTGAGCCCCGAGGGTAAGAGACGCAGCGCGATGAACGCCCTTCGGCACGGGCTGAGCGCGAGCAACCTGCTTCTGCCCGGAGAAGATGCTGCCCAGTACGAGCGCCACCTCGATGAGTACTTCGTCACCTTTGCACCAACTACCCTGCCCGAGGCCACCCTGGTAGCTCAGCTCGGAGACACAGCCTGGAAGTTGGAGCGGTTGAGCAAGCTGGAGAGCGGGCGAAGCCTCGCCAGTCTGGAAGAAGCCCTGGAGAAGACGCCCGAGTTCGAGAGGTTCGTCCTCGCCCGCCGGGCACTCCAGGCCGTGAGCGCCTTCGTGGAGATCGCGGACGCCTGCCCGGCGCCGCAGGATGCGGCGCAGACCGACGCCCTGCTGACCGCAGTGGAGGGCTCCATGAAGATCGTCCACGAGGTGCCGGAACTGCCGGAGGCGGTGAGCCAGCCCCTGGCCTTCTCGCTCGGTCACGCCCGGGAGACCTCCAAGGACGGACGGATGCACCCGGACGCCTACCGTGCCCTGGGAAAGAAACGCCGCCAAGGTGCTGAAGGGGGCCCTCTCCGTGAAGCTGGCCGAGGACGAGGGCGCACTGGCGCCGGTGCGCGAGCGGCTGGCCGCCGAGGTGCTGCTGCTGGACGACGCGGACCTGCGGAAGCTGGAACGCCACCGCAAGCTGCTGGAGACCGCCATGCAGCGGCAGCTCGGGCTCCTCGACCAGCTCCGCGCCCAGGTGGCCGCCGTGAAGGCCCAGAACCCAGCCGAGGCCAAGGAGCTGCGCGTGCGCCTGCGGCTCGTGAAGTGAAGTCCTCGGGTTCGTTCTGACGCCTCTCCCGGGCCCTCTCCGCCCTGGCTCGCTAATTGGTAGCCCTATCCAACCTGGGTGAGTACCCCCGGAATGGGGGGACAGGGGTTCCCTTGTCGCAGGTCCACCTGCAAGCCCCCCGGTCTTCTTCGAGCCCCCGGGGGATGGGGGGCTCTCAAGATTTTTTTTGGGGGATTCTCCAGCGGGATGCTCCCGGTACGCGCGCCCTGGAGGGCTTCGCCCAGGGGTTACTGATGGCCGTACCCTGTGTTCGCCCTCTCGCTCCTCGCGCACAAGGGGTGGAGTGCCCCTCCGGCACTTCAAATTTTCGTGGGGTGCCTCGGGAAGCAACTGCGGACCTCCGGCGGTGGAGTTGCACCAGCTCCAGCACCGCCAGGGAGGCTGCACCGTGAAGGCGGGCTGGACCCCCTGCACCATCCGGACGAGACCAGGCACACCTGCCCGGATGGTGACGCGGTAGGCGCATCGCCCGGCTCGCATCGTACGTGAGCCAGCGCGGCTCGAAGCCTCCGAGGCGGGGGACAGGTTGGCCCTCGAAACCCAGGCCCTGTGCCGGGAAGGGCTGGCGCAGCCACCAGCGTGAAACATAAGAGAAGAGGGCGAACTCCCATTGTGGACTGGAAGTTCGCCCCCTGGACCGCTACTGCGCGTGCCGCTGCCTACTCAGTGCGTGGGCCAGCACCGTGAGGATGGCGGCGGCCACGTCCCGTGCGAGGGGCGCGCGCAGCACCTTTCCGAGCCATCTCATGGGACACCTCCTCGCCCCGACTCACGCCGCGAGCCGGAGCTGGGCGGTGTCCGCGATGGCCGCGAGCGCCTGGCGCTTCATGGCGGCGGCCTTGCCCATCCAGATGCTCTCCAACCGCATCGTCTCCACCTTCTTGCCCTGCACGGCTCGGGTGTGGCGGTGGTGGTCGGCCCACTCGCTGAACGCCTGGAGGGCCGCCCAGGCGGTGCCCTGGATGTCGCCCTCGATGCCGGTGCCCGTGTGGAACAGCTCCACCACCTTGTTGCGTGCGTTGGTGATGCGCGGGTGCCTGGCCTCGTCCTCGGGCAGCGGCATCACCCGGTTGAGCACGAGCTGAAGCTGGTGCTCGCTGAAGGGCTGGACGGCGAGGTGATTGGCCAGCTCGCCGAACCGCTCGTAGCCCTCCACGAGGAGTCGGAAGGCCTGCCCCGCTTCCTCCAGCCGGACCTTGGCGCTGGTGGTGTGCGGGATGTGCCACTCGGCCCCGTCCTGCTCCGAGAGGGCGACGCCAAGGGTGTTCTGGCACACCACGCGCGTGGCCACGTTCTTGAGGGTGATGGCGGTGGTGCCGTCATGGCCGCAGTAGCCCAGCACGTACCGCTTGATGGGGCTCTTGTCGCCCCGGACGAGCAGCGGCTCGGGCAACTCGCCGAGCAGCCACCCGCGTACGCCGTTGCGGCCCAAGGTGCCCGCCGTGTGGAAGATGCAGCGCACGCCGCCCGCCGCTTCCACGAGCGTGCGGGCCACCTCCGCGAACTGCACCACCTCGTAGCCCTTGGAGACGGTGGACAGGTACTCGCCCGTGTCCTCCCGGAAGAGGGCCTTCCTGTCCGGGATGGCCTCCACCATGGGCGGCGAGAAGACGGGCCGTTCCACCGCCGCGTAGAAGCCGGCGGCCTGGATGATGGCGTCGTAGTCGGCGTTGGCCGGGAGCGCGGTGCCCAACCCGTGCCAGGGCTCCTTTCCGACGTAGACCATCTTGCTGATGTCGTGCGACATGGTGCTCCTTCCCTTCGTTGAAGAAGGCGCACCTCGGGTGCTCGGGCCCGGTTCATGAAAACTCGAGTCCGTCACCTCGCGGTGCACCGAGCTGTGGTTGTTGGAGGAAGGCGCACTGGCCGGATTGCCAGCGCGTCGGCGGACACGTCTCCGCCATGAGCCTTATGCCGAGGAGCACGCTGCTTTTGACGTGCCGGGCTCATGGCGCTGGTGGCGATTCCTCATCCGTGGGCGGCTTCTCCGGCCTCTTCTTCATCGCCCGCCTTGCCCGGGGCTTGCGCTCGGCCGCCTTCCGCGAGCTTCCGAGCGAAGGGGGCGGGTGATTTCGACACCAGCCGCACGTCTCCGTCATCCCCAGGCAGGGGCGAGGGGCTGGTGGCGTTATGCGGAGCCCACAGCGTCTCCGCGCCCTCCTCCCCCCGGATGACCCGGCCCACATGGCGCAGCCGGGCATTGACGAGCGCGAGCTGGGCGCTGATGCAGTAGGGGGCCATCCGCTGCGTCTCTTCATCCGGCAGATCGTTGTTGGCGAGCAGCTCGGCCAGAAGCGAGGCCCCGCGCAGGGCGTGCTCCAGGGTGGACAGCTCCAGGCCGAGGCTGACGGCACTCGACTCGGAGCGGAGGGTGCGCGTGTTCTTGCCGGTCATGGCGTCCTCCCCCCAGTGAGGACCCGCAGCCCAGCCCCGTGGTCCGGCTTGCCCTCGGGGCGCATCTTCACCGTCAGCTCGAAGCTGGCCTCCAGGCATCCGGCGATGATGGCTTCCCGCTCCTCGCGGGTGCCAACGAACAAGCGGAACGTCATGCGCAGGTTGCTGCGCGTCAGGCTCGCCTTCATGGAGTGGAGGTGCATCCGGGCGAAGTGTCGGGCGGCGGTGCGGTAGTCCTCGTCATCGAAGGCGGCCTTGAGCGCGAGCTGCTGCTCCTCGACCAGGGGCCGCAACATGACGAGGCAGATGGACTTCGTCTCTTCGCACGTCATCGGACGGCGAACGGCGTTCAACATGGCGAGCAGGTTCTTCATGGTGTCCTCCAGTGGGTACGCGGACGGAGGGCACCCAAGGCCCCACGTCCTGCGGCTTATGCCGCCGCTCGCCGTGGAGTTGCCGGTGTGGCGCAGCTCCGCCACCACCCCAGCCAGCCGGACACGCCCCCAGGCACGGGAGCCCCCGGGTTCTGGTAGCCTCCCCACTCCCGAGGTTGAGCGCGTGACTGAACTCCTACCGTTACAGGCTGGTGCCCACGCTGGAGGGACACCATGAAGACCACGCTGGAGGACGTGGTGCAGCCGGGCATGGTGGTGGGCGGCTACCGCATCGAGAAGAAGCTGGGAGCTGGCGGCTTCGGCAAGGTGTTCCTCGCGTGGCGCGACGGTGGCCCGTGCGCCCTCAAGTTCATCCACCTGGAGAGCGTCGGGGAGTGGGGCTGGCGGGAGCTGTTCATCATGCTCCGCCACGAGTTCCCCAACGTGGTGAAGCTGCTGAGTCACTTCAAGTGGCCGGAGGAAAAGCCCGAGTACCTGGTGCTCGTCATGGAGTACGTGCCGGGAGTGACCCTCTATCAGTGGGCCCGGGACAGCAACCCGTGTGCCCGCGAGCTGGTGGAGAAGCTGCTGCCGCTTTCCCGGGCGTTGAAGGGAGTCCACGCCAGGGAGGTACTGCACCGCGACTTGAAGGGCGACAACGTGCTGGTGTGTGAGGCGGACGGAGCACCGGTGCTGGTGGACTTCGGAGCTGGTGCCATGCCGGGCGCACCTCGCGTCACCGGAGCCCTGGCCCCGGCCAACCTCCGCTACCGCAGCCCCGAAGCCGTGGCCTTCTTCCTGCGTGAGGACCGCAAGCGGGGGGAGAGCTACGACTATTCGGTGAGGGACGAGCTGTACGCCCTGGGCGTCATCCTCTACGTGCTCGCCACCGACGTGTACCCCTTCAACGGCCCGGATGACGAGCTGATGGGGGAGATTCTGGACGGCGACCCCAAGCCCCCGCACGTGCGCAACTCCCGTGTGCCCCGGGCCTTGAGTGAGCTGTGCCTGCACCTGCTGGCCAAGGCGCCCGCCCGCGTGCCGGATGCAGAGACGTTGTGCGTGGCGCTGGAGAAGCTGTTAGTGGAGGCGAAGGCGGACCCCCGGTGGGAGGTGCCCTTGTGCTACGGCTGGACGGTGGACGGCCGTACCACCGAGGACGCACCGGAGCTGGTGGGCCACGACCCCGAGGCGTGGCTGCGCAAGTGGATCCGGCAGAAGCCGAAACGCGGCAGGCCGCCTGCTCCTCCCGTCGTAGCTCCCGCCCCGCCCGAGCCGCCCGCCACGTCAACGGTCCCCACGCTTCGCACCCGCGTGAGGCGGGCCGCTCCAGTCCTGGTGGCGGTGGTGGGCCTCGCGGTAGTAGGGGTGGGGCTAGGCTACGTCCTCGGCCAACGCCAGCCGCCGCCTTCCTCACCGACTCCAGGCCAACCGGTGCTCACGCTTTCCCTACCTGGGGAATTCTCCCTCGATGACCCTGCGCCATGGGCCACGCACGTCCATGAAGTAGCGCCACCGTGGAAGCCGCCCGAAGCTGATGCAGGCGCAACGCCCCCGAAGGCGGACACCCCTGCGCCCGTCACCACCATGACGCTCAGCTCGGGAACAACTCGCATGAAGAAGAAGGCCCCCGGCTCACAGGAGGAGAAGGAGAAGAAGGGCAACGGCTCCACCGGGGCTAATGTGCTGCTCGCGGTGGCCGCCGCCGCCAACATGGCGTGTCCCGGTGCTCAGGTTCGCAAGGAGCCCGCGCCCCAGGCGTGCCCGGCCGGTGCTGTTGAGACCATGACCCGCCAGCTCGGGATGGACCTGGGGGATAGGGATAGGGGAATCCTCGGGGATAGGGGAAGCGTCGACCTTCCCGGCAAGAAGAAGGGCAGTAACGAGTCCGTACCCGTGAAGGACGGCCCCATCTCCCTGGAGTTGAAGGGTCACTTCGCGGTGGGGACCGACCCCATGGGCCGGGGTGGGCGCATTGCACTGCCGGACGGCACGCGGCTCTCCGGGCAGCTCTGCATCGGGGAGAAGCGTGTCTATGGACGCATCACCCAGGCCGTCACGCCCGCTGGAGACACGTTCACCGTCTGCATGGAGCTGTACGACCACGGCGACCGCGGTCTCGAGATCGAGCCTGACGGAGGAGCCGTCAAGGTCCACCCCATCGCGGATGTGAGGGCGGTGGACCGCTTCGAGTAGCGCCATGCCGGGGCTTGGTGGGCTGGAAGCCCAGGTGGCGCGCGCATGACCGGGCAGGAAGGTGTGTTAGAGGCCCACGTCTCCAGTCTCTTCCTCGCCTTCGTGGAGGTTCCCGCTCCGTGTTCGCCTTCTCCTCCACCGCCCTGCTCGGACTGGCCCTGCTCACTGCCCCCGCAGAGGCCGCTGAGCGAGCTCCACTCCCCACATGTGAGACGGGCACGCGCCACATTGAGCTGGACGCGAGTGCCCCCATCAGGACGCCGGAGGTGTGCATCCGGCCGGAGCTGTCCATCACCCTGCTCTTCGACGCGAAGCTGGCACGCGTGGACGTGGAGGGGCGGGAGCGGTTCCGCCGGGTGGAACTGGCAACGGCATCCCTGACGCTCGTGGCCTCGGACGCGCTGCACGACGGAGAGCGCGTGTCGGTGACGGTGTATTTCCAGGACGACGGGGCCCCGACAAGTGCCACCTTCATGCTGGTGGTCCACCCGTCCCAGGCGGAGCGGCAGGTGGAGGTATCCCGCCACGAGCGCACGTTGGCGTCCTACCGACAGGGAGAGCAGCAGGCCCGAGCCGAGGCCCAGCAGTGCCGGGAGGAGAAAGCGCGTCTCCAGGCCGAGTGCAGCGGCCAGGGTGGGCTCACGGGCCTCATCGAGAACGGATGGCTCGGCAAAACGGGCGTTGTTGCCCGTGTGCTCAAGGGCGTCACCTCACGTTCGGCAGATCCCCTCGAAGTACGGGACGTCATCAGCTACCGGGCCGTTGGACCCAAACGGGGCCGGGTGGCCGTGGAGCTGGAGCTGCGCAACGGGGGTACGGTGACGTGGACGCCCATGGGGGCGGCCCTGGTGGGCTCCAAGCGCGAGGAGCTGATGGGGCTGACGGTGCGCTCCCTGGAGCCCATCCCGTCAGGGAGGTCGCAGCGCATCGTGGTGGAGCTGAATGCGGCGGAGAGCGAGGCCCGAGGAACTTACACGCTCAACTTGTGGGCTGGAGAGGCTGGATCCGGAGGTGTGAACGTCGATGGCGTGACGTTCCCATAGTGGCGGACCGGATGCGCCTGCTCCGGCCCCACCTCCTTCCTCGTTTGAGGGGGCAGCGGCCAACTGAGCTGGACCGCTGGGCCGAACACGCGAGCCGCATCGCAGCCGAGGCCACCAGCCCTGAGGGTATAATAGCCGGGTGGCGTGCCTGGAACGGGTGCGCCAGGCCCAAGTGCACGACGGGAGGTCTGATGGGACGACTCTTGGTTCACCCCCAGCCGGGAATGGTGCGGGATGCAGTCTTCGACCCGCAGCAGCCCGCGCTGTACCGCTACCGTTTGTCACGCATCTGGAACCCGAGCTTGCCGATTGCGGCTTTCATCATGCTCAATCCCAGCGTGGCGAACCTGGTGGCGGAAGACACCACGGTCTACGGCTGCATCGAGTTCGCGATCAATTGGGGCTGTGGCGGCGTGGTGGTTGGCAACGCCTTCGCGCTGATCGACCCCAAGCCCAAGGGCCTTTATACGGCGATCAAGGCCGGGATCGACCCCATAGGCCCCAAGAACGACGCCCATTTGATGCGCATCCATGCCGGGTCGGCCTTCACCATCGCCGCCTGGGGCGCCCATGCCAAAAAGATCATGAGCCGGCACGCCCATCTCTTGGCGATGCTGCGGGCCATCAAGCCGGTGCACGTGGTGCGCGTGACGCCCATAACCAAGGTGCCGGGCCACCCGCTCTACGTGCCGCGCTCGACCTGGCCGAAGCCCTACGTCTGAGCTTCCGGTGGCTCCTGCGCTGGGGACCGTTTCGGAGGCTGCGAGGGCAGTTCCAAGTGCGCTTCGGATGGTTCATAGACGCTCCCCCGCTCCAACAGGTTGAGTCTGGGCGCTGACCTGCTTGGTTGGCCGGTGCTTTCTTTCGACTGCCTCCCATGTTACCTGAGAGGAACTCATTTTTAGAGATGAGTTCTTGAAAGGTTCAGGAGGTGCCCCCGTGAACGAGCCATCGACCAACGACAGCTTCCCCATCCACCCCACGGGTCCTGATGGTCTTCTCTTCGAGGGACCCGCGTACCGCTACACCTTTGTCTCCCCGCTGCTGGACTCGCCGGACCCCATGGCCATCGCCCAGCGCGCTCCCGTGAAGGGGGAGGGCGCTGCCTGCCGCGTCATCCTCAAGCGGGTGCAGATGCCCCCCGAGGACGAGCGCCGCCAGCGAGCGGTGGAGGAGGTGCGGCTCGCCACTCGTCTGCGTCACCCCGGCATTGTCCAGGTGTACGGACTGGAGGACTACCAGGGCGCACCCTACGTTGTGATGGCGCACACCGAGGGCATCTTCCTGACCACGGCTATGGAGACGGCGTTGCTGCTGGGCAGGACGCTCGCACCCTCTCATGCCGTCTACATCGCCGCCGAGGTGGCCGACGCGCTCCACTATGCCTGGAACAGCCAGGGGGAGGACGGCCGCCCGCTGCACTTCGTCCACCGGGCCGTGAGCCCTACGAGCATCCGGTTGGAACTCAGCGGCCGGGTGACGCTCACCGACTTCGGCGTGGCGTACTCGCGGATGGTGGGCCGGTTGGACACGCCCTCCAAGGTGCTGCGTGCGGATCTGGCCTATGCCGCCCCCGAGGTGATGCGCCGCCAGAAGCCAGATGGGCGGGCGGACCTCTACTCGCTGGGCATGGTGCTGCTGGAAATGCTGTCGGGTCAGTATCCGCTGGATCCGCCGGACGTGAACGTGCCTTTCAGCGGGTCTTCGGAGGTGAGCCGGTACAACGCCCGCGTCCGTCCCGAGCGGCCCTCCTGGACGAGCCCGGGGGAACTGGCCAACCGCATCCTGAGCTTCGGTCCCGATGACGTGGAGCGGGTGGCCGCCCAGGTGCCCGAGCCGCTCAAGTGCATCCTCCACAAGGCCCTGCATGCCCACCCAGACGACCGCTACCAGACCGCCGGTGAGATGCGGGACGAGCTGCGCGCGTGGCTCAACGGTCAGGGCCAACGATTCGGACTCTCCGAGGCGGAGGCGGAGCTGGGAGCCCTTCTGCGCGAGAAGCCCGCCCCCCAGGAAACGCACGCATTCCCCATTGAGAAGGGCGTGCTGCCCACTCCCGAGGAGGAAGCCACGGCCGAGGAGGAAGCCATCGAGGAAGAGACGAAGGACCGGAGTGAGTGACCATGAAGAAGACCACCCACCTGATGACGAAGAAGAAGATGACCGTCCACCTGGGAGAGGTGCTGCGAGAGGCCCGGCTCAAGGCCGAACTCACCCAGGCGGACGTGGCCGAGCGCGTGGGAGTGGCCACCGAGGTGTACGGGCGGATAGAGCGGGGCAACCTGACGCCGAGCGTCCCCAGTCTGCGCAAGCTGTGCGTGGCGCTCCGGGTAGACGCCAACGCCGTCTTGAACCTCACCGGCCACGAGGCGGCGACCTGGTTGCAGGAGTCCGAGAGCACCCCGGAGGAATCGCCACAACTGCGCCGCCTGCTGCGCACCCTGCGCCAGTTGGATGACAAGCAGCTCTCCGCTGTCGGTTACATGGCGCGCAGCCTCGTGTCGCCCGAGGCCCGTTAGCTCTCGTCCGAAAGGAGGGTGTCGGCCGTTTCCAGCAGCTTGCGCATGAGCACCAACCTCTCCGGCGGCCATCCCTGCAAGATGTGGATGATGCGGCTCAGCTCCGGATGCTCGCCGGTCCTAGGCGGAGGAGCTGGTGCCGCCTCCCTGCGAGCCTGGGCACCCAGGGACAGGAGCACGTCCGAGGAGATGCTCAGGGTCTCGCAGATGCGCCGCAGCGTGGGCACGCTGGGCACCATGGCGCCCCGCTCGACCCGACCGTAGACGCCGGACTTCAGGCGCACCCTCTTGGCCACCTCCGCCTGCGTGAGGCCCAGCCGCAGGCGAGCAGCCCGGGCCGCGTCCCCCAGCGCGTGTCGCAGCTTCTCGTCCATGGTGTCCGTCTACCGGAAAGAGTAGGGGAGCACGATACCCAACCTGGTGGAGCAGTGATTCGCGGAGAACGATGCTGAGCGCCTGTCCCTCACTCAATGGTAGCTGCGCGATTGCACCTTGATGCCAAAATGCCAGGGGCTCGTGGGGCCACCCTCTAGGAGCACGGCGGCAAGCTGGACATGGGCGGCGAGCCCGGCCAGGGCGCCTGCTTCACTCTGTCCCTGCCCCACGAGCGCTGAGGGTGCTTGTCCCTCGCATGCAGCAGCGGATCATACTCCTAGTGAAGTCCACCGGTAACTCGAATTCAGCGCAAAGGGGTGCTACTAGAAAGGTGGGGGTACTGCATGCCGAGCACCAGTGAAGTTGTTCTTGGGATCATCGCCCGTAGCGGGCTTGATCCGAAGGCTGGCTACCCGCTCTACGCCTACCGCACATCGGACGATGAACGCGCCGTGCTGCGGAGTGCGGTCGTAGGGGCTCTGAAGCAGGCTGCTTCCGGTGTTGGCAAACTGACCGCCATTGAGGCCGCCGGATTCTGCCTCTTTGCTGCCGAGCACTTCTGCCGCGCACACGAAGGCGGAACCTGGAGCTGGGAGCCCATCTTCAACTCCCTGGGCACCCATTTGGGTCCGTCCACGTTGTATGACTTGGTCATTAGGGGTCTTGGCCACTGGAATCGCCGGGTCCTCGAGTCCAACCACGGACGCGCCTTCCTGGTCACGCTCGCTTGCGAGGGAGGGCTCCCGCGCGCGCTGATCACCCAGGAAGGAACCCGGCTCCGCCGGTACTTCGAACAGCTCCTGTCAGCCCGGGAATGCTTTCAGGACACACCCGCCGAAGAGCTTGCGCAGCGCCTGGAGGAAGAGCTTCCGGGCTCGTTGCGCCAGGATGTCGTGTTCGGGCTCAGCGCGACGCTCATCGACGCAGTCGCGCATTTGCGCACCCTGGTGGGAAACGCGAGCGACCCGCTGCGGGAGCTGGATGTCAAACAGCCGGGCTGGCAGACGTGGATTCCCCTCCGCCTGGAGGATGAGGTTGCGCGAGACCTGCTGCAGGGGCTGATGCGGCAGCCGCGCACCTCCGATTCCAATCCGGGGACGGGGGTCCGCCTGGAAACTCGGCTCCTGGTCGACAACGGTCTCCGGCTCATCCGGAAACCCGTGGTGCCCCCTGATATCGCCGCGGCAACCCTGGCGGCCCAGCTGCGGGTCACCAGCGACAAGCTCCCCTCCCGGCTTTCCCTGTACCTGCTCTGGAGCGATGGCACGCGGCAGCCGCTCGGCTCGGCAACGCGCGCCTTTACCCAAGAGCGATTCCACACCTCGGGACAGGTCCTCTGTCCACCCCTCTCGTTGGAGACACTCCTGGCCCCGGTCAGGCTCGGCGCGGTGGTGGGCACCCACGAGCTCCAGGCGGTCCCTCTCGATGGCGCGGAGCTGCCCCCCGAGCTCCCCTGGGTGTTCACGCGCACCGAGGACACGGCCCCCTATGTCTTGCGCGGTTATGGGCCCGTCTGTACCCGGGCAGAGGAGGCCCTGGTGGTGCTGCCCTCCGAGGCGAGCTGGCGCGCCGAGCCTCCTGAGGCCGCCACGGAACTGGGGACGCTGGAGCGCCTGGGCCGGCGCGTGGTGAGGCTCCAGGGCACGCTTCGGGTCCAGCATGGCGAAGACTCGATGACCATCCGCACCCGGCAGCCGGCCGAGGACATCCGGACCTATGCGGTGCGGGGGGAGTTGTTCACCCTCGGCCCCTGGGGCTCCGAGGTCTTCCGCGGAGCACCCCGTGTCTTCGAGTGCCGGGAAGGCGGGAGCCAGCGGGAGGTCAAGGCGGAGTGGAGGCCCTGGGATGCCGCGGGCGAACCGTGGCAACCCCTGGGTCCCAACACGATTGGAAGTGTCGCGCTCCGGGTCGTGCAGGACAGGGAGGTGTGCTTCCGGACGCGGGTGGACTGCCTTCCGCGGGACGCGCACTGCGACATCGTTCCTGGGAAGGAAGATGGCGAGGGAGAAGCTCATCTTCCGGGACGCGCGTGTGGAGGACGTGGGCACGACGTCCCCGGAGGTGACGCTGCAGCGCCACGTGGAGGGGGCGAACATGATCGTCCACCTGAGCGCCGCGCACGGCCACCCGCGCAGCGTGCCGCTGAAGCTCCGCTTCTCCCAGCGCAGGGCCCTGAGCGTGAATGCCACGTTCCCGGCACGCGAGACCTGCTTCGTGGGCCGCGATGATCAGCCCGTGGACTCGCTAGTGGCCCTCCACCGGCTGGGTTCCATCCGGGCCCGGGTGTTCGATCCCAGGCTCCGCGGTGGATGCTTCCTCGAGTGCCAGCAGCAGAACCGGAACTGGGTGGTCCTCACCGAGCTTCCCCGCCGGGAGGAAGGGACCTTCGAGCTTCTCGCTGGACTGTGTCGCGGAGCAGCTCAGCGTGCTGCTCGCCGCCTCGGAAGGCCTTGATGCCCAGGTGTGCCTCCGGCTCGTCGTCAACGGACGCGCCTCGCCTAAGCGGCTCCCCGTGGCCCGCTACGACGGGAACCTGGACAAGGGCAGGGAGAACTCCGAAGCGGTGGAGATCCGGCTCAATGAGTCCGCCATCAAGGCGCTGAGCCAGGAGGAGCGTGCCCGGCTGCGGCTGGAGGCCCGGCCACTCTGGAATCCGAAGGAGCCGGCTAGGCTGTTGCGCGAGCGGCCAGAGGGCGATTGGATCTTCGATCTGGCGGGTTGCGCCTCAGGCGTCTGGCTTCTGACCGCCTGGATCGGGACGCTCTCCCCCCTGCGGCCCCTGCGGGTGACGATCAATGGGACGGCCCCGGCGGAGCTGAAGCTCGAGCGGGCCATCCACGCGCACCCCCAAGCCGCGCGCCACAAGCAGCTGGGCGAGCTGGTGCGTGAGCTCGCAACCGAGGCCAGTCACGCGGAGTGGCCGCGGCTGATGGACTTCCTGGCCACCATGAGTTCGCTGCCATCGCCCACCTACGAGGTGGTACGGCGCGTGGCCGGTGACCCCGAAGCCGCAGTGCTCGCCCTCATTAAGGACAAGATGTCCGGCGTGCTGTGGGCGGGCCTCGAGCAGCTTCCCTTCATGTGGGCCCTGGTGCCAGCCCAGGTCTGGGTGCGCGCCGTGCGCCGGGAACTGGCTTGGCGCGAGAAGAAGGCTGCGGAGCTGGCCAGCGAAGGCATCCCCGTGGATCCCCGGGCATTCCTGAAACCGCTGTTCAAGGAGGCCCCGCTCCGGGCTTCCTGGATGCATTGCATCCTCAGCCTATGGAGCGAGACACTGGGAGGCAAACCCAGCGCGCCCAGTCCATTCGTGCACTTGGCGAGGACGGAGGCTGGCCGCCGCTTCCTGCGCCAGCAGTTGCAGCCGGCCCAGCAGGAGCTCATCCGCGCCCATGCCGAGGATCCATGGCCCGAGGTCGACTTCCAACGCCCGGACTGGATGGGCCTCTACCGCGAGGTTCCCCGGGAGTGTTGGCTCGAGCCCACCCAACTCTTCCAGACCGCGGTGCTGAGGGCGCCCGTTGTGGCCGCCGTAGCCAGCGCTCGTGACCTTTCCCTTCCCCCCGAGCGCGTGTTGGAGCTCCGGCGGTTGCGTGCCTTCGATGAGCGCTGGTTCGATGAGGCGTACGGCAGCACGCTGGCCTGTCTGCTGGGAAGCGCGCTGCAGAAGAACCCGGAACTGTTCAAATGACCCAGAGCTTCTACAACACCCTCAGCCACGAGTTCACCGAGCGGGCCGCGAGAGCCATGGTGAGCCAGCTCGGCCCAGCCAATCGCGCGCTGCACCAGCATCTGCAGGCCACCCTCCAGCGGCCACCGGGTGAGAGCGGCAGCTTCGTCGCCCCTCCGGTCTTCGAGGCACTCTTCGAGTGGGAGCGGCAAGCCCGCAGAATGGACGAGCTGCCGCTGCTCGCCTCCACGCTGGTGGACGCGATGGACGAGCCGCCGAAGGAGCTGAGCGAGTACCGCTTCCCGCGCGACCGCCGTCCCTACCTGCATCAGGTTCGTGCGTGGGAGGCCCTCTCGGGCGAGCCGGCCCGCTCGGCCATCATCAGCACCGGTACCGCCAGCGGAAAGACCGAGTGCTTCCTGGTGCCCATCCTGAACGACCTCGCCAGGGAGCTGGGGGAACAGAAGCGAAAGGCCCCCCTGGTGGGCGTGCGCGCCATCTTCCTCTACCCGCTTAACGCGCTCATCAACAGCCAGCGTGACCGGCTCCTGGCGTGGACCTCGGGCTTCCAGGACCGCATGCGCTTCTGCCTCTACAACGGGGCTACCCCCGAGAGCGAGCCCACGGTCAACCAGGTCCGGAGTCCTGCCCAGGTTCTCTCGCGCGCCGAGCTCCGCAAGTCGCCACCGCCCATCCTGGTGACCAACACCACCATGCTTGAGTACATGCTGGTCCGGGCGGCGGATGCCTGCATCATCGAGCAGTCGCAGGGCCTGCTGCGCTGGATCGTGCTCGACGAGGCGCACAACTACGTGGGCTCGCAAGCCGCGGAGCTGTCCCTGCTGCTGCGGCGTGTCCTCAATGCCTTCGGCGCGCATGCGGAGCGGATCCGCTTCGTGGCCACGTCGGCCACCATCGGTGGGGACGAAGCCAGTGAGGCGCTGAGCCGCTACCTGGCCGATCTGGCTGGCGTGGATCCCGCCCGGGTCGTGGTCATCAGCGGCAAACGCTCCGTTCCCGAGCTGGACGAGAAGCTCAGCGAGCGCACCGAGCCCCTCCCCTCCCTTGAGGAGGCCGGAGCCATGGGGCCCACGGGCTCTTCGAGCGGCTCGCCGCCGTCCCCCAGGTCCGCGAGCTGCGCAACACGCTGGCCAAGAAGCCCATGGAGCTCGCGCAGCTCGCCGCCACCCTGGAGGGCACAAAGGACGCTCCCGTGGCGGAGGCGCCAGGCCCCACGGCCTTGAAGTGGATGGACCTGCTGAGCTTCGCGAAGAACGCGCAGGGCAGCCTGCTCCCGCTCCGTGGACACTTCTTCCACCGCACCCAGGCGGGGCTCTGGGCCTGTAGCAACACCGCCTGCCCGGGGCGCAAGGACACCCCGCTGGACAGCCCAGACTGGCTCTTCGGCAAGCTCTTCCTGACGCGCCGGGACACCTGCGACGCATGTGACGGACGCGTGTATGACCTCGTCTTCTGCTGGGGCTGCGGGAGCGAGTACCTGTGCGCCGAGGAGCAGGGCAACCGGCTGGAGCCGCTGTCCTCCAGCTCCTTCGAGCTGGATACGGACGAAGGCGAGGAAGAGGACGACACCGAGGAAGCAGCGGGCCCCATGCGGGAGCGCACGGCTCTGATCAGCGGGCGGGCGCCCAACCACCTGACGTCCGCCCGGCTGAAGTTCTCCCCGTTCACGGGCGAGCTGGAGCCCGATGGGGACAAGGGCGTGGTGTCCATTGCCCTCGTCCTATGGAAGGACGGGCGGCTGCAATGCGCCTCGTGCGGGCAGCGCGCCGAAGAGAGAGAAGAGCAGTTCCGCCCGGTACGGCTGGGGGCCCCCTTCTTCCTGGGGGCCGCCATCCCGGCACTGCTCGAGCATCTGCCGCCAGCGGAAAAGGATCCCGAGGTCCTGCCCGTGGGCGGCCGCAAGCTCATCACCTTCAGCGACAGCCGGCAGGGGACGGCCCGGCTGGCGGCGCGCCTGCAGATGGAGTCCGACCGCAACTACGTCCGCAGCCTCATCTACCACGAACTCCTGGAGCTCCGGGGTGCAGCCGATCAAAACCGGATCGACAAGCTGCAGAGCGAAATCGCTAGGCTCGAGCCCAAGGCGAAGGCGGACCCGGACCTTCAGGGCTTCCTGGACGAGAAGCGGCAGGAGCTCGCCGCCGAGCAGGCGAAGGCCCAGCGGCCGTCACTGCTCTGGCGTGACATGGCCCAGCGGCTTGCCAACCAGGGGAAGATCCGGGAGTGGATGCCGGAGCGGCAGCGCCAGCGCTATGCCCCCGCCGCATTGGATGGACAAGACCTGGCCTCGCTCTGCCTGTACCGCGAGTTCGTCCGCCGCCCGAGGCGGCAGAACTCGCTGGAGACCCTGGGCTTGGTCGCCGTGGTCTATCCCGCGCTGGAGCGGATCACCGAGCCCGACGTTCCTGGCAGTTGGAAGTCGGCCGGACTCGGTCTGCGCGAGTGGCGGGACTTCCTCAAGATGTGCGTCGACTTCTTCGTGCGCGGCCACACGGCGGTCGAGGTGCCCCCGGGTTACATGCGTCTGCTGGGGACACAGATTCGCGGCTCGGTGGTGGTGAGCCCGGGTACGCCAGGGAAGAAGAACGTTCGCTACCCCTGGCCCAAGGCGGCGATGGGCCAGCGGCTCCCCCGCATGGCGCGCGTCCTGATGCTGGCGCTTGAGCTCAATGACCAGGAGCCGGAGCACCGGGCGCTCGTCGATGAGCTGCTGCGGGATGCCTGGCAACAACTGCGGCGCGTGAATCTGCTGGCCTCGAAGGAGGACGGCTTCATCCTCCACCTGGACCAGCAGGTCCATTTCACCCTGATGAGCGAGGGGTGGATCTGCCCGATCACCCGGCGGGTGATCGACACGACCCTCCGGGGAATATCGCCCTACCAGACGGAGCGCTGGGCCGCGGGTGTCGCCCGCTGTGAGAAGGTGGTGCTCCCGCAGCCCCCCTTCAGCCACGGACGGGATCAGAACGGGCTCCGCGCTCCGGAGGTGACGGCCCGGTGGCTGGCAACCAATGCCCAGGTGTTGAAGGCGCGCCAGCAGGGCGTGTGGACCGAGTTCTGCGACCGGATCGCGGCTTTCGCGGACTACTACCAGGTGGACGAGCACTCCGCGCAACAGTCGAAGAACCGGCTGATGCAGCTCGAGGGCAGCTTCAAGGCGGGACGCATCAACGTCCTGAGCTGCTCAACCACCATGGAGATGGGTGTCGATATCGGTCAGCTCGCCGCGGTGGCGATGACCAATGCGCCTCCGGGGCCGGCCAACTTCCTCCAACGCGCCGGACGGGCCGGCCGCCGCGGAGAAGCCCGGGCAGTCACCCTCACCCTTTGCCAGAGCGTCCCGCACGCTGAGGCCATCTTCCAATCGCCCCTGTGGCCGTTCACCACCCCCATCCACGTGCCCACCGTATCGCTGCAAAGCGAGCGGATCGTCCAGCGGCACATCCAGTCCCTGCTGCTCGCCCGGTTCCTGCGGCGGTTCGACGCGGACAGCTCCCGGTTGACGTGTGAGTGGTTCTTCCTGCCCTCGCCCGAAGGGGCGGCACCTCAAGCGGAGAACTTCGCCTCCTGGCTGCTGGATGACGCCCTGCGTTCACCCGAGATCGCCGAAGGGCTGAAGCAGCTGACCGCGCGCTCCTCGCTCGAAGGAGTGGAGGTGCTGCGTCTGCTCCAGACGGCGGAGACGAACCTGCGGCAGATCCTCGATCGCTGGTCCGCGGAGCACCAGGCCCTCGCTGACGAACTCCAGGCAGCGGGCGGAGTGCCAGACAAGAAAGGCCGGAAGAAGGTCGATCCGGTGCAGTGGGCCATCTGGGCCCAGCTCAAACGGCTGCTGCAGGAGTACCTGCTGCGGAGCCTGGCCAACGCGGGCTTTCTGCCCGCGCACGGGTTCCCCCTCCACGTGGTGCCCTTCGTCACGACAACGGCCGAGGAGCTCGAGCAGCGCCGCGAGGAGGAGGAGAAGGGCCAAGCGCGAGAGGATGGATACGGGCAGAACCGCGGCTATCCAGCCCGGCACCTGGCCACCGCCATCCGCGAGTACGCTCCGGGCAGCAGTGTGGTCATGGACGGTATGGTCTATGACTCCTCTGGGCTCACACTGCACTGGCGGCTGCCTCCAGGCGATGAAGAGCAGAAGGAGGTGCAGGTCATCCGCACGGCGTGGCAGTGCCGCCGCTGCGGCGCGTGCGATACGTCGGCGTCAGAGGTCGAGAGCTGCCGTACCTGTGGAGCGGACACCCTGTCCTTCATGAAGCTGATGCGGCCCTCGGGCTTCGCAGTGGACATCCAGAGCAAGCCGCACAACGACTTCTCGCGCCAGCGGTTCATCCCCATCCAGGAGCCGTGGATCTCCGCTGGACAGGCAGCGTGGCAGGCCTTGGCCCATCCCGAGGCAGGACGGATCCGGTACGACCCGAACGGCATCATCATTCACTCGAGTGCGGGTCTGTCCAATCATGGGTACGCCATCTGCCTGGAGTGTGGGTGGGCCGCATCAGAGGTCGCGGACGGCCGGAAGTCCCCGGTCCCGGCGGAGCTGGTCAACCACCACCGGCTCCGGGGCGCCAAGGGTCGGATGTGCACGGGCAACAACCGGCCCCATGCCATCAAACGCAACATCCGTCTCGGGGGAGAGGCGCATACGGATGTCCTCGAGCTACAGCTCCAGGATCCCGTCACCCGGATTCCCATCACCGACGAGGTCGCTTGCGCCTCGATTGCGGTGGCCCTGCGCCAGGCACTCGCAGAGAAGCTCGGCGTGAAACCCGATGAGCTCGGCTGGGGGACGTTGGAGGCCCACTCGGAGCAGAACGCCGCACGCCGCTCCATCCTGCTCTTCGACATCGCGGATGGTGGCGCCGGCTATGTCGCGAGCGTTCCGGAACACCTGACGGAGCTGCTGGAGCGCGCCCGGAAGATCCTCGAGTGCCCCAAGAACTGCACAGGGGTCTGCCATGCGTGCCTGCTGTCCTTCGATACGCAACACATGCTGCGAAAGCTGAACCGGCACGAGGGCTGGAGGGTCCTCACCGACGAGCTCCTGCAGGCCCTGTCACTGCCGGCGGAGCTCGCGGTCTTCGGCCCCGGCACCCGGTTGGAAACCTCTCCGCTGCTCACGGGGCTCATCTCGGAGTTGCGGCATGCGGAGATGCGGGAGTGCCGGATCCACCTCGGGGGGTCCGTGGCCGATTGGGACTTCCAGGATTGGCGCCTGTGGCCACACCTGGTCCGGTGGGCCGCCGAGGGGCTCCAGATCTCTTTGTTGATTCCCGAGGACTGCGCGGCCGAGCTCAAATGGGATGAAGGGCGGGCGCTCGTGGCGCGCGCGCAGGGGGCGGGTATCCGGCTCCTCATCAGTCCCCCGCGAGGCGTGCAGGTAGCAGGAGCGCGGATGGTGGCCGAGGTGAGTGGAAACCGCCGCAGCACGCGCTGGGCCTGCACTTCCGAGGAAGCCCTGTGCCCGGGCCCGGACTGGGGGGGACTGGGGGACGCAGGCCGCTGCCTCAAGCAGACGGTGGCCAGCGCGCTACCAGCCACCGAGGCCCGTGCACCCCGTCCGGAAGAAGTGGCTAAGGCGAAGCCCGGCGAGTACCGCGAGCTGAGCATCCAAAACCAGCTGAATGGACCCCTCACGTCCCTGGGCGAGCGCTTCTGGGCCATGCTGGTGGCTGCCCTACCAGAAGCTCGGAGCGCGGCTACGGGCCGGCACGCCCCTCGTGGCGGTGCATTACACCGACCGGTATGTGCGTTCGCCCCTGACGGCACGCATCCTCTTCGAGGTGCTCCGCGGACTGCAGCGGTTCCCCGGGGGGGTCCAGGCGAATAGCCGGCTCCATGTCCAGGTCACCGAACAGGAGCACCCCGGCAGGACGCCGCCCGCGTATTTCAACCATGACTGGCAGAGCAGGGACACCCAGCGCGACGTGCTCTCCTCGCTGCTCGGGACAGCGGCCACGGTCGACGTCCGCAACCGGAGGGACGCCATCCACATGCGCGAAATGCGCCTGCAGTGGCCGGATGACCAGTACCTCATCATCCGGTTGGACCAGGGTCTGGGCTTCCTGAGATCTGAAACCTCGCTCCGGCATGATTTCTGGAGCCCCCCCGCCGCCCAGACCCAGGCCATCCGGACGGCCACCCTCCGGGTCGTGCAGTCCGAAAACGGTGCTGTGCCGCTGTACATCACTGGGGTGTTGCAGGATTAGGCGCGAGGTCCACCACCGCCGCTCGCGCCGTGCCGGGCGTCAGTCCTTCGTCCGTTTCGAGCGCGGGCTTTTTCCGTGCGCCCGCGTGTGCCGCCCCGGGGCCTGTCCCGGGGGGGCGAGCCACGTAACCGGATCAAGCCCGTATCAAGAGAAGCCGGCGCTGAGGGTATTCCTGGAGGGCAGCACCAGCGTGAGCGCCTGCTGCGGCCTGTCCTTCAGGACGTGAGCTGCCCCTCCAGCTCCTCGAGCATTCGGAGCGACTCCCAGCCCACGTAGTGGCCGTGCGCCACGCTGTTGCGCAACTGCCGTAGCTGGTGGAGGGACTTGCGGCGCCAGCCGTGCACGGAGACGCGCTCGAGGAATTCGCCGAACGGCATGAATGCGGAGGTGTCCACGAGCGCCGCAGCCGGGCTGTCCTTGGGGTAGAAGCGCCGGTCGAAGGATTCGGCTCCACGCCCCTGGAAGTCCCGGAGCGCCTCGTCAGGCTTGCCGAGCGGGCGCGGCACTGGCGCAGGGGCGTGCCGCGCGCGCAGGTATGCCTCCAGGTCAAGGCAGCGAGAGACCACCTCCTTGGCGATGGGTGCACACGTCATGCAACTGCGTAGCAGCGTCCCAGCGTGCGCGGGCATCCGGACCTGGCGGGCCAGAGCGCGCGCGGCCCAAGGCACCGGGCGCGCGTGGGCCACCCCCGAGGGGCGCCAAGCCAGCTGCGCCGCCTGCAGCTCTTCCGTGCGGCGCGCGTACTCTATGCGGTCCCAGCTGCGCTGCCCCAGCATGGCGAGGTAGCCGCGCAGCAGCTCCTGCCGGGGTGTGTCCAACCGCTGCCACGCATCGTCCGCCAAGGTGTTGAGAACGCTCTCCATCTGATCGTCCGCGCCGATGGCGAGCCCCGCCGCAGGGGCTGCCCACTCGAGCGCGACGTCGAGGCTCACCTGCGGCCTCCCAGGCCAGACGCGTGTGGACGTAGGCGGCCCAGCGGGCGCTCGGCGGGGCATCGGGACGGCCGAGCACCTCGCCCAGCGGACCGCCCGAGGTGAAGCTCCAGCTCTCCTCCGCGTGGCGGAATCCGGGTGCGTGGAGCACAAGCACGGGCAGCGCCACCGAGGGGCGCAGCTTCGCCACATCGCTCGCCAACTGCGTGGCCGCCTCAATGAAGGCGCGCACGGCGCCGTCCGGCAGCCGCGTCCCCTCGAGCACCAGCAGCGTCCTTTGGTGGCCTAGCAGATCCGCGGTCAGCTCAAGCACGCGGCGTGTGGAGGGGAGCTGGATGTCGAAGGCGAGCCTAGCGAGTGCGCGCACGTCCCCCCCGGCCTCGAAACTGCTCAGGAAGGTGGTGTCCACGTTGGTGCGCCCCTGGTCCACCGCGTGCACCCGTGCTGGGAGGGCCGCAGTGATCAGGTCCGCCTGCGCGGGGCCGCTGGCGCGTAGTAGCCGTACCCCACCACCATCCACCCATGGCCGGCTGGTGAGCCACGCCTCCAGTCGCCCCGAATCCACGAAGCGCCAGTGCGTCTCGAACTGGGCGAAACTGACGGGGAGGTCCATCAGTCCACCTGGAGCGTGTTCACCAGCCGCTGCAGCGCGTCCTCGGAAGTCAGGGGCGCAAGCCGGGAGAGCGGGTCCGACTGCGGCACATCCGGGCGGACGGGCAGCAACCCAGCACCTTGCAACACGGCAAGGGCCGGGGTGTCCTCCGCATCAACCGCGCGGAAATTGCGGTCCTTGCGCCAGGAGGGGTTCAGCTCCTCGCTGTGGATGGACCAGTACTCGCTCAGGTCTTCCCCCAGGTTGCCCCCCGGCGACACCCGGGTCACCGCACACGCCATCTGCAGCAGGGCGAGTTCGCGCTTTTCGAGCTGCATGGAGGGCGGGCCCTTATACAGCTGGCGCGCCAGGACGGGCAGCACCTGGTCGACCTCTCCGAGCGCTTCGCGCAGCAGCGTGTCATTCACGTCTAGGCCACTGCCCTCCGGGTCTCTACGCATGAGAAGGCGGTCCAGCTCCGCGACCAGAAGGGGAATGCCGCTCGTGCGCTCGAGGATGAGCCCCATAGCCCCCGCCTCCGAGAAGTTGAAGCCGCGCGCGCGCTCGAACCACCAGGAGAGCGCACCGCGCCCCAACCGGCCCACAGGATGCAGGTCGAAAAGGACCTCGGTGCTCGGGGAGCCCTGAAGCGGGACGAAGGGCTGAAGGGTGCTGCGCAGCAAGTCCACGCCGCCCACCAGCAGCGGCGGCGTCCGAGAGGGACCACGGAGAGCTAGGAGCCGGGACACCTCGGCCTGAGAGACGCCGAGGAGGGCCAGCTTCCCGGAGCGCTCCAGCCGCTCCTCGTGCAAGGCGGCGCCGGACCGGGCGTCGAGCACCATGGACTGATCCATGCCGAGCCGGTCGAAGAGGCCGCGTGCGAGCAACGCCCCCTCACGTCCCTTGCCAGCGAATAGCTCGGGCCGCCACAGTGTGGCCACGACCGGTACGCCCAGCATCTCCGGATCAGGAGTAGACTCCATCAGCGCGCGCACCGCCTGCAGGCTATGGCGTCCGAGGAGCGCCTGGGTCGCGCGGCTCTCCCTCTCGGCCGTGCGCGCCTGACGCAGGGCCCGGATGTCCGCCCGCATCACCTCCTCGCGCGCCAGGGGCGCGAGCACCGTCAGGTGGTGCGGGAACCGGAGGAGGTATTCGCTCTGCCCGCCCGGCCCGCGGCGCGACAGCAAAAGCTGTCGGTCCACCATGTCACGAAGGTGCCGGGACAGCTCGCCCTCGACGGTCTCCCCTTCCGGCCGCAACCACGTCCAGTCATCGCCCTCGAGCTTCTCCAGCCGGCGGCGCAGCCGTGCCTCCGCGTCTGTCAGCGCCTCCGTGGGGGAGCGCAGCAGGAACTCGTTGAGCACCGCATAGAAGACGACCCGGCCGGCCTGATTGCCCTGGAAGTTATTCTTCGCGACGGCACGGATTTCCTCCTGCACCTGCACGTCTTCGAACGTGGAGACCACGTCCTGGGAGGTGACCACGGGCTTCTGGTGCAACCGCAGCTTGGCCGGGTAGCGCTCCTCAAGCTTGGCGAGCAGGCGCTCTCCGAACTGGAGGATGACCGCGGGCTGATAGCCGCAGCGGTGCGCGATGACGGCCGCCTGCTCCGTGGCATCGATGCCGAGCCGCGCGAGGGGACCGGCCACGAGGCCTGCGGCGTCGTCCAACTGCAACGGCTCGAGCCGCAGGGCCTTGCCCCAGTTGCCCCACGCCCCCTCGTTGGTGTTCGTCACCCGGTAACCGGTGAAGACGAAGCGCACGCGCGGTAGCCCCTGCCAAGCGCCCCCCTCCATGAGGCGGCTGCGCATGAAGAAGCTGAGGCAGGCCTCCTTGTGCTCCTCGTACTCCTCCAACTCCTGCTCCACGAAGGTGTCCGCCTCGTCGAGCACCAGCAGCAGGCTGATGTCCGGGTTCTCCTCCAGGTAGCGCCGGATGACCCGGTCCAATCGGACACCGGGCGATTCCGCCGATCCGCCCTCGCTGGACAGCCACGTGGCCTTCGCCCGGGTGGCGAGCGCCTCGATGATGCGGTCCACCATCGCGCTCGCCTGCTCGATGCCCACGGCGGACACGTAGATGACGCGCAGGCGCGAGCCGTCAGGCAGGGACTGGCCGTCGAATCGGCTCTCCACGAAGCGCAGGAGCGCGCTCTTGCCCATCTTGCGGCCGGAGAACAGGCGTGAGTAATCAGCGCTGAAGGCTAGGTCGCGCGCCTCCTGGCCACGCCCTACGTACATCTCCAAATGGACGTGCTGGCCCTCGTGACGGCCGAACGGGGTGACGGCGGACCAGCGCTGCTGCTCGAGGAGCAGCTCGAGCACGCCGAGGATACCGTTGGGGCGCTGGCCGCCCGGATTGAGCAGCCGGCATATGTCCAGGTCATCGAAGACGGCTGCGGTGAGCTTCCGGCTCGCCAACTCCTCGATGAGGGACTGGCGCACCTTCTCGGTGATGCCCGGCGCCAGGAGCACCACCAGGTTGTCGCGGTGTGTGGCGGCAGAGGAGGCGGCGGCCTGCACAAAGTGGGTGGCGGCCGGGCTGACGTTGACGCTCGGCACCACGAGCGCGCGGAAACGGCTGAGCTGCGGGACGTAGGAGGGATTCAGGCCACGCCGGTCGATCTCCCGGCGGATGTCCGCGCAAAGCAGGGAGACCTCGTTCTGGTGTTTGGTGGACACCTCGTACAGCTCCCCCAAGAAGAGGCGGGCGAACTCGGCGCGCACGGCCCGGTCCTGGTTGGTGGCTTGGCCGGAGCCCTGGATGCCCTCCAGCCACCTCGACAGCAACTGCGCGCCTGCCTCACGCAAGGTGCGTGACGACTCGGGGAAGCGGACCCTTGCGTCATGCCGCCAGAGTGTCACCCGGCGCTCGGAAACGGCCGCGACCGGCATTCCCCGCAGGGCGCCGAGCGCCATCGCATAGCGGCGCATCTCCAGAGCCTGCAGCGCGGACTCCCCCTCCTCGCCGCCGTGGGCCAGCGCGTCGGCGCGCAAGCGCTCGACGAGCACGTCGCGCGCCTGGGTTGCCTCGTGCTCCACGCTCTCCAGCCACAGCCTCATGCGCACGGGGTCCAGGGTTGCCGCCCCCGGGTTGGGTCCGGCGCTGGATGGCTCCAGCAGTGCCTCCGCCTCGTGGCAGATGCGGCCCAACGGCTCGCGCATGGACGAGGCGAGTTCGTTCAGGTCGTGGCTCACGTTACGCACCCGGCTAAGCGCCTCGTAAAGCTGCTCGATGGTGCGGACTCCCTGCGCGTGCGCGCGCTCCCGCATCGAGCTGGGCAGCAGGGCCACCACCCGGGGCAGGAGGTGCTGACGCGAGGGCTCCTCGAGCGCCTCGAGCAGCGGCTCGATGCCCTCCCCGGGCTCAATCGGCGAGGGCGGCTCCATCAGGAGCGAGGCCGCGAGCTGCGGATCCGTCACATCCAGGACACTGATGGCCGGCACGCCCGGAGGGCCCTCCACGGGAGGCAGTGCAAGCAACAGCTCCGGCCAGCCGCAGAGCGCCTGGAAGGGAAGTACGAGCGAGTCCGTCCCCTCCTCCCGCGGCGTGGGGTGAATCGACCGCAGGAGCAGCGTGCGGAAGAACTCCTCGTCACCCGACAACATGTCTCCGGAGAGCAATCGGCGCAGGGCTTCCGCTGGGAGCTTGTCCCCGCGCGGGCTCACATCCACAGCCATGTGGCGGCGGTGCAGGCGCTGCATGAGGTTGTCGATCTCCGTAGCCTCGCGCGCGAAGATTGCCGCCAGCTTGTCCATGTGCCCCCGATCCTCGCGCAGGGCGCCGGCACGATTCGCGCACTCCGCGTGGACCTCCGTGATGCGCGCGATGTCACCGCTCAACTCGCCGGGCTTCCACTGCTCCCGCCCGCCGTCGGGCACCGGGTAGAGCTGGTGCAGGAGCGGGGAGACCTTCTGGATGAACTCGCTCCATGCCTTGCGGCAATGCGAGCGTTGAATCTTCCCGCCGCCCGCGTTCCAGTGTCTCTTCACCAGTGCCCTGAAGTCGCGCCGCCGCTGTTCGAGCTTCCACGCGTGGATCGGTTGGGGTGACCGCCTCGCGCGGGACGAGGGTGCGGAAGCGGTCGATGGGGTCCTCTCCGTACCCGGCGAAGTCCAGCATCGCGGTGAGGACCACCTCCAGGTCCTTGCTCGTGAACCCCGCAGACTCCACGAGCAGGGCGGCCTCTCCCTGGGCCAGCGGCGCCTCCAGGCCGGGACAGGCGGCCTCAAGGAACACTCGCGCGCGCCATGAGAGGGCCTCCGCCAGTTCGCCCGCCTCAAGCGCCTTCACGAGGATTGGGCCTCGTTGGAGCTTACGCATCGCGGGCCGCATGGCGGGCTCGCTCCACAGCATGGCGAGCTCCCGCACCTCCTCGGGAGCGGGCAGGCTGCGCAGGCCCGCGTCGTGCGCTGCGGCCGCGAGCAGGTGCAGCATCCAGAATCGCGGCTGCGGAGCAAGCAGCTCGCCGCTGAAAGCGGTTTTCAGGCGCTCGCCGAAATCCCCCCGACGCCACGGCGCTGGCTCGGACCGGGTGTTTCCGGGGCGCACCCAACGCGACGCGCGGAAGGATGCCCAGGAGGAGATGTCCTGCGCCAAGCCCGGCAGAACGACCACGGGTACGAGGGGCTCGGCCGCTGGCGGGGACACGGGGGGCGGTGACACCTCCCTGGGGGGTTGCGCGGTCACGGGCCCGGTGCCAGCCGACACGGCCACTGCGGGCGAGGGCGCCGGGGCTACGGCTGCAGGAGGTACGGGTGCATGGGGCGCCGCCACGGAGGGTAAGGGAGGGGCCGGCGGACGCATCATTGCAGAGTCCGCGAGGTGCGGTTGCGCGGCGGGCCCGGCAGGGGCCTCCCGGGAGGAGGTGCCGACCGGGGAGGGCTGGGGGGGCACGAGTGCCTCGGCCGCCTGGGACACCACGCGCGTCGGCTCGGCAGGTTGCGCCACGGGCTGAGCGGGCGTGACGGGGGGCGCAATAACCGGCAAGGGGGTGGGGGGGGCTGCGACAACCGGTGGATCCTGCTGCAGCTCCGTCAGGACGCCAGGGGACTCCGTGGATGTGGCCGCAGGTTCCCCGGAGAGGAGCCCTGACAGGGTCTCGTGCAGCTCCCGCATCTGCTGAGCGACGGCGCCCTCCTCGCGCTCGGATATCGTGCGCTCGGTTCTGGTCCTTGCGCCTTGGACGCGCTGCCGCGCGGCACGATACTGCACCAGGAGCGCATCCAGGCTTGTGAGGAACTCGCGTGCATGAGCCATCTGCGTGACGGGAACAGACACCGCGCTCCAGCGCGCGCAGTCCAGCTCGAGGTACTCGAGAGAATCGGAGTGGTCTCGCCGGATGGCCGCCACCTGATCCTCAATGGCCTGCCTCGCCTCCTTGTTGTTGCGAGCGGCCTCCTCTTCCTCCAGTCGGAGCGCATAGCGGGTCCGCGCTTCCTCCACGAATGCATCCAGTTGAGCGAAGGCGGGGTGGTCCAGCGCGAGCGCATCCAGCTCGCTGAGGAGCCGCTCCCACAGTGGATCGAGCCTCTTCCCCTCCTCGTCTGCGGGCTCCTCCATGCCTTGCGCGTCCACCGAATTCTGCTCCGAATGTCCGGGTTTCGCGTGCAGTGCGAACTCGCACTCCCCGAAGCGAAAAGCCTCAAGCAGCACTGCGAGCTGCGCCTCGTCCCGCGCCTGAGGAGCCAGGAACGGCCCGAACTGCTCGACGAACGCCTCCAATTCGGGATACGGCAAGAGAAGGGACTCGCTGGCCGCATGCCGCTTGGGAATGCCGAGCGCACGCGCGCGCTCGACGATAGGACGATGGAGGTCGCTCCAGCCACTGAGGAAAAGCCGTGCGATCTCGGGGTACTTCCGGCACCTAGTGGCGACAACGGGCACGGCCCGCGCCATTGAGGCCTTCCCAGGCCGGAAACCTTGCACGCGGACCAAGGAGACGTAGGCCTCAAGCGCGGCGCGAAGGTCAGGGATCGCCACCTTACGGTAGCCCTCCATGACGTGCTTCACCACGAAGTGTAGGAACCGGTCATCCAGACTCCGGATGATCGTTTGCGCGATCGTCGCGCAGTCCTTACCAGCTGCGAGGGGCGGGGCACCGTCAGCGGTCACCATTGCGCTCATGTTCGTCGTCCTGACAGCACCTCCGCAATAGTGTTTTTCGCCGAAGCTCGTGGCCCCTATGCTCAGGCTCACGTGGGGCAGCACCCGTGAGCCTGCCCCGGTTTTGTGGACACACCTCATAAGTTGGCTACACGGGAGGTAGTGTTCATGGAGAGAAGGAAGAGGCGGAGTTTCACCCCGGAGTTCAGGGCCGATGCGGTCCGGCTGGTGCGCGAGGGCAGCAAGAGCCTGCCCCAGGTGGCCAAGGACCTGGACCTGACCGAGTCAGTCCTGCGCAATTGGGTGCGCGAAGCCGACGGTGGCGAGAGCAAGAGTCCAGCAGGCACTCTCACCACGGCGGAGCGGGATGACCTGGTGCGGCTGCGCAAGGAGAACCGCCAGCTGCAGATGGAGCGCGACTTCCTAAAAAAAGCAGCGGCCTTCTTCGCCAAGGAGGGCTCGACGTGAAGTTCGAGTTCATCGAGGCGCAGAAGGCCCATTTCCCCGTGGACTTCATGTGCCAACAGTTGGGCGTGTCGCGCTCGGGCTACTACGCCTGGAAGGAGCGTCCGGAGTCCAAGCGGCACAAGGCGGACCGGTCCCTGGCCCAGCAAGTGGCGGCGGTGCATCAGGAGAGCCGCGGCAGGTACGGCAGCCCGCGCGTGCATGCGGAGCTGCGTGCCCTGGGCTGCCGCGTGAGCCGCAAGCGCGTGGCGCGTCTCATGGGCCAGCAGGGCCTGTGCGCTCGCAAGCGGCGCCGCTTCGTGCAGACAACGGATTCACGCCACACCCAGCCCGTGGCCCCCAACCTCCTCGAGCGCGACTTCTCCCCCGGCCAGCCCAATTGCACCTGGGCTACGGACATCACCTACGTGTGGACGAGGCAGGGCTAGCTCTACCTAGCCGTCGTCATGGACCTCTTCTCGCGCATGATTGTCGGCTGGGCCATGAGCGAGAACATCGACCGGCACTTGGTGCTCAACGCGCTCGACATGGCTCTCAAGGGCCGGCAGCCAGGACGAGGCCTACTGCACCACTCGGACCGGGGCAGTCAGTACGCCAGCGAGGACTACCAGAAGGCGCTGGCTGCTCGCGGGATTCAATGCAGCATGTCGCGCAAGGGCAACTGCTGGGACAACGCCGTGGCCGAGAGCTTCTTCAGCAGCTTGAAGATGGAGCTCGTCCACGAGGCTGACTTCGTCACGCACGAGCAGGCTCGCACGGCGCTCTTCGAGTACATCGAGGTCTTCTACAATCGCAAGCGTCGGTACTCTTCGCTGGGCTACGTGAGTCCAGTGGATTTTGAGCTTGCAGCCTTACCGCAGAAGTTGGCATCTTAACCCTACTATCCACGTAACCGGGGCAAGCCCAACCCGCTCCACCAAGTGCACCGCCGTCACATGTGCGCGCTTCGCATTACAGGAGGGACACACCCCTCGTCCCTTGCACGAGAAGGCGACGAGAAGCTCGTCCTTGCAACTCTCACAGCGCACCCGCGCGAAACCGTGCGCCAGCACACCGCACTCCAGGTACCTGGCGAAGTCCCGCTCCACATACCGGGGCAGGCCTCTCCCCACCTCACTCGCCTCCACCAGCTGAGCTTGCCGCGCGAATTGAGCGGAGCGGGTGGAGTTGCTCGCGCCTCCTTCGGGCGGCGATGTCGGCTCCGCCGGGGTGGGGCGGTTGGTCGTCGGGCTTGGTGGCCCCCGAACCGAAGCGTCGAATCCTATGGTCCGGAGGGACTTCCGCCCTACCGCTGAACGCCTCCGAGCTGGCGGACGTTCAGTTCATCGTCTACGTCGTCGACGGAAGCCCGGTGAAGCAACGCGGTTCCGAGCTTTGCGCGCGTTCTCCTTGCGTTCGAGCTCGTGTGGGCAGGGTGGCTGACCGCTTTGTGTGCAGCAGTGGCACTTGCCGCAGATGAGCCGACCGCAGGCGCAGCTTCCGTTGCGTCCGTACACGAGCGGCCACTCGCCGCAGTCGACCATTCGGTCCTCGAGCAGACCGCCGCAGTGCGCCAGAAGCGTCCGCCGATCGCCATTCGCGTACGTGCCCGTCAGCACGCCGTTCGGATGAAAGGTGAAGCGTTCGATGAGGCGGAACTCGGCCGGCGGTAGGTGGCGGTCCATGACGGCTAGGACATCCATCAGGCGGTCTATGGTCTGAGCGGGATCGGCAATACCGATGCTCGGGGCCAGCGGAGCGCTGCCGGTCCCGGATGAGTAGTCGCGGTTCTCGTTGTCGTCTCTCTCGTCGTCTTGCTCTTCTTCTTCGTCCTGCTTCGCGCGGGCTTCGGCAGGCGGATGTGGTCGGAACAGCGGTTTCAAGCTGCTCGCGTCAGACGGCTGGCCTGATGCCCGTCGCCGCAGCCAGGCGTGCAGAATGAAGAGATAGAGCCACGGCAGGCGCGGAACGGCTGTCCCGCGCGCGTCGCCGCTCGATGTGCTGCGCCAGGCCGTCTCGAACTCGCCCAGGAAGGCCTGCTGCTGCTCGTTCAGTGACGCGAAGCCGGGCGGCTCCAAGCCCCAGATCGTCCACAGCAAGGGCGGCAATTCGTCTTGCCAGCGCCGCGCGAGCACGGAGGCGCTGTCACCGGCGGCATTCCGCAGCGCTGCGAGCGCATCGTTGCGCTGACGGTAATGGGCGAGCGGGTAGTCCCAAGCCCAAGCCGGCATCTCCCTCAGACTAGTGCGCGCGGGAGTCGACATCTCGAACACGTCTCGAAAGAGGCGCAGCAATTGCTCTACTTCGGCGGCGTGAGTCACGCCCAAGACGACGACCGGTTCGGAATTCGTAGCCGTGCCGAAAACGGTTACCGCGCCGTCCTTTTCCAACTGGGTGTGAGGACTGCTAACGCCGCATAGCGTCACCTTTTGCCCGGCGGCGTCGGCCTTGAACGCCTTCACTTTCCAGCGGCCGCTGCGCATGCCGCCATTCACGGTTCGCCTGCAGTTCTTCACATCGACGCCGTGGCGTCCTTCGAGTTGCAGGTCCATCACCTTCCAATTGTGGTGCGCGGGTCGGAGTTGCTCGATCGACACGTCACGCACCTCGAGCCCGAGCGACCGCAGGTAGCGCGCGGCCCACTTCTCGGCGGCACGAGCCGTCAGCATCTGTGCGCGGATGGGCCCTTCGGTGTGCTCGTCGACTGCGCGCGCTTCCACCCACCGGGCAGCCAATTCGCGGTCATCCTCGTCTAAGTCTTTCAGCAGGTCATTAGCTCGCGTGGCCGCGCGCTCGCGAGTCCAGACGGCCACCGACTCCAGCGTTTGTAAGGCCGCGGCGACCGCCGGATGCCGACGCCGGAGGAGCGCGCGAACAACGGACTGGGGCGCGTCTGCCAGCGGCGCCCAATCGTCCATCGGAGCGTCCATAAGCTCGACCCGACCGCCGGGCGCATCGAGCGCGGCAGCGATCCATTCCCACCAGAGTTCGCGTGGGCCGATACGGAGGTCGATGCCACGGCGTCCCCACCGGAGCCTCGCCTCATGCGAAGCGTTTTGAATGGCTTCGCGTGCGAGTTCCACCAGGGGCGCGCGCTGCGCCGGGAGTTGGTGCCATAGGGACTCTATCCAACCGGCGTCTGCCGACAGTTGGCGCTTCGCGTGCCAGTCGATGAAGAGCGACAGCGCCGCTCCCGGATCCTCGCGCAAGTTCTTGAGGACTACGCGCGAACGGTCCGCCGGCGGTGCGACGTGCAGAATTGACCGCACCGCCGGGTCGTCCCAGGCCGCACCGGGTAGATGGGAGCCCAAAGTTCTGAGTAGGCCGACGTCAGCCGGGCGTTCGTCGAGAAGGACAAACAGAAGCGGCAGAACAACCGGAAGGTCGGGCAGCAGTGTTTTCAGATGCGCGATCTCGATCGCGCGGTCTTGAACGCGTGCAACTCGTTCCCAGAGAAGTTCCGCCGACCGCGCATCCGCGAAGTCGAGGCGGCTGGCGCGAACGGCTGCGCGCTTCCCGTCCACCTTTTCGACCACGAGCAGCGAGAGCAGAGTTCCTTCGCTGTCGGCGCGCGCGGCGCGCAGCGCGGCGATCCTGCCCTCGTTGAGGAAGACGGTGTGGGCAGTCTGTCCAGTCAGCGGCTGCGCGAAGCCGAAGCCTTTCGGCAGCACCTCCTTCAAGATGCCGACGACCTGCGCGGGTTCTGCCCTCCGAGGGGTGCTGATGACAATCTTTTTAGCTTTAACCGCGGACACGGTCTCTCTCGCGCGCCTCCGTTCGTCGTTCCACCTCGGCAGAAGGTTCGCGGACACGAGGCCGTGCCCCCGGTCGTCGTCGCCGAAGGAGCCGGTGAAGCTGTCGACGAACTCGGAAAGCCTCGCGATGGCGACGCGCGCCGTGTCCGTCTGCCGCTGCAAGACGCCGGGAACGAGAAGTTTGGAGGCGCCCAGTTCTGCTAGCCGCTGCTCGTTCGTGTCCGCACGCGCGAGCGCCGGGTGGCGCGGGCAGTCCGCCATGTGGAAGTAGATCGCGGGGAAGCGACTCAGGCGAGCGTCCTCGCCGCAGAATGGGCAACAGCTCTCGCGCGCCATGCGGTGCCGCTGCCAGCTGGAGAGGATGCCAGTGACGTCGCGGGCGTATTCCTCCACGAGGAAGGGAGAATCAGCCCGTTTGGACGGCGTAAGGAGAAACTCGAGGGCGTCGCGGTCCCGGTCTCGAACGTAGGTCGACCCGGGGGCGCGCGCGCTCGGCCAGAACCGCTGAACCAGCGTCGTCTCGAGTTCCGGTACCTTGAGGGGAGCGACGCCCGGCTTGCGCTCGCGCATCACGGCAGCGGCGAGCAAGAGGCGAGCGTGCGTCTGCCGCTCGCGAAGGATGGCCGGATGGAGAGGGCAGGTCGGCACGTGCGGCCCGAGGTTGTGGATCCACACGCCGTCCCGCTTGCAGGCCGGGCATGTGAGGCGGTCGCCGGCTTCGGCCTCCAGCGCCTCCCCTTCGGCGGCGGCGCGTCGGAGCAGCTTCGCGTCGTCGTCCGTGCCGGCGTGGCTGCCAGGAATGGGACCGCTCTCGCGCACCCGAAGCAGCGCCGCCCATACCGGGCGAGCGAAGTCGGGGCCCGAGGCTGCCTGAGCGACCGGGTCGAAGTTCGGCCGGTACTCGCGTGGGAGCAGGTTGATGAGCTTGTCCGCGCTAGCACACGCGCGGTCGAGCCGCTTCTCCAGCCATCCCTCGGCCGTGTAGTCGGAGCCGTCGTAGCCAAGGTCGCTGTCGAACGCTTCGCAGGCATCGATGAGCGCGGCGAGGCCGGTCACGACCTCGTGCCGTGCCGCGACCTGCGCGAGAAGGACGTCCGCGCCGAGCTTGCCGAGGCTGGCGCGGAGCTCCATCTCGCCGCGATCTGCCGCGGCGCGCGCCGGGTGCCGAGCGCACTCGAGATTGTGCGCGAGAACTCCTTCGAGCGGGACGACGGTCGCGCAGAAAGGGCAGGGGTCCGTCTCGCGATGCGTGAGGCGTTCCCACAGCTCGAACGCGCCTCTCAGCTCCTCGTCGTACTTCGGAATGAGCGTCGGATGCTTCGCGACCTTTTCGGGTGAGCAGAAGAAGTCGAGGCACCCTTCGATGTAACTGTCGAGGTACCGCGTGCGCCGACCGGGCGGACGGGACGTCGCGCTGGCCTCGGCCGCGGCGAGCGCGGCGGCCAGCGGCGGCGGGAGTTCCGCGCCAGGGAGGCCCATCTCCTCGAGCACCGTCGGCAACAACCTGAGCGCCTCGCGTGCGACGCGGAGGCGCATCACCGCTGGGTGTCCCGGGCAGGTGCTCAGGTGCTCATTCACATACGCGAGTTCGAGGTCCGGGCCACCGCAGCCAGGACAATCCATGCGTTCGGAGCGCGCGCCCTGGGCGGCGCGGAGCTCAGTCAACGCGGTGGTCAGGAGGACAAGATGCCGAGGTGCCGGCTTCTTTCCGAAGTCGTTCACGACGGCGGGGATCGCCTTCCTCACTTCGGTGACATCGAGCTTGCTCCGCTCTTCGGTCGTCGCCGCCATGCAGCCTCCTGTTCGAATGTGCCGCGTGTGGGGAGAAATCCTACCGCGCCCATCGGGCATTCGACGAGGGGCGGCGCGTCATGACCGAGAGGCCCATGCACGCTCTTCAGCGCCGCGGGCTCTTTCGAGCATCGATGCGATCAGGGCCGAGACGCGGTCCGAGGTCGCTGGGGCAGTGAGCGCCTTCGGTGTCGCTTGTTGGCAGACCATTGGTGGCGTCACTCTCTCCCGACCCGCGGCCCTGCGTATAAGTGGGATAGAAGCCATGTTGAGGGTGAGGGCTGGCGCGGAGGGGCCGAGAAGGGCCGCTGCCGGGGCCAGCAAGGCTGCGGGCCGCGCCGGTACACGGGACGGAGCAACCCCATGGGTGGTGGTCTCGAACGACGGCTGGTCGATCATCCGGACCCAGGGATACAACCCCGAAGTGATCGCCGTGTCCCCTACCGGGGACGACGTGGTCCGCGTGCGAGTCACCGACAGGCCCCCCGTGCCGGGGGAGAAACCGGAACCCCCCGAGGAACGGCGGTACTGGGAACTGGTGCGCGCGGTGCTCGTGGCGCCGGAGACGTAGAGAGGAGAGGGAAGTGAAACCCAGGAACAAGGTACCCGGTCCTGTTTCTCGTCCGCCCTGGGGAGAGATCCATCCCCTGCCATGGTCGCTCCGGGCCACCAAGGTCTGGCAGCACCTGTACAACTCCATGGAGCGCTGGGACGGCCTGGTGGGCACCGACATCCAGACGCTGGTTCGAGAGGCCGAGGGGCAAGGTTGTCCTCCACCTCCCGAGACTTCTGGACCGGGAAGGCCCAGACCCCAACTGCCCCAGGGTGTTCCCGCCGCCTGCACGGAGTTGCTCCGCCGGCACCACGACACCTGGTACGGGCCCGCCTACATGCGGGAGCTGGCACACCCGGAGAGCAGGGAAGGTATCCAGAAGAAGAAGGAGCTCAGGCGCCTGATGTTCTGCACGCCTCGCGGTGTGCTGGTGTCCGTGGGGATGGATCCGCCCGTGTCCGTCGTGACGGCCTTCCGTCCCGATCTGCCCGCCGACCTGTCCGGCGGCGATGGTTCGGAACCTCGGGATGAAGACTATTACCAGGAAGCCCGTAGCCGCTGGAGCAGGTTGGTCAACACGTTGGTCAACACAATGTCCGAACAGGATGCATGGAAGGCGGAGGTCCTCCGCGAGATCGAGGAACCCCGCGGGCAGCCTCCTTCGCGAACGAGGGAGGCGTGGGCGTGGATCCGCGCCATCGGTCATGCCCGGGGGCTCGTGGCCCGGGAGCCGGAGGTGGCCCTGCCGCTCCAGGCCGCCGAGCAATCGCTGGCACGGCATCGCCCGGACGCCGTGCGGCTGTTGAAGGGACGCCTCCGCGTCGAGCCGCTCCTGGCTCACCTCGAGTCCTCGCTCGCGGGCGCGCAGTCCGAGGAGACCCAGGACGCATTGCTGGCGTTGGAGGATCTCCTGGTGGTGGCCGAGGTGCTCGGATTCGACGAGCAGCTCGGGCACCTCCTCGGCGAGCTGTCGCGCCTCACCCGGTGGTGGCGGTCCTCGCTGGCCGGCTTCGAGTCGTGGGCGCGTGATCGCCAGGAGGTCTCGGGGCCCGCTGCCCGGCGGTTCTGGGACACCGTCATCACGGCGGCCACGGCTCCTCCGCTCCCAGGATTCCTCCAGGCGTGGCGGGAGTCGCTGGAGTCCTGGACGGCACGCGTCCACCACGCGCTGGAAGGGCTCGCCATCACGGGGGCGCTGGAGCCCGAGGCCGTACTCGGAAAGGGCGTCCCCGGGTTCTTCGTCGTCGCGGAAGGGCACTGCCCCGCTGGATGGGGGCTCCGGCTCTTCATCATCGATGCGGAGAATCCGGCGGGTGCGCTCCTGCACGAGGGCACGGACTATGTTCGTCACGGAAATGGCTGGCGGCTCGAGCAGATGGTGTGGCGGCTCCAGGGGGAGGACGCCACCGCGCTCGTCATGGCCATCGCGGCCCCCATGCTGCCCGAGACGGTGGAGTTGGAGCGGCTCCTGGAGGAGACCGCCTCGTCCACTGAGACGCGGCTGGCGACGGTGCTCCTCACCCCGTCCACTGGACGAACGCCTTGACGGACCAGGCGCGCTCCTGGGCCCGCTGCCGTGGATCCACCCGGCCCAGCGTGGCTCCGCCCTCCGGTGGGCTCAGCCGCCGCAGGGCCACGGAGACATCCTCGCGTGCGGCGAGGGCCGCGAGGACGGCCTCACCGACTGCGATGGCGGGATCCATCCGCACGGGCCACAAGGGCGCCACGACATTCCGGGCTCCGCACGCCAGCAGCGTGCCCGACAGTCCCGCCGCCTGATGGAGCCAATCGCCCACCCGTCCCGTCTCGCACGAGAGGAGGATGACGGTGGCTCCCGCCACACGCCTCGGGTCCTCGGCGACCTGCTCCATCTCCAGGGGCACCAGCGTCCCGGAGCTGTCGAGCAGCATCAGCCGGGCCTGCCGGGGCCCGTCCACCTCGCCATGACACAGCAACACGACGACATCGGCGTCCGCCATCTCGCGCAGGATGTCGTCGGGCGAGGCGGGGCCCTCGACCAGCTCCGGGCATGAGGTTCCGAGCGCCTTACCCCAGACGGCCCCGCGGCTCATACGAACGCGCAGGGGCCGCATGGCCTCGGGGAGCAGCCGGGCCAGTTGTGCTCCCGCCTCGATGGCCCCGGGGAAGCTCACCATGTGGCGCCGGGGTCCCCCGCCCGGGATCGGCCACCGCCAGGAAGGTGCTTCGGGGGCGCTCCAGCGCGGGCCGCGTCTCCAGGTCCATTCTCGCCGCGCACGTGACGGGAACCGAAGGCCACAGGTCCCCGGGAGCCAGCATCCGCAACGCCCCCGTGGGGATCCACAGCAGTTGCGCGGGGCTCTCCGACGACAGCAGACGCCGCAGGGGCGCGACGATGCCCGCCTCCGCCCAGGCCAGCAACGCACGGTAGGCCTCGCCGGGCCCATCCACGGTCACGCTCCGGGACACCGCGTCTTCCTCACGGGGAGGCGGTGGGACCTTCAGCTCCGCCACGAGCACCCGGGGCTTGCCGTCATGTTCGAGGATCGCGGCGAGCATCCCCCGGGAGGTCTGCATCACAGCGAGGGTGGCGGAGCCCGGACGCTCGCGGAGCCATCTCCAGGTGCCCTCGAGCTCGGGCTCACCGCGGAGGAAGGAGGACGAGCCCTGGCGGATGGCATCCAACGCGCGTCCGATGGCCCGCGCGTCGCCCGCGCGGACCGCGGAGAGCCATGTGCCCCACGTGGGGTAGGGGACTCCTTCCGGACGAGCCATCCGGCCGGCGAGGCGGCGCTGGGCCGCGCCCGTCGCACGCACCATCCAGCGCAGGACCCGCTCCGCCCGCTCGCCCGAGAGCACGAAGCCACTGCCTTCCGAGAGTCCCACCAGCCCGGTATCGGCCAGGCGGACCGCCAGGGTAGCGGCCACCTCGGCACCGAGCGTCGCTTCCACCTCACCGGCCCGTTCCTCGAGCAGCAGGTACGGCCGGGCCTCGTCGATGGTCTTCCAGGCCTCCTCCGCCGACTCCTCGAGCTCGGTCACCGAGGGCGCCAGCCGGGACAGGGAGAGCAGGTGACTCGCGGACTGCATGAGCCGATCGTGACTGCCGATACGCCTGGCGGCCTTGAGCGCCGACTTCAAGGCCGTCCTGCCTCGTGCCCACAGCGCCCGGGCGAAGGGAGGATCCCAGGAGATTCCTTCCGGGGGGGGGCGAGCAATCCAGCGGCCGTCCTGCCGATGTTCTCGCAGGTCTCCCAATGGTGCTGGGGATACTCCGCGAGAGTGCGGACCTGGAGCGAGCGTTCCGAGAGGTCCAACCCCTCCAGCACCTGGGGCAGGAACGAGCCGGGCCGCATCAACATGTCCGCGAGGTTGTGGAGGGTATAGGCCCTGTCCAGGTCGGGAGCGTCCGGGGCGAGCGAGTCCAGCCGTGCACGCCACAGCTCGATGGCCTCCTGCCTCTGGCCCCTGAGCTCGGCGAGATCGGCGCGGCAGATGGTTCCGTAGTTGTCGGCGGCTTCCTTGTCGGAGCGCGACAGGAGGGATCTGTCGATGCGCTCGAACTCGGTCCGGGCCTCGGTGAGCATCGCCCGCCCCCGTTCACCGGGAATCTGGGCCCCTTGGATGGTCAGGGTGACAGCCAGATTCAGCCGGGCACTGGCTTCCTGCTCTGGAGAGCCGGCGCGTGCCACCCGTTCCCTGGCCGCAGCGAGGCCGTCGCGCATGGACGCCTCTTGATCTCCACCCCGGCGCGCGGTCCGGAGCTCCTCGAGGTTGCTTCGGGCATTGGCCGCCACGTCGAGCAGGCCCGCGGCTTCGTACTCCGCCACGCACTGCTCGTAGAGCTGCTCGGCTTCCCGCCAGTGCGCCGCGATGTCCCCATCCGTGCGGTAGTGGGTCGCCCGTGCCAGGATCTGCAGGGCGAGGCGGGAGGTCTCGCTCCCCGCAGCGGCTGCTTCCCTGACCTCACGGGCCATCTCCGCGGCCCGGCGGAAATCCCGGACGGGGTGACGCGCATGATCCCGGGGCGCCCAGACCGGGGCCAGCTCGACCAGGAGCCTCCCTCGGACCTGCGGGTCCTTGACCTGCCGCGCGAGCTGCTCGGCTTCCTCGGCGGCGGTGCGCACTTCCTCCGCACGGGCCAGTCCGTCTTCCACGACATGCGCCAGGAGGCGGGCCCGCCCCACCGCGGCCCCGGGACGCTCCTGTGGATCCTGGACCTGGATGAACCGATCGGCGTGCTTGCGGAGTGCCTGCGGGGAGCGATCCTCTTTCGCGTACTGCTCGAGGAGCCTGCGCATCGTGGCGGGATCGGCGTTCAACCGGCGGCCCATCTCCTCCATCATCTTCAGGTCACGGGGGGAGAGGGGACCGATGGCCTCGGTGAGGCGTCGAAGCGCGGGATGGCTCATCGCATGTCCAATGTCCTCCATCATGTCCCGGGGGAGCGGGCCCTCGACGCCGTGCATGGCGCGCTCGATGTCTTCCGCGAACTCCGGGTGGCGCCGGGCGAGCTCCTCCAGACGCCGTTTCAAGGCGGTCTCCCCGGGACTGCAGCGGACGAGCTTCGCGAGCACGATGACCTGCTTGTGGGTGATGTCCCGCAGTTGGTGCTTCTCCGCGATCCGCTCGGCTTCATCGAGCCGTTCGAGCGACCTGCGCAGGCGGACGGGCTCACTGCCCTCCGCCACCAACAGCTCCGCGCGCGCCGCCGTGAGCAACGACTCGACGCGCAGGTAGCCCTCCTTGCGGACCTTCAGCGAACGCTCTACCCATTCCAGGGCCCGCCGGGCATCTCCGGACCCACCCCGTTCGAGCAGGGTCTCCGCGAGTACCCGTCCCAGGCGGGCCTCCTCCCAGGGCGATGGAGCCCCAAATCTCTCCGCCTCCTCGTACAGCGCCAGGGCCCGCGCGACGTCCGGTTCCACTCCGGTCCGGAAGGCATTGCCCGCAAACACCAGCAGGGAGAACAACTCCTTCCGATCGAACTGGAGGCGGCGCGCCTCATCGAGCGCCACCGCCATGGCGTCACGCGCGGCCCGCGTCACCGCGCGGCCTTGTTCATCATCATGAGGATGCGCGCGGAAGGCATTCATGCGCTCGATGCCCTTCTGCACCAGCGCCTCGATGCGCTCCTCGGGAGTCCGCGCGGCCGCGAGCAGCGCATCCGCGGCCCGCTGGTAGCGGGAGCCCTCTCCCCATTCGAGCGAGTGGTGGTAGAGCAGGACCCGCAGGTGCAGCAGCGGAAAGGTGGTGTTCCGCCCGGCCATCTTCTCCACCAGATCCATCAGCGGCTGGACCGACGCCCGTGGTGCACTCCCGGCCACGGAGGCAATGGCCTCGAGGACTTCCTCGCTGGCGTCCAGTCCGGTGAGCCAGATCAACACCGCCTCGGCCCTGTCGGGCCTTACGCGGGCGATGACGAATACGGCATCGAACCCTCGGCTCTCGGGGGCGGTGAGCCCCTGGGGCGCGGTGCCCTGCACGAGGGAGATGGCCCACGCGGGGACTTCGTCGAATGGACCTCGGAGCGTGGGCGGTGGGAGTGACTGCGTGGACGCTTCCGGCGATGCGATGCGCGCGCGAATCCAGCGCAACCTCGCGAGCAGCCCGGGTGCATCGCCGTCGGGTGGAACGAGCCCGAGCAGCCGCTCGGCCACGGAGAGCGCCTCCGGGTGCGCGAGCGGACCAGACGCGAGCAGGCCCCGCGCCACATCACACCGGAGCTCCGCGAGCTCGGGCCCGGGCAGGGACAGCCGGTTCTCGAACCACGTGGCCTGCCCGGCCAACGCCACCGAGGAACCACCGACTCCCAACACGATCTGGTTGAACCGGAGCTTCGCCCGGAGCCGTGTCGTGACCTCGCGAGTACCCGGGTCGCCCTCGAGCTGAGGCGCGGCCCGATCGGCGTGGCGCATGGCGCGCTCGATCAACTCGGGCCGATCCTGCGAGCACATGGTCAACGCGGCGGCCAGATCGTAGCGCGTCGCCGCATGATCCAAGGGGCCTTCGAGCAGCTCCTCGACCACGTCGCAGCAACGCAGCCGTTCCTCATCCGCCTGCCGTGGGAGGAACACCAGGAGCAGTGCTGCGGCCTGGAGCCGCTCCCGGGGCTCGGTGCTCTGGGAGAGGAGGTCGCGCAGGAGCCCGACCGCCTCCACCGCTCGTCCCTCCGCGGCGAGCAGCCGGGCCCGGATGGACGGGTGGACGACGAGCCGCGCTCCCTCGTCGAGGAGCTGGCGGCGGAGGTCCCCAGGCAACTCCGTGGCATGGTTCGCCACCACGCCCTGGAAGAGCTCATCGGCCACGGCGTTCGAGCGGACCCGGCCCGAGAGGCGGTCACGAAGAAGCTGGAGGAGCTCGGCGGAGGGCACTTCCCCATGACGTCGGGGGCGGAGCCGCTCCAGGGCCAGGAGCGTCTGTCCAGCGGTTCCCTCGAGCAGTGCCTCGGCCTCGCGCAGCCGCGCCTCCGCGAGCTCGTCACGTCCCCCCTTCCAGTCCAGTTCCACGAGGAGCCGGGTGGCATCGAGCACGGAGGCGAGATCTCCGATGGCGCGCGCGTCTCGCAGGCCGAGCTCGAGCTGGTGGGCGGCATCGGAGGGACGTGCCAGGGCGAGATACGCCTGCGCCAGATGGATGCGGCAGAGGTCGCGGTTGGCGCTGGGCTGCTGGCGCGCTTGCAACGCCAGGGCATGCTCCAGGTGCTGGACGGCCTCGGCGGCCATGTTGGAGCGGAGGAGCACCAGGCCCAGGCCCATCAAGGGCGCAACGGCCAGGAGGGGACCGGCCTCCGCGGGCAGGGTGCCGACGGACTCACGGGCCAGGCGCATGGCCTCCGGGGCCTCATCGGGAGTGCCATGAAGGAGCAACATCTGCGCGAGCGTGGCCAGGCGAGCGGTCTTCAGCCTGGGGCTCCGTGCGTCCTCGAGCGCCCGACGGGCGTGTTGGATGGCGCGTCTTCCCGCCTGCGGTTGTCCCTGCTGGGCGCGCAGCGCCTCCAGGTCGGCGAGCAGCTCGTGGATGTCCGAGGCCAGGTCGATGGGCTCCGCGCGAGGCAGGAGAGAGGAGAGGGCGGCCACCTTCTGCTCGAGTTCCTCCAGGGACGCGGGTGGACCGCCCATCCTCCGCACGAGCGCGGCACGCACCAGGGCACCTTCCGCCTGCACTTCGGTGAGGACATGGCCCAGGCTCCGGCCCAGTTCGGCGGCGGCGCGAAGATCCCGGACCGCGTGCTCGTGCCAGGTGGCATCCCAGGAGGAGAGCTGCAGCGCCGTATTGCCGCGCAGGAAGAGCAACTCGGCCCCCTCGACGGGATGGGTCACCGTCGAGAGCAGTCCATCGAGGATGAAGATCCGGAACGGGAACAGCTCCGCGCGGCCCAGATCGTAGATCGCAGTGGCCGCATCACGCGTGAACGTCGCCGGCCAGCTCGCGGCTCCAGGCGCTCCACCCAGCCATCGGAGCAGGAGCAGGCAGGAGAGCAGCCTCGGGAGTGGCTCGAGTCCACGAAGCGCCTCACGGACCTCCGTGAGCCCCTCCACCTCCAGTGGGATCGGGGGCTCCCGCGAGACGGCTTCCCAGAGCGGCTCGAACGTGACGTGATGGGGACCCCCCACGTGTCGGGACAGTTCCACGGCACGCGTACGGAATTGCTCCACGGCTTCCCGGATCATTCGCCCCTCCGCACCGTCGTGCGTCGTGACGGGGCGAGAGGTCCCCGCCTCTCCGCCTACTGTACGGGGGCGTGATCCTCGTTGTCGACGACGGAGCGCGCTCCGTCGGCTTGGGCGCAATGGGCGCAACGGTAGAAGGTGCCGTTCGCCTCGATGCCGTGGCCTAGCACCTTGCCTCGTCTCCTCCTCACCTGCTTGGGGGACCAGAAATGGCCGCAGGTGTGCGCCTGGAGCGAAGACGCCGTGAAACCTCGTGAGGTTTGCCCGAGGCGGAGGCACCAGGGACGCCACACGCCGTAAGAATTCCAGCTCGGTGAAGAGCAGGTGCGTGGTGCCGTCGGGCAGCGGGCGCTTCATTCGGTAAGCGATGCGGCCATCCTCCGCTCGTGACAAACGCTCCAGCGCCAGCGCACCGCGTGCCCCGTAGGGGCACAGCCGCTCCAGCCCCTGCCAGTCGTTCGCGTGAAGGTGCGTGTTGGCATGCAGGGAGAATCCCTCCAGGAAGGCGCACCGGGGCTGCTTTCTGGGAGGGGGCCGGACGTCCAACTCCGTCCAGCGCAGCCGCTGCCGCAGCGAGTGTGCCTGGTAGGCCTGCCGCGCGTCCTCGGGCCCTTGAGCGGGGAGGGCCCCTCTTTTCTCCAGCAGGCGTAGCACCCGGTGGCGCACCACCCTCAGCAGCCGCTCCACCTCTGCTTGCGTGGGCGGGGGCAACGGCTCGAAGCACACTCCGCCCTCTCGTGGCACGAAGACGCCATCCGGAACCAGCGAGTGGAAGTGCGGCGTCACTTGCAACGCCGAGCCGAAGAACTGGATGAACGACACGGCCCCAACCTGCCCGCCACGCAGGCCCTGCCGCCGTGCCCTCCGGCGCTGCAGGGCGAACACCGCGCGCAGGAAGAGGGTGAGGACGTCCGAGACGAGTCCCACGTCCTTGAGCAGCACCCACCGTACTCGGTGAGGAAAGGACAGCGTCCACTGACGATAGGGCACGTACGGCAGCACCTGCTTCGTCAGATGCGCCGCCGTCGCATGCCCGCTTCGCATTGCAGGATGGGCACCCCCCTCGTCCCTTGCCTGTTCGTGTGGTTGGATGCTTACGAGCGCTGGAGGCGCAGGAGGGTCGCGGCCCGCACCGGATTGCCCCCTTCCAGGGCCGCCAGGGCCGCTGCGACGTGCCTTGCTACATTGCTACAGCAGGCCCGCGCTGGAGTTCTGCTCCACCCTCGCCGTTGCCTCTAACGGCCGGCTCGCCTCTTCCGGCTTCGGCTCTGCCCCCCATTTGAGGAGCAGCAGGAACACATGACACACATGACGATGCCGACTTACAACAGCACCATCTGCCGGCAGTGTCCGTACCATCCCGGTGGGCCCCTGGCCCTGCCCCCGACCACACGTGCCCATCAGCCGCTCGCCATCGAGCAGCGCGGCTCAGACGTCCTGATTGTCGCCCGGGCGCCTGGCGTCGATGAATGGGAGGACGGCCACCCATTGATTTCGCCTAACCCTCAGTCGGCGGCCCACCGGCTACGGAAGTCGTGGCTCAGGATCGGAAAGAACCGGCAAGACTACGACATCACCAACGCGGTACTCTGCTATCCGGGCAAGCCACCGAGTAGCCCGGATGGAAAGCCGCCCCGCGACAATCCCCCCGACGCAGTGGCGCTGGTGCAGTGCCGTCATTGGCTTCAGGGGACTATCAATTCCGGACGCTACCGGAAAATCGTAACGCTTGGAGATGAGGCTCGTGCTGCGGTTGTGGCCTGTGGGCTGCCATCCGGCGTAAATGTCGTCTCTGTCCCGCACCCGTCATCGGGCAGGCTGTTCAACAGTGCGCTAGTGGAGTGTCCGCGAAGTTTTTGGACATAGTCGCCGAGGGCCTATGTCCGGAGCCCCGCTTGGGGAACGGCACCGGCCCCAGGACTATGTCCAAGGATTTGCAATACACTCCACTAGTGGAGTGTCCGACAAGTTTTTCAACATAATCGGGCCAGCGGGTAGGTTGGGTGGACGAAGAGACCGGGTAAGTTGGGTGGATGAGGAGACGACCGCCGCATCTCCTCCACCTTTCGCCTGGGGAAGTGGCCTACCTCAAGACGCTGGTGGAGGACGGACGTACCGAGCAGCGCGTCGCGCGTCGAGCGCGCATCCTGCTGGCCATGACCGCCCCGGACATCGTCGTGTCGGAGCTGGCCGACAGACTCGAACTGGAGCGCACCACCATTTGGAACTTGTGTCGTCGCTACGAAGCATACGGTGTCGATGTGGTGCTGGATGCACCCCGCTCCGGCCGTCCGCGGGAGCTTTCCCCCCCTGCAGCGAGTGGAGGTGGAGCAGTTGGCATGTTGTGAGCCGGCGGGCGTCGGTTTGGAGATGACGCACTGGTCCACCCGGAGCCTGGCCCTGGTGGCACGTCAGCGTGGCATTGCGCCCACCATCTCTCACTCCACGGTGGCGCTCATCCTGCACGACGCTGACTTGCAGCCGCACCGCACGCGTTACTGGAAGACACCCACCCTGGACGACACTTTCCGTCACAAAGCGGCCCAGGTGCTGTGGTGCTATGAGCAAGCGCAGCAGTTGGCCCAGAAGGGCGAAGTGGTGTTGTGCGTGGACGAGAAGCCCAACATCCAGGTGCTGCACGGCGACCAGCCCGTGCGGTCCATGCAGCCCGGCCTCATCGAGCACCGGGAGTTCGAGTACAAGCGGCACGGTACGGTGAACCTCCTGGCCAAGCTGGTAGTGCACTCCGGCCGCATGCGCAGCTGGGACCTGGAGAGAAACAACGGGGACTGCTTGCGAGCCGTACTGCCGCAACTCCTTGGGGACCATCGCGACGCCAGGCGCATCCACCTCATCTGGGACAACGGCTCCAGTCACACCGCCAGGCAGACGCTCGACTTCCTTCGCACCCACTACCCGCACGTCCGGGTGATTTTCACTCCAGCTCATGCCTCCTGGCTCAATCAGGCGGAGTTGCTGCTTCGCGCTTTCACCGAGCGCTACCTGCAACGAGGGGACTGGGCCAGCCGTGACGAGCTCATCAAGCACCTCGACGCCAGCTGGCCCGAGTACAACCGCCTCTACGCCCACCCCTTCACCTGGTCCTGGACTCGCGCCAAGATGCGTTCGTGGGTGGACCGGCACCTGTCCTGACTATGTTGAAAAACTTGTCGGACACTCCACTAGACAACGCGCTGTCCTGAAACAGGGTCGCGGTGAGACCAGCTATCAGGCGTATGGCGGGATGGGGGCCCTGCTGCGGGTGGAGTGCTGGAACAGGGAGGGAGCATGGGAGGGCTGCTGACGGGTGCGCCAGGGCGCCTCGACCGGGAGCTGAAGCAGAGGGTAGGTGATTGGTGGCTAGATTCCGACATTCACTCCTGTAGCGCACGTTCTCGGAGGAATCTCTCCAGGGCTTGGGCCTCGACACGCACCGCGTTGGAGATGCGGATGTGGGGTAATGTGCCCTGAGCGCACAGCCGGTACACTGTGGCCCGGCACACCCCCAACCGCTCCGCGACCTCCCGGACGGTCAGCAATCGCTCCGGCTCGCTGGACCTGGGGGGCACCGGGGTAGGGTGCAGCAGCAAGGTAGCAGCAAAATCCTTGGTGCCCGCGCGTACTGGATGGGACGGCTGGACAGACCCGGCTTCAGAAACCCGAGTATTTACGTAGGGTTGTGAACCGCTGGTAACGCCTGGACGCTCCCCGGCCTTGGTTCGGGACCAAGGGGTCGCAGGTTCAAATCCTGTCTCCCCGACCATTAGAAGGGCGCGGAATCCTTGGAGAAATCCTCGGGTCCGCGCCCTTCGTCTTTCCGGGGCCAGGAGGCCAGCGGCAAACCCGCGGCAAGCGGCGAGGGTTCACCTCCGGCGGCCCCTGGGATGACTCGGCTGGGGCTGGCTCGGGCGCTGCGAAGTCGAGTCGGCGAGGCCTTTGCGAAGTCACTTTTTCGGCTCCGCATGGGACACGCGCCGCGGTTTTTCGTCCTTGAGGTGATGCGTTTGTTGTTCCCATCGACGCGGGCGCCGGACTCCGGCGTTTGCCCAAGGAGATGATTGTGACGAAGAAGCAGGCGCGTTCCTGGGTTGTTCCTCTGGCGCTCTTCAGCGTGGTGGGTTGCACCAGCGCTGAGGTCGATGAGTCGAGCAAGTCCACTCCGCGGGACGCTGAGGTGAAGGCGTGGGTGCCCGGGACGCCGCTGCCCACCCACGCGCACGCCGACGGAACGACGCACACGCTCGAGATGGACTGGGTGCGCCATGAGGGCTCAATCGAGGACCTGACCGACCACTCGGCGTTGATCATCGGTGGTCGGGTGGAGTCCACGCGCTTCGACGTCATGCGCGCCTACGCGCAGTCCAAGGTGGAGGGGCAGCCCACTGGAGAGGCGAGCGGCATCTACAGCGACCTTCCGGTGACCATCGCGACCGTGCGGATCAACGGCCTGGCGCGCTCCTCGCTGGGCCTCGAGAGTGCCTCGGGTGGGGCGCTCGCGCAGGGCGCCACGGTGGACATCATGTTCCCCGGCGGTCTGCTCTCCGACGGATGCACGCTGGAGCCGCGGGACAACCCGCTGCCGAAGGTGGGCGAGCAGGCGATCTTCTTCCTCACGCCGCAGGGAGGCTCCGGGACGCTGGCGGCGAGCTCCACGATGGGCCTCTACTCCGTGACGGGCGGACCGCTGGGCCGCATGCGGGTGAAGGAGGACCGCGTGCAGGGCGAGCCGGCCGCCGCGCTGCTCGACCGGGTGGAGGCCCGCGCGCAGGCCGTGCAGTACCTGGGTCCCGACACGCGCGAGGAGACCGTGTTGAAGGCGGGCTCCGACGGGGTGACCGCCCAAGCCTGGTGCGGGGTGAAGTTCTTGGGCTACAAGTGGTGCCGCAAGCCCACGACCGTCACCTACACGGACTACACGAGTACGCGGTGGCCTGTTGGCGACGCCTTGACCGCGTGGATGAACACGGGCGTCCCGAACAGCTTGTCTCTCTCCTGGCGTTCCAGCGGCACCTCGGACGTCACGGTGCACGAGAGCTACTACGGCTACACCGGCTGGCACGCGTACGGGACGAATTCCTGGTCAGGCTCCTGCATGACCGGAAGCAACTTGAAGTTGAACAACACCTATTACACGGGCGCGCACCACGCGAAGACCCTCACGCTCCACGAGATCGGGCACACCCTCGGCATCGGCCACCACACGGATTGCAACTCCATCATGTACACGAACCCCCCGCAGTGTGCGGCCGCCCTCACGTCCTGCGACGCGCAGGCGGCAGCGGAGCTCTACCCGTACTGAGCGCAGGCTGCTGAGAGGTGGACCCAAGACCGCTGTCTACGGAGTGTCCAGGCCCCAGCGCTGCATCAGCCGGTACACCTGCGTCCGGTGCAGCCCCAGCGCGCGCGCCGCCGCGCTGACGTTGCCGCCGTGCGCGGCCAGCGTGGCCTCCAGCGTCGCGCGGTCCGGAGCCGCCGGGGCAGGGGAGGCGGCCGCGGCCTCGGTGGGGCCTTCCAGCGGCAGGCCCGCCTCCGCGTCCAGGTGCTCCGCGCGCAGGGAGCGGGTGCCGGAGGCGGTGGCCTCGCGTGCCGCGCGCCGGGCCTCCCCGAGCAGCTCGCGCACGTTGCCGGGCCAGGGGCGGAACAGGCAGGCCTCGACGAAGGTGGCGTGGAGGGCGGGCATGGGGGCGTCCCGGAGCGCATGCGCGAGCAGCCATGGCACCTCCTCCAGCCGCTCGCGCAGGGGCGGCAGGCGCACGCGGGCCTGGGCCAGCCGGTGGTAGAGGTCCGCGCGGAACTGGCCGGCGGCCACCGCGGCGCGCAAGTCCCGGTGCGTGGCCGAGCACACCCGCACGTCCACCGGCTGCGCCCGCGAGGCCCCCAGCGCCAGCACCTCGCGCGTCTCCAGCACGCGCAGCAGCTTGGCCTGGACCTCGGGTGACAGCTCCGCCACCTCGTCGAGGAAGAGGACGCCCCGGTCCGCGGCCTGCACGTAGCCCTCCGTGTCCGCCTCCGCGCCCGAGTACGCGCCGCGCCGCGAACCGAAGAGCAGCCGCTCGGCGACGCTGGCGGGGACGGCGGCGCAGTTGATGGCGACGAAGCGCCCTCGCGCGTTGGGGCCGGACTGGTGGTAGGCGCGCGCGGCCAGCTCCTTGCCCGTGCCGCTCTCTCCGGTGATGAGCAGCGTCTCTCCGGCCAGGGCGGCCGGGGCCACCTGCTCCAGCACCCCGTGGAACATGGGGCCCCGCACCACGTCCGGACCGCGGACGACGTCCGCGCCGGCCAGGGGGCGCACGTCGTCCCGGAAGAGGGCCAGCGTGTTGCCCAGCCGCAGCACGCGGGGGTGGGTGAAGGTGCGGCGGCCCGTTACCTGCTCGCCGTCCACGAACGTCCCGTTGCGGCTGCCCAGGTCCTCGACGTGCCAGTGCGGGCCCTCGCGGCACACCTCCGCGTGCTGGCGGGACAGGCGCTCGTCCGGCAGCGGCAGCTCGCCCGCGCCCTCGCGCCCCAGCACCCGGCGGCCGCGGGTGAGGGGGACGGGGCGGAACAGCGGCGCGCCGCCGGAGAAGACGAAGACGAGCCCGGGCCGGGGCGGCTCCGGCGCGGCCGGCTCCAGCTGGCTGTCCTCCTGTGTCTCCAGACCCGTTCGCATCCCGCGGAGGCTGGCACAGGCGGCTCGGGCCCCGCCAGTGACATGCAGGCCACCCGCCCGGCCCCATTCCCGGAGCGGGGCCGGGCAGGGCTGTCGCGGGACGATGCTTCCGTGTCAGCCTCCGGGGGTGGAACTCCCTGAGGAGGGGACGCATGGACTGCCCGGACCTGGAGACATGGCGGGCCTGGAGCCTTGGCACGCTGCCGGCACGGACGCTGCGCGAGCTCGCGTCGCATCGCGAGGGCTGCGCGCGGTGCCGGCTCCTCGGCCCGGGCCCGGGCGCCGCGACGGCGGATGACGTCTCGGCGGCCACGGGGGAGGGACTCCGGCCCGTGTCGCGCCCGCTGATGCGGGGCACGAGCGTGGGGCGCTACGTCGTGCTGGAGCCGGTGGGCTCCGGCGGCATGGGCGTGGTGTACGCGGCGTATGACCCGAAGCTCGACCGCAAGGTGGCCCTCAAGCTCGTGCGCACGGACGCGGACGTGCCCGGGGCGGCCCGGCAGCAGCGGCTGCTCCAGGAGGCGCAGGCGCTCGCGCGGCTCTCCCACCCGAATGTCGTCTCCGTGCACGACGCCGGCAGCTACCTCCGGGACCAGGTGTTCCTGGCCATGGAGTTCGTCGACGGCGGCACGCTGCGCGACTGGCTGAAGGACGGCCCCCGCGCCTGGCGCGACACGGTGCAGGTCTTCCTCCAGGCGGGGCGGGGGCTGGCGGCCGCGCACGCCGCGGGGCTCGTCCACCGCGACTTCAAGCCCGACAACGTCCTGCTCGGCGGGGACGGCCGCGCGCGCGTCACCGACTTCGGGCTCGCGCTCCTCCACGCCGAGGCGGAGCGCGAAGGCGCGGGCGGCGCTCCCGTGGTGGGCACGCGCGGCTACCAGGCGCCGGAGGTGCTGGCGGGCCGCCCCGCGGACGCACGCGCCGACCAGTTCTCCTTCTGCGTCGCGCTGTACGAGGCGCTCCACGGGCGCAGGCCGCCCGCCCCCTCCAGCGCGCTCCGCATCCCCGCCCGCGTGCGGCGGGTGCTGCGGCGCGGCCTGTCCCTGGAGCCGCGCGAGCGCTACCCCTCCCTGGACGCGCTGCTGCAGGAGTTGACGCGGGACGCGAGCGCCACGCACGCGCGCCGGCTGGGCCTCGGGGCCCTCGCGCTGGCGGTGCTCACCGGCGTGGGCCTCTTCCCCTACAAGCGCTGGCGCGAGGAGCGCAGGTGCGCCGAGTCCGCGAGCCTCGCGGGCCTGTGGGACGGCGCGCGCAGGGACGCGGCGGCCCGGGCCTTCACGGCCCTCGGGCGCCCCTTCGCGCTGGAGGCCTGGAAGCGCGCCGGGCCCCTGCTGGACACCTATGCCCGGGCCTGGGCCGCGCAGACCCGGGACAACTGTGAGGCCACGCGCGTGCGCGCCACGCAGCCGGAGGCGGACTACCACCTGCGCGACACCTGCCTGCAGCGGCGGCGTGACGAGTTGCGCGCGCTGGGGGACCTGCTCGCCCAGGCGGACGACGAGGTGGCGGGCAAGGTGATGCAGGCCGTGCAGTCGCTGAGCCCCGTCACGCAGTGCGGCCCCGGCGCGGCAGGGGCCCCCGCCGCGGTGCAGGAGCCCGGGGACTCCGCCCCCACGCTGTGGGCCCAGGTGGCGCGGGCGCGGGTGCTGCGCGCCGCGGGCCGCTACACCCAGGGCATCGCCCTGGCGAAGGACGCCGCGGAGCGGGCCGCGCCGGGCTCCCCGCTCCAGGCGGAGGCCCTGCTGTGGCTCGGCGTGCTGTGGAGCGCGGGAGGCGATGCCCGGGCGGCGGAGAAGAGCCTCGACGAGGCTCTGCTCGCGGCCGCGCGCTCGCGGCAGCGGGAAGCTCGAGGCGTGGGCGTGGATCCACCTCATCAACGCGGTGGGCGTGCAGCAGGGGCGCGTCGAGGACGGACAGCGCTACGCGCGCCACGCGGACGCGGTGCTCGAGTCGCTCGGAAGGCCGGCCCGGCAGGAGATGGCGCTGTCCATGTTCCTGGGCCAGCTCTCCTGGCGCGCGGGCAAGCCCGTGGAGGCGCTGCGGTACCTGGAGCACACGCTGGCCCTGCAGGAGAAGGAGCTCGGCCCCGAGCATGTGGACCTGGCCCTCACGCTGAACACGATGGCCGTCGTCCAGCTCGGACAGACGCGGCTGGCCGAGGCGCGCAAGACGTCCGAGCGCGCCCTGGCGCTGCGCGAGAGGTTGCTCGGCCCGGAGCACCCGGAGGTGGGGGCCTCGCTGCACGTGCTGGGCGCCACCGTCCGGCAGATGGACGAGCTGCCCACGGCGCTCGCCCTCACCCAGCGGGCCCTCGGCCTGCGCGAGCGGGCCCTGGGGCCCGACCACCCGGAGGTCGCCTCCTCCGCCAACAACGCCGCCGTCATCCTCACGGAGCTGGGCCGCCTGGAGGAGTCCCGCCCGCTGCTCTTGCGCACCCTCTCCATCCGCGAGCGCGTCCAGGGGCCGGAGCACCCGGAGACGGGCACCGCGCTCAACGGCCTGGGCGTGCTCGCCTTCCTCCAGCACGACAACCAGGAGGCGCTCCGCTACTTCCAGCGCTCCCTGGCCATCAAGGAGAAGTCGCTGGGCAAGGAGCACCTGAGCGTCGCCCTGGCCGTCTGCAACATCGCCATCGTGCTGCACCGCCTCGGCCGCGGCCATGAGGCCCTGGCATGGCATCAGCGTGCGCTGGACTTGCGCCTGAAGGCCTTTGGCGAGCGGCACGACGACGTCGCGTACTCGCTCGCGGAGCGGGGCGAGGTGTACCGCGCGCTGGGCCGGCTCCCGGAGGCGTGGGACGACTACGCGCGCGCCCTGCGCATCTACCAGGCGCTGGGGCGGGAGAAGATCTCCACCATGGCCGCGCCCCTGCGCGGCATGGCCGAGGTGCACCTGGCACGCGGGCACGGCCCCGAGGCCGTGGCCCTCTTCGAGGAGGCCCTGACGCTGCTGGAGTCCATTCCCGCCACGGCCCAGGACATCGCCGAGGCGCGCTTCGCCCTGGCCCGGGGGCGGTATGCCACGGGCCGCCGCGCGGAGGCGCTCGCCGGAGCCCACCAGGCCCGCGCGGAGCTCGAGTCCGTGGGCGAGTCTGGCCAGCACTCGCTCGCCCAGGTGCGCGCGTGGCTGGCCCGGCACGAGCGGCGCACCGCCGCGCCGGGCCCGGCCGCCACGGCCCGCTCCGGGGGCGAGGCGCGCCGGTGAGCTGACACAGGTGTGTCGTCACGTGTCAGCCGTCAGGAAATGACACGTCCCCGTAAGTAGGCGGATTTCAAGGCATTCGGGCTTTCCTGGAATGTGGCGGATGCTGGCACAGCGGTTGCCAGTGCGTGGGGCGAAGTCCCCCCTTCCCCCTGCAAAGGATTGCCCGTGAAAGAAATCAGAAGAGTGTTGTGGCGAGGAGGCGCCCTGGCCGTGGTTCTCGCGGCCTCCCCCGCGCTCGCGGCGACCACCACCATTGTCGCGCAGCACTCGAACAAGTGCCTGGACGTCCGGGGCGGCCCGACGGCCACCCAGGACGGCGCGCTCATCGAGCAGTGGAGCTGCACGGGCCAGGCCAATCAGGCCTGGACGCTGACGGACCGGGGCGGAGGCCAGTACCAGCTCGCCGCCGCCAGCAGCGGCAAGTGCGTGGAGGTCATCAACGGCGCCACCGGCAACGGCGCGGGCATCCAGCAGGCGACGTGTTCGGGCCAGCCGAGGCAGCTGTGGACGCTCAACAGCAAGGGAAGTGGCCGCTATGAAATCGTCGCCGTCAACGGCGGGCGCTGCCTGGATGTGACGGGCGGCCCCACCGCCACCGGGGACGGCGTCCTGACAGAGCTGTGGGACTGCACCGGCGAGGCCAACCAGTCCTGGGCGCTGACGGCGCCCACCGCGCCGCCGCAGTCCACCGCGAAGCCGCTGGTCGCGAAGCACTCCGGCAAGTGCCTGGACGTGCGCGGCGGCGTGACGGCCCTCGCCAATGGCGACCGCATCGACCAGTGGAGCTGCACCGGCCAGGCGAACCAGGACTGGACGCTGAAGGACGTGGGCAGCGGGCAGTACCAGCTCATCGCGCGGCACAGCGGCAAGTGCCTGGAGACCATCAACGGCGGCACCGCCAACCTGACGGGCCTCCAGCAGTGGGACTGCAACGGCCTGCCCCGCCAGCTCTGGAGCATGCAGCCCATCGGCGCGGCGGGTGAGTACCGCTTCGTGCACGTCCCCAGCGGCCGCTGCCTGGACGTGACGGGCGGCCCCACCGCCACGGGCGACGGCGTGCTGATGGAGCTTCTGGGACTGCACCGGTGAGGCCAACCAGACGTGGACGGTGGGCACGCCCACCACGCCGCCCCCGGGCCCCACCACCTCCGGCCCCTACGGCCAGGACGCGAGCCAGTACGTGCTGACGTTCTCCGAGGAGTTCAACAGCGGCTTCGACACCAGCAAGTGGAACAACCACGTCTGGTACGAGAGCCCGAACCCCACCATCAACTACGCGGTGAAGAACGGCGTGCTGAAGATCTGGCCGCAGCGCGACGCGAGCGGGCGCTTCTTCAACCGCACCATCGACACGGACGGGAAGTACTACCAGACGTATGGCTTCTTCGAGATGGAGGCGAAGCTGCCCATCGGCCGCGGCGTGTGGCCGGCGTTCTGGCTGTTCAATCACCCGGGCGATCGCCGCCCCGAGATCGACATCATGGAAGCCTACCCGGGTGGTGGCCCCAACTCCGGCTGGGGTGACGCCAACCTGCACCCGGTCGCCTTCGCCGCGACGGTCTGGCCCAACGGCGGGGACAACCCCAGCGCCGGGCACAAGACGCTGCAGACGGTGGACCTGTCCGCGGGTTTCCACCGGTACGCGGTGAAGTGGGAGCCGGGGCGGCAGACGTTCTACTTCGACGGCCAGCCGTTCTGGACGGTGAACGTCAGCATGGCTGATCCGATGTACATCATGCTGGACCTGTGGTTCGGCAGCGCGAGCGGCACGCCGGACAGCACCACGCCCACCGGCGAGGGCAACTCCTTCGAAATCAACTACGTCCGCGCCTGGCGGTTCAAGTGAACCCCTGGAAGGTCTCCATGAAATCGCTCCAGAAACTGTCTGAGTTCTCGTACGGCGTCCTGCTTGCGTTCTTCCTCCTCGCGCTGAGCCCGGAGGCGTGGGCCCAGGGCACCACGGTGCATCGGCTGGGCACGCCGGGTCTGACGGCCGCGCCGGGCCAGTCCGTGACGCTGGCCATGCACTTCACCGCCGCGCCCCTGCCCGAGGACTACAACGTCTTCGTCATCTTCGTCGACGCCAGCGGCGTCAACCACGTCCCGGCCGGCGCGGACCACTTGCCGCCCGTCGCCACCTCCCGGTGGAGCGGCACCGTCGCCTACAACCACACGGTGGCGCTGCCGTCCACGATGCCGCGCGGCACCTACTCCATCCGCGTCGGCCTCTACCAGCCGCGCTCGCCCTGGGGCCGCGTCTCGCTGGGCATGGGCACGGGCGTCACCGTCGACGACCAGCTCCGCTACACCGTCGGCACGCTCACCGTGGGCTCGGCCACGTCCGAAATCCTCCAGCTCGCCACCCTGAGCCTCTCCGCGCAGCCCGGGCAGAGCGTGACGCTGGGCATGCGGTGGAACGCCGTGCCGCAGGGCCAGGACTATCACGTCTTCGTCCACTTCGTGAATGCCAGCGGCACGCAGATGCCCCTCAGTGGTGACCACCTGCCGCCGGTGAGCACGGCGACGTGGAATGGCGCCGTCTCCTACAACCGCACGGTGACGGTGCCGTCCAACTTCCCTGCCGGCCAGTACACCATCCGCGTGGGGCTCTACCCCATGGCCGCGCCGAACACCCGCATCGCCCTGCGGTCCGGGCCCGGCGTCACGGTGGACGGCGAGACGCGCTACACCGTCGGCACGCTCACCGTGGGCCAGACGCAGCCCACCACCACCCAGGTCCTGCAGCTGTCCAACCCGGCCCTGTCCGCGCAGGCGGGCCAGACGGTGACGCTGGGCATGCGGTGGAACGCGGTGCCCATGTCCCAGAACTACTACACCTTCGTCCACTTCGTGAACGCGAGCGGCGTGCAGATGCCCCTCAGCGGCGACCACCTGCCGCCGGTGGACACCTCCGTCTGGAGCGGGGCCATCTCCTACAACCGCTCGGTGACGGTGCCCACGAACTTCCCGGCGGGGAAGTACACGATTCGCGTGGGCCTCTACCCCACGTCCGCCCCCAACAACCGCGTCACGCTGGCGGCGGGGCCGGGCGTCACCGTGGACAACGAGACGCGCTACATCGTCGGCACGCTCGACGTCACCGGCGTCACGACGACCCCGGGCGGGCCGGTGGGCCAGGACGCGAGCCAGTACGTGCTGACGTTCTCCGAGGAGTTCAACAGCGGCTTCGACACCAGCAAGTGGAACAACCACATCTGGTACGAGAGCCCGAACCCCACCATCAACTACGCGGTGAAGAACGGCGTGCTGAAGATCTGGCCGCAGCGCGACGCGAGTGGGCGCTTCTTCAACCGCACCATCGACACGGACGGGAAGTACTACCAGACGTATGGCTTCTTCGAGATGGAGGCGAAGCTGCCCGTCGGCCGTGGCGTATGGCCGGCGTTCTGGCTGTTCAATCACCCGGGCGACCGCCGCCCCGAAATCGACATCATGGAAGCCTATCCGGGGGGGGGCCCCAACTCCGGCTGGGGTGACGCCAACCTGCACCCGGTCGCCTTCGCCGCGACGGTCTGGCCCAACGGCGCGAGCAATCCCAGCGCCGGGCACAAGACGCTGCAGACGGTGGACCTGTCGGCGGGCTTCCACACGTACGCGGTGAAGTGGGAGCCGGGGCGGCAGACGTTCTACTTCGACGGCCAGCCATTCTGGACGGTGAACGTCAGCATGGCCGACCCGATGTACATCATGCTGGACCTGTGGTTCGGCAGCGCGAGCGGCACCCCCGACAGCACCACTCCCACCGGTGAGGGCAACTCCTTCGAGGTCAACTACGTCCGCGCCTGGCAGTTCAGGTCCTCCGCGGCGGCGTCGGCCATCGACTAACTCGCGTATGTCCAGCGAGGCCACGCAGCAGCGGGTGGCCACGAAGCTGGCCCGCGTCATCCAGACGCTGGCCATCCAGGACTCACGGGGTGCGCGGCCGTGCTCGAATCACGGCCGCGCCGCCGTCACCTGCGCCCGCTTCGCGTTACAGGAGGGGCACACCCCTCGCCCCTTGCACGAGAAGGCGACGAGCAGTTCGTCCTTGCAGCTCTCGCAGCGCACCCGGAAGGGTGAAGTATCCTCCTCCGGCGAGCCAGCATGAAGCGGGCTCCGGGAGGCGCGCGATGAGCCGACACTGGTGGGTGGGGATGTCCGGGTTGGGGCTGCTGCTCTGGGCGGGAGCGGGCCTGGCGGCGCCCTCTGGCGGGGGGAGCATCTCCGGGACGGTCCGCGCCCCGGCCGGGCAGCGCACCCTGCAGAAGACCTTCGTGGTGGCGTGCTGGGCGCCGCAGGGGCCATGCCAGCAGAAGGCGCCACAGACGAAGGCAATCGTGGTCGACTCCCGCGGGCCCGAAGCCGCCTTCGAGGTGGGGGGGCTGGTGGCTGGGCAGTACCTCGTCATCGCGCTCCGGGACGTGAACGGGAGCGGCGGCGAAGATGCCGGCGACTGGGCCGGGCACGTGGCCGCCGCGGACGGCTCGCCGCGGATCGTGCAGGTGGGCGAGCGGGTGGAGATCTCGCTCTCCGTGGTGGGGCAGAAGCCGCCGGCTGGGGGCACGCCCCCGGTTTCCGGGACACCGCCCGCGCCCGCGCCGGCTCCCTCCCCGATGGCCAAGGGGCCGGTGGCGCCGGGGAAGGGGGGGCTGTCGGGTATCTACCTGGGCGTGAAGCGGCAGCTCGTGGCGCCCGGGCCGGGCAGCTCCGTGCAGCAGGGAATCACCTGGATGCCGCAGCAGGACTGGATCACCTTCTTCCCGGATGGGCGGGTATACGCCGCGCTGCCGCCCCATGGGCTGGCCGTCCCCTTCGACTGGTCGTTATGCGGGGAGGGATTCACCTGGTGCCCCACCTACTCGGTGAAGGGGGACGACATCCGCGTGACCTGGACCTCCGGCTTCGAGAAGCGGTTCACGCGGCAGAAGGGCGGCGCGCTCCAGCACGCGGGCGTGGACTTCGTGCGGCTCGAGCCGCTGGATGGGCTCCTGCTCGACGGCCGCTACCAGTCGGTGGGCAACGAGTACCGTACCGGCTTCATCATCTTCCGCAAGGACGGTACCTTCGAGGATCGCGGCTTCGCGCGCGAGCTGGACCTGGCGCCGGGCGGACGCGCGGGTGGAACGGGGTGGTACGTCATCCGAGCGAACATGCTGGAGCTGCGGTACGCGGACGGCGCGGTGGCGCGCACCAGCGTCTACGCGCTGCCCGGCGAGGCGCCGCGGGTCCTGTGGTTCCGCGCCTGGGACTACCACCTCCATCGGTGATGTCCGTGTGCGTTCTCCTCCCGAGTGTCGAGAGGAGAGGCCGTTCACGGGGTACACCTGAAGGTCATGCTCTGCCGTCCCGCGCCAGCACCGGGCCTGGTCTGACGGTGTGGCGGCGGGTGTCTCCACCCCGGTCGGCCCTCCGGCGGATGACGCGGGGCGGAGGCCGGGGTATGTGGTGCACGGAACCCCGAAGTCTGAAGAGGGCTGCATCCGTGGCTTCTCCCGCCGTGCATCTCACGAAGGACAGTGCTGCTCACCCGAATCCAACGGCCGAACCGGAGCACCCGGGGGACGCGCCGCGCTTCCGCGGAGCCCGCTCGGGGCTGCTCCGGCTCTGGCATTGGCTGATGGCGCTCTCGGTGACGGGGCTCGCCTCCACCTGGCTGCTGCGCAAGACCTTCCTGAGCTACAAGGGGAACGCCGTCCTCCTTCAACAGAAGCTGCTGGAGTCCGGCATCACCCTGGATGACGAGAAGGCCCTCGCCCTTGGCCGGAGCCTGCGCGCGGGGATGTGGCAGTGGCACTACTACTTCGGCTTCACGCTGGCGGCGCTGCTGGTGCTGCGCCTCGTGGTGCGTGAGCCCCTGCCGTTCCGCGCGCTGAAGGCCTCCTCCTGGGAGTACCGCGCCGCGAAGGTGAGCCAGGCCCTCTTCTATGCCGTCATCTGCGGGATGGCCGTGAGCGGCCTCAGCATCTACTTCAAGGAGACGCTGGGCCTGGGCAAGGACCTGGTCGGCAAGCTCAAGGAGGCGCACGAGCTGGTCGCCTGGTTCATCGTGGTGTACGCGGTGGCGCACCTCGCGGGGGTCATCCGGGCGGAGCTTCTCCCATTCACCCGGGCTGGTCTCGGACATGATCGGCAAGGGTCCCAAGCCGGAGGACGGCTCGCGGTGAGGTGGGCCTCGTTCCTCGAAGGGTGAGGGACCGCGGATTGGAGCGCCAGTGGCTCGGCGTTCAAGGCCGGGGAGGGGCCGCAGGAGGGCGCGCACCGGGCCACGCGGGGCGTTCAGCCGGCCCGCGTGGCACCGGGGTGGACCGGGAGGCGGCGGCGAGCCGCCGTGGCCTCTCAGGGAATCAGTTGCAGGTCGTCGATGTAGAGCGTGCCCTGATCGACGCCCGACTGGTCCTGGATGTAGATCTCGCGGAGCGTGCCGCCGCTCACCGCGAGCGTGCTCAACGGGATGACGAGCTGCTGCCAGGTGCCCGGCTGGATGGCGTGGCCCAGCGCCTGGTCCAGGCGGATCTCCCCGAGGGAGCTCGAGCCGTTGGTGAGGAGGATGCGCGCGATCTGCTCGCCCGAGGTGCCACCGTGCACCCACAGCGAGAGGGTCTTGTAGCGGCTCAGGTCCACGCCCGCGCTGGAGTGGAAGTAGAGGGCCGACCAGCCATCCAGCTCGACGGAGAGGGCGGCCGTGCCCGCGTGGACGATGCCATTCGCATAGAGGTTGTGCGTGGCCCAGCTCCAGTCATCGAAGCCGGCGGCGAGGCCATCCGCGTAGAGCGAGAAGGCAGACGGCGGCGGGGGAGGCGGGGGCGTGCTGGCCTTCACCAGCCGGATGTCGTCGAAGTACACGGTGGCCTGGTCTGCGCCCGTGGCGTCCTGGAGGTAGATGTCGCGCACGGTGCCGGTGGACAGGCCCACGGTGCTCAGCGGAACGACGACCTTCTGCCACGTGCCCGCCAGGATGGGGTGGCCCAGCACCGCGTCCAGCCGCACCGAGCCGAGCAGCTGCGAGCCGTCGTAGAACGCCAGCCGCACGCCCTGGCCCCCCGTCGTACCGCCGTGCACCCACAGCTCGAGGGCCGAGAACTGGTTCGCGGCCAGCCCCGTGTTGTGGTGCAGGAAGAGGGCGTTCCAGCCATCGAGCTCGGCGGAGATGGACGTCAGGCCGCTGTGCACCACGGTGCGGTGGGCGAGGCTGTGCGTGGCATAGCTCCAGTCCGCGAAGCCATCGCCCGTGGCGTCGTCATAGACGATCGCGTTGCCGGAGGTGTCCCCCGTCAGTCCATCCATCAGCGCCACGCCCTGCGCGACGGTGACGGGCTGGAGGTTCTTCGTCTGGAGGTAGTCGAGGATGGCCTCGAAGTTGGCCTGGTTGATCTCCGTCGACTGGGTGGGCGTGCCGCTCACGAACTGGTGGAAGGTGAGGATGAGCCAGCTTCCATCGGCGGCGGCGCTGTCGATCCACCCGCGCACGGTGTCCACGGTGACGGCGCTGTTCACGTCGTAGGCGCGGAGCTGGAGGATGTTCGAGTCCTTGAAGTTCTGCCCGCCGTTCACCGTGCGGTGGCTGCCGTAGTACTTCTGGAGGGTGGTCAGCACGCTCGCGTTGTAGGCGCCATAGGGCGAGGAGAACGAGGGCACCGCCTGCAGGCCGAACTGCGTCTTCAGCCACGCCTGCGAGTCGCGCAGCTCGGTCTCCATCTCCGTGGCGGACAGGGTGGTGAGATCCCGGTGCGTCATCGTGTGGGCGCCGATCTCGTTGCCCTCGGCGATGAGCGTCTGGATTTGCGGCACCGTCATGTAGCCGGTCCATCCGTTGCGGATGCCCTCGGTGACCAGGAAGTAGGTGGCGGGGATGCCGCGCGCGTTGAGCGCCGGGCGCGCTCCCGTGAACTGCGACGGCCAGCCGTCATCCAGCGTGATGCTCACCATGCCCTGCTGGAACGGCGTCGAGGCCCACGCGGGTCCCGCTCCCACCAGCAATGCCAACACGAGCCCGCACAGCACTCGATGCAACCCGGTCAATCCGTTCATCTGCACCCTCATGTGATGGATCCCCCTCATCCGAACGGCGGCCATCATAGAGAATGCGAAGGAAAAACAAGGAATACCTTTATTCCTTCAATCTCACCATGGCAGGCCCACTCACCCCATGAAGCGAGGTCGATGATCATGAGCAACGAATCCGTCACCCCCATCTACACCCTGGTGCGTGGCGAGGATTGGCGGGCCGCCGAAGCCATGGGCGAGTACCGCGGCAGCGCCGACGACACGCGGGACGGCTTCCTGCATTTCTCCACCGCCGCTCAGGTGCGTGCCAGCGCGGCCAGGCACCGCGCCGGAGAGCCGGACCTGTTCCTGGTCGAGGTGGACGCCGCCGCGCTCGGAGATGCCCTGCGCTGGGAACCGGCCGCCAGCGGCTCCCGCCCCGGCCTGTTCCCTCACCTCCATGGCCCGCTTCCGCTCGGGGCCGTGCGGAGCGTCACGCCGCTGCGGTTGAACCCGGACGGGACGCACACCTTCCCGGCCGGGATCGTCTAAGCCAGGAGACGGTGGCTCAGGCCGGAGGCGGGAGGTGCCGCAGGTGCAGCCGGCTCCCGTCGAACCGGGCGATGTCACCGGGATTCCAGGCCAGCGCTTCCGTCGAGGCGCCCTGCTGCAGGAGCCCCGCGCGAACCTCGGCGAGCAGGTCCGCATCCGCGTCCTGCCCGATGCCCTGGAACATGTGCGCGTACGGAAGGAAATAGCGGGCCTGGGCCGCGGCGCAGGCCTGGGCCACGCCCCGGGTGCCCAGCGTCATCGACGGCAAGGCCCCCTCCCGGGCCTGCTGGTGCATGGCCTGGAGGCGCTCGAACGGCAGCGTCAGCGCGTACTGCGGCAGTCCGACGTTGATGCCCTCGGGGAACGAGCGGCAGTTGCTCAGCACGACGTCGACGGGGCCTCGCCGCGCCGTGTTCTGGCGCACCGCCTCCACCATGTCCCCCATCGCATCCACGCCACTGTCGACGAGCAGCAGCGCGCTGAACTGGGGACAGGTGATGCGGTAGCAGTTGCCCCAGCTGCGCACCCCCTCGGCCGGCCCGGGCGCGCCCCGGGTGGGCTGCTCGCCATAGAAAGGCAGCACGTCGATCTCGATGTCCCCCACGCGCACGGTGCTGTGCCAGGCCACGGCCCGGGCCTGCTGGAGCCCGGCGCGCTGGAGCGACTGCGTGAAGTCCTCCATGCTGAGCAGGTTGGGCCGGGGGACTTCGGGAACCAGGATGGGAATGCTCCGGTTGCCCACGTAGCGCAGGATGGACGGCAGGTGCCAGTGGTCCTCATGCGGGTGGGTGATGAGGATGGCGTCCGGCTCGAACGGCGCCGCTTCCCGGGGGTAGCGCGAGAAGTTCGTGCTCTCTCCGAGGGTATACACCTGGGGATCGAACAGCAGCGTGGTGGTCTGTGAGCGGATGGCCAGGCTGGCGTGCTCCCGGCGGTAGATGCCGGGCGCGTCCACCGCCGGCCAGGTGCCGTAGGCCGCTTCGTCCTCGGCGGGCTCGAGGCAGGTTCCGAAGGCCGCGGCCAGCCGGGGCGGCAATCCCGCGGCCGCCATGGCCCGGAGCCCTTCCACATCGTCGCTGGCGCCAGCGGCCCGCAGCAGCTGGGCCACCCACGGCACGGACGCCACGGGCATCCTCGCTCCGGCCTGCACCACGCCCTGGCCTCGCTTCGCCTGCACGGAGAAGGTCCACTCGCCTATCGGCGCGGTGAAGCACTCGAAGAGCAGGGCATCCGTCGCGGGACGCCCCCCTTTCTCGATCTCCTCCGGGCGGAAGAAGGCGGCGGGGAGCTTCTTCGCCTCGATGAGGGCCTCGAGCCGGCGCCGGCACTCCCCCGGCTCGAACCTCGCATCCATCCACTGCCTCAACAGGACATCGGCCGGAATGGCTGGAAACGTGGGCCGCAGATTCACCACGGTGCTGCCAGACAGAGGCATGGGAACTCCGAAGCAAGGTGCGCGCACCGCTCAGCAGCGGCTCGCCGCCGTCCTCGCCAGACTACCACGGCCCCCTCCTTCCTGGACCCGTGATTCCCCGTCTCCCCGCTCTATCTATTACCCCCCCTTGACGGCTGTTACGGAATTTTATACGTTTTCAATCGAAAGCGCGGCAAGCGGATGCATCCTGCTTTCCGGGTTTTCGTACCCCCGTAGTGCAAGGAGTTGCCCATGAGCGTCGATATCGTCCGTGCGTGGAAGGATGAGCAGTACCGCATGAGCCTCACCGAGTCCGAGCGGGCCAACCTGCCGACCAACCCCGCGGGCATGGTGGAGCTGACCGACGCGGACCTCGACGGCGTTGCCGGCGGCCTGGAGCGCGACGCGGTGATCGACGTCTCCGTCGGCAAGACCTCCTGTTGCACCTCCACGGCGGCGACGGCCTGCTGCTAGGCCTCACCCTCGTCCGCTGTCCGGACCGGAGGCCTCCAGCCTCCGGTCCTCGAGTTGTCAGGCGAGTTCCAGGTTCCTTGGGTTTGCTGGGACTTCGCTGAATTCAGTGCCGTGCTGTTGACACCCATTACTTTTGCTGGCACGTTAGTCCTGCAAAACACGGAAGAGCATCTTGGCAGGACTTCCGGGTTTGCATGCCGTCGCTGTCTCCACCCCCCGTAGTGCAAGGAGTTGCCCATGAGCGTCGATATCGTCCGTGCGTGGAAGGATGAGCAGTACCGCATGAGCCTCACCGAGTCCGAGCGGGCCAACCTGCCGGCCAACCCCGCGGGCATGGTGGAGCTGACCGACGCGGACCTCGACGGCGTTGCCGGCGGCCTGGAGCGCGACGCGGTGATCGACACCTCGATCGGCAAGACCTCCTGCTGCACCTCCACGGTGGCGACGGCCTGCTGCTAGGCCCAACGTCTTCCGTTGGTTGAAATCACCAGGCGCGCGGACTGCTATCATGCATCCGTGCGCCGTTTGCTTTCTGGCCCCAGGGATATTCCGTGATCGATTCCGCCTTCGCCTCACCCGCGTGGTTCCGCGCGATGACGCTTCGGGAGCGCCAGGAGAAACTGGGGACGGTACCGGCCCCGGAGGGCGCCAGGGCCCAGGAGGCGGACCGGCTGCTGGAGAAGTGGCGCGACAAGGAGCCCTTCAAGTCCGGAGCCCTGGCCTTCGAGCAGCGCTTGAAAGAGGACGGCCTGAGCGAGGCGCAACTGCGCTACCTGCTCACGGAATCACCGGAGCAGCTCCAGCAGCGGTTCCAGGGGCACCTGCCGTGGCTCTCCGCCTGGCGCGAGGCCTTCTCCCAGCCCGCCTCGTCCACCCCGGAGCCCTTCCCGGTTCAGGCCAGTCTCCAGAAGATGCCCGTGGTGGGTTTCCTGGAAGCGCTGCGGCCGCTCATCGAGCGGGCGCGAGCCCGCGTCCAGGCCCAGGTGCGGGAGCTGGCCCGCGCCCATCAGGCCCTGCTCTTCGATCCGGACTCCATCGAGGCGCTCCTCTTCTCCACCCTGCCTCCCCGGCTGCTGGAGCGCATCAACCGCACGATGGTGCTGGAGATGAACGTCGCCCGGCTCCAGGGCCGGCTGAGCGGAGAGAGTGGGGAGGAGCGCTTCCGCCACTTCGTCCAGTCCCTGCGCGACCCCCAGACCGTCCTCACCCTCTTCCAGGAGTACGCGGCCCTGGCCCGGCTGTGCTCGACCATCATCGAGCAGTGGAGCACCAACACCATCGAGCTCCTCACGCGGCTCGCCGTGGACGGGCCCGCCCTGCGCCAGACGTTGCTGACGGGCGCGCCGGGCCTGCTCGAGTCGATCTCCGGAGCGGCGGGGGACTCGCACCACGAGGGCCGCTCGGTGCTGACCCTCACGTTCTCCTCGGGCGTCAAGCTCGTCTACAAGCCCCGCTCCCTCGCGGTGGACGCGCACTTCCAGGAACTGCTGGCCTGGTGCAACACGCACGAGTCCCTGCCGCCCTTCCGGCTGTTGCGGCTGCTGCCGCGCGACGGCTACGGGTGGAGCGAGTTCGTGGAGGCCCGGCCCTGCGGCTCCGAGCAGGAGGTGGAGCACTTCTACCTGCGGTTGGGCGCGCACCTGGCGCTCTTCCATCAACTCGGTGGCATGGACATGCACTACGAGAACCTGATCGCCGAGGGGGAGCACCCGGTGGTCGTGGATCTCGAGACGCTCTTCCACCCCCATCTCACCGACCGGTTCGACTTCCGCACCGGGGAAGAGCGGCTCTTCAACCAGGCCATCGACTACTCCGTCACCCGCATCGCCCTGTTGCCCCTCATCTCCTGGATCCGGGAAGATCATGAGGGGGTGGACGTGGGCGGCATGGGCTCCCCGGAGGGAAAGCTCTCCCCGCGCAAGATGCTCTACTGGGAGGATCAGGGCCATGACACCATGCACCATGGCCGCAAGCGCGTGGTGATGAAGGGGGCCGCCAATCTCCCCACGCTGCGCGGTGAGGCGGTGGACCTGCCCCGCTACTACGACGCGCTGTGCGAGGGCTATGCGCGCATGTGCCGCCTCGTCATGCGCGAGCGCGACGCGCTGCTCGCCCCCGGCGGGCCCGTCCAGCGCTTCGCCCAGGATGAGATCCGCGTGCTGTTGCGCTCGACGCAGACCTATTACGTGCTCCTCCAGGAGAGCTATCACCCGGACCTGCTGCGCGATGCCGTGGAGCGGGACCGGTACTTCGACGGGTTGTGGACGGGAGTCACGGTCCGGCCCTTCCTGGACCGCGTGGTGGCCGCCGAGCGCATGGCCCTGCACTGCGGAGACATTCCGCGCTACGCCTCGCGTCCGGACACGAAGGACCTCTGGAGTGGCCCCGGCGAGTGCTTCCCCGGCATGCTGTGGACCACGGGGCTCGAGTCCGCCCTGGCCCGCATCCGGGCACTGGATGAGGCCACCGTGGAGCGCGATCTGTGGTGGATCCGCGCCTCGCTCCTGTCCACCATGAATGGCGTTGCGCTGGAGCAGCCGCGGCAGCCCCATGCCCCCAGCGCCCCGGGGCCGGTGGAGCCCTCCCGGCTCGTCGAGGCGGCGCGCGTCATCGGCGACCGGCTCCTCACCCTGTCCTTCTCTCATGAGGGAGTGCTGTACTGGATGGGCACGCGCCAGGGCGACAAGGACCGCTGGCCCTTCAGCCTGATGAAGCTCGACCTGTATGGCGGGATGCCGGGCCTCACCCACTTCCTGGCGCGGTTGGGCCAGGTGAGCGGCGAGGCGCGCTTCACCCAGGCCGCGCGTCAGGCCACCGAGAGCATGCTGCGGATGGTGGACTGGTCCCCCGCGCGCGAGGCCGTGGGTGGCTTCGAGGGCTGGGGCGGCGTCATCCACACGCTGGCGCATCTGGGCTCGCTCTGGAACGAGCCGTCGCTCTTCACCCAGGCGGAGGCCATCGCCGAGACGCTGGGCCCGGCCATCGAGAAGGACCGCCACCTGGATGTCATCCGGGGCGTGTCCGGGTGCATCGGCGGGCTGCTCGCGCTGCACCGGGTGACGGGCTCGGCCTCCACGCTCGCCCTGGCGGTGCGCTGCGGGGAACACCTGCTGGCCCACCAGCGGCCTCAACCCCAGGGCGGAGCCGCGTGGATGACGGAGATTGCCTCGGAGCAGCCGCTCAGCGGCTTCTCCCATGGCGCTTCGGGCATGGCCTGGGCCCTGCTGGAGCTCGCCCAGTCCTCGGGGCAGCCGCGCTTCCGCGACGCGGCCCGTGAGGCCCTCGCCTATGAGCGCACGCTCTTCTCGCCCGAGCGGCGCAATTGGAGGGATCCGCGCACCGCCTCGGCTTCCAGCGCCTTCACCTGCGCGTGGTGCTACGGCGCCCCGGGCATTGGCCTCGCGCGGGCGCACGCGCTGCGGCACCTGGACGAGCCCGCGTTGCGCGAGGAGCTGCGCGCCGCGGTGGAAGGCTCGATGGAGCGCGGCTTTGGCTACAACGAGTCGTTGTGCCACGGCGACCTCGGCAACCTGGAGCTGCTCCTGCAAGCCCAGGCACTCGGCGAGGGGCCCGCCAGCCTGGATGCCTTCGTGGCGAGCACCCTGGAGTCGGTGCTCGCACGGGTCCAGCGGCGGACCTGGCGGTGCGCGGTGCCTCTGGGAATCGAGACGCCCGGCTTGATGCTCGGTCTGTCGGGCATCGGTTGGGGGCTGCTGCGCGCCGCGGCGCCTGACCGTGTGCCCAACATCCTGATGCTCGAGTCCCCGGTGCCAAGCACGAAGTGATCCGGTAGGCTACGGGCCGATGTCTCCACGACTCTTGCTAGTGGGAATGACCCTCGCACTGGCGGCGGGTCTGTTGTGGATGAACCGGGACTCGGTGCGCCGCGAAGCACTTCCTCCGCCCACGGTGAGCCACCTCCCGGAGCCAGCCCCCGCGGCGGCTCCAGCGGGAGCGGGGTTCATCGGCGTCGTGGTCGCCGACGGCAGCGTGGAGCTCTCCGCCAGCCTCGCGGCCCGCCTGGACAAGGTGGCGGTGCGGGTGGGGGACCGGGTGCGCAAGGGCAGTGTCCTGGCCCAGCAGGACGTGCGCGCCCTCGAGCACGAGCTGGCCATCAACCAGGCGGGCCTGCAGATGGCCCTCGCGGATGAAGAGGTGGCACGGCTCGCGCTCGTCTCGGCCCAGGAGTCGCTCCAGCGAGGAGCGGGCTCCAAGCTGGTGGACCTGGGCGCCATCTCCGAGGAGGAGCGGGCCAGGCTGCGCTACGCGGAGCAGACGGCCGCGGCGAAGCTGAACGCCGCCCAGGCGCAGGTGCAGAACCAACGGGCCCGGGTGGAGCAGCTCCGGCTGCGCATCTCCGAGGCCTCCCTGCGCGCGCCCTTCGACGGACGGGTGGCCCGGCGCTACCTGGATCCGGGCACGATGGTGGCCGCGGGAAGCCCCATCCTCCACCTCATCAGCGAGGGGCCGCAGCTGGTGCGCCTGGCCATCCCCGAGGAGGAGGCCGCCCGGGTGACGGTGGGCACGCCGGTGCGCCTGAGTGCGCGCGGCCAGGCCCGGGAGCTGCGCGGCCGGGTGGAGAACGTGGCCCCGGAAGTGGATGCCGCCTCGCGGATGGTGCTGGCCATCGCCAGCGTGACTCAGGAGGACGGCGCCTTGCTGCCCTTCGGTTCCGTCGTGCAGGTGTTCGTGGAGGACGCGGAGCGGGTGGGCCAACGCCCCGTCCCGTAGGGAGCCCACACGTGCGAGCCAACAAGTCCATCTACCGGCAAGAGGCGTTGGATCACCACAACAGTCCGCACGAGGAGGGCGATGTGCTTCATATCGCTCCCGAGTGGGCCCAGTGGTTGTACTGGCTGTTGGTGGCCGTGCTGGGCATGGGGCTGCTCTATTGCTGCCTGGGCACGGTGGACGAGTACGCCGCCGGTCCCGCGGTGGTGCAGTTCGAGGGCCGGGTGGAGCTGACGAGCCAGGTGGCCGGGCTCGTCTCCGCCGTGGAGGTGCGGCCCGGGCAGCGGGTGAGTGCCGGGCAGAAGCTCATCACGCTGATCTCCGAGGAGGAGACGGCCAGCGTGGAGCGGCTGCGCAACGAATTCGAGTTGCAGCTCGTGCGCTACCTCCGGGAGCCCTCGGACAACGCGGCCCGCCAGGCGCTCACCTCCCTGCGCGCGGAGCGGGAGCTGGCCGAGGCCCGGCTGGAGACGCGCGTGCTGCGGGCACCTCGCGATGGGGTGATCATGGACGTGCGCGTCAAACCCAGCCAGTACCTCGCGCCCGGCGTGGGCATGCTCTCGCTCGTTCCCAATGACGTCTCCCCGGTGCTGATGGCGTTCCTGCCCGGCTCCTACCGTCCCTATCTGCGCAAGGGCACGCCGCTGCGCCTCGAGCTGGACGGCTTCCGCTACGAGTACCAGGAGCTCCTCATCGAGCAGGTGGACGAGCAGATCATCGGCCCGGCCGAGGTGGGCCGCCAGCTCGGCCCCGGCCTGGCCGGTGCGTTCGAGCTCAAGGGCTCCTTCGTCCTGGTCCGCGCGCGCCTGCCCGCGGACCGCTTCACCAGCAAGGAGCAGGTCTACAACTACTTCGATGGAATGCCCGCCCGGGCGGAGGCACGGGTCAGGAGCGAGAGCATCTTGATGACGCTGATACCCGGACTGAAGGGACTGTTCCGCCATGGGAACTGAGGACCAGGCGCCGCTGGGCGAGCGTTTTCCCGCCCTGCGCCGGCTCTGGAAGATGACGCGGGCGCGCCGCATCCCCGACGTGCGGCAGATGACCCTGATGGACTGTGGGGCGGCCTGCCTGAGCATGGTGCTGGGCTACCACGGGCGGCACATGACGCTGGAAGAGGTGCGGGCCGTGACGGGCGTGTCCCGGGATGGCACCTCGGCGCGCGCGTTGCTGGAGGCGGCACGGCGGCTGGGCATGCGGGGCCGGGGCATCTCCATCGACCTGGACCGGCTGGCCTTCCTCCAACCGGCGACCATCCTGCACTGGCGCTTCACGCACTACGTGGTGTTCGAGCGGTTGGGCAAGGGGTACGTGGACATCCGCGATCCCATGCACGGCCGCCGCCGGGTGTCGATGGAGCAGTTCAGCCAGTGCTTCACCGGCATCGCGCTGGAGCTGGAGCCGGCCGACGACTTCCAGCCGGGCCGTTCCCCCCGCAAGGGCTGGGGCCGTTACCTGGCGCCGTTGCTGAAGCAGTCGCGCACGCTGGGGCGGATCTTCACCCTGTCGATCATGCTCCAGCTCTTCGCCGTCGCCTTGCCCCTGCTGATGAGCATGGTGGTGGACCGGGTGATACCCCGCGGAGATCAGCACCTGCTGATGGTGCTGGGCGTGGGGATGATGTCCATCGTGGTGTTCCAGTTCCTGGCCTCCCTCATTCGCGGCTTCCTGCTCACCGAAGTGCGGGTGCGGATGGATTCGGAGCTGACGCTGGGCTTCCTGGACCACATGGTCAGCCTCTCCTTCCCCTTCTTCCAGCTCCGCCCGGCGGGCGACCTGATGCAGCGGGTGAGCACCAACTCGACGCTGCGGGAGATGCTCTCCTCGGGGATGATCTCCACGCTGATCGATGGGGTGCTGGTCCTCATCTACCTGTCGGCGTTGCTGGTCATCAACGGGTGGATGGGCCTGCTCGTGCTCGGCCTGGGCACGATGCAGATCCTGGTGCTGCTGCTGTCGGGCAGGCGCCAGCGGCAGCTCATGTCCCAGAACCTGGAGCTGGAGGGCAAGAACTACACGTACCTGATGGACATGATCTCCGGCATCCAGACCCTCAAGGCCTTCGGCGTGGAGGGCCGGGCGGTGCAGAACTACGCGAACGTCTTCGTGGACGTGCTGAACGTGGCGGTGGCCCGTGGCCTGTTGGGCGTCTGGGTGGAGGCGCTGACGAGCATGCTGCGGCTGGCCTCGCCGCTGCTGCTGCTGATGGTGGGGACGTGGCAGGTGCTCCAGGGCCAGCTGAGCACGGGAGAGATGCTGGGCCTCAACGCGCTGGCGGCCTCGGTGCTCGTGCCGCTCTCCAACCTCGTCGTCACGGGGGCGCAGTTGCAGATGATGGGCAGCTACATGGAGCGTCTGTCCGACGTGCTGGACATGCCCAAGGAGCCTCTCCGGGGACAAGAAGACGGGCCAGGCGCCCTCTCTCACCGGGGCCTGTGAGTTGGAGCAGGTGAGCTACCGGTACTCGGCCGGCTCTCCGTTGGTGCTGCAGGAGGTGAGCAGCCGGATCAGCCCGGGGCAGATGGTGGCCATCGTGGGCAAGTCCGGCGCCGGGAAGTCCACCCTGGCCAACCTCCTGCTGGGGCTCTACCTGCCCACCTCCGGCCAGGTGCGCTACGACGGCATGGACCTGTCCGGGTTGGATCTGCACGCCGTGCGTCAGCAGATGGGGGTGGTGCTGCAGACACCTTCCTTCTTCAGCGGCACCCTGCGCTCCAACATCACCCTGAACGACCCGGACGTCCCACTGGAAGCGGTGATGGAGGCGGCCCGGCTCGCGCAGATCCATGACGAGATCGCCGCCATGCCGCTCAAGTACGACACGCTCCTCTCGAGTCAGGACACGGGGCTGTCGGGCGGACAGCGGCAGCGGCTGGGACTGGCGCGAGCGCTGGTGCGCAAGCCCGCCATGCTGCTGCTGGACGAGGCGACGAGCGCGCTCGATTCCATCACCGAGAGCAAGGTCCACCAGGCGCTCAGCTCGCTGTCCTGCACGCGGATCGTCATCGCCCACCGGCTGAGCACGGTCATCAACGCGGACCTCATCCTGGTCATGGACAAGGGCCGGCTGGTGGAGCAGGGCACGCATCAGGAGTTGCTCGCGCGCGATGGCGTCTACGCGCGGCTCATCCACGCCCAGCTCCAGGGGCAGGAGCCCCTGAGCGCCACCGGCTCGTGAGTGGGCGCCGGGGCGGGCGGGCCGTGCCGGCTCAGCGCACCGCCTGCCCGGCCTCCGCCGGCTTCTCCTCCCGCCGCTGGTGCTTCGGCTTGCGCACCTCGGCGGGGTCGGGCGGCTGGGTGTGCGCGCAATGCAGGAGCGACGGCGGATCGAAGCACTGGATCCGGAAGTCGTTCTTCTCGCACCGGCCACGCGGCGTCGCCGCGCACTTCACCTCCGTGCGGTTGTTCTCGCAGTCGTAGCCGCACTCGATGGCCGTCGACGCCGTGAGGCACTCAGGCCGCGGCGTCTCCGCGCCGAGCTCATGGACGGTGGCTTCCGGCGGGTCCCAGCACTTCAGCTCGCCGAAGTGCTCCCGGCACACGCCATAGGGTGTCTTCGCACAGGCGATCTTCCCCTGCGCCACCAGGCAGTTGAAGCCGCAGGCCGCCTCGCTCCCCAACCCCTTGCACTCGGGGCGCAGGCCCTCGTCGGGCGGGTGGTGGATGGCCGAGAGCGGGGGATCGAAGCAGTACACCTCGCCATTGAACACGCCGCACGTCCCATAGGGCGTGCTGGCGCAGCGGACGTCGTCGGCGCTGCGGCGGCAGGAGTAGCCACAGGCCGTCTTCCCATTGGCGGACAGACACGAGACGGGCGGAGCCGAGGGTGTCGAGGCGAGCAGGGTGAGGCCGAGAATCGTGAGGAGCATGGAACACACGCAGGGTGCGAGGGACGGAACCCCGACGCGGACGGAGCCCGTTTATTCAAGCCACCCGCTGCCCGGCTGGCCGCTCTCCTCCGCCCGTGGCACGCCTCCTCTCCTGGACAGGGGGGCTCCCGCATCCGCCAACATCGGATAGAAAGGCCGCATGTTCGCCGTGGAGCAGTGGGTATCGAGGTGGGTGGCCGCGCTGGGGCTGCTGCTGTTGCCGGGCCAGGTCCTGGCGGAAGGGCTGCCCTCCCCGGCGTTCGAGACGCGCCGCATCGCCGAGCCGCCCCGTATCGACGGCGTGCTGGATGATGCGGCCTGGGTGTCGGCCCCCCCGTTCTCCGCGTTCGAACAGAGCTACCCCCAGCCGCTGGCGCCTCCCAGCGAGCGGACCGAGGTCCGCCTGACGTACGACGATCAGAACCTCTACATCGCCGTCACCTGCTTCGATCGGGAGCCCTCGGCGATCATCGCCAGCCTGGGCCGGCGGGATGGCATCCCCTCGTCGGACGTGGTGCGGGTGATGATCGACAGCCTGGGGGATCGGCGCACGGGGTACATGTTCTCCATCAACGCGGGCGGAACGCTGGAGGACGCGCGCATCACGGGGGACACGGAGATCCTCACCGACTGGGATGGGGCGTGGGAGGGGGCGGCGGCGGTGACCGCGGAAGGCTGGGTGGCCGAGCTGCGCCTGCCGCTGAAGTTGCTGCGCTTCCCGGACGTGGAGGAGCAACTGTGGGGCTTCCACGTCCGGCGCACGATTGCCCGCAGCCACGAGCAGCTCGACTCGGTGTCCATCCCCCGCGACGCCAATGCCCTCGTCTCCCGCTTCCGGCGGCTCGGCGGAATGCGCGGCCTGCGGCCCCGCCGGCAGCTCACCCTGACCCCGTACGTGGCGGGGCGCTTCAGCCGCTCCCCCCTCTTCGAGGATGCCTCCCGGCCCCGGCCGCGCATCTCCAGTCCTTCCCTGGACGTGGGGTTGGATGTGCACGCAACGCTCGCCAGCGATCTCTCCCTGGCGGGTACCCTCAACCCGGACTTCGGCCAGGTCGAGGCGGATCAGCTCACGACGAACTTCTCCAACGCGGAGCTCTTCTTTCCGGAGAAGCGTCCCTTCTTCCTGGAGGGCCTGGAGCTCTTCTCGCCCGTGGACGGCGATGCCCAGCAGACGCTGGTGTACTCGCGGCGGATGGGGTTGGAGGTGCCGATGCTGGGCGCGCTCCGGCTGACGGGAACGGTGAAGCGGGGCTTGGAGGTGGGACTGCTGAGCGCCGTGGTGGCCGGGGCGCAGGCGCCGCCCCATCCCCTGGCCGGAGATGGAGACCCGGAGCGCCTGCCACCGGATGGGCGCTTCCAGTTCCACCCCTTGCGCCCCTTCCACCTGGGGCCCAACCACTCGCTGCCCAGGGAGGTGGCCCCGCCCACCCACTTCTTCGCGGGCGTGGCCCGGATGCAGCCCGCGGAGGGCTCGACGCTGGGGCTCATCCTCACCTCGGTCAACCCGCTCCAGTCGGGTTGTGCCCCTGGCTCCGGCGAGACCTGCGCCCCTCCGCGGGCCGGGCAGGCCGCGGCGATGGACTTCTCGCTGCGCAACGACTCTGGCGAGTACACCCTGGTGGGGCAGGTGGATGCCTCGCGGGTGACGGGGGGGCCGCGGGAGGGGGCACTGCTGGAGGACGGGACGTTGCTGCGTCCGGGAGACCTCGGTTTCGGCGCCTTCGTGCGCGGCGGGAAGATCGGCGGAGAGCCGTGGCGGTTGGACATCTCCTACGGCTACACCTCGCCCCGGTTGGATCTGAACCCGGCGGGCTACCAGCCCTTCCAGAACGAGCAGACGCTCACGGTCCACCCGAAGTACTTCCGGACGAAGTGGGGCTCGCTGTTGTCGGTCGAGCTCGGGGCCAAGGCGGTGGGGCGCTGGTCCACGGACTCCCGGCGGATGGGGTTGGAGCAGCGCTATTCCCTGACGGCCAACCTCGTCTCGCCGGGGTTTCACACCTTCGGCTGTCAGGCGGGGGGCTCGCTGCGGCGCAGGGATCTCCGGGAGATCTCCCAGTCGGGCGTCGCCTTCGAGCGTCCCACCTACTACTTCGTGGATTGCCAGGTGGAGACCAACCCGAGCCGCCCCCTCTCCGGGCTGATCTGGGCCTATGTCGATGTGAACACGGGCCCGCGGGTGCGGCTCGGACCGGTGGGGCAGTCCTATGGGGTGGACGCGACGTGGCGGCCCCTGCCGCGGCTGGAGACCCAACTCGGCGTCCACTGGGAGGCCTTCCTGGATGGGCCGCGCTGGGTGGAGTCCCTGGACAACGGGCAACACCTCTTCGGCGAGTTCGCCCCGCGGTTCCTGACGCTGTCGTTGCGGCAGCTCGTCGTGCTCGGCCCGACGCTCACGTTCCAGGCCTATGCGCAGATGCTGAGCGGCTACGGGCTCTACGGCGCCCTCTATCAAGCCTCGGCTGGAACGGATGGGGAGATCACCTTCGCGGACCTCGAGCGGGTGGAGGGGGAGGGCCCGTCGTTCCACACCACGGCGCTGAACCTGAACCTCGTGCTGCGCTGGGAGTACGCGATGGGCTCCACGCTCTTCCTCGTGTACTCGCGCGCGCAGGAGGAGCTGCCGGACCGCGGGCCCGGGCTGCTCGGGCGGCTCACGCCGCTGCCCCGGGGCCTGCTGGAAGGGCCGCGCCGGGAGTCCTTCCTGGTGAAGGCGAGCTTCGCGTGGTGAAGGACCGGGTGCCTCGAGCGCTGGGGCTGCTGGGCGCGGTGCTGGCGGTGGCCCTGGGCGTGGTGCGGGCCGGGTGGCCCGTGGCGCCGGTGCCAGCGGACGCGCCCCCCGGGTCCTTCTCCGAGGCCCGCGCGATGGAGGCGCTCACCTCGCTGACGGCGCTGGGACCGCGCCCGGCCTTCTCGCCGGCCGCGCATCGGGCCGCGGACCTCCTCGCCGAGCGGCTGGCCCGGATTCCCGGGGTGAAGGTGGAGCGGCAGGACATCGAGGGGACGCTCGATGGGGTGGGGGAGCCCGGGACGGTGACGCTCTACCGGGTCCGCAACGTGCTGGCGCGCCTGGAGGGGACGGAGCCGGGAGCGGTGCTCCTGTCCGCTCACTACGACTCGGCCGCCGAGGGCCCCGGTGCCGGAGATGATGGCCTGGGGGTCGCGGCGGCGGTGGAGGTGATGAGGGCGTTGGCGAGCCAGGCGCCGTTGCGGCACCCGGTGGTGCTCAACCTCAGCGGCGCGGAGGAGACGGGCGTCCTCGGCGCGGATGGCTTCCTGGAGCACCCGTGGGCCCGGGAGGTGAAGGCCTTCATCAACCTGGAGGCCGCGGGCTCGAGCGGGCGGGCCATCCTGTTCCGGGCGTCCGCCAGCCAGGGCGCGCCGCTGGTGGAGGCGTACGCGCGGGCCGTGCCCTTTCCGGCGGCGACGGTGCTGGGGCAGGACCTGTTGGGCGGAGGGCTCACGCCGTTCTTCACGGACTTCGAGCGCTACACCGCCGCGGGGCTGCCAGGCCTGGACCAGGCGCCCATCGAGGGCGGGTACACCTACCATACGGCGCTGGACCGGCCCGAGCGGCTGGGCCGGGGCACGCTGCAGCACCTGGGGGCCAACACGCTGGCGCTGGTCCGCGAGCTGGCGAACGGACCCTTGGAGTCACCCGGAGACTCCGGGAGCGTCATCTTCTTCGACGTGGCGGGCCTCGGCATGGTGGTCTACGGCCGCTCCACCGCCGTGGGGCTCGCCGTCCTGTCGGTGGTGCTGACGGCGGTGGCCTGCGCGCTGGCCGTGCGCCGGGGGGCGCTGAGCGTGAGGGAGCTGGGGACCGGGCTGCTGGGCGTGGGGTGGGGGACGCTGCTGGGACTGCTGCTTCCCGCCGTCGTGGCCCTGGGTCTGGGCGTGGGGGCGGGGCGCCCTCATGGTTGGTACGCCTGGCCGGCGTTGGGCGTCGTCACCTTCGGGGTGTTGTCGTTCGCCGGCGTGCTGCTGGGCGATGCCCTCTGGGCCCGGCTCCACCACCGCCGCGGGGGAACGCCCGAGCGCCGGGCCTTCCAACGCTGGGCCGGCGTCGCGCTCGGGGCCTGCGCCGTGCTGGGCGTGTCCACCTGGAGCGGGCTGGGGGTGAGCTACCTGCCGGCGTTCTGGAGCCTCGGCGCGGCCCTGGGTTTCCTGTCCGTCCTCCTCGTCCCGCGCTGGCAGGGGGCCGCGCTGGTGCTGTCGTTCCTGCCGGGCGCGCTCCTCTCGGCGCAGGCCTGCTCCCTGCTGCTCTCCCTGTTCATCCCCATGACGGGGCACCTGTACGCCGCCGTGCCCCTGGATGCCGTGCTCGCGCTCCTGGTGGCGCTGCCCGTCGCCGCGGGGGCCTCGCTCGGGACGCTGGCGCTCCCCTGGGAGTCCTGGCGCTGGAAGGGGACGGGCCCGCTCCTGGCGTTGGGGCTGGCCGGAGCCCTGGCGCTCGCGCTGGTCCCCCCGGCCACGGCGGAGCGGCCCCGGCGGCTCCGCGCGGTGTTGCGAGACACCCCCGAGGGACGCCACCTGTCCCTCTTCAGCCTGGATGGGCTCGGCCTGGGTGATGCGGTGCCGGGACTCACCCCCGCGCAGCGCGTGGAGGCGGAGGTGCGACGCACACCTCTGGAGACAGACGTCCTGGAGGGGCCTCGCCTCGAGGTGCTCCGGCGAACGGAGTCCGACGGAGCGCGCGAGGTGTCCGTGCGCATCCATGCGCCCGCGCAGTCCGAGGTGCGCCTGGAGGTTCCCGTCTCCGCGCTCATCGGCTGGTCCCTGGGGGACACGCTGCCACGCACACAGGAGGGGATGTCCACCTACCGGGCCTTCGCCTTCGAGGTTCCCGCGCGGGGATGGGAGGTGACGTTGCGGCTGCGAGGCAGCGAGCCCATTCCGGTCCGTGTCACGGCCCACCAGGAAGGGGCCGTGCTCCCGGAACTCGTGCGGTTGCGTGACAGCCTACCGGCCGAGAGCACCGGCTCGTTCGCCGCCTCCAGCACCCGCGTCGAGTCTCTTTGAACGCCGCCTCCGGGCGCTTGCGCGGGGCGTCCGCCTCGGTTGATTACGCCCGGACACTGTGGTCTCTTACTCGACTAATCTCCTTTCCCCGTAATTCCACGTAGGCGACTGCCATGTCCCAAAGCATCACGCGTGAGCTGCTCGAGAACAGCCTTCGTAACGACCTGGTGAAGCATCCGTTCTTCGAGGCCGTGAAGAAGGAGCCGCTCTCCAAGGAGCAGGTCGCGATCTTCCTCTCGCAGTGGTGGCATCCGCTGCACTACTTCCCCACGTTCCTGTCCCGGCTGATCTCGGTGACGCCGAAGCTCGAGGACAAGACGGCCATCTCGAAGATCCTGTGGCAGGAGCTGGGCGAGGGAGACGTCGAGCGCGCGCACGAGCGGATCTACATCAGCACGATGGTGGACGTCGGCTTCGCGCGGGAGCAGTTCGTCGACGTGGAGCCCTTCCCCGCCACGGCGAAGCTGATCGAGCGGTACGCGGTCGCCTCGGGTGAGGCGCTCCAGGGACTGGGCTTCCTCTACGGCACCGAGGTGGCGGACTACCCGATGGTGAGCGGCATCGGCCGCGCCGTGAAGCGGGTCACCGGCGTCAAGGAGCTGCCGTGGGTGACCATCCACGCGCTGCAGGAGCCGGAGCACGTGCGCAGCGCGAACGCCACCCTCAAGTCCGGCAAGGCCGAGAAGAAGGGCAAGGCCACCGAGGATTCGGCCGCCGTCGTCCGCGGCGCCGAGGAGATGTGGACGCTGTGGATCGCGTTCTTCTCCGCGCTGGAGCAGGCGATGTTCCGCGAGGCGGCGCCGCAGGCCGCCAAGGTGGCGCGCAAGGTCAGGGCCGCGGGCTGATCCCGCGGTCCGCAGTTTCGCCGAACCCACAACTCCCCCCGGAAGCCCCCAGCATGAATTCGTCCTCGACTGCCCCCCTCCTCGAGCGGGAGGCCGCGCTGCGCAGCGGGTATTACTACGCGCTCGCGTGGATCAGCGGCTTCAACGTCATGCTGCTCGAGATGTGTGCGTTTCGAGTGCTGGAGACGGAGTTCGGCTCGTCCATCTACGTCACCGGCGTGCTGCTCGCGCTGGTGATGATCGCGCTGTCCTTCGGCTACTACGTGGGGGGCAAGGCGTCGACGCGGGTGGCCTCGGCCGGCTACCTGTTGACGATGTTGGGCGGCGCGGCGGTCTACGTGTTCCTGGTGAACATGGTGTTCGCGGGGGCGATTCTCGACTTCTGCTTCGGGCTGCGCGGCGCCTTCAGCGGCCCGAGCTCCGTCAACGGGATTCCGCCCGCGGTGGCGACGGTGGCGCTGTACTTCCTGCCGATGCTGGCCCTGAGCCAGACGTCCCCGTTCCTCATCAAGCTGATCGCCTCGGGACCGGCCGATGCGCGCGTGGGCTCGGTGGCGGGCAACCTGATGGCGGTGTCCAACATCGGCAGCATCGCCGGGACGCTGCTTCCCACGTTCGTGCTCATCCCCCGGGTGGGCGTGGAGGGAACGCTCTACGTGTTCATGTCCTCGCTGGGAATCGCGGTGCTCGCGGGGGCCGTGCTCATGGGGCGGGCGAAGCGCGCGGTGGCCTTCGCCGTGGTCCTGCTGCTCTCCGTCACGGCGTATGGCCGCTGGCACGCCGATTCCGCCACCCGGGGCATTCTCAAGGACTCGACCGTCGCGTACTCCGGGGAGTCCACCTACGGGAACATCAAGATCCTGCGGTCGCTGGACGCGGATGGCGATGAGGTGTTCGCCTTCATGCCGTCGCGCAACTACGTGCACACGTACGTGTACCCCGAGCGGCCGCTCAAGGAGCAGTTCACCACGCTGCACGTGAGCCTCGGGTACGCCCGGAAGGCGAAGAACTACCTCGTGCTCGGGACGGCGCTGGGGGGCGTCGTGGCGTCGATCGTCACGATGGATCCCGAGGCGCACGTCACCGCCGTGGAGATCGATCCCGCGCTGGAGGGCCTCGCCCGACGGTTCGTTCCCCGTCTCAACCACCCGAACGTGAACCTCGTCACGGAGGACGCGCGGATCTTCCTGAGGGAGAACACCCGACAGTACGACTACATCATCGTCGACGTCTTCGCGGGCCAGCAGATTCCGGCGCACTGCGCGTCCCAGGAGTTCTTCGCGCTGGTCCACTCCCGGCTGACTCCGGACGGCGTGGCCGTGCTGAACACGAACCTGTGGGACTTCCAGATCGACACGGGGCTCGAGGAACAGAAGCCCTTCGCGTCCGTGCGGCACCTGCACTCCGCGCTGCTGCACGCGGGCTTCGCCTCGGTCTTCCACAATGACTTCTTCGAGCACGGCGAGGTGTACGCCTTCAAGCGGCCCACCGGGCTGGAGGAACTGCGCGCGGCGTTGCTGGGGCTCGTGCGGGAGGCCACGGCCGATACGGACCTTCGTGCCTCGGCGGCCGCGGCCTGGCTCGGCGTCGTCCCCGTCGCGGCGGAGCGGGCGGAATACCGGCCCATCACCGACGAGTGGGTTCCCGAGCACGAGCTGCACCTGAAGGAGAACATCGAGCAGTACCTCGGAATGCTGGCCACGGCGAGCCGCCATCCCGAGTGGAAGCAGGTGGTGGAGCAGGCGGAGCCGGTCTCGCTCCGGTTGCTCACCGCCCGCCACTACGCCGAGCTCGCCGGCGCGTTCGCGCCGGGCTGGGAGGGCTTCAAGACGTACATGAAGTCCGACGGGGGCCGCCGGTACTGCGACGCGCTGTTCCGTTGGGCCGACGCACACCCGGGGCCGCTCGACCGCGAGCTGGCGCGCTACTTCCATGCGAGCTCCGCCTCGTACTGCAACGAGCATGCGGGCTCGCTCGACGGCACGAGCCGGGGTGCCAGGCTGCTGCGCACGTACCTGAGTGCCGTGGAGAAGCTCGCGGACAACGACAGCCGGGGGGCGTTGCCGCTGCTCAGCGACTTCATCGAGCAGAACGGCCTGATGGCGCGGGGCGGCTGACGCCCCATCCGGCTCCTGGCGCAGGCCGGCGCGTGAACGGCGGCCTCAGCCGACGTTGAGCTTCTTGCGGTCCGTCACCAGCGCATTCACGTACCAGGGGATGAACTGGCGCGCCTCGTCGGAGAGCACGAAGTTCCACGAGAGCGAGATGCTGGTGCTCGTCGTGTGGACCTCGTGGAACCAGCCATGCGGGAACATGAGGATCTCCCCCGGATGGAGGTCGAACACCATGGCGTTCGCCCCGCCGAAGTCAGGAGTGGGGTAGCGCGACAGGTGCTTGCCCTTGCGGACGTTGCGCTGCTCGCGGGACGGAACGAGGTGTCCCTGGTCCGGCGGAATCACGAAGCAGCGCTTCACGCCGTGGAGCTGGCAGAGGACGGAGTTGGTGCGAAGCCCATCCACGTGCAGCTTGCTGGCGGCGCCACGCGGCGAGACGTAGAGGTTGAAGCCCGGGAAGCGCTCCTGCGCGGGATCGGCGCGGAAGGGCGCCAGGGGGACGCAATAGCCACCCTCCGGCATGAAGTACGGCTTGCTCCACTGGCCGTGGATGCGGTCGAACGCGTACTGCTCCCGGGCGCGCAGGTAGCGCAGGTGGGCGATGCTCCCATCCTCCGGCCCGTCGTTGGCCTCCGCCTCGCGCAGGTGCTGGAGGAAGTCGTCGTACGACAGGGTGGCGATGGCGTACGGCCCGTCGTCCGACACCCCGATGGGCGCGTCCGCGAAGACGTGACGCAGCCCCTCCGGCGTCCAGTTGCGTGCCGCCCATCCCTCCATTGCATCGGTGACGATCACCGGGCGGTTGCCCAGGACGTACTTCTGCTTGAACTCCTCGGGGCTGAGCCGGGTGCGGACATCGATGGGCCGAGATGACATGGGATGAATCCTTCCGGGGGACGAGGATATGTCTTGCCGCAGCCCCTGGACATCGTCAAGGCATGGCCCGGGCACACGCGGAGTGATTGGGCGGCCCGGCTGCATCGTGTAGCCTGCGGCTCCACGCCCCCCATCGCTGAAGGAACCCGTTCATGTACACCCTGCGCACGCTGTTCCAGACCCACCTCGTGAAGCCTCGGGGGGTCATCTATGCCGGGGCGCACATCGGGGAGAACATCGGCGGATTCCTCGATGCGGGCTTCGAGTCGGTGCTCTGCCTGGAGCCCAACCCCGAGGACTTCGCCCTGCTGAAGCGCAACGCGTCGGAGCGCGTCGTGTGCATCAACGCGGCCGTGTCGGACCGGGATGGGACCTCCTCCTATTTCATGGTTCCGGGCATCCCCACCCTCAACTCCACGCTCGCGCCGGACATGGGCTATTGGACGAAGCTGGTGGGGCCGGCGCTCGTGGAGCAGTACGCCCCCAGCCGCCTCGAGGTGGAGAGCTTCAGGCTCGACACGCTGATGGAGCGGCACGGGCTGGCCGGCAAGTACAACGTGCTCTACATGAACATCCAGGGCGGAGAGCTGCTCGCCCTGCGGGGCGCGGTGCGCACGCTGGAGTCCATCGACACCGTCTTCACCGAGCTGAACTTCGAGCGCCGCTACGAGGGCTGCGCGCTCTTCGAGGAGGTGGACGGGTTCCTGCGCGATGCCGGCTTCCGGCTCATGTACCTGGAGAAGTTCCCCTCCTCGGGCGGGGAGCACGGCGAGGCGCTCTACCGGCGCATCTCCTCGCTCCCCAGGCCCGGTGTCGAGGTGGATCCGGTCAACGAGCTGCTGGAGAACCGCTGAGCGGCCCTGGAGCCCAGGTGGCCGGCGGCTTCAGACTCTTCCTGGCCGTCTGGCTCGGTCAGGCCATCTCCCTGCTGGGCTCGCGCGTGTCGAGGCTGGCGCTCGGCGTGTGGCTCTACCAGCGCACGGGGGCGGTGACGGACTTCGCGCTCATCGCGTTGTGCGACGCCCTGCCCGTCCTGGCGCTCATGCCCTTCACCGGAGCGGTGGCGGACCGGTATGACAAGCGCAAGGTCATGCTGCTGGCGGATGTGGTCTCCGCGCTGTGCATGCTGACGGTGGCCGGGCTGATTGCCTCCGGACGCTTCCAGTACTGGCACCTGTACCTGGCGGTGCTGGCCGGCGCGAGCGCCAGCGCGCTGCAGAGCCCCGCCTGGTCCGCGGCCATGGTGCAGCTCGTCTCGCGCGAGCAGGTGGGCCGGTCGGTCGGCATGGTGCAGGCCTCGGAGGGCATGGCGGCGATCTTCGCTCCCGCGCTGGCCGGAGGGCTGCTGGCGGCCACCGGCATCATGGGCGCGCTCCTGTTCGACTTCGCCACCTTCGCCATCGGGGCCTCGGTGCTGGTGCTCGTCCGCTTTCCCCTCCAGCCCACCGCGAGTGGACCGGCTCCCACCGCGGGCACCGTCTGGCGTGAGATCGGGGCGGGCCTCTCCTATGTGCTCTCCCGGCCCGGGCTGCTGGCGCTGCTGGTGCTGTCCTCCTCGGTGGCGCTGTGCGTCGTCGCGGTGGAGGTGCTCGTGCCTCCCATGCTGCTGGCGCAGTACTCCCCGACGGTGATGGGCTGGGTCCTCTCCGCCGCGGGCCTCGGCGCGGTGTGCGGCAGTGTGGCCATGAGCGCCTGGGGAGGACCGCGCCGCAAGATGGACGGACTGCTCGGCGCGGGCGCGCTGCTGGGCCTCATGCTGATGGTGGCGGGCGCCACGTCCTCCCCGCTGGTGTTGGCCGTGTCGGGCTGGGCCGCCATGTTCTGCGTGCCGCTGGTGTGGGGTTGTTCCCATACCATCTGGCAGCTCGAGCTTCCCTTCGAGCTGCAGGGCCGCGTTGCCGGCCTGCGGCGCATGGTGGGCGAGGCCGCGGCGCTCACGGGCCTGCTCGGCGCCGGGCCCCTGACCGACCATGTGCTGGAGCCGGCGATGGCTCCGGGCGGGGCGCTCTCCGGCAGCATGGGGCTGCTCCTCGGCATCGGGCGCGGCCGGGGAATCGGCCTGCTCTTCGTCCTGCTCGGACTGGGCCTGGTGATCACCATGGCGCTGGGACGGGCCTCCCGGCGTCTCTACCGGGTGGAGGACGGGAGCCCGCCTGCTCCTGCTCCGGCCATGCTCGAGTCCAGGTAGCGGTGCTTCACCGCGGGTGTGGGCGCCCCCGCGTTCCGCCTGGCCGCTCGCCCCTGGCACCCTCCGCATCGGGCCTCGGCCGTTCGCTGCTCCGTCGGGGTGGCGTCCCCTGTCCGCAGGGCAGGCAACGTGCTCTATTCGCCCCTCTTTTTCGCCAATGGGTTTGGCCTGAAACGAGGGAGAAATCGGCCCGTGGACTCGCTGGACAACGTGACCGCCGCCCCGTCAGTCGAAAGCCCCGGAGCGGACCGGGAGTGGCCGCTCTCCCACCCTCAGCGCCGCATCTGGTTGATGGAGCAGCTCGAGCCCGGGACGTGTCTGGGGAACGTCGCCGGTGTGCTCTCCGCGCGGGGGAAGATCGACGAGCAGCGGCTCGCCGAGGCGGTCCGGGCATTCATCGCGCGGACGGAGTCGCTGCGCCTCCAGTTCTTCCTGCGTGACGGTGTTCCCCTTCAGCGGCTCTCCTCGCAGCCGCCGGTCCCCGTCGAGGTCGCCGACTTCAGTGCGGCCCCCCGGCCGGACGAGGCCTTCTCGCACTGGTGTCAGCGCGCCGTCTCCACGCCGTTCGAGCTCCTGGAGCGTCCGCTCTACCTCTTCGCGGTCCTCCGGAAGAGCGCCGATGAGGTCGTGCTCTTCGCCAACGTCCATCACCTCATCAGCGACGCCGTCTCGTTGGGGCTCTTCGGGCGGGAGGTCTCGCGCATCTACGAGCGCCTGGGCGTGAAGGGGCCGCGCGCTTCCTACCCCGGCTTCATCGAAGAGGAGCAGCGCTACCTCACGTCGGAGGAGGGCGCCGCGGACCGCGCCGCGTGGCTGCGGCAGCTCGAGTCCTTCGACACACCCTCCCTGCTCGGGCGCCCCGGAGGCCGCCAGCCGAGCGCGAAGGCGACGCGCCATTCGCGGGAGCTGGATGCGGCGGCGACGAGGGCCCTCCAGGCGTTCGTCCGGCGCGACGGCACCACCCTCGCGCGGCTGTTCACCACGCTCTGCGCGGTCTTCGTGGGCCGGGTGAGCGCGAAGCGCGACGTCTGCATCGGCACGTACACGCACAACCGGTTCTCGCGCGAGCAGCTCGGGATGTTCGGCATGTTCGTCGGAACGCTCCCGTTGAGGTTTCAGCTCGACCCGGCCGAGACGTTCTCCGCGGCGCTCGGCCGGTGCGCGCTCACCGTCCAGAAGGCGTTGAAGGCCGCGCGCTACCCCTATGACCGCCTGCTCCAGGAGCTCGGACAGCGGGGGGCGCTGTTCGACGTCGTCATCTCCCACCAGACGTTCAAGTACGACAAGACGCTCGACGGCGCGCCGGTGAGCATCCAGTGGCTGTTCAACGGCTACGAAGCCCACGCCCTGGCCATCCATGTCAGCGACCGGGTCGACGAGGGCCGGTTGACCCTGGACTTCGACTTCCGCGACGACAGCTTCGCGGAAGGCGTCCCCGAGCAGTTGGTCGAGAGCTTCCTGCACCTGCTGCGGACCACCATCGAAGGCTCCCCGGAGCAGGCCCTCTCGAGCCTGTCCCTGGTCAGCCCGCGTCAGTGGGCCGCGCTTCGCGCACACAATCCCGCCGGGGCGGAGTTCCCGAAGCACCTCCAGGCCCAGGCCCTCTTCGAGCAGACGGCTCGCGCCCGCCCGGACCTCATCGCCGTCCGGTACGGAGAGGAGACGCTCACCTACGGCGAGCTCGACGCCCGTGCATCCGCGCTCGCACGCAGGCTCGTGGCGCGCGGAACGGGCCCCGGGAGCTGCGTGGGCCTGCTGACCGGCCGCACGCCGGAGCTGCTGGTGTCACTCCTCGGAATCCTCAAGAGCGGGGCCTGCTACCTGCCCATCGATCCGGGCTACCCGCACGAGCGCATCGCCTTCATGCTGCGGGACGCGAACGCGCGGGCGCTCGTGGTGGACGCACGGATGGAGGTGCCGGAGGGTGCGTTCGGGGTGGAACTCGTGCGCACGTCCGAGGCCCAGGGTGATGACGGCCTCCTGCCTCCCCGGGAGGGCTCCTCGGCGGACCTCGCGTACATCATCTACACGTCCGGCTCCACGGGTCTGCCCAAGGGGGTGATGCTCGAGCATCGCTCCGTGGTGAACTTCCTGACCGGGATGATGCACGCGCTCCCGCTGGAGGGCGTGCGCCGCGTCCTGTGCACGACGACCGTGTCGTTCGACATCTTCGTGCTCGAGACGCTGCTGCCCCTGGCGCTCGGGCGTGAGGTCCTGCTGGCCTCGGAAGAGGAGCAGCGCGACCCCGGGTTGCTGGCCGGGCTGATCTCCCAGGCCCGCCCGGACCTGGTGCAGCTCACGCCCTCGCGGCTGCAGCTCCTCCTCGAGCATCCGAGTGGCCTCGAAGCGCTTCGGGGGGTCGCGCTGCTGCTGGTGGGGGGCGAGCCGCTTCCGCCCCGCGTGCTCGAGCGGCTCGGGGCCCTGAAGAACACCCGCGTCTTCAACATGTATGGCCCGACGGAGACGACCGTCTGGTCCACCTGCGCCGAGCTGACCGGTGGCGGGCGCGTCCATGCCGGGCGTCCCATCCAGAACACGGAGGTCTTCGTCGTCGATGAGCAGGGGCAGCTCCTCCCGCCCGGCGTCATCGGAGAGGTGTGCATCGGCGGTGAAGGCGTCGCACGCGGCTACCTGAACCGCCCCGAGCTGAACGCCGAGCGCTTCCGGACGCCGCCCTTCGCGCAGGGGCGGCTCTACCGGACGGGCGACCTCGGCTGCTGGCAGCCTGGCGGCGAGCTGGTGCTCCTGGGGCGCGTCGACGCGCAGCTCAAGGTCCGCGGGTACCGGATCGAACCCGGAGAGATCGAGGCGCAAATCCTCCAGACGGGCCAGGTGTCGGCGGTCGCGGTGCTCGGCAAGCCCGACAAGACGGGAGCGCTCGCACTCGTCGCGTTCTATGTGCCCCGCGGAGCGGCGGGCTCCCCGCGTGACGCCCTGCGCTCGGTGCTCCCGCCGTACATGGTGCCGGCGCGCTGGGTCGCGCTCGAGGCGATGCCCGTGCTGGCGAGCGGGAAGATCGACCGCAAGGCCCTGGCGAACATCGAGCTGCCGGATGACCTCGCGCACGAGAGCGTCGAGCCGGCCAGCGAGACCGAGGCGCGGCTGCTGGCCATCTGCCAGGACGTGCTCGGCGTCCGTGGCTTCGGGGTGACCGACAGCTTCTTCGACCTGGGCGGCCATTCGCTGGGGGCTATCTCTCTCGTGAATCGCATCGATGCGGAAGCTCGGGCGGCGCATCCCCGTCAGCGCCGTCTTCGCCCATCCGTCGATCCGGCAGCTCGCCACGCTCGTCACGGCTTCCGGCCAGCCGGAGAGCGGGGTGCCCGCGCCCGCTCCGTTGCCGCCGCGGCCGTCCTACGCCGTGACGCCGCTGCAGAAGGTGATGTACGTCGTCCACGAGCGCTCCGGCCCGGAGAACACCGGCCACCACATGACCGGTGCGCTCCGGGTGAGGGGCCGCCTCGAGCCGGCCCGGCTGCAGCGCGCCCTCGAGCAGCTCGTCCGCCGCCACGAGGCCCTGCGTACCTCCTTCGAGGTGCTCGACGGCGAGGTCGTGCAACGCGTGCACACCGAGGTCCCCTTCGCGCTCGAGCACCTGGCCGCGACGGGTGGCTCGCTCGAGGCCATCGTCTCGGGGTTCGTCCGCCCGTTCGACCTGAGCCGCGCGCCCCTCTTCCGCGCGGGCCTGTGTCCGGTCTCGGCGGACGAGGCGGCCCTGGTCGTGGACCTGCACCACCTGGTCGCCGATGGGGCCTCGGTGGGCGTCCTGCTCGACGAGCTGGCCGCGTTGCTCGCGGGCGAGGCGCTGCCCGGGCTCACCGTGCAGCACAAGGAGTTCGCGGCCTGGCAGGCGCAGGTGCGCGGCTCGTCCGTGGGCACGGCGGCGGCGGCCTTCTGGAACACCCGGTTCGCGCAGCCACCGTTGCCCCTGGAGCTGCCAGCGGACCGGCCTCGTCCCCGCGCTCCCTCGTTCGACGCCGACACCCTGAGCGTGCCGGTCCCCGGCTCCGTCGCGCGGCGGCTGCTGGAGCGCTGCCACGAGGCGCGCGTCACCCCGTTCACCTTCCTGCTCGCCGCCTACAAGCTGCTGCTCTCGCGGCACGCCGCCGCGGCGGACATCGTCGTGGTCACCCCCGTGCTGGGCCGCTCCCACCCGGCGTTCGCACGCGCCGTCGGCCTCTTCGTCAACACGGTGGCCCTGCGCTCGGCCATTGATGAGGCGCAGCCGGTGCGGGAGTTCCTGGCCGGGCTCGCCTCCCAGACGCGCGAGGCGCTCGACCACCAGGACTTCCCGCTCGAGCAGCTCCTCGAACCGGGGAGCGCGGGGCGGGGCCTCAGCGACTTCCTGTTCACGCTCGCCGAGGAGCACGACGCGCCGCTCCAGGCCGCGGACGGGGTGACGCTGCAGCGGCTCCCGATTCCCGCCCGGACGGCGCAGTACGATCTCGAGCTCACCGCCGCCGTCTCCGCCACCTCGGCATGGACGCTCCGCTGGACGTACCGGACGTGCCTGTTCGAGCGCGCTCGCATCGAGGCCATGGCCGCCCGCTACCTGCGGCTCCTCGAGGCGCTGGTGGAGGACCTCTCGCGTCCCCTGCACGCGGCGGCGATGTTGACCCAGGGAGACCTCGACGCGCTGGGCGCCTGCCGGGGGCCGGTGGTGGAGTATCCGCTCCAGCCGCTCGCGCAGATGGTCGAGGCCCAGGTGGATCGGACGCCGGGCGCCCCGGCCCTCTGGTTCGAGGGCGAGACGCTCACCTACCGGGAGCTGGACGAGCGGGCGAACCAACTGGCGCACCGGCTCATCGAGCTGGGCGTCGGCCCGGATGTCCTGGTCGGCGTGTGTCTCGAGCGCTCGTTGGACATGGTGGTGTCGCTGCTGGCGGTGGTGAAGGCCGGCGGCGCCTACGTGCCCCTGGACCCGACCTATCCGGAGAAGCGCCTGGCGTTCATGGTCCAGGACGCGCGGCCCCGGGTGCTGCTGGTGCAGGAGCGGCTGCGGTCCCGGCTCACGGCCCATGAGGGCGCCATGCTCTCCGTGGATGTGCGGGAGACCTACGCCTCCGCGTCCACCGCGCGTCCGCCCGCGCGGGCCGGCCTCGACCACCTCGCGTACGTCATCTACACCTCCGGCTCCACGGGACAGCCGAAGGGCGCGATGAATGCCCACCGCGGCGTCAGCAACCGGCTGCTGTGGATGCAGGAGCAGTATGGGCTCGGCGCGGAAGATGCCGTGCTGCAGAAGACGCCCTTCAGCTTCGACGTGTCGGTGTGGGAGTTCTTCTGGACGCTCATGACCGGCGCGCGGCTCGTCATCGCCCGCTCCGAGGGACACAAGGATCCCGCCTACCTCGCGGACCTGATTGGCGGGCAGGGCGTCACCACGCTGCACTTCGTTCCGTCCATGCTCGAGGCCTTCGTCGGCGAGCGGGGGATGTCGCGCTGCCCCAGCATCCGGCGCGTCATCTGCAGTGGCGAGGCGCTCTCGTTCAGCCTGCAGCAGCGCTTCTTCGCCCAGGCGCACCCGCACGTGGAGCTGCACAACCTGTATGGACCGACGGAGGCCGCGGTCAACGTGAGCTTCTGGCAGTGCGAGCGTCAGCCCTCCCGGCCCATCGTTCCCATCGGCCGGCCGATCGCGAACGTCCGGCTGTACAACCTGGACCGGTACCTGAAGCCGGTGCCGGCCGAGGTTCGCGGTGAGCTGTACATCGGAGGGGTGGCCGTGGGGCGGGGCTACCTGGGCCGCCCGGAGCTGACGGCGGAACGGTTCCTGGGGGATCCCTTCTCCAGCGAGCCCGAGGCGCGCCTGTACCGGACGGGAGACCGTGTCCGGATGCTCCCGGATGGGGCGATCGACTACCTGGGCCGCATGGATGGGCAGATCAAGATCCGCGGCTTCCGGATCGAGCTGGGGGAGATCGAAGCCGTGCTCACCCAGCATCCGTCCATCGAGGAGTGTGCGGTCATCACGCGCGAGGACGTCCCGGGCCAGCCGAGACTGGCCGCCTACGTGCGGCCGGGGGACCGCTCCACCTTCTCGCTCGAGGCCCTGAAGGCGCATGCCCGTGAGGGCCTGCCCGCGCACATGGTGCCGGGCGCGTGGGTGGTGCTGAGCGCGCTGCCCCTCTCGCCCAACGGCAAGCTGGATCGCTCGGCGCTCCCGGCGCCCGAGGACGAACACGAGGCCTACGAGGCCCCCCGCGGAGCCACCGAGGAGCGGCTCGCGGCCCTGTGGTCGGAGCTGCTGGGCGTCTCCCGCGTTGGCCGCGACGACGACTTCTTCGCGCTGGGCGGCCACTCCCTGCTCGCCACCCAGCTCGCCTCGCGGATCCGCACCACGTTCGAGGTCGAGCTGCCCCTGCGGACGCTGTTCGACCACGGCAGGCTCCAGGCGCTGGCGGAGCGGATCGACAGCGGCGCGGCCGTGAAGGCGAGCCGCATCGTGCGCGCCCCGGACGGCGCTCGGGAGCTGCTGTCCTTCGCTCAGCAGCGCCTGTGGTTCCTCGAGCAGCTCGAGCCGGGCAGCCCGCTCTACAACATCGCGGGGGTGGCGCGCCTGAGCGGTGTCCTGGACGCCGCTGCCCTGACACAGGCCTTCGAGCGCCTGGTGCAACGGCACGAGGTGCTGAGGACGAGCTACTCCACGGTGGAGGGCGGTGCCCGCGCTCACGTCCGCGGCGAGGCGGCCTTCGAGCTGGCGTGCCTGGACCTGTCGCAGGCGTCCGGCAAGGACGTCGATACGGCGGTGGCGGAGGAGTGCAAGAGGCCGTTCAATCTCTCGCGGGCGCCCCTTCTGCGCGCGACGCTGATCCGCCGGAGTGACCAGGAACACCTGCTGGTGATGGTGATGCACCACATCATCTCGGATGGGTGGTCGCTCGGCGTGCTGATGCGCGAGCTGAGTGTCCTCTACGCCAACCCCGCCGGCCTGGACGCCCCGCCCGCGGTCCAGTACCTGGATTACGCCGCCTGGGAGCGCGAGGCGCTGAGCGGTCCGCGGCTCGAGAGCGAGCTGGAGCACTGGAAGGGGAGGCTCGGGATGCAGCCGCCCGTGCTCGACCTTCCGACCGACCGTCCCCGGCCGCCCGTGCAGACGTTCCATGGCGCGCTGCTCCAGGACTCGCTCCCGGCGGACCTGACGCAGGCGCTCGTCGAGCTGGGCAGGAAGACCGGCAGCACCCTGTTCATGACGCTGCTCGCCGGCTTCAAGGCGGTCCTGTTCCGCTACACGCAGCAGGCGGACCTCATCGTCGGTACGCCCATCGCCAATCGCACCCGCGCCGAGACCGAGGGCCTCCTCGGGTGCTTCGTCAACACGCTGGCGCTGAAGACGCGGCTGCATGGCGCGATGACCTTCGAGCAGCTCGTGGCACAGGTTCGCGAGGTCACCCTCGACGCCTATGCCCATCAGCATGTTCCGTTCGAGAAGGTGGTCGAGCACCTCAAGCCGGACCGTGATCCGAGCCGCTCGCCGCTCGTCCAGGTGCTGTTCTCCCTGGAGAACGTGCCGGAGTTCCGGGCCTCGCTCCCGGGCCTCGAGCTTCTCCCAGTTGGAGCTGGACACGGGGACGGCCAAGTTCGATCTCGCGTTGAGCGTGATGCCGCGGGAGCAGGGGCTGGCGCTGACGTTCGAGTACAACACCGACCTCTTCGACCGCTCCACCATCGAGCGGATGCGGGGCCACCTCGAGACACTGCTCCGGGCCGCCGTCCGGAACCAGGGCGCCCGGATCGGCGCGCTTCCCCTGCTCACCGGGCAGGAGGAGCAGGGGCTCCAGCGCTTCGAGCCGGGGCCGGCGCGCGACTCCATGGGGACCTCGTTCATCGAGGCCTTCGAGCGGCAGGCGGCGAGGACGCCACGGGCCCTCGCGCTCCTCCACCGCGAGCAGGCGCTGTCGTACGAGGAAGCTCGATGCGCGCGCCAACCAGCTCGCGCACCTCCTGGTCCGGAGGGGCGTCGGTCCCGATGTCCTCGTCGCCGTGTGCCTCGAGCGCTCGATCGACGCGGTGGTGGCGTTCCTGGCGATCCTCAAGGCGGGCGGTGCCTACGTCCCGTTGGACCCGACCCATCCGAGTGAACGGCAAGGCGCCATCCTCCGGGATTGCCGGGCCTCCCTCGTCATCACCACGCGGGCCCTGGTGGGAACGGTCGAGGCTCCGGGCCTCCAGCCGCTCCTGGTGGAGGAGTTGGGCGGCGAGCTGGCGTGCGAGCCCCGGTCGAACGTGAGCTGCGCGCGGCCCCCGGAGTCGCTCGCGTACATCATCTACACCTCGGGCTCCACGGGCCTGCCCAAGGGCGTGATGATCTCCAACGGCAACCTCGCGGCCTTCCTCGAGGCGAACGTCGCCCTGTACCAGCTCGGACCGGACTCGCGTGTCCTGCAGTTCGCCTCCCTGAGCGTGGATACCAGCATCATGGAGCTCTACCCTCCGCTCCTGGTGGGCGGGGCGGCGGTGCTCCGGACCGAGGAGATGCTGGACTCGGTCCGCACGTTCCTCGACGAGTGCGAGCGTCAGGGCGTCACGTTCATCAAGCCGCCCACCGCCTACTGGTCCGAGCTGACGTTCGCGCTCACGTTGGGGGGCCTGAAGCTGCCGCCGTCGCTGCGCCTGGTGGGCGTGGGCGGAGAGAAGATGCTGCCGAGCCGTGCCATCGAGTGGAATCGCGTGGTGGACCCGCGCGTGAGGCTCTTCAACGAGTACGGGCCGACCGAGACCACGGTGATGGTGACCGCGTGCGACATCACGGCCATGCCGGAGGCGCGGCTGTCGAAGGGGGAGGTCCCGCTCGGGGCGTCCCTCTCCCACGTTCGGACGTTCGTGCTGGACCCGGACGGGAACCGGACGCCTTGTGGCGTGCCCGGTGAGCTCTGCATCGGAGGGCTCACCGTGGCCCGCGGCTACCACGACAGGCCGGACCTCACCGCGCAGCGCTTCGTTCCGGATCCGTTCTCGGGCATACCGGGCGCGCGCCTGTACCGCACCGGAGACAAGGCCCGGTGGTGGGCGGACGGCACCCTCGAATACCTCGGGCGCCTGGATGAGCAGGTGAAGATCCGCGGCTTCCGGGTCGAGCCCAGTGAGCTGGAGACCGTCCTCAACGAGCATCCCGCGGTCCGCGAGGCGGTCATCGTCGTTCGCGAGGACACCCAGGGCAACAAGCGGCTGGTCGCGTACGCGGTGCTGGCGGACCCCTCGGTCACCACCGCGGCCCTGAAGCATCACCTCCGCGGACGCGTCCCCGACTACATGCTGCCCTCGCAGATCGTCCTGCTGCCGTCGTTCCCCGTCGGCCCCTCGGACAAGATCGACCGGGCGGCGCTGCCCGTGGTCCCTCTGGCCTCCGACGAGCGCGAGTACGTCGCCCCCCGCACCGAGGGGGAGCGGCGGCTCGCGGAGATCTGGCAGGCGGTGCTCCAGGTCGAGCGTGTCGGCGCCAGCGACGACTTCTTCGAGCTGGGCGGCCACTCGCTGCTGGCGACGCAGCTCGTCTCGCGCATCCGGCAGGCCTTCAACGTCGAGATTCCGCTGACCCTGCTGTTCGAGAAACCCACGCTGTCCTCGCTGGCGGAAGACCTCGAGCGGCGGGAGAAAGCCAACGCCGGTCCGCAGCTCCGCCGGATCTCCCGCGCGGACCTCAAGAATCGCAAGCCACGTGGCTGACGCCTCACCTTCAGGAGAACGCTTGACTGCCCGCATCGATGAAGCCTCGCAGCTCGAGATGGATGACGAGACCTTCCAGCTCTCCGCCTCGCCCGCTCAGGCGCGGCTGTGGTTCCTCGAGGAGCTGAGCCCGGACACCTCGGCCTACAACCTCAGCTTCGGCATGCGCCTGACGGGGGACCTGGACATCCAGGCGTTCCAGCGCAGCCTGAGCGAGCTGGTGCGGCGTCACGAGTCGCTGCGCACCCGCTTCGAGCAGCAGCCCGAAGGCGTCATGCAGGTGGTGCATCCGCCGTTCGAGCTGCCACTCGAGCACGTGAGCGCGCGGCTGGAGGAGCTCGGCCGGTTGTGTGACGAGCGCGTGGCCCGGCCGTTCAATCTCGAGCGCGACTGGCTGCTTCGCGTCACCCTCCTCCGGTTCTCGGAGACCGAGCACTTCGTCCTGCTGGTCGTCCACCACATCATCTTCGATGGGTGGTCGATGGGCGTCTTCGCTCGCGAGTTGGTCGAGCTGTACCGCGCGTTCCTGGCGGGCCAGCCCTCGCCCCTGCCGGAAGCTCGAGCTGCAGTACGCGGACTACAGCGAATGGCACCGCGAGTGGCTGCTCGAGCCGGCCCTGCAGAAGCAGGCCGATTACTGGCGCGAGCGGCTCTCCGGGACGCTGCCCGTGATGCAGCTTCCAACGGATCGTCCGCGCCGGGCGCAGCAGACGTACCGCGGCGCGACGACGGCCTGCCTGCTGCCCGCCAGTCTGATGCGGGAGCTGAAGGCCCGGGCGCAGGAGGAGGGGGCGACGCTCTTCATGGTGCTGCTCGCAGCCTTCGATGTCCTCGTGCACCGCTACAGCGGCTCCGAGGACGTGATCGTCGGTACGCCGATCGCCAACCGGAATCGCGCCGAGCTCGAGGGGATGATCGGCTTCTTCGTCAACACCCTCGCGTTGCGCGTCGGGGTGCATGGCGATGACTCGCTCCGTGAGGTCCTCCGCGCCGTCCGCTCCACCACGCTCGCGGCGTACGACAACCAGGACGTTCCCTTCGACCGGATCGTCGAGCAGCTCAAGCTGCCTCGGGAAGCTCGGCACGTCGCCGGTGTTCCAGGCGATGCTGATCCTCCAGAACCAGCCCATGCCGGAGCCTCCAGCTCCCGCGCCTGAAGGTGTCGCCGGCCGCGGTGGACCGGCGGATCGCCACCTTCGAGCTGGTGCTCTCCGTGGATGAGACGGCCGACGGGCTGGCCTGCACCATCGAATACAGCACCGACCTCTTCGAGCGCGCCACGGTGGACCGGCTCGCCTCCCACTGGACGAAGGTGCTCGAGGCGATGGCCCGGCACCCCGAGGCGAGGGTGTCCGAGGTGGACCTGCTCTCCAGTGACGAGCGCCGGCAACTGCTCGCGCTGAGCACCCCCGCGCCCACCCCCTTCCCCGCGGAGCGCGGTGTCCACGAGTGGGTCGAGCAGACCGTTCGGAGCCATCCCCAGGCGATCGTCGCACGCCACGACGGTGTCGAGCTCACCTATGGCGAGCTGGATGCGCGTGCCAACCGCCTGGCGCGGCGTCTGCGGGCGGCGGGCATCGGCCCCGATGTCGCGGTTCCGCTCTGCATCGAGCGCTCGCTCGACATGCTCGTGGGGATGCTCGGCATCTTGAAGGCGGGTGGGGCGATCCTGCCGGTGGACCTCGGCTATCCGGCGGACCGCATCACCTTCATGATCTCCCAGAGCCGGAGCCCGGTGGTGGTCACCGCCCGCCGGCACGAGTCCTCGTTCCCGGCCGAGGGCCTCGGCGGGAGCGTGTTCGTGTTCGCCGACGAGCCGGGCGACAGCTCCGGGACGGGGGAGGCTTCCCGCCGGGTGGACCCCCTGAATCTCGCCTACGTCATCTACACGTCCGGGTCCACGGGCCTGCCCAAGGGCGTGGCGATGAGCCACCGCGCACACTCGAACCTGATCGAGTGGGAGCGGCAGCACTCGATGGCCACGCAGGGGACGAAGACGCTGCAGTTCGCCTCGCCCAGCTTCGATGTGTCGCTGCAGGAGATCTTCTCGACGTGGGCGACCGGCGGCGTCCTGTTGCTGCCGTCGGAGGACCAGCGGCGTGACGGCGAGGCGCTCCTGCGGCTCATCGCCAGCGAGCGGGTGGAGCGGCTCTTCCTGCCGGTGGTGGCCCTGCACAGCCTGGCGTCCGCCGCAGCGCATGCACCGGACGTGGAGCTGTGTCTCCGGGAGATCGCCGTGGCCGGCGAGCAGCTTCGCGTCACGGAGGACGTCCGCACGATGCTGCGGCGGCTGCCCCGCTGCCGGTTGCTCAACCATTACGGGCCCACGGAGACGCACGCGTTGAGCTGGTGGGGGCAGGAGGTGGCGATCGATGAGTCCCCCGCGTTGCCGCCCATCGGGCGCCCGCTGCCCAACATCAGTGTCTATCTCCTCGACTCCATGCTGCGGCCGGTGCCGGTGGGCGTCGCGGGCGAGCTGTACGGCGCCGGCGAAGGGCTCGCGCGTGGCTATCTCGCCCGCCCCGAGCTGACCGCCGAGCGCTTCATTCCGGATCCCTTCGGCGCCCCCGGCAGCCGGATGTACCGGACGGGAGACCTGGCGCGGCTGATGCCGGATGGGAACCTGGAGTACCTCGGGCGGGCCGACCATCAGGTGAAGATTCGTGGCTTCCGGGTCGAGCTGGGCGAAGTCGAGGCCGTGCTCGCCCGTCACGAGCGGGTCCGGGAGAACGTGGTCATCGCGCGGGACGACCTGGGCGGTGGTGGCAAGCGCCTGGTCGCCTACGTCGTGGTGCGGAGCGGTTCGCCGGACGCGACCGACCTGCGCGCGTTCCTGCGCGAGAGCCTTCCCGAGTTCATGGTGCCCTCGGCCTTCGTCTTCCTGTCGGAGCTGCCGCTCACGTCGAACAAGAAGGTGGACCGCAACGCGCTTCCGGAGCCTCGGGGTGAGGAAGCTCGAAGGGGCGAACTACGTCCCGCCCGCGACGGACACCGAGCGGAAGGTGGCGGCGATCTGGTCCGCGCTGCTGGGCGTGACGAACGTCGGCACCGGGAGCAGCTTCTTCGAGCTGGGCGGCCACTCGCTCCTGGCCACGCAGATGGTCTCCCGGCTGCGGGAGGCCTTCGACATCAGCCTGTCCCTCAAGGCCCTCTTCGAGCTTCCCACCCTGGGGCAGTTGGCGGAGGAGATCGACAGGCTCAAGGCGGAGGCCACCCGTCCGGCGCCCGAGGCGCTCACCGTCGTGGACCGGGCGGGGCCGTTGCTGCCCTCCTTCGCGCAGCAGCGCCTCTGGTTCCTGGATCAGCTCGAGAGCAACAGCGCCTTCTACAACATGCACGTGAGCGTGCGCCTGGAGGGGCAGGTCTCCCACGCCGCGCTCGAGGCCGCGCTGAGGGCGCTGGCCGGGCGTCATGAGGTCCTCCGCACGCGCCTGGTGGCGTCCGCCGGGGGCGAACTCCAGCAGGTGATTGCTCCCGATGCCCGGGACACCCGCCTCGAGGTGGTCTCGCTTCGCGCGCTGAGCCCCGAGGCCCGTGGGACGCGTCTGCTCGAGGTGTGCCGCGAGTGGGCGGAGGCTCCCTTCGACCTCGCGCGTGGGCCCCTGCTGCGCGCGCACCTGTGCGAGCTGTCGGAGACGGAGGCGGTGCTGCTCGTCGCGATGCACCACGCGGTGTGCGATGGGTGGTCGTTGCCCATCCTGACGCGGGAGCTGGCGGAGTTGTACGAGGCGCAGGTGGCCCGGCGTGCGCCGAGGCTCGAGCCGCTGCCCGTCCAATACGCGGATTACGCGGCCTGGCAGCGGCGGAACGCGGAGAACGGGCTGCTCGATGCCCAGCTCGCCTACTGGAAGAAGCAGCTCGAGGGGGAGCTTCCGGTCCTCCAGCTTCCCCAGGATGGAGCGCGTCCGGCCGTTCAGCGCTACCGGGGGACCACCCTCTCCCGGACGCTGCCGCTGGCGCTGCGTGAGCGCCTGGCCACCTTCAGCCGGGACGCGGGGGTGACGCCCTTCATGACCCTGATGGCCGCCTACCAGGTGCTGCTGCACCGCTTGTCGGGCCAGGACGAGCTGCTGGTGGGAACGCCCATCTCCGGCCGCACCGCCCGGCAGACCGAGGGGCTCATCGGCTGCTTCATCAACACGCTCGTGATCCGCACGCGCATCCGCCCGGGCGACGGTTTCCGCGCGGTGCTCGCTCGCGTGCGGGATGCCTGTCTCGATGCGTACGCGAATCAGGACGTGCCCTTCGAGAAGCTCGTGGAGGCGCTCCAGCCCGTCCGCTCCACCCAGCACACACCGCTCTTCCAGGCGATGCTCGTGCACCATGCGCATGGCGCCGTACCGGCGAGCTTCGGCGAGCTGCGCGCCAGCACCTTCGACATCGAGGGGGCGACGTCCACGTTCGACCTCACGTTCACGGTCATCGAGTCCGACGCGGACTTCCAGCTTCGCGCGGAGCTGGACACCGACCTCTTCGAGCCCGAAACGGTGGTCCGGTGGATGGAGTGCTTCGAGGTGCTGCTCGGCAGTGCGCTGGAGGGCCCGGAGCGGGCCATTCCGGCACTCTCCTGGCTTCCGGCGGAGCGGAGGACGCAGCTCCTGCATACCTGGAACACGACCCCGGCCGCGCACGAGGATGCGTGCGTGCACCAGCTCATCGAGGCGCAGGCGGCCCAACGGCCGGACGCGCCCGCCCTCCGGTTCGGCGAGCAGGAGCTGTCCTATGGCGAGTTGAATCGCCGCGCCAACCAGCTCGCGCACCGGCTGCGCGCGCTGGGCGTGGGGCCGGACAGTGTCGTCGCGGTGGTGATGGAGCGCAGCCTCGAGCTGTACGTGGGAATGGTGGGTGTGCTCAAGGCGGGCGGGGCCTATCTCCCCATCGACCCCGTGTTCCCCAAGGAGCGCGTGGGGATGATGCTGGAGGACTCCCGTACGGCGCTGCTGCTCACGCAGTCCCACCTGCTGGAGCGGCTGCCTCCGCACGGCGCCCGGGTCCTCGTCCTCGGCGACAATGGCGAGCGGCTGGAGTCCGAGCGGGATGACAACCCCGAGAGCGGCGTCTGCTCGTCGAACCTGGCGTACGTCATCTACACCTCGGGCTCCACCGGCCGCCCCAAGGGGGCCATGGTCGAGCACCGGGCCCTGCTCAACTACGCCTACGTGACGCGCGAGGACTACGGCTTCACCTCGGCGGACCGGGTGCTGCAGTTCTCGTCCATCAGCTGGGACGTCAGCACGGTGGAGGAGATCTTCCCCGCCCTGACGTGCGGTGCCACGCTGGTGGTCCGCACGCCGGAGATGCTCGACGCGCACACGAACTTCTGGGCGCGCCTGCGCCAGGAGCGCATCTCCGCGGTGAACCTCCCGACGGCCTTCTGGCACGAGGTCGCCGCCAATCTCGACGCGGCCTTCGTGGTCCCCGAGTCCCTGCGGCTGATGGTCACCGGTGGCGAGCGGGCCATCCCCGAGCGGGCCCTCGCGTGGGCGCGCCATGTCCCGGCCAGGGTCCGGCTGGTCAATACGTACGGCGTGTCCGAGGCGGCCTCGGTGAGTGTGCTCGGCGACCTCGTCGCCACGGCCCACCCGGATGGGCGTCCGGTGCGCGAGGTCTCCCTGGGCCGGGTCATCCGCAACAGTCAGATCTACGTCCTGGGTGCGGACCTCGAGCCGGTGCCGGTGGGTGTACCGGGCGAGCTCTACATCGGTGGGCTCGGGCTCGGGCGCGGGTACCTGCACCAGCCGGAGCTGCACCGCGACACGCTTCGTCCCCGACCCGTTCTCCGGCACGCCCGGAGCGCGGATGTACCGGACCGGAGATGTCGCCCGGTATCTGCCCGATGGGAGCCTGCAGTACGTCCGCCGCGCCGATACGCAGGTGAAGATCCGGGGCTACCGCATCGAGGCTCGGGGAGATCGAGGCGGCGCTTCGTGCCCTGCCCTCTGTCCGCGATGCCGTCGTGCTCGCGCGCGAGGATGTGCCGGGTCACCGGCGGCTGGTGGCGTATGTGGTGCCGGCCGGGAGCGAGACCCTGACGAGTGAAGGCGCGAGGGAGGCGCTCTCCAGGCAGCTACCCGAGTACATGGTGCCCTCGGCCTTCGTCGTCCTGAAGGCCATCCCCGTCACGGATACGGGGAAGGTGGATCGCAGGGCGCTGCCGGTGCCGGCCCAGGAGGTGGGGCCGCTGAGCGCGCGGTTCGTCGCTCCGCGCGACGGCCTGGAGCGCGAGGTGGCGGCCATCTGGGAGCAGGTCCTGGGGGTCACGCGGGTGGGGCTGCACGACAACTTCTTCGAGCTCGGTGGCCACTCGCTGCTCGCCATTCAGTTGCTCACGCGGATTCGTGAGCGGTTGAACCGGTCGGTGCCGCTCGCCTCGCTTTTCCGGGACGCGTCGCTCGCGCACATGTGCCAGGCGCTGCGGCAGGAGTCCGGGGAGGAGGAGGGCGTCCTGGTGCCGATGCGGACGGGAGGCTCGCGCCCGCCGTTCTTCTGCGTCCATCCCTGGGAGGGCTCCGTCTTCTGCTACCGGGAGCTGGTGAATGCCCTGGGGAGCGAGGTTCCGTTCTACGGGCTGCAGGCGCGGGGCGTCGATCGGGCCGCCGAGCCGCTGCGGCGGATCGAGGACATGGCGGCCCTCTACATCTCTGCGCTCCGGAAGGTCCAGCCCGTGGGGCCCTATTCCCTGGGCGGCTGGTCCATGGGGGGGCTGATCGCCTACGAGATGACGCAGCAGTTGCTCCGCGCCGGTGAGCAGGTGGAGCTGCTCGTGCTCATCGACGCGCCGGCGCCCTCCACCGAGGCGGGTGATCACCACGAAGACGTGGCGGCCCTGCTCGAGTCCTCTCCGAGCGCGAAGTCCCTGCTCCAGGGCGTCGAGGACGTGGAGCGCATGCTGCACCTCTACCGGTGCCACCTGGAGGCGATGCGGACCTACCGTGCGGGTTCCACGCGCTTCGAGGGACGCGCCCTCTACTTCCAGTCGGGAGAGACGCAGGTGCGCGAGGTCTCGGAGTGGGTGGAGCATTGCCCCCAGCTCGAGGTGCACGCGGTGGATGCGACGCACCACTCCATCGTGCTCGAGACGGAGAAGGCCCGCCTGCTGGCGGAGCGTCTGGGGGAGCACCTGGGGAAGGCCGCGGCGCGGTAGCCGCCCGGCCATTCGTTGCCAAGCAAAGAGAGCGCGCGATACGATGAACCGCACGCAAATCGCAGCGGGGAGACGCATGCTGGCCAAGCCCTTGTCAATCACGCGACCGGAGAAGGGACTCTCCATCTCGCCGATTGAGCGCCGTTCCAACCTGTCGGTGGAGGAGTTCAATCGGCTCTACCGGCAGCCGGGGAAGCCGGTCGTCGTCACCGATGGCGTCGCCGAGTGGCGGGCCCTCCAGGAGTGGTCCTTCGACTACTTCAAGGAGAAGCACGGCGCTCATCCCGTGATGGCGTACTTCGCGCGTGGAGGCCCGTACCTCGACAACCTGAACAACTCCGGTCCCCGGACGATCACGGTCGCGGAGTACCTCTCCATCATCGAGCAGAAGCCGGACTGCCGGCTCTACCTGGGCGAGTCCTCCATCCTCGAGGAGCTTCCCGAGCTGGGCAGCGCCGCTCCGGCTCCGCGGTACGCGCCCCCCGAGCGCATCATGACGAGGCGCTTCTGGCTCGGGCCCGCGAACACGCTCACCGCCATCCACAAGGACAGCATCGCCGGCGTCCTGCCCATCTGCACGCTGTTCGCGCAGCTCCAGGGCCGCAAGCACTTCGTGCTCGCCGCGCCGGATCAGGCCCCGTTCCTCTACCCCTCGCCGGTGGACTCCAACGCGAGCCTCGTGGACCCCGAGGAGGTGGACCTGGAGAAGTTCCCGCTGCTGCGCCAGGCGCGCTTCGAGGAGACGATCCTCGAGCCCGGCGAGCTGCTGCTCATCCCCGGCGGCTGGTGGCACCTGGTGCAGGCCATGGAGCCGTGCATCTCCATCAGCAATGACTGGGTCGAGGATCCGCTCGCGGACCTGGTGACGCGCATCCTCAAGTCGCCGGATCCGCTGGCGCTCGTGCAGGAGCACAGCGAGACGGTCTCGCGCGAGCAGATCGAAGCGGGCTTCCCGGGTGGGGTGCAGGGCGTCGCCATCGCGCTCTCGAAGCTTCCCGAGGAGGCGCGCCCGCTGGTGGCGCAGCTCTTCACCACGGACCTTCAGGCGGCCGTTCGCGAGGCGGGCGCCCGCTAGTCTCCCTCGGGTCAGTCCACGAACATTTCCCCTCTCCCTTCGGGAGAGGGACGGGGTGAGGGTGCCAGGGCCCCGGGTTCAACCCCCTGTCCACACTGAGGGCCACAAGGCCTACTCGTTGCTCTCGTTGCGGCGCTTGTAGCCCTTCTTGTAGAGCAGCGAGGCCGACTCGGTGAACTTCGGGACGAAGCCCTCGGTGCTGTAGGCGAGGTTGATGGCGGTGCGCCGGAAGTCACCCTTCAGCGGCGCCACGCGGTGCGCGGTGGTGTCCGACTTGAGCATGTAGGCGTCGCCCGCGGCGAGCGACAGGCGCGTGACGTCCGGCCCCTCGAGCTCGTCCAGGGACTTCGCGTTCCGCACCATCTCCACGTTCCCGCCGGCCTCGGGCGGGGCCCCCTCGATGAGGAACACCAGCGAGATGGGGTAGTCGTCGTAGTGCGCGCCGAAGGTGTCTCCGCTCTGGTGCAGGTCGTTGACGACGTACCGGTCGATGTCCGTCAGCGGCAGGACGGGGGCTCCGGCCACGTGCGTGAGGAAGCGCAGCAGGGCGGGGTGGCTGTAGAGCAGCGGCACCAGCGTCGAGAGCTCCTCGATGCCATCTCCCCCGAGGGTGCTCATCTGCCGGGGGCTGTTGTTCATGCACTCCATGCGGAACTGCCGGCGGAAGGCGCACTCGCGCAGCCGGAAGATCTCCTGCTGGAGCAGGGAGAAGCCCGGGCCGAGCAACAGCCCCGGGAACTTCACGTAGTGGTGCGTCTCGTAGTGCTGCCGGTACGCCTCGGCGGAGGCGGCGTCCATCGGGTAGCGCTTCGCGTCGAAGAAGGTGAGGGCGAAGGACTCGAGCGGCTCGATGGCCGGGGCCGGGCTCGAAGCAGGGGGATTCTGTCTGGCTGCCTGGGTCATGGAGGGCTCCACCGGTGCTTAGAAGTAGGACTGGAGTGCCCCGCGTCGGCGCACGTCCAGGGTGGCGCAGTGGAACGAGCCGCCGAACTTGTTGAAGTTGAGGAAGCTGCAGGGAATGGGCTTGAAGCCCCAGTTCTTGAACGCGCGCTGCATCGGCTCGTCCTGCCGCTCGACCATCACCCGCTGCTCATCGAGCATGACGACGTTCATCGTCAGCCACTTGCTGCTCATGTAGAAGGGGATGCTGTCGGGAATCCAGGGCTTCGGCGCGACGAACACATCCCAGCCCTTGAACATGGCCGGCACCGTCTTCACCCGCTCCGGGTTGATGAGCAGCTTGCCCGGCGCCAGCGGCACGAACGACGCATCGATGTGCATGGGATGCGTGTCGGTGACCTCCACCTGATGGAAGCGGTAGGTGGGGCCGAGGTGCTGCTGCAGCCAGGCCACGCCGAACTCGTTGGTGACGTTGCTGAGCTGGTAGAAGATGTCGCGCCCGCACCGGGTGAAGTCCGCCGCATCGAAGGTCGGCTCGAACTCGGTGATGGCGTAGTGCATGGGCCCGCCGGGCATCGGGTCCTCGAAGTACTCGTTGAACTGCTCCCGGGAGAGCTGCGGCTTGGGAGCGGCGGTCCACTTCGCTCCCCGCCGGAAGTACTCCTTCAAGAGCGGCCGGTAGGCGTTGATCTCGAAGTAGCGGGAGCGCCAGGGCATGGGCGCTTCGATGAGCTCGTTGCCGATGACGAGCAGGACGTCGCGGGGCATCGCCGCATACAGCCCACCCGGGGCGCTCCAGTCCGGCGTGCTGTAGGGCTTGGAGAAGTCGATCACCTGCGGGCGGCGGACCGTCACGCCCTCCGCCTCGAGGATGTGGACGAACTCCTCGAGGTCCGCGCTGGCCGCGTCCACCAGCTCCTGGGCGAAGGGCTGGCCTCCCTGCTTCTTGTAGAGGTCCCAGTGCTCCTCGGGCATGGTGGAGCGCAGGGTCACATCCCACTCCGGGATGGAGGCGCCCTTGATGATGCCCACGATGACTTCCTCCAGCGGGTCCCACTCGTTGAAGGAGCTGACGGCTGGCTGGGGGGGCGGGGCCAGCTTGAGATTCAAGGGCTCAGGACTCATGGGGCATGCCTCGAAGGCGCGTGGTGCGGCGCCGCGAGAGGGAAGGGGGGAAGAGGGCTGGCGCGAGGAGGGGCTGCTGCTGCCGGATCTTCCGGGTGGGGCCGGGGGCGCGTGCCAGGTCGGAGAAACTCATGTCCACTGCCGCTGTCCGCACCGTGCAGCGCCCACCTGGACGAGGTGAGGCACTCGCTTCCACCAAGGAGTTGATCAGGCAACAACCATATATCCGAGTCGCGCGGGTCCTGACAAATCAGGACTTACCTGGAGGTCGCTCATTGACGACGCGGTGTGGCCGCGTGTCTGGAGCAGTCCCACCCCGGGGGGCTCAGCGCGAGGGCCGCTCGATGCGGCCGTCCGCGTGGCGGGCGAAGCGCCCCTCTTCCCGCGCGTGGACCGGATCCCCGGACTTCCACGGCCAGCCCCCGAAGCCCGTGCGCTGGTAGTCGTTGAAGGCCTGCTGGATCTCCGCGCGGCTGTTCATCACGAAGGGGCCGTACTGCACCACCGGCTCGCCAATGGGGCGCCCCTGGAGCATCAGCACCTCGCACGCGCTGCCCTGGGCCTCGAGCCGCACCGCCGCGTCGCTCCGGACCACGAGGGCCTGGTGCGCGCGGATGACGTGGTCCGCCACCTTCAGCGCGTCGCCGTCGAAGAAGTAGAGCGTGCGGTTGGCGCGCGGGTTCGCCGCGGGCGGCAGCGTCCACACCGCACCGGCCTCCAGGCGCAGGGTCCAGATGGCCACGTCCGTGTCGGGGCGCGAGGCCCACGAGCGGGGCGGAGGCGGCGGCGCACGGCGGCCCTCCAACTGCCCCGCGGCCACGGTCACCTCGGTGCGGCGGCCCGCCTCGTCCGTGAAGGCCACGTGCGGGATGTCCTGGCCCCAGAGCATCGCGAAGTGCGGCGGCGCGAGCTTGTCCTCGGCGGGCAGGTTGAGCCAGATCTGGAACAGCTCGGTCGGGTTGGGGCGGCTCTTGTCCACCAGGGGGAACATCTCCGAGTGCACGACGCCCGCCCCCGCGGTCAGCCACTGCACGTCGCCGTGGCCGAAGCGCGCCGCGGCCCCCAGCGAGTCCGAGTGATCGATGAGGCCCTTGCGCACCAGCGTCACCGTCTCGAAGCCCCGGTGCGGGTGCCCGGGGAAACCGGGGACGACCTCCCCGTGGTACATGTTCCAGCCGTCCTTGCCGTCGAAGTCCTGGCCGAGGTTGCGGCCCGTGAGCGGCGCCGCGGGCCCGAGGTGCTCGTTGCCGGCGGGGTAGGCGTCGTTGTGGTGCACGCAGAACAGGAAGGGATCCGCGGTCACCCAGGGGAAGCCCAGCGGACGGGTCTCGAGGAGGGGGCTCTTCATGGTGGCTCCAGAGGTAACGCGCTCGTTTCTATTCCGCACGCGGGAGGAAGCCCAGCGCCCTGCCCATCCGTATATTGGGTGCAATGGAATCGCGTGTCTTTCTGCCCGCTCCCCTGGTCTCCCTGCGAGGGACGCTCCCATGCCAGTGAAGATCCCCTTCTCCGTCCTCGATCTCTCTCCCATCGTCGAAGGGGGGGACGCCACCCAGGCCCTGCGCAACACGCTCGACCTCGCCCGCCACGCCGAGCGGCTGGGCTACCGCCGCTACTGGCTGGCCGAGCACCACAACATGACCGGCGTGGCGAGCGCCGCGACCTCGGTGGTGATCGGCTACGTGGCCGGTGGCACCTCGACGATTCGCGTCGGCGCCGGAGGCATCATGTTGCCCAATCATGCGCCGCTGGTGATCGCCGAGCAGTTCGGCACGCTGGAGTCGCTCTACCCGGGACGCATCGAGCTGGGCCTGGGCCGCGCGCCGGGTACCGATCAGGTCACCTCCCACGCGCTCCGGCGGACCCTGGCCAGCGACGCCGACACCTTCCCCCAGGATGTCGTCGAGCTGCAGGAACTACTTCCGCCCCGCCGAGCCCGGCCAGCGGGTACGGGCCGTCCCCGGCGCCGGCCTGAACGTCCCCATCTGGATCCTCGGCTCCAGCCTCTTCGGCGCGCAGCTCGCCGCGGCGTTGGGCCTGCCCTACGCCTTCGCCTCGCACTTCGCGCCGGGCCACATGATGCAGGCCATCGACATCTACCGCAGCCGGTTCCGCCCCTCGGAGCAGCTCGAACGGCCCCACGTCATGCTGGGCTTCAACGTCTTCGCGGCCGATACGGACGAGGAGGGCCGCCGGTTGATGACCTCCATCCAGCAGGCCTTCCTCAATCTGCGCCGCGGCCAGCCGGGTCCCCTGCAGCCACCGGTGGACGGCTTCGAGCAGCGGCTGTCTCCCGTGGAGCAGGCGGGCCTCGAGCAGGCACTGTCCTGCTCGGTCGCCGGCTCGCCCGAGACCGTCCGCCGGGGGCTGGAGGCCTTCATCGCCCGCACCGGCGCCGACGAGCTCATGGTGACGTCCCAGATCTTCGACCATGCCGCGCGCCTGCGCTCGTACGAGATCGCAGCGGAGGCGCGTGACCTGCTCGCCCCATCACGGCTCAGGTGACCCTCGAGATCGTCACGGCCGGTTCAGACCTTGATGACGACCTTGCCGAAGTGGGCGCCGTCCTGGAGGTAGCGCAGGGCCTCGCGCGCCTGCTCGAAGGGGAAGGTCCGGTCGATGACGGGCTTCACCTTGTGCTGGGTGAGGGCCCGGTTCATGTCCTCGAACATGGCGCGGCTGCCCACGTAGATCTGATCGAAGTGGACGGGCTTGGACCCGGCGAGGGCGGGGTCGGGCTTGCCGAACGAGCCGCTGAGCAGACCGATGAGGTAGATGTGCCCTCCGGCCGCCGCGGCGCGGGCGGACTTCGGGAGCGTCTGCTCGCCACCCACCTCGATGACGTGCTCCACGCCCTTGCCGCCGGTCAGCTCCAGGACCTTCGCTTCCCAGTCCGGGACCTTCTTGTAGTTGATGAGGCCGTCCGCGCCGAGCGCCCGTGCGCGCTCCAGCTTCTCGTCCTGGCTGGAGGTGATGATGACACGCGCGCCCAGCATGCGGGCGAACTGGAGCGCGAAGATGGAGACGCCGCCCGTGCCCTGGGCCAACACCGTCTGCCCCTTCTGGATGTGCCCCTGGGCCACCAGCGCGTGCCACACCGTGAGGGCCGCGCAGGGCAGGGTGGCGCCCTCCTCGAAGCTGTAGCCCTCCGGCAGGTGCACGAGCGCCTCCGCGTCCACCGTGACGTACTCGGCCAGCACGCCGTCGATGTCCCCCGCGCCGAGCGCCCGGAGCTGGCCCCGCGGCGCCTCGCCGTCCGTCCAGTTCTGGAAGAAGGTCGGGGCCACGTGGTCGCCGGGCTTCACGCGGGTGACGCCAGTGCCCACCGCGACCACCTCACCGGCTCCATCCGACACGGGGAGGATGGGCCGCGTCGAGGGCTGCATGTAGCCCCCCTTGGCGATCATCAGGTCCCGGTAGTTCAGCGATACCGCCCGGATGCGCACCAGGGCCTGGCCCGGGCCGGGCTTGGGCTCGGGCCGCTCCACCTGCACCCAGGCCTCGGGGCCGCCCGTCTTGTGCAATTCGTAAGCCTTCATGGGAAGAGACTAGCGAGGGCCGCCGGCCATCTCCACCCAATCCGAAGGGGCGCCGGGCGGGCGTCAGGTGGTGGGCAACACCACGCGGAAGCAGGTGCCCTGGCCGACGGTGCTCTCCACGGTGAGCTTCTCCCGCATCGCGATGATGAGGCTGTGACAGATGGCCAGCCCCAGGCCCGTCCCCTCACCCACGGGCCGGGTGGTGAAGAACGGCTCGAAGATGCGCTTGAGGTTCTCCGGCGGAATGCCGTGGCCGGTGTCCCGGATCTCCACCACCACCTTGCCGTCCTCGGCCTTCAGGTGGGCCTCCACCGTGTTCTCCCCCGGTGCGCCCTCGGGGATGGCCTGGGCGGCGTTGAGCAGCAGATTGAGGAACACCTGACCCAGGCGCGACTCGCTGCCTCGCACCCGCGGCGCCTCCGCGGGCTGCCAGACCACGCGGGCCCGGTGCCGGAGCTCCGGCATGGCCATCTTGATCGACATCTCCAGCGCCCGGCGGACATCCGCCCATTCCTCCTCCGGGCCCGTGTCCTCTCCCCGCGCGAACGTCTTCAGGTCCCCCACCACATTGTGGATGCGCGTGGTGCCTTGCCGCGCCTCGGCGAGCGCCTCCGCGCACTCCTCCAACGTCCGCGCCAGCCGGGCGAGGCCGGGCTCTCCCGCCAGGGCCTGCCGGAACTCGGCCAGCCCCTCCTCGATGAAGTTGAGGTTGGAGGAGATGTAGCCCAGGGGATTGTTCACCTCGTGCGCCACCCCCGCGGCCAGCGTCCCCAGGGCCGCCAGCCGGTCCGCCTGGACCAGGCTCAGCTCGAGCGTCTTCTGCCGGGTGATGTCCCGGACCAGGAAGGCCACGCCCGGACGGAGGGGCACCTGCATGGCATCGGCGCTGAACCAGCGGCGCCCGCCCTCCACCTCCACCGAGTACTCGAAACGATCCGGCTGTCCCCGGGCCAGCACGCGCTGGATGCTCTCCAGGGTCAGCGCGGCCGTCTGGGGATCCATCACCTCGGAGATGTGGCGTCCCAGGAACGCATCCCGGGGCAGCACCAGCAGCGAGTCGGAGGGGGTCCACGCCGAGAGGTAGCGGCCCTCGGCATCGAACTCGAAGACGAGGCTGTCGGTGAGGCCGAGCACCACACGCAGCAGCTCCTCGAGCGCTTCGTAGGGTGAAGGAGGAGGGGGCCCTCCAGGGTGAGGAACTTCACTCGCGGACATCTCGTGGGGACTCCCGTCAAGTCAACGCCGCCCCCCGGTGCGATGATACCAGGGCCGGGTCCTCCGTGGCCATGTGGCCCGGCGGCGCCCGCCCGCCCCTCGGCTCAATCCTCGCGAGGTTCCTCCCTGGCGGGAGCCCCCATCAGCCCGGGGGCGAGCGCTCCTCCGCCTGGCAGGACCGCCGTGGGCTCCTCGTCCGAGGCGCGCAGCGGGGTGCGCTCCAGCCGGGTCTGCTCCGTGCTCCGCGCCGGCGCGTGGCTCCCCTTGCGCGCGAGGGCTTCCTGGTCAGGGTCCACGACTCAGGAGAAGTCGCTCGGTTCCAGCGATATGCTCCCACCGTATCCGTTACCGAGCGATCAATCTTCCACGGGGTTCCGACAGCACCCAGGTAAGCCCTGGCATGTCAGCATATGGATTCTCAGATCAAAGGTCCCCTCATCTGGGCTCTCGCACAACTCCCGCTACTTGGCGGAGCGCTCCTCACTTCAGGGGGGAGCGATGCGCTTCTGTCGCAGATACGGGACCGACCCGTCCGTGCCCTTGCCACCCTGGCTTTATATGAATTTCTGCTCGTAGCGCTCCGGGTGACACAAAAGGTCTGGGCCAACCTGGAACCGGGGGTCGTTACCGCTGCAACCGATACAATCCGCGCCGGGGCCTTGAACCTCTTCAGCCGGTACCGCCGCCGGTACACCCGACACGTTATTTATGAGCATCGAGTGCTCAATGTGCGCGGCCTGCGCAGCCAGGGATCCCATGCCCTCTGGCTGGAGCGTGTATTCGTGGAACTCCGCGTCGCACCCAACAGCACTCATCAGGCGCGGCTCGACCCCTTCTCCCAGACGGAGTCTTCCCTTGGACGCTCCGTTTGGGACTTCATCCGGGAGACAGCACAGGAGCAGGCCGTGGGGTTGGCAATCATCGGAACTCCAGGCTCGGGAAAAAGCACCCTACTGCAGAACGTCGCACTGACCTTCGCTGCCAACCGCCAGCGCCGGTATCGCCTACCGGCCTACACACCTCTGCTGCTGTTTCTTCGCGACCACGCAAAAGTCATCGCTTCAGAGAATCCCCCCACGCTGGGATCGCTGGCCCAGAGCCTTTTCTCTAAGCGGGAGGGATTGCCATCACCGCCTCCTGCGTGGTTCGAACGTCAACTCTCCTCGGGCAGGTGCATCGTCCTTCTCGATGGGCTAGACGAAGTCGCCAATGAGCGGGACCGGGTTCAAGTTTCCGCATGGGTAGATAAACAGATTACCGCCTATCCCCAGTCCTTCTTCATCGTCACGTCTCGGCCTCAAGGTTATCGGGATGCACCGCTCACCCGGGCCCATGTCCTTGAGACGCAGCCCTTTGGGACCGAACAGGTCGCCATCTTCATCCGCAATTGGTACCTTTCCAATGAGATCGCGAGGTCTGGCAACTATGTGGATGAGGGCGTGAAACGACGTGCGGGAGCCCAGGCCCATGAACTCCTTGAACACCTGAGGATGCGTCCCGCCCTCGATGTGCTCACTCGCAATCCACTGCTTCTGACGATGGTCGCAGTTGTCCACAGCTCACGAAACGCGCTCCCGGATCGCAGAGTTGAGCTGTACGCGGAGATTTGTGATGTACTTCTGGGGCATTGGAACGCTGCAAAGGGACTCTCCAGCCCCCTGACCGCATCGCAGCTGCGCGTAGTGCTCGAGCCGCTCGCCGCCCACATGATGGAGCTGCGAGTAACGGAGTTGCGGCAGGCAGAGATCATGAAGGTCGTGCGCGCCCCACTTGCTCGCGTGGGTGTTAACGCCAAGTACGCCGAGAACTTTCTCACGGACCTGCAGGCTAGGAGTGGGCTCGTCGTTGAGCGTGAAAACGACCGTTGGGGATTTGCTCACCTGACCTTCCAAGAGTACTTGGCTGCCGCCCATCTTCGAACCAAGGGAGGCGTCCAGAATTGGGCCTCCATGCTTCAGGACAGTTGGCGGCATGAAGTCCTGCGCCTCTATGCCGCGCAGGGCGACGCCTCCGCGCTGCTGAAGACCTGCCTGCAAGATGACAGCATTCCAGCACTTGCACTCGCGAGCGAACTCCTGGAGGAGGCCCGCGAAATTGAACCCGCTATCCGCCGCGAAGCAGAGGAGACGTTGAACGCCGCCATCGAGTCTCCAAGCCCTGAGCGCAAGCGCCTCGCCGCTGAAGCGAGCTTGACTCGCCGCATCCAACGGATGAAAGGAATTGATGACCGGCGCGCCATTGATCTGCAATATATCAGCTGCGCTGAATACCAGGCATTCCTGGACGACATGCGCCTTCAGCGCCGGTATCACCAGCCGGACCACTGGATCGCTCATCACCATCCACCAGGGCTAGCCACGACTCCCATCTCCGGCATCAGAGCGGAGGATGCCCAAGCGTTCGCTGGGTGGTTGAACTCCCGCCGGGCGGGAGGAGGCATCTTCCGCCTCCCGACTGTCGCCGAGGCTCAAGAATATCTTCCGCTGGAGGGCGCCGGGCTGATGACTTGGTGCAGGGATGGAAATATCTTCAGCTTGGTGGGTCCAACTCCAACTGCATTGCTGGACCATGTGCTGGTAGTGCCCACTCCCTCTGATGCTCTCACTGCACTCGACCTCCCAGCTCCTGAGCAGTTGATGGCGGAAATTGAAAAGGAACACCGACATGCAGGGCCTCTGGAGAGACTGGTCACTAGTAGGGGATTCGGTCTTACAAAATACGTGAGATTGTTTCTCGTTGCCGTGCAACACGAGTCTGGGGCATGGCGCGACAAGACGGATTTATTGCTCGATATGAGGCTTGTTGAATTTCTGGTGAATACGTTTGGCGTTGCCTATATCTGCTCCCTAGACCGAACCTTATCTTCACCTGCTAATGAAGAGGCCATTAGTGCCGTTTTGAGCGTGTTCGGCTCCTTCTGGGATAATACTAAACAGGCAAGTAAGGTAATGCATAAATACATCGGAAAGGATTGGTCCGAGCACCTGGATTCGCTTGTGGCGGCTGGCGAGAAAAATGATTTCACCAAGGTCGCGAGTGTCGTGGCATCGGCCAAAGAGTTGCCTTCGGGCAAGATAGATGGGACGCTCACCCTACTCACCATGCTCCTTGGTGTCCGGCAGGCGTGCACACCGCTTGAAGTCCGGCAGGCTTGGCGTCAGTACACACATCGACTGGCTACGCTGGCAATCGCTGTCGGTCAACGGCTTCGTGTGGAAGACGAGGTGGTGCGTAGAGCCCACTGCGCACTTCAAGTGTTGTTGGCTCGCGAGACAGGCGTACTGCCCGAATGGGAGGGGATCCGGCTTGTCAGGGAAAGGGCTCCAATGGCTACGGGCTCGGCTGAGGGATGACGATAGGATGCGAACCGTTGATTCCCGCTGGCAGCCCCAGCGCATGGGAGCGGGATCCAATAGGCTCAGGGTTCAAATCCAGTCTCCCGGCCATGGAATGACCATGCTCCGGGGATAGCCTTAGTCCCTAACAAAACCGCCTCGACCGCTGTTGAGCCCGTTAGACGCCGGGGCGCTATACCGGTTTTGTCAGGAACGTTTAGTCATCCCTGGGTTCCTCCCTGGCGGGAGCCCCCATCAGCCCGGGGGCGAGCGCTCCTCCGCCTGGCAGGACCGCCGTGGGCTCCTCGTCCGGGGCGCGCAGCGGGGTGCGCTCCAGCCGGGTCTTCTGCTCCGTGCTCCGCACCGGTGCGTGGCTCCCCTTGCGCGCGAGGGCTTCCTGGACGAGGCGGGCCAGCTCCCTCTGCCCGTGAGGATGGGGCGCGAGTGCTCCCGTGATGGCGCAGAGCTGCTCGCGCAGCCGCTGGCCCCGGGGCGTGCGGTCCTCCACCCGCCACTGGAGCAGCTCCATGATGGCGGCATCCAGCTCGGGAGGGACTTCCGGGCGCTGGACCGAGGGCGGCACGAGGAAGGGAGGGGGGGCGCTGCGCACCGAGTCGGAGACATCCTCGTCCTGGAAGACGCGCCGTCCCGTGAGCGCCTCGTGCAGCGTGAGGCCGAGCGCGAAGAGGTCCGCGCGCCCATCGAAGGGCTGGCCGCGGGCCTGCTCCGGGGCGAGGTAGCCCAGCTTGCCGCGCACCCGGTCCGCCTGGGTGAGCCGGACGTGGATGGCCGCCCGGGCCACCCCGAAGTCCCCCAGCTTCACCTCGCCAATGCGCGACAGGAGGATGTTGGGGGGATTCACGTCGCGGTGGACGAGGTTCAGCGGAAGGCCCTCGCTCGAGGTGCGCCGGTGCACGTAGTCGAGCGCCTCGCCGAGGCTCGGCTCCGAGGTAGGCCACCACCGCGGGCGGGAGCGGCCCATGGCTCTTGAGCAGCTCGCGCAGGGACATGCCGTCGATGTGCTCCATGGCCATGAAGTAGGTGTCCCCGAACCGGCCCACGTCGAGCACCTGGACGATGTTGGGGTGGTTGAGCAGCGAGCCCAGCTCCGCCTCGCGGCGGAAGAGCGTCACGAAGTCCTCGTCCTCCGCGTAGGCCGGGAGGATGCGCTTGATGGCCACCCCCTTCTCGAAGCCTCCCTCCGGGCTGTAGGTGGCGCGGAACACCTCCGCCATGCCCCCCACCCCCAGCCGCTCGTGGAGGAAGTACTTGCCCAGCAGCTCCTTCGCGCGGATGGCGTGCAGCGCCTCCTCGGCCCTCTGCGTGAGGTAGCCGGCCACGAGCGCCGCCAGCCATCCGATGACGAAGTAGTAGACGGCCCGCAGCAGGACGAGCGGCGGGGTGAGCATCATGGGAACGGGCTCGGCGAGCCGGGGCCAGGCCAGCAGGAAGTAGAGCAGCACCGTCTGGGCGGCCACGAGGCCACCGGCGAAGAGGGCCACGCCGCGGCTGCCGCGCAGGGCCGCGAGCACGATGGCCGCCGTCCAGAGGACGGCCATGGGGTTGGTCAGCGCCTGCTCGGCATTCCCGAAGAGGACGTCGCAGACGAAGAGGAACGCGCCGGTGGTGGTCTCCAGGCCGACGTTGACCCAGAGGATGGCGGGGTGGAACCAGCCGCGCCGCAGCCGCCGGGAGAGCCACCCGTAGTAGATGGCGAAGAAGGCACACAGCCCCGCGACGGACAGGGCGCGGGGCCAGCCAATCATGGCTCCCAATCCGAGCGTGGAGCAGGTGAAGAGACAGGCCACCAGGCTGATGAACCGCGTCACGGTGGCTTCGCGGGCGGCGGCGTCCGCCCGGAAGTGCTCCGCGAGCAACTGCGTGCCAAGGGGGGCCGCGCTACCTGGAGGATCCGAGTGAGGCATGGGCGGCCTCATTCTCTTGCAGCCGTGGCGGCAAGGCGAATCCTGTCTCAGGGTTCGCGGGGGAGCTGGCGCACCTGGAAGCCCTCGCGGGTCAGCAGCGAGAGGATGCCTTCCTCTCCCACCAGGTGCCCGGCGCCCACCACCACGAAGTGCGTCTCGGGCAGGTCGAGCATCGCGGCCACCTTGTCCGTCATCTGCCGGTTGCGGGTGTAGAAGAGGGCCTCGTAGAAGGGCTGGTAGGTGGGGTCGTCCGCCCGCTCGAAGAGGACATGGGCCAGGGCGTCGGGGTTGCCGCCTTCCCAGGCGGTGGCCACGGTCGCCATGCTGACGGCCGTCTGCGAGCCCTGCTGGAGCTGATCGCGCAGCATGAGATCCTGCACCGTCTCGGGAAGGCCGGCGAGCATGCGCATCTGCGAGTCGATCGTCTCCAGCTCCACGATGCGCTGGGTGCCGCGCGCCTTGTTCAGCAGCATCCGGTCGATACCGCCCCCCTCCGAATAGCCGGCCTTCTGCATCTCCAGGACGGACAGGGTGATGGACAGCAGCCAGGGCCGCATGCGCTCGACGGCGGCCGCGGGGATGCCCACCTGCTCGAGCGCCTTGGGCAGGAGAGCCTTCGTCTCGGCGCTCAGGTGCGCGCTCAGCCCGTCGGGAGGCGCGTAGGTGCCCAGGCTCAGGATGAGCTGCTGGGTCTGCGCCTTGTCGGCCTTGTCCGGGTCCAGCTCCACCACCAGCGTCTGCGAGCGCGCGAACGCGGCCTCCAGGGACGGCGGGAAGACGAACTGGCCGGGCCTGCCCAGGTGCACGGAGCCGGTGAGGTAGAGCGGCTTGTCCGGAGCGCCGGGACGCGTCACCTCCCAGAGGAAGGCGCGGCGCTCGGCCACGGCGCCGGAGGCCGGTGTGGAGGCGGGGCGCTCCGCGGTGGTCGTGGCGCAGGCGGTACCGAGGAGGGAGAGAAAGAGCAGGAGCAGTCGGGTCGGGCGCATGTTCAGTCCGTGGAAGGTTCCGCGCATCATGGCTGGAAGCGGACGGCCGCGCACGCGAAGTCCCGCCGATATGCCCCCCCTGCTGGCCCGTTCATCTGGCGAAAGCAGGTCGTTCCAACGGAGGGACTTCGGATGCGCCTGGTGAGGCTTGTTTCAATGGGGCTCCTGTTCCTGCTGGCCGGCTGTGCCGCGGGGCTGAATGGGTGGGGGATTCCGAACGAGGAGGCCATCTACGACGCTCCGCTGGAGGAGCTCTGGCCCTCCGTCCGGCGGTTCTTCACGGACAACCAGCTGCCCTTCCGCGAGGACAAGGGCAGCTTCGTGCTGCAGACGGAGTGGCGCGAGGAGTTCGGGGGCTCGAAGGTGGCGGGCTACTGGCACCGCTACCTGGTGCTGGGCAAACGCGAGACGCCCACGCGCGGCAAGGTGTGGATCATCCGTATCACCCGGAGCGCCAACAGGACGCTGGCCTCCGCGGGGGATGAGCTTCTCCTGGGGCATGGACCCGACGGTGGGCGACAACGGGGAGGGAGCGAACCGGAATGGGTCGGAGGATGGGTGGTCCAGGCAGAACCAGAACGGGGGCACGCCCACCTTCGACATCGAGGGCATGGCCGATTTCAATGACCGCCCGCGAGGGGAGAACGCCATCGCGAGCGGCTCGGCGCAGGGCTCGCGCGACCTGGTGATGGAGTGGAAGCTGTTCCAGGCGGTGGCGCCCAGGCTGGCGAAGAAGGAGTCCGGGAAGGAGACGGAGGCCGCGAAGGCGGTGGTGCCGGAGGCGGCGCCCGTCCCGGCGGTGGCGGTGGAGTGCGGAGCGCCCATCATCGGTCTGCCACCCGAGGTGAAGCCCGGGCGGGTCCTGCTGCTGGGCGAGCTGCACGGCACGCAGGAGGTGCCGCGCTTCCTCGCGCAGAGCGCCTGCCAGACGGCCGCCAATGGAACGCCCGTGACGGTGGGGTTGGAGCTGCCGGTGGAGAGCCAGCAGCGCGTGGCCGCCTTCATCCGCGGTGGCGGCACGCAGGAGGACTGGATGAAGCTGATGGAGGCGCCCTTCTGGCGCAACCCCTATCAGGATGGGCGGAGCAGCGAGGCCATGGCGAACCTGCTGGAGCAGTTGCGCAAGCTGCGTGCCCAGGGGTTGGACGTGGACGCCTTCGTGTACGACCATCCCGGGCTGCAGGGCCAGAAGCACGAGGACGCCATGGCCGCCACGGTCCTCTCGCAGGTGCGCCAGGCGCCGGGACGTTTCTTCCTGGTGGTGTCCGGCAACATCCACCCGCGCACCCTCATCGGGTTGCCGTGGGACCCCATCTACCGGCCCATGGGGCTGCTGCTGTCCGGGAAGATCGAGAGCGTGCTGGCGCTGGACATGGCCTACGACAGCGGCACGGCGTGGATCTGCTCGGTGGAGGGCAAGAAGCAGAAGCTGGACTGCGGCGTGCGGCCCGCGCGCGGCAAGGACAACGGAGACCGCTTCTTCGTGCACTGCTTCGACAAGCGGAACAAGGAGGGCTACCACGGCATCTTCTACGTGGGCGCAGTCACCGCGTCGCTGCCCGCGGTGAGCCGGGGGCTGGACCGCCCCGGTGCCCGGGAGCACTCGCTCCAGCCGTCCGTGGAGCAGGGGGACTCGCGGGCCTCGCGGCGGTAGCAGGCCCCACGGTGGTGCTTCCGCACTCCCGTGGGTGGGAGCAAGGGCCTTGTTGTCTTCCGCGGCCATGGTCACGTCACCCTCATGGCCACCGTGCAAAGCACTCCCCCACTGGGACAAGTCCCGCTCCTCGAACTCGCCCGCTTCCGGAAGCGCAAGGGGGGCCTATGCGCCACCCAGTTCCTCTGGGACAAGCTGGAGGGCAACGCGGCCCTGCTCCTGCTGTGCGCCAACCGTCCCGGCCTGACGGCGCAGGACCAGGTCATCCTCGAGCAGTGCCGCCAGGAGCTGGAGCTGGCCAGGAACAGCCTCGACCGGCGGGTGAAGCGCCCCTTCTCCTTCTGGGCCCTCATCCATCATGTCGACGCGCTGCTGCTGCTCGTCCTACCCGAGCAGCTCCTGGCCACCCGGGCGCTGGAGGTGCGGCAACGTTTCGAGCAGAAGGTCTCCAATCCGCTCCTGAAAGAGCTCTGGTTGGGCACGAGCCAGGAGCCAGGCCCCCTGCGCAAGGCGGTCCAAATGCTCGGGCTCTACCTGATGCCCACGGAGGTCCCCCCGGTGACGCAGGGGCTCACGGATGAGCAGCTCCTGCGTTGCAGGCACGTCCTCCGGGGCGCGTTGAACCTGCTGAACGTGCAGTCCGACAAGAGCTTCCGGCAGCTCTCCCTCAACATCTCCATCCAGATCCTGAGTGCCCTGCTGCTGCTGGGGCTCTTCCTCGTGGCCCTCCTCTTCCAACAGGGTCTGTTCTCCAAGGAGCTGACGCGCTTCCGGCCCGGGGATCTCAGCGCCTTCATCATGTTCGGAATGGCGGGCGCCATCCTCTCCAACATGCTCTCGAAGGAGCGCTTCGTCGTCTCGATGGGGGCCACCGCCCGGTATTATGTCTATTACCTGTTCGTCAAACCCCAGATCGGGGCCTTCGCGGCCCTCTTCTTCGTCATGCTCGATCAGGCCGGGCTGTTGTTGGCCGTGGTCGTCGCTCCCGCCGAGCGGATCTCCCCGGCCCTCATCCAGATCGTGGTGAACTCCGAGCAGGCCGCCTTCTTCGCACGCATGGTGCTCTCGGTGGCGATCGGCTTCTCCGCGGACCGGGTGCTGAGCTCCATGATGGACAGCGTGCTCGGCAGGCTCATCAAGGAGTCCGACAAGGAAGCGCCGCCCCCGGGCCCTCCGCCCTGGGCGCGAATGCTGGGCGGAGAGCAGTCCTGATCTTCGAGGCCAGGTGCTATATCCGCGCGCTCACCCGGCATTTCCCGAGGAAGTCCCGATGCGCTTCGTGCTCTCCCTGGCCGTGCTGCTGTTCACGGCCGGCCCCGCCCTCGCCGCCCGCCAGTCCGATGTCGCCCCCGACGCGGGGACTCCCGCGGCGGCCCCCGCCTCCGCGCCCGCGTCGGCGTTGCGCTTCGCCTGGCCCGTGCCGTCGCGGGTGACGGTGACCGAGCGCACCTTCAAGAAGGGGAAGCGCGCGGCGGCGCGTTACGACGCGGTGCTGTCGGCGCGCAAGGGCGGCGGGTACGAGTTGAAGATCGACAACTACCAGCTCCTGGAGATGGATGGGCGCGACCTCACGAAGGGTCCGCCCCCCCCGGGGCTCAAGGAGGCCACGGCGCTCGCGGGTGCCATTCCCACGCTGGTGCTCTCGGCCGAGGGCGTGCTGGTGGACGTGGTGGGAATGGAGGAGCTCATGGAGCGCCTCTACAAGATGTATCCCGAGGACAAGCGCGAGCAGATGCGCACGATGTTCGCGCGGTCGGGGATGGATCAGCAGATGAAGCAGATCACGAGCGAATTCTGGAACGCGTGGGTGGGAGCGTGGGTAGGCCTGGACCTGCCTGCTGGCGAGGAGCGCTCGGCCGCGATGGAGGTGCAGATGCCCTCGGGGCCCGTGGAGAGTGCGGTGACGGTGCGCAACCGCGGCCCGGACGCGGAGCGCAAGGGCGCGGTGCGCCTGGAGTTCGAGTCGGTGCTCGACGGCGAGCCCTTCCGCAAGGCGATGGTGGCTACCATGGCGCAGGTGTTTCAGGCCGCGGGCACGCAGGACAAGGAGCCGCCGGATTTCGATGAGATGGTCAAGTCGGCGCGCCGCGTCTCCAGCATGGAGGTCGTGATGGACACCGCCACGATGCGCCCCTTCAGCGCGCGCAGGTCCGAGGTGTCGAAGGTGGTAATCGCGGACAAGGAGCGCGAGGAGGTCAAGCAGTACGAGTACAGCTTCGCCTGGCCCGCGCCGAAGAAGGCCGGCAAACGCCGCTGAGCGCTCTCCGCACTAAGCCAGGAGGGGTAAGTCCTGTCAGGGGCAGAGGTTCCGGCCGCGATGGGGAGCAACTGGTCCGATTGTTGGACCAGTCGGCACACCGCGCGGCCGGAAGGCGCCCCGTGCTTTCCTGCAAGAGCACCCCTGAAAGAACTTACTTCCGCTGGCTTAGCTCGTGCGGCCGGGGAGGACTTCCCTGAGGCAGCGCGAGATGTCGCCGCGCCAGCTCCACTGCTGGGGATAGCCGAGCGAGGCCTCCTCGAAGCGCACCCCGTCGCGCCACAGCGTGGCGGGCATGTGGAGGTGGCCGCTGACGACGACCTCGGCCCGGAAGCGCAGGTGCCAGTCCTCCGTCTTCTTCGTGCCGCACCAGATGGAGAAGCGGGGGATGCGCGGCAGGCGCACGTGCTCGTAGCGCAGCGGGAAGTGGTTGATGAGGATGGTGGAGCAGTCCGCCGGCAGGCTCTCCAGCCGGGCGAGCGTCTGCTCCACGCGCGCCGCGCACCACGCGGACCGGCTCGGGTACGGGTCCGGGTGCAGCACCGCCTCGTCCGTGCACAGGATGTGGTGCTCCATCGCCCACGCGATGGCGTCCTGCTCGGCCACGTGGTCCGGGCGGAACGAGTAGTCGTAGAGCAGGAACATCGGCACCAGCACCCGGTGCGGCCCCTCGCCCGGCCAGCGGACGTACGGGTCCTCGGGCGTGAGCACGCCGTACGAGCGGCAGTGCTCCACGAGCCGCTGGTAGCGGGCCTCGCCTCGGAGGGCGGGCTGCTCGCGCGTCAGCGTCCACAGCTCGTGGTTGCCGGGCACCCACACCACCTTCTGGAAGCGCTCCGTCAGCGTGCGCCAGGCGAAGTCCATGTGCTCCAGCGTCTCGCCCACGTCCCCGGCGACGATGATCCAGTCCTCCGGATGGGGGGCGATCGACTCGAGCGCCTTGCGGTTGTGCTCGTAGCGCACGTGGAGATCACTGAGGGCGTAGAGCTTCATGGTGGGGGGCACGGACCGTCCACAATACTGGACTCCCAAGCCGTGTCTCCGTTGCGCATGAAGGAAGAATAGAAGCGGGGGCGATCCCTTGCCCGAGCAGGCGTGATGGCGCGGAGCCCCCCGGCTTTTCCTTCGCGCGTCCTCCAGGCACCATGGGGCTTCCGCTCCGGCCTTCCGAATGGCGAACGAGTCAGCCCAGGCACGTCATGCCCGGAAGCCTGCTCCCCAGGCTCCCCAATCCCCGGCTCCCACCCAGGAGCCCGCCGACCTCGTCGTGCGCTCGGTGTTGCCGGAGGATCTGCTGTCGGCGTTGGAGAGCGAGCGCCTTCTGTACCGCTGGGTGATGCTCAAGGGCGCCGAGGACGTGCGGCTGGAGGACGAGTCGATGCTCGGCCTCACCCCGAGGCCCGCCGCGGATGCCGGTTGGGGTGGAGGCCAGCTCATCGGCTTCCTCCCGGACGAGCGCAGATTCGTGGGGGAGATCGTCCACGTGGACCCCACGAATGGACGGGTCTTCCTCTCCACGCGCTCGCTGAGCCACATCCCGCCCGAGGTCATCTCCGCGGACCGGTGGGCCTTCCAGCCCTATGACTTCTCCGAGGCGCTCCTCTCGGCCTCGCGGGCCTACGACGCGCGTGGCTCCCGGGTGCGCGAGGCCCTGGACCGCGTCCGCGGCATCATCCCCGACGACGGAGCGGGCCCCTCGCCCGGGCCCGAGGACCTCTGGGAGAAGCCCTGGGCGCTCCTCTGGGGGCCTCCGGGCACGGGCAAGACGGAGACGGTGGCGCGGCTGCTCGCGCAGGCGATTCAGCGCAATCCCAAGGAGCGCATCCTCGCGGTGGCGCCCACCAACCGCGCCGCCGACACGCTCGCGCTGCGCGTGGCGCGCATGCTGTCCAAGGCCGGAGCCCTCCACGCACCGGACACCACGTGCCGCATCTTCCGGGGCGGCATCGGCGTGGGCCCCGAGCTGACGAACGCCTTCCCCGCCGTCCTCCAGGACTCGCGCTACCAGAAGCAGGCGGCGCGCATCGAGTACATGGAGGAGCGCGTGCGCCGCGAGTACCTCGAGGGCGCGCCTCCCTCGCGGCTGGCCACCGTGAAGGCGGAGCTGCGCAAGGTGCGCGACGGCCTCACGGACGAGACACTGTTCGTCGCCCGGGAGGGGCACGCCACCCTCATGGTGCTCACCGTGCACCGCGCGCTGCGGCTCGTCTCCGAGCTGGAGGGCGCCGAGCGTTTCGACCGGCTGGTGGTGGACGAGGCGGGCATGGTGTCGCGCGCGGCCGTGGGGCTGCTGGCGCCGATGGCGCGCAAGGTGCTGCTGGGCGGAGACCCGAAGCAGATCGGCCCGGTGAGCCAGGCGCTGGAGGGCGTGGAGCGGCCGGTGCAGACGTGGATGCGCAGCTCCCCGCTGTCGCACCTGGAGGACGCGAAGGCGGCGACGGAGTCCTCGCACGTGCTGCTCCTGCGGACGCAGCACCGCATGCACCCTCAAATCGGCTCCGTGGTGAGCCACTTCTGCTACGCGGGGATGCTGGAGGACGGCGAGGGCCCGCGCACCCGCCAGCCGAAGACGGTGGACGTGTACCCGGCGGCGCGCGCCTGCTGGGTGGTGCTGGACGAGGCCACGCGGGACGCTCGCCGCATCTGCCACGAGCGGGGCGAGTCCGGCCGGGGTTACCGGCGGCCCTTCTCCGCGGAGATGGTGGTGGCGCTGGCCGCGCCCGCGCTGAAGGCGGGGCTCAAGGTGCTGGCGGTGACGCCGTACCGGGCGCAGGCGGCGCTGCTGCGTGCGTTGGCACAGCAGAAGGGGTGGAGCGAGTCGCGCTTCCAGGCCTCCACCATCCACCGGCAGCAGGGCACCGAGTACGACGTCGTCGTGGTGGACACCGTGGCCGCCGGGCGTCCCTTCGCCCCGAGCGAGCTCACCCCCATGCTCAACGTGGCCGCCAGCCGCGCCCGCGAGTACCTCTTCGTCCTCTCCTCGCGCGCCGAGTCCGAGGCCGCCATTCCCTCGCAGCTCCTGGAGCTGCTGACGCCCGTGGCGCCCACCCTGGAGCCCCGCTTCTCGCTGCAGCCGCTGCTGGTGATGCCGGGCGTGCGCGCGCAGGCGGCCCGGCGGCCCGAGGCCCTCGGCCAGGAGATTGATTCGCTGCGGAGCATGGGGCCGCTCTTCACCCAGGAGCAGGTGGCTCTCTTCGAGCGCCGCTTCGACGACGGGCACCACCTGGTGCGCGGAGTGGCCGGCAGCGGGAAGACGTACGTGATGGCGCAGTGGGTGGCGCGCTACCTCGCCGAGCACCCCGACGCGCGGGTGCTGGTGTCCTTCTTCAACAAGGCGCTGACACCGCTGCTCTCGCGGCTGTTGGTGGCGGCCATGCGGCAGCGGCTCGGCAAGCGGGCGCCGCTGATGACACAGCGGGTGACGCTCATGCACGTGACGGGCACGGGCTCCTTCGCGCCGGAGAGCTTCGATGCCGTCTTCGTGGACGAGGCGCAGGACCTGAGCGCCCCGGAGCTCGCGCACCTGTACGCGCTGGCCCGTCCGCTCTCGCGCGGCGAGGGGCCCCGGCTCAAGGCCTTCCTGCTCTTCGCGGACGACTCGCAGAACGTGTACGGCAACAGCGCCGTGGAGGCCCTGCGCAAGGAGCTGCCGGACGGGCTCGACTTCACCGGCCGGGTGCGCGTGCTGCACGAGGCCTTCCGCTCCACGCGCCAGGTGTCCGAGCTGGCCTTCAACGTGGTGTTGGATCCGCTCGGGCTGCACCGGGTGGCCAACCCCGGCATGCGCGAGTTCATGCGTGCCCACGAGCTGCGCGAGCAGGGCCTGCTGGAGGAGCCGGTGCCGGGAGTGGATGGGCTGTACCGGCTGCAGGCCACCGAGCGCGAGGGCGTGGCGCCGGTGGTGAGGGCCTTCGACTCGGCGCAGGCGGAGGAGGCGTGGCTGGTGCGCGAGGTGAAGCGGCTGGGCCAGGAGGAGGGCGTGCGGCCCTCGGACGTGCTGGTGGTGGCGCCGGTGCGGCCGGCGCGGCTGGCCGAGGCCCTGGAGCGCGAGGGCCTGAAGGCGGTGGCCTTCGGCGGGCGCAACGGGCAGGACGTCTCGGGCTTCAGCGTGGGCAAGGTGGACTACTTCCGGGTGACGACGGCCTTCTCGTGCAAGGGGCACGAGAGCCCGGTGGTGTTCTTCTGCGGCGTGGACGCGCTGGACGACATGTCGTGGATGGAGGCCCGGCCGGGGCGCACCGAGCGAGAGCTGGAGCGCACGCGCCGCGCGCTTTTCTACGTGGGCGCCACGCGGGCCATGGTGCGCCAGTACGTGAGCGGGCTCTCCGGGGCCCGCTTCACCCGCGCCGCCCTGGAGTACGCGCGGGCGCTCGCCCGCGGCTCCCGGTGAGCCGGACAAGACCTGCCAGGTGCGGCTGGGTCATCCGCCCGGTTTCCAACCTGCTGGGTCCTACGATTTCGCCGCCCTCCGCGCTTCCGGCCCAACCTCCGAGGTTGGCGGGGTGTCCCCTGCAACCACCCCTCATGCCCCCATTGACCCCCCCGGGCCCGCCGGGTGAAATTGGAGGCATGAGCGACACCGAGGACACGCAGCAGTACAAGGTCGTGGTGAACCACGAGGAGCAGTACTCCATCTGGCCGGCCGATCGGGACAACGCCCCCGGCTGGAAGGACGCTGGCAAGTCGGGCACCAAGGCCGAGTGCCTCGAGCACATCAAGCAGGTGTGGACGGACATGCGTCCGCTCAGCCTGCGCAAGAAGATGGAGGAGGCGAAGGGCTCGTGAAGGGCCCGCTCCCGCTCACTTCGGAGCGGCCGGGCCCGACATCAGGAAGGCGCGCAGCCGCTCGGGCGGGCAGGGCTTGAGCAGCACGGTGACATGGGGCGGAATGATGTCCCGCGACGGGAACTGGGTGGTATGCAGGCCGCACAGCAGATGCGGGGTGCGGGCCCGGAGCGCCGCCAACAAGGACAGCCCGTCCATGCCCGGAAGGATATACGCGGCGATGACGACCGAGGGCGCTTCTTCCTCCGCCATCCGCAGCGCCTCTTCACCGCTCGTCGCCACGCGCTTGGTGCCGGGCATGTCCCGCAGGAGCCTGCGCAGCGCGGAGAGCTGCAGCGGATCCTCGTCGACGAAAAGGTAGGAGGGAAGGGCGTCCACGGTCATCCGGGACCTCCAGCAGCCGGTATGTAACGTGACGGGTCCTCGGACGGAGATACTACCCCAGTCGTCCTGGGAAACCAACCTCCCGAGTCATATTGCCACCGGTGAACCACTCGGGTCCCGGGACAATGGCAAAAAAGCTCGCAACCAGGTTGGGAGAGAGCGCTCGCGCAGCCCGGCAGCGCCTCAACCTTACACAGGAAGACGTGGCGGAGCGGATAGGCATCGCCACGGAGGTGTACGGGCGGCTGGAGCGAGGCAACATGCTTCCGAGCGTCCCCACCTTCCGCAAGCTGTGCGCCGTGCTCGCCCTTTCCGCGGACGAGGCCCTGGGCCTCACCACCGAGAACCCCATTCCCTGGACGCCTCCGCCTCCCTCCCCGGAGGTCAGTGAGCCCGCGGAGCTGCGCCGCCTGCTGCGGCGCGCCCGCCAGTTGGATCGCAACTCGCTCCGGGTGCTCAGCCTCGTGGCCGCGCACCTGGGGCAGAAGAACGGGTAGGGAAGGTGACTGTCTCACGGTGAGAGCCTCGCGCGCAGCCGCTTCGCCGATGGGAATCCATGGAAGAGCACCACCTGCGGGTGTGCCTCCAACAGCGCGCGTGCCTGGGCATCCTTCGCCAGCGCCCGATCCACCCCCAGCAGCAGTCCCGCATCCGGCCGCGAGCGCAGCTCCTCCATTCTCCTCGACAACGGGCCCGCATGCCACGCGTGGAACAATTCCAGCGCCACCTCGCGCCCCGTCTGTTTGTGACGGAACGTGAGATCCGGCACGCACAACCCGGCCGCTCCCATATGGCGGGGCAGGGGCAGCAGGTCCATCTCCCAGTCCTCGTCGTCGAAGCCCTCGGCCAGCGTGGCCACCTCGGGCGGAATGTGGCCCAGCGCCGTGCCGTGCGGTGACACCAGCGGATCCTTCTCGTCCAGCACCAGCGTCACCCGGCGCCGCGGGCTCTCCAGGGAGGCGGTGAGCTGCCAGTACTTCAGCACCGGCACCACGGACAGGAAGCTCGCCAGTTGCAGCCCGTATTTCTTCTGCAGCGCGAGCATGGCCCCGGGGCCCTCCACCTCCAGCAGCCAGTCCTCGCCCTCGCGCCGCACCTCGGCCACCAGCCGGCAGAACTTCAGCCAGCGCAGCACCTTGCGCACCCGCAGCAACTCCGGCGCCTTCGCCCGCAGCGTCAGCCGCCGCGCCTCGAAGAGGGGGCCCTGCGCCAGCGCCAGGTTGTAGCGATCCAGCAGCTCCGGGGCCGTCAGTGCCTCCCAGCCGTTCAGCCGGCGATGACCGGGAAGGTCGGCGTAGAGGGCCTCGCGCAGCTCCGGCAACGGGCGCGGGAAGGCCTCCGACAGCCGGGCTTCGTAGGTTTCCACCGTCGCGTCCGCGGGCAGCGAGCGCAGCACCCGGGCCGCCTCGCGGAAGGCCGCGGCGCGTGCCTCGGAGATGCCCTCCGAGGGCTCGTCGAAGAGCATCCGGTCCACCAGCAGCTTCACCAGCCCCCGCGCCACCTTGGGCCGCGTGTGCGCGCCGGCCCGGAGCGCGAGCGTCTCCTCCACCTCGTCGCGAGAGCGCCCGACGCCCGCCGCCACCTCGGCGATCGAGCTCCGTGGCGAGGGTGCGCAGCGCGGCGTCCTCCCGCTTCACGAAGGAGGGGCGCAGCTTCCCGTCACGCACGCGGAAGAGGAGCAGCTCGCGCGTCAGCACGCCTCGCCCTCCTCGTCCTGGTAGGCCCGGTGCTGGCGCCGCCGCTCGCTGATGGAGGCCTCGGCCGTCTGCGCCGAGCACACCTCGTACAGGAGCGCGCGCTTGCCCGGGCGCTGGCGGAGGATTCGTCCCAACCGCTGCACGTGCTCGCGCACGCTGCCACTGCCGCTGAGCACCACGCCCACCCGCGCCTCCGGTACGTCCACGCCCTCGTTGAGCACCCGCGAGGTGAGCAGCACCGGCAGCTCCCCGCTGGCGAAGGCGCCGAGCAGCGCCTTGCGCTCGGGCACGGGCGTGTGGTGCGTGAGCGCCGGCAGCAGCAGCCGCCGCGCCAGCGTGTACACCGTCTCGTTGTCGTCGGTGAAGACGATGACGCGGTCCTCGCGGTGCTCCAGGAGGATCCGCCACAGCACGTCCTGCTTCGCGCTCGAGGTGAGGGCGATGCGGCGCTGCTCCCGGTAGCCCCGGTACGCCGCGCGGCCCTCTTCCGTGCGCTGGCTCTCCGCGAGGAAGCGCGCCCAGCCCTCCGGCACGTCGAAGCGGATGCCCCGCTGGCGGATGAAGGCGAGGTAGCGCGCGCGGGCCTCGTCATGCCGCGCCTGCTCCCCGGGCGTGAGCGGCACCTCCACCCGGCGCACCTCGTACGGAGCCAGGTAGCGGCCCTGCAGCTCGCGGATGTCCGTGCGGTGCACCAGCGGCCCCAGCAGCTCCTCGCACACGCGCTCGCCGCCGTCGGTGCGCTCCAGCGTGGCGGTGAGGCCCAGCCGGTACGGCGCCAGCGAGCCCTCGGCGATGAAGCGGTAGCTGGGCGCGGGCAGGTGGTGGCACTCGTCGCAGATGAGGAAGCCGAAGCGGTTGCCGTGGAACTCCGTCTGCATCGCCGCCGAGTCGTACGTCGTTACCGTCAGCGGCTGCCGGTCACTCACCCCGCCGCCCAGCATCCCCACCGGCAGGCCCAGGTGCTTGGACAGCACGCCCTGCCACTGCGTCATCAAGTCGAGCGTGGGGACGACCACCAGGGTCGGCCGCTTCACCCGGGCGATGGCCAGCACCGCCAGCAGCGTCTTGCCCGCGCCCGTGGGCAGCTCCACCAGGCCCCGCCCACCCGCGCCGCTCCACGCCTCCAGCGCCGCCTTCTGGTGGGGGAAGGGCTCGATGGGCGTGGCCAGCGCCACCTCCAGCGGCTCGAAGCGCTTCGCCCGGTCCTCGTAGGGCTGGCCCAGCTCGCGCAGCCGCAGCACCACCTGCCGGTAGTGCCGCGCCGCGGCCCGGTACACCCCGGTGCGCGTGTCCCGCTGGAACACGGCGCGCAGGGCGTCGTCGTCCGGCAGCGTGGGCGCCACCAGGGTGCCGCAGTCGAAGTGGAGCTCGGTGGCCATCAGGTCGGGAACGGGGGAATAGGCGGGAGTAACCCGATCTCCGAGCCTACGCCAGAGTGTGACTTTCGAGGTTGGTTCAGTCTCGGTCCGCAGGATGCCCGGGGAGGAGCCTGACAGGGGCTTTACAGGCAGGGAGGCGCAACAATGTCCGGAATCGGACATTCCCGGCCCTTGCGCCTCGGGACGTCCAGGGTGTCCCTCCTGGCCCGCCGTCCGAGGTGGGGTGCGGGCGAGGCGGCGAGGGCCCGGACAACCCCTCACCGTCTCAGGTCATTCCCGGGAGAAGGATGCGTGGCGGGCCTTGGCTGAAGCGCCTACCCTTCCTTCATCTCCATGCGCCGCATCGTCATCCTCAGCCCGCATCGCCCCTCCCGGGAGTTGATCTCCCGCCTCCTGGCGGAGCCGGGCCTGTCCGTCATCGCCATGGCGGACGCGGACGAGGCCCTGGACTCCATCGCCGAAGAGGAGCCCGCCCTGGTGGTGGTGGACGCGCGCCGGCCGGACGAGGACCAGCCCTTGCTGCTGGGGTTGCTCAAGCGGCGCCACCCGCGCCAGCCGCTCATCACCCTGGTGCCGGGACGCCTGCGCGTCTTCGACGGCAGCGAGGAGCGCGTGCGCGACGTGCGCGACGGCTCGGCCGAGGGCCTCCACGTGCTGCTCAGCGAGCTGCAGCGGGCCACGCGCGACCTGTTGGCCCAGCACCTGCTGCGGATGCTCCGCCCGCCCACCGGCGAGGCCTGAGCCAGCACGCCGCCGGGGGCCCGTATCAGTGCAGCAGACCGTCGCCCGCGGCCGGGGCGGACTCACTGCGGGCCACCTTCAGCAGGGCGAGCTTCTCCAGGTGCTCGCGCTCCACGCGGGCGCCGGTGGTGGGCACGGTGAGGCCCTGCTCGGTCCACTCGGGCAGGAAGAGGAGGGCCTGGGCGTCGCCGGTGTAGCCGAGCTGGACGAGCTGCTCCGGCTCGAAGATGCGGCAGCGTTTGGCGCAGCAGGGGAAGGAGGAGAGGACGCGGTAGAGGCCCTCGGGAGGCAGGGGCTCGAGGTGCTCGGCCCAGGTGGCGTCCGGCAGCGGCGTGCCCCGCGCGTGCCAGCGAGCCCGGTTGGCTGCCCAGCCGCTGGGCAGGTAGAGGCCGGGGCCCGGATCCCCATGGTTGTGGAAGTAGACGAGCCGCCCCGCGGGGATGTGTGTGCCGAGCGCGCTGCGGGTGCGGTACAGGCCACAGGGTGGGAGGTTCATGGCCGGGTTGTAGTGCGGTTGGGAAAGGTTTTTCCCTCTCCACGGAGTTTTTTCCGGCCCCCGGAGCCCCCCTCCGAGTCCCGCCTCCGGGACGGTGGCTCAACCCCCTGGAATCACGAGGAGCGCGCCCGTGCGAGGGCGTCGGCACGGCATGTGCTCATGCCTCCCTGCGCAGGACGGGGCGGTGCTGCTGGACGGGGTGGGACGGGGTTGGGTGGGCGGTACCGTGGGGGGCCTCGCGACGGGGCGGTGGTGCGGGGGTTGGGGGCGGATGGACCGCCCGTCGCGGGGTAGGTGGGTGGGGAGGGCGAGGGGTCGCCCTGTGTGGAAGCCCGGCCGGGTCACACCGGCCGGGTGTTCGCATTGCGGGTGGCGAAGAAGGCCAGCACCTGGGCCTCGCCCCAGTAGGACGGGGACAAGGGGCTGCCCGCGACGAAGCCCACGTGGCCTCCGTGCTCGGTGACGGCGGCGTGCAGCACGGGGTTGGCCTCCACGTTCCTCGGGAGGGTGGAGGCGGGAATCATCGGGTCATCCTTGGCGCTCAGCAGCAGGGTGGGGCGGCGGATGGCGTGGAGACGCGGCCCCGAGGAGGCCTCGGCGTAGTAGTGGGAGGCGTCGCGGAAGCCGTGGAGCGGAGCGGTGACGGCGTCGTCGAAGCCGCGGATGGTGGTGGCGCGCTCCATGGCGGCGCCGTCGAAGACACCGGGGAAGCGGCGGAGCTTCTCGCGCGCCTTGCTCTTGAGGGTGCGCAGGAAGCGGCCGCGGTAGAGGCGCTGGAAGGGGCCGGGCCCGTCGAGCGTGTCGGCGCAGACGCCCAGGTTGAAGGGGGCGCTCACGGCGGCGGCGGCGTCCACGAACGAGTTCTCTCCCGTCTCCTCCATGAGCCGCAGCAGCACGTTGGCGCCCAGGGAGAAACCCACCGCGTAGATGGGGCCGGTGAGGCGTGCGCGCAGGTGCTTGAGCACGGAGAGCGCATCGCCGATGTCGCCCGAGTGGTAGGAGCGGGCGAGCCGGTTGGGCTCACCGCTGCAGGAGCGGAAGTTGATGGCGGTGGCACCCCAGCCGCGCTCGGCGGCGCCGCGGAGGATGGCGGTGATGTAGCCGGAGCGCGAGGAGCCCTCCAGGCCGTGGAGGGTGACGACGTGGGGGGCGCCCTGGGGGCCGTCGAAGGTGTCGAGATCGACGAAGTCCCCATCGGGCAGCTCCCAGCGCTCGCGCTTCAGGGGAGGCGCGTGCGTGGGGCGCACGAGCGAGGCGAAGATGGTCTGCGCGTGGGGCGAGGCGAGGCCGCGCGCGGGAGCGAAGGGCTCGGAGGGTTGGAAGGACACGGGCGGGGGGATATCACCCGCGGCGGGCCTTGCGCATGGAGGAACAGCCACGTGCCTGGGCGGACGCGGCCTCATCGGACAGCTCGAAGAGGGCGAGGTACTTGCCCACACGCTCCTCGAGGGTGGGGGCCTCGATGAGGCGGCAGACCTCGTCGGCCTGGTAGCTGCGGCAGACGTCCGGGCGCCGGTCATACACGGAGCAGAGGTTGTCGGCGGTGAGGTGGGGGCAGCGCACGCCCAGGGGCTTGTCGAGGGCGGCGATGTCCGGCGCCACGCAGCAGGCGCCACAGCGGGTGCATTCCATGGGCACGCTCAGCGCACGGCGTCGCCGGCCACGATGTCGGCCGAGCCGAAGTTGTTCACCTGGAGGGGGACGGACTGGCCCCTCTTCCAGGAGAGGAACTCGGCCTCGCTCTTCGGCTCGTGCACGTGCTCCTTGTCGCCGCCGTCGTCGTAGCCGATGTGCACGGCGTACTTCTCCTCGCGGCGCAGCCGGTCGTGCACTCCCGGGCGGAGCTCGGGCCAGCGGGGGGAGCTGTCGCGGCCGGACTCCACCTGGGTGTCCACCTGCTGCCAGACGTAGGTGTTGTAGGTGCAGCTCACGTCGAAGACGGGCTCGGAGCGGTAGCGCGTGCGCGTGTCGCAGTCCTGGTAGGACTTGCCGCAGTACTTGGGCTCGTCCCGGCAGGTCTCCTTCATGTAGCCGTTGGCCATCTTCTGGCGGGTGCACTTCTCGGTGGTGCCGCACTTCTCCTGGCGCGTCTTGGTGGTGCACACGCGCTCGGTGCCATCGGCCACCTGGCGGGTGCCGCGCTGGCGGGGGAAGCAGCCGCGGATGTTTTCCACGCCGGCCACCTCGCCCGAGCCACTCACGGGCATGCGGGGAGCGCGGGTGCTCAGCTCGCCGCGCCAGCCCTCGCGGGATACGCGCTGGAAGGTCTCCCGGTGCACGGTGCGCGTCCACTCGGTGGTGGTGACCTGGCCGGTGACGCCGTGGGTGCGCGAGCCCCAGAACATGCAGGTGCCGAAGAACGCGAGGATGCCGAGGCCCACGTAGAGCCACCTGCGGGAGCCCGGCTGCGCCGGCGCGGGAGGCGGGGCCTGGGGCTCGAGGGGCTCCTCGGACCCCTCGAAGAGGGCGCGCGAGGTGGAGGAGCGCTCGGCGCGGCAGTGGCGGCAGATGGGCGTGTCGCCGCGGTTGGAGGCGGAGCAGTAGTCGCAGAACCAGTCGGCGCCCGCGTTGGCGGCGGAGAGGGCCTTCTCGTCGGTGACGCCCTCGCGCAGGGACTTGCCGGTGGAGGCGTCCACGTCACCGAAGTCGAACTCGGACTCCTGGCCCGTCTCCTCGCGCGGGTTGTTGCAGCTCGGGCAGCTGCGGTGTCTCGCGAGGATGTCCCGGGTATCGCAGGAGGTGCAGTTCCACGTGCCCTCGATGAAGCGGGTGCGCTCGGCCATGGCCGCATCCTAGCGGTTTCTCACACCCAGAGCCCACGGGGGGCCGGGAGGAGGGGGGAGAGGGGCAGGCCGGGGCGCAGGGGCCGCACCATGGGCAGCGAGCCGTCCCGGGCCACGCGGGTGGCTCCCTCTCCCTGGAGGAGCGGAAGGAACGGGGCGTGGAAGGGCTCCTCCCAGAGGACCACGCGGGAAAGGCCGGAGCGCGAGGCCTCGCGCCGGGCGGCCTCGAGGAGGGCCCGGGCCTCCGAGGGAGCGCGCGCGTCGAGCATCAGCACCGTCAGCTCGGGGCTCCGGCCCACGAGTCCCCAGAGGATGGTGGACGCACCCGCGGTGGCTCCGAGGGAGGCGGGAAGGGCGCAACCGAGGTGCTCGACGTAGATGCGGCCACGCTCCAGGTGCCAGTCGAGCTGCGCCGGGGAGGGCCAGAAGAAGAAGGGCACCTCGGGCTGGCGCAGGCGGCCGAGGGCCGGGCCGAGCTCGTCCTCGCGCAGGAGCGAGTCCACGGACGCGGCGGGGTCGCCGGGAGCGGGGGACAGGTGCCAGTCCCAGGCGGGCAGCGCCTGGTAACCCGAGCGCGCGTAGATGCGGGGGCCCACGTCGGAGAAGAGGAGGGCGGCGTGGGCGCGGGGTTGGCGCTCCAGCTCGGCGGCGAGCAGGTCCATCAACCGGGTGGCGTACCCGTGGCCGCGCAGCCGCTCCTCGGTGAAGACGCTGGCGATGGCGAAGCTGTCGCCCGGGACGAGGGAGCCCCCGGCGTCGCGCAGGAAGCTGGAGGTGCGGAACGTCTCGCAGGAGGCGAGCACGCCGCCGTCCTCGCCGCACAGCAACCAGGTGCGCATGTCCGAGCGGGACCACGGGTGGGCGCGCAGACGTTGCTCCCGGGCGGCATAGCCCTCGGGGGAGAGCAGCTTGCCCCATTCGGAGTAGGTGAGCGCATCGCGCTGGACCCTCTGCTCATCGGTGGCGGCAACGAGGTGCATGCGTCGACTCCCTGTGGATGCCCGCAAAGGAAACGCGGCGCCGGGCAGTGAGCCGCGGCGCCGCGTGGGGGACGTCGTGGAGACGTGCCTACTTCGGGTTGGTGCCGGGCGCCTTCAGCCCACCACCGTAGCGGCCGGACTGGCCGGGCGTCGACACGGGCCACTCCTCCGGCGTGGAGTAGGAGGGCAGGGCGGGGCGGAAGCGGGTGCCGATGTCGAAGAGGGTGAAGACCAGCAGCAGCGCCACGAACAGCATGGAGGTGGCGAACACGATGCGGCTGGCGCCCTGATGCTCGGCCAGGTGCATGAAGTACAGCGCCACGAGGGCGCCCTTCACGGAGGCGATCACCAGCGCGAGCGCCAGTGCACCCCGCTTGATTTCCATGCTGCCGGTCCACACCGTGAGGACGGTGAGGGCCATCAGGGCTCCCCAGATGATGACGTACTTCAAGGGCCCGGAGTGGTGCTCCTGGCGCATCTCACGGTCTTCCTTGAACGACTCGTTGGCCATGGCGGACATGAGCGGGAGGCTCCGTTAGATGAGGTACAGCATGGGGAAGAGGAAGATCCACACCAGGTCGACGAGGTGCCAGTACATGCTGCCCAGCTCGACCGCGGTGTAGTTGTGGTAGCTGAACTCGTTCCTCATCGCCTTGAGGGTGACCCACGCCAGCACGATCATTCCGATGATGACGTGGAAGGCGTGCAGGCCCGTCGAGAGGAAGTAGATGGTGAAGTACGCCGACACACCCGGAGCGTTGAACTCCTTGTAGGCGTAGTACGGGCCGGGGAGCTGGAACTCGTGGAACTTGTGGGTGTACTCGAAGTACTTCACGACGAGGAAGCCCATCGCCATGAGAAGGGTGAGCACGAACATCAGCACCACCTTCTTGTTCTGCGCCTCCTTCGCGTAGTGCACCGCCATGGCGGCGGTGAACGACGAGGTGATGAGGAGCAGGGTGTTGAAGGTGCCCATGTTCAGATTGAGCAGCTTGCTGGCGCCGCGGAACGCATCCGGGAACAGGAAGCGGTAGTTCGCGTAGATGACGAACAGGCCCGCGAAGAGCAGGATTTCCGTGGCCAGGAACAGCCACATGCCGAGCCGGGCCGCGTGGTTCTGCACCTCGAGCGAGGCGAAGTGCGCGGCCACCTGGGGCCGGTGGGGCACGCCGGCCACGCCGGCGGTGGCGGTACTAGACTGCATCGGGCACCTCGGCCTTCTTGGGCTCCACGTAGAAGTGGGGCTCCTCGGAGTAGGTGGGCTGCGGGCCCACGAAGTTGTGGGTCGGAGGCGGAGACTCGGTCATCCACTCGTAGCCGCGGCTGCGCCACGGGTTGGAGGCGGCGCGGCGGCCGTACACCAGCCCGTACGTCAGGTAGATGGCGCTGATGAGGAAGCCGAACGCCAGCAGCGAGGCCCCGGCCGTGGAGGCCACGTTGAGCGTCTGGAAGCGCTCCGGGTACTCGTAGTAGCGCCGCGGCATGCCCGCGTTGCCCAGCAGGAACTGGGGGATGAAGGTGGCGTTGAAGCCCAGGATGATGAACGCTGCGGACACCAGGCCCCACCCCTCGTGGTAGCTCTTCCCGAACATCTTCGGGAACCAGTAGTGGAGGGCGGCCATGAAGGCCATGATGGTCGCGCCCACCATGATGAAGTGGAAGTGCGCCACCACGAAGTAGGTGTCGTGCCAGGGCACGTCCAGCGACGCCGTGGCGAAGGCCACGCCCGTCATGCCGCCGAACACGGTGAAGTAGAGGAAGCCGCAGAAGTAGGCGAAGGGCGTCTTGAAGTCGACCGCGCCCTTGTAGACGGTGCCCACCCAGTTGAAGACCTTGATGGCGGTGAACACGCCCACCAGCATCGTCAGCACCGCGAACACGCCCGCGTTGAACGTGGACTGGCCGGACACGAACATGTGGTGGCCCCACGCGAAGAAGCCCACGAAGGCGATGCCCAGCGACGAGAACGCCACCGCGCGGTAGCCGAAGATGTTCTTGCGGCTGAAGGTGGCCACCACCTCGGACATCACGCCGAAGGACGGCAGCACCATGATGTACACGGCGGGGTGCGAGTAGAACCAGAACAGGTGCTGGAAGAGCACCGGGTCTCCGCCCTGCGCCGGGTCGAAGATGCCGAACTGGAACAGGTGCTCACCCACCACCAGCAGCAGCACCAGGCCCAGCACCGGCGTGGCCAGCACCTGGATGCACGCCGTGGCGTACATGGCCCACACGAACAGCGGCATCTTGAACCACGTGATGCCGGGGGCCCGCATGGTGTGCGTGGTGACGATGAAGTTGAGGCCCGTGGCGATGGAGCTGAAGCCGATGATGAACGCGCCGAAGAGGATGGGCGCCACCGTCGTCGTCGTGTGCGTGCTGTACGGGGTGTAGAACGTCCAGCCCGTGTCCATGCCGCCGTTGATCATTCCCCAGATGGCGATGGCCGCGCCGATCAGCAGCAGATAGAGCGAGAGCAGGTTCAGCCTGGGGAAGGCCACGTCCTTGGCGCCCAGCATCAGCGGCAGCATGAAGTTGCCGAAGGCGCCCGGGATGGCCGGAATCATGAACAGGAAGATCATCACCACGCCGTGCATGGTGAAGGCGCGGTTGTACGTCATCGCGTCGATGATGGTCGGTCCCGGAGTCAGCAGCTCCAGCCGGACCACCAGCGCGTAGATGCCGCCAATGAGGAAGAAGAGCAGGACCCAGATGAGGTACATCACCCCGATGCGCTTGTGGTCGAGCGTCAGCAGCCACGACTTCAGCGTGGTGCCGTCGACCAGGTAGCTCGGGTGGTGCTCGTGATGCTCATCCGGCGCGGGAACGGCGCCCGGCTCGGCTGCGATGCTACTGGATGGGCTCATAGACAGGTCCTTGAGAAGCGTCGGTGCGGATGTCCGGAACGCGCAGGGTCTTGATGTACTCGACGATGGCCGCCGTCTGGGGCCCCGTCAGCTTGCCCTGGAAGGTGGGCATGACATTGGGGTAGCCGGCCACGAGGTGGGCACCCGGGTCCATCATCGACTGGGTGATCCACGCCTCGTCCACGCGGACATTGCGGCCGTTGTCCAGCGCCTCGGTGCGGCCGTACATGCCCAGGAAGGTGGGACCGATGTGCGGCTCGCCATTGACGGTGTGGCACTTGAAGCAGCCCACCTCGGCGGCCACCTTCTGGCCCTGCTCGGCCATGCGGGCCGGGTGCGGCTCCAGGCTCAGGTCCGCCAGCGCGTCCTGACGGTTCTGCAGCGCGCCCTTGCGCTGCTCCTTCACCCACTCGTCCCACTGCTCGGGCGAGAGCACGACGACCTCGCCCAGCATCTTGGAGTGGGACAGACCGCAGTACTCGGTGCACAGAATCTGGTACGTGCCCGGCTTGGTGGCCTCGAACCAGGTCTGCGTGTAGCGGCCCGGAATGGCATCCATCTTGATGCGGAAGGCCGGCACGAAGAAGGAGTGGAGCACGTCACGCGACGTGATGAGCAGGCGCACCGGGCGGTTGGCCGGCACGTGCAGCACGTTCACGCCGTTGGGGCCCTCCGGGTAGGAGAACTTCCACATCCACTGCTTGCCCATGACGTAGACGTCCATCGCGTCCTTGGGCGGAGTGGAGACGAACACGAAGTCCCGGAAGCCGATGACGAACCAGGTGAGGAAGAAGATGAGCGGCACCGAGACGAAGAGGAACTCCGTCTTCACCGACGGGACGACGTACTCCGTCGTCTGGTTCGGCTTGCGGCGGCGGTACCGGAAGAAGAAGAACACCGCCGCCGTGCCTACCGCGAGCGAGCTCAGCATCGTCACGGTGACGACGAAGTAGTGCAGGTTGTCCACCCGCTCCGCGAAGGTCGACGCCTGCTCCGGGAGGAACAGGATGTTGTTCAGCAACTCGTTCATGCTGCTGCGCCTTTCTTCAGCTCACGCCTCCAGTAGTAGGCGAGCATGGTAGCGAGCGCGCCAAAGACCATGAGCGCGCCTATCCGGAGGAATCCAAAGATGTAGAAGCCGTACCGCCGGGTGGCGGTGTCATACTTGAAGCAGGTGAGGACGATGCGGTCGAAGCTGGTGCCCACGCGGCCACCGGCCGCCTCGAGCAGGGCCAGCTTCATGTCCTTCGCGGGGAAGGACGTGCCGTACAGGTAGCGCGAGAGGGCCCCCTCGGGAGTGAGGACCATCAGCACGGCCGGGTGCACGTACTGCTGGGTGCCCGTGTCGTAGGCGTACTTGAAGCCCACCGTGTCCGCGAGCTGGCGGATGTTCTCCTCGGTGCCGGTGAGGAAGTGCCAGGGCGCCGTCTCCGGCAGTCCCATGGACTGAAGGTGCTTGCGGCGCCGCTCGTGGCTCTGCGCCGGCGTGTCCTTCGGGTCGATGCTCACCGTGACCGCTTCGTAGTCCTTGCCCAGCTCCAGCCCCAGCTCGCGCATGGTGCGGATCTGCTCGTTGATGACGAGGTTACAGAGCAGGGGGCAGTTGTAATACACGAGCGTCAGCAGCACCGGCCGGGTCCGCGGGAGCACGTCCCGCAGGCGCACCGGCTTGCCGGAGGCGTCGGTGAACTGAGCCTCCAGCGGAGCCAGGTCCCCGAGGTGCTCCTCCACGTCCACCCCGCGCACCTGCGGCGGGGCGTCCGACTGGGCGTCGATGATGCTCTTGGGCGTCTTGCCGCCACCCGGGAGGGCGGACGCCGACTGCCCGGCGCTCAGCGCCAGGAGCAGGGCCGCCATCGCGGCGCGGACAGTAAAGGAAGAGGAGGAGGAGGGGGTGTACATCGCGCTTCTTCTTCTACCGCGAACCTACGGCTGCTGGGGCGCGGGCTGCGGCGCCGGGGTGGGATTGGCGGGAGCCTGCTGCTGCTGACGGCCAGCCGCCTGCTCCGCGATGATCTGATCCATCGCCGTGGAGATGGTGGGACGGGCCACGACGCCCGGCTCGTCCCCCCAGCCGCTCTCCAGCGCCTTCTGCTGGGAGTCGATCTTCTGCTCGGCGTGCGTGTCCAGCTGGAACATGCGCTGGTTCACGATGCCGATCTCATAGGCCGTCTGGCCCTTCTCGTCCGGCGTGATGAGGACGGGGATGTTGGCCGCACCCTCGGGGGCGAACTCCCGCGTCGTCGCCACCTGGATGCGCCAGGCCCAGATACCACCGACGATGAAGATGACGAGGGAGATGACACCCACCTGGACGACCTTCCCGGTGATGATGTGGTCTTCCTCGGCCGCCACGCCATGCGCGCCACGGATGACGCGCGACTCGAGCTTCCGACTCGGTCTTCTTCATGGCTGCACGTACCTCAGGGACTCCGAGATGTAGGGATCCTTCACCGGCAGCGTGTACCGGCCCCGGGCCTGCCACATGGCCGCGGCCACCGACAGTCCGCCCACGCCGATGAAGGCGGTGACGAGCGTCCAGTGGAACGACGGGCCCGCCGGGGAGTACGCCGGCCAGATGAGCCAGTACATGTCCACCGCGTGCATGATGAGCAGGTAGACGGCCATGATGGCGAGCAGCCGCGGCTTGAGCTTCAGGTTGCGCGACAGCAGGATGAAGAAGGGCACCGCGAAGCCCATCACGAAGAGCGAGATGGACATCGGCCTCCAGCCGCCCTCGAGGCGCAGCTTGAACCAGCCGGCCTCCTCCGGGATGTTGGCGATCCAGATGAGGAGGAACTGGGAGAAGGCGATGTAGGCCCAGAAGGCCGTGAAGGCCAGCATGAGCTTACCCAGGTTGTGGTAGTGCGCCGTCGTCACCAGAGTCCCGTACTCGTCCTTGCCCTGGGCGTTCACCGTGGCGATCGTCAGCACGCAGAAGGCGGCCAGGAAGCTTCCGGCGAAGTAATAGACGCCAAAGATGGTGGACTGCCAGAGCGGCGTGAGCGTCATCAGCCAGTCGAAACCAGCAAAAGTAATGGTCAGCGCAAGGAACGGGAGGGCTCCGGGGGAGAAGCGCCGCTGCTTGACCGTGTACTCCAGCTCGCCGCCGGCATCCTGGGCCATGCTCCAGGTGCGGAGCCGCCAGGACACGAAGATCCACACCCCGAAGTAGATGGCCTGCCGGACATAGAGGAAGGGCAGGTTGAGGTAGGGCGCCTTGTGGTGCAGGTGGTGCAGCTCCACCGGGGTGAACGTCACGCCGTCGGTGCCGGGGAACACCCAGCCCTCACCGTGGTTCACCCAGGGGAAGATGTACTTCGCGCCGAGCAGAACGGGAATCACCAGCAGTGCGAACACGAACACGCTGGAGCCCATCGTCTCCATGGTGCGGCGCAGGATCGTGATCCACTTGGCCTTGGCGGTGTGGAAGATGGCCACCATGATGATGGAGGCCACCGAGATGCCCACCCAGTAGGTGAAGCCGAACAGGTAGCTGAACATCGTCGGCTGGGGCGCGGTGAAGAACCCCACGGCGGTCAGCACCAGGCCGAGGACGCCCACGGCACCGGCCATGGTCATCGTCTTCGAGCCGCCGTTGAAACGATCCACGGCAATCATCACCGGTTCTCCTGCGGAAGGGGCTGGCCGCCCACCTGCGTGTTGCGGGCGCGCTGCAGCGCACGGACGTAGGCCACGACGGCCCAGCGCTCCTGGGTGTTGAGCTCGCCCGAGAAGGACGGCATCACGCCGTACCCCTCGTTGATGGCGACATAGAAGTGACCGTCCGGCTTGTTGGCGATCTCCAGCAGGGACGGAGGCAGGCGCAGGGCCATGTTCTCGGCCACCACGCTGTTGCCGTCACCGAGCCGGCCATGGCACTGCGAGCAGACGATGTTGTACTTCTTCTGGCCCAGCTCGAGCACCTCGCGGTTGAGCTCGAGCGGGATGCCGGTGACGAGCGTGCCGTTGACCCGGCCCGTGCCGATGCCGGGGCTGCCCACCGGACGCTCACGCGGGATGGTGCCCTCGGGCGGGGTGCGCATGGCCATGCCATTCGCCCAGAACTCGCTCGTCTCGTAGTACTCGTACTTGGCCTGTGCCTCCATGCGCTGGAGGAACTCGGACGGGACGTTGCAGCCGGCCAGGGCGAGCCCGGCCGCGGGGATGAGCCACTTCATTCCTTCTCTCCCGTGACCACGGTCACATGGGTCGCGCCCAGGGTCGTGAGCTGACTCTTGATGTCATCGGCCTTCACGGTCGTCATCGCGGTGGGCACGCTCAGCCAGTAGCCGTGCGTGGACGCGCTGCGGAACTCCTCGCTCTCGAAGACCGGGTGGTACGGCTGGGGCAGGCGGCTGAGCCCCAGCAGACCGAAGAAGATACCGAACGCCGTCAGCAGCACCGCGAGCCTCGAAGGTGATGGGCACCCAGGCCGGAAGGCTGAAGGTCGGACGGCCACCCACGTTGAGCGGGTAGTCGATGGTGTTCATGTACGTCTGGAAGGCCAGCGCGGTGACGATGCCCGTCAGCGCGCCACCCAGGGCGATGAAGGGGACGCGCGAGGGCGGCAGGCCCAGCGCCTCGGACCCACCGTGCAGCGGGTAGGGCGAGTAGGTGTCCATGCCTTCGTAGCCCTTCTCCCGCATCTGCCGGGTGGCATCCACCAGGGCCTCGGGGGTGGCGAACTCGGCGAGCACCCAGCTATCCAGAACCTTGATTTCGGCGGACATGGGTCAGTGCGCTCCGTGGGTGAGGGTCCCGGCGGCGGCGGTCTCCGTGCCGTGGGCGCCGTGATGGGCGGCGTGCTTGAGCTCGAGCTGGAGCTCCTTCACCTCGCTCACCGCGACGGCGGGGACGAACTTGAGGAAGAGCAGGAACAGCGTGCTGAAGAGGCCCAGCGTGCCCACGTAGATGGACCAGTCCACCCAGGTCGGGCTGTACAGGTCCCACGAGGACGGCAGGAAGTCCTGCGTCAGCGACGTCACGATGATGATGAAGCGCTCGCACCACATGCCGATGTTCACCAGGATGGACGCCACCCACATGATGGGGATGCTGGTCCGGCACTTCTTGAACCAGAAGATGTTCGGCGTGATGACGTTGCAGGCGATCATCAGCCAGTAGACCCCGGCGTACGGACCGCGGGCGCGGTTCACGTAGAAGGTCCAGATCTCGAACTCGCTGCCGGAGTACCAGGCGATGAAGTGCTCCATCAGGTAGCCGTAGGAGACGATGAGACCCGTCGCCAGAATCACCTTGTTCATGTTCTCCAGGTGGCGGTCGGTGATGACGTCCCGGAGCTTGAGGTACTTGCGGGCGGGCACGATGAGGGTGATGACCATCGCGAAGCCGGAGAACACGGCGCCGGCCACGAAGTAGGGCGGGAAGATGGTGGCGTGCCAGCCGGGGATGAGCGAGGTGGCGAAGTCGAAGGACACGATCGTGTGCACGCTGACCACGAGCGGGGTGGAGATACCGGCCAGCAGCAGGTAGCCGATCTTGTAGTTGTGCCAGTGGCGGCCGGAGCCGCGCCAGCCGAGGGCGAAGAGGCCGTAGATGGTGCGCTGCAGCTTGCCCTTGGACGAGTCACGCAGGGCCGCCAGGTCGGGGATGAGACCCACGTACCAGAAGAGGGCGGACACGGTGAGGTACGTGGAGATGGCGAACACGTCCCACACGAGCGGCGAGCGGAACTGCGGCCAGGCGCCCAGGGTGGAGGGGTAGGGGAAGAGCCAGAAGGCGAACCAGGGACGGCCCGTGTGCAGCAGCGGGAAGAGACCCGCGCAGCACACGGCGAAGAGCGTCATGGCCTCGGCGAAGCGGTTGATGCTCGTGCGCCACTTCTGCTGGAAGAGCAGGAGGATGGCGGAGATGAGCGTACCGGCGTGGCCGATACCGACCCACCAGACGAAGTTGACGATGTCGAACGCCCAGCCGTTGGGCTGGTTGTTGCCCCACATGCCGATGCCGCGGGCCAGGGTGACGGTCACACCCACGACCAGCAGGCCGAGCGCGGCGAGCGCCAGGCCGAACAGCATGAACCAGCCCTTACCGGGCTTGGCCCACACATGGTCGAGCAGGGTCTCGTTGAGGGACTTGTCGTCGTGGTGCGGCGCGACGAGGAGCCGCGGCTCGAGCGGATCGAGCGAAGCGGCGGTATGAGCAGCAGCGGTCTCGGCCATGGCTCAGTGGCCTCCTTCGGGCGTGCCACCGGCGGGCTGGGCGGACGCGAGGGCGGGATTGGGGTTGCGCAGGCGGATGAGGTGGGCGGTGCGCGGCTTGGTGCCCAGCTCGTTCAGCAGCTTGTAGGCGCGCTCGTCGTTGTGGTGCTTCGTCACCTGGGCGTTGGGATCGCTCAGGGTGCCGAACACGATGGCCTCGGTGGGGCACGTCTGCTGGCAGGCGGTCTGCAGCTCCTTCTCGAAGATGGGCCGCTTCTCGACGCGCGCCTTGATGCGGACGCGCTCGATGCGCTGCACGCAGTAGGTGCACTTCTCCATGACGCCGCGGTTACGCACCGTGACGTCCGGGTTCATCATCATCTTCTGCGTGGGCGTCTTGTCCGCGGTGTAGTGCAGGTAGTTGAAGCGGCGGACCTTGTACGGGCAGTTGTTGGAGCAGTACCGCGTACCGACGCAGCGGTTGTACACCATGTCGTTGAGGCCCTCGTCCGAGTGGACGGTGGCGTTCACCGGGCACACGTACTCGCAGGGGGCCTTCTCGCAGTGCACGCAGGCGACGGGCTGCATGACCATCTCCGGGTCGTGCAGCTCCTGGCCGGAGAAGTAGCGGTCGATGCGCAGCCACTGCATCTCACGGCTGCGCGACACCTGCTCCTTGCCCACGACGGGGATGTTGTTCTCCGACTGGCAGGCCACCACGCACGCGGCGCAGCCGGTGCAGCGGGAGAGGTCGATGGCCATCGCCCACTTGTAGTCCTCGTACTTGAAGTCGGGGAGGAGGTTGACCTTGTCGACGTCGCCACGGACGCGGGCCAGCAGGGGGCTGTCGTTGTTCTTCTCCTTCGCCTGCTCCTGGCGGAACTGCTCCACCGGCATGTCGAGGGCGATGGGACGGCCCTCCGTGCGCCAGTGGCTCTGCGTCAGGGCGAACTTGTGGGTGGCCTTCACCTTCTCCAGCGTCACGCCGCCCTCGAACCAGGGCGCGTCGGAGTAGCGCACCAGGTTGGCGTTGAAGCCGATCTCCTTGGCCACCGTCTCGTGGATGCCCGTGCGGCCGTAGCCCAGCGGCAGCACCACCACGCCGTCGGCGATGCCGGGGATGATCCACACCGGCACCTCGAGCGAGGCGCCACGGTTGGTGAGCTTGACCACGTCACCGGGCTGCAGCTTCTCCGCGTCGGCGGTGGCCGGGCTGACGTAGGCCGCGTTGTCCCAGGTGATCTTCGAGATGGGATCCGGCAGCTCCTGCAGCCAGGACATGTTGGCGAACTGGCCGTCGTAGACCTTGTAGTCCGTGACGAAGTTCACCTCGAGGCCGCCGGTGGTGGGCGGGGTGTAGGCGTCCACGAGCGCGCGGGCGGCGTCCAGGTTGGCGGTGGCGGTGACGGCCGCCGAGGCGGTGTCGGGGACGATGCCCACGGACACCCACGTCTCCCAGGCCGTCTCGAAGTCGGCGATGGCCGCGGAACGGCCGCGCCAGAAGTCGCGGACGATCTGGTAGCTGGTGCGGTACGGCTCACCCAGGAAGAGGGCGAGCAGCTCCGCGGTGGGCACGCCGTTGTAGAGGGGCTGGATGAGCGGCTGCACGACGGACACCGTGCCGTCGATGGAGCGGCCATCGCTCCAGGCCTCCAGCTCGTGCGCGGCCGGGATGAACCAGTCGGCGTACGCGCTCGTCTCGTCCTCGAAGAGCGAGGTGTAGACGACGGTGAGCTTGCCGCGGTTGGGGTGGTTCGTGCCCAGCACCTTCTGGAGCTCCAGGTCCACCGGGGCGCGGTAGACGGGGTTCCACGAGGTGATGACGAGCAGGTCCACGGCGCCGCTGTTCAGCTCCTGCACCAGCGAGCGGAGGGCGGCGTCACCGGTGTTCTCGGCGGTGGTGGGCGCCACGTAGCGCACCGTCTGGCCCACGTTGCCGAGCGCCGAGTTGAGGGCGGCGGCCAGGGCGTGCACCGCGGCGGGCTGACGCTCGCCGGGCACCACCACGCAGCGGCCGGCGGCGGCCGTCAGGTCGGCGGCGACGGCGTCCACCCACTTCTGGTGGTTGGTGTTGAGCTGGGCCTTCGCGGCGGCGGCGGCGCCCAGACCCTCGGCCCCACGGCCCACGCGCGAGGCGAGGGCGGCGGCGATGGCGAGCACTTCCTGGGACTTCGCGCGCAGACGGTGGTCCGCCATGCCGCCGGTGATGGTGAAGCGCGGCTCGGCGACGTAGAGGCGGTTGAGGTTGCCCTCGGCCGGGTCACGCCGGCGCGCGAAGGCGCGGGCGTAGGCCAGGTTGGCCGGGCGGCTCTCCAGGAAGTCCGCGTCGAGGGAGACGACGACGTCCGCCTGGGAGAAGTCGTACACCGCGGTGGCCGGGGTGCCGAACACCGCGCGGTTGCCCTCGCTGGCCGGATCCTGGGTGACGGAGGTGTAGCTGATGAACTTCGCGTTGGGCAGGCGCTGCTGGACGCGCGAGCGCAGGTCCCCGAGCACCGGCGAGGTGTTCGGCTCGGTGAGGAAGCGCACGCGCGCTCCACCGTTCTCCTGGGCCGCCCGGGCGATGACCGTGCCGATCTGCTCACCGAAGGTGCGCAGCGAGCGCGGGTTCTTGCCCTGGCGCAGCACGCGGGCGCGCTGCGGGTCGTACAGCGACATCAGGAAGGCCTGCTCGAAGGGACCGGCGGCGCCCAGGTTCACCGGGTGCTGCGGGTTGCCTTCCACCTTGATGGGGCGGCCCTCACGCGTGGTGACGAGGAGGCCGGAGGTGTGGCCGCCGAACGTCATGCCCGTGGCGTAGTGCAGGGGGTTGCCCGGCACCATCTCGGGAGGCGTGCGGGTGTAGGGCACCAGGCGCTCGTCCACCGGACGGGTGGAGCAGGCGGTGGCACCGGCCAGCGCCAGCGAGGCGCCCAGCAGCTGCATGAACTCGCGGCGGGCCACGCCGGTGGGCGCCAGGTCCGCGCCCGTGGGGAACTCGGGGCGGGTCTCCTCGAGGTACTCGGACTGGCCGAGCCGCTCCTCGAGGCTGCGCCAGTACGTCTTTCCGTAGGCGCCCTCGGACGTCACGGCGTGCGCGGCGGCGTGATCCAACGCCTCTGCCACGACGTCATGAGAGTGGTCGTGATCGTGTGCGGCCTCGGCCTTGTCGGAGACGACCGGCAGGGCGAAGGAGGTAGGGGTGTCCTTCATGGGGGCTCCGTCGAGCTTGGGCTTCAGCGGTGGCATGTGGAGCAGCTCGTGCGCGCGTGAACGTCGTACTCTTGCGCCAGCGTGTCGGCGAGCCTGGTGGCCTCGGCGGGGTCGGCCGGCGGCTGCCAGGTCATGCTGGTGATGAACTCCTGCGGGCGCAGGTTGGGCTTCGGGTTGCGGTGGCAGTCCAGGCACCACTGCATGGTGAGCGTCTGGTACTGCTCGATGGCGGCCATCTGGTCCACACGGCCGTGGCAGGTGACGCAGCCGACGCCCTTGGCCACGTGGATGGCGTGGTTGAAGTAGACGAAGTCGGGCAGGTTGTGGACGCGCACCCAGGGGATGGGCTGGTCCGTGAAGTACGCCTGCCGCACCAGCGCCAGGTACGGGCTCTTGTTCCACACCTGCGCGTGGCAGGACATGCACACGGTGGTGGAGGGGATGCCCGCCGACGGCGACTTCTCCACGGAGAAGTGGCAGTAGCGGCAGTCGATCTGCTCGTCACCGGCGTGGTGCCGGTGATCGAATTCGATCGGCTGCTCGATGGGCTGGTTCTGGTTGGTGACGAACGGGGAACGCACGTACGCCATCAGACCGCCCAGCGCGATCGCGGGGATTGCAAGAAGCGCCGCGGCCGAGGCTCGCGACACCGTGTTCGTCCAGCGTGGGAAGAGAGGACCGCTCATATCCAGGACCGGGGGCTAGTCATTGGGCAGCTCCAGAGGACGCAACCGGGAGGACGGTGCGGCCGGACCGGAGACAGCGCAGGGAGACTGGAACAAGAAGCTCATGCACGGCGTTGCTGTGGCTGCGACGGCTCCTGCCCAGGCAGGAGACATGCGGACACGCCCGACCCCATCCGAATGAAGATGTGCGGTGGGCGGGGTCCCTCCTCCTCGTCCCGTCCCAACGCGGCGCGTGACCATCGAGCATCATTATCCGGGTGTCAACCTTTCTGTGTCCGCGAGCGGCGGGATACCACGACCCGCCACGTTGTGGCGCGATTGGAAACTTGTCCGGATGATGTTCTCTTCTACGAGATGGAAGGGGGCATGAATCCGAGGCCGCTCAGGCGTCCTCCGGATCGCGCCAGCGCTCGCGGCGGCGCTCCAGCAGCCGGTCCACCAGCTTCCGGACCCGGGGATCCCGATCGAAGTGGCGATCATGCCGGCTGCCCTTGCCCTGGTTGCAGCGGGCACACGCCAGGCCGAGGTTCTCCAGGGCATCGGTGCCGCCGTGCACCCGGGGGATGATGTGCTCGATGGTGGCGCGGCTGATGGGCTCGCCCTCCAGGCTGATGGCGAGATACGTGTTGCAGTGCAAGCACTTTCCGAGCCACACCTCGCGCCCGCGGTGGTCGGTGCGCTCGAAGGTGGCGTCGGTGGCCACGATGTCGAGGATGCGGCGGCGCTTGGAGGAGCTCACACCTCCTCTAATAGAGGGAAGGGGCGCCGGGTGCCATGGGGGGCGGGGTGGAGCGAGCATGGCGCCCATGCAAGGAAAGACGGTGGTCATCACCGGGGCGTCCTCGGGAATCGGTGAGGAGCTGGCGGTGGCGCTCGCGGAGCGCGGGGCCCAGGTGGTGCTCGCGGCGCGGAGCGAGGCGGAGCTGGAGCGGGTGAAGCAGCGCTGTGAGCGGGCGGGAGGCCGCGCACTGGTGGTCCCCACGGACGTGTGCGACCCGGAGGCCTGCCGGCGCCTGGTGGCGCGCGCCGTGGAGGTGTTCGGCGGCATCGACTCCCTGGTGAACAACGCCGGGCTGGGGATGCGGGGCCGTTTCGAGGAGGTGACGGACCTCTCCATCTTCGAGCGCGTCATGCGGGTGAACTACCTGGGGGCGGTCTACTGCACGCACGCCGCGCTCCCGCACCTCAAGGCGCGGCGGGGCCTGATCGTCGCCGTGTCCTCCCTGACGGGCAAGAGTGGCGCGCCCACCCGCAGCGGCTATGCCGCGACCAAGCACGCCATGCAGGGGTTCTTCGACTCGCTGCGCATCGAGCTGAGCGGCACCGGCGTGGACGTGCTCGTCGTGTCGCCGGGGTTCGTCACCAGCAACATCCGCTCGCGGGCGCTCGGCCCCGACGGCTCGACGGGCCATACGGACATCGCCGAGGAGAAGGGCAACCGGCTGATGGACGCGCGCACCTGCGCGGACCTCATCCTGCGCGCCATGGAGCGCCGCGAGCGCGAGCTGGTGATGATGCCGGCCGCGAAGCTGCTGCTGGCCGTCAAGGCGCTCGTGCCGGGTGTCATCGACCGCCTCGCCTCGCGGATGCTGAAGCACAGGCCCTGAGCTACCCGGGGCCGCCCGCGGTGCTCAGGAGTGGGGCGGCTGGTAGGACACGCTGGTGACGGTGTACTCCATGGCGCCGCGTGGACGCTCGACCCGGACGGACTCGCCCGGCTCCTTGCCCAGGAGGGCTCGCGCCAGGGGTGACTCGACACTGAGACGGCCCGCCTTCACGTCCGCCTCGTCCGGGCCGACGATGCGGTACGCCGTCTCCTCGCCCTCCTCGTCCTCGAGCGTCACCCACGCTCCGAAGTAGACGTGCTCCTCGTCGGGGTGCTCCGAGTCCACCACCGTGACCTCCTCCAGTGTGGCGGCCAGTTGCCGCGTCCGGCGCGCCCAGTCCGGGGGGCGCGCCTCCCCCGGGAGCGCCATCAACGCCGCGAGCTCCTCTTGGAGGGCCCGGTAACCCTCGGGCGTGATGTACCGCGTCTCGCCGGTCGCCGAGCGGGGGCGCGGAGGCAGCAGAACGTCCTCTCCACCCGCGTCTTCCTTCGTGAAGGCCTTCGACATGGTGCTCCCTCCCGGATGGTCAGCATCCTGCCTGGATGCTCATGCCCTGTCCTGGAGGACAGGGGGGCCTTGTAGGCACGCGCTGGCACATCGAAATTCAAATGACCATGGGACTCTCTCAACTCATCGAGCTTCATCGGCAGGAGGTCCTCGTCCGCTGGAAGGAGATTGTGCGCACGCTCAGTGACGCGCGGCACCTCTCCGAGGAGCACCTGGAGAACCACGTGCCGGACCTGATCGACTGGCTGGTGGTGCGGCTGCGCGAGCGCGATGCGGCGGATGTCTACGGCAGCCAGATGCTCTCCCGGGTGCATGCCTTCCAGCGGGTCGGAGACGACTTCGACCTCGTGGAGGTCCTCGCGGAGCTCGCGGTGCTCCGTGACGTGGTGCTGGGCATCTGGGTGGAGCAACCAGGCGAGGTAACGCCCGCCGAAGTGGTCCAGCTCAACCGGGACCTGGATGACGTGGTGGCCGTCTGCACGACGGAGTTCGCCCGGCAGATCCTCACCAAGTATGGCGCCCCCCGGGAGGCAACCCAGGCCATGGGCCCGTGACACCTGCTTGCCGCTCTCCTGGCTGCCCTCCAGTCCAGGGAGCGTGACATGCCGCGCGCGGGAGGGATGCCGACGATTGCGCGGGGAAGAAAACCGGGAGGCGCGGGCATGGCGAGGAAGACGCTGAGGGGCATCCGGGTGGGCGTGCTGGCCGCGGATGGGTTCGAGCAGGTGGAGCTCACCATCCCGGTGAAGGCGCTGCGCAAGCGGGGTGCCCAGGTGGACATCATCTCCCTCCACAAGGGGCGCATCCGGGGCATGAACCTGATGTGGCCGGGCAAGAAGGTCCGCGTGGACGAGACGGTGCACAACGTCCGGCCCACCGACTTCGACGCGCTGCTCATCCCCGGAGGCTTCGTCAACCCGGACAAGCTCCGCCAGAGCGAGGAAGTGCTCGACTTCGTCCGCGAGTTCGACCGCCACGGCCGGCCCATCGCCACGCTCTGTCACGGTCCCTGGGTGCTCGTGTCCGCGGGTCTGGCCAGCGGGCGCAAGCTGGCCTCGTGGCCCGGCATCAAGGACGACCTGCGCAACGCCGGTGCCCAGTGGATGGATGAGCCGGGCGTCCGCGATGACCGCTGGTTCTCCAGCCGGGGGCCCCACGACATGCGCCACTTCCTCAAGGGCATGGTGACGCTCTTCGAGGAGCACGCCCCTCGCAACCACCCGGTGGAGAAGCGCTCGCACTGGGGCCGCTGGCTGTTCGCCGCCCTGCTGGGACTGGTGGCCATCCGCCCGGCGCGCGCCGCCCTCGCGCGCTAGAGGCCAGGTTGGCAGCGCGCTCCCGGGGCGGCTACCGTCCGCCCACCTCGTGAGAACCATGGACACCACGACGTTGGAGCAGCGGGCCCGCGCGGAAGGCACGCCGGTCATTGACGGAGAGAAGGCCACCTTCGTGTGGCGCGGGCGCAAGCCCGTGTCCGTGGCGGGGGACTTCCAGGACTGGACGGGCGAGCCCATTCCCCTGAAGGAGGTCTCGCCCGGGCTGTGGACGCACACGCTGAAGCTGCCGCGCGACACCTATGTGGAGTATGCGCTCCAGGACGCGAAGGGCCGGAGGGTGAAGGATCCGCTCAACGAGCGCCTCACCTCCAACGGCTTCGGGGACTTCAACCACTTCTTCCACATGCCCGAGTCCCAGCCCACGCCCCTCGCGCAGCGGCAGCGGGGCGTGCCTCGTGGCACCGTCACCCGCCACATGGTGGAGACGCAGGAGCCTCTGTGTGGGCCGCCAGCGCGCGGTCCACCTCTACGCGCCTCCCTCCTCCAAGCCCTGCCCCCTGGTGGTGGTGTTCGACGGGCCGGACTTCCTGAAGCGCGCGAAGCTGCCCACCCTCGTGGACAACCTCATCGCCCAGGGCCGCATCCGGCCCATCGCCCTGGCGATGGTGGCCAACGGCGGCCCCGCTCGTACCGTCGAGTACGCCTGCAGCGAGGCCACCCTGGCCTTCCTGCTCGACAAGGTCCTGCCGCTCGCCCGCAGTGAGTTGCGCCTCGTGGATGAGAAGCGCGAGCCCGGCGTCCATGGTGTCCTCGGCGCGTCGCTCGGCGGGCTGATCGCCTTGTACACGGGACTGCGCGCACCCCACGTCTTCGGCCGCGTGCTCTCCCAGTCGGGCGCCTTCAGCGTGTGGAACCGCGACTTCGTCGTGTTCGACCTCGCCCGCCGCGCTCCCTCCCGGCCGCTCGAGGTGTGGATGGACTGCGGCCACTTCGAGGCGCTCGCCGAGGGCAACGAGCGCATGCTCCCCGTGCTCCAGGCCTCCGGGCACCGCGCCGAGTACCGCGAGTACCACGGCGGCCACAACTACTCGGCCTGGCGCGATGATGTGTGGCGGGGATTGGAGTGGTTGTTCGGGGGGTGAGCCGATGCCTGCTCGCACAGGAGCCGAGGTGACGGTCCTGTCAAGCGGGCGGGGAGGGCCGTATCGGACGTCCGTGGCCCTTTCCCAGCCGGGGGATAACAGGGACAATCCCCCGGTGACGGGGTGACCGTCCGGAACACCCTCACCCCAGCCCTCTCCCAGAGGGAGAGGGGGCCTACTCAGAGGAACGTGATGAACGCTCAGGAGCGCAAGGCGGCCTACCGCCAACGCGCGGAGAAGGGCGAGGCGGTCCCCGTCTCGGTCGTGCTCCCCGCCGACCTCGACACCCCGCTGTCCGCCTATCTCAAGCTCGGTGGCGCACGAGGCTTCATCCTCGAGTCCTGCCACGGTGGCGAGCGCTTCGGCCGCTACAGCCACATCGGCACCGCTCCCTCCGGCCGGCTCCGGCTCGACCGCACCGGCGGCACCCTCTGGCGCGGTGAGCAGCAGCAGCGTCTCGAGGGCGCTCCGCTCGACGTCCTCCGCTCCGTCTGGCGCGACCACGCCGTCGCCAAGCTCCCGGGCGAGCCCCCGTTCGTCGGCGGCCTCGTGGGCTACCTCGGCTACAACTGCATGTCCTGGTTCGAGCGCCATGTGCCCGACCGGCACCCCAGCGACATCTCCTTCCCCGACTCCGAGTGGCTGCTGTGCGATGAGTTCGTCACCCACGACTCGCGCACCCAGACGCTGCATGCCACCGCTATCGCCCGGCCGAACCGTCATGGCAGCGTCGCCCAGGCGCTCGCCGACGCCGAGGCCCGCGCCGAGGCCCTCGCCGAGCGGCTGCTGCGGCCCCTCCCCGTGGACGCCTATGTCCCCAATCCGCCCATGCGCGGCGAGGCGGAGGTCTCCGTCAACTGGGACCGCGCCGGCTACGAGGCCGCCGTCGAGCGCGTGAAGGAGTACATCCGCGCCGGTGACTGCATGCAGGTGGTGCTCGCCCGCCGCTTCGAGGCACGGGGAGCGCCGCCGCCGCTCTCGCTGTACCGGGCGCTGCGCCGCATCAACCCCTCGCCGTATCTCTTCCACATCGAGCTGGGCGAGGCGCGCGCGCTGGTGGGCGCCTCTCCGGAGCTGCTGGTGCAGGTGCGTGACGGCGACGTCGTGGTGCGTCCCATCGCCGGTACCCGCCGCCGTGGCACCACCGAGGCCGAGGACCTGGCCCTGGAGAAGGAGCTGCTCGCCGACGAGAAGGAGCGCGCCGAGCACATGATGCTGGTGGACCTGGGCCGCAACGACGTGGGCCGCGTGGCGGCTCCGGGCTCGGTGCGCGTCGAGGACCTGATGGTCGTCGAGCGCTACAGCCACGTGATGCACATCGTCTCGCAGGTGCGCGGCAAGCTCGACGCGAAGTACGACGCGCTCGACGCGCTGGCGTACACCTTCCCGGCGGGCACGGTGTCCGGGGCTCCGAAGATCCGCGCGATGCAGATCATCGACGAGCTGGAGCCCACGCGCCGCGGCCCCTACGCGGGCGCGGTGGGTTACCTGTCCTTCTGCGGCGCGCTCGACCTGGCCATCGCCCTGCGCACCTTCTACATCGACGGGGACCGCACGCTGTGGGAGGCGGGCGCGGGACTGGTGGCGGACTCGGTACCGTCGAAGGAAGCGGACGAGACGGAGGCCAAGGCGCGGGTGCTCGCCACGGCCCTGAAGCAGGCGCGTGAGGGAGGTGTGCGGTGATCCTCGTCATCGACAACTACGACTCGTTCACCTTCAACCTCGTGCAGCTTTTGTACACGCTGGGCGCCGAGGTGAAGGTGGTTCGCAACGATGAGATCGACGCCGCGGGAGTGGAGGCCTCGGGGGCCTCGCACCTGGTGGTGTCGCCGGGGCCGTGCACGCCGCACGAGGCCGGGGTGAGCATGGCGGCCATCCGCGGCGCGAAGGTGCCGGTGCTCGGCGTGTGCCTGGGCCACCAGTCCATCGGGGCCGTCTTCGGAGGCAACGTGGTGCGGGCGCCGGAGCCGGTGCACGGCAAGACGGCCTCCATCCGCCACGAGGGCCGGAGCCTCTTCGAGGGCATGCCGGCGAACTTCCAGGCGGCGCGCTACCACTCGCTGGTGGTGGACGCGGGGACGTTGCCGGCGGAGCTGGAGGCGACGGCGTGGACGCCGGACGGGCTCATCATGGGGCTGCGGCACCGTGAGCGGCCGGTGGTGGGCGTGCAGTTCCACCCGGAGAGCGTCCTCACGCCCGAGGGCCCCCGGCTGGTGCGCAACTTCCTCGACGGGAAGCTGTAGCCGAAGGCCGTCGGCGGCCATCGTTCATCGGTGGCCGCTGTAGACAGACCCACGCATCCTCTCCCTCGCGACGCTGTCCCACGGCCCCGCTCTCAACCTCGCAGGTGGGTGGTGTCGTTCCAGAGCTGGAGGACCTGCTGGTCCCCGTCGCTGTCCAGGCCGAGCATGCTGATGGAGGCGGTGTTCAGCGTGAAGAGGCGGCCCTCGGTGGGAGGCAGCCCCAGCCAGCGCGCGGCGAGCACCCGCAGCAGGTGACCGTGGGCGAAGAGGAGCACGTTGCCCTCCACGGAGCGGGCCTCGGCGATGATGCGGTCCGCGCGTGCTCCCACGTCCCGCGCCGACTCGCCGCACGGCACGCCATCCGCCCACAGCGTCCAGTTCGGACTGGTGGCGCGGATCTCCGCCTTCGTCTTGCCCTCGAAGGTGCCGTAGTCCCACTCCATCAGGTCCGAGCGCATCTGGGCCACGTCACCGTAACCGGCGAGCGCGCACGTCTCGCTGGCGCGGCTCAGGGGGCTGGTCCACACCGCGGAGAAGTCCCAGGCACGCAGCGGCTCGCGCAGCTCCGTGGCCATGCGGCGCCCCTCCTCCAACAGCGGAATGTCCGTGCGGCCGGTGTGCTGGCCGCTGCGGCTCCAGGCGGTGTCTCCATGGCGGACGAGGACGAGCACGGGGGAGGCTGGCTTCATGGTGTTCCTCTCGGGACGGGCGCACTCTGCCACCGCCCGGGGGCCCGGCGGAACACCCCCCGGGAAAGTCCTTACTCCCCCTCCTCCAGCCAGTCCTCGCGCTCCTGTTCTCGCGGGCGAGGCTTGGGGAAGCGCAGATCCCTGGCCCGCATGCACTCCTCCTTCTGGCGTGGGCGCCGCCGCGGCCGGCCCCGTGGCGCCACGGAGATTCCGGGCAGGGTGAAGCGGGACCGGAGCCCATTCCTGCGGACCTGATCGAGCCAGGAGAGCGCGTCCTGGGTGGACACGCCCTTGCGGATGAGCGTGTAGAAGAGGTGCGAGAACTCATCCGGCAGGCTGCTCGCGAACGTCACCGGGTCGTCATCTCCGAGCGCGACCTGGACGGTGGCTCCGTCCGGGGCCTCGTTGCCGGGCAGCGGCTGCAGGCGGAAGACGGGATGCTCCTCGAGGGGCAGGTCCCCCACGAGCATGTTGCTCGACGGGTTGGCCTCCACGGTGATGCCGAGCCGCGAGAAGACACTCCGCACGAAACGCTGCGCCTGGTGCAGCATCCGCACCTCGGAGTCCGTGACCTCGACCGGCTCGGGCATGCGGCCTCGCGCGTAGACGCCGAAGTCCGTCAGGTAGAGCCAGGTCAGCCACACGGCGGTGTCGCTCCGCGGGTGGTGCTTTCCTCGGAGGAAGGGGTTCTCCCGCCGCAGGAAGGGGTAGCCGAGCGCCTCCAGGAAATCCGGGTCGTGGCGCAGCCGCCGAGCCAGCAGCAGATCCTCGAGGCTGGGAGCGCTGGAGCCTCTGGAGGCCTGGGGCTCGCCCGGCGGCCGGGCACAGAGGGCGGGGCCGTAGATGTGATGCGCGAGCCGCTCGATCTCCCCGTGGATGTACTCCAGCCGCGCGGCCTCCACCGGCATCTCCACGTTGCGGTAGCGGGCGAGCTCCCACAGCAGATCATCCAACCGCTCCTCGGCGGGCTGCTCGACCCAGAGCGCCGACTGGGCCCAGCGCTCCGGCCGCAGCCCCAGGGAGATGGCGTGGCCCACCCGGTCTCCCACGGTGAGCACGTTGAACTCGATGGGCTCGTGGACGAAGCGCAACCCCTCGACGAGGCGCCGGAAGTCCTCGCCCGCGTGCAACGTGCGCTGCAGGGGAGGAATGCGGCCATGGGGCTCCAGCGCCCGGGACACCGCCTCCGAGGCGCGCCGCAGCCGGCGCAGCAGCGGCAGGAAGACCCAGAGGGGCACCGACATCTCCAGGTTGCACACGTCGATGCCGCGCAGGATGACGAGCAGCTCCGGGTGGCGGCGCAGCGCCTTCTCGATGGCCAGCGTCTCGCGCAGCCGCTCGTAGAAGTAGCTGCCGAAGCGGCACCCATGGGCGCGCTGGCGGGGATCCCCATAGAGCAGCCGGCCCTGGCCCCGGGGCAGCCGGTCCTTGAGGAAGTGGATGACGAGCCCGCGCTCGGCCTCGCAGCCGTCGGGCCCCGGGGCGCTCGCGACGTCGCGCACCAGCGAGCGGATTTCATGCCAGTGCGACCAGGGCGAGGAGCGCACCTCCAGGGATTTGAGGGGCGGGCCCCGCGATTCGAGCGCCAGCGCCGCGGCCGTCAGGCTGCGCTGGGGCAGGTCGCCGCGCAGCGCGGAGATGCGCCGGAAGTGCACCGAGAACCAGTCGAGCCCGGCCGTCCCCGGCTCGTGCACCAGGTGGCGGTAGGTGCTGTTGCGGACGCGGAGGTACTGCCAGAAGAGGCGCGCGAAGTCCTCGTCCCGGGGGTGCTGGTGGAGGAAGCGCAGGCCGCGCGTCATCAGCCGCGTCTCCGGCAGCGCGCCGTGGGTGGCGGGGAACCAGACGGAGAGCGGATCGAACCGCCGCACGTCGTGGAGCGACATGGGCAACGGCGCGTTCGGGGCCACGCCGCCCAGGTGGCGCAGGAGCATGGACACCCGGAGCGGGTGGATGGGGTGCTCGCCGCGCATGAGGGCCTGGAGCGCGGCGCGATAGGTGACGGCATCTCCTCTGAGCCCGGGAAAGAACCGGCCGAAGTCGTTGAAGGTGGAGACCCGGCCCGCCTCCGCGTACTTGAGGAAGGCGGCCAGGGTCAGCCGTGCGAGCGCGGCGGTGACAATCCAGGCGAGGAACTCCCAGGTGCTTCCAAAGGGCGACTCCCCCGAGGCGGACAGCTCGGAGTGATGGGGCCGCGTGCGCCCGACGCGGGACATGAGGTGGGTCCACAGCCACTCGAAGGGCACGGCCGCTCCCACGTGCAGGTGCGCCTGGGCGACCCCGGCCTCCTCGAAGAAGTTCGCGAGGTTGGACGCGCCGAGGCTGACGTAGTCGGAGACGGGCTCGGCGCACAGATGCGCGGCATGGGCGGCGATGAGCAGGTCTGGCGGGAGCATCAGCGAGAGCCAGCGCCAGCGCGCCGCCTGCTGCTCGATGGGCATGCGGGCATCACTCCGGAGCGCCGCCTGGTTTCCCAGGAAGAGCAGCCGGTCCTTCATCGTGTACAGCAGGAAGTCCGTGAGGGAGAGCCGCTCGCGGCCCAGGGGAGAGCCTCGTGTCAGGGCGGAGAACCAGCACTCCTTGCGAATCTGCCGCAGCACCTCGATGGAGAGGCCCCGGGCCCGGGGCCGCAGGTAGGTGACGAGCTCGTCCCAGACCTGCCGGGTCGCTCCGGAGGCGGTGCCTCCCTTGCGCTCCAGATGGCAGAGGGAGAGCCGGAACGCCCTCTCCGACACGAGGGGCCAGGCCCGGATCTCTCCCTCCAGTTGCAGCAGGTTCACATCCAAGGGCATGGGCTTCCCCCGTTCGTAAGGGTAGGCACTGCCCCCCGCCTGGTTCACCCCGCTGGCTTCAATGCAGGGAGTAGGTCTTGTCGCCTTCCTCGATGTCCATGCCCGCCTCGACGTATTTCATCCAGGGATGCAGATGCCCGTGCCGCTTCCACCACGCCCCATCGAGCTCGCGCAGCAGCTCCTCGGGGCTCTCTGGTGAGGAGTCCGGCGCCAGTGCTTCGAGCACCTGTCCGGCGCGCTTCAGGCGGCCCTGCTCGGCCTTCTGCCGCATCCAGGGGGGAAGCTTCTTCCGGCTCGGGTCCACCGGGCCTGGGCCGGGCGAGTTCTTGATCCAGAGGAGGAGGAGCTCCCGAGCGAGCCTTTCCGGGAGGCCCGACTCCGGGGCCGCCAGCAGGATGGCCCGCTCCAGGAACCACTCGGCGAGGGCCCGGTTGCGCTGTTCCGCCTCCGAGGGCCCCCATATGCCGCCTGCCGTCCCGTTGCTCCTCGCCTGCGCCGGTTCGAAGAGCAGCCGCCTCACTTCCGTCGTGAGCTCCTTCACGACCTCTTCCAGCTCGATGTCCTGAGCGAGGGGCGTGTGCCCCTGCTCCTGGCCGCTCGTCCCGTGGGCGTCGAGAACGGCCGCGAGAAAGCTCTGGACCAGCGTCCTGAAGAGCTCCTCCTCCTGATGCTCCAGGGCCTCCTCCTGATGCTCCCGGGACTCGGACTGCGCCGAAGCCCCGAGCATCATCCGCCCCAACTCCCCATTCCAGCCCTTCCGCCACCGCTCGCTCCAGCGCGTCTCGAACTCCACGAGTTGCCGGAGCGTGCTCCAGTCCGGGAGCGGCCAGGAGAAGACCACGTGCTGGCCCGAGGCCTCGAGGGGATGGGCGAGCCTCACGAAGGGGGCCTGGAGCCCTCGGGGCATGAACGCGGCGGCCGAGGACCCGGCCTGCTCCGCCGTCGCCCTCTCCAGCGCGAGCAGGAACAGCATCGTCAGATAGTCAGGGGCCTCGCGCTCGTCCGACGCGCGCATCCTCCAGATGAAATGCCCGGTGATGCAGACCTCGCACGAGAAGCGCCCGTCCAGGGAAGGGAAGCGCTCGACGGGGAACTCATGCCACTTCACGGGCGCCTGCGAGGAGATCCGGAGCTGACGTAACGGGGGGGCGTCCACCGCCCGGGCATCGTTGGGCGTATAGGCCTCGAGCCGGATGGCATTTCGAAGCCCCTTGTCCGAGGTGCGGGAGAGCGGCCAGTTCTCCACCGCGTCCCACCAGAGCATGTGGATGAGGTCGAGCTGCCTCTCGAGCTGCTTCTCCTCCAGCTCCCTGTGCGCCTCCAGCTTCTTCTCCTGGGTGCGCATGGCCATCGACCAGGCGAGATTCCGGATGCGGCGCAGATGGAGCGGAAGTCCTTCCCGAAGGAAAGGCATCACGTCGAACTTCCGGAGCAACTCGCTCAGCGCGGGGACACCCAGGCGCTCCACCTCGTGATTCACGTGCTCATCCCACTCCTCCTGGCCGCACGCCCCGCCGGCTTCCTTCTGACGCCTCATCCACTCGGCCCGCTCCCGGGCCTCGGCCTCGGGGTTGCGCACCTCGGGAGGCTTGAGCGACAGGTGGAGGAAGCGCCGGAGATATTTCAGCCGCTCCGAGGGGAGCAGATCCTCCAGGGAGAAGCGCTGTCCGGGGGGGATGACCTTGTCGTAGGCCTGGACCGCGAGCTCCTGGGCCGTGGGGCGGGACTCGATGGACTGGATTTCGATGTCCTGCAGGCTGCCCGCGTGGAGCTTCTCCCGCAGGGCGCCGTACTGCTGCAGCCGCAGCATCTTGATGAACAGGCGGCTGTTGCCCGTGAGGAGGAAGACGACGCGGGGATGCCAGAGGACGCGCACCGCGTTGAGCACTTCGACGCAGCGCTCCGGGTTCATGTCCGCGTCGTCGATGGGAATGACGAGCCGTGCGTCCTTGCGCACGAGCCCCCCGAAGCGGGCGCGGGTGTCCTCCAGCACGGCATTCACGAAGCGCTGCCAGCTCTCAACGATGGTGTGCCGGGCCAGCTCCGCCTGCTCCAGCTCCACCGCGTAGGCCTCGGGGTCCAGGCTGGCCTTGCGCTGCTCCAGGTTGCTGTCCCAGCCGCTCGCCGCGTCCCGGATGAACTCGCGCCAGGCCCGCTTCGACTTCGGCTCGTGCTCCACGTCCGGGTTCCAGCTCGCGATGGGCAGCGACGGGCCGATGTACTCCGCCCGGTCGCCGGACTCCCCCTCCACCTCTTCGTCCAGCTCGACGAACTTGAGGAGGCGGCTGGCAATCCAGGCGAACAGCGAGACGTCCCGCGGCAGGGGGTGCAGGTCCAGGGGCCTCAGCGGAATGAGCTGCCAGCCAATCCACCGAGGCTCTTCCAGCCACTCCTCCTCCCAGTGGCTCCTGCCCTTGTCCGGCGAGAGGTCACTCTCCGGCGCGTAGGCGTCCCTCGCCTTCTGCCGCTCGCCCCAGGGGCCGAGGTCCAGGCGCTCCCAGATGGGCCTGCGCCAGAGTTCCAGCAGGGTGAGCAGCACGCTCGTCTTGCCGCTGCCCCGGGCGCCATCGACCAGCACGACGTTGGGAGTGCGGTAGACCTCCTCGGCGCTCCAGGAGAACGGCCCCCGGTCGTGCGGCTCGACCCTGGCGGGCGAGGCGTTGACGAAGTGGACCATCCATTCGTGGACGCAGCGGGCCACCCGCTTCTGGTGCTCGGTCAGTTCCTGCCACTTGTAGGGCTGCTTCTCGGGCAGAGGCCGTGGAAACCCCCCCAGGTTGCCCTCCAGGCTTGCCATGTCGGCCCCCTCTTCATTCCTTCTGAACCTTGGACACGGGGGCGAGGGGCCTGCACCTGCCTCTTTCCCGCCCATGCCGTGCCCCCTGGGGAGGAGGCGACAGGGTCACTGACCCTCACCCCGGCCTCTCCCAGCGGGAGAGGGAGGATGAGGGAGGGCACGGCTCAGCGCTTGAGGCCGCGCTTGATCTCCGCGCACACCTGCCGGGCCGCGGCGGGCCCGTCCGCCTGCGCCGCGCGGACGATGGCGCTGCCCACCACCACGCCATCCGCGTGGGCGCCCACCACCCGCGCCTGCTCGGCGGTGGAGATGCCGAAGCCCGCCACCACCGGCACCGGCGACACGCGCCGCACCATCTCCAGCCGCTCGGACAGGTTGGCCGGCAGCTCCGAGCGCATGCCCGTCACGCCCGCCACCGACACGCAGTAGACGAAGCCCCGCGCGTCCTTCGCGATGCTCTCCGCCCGGGACGGCGACGTCGTGGGCGCGCACAGGGGGATGAGCTCCAACCCCTCCTTGTCGAAGGCCGCTCGGAGGCTCTCGCTCTCCTCGGGAGGCAGGTCCGGCAGGATGGTGCCCGACACCCCGCGCTCCCGGGCCAGCTTCGCGTAGCGCTCCTCGCCCAGGGCCATCACCACGTTGACGTACGTCATCACCACCAGCGGCGTATTCGGGCAGCGCGCGCGCACCGCCGGCACCACCTCGTCCAGCACCCGCTTGAGCGTGGAGCCCGCCTTCAGCGCCCGCTCGGACGCGGCCTGGATGACCGGGCCGTCGGCGATGGGATCGCTGAACGCCACGCCAATCTCGAGGATGTCCGCGCCGCCTTCCACGCACGCGGCGAACACGTCCACCGAGCGGGCGAGATCCGGGTCTCCCGCCATGGCATACGCCACCAGCGCGCCCTCACCGCGGGCCTTGGCCCGGGCGAACGCTTCCGCGATCTCGCCGCTCATGCTTTCTCCTGGATGGCGGCGGGAATGCCCCGCGCCGCGATGGTGGCCACGTCCTTGTCTCCGCGGCCCGAGCAGTTGATGACCAGGTACTTGCCCTTGCCCAGCTCACGCGCCAGCTCGCCCGCGCGCGCGAAGGCGTGCGAGGACTCCAGCGCGGGCAGGATGCCCTCGGTGCGGGACACCTGGTAGAAGGCCGCCAGCGCCTCGTCGTCCGTGGCGGTGCGCACCTCCATCCGTCCCGTCTTCGCCATGTGCGCCAGCTCCGGCCCCACGCCCGGGTAGTCCAGGCCCGCGGAGATGGAGTGCGCCTCGATGATCTGCCCGTGCTCGTCCTGCAGCACCAGCGAGCGCGAGCCGTGCAGCACGCCCTCGGTGCCCAGCGTCAGGGACGCGCCGTGCTGTCCCGAGTCCAGGCCGTGGCCACCGGCTTCCACGCCCACCAGCCGCACGCTCGTGTCGCCGAGGAAGGGGTGGAGGGCGCCAATGGCGTTCGAGCCGCCGCCGATGCACGCGATGATGGCGTCCGGCAGCTTGCCGAAGGCCACCAGCGACTGCGTGCGGATTTCCCGGCCGATGACGGACTGGAAGTCCCGGACGATGGTGGGGTAGGGGTGCGGACCGGCCGCGCTGCCAATGACGTAGTAGGTGTCCTCGACCTGCGACACCCAGACGCGCATGGCCTCGTTCATCGCGTCCTTGAGCGTGCGCGAGCCCGACTCCACCGGGCGCACCGTGGCCCCGAGCGCCTTCATGCGGAAGACGTTGAGCGCCTGGCGCTCCACGTCCAGCGCGCCCATGTACACCTCGCACGTCAGGCCGAACAGGGCACACGCGGTGGCGGTGGCCACGCCGTGCTGGCCCGCGCCCGTCTCCGCGATGACGCGCTTCTTGCCCATCCGCTTCGCGAGCAGCACCTGGCCGATGGTGTTGTTGATTTTGTGGGCGCCCGTGTGCGCGAGGTCCTCGCGCTTGAGCCACACCTCGGCGCCTCCCCACAGCTCGGTGAGCCGGCGCGCGGGCGTCAGGGGCGTCTCGCGCCCGACGAACTCGCGCAGCACCTGCGCCACCTGCTCCTCGAAGGCCGGGTCCTCGCGGGCCTCGGCATAGGCCTGTTCCAGCTCCTGCAGTGCCGGCACGAGCGTCTCCGGCACATAACGGCCGCCATAACGCCCGAAGCGGCCCGGGACGGTTTGCGTGTCCATGTTCTCCATCACTCCCAAGCCAGGGTCTTCACGGCGCGCACGAAGGCACGCACCGCGTCCGCATCCTTGACGCCGGGGCTGACTTCCACCCCGCTCGCCACATCCACGCCGTAGGGCCGGGTGGCCCGCACGGCTTCCCGCACATTGTTGGGGTTGAGCCCACCGGCCACCAGCACCGGCACTCCCGCGTCCGCGAGCCGTGCCACCAGCGACCAGTCGAACCCCACGCCGCCGCCCCCATAGCCCGGCGCCGCTCCGTCCAGCAGCAGCGTGGCCACGTCGCCCGCGCCCACGTAGGTGCGCGCCTTCTCCACGTCCTCGGGGCCCCGCACCCGCATCGCCTTGATGACGGGCACGCCGTAGCCCGCGCAGGCCTCGGGCGGCTCGTCGCCGTGGAGCTGCACCGACGTCAGCCCGCAGTCACGCACCCGCGCGCGGATGACGTCCGGCGACTCGTTGACGAAGACGCCCACCAACGCGCCCAGGGCCGGCCGCGTGCGCGCCAGGGCCGCCGCCGTCTCCGGCGTCACGTACCGGGGCGAGCGCGGGTAGAAGTTGAGCCCGAGCGCGTCCGCGCCCTCGGCCCACGCCATCCGCGCGTCCTCCACGCGGGTGACGCCGCAGATCTTCACCCGCGCAATCACGCCGCCCCCGCGAGCAGCCGCGCCAGCGCACGGCCCGGCTCCGCGTCACGCAGCAGGGACTCGCCCACCAGCACGGCGTCGGCTCCCGAGGCCCGCGCCGCCGCGAAGTCCTCGCGCGTCTTGAGGCCGCTCTCCGCCACCAGCACCTTGGCCCGGCTGCGCAGCGTGGGGATGACCTTCAGCGCGGTATGGATGTCGGTGCGCAGCGTGGCGAGGTTCCGGTTGTTGATGCCCACCAGCTCCGCGCCCGCCTTCAGCGCCCGCTCGGCGTGCTCCTGCGTGTGGGCCTCGACGAGCGCCGCCACGCGGCAGGACTTCGCCGCCGCCACCATCTCCGCGAGCGGCCCGTCCTCCAGCGCATCCGCGATGAGCAGCACCGCGTCCGCGCCGAGCGCCGCGCTCTCCTCCACCTCCTGCGGCGCCACCAGGAAATCCTTGCGCAGCACCGGCAGCGAGATGGCCGCGCGCACCTGGAGCAGATCCTCGATGCTGCCGCCGAAGTCCACGTCGTCCGTGAGGACACTCACGGCGCTCGCCCCGGCGGCCTCGTACGCCTTCGCCACCGCGACGAGATCCTGGTGCGGGAAGTCGCCACCCGAGGGGCTGCGGCGCTTCACCTCGGCGATGACGTTGACGGGCAGCCCGGCCCGGTGCCGGGTGAGCGCGGCCGCGAAGTCGCGCGAGGGCGGGCGGGGCGTGCGGGCCACCAGCGGCTTGCGCGCGGCGAGCTTCCCGGCGCTTGCGCTCGAAGATGGCGAGCAGCTTGTCCGGCTCGGGCGCGCTCATGAGGCGCCTCCGTTCACCAGGGCCTGCAGCTTGGCCGCCGCGGCGCCGGAGTCGATGGACTCCACCGCCCGCAGCACGCCTTCCTTGAGGTCCTTGGCCTTGCCCACCACCACCAGCGCGGCCGCCGCGTTGAGCAGCACCGCCGTGCGCACGCCGGAGCGCTCACCGGCCAGCAGCGTCTTGAGGCGCCGGGCGTTCTCCTCCACGTCCCCGCCGGCGATGGCCTCGGGCGGCACGCGCTCCAGCCCCGCGTCCTCCGGGTTGAGGGAGAAGGTTCGCACGGAGCCGTCCTCGCGCAGCTCGGCCACGTCCGAGGTCGTGCACGGGGAGAGCTCGTCGAGCCCGTCCCGGCCGTGCACCACCCACGCCCGCTTGCTGCCCAGCTTGGACAGCACCCGGGCCGTCTGCTCCAGCCGCTCGCCCGCGAAGGTGCCGAGCAACTGGTAGCGCGCGCCCGCCGGGTTCGTCAGGGGTCCGAGCAGGTTGAAGAGGGTGTGCAGGCCAATCTCGCGCCGCGCGGGCGCCACGTGGCGCAGGGCGCTGTGGTGCGAGGGGGCGAAGAGGAAACCCACGCCGTGCTCGTCGACGTCGCGCGTCACCTGCTCGTGCGCCCGGTCCATGGGCACGCCCAGCGCCGCCAGCACGTCCGAGCTGCCACAGCGCGAGGACACCGCCCGGTTGCCGTGCTTGGCCACCGTCACTCCCGCGCCCGCGGCCACGAAGGCCACGGCGGTGGAGATGTTGAAGGTGTGCGCTCCGTCTCCGCCCGTGCCGCAGGTGTCCAACACCACCTCGGCCCTGGGGTGGATGCGCGTGGCGCAGGCGCGCATGGCCTCCGCCGCCCCGAGGATCTCCTCCTCGGTCTCACCCTTCATCCGCAGCGCGACCGCGAACGCACCCACCTGCGCGGGCGTCGCCTCTCCCGCGAGCATCTGCCCCATGATGCGGGCCATCTCCTCGCGGGTCAGGTCGCGCCGACCCACCACCCTGCCCAGCGCTTCCTTGAGCGTCATGTGCCTACCCGGATCTCCGAAGTGGTCCGCCGCCGGATTGAGGGGCGGCCGGTTCGAGGCGCTGCCTTTTCCAAGAAGAACCGGGGGCGCCTCGCAGGAAGAAAAGGTGTCCACTTCTTCCCAAAATTCCCGAAGAGTCTCGCTGGGCGGTGCGTGGGAATCAATGTAGGAGCGGAGATTTCGCGTTTACGGAGGGTGCACCTTGACGAGGCCGAGCGTCATCGTGGTGGGGGCCGGGTTGGCGGGGTTGACGTGTGCCCGGCTGCTGCATCAAGCCAAGGTGAAGGTGCGGGTGTTGGAGGCGAGCGACGGCGTGGGAGGCCGCGTGCGCACGGACCCGGTGGACGGCTTCCTGCTGGACCGGGGCTTCCAGGTGTTCCTCACCGCCTACCCCGAGCCGCAACGGTGGTTGGACTACAAGGCGCTCGACTTCCAGCGCTTCTTCCCGGGAGCGCTGGTGTGGCGCGCGGGGCGGCTGCACAAGGTGGCGGATCCGTTCCGCCGGCCGCTGCAGGCCGCGGCGCACGCCTTCAACCCGGTGGGCTCGCTCGCCGACAAGATGCTCGTGCTCGACTTGCGCCAGCAGGCGCTGGCGGGCTCGGTGGAGGACGTGTTCCTCCGCAGGCAGCGGCCGTCGCGGGTGTACCTGCGCGACGTGGGCTTCTCGGATGGGATGGTGGACACGTTCTTCCGGCCCTTCTTCGGGGGCATCTTCCTGGAGAAGGAGCTGCGCACCTCGAGCCGCGTGCTGGAGTTCGTGTTCCGGATGTTCGCCACGGGGGCCACGGCGGTGCCGGCGCGGGGCATGGGGGCCATCTCCGAGCAGTTGGCGGCGAAGCTGCCCTTCGGGGTGGTGAAGCTGAACACGCCGGTGGAGGAGGTCTGGGGCCACCGGGTGCGCCTGGTCACGGGAGCGAGGGAGGAGGCCGACGCGGTGGTGGTGGCCACGGACGCGACCGCGGCGGAGGAGCTGCTGCCGGGCATGCCGCCGAGGAAGATGAACGCGGTGACGTGCCTGTACTTCGCGGCGCCGGAGCCGCCGGTGCGAGGGCCCTACCTGGTGCTGAACGGGGAGGGGAGGGGGCCGGTGAACAACCTGGCGGTGATGAGCGAGGTGGCGCCCTCGTACGCGCCGGAGGGGCAGGCGCTGGTGTCGGTGTCGGTGCTGGAGACGGCGGAGGACTCGGAGACGCTGGAGGCGCGGGTGCGCGAGCAGCTCACGGAGTGGTTCGGCGATGCGGTGGCGAAGTGGAGGCACCTGCGCACGTACGCGATTCCGAATGCAGTGCCGGCGCAGCCGCCCGAGTCGTTCGAGGAGCCCCACCGGAAGGTGCGGCTGTCTCCGGGGCTGTACGTGTGTGGGGACTACCGGGAGAACGGTTCCATCGAGGGAGCCATGGTGTCCGGACGCCGTGCGGCCGAAGCACTCCTGAGGGACCGTGGCCTCGACTGAGTCAATATCCCCTCGCCCTCCGGGAGAGGGTCGGGGTGAGGGTATCCGTCACCCGGGTTGGTTCGTGGCTGCGTCCGTAGCGGTGCTCCCGTGGACCGCGCTGGTGCACGTGCACCCGCCGCGCTTCTTCCTCTGGGCGGCGCTCTACTGCGCGGTGTGGAACGTGCTCTCGTGGAAGGCGCTGGGGGATGAAGGCCGAGCGCTTCTCCTGCCGAAGCGCGCGGATGTGCTGTGGGGCGTGGCGCTGGCGGGAGTGCTGTACGTGGGCTCGCGGGCGGTGCTGTGGGCGATGTGCGGCGGCTTCACGGATGTCCTCTGCGAGCCGCTGAAGCACGTCTACGCGACGTTCGGCACGGGCTCACTCGGAGCGGCGCTGGCACTGGCGCTGGTGATTGCCCCGGCCGAGGAACTGTTCTGGCGCGGCGCGGTGCAACAGGCACTGCGGCCGAGGCTCGGACGCGTTGGCGGCCCGGTGGTGGCCGCGGTGCTGTCGAGCCTCGTGCTGTTCGCCTTCCGTGAGCCGCTGCTGGCGCTGGCCGCGTTCCCCACGTCACTCGCGTGGGGGCTGTTCGCGGAGTGGAGACGGAGCCTCGTGGCCTCGATGGTGAGTCACTCGCTGTGGGACCTGCTCATCGTCATCCTGCTGCCAGCTGTTTGAGGCTCGGCTCAGTGCGATTTCTCCCAGGGGAGGTCTAGACCAATCCCCAGTCTCTTACTTCGAACCTCCAACTCGAACTGCTGGCGCATCATTCTCGCGATTTGGTGATGTCGTTTACCTAGATCATCCAGGCGCACGGATTTAGCTCAAGCAACCTGCGGCGGCAGAATCCGGACTCAGGGTCGATTGTCACAGTGGACGTCTTCGCCTGATCGGGTTCCTCATGCTCAGTAGAGGCTAAGCTATTGCTTTGTGCATCGCTCAGGGCGGGTTTCATGGAGCTATTGGTTGACAAGCCTCTAAACCCCCTTTGGATGGTGGCTAGAATGGGATGCCGTCGTCGTCTTCTTCTTTTTCGTCTTCAGGCAGTGGTCGGGTCTTTCCTTCGCTCAGGTCCTTAATCATTGAAGACAGGACGTCATCGACGGCTAGAGCCGACCGACGAGCAGCCGAGAAAAGGTCATATAAAAGCGGCCAGTGTGGATTGTTGGCGCCGGTGTACTGAGTGATTTCATCTAGCATCTGCCCTCTTCGATTAAGGAGGGTTGCCGAGCAATACCGATCTCCATCTTCATCTACAGAATTCTCAATTCGCACAACACCATCGCCAAGTGCGATTCTGTAGGCTGACGACTCAGTCGTGTGGATCCATTTAACTTTCTTGGCTTGGGTTTTTTCCAGAAGCGCCTTGAGAAGTCCCAAAAACTCGCTGTTGACGGCCATCTGTTGTCTCGTTAGCTGGATTCTTAAAGCGACTGTCTAGGTGGATGAGGAATTTTGATAAATCCCAAAAAAACGCTTGTGAGCGCTTGTCAATTGAGTGGTCTTTGATTTGTCTATGTCGCTCTCGATTCGGCGAAGAAGCAGAGTCAAGTCGTCAATCGCCGAGGTTATTTGCGTTTGCTCGACTTGTATCAAATAGGGGCTCTCTATTAGCGAGATGAGAAGTCGCTGTAGATGCTCCCCGTGATAGATTGCTCTTTCCCAGGACTTGGACCGACAATCAGCGCGAAGATCATTAAGCAGGCGGATTGCCTCTCCAATGTTTCCAAGGAAAAGTCGTGTCCCGAGTTGGTGCAAAAGATTATTTGAAATCTCCTTCGCCTGCTCTGCCGAGTTCTTGGCTTTGGTCACGCCAACGATGGTGATGAAAAAGCCAACTAGTGATATTACAAGCCCGACAACACTGGCCATGTTGCCGTACTGATCTTTCCAAAAATCTATTGTAAAGAACGGGCTCAAGATTTTGGGGCCAAATGGTCGGTTTGCTGCTCACTTGCATCGTAAGAAGGCGTCGAACCAGTATATTAGCGGCCACGTGCCTGTTTACAAGGCTGTAAATTGCGTACTGGCGAACTGGTCACCATCGTCTGTACCGGCTGTTGTGGCAAGCGTCGTGTTCTTCATCAACCCGGGATGTCCGATACCCTCACCCCGTCCCTCTCCCGGAGGGCGAGGGGAGTGGTGCGTGCTGTCCAGCCCGGTGTCCGCCGGTTAAAAGGGCGGCCATGACCCGCACACTCCTCTCCCTCGCCACCGCCGCGCTGCTCTTCTCGGGCTCCGCGGCCGCCGCCGAGCCCCCCTCCCGTCTGCCCAATGCCGCCGAGCTCAAGCGCATGACGTCCCGCTTCGCCCCCGTCGACATCCAGGCCGATGTCTCCAAGCTCCCCGAGAACGAGCGCCGCGCCCTCGCGAAGATCGTCCAGGCCGCGAAGATCATGGACCCGCTCTTCCTGCGCCAGGTCTGGGCCGGCAACGAGACGCTCCTGCTCGACCTCATCAAGGACAACTCCCCGCTCGGCCGCGAGCGGCTGCACTCCTTCCTCCTCAACAAGGGCCCCTGGTCCCGGCTCGACCACAACGCGCCCTTCGTCCCCGGTGTCCCCGCCAAGCCCGCCGAGGGCAACTTCTACCCGGCCGGTGCCTCCAAGGCCGACATCGAGGCCTGGGTGAAGTCCCTCCCCGAGGCCCAGCAGCGCGAGGCCACCGGCTTCTTCACCACCATCCGCCGCGACACCGCTGGCAAGTTCGTCGCCGTCCCCTACAGCATCGAGTACCAGGGCGAGCTCGCCGTGGCCGCCCGGTTGCTGCGCGAGGCCGCCGAGCTCACCACCCAGCCCACGCTCAAGGCCTTCCTCTCGACGCGTGCCGACGCCTTCCTCAGCAACGACTACTACCCGAGCGAGGTGGCCTGGATGGAGCTCGACGCCAGCATCGAGCCCACCGTCGGGCCCTACGAGGTCTACGAGGACGAGTGGTTCAACTACAAGGCCGCCTTCGAGGCCTTCATCGGCCTGCGCGACGACGCCGAGACGCAGAAGCTCGCGAAGTTCAGCGGCGAGCTGCAGGGCCTGGAGAACAACCTCCCCATCGACCCGAAGCTGCGCAACCCGAAGCTGGGCGCGCTCGCCCCCATCCGCGTGGTCAACAGCATCTTCTCCTCGGGCGACGGCTACCGCGGCGTGCAGACCGCGGCCTTCAACCTGCCCAATGACGAGCGCGTGGCGGCCGAGAAGGGCACCAAGCGCGTGATGCTCAAGAACATCCAGGAGGCCAAGTTCCAGCGCGTGCTGCTGCCCATCGCCCAGGTGGCGCTCCCCGCCAAGGACCGCAAGGACGTCTCCTTCGACGCCTTCTTCACGCACATCCTCATGCACGAGCTGATGCACGGCCTGGGGCCCCACAACATCACCATCGAGGGCAAGCAGACCACGGTGCGTCAGGCCCTCCAGGCGTCCTCCAGCGCCATCGAGGAGGCCAAGGCGGACATCTCCGGCCTGTGGGCCCTGCAGCACCTGGTGGACAAGGGCGTCATCTCCAAGGACCTGGAGCGCACCATGTACACCACCTTCCTGGCCTCCGCGTTCCGCTCCATCCGCTTCGGCATCAACGAGGCGCACGGCAAGGGCATCGCCCTGCAGCTCAACCACTTCCTCGATACCGGCGCCGTGGTGGTGAACAAGGACGGCACGTTCACGGTGGTGCCCGGGAAGATCAAGGAGTCCGTCAACGCCCTGACGAAGCAGCTCATGGAGCTGCAGGCCAGCGGCAACCGCGCCACCGCCGAGTCCCTGCTCGAGAAGATGGGTGTGGTGCGCCCCGAGGTGAAGCGCGTCCTGGACAGGCTGAGCAAGGTCCCCGTGGACATCGAGCCGCGCTACGTCACCGCCGAGAAGCTCTCCGCCGAGCTCGGCGGCTTCTCCACCCCGGCCGGGAAGTAACAGCGCCGTCCGCTCGCCCGCCGCGTGCGTTTTCCCGTGCGCGGCGGGCCGGGTGGCATGCAGAGGAGAGGTGGATGCGGAACCACGTTCCTCCAGATCCCCGGGGTGTGCTCATCGCGCTGACCGTGCTCGGCGCGTGGCTGGGCCATCTCGTCTGGCTGCTGGTGGCGGCCGGGCTGACCCTCGCCTCGCCGCTCACGTACCTGCACATCGCGGTGCAGGCCTATTTGAGCACCGGCCTCTTCATCACCGGCCATGACGCGATGCACGGCACGGTGAGCCGCTCGCGGTGGGTGAATCAGGCCGTGGGCACGGCCGCCTGCTTCCTCTTCGCCGGGCTCTCCTACCGGCGCCTGGTGGTCAACCACCGCGCCCACCACACCGACCCCACCGGCCCGGACGATCCGGACTTCTCCACCCGCACCCAGTCCTTCTGGCCGTGGTTCGCCACCTTCATGGTGCGCTACACCACCTGGCTCCAGATCCTGGTCATGGCGGCCAAGTTCAACCTGTTGCTGTTCCTCGGCGTGGCGCAGTGGCGGATTCTCGCCTTCTGGGTGGTGCCCGCGCTGCTCGGCACGGTGCAGCTCTTCTACTTCGGCACCTTCCTGCCCCACCGGCGCCCGGACACCCCGGACATGGCTCCTCACCACGCGCGCTCCCTGCCGCGCAACCACCTGTGGGCCATGCTCTCCTGCTACTTCTTCGGCTACCACTGGGAGCACCACCAGTCGCCCTCCACCCCCTGGTGGCGCCTGTGGAAGCTGCGGGACGCGCGCCAGTCCTCCCCCGCCGAGGTGGCCCGGTTGTAACTGGATTCCGGTTCGGGCGTACTGAAGGGAACCATGCGCCAGAAGCTGCCCGAGCCCCTGGGGTCCGAAATCACCTCCGAGTCGCTGTATCTGCGCCGGCGCGAGTTCCTCAAGAGCGCCGCCCTCTTCACCGGCACCGCCGCCGCGGTGGGGACCGGGCTCCAGCTCCTCAGCAACCGGCCCACCGGCTCGGGCGGCCCCCCGCTGCTGGCCACCCCGGGCGAGGCCCCCAAGGTGGTGCGGCCCCGCGGCCCGTACGACACCGACGAGCGCGCCACCTCCTACGAGGACGCCACCACCTACAACAACTTCTACGAGTTCGGCCTCGACAAGGGCGAGCCCGCCGAGAACGCGCACACCCTCAAGCCCCGTCCGTGGACCGTCGTCATCGACGGCGAGGTGCACAAGCCGCAGCGCGTGGACATGGACACGCTGCAGTCCTGGTTCCCGCTCGAGGAGCGCGTCTACCGCATGCGCTGCGTGGAGGCCTGGTCCATGGTGATTCCGTGGCTCGGCTTCCCCCTGGCGGGCCTGCTGCGGCGCGTGGAGCCCACCGGCAAGGCGAAGTACGTCGCCTTCACCACCCTCGAGGACCCCGAGCAGATGCCCGGCCAGAAGTACCCCGCGCTCGACTGGCCCTACGTCGAGGGGCTTCGCCTGGACGAGGCCCTGCATCCGCTCACCCTGATGGCGGTGGGCATGTACGGCCGCGTCCTGCCCAACCAGAACGGCGCGCCCCTGCGGCTGGTGGTGCCGTGGAAGTACGGCTTCAAGGGCATCAAGTCCATCGTCCGCATCTCGCTCACCGAGAAGCAGCCGCCCACCACCTGGAACCGCACCAACGCGGGTGAGTACGGCTTCTACGCCAACGTGAATCCCGAGGTGGCGCACCCGCGCTGGAGCCAGGCCTCCGAGCGCCGCATCGGCGAGTTCCGCCGCCGCCCCACGCTGCCCTTCAACGGCTACGCCGAGCAGGTGGCCAGCCTCTATTCGGGCATGGACCTGCGCAAGAACTACTGACGCCCATGGCCGCCCCTCCGCACCCCTGGCTCAAGCCCGCCGTCCTCGTGGGAGGCCTCTTTCCGGCGGTCTTCCTGGCGCTCCAGTTCGCGCAGGGGACGCTGGGCGCCAATCCCATCGAGCGCGTGCTCAACCAGACGGGGCTGCTCGCCCTCATCCTCCTGGTGGCGTCGCTCGCGTGCACGCCGCTCAAGGTGGTGTCCGGGTGGACGTGGCCCATCCGTCTGCGCAAGCTGCTGGGCCTGCTGGGCTTCACCTACGCCGTGCTGCACTTCCTCACCTACGCCGTGCTGGACCAGGGGCTGGCCTTCGGCGTCATCCTCGAGGACATCGCCAAGCGGCCCTTCATCACCGTGGGCTTCATGGCGCTGGTGCTGCTGGTGCCGCTGGCCGTCACCAGTACGAATCGCATGGTGCGCCGCATGGGCTTCCCCGCCTGGCAGCGGCTGCACCGGCTGGCGTATGTGGCCGCCTCGCTGGGCGTGGTGCACTTCGTCTGGCGCGTGAAGAAGGACCTCACCGAGCCGCTCATCTACGGCGGCGTGCTGCTGCTGCTCTTCGCCATCCGCGGGGCCGAGGCGGTGCGCAGGCGGCGGGTGCGCGCCTCGGCTCCGGTCTCGGCCACCTGAGGGGGGCCGGCCGCTCAGCCCTTCCTGGCCGGTGGCAGGAGGGTGTCCACCCGCGTCATCAGCGACCCCTTTGCTCCAGCCCACCCCCTCAACATGGCACATGGCCCCACTCCGCCTATGCGCGTCGTCCACCACGAAGGCCTCCAGTCCCGGCATCTCCGCCTCCAGCTTCAGCGCCAACCGGCGTCGCATCTCAGCATCACTCCAGTCAGCTACCGACACGCACTGCTGGAGGCACTGGCGCATGGGCTCCACGCTCTTGCGCTCTCCGTCCAGCAGCAGCCCTGTGAGGTACAGCTCCATCGCTCGGCGCGGCCCATGCCGACCACCATGGACTCGAATAGGCGGGGTAAGTGTTCACGGAGTCGGGGCAGGCTCACAAGGGGCGCTGTCCGGCGGGGAGGCGCCTCTGGGAACTGTGTGGCGACGAGTTCGACGATCCAGCGATTGGGAGCAGCGCGGTGCGGGGGGCCCAAGCAGCATGAAGTCAGCGGTCAGTCATGCAGCCTGGAAAGGAGATGGGTGAAATCCTCCGCGACCGGCTCGATGGCCTCCTCACCCGAGGCTTCGGTGAAGTAGAATACAACTCTTGGAGCAGATGGCGAGCCCCTGTAGTCAAAGCAAAGAAAGTCCCCATTGGCCGTTGATGCAAATGGATAGACTCCCACAGGCACATAGGGATGGATGAGCTTGTAGGTGTCGGACATGGAATAGGCTCGAAACTCCTCGCTCTCACTGATGAGCAGGAGCTCGGACATCACCACATTGCCTCTGTCCGTGTCGAGCACACATGGCTCGGGTGCCATTCCCTGATGCATCATGGCAACGCGCTTGTAATCCTCGGGCAACTCCACGCCCCACGCTCTCTCGAGCGCCTCCACCTCATGAGCTGTAGCATGCCGGGCAATCTTCCAGACACGAGGAATCCACTGAACAGTCATTACGGATAGCCTCCTCCCCAGATTGCCATACCACCTGTATGAGGAGTAGCGAGCCGATGCTCCTCGAACTTGACGAGCTGCATTCTTCCCACGTATTGATGATGATGCCAGCGGTAGCCGTTTGGCGCCTGATGGGATTTCGGAAGTACAGCAACATCATCCGCGCTCAGCCCGAGCTCCTTTGCCAATCCGGGATCCTTCCGAACGGCCCTGGCAAGGCTTTCGTTGGATGCCTTGATGTGAGCCTGACGATTTCCTGTTCCGATATGCACGTCATCCAGGAGAGTCTCGAACCTGGTATTGAACCTGGGAAATCCATTGGTGTCGAAGCTGATGGTGTGCCTGCCATCCGAGATCGTCTTCCCGGCGCGATTGAGTCCGAGGTTTGGGATGGGAGAAGCGGAATCCCGGGTCTTGCGGTAGGGGTAGATTCGCTTATCGGGCGCGAGCATGGGCTTGCGCCAGGCTTCGACAGAACCCAACAGGTGCCTTGTTGGGGCAGGCGTCCGGGCTGTTTGTCGCGATTTGGAGAGTCTATCAAAGACCTTTTCGAATAGCCTTTTTAGGATCCTTCCCCTTCCTCCAATGGAGACATCAGTCGCCAATTGGTAGCGACAACAGTAATATGCATCACCATCAGAGGTTTGATAACAGTGAGTGGCCTCGCCATCTTGATGCCATGAGAATGCAGGTTCTGGCTCTGGAGCTTCGCCGCCCGCATCGACGTCCCCATCACCAGAAAATATGCCAGCAGGCCCTGGAATACCGTCCAGGCCGTCCGCGATAACATAGACAACAGCGCTCCACTCCTCCTCTTCCGCCAGGACCTGCGGGGTCGAGCTCATCGCACTGCCGCTGGGGCCCCCTTGTTCCGCGGAGGGCGGCTTGCGGTACGGCGCACCTCCTCCGCAGGCCAGGATGAAAAGCGTGACAAGCAGCGCTGCCAGCATGTACCCATTGCGCATGAAGGGCTCCTGGAGCTCGGGAGCCTGTCAGGACCGAGCACTGCGAGCAATACCTGGGCTACAAGCAAGGTCCGCCTCCTGCTGCACCGCCTCGGGATTCCGTTCGAGACGGTGGAACTGGAGATGGGCCTCCAGGGGACGCGCTCCCGGAGTTCAAGACGAAGAGCACCCGCGCTGGAGCCAGGCCTCCGAGCGCCGCATCGGCGAACTGCGCCGCCGCCCCACGCTGCCCTTCAACGAGCGGCGGGCGCGGTCCGCGGCCCCCCCCGGTCTCGGCCACCTGAGGGGGCCGGCCGCTCAGCCCTCCTGGCCGGGGGCTGGATCTTCCCTGGCTCCGCCCCCGCGTGCTCTGATGAATTCCATGCACAGACGGGCACTCGCCGTCGCCGTGGGGATTGCCGTTGCTTGCAGCACGAGCTGCTCCGCGGGCGAGCCGGCGCGGCAGTACCAGCGGGCCGTGTACTATGCGAAGAACGGCTCGGTATACACCTGGGTCGGCTCGCCGGTGACGTACCAGTTGCGCCAGCTCTGGCGGCTGGACGAGCGCGGCACCTGGCAGCCTGTCTCCGTCCCGAAGCGTGCCCAGCAATCGCTGACGCTCGTTCCCACGGGGGAGAGGGTGTCACTGGGCCTCGCCGAGGGCGACTACTTCGCGATGGCCACCGTCCAGGGCCATTCGGAGTGCCAGCACGTCAGTGTCTCGGAGAAGCACTGCCTGGACGTGATGCTGCCACCGCCCCCGAAGGGCCAGGTCCCAACCTGTCTTGCCGGCGGGCGCGCCGGCTATGTCCCCGACCCGATGGACCTGAAGCTCCCCGATGGAACCGGTGTTCGTTCCGCGTGCGGCAACAACGGGTTCCTCTCTTCCGAGAACACGCGCGGGAATGGTGTGCTGGACGGCCCCGCCCGGAACTACGACGTGCATGGCAAGGTCGTGTGGAGTGGCACGTATCGCGACGGCAAGCTCTCCGGCGTCGTCACCGAGTGGCTGAGGGATACCCGGTTCGAGACCCCCTACGTCGATGACAAGCGTCACGGGACACGGAAGGAGTTCGATGCCTCGGGAAGGCTCGTCTCGAGCGCCGAGTTCGTCAACGGGGTCTACACCCGCCAAGAGACCTATCACCCCAATGGCGTGGTCGCGTCCCGGGTCACGATGAAGGGAGACCTCGGCTCTTGGATCCAGTACAGCCCCAGCGGGGCGAAGACGAGGGAGGGCCGCATCGTCAACAGCGTGAGCGGCTCCGCGCATCAGTGCGTCGCCGTCTACGACGCGGAGGGCCGCTCGCAACCTTGCCCATCCCCTTGAGTCGCGAGGGCATCCGTTGAACGGAGTGCCAGTGCACCTGGGCGGTAGGATGTCCGGGTCGCACCGGGCAACTCCTGGATCGAGGGCTCGGCTCCATGCGAACAAGCGTCTCGGGCCCGCGGTGGGCGCAGCGGCCAGCGAGGAGCACGCATGGACGAAGAGAAGAAGTCCGAGAGGAGTTGGGAGGAGCGGACGCAGTTGGGGCCCTATCGACTCGAGGAGCAGGTGCCCCAGCCAGCGCACAGCCCGGGTGAGCTCTATCGTGCCAGGCACGAGAAGAGCGGGGCCACGGCCCTGGTGCTCAAACCCGCCGCCGAGGAGGACGTGGCGCAGTTGAAGGACTGGCGGGTGCGCATCATCTCTTCCATCACACCGAGCTACATCGCCATGGAGGTCGAGGACTCTCGCTGGTCCGTCGGCCCCGACAAGCACTCGGTGGAGGCGCTGGTGTTCCTGTTGGAGGGTGTCCGCGCGGGAGTGCGGCGCATGGCCCGCGCCCTCTCCGGCCCCTCCGAGCCGGGTCTCCGGTGGAGAGTGGGGCTGGCGTTGGCGGGCACTGCCGTGGTGTGCGGCCTGTTCTTCGCGTGGGGGCGCCAGGCGTCCAGTGGCCAGCAAGCCGTGACGAGCACCCCCCCCGCCCTCATGAGCCACGAGGAGTCCACGGCAGGTGGAACGCCGGACCAACCCGCCCGCCCATGGGGGCTCGTGGACACGTTGGATGCTGGGGAGCCCGTGCTCGCAGCTCCGCTGCCGAGCAAGCCCTTCAAGGGTCAGAAGCGCCCTCCGTGCACCCGCTACGCCGAGGTCGAGTTGGTCGGCGCCTGCTGGTTGCCGCACAAGCTCAAGGCCCCCTGCCCGGACGTCCTCTACGAGTACCAGGGGGAGTGCTACACGCCCGCCGTCAGCGCGAAGCCACCGCCCCAGTCACTCGGGCAGTGAGTGACGCGGCGGCGGGGGGCGGCCGATGCCAGCTCCCGCCGCGGCGGTGCCCGCGATGGAGGGCGCTGGACTCAGCGCGCCGGCTTCGGGACGTGCTGATCAATCAGGATGGGGTTGCCATCGGGATCGATGAGCATGAGGCTCGCGGGGCCGGTGGAGGATTCGTCGGCGGCGGAGGTGAGGGTGAGGCCGCGGGCCTGGAGGGTCCGCTGGATCTCGCGGACGTCGTCAAAGCCGGCGAGTGGATGGGCGTTGCGGTCCCAGCCCGGGTTGAACGTCAGGAGGTTCTTGTCGAACATGCCTTGGAAGAGGCCGATGGTGCTGGTCTCGTTCTGCATGATGAGCCAGTTCTGGGCCTCGTTACCGCCGATGGGACGGAAGCCGAGCTTCTCGTAGAACGCGCGGGAGGCGGCGAGGTCCTTGACGGCGAGGCTGACGGAAAAGTTGCCGAGGTGCATGGGGGCGGCTCCTGAGGCCGGGGCGATGGCGGGTGGGCGAGCAGGCGCCGCCGCGCAGCCGCTTAGGGCGAGGACAAGCAGCATGCCGCTGAGGATTCGAAGCATGGGGTGCTCCAGGACTGACGAGGGGGGGCGCCGCTCGGCAGGGTACTTGAGTTCATCAGAGCCAGGAACGCTCCGATGTGCCGGCATCCCGGCGTGATGCGCGGCGGGGTTCCCGCCCGCTCCGTGTGGCGCGGACCGGGTCCGCCTCCCCCAGGCGAGGGAGGCGGTGCCTCATGGGCCCTCAGCGGCTCGCTGGAGCGCCGGCGCCCGTGAGCTCGAACGGGTTGGCCGGATGGCGCGTGTTCCACTCGTTGATGACGTCGAGCAGGTCCCCGGACTTGGGCATGAGCGCGTAGGAGATCAGCCCGCTGCCCGCCGCGACGCCCAGGCCGCCGTACATCATTCCGAAGTTGGGCTTCGGCACGCAGAACGAGCCACCGGGCCTTTCGCAGTCCTCCGTGCTCCTGGAACTGATGCCGACCACGGTGAGGACCACGCCCACCGCGACGCCCGCGATGCCCAAGGCGAGGCCGGCCTTCCTGCGCTCGGCCAACTGCTGCGCCTTGGGGCCCACGAGCGGGTCCTCCTTGACCAGCTCCGCCAGGTGCTCCAGGTCCTTCACGTAGATCTTCGGCGCGGGCGCGGTGGCCTCACGCTCCGGGCGATCCGCCGCCGGAGCCTGCGCCGCCGCCGGGGGAGCCGCCGGGGCCGGGGCGGGCGCGGCGGGCGGAGCGGCCTCCGCCGTCACGAGCCGCAGTGCGCTCTCCCGAAAAAGGTGTCAGAGACTTCGTACGGCACCCTCCACCCCCTTACAGGGCTCCATTAGTCTTATGCTTGTGGTGACGCTCGTGGCCTCCCGGAACTGGGGACTGCTCGCGTGCGCCCTGATGCTCGGCGCGGTGTACGCGGTGCGGCGCTTCGGAGTCTCCCGGGTGCCCTGGCTGCGCTCGGACGTGGTCGTCATCACCCTGACCGTGGTGACGGCGGCCATGCTGCAGCTGTCCGCCGCGCTGGCGGCTGGCAAGCTCGTGACGCTCTCCGTGGTGCTGGGCATCCTGTCCACCGCCGCGGGGGCCTCGGGCTTGTTCAGCTGGGGCACGAAGCTGAAGGCGGCGAGCTCGGCCGCGAAGCTCGCCGCCCGCTGACCCTCGCCATTTCCTGAAACACGAAGGGCCCGGCTCCGGGGTGGAGTTCGGGCCCTTCGTGTACAGCGCGCAAACCCACGTCGCGCTCCGACGATTACGCGTCGTCCTTCTGCTTGGGCGGTTTGGCGGTCGGCTTTTCAGTCGTACCATTGTTCTGATTGGTTGCTTCTATCAGCTTTGTCGGATCGCCGGAGAGTAGGTGCATGATTTCCTTGTAGGTCGGAAACGCGGCGTGAATCTCGTTTGGCGCGGTTGCTGGCGGGAGGAATACAATGTGCTTTTCAAACATCTCGGTTTTCTGTTGGAGCGCCGCGCGCAGTGCTGCCTCTCCTTCACCTCGAAGTTTTGAAAAGCGCCCTTTCTTCAACTCATTAACAGCGCCTTCCATGAGAGCGGTCCGCAAGGCATCATTGTGCTTGGTGATGGATCCCATCTCCTGGACGGCGAGGCCAGTCAACGTGATTCGTGCCTGCGCCTGCTTGTATTGCTCCCATATTGCGAGAGCGTTGTATGCGGCCCTTGTGATAACGCCGACAACCCCGAGCGCAGTCACTGTTGAAAACGCCAACTCAAGATAGAACGATCCTGAGTCGAACGCCTGCAGTGCAGGTCTCATTTCGACTCGCTCGGGATTGTCGGCGTCGTCAATCTTTGAGACGATGTCAAAGAACCGGCGAAGGTCCCCAACCAACGCTTCCAGGTTGTCGAGGGAGTGCGGGTCCGGAATTTTGACGGCCAGCGTTGTTGGGGCCTCGTCGGGCAGTGCGTGGTCGAGCGCAGCGCGAAACGCTAATGCCGCGCTGTTTAAGGCATGAATTTGGGTTGTCACATGGTCGAGTTCGGCGCGCGGCCCAACCAATCGGTTGCTGTACTGGGATGCTATTGCTTTATGGGATAGAATCGGCGCGACAAGGGGGGCGAAGGCCGGAATTTGGGAAAGGGTGGCGAGCGCTCTCCGAATGGCATTCCCGTTGCCTATTGCTCCGCTCATAGGGTGCTCTGCGGATAGGCCTGTTTCTCTGGAGTATTCGACCTGGAGGGGGAGATTCGCCGCGTCCAGGATGTGCTTCATGTCGCGTAGTCACACGGAAGTCTCGTTGTTGGCTGGGAGTTCCCTTATTCCTGCAGCCCGCCATGTAGCAGAGGGCTGGCTCATTGACCACTCACCCTTTGGGCCTGAGTGGGGGTGAGGGACACAGAGCACAGAGATGAGGGCGCATGCCTGCGACTCAACGGGGTGTCTCGACCTTCAAGCCCGTCGGCACGTACGTCCAGTCCCTTCGCAGGTGTCGCACGACGTGGGACGAGGCACAGAGGCGCTGGCACGTGCGGAGCGCCACAGGGGAAGGCGGGGCAGACGTGTGCCCAAAGGGGGCTGCACGGCCTTTGCACCGCCCTGGCGCACAGCCCGTATATCCTTCAGGGCTTGTTGCTCCTGGGGGAAAGGCCAGCGTCATGGCGAACGAATACCGAAGTCCTGGAGCGGGGGAGGGCGGTGGTACGCAGCTTGAGGCTCGGCGGAACTCGCGGCGCGGGCCGTGGTGGGCGTCGCGCGTGGTGCTTCTGCTGCTCCTCGGGCTGCAGACCGCGTGTGCGACGGGCTCCCCCATGGGCGGGATGCTGGTTGGCGGTTCGCGCCATCGGTGGCGAGTGCAGCGCACGAGTCCCAGGCCACAGGAGAGCGCGGACCAATCCCAGGCGGGGTCGGCAACGAGGACCGGGGACTCCTTCGAGGACTTTGAGGGCGCTGACGCGGACGCCGAGGATCGCGAGGCCGGTGTCCCGGTGGTGGGCGCGGCCGAGGGAGCTGTGGCGGCAGAGCGGCCGCGGTCTTGGGCGCGCGGTGCGAGTGTGGTGGACGAGGAGGACCTGGAGGGAAAGGGCGTTGGATGGCCGGATGGAGTGGGCGACGGGCGGCCGTTCGGGGTGCCGATGACGCTCGACTACTTCCAGGGATTCCTCGCGCAGGCGGGGGTCCCCAGCACTGCGTTGCCGAAGGACGGGCGCTCGCTGTCGCCTCAGCAGGCGCTGGAGCTGGTGCCACCTCTGCTCTCCACGCCGCTGACATTGGGCAATTTCGGGCTCCGCCGAATGGCGGCACATCTGCTCTTGGAGGTGGCCGCTGGGGGCCAGGTCGTGACGAGAGACGAGCTCCACACGCGGATGCGGCGCTTCTCGCGGTTGTTGGTGCTTCGTCCGGACGGATACCTGGTGAGGGCCACCTCGAGAGTGGCGGTCCAGAAGGTCGGGCAGGTCGTGCTCGCCGAGGATGGGACGCTACGGGCCGGGCGCTTCGAGGTGGGTCCATTCTACGCCATCGAGGGCGAGCGCCTCTTCCCGGTGGACCAGAGACTCGAGGTTCCGAGAGGCGCGCGTCCAGCGGGCCTCTATGAGCCCGACGACAACCCGGCGCTGGCGGTGACGGAGGGGGCGGTGCTCGCAGTGGTAGACATGGTGGAAGGCCTCTACCGGCTGGTCTTCTACACGGGGGAGACACTCGAGGGGCTGGCGCAACTGCCGGGCGCGGTGCGGCAGCTCTACGAGAACTCGCCACAACTGTGGGAGGAGTTCCGCCACAAGCCCTACGCCGAGAAGGTGCGCACCGTGTCGCGGCTAGCGACGGGCGTGGTGCTGACAGTGGGAACGGCGGGGGCTGGAGCTGCGAAGGTGGCGGCCTGGGGCGGCAAGCTGGGAAGCCTCACGATGCCCCTGCTGTCGCTTTCGGGTGACGGACTCCTGGCGGTGCGCCTGGTGGCCGTCCCCGTTGGACGTGTCGCTACTGCGGCGGCGCCAGCGTTGAGTGCCACCTACGTCCTGCACATGGCCAACACGAGCGTACAGGGCGCAGGAGGCGGTGCGGGGTGGCCTCCGGTTGGCGGGCCCGGGCAGTGGGTTGAGGACACCTCGAGCATGTCCGAGCAGTCTCGGGCCTACCAGGCCCAGGTGACTGGCGCCCCCAAAGGCTGGTGCTACACGGTGTGCCGAAATGGGAAGTGCGTCGAGTACGACGGTTTTGATCCGACCGAGGGCGTGCTGCTTGAGGGCAAGGCTCGCGGGTACGAGCAGTGGTTCGACAAGGACCTCAATCCTGCACACGAGTTCTACGGTGGCCTGGAGGACATGCTCAAGCAAGCTGCACGTCAGTACCGGATGGCGGCCGGGAGGCCGATCCGCTGGCACGTCGCCGAGCCTCGGATGGTGGCCGTGCTTCGGAAGCATTTCGACGAGGCGGACCTTGGATTTATAGAGGTCGTTTACACCCCGCCGGTGAAGTGAGGAGTGCTGCCCATGAGCGAGAGGTACGGAATCAAAGCGTATTGGGGACGCCGGCCGGAGTCGGCCGATGAATGCGCTCGGCGCGCGGAGACGTTCTTCCGCCTCCTAGCTGCGTGCCATCCCGACTTCACCCAATGGTACGAGAAGGGCAACTCCGCCCGGGAGGCGCTGCAGCTCGGTTTTGAGCCCACCCGCGAGACCTTCCGAAGGTTCTTCGGACGGGAGAAGTACCAGATTCTGGATGACGGGTTTGCGTTCGGCGCCTGGACAGGACACGTGGAGCAGGGCCAGGGTGGAGGGGTCACGCTCACCTGTGGGTCGAAGGCAGAGTTTTCGCTGAACTTCCTCTGGCTCTCCCTTCCGAAGGAGGCTCTGGGGCACGAGCGCCTGGTCAAGGCACCTATTGTCGCTGGCGCCATGCGTGCCATGGCGATGGCCTGGGAGCCGGAATGGGCGGTGGCGACGGCGGACGGACTGTGGGACGAGCTCTCCGGCGGTAGCCAGCTCGGCTGTTTCGTGGGCTGGATGACGTATTTCTCGCGGGACCGGGGCGAGGTGCCGGCGCTGCCGGAGCCCGTGTGCGTCGAGCCTGTGGGCGACAAGGGAACGCTCGTCACCCTCACGTCCGAGCGACTCACCCCGAGCAATCCGGAGCACGTCGCGCTCGCTTGGCGAACGCAGAGGACGCTGGAGGAGCGGGGGCTGTTCCGTTTGATGGTCCAGCCGGCTTCTAGGCGGAAGGCGTGATCGGCATCAGGCCGTGCGCAAGCGCCGGGCTCGCGCCTCAGCCCCGGCCCCCGCCCGCTCCGTGTAGCCCTCAGCGGCTCGCTGGAGCGCCAGCGCCCGTGAGCTCGAACGGGTTGGCCGGGTGGCGCGTGTTCCACTCGTTGATGACGTCGAGCAGGTCCCCGGACTTGGGCATGATCGCGTAGGAGATCAGCCCGCTGCCCGCCGCGACGCCCAGGCCGCCGTACATCATTCCGAAGTTGGGCTTCGGCACGCAGAACGAGCCACCGGGCCTTTCGCAGTCCTCCGTGCTCCTGGAACTGATGCCGACCACGGTGAGGACCACGCCCACCGCGACGCCCGCGATGCCCAAGGCGAGGCCGGCCTTCCTGCGCTCGGCCAACTGCTGCGCCTTGGGGCCCACGAGCGGGTCCTCCTTGACCAGCTCCGCCAGGTGCTCCAGGTCCTTCACGTAGATCTTCGGCGCGGGCGCGGTGGCCTCACGCTCCGGGCGATCCGCCGCCGGAGCCTGCGCCGCCGCCGGGGGAGCCGCCGGGGCCGGGGCCGGCGCGGCGGGAGGAGCGGCCTCCGCCGTCACGAGCCGCAGCGCGCTCTCCTGGATGTAGCCCACGTTCCCGTCGGGCAGCCGCACCCGGCGCCAGCCCGCTTCGGCCTCCTCGGACACGGACACCTCCGCCTTCTCCACGAAGGTGTGGAGCACGGGAGACGTCACATCGGGTTGGGCGTGGGCCTTGGCCTCGAACACCTTCACCACCGCGGGCGCGGCGTGGGCGGCGGTGGCCAGCATGAGACTGAGGAAGAGAGCGGTGCACAGCGAACGCATGGGTCCTCCGGGTGAGGAGGGCCTTCTACGTGGCTGTCCACCGCCAATCCAAGCGACCCGGGGTGCGGAACGCGCTCCTCCGGGCCCGGCCGCTCAGCCCTTCCTGGGCGGCGGCAGGATGGTGTCCACCAGCGTCATGAGCTGGGCGCAGCTCACCGGCTTGCGCACGAAGGCGTTGATGCCCGCCTTCTGGCCCTTGTTGCGCACCTCGGCGGCGTTCGCGTCACCCGTCATCATCAGGATGGGAATCTTCGCCACCTTCACGTCGCGGCTGGCCCGCACCGTCGCCGCGAAGTCCGCGCCGTTCATCCCGTCCATGTGGAAGTCGGTGAGGATGAGGTCCACCGGCTGCGTCTCCAGCACCTTCAAGCCCGCTTCGGCCGACTCGGCCTCGATGTACTCGAAGGAGCGCGCCATCAGGTAGATCTTCAGCAGCGTCCGGATGGAGCGGCTGTCATCCACCAGCAGCACGCGCTGCGGCTGCACGCCGGGCTCCGGACGGGCGAAGGGCCGCGTCTCGGGATCCTTCGCGGCCGCGAAGGCCTTGGCCGTCTCGGCGTTGAGCACGCCGAAGGGACGCGCCGGCTCGGAGGGTGACGCTGGGGTCCGCACCGGCCCGGCGGAGACAGCAGCGGTCCTCGCCGGCTCGGTGGGAGCCGTCGTCGGACGGGGCGACGAGGTCGCCGCTGCTTCGGGCACAACGGTTGCCGGCTTCATTGGAGAGTCTCCCTGCACTGTCCCCCCTCCACATCCCTGTCCGGGAATTCCTACTGTATGTTGGCCGACCGACAGCTCGAAGTCAAAGCGGCCCGCCGTCCGGCCCCGGAGTTTTTCGCGCTGCTCGGATGAGCCTTTTTCACGGCACGTCGAGGACGAACGACTGGCTCTCCACCGAAGGCAGTCCGTCCTCGGCCGCCAGGGTGGGAGACAGCTCGTTGGGCACGCGCCACGTCTGGCCGGTGAACTGGACGAGCGTGACGGCGTAGCGTCCGGAGGGCACCGACTTCAGGGGCTGCCGGTTGGCCGGGTCGCGCACGTCGAGCGCCAGGGGCTGCACGAGGACTCCCAGTGAAGGCACCACTTCCACACATGGGGATTCATCGCGCTCGAGGAGGGCGTCCATCAACGCCGGGTCCGGCGCCAGCCCCGCGGCGAGCACCACCTGGTCCGGCAGCCCGTCGCTGGTGCCATCGGCCCGGGGGTAGTCGGCGCCCACGGGATCGAGGACTCCATCCCGGTCCAGGTCGTTCTCGTCGGCGAGCTTCTGCGCCTCGGTGAGGCCCGGCCAGCTCGTCAGCTTGCGCACCAGCACGCGCGGCCACAGGTCCGGCACGCCGTCCCCGTTGGCGTCGTCGGGGACGCCGTCGCCGTTGTCGTCCACGCAGCGCACGACCAGGCCGGCATGGCCCGCGGACACCACACCCTCCTGGATTCGCAGGGACCAGAGGTCGAGCCGTTTGGTGCCCGCCGAGGGATCGAACCGGGAGTCTCCCTCCACGCGGAAGGCGGGCCGCTCGGTGGGGACGGTGCTCGAGTCGCTGAAGCTCACGATGACGCCGGTGGCGGCCTGGAGGGCGCCGTCCGGGCCCGCGGCCACCTCCACCACGCGAGGCACGCGGGTGACGGGGTCCACCGCGGCGCCGCCCACGTCTCCGGCGTTGGGCTCGCCGGTGATGCTGTACCAGGGGATGAAGTCCGGGCCGTGGCAGGGCGTCGCGCCCGTGAGGCACGTGTCCGAGTCGATGAAGCCGCGCAGCAGGTAGCGCCCCGGGGCCACGAGGCTGAAGGAGAAGGGCGCGGTGAAGGGGCCGGAGGAGCCCGGCTGCGCCGGTCCGAAGAGCTTCTCCGCGGGGATGACGGTGAAGCTCAGCGGGCGGCCCGAGCCCTGGGGCGGAGGCGGACGGGCGGCGTCGTAGAGCAGGACGATGGCGTTGCCGCGCGCCTGGCTCTGCACCACCACCTGGCCCTCGATGCGGGACAGGTTCTGGTTCTGCCGCTGGTCCGCGGTGGGCACCACGGGCGGGGGCTCGCAGCCGGTGGCGAGCACGGACGCGAGCGCCAGGCCCACCAGCGTCTTGGAGGAGGAGAAGCTCATGGGGTCACCGTCAGGAGGGCGAGCACGCGGCGCTCGATGCGGTTGCCGAAGGGGTGCTGGGCGTGCGTGGGGCCCAGGTTGGAGCCCACCAGGGCCACCGACACCCGGTCCTTCACCGGCGTGTAGCTCACGCGGGCGTTGATGACGGCGTAGGCGGGCAGCGTGTTGGCCAGCGGCTCGATGACGGTGGGGTCCTTCGACGAGGGCTCGCGCTCCACCCAGGTGGTGGCGGACGTCCAGGCCGCGTCCACGCCCAGCTCCAGGGCCTGGCGCGTGCGGTAGGTGATGGCGCCGAACAGCTTGACCTGGGGCGCCTGGCTGCACGGGCCGCACAGGCCGTTCTCCCCATTGGCCGCCACCTGCTGGAAGGCGGCGCTGGCCTTGATGCCGAGCCCATCCACCGGGGCCAGCGTCACGCCGGCCTCGGCGCCGCGCGCGGTGTAGACGGCCGCCTCGTTCTCGAAGAGGGAGCGGCCCAGCAGGTACGTGCCCGTCTCCGCGTCCCAGGACTCGCCCGCGGGCAGGGGACGCACGGCGGACAGGTGGATGAGGTTGCTCACCGTGTGCTGGTAGAGCGCCACGTCCCAGTCCATGCCGAGCTTCCGGCGCCTCGCCGCGGTAGCCCAGCTCGAGCGCCACCATCCGCTCGGCCTGGAGCGCCCGGTTGCCCAGGGAGAGCGCGCTGGCGCCGTTGACGCCCGGGATGGGGACGCGCACGCCCATGTAGCTCTCCAGGAACGTGGGCTCGCGGAAGGCCGAGGCCGCGCTGGCGCGGAAGGCATGGCCCTCGAAGGGCATGAAGAGGGCGGAGATGCGCGGCGAGTGCGCCAGGCCCGGCTGCCCCTTGTCGAGCAGCGGGTGCCGGTCCACGCGGTAGGAGGCCACCACGCGCAGGGGCTGGGCCAGCCGCCACTCGTCCTGCACGTAGGCCGCGGCGTGGAATTCCTCGCGCAGCGGGCCCAGGTAGCTCCACGCCACGCGCTTGAGGCGGCCCTCCACGCCCACGTTCACCTGGTGCTCGCCCAGCAGTTGGAAGCTCTTGCTGTAGAGCACCTCGCCGTTGAAGAGGTTGGAATCGACGCGCGTGGCCAGCGAGCGCTGCCCCACGGGCTCGTACTGCGGCCCCGCGTCCACCCCGAGGTGGTTCCAGAAGGCCTTCACCTTGAGAGGCCCCAGCCCCACGTCCAGCTTGGCGAAGGCGCTCACCCCGTCCAGGTAGAAGTTGCGCAGCAGGCCCAGCGGGTAGATTTCCGTGTAGAAGCGGTTGATGCCGCCGGACATGCCCACTTCGACGCCCGAGTCGAACTTGTAGCTGGTGGCCAGGCTGCCGCGCGCGCTGCGCAGGCCGAGGTTGGGCTGCGGGTCCGTCACCGCCACGTCCGGCCGGTCATCCGCGAAGTCCCGGCTCCACTTGTCCGCCTGCGAGTACGCCGCCGAGGCGCGGTAGCGCAGCCCGCCCGAGCCGCCATGGCTCACGAAGCTGCCCCCCGCGGCGTTGGCGTTGCCGGCGTGGGCCTGGAAGCGTGCCTTGGGGCCGGTGCCCGGCGTGCGGGTGATGATGTTGACCACGCCCAGCATCGCGTTGGCGCCGTAGAGCGCGCTGCCCGGGCCGCGGATGACTTCGATCCGCTCGATGTCCTCCAGCTCCACCGGCATGGACGACCAGAGCGTCATGCCCAGGAAGTCCTGGTACTCGGTGCGGCCGTCCACCAGCACCAGCACCTTGTTGGCCACGCGCTGGTTGAAGCCGCGCACCGAGAAGTTGGCGCTGCCCGGCCCGAGCATCATCACGTCGGCGCCCGGCACGCGGCGCAGCAGCTCCGGCAGGGTGGTGGCGCCCGACAGGCGGATGTCCTCGGAGGTGATGACGGAGGTGGCGTTGGGGGCCTCCAGCGAGGACTGGGCACGGCGGCTGGCCGTCACCACGCGCTCCTCGTAGGGCACCTCGCCCTCGTCCAGCCCGGAGGCGGCCACGGGTTCGGCCTCGAGGGCTTCACCGGCCGGCGTGGGCTTCTCGGGGCTGGTGGCGGCCGGCGCCGCGGGCAGGGACTCGGCGCGGGCGATGGCCTTCTCCAGCCGCTCCACCAGCACCGCGAGCGAGCGGGCCGCCTCGGCCCCGGGGGGCGCGGGCATGGGGGGCAGTCCTCCGGGCTTCTTCCCCGGCACCACCGGCTCGCCGGGCTTCGCCGCCTCGGCCTGCTTCGCCGCCTCGGCGGCCCGCAGCGACTCCTCCAACTTCACCAGCGTGGCCTGCGCCGTGGCCACGTCCGGCGGGTTGGCGGCGATGTAACGCCGCAGGTAGTCGGCCGCCTCGGTCAACCGGCCCGCGTCCTGGTACGCGCGGGCGATGTTGTAGAGGACGTTGGGGTGGGGCTTGATGGAATAAGCCACCAGCAGCTCGGAGATGCCCTGGTCGTACTGACCCTGGGCGATGAGGCTCATGCCGGTGCGGAAATGACGGCGGGCCTCCAGGCGCGCGTCGCCGAAGGCACTCCCCGCGTACAGCATCAGCGCGAGGGCGCCCGCTCGCTTCAGGGCGGTTGGGTTCATCACCATCTCAGTAGGGGTCGTCCTTGTACCCGGCGGATTTCCTGTCCGACGCGGAGCGGGAACCGGACTTCTTCTTCAGCTTCTGCGTGTGGCGCACCTCCGGCCCCTCGCCCCGGGCGATGAAGGTGACGCGGTGGTAGCCCTCCAACGCGAAGGTGAGGCGGGCGCTCGCGCGGCCATCGGCGTCCGGGGGCACCGGCAGCTCCACGGGCGTCTGTCCCACCACGCGTCCCTCGTACAGCACCTTCGCGCCGCCGGGCTCGCTGTCGATCAGGAAGCGGATGGCCACGGGCTCGGCCGGGGCGGGCGGGGCGGCCTCCGCCACGGGCTCGGCGGCGGGCTCCGGGAGCGCGGCCTCGGCGGTGGCGGGGGGCGGCTCCGCGGGCGCGGGCTGCTCGGGGGCGGGCGTCTTCACCGCTGGCGCCACCGCCTGGACGGGCTCGGGCGCGGGAAGGGGCTGGGGCGCGGGGGCGCGCAGGGCCACCACCGCGGCCACCGTGAGCCCGATCATCAGCGAGCCGGCGAAGAGGGCCAGGGGCAGCGTGCGCCGGGCGGCCGGTTTCGCGGGTACTTCCTCCACGGCGATGTCCAGCGCCACGGTGCTCGCGCCCGTGGAGCCGGGGGAGGGCAGGGGGCCGGTCTGCGGGCCCGACATGGGGCCGCTGCCAGGAGGGGGGATGGCCACGAAGCCGCCGGTGACGGCGTTGCGCGGACTGGAGAAGGCCCCGCTGAAGCCCGCGGACGCGGCGGCGCGGCGGATGCCCTCCAGCACCTCGTCCATGGACTGGAAGCGCTCCTCGGGGCGCTTGTAGAGGCAGCGCATCACCAGCGCCTCCACCTCCTGCGGCACGGTGTGCGCGGGCCAGACGGCGGCGAAGACGGGCGGGGCCTCGTTGAGGTGCTTGAAGATGACGTCGATGCTCTGCGCCGCCTGGAAGGGCGGGCGCCCCATCAGCATCTGGAACATCACCACGCCCAGCGAGTACACGTCGCTGCGCGGGTCGGACACGTTGCGCGCCTGCTCGGGCGCCATGTACTGCGGCGAGCCGAGGATGACGCCGGCCTGGGTGATTTCCGTCTCGTTGGGCCCGCCCCGGTCCGGCAGGAAGGACTTCACCAGGCCGAAGTCCAGCACCTTCACCACGTCATGGTCGTCCTCCTGGTTGAGGACCATGATGTTGGCGGGCTTGAGGTCGCGGTGGATGAGGCCCACGCGGTGCGCCTCGCGCAGCGAGCGCGCCACCTGCTGGGTGATGTTCATCACCCGCATCCAGGGCAGCGGCCCCATCTGCGTGAGGAGCTGCGCCAGCGTCTGCCCCTCCAGGTACTCCATGGCGATGTACAGCACGCCATCGTCCGTGCTGCCGTAGTCGATGACGGTGACGGTGTTGGGGTGGCGCAGCCTGGCGGTGACGGCCGCCTCCAGGAAGAAGCGCTTCTGGAAGCCCGGGTCCTTGCCCTCGCTGTACTGGGGGTTGAGGACCTTGAGGGCCACCAACCGGTCCAGCGGCGACTGCACGGCCTTGTACACGCGGCCCATGCCCCCGGAGCCGAGCGCCTCCACGATGCGGAACTTGTCGTTGAGGATCCGGCCGATGAGGGGATCTCCGACGTCGGCCGGTGCGCTTGGGGCCTGCGCGCCGCTTTGTACCATGAGCTCCCCCACCGCCCGCCGGGTGGGCGGGGTGTGAAATGTGACCTGTCTCGTATGCTACCACCAGACTCGCCGACTCCGAAAAGCAGGGAGCTGCTGGAATCCCGTTTCGTCAGGGGCCGACAATACGGCCCCCGCGCACATCCGTCACGTGCCAGACAGGTTCACCTGCGGAGTCCTTCCCTGACGCGCTGCGTGCGAGCCATCAGCCCCGGGCCGAGGGTGGCTTGCGCACCGCGTCAAGTGAGGCCTACTTGCGCTTGCGCGCGAGCGCCTTCTCCCGGGCGGCCTCCTTGGCCTTCTCCCGGGCGGCCTTGAGCTTCTCCTTCTTCTCCCGGGCGGCCTCCTTGGCCTTCTCCCGGGCGGCCTTGAGCTTCTCCTTCTTCTCCCGGGCGGCCTCCCGCTTCGCCTGGGCCTTCTCCCACTTCACCTGGGCCTTCTCCAGCTTCACCACCGCGCGCTGGGTGAGGCCCGCCTTCTTCTTGCACCCGGCGGCCACGGCCTTGAGCACCATCGGGCGGCCCTTCACCGGGAGGGGGCTGCGCGCGAGCTCGGGGGCCTCGGAGAGCAGCTTCTCCGCCTCGCTCCCGCAGCGGCGGTAGCGGTCCCGCACCTCCGTGTAGAGCGAGAGCCGCGCCGCGATGTCCTTCTCCCGCCGCGCCTTTTTCTCCAGCTCCGGCGCCTCCTGGCTCTCGCCGAGCGGCCCGGACACGAAGTCGATCACCCTCCGCCCCTGCTTCAGCCGGACCTCCGCCTGCTCCAGCTTCCGCTCGGTGCTCCGCGCCGAGGCCGCGTAGTCCTCGCTCCTCGCCTCCAGCTCCTTGCCCGTCCGCAGCCGCTCCCGGGTGCGCTGGATGGCCTCGCTCGCCGCCGTCACCTGCGCGCTTCCGGCTTCCTTCGTCTCCAGTGCATCCAGCGCCTCGGTGACCGCGAACATCGCCTCCACCACCGAGTCCCGCTGCTTCTCCACCGCCGCCTCGAGCTTCCTTGCGCTCACGGTCCGCGATGGATTGCTTCTCCCGCCGGACCTTCTCCTCGCGCACCCGGGGCACGCGCGCCTGGAGCTTCCGACAGCTCCGAGCGCAGCATCTCCCCCTCGGGCGACAGGTTCACGTCCGGGTGGGCCAGCACCTCCTTCGCCTTGGCGAGCAGGGGCTCGGCCCGGTCCGCGTTCAGCTCCCGCAGGTGGTTCGTGGCCTCGTTGAGCAGCAGGGTGGCCTCGTCGGTCCGCTTCTCGCCGTAGGCCTGGCGCTGCTGTTTGGTGCGGGGGCCGCAGGCGCTCGAGGCCACCGCCAGGAGGAGGAGGAGCACCCAGGTGCGGGAGATCGTGCGTGCGGGAGTCATGTCGGTCGCCATCCCCGGCTCGGGGTAGGGGAGAGCATGGTCCGGAAGGGCGGGTGGAAGGAAGCCCGGGGGGCACGCATCGGGCGCCGATCCAGGGCCGTTGAAGCCTTACACTGCGGCCCATGACCGACCGATGGAAGGCCCTGCTCTCCTCCGCGCCGCGCTACCCCCAGCGCATCGTCTGCATGACCGAGGAGACGACCGAGACGCTGTACCGCATCGGCGCCGGAGACCTCGTGGTGGGCGTCTCCGGTTTCACCGTGCGTCCGCCCGAGGCCCGCAAGAAGCCGCGCGTCAGCTCCTTCCTGGACGCCAACTTCGAGCGCATCCTCGAGCTGAAGCCGGACCTGGTCCTGGGCTTCTCGGACCTGCAGGCGGACATCGGCCGCGAGCTGTGCAAGCGCGGGGTGCCCGTGTACCTCTTCAACCAGCGCTCGCTCGCCGAGATCCTCCAGACGGTGCGGGTGGTGGGCGCGCTGGTGGGGCGGGCCGAGGCGGCGGAGACGCTGGCGGACGAGTTGGAAGCCAACCTCGTGCGGCACGCGGAGGCGGCGGAGCGGCTGCCGCGCCGGCCCCGCATCTTCTTCGAGGAGTGGCACGAGCCGCTCATCTCCGGCATCCGCTGGTGCTCGGAGTTGGTGGAGCTGGTGGGCGGGGAGGACGTGTGCCGCGAGTCGCGCGAGCACCAGGGCGCCAAGGGCCGCATCTTCGAGCCGGCCGAGGTGGCCCGGAGAGACCCGGAGGGCGTCATCGCCAGTTGGTGTGGCCGCAAGGCGAAGCGCGAGAAGATCGTCACGCGGCCGGGGTGGGAGCGGGTGACGGCGGTGGTGGACGACCAGCTCTACGAGGTGAAGAGCCCGTTCATCCTCCAACCGGGCCCGGCGGCCCTGTCGGATGGGGTGGAGCAGCTCGCGAGCATCGTGGCGGCCATCGCCCGGGGCGAGAAGCTGCCCGCGCCACGTCCGGGAGATTTGCGGGCCGCGCCGCTACCCGCCGACCGCGCGTAAGTGGGGGAGGGACTCGCTCACCACCCGCAGGAAGTCGTCGATATCCAGCGGCTTGTGCATCAGCCGCACGCCCGCTGGAGGCCGGACCCGGGGATGGGCGGTGATCATCAACGCGCCCGTGCCGTGCAACCGGTGCTCCCGCTCCGCCTGCTCCAACAGCCAATCGCCGTTCTGGCCGGGAAGCATGTAGTCGGTGATGACCAGGTGGAAGGACTCGGCCCTCAAGCGGGCCAGACCCTCTTCCGCGGTACCGCTGCCGGCCACCGAATACCCCTCGCTCTCGAGGAGATCGGTCAGCCCTTCGCGGATGTCCTCGTTGTCCTCTACCAGGAGAATCTTCACGTTGCGTCCGGACGTTACGGGGTGCATCGCTTCAAAGCCGGAAGTTTCCCGCTTCCGGCCATGCCCGGGAATCCCCTCCAGTCCGGCAGGGGCCGGAGCTGTTCACTAGCGTATTCCCGAGCCCTTTCGGCGTGTCAGGATGAGGACTGTGTCGCTCGCCTGGCTGCCCCTCCTCCTCGCCCCCCTGCTGGCGGCGGACCCCGCTCCGCCCACCGGGGGTTACGAGGACGCGCTCGTGCAGTGGGGCCTGTCCCTCGACGGGGGCCGGAGCCTCGAGCCCGAGCCCGAGGGCAAGCGCCTGGAGGCCGTGCTCGTGGCCTCCGAGGACGTCGTCGCCCCGAGTGACCCGTATCCGCTGTTGCTCAACGTGTTCCACGCGCGGACCCGCGAGGCGGTCATCCGGCGCGAGGTGCTGCTGAAGCCCGGGGCGCCCTACTCGGCGGCGCTGGCCCTGGAGACGGCGCGCAACCTGCGCAAGCTGGGCATCTTCGCGGTGGTGCGCGTGGTGCCGGTGCGGGGCTCCACGCCGGACGCGGTGTCGCTGCTCATCATCACCAAGGATCTCTGGTCGCTGCGGCTCAACCAGGACTTCCAGATCGTCGGCACGCTGGTGCAGTCGCTGCGGCTGCAGGGCACCGAGCAGAACTTCCTCGGGCTGAACAAGAAGGTGGCGCTCGACTTCCTGCTGCGCCGGGACTCGCTGAGCTTCGGGCAGACGTACGTGGACCCGCGCCTGGGCGGCAGCCGCTGGTACCTCAGTGAGACGGCCTCGCTCATCGTCGGACGCGAGAGCGGCCAGCTCGAGGGCTCGCGCGGCAGCGTGCTGGTGACGCGGCCCTTCTACGCGCTGGACACGCCGTGGAGCTTCCAGGCGCAGGCGGTGTGGCGCGTGCAGCCCATCCGCGTCTTCCGCGGCGCCGACGTGTGGGCCCTGCCGTACCCCGACGGCGGGACGGTGCCCTACATCTACGATGCGCGCGAGCTCAGCGGGAGCACGCTGTACCTGCGCTCCTGGGGCTCGCGCTACAAGCTGGACGCGGGCGGCGGCGTGGGCGTGTACCACCGGCGCTATGGGGCTCCCGCGGACTCCGGGCTGGACGAGGCCCGGCGCGCGTGGCTGCGCGACACCTACCTGCCTCGGGGCGAGGACGCCACCTACGTGCTCGGCTACGCGCGCTTCTGGGAGACGCGTTACGAGGTGATGCGCGACGTGGACTCCTATGCCCTCTCCGAGGACTTCCAGGTGGGGCCCTACCTCACCGCCACGGCACGCTACGCGCCCGCGCTGCTGGCCACGGCGGGCCACTTCGCCGAGGTGGGCCTCACCGCCCGCTACCGCGTGCGCCTGGGGGACGCGCTCTCCTCATGGGCCACGGCCGCCTCCGTGCGCCGGATTCTCGGAGGGGAGGGGGCGGGGACGTGGGTCAACCGCCGCTGGGCCGCGGAGTTCCAGCAGGTGTCTCCGAAGGTGCTCGGCGGGCGCTTCGTGGTGCGCGGCCTGCTGGACGTGAACATCGACGACCTGAACGAGCGCGTGCTGCTGCTCGGCGGCGGCAACGGACTGCGGGGCGCGCGGCCGGAGGCCTACTCGGGCAGGCGCACGGCGCTGGTCAACGTGGAGTACCGCACCCGGCCCCTCATCCTCTATACGGTGCACCTGGGCGGCGTGCTCTTCTACGACGCGGGCTCGGCGTTCGACGAGGGCCCCCGCTTCGTGCACTCGGTGGGCGTGGGGCTGCGGCTGCTCTTCCCCCAGTTCAACACCTTCCCGTTCCGCCTCGACTTCGGGTACGTCCTCAATGACGAGCGGCCCGAGTTCGCCGGCCGCTTCTCCTTCAGCGGCGGGCAGGTGACGGAGTTCCGGCCCGGCTTCCTGGACGCGCCGCTCTAGCGCGTGGCCTGCTTCAGGTCCCTGCTGCTTTGGTGTTGGCCGCGGTCTACAGTTCCGGCGCTCCCCTGTTGTCTCGAGCCTACAACCCCCGCACCGCGTCCTCGTCGTTTCGCGGGTTTGGCGTTGGTCCGCCCCTTGCTCATGGGGAGCACGTCGTCTTACCCAACCTCTCACCCCGTATCGCGAGTCACCCCTATGCGCCTCTCGTCCTCCCTCTCCCTGCTGTCCCTGCTCGTCGTTCTCCCCGCGTGTGGCCCCACCACCCGCGAGGATGCCCAGGTCCAGGCCACCCGGGCCGCCTGCGATTACTACGCGGAGTGCGATGAAATCGGCTCCGGCGAGGGCAAGGAGTTCCAGGACCGGAACGAGTGCGAGGTGAAGACCCGCGATTTCTTCCAGTCCGCGTGGACGGCGAACAACTGCCCCGCCATCAACGAGAAGGGGTTCGAGACGTGCCTGGAGCGCATCCGCACCACCTCGTGCTCGAGCGCGGCGGACTACCTCAACACCGTGTTCTTCGTCTGTGGCGCGGGCTCGATCTGCCAGGAAACCGAGGACTGAGCGCCCGGTGGAGCGTCATCGCCCCAGCGTGAGCGCGGCCCGCAGAATCGCGAGGGCTCCCCGCGTGTAGCGGCCGTTGCTCAGGGAGAGCAGCGCCTCGAGGAGGGGCCGTCGCAGGAGGCCCTGACTGGCGAGCCACAGGGAGCGGAGCGAGGCCTCCTCCAGCATGCTTCGGAGGACGGGGGAGATGTCCTTTTTGGCCTTCCCCAGCACCCTGCTCGCTTCGGCGAACATGCGCGCGTGGATGAAGCGCGCCACGGGCGAGGCCCGCATGTCCATGAGCGGGGTGTTGAGGGTGAAGGCGCCGGGCACCTCGCGGGTGTTCTCCGGCAGGGGGGCGCCGTACAGGGCGGCGAAGGCCTCGTGGCTGAAGCCCCCCGGCGCCCGCACGTCCCGGTACACCGCGGGCACGTCCCGGAGCGCGGGAGGGGCCTCGGAGGTGAGCTCCGCCTGGGCGCGAGCGCGCACGTCCCGCGAGGAGCTGCCCACGCGCACCTCGTAGGCGCCGGGCTCCACCGCCCAGCCCCCCTGGGCGGCGTCCCAGACGGCGAAGGCGCGCCGGTCGAGCGTCAGCCGCACCCGCCGCGATTCGCCCGGGGCGAGCCGCACCTTCGTGAAGGCCTTCAGCTCCTGAGGGGGCCGGAACACGCCGGGTGCCATGGCGTGCACGTACACCTGCACCACCTCGGCGCCCGGGCGCGGGCCGGTGTTCGTCACGGTGACGGAGACCTCCAGCGTGTCGCCGTCGCGCAGCCGCTCGGCGTCGAGGGCGAGGTCCGCGTACGCGAACGTGGTGTACGAGAGCCCGTGCCCGAAGGGGAACAGCACGTCCGTGCCGGCCGCGTCGTGGTAGCGGTAGCCCACGTACAGGCTCTCCCGGTACTCGAGCACCCGCGGCCCCTTGGGCATGGCGCTCACCGGCAGGTCCTCCAGGTGCAGCGGGAAGGTCTCCGCCAGGCGTCCCCCGGGCTCCAGGTCCCCGAGCAGCACGCGCGCCACGGCGCCGCCCCCCGCCTGCCCGCCGAGGTAGGCCTCGAGGATGGCCGGCACCTGGGCATGCCATGGCATCTCCACGGGGGCCCCGTTGCTCAGGACGACGGCGACGCGCGGGTTGACCTCGGCCACCGCGCGAACGAGGGCATCGTGCGCGGGCGCCAGGCGCAGGTACTCCCGGTCGAGCCCTTCCGTCTCGTAGGCCTCGGGCAGGCCGACGAAGAGCAGCACGGCGTCCGCATGGCGCGCCGCCTCGCACGCCTCGGCGATGAGCGCCGGGTCGGGGCGATCTTCGTGCCGGCCGTACCCCGGAGCGTAGGTGAGGCGCCCGCCGGCCTCCGCGACGCGCGCACGCAGCGCCCCGAGCGCGTCCTCCAACCGCGTGGGCGTGAGCTCCGAGCTGCCCGCTCCCTGGTAGCGAGGCACCTGCGCGAAGGCGCCGATGACCGCCAGGTACGAGGCGGGGCTCACCGGCAGGAGGCCGCCCTCGTTCTTCAGGAGCACCGCGCCCTCCGCGGCCGCCCGGAGCGCGAGCGCGTGGTGGGCCTCCTTGTCGTACGTATGGCCGGCCTCGCGCGCCCGGGCCGTGCGCTGGATGAGCTGGAGGATGCGCGTGACCGCCGCGTCCAGCGTCGCGAGCGGCACCCGCCCGGAGCGCACGTCGCGCAGGAGGGCCGTATCCCCCCGCCCCAGGGACCCGGGCATCTCCAGGTCACATCCGGCGACGAGCGACTCGGCGCGCACGTCGATGGCGCCCCAGTCGGACACCACCACGCCGTCGAAGCCCCACTCCTCCCGGAGGACGCCGGTGAGCAGCCACGGGTGCTGGGCGCAGTACGTGCCCTCCAGCCGGTTGTAGGCGGCCATGACGGTCCACGGCCGTGCCTCGGTGACGGCGTGCTCGAAGCTCGCGAGGTAGATTTCCCGCAGCGCGCGCGCGTCCACCCGCGCGTCGATGTACGTGCGGCGCTCCTCCTGGTTGTTGGCGGCGAAGTGCTTGAGGGAGGCGGCCACGCCGGTGCGCTGCACGCCGCGGATCCACGCGCCCGCCATGCGCGAGGAGAGGAGCGGATCCTCGGAGAAGTACTCGAAGTCGCGGCCGCACAGGGGCGTGCGCTTGATGTTCGCGCCGGGCCCGAGCAGGACGCTCACCCCCATGGCCCGGGCCTCCTCGCCGAGCGCCACGCCCACCTCCTCGAGCAGCGCCACGTCCCAGGTGGCCGCGAGGGAGGAGGCGGTGGGGAAGCAGGTGGCCGGCTCGCTCGTGGCCAGGTTCGCCGCCTGGCCGGGGTCCCCCTTCATCAGGCGCACGCCGTGGGGGCCGTCGGTGAGGACGATGGGGGGCACGCCCAGCCGCGGCACGCCGCCGAGCGTCCAGAGATCGCGGCCCGCGCACAGCGCCACCTTCTCCTCGAGCGTCATGGCGGCCAGCTTCGCGGCCACGTCCTCCTGGGGCTCCTTCGTTTCACGTCTCATGCACCGCGTCTTACGCCCTCAGCGGTTGAGCTGGTAGCGGCGGGCGATCTCCGTCACCTCGCGGGTGACGGCCTGGAGCGTCTCGGTGGCCTGCAGCGTCGTGTCCAGCCGCTTCATCGTCTCGTCCATGCCCGCGGAGATGTGGGTGATGGCGTTGAAGATGTGCGAAATGCCCGTGTTCTGCTGGTTCACCGCGACGGCGATCTGCCGCACGGCCGCGGCGTTCTCCTGGATGATGAGCGACATCTCGCGCAGGTTGTTGCCCGAGGACTTCACCATCTCCAGGCCGCCCTCCACCTGCAGGGCGCCCTGCTCGCTCATGGAGACCACGTCCCGGATGGCCGTGCCGATGTCCAGCAGGCTCTTGCGGATGAGGGCGTTCTCCCGGATGGTCTGATCCGCCAGCTTGCGAATCTCGCTGGCCACCACGGCGAAGCCCGCGCCCTGGTCTCCGGCGCGCGCGGCCTCGATGGAGGCATTGAGCGCCAGCAGGTGGGACTGGTCGGCCAGGTCCTTCACCGTGACGGCGATGTGGGCAATCTGCGTGGCGCTCTCCTGCAGCCGCAGCACCTTGCCGCGGATGCCGTCCACGAAGTCGCGGATGGTGTTGAGGCCCGTCAGGGTGCGGTCCAGCGCCTCCTCGCCGTACTGGCCGAGCTGTCCCGCGTGGCCGGCCACGCTCAGCACGCTCTCGGCCTTGTGCGAGGCCAGCTCGGAGGTGGTGCGGATCTCCTCCGAGGTGAGCTGGGCCTGCTGCAGCATGGCGGCCTGCTCGGACAGCCGCTGGCGCTGCTGGTTGCTCGCGGAGCCGAGCGCCGTGCTCGCCGACAGCAGCATGGTGGCCGAGGCCTGGAGGCGGGTGGGAATCTCCTGCAGCCGCTCGAGCACCGTGACCATGCCCGCCGCGAGGTCTCCCATCTCATCGGTGGAGGCCCAGCGGGGCGCGAAGGGGGCGCCCTTGGCCAGGGCCTCGATGGCCTCCAGCACGGCCGCCGTCGCGCGCACCTGCCGCCGCGCCAGCATCCACGCGGCGAGCGACAGGACGATGAGGACGAACGCCCCCAGCGCCAGCAGCGGCGGGCCCATCGTCGAGAGCAGGTTGTCGCTGAAGCCGTGCAGCTTCTGGGCGATCAGCTCGGCCTGGGCCTGGGAGATGGACGTGTCCTCGCGGATGGCCCGCATCTGCTGGTCGCGCAGCTCGAGCGTCTGCATGACGAACACCAGTCCCGAGAGCACCAGGGTGCTCGTCAGGGTGGTGGCGAACACGTAGGGCAGGAACCAGCGCTGCCTCGGCCAGAAGAGTCCCCGTCCACTGGCGTGCACCCGCAGACGGTTGCGCTCCTCGACGACGAGCGGCATCAACATCTGCTCGAGCTTGATGCCCACGGGCAGGGCCAGCACCTGGCCGATGGTGGCGGCCACCAGGAACCCGAGGCCGATCATCAAGGAGTGCTTGCCGGTCCGGCTCACCAACGGGACGACATAGATGAGGCCGCCCACGAGGGCAGGAACCTGGGTCCCCACGAACGCGAGCTTCCAGGGCAGCATCTGCAGGCGGGCGAGCCGCTCCTGGGGAGGCTCGTCGGGCCGGGCGGGGAGGTTGCTCCGCAGCAGCCAGGAGATCCCCGACCAGGGGATCAGCAGCGCCGCCACCACGAAGACGACGGGCAGCACATGCAGCAGGGCCCAGATGTGGTCCTGGGCCGAGAGCCCCAGCGACAACGCGAGGAGGTAGCCGGCGATGGGCGCGGAGGGGGTGAGCCACGCCAGCATGACGAGGTGGATCCGTCGGGCGAGCTGCGGAGGAATGACCGTCTGCGGGGGCGAGCCGTTCATGAGGCGGGGCCATTCTCCCAGAGGGAGGGCATCGGAAGGAAAGGCGGGGGGAAGAAATCCCGGCGCCTGCCTGGATGCTTCCCTACCGGTGTGATGCTAGTCCGGGGCCGCCCGGCGTGTCTGCAAATAGAGGAAAACTGGGAAAAGGGAAGGCTAGGGAGGTGATGTGCGCAGCAGCTCCCGGAAGAGCACCTCGGCCACGTCCCGGAAGAGCTTCCCCGAGGCCAGCAGCCCCCCGCAGTGGTGGGGCTCGCGCGCCAGCGTCAGCGCGACACACCGGCCGAGCACCGCCTCCCAGAAGGACTCCGAGTCCGGTGGCAGGAGGTAGTCCCGGATGACACCCCGGGGCCAGGGCAGCACGGTCGTCGGGTCCGCATCGCTCAGGCTGGTGAAGCAGTCGAGGTCCACGTCCAGCAGGATGCGCTCGGCGGACGCGAGCACGTCGCGCACCGCGTCACCGGGAGCGGGCGCGTTGAAGGCCTCGGCGGCCCGGTCCACCGTGGGCACCACCACCAGCCGGTGCGGGCGCCCCCGCGTGTCCACGTACACGTCTCCGGCGAAGGTCCCCCGGGGCCGTCCCCGGGCGATCACCAGCGCGTCACCCACGAGCCCCGCCTCCATCGCCGCGAGCACGTGGTCGTAGTTGCGCACGTCCAGGGCCCACCGCGCGTGCTCGTCCAGGGCCCTCAGTCCCGCCGAGCGGTCCGGCACCGCCGCGGGCGCCTGGGGCACCACCAGGTCCAGGTGCCGGTCCAGCGTCACCAGCAGCGCCGCCGGCCCGTCCTCCAGCGCGCAGGCCCAGGCGGGCAGCGCCAGCCGGTGCGGGTCGAACACGTACGCGTCCGTCGGGCCCCGCCCGCCGCCGAGTGACAGGCGGATTACGCCCGCGAGACGCAGGTGCTTGTGGGATTCGTCCATCACGGGGAATAACCGCTCCTGCACGGCATTTGGCGGGCCGCGCGCCGCCAGGAGTGTAGGCTGCGCGCGCTTCCTACCCCAAAGGAGGGACCGCCCGCCTCCCGGGCGTCAGCCCCGCATGCGCATCCTGCTCGCAGCCGCGCTCCTTTTGACGAGCGCCCCCGTCCTCGCCCAGCAGCCCCCCGCGAAAACCATGACCGCCTCACAAGATGCCTTCCTGCGGGACTACGCGGAGACACGCCGCTTCATGAGCGGGCGTCCCGTCAACCCCCGCATCACCCCCGACGAGAAGACCGTCCTCTTCCTGCGCGGCCAGCCCCGCGCGCCCATCCAGACCCTCTTCGCCTTCGACGTGGCCACCGGCGAGGCCAGGGAAGTGCTCACCCCCGAGGCCATCCTCAAGGGCTCCGAGGAGACGCTCACCCCCGAGGAGAAGGCCCGCCGCGAGCGCATGCGCGTGAGCGCCCGGGGCTTCACCTCCTACCAGCTCTCCGAGGACGGTGAGCGGATCCTGGTGCCGCTCTCCGGCAAGCTCTACCTGGTCGAGCGTGCCAGCGGGAAGTCCACCGAGCTGAAGACGGGTCCGGGCGTCATCGATCCGCGCTTCTCCTCGGACGGCAAGCACGTGGCGTACGTGCGGGACAACGACGTCTTCCGCCTCGAGCTGGCCACCAACAAGGAGCACCGCGTCACCAAGGGGGGCACCCCGGCGAAGACGCACGGCCTGGCCGAGTTCGTGGCCCAGGAGGAGATGAGCCGCTTCTCCGGTTGGTGGTGGAGCCCGGACGCGAAGTTCATCGCCTACACCGAGTCGGACACCGCGCAGGTGGAGAAGCTCTCCATCATCGACGTGATGCACCCGGAGAAGGGCGCGGAGGACTACTCCTACCCGCGGCCGGGCAAGAACAACGCGAAGGTGCGCCTGGGCATCACCCCCGTCACGGGTGGCAAGACGGTGTGGGTGCAGTGGGACGCGGAGAAGTACCCGTACCTGGCCACGGTGGTGTGGCCGAAGAAGGGCTCCCTGACGGTGCTGGTGCAGAACCGCACGCAGACGGAGCAGAAGCTGCTCGCGGTGGACACGGCCAGCGGCAAGACGCGGGAGCTGCTCACCGAGAAGGACGAGGCCTGGCTCGAGCTGGAGCAGACCTTCCCGCTGTGGCTCGAGGATGGCAGCGGCTTCCTCTGGTACACCGAGCGCAACGGCGGCCCCGAGGTGGAGCTGCGCAACGCGGACGGCACCCTCGCGCGCTCGCTGGTGAAGCCGGAGGCGGGCTTCCGCAACCTCGCCCGCTACATCGAGAAGGAGCGCACCCTCTACTTCACCGGTGGCCCCAACCCCACCGAGAGCTACCTGTGGCGCGTGAAGGAGGGCGGCGCCCCGGAGCAGGTGCGCCCCGGCACCACGGGTGAGGCCGTGGAGATGGGCAGCGTGGCCCGCTCCGGCAACCTGGCCGTCATCACCCACTCGAGCCCCAAGTCCATGCCGCGCACCTACGTGGTGCGGGGGGATGGCACCCGCGTGGGCGAGCTGCCCTCGGTGGCCGTGGAGCCCGGCTTCGTCCCCGTCGTCGAGTACCGCGAGGTGGGCCCGCTCAAGTTCCACTCCTCGCTGGTGCGCCCGCGCAACGGCAAGCCCGGCCAGAAGCTGCCCACCCTCGTCGAGGTGTACGCCGGCCCCACCGTCACCGTCGTGCACAAGTCCATGGCCGCGCACCTGCTGTCGCAGTGGATGGCGGACCAGGGCTTCCTCATCGCCCGCTTCGATGGCCGGGGCACCCCGCTGCGCGGTGCGAAGTGGCAGCGCGCCGTGCACCTGGACTTCTCCGGCGTGACGCTGGAGGACCAGGCCGCCGCCGTCCAGGCGCTCGCCGCCGTGGTGCCCGAGGTGGACCTGCAGCGCGTGGGCATCCAAGGCTGGAGCTTCGGTGGCTACATGGGCGCGCTCGCCGCCCTCAAGCGCCCGGACCTCTTCAAGGCCGCCGTGGCCGGTGCCCCCGTGGTGGACTGGCTCGACTACGACACCCACTACACCGAGCGCTACCTCGGCCTGCCCCAGCAGCACCCCGAGGCCTACGAGAAGAGCTCGCTGCTCACCTACGCCCGTGACACCGGCAAGCCCCTCTCCCCGCTGCTGCTCATCCACGGCACCGCGGACGACAACGTCTACTTCTTCCACACCCTCAAGCTCTCCGACGCGCTCTTCCGCGCCGGCAAGCACCACGAGCTGCTGCCCCTGAGCGGCCTCACGCACATGGTGCCGGATCCGCTCGTCACCCAGCGCCAGTACGAGTGGGTGATGAACCACTTCAAGCGGCACCTGGCGAAGTAGGGGCGGGGGCGCGCCCGCAAAGAGAAAGGCCCGGCTCCCCCCTGGGATGCCGGGCCTTCTTCCGAGGCCACTCAGGAGTGGCTCGGAGCGGAATCAGGCGGCGCGAACGTTCTGCGCCTGCAGACCCTTGGGGCCCTTGGCCAGCTCGAACTCCACCTTCTGACCCTCGGCGAGGGTGCGGAACCCATCCATGTTGATGGCGGTGTGGTGGCAGAACACGTCCTCGCCCCCACCGTCCTGCACGATGAATCCAAAGCCCTTCGCATCGTTGAACCACTTCACGGTACCAGTTGCCATTGTGCTTCCTCGTCAGGAGCCGGCCAGAGGCCAACTCGTTCTCCCGTCCCCCGTCCGTCGGGTGACGAGTGAAGGCTAGGCGGGCAGCCGAGCGTCTGTCTAGTCGGCTGCCCTGTTTTCCTGGTTGCTACCGTTTAGCGGTTTTTCAAATTTCCAGCAGGAGCCGAGTGGGGTCCTCGATGCAGTCCTTGATGCGGACGAGGAACTGCACGGCCTCGCGCCCGTCGATGAGGCGGTGATCGTAGGAGAGGGCCAGGTACATGATGGGCCGGATGACGACCTGGCCGTTGCGGGCCACCGGGCGCTCCACGATGTTGTGCATCCCCAGGATGCCCGTCTGGGGCGGGTTGATGATGGGGGTGGAGAGCATCGAGCCGAAGATGCCGCCGTTGGTGATGGTGAAGGTGCCACCCTGCAGCTCGGCGAGCGTGAGCTTGTCGTTGCGCGCGCGGGTGCCGTAGTCGCCGACCTTCTTCTCCAGCTCGGCCATGGACTGGGTGTCGGCGTCGCGCACGACGGGGACCACCAGGCCGCGGCTGCCGCTCACCGCCACGCCGATGTCGTAGTAGTGCTTGAAGACGACGTCGTCGCCGTCGATCTCCGCGTTGACCTGGGGGAAGGCCTTGAGGGCCTCGACGGCGGCGCGGATGAAGAAGCTCATGAAGCCGAGCTTCACGCCGTGACGGGCCAGGAACTTCTCCTGGTGCTGCTTGCGCAGGTCCATCACCGCGCCCATGTCCACCTCGTTGAAGGTGGTGAGGATGGCGGCGGTGGACTGGGCCTGCACGAGGCGCTCGGCGACGCGGCGGCGCAGCGGCGTCATCTTCACGCGCTCCTCGCGGTCCGCGCGCGGGCGCGGGCCGGAGGGGGCGGCCGGAGCCGGAGCACGCTGAGCGGGAGCCTCGGCCGGGCGGTTGAGCTGGCCGAGCGCGTCCTCCTTGGTGATGCGGCCGCCGGTGCCGCTGCCCTTGAGCTGGGCCACGTCGAGCTTGTTCTCCTCGACGATCTTCCGGGCGGTGGGCGTCATGCGGACGTCGGCACCGCCGGAAGCGGCGGCGGCCGCGGGAGCCGCGGCGGGAGCGGGAGCGGTGGCCGGAGCGGCGGCCTGGGGAGCGGAGGCGCCAGCGCCGGCCTCGATGGTGCCCAGCACGTCACCCACGCGCACCTTGTCGCCCTCGTTGAAGGCGATGGTGAGGATGGCGCCGGCGGCGGGAGCGGGCACGTCGATGGTGACCTTGTCGGTCTCCAGGACGACGAGGGGCTCATCGGCGGAGACCGCCTCGCCCTTCTTCTTGTTCCACTTTCCGACGACGGCTTCAGTGATGGACTCGCCCAGGGGCGGGACTTTCAGTTCAACGGCCATTCTTGGTTCCTCGGAGGATGGCTTCCTCGACGATGAGCTGCTGCTCCAGGTTGTGCGTCTGGGGGAAGCCGGTGGCGGGGCTGGCGGCTTCCGCGCGCCCGATGTAGCCCACCTTCAGCGGGTTCTGGCCCCGGGCGGAGGCCAGGTCGTGCAGGCGGGGGAACATGAAGTGCCAGCCACCCGAGTTCCGGGGCTCCTCTTGCACCCAGTAGAGCTCGGTGAGCTTCGGCATCTTCGCGACGAGGCCTGCCAGCTCGTCGAAGGGGAAGGGGTAGAGCTGCTCCACGCGCACGATGGCGATGGAGTCGTCCTTGCGCTCGTCCCGGGCCTTGACCAGGTCGTAGTAGACCTTGCCGGAGCACAGGAGCAGGCGCGTGACGCCGGCCGGGTCCACCTTGTCCAGGATGATCTCCTGGAAGGTGCCGGTGGCCAGCTCGTCCAGCTTGCTCGTCGCCTCGGGGCGGCGCAGCAGGCTCTTGGGCGACATGATGACGAGCGGCTTGCGCAGCGGGCGCAGCAACTGGCGGCGCAGCAGGTGGAAGATCTGCGCGGGCGTGGTGGGGTAGGCCACCTGGATGTTGTCCTCGGCGCTCAGGCTCAGGAAGCGCTCCAGACGGGCGCTGGAGTGCTCCGGGCCCTGGCCCTCGTAGCCGTGGGGCAGCAGCAGGGTGAGGCCGCTCAGCCGCCGCCACTTGCTCTCACCGGCCGCGATGAACTGGTCGATGATGATTTGAGCGCCGTTGGCGAAGTCACCGAACTGGGCCTCCCAGATGGTGAGGCCGTCCGGCACGTCCAGGCTGTAGCCGTACTCGAAGCCCAGCACGCCCATCTCCGACAGGGGGCTGTTGAAGACGTCGAAGTGGGCGCGGCCGGTGGGGAACTGCCGCAGGGGGACGAAGTTGGCCCCCGTCTTCACGTCGTGCAGCACGGCGTGGCGGTGGCTGAAGGTGCCGCGCTCGCTGTCCTGGCCGCTCACGCGGATGGAGTAGCCCTCGGAGAGCAGCGTGGCGTAGGCCAGCGACTCGCCCTCGCTCCACTGCAGCTCCTCGCTCTGGAGCATGCCCTGGCGCTTCTTGAGCACCGTGCGCTCCACGTCGCGGTGGACGTTGAAGCCCTCGGGCACCTCGCTCAGCTTCTTCAGCGCCGAGCGCAGCGTCTCCTTGTCCACCGCCGTGATGACCGGCGGGGCGCTCTTGTGCGCGCCGCCCTTGTACGGCTGCCACAGGCCTTCCAGCGCGTTGGGCTCCTTGAACTGGCTCTCCGCGCGGGCGCGGGTGAGCGCCGCGTCGAACTCCTGCATGCAGCGCTGCTTGATGGCCTCGGAGTCCTCCGCGGAGATGCGCGCCTGCTGCGCGAGCTGCTGCGCGTAGAGCGTGCGCACGGTCGGGTGCTTGCGGATGATCTCGTACATCGCCGGCTGGGTGAACGAGGGGTCATCGCCCTCGTTGTGGCCGTAGCGGCGGTAGCAGACGAGGTCGATGACGACGTCGCTCTTGAAGGTCTGCCGGTACTCGGCGACCAGGCGGGCCACGTGGACGCACGCCTCGGGGTCATCCCCGTTCACGTGGAAGACGGGCACGTCCAGCATCTGCGCCAGGGCCGTGGAGTAGATGGAGCTGCGCGAGTCGGACGGGTCGGTGGTGAAGCCCACCTGGTTGTTGATGACGACGTGCAGGGTGCCGCCCGTCTTGTAGCCCTCCAGGCCCGCCATGTTGAGCGTCTCGGCCACCACGCCCTGGCCGATGAAGGCCGCGTCGCCGTGGATGAGCAGCGGCATCACCTTGGTGCGCTCGGTGTCCCCGCTGCGGTCCTGCTTGGCGCGCACGCGGCCCTCCACCACCGGGTCCACCGCTTCCAGGTGGCTGGGGTTGAAGGCCAGCGACAGGTGGATGTTCTTGCCGCCGCGCGTGGCGTGGTCCGAGCTGAAGCCCATGTGGTACTTCACGTCGCCGCGGCCCATGTGCTGCTTGGGATCCTGCGGGCCCTCGAACTCGCTGAAGATCTGATCCGGCTTCTTGCCCAGGATGTTCGTCAGCACGTTGAGGCGGCCGCGGTGGGCCATGCCGATGACGACTTCCTTGAGGCCCAGGTCACCGCCCACCTCGAGCACGGCGTCCAGCATGGGCACCAGGGCCTCGCCGCCATCGAGCGCGAAGCGCTTGGCGCCGATGAACTTGGTGTGCAGGAAGTTCTCGAAGCCCTCGGCGTAGGACAGCCGGGTGAGGATGTGGCGCTGCTCGTCCACCGTGAAGGCCGTGCGGTTCTCGGTGTGCTCCATGCGCCGCATCAGCCAGCGCCGCCGCTCGCTGTCGAGCATCTGCATGAACTCGACGCCGATGGCGCCGGTGTACGTGCGGCGCAGCCGGCCCAGCAGCTCCTTGAGCTTCACCCGCGCCTCGGGGAAGACGTTGAAGCTCTCCACGAGCTGCTCCTGCTCGGTGGCGGTGAAGTGCTTCTGGTCCGCCATGCCCACGTCGGCCACGTGGTCCAGGCTCGGGCGGGGCCGGCCGAGCGGATCCAACTGGGCGCGCAGGTGGCCGCGCAGGCGGAAGGCCGAGATGGCCTGATCCACCCGGGCCTGCAGCTTCATGTCCTGCTCGAAGGCGACCGTGGGGGCCGTCTGCGGGGCCAGCGCCACCGCGGCGGCGGCCTTGTTGCCCTTGCCCTCGCCCTTGCCGTCGCCCTTGCCCTCCTTGCCCGGGACGACGGGGGCAGGTGGTTCGATCAGGGTCTTGTTGAAGATGGGTCGGCCGGCGCCGTCGTTGCGCTCGAACAACTCGCGCCAGCTCGGGTCCACGCTGGACGGATCCTCGAGGTAGCGCGCGTAGAGCCCCTCGATGAAGTCGATGTTTCCGCCGGAGAGGTACGAGTCCTGGAAATTCGCCATGGCGTGCGCTCTTTTACTGGAAGGCCGCCCCGTTGGGGGGTTTTCGGCACGATTTGTTGATCAGCCGCGCCCCGTCTCCCAGTCCGGGCGGGCGGGGCGAGCAGCAGGATTCATGCGCCACGTGAGCGCACCTTTTGATTTCCGCCCCCATCTGGCTCCGTACAGGAGCCGGGGTCTGTGCGCCTCTGCCTTGGACGGAGGCCTCACGCGGCGGGTTGTGGATGTAGCTAACGCGCCGCTTCCGAGGGGAAAAGGGGCTCTGCGCATGCCTCTCTGCCTTGCGCTCAGGCAGGTGGCGGGGTGCCCAAGGGCATTGTGCTTCTAGTTGACTGGAAGTGATGTAAGCGAATGTCGGATGCTTCCAGTTGACTGGAAGTGGGCTGGGCCGCGTGCCCTGGCCCGAGCGTCCGGTGACGGAGGATGTCATGTTACGCTGCCCCACCTGGGAGGTAGCACGCATGTCGCAGGCCGAGGAAGGGGGGACGGAAGAGGCGGGACAGGCCCTCGCGCAACGTCGCCAGCAGCACTTGCTCCGGCGACTCACGAAGGATGGGGCGCAGGAGGAGTTCCTTCCGTTGGAAGGAGAGCGGGTGGGCAACCTCGTCCTGAAGACGAAGGTGGGAGAGGGCAGCTACGGCACGGTGTACCTGGGGGTGCGCGATGACACCGAGTACGCGGTGAAGTTGCTCTACCTGCCTCGCGCGGGGGAGTGGGCGCTGCGGGAACTGGAGGTGCTGCTGCGCCTGCACCATGTGGGCCTCGTGGTGGTGGACAGCCATGGCCACCATGGCGAGCATCCGGGCTTCGGGCCCCTCTTCCTCTACATCGTCACGCCCTATGTGCCTGGACTGCCCCTGGACGAGTACGTGGAGCGTCACAACCCCACGGCCCGGGGGGTTGCGGACGTGGTGCTGTGGCTGGCCGCGCAGTTGGTGGTGGCGCATGCGGTGGGCGTGGTGCACCGCGACATCAAGTGCGACAACGTGGTGGTGAAGGGGGACGGCAGACCGGTGCTGGTGGACTACGGCGTGGGCACCTTTCCCGGGGCACTGAAGGTGACGGGAGCGCTGCTGCCGGGCTCCATCCGCTACCGCGCCCCGGAGGCCTGGTGCTTCCGGCGCGAGCGCCAGCCAGGCGAGGAGTACGTGGCGAGCGCCCGGGACGATTTGTGGGCACTGGGCGTGCTCTTCTACTGGCTGTTGACGGGAGTCTGGCCCTTCGATGGAGCACGGGAGGAGGAGGTGGAGGACGCGGCGCTGAGCGCCCGGCCCGTGCCGCCGCACGAGCGCAATGTGCGCGTACCCCCGGAGCTGTCCGCCGTGTGCATGCGCATGCTGGAGAAGGCGCCCGAGGCGCGCTACCCGGATGCGGAGGCGGTATGTGCGGCGCTGGAGGAGGCGCAGGCGGGGGCGGACGCGGCCTGGGCGGTGCCGCTGTGTGAGGCCTGGAGCCCGGAGAACGCCACCACCCGGATGGAAGAGGTGCTGGATGTGGAGCAGGCGCTGGCGCGTGACCGCCGGGTGCTGGCGCACGAGCGCGCACACCCGGTGCGCGGCAGGCCCGGGAGCCCGCGGGAGGTGGTGCCGGTGTCGGCGCGCAGGGTCCCAAAGGTGAAAGTCGTTCTGCTCGGTGGCGGCTTCATGGCGCTGGCGCTCGCGGCGAACCTCCTTCCGCCTCCTCCCTCGCCACCGCCCCGGTCCCTCTTCATTCAGCGGGGACTGGAAGAAGGACTCGCGCAACTGCTGGTGGCGCTGGATCGCCAGGAAGTGGCGCGTGCGTGGTGCCCGCTCGAAGGTGGAGGAGGCGCGGCGCCCGCGTGGGCGGCTACCCCCGCGCCCGTCGCCTTGGCGGCGCTCCCCGAGGACAGCACGCGCGTGAAGACTTCACGGAAGGACTCCAGCACCCAGCAGAAGAAGCAGCCCGGCCCGGCGCGCAGCGCCGTGGCCAATACCCTGTGCACCGCCGCCGTGGGGGCGCTCGCCGCCGGGTGCCCCGGTGTCCAGGTGCGCGCCACGCCCCCGCCCGAGGCGTGCCCGCCCGGCGCCCTGGAGACCATGCAGCGCCTGGGCATCTCCACCGGGGACGAGGGCGGTACCGACTTCCCTGGCGTGCCTACGGAATACGTCACCGTGCGCGAGGGGCCGGGTGCCCAGCTCGAGCTGGGAGAAGACATGGGCCAGTTGGAGGCGGGCACCGTACTGACGGGGCGCCTGCTCTTCGGCAAGGAGCGCGTATATGGCCGCTTCACCGAGGCCCAGCGTCCGGGTGGGGAAACCTACCGCGTCTGCCTGGAGGTCTGGGGCGACCCGAAGGAAGGGTATAGAGCCGAGCGTGGCATGTTTCGGAGGCCCAATGGTGGGCCGGACACCGCGAAGGTCATCCCCGCCCCAGAGGTCCGCGCGGTGGAGCGCTTCGAGTAGGCGGGCGCGGGCGCGAGCGGCCGGATGAAACAAGGCAGGGGCCAACGTAGGAGGTCCCTGCTAGGGTGCACCACTCCGGAGGTTTCATGCGCCCTTCTCCCGCCGCCCTCGCGTTGCTGCTGCTCCTCGCCAGCACTTCCGCCGCCGCGCAGCCCGCCACCCCGGGCGGTGAAGCGCCGGAAAAGCTCCGCGCCGTGGTGCTGTCCCCGGCGGGCCAGGGGGCGGTGCCCGAGGTGCACATCCGCCCGGACCATCTCACCACGCTGCTCTTCGGTGTGCCCCTGAAGCTGGCCGGGGTGGAGGTGGAGGAGCGCGAGCGCTTCTCCCGGGTGAAGGTGTTGGAGGATGCGCTCCAACTCGTGCCCTCCGGCGCGCTCGGCGCGGGAAAGCGGCTGCGGCTGAAGGTGCGCTTCGTGGAGGGGACGCGGCCCGAGAGCGCGGACTTCCTCCTGGTGGTGGACGCCTCCCGGGCCGAGCCCCAGGTGAACGTGGAGCTGCGGCCGCCCGTGCCGGACGCCTGCTGGACACAGGCCGAGGCCGAGCGCGTCATGGCCCGGCAGTGCCAGGCAGAGCTGGCGCGGGTGCGGCAACGCCCGGACGGAATCACCGGCCTGCTCGCCACCGGGCAGTTGGACGAAACGGGTGTCACCACCCGCGAAGCTTCCGGCTGCGCCGCGACTTCACCCAGCGCCCCGGTGCGCCCCTCACGGTGCGGAAGGCGACGAGCTACCGCGCCCGGGACACGGTGGCGCTGGACATGAAGGTGCGCAACGTGTCCTCGCGGCCCTGGACGGCGGCGGGAGCAGTGCTGGTGGGCGAGGACGGCGTGCGGCGCAAGGTGCTGCGGGTGTGGCCCCTGGCGCCCCTCCCTCCGGGAGCGAAATGGCGGCGCATGGTGGTGGAGGCCGAGGCGCCGGAGGCTGGGGGCCGCTTCACCCTCCTGCTGTGGCAGGACGGCGAGCCCCCGAGTGTTTCGCTGGAAGGGGTGATGTTCCCGTAACGGAGGGCTCCCTTCCTGATACGTCCTCCACCTCTTCCCCTACCCGGTGGATTGACATGGCCGCGTAGGCCCTCCTGTACTCCCGAGCCCCTGGCTTTCACGGCTCACGGTGTGTTGGAGGATGGCATGTCCCCCCCTTTGAAGCCTCACCCCCCGGCCGGCATGCCGCCACGCCGCTGGTGGGTGTTGCTCGTCGTCTTCCTCTTCTCGGGCTGTGCAACGGGCCATCCCCCGGGTGGCGTGCTGACGGGGCGCATGCGCCCCGTGTCGCTCACGCCGCCCCTGGCGCCCCGGGAGGCGCCCGTCTCGGAGCCCGGCCTGGAGGGAGCGGTGGTGTACGAGGTGGCGGTGCTGGAGCCGGGCCGTGGCACCACCCGGCCGGTGCCGGTGGCCCGGGCGGACTTCCAGCGCGCCGTGCAGCGCATCGCCCGCGAGGTGCAACACAACGGCAGGAGCCCGCGCGAGGCCGCGCGCGAGTGGCTGAAGGGCCAGGTGGAGCAGCACCCGGAATGGGAGCAGTTGAGCGGGACATGGGTGGCCGAGGTGTCCAAGGGCGAGGTGCTCTCGCTGGTGCCGGTGGACGAGGACAACCGGCTGGCACCCGAGGCGGACGCGGAGCTGCGCGACAAGTACCTGCTGTGGTGCACCCGGGCCTGGGGCGGAGGCGACTGCCTGCGCCTGTTCGACGACGGGCCCTACCTCCGGACGGACGACCGGCGCACGCTGGCACTCGCCCTGGCGTTCGGCTCGGTGCTGGAGGAGACGAAGGCGGCGCTGGGGCGGGAGCTGAGCCCCCAGGTGCTGATGGCCTCGTGCATGTGGACGCTCGGCACCTATATGGCCCTCTGGCTGGTGCCCGAGCCGACGACGAAGCTGCTGGCCGCCGGGCTGTCCGTCGTGCTGGTGGCGTGGCTGGGCGTGGACACGCTCTGGGGGCTGATGGACGGCTGGGCGAGCATGGCCAGCCGGGCGCACGAGGCTTCCACCTTCGCCGAGCTGCGCGAGGCGGGCGAGGGCTTCGGCCGGGTGCTGGGTACGGACGCGGCGCGGGCGATGATTCTGGCGGTGGGAGCGCTCACCGGGCGCACGCTGGGCGAGGTGGTGGCGCGGGTGCGCTCACTGCCGGGCTACGGCCTGGCGAGTGCGCAGTGGCAGGCGCAGGACGGGGCCGCGGTGCTGGGGCGGTTGGAGGTGATGGCGGCCCAGGAGGGGGCGCTGGCCCGGGCGGTGGTGGCGGTGGAGACGGTGGCGGCCACCCCGCATGGACCCCTGGCGGTGGTGATGCTCAGCCACAACGGCTCGGCGAGCGCGGCCGGCCCGGCGCCTGGGCGCAACTCGGTCATCACCGTCTTGCGTCACCGGGGCGGCAACCTGCAGGTCATTCTCCCCAATGGCCAGCGCTGGCACCTGCCACGTGGCAAGTCCATCCACGATATCCCCCTGAATGACCCGCTCGGCGACGAGATTCAGGCCGCGGCCAATGAGGTGGCGAAGAAATGGAGGCCGAGCGACCTCACCATCAAAGAACAAGCGGCCATAGACGAAGCCCGTAGGGCGGGCAAATACTTTCAGGCCTCCCGGCTGGAGGGACAGGCCCGTGGCCGCTGGGTGGAGAAACAGCTGAAACAGCAGTTTGGTCACCTGAAATGGAACCACGAAGGAGTCGATGTCACAGGCCCGGCGGGGCAGGAGTACCACTATGAGGTGCTCGCCGGGTCAGCGGACAATTTCGGGCGCCACGGCCGTCGGATGTATGGCGTCTTCTTCCGGATGATCTTCTTCTGAAAGAACACAAGGGAGCGTATGAACGTCATCTACGAGGACCGGGAGATAGAAGGCGAGCGGCTGGAGCTGACCGATAACAAAGAGGGCAACTACTATCTCGGTCCGAACCTGACGCTGCGGCGCTGCACGGTGGTGACCCGTGTGAGCGCGGGCTGGTTGCATATCCGGCCCACGCGCTTCATCGACTGCACCATCCAGGTGAAGCAGGAGTTGAATAACCACGATTGGTCGAGCGCGTTCCTGAAAGGATGCCGGTTCACCGGACGCCTGACCGGCTGTGACTTCGGACACCGGCTCCCCCTTCACTGGCCAGGCCGGGAGAACGGCGGCATCGAGGACTGCGACTTCACCGAAGCCCGCCTGAATTACTGCCGCTTCCACGGCTGTGACATGCGCACCATTCGCCTGCCCCTATGGCCCTGCTTCACTCTCCTGGACCCCATCGGGAGAAGCCGGGAGTTGAATAGCGTCAAGTGGCCGGAGCGGTTTGGCGGCGTCATCGTGGAAAACCTCCACACCCAGCCCCCATCCACCGTAGCCGTGACCTTTCACGCCCCGACGATCGCCAAGCGGTACGGGACCACTCCGGAAGAGCTCAAGGCCGTCCTCGAGAAGCTCGACTGCGTCGTCTATTGACGGCTCACCGCCCCGGGTCTCACCTCACGGCCCGCTGGCGGTGGTGCTGCTCGAGAAGGGCCGGGGCGGTGGGGCCTTCCAGAGGCGGCGGCTCGGGATGAGCTGTAAAATATTTTCAGAGTGCACGTGCTTTACAGCCGGGGGCGCCCTGCCTAGCTACTTCCCGGGTCGTTCCCAGTGCGGTGATTCCTCAAGTAGTAGTGCTCGTGCCTCCATCTGACACGACCACCTCCCCGCCGTCTGGGAGGCGTTTCCCGGAGGCAGGAGCGTTGCGACCTATGGATTTCCCCACCCCTCGTGGGCGGCAGACCGCCAGTGGCAAGGAGGCGACCCCCCGCGTCCTTTTTTCACATGAGGGCACCGACTACCTGGAGGTCTGGCGTCTGCCGGACAGCAACAGGCTGGAGGCGGCGGTGAGTTATCTGGCACGCCCGCGCACACCCGAGGGGATCGGCGAGTTGGTGGAGGTGACGGTGCTGCCGCGCGGTGCGTCTCAAATGGCGTCCGTGCGCATCGAGGAGGAGGTGACTCTCACCGCACGGCTCAATCACCCAGCCATTGCACGCGTCCACGGTCTCTACAAGCACGCGGGCGGCGCGTTCCTGGTCGCGGAGCATGTGGAGGGTTGCAGCCTGGAGTCGGTCGGCTCCTTCACCACGTTACGCCAGAAACTGATGTCCCCTGCCTTCGCTGTCTACGTGGCCAGCGAGGTGGCGGGAGCGCTGCATTACGCCCATACGCTGACGGACGAGCAGGGGCGTCCGTTGGGCATTGTCCACCGTGGAGTGGGCGCGGAGTCCATCCGCGTGGGACTGGAGCGTGGCGTGGTGAAGCTGGCCGATTTTGCTTTCGCCTATTCGTTGCTCCCCGAACGCGAGCCCACTCCGGAGAAGCGGATTCGAGGAATCATCGATACAGCCGCGCCGGAGCGCCTCGTGTTGAAAGGCAGTCCCGTGGTGGATTTCCGGGCGGACCTTTTCTCCCTCGGAGTGCTGCTGCTGGAACTGCTGACAGGCCGCATTCTCTACGATCTCGATGCGGTGGAAACGGCGGCCCAGCGGGCACTGCGAGCCCACAGGAGGCGGGCCAGGTGGGTTGCGGAGGTGCCAAGCTGGGTCCCCGTGACGGAGATGGCCATGCGTGCGGCGGCCTTTCATCCCAAGCACGTGGATGAGGTGCTGCGCGAAGCAGGGGGGTCCACGCCCGTGGGCGATGTTGTCCGCAAGCTGCTTCGACACGCCCCGGCGGAGCGGTACGCGACGGCGGCGCAAGTACGAGCCGACCTCCAGGCGTGCATGAAAGCCCTGGGAGCGGTGCCCTATGGCGCAGAGGAGGCCGCGCGGGAAGCTCCGTCAAGCCCGGGCCGAGGCCGAGGTGTCTCCCTTGAGAGAGGAACTGGGGCTGTTCGAGATGGGCGTCTTCGCGGACGACGTGCCCCGGTGTTCTGACGACGTGCCGCCCGTGCTGGCGTGAGGGGACTGTGCGCGCGGGGCCATGCTTGGGAAGGAGGGGGGAACACGGCCCCTTCGCGGACGGTGTTCCCCCCCGTGAGCGCTCAGTTCGCCGCGAGCGTGGGCTCGGCCTCCAAGCCCTCCCGGACGGCGGCGAGGAACCGCTCCAACTCCACCATGGGCACGTTCTGCATGTTGAGGAGCGTCTTGCCGCCCTCGTTCCTCGAACTGAGGCTGACGTTGGCGATACCGGTGAAATGCCGCCGGACGCTGGCCTCGATGAACAGCAGACGCGCGGCATCAGGAGTGGGGACGCTCGGCCGCGGGGGCGAACGCTTGGCGCGTGTGGCCCTCTCCACGTCATCCACGGTGCAGTCGGCGAAGCGCACCTTCAGCAGGGTTCCGTCCTCCTGCGGCACGTCGATGAGCAACGGGCCGGGATCGGCTGGCACCTCCGTGCCCGTCACCTCCGCGTAGGTGAGCAGGGCCCGCAGGTTGAACATGCCGTACTGGGTGGCTGCTGCCTCCGGGAAGTTCCGGGCGACGGTGCCGTACGCGCTCAGCGTCGCCTGGGACAGTGCCTTCACCCGCTTGACGAAGAAGTCCCTGGCGTTCTTGTACCCGCCCAGCTCCGCCAGCCGCTTGTCCACCACCTGGTTGTAGAACACTCCGATCTGGTGCTGGCTGGTGTTGCCCTGCTTGACCAGGTTGTTGATGTTGTCGGCGATCTGGTCGAGCGTCAGGTCGGAACTGGTGACGGACTTCGGTGCAGTCGACGGTGATGCGATCATGTGACTCTTCCCCCGTTGGAGTGGAACTGCTCTGTACAGCGGCTCCAGGCATGGCACGCGGCGGGCCAGGGCCGGGGAGACGTCATTTCGGGGGGTTATGCTGCGCGTGTGCCTCAAGAGCGTCCACGCTCCGGCTGGTGCGTCCGTCATCCGGGATTGTGCTGGGCCCTTCTGAGTGCTTCGCTTCCAGTCGACTGGAAGGGGTTGATGTGGGAGAAGGACCCACGTTGCTTCCAGTCAACTAGAAGTTGAAGACCCGGGAGGGGGGCTGAGCTGTTCGGGTCCACTGGAGGTGGGTGAACGTGGTGCGAGGTGACGGGTGAGCGAGTCGAAGAAGAGGGGACGCGAGGCACCAGAGGCCCAGGTGGGGGCCGCCCTGCGCGCCCATGCGGAGCCCTCGGGGCATGTTTCGGGGAGCGAGGAGGAACTCCGCGATGTGACCCTGATCCGCTTGAATCAGGACGGGCGCTTTCGGGGCACTCCGATCTTCGAAAACTCGGACGGTGGGTTCTCCTTCTCCGTGACGCTCAGGCCGCAGTGACGGTGGGGCCCATCTTCCGTGCTGTCCCAGGCGGCCGGGAGTGGTAAACCCCGTCGTCCCACATCACCTAACTTACCGGAAAGGCCTGTGCATGCTGCTGCAGGGCAAGAAGCTCCTCATCACCGGAGTGCTCACCCCCCAGTCGCTCGCCTACGGCATCGCCGAGCACGCGCTGGAGCAGGGGGCGGACATCGTCCTCACCGGTTTCGGCCGGGCGCGCTCGCTCACGGAGCGCAGCGCGAAGCGCCTCAAGGCGGGGACCGAGGTGCTGGAACTGGACGTGAGCAACCCCGCCCACTTCCCCGCGCTCACCGAGGCGCTGCGCCAGCGCTGGGGCCGGGTGGACGGCGTGCTGCACTCCATCGCCTATGCCCCCGAGGACGCGCTGGGCGGCAACTTCCTCAACACCCCCTGGGAGAGCGTCCAGACGGCGTTCCGCGTCTCCACCTTCTCCCTCAAGGAGTTGGCCGTGGCGGCCATGCCGCTGATGCCCCGGGGCGGCTCCATCGTCACCCTGGACTTCGACAACCGGGTCGCCTGGCCCATCTATGACTGGATGGGCGTCTGCAAGGCCGCCTTGGAGGCCACCGTGCGCTACCTCGCCCGGGACCTGGGCCCCAAGGGCATCCGGGTCAACGCCCTGGCCGCCGGCCCGCTGGCCACCGTGGCCGCCAAGGGCATTCCTGGTTTCAAGTCCCTGGAGAAGGGCTGGGGCGCTCAGGCTCCCCTGGGGTGGGATGCCCGCAACAGCCACGACATGGTGGCCCGGACCGCCTGCGCCCTCCTCTCGGACTGGCTTCCTTCCACCACGGGCGAAATGGTGCACGTGGACGGTGGTTATCACGCCATCGGGGCGCCCCCGGTGGATACAACAGAGGAGGGCAAGCAGGGGGGCGGCGAGAGTGGTTCTCCCCCCTCGGCTGGCTGATCGCTTCACGGGGGGACGGGCTCGCTCGTCCCTCTAGAGTCCGAGATTCTCTCGCCCCCGCTTTTGCTGGACGGCGAGGACACGATACAGTCTGACCGTTTCCTTCAGCCGGTTCCCGATCTCCGGGCCTGGCAGGAGCCTGGGTTTGAGCGCCAACATCCTACTCGTGGATGACAGCCCGACCGTTCGCAACATCCTCAAGATCTATCTCATGAACCTGAAGATGGGGTTCGTCGAGGCAGAGGATGCGACGCGGGCATTGCAGCTACTCCGGCTGGTGCCGGTGAAGCTGGTCATCGCGGACATCAACATGCCTGGCATGGACGGCATCACCTTCGTCAAGCAGGTGCGCCAGAGCCCATTGGCTCAGGTGCGCGACGTTCCGGTCATCCTGCTGACGGGTGAGCGGGGCGGCGACCTGCGGCAGCGGGGCGTCGAAGCCGGTGCCAATGCCTTCATCAACAAGCCAGTTTCTCACCACGATCTGACAGAGACCGTGCGCAAGTTCCTGGCGCAGAATTGAGAGCCGAGCCGTGAGCCTTCCGTCCCTGCTCCTCGTCGATGACAGTGATGCCATCCTCGCGCTCGAGCGCGCGATTCTCTCCGGCCATTACGCGCTGAATACGGCGAGCAATGGAAAGGAGGCGCTCGAGAAGGTGGCGCGCGTGCAGCCCGCCGCCATCTTGCTGGACCTCTCCATGCCGGAGATGGACGGCGACGAGGTGCTCAAGCGGCTCAAGGCGGATCCCGCCACCGAGCCCATCCCCGTCATCATCATCTCCTCGGAGGTGGCGCGGGCCGAGGCCTGCCTGTCGCTGGGCGCGGAGCTGTTCCTGGCCAAGCCCTTCCGCGCGGATGAGCTGCTGAGCGCGGTGGAGAACGCACTGGCCAACGCGCGGCGCCGGGCCCGGCATGGCTCGCTGGCCCTGCTGCGGCTGACGGTGGGAGGCCTGGAGTTCGCCATCCCCCTGGACTGCGTGCGTCAGGTCATCCTCCAGCCCGCCACGCGGCCGTTGCCGATGGGGCCGGGCTACATCTCCGAGTTCTTCGAGCTTCGGGGCCAGCCGGTGTGCGTGCTGGACCTGGCGCGCCGGTTGGAAGTGGCGCACCGCGAGGTCGTCGAGGAGCGCAAGCTGGTCATCCTGGAGATCGACAGCGTGCTGCTGGCGCTGAGCGTGGACACGGTGCAGGACCCCGAGGAGTACCAGGCCTCGGACATCGATCGGCGCGACCGCGTGGGCGGCGCCGATCACGGCCAGTTGCGTGACACGCTGATGGGCATGCTGAGGGCCGGTGAGCGCCCGGTGCCCATCTTCGATCCGAAGGCCTTTGCCACCCAGGAGTTGTTGCGCGAGGCCGTGGGAGTGTTGCGGCCGGCGGGGGTGGAGCGCAGCGCATGAGTTCGGGGGTGGAGCCTCAGCAGGTTCTCGCGCGGGCGCGTGAGGTCGTCTCGTCGTGCACGGGCTTCCGTGACACGGCCATCTCGCCCTCGGCGGTGGATCGTGTCGTACGCGCGGAGCTGGCGCGGGGCCGCTCTCCGTCGGAGCTGCTGGCGGAGTTGCAGCGTCCCGGTGCGCCGCTGGCGCGGGCGCTGCTGGATGCCGTGCTGGTGGGGGAGACGTACTTCTTCCGCCACCCGGAGCAGTTCCGCTTCCTGGCCTATGAGGCGGTGCCCGCCGCGCTGGCCCGGGGCAACCTCACCCTTCGCGGGTGGAGCGCCGGGTGCGCCTCGGGCGAGGAGACGTACTCCATCGCCGCGTGCCTGTTGAACATGGCGCCTCCGGGCGTGCGCGTGGAGGTGCTCGGCACCGACCTGCACGAGGGCCGGCTGGAAGCGGCTCGCCGGGGCACGTACGGCAACTGGTCCCGCCGCGAGGCCGGGCCGCTGCTCCATCCCCTCTACCAGGAGATCGGTGAGGGCCGGGTGAGCATCCTCGACTCCGTGCGCGCCGTGGTCCGCTTCGCCCAGGGCAACCTGCTGGAGCCGCTGCAGGAGATGCACGGCAGCTTCGATGTCATCTTCTGCCGCAACGTGCTGACGTACTTCTCCCCGGACGCGGTGCAGGTGGCGCTGGGCCATCTGGCGCGGGCGCTCGTCCCGGGTGGCTTCCTGCTGCTGGGCACCGTGGAGGTGGATCATCCGCCCGCGGGGCTGGTGCGCGTGGGCGCTCCGGAGTTGCAGGCCTTCCGCCGGCCGCTGCCCCGGGAGCTGGCGCCGGCACCGACGCCCAGGCCCCTTGCCGTGGCCCCCGAGCCCTACAGGGCCGCCCTCCGCGTCCCGGCGCCGCCGCCTCCTCGCGCGCCCTCCGCCGTGGAACTGCACACCGAGGCGCTCCAGCGCATCGAGAGCGGTGACGAGACCGGCGCCGCGACCCTTCTGGAGAAACTGTTGCAACAGTTCCGTGACTACCTTCCCGGCATGCTGGAGCTGGCCCTGCTGCGCGAGCGCGCCGGGGCCCGCGAGGCTGCCTTCGCCCTCATGCACACCGTGCGCGACAATGCTGCCCGGCTTCCGCCGGATCTGACCATCGAGGGGCCCGAGCCCCTCCCGGCCCGCTTCTACAGGGCGTCCGCTGACGCCTTCCTCACGCTGGGAGCCATCGAATGACATCCACGAACCGAGGCCCCGAGGACGTCCAGGATCAGGAGATCCGTTCCATCCTGGAGGAGCGTGCGACGCGGCTGCGCGGGCGCTCCGACGGCTCCGCCGACGAGACCCTGCTCATGGTGGCCGAGTTCCCCCTGGGCGAGGAGCGCTACGCCATTCCCCTGGAGTCGCTGCGCGCGGCGCTGCCGCTGCGCCTGGTGACGCCGGTGCCCCTGTCCCAGCCGCACGTCATCGGCGTGCTGCGCTACCAGGGCTCGGTGCTCGCCGCGCTCAGCCTCGCCGCGATGCTGGGCGGCCATGGTTGGCGGCAGGACCCCGCCGTGCTGCTCGTGGTGGAGCGCGGTGACGGCGAGCTGTGCGCCCTGGACTGTGAGGCCATTCCGCGCCCGCTCAGCCTGCCCACCGCGGCGGTGGAGGCGGCCCGTACGCACTCCGAAGGCCCCGTGACCGAGATCCTCTTGAGCAACAACCGGCAGATCATCCACCTCATCGACCTGCCGCGCCTCTTCGCGCGGGGCGCCGGCACCGTGGGGGCTCGCCATGGCGGTTGATCCCATGCTGCAGAGCCTGGTGGCGGGTTTCTCCACCGAGGCGCAGGAAGTCTGTCAGAAGGTCACCCTGGACCTGCTCGACCTGGAGCGGGAGGGCATCGACAACGAGGCGCTGGCCAAGGTGTACACGCGCCTGGCGCGGCACCTGCACACCCTCAAGGGCAGTGCCGCCAGCCTCGGACTGCAGGACCTGAGCGCCATCGCGCACAAGCTGGAGGATGCCCTCGCGCCGCTGCGCAAGGACATCAAGCCCATGCCGCGGCCGATGGTGGACATGCTGCTGCACGGGCTGGACTTGTTCCTGCTGCGTGCGCAGGCCCACGCGGAAGGCCGCGGCGAGGCGCTGCCGGATCCGACGGCCGCCCTGGCGCAGCTCGTGGCGGACGCACCGCCCCCCGAGGAGGCCGCGGAGGGGATGGTCATGGACGCCGATTCGGCCCATGCGCCCGCCGTCTCCGCTCCCATGCAGGCCGCTCCGTCCCAGGCGCCCGCGTCCATGACGGTGGACGACGAAGCGACGGTGGACGCCGGCTGGCGCGTGGCCGCGCACCAGGTGACGGCGCTGATGCGCGAGGTGGAGCGCCTGCGTGAGTTCCGCATGCGCCTGGAGGACCGTCTGCGCGACATCTCCAAGGCGGTGGAGCTGCTGACGGCGCGCGAGCTGCTGGCGCCCACGGCCCGCGCCCGCGCGATGCTCTCGTCCGTGACGGCCGGTGTGCGCTCGGACGGCCACGAGGCCTCCGACATCGTGGACAGCCTGGAGGAGGGACTCAAGTCCATCACCACGCGTCCGGTGCGCACCATCCTCGAGCCCCTGCAGCGCATGGTGCGCGACCTGTCGCGCCAGTTGGGCAAGCAGGCCCGGCTCTCGGTGGTGGGCGCCGAGGTGTCGCTGGACCGCCGGCTGCTCGAGAAGCTCAAGGGCGCCATGGTGCACCTGCTGCGCAACGCGGTGGACCACGGCATCGAAATGCCGGACGAGCGCGAGCGCGCCGGCAAGCACCACGAGGGCGCCCTCACCCTGCGCGTGGAGCAGCAGGGCAACATCCTCGTGCTGGAGCTGAGCGACGACGGGCGCGGCATCGACGTGCACCACGTGCGCGCGTCGGCCGAGCGCAAGGGGCTCATCTCCGCCGAGGAGGGCGCGCGGATGCACGAGGCGCAGGTGCGCGACCTCATCTTCCGCCCCGGCTTCAGCACCCGCACGGACGTCACCGACACCTCGGGCCGCGGCGTGGGCCTGGACGCGGTGCGCTCCGCGGTGGAGGGCATGCAGGGCCGCATCGAGGTGGTGAGCACCAAGGGCTCGGGCACGCGCTTCATGCTCACCCTGCCCATGGAAGCTCGGCAGCTCGCCGGTGCTCACGGTGCGCACCATCGACTCGCAGGTGGGTCTGCCCATGCTGGCGGTGGAGTCCACCCAGCTCGCCAGCCCGGAGAACCTGCGCATCGGCCGCATGAAGACGCAGCTCGACTACAACGGCCAGCTCGTGCCGGTGGTGGACCTGGGCGCGCGCATGGGTCTGCGCGCCTCGGCGCCTCCGTCCGAGGGCCAGCCGCTCATCATCGTCCAGAGCGGCGGCAAGCGCATGGCGCTCGCGGTGGACGCGGTGGTGGGGGACAGGGATCTCGTCATCCGCCCGCTGCCCGCCGAGGTGCGCGATGTGCCCGCCTACCAGGGCGCGGCCATCCTCAGCCGCGGCGAGCTGTTGCTCATCCTCCGCCCCGGCTGGGTGGTGACGGAGTCCGCCCCGCAGTCGGTGTCCATGCCGACGAGCCGCCGGGCCCTCGTGGTGGACGACTCGCTCACCGCTCGCGCCCTGCACCGGGCCATGCTGGAGGCCGGTGGTTTCACCGTGCACCTGGCCTCCAGTGGCGCCCGCGCCCTGGAGCGGCTGCAGACGGAGACCTACGACGTGATCATTTGCGACCTCGAAATGGAGGAGATGAACGGGACCGAGCTGATCGCGAAACTGCGGACGCAGCCGGACACCAAGGAGGTTCCCGTCATCCTCGTCTCCGCCAACGACAGCGCGGGCGCTCGTTCGCGCGGGCTGTCGGCGGGCGCGGACGGCTACCTCAGCAAGCGTGAGTGCGCCGCGGGCCGCCTGTTGACCGAGGTGTTGGACGTGATGAGCCGGAGAGGTGCACGCGCATGAGCAGTGGCAAGGAGCCCATTCGCGTCCTGGTGGTGGACGACTCACCCACGATGGCGGACGCCGTCAGCGCGCTGCTGACGGACGATCCGCGCATCGAGGTGGTGGGACGGGCCAATACGGGAAGCCGGGCGGTGACGCTGGCGCGGTTGCTGCGCCCGGACGTCATCACCATGGATTTGTTGATGCCGGACCTGGATGGACCGGCGGCCATCGCGGCCATCATGGCCGAGGCGCCGGCGCGCATCCTGGTGGTGAGCGCCGTGGCGGATCAACGCAACCTGGACGTGTGCTTCCAGGCGATGAGCGCGGGTGCGCTGGAGCTCATCGGCAAGCCGACCGTCACCAGTGGCGAGGAGCTGCGCCGCTGGGGCCGGCAGCTCGCCGAGTCGGTGTGCCTGATGGCGGAGGTGCCGGTCATCTCCCGGCGCGTGCGCATGGCCTCCCCGCCGCCGCCCGTCACCGGGGCGCGCGTGGACATCTTCGGCCTGGCGGCCTCCACCGGCGGGCCTCCCGCGCTGTCGGAGGTGCTCTCGCGCCTGCCGGCGGACATGCCCGTGCCCATCGTCATCGCCCAGCACATCACCGAGGGCTTCACCCCCGGCATGGTGCGCTGGCTCTCCCAGGTGACGTCCCTCAAGGTCGTCATCGGCAAGGAGGGCGAGCGCCTGGAGCCGGGCCGGGTGTACTTCCCGCTCGACGGGCATGACCTGACGGTGGAAGGCAACGGGGTGGTGCGGCTGACGCGCACGCGCGGCGGACCGTGCCCCTCGGGAGACCTGCTGCTGTCCTCGCTGGCGCGCACCTATGGCAGCCGCGCCGGCGGTGGCGTCCTCACCGGCATGGGGGAGGACGGCGCCCGCGGCCTGCTGGACATCAAGAAGGCCGGCGGCGTCACCTTCGCCCAGGACGAGGCCTCCTCCGTCGTCTTCGGAATGCCCCGGGTGGCCATCGAGCTGAGGGCCACGGACCGGGGCGTGCCTCTGTCCGCCATTCCCGACATCATCCGCATGAGCTGCCGCCGCGGCCCCATGCCCAACAGCCGCCCTCCAGGTCCGGAAGGTATCGCTTGAGCCCCTTTTTCTTCTCCGCTGAGGATCTTCCGTGAGCCTCCCCGCCTCCTCCAACCAATCACTTGGCATCGGCCCCAAGTTCATTCTCATCGCGGCGGTCATCGCCGCCTGCGTCGTGGGCCTGTTCTCGCTCGTGGCCACCCAACTGCTGCGCGGCACCCAGCTCGCCAGCGCCGAGAGCCAGGGCAAGGCCATCGCCATCGGCTTCACGGCGGCCGCCGAGCGGGCCTCGTCCGGCGGCGTCACCTCGTTCGAGCCCCTGCTGAACACGTTCCGTGACGCCGACGGCGTGGGCTACATCTACGTGGTGGACAGCGCCAACAACGTGCTGGCCCACACCTTCTCCACCGGCGAGTTCCCCCAGGCGCTGCTCGGCGCCAACAGCCTGCAGTCCGGGGAGCTCATCAACGGCCAGCGCGTCAAGGTGCTCCCGTCGGTGGAGTTCCAGGCCGAGGGCAAGCAGTTCGTGACGCTCGACGTGGCCGCGCCGCTGTCCGGCGGCATGGGCAGCGTGGTGCACGTGGGCATCAAGCACGGCTCCATCGGCGCCCAGTCCTCTCTGGGGGTGTACATGCTGCCCCTGGGGCTGCTCATCATCGGCCTGTGCGTCGCGGCGGCCACCTTCCTGAGCCGCTCCGTCGCGGCCCCGCTGCGTGAGCTGGCCTCCGTGGCCGCCCACATCGTCGAGTCCGGCGATCTCACCCGTCCCATCAAGGTGTCCGCCTCGGGCGAGGTGGGCATGCTCGCCCGCTCCTTCGCGCAGATGGTGGAGCGCCTGCGCTCGGTGACGCAGAACCTCCAGCAGGCCGCCGAGGCCCTCAACGCCTCCACCGAGCAGCTCAACACCTCCGCCGCCGAGCAGTCGCAGACGGTCTCCCGCCAGGCCTCCGCCCTCCAGGAGACGCAGGTCACCGCCCAGGAGATCCGCCAGACGAGTCTCCTGGCCGCCCAGAAGGCCGACTCGGTGCTCTCCGTGGCCGAGCGCGCCGACGAGCTGAGCCGCGCCGGCGAGGCCGCCCTGGAGCAGACGCTCGTGGGCCTCAACGACATCCGCACCCAGGTGCAGGAGATCGCCCAGAAGATCCTCGAGCTGGGCGAGCGCACGGTGCAGATCGGCAGCATCACCCAGACGGTGAAGGACCTGGCCGACCAGTCCAACATGCTGGCGCTCAACGCCGCCATCGAGGCCGTCCGCTCCGGCGAGCACGGCAAGGGCTTCGGCGTCGTGGCCCGTGAAATCCGCGCCCTGGCCGACCAGTCCATCGAGTCCACGGACCGCGTGCGCGAGCTGCTGGACGATATCGGCAACTCGGTGGCCATGGCCGTGCGCATCACCGAGCGCGGCTCGCAGCGCATGGAGGCGGGCCTGGAGCAGGTGCGCACCTACGGCAAGAACCTGCGCGAGCTGTCCTCCATCATCCAGGACAACGCCGCCGCCGTCCGGCAGATCGCCGCCGCCGTCGGCCAGCAGAACGTGGGCATCAACCAGATCACCACCGCCGTGAGCGACCTGTCCAAGATGATGGACGAGACCGTGTCGCGCATCGGCGCCACCGGTGAGGCCGCCACCACCCTGCAGATCATCGCCGACCAGCTCAGCAGCGCGGTGAAGACCTACCGGGTTCAGTAGTCCGCCACTCGTGGCAAAGACGAAGGGCCAGGGGAGGGGAGACCCTCCGACCTGGCCCTTGTCGTTTCCCGGCTCCCTCTCCCTTTGGGAGAGGGTCGGGGTGAGGGTTTCGCTTCTACGCCGCGGGGGCGGGCGCCGGAGCGGGCAGGGCCTTGAGCTTCAGGCCCTCGCCCTCCACGTCGAAGCGCGCGATGCCTCCGCTCGCCAGCTCGCCGAACAGCAGGGCCTCGGCCAGCGGCTTCTTGAGCGAGTTGTCCACCAGCCGCGCCATCGGCCGCGCTCCGAAGGCCGGGTCGTACCCATTCTCCGCCAGCCATGCCCTCGCCGCGGGCGTCAGCTCCAGCTTCACGTTCTTCTCCGTGAGCATCTTCTGGAGCAGGCCCACTTCCTTGTCCACCACCTTGAGGATGACCTCGGGCGGCAGTCCGGAGAAGAGCACCCACCCGTCCAGGCGGTTGCGGAACTCCGGCGTGAAGGTGTTCTCAATCGCCTTCTTCGCGCGCTTCGCGTCCGCCGGCGCCTGCGTGTCCCCGAAGCCGATGGACTTGGTGCTCATCTCCCTCGCTCCCGCGTTCGTGGTGAGGATGAGGATGATGTTGCGGAAGTCCGCCTTGCGGCCGTTGTTGTCCGTCAACGTCGCGTGGTCCATCACCTGGAGCAGGATGTTGAAGAGGTCCGGGTGGGCCTTTTCAATCTCGTCCAGCACCAGCACCGCGTAGGGGTGCTTGCGGATGGCATCGGTGAGCAGGCCGCCCTGGTCGAAGCCCACGTAGCCCGGAGGCGCGCCGATGAGCCGGCTCACCGTGTGCTTCTCCGAGTACTCGCTCATGTCGAAGCGCAGGAACTCCACGCCCAACACCGCCGCGAGCTGCTTGGCCAGCTCCGTCTTGCCCACGCCCGTGGGGCCCGAGAAGAGGAAGCTGCCAATCGGCTTCTCCGGCGCGCGCAGGCCGCTGCGCGCCAGCTTGATGGCGTCCACCACCGACTTGATGGCCGTCTCCTGCCCGAAGATGACCTTGTTGAGCTCCGGCTCCAGGTTCTTGAGCTGCACGCCCTCGCTGGCGGACACGCTCTTGGCCGGAATCCGCGCCATCTTCGAGATGACGGTCTCCACGTCCGCCACCGTCACCTTCCCGGTGCGCTGGCCCTCGGGCTTGAGCCGCTCGGCCGCGCCCGTCTCGTCCACCACGTCGATGGCCTTGTCCGGCAGGAAGCGGTCGTTGATGTGCTTGGCGCTCAGCTCCGCCGACGCCCGCAGGGCCTCCGTGTCGTACTTCACCCCGTGGTGGTCCTCGTAGCGGCTCTTGAGTCCCTCGAGGATGAGGATGGTGTCCTCCACGCTCGGCTCGCCGACTTCAATCTTCTGGAAGCGCCGCGACAGGGCCCGGTCCCGCTCGAAGGACGCCTTGAACTCCTGGTACGTCGTCGAGCCGATGCACCGCAGCCTGCCGCTGGCCAGCGCGGGCTTGAGCAGGTTGGACGCATCCATGGAGCCGCCGCTGGTGGCCCCCGCACCGACGATGGTGTGGATTTCATCGATGAAGAGGATGGCGTCCGGGTGCTCCTGCAGCGCCTTGAGCACGCCCTTGAGGCGCTCCTCGAACTGCCCGCGGAACTTGGTGCCCGCCAGCAGCGCGCCCATGTCCAGCGAGAAGATGACCGAGTTCTTCAGCACCGCGGGCACCTTGCCCTCGTGGATGTGCAGCGCGAGGCCCTCGGCGATGGCCGTCTTGCCCACGCCCGTCTCGCCCACGTAGAGCGGGTTATTCTTCCGGCGCCGGCACAGCACCTGGATGGTGCGCTCCAGCTCCTTCTGCCGCCCGATGAGCGGATCAATGCGCCCCAGCTTCGCCTCTTCGTTGAGGTTGGTGGTGTAGGCCTCCAGCGGACTCTTGCGGGGGCCTCCCTCACCCTCCTCGTCATCCCCCGCGGGCATGCCGCCCGCGCGCGGGGCGCCGTCGCCGGCTCCCTCGGAGGGCGAGGCGCCGTCCTTGGAGATGCCGTGGGAGATGAAGTTGAGCAGATCCAACCGGGTGAGCCCCTCCTCCTGCAGGAGGTAGAGGGCCTGGCTCTCCTCCTCGCGGAAGAGCGCCACGAGGATGTCCCCGCCGTCGATGAACTTCTGCTCGGCGGACAGGGCGTGCATGGCCGCGCGGTGCAGCACGCGCTCCACGCCGATGGTCTGCTGGGGTTCGGCCTCCACACCCTCGGGGAGCCGCTCGACGGTCTCCTCCAGGAAGTTCTCCAGGCGCTCCTGGAGACGCTTGACGTTGGCCCCGCAGCCCTTGAGCACTTCGCGGGTGCGGGTGTCCTTGGTGAGCGCGAGCAACAGGTGCTCGAGCGTCAGGTACTCGTGTCGCATCCGGCTCGCCTCGTCCAGCGCGTTCCGGAAGCTGTCCTGCAATGCCTTGGCAATCAGCGGTCCTGCCACGGTCTCAACCTTCCTCTGGTTCCATCGAGAGGCGCAGCGGGAAGCCATTCTCCCGCGCCGCCGCCTCCACGGTCCGTATCTTCGTCTCGGCGACCTCGAACGTATAAACGCCCGCCACGCCAACTCCGTTGTAATGAACGTGCAGCATGATCTGCACGGCGTCCGTCTCGGATTTGTGGAAGACCTCCTTCAGGACGGCCACCACGAACTCCCGGGTCGTGTAGTTGTCGTTGTGCAGCAGTACCTTGTAGAGCGTGGGCCGCTTGAGTTTCTTCTGCGGTACCGTCTCCGTGACAACGTTGGAATCCGGGTCGTACTTCTCTCGGGACATGGTCTCCCTCTAACGAGTAGGGGGCACCAACGGCCCCCGCTTGAATCCTGTTTCGGCCCGCCACCGGGGCAGGCCAGCCAGCACGGCCGCCCGTTCGTGCTCCAGGAAGGATCGTACAGCCCGGTCGACCCCCGGGTGGAAGAGCAAGTGAGCACTCCAGGTGAGGCTCGGCTCGAAACCCCGGGTGAGCTTGTGCTCCCCCCCGCCCCCGGCTCGAAGCGCTCCAGTCCCCGGGCGATGGCGTCGGCCACCGGGTGGTAGAGGCACACGTTGAAGTGGAGGAAGGGGTGCTCCTCCAAGCAGCCCCAGTAACGGCCGTAGAGCGCCCGGGGGCCCACCAGGTTGAAGGCCCCCGCCATCAGCCGGCCCTCCCGGCGGGCCTCCACCACCTCGCAGGCGTGGGAGAAGGTGGACAGCATCCGCGCGAAGAAGTCCCGGGTGAGGGAGCGCCCCCCCCATGAGTACTTGTCCCCCGTGGAGGCATACAGGCGGTAGAGGTCGTCCGGGTCCACTCCGGCCAGCTCGCCGCCCCGGAGGGTGCGCAGGGTGAGGCCCTGGGCGGCCGGGGCCCGCAGCTCCCGGCGGAGCTGGTTGCGCCGCCGGGTGTGGAAGCGGCCGAGGAAGTCCTCGAAGGAGCCGTAGCCCGTATTGCGCCACTGGTACTGCACCCCCAGGCGCACCGCGTAGCCGGCGGCCTCCAGGGCCCGGGTCTCGGCCTCGGTGGGGAAGAGGACGTGGACGCTGGAGAAGCCCTGGGAGCGGGCGTACTCCAGGGCCACGCGGGCCAGCTCCGCCTCCCGGGCCGTCCGGTCCTCTCCGGGCGCCACCAGCAGCCGGCGGCCGGTGACGGGGGTGAAGGGCACCGCCAGGACCAGCTTGGGGTAGTAGCGCACGCCCATCCGCTCGGCGGCGGTGGCCCAGGCGCCGTCGGCGACGAACTCGCCGTGGCTGTCGTCCTTGAGGTACGCGGGCGCCGCCGCCACCAGCCGCGAGCCCCGCCACAGCGTGAGGTGGTGGGGATGCCAGCCCACATGCGGCCCCACGCTGCCACTCTCCTCCAGCGCCGCGAGGAAGGCCCACTCCAGGAAGGGCCGGCCCGCGTCGTCGAGCAGCGCGTCCCAGGCTCCCCGGGGAACCTCGGTGATGGCGCGATGGATGCGCAGGGTGGGCGGCAGCGGGTCGGACATCGTCGAGCGGCGGCAGCCTATAACGGCCGGGCCGTGGACCCGCCAGCCCGCTCCGGGCGCGCTCTTCCAAAAGGTGTCCAACAGGTGGACACCTTCGCCGCCTACTTGCCCCGGGTGAGCTCGGCGGCGAGGAAGCGGCCCACCTCGGCCAGCCCGGCCTGGGCGCGCTGCCGGCCCTCGGGCGACTCCATCACCCGGCGCGCGGCCTCGCTGGCGGTGCCGGCCTCCAGGTCCGCGAGCACCAGGAAGGCACTCCACGCGGGGTTCAGCTCCGCCACCCGTCCGGGCCGCGTGGGCCGGTCCTTCAACGTGGTGGCCACCTTTTCCAGCAGGCCCTCGTCGTCGAGCCGCTTGGACTTGCCCCGCATGGCCGTCCACGCCTCCTCCAGCAGCGAGGGCAGCAGCCGGCCCTGGAGGGCGGAGGAGAGCCGTTGAGAGGCCTCGTCCTCGTCGATGTTGTGGGCGCGCGCGTAGGTGGGCATCAGCTTCGCCACCACCACCGGGCGCGTGGCCAGGTGGGCCAGCCGAGGGGGATAGGCCATGGCGTGTCTCCTCCTACCAGCGCACGAGGAGGCGGAAGCCCAGGTGCGAGCGATCCTCCACGCTGACGATGGGCTGCACGTGGGCCCGCTCCAGGGCCACCTCGAGCGCCCCGGCGATGAACTCCGGGCGGTTGTGCATGTCGGGGATGGTGATGCGCCGGGCGCGCTCGCCCACCGGCACGAGCTGCACGTCCAGGTCCGGCCGCCCCATCATCGCCAGGTAGCGTGGCAGCCGCTCCACCACGCGCGCCGCGCCAATCATGGGCAGCGCCACCGCGGCCACCCGGCCCACCAGCGTGTTGGAGAAACCCTCGGTCAGCTTGCGGCCGAGGATGCGGTAGGCCTCCGCGTCGCTCAGCTCCGCGTAGGCCATGTCCCTCGCCAGCGCCACGCACCGCTTCCACACCTGCACCGGGTAGTCCACCTCGGGGCACTTCGGCTCGTACCCCTCGGCCACCAGGGCCCGGGCCAACTGGGTGTTCGGCTCCAACCCCCGGACGAACAGCCCCTCGAAGACGCTCGACGGGATGCGCGGCTGTGCTGCCAATCTGGAGGTCTGCGCCAGCAGACTCGAGCTCTCCATGGGACCTCTCCCCCGGTTGGATACCCAACCGTTCTCTCAGCTTAGCATGCCTGAACGGTCATCCACTGAAGTCCGGTAAAAATATGATTGTCCGATAAATCAATCCAGGAGGGGCCTCACCCCCCCTGCTCGCGGTTGCCACGGGCGGGCGGGCGGCTTAGAGGAAGGGCACAGGAGAGATTTCCACATGTCGGTGAACATCCAGCTCGAGTGGACGCCCAACCCCAGCACGCTGAAGTACGTGGTGGATCGGCGGCTCGTGTCGTCCGGTGCGGTGAACATCACGAGCAAGCAGGCGGCGGAGGAGAAGTCGCCGCTGGCGCTCAAGCTCATGAACATCAAGGGCGTGGCGGCGGTGATGGTGGGCAGCAACTTCGTCACCGTCACCAAGGGGGACGAGGGCGAGTGGGACGAACTGAATGACGCGGTGATGGCCACGCTGGACGAGCACCTGACGGCGGGGCTGCCCTCGGTGAACGAGGAGGCCCTGGCGGCGGCGCGGACGACGGCGGCCGAGGGCGGCTCGGTGGAGGCGCGCATCCAGGACATCCTGGACGCGGAGATCCGCCCGGCCGTGGCCCAGGACGGTGGCGACATCACCCTGGACCGCTACGAGGAAGGCATCGTCTACCTGCACATGAAGGGCGCCTGCGCGGGCTGCCCCTCGTCCACGGCGACCTTGAAGATGGGAATCGAGACGCGGCTGCGGGAGCTCGTCCCCGAGGTCACCGAAGTGGTGTCCGTCTGAGGCGGCAGGTCAAAGGCCAGCAGGTCCGGCGGGAGCTGCTGCCGGACCAGTCCAAGGAGCTCCTGCGGGAGCTGCACCTGCTCACGCGCGAGGGCAACCTCAACGCGGACGCCCTGCGCAAGCTCAAGCAGGTCAACCACCTGGTGGGCCTGTTGCGGCCGGCCATGGAGGACGTGCAGACGCGCCATGAAGCGCCCGTGGTGGTGGACGCGGGCAGCGGCAACGCGTACCTGGGCTTCATCCTCTACGAGCTGTTCCTCAAGGACGCCGAGGCGGGCACGCTGCTGAGCGTCGAGGGGCGGCCGGAGCTGACGCAGCGGGCGCAGGAGCGGGCCGGGCGGCTGGGCTTCGGGCGGATGCAGTTCCAGACGGCGCACCTGGACGCGGCGCAGTGGCCCGAGCGCGTCCACGTGCTCATGGCGCTGCACGCGTGCGACACGGCGACGGACGACGCGCTGGCGGTGGCCATCCAGAAGGGCGCGGACCACGTGGCGGTGGTGCCGTGCTGCCAGGCCGAGGTGGCCCAGCAGCTCAAGGAGAGCAAGCAGGCCGTGGAGCCGACGCTGGCGCTGCTCTACCAGCACGCCTGGCACCGGCGGGAGTTCGGCAGCCACCTCACCAACGTCATCCGCGCGCTGACGCTGGAGGCCTTCGGCTACCAGGTGACGGTGACGGAGCTGACGGGCTGGGAGCACTCGCTGAAGAACGAGCTGATTCTCGGCCGGCGCGTGCACCGGGAGAACCGGCAGGCGCGCGTGAAGCTGGAGTCGCTGCTGGGCTCCTTCGGGGTGCGGCCCAAGCTGGCGCGGGTGCTGGGCGTGGAGCCCACGCCGCGGACGCTTCCCACTCCTCCCTGAGCGGGATGGGCTCCGACTGAGCGCGACGGGCTCCGAGCCCGTTGCGCCTGGCCCTGATGCGTGACCTGGGGTGACGTTCGCGGTAGGGTGGGGCACCAGACCTCCGCCGTCAACCTGGAGCCCCTCATGGAATGGTTTCTGCCCGTGCGCCCTGTCCTGTCCGTGCTCATGCTGGGGGCGCTGCCGTGCGCCGCCGCGATACTGGTGCTCCTGCACCGCAGCCGCTGGACCCGGTCCTACCGCCAGGCCTGCGACTTGCTGGGCACGGGTGGGCTCCAGCAGGCGGAGGAGCGCTTCCAGAGGGCGGCCCGAGGCGCGTATGGAACCCGCCGGACGGCGGCGCTGGCGGGAGTGGGAGTCAGCCGCATGCAACAGGGCAGGTACGCGGATGCCGCGGCCATGTTGGAGCCACTCATGGCGCGGCGGCTGCCGCGCGCGATGGGGCTGGATGAGGTCGCCCTGCCCGGGCACCTCGCGCTGTGCCTGGCCATGCTGGGAGAGACCTCGCGGGCCAGACACTGGCTCGGCGAGGCCCACGAGCGCTTTGGTGGGCGGGTCACCTTCCTGCTGCTGCCCGAGATCGCCATCCTCTGCCGGGAAGGGCATCTGGGCGCGGCGTTGAAGATGATGGAGGACTGCTGGCCGCTGCTGATGGCCGACGGGCGCTTGTGCGTCCGGCTCCGGCTGTTCCGGGCCTTCGCGCAGTGGAAGGTGGACCCCGAGCGCAATACCGATTTCGTCTACATGACGCTGTTGTCGCTCGCGCCCATCCCCGAGAGGGAACTGGCGTTCTGCCGGGAGCACTGGCCGGTGCTCGCGGACTTCATGCAGAAGGGCAATGACCTCGTGGCCCGCCGCGAGCAGGAGCGGGCCCAACGGGAGGCGGACTTGCAGGCCCGGTATGACGAGCGGGATCGGCAACTGGCGAAACGGGTGGCCGCGGCCCGGGACATACCCGAGCCGGACGACGACGACGAAGACCCCTCCCATTGACGCGCGCGCCCGCGCCTATTTCTCCGGCGTGGGCGGCTCCTTGAAGACGAAGCGCTTCACGGCGGTGATGGGGGCATAATAGGGAAGGGCGACGGCACCCGGCCGGGAGTCCGGGCCCTTCTTCAGTCCGTCCTCCTCGTTGTTTCCCAGGGTGAAGCAGACGGGGTACGTCTTGCCGTCGGGCGTCTGGGCCCGGTCGTACCGGCCATAAACGTTCGTGCCTTCGGTGAAGAGCTCGCCGAAGAGCAGCGTCCCCTCGGTCAGCCGTCCAAAACCGCGCTGCACCCTGCTGGTAATGGGACCGGAGCGGACGCGGGGAGGCGGGCCCCACTCGTCCTGCTGGCTGTCGATGAAGACGTTCAGGGTCATTCCCCAGGGCTGGTCGAGCGCCTCCATCGCGGCGCGCGCTTCGGCGGGGCAGTCCATCTCGGCGGGGCGTAGTTGGGCACCGGCGCAGGCCAGGCCCACGCACAAGGCGGTGGTGCCGAGCGCTCTGCCCGGGGAGCCAGGGAGCTGCCGCGGGGGCTCGCTGGGCGTTGTCTGCGGGAGCTTCTTCAAGGGGGCACCTTTCGTGGCTCGTGCCTTCCTGGGGGAGGCAGCCGCGGGGGCTGACTCCAGAGGTAGTGGAGCCGCGGCCGACCCAGCATCGGGGAGTTCCAGTGCCCGCGCCACTTCGCCGCTCCCGGGCGGGAGGAGCTCGGAGGAGGACGGCGTGGACCGTGACAGCTCCGGGGTGGACGGGGAACTGGAGGCGTGACGGGCCACTGCCCAGAGGCCCGTCAGCGCGAGGCCGAGTCCCAGCGCCAGTCCCCCCACCTGAATGGCCCGGCCGCGTCCCCGGCGGCCCGGCATGGGCGTGGGCTCTCCGGCCCGTGGCCCTCTTCCCCGGCGCCCGGCGGACAGGGCACTCGCGAGGAGCATGAACCGCGGGCTGGTGGCGGTCAGGGGCCGGGTGGGGAAGGCTGGACGGCGGATGCGCCGCCCGGGAGTCTCGCCCTCCCTGGCCGCCGGGACGGGCTCCCATTCGAAGAGGCTCGCCTCCCATTCTCCGCGCTTGCCGAAGGCCGCCGCCGCCGTCAGCGCCTCGTGCACCCCGGCGCCGTCGCGGTAGCGCTCCTTCGGGTCCTTCGCCAGCATGCGCATCAGCACGTCGCTCAGCACCCTGGGCACCCGGCGGTTGAAGTCCCGGGGCGCGTGCGCCCGGTGGTGCGCGATCGTCACCGCCAGGAAGTCCGCCGGTAGCTCGGGATTGAAGGGGTAGTGCCCCGTCACCGCGCGGTACAGGCTCACGCCCAGCGCGTACAGGTCATCCGCGGCGCCCGCCTGGTACGGCTCGCCGGACTGCTGGCCCCGCTGCATCCAGAAGCGCATGGCCTCGGGACTGCGCAGGTGCGCCGTGCCCGGAGGCAGGGACGTGGGGGTCAGCGGGCTCGCGCCCTCGTAGACGCCGATACCGAAATCCACCAGCACGGGCTCTCCATCCGGCTCGCGGATGAGGATGTTCTCGGGCTTCACATCCCGGTGCACCACGCCCCGGGTGTGGAGCTTCTCCCAACGCCAGGGCCAGCTTCGCCCCCACTTCGGCGAACCGGAGGAACGAGGGGTTGAGCGTCTCGGTGTACACGTCCAGGGCGAGGCCGGGCACCAGGTCCATGACGTGGTAGGTGTGGCCCTCGACCGGGTCCGGCCAGCGCCCGTGGCCATGGATGCGCACCACGTTGGGGTGGACGGCCTTGTCCATCAACAACACCACCTCCCGCCCGGCGCGGGCGTCTCCGGGGCGCAGGGCCAGCTTGAGGGCCAGCTTGGCGCCGGGGTGATGGATGTCCTCCACCTCGTAGGCGGCGCCGTATCCGCCCACGCCCAGCTTCTCCACCACGCGCCAGTGGCCCACCTCCGTGCCTGCTGGCAGGGACTCGGGCCGGAGGATCGGGGTTGTTTCGTACATGGGGCACCTCAGGGCTCGAAGGGGAGGAGGGAGACGCCGCGCTCGCCGTCCCTTTCGCGCAGCTCCAGGTTCCAGAGCGGGTCCGTGTGCTCCGCGGGCCGCTCCAACTCCACGGCGAGGGCACGGACCTCTCCCGGCTGCAGCCGCGTTCCGTCCATCCACACGGGCAGCCGCCGCACCTCGCGGCCCGCCGCGTCCAGCAGCCGGGCCTCACCGGGGAGCCAGGGGCGGGCCTCCGGGGAAAGTCGGAGCGTCGCGACCACCACGGTACGCGCGCGCGTCCGGTAGACATCCTGTTCAGCCAGCCGCACTTCACTCCGCGAAGATGCGGCTGCCTCCAGATGCTGCCACGTCACGCCCATGCGCAGCTCCCCCGAGAGCGCGAGCTTGACGAAGCTGCCCGCCTCGCAGCGGGCGAGCACCTCCTCGAGCCTGGACTCCAGCGCCGCGACCGAGCGCGGCTGGCGGATGACGCGCACCTGGACATCCACCTCTCGTGTCGCAGGGACGAGCGCGAGCGTGGCGTGGGTGGGCGGCAGGCCATCCGCGAAGCCCACCTTCAGCAGCAGGGGCGCGTCCTCGTGCAGAGGGAGCGCCGGCCGCAGCACCACGAGCCGTGTCGTGGGCTCCACCAGTGCGAAGCGCTCCTCCCGCCCTTCCAGGGCGAGCGAGTCCGGATCGAGCGGCGCATCGAACTCCAGCACCGTGTCGTAGCCGGGGGCGATGCGCACCGTTGGCACCGGTGCGCGGGTGCTGTCGGGGAGCACCAGGTGCCGGGCCTTCAACTCGGGGCTGGAGAGCGGAAGCGGCTGGGCCGCGGCGGAAGCGGCGCCCATCAGGGGCAGCAGACACAGGGCTCGGCGCGGAAGGGCCAGGGTCACTCGGGAAGTTCCTCCGGCGAGTGAACCTAGCAGGTCATGCGGCGCGGAGGAGGCCGTTGTCCGAGAGGAGCGGCCATGCTGAGATGTGGCCTCGTTCCGTGCGTCTGACCGTGATGCCGTTGCTCTTCCTCGGGACGGCCTGCCCGTCCACCTGGGGAAAGGAAGGTTATGTGCAGAAGACCTTCCACAAGAACATCCTCAAAGAGGCATTGATTCACAGGTCGTGCCCCTTGACGGACGAACAATGGGTGCTGCGCTGTGGCTCTGCGGTCGACCATTCAGGAGATTGTCCTGAGCAGTGTCCTCTTCCTGATGAGCTCGAAGAGGAGTGGTAGGTGGTTGAGTCTTGATGGGACGACCCATGCTGCGGCGCGTGCTCCTGGTTTCCTTGGCCTGTACGCTTCTCCTGCTTCCACTTGCATGGCTGCTCTCCACTGCCATGCCGCGGACGATCTCTGGCGAGCGGCAGGGGGCGAGGCCCATTCCGGTACTGTCTCCCGATGTCCGGCAATCCCTGCTGACCTACCGCAGAGACTGCCGTGCGGACGTGGACTGCGAGCCACCGCTGGGGTGTCTCGTCAAGAGGGCTTCGTCGCTTCATATGTGCGTGGACAGCACATGCGAAACAGACCAGGACTGTGACGAGGGCTTTTCTTGCATGCCCTTCAAGACCGTTGATGGAAGAGCGATTGTTCGCACCTGCGCGTTGGTAGGACAGAGGAAGGAGGGGGAGCGCTGCATGGTGCTTCCCGCGGTCCAGCGCGATGGCTGTGAGCAGGGTCTGCTTTGTCAGGGGCGGTGCGGCCGTCCATGCCAGTTGGATGACCCGTCCAGCTGCCCTGACGGTTTCTTCTGCGCGGAGGGCCGACAAGGGCCTCCCTCGTGTCTACCCACCTGCAAGGGCCGCCCCTGCCCTGATGGACTGAAGTGCATTTCACGTGGAAATGGCGCTTCTGTTTGTGCCCGGATGCAGGGTGAGGACTGCCGGAAGGTTCCGTGTCCTGAGAAGCATCTCTGCCAGTTGCTCGAACCTCCGCAGCGTCCTTGGGAGCTGCGGACGGAATGCAGGCGAATCTGTGACAAGGATGCCTCTTGTCCCACCGGGTACTTCTGCCACGACTACGGGTGCCGCAAGCCCTGCGAGCCTCAATCTCCCGAGACCTGCGGGCCAGGGCTGACCTGTGGGCAGCACTATCCGGACGATCCCTGGTACTGCATGCCGGGTTGAAGGCTCCTGCTCCCCGCCGCTACCCGTACGACTCCCGTTTGATCCGCTTGTCCTCGAGGCCCATGGTGTGGAGGTGGCCGAGCACCGTCTCCATGAAGCGCGGGGTGGCCGGGGTGCGCGTCTCCAGCGCCTTGCGCCGGTCCCACGGGGTAATCGCCGGGCCGCACACGTAGACGAGGCACGTGGCCCGGTCCGGGATGAGCTCCTCCAGCAGGGCCTCGTTGATGCGGCCCTTGCGCACGCCCGGGCCGTAGCGCGACTCGTCCATCTCCCGGGTGAGGGTGTGCACCACGCGCAGCTTGTCCGGGTGCGCGCGCTCGAGCGCCTCGAAGGACTCGCGGTAGAGGATGTCGCCCCACGTCTTGTTGGAGCAGATGACGGTGTGGCGCGGCTTGAGGCCCCGGTGCAGGGCGTCCTTGATGATGGAGAAGTTGGGCACCGCGCCGGAGCCGGCCACGACGTGGATGAGGTGGTCCGTGCGCTCCTCGATGTCATCCGGCAGCACGTAGGGCCCCATGAAGCCCAGCACCTTCATGCGCGAGCCGGTGAGGGGCGCGTGGACGAGGTAGGGCGAGAGCAGGGGCGGGTAGCGGGTGAAGCCGGGGATGTAGTCCTCGTCCTTCACGGTGATGGCCACCAGGGGCTCGTGCGGCGCGGAGGCCAGCGAGTACGAGCGCGCGGGCTCCTTGCGGCCCTTGTGCTCCTGGAGGTAGGCGGCGAAGCGGCCCAGCGCGGGGAACTGGTGCGGGTCCAGGTTGAGGAACTGGCCGGCCTTGTACTCGGGGCGCTCCGGGCCGAAGTCCAGGGAGAGGGTGGCGGTGTCGTGCGTCTCCAGGCGCACCTCGGTCACCGTCACCTCGTACTCCTTGGGGCGGTTCCGGGCGGTCGTCACGGCTGCGCTCATGGCTTCCTCCCTACCAGCCCGGTGGACGTTCCATCGAGGAAAGCATTGCGGCCGGGCGTCAGCCGCGGACAATGCCGTTTCAGGTGACGAACGTCCAACAGAGGGAGCACGTCTTCGTCCCGGCGCTGCCGGGGCTGGAGCCCGCCGTGCACGCCGAGGCCGAGGCCCTGGGTTTCTCGTCCCGTCCGGTGGAGGGCGGGGCGGAGCTCACGGGCGCGCCAGGGCTGCACCAGGAGGCCAACCTGCGCCTGCGCACGGCGAGCCGCGTATGGTTGCGGCTGGGGCGCTTCTCCGCGGCGGACCCCGGGGCGCTCGCCAAGGGCCTGGCGGGGCTGCCCCTGGACACCGTGTGGGACAGGCGGACGGCGCCGAGGCTCTCGGTGGTGTTGCACCGCGCGCCCTTCAAGGGGCCGGACGCGGTGCTGGCCGCCGCGGCGCGGGCCTGGGGGTTGCCCTCGGTGGAGCGCGCGGGCCCGCTGGACGAGGAGTCCTCCGAGGGCCTCACCCTGCTGGTCCGGGTGGAGGGCGACACGTGCACGGTGAGCGCGGACACCAGTGGTGAGCCGCTGCACCGGCGCGGGTACCGGCAGGAGGTGAGCCGGGCGCCCCTGCGCGAGACGCTCGCCGCGGGCATCCTGGTGCTGGCCGGGTATGACGGGGTGGAGCCCCTGGTGGACCCGATGTGCGGCTCGGGCACCTTCCTCATCGAGGGCGCGTGGATGTCCCAGCGGCGGGCGCCGGGGCTCCAGCGTGTGTTCGCCTTCGAGCGCTTCCCCGGCTTCGACGCGGCGGACTGGAGTGCACGCAAGGCCAGGGCGGAGGTGGAGGCGCTGCCCTCGCCGCGCTCGGCGCTGAGGGGCCACGACCTCAACGCGGGCTCGCTGGGCACGGCGCGGCGCAACGCCCGGCGGGCCGGGGTGACGCTCACGCTGGAGCGCCAGGACGTGCGCACGCTGGTGGCGCCGGCGGGGCTCGGGCCCGGGTTGGTGGTGGCCAATCCCCCCTACGGCAAGCGGGTGGGGGAGGCGGAGGACCTGCCGGGGTTGTACCGGGCGATGGGGGCCACCTTCCGGCGGGCCTTCAAGGGCTGGCGCGCCGCGGTGCTGCTCCCGGACGACGCGGGCCTCCTCCGCGCGCTGGGGCTGCCCGAGGGGCGCAACCTCCCGGTGCGCAACGGCGGCCTGCGCTGCCGCCTCCTGGTGAGCACGCTCTAACGCGTGGGCGGAAGGGGCCGCGGCTCCAGTTGGAGCGGCAGCCGCAGCTCGAAGCGAGCGCCGCCGCCGTGCCGCTGGCCCACCGACACCGTGCCCCCGTGGGCGTTCACCACCCGCCGCACCACCGCGAGGCCCAGGCCCGTGCCCGTGGTGCGCGTGGTGAAGAAGGGCTCGAAGATGCGGTGGGCATCCCCCGCCGAGACGCCGGGGCCCTGGTCCTCCACGGTGAGGCAGATGCCCCCGGGCACGCTCCCCAGCGCCACGTGCACCAGCCCTCCCGTGGGCGAGGCCTGCACCGCGTTGCGCAACAGGTTCTCCAGCGCGAGCTGCAACAGGGTCTCGTCCGCGTGAATCATGGGCAGACCAGGCACCTCGTCCACCGTCACCCGCACGGTGCCGAGCTGGCGCCGCTCGTGGAAGAGCTTCCAGCGTGCGCCGGGCCAGCTCGCCCGCGTGCAGCGGACGCGGCCGGGGCTCCAGCGGGCGCACCACGTCCAGCAGGTCGCGCACCATCGCATCCAGCCGCGTGGCCTCCTCCTCCAACATCTCCACCGCGCTGGCGCCGACAGGGCCCAGCTTGTCCCGCTTGAGCACCGCCACCGCGTTGAGGATGGAGCCCAGCGGGTTGCGCACCTCGTGGGCCACCACGCCCGCGGCCTCGCCGAGCACCGTCAGCCGCTCCTGCGCCACCAGCTCCGACTGCAGCCGCGACAGCTCGGCCAGCCGCGAGGCGGCGAGCCGGTGGTGGCGCACGTTCTCCAGCGCCCCGCCCACCTGCCGCGCGAACAGCTCCAGCGTGGCCGCGCTCGTGGGCGTCAGCGCCTCGCCCTGCACGGACAGCACCCCGAAGGGCTCTCCCTCCACGAAGATGGGCGCGTCCAGGGCCCGGACGACGGGGTGGTCCCTCCGCATCCTCGCCAGCAGCTCCGAGGGGTGGAAGTTCTCCAGGGCCCGCAGGAAATCCTGGTGGAAGGCCGCCTTGCGCCGCGTGAGCACCTCCTCCAGGTGGGGCACGGTGGAGCGGGGAAAGCGCACCTGTTGGATGGGTTGCCCGTAGAGCAACTCGGCGGCGGCTACCTGGGCGGGGTCCTGCCGCATCGGCCCATGGAGGAGTGTCTCCCCATCGAGCAGCATGACCGTCACGAAGAAACCCTGCTGGTGGATGGCCTCCACCGCCGTCTCCAGCACGGCCTGCTCGTCGCGGCAGCGCATCAGCTCGCCCGCCGTCTGCACCAGCGCCTCGGTGAGCCGCCGCGTGCTGGCCTCGCCCTCGGCGTCAAACAGCATCAGCAGCAGGTCCTCGGGCCGCGGCCCGGCGCCCCGGCGCATGCACCAGGTCCGCTCCTCGCCTCCCGCCCCGCGCACGCGGACCCAGACCGTGTCGGGAAATCCCTGCCCGCGCGCGGCCTCCGCGTGCAGCGGCTCCAACCACGACTGATCCTCGGGCGCGTAGCGGGCCAGCAGCTTCAGCAGCTCGGTGGCGCGCACTTCCTCCAGGCCGATGCCCAGCAACGTCAGCAACGCCGCGTTGGCGTAGACCACGTGGTTGTCGCGCACCACCAGGACCGGAGCAGGCAGCCCCTCGAGCGGACGGTACTCCGCCATGTCGGACACTTCATTTCCTCCCGGATGCAATCACTCCCGCCTTGCTCCGTAGATCAGAGCGTAGGGCAAGACAGGGGAAATGCACATGCGCTTCGCCAATGCGATGGGTCCGGACGAGCTGGAACTGAAGGCGGTGGTGGTGGTGGCGGCCGGCTACGTGCTGCTGGCCGCCATCTTCCTCAGCGGCTTGTTGTAGGCGCTCCGGTGCGGTTGCCACGGAGGAACTCGTCGATGAACGAGCGCTCCTCCGCTCGGAGATCCGCCAGGCCCAGGCCATAACCGCGCGGCTGCTTGCCGTCATCCAGCGTGTACTCCCAGATGACGGAGCTGCGCAGCTTGATCTGCTTCTGCTGCTGCTCGAAGTCGAGCACCAGCTCCACCCGCGTGCCCAGCTTCAGCGGCTTGTCGGTGGGCAGGAAGAGGCCGCCGGACTGGAGGTTGATGATGCGGTGGTCCGTGAAGATGCCCGCGGTGCGCGTGCTCACCTTGACGCTCACCTGGAGCCGGTCGTTGCGCGTCTGCAGCCCGACGAACTCATCGGCCGAGTAGGTGTACACCGGGCCGCCCTGCTGCTGCTGGCCGGGGCGGGCCACGTTGGGCGCGCGCGCGGGCGCCTGCTGGGCCTCCGCCTCGCGCATGCGGCGCGAGAGCAGCTCGAAGACCTCGGCGTGCACCTTGCGCAGCTCGGGGTGCGTGTCCGCCCCCTGGTGCTCCGGCGAGTAGCGCTTCGCCAGGCGGAAGAAGGCACCGCGCAGCTCCTCCACCGGCGCGTCCGCCTTCACCCCGAAGAGCTGGTGGGCGGGCAACCCCTGCATCTGGCTCAACTGCTGGCGCAGCCGCGCGGCTTGCTGGGCCTCGGCGGCCGGGTTGGCCTTGAGCGCGCCCAGCAGATCCTTCACCTCGTTGAACTGCTCGATGGGCTCCCACGAGGAGCCGTCACGAGAGGCGCGGGTGACGGCCTTGAGCCGCCCCGAGCCGATCAGCTCACGCAGCGACTGGAGCGTCAGGGGCCCCAGCACGCGGCCGATGGAATCTCCGATCCAATAATTCGTCGACACGGTCACCTCGTGGATCAGTGGGCCAGGGCCTGCCGGACGGCCAGGGCGATTTCCAACGGATGGAAGGGCTTGCCCACGAAGCCCACGGCCCCAGCGGACATCGCCTGCTCCACCACGGGCTCGGCATCCATGCTGCTGATGATGAGGACGCGCGTGTCCGGCGACGAGTCCTTCATGGCCGCCAGCACCTCCAGGCCGCTGCGCCGGGGCATGAAGAGATCCAACAGCATCACCGCGGGACGCTCGCGCGCCGCCACCTCGAGCCCCTCCTGCCCATCCGAGGCCTCGAGGAGCCTCACCTCGAGGCCACTCTCTTGGATGGCGTCCTTGAGGAGATTGCGGACGAAGCGATCGTCGTCGACCAGCAGGAGAGTCGGGGGGCTCATGTGCGTGAATGATAAGCCGGATGGCGCTCGAATGCCCGCGCAACCTGGAAGGCCGTGCATCGATGAACGCAGCGTGAAAGATGATGGACGGGAAGTCGACGGACGCGGCACGGCGCGCCTGCTTTTGAAGTAAGGGAGGGAGCATGTCCACCGACAAGGCCCTGGCCCATTTCGATGCGCAGAAGAACAGCTACCTCGAAGATTTGAAGCAGTTGGTCCGCATTCCCAGTGTGTCTTTCGACGGATTCGATCCGGCCCACGTGCGCGCGAGCGCGGAAGCGACAGCGGGACTGTTGAAGTCGCGTGGCTTCGAAAACGTGCAGCTCCTGGAGATCGAAGGCGCGCATCCGTATGTCTATGGGGAGATTTTGAAGGCCCCCGGCAAACCCACGCTGCTGCTGTATGCGCACCATGACGTACAGCCGGCGGGAGACGAGGCGGCCTGGAAGAGCCCGCCGTTCGAGCCGCAGGTGCGGGACGGCCGGCTGTATGGCCGGGGTTCGGCGGACGACAAGGCGGGCATCGTGGTGCACACGTCCGCGGTGGACGCGTGGCTGAAGGGCGCGGGCGAGCTGCCCCTCAACGTGAAGGTCGTCATCGAGGGCGAGGAAGAGGTGGGCAGCGAACACCTCGGGACGTTCCTGCAGAAGCACAAGGCGCTGCTGAAGGCGGACGCCATCGTGCTCACGGACACGACGAACTTCGAGACGGGGCTGCCGTCCATCACCACCGCGCTGCGGGGACTGGTGACGGTGGACGTGGAGGTGCGCGCGCTGCGGCAGGCGGTGCACTCGGGCATGTGGGGCGGGCCGGTGCCGGACCCCGTGATGGCGCTGTGCCGGATGCTCGCGACGCTGACGAACCCGGACGGGAGCATCGCCATCGAGGGCATCTACGAGCAGGTGCGTCCGCTGAGCGAGGCCGAGCGCCAGAGCATCCAGTCGCTGCCGGGCGACGCGGAGTACTTCAAGAAGCAGGTGGGCATGGTGCCGGGGGCGGAGCTGCTCGGCGGACGCCACCCGTGGGAGATGAACTGGCGGCAGCCCGCGCTGGCCATCAACGCCATCCAGGCCAGCAGCCGCAAGGACGCGCGCAACATCCTCTGCGACGTGGCCTGGGCCCGCGTGGGCATCCGCGTCGTGCCGGACATGGATGCCCAGGACGTACAGCGGCGGCTGGTGGAGCACCTGAAGAAGGTGGTGCCCTGGGGACTGGAGCTTCACATCAAGCAGGACCCGCCCGCCGGCCCGTGGTTCACGGATGTTTCGCACCCCGCCTTCCAGGCGGCGTTCCGCGCGCTGCGCAAGGGCTACGGCACGGAGCCGGTGGCCATTGGATGCGGTGCGTCGATTCCGTTCGTGGAGCCCTTCGCCAAGGAGCTGGGCGGCGTGCCCGCGCTGCTCATCGGCGTGGAGGACCCGTACACGAACGCGCACTCGGAGAACGAGAGCCTGCACCTGGGTGACTACGAGAAGGCGGTGCGCAGCGCCATCCACCTGTACGAGGAGCTGGCGAAGGACTTGAAGTAGGGCCCTGGTGGCTCGGGCCCTCTTCCAGGGGGAACCCGGGGTTCAGCTACCCTCACCCTTTCCCTCTCCCGGGGGGAGAGGGGAGGGGGGCGCCGGGGGGACTCCCTGGCCCGCGTAGGCCACCACCTTCACCTCCGAGGTGTCGTTCAGCCCGAGCCCGTCTCCCTTCGCCTCCGTGTTCGTCACCGAGATGACGTCTCCCCGGTGCAGCTTGAAGAAGCGCTCGTTCTTCTCCGTGCGGTGCTTCTCCTGCATCGCCAGCCCCACCCGGCCCTCGGGCCCGCAGCCGATGAAGCGCTGCCGACCCTTGCCCTCGAGCGACTCGGACACGATGCGGAACAGCCGCTCCGGCCTCGGCTCCGGCCAGCCCTCCCCCTTCGGCGCCAGCATCAGGTAGCTCATCTTCAGCGACTCCTTGTGCAGCCCCGCCGCCCGGGCGATCTCCTCCACAACCTTGGGCATCGGCCAGTCGCGCTCCGCGTGGCACCAGTCGCTCTCCTTCACCAGCGCCGGGCACGCCCCCCGGTACATGCACGGCGCGCGGATGGCGTAGCCCTTCTCCACCATCGCGTCCCGCACCTTCAGCAGCAGCCGCGACGTCTCACGCAGCGCCGGCTCCAGCACCAGCAGGCTCCCGCCCGGCTTCACCTGCGCCAGCGCCTGCTCCAGCAGTGCCGCGCGCGGCTTCACCGCCTCGTCCCCCGAGCCGTACAGCTCGTTGAGGACATGGCCCATGGTGATGAGGTCGTACTTGCCCTCCGGAGGGGCCGCCTTGCGCGTGGGGTCCCACTCCCGGGTGGCCAATGCCTCGCCCGCTTCCGCGGCGAGCGCCCGGGCGAGCGTCAACGCGGGCTTGCTCCGGTCCGCCGCCGTCACCTCCGCGGCCCCGGCGTCCAGCGCGGCGAAGGCCATGGGGCCCGGTCCGCTCCCCAGGTCCAACACGGCGCGAGGCCGGTGGGGCAACTCCCCGAGCGCCTCGCGGGCCTGGGCATAGGACACCGGCCAGTAGAAGAGCAGGTAGGCGCCCAGCAGCCTGGGGTCGTCCATGTACCGGGCCCCGGCCAGCTTCCGGTCGCGCGTCAGCCCGAGCGAGAGCTGCTTCACCCCGGCTCCCACCTCCTTCACCTCCTGGGGCGTCAGGCGCGTCTCCGGCCCGTCCCCCCGGTTCCGGGCCTCGCGCCAGACGGCGATGAGCCGCGGTATCCACCGCTCCAGGTCCTTGCCGTAAGCGCCACTCATCCAACCCTGCCTTCCAACGAGGGGTCGCCTCTTGCGGGCAACCGCGTTAAATCCCGTCTCAATGATTTCCGTCCGAGACCTGCGCAAGCACTATCAGGTCCACAAGCGTCCGCCCGGTCTCAAGGCCGCTCTCCGCTCCGTCATCCACCGGACCTACACCTCCGTGAAGGCGGTGGATGGCATCTCCTTCGAGATAAAGCCCGGCGAGCGCGTGGGCTTCCTCGGTCCCAACGGGGCCGGGAAGACCACCACCCTCAAGGTGCTCTCCGGGCTGCTCCACCCCTCCAGCGGCGAGGTGCGGGTGGACGGTCATGTGCCCCGCTTCCGCGAGGATGCGTTCCTCAAGAAGATCATGCTGGTGATGGGGCAGAAGCAGCAGCTCCTCTGGGACCTGCCGCCCGCCGAGACGTTCGAGCTCAATCGCGCCATCTACGACGTCCCCCGCGCCCAATTCAAGCAGACGCTGGACGAGCTGGTGACGTTGTTGGAGCTGGAAGAGCTCATCAGCAAGCCGACACGGCAGCTCTCGCTGGGCGAGCGCATGAAGTGCGAGCTGGCCGCGGCCCTCATCCACCGCCCGAAGGTGCTCTTCCTGGACGAGCCCACCATCGGCCTGGACGTGTCCATGCAGGCCACCATGCGGACCTTCATCAAGTCCTACAACGAGCGCAACGGGGCCACGCTCATCCTCACCAGCCACTACATGGATGACGTGGCGGCGCTGTGCCCGCGCGTCATCGTCATCGACAAGGGCCTGCTGTCGTACGACGGCGGCCTGGACGCGCTGGTGCAGCGGGTGCGCCCCGAGAAGCGCGTGGTGCTGCGCCTCAACCAGGCGGTGGCCGCCGACAGCCTGGCCCTGCTGGGCAAGGTGGTGACGCACGACAACGTCACGGCGGTGCTGCAGGTGCCGCAGGACGCCGTCAACGCCACCGTCAGCCGGGCGCTCTCCAGCCTGCCGGTGCAGGACCTGACGGTGGAGAACGCACCCCTGGAGGAGGTCATGAGCGAGCTGTTCGCCGAGACCAAGGCCCGCCGGGGCTCGGTGGGCACATGAGCGTGGGGAGCACACTGCGGGCCCTGCCCACGCTGCTGCGGGTGGGCCTCTCCGAGGCGGTGGCCTACCGGGCGGAGATGTTCGTCTGGGTGCTGTCCACCACCATGCCGCTCATCATGATGGCGCTGTGGACGGCGGTGGCCCGCGAGGCGCCCGTGGGCCAGTACGGCTCGGAGGACTTCGTGCGCTACTTCCTCGCGGCCTTCGTGGTGCGCCAGCTCACGGGCGCCTGGGCCGCCTGGATGATCAACTACGAGGTCCGCCAGGGCACGCTGGCCATGCGCCTGTTGCGCCCCATCTCGCCGCTGTGGGGCTACGCGGCGGAGAACCTCGGGGCCATGCCCATGCGGCTGTTCGTGGTGGTGCCGGTGGCGAGCTTCGCCGTGTACACGGTGGGCTGGCAGGCGGTGCCCCAGACGGCGTGGGGCTGGGCCTTCCTCCTCGTCTCCATCTTCGGTGGGTGGCTCATCACCTTCCTGGTCAACGTGGCCATCGGCACGCTGAGCCTCTACATGGAGAGCAGCACCAAGCTGATGGACGTGTGGCTGGCGCTCTTCTTCGTGTGCTCCGGCTACCTCTACCCGGTGGAGCTCTTCCCGCCCGGGTTGCGGACGGTCATCGACTGGCTGCCCTTCCGCTACCAGATCGGCCTGCCGGTGGAGCTGATGACGAACAAATACGCCTTCGGCGAAGCGCTGGTGCTGCTGGGGCGCCAGTGGTTGTGGGTGGGGTTGATGCTGGTCATCAGCCTGGGACTCTGGAAGCGGGGCCTGAAGCGCTTCGCGGCCTTTGGAGGGTGAGGCAGATGCTGCGGCGCTACCTGGGTCTGCTCGGAGTGCAGCTACGGGCCTCGAGCCTGCTGGCCATGCAGTACCGGGGGGACTTCGTCATCGAGGGCATCATCTCCCTCTTCTGGACGGCCACCGCGCTGGCGCCCCTCTTCGTCGTCTACCGCGACCGGCAATCCATCGCCGGGTGGAGCTTCGGCGAGGCGCTGCTGGTCATCGGCTGGTTCACCCTGCTGCAGGGGATTCTCGAGGGGGCCATCAACCCGAGTCTCACCGGCGTGGTGGAGCACATCCGCAAGGGGACGCTGGACTTCGTGCTGCTCAAACCGGCGGACGCGCAGTTCCTGGTGTCCACCGCGCGCTTCCTGCCGTGGCGCTCCATCAACGTGCTGGCGGGCCTCGGGCTGTTCGCCTACGGCTTCCGCCTCATTGGCCGCCTTCCCTCACCCGTGGGCGTGCTGGCCTCGCTGGTGCTGCTGGCCACCAGCGTGCTGCTGCTCTACTCGCTGTGGATATTGACGGTGGCCGCGGCCTTCTACGTGGTGAAGGTGGACAACCTCACGTACTTCTTCACGTCCATCTTCGATGCGGCGCGCTGGCCCGCATCGGTGTTCCGCGGCGTGCTGGCCTTCGTCTTCACCTTCGTGATTCCGCTGGCGGTGATGACGACCTTCCCCGCGCAGGCCATGCTGGGGCGGCTGCCGTGGACGTCGCTGCTCTGGGCCGTGGTGGGCTCCCTCCTCTTCGCCTTCCTGTCGCGGAGGGTGTGGCTGCACTCCATCGGCCACTACACCTCCGCGAGCAGCTAGGCGAAGCGCGTCAGAAGGAGACGCCCGCCTCGACCAAGCCGAGCTGCCAGGACACGCCCGTCCCTGGCAGATCCGTGCCCACGCCCACGCCGAGCTCCAGCAGCGACACCTGCGTGCCCTGGTGGCTGAAGCGCAGCGGCGCGATGCTCACCCCGAGCGCCAGGGCCGGGCCCGCCGGGGTGGGGTGCTGGGGCGTGAGGAAGACGAGCCGGTCTCCCACCAACGTGGAGAGGTTGAGGAGCACCGCGGGCGTGTACGTGCCCCGCCGCTGGAGCCCCGCGCCGAGCCGCAGCCCGGCCACGTTCTTGACGCCCATCAGGTAGCTGACGTCCGCCTGGAGGAAGAAGCGCTCGTCGAACGTGGCGCGCAGCCCCACGCCTCCACCGATGCCCCCGGCGGTCTGCGCGTCGGAGAGGTACAGCATGGCTCCGGCGCGGCTGTAGACGGTGAGTGGGTGCTCGGCGGCCGCCGGTGTGGCGAGCAGCAGCAGCAGGAGACCCAGGGAACGCGGGGCGGACACCTTCATTGCGGACCTCCCGCCCAGAAGGCGAGCGCGGCGGCGGACACCTGCACGGCACGCCGGAAGGAGACGGGATCCAACGTCTCCACGGTGTCCGTCTTCTGGTGGTAGTGGGGGTTGCGGAAGTTGGCGGTGTCGGTGAGGAAGAGCGCGTCGCGGCCCGTGAGCCAGAAGGGCGTGTGGTCGCTGCGCATCAGGTTGCCGCCCACCGGCGAGGCCCCATCGGCGGGCGCGAGGATGGGGACGACCTTCGTGAGCTGGAGGGCGTCGTTGAGCGCGTAGAGGCTCGGAGGCCCTGCGGCTCGAGACGTCGTTGCCGATGGCCGCGAGGAAGTCCCCGGACGTCGGCGAGGGCAGGCCGGGAATCGACCGCTGCGAGCCCGGCTCCGAGCTGTAGAAGCCGATGCAGTCGAAGACCACCGAGGCCACGATCTCATCCGGCCCGAGCGCCTCCTCCACGTACCGGCTGCTGCCGACCAGCCCGAGCTCCTCGAGGTCGAACCCCACGAAGCGGATGGTGCGCTCGAAGCGGTACTGGGAGAGGACGCGCGCGAGCCTCCAGCACCGCGGCCACCCCGGTGCTGTTGTCATCGGCCCCACCATAGAAGGCGTCGAAGTGGGCGCCCACCAGGACGATCTCCCAGGGCCGCGTGGTGCCGGGAAGCTCGGCGATGATGTTGGAGGTGGTGAAGGGGCTGCCGCTGGCGGAGTCGTGCCGCTGCACCCGCAGGCCGAGCGACTCCAGCCGTGACTGCATCAACGCCCCGGACTTATCCCGCGTGAGGTGGCAGAGCGCGTCACGCACCACCTCGTCCGGGATGTGCTCGAACTCCGAGCAGTAGACGGGCGTGTCCTCCTGGTGCGCGGTGACCAGCTCCTGGACGAGGCCCATCAACCGCTCCTGCTCCACCTTCCCGGAGATCTCCTTCAGGCGGTCCATCCGGGCGCCTTCGAGCAGGGACTTCTCGGAGCAGGAGGTGCCGAGCAGTGCCAGGCAGAGCAGCAGCGCGGGAGAGTTGCGGAGGCTCATAGCGACACTCCGAGCCGCAGCAGGCCGAGGTGGATCCGGAGGGCCGTGCCGGGCGAGGACAGGGAGGTACCGAGGGACAGCTCCAACGCGCTCACCGAGAGCCAGTTGAAGTGGAAGCGCAGGGGCGCCGCATGGAAGGCCGCGTAGGCGGGGCCGAGCCGTGCATCCTCCATCTCGAACAGCTCGTCCGCCGGCAGCGGGAGATCAATGAGCTTGCCGAAGCCACTCAGCCCGAGCTCGGGGCCCACGGCCACCTCCCAGACGCCCACCTTCGCGGTGAGCTGCACCTGGACGAAGCCCTCCAGCGGAAGGTTGCTCGCGGCGGCGGGCAGGCCCGTGCGCAACCCTCCGCCAATGCGCAGCGAGCGCCAGGGCGTCTCCTGTCCCACGGGCCGGTGATAGGCGGCCTCGAGGACGGTGAAGCCGGAGGAGGGCCGCCGGAAGGAGGTGTAGTTGAGGGAACCCACCCCCAGGGAGAGCTGGTGATTCGCCGATTGAGCGAGGGCGGGTGTTGCCAGCAGCATCGCGGCCGGCAGGAGGGCGCGGAGGAAGGGGAGGCGCATGGGGGAGCAGGGCACTCTAGCCGCTCAACCGGTGGCCGTCACCCGAGCCCGCGCGCTCTCCAGGAATCGCTCGACGGTGGTGACGTTCGCCTCGGGAGATTCCGCCTCGCGGAAGCGTGTCTTCATTTCCTCGAGGGCCTGGGCCCGCGCGGGGTGGTGGCCCACCACCTCGTCCAGCAGCGCGAGCAGCCCGTCCACGTCCAGCCGCGCGGGGTGGCCCTTCACGCCGAGCCCGTGGTGCACCACCATCCGGGCCACGTCGGGTTGATCATGCTGCATCGGCAGCGCCACCATGGGCACGCCGAAGTAGATGCACTCCTTCACGCTGTTGAAGCCGGCGTGGGTGACCATCGCCGCCGCCTTGCGCAGCAGTTGGAGCTGGGGCGCGTGCCGCACGGCGATCACATTGGGGGCGAGCTCCTCGAAGCGCGCCGGCTCGAGCGCCGTCCCCACCGCGAGGACGAACCGCCAGTCCGGCCGCCGTGCCGCCGCCTCGGCCGCCACGCGCAACAACCGGGGCATCAGCCGCGAGGTATAGGCCATGGTGCCCAGCGAGACGTAGACGAGCGGCCGGCCCTCCTCGAGCCGCTCCCAGGGAAAGGCCGGCTCCCGCCGCTCCAGGTCGATGGAGGGCCCGAGGTGATGCACCCGCGCCCGCGCCTCGGGCGTGCGGGGCGTGCCGAACGCTTCCGGAAAGAGCACCAGGTCCGGCAGGCGTGGCAGGTAGAAGGGGGGAAAGAGCACCGCGTCCCGTGGACAGCCGTGCTTTCTCGCCAGTTGGGAATGGTACCACTGGAATCGCGGCGCGAGACCAAGCTGGCCCAGCAAGCGCTCGAGTCCCTTCAGCACGGCGATGACCGGCTTCCCGGGCCGGGCGGCCTCATCGGTTCCCGGCAGGGTGTGCAGCAGGTGCCGCGGAACCGTGGTGTTCAACCGAACCGTGCTCACCCCATGGCCATGACACACCAGGGGCAGGTCCGGCACCCGCTCGTCGCACAGGACCAGCTCTGGGCGCACCGCGTCCAACATCCGGTCGTACTCGCCCGCGAGCCCCGCCTGGAACATGGCCTCGCGCCGCCGCAGGAACTCGAGCCCGACGCGCAGCAGCGACAGTCCCCGTAGGGTAGGGAGCCGCGCGGACAACTCCGCGAGCGTTCCCTTCGGGTAGATGGAGCCAAAGACGGGCACGAAGTCAAAGCCTTCTGCTCGCACGGTGTCTTCCACCTCCGGCAGGGAGCTGTAGACGATCCGGTGCCCCCGCGCCCGGAGCGTCTTGGCCAGCTTCAACGTCGGGTTGACGTGGCCCGCGAGCGGCATCGGGGCGAAGAGGAGAGTGGCCATGCGGGCTCCGGGGGGCACATTGCTGGGGAATCGAGCCGCATGTTAAGTCGACGACTTCGCCGCGAACACCCCTCTGGCTACTTTGACTGGATTCCCCATGGGAACACTTCGGGATCTGTCCGCCTCGTCGTCCGTGTCCACGCTGCTCGAACTGGTGGGGCACAGAGCTTCAGCGGAGGGTGAACAGCGGCTCTACACCTTCCTGGATGACGCCGGAGGCGAAGAGGGCGCGCTCTCTTATGAGGAACTGGGGCGGCGCGCACGGCGCATCGCCACGGCGCTCCAGGGATTGAGCCCCGGCGATCGCGTGGTGCTGCTCTACCCTCCCGGGTTGGAGTACGTGGCGGGTTTCTTCGGCTGCCTCCACGCGGGGCTGGTCGCGGTACCGGCCTACCCGCCGGATCCCTCGCGCCTGGAGCGCACGCTGCCGCGCCTGCTGGCCATCATCCGCGACGCGCGGGCGACGGCGGTGCTCACCACCTCTTTCATCCTGGGGATGGGCGAGTTCCTGTTCGAGCAGGCGCCGGACTTGAAGTCGCTGCGGTGGGTGGCCACCGACGAGCTGCCCGTGGGCCTGGAGGCGGACTGGCGCGAGCCGGACGTGGGCCCGGACTCGCTGGCCTTCCTACAGTACACCTCCGGCTCCACCGGCACGCCCAAGGGCGTGATGCTCAGCCACCGCAACCTGCTGCACAACCTGGAGCTCATCACCCACGCCTTCCGCGCGCACCGCGAAAGCGTGGGCGTCATCTGGCTGCCCCCGTACCATGACATGGGGCTCATCGGCGGTGTGCTGGAGCCGCTCTTCGTGGGCTTCCCCGTGGTGTTGATGTCGCCGATGACGTTCCTCAAGCGGCCTCAGCGCTGGCTGGAGGCCGTCTCCCGCTACCGGGCGACCATCAGCGGCGGTCCCAACTTCGCCTTCGAGCTGTGCACGCGGCGCATCCCCGAGGCGGAGCGGCAGGCCCTGGACCTGTCGAGCTGGGAAGTGGCCTTCTGTGGCGCCGAGCCCATTCGCTCCGAGACGCTGGACCGGTTCGTGTCCGCCTTTGGCGCCTGCGGCTTCCGCCGCCAGTCCTTCTATTCCTGCTACGGGCTCGCGGAGGGAACGCTCATCGTCACGGGCAGTGAGCGGGGCCAGGAGCCCGTGCTGCGCACCGTGGAGGAAGCGGCGCTGCAGCGCGCCCGGGTGGAGCAGGTCCCCGCGGACCGGACGGGCGGGCGCGTGGTGGTGGGCTGTGGAAGGACCCTGCCGGATCAGCGGGTGCTCATCGTCCACCCGGAGACGCGCACCCGGTGCGCCGGGAACGAGGTGGGGGAGATCTGGGTGTCCGGCCCCAGTGTCGCGCTCGGGTACTGGCAGCGGCCGGAGGAGACGGAGCGCTCCTTCCAGGCGCGGCTGGCCGATGGCGGGACGGAGATGTTCCTGCGCACGGGCGACCTGGGCTTCATGCTGGACGGGGAGCTGTTCGTCGCCGGCCGTCGCAAGGACCTCATCATCCTGCGCGGCCGCAACCTCTATCCGCAGGACCTGGAGCTGACGGTGGAGCAGTGCCACCCGGCGATGCGGCCCGGGTGCGGCGCGGCCTTCTCCGTGGAGGTGGGCGGCGAGGAGCGGCTCGTTGTCGTGCAGGAGCTCGATCCGCGTCAGCCCGCGGACCCCGCCCAGGTGCTGGGGGCCATGCGCCAGGCGCTCAGCGAGGGGCACGAGGTGCAGCCCCACGCGCTGGTGCTCCTCGAGCCCGGCAGCATTCCCAAGACGTCCAGCGGGAAGATCCAGCGTCACGCGTGCAAGGCCGGTTTCCTCGAGGGGGAGCTGCGCACGGTGCTGGCGTGGCGGGAGACGGACGCCGCCGTGGAGCCGGAGCCCGAGGCCAGCGCGCCCGTGCCGGAGGAGCGGCTGGACACGCCCGAGGCGCTCGAGTCCTGGCTGCGCGCCCGGCTCGCCGCGCGGCTGCGGGTGCCCGCCGCGCAGGTGGACGGCGCCGAGCCCATCACCCGGCTCGGCCTGGACTCGATGGCCGCGGTGGAGCTGACGCACGACATCGAGAAGACCCTGGGCCTGGTGCTGCCCATGGAGGCCCTGCTGCAGGGGCCCTCGCTCTTCGAGCTGTCGCGCCGGTTGTGGGCGCAGCGGGGAGGCGCCTCCGTCGGGGTTCGGCTCCAGCGGCGCACGTGGCAGGGCGCGCCCCCGCTGTCCTTCGCGCAGCAGCGCCTGTGGTTCCTCGACCAGCTCGAGCCGGGCAGCCCCGCCTACAACATCCCCGCCGCGGTGTGGCTGGAAGGCGCGCTGGACACCGAGGCGCTGGAGCGCTGCTTCCGCGAGGTGGTGCGGCGCCACGAGTCGCTGAGGACCTTCTTCCCGCAGCACGAGGGCACGCCCTCCCAGCACATCCTGCCCGAGCTGGCGCTCTCCGTGGCGCGGGTGGACCTGGAGCCGCTGCCGGAGGCCGGGCGCGAGGCGGAGGCGCTGCGCCGGGCCCGGGAGGAGGCACGTCAGCCCTTCGCGTTGGCCTCGGGGCCGCTGCTCCGGGTGACGCTGGTGCGGCTGGACGCGAACCGCCACCTGCTGGTGACGGTGATGCACCACATCGTCTCCGACGGCTGGTCCATGGGCGTGCTCATCCGCGAGGTGGCGGCGCTCTACGCGGCCTTCCGTGAGGGCCGGGCGTCGCCGCTGGCGCCGCTGCCGGTGCAGTACTCCGATTATGCGGGCTGGCAGCGCGAGGCCCTGGGCGGCGAGGTGCTGGAGGCGCAGCTCTCCTGGTGGCGCCAGCAGTTGCACGGCGTGCCCCAGGCGCTGGAGCTGCCCACGGACAGGGTGCGTCCGGCCGTGTTGGACACCCGCGGCGCCGCGCTGCCCGTGCGCCTGCCGCCGGAGCTGTCCGCCGCGCTCAAGACGCTCGCCCATCGCGAGGGCGTCACGCCCTTCATGGTGCTGCTGGCCGCCTTCCAGGTGGTGCTCTCCCGGTACTCCGGGCAGGAGGACTTCTGCGTCGGCACCCCCATCGCCGGACGTGGCCGTGCCGAACTCGAGGGGCTGGTCGGCTTCTTCGTCAACACCCTGGTGCTGCGCGCCCGGCTCGCCGGAGATCCCTCCTTCCGTGAGCTGCTCGTCCGGGCTCGCGAGGAGGCCCTCGGCGCCTATGCCCACCAGGACGTCCCGTTCGAGCGTCTGGTGGAGATGCTCCAGCCGGGACGCGACCTGGGGCGCTCGCCGCTCTTCCAGGTGATGCTCGTGCTCCAGCAGGACACGCTGCCGGAGCTGAAGCTCTCCGGCCTGGCCCTGCGCCCGCAGGACGTGGACAGCGGCACGGCCAAGTTCGAGCTGACGCTCAGCCTCACGGACACCGCGGAAGGCTTCGCCGGGATGCTGCAGTACAACGTGGAACTCTTCGACGCCGCCACCGTGGAGCGGCTCGCCGGACACCTGCGCACGTTGCTGGAGGGCGCGCTCGCCCGGCCGGAGCTGCGGCTCTCGGAGCTGCCGCTGCTGCCCGAGGCCGAGCGGCACCAGTTGCTGGCGGAGTGGCGCGGGACGCGCGAGACGTTCGGTGAGTCCGCGTGCCTGCACACGATGTTCGAAGCCTGGGCCGCGCGCACGCCGGATGCCGTCGCCGTGGTGGCGGGCGAGCATGCGTTGACGTACCGGGAGCTGAACGCGCGTGCCAACCAGCTCGCCCGGCACCTGCGTGCCCTCGGCGTGGGCCCGGACCAGCGCGTGGGCCTGGGGCTCGAACGCTCCGTGGATGCCCTGGTGGGTCTGCTCGGCATCCTCAAGGCCGGTGGCGCCTACGTGCCGCTGGATGACACCTTCCCGGATGAGCGTCTGCGCTCCATCCTCGAGGACGCTGGCGCCCGTGTCCTCGTGACGGCGGCGCCGTTGGCCGGCCGCTTCGCCGGGTTCCCGGGCACGCTCGTCCGGCTCGACTCCGAGCGCGAGGTTCTCGCGGGCCTGGACGCGGTGGATCTTCCGTGCGCCGCCTCTCCCGAGAACCTCGTCTACGCCATCTTCACCTCCGGCTCCACCGGCCGGCCCAAGGGCGTGGCCATCGAGCACCGGCAGCTCGTCCACTACGTGCGCGCCGTCATCCGGCGCCTGGAGCTGCCCGAGGGCGCCCGCTTCGCCTCCGTCTCCACGCTCGCCGCGGACCTCGGCCACACCTCGCTCTTTCCCTCGCTCTGCCTGGGCGGCACCCTCCTGCTCGTCTCGCGCGAGCACGCTTCGGACCCCTCCGCGCTCGCTGGCTGGTTCGAGCGCCACGCGGTGGACTGCCTGAAGATCGTCCCCTCGCACCTGGGGGCGCTGCTGGCCTCGGACGCCGCCGCGCGCGTGCTGCCGCGCCAGCGCCTCATCCTGGGCGGAGAGTCCACGGATCCCGCGCTCATCGCCCGCGTGCGCGAGCTGGCGCCGGACTGCGAAATCCACAACCACTACGGCCCCACCGAGACCACGGTGGGCGTGCTCACCTGCCACCTCACGCGCGGCCGCACCTTCGAGTCCGTGCCCCTGGGCCGCCCCCTCACGAACGTCGAGGTGTATGTGCTCGACGCGCGGATGCGGCCGGTGCCCGTGGGCGTTCCCGGTGAGCTGTACATCGGCGGCGCCAGCGTGGCCCGCGGCTACCTCGGCCGGCCGGACCTGACCGCCGAGCGCTTCATCCCCTCGCCCTTCGGGAGCGAGCCGGGTGGACGGCTCTACCGCACCGGCGACCGCGTGCGCTGGTTGCCCGAGGGCGTGCTCGAGTTCCTGGGCCGCTTCGACGATCAGCTCAAGATTCGCGGCTTCCGCATCGAGCCCGGTGAGGTGGAGGCCACGCTGGCGCACCACCCCGCGGTGCGCGAGGCGGTGGTGCTGGCGCGCGGTTCCACCTCCGGCGACCGGCGGCTGGTGGCGTACGCGGTGCCGCGGGCGGGTGTCTCTCTGCTGCCCGGGGCGCTGCGCTCCTTCCTGGAGGAGAAGCTGCCGGCGTACATGGTGCCCTCGGCCTTCGTGGTGCTGGAGGCGCTGCCGCTCACGCCCAACGGCAAGGTGGACCGCGCCGCGCTGCCGGTGCCCGCCGCGAGCCAGGAGGTGGCCCGGAGCTACGTCGCCCCGCGCACCCCCGCCGAGGAAGTGCTGGCGGGACTCTGGGCCCAGGTGCTGGGCGTGGAGCGGGTGGGCGTGCATGACGACTTCTTCGCGCTGGGTGGCCATTCGCTGCTTGCCACCCGCGCCATCTCGCGCATCCGCTCCGCCTTCCGTCTGGAGGTGCCGCTGCGTGAGCTGTTCGAGGCCCCCACGGTGGCGGCGCTCGTACAGCGGCTGGAGGCACTGGCCAGGGCAGGAGCCGAGTGGCGCAGGCCGCCGGTGCTGCCCGAGCCTCGCACCGCCCCGCTGCCCCTGTCCTTCGCCCAGCAGCGGCTGTGGTTCCTGGATCAGCTCCAGCCGGGCAGCGCCTTCTACAACGTCCCGGCGATGGTGCGGATGGAGGGCCACCTGGACGCGGAGGTGCTGGAGCGCGGCCTTCGCGAGGTGATCCGCCGTCACGAGGTGCTGCGGAGCACCTTCCACGCGAGCCCGGAGGGGCCCGTGCAGGTGGTCGCTCCGGCGCCGGAGCAGGTGCTCGCCCGGGTGGATCTCCGCGAGGTGCCCGCCGGGGCCCGTGAGGACGAGGTGCGCCGCCTGGCGCTCGCGGAGGCGACGCGGCCCTTCGACCTGGGCCGGGGCCCGCTCGTGCGCTGCACGCTGCTGCGGCTGGAGGACTCGGTGCACGTGGTGCTGCTGACGCTGCACCACATCGTCTCCGATGGCTGGTCCATGGGCCTGCTCATCCGCGAGGTGGGCGCGCTCTATGGCGCCTTCCTCGCCGGCCAGCCCTCTCCGCTGCCGGAGCTGCCCGTGCAGTACGCCGACCATGCCGTGTGGCAGCGGCGCTGGCTGCGCGGCGAGGTGATGGAGACGCAGCTCTCCTGGTGGAAGCAGCAGCTTGAAGGGGCTCCGGCGGTGCTGGAGCTGCCCTCGGACAGGCCTCGCCCGGCGGTGCAGACCTTCCAGGGCGCGCTGCTGAGCACGCAGTTCTCCCCCCAGTTGGCCGGGGAGATCCGCCAGCTCGCCGAGCGCGAGGGCTGCACCCCCTTCATGGTGCTGATGGCCGCCTTCCAGGCGCTGCTGTTCCGCTACACCGGCCAGACGGACGTGCTGGTGGGCACGGACATCGCCAACCGCCACCACGCGGAGACGGAGGGCCTCATCGGCTTCTTCGTCAACCAGTTGGTGCTGCGCGGGCGGCCCTCCGGCGCGCTCTCCTTCCGCGAGCTGCTCGCCCAGGTGCGTGAGACGTCGCTCGGCGCCTACGCCCACCAGGACCTCCCTTTCGAGGAGCTGGTGAAGGCCGTCAACCCGGAGCGCAGCCTGGCCCACTCGCCGCTCTTCCAGGTGAAGCTCATCCTGCAGAACGCGCGGGACGTGGCGCTGGAGCTGCCCGGGCTGACACTGCGCAGCGAGGGCAAGGATTCCGGCGCGGCGAAGTTCGACCTGACGGTGGTGTTCACCGACTCCTCCGACGGGCTGAGCTGCGTGTGCGAGTACAGCACGGACCTGTTCGACGAGGGGACCGTGGCGCGTCTGCAGGGACACCTGCGCACGGTGCTGGAGGGTGCGGTGGCGGCGCCGGAGCAGCGGCTGTCGGTGCTCCCCCTGCTGACGGCCGAGGAGCGGCGGCAGGTGCTGGTGGAGTGGAACGGGAATCGTGGAGAGGTGGCTCCTCCGGGCCTGTGCGCCCATGAGATCTTCGCGGCCCAGGCGGCGCGCACGCCGGACGCCGTGGCGATCTCCTTCGCGGAGCGTCAGCTCACGTATGCGCAGCTCGACCGGCGCGCCAACCAGGTTGCCCGGCACCTGCGGACGCTGGGCGTGGGGCCGGACATGGTCGTCGGCCTGTGCGTGGAGCGCTCGCCGGAGCTGGTGGTGGGCCTGCTCGGCATCCTCAAGGCGGGCGCGGCCTGGCTCCCGCTGGACTCCAGCCTCCCCGCCGAGCGCCTGTCGATGATGATGGGCGACGCGGCCGTGCCGGTGCTGGTGACGCAGGAGCTCCTGGCCGATGAGCTGCCCTCGCTCGGCGAGCTGCTCGTGTGCCTGGACTCGGACGCGGCGGCCTTCGACGCTCAGCCCGAGACGCCTCCCGGGACGGGCGTGGTTCCCGACAGCCTCGCCTACGTCATCTATACCTCCGGCTCGACGGGCCGGCCCAAGGGCGTCCTGCTCACCCACCACGGATTGAGCAACATGGCCCTGATGCTGGCCCGCGCGCGTGGCGTGGGGCCCGGCAGCCGGGTGTTGCAGCTCGCCTCGCCCAGCTTCGACGTGTTCGTGAGCGAGGTGTTCTCCGCGCTCCTGACGGGCGCCCGCCTGTGCATGGCGGACCGCGAGGCGCTCCGGCCGGGGCCTGGGCTGCTGACGCTCCTCGAGGAGCTGGCCATCACCACGGTGGGTCTGCCGCCGTCGTTGATGGCGCAGTTGGACTCGAGCGGGCTGCCCGCGCTGACGACGCTCTTCACCGGAGGCGACGTGTGCGCGCCCGAGGTGGCGCGGCGGTGGAGCGCCGGACGCCGGTTCCTCATCGAGTACGGCCCCACCGAGACGACCATCTGCGCCACCCTCAATGAGGAGGCGGGCCCGGAGCGGCTGGGCATCGGCCGTCCGATGCAGGGCGTGCAGGCGTACCTCCTGGACGAGGCCCTGCAGCCGGTGCCGGTGGGCGTGCCCGGAGAGGTGTACCTCGGGGGCGTGGGCGTGGGCCGTGGCTACCTGGGCCGCCCGGACCTGACGGCGGAGCGCTTCATGCCGGTGCCCTTCGGTGGAGAGTCCGGGGCGCGCATGTACCGCACGGGAGACCTGGCGCGGTGGCGGGCGGATGGCGAGCTGGTGTTCGTGGGCCGCGTGGACCAGCAGGTGAAGGTGCGCGGCTTCCGCATCGAGCTGGGTGAGGTGGAGGGGGCGCTGAGCGAGCACCCCGGGGTGCGCGAGGCGGTGGTGATGGCGCGCGAGGACGTGCCGGGCCACAAGCGCCTGGTGGCGTACCTGGTGGCGCACGAGGGCGAGGCGCTGGAGCCCGAGGCGCTGCGCGACTTCCTCAAGAGCAAGCTGCCCGACTACATGGTGCCCGCGCTCTTCGTGGAGCTGGAGTCGCTGCCGCTCACGCCGAACAAGAAGGTGGACCGCAAGGCGCTGCCGGTGCCGGAGGTGGCGCAGGTGGGCCGCAAGGGCCAGTTCGCCGAGCCCGGGACGTCCAAGGAGAAGCGGCTCGCGGCCATCTGGGCGCAGGTGCTGGGCGTGGCGCAGGTGGGCCTGCACGACAACTTCTTCGAGCTGGGTGGAGACTCCATCGTCAGCCTGCAGATCATCAGCCGGGCGCGGCAGGCGGGGCTGGTGCTGTCGGCGCGGCAGATCTTCGAGTGCCAGACGCTGGCGGAGCTGGCGGCGGCGGCGGAGGAAGCAGGGGAGGGCGCGCGGGCCGCCGGGGAGCAGGGGCCCGTGGTGGGCGAGGTGCCGCTGACGCCGGTGCAGCGGTGGTTCTTCGCGCAGGAGCTGCCCCAGCCGCACCACTACAACCAGGCCGTGCTGCTGGAGGTGAGGCAGGCGCTGGAGGTGCCGCTGCTGAAGGGCGCGCTGGCGGCGCTGTGGGCGCACCACGACGCGCTGCGCTCGCGCTTCACCCGGGTGGACGGACGGTGGGAGCAGCACTTCGTGGCGCCGGAGCCGGTGTCCGTGCTGCGGCGGGTGGACCTGTCGGGCGAGCCGGAGGAGCGGCACACGGCGGTGTTGCAAGAAGTGGCGGCGGAGCTGCACGGTGGCTTCGATCTCGCCACGGGGCCGCTGGTGAAGGCCGCGCTCCTGGAGCGTGGGCAGGGCAGGACGGGCTGGCTGCTGCTGGTGGTCCACCACCTGGTGATGGATGGGGTGTCCTGGCGGGTACTGCTGGAAGATCTGGAAGTGGCGTACCGGCAGCTCGCCGAGGGCACGCAGGTGGCGTTGCCGCCGAAGACGGCCTCCTACAAGCAGTGGGCGGAGCGGCTGGCCGCCTTCGCGAATTCGCCCGAGCTGGAGCGGGAGGCGGGGTACTGGAAGGCCCAGGCCGCGAAGCAGGTGGCGGCGCTGCCGGTGGACGGAGCGGGCGGCCCCAACACGCGGGCCTCCGCGCGCCGCGTGTCGGTGATGCTGGACACGGAGGAGACGCAGGCCCTGCTGCAGGCGGTGCCCACGGCGTGGCGGGCGCGCATCGACGAGGTGCTGCTCGGGGCGCTGTCCCTGGCGCTGGCGCGGTGGACGGGCGAGCGGCGGCTCCGGGTGGAACTGGAGGGCCATGGCCGCGAGGCGCCCTTCGACGGCGTGGACGTGTCCCGGACGGTGGGCTGGTTCACCGCCGGCTACCCCGTGGTGATGGAGCTGCCCGCGCGGCTCAGCCCGGGTGACGCCGTGCGGGCGGTCCGTGACTCCCTGCGCTCGGTGCCCCACCGGGGGCTCGGCTACGGGCTGTTGCGCTACCTGCGCGACGACGAGACGGCCGCGACGCTGCGCGCCGGACAACCCGCGCAGGTGGCCTTCAACTACCTGGGCCAGTTCGACGCGACGGCCGCGGCTTCCTCCCTCTTCGGTTCCTCTCCCGAGTCGAGCGGCCCGGCGCAGGGCGAGGGCGGTGCGCGCACCCACCTGTTGGAGGTGGGCGGCATCGTGCTGGGCGGGCGGCTGAAGCTGGACTGGACGTACAGCGAGAATCTCCACTCCCGCGCCTCCCTCGAGGCGCTGGCGAACGAGTGTGTCTCGGTGCTGCGGGCGCTCATCGCCCGGGCGGACCCGGCGGACCTGCTGCGCTACACCCCGGCGGACTTCCCCCTGGCCGGGTTGGAGCAGGCGGCGCTCGAGCGGGTGCTGCCGTCCGGCTCGTCCCTGGAGGACCTGTACCCCCTGTCTCCGCTGCAGGAGGGCATGCTCTTCCACTCGACCTACTCGCCGCGCTCGGGTGAGTACTTCGAGCAGGTCACCTGCACCTTCCACGTCCCGATGGATGTCGCGGCCTTCCGGCGTGCGTGGCGCGAGGCGGTGACCCGCCATGGGATTCTGCGCACGGGCTTCCTCTCGGAGGGGCTCGAGCAGCCGCTGCAGGCGGTCCACGCCACGGTGGAGCTGCCGTGGCAGGAGCTGGACTGGAGCACGGTGCCCTCCGAGGAGCAGGCGACGCGGTTGGAGGCGCTGCTCGCCGAGGACCGGGCCCGGGGCTTCGACCTCTCCCGTCCGCCGCTAATGCGGCTGACGCTCATCCGGCTGGATGCGCGGGTGCACCGGCTCGTGTGGAGCTTCCACCACCTGCTGCTGGATGGGTGGAGCGTGGGCCTGCTGCTGAAGGAGATCTTCGCCTTCTACGGGGCCTTCCGGCAGGGACGGACGCCGCAACCGCCGCGTGGCCCGGCGTACCGGGAGTACATCGCGTGGCTGCGGAAGCAGGACGTGGAGGGCACCGAGCGCTACTGGCGCGAGGCGCTGGCGGGCTTCTCCGCCTCGACGCCGCTGCCGTCCGACAAGGGTGCCGGACGCGCCGAGGCCTCTGGCACCCGGACGCTCCACCTGGAACTCTCCGAGCAGGAGACGGCGGCGCTGCAGGAGTTCGCACGCGGCAACCAGCTCACGCTCAGCACGCTGGTACAGGGCGCGTGGGCGCTGCTGCTCGGGCGCTACGCGGGCCAGGAGGATGTCCTCTTCGGCGCCACCGTCTCCGGCCGTCCGCCGGAGCTCGCGGGCTCCGATGCCATGGTGGGTCTGCTCATCAACTCGCTGCCGGTGCGCGTGCGGCTGCCCTCCGGTGAGGGCGTGGCGCAGTGGCTGCGCGGGCTCCAGGCACGGCTGGCCGGGTTGCGCCAGCACGAGTCCAGTCCGCTGGTGCGCGTCCAGGGCTGGAGCGACGTGCCTCGGGGACTGCCGCTCTTCGAGAGCCTGGTGGCCTTCGAGAACTACCCGCTGGATGCCTCGGTGTGGGAGGGCGTGGAAGACCTGGGCGTGCGCGACTACCTGGCCGTGGAGCGGACCAACTTCCCGCTCACCCTCGTCGTCACCCCGGGGAAATCGCTGCTGCTGAAGCTCACGTACGTGCAGGCGCGCTTCGAAGCGGCGGCCGTGGGGCAGGTGCTGGAGCATCTGCGCACGCTGATGGGGAGCCTCGCCGCCCGGCCGGAGGCGCCGCTGGCCGCGGTGCCGATGCTGAAGGCGGAGGAGCGGAACCGGCTGCTGGTGGAGTGGAACGCCACCCGGACGGAGTACCCGAGGCACGCCTCCATCCACGAGCTGTTCGAGGAGCAGGTGGCGCGCCGGCCCGAGTCGGTCGCGGTGGAGTACGAAGGGCAGCGGCTGACGTACGCGGAGCTGAACCGCCGCGCCAACCAGGTTGCCCGGCACCTGCGGCGGCTGGGCGTGGTGGAGGGCTCGCGGGTGGGCCTGTGCGCGGGACGCTCGCTGGAGATGGTGGTGGCGACGCTCGGCATCCTCAAGGCGGGCGGCGCGTACGTGCCGCTCGACCCCGGGTACCCGTCCGAGCGCCTGGCCTTCATGTTGGAGGACACGGCGCTGGCGGTGCTGCTGGTGCAGCCGGAGCTGCTGTCGAAGCTGCCTCCGTCGAGCGCGAAGGTGGTGGAGCTGGAGCCCTCGTGGGCGGCGTTCGCGCAGGAGAGCGGCGAGAGCCTGGGCGAGCGCGTGTCGCCCGCGTCGCTGGCGTACATCATGTACACGTCGGGCTCGACGGGCCGTCCCAAGGGCGTGTGCGTCCCGCACCGCGCGGTGGTGCGGCTGGTGAAGGGCTCGAGCTTCGTGGAGATGAGCGAGCGGGAGGTGTACCTCCAGTTCGCGCCCATCTCGTTCGACGCGGCCACCCTGGAGCTGTGGGGCGCGCTGCTGAACGGGGCGAAGCTGGTGGTGTTCCCGGCGGGGACGCCGTCCCTGGAGGAGCTGGGCCGGGCCCTGGTCGCGCACCAGGTGTCGACGCTGTGGCTCTCCGCGGCGCTGTTCGAGCAGATGATGGTGTCGCAGCCCGAGGCGCTGGCGGGCGTGAAGCAGGTGCTGGCCGGTGGTGACGTGCTGTCTCCGACGCGCGTGAAGCAGCGGCTGGAGGCCGGGGGCGTGCTCGTCAACGGGTACGGCCCGACGGAGAACACCACCTTCACCTGCTGCTACCGGATGACGGAGCCCGGGCAGGTGGGAGCCACGGTGTCCATCGGCCGGCCCATCGCCAACACGTGGGTGTACGTGCTGGACGAGCGGATGCAGCCGGTGCCGGTGGGCGTGCCCGGAGAGCTGTACGCGGGAGGCGACGGCCTGGCCCTGGGCTACCTCAACCGGCCCGAGCTGACGGCGGAGAAGTTCGTGCCCGATCCGTTCAGCCAGGAGCCGGGTGCCCGGCTGTACCGGACGGGCGACCTGGTGCGGTACCTGCCGGACGGGAGGATCGAGTTCCTCGGACGGCGGGACACGCAGGTGAAGGTGCGTGGCTTCCGCATCGAGCTGGGGGAGGTCGAAGAGGCACTGGCGAAGTACCCCGGCGTGGAGCAGGTGGTGGCCGTGGTCCGGGAGGACGCGCCCGGCGACAAGCGGCTGGTGGCCTACGTGGTGCCCAGGTCCCCCACTTCCCCCATTTCCCCTCTCCCTCCGGGAGAGGGACGGGGTGAGGGTGTGGAGGACCCCGGGTTGAACCTCGCGCAGCTCCGCGGCTTCGTGAAGGAGCTGCTGCCGGAGTACATGGTGCCCTCGGCCTTCGTGACGCTGGAGGCCCTGCCGCTGTCGCCCAACGGCAAGGTGGACCGCAAGGCACTGCCGGCTCCGCAGTCCGTGGCCGGTCAGGAGTCCTCCGGCTTCGATGCGCCGCGCACGCCGCAGGAGGAGCTGCTGGCGGGCGTATGGGCGCAGGTGCTGGGCGTGAAGCGGGTGGGCGTGCACGACAGCTTCTTCGAGCTGGGCGGCCACTCGCTGCTGGCCACGCAGGTCGTCTCCCGCATCCGCGGCACCTTCCAGGTGGAAATCCCACTGCGGGACGTCTTCGAGGCGCCCACGGTGGCCGAGCTGGCGAAGCGGGTGGACGCGGCGCTCCAGCGTGGGCAGGGCTCACGGCTGCCGCCCCTGCAGGCCGTTACACGCGAGGGCGAGCTGCCGCTGTCCTTCGCGCAGCAGCGGCTGTGGTTCCTCTCCCGGCTGGAGCCCCAGAAGCTCCGCCTACAACGTCCTGGCGGCCCTCCATCTGGAGGGGGCCGTCGACGTGGCCGCGTTGGAGCACGGACTGGCCGGGCTCGTGCGGCGTCATGAGTCCCTGCGCACGACGTTCTCCTCCAACGAGGGCCGTCCGCTCCAGGTCATCGCGCCCTCGTGGCAGGTGGCGGTGGAGCAGGTGGACCTGAGCGACCTGCCGGAGGCCGAGCGTCTGCCCGAGGCCCGGCGCCGGGTGAGCGAGGCGGGCGAGCGGCCCTTCGATCTGGAGCACGGTCCGCTGCTGCGCGCCCTGCTGGTGCGGCTGGGTGAGCGGGAGCATGTGCTGCTGCTGTCGATGCACCACGTCGTCTCCGACGGCTGGTCCATGGGTGTGCTGGTGCGGGAGATGGCGGCGCTCTACGGCGAGGCCACCACCGGCGTCCAGGCGACGCTGGCGCCGTTGCCCGTGCAGTACGCGGATTACGCGGCCTGGCAGCGGGACTGGCTGCGGGGCGAGTCGCTGGAGATGCAGCTCGCATACTGGCGGCAGCAGCTCGGCGGGGCTCCGCGCGCGCTGGAGCTGCCGACGGATCGTCCCCGGCAGCGGGTGCAGACGTCGCGAGGCGCCCACCTGCCGGTGCGGCTGGGCCGGGAGCTGACGGGGGCGCTGGAGGCACTCTGCCGGCGCGAGGGCGTGACACCCTTCATGGCCCTGCTGGCGGCCCTCCAGGTGCTGCTCTCGCGCTACTCGGGGCAGGAGGATGTCTGCGTGGGCTCGCCCGTGGCGGGCCGTGGCCGGGTGGAGACGGAGGGCCTCATCGGCTTCTTCGTCAACACGCTGGTGCTGCGCACGAAGCTGGCGGGCAACCCCACCTTCCGCGAGCTGCTCGGCCGCGTGCGAGAGAGCACGCTCGGAGCCTACGCGCACCAGGACGTCCCCTTCGAGAAGCTGGTGGAGGCGCTGCAGCCGGAGCGGGACCTGAGCCGCACGCCGCTCTTCCAGGTGATGCTCGCCCTGCAGAACGCGCCCCTGCCGGAGCTGTCGCTGCCGGGGCTCACCCTGCGCCCGCTCGAGCTGGAGCGGAAGTCCTCCAAGTTCGACCTCGCGTTCTCCTTCTCCGAGCAGGAGGGCGAGCTGCGCGGAACGGTGGAGTACAACTCCGACCTGTTCGACAGCGGGACCGTGTCGCGCATGTTCGAGCACCTGCACACGCTCCTGGTGGGCGCGGTGCGCGAGCCCGAGCGGCGCCTCGCGGAGCTTCTCCCTGCTCTCCGAGGCGGAGCAGCGCCAGGTGCTCGTGGAGTGGAACGACACCCACCGCGAGCCCCCGTCCGCCCCGTGCGCCCACCGGCTTTTCGAGGCCCAGGCGGCACGCACTCCGGACGCGCCCGCGGTGTCGTTCTCGGGCCGGACGCTCACCTACCGGGAACTGGACGAGCGGGCCAACCAGCTCGCCTGGCACCTGCGCGAGCGCGGGGTGGGGCCGGAGGTTCCGGTCGCCCTGTTCGTGGATCGCTCGCTGGAGCTGATGGTGGGCATCCTCGGAGTGATGAAGGCGGGCGGCGCGTACCTGCCGTTGGACCCGTCCTACCCGCGCGAGCGCCTGGCCTTCATGGTGGAGGATGCCCGGGCCCCGCTGCTGCTGACGCAGGAGCACCTGGCGGCGCGGATTCCCTCCTCGTCCGAGGGGCCGCGCGTGCTGCTGGATACAGACTGGGAGGCGGTGGCGAAGCAGCCTCGGCACGCTCCGGACGCGGCGGTGTCGGCCGACAGCGCGGCGTACATCATCTACACCTCCGGCTCCACGGGCCGGCCCAAGGGCACGGTGCTGACACACCGGGGCCTCGTCAACACGGCGCGGATGGCCTTCCAGGCGCTGGGCCTGAGGCCGGACAGCCGGGTGCTGCAGTTCTCGTCCATCGGCTTCGATGCGTCGGTGTGGGAGATGTTCTCGACGCTGCTGTCGGGCGCGAGCCTGTGCCTGGCGCCGCGCGAGGCCCTGCTGCCGGGGCCTCCGCTGATGGAGGTGCTGGAGCAGCAGCGCATCACCGCGGTGACGCTGACGCCCTCGGTGCTCGCGCAGTTGGAGCCGGAGAAGCTGGGGTCGCTGAAGGTGGCCGTCTCCGCGGGGGAGGCGTGCTCGCCGGAGCTGGCGGCCCGATGGAAGCAGGGGCGGCGCTTCATCAACGCGTACGGCCCGACGGAGGTGGCGGTGTGCGCCACCCTCACCAGCGAGGTGAGCGAGGAGCGGCCCACCATCGGCCGGCCCCTGGGCAACGTGCGGGTGTACGTGCTGGACGAGACGCTGCGGCCGGTGCCGGTGGGCGTGTCCGGAGAGCTGTACGTGGGCGGCGAGGGCCTCGCACGGGGCTACCTGGGCCGTGCGGAGCTGACGGCGGAGCGCTTCGTGCCGGACGCGCTCAGCGGGGAGCGGGGCGCGAGGCTGTACCGCACGGGCGACGTGGTGCGGTGGCTGCCGGGCGGGGGAGCTCGAGTTCGTGGGCCGTGCGGACGGGCAGGTGAAGCTGCGCGGCTTCCGTATCGAGCTGGGCGAGGTGGAGGCGGTGCTGCGCAAGCAGTCCGGGGTGGCGGACGCGGTGGTGGTGGTGCGGGAGGACGTGCCGGGCAACAAGCAGCTCGTGGCCTACCTGGTGGGCGAGGGCGCGGGGCCCGAGGTGGCGGCATTGCGCACCGGCCTGCGCGAGCGGCTGCCGGAGCACATGGTGCCCTCGTCCTTCATGGTGCTGCCGTCCCTGCCGCTCTCGCCCAGCGGGAAGGTGGACCGCAAGGCGCTGCCGGCTCCGGACGCGAGCCAGCAGCGGGCGGGCGAGACCTTCGCCCCGCCGCGGACGGAAACGGAGCGGGCCCTGGCCGCGCTCTGGCAGGAAGTGCTCCAGGTGCCGAAGGTGGGTCTGCATGACCGCTTCTTCGACCTGGGGGGCAACTCGTTGACGTTGGTGCAGATCCACAGCCGTATGCGCAGCCAGCTCGGCATCGACGTGCCGCTGACCGAGCTGTTCCAGTACCCGAGCATCGGGGCCCTCGCCGCGTATCTGCTCCAGCGGACCGCGGCCGCGGTCCCGCCCGAGCAGGCGGATCCCGAGCGTTTCGACCATCGGCGGGCCCGGATGGAGCAGCAGCGGCAGGCACGGCGGCGCAACACCGGAGCGGAGCAGGAGAACGAGGATGAGTGAGCAGTCGGGGGGCCCTCTGGAGGGCGTGGCGATCATCGGGATGGTGGGACGCTTTCCAGGGGCCGGGGATGTGGAGGCCTTCTGGCGCAACCTGCGCGAGGGTGTGGAGTCCCTCACGCAGCTCACGGACGAGGACCTGGCGGCCGCGGGGGTGGACCGGGAGCTCGTCTCCAAGCCCGGCTACGTCAAGGCCGGGTTCCTGCTGGAGGGCGTGGAGCTCTTCGACGCGGCCTTCTTCGGCTTCAGCCCTCGCGAGGCCGAGCTGTTGGATCCGCAGCAGCGCCTCTTCCTGGAGTGCGCGTGGGCGGCGCTGGAGCAGGTGGGCTACGTCAGCGAGTCCTTCCAGCGCTCCATCGCCCTCTTCGCCGGGGCGGGCGCGTCCTCGTACCTCTACAAGAACCTGCTGTCGCGGCCGGACCTGCTGCGCTCGGCGGGCAGCTTCCAGTTGGCCATCGGCAACGAGAAGGACTTCCTGCCCACGCGGGTGGCCCACGAGCTGGGGCTGCGCGGACCGGCCGTGGCCGTGCAGACGGCGTGCTCGACTTCGCTGGTGGCCGTGCACCTGGCCTGCCAGAGCCTGATGTCGGGTGAGTCCGATCTGGCGCTGGCCGGAGGCGTCTCCATCTCGCTGCCCCAGCGCAGCGGGTACCTCTACCGCGAGGGGGACGTGTCCTCTCCGGACGGGCACTGCCGGGCCTTCGACGAGCGCTCCAGCGGAGCGGTGCGCGGCTCGGGCGTGGGGGTGGTGGTGCTCAAGCGCCTGGAAGACGCGCTGGCGGATGGGGACCTCATCCACGCCGTCATCCGCGGCTCGGCCGTGAACAACGACGGCGCGGATCGCGTGGGTTACACCGCGCCCGGCGTGGCGGGACAGGCGGCGGTCGTCGCCGAGGCCCTCGGCATGGCCGGGGTGGAGCCTTCCTCCATCCAGTACGTCGAAGCGCACGGGACGGGGACGCCGCTGGGCGACCCGATAGAAGTCGCCGCGCTCAACAAGGCCTTCCGGGGCGGGGTGCCGAACACGTGTGCCCTCGGCTCGGTGAAGACGAACGTCGGCCACCTGGACGCGGCGGCGGGCGTGACCGGGCTCATCAAGACGGCGCTCGCGCTCCGTCACCGCTTCCTCCCGCCCAGCCTGAATTTCGAGCGCCCCAACCCGCGCCTGGACCTCGCGAGCGGGCCCTTCTTCATCAACGCCACCCCGCGCCCCTGGGAGACGCAGGGGGCCCCGCGCCGCGCGGGAGTGAGCCTCCTTCGGTATCGGTGGCACCAACGCGCACGTCATCCTCGAGGAGGCGCCCCGCACCGCGCCGGCCCCCGCGAGCGCCCGGCCCTGGCACCTGCTGACGCTGTCCGCGCGCACGCCCCAGGCCCTGGAGGCGGCGACGGACAACCTCGCCACGCACCTCGAGCGCAACCCGGAGCTGGAGCTGGCGGACGTGGCCCACACCCTGCTGGTGGGGCGCAAGCGCTTCGAGCACCGGAGGGTGGTGGTCTGCCGCGACACGAGCGACGCACGCGCGGCACTGGCGTCGCGCGACCCTCAGCGCCTGCTCACCCAGGAGCAGGAGGCGGGGGAGCGCCCCGTGGTCTTCATGTTCCCCGGCCAGGGCGCGCAGTACGCGGGCATGGGAGCGGGGCTCTACGAGTCGGAGCCCGTCTTCCGCAAGCACGTGGACGCCTGCTGCGAGCAGTTGCTGCCGCACCTGGGCCTCGACCTGAGGCAACTGCTGTTCGCGCCGGAGGCGAAGCGTGAGGAAGCCTCCCGCAGGCTGGAGCGGACGGACCTCACGCAGCCCGCGCTCTTCGTCACCGAGTACGCCCTGGCGCGGCTGTGGATGTCGTGGGGCATCAAGCCGTGGGCCATGGTGGGCCACAGCCTCGGCGAGTACGTGGCGGCGTGCCTCGCGGGCGTGATGTCGCTGGAGGACGCGCTGTCGCTGGTGGCGGCGCGCGGGCGGCTCATGCAGGAGCTGCCGGGCGGCGCGATGCTCTCCGTGTCGCTGCCGGAGCAGGAAGTGCGGCCGCTGCTGGGCGAGTCCCTGGCGCTGGCCGCCGTCAATGGGCCCTCGCTCTGCGTGGTGTCGGGACCTCCGGACGCGGTGAGCGCGCTGGAGGCCGTGATGGACCGGCGCGGGGTGTCCCACCGCCGCCTGCACACCTCGCATGCCTTCCACTCGGCGATGATGGAGCCCATCCTCGACGCCTTCGCGGCGCGGGTGCGCCAGGTGCGCCTGTTCGCTCCGCGCATTCCCTATGTCTCCAACGTGACGGGGAAGTGGATCTCCCCGGAGCAGGCGACGGATGCCGGCTACTGGGTGGAGCACCTGCGGCGCACCGTGCGCTTCGGTGACGGGCTGGCGACGCTGCTGGCCGAGCCGGGCCGCATCCTCCTCGAGGTCGGCCCCGGGCAGGTGTTGGGCACCTTCGCCCGGCAGGTGGCCTCGCCGGGAGCGCTGCCCCTCATCCTTCCCTCGCTGCGCCACCCGCGCGAGCCGCGGCCGGACCTGGCCTTCCTGCTGGAGACGGCGGGGCGGCTGTGGCTGGACGGGGTGCGGCTGGAGGGCGTGAAGCTCTACAACTCGGAGAAGCGCCGCCGGGTGCCGCTGCCCACGTACCCCTTCCAGCGCGAGCGCTACTGGGTGGAGCAGGGGCGCGGCGCCGAGCTGACGCCCGCGCAGCCGAAGGGGCCGGTGACGCGGAAGCCGGAGCTGGCGGACTGGTTCTACACCCCGGCCTGGAAGCAGGAGCGCCTCGCGGTTCACGACGCGCCGGCCCTCACGGGGAGCCGGTGGCTCGTGTTCCTCGATGCGGTGGGGCTCGGCGAGCGGCTGGTGGCGCGCCTGGAGGCCGCCGGAGCCGAGGTGGTGGGCGTCGTCGCGGGGGAGTCCTTCTCGCGCTCGGGCCCCCGGCGCTACGCCATCGATCCGCGGTGCGAGGAGCACTACGCGCGGCTGCTGAGCGCGCTGCGCGAGGACGGCCCGCTGCCGGAGCGCATCGCCCACCTGTGGGGCGTCACCCATGAGCCGGCCGTTGGCGGGCAGGCCTCACTGGAGGAGCGGCTGGCGCTCGGCTTCTACGCTCCGCTGTACCTGGGGCGTGCCTTCCATGCGCACGCGGCCTCCGCACCGGTCGAGCTGTCGCTCATCACCAATGGCCTGCAGGATGTGACGGGGTCGGAAGCGCTGGAGCCGGAGAAGGCGCTGGTGCTGGGCCCCTGCAAGGTGCTGCCGCAGGAGCTGGGGCCGGGGTGGCGTTGCCGCTCCATTGACGTGGCGCTGCCCGAGGCGGGCGGACCCGGCGGGACGCGGCTGGTGGAGCACCTGTTGGCGGAGCTGGCGGTGCCCGCGAGTGAGCCGGTGGTGGCCTGGCGCGGCGGCAAGCGTTGGGTGGAGACCTACGTGTCGTCGCGGTTGCCCGAGCCCGCTCCGGGAGCGGTGTCCCTGCGCGAGGGCGGCGTCTACCTCATCACCGGAGGACTGGGGCGCATCGGCCTCGCCATCGCCGAGCACCTGGGCACGGTGGCCCGGGCGAGCCTGGTGCTGGTGGGCCGCTCGCACTTCCCGGCCCGTGGCGAGTGGGAGGCGTGGCTCGCCGCGCATGGCGAGGCGGACGAGACGTCACGCAAGGTGCGCCGGTTGCTGGCGCTCGAGCGTGCGGGCGCGCGGGTGCTGGTGCTCCGCGCGGACGTGTCCCAGCCGGAGCAGCTGCGGACGGTCCTGGAGCGGACCCAGGCCCACTTCGGCGCGCTGCACGGGGTGGTGCACTCGGCCGGCAGCATCGGCGCGGACACCCACGTCCCGGTGCTCGAGGCGGACGTGGCGCGGTGTGACGCGCAGTTCGTCGCGAAGGTGCACGGGCTGCGGGTGCTGGCCCAGGCGCTGGAGGGACGGGAGCTCGACTTCGTGGTGCTGCAGTCCTCGCTGGCCGCCGTGCTGGGTGGCCTGGGCTTCGCCGCCTATGCATCGGCCAACGCCTTCATGGACGCCTTCGCGCTCCAGCGGGCGCGGGCCGGTACCACGCGGTGGCTGAGCGTGGGCTGGGACGGATGGGCCAAGGACAAGGAGCGGCTGGCGCTCTCCTTCGAAGAAGGACTCCAGTGCTTCCAGCGGGTGCTGGCGACGGGAGAGGGAGGCCGGTGGCTCGTCTCCACGGGGGACCTCTCCGCCCGCCTGGCGCTCTGGGTGCAACGCGCGCCCGTGTCCTCCACCGAGGCCCAGGCGTCCACGGGCAGCCGTCCGGCGCATGCCCGGCCGCGGCTCCCCAACCCGTACGTGGCGCCGCGCAACGAGTCCGAGAGCCAGATCGCCGCGCTGTGGCAGGAGCTGCTCGGCATCGAGCAGGTGGGCATTCACGACAACTTCTTCGAACTGGGCGGCCACTCGCTGCTGGGGACGCAGATGGTGTCGCGGGTGCGTGAGTCGTTTCAGGTGGACGTACCGCTGCGTGCTGTTTTCGAGACTCCCACGGTGGCGGGAGTGGCCCTGGTGGTGGTCCAGGCCCGGGCGGCGGCGAGCACCGACGAGGACAAGCTGGCGGCGATGTTGGCGGAGCTGGAGGCCGAGGAATGAGTGACCTGGCGAAGCGGATTGCGAACCTGCCTCCCGAGAAGCGCGAGAAGCTGCTGCGCAAGCTGGAGGAGGAGGCGAAAGCGGCGCAGCGGGCCCAGGCTCCGGCGGTGACGAGGGACCCCTCCCAGCCATTGCCCCTGTCCTTCGCGCAGCACCGGTTGTGGTTCATCGACCGGATGCAGCCCGGGCAGTCGGTGTACAACCTGCCGGCGCTCTTCCGCATCGAGGGCGCGCTGGACGTGGGCGCCTTCACGCGCGCCGTCGAGGCCCTCGTCGAGCGCCATGAGGTGCTGAGGACCCACTTCGCCGAGGAGAAGGGCCAGCCGGTCCAGGTGGTGTCTCCCACGTCGAAGGTGGAGGTGCCCGTGGTGGACCTCCAGGGCGTGCCGGAGCCGGAGCGGGCCTCGGAGGCCGAGCGGCTGGCACGTGAGGAGCTGATGCGTCCCTTCGATCTCTCGAAGGGTCCGCTGATGCGGATGGCGCTGCTTCGGCTGAGCGAGCGCGAGCACCTGGTGGTGATGACGCTGCACCACATCGTGTTCGACATCTGGTCCATGGGCGTGCTGATGCGCGACCTGACCGAGCTGTACCTCGCCCGGGTGGCGGGACGGTCCTCGATGCTTCCGGCGCTGCCGATGCAGTATGGCGATTACGCCCGGTGGCAGCGGGAGTGGCTGAAGGGCCCGGTGCTGGAGGAGCAGCTCGCGTATTGGAGGAAGCAGCTCGCGGGGCTGACGATGTTGGAGCTGCCGGCGGATCGCCCGCGGCCGGCCGTGCCCTCCTTCCGGGGGGCGACGCACTCCTTCGTGATTCCCAGGGCGCGGGTGGAGCAGTTGCAGGCGCTGGCGCAGCGGCAGGGCAGCTCGCTCTTCATGGTGCTGCTGGCGGCCCTGAAGGTGGTGCTGGCGCGGCGTGCGGGGCAGGCGGACGTGGCGGTGGGCATCCCCATCGCGGGCCGCAACCGGCGTGAGGTGGAGGGGCTGATCGGCTTCTTCATCAACACGCTCGTGATGCGGACGGACCTCTCGGGGAACCCGACCTTCCTGGAGGCACTGCGCCGGGTGAAGGAGACGAGCCTGGGCGCCTATGCGCACCAGGAGCTGCCGCTGGAGCACCTCGCGGCGGAGCTGCAGCCGGAGAGGGATCCGGGCCACACGCCGTTCTACCGGGTGTCCTTCAACCTCCAGAACGCGCCGGTGGGCTCCATCGACGTGCCGGGCCTGCGCCTGAAGCCCCAGAAGGCCATGGTGGGCATGGCGAAGCTCGACCTGAGCCTCCACTTGATGGAGGGCCCGGACGGGTTGCAGAGCGTGTGGGAGTACAGCAGGGACCTGTTCGACGCGGGGACGATCCAGCGGATGGCCGAGCACTTCGAAAGGGTGCTGGGCCAGGTGGTGGAGGCTCCGGACCGGAAGGTGATGGAGCTGGAGGTGATGGGGGCGGAGGAGCGCCAGCGGGTGGTGCGCGAGTGGAACCGGACGGCGGCGGAGTTGCCGCGCGAAGCCTGCGCGCACGAGCTGTTCGAGGCCCGGGTGGACCGTGCACCGCAGGCCCCAGCGGTGTCGTTCGAGGGCCAGACGCTCAGCTACGCGGAGTTGGACCGCAGGGCCAACAAGCTGGCGCGGCACCTGCGGGGGCTCGGAGTGGGGCCCGAGGTGCGGGTGGGCCTGTGCGTGGAGCGGTCGGTGGAGCTGGTGGTGGGGATGCTGGGCATCCTCAAGGCGGGCGGAGCGTACGTGCCGCTCGACCCGAGCTATCCGTCCGATCGGCTCGCGATGATGATGCAGGAGGCGGCACTGCCGGTGCTGCTGACGCAGGGGCATCTGGCCGACGAGCTGCCGGCTGGCGGCGAGCAGTTGGTGTGCCTGGATGAGGACTGGGCACAGATGGAGCGGCAGCCCGAGGGACGCGTGGCGGCCGGAGTCGTGGGTGACAACCTGGCGTACGTCATCTTCACGTCGGGGAGCACGGGCAGGCCCAAGGGCGTGATGGTGAGGCACCGGGGCCTGGTGAACACGGCGCTGGCGGCGGGCGAGGAGCACGGAGTTCGGGAGGACAGCCGGGTGCTGCAGTACGCCTCGATGAGCTTCGACGCCTCGGTGTGCGAGGTGTTCTCGACGCTCGTGGCGGGGGCGTGCCTGTGCCTGGCGAAGCGCGAGGAGCTGATGCCGGGAGCACCGCTGACGAAGACGCTGCTGGAGCAGCGAATCAGCATGGTGACGCTGACGCCGACGGTGCTGGCGCAGCAGGGGGTGGAGGGGCTGGAGGGAGTGGAGACGATCATCTCCGCCGGAGAGGCGTGCACGCGGGAAGTGGTGGGCAAGTGGAAGCCAGGTAGGAAGCTGCTCAACGCGTACGGCCCGACGGAAGTGACGGTGTGCGCGACCATCAACAGGGACGTGGAGGAGCAGCGGGCGGGGGTGATCGGCAAGCCGTGGCGCAACGTGCGCGTGTACGTGCTGGACGGGCAGGGAATGCCGGTGCCGGTGGGAGTGGCCGGGGAGCTGTACGTGGGAGGCGAGGGCGTAGCGCGCGGCTACCTGGGCCGGGCGGACCTGACGGCGGAGAAGTTCGTGCCGGACGCGCTCAGCGGGGAGCAGGGCGCGAGGCTGTACCGCACGGGTGACGTGGTGAAGTGGGTGGAGGGTGGCGCACTGGAGTACGTGGGCCGTGCGGACGCGCAGGTGAAGGTGCGTGGCTTCCGCATCGAGCTGGGCGAGGTGGAGGCGGTGCTCCGCCAGCAGCCCGGTGTGGCGGACGCGGTGGTGGTGGCGAGGGAGGACGGCGGTGAGAAGCGGCTGGTGGGCTACTACGTGCGCGAGGAGGGCGTGGAGGTAACGGCGGGAGCGGTGCGCGAGGGCCTCAAGGCGAAGCTGCCCGAGTACATGGTGCCCGCGGCGCTGATGGAGCTGGAGGTGCTGCCGCTGACGTCCAGCGGGAAGGTGGACCGCAAGGCGCTGCCGGAGCCGGGAGCGGAGCGGCCGGAGCTGGAAGTGGCGTTCGTGGCGCCGCGCAATCCGGTGGAGGAGTTGCTGGCGTCCGTCTGGGCGGAAGTGCTCGGGGTGGAGCGCGTGGGAGTCCACGACAGCTTCTTCGACCTGGGCGGCCACTCCCTGCTGGCCACGCAGGTCATCTCCCGGCTTCGCGAGGTGCTGGGCGTGGAGCTGCCGCTGCAGGACTTCTTCGCGGCGCCGAAGGTGGAGAGCGTGGCCCGGAAGGTGGAGGAGCTCCAGGCTCGGGCCAATGGTCAGCAGGTGCCCGCGCTGGTGCCGGCGCCGAGGGACGGGGCGCTGCCGCTCTCGTTCGCGCAGCAGCGGTTGTGGTTCCTGGATCAGCTCGAGCCGCAAAATCCCCTCTACAACATTCCCGCGGCCGTCCGGCTCGAGGGTGTGCTCGACGTCCAGGTGATGGAGCGGTGCTTCGAGGAGATCCTCCGTCGGCACGAGGTGCTGCGGACGACGTTCCAGGCCGAGGGGCAGGAGGCCGTGCAGCGCATCCACCCCGCGCACGTGACGCCGCTGGTGGCGGTGGACCTGAGTGCGCTCCCCGAGGGGGAGCAGCGGGCGGAGGTCGTGCGGCTGACGGAGGAAGAGGCGCGCAAGCCCTTCGACCTGTCACGGGGTCCGCTGGTCCGGCTCGGGTTGCTGCGGCTGTCCGAGCGGGAGCACGTGTTGTTCCTGACGATGCACCACATCGTCTCCGACGGCTGGTCGACGGGCATCCTGTTGCGAGAGGTGGCGGTGCTCTACGAGTCCTTTTCCGCCGGGAAGCCCTCGCCGCTGCCCGAGCTGCGCATCCAGTACGCGGACTACGCGGCCTGGCAGCGAGGCTGGTTGAAGGGTGAGGCGCTGGAGGCGCAACTCGCGTACTGGCGGCAGCGGCTCCAGGGGGCGCCCGCGCTGCTCGAGCTCCCCACGGACAAGCCGCGTCCGGCGGTGCAGAGCTACCGCGGTTCCCACCACGTCCGGCGTCTGTCCGCCGAGCTGACGAAGTCCCTCGAGCGGCTGAGCCGCGGTGAAGGCGTCACGTCCTTCATGACGCTGCTGGCGGGCTTCCAGGTGCTGCTCGGCCGCTACTCGGGGCAGGAGGACATCGTCGTTGGCACGGGCATCGCGGGCCGCAACCGCCTGGAGACGGAGGGGCTGATCGGCTTCTTCATCAACCAGCTCGTGTTGCGCGGGGACCTCTCGGGGAACCCGACGTGCAAGGAGTTGCTCGCGCGCGTCCGTGAGACGACGCTGGGGGCCTACGCGCACCAGGAGCTGCCTTTCGAGGCGCTGGTCAAAGAGCTGAACCCGGAGCGGAGCCTCGGGCACGCGCCGATCTTCCAGGTGTCGCTGCTCCTGCAGAACACGCCCACGGCCAGGCTGGAGCTGCCGGGGCTGACGATGAGCGCCGTCAATTTCGAGACGGGGACGTCGAAGCTGGATCTGGTCGTCTCGTTGGAGGAGACGCCGAACGGTTTGCAGAGCGTGTGGGAGTACAGCACGGACCTGTTCGACGCGGGGACGATCCAGCGGATGGCCGGGCACTTCGAAAGGGTGCTGGGCCAGATGGCGGAGAACCCGGGCCGGAGGGTGACGGAGCTGGAGGTGATGGGGGTGGAGGAGCGCCAGCGGGTGGTGCGCGACTGGAACCAGACGGCCGTGGCCTTGCCGCGGGAGGCCTGCGCACACGAGCTGTTCGAGGCGCGGGTGGCTCGTGCGCCGCAGGCACCGGCGGTGTCGTTCGAGGGCCAGACGCTCAGCTACGCGGAGTTGGACCGCAGGGCCAACAAGCTGGCGCGGCACCTCAAGGGCTTGGGGGTGGGGCCGGAGGTGATGGTGGGGCTGAGCATGGAGCGCTCGGTGGAGCTGGTGGTGGGGATGCTGGGCATCCTCAAGGCGGGCGGCGCGTACGTGCCGCTGGACCCGGGCTACCCGGCCGATCGGCTCGCGATGATGATGCAGGAGGCGGCGCTGCCGGTGCTGCTGACGCAGGGGAAGCTGGCCGACGAGCTGCCGGCGCAAGGCAAGCACGTGGTGCGCCTGGATGAGGACTGGGCGCGGGTGGAGCAGCAGCTCGAGGGGCGGGTGGAGTCGGGGGTGAGTGGCGACAACCTGGCGTACGTCATCTTCACGTCGGGAAGCACGGGCAGGCCCAAGGGCGTGATGGTGAGGCACCGGGGCCTGGTGAATACGGCACTGGCGGCGGGCGAGGAGCACGGAGTTCGCGAGGACAGCCGGGTGCTGCAGTACGCCTCGATGAGCTTCGACGCCTCGGTGTGCGAGGTGTTCTCGACGCTCGTGGCGGGGGCGTGCCTGTGCCTGGCGAAGCGCGAGGAGCTGATGCCGGGAGCACCGCTGACGAAGACGCTGCTGGAGCAGCGCATCAGCATGGTGACGCTGACGCCGACGGTGCTGGCGCAGCAGGGGGTGGAGGGGCTGGAGGGAGTGGAGACAATCATCTCCGCCGGAGAGGCGTGCACGCGGGAGGTGGTGGGCAAGTGGAAGCCAGGCAGGAAGCTGCTCAACGCGTACGGCCCGACGGAAGTGACGGTGTGCGCGACCATCAACAAGGAGGTGGAGGAGCAGCGGGCGGGGGTGATTGGCAAGCCGTGGCGCAACGTGCGCGTGTACGTGCTGGACGGGCAGGGAATGCCGGTGCCGGTGGGCGTGGCCGGAGAGCTGTACGTGGGAGGCGAGGGCGTGGCGCGCGGCTACCTGGGCCGGGCGGACCTGACGGCGGAGAAGTTCGTGCCGGACGCGCTCAGCGGTGAAGCGGGAGCGAGGCTGTACCGCACGGGTGACGTGGTGAAGTGGGTGGAGGGTGGCGCCCTGGAGTACGTGGGCCGTGCGGACGCGCAGGTGAAGGTGCGTGGCTTCCGCATCGAGCTGGGCGAGGTGGAGGCGGTGCTCCGCCAGCAGCCCGGCGTGGCCGACGCGGTGGTGGTGGTACGCCAGGAGACCGGCGACAAGCGGCTGGTGGGCTACTACGTCCGGCAGGAGGGCGTGGCGGTCGAGGCAGGAGCCGTGCGCGAGGGCCTCAAGGCGAAGCTGCCCGACTACATGGTGCCCTCGGTGCTGATGGAGCTGGAGGTGCTGCCGCTGACGTCCAGCGGGAAGGTGGACCGCAAGGCGCTGCCGGTACCGGGAGCGGAGCGGCCCGAGTTGGGAGTGGCGTTCGTGGCCCCACGCAATGCGGTGGAGGAGCTGCTGTCCTCCATCTGGGCGGATGTGCTCGGGGTGGAGCGCGTGGGCATCCACGACAACTTCTTCGACCTGGGCGGCCACTCCCTGTTGGCCAACCAGCTCGTGTCGCGGCTCAGGGCGGCCCTCGGGCAGGAGATCTCCCTGCGGGACATCTTCAATCAGCCCACGGTGGCCGGGCTGGCGGAGAAGCGTGCCTCTCTACGGGACGCGCCGGGGGCCGCGTTGCCTCCGGTTCTTCCCACGCCACCGGCCGAATACCTGCCGCTCTCCTTTGGCCAGGAGGCGTACTGGTCTCCCGAGCAGGGTGGCGCGGACAGCGTGGTGAACTCCACGCCCCTGGCGCTGCTGCTGAACGGAATGCTCGACGTGGAGGCGATGCGCCGGAGCCTGACGGAGCTCATCCGCCGTCACGAGAGCCTGCGCACGACGTTCCCCATGCGCGAAGGCGTGCCGGTCCAGCACATCAGTGCGCCGTATGAGGTGGAGCTCCCGGTGAGCTCGCTCGAGTCGTTGCCGGAGGAGGAGCGGCAGGCGGAGGCCCGGAGGCGGGTGGAGCAGGAGGTGCTGCGTCCGTTCGAGCTGGCCCACGGCCCGCTGGTGCGCTGCCACCTCTTCCGGATCTCGGAGACGGTGCATGTGCTGTTGATGAACATGCACCACGCCCTCATGGACTTCGTGTCCCTGACGGTGCTCGTGGGGGAGCTGGCGGCGCTCTACGTCGCCTACCGGGAGGGCGCGCCCTCGCTGCTTCCCGAGCCGGCGCTCCAGTACCGCGACTTCACCCGCTGGCAGCGGCAGTGGATGCAGGGCGAGACCCTGGAGCGGGTGCGCTCCTACTGGGCGCGGAGGCTGGCGGCGTTGCCCGCGGACCTGAGGCTCCCGCTCGACTTCCCCGTTCCCGCGCAGGAGCAGTTCCGCAGCGCCAACGTGAACTTCCTCCTGCCGCCCGAGCTCGCCGAGCAGCTCCGCGCCTTGTGCCGCCGGGAGGGCGTCTCCCTGTTCATGTTGGCGCTCACGGCCTACCAGGTGCTGCTCTCACGCTACGCGCGGCAGGAGGACATCTACGTGGGCTTCGCCCATGCGCAGCGTCCGCGCCCGGAAGCTCGAGGGGATGATCGGCATGTTCGCCGGCTACTTCGTCATCCGCGCCGATCTCTCGGGCACGCCCTCCTTCCGCGAGGTGCTCGGGCAGGTGCGGACGGCGTGCCTGGAGGCTTTCGAGCATCAGGGGCTTCCGCACGTGGAGCTGATGAAGCTGCTGCCCGGACCGTGCAAGGCGGGCTTCACCTTCTCCAGCCGTGACGGGCAGCGCTCGGGCGTGCCGGGCCTGGACGTGCACCCGGTGATGATGTCGCGCGGCGTGAGCCTGTACGACGTGAAGCTGAGCATGTCCGAAGGCCCCGAGGGGCTGGGTGGCAGCTTCGAATACCGGGCCGAGTCTTCGCTCCGGAGACGATCCAGGCCATGCGGGACTGTTTCGAGGCCCTGCTGACGGACGTTGTCGCGGAGCCGGAGCGGCCCGTGCGCGAGCTGGCCGCCTCCCACCCGCCTCCCGAGCCCTCCTCCCAGAAGAGGGCGGGCTGAAGGGCTCATCGGGCTACGCCGGTTCCCCGTTCAGTCGGGGACGATGGCCTCGGCCTCGATCTCCACGAGCATGACCGGGTCGATGAGGCGGGTCACCTCCACCATGGTGGTGGCGGGGCGGATGGTGGCGAAGAACTCGCCATGGGCCCGGCCCACGTCGCCCCAGAGGGAGATGTCCGTCACGTACATGCGGGTACGGACCACGTGCTCCAGGCGGGCCCCCAGGGCCTCGAGTGCCGTCTGGATGTTGGTGAGCGCCTGGACGGTCTGGGCGTAGATGTCTCCCTCGCCCACCACCTGGCCGGACGCGTCCGTGGCGGTGGTGCCGGAGACGGAGACGAAGGGCCCCACGCGGACGGCGCGGCAGTAGCCCACACGGGGTTCCCAGGCGGTGCCGGTGGAGTAGGTGGTGCGCTGCATGGGTCTCCTGGGGTGCAGGGGTGAAGCAGCCCCCCACCCTAGCCCTCTGGGAGCGGGAGTGGGGACATACATGGGGTGTGCCTGGAGGCGGGGAGGGGCCTGTCCGCCCGGAGGCTTTCCGGCGGAACGGGTCCGATATGTGGAACCCCGCGAAAAAACGCACGCCCCGTGATAGTTCCAATCCCGATATGGCATCCGAGCTCGACCAGGAAGTCGCCCGTCGGCGAACCTTCGCGATCATCTCCCACCCCGACGCCGGTAAGACGACGCTTACCGAGAAGCTGCTGCTCTACGGCGGCGCCATCCACCTGGCCGGCAGCGTGAAGGCCCGGCGTGCGAGCCGCCACGCGACGAGTGACTGGATGGAGCTGGAGAAGGAGCGCGGAATCTCCGTGACGTCCTCGGTGCTCCAGTTCCCCTACCGGGGCCACGCGGTGAACCTGCTGGACACCCCGGGCCACCAGGACTTCTCCGAGGACACCTACCGCACGTTGGCGGCGGCGGACTCGGCGGTGATGCTCATCGACGCGGCCAAGGGCGTCGAGCCGCAGACCAAGAAGCTCTTCAAGGTCTGCCGCATGCGCGGCATCCCCATCTTCACCTTCGTCAACAAGCTGGACCGCTGGGGCCGTGCGCCGCTGGAGCTCATGGACGAGCTGGAGCAGGTGCTCGGCATCCGCGCCTACCCGATGAACTGGCCCATTGGCATGGGGCCGGAGTTCCGGGGCGTGTATGACCGGCAGTCCAAGGTGGTGCACGTCTTCGCGGCCGAGGGCCGTCACGGCGAGTCCGAGGTGGCCGAGCACTCCGTGTCCATCGACTCGCCGGACATCCACTCGGTGCTCAACGAGCGCGAGCTGGCCACGCTCAAGGAGGAGATCGAGCTGCTGGACATCGGCGGCGACGAGTTCACCCGGGAGAAGGTGGAGCAGGGCCAGTTGACGCCGATGTTCTTCGGCAGCGCGATGACGAACTTCGGTGTGCGGCCGTTCCTGGACCACTTCCTGGAGCTGGCGCCGGCGCCCACGTCGCGTCTGACGAAGGCCGGGCCGCGCGAGCCCACGCATCCGAAGTTCGCGGGCTTCGTGTTCAAGATCCAGGCGAACATGGACCCCTCGCACCGGGACCGCATCGCGTTCATGCGGGTGGTGTCGGGCCGGTACACGAAGGGGATGAGCGCGTTCCACTCGCGGCTGGGCAAGGAAGTGCGCCTGGCCAAGCCGAGCCAGTTCCTCGCGGCCGAGCGCACGGCCATCGAGGACGCGTGGCCCGGGGACGTGATCGGCCTGTTCGATCCGGGCATGTTCCGCATCGGCGACACGCTGTGCGAGGGCGAGGACCTGCTGTTCGACAGCGTGCCGCGCTTCAGCCCGGAGTACTTCGCGATCGTCCGCTCGAAGGATCCGCTGCGGCGCAAGCAGATGGAGAAGGGGCTGGAGCAGCTCTCCGAGGAGGGCACGGTGCAGATCTTCCAGCAGCTCGGGATGGGGATGAAGGATCCCATCGTGGGCGTGGTGGGAGCGCTGCAGTTCGAAGTGCTGCAGTACCGGGTGGAGCACGAGTACGGGGCGCGGATCATGCTGGACCGGCTGCCGTTCAGCCACGCGCGGTGGGTGGTGGGGCCGGACTTCGATCCGAAGAAGTTCGACTGGGAAGGCAACCGGCAGACGGTGCAGGACCGGGACGGGCTGCCGCTGGTGCTGTTTCGTGACGACTGGGCGCTGCAGCACGCGGAGGAGAAGCACCCGGAGCTGAAGTTCCTGTCGGCGGCGCCGATGCTGCGCCTGCTGGAGAACACGGGGAGCTGAGAGCAGCAAGCCCCCCGGGGTGAGGGTGCCACGGGCCCCGAGTCGAGCCCGTGGCCCGGGCGCTACCGGGTAGCGGTCTGGCAGTACCCGTTCCCTTCCTCGAAGTAGAAGCCGAGGTTGACGGTGGGCAGATCGCTGACGCAGACGCGCACCTCGAACTCCGTGTGCGTGAGATCTCCGCTGGTCACGACGTTGCTGTACTGGCTGGCGTCCACCACGCTCGAGCCATCCGGGCGGACATAGCTGAACACGGCCGCGAGCTCGGAAGGGGTCGTGGGAAGGCGGCCCGAGGGTGAATAGGCCCGGATGCGGGTCCGGATGCGCATGGGACGCCCGGAGAAGCAATTCGTGGCGTCGGCCGCGAAGGAGAGCAGCTCGGCGCCGTAGATGACGGGGCCGGACGAGGTGGCCGGGTCCCACGAGACGGGGAACTTGTTGAAGTTCTCGCAGGTGGGGGCGGGCACGGTCTGGCAGGTGCTGCTGGCGCCGCAGAACGAGCCATAGCCGCACATGGAGGGCTGGGGGTCGGTGAGGGTGCAGGGCTCACCGGGCTCCTCGGTCCCCGCGTCGGCCTCGGTGCCCGCGTCGAGCCCCGCATCAGTCTCCTCCCCCGCGTCCCCGCCCGCGTCCGGGAGGGGTTCCTCCATGCCCGCGTCGTTGCCGGAGCCGTCACCGGGCTCGTCGGGGTCGCAGGAGGCGGCCGCGAGGACGAGGCCGAGCGAGAGGGGAAGGAGGAGGGAAGGGAATCGTCGCAAGGTCGCGTCTCCGGGTAACGGCCGGCACCACAGATGCCGGGGCGGAGACGGAGTCTAATTCACTTGTAGGGCACCACCGTGCCGCCGCGGTGGGCCGAGTCGCGCAGCACCAGGCGGGTCTCCTTGTAGAGGCGCGCGGCCTTGGGGCCGACGAAGAAGGCCTTGGGGTCACCCCTGCGGAAGGTCTTCTTCAGGTACTCCTCGATCTCGCGGTACAGGCGCCGGAACTTGTCCGAGGTGGCGTCCACGCGGCCCGTCTGGGGCGTCACATCCAGCTCGGCCCAGAGCTGGCCGCTGAGCAGCTCGCCCTCCTCGTTCATCCGGCAGCGCTCCATGAAGATGACGGGCGAGCGCACCTCGTCGATGCGCCAGAAGCCCTTGTCCGGGCCGCGCTTCATCTTGTCCACGATGGCCGGCCCGATGGCGACGGCCACCAGGTAGACGTCCTCCTCGGGCAGGTTGGGGACATTCTCCTCGCTCGCCCGGAAGGGCTTCCAGTCCGGGGGGACGCGCCGGGGGTACACCTCCAGCTCGAAGCGCTCGAGGAAGCGGAAGAAGGCGACCTCGTCGTCGGGGGACATGAAGAACTGAAGCTGGGTGGCCATGGTGGGGCAATTAACCGAATGCCGCGCATTGCGGAAGTCCGAGGCGATTCGGACTAAAGAATCCGCCATGGAAAAGACCTTCGACGCGCTGCTCGCCCGGATGCAGGAGCTTCGGGACCTCGGTGGACTCATCAGTCTGGCCACGTGGGACCAGGAGACCTACCTGCCCCCCAAGGGGGCCGAGTCGCGGGCCTTCCAGCTCTCCACCCTGCAGGGCATCCACCACGAGCGCCTGATCGACCCCCGGCTGGGCGAGCTGCTCGACTGGGCGGCGGGCAACAAGGCCCTCACCGAGGACCAGCGGGCCATGGCGCGCGTGCTCACCCAGGAGCGCGACCGGGCGGTGAAGGTGCCCAAGAGGCTGGTGCAGGCGCTCGCCGAGGCGCAGAGCCGGGGCCTCGTGGCGTGGCGCGAGGCCCGCAAGCAGAACCGCTTCTCCGTCTTCCAGCCCGCGCTGGAGCGGCTGCTGGTCCTCCGCCGCGAGCAGGCGGACGCCTACGGCCATGACGGGGACCGGTACAACGCGCTGCTCGAGGGCTACGAGCCCGGCATGCGCGTGAAGCGCCTCACCCCGGTGCTCAGCGCGCTCCGGGACAACCTCATTCCGCTGGTGGCGGCCCTCCAGGCGGCGCCGCGCAAGGTGACGGACTTCTTCGAGGGCCGGCGCTTCGACACCGAGGCGCAGTGGCGCTTCACGCTGCGGCTGCTGGGGGACATGGGCTTCGACCTGGAGGCGGGGCGGCAGGACAAGAGCATCCACCCCTTCTCCAGCGGGCTGCACGCCACGGACGTGCGGCTCACCACGGACCTGGAGGAGGGCTCGCTCACGGCCCTCTTCAGCACGCTGCACGAGGGAGGGCATGGCCTGTACGAGCAGGGCTTCTCCCCGGCCCACTCCCGCACGCCGCTGGCGAACGCGCCCTCCATGGGCCTGCACGAGTCGCAGTCGCGCATGTGGGAGAACCTGGTGGGGCGCGGCCGGCCCTTCTGGACGCACTACTTCCCGGCGTTGCGCGAGGCCTTCCCCCAGGCGCTCGCGGGCGTGGAGCTGGACACCTTCCACACGGCCATCAACCGCGTCACGCCCTCGTTCATCCGCGTGGAGGCGGACGAGGTGACGTACAACCTGCACATCGTCCTGCGCTACGAGCTGGAGCTGCTGCTCATCCACGACGAGCTGCCGCTGAACGAGCTGCCCTCGGCGTGGAACGAGCGCATGCGGCGCTTCCTGGGCGTCACCCCGCCGGACGACACGCAGGGCGTGTTGCAGGACATCCACTGGGCCTGGGGCGAGTTCGGCTACTTCCCCACGTACGCGCTGGGCAACCTCTACGCCGCGTCCCTCTACCGCGCGGCGAAGCGCGCCCTGCCGCAACTGGAGGACGGCTTCGCCCGCGGCGAGCTGAAGCCCCTGCGCGACTGGCTGCGCACCCACGTCCACGCCGAGGGCCACCGCCAGCCCGCCGAGGACCTGGTGCGCCAGGTGACGGGCCAGGGCCTCACCGACGTGGACTTCCTCGCCTACCTCAAGTCGAAGTTCGGCGCCCTCTACGGCGTGTCCCTCTGAGGGCCAGCGAGTTCACGGTGTCCTCCTCATAGGGTAACCGGGCGGCCTTGGCCCCGTCCCGCGTTGCGCGGTGGGATGCTTCTGCTTAGAGATATTTTCGAAATGGAAATATCTCCCGCCGGAAACAAGGACGGGGGCGAGCCGGCCGCCAGGTTGTTGTCGGCCTGGTGGAAGCTCTCGCAAGCCATGAAGCGCCACGTCGCGCCGCGACTGGAGCGCGAGCACGGCGTGCAGTTCAAGCACTTCCTGGTGCTGACGAGCATCTCCCGCGGCCACCTCTCTCCCGGAGCGCTCGCCGAGGCCCTGGGGATGCCGCCCTCGGAGGTGTCCCGCGCGTTGGATGCCCTGTCACAGAAGGGGCTCGTCCGGCGCGAGCTGGACCCCGAGGACCTGCGGCGGATGAAGCTGGCGCTCACCCCAGCGGGAGACTCCGTGCTCGCCGGGATGCGGGGCTCGATGTTGGAACTGGTCCAGCGGGGCACGGGCCGCATGCCCCGGGCCCGGCTGGAAGCGTTGGCCGACACACTGAGCGAGATCGCCCACGAGCTGTCGGAAGAATCCTGAATTGGAGCCGCCGGACATGAAGCACCACCAGCCCTTCGAGCTGACCCGCCCGCAGAAGGTCCTCACCCTGCTGGGCGTGCTGCTGGGCATGCTGCTGGCCGCGCTCGACCAGACCATCGTGTCCACCGCGGGCCCCGCCATCCAGAAGGACCTGAACATCCCCGCCTCGCTGTACGCGTGGATCACCACCTCGTACCTGGTGGCCTCCACGGTGCTGGTGCCCGTGTACGGCAAGCTGTCGGACGCGTTCGGCCGGCGGCGCATCCTCCTCATCGGCATCGTCATCTTCCTGGTGGGCTCGGCGCTGTGTGGCCTGTCGCAGACGACGCTCCAGCTCATCCTCGCCCGCGCGTTGCAGGGCGTCGGCTCCGCGTCGCTCTTCACCAGTGCGTTCGCCATCGTCGCGGACATCTTCCCGCCCTCCGAGCGCGGCAAGTACCAGGGCCTCTTCGGCGCCGTCTTCGGGCTCTCCAGCGTGGTGGGCCCGCTCGTGGGCGGCTTCCTCACGGACCATTTGAGCTGGCATTGGGTGTTCTTCGTCAACCTGCCCGTGGGAGCGGTGGCGCTCACCTTCATCCTCACGCGCATGCCGCCGCTGCGGCACGAGGGGCGCAAGGTCTCCGTGGACATCCTGGGCGCGCTCTCGCTGTCGGTGTTCGCCGTGCCGCTGCTGATCGCCCTGTCGCTGGGCCGCCGCGTCGTCGCTCCGGGCGAGACGGGTTACGCGTGGGGCTCGCCCCAGATTCTGGGCATGTTCGCGCTCTCGGTGGTGGGGCTCGTGGCCTTCATCCTGATCGAACGCACCGTGCAGGAGCCGCTGCTCGACCTGAAGCTCTTCCGCAACAGGACCTTCGCCGTGGGCAACGCGGCCGCCTTCATCAGCGGAGCCGTCTTCCTGGGCGCCATCGTCTTCCTGCCCCTCTTCATGGTGAACGTGGTGGGGCTGTCGGCCACGGACTCGGGCTTCACGATGATGCCGCTCACCCTGGGCATCGTCGCGGGCAACATCCTCTCCGGCCAGCTCGTGTCCCGGATGGGCCGCTACAAGGTGCTCATCCTCTCCGCGCAGGCGGTGGCGGTGCTGGCCTTCGGGGTGATGGCCTTCACCCTCCGGCCCGCCTCCACCCAGGGCGAGCTCACGATGAAGATGATCTTCGTGGGCCTGGGGCTGGGCCCCTCCATCCCGCTGTTCACGCTGGCCATCCAGAACGCGGTGGCGCCGCACCAGGTGGGCGTCGCCACCTCCAGCGCCACCTTCTTCCGGCAGATGGGCTCCACCATCGGCGTGGCGCTCATGGGCACGGTGTTCGGTGTGGCGCTCGCCTCGTCCATGGCCACGCGCATGACGGCGGCCACGCGGGACGTGCCCGTGGAGCTTCGTCAGCAGCTCATGCCCCAGCAGGCCGCGGGCGGGCAGGTGAGCGAGGAGGGCGGGGTGACGGAGCGCTCGTTCGACGCGGCGGCCATCAAGGCGCGCCTCGCCGAGGGTTTCGAGAAGCAGCGCGAGGCGCTCGCCCCCGGGGCCCAGGCGGGAGACCCGGCGGCGAAGGACCGGCTGGCGGGCCTGGAGCAGGCACAGAAGTCCGCCGAGGCCACGGTGGACAAGGTGGCCCTGGCCTTCAAGGAGGCCTTCTCCGAGGCCATCCGCGACATCTACCGCATCACCATGCTCATCGCGCTGGTGGCGCTGCTCGTCACCCTGGCGCTGCCGGAGCTGCCGCTGCGCAAGACGAACGGGCCCCAGCCGCCGGTGCTGGAGTAGGCCCGCTCAGCTCCGGTTGCCGCGCAGCCGCGTGTAGACGTACGAGACGGCCAGCAGCATCGCCCCGAGCAGGATGAAGGTGAGGATGCGCTGGTCGGGCGGCAGCCCGGACAGGTCCACGAGGAGCAGGCGCCCCAGGGTGACGGCCAGCACCGCGAGGCCCACGAGCCGGTACCAGCGCTCGCGCACGGCGAAGCCCAGGGCGAACAGGCCGAAGGCCGCCACGCCCCAGCCCAGTGTGGTGAGATCCTGGGGCATCAGCTCGCCCACGAGCCACAGCAGCGCGAGCCCCGCGCCCGCCGCGCAGAAGAACTGGAACGTGCCGCGGCGGCGGCCCTCGGGAGGCGGAGGCAGCCGGTCCATGGGGGCCACCGCGGCGCGCTCGACGAGCGTGAAGCCCACCAGCAGGGCGGCGTACAGGAGCTCGCGCCCCGAGGGCGGCACCTGCCACGTGGCCCCGAGCGCCACATAGAGGACGCCCACGCCCACCACCTGCAGGGCGCCCGCGCCCAGGACGCGCCCGGCGACTCCCGCCACCAGCCCCACCGCCGTCCACGCCCCCACCAGCGCCGTGTCCTCATACTCCCAGGGCAGGCCCAGCGCGAGCGTGAGGATGCTCGTGGCGAGGAAGGTCTGGATGACCGCCCCGGACGCGCCTCGCCACCGGGCCACCGCGGCGCCCGCGCCCTGCGCCAGCGCGAGGGTGACGAAGAAGGTGAAGAGGTGCGGCTCGCCCCAGCGCCCCACCTCCACCGCGCCCAGGGTGAGCATCCCCACCCAGTTGAGCATCGCGAAGGAGAGCGCCGCCCGCCGGGACAGCTCGCGGGGGTGCACCAGCAGCGCCACCGAGAAGAGCAGGTAGTAGAGCACCAGGAAGGACAGGCTCAGCGTCAGCCGCTCGCTGTCGGGCTGGCCCGGGGCGATGGCCTCCGTGCGCATCGCCCAGACGACGTGCGTGGCGTAGACGGCCACGAGGCTCGACAGCGGCACGAAGACCCAGCGGTTCTTCACCAGGAAGAAGAGCGCCCCGCCCGCCAGCATGGTGGTGGACATGAGCGTGAAGGAGGTGATGTCGCTGAGCATCCCCGTGCGCAACCCGAGGAAGAGCGCGATGCCCGCCACCGTCTCCGACTGCATCCGCTGGGCGATGACGATGATGCCCACCACGTTCAACGCGAGCAGCACCAGCGCGAGCGGCTCGCTCTCGATGACACGCACCGCCGGGACGAAGTGCAGCGCGTACGTGACGAAGTAGGCGAGCGCGAGGCCTCCGCCGAAGACGATGCGCCCGAAGAGCTCATGCCGCCGCGACAGCCACAGGCCCAGCGCCGCGAGCCCCGCGCTCAGCAGGTAGCCCGCTCCCACCCGCACCAGCACGCCCAGCTCGCCGAAGTGGTAGATGATGAGGAAGGCGAAGCCGATGATGAGCGCGACGATGCCCACCCGGCTCAGCCAGTACGTGCCGAGGTGCGCCTCCAGGTCCCTCGGCTCCGGCGCGGGGGCGGGCACGGGCTCGCCGGGCACCGGGGCGCTGGCCGTGGGGGTAGCGGGGGGCTGGGCCGGGGCCACCGTCTCCAGCCGCTCGATGCGCGCCTCCAGCCGGGAGACCGTCTCTTCCAGCCGCCGTACCACGTCCCTCAGGTCCTGCGTGTCTCCCTCCGGCATGCGCTCCTCGTGCGCCGCACCTTATGCCGGAGACGGCTTCCACTCCGAGCGCAGAATGCCCATGACGAGCGTGTCCACGTACGCGCCGTCCACGTAGTGGTGCTGCCGCATCACGCCCTCGCGGCGGAAGCCCGCCTTCTCGTAGGCGCGGATGCCCGCCACGTTGTGCTCCAGCACCTCCAGTTGCACCCGGTTCAGGTTCAGCGTGCCGAAGCCGTACTCCAGCACCATCCGCGTGGCCTCCGAGCCGTAGCCCTTGCCCCACTCGGACGGCTCGCCGAGCAGCATGCCGAAGGTGGCCCGCCGGCTGCGGAAGTCCAGGTCGTGCAGCCCGCTGGTGCCGATCATCCGGTCGCCGTCCCGCAGCACGATGGCGAACATCACATCCCGCTGACTGGCGGTGAGCGTGTCGATGAAGGCCACCTCCTGCACCGTGTTCATCGGCCGGTGGGTCAGCAGGTTGCGGCGCACGTCGGGGTGGTTGACGAAGGCCGCCAGCCTCGGCGCGTCCTCGCGCTCGAGCGGGCGGAAGTACAGGCGGGGACCCAGGAAGAAGGGCGTCTGCACGGGGGGAGTCCTCCTCGCGAGAAGACCCCCACCCTAGCCCCCTCCCAGCAGGAGCGGGGAGTTTCCCGGGGAAGAACGGAGGGTTGCGCCGTCAGGTGAAGAGCAGCGGCCGGCAGGCCCGGGCCAGTTGCAGCGCATCCCTCGCCAGCACGTTGGAGGACAGGTTGACGTCCAGCCACGCGGCGCGTGCCACCTGGTTGCTCAGCTCGAAGCACAGCGTGGCCGTGCGCCGCGACAGGCGGCTGTCCTTTTGCAAGGCACGGGCGTTCAGCTCGCACAACTCCGCGCATTGACGCAGCAGGCGCATCGGCTCGCTGTCAGCGCGCATTCCCTTGGCGGCCAATTGCGCCATCGCCGCCTCGCACGAGGCCTGACAGCTCAGGCTCGCGGCGATGCAGTGATGGACGTCGGCCGTCGCGCCACCCAGTCGGACTCCAGACATGCCCACGCCACCTCCACAGCGGCTTCAAAACTACGCACGTTCCCCCCAGCCGCAACCGGAACCGTCGCCCTTCGAGTCACATGTTAAATCGGCTCCATGACACTCTCCCTGGTGCCTACCGCCATCGAGAAGGACGCACAGGAGCACACCGCGGTTCCCGCCCCGTTCTTCGCGGAACTCCGGCAATCCACCTGAGTGCCCATGTCGGCGGCTCCTCATGCATGTGGGGCCACTGGAAGGAACGGTTCCTGCCGGCCGGAACATTACGCTCCTCGTGGGTCCGGCACTGGAGACGGGCTACTGGCGTGAGAGGAAGCGCACCAGTCCGGGCTGGAGGGACTCGCGCTGGGCGATGCACAGGTCCACGCCCTCCAGCGTGCGCTTGAGGATCTCCGGTCCGCCGGGGTAGCGGGCCGCGCGCTCCTGGAAGAAGGTCTCCACGTCCTGGCGGTGGGTGGCGTCGCAGAAGAGGCCACCGAGCGCCGGCATGTGGCCGCCCACCTCGTGCGGCATCCGGGCCATGAGCGCGTCGAAGTGCTCCTTCACGTAGGTGTAGAAGAGCGCGCGCGTGCTCTCCTCGAGCAGCATGCTGTTGGCCAGGCCCATGATGACCTCGAGCGTGGAGAAGTCCTCGGAGAGCAGCAGGGCGGTGGTGGCGCGGGCGAGCGCCGGGTCCCGGAAGGAGCCCAGTGCGGCGAAGAGCTTGCCGCGCTCGGCCGGGTCCTGTGTCTTCCGGGCCTCGGCCAGCAGGCGCTGGTGGAGCGCGGCATCCCCCTTCACCGCGGCGAGCTGCAGCACCACCTCCACCATCTCCGGTGAGATGGCACTCCGATTCTCCAGCCACTTGCGCGTCAGCTCGCGGGAGCTGGCCAGGAGCGAGGGCTCCTCGCCCAGCAGCGCCACGACGCGCACCACCGAGGGCCGCAGCAGGCGCGTGTCCTCGTCCTCGCCCGGGCGCGGCTGCAGGCCGAGCGCGCGCGCCTTGTCCCCGAAGGTGCGGCGCACGAAGGCCGCGTACTTCGGCCGGAGCGCCTCGGGGATGAACTCGCGCCGCACCGAGCCCACCATGCCCAGCGCGCCGGTGAGCAGGTCCCGGTCATCCGAGGGCAGCAGACTCGTCACCACGCCCAGGGCCGCGTCCACCGGCAGCTCGTTGCTGGCCATCAGCGCCTGCGCATCGCCGAGCAGCCCCATGCGCTCGGTCAGGGAGAGCTGCTTCGCGCCGCCGCGCGTGAGTCTGGCGAGCAGATCCCCTTCCAGCTTCGACTGGTAGTAGCCGCGCGCGTCCGCGTTGGGGACGACCCACTCGGGGCAGCCGGTGGCGCCCGTGAGCACGAGCTCGCCCGTCTTCTGGGTGAGGAGGGTGCAGGCCCGCGCCGACTGCTTGCCGGTGCCGTAGCGCACGCACACGGGGAGCTGCCACGTCTGCTCCGCGGTGCTCGCGCCCTGGGAGCCCACGGGGAGGAAGCGGCGCTGCGCCAGCGTCAGCTTCGGGGGCGCGCCCGCCGCGCACTGCAAGGCCAGGGTGACGAGCGGCACGCCGGGCTGGTTGAGGAAGGTGGAGAGGGGGGCCGCCATGTCGGTGCCCGAGGCCTCGGAGAGGGCCTGGAAGAAGTCGGCCGCGGTGGCGTTGGCGTTGGCGTGTTGGCGCATGTGGGCGCGCACGCCGTCGCGGAAGCGCTCCGGGCCCACCCAGGACTCGAACATGGCGAGCACCGCGTTGCCCTTGTGGTAGGTGATGGCGCCGTCGAAGGCGGTGAGGATGTCGCCCTCGCTCTCGACGGGTTGCTGGATGCGGCGCGTGGTGACGAGCCGGTCCGCCGTCATCGCGTGGGCCCTGTCGCGCACGCGCTCGGCGTCCATGTTCCACGAGGGCTGCCACTGGCCCGTCACCTTGAGCGCGAGCCAGTCCGCGAAGGACTCGTTGAGCCAGGTGTCATCCCACCAGGCCAGGGTGACGAGGTTGCCGAACCACTGGTGGGCCAGCTCGTGCGCCTGGATGAGTGCGAACCTGCGCTGGCGGGAGAGCGTGTCGTGCTCGGGCCGGGCCAGCAGCAGCGGCATCTGGAAGGTGACGAGGCCCGGGTTCTCCATGGCCCCGAAGAGCACGGGCTGCGGAATGGCCAGCACGTCCAGCTTCTCGTAGGGGTAGGGGATGCCGAAGTAGTCCTCCAGCAGGCCGAGCAGCGGCGGCGTGGCCTGGGCGGCATAGGCGGCCTCGGCCGTGCGGCCCTTGGGCACCACGATGCGCACGGGCGTGCCCTTCTGTCCGGCGGGCGCCGCATCCACCGTCTCGAAGGGGCCCACCGCGAAAGCCACCACCTCGCTGGGCAGCGGCGGCGTGGTCCGGAAGCGCACCGTCTTCCACCCGTCCGGGCCCGTCTGCTCGGACTCGACCGGTGCGTTGGCGAAGGCCCGCTGGCTGCCCGGCACCCGCAGCGTGAGCTGCCACGGCACCTTGAAGCCCGGCTCGTCGAAGCACGGCACCGCCCGCCGCGCGTCATCCGGTTGGAACTGGGTCAGCGCGTACCAGTTGTCCCCATCCTTCTGGCGGAAGAGGCCCACCGTCTCCTTCGCGGGCGCGAGCCCCTGGTACGCCACGCGCAGCGTCGCCGTGCCGGGCCCCACCGGGCGCTCCAGCAGGAAGCCGATGAAGGTGTCACCCTCCGTCACCGCGCGCGCCGGCTGCGGCGGGCCTCCCGCGGTGAGCGTGGCCTCCTTCACCGTCAGGCCCTTGCCGTGCAGCCATACCTGCCGCGTGGGCTCGGAGAGCGCGAGGGCGATCTCCACCACGCCGTCGAAGCCCTCCTTCTGCGGGTCCACGGTGAGCTCCACCTTGTAGCCCGTGGGCTTCACCTGGGTGCCCAGGCGGAACGTGGGCGGGCGTGGGGTCTCGGCCGCGGGGGCAGGCGGTGGCGCGGTGGGCGCGGTGGTCTGCTGCGGCGTGGCGCAGGCGAGGCTGAGCGCGAGCAGCGCCCACGGGGTGTGGCGGAAGCGGAGGTGCATGGATTCCCTCGGTTGGGTGGCGGAAGAACGTCCGAGGGCCGGTTCTATTGCACCGGAGCGCGCACGATAGAACCCGTGAGCAGTGGGAAGCACGGGGACGGATACCCTCACCCCGTCCCTCTCCCGGGGGGAGAGGGGAGGGATTGGGGATGGATGCACGGGGATGGGTGGAGCAGAGGGCTCAGCCCTGCACGGGGTGCTGGGCGAGCAGCGCCAGCAGTTCCTCTCCGTACAGCTCCACGCGCTTCTCTCCGATGTACGGCACCGTCCTCAGCTCGTCCAGGTTCGCCGGAGGCCGTGACACGAGCACGTCGAACACGGGGTTGGGCAGCACCACCGAGGGCGTCACCTTCCTCGCCGACGCCTTCTCCGAGCGCCACGCCTTCATCGCCTCCTCGCGCTTGCGCCGGTTCGGATCCTTCGGCCCCTTCTGCTCCTGCTCCGGCTTCAGGTCGCCCCGCCGGGATTTCTCCAGCAGCTCGCGCACCAGGGCGATGATCTCCTCCCCGTGCGCCCTCACGAAGGCGCCCCGGACTCCCGCCGCCTTCGCCAGCTCCCGCGGGTTGCCCGGCGGCTTCACCGCGATGTCCGAGATCGCCATGTTGGAGAGCATCCTCCCCATGGGCACGTTCTCCGCCTCGGCCCACTCCAGCCGCTTGCGGTGCAGCGCCTGCGCGATCGCGTTGGCCAGCACCATCTGCCCCGGCGTCAGCCCCGCCTTCGGCAGGCGCGGCTTGAAGTCCGCCCCCACGTCCGGCCTCGCCGCCGCCTCGTCACACATGCGCTGGCAGTCGAGCAGCACCTCCTCGAGGATGTCCGCCTTCCGTGTCTCCTCCCTCACCAGGCGGCCCAGCTCCACCAGGTAGCGCACGTCGTTGGCGATGTAGTCCCGCATTCCCGGCGGCAGCGGCCGCAGCGAGAAGTCCGACTGCTGATGCTCCTTCGGCAGCTCCACGCCCAGCCGCTCGCGCGCCAGGTCCGCCAGCCCCACCTTGGGCCAGCCCAGCAGCGTCGCCGCCCGGTGCGTGTCGAAGAGCCCCCGCACCCGCACGCCCGCCTCGGCCAGGTAGGGCAGGTCCCCCCCGGCCGCATGGAAGAACTTGGTCCGCTCCGGGTCCCCCATCACCGGCGCCAGCAGGGAGGCCTCCACCCCGGGCTGGAGTGTGTCGAAGAGCAGCACCTCCTCGTCCGTGGCTACCTGGAGGAAGCACAGGCGGGCACGGAAGGCGTGCATCGCGTCCGCCTCCACGTCCACGGCCAGCTCCCGGGAAGCTTCGAGCTTCCGGGCGGCCGCCTGGGCTCCGGGTGAATCGATGATGTCCTGCGCACCTTGTGGGAAGGTCGACATGGCAGAGAGCAGGCTAGCGGACCAGGTATGTACGTGTAGCGTGTTTTTTCCCCAGCCGCCGCTAGGATGACAACCCCGATGAACCCCGACGTCCTTCGCCTCGAGAAGAGCCTGCTCGGCCACATGGGCCGTGCCATTTCCGATTATTCCCTCATCTCCCAGGGAGATCGCATCATGGTGGGGGTGTCCGGTGGCAAGGACTCGTACACCATGCTGTACCTCCTGAGGGAGCTGCAGCGCCGCGCGCCGGTGAAGTTCGACCTGCTGGCGGTGAACCTCGACCAGGGCCACCCCGGCTTCCCCGCCGGCAAGCTCGAGGGCTGGTTCAAGTCCGAGGGCTTCGCCTACAAGATGCTCAAGGAGGACACCTACTCCATCGTCCTCGAGAAGACGCCCCCCGGGAAGACGCAGTGCGCCGTCTGCTCCCGGATGCGGCGCGGCATCCTCTATACGGCGGCGGTGGAGCTGGGCTGCAACAAGATCGCCCTCGGCCACCACCGGGATGACCTCATCCACACCCTGCTGCTCAACCTCTTCTTCGCCGGCTCGCTCAAGGCCATGCCCCCCATCCTCAAGAGCGACGATGGGCGCAACACCGTCATCCGCCCGCTGTGCTACGCGCCGGAGAAGGACATCGCCGCCTACGCCGAGGCGAAGCAGTTCCCCATCATCCCCTGTGACCTGTGCGGCACCCAGGAGAACCTCCAGCGCAAGCGCATGCAGAAGCTGATGGAGGAGCTGGGCAAGGAGATTCCCAACGTCCGCCAGAGCGTGCTCTCCGCCATGAGCAACGTGCGGCCGAGCCACCTGCTGGACAAGAGCGTTTTCGACTTCTCCGCGCTCGCGTCCGAGGGTACTCCAGCAGAAGAAGCGCAGGCGCAGGCACAGACGACGACGGCAGCACGAATCCTGGGAGGGTTGGCGGATGCCTAAGGAACTGGCGATCAAGGCGCGCAAGGAGCGGAAGGCCGCGCTGGTGGAGGTGATGTTGCTGGCGGCCATGGCCGATGGCCGTGTCTCCCAGCGGGAGTTGCAGACGTTGTTGCGGCGCGTCATCGAGCGCCCCGAGTTCGAGGGCACCAAGCCCGAGGAGCTCGAACTCCCTGGTGGAGTCGAGCGCCCAGCGGCTGTCCGCGGCGCACGACCTGGAGGAGATTCTCGCCTCGCTGCGGGCGCGGCTGCCGGACCACAAGAACCGGATGCTGGCCTTCGGGCTGGCGGCGTCCGTGGCGTTCGCGGACCACCGGGCCACGCGCTCGGAGCTGGGGCTGCTCAAGACGTTCCAGGCCGCGCTGGGCATCTCCGAGGACGAGGTGGCGGAGATCATCGACGTCATCGAGGGCGGAGGCAGCCTGGCGGAGGCGCTGGGTGAGCCGCTGGAGCGCCTCTTCGCCGAGGTGATGGTGCTGGTGAGCGCGGCGGACGGCCGTCTGAAGGAGGCCGAGGCGCGGGCGCTGGTGGAGAGCTTCGCGTCGGATCCGCTCTTCCACAACGTGAGCCCCGAGCGGGCGCAGTCCTTCGTGAGCGAGTCGGTGGCGGCGCTGGCCGCCGAGGGGTTGCCGGCACGGCTGCAGGTGATGGCGCACGGGCTGACGACCCACACCCAGCGGCTGAAGGCCTACCGGCTGGCGACGAAGATCGCCCACGCGGGCGGCCAGGAGCCGAGCCTCGCCGAGCAGCGCATCCTCCACATGCTCCAGGCGACCTTCGGGCTGGCGGACGACGAAGTGGCGCGGCTGGACCGCGAGGCGTAGGACGGGCTCCCGACCATGTCCGTCTCTCCTCCCAACCCGGCACGATTCTCCTTCCGGTTCGGTCTACCGCCCTCTCTAGGCAATGGGCTGGCGCGCGACCGGGCCGAGCAGTTGACGGCGTTCATCGAGCGGGCCCTGGGCCGCAAGGTGGAGGTGAGCGTGGCGGCCAGCTATGAGGCGCTGGCCAAGGACCTGTTGGCGGGCCGGGCGGATGCCGTGTGGGCGCCGCCCTTCGTGTGCGCGCGGGTGGAGGCCATGGGCGTGCGGGTGCTGGCGCGCGGGGTGCGGCGGGGGCGCTCGTCGTACCGCTCGGCGCTGGTGACACGGGCGGGCTCCGGGCTGACGCTGGAGACGCTGCAGGGCACGCGCGTGGCGTGGGTGGACCGGGACTCGGTGGGGGGCTACCTGCTGCCGGTGGCGTACCTGAAGGCCAAGGGCCGGGAGCCGGTGAAGACGTTCGCCGCGCAGCAGTTCGCGGGCTCGTACAAGGCGGCCCTCGAGGCGGTGCAGGGCGGACAGGCGGACGTGGCGAGCATCTTCTGCCCGCCGGAGTCCACGGGGCTGACGTACGCGGATGGCGTGGAAGTGGTGTTGCCGGGGAAGGGCGGGGCGTTCGAACTCATCGCCTACACCGAGGAAGCCCCCAACGACGGGGTGCCGGTGGGCATGGGCGTGGCGCCGGAAGTGGTGGGCCTGCTGGAGCGGGCGCTGCTGGCGCTGCACGAGAGCGAGGACGGCAAGCGCCTGCTGGAGGAGCTCTCTCGGCGGAGCGTTTCGAGCCCGCGCCGCGGATGGGCTACCGGGCCCTCTACCGCGTGGCGCTCGCGAGCCTCTGAAGCCCAACCGAGCACCACTCAGCCACCCACTCCGCATCAACCCCTCTCCCTTCGGGAGAGGGACGGGGTGAGGGTGCCACGTATCCCAGGTTGGCTCCGTGGCATCGGAGGGTGCTGAACAGGAGCAATCAGGCGAGCTGGCGGAGTCGCCTCCACCACCTGGTGCCTGGACGCGGGCGGTTTGCCGCGCTGTCGCCTTCAGCCCGGCTGTCCATGGAGGGCGTTCACTGGGCGTAACCGTTCACGCGTCTGGCTTGGTTGGTGGGTGGGTGAGCAGGGGCGAGATGACCGGAGAAGTGGTGCTGGACGGGGTGACGGCTGGCGTTATGTAGCAGTGGTATGGAGGAGGCAGACCCCAGAGACGCCCGCATAGCCCAGCTCGAAGCCGAGCTGGCCGAAGCACGGGCGAGCATTGCCGGGCTGAAGCAGGAGTTGGCCGAAGCGCTGGCCACCCTCGCCGAGCTGCGGACGAGGTTGGGGCGGAATTCGAGCAACTCCAACAAGCCGCCCTCCTCGGATGGGCCCGGAGTGAAGCGAGAGCGCAAGGAGCCCACGGGGAGGAAGCCGGGAGGACAGCCCGGGCACAAGGGGCACCGGCGTGAGTTGTTGCCGCCCCAGAAGGTGGACGAGGTGGTGGCGGTGCAGCCCAAGGGGTGCAGCCGGTGCGGCGGCGAGCTCGAGCACAGGGGGGACGGGCCGGCTGCATGGCGGCACCAGGTGGTGGAGCTGCCCGAGGTGAAGCCGCGCGTCACCGAGTACCAGCTGCGCTACGGGCATTGCGCGAGGTGTGAGGTGTGGACGCAGGCCCAACTGCCACCGGGAGTGCCGAGCGGAGCCTTTGGCCCCCGGCTCACCGCGGTGGTGGCGTTGATGACAGGGCGGCTGCGGCTGACAAAGCGGCTGGTGCGGGAGTTTCTCTCCAGCGTGCTGGGGGTGGAGGTGGCCCTGGGGAGCATCTCCAAGTTGGAGAGAAGCATGAGCGCCGCTCTGCGAGCGCCCGTGGAAGAGGCGCGCGCGTACGTGCGTGAGGCCTTGAGTGTAAACGCGGATGAAACCAGCTGGCGCGAGAAGCTGAAGAAGGCCTGGTTGTGGGTGGCCGCCACGGCGCTGGTAGTCGTGTTCATCATCCACCCGGAGCGCAGCGGCAAGGCCGCCCGGCGATTGCTGGGCGAGGACTTCGTGGGCTTCGTGGGCAGCGACAGGTGGAGTGGCTACAACTGGGTGGACATCAACCTGCGGCAGGTGTGCTGGGCGCACCTGCGGCGCGACTTCCAGAAATGGGTGGACAGGGGCGGAGCGGCAATGCCCCTGGGCCAGGCCCTGCTGGGCCAGACGAAGAAGCTCTTCGAGCTGTACCACCAATGGCGGGATGGGCCGCTGCCGCGCCCGGCCTTCCAAGCGCGGATGCGCGAGGTGGAGACGGCAGTGGCTCGACTGCTGCGCAAGGCACGCGTGTGCCCGGACCAGAAGGTGGCCGGCATGGCCGAGGCCATCCTCCAAGTGGAGCCAGCGCTGTGGGCGTTTGTGCACATGGAGCAGGTGGAGCCCACCAACAACCGGGCCGAACGTGCGCTGCGCCCCGCCGTCTGTATGCGCAAGGGCAGCTTTGGGACGCACAGCGCCGAGGGGAGCCGCTACCTCGAGCGGATACTGACGGCCGTCACCACGCTCCAGTTGCAGCAGCGCAACGTGCTCGATTACCTGACCGACGCCATGGTGGCCCACCTGCATGGACAGGCTGCTCCCTCTCTGCTGCCTTCCCCTTGAATCGCGACCACCGCCCTGATTCTCCGAGGCGGTGAACGCTTACCACTGGGCTTTGGAAGCTGGAGGCTTGTTGAGAGCGTTTATCTTTTTCCTGAGCTTGTGGCTTGCCACTCCGGCATTCGGCAACACGCTAGAAGAAGCCCTTTGCAGGACGACCCCCAACCCTGTCGCGCGAATGGAGGGCTCGGAGAAACTTTGCCGCTCGCTCGCACTCGCCCTGGCCAATGTGCCGGAGGCCACCTCAGAGGAAGTTCGGGCAATGCTTACGCCCGAGAGTCTCGCGGCGATGATGGCACTGAGTGCTGCCTGGATGGGCGCGCAAGGTGTCCCGGTCGTCGGACAGGCCGTGGATGCAGACGGTTATCGCTCCAGCGATGCCCACCTTCTGGACGCCAAGCATGTAGAAAAACCGGACAGCAGTCCGTTCATCAATGGGTCGCGTTGCCTCGAACGGGTCCGAGACAGCATCCGCCTCAAGGAATTCGAGCAGTTCAGCAGGTATGCGGCCGTCCTGAAGGACCCGATGACTCCCGCCGTCGGTCTCGAGGTCATCCTCAACGATGCCCGTGCCATGCCCTTTTTCGAAGGGCTCATGAGAGAGCTCGGTATCCCGGGCCGGATCGTCGTCATCACGAAGAGCGCGCCATGAGTTTCTTCGCCATCTCCACGGGAAGCTGGGCAATCCAGTCTGATGAGTTCATCGGACGGATGCGCGCCCAGTGGCCAGAGGCCGTCATCCGCGAAGTGAGCGCGCCAGAGAGCGGCATGGGCCTGGACTTCGACTTGCGCATGCCCCACTCGCGAGTGGATGGTGGGCTGGACCGCGCGGGCAGGTCATTTCACTTCGACAGCGACCTCCGTGATGCGGCCCGGCTTGCCCTGTGGTTCCGCTCGCTCGCCCCAGGTTCCGAGCCGATGATCTTCTGTGACGACTCCATGAGCGGCATGCTCGAGCTGGAGCCTGGCACGACCGAAACGGACATCTTCCAGGCCTTCGGCTACACGCCAGCCCCCCAGGGTGGATGGACTACGACATCATCGCTCGCGGGGGCTGGGGCATGCCGTTGGAGGCTCTCGCGCAACGGATGCGGGAGCGCTGGCCCTCGGCACGGCTCGTGGAAGCCGTGGACGCGGACAGCCGATGGGTCTTCGAGTTCCATGTGCCGATGCCTCACTCCGAGGTGAGCGGTCAGGTGAGGCGGACGGTCAACGCCATGGTGCTCACAGGCGATCCGCGCGATTGCGCCCGGTTCGCCGTATGGTGCCGCTCGGCCGTACACACCGAGCAGCTTTTGCTGAGGTGCGACCGGGGAACTGTCTACCTGACCGCGGAGACCACGGCGGAGGAGATCGTCAGAGCCTTCCTGGCGTAGCCCTGAGCAAGACGTTCCCCTCCTCGAGGCAGCGTCATGGAGCCGGAGAGCGAGTCACTCGGGCTCACGCGGGGAGCGGGCCGAAGGCTTCGGCGGGGAGGAGGCGGAGCTGGCCGGTGGCGGGATCGGTCCAGCGCCAGCCCAACCAGCGCCAGGCTTCGGGAGAGGCCCGGAGGATGCGTCCGTGAATCTCATCGATCGCCGCGATCTGTTCCTCGGGAATGACATGGCCTGACCAGGAGCATTGGCCCGAGGTTGCGTCCCACACGCGCAGGGACTTGTCGTCAGAGCCAGACAGGAGGCGCAGGCCGTCCGGACTCCACGCGCACGCCGTCACGGTGGATGCATAGCCGAGGTCTATTGCCAGGGAGAGCGCGTCCTGTTGAGGAGGGAGACCGCTTCGGCGCTCTTCCACGGCGGTGGCATGGCGCACCCATCCTTCCGGCAGGGTAGTCCCGGTGAGTCCCACCCGATCCACTGGCAACCGGCGAGCCGCGCTCCCTGCAGGTCCGCGCCCAGCAGCGAACCCTCCTGCCACCGAAGCCCACTGAAATCGGCGCGCTGGGCTCGTGCTCGGGGAGCGCTCACCTTCGAGAACAGCGCCCGCTCATGAGGCTTGTGCACCGCGTCATCCGTGCCATGCTCCACGCGGAGCCTGGAGGGGAGAGCCAACGGATGGCGGACTTCGGCATCAACGTCGAGCCGGGTGAGGTCGGCCTGGATGCGCAGCGGTTGCGGCGCATCGACACGCACCTGCGCCGGTACGTCGACGACGGGCGGCTCGCGGGCTGGCAGGTGATGGTGTCCCGCCGGGGCAAGGTCGCGCACCTGTCCTCGTACGGGCTCGCCGACAAGGAGGCCGGCCGCCCCGTCGAGACGGACACCCTCTGGCGCCTCTACTCCATGACGAAGCCCATCACCTCCGTCGCGGCGATGATGCTGTGGGAGGAGGGCGCCTTCGAGCTGTCCGATCCCGTCAGCCGGTGGCTGCCCGAGTTCTCCCAGCCGCGCGTCTACGTCGGAGGGCCCGCGGCCCGGCCCGTCACCGTGCCCGCGACCGAGCCCATCCGCGTGTGGCACCTGCTCACGCACACCGCGGGGCTGACGTACGGCTTCCACCGCGTGCACGTCACCGATGAAATCTACCGGCTGCGCGGCTTCGAGCTCGGCGCCACGGAAGGCATGGACCTCGCGGCATGCGTCCGAGGGTGGGCGGAGCTCCCGCTCGCTTTCCAGCCCGGGGCCGAGTGGAACTACTCGGTGGCCACGGACGTGCTCGGCCGGCTCGTCGAAGTCCTCTCCGGGCAGACGTTGGAGGCCTTCTTCGCCGAGCGCATCCTCGGACCGCTCGGGATGCGCGACACCACGTTCTGGTGTCCCGAGGAGCGGCAGGGCCGGCTGGCCGCGCTGTACACGGCGGACCCCGCGCGCACCCGGGCGATCCGCTTCGACTCGCTCGGCAAGGGCATCCTGAAGCCTCCCCCCTGGCTGTCCGGCGGCGGCGGGCTGGTGTCGACGACGCGCGACTACACGCGTTTCACGTGGATGCTCCTGAACGGTGGCGAGCTCGACGGCGCGCGGCTGCTCTCTCCGAGGACCGTGAGCTACATGACCCGCAACCACCTGCCCGGGGGCGCGGACCTCACCGCCTTCGGCCGGCCGCTGTTCGCCGAGACGCGCTTCGACGGCGTCGGGTTCGGGCTCGGCTTCGCGGTGGTCGTGGATCCGGTGGCCTACCGCACGCTGACGACCGTGGGCGAGTACCACTGGGGCGGCATGGCGAGCACCTCCTTCTGGGTGGACCCGGCCGAGGAGCTGGCCGTCGTCTTCATGACCCAGCTCCTTCCGTCGAGCACCTATCCGCTCCGCTCCCAGTTGCGCCAGCTCGTCTACCAGGCCCTCGTCGACTGACGGCCGGGACTCAGTGGGCCGCCGTCCGCGGGGAGCCCATCGCCCGGCTCTCGAGTGCGCTCGGGGCCACCGGGAGCTGTTCCACGCGGAACTGCGGCAGCGCGCGGAACAGCAGCCAATCCCCGCTCTCGAGCGGCCCCTTCACGAGCTGCCCGGTATCGAGCAACTGCCGGCCGATGGGCACGGAGGTGTCACCGAGCGCGAGCTGGAAGCGGAGCCGCTCCAGCCGTCCGTCATCCAGCTTCACCCGGCCCTCCACGTAGACGCTGTCGTCGCGGAGGAAGAGCCGTGAGGCGCCCTCGACGCGGCCGTAGGAGTTGTCCGCGAGGATGAGCTCGAAGGACTCCTCGCGCAGCACCGAGGGACAGTCCCCGCTCGGCGTATGGCCCACCACTACCCGGTGGATGCCCGAGCGGGCGAGGGTCGCGATGAGGGTGGGGGAGGGCAGCCCGGGGTGGTTGCGTGCGTCGGCCATGCGCCCGTACACCACGCTGCCGAGGTTGACGCGCTCGCCGGGAGTGGGGGCCTGATAGGCGATGAGGGGCTCCCAGGCCGGGGTGCCATTGGGTTCGAGCCGCTCCTCTCGGAAGGCCGCGAGCTGCTCGCTGTACCAGCGGTTCAGGGCCTCCACCCAGGCATCCACGCCCTCCGGGTGCTCGCCCGTGGGCACCGCCCCGAGGCTGCGTTCGTGCACTCCGCCGTGGACGAAGAGGGTGTTGCCGGTCCGGTAGGCGAGCTGGCAGACGGAGAGGTAGTCGCGCAGTGGCCCCCCGGGGCGGACATCCGCGAGGAAGCTGTCCACCACGTCCTCCTCGCTCACGGGCCCGCTGGTGCGCTCCAGCTCGGCCCGGCGGAACTCGAAGGCGCCGCGTGCGCCCATGGTGTTCTCGAAGATCCACCGCAGGAGCACCGGCCGGGCGGCGGCCCGCATGTCGGCGGGGGTTCTCGGGAGGGGGTGGCCGTTCAGCTCGCGCAGCAGGCGCAGCTTGTTGATGTCCCGGTTGCCCGCCAGCAGCACCACCTGGGAGGGCTGCCGCTGCCGGGCCTCCAGGAGCGTGCGCACCACCCGGAGCCCATCCGGCCCTCGGTCCACGGCGTCTCCCCCGTAGATGAAGGTGGCGCCCGGACGCACCACGAGCCGCCCCTCGGCCTCGAGGTACACGTGCGGGTTGTCCTGACAGAAGCTGGCCAGCTTCTCCCAGATGCCCTCCACGTCCGTGAGGTAGGCGACGGGGTGCTCGGATCTGCTCGTCCCGGGATGGGTGTTCGCCATGGGGGGAAGGGTGCTCCTCCGGACCGGGCCTGTCACCTCTATTGAAGGCCCTGCCAGGAGAAGGTGATTTCATTGTCGAGCGTCCCCACCTGCCTCCCGCTCACCCGCACGCCCGGCGTGCCCAGCACCTCGAAGAGGGCGAGCAGTGCGCCCTCATGGATGAGGGGGAGCATGAAGTCGTGCTTCGTGACGAGCAGCCCGCTCCGGAGCCCCGTCCACCTCACCGCGCACTCTCCGTAGCTCACCGCCGCCCGGTAGGCCGTGGGCAGGCTGTTGAGGAGGATCCGCGGATTGCCCTGCGTCACCGAGAGCAGCGCCTTGCCCATCGCCGAGGACAGGAAGGGCGGGGCCGCCATGTACCCGACCCGGCGCATCGCGGCCTCGAAGCTTCCCTGCTGCTCCTGCAGCAGCCACGCCGCCGTGTAGATGACCCGGAGATACGCGGTGACGGGGTAGTTGAAGAAGCTCGTGAAGCTCGTCTCTCCACCCGCCTCGAGGCAGCGCCTCACCGCGTCGTCTCCGAGGCCCCGCACGGCCGCCAGCGCGCCATTGAAGAAGAAGCCGCGCATGGTGTGCCCCGGCACCGCCAGGGCCAGCCTGCGCTCGAGGCTCCTGCCGCGAGCCGAAGTCGCTCTCCTCCACCGTGAAGGCCTTGCTGTTCATCCTCGCGCTCCTACCCGCCCGGACAGACGTGCCAGAGCCCCCAGGATGCTGGATGTGGAGGAGCGGGCAAATCCGCCCCCGGTGTTCCTGTTCACTGCGTCACGCCATGGCTGGCGCGTGGCTACGCCTCGTCCCAGAGGGCGGCGAGCTCCAGCTCCAGTGCCTCGAAGGGCTCGGCGCGCACCCGGGCCGTGCCGGTGTGGGTGGCCAGCGGCGAATAGTGCGCCCCCTCCAGCCGGAACACCTCCAACGTGCGCGCCTTCGGATCCACGAACCACACGTGCCGGACGCCCTCACGCGCGTACACGGGGAGCTTGGCCGTTCGGTCCAGCCTGGCTGTGGAGGGGGAGAGCACCTCACACACCCAGTCCGGCGCGAGCGTGAAGCCCACGATGTGCGGCATCTGCGGCATCCGATCCCTGCGCCAGCCCGCAAGGTCCGGCACCAGTACGTCCTGCCCCAGGTGCAGCTCCGGTTCATACAGGAGGATCCATCCGCCGGGGCCTCCCCGTCCCCGGTGGAATGCTCCTCCCAGCTCCATATGCAGCACGGAGGCCGCCATCGCGTGAGGACTCGCTGGCCGGGGACTGGCGTACAGCTCCCCGTCGATGAGCTCCCCCACCACGTGCTCCGGGAGGGCCTCCAGGTCGGCGTAGGTGGCTCGTTCACGTCCCATGGATTCCCTCGGTCCCTCGACGCCCGTCTCCGTTTCCATGGAGCCGGTCTAGCACCCCGGTCTGACGTGTCACGTCACCCGGAGCCATCTTCCCTGAGAAGTTGCCTCCGGAAGCAGCCCGCCGCAAGCGGCTACCCGGGGCCAGCCGCCGGAATTCCCACGGGTCCTCACGCGAGCCGCCTGTCTGCCCGCCCGCGAGCGCGCTGGGACGACGGTCTACGACTCCTCGGTGTCCTCGCCACTTCCGCGAGTCGCGGTGGGACGGCGGGCCGCGGGAGCCGGAGCGGCGGCGCGGCCCTTCGGAGGCGTGGCGCCAGCGGGAGCCCGTGCCTGCTTCGCCTGCGGCGCCGGGGCCTGCGCGGGCGCCACCTTCGTCGAGGAGGGCGAGCTCGTCTCCCGCGCCAGCCGTGGATCGTACTGGATGACGGTGGGCTCGCTGGCGAAGCGCTCCTCCTCCAGCTCCGAGGAGAACAGCTCCTTCATGAAGGCGGTGAGGTGGGCCGGGGTGCCCGGGAGCCGCTCGGCGAGCAGGAAGTCCTCGAGCGCGAGCTGGAGCTTCTCCGGCGCTCTGGAAGCGCTCCTCGCGCCTGCGGGCCAGCGCCTTCATCACCACGGCGTCCAGCGACCTGGGGATGCCGGGCACGGCCTCGGAGGGCGGAATCACCTTGGCGCCGACCACGGCCTTGAGGGTGGCCATGTCCGACTCACGCTTGAAGAGCCGCTGGCTGGTGAGCAGCTCGTAGAAGACGATGCCCAGGCCGTACACGTCCGAGCGGGCGTCGAGCTCCTCGTCGCGGGCCTGCTCCGGGGACATGTACGCGTGCTTGCCCTTGATGGTGCCCACCACCGTGTGGCTCAGCTTGTTGGACACCTTGGCCACGCCGAAGTCGATGAGCTTCACGTTGCCGTTGAAGCCCACCAGCACGTTCTGCGGCGACACGTCCCGGTGGATGAGGCCCAGCTTGCGGCCCGAGGGTGAGCGCGCCTGGTGCGCATGGTCCAACCCCGCGGCGGCGTCCGCGATGATGCGGCACTTGAGCCCCAGCGGCAGCCCGCCCTTGCGTTGGTTGGCGCGGGCGTTCACCTGGCTGACGGCCTCGCCCTGGACGTACTCCATGGCGATGTAGAGCACCCCGTCCACGTCCCCCAGCTCGTAGATTTGAGCGATGTTGGGGTGGTTGAGGATGCCGGCGATGCGGGCCTCATCCAGGAACATCTTGATGAAGTCCGTGTCCTCGGAGAGGTGGGGCAGCAGCCGCTTGACCACGAGCAGCTTCTGGAACCCCACGGGCCCCTTCTGCCGGGCCAGGAAGACCTGACCCATTCCGCCAGTCGCCAGTTTTCGGAGCAGCTCGTAACGGCCGAAGGTTTCCACGGGGGACCCCACCATAGCCCCCCCGGGGTCACGAGCGGAAGGGACCCCGTCCTCTTGACGGGGCCCCGGAATCCCCTCCGGACCTCAGGGGGCCGCGGGGGTCACCACGCAGGCGCTGCGGTAGCGGACCTCGATGGTCTGGCCCGTGGTGGGCACCGCGGCGGACCGGAAGACGATGGCGTTGCGCGCCGGATCATAGGTCCACTGGTCATCGGCCAGCCGCCGGCCCTGGACGCGCACGGACATCTCCTCCATGCCGTTGGGCGTGGCGCTCAGGGAGAAGTCCGCCTGGGGCTCGCCGGCGCGCTGCAGCAGCTTGTCCAGGAAGGGGCCGTAGTCGCCGGAGCAGATGGAGCCCACCGCGCCGCCGGTGCGCTGGGCCACGCTGGAGAAGCGCGGCCCGGGCCCGCCCGCGGTGCTGCAGCGCGTGTCGGTGGGCACCAGCGCGTAGAGCTGGGTGCGGTGCCCCATGCCGGTGCCCTTCACGGCCTGGAGGAACTGCACGTAGCTCTCCGGGTCGAAGCCCGAGTGGTCGTCCTCGTCGGACACCACCACCACCGCGAGCCGGGCCGTGGAGCGCAGGAAGCCCTGGTTGCCGTCGTTGGGCAGCGGGGTGCGCGGATCATCCGCGCTGGTGGCCAGGGGCGAGGAGAGCGCCTGGCGCATCGTCTCCAGGCCCTGCACCAGGTTGTGGCACAGCCCCACCTCGTCGATGTTGGCCTGCACCGTCGCCGCCGCCGTGGCCGCGGTGCTGGAGATGGCGCGGGAGCGCCGGCCATCCACCGGAGCGAGCCGTCCGGCCTCACCGCCCGCCGCCGGGCCGCCGCACACCCCGGCCCGGGCACCCAGGCCCGTGCTGGTGACGCCCAGGCGCAGGTCCACTCCCTCCTTGCGCGCGCGCTCCACCCACCCGGGCAGGGCCGCCTTCAGCCGATTCTGGAAGGTCTCCATGGTGGTGGTGTTGGACACCACGAAGAGGACGTCCAGTTGGCTGTCCGTGCCCTGGGTGAAGCGGTCCAGTTGCAGGCCCTCGTGGTTCGTCTCCGCCAGCAGCGGGACGAGCAGCGGCGCCGTCTCGTTCTCGGCGGACGCGAAGAAGGGCGTGTAGTGCTGGCCATGCACGTTGCGCGCGTAGGAGAACTCCACCTCCACGCCCTCGCCGGGCGCCAGCATGCGCGGCAGGGCCAGGGGCGTCACCAGGGAGAACTGGCCGCTGGTGCCCGCGCCGAGGCGCGCGTCGTCCATGACGACGGGCGCGGCGCACTGGTTGGAGATGAGCGTGCGCCGGGGCATGGCCGGGCAGTCGTAACGGATGGGCCCGAAGTCCACGAAGGACGGCGCGGCCACCAGGCAGCTCGCCTGCGACACGCCGCGGATGGGCAGCGTCACCGTGGGCGTCGCCGGGTTGTTCACCGTCAGCTTCAGCTCGCCCTGGAACTCGCCCGGCGCCTGGGGCCGGAAGGCGATCATCGCGCTGAAGGCCGAGTCGTACGGCACCACGCCGCCCGCCAGCTTGCCACCCGGCATGAAGAAGGCGCCTCCGCCGTCATTGGACAGGTGGATGTCCTTCACCGCGCACTCCTCGCGGCCGGGGTTGCGGAAGTAGAAGCCCAGCACGGCGCCACGGCCCGGCTCCACGTTGCCGAAGTCCAGCAGCGGCTGGGGCTGCAGCTCGAAGACGCAGGGGCCCGTGGCCCGCGCGCGGCCGGTGAGGATGATCTCCCGCTCGGGGTTGAACAGGTCATCCGAGACGAGCACCAGCGTGGCCGTCCAGGGCCCCTCGCCCGTGGGCTCGAAGTACACCGTCAGGTCCAGCCCATCCGCGCCGGGGGCGATGGGGATGTTGTCCGCGCCCAGCGCCGGCCAGGCCGTCCCCGCCATCCAGGGCTGGGGCACCTTGCCGCGCAGGGGCACGTCCACCGAGAAGTGCTCCGCGGCACCGGCACCCCGCACGCCCCGGAAGTACAGGTTGCCGGTGGTGCCGCCGTTGGACAGGCGGATCGTCCTGCCCACCTTGCCGCCCACGGGCAGCTCGCCGAAGTCCAGCGCCAGCGGGGCCACCGCCAGCCGGGGCCGGCCGCCGTTCGCATCGAGAATCACCTGCGTCTGGCGCGGCTTGTCCGACTCGTAGCCCACCGTCAGCATGGCCTTGGTGGGCCCGGAGGTGCGCGCCGCGAACTCCATGGGCAGCTCCACCACCTCGCCCGGCTTCACCTCCGTGGCGCGCACTTCCTTCAGCGGCGTGAAGGCCCGGTCATTGGTGGTCAGCCCCTGGAGGGTGACCGGCCGCCAGGTGATGTTGCGCGCCCGCGTGAAGGACTTCGTGCGCTCGTGCACGGGAATCAAATCGAAGGGCATCGGCGAGGGATCGAACACGAAGGCGCTCGCCACCGAGCGGCCCGCCAGCTCCGCCGTCGACGGAGTACAGGTGGCGCACGGCTTCACCTCCACCAGCGCGCGCATGTCCCCGAGCTCCGTCGGCAGGTAGCGCGTCTCCACCTGGTGCGTGCTGTGGGGCGGCACGGTGATGGTGTCGGTGCGGAAGGCGTCGGCCGCCGCGCCCTTCACCGTCACGGTGAGCGGCAGATCCACCGGGTTGGTGATGGTGAGGCGCAGCGTGCGCTCGCTGTCCACCTCCAGCGTCTCGAAGTCCAGCACGGGCGGATGGATGTCGATGGGCAGGGGCACGCCCTGGCCCGTCACCCGCACCGTGTGCTCACCGCCCGAGTTGGCGTCCGTGGTGACGTGGACGCGCTCCTCCACGGGACCCTCGGCGAGCGGGTGGAAGCGCACCCGCACCAACTTCTCCTCGCCGGGCAGGACCCGGCCCTCGCCCTCGAAGGAGACCTCGTAGGAGGGGTTCTTCTCGAGCCCCAGCGCCTCCAACGCATGGAAGGGCACGTAGCCCACGTTGCGCAGGCGCACGACCTTCTCGCGCCATTGCCCGACCGGCACCTCGCCGAAGTCGAGTGCGTCCGCGTCCACTGCCGCCGTGGCCAGCACCGAGCGGGTGTTCCCCGGCTCGTGGCATGCGGCCAGAAGCGCCGCCAGCAGCGACAGCCCGATGATCCGCCCACCCCTCAGCCCCGTCTTCATCGCCTGTTCTCGCCTCGCGCCCATCCGGCTGGGCCTCAATGCAAACGGGCGACCAACCCGATGTCGACTGGGAAGCCAGTGAAAACAGTGGGTTGGCCAGGGGTGTGGATGTGGGATACGAACGGAGGGAAGCGGCTTACCCTGAAGGGTGGAAGGAGTTTTCCCGGCTTGCCGGGGAGCGCCGGAGGGACTAGCGGGCGGGGGAGATGAACTGCACCAGGGCGCGCGCCACGGCCGCGGGCTGCTCCAGGTGGACGTGGTGCCCGCCGGGGATGATGGACGGGGGCCCCAGCCGCAGGGCGGCCATCCTCGGCAGGGCGCGCTCCTCCTCCAAGAGGAAGCCCTCGCGGCCGAGGATCAACTGCACGGGGCAGGTGACGGCGGAGGAGACGGCGAGCCACTGGGCATCGTCGTAGCCGAAGGCGAAGCGGCGGCGGTGCGCGGGATCAAAGGTGAAGACGAGGCCGCCGTCCACGGGCGTGGTGCCATGGCGGGCCAGGTGGAGCGCGACGCTCTCGGGCAGGGAGGGGGTGTACTCGCGCAGGCGGGCGGCGGCGGCCTCCACGCCGGGGTAGCGCTTGCGGTTGGGTGGGCGCTCCAGGTCATCGAGGAAGCCGCGCAGCCGGGGGAGCGCGTTTTCCGGAGGGCCTCCGGTGGGGCCGAGGCTTTCGATCAGGCTGAGGCTGAGGACGCGCCGGGGGCGGGCGGCGGCGTAGGCGGTGGCGACGATGCCGCCGAGCGAGTGGCCGACGAAGTGGGCCGATTCCAGTCCCGTGGCGCGCAGCACCGCCTCCACGTCCACCAGGTGCTCGGCGAACTGGTAGTGGGCGTGGCCCGGCTGGTGCGCGCTGCGGCCCATGCCGCGGAAGTCGAGCAGCACCAGTCGCCAGGAGTCCGGCAGGTGCTCGGCGACGAGGTCGAAGCTGTGGGAATGGTCCAGCCAGCCGTGGAGGAACACCACTGCGGGAGCGCCCCCGGGATTGCGCTGACGCGCGTGGAGGGCGAGGCCGTGGGCATCGGCTGTCAACGACTCGAAGGATGAAGGCAACGGCGGCTCCTTGCGGGCCGGGAAGACTACTCCGGCCGGTGCCGCATGACGCATCCGGCCGCCGTTGGCGACTGCGAGGACGGCTCAGGCCTGGAGCTGGACGGCCTCCATGGGCGCCGAGGCGGCGAGCAGCAGGGCGAGCTGCTTGGCCTGGCCCTCGGAAGTGCAGCGGTACTCCTGGACCTTCCCGTTCGCCTTCTCCAGGCGGAGGATCCAGACATCGGCTTCTTTCGACACGACGGAACGAACCTGCGACATGGCTGCCTCCTTGAGGGCTGCCTTCCCCCGCTCTCTTCCCAAGCATGCGGCATGCCGACCCCCTGCTTTCGGGGGACCACAAGGAATCCGGGGATTTAGCGCCTGCCTGCCCCTACGGGAGTGACAAATCTTGCGGGGGGTTGCGACAAAACGTGCGTGTAGGACTGCACCTTTTGCGTAGTGCCCGGGAGTGCCTGTCGAGGTTCTCGTTTTCTCACTTTTCAGAGGGAGTCGGCGGGGTCTGGCCACTCCCAGGCGGAGCGGTAGCCGGAGCCCTCCTGGGTGGACTCGATGAGGCGGGCGTAGAAGGGGTGGGCGCTGAGGGTGGCCGAATCTCCCACCACGAAGAGGTGCCTGCGGGCGCGGGTGATGGCGACGTTGATGCGGCGCAGATCGGTGAGGAAGCCGAGCTGGCCCTCGGAGTTGGAGCGGGTGAGGGAGACGAGGATGGCGTCCTTCTCGCGGCCCTGGAAGGCGTCGACGGTGTCCACCTCGATGTCGGGGGAGAGGGGCTCCACGCGCTCGCGCAGGGCGTGGGCCTGGGCGCGGTAGGGGGTGATGACGGCGAGCTCGCGGGGCTCCAGGCCGGCGCCGAGCAGCTCCTTCACGCGGGCGATGAGGAGGTCCGCCTCGCCGCGGTTGAAGAGGCTGCCGGTGTCCTTCTCCTGCTCCTCGTCGAAGCCCTTGCCGGCGGTGTCGAGGAAGAGGACGGGCGGGGCATCCAGGTTGCCGGCCTCCGGGGGCAGCACGTCCGCGAGGGTGCGGTCCGCCACGCTGGGGTGGGCGCGCAGCTCGCCGCCGTACATCTCCTTCGAGGGGAAGGACATGATGGCGGTGTTCATCCGGTACTGCTCGCGGAGCATGCGCTTGACGCCCTCGCCGTGGTCGGAGAGCAGGCGCTCGAAGAGGCTGACGGCGAGCCCCTGTTTCGCGGCTTCCTGGGAGAGGACGGTGGGCGGGAGCTGCTGGGGGTCTCCGGCGAGCACGACCTTGGGGGCGCGGAGGAAGCCGAGCAGGGTGAGGGGCTCGGTGGCCTGGGTGGCCTCGTCGAGCAGGGCGAGGTCGAACTCCTCGTGGGAGAGGATGCCGGACTCGAGGCTGGCGAGCGTGACGCAGACGACCTGGGCACGCTCGAGGACGGCGCGCAGGGCCTTGCGCTCGAGGGCGCGGGCCTCGCTGAGGAGGCTCTTGGCCTCGGTGGTGGAGGCGCGGGCGTTGGCGAAGCGCGCGCTGCTGCGGCCCTGATTGCGCTGGCGGCGGGCATAGCCGAGCAGGGAGAAGGCCTCGTCGAAGAGCTCGCGGGAGAGGACGCGGTCGGGGTGCTCCTCCACCACGATGTCGAGGGTGTGCTCCTGGAGGCGGGGCGTGACGCGGGCGGGGTGGCCGACGCGGATGGTGCGCAGGCCCTTGTCGAGACAGAGGTCGGTGAGGTGGTCGACGGCGGCGTTGCTGGCGGCGGTGCACAGCAGACGTTGGCCCTGGGCGACGGCCTGGGCGGCGACCTCGGCGAGCACGGTGCTCTTGCCGGTGCCGGGAGGGCCGTGGACGAGGAAGAAGTCCTCGGCGGCGAGGGCCCGGGAGACGGCCTCGTGCTGCTCGGGGTTGAGGGGGCGGGTGGGGGTGAATTCGCGGAGGTTGTCGAAGCGGGGAGGCTCGTTGCCCAGGAGCACCTCGCGCTTGCGGCGGGCGGCGCCCTTGTCGAGCGCCTTGACGCGCTGGAGGCCGGCGCGGACACGCTCGTAGGTGACGTCGTTGGGGACGCGGTCGAGGCGGAGGAGGCCCTCGTGGACGAAGGGAGGGGGCTCGCGGTCGAAGGCGAGGGTGACGCGGGTGGCGGTGGCGCGGGAGACGAGGGCGCGAGCGGGCTCCTTGATTTCGGAGCGGCGGGGGAAGACGGCGACCTGGTCACCGTTGTCGAGGCGTGCGGGGAAGCGGGCCCTATCCTTGCGGGCGAGGGTGACGAGGACGCGGCCACCGAGGCCGACCTCTTCCTCGATGCTCTCCAGGTCGAGGAAGGAGAGGCCCTGCTCGGCGCGCTGCTGGAGGGACATGCCCTCGGCGAGGGCTTCCATACGGGCGCGCTCGGCCTCGCGCTCGAGGGCGAGGAGGCGGCCAAGGGAGTCGAAGAAGGAGGCGTCGCGAGCCATGGGGGAAGGTTTATGCCACGCGCGGGGTGCCTGCATGGGAGTCCACGAAACCAGGGCGCTCAGCAGGGCAAGCGTGCTCCACCGGACGGGAAGTGCCGCTTGTCCACAACATCAGAGCGTGAGTAGATTTCTACTCACTTGGACAAAGGTGTGCCATGTCCCGCTTCCAGGCCCAGACCAACTCGGTCCTCGATCAGGAACTCGAAGAACTCCGGCAGCGGCTTGGGCTCGCTCCGAGCCAGAAGGCGGATCTCCTGCGCGAAGTGGCCTCTCTGGCCGCATGGGTCGTCCGGCAGGCGGAAGCGGGGCGCAGCGTGGAGGCCCGGCGAGGCACCGAGGTCGAGATCCTCTCCCATCCCGTCATCGAGCGGCTGCGCGCGAGCCATGAGACGCCGGTGGTTCCTCACCTCACCCTGTCCGGCGCCGAAGTGGAGCGGCTGGCTCATCTCCTCGACCGCGGGTTCTCGCCGACGCCCGCACTGCGAGCCGTGCTCCAACGCCTCGCCAACCCGAAGCGCCGTCCACCGAAGCTTCGTTGGAAGAAGACGGCGTGACCGATGGGCCTCCGCGTCGAGCCTCTCGGGCGCCGGCACCGCACGCTGCTCAAGGGCTTCCAGAATCAGCACGCCTCCCTCGTCGAGTACCTGCAGCGCGATGCGCTCCGGCACCTGGAGAAGGACCTGTTGGCGAGAACCTATGTGGCCATTGATGAGGGCCAGGAGGGGCTGCGTCTCGCGGGCTACTTCAGTCTCTCGACAGTGAGCGTGGAGCGGGGCGCAGGATTCCCCATTCCCGGGGTGCTGCTCGCGCGGCTCGCCGTGGATCAACGGGTCCAAGGTCAGGGACTGGGGCGCTTCCTTTTCGAGGAAGCATTGGGCCTGACCCTCCAGCTCGCACAATCGGGTCCCGTTGCGTTCCGCCTCTTCTTCACCGATGCCACCGAGGAGCAGGCGGCTTGCTTTTACGAGCAGTTCGGCTTCACGCGCCTGGCCGACGAGTACCCCTGCCGCATGGTGCTCGACCTGCTGCCTCTGCTCACCACAGCCAACACGACATAGTTCCAGCCTCGGCAACCGCGGCAGTCCGTCCTGGAACCTGCCAGCACCTGACTTCAGCTCAAGGGGGGAGGTCCTGGCCGCGATCGAGAGCAACTGGTCCGATTGTTGGACCAGCCGGCACGACGCGCGGCCGGAAGGCGCCCCACTGGCTCCTCTTGCCGACGGCGGCACGTCGAACTGCTGCGCCTACTCGGTGATGACCCGGGGCCGGAACTTGTTGTCGGGGCCCTGGATGTAGGTGAACACGATGGGGAAGTTGAGCACGGCGGCATGGGGACTCCGGTCCACCTTGGCGGGGTCCACCAGGGCGCCCTTTTGCGGAATGGCCGCCCACGTCGACACCCCGAAGCGGTTCCTGCTGTCGTTCAGGGCCGCGCCGCAGAAGGGCACGGGCGGGCCCTCGGGCGTGGGATGGAGCCGGTCGAAGTAGATGTAGACCCGATCCGGGAAAACCTTCGCCTCACCCGTCACCTTGAAGAAGTCCTCATCGTTCAAGATGAGCTCGCCCTCCACCGGCCCGCTCTTGACGTTGACCGTATTGCAGAAGTCCCCTGGCCCCGCGCACGTCACGTTCACCAGATTGACTTCCATGATGGACTTGAGGCCCAGCCGGCTGGCTGTCTGGCGGGCCTCGGGCGGGCACTGCGCGAGGAGGGGTTCCATCTCGGGGCGGATGGGCGCGCTCGCGCATGCCAGCAGGTTCGCGGCGGCACAGGCACCCAGCCACGTGCACAGGCCGCTTGCGGGGTTGGGCTTCGAGGAGGTGTCGTCGGCGTTGCTGGGGCGGGACAAGAGATGGCTTCCTTTCTCGGTGGAGCCCGCGCCAGAGCACGCCAGCTCGAAGGCAGACATGCACCCCACGCGGACCAGGCTCCACCCTACTCCGAGCACCCCCGCGGTGACGGCGAGCACCAGGAGCGGCCCCCACCGGCGCCCCGGCTCCTTCCGTGCGTCCTCCGCCTGCCGGGGCGGAGAGGACGCCTCCGGGGCCACTTCCTCCGCTGAAGGGACGGGAGGCTCCTCTTCCCGGGCAGCAAAGGCATACGGGCACTTCCAGTGCTCCGAGTCGCCCTCCGCCTCCAGCATCCGCGTCAGCTCCTCGTGGACGGCCCAGGCACTCGCGGGGCGCTGCTCCGGCTTCTTCGCCAGCAGCCGCATCGTCAGGTCATTGAGACCTCGCGGTACACGCGGGTCGATCAGAATGGGCTCCTTCGGAACAACCTCCTCGATGGCGAGCAGCAGCTGCGCCTGCGGCAGCCGGGGGCTGAAGGGATGACAGTCGGTGAGTGCCTCGTAGAGCAGGGCCCCCAGGCCGTAGAGGTCCATCGCGGGGGCCGCGGGGAGACGCACTCCCTGCTCCCACTCGCCGTTGATGAGAAAGGTGGCGCACTCGGGAGGCAGGTTGTGGAACGTGGTCGGCGGCAACACCTGCGTCAGCGTGTAGGCCCCGGGTAGGAAGGCCGAGCCGAAGTCGGTGAGGAAGAGCTTCTCGTCCCCCTCCCGGATGAGGAGGTTGTCTGCCTTGAGGTCCCGGTGCACCACGCCGCGCTCGTGCAGCTCCGCGAGCACCCGTGCCGCCTCGGCCGCCTCTTCCGCCAAGCGGCGCAGTGGGGCCTGTGTCTTCCAGCGCCATGGGTTGAAGGTGCACCCGGGGATGTACTCGGTGACAACGAAGAAGTAGCCCGAGTCCACGTCCGGCCAGCGTCCCGTCTCGTATACCTTTGGCAGATGGGGATGCTGGAAGTGTCCCAGCGCCACCGCTTCGCGGACGGCCCGCTCGTCCACGCGCGCCTCGTCCTCGGCACTCGGCGGCCGCGCCGCCAGCTTCATCGAGAAGGGGCGGCCTGCGTGCTCCACCAGGAGGACGGTGGAGAAGCCGCCGGAGCCCAGACGGCGGACCACCCGGTAGTGACGCACGCGATGGCCCGGCCGGAGCTGGTCCGGGTGGAGGGGGCGCTTCATGGAGACACCTTCAGACCCTCGAGGCGCAACGTCCGGGGGCCGTCCTCCTCCAGGGTCAGCCCCACGCATCCGGCCCCCTCTGGCAGTGGCGTAGTGAAGGTGTGGACCTGATACCGCCCGAAAGCACCCGAGGTGATGCGTACGGGGAGCCCCTCACCCTGGGGGCACCCGGCCTCCAGCCGGACCCGAACGAGCCGCCAGGGCCTGGCGTGACGGCGGTCGGCCTGGAGGGTGAGCGTCACGAAGAGATGCCCCTCTACCTGGAGGGCGGACTCAACCCAGGCCCGGAGGTTGCCGGCCTGCAGCGTGGCTCCTTCCGTGCCCGGAATACGGAGCGACAGCCTGGGATTATCGCCTCCCGGTGCATGGCTCGCGAGCAGCTTGCGGGCGACCGCGTCCACCTCGTCCCCGTCCGCCACCGGCTCGGGATGCACGCGCGCACGGGACACCCACGCTTCCGCGTCCACCACCTCCTTCCGGGTGACGAGCGCCAGCGTCAGTGTGACGGGCTCGCCGGCCTCCGTGTGTCCCGTCACCGGCAGCAGCAGGCGTTCCCCCTCCGGCAGGTCCTTCACGGGGGAGACCACCAGGGAGCGCTCTCCGAACGGAGCCACCTCGACGCGCCCCTGCCACTCGGGCCCCGGCGGCGCGCGTGGCTCCACGAGGTCCACGAAGCGCACCCGGGTGACCGTGCCCGCGTCCACGTACAGCACCGGAGGCGCCTCCGGCCGCCCCGCGACGAGCACCGTGCCGCGCCGCGACTCGCGCCCGGTGGCCCGCGCTGGTATCGCGGCGGTGGTGGTGACGAGAAGGAGCCAGGGCAGAGCGGTCCAGGGGCGAGGGCGCAAGGGGCCTCCGGGGAGAGGCTCGCACCGTAGAGGCTCCCGCCTGCGCGGACAAGGACTGCTCAACCGGAGCGGTCACCCCGGAGCAGGTAACTTGACGAATCCTCTACCAGGAGGAACTGGCGCCGCCGCCGCCGAAGCCACCGCCTCCTCCACCCCAGCTCGAGCTGGAGCTGGACGAACCGCCCGACGAAGACGACGAGGACCTCAAGGTGGAGGACGAGCCGCGCAACGTGAACGTGTACCGTTGAGAGGGTGAGCTCCCAAAGGACTTGCTCGCCGCGCTTCCACCCACCAGGTAGACGGCCCATCCGAGGAGCATGTTGAAGAAGTTCTCGAAAGAGCCGAGCATCACGACGCCACCCGCGGCCAGGGACGCGAGGAAGGCATCGGTGAACGCGAACGTGTCGTGCGCGTAACCCTGGCTCGCCGCGTACCTGCTCCCCATGAGAGGACCGATGATCAACGCGATGCCCACGCGTGCATATCCTCCCTGGAAGAGCAGGTGCCTGCCGGCGATGAGCGACCCGCAGACCAGACAGAACGAGAACAGGAGGACCACGGTCGTCTCCCCCATGCCCCACGCGGCGTAGACGGCGTAGCCCAGGGCCAGGAGTGCACCACCCCGCGAGAGCACCAGGGGCGTCCGCTCCCCCCACCAGAGGCGCAAGCCGGGATGATGAGCGACGCAGACCCATACGAACAGGAGGGCTGCCGCCCACAGCATCAGGTAGAAGGCCTGAATCCGCTGATAGTCGTTCCTGGGCTGGGCCGGAGGGACGAAGACCGCTTCGGACGGCTGCTCGGCGGCGGCCATGCCGGACGGCTGCTCGGCGGCGGCCACGTCGGACGGGGGCGCGGCGGAGGCCGCTCCGGGCAGACGCCCGCGAATGCCCTGGATGATGTGGAGGATGGCACCGGCGTAGGCCCGCTGGCGCATGAGCGGCAATTGCGCATCGAGCAGCCGGCGCACGGCGCCATCCGGCAGGTGCTCCTCCAGCCCGTAGCCCACGTCCAGGCGCATGCGCCGGTCGTCCACCGCGAGCACGAAGAGCAGGCCGTTGTCCTCCCCGGCCTGGCCTCCCCTCCACGCCTGGGCGGCCCGCATGGCGTAGTCCTCGATGGGTTCGCCCCCGGTGGTGCCCACCACCAGCACCGCCATCTGCACCCCCGTGTCGTTTCGCAGGCGCACCAGCTCCTGTGACACGCGCTCCGTGTCCACGGCGGACAGCAGGCCTCGTGGGTCGGTGACGGGCCGGGTGATGGTGGGCACGGCACCCAGCAACAGCGTGGGCAGCAACAGGGCCAGGGCGTACGCCTTCACCATGTGGAGAACTCCGTGGAGGGCGGGACGGTATTGCTCAATCGCTCCAGGTTCTTCCACGGCCAGTCCATGCGCCGGAGGATAGACACGTCCGGAGCCGGGGAAAACTCACGGGCAGTGAGTGCTTCCAGGGAGTCTGCAAGCCCAGCCGCTCGGAGCCGCACTCACACACTTCAGCTCGTTCATCCGCTCGACAGGGTATCTCTGATGTCAGTGGGTAAACACGAGAAAGTATGAAATCCATGGAAATGACCCCGCTGCATCCTGGATAGTGCCCGGGCAGTCCTTCCCCCCAGGAGCATGTCTTGTCGTCCAGACTCTGTGCGTTCGTCCTCCCCCTGCTGATCGCCACCTCCGCCGCGGCGCAGACCCCGGTCATCTCCTTTCCGGTGAGCGGCCCCTCTACGGTCACCGGCACGCTGCGCGCCGGCCAGCCCCTCACCATCCAGTACGCGCTCGACCGGCTGAAGACGTGCCGCGCGACGTACAGCAGCATGGACACGTGGTTCATCACCGTCGAGTACCGCTTCGACTACGGCGCCTTCCAGAGCGCCTACGTGACCACCCAGCACACGTACAGGCGCGAGCCGGTGCCGGTCACCGTCACGGCGCCGGTGGGGGCCCGCACCCTCGAGATGCGGTTCAAGAACTGGGACCGTGGGAGCTGCGTCGCCTACGACCCGAGCTCCTGGCCCATCTACACGTTCACGCTCCAGCAGTAGTCCGCCGCGAGAGCAACGGGCTCCGGCGTCTCCGGGCGCCGGGGCTCTACGTGCGGCAGCGCTCCAGCAGGGTACCCGCCCAGGTGAGGCCGCTGCCCACCACCGCGAGCGCCACCGCGTCCCCCACCTGAGGGTCGTCCCAATGCTCCGACAGCACGGTCGGCGCGCCCGAGGCCCCACAGTTGCCTCGGTGCACCACGTTGTGGAAGTGGCGTGAGCCGGACACCTCGGTGCGCCGTTGCACCGACTCCAGCATGCGCAGGTTGGCCTGGTGCCCGATGAGGCTCAGTCCGTCCGGGGTGCGTCCCGGGGCCGCCGCGAGGTAGTGCGTGCGCAGCGCGAGGAAGGTCTCGCTGGCGCGCTTGATGGCGAAGGTCTGCACCGCGGCGCCCTGTTGGGTGAAGTGGCCGGCGCGCGGCACCTTCACCTTGTCCGCGCCCGAGGGACTCCCGCCGAGCAGTGTCTGCGTGATGCGCCAGGGGCCGGGGATGCGCGGGCTGAGCAGCGCGGCGCTGGTGCCATCGCCCCACAGCACGCAGCTGGAGCGGTCCGAGTAGTCCACCACGCGGGTGGAGTTCTCCGGGTTCACCACGAGGATGAAGTCCGGCAGGCGCTCCGGCCGCATTCCGGCGAGGAAGTGGAGCTGGGCGCAGAAGGAAGAGCAGGCGGCGTTGAGGTCCAACGCGGGGGCGTCGATGCCCAGCGCCTCGGCGATGCGGCAGGCCTCGGCGGGAATGCACTCGTCGGGCGAGCAGCCACCGGCCACCACCATCCCCACGTCCTTCACGCCGAGCCCCGCGCGCTGGAGGGCCATCAGCGCCGCGCGCTTGCCCGTCTCCGCGTTGGAGTACAGCGCGGCCTCCAGGGCGCCACGCACGTCACGGTTGTGTGTCTCGCGGATGTAGTCGAGCGGCAGCACCGTGTGCCGGGTGCGGATGCCCACCCGCTCGACGATCCACGTGTCGTCCGTCTCCAGGCCGATGTCCTGGAGGAACGCGTTGGTGATGAGGTTCTCCGGGTGGAAGTGTCCGAGCGCGTGGAGGAACATGCGGACTGTCTACCCGCGCCACGTCATCGCTCTGCCACGGCCCCGCGAATTTCCCGCGAGGGCCCCGGTGTGACGCGGTGCGCGACGTCCTCGCACCGCGTCATTCCTGCCTGCTCCCTCTACTTGCGAGCCGCGAGCACCGGCGCCTGGAGTGCGTCGGGCACGGGCTCATACGTCGCCAGGCGCAGGGAGGCGGTGGCGCGTCCCTGCGTGCGGCCGCGGAGGCTGTTCACGTAGCCGAAGAGGCTGGACATGGGCACCAGCGCGGAGACGTTCCGCACCGCGCCATGGCCCTCCATCCCCCGCACACGCCCGCGCCGGGCGGACAGGTCCCCGAGCACGTCGCCCAGGAACTCCTCCGGCGTGGTGACCTCCACGTCCATCATGGGCTCCAGCAACTGCACGCCCGCGCTCCGCGCCGCCTCCTGGAAGGCCAGCGAGCCGGCCATCGTGAACGCCTGCGGCGTGGAGTCCCGCACGTGCGTGCTCCCATCCACCAGATGCACCTCCACGTCCACCAGCGGGTAGCCCGCGAGCACGCCCCGCTCCATGGCGCCGGCCACGCCCTTCTCGATGGCCGGGATGAACTCCTTCGGGATGACCCCGCCATGCGTCTCGTCCACGAAGACGAGCCCCGTGCCTCGCGGCGCGGGAGCCACCTCCAGCACCACATGGGCGAACTGTCCGGGCCCTCCGGTCTGCCGGACGTGCCGGTACTCCTGGCGTACCTTCTGGCGCAGCGTCTCGCGGTAGGCCACCCGCGGCTGGCCCACGCTCGCCTCCACGCCGTACTCGGTCCTCAATCGGTCCACGACGATCTCCAGGTGCAGCTCTCCCATGCCGGACAGCAGTTGCTGACCGGTTTCGGGGTCCACCTCCACACGCAAGGAGGGGTCCTCGGCGGCGAGCCGCGTCAGACCGTCCTCCATCTTCTGTTGCTCCGCCCGGGAGCGCGCCTCGATGGCGAGCTGGACGACCGGCTCGGGGAAGCGGAGCGTCTCCAACAACACGGGAGCCTCCGGAGCGCACAGCGTGTCGCCCGTGCGCACGCCGCGCAGGTTGAGCGCCGCGCAGATGTCGCCGGCATGCACCTCGTCCACCTCCTCGCGCTTGTTGGCATGCATGAACATGAGCCGTCCCACGCGCTCGCGGCGCTGCTGGCGGGTGTTGAGCACGGCCATGCCCGTGCGCAGCGTGCCCGAGTAGACGCGCAGGAACACGATGCTCCCCACCGCCTTGTCGTGCATGAGCTTGAAGACGAGCGCGCTCAGCGGCTCCTCGTCGCTGGACGCACGGGTGACGTGCTCCCCCGTTCCGGGAGCCTCGCCCCGGGCCGCCGGGAGGTCCGACGGAGCGGGCAGGTAGTTGATGATTCCATCCAGCAGCATGCGCACCCCCTTGTTCTTGAAAGCCGCTCCGCAGAGCACCGGCACCAGTTGCCGCTGGAGGGTGCCCGTGCGGAGCGCGTGCTCCAGTTCCTCGGCGGTGATGTCCGCCAGCCGTCCCTCCACGTACTTCTGGAGGACGGTGCCATCCACCTCGGCGCAGGCCTCGATGAGCCGCAGGCGCAGCGCTTCCGCTTCCGCGCGCAGGTGCGCCGGAATCTCCTGTCCCTCGGCGGGCTCGCCGCGCTCCCCGTCGAAGAGGAAGGCCCGCATGCGCGGCAGGTCGATGAGCCCGGTGAACTCGGGGCCCGCTCCGATGGGGAGCTGCACCGGCACCGGATGGGCCTCCAACCGCTGGCGGATGGAGCGCACGCACATGGCGAAGTCCGCGCCCACCTTGTCCATCTTGTTGAGGAAGGCGATGCGCGGCACCCCATGCCGGTTGGCCTGGTGCCACACCGTCTCGGACTGCGGCTCCACGCCCTGGCTGGCATCGAACACCGCCACCGCTCCATCCAGGACGCGCAGGGACCGCTCCACCTCGATGGTGAAGTCCACATGTCCCGGCGTGTCCAGGATGTTGATGCGGTGCGGGTGCCCCGCGAAGGGCCCCCGCATGGGCTTCCAGGAGGCGGTGGTGGCCGCCGAGGTGATGGTGATGCCGCGCTTCTTCTCCTGCTCCATCCAGTCCATCTCGGTGGCGCCGTCGTGCACCTCGCCCACGGTGTGGATGCGGCCGGTGAAGAAGAGGATGCGCTCGGTGAGCGTGGTCTTGCCCGCATCGATGTGGGCCATGATGCCGATGTTGCGGTAGCGCTCGATTCGAGTGGTGCGAGACATAAAAGACTCCCGTTCCCGCCGGGTGCACGCACCCGCGGGTTGAAGACAGACACTGGTTGAGAGGGAATGACGTCCGGGGGTCCTCGGGCGCGCACACGCATGCCCGGGAGCGGCCCCTCAGGGACGCTCAGGACGGCGCGAGGACACACGAAGGCCCGGGATGATCAGTGGCGGAACCAGGCCCCTGCGGCACACGGGAACCAGCCAACCCGCGTACCAGGGAACCCGGTCCGCCTGATCAAATGTCGAGCAAAACCTTGTTGCGGGAGCCGAGACGCACGTCCGCCATCGGCGCGAAATCGCGCACGGACGGCACACCCGGGATGGTGGAGACGGGCCTCATGACGGGAACATATTTAAGACATCAGCGCCGATTGTCAATCCTGAGCAGGCATTGGCCCGGGGCGGCCCGGAGGGTCACGGCACGTCCACCGCGAGACGGTCTCCGATTTGCAGATACTCAGCGGACGCCTCGTCCCCACCCAGGAGTCTCACCCATGACTCGACGTGCCGCCGTCCTCCCCATTCTCTTCGTGCTCTTGCTGGTGCTCGGCGGTTCCCCCGCCGCCGGGCAGCCAGCTCCCCTCTCGGGCTTCGACGACTACGCCAACACCGCCATCCGCGACTGGAACGTACCGGGGGTGTCCGTCTCCGTCGTGAAGGACGGCAAGGTGGTGTTCTCCAAGGGGTATGGCGTGCGCAAGGTGGGCGAGCCCGCTCCCATCGACGAGCACACCCAGTTCTCGATCGGCTCCATCTCGAAGTCCTTCGCGGCCATGGGCCTGGGCATGCTGGTGGAGGAGGGCAAGGTCTCCTGGGACGACCCCGTCAGCCAGTACCTCCCGTACTTCCAGCTCCATGACCCCTACGTCACGCGCGAGCTCACCCTCCGGGATCTGCTCGTCCATCGCAGCGGGCTGCCCGAGGTGTGCGGCGGCATCCTCTGGTACGGCTCCGATTACAGCCGCGAGGAAGTGCTCAAGCGGCTTCGCTACCTCAAGCCGGTCTCCAGCTTCCGCAGCACCTTCGCCTATCAGAGCGTGACGTACATGGCGGTGGGAGAGGTCATTCGCGCCATCACCGGGAAGTCCTGGGACGACTTCACTCGCGAGCGCATCTTCACTCCGCTCGGGATGAACGAGAGCAACTCGCTCTTTCGCGACCTGAAGAAGTCGAAGAACCTCGCCCTGCCGCACGTCCGCATCGACGGGAAGCCGGTGGCCATCGCGTATCGCGACTCCGATGCGCTCGGCCCCGGCGGAGCCATCGTGTCCAGCGCCCATGACATGGCCAGGTACATGCGGTTGCTGCTGGCGGAGGGGAGCCTCGATGGCAAGAAGTTCTACGGCGAGAAGGTGGCCCAGGAGCTCTTCACCCCGCAGATGCTCGTGCCCAGCCGGCCTTCGTCACGGCCCGAGCTCAAGGCTCTCAACTCCTGGTTCAGCGCCTATGGGTTCGGGTGGTTCCTGCGCGAGTACCGCGGGCGCAAGCTGGTCTTCCATACAGGGGGCATGGATGGGATGTCCGCCATGGTGGTGCTCGTGCCGGAAGAGAAGCTCGGCATCACGGTCCTCTCGCACAACGATGGCGGCATCTTCCATCCCCTGGCTCTCCGGATGCTCGATGCGTACCTCGGCGCTCCTCCGACCGACTGGGCCGGGGTCATGCTGAAGTTCCGTGGGGAGGGCGAGAAGAAGGCGAAGGACGCCGAGGCCGCGTTGGTGGCCGCTCGTGTCCAGGGAACGAAGCCCGCGCTCGAGCTGGGACGCTATGCCGGGAGCTACCGGGACCGGATGTACGGGGACCTCTCCATCACCCAGGAGAACGGGAAGCTGGTGCTGCGCTTCAGCCACAGCCCCTCCTTCACGGCGGACCTGGAGCACTGGCAGTACGACACCTTCCGCCTCCATTGGAGGGATCCCATGAACTGGCCGAAGGGCTTCCTGACGTTCTCCCTGGACGCGAAGGGGAAGCTCAAGGGCTTCGCGTTCGACCAACCGAGTCTGCTCGACGTGCACTTCAACGAGCTGTCGGTCGAGCGTGTTCCGGACGCGCGTTGACAGCACCTCTCCAGGTCTCGCCCGCCTCCGTCACGAGGCGGGCGAGCCGGAGCCTCTCGCGGGTCCTCTCGTCAGAAGAGCTCGGAGAGGATGAGGAGGAACCAGGTCGAGACGAGGCCCGCGAGCCCCGCCACCGCGGGCAGCCACAACCCGAGTGGCACGCTGGGCCAGGGCCGTGACGCGGAGAACCTCCGCACGGCGACCCAGACGGTCACCCCGAGCGGCACGAACGCCAGCGCGAGCGCCAGGAACTGGAGGAAGGTCCCGAAGGCATTCGGGCGGCGATGACCTTCGCCGGAGAAGCCGAACATCACGGCACCGGCCACGATGACGAAGAGAGCGAAGGCGGCTTCGAGGAGCAGGGCCAGCGCGGCGAGCAGGGTGTACCTCCGGGGGGGCGAGTCCGGGAAGACTATCCCGGCTTGCACGCCGAGCGTGTCCACTCCGGTGGGTGGCGGCGCCGGTTCAGGCGTTCACCATCTCCTTGTCCTGCGTCACGGAGGTGCGGCGCATGGGCTGCGCCTTGCCGTACGTCAGCGAGCGCGTCAGCCACTCGGCGGGGCCGAAGCGGAAGCGCGCCATCCAGAGATGGCTGAAGACGATCTGCAGGGCGAAGAGCGCCAGGGTCAGCGCGATCTGCACCGCCGAGCCTGTCTTGCCCATGAGTCCCAGCCCGTAGCCGTAGAAGAGGAGCACGCCCAGCACCGACGTCAGGAGGTAGTTCGTCAGCCCCATACGGCCCACGGGCGCGAGCACGGCCAGCCACCGCCGCCACGTGTCACGCTGGAAGAGCAGGGTGATGGCCGACACGTAGAACGACGCCATGCCCAGCTCCCCGAGATGGCGCATCGGTCCCATGACATACGGCAGCCACGGGAGCGACCCGGGGACGATGATCTTCCGGGAGAAGAGCTGCCCGACGAGGATGCCCACGCCGCTGGCGAAGAGGCCCAGCACCAGGCCCCACCCGAGCAGCCGGCGGAAGAAGCGCAGGTGCTGGGGCGCGTCGTGGAAGAGGCGGCGGCGCCCCGCCCACAGGCCCAGCAGGAAGCGGCCGACGATGACGGGCAGGAAGCTGCTGAGATTCCAGAACAGGTCCCCGAGGTAATACGCCGCGCCCACTCGCACCGTGTCGAGCCAGGAGCCGTGAGAGAAGGCCTCCAGCACCTGGGCCCTGAGGGCCATGGAGTGCTCCTGGGCGGCCTTCGCGGCCTCCTCGGCACCCGGTGAGCCGAGCAGTTGCGGCAGCCGCAGCCCCAGGTTCCACAGCGCGGGGCCGAGGAAGATGAGCGCGGCGGCCCAGAGGAGGAGGGTGCGGTCCGCGCGCTGGTGGAACAGCAGGAGCGTGAAGCCCAGCAGGGCGTACGTGCTGACGATGTCGCCCTGGAAGAGGAGGAAGAGGTGCGCGAGGCCGATGCCCAGCATCACGAGCAGCCGCCGCGCGTAGACGGGGACGACGGAGGTGCCGCGGCCCTCGGCGCGCCCGAGCTGCACCGCGAAGCCCAGGCCGAACAGGAACGAGAAGAGGGTGATGAACCGGCCGCCGATCAGCGGGCCGAAGGACTGGTTGACGGCGGTGTCCAGCCAGGATGCGTTCTCGAGGGACGCCTGCATCTGGGCACGCGGGAGGAACATGCGCCCGCTGAACCACAGGTAGACGTTGGCCATGAAGACGCCGCACAGCGCGAAGCCGCGCAGCGTGTCGAGCAGGACGAGGCGTTCGCCTTCATCAACGGGACGGGCGTTGGCGGCTGGGGTGGAGGCCATGAGGCAGGGGTCAAGGCAAGGCCCGGGCCAGCCTTTCGGGGCACCCGGACCCACACGCCACGCGGGAAGCGCGAGGTGGCCCGCGCTCGGATGGGGGCATGCGGCATTCCCACTTCTGGGACGAGCCTTTTCGAGAACGGACAGGCGTGCCGGTGGGGGCTACCGTGTCTTCATGGTCTCTGGCTGTTCTGCGTCGTGGAGGGTGCGTCCTCTCCTGCTCCTGGTGCTGCTGGTGCTCCCGGGCTGCGGTGCCGTCAAGACGTCCCTCTCCAGGAAGGGCTTTCTCCCCCTCCGATACGAGGACATCCGTTCCTTCAATGCCTCCGTGAAGCTGCTGTATCCCCCTCTGTGCCCCGGGCAGAGCGCGTATGTGTCGGCGCATGTCGTCCTCGCGAATGGCAGACGCCTGGTGGTCAGCGAGGCGCCCCAGGACTTGAATTGGGACAAGGTCGAGCTGCGGACCACCGGGCCCGTCCGGGTGCTCGCGAAGCCCGGGTGGATCAAGCTCGATGCGGATGTGCGGCGGCTCCTGGAGGGGCCGCCCCGGGTGAGCGTGGCGCTGAAGGAGCGGCCGGACATTCCTCCCGTGGAGGTTCCCCTGACGGTCGGTTTCCGATGCAGCCAGGAGGCGGACTTCAGGGGCGAGCCTGGCGAGCCGGGGGCTCCGGGGTCCGACGGAGTGGCGGGCACACCGGGAGAGAACGCGCCGTTCGTTCCAGGCTACACCCGTCCTGAAGGACAGGGCCGTTCCGGGGGCGCGGGAGGGATCGGTGGCGCGGGGGGGAGGGGGCAGCGAGGCAAGCGGGTGGAGGTGGTCTTCAAGCAGGTGCTTCCGGCTCCCGACGGACGAGTCTTGTTCAAGGCCCTCGTGCGTGACCTGGATTCATCGCGAACGCAGGGCTCCCTGGTGGAGCTGGGAGGCGGCTCGTTGGCGGTGCGGGTCGTGGGAGGTGCGGGGGGACGCGGAGGACAGGGAGGCCAGGGCGGGGCGGGCCTGCCGGGGGGTTTGGGGCTGCCTCCTGGCGCGGGGGGCGCGGGCGGCAACGGCGGGCCCGGAGGCGACGGTGGGGAGGGCGGACAGATCGTGGTGCGCCTGTCGCCCGAGACGGTGCCGTTCGTCGAGCACTACTCCCTGCTGTATTTCGACACCCAGGGCGGGGCCGGTGGCCAGGGCGGAACGGGCGGGGAGGGAGGGACGGGTGGTGAGGTTCGCGACGCGGGAGTGCCGCCGGGCAAGCGTGGAGCGGAGGGACCGCCGGGACGGAAGGGGCCTCCGGGGCGGCAGGGGGCCCAGGGCACGCCACCGGAGATCCGCGTCGAGCAGGTGCCAGAGCCCTGGTAGCTCGGGGCGCAGGGGCCGGGCGATCAGGGGGGTGCCAGCCCGCCGGACGCTTTTCGCCGTGGGGGTTGCCCGGATTTTCGTCTCACGGGTCCAAGCCTTCGGAAGCCTCACGAGGAGGCCCGCCGACGATGACCATCCTATTGCAGTTACAATCCGGAGGCGGCGGCTCCCTGCCCGATGTGATCGGCTCTGGTAGAGTGCGCTCTCCCCCATCCCCTCATGACTCATTGAGCCGAGCCGACTCGCAGCAGATCTCCCTGCTCTTCAACCAGCATGGACCCCGGGTGTACCGCCGGGCTCTGCGGTTGTTGGGCAATCCCGCTGACGCGGAGGAGGCGACGCAGGAGATCTTCATCCGCGCCTTCCGCTCCGCCGGGAGCTTCCGGCAGCAGAGCCAGATGACGACGTGGCTGTATCAGATCGCCACGAACTACTGCCTGAACCTCATCCGTGACCGCTCGCGCCGCACCGCGCTGCACGACGAGCACGTGGCTCCTCTGGCGGACGACGCCTCCCGGTCCGAGCAGGTGCGTCCCGATGATGTCGTGCTGCTGCGCCGGCTGCTCGCGGACGCGGATGAGCGCCAGGCCGCCGCCGCCGTGTACGTCTTCCTCGATGGCATGTCGCACGATGAGGCCGCCTCGGTGCTCGGCGTGTCCAAGCGTACGGTGGGCAACCTCCTGGAGCGGTTCCAGGAGTGGGCGAACGCGCGGACGGCGGGGGGCGCGGAAGTCCCCACCCCGCCGCCGGAACGCAAGCCGTCTGGTTTCCTGGGATTCGGAAGGAAGCGCTCATGAGCCCTCCTGATTTCGACAACCTGCGCGAGGGGCGGCCCGGGTGTCCGTCCGATTTCACGTTGGATCGCCTCCACTCGGGCGCAGCCCCCGGCGGAGGCTCGGGAGACCGAGCGCCATGTGGCGGGCTGCGCGGAGTGCGGCGCGCGTCTGGCCGAGCGCCAGGCCGGCTTCGGTGCCATCGACGGGGTGGACCCGCGCGCGATGCTGGCACGCATCCGGACCGGTCTCGACGCACCCGCCCAGGCTCCGCTCCCGGCGCGGCTGAGTGGCTGGATGCGCCGCCTGATCGCCCCGATGGCGATGGTGGCCACCGCGGCCGTTGTCCTGTTGGTGGTGGTCCCCGGTCAGCAGCAGGGGACGCGGATGAAAGGGGCGCTCGCGCTGCACGTGTTCCGGCTCACGGGCGACCATGCCGAGGAAGTGGTGAGCGGTGACACCTTCGCGCCGGGCGACCGGCTCCGCTTCGTGGTGGACGTGCCGGCGGAGGGACACGTGACGGTCCTCGGTGTCGAGGCATCCGGGACGCTCTACACCGCATGGCCGCTGGAGCCCGGAGTCCAGACGCGGTTCGAGGAGGGCAACGGCATCGAGCTGCCTGGCGCGGTGTCGCTCGACGCGCAGCCGGGCCGCGAGCTGCTCCACCTGGTGCACTGCCCGCTCGAGGTGGGCCCGCCGGAGTGCACCTCGGCGGGCGCGGGTGAGAAGCCCGTGTGTCCCGAGGGGTGCGTGATGACGCCGTTCATCCTGGAGAAGGGCGGATGAGCCGGAGCACCGTGCTTCTCCTGGGCCTCGTGCTCGCGGCGCTCGCGCCCTTCACGGCCCGGGCGCTCCCCGAGCACACCTGGGTGGTGGCCATCGGTCATAACCAGGGTGCTCGCAATGAAGTGGGCCTGCTCTTCGCGGAGCAGGATGCCCGGACCTTCTCGGACGTGCTGCGCCAGCACGGGGGCGTCTCGTCCCGGCGGACGATGCTGCTGCTCGGTGATGACGCGGCCTCGGTGCGGCGGGCGCTCCAGGACGTGAACGCCGCCATCCGCGCCCAGGCGGGGGCGGGGCACCCCACCGGGCTCGTGGTCTTCTACTCGGGCCATGCCGACGCGACCGCGCTCCACCTCGGCGGGACGAGCTTCCCGCTCGAGGAGCTCAAGACGCTGGTGGCGGGCTCTCCCGCGGGCGTGCGCCTGCTCGTGCTCGATGCCTGCCGCTCCGGAGCGGTGACGCGCGTGAAGGGCGTCAACGCCGCCGAGAGCTTCGACATCACCCTGCGCGACAACATCGCCACCGAGGGCCTCGCCATCCTCACCTCGAGCGCCGCGGGCGAGTCGAGCCAGGAGTCCGATGCGCTTCGCGGCTCGTTCTTCACCCACCACCTGGTGAACGCGCTGCGCGGCGCGGCCGACCATGACGACGACGGCAAGGTCACGCTGACCGAGGCGTATGGCTATGCGTACACCCAGACGTTGCGCTCGAGCGGCCAGACGGTGGCGCTGCAGCACCCGACCTACTCCTGGGAGGTGAAGGGGCGCGGCGAGCTGGTGCTGTCGACTTCGGCCGATTCGCAGGGGCGCATGGGGCGGCTGCGGCTCGGCTCCTCGTCCCTCTACCTCATCCTGGAGGGGCGGCGGGGTGGGCCCGTGGTGGCGGAAGTGTCGCCGCAGGGCAACCGCCGGGAGCTGTCCCTGCCCGCGGGCCACTACTTCGTGCAGCAGCGCAACGCCGATGAGTACCGCGAGTACCAGGTGACCCTGGCCGCGGGCTCCCTGGCGGATGTGGCCACGCTGCCCTACGAGACCGTCCGCTACGACCGGCTCGTGCGCCGCCGCGGCGGGGAGAAGCGCTACACGCACCATGTCACCGTGCTCGGAGGCGCCCAGGGCCAGATGCTCGCGGGAGACGGCACCGCGCCGCAGCTCCGCGTGGGCTACGGGCTCGACTTCGATTGGGGCTCCGTCGGCGTGCGGCTGCGCGGCATGAGGAGCCAGAGCTCCGGGCGGGATGGGCTGCTGCCTCGCACCCACGATGAGCTCGGCCTGGCACTGACCCTCCAGCGTTTCGTCGACCTCCAGCACGTGAGCCTCGCGTTCGGGCTCTTCGCCGAGGGCGTGTACCACCGGCAGCGCTTCGACACGGAGCGGGTGTCTCCGGACCGGCGGGCCCTGGGCGCGGCCTTCGGTGGAATCCTGTCGGTGGAGCGGCACCTGGGCGCGGGGCTCGCGCTGCGCCTCGAGGGCGGGCCGGTGACCGGCCTCTTCCAGCGGGCCGTGATCAACAACGGCGTGGATGCGGGAGGCCGTGAACTGGCGACTCCACTCACCTGGTGGGGCGCGGGAGGACTCGTATGGCGCCGGTGAGCACCGAGGGCAGGGCCGTTTCTCCTCTTCTCGGCGGGCTCGTCTGCGTGCTCGCGGGCGCGGCACTCGCATGTGGGGAGACGCTCGTCGACGAGACGTACTCGGGGACGCCGCTGTTCACGGTGCGGGGCAAGGTGGTGGCCCCCGCGGATTACGTCGATGAGGAAGACGCCGAGGTGTTCCTCGCGTTGTTGTGGAGCCGGGGGGACGCGGAGAAGGGGGACAGGCTGGTGGAGCAGCCGGGGACCGTGCACCGCACGGCGTTCTTCCGCTCCTACGTGCTGCACCTGTTCGACGAGCCCGGGAGCGAGCACTTCTTCACCACGCCCTCCGGCGCACGGTATGCCATCGGACGGCTCGCGGGCTTCCAGGATGAGAATGGCAACGGGCGCAGGGATGCCTCGGAGCCGTTTGGAGGCTTCTCGCCGCAGGCCGTGCTTCGCGCGCCCGAGGCATTGTCCGCCAGGGACTCGCCCACCGGGACCCCCTTGAGCGCGGGGTGGCACATCGTCTCGACCCCGCTCGCGTGTCCTCCCGCCACGGGACCTCAGCCCGCCCCTGACCCCACCGCTCCCGTGGCGGATGGGGAGTGCGGGGTACCGCTCGGCGCCGGGTGCAAGCGGGACTCGGACTGCGGCGGAGGGGTGTGTGTCCTCAACTTCATCGGAGAGTGGAACGGGGGGGCCTGCCTCATTCCGGAGCCTCCGCCGAACGGCTGCCGTCAGCGGGGCTCGGTCCTGCTGCGGGGCTCCGCGTCGGACACGCGGGCCTATTGGATCCCGGCCTGTTCGACGTCCGAGGATTGTGGGCGCCTTCATCCCTATCAATGCGACCAGCAGCTCCGGGGTTGCAGGCCCTCCGCCGAGGTGGTCGTGGACATCAACGGGCGAGAGGCGCAGCGCTCCTTCTGCGCGGGGCAGGGAGGGCAGCCCCCGCCCCAATGACCGTTCCCATCGATCACTTCGCCCGTCTGGAGAGGAGTGCCGCCGTCATGTTCTCGCGTCCCCTGGTCCTGGTCCTGTTGTTCCTTGCCGCTCTTCCTGACGCTCACGCCGGGGAGCCCGAGGGGAGCGGGCGAGGAACGCTCCAGATCGTGACGAACTACTGGGCCGACGTGTACGTGGACGGCAAGCGGATGGGACGTGCACCCATGAAGGCCCTGTCGCTGCCCGCGGGCCGGCACGTCGTCAGTCTGCTCGGCAACACCAAGGTCAAACACTACCGGCGCGAGGTCGTCATCCGCCCGGGTGAGACCACGGAGCTCCGCGTCGACCCGGACAGCCCCGAGGACTCCGCACCCGTGAAGCCGAGTGGGCGCGAGTCCGTGGAGCCGCGCGGGAACGAGCCCACGCCGCCGCGAGCCTCCGCGCCGGGGAAGTCCAAGGAGGGGGGCGAGGGAACCCTCAGGCTCCGGGTGAAGTATTGGGCCGACGTGTACGTTGACGGCAAGCGGAGGGGGCGTGCACCCATTCCGCCCTTCTCCTTGCCCGCGGGCAGGCATGTCATCGAGTTGCGCGGGAACCCCAACTACAAGGACTACCGGGCAGAGGTGGTCATCAAGGCGGGAGAGAGCCTCTCGCTCACCCCCGAGCCGAAGCCCGTGAAGTGAGCCCGCACCGAGGGTCCTCCAAACGCGGAAGGCCCCCGGGAGGCATGCCTCCCAGGGGCCATTCAGCTCACGTCCAGCTTCGTGTGCTCGGGACTAGTACTGACCCTTGAGCGTGGTGCCGGAGTACGAGCTGTAGCCGCGCAGCATCACGTGGTAGCGGCCGGAGCTGGTCTTCGCGGTGAAGGAGCACGTCTCGGAGTTGCCGGCCTTGTACGGACGGCAGTCGTACGAGGTGGTGCTCGGCTGCGAGCCGAACTTCACGTACATGTCCGCGTCACCCGTGCCGCCGCTCATCGTGAAGGTCACCGCGCGGCTGGCCGGCACGTCCAGGTGGTAGTACTTCAGCGAGGCCGAGGCGCCCGAGATGCCGGTGAGCGTCACGCCGTTGCTCAGCGCGGTGGAGGTGGCAGGAGGCGTCGCCACACCCACGCCCACGGCCGTCCAGGCCTGCGTCACCGAGGTCTTCTCCGCGGCGCCGGCGCCGTAGAGCTGCTCGGCGGCCGTCTCCGTGTACGCCTTCGCCTGGGCGAAGGTGGTGGAGGCCGTGAAGAGGTCACGGTTGGCGCGGTAGAAGATGGCGCCGGCCTTCTGCACGCCGATGCCCACCACGTTGGTGGTGGTCACGCCGCGCGGGTGCGTGCCGCCCGTGGACAGCAGCTTGAACGCCAGGTTGGCGATGCCCGAGTTCCAGTGCACGCCGCCGTTGTCGGAGGTGCCCGTGTAGCGCGTGGGGTAGTAGTCCGTCGACGAGCCATCCTGCGTGGGGTTGGCCATGTAGCGGAGCGCGTCACCCGCAGTGTTCGGCGTCCACACGTCGTCGCCGATCATCCACACCGAGGCGGGCGTGGTCCAGCCCAGCTTCCACGACTCGCAGTAGGCCGAGAAGATGTCGCTCAGGCCCTCGTTGAGCGCGCCGGACTCGTTGGAGTAGATGAGGTCCGAGTCGGTATCCGTCACCGCGTGCGTCAGCTCGTGCACCGTCACGTCCAGCGACTTGCCCAGCGGCGCGGACTGCGTGCCGTTGCTGTCGCCGTACACCATCTGGGTGCCGTTCCAGAAGGCGTTGGTGTAGTTGGTGCTGTAGTGCACCGTGCTGCGCATCTGCGCGCCGGCCCCGTTGTACGAGTCACGGCCGAAGTTCTGGAAGAAGCACTGGTAGGTGGTGCCCAGGTGCGCGTGGTTCTCGTCCACGTGGGAGTCACCGGTGGCCGCGCCCGTCTCGGAGCGCTTGAGGGTGCCGGGCAGCGAGGTGCCGTTGTTGGCCGAGTACACCGCGCGGTTCTGCGCGGAGTGGATATCCGAGTGCGTGGCCTCGATGGCGCCGCTCAGCGCGTTGACGTACACGTTGTCACGGATGGGCATGTCCGCGCCCTCACCCGTCACGACCACGTGGTAGGCCAGCTTCAGACGGTTGTCCTTCTCGGAGCGGATGTACACCAGGCGGGCATCGCCCTCGGAGGCGATGTGACGGCCCACGGTGCTGTCCAGGGCGGCGGCGCGGGCGGCCTCGCTGGAGATGCGCGCCACGGCGGGCACGAGCTCACCGTCACGGGCCGAGCCGTTGGCCGCGAAGATCTTGCCGCTGGCGTCCTTGTGGAGGATGAGCTCACCGCCCACCACGGGCAGGCCGTTCTTGGTCTGGCCGTAGCGGATGTGGGAGTTGCCCTCCTCGTCCACGGTGGTGCGCTTCATCACCAGGTCGGTGGCCTGAAGGCGGAAGGCGGCGGCGATGCCCTGCAGGCCGCTGGCGTTGTCCAGGCTGCCCTTGAGCATGAAGGGGACGCCGTCATCATGCGAACCGGCGACCTGGGCGGACGGCAGCGCGGCGAGCGCGGCCTGCACGTCACCGAGCGAGTCGGCGGCCTCGTCGAACTTCTGGGCGCCCTCGGGCAGCTGCGAGTTGTCGACCTCGCAAGCAGCGAGAGGAAGCGCGAGCAGCGCGGCGGCAAGGAAGCGGGTGCGAATCACGGGGGTATCTCCTGACCGATGGCGGGGTGCCCTCGGACGGCTCTCCCTTGAGCAGGAAACGCGCCAACCCCGTAAATGCTTGGAACTCCGAAGGTTGCGACTCCTTGCAAGAGGTTTGTGGAGCAAGAATGTCACGCTCGGACCCCTCCCGGGTGTATCCCGGGTTTACAAGCAACCAGAAAAAATACCGGATTTCAATAGCTTATGGCACTGGCAGAGGGGGTGCCCTGATTTCGGACAGCATTGTCCTGCGTTGCGACAGCCGGCCCTCCGCCCCTGAAGCCGGGGAATCCCGCGTCAGGATTCCCGGGCCCCGGGAGCAGCCCGAACTCCAAATCCGGGCGTGTGGGGTTCAACTCCCCGGCGGCCTGCCAATTTTTTCCTCACGTCACTCCGCGAGCTCCGTGGCGCCCGAGTCCTTGCGCAGCGGGAGGATGGACGCTCCGGCGTGCTTCTCCAGCGCGGTGGCGAGCTCGTGGGCGTGCGTGGTGACGAACACCTGGCCCTGCCGGCTCGCGGTGGCGATGAGGCGTCCCAGCGGCTCCAGGAGCGAGGGGTGCAGGCTCGTCTCGGGCTCGTTGAGCGCGAGGAAGGGCGGGGGGCGGGGAGACAGCAGGGCGGCGAGCAGGCAGAGGTAGCGCAGCGTCCCGTCCGACAGCTCCGTGGCCTCCAGCGGGCGCACCAGCCCGGGCATGCGCATGCGGAAGGAGAATCGCCCGTCTTCGCTGTCGAGCTCCAGCCGTGAGCCGGGAAAGGCGCTGTCCACGGCCGCGTGCAGCGCGCGGTCATCGCCGATGTTGTCGATGGTCATCAGCGCCGCGGCCAGATCCCTCCCATCGTGCGCGAGCGCGGGGGTGCGCACGCCCACCTGCGCGTGGCGGAGGGGCGAGTCCGGGTCGGTCCGGAAGTGGTGGTAGAAGCGCCAGCGGAGCAGCTCCGCGCGCAGTGCGCTCAACAGGGGGAAGCGGTGCGGCTCGGAGATCTGCGCCAGCACGGACTCGCTGCCCCAAAGCTGGACCGCGAAGGTGGCGCGATGTCCTTCCGCGTCGCGCGCGAAGACACTCAGGGACTTGCGCTCGGCCACCACGTGCCGGCGCTTGCCCTCGTGCACCCAGACCGTCTCCTCCTTCACGTCCGGGTCCAGCGAGAAGGGACCCTGTGGAGGCGGGACGACGCCGCAGCACAGCTCATAGGCGAGGTCTTCCAGCCGCACGCCCACGGTGAGCCGCACCGGGGCGGACTTCGGAGCGCTCTTCGGTTTCGGGCCCGCCCACAGGACGGAGGGCATTCCCCCTTCTTCGGCGAGCGTGCGCGCCAGCGTCCCCTCGGCGCCGGCGAGCAGCAATTGCAAGGCGCGGTAGACGTTCGTCTTGCCGCTCCCGTTGGGGCCCACCACCACCGTCACGGGCGCGAGCGGGAAGCGCAGCGCCTGCACCGAGCGGTAGTTCTCGATCCACAGCTCTTGGACGGGCATGGGCTACCGGCTCTTGCGCCAGGCCGCGAGCTCCGCCTTCTTGCTCACGCCCACCTCGTCGAGCCTGTCCTGCCAGGCCTGGCGGTAGGGCCGCAGCGCCTCGACGAGGGAGCGCGCCACCACGAGGTTCCGGTACCACTTGGAGTCCGAGGGGACGATCGTCCACGGGGCCTTCTTCGTCGAGGTGCGCGAGAGGGCCTCCTCGTACGCCCGGGTGTAGTCGTCCCAGTGCTCGCGGTCCTCCCAGTCTCCGGCGTTGATCTTCCAGGCCTTGCGCGGCGCCTGCTCGCGGGCCACCAGGCGCTGCTCCTGCTCCTCGAGGCTGATGTGGAGGAAGTACTTGAGGATGATGGTGCCGTGCTCGGCGAGCATCTCCTCGAAGTCGCGGATGTGCCCGTAGCGCTCCTTCCAGAGGGACTCGGGCGCCAACCCGTGCACACGCACGACGAGCACGTCCTCGTAGTGCGAGCGGTTGAAGATGGCGAGCTCGCCCTTGCGCGGGGTGTGGCGGTGGATGCGCCAGAGGAAGTCGTGCTCCCGCTCCTCCTCGGTGGGGACGCCGAAGGAGCTGACGTGGACGCCCCGCGGGTTGAGGTAGCCCGCCACGTGCTTGATGGTCCCATCCTTCCCGGCGGTATCCCGGCCCTGGAGGACGATGAGGACCGAGTTCATCCGCGCGCCCCACAGGAGATCCTGCAGATCGAAGAGCTCCTCGCCCAGCGCCTCCAGCTCCCGCTTCGCCGCGTCCCGGTCCGTCTTCTTCGGAGGGGATGCGGAGATGCCGTCGAGGCTGACCTTCTCGCCCTGCTTGTCGATGGTGATGATGTCCATGCCCACACCTCCCGTGGCTCCCGCGAGCAGGTTTCCACGGGGCAGGGGGGCTGACAACCCGGACTGTCCACCCGTGGGATGGTAAGGTCCGGCTCCATGCAGCTCGTCATGAACCCGGGCGCCCTGGATGAGCAGGTGTTCTCGTTGCCCGAGGGCCCCGTCACGATCGGCCGGACGGAGGACTGCACCATCTGTGTCATGCACAAGAGCCTGTCGCGGCGGCATGCGCGGCTCGAGCATGAGGGCGGGCGCATCTTCCTCACCGACCTGGACAGCAAGAACGGGACGTTCGTCGGCGGGGTTCAAATCCAGCGCCGCGAGCTGCGCGAGGGCGACACCTTCCTGTGCGGCCAGGTGCGCTTCCTGCTCGCCAGGTCCTCCAGCCTGATGTCCGCGGAGCCGTTGCCCACGCAGGTGCACTCGCTGCAGACCCAGTTCTCCCCCACCACCATGGGCGAGCTGCTGCGGCCGCATGCCGAGCCCGGGGCGAACACCGCCCTGAAGATGAAGCCCGTGAGCGGGGAGGTGCGGGCGAACAACAAGCTGCAAATCCTTCTCAAGGTGAGCCAGCTCCTCTCCTCTCCAGGCTCCATCGACGAGTTGTTGGATCGCGTCCTGCAACTCGTCTTCCAGATAGTGGAGGTGGACCGGGCGGCCATCCTGCTGGTGGAGCCCACCAGCGGGCAGTTGCGTCCCCGGGTGGCCCGGGCCTCGGGCGAGCTGCCCGCCGGCCCCTTCTACAGCCAGCACATCGTCGACTACGTGCGCACGCACAGTGTGGCGGCGCTCTTCTCCGATGCCCGGAGGGATCCCCGCCTGGGCTCCGCCGACTCGGTGTTGCAGCAGTCCATCTGCGCCTCCATGTGTGTGCCGCTCATGCCCCGGGAGTCCGTGCTGGGGGTGCTCTACGTGGACAACCTCTCGCGGGCCCATGGCTTCACCCAGGAGGACCTGGAGTTCCTCGCCGCCTTCGCCAACCAGGCGGCCATCGCGCTCGACAACTCGCTGCTGCGTCAGCAGTTGGAGGAGGAGGCCGTGCTGCGCACCACGTACCTGCGCTTCTTCCCCCCGGCCACCCTCAAGAAGCTGCAGTTCGCGCGCAGCGCCCAGCTCGGCGTCATCGAGACGGAGGTGACCATCCTCTTCTCGGACATCAGCCAGTTCACCGAGCTGTCCTCCACGCTCCAGCCCCGGCAGGTGGTGGACCTGCTCAACGAGTACTTCCCGGTGATGGCGGACATCGTCTTCCGGCACGAGGGGACGCTGGAGAAGTACATCGGCGACGCGCTGATGGCGGTGTGGGGCGCGCCCTTCGCGCACCTGGATGACGTGGACCGGGCCGTGCGCGCCGCGGTGGAGATGCAACAGGCGCTGGAGCGGTTGAATGCGCGCTGGCGCGCCAAGGGCTGGACGGAGATTCGCATCCACGTGGGGCTCGACACGGGCCGGGTGGCGGCCGGCAACATCGGCTCCGAGCAGTATCTGCAATACGCCACCATCGGAGAGGCCGCCATCAACGCCAGCAGCGTGTGCTCCACCGCGAGGCCCGGGGAAATCCTCCTCACCGACGCCACCCTCGAGCGCTGGCGGGAGCGCTCCTGGCCCGTGACGCCGCTGCCCCCGGCCTTCCGTCAGGGAATGCCGCCGCTGGCGCTCCACCGGGTGGACTGGCGGCTGCCTTTCACGGAGGAACCGCACACCGGGTGAAGTGCCCCGCCTCCGGGAGTGCTCCCCTTGACGCCTTAGGGGAGCATGGGCGACAGTTCCCTCATCATCTGAGGGGAGCGTGCGCGTCGTTCCCCTGAGCATCTGAGGGGAAGAGTGACATGGCGGGCAACTCGCTGGAGTTGATGCAGGGCACGCTGGACGTGCTGATTCTCAAGAGCCTGTCGTGGGGCCCGTTGCACGGGTACGCGGTGGCGGAGCTGGTGCGGGAGCGGAGCGGGGAGGAGTTGAAGGTGGAGGAGGGGGCGCTCTACCCGGCGCTGCACCGGCTGGAGAAGCGGGGCCTGCTGGAGGCGGAGTGGGGCCTGTCGGAGAACAACCGGCGGGCGAAGTTCTACCGGCTCACCTCGGCGGGCCGGGCGCACCTGAGGGCCGAGACACAGGCGTGGCAGCGCTACGTGGCGGCCGTGTCCCGGGTGCTGGAGGCGGCCTGAGCCCCCCATGCGCTACCCCGGTATCAAGCGGTTGTTGAAGCTCGCCGTGCGGCCTCGCGCGGTGGAGCAGGACGTGGACGAGGAGCTGCGGTTCCACCTGGAGATGCGCACCGCCCGGTACGAGCGGGAGGGCCTGTCCCCCGCCGAGGCGCGTGCGGCCGCCGAGCGCGAGTTCGGAGACGTGGGCCGTGTGCGCGAGGAGTGCGTGCGCATCGGGCACGAGAGGGAGCGGAAGATGAAGCGGTTCCTGCTGTGGGAAGCGCTGGTGCAGGACGTGCGGTACGCGCTGAGGATGCTGCGGCAGGCGCCCGGCTTCGCGCTGGTGGCCGTGCTCACCCTGGCGTTGGGCATCGGCGCCACCACCTCCATCTTCAGCGTGGTGCGCGGGGTGCTGCTGCGGCCGCTGCCTTTCGCCGCGCCCGAGCGGCTGGTGCGCCTGTGGCAGGCGAGCCCGTCCCAGAACCAGGCCCGGGGCGAGGTGTCCCCGCTGGACTTCGCGGACTGGAAGGCGCGCCAGCGCTCCTTCGAGGACCTGGGCACGTGGTGGTACGTGGAGGGGATGTCGGGGAGCAACCTGAGCGGTGACGGGGAGCCCCAGCGGTTGCCGGCGGCCTTCGTGAGCGACGGCTTCTTCTCCACCCTCGGCGTGGCGCCGCTGCTGGGGCGCGCGCTGCTCCCCGGGGAGCACCAGCCGGGGCACAACGCGGTGGCGGTGATCAGCCATGGCCTGTGGCAGCGGCGCTTCGGCGGAGACCGCGGCATCCTCGGCCGGACCCTGACGATCGATGAGGTGCCCACCACGGTGGTGGGCGTGATGCCCGCGGGCTTCGACTTCCCCTCCGAACGCGTGGACCTGTGGCTCTCCGACTCCCGCATCAGCGAGAGCGGCATTCCGCGCCTGCGCCAGGTGCGCTGGCAGTCCGTGGTGGCGCGCCTGAAGCCCGGGGTGTCCCTGGAGACGGCGCGCTCGGAGATGAATGGCGTGGCCCGGCAGCTCGCGGAGGAGTACCCGGCCACCAACGTGCAGAGCACCGGCGTCACGGTGCTGCCGCTGCACGAGGCCGTCACCGGGGATGTGCGGGTGGGGTTGATGGTGCTGTTCGGCGCGGTGGGCTTCCTGCTGCTCATCGCGTGCGTCAACGTGGCCAACCTGATGCTGACGCGGGCCACCGCGCGCGAGCGCGAGCTGGCGGTGCGGGCCGCGCTGGGGGCCGGGCCGGGACGGCTGGTGGGGCAGCTCCTCACCGAGAGCCTCGTGCTCGCGCTGCTGGGCGGCGTGTTCGGTGTCCTGCTGGCGGTGTGGGGCACCGAGCTGCTGGTGGCCTTCTCCGTGAAGCAGTTGCCCCGCCTGCGGGAGGTGAGGGTGGACGGAGCGGTGATGGCCTTCGCCATGGGCGCCACGCTCTTCACCGGGGTGCTGTTCGGGTTGCTGCCGGCGTGGCGCGCGCGCTCGCCCCAGTTGGCGCCGGTGCTCAAGGCGGCGGGCCGGGGCATGACGGGGACGGGTGGGGCGCGGCTGCGCGGCGCGCTGGTGGTCGCCGAGGTGGCGCTCGCCGTGGTGCTGATGGCCGGGGCGGGACTGGCCGTCCGCAGTCTGATGTCGCTGCTCTCGGTGGAGCCGGGCTTCCGTCCCGAAGGCGCGGTGGTGGTGAGCTTCTCCTCCTCGCCGGGGGCGCGCCCGAAGGCCCAGTACCTGGCCGAGGTGCTCGAGCGCGTGCGCGAGGTCCCCGGGGTGCAGGTGGCCGGCACGGCGAAGAACCTCCCGCTGGAGGGCTCGGGCGAACCGGCGCCGCTGGTCCTGGCGGGCCAGCCCGCGGAGAGCGCCGCGGACGCCCCTCGCGTGCGGTACCTGCACGTGAGCAACGACTACTTCCGCGCCATGGGGATTCCCCTGCTGCGCGGCCGCGCCTTCACCTCCCAGGACTCGGGGGACGCGCCCACGGTGTTGATGGTCAACGAGGCCTTCGTCCGCCGCTTCTTCCCGGGCGAGGACGCGGTGGGCAAGGGCATCCACTGGGATGGCGCCGTCGTGGCCCCCATCGTGGGCGTGGTGGGGGACGTGCGCCAGGAGAGCCTCTCCGAGCCCGCCCCGCCCCTCGTCTACGTGCACGTGCTGCAGAACACCCGCAGCAGCGTGAACCTGGTGGTGCGTGGCCAGGGCGCTCCCCTGCAGCTCGCCTCCGCGGTCCGCCAGGCCATCTGGTCGGTGAACCCGGATCAGACCATCACCCGCATCACCACGCTCGAGGAGGTGGTGGGCGGCTCCGTGGCCCGTCCCCGGCTCATCGCGTCGCTGCTCGGCCTCTTCGCCGTGCTGGCGCTGGTGCTCGGCGCGGTGGGCATCTACGGCGTGCTGGCCTACACGGTGGGTCAGCGGCAGCGGGAGATCGGCGTGCGGTTGGCGCTCGGGGCCCGGCCGGCGGAAGTGCTGAGCATGGTGTTGCGCAGCGGGATGCGGCTCGCGGGCCTGGGGGTGGCGCTGGGAGTGGCCGGTGCGCTCGCCCTGTCCCAGGTCATGGGCAGCATCCTCTATGGTGTGGCACCGCATGATCCGCTCGCCTTCGGCGCGGCGGCGGTGCTGCTGCTGGGGGTGGCGCTGGTGGCGTGCCTCGTGCCGGCGCGGCGGGCCATGCGCGTGGATCCGGCCGTCTCCCTGCGCGCGGAGTAGGCCCGTGTGACGGAGTCCCGTGGAGCCGGTCACGGCTCCGTCACACCCCCGCAGGTAATCGTCATTCCACGTCGGAATGGGCGCATGGGGGGCTCCCGTGCCCGCGACGAGGAGTGACGCATGAAGAGCGCTGAGACGACGAAGGTGGTGGAGGCCGCGCGGGACCTGGCTCCGGTGATTGCCGCCCGGGCCGCGGACATCGAGTCGGGACGGCGGTTGCCGGTGGACCTGCTCGGCCAGTTCAAGCAGGCGGGGTTCTTCCGGGCCTTCGTCCCCCGGAGTCACGGCGGCTCCGAGGTGGACCTGCGCACCGGCTGCGAGATCCTGGAGACGCTCGCCCGCGCGGATGGGGCGGCCGGCTGGACGACGATGATCGGCATGGAGAGCCCGCACCTCTTCGCGCTCCTGCCGCGCGAGCGCTTCGACGCCATCTACTCGGCCGGGCCGGACGTCATCATGGGTGGGGCCTTCAACGCGCAGGGGCAGGCCGCGGTGGAGAAGGGCGGCTACCGCGTCACCGGGCGTTGGGGCTTCGCCAGCGGCTGCGAGCATTGTGACTGGCTGTTCGCCAACTGCGTCGTCCTCCAGGACGGCCAGCCTCGCCCCGGCCCCATGCCAGGCGTACCCCGGACGCGCTCCATGCTCTTCCCGGCCCGCGAGGTGCGCATCATCGACACGTGGAACGCGCTCGGCCTGAAGGGCACGGGCAGCCATGACGTGGCGCTGGAGGGCGCCTTCTGCCCCGAGGAGAGCACCTTCGATCTCTTCGCCGGGACGTCCACCGTGCCGGGGCCGGGCTTCGTCGCGCCGCTGCTGCACTTCGTGCTGCACATGGCGGCGGTGTCGCTGGGCATCGCCCAGGGCGCGGTGGATGACGTGGTGAAGCTCGTCACCACGGGCAAGCGGCGCCTGTACGCCCGCGCCCCTCTCATCGAGTCTCCCGTCTTCCAGCTCGAGCTCGGCCGCGTGGACACGAGCGTGCGGGCTTCCCGGGCGCTCCTGTACGCCACGGCGGAGGAGTTCTGGGCCGCGTGCGTGAACGAGCCCGCCTCCGCTGTCCTGCTGGCACCGCGCCTGTCGGCCGCCCTGGCCTGGGTGACGGAGACCGCCTCGGGTGTAGTGGAAACCTGCTATCGCGCGGGAGGGGCCCACTCGCTCAAAGAGGGCTCGTCGTTGCAGAGGCGCTTCCGTGACATCTACACCTTCAGGCAGCATGCGGCTGCCGCTGAGGGGTGGTTTGGCCAGGCCGGAGCCTCCCTCCTCGGGCAGCCGACGGGATTCTGGACCTGAGGACGCTCCCACGCGGGCGCCCGGGGGCCCTCGGCTGCTCCATGGAGTGGCGGTGGGGGGAAGACGTGACGGACTGGCGGTTGGAAGTGCTCGGGGGTGCGCGGCTCCTGGGGCTGGCCGAGCCCCTGGCGTTGCAGCGGCGGGTGGCGGCGGTGCTGGCGTGGCTGGCGCTGGAGGGGCCCACGCCCAAGTACAGGCTGGCGGGCATGCTGTGGCCCGGCTCGGGCGAGGACACGGCCCGCAACAACATGCGCCAGCTCCTGCGCCGGCTGCGGGTGGCCACCGGGACGGACCTGGTGCTTGGCGGGGACGTGGTCTCCCTCTCCGAGCGGGTGACCACCGACGCGGTGGAGCTGGAGGCGCACGTCTTCGCCAGCCGGCACACGCAAGCGCTGTCGCTGTCGGGCTCGCTGCTGGGCACCCTGGACTTCGATGACTGCCCGGACTTCGAGGCCTGGGTGCTCCGGGCCCGGGGGCAGCTCGAGGCCCTGCGGTGCCGCGCCGCCATCGCCGAGGTGGAGGCCCGCGAGCAGCAGGGGGACCTGGCCGGGGCGCTGCACTTCGCCGAGCGGCTGCTGGCGTTGGATCCTCTCTCGGAGGAGGCCTACCGGCGGTTGATGCGGCTGCACTACCTGCTGGGAGACCGGATGGCGGCGCTCCACCTCTTCGACCGTTGCCGGAAGATGCTCTTCGAGGAGTACGACGCGGCGCCGCACCCGGACACGCTGGCACTGGCGCGGGACGTGGAGCGCGGGCAGGTGCGGCCTCGTGCGGCTGGGAAGAGGCCGGAGCGGACGCTGCCGCTCTCCGTCCTGCGTCCGCCGGTGCTGGTGGGCCGTGCGCCGGAATGGGCGCGGATGGAGGCGGCGTGGCAGTCGAGGCAGCTCATGCTGCTGCTGGCCGAGCCGGGCGTGGGCAAGACGCGGCTGGCGCAGGACTTCGCGGCCTCCAAGGGGCGGTATGTGGTCTTCGCCGCCCGGCCCGGGGACGCGGAGGTGCCCTATTCCTTGTATGTGCGGCACATCCGGGAGCTCTTCGCCGAGCGGCCCGAGCTCGAGCGGGGCCTGGAGCCCTGGATTCGCCGGGAGCTGGCGCGCGTGATGCCGGAGCTCGCTCCGCCCGGGGAGCCGACTCCCCCCATGCGTGACGAGGGAGAGCGGGTGCGCTGCCTGGACGCCTACAGCGAGGTGCTCCGCCGCTGCACCGAGGGCCTGGCGAGCTTCATCACCGACGACCTGCAGTTCGCCGACTCCGCCAGCCTGCAGGTGGGAGCCTATGCTCACGCCCGCTTCCACTCGGCCGGCACCTTTCCCATCATCATCGACTGCTGCCGCCGCGGCGATCTCGGAGGCGAGGCGCTCGCCATCACGAAGCGGCTGGAGGCCGCGGGGCTGGCGATGCTCCTGGAGCTGGAGCCGCTGCGGCCCGAGGCGGTGGGCGAGCTGTTGGAGAGCCTGTCGCTGCCGGGGGCCGGGTCCCTCACCGGGGAGATGACGCGCTACACGGGGGGCAACCCGCTCTTCATCACCGAGACCCTCAAGCACCTGATGGAGTCGGGGAGCCTGGAGCAGGGGTGGCCGGAGCGGCTGCCTCCGCCGGGGCGGGTGCGCCAGCTCATTCAACAGCGCCTGGAGCGGCTGTCCCCGCTGGCCTTGCAACTGGCGCAGGTGGCGGCGCTGGCCCTCATGGAGTTCAGCCTGGAGCTGGCGGGGGAGGTGCTGGAGGTGAGCCCCCTGTCCTTCGCCGGGCCGCTGCGCGAGCTGGAGGCGGCGCAGATCCTCAGGGGCGAGCGCTTCACGCATGACCTGGTGTTCGAGGCGGTGATGGGCTCGATTCCCTCCGCGCTGGGAGCACTGCTGCACCGGCGCCTGGCCCAGCGGCTGGAGTCGAGGCGGGCGGCCCCGGCCGTCATCGCCCAGCACTGGCTGGAGGGGGGGGAGACCCGGCGCGCGGTGCCCTTCCTGCTCGAGGCCGCCCAGGTGGACGAGTCCCACCTGCGCCGGACGGAAGCGGCCACGAACTACGCGCGCGCCGCTTCCATCCTGGAAGCCGCGGGGGAGTTGGAGGAGGCGGTGCGATTGAGGAGCATGGTTCCCTCGGCGTGAGGCCGGGGGCCGTCCCCGGCGTCAGAGCCGGGGCGTGCACACCGTCTGAGAGTCGCCGCCATGGAACTGGTCCTCTTCATTGGCCTGCAGGGCTCGGGAAAGAGCAGCTTCTACCGGGAGCGCTTCGCGGGCACGCACGTGCTCGTGAGCAAGGACCTGTGGCCCAACGCGCGCAAGCGGGAGGCCCGGCAGCGGAGGCTTATCGCCGAGGCGCTGGACCGGGGGGAGTCGGTGGTGGTGGACAACACCCACCCGCTCGTGGAGGACCGGGAGCCGCTCATCGCGCTGGGCCGCGAGCGCGGTGCGCGGGTGGTGGGCTACGTCTTCGTGTCGGACCTGGAGACGTGCCTGGCGCGCAACGCGGGGCGGGTGGGACGGGCGCGGGTGCCGGACAAGGCGATTCACATCACGTATCGGAAATTGCGGTGGCCCTCGTCCGCCGAGGGATTCGATGCGTTGTTCCACGTCCAGGCAGGCCCGGAGGGCGGCTTCGACGTGAGGGAATGGAGGGAGGAAGATGAGTCCAAACGATTTTGAAGCGCGGATGCGGGAGGGCGAGTTCTTCCACTCACTGCGGCTGCTGAGCGGGGCGTGGTGCGTGCTGCGGGTGGACGGGCGGGGCTTCTCGCGCTTCACGGAGGCGCGCTACGAGAAGCCCTTCGATGCGGTGTTGCACCAGCAGATGGTGCGCACGGCCTCGGCGCTGCTGGAGGAGCTGCAGGGCATCTACGCGTACACGGAGAGCGATGAGATTTCTGTGCTCTTCCGGCCGGACTGGTCGCTCTTCGACCGGGAGGTGGAGAAGCTGGTGTCCATCTCCGCGGGTGTGGCGAGCGCGGCCTTCACGCACGTGGCGGGAGTGCCGGCGGTGTTCGACAGCCGGGTGTGGATGGGCGTGAACGAGAGCGCGGTGGTGGACTACTTCCGCTGGAGACAGTCGGACGCGGCCCGCTGCGCGTTGCACGGCTGGTGCTATTGGACGCTGCGCAAGGAAGGCCTGAGCGTGGCGCAGGCCTCGCGGGAGCTGCACGGCAAGCCGGTGGGCTTCAAGAACGAGCTCCTCTTCCAGAGAGGCATCAACTTCAACGAGCTGCCGCTCTGGCAGAGGCGTGGCTCGGGCATCTCGTGGGAGCAGTACGAGAAGGAGGGCGAGGACCCACGCAGTGGCCAGAAGGTGAGCACCCTGCGCCGGAGGCTGCGCGTGGACGAGTCCCTCCCGATGAAGGAGGAGTACGACGCCTACGTGCGGGAGCGGATGAAGGCCCCCTGAATTTGGGCTTCTCTTTGCGAGGAGTACGGGACTTGAACCCGTGGACGAGGGGTGCCCTAAACCCGCGACGGCACACGCCTTTCGCGGAATCGCGAGTGAATCCGGGCACTTCGAGTCCATGGGCCAGTCCCCGGCTGTCCCACCTGTCCCCCGGAGTCCCCTCCGAGCCCTGGAGGCATTTTGGAGACGGAACCAGGGGCGCACGGTGCTTCAGGGAGGTTCGTGGGAGCCCAACGGTAGCGTGTGCCATGGCGAGGTGTGGTTGTGGGGAGGGGCAGGTGGGGGAGCACGGGTGGGAGTACCGGCGGAGGCAGCCGGAGGGGACGGTGCTGTACGAGGCGGTGAGGGACCACCTCGCCACGCTGCTGGTGGTGAAGGTGAGCGAGGTGGGACGTGGCGTGCCCCGGTACATCGAGCGGGGTTTCGCCCGCTACCTTGAGTGCGGGGGGCTGGCGCACGGGTTCGCGCGGGTGCGCTGCGAGAGCGAACTGCTCGTCACCTTTTCTTGCAAGGGGCGAGGAGTGTGCCCCTTCTGTAGCGCGAAGCGGGCGCAGATGACGGCGGCGCACCCGGTGGAGCGGGTGCTGCCGCATATGCCCTACCGGCAGTGGACGCTGCTCTTTCCGCACCGGGTGCGGTGGGTTGGAACAGGATGCGTCGTGCCCAGCGGAGGCGTATGAGAACGACGGCGGGTGCGACCTGCCCGTCGGCAAGGTGACCGCCCCAACACCAGCGTCTGGAGGGAACCGTGAGCGAGAAGGTGCAGAAGATTCGAGACCTGCTGGCCCCGTTTCTTCGTGAGGAGCCGAACAACCCCGGCGTGCGAATGATGGTGGAGGGCGTCATCTCGTCGGCGGAGGAGTTGGCCGCAGAGAATGCAGCCCTGCGCGAGGAAGTGGCCAATCTGCAAGCGCAGCTGTTTGTGGAAGGCATCAGGTCGCGAAAGGGCGTGGTGTCGTACGTCAACGCCAAGTACTCCGTAGATGTGCAGCGCCTCGCTGCCGCCGCTGGCGTCCGCCTGACGCAGGAGGCAAGGAGGGACGAAGTGGCCTCGTGGGCAGCGATTTCCGAGCGCCTCTACGACATCCTGGGCCAAGCGGCTGGGCGGGCGGCGGGGGATGCAGACTTGGCCAAGATTGAGTACGCCCTGGTGAAGACGACCCAGGTTGAAGTGGAGGGACAGCGTTGGCCGTTCACTCTGCTGGAGCGGGATACGCCTGGACCGACTGGGGGTTAGGCCGCCACCGCAACCCTGTAGGATCTAGAAGGAGTGCTGCTGGGAGCGGAAGCAGCTCTCCTCGGAGGCGGACGAGTAGCCATGGAATGGAGGACGTCGTGAGTGAGACGAGGCCCCAGGGCCAAGAGGGGGGGCGCATGGTGAGCCCGATGACAGGCTTCAGGCCGGGGACGTAGCGCGTCGGCCATGAGCTACGTGCACGTCCCCCGAAAATTGGTGCCGGACTTCATCAAGTTGCTTGGTCATGGGGCGGTACACGGGACCTCCGACACAGGGGCTTACTTCGCCGTGAACGACAAGGCCATCCGCAATGCGCTTGAGACGTACCTCTCCAGTGATGCGCTCACGAAGTCCCTCTCCATTAGCCGGTTCTCCGGCACATGGTCGCCACGCGAGTTCCTGGAACGCCTTGGCTTTGATTCTCAGCGGCTGGATGCGTTGAAGGTGCAGTAGGGCCTCGTTACGGTCACCTCGTAGGAACTAGGCAGAGCGCTGCTTAGAGCAGAAGTAGCGCTCGCCGGAGACGGCAAGTAGGACGAATGCCAGCAGCCGGGGCACGGAACCTGTCGCGCAACCTCGGACGCTGTGAAAGAGGCAGCTGTGAAGCCGGTAGAATCCGGCATACCCAGAGGAGGGCTTCGTGATGGATGACGTAGAGGTTTACGAAGTGGAGGACGGGCAAGGCAGACCGGGCTTCAGCTACAAGCCCGGGTGCATTGCAGTGCTGTCGTCTGATGACCCCCTGCCCAACATTGGTGACATCATCATTCTGCCGAGGGAGGAAACGCAAGACACCGCAGAGCAGGCGTATTACTTCGGGTCGGCGGCGCCATTCCGCGTGGTTGACATTGAGCACCTCTACATGCGCTCCGCCGACAAGGAGAGTGGCGACGAGGCGGTGCCGCTCGACAAGACGTGGATTCACGTCCGGCGAATCCCTAAGGAGGACTACGCACGGGCACCGGGGCAGACTCGGACGAAGTAGCCCCTACGCCACCGTCACCTCGTAGGAGTTCGCAGTGTGGGCCTCCACCACGCCAGCGCTTCCCGGGCGCCGAGTACCGCGAGGGCCAAGAATTCGGCTTCGCTCCCTCAAGCGGGGGCGGAACCGGGGCCGGAGGAGCGCGTGGCCGCGACGGTGGAGAACCCGCAGAAGGAGCGCACGCCCCGCTTGGACTGAGCGGGGCTGCTGCGCCGTGCGTTCGCTCTGGACGTGTTCGCCTGCCCCCGGTGTAGGAGCATCCAGGCCACCGTTTCCCGGTTGTCAGGCGGCAGCCCCCCGGGTGCTCGGACTCTTTGATCTCCTCGGGCGTAGCGGGTGGATACGGGAAGTGGTCGCGGGAGACCTCTTCGAGCAGGAGGCTCATGGGCGAGGACATCGTCTCATTCGTTCAGCCAGTAGGCTTGGCCATCACGCAGCGCCCGCTCCAAGAAGTCCGAGAAGGAGGTGGCGATCTGATCGCAATACTTCGGGTCCGGCCACGCCTCGTGCCAGCCGTCGATGACGGGATAGCGGCCATTCTCCTGCCGGGCCACATCCACCAACAGGTAGTTGCCATCCTGCACGTCGCAGATGGCCCACATCGAGGCGGGGCCGTGCGCGTCGTCATCGTTCTTCTTTCCGAAAATGGCGACTCGCGCCCGGACGATCTTCGACAGGGGAAGGATGCGATAGGGGGAATCCGGCAACCGCTTGATCAGCTCCGCTCCGTTGCAGTGCAGGTAGAAGGCCCGGAGGTCCGGGTCCAGCCGCCAGCCCACCCGCTGCTCGAACTCCTCGATCTCCTCGGGTGTGGCGGGGGGATGGGGGAAGTGCTCGCGGGAGACCTCTTCGAGCAAGCTGTTCAGGGGCGTGGCCATCGTCAGTTGTCCGTGTAGGGCAGGTCGGGGCCCACTGTATTCCAGGGGGATTTGCCGTCGTAGCAAGCGGGGTACTGCTCGTTGAGTACCTCGTGAACATCAGGCTCGGCGGGGATGATGTTGTTGGGGTCAACCGGATTCCCCCCGTGCTTGAGATCCCTGACGTGGTGCCCTGGCCAGGACACGTCACCTTTCTCCGGCCACGTTCCGAACTTCTCGCTCCAACCCCGCCGGAAGGACTCCCTCTTTCCCTCCCACTTCTTGCGAGCGGCGCGTGTGTCCTCCTTCGACAGCTCGGTGTAGTTGCAGCAGCAGTGATAGATGCCGTAGCGGCTTCCGGCCTTCACGGGAACGGGGATGACGACGAGGCTTCCCTCCCAATCGAACTTGAAGTCGGCCAGCCACATGCATCCCTTGAGGGTGCGGCCCTCGCTGGCGCACTCCCTCTGGCACCCGTTCATGAACTCCCGGCGACACTGCCACGGGCCGTAGAAGAGGGTCGTCTTCATCCGTCCGCCTGGCACGTTCAACCAGGGCAGTTCCTTCTTCACTGCGGGTTTGGCCCCCGGTGAGGGTGAAGGACCAGAGCCTCCCGTTCCGGGGCCGTCAGTTCTCTGCGTTGTCGCGCATCCGGTGAGGAACACCCACAGCATCACTGCTCCAGCCAGCTTCATGGAAATCCCCGTGATGGCCCCCCGACGGGTTGCCAACCGGAGGAGATACCCTAACGGGGCTGACAACTCCCAGGACGCGCCGTTCTCGGTGCGTGGGGCTCCTGCCAAGGCCATCCAGGAGCTGGCGGGCCACGAGAGCCTCACCACCACGCAGCGGTACATGCACCTGACCCCGGCGGCGAAGGACGCGGCCATCAGCCTGCCGGACACGGCGGGCGCCCTGCATTCTGGAGACATGCTGGAGACGGGCTCCGCGACGCAGGGAAAGACAGGTGGGTGAGAAAAGGCGAAGGGCCCGGAACCTTGCGATTCCGGGCTCTTCTATTGGCGAGGAGTACGGGACTTGAACCCGTGGACGAGGGGAGCCCCAAACCTGCGACGGCACACGCCTTTCGCTGAATCGTGAGTGAATCCGGGCACTTCGAGTCCACGGGGCAGTCCTCGCCAGTCCCGCCTGTCGCCCCGAGTCCCCTCCAGTTTTGGAGACATAACAGAGCCAGGGGTGCATGGTGCTCCAGGGAGGTTCGTGGGGCCCAACGGTAGCGTGTGCCCTGGCGAGGTGTGGCCAAGGAAGGCCAGGTGGAGCCTAGGACCCGAGTTCTGGCGGGAGCTTCAGCTCCCGGCAGTGCGCCGGAGTTGCTCCAGGATGACCGGAATCTGCGCGTGGTCCCTATAGGGAATGACTCGGACATTGTACTCGCGCTCGTAACGGTCTTGGTCATTGTCACTTGGGTCCTTCATCACCGCATAGTGGCGACGAGATGCGGATTTGAAGGCGTCAGCATTCCCCTTGAGTGCCAGATCGAGGTCCAATGGATCATTCAACCCATAGCCAATGAAGAGGAACGTGTAGCGCTGAAGCAGATGGTCCAGCACCTTCTGGTACGAAGGGTTGGAATGGGCTTCGTGGTACTCGCGTTCGGTCATGACCACGCTGTCGTAATGCTCCGCCGTTCCGTGGACCTTGAGCAGAACGTTGCGCTTAGACTCCAGATCCCTGAGCGCCTTGTCGGAATCCTTCCAGGTATAGACGTACCTGCGAGGTATCCCTCCTGCATCTTCAATGAGGGAGTCGTAATTCGTAGTCAGGATTGCGCGGACGCCCATTCCGGTAACGGCCTGATGTGCTGAGCCCGGGGCAATGTCCGAGGGACGGAAAATGGCGTCGATGGCCTTCGGGTAGTCGCTTCCCAGGGCAGTACGCAGGGCGCCGAGCTGTGCGAGCATGAGTTCGAGCCGCATGCGTCTCTTGAACAGCTTGCGCCAGTGCTGGATCGTCTGCTCGTCGAGAGTGCCAAGATGCTCACAGACATCGAGTAGCCGCTCGGGAATCTGCGTCCACGTTGGCAAGCCCCCCTTCACGTCGTGGCCCAGTGAGAGGCCGGAGCCGATGAACAGGGCCAGCGTGTTGGAGCGGTAGGCCTCAAGAACGGGCTTTGGCAGGGACACACCGGGGAGGATTGACGGAACGGGCGAAGCGTGCGGCACCTCCAGAGTTACACCAACTGCCGGTGCTGCTTTGTCAGGCTCTACTTGTGCAGCGAAGAGCTGAAGTGAGGCCCAAGCATGCTCGCCTATATGGAGCAGTGCGTTTCTTACGGCAGCCAGCGCCGGCTGCACGGAGTCACTACCGTCCCATGCTCTATAGAAGGACTCGGTAAACTGGATCGAGCCCTTCACGGACAGTGGCAGGCGGGAGGCAAGAACTGCTCGCACGCCGATGCGATGGGTTGCTTGCGCCACGCTTCCGAGAACGTTGCCAGGCGAGCCCGGGTGGCCGCTGTGGCAGGCGCACAGAACCACCAGCCGTATCGAGTCCGTGTAGGGGCGCAGCAACCTGCTGAACTTTTCCGAGTCGATGTGCGCCACCCCGCTTATCGTGGACGCCTCATCCCAGACCAACCCATAGTTACCGCTTGCATCCCGGACTCCGTGGCACAGGAGGTGGAGCGCCGTGAAGGGCCGCCCTTCCCCGACTGCCCGCTGGAGCGCGTCTCGCAGTGCAGAAGCCGAGAGTAGAGGGATGGTGTCATGCTTCGCATCGAACTCGAATGTGCCGCGGAGCGCCGCTTCTTCGAGCGCGTGCAGGTGATCGATGGTCGGAGTCTCACCACCCGCGTTGGACCAGCCGAACAGAAGCCGACCCGGCTTCGACCGGGGAACGGTAGCGGCGGGCGCGACTGAGACCCCTGGCCACTCATAGTGGATGATGCACCAAGGCGCCTCACCCAGGTACTCTCCTGTGGACGGGAGAGCGACCAACTCCCATGGCAGGCTATAGAGTTCGGCGGCGCCGAATCGAAAGACGAGATGGAGAGGTTGACCTTCCTCCTTCGCTTGGCGGATGGCTACTTCAAGAGCGCCCCATCCTTCGGGCGTGGGCATGCCATCCTGCAGGAAGCGAAGGAGTTTCTTACCGAGGCGACGTACCACCTCGGATTGTGCCCGCGGCTGCTGAAGCTGCACCAGTGCTGACACTACCTCTTCATCCCATGGGAACTCCGCATTCCCATAGGCGTGGTTGCCGACGAACACATAGTCCTGCCGCTCGTAGTTGAAGGCGTACGCGTTGCCAGCCTCCTTGGCGCGGACGATCTCGATGGTCCAGGTGCGTGGTGTCTTCAACGGTGGCTCTCCACCATGCAGTGTAGCTCAGCGGGAGCGCGCATCTAGCGGACAAGCCTCATACCTTCGCGCCACCACTCCACCCGGCGAGTAGACGGCGAACGCCTCGTACCCACCACTTCGTTCCGCCCACAGCGGTGTCGCCCGAGTTGAGCAGGGCCAACAGTTCCGGACGCAGGCGGTGAGTGTCAACATAGTTGTCGCGAGAAGCTGACTCAGGCAGTCAGCCGAAAAGAAGGCAGTGCAGGGGTGGAATGCGGAGAGGGGTTGAGACGGACAGGGTCGGCCGGTGTCCAGTCGCGGGTGTTGCCGCGCCAGCGCGTGGGATGATGGTGGCGAGCGCGCTGGTACATGTGGTGGCGGCGAGCCAGCAGTTGAGCCTCGCGGCCGCAGAGTGGCGAGGTCACGTCACCGTGCCCAAGGGCGGACGAGATCGCCGGGTGCCGATGACGAAGCGCCTGGCGGCGTTGTTGGCGGCCAACCGTCACCTGCGAGGGGCCCGGGTGCTCTACCGGGACGACGGCGAGCCCGTGGCCAGGGCCACCGTCTCCCGCTGGATGAAGAAGGCTCAGACACGGGCTGGGCTGCCGGTCACTGGGGCTCTGCACATCATGCGGCACACCTTCTGCTCGCGGCTGGCGATGCGTGGGGCTCCTGCCAAGGCCATCCAGGAGCTGGCGGGCCACGAGAGCTTCACCACCACCCAGCGGTACATGCACCTCACCCCGGCGGCGAAGGACGCGGCCATCAGCCTGCTGGACGCGGTGGGCGCCCAGCTTTCTGGAGACATGCTGGAGACGGGCTCCGCGACGCAGGGGAAGACAGGTAGGTGAGAAAAGGCGAAGGGCCCGGAACCTTGCGATTCCGGGCCCTTCTTGTTGGCGAGCAGTACGGGACTTGAACCCGTGTCCCCCTACTGTGCCGCGCTCAGCCCAGAGGGGCACGCGGGCTGTCCGCCCGTGGAGAAATACGCCTTCGCGCGGCGCACGAAGTGGCCGCCATCGGTGGAGGGATTGGTCTGCCCCTCGGCACCGGCGCCGAAGACCATGCCGAGCCCATGCGAGGCGGCGACCTGGTCCGGGTGGTCGAAGAAGTAATCCAGCCGGTTGTCGCGCCACTTCTCCCAGGTGCCGGGCAGGGTCATGTTGCCCACGGGGAGCTGCCACCAGAGGTGGGGCTTTCCGAGCCGCTCCGAGAGGGCCTTGGACCACGTGAAGGCCTGGCGGAAGTTGGGGTAGTTGAAGTTGTTCCGGTCCCACCAGCGCCAGGAGCCCGTCGTCACCTGGTACCACTGGGCATCGCGGTCGCTGGTCTCCACGACGACGAAGTCCCCGTCGGCGGCGCCGCACAGCCGGAGGAAGTCGGCCACCTTGCGCGCCTCGATGGTGACGTCGAACAGCGGGTTGGTGTTGAGGTGGGCATCGAGCTTCGTGGCCCACGCGGAGGCGTGCAGGCCCACCTTGGCGTTGGGGGCGTACTTGCGCGCCATGGAGATGAGGCAGCGGCCCATGCCGGCCACCGAGTTCGGCTGATTCGCGCAATCGGTGGGATTGGCCGAGGCGACGGCCGCGGGCAGCAGGCGGGGATCCAAGGCGAGGAACTGCGCGTAGGCCCAGAAGTCCGGCTCGAGGTGGAGGAGGGCGGTGGAATTGCCAATCTGCTTCAGCACGAAGCGCCAGTCATTGAAGTAGCGCCGCATGAGGGAGACATCCACCACCCGCAGCACCTCGGCGGTCCCATCGGCCACGCCGCTGGTGTGGAGGAGCTCGTAGTAGGTGATCATCGGGATCTGCTTGCGGACGGCGGCGGCCTGGAGGAAGTCGCGCAGGTACTGTCCCGGGGCCTGCTGGTCCCATTGCCAACAGCCCCACCAGCCGCACCCTCCGCTCGCGTTGGAGCAGGAGCGCGTCTGGGCGGTGCAGCTCAGGCACGAGCCGCAGGGCTCCGCCGAGTCGAACAGCCCACCAGCGAGATACATGTAGCGGACATCGAACGGCGCCTGCGACGCGACGTCATCGCTCATCTTCCCACCGACGAGCACGCGGCTCTTGCCGAGGGAGGACAACAACGGCTGGGCGAGGCAGCTCGTGGTGGCGAGGGCATCGCCGCCCGTGAGCGCCTGGCCCACGTACTGCTGCTCCTCGGGAGCGGGCGCCTCGACGGCGTCCGCGGAGTCCTGCTCGTCCGGTGGGGCGAGGCAGGCGGGTAGGGTCAACAAGCCGAGCAAGGGTAGGACGAGCCAGCGGGAGAGGGACGGCATGGCGACCTCCGGTTGGGGGTGCCACCCACGCACTCCGGTGCGGCCCGATTGTCGGACGGGTGCGCACAGGAGAGAGCCAGAGCGTTGGAAGAAGGACAGCGGTGGAAGAGGAGCTCGGCGTGGGGGGCGCCTCGGGGTTGGGTGGTGAAGCTTCGTCACCCCGGGCGATCGGGGAACCCACCCTTCGGGCCAGATGCCGCTTCGACTACTCCACGTCTCCGGACACGGGAGTGTCCACCGTCTCAACAGGGGAGCCCGTCTCGCCGGGTGGTTCCGGCACGGGCAGAACCTTCCACAAATGCGGCTTGTCGTGCTGGGGCGGAATCATCCCGAGGGGCCAGCCCTCGGTGGTGAGCTTCCGCGTAGCGGTACACGCGGTTGCCGAGCCGGAAGGCAGGGCCGCGCACGGGCAGGGCCACGCCCACGGCGGCGTGGGCGAGAGGGTCCGAGTAGAGGATGGCCGCGTCGATGCCCGCCTGGCGCAGCAGCATCACCGCGAGCACGGCCTTGGAGTCGCAGTCGCCCTCGTCCCGCGCGGCGACGAGCGCGGGAGGCAGGACGCCGAAGGGCTGGCCCTCGGGCTCCACGTAGTGGATGCGCTGGACGAAGGTGATGATGAGCTCGGCGGCTTCCAATGGGTCCAGCCGCCGCTCGCGGATGTGCTCGACGAAGCGGGTGCCCAGCACGTGCACGGGCTCGGCGTTGCTGCGCATGAGCTCGGCGTAGATGCAGCGCATGTCCTGCTGGCATCCGGGCGGCGCCTGGTAGGTGAAGCGGGCACGGCCCAGCGAGCGGAAACGCATCTTCCGGCCGTAGGCCCGGTGCGCACGGTCCAGCGAGGCCGCGAGGGATTCCCCGAGGCCGTAGCCCAGCCGGTACTCGGGAGGGAGGAGCGACTCGGCGCGCCACTCATAGGTGCGGGCCTGGCCCAGCGGGGTGGAGGCGGGGACGAGGGCCAGGCCGAGGTGGGTGCCCCGGGCGCCGGGAAGCTCGGGAGGCGGGGCCGTGGCCGGGAGCGGGGAGTGTGAGCGCACGCCTCGCGTGACGAGCCAGCGCAGCCCGAGGAAGCCGCAGCAGCTCGAGGCGATGAAGAGGACGAGGAAGAGCTGGAGGAGCGTCTTCCGCGGGCTGGACGGCGGGGCGGCCACGGAGTCAGGACGGGGACTGGAAGGTGGAGGGAGGGAGCTCGGGGAAGGGGATGAGGCCGTTGAGGGTGGCCTGGAGGCCCGGCGCGGTGAGCAGGGCGAGCACGATGAGGATGGCGGCCAGGACGAGCGCGAGCGCCACGTTGCCGCGGCGCACCTCGGCGAGCTCGTCGATGCCGGGGGTGATTCTGTCGAAGAGGAGCACGCCGAGGGCGAGCACGCCCGTACCCACGAGGAGGGCGACGCCCACGTGCGTGAGGGCGAAGAAGGTGAGCCGCACCAGGGCCGAGGGCTCGATGGAGGGGCCGCGGAAGGTGAGGTCCACGGCGTCGAAGGTGGCGTTCACGGCGTTGTGCACCAGCAGCCCGAGCGCGAGCAGGCTGGCGGCGTGGACGACTCCGGCGGCGACATTGCCCTGTTGCAGGTCGACGGTGGGATTCGTGCCGAGCAGCCGGTTGAGACCGCGGAACGCGAGCCAGATGCCGAGCGCGGCGACCAGCCCACCGAAGACCACCTTGGACAATCCGACGGCGACGAGGAGCAGGTTCATGGGAACGGCTTCACTCTAGGAGGAAGCCCGCGGGCACGGAATCATTCAACTCTGCCGCACCCATCGAATCGCCCGACGCCTGCTCGCTCCCCAGCTCCGCGAGAGGGCGTAGGCTGGGGTCCACACCGCATGCGCTACCCGATGCCTTCGTTCCGATGCGCCCGCCGATGGGCCTGGTTCCGCGTTCTCCTGAGTGCCCTGCTGTGCGGAGCACTGGGGGCTTGCCGCCCACCGCCGGTTCCCACCCGGCCGCTCTCGCTCAGCGAGCAGCTCCTGGACCTGGAGCGGCGTGAAGCGGCGTTCTGCGCGCTGCTGAGCCAGGGCCGCTACCTGGGCACGCCCCGCTACCAGGAGGAGCCGGATTGCCGCATCAACCACGTGCTGCGGGCCCCTCAGGCCGAGGGCGAGCCCATGTACATCGTCTTCCGGGCGGTGGATGCCGAGGTCTTCCCGGAGAGCGGGCCGGGAGTTGCGCGGGGTCCGTTCACCCTGGTGGATGGAGAAGGGCGCTTCGTCCCCATCTTCTCGTCCGCGAATGTCATCGGCTCGGAAACGAGGCTCTTTTCCCATACGGGTGATGGGCGCCTGGCCGTGGCCCACCACATCAGGTACGGACCCTCGGGCTCGCCCTGGAGTGTCCAGATGCTCCACATCGTTCCCGTCACGCCCGGGCAGCGCTCCATCTTGAGCGTGGTGGTGGGTCCACCGTTCATCGGCTTCATGTCCGCGGACAAGCATTACGCGTGGACCTGGCGCCTTCGTGAGCAGCCCTCGGGCGCGCCGCCCCTCGTGGAGCTCGGCCCTCGCTCGGCGGATGGAGCGCTCGCGCGGGTCGCGGCCACGTTCCGGTTCGAACCGGGTGAAGGCCGTTACGCCGGGCCGGAGGGCAGCGTGACCGAGGGCTTCCTGCGGGTTTCCGCGGACTCGGAGGACTGTGACTGTGGCCCGTATTCACACGCCGAGGCGTGGGTCCGGAACTTCGTGCGTGCGGCGGGCAGCTTCGAGTCGCCGCTGCCCGTCGTCGTCGAATACCAGCCCCGGCAAAACGAGTCCGACCCGTCCCATCCGGAAGCCGATTGGCCAGGACCGGGTGACGCCCAGCCGGTCCTTCGGATCCGGATGCATGGGGACTGTCCGCCCGAGACCGTCGAGCTCGAGTACGGCTCCTGGTCGCAACGCGTGGAGGCCCCCGCCTTCCGGACGGAGATCCCCACGCAGGTGCTGAAGCAGTTGTCCGCTGGGAAGAGCGTGACGCTGCGCTGGAGCGGCCGCTGCGTCATCGAGGGGGTCTCGAGCTTCCAGGCCCCCTGACGGACCTCACTTCGTCTCGCGCAGGATGAGCAATCCGCGGGAGGTATCGACGACGTAGAGGAGGCCCGCGTTGGCGGAGGAGACATCCGGCGTCCTGGGGACGCGGATGCCGATGGCGCCGTCGTAGAAGCCCAGGCCGCGCATCGGGTCCTCGGAGCGGAAGGTGTTGAAGTAGCCGATCTCCCGGGGCTGGGCGGGGTTGGCGACATCGAGGACGCGGACGCCTTCCTGGTAGTAGGCGATGTAGAGCCGCTTGCGGGCCTCATCGAGGATCATGTTGTGGATGGAGGCCTCCTCGCGCAGCCGGTAGCGGGAGATCAGCTTCACCTGGGTGGGGTCGGTGACATCGAGCACGCGCAGGTGGGCGCCCCAGCCCTCGCCGCCCTCGAAGGCGATGAGCCGGTCCACGTAGGTGCCCACGGCGCCCGCGTGGCTGCTGGCATGGCTGAGCATCGGGCTGCCATCGGCGTTGACGGCGTAGCGGTAGGCGCCGAGCGGCGTGGGCCCCTGCGTGTCGCTCAGCCGGGAGACGTCGCTGATCTGCATGCCGTAGGACCAGTAGTAGCTGTACATGCGGCCCTGGTAGACGAAGGCATCGTGCACGTAGGCGTACGGGTAGGACTCGGCGCCGGGCGGCACGTAGCGGCCGAGGAGCCTGGGGGCGCGCGGGTTGGAGATGTCATAGATGCGCGTCGGATCGCCCATGGCGTAGAGCTGGTTGCCCTCGACGAAGACGGTGTGGGCGTCCACGTTCTCCTGGACCTGCACGGGGGTGAGGACGGGGTTGGCGGGGTTGGAGATGTCGAAGGTGATGACGCCGTGCTTGCCGCTGGCGACGTACAGCGCGTCCCCCTTGGCCCAGACGCCGTTCCAGTAGCCGTTCTCGGCGGAGATCTGATTGACGAGCCGCGGGTGCGCGGGGTCGCTCACGTCATAGACGGACAGGCCGCCCCAGCCCTGGTACGAGCTCTCGAGGGACACGACATACGCGTGGCTCTTCGTGACGTAGACGTCCACCGGGAGGCCGTAGAAGTAGCTCGAGTCGTACTGGTCGACGACAGGCGTCTCGGAGACGAGGGTGAGCCCGTTGGCCTCGCTCTCGTTGCGAGCGGGCACGATGCGGGCGGCCTTGAAGGTGCCCACCTCGGAGGACTCGCCATTGCGGCACACGGCATAGCAGCCGGTGAAGTGGTTGGTGTCCTGGGCCGAGCAGCCGGCATAGCCCACCGTGACGTTGAGCGTGCCGCCGTCCGCGAGCCGGCTGGTGGTGTGCCGCGAGACGAACCAGGTGTCGTTGTCGAACTGCTTGGTGAGGTTCATGGTGGGGCTGAGGGTGGCCCAACCGTTGAAGGTCTCGACTCCACCGTCGTTGCGCAGGGAATGGCTCTGCGTGAAGTAGCGCACGCCGCCATCGTTCTGGTCGATACGGCCGAGGGTGGTGAAGACGCCCTCCTGGCCAACGCCGCCGAGCGTGGGGAGCTGACACGCGGACAGGTCGAAGCCGCCGAGCTCACCGCACAGCGTGCCCGTGGTGCCCTGGATGAAGTGGCAGTTGGCGTAGGGGCCGGTGGCCGCGAAGTCGCCCGTGTCGACGGTGCCGGAATCCACTCCGGCATCGGCTCCGGCATCGACTCCGGCATCGCTGCCGTCGCAGGCCGTGCCCTGGCACTGGGGAGCGGGACATCCGGTGGCGAGGGCCAGCGGTAGAAACAGCAGGACGGCGAGGCGGCTGCGCTGCATTGCGTGCTCCACGGAAAGCTCGGAGGTCCCCCGGAAGTGGGGGGAGGCGCGCAGCATAGCGAATGCGGCCTCAGGGCTTCGCGTCGCGCAGCCGCCACACGGAGAAGGTGTGCACGCGGCGCCCGCGGAAGTCGGCGGGCAGCACCACGGGCCCCTCCACCGAGGTGAAGCGCGCGGCCAGCTCCTCGGGAGGAGGACGGTCCTCGGTGAGCCACAGCGCGTCCTGGCCGGGTGCCACCCCCAGCTCCGGCCAGAGGTCATACTGGCTGTAGCGGGCTCCGCCCGCGGTGTCCGTGGGCAGCCGGGCGTAGTAGGCCACCTCGGAGGCGAGCTGATAGCTGGGTGCGTACACCCCGGCCACGTCCTCCCGCTCGAGCCCGGGGAAGAGCCGCGAGGGCTCGGCGAGCTGGGACAACACGGACCAGCCGTGGGTGCGGGCCAGGGGCGTGTCGCGCTCGAAGCGCAGCAGGGGGAAGAGCAGGTGGGAGCCCACCGCGAGCACCACGGTGAGGTTGGCGAGGGCCGCGGCGCGGAACCACGCGGGGCGCATGCCGGCGATTCCCACGCACGCGGAGAGGTACGCGGCGGCCGGCCAGTTGGCCTCGCCCCGGGTGCGGAGGGAGGCGTAGCCGAAGAGGAGGAGGGGAGCGGCGGCGGCCGCGCGCAGGAGGAACTGCTCCCTCGGGCCGCGCAACACGTACACCCCGGTCAACGGGAGCAGCACGGGGCCGCCGAGCGCGAGCTGGCCGGCGAGGAACTCCCCGAAGGTGCGCCACCCGCCGGTGCCACCGAGGCCGTGCTTGAGCTGGAAGGCGAAGCCCACCCAGTCATGCCGCGCGTTCCACAGCACCACGGGCAGGAAGAGGAGCACGCCGAGGAGCGCGGTGAGCCACGCTCCGGCGGGCAGGCGGCGGGCGCGCACGCAGGCGGCGACGAAGGCCACGGAGAGCAGGACGCCCGGGTACTTGGACAGCAGGGCCAGCCCGCAGGCCAGTCCCGCCAGCACCCACCGCTCGCGGTAGAGCGCCCACAGCGCGAGCACCCAGCAGAGCAGCAGGGGCGTGTCGGGAGTGGCCCAGACGCCGGCGAGGAGGCCCGCGGGAACCAGGCTCCACAGCGCGGCGGCGCGCCACGCGGCCTCCTTGTTTCCGTGCACGTCCCGGGCGAGACCCCACACGGCGGCCACGGTGCCCGCGCCGCACAGCAGGGCGGTGAGCCGGACGCCGAGCGCGGCGATGAGCCAGGCCACCAGGGGCGGGTGGTCGTAGTAGCCCCAGTCGAGGTGCTGGGCCCATTGCCAGTAGTAGGCCTCGTCGAAGTAGATGTCGGTGCCGGACGCGAGCGCGAGCCGCACCCCGGCGCTCACCGCCAGCAGCACGAGGCTGAGCGTCACGAGGGAGGGCGCGCGGGTGGGGAGGGGCTCGGCCACGACCCAGGACAAAGCTCAACCCGGGGCATTTGCCCAGCCCCTTTTCTACCCGACCCTGAACACTCGGAATTGTACCGGGCAATACGCACGCTCCGAGGAGCTTGCTCGCGCCGGGTGTGGCTCGTATCACACTGGCCCGCCCTCTTCGTCAGGAGCATCCCGTGGCCCAGACTCCGCCTTCCGGTGCGAAAAACCGTCTCGCGCGCGAGCCGTCGCCCTATCTGCGGCAGCATGCGTCGAATCCGGTGGACTGGTACCCGTGGGGAGACGAGGCCTTCGCGCGGGCCCGGGCGGAGAACAAGCCCATCCTGCTGTCGGTGGGCTACTCGGCGTGCCACTGGTGCCACGTGATGGCGCACGAGTCCTTCGAGGACCCCACCATCGCCGGGTTGATGAACGAGTGGTTCATCAACGTGAAGGTGGACCGCGAGGAGCGGCCGGACGTGGATCAAATCTACCAGGGGGTGGTGCAGTTGATGGGGCAGGGGGGTGGGTGGCCGCTGACGGTGTTCCTGACGCCGGAGCTGCTGCCCTTCTACGGGGGCACGTACTTCCCGCCGGGGGACAAGTACGGGAGGCCGGGTTTCCCGAAGGTGCTGGAGGCGCTGCACAACGCCTGGACGGCGAAGCGGGACGAGGTGCTGCGCCAGTCGGAGGAGTTCCGTGAGGGCCTGGGCGAGCTGGCCAGCTACGGGCTGGACGCGGTGGCGGCGGCGCTGAAGGGGGAGGACATCGTGGCCATGGGCGAGTCCATGCTGCGCCGGGTGGACGGGGTGAACGGAGGCTTCGGTGGAGCGCCCAAGTTCCCCAACCCGATGAACGTGGCGATGCTGCTCCGGGCCTGGCGGCGCAACAGCGGCAACGACGCGCTGAAGAAGGCGGTGTTGCTGACGCTGGAGCGGATGGCGCTGGGAGGCATCTACGACCAGCTCGGCGGCGGGTTCCACCGCTACTCGGTGGACGAGCGGTGGACGGTGCCGCACTTCGAGAAGATGCTGTACGACAACGCGCAACTGCTGCACCTGTACACGGAGGCGTACCAGGTGGAGCCGAGGCCGTTGTGGCGCAAGGTGGTGGAGGAGACGGCGGAGTACGTGCGGCGCGAGATGACGGACGCGCGCGGCGGCTTCTACGCCACGCAGGACGCGGACAGCGAGGGCGAGGAAGGGAAGTTCTTCGTCTGGAAGCCCGAGCAGGTGCGGGAGGTGCTGACGCCCGAGCTGGCCGAGCTGGCGCTGCGCCACTTCCGCATCACCCCGGGAGGGAACTTCGAGCACGGGGCGACGGTGCTGGAGGCGGTGGTGCCGGTGGAGACACTGGCGAAGGACTTCCAGCTCCCGGTGGAGGAGGTGGAGGCGCGGCTCGGCGAGGCCCGGCGGAAGCTCTTCGCGGCGCGGGAGAAGCGGGTGAAGCCGGGCCGGGACGACAAGATCCTCGCGGGGTGGAACGGGCTGATGATGCGGGGCCTGGCCTTCGCGGGACGGGTCTTCGGGCGGGCGGACTGGGTGGAGCTGGCGCGGAGGTCGGCGGACTTCCTGTTGACGGAGCTGTGGGATGGCCAGCGGTTGTTGCGCTCGTACCAGGAGGGGCAGGCGCGCATCCCGGGGTTCCTCGAGGACTACGGTGACCTGGCCTCGGGGCTGACGGCGCTGTACCAGGCGACCTTCGAGCCGAGGTACCTGGAGGCGGCGGAGGCGCTGGTGAAGGCGGCGGAGGAGCGCTTCTGGGATGGAGAGAAGCGGGCGTACCTGACGGCGCCCAAGGCCCAGCAGGACCTGGTGGTGGCGACCTACGCGACGTTCGACAACGCGTTTCCCTCGGGGGCCTCGACGCTGACGGAGGCGCAGGTGGCGCTGGCGGCGCTGACGGGGAACAAGAAGTACCTGGAGCTGGCGGAGAGCTACGTGTCGCGCATGCGGGAGCAGCTCCGGCAGAACCCGATGGGCTACGGGCACCTGGGGCTGGCGGCGGACGCGCTGGCGGAGGGGGCGCCGAGCGTCACCTTCGCGGGGGCCCGGGAGGTGGTGGAGCCGCTGCTGTCGGTGACTCGGACGGCCTACGCTCCGACGTTCGCCTTCGCGTGGAAGGAGCCGGGAGCGCCCGTGCCACCGTCGATGCGAGAGACCTTCGAGGGCCGCGAGCCGGTAGGCGGCCACGCAGCCGCCTACCTGTGCCGCCACTTCGCCTGCGAGCCGCCCATGAAGGAGCCGGGCGGTCTCGCGAACATGCTGGCCCGGGTCCCATGAGGAGTCCGGGCTTCGAATCAGGGGTGGAGCCTAGAAGAGCTGGATGGTGCCGGTCTGGTCGGAGCCGCCCATGCGCAGGTTCCTGAGGTCCGACACGTAATACCCATTGATCGCCGGGCAGGCACCCACGCCACCGATGGCGCGAAGGTTGGTGGTGTCCGTGGCGCCGCGCGGGCGCACGACGATGCCGCTGAAGCTGATGTAGGTGCCGCGGTCATCCGGGTCGAACGCGAGTCGCGAGTTGAACCCGAGCGTCAGCGTGAGCCCATCGGCGGAGGACTCCACGATGACCTGCTCCGAGGCGTTGTTGCCCGCTTCGGTCGGGTAGAGCTTCGCCCACGTTGGTGTCGCCATCCGGGTAGAAGATGCTGGCGGTAGCCGTCTGGCAGTCGGCCGTACCCGGAACGATCTCCACCGGGCGGTTGAAGGTGATGGAGAGCTTGCCGTTCGCACCCATCAGCTTGTAGCTGTCGTCCGCGGTGGAGCGCAGGGCATAGAGCAGCTCATCGGTCGAGCCGCTGGTGGACAGCGTCATGAGCTGGTTGGACTGGCTCACGCCGGCCGTGAAGGAACCCTGACCCGACAGCGTCCGCCCGTCCATGGACTGGCTCATCACCGCCTCGCAGCGGTAGGTCGCGCCGTTGACGAGCTGATCGCCCGGGATGACCACCACGCCGTCGTCACCGCTGGTGGCGCTGATGGCGGTGGTCCCGGTGTTGACGGGGGGAAGGAAGTTGCCCGACACCTGCAGCGAGTTGCCGTCCGTCGGCGTGTACTGGCAGATGACCTGGGCCTTCGGCACCGGCTGGCTGTTGAAGAGCACGTTGAACCGGTGCTCCACCGAGAAGCCCTTGGGGAACAGCCGGATGTTGGCCACCTTCTGCGCGTGCTCCACGTCCAGGTCGAGCATCGCGTACGTGTACTCACCGACGAACCGCTCGTAACCCGGGGCCTGCGCGAAGATCGGAACCGTCATCCCCTCCGGGATGCCCTTGATCTGATAGCACCCGTCCGCCTCGATGCCGTTCTTGTCGTTCAGATCGCCGCGGCCGCACGGCTCCGCACGGCGGAACTCACCGTCGACGATCGCGTACACCTGGCTCTGGCTGTCGCCGTCGGCGCCCAGGTTGTTCTTGTCGCTCTCGGCCTTGAAGAAGTTCAGCCGCTGCCCCGTCTGGCCATCCACGATGAATCCAACGAGCCGGCCACTGTTGGCCTCACCCTCACAGCCCGCGAGGGCGAGCAGCGAGACCGCCAGGAACTTCTGCGTCAACTTGTTCATGAAACCCCCGTTACTATTGCCACAAAGGCAGGGGGCTGCTTAGTCGACTCTTCAACGCGTTGCCAAGGGGGGAGCCCCCTGGCGTGCCCTATTTCACCTCGACGACCTTTAGGGTCCCAATGAGTGGGGTGATTTCCGCGTTTCCTTCCAGGCCCACCCCGAAGTGGGTGGCATCCGCCACCACCTGGTTGAAGGTGGGGTCCATCTGGGTCCACTCGCCCACGAAGGCCTCCACCCACTCGTGCCAGTAGAGGGCGGGGACGCCGTCCTGGTTCACCATGTAGATGACGCCGTCCACCCGCCGGGCGGGAATCCCCGAGGCCCGCAGCAGGGACACCGTGAGCAGCGAGTGCTCCGTGCAGTCTCCCTTGCGCTGGCGCAGCACGTCCGTGGCCCGGTCCGCGCTCGCCCCGTAGTCCTTCTTCAGGTTCGTGGCCACCCAGCCGACGATCTTCTTCGCCGCCGTGTAGGCGTCCTTCTCGCTCCCCACCAGTTGCGTGGCCAGCTCGCGGATCTGCGGGCTGTGGCTCTCGATGATGATGGAGTTCTTGAGGTTCTCGCCTCCCTCGGGGTCCGCGAGCGGCCTGGGCGCGAGGCGCTTCGGGTCGGGGGCCCGCGCCGACAGCGTCACCAGCACGCGCCCGTCCGGCTGCGCCTCGTACTTCTGCCGGTAGGTGTCGCGCCGGAACTTCTCCGGCAGGTTCTCCATCACCAGCTTCACCTGGCCGGGGATGGCCTGCGCCTCGGGCGGCAGCGCCTTGGGCAGCACGACGCGCGTGAGGCCGAACACCTCCACCAGGTCCAGCCGCTTCGCCACGTCCTCGGGCTCGGCCCGGGCCTTCATCGTCTGGCCGTACTCCAGCTCCAGCATCCGTCCGTCCTCGGCCACCCAGGCCGTGACGGGCACCTTCTCCTTCTCCGAGAGGCTGACCGCCTTGCCCACCTTCACCTTGACCCCGCTGATGAGCCGCTCCTCCGCCGGCTGCACCGTGGTGCTCATCTTGTAGGTGCCGAGGTCCGTCCCATCCATCGCGCTGCCGCTCACGTTCGCCTGGCGCAGCAGGGCCACGCGCACCTGGTCGGCGTCCTCCACCACCTCGGTGGTGGGCGGCAGGTTCACCGTCTCGTCCGGCATCCCCGGCCGCTTGCGCACCACGCTGAGCCCGCCGGGTGTGGCCGTGCCCACCAGCGTCTGGTTGCCGCCGTCGCCCCGCTGCTCGATGGTGAAGGCCACCAGCTTGCCGCCGGGCCGGGCCTCGTAGATGCGTTCTTCCCGGTGCACGCGCTCGGAGAGCCGGGCGCCGACCTGCGCCTTGAAGTGCAGCTCGTTGATGCTGCGCACCCGGTCACCGCGGCCGGGGACGGGGCCCAGGTCGTTGAAGACGTAGCCCACCTTCTTGTCCACCAGGTACAGCCCCAGGTACTCGCCGCCCTGGGGACGGGGTGCCTTGAGCACATCGGACACAGTGGCCGGAGTCTGCGCCTGCTGCGTCTGGGCCTGCTGCACCTGGGCCTGAGGGGCCTCGGGGGCGGGCTCCTGCTTCTTGCACTGCACGAGTGCCAGGCTCAGCAGCGCGGCACCCACGGGAAGGAGGGCTCTTCTGGGAAGTCGCATCGCTCGCTGCGCTCCGGCGCGGGGGCGGGGGCTCGTCAGACCCGCTTGGTGAGGATGATGAGGTCGTCGCCGACCTTGTAGAAGTCGCGGATGCGCGCCTCTTCGTTGTACTTCATGGAGGCGTAGAAGCCGCGGGTGGGGCCGTAGGCCTCGGTGGCGCTCGTCTCCACGCGGATGATGCGCGCCTGGATGCGGCGCAGGTCCGCCTCCATGCCGGAGATGAGCGAGGCGCCGATGCCCTGCCCACGCACCGTGGGATCGGAGGCGATCCAATACAGGTCGTACGTCCCCTCCGTCATTGGCGTGGGGCCGTAGCACACGTAACCCACCAGCGTGCCGTCCCGGTCCGCGACGAGAATCTTGTAGTCGGGGTTATTCGGCTGAAGCGCGAGATCGACGAGCTCGATCGCGACTCCCACCTCTTCCTGCGAGAACGTTTCGATTCGACGGATCAGGGAGGCGAGTGGCTCCCGGTCCTTTCCTTCGAGCGGTCGGATGTCCATGGGCATGGGCTCTCTCTAGCGCGATTTCCACCAACCGGGTGGCCAGCGCGGGGTAGTCCAGGCCAGCCGCGCGGGCGGCCTTGGCGAACCCCGCATCAGGGTGGAGATCGCAGTTGGGGTTGATGTCGATGACGTAGGGCACGCCCTCCGGAGTCACCCGGAGGTCCACGCGGCCGTAGTCCTGGCACTCGAGGGCGGCGAAGGCCTCCATCGCCGTCTTCACCAGACGGGCCTCCAGCGCGGCGTCCTCCAGCAGGCAGGGCGCGGTGGGCGTGTGCTGGTATTCGGGCGAGCCGGACTCCCACTTCGCCGCGTAGGTGACGATGTTGGGCCGGTCCTCGAAGAGCTTGCCGAAGCGGATCTCCGTGAGCGGCAGTGCCTGGCGCGGGTGGTTGCCCAGCAGCGGCACGTAGATCTCCCGCCCGGGGATGAACTGCTCCACGAGGGCGGGCTGGTGGAAGGTGCGCAGCACCGCCTCCACCGCGCGGCCCAGGGCGGCCCGGTCATGCACCACCGAGTTGTTCGTAATCCCCACGCTGGCGTCCTCGCGCGCGGGCTTGACGATCAGCGGGAAGGGCAGCTCCAGCGTGGCCGCGTCCTCGACACGGTCCAACCGGGCGAAGCCCGGCGTGGACACCCCCCGGGCCTTGAGCAGCTCCTTGGCCTTGTCCTTGTGCAGCGCCAGGCCCAGCGAGAGGGCCGGCGAGCCGGTGTACGGCAGCCCGAGCATGTCCAGCAGGCAGGGGATGACCATCTCCCCGCGGGCGTCCGCGGCCACGGACTCGCAGAGGTTGATGACCAGGCCGGGCTGCATCCGGGCGAGCAGGTCCACGAACTCCAGCCGGGAGCCCTCGACGGCGAGCGGCTCGGCATGGGTCTCGCCGCGGGAGAGGGCGTCGGCCAGGGCCGAGGCCACGCGCGTCACGTCCTCTCGCGCCTCCCGACCCGGGTCGTCCTCCAACAGCTCATGGTCTTGGTTGTACAGGATGGCGATATGCATGCGTGGTGCGTGTGCTGTGGCGAGGGTTAACACGTCCCCCGGGGGGATGACAGTTCACAGATGGCCCGTTTGGCTGGCCGCCGAGCTGGTCCCGGAAGTATGAGAGGAGAACCATGCGGATTCGCGACCCCATCCACGGCACCATCGATGTGAGTGACGAGGAGAAGGCAGTCATCGACAGCCGCTACTACCAGCGGCTGCGTCACGTCCGGCAGTTGGGCTTCGGTGACCTGGCCTTCCCAGGCGCCACCCACACCCGGCACGCCCACTCGCTGGGCGCGATGCACGTCGCCTCCCGAGTCTTCCACGCCGTCACCGCCCGCTCCAGTCTGCCCTCGGAAGTCCGGGCCCGCTTCAGTGCCGCGGTGCGTCTGGCCGTCCTGTGTCACGACCTGGGCCACATGCCGCTCTCCCATGCCTCGGAGCGCATCGCCCCGGCGCGTGCCTCCCTGAGGCTGCCTCCCTGGTTGGATGCCGTGGCGGAAGGCGAGCAGGCGACGCACGAGGACTTCACCGCCAAGCTCCTGCTGGACAGCTCGCTCACCCCCATCATCGAGCAGCGCTATGGGCCGCTGGGCATCACGCCCCCGGCGGTGGTGGGGCTCATCACCGGGGCCCGCGCGCCCCAGGACCCGGGCTTCTCGCACGCCGGGGTGGACTGGACGCCGCTGCTGCGCGCCATCGTGTCCGGCGAGCTGGACGCGGACCGCATGGACTACCTGGTGCGCGACTCCTTCTATACGGGAGTCAACTACGGCCGGTACGACATGGACTGGCTCATCTCCAACCTGAATCCGGCGGTGAAGGATGGGCGCGTCTACCTGGCCCTGAGCCGGGCGGCGGCGTTCGCCTTCGAGGACTTCCTCCTCAGCCGCTACCACATGTTCGTTTCGGTCTACTACCACCACACCTCGGTGAACTTCGACTACATGCTGCGGCGCTACTACGAGGAGGCGCCCGGCGAGTTCGAGATTCCCTCGGACCCGGAGGCCTTCCTCGCCTGCGATGACGTGGCGCTCTGGTATACGCTGCGGCGCTCGAAGAACCGGTGGGCCGACCGCATCTCCACGCGCCGGGGCTTCAAGCTGCTGGCGCAATTCACCGAGCGGGACGTGGGCTACGACCTGGAGGTGCTGCGCAGCGCGCTGGTGACGGGCGGCTTCGAGCACTTCACGGTGGAGTCCAAGGGCGTGCTCTCCAAGTACTTCACGGAGGGCTCGGGCCCGAGCCTCTTCATCGCCGACATGTCCACCGGCCGGCTGACGGAGGTGGCCCGCTACACGCCGCTCTACCAGCGCTACAGCGGCGCGGTGCGGCTCTCGCGCCTGTACGTGCGGCCGGATCAAATCGAAGACGCGCGCAACATGATGGCGCGGCTGTTGGGACAGGCGGTGCAGTCATGAGCGAGGCGTTGCCCGGGATGCCGCCGCCCCCGTCCGTGGCGGCGACGAGGCCCGCGTCGGTGGTGGTGCCGTACCGCCGGACGCCGGAGGGCGTGGAGGTCTTCTGGGTGCGGCGCGAGAAGGCGCTCGCCTTCGCCGGGGGCTTCTATGCCTTCCCGGGCGGCAAGGTGGACAAGACGGACGCGCTGGTGCCGGTGCGCGGGGCCTCGGGGCAGGAGGCGGCGCTGCGGGTGGCCGCGGCGCGCGAGCTCCTCGAGGAGGCCGGGGTGCTGGTGGCCGAGGGCGCCTGGCGGTTGAGCCCGGACGAGGTGCGCGAGGCGCGCCGCGCGCTGCTGGAGAAGCGCGGCACGTGGTCCGAGCTGCTCCAGCGGCACGGGCTGATGCTCCGGGCGGAGGACTTCCCGGACGCGGGGCGGTGGGTGACGCCGGAGTTCGCCCCCGTGCGCTTCGACACCTTCTTCTACCTGGTGGAGATGCCGGAGCACGCCCGGGCGGAGTGGTGGCCCGGGGAGCTGTCGGAGGCCGCGTGGGTGAAGCCGGCCGAGGCGCTGGCCCGCTGGGAGCAGGGCACCGCGCTGTTGCACCCGCCCGCCCTGCACGTGCTGCGGGTGATGGCGGACTTCGTCACGCCGGAGCGGGCGCTGAGGCAGCTCCGCGAGCAGCCGGACTGCGCGGACTTCATCGCGCGGCGCATCGAGTTCCACCAGGGCGTCCGGGTGTTCCCCCTGCGGACTCACACGCTGCCTCCCGCCACGCACACCAACGCGTACGTGCTGGGCAATGGCGAGCTGCTCATCGTGGACCCGGGGGCGGACGACGAGGCCGAGGTCGCCCGGCTGCTGGACCTGGTGGAGGCGCTGGTGGCGGAGGGGCACCGCGTCCAGGCGGTGGTCCTCACGCACCACCATGGGGACCATGTGGGCGGCGTGCGCGGAGTGACGGAACGGTTGAAGGTGCCGATGTGGTGCCACGCGCGGACGGCGGACCGGGTGGACGTCCCGGCGGCCCGGTTGCTGGAGGACGGCGAGGTGCTGGAGCTCGCGGGCAATCCACCCCAGCGCTGGCGGGTGCTCTACACGCCGGGGCACGCCCGGGGCCACCTGTGCCTGGTGGACGAGCGGACGAGCGCGGCGGTGGTCGGCGACATGGTGGCGAGCGTGGGCTCCATCGTCATCGACCCGCCCGAGGGCGACATGGCCGAGTACCTGAAGCAGCTCGCCCGCTTGAGGGACTGGCCGGTGAGCACGCTGCACCCCTCGCACGGGACGGCGATTCCGGACGGGCCGGGCAAGCTCCAGGAGTACCTGGACCACCGGGCCGCACGCGAGGCGCGCATCCTGGAGGCGGTGTCGGTGGACGGCGCGAGCCTCGAACAGGTGGTGGAACAGGCGTACTCGGACACCCCCCCGTTCCTACACCCGGTGGCAGAGCGGAGCGCACTGGCGGTCCTGTTGAAACTCCGGGGCGAAGGCCGGGTGCGGGAAGATTCTGGCCGTTATTTCCGCACCTGAGCCCCCAGGGGGGCGCCGTTTGTTCAGCCGCTTCTTTCCCGTCAAGATAAAGCCGTGAGGCCCCTCGGGGGCTTTCAGCCGACACGAAGTGAAACCAGGGGGCTCCAGCTTGCAAACGCAGCGAAGTACCGGGGAGGGCGCTCCTTCCTCCGAGTCATGCCCCTCACCTCGGGAAACCACGGTCGAGGAGCTGCTCGCGGTGATCGCCCGGCTGGTGGCGAACGAGCCCCATGTCCGGTGCCGCGTGGGAGAAGGGCCGCTGGCACCGGTGGCCACGGCGCTCAACACCCTGGCCAATGATCTCGAGGCTCGCCGCGTCAAGCCGGACAACAGGTTTGGCGCGGAGGTGCTGGTCGCGCAGTCGCCGGTCGCGATGATGGCGTGCGACGCCGACGGGCGGATCCAGTTCATGAATTACACCTTCCCGGGTCTGGCGCTCTCCGAGATTGTGGGCAGGAAGCACCTCGAATTCACCCCACCGGAAGACGTCGAGATGGTGCGGGGCCACGTCCAGCGGGTGCTCACCACGGGCGAGCCCGTCTTCTACGAGCACCGGCCCAACATCGCCTACGGTCCCGAGTGGTTCGGCGTACACCTGGGGCCGATCCGGTCGGGTGAGCAGGTCATCGGCTTCACGATGAGCCTGATGGACATCACGGACCTCAAGCGCACCCAGTTCCGCCTGGAGCAGTCCAACCGGGAGCTGGAGAGCTTCGCGTCCGTGGCCTCGCATGATTTGCAGGAGCCGCTGCGGAAGATCCAGACCTTCGGCGAGCGCCTGAAGACGACGTGCGCCGCGTCCCTGAGCCCCGAGGGGCGCGACTACCTGGAGCGGATGAACAACGCCGCGGGCCGCATGCGCAGGTTGATCGACGACCTGCTCTCCTTCTCGCGCATCTCCTCGAAGGCCCCCACCTTCGCCCGCGTGGACCTCGGCCGGGTGGCCCGGGAGGTGCTGGCGGACCTCGAGACGGCCATCGAGCAGGCGGGAGCCACGGTCACGGTCGGCGAGCTGCCCACGCTCGAGGCCGAGCCGATGCAGATGCGGCAGTTGCTCCAGAACCTGGTGAGCAACGCCCTCAAGTTCCGGCGGGAGAACGTGGCACCGTCCGTCTCCATCCACGCCACGGTCCATGCCGACGCGGGGCTGTGCGAGCTGCGGGTGGCCGACAACGGCATCGGCTTCGATGAGAAGTACCTCGACCGCATCTTCAACGTGTTCCAGCGCCTGCACGGGCGCGGCAAGTACGAGGGCACGGGCATCGGGCTGGCGATCTGCCGGAAGATCGCCGAGAGACACGGTGGAAGCATCGATGCACGCAGCAAGCCCGGGCAGGGGGCCACCTTCATCGTCAAGCTGCCACTCAAGCCCATCCCCCCCAGGTAGAGAGGACCCATGCCACACCGAAAGCTCGTCACGATTCTGATGGCGGATGACGACATGGACGATCGGGAGTTCGCCCGCACGGCCATGCAGGAGAGCCGGCTCATGAACGAGCTCCGGTTCGTCGAGGATGGGGAAGAGCTGCTCGACTACCTGTACCGGCGCGGCGCCTACGCGGATCCGAAGAGCTCCCCTCGGCCGGGGCTGATCCTCCTGGACCTGAACATGCCCCGCAAGGACGGCCGCGAGGCCCTGCGCGAAATCAAGTCCGACCCGGCGCTCCGGCAGATCCCCGTGGTCGTCCTGACTACCTCCAAGGCCGAGGAGGACATTCTTCGCAGCTATGACCTCGGGGCCAATTGCTTCATCTCCAAGCCCGTGACTTTCGATGGGCTCGTCGAGGTCGTGAAGATCCTCGACAAACACTGGTTCCAGATCGTCGAACTGCCTCGCCCCGCTGGTCCCCATGAAACCTGATGCAGAACAGCCCTTCATCCGCATCCTGCTGGTCGAGGATGACGAGGATGATTTCATCCTGACCCGTGACGCCCTGCGCTCCATCAGCCGGGGGCGCATGGTGCTGGAGTGGGTGGACAACGGCGAGCAGGCCCTCGAGGAACTGCGGTCCGGGCGCCATGACGTGTGCCTGCTCGACTACCGTCTCGATGCCAGCACGGGCCTCGATCTGCTCGCGCGGATGCGGCAGCAGGGATGGCTCGGCCCGGTCATCCTGCTGACGGGGATGAGCGACGAGGCCCTCGATGAGGAGGCGCTGAAGGCCGGGGCCGCCGATTTCCTCGACAAGTCGCAGCTCACGCCGACGCTCCTGGCACGCTCCATCCGCTACGCGCTCCAGCATGCGCGCACGCTGGAGGAGCTGCGCCGGTCGCGGGCGAGCTTCCGCGAGCTCATCGAGCGGCTGCCCGATGGCGTCGGGGTGACGCAGGGCGAGCGGCTCGTCTATGCCAACCCCGCGCTCGTCTCGCTGATTGGCCTCTCGTCCGCGGATGAGCTCCTGGGAGGCTCGCGGGTCGAGCTGGAGGGGATGTTCATCCACGCCGAGTCGCGTGTGTTGCTCCCCCGCGATGCCCAGGTGGGGACGGTGGCGAAGGCCGCCCCCATGGAGATCCGCATGCTGCGCAAGAACGGGACTCCCGTCTTCGTGGAGCTCGCTCATGCCCCCAGCGTGTTCGATGGCCAGCCCTGCATCGTCTGGCTCGTGAGGGATTTGACGGAGCGCAAGCAGATGGAGGCCCGCCTGGTGCGCGCCGACCGCATGGCCTCGCTCGGGACGCTCGCCGCGGGCATCGCCCATGAAATCAACAATCCGCTCGCCTTCACGGTGGCCAACCTCGGCCACCTGGAGACGGACGTGCTCCCCCGGCTGACGCTGCCCGGCGGCGAGCAGGACGATGTGCGCAAGCTGGTCGCCGACGCGCAGCTCGGGGCCACGCGCGTGCGCGATATCGTCCGGCAATTGAAGATGTTCTCTCGCGCGGAGGAGCAGGCGCGGCCCGAGCCCGTGGACGTGAACCGTGTCCTCGAGAGCGCCATCAGCATGGCTTCCAATGAAATCAAGCACCGCGCGCGGCTGGTGCGGGACTTCACGGACCAGCTCATGGCCGAGGCGCACGAGGGCCGGCTGGGGCAGGTGATGGTGAACCTGCTCGTCAACGCGGCCCAGGCCATCCCCGAGGGCGGCGTGGAGCGCAATGAGATCCGCGTCCTCACGCGGCCCCATGCCGAGGGCCTGGCCATCGAGGTGCGGGATACGGGCTCGGGCATTCCGGCGGAGAACCTGGAGCGGTTGTTCGAGCCGTTCTTCACCACCAAGCCCGTGGGCGTGGGAACGGGGCTCGGCCTGCCCATCTGCCAGGACATCATCACCAGCTTCGGTGGACGGATGGAGGTGGAGAGCGAGGTCGGCAAGGGGAGCACCTTCCGCGTCATCCTGCGCGCCACCACCGCCGCCCGCCCGAGCGAGCCGCCGAAGGAGGCCGTGGTGTCCGCGGCGGCCCGGCGTGGCCGCATCCTCGTCGTGGATGACGAGCCGATGATCGGCATGGCCATCCGCCGGACGCTCCAGCGGGAGCACGAGGTCGTCGCGCTGACGAGCGCGCGGGAGGCCCAGGCCCGGCTCACCAGCGGAGAGCCGTTCGATCTCATCCTGTGCGATTTGATGATGCCGGAGATGAGCGGGATGGAGCTGCACCAGGCGGTGGCGGACCACTCGCCGGGCCTGGCCGGGAGGATGGTGTTCCTCACCGGAGGCGCCTTCACGGCCAATGCGCGCGCGTTCCTGAGCCACGTGCCCAACCACCGGGTGGAGAAGCCGTTCTCCACCCAGGAGTTGCGCGGGCTGGTGCAGTCGCTGCTGGCCGCCGCCTCGTCGTGACGGGGCGCGGGGCCCTTCGTCGGGGTCCCGCGCGGGCGCTCAGCCCTGCGAGGCGTCCGCCAGCCGGGTGCTGTCCCCGCCGCGCCGCTTGATGATGAGCAGGGCGAGCGGGATGGCCGTCAGCACGAGCTGCGGGAAGAACGTCATGGCATCCGGGAAGATGCCGAGCGGCTCGAAGGTGAAGAGGGGAATGGGCTTGAGCGGCACCATGCCCACTTCCTGCAGGGCGCGCAGCCCCTTGCCGAGCAGGATGATGGCGGTGACGACGAGCAGCACCGTGGACGCCTTGAAGAGCGTCTTCATGGGCAGCTTGTAGCCCATGCGGTTGATGAAGAGGACCAGCAGGGTGAGGGCCACGGCGCCCACGGCGCAGCCCCAGGCCACCCCGGACGCCGAGTCGAGCGCGAGCCCTTGCAGGAAGATGGCCGTCTCCACGCTCTCGCGCAGCGCGGCGGAGAAGGCGATGGCGAAGAGGCCCACGCCGCTGCCCTTGCCGAGCGCGCCCTTCATCTTCTCGCGCAGCTCGCCCATGAACTTGCTCATGTTGGCGCGCGCGTTGAGCCACAGGGCCGCGTACAGCAGCATGCCCACGGCGGCGAGCGCGGCCACGCCCTCGAGCATCTCGCGGTTGGCTCCGCCCAGCAGGTGCCGGCCGAAGATGAAGAGGAGTGCGCCCAGCACCAGCGCGGACACCCAGCCGGCGTGCACCACGCGCGCGTACGCCGTCGCCTGCATCTTGCGCAGCATGGCCAGCAGCGCCGCGACGATGACGGTGGCCTCGAAACCCTCGCGCAGGAGGATGAGCACGGTCAGCCACAGCACCGAGACGAAGCCCGCCGTGGTGCCGCTGCCGCGCCGCGCCTCGTCCAGCAGCGACAGCAGGACGCGGCCCTCGTCCTGGAGGTGCGGACTCTTCTGCTCGGCGGCGAGCCGCGTGTCCAGGAAGGCCTTCTCCAGCTTCAGCACCAGCTCGGGACTGCGGGCGCTCAGCGTCGCCTCCACCGGCTCGAGCCCGTTGAGGTATGCGTCCAGCAGCGCGTTGCGCGCCCCGAGCGAGTCCCCGGCGGCGCCCAGCTTCAGCGCCTGCTCCACGTGGTCTCTCGCCGTCAGCAGACCGCGCTCCTCGTCCACGTCGGGCATCTCGCGGCGCAGGCACGCGAGGTGCTCCTGTCCGTGGGCCTGGACGAGCTCGGGATCCGTGGCGTTGGCGAGCTTCTCCAGCGAGACGCGCGGCGGGTTGCCCTCGCACGCGGGCTGGCGCAGCGTGTGGACGTAGAAGGCGACGGCCCAGCGCTCCTCCTCGGTGAGGGTGGGGAAGCCGGGCATGGCCGTACCGGGCACGCCGAAGCCCACCGTGTTGAAGGCCTTGTACGGGGTGAGCCCGGCCATGATGTCCGGGTCATGGAAGTTGGCCGGCTGCGGCTCCATCGTCGCGGCGATGGGCACCTGCGCGCGCCCGTCCGTGCCGTGGCACGCCACGCAGTTCTGCTTGTACACCTGCGCGCCCAGCGCCAGGTCCGGCGGCGTGCGCGGGCTGCGCGCCAGGCCCCCGGCGAGCACCAGGTCCTCCACCAGCTCGCCGCAGTCGCGGCTGACGCCCTCGGGATCCTCGGCCTTGTCCACCCGGGCCTTGATCTCCTTCAGGCGCGACAGGAAGGCCTCGCCCCGGGGCCCCAGCTCTCCGGCCGCCTCGGCCGCCTCGGCGATGAAGCTGCGCTGCTCGGCCAGCTCGAAGTCGGACTTCGACTCCACCGCCATCGGGTAGTCCGCCTGGAGGTACTGGAGGATGCCCACCAGACGGTGCCAGGTGCGCCCCTCGGACGCACCTTCATCAGCGGCGGCCAGGGGCGCCACGAGCAACAGGGACAGGAGCAGAAGGCCGGAGTGCTTCACGAAAGGTGGTGTACCAGCCCTCGGCCTCTATTTTCAATTTTGATAATCAAAATCAAAATGGGGCCCGCCTCTACCGCTCGTAGGTGAGGAAGGAGAAGGGCGGTTCAGTGGCGGTGGCCGGGTGGTGCTCCTCGGCGACGAGCTTCCAGCCGGACAGGTCCACCTCGGGGAAGAAGGTGTCGCCCTCGTAGTCCTGGCCGATGCGCGTGAGGTACAGCCGCCGCACGTGCGCCATGGCCTGCCGGTAGAGGTCCGCGCCGCCCGCGATGAAGACCTCGTCACCGCGCGCCAGCTCCAGCGCCTGCTCCAGGGAGTGTGCCACCTGCACGCCCTCGGGCGCGTAGTCCCGCTGGCGCGTCACCACCACCATCGTCCTGCCCGGCAGCGGCCGGCCGATGGACTCGTATGTCTTGCGGCCCATGACGAGCGTGTGCCCCATCGTGAGCTGCTTGAAGCGCTTGAGGTCCGCGGGCAGCCGCCAGGGCAGGGTGTTGTCCCGGCCGATGCACCGGTTGGTGGCCATGGCCACGATGGCGGAGATCCTCTTCATACGGCCACGGGCGCCTTGATGGCGGGGTGCGGCTCGTAGCCGCTCAGCGTGAAGTCCTCGTACTTGAAGCCGAAGAGCGAGCGGACCTCGGGGTTGAGCGTCATCTTCGGCAGCGCACGCGGCTCGCGCACGAGCTGCTCGCGGGCCTGTTCCACGTGGTTGAGGTACAGGTGCGCGTCACCCGTGGTGTGGATGAACTCGTGGGCCTGGAGCCCCGTCACCTGCGCCACCATCATCGTCAGCAGCGCATAGGACGCGATGTTGAAGGGCAGCCCGAGGAAGATGTCCGCGCTGCGCTGGTAGAGCTGGCAGGAGAGCTTTCCGTCCGCCACGTAGAACTGGAACAGGATGTGGCAGGGCGGCAGCTTCATCGCGTCCAGGTCCGCCACGTTCCACGCACTGATGATGTGCCGGCGCGAGTCGGGGTTCTTGCGCAGCTGCTCGACGAGCTGGGTCATCTGATCGATGGAGCCGCCGCCGGGCCTGGGCCACGAGCGCCACTGGTGCCCGTAGATGGGGCCGAGGTTGCCCTCCGCGTCCGCCCACTCGTCCCAGATGGTGACGCCGTGCTTCTGCAAGTCCTTCACGTTGGTGCCGCCCGCGAGCATCCACAGCAGCTCGTGGATGATGGACTTGAGGTGCAGCTTCTTCGTCGTCACCAGCGGGAACCCCTGCGTGAGGTCGAACCGCATCTGGTGGCCGAAGATGCTCAGCGTCCCGGTCCCGGTCCGGTCACTCTTCTTCGTTCCGTGGTGGAGGACGTGCTCGAGCAGGGCGAGGTACTGTTTCATGGGCTGTTTTTCTAGTAGCCCACGCCCAGGGTGATCGCGAATCTTCCGCCGCGCCCGATGCTTGATGCTGGACGAATCGTCTTCCAGTGGCGGTCTCGCACGGGAAGCCGTTAGAAGGGCGCCGCCATGAAGATCTACACGAAGACCGGGGATACGGGAGAGACGGGCCTGTTCGGCGGAGGCCGGGTGCGCAAGGACAGCGTGCGCGTGGACGCCTACGGCGAGGTGGACGAGCTGAACGCCTCGCTCGGACTGGCGCGCGCCCTGTCCATGCCCTCGGACCTGGATGCGCTCCTGCTGCGGTTGCAGGACCAGCTCTTCACCGTGGGGGCCGTGCTGGCCACGCCGGTGGGCACCAAGGCCTCCGAGCACATCCCCAAGCTCAAGGCCGAGTGGGTGACGGACATGGAGAAGGCCATCGACACCTTCGAGACGGAGCTGTCGCCCATGACGCACTTCATCCTGCCAGGGGGCAGCCAGGCAGCCGCCGCGTTGCACCTCTCCCGCACGGTGTGCCGCCGGGCCGAGCGCCGGGTCGTCGCCGCCCTGCGCGAGGGCGAGGCCCAGCAGGAGGCGGTGGTCTACCTCAACCGGCTCTCGGACCTGCTGTTCGTCATGGCCCGGATCGCCAACCACCGGGCTGGCGTCGAGGACGTGAAGTGGATACCGGAGAAGCCCACGAAGTAGCGGTTATCTAGAGACCGTGACTCCGCTGCCCACTGAACATCTCCGCCAGCTCTCCGAGCAGGTCGGCTTCGACCTCGTGGGCTTCGCGCGCGCCGAGCCCATCCCCTCCGAGTTCCTCTTCGGGTGGCTGGAGTCCGGCTGCGCCGCGGACATGGATTGGATGGGCACCCGGGCGGCCGAGCGGCTGGATGTCTCCCGGCTGCTCCCCGGCGCGCGCACCGTCATCGCCTTCGCCACCAACTACTACCGCGATGAGCCCCGGGTGGAGGGCTCGCCCATCGCCCGCTACGCGCGCAGCCGGGACTACCACTCCACCCTGCGCGACAAGCTGAAGGCCTTCCGCAAGCTGATTTCGGACGCGTACCCCGAGGTGCACCACTACGGCAGCGTGGACTCGGGCCCGTTGATGGAGAAGGTGTGGGCCGCGCGCGCGGGCCTGGGCTACGTGGGCAAGAACGGGTGCTTCATCACCGAGCCCTTTGGCTCGTGGGTGCTGCTGTCCGCGCTCATCCTGGACGCCGAGGTGGATGCGTACGCGGGAGGCCCCGCCAGCGACCGCTGCGGCCACTGCCGCAAGTGCATCATGTCCTGCCCCACCGGCGCGTTGCTGGGCCACGGCCGCGTGGACGCGCGGGCCTGCCTCTCCTACCAGACCATCGAGAACCGCCACGCCGAGGTGCCCGAGTCCTTCCGCGTGGAGATGGACAACATCGTCTTCGGCTGCGACATCTGCCAGGACGTCTGCCCCCTCAATCGCAGCCCCGTGTTCACCCCCAACGAGCGCTTCACGCCCCGGGCAGTGGCGCAGCTCGGGGTGATGGAGCTGGCCGCGCTCACCCCGGAGCAGTACGAGCGGCTCATTCCCGGCACCCCGCTCGCGCGGGCCAAGTACGACGGCCTGCGCCGCAATGCCGTGTACGCCCTGGGCGCCGTGAAGCAGGCCGAGGCCCGCTCCCTCCTGGAGAAGCTGTGCCAGGACCCTAGCGAGCAGGTTCGCCACGCCGCGCAGTGGGCGCTCCGGCACCTGGACGCGTAGTCCGTTCGAGCCAAGCGTCCAACCGCGCCAGCGTGGCCGCGCGGTCCGTGTCTGGCCGCCTTTCCTCGTCGTGTGGTACGGGAACCTCATGAGCGCCTCGTCCGAGACCCCTCCTCCCGCCTCCGTATCCCAGGGCCGTCCGCCCCGGCGCTGGCTGCGCAGACTGCTGTGGACGGGCCTGGGGCTCGCCCTCCTGCTGGTCACCGGCACGGTGTACCAGGCCGTGTCCGCCGCGGCGGATGAGCGCGACTTCCCCCCACCGGGACGGATGGTGGACGTGGGCGGCCACCGCCTGCATCTGCACTGCCTCGGCGAGGGCCGTCCCACCGTGGTGTTGGAGTCGGGCGCCAACAGCATGTCCTCCGGCTGGGCCTGGGTGCAGTCCGAGGTGGCGAAGACCACGCGCGTCTGTGCGTACGACCGGGCGGGGAACGCCTGGAGCGAGCCGGGCCAGGGGCCTCACGACGCGGCGCATGTCGTCGAGCAGCTCCACACCCTGCTCGCCAACGCGGGCGAGTCCGGTCCCCTCGTCCTCGTGGGGCACTCGCTGGGTGGGCTCTTCGTCCGCCTCTACGCGGATCGCTACCCGGAGCAGGTCGCTGGAATGGTGCTGTTGGATGCCTCGCACCCGGACCAGCTGGAGCGGTTGCCGGGGTCCGCCCGGAAGCAGTTCGAGCTGGGCGTGAAGATGATGGCCCTCATGCCCGCGCTCGTCCAGGTGGGCCTGGTGCGCGCCACGGGCCTCTTCGACGCGATGGGGCGCGGGCTGCCCGAGCGGGCCTTCGCGGAGGCCGCGGCCTTCGCCTCCACGCCCCGGCACATGGAGGCCGCGCACGACGAGATGCTGGCCTGGGACGACTCCGCGGCCCAGGTCCGTGCCACCCGGGGGCTCGGTGACAGGCCCCTGCTGGTGGTGAGCGCGGGCGCGGCCGCTGGTGCACCGGAGCTGGTCCCCGCATTCCAGGCCCTGCACCGCGAGATGGTCTCCCTCTCCTCCCGCGGCGAGTACCGCCTCATCCCCGAGGCCAACCACCTCTCGTTGTTGACGGACCAGGCACATGCCCGGCAGGCGAGCGCGGCCGTCCTCGACGTGGTGCTCCAGGTGCGTGCCCCACCGGTGGCCGGAGCGGCCTCGCCCTGAGGAACACGCCGCGCACCGCCCGCGGCGAGCCCGCCGGCAGGGTGTAGGTCTCTGTCGTGACCTGCTCGAAGTGACAGGTGCTGTTCCGGGCCACCGGGCAATCTGGTACGTGGCCCGAAGCGATGTCCGCATCCTCCACTGAAGTTGTCTCTCCTCGTCAGGCGCCGCTCGGCCCGGTCTACGCCGCGCTGATCTTCCAGGTGTTGATCAACACGGGCACGTATCTGGCCGGCAAGCGGGCCATGGAGGAGTTGCCGCCCGTCACCGTGGTGCTCTGGCGCTTCCTCCTCAGCGCCACCGTCTTCTGCCTGCTGCTCGTCTTCACGCCCGGCCCCAAACTGCCGCCGCGCTCCGAGTGGCGCCGCGTGCTGATGCTCGGCCTGCTCGCGGGCCCCATCAACCAGATGCTGTTCTTCTATGGGCTGTCCCGCTCCACCGCCGCCCATGCCGCCCTGCTCTATGCGCTCACCCCGCTCGGCGTGTACCTGGTGAGTCTCGCGCGCGGGCACGAGCGGCCTTCCTCGCGCGCCACGTTCGGCATCCTCACCGCGCTCGCGGGCGTGGTGGTGCTGCTGCTCGGACGGGGGCTGGCCTCGGCGAGCGGGTCGCTCGTGGGGGACCTCCTCATCCTCGCCGCCGTGAGCGCCTGGGTCGTCTACACCACCGAGGGCAAGCCCTTCGCCGCCGCCCACGGCCCCCTGCGCTCCACCGCGTGGAGCATGGTGGCCGCCGCCCTGCTCCTGCTGCCCGTCACGCCCTTCGCGCTGGCTCCCGCACGCACCTTCTCCGCCAGCCTCCCCGCGCTCGGCAGCATCGCGTACCTGGCCATCCTCACCTCCGTCGTCGCGTACCTCATCTGGTACTACGCCCTGTCCAAGGTGCCGGCCTCCCGCGTCGCTGTCTTCTCCAACCTCCAGCCCTCCACCACCGCCATCGCCGCGTGGTTGTTGCTCGGCGAGTCCCTGCACTGGGGCCTGGCTCTCGGCGGAGGGCTGGTGATCGCCGGCGTGCGGCTGACGCAGAGTGCCCCGCTCGTGTCAGGGCCTCCGCGGGCCTCGGAGGAGGCGGTGGGGGCTCCGGTCGCGCGCGGGTAGCCCCTCGGTCGTTCAGCGCTCGTTGGGGTCCCAGTCCGAGATGTCCTTCTTCTTGGGCTCCGGCGGCGGCGCGGGACGCGACGGCGGCTCCACCCGCTTCGGCGCCGGTCTGGGCGCGGGCTCCGGTTCGGGCTCGGCTTCGGCTTCGGGCTCGGGGGCGGGCGTGGGCTCGTCCTCGTCGAAGATGCGCATGTCCCCGCTCTTCGCCGAGGCCTTCTTCACCGTGCTCTTCCCCTTCGGCGTGGGCCGGACCTCGGGCTCCGGTTCCCGCTGCTGCTCCGCCTTCGGCTCCGGTGCCGGCTCCGGCTCGGGCTCCGGTTCCTTGATCATGTCCGGCTCCGGCTCGGGCGCCGGTTCCGAGTCCGAGGCCCGGTAGACTCCACGGCGCACCCCGTCCCGCGGGGTCTCGATGCGCGCGGCCGGAGCCTCGGTGTCCCGGACCGGCTTGTCGTAGCCGGTGTCCCGGAGCGAGTAGTGCCGGGTGGTGCACTCCGCCTGCTCCTTCTCACAGCTCTGGAGGCACAGGCTGAGCTGGCGGTACTTCGTCGTGCTGCCACCGTAGTCGATGGTGCAGTCCTCGCGGCAGGTCACGAAATCCTCACGGCACCCCGCGGGGACGGTGCGGTCGGGACCAGCGGCGAGCGTCAGGAGGACGACGAGCGGAAACGGAAGCATGGTGGACGGGGAGGCTAGCAGGCCTCGCGCCCTCGGGGGATATGGCTCCCGGTGAGCGGGCGGCGGGGAAGGGGGCGGCGAGGGCCTGCCCGGTTACTTGCTGCACGGAGGCCCACCCGTGCCCACCTTCCCATCTTCGATAATCCGGGACACCGCGGAGGAGGCCATGCCGTTCCGCAAGCCCAGGCACCTGACATGGCGTGAGTTCTTCCGGCGTCTCTGGGTGGAGCTCCAGGAGGACGCGATCACCGAGGGGGCCGCGCAGCTCGCCTTCTATTTCCTCTTCTCCCTCTTCCCCTTCCTCTTCTTCCTCGTGACGCTCGCGGGCCGGCTGCCGTTCGCCCCGGGTGCCGTGGACGCCATGATGGAGCGGCTCGCTCCCCTCATGCCCGCCGAGGCCCTGCAGGTGGTGCAGGGGCACCTCGAGTCGCTCGTCCAGGACAGCCAGCCCCGCCTCATCACCCTCGGCTTCGTGGTGGCGCTCTGGACGGCCTCGCGCGGCGTGGACGCGTTCCGCCGCGCGCTCAACCTCGCCTACGACGTCCCCGAGTACCGGCCCTTCTGGAAGACCCAGGGGCTCGCCATCATCATGACCGTGGCGGGCTCGCTGCTCCTCCCCCTGGCCTTCGCCCTCTTCCTGCTGGGCGGTCAGGTGGGCGAGTGGATCGCCGGGCGGCTCCACTTCCTCAACGTCTACCACGCCGTCTGGTCCTGGCTGCGTTGGCCCTTCACCGCGGCTCTCGTCATGCTGGCGCTGGCGCTGTGCTACTGGCGCCTGCCCGCCGTCCGGCACCGCTACCAGTTCCTCTCTCCCGGCGCGGCGCTCGCCACCGTGCTGTGGCTCGCCACCACCTGGGGCTTCACGCAGTACGTGGAGCACTTCGGCCGCTACAACGTCACCTATGGCTCCATCGGCGGGGTCGTCGTGCTGCTGCTGTGGCTCTACCTCACCGGCCTCATCTTCATTCTCGGCGGCGAGGTGAATGCCGTCCTCGAGCACGCCGCGGCCGAGGCCGCCCAGGCCGCCGGAAAGCCTCCGCCCATCGAGGCGCCCCACCTCAAGAGCGCTCCCCGGGGGCTCCGCTCGGGCCGGGAGCGGCTCGCCTTCTGGCGCTGGCGCCGGCGCATGGCCGAGCGCGCCTCTCCCGAGGTCCTTCCCCCCGCCGAAGTCCAGGATGACTCCGGCGAGGGCTCTCCGCCCACGCGGGAGGAGCCGGGACCGCACTCCTCCCTGCACTGACGGCCTACTGCTTCAGGCGCGCCTTGATGGGGGCCAGCCGCTCCGTCCCCGCGTTCGAGCCCGTCAGCCCCTTCTGCGAGATGTAGCTGTTGAGGTGCTGCACGCGATCCGCGCTCGCCGGGTGCGTGCTCAGCCACTTCATGAAGCCCGGCGTCTTGCCCTCGGCCGCCGCCAGCTTCTGGAAGAAGGTCACCAGTCCGCGCGGATCATAGCCCGCCGCCGAGGTGTACTTCGCGCCCAGCTCGTCCGCCTCCGTCTCGTTGCTCCGGCTGAAGGCCAGGCCCGTGCCCGCGCCCGCGAGGCTCGACGCGATCTGCGCCGCCGTCCCCGGGTTCTTCCCGAGCGCCACCTGCTTGATCGCCTCCTGGCCGTACTGGAGCATCAGCGCCTGCGCCGAGTGCCGGCCCGTCACGTGCGCGGCCTCGTGGCCCAGCACGCCGGCCAGCTCCGCCTCGTTGTCCGCCGCCAGCAGCAGGCCCGTGTACACGTACAGGTAGCCGCCCGGTGTGGCGAAGGCGTTCACCATCTTCGGGTCATCGATGACGTTCACCTTCCACTTCACGTTCTGCCGGTCCCGGTTCGCCGCCTGGAGGATGGGCGTGGCCACGCTGCGCACGTACTCCAGCACCGCCGGGTCCTCCACGTACTTGATCTTCTCCTTCGTCTCGAGCTCCTGCTTCACCTGCTTGCCGAGCTCCGCCTCCTGCTGATCGGAGATGAACAGGGCCGCCGCCGTGCGCCCCACGTTGACCTTCTTGCCCGCCGCGCAACCCGTCGTGAGCCCCATCGCCAGCGAGAGGGTCATGACCACCGAGAGAATCCTCTTCATGCGTCGCCTTCCTTGTCTGGTGCTGCCGGAGGACCCGGGGTCGTACTCAGCGTTCCGGGGCTCGGCAAGCATCCCCTGCCGGGGGTTCTCTCCCGGGACGGCCGGCTGTGGACGGATATGCAATGCGCGGGGGCAAACGTCCCGGCGGGCCCCTGGCCGTGAGCGAGGAGTGCCTTGCCGACCGGCCGGGCGCTACGGAATCTAGGAGACGGCGCCCCCGCGGGTGCCAGGGAGGCCCCACATGTCTCGTCCCGTCTGGACCGGTTCGCTCGGCTTCGGGCACGTGCACGTCCCGGTGCGGCTCTACGGCGCCGTGTCGCCCCGGCAGGTGCAGTTCCATCTCCTGCACGACGCCGATGGTGCCCGCATCCAGCAGAAACGGGTGTGTGCCGCCGATGGGAAGGAGGTGCCCTTCGAGCACGTGGTGAAGGGCTACGAAATCCGCCCCGGCCACTACGTGGAGGTGACGCGCGGCGAGCTGGAGGCCTTCGATCCGGTGGCCAGCCGCACCGTCGACCTGGAGGACTTCATCGAGCTGTCGGAGATCGACCCCATCCTCTTCGACACCACCTACCACGTGATGCCGGGGGAGAAGGCGTTGCGGCCCTTTGCCACCCTGGCCATGGCGCTGAGGGCCTCGGGGCGGGCCGGCATCGGGCGGCTGGTGATGCACCTCAAGGGGCACCTGTGCGTGGTGTGGCCGCATGGGCGGGGCCTCGTCCTCTCCACCCTGCACTACGCGGACGAGCTCATCTCCCAGGACAGCTTCTCCGAGCTGACCCTGCCCGGGCCCCGTCCCGTCGAGAGCGATGTGGAGGCCGTGCTGCGCGCCGTCGAGGCCCGTACCGTCGAATTCGAGCCCCATCGCTACCAGGACACGCACCGCGAGCGGCTGCTCGGCTTCCTCGAGCGGCGGGCCCGGAAGCACGGCATCCGCGAGGTGCCTCCCCAGGCTCCGGCGCCCGTGGCGCAGGCGGTGCCGCGTGCCAGCCGGGAGGGCAGGGGGGAGGCCGTGCGCGGCGAGGTGACGGAGCTTCCCCACCCGGGGGGCCTTGCGGATGCGCCCGCAGGCCGCCCGCGAGGCGCGGGAACGGACTCCCCGCCAGAAGCCGGTGGGGAGCACGGCGCGGACCCGCGGCAAGGGCGGCTCCGGCACCGGGAAGAAGAAGGCGTAGCCCCCGAAACGACGACGGCGGATGGGCCCGTGAGGTGCCCACCCGCCGCCTTGACGCGAAACGCGAAGCCCTGAAGTGCTACTTCTTCAGGCGCGCCTCGCAGGCGTCGAAGTCGATGTTCTGGAAGTACGCGTCCACGTACTTCGCGCGCTCGAACGGCTTGTAGTCCGGCACGAAGGCGTGCTCCCACGCGTCCATGACGATGATGGGCGTGTAGCCGGCGATGTTGCCGTTCTCGTGCAGCGTAATCCAGTGGTTGGAGAGCCAGCCGGTGCGCGGATCCTGGAAGGTGACGGCCCAGCCGATGCCCGGCGAGGTGCCCACGGCCTTGAAGTCCGCCAGCCAGTTCTCATAGGAGCCGAAGCTCTGCTCCATGGCCTGCTTCAGCTTGCCGCCCGGCGTGGTGGCGCCGCCCGGCTTCATGTTGCCGAAGTAGTACTCGTGCAGGACCATGCCGTTGTACTCGAAGCCCATCCGGCGGGTCATCTCGGCGTAGGCCGGGTTGGAGCCGAGGCCCTCGCCCTTGGCCTGCAGGCCCGAGAGCAGCTCGGTCAGCTTGTTGGTGCGGTTGACGTAGCCCTCGTACAGCTTGAAGTGCGACTCGAGCACCGCGTCGCTGATGCCCTTGAGCCCCTTGAGGTGGGTGAACTGCATGGGCGTGTACTTCTTCTGGATGTCGGCCATGTGGGGGCCTCCGGATGGGGAGAAGGAGCGTTGAACGAAGGCGACCCTTCTACTCGGGGCGCGCCGTTTGCCGGGGAGTTGTTTCGCGCAGATGTGCGCGCGGCAACAAGTAAGCAATGCGTGCGGCGTGCGCAGGGTGTTATGCCGCACACCCGCATGCCCGAGCTTCCGGAAGTCGAAATCGCCCGGCGCAACCTCGTCCATTGGATGGACGGCCGCCGCGTGGTCCGCGCCGAGGCGGATGATTCGCGCATCTTCCGCGGGGCGCGCCGCGAGGACTTCGCCGAGCTCCGGGGCCGCCTGGTGTCGTTGGAGCGGCGCGGCAAGTACCTCCTCTTCACCTTCGAGGGCGGCCGGGGGCTGCTGGGCCACCTGGGCATGACGGGCCGCTTCGTCCGCCGCCCCGAGGGCGTCCCCGTCCCCTACAGCCGCGCCCGCTTCCACCTGGACTCCGGCGACGTCATCCACTTCGCCGACTCGCGCCTCTTCGGCCGCATGGAGCCGTGCGCCGCCTCGCGCCTGCACGAGCTGGACGCGGTGAAGGAGCTGGGGAGGGATCCGCTCGCCGATGGCCTCACCGCCGCGCAGCTCCAGGAGTCCGTGGGCCACTCCAAGCAGGAGCTCAAGGTGGCCCTGATGGACCAGGGCCGGGTGACGGGGCTCGGCAACATCCATGCCGCCGAGGCCCTCTTCCGGGCCGGGCTCCATCCCGCGCGCAAGCCGGGCTCGCTCACTCCCGAGGAGTGGCAGCGGCTGGCCGACGCCATCCACGCCTCCATCACCTTCGGCCTCGAGGAGCAGCAGGGCGAGGAGCCCGCGTACCTGGAGGACGGCGCGGAGAACCGTTTCCTCGTCTACGGCCGCGCCGGGACGGCCTGTGCCCGGTGCGGGACGACCGTGCAATCCTTCCCCCAGGGAGGCCGTACCACCCATTGCTGTCCCCAGTGCCAACCGAAGCACCCGGGCCGTAAACCCCCGGACGGACGGAGGAAGACAACTTCTCGCCGTCGTTGACACCCCCGGCCGGGTCCGGTTGACTCGCCCGCCCTTTGCACCTTGCCGCACTCGCGCGGCCTCGGAGAAGAATCCCCTATGTCGTCGAACGCCCTGCTGGCGGCGCTGCTCGTCGCCTCCGCTACGGCCACCGCCCAGACGCCCGCGCCCCAGTCCGGGTCGCCGGCTCCCGCCCAGGAGAACGCCGCTCCCGCCACCCCCGAGGGGGCCGACTCCACCGAGGAGCGCATCCGCCAGGAGGTGGACAAGCGCGTGGAGGCCGCCAAGCAGGAGATGCGCGAGGAGATCCGCGCCCAGCTCGCGACCCAGTCACTCGCCACCGACTGGCAGGAGGAGTGGGTCGAGGAGAAGCGCAAGCTGGAGATCTTCACCCTGGACGGCTACTACCGTCTGCGGCCCAACCTCTACTACCAGTTCGATCTGGGCAAGCCCCTGGAGAGCCGGCTCTTCCCCTCGCCCCGGCCCACGGAGAGTACCCAGTCCTTCGCCGACATGCGCCTGCGCCTGGAGCCCACCTTCAACATCTCCGAGGAGGTGCGGGTGAAGCTCCAGGTGGACGCCCTGGACAACGTGATTCTGGGCTCCACGCCCATGAGCGACGTCGACAGGAACTTCTACCTCTTCGACATCTTCAATGACGGGCAGGTCTCCCCGCGCTCGGCCCTCAACAGCATCAAGGACTCGCTGATGGTGCGCGAGGCCTACGGCGAGGTGTCCACGCCGGTGGGTCTGCTGCGCTTCGGCCGCATGACGGCGCACTGGGGCCTGGGCCTGCTGCGCAACGACGGCAACTGCCTGGAGTGTGACTTCGGCGACGTGGTGGACCGCGTCATGTTCGTCACGGAGCCCTTCGACGGCTTCTACGTGACGCCCATGTTCGAGTTCAACGACGAGGGCATCTACGCCTACCCCAATGGCGAGCAGGGCCAGCCGGTGGACATCTCCAGCGCGGACGACAGCCATAGCTGGGTGCTGGCCGTGGCGCGCCGGGACACCCCGCAGCAGGTGAAGGCCAAGCTGGACAACAACCAGGGCGTGCTCAACTACGGCCTGCACTTCAGCTGGCGCACGCAGCGCTACAGCCCGGCGGTCAACGACGAGGGCGTGGAGCAGCCGGGCCTGTTCGTCCCGCGCGGCGCGACGCTCTACATCCCGGACGTGTGGCTGCGCTACGAGGAGCGCAACTTCCGCGTGGAGTTCGAGCTGGCCGCCTACCTCGGGCAGATCAACGGCCTGGCGCGCACGGCGGCCCAGGTGAACGATCCGAGCTTCAACCAGGCGCTGGACGTGGTGGCCTTCGGCGGCGCGGCGGTGGGCGAGTACCGGATGCTCAACGGGCAGCTCAACCTCCAGCTCGAGGTGGGCTTCGCCTCGGGTGACCGGGCGCCGGGCTTCGGCGCCTACCCGGGCCAGCCGGGCACGGGGCCGGGCGGCTCCGCCCAGCCGGGTGACGTGGAGGGTCCGCAGTTCTTCTGCGGCACCGGCGGCTGCCGTGACAACGCCATCCGCAACTTCCGCTTCAACCGTGCCTACCGCGTGGACAACATCCTCTGGCGCGAGCTGGTGGGCACCGTCACCGACGCCGTCTACGTCAAGCCGACCGTCCGCTACACGCTGACGCAGGGCTTCGATCTCTTCGGCAGCGCCATCTACTCGCAGTCCCTCTACGCCGAGTCCACGCCGTCCTTCACGGACCGGATGCTGGGCATCGAGACGAACGTGGGCGCCCGCTACGAGACGGAGGATGGGTTCGTGGCGCGCGTGGACTGGTCCGTGCTCTTCCCGCTCGCCGGTCTGAACGAGTCGGACCCGAACGCCCGGGTGGAGCTGGCCACGTCCCACGCCATCCGCGGCACGCTCGGCATCCGCTTCTAGGAAGGCCGATGCGGCGGTTTCGCTGTCTCATCGCAGTGCTCGGGGTGTCGGGTGCGGCGGCCTGCGGTATCAAGGGGCCGCCCCGTCCGCCCGCGCCCCCCCCGGAGACGCAGCAGCCGTCTCCGCCTCCGACTTCTCTCCCTGACGCTGGGACGCCGTGAATCACTTCAGCTATCGCAAGCGTGTCCTGCACGCCGAGGACGTGCCCCTGTCGGCCATCGCCGATGCGGTGGGCACCCCTGTCTACGTCTACTCCGCCGCCACGCTGCGCCGGCACTTCCGGGTGGTGGCGGAGGCCTTCGGCTCGCACCCGCACCTGGTGTGCTACGCGGTGAAGGCCAACTCCACCCTCGCGGTGCTGCGCCTGCTGGCCGAGGAGGGCAGTGGTTTCGACATCGTCTCCGGCGGTGAGCTGGCCCGCGTGAAGGCGGCCGGTGGCCAGCCCGGCAAGACGGTGTTCGCCGGCGTGGGGAAGACGGCCGATGAGATGGCCCAGGCCCTCGCCGCCGGCATCCTCTTCTTCAACGTGGAGAGCCCCGAGGAACTGGAGCTGCTCGACGCCGTGGGCCGTGCCCAGGGCAAGCGCGCGCCCTTCGCCTTGCGTGTGAATCCCAACGTGGACGCACGCACCCACCGTCACATCTCCACCGGCCTGAAGACGTCCAAGTTCGGCGTCCCCTTCGAGGACACGGCGGCCCTCTACGCCCGCGCCAAGAAGATGAAGGGCCTGCGGGCGGTGGGGTTGGACTGCCACATCGGCTCCCAGATTACGCGCACCGCGCCCTTCAAGTCCGCGCTCACCAAGATGGCCGGGCTCTACCAGGAGCTGAAGGCCCAGGGGCACGCGCTGCAGTACCTGGACATCGGCGGCGGCCTGGGCATCACCTACACCGAGGAGACGCCCCCCACGCCCGCCGAGTACGCGCGCACGGCCATCGCGGCGGCGGGTGACACCGGCGCCACCCTCATCTTCGAGCCGGGCCGCCTGCTGGTGGGCAATGCGGGCGTGCTCGTCACCCGCGTGCTCTTCCGCAAGGAGACGCCGGCCCGCCAGTTCGTGGTGGTGGACGCGGGCATGAACGACCTGATGCGCCCCGCCCTCTACGACGCCCACCACGGGCTGCAGCCGCTGGTGCAGCGGCGCGGCAAGGAGGTGGAGGTGGACGTGGTCGGGCCCGTGTGCGAGTCCACCGACGTGTTGGCCCGTCAACGCAAGCTGGTGCTGCCCAGGCAGGGCGAGCTGTTCGCGATGATGACCGCCGGGGCCTACGGCATGAGTATGGCCTCCAACTACAACTCCCGGCCCCGGCCGGCCGAGGTGCTGGTGGACGGCGACGCCTGGCGGGTGGTGCGCGAGCGGGAGAGCGTCGAGGACCTCTGGCGCGGCGAGCGGCCCTGAACATATAAGCCGCGGTATGAGGACTTTCGAAGGCTCGATGACCGCGCTCGCCACCCCCTTCCGGGAGGGAGCGTTCGATGAGGCTTCCTACCGTGCGCTCGTCCGGCAGCAGATCGCCGGCGGCACGAACGTGCTCATCCCCGTGGGCACGACGGGCGAGGCGGTGACGATGTCCGCCGAGGAGCGCTTCCGCACCATCCGCGTGGCGGTGGAGGAGGCGGCGGGCCGGGTGCCGGTGGTGGCCGGCGCGGGCTCCAACAGCACGGCGGAGACGATCGAGAACGTGAAGCGCGCCCGCGAGGCCGGCGCGGAGGGCACGCTCATCGTCACGCCGTACTACAACAAGCCGACCCAGGCGGGCCTGGTGGAGCACTTCCGGGCGGTGGCCAAGGCGCACCCCGGCTTCCCCATCATCGCCTACAACGTGCCGGGCCGGACGGGCGTGGACCTGCTGCCGGAGACGGCGCTGCGGCTGTGCGACTTCCCCGAGGTGGTGGCCCTCAAGGAGGCCACGGGCAACCTGGTCCGCGCGGTGGACCTGGTGGAGAAGTGCGGCGAGCGGCTGACGCTCCTGTCCGGTGATGACTTCACCGTGCTGCCCTTCATCGCCTGCGGCGGCAAGGGCGTCATCTCCGTGTCCTCCAACGTGGCCCCGCGGATGATGGCGGACCTGGTGGCCGCCGCTCGCGCCGGTGACCTGGCGAAGGCGCGGGATCTCCAGGTGCGGATGAACGAGCTGCACCGGCTGCTGTTCATCGAGTCCAATCCGATTCCCGTGAAGTGGGCGCTGCACAAGCTGGGACTGTTCGGACCGGAGCTGCGCCTGCCGCTCGTCCCCATGTCCGAGCCCAACGCGAAGAAGCTGGAGGCCGAGCTGCGCAAGCTGGGCCTCGTCCAGGGCTGAACCCGGGATGCGTGACACCCTCACCCCGGCCCTCTCCCGAGGGGAGAGGGAGTGGAGCACTGTGGACCACTCACTGTGGACAGAGGGCCAACACATCCCCTCTCCCTCCGGGAGAGGGCCGGGGTGAGGGTTTCGAGGACACCATGATCCGCACCGTCATCACTGGAGTCACCGGCCGCATGGGCGGCACGCTGCTGCGCCTCGTCCGTGAGTCCAAGGACCTGGAGCTGGCCGGAGCCACCGCGCGCCAGCTCTCTCGCCTGGAGGCCCTCGGTGTCTCCGGAGGCGAGGACCTCGGCCGGGTGCTCGACACCGCGCGAGCCCAGGTGGTCATCGACTTCACCAGCGCGGAGGCCAGCGTGGCCCACGCGCGCCAGTGCGCCGAGCGCGGCGTGGCCATGGTCATCGGCTCCACGGGCTTCACCCCCGAGTCCCGCGCCGAGCTGGCCGCCAGCGCCAGCTCCATCCCCGTGGTGCTGGCCCCCAACACCTCCGTGGGCGTGAACGTGGTCATCCGCATGGCCGCCGAGCTCGCCCGCGTGCTGGGCGAGGGCTACGACGTGGAGGTGCTCGAGGCGCACCACCGCATGAAGAAGGACGCCCCCTCGGGCACGGCGCTGAAGCTGGCCGAGGTGCTCGCCTCTGCGCTGGGGCGGGGCCAGGAGGACCTGACCTTCGCCCGGCAGGGACAGATTGGCGCGCGCCCGAAGCAGGAGATCGGGGTGCAGACGCTGCGCGGCGGGGACGTCGTGGGCGAGCACACCGTGTACTTCTTCGGCGAGGGCGAGCGCATCGAGCTCACCCACCGGGCCACCCACCGGGACCAGTTCGGCCTGGGGGCGTTGCGGGCCGCCCGCTGGGTGACGGGCCGCTCGCCGGGGCTCTACGACATGGCCGACGTGCTCGGCTTCCAGAGGACGTCATGACGACGCGTTATTGCCGTTTCCAGCAGGAAGGCCGTGCGCACCACGGCCGCATCGAGGGTGAAGAGGTGGTGGTGCTCTCCGGCGCGCCGTGGGCCGGCAGAGAGGCCACGGGCCAGCGCGTGGCACTCGGCGCGGTGTCGCTGCTGGTGCCCTCGGAGGCCTCCAAGGTGGTGTGCATCGGGCAGAACTACCGCAAGCACGCCGAGGAGATGGGCAAGCCCGTCCCTCCCGAGCCCCTCATCTTCATGAAGCCCTCCACCGCGCTCAACGCGCACCGCTCGCCCATCCAGATTCCCCAGGCGAGCCAGGAGGTGCACTACGAGGCGGAGCTGGGGCTCGTCATCGGCGAGCGCCTGAAGAACGCCGACGAGGCCACCGCCGCCCGCGCCATCTGGGGCCTCACCTGCATCAACGACGTGACGGCCCGAGACATCCAGCGCCGCGAGATTCAGCACACCCGCGCCAAGAGCTACGACACCTTCGCCTGCGCCGGGCCGTGGATTGTCACCGGCCTGTCCGCGGCGGACCTGCGCATCCTCTGCCGGGTGAATGGACAGGTGCGACAGGACAGCCGCACCTCCGACATGGTCTTCAGCCCCGCCAGGCTGGTGTCCTTCATCTCCCACATCATGACCCTCCTGCCGGGCGACCTGGTGAGCACGGGGACGCCCTCGGGCGTGGGCCGGCTGGTGGCCGGGGACCTGGTGGAAGTGGAGCTGGAGGGAATCGGCACCCTGGCCAACCCTGTTGAGATGGGGCCTTGAGCGCCACCGTCTATGTAGGGCTGGGCTCCAATGTGGGAGACCGCGAAGCCCAACTCGTCTCCGCCCTGGAGGCGATGTCCCGTATCGATGCAGTGGCCGTCCTGCGCTGCTCGTCTCTCTTCGAGAGTGCGCCCGTGGGTCCGCCCCAGCCGCACTACCTCAACGCCGTCGTCGCGTTGGAGTGCTCGCTGCCGCCCCAACGGCTGCTCTGCATCCTCAAGCAGATAGAGCGCGACCTGGGCCGCGAGCCCGGGGGCCAGCGCTGGGGACCCCGTCCCATCGACCTGGACATCCTGCTCTGGGACTGCGAAGTGGTGGCGGACCCCAACCTCCAGGTGCCCCACCTCGAGCTGCACAAACGCCGTTTCGCCCTGGAGCCGCTCTCCGAGCTCGCTCCCGATGCGGAGCACCCCGTGCTGGGCATGACGGTGGTAGAGCTGCTCACCCAGCTCGCTCCCCAAGATGTGCGCCGGTGCGCGGCCACCCAGTGGCCCGAAACCCTTCTCCCGGTAACCGAGTGATGACCCTCTCTCTCGCCCTGACGGCCGCGGCCCTGCTCGCCGCCGAGCCCACCAATCTGCCCGCTGGTCACCCGCCCCTCGGCTCGGAGACCCAGCGTCCGGCCGCCTCCTCCCCGGGCATGCCCGCGGGCCACCCCGATTTCGGCTCGGGAGCGGCGGCCTCGAATGCCGCGGCCCCGGGACAGATGCCGGACGGGCACCCGCCGATGACGGGCCGGGCGCCTCCCAGTGCGGCGGAGCTGCTCGAGCAGCTCGACAGCATGCAGGGCCTGCGCGAGCGGGAGAAGACGTTCGAGATCGCCTCGTCGCTGGGCAAGCTCTACTACACGAACGGCCGTGCGGCGGACGCCATCCCCTACTTCCTGCAGGCGGAGGAGAAGGGGAAGGCCGCGCGCGAGCTCTTCCTGGCGCAGCGCAAGAAGCTGGGCAAGACGCCGGTGCAGAGCCCCACGGAGGCGAAGTGCGGCTTCTCGGCGATGTCTCCGGTGGAGGAGATGGCGGCGGCGGCGGTGGAGCGCGCGAAGAAGGGTGACACGGCGGGCGCGGCGGCCTGTGCGCGCGCGGCGCTGGAGCCGGTGCTGGAGGTGGAGGCGATGCGCGGCAACGCGCTCTTCCTCTCCGGAGACGCGGCGGGAGCGCTGAAGACGTACGAGCGGGTGCTGGAAGTGGCGCCCACGTACGCGGACGCGCTCTTCGGGCGCTCGGCGCTGCTGTACGAGACGAAGGGCGAGGACCTGAAGGCGCTGCAGGCCGCGCACGAGGGCTTCGAGGCCTTCCTGGCGGCGAACCCGGACTCCCCGAGAGCGGCGCTGGCGCGCAAGCTGGGCCGCATGACGGACGAGGCGGTGAAGGCCGGAGGCATGAAGAAGTGGCAGGCCTCGCGCGCGGAGGACCGGAACATCCGGGCCTCCAAGCTGAACCTGTCGCCCAACCCGATGATGGCGCAGGGGCCGATGGCGGGCGGTGGTGGCCCGCGCGGTGGCGGCCAGGCTGGCCCCATGGCGGGTGGGGGTGACTCGGCGCCGACGCTCTCGCAAGAGACGATGCAGGCGATGCAGAACGTCGAGCGCACGCCGGAAGCTCGAGGCCCAGCTCACGCAGACGGTGGAGCAGGGCGAGGAGTTGCTGTCGAAGGGCCGCTATGACGAGGCGCTGGCGGCGTACCGGCAGGTGATGCCGCTGCGGCCGGACGGGCGGGTGAAGGCAGGCCTGGCGTGGACGCTGGTGGGGTTGGGCAAGCCCACGGCGGACCGGGTGTGGGGCGTGGCGGTGGGCTCTGACCCGGCGGCGGTGGATCAGCTCGGCGAGACGCTGAAGGCCAAGGGCGACGCCAAGGGCGCGAAGGCGCTCTGGACGAAGCTGGCCGCCTCGGCGCCGGACTACGCGGCCCGCGCCTCGCTGCAGGCCAAGCTGAGCCAGTAGCTCCAACAACGCCATGTAGGCTCAGGAGCCGGTCGCACCACGGCTCCCGAGGACGCGCGCAGGTGACAGGAGCGATGATGTTGAAACGGTCATCCCGTCTTCTTCTCCTGGGCTGCGCGGCGCTGCTCAATGCATGTGACGGCTGCGACCGAACGCGCCCTCCAGTGACCCAGGCGAAACCAGCCTCCAGGGACATCCGGACTGATCTCTCAATCCTCGGAAAGGTCATCAATCTGCCGAGTGGGACACGTGCGGGCCGTCTGGCCGTGCTGCCCAGGGGCGGTGAGGGCCTGGGTCCCTCTGACTCCGTGGCGTATGTGTACCTCGAGCTCGATGCTGAGGGATTGAAGGCGCTCGAGCCACAAGGCGGGGCCTCCGCACAGGCCGCGACACTGGAACTGCCCGAGGATGTCGCACGGGCCCTGCTCCCTCCTTCTCTCCTCCCGATCTCGGCCCCGGTCAATGGCTCCTGGAGCATCGAGGGGGACGAGCTCGATGCCGAGTCCCTCGGACGAATGCCCTATCAGGTGGATGAGGCCATCCGTGTTGCCTCGGGCCTGGTGGTGATTGCCTCCACCCGCTAGTCCCCGTTGCTGGGGCCGTGAGGCCTGCCGGCGCGCGAGGAGCTGAGCCCGCGCCGGTGCGGTAATGACGCTGCAGAGCGGTTGAAGAAGTGCGTTGAGACGGTGCCCGACCCCTCGGGTAGGGCAAAACACACGCGCGCACCTTGCTGAAGAAGGGGACCGCCTCCACATCTTGGGTCCCATGAATCGCGCGGCCCCCTTCATCTTCGACGACTCTCAATGGCCTCTGCTGGGCGTGCGTCTCACCGGCGAGCCCTCGCGCCAGGAGTTCGAGGCCTACCTCGACAGGTCCACTCAATATTTGCAGCGGGGGGAGCGCCACCTCTGCATCTTCGACCTGCGCGCCCTGTGGCTCCTGTCGAGCGAGCAGCGGCAGCGGCACGTGGAGTGGCTCGAGGCGAACGCGGCGTTGATGCGCCAGTCGCTGCTGGGGCTCGCCTACGTCATCACCTCGCCCACGGTGGTGCTGACGATGAGCGTCATCTTCCACTTCAGGCCGCCGCCCGTGCCCTACACCATCGTCCCCCACCTGGACGCGGCGAGCGCCTGGGCGGCCCGGCACCTGGACGAGGCGGGCCTGCGCGCCCCGGCCGAGCGCGTCCGGCGGCAGCAGCGCGTGGGTGCATTCGCGGGACCCGTCTCCGCATGCGCCTCCGCGAGCCTGTCCGGGCCGTGTTAGATCCTCCCGCGGGAGGCTCTTCATGCAGACCCTGCCGCAGCCGGAGTTCAAGTCGCAGCGCTTCAAGTCCAACCCGTTCCCCGTCTACGCGCGCTTGCGCGAGGAGGCGCCCGTCTTCCGCATCAAGGTCCCGGGCAACGAGGTGGGCTGGCTGGTGACGCGCTACGAAGACGTCGCCCAGGTGTTGAAGCACGGAGGCATCAGCAAGGATCGCCTCGGCAGCATGACTCCGGAGCAGCAGGCGAAGCTGCCCTGGTTCTTCAAGTTCTTCACGCCGCTGGTGCAGAACATGCTGAGCCGGGATCCGCCGGACCACACCCGGCTGCGCGCGCTCGTCCACAAGGCCTTCACGCCGCGGCTGATCGAGCGGCTGCGCTCGCGTGTCCAGACCCTGTCGGACGAGCTGCTGGACGCGGCCGCGCGCAAGGGCTCCATGGACCTCGTCGCGGAGTACGCCTTCCTGCTGCCCGTGACCATCATCGCCGAGATGCTGGGCGTCCCCCCGGGCGACTACCGGAAGTTCCAGCACTGGTCCAACCGGCTCGTCTCGAATACGGACATGACGGACGTGCTGCTCTCCATCCCGAGCGTGGTGATGTTCACCCGCTACCTGCGCAAGCTCATCGCGCAGCGGCGCACGTCCCTGGGAGACGACCTGCTCTCGGCGCTCATCCAGGCGGAGGAGGCGGGCGACAAGCTGACCCCGGACGAGCTGGTCAGCATGGCGTTCCTCCTGCTGGTGGCCGGGCACGAGACCACGGTGAACCTGATCTCCGGCGGCACGCTCGCCCTGCTCCAGCACCCCGAGCAGTTGGAGCGGCTGAGGAAGGAGCCCGCCCTCATCGAGCCGGCGGTCGAGGAGCTCCTGCGCTACGCGAGCCCGGTGGAGATCTCCACCGAGCGCATCGCGCGAGAGGACATCACCGTGAGTGGGGTGACGATTCCGCGTGGAGACCTGGTCTTCGCCGTGCTCGCCTCGGCCAACCGGGACGAGCGCCAGTTCAAGGACCCGAACACGCTCGACCTGGGCCGCGAGCCGAACAAGCACGTGTCCTTCGGGTTGGGCATCCACTACTGCCTGGGGGCACCGCTGGCGCGGCTGGAAGGACAGATCGCCATCCAGACGCTGGTGAACCGGTTTCCCAACCTGCGCCTGGCCACGCCAGCGGAGTCGCTGAAGTGGCGCACGGGCGTCCTCATGCGCGGGCCGAAAAAGCTGCCGGTCAAGCTGTAGCGCGCCGCGCGTCTACCTGTATCCCTGGCGGGAGCGGAGACTCAGGATTCCCTTTTGACCCCGGCCTGACCCAGGATTCCATGACCATGAATACGGCCCCCTCCATCGACACGCCCCGGACCCTCACCGAGTACGCTCCCTCCACCTTCGAGATGCTCAAGGCCGTCCGGCGAGAGGGGTTCCTCGGCTGGCTGATGAGTACCTGGCGCCAGCACGGAGATCTGATCCGCCTCCGGATGGGTGCGCAGTCGCTCCTGTTGGTGACCCACCCGGACCACGTGCGCCACATCAACGTCACGGGCCGCGAGAGCTACGACAAGGGCGAGAGCTACGACGTCCTCCGAGAGCTGCTGCTCGGCCACGGCATCGTCACCGCCACCGGGGATGACTGGCGCCGACAGCGCAGACTCATGGCGCCGTTCTTCACCCCTCGCGGCGTGGAGAAGTTCTTCCCCATCTTCCTCTCCGACACGCAGCAGCTCATCGAGCGCTGGCGGTCGCGGCACCAGGGCTCCGGCCGTCCCGTCGAGATGCTCGATGAGATGATGCAGGTCACCGCCTCCGTCATCCTCCACTCGGTCTTCAGCACCGACTCGGGCGAGACCCTGCAGCGGATCAAGAACTCGATCGAGACGATGGTTTCCCACATCTCGGGCATGCAGATGCGTCCCGTCCAGGTGCCGCACTGGGTGCCCACTCCCGGGAACCTGCGGTTCCGCCGGTCCAAGAAGCTCGTGACGGCCTACATCCGCGAGCTCATCGAGCGGCGCCGGGCCATCCCCACCGAGCAGTGGCCGGATGACCTGCTGACGAAGATGATGACGACCAAGGACGAGGAGACGGGGACGTTCATGGCGGAGCAGCTCCTCGTGGACAACGGCCTGACCATGTTCGCCGCGGGGCATGAGACCACGGCACGGACGCTCTCGTTCTTGTGGTACGCGCTGTCCCAGAACCCGGAGGTGGAGCGGCGGCTGCATGCCGAGCTGGACTCGGTGCTGGTGGGCGACGCGCCTCCGACGCTCAATGATTTGAAGCGGCTTCCGTACACCCTCCAGGTCGTGAAGGAGGTCCTCCGGCTCTATCCGGCCGCGCCGATGTACGCCCGTGACGCCGTTGCCGATGACGAGCTCGATGGGGTCCGCATCCCGGCCGGCACGAGGACGATTGTCTTCGCCTACGCCACCCACCGGCACCCAGGCTTCTGGGACGAGCCGGAGCGCTTCGATCCCGACCGGTGGTTGCCCGAGCGCGAGGCGGCACGCCATGCTCACGCCTATCACCCGTTCGCCATCGGACCGCGCATCTGCCTGGGCAACAACTTCTCCCTGCTCGAGACACACGTGATGGCGGCCATGCTCGCACGCCGCTTCAAGCTGCGCCTGAAGCCCGGCCACGTGCCGCGGTTCGACATGTTCGGCACCCTCGGAGTGAGCAACGGCTTGCCGATGCTGATCGAGGCGCGGTGAGCCCCTGCGGTGGCCTCGCTCACGGAGCGGGGTCTTCGTCTTCCTCCTCCACGTCGTCGTAAAACCGATTCGCTGACGTAGTGAGTAGTAGGGCTTCTCGGGGCCACCGTGCACGTCCTGGAGCGGGAGTTGGGCCCGGTGCAAACAAGCGCCTCGGGCCTCGCGCAGGTGGAGAGGCCAACGAGGAGCACGCGTGGACGAGGAGAAGAAGTCCGAGGTGAGCAGGGAGGATGTGGAGCAGGTGGGGCCGTACCAGCTCCACGAGCAGGTGCCGCAGGACGAGCACAGCCGCGGCGAGCTCTACCGGGCCACGCACGAGACGAGCGGGGTGACGGCCCTGGTGTTCAGACCCACCGAGGACGGCTCGGCGCCGCTGCCGGACTGGCGGGTGCGCTGCATCTCCTCGGCTTCCCCCAGCTACCTCGTCCTGGAGGTGGAGCACTCCCCCAGGTCCATGGACCCCGAGAGGCAGTCCATGGAGGAGTTGGTGTGCGTGTTCGAGGATGTGCACGAGGGCGTGAAGCGCATGGCCGACGCCTTCCCCGTCTACGATGAACCTCGCTCCCGGTGGCGCCTGGGGCTGGCGCTGGCTGGCGCCGCCGCGTTGTGTGCCCTGGTCTTCGCCCTGCTCTGGCAGGCGCCCCTGTCCCCACCGGCGGACGGCCCGGACCGTTTGGCGAGAGCCTCGCCAGCGTCCGTGAGCGAAGAGGTGCCGACGGACACCATGATACCTCTCACGGGCCATTCGCTCAGGGCTCCCGCGGACGGAGGGCCACTGGTCCTCGCCCATCCTTTTCCGCGCAAGCCCTACAAAGGGCAGAAGCGCCCTCCGTGCACGCCGCGTATCGAGGTGGAGATCATGGGCGCCTGCTGGGTGCCCCACGAGCTGAAGGCCCCGTGCCCGGAGGAACTCTACGAGTACCAGGGGAAGTGCTACACGACCTCCATGCTCCCCCAACCGCTGCCCCAATCGATCGGGCAGTGAGTGGCGGGACGTCGTTGGGGAACGGCGGGCTTGGGGTCATGAGCCTTGCGGCGGCGGCGGCGCTACACTCTGGCTCCCGTGTCTCTTCCTGGCCCTCCTGTGACGTACTTCGAGCCGCAGCCGGCCGCGGCCAAGGTGCCGGTGCGGCTCACGGACCCGTTCGCTCACGGCCCGCCGCATGCCCTGGCTCGCCGGGCCGCCGAGGAGCTGCAACGGTTCCTGCTCCACGGTGGCCTCGTCAGCGGGATAGACCTCGGAGCCCTCGACGCGCCCGGCCAGGGCAAGATGTTCGGGGTGCTGGTCGTCGCGGCTCCGGATGGCCGCGTCGGCTACCTCCGTGGGTTCTCGGGCATGCTCGATGGCCGCTGGCAGGTCGACGGGTTCGCGCCGCCGCTCTTCGACCCCATCGCGCGCGACGCGTTCCTGCCCGCTGGTGAGGCGGAGTTGCGAGCGCTCGGTGCGCGCCATGCCCTGCTGGCCGAGGGGGCGGAGCCCGTCGCGCTCCGAGCGAGCCTCGCGGACATGACCGAGCGCCACGGTACGGCCATCGCCGGGATGCGAGCGCGCCATGAGGTGAACCGTGGCTTCCGGCACGATGCGCGCCAGCGCCTGGCCAACGGAGAGGCCGGAGACGACGAGCGCCGTGCGGCGCTTCACGCGCTCGAGCAGGAGAGCCGGGCTGACGCCGCTGAACGCCAGCGGTTGGAGGTGGCGCACCAGCAGGAGCGTGAGGTTCTGGTTTCGGCCTTGCGAGCGCTCGACACGCAACGCGCCGGGATCGAGCACCTGCGCGCCGAGCGCTCGCGGCAACTGTGGCGGCAGATCGCCGAGAGCTACGTCATCCCGAATGCGCGCGGCGAGAGCCGGCTCCTGGCAACGCTCTTCGCGCCCGAGCCGCCGCCGGGAGGCGCGGGCGACTGTGCCGCACCGAAGCTGCTCGCTCAGGCCTACCGTCACGGCCTGCGGCCCCTGGCGCTCGCCGAGTTCTGGTGGGGGGCGCCGCCCCTCACGGGAGGACGGCACGCGGGGGTGTACTACCCGGCATGCCGTAGCAAGTGCGGCGGCGTCCTGCCGTACATGCTCGAGGGGTTGTCCGTCGATCTGGCGCCGCTCCCCGGCGCGGCACCGGGCCCGGCGGATGCGCTACGGCTCGTGTACGAGGACGCGTGGGTGCTCGTCGTGGACAAGCCTCCCGGTCTTCTCTCGGTCCCCGGCCGCCACGAGCCGTCACGTGACTCGGTGCTCGTCCGTTCGCGGCGGCACGCGTCCGGACTGCTCGTCGTGCATGCCCTCGAACCCGAGACCTCCGGGCTGCTGCTCCTGGCCAGGGACGCGGCGACCCACGCGGCGCTCCAGCGGCAGTTCGCGCGGCGCGAGGCCGACAGGCGCTTCGTCGCATGGCTCGAGGGGCACGTCGCTGGCGAGCAGGGCGTCATCGAGCTGCCGCTGCGGGCGGACCGGGAGGACCGTCGCCGCCAGCTCGTCGACCCGCTCCACGGCAAGCGCGCCATCACCGATTGGTGTGTCACTCATCGGAGCGGCCCCCGGACCCGGGTGTCGCTCTGGCCCCGCACCTGGCTGCCGCACCAGCTTCGCGTCCATGTCGCGCACCCGCTCGGCCTCGGCGCGCCGATCACCGGCGACCGGCTGTACGGCCGTGACGACACGCGCCTGATGCTCCACGCCGAGGCCCTGTCGTTCAACCATCCGCACACGAGCGCGCGCATCGAGCTCGAAAGCTCCGCGCCGTTCTGAGGCCGCCGCGGCTGCTGCTCGGGAGTAGGGGAGGGGAGAGACGTCCCTTCCTGGGGTTATGCTGTGCGGCCATGGCGAACGCCGGACGCAAGCATCTGGAGCTGGGAGCCCTGCGTGACAGGCGGGCCGTGGTCATCCTGGCGGGGGTTGCGCTGGGCGTGGCGACGCCGGTGGTGGCCCGGCTCACCTTTCCAGGTTGGGTAGAGGCCTCGGCGCTGGCGCAGGTGCGGCTGCTGGTGAGGCTGGGCGGGCTGTTCGTGTTCGCGGGCGCCTACCCCGCGTTGCTGGTGCTGGTGCGGTTGGGCCTCACCGAGGTGTCGGTGTACCAGCACCGCGCCGCGCTGCGTGTCTATCCTGTCTTCTGCAGCCTCTTCCAGGCACTGGTGGCGCTCGACGGCTTCCTGCTCGTCGCCTGGCCCGAGCGCTTCGCCCTGCCGAGCCTGTGGGCCGATCTGCTGCTCTCGGTGGTGGCGGTAGGGCTGTTGCCGCTGGTGCTGCACCAGCAGAGCTGGCTGGTGGGCTTCGACCCGAAGGAGGTGCTCTCCGCGCGGAGCGAGCTCGGCGAGGCCGGGACCCTGCCGCCCACCCGCACGCCGCTCGATACGCTCGACTACCGGGTGCTGCAGTTGGTGGCCCAGAGTGGCAGCGATGTGGCGGCGGTGATGATCAACGACATGGCCATTGGTGCGAGGGACCTCAACCTGCGGCTGCGCAAGCTGGTGGCGCTCGGCTTCCTGGACGTGGTGGACGAGCAGCACGGCCCGCAGCTCACCCTCACCTCCCAGGGGACCGATACCCTCGCCCTGCCCGTGTCGCTGTTCACCTGGCAGACCGATGATCTGGAGTTGTTGCAGGAGCTGGCCTCGGCCCGTCTGGCGCTCGAGGAACGCCAGCCGCAGAAGGTGGTGGTGGCGTGCGCGCGTTGCTGCGAGCGGATGCTGCGCGGGCTGTTGGCCGCCCATGAGCCGCCCGTGACGAGCGTGGGGGGCAAGGACGTGGGCCGCGCGACGCTGGGCGAGCTGGTGGGGGCCTGCCGCCAGTCCCGGCTCATTGGCCGCTTCGAGGACAACATCTTCTCGGCCCTCAACGAGCGGCGGAAGAAGATCCACGCCCTGCAGGACGAGCGCCCCATCGACGACCAGGACGCCTTCATCCTCTACACGCTCACGGAGATCGCCGCCCGTGCGCTGCTGACGCAGCCAGTCAGGCCCACGGCGCAGCCCTCCGAGCACGCGTCCCCGCCACCGTCCCAGTAGCGCGCCATCCGCGAACAGGTGGGTGGCGGCGGGAGCCCCACGTCTCGGGCTCCCAGCGCCTTACTCCGGGTTCACCACTCCGGGCAGGGAATGCAACGGCCGCGCTCATCGCGGCAGGTGAAGTCGATCGGGCAGGGCGCCATGTCAGAGGCTCGACAGCGCCATCGCCGCCGTACCGCCACCCAGCAGGCCAACGACGAACACGGCCACCACCATCAGGTTCTTCTTCGTCATGGAGTGACTCCAAGGAATCGCCAGCCACCAGCGGCTGGGGCTCCAACACTCCGCGTACGAGAAGACTCTGTCAACAAGTGAAGTCCCCGAGGGGGGCGCGGGCTCCGGCGCGGGGATGATGGCGCTGGAAGATTCTCAGAAGTAGCGCGCGGCGAGCAGGTCCTGCACATCGAGCAGGCCCACGGCCTTGCCCTCGGCGTCGACCACGGGGAGCTGGTCCACGCGGAACTCGCGCATCAGCTTGGTGGCCTGGAGCACCAGCACCTCGGGGCCCACGCACCGGGGCCGCTTGCCCATGACGTCGCGGATGGGCACGTCGAAGCTCGTCCGCCCCTGCTCGACGAGCCGGCGCAAATCTCCGTCCGTGAAGATGCCCACCAGCCGTCCCTGCCGGTCCACCACGTTGGTGGCACCGGGCCGGCCCGGGGTGTTGGTCATCACCACCACGGCCTCGGAGAGCTTCGCGCTGTCGCGCACCACGGGGTTGGCGGGGCCCGAGCGCATCAGCTCGAAGACGCGCATGACGGAGCGGCCAATCTTCCCGCCCGGGTGGAGCAGGGCGTACTCGGCCGAGCCGAAGGGCCGGGCGCGCAGCACCGCCATGGCCAGCGCGTCGCCCATGGCGTGCAGCGCCGCGGTGGAGGCGGTGGGCACCATGCCCATGGGGCAGGCCTCCTCAATCCGGCCGATGTCCAGCACCACGTCCGCGCCGCGCGCCAGCGGGCTCTCCGCGTCACCGGTCATCGCGATGACGGGGACGCCCAGCCGCTTGAAGGAGGGCAGCAGCCGCACCAGCTCCTCGGTGGTGCCGCTGTTGGACAGGGCGAGGATGACGTCGCCGCGGCCCACCCGGCCCAGGTCTCCGTGCACGGCCTCGGTGGGGTGCAGGAAGACGGAGCGGATGCCCGTGGAGGCCAGCGTGGCCGACAGCTTCTGGCCGATCAGCCCCGCCTTGCCCACGCCCGTCACCACCGTCTGCACCGAGTCGCGCACCAGCTCGAGCGCTCGCAGGAAGGAGCCGTCCAGTCGCCCCATCAGCCCGAGGATGGCCTGGGCCTCGGCCTCAAGCACGCTGCGCGCATAGGTGAGCGTGGCCTCGCGCTCATCCTGAGCGGCGGGGGAGGGCGTGGGAGCGGGCGTGGCGTGTCCGAGAATGGCGCGGAGGCGGGGCTTCCGGGCGGTGCTTCGAGAGGCGCGGGCCATGGAGCGCCCTTGTACCCCCAGCCCGGCCGGGCCTGCCAGCTTGACGCACCGGGGGGCATCGGCTACGCGCCTGCTCGCCCGGCGGATATTCATGCTTCCCACTGCGGGATGCTGTTGGAGGCAACTCCGGGCGCCATCCGTCCTGCACCCGAGACGCTCGAGGGCCTACGGGACGGCGCCCCCGCCCTGCTTGCTCCCCGGTACTGCCCGGTCCGGTGCTTGCACGAGCCTCCGCACATGAATCACTTCACGAACAAAGCGGGCTTTGACGGCATCCGCAGCCAACCCACCTGGAATTTCAGGGCCACCCAGCCTCCGGCCTCGCACCATCCCGTGGGGGCCTACTTCACGAGTTACGAGCAGGACGAGCACAACCTCGCGGTGAAGCTGTTCTTGCCCAGGGAAAAGCTCCACTACATCTTCTCTTTCGGAGACCGGGGGGATTTGCTGCCGCTGCCGGGAGGTCGGGGCCGCCTCAAGCGCATCTTCTACTCTCCCGTGAACTATGAGGTGGAACGAGGGCGGCAGGCGTTCCACGGAAGGACCGGCATCGAATGATGGGCGGAGATGACCTCTGGGTGGAGGGTGCTTCCAGCGGGACGGAGATTGACCTGACGGTTCGTTGGCTTCGCAGCGTCTGGAGGGATGCCCTGGTCGAGGTTCCTGGTCGGCCGGTCCTGCCCATCCGCAGCGAGCGGCTCTTCCCGCTCACTCCCGCAGCCGAAGTCTTCATCTATCGGGACCCGGCCAGCTTCGAGTCCTGGCGCCGGGACGGCCTGACGGCCGGCAACGCGGATGCCGTCATCTGGGTCTCGCGCAGTGAGGACGCCCTGTCGTTCGTGGTGAACGACAGGCGCTCCGCCTCGGGGCTGCTGGTCAGCGAGCTACTCGAGAACATCAAATGGAACCGCTGGCTCTTGCAAGGCAACACTCAACCGCGGGGGGAGGCAGCGTGACGCAGGAGGGAGAACAGACACGAACGTTGAGGCAGTTGTTCGACTCCGCCGGAGTGGGGTGGGCGCTCGAAGGGGATGCGGAGGAGGCGGCGCGCAGGTACCTGCGGGAGATGCAGGCCGTCGAAGCGGAGTATCAGCGGCGCCTGTCGCGGCCCCTGTCGCCACACCTTCTGGAGCAGCTCGTCGCGGAGAGCGAAGCGCTCAGCCCGCTCATCCAGGCGTTCGCATCTCCCCTCTCCGCGCCCATCCGGGTGATGATCTACTGCGTCCTCAAGGGGGCCGGCATCCGGCAGGTGCACTACGATTACGAGCACGAGCGCCGCTCCCACCTGGTCATCGAGGCTCGAGCTTCCCACCGGCCAGGCCCTGCGCTTCGAGTCCGAGGAACTGTGGGACGTGGAAGTGCTGCGCCACTTCGGCATGACGCAGCGGGGAGGGCGGCCGGTCCTCGAGGGGTACTACGCATTCCGGCATGGTTGACCCAGCCTCCTTCCGGGACCCGGCCGGGCCTGCCAGCTTGACGCACCGGGGGGCATCGGCTACGCGCCTGCTCGCCCGGCGGGCAGACGGGAGCGCACCTCCTGCCTCCGCGCGTTTTCCATCACAGGCTCACTGCCTGACCTGAACGGAGAGTGGACGAGATGAAGTTCTTCATCGATACCGCCGACGTCGCGGAGATCCGCAAGGCCCACGATATGGGCGTGCTGGATGGTGTCACCACCAACCCGTCGCTGCTGGCCAAGGTGGGCCGCGGCCTGGAGGAGACCATCCGCGAAATCTGCTCCATCGTGGATGGCCCCGTGAGCGCCGAGTGCGTCTCCGCCGAGGCTCCCGAGCTCATCAAGGAAGGCCGCCAGCTCGCCAAGATTCACGACAACGTCGTGGTGAAGATTCCCATGGGCGTGGAGGGCATGAAGGCCGTCAAGGCGCTCACCTCCGAGGGCATCCGCACCAACGTGACCCTCTGCTTCTCCGCCAACCAGGCGCTCCTGGCCGCCAAGGCCGGCGCCACCTACATCTCGCCCTTCGTGGGCCGCCTGGATGACATCTCCCAGGACGGCATGGAGCTCATCGCCCACATCATCGAGATCTACCAGAACTACGACTTCACCACGCAGGTGCTGGTGGCCAGCATCCGCAACCCGGTGCACGTGCTCCAGGCCGCTCGCATGGGCGCCGACGTGGCCACGCTGCCCTACAGCGTCATCACCCAGCTCGCCAACCATCCGCTGACCGACATTGGCATCAAGAAGTTCCTCGCCGACTGGGAGAAGGTGCCCAAGTCCGCCAAGCCGTAGTCCCCTTGCGGGTGCGGTGTGCTGGCACAATTCTCCGGTCCGGGGTATTCGTTGATTCTGGAATCAGGGGGCGTGTAGTCCCCTCTCCCACATCAGCGAGGAACCATGGACTTCCAGCTCACCGAATCCCAGCGTGCCCTGCAGGAGATGGCGCGCAAGTTCGCCCGCGAGGTCATCCGCCCCAAGGCGGCCCACCACGACGAGACCTCCCAGTTCCCCCGGGAGATCATCATGTCGGCCTGGGAGAACGGCCTGCTGAACATGGCCCTCCCCGAGGCGTACGGGGGCGTGGGCCTGTCGCACCTGGACCAGCTCCTGGCCTACGAGGAGCTGGCCTGGGGCTGCGCCGGCATGGCCACCTCCATCACGGCCAACGACCTGGCCAACCTGCCCATCATGGTGGGCGCCAGCGAGGAGCAGAAGCAGCGGCTGCTGCGGCCCTTCACCGAGAAGTTCAAGCTGGCCTCCTTCTGCCTCACCGAGCCGGAGGCGGGCTCGGACGTGGCCAACATGAGCACCACCGCCGTGCGCGATGGGGACCACTACGTCCTCAACGGCTCCAAGTGCTTCATCACCAACGGCGGCCACGCGGACCAGTACACGGTGTTCGCCACCGTGGATAAGGCCAAGAAGCACAAGGGGATTACGTGCTTCGTGGTGGAGGGCCGTCCCAAGGGCCTCACCGTGGGCAAGCACGAGAACAAGATGGGCCAGCGCGCCAGCGACACCGTGGCGCTCACCTTCGAGGACGTGCGCGTCCCGGTGGCCAACCGCATCGGCGAGGAGGGCGAGGGCTGGCGCATCGCCATGGAGACGCTGGACAACAGCCGTCCCGTCACCGCCATCCTCTCGGTGGGCATCGCCCGCGCCGCGCTCGAGTACTCGCTGGAGTACTCCGCTCAGCGCAAGACGTTCGGCAAGGCCATCCGCGAGCACCAGGGCATCCAGTTCATGCTCGCCGACATGGCCATGAACACCCAGGCCGCGCGCCTGCTGTGCCACCAGAGCGCCTGGTTGTTGGATGAGGGCCAGAAGCCCACCCTCGTGTCCTCCTACGCCAAGTGCTTCGCCGCCGACATGGCCATGAAGGTCGCCACCGACGCCGTGCAGGTCTACGGCGGCTACGGCTACATCAAGGAGTACCCGGTGGAGAAGCTGATGCGCGACGCCAAGCTCATTCAAATCTACGAGGGCACCAGCCAGGTGCAGCGCCTCGTGATCGCGCGCGAGCTGTTCAAGTAGGGAAGAAAAACTGTCCGCTGCAGACGCTTCTCCGTTGCCGTCGCTGGGTGTTGATGCGTAGATCAACGCCCCGCGACGCGGCGCGTTGCGTCATGAATCTGCGCCCTGTTGCGCCATTTCTGGGAGTACCCGCTCTAAGGAGAAGGACGTGAAGATCCTCGTCACCGCCAAGCGCGTGGAAGACCCCGAGTCCAAGATCAAGGTGAAGCCGGACGGCTCGGGCATCGTGCAAGAGGGGCTGAAGTACAAGATCAACCCCTTCGATGAGATTGGTGTCGAAGAGGGACTGCGCCTCGTGGCCAAGCATGGCGGCGAGGTGGTGGTGGTCTCCATCGGCGGCAAGGAAGTGCAGGAGCAGCTGCGGCACGCGCTGGCCATGGGTGCCGCGCGCGCGGTGTGGGTGAACCACACGGGCCCGTTGGATCAGATGGGCGTGGCGGGGCTGCTGCAGAAGGTGGCCGAGAAGGAGAAGCCGGACATGGTCATCCTTGGCAAGCAGGCCATCGATGACGACCAGAACCAGGTGGGCCAGTACCTGGCCGAGTTCCTGGGCTGGGGCCAGGCCACGTTCGCCTCGAAGGTGGAGTCGCTGGAGAGCGAGCAGGAGAAGAACAAGGTGCCGGCGCTGACGGTGGGCCCGGACGGCAAGAGCGTGCGCGTGGTGCGCGAGGTGGACAACGGGCTGGCCACGCTCGAGTGCACGCTGCCCGCGGTGGTCACCACGGACCTGCGCCTGAACATGCCGCGCTACGCGAGCCTGCCGGGCATCATGAAGGCCAAGAGCAAGCCCATCGAGGAGCTCACCCCGGCCAAGCTGGGCGTGGACGTCACCCCGAAGGTGCAGGTGCTGAAGATGGCCTCTCCGCCTCCGCGCAAGGCCGGCATCAAGGTGCCGGACGTGGCGACGTTGGTGGACAAGCTGCGCAACGAGGCCAAGGCGGTCTGACCGGGGCCCGTTCCCCTCTTCTTCGAGAATCTGGAGCTGAACATGCCGATCGTTCTCATCGTTGCGGAGCAGCAGCCGGACGGGAACCTGCGCAAGGCGAGCCTGAATGCCGTGAGCGCGGGCAAGCAGCTCGCCGACAAGGCGGGCGCGGAGCTGCACCTGGTGCTGCTCTCCAAGGATCCCTCCAAGGTGGCCACGGAGCTGGCGGGCCTGGGAGCCAAGGCGGTGCACACCGCCGCGGCGCCCGAGTTCGAGAATTACCTGGCCGAGACGTACGCCCCGGCCATCGCCGAGCTGGCGAAGTCCATTGGCGCCGACTACGTGGGCATGGCGTCCACGGCGCAGGGCAAGGACCTGATGCCCCGCGTGGCGGCGCGCCTGCAGGCGGCCATGGCGACGGACGTGATGGGCTTCAACGGCGGTGGCGCGGACGTGACGTTCAGCCGGCCCATGTGGGCGGGCAACGTGTTCGCCGAGGTGAAGCTCACCACGCCGGTGAAGGTGTTCACGCTGCGCGCCACCGAGTTCCCCGCGGCCGCGGGGGGCCAGGGTGCCGCCGAGGTGAAGGCCTTCTCGCCCAAGGTGGAGACGGGCAAGACGAAGTTCGTGGACTTCAAGGAGGTCAAGAGCGCGCGTCCCGAGCTGACCGAGGCGCGCGTGGTGGTCTCCGGTGGTCGCGGCACCAAGGGCGACTTCAAGGAGATTGAGGCGCTGGCCGACGAGCTGGGCGCCGCGGTGGGCGCCTCGCGCGCGGTGTGCGACGCCGGCTGGGTGCCCAACGACCTGCAGGTGGGCCAGACGGGCAAGGTGGTGGCGCCGCAGCTCTACATCGCTGCGGGCATCAGCGGAGCCATCCAGCACCTCGCGGGCATGAAGAGCTCCAAGACGATCGTCGCCATCAACAAGGACCCCGAGGCCCCCATCTTCCAGGTGGCCGACTACGGACTGGTGGACGACCTCTTCAAGGTGCTGCCCGCGCTGCGCGAGGCCATCCACAAGGCCAAGGGCTAGGCACTCGGAGCCTCACGGCTCGGAGTCAGGAGGGGCGGTAGCGGGGGGAACACTCCTCGCGGCCGCCCCTTCTGCGTTGAATGGATCAGAGCTGGATGTCCTCCTGGCCCTGCTTGCCCCGCTTGGGTTCGGGTGGAGCGGGCTCCTCGTCCTCGGGCAGGGGCTCCACGTCCGGCAGCGACTTGGGGTCGAAGGGAATCGTCTTCGGGGCCGGCTCGGACGAGGGCCCGAGCAGGTTGATGACGGGGTGATCCGGCACCTCCACCTTCAAGGTGGTGAACGTCCACGCGTCGCCTTTCTTGTAGGCCTCGCCATACAGGGTGCCACTGCCCTTGGGGCCCTTCAGGCCCACCGCGAAGCGGGCCGAGCCTCCGTCCGTCCCGGAGTGCATGGAGTACTGCTGGGGCACCATGCTCGACTCGATGGGCTCGCCGAGCGCCTCGCGCACCTCCAGGGACTGCTTCGCCTGGGTCACCCCGTCGACGAGGACACCCGAGCCCCGCAGGGACTGCCAGGTGGTGGCGCCGAAGAGGAGGAAGCCCAGGAGGCAGCAGGAGAACAGCAGCCCCATGCATCCCACGGGCGCCGCCCATATCCAGTTGCGGCTCCACCAGCCCCGCTGGGGGACCATCTGGCCCTCTGACGTCGTGCTCATAAATTTCCTGTCTCCCCGCGCCCCCGTGTCGGGCAGCGCGCACCTCACGTCATAACGGTTCCTGAATGGTCGACAACAGGGCCAGCGAGCGGGCGCCGTTCCTGGCCCGGGGTGGGGTGACCGGGTAGCATCCCACCCATTTCGTCGAGGCTGGCGGGTCGAGGAGCCTGGTGAACGCGCGCGGAGGAGACGTGTTGGAGGCGGTGCCGCGCCTGCACCCGGAGGCGGGGGTTCAGCGAGTCGGGGACCGGATGTTGGCGGTGGGCCCGGACGACACCCTGCACACGCTCGAGGACGAGCGCGGCGAGGCGTCCGAGGTGGCCGAGCGCATCCTCGAGCTCATCGACGGGTGTCGCACAGTGGGCGACATCGTGGGAGTGCTGTGCGAGGAGTTCGAGGTGGAGCCAGCGCAATGCCGTGAGGACACGGTCTCCTTCGTGAGGCTGCTGGTGGAAAAGAAGGTGCTGGTGCTCGGGCCGTGAGCCCGGGAGGGCCGGCCTGGGTACAGCGAGAGGCACTCATGCATCGAGCGGGATGGCAGTGGATTCTGGCGGTGTGTGCGCTGTGGGTGGCGGGGTGTACGTGCGGAACGCCGCCGGTGGAGTCCGAGCTGACGGTGGTGTTCGGGCAGCCGGTGGACGGCCAGCGGCTGGCGCAGGGGGATGATGCGGACCCGGCGGCCGAGGGCTTCCAGTACGACGTGGTGGCGGTGGCCACGGACTCCTCGGGCCGCGCGGTGACGCTGGCCCGGGCGAAGCTGGAGGTGCAGCTTGCCGGAGAGCCCTCGTGGCGCGAGGCGACGGCCGCGTTCATCGACGGTGGCCAGGTGCGCTTCCCCCGGGTGACGCTGCCGGGACGCACCAACGTGCTGCGGGTGACGGTGGAGGAGGCGGGCTCCAAGCGCACGGCCACGCACAACCAGAGCGTGACGGTGGGCGGGGAGTCGTGGAGCGTGGACATCTCGGGCCCCGCCGAGGGGCAGGTGCTGCGCGAGTCGGACGACGTGGACCCGGCCACGCCGGGCTACCAGGTGCGGTTCAAGCTGCGCACCAGCGGGCTGGCGGGCCGCGCGGGCACGCTGTACTGCGGCAATGCCTGCGGGATTCCCACGGCGGACTTCATGGTGGCCCCGGGCGGTATCACCGAGGTGCCGGTGACGCTCACCGAGGCCTCGTGCGAGGCGCAGGTGGCCGAGTGCTACGCGGTGGTGCGCTACGGCGACAAGGACGTGGCGAGCTCCAAGCGCAGCTTCACCCTGGACTCGGTGGCGCCGCGCGTGGAGCTGTCCGCGCCCGTGGCGGCCGTGTCCTCCTCGACCTTCAAGGTGGAGGCGGTGGTGGGCTGCTGCGAGGACGGCACGGTGGCTACGCTGTCCCGCGAGGGCCAGACGCCGCTGTCCGCGACGGTGTCCGGTGGCGTCGTCTCCTTCCCGGAGGTGGTGGTGCCCGGGGGAGGACTCTTCCCCTACACGCTGCGGGTGACGGACTCCGGCGGCAATCCGGTGGAGCGGCCCTTCGACGTGGTGGTGGCGCCCACGCCGCATGCCATCGAGCTTCTCCACGCCGTCCTCCGTGGTGGACGCGGATGGCAATGCCTCCAACGGCATCCAGGTGGACGTCACCGCGACGACGAGCGCGAGTGACCCATCGACATTCATCGAGTTCTCCACGACCGTCACCGGCACGCCGGGCGCACCGGTGCGGGTGGCCACCGCGGCGGCGGACGGGGGCGGGCGTCTCGCGACGTGGCGGGTGTCGCTCGCCGAGGGCAGCAACGCGGTGCAGGCCTGCGTGCGCAATCCGGCGCTGCCCTCCTCGTGCAAGAGCGCGACGGTCAACGTGAGCACCGGGCGCGCGGCCTGCCGCATCGTCTCGCCCCTGCCCGGCGTGGTGGTGTCGGAGGCGGCCCTGTCCGTACGGGTGGAGACGAGCACGGGCCCCGTCACGGTCCGCGTGCGGGATGCGGCCGGAAGGGAGACGAGCGCGACGGGGAGCGTGGTGGGCGGCAGCACCCAGGTGTCGGCCGCGCTCGGCTCGGACGGGGTCTACCAGCTCGTGGCCTCGTGCGGTGCGCTCGGGGTGAGCCAGGCGCTCACCGTGACGCGGGACACCGTGAGCCCCGATGTCCTCGTGTCCGTCTCCAGCGAGGACGCGGGGAGCGGCGTGCTGGGGACGCAGACGCGCGATACCTCCGCGCTTCCGGGCACGCAGGTCATCGTCACCGCCCGCACCGATCCCTTCGCCACGGTGGCGCTCACCGGCTGCGATCCGGGCAACAACGTGCGCACGGTGGCCGATGCCTCGGGCCTCGCCCTGCTGCGCGAGGTGACGGTGCCCGCGGCGGGCTCGTGCTCGCTGTCCGTGAAGGCCACGGATGCCGCGGGCAACAGCACCACGCGGGAGAAGGCGCTGACGCTCGGCCTCACGGGCGCGCACCTCGCCATCGTCGCTCCGGCCGCGGGCCGGGCCCTGGGCCTCGAGGACGGGACGGTCCGCTCGGGAGGCGGGCTGACGGTGAACGTGCGGGTCTCGGTGTCCGCCGGGAGCGCCGGGCAGCTCAAGCTCTTCCAGGGGACGCGGGAGGTGGGCTCGCTGCCGGTCACCGATTCGGGCTCCGCCCAGGAGCTGACCTTCTCCGGTGTGGAGCTCAACGAGGGCGCCAATGCCCTGCGGGCCACCCTCATCAGCACCACGGGCGTGGCGGCGTGCGCCACGGAGCTGCTCACCGTGGACACCGCGATGCGCACCCTGACGCTGCTCAGGCCCGTGCCGTCCACCCGCTTCAATCTGGCCGCGGATCGCAACGCCGAGCAGCCCGGCATCCAGGCTCCCTTGCAGTACTCGCTGTCCGGCGCCGCCGCCGGGGGTCGCGTGGACCTCTGCACGAGCCTCCCCCTGGTACCGGCGGCCACGCCCTGCCGGGATGGCTCGGGCTTCTACACGCTCGCCACCGACGTGCCCTCCTTCGTGGCGGACTTCACCTTCCCGGATGGCGAGTACGCCCTCAAGGCGGTGCTGAACGATACGGGCTTCACGGACACCCCGGCGGTCTCGCTGGTGGTGGACTCGGTCCGCCCGCGCGTCACCAGCATCGCCTTCGACGACGATGACAACCAGGACGGCCAGCTCAACCTGGCGGAGTCGCCCTCGGGCATCCCCCCCACCGTCACCGTGTCCTTTACCGGCGTGGAGGATGGGCGCAAGGTGCAGGTGCGTGACGCCATGGGCGTGACGCTCTTCGGGCAGGCCGATGTGTCCGGTGGCGTGGCCCGGGTGCCGCTCTCCAGCCTGCCCAATCCGGTGGAGGCGCGTTACCCGGTGGTGGCCGTCATCACCGACGCGGCCGGTAACTCCAACAAGATCTCCAGCCCCGCGCCGCTCGACCCGCTCAACCTCGCGGCGTTCGCGCAGTTCCGGTTGGATCGCTTCCCCCCCGTCCTCACGGACGTGCTGCCCGCGGACAACACGGTGTTCGGTCCCTTCGATGACGCCGACTCCGCCATGACGGGCTATCAGGTGCTCCTCTCCGCCCGCACGAGCGCCGACGTGGAGCCCGAGGGCGTGGAGCTCCACGTCACGCCGCTGAACGAGACCCGCAGGAGCACGCCCGTCGCGCTGAAGATCTCGGAACTCTTCACGGTCCCCACCTCGGGTCTCACGGCGTATGCGTTCCGCATCCAGGCCACGGACGAGGCGGGCAATCAGACGGTCCTCACGCGGACCGCGACGGTGGATTTCGAGCCGCCCGTGCTGGTGCCGGTGTCTCCCACTCCGGCTCCGGGATCGGAGTTGAGCTCGTCCATCGTGACGTTGCGCGCCAACGTGAGCGGGGCGGTGGGCCGGACGGTCAGCATCTCCAGCATCCCAAAGGACGGGCGCGCGCCCGTGCCGCTCGCGGCTCCCACCGTGGGCAGTGACGGGATGATCTCCGTCAACACGAACCTGGTGCTCGGCGTGCAGGACCTCCGCTTCGAGGTGAGCGACGCGGTGGGCAACGTCACCGTCGTCCTCGTGGAGAACCTCAACGTCACCTTCGAGGGATGCGACCAGCGCTTCACGAAGCCCTCGGGGACCGCGGTCACCCTGGCCCAGAAGGATGATCTCCAGCCGGCGGTGACGGGACTGCAGTACCGCATCGAGGGGGTGACGGGCGTCTGCAAGGGCCGTCAGGTGCGGCTGTTCCGCGGCTCGTCGGGGCCGGCCGAGGCCACCACCACGGCGGACGCGGCCACCGGGAGCTTCGGCTTCGACGTCACGCTGCCGGATGCGGCGACGACCACCCTGCGCCTCGAGATGGATGATGGGCGCACCCCCACCTCCGTCTCCGCCAGCATCACCGTCGACCTCACGGCTCCGGGCGTCGCGAGCGTGGTCCCGGCCGCGACGACGCTCTTCTACGTGGCCGACTCCAACGAGGCCTTCTTCCGCACTCCGGTGCCCACCAACTACATCATCGACCTCACTCCGGACGGAGACGCCGAGGCGAAGCTCGCCTTCCGGGTGACCGGGGGCAACAACGGCACGGTGCGCGTCCTCTACAACGACGTGGACCTGGTGAAGCCGGCGGTGGTGCTCGACTCGAACGACAAGGCGCTGGACCTGCCCATCACCCTGCCGCACGGCACGTCGGGCTCCCTGGTCATCGTGGCCACCGATACCGCGGGCAACGAGACGCGCCGGAGCGCCACCGTCACCGTGGACGTCCGGCCTCCGGCGGCCCCGGTGGTGTCGGCCGGCGTCGTGGCGGGGGCCGAGCGCACCGCCTCGGTGGCGGTCAACTGGAGCGCCGTGAAGGACGACGGCTCGGACGCGGCCTCCGGTGAGCCCGCTGGGTACGATCTGCGCTGGACGACGAGCGTCGCCCAGACGGGCGGCATCACCACGGATGCCATCTTCTTCAACGGCAAGGTGAAGCAGGCCAGCGCCACGCCGCTGCCCGGCTCCTCCACGGCCTTCACGCTCACGCCGCTGCCGCCGCTGACCTCCTACTCCCTCCAACTGCGTGCGCGTGACGAGGTGGGCAACTACAGCCGCATCGCCGCGCCCGTGACGGTGGACAACTTCCTGCGCACCCGCGACGTGACCGGCCCCGGCGTGGGCACCCGTTTCGGCTTCCTCGTGGGCTCCGGCCCCCTGGACGGGACACCGGGGGATGACCTGGTGGTCGCCAACTTCGATCAGGGCTCCAACCGGGGCGCGGTGTACGTGTACTCGGGGGCGAAGCTCTTCCCCACGGGAGGCGCGGCCCCCACGCCCAAGCACACGCTGCTGCCTCCGGATACCACCGTGCAGTACTTCGGTATCGACCTCGGTATCGGCAACGTGGGCGATGTGGCCGGCGAGGGGAGGGCGGATCTGCTCGTGGGCGCGTCCGGCTGGTCCGGCAACCTCGGCCGGGCCTTCCTCTACTTTGGACGCACCGGGGACCCGGCGAAGATCGTCGATGATACGGCGCCGATCGAGTTCCGCGGGACGGTGGCGGGCGGGCGGCTCGGTGTGGCGGCGCGCATCATCGGCGACATCAACGCGGATGGCCTCGGGGAGGTGGTCCTCAGCTCCTCCTACGAGAACAGCGGCGTGGGCCGGGTGTACCTCTTCTTCGGGCGCAGCCGGGCCCAGTGGGACGCCCTGAAGGTCGATTCCAGCTCGGGTGCGGCCTGCACGGTGGCCAGCGCGTCCTGCCACATCCCCGCTTCCAGGGCGGATCGCATCTTCACCGGCGAGACGCCTCCGGTCTCCACGGCCATCAACTCCTTCGGCCGCCAGCGCGGTGTGGCCTGGCTGGGAGACATCACGGGGGATGGTTACGGGGACTTCGCGCTGCCGGCCTCGCGCGAGCAGTTCAACCGCGTCTACCTCTTCTCCGGCAAGGCGGTGCTCGATGCCACCGCCCCCATCCCGGCCGGCTCGGCCCTGCAGGTCCTCACGCAGACGACGAGCACGGATACCCGCTTCGACGGTTTCGGCACGGAGGCGTGCGCCAACGTGGACCTGGTGGGTGGCCCGGGGCGGGATCTGGTGATCAGCTACCCCTTCGCGAACCGTCTGCTGGTGTACGCGGATGGCGGGCCGGTGGGCTATCCCCCCGCGCCGGCGCTCAACATCCTCGGGGCCAACAACTTCGGCAACGGGCTGGCCTGCGCCGACATGAACGGGGATGGGAAGACCGACATCGTCGCGGGGACGAACATCCTGACGGGCGGCTCCGTCTGGGTGCTCTACAACCGGGCGACCCCGGGCTCGGAGTTCGAGCTGTCGCTCGGAGGGTTCAGCCAGGGCCGTCTCCTCGCCTCGGGCGCCACGGCGCTGGGCGTGAGCGTGACGGTAGGTGACTTCAACGGGGACGGCCGGCCGGACATCGCGGCGGGAGACAACCTCGGTGGCCGGGTGCAGATCTGGTATTGAGGAGGGATGGCGATGACCCACGAGACCAGGAAGCGCAAGCGGCCCTACCGGCCTCCGGCGATCCGTTCGGAGAAGATTCTCGTGGCCAATCTCTTCGCCTCCCAGGGACAGGACTGCGAGCCCAACTGCGACATCCGTGCGCCTGACAGCGAGTTCTGATGGGGCGTGAGGTGCTGGCGGGGGAGGGCGTCATCGAGGTGGAGGACGGGCTCGTTCCGCTGCTCGAGCAGCGGTGCGTCTGGTCTCACCTTCGACCCTCCGGGCAGGCAGGTTCACCCCGGCTGCGCCTGACTGCCCGTCCCCTGTCCCCCGAGGCGAGTGCCCAGGGCTTCCTCCTGGATGCGCAGCGACCCCGGTGGGGCTCCGTCGAGGTGGAAGCGGAGCGGGTGGTGGCCCACATCCCCGCGGACCCCTTCGCGGCGGAGGCGGCGCTCCGGGCGGCGGTGCTGGTGAGCGTGCTGCGGCAGGGAGGCGTGCTGCTCCACGCGGCGGCGGTGGCGTTCTCCGGAAAGGCCCTGGTCATCGTGGGCCCGAGTGGCGCCGGCAAGTCCACGCTGGCGCGGGCGGCGGTGGCGGCCGGAGGCGCGCTGCTGTCGGACGAGACGGTGGGGCTGCTGCCCTCGGGCCGGGTGCATGGCAGTCCCTTCCGCTCGGATGCGGACCTGGTGCCCACGTGCGCGGAGGCCCGGTTGGCGCGCATCGTCTGGGTGGTGAAGGGCCCGGCCGAATCGGTGAGTCCCGTGGAGGCCCCTGAAGCGGTGCGCCTGCTGCTGCAACAGGCCTACCGGCCGCCTCCGGGGACGGTGTCGCGCCCGGAGCTGGCGGCGCGCGCGGTGGAGCTGGCCGGACGCGTGGGCATGTTCCTCTTCACCTGCCGCAAGTCGCCGGACGCGGGCGTCTTCGCGCGAGACTTCGTGGGCGCGGCGTGACGTCCGGGGCCATGGGGCAACTCCTGCGCCAGCTCCCCGAGGGCGGGACGCTCTGGGTGCGAGGACTGGGCCGCAGCATGTGGCCCCTGTTGCGCAGTGGGGATTCCCTCCAGGTGCTCCGGTGCGCGGCGGAAGCGGTGGCTCCGGGAGACGTCGCCGTGCTGCTCCGGGCGGATGGCGGACTGACGGCGCACCTCGTGACGGGGACGTCCCCGGTGCGCACCGCCTCGTTGCTGGGGAAGGAGGACCCTTCCGCCGAGTTGCTGGGGCGGGTCATCCGCGTGCGGACGCGAGGCATGGAGTGGCCCGTCCCCGTGCTCACCCGCCCGTTGTTCCGCGCCGCGCAGCGCCTGGGCACCACGGCCTTCCGGAGCCCCGTGTTGCGAGCGGCCCGGCACCTGGCGCGGGAGTGGGGAACCTCCGCGTGGACACGGCCCGGGCGGGCCCGCTGGCTCGGCGCGCTGACGGTGCGCCCGCTGCGCCCGGGAGAGGAAGAGGCGCTGCTCGTCTTCGCGGGGCACCACCTGCCCCACGCGGTGGCGGAGCTGGGGCCCGCGCTGGCCCGGGGCGCGGGGCTGGCGGTGGGGGCCTTCGATGCGAGGGGCCGGCTCCGGGGCTTCACCTATGCGGAGGAGGGGAGCGCGCGGGTGCGGTGGCGGGTGGTGGCCCCCGTGGCGCGCGGGCTCGGCGTGGACGGGGCGCTCGCGCGAGAGCTCGCACGGGAGGCGAGGGCTCGGGGCTGGGAGGCGCCGTCTCCCCCATTGCATCGGCCCGGAGGGTAGGCCAAAAGCAGTCCGTGAGCAGCTCTCCGGCACCGACGCAGACGACGGGACTCCCATCCCACTCCGAGCGCCGTGCGCGCCTCCAGGCCGACGGGGCCCTGGCCCTCATCACCGCCTTCTGGGGCATCACCTTCGTGGTGGTGAAGGGGGCGCTCAGCCATGGAGACCCGTACTCCTTCCTCGCGCTGCGCTTCGGCATCGGCGCGCTGGCGCTCACGGCCATCGCCCGGCGCGAGCTGCTCGTCCCCGACACGCTGCGCCGGGGGCTGCTGCTGGGCGTCTTCCTCTTCCTCGGCTTCGTCCTGCAGACGGTGGGGCTGGTGTCCACCACGCCCTCGCGCTCGGCCTTCATCACCGGGTTGTACGTGGTGCTCGTCCCGGTGCTGGGGCTGGTGCTCTTCCGGCGGGTGCCGCGCCTCTCCTCGTGGGTGGGCGTGGTGCTGGCGGCGGTGGGCATGCGCTACCTCACCGGCGCGGAGCTGGACGCGGGGCACGGCCTGTCCCGGGGTGACTGGCTGACGCTGGGCTGTGCGCTGGCCTACGCCTTCCACATCCTCCTCACCGAGCGGTACGCGCCGAAGTCGAGTGTGGTGGCGCTCGTGGGGGTGCAGCTCTGGGTGGTGGCCCTGCTGTCCGCGCTCTGCCTGCCCTTCGCGGGCTCACGGGTGGACTGGACACCGTCCTTCGTGGGCGCTGCGGCCTTCTGCGGGCTCTTCGCCAGCGCGCTGGCCATCTGCATCCAGACGTGGGCGCAGGTCCGCACCACCGCGGTGCGTGTGGCGCTCATCTGCTCCATGGAGCCCGTCTTCGCGGGCGTGTACTCGGTGGCGCTCGGCTACGAGAAGCTCGGCCCGCGCGAGTGGGTGGGCGGTGGCCTCATCGTCCTGGGCGTGCTGGTGGCCGAGCTCGGAGGCCATCTCTGGGAGCGGATGCGCGCGCGCACGGCCCCCCGGCTGCCGGACGCACCGGCCAGCGAGTAGGGCGGGAAGACGTGCAAGGCCGCCGGGACACGCTATACCCAGCGTCTCCCATGAGCGTCGAGCTGCGAAGGAACGGACTGCACCTGACGGGGACGCCCTTGTCCCTGGACGCGAAGCGCAAGTCCCCGCTGTCCTTCGTCAGCCACGCGCACTCGGACCACATCGCCCGGCACGAGCGCACCATCGCCACCGCCGCCACGCTGCGGCTCATGGCGCACCGGCTGGGCGACCTCAACGCGCCGCTGGCCGTGCCCTATGGCCGTCCCTTCGCGCTGGGCCCGCTCACGCTGGAGCTGCTGCCCGCGGGCCACGTCCTGGGCAGCGCGCAGATTCGCGTCACCCGCGAGGACGGCAAGCGCATCGTCTACACGGGGGACCTGAGCCTCGCGCCCTCGCTCACCGCCGAGCCCGCACAGGTGGCCGAGTGCGACGTGCTCGTCATCGAGTCCACCTTCGGGCACCCGCGCTACGTCTTCCCGCCGCGCGAGGAGGTGCTGGGGCAGGTGGAGTCCTGGGTGCGCCGTCACCTGGAGCGCGGCGCGGTGCCGGTGCTGCTGGCCTACGCGCTGGGCAAGAGCCAGGAGGCGATGAAGTACCTCGCGGACCGCGGCTTCCCGCTGGTGGCCCACCCCTCCATCTACGAGGTGACGAAGCTCTACGGCGAGCTCGGTGTCCCCATCGAGCCGCTGCGGCGCTACGAGGGCCGCGTCGAGCCGGGCGAGGTGCTCTTCTTCCCGCCGCACCTCAACCGGGGCGGGGCGCTCGCACCCCTCTGGCCCCGCGCCACCGCCGTGCTCACCGGCTGGGCGCTGGATGGGGCGGGGGCGACGCGGCGCTACAACGCGGACGTGGCCTTCCCGCTCTCGGACCATGCGGACTGCCCCTCGCTGGTGCGGTACGCGAAGGCCACCGGCGCGCGGGACGTCATCACCCTGCACGGTTTCGCCGAGGAGCTGGCCGAGGTGCTGCGCGGGCACGGCCTGGATGCGCGTGCGCTCGGCGCGCCCAAGCAACTCTCGCTGCTCTGAGCCCGGAGTCCCGGGCCCCGCAAAAGACCGGACGGGGATACGGTGCCGTGCCGTATCCCCATCCGGTAACGACCGAGGGGGTACTGCTTGGGGGACTGCCTGCTACAACGAGTCCTACGGGTACTCTTCCGTTTTCCGAGGAGCTGTTAGCGCGCCGAGACGGAGGCCGAGGTCAGCACGAAGGCCTGCGTCTGGATGGTGCCCGAGCCGATGGTGATGGCGGCCGGCACGCCCGGGTTGGTGGTGAAGCTCACGCCCTCGGGGGCCGCGAAGCTCAGCTCGTAGTTGCCGGGGACGAGGAATTTGAAGCTGGCCTCGAACACGCCGTCACCGTTGAGGTCCGTCAGGGCGATCTCCTCGGCGGCGGGCTCGGCGGCGCCATCGGCGGCCGGCTCGGTGCTCCGGAGCGTGGCGCGGAAGGAGCCCAGCGTCAGGGCGGTGCCGTCCACGGTGGGCAGGGTCACGCCCTCGCCCTGGGCCAGCGTCACGTCCACGCTGCCGCTGAACACGATGTCCGCGCCCTTGATGACCGGCTTCATCACCCACTTGTCACCCTGGCCGCGCTCCTTGCCGAAGCTCTGGGACACGTCGAAGTCCACCAGGATGACCTTCTGCTCGCCGGCCACCTCGACGTCGCCGTCGAACTTCACCTTCACGCCGGAGGAGCTGAAGCTGGGCGTCTGGAGGATGCCGGAGACGGTGGCGCCCTCGGGCAGGCCCGCGTAGTCGTTGGAGGTGGCGTAGAAGCGGCTGCTGCCGTCGGCCTGCTCCACCTCGATGTACGCGCCGGAGATGACGAAGCGCAGCTCCGAGTACTTGCCCTCGGGGACGATGGCGTCCTTGACGATGTCCTGGGTGTCGTTGGCCAGCGTCAGCAGGTTGGTGGTGGTGGCCTCGTCGCTGAGGACCACGCGGCCGCCCTGGCCCTGCAGGTACACCTGGGAGATGGTGACGACGGCGGCCTTGAAGTCACCCGGGGCGTCGGTGAGCTTGATGGTGACGCTGCTCTGGCCGTTGCCGCAGCCGGTGGTGACCAGGCCGAAGGCGAGCGCGAACAGGCCGAGCGTGAGAAGCTGGAGGCGTTTCATGGAGGAAGGCTCCGGGTTGTAGAAGGACCTCATGAGCCCGTGGGCTCATGTGTCCTCCCCAAAGCACTCCCCGTGCCGCGCGCCCGGGCCCCGGATTCCGGCCACTTGCGCGGCCAGGGGCCCGGCGGGTGTACCGGATGGGACAGGGGGAGTGTCCCGGGGCGTTCACTCCCCCTGTCCGCGGACGTCCTACACGCCTGTCACTCTTCAGCGGGCGACTGGACGATGAGCTTCTCCTTGCCGCACACATCGCAGCGCAGGTGGACGAAGAGATCGTCGTCGCTCTCCTCGGGCACCTCGCCCTCGGGAACGCCCAGCTCGGCCTTGCCCAGCGCGGGCACCTTCTTGGGGATGTCGTCGGCGCGCAGCGACTGCACGTACGTCATCTCGCGGTCATGGCACTCGCGCGTCTCGGGGCCGGAGAGCCAGGCCGGCTCCATGCCCTCGGGCAGGCGGCCGAGGAGCTCCAGGTGGTTGAGGGACTCGGCCAGGTAGGCCAGGCGCCGCAGCCGGGCCTCCTCGGGCAGGGCGGAGAACACCTGGAAGCCCTCGAGCAGGGCCTGCCGGTCGTCGCCGGTGGCGAGCTGCGCCAGCTCCATGGCGGGCTCGGCCGACTCCAGCGCTTCCTCCCAGTTGTTGTCCGGGTTGAAGCCGGCCTCGAGCAGCGCGGTGTAGAGCTGGGTGGCGGACAGCCGGCGGCGCACCTCGTGGGTGTGCTCCACCACCTCCTGGGGCAGCCGCAGCTCCAGCAGCGCGCCGGTGGTGCGCGGGTCCACCGAGCCGGTGAGGTCATCCACCGCCAGCTCCTCGCGCAGGGCGTCCTTGAGCACCTTGGCCGCGGAGAAGCGGAAGGAGGGCACCACGCCCACCTCGCGCAGGTACATGGCCGCGAGGTTGGAGTCCTTGGCGCCCATGCGCAGCGAGCGCTGGGCCCGCTCCACCGCGCCGGGGTCCGCCGCGGGCTTCTTGTTCTCCAGCCGCGTCTTCACCGCCTCGCGGTAGAGCGTCTCCAGGGAGCTGCCCGGCGGCAGGCGCGAGGGCAGCAGCGGGCGCAGGCCGGACACGTCCAGCACCCAGAGGGGCGGGGCCCCCAGGCGCTTGAGGGCGCGGAAGAAGAGCTGGCCCGGGTTGTCCTGGGGCTTGAAGGGCGGCAACTCGCCCTCGGCGGACTGCTGCTGCTCGTGGGCGGGGGCCAGCAGGGAGCCCGGGCCCATCACCCTGTCGCGCTGCTCGCGGGTGAAGGCCGTAATCCCCTGCACCGGGGGCGGCGGGGGCGGCGGGGCCTCCTCTCCGTCCAGGCCGGTGACGCGGTCCATGTCCACCTCGTCGAAGTCGGCCTCCTCCAGGCCCCTGGCGCCCGTGAAGTCACAGCGCAGGAGCTTGAGCTTCTCGAAGGTGGCCCCTTCCAGGTTGGCGCCCCGGAAGTCGCAATCCTGGAGGCGGCCGCCGTGGAAGTAGGCGTTGGAGAGGTCCGTATCGCGGAAATTCACCTTGGACAGGTCGCAGCGCTCCCACTCGCTGCCCACCAGTCCCAGTCCGGACAGGTCCGTATTGGCGGAGAAGAGCTGCGCGAAGGTCGCGCCCGTGTGCTCGGTAGGGACCTTGCCGGCCTTGCGCAGTCGGTTCCACTCGGCGCTGCCATTCTGCAGGAGCTGTTCAATCGTGGGGGCTTTCGGCATGGACCCGAATTTATCGGTGTGGTGTGGTCCCTGCGCCAGTCAAATGATCGAGTTCCGAATCGAGGAAGACAGCGCGGGCATGCGGTTGGACAAGTTCCTCCGCAAGAAGCTCGCGAACGTGCCCACCTCCCACCTCTTCAAGATGATTCGCGTGAAGAAGGTGCGGGTGAACGGCAAGCGGGCCCAGCCAGAGCAGCCCCTGGCCGCCGGCGACACCATTTCCATCCGGGGGACCGAGGAGCAGCTCCTCGCCCCCGCCACCCCCGAGGCGCGCAAACCCCCACCCCCTCCCCCCGTGGACCCCAGCGAGCTGGTCATCCTCTTCGAGGACGACTGGATGATGGCCGTGAACAAGCCGAGTGGGATGGCCGTCCACACTGGCAGTGGAATCACCGGCGGTACGCTGGTGGACTATGTGCGCGCCTGGCTGGGGCCCAAGGCAGTGAGGAACGACTTCGCCGCCAGCCCCGCCCACCGGCTGGACAGGGAGACGAGTGGCGTCATCCTCGTCGCCAAGCGCCGCCCGGCGATGGTCCACTTCACGGAACTCTTCACCAACGGACATCCGCGCAAGAGGTATCTGACACTCGTCAAAGGCCGGATGCCGAAGGACTCGGGGGTCATTAACCTGCCGCTCGCTGAGCACCAGCAGACGGCCGAGTCCAAGGCCCGTCGCGGGGTGAACATGCAGGAGGCCGTGACGCGATGGAAGGTCATCAAGCAGTCGGGCGAGGCAGCCCTCCTCTCCTGCGTCATCGAGACCGGACGCACTCATCAGATAAGAAGGCATCTGACGGCCATTGGCCACCCGGTGGCCGGGGACAAGAAATACGGTGACTTCGGTTTCAACAGGGATGTGCGGGCCCGTTGGGGGCTCAAACGCCTGTTCCTGCATGCCGAGTTCATTGAATTTCCCCACCCGGCTCACGGGGGCAAGGTGGCGATAGAGGCGGAGTTGCCCCCGGAGTTGAAGGACGTGCTCAAGCGCGCCGCGCTGGAACCCTCATGAGTCAGAATCCCGAGAAGACCGATCGCTCCGAGTCGAAGCTGGTGCTCGACGGTGTTCCGCCCAAGCGCCCCCTCTGGGTGCGCCTGCTGAAGTTCGCCGCGTGGGCCACCCTGACGGGGGCCACCGCGGCGGTGATCGTGGTGGCCGGCATCTACTACCACTACTCGCAGGGGCTGCCGGACATCCCCAAGGTGGACCAGTACTGGCCGCCCATCGTCACCGAGGTCTACACCGACGACGCGGTGCTGGCCGGCGAGTTCTACCACCACCGGCGCAAGGTGGTGCCCTACGAGCGCATCCCCAAGCGGCTGGTGCAGGCCTTCATCGCCAGCGAGGACTCCAGCTTCTTCGATCACCATGGCGTGGACGTGCTGGGCACGGCGCGCGCCGCCTCCAAGACGATCCGCAAGAAGCTGGGCCTGGGCGGCAGCGTGCAGGGTGGCTCCACCCTGACGCAGCAGACGGCCAAGGCCGTGCTCATCTCCGCCGAGGGCTACGAGAGCGCCACCGCGAAGAACCTCACGCGGAAGATCCGCGAGGCCATCCTCGCCCGGCGCCTGGAGGAGGCGCTGACGAAGGAGGAGATCCTCTACCTCTACCTCAACAACGTCTTCCTCGGGCACCACAGCTACGGTGTGCAGAGCGCGGCGGAGAACTACTACCGCAAGGACGTGCGCGACCTGACGCTGGGGGAGATGACGCTGATCGCCGGCCTGCCGCAGGCGCCCAGCCGCTACTCGCCCTTCCTCAAGCCGGAGGCGGCGAAGAAGCGCCGCTCGTACGTGCTGCGGCGCATGTTCGACGAGGGGATGATTTCGGCGGAGGAGCGCGCCCAGGCGGACTCGGAGCCGGTGAACGTGTACCCGGTGGAGGACGTCTTCCACGAGTTCGCCCCGTACTTCACGGAGCAGGTGCGCAAGAACCTGGTGGAGCGCTACACCAACAAGGTGCTGCTCAACGAGGGCCTGAAGGTCTTCGCCACCATGGACAGCGAGCGCCAGCGCGCCGCGCAGGAGTCGGTGCTCGCGGGGCTGATGGCCATCGACAAGCGCCAGGGCTTCCGCGGGCCGGTGCAGCAGCTGGCCACCAAGGAGGAGCGCGAGGCCTTCCTGACGAAGGCGTCGAGGGCCATGGGCAACGAGCAGCTCCAGGAGAACAAGCTGTACGTGGCCCTGGTGACGAAGGTGGAGGCCGAGGGCGCCGAGGTGCAGGTGGGTCCGCACCAGGGCCTGCTGCCGCTGCTGGGCATGCGCTGGGCGCGCAAGGTGAACCCCGAGGGCTACTACCCGGGGCTGATGCTCACCTCCGCCAGGCGCGTGCTCACCGTGGGCGACGTCATCGTGGTGCGCCACGTGGTGAAGAAGGAACTGACGGACGACAACGTCCAGTTCGACCGCAAGCTGGACAAGGAAGTCCCCGAGGGCGTTCCGCTCTTCCGGCTGGAGCAGGAGCCGGAGCTGCAGAGCGCGCTGGTGTCCATCGATCCGCACCGCCAGTACCTCACGGCGATGGTGGGCGGCTACGACTTCGACGCCAACGAGTTCAACCGGGCCTTCCAGGCGTGCCGCCAGCCGGGCAGCTCCTTCAAGCCGCTGGTGTACTCGGCGGCGCTGGAGCAGCTCGGGTGGACGGGCGCCACCATCATCGTGGACTCGCCCATCGTCGAGCATGACCCCGAGAACGGCGTCGCGTGGAAGCCGGACAACTACAGCGACGAGTTCCTCGGGGACGTGCTGCTGCGCACGGCGCTGGTGAACTCGATGAACATCCCCGCGGTGAAGACGTTCGCGGCGGTGGGGGTGAAGAACATGGCCGAGTGGAGCACGCGGCTGGGCCTCTCCACGCCGATGAACATGGACTTCTCGGCGGCGCTGGGCTCCTCGTGCGTGTACCCGTACGACCTGGCCAACGTGTACGCCGTCTTCAACCGCTACGGCCGCAAGAAGCCCACGTACTTCATCCGCAAGATCGAAGACCGCTTCGGGCGCACGCTGGAGGACCACACGGCGTACGACGACGCGTGGGCGCCGCTGCAGGACCGGGTGGCGGCGGGCTACGCGCGGCTGTTCGAGCCGGGCGAGCAGGTGATGAGCCCCGAGACGGGCTTCATCACCACCACGATGTTGCGCGGCGTGGTGACGGAGGGCACGGGCGGCCCGGCGCAGAAGCTGGGCAAGCCGGCGGCGGGCAAGACGGGCACCACCAACGACTCGTTCGACACGTGGTTCGCCGGCTTCACGAGGGATCTCGTGACGGTGGCGTGGGTGGGCTACGACAAGAACGAGCACCCGCTGGGCCGCTACGAGACGGGTGGCCGCGCGTCGCTGCCCATCTGGCTCAACTACATGAAGCCGGCGCTGGCGGCGCGTCCCCAGTCCGAGTTCTGGCCGCCCGAGTGGCTGCGCGAGAACATGATGCTGCTGCGCATCGACAAGAAGACGGGGAAGATCGCCTCGTCCGGGTCGAAGGACGCCGTCAACATCTGGTTCAAGAAGGGCACGCAGCCCGAGGACGTGGCCCCCGAGAAGGGCTCGGTGGGCGTGCAGGACTTCATCATGGGCGCGCCGTAGTCAGCGCGTCTTGCGCATCGCGGCGTCGAAGAGGGCGTTGGGCAGTTGCTTCAGCAGGCCCATGACGCCGGCCATCTGCCAGGGGAAGGCGTACTGCGCCTCCCCGCGCAGGATGGCCTTCGCCATCAGCTCCACGGCCTCCTCCGTCTCCAGGAGGAAGGGCATCTGGAACTTGTTCTGCGCCGTCATCTCGCTCTTCACGAAGCCGGGATAGAGACAGGTGACCTGGACGCCGGTGCCCCGCAGGTCCACGCGCAGGCTCTCCATGAAGGTGGAGAGGAAGGCCTTGGAGGCGGAGTAGGCGGCGTTGCGCGGCAGGCCCCGGAAGGCGGCGAGGCTGGCCACGCCGACGATGTGGCCCCGCTTGCGCTCCACCATCCGCGGCAGCACGGCGCTCAGGGTGGCGGCGGCCCCGGTGACGTTGACGTCGATGGTCTTCTGCACCGTGTCCCACTTGATGCGCTTGCCGGACGTCTCCTGGCCGAAGCCGGCATTGGCGATGACGAGGTCCAACCCGCCACAGGCGGCGTCCAACTCGCGGATGCGGGCGAGGGTGTTGTCCGGGTCTGCGACGTCGAGCTCCACCGGCTCGACGTGGGCGTTGGCCGCGCGGGCCTCGTTGGCGAGCGCCTCCAGGTTCTCGCGGCGCCGGGCCGCGGCGTACACCTTGACGCCGCGCCGGGCGAACCAGAGCGCCATCCCGCGTCCCAGGCCACTCGAGGCTCCCGTTATCAGCGCCGTGCGATAGCTCATCTCCGCCATGTGTGCTTCCTCCGGATGTGCGGGCGACTTCCTGCCACGGAACGCCGGGGCGCGGGGAAGGAAAGCGACGCGGTGCGGCATGCGGTGGACACGAGCAGGCGGCCATCCGGGCCCCCGCCTCGTGGGCCGCCCCTGGGGCGGGCGATGCCCGGGGGGCGGTCATGCTGCCGAGCAAAGCGGCCCTCCCATCTCCACGGTGTGTCGACTGCTCCCGGCGGGGGGCTCGGCGAGGAGGGTTCACATGGGATTTCTAGACCGCATCTTCGGTGGGGGTTCCCGCTCCATGAAACCGGAGCGAAGCAGGACGGCGGTTCCCTCCGCGGATGATCAGGCGCTGGCGCGTTACCGGTATCTGCTGCGGACGGCACCGCCGGAGGCCATCGAGGAGGCGCATGCCGAGGCCTTCGCGCGGCTGACGCCGGAGCAGCGGGGGCGGGCGCTCCGGGAGCTGGGCCAGGAGCTGCCTCCGGCGGAACGGAGCGCGGCCGCCTCGAATGACCCGGACCCTCGCGCGCTGGCGAGAATGGCGACGCGGGCCGAGCTGCGCCGGCCCGGGACGCTGGAGCGCTCCTTCGGGGGAGGCGGCCTCGGCGGCATGTTCGGGGGGAGCCTGTTGGGCAGCATCGCGGGGACGGTGATCGGCTCGGCGATTGCCCACCAGTTCCTGGGTGGTTTCGGCGGCGGCTCCTGGGGGGACGAGGGGGGAATGGACTCCACCGCGTCGGAGGACGCGTCCGCCGGAGACGACGCGGGCTTTGGAGAGGACCTCGGCGGCGACCTGGGCGACTTCGACCTGTGACGCCGTTATGGATGAACGAAAGGAGGACGTGACATGGCTTGGGACACGGCTACTGGGGGGATGATCGCCGCGGACGCGCCGCTCTCGGAGCGGACGGCCTTCATCCGGAAGACGTACCTCCATCTCGGGGGCGCGGTGCTGGCCTTCATCGCGCTGGAGGCGGTGCTCCTCAACTCCCCGCTGGCGCGGCCGCTCGTGCAGACGATGCTTGGCGGGCGCATGAGCTGGCTCATCGTCCTGGGCGCCTTCATGCTCGTGGGGTGGGTGGCGGATCGCTGGGCCCGGTCCGCGGCCTCTCCGGCCATGCAGTACCTGGGGCTCGGCCTCTACGTGGTGGCGGAAGCCATCATCATGCTCCCGCTGCTCTACGTGGCCGCGTACTTCTCCGGGGACCCGAACATCATCGCCAAGGCGGGGGTACTCACCGGGCTCGTCTTCGTGGGGTTGACGGGAACGGTCCTGCTCACCCGGCGAGACTTCTCGTGGCTCCGTCCCGCGTTGACGGTCGCCGGATTCGCGGCCCTGGGCCTGATCGTCGTCTCGATTCTCTTCGGCTTCACCCTGGGGACGCTCTTCGCGGCGGTGATGGTCGTGGTCGCGGCCGGGTACATCCTCTATTACACGTCCAACGTCCTTCATCACTACCCGGTGGGCTCCCACGTCGCGGCGGCGCTGACCCTGTTCTCCTCCGTGGCCCTGCTGTTCTGGTACATCCTGCGGATCTTGATGGACCGGCGCTGAAGTGAACGAAGGCCAGGTGTCGGGGAGGGCCCGGGGCTCCGCGTGGCGGAGGACCGGGCCCTTCTTGCGTTGAGGCGTTCTCCTCCAGAAGGCTGACCCTCCCGGGCGCGACTGGCTCCAGCTGGTCCGACTGTTGGACCAGTTGCTCGAGCTCGCGCCCGGAAGCCGCTCTGGTGCCGTCATGGGAGCCTGCTCGCACGCGCGTCGTGTTGGGGACAGCGCAAGTACCTCGGAGGGCAGGGTGTTGGGCGGCGAATTCGAGGCGAGCTTACGGTCCCGGTCGGGTGGCGTGGAGCGTGCGTTCACCTGTCCTGGAGTCCCAGCCGGAGTCTTCGGCCGACGGAGTCTCCGGCGGGGAGCGGGCCGTGGGAGGGGAGGGCGTGGTGGGGAAGGCGGGGAGTGGCTTGGGGGGACGTGTCGGGATGGGCCTGGTGCTGGTGCTCGCCGCCGCGGAGGGCTCCGCGTTCGCGCGGGAGAAGCGGGCGCCTGAATCACCTTCGCTGGAGGCGGGCATCGACGCCTTTGGCGTGGCGATGCTCCATCCGACGAAGGCGGGCGGAGAGGTGTGGACGCTGGCGGCGGATCCGAGGACGGATGCCCGCTTCGACCCACGGACGCCGCTCACGCGTAATAGGGATGGCTCCTGGAAGGTGCGGGACAAGCAGGTGCGGATGCACGTCTACACGTCGACGGGATACGACACCGCCGCCATCGCCACCTACGACCGCGAGGTGCTCGCGAGCAGCGGCTTCATGCAGGCGCCCAACGACTGGAGGAACGTGGAGATGACGGGCTACGTGCGGGTGAACTCCGGCGGCAAGCGGGACGAGAACCTCTCCTGGCAGGCGCGCGGGGGTGAGCACTCGGACGGACGGCCCTGCGAGGGCTCCGCCTACCACGGCGCGCTCCACTACGACGGCCAGGTGCGGTGGCAGAAGGAGTCCTGGCACGTGAGCTACGCGTCGTCGCCGTACGTGCAGGCGACGAGTGCGCTGCGCGGCCGGTGGGTGGGCTTCAAGGCCATCCTGCGCAACGCGCCCACCGCCGAGGGGACAACGGCCGTGCATCTGGAGCTGTGGCTCGACACGAGGGCGGACGGCGTCTCGTGGGTGAAGGTCTACGACCTGGTGGATGACGGGCGCTGGGGCGGAGCTGCGTCCTATTGCGGAGGCGCCGTGGACGCCATGCCCATCACCTGGGGAGGCCCCATCGCCGTCTTCCGCTGGGACGGGGCGAACGACGTCGACTTCAAGTGGTTGAGCGTGCGGGAGATCGAGTAGCCCTCCCGGGCGAGCGCTTCACGAACTTGTCCAACTGTTGGACAGGTTTTCGAAGCTCGCGCCCGGCGGGTCCTCCCTCCCGCCTCTACTTCTGCACGATCGTCTGCGCCATCTTGATGGCCTGGTCTTGGGATGCGGACGTGTCGAGCTTCACCACGTGCGGCACGGTCAGTCCCTTCTGCGCCGCGGGCCGCTGCTCGATGGCCGCCAGCCAGCGTTGCAGGTTCGGCAGCCCGTCGACGGACACGCCCGCCCAGTCATGCACGCGCACCCACGCCCAGTTGGCGATGTCCGCGATGCTGTAATCGCCCGCCAGGTACTCGCTCTCTCCCAGCCGCGTGTCGAGCACCGTGTAGAGCCGCCGCGTCTCGTTCTGGTAGCGCGTGATGGCCGCGGGAATCTTCTCCGGGAAGTAGCGGAAGAAGACGTTGGCCTGTCCCTGCATGGGCCCCACGCCCGCCATCTGGAACATCAACCACTGTGTCACCCGCGAGCGCCCCTTGCGGTCCGACGGCAGCAGCTTTCCCGTCTTCTCCGCCAAGTAGAGCATGATGGCTCCCGACTCGAACACCGCGAAGTCTCCCTCCTCGCGGTCCACGATGGCCGGAATGCGCCCGTTGGGGTTGAGCTTCAGGAACCCGGGCTGCTTCTGCTCGCCCTTGCCGATGTCCACCGGCTTCACCGTGTACGCCAGCCCCAACTCCTCCAGCGTGACGGACACCTTGTGCCCATTGGGCGTCGCCCACGTGTAAAGATCGATCATGCGCCGAACACTCCCTGCAGCACCTCGCGGTGGTAGTTGGTGCTGCCCGTGTGCGTGGAATGCCACTTCGCCGACTGGCTCAGCCGGTTGACCACCGCCTCGAACTCGGCCTGGCTCACGTCGCGCAGCGACATGTACAGGCGCACCGCCCCTTGCAGGTACGAGAAGAGCGGGTGCGCGTCCGTCCCGTCCGGCCTGCGGCGAAGCTGGCGGAAGAGCCGCTCGAACTCGTCATCCGTCTCGGGCCTGCCCTGCGCCGCGCAGTAGTTGGCGGCCGTCGACTCCATCAGCAGGAAGAAGGGCTGGTACTGCGGCGGCGGCGTCCGCGACAGGTCCGGCGGTACCGCCGAGCCCGTCCACAACTGCGAGACGGGCTTGAGCTGCACGAGGATGAGTCCCTCGTTGCCCATCACCGGCACCTCCCCCTGCACCTTCATCACCCGCTTGCTCTCGTCGCGCTGGATGGCCACGCGCAGCATCTCCGGCTGCTCCACCTTCAGGCCCGCGCGCTGCAACTTCTCCACGGCTTCACGATCCACGTCTCACCCCAGCACCTGTGAACGTCGTCCGGGTCTCCACTCTGGCGCTCCTCACCGGCCCAGCACGGACCAGTAGGGCTTGAGCGCCTCACGGCTGCGCTGCAGCGCCGCCGCCGCTTCCCTCGAGACCCCTTTCGGGAAGCTGTCCTTCGTCACTCCCGCCATCACCTCCACGCAAGCGTGCACCGACTGCGAGAGGCCCTCCAGCGAATAGCCGCCCTCCAGCATCAGCGCCAGCCGCCCCTTGCAGGCGCTCTCCGCCACGTCCCGGAGCGCCGTGCACATGGCCGCGAAGCCGCGCTCGGTGAGCCGCATGCCGGCCAGCGGGTCATCGCGGTGCGCGTCGAAGCCCGCGGACACCAGCACCAGGTCCGGCTTGTAGGCCTGTGCCACCGGCAGGAAGAGATCCTGGAAGAGCGCCCCGTAGTCCGCGTCCGTCGCGCCCTCGGGCAGCCCGCAGTTGATCGTGTAGCCGGTCCCCGGGCCCTCGCCCACCTCGAAGGGCGCGCCCGAGTCCGGGTAGTAGGGGTACTGGTGCACCGACATGTAGAGCACGTCGCGCCGCGCCCAGAAGGCCGCCTGCGTGCCGTTGCCGTGGTGCACGTCCCAGTCGAAAATCAGCACCCGCTCGGCGCCCTGACGGCGCGCGGCCTCCGCGGCGATGGCCACGTTGTTGAAGAGGCAGAAGCCCATGGCCCGGTCCGGCTCGGCGTGATGCCCCGGGGGCCGCACCAGCGCGAAGGCGTTGTGCGCCCGTCCCGCCATCACCTCCTCCACCGCCTCCACCGAGGCCCCCGCCGCCAGCACCGCCGCGTCATACGTGTCCGGCGAGGTCAACGTGTCCGGGTCGATCACCTCGTGCCGGCCGCGCATCCCCCGCAGGGAGTCGCGCAGCCGCCGGGTGTGCACCGCGGCGAGCTCCTCCTCGGTGGCCGGGCGAGGGGCCCGTCGCTCGGCTCCCGTGATGGGCTCCATGTTGAGCAGATCCAGGATGTGGGACAGACGCGCGGGACACTCGGGGTGCTCCGGGCCCGGGTCGTGCCGGAGGAAGAGGGGATCGGTCAGCAGCAGCGTCTGGGTCATGGAGCGGGCTCCCACCCATCCAGTATGGCGCGGACCTGCTCGGGATGCCCGCCCTCTCTCTCTCCGAGCAGGGGACTGACTCCAGCCCACCCCGGTGGGACCGCCGGTTTCTTGCCCTTCGAGGGTCAACCTTCCTACAGTCCCGAGGCCTTGCTCCGACGCCTGAAAAAGCCCGGCCTCCGGGTGTCCCTCTTCGGTTTGTTCACCGTGGCCCTGTTCATCATCCTCGGGGCCCTCTACGTCTCCATCTCCTGGCAGGTCTCGAACTACCTCGAGTCCCGGCTCATGGATCATGGCCATGCCAAGGCCCGGGAAGCTCGCCACCATCCTCACCCGGCCGGACGCGGACACGTTCGCCATGCGGGCCATCGGTGGGCTGTCCGAGGCGGACAAGGACTTCACGTACGCCGCCATCGTCTCCAGCAACGGGAGCATCCTCCTGGAGGGCGGCGCGCAGCCCGAGCGGTTCACCGAGCTGCTCGGCCAGCTCTCCCGGACGGGGGCGGCGGCGTCCTTCAAGATGCCCAACGGGGACTGGCTCCTGTCCCAGCCCGCTCAGGGGCCGCAGTGCGGGACCGGGGCGTGCCAGATCGCCGTGGTGGTGGACTTCGCGCCCCTGCGCGACATCCTCAGTGAGCTCACCGCGCTGCTGGTGGGGGCCTTCATCATCGGCATGGGCGTGGTGGTGGGCCTCATCTACTTCGTCACGAACAAGCTCATCCTCCGGCCGTTGGACCGGATGATGGCGGTGGCCCGCAGGATGGCCGAGGGCGACCTCACCAGCCGGGTGGCGGTGGATGCCACCGGGGGCGGCGAGCTGGGCCAGTTGGCCGAGGCGCTCGACAGCATCGGCCAGTCGCTGCGCAAGACGCTGGGCCAGGTGCGCGGCGTGTCCGAGGTGGTCTCCGGCGTCATCGAGCAGCTCTCGCGCGCCGGCACCACGGTGTCCTCGGGCGCCTCCACCATCCAGGGGCGCGTGGAGGAGACGTCCTCGTCCATGGAGCAGATGCTGGCGTCCTTGCGCGGCATCGCGGAGAACGTCGAGGTGCTCTACCAGAGCGCCGAGGAGAGCAGCTCCTCCATCATGGAGATGGCCGCCACCAACGACGAGGTGGCCGAGAACGTCCAGGCCATGGCCGCCAGCGTGGAGGAGACCACCAGCGCCATCGAGGAGATGACGTTCTCCATCAAGGAGGTCGCCAAGAACATCGACGAGCTGCGCGACTCCACCCAGGAGACGAGCTCCTCCATCAGCCAGATGGACAGCTCCATCGGCCAGGTGGAGGCCAACGCCAACGAGACGGCGCGCCTGTCCGAGCAGGTGTCCGAGGACGCCAAGACGGGCGTGGACGCCCTGCGCAAGACGATGCAGGGCATGGACCGCATCAAGGAGTTCAGCCTCGGGGCCTCGGGCGCCATCGACAGCCTGGGCCGGCGCATCTCCGAAATCGGCAACATCCTCAACGTCATCGACGACGTGGCCGAGCAGACCAACCTGCTGGCGCTCAACGCCGCCATCATCGCCGCGCAGTCGGGCGAGCACGGCAAGGGCTTCGCGGTGGTGGCCGATGAAATCAAGGACCTGGCCGAGCGCACCGGCGCGTCCACCAAGGAGATCGCCGACCTCATCAGCCGCGTGCAGGAGGAGAGCCGCAACGCGGTGCAGGTGATGAACCAGGGCGTGCGCAACGTGGAGGAGGGCGTGCAGCTGGGCCGCGAGGCCGAGGGCACCCTGCGCAAGATCAACGACAGCGCGCAGAAGTCCACGCAGATGGTGAAGGCCATTGCCCGGGCCACGGTGGAGCAGGCGCGCGGCAGCAAGCAGGTGACGCAGGCCATCCACCGCATCTCCGAGACGGTGCAGATGATCTCCAAGGCCTCCAACGAGCAGGCCAAGGGCGGCGAGCAGATCATGAACAGCGCCGAGCGGATGAAGGCGATCACCGCGCACGTGCAGCGCAGCAGCCAGGAGCAGGCGCACGGCAGCAAGCAGATCACCCGCTCCATCGAGAACATCAACGAGATGGTGACGCACCTCAACCGCGCCCAGAAGGAGCAGACCAAGGGCAGCGAGCAGGTGCTCAAGGCGGTGGAGGCCATCAAGGGCGTGTCGGAGCACCAGACGCGCTCGGTGAAGGGGCTGGAGGAGGCCATCGACAGCCTCCAGCGTCAGTCCGAGGTGCTCCGCGCCGAGATCCGGCGCTTCAAGGTGTAAGCCAGCACCCACCCCGTGGAGGGGCACATGTCTTCGCCCCGAGTGGTCTCAGAGCGCACGGTCGTCTTCCTGATTGGCGCGGTCCAGTTCGTCAACATCCTGGACTTCGTGATGGTGATGCCGCTGGGCCCTGACTTCGCGGCGGGGCTGGGCATCCCCACCAGCCAGGTGGGAAACATCGGCGCGGCGTACACGGCGGCCGGGTGCGTGGCGGGTGTGGCGGGCAGCTACTTCCTGGACCGCTTCGACCGGCGCAAGGCGCTGGCGGTGGCCATGCTGGGGCTGGTGGTGGCCACGGCGGCGGGAGGCTTCGCCACGGGGCTCACCTCGCTGCTGGTGGCGCGGGCGATGGCGGGCCTGTTCGGCGGCCCGGCCACGTCGCTGGCCATGTCCATCATCGCCGACCTCATCCCGCCGGAGCGGCGCGGGCGGGCCATGGGCGCGGTGATGGGGGCCTTCTCGGTGGCGTCCGTGCTGGGCATCCCCATGGCCCTGAAGGTGGCGCACTGGGCGGACTGGCGCATGCCCTTCTTCGCGGTGGCGGGCCTGGGGCTGCTGCTGGTGGCCGCGGCCATCTTCTTCCTGCCGCCCATGCGCGGGCACCTGGAGCGCCGGCAGGGCCCCACGGTGAGCGTGAGGGATTTGTTCACCCGCCCGGACGTGCTCCAGTCCTACTCGCTGACGGCGCTGCTCAACGTGGCCGGCTTCGTCATCATCCCCAACATCTCCGGCTACGTGCAGCGCAACCTCGGCTATCCCCGCGAGGAGATTGAGATCATCTACTTCGTCGGCGGCCTGGTGAGCTTCGTGACGCTGCGGGCGGCCGGCAAGGCGGTGGACGCGCTGGGCTCGTTCCGGGTGGGCACGGTGGGCTCGCTGCTGTTCATCGGCACGCTCTACATCGCCTTCCTCCACCTGCCGGCGGGCGTGCCGCTGGTGGCCGTCTTCGCGTGCTTCTTCCTGTCCAACGGGGTGCGCAACGTGTCCTACAGCACGCTCACCTCCCGGGTGCCGGAGCAGGCCATCCGCGCGCGCTTCATGTCCTTCCAGTCGGCCGTGCAGCACCTGGGCGCCGCGGCCGGGGCCTCCCTGTCCTCGAAGCTGCTGACGGACCTGCCCGACGGGCAGCTCGGGGGGATGAACCAGGTGGTGCTGGTGTCCATGGCCCTCACGCTCATGGCGCCCGCCCTGTTCTTCCTGGTGGAGCGCCGGGTGCTGGCGCGCGACCGGGTGGCCGCCACCCCGCTCGCCCCCGTGCCCGTGGTCCCCGGCGCCCCCCGGTCCTGAGGAGGCAAGCGGACAGGGCGCGGTCCAATCGGGTTGCACCCCGCCGTCCGGGGCGCGATAACCCCGGGGCGGTTCCTCCTGGAGCCATCCGCTCATGTTCAACGTCGGCGCAGGCGAACTCATCCTCATCGTGGTGGTGGCACTGCTCGTCCTCGGACCGCAGAAGCTGCCCGAGTTCGCGCGGACCATCGGCAAGTTCGTGCGCGAGTTCCGCCGGCAGACCGATGAGGTCCGCACCGTGGTGGAGCGCGAGTTCTACAAGATGGACCAGGAGATCATGGACGAGCCCCGGCCCCAGGTGCACCCGCCCACCCCGGCGGCGCTGCCCTCGCCGGTCCCCGCCGCGCCCCTGTCCGTGACGCCGGCCGCCGCTCCGGAAGCCCAGGCCGCCACCCCCGCCGCCGCCGCCGCTCCGGAGGCCGCCGAGGCCGTGGCCCTGGCCTCGGCTCCCCCTTCTCCCACCGCCGAGCCGTCCACCCCCGGGGCCGCGGAGCCGGACGCCCTTCCGCGTCTGGAGCCCGTCCCGGGCACGGTGGCGCGCAACGCCCCCAAGAGCGGCTAGCCCTCGAGATTCGCGCCCGTGGATAACGACCTTCGGATGAGTCTGGCGGAGCACCTGACGGAGCTCCGCTCCCGCCTTCTCAAGTGCACGATCGCGGTGCTGGTGCTGGGCGCCGCGGCGCTGGTGTTCGCCAAGCCCATCTTCGGCATCCTGATGAAGCCGGTGCTGGACGCGTTGCCGCCCGAGGGCCGTTCGCTCGTCTACACCTCGGGCATCGAGGAGCTGAACGTCCTGATGAAGGTGGGCGTCTACTGCGGCATCTTCCTGACGACGCCCGTCATCCTCATGCAGATCTGGGGCTTCGTGTCGCCGGGGCTCTACCCGGACGAGCGCCGGTACGCGGGACCCTTCGTGTTCCTGGGCTCGTCGGCGTTCCTGGCGGGGGCGCTGTTCTGCTACTTCGCGGTGCTGCCCTCGATGTTCAAGTTCCTCCTCAACGACGAGGTGGGCCTGGCCATCTCCCAGCGGCTGGACGTGGGGCGGCTGAGGGCGGACGACGCGTTGCGCTTCCTGCGGATTGGGGACGCGGAGCGGGCGGGGGTGCTGGCGATGGAGGCGAGCACGGCGCTGAAGGCGGACGGGGTGGGACACATCCCGGAGGCCTCGCGGGCGCCCGCGGAGAGCGTGGAGCTGTCGGCGCGGCTGGAGGGATTGGGGCGGCTGCTGGACGCGGCGGCGGACGGCTTCGAGGGGCCGGCGCGCCACGCGCTGCGGCAGTCGGTGGCGCAGCGGGCGGAGGCCGTGGAGGAGTACGCGAAGGAAGACTACGGGAAGTCGGCGGCGGCCATGGAAGAGGCCGTGAGCCGGCTGGCCACGGGGGCGCCCACGCATGCCAAGGAGCTGGCGGGACTGTGGCGGCTGGAGAAGGAGCTGGCGCTGGGCAAGGCGCGGCACGTGGCGGCGTCGTGGACGAAGCCGATGCTGACGATGAACGAGCAGCTCTCGCTGGTGCTGCTGCTGCTCTTGTCCTTCGGCATCATCTTCGAGCTGCCGCTGGTGATGGCGCTGCTGGGCCTGGTGGGCATCGTGAGGGCGGGCTTCCTGATGAAGTACCAGCGGCACGCCTTCGTGGTGTGCCTCATCGCGGCGGCGATCCTCACGCCGACGGGAGACGTGGTGAACCTGTCGCTGATGGCCGGGCCGATGCTGCTCTGCTACGAGATGGGCGTGCTGGCGGTGTGGCTCATCGAGCGTCGGCGCTCGAAGCAGGAAGCCGAGACGAGCATCACCCCGACGACGGGAGCCTGAGCCCAATTTCCCCTCTCCCCTCGGGAGAGATTCCGTCTGCTCCAGCAAGAGATTTTGTCATGTAGGTGTTGGGGAGGGAGGGGCTGGGGGAGGGAGGGGGTAGAGGAAAGGCTGGCGGCGCTTGGCGACGCTGTAGATGACCAGCAGCAGTTTGCGCATGCAGGCCACCAGGGCGACCTTCTTGCGCTTGCCGCGAGCCAGCAGCCGCTCGTAGTAGTCCTTGAGCAGGCCGTTGGAGCGCACGGCGGTGAGGGTGGGCATCCAGAGGGCGGCGCGCAGACGTGCGTCGCCAATGCGGCACAGGCCCTGGCTGGAGGGGGTGCGTTTACCGGAGTGGGAGACAGCCGGGGCACAGCCGACGAAGGACACCAGGGCGTTGCCGTCGGGGAAGACAGAGGCCGGGTCGCCCACGGAGGCCAGCAGGCGCGCCACGGTGGTAGGGCCCAGGCCGTCGATGCTGGTGAGCAGCGAGCCCAGCTCGTGCTTGTCCACCAGCAAGCCGATGTCGTCGTCTGCCTGGCGCAGCCGTTGACGCAGTCTGGAGAGGTCCTCGCAGGCGTACTTGACGCCCTGCTGGAAGGGGGCGGCATGGTGGGCGCCCACCGAGGCCGTGGCGGCCTGCTGGAGAGTGCGAGCCAGGGGAAGGCCGACGAAGTGGCGGCCGTCGGACTTGAGGTTGGAAATGGCCTTGAGACGAGCGTGAGCGAAGGCCTGGGCAGTGGGGTACTGGCAGAGCAAGGCACAGGCCAATTCGGTGTCGAGCTTCACGTGGCGGGTGAATTCGGGGAAGCCCAGGTCCACCAGCCGGTGCAGCTGGCGCAGCTTGACGCCGTGGTCCTCCAGCAGCCTGTCACGCAGTGACACGGCCTCCTTGAGCCTCGGCCAGCACGCTGTCGGGCAGGTGCGAGGACTGGAGGCGTTTTTCCTGGGCGAAGCGCGCGATGCTCAGCGCATCCAGGGCATCCGTCTTGGCTCGGCGCAGGTCCTCGCCAGCGTAGCGGTGGGTGCGTAGTGGATTGATGAGGGCCACCGCGTAGCCACGTGCCAGCAGGGCCGCCACCAGGTTGCGCCAGTAATGGCCCGTGGCCTCCATGGCCACCAGCACCTGCTCGGCCGGGCCCAGCGCCTGCCACAGTTGGCCATAGCCCTCCTGGTCCTCACTCACGAGCAGGGGTTTGCGCTCCACCCCTCCCTTGGCGTCCACTACTGCCACTGCGTGCTTCTCCGCGCCTATGTCGATACCGGCGTAGCGCTCGTACTGCTTCACCTGACTCCTCCTGGACGCAACACTCCGGGAGCCTCGAGCCCGATGTCCCTGCCCACCCTTGTCTATACGGGGACTGGCCGCGGGGGCCGCCCCAGGATTCCGTCCGGGCAATGAAACATCGGTCGAGGGCGCCAATCTCTCCCGCGAGGACTCAGCCTCCAGGGACGGTGCGGCGACCCTCTCCCGATTGCGTCGGCGCCTACTTACCTCAGAAGTCGCCGACTTGTCAGGTACATACAAGGGACGGGGTGAGGGTATCGAGGCTTCCGGGTTGAGCCCTCTCCCTCTGGGAGAGGGACGGGGTGAGGGTCAGCAGGCCCGTGTCTCTACGGACGCACGGATCTCCAGTCCGTATCACTCGCGCTCTGCATCTGGTTGAGCCAGTCCAGGAGCACCACGCCCTGCGAGCTCTGGGCCCCCGGGTTGAGCAGCATCGTGTGGGCCTGGCCGGGGGTGAGGAAGGAGCGGGTGTTCGGCAGCGGCGAGAGCACCGTGGCGTCGAGATCCCTCAGCGCGGCCTCGAAGGCGGTGGGGGTGAGCTGCAAATAGGTGCGGATCGTCTGGTCCTGCAGCGAGGACAGGAGCGCCATGCGGTCGTTGGGGTACTTCCTGGCGAGCGCGGGGTAGAGCGCCGAGTAATCCTCCTTCACGGCCGGGTCGAGGGCATCCATGACGGCGTCGTAGTTCCAGGCCTTGGCCCATTCGGCGCGGAGGCTCGCGGACATGGCGCTGCTCTTGAACAGCGGCCCGGAGTCATCGATGAGGAAGACCTTGGCGTTGGGGAAGGTGGAGCGGACGAAGTCGTAGTTGAGCGCCGCGCCGAAGCCGCCGGCGCTCGAGCCGGTGACGACGACCTGCTCGGGGTTGGGGAACGTGGAGGCGATGCGAGCGAGGAAGGCCTCGGTGTTCACCCTCCCCTTGTGGTGGAACGTCGTGGAGGTGGAGCCGACGGTGTAGACGGCGTCCGAGTTGCCGATGTGCAGGTCCCCGGTGCAGTACGGGATGAAGAAGTAGTTCCAGTCCTTGAACGGGTTGTTGGCGAGCTCCCGGTCGAAGATGGAGCCCGAGCTGATCCGCGAGCTCAGCGCATCGAACTGGGTCTGGGTGAAGGGCCCGTGCGCGGAGGTGTTGAGCTGCAGGCAGGTGGCGGCGTTCCAGCAGGCTCCGCCGCCGTTGAAGAAGATGAGCAGGTTCTTGCTGTCGCTGAGGTTGGCGCCGAGCCCCGTGGGCGTGCCCTCGTCACAGGTGGAGTTGGAGAAGTCGATCCAGCTCCAGGTGTGCTGGGGGGTGGAGATGGGCGGTTCCGCGGGGGGCGTCACGGGCTCGGGGTCACACCCCGTGCCCACGACCATCACCGCGGCGAGTACAGCCAACAGCTCTCGGGTCTTGTTCGTGTGCTGCATCGTTCGTCCTCGCGTGCTGCAGGGGAGGCGGGAGGATAGAGGAAGGTCCGGCGTCGGACAGCCCGGCCGTCACGTGTGTGCGCGGTGCCACAGACGCCGCGTGTGTCCTGCCCCTCGACGGGCCCGTTGCCCGAAGCTGCCGGTGCAGGCGGCAACACGGGAGGAACGGACATGCGGAAGATGCTCTGGGTGGCAGTTGGACTGGCGCTGGCGGGGTGTGGCGAGTCTCGCGCGACGGCGGAACTGGTGAACACGAGCGGCCAGAAGGTCGGCACGGTGACGCTGGTGCAGCGGGGAGACTCGGTGGAGCTCCAGGTCGAGGCCACCGGACTCGACCCGGGCCCGCACGGCATCCACTTCCACCAGGTGGGCCTGTGCGAGACGCCGGGCTTCACCAGCGCGGGCGGCCACTTCAACCCGCTGGACAAGCAGCATGGGCTGGAGTCACCCACCGGCGCGCATGCCGGGGACCTGCCCAACCTGGAGGCGGACGCGAGCGGCAAGGCCTCCTACAAGACCACCACCAACCGGGTGAGGCTCGACGAGGGACAGCTCTCCATCTTCGATGCGGATGGCACCGCGCTCGTCATCCACGCCAGCGCGGATGACCAGGTGACGGATCCGGCGGGTAACTCGGGTGCGCGGGTGGCCTGCGGTGTCCTCGCGCGGGACGAGTAGGAGACGGCTCAGAAGGAGAATCCCACGCGGAGCAGGTGGAGGTTGAGGCCCAGCGCGAGTCCCAGCCTGGGCTCACCCGTCTCCGTGTGATTCCCGTCGATGAGGAGGAAGAGGGGGCAGGTCCTCGATTCGGCGGCCCGGGGCCTCGTGTGCCAGGGGGTCCGGGCGGGAGGGCGGAGCCTGACATCGTGTCTCCCGCCCCTTGGGTGGCCGAGGCGTCACAGGCGTGGTACGCAAGCAGCCGATGGTGACTCTCCGCCGCCGCCTGGCGATGAATCTGCTGTACCTCCGTGCGCTGCTGCGTCGCTTCCGCACGACGGTCCTCATGGCGGTGTTGCTCTTCGGCTGCATGCCGCTGGTGTACCGCTGGCGCTACGTCGGGCCGGACGGGCACGGGGTGAGCCTGGGCAAGGCACTGCGCCACGTCTACTTCCTGCTCTATGGCGAGCCATCGCTGGACGTGGATGACAGCCTGTTGATGTTCCTCGACATGGTCATCCCGCCGGTGGGCATCGCGGTGCTCGTCGACGGCGTGGTGCGCTTCGCCTATCTCTTCTTCGCCAAGCACCGGCAGGACAAGGAGTGGTTCGAGGTGATCTCCGAGACGTTCAAGGGGCACGTGGTGGTGTGCGGGGCGGGGAGGGTGGGGTACCGGGTGGTGGTGCAGCTGCGCTCGCTGGGCAAGGACGTGGTGGTGGTGGAGAAGCGCGAGGAGGCGGCCTTCGTGTCGGTGCTGCGCGACGAGCAGGTGCCGCTGCTCATCGACGACATCCGCAGTCCGCAGTGCCTGCCCCGCACCAACGTGAGCAAGGCGGCGGCCATCGTCTGCGCCACGGACGACGACCTGGCCAACCTGAACATCGCGCTGGATGCGCGCAGGATGAACCCGGACATCCGCGTAGTCATCCGGCTCTTCGATGACGACCTGGTGGCCAAGGTGCGCGACACCTTCAAGGCCGAGGCGCTGAGCAGCTCGTCGCTGGCGGCCCCCGCCATGGCGCTGGCGGCGTTGGATCCGCGCATCATCCACTCGTTCCGCATTGGCACGCACCTCATGGTGGTGTCCGTCTTCGAGGCGCGGGAGGGGCTGCCGGGGCTGACCATCTCCGAGATACGGGATCGCTTCGGAGGGCTGGCGCTGTCCATGCGCCGGGGAGGGAAGGGCGACGAGTGGCTGCACCCCTCCGGCGACACGCGCATCGAGGTGGGGGACGCGGTGACGCTCCAGGCCGAATACAAGGACTACAAGCAACTGCGCGCCTTCACCCTGGAGCCGGACGCCCCCGTGTACGCCCATCACGGCGGGAGCTGAGCCCGGCCTTCACTCCTCGCGGTGCTGGAGGCGCTCCAACTCGGCCGTCAGCTCCGCGATGCGGCGCTCCGCCTCCTCACGCCGCCGCGCCTCCTGCTCGCGCAGCCGTGCTTCCTCGTCCACCCGCTGCTGCACCTCCTTCAGCTTCTCCTGCATCCGCTCCACCAGTTCCCCCGATTCCAGCAGCAGCGCGTTGCCCGACCACAACCGCAATTGCGCCCCCACCACCTCGAACTCCAGCCCCAACACCTCCGAGGTGTAGCGGCCCTGCTTCGTCTCCATCCGCTCGTACCGTCTCGCCCCGGGCTCCGGTAACCGGTATCCCTCCAGCCGTTCCCGGGCCCGGTCGTAGATGAAGTACTCGGGAATGCCCAACCGCGCGTAGCGCTCCACGTTGTATTCGGCGTCCTTCTTCCGGTCGCCGCCCACGTGGACCTCCAGCACCCAGTCCAGCCCCTTGCCCTCGGCGCTCACCACCCACTTCTCCCGCTCGTGCGTCTCCACATCGAGCACCACCAGCAGGTCCGGGGCGAAGCGGCGCTCGCCCGGGTAGTAGATGGGCAGCTCCGCACCGATGTACACCTTGCGCCGCTGGTGGCTGAAGTAGCCCTCGAGCAGGTCCAGTGTGCGCACCTTGGCCCGGAGGTGCTTGTCGCCCTCCGGCATGGCCATCTCGTCCCACGTCACCTCTCCGGGCAGTGACGCCACCACCCGCTCCTGCTCCTCCGGCCCCATCGCCTCCCACTCCTCTTGTGTGGGCGCCCGGGGGAAGGCGTCCCCACCCTCTTGTGTGTGCCGTCCCATGCCTTCAAGCCTGCGACGGGTGACCTCTCCGGTCAACCTCCCCCGCGCTACTTCTCAGCAAGGAGCGGGCCGAGTGGACAATGCGTACGCCGTCGAGGGCAGGGAGGCCGGGTGCACCTCCTCCTCCGTTCCTGGCGTGGAGGGGGAGTCCCCTGACGTGGACGCGCCAGGCAGGGCGAGCGCGCGCCGCAGCAGCCGCTCGAGCGGCTCCCACTCGATGAGGAAGCCGTCGTGTCCGTGGGCGCTGGAGAGTCCGGCGTACTCCGCGTGGCGCCCGAGCGCTCGCAGCCGGCCCGTCAGCCGCTCCATGTGCTCGGGGTAGAAGAGCTGGTCGTGGTCGATGCCCACGCACAGGGCGCTCGCGCGGATTCGTGCCACGCCCCACGTTCCACTCGTGTCGCCCTCGGGGGCGCGCCCGAGGTCGTGGTGGTCCATCGCTCCCAGCAGTGCCAGGTACGTCCGCGCGTCGAAGCGCGCCCGCAGCTTCGCGCCCTGATACTCCAGGTAGCTCTGGATGGGGTAGAGCGCCCGCGAGGACCAGCCCGGTGCTTCCGCCTCTCCCGGCCGGGGTTGGTTCCTCCCGTGGCGCGATTGCAGGCCGGGTTCCGCCCGGTACGTGAGCATGGCGAGCTGCCGCGCCAGCTCCAGGCCTCGCGCGGGTGCCTCGGGGAACTCCGGATCCAACAGCAGCGCTTGTCTCGCCACGTGGTTCCAACCGACGACCCACGGGCTCGCCTCCTCCGCCGCCGCGATGGGACAGATGCGCTCGAAACGCTCCGGTGCCAGCACCGCCAGGCACAGGACGATCATCCCTCCCAGTGAGCCCCCCACCACGAGGGAGAGCCGCTCGATGCCCAGGGCGTCCAGCGCCTGCAGGATGGCGCGCGCCTGGTCCCAGGGCGTGACGGTGGCTGGCAGCAGGTGCTCGTTCAGCCGCAGGTCTCCCCGGAGCAGCGGCGCGGGCGGCTCGAAACGGCGATCGTCCACTCGCCCGGGGAAGCCCTCGTCCGCCGGGCCCGAGCTTCCCGTAACAGGAGCCCAGGTTGTTGAAGCACAGCAGCCGCACCCGCTCCGGATCCAGCGCCCGGCCTGGACCGATGACCGGCTCCCACCACCCGCCCTCGCCTCCCGCTCGCATGTCTCCCGTCAGCGCGTGGACCAGCAACACCGTGGGCACCGCGGGGTCCGGGCTCACCGGTCGCTCGCGCCCCGGTGCCTCGGCGAGCTGGCGGAGCTCCTCCTTCGTGCGGCGCACGACGCGCAGGGCGTTCTCTCGCACGGTCTCCGGCGGGAGCACGTGGGCTCTTGAACGCAGCCAGGGCAGGTCCTGCTCCGGTCCCCACCACCAGCCTCGGGACACGTGGGACATGACCCGCGCTCCTGCTTCGAGTGGCAGGTCGGGCAGTGAGAGGTCGAAGACACACGGCGATGGGGACATGGTGGGGTTCCTCTTGGGATGAGATCCAACCTGGGATGCGTGGCACCCTCACCCCGTCCCTCTCCCGGAGGGCGAGGGGAGGTTGGACGTGAGTGGGGGAGGGGGCTCTGACAGAGGCTTCAGGACGCGGAGAGCGCCTGGTCCAGGTCCGCCTGCAGGTCGTCCAGGTGCTCCAGGCCCACCGACAGCCGCACCAGTCCGTCCGTCACTCCCGTGCTCAGCCGCTCCTCGGGCGTGAGCTGCTGGTGCGTCGTGCTCGCCGGGTGGATGATCAGCGAGCGCGTGTCTCCGATGTTCGCCAGCAGGCTCCACAGCTTCACGCCATCGATGAGCTTGCGCCCCGCCTCCACTCCGCCCCGCACCCCGAACGCCACCAGTCCGCCCGCTCCGTTGCGCAGGTACTTCTTCGCGTTCGCGAAGGACGGATCCTCCTCCAGCCCCGGGTAGCGCACCCACTCCACCTTCGGGTGCCGCCGCAGCCACTTCGCCACCGCCAGCGCGTTCTCCGAGTGCTTCTCCACCCGCAGCTTCAGCGTCTCCAGCCCCAGGATGAAGGCGTGGGCGTTGAACGGGCTCAGCGACGGGCCCAGGTCCCTCAGTCCCTCCAGCCGCGCCTTGCCGATGTACGCCGCCGCCCCGAGCGCCTCCGTCAGCCGCAGCCCGTGGTAGCCCGGGCTGGGCTCGGTGAACTCGGGGAAGCGTCCGTTGTCCCAGGGGAACGTGCCGCCGTCCACGATGACGCCGCCAATCGACGTCCCGTGGCCGCCGATGTACTTCGTCGCGCTGTGCACCACGATGTTCGCCCCGTGGCGCAGCGGGTTGAACAGCGCCGGCGACAGCGCCGTGTTGTCCACGATGAGCGGAATCCCCGCCTCGCGGGCGATGGCCCCCAGCACCTCGAAGTCCGGAATGTCCAGCCGCGGGTTGCCCACCGCCTCGATGTAGAGCGCCTTCGTCTTCGGCCCGATGGCAGCCCGCACCTCGTCCGGCTTGTTCGCATCCACGAAGCGCGTCTGGATGCCCAGCCTCGGCAGCGTCACCTTGAACAGGTTGTACGTGCCCCCGTAGAGGCTCGTGGCCGAGACGAGCTCGTCACCCGCCTTGAGGATGTTCAGGATGGCCAGCGTCTCCGCCGCCTGTCCCGACGCCACCGCCAGCGCGCCCACTCCGCCCTCGAGCGCCGCGATGCGCTTCTCGAAGACGTCCGTCGTGGGGTTCATGATGCGCGTGTAGATGTTGCCCGGCTCCTTGAGCGCGAACAGGTCCGCCGCGTGCTGTGCGTTGCGGAATTGGTAGCTCGTCGTCTGGTAGATGGGCACGGCGCGCGAGCCCGTGGTGGGGTCGGGCTCGTAGCCGGCGTGCAGGGCCAGGGTCTCGAAGTGCTTGGACTGCGACGGATTCGTGCTCATGGAGGTGCTCCTCGGTGGGGCTGAAAAGCCACGAGGGCACCGGAGGCATGAAACGACTGAGCCCACCGACCCTCGCGGGATGGTGGGCTCCGCTCTTCCTCGCCACGGGTCGACGAACGTCGGTCAACCGGCGGCGGGCAGAGGCCCACCACTCGGCATCCACATTCGACGGCAGGCGAAGGGCGCGAAGCTCATGACGAACGGCAACATGAACCCCGTCCGTTATGTTGTCAAGACATCCGTTGAACAGGATGTCCGTGATGACGGAAGCGCCACCAGATCCACCAGGTATGGGGTGCGGCCCGGCCTGATGGGGCGCGGCGGAATATGCCGTCCGGCGTGTAGCAGCCAGGCGAGCGCGAGGGCGCTCCAACCCGGCAGGTCGGGTCTTTATTCCGCATCGGCCATGGACTCGCTCGCGAGCCGGATGGCAAAATATGAGAGTGAGCCCCCCTGCCTCGCCTGTCCCTCCCCCCGGGACTACCTCCGCGTCGGGCCGATTCCTCGCGGTCCCAGTCCCAGCCAAGCCTCTGTGGTTGGTGCCTCCTCGCGTCGTGCTGCAGCGCCGGGCCTCCCGCACGCTGTTGATGCACGCCCTGCGGGCCACCTCGCGCGTCTTCCTGCTGGTCGTCGCCGACATCGCGGCCTTCCTCATGGTCCGCGCCGCGTTGAACGTCGTGCAGACCAGCCAGAAGCTCGAGCCTCTCGACGCGGCCACGCGCTGGGCCGTTCCCCCGCTCGGCTCCGCCGGTGGGTGGCAGATGGGCGGCGCCCTCGTGGTGGGCCTGCTGATCGCCGGGGCCTACCGCTCCGGAGACAACTGGCGCTCGCTGCGGCTGGTCGTCAGCGGGGTGATGCTCGCGGTGGGCCTGGTGCTCTGGCGTGACCTGTGGCTGCGCGGCCTCGCCCCGGTGGTGGTGCACTACTTCACGGCGGTGGGCGGCCTGGGCGTCACCGTCATGTTGAACCGCTTCATGCTCGACCAGCTCATCGGCCGGCTCATCCGCATCCCCGCCTTTCACTCCCCCGCCGAGCGGGTGATGTTGGTGGGCTCTCCGGATGACCCCGCCTGCCAGCGGGTGCGCGAGCGCCTGGAGCACTTCGGCGTGCTGGAGGTGGTGGGATGGGTCTCCCCCACCGTGCCCGAGCTTCCCAGCGATGGTCCGGGCAAGGTGCTCGGCTCCGTGGATGACCTCTGGAACGTGCTCCAGCACAACGCGGTGGACACCGTGGTGCTCTGCGGCTTCGTGGACGACGCGCAGATGAAGGCGCTGATGGAGGCCGTGGTGTCCGCCGGCGTCCGGCTGCTGGCCGTGTCCCGCTATGACCGGCTCGGCTGGGTGCGCCCCTCGCCCATCTCCTACCGCTCGCTCTCCTTCATGGAGGCTCACCATCCCCTCGCTGCGCGCGCAGCAGATGTGGATCAAACGGGCGGTGGACCTGCTCGGCGCGGGCCTGGGACTGCTGGCCATCTCCCCGCTGCTGGCGCTCATCGCGATCGCCATCAAGCTCGACTCGCGCGGGCCCGTCTTCTTCGCCCAGGAGCGGGTGGGGCAGGGCGGTCGCACCTTCCGCATGATGAAGTTCCGCACCATGCGGGTGGGCGCCGACGCGGAGAAGGCCAAGCTGGCCCACCTCAACACGAGCGGCGATGCGCGCCTGTTCAAGATTCCCAATGATCCCCGCGTCACCCGCGTGGGGACCTTCCTGCGCAAGTGGAGCCTGGACGAGCTGCCCCAGCTCCTCAACGTGCTGTGGGGGAACATGTCGCTGGTGGGGCCCCGGCCCTTCTTCGAGTCGGACCTGGTCAACTACCGCGAGCACCACTTCGGCCGGCTGGGGGCCCTTCCGGGCATCACCGGCCTGTGGCAGGTCAGCGGCCGCAGCTCCATCACCGACTTCGAGGACGTGGTCCGGCTCGACTGCGAGTACATCCACCGCTGGTCGCTCTGGCTGGACCTCGAAATCCTGCTGCGGACGCTGCCGGCCGTGCTGAGGCGGACCGGCGCCTACTGAGCGGTGGCCACGTCCAGGGCCAGTTCGATCATCTCGTCGAACGAGTTCTGGCGGGCCTCGGCGCTGAGCTTCTCGCCCGTGCGCAGGTGGTCCGAGACGGTGAGCAGGGCCATGGCGCGGGCGTTGAACTCGGCGGCCACGCCGTACAGGCCGGCCACTTCCATCTCCACGGCGAGCATGCCCATGCGCTCGTGGACCTCGTAGTTCTCTCCGCCCGGGGCGTAGAAGAGATCCGAGCTGAAGACGGAGCCGGTGCGCACCGGGAGCTTGCGCCTCTCGGCGGCCTCGACGGCCTGCCGGGCGAGGGCGAAGTCCGCCACGGCGGGGAAGTCCTGGCCCTTGAGGCGCATGCGGTTGACGTTGGAGTCGGTGCCCGCGGCGAGCGCGACGATGACGTCGCGCAGCTTCACGTCCTGGCGCAGGGCGCCGCAGCTGCCCACGCGGATGAGCACGCGGGCGCCGTACTCCCGGATGAGCTCGGTGGCGTAGATGGAGATGGAGGGGATTCCCATCCCATGGCCCATGACGGACACCTTGCGGCCGCGGCTCTGGCCGGTGAAGCCGTACATGTTGCGGACCGAGGTGACCTCGCGGGCGTCCTGGAGGAAGCGCTGGGCGATGTAGCGGGCGCGCAGCGGGTCGCCGGGCATGAGCACCACGTCGGCGAAGTCTCCCGGCGCGGCGGAGATATGGGGGGTAGGCATGGCGCGGAGCATAGCCCCTCCGCTGTCCGGGCGAAGAGGTTATGGCAGGGGGGCAGGCGGCCAGACCGGGACGCCGGGGAATCCTCATGCTCATTCTCTTGAGCAGGTCATGAGGACGCTCTCCTTCCGCTCCCAGCTCCTGCTGTTGATGGTCCTCCCCGTGCTGGTGACGACGGCGGCGCTTGGCGGGCTGGCCTATCGGGCGGCGAGCGAGGCCGTGCGCGAGAATGCCATCCGGGCCGTGGGAATCGCCGCGAACGCGCGCGAGCATACCCTGGTGATGCGGTTGAGCCGGCAGCATGAGCGTGCCAGCGGCTTGCTGGTCGCGCTGTCCGACTGCGAGTCCGACGAGGAGCCGGAGCGGGTGCGCTGTCTCCAGGACACGCTCGCCGGCTTCGTGGCCACCGAGGGAGGGCGGGGCGCCCGGCTGGTGGTCCGTGGGCTGGAACCCATCCAGGTGGGGGAGGAGGCGGAGTCCCTGGCGGACCTGACGCCGCTTCCACCCGGCCAGCTCGCGCGCGTCGAGCCCAAGCAGGGCCATGAGCGCGTCTACGACATGGTCATCGAGGGAGGAGGGATGAGGCTGGGGTTGCGTTTCAGTGCCGCCACGCATCTCGAGCCCCTCTTCCGGGACCGGTATGGACTGGGCGAGTCGGGGGAGACGTTCCTGGCGGACAGCCAGGGGGTCTTCATCACGCAGCCGAGGTACCCGGGGCACTCGGGGGAGAGCCGGAGCCATCCCATCGACGCCCGGCCCATGCGTGAGTGCCTGTCGGGCCGGGACGCGGAGCTCCTGGCCCTGGACTATCGAGACGTCGGCGTCATCCACGGCTTCCGTTTCATCGAGGAGCTGGGTGGCGGCTGCATCATGGCCCACATCGAGCAGGCGGAGGCCTTTGCTCCGGTGCGCGCGCTGCGGGCCCGGCTGGCCATGGCCGCCGTGGTCCTGGCGGCGCTCGCCGTGGGGCTCTCCTTCGTCTTCGCGCGCCACTTCTCGCGCCCCGTGTCGACACTCACCGACAGGGCCCGGGCGCTCCAGGGAGGGGCCTTCGACATCGCGGTGCCGGCCGAGGGGCCCCGGGAGCTGAAGATGTTCGCCGAGACCTTCACGAAGATGGCGCGCTCGCTCCAGGAGGCCAAGGAGGAGCGCGAGCAACTGCTGCGGGAGGTGCAAGCGGACCGGGCCCGGCTGGAGGTGCTCGCCCGGGAGGCCCAGGAGGCCGCCCGCATCCGCGAGGACCTGGTGGCCGTCGTGTCCCATGACTTGCGCAATCCCATCTCGGCCATCTCCATGTCCGCCAGCATGATGCTCAAGCGCGAGGGCCTCCAGGACTGGCAGGCCAAGGGGCTGGGCCGCATCTACTCGGCGGCGGACCGGGCCATCCGGCTGATTCGAGATCTGCTCGATTCCACGCAGGCGCGGGTGGGGGGGATTCCCGTGGAGCCCAGGCCCCTGGACTTCCACGAGCTCGCCCGGCACGTGGTGGAGGAGGTGCAGCTCGCGTACCCCGAGCGGCACATCCACTTCCAGCCCGGGGGGGACGCCCAGGGGGCGTGGGACGCGGACCGCATGGCCCAGGTCATCACCAACCTGGTGGGCAATGCCGTGCAGCACAGCCCCGCGGACACGCCCGTCCGGGTGAGCTCGCGGGGGGCGGACGGGGAGGTGTTCCTGGAGATCCACAACGAGGGCCCTCCCATTCCGGCCGAGGTGCTGCCCACCTTGTTCGAGCCCTTTCAGAAGGGCCGGAGCACGCGGGGCGGTGCCCCGGGCAGCCTGGGCCTGGGGCTCTTCATCAGCCGGCAGCTCGTCGAGGCGCACGGGGGCGCCATCGAGGTGCGGTCCGCGCAGGGGGAGGGGACGACGTTCACGGTCCGCCTGCCCCGTGTGGCCGCTCCGGGAGCGCCAGCGGGGGGATGAATGCGAAGGGCCCGGAACCCTCGAGGTCTCCCTCGCGGTTCCGAGCCCTTCCTCCAGCCGGAGCCTCGTGCTCCCGGGTCCTACTGGCCCATGTACGGGTAGGGGACGCGGGTGGGCGGGGCGAGGTTCTCCTTGATGGTGCGCGGAGACGTCCAGCGCACCAGGTTCAACATGGAGCCCGCCTTGTCGTTGGTGCCCGAGGCGCGCGAGCCGCCGAAGGGCTGCTGGCCCACCACGGCGCCCGTGGGCTTGTCGTTGATGTAGAAGTTGCCCGCCGCGTGCCGCAGCGTGCTCATCATCAGGCTGATGGCCTTGCGATCCCTCGCGAACACCGCGCCCGTCAGCGCGTACGTGGCGCACGAGTCGCACTCGCGCAGCGTCTCCTCGAGCTTCGCGTCCGGGTACACGTACAGGCCCACCACCGGCGCGAAGATCTCCTCCTGCATGATGCGGTGGCGCGGGTTGGTGAGCTGCACCAGCGTGGGCTTCACGAACCAGCCCTCGCTCCGGTCCGCCTCGCCGCCCGCGACGATGGTCGCCTCCGAGCCGCTGTTCTTCGCCAGCTCGAGGTACGAGGACGTCCGCTTGAAGGACTTCTCGTCGATGACCGCGCCCATGAAGTTGCGGAAGTCGGTGACGTCGCCCATGCGCAGCTCGGCGATCATCTCCTGCAGCCGCGTCTTGAGCTTGGGCCACAGGGACTCGGGCACGTAGATGCGCGAGGCCGCCGAGCACTTCTGGCCCTGGTACTCGTAGCCGCCGCGCACGATGGCCGTGGCCACCGCGTCCAGGTCCTCCGCCGCCGAGGGGTGCACGAAGATGAAGTCCTTGCCGCCCGTCTCACCCACCAGCCGCGGGTACTGCTTGTAGCGGGCGATGTTCTCGCCCACCGTGCGCCACATGCCCTGGAAGGTGGGCGTGGAGCCGGTGAAGTGGATGCCGCCCAGGTGCGGGCTGGCCAGCACGGGGTTGCCCACCGTGGGGCCGTCTCCCGGGAGCATGTTGATGACGCCGTCGGGCAGGCCCGCCTCGCGCAGCAGCTCCATGTTGTACCAGTTGCTGTAGGCCGCCGTGTTCGAGGGCTTGAAGAGCACCACGTTGCCCATGATGGCCGGCGCCACGCACAGGTTGAGCGCGATGGACGTGAAGTTGAACGGCGCCACCGAGAACACGAACCCGTCCAGCGGACGGTAGTCCATCATGTTCCACGTCTGCGCCGGGCTCACCGGCTGATCGCTCAAGAGCTGCTGCGCGAAGTGGACGTTGTAGCGCAGGAAGTCCACCGCCTCGCACGTCGCGTCGATCTCCGCCTGGTGCGCCGTCTTCGACTGGCCCAGCATGGTGGAGGCGTTGAGGATGGGGCGGTACTTCGTGGCCAGCAGCTCCGCGGCGCGCAGGAAGATGGCCGCCCGCTCCACGAAGGGCATCCGCGCCCACTCGTCCTTCACCGACAGCGCGCTCTGGATGGCCTGCTCCACGTGGCTGGCGTCCGCCTCGTGCAGCGTGGCCAGCACGTGCGAGTGCTTGTGCGGCATCCGCACCGTGTCCGTCTTGCTGGACTTGATGCGCTTGCCGCCGATGACGATCGGAATCTCGATCTGCTCGGAGGCCATGCGCTTGAGCGTGGCCTGCAGCTCGGCGCGCTCGGGGCTGCCGGGCGCGTGGGAGAGCACGGGCTCGTTCTGCGGCGGGGGGACGCGGACGTTGGCGTTGATCACGCGGGGCTCCTCGGGGGAGAAATCGGGGAAAGGGCGGCGGAGCATAGCCCTTCGTCTCGATGGTTGAAGTCTCGGGGTATGTAAAACCCGTACCTTCGGACATCACATCCATCACCCAGACTGAGGCTCCCATGGCAGACGAACGAACGCTTCCCCGCTTCCAGGCTCGACGGCGGCTCGGGCGTACCGGCTTCCTGGCCACCGCGGTGGGCATCGGGGACCTGGCGGACCGCTCCGTCCCCCTGGCGCAGTGCGTAGCCACGCTGCACCGCGCCATGGACGCCGGGCTCAACGTCATCGACACCGCCCCCGGTTACGAGGACGGCTACAGCGAGCAGATCGTCGGCGAGGCCCTGCGCGGCCGCCGCGAGGGCATGTTCGTCATCGACAAGGTGGACTTCCTGGACCAGCCGGTGACGCCCCAGGTGGAGGAGAGCCTGCGCCGGCTGCAACTGGAGGCGGTGGACCTCTTCGTCTTCCACAACCTTTCGACGCTGGACACGTGGGAGCGGCTGGCGGCGCCGGGCGGAGGCCTGGAGGAGCTGGAGCGGTGCGTGCGCCAGGGCAAGGCGCGCTTCCGGGGCATCTCCAGCCACCACCCGGACGTGCTGCGCGCCGCGCTCGAGTCCGGCCGCTGTGACGTGGTGATGTTCCCCGTGGGGCCCTACGTCCACCCGCGTTACGTGGAGGAGATCCTCCCGCTGGCGAAGGAGAAGGGGGTGGGCACGGTGACCTTCAAGACCTTCGGGGCCGGCAAGCTGCTCGGGGACTCCGAGGGCTACGGGCGGCCACTGCAGGCGCGTCCGCGCGGCAAGGTGAGCTCGGGCGGAGCGGACACGGGCGCGCCCTCGCTGCCCCATCTCGGGGTGGAGGAGTGCGTGCGCTACACGCTCACGTTGGAGCCGGACGTGGCGCTGATGGGGATGAGCTTCCCCAACGAGCAGGACGCCGCCCTCCACGCCGCCGCGGCCTTCCGGCCCCTTACCTCCGAGCAGATGGCGGACGTGCGGCGGCGCGCGGTGGAGGCCATCGAGGGCAAGGGCGCCGTGTGGTGGAATCCCTGAGCCGCGGGCACCCCGTCATCCGCCAGGGGGCTTGGGATAGAATGGGCGGAGCGCATGAGTGCCTTCACCGTCAGCCGCATCCTGTTCGTGTGCCTGCTGTTCAATGAGGCGCTGGTCGTGGCACGCACGCCGCCAGCGGAGCGCAGGCGCGTCATCCTGCCGCGTGGAACGCCGCTTCCCATGGTCCTGCTGCTCGCCCCGTTCTTCTTCGCGCTGGAGCTGCCGGGCGGGTGGGGATGGGGGGCGGTAGTCGTGCAGGCCGTGGGGTTGGGGATGGAGTTCGCCGGGGAGATCCAGCTCACGCGCGCCCAGTCGTTCTCGATGTCGGCCAATCGGCCCGCACACCATCTGACCACGGGGCTCTATCGCTATCTGGAGAACCCCATCTACCTGGGGCTTCTGCTGCAGATCATCGCCTGGTCGTTGTGGATGCCGGTGGCCTTCGTCGCGGTCGTGCTCCAGCTCGAGGCCTTCCGGCGCATGGTGCGTGCGGAGCGCGAATACCTGGCGCAGCTCGCGGTCGTCCACCGGGGCGCGGACAGCTTCTTGTGGAATTGAGGCCCGGCGTTTCCGCCGGTCCGCTCAACTCCGGACGGCGGCGAGGGCGAGCGGGGCCGACGGGAGCAGCTCGTGCAGCCGCGCGATGAGGACGGCGGGCTGGACGGGCTTGATGAGGTAGGCGTCGCCGGCCTCGGGAATGCCCGGGCGGGGCGCGTGGCCGCTGATGAAGAGGAAGGGCACCTTCTGGAGCGGGGGCTCGGCGCGCACCTGGCGGCACAGCTCGTACCCGTCCATGCCGTCCATGTTCACGTCCGACACGATGATGTCGGGCGGGCTCCGGCGCGCCTGTTCCAGCGCGGACAGCCCGTTCTCGGCGAGCGCGCAGTCGAACTCCGGGGCGAGCAACAGCCGCAGCGTCTGGCGCATGGACCACGAGTCATCCACGATCAGCACTCTGGGCTTCACGGAACTCTCCACTCTCCCGGGCCGGCTTCCGCGTTCCGGTTTCACCGGGGGTATTCATGGGCCCGTACCCCCAATCGCGGACGTGTTCAGTTTCGCTCGCTTCCCGAGGATTAGGAAGAGGGACGGGTCGTCTTTTCCGCATTCGGCGGGGTGAATCTTCCGCTGCGTCCGCGGACTCCTACCTTTAGGAGGAGAGTGGCGCGGTGCCGTCTTCCTGGAGGAATCCCATGTCGGTGGTCTCCCTGGACAGCAAGAGCTTCGGGCCGACGTTGGGGAGGCCCGGCATCCTGCTCATCGAATGGTGGGCGAAGTGGTGCTCGCCCTGCCGCATCTTCGGCCCTGTTTTCGAGGGAATGGCGGGGCGCTACCCGGATGTCACCTTCGCCCGGGTGGATGTGAACGGGCAGCCGGAGCTGGTGGAGGTCATGGGCGTGCAGGCGTTGCCGGCGCTGATGGTGTTCCGCGACGGCTTCCTGCTGCTCAACCACGTGGGGGTGCTGCCCGAGCCGATGTTGGAGGATGTCATCCGACAGGCGCGCGCCCTGGACATGGGCGAGGTGCGGCGGAAGCTGGCGGAATTCCGGGCCAGCAAGGCGCGCGTCCGGGTGGGTCTGCACGGGGTGTGATCGGCTCCGCGCCTTGGTCTACATTGCGCGCCCTTCATGCGCGCCGCACCCTCCCAGGTTCCGAGTCCCGTCCCCACCGAGTCCCCCGTCTTCGCCGTCGCCTCGAGCAGCGAGGCCTCCCCGAGCCGTCCGCTCGCGCGGGGCCTGCTGTGGCTGGTGGCGGGCTTCGTCGTGCTGGACGTGTACCTGAATGTTCCGAACTTCGTGCGGTTGCCGCCCGTGGCGTGGTTGGTGCTCTACGCCGGTTTCTTCCCGCTGGCCCATGGGGTGGGGCGGCTGAGCGGAGCGGGCGGGTTGGGGGAGCTGGGGCTCGCGTGGCACCGGGGCTGGGGGCGCAACCTGCTGCTGGGCTTCGCTTTCTGCGCGGCCTTCTGGGCGCTCAAGTACGGGCTGCTCTGGGCGCTGGGCGCCTTCCGCGTCGAGGGCGTACGTCCGGCCGGGGATGCCGCCGTGCTGCTGGCGCAGGCCCTGCTGGCGATGTTCCTCTCGTCCGCCACGGATGACGTGCTGGTGCGCGGGTACGTCTTCCGCCACCTCTCGGGCCACCTGTCCGCGGGCGCGCTCGTCGCGCTCACCACGTGCTTCTACGTCGTCAACCACGCCTGGTACGTGCGGCTGACGCTGGAGGACACCGTCTTCCTGGGGCTGATCGGGCTGATGTTCGCGCTCGCGCTGGTGCGGACCGGCTCGCTCTGGCTGGGCATCGGCCTGCACTGGGGCGGCAACGTCGTCTACCGCCTCCATGCCGGCTTCGACGCCCAGGGCGGCGTGCTGCGGCGCGTGGAACTCGCCAACACCCCCTGGCACGAGAGCGTGGGGCTCGGGGTGACGGCGCTGGCGCTCGCCGCGCTGTTCCTCCTCTTCCGCTTCACGGTGAGGTCCGAGCGCGAGGGCCCGTTGTTCGCGCGCGGCTGACGCCAGGGCAGGCGCCGGCCGCACGCGCGGGATGGGTCAGCGCTTCCGGTCCCGGTCCACGGGGCTCGCCGTCTTCTCGTCGCGCTGGTCCGAGGGGGCCTCGCGCTTGTAGACGTCCTCGTTGATGTCGTGGTTGCGGACGGGGTCCTTGTCGTCCTGTTCCTCCCACTCCTCGCCGCGCTCGACGCGGGCCTCCCAGGAGGTGTCCTGTGAGGATCCCGGGTTGTCCGCGGCCCGGGCGCGCGCGTTGATGTCCTGGGCCACCCGCGCCGCCGCCGCGTCGATGGAGTCCTCGAGCTCACCCGCGTTGCGCGGCTGGAAGTTCTGCTGATTCTTGGGAGTGTCCGCCATGGGTGTCTCCGTCGTGTGCGCGCCTGATGCTGCTCGACTCAAGTTCGGCATGGTGGCGCGCCGGACAAGCGCTCCGGCGCGCCGGGGCCCGGCCGTCCGCCCGCCCCAGGAGAGGACTCTTGTGGGGGACTACTGGCCGGCGCCTCCGCTGCCGCCGACTCCCTGCTCGGCACCGGGCCGGGCCACCTCCGCGACGAGCGTGTCCAGCACGGGCGCCAGGTCGGCGGTGGGTGTCGCGATGCTGCATGCCGCGCCCCCATGCACCAGGCCCACCACCTGGAGCTGACGGTCCACCACCGGCGCGCCCGAGTCTCCCTTCTCTCCATCCAGGCTGGTGAAGAGCGCCTGGGGCACGCCCGGCAGCGAGGGGCAGCGCCCGAGCCGCTTCAGCTCCACCTCCTGCGGCTCGTTCGGACGGTCCGTGCGGCCGAAGAAGAGGAGCCCCGTTCCGGGAAGGGGCATCGCGGTGGCCACGGGCAGCGGGCGCACCGGGGCCGCCTCGTCGAAGCGGATGACGGCCAGGTCGCGCAGGGGGTCCACCACCTTCACGACGCCGCTGAGCATCCGCCCGCTGCGCAGCACCACGGGTTGGCGCTCTCCCGGGGGCACGTCGATGCAGTGCGCGGCGGTGAGGGCATGGTGCCCGTCCGCGACGATGACGCCCGCGCAGTGCCCGGGAAAGAGCGTCACCGTGGCGTCCCGCAGGGTGAGGAAGTCCTTCCGCGTGCCCTCCTCCTGCTGCTTCGATGAGCCGCACCCCGCCAGCGCCGCCACGGCCAGCACTCCGGCCAGCTTCGAGAGTCTCCTCGCTCGCATCACCGTCCTCCCGCGGCGCAGCCGTTGCCCCGCTGGCAGAGACGATGTGCACGCCCCGACAGTGGCTATTCCCGCAGGTCCGCTCAGCAGGCGTGCGGCCGGGCCCGTGCCGGGCTAGGGTGCGCGCCCCATGTCTCCGGGTGTCCCGCCATGAGCCCCCTCGCCGAGCTGCTCTTCGTGCTCGTGGCGTTGGGGATGGCCGTGAAGCTGCTGCTCCTCAATTTCTGGCGCGCCGTGCTCTTCCTCTCCCCCGCGAGCGTGCGCGTCCTGCCCGAGGCCCCCGCCGGGCAGATGCGGCTCCCGCCCGAGCTCGCTCCCCTGGCGGGCCAGCTCCAGGCCCTGGGCTTCGTCCCCCTGGGCAGCCACGTGGAGAAGCCCCGCTTCCAGAAGGGCACGGCCTCCTACGATTTCGCACACCCCGGCGAGCACACCTTCGCCACCCTTCATTTCTCGCCGCGGGGTGAGCCCCGCTTCTATCTCCTCACCCCGCTCGCCCCGGAGGGGTTCGTGCTCACCGCGGGTTACAGGCGGCCGGGTTTCGAGGTCCCCGGCCGTTATCGCTCTGGAGGGGTTCCGGGGGCCTCCCCCGAGCGTCTTCTCCAGGCCCACCGCTTGCGGCTCCAAGGGTTGAATCCCTCGGAAGATTTCACCTGGGAAGAGCGGTTGCGGTCGGGGCAGGCATGGTACCGGGGGCTCGGCCAAAAGGAGATTCGGAGACAGAACGTCCAGGGGTTGTTGTGGACGGTCGTGGCCCTTGCCATCGTCGCCGGTCTCTTCCTGGGAGGCGGCCGCCCGGTCTGATGCACCTGGGGCGTGCACCGGGCCCGTTTGGGGAGTAGGAAGAGCGAAACTTTTCAGCCCGTCTGGAGTCGTCCCGCGATGAAGAGCGTGTCCAAGAGCGAAGAAATCTACTTCCTGTCCGGTAAGCGTACGGCCTTCGGTACGTACGGCGGCTCGCTGAAGGAGCTGAGCGCCACCGATCTGGCCGTGGAATCGGCCCGGGCCGCGCTCGAGCAGGCGAAGGTGTCACCCGAGTCCATCCAGCACGTCATCTACGGCAACGTGGTGCAGACGAGTGCGGACGCCATCTACCTGCCGCGGCACGTGGGCCTGCGCACGGGCGTGCCGGTGCCGGTGCCGGCGCTGGGCGTCAACCGGCTGTGTGGCTCGGGCTTCCAGGCCTTCGTCACGGCGGCGGAGATGATGCTCACCGAGCAGGCCGACTGCGTGCTGGCCGGTGGCACCGAGTCCATGAGCCAGGCGCCCCACGTCATCCGCGGCGCCCGCTGGGGCCTGCCGCTGGGCAAGGGCGGCATGGAGGACATGCTCTGGACGTCCCTCACGGACAGCTACACCGGGCAGCCCATGGCCCTCACCGCCGAGCAGCTCGCGGTGGACTACGGCCTGTCCCAGGACGCGGTGGACGAGTACGCGGTGCTCACGCAGAAGCGCTTCGCCGCCGCCCAGGAGTCGGGCCGCTTCGCGCAGGAGATCTGCCCCGTCACCCTGAAGAGCAAGAAGGGGGAGACGCAGTTCGCCCGGGACGAGCACAACCGGCCGGACACGACGGTGGAGGGCCTCAAGAAGCTGCCCAAGGTCTTCAAGAAGGACGGCGTGGTGCACGCGGGCGCGGCCAGCGGCATCAGCGACGGCGCGGGCTCCATGGTGATGGCCACCCGGAGCTACGTGGAGAAGCACGGCCTCAAGCCCCTGGCCCGGCTGGTCAACTGGGGCATCTCCGGGTGCGACCCGAAGGTGATGGGCATCGGCCCGGCCCCGGCCATCCGCCGGCTGCTCGAGCGCGCCCAGTGCAAGCTGACCGACGTGGACCTCTTCGAGGTGAACGAGGCCTTCGCCCCTCAGTACCTCGCGGTGGAGAAGGAGCTGGGCCTGCCGCGCGAGCAGACGAACGTGAATGGCGGCGCCATCGCCGTGGGCCACCCGCTGGGGGCCTCGGGCGCGCGCATCACCATGACGCTCGCCTACGAGCTCCAGCGCCGGGGCGCCCGCTACGGCATCGGCTCGGCGTGCATCGGCGGCGGCCAGGGCATCGCGGTGCTGATCGAGGTGCTGTGAGCCTCCCGGCTTCCCAGACGACTCCAACGGAACCCATGACGATGAGCAACGAGCTGGATGCGAAGGCGGCCCGCGAGCGGGCCAAGGCGATCGCCGAGCAACGGCGCGCCGAGCGCCGCAACCGCAAGCGCAAGTGTGTGGTGTGTGGCGTGGAGGAGAGCGACAAGACGCCGCTGGGGGCGCACCCCGACGGCATCGGTCCCTCGTGCAAGGACGAGCTCACCTGCCAGGCTCGCCGCGCCGCGTCCTCGCGCTGAGCCGTCCCCGGGGAGGCGGCCCACGTCCCGGGCCGCCTGCCCGTCCTGCCGGGTAGGGTGAGATGTCACGCACCGGGCAGGAAAAAGGCCGGAATTTCGGGCCGTTTCCTTGATGGCCGTCAAGACTCGCGGTAAACCTGCGGAATCTCTTCGGTTACACGAGGGTCGGGAATGGCCGTCATCAACTTCACGGGAGTCAAGGTGTTCTCCACCACGCTCGCGCGCGATCGCGAGAACATGGGCGAGAACATCACCAAGTGGCTCAAGGAGAACTCGAACCTGGACGTGGTGGACAAGATCGTCACGCAGTCCTCCGACAAGGAGTTCCACTGCCTGACCATCACCCTGTTCTACCGCCACAAGTCCTGAGCGGGACGTCCTGTCGGTAACGACGAGGACCCGAGGGTGCTCTCCCCAACGGTGGGGATGAGTGCCCTTCGCTTTTTGGTGCGCCCGGAAGTGGACGGAAACGGTTGCGAAGCGGGCGGTGTTCCACCACCTTTGGACGACTCTCGGGTGTCCCGAGCGAGGAGGGTTGGATGCGACCGATGCGTAGCTTTGGCGGCGGCGGAGGCGGGGGGTTCGGCTTCCCCAGCGTGGAATCCACGGCGGCCAGGCTGGCGATCGGGCTCGTGGTGGGCTCGGTGTTGGCCCTGGCGGTCCGCTCCGTGGGCTCGATGCTGCTGCTCACCCCCGGCGCCGTGTTCCCCGGGTTGATGCTCTGGCAGCCCTTCACCTACGGCTTCGTCGAGCTCCACCCCTTCGGCATCCTCTTCGGTGCCTTCGCCCTCTACTCCATCGGCGGCGGCCTGGAGATGAGCTGGGGCTCCAAGCGGCTGCTGTGGGTGGTGCTGGGCGGCACGGTGCTCGCCGGTTTCCTCACCGTCCTCCTGGCCCTGTTCTTCCCGCTGCTGCGCGGCGTGCCGTACACCGGCGGCTGGGTGATGGGCTCCATCGCCTGGGTGGCCTACGGCCTGTCCATCGGGCGCGGGCAGACGAACTTCTGGGGCATCCCCATCACCGGCAACTTCTTCGCCGGTATCGGCGCCGCCTTCGTCATCCTCAACGGGCTCTCGGCCGGCTGGGCCACCCAGATTCCCGAGCTTCCTCGCGCTCGCCATCACCTTCATCGCCGTGCGCGGCGGCAGCCCCAAGAGCCTGATGCTTCGTCTTCAGCACTGGCGGCTGCAGCGGCAGCTCCGTGGCCGCTCGCGCCACCTGCGCGTCATCTCCGAAGAGCGCCCGGATGACCGGTTTCTGAATTGATTTTGAGTGGGGCTCCCGGGGGGCAACCCGGGGGCCTCGATACCCTCACCCCGACCCTCTCCCGAGGGGAGAGGGGTTGTTGCTTGAGGGTGGTTGGCTGGGTGGTTGGCTTGGGAGAGGGGCTCAGTTGGGCACCTCGGGCTCTCCGTACTGCTTGAGCTTGCGGTAGAGCGTCGCCACCCCGATGTCGAGCTGCTCCGCCGTGCGCGCCCGGTTTCCTCCGTTGCGCGCCAGCACCGCGAGGATGTACTCGCGCTCCATCGCCTCCAGCGTCCGCGGCGAGTCCCCCGGCACCAGGCTCGGCGGCGCCGCGCGCACCTCCTCCGGCAGGTCGTCCTTCTCCACCCGGTTGCCCTCGCACAGCGCCACCGCCCGCTCGATGGCGTTGCCCAGCTCGCGCACGTTGCCCGGCCACTCGTACCGCAGGAGCTGATCCGCCGCCTCCGGTGACAGCCCCGATACCCGCCTCCCCAGCCGCTCCGTCGCCTCCGCCAACAGCATGCGCGCCAGCGGCAGGATGTCGTCGCGCCGCTCCCGCAGCGGCGGCACCCGCAGCTCGATGACGCGCAGGCGGTAGTAGAGGTCCTGCCGGAAGCGTCCCGACACCACCTCCGCCGCCAGGTTGCGGTTCGTCGCCGCCACCACCCGCACGTCCACCTTGCGGCTCTGGTTCTCCCCCACGCGCCGCACCTCCTTCTCCTGCAGCGCGCGCAGCAGCTTGGCCTGCATCGACGCGGGCACCTCGCCCACCTCGTCCAGGAAGAGCGTGCCTCCGTGCGCCGCCTCGAAGAGGCCCGGCCGGTCGTGCGTGGCCCCCGTGAAGGCCCCTCGCGCGTGGCCGAACAGCTCGCTCTCCAGCAGGCTCTCCGTCACCGCCGCGCAGTTCACCGCCACGAAGGCCTTGTGCGCCCGTCCCGACTCCTCGTGGATGAGCTGCGCCACCCGCTCCTTGCCCACGCCGCTCTCTCCGGTAATCAGCACCGTCGAGTCCACCTTCGCCGCCCGCCGCGCCAGGCTCAGCACCTGCTTCATCGCCTCGGTGCGCGCCACCATGCCCGCCGGGTCCTCCGGCACGCCCGACACCCGCGCCAGCGTCTGCCGCTTCACCCGCAGCTTCCGCTCGGCCTGCTTCAGCGCGTCCGTCACCTGCGCCAGCGCCCCCTCCATGCACTGCGTCTCGTAGAAGCGCAGCGCCTCGCGGCACTCCGGGCTCCACTCCTCCTCGGGCTTCCCCATGATCTGACAGACGGGGTCTCCCTTGCCCACGCAGCGCGTCTCGATGCAGTACACCGGCTTGCCGTTGCAGTAGCTCATGTAGCCGCTGGCGAAGCCCGTCAGCGCCCAGCACACCGGCTCCTCCGCCTTGCCCAGGTGCAGCACGTGCTGCTCCGCCTCGTACGAGTGGTGCCACAGCGCCTCCGCGAAGGGCTCCGGGCCGTCCTCCGCCCGGCGCTCCACCGGCTCCAGCACCACCTGGCCCTGCAGCGTGTGCAGCCGCCCTCCCGCACGGCGCCACTGCGACTCGTCCTCCCACGGGAAGGCGTTCTTCATCGTCTCCGCCGTCCGCCACCCGTGCGCGAAGCCCAGCCGCGTGAGGATGCCCCGCGCCGCCGTCATCCCCACCGTTCCCATCAGCTCCTTGCGCAGCAGCCCCAGCGCCACCGGATCCAACAGCAGCACCCGCTGGCCCGCGAAGTGGATGAGCCCCCCGTCCGGCTCGAACGTCAGCAGCTCACTCAGGTTCAGCTCCAGCCTCGGCGCCATGGCTCCTCCCTCTCAGGATGATGGGACTCTCTATCGTTTTGAGAGCCCCCGCGCGAGCTGAAGTGGGGGAGGTGAGGGATTCCAAGGGCTTGGAAGGTTGGGTTTCCTGGCCCGGGGGTTGCTATGAGGTTCCCCCGAGATGAGCTCGGACCTGAATCGACGCGAGGTGTTGCAGGGAGCGGCGGCCGCCGGTATGGGGGGCATGCTGGGCGGCTCGGGGACGCGCCTGGCCCCGGCGCTCTTCGTGTCCCACGGCTCGCCCATGGTGGCGTTGGAGACGGATGCGTACCCCCAGGCGCTCAAGGCCTTCGGCGAGACGCTGGCTCCGGTGCGCGCGGTGGTGGTCGTGTCAGCCCATTGGGAGACACTCCACGCCGTGCACGTCACCGCGTCGGAGGCCCCTCCGCTCATCCATGACTTCGGCGGCTTCCCGGAGCCCCTCTATCATTTGAAGTACCCGAGCCCCGGCTCGCCCGGGCTGGCGCGGGACATCGTCGCGCGGCTGGGCGCGGCGGGTGTGCCGGCCGTGGCGGATGCCGGGCGCGGGCTGGACCATGGCACCTGGATTCCGTTGCGGCTGGCCCTCCCGGCGGCGCGCACGCCGGTGGTGCAGGTGTCGCTGCCCTGGGGCGCCTCCGCCGCGGACGTGGCGAAGCTGGGCGAGGTGCTGCGCCCCCTGCGCTCCGAGGGCGTGCTCCTCATGGGCAGCGGCGGCATCACCCACAACCTGCGCCGGCTGTCCTGGCAGGACAAATCCGCGCCCGCCGCGGCCTGGGCCGGGGAGTTCGATGCGTGGGTGGGCGCGAAACTCGCGGCCCGCGATTTCACCGGGGTACAGTCCTGGACGAGCGCACCGCACGCGCGCCTCGCGCATCCCAGTGCGGAGCACTTCCTGCCGCTCTTCTTCGTTCTCGGTGCGGCCCTCCCCGAGGACCGGCTCACCCCGGTGTTCGAGGGCTTCCATTATTCGAGTCTGTCCATGCGCAGCTTCGCGCTGCGTGGATGAAACCCGCTGTACGTCGTTCAACTGGAGAGAAACACCATGAAGCTGTCCCTCAAGCCCGCCGTTGCCGCCCTCGTGCTCGCTTCCCCGTCGCTGGCCTTCGCCGCCGAGTTCGTGATCGACTCGGCCCACTCGGCCGCGAACTTCTCCGTGAAGCACATGATGGTGTCCAACGTGCGCGGCGCCTTCTCCAAGGTGACTGGCTCGGCCAACATCGACGAGAAGGACATCACCAAGTCCACCGTGGAGGCGGTCATCGACGCCACCACCGTCAACACCAACGAGCCCAAGCGCGACGAGCACCTGCGCAGCGCGGACTTCTTCGACACCGCGAAGTACCCCACCATCACCTTCAAGTCGACGAAGGTGGAGCAGGCCGGCCAGAACCTGAAGGTGACGGGCAACCTCACCATGCACGGCGTGACCAAGCCGGTGGTGCTGGACGTGGAGGGCTTCACCACGGAGGCGAAGGATCCGTGGGGCAACATCAAGCGCGGCGGCTCGGCCACCACGAAGATCAACCGCAAGGACTTCGGCCTGGGCTGGAACAGCGTGCTGGAGACCGGCGGCGTGGCGGTGGGCGAGGAGGTCGCCATCACGCTGGACCTCGAGCTGAACAAGAAGAAGGATCCCGCCGCGGCTCCGGCGGCTCCCGCGGCCAAGCCGGGCGCTCCCGCCAAGAAGTAGTCGGCTGAGCAGCACGGGGCAGTCGCCCGGAGGGGCCTCGGTGACGAGGCCCCTCTTTCATTTCGGGGAACCGCCGGCGCGTGAGGCCACCGGCGGGGAAGGGGGGCTCAGCCCTCGGCGACGGCCTGCACGCTGGCGCGGTAGATGAAGATGCGCGAGGTGTTGGTGCGCGTGTCCGCGGGGATGACGAAGAAGCCCTGGCTCGTGTTCTTGTAGTCGTCGGAGAAGCCGGCCACCTGGCGCCCGTCGGTGAAGGTGACGCGGACCTTCTGCCCCTCGGGCTGCGGCGGACGGCTGCCGGTGGCGAGCATGAAGAAGATGGCCTTCACGCGGGTGACCGGAATGCGCTCGGGGGCGAAGCCGGTCTGCTGCTCGAGCGGGATGACCTCGTCGAGCAGGTCCACGTCGCGGATGGCGCCGCGCTTCACCTGGCCCTCCACCGTGTGGATGATGACCCGGTGCTCGCCCTCGATGAAGGCGTTGATGGGGGCGATGACGGCCGCGGACGACGCGCTGGCCGGCACGGCCGGGATGGCGTTGAGCGTCGCGCGAGGCGGCGGCGCCCCGGGCACGAGCACCTGATTCGAGGCCATGGCGGACGTGGCCGAGGGAGCCCTCGGGGCCGCCACCGCGGCGGGAGGCGGCGGGGGAGGGGCGGACATCCTCGGAGCCATCGCAGGCGCCGGAGGCTGCACGGGGAGCGGCGCGCTCCGGGTCACCGGGGCGGGGGCCACCACGGGAGCCGGGGGCGGAGGCGGAACGATGACGGGCGCCGCCATGGCGGGCGGCTCCACGCTGTCCTCCGAGAGATCGATCTCCGTCATCTCGGGCTCGATCTCCATGACCGGGAGCTCGGGCGCGGCTTCCATGACCGGGAGCTCGGGCTCGGGCTCCATCTCCATGATGGGGATGTCGTTCTCGGTCGTGGGCCGATCGAAGGCAGGAGGCTGGGCCAGCTCCTGGGTGGACCAGTGGGGCTGCGCCTCGGCCTCCGGCTCCTCGGCGGACCAGGTGCTGCTCGTGCCGAAGAGGGACGGATCCCGGCCGGAGTCCATGGGCTCGGCGTCGTGGGCCGTGGCGCCCCACTCACCCTGGCTCTCGGCGGCGGGCGCGTTCCAGTCGGTCTGCGTGCCGCTGGCCTGCTGCGCTTCCCAACTCGAGGCCTCCGGAGCGGGCTCGCCCCACGCGGTGTCCGCGGGAGCGCTGGCCCACTCGCCCTGGGACGCGGACTCGCCACCCCAGGCGGGTGCCTGTTCCGCGGGCGCCGCCTCCATGAGGGGCTGCGCGTCCTCGGCGGGCGTATTCCACTCGGACGCAACGGCCGGGGCCTCGGAGGACTCCGCCACCCACTCGGGCTGGACCTCCTCGACGGGCGCGCTCCACCCGGTCTGCCCCTCGGCAGAGGCGTTCCAGTCCTGCGCGGCGCCATCCGAAGCCCACTCGGTGCTCTGCGCCGGCTCGGCGGCGGCCATCCACGGCTGCTGCTCTTCGGCAGGCGTGGCCCACTCGGTCTGCGCCTCGAGGACAGGCTGCTCCTCGGCGGGAGTCGCCCACTCGGTCTGCGCCTCGGCGGCGGGCTGCGCCTCGAGGACAGGCTGCTCCTCGGCGGGAGTCGCCCACTCGGCCTGAGCCTCCAGGACGGGCTGCTCTTCGGCGGGCGTGGCCCACTCGGTCTGCGCCTCGAGGACGGGTTGCTCCTCGGCGGCGGGCTGAGCCTCGAGGATGGGCTGCTCCTCGGCGGGAGTGGCCCACTCGGCCTGCGCCTCCATCACGGGCTGCTCTTCGGCGGGAGTGGCCCACTCGGCCTGAGCCTCCATCACGGGCTGCTCCTCGGCGGGAGTGGCCCACTCGGCCTGAGCCTCCATCACGGGCTGCTCTTCGGCGGGCGTGGCCCACTCGGGCTGAGCTTCGGCAGCGGGCTGCGCCTCGAGGACAGGCTGCTCATCAGAGGGAGTGGCCCACTCGGCCTGAGCCTCCATCACGGGCTGCTCTTCGGCGGGCGTGGCCCATTCGGCCTGAGCCTCCATCACCGGCTGCTCTTCAGCGGGCGTGGCCCACTCGGTCTGCGCCTCGAGGACGGGCTGCTCTTCAGCAGGCGTGGCCCACTCGGTCTGCGCCTCGAGGACGGGCTGCTCTTCAGCGGGCGTGGCCCACTCGGGCTGCGCCTCGGCAGCAGGCTGCTCTTCAGCGGACGTGGCCCACTCGGGCTGAGCTTCGGCGGCAGGCTGCTCTTCGGCGGGAGTCGCCCACTCGGTCTGCGCCTCAAGGACAGGCTGCTCCTCAGCGGGCGTGGCCCACTCAGGCTGAGCCTCCATCACCGGCTGCTCTTCAGCAGGAGTGGCCCATTCAGGCTGAGCCTCGGCGGCAGGCTGCTCCTCAGAGGGAGTGGCCCACTCGGCTTGGGCCTCCATCACCGGCTGCTCTTCGGCGGGAGTGGCCCATTCGGACTGAGCCTCGGCGGCAGGCTGCTCCTCAGAGGGAGTGGCCCACTCAGGCTGAGCCTCCATCACCGGCTGCTCTTCGGCAGGCGTGGCCCACTCGGCCTGAGCCTCCATCACCGGCTGCTCTTCGGCAGGCGTGGTCCACTCGGTCTGCGCCTCGAGGACGGGCTGCTCTTCAGCTGGCGTGGCCCACTCAGGCTGAGCCTCGGCGGCGGGCTGAGTCTCTGCCGCAGGCTGCTCTTCAGCAGGCGTGGTCCACTCGGCCTGAGCCTCCATCACCGGTTGCTCTTCGGCAGGCGTGGCCCACTCGGTCTGCGCCTCGGCAGCAGGCTGCTCCTCGGCAGGAGTGGCCCACTCGGGCTGAGCCTCCATCACCGGCTGCTCTTCGGCAGGCGTGGCCCACTCGGTCTGCGCCTCGAGGACGGGCTGCTCCTCGGCAGGAGTGGCCCACTCGGGCTGAGCCTCCATCATCGGCTGCTCTTCAGCGGGAGTGGCCCATTCGCTCTGCGCCTCGAGGACGGGCTGCTCTTCGGCAGGCGTGGCCCACTCGGACTGAGCCTCCATCACCGGCTGCTCTTCAGCAGGCGTAGCCCACTCGGGCTGAGCCTCCATCACCGGCTGCTCTTCGGCAGGCGTGGCCCACTCGGACTGAGCCTCCATCACCGGCTGCTCTTCGGCAGGCGTGGCCCATTCGGACTGAGCCTCCATCACCGGCTGCTCTTCGGCAGGCGTAGCCCACTCGGACTGAGCCTCCATCACCGGCTGCTCTTCGGCAGGCGTGGTCCACTCGGCCTGAGCCTCCATCACCGGCTGCGGCTCCTCGGCGGTGGCGGGCTCGGTGGTCATCCACTCGCCCTGCACCTCGATGGCGGCCTGTTCCTCGGAGCCCGTCGCCCACTCGGGCTGGGCCTCCATGGCTGGCGCGTCGGCTTCCTCGACCAGGGGCGCGCCGTACGCCGAGGTGCTCTCGGGCTCGGCAGCGGTCTCCGGCTGGTGGCCCCAGGTCGCGCTGGCCGTCGCGAACTCCGGAGTGCTCATGTACTCTGCGGCGCTCTCGAGCTGCAGGCCCTCTCCGGTTCCTGCGTCCTCGTTCCCGCTCCAGCTCGCGCTGGCATCCGTCGTCTCGAGCGGTACGGGCTCGTCCGACACCGACGTGCCCGGCTGCTCCGTGTGACCCAGGAAGTCCGAGGCGCTGGCCAGTGGCACGGCGTCGCCCGGGTTGCCCGCGTCGTACGTCTGCTCGTCCGCGGGCGCCGCCTCGAGCGTGTCCGTCTGCACGCCCCAGTCCGAGGGCTGTGCGGCCTCGGGCTCGAACGAGTCAGCGACCTGCACGGTGTCCGCCTGCAGGTCGGGCGCGACCTGCACCGGGTTCAGCTCCAGCGTCGTCACCTGCTCGCCGTACGCGTACTCCGAAGCGGGAGCCGGCGGTTCGATCTCGGCACCCACCTCCACCATGTCGAACGTGGGCTGCTCCGTGCCATCGCCGACGGGCGCGGATTCCTCCGGAGTGGTCTCCCACGGCGTCTCGGCCGCGGGGGCCGCGTCCAGGGCCGGAGCGGCCTCGAGCTCCGAGACGTCGAACGTGGGCGTCCCGTCCGCCGCGGAGGGCTCGGACTGGATGCCGCTCGTGTCCAGGGTGGGCACGGATGCCGCGTCGGGCGAGGGCTCCGGGTACGCGGGGATCGCGTACGACGCGGTGATCTCCATCGGATCTTCTTCGGCCAGGGCGGCGTCCGAGTCGCTGGCGGACTGCTGCGCGCCCGGCTCCGAGTCCACCGCGAGCGGCGCGGAGGCCCACTCATCGGTGACAGGGGCGAGCACCGGCTCGGCGGCGAGCGGCGCATCGGCCTCGCCCTCGAGCAGCTCGATGTCGGAGTGCTGGATCTCGATGGTCCGGATGGGAGTCGCCGGACGCTCGTCGGCCACCGGCGGCGCCGAGGCGGCGGGAGGCGTCTGGATGTCGGAGTTGAGCGAGGAGAAGTCGTCCTCGCCCAGCTCGATGGGATCCGAGCCATCCGGCTCGAACCCGAGCTCCCGCTGCCGCGCGGCGAGCGAGGCCGCCGAGGGGGCGGTGACGTCGTTCCAGTCGCTCATGTCGACCGACTCGGGAACGCTCTCGGGGACGGGGATGGCTTCGCTGACGGGCGAGACGTCGGTGTCGGCCACCTCGAAGACGTCCTCGGTGGCGGGCTGCGCCTCGTCGAGCAGCATCGGCTCGGCTTCGGCCTGGGGCTGCGCCTCGTCGAGCAGCATCGGCTCGGCTTCAGCCTGGGGCTCGGCCTCGTCGAACAGCATGGGCTCGGCTTCGGCCTGGGGTTCGGCCTCGGCCTGCGCGGGAGTCTCCGGCGTGGGCTCCTCCCAGGGCGCGGGCTCGTTCAGCGCGGGGACCTCCAGGTTCTCGGTCTCGAGGCTGAGCTTGACCGGATCCGGCATCGGCTGCGGCTGCTGCGGCACGTATCCGGGCACCGGCAAGGCGTGGGCGGCATCCGGCTGCGGTCCGGCGTCGGCCTGCTGCTGCGGCTCGGCCGGCCAGGCCTCTCCCTGGGGAGCGGCGTAGCCCTGGTTGGGGTCGTAACCCTGGTTGGGATCGTAGCCCTGGTTGGGATCGTACCCTTCGGGGTAGGCGTACCACTGGCCGTCTTCGCCGTAGTAGCCCTGGGGCTGCTGCGCGTAGGCCTGGTTGGGATCGTAGCCCGCGTAGCCCTGGTTGGGGTCGTAACCCTGGGCGGGCTGCTGCGCGTAGCCCTGGTTGGGGTCATACCCTTCGGGGTAGGCGTACCACTGGCCGTCTTCGGCGTAGTAGCCCTGGGGCTGCTGCGCGTAGGCCTGGTTGGGATCGTAACCCTGGTTGGGGTCGTAGCCCGCGTAGCCCTGGTTGGGATCGTACCCCTCGGGGTAGGCGTACCACTGGCCGTCTTCGGCGTAGTAGCCCTGGGGCTGCTGCGCGGGGTCCATGGCCGCGGCCTGCTCCTGCGCGGGCATACCTGGTTCATCCAGGTGCCCCCGTAGCTCGTTCCAACGAGCTTCCTCCGCGGGGGGAAGACTCCCCCGCGTCCGCTTCTCATCCAGGAAGCGAAACTCCCTCATCGCCGCGCGTGTGTCGGACATCGTCACCTCGCTGCGGACCCAGGGCCAGGACTCTTGCCGCAGCGCCAAAGCAAAAAATTTCCGTAGGCGAGTGTAGGGGACTCGAGTGGAGGGGTAAACTTCGCGAACGCGGATTCCGCCTGCCCGTTACCTCCGCGAGAGAGCGGCCTGGACGGCCTCCTCCAGCTCCGGAACCCCGCGGCCGTAGCGCTGCCGGAGGGCCTCCTCGAAGGAAGCGCCCTGGCCCACCTCGCGGATGAGCTCGAGCAGGCGGCCGGGCCCTCCCTCCTTCAGCAGCTCGCGGACGGCGATGGCCGAGGTCCCATAAGCCATGGCCGGGTCGCGCTGCTGGATGAGGGCCCCCCCGGCCATCTCGGACAGGCGCGGGAGCTGCCCCTTCTGGGCGGCGGCGCGCATGCGGGTGGCCAGGGCGTGGGGCGGCTTGTCGCTGCCCAGGTAGCGCCATTCCACGTACTCGGCAAGGCCTTCGTTGAGCCAGATGGGGACGCGCTGGCCGCCCTGGGCCGCCCGTACCAGGTCATCCACCACGGCGTGCACGTACTCGTGGACGAGGGTGGCCTTGGTCTGCTGGGTGAGCTCGGCGGCGTCGTTGATGCGGATGGCGCCGTCCGAGTACAGCCCGGCCACCATGCGCGCCAGCGCCGAGCCCTGGTGGGTGCGGAACTCCTCGCGGGTGTAGAGGATGACGTCCACGGGGGCCTCGCGCGCCTCGCCCAGCACCTGGCGGGTGTGGAAGTGGGCCTCGTCGAGCGCGGAGACGATGCGGCCCTCGTACTCGGCGCGCTGGCCGAAGTCGCGCGCGTTGTTGAAGTACTTCACGACGAAGCGGCTGTTGGAGCGGGTGCGCATCCCGTCCGAGGCCACGCCGGACTCATACGAAAGGCCGGTGGAGGCGGAGCCGGAAGCGGGCTGGACGGAGCCCTTCGTGTCCTCGGTCTCGCCGGTGAAGCGCCGCTCGATGGCGCGGGCCTGGGCCAGGGCCGCGCTCTCCTCGCTGGAGGCGCTGCGGGCCTTCTGCAGGAGCACGCGGGCCTTGGCCGCCTCGGGCGAGCGCGGCGGCACCTTGCCCAGCGCCGCGATGGCGCCCTGGGGATCCTTGTCCTCGAGCAGGAGCCGGCCCAGCTCCAGGCCGAAGTGGCCGTCCTTGGGGAAGTGCTCCAGGCCGCGGCGCAGGGAGTCCTCGGCGGTGCCGCGCTGGTCGGTGGCGAGCGAGGTGCGGGCGAGGCAGCGCAGGCCCGGGGCCGTCTCGTCGAAGAGCACGGCGCGCTCGCCGAGCGAATACGCCATCACGGCATCGGAGGTGGCGAGGGCCTCGCAGCCCTTGAGGAGCGAGGCGGCGATGGTGCGGCGATCGGGCGGGGAGTAGCCCTTGGGGTCCACGGAGGACCAGGCGAGGTACAAGTCCTCCCAGGCACGCTGGGCCGCGAGCTTCTGGGCCTGCGCGGGCGTGGGCGGATTGGAAGACAGCAGGGCGAGGAGGAGCAGGGCGCGCATGGCCCGCGAGTATCGCCGAGCGCGTAGGCCCGGGCGAAGCGGGGGCCTGGTGCCCCGAACGTCACTTCAGTGGTAAGCGCTTACCAGGGGTGTCTCACATTGGCCTACACCACTGGTAAGCGCTTACCACTGAAGCCGCTTCCAGGAGGCGCGGAGGTTCCGCGCCCGAAACCTGACCGCGGGCCTCACGTCTCTTCCGCGACCTGCCAGCCCTTCTGTCCCAGGCCGCCCATCAGCTCCTCGATGTGGCCGCGGCCGCGCGTCTCCAGCGTCACCTCCACCGCCACCTCGCCCAGGGCCGCCTTCGAGAAGGCGCGGTTGTGGTAGATCTCCACCACGTTGGCGCCCGCCTGGGCGATCTCCGCCGTGAGCCGCGCGAGCATTCCCGGCCGGTCCGGCATGCGCACCACCAGCCGCACCAGGCGCCCGTCCTTCACCAGGCCGCGCTCGATGATGCGGCTGACGAGGTTGACGTCGATGTTGCCGCCGGACAGCAGCAGCACCACCTTGCGCCCGCGCGCCGAGGGAATCTTCCCGTTGAGCAGCGCCGCCAGGCCCACCGCGCCCGCGCCCTCCACCACCGACTTCTCCCGCTCCAGCAGCAGCAGGATGGCGTTGGCGATCTCCTCCTCGTCCACCGTGACGATGTCGTCCACGTAGCGGCGGATCATCTCGAAGGTGTAGTCGCCCGGGCGCTTCACCGAGATGCCGTCCGCGATGGTGGTGCCCGCGGGCAGCTCCACCAGCTTGCCCGCCTCCACCGAGGCCTTCATGCTCGCGATGGCCGAGGCCTGCACGCCAATCACCTTGATGCGCGGGTTGGTCTCCTTGAGCGCGCACGCCACGCCGGAGATGAGCCCGCCGCCGCCAATGGGCACCACCACCATGTCCATGTACGGGCACTGCTCGAGCAGCTCCAGCCCGATGGTGCCCTGGCCCGCGATGATGAGCGGATCATTGAAGGGGTGGACGAAGACGCGGTTCTCCTTGTCCTGGATGCGCAGGGCCTCGGCGTAGGCCTCGTCGAAGTTGGTGCCGTGCAGCACCACCCGCGCGCCGTACGAGCGCGTGCGCGTCACCTTGATGAGCGGGGTGCGCTCGGGCATGACGATGGTGGTGTTCACCCCTTGGCGGCCCGCGTGGTAGGCGAGCCCCTGCGCGTGATTGCCCGCCGAGGCGGCGATGACGCCCCGGCCGCGCTCGTCCGGCGACAGGGTGAGCAGCTTGTTGAGCGCCCCGCGCTCCTTGAAGGCGCCGGTGCGCTGCAGATTCTCCAGCTTGCAGTTCAGCGTGGCGCAGTCCGTGAGCTCCTTGAACTGCTCCGACTTGGGGCACGGCGAGCGGTAGACGGCTTCACCGATGCGCTGCTGGGCGTCTTCGATTTGCTGGAGGGTGACCATGTGCTTGTGAGGCGCTGATAACCGATGCGCCGCCGCCGCGAAAGGGGAGGGCACCTCGGGCCGCCGGTTGCCCGGCTGCCCTGTCAGATGCCGCGCAGCACCGTGGCCTTGCCCACGCGGCCGATGGCCAGGATGAATGCCGCGGTGCGCAACGTCACCTTGCGCGAGCGCGCGAGCTGCGCCACCCGGTCGTACGCTTCCTTCATCGTCCGCTCCAGCTCGGCGTTCACCCGGTCCTCCTCCCACGAGAGGTGCTGCAGGTTCTGCACCCACTCGTAGTAGCTGACCGTCACACCGCCCGCATTGGCGAGGATGTCCGGCACCACCAGCACGCCGCGCTTGTCGAGAATCTCGTCCGCCTCGGGGTCCGTCGGGCCGTTGGCGCCCTCGATGATGAGCCGCGCGCGCACCGCGTTGGCGTTGTTGCGGTTCAAAGCATGACCCAGCGCGGCGGGGATGAGCACGTCGCAGTCGGAGACGAGCACGTCATCGCTGGCGCAGGCCTGGCCGCCGCCGAAGCCGGTGACGGTGCCGGTGCGCTTCACGTGCTCGAAGAGGCCGGGGATGTCCAGGCCCGCCGGGTTGTAGACGCCGCCGTACACGTCCGACACGGCCACCACCACGCCACCGTCCTGCCACATGAGCTGCGCGGTGTGGCTGCCCACGTTGCCGAAGCCCTGGATGGCGAAGCGCGTGCCCTTCATGGGCATGCCCGCGTCGCGGAGGATTTCCCGGGTGATGTAGAGCAGGCCGCGCCCCGTGGCCGAGTCACGGCCCTTGGTGCCGTAGAGCTCCGCGGGCTTGCCGGTGACGATGGCCGGCGAGTGCCCGTGGAAGCGCGAGTACTGGTCCATGATCCACGCCATCACCTGGGGGTTGGTGTTGACGTCGGGGGCGGCGATGTCGCGGGTGGGACCGATGACGTCCTGAATCTGATCCACGTACTTGCGGGTGAGCCGCTCCATCTCCTTCATGGAGAGCTGGGTCGGGTCCACCGCGATGCCGCCCTTGGCGCCGCCGTAGGGCAGGTTCACCACGGCCGTCTTCCACGTCATCAGCGAGGCGAGCGCCACGCACTCGTCCTGGGTGATGGTGGGGTGGTAGCGCAGGCCGCCCTTCATGGGGCCGCGGCTGTTGTCGTGCTGGGTGCGGTAGCCGGTGAAGGTGCGGATCTCTCCGTTGTCCAGCTCGATGGAGACCTGGACCTTGACCTCGCGCAGGGGAGTGGCGAGCAGCGTCTCGATGCGCTCGCCCACGTCCATGATGCGCGCGGCCTTGCGGAAGTAGTAGTGAATCCCTTCGAGGGCGTGCATGGCCGGGGTGCTCTCCTGGGCGAGACCTTAACAGATGGGTTGCGCTAGCATGGGTTGGCGATGCGCTCCAGTTCCCCGCCAGCCCAGGATGCGAGCGGCCAACTGCAAGGGCTCGCGCGGCGCATCCGCGGCCTGCGCGAGCGTCGGGGCCTGACGCAGGAGGAGTTCGCCGAGCGCAGTGGTATTTCGGTGAGCTTCGCCTCGCTGCTGGAGCGGGGCGAGCGCAGCCCCAGCTACGAGACGCTGGTGCAGGTGGCGGGGGCGCTGGGAGTCCCCCTGGCGGAGCTCTTCCGGGTGGAGGAGGACGAGGCGGCGGGGGCGCACCGGCTGGTGGAGTTCGCCCGGGTGCGCCACCTGACGCGCACGGAGGTGGACCGGCTGCTCGCGGTGGCCGAGGCCATGTTCACCGAGCGCGCGCCCGGAGGGCTACCCGCCGAGGACTCGCCGCGCTGCAAGGAGCCGGACTGTGGGAAGCCGGTGCTGGCCAAGGAGCTGTGTGCCGCGCACTACCACCGGGCCCGGCGGGCGAAGCCACCCGCTCCCTGAGCACGCGCGGACACGAAGGGCCCGGAACCGTCCGCCGGTTCCGAGCCCTGGGGCTGCGAGGTACTTGCCGTGGCCGTGCTACGGCGCGGGCACGGTGATCGTCATCTGCACCGGCCGGTGGTCGCTGCCGGTCTGAGCCAGCCTCTGCAGGTTGTTGGTGCCGATGGCCTGCGACACGTAGAAGCCGTCGATGCGCGAGCCACTATCGGGTCCACGCGGCTTCAGCCCGGTGCGGGCGCCGATCTGGTTCGGGTCGTCGTCGACCACCTTGTTCCAGTCCGCTCCCAGGACGAGCAGGCGGTCGGCGCGGTTCGCGAAAGCCACGACATTGTCCGCCATGACGGCATAGGGACTGCCGAGGCCGTCCTGGCAGCGCAGCGGGGGCATGTGCAGCGACGCGACGCGGAGGGAGCGGCCGTTGTTCAGCAGGACATCCACCCGGGCGATCCACCGGGTCATGATGCCTCCCAGCACGGGATCGTTGCAGTTGTTGGCATCGGTCCCCTTCACCAGCACCAGATCCCCGGCGCTCTGGACCACCGACCGGCGGATCACCACGGCGCTGCCTTGCACGTCGTCCGCCGACGTGTCCTGGCGCACGATCCAGGTGTCCAGGTTGAGGATGTCGCGCAGCACGACGTTCTTGGCCTCCTGGACGAACACGATGTCGGCCGCGGGACCGATCGTCTTCCAGTCCTCCTTCACCCCCGCGTTGCCGCGGAAGGCGAGGTTGGCCGTCACCACGCGCAGCTCCGCGGGGCCCGAGAGCAGGGTAGGGGCCGGGGCCGCCGATTGAACGCTGGCGAGCGCCGCACCGGAGGCCATCAGCACGGCGAGGGCCGCGCCGGCGAGGGTGGCAAATCGTTTCATCGAGGATGCGGGACGGTGACTCATGTTCATGGCGCCTCTTCGCGGATGGAGACCGCTCGACGGGTGGGGCTTCTCCCCTTCAATGGAAAGAGGCCCCGTCCCGCCTGTTGTCCCAGGAAAAATATTATTCCTAGATTTACGGGGATTTTCCGGGCGCGAGGCACGCGGCCGCGCGCTCGAGCAGCAACTGGCGCTCTCGTGCGTTGCGCGTGAGCGAGGCCGCGCGCTCGAACTCCGCACGGGCCTCGTCGAGGCGTCCGAGCTTCGCGAGCAGGTCCCCGCGCACGCTCGGGAGGAGATGGTAGCCCTCGAGCACGTGCTCCGCGGCCAGCGCATCGACGAGCTCGAGCCCCGCCGCGGGACCGGAGGCCATGGAGACGGCGACCGCGCGATTCAACTCCACCACGGGAGAGGACGTGAGCTCGGCGAGCTCCTCGTAGAGCGCCGCGATGCGGGCCCAGTCCGTCTGCTCCGGCGTGAGCGCGCGGGCGTGACAGGCGGCGATCGCGGCCTGCACCGTGTAGGGGCCCCGCTCGCTCCCGAGCTTCTCGGCACGCTCCAGCGCCGCGAGCCCCCGGCCGATGAGGACGCGATCCCAGCGCCCCCGGTTCTGTTCCAGCAACAGGACGGGCTCTCCGGACGGACCCACCCGTGCCCTCAGCCGCGAGGCCTGGAGCTCCATCAGCGCGACGAGGCCGTGCACCTCCGGCTCCGTGGGAACGAGCCCGGCCAGGATGCGGCCCAGCCGAAGCGCGTCCTCGCAGAGCGCGGGCCGGACCCAGTCGTCACCGGCCGTCGCCGAGTAGCCCTCGTTGAAGATGAGGTAGATGACCTCGAGCACCGACGACAGCCGGGCGGTGAGCTCGTCCCCGCGGGGCACTTCGAAGGGGACGCGCGCCTCGGAGAGGGTCCGCTTGGCCCGGACGATGCGCTGGGCCACCGTGGGCTCCGGGACGAGGAACGCCCGGGCGATCTCCTCGGTCGTCAGGCCTCCGAGCAGGCGCAGGGTGAGCGCGACGCGGGCCTCGGTCGAGATGACGGGATGACAGGCGATGAGCACGAGGCGCAGGAGGTCGTCACCGACGTCCTCGTCGAGGGCTGTTTCGAGGTCCGGCGTCCGCTCGGTCTCCAGCTCGTGGCCGAGCTCCTCGTGCTTGCGCTCGAGCAGCTTGTTCCGGCGGAACTGATCGATCGCCCGGCGCTTCGCGGTGGCCATGAGCCAGGCACCCGGTTTGTCCGGGACACCCGACGTGGGCCACTGCTCGAGCGCGGCGACGAGCGCGTCCTGCGCGAGCTCCTCGGCGAGCCCGACGTCACGCACGAACCGCGTGAGTCCGGCGATGAGGCGGGCCGACTCGATTCTCCAGACCGCGTGGATCGCCCGTTGCGTCTCGGAAGCCGTCACGGCGGCCGATCAGAACAGCTTCGGCCGCCAGTGCAAGGCCGGGGACACCCCGGTTACTTCTTCGCGTTCTTCGCGGCCAACTCCGCGGCCAGACGCTCTTCCTTCTCCCGGAGGCTCGGGCGTGAACTCGGCACCGAAGTCCTCCGCCTCGAACACCCGGCGGATCTCGATCTCGCTGTCCGTGAGCATGGGATTGGGGCAGCGCTTGACCCACTCGATCGCCTCTTCCATCGACTTCACCTGCCACATCCAGAAGCCGGCGACCAATTCCTTGGTCTCGGTGAAGGGCCCGTCGATCACCGTCCGCTTGGTGCCGGAGAACTGGACGCGTGCGCCCTTGGAACTCGGGTGCAGCCCCTCGCCCGCGAGCATGATGCCGGCCTTCACCAGCTCCTCGTTGTACTGCCCCATCGCGGTCAGCATCTCCGTGCTCGGCATGACGCCCGCTTCACTGTCCTTGGTGGCCTTGACCAGAACCATGACCTTCATTGTCGTCTCTCCTTCTGGGTGGATGCCGGGTGTGGATGCCGGCTCTTACCCTGACGTCGAACGAAGGCCGGCGAGATCGACACGGTATTTTCGATTTTTTTCGAGCGCCCCCAAGTGCCCGGATTTCCAGGCCGGAGCTCACCCGTTCCCGATGGCTTCCACGCGGGTGCGCACCAGGCGGCGGCGCCTCGACGAAGCCCGGCAGGTGAGTCCGCGAAGGAGCGCCACGGGCCCCGGGTTGAACCCGAGGCCCACCGTGTGCCACGGGTTGGAGAACGGGGGCGGATACCCTCACCCCCACCCTCTCCCGAGGGGAGAGGGAGTTTCCGGCCGAGGGGTTACCAGCTACCGGCGCCGGGCCCGCTCCAGCTTCAGCGTCCTCTCGCCGTGCTGCTTGCCGTTGAGGGCCTCGAAGGCGGCCACATCCTCGTCGGCGATGAAGACGTACGAGTACGTGGGCTTGAGCTTCCACGCGCTGCACCTTGCCGGCCGGGGCACCCAGGGACTCCAGGGCGCTGGTGACGGCGGCCTCGTCCTGCACCACGTCGCGGCCCAGGCCCACCCACAGGCGCGCCTGGCCGGGCACCTCGGGCGTGGACTCGGGACGCTCGGAGCGCTCACGGCGCGGCGGACGCTCGCGGGTGCCGCGAGGCCGGTGCTTGTCCACCTTCAGTGCCTTCTCGCCATGCTGCTTGCCGGTGAGGGCCTCGAAGGCCTCGGACTCGGACTCGGGCACGTAGGCGTAGCCGTAGGCGGGGCGGAGCACCGCCTTGTTCACCTTGCCCGCGGGGGCACCAGCGGCCTCCAGGGCGGCGATGAACTTCGCCTCGTCCAGGCCGTCGTCCATGCCGAGGTTGAACTTCAGCTTCACCTCGCCAGGGCCGGCGTCGGGGGAGGGCGGCGGCCGGTTCGGATCGCGCTCGCCGCGCGGCCGGCTCTTCTCCACCTTCAGCGTCTTGTCCTTGTACGTCTTGCCGGTGAGGGCCTCGAAGCCCGCCAGGTCCTGCTCGGAGATGAAGACGTAGGAGAAGCCGGGCTTGAGGTCGGCACGCACCACCTTGTTGGCGGGGGCGCCCGCCTCTTCCAGGGCGGTGACGATGCTGCCGGGCCCGAGGCCATCCTCGGTCCCCAGGTTGACCCACAGCTTCGCCTCGCCGGGGCCGGCATCGAAGGACGCGGGGCCACGGTCGCTCCGCTCGGGACGATCCCGGCGGCGCTTGTCGCCACGATCTCCCCGCTCGACGCGCTCACGCGACTCGCCGGACGGCTCCGCACGGGCCTCCCGGCGCTCCTCGCGGCGCGGCGGCCTGTCCCGATCCCGGTCCCGGTCCCGAGGACGCTCGCGCTCCCGGTCCTTGCGGCGGGGCTCGAACTTGCCCTGGGAGTCCTGCTCGGGGCGCTCGCCCTGCTGGGCGGCCTGGGCCTTCTCCATGCGCAGGTGGCTGAAGAAGTACTTCAGCAGGAAGGCCATCAGGTCATCGGCATCCGGCCGGGCCTTGAGCTGCGCGGCCAGGGGCAGGAAGCCCTCGAAGATGGAGCCGGAGGCGGCCTCGCGGATTTCGCGCACGTGGCGCTCGGCCCACAGGCGCATGGCCTCCTCGGGGGCGGGCATCTCGCGCTTCTCGAACTTGATGCCGTACTTCTTCTCCAGCGTGGTGTACGTGGCCAGCTCGCGGCCGGAGAAGAGGTTGATGGCGGTGCCCTTGTTGCCGATGCGGCCGGTGCGGCCCACCCGGTGCAGGTACACGGCGGGGTCCTCGGGCAGCGAGTAGTTGATGACGTACTCGAGGCCGGAGATGTCGATGCCGCGCGCGGCGATGTCCGTGGCCACCATGAAGGCCACTTCCCCGCGCTTCACCTTGCCCATCACCCGCTCGCGCTCCTTCTGCGGCAGGTCCCCGTTGAGCAGGTCCGCGTCGAAGCCGTTGCGGTTGAGCACCGCCGTCACCAGGGCGGTGTCGTCGCGGGTGTTGCAGAAGATGATGGCGTTCTGGGGCTCCTCGGCCTCCAGCACGTAGATGAGGTTGCGCGGCTTGGGCAGCGCGTCCGACACGTCGTAGCGGATGTGGTGGATGTGCTCGACGGTGAAGACGTCGCCGGAGAGCAGCAGCGTCTCCGCGTTCGTCGTGTAGCGGGCAATCAGGTTCTGGATGTCCGTGGGGACGGTGGCGCTGAAGAGCAGCACCTGCCGGTCCTTGGGAAGACGGTCGAGGATGCGCGTGACTTCCTCGTAGAAGCCCTGGTTGAGCATCTCGTCGGCTTCGTCGAGCACCGCGTGCGTGCAGCCCTCGAGCTTGAGGTTGCCGCGGTTGATGTGGTCGAACACCCGGCCGGGCGTGCCCACGATGATCTGCGTGCCCTCCTCGAGGGCGTCTTCCTGCTGCTTCATGGAGGCGCCGCCGTAGATGGCGGCCACCTTGACGCCCTTGTACTTGCCCAGGGCGGCCAGCTCCTCGGACACCTGGAGCGCCAGCTCGCGCGTGGGGCAGAGGATGAGGGCGCGCACCCGCTTGTCCTCGGCGGAGATCTTCTCCAGCAGCGGCAGGCCGAAGGCGGCCGTCTTGCCCGTGCCGGTCTTGCTGCGCACGATGAGATCCCTGCCCTCCATGACGGGGCCAAAGGCCTTGGCCTGGACAGGGGTGGGGTTGGTATAGCCACGGTCCGTGATGCCGCGACGGAGGGGCTCGGACAGGTTCAAGTCATCGAAGCTGACGTCCGCGACGTACTCGGCGGGGCGCGACGGGGCTTCGGCAGTGGTTTCCGGCTGCTCCGGAGATTGGATGTCGCTCATCAAGCTTGGGGCATAACCCCTGCATTAGGCTCTGGCAACAATCGGCTCACTTTGCTTAAGGAACTCCTCATGGCGATTGGGAGGAAGAAGACGGGAGGAACAGGCACGAAGACCCGGGCGAAGCGGCCCACTGCTGCCCCGCCCCCCGAGGAAGCCGAGGCCGTGGAGGCGGAATCCGCCGAGCCGGAACCAGACGCCCTGGAGCCCGCCCCCGAGGAGCTGGAGGAGGTGGAGGCCGAGGTGGAGGAGGTCCCCGCTCCCCCCCGGGCGGCCCTGGTGAAGGCCGGGGAGACGGGGCTGGCCCGGACAGACCCCCTCCAGGCGTACATGAACGAGGTCCAGCGCCACCCCCTGCTCACCCGGGAGGAGGAGGTAGCGCTCGCCCGTCGCCTGCGCGACACGGGGGACGTGAAGGCGGCCTACCGCCTGGTGGCGGCCAACCTGAGACTGGTGGTGAAACTGGCCCACGAGTACCACCGCAACCCCCTGTCCCTGCTGGACCTGGTGCAGGAGGGCAACATCGGGCTGATGCAGGCGGTGAAGAAGTACGATCCGGAGCGGGGGGTGAAGCTCAGCTCCTACGCCGCATGGTGGATACGCGCCTACATCCTGCGCTACATCATGGACAACTGGAAGATGGTGAAGCTGGGGACGACGGAAGCCCAGCGGAAGCTCTTCTTCAAGCTGCGCCAGGAGCAGGACAAGTTGATGGCGCAGGGCTTCGAGGTGACGCCGAAGCTGCTGGCCGAGCGCCTCAACGTCACCGAGCAGGACGTGATGGAGATGGACCAGCGGCTGGGCCACGACGAGATGTCGCTGGACGCGCCGGTGGGTGGCGAGGACTCGTCGGCGACGCGGATGGACCGGTTCCTGCCGTCCTCGTCCGTGGGCGCCGAGGAGCGGCTGGGCAACGAGCAGCTCAAGGCGCTGTTCCGCGAGAAGATGCAGGAGTTCGCCAAATCGCTGGAGGGCAAGGAGCGCTACATCTTCGAGAACCGGCTGATCTCCGACGAGCCGCTGACGCTCCAGGACATTGGAGACAAGTACGGGGTGAGCCGGGAGCGGGCGAGGCAGATCGAAGCGGCGCTCATCAACCGGATGCGCGAGTACATGCGCGAGCACATTCCGGACTTCGACCTGGTGGCCAACCCCAAGGGGTGAGTGGCCGGCGATGGCGCCGTCTAGCGGCGGTGCCGGCCCCGGAAGTGACGGTCGAGGTAGTCCCCCAGCGCTTCCTCGCGCTCCCCGCCCGCGGCGCGCAGGGCGTGGGCCCCGTCCACGGCGGAGAGCGCCTCCTCGAGGGACACCTCTCCCTCGGCGAGCGCGGAGAAGAGGTTGCAGTGGTAGCGGCGGCAGCCCTCGGGGCGCTGGGCGTAGGCGGTGCACGTGCGCCCATCCAGCGCGGCGCAGCGCTGCGGCAGGATGGGCGTACCGTCCTCACGCTCCCTCACGGGCAGCCCCAGGGCCTTCAAGGGGCCGGCCTCGGTGCGCTGGAGCGGGACATGGGTGAAGAGGGTGCCGTCGCAGCACAGACCGCAGCGCAGGCACAGCGTGGAGAGAGGCATCGGAGTACGGCTTCCGGGGAGCGAGGGGCCCCCTTGCTAGTGGTGGACGACCCGCCGGGCAAGGGGCTCGCCGTGCGCCTCAGTCCTTCTTGTCCTCGAGGTAGTCGCGGAACGTCGCGACCTCCTCGATGCGGGCGTCGGTATAACCCCAGTGTTCGACGTCCACGTTGTACTGCCCCTTGGCGATCAACATTCCCCGGCAGAGCTTCTTGTTCTCGGGCTCGTTGTGCTGGTTGCGGGCGCGCTCGAGCAGCTCGTCCCAGACCCAGCGGGGCACGTGGTCGCGCTGGCCCGGGTAGCTGAAGCGGTAGAAGGTGACATGGGCCAGGAGCACCTCCCAGTACGGATCGAACCGGGCCATCAAGTGCTTCCAGTCCATCTGCTTGCCGCGGGCGAGGATGAGGTGGCTGATGTCGGTGCCGTCGAAGCGCTCGCGCTCGCAGACGAAGGCCTTGGACCAGATGATGTCCTCGGGAGGCGCCACCAGGATGGGCAGCCCGTGGATGACGCCCGGGTGGGCCTCGTCGATCCAGTGGTCATCGACGATCGCCACGCCGTTGCCCGAGCTGAAGATGAGATCGGCGAAGTACTCGTCGTTGGCGTAGGCCTTCGCGATCCACACCGGATCATGCATCTTCGTCTGGAAGCCCATGCCGTGCAGGGCCTCCATGGCGCGCTCCACGTGCTCGCGCTTGAGGAAGAGGTCCAGATCCTTGGTGTCGCGGTAGATGCCCGTATAGAGGTGGAGCGCGTAGGCGCCCGCGACCACGAAGGGAATCTCCGCGTTCTTGAGCGTGCTGAGCGCCAGCAGATGCGCCCCTCGCTCGATGGGAGGACGCTGATCCGCCTGCATCGGCGGTGGCGCCTTGCTGGGTCTCGCCGACTGGCCGGGAGAGTCCTGGCTGCTGTCCTGCCCCACAGTCGGATTGTCGGTCTCTTGAATGCTCATGGCACGCCCCCGGTGTCCTGGCAGGTAGGTTAGGGTCGGGAATCGGCGTGGGCAGGACGGTAGACAGTGCTCCAGCCCGCCCGGCCGCTCCCCAGACGAGTGAGAGGGAATCAGGCCGGGTTCGCCCAGAGCGCCCTGCCCGGCTCCGAGCCATTCACCTGCCGCTCCGCATGGCGGTAGGCGCGGGCCTTGCTCGGCGCGTCCACCTTCATCTGCTCGCCGCGCGGGCCGTGCAACTCCAGGTGGTAGCCCTGCTCCCGCAGGCCCTCGTTGGCGATGCTCCAGCCCGCCTGCTTGATGTGCTTCTTGCACACGCGCTCGCGTCCCTTCATGGTCGTCCCCTTTTCTTTTTGTCGCGGCCATGACGGACCGCGTCACGAGGGTTCAGGATCCGTCCGCCCGGGCGCGGCTGCATGCTGTTCCCGCTGCTTCGGGCTCGGCCGCCCGCTCATCGGCCCGGCGCGCGGAGGTGCATGGACGCCAGGCTCCCACGGGGCGCCGGAGGGGAGCGCCTCGCGGCGTGTCCGCCGTGCCCTCCGGCACGAGGAGCCGCCCTGGCACGCGAGGGCGGGGAAGTCTCATGGTGAAGGGGACGGAAGGAGACGACCATGGCACTTCCCAAACATCTGGACGATGCCGCTGACAGGCTGCACGAAGCCTTCGCACGAATCGAGGACGCACGCGCCAGACCGGCGAGCCCGGAGAGTCTGCACGAGTGGTTGAGCGCACTCACGGACTACGCCCAGGCGTTGACGGACCTGCACGAGTTCAGCAACGAGTCGGTGCACGAGAAGCTGCACGCGCTCGCGGGCCTGCTCAAGCTGCAGTCCTTCCCGGAGAACCCGGTTCAGGACATGGAGCCCCAGCAGCCCCAGACGCCAGGGAGCTGAGGAGGCCGCGTCACGCGCCGCGCCGTGACGGCATGCCGCCGAACGGCCACTCGAAGCCGGGGTACCGGACGAGCTCCGGTGCCTTGCGGCCTTGCCATGCGAACGCCTCGCCCGGGCGCATCAGCAGCGCCTGGGGCCCGTGCCCCGCCTGCCGGCGCACCTGCTTCAACCGCTCGGGGTAGGGGTCCGCGTCGGGGTTCTCGTCCAGGGTGCTGGCGCCGCTCACCGGCTCGCCGGGATAGCCCGGGTAGCGGGGGCCCATGCCCTCGCGCCAGTACCAGGGCGCGCCACCGTCCGCGCAGGGCACCACGTAGCGTGCGCCGAGCAACTCGCCGTAATGCAGGGCCTCCTCGGGCCCGGCCATGAGCTGCTGCGGCTTCACGAGCGATTCCACGGGCACGTCGACGAGGTAGGCGTCCAGCGTGGTGTATCCGAAGAAGAGGGGCTCGAGCCGGAAGCCGCGCACCCCGCAGAAGAGCACATCCACGGGTGCCTCCTTCCGCAGCGCGCGGCAGACGGCGCGCATGTCCCCGCGCACGTCGTGTCCGGCATCGGCGAAGAAGGCCGCGGAGAAGCCCGGCGCGCGCACCAGCCAGGTGTTCCCCTCGTTGAAGAGCTTCCGGGTAGAGGCCCTCGCCGTCGGTGGGCTGCTCGCCGTGGAAGGGCAGGGCGCGCACGGTGATGTCGCCCACGAGCCGCTCCTCGCCCCAGCGCAGGGCCTCGACGCGGGTGTAGCCGAGCTGCTGCAGCCGCAGCACGCAGTCGGTGGAGAAGAGGCTCTCGCGCTCCACCGCCGGGACGAAGATGCGCGTGTCGCGCGGCAACTGCAGCAGCGAGCCCAGGTGGAAATGGTCCCCGTGCGAGTGGGTGATGACGACCGCGTCCACCGGGCCGATGTCGCGCGGCTGCATGGGCGGGTAGTCCGGCCGGTCGAGCTGGCTGGCGGGGCGGAAGTAGGGATCCACCAGGACGCGCGCCTGGGTGCTCGACACCAGCACGGTGTTGTGGCCCACGAAGAGGGCGCCGGGGGTGGGCACCTCCACGGGGCCCTCGTGACGCACCAGCCAGCCGGCGCTGGACATGTCCGCGAGCAATTCGCCCACCGCGGGGACGGCCGAGAGGGCACGCAGCTCGGCGCGGGTGGTGCCACGCGCCAACGAGGCGAAGAGCTCGGCGAGGGCGGGCCACTCGCGGGCCTTCACGGGGAAGTCGAGCCCCAGTTCCTCCTGGCGGAGGTGGAGAATGCGGGGTTTGTGGCGCGTCGCGTCGGGAAACAGCACCTCGTGACGCAGCGGGCGCCTCCCCCCGCGCCGCCGGCCCTCGCCGCAGAGCGCGGCATAACCGGGAGTCTCCTCCAGCCAGCGCACCAGGGCCTTGGCCTCGCGCAGGGAGCGCTCCGGCCCCAGTTGGGCGAGCTGCTTCTTGAGGGGGACATGGGCCTGACGCACGGGCCGGGCGGTGGGGCCCTGGATGCTGCAACCCAGGTCCTCATGGTGCTCCGCCTCGGTGCGGGCCGAGGCGAGGACGGCGAGGCTGACGCCACGATGGAGGGTGAGCCGCATGGGGTTCTGCTAGCAGGGCCGTGGCTGGGGTGGCCAGCGCATTCACAGGACTGCTTGCTCGCTCCAGTGCTTTCCGATGATGCTCCGCGCGCGACCGGGACAGCGGGCCGGAGTGGGGGAGGTTGGCGCCCGGCGGGCTTGAGTTCCCGTCATTCTTGTGGAGGGGGAGATGAACAGTTTCTTCAGGATGGTTCCCGTCATGGTGGCGGGGTTCCTCCTGCTTTCTGCCACGGGAGCGAAGGGTGGACAGCCCCTCAGTCCCTACAGGCACTACGACAGCAACACCTTCGTCCACGGCAACTTCAAGCCCTTCTTCCAGAAGCAGTGGAAGGCCAGGCCTCCGCCGGAGCGGGAGCCCCAGCCCGGTCCGGACGGTGAGCCGGAGTTCTCGCCGCTGCTGCTGCCGCTCTCGGTGTCCTCGTTCCGCAAGGTGACCGGCCCCGTCATGCCCAAGCGGCTCGCCGAAAGGGTGAGGGAGCTCGAGCCCGAGCAGCGCAAGGCGCTCGAGGAAGCCCTGGTGCAGCTTCTCACGGGGTACGAGCAGCTGCTGGATCAGCAGGATCAGCCACTGCTGAAGCTGAACCTCGCCGGGGCCTTCAACTACCTCTTCATGTCCTCGTACTACGCGCTCAGCAACGGTCAGGAGCTGAGCGGCGAGCAGCAGCGGTCCATGCTGCGGCAGATCAACGCCGCCATCGCCATGGGCCTCAAGGATCGGCGCCTGTCGGACCGTGAAAAGCAGGAGTTGTACGAGTCGGCGGTGCTCTCGGGCGGCATCATCCTCGGGCTCTACAACGAGGGGCGTGACAAGGGGCAGCCGGACCAGCAGAAGGCGGCGCGCGAGCTCGCGAAGGAGTTGCTGGAGCAGATGATGGGCATCCGCATCGACAAGGTGCGCGTCGAGCCCGCCGCCGTGTGGATCGACTGAGCGGGGACCTGCTCAGGCCCGCGGGGACGAACCCGCCACCGCGGGAGCGCGAACGCGGGCGGCCATGACCCTTGGGGGCAGGGCCGCCGCGTGCTCAGCGCCAGGGGCGCGAGATGACGCAGGCGTTGATGCCGCCCACGCCCATGGAGAGCTTGCCAGCGCAGCCCTGGGGCGCGGCCACCGGCTTGTCGAAGACGTAGCGGGGGTGCACGCGGCCGATCTCCTTGTTGAGCTTCCCCTCGGACAGCGGGGTGGGGAACACCTCGCCCCGGGCGTAGCCGAGGTACTGGGCCGTCAGCTCCCAGCCGCCGCCGGCACCCATGCCGTGGCCGAAGGTGCCCTTGCGCGCCGTCACCAGCACCGTCTCGGGCAGCACCGAGCGCAGCGTCTCCATCTCCAGGTAGTCGCCCGGGGTGGCGGTGGCGTGCAGGTCCCAGCTCCCAATCTCGGAGGGCTCCACGCCCGCCTTGCGCAGGGCCTCGTGGATGGCCACGACGGGGCCCTCCTTCGAGGGCGTGATGATGTGGTCCGCGTCCGCGGTGACGCCCACGGTGAGGGGCTCCATGCCCAGCGGCTTGAAGCCCTTGGCGGTGAAGTGCTCCAGGTCTCCCAGAATCCACACCACCGAGCCACCGGCCACGTGCGTGCCGCGAAGCTGCGTCAGCGGCTTGGACACGGCGCCGTCCGCGCTCACCACGCGCGCGTTGTAGAAGCCACCCACGGTGAGCGGGTGCGGGGGAGGATCCGTCATCCCCAGCACCACCGCCTTCGCATCGCCGCTGGTGATGGCGTCGAGTGCCAGCTTCAGCCCGTAGCCGAACGAGGAGCACGCCGCCACCGGCGCGAACGTCATGCCGGTGAGCTTCCCCATCATCGAGATCTGCGAGGCGGGGGTGTTGTGGATGTTCCAGAGAATCTCGGACGGCACCGCGTTCCACGGCGGCTCGGGGGCGCCCCACTTCTTCTGCAGGCGCTGGTTGCGCGTCCGCTTCTCCTTGATGACGGCCAGCTTGGCGGCTTCCACGTTGCCGCCCTCGACGCCGGAGCCTTCAATCTCCTTCTGCTCGGCGAGGTACTCGCGCAGCTCGGGAGACTGGCCGGCCCAGAAGTGCCACCAGGCCTCCTCGGCCTCGTCGCGGTCCGCCTCGTCCACGGTGGAGGGCTCGGGAGGCAGGCCGGGCATCGGCTCGCGCGTCTCCAGCCAGCGGCGCAGGGTGCTGTTGCGCTCGGGAGACGCCCAGAACCGGTCCCACCGCCGCTGGGCGCGGTGCAGGTTCAGGGTGATGTCGTGGATGGTCGGCAGATCTCCCAGGCCGGTGCCCACGTACACATGGGAGCGGGCCCCCAGCGCCTGCAGCTCCTGCTCCAGGCCGGGATTCTGGCCGAGCGACTGGATGAAGGCGCCGATCGCCATCTTGGTCGGCATGCCCATCTTCTTCTCGAGCTGGGCGAAGCGCGTGGCGGGGAAGCGGGCGTCGATCCACGGCTTGTATTCCGCGAACTCGAAGTCCGGGTTGCCGACGAGGAAGTTGTCCGGACCGAAGCCGTTGAAGGGGGAGAGCCAGCTCTCCGACGTCGCGAGGTTCTTCTCGAAGGCCTCGATGTTCCGGGACCGGGGAGCGACCACTCCCCAGCCGAAGATTCCGACTCTGCGCACGTTGTTACCTCTGATTCCTGGTTCTCGCCGCCGACCTTCGAGCCACCCTCTACAGCGGCTCGATCGTCAGGTTGTCGAAGAAGAGCTGGGCCTCCCAGCTGGAGAACCCGAAGCGGTCGTGACCCTTTCCCTCGAGCGGCAGGGGGTCATCGAACTCCATGAAGGGCTTTCCATCGATGGACCAGCGTAACAGCGAGCCCCTGCGCTCGATACGCCAGTGATAGGTCCGGCCAATCTCCACCGGGTAGGGCCGGGCCTCCACCCGCATGTGCGTGTCCTTCCGGAACACGCCCGTCTCCACCAGTCCCGAGCCCTTGCCACCATTGCGCTCGGCCACCCGCCGGGCCTCACGCTGGAGCGCTTCCAGCGGGGCGCCGTGCTCGTCCAGCCGCGCGATGATGGACAGCGAGTTGTTCCACCCGCCGTGAATGAGGATGTACCCGGAGGCGTGGTCGCTGCCGTCGCCGAAGATCTCCGCCTTGATGTCGCCCTCGGGAGACTGGGAGCGCACGTCGAACTCGACGGCCACGTCGCGCGGCAGCTTCGCCTGGAGCCAGAGCGGATTGTTCTTCACGCCCGGTGACAGGAGCTGCCCCTCCACCACGCGCCAGTGGCCGCCGGTGGAGAAGAAGTCGCGCTGCACCACGGACGGGTCCGAGAAGTCCTGGCTGTAGGGAACGGTGGCGGTGGTGGCGGGCTCGCCGCGGAAGAGGGCGTAGTGGATGAGGGGGAACTGGATGGCGAGGATGACGGCGGCGAGCACCGCCCAGCCCCGCCGCGACAAGCCCTCGGGCTTCTTCCAGGCGACCCTGGCCTCGGCGTCCGCGGCGGGAGCGCCATCGGCCGTGGGGGCCTGGGGCTCCCGGGTCTCGAGGTTCTTCTCCTTGCGTCTGGCCTGGCCCATCGCTGTCGCTCGTCCGCAGGGGGGTGGAGGGGGGCGCGGACTGTATGCGCCGCCCCGGTGGAGGTAAAGGCTGCTCGCGGCTGGCTACTTGCCGCCCCGGGGGGCGCTCCAGCGCTTCTCGGTGGCCTTCAACTCGGCCTGGCGCATCTTCAAGCGCTGGCGCTCGGCGTGCTGGCGCTCCTCCTCCTCGGGCGAGGGGCGCACGGCGATCTGATAGACGCTGCCGGCGATGGCGAAGAGGCCCGCGGCGATGATGAGGCCCCAGGGCTGGCTGGCCATGGCGCTGACGAGCCCGCCGAACTGGTGCAGGGCCGCCATGGCGCCGAGCACGAGCAGCCAGCCGCCAATCATGGAGGCGATGATGGCCGCCACGTGGCGGTGCAGCACCGCGGCGGCGAGGCCGCCGAGGATGAGGCCGGGCGCGAAGCCGACGAGGAAGTCGCTGGGTCCGGCGATCTGCCCGCCCAGCAGGCCGATGGGGATGCCCACGCCGAGGTAGATGATGGCCGGAGGGAAGATGATGCCCAGGACGGTGAGCACCGCGGCGGCGACGGAGGGCAGGCGCGGGTCCGCGGCCACGCCCAACTTCGTGAGCACCAGGCCCGTCCAGCCCAGGCCGATGAGCATGCCCAGGGGCCCGGACACGGCGCGGAAGGCGGACTTGCCGCCCCCGAAGAGCAGCAGCCCGAGCCCCAGCACGCAGCACACGATGCCGGCCCACATGGGCATCAACCGGTAGATGGCCACCCAGCCGGCGGGGTTGAACGACTGGTAGGCCTTGAGGGCTTCGAGGTACGAGTCCACGGCGGTGTCCTAGTAGCGCGTGGCGGCGAGCACCACGAGCAGCACGAGGATGACGGCGGCCAGGATGGCGAAGCCGTACAGCGAGGGGGCGGTGGTGGCGCGGCGCAGCAGCTCCTGGGCCTGCGCCTTGTCGTCCGGGCTGGGATTGTCCGCCAGGATGCGCTCGGCCTCACGCCGGGCGGCGACCACGTCCCCCGAGTCCTTGAGCTTCCACGCCGCCTGCATCCGGGGGGAGGCAGGGTCTTTCGGCGTCTGTCCGCCTTTCGCCATGGGGCAACTCTATAGCGGGGAATGCAAGGGCGCGTCGACGGTATATAGAAACCCCTATGCCCGTGCGCCCCCTCAGCCGTCGAACCCTCCTGCTCGGGAGCGCGGCGCTCGTCCCTCTGCTGTCCGGACGTGCGTTCGCCTTTGGAGAGAAGAGCCGCTTCATCCCCGCCGTGGCCCGGCATGGTGGCCGCTGGGACACGAGATTGTCGGGGCTCCGACGAATCGCCTGGGAGTTGCAGCGGCGCACCTCGGTGGAGGTGTTGCCGGACGCCCGCCCCTTCGCCCTCTCCAGCCCGGAGCTCTTCGAGTACCCCTTCCTGTACCTGGGCGGGGACGGGGCCTTTCCGCCCTTCAGCGAGGCCGAGGTGGAGAACCTGCGGCGCTACCTCACCTTCGGGGGCTTCCTCCTGGCGGACGCCAATGACGGCAGCGACGGGGAGGGCTTCGACACCAGCTTCCGGCGGGAGATGGCGCGGGTGCTGCCGCAGAGCCCGCTCACCCCGGTGCCGTCCAAGCACGTCGTCTTCAAGAGCTTCTTCCTGCTGGACTCGGCGCCGGGCCGGTTGCTCAACAAGCCACAGTTGCTGGCGGCCAACCTCGGCAAGCGGGCGGCGGTGATGTACTCGCAGAACGACCTGGCCGGGGCGTGGAACCGCAGCGAGGCGGGAGACTACGAGTTCGACGTCTCCCCGGGCGGCGAGCCCCAGCGTGAGCTGGCCGTGCGGCTGGGGGTGAACCTCTGCATGTACGCCCTCTGCCTGGACTACAAGGACGACGCCGTCCACCTGCCGCTCATCCTCAACAAGCGCCGCTGACGCGAGGCCCCTGACTCATTCATGGACACCACCCCCTTCAATGCCTGGAAGCTCGTCAGCCTTTCGCCGCTGCCCGTGTGGGCGCTGGTGCTGATGGGCGTGGGCCTGGCGCTCGGAGTGGGGCTGGCGGCGTGGGGCGTGCGGCGAGAGCCGGCGCGGCTGCGGCGTTGGGCCCTGTGGACGCTGCGCGCGGGCGCGGGCCTGGCGGCGCTCTTCTTCCTGTTGGAGCCCGGCATCCGCAACCTGCAGGTGGCGCGGATGAAGAACCGGCTGGCGGTGCTGGTGGACCGCTCGGCGTCGATGAACTTCCCGGTGGAGCCGGGGGGCGTGACGCGCTCGGCGCAGGCGGCCGCCTTCCTGGAGGAGGCCGCGCCGGGGCTGGCGGGGTTGCAGGACCGGTACACGGTGGAGGTGTACGGCTTCGATCCGGAGCTGTCGCCCACGTCGGCCGAGGCGCTGGCGAAGGAGCCGGCGCGGGCGGGGACGTCGGACCTGCTGTCGGCGCTGCGCTCGGTGGGAGCGGGGGCGCAGGGCGCGAAGAAGCTGGGCGGCGTGCTGCTGGTGAGCGACGGCGCGGACAACGTGGAGCTGGCGGGAGGCGCGGTGGGCCGGGCGCGAGCGGCGCTGGCGGACCTGAACGTGCCGGTGTCCACCTTCCTGGTGGGCCGCGAGGCGCTGAAGGACCTGGCGGTGGAGCGGGTGAAGGTGGACGACTTCGCCTTCGTGCGCAACTCCATCACGGTGGAGGTGGAGGTGCACGGCCGGGGCTTCTCGGGGCAGGACGTGCCGGTGGTGCTGAAGCAGGAAGGCAAGGTGGTGGCGAGCAAGTCGGTGCGCTTCGAGTCCTCGGACGACGTGAAGCCGGTGGGTTTCACCTTCACGCCGGACCAGACGGGGCGCTTCGTCTACACGGTGAGCATGCCCGTCTTCCCGGACGAGGCGGTGGGGGACAACAACACCCGCTCCTTCGTGCTGAAGGTGATTCGCGACCGCGTGCGCGTGCTGCTGGTGGTGGGCCGGCCCTCGTGGGACGAGCGCTTCCTGCGCGGACTGCTGCGCCAGGACGCGAACGTGGACCTGGTGAGCTTCTACATCCTGCGGACGATGTCGGATGATCCGGGCGTGGTGAGCCAGGAGCGCGAGCTGTCGCTGATTCCCTTCCCGATGGAGGAGATCTTCGACACGAAGCTGGACACCTTCGACGTCGTCATCTTCCAGAACTTTGGTTACACGGACACGTCGCTGTCGATCGCCCAGTACGAGCGCAACCTGGAGCGCTACGTGCACAACGGCGGGGCGCTGGTGATGATCGGCGGCGACAGTGTGCTGGGCGAGGGCCGCGCGAGCATGCCCACGCTGTACGAGACGCTGCCGGTGGAGGGAGCGGGCCCGGCGAACGTGGAGCCCTTCAAGGCGCGGCTGACGCCGGAGGGAATGCGTCACCCGGTGACGGCGATGGCGTCGGGAGGGGCGAGCACGGAGACGGTCTGGGCGGACCTGCCGGCGATTCCGGGAGCGAACCAGACGCGGGCGAAGCCGGGGGCGACGGTGCTGATGGACCATCCGTTCATGACGGTGGACGGGAAGAACGCGCCGCTGGTGTCGGTGTGGGACTACGGGCGGGGCCGGTCGATGGTGGTGGCCACGGATGCGAGCTGGTACTGGGCCTTCACGGCGCACAAGGGAGGCTCGCCGAGCCGCGCGTATGACCGGTTCTGGAGCAACGCGCTGCGCTGGCTGGTGAGGGATCCGGACCTGACGACGCTGAACGTGACGGCGGATCCTCCCTCGGTGGAGCCGGGCAAGGCGGTGGGGGTGGTGGTGTCCTCGAGGACGGCGGACTACCAACCGGCGCAGGACGCGCAGGTGCGGGTGGAGCTGGTGTCGGTGGACACGCAGACGCCGGTGGCGGTGCAGACGGGACAGACGGGTCCGGATGGTGTGGTGCGGCTGGAGTTCGCACCGCCGGCGCCGGGGCCGTACAAGCTGGTGGCCACGGCGAAGAAGGGCGAGACGGACCTGGGGAAGGGCGAGGACGCGGTGGCGGTGCGCGCGGTGGGCCCGGAGCTGTCGGACGCCTCGGTGCGGCCGGAGCTGATGGAGCAGATCGCCAGGTACACGGGAGGCAAGGCGTTCCGGCTGCCGATGAATGGGTTGCCGGACGACGTGCCGCTGTTGGATCCACCGGTGGTGGAGGTGGGCCGGGCGAAGGATCGGCCGCTGTGGGACCGGTGGTACTACCTGGTGGCGCTGGTGGGGCTGCTGGGCACCGAGTGGTTCCTGCGCCGCCGCTTCGGGTACGTGTGAGGAACGACTCCTGAGTAACTGGGTAACCACCCCGAGGCCCGGGTGTCAGACGACTCGTAGGCGGCGGCAACGAGTCCTTTGACACCTTCCGAGCCTTCCGAGCGCTCGACAAGACCTGAGCCACACTGCCGGTATCAGGCGGCGTGGACTCGTGCGAGAATGCCTCGAGACGAGGTCCTGGCCTGTCGGCCAACGTCATGCGGAGGGGTGGAGGGTGGAACCTGCCGGAGCGTGACGGGACGGACCACGTCGCACGCTCCGACGCCTTTTGACGCCTATCTGGAGCGCAGCCCGTCATGCCTACCCAGCAGCAGAAGATCACGCTGATCCAACTCAAGCTTGGCGGCGATTCGAATTATTTGAGTGTCACGCCCGACGTGTCGCAGCTCCCGGAAGACGTCTCGAAGCTCCTCAACCTGCCCTCGGCGGAGAAGCTCCGGGAGGAGCTGTCGAAGCTGAGCGACAAGGTCACCGACGACGCGCTGAGCAATGCGTCGACCCTGGCCAAGGACAAGGGCTTCTACAAGCTGCACAACTGGGCCAGCGGGGGCAGCCCCTTCCGGCGGTTCAAGGACGACGAGATCACCAAGTACTTCGAGGAGCTGTTCGAGAGCTTGGTGGGTGTCAGTGCCAGCCTCGCGGCCAACAAGGATCCCTGGTTCGAGGGGGACTCCATCGCGTTGAACCGCGCCGACCTGTTCCACGGCCACCTGGTCTATGACACCTCGGCGCCGCTCCCGGACATCCTGCTGCTGTTCCACGCCAAGGAGTACCCGTCCGACATCGAGGAGTTCAAGAGCAACACGGCCAAGCTGCTGGAGCCCCAGGCCTACAAAGAGGTCAAGACCTCGAGCAAGGGCTACAAGTACCGCTGCTCCATCTACTCGCTGCGGTTCAACAAGCTGTGGATTCTCCGGCTCTCGGACAACAACAGCCCATACCGCTCCCTCGTCAACGATCCGAACCTGAACGCCCATCAAAACCCGCTGCGCATCGATCAGGACGACCTGGGCGAATGCGTCTCCGACATCAACTACTTCCCCAACGATGGCGTGCCCTTGTTCTTCTGCTTGAGGCCGCGCTCGTCCTGAGCGCGGCGCATGGGCTCACTCCGCGGCGTGTACCCCAAGGGGGGCTGCGCGCTACCTTGTCGGCGCACTTATTGTGATCGGCATCTCCGCCTCGGTGTGGCACGGGGATGGGGTCGCACTTGGAGCGGGGCTCCGCGCGGCCCGGCAGCGACGAACGAGCCCGCCGGGTCCCGGCGATTGAAACCCGATTCCGCCGCATGGTAGGACAGCGGTAATCGCCCGCTCCCGACCGAAATCATGGAATCCTCTGGAGCTGGACGGTCCCGCCAGCGGTTGGCTCGAATCATCGCAGGCGTGCTCCTGGGTCTCGTTGCGACCCTCGCGCTGGTGCTGGTCGCGGCGGTGGCCGCGCTGCACAACCTCGGCCGCCCCTGGTTGAAACAACGCATCGTCTCCAGGGTGGAATCGGCCACGGGCCTGCGGTTGGACTACCAGACAGCCCAGGTCTCCGTGCTCTCGGGTCTGCGGCTGGAAGGGCTGGTGGTGCGGACCCCGCCGCCGTTTCAAGGCGTCGCGCCCGAGCTGCTGCGCGTCGGCTCGTTGGAGGCGCAATGGTCGCCTGCCTCCCTGTTGAGCGGGCCCACCCTGGTGGAGCGGGTGGCGGTGCGGGACGTGGCCCTGGTCCTGGTGGCCGACGAGGCGGGGCCTACGTCTCTCACGGGATTGACGGGGCCGGAAGCCCCTGAACCGCCGCCCGTTGAAGCGCCACTCGGAGCCTCTCAGCAGGCCGCTGCCCTCCTGGCCTCCGCGCCTTCCGTCGGGAAGGTCGAAGTGTCGGGCGTGTCGTTGAGTTACGTCCGTGTCCGCAACAGTGAAGTGCTCGAGCGCTGGTCCTTGCGTGGGCTCGCAGCCGCGGTCGAAGCGAAGCATCAGGACGATGGATGGAAGCTCTTCGCGGAAATCGGCCAGACCGGTACGCCGCTCCCACTGGAGTTGAGCCGTGAAGGCTCGGCCATTTCGCCGGCCCTGGCCTGGCTGGAACTGGCCCTTTCAGCGGAGGTTGGGGCGTCGGCCGCTCGCGCCCGGGTGGACCTTGATATCGCGCGGCAGACGTTCGATCCGCGGTTCACGGTCCGCACGCTGCTGCACGGCGCGGCCTCCGCGAAGTTCGATGGCGACAAGCGGCACATTGCTCTCGAGCTGGACCGCCTCCGGCTGACCGACAGCGCCGAAGTGCAAGCCCAGGTGGTGCTTCCGGATGCAGCGGAGGTTCCGCCCGTGGTGACGCGGGCCCTGGCGGATGTTGATCTCGGACGGCTGCTGCAACAGGTCCCCGCCGAGTGGCGTCCGTTCTCGTTGGAGCGCGGCACGGTGCATCTGGACGCCCAGGAGGTCACGCTCAGCGCCATGCCGGCGCTGGGAGCCCAGGGCAAACTCGGGCTGGACGTCGACGTCTCGGCCCTCCAGCTCGTTCAAGACGATCTTCGGGTGGCACTCGGCGGTGGACGCGTCTCCTTGGTGGCGACGCCTGATCCCCAGAAGGGGCTGGCCGCTCAACTCGCCTTCGCGCTCCAGGGGCTCGATGTCCGGGGGGCCACCACGCTTCGTGTCCCGAAGGCCTCCGGCGAACTGAAGGGCCACCAGTTGCGGCCAGACCCCTCATCGCCCATCCAGGTCGCGGGGGATGCCGCCCTGTCCGGAATGGTGGAGGCCTTGGACGTCCGTGCCTCCGGGCTCCGTGCGACGGCTGAACGTCTGGGCTTTCATCTCCATGCCCCCTTGGCGGGTGAGCCGCCCTTCGCACTGAAAGCGGACGTGCCCGTGGGGGCCCTCCAGGTGGTCACGGCGGATGGCCGCGAGGTGCTGAAGGGCCCCGTGCACGTGAAGCTCGACGTGTCGGAGGTGTTCCCCCGGTTGGACGAGCCGCGGCTCAGCCGGGCCCGCGCCCACCTGGAGCTCGACGTGGGCACGATGCACGCGTCGATGGATGCCACCAAGGGGACCGACGATGTGGCGTACTCCTTGGCCGTCCAGACCCCGGACCTCGCCGCCGCCCGGCCCTTCATCCCCGAGCCGGTCGCCGCACGCGTTCCCTGGAAGCACCTCGCCGTGAACCTGGCTTCCAAGGGCAGACTGGCGGCGCTCTTTTCCTCCTCGCCACGGTTGGAGCACCGGACGGAGCTGCGCCTGCAGCGGCCGGGATGGGACGACGTATCGGCCAGCAACGTCGCCGTCGTGATGCGCTCGCAAGGAGATGCCTGGCGGCACAAGGGCGAGCTGGATCTTCAAATCGAAGGGCTGCGCGCCGGTGAGAAGGACGTGGGTTCTCAGCACCAGACCCTGACGCTGGACCTCGATCGCCGGAAGCCGTCGCTCCGGCTGGGGCTCACCAGCCAGGCGGGGCTGAAGATCTCACTCGATGCCGCCCTGGCGTTCGACCGGAAGGCCCGCGCGCTTCGCTGTGATGTGAAGGGCGACGTTCCGCCCATCGGTGCGCTGTCACCTCTCCTGGCCAAGGCCCGGGTGCCCGCGGAACTGGATTCCTCGCGGCTCGCGCTGAACGTCGAGCTGCATGGCACGCTGCTCGGCGTACTCACGGACATCGCCGCCGACGGAACCCCGAGCCTGACCCCCGCCCCTCTGCGCACCGCCAGCTTCGAGGGAACGGCGGTGGTGGACGTGCGCGGCATCCGCTGGAGAGAGGATTCCCGATCGATCAACCTTCCCGCGCTGCATTGGCGGGTCGAGTCGCGCGCCGAGGGGCCACGGCGAATCGTCCACAGCAACCTGACGGTGGAAAAACTCAATGTGGGCCTGAACGATCGCCGGCTGTCATTCGCCGGCATGTCCAGCGACACCACCGCCACCTTCACCGGGAAGTGGGAAGCGGATGAGATCGAACTGAAACAGCTCTTGAAGGTCCGCTCCCTCGAGCAGAAGCCGGCGCTGCCCTATCCGGTGCAGGACCTGGAGTGGTCGTTCTCCGCCCGCCGTAAGCCCAATGGCGTCATTCACATCCCAGACCTGCAACTGTCCAACGCGGGGACGAGTACCGAGCTGAAAGCCGAAGGCCGGCTCGAGCTCGGCGACGATCGGCGCCGCCTGGCGGTCCGGGGGGCGCTGGCGCAGGACTTGTCCAAGCTCGCGCAGCCCGGCCGGATCGAGAGCAGCGGCAAGGTCACGGCCGATTTCCAGGTGGCTTCGCCCAACCTGGTGGTCTTCCGGACCCTCTCCAACGTGCTCTTCCAGAACGTGAACCTGCGGTTGCCCGGCTCGGGGATCGCCATCGAAACGCTCGATGGCCATGTGCCGCTGACCGAAAACGTGGAGCTGCGTGAAGGCCGGGTGCGGCTGCTGGACGACATCGACGTGAACCCGTATTCGATGCTGCGTTTCGCCGACCAACACCCCTTGCTCTCGCGCAGCGGATTCATCTCGGTGGGCAGCATCACCACGCCGTACATTTCCATCGCGCCCCTGGCCGGAAACCTGTTCATCAACCAGAACGTGGTTTCCATGAGCCAATTGGAGATGGGCGTCCGCGGTGGGCATATCACCGGACAGTGCGTGTTGAACTGGGAGGGAAAGCATTCCTCCCTGGAGGCACACGTGCGGGCGACCGGCGTGAAATCGTCCCGAGGCGAGCCCTTCGATGGCAACGCCGCCGTGGTCATCTCCGGCAAGGATCGCAGCGTCAACGGACGCGCGGAGATCCTGCGCATCGGCAACCGCCACCTGCTGGATCTGCTCGATCTCGAGGATCCACACCACACGGATCCCGCCACCAACCGCGTCCGCTACGCGTTGAGCGTGGGCTACCCGGAACACGTGCGGGTGAGCTTCAACCACGGCTTCGGCAGGCTGCGCATCACCATGGGCGGCCTGGCCAGATTTCTCAGCATCGACGAGATCCGGGGCATCCCCATGGGCCCCATCTTCGACCGTGCCATCCACTCCTTGTCTCCTCAGGAGGCCACTCCATGAAACGCCGCGGGTTGCTGCTGCTTGCCGCCTTCGCCTGGTCCGGATGCATCCGTGCCCCGGAGATCGTCATGGTCGATCGCGCGACGGCGCTCGAAGAACAGGCGTCAGGCTCGTTCAAGAGCGTGGAACAGCGGCTCGCTCGCGCGGGCATGAGCCCGACGCCGGTGCCGCTCACACCCAACCAACTGGAGGAATTGGGCATCCAACCCACGCCGTTGGTCGAGAACATCGGCAGGACGCAGGCGGACCGCGTCGACGAGCTGCTGCGGCGCCACTGTGTGGGCGAAGGGCGGGACGGGTTGCTGGTGGACACCCGGCGCCAATGCCAGGCCGGACGTTTGTCGTCCGATGACGTCGCGCTGGTGGAACGGGTGAACCGGGCCCGGCTGCACCTGTGGCAGTGGATGCGGACGGTCCGCCCCGACCTGACCGAGGAGTCGGTGCGCCGGAGCTGGCAGCAGGTGCATGCGAAGGGTGTGATCTGCGGCGGCTGGGTTGAATCCGATGACGGCACCTGGGGAGAGAAGAAGTGCTGACGCCCCGTGGCCGGTGGTTGCTGGCCCTGGCCGTTCTCCTCGCGGGCAGCGCCTGGGCGCAGGACGATGAGAACGACACGGGCTTGCGCACGCCCTCACGGCTCACCGTGGGCATGGGAGATCAATTCCTGGGGCAGTTGGCGCCCGATGGGAACACGCTGATCTTCGTGTCCAACCGCAACATCGCGACCGAAATCTACGTTCAGGATCTGGAACAGGGCCGCGAGCGCCGCCTCTTCGACGAAGGCGCCGACGTGACCTGGCCGCGGGTCAGTCCCGACGGCAAACACCTGCTCTACATCTCGTTCCGGAACCAGGCCAGCGGCCAGTTGTGTGTGCGGGAGCTGCCGGGTGGGGAAGGCCGCCGCTGCCTCCAGGAAGAAACCAGCGCGCTGCAGGCGGAATGGATGGATGCCTCGCATGTCGCGCTGGTGAGCCGGGCGACCATCCAGGGCGATTTGCGATTGTCGCGGGTCACGGTGAAGCGCGAGTTGCGCGCGAGTCCCCTGCTCGATCGCAACCTGACCAGTCCCACCATTTCACCCGATGGGCGCTGGCTGGTGTACGTCCCGGTCGAGCGCTCCGTGCAGCAGGTGGGCCCCGGTTTCGCCGCGCGCGCCTCGCCCCATCTGGAGGCACTCCGGCTGGATCGCCCCGGCGCTGTCCCCATCCCGCTGGCGCTCGATATTCCGGGGCAGACCGGACAGCCGGTGTTCGCGCTCGATGGGCGCTCCCTGTACGTGGTGCAGTTCTTCACCGATTCCAATGCGGACGGGGTGATCGACGCCAGCGACAGGGGCGTGCTGTTCCGGGTGCCTTTCGCCGCGGAGCGTGAGGACGCGCCCGAGTTGGCCGCCGCCTCCAGTCCGGACCAGCTCACCAGTGCGTACTGGAGCTGCGAGTACCCGGCGCCCGCGGCCGCGTCACTCATCGCGACCTGTTCGCGCGATCAATCGCTGGATGTGTATCAACTGCCGCTGGATGGCCAGGTTCCCAGCAACTGGGACGTTCCTCGCCTCAACGAGGAATTGAAGATGGTCGGCAGGCGCGCGGATCAACTCCTGCTCTATCGCCAACGCCTGCTGCTCGAAGACCGGCCCAAACTCCGCCGTCTGCTGATGATGCGCCTGAGCCAGCTCCACCTGGCGTTCGAGGACTTCAATGCGGCGGAGTTCTACGCCCGCCACATGCGTTCGGTGAGCGATCCCGCCACCGCGGGACTATCGGAGCCGCTGCAACTCCTCATCGACCACCGGCGCGCCATGAAGGAGCTCGAACGCGGCCGCATGGTGGATGAGGTGATGGACGCCGAACGGCAACGCATGGCCGCGTTGGATCCCGCCGCCGCTCCCAGCCCGCCCTCCGCCGTCTTTCAACACGTGGTGCGCAGTGAGCTGGCGGAGGCCGCTGGCGACTTCACGCTGGCGCGCCGGGAGCTGGAGGCCGCCCAGGTGACCGACACCACGCCGCGCGCGGTGTTGGAGGCCTATTACGAACAAGCGGACGCGCTGTACCGCACGCTCGACGATCGGGAGGCCCTGGTCGATGCCGGCCGCCGGCTCTCCATGAACAAGGTGTTTCGAGACGACGACCAGCTCGACTTCGCTCGCGCCGCCGTCCGCGCCCTGTACCGGGGCCGCCCCTACGACGAGGCGGATGCCGCCATGGCCCAGGCCCTCGCATCGGCACCCGCGGGCTCGGCCTATGCGTTCGCCCTGGAGCTGGGCCGGCACGTCAACGCGTTGCACGAAGAGCGTCCCCCCCGCCCTGTCCGGGATGCCCTGATCGCGTTCTACCGTCAGCAAAAGGATCCCCTTCGCCGGCGCGCAGTGGTGCAAGACGCCGTCGAGCGCGCGGCGGGCCTCGGCGCCGATGGCGTGCTGGAGGCATTGGCGACGGCCTACGTCGATGACGCCCCGCCCGGAACCGAGGAACGCCGCCGGGCCGAACGGTTGTTCCGCCGCGCGATCATGGGCCGCGCCTACCGCCGGTTGGGGAGGCAGCGCGTGGACGAGGCCCGTGCCGACTTCGACCTGGTGACCCAACGGACTGGCTATCTGGAAAGTGCTGTCGAGTCCATGGTCCTGCGTCTGCGTGCCGGCGTCAGCCCCGAGGTGGTGGAAAAGGAAGTCACCACCACCTCGGAGAGGATGGCCAGGCCGCTCGCGCACTTCGTGAAGGCCTACCTCACGGCGCGCCAGTTGCCCAAACTCGAGGATGACCGCGCCCACGCCAAGGCGGTGGCGGCGGCCGTGAAGGAGCTGCGCAGCTCATGGCAGGAGCTCAAGAACCAGCGCGCGGTGCATGCCCTCTATGGTGCCATTCATCACGAGGACTTCCTCCGCGGCCACGCGCCTGCCGCCGCCGAGCGCGCCAACCGGCACTACTTGATTGCCCTGGACCTGGTGCGCAACAACGTCCGCTACCGGGCGATGCTCCTTGGCGCGTTGGGGCTGTTGCACACCCAGGTGGGCAACTTCCACATCGCCCTGGGCTACCTCGAGCAGCGGGACAAGTTCCCCTACGTGGATAACTGGGCAGGGCTGGCGGTATCCCTTGCCCGCGCCCGGGCGCTCCTGCACGTCGGCCGCGAGGAAGAGTCCGCGAAGGCGGCGGATCAGGCCCTGGCCATGGTGGACGCCACACCGAAGCTGGCCAGGTTCGCCCTCCTGGCCGTGGATCGCGCGGCGCTCTACAACCTCGCCGCGGGCCGGTTCGAGCGGGCGTTGGCGCTCTACGATCGCGAACTGCCCACCGTGGAATCGAGCCCCAGCGACGCGGAGGGTCTGCGCAACCGGCTGGTGGTGCGGCTGGCCCGCTGCGCCGCGGCCTTGGGGGCGGGTCAGCCCCAGCGGGCGTTGGAGGACCTGGACAAGGTTGATCGCGACCTGGCGACCCCGGCCGTGCAAGCCACGCTGCACCAGGCGTACGCCACCCCGAAGCACGTTCAGCGCTCCTATCGCATCATCGCCGCGGGACTGCGCGCCAATGCGGAGACCCGGCTCGGGAACCTGGACGCCGCCGCTCACGCACTCGAACGGCGGCGCGCGCTGTTCCTGCAACAGTTCGCCGAGACGGATCGCGATGAGGACATCCGCGCGGTGACGCTGGCGGAGCTGCGGCTGGCCGAGAATGCCGTGGATCGCCGGGACACGGCGCGGGCGGCCCGCTGGTTGGGCAAGGCGCTCGAGCACGCCGACACCCTGATCGCTCGCACCCATGCGCCGGTCGATGCCGGTCAACTCGACGTGCTCTGGTTCGTGGCGCAGTTGCACGCGGATGGGAACACGCGGGTGCCTTTCGACGTGCCCAAGCGTCTGGGACAGGCCCAACGCTCCCTCATCGATCAGCGTAATCCTTCGTGGCGCTCCTATCTGGCGTGGTTCGAGATCTATCTGGCCCTCAGCGCTCCCCCGCCAGCGGAGAGCCCCGCGATGGCGGAGACAGTCTCACCCTCGGGGTCCACAAGATGAAGCCGCGGGGGTTTCCGCACCAGGATTGCCGCTTCGGCCGAGCGGATTTGGAAGCTGTGCTCCTGTGGCTCTGAGCGCGGGTCGGGGCGTACCGCGGGTATGAGCGGCGCACCTTTCCCTGCTAGGGTGCCGGAGGCTCTTCGCAAAGGATGACTGGATGCCTCCTATCAGTATCAACGCCGTCTCGGGCTGGCTCGCGGCGCTGCTCAACGCGGAGCGCACGGACTGGGTCGCCAACGAGTGCCTCGCCAACAACCCGAAGTACGCCAAGCCGGACGCCGAGAAGCAGTTCGCGCTCTGGGAGGCCCAGGGCCCCTCCATTGAAATCACGGCCATCGAGGGGCTGGAGAAGGAGCACCCGTGGCTCCTCAGGCTCTTCGTCATCGACGGCACGAAGGGGCAGTGCAAGGTGCGCTTCCCCTACAACATATGGGACTCCGCCGTGGGGATGAGCATTTGCCCCGACAACCTGGTGGCGCCCAAGACAACGCTCCTCTCCCAGCAGGTGCGCGTGCTGCGGCGCTGGAGCAGCGCGTCGCGAAGCTGCTTCACATTGATTCCCAGCGAGCTGCCGGAGGCCGCGGACAACGTCTCCTGGGATGCCGAGCGCAGGCCCAATGGCGTCGCGAACGCCGCCTGCGTCAACCAGGTGGAGTGGAGCGACGCCAGGCGCGCCTCCCGCCGCTTCGCCACCGTCGTCGGCGGCGACCTGGGGAAGTTCTGTGGCCCGGAGGGCAGGACGGCGGCCGGTGATGCCAGCCCCTCGCGTCTCTACTCGGTGAAGACGGGCGTCTCCTACGTGGGGAGCGCCTTCGAGGAGCCCTTCAAGAAGAACGTGCTGGAGGCCAACTCGGAGATGGCCATCGTGCGCTCCAGCGTCATCCGCAAGGTGGAGCAGCAGCGGCCGGTGCGGCAGCGGGATGACACGTACCGGGTGCAGATCGAGCTGCTGACCATCACCGCCCTGTGCGAAATCGACGGCACGGAGCGGCGCGACGGCTTCCAGGTGCGCGACCTGTCCTGCATGCGGGACGGCGAGGCGTACATCCCCGGGCACGCCATCCCCTACAACGGGGGGGCGTTCAGCGGGAGGGATGGGGCGGAGGACTGCCAGTTCTGGCTGGAGAACTTCGCGCTGCCGTGTGGCCGGGCCAAGGCGCGCATGTTCCTGGACTACGGGCTCATCCACTCCTCGGCCAATGCGCAGAACTTCATCGTCGGCTTCAATGGCGCGGAGTTCGCCGGCTTCATCCTGCGAGACATCGGCGACACCTACTGGCACGACGACTACATCAAGGACGTGCTCGGCACCGGCCACCCGGCCTACACCGGCGGCGTCAGCGTGGAGCGCGCCAAGGCCCACAAGCACCTGCTCCACGTGACGACGAGCCAGGACTACCCGGCGCCCCACTTGGTGCGCATCGCCGCGTACTCGGTCATCACCCACGGCTTCGCCGACGAGCTCAAGAAGAACCGCAACTGGCAGGACAGGGACATCCTGCGCTTCACCCAGGCCATCCTCACCGGCTTCCGGGACTACTGCGCCCGGACGATTGGCTTCCCGGGGGAGTACCCGCGGAGGGAGCTGGACTACGCCTTGGACCCGCTCCAGATGGGCAAGACGTTCGCCTACCCGAGCGGCAAGTACACGCAGCAGCAGGCCGAGACGTTCCTCAAGAACCACGCCGAGGACGCGCTGGCCGTTGCGGGCCACATCCGCCGGCACAGTGAGGAAATCCTCGCGAGGGCCGCGGACAAGCAAAAGGCCCTCGAGGCGCTCATCCACGCCGAGGAGATGGCCCTCTGCGCCGCCATCGAGCTGTACCTGCGCAACACGGTCCAGGCGCGCAAGCTCACGCCGAACCCGGGCGTCCTGAACTGGTGGGGCTCCGCCTCGAAGGGCCTCCAGTGCGGCACGTGCCAGACGACGCACGGCACCATCCCCAGCTCGGCCTTCCACCGCTGGCACCTGTGCGTGCTCTGCGGGCGCTACTACTGCTCCAGCTGCGGCGCGAAGCTGCGCCGGGGCGCTTACTTCGCGCGGGCCCGCGTCTGCGAGTGCGGCGGGCAGACCACGCTCATCGATTGAGCCGCGCCTCCCTGCCCGACTGTGCCATTCAAGTACCAGCAGGTGGGGCAGGGGGGCTCCCTGGGCGAGCCGCTCCAGCATGGGGGCCGCGTCGTGGAACAGCTTGGACGTGTTCGCCTGCGTCCACCGCAGGGCGCCTCCTGAGCAACCTGGCGGGCGAGGGCCGGCCCGGCGGTCGCTGCCTCCCCAGACAACGGGAACTCCCCCACCTTCAGGCGGTGGAGGAATAAAATGCAAATGGAGTCGGCGCCTGACGTGCTCTTGCCTGAGGGACCCGCCCGGCGCGATACGCGTCACGAGGCGAAGATCGAGCGGATCGCGCGGCAGTTGCGGCAGCGGACGAGCAGGCGGCCCGTGTCCTTCAAGAAGAAGACACCTCCGCATCAGGTGCCCAAGCGCTACGACCAGCGGCGCGGCGACGAGAAGATCGACCTGAGTGACCTGGATCAGATCCTCGAGATCGATCCCGTGGCGATGACGTGCACGGCCGAGCCCGCGGTCACCTTCGAGGAGGTGGTCCGCGCGACGTGGCGCTACGGGCTCATTCCCATCATCGTCCCCGAGCACAAGACCATCACGATCGGCGGCGCCGTCGCGGGGTGCTCCATCGAGTCCATGTCCTTCCGGGACGGGGGCTTCCACGACACGTGTCTGGAATACGAGATCATCACCGCGAAGGGAGACGTGCTGCGCTGCTCCCCGGAAGAGAACCCGCTCGTGTTCCAGATGATCCACGGCTCGTTCGGGACGCTCGGCGTGCTCTCGAAGCTGAAGTTCAAGCTCATCCGCGCCGCGCCCTACGTGCACGTGACATACGAGACGTACGCCACGCTCGAGGCCTTTCAACAAGCCATCTGGCGCTACTTCACCACCCAGGACGCGGACTACCTCGACGGGCAGATCTTCTCCCCGACGAAGCACGTGCTGTGCGTGGGCCGCTTCGCGGAGCGCGCTCCGTACGTGAGCCGCTACGACTGGCTCAAGGCGTATTGCGAGAGCATCCCGCGCCTCCAGGAGGATTACCTCACGCTCTACGACTACCTCTACCGCTACGACCGGGGCGTCACCCACGTCACGCCCAGGAGCCTCGTGGGCCGGGCGCTGTTCGGCAAGCTGGTGCACTCGGACAGCGTGCTGAGGGCCGCGGACCGCTTCCACCGCTTCCTGCCCAAGAACAACCCGCCGGTCATCGTGGACGTGTTCATCCCCTTCTCGCGCACGGCCGAGTTCATGGACTGGTACCACCGCGAGATGCACTACTACCCGGTGTGGTGCGTGCCCTACCGGCGCATGCGGGATTACGAGTGGCAGACGCCCCGCTGGTGGTCCGGCGTGAAGGATCCCCTGTTCCTGGACCTCGCGGTCTACGGGCTCCCGCAGCAGCCCGGCCGCAATCTCTACAAGGAATTCGAGGACGAGCTGCAGCGGGTCAACGGCACCAAGACGCTCATCTCGTACAACTACTACGACGAGCAGACCTTCTGGAGCATCTGGAACAAGGAGACCTGGCAGGCCGTGAAGCAGATGACGGACCCGGACAACATCTTCCGCGACCTCTACACGAAGACGTGCCGGGCGGCGCTCGGGATTGGGGAGCAGACGCCCGGCTCCGGGGCCTCGGTGCACTGAGTGCCCTCAGCTCCGGTAGGAGCCGGCGGGTCAGCTACTTCTTCGCCTTCGCCGCCAGGGCGTCGTCGATCTCGCGGGCGCGGATGGCGGCGGGGCGGTTGTTGAGGCGTTCGGCATAGCGCTCGAAGACCGGGCGCTTGTCGATGGTGCCGAACTGCATGCCCCAGCCGAGCTGCGCGCCGACATAGAGGTCCGCGGCGGTGAAGCGGTCACCGACGAGGTAGTCGCCACGCGACAGCGCGCCCTCGAGCGCGTTGAGGACCGCCTCGAGGCTGCCATAGCCGACCGTCCCGGTCCGCTCGGACGGGACCTGGAAGCCCATGGCCTTGTTGGTGACCGCCGACTCGACAGGGCCGGCGCCGAAGAACAGCCAGCGATAGTAGGGGCCGCGCTCGCGGCTGCCGGACGCGGGGGCGAGGCCCGCCTGCGGGAAGGCATCGGCGAGGTAGGTGCAGATGGCCGCCGCTTCGGTGATGACGGTGTCGCCGTGGCGCACCGCGGGGACCTTGCCCATCGGGTTGATCGCCAGATAGGCGGGCGCCTTCATCGTCGTGCCGTACTCGAGCAGCTCGGTGCGATAGGGCTGCCCGACCTCCTCGAGCATCCAGCGCACGATCCGGCCACGCGACATCGGGTTGGTATAGAAGACGAGCTCGTCGGACATGGGTTTCTCCTCTGGGGTTTGCCGCCACCCTATCCCGATTGTGGTGGCGGAGGGCCTCCACTACCTCAGCCCCGGCGCTTCGTGCCACTCCGGGCGGCGGGCGGGACCGGGTCCTTCGGCAGGTGCCGCAGCCCCATCCAGCCGAGCGCGGCCACGTGGCGCGACACGTGGTCGATGGAGAAGGAGCGGCCCTCGGACGCCCACCACTGCCCCACCTGGGTGACCATCCCGACGAGCGCGTTGGCGTAGATGGGCGCGACCTTCGGGTTGTAGCCCGCGCGCTCGAACTCGCTCTGGAAGATGTCGCCCACGCGCTGGGCCAGGTCGTCGATGACGCGCGTCAGCCCGCGCCGGGCCTCGTCGTTCGGCGAGTCGCGCGTGAGCACGGCGAAGCCCGCCGGCTCCTCCTTCGCGTACGTCATGAAGGCCATCACCGCGGCCTCGAAGCGCTCGCGCGGGGTGCCCTGCGCGATGCTCTCCGACATGCGCGCCACCAGGTTGTCCATCTCCCGGTCCACGATGGCCGCGTACAGGCCCTCCTTCGCGCCGAAGTGCTCGTAGACGATGGGCTTGGACACCCCGGCCTTGTGGGCGATCTCCTCGATGGAGGCCGCCTCGTAGCCGTGCGAGGCGAACACCGACCGCCCCACCTCCATCAACTGCACCCGGCGCTCCGCACCCGAAAGGCGTTGTTTCTTGGCCACGTTGACCTCGAACCTACGTTTGGGTAGGTTACCGAACCGAAACCTACTCGGCGGTAACCCGCCGTGAGAGAGGGAGTCCCCGTGTACCTCGCCGCTTGCATCGCTGTCTTCGCCATCGCGTACCTGCTGAACATCCTCACGATTACAGTGGGTTACCACCGGGGGCTCGCGCACAAGGCGGTGAAGCTGCACCCGGTCCTGCGCCGGTGGCTCATCCTCGGGGGCAACTGGTTGACGGGCCTGGACCCGAAGGCGTGGGTGGTCATGCACCGGCTGCACCACGAGCACTCCGACACGCCCCTGGATCCCCACTCGCCGCTCAACGTGGGCCTCGCCGGCATCGCCCTGGAGCAGCTCCGCGGCTACAAGCGCGTCATCGTGGGGCTGCTGAAGAATGACCCGGCCTACACCCGGTACGCGAGGGACCTCGACTTCCCGCTCAACGTGCTCAACCGCACGAACCGCTGGTACCTCCCCTACGTGGCGCACGGCGTGGTGGGGCTCGGTCTGGCGCTCGGCGTGGGCTGGCTGCTGGGGGCGTGTTACTTTCTCGGGATGATGAGTCACCCCGTGCAGGGCGGCCTCGTGAACTCGCTCGGCCACGCGGTGGGCCCGCGCAACTTCGAGACGGCCGACAACTCGCGCAACAACCACTTCGCCGCGTGGCTCATCTTCGGCGAGGGCTTCCAGAACAACCACCATGCCTACCCCGGCTCGGCGTCCTTCTCGCACCACCGCCATGAGGTGGACCTGGGCTACGGCGCGTGCGTGGTGCTCGAGAAACTGGGCCTGGCCCGCATCAACCGCGCCTACCTCATCCCGCGCGCGCGGAGCGAGGCGGCGGCCACGGCCAAGGTTGTGCCGGTGATGATGGAGTCCGTCGAAGCCGAGGCACGGTCATGAGTGCCGCAGAGATCGCGATCGAGAAGCCCCGGATGCGGGGCGTGCTGCACCAGTTCGCGGCCGCCGTGGCGTTGGGGGCGGGGCTCGTTCTCGTCTCCATGGCGCCGAGTGCACGGGCGGCCACGGGGGCGGCGCTGTTCGCCGTGAGCCTCGTCACCCTGTTCACGGTGAGCGCGACGTACCACCGGGTGAACTGGTCCGTGGGGGCGCGGGTGTGGATGCGGCGGATGGACCATGCGTCCATCTTCATCCTCATCGCGGGCACCTACACGCCCGTGGCACTCATTGGCCTGCCGGAGGCGTCCGGCAACAGCCTGCTGCGTGCCATCTGGGCCGGCGCGCTGCTGGGGGTGTTGCAGTCGCTGTTCTGGGTGAATGCGCCCAAGGTCATTACGGCGGCACTCGCCGTCGGGGTGGGCTGGACGCTGGTGCCCTTCATGGGCGAGGCGTACCGCTCGCTCGGCGCGACGCAGCTCGCGCTCATCCTCACGGGCGGGGTGGCGTACACGCTGGGCGCGGTCGCGTACGCCTTGAAGCGGCCGAACCCGCGGCCCGGGGTGTTCGGCTACCACGAGGTGTTCCACGCGCTGACCATCGTCGGCGCGGGGCTCCACTTCATCGTGGTGCTCCAACTGGTCCGCTCCGCTCCCGTCTGAAGGTCCAACGCCGCTGTTCTCTCTACGGCCTGGGCGGTTTGGCCGAGCAGTGAAAGAAAAGTGGGTGGGTGACTTCGCCGGAGGCCTGGGGTCCAATCCGCGCCCATGCACGCGCTCTCGCTCCGTGAAGACCGTTTCCTGGAAGTGCTTCGGCGTCTCATCGCCCTGACGCCGAGGCTGCAGAACAACCCGGGCGCGGGGCTGGTGCCCGAGGAGCGGCTCGCCGCGCAGGTGGTGCTGGAGACGCTCGCGCCGCACCTCCAGAGTGGCTTCATCCAGGCCGAGTCGCTGGCGGCTCTGGGCAACGAGTCACGGCCCTGTCTGGTGCTCACCGTGAAGGGCTCGGGCGAGGGCTCGCTCGGCTTCGTGGGCGCGCACTTCGACGTCGTCCCCGCGGACCAGAAGGGCGAGGGCTGGGAGCGCAATCCCTTCGCGCTCTGGGAGGGGCCCGGCGGCGTCCTCTACGGGCGCGGTGTCACCGATTGTCTGGGCCACGTGGCGGTGCTGACGGACCTGCTGGCGCAGCTCGCCGAGCGGGGCGTGCGCCCGCGCCGGACTCTCAAGGTGGTGCTCATCTCCAATGAGGAGTCCTCGGACCTGCCGGGCCTGGGCCTGGGCTACGTGGCCGAGCAGGGGCGGCTGAAGGACCTGGCGGGCGAGCCGGTGTACTGGCTGGACAGCGCCAACTTCGGCCCCACGCTGGGGACGGGCGGCATTTCGCTGTGGGAGCTGAAGGTGACGGGCGTGGGGGGGCACTCGGGGATGCCGCAGAACTGCGTCAACGCGCTGGAGCTGGGCATGGCCGCGTCGCTGGAGCTGGCCCGCTGGTTCCACGCGCGCTTCCCCCCCACCGAGGACGAGAAGACATGGGGCTTCCTGTCCTCCTCCAGCCTCAAGGCCACCGTGGTGGAGGGCTCCAACACCAAGGAGTCGAAGATTCCCTCCGACGTCACCCTGCGCGGAGACCTCCGCCTCACCCCCTTCTACGACCTGAAGGAGGTGCGCGAGGAGGTGACGAAGTTCATGCGCGAGCTGGATGCCCGCCTCGAGCGCGACGAGGCCATCCCCGGCTTCCCTCGCACCCGCACGGCGGCGGGGAAGCGCGGCTCGCTCGAGTTCCGTTTCCAGGGGGGTGGAATGGAAGGCATTGCGTGCCGGCTGGACTCGCCGGGCCTCCAGGCTTTGAAGGAGGCGATGCAGGCGGTGCGCGGCGTGGCGCCCACCCCGTTCTCGCTCACCGGCTCGCTGCCGCTGGTGAGGGACCTGCAACGCCAGGGCTGCGATGTGCAGATCACCGGCTTCGGGGAGATGGCGTACTACCACGCACCCAATGAGCAGGCCCGGCTGGAAGACTTCCGGCAGGGGTTCTCCATCCTCCGCGAGCTGCTCGTGCGGCTGTGATGCGGCACCCCCATCCCAGGCCAAAGCGGGTCATCCGCCAAGGTCATCGTGTACCCGGCTCGACCTGAGCAGTCTACCCATCCGCGGCTCCCGGCGCCGAGCCGGGGCTGTCCATCTCCGCGGTCTCGCGCGGGAGGGCCGCCGTAGTAGGGTGCCGGGGCCGCTCAGATGCCGCCTGGAGGCGCGACATGCAACGGATCATCGACTTCATTCTGGAGCTGGACAAGCTCAAGGGTGTGACACGCAAGACCCGTCCGCTGGGCCTCGAGCGCTACGAGAATTCCGCGGAGCACAGCTGGCAGATCGCGATGCTGGCCAGCTCGCTGGCGCACCACGCCGGGTCCGCGATCGATATCCACCGGGTGATCGGCATGCTGCTCGTGCACGACATTGGCGAGATCGATACCGGGGACACCCTGGTGTACGCCGAAGGTGGCTGGGAGGAGCGCAAGGCGGCCGAGCTGGCGGCGGTGAAGCGGATTTTCGGACTGCTGCCGGAACCGCAAGGCGCGGCCTTCCTGGCGCTGTGGCGGGAGTTCGAGCAGGGAGAGACGCCAGAGGCCCGTTTCGCGCATGCCGTGGACCGGGCCATGCCGGTCCTGCTGAACCTGGCCAACGAGGGTCAAAGCTGGCGCGAGAACGGTGTCAGCCATGAGCGGGTGGTGCGCCGTATCGCTCCGCCGATCAAGGCGGGCTGTCCGGCCCTGTGGGAGTATCTGGAGGCCCGTCTCGACGAGGCTCGCCAGAAGGGCTGGTTCGGTGCCTGAGTCGCGTTTGGTAGGTTGGGGCGCATGAAGACGCGACCAATGCGCTGGGTGCTCGTTCTGGGTGGATCGATGCTGGTGTGGGGGTGCGGCGGGGGAGGGGAGACGGAAGAGGAGCGCCCCACCTTCAGCCGTGACGTGGTTCCCCTCTTCCAGGGCTCATGCGGTTTCGGTTCGGGGTGTCACGGCACCGCCCAGCCGGCGGGCCATGTGCAACTCACCACCGGCACGGGGGACGCCGCCGCGCTCCTCGAGCGATTGAAGGCCCGGAGCGTCCGAGAGCCCTCGTTGCCGCTGGTGGACCCGGGCAATCCCTCGGGAAGCTTCCTGCTGCGCAAGGTGACGGGTGACTTCTCGGGCCTGCCGTGTGCTCCGAGCGCTTGTGGGGAGCGCATGCCCCAGCGCAGCACGCCTCTTCCCCAGGAGGAGCTCGACTCGCTGGAACGGTGGATTCAACAGGGCGCTGTCCTCGAATAGGGCGATCCATGAAGCTCCACGCCATGGCCTCCTGGAGACTCCTCGCCTGTCTGGGCGTGCTGTCCGCCCCCTCCGTGCATGCACACGGAGGTTTGATGGAAACCCAGAGCTACACCTCGCGCCGGGGACACCCCGAAGACCAGTTGATGGGTTTCACCCGGGGCACGCTCATCTCCCGCGACAGCGGCGAGTCCTGGCGCTGGGTGTGCGCCGAGGCCATGGGCTACGGCAGTTGGATTCCCGAGAGCTACGTGTGGCTGTCCAGGGGGAGCTCCTCACGGCCACCGGCAAGGCGCTGTTGCGCTCGCGCGATGGCGGTTGCTCCTGGGCTCCCTCCCCGGCGTTCCAGGACGCCTGGGTCAGCAGCCTCGCCGAGCACCCCACGGATGACTCCCTTCTCTATGTGGCCACGGGAAGGCCCGCGGTGACCAATTTCCTGTACCGCTCGGAGGATGGCGGGGAGACGTGGACGCCCACCCCGCTCAGGCGCGAGGCCGTCTTCTCCACGGTGCGCGTGGCGCCTTCCGACCCCAAGCGCCTCTACGTCAGCGGCTGGGTGGGTTATGCGATGTACCTCTTCCGCAGCGGCGACGCGGGCGAGACGTGGGAGGACCTGCCTCAAACGTTCCCCTCGGGGCTCGAGGGGGCGTATGACTTGAAATTGCTGTCGGTGAGCCCGGCCAATCCAGACGTGCTGTGGATGCGCGTGTCCTCGCGGGACACGGCCGGCAACATCCGCTACGCCGTGCTGCGCAGCGAGGATGGCGGACGCACGCTCACGTCCGTGCTGGAGCAGGAAGACCCGCTCGTCAACATGGACGTCTCGGCCGATGGCCGGACCTCCTGGGTGGCGACCTACAATCACCTCTACCGGGGGCGCGAGGGGGAGTCCTTCCTCCCGTTGTCCCTGCCCACGGGCAATGCGTGCGTGACGCGCGTGGGCGGCGAGCTCTACGCCTGCGGCTCCACCTGGCTGCACGAGTGGGCCCTGGCGCGCAGCACCGACGAGGGCACCTCGTGGGAGCCCCGCTTCAGCCTCCGCGACGTCCAGGGCGTCCACCAGTGCCCGGTGGGCACGCCCGTGAGGGAGCGGTGCACCGGGCTCTGGCCCCAGCTCGCCCAGCAGCTCGGTGCACAGGTTTCACCCACCCCACCGGACGCTGGAACGCCCGATGGGGAAACCCCTCCGAAGCCGGAGGGGTGCGGTGCCGCGGCCGGGAGCGCGGGGTTGGCCCCGCTGCTCTGGCTCATCCTGTTACGCCGGCGCTACGGGCAGGGCGAGCCCAATACGTAGTTCGCCTTGCACATACACCGGCAGAACGCATCCTCCCCGGGCACGTTGCAGGCGGGCCGGACGGTGAGGGTCTTCTGAAGGGACTTCTTGCCCAGACGATCCTTGAGGATGACGACGAGCTCGTAGTCCTGGCCGTAGATGTCCTTGTTGGACCACTGGTTGGGGCACAGCGGTATGTTGGAGAACGAGGCGTCGTCCGCGTCGGTGCTCGAGCCCTTGCCCTCCGGACTCCGCTGCAAGTTGACGGTCCGCGAGTCGAGCACGACCCTGCCGGTCTCGGGATTCCTCAGCGCGCCCAGCAGGCTCACACCACAAGGGTCCATGTTGACCACGTCGCGCACTCCGACGAACGACACCCGCCCGCCCTGGATGGGCTCGATGACCGTGAGGGTGCTCCCCGTGGTGAGGGGTGACGACCTCAAGTCAGGCCCCAGCGCCGTGATGGTGAAGTCGAGCGCTCCATTGGGATCTCCCAGGTAGGGGATGCCGCAGGGGGTCTCGATCGTGCCCGCGTCGGGAGGGGTACCCGCGTCAGGAGTCGAGCCCGCGTCAGGAGTGGTGGTCCCCGCGTCTTCACCCGTGCCCGCATCGGGAGTCGAGCCCGCGTCGGGAGTGGTGGTCCCCGCGTCTTCACCCGCGCCCGCATCGGGAGTCGAGCCCGCGTCAGGGATGATGCCAGCGTCCTGGTTCGTGCCCGCATCCTGCCCGGTCCCCGCGTCCTGGCCCGTGCCAGCGTCCTGCTCGGTCCCCGCGTCCTGGGTGGAGTCGTCGCCATCCGGGTCACAGCTCATGACCAGACAGAGCGACAGCAGGACGGCGGGAACATACCTCATGAGATGCACTCGCATTGCGGCCTTGTCAGAAGCAGTTCACGTTGTCCTGCTTCGGGTAGTAATAGATGAAGGCATTGCAGTGCTCGTTCTGATCCACCTGCGGTCCGAAGGTGTAGCAGCAGTCGAGCAGCTGGTCGGGGGTCGAGTACTTCTCCTTGTCGAACGCATCCAGGGCCGCGCAGCCCACGGGCGGAGGCGTCCACTCGTAGTTGCACGTGTACCAGACACCACTGCCCGCGGGCAGCGTGCGGTCCAGCTCGGGCGAGCGCGTCATGGGCGGATCGTCCCACACCTCCGAGGTGTAGAAGCGCTGGTCCTCCGGGGGCCGCTCGAGGCTCATGCCATCCCAGGCGTAGATGCGGAACTCCTTGCCCCGACTGTGGAAGTGGCCGTTGGCCCCGATGATCTGCACGGGGGCCTTGTTGTTGAGATTGCAGACACCATCGAAGGTGGGCGTGGGGTTCTTCGTGCAGACGCGGATGGACTGCTTGGTGGCGAAGATGGTTCCCAGCTCGTGCTTCACCTGCTCCTTGGGAATCGCCCAGAAGTTCACCCACACCTTGCCGTAGTTCTGCGGCGTCTTCTGGGTGGAGGCGTTGACGAAGTGCGACTGCAACATCAGCCACTCATCCGGCTGGATGACGTTGGCCACCCCCTCCGGATACGTCCAGTCGATGGTCCCATCCTGCTGGGTGTTGGCCAGCAGGGGCCAGTCCGCCCAGTTGGCGCTGTTGAAGCAGGGACCGGACCCGTTGGCGGCGGGCTGGAAGGCGCCATTGGCCGGGTCCAGCCCCACGATGGTGCGCACCCGGTAGATGTTCATGTGGTGCGAGCCATCCCGCTGGGAAATCTGGATGCGGTGCAGGTTGATCGGCTCGTTGGGCATGCCGTTGGCCGCGGCCAGCTCCCCCGCCTTGAAGAAGTAGCAGTCCTGCTGCTCGACGCCCTGGGGAACCTCGGTCTCCCGGGTGATGAACTGGAACCCCTGCCCCTGAGGGACGGGGTCCAGTGCGAAGTCCTCCGTCGGGCCGGGATCCACCGGGCCGGGGTCCGGCGGCTCGACGACACCGGGACACGCCGTGGACGTCAGGGCCAGCAGCGACAGCAGGGCGAACGGTTTTCTCATGCACGAACCTCGGGTCGAGGGGAGGTGGGTCGACCGGCGAGCATCCTGCACTTTCTCGCGAAAAGCACCCCCACCCCGCTTCGGAGTGCTCCCTCCCGTGCGCTCGGCTGACGGGCCCCGTGGTGCGGGGCTGTGCCGTGAGGAGACGTGTCCCTCGGGCTGGGCGGGCTGGTAACGTCGGACGGCCCTTCCCCGAGCCCCCATGGACCTGGATTCCTACCGTTCATTCACCCAACGACTGCGAGCCCGGCTGGAGTCCGATGCGCGCGTGCTGGGACTGGTCGCCGTGGGGTCGATGGCCGAGCGCGGGCGTACGCCAGACGCGTGGTCGGATCATGACTTCTTCGTCATCACGGTCGCGGGTGTACAGGAGTCGTTCCGCCAGGACCTGAGCTGGTTGCCCGACAGCGAGCGCATCGTCCTGAAGGTGCGCGAGACGGCGCATGGGCTCAAGGTGCTCCAGGACGATGGCCACCTGCTGGAGTTCGCGATCTTCGACGGAGCCGAACTGCACCTGGCGAGGGTGAACGATTATCGCGTGCTGCTCGACCGCGCGCACGTCGAGGCAGACCTGCGGCACCTGCAGACGAAGTCCACCGCCGAGGCCTCCTTCCTCGACGTGGAGCGTTCCTTCGCGCTCTTCCTGTCGGCGCTGTTGGTCGGTTCGGGGCGTACCGCGCGCGGCGAGGTGCTCAGCGGCTCCTCCTTCATCAAGCAGCATGCGCTGGGTCATCTGCTGCCCGTCCTGGTGCACTGTCTGCCCAGGGGGCGCGAGAGCCAGCTCGACAACCTCGACCCGTTCCGCCGCTTCGAACGGGAGTTTCCCGAGCAGGGGCGGACGCTCCACCGGCTGTTGCTGCTGGAGCCCGGCCTTTGTGCCCGGCAGCTCCTCTCTTTCGCGGAAGAGCAGCTCGCGCACCGGATGGAGCGTTATCCGGCCCGGGCGGTGCAGGTCCTGAGGAACACGTTGGAGCGCCCTGCACCCACGGGCTCCTGAAGCGCGGGGCGTTTCAATCCCCGCCTCCTCCACAACCTCCGCAGCCTCCGCTACAGCTACTGCCACCTCCCGAGCAACTGCTGCTGCTGGAGCCACCACCGCCGCCGCCGCTCCCCAGGCCGTTCTCGGGCATGAGGTAGGAGCGCAGGGGGTGGACGTCCATGAGGGACAGCGTGCCCAGGCCGAAGAGGCCCGCGGCCAGCACCAGGTTGCCGGCACTCAGCGTCTGGCCCGTGCCCCCGGTGGAGGCCGTCGTGCGCAGGGGCTCGTGCCGCGCCCGGAGCAACTCCAGCGCCTTGGTGCCCCGGGGCGTGCGCCGGCGAGTGCTTCCCAGCACGACCATGCCGAGCACCGTGCCCACGATGAGCTCCATCACCAGGAAGAGCACCGGCTTGTCGCGGTCCAGACCCACGAAGAGCTTCAGCACTCCCAGGCCCAGCGCCACGCCGAAGAGCACGCGGGGGAGGTGGTGCACCCGGGCGCTCTGCTCGGGCGTGAGGAGGAAACCCCGGCGCCGGAGTGACTCCTCCAACTGCTTCAGCTCCCTTCGCGCGGCCTCGCGCAACTGGTGGAACTCTCCCTCTCCCACGGACACCGCGGCATGGATGACGCGCTCCAGGGGGGCGGCCTTCGCGGGCAGCGCCGTGGCCACCGACAGCGTGCCCGCCTCGTAGTTCAACGACTTGCCATGCACGAGCGCCAGCACCGCCGCCTTCACCGCGGTGTCCGCGTCGTCGAGCACGGCGACCTCGTAGGCCCCCAGGTCCAGCTCATGGGGCTCCGGAGTCCGCGATGGCTGATTGAGCAGGTACTGCCAGAGCAGCCCCGCCAGGCACACCGCCACGAGGAAGACCGCATAGGCGATGAGGAACTGCGGTCCGGTCCAATCCAGAGGGTTCATTCCATGCTCCTGGCACACATCCTCCAGGAAAAGCCGGGGCCGTGTCACGGGGGGGTGGCCGCGGAGGATTCATGCATTCGTCCCGGAGCAACGGTGATAACGAGGCAGCGGCTGCTGACCTCCCACCGAGGAGTTGGGCACATGAGCGGGAAACCGGAGCGTCCGTCCGTCGGGTTGGGGGTCATCATCCAACGTGGGGAGCAGATCCTCCTGGGCCAGCGCAAAGGCTGGCAGGAGGGCTTCTACTCCATTCCTGGCGGGCTGCTGGAGACGGGCGAGACCTTCGAGGAGGGCGCCATCCGGGAGGTGAGGGAGGAGACGGGTCTGGAATTGATGGACCCGAAGGTCATCGCCCTCACCAACAATCTCGAGACCTTCAGGCAGACCGGCAGGCACCACATCTCGGTCATCCTGTATGCGAACCAGTTCCGTGGAGAGCCGACGGTCATGGAGCCTGACAAGTGCGCGGGATGGGGCTGGTACGACCCTCGCCAGCTTCCCGAGCCCCACTTCGAAGCGAGCCGGCGTGGGGTGGCGTGTCTTCTCCAGGGACGTTTCTACACGCGGGACTGATTCCCGGCCTCAGCCGTCGGCGAGCTCCAGGAGCTTCGTGACGGTGTTCCAGTTGCGGGCGGTCGGGGTGACTCCCAGGCGCGTTCCGCCGAGCACGGTGGCCAGCTTCGATTCCCCGATGCCCTTCGGGAACCGGGCGTAGATCTCGCGCCCGACCAGGCGGAACTCGTCCGGCAGGTAGGCCGCCGGATCGATCTGCTCGAACCGCTTCGGATCCGGGACGTCGGACAGGAACGTCACGAGGAAGTGGGAGGGGGCGTCCTCGGCACCGGGGAGGGGGTTCGCCTTGATCACCGCTTCCAACTCGTCCCGCGTCCGGATGATGACGGAGACCTCGAAGCCGAACTTTTGGGCGATGGCCGCCTCGAGCTGCTTGCCGACCTTCGCCGGGCTCTTCTCCTTGCTCGTGAAGACGGCGTTGCCGCTCTGGAGAAGGGTGGCGACACCGGTGTAGCCGAGTCCTTCCATCAGCTCCCGGAGCCGCGCCATCGGGACCTTCTTGTTCCCACCCACGTTGATCCCACGCAGCAGTGCGACATACCTGGCCATGGGCCCGGGTCCTAACACACGCGGAACCTGCGCTATCATCCCCCCGTCCATGAGAACGACGCGCCGACAGTTCCTCCTCGACTCGATGCTGGCGACGGTGGCCCTGGCGGCGGGATGCCGCTCCGGAACCGAGTCCGCGTCGCAGGCTCCCGCGTACATCCCCACCTCCGACCGGACCGTGCTCCAGACGCTGGCGGGCGTCCCGGCGACGGATGGGGCGGGGGTGCGGCTGACGCGCGTCATCGGCCAGTCCGCGCTGCGGAATCTGGATCCGTTCCTGATGCTCGACCGCTTCCACTCGGACGACCCGAACGCGTACATCGCCGGCTTCCCGTCCCATCCCCACCGCGGGTTCGAGACGGTGACGGTGATGCTCGATGGCCACATGCGCCACCGGGACAGCCGGGGGAACTCGGGGCTCATCCGGGGCGGCGGCTCACAATGGATGACGGCGGGGCGCGGCATCATCCACTCGGAGATGCCCGAGCAGGTGCAGGGGTTGATGTCTGGCTTCCAGCTCTGGCTCAACCTGCCCGCCAAGGAGAAGATGTGCCCGGCGGCCTACCAGGACCTCGGGCCGGAGCAGCTCGCCGAGTCCACGCTCTCGTCCGCGGGGAGCAGGGTGAGGGTCATCGCGGGCAGGCCGAACGGTCTCGCGGGCCCCGTGCGCGAGCGTCCGACGCAGCCGGTCCTCTTCTCCCTGACGTTGGAGGATGACCAGCCCTTCGAGCTCGAGCTGCCGGAGGGGCACACGTCCTTCGCGTTCGTCTACGGCGGGGAGGTCAGCTTCGGTCCGGAGGCGAAGCCGAAGCCGGTGCGCGCGGGCCACCTCGCCATCTTCAGTCCTGGCAAGCGGCTCCGCGTCCGCGCCACGAACCAGCGGAGCGCGGTGCTCGTCGCCGCGGCGAAGCCCCTCCGGGAGCCCATCATCCAGCGCGGTCCGTTCGTCATGAACACCGAGGCGGAGATCCACCAGGCCATCCAGGACTACCGGAGCGGTGTGCTGGACAAGGGGTGAACACGCTCCACCTCCGGGGCAGGGTAGAATGCGGGAAGGTTTCGGGGACACGGGGCTGAATAAATCGCCTGCTTCGGCGTCCAGGCATCCACGCAGTGCCTTTCCTCCAGCGTTCTCTCATCCACATGCGTGTCCATTCCCTGCTGTCGCGCTTCTCGTTGTTCCTCGCGCTGCTCGCCTCGAGTGGCTGCAACACCGCGTACCGTGAGGCCATGGCCCAGGCCAGGGAGGCGGCGGTGCGCGGTGACTTCATGACCGCGGCCCGCGCCTACCGGACCGCCTGTGCCGCCGCTCCCGATGACAAGGACGCGTGTGGCCGCTTCCCCCTCTTCGCGCAGAAGGCCACGGACCAGGCCCTCGAGTCCGCGCGTCCTCCGTGCGAGGCGGGCGAGCTCGACCGGTGCCTTCCTCCGCTCCTGGCGGCCAAGGACCTCATCCCCGAGCACGCCGAGGTCAACACGCTGCTCGAGAAGGCCAGCCAGCTCCAGGTGGAGCGCTGCGCGAAATGGCAGGCGGACGGCCCGCTGGCCACGGCCGTGGCCGGACTGGCCTGCCTCCAGTCCCGCGGTCACCAGCTCCCCGTTCCCAGCTATCAGACGCTCCTCTCGGAGAACGCGGCCCGGCTCTCCTCGCGCTTCGCGGACCTCGCCACCACCGCACGGGGCGAGGGCTCTCACGGAGCCTCCTCCGTGCTGATGTCCGCGGCGCAGTGCCTCGCGCCCGACCCGCAGATGGCCTCGCGGGTCAACATGGCTCGGAAGGGCTTCCTCGCCCAGAGCGCCATCCCCGTCGTGACCCATGTCAGAGGCTCGATGGCGCCCCGGGTCGCCGAGGGGCTCTCTGGCCTGTGTGAGCGCATGTCCTCGAAGCTGCCGTCCTGGGCGCGGTGTGCGTCCACCGGAACGCTGCCCGGCCAGCCGGATGTGTTCCAGGTCTGGGTGGATGCGCTCATCCAGCGCGCCGTGGAGACCGTCTCCGAGGACGTGCGCAACCTGGATTACGTCAGCGGCACGCGGCAGGTGGACAATCCCGAGTACGGCAGGGCCCTGGATCGCGTCTCGCTCGCCGAGAGCGCCGTGGAGCGGACCGAGAAGCGGAAGGCGGAGAAGGAGGCCGCGTGCGAGGAGGCGAAGCACACGCACGAGGCGAGCTGCGTCGGCTGCCCCGCGCCCGAGGACAAGAAGAGCCGCATCTGCGGCGAAGCCAGCGATGCCTCCAGCGACTACTCGAGCGCCCTCAGTGAGCTCAGCTCGGCGCGCAAGAACCTGTCCAACACGCCCGAGACGGTGCTCGAGGACGTCTACGACACCTTCACCTATTCCGTGTGGACCTACCGCTGGTCGTCGGACTACCGCTTCACGCTCCAGTCGAGCACTCCGGGGTCCACCGCCCCCGCCCAGGGCGCGGGAACGCTGCAGTTCCAGGACCAGGAGCACGTGGGCTTCCGGCCCGGAGGGCTCTCGGAGGATCCGCTGGAGCTGCCTCCCGTCCAGGCCTATGCGGACGCCTTCATCACGCAGCTCACGCCCCATGTGGTGGCGGCGGTACAGCGGGACGCCGAGGCCCGTGGCGCCTGGCGCCGGAGCCAGTGCAGCACGCTGCCGGCGGACTGGGGCACCTCCTGGGTGCAGTGCTGGGCCGAGTCCGCGCTCTGGTCCAGCGGGAATGAGCCCCAGGCGAGCGAATTCCTCGGCCTCCTCGCCACCAGCGCGAGCGCTTCCTCGCCGCCTCTGTGCCGTTGAGCACGCTCCCCGGAAGTGGGGTCTCCCCAGGGGAGCGGTGGGTATTAGATTGGGAGGGTGAACACTTCTCCTCTTCCCGCCATGGCCCTCGAGGCCGCCCAGTCGGCGGAGGCCGCTCGCCAGCAGATTGCCCGTTGCGAGGGGGCCTTCGCCGAGCTGGGTGAGCGGCTGCGCCAGCGGCCTCCGCGGTTCGTCGTCACCTGCGCGCGCGGCAGCTCCGACCACGCGGCCAGCTATGGCAAGTATCTCATCGAGACCACGCTGGGGCGCGCCGTGGCCTCGGTGGGGCCGAGCGTGGCCTCCGTCTACAACACCCGGGGCCTGGATCTGCGGGAGAGCCTCTTCGTCGCCGTCTCGCAGTCCGGCCGCAGTCCCGACCTGTTGCGGCTGACGGAAGCGGCCCGCGCGGGGGGCGCGCTGGTCATCGGCTTCGTCAACAACGAGGACTCTCCGCTCTTCTCCCTGTGTGACATCGGGCTGCCGCTGTGCGCCGGTCCCGAGCAGAGCGTCGCCGCCACGAAGTCCTACATCCTCTCCGGCCTCGCCTTCCTGCAACTGGTGGCGCACTGGTCCGGGGAGGCGGGGCTGCGGGACGCCGTCTCGCTGCTGCCGGAGGCCCTGGAGGCGGCGCGGGCGTTGGATTGGTGGCCCGCGCTCGAGCGGCTCACCGGTGCGCACAACCTGTTCGTGCTCGGGCGGGGGATGGGGCTCGGCGCGGCGCTCGAGATGGCGCTGAAGTTCAAGGAGACCTGCCGGCTGCACGCCGAGGCCTTCAGCACCGCCGAGGTCAGCCACGGCCCGCTCGCCCTGGTGGGCCGAGGTTTCCCCGTGTTGGCGCTCGGGCAGGAGGACGGCTCGGCGGAGGGGACTCGGAGCGTGGTGCGCCGCATGGTGGAATTGGGGGCGGATGTCCGCTCGGTGCTCGCGGTGCCGGGGGCCGAGCCCTGCCCGTGGTCCCGGGTGTGCCGAGCGCCATCGCGCCGCTGTGCCAGGTGCAGAGCTTCTACATGTCGGTTCACCGGTTGGCGGTGGCGCGCGGAATGGACCCGGACGTCCCCGCGCACCTGCGCAAGGTGACGGAGACCGTGTGATGAGACGGATTCTCGTGGGCGCGCGCCTCTTCACGGGCGAGCGCATGCTCGATGACCACGCGGTGGTGGTCGAGGACGGACGCATCGGCGCCGTGGTGCCCAGGGAGGCCGTTCCGGCCGGAGCCGAGGTGCGGCGGTTGCCCGAGGGCACACTGCTGGTGCCGGGCTTCCTCGATGCCCAGGTCAACGGAGCCGGAGGCGTGCTGTTCAACGACACGCCCACCGTGGAGACCGCACTGGCCATCGCGGCGGCGGCCCGGCGCTCCGGCACCACCGGGCTGTTGCCCACCTTCATCACCGACGAGTCGGCCCGGATGCGTCAGGCGTGCGAGGCCGCCCTCGAGGCCATGGCCCGGCCCGCCAGTGGTGTCCTGGGCATCCACCTGGAAGGTCCCTTCATCAGCGGCGAACGGCCGGGGGTGCATGAGTCGCGCTTCATCCGGGTGCCCGAGGCGGGGGACATCGACTACCTGGGAGCGCTGCCGGAGCGCCTGGCGGGGCAGGGCGGACGGCTGGTGGTGACGTTGGCACCGGAGTGTGTCGACGATGCCGTCATCCGGCGGCTCGCCTCGGCGGGGGTGGTGCTCTCGGCGGGCCACACGGCGGCGACGTACGAGCGGACGCGCGAGGCCCTCGCGGCGGGCGTACGGGGTTTCACCCACCTGTTCAACGCCATGCCTCCCGCGCAGAGCCGTCAGCCGGGGCCCGTGGTGGCCGCGCTCGAGGCCGACGAGGCGTGGTGCGGGGTCATCGCGGATGGCATCCACGTCCATCCGGCGATGCTGCGCCTGCTCTTGAAGGTCAAGCCGCCCGGCCGGGTCTTCCTCGTCACCGACGCCATGCCTCCTGTTGGCACCGAGGCGGCCTCGTTCACCCTGTATGGCCGCACCATCCTGCGCCGGGAGGGCCGGCTGGTGACCGAGAATGGAACGCTGGCCGGTGCCGACATCGACATGGTGACGGCGGTGCGCAACTGCGTCCGGTTGCTCGGGCTGCCCCTCGAGGAGTGCCTGCGCATGGCGTCGCTCCATCCCGCGAGCTACCTCGGGTTGGACGGACACCTGGGCCGGTTGGCACCGGGCTACCGCGCCGATCTCACGCTGCTCCGCGGGGACCTCACGGTGCAGGCCACGTGGGTGGCGGGCCAGGAGCAGTGGTACTGACCATCCCCTGGGAACCTGGGACGTGGCAGCGTTGTCGGTGGCCGCGTCACCATGGATGATTCCCCTTCGAAGCGTTGGTTCGAGTCCCCCCGGGGCCTCTGGCTCTCCCTCGCCGTTGCCCTGGTGCTCGCCCTGCCCACGCTGGGCATGGGGTTCGCCCTGGATGACAACCTGCACCTCCTCATCTTCGAGGGCAAATGGCCTCTGGGCTCGCCCATGGACCTCTTCCGCTTCGCCGGAGGAGACCCGGAGGGCATGCGGCGCATCGTGCAGGAGGGGCCCTATCCCTGGTGGACGCTGCCCGAGCTGAAGATCGCCTTCTGGCGCCCCCTGTCGAGCGCGCTCGAGACGCTGGACTACCGCCTCTTCGGCTGCGACGCGCTGGGCTACCACCTGCACTCGGTGGCCTGGTACCTCGCCGTGGTGGCCCTCTTCGGCGCCCTGCTGCGGCGCTGGATGCCCGGGTCCCTGGCGATGCTGGCGCTGCTGCTGTTCGCCATGGACGATTCGCACCTGCTCCCCGTGGGGTGGATCTCCAACCGCAACGCCCTGGTGTCCACCGCCCTGGCCCTGGCGGGCCTGTGGCTGCACCTGGAGTGGCGCGAGGCCGGGAAGCGCCAGGCCCTGCCGCTGTCCCTCCTCGCGCTGGCCGTGAGCCTGACGGCGGGAGAGTCCGCCCTGGGCGTCTTCGCCTACGTGCTGGCCTATGAGCTGGCGGGGGCCCGGGGCACGGTGGCCGAGCGCGTCCGGGCCGTCGCTCCGGCGGCGGTGCTCGCGGTCGCCTACCTCGGTGTGTACAAGGCGCTCGGGTACGGCGCGTATGGGTCTTCCATGTACCTGGACCCGGTGGGCGAGCCCGGACGTTACCTGGTGGCCGCGCTCGGCCGGGTGCCCGCGCTCGCCGGTGGGTTGTTGGGTGTGCCCGTGGACCTCTGGGGCATCAACGCGGCCAGCCGGCCCGCGCTGGTGGGCCTGGGGCTGGTTGGGCTCGCGGTGCTCGTGCTGCTGATCCGCTCCGCCTGGCCCGGTCTCTCCGAGCAGGAGCGCCGGCACTCCCGCTGGCTCTCCCTCGGCGCGGCGCTGTCCCTGCTGCCGGTGACTTCCAGCATGCCCATGGGCCGGCTGCTCTTCGTGCCGAGCCTGGGTGCCTCGGTGCTGTTGGCCATGGTGCTCCGCCATGCGTGGCGCTCGCGTGGGCAGGGCTGGCGTCCGCGAGGCGTGGCCGTCGCGGGGGCGGTGTTCGCGCTGTTCCACCTCGTCCTCGCACCGCTGAGCTGGCCCCTGATGTCGATGATGATCCGCCAGCTCGGCACCAGCACCGGGCAGATGGCGCAGCAGGTGCGGAGCGAGCTGGACCCCGCGCGTCTGGCGTCTCAGCGGGTGGTGGTTCTCGATGCCCGGGACATTGGCGTGCTCCTGTACGTCCCCGTCACGTGGGCCCTGCAGGGGCAGGAGACCCCTCGCTCCTGGTGGCCGCTGTCGATGGTGCAGGAGTCTCCCATCGTCACCCGCACCGGGCCGAATTCGCTCGCACTGGAGCTCCCCGGGGGAGGCCACTTCCTCGCCACCGAGGCCGAGCAGACGCTCCGTTCCCCGGAGCACATGCTCGGTGAGGGCGCGCAGGTGAAGCTGGAGGGCATGCAGGTGACGGTGCTGGCCGCCGATGCCCAGGGGCCAACCCGGTTGGGCTTCGAGTTCGATGTTCCGCTCGAGGACCCCTCGCTCGTGTTCCTGCACTGGCGGGAGGGGGCACTGCGCCGGCTCATGCCGCCGCCGGAGGGAGCGCGGTTGGATCTCGCGACCCCGGCGAACCCTCTGTAGGCAAGGAGGTGCGGGCGGCGAGCGCTCGCCTCTCCCCAGGTGGGATGGGCGGGCGGGCCCATTTCTGGATGGCCAGGGTCAGGGCCTAGACTGCGCCGCGCCCCGCTGTGAGGGGCTCGTCCACAGGGGGATGAACCACATGAGGTATTTCCAGAAGAAGCTGGTGGCGCTCGCCACCGGCGTGGCTCTTGCCGCGTCCATGGGTGTGGCGCGTGCGCAGCCGCCCGTGATGCAGGAGCCGCCCGTCCAGCCTCCTGCCGCGCCGAAGCCGTTCCTGGCCTTCACCGCGCGCCGGATGGTTCTTCCCGAGCGGACCGTGCTGCCGTACTCGCACCTGCTCGTCGTGCCGGCGTCGACGCCCGAAGGGAGTACGAGCGTCGGCCTGAACATCGGGATGATGTATGGCTTTGGCGCGGGCTGGATGGTGGACGCCGTCTTCGCGCCCCTCAAGCTGGCCTCGGCGTTCAGCTATGGCAATCCCGAGCTCGCGCTGACCCGGGAGATCATCCGGTCCAAGCCCTTCGAGCTGAGCGTGAGCACCCGGGCCCTGTTCCGCTCGAACATCGCCGAAGAGGGGCTGCTGGGTGGCTTCGAGCTGGGCGTGCCCATGTTCTTCCGGCTGGACGAGCGCTTCCGGTTGGACGTGGCGGCCTACCTGCCCTTCAGCGTCTCGGGGCGTCCCATCGGTGCGCTCGGCGTCACGCGGGCCGGTCTCCGGGCGCCGATGTCCCTCTACTACCAGTTCCACCCCAACTTCCTGGTGGCGCTGGGCACGGGGCTCAATGCCCGGGAACTCGGCAACGTCGCGGGGACCTTCTCCGTGCCGGTGAGCCTCAACGTGGGCTTCAACACCAACATCAACGGCTTCTGGCTGGACGTCTTCCCGTACGTGGCGCTCCCGGCCTTCTACAGCCAGGCCGGGGTGAACATGAAGACGGTGGCCGTGGGCCTCTTCGTCGACGTGGCCCGGCGCCTGTAGTCCGGGCCACTTCCCAGCTCCTCACTCCACGGCGGGACGGCTACTTCTGCACCTGCACGACGCCGCAGGCGATGCGGTCACCCGCGTTGCCGGCGGGGTCGCTCTTGTAGTCGTCCGCGCTGGCGTGCACGACGACGGCCGCGCCGTCCTGGTCCTGGACGTCCTTCAGCTTGAGACCATGGGCGAAGTGGTCGAACTGCACCTTGCCGTCGGCGCCCACGTGGAGGTTGGGCAGGTCGCCCTCGTGCTTGCCCTCGGCCACGAGGACGCCGTGCTTCTTCTTGTGGGGGTTGAGGTGGCCACCCGCGGTCTGGAAGGGGGCCTCGCACTTGCCCGCCTCGTGGATGTGGATGGCGTGCTCGCCAGCGGGGATGTTGGAGAGCGTGCCCTTGATGAGGATGCCGTGGGGCGTCTCGGAGAGCGTCACCTCGCCCACCGACTGGCCCTTCTGATCCTTCAGCTCGGCCCGGGCGGTGGCGCCCATGGCCTTCTCGGCGGCCTTCTCCTCCTTCTTGGCGGCGGCCTTCTCCTTGGCGGCGGGAGCCTTGCCCTGAGCGAACGCCGGTCCAGCGAGGCAGAGAACGGCAGCGGTGAGCAGCGCGCGAGTCTTCATGAGTGATGTCTCCTTCACTGCGGGAATTCCCGATTCCGGACTTCCGGACCGAGAGTGAAGGTGGACACTAATGCGCCCGGCGTGTTCCTCAAGGCTGGAGAGCAGCCAGGGGAACGGGCACGACCCGCGAGGCGCCGTAGACAGGAGCCCAGAGCCGCTGGACCTCGGGGCCGTTGAGGAAGCGCACGAGCGCCTGGTAGGCGGCGAGCGGGCCGCCGAGCCGCTCCGCCCAGGCCAGCCCTCGGGGGGAGAGGTTGGGCACGAGGGGGCCCAGCGCTGCCTCGGAGCGGGTGACGCGGGTGAGGTCGAGGCCCTCGTCGCGCACGCGCTGGGGCACGAGCAGGGGCGCGAAGCGGGCATGCCGGTGGTCGTGCACGCAGCCCTCCTCCTCGAGGAGCGCGGCGGAGAGGGGCAGCTCGCGCACGTTGAAGAGGAGCTTCACCGCACCGCGATGGGGATCCCACGGACCGCGCAGGCGGTGATCGCCGCGGGGGATGAGGCGCCGGTCCAGGTAGCAGAAGGCACGGGACTCGGGGGGCAGGGTGCCGCGGTGGCGCGCTCCGGCGTAGCGGAAGAAGGGGCGCACGCAGGCGGGCTCCACGGTGAAGGGCGGCCCCTCCTTCAAGGCGCGCAGCTTGGGCAGCAGGGCCTGGGGGATGGCATGGAGCCGGGCGAAGTCCTCGAGCGCCTCCACGGGCGTGCGAGCGAAGTCTTCGACACGGGCGAGGAGCCGCTGAGGATCCACGTCCACCAGCAGCTCATCGAAGCGCGTCTTCACCCCGGGAAGACTCACGGGGACGAGCGTATCGAGGGGCTCGCCCTCGGAGCGCCAGCGAGCATCCAGCTCCGCGGCCTCGGGAGGAGTGGGAGCGAGACGCCACTCGGGAGCCTCGGGAACGAAGGGCTCCAATTTCCCCTCTCCCCCCGGGAGAGGGACGGGGTGAGGGTGCCGGGTGTACTCGAGCCGTGAGCCCGTGTGCCGCGAATACACGGGCCGCACCCGCGAGTCCGGGGGCGAGGTCCACACGGTGATGCAGGTGCGCACCTGGGTACCGGCGAAGGCACCGGGGCCGAGGTCCACGACCTGGCGGAGGGACAGCATGCGCAGCAGCGTGGCGCGCAGGGGAGCGTAGAGGAAGGCGTCGAGGAGGCTGGTGGGGGTGATGAAGGCGAGCACGCCGGGGCGGGAGGAGAGCCGGTGCGCGGCGAGCAGCAGGAAGAAGGCGAAGTCATCGCGCAGGCTGGTGCCCTGGGGGAGCGCGAGCGGGAGCAGGGCGCGGAGGCGGGCATAGGCGTCGCGGTCCTTCAGGAGCGCGGAGGTGCCGTTGTAGGGCGGGTTGCCGATCCACACCTCGTGGCGGGCCGGAGGGAGGCTCGCGAGCAGGGGGTCGAGCCCGCCGCGTAGGGCATCGCCCACGCGGATGTCGGCGCCGGGCACGCGGGCCTGGCAGGCGCGGGCCACGTCGGGGGAGAGCCTCCAGGCCGGAGAGGTGGGCCTCGGGCCGGGCGAGGGCCGCGGCGGCGAGGAAGGCCCCGGCCCCACAGGCGGGGTCCACCACCGCGAGCGGCCCCTCCCCGGCGTGTGCGAGGGCGAGGGCCAGGGTGCGCTCCACGAGGGGAGCGGGGGTGTAGAAGGCACCGAGCGCGCGCCGGTCGAGACCGGGGAACTGGTGGACGAGCGCCTCCTCGTCGAGAACGGGAGGAGCATGAGGGGCACGCGGCATCCGCCGCCATCCTACCCCGAGCGGCTTTGCTTGCCGTGCCATGCCGTAGCAACATGGCCTCCAGGAGCCCCATGCCGCCACCGCCGTCGAAACCAAAGGGTCCCACCCGGGGCGTGCCGCTGGGGCATGACGACGACGAGCCCACGAAGATCGAGCCGCGCAGGCTCGGGCTGCCGCGAGTCCCCGCGCGTTCGAAAGGGGATGGCTTCGATACGTCCGACGTCCCCACCAACCCGGGGCGCCCGGTCTTCGACAAGCCGCGTGGCAACCCCGGCATGCCATCCCTCAATGGAGAGACGACGAGCCCGGGCAGCCCGTCCTTCACCGGGGTGGCGCCGGAAGTCCGGCAGAGCCGCTGGCATGATCGCTCCGCCGCGCCCCGGGGCGTGCTCCCGGCCGAGGCCGTCCTGAAGGGCCTGGACGAGGCGCTCCAGAAGGCCGCGCGGGACAAGGCTCCGGTGGGGCCGGTGCGCGAGCAGCTCAAGGCGGACTGGCTCCCGCTGCTGCGGCAGGTGGTGGAGCAGGCCGGTGGGGACGGGATGGATGCCTACGTCACGCAGTTGCTGTCCCCGCCGGGCCGCGAGGCGGTGACGCCGCTGGTGGAGGCACTGGCCGCGGGCATGGAGCGGCTGGAGGCCGCTACGGACGCCGATACCCTGCACGCGGGGGCCCAGGAGCTGCGCGCCCTGGTGGCCCGGACGCTGGAAGACCCGGCGCCGCGCCCCATCTCCCTCGAGCTGCAGGAGCGCGAGCTGGATGGCCGGGTGGACGTGGACACGCTGCTGTCCATCCGCTTCGCCTCGACCGCGGAGCTGACCACGCGGCGGGCGAGGGCGGAGAAGACGCTGGAGGATCTCCGGCAGCAGATGCGCGCGCTGCAAGGCATGCAGCCGGACGGGTTGTTCTCCAACTTCGCTCGCGTGAAGGTGGAGAAGCGCGTGATGGATGCCGAGGCCCGCCGCCGGGGCGGGCGCTGAACCGGCTCCAGGCGGGCCGGTCCAGCGCGGGGCTTCCCCTCAGTTCTGAGGCAGCGGCGTCTCGGGACCGGCGGCCACGGCGGCTCCCTCCGAGGGCCTGGCCTCCGACGTGGGCGTCTCGGGACCGGCGGCCACCGCGCCCGCGGGCGCGTTCGTGCCCTTCACGGGCGAGTGCGCCGCGAGCTGCGTCATCAGCGCCGTCATGCGCCGGGCGAAGCGGTTCGGGTCTTCCACGCTGCTGCCCTCGGTGAGCAGGGCCTGGTCGTAGAGCATCTCCACCCACTCCGTCACCTGCGGGGACGCGGGCTCCTTCTCCTGCAGCGCCTTCAGGTGCTCGACGATGGGGTGGGCGGGGTTGACCTCGAGAATGCGCTTCACGCGCGGCACGCTCCGGCCCCGCTCCCGCAGCAGCCGCTCCACGAAGGCGTGCGAGCCGCCCTCGGGCACCACCAGGCAGCACGGCGAGTCCGTGAGCCGGTCCGACACGCGCACCTCGCGGACGTGCTCCTTGAGCACCTCCTTCATCCGGTCCGCCAGCGGCCCCAGCCCCTTGGCGCGCTGCTCCTTCTCGCGCTTCTCCTCCTCCGTCTCGTCGAGCTTCAGGTCCGCGTGCATCGCCGACACCAGCGGCTTGTCCTGGAACTCCCTCAGCCCCTGCGTGGCCCACTCGTCCACCGGGTCCGTCATGTACAGCACCTCGTACCCGCGCTTCTTCAGCGCCTCGAGGTGCGGGGAGTCCACCACCGCCTTCCGGGACTCGCCGAAGACGTAATAGATGGCCTTCTGGCCCTCCTTCATCCGCGACACGTAGTCCGCCAGCGAGGTGAGCCCCTCCTCGCGCGAGCTCTCGTAGCGCACCAGCGTGCCCAGCTTCTCGCGGTACTCGGTGTCGACGGCCAGGCCCTCCTTGAGCACCGTGCCGAAGCTCTTCCAGAACGTCCGGTAGTCCTCCGGCTTGTCCTTGGCCAGCTTCTCCAGCATGTCCAACGTCTTCTTCGTCACGTGCTTGCGGATGGCCTGCACCACCGCCGAGTCCTGCAACAGCTCGCGCGACACGTTGAGCGGCAGATCATCCGAGTCCACCACGCCCCGCACGAAGCGCAGCCACTGCGGCAGCATCTCCTCGCACCGGTCCATGATGAGCACGCGCTTGACGAACAGCCGCACCCCGCGCTGCTGGGCCGCGTTCAAGTCAAAGGGCGGGTTCTTCGGCAGGAAGAGCAGTCCGGTGAAGACCTGGTTGCCCTCGGTGCGGAAGTGCGTCCACGCCAGCGGCGCCTCCCAGTCGTGCGAGAGGTGCTTGTAGAACTCCTGGTACTGCTCGTCGGTGATTTCACTCTTGGACCGCTGCCACAGGGCGCTGGCCTTGTTCACCACCTCGAGCTGCGTCTCGGTCTTCTGCGCGTCCCCCTCGCCGGTGGTCTGCTTCACCTGGAGCTTGATGGGGTGGCTGACGTAGTCCGAGTACTGCTTGACCAGCTCGCGCAGGCGCCACTCCTGGAGGAACTCCTTCTGGTCCTCCTTGAGGTGCAGGGTGATGGAGGTGCCGCGCGTGGCGCGCTCGGCCGGCTCCACCGTGAAGGAGCCCTTGGCGTCCGAGGCCCACTTCCAGACCTGGGCGTCCTTGCCCGCCGCGCGGCTCACCACCTCGACCTGGTCGGCCACGAGATAGGCGCTGTAGAAGCCCACGCCGAACTGGCCAATCAGGTTGACGTCCTTCTGGCCCCGCTGCGACACCAGCTCCAGGAACTCGCGCGAGCCGGAGTGGGCGATGGTGCCCAGGTTCTTCACCAGCTCGTCCCGCGTCATGCCGATGCCGGTGTCCTCGATGGTCAGCGTGCCCTTCTCCGCGTCCGGAATGAGGCGGATCTCCAGCTCGGAGGCCCCCTCGAGCAGCTCGGGCTCGGTGACGGAGCGGAAGCGCAGCTTGTCGAGCGCGTCCGACGCGTTCGAGACGAGCTCGCGCAGGAAGATCTCCTTGTGGCTGTAGAGGGAGTTGATGACCAGGTTCAGGAGCTGATTGATCTCCGCCTGGAACTTGTGGGTTTCCCGCTGAGTGTCGACGGACATGTTTTCTCCGGGCGCCCTTCGCGGGGCGCGATCGCCCTCCCTGTAACCATTCGAAACGGGTTGTCCAGCGGCATGGGAGCGGGAAGGCGGCGGAAGAGGCCCTGGCACGCCTGCCCGCCGGGTAGGCTGCACCTTCTTTCATCGAGGAGGACAGCGTGGACACGACGGCGCCGAACTTTGGCCCGCCGCAGGGGGAGCGGGAGCTCGCCGCGGCGGAGGACATCCGGAATCAGGCCTTTGCCCTTCCTCCCGAGGAGTCCCGGGGCTGGCAGCAGAAGATCGAGGCCCTGGATGCCCACCTGCGGGTGTTGCGGGAGGGGGACAGGGTGGCCGCGACCATCGTCCTCATCCCCATGGGGCAGTGGTTCAACGGGCGCCGGGTGCCCATGGTGGGCATCGGCGGGGTGGGGGTGGCGCCCGCCTCCCGTGGCAAGGGCACGGCCACCCGGCTCATGCAGGCAGCCCTCCGCGAGCTGCGCGGCCAGGGTGCGCCCATCGCCAGCCTCTACCCGGCCACCCAGCCGCTCTACCGGCGCGTGGGTTTCGAGCAGTCCGGCTCGCGCTTCGAAATCCGCGTGCAGCTCCATGGGCTCGACTTCCAGGAGCGCACCCTCTCGTTGAGGCCCGTGGAGGCGGCCGACCTGCCAGCCCTCCGCGAGGTGTACCGCCGCTACGCGCAGCGGCAGCAGGGGTGGATCGACCGCACGGCCTACACCTGGACGCGCGTCACCCACCCCCGGGGGGAGACGGCCTACGGCTACCTCGTGGAGGGCAGCGCCGGTATCGAGGGCTACCTCTACCTCACGCGCCGGGTCCAGCCGCACGGTCTGCTCCAGGAGCTGAACCTCACCGATCTGGCCGCGCTCACCCCGGCCGCGGGCCGGCGGCTGCTGAGCTTCATCGGCGATCACCGCTCCCTGGCCCGCGAGGTGGTGTGGCGGGGCGGGCCGGCGGATCCGCTCCTCTTCCTCCTGCGCGAGCAGACGTATGAGGTGAAGCACCTCTTCACCTGGATGCTGCGCATGCTGGACGTGCCCGCCGCGCTCCAGGCCCGCGGCTACCCGGCCGGGTTCTCGGGGGCACTGCACCTGGAGGTGGATGATGACCTCTTCCCGGAGAACCGGGGCCGCTTCGTGCTGGAGGTGGACAACGGTGAGGCCGAGGTGCGCCCTGGAGGGGATGGCGACGTGAAGCTGCACGTGCGGGCACTGGCTCCGCTCTACAGCGGCTTCCTCTCGCCCGCCGCCCTCCAGATGGCCGGGGTGCTCGAGGCCGACGAGGCCTCGCTGCGCACGGCGACGGAGCTCTTCGCGGGACCGCCACCGGCCATGCCCGACATGTACTGAGTCAGGGCACCCACGGCCCGAGCCCCGCCGGGGCTCCGCCGCAGGCCTCGCGCAGCCGCGCGAGCGCCTCGTCATAGGTGAGGGACTCGGCGGCCTCCTTCACGGTGGGGGAGACCCAGCTCCTCCAGGAGCGCAGGACGGTGACGTGGCGGCCCTCCTCCGTCTCCGTCTCGGAGAGGTGGACGAGCAGCCGCTCCTCGAGGACCTCGCGCCCCTTGGTCCACTCGCTGTTCTTCCCCAGGCGCACCTCCTTGTCCCGCTCCACCGCCGACAGCAGGGCGCGGGCCTGGGGAGAGAGCCCCTCCAGCGAGCGGCGGCGGCGCGAGGGCTCCATGGCCACGCGGTACACCACGGCCCACAGCACGGGGTCCACGAAGGCCACCTTGCCCTCCACGAGCCGCACCGCGAGCACATCGTCCGAGGCTCTCAGGATGCGGCCGAGCCGGTACATGAGCCGGCCCTTGGCGTGGTTGCGCCAGCTTCCGTGTACGGCCCCCCCGGCCACGGCCTCGACGAGCGACGTCATTCCCAGGGCGGGCACCTCGGTGATGACTCCCTTGGTGCGGATGAGCTCCAGTGCGTCGTGCTCGGTGCGGACCACGTTCGCGCGTGCCTCGCTCTCAGCGGGTGGGAGGCCGAGCATGCTCCTGGCTCCCGGCCATCCCACGGGCGGATGCGCGAAGGCGTCCTGTATTGAACGGGGTCCGCCGCGAGAGCGCGTGGTAGACACGGCGTACTGGAGGTCTCCATGGCTCGACGAACGTTGCACTCCGACAAGGCCCCGAAGGCCATTGGTCCCTACTCGCAGGCCGTCGAGGTGGGGTTGGGGCGGATGGTCTTCCTCTCGGGACAGACGCCCATCGATCCCGCGACGGGCGAACTGGTCCAGGGAAGCGTGAAGGTGCAGACGGCGCGGGCGATGGACAACCTGCGGGAGGTGCTCGCGGCCGGAGGCCTGGACTTCTCGCACGTGGTCCGGTGTGGCGTCTTCCTCGTCGACATGGCGGACTTCGCCGAGATGAACGAGGTGTACGGGCGCTACTTCCCGGGGACTCCGCCCGCGCGCACCACCGTGCAGGTGGCGGGGCTGCCCAAGGGCGCGCGGGTGGAGATCGACTGCATCGCGGTGGTGCAGTCCAGCTGACTCAAGGCACTCTTCGGCCTTGGTTTTCTGGGGCATGGGGAAGGAGTCTCCTCGAGGGGTGGTCAGCGGCGCTGGGACTGCAGGTGGTGCTGTTGCGTGAGCAGCTCGTCGAGCACGGTGGGCTCGGCGAGGGTGGAGGTGTCGCCCAGGTCCCCCGTCTCGCCGGAGGCGATCTTCCGCAGCATGCGGCGGAGGATCTTCCCGGAGCGCGTCTTGGGCAGGCCGGACACGATGCGCACCTGGTCCGGCGTGGCGATGGGGCCGATGACGTGGCGCACCTGCTCCTTGAGCGCGCCCATCATCTGCTCCGCGCTGGCGTCCACGTACTCGGGCTTGAGCGTGACGAAGGCGCACACGCCCGTGCCCTTGAGCTCATGCGGGAAGCCCACCACGGCGGCCTCGGCGACGGACTCGTGGGCCACCAGCGCGCTCTCCACCTCGGCGGTGCCCAGGCGGTGGCCGGAGACGTTGAGCACGTCATCCACGCGGCCCGTAATCCAGTAGTAGCCGTCCTCGTCGCGGCGGCAGCCGTCCCCGGTGAAGTAGAGGCGGGGGAAGCGCGAGTAGTACGTCTCGATGAAGCGCTGGTGGTTGCCCCAGATGGTGCGGGCCTGGCCCGGCCACGTGCGGGCGATGCACAGGTTGCCGGAGACGCCGTTGCCCTCGAGGACGCGGCCCTCGTCATCCACCAGCAGGGGCTCGATGCCGAAGAAGGGCAGGGTGGCGCTGCCGGGCTTGCAGGGCGTGGCACCCGGCATGGGGGCGATCAGCACGCCGCCCGTTTCCGTCTGCCACCAGTTGTCCACCACGGGGCAGCGGCCCTCGCCCACCACGTCGTGGTACCAGCGCCACACCTCGGGGTTGATGGGCTCGCCCGCCGAGGCCAGCAGCCGCAGGCTCTTGCGCGAGGACTTCTTCACGTGCCCATCCCCCTCGCGGATGAGGGCGCGCAGCGCGGTGGGCGCGGTGAAGAGCACCGTGGCCTTCAGGTCGTCCACCACCTGCCACAGCCGCCCCGCGTCCGGGTACGTGGGAATGGACTCGAAGAGCACCGTGGTCGTCCCGTTCGCCAGCGGGCCGTACAGCAGGTACGTGTGGCCGGTAATCCACCCCATGTCCGCGGTGCAGAAGTGCACGTCATCCGGCTGCAGGTCGAAGACGTAGCGGTGCGTGGTGACGGCGTAGACGAGGTAGCCACCGGTGGTGTGCATCACCCCCTTGGGCTTCCCGGTGCTGCCCGAGGTGTAGAGGATGAAGAGCGGATCCTCCGCGGCCATCCACTCCACGGGGCAGGTGCCGCGGTGCTTGCTCATCTCCTGGTCGAGCCAGAAGTCGCGGCCGGCCTCCATGGGCACGTCCGCCTCGGTGCGGCGCACCACCAGCACGGACCGCACCTGCGAGAGGCCCTCCACCGCCTCGTCGCTGATGGCCTTGGTCTGCACCCGCCTGGTGCCGCGCGGGCCCTCGTTGGCGGTGACGAGCACCCGGGCCCCCGAGTCGAGGATGCGCTCGCGCAGGGAGTCGGCGGAGAAGCCGGCGAACACCACCGAGTGCACCGCGCCGATGCGCGCGCACGCCAGCATGGTGTAGGCCAGCTCCGGCACCATGGGCAGGTAGATGCAGACGCGGTCTCCCTTCCTCACCCCGTGCGCCTTGAGCACGTTGGCCACCCGGCCCACGTTGTGCTTGAGGTCCCTCCAGGTGATGAGCTCGTACTGCCCCGGCTCGTTCTTCGCCCAGATGATGGCGGGCCTGCCGGGGCGCGCCTTCACGTGCCGGTCCACCGCGTTGTAGCAGGCGTTGAGCCGGCCGCCGCCGAACCAGGAGAAGTCCACCTGGTCCGGGTCCGCGTCCAGGATGGTCTCCGGCGGGTGGAACCACGTGAGCGCCTGGGCCATCTCGCCCCAGAACTCCTCGGGCCGCTCGATGCTCTTGCGGTAGAGGAGCTGGTAGTCCTCCATGCTCTGGATGCGGGCGGTCCGGCCGAAGCCTTCCTTGGGTGCGTAGATCATCGCGAGCCTCCATGAGCAACGCTCATTCCAGGCCGCAGCATGAATGTTCTCGCGGGCTTGGAGCCTGCCACGCCGCGTCGAACGTTTCGAAAGGTAACGTCCCCGCCCCGAGGGTAACGCCGGTAACACCGGCCCCCCGCCCCGCTGGAACCCCGCCGAGCATTCGATAGCGGCCGTGTCCGCGGGGCGCATTGCCCCCACTCCGCGACATGTCCATCCCTTCACACATCCAGGGGGCGGACACCCATGACGCGAGAGCCGTACCAGAGGGAGGGGCAGCCGGGCGAGGCGCGCTCCGGGCCGGCGGCGCTCCCCTTGCCAAGTCTGCGCGTCGTGGACGCCGTCGCGCTCGTGGTGGGCATCGTCGTGGGGGCGGGCATCTTCCGGACGCCCTCCCTGGTGGCGCAGAACGCGACGGGCCCGGCCGCCGTGCTGCTGCTGTGGGGCCTCGGCGGGCTGGTCTCCCTCATCGGCGCCATGTGCTACGCGGAGTTGGCCAGCACCTGGCCCCATGCCGGCGGGGACTACCACTACCTGCGCCGGGCACTCGGCGGCTCGTTGGCCTTCCTGTTCGCCTGGGCGCGGTTGACGGTCATCCCCACCGGCTCCATCGCCCTGCTGGGCTTCATCTTCGGGGACTACGCCTCCCAGTTGCTGCCGCTGGGCGAGCACTCCTCCGCCCTCTACGCCGCGCTCACCGTGGTGGTGCTCACCGGGTTGAACGTGGCCGGCATCCAACTGGGCAAGTGGACGCAGAACCTGCTCACGGTGGCGGTGGTGGCGGGGCTGGGGCTGGTCATCATCGCCGGGCTCTTCCTCGCACCCGCCATTCCGGCTCCGGCCCCGGCCGCGGCGGTGGCGTCCGGTGGGACAGGCCATGCCGCCTGGGGCCTGGCCATGGTGTTCGTGCTGCTGACGTACGGCGGTTGGAACGAGGCGGCCTACATCTCCAGCGAGCTGCGCGGGGGCCGCCGCAGCATCGTGTCCGCGCTGCTGTGGAGCATGGTGGCCGTCACCGGCCTCTACCTGTTGGCCAACGCGGCCTACCTGCGGGGGCTGGGCTCCGCGGGCATGGGGCAATCCGAGGCGGTGGCGGCGGACCTCATGCAGCGCGTGGCGGGGCCCTCGGGCGCCCAGCTCATCAGCCTGCTCATCTGCGCGGCGGTGCTCACCTCCTCCAACGCCACCATCCTCATGGGCTCTCGCACCCACTACGCGATGGGGCGGGATTTCCCGCTGTTCTCGCCCCTGGGCCGGTGGAACGCGCGGGCGGGCGCGCCCGTCAACGCGCTGCTGGTGCAGGGCGCCATCGCCCTGGCGCTGGTGGGCGTGGGCTCCATCACCCGGCGCGGCTTCGAGACGATGGTGGAGTACACCGCGCCCGTCTTCTGGTTCTTCTTCCTGCTGACGGGGGTGTCGCTGCTGGTGCTGCGCCGGCGCGAGCCGCACGTGGCCCGTCCCTTCCGCGTGCCGCTCTATCCGCTCACCCCGCTGCTCTTCTGCGCCTCGTGCGCCTATCTCCTCTATTCGAGCCTGGCCTACACCGGGGCGGGAGCGCTCGTCGGTGTCGCGGTGTTGGCCTCCGGCCTGATTCCGCTGGCGCTCATGCGCCGGCGCACGGGCCACCCACGCAGCAACCCCTCAAATGGAGGTCGTAAATCATGGGGATTCGGAAGGCCGCGGTCGGTGTAGCGCTGTTAGGTGTGTTGGGACTCCTGGGCGGCGCCGCGCCGCCCAACCTGGGCCGGGCGGACCTGCCCGAGCGTGCGCCGGACGTGCCGTACGTGCCCACCCCGCAGGTGGTGGTGGACACCATGCTGGAGGTGGCCGACGTGAAGCCGGGGGACGTGCTCTACGATCTGGGCTCGGGAGACGGGCGCATCGTCGTCACCGCGGCGCAGCGCTTCGGTGTGCGCGGGGTGGGCATCGACATCAACCCCGAGCGCATCCAGGAGGCCGAGGCCAACGCGAAGGAGGCGGGCGTGGAGGAGATCACCGAATTCCGGCAGGAGGATCTCTTCAAGGCGGACTTCGGCGAGGCCACGGTGGTGACCATGTACCTGCTGCCGAGCGTCAACAACCGGCTCAAGCCCAAACTGCTGAATGACTTGAAGCCGGGGACGCGCATCGTCTCGCACGCCTTCGACATCGAGGGCTGGGAGCCGGAGCGCGTCGTCGAGGCCGACGGGCGCACCATCTACTTCTGGGTGGTGCCCGAGAAGCAGGGCCGCGGCGCCCAGTAACGGCGTCAGCCCCGGGGCTCCCAGGGGAGCTCGATGGTGAAGGTGGCCCCCTGGCCGGGGCCGGCGCTCGCGCACGTGAGCGAGCCGCCCAGCTCCCCGGCCGCCAGCGCGCTGATGTGCAGGCCGAAGCCGTGCCCGTCCTCCTTCGTGGTGAAGCCCTGCGTGAAGATGCGCGGCAGGTTCTCCGCGAGGATGCCCACGCCGTTGTCGGCCACCTGGATGCGCAGCCGCCCCTCGGGGCTCCGCTCCACCCGGAGGCACATGCGCTTGTCGGGCCGCGGACTGTCGAGCAGCGCGTGCCGGGCGTTGCTCATCAGGTTGATGAGGATCTGCAGCAGCTTGTGCCGGTCCACCAGCACTGGGGGGAGCGAGGTGGCGTAATCGGTCCGCACCTGGATTCCCATCCGCTCGAAGGACACGGTGTGCAGGCGCAGGGCATCGTCCAGGAGCTGGGGCACCGAGACACGCTCCACCACACCCGTCACACGCGCGTGGGCCTGCTGCATGCTCACCACGGCCTTGATGTGCTCCACGTTCTGGTCGAGCATCACCGCTTCGGCCAGCAGTGCCTCCTGCTCGCTGGTGAGGCGCTGGGCGAGGAGCTCCAGGTACTGCGGGAACTGTTGGCCTCGCGGATCCCGCGTGAAGAAGGACGCCAGGTCGTGCACGTGCTCGCGCAGCAGCGTCGAGGCCCTGGCCACGCCGGACACCCGCAGGGCGCGCAGCCGCTGGGAGAGCAGCCCCGCGGACACGGTCACGCTGTTGAGCGTGTTGCCCACGTTGTGGAGGATGCCGTTGGCCATCTCCGCCATGCCCGCCTGGCGTGACACGTCCACCAGGTTGCGGTGCAGCTCGCCCAGCCGCGCCTCGGCCTCCTTGAGGGCGGTGATGTCCCGCCCGAAGAGGGTCATCCCCACCGGACGCCGCCCGGCCCCGAGCAGGGGGCTGAGGTTGATGTCCATCACCCGGGACCGGCCCTCCAACGTGAGATTCAACTGGATGCGGACGTGCTCCCCCTGGAGCGTCCGCCCGGCCCGCTCCTTCCAGAGGGCCCGCTGCTCCGGAGGGAGCGCATCGAAGAGGGACGTGCCCGGCAGGGGCTCTCCTCCGAAGAGCTGGCGGCACAGCTCCGTTCCCGCCTGGTTGAGGGTGAGGATCCGGCCTCCCTTGTCGAGGGAGCACACCGGGTCATCGGTGCTCTCGACGAGGCTGACGAGCTTCTCCTCGCTCTCGCGCAGCGTCCGCAGTGCCTGCTCGAGCGCCGCGTCCGCCTCGTCGCGCGAGGCGAGGAACATCCAGCTCACCAGCCACCCGCACAGGACGAAGAGCGCGGAGTAGAGGTTGAGCGACGAGCCGCCGGGCGGGGGGAAGAAGTACGGGTGGACGAGGCCCATGTTCGCGGCGGTGAGCAGGCTGAAGAACAGGCCCCAGCGCACGCCGAGCAGGTACACGGTCAACATCGGCACCAGCATGGCCATGACGTTCACGGCCACGGCCTGCGTTCCGGTCTTCCAGGACTCGGCGCTCATGGCGGCCGTCACGAGGAAGCAGACGAGCCACGCGTGCACCCGGATGGAGCTGGCCCGGCGCAGCCTCCACAGGGTGACGGCGAAGAGCGCCAGACACGTGAACTGGGTGGTGCCGGTGCGCAACGGGTCCGGGCTCAACCGCACGTAGAACCAGAGGGCCAGGAGGTTGACTACCAGCAGCATCCCGAGGATGCCCACCAGCAACCGGCCGCGGCTGAGCTCCACGGGAGAGCCCTGGCGCAGCGCTTCCGGGAGACACGCGTCGAGCCGTGCGAGTACCCAGGCCCAAGGGCTCTGGGATGAACGCGTGGGCAGGGACGGCTGCGAAGGCCTGGCTCCTCCATGCAGCCCCGCTTCCAGGGTGGACGTGATGGGCATTGGTATGACCCCCCGTGCATTTCCAGTATCCGGAAACGCTGGAGATCAGGAGAACACGGCTGCCCACCGCACGGCGCCCGGCCGCCGCTTTCCGCCCGTGCGGACGTTGATGGCCCAACACGGAGGTGTCTCGGCTCCGTGTCTTGTCAGACGGAGCACACTCCCCACCCGGCTTTTCTCCACGGATGAGAGAAGAGGTATGGGGGAGGGCGGCTCAAGCGCGGGTGCGGGGAATGCCGAGCCGCTGACGCCGCTCCCACAGGGCCTTGCGGCTGATGCCCAGCCGGCGTGCCAGCTCCGTCTCGCCCAGCTTGTCCTGGTGCTCCAGCACGAAGCGGCGGAAGTACTCCTCCAGCGAGTCCGGTGAGGCGCTGCCCTCGATGCCGAGCCCCGGCTCGGGCAGCTCGGGCGTCTCGAAGGCGCCATTGCCGCCGGGCTCCAGCGCGAGCAGCCCGGGGGTGATGACCGGGCCGTCGGCGAGGATGACGGCGCGCTCGATGGCGTTCTCCAACTCGCGCACGTTGCCTGGCCAGGGGTGCGTGGTGATGGCCATGAGCGCCTCGGGCGAGAGCGTCGCGGGCGGCCGGTGGAGCCGCCGGCACGCCTTCTCCAGCAGGTGCTTCGCGAGCGCCGGGACATCCTCGCCCCGCTCGCGCAGCGGCGGCAGTTTGATCTCCACCACGCGCAGGCGGAAGTAGAGGTCCTGCCGGAAGGAGCCCTCCTGCACGCGCTTGGGCAGGTCCCGGTGCGTGGCCGCGATGATGCGCGTGTCCACCTTGCGCGAGCGCGTCGCGCCCACCCGCCTCACCTCTCCGTCCTGCAGCATCCGCAGCAGGCGCGCCTGGGCGGGCGCGGGCAGCTCACCAATCTCGTCGAGGAAGAGCGTGCCCCCGTCCGCGCTCTCCACCAGGCCCGCGTGCGCCGCCTGCGCTCCGGTGAAGGCGCCCTTCTCGTGGCCGAACAGCTCGGACTCCAAGAGGCTCTCGGGAATGGCGGCGCAGTTGACGGCCACCAGCGGCCCGTCGTGCCGGGGGCTCTGCGCGTGGAGGGCGCGGGCCACCAGCTCCTTGCCCGTGCCCGACTCGCCCAGCACCAGCACCGTGGCCGGAGAGGCCGCCACCTTGCGGATGCGCTCGAAGACGTCCCGCATGGCCGCGCAGTGGCCCACGATTCCACCCACCGCGTACACGCGCTCCACCTCGCGCTTCAGCGCGGCGTTCTGACGCGTCAGCCGCCCCTCGCGCAGCACGCGCTCCACCTGCAGCAGCAGCTCGTCGTGGTCGAAGGGCTTGGCGATGTAGTCCACCGCGCCCAGCTTCATGGCCTCCTCCGCCGAGCGCACCGTGGCGTAGCTGGTCATGATGAGCACCGGCACCCCCGGCGCCTTGGCGATGACGTCCGTGCCCGGCGCTCCCGGCAGGCGCAGGTCGCTCAGGATGAGGTCGAACGTGTCCAGCTCGTAGTCGGTCCCGGCCTCGTGCACCGCGCCGGCCTCGGCCACGTCGTGCCCCGCTCGCGTCAGCAGCCGCCGCAACTCGGTGCGGATGATGGGCTCGTCCTCGATGACCAGGAGGCGGCTCATGCGGTGCTGAAACCCCCGGAAGACCTGCCCGTCAGGCTGTCCCGTCACCCCATCCCCTGTCCACTTCCCGGGTGGGGTGACGAGATGCGTCATGGCGGGTCTCCCAGTATCCCCTGGCACGTTGCCTCCAGGGGTGGCATCCGTACCGGAGTCGCAGGGGGAGCTTCTTGGGATTGCTCGAAGGCGTGTTCGTCGTGGCGGTGCACCTGGTCGTGCTGCTCTCGGCGCTCGTGGGCGGATGGCAGCTCGTGATGCTGGGGCTCGCCTACAGGCAGGTGCGTGGGGCCCGGCTGGCCATCGATGACTTCATGCGGCCCGTGCAGGGGAGTGCCCCGCCACCCGAGGCCCGGCCCTACCTCGGCGCGACCCATGAGGCCTTCGCCGCGCTCGGCTGGCGCTTCGAGGGCTTCTACCAGAAAGTGCCGGAGGGCGAGCCCCCGCGGGCCGACTTCTCCCTGTGGCTCTCGCCGGACGGCACGACGCTCGGCGCGACGGTGGCCACCCGCGCGGCGAAGGATCCCGTCGAGCGCACGGTGCTGGTGAGCCAGGACGCCAACGGCAAGGTGCTGACGACGAACGACCTTCCCGGGACGGGGGACCCCTTCGGTGAAGGCTCGTCGATGGCCACCCTGCTGCACGCGGCCCCGTCGGAAGCTCCTGGCCTTCCACCAGCAGCGGCTCCAGGCCGAGGCCCGCGCCCCCCTGCGCACCTGGCAGCCCGGCCAGGTCTTCGAGGCCCTGCGCGAGCTGAGCGAGCGCTCGGTGAAGCTCTGGGAACGGACGGGCCATGCCCGGTGGAAGCCGGAGGCCCCCGGGGAGTACAGCTACACCCGCAGGGGCGCGTGGCGTTATGCGCGGCAGGCCGTGCGCTCGGTGCACGACGTAGGGGCGACCCAACGGGAGCGCTTGAAGCTGCCGAGGCCAGGCTCGCCAGGGGCCAGCGCGACGCGGACCGGACCTCCGCCCAAGGCTCCCGCGAAGCGCTCACGGGCTTCCGGTGCCATCAACGCGGTGGCGCTCGGCGTGTGCCTGTGGTTCGTGGTGCGCTATTGGCGCGAGCCGCCTCCGGAGCCGCCGCGCGCGGTGCCCGCGTTGGGCTCCATCGCGCTCGAGGCGGACGTGGACGCGGCCCTCACCGCTCCGGCCTTCGCGGACGGACAGCGGGCGACGATGGCGGGGCTGGGCGAGGTGACGCTGTACCAGCGGCCGCTGGGGGGATTGCGGCTGACGTCCGGGCGGCTGGTGGCCGAGGATGCCTTCTCGCTGGACTCGCGGCCCTTCGCCGTGACGCTGCCCGCGGGGACGCATCCCGTCTTCCTCACGGTGGCCGAGGAGAATGGGCGGGAGACACCCGTCTGCGCACGGCTCCAGGTGTCGGCGCGTCCGGTGTCTCGCTGGCGGGAGGCGGGGGCCTACGGGGTGGACTCGGGGACGGCGTCCTTCCGGGATGCCGAGGCCGAGGAGCTCATGGCAGAGCAGATGGGGCTCCTCGGGACGGACCACCCGCTGCTGCCGAAAATCCAGGGCCTCCTCTCCAGTGAGCTGGGCGGTGTGGTGGAGCTGGCGCCCGCTCCGGCGGCCAACGTGGCGGTGTTCTCCTCCGCCCATGGCGATGGGGTGTTCCCCACCTGGTTCGGGCTGGATGCCGCGGGGCAGGCCGCCAGCGTCGTCACGTGCTTCGCCGGGCTGCGGCTCACCCACCCGCCGCCTGACGGGCCAGCGCCTTCGGAAGGGTCACGGTGAAGGTGGTGCCGGCTCCGGGCTGAGCAGCGCCAGGCCGAAGTAGGACCAGGAGGTGGCGTAGACGCCGAGCGCCAGGGCATAGGCGAGCGTGTGCTGGGTGAGGCGGTCGGGGATGCGCCCGCGCTCGGCGGCGTCGGTGATGAGGAACAGCACCCGCACGTACGCCTGGGAAGCGATGACGAGGGTGCCGAGCTCGAACGTCATGGGGCGCTCGGGCGCGCGGCTGTCCGCCAGGCCCGGACGTGTGCTTCATCGTCACTCCTGGATGCCGAGCTGTGCCATCAGCAGGGGGCGGGCCTCCGCGTAGGCCTGCTCCACCTGGGCCAGCAGCTCCCCCGCGCCTTGCAGACCCGACTCCCGGGCGAGGTTCTCCAGCGCCTTGCAGTGCTGGCGCACCCGCATCATCCCGAACATCCCGCTGCTCGTCGCCAGGCCGTGGGCCTCGTGTGCGAGCTGGCTGGCGTTCCCCGTGGCCAGCAGCTCCCGCATGCGGACGAGCCGCTGGGGAGTGCGCTCCAGGTACCCACGGGCCATGTCCGCCACCAGGGTGGGCGAGTCCGCGTCCTGAAGCACGCTCAACTTCTCCAGTTGCCGCACATCCATCGCGAGGACCTGCTGCTCCATAGGGCGCGCATTCTGCCCTACCTGGGTCGGGCGGAAAAACTCCCTACCGGGCGGCGGGCCTACTTCGCCCGGGCGGCCTCGATGAGCTCGGCGAGGATGGTGCGGTGGCACGCCTTGTCGATGATGCAGTCCTTGGAGCACATGAGGGTGATGGTCTCTCCGCCATCCACGCGGGCCGCGAGCCCGGCGATCGCCTCGCGCTGGGACTCCATCTCGCGCACGTAGCGCTCACGGTACTCGTCGAGGGAGATGGGCGTCTGGCCCTTGCCCTGGAAGGCGGCGAGGAGCGGCGGACTGGGACCCAGATCCTTCATCCACACGTCCCACGTCTCCTTCGCCTTGGGGAGCCCGCGGGGGCGGAACCGGCAGATCAGGATGCGCAGTCCGTCATCGGGCTCCGCGGGCACGCACCAGCGGCGGGTCTTGATCGGCATCTCCCGGGAACATGGGGTCGGCCCCCGGTCATCCCAGCCACGGACGCCTGCTCCCTCTGGAGGCGGTGGTGGTCACCAGGCCGGCCTCCGCGTCCCCTGGAGCGCGTATGATAGGGACTCGGAGAAGGCTTTTGCTCCACTGGGGGGGGGGCAGTCCGGATGCCCGTCACCTTCGATGATTCACTCTGGCCCCTGCTCATCATCCGTTACCCGGCGACCCAGTCGGACGCGGAGTACGAGGAGAGCCTGAACCGGCTGTCCGGCTTCGTGCTGCGGCGGGAGCCGTACTTCAGCATCATCGACACGAGCCGCATCGGCACGCCGAACAGCACGCAGCGCCAGCGGCAGGTGGAGTGGGACCGGAGCCACAATGAGTTGGTCCGCACGTGGGGGCGGGAAACGGCCTTCATCGTCACGTCGCCCTTCGTGCGGGTGGCCATGAGTCTCTACTTCCATGTCCGGCCCCTGGGCGTCCCGCACGTCATCGTCGCCGATATGAACTCGGCGCTGACGTGGATGGTGGCCCAGATAGAGCGCACCGGTTTCGCGGCCGAGGCCGCGCGCGTGCGCGAGCATCTGGAGTCGCGCGCTCAGCGGCCCGGCTGAGCGTCACGCTCCGCGGTCTTCCCGGTGCGCCGGGCCTCCGCGGCCCATTGGCTCTCGAGGGCGCCCCAATCGGCGACGGCACCGAGCCGGGCGAGCACGGCGTAGAGCCCGAAGCGCAAGCGGAACAGGAACAGGAAGCGCCCGGGAAGCGAGAGCTTCGCGAGGAAGCGCTTGTCGCGGAGGATCTGCTGGGCCTCGAAGCCCGAGCCCGGATGAACGGGGCGGGGGCCGTGCTCGAGGAGGGGCGCGAAGAAGCTGCGCAGGAGGGTGCGGAGCATCGCCAGGCTCCCGGCATCTCCGGGAGGCCGGGCACCGAGCGCCACCAGGGCCTCGCGCATGCCGTGTGCCTCATCCGCGCGGACGACGTCGACGAGCGCCGCGAAGGCGAGCACCGTGGCGGCGTCGAAGGAGCGGACGCAGCCGAAGTCATAGACGACCACGCGGTCGTCCTCGCGGAACGCGTAGTTGCCGGGGTGCGGATCTCCGTGGAACAGGCCGTGCCGGTAGAGCGTGCCGATGTAGAACGAGAACAGGGCGATGCCCATCCGGTCCCGCACCTCCTGGGAGGGATTCGCCGCCAGGAACGCATCGAAGGACTGCCCGGGCATCCAGCGGGTGGTGAGCACGGAGGAGGCGCACCACTCGGGCTCGACGGCGGGGATGAGGATGACCTCGTCCTGGGAGAACAGCCGCGCGAAGGTGGCCTGCCGCTCGCGCTCGAGGGAGAAGTCACACTCCTCGAGCAGCACGGTGCGGGCCTCGTCGATGAAGCCGCGGATGCTGGGGGCGGCGCCCGGCAGCAGCACGCTCGCGAAGGAGGAGCCGGTGCCGGCGGCCCGGAAGTCACTCTGGAGCGCCTCGTCGATGCCGGGGTGACGGACCTTCACGGCCGCCTCGGTGCCGCCGGGAAGGCGGGCGCGGTGGACCTGCCCGATGCTGGCCACGGAGACGGGTTGCCGCTCGAGCCCGGAGAGCAGCGCATCGGCGCGGGGCCCGAAGGCGGCGCGAAGGGCTGCCTCCACCTGGGGGAAGGGGCTGGCGGGGGAGGCCGTCTGCAGGATGGAGAGCAGCTCGCGAATCTCCGGGGGGAGCGTCGGGTCGATGTAGCCGAGCACCTGTCCGGCCTTCATGGCGAGGCCCTTGAGCTTCCCCGAGCCGGGACACGAGCTGGGAGACGGCACGGACATCGGCGGCGCCGAGCCCCTCGCCCTTGCCGCGCAGGCGGCCACCGACGACGGAGAGCGCCAGCCCCGCGGCGCCGCGCCCGGTCTTCCACAGCCGTTCGACGCCCGAGCGGACCACCGGCCGCTCCGTGCCGAGTAGCTGCTCCCGAAGCAACTCCACCAGCTCCTTCTCGTGCATGACGGACCGTCCTCTCGCGGCTTTCCACCGGGCCGCCCGCTGTTCTACCCGAGGGCGGGGGACACGTGCTCTGCTTCACCGCGCCGGGGTGCGCACCCCCTCGAGCGCGCGCTGATGGGGTTTGAAGGCGTCGTAGACGTGGTCCATGAAGGCTCGAATGCGGCTGTTGTTGCGAAGCTCGGGCAGCGTCAGCACCCAGAGATCGCGCGCCTCGTCGGAGAGGCGCGCCCCCACGCGCACCAGCCCTGGATCGGCGTCGCCGTCGAAGCATGCCAGGAAAGTGACTCCCATGCCGGTGGAGACCGCGCGCCGGCGGACCGCGAAGTCGTCGGAACGCAGCGCCACCCTGGCCCCCGGCGCGTTCCGGGCCAGCCAGCCATCGAGCCAATGCCCGTCGGAGCGCTCGTCCGAATGGAGCCACGGAAAGTCCGCGAGCGTGGCACCGGTGCCCACCCGCTCGACGAGTGAACGCGCGGCGTAGGCCTCGAACTGCAATCGTCCGACGCGGCGGCCCACCAGCCCCTCCGCCGGATTGTTGTCCAGACGCAGCGCCACATCGGCCTCGCGGCGGATGAGCGAGACCTGCTCATCGGTCACGCCGAGGGTCACCTCCACCCCCGGATAGCGCTGGATGAAGCTGGAAAACACCTCGGGAAAACCCGCGAACAGGAAGTCCACCGTCGAGACCCGCAGCCGGCCGCGGAGCTCCGCGTCGCGGCCCAGGAGCCGCCCCTCGGCCACGTGGATCTCCGCCTCCAGTCGCACCGCGGTCTCGGCCAGCTCGTCACCGGCGGCCGTGGCCGCGAAGCCCTCTTCGGTGCGATCGAAGAGCCGGACGCCGAGCCGCTCCTCGGCCTCCTTCAGGCGCCGCCCGACGGTGGTCCGGGAGACCCCGAGGGCGTCGGCGGCGCCGGACAGCGTCTTCTCACGGTGGATCGCCAGCACGTAGCGAAGGTCGTCCCAGTCCATGCGCACATTTTTGCACGCTGGCATCCCGGAATCCTTCATTGGGTGCCTGTTTTCGCACGCGTAGGGTGGTCCTCATGAAAACCATCCTGCAGAGCGGTTACGGCGAGCCTGAACGCGTCCTGGTGCAGGGCGAGAGCGACATCCCCACGCCGGGCGACGAGGAAGTCCTCGTCCGTGTGCACGCGACATCGGTGAACACGCCGGACTGCATCGCCACCCTCGGAGTTCCCTACGTGTTGCGCCTGGCAGCGGGCCTCCGTACGCCCGTGTCGCCGGTCCGCGGCTCGGACGTGGCCGGCGTCGTGGAAGCGGTGGGGGCCCACGTCACCGGATTCGCACCCGGCGACGCCGTGTTCGGCTCGGTGTGGACGGGAAGTTTCAAGCGCGGCGCTCCCGGGACGTTTTGCGAATACACCGTGGTCCCGGCGGCGCAACTGGCGCACAAGCCGGCGAAGCTCAGCTTCGAGGAAGCCGCCGGCGCCGTGATGTCGGGCGTGACGGCGCTGGTGGCCCTGCGCGATGTCGCGTGCGTCCGCGCGGGCCAGCAGGTGCTCATCAACGGCGCCTCCGGCGGCCTGGGGACGTTCGCCGTGCAGATTGCCAGGTCCTTGGGTGCCGTGGTCACGGGCGTCTGCAGCACGAGGAACGTCGAGCTGGTGCGTTCGCTCGGCGCCTCCCACGTCATCGACTACACGCGGACGAGCTACCCGGAGCAGGACGCACGCTACGACGTCGTGATGGACAACGTGATGAACCACCCTCCGTCGGTCTCGGCGCGCGTCCTCACTGCGAATGGGGTGTTGCTGCCCAACAGCATTGGCACCCACAAGTGGCTGGGGACGCTGCCCAGCATGGCGTTCGCGGCGCTGTTCAAGTCCAGGCAGTGGCGCTCGACCCAATTCGTCCCGTCGCGCAAGAACCTCGAGGACATCGGCGCGCTGATTCAATCGGGCGCCGTGAGGGTCGTGATCGACGAGACGTATCCGCTCGCGCACGCCGGCAAAGCCGTGGCGCACATGGTGAGCAGGCGCGCGCGCGGACAGATCGTGATCAGCGCCATGTAGATGACCGCATGGGGAGCCCAGTGAAGTGTCGGGCAAGGAGCAGGACAGCCCGGTCCGTGTGACGCGCCCGCCCGCGCGCTCGCGCCTGGCAGGCAGCCCAGCGGGCAGGGTTCTCCTGTCCATCGGGGCCAGGTCACAAACGGCCTAGCGGACTCAGCCCGGGTGTCTCACTGACGAGAGGAACACCATGACCGGGAATGCCCATGAGCTGTGGACACCTGCCCATCGCGCCGACCCTCGGCCCGCCTACGCGCGCCTGCGCCAGGAGGCCCGCATCGTCCGGTTGGTGGAGCCCACCCAGCAGATGCCGTTCTGGCTGGTGACCCACTATCGGGACGTCATGCCGCTGCTGCGTGACGACCGCCTCTCGAAGGATGCGTACAAGTTGAGCGAGCAGGCCCGCTCGTTCTTCCTCCGCTTCACCCACGATGGGCTCGCCAGGCACATGTTGTTCGCGGATGCTCCGGACCACACCCGGCTGCGCTCCCTGGTCTCCCAGGCGTTCACCCCTCGCCGCGTCGAGTCGCTGCGCTCTCGCATCACCACCGTCGCCACCGGGCTGCTCGAGGCGGCGATCGCCCGCGGACGCGTGGACTTCCTCGAGGCGTTCGCCTTCCCGCTGCCCATCATCGTCATCACCGAGCTGCTGGGCCTTCCTCCCGAGGACCGCGAGCCCTTCCGCGCCTGGACCCAGGCGCTGCTGATCCCTCCACCCGATGGCAACCCCGAGCCCGTCATGGCGGCGGGCCATCAATTCCTGCGCTACTTCACCGCGCTCCTCGAGCGGCGCCGGGCCGAGCCGGGAGATGACCTCGTCAGCGCGATGCTGGCCGTCGAGGCGGAGGGGGATCGGCTCCGTCCCGAGGAGCTCATCGGCATGCTCTTCCTGTTGCTGGTGGCGGGCCACGAGACGACGGTGAACCTGCTGGGCAGCGGGCTGCTGGCGCTGCTCCAGCATCCCGAGCAGCACGAGCGCCTGAGGGCGGACCGGGGACTGATGGGCCCGGCGGTGGAGGAGATGCTGCGCTACTGCAGCCCGGTGGAGACGAGCACGGCCCGCTTCACGTTGGCGCCCACGGAGATTTGTGGCCAGGTGATTCCCGCCGAGGAGATGGTGATCGCCGGGTTGATGTCGGCCAACCATGATCCCGAGGTGTTCGCCGAGCCGGAGCGCTTCGATGTGGGGCGCACGCCCAACAAGCACATGGCCTTCGGCATGGGCATCCACTACTGCCTGGGAGCGCCGCTGGCACGGCTGGAGGCGGCGGTGGCCTTCAATCTGCTGATGGATCGGGCGCCCCAGGTAAGGCTGGCGGTGGCGCCCGAGCGGCTGGAGTGGCGCAAGTCGTCGCTCATCCGGGGCCTGGAGCAGCTCCCGGTGCGCTTCGACTGACGGCGTCAGCGCCCCTGGAAGAGGGGCGCCCTGCGCGCCGCCGCGGCCGCGAGCCCCTCGCCCAGGTCCTCGCTCCCGTAGCTCTCCGCCTGGAAGCGCGCCTCTTCCTCCAGGGCCCGCTGGAGGGCGGCCCGGTCCGGAGCCAGCCTGCGCTTGAGCGCGCGGGTGGCCAGCGGGGCATTCGCCGCCACCTGGGCCGCGAGCTTCCGGGCGCGCGCGAGCACCTCGGGCCCCGGCGTCGCCTCGAGCGCCAGCCCGAGCCGCACCGCCTCACGCCCATCGAAGCGGCGGCCCGTGAGGAGCAGCTCCGCACCCCGCTGCGCGCCCGCCCTCCACGGCATGAAGTACGTGGCCCCCATGCCCGGGTGCAGGCCCAGTTGGACGAAGTTGAGCGCGAGCTTCGCGTCCTCGGCGACGACGCACAGGTCGCACGCGAGCGCCACGCACAGCCCGGCGCCAATCGCCGCTCCCTCCACCGCGGCCACCGTGGGCACCGGCAGCTCCAGCACGCTGAGGTAGCGCGCATAGAAGTCGAGCATGAAGGTGCGCGCCTCCTCCGAGGACACCCGGCGCAGCCGCTCGAGCATCTGGAGGTCTCCTCCCCCGGAGAACGCTCCGCCGGCCCCGGTGAGGACGACCGCCCTCACGTCGGGGCGTTGCTGGAGCTCGGCCACCCGGTCCCGCAGCGCTTCCCCGAGCTCGGGCGTCATGGCGTTGCGGCGGGCGGCATCATTCAGCGTGAGGGTGGCGACGGCACCCTCCACCTCGAGCAGGACAGCTGTGGACGGAGTGGACATGCCCCCCTTTTATCAGCCGCGGGCTTGCCCGGACGGTGGGCCTCCCCTGGGCCTCCTGCGCGGGCTCCTCCGGCCCAGGAGTGCCACGAGGGTCAGCACCTGCCAGGCGAGTGCACCCTGGGCCGTCGCCCCGCAGCCCATGGAGGAAGAGGGACCCTGCGCGGAGGGCTCCTCGGGGGGCTGGACGTTTCCTGGAGCCGTCACCTGGACGTGGAACCCACAGGTCGCGCTATTGCCCGCCGCATCCCTGGCCGAGACCGTGACCAGGGTCGTCCCCACCGGGAAGGTGCTGCCCGAGGGGGTGCTGTAGGTCACCTCCGGGGTGGAGACCGCGTCGTGCACCGTCGCGGCGGGGTACTCCACCCCCGCGCCACTGGCCTGTGCCGCCTGCACCGTCTGCTCCGCCGGGCAGGTCACCACGGGGGCCGTGGTGTCCTTCACGGTGATGGGGAACGTGCAACTCGCGCCCGGACCCGCGACGGCGGAGACTTGCGTGACACCCAGGGGGAAGACGGCGCCCGGCTCATGGCTGTACCGCACCGAGGGACGTGGCTCGTGCGCCTCGTCCACCCACACGGGGCTGAAGGCCACGCTCGCCCCCATCGCGGACGTCGCCTCCGCGGTGTAGGGGCCGGGGCAGAGGAAGAAGACGTCGGGCAGGGGGACCGTCCAGAGCTCTTGCCCATGCTCCGGATCCGCGCCGGACAAGAGGAGCTGGCCGCCAAGCACGACGCCGCTGTCAGAGGAGAAGGAGGAGGCATGGTCCTCGACGGGGAACGTCCCGGCGGCCGTTCCATCACCCAGCCAGAGCCGATGGCCGCCCGGGTCCGGGTTGTGGGTCGCGAGGAGGAGCAGGTTTCCGGCACGGGACAGCCGGGTGATGCCCAGACTGGCGATGCTGCCCTTCATCACGAGCCCCGTTCCCTCGACCGTGCCGTCCGAGCTCCAGAGCTCCCGAGCCGTCAGGAAGAAGACCCTCCCTCCCAGTTCCACCAGGTCGCGGACCCCATCAAAGGACCCGAGCAGGACCGTTCCCGCTTCCGTTCCATCCGAGACCCAGAGCTGCGGTTGCTGGCCGTAGAGGTAGGTGGGCCTGGCGCTGAAGACAACCCTGTCACCCACCCGCACCATGTCCCGCAGGTCCCAGTCGGCCCCCGCTCCCACGTTCTTGAGCAGGACCGAGCCCGCTTCGGTTCCGTCCGTCTTCCAGAGTTGGCCAGCGGGGCCTAGGAACAGCAGGCTTCCTCCCAGGGGTACCCCCGCCGTGGAGGTATGGGACGGAAGGACTCCCAGGTTCTTGATGACGGTGGTGCCGGCCTCCGTTCCATCACTCCCCCACAGCTCCATCCAGGACCCGGTGCTCGCGTATCTCGAGACGGGAAAGAGGAGCTTCCCGTCCAGCACGCCCAGGAAGTTGGGCGTCGAGTCGTTCACCCCTCCGGGGGCGATACTCTTGACGAAGGTGGTGCCCGCCCGCGTTCCATCGCTCCTCCACAACGCGTCGTTGAGGACGAAGTAGAGCTCACCGTTCATGGCGCCCAGGGGTCCGTAATGCGCGAAGGGCCCATGCGGCAAGAGGTCCTGGAGCAGGACGGTGCCCGCCTCCGTCCCGTCGCTCTTCCACAGCCGCATGCCCCGCACGCCATCATCGGCCAGGAAGAAGAGCGTTCCACCGACGTTGCGCAGATCGCTGGGGATGGAGCCCCCACGTCCCGGGTTGAGGTCCTTCACCAGCGTGGTGCCGGCCGCCGTCCCATCGGTCTTCCAGAGCTCCTCGCCGTGCGTCTCCGTCCTGGCCCGGAAGAAGACCGTCTCGCCTACCCGGGTCAGGTCGCCGGGCGCCGAGCTCGCGGGCCGCACCTCCACGTCGCGGACGAGGACGGTACCGGCCGCCGTCCCATCGCTCGTCCACGGCTCCGCGCCATGCACGCCATCATCGGCCCAGAAGAAGAGCGTGCCGTCCGCGGCCACCAGGCTGACGGGAGCCGAGGCGCGCTCCCCCGGGTGGATGTCCTTGACGAGCAAGGTGCCGCCCTCCGTTCCGTCGCTCGTCCACGGCTCCGCGCCATGCACGCCATCATCGGCCACGAAGAAGAGCCTTCCACCCACGTTCTTCAAGTCCCGGAGCCCGGCTCCGTGAGGACCCGGGCGGAGATCCTTCACGAGGACGGTGCCCTCCCGTGTCCCATCGCTCTTCCACAGCTCGGGGCCGTGGACTCCGTCATCCGCTGCGAAGAAGAGTGCCGCCCCCACCTCGGTCAGCGACGTGGGGTTCGAGATTCCTGCTCCAGGCTGGAAATCCCTGACGAGAGAGGTGCCGTCCCCCGTCCCATCACTCGTCCACAATTCCAGGCCGCTGTCAGCGGAGCGCACCAGGAAGAGTCTCGCTCCCGCGGATGCCATCGCCTTGACGCTCCCGCCGAGGCGGCCGGGGAGGAAATCCTTCACGAGGACGGTGCCCTCCTGCGTCCCGTCGCTCTTCCAGAGCTCCTGGCCATGGATTCCATCATCGGCCAGGAAGAAGAGCGTCGTTCCCACGCGCGTCATCATCGAGGGCGCCGAGCCCTCTCCTCCAGGAAGGATGTCCTTGACGAGGACCGTGCCGGCCGCCGTCCCATCGCTCTTCCAGAGCTTCCCGGCCGTGAGCGTTGTCGCCATCATCGGCGGCGAAGAAGAGGGTGCCGCCCACGGTCTCGAGCCCGGAGGGCGTCGACGAGCCGGTCCCTGGAAGGATGTCCTTGACGAGGTAGCCGCGCGACTCCGCCGTGTCGATCTTGTACAGCTCGGCGCCCAGGTGACGATGGGGATAGGTCCTGCCGTCCGTGAACGGGAAGTACAGTGCCCCCCCCATGGTCTCGACATCCCGTTGGGCGACGCTTTCGGTGGGCATACGGCCGGGAGGGCCGATGAACCCGGGGGACCCGAAGCCGCCGCTCACCCTCCACCCCAAGTCGTGAAGATAGAAGTAGAGGCGCCCGTTGAGTCCGAACATGAGCGAGGCCTCGGTCTGGTTCTGGACGAGCACGGTCCCAGGCGAGGTGCCATCGCTCTTCCAGAGTTGAGGGCCCAGGTACTCGAAGGAGGTGCCGCTGCCGGACGCCCACGTCACGATCCGCTGGGACCGTGACGAGAAGAAGAGCGTCCCATCGACCATGGCCGCAGCGGTCGGAGTCGAGGACAACGGCTCGGTGTTGAGGTCGCTGAGCCTCCGGGCCTGGACCTGCGAGGCCGTGCTGCCATGGCTCCAGAGCGGGAACAACAGGGCCAGGAGCCCTACCAGGCTTCCTTGAAACAGCTTCATCGAGGATTACCCCCCGGAGAGCCACCGGCCGGGCCCTTCCACAAGTGCTGCGAGCCAACCACTGTTCTCCATGCACCCGGGGACGTCAAGGCACCCAGAACCGGGGCAGGCTCACCTTTCGTGAGCGGGCATGACACCGTGCGGGCAACCCCGCGGCCCGACAGCCGCACCTTCTTCAGGAGCTCACGACTCTTGCGACATCCATTGACTCACGTGTGGAGCCTGCTGGTACTGGCCTTCCTTTCCGTTGTTCCGGCCGAAAGTGCCGCACAGCCCTTCTGTCTCGAGTGCGTCAACGTGCGCATCGACCGCCCGCGGATCATTCGGGGACCGGCCTCGGACGAACTGGACAGCTTCTTCAACGAGATCCGCCTGGCCAATGGACTCAAGCGGGGATTCACCGCGAACGCGTCCACCTATGCGATGGACGGCAAGGAGCCATGGGACATGGGCGGTGTCCGGCGGAAGGTTCTCGAACCCGGTTCACCGGGCACCTACAACGAGTGTGGACATTGGTTGAGTGACACGGTGAAGCTGGGCGGTGTCGTCCATGGGTTCGTCCACGCGGAGAGTGATTGCAACTACCTGGAGGGACGGACCCACAAGTCCATGGCCTTCGCCACGTCCTCCAACGAAGGGCTCACCTGGTCCCTCAAGGGACAGATCATCACCGGCACGGATGCTCCGGCTCCCAGCATCCACACGGGCGAAGGTGATTGCACCGTCATCCATGGGGCGGATGGCTACTACTACGCGTACTGCCTGCGCGCGCGCGACTGGGTGACCATCGTGGCACGTGCGCCGGTGGCGAACCCGGCTCCCGGCAAGTGGTTCAAGTATGACGGCACTTCCTGGAGCCAGCCCGGACTGGGCGGAGAGGCCAGCAGCCTCGGGGCGCTGGGGAGCGCCGCGGCGCATTGGGTGACACAGGATCAGATCCTCCTCCTGGGCCAGGACAAATGGTTCGGGGGACTGAAGGCCTCCTTCTCCAGCGACAAGCTCCAGTTCACCACCATGAACGAGCCGTGGCTCTTCCTGGATGACGACGAGTGGAACCGCCCCGCGCCGACGGAGCTCATCGCCTATGCCAGCGTCCTGAGCCACGACCAGGTCAACAACGAGATCCGCAACCCTTTCATCCTGACCTACACCTATGTCCCGCCGGGGGAGAAGTTCGACCGGCGGTACCTGGTGTTCCGCGACGTCTCGATATGGATGTCCTCCTCGCCCGCCTCCCCGCAGGTCGGCGTTGCACTCTCCCGTTGGTACAACGCCGCCACCCAGGATCGCTGGAGCACGACGGCGGCCGTCCCGGGGAACGACGAGACCTACGTGTACGAGGGACTGCTGGGCTACCTGATGACGAAGCCGCATCCGACGCTGGCGACGGTCAAGCTGGAGGACTGTGTGAGCGACTGGCCCGGACACCCCGACCACCTGCTGGCCGAATGTGAGGCGGAGGGGTACTCCCGGTTGCGCACGGCCGGGTGGATCTTCGAGGCGCCTCAACCGAACACCCTGCCGCTCTACCGTTGCTACAACCCCGAGGTGCGGCAGCACTTCGTCTCGAACCAGGCGAACTGCGAGGGTATGGGCAGCAAGGAATGGTTGATGGGCCACGCGCTGGCCCGGTGAGCCTGACGCAGCCCATGGCTCCGCGCTGTTGCCTACTCGATGGCGCGGTAGATGCCGCCGGTGGCCTTGGCCAGTTGCAGCATCAGCTCTCGCGACCTGGGCTTGTTGTCACTCTTGAAGCTGCCCATCAGGAAGGCAACGGTGTTCACCACCACCTCCCGCTGGGCATCCCAGGCGGCCACGTCCTCGAGGATCTCCGCATGGGCCTTCTTCTTTCCGTCCGTCGGCATGCCGTCGGTGAGGAAGTAGACGGCGTCCACCTCGGAGTCGGCGAAGGCCTTCTCCAGAGCGCCGTGGATGTTGGTGCCACCGCCCTGCTGAAGCGCGCCCACGTACTGCACCGCCTCCTGCACCGACCGCGGCGTGGCCGCGACGAGGCGAGGCTTCCACGTCTGCACGCGCGTGGAGAAGACGACGAGGTTGAACTTCGCGTCCGCCGCGAGCTGCTCCTTCAGCACGGACTGCAGCTCGCGCTGCACGAACTGGAGCCGGGTGAGCGACTCGCCCCGGTTGGTGGTGAAACGCGCCTCCATGCTGCCGGAGACGTCCACCACGAAGATGGCGCGCTTGCTGCGGATGGTGCCGTACACCGGGCTGCGCGGTTTGATGGTCTCCAGGATCCTGCGCGCCTCCTCCTTCTGGGCCCCGAAGGTGAACTCGTCGAGGATGATGAACTTGTTCTCCGCGTCCGTGATGGCGTCCTTGAGCACGCGCAGCACCTTCAGCTTGTCATCGTTGAAGGAGTACGTCCCCAGCACCCCGCGCACCTCGCGCGACGTCATGCCGAGGATGTGCGCGTCCATCATCTTCACCGCCTGCACCATGTCGTCGCTGAAGGTGAGGCTCGGGACGAGCTGCTGGAGCTGCGCGGAGGTGAAGCCCTCGGGGCGGCTGGAGATGGCTGTCCGGAGCACGCTCATCCTGCCGTCGGTGAAGTCCTCCTTCTGGAGCGCCGCGGCGAGCGTGCGGACGTCCGCGTCCGGCCAGGCGCCCACCTGGTTCACCAGCAGCGGCATCATCTCGCCCGTGCTGCTGCCCCGGGTCGACGCGCTGACGCGGGTGGACTCGCTGCCGGTGGCCGCTGGCGCGGCGCTGGGGGCAGCGGGCGCGGCCTTCCGGATGTGGGCGAGGAGCGCCCTGGCCTTCTCCTTCTCGTCGTCGAAGCTGAAGAGGGTGACGAGCTTGCGCTTGTTCTCCGGATCCTCGATGCGGTCCTTGAGCGCCGAGAGCGCCTCGAGCTTGTCATCGCCGAAGGAGAACCGCTCGACCAGGCGCGCCACCTGCGCGCAGGTGAAGGTGTTGGTGGAGGCCGCGGTCTTCAGCAGGGTGAGCTTCGCGTCGGAGAGGTGCTCGTCGTCCACGCGAGCTTCGAGCTGCTGAAAGAGCGCACCGTCCATCGCCCGGGCGGGCGCGGGCAGCAACGCGGCGAGCGTGAGACAGAGGGCCAGACACCTGGAAAGGTTCATGTCTGGGATGGTGAAGGAAGCCAGGGGGCGCGGCAATGCTCCCGGCCGCGCCCCTCGCGGAGGCGCTGTGGGCGCGACCTCCGCCTTGAGGTCCTCGAGTTCCCGCTGTGACTCCCGCGATGCTCGTCATGCTCCTGTCCGCCACGTTCTGCATCCTGGCGGGGCAGTTGATCTCCCCGGAGCGTCCAAGCCAGCGGAAGTCAGTTCTTTCAGGGGTGCTCTTGCAGGAAGGCACGGGGCGCCTTCCGGCCGCGCGGCGTGCCGAGTGGTCCAACAATCGGACCAGTTGCTCCCCATCGCGGCCGGAACCTCCGCCCCTGAAAAGACGGGGAGAGTCGAGCCCTTGGAGATACGGGCACGGAGTAGCGCTCTGACGCTTCCCCCGGCTGTAGCCCCCCAGGCGACAAGACCGTGCCTCCACTGTTGCCTGGCGTGCTTCACCCAGGGACAGGCCCTGGGAAAGCCCCTGTCATTTCAGAGGCCTTCGCACTGGCTCGATCGATGCAAAACGGGGAAGCCATGAACATTCAAGGTGCAGTGAAGGCAATGAGCCTGGGGTTGCTGCTGACCGCCGGCACGAGTGCGTGGGCCGCTCCCATCTGCAACGGGGGCACGGTCATCTCGTACACCAACGCGGGAATCGTGGGCTGCATGTTCCCGGCCTGGGGGGCTGGCCCGGCCAGCATGTGTAACGGCGCCACCATCCTGCCCACGGGCGGCGGCTGTCAGGTCTGCATCGTGGAGCCCTATGCCACCCAGCTGATGAACGGCAACACGTCCGGGTTCACGCCGAACGACTTCTCCTGCCTGAAGTGCAGCAAGAAGGTGGGCGCCGTGGCCTGGTGGAGCTTCGATGAGCCCTACGAGTATTCCTGGGACCTCTCGGCGGGCGTGAACTACGACGATCGCGGGGCCGGCACCTACAACGGGGGCTATCCCGCCCCGGGCAAGGTGCAGGGGAGCATCCAGCTCGATGGGGTGGATGACTACGTCGAGGTGGAGGACCACCCCAGCCTGAACTTCGGCACCGGCAACTTCTCCTTCGAGAGCTGGATCAAGGTCCCGAGCACGGCCGGCTCCGGCTCCTACGTGCTGTTGGACAAGCGGGTCTCCTCGCCCGCGTGGCGGGGCATCTCCATCGGGCTCTACTATCAGCGGCTGCTGCTCCAGCTCGCGGACGGCGCCTATTACAACTGGACCTCCGCGGGCACCGTGCCCATGGACGGCAACTGGCACCACGTGGCCGTCTCGGTCAACCGCACCTCCACCACGGGCATCCAGTTCTACGTGGACGGCGTGGCGGTGGGCAGCGGCAACCCCACCGTGCGCAGTGGCTCGCTGAGCAACACCAGCGTGCTGCGCCTGGGCAGCCGCTCGCAGGGCCCCGTCAACGGACAGGTCCAGCTCGGGCTGGATGAGACCGCCCTCTACAACCGGGCACTCACCCCCTCCGAGGTCCAGAACCTCTACAGCTCCGGCCAGTACGGCGTCTGCAAGAACCACCTCCAGCCCAACCCCTGGTGGTGAGGAACGGGGTCCAAACCACCGTGCGGCGCCTCCGCCACGAAGGTGGCGGACGCCGCATCGCTGGAAAGGGAAGTCTCATCTCCGAGGCTGCGCAGGCGAGCCGCGCAGCCTCGTTGGAGCAGGCTCGAGGCTTCCCTCCCGGCCTCCGGGGTAGAGCACCTGCCGGCCGTGCAGCTCCGCGAAGGGCGTGAGCTTGTGCGGCTCGGCGCGGGTTCGGCTGGTGATGTGCCGCACCTCCACCCCCCGGGCGTACAGCGCGTCCGCCACGAGCGAGCGGTGGCACCTCCAGCGCACCGCCTCGGCGCACATGAGCGCCAGCGGTCCGTCCGGCGTGAGCTCCCTCAGCTCCTCGAGCCCCCGCGTGAACTCGTCCGTCTGCATGTAGTCCGCGTAGCCTCGGAAACTGAGGTTGCGCCATGCGCTGTTGGGCGAGTCCTTGCTCGCGCGTCTCAGTCCTCCGAGCCTCGGCAGGTGCACGTAGCGGATGTCTGCTGGAGCGAGCGTGCGGGGCAGGGCGTCCTGGTTGAACTGGGGGTTCGTGCGCGAGCGCGGCACCGTGCGGATGTCCACCAGCGTCTGGATGCCGTGCGCCTGGAGCAAGTCCACCAGCTCCTGGGCCGAACGCGTGGAGTGGCCCACCGTGTAGATGCGGGCCTTCCCCCAGCCCGGTGCCTTTCGTCTCGGCCGCTCCGTGTCCATCGCTCGTATTCCCCTCGCGGGAAGGTGGGCACGGGGGTGAACGGGGGGAACCCGATACCCTCACCCCGGCCCTCTCCCGGGGGGAGAGGGAGCTTGCCACCGTGGGCCCTCAGGGGGCTTGCTTCAGCAGGGCTCGATGCGCACTCGTGCTCCCCGGCCTGCTCCGAGCACCTCCGCCGCACTGCCGTCCCGCACGGAGACCTCCAGCAGTCCCGCGCTTCCCACCAGGGACAGGGGTTGTCCGGACGCCACGGCCTGGTAGTGCGCGTGGGGCGCGTCCTCGATGACCGTGCTCCCGAGGTGCACCCGGAAGCGCGCGGGCAGCAGCGCTCCCGGGAGATTGGTGATGAGGTTGCCGTAGGTGTCCACGTGGAGCACCTCGCCCACCGGGCATCCGTTTTCCTCTCGCGGCGGCGGGAATGAGAACGGTCTCTCCAGAGCCCGTAGCGCCCGGCCGAGCCTCTCCAGCGGTACGCCCGCCGCCAGGTGCCCCACCACCGGAGCGAATACGTCCCGTCCTTGGAAGGTCCTCGACTGCCTCGGGCCCCAGTATTCCGGCGCGCTCAGCTCCACCGCCGCGTCCAGTCCCCCGAGCTGCTCCAGCGCTGGCACCAGCAGTCCGTTGTCCGGCCCCACCAGCACGTCTCCCCGTCGTGCCCTCGCCGCCACGGCGCGTCGCGTCGAGCCTACGCCCGGATCCACCACCGCCAGATGCAGCGAGCCCACGGGGAAGGCCTCCACCGCGCTCCACAGCAGGAACGCTCCCGCCTTCACGTCCTGTGCGGGTACCTCATGCGTGAGGTCCACGAGCACCGCTCCCGGACACACCCGCAGGAGCGCCGCCTTCAGTTGGCCCACGTAGGTGTCCGTCAAGCCGAAGTCCGTCAGCAGGCTGATGAGTGGGGAAGGCATCGCGTCGGGAGGATAGCCGCACCGCCCCGGTTCCGGATTCAGCGGGGGGGCATTCACTTCCCGGGGCCCTTCCGCGATAGAACTGGGAGTTGCCCCCCTGTCTCCCATGCGCGTCGTCATCCTTGGCTGTGGAGTCTCTGGCCTGTCCTGTGGTGTCCGGCTGCTCGAAGCCGGTCACCCGGTGGAGATTTGGGCGCGCGAGCTTCCTCCGCACACCACGTCCGATGTCGCGGCGGCCGTCTGGTACCCGTACCGCGCCTTCCCCCAGGAGCGTGTCACCGCCTGGGCCGCGCGCACCCTCGAGGAGCTGTGCGTGCTCGCCGCGCAGCCCGAGACCGGCGTGCGGCGCGTCCTCGGGACGGAGCTCCTGCTGTGGCCCGCTGCTGATCCGTGGTGGTCCCCGAGCGTGCCCGGCTTCCGCCGCGTCACTCCGGCCGAGCTGCTCCCGGGCTTCGTGGATGGCTTCGTCTTCGAGGCCCCCGTCATCGACATGCGGCGCTATCTCCCGTACCTGCTGGAGCGCTTCCGCGGGCTCGGCGGCTCCATCCTCCAGCGCGAGGTGCATTCGCTCGACGAGGCCTGGGAGGTGGCTCCGCTGGTGGTCAACTGCACCGGCCTGGGGTCGCGCGCCCTGCTGGGGGACGAGACGCTCTTCCCCATCCGCGGGGAGGTGCTCCGCGTGGCGCCGCTGCCGCTGGAGCGCTTCCTCCTCGATGAGCAGGACGAGGCGCGGGGCATGACCTACCTCATTCCCCGCATCGACGACTGCATCCTCGGCGGCACGGCCGTGGAGGGGAGTTGGGCGCTCGAACCGGACCCGGCGCAGGCCGAGGCCATCCTCGCGCGCGCGGCGCGGTTGCTGCCCGCGGGCACCCGGCTCCATGTGTTGCAGCACCTCGTGGGGCTGCGGCCCGGACGGCCCGCCGTGCGCCTCGAGCTGGAGCAGGTGGGAGGACGTCACGTCCTCCACAACTACGGACATGGCGGAGCGGGCGTGACACTCTCCTGGGGATGCGCCGAGGAGGTGGCCGCGCTCGTGGGCCAGGTGACCGGTGGCGCGTCCCATGTCGGACCGGCCCGCCATCCTTCGACCCTTGGGAGGACCCATGGAAAGTGAGCAGAGCCAGGAGCGCATGCAGGCCGTGCTGCGGTTGCCCGCCGCGCGCCGCTACGCGTACTTCCTTCAGCGCGTGGCCGAGTCCGGCGAGGTCTGGGGGTTGGATGGCGAGGGCTGGGCGCTCGCGCTCGACGACTCCGGGCGGGACGTGCTTCCGCTCTGGCCCGCGCCCGAGTTCGCCGCCATGTGCGCCACCCGCCTGTGGTCCGGTTTCCAGCCTCGCGCCATCAAGCTGCAGGAGCTGCTGGAGAACGTGCTGCCTCAGCTCGAGGAGGAGGGGATGCCGGTGGGCATCTTCTTCACCCCCGAGGGGCAGGGCCACCCGATCTCCGCCGGCGAGCTCATCGAGGCCCTGCGCTCGGCGAGCGGACCCCTGGCCTGAAACTTCGTGCCCCTGGCTGTAACCGCGCGGCGTGGAGCGGTGGGCGCTCCGCCATCAGTGGAACGTTGCACCTCCAGACACCTGGGCGCACCTGCACCGCCTTGAGGCGCACCGGGCGGGGCTTCTAGCTTGCGCGCCATGCCTGGAGATTCCGACAAGACGGTGTATGCGAAGGGGGTTGGCCCCCGGGGTGAGGGTGGTGGTTCGAAGCCCTGGGTTCCGTGGCTGGTGACGGCGGCGGTGGTGCTGCTCGCCGGTGTCGCGGGCTACCTCGGTTATGGCGCGTATTCGATGCAGAAGGAGCGCGCGGAGGCGGCGGAGAAGGCGGCCGCGGACGCCCGTGCGCTGACGGTGAGCACGGAGCAGGCGCGCAAGGCGCTGGAGGAGCAGCTCTCGCAGCAGCTCGTGGCGAAGGACCAGAAGCTCACGGCGCTCGAGGACGAGCGCACCCGGCTGTCCACCGAGCGCGAGCAGCTTCAGCAGGCCGTGCAGGAGAAGGACGCCGAGCTCGCCCGGCTCAAGGCCACCTACGAGGACATCGAGCAGAAGCTGAAGGCGGAGATCACCGACGGGGAGATCCGCCTGTCGCAGGCCGAGGGCCGCATCCAGGTGGACCTGGTGGACAAGATTCTCTTCGACTCCGGCGAGGCGAGCCTGTCGCCGCGCGGGAGCGAGGTGCTGGCGCGGCTGGGCGCGGTGCTCTCCAAGGTGGAGAACCGCTCCATCCTCGTGTCGGGCCACACGGATGACGCGCCGCCCTCGCAGCGGCTGGCGGCCACCTTCCCGACGAACTGGGAGCTGTCGGTGGCGCGCGCGGTGAACGTGGTGCGCTTCCTCGGGGAGAGTGCCAGTGTGCCCCCGGGCAAGCTGGTGGCCGCGGGTCATGCCGACACGAAGCCCGTGGCCAGCAACGCCACGCCCAAGGGCCGCGCCCGCAACCGCCGCATCGAGATCCTCCTCATTCCGGATCTCCCCGCGGGCAAGCAGGGCCAGACCAAGACGGCCGCGGACGCGCGCTGAGCCGCGTCAGGGCATGCTCGGACGATGGGGCGGCTGCCTGCGCCTGGACAGGCGGACGGACACCACGGCGAAGGCCGCCGCCGCCACCACGAGCACCGCCACCCAGTACCAGAGCGCCGGGCTGCTCGAGACGTACTGGTCCACCCGCTGACTGTCCGTGGGAGGCGCCATCTGCGCGAGCGCCATCATCGGAGTGAGCAGGAACAGGACCCAGGCCGGAATCATCTGTGAGGTCTTCATCGCCCCCGAAAGCTGAGCATGTGTTCGGGGGGGAACAAGCGGCGGGCCCGGTGCCGCCTGCCCGCTCTCCAGGGGCTCCAGGAGCGGCTCCCGGCCTCGCCGGCCCCCGCCTTCACCCGGATTTCTTCTTTGCCCTCGAATCCAGGGCAGGCCCCCGCGTCTTCCGCCCCGAGCGCTGGTGTACAACTGCGCCGCCCGCCTGCTCCGGCTGTCCTGGACCCCGACGGGAGTGCCGGGAACGAGGCGGCGGCTGGCCACAGAGCGGCGCGTCCGAACCATGAGGGAACCCATGCGGTCTGAGAACCCCCCGAAGAGCTGGAGCGGCCTCCGCTACCGGATGCTGATGGCCCTGAGCGCGCTGTGGCTCGCGGCCTGTGGCGGCGAGCTGCCACTGGACTCGGACAGCGTGAGCACGAGCCCGCGGGGACTGGGCAGCACCCACAAGGTGCTCATCCTGGCGGCGACGGTGACGGGTGGCACGAGCAGCGTGGAGGCGGTGGCCGCCCGGAACCTGGGCTACACGGTGGAGGTCGTCTCCGATGCTGCCTGGGCCGCGAAGAGCTCGGCGGACTTCGCGGGCTACCGCGCCATCATCCTCGGGGATGCCACGTGCAGCGGCAGCCTGAGTCTGATCTCCGCGGCGTCGAAGAGCCGCGCCATCTGGGGCCCCGTGGTGGACGGCAACGTCATCATCATGGGCACGGATCCGGTGTACCACTACAAGGATCAGGTCACGAAGAACGCCGTCCAGTTCGCCGCCGCGCAGGAGGGCAGGACGGGCGCGTATATCAACCTGAGCTGCTACTACCACGACGCCGAGCCCAGGACGCCGGTGCCGGTGCTGGAGCCGTTCGGCGCCTTCTCGGTGACGGGCGTGGGTTGCTACGACGACGCGCACATCGTGGCCTCGCACCCGGCGCTGACGGGCCTGACGGACACCCTCCTGTCCAAGTGGGCCTGCTCCGTGCACGAGGCCTTCGATTCCTTCCCGGCCGCCAACTTCACCCCGCTCGCCATCGCGAGGGATCCGCTGTACGGCGCGCGCCTGCCGGGCTCGCTGGACTTCGCGGACGGCTCGCACGGGGTGCCCTACATCCTGGCTCGCGGTGCCACGCCCGTGCGTTGCGGCGACAGCGTGGTGCAGTACCCCGAGGAGTGTGACACCGGCGCCAGCAACGGCGTGCCGGGCACGCTCTGCTCGTCCGTGTGCCGCCTGCGCTGGTGCGGTGACGGCACGCTGGACCCGGGCGAGCAGTGCGACACCGGTGCGGCCAATGGCTCCGGCGCGTGCAGCGCTTCCTGCCGGTCCGTCGCCGTCAACCGTGCGCCGGTGGCGAAGTGCAAGGATGTGACCCTTCCGGCCGGACCCACCTGCAGCGCCGTGGTCCCCTCCGTCAATGACGGCTCGTATGATCCGGATGGAGACGCGCTGCAGTGCACCCAGGGGCTCGTCGGCTCCCTGGGCCTGGGCTCGCACCTCGTGGGGCTGACGTGCCTGGACCCGTCCGGCCTGCTGTCGAGCTGCGCGGGGACGGTGACCGTCGCGGACACCACGCCGCCGGCCATCACCTGTCCGGACAACATCGTGGCCGAGTGCGCTGGCAACCGTCACACCATTCTCAACGCCCCCGTCTCGCGCTTCAGCGACAACTGCAGTGCGATCTTCGGCGGCCCCACCACGGGTCCCGCCGTCATCGTGGGCCAGACGGAGACGTTCACGCACTTCGCCCAGGATCCAGGCGGCAACGTCGCCTCCTGCTCCTTCACCATGACGGTGAGGGACACCCTGGCCCCCGAGGTGTCGCTGGTGGGCTCCTCCTCGGTGACGCTCGAGTGTGGCAAGCCCTACGTCGAGCCGGGCGCGGTGGCCACCGACCGGTGCTACGGGGACCTGTCGGCCGCGGTGACCGTCTCCGGCTCCGTCAACACCCGCGTGGCTGGCACCTATGCCCTCACGTACTCGGCGAAGGACGGCTCCGGCAACGTGGGCCGCGCGTCCCGTACGGTCACGGTCGTTCCGGGCGCCTCCGGCTCGTGCGAGGACCGGGGCGGTGGCTGGAGCCTGACGGGCAGCATGGCCCTGCCGAGGCTGCTCCACACCGCCACGCTGCTGGAGGATGGCCGCGTGCTGGTGGCCGGTGGCTTCAACACCACCTCGGAGGTCTACGACCCGAAGACCCGGACGTGGTCCGCCACGGGCAACACCCTGGGCTCGCACCGGGGCCACACGGCCACCCGGCTTCAGGACGGACGGGTGCTCATCGCGGGCGGTGGGGTGTGCCCCATCACCAGCGCCACCGCCGAGGTGTACGTGCCGGCCCTGGGGAAGTGGAAGCCCGCGGGCATCCTCAACACCCAGCGCTATCACCACAGCGCGGTCCTGCTGCCCAACGGCAAGGTGCTGGTGGCCGGTGGCCGCACCGGTGAGTACGACAGCGCCACGCTGGCCTCGGCCGAGCTGTATGACCCGGCCACCAACACCTGGTCCTCTACTGGTGGGCTGAACACGGCTCGCGCCTTCCACACCATGACCCTGCTGCCTGGCGGCAAGGTGCTGGTGACGGGCGGCGGCGATGCCTCCGGCCACCCGCTCTCCTCCGCGGAGCTGTATGACCCGGCGACCGGGAGGTGGACGGCCGTGACGGGCCTGGGCACGGGCCGCGCTTCCCATACCGCCACCCTGTTGCCCGACGGCAAGGTGCTGGTCGCGGGTGGCGCGGGCCTGGACGTGGCGCTGAGTGCTTCGGCGGAGGTGTATGACCCGGCCCGCAACACGTGGTCGGTCTCGGGCGGCATGGGCTCCCCGCGCCAGTTCCACACCGCCAACGTGCTCCCGGATGGCCGGGTGCTGGTGGCCGGTGGCTACCACCCGCTCACGGGCATCATGACGACGTCCGAGCTCTATGACCCGGCCACGGGCACGTGGCGCGTGACGGCGGCCATGAATGTGGACCGCTACCAGCACACCGCCACCCTGCTCGGCGACGGCACGGTGCTCGCGGTGGGCGGCGTGAGCAACACCGGCCAGGCGTCGGCCGAGTACTACGGCCTGACGACGCTGTAACCCGCGTTCCCCTCGTCGAGGGCCTGGGAGGGCGGTGCTCGCCGCCCTCCCGGTCTCGCACGGAAGGTGTGGGCGGGGTTGTGGCCGCCCGCGTCCGCTGTTGTACTCGGCGCCCTCCATGAAGAAGCCCACTCCTCCTCCCGGAAACTCCCAGGGCCTGAGCCGCCGCGCGCTCCTCGGTGGCGCCGCCGCCGCCAGCACGCTGGCCGCCCTGGATGTCCATGCACAGCCCTCCCCGGGGAACGCCGCGCGCGCTCCCGCTCCCGCTCCCGCTCCCAGCGTCGGCTCCTTCGAGCTCGAGGAGGCCACCGTCTCCGAGCTCCAGGCCGCCATGCAGTCGGGACGCCACTCCGCTCACGGCCTCGCCGAGCGCTACCTCGCGCGCATCCAGGAGCTGGATCGCCAGGGCGACACTCCGCTCAAGTCCGTCATCGAGCTCAACCCGGATGCCCTCGCCATCGCCACGGCGCTCGATGAGGAGCGCAAGGCGAAGGGGCCTCGCGGCCCGCTGCACGGCATCCCCGTCCTCATCAAGGACAACATCGGCACGGCGGACAAGATGCAGACCACCGCCGGCTCCCTCGCCCTCGTGGGCGCCGTCCCCTCGCGCGACGCCTTCATCGTGGAGCGGCTGCGCGCCGCGGGCGCCGTCATCCTCGGCAAGACGAACCTCAGCGAGTGGGCCAACTTCCGCTCCACGCACTCCTCCAGCGGATGGAGCGGGCGCGGTGGCCAGTGCCGCAATCCCTACGCCCTCGACCGGACGCCCTCGGGCTCCAGCTCGGGCTCCGGCGCCGCCACCGCCGCCAACTTCTGCGCCGTGTCCGTCGGCACCGAGACGGATGGCTCCATCGTCTCTCCCTCGGCCGCGAGCTCGCTCGTCGGCCTCAAGCCCACCCTCGGGCTCGTGAGCCGCTCGGGCATCATCCCCCTCTCGCACAGCCAGGACACCGCCGGCCCCATGACGCGCACCGTGGCCGATGCCGCCGCGCTCCTGAGCGTCCTCGCGGGCATTGATCCGGCCGACACCGTGACCGCCTCGAGCAAGGGCCACGCGCACGCGGACTACACGCGGTTCCTCGACCCGAATGGTTTGAAGGGCGCCCGCATCGGCGTTCCTCGCGAGCGCTTCTTCGGCTACCACCCCGCCACCGATAAGCTCGTCGCGCAGGCGCTCGAGCTCATGAAGGCGCAGGGCGCCGTCATCGTCGATGAGGCCAACATCCCCACCGCCTCGAAGCTGGATGAGCCGGAGATGGAGGTGCTCCTCTATGACTTCAAGGCGGACATCGAGGCGTACCTCGCCGGGCTCGGGGACAGGACCCGGTTGAAGACGCTCGCGGACCTCATCCGCTTCAACGAGGAGCACCGCGACACCGAGCTCCCCTGGTTCGGCCAGGAGCTCTTCCTCAAGGCCCAGGAGAAGGGGCCCCTCACCGACAAGAAGTACCTCAAGGCCCTCGCGGCCTGCCGGAAGCTGTCGCGCGAGCAGGGCATCGATGCCGTCATGGCGAAGCACAAGCTCGATGCCCTCGTCGCTCCGACCCAGGCTCCGGCGGGCTTCATCGACCTGGTGAACGGCGACCACTGGCTGGGCAGCAGCTCGTCGCCCGCCGCCGTCGCCGGCTACCCCAGCATCACCGTCCCCGCTGGTTATGTGGCCGGTCTGCCCGTGGGTGTCTCCTTCATCGGCCGTGCGTGGAGCGAGCCCGTGCTTCTGCGTCTCGCCTTCGCCTACGAGCAGGCCTCCAAGCACCGCCGTGCGCCGGGGTTCGCTCCGACCGCGGATCTGCGCCAGGTGGCCAAGGTCTGACTCGCGGTTCTCGGAGGGGGCACGGGTCCAACCTGGGGCCCGGGCACCCTCACCCCGTCCCTCTCCCGAAGGGAGAGGGGTGGTTGGCGCGCTCCCTTCAGACTGGTCCGACCATCGGACCAGTTGCACCCCCTCGCGGCCGGAACCCTCCCTGGGTTGGTGCTTACGGCGGCGCGGGAAGCGCCAGGGCGTTGGGGGCCGTCTTCGGCTCGTACCGCTTCAGCACCGTGTCGAGCTGGGCCAGTTCGTTCGCGCGGAGGATGGGCGTCCGGGCATAGGTGGCTCGCGCCGCCGTGGCCAGCTTCAGGACCCGCTCCGGCTGCTGCCCCGTGTCCTTCAGCGACCGGGCCAGCGCGGATTGCACCGTGGCCTGGTACTCCGGGCGGCCCTTGTGGTTCCCGACGATCTGCAGCGCCTTCTCCAGCAGGGCAATGGCCTCCGAGGCCTTGCCCAGCTTGCGCAGGGCCTCGCCCTTGCCCGCCATCAGCAGCGCTCCCACCGGCGACTCCAGGTCCGCCGTCTTCTCGAACAGGGCCCGCACCTGCTCGAACAGCGCGAGCGCCTTCGCCGGCTGGCCCATCTCGAGATGGCTGTTGGCGATGTCCATGCGGATGAGCGACGTGTTGAAGTGATCGGCTCCCAGGAACCGCTCGCGCAGCTCCAGCACCTGCTGCCGCAGCCGCAGCGCCTTGTCATGCTGGCCCCGGACCGCGTGCAGCGTCGCCAGTCCGCTCAGCGTCTGCGTGTGGATGTGGTGCTGCTGCGATGGCTCCTTCTTCGTCAGCTCCAGCACCTGCTGGAAGGTCTGCTGGGCCTGTCCCAGCCGCTCCAGCGCCATCTGGGCCTCGGCCACCCGCACCAGGGACTGCAACGCCTCCGCGCTCTCCGGGCCCGTGAGCGTCCGGAACTGGCGCGCGGCCTCCTCGTAGTGCTCCAGCGACTCGGCGTCCCGCCCCTGCTCGCTGTCCAGCTCGCCCGCCGAGAGGTGGTAGTTCGCCCACTCCTCCGAGTTGGAGCGGAAGGCCCGCTTCACGATCTCCCGCACCCGGTCGAGGATGCGGCGCGCGTCGGACAGCCGCCCCTGCATCACATACGTGTTCGACAGGTTCATCATCGGGTGGACGAGGAACGGGTGCAGCGGACCCAGGTTCCGCTCCCCCACGGAGACGAGCGTCTCCAGGGCCCGCAGTGACTCGTCCATGCGGTCCAGGTTGCCCAGCGCGGCCAGCGAGTTGCTCGCGTAGCGCAGCGTCATCGAGTGCGCCGGGCCGAGCGTCTGCTCCGCCAGGGCGAAGGCCTTGTCGAAGGACTCGTACGCCTCGGGGAAGTTGCCCTGCTGGTAGAAGGCCAGGCCCCGGTTGTTGTGGTAGATGGCCCGCAGCTCCCCGTTCTCTCCCAGCCGGTCGAGCGAGGCCTGCGCGAAGGCCTGCCAGCGGCTGGCCTCTTCCACCGGGCCCCGCTGGTTGTAGTAGCCCATCAGCCGCACGGTGGCCGAGGTGGCGATGGTGTCGTGCCGCGAGGCGTGCGCCAGCCACAGCGACTCGGTGAGCAGCGGCGGCACGCCCTTGTTCTCCCCGGAGATGATCTGCACCCACGCCTGCATGAAGAGCGCCTCGGCATGCACCGGCGAGTAGCCCAGCGTGGGCGCCCGCTGCGCGACTTCCGTGGCCAGCTCCAGGGCCTCCTTGAACTTGCCGGCCTCGGTGAGCGCCTTGACGCGGGCGAGCTGCGCGCGGACGGCCTCCACCGAGCGGCGGGTGGTGGCGTCCTCGGGCGGCTTCACCTCGGACATGAGCGCCTCCACGTCCGCGCAGCCCCACAGGCGCCGCAGCGAGCTGGTGGCGAAGATGGCCTTCTCCACCACCGTCTCGTCCGCGTCGGTGAAGACCTCGGTGAGCGCGGCCAGCTCCTGCCGGCGGCCCTCCAGGCACGCCATGCGCAGGGACATGACGGCCTCGGACTGCTCGCCCCGGATGCGGGTGGCCGCGCAGGTGTCCTGGTGCATCGCCTGCCACTCCTGGGTGTACACGTCGAGCGCCTCGCGCACGCGCACCCAGGTGTCACGGGCATAGTCCCGGCCCGTGGCGAAGAAGGCCTTCTCGATGGCCGTCTTGCGCGGCACGTCCCAGATGCCCACCAGCTTTTCCGGGCCTCCGGTGCACAGCTGCGCCCGGCGCTGGTGCCAGGAGGACCAGGCCAGCGCGGTCGAGCCCATGACCAGCAGGCTCAGCCCCGCGGCCGCCAGCCCGCGGCGGCGCATCCGGGCCGGGTCCCTCTCCAGGATGGCCAGCAGTGCGTCCAGCGAGGGGTAGCGGGCCTCCGGCGCCGTGTCGAGGGCGCGCAGCAGGGCGCGCATCACCCAGGGCGGCACCTTGGAGTAGGACGGCGGGGGGTTGATGCGCCCGGCCAGCACGTTCTCCCTGCGCTCGCTGGGAGAGGTGCCCTCGAAGGGGCGCACGCCGTAGAGCGCTTCCCACAGCGACACGGCGAAGGAGAACTGATCGCTGCGCGCGTCCGCGGTGGCGCCGCGGAACTGCTCGGGCGCCATGTAGGCCGGCGTGCCCATCACCGCGCCCCGCTGCGTCAGGTTCAGCTCCAGCAGGCTGTGCCCCTTGATGGGGCCGGTGTCCTGGGCCGGCACGTCGGCCCCGAGCTTCCGCGGGAGCGTTGTGCGGGCGCGCCAGGCCGAAGTCCGTCACCCGGACGCGGCCGTCCTTGCCCACCAGGACGTTGGTGGGCTTGAAGTCGCGGTGGACGAGCCCCGCGGCGTGCGCGGCGGCCAGTCCCCGGCCCGCGGCCAGGTAGGCGGTGAGCAGCTCCCTCCAGCTCCGCGGCTTCTCCCGCTCCCACTGCAGCAGCGTCTGGCCGTCCACCAGCTCCATGGCCATGAAGACCTGGGCGTCGTGCTGGTGCACGTCGTAGATGGCCACCACGTTGGGATGGGACAGCCGGGCCATGGCCTGCGCCTCGCGCAGCAGCCGGGCCCGGCCCGAGGACACCTCGGGGCCTCCGTCCGGATCTCCGGGCGGCAGCAGCTTCAGCGCCACCTTCCGGTCCAGCACCGAGTCGTACGCGGCGTACACCATCCCCATGCCGCCCTCGCCCAGGGGCTCCAACACCACGTACCGGTCCAGGGGCGTCCCCCGGCCGAGCGTGGGTGCCTCATGGGGTAGGGCGCCGGAGCCAGGCCCTTTCACGTCCCCCGTGCCGATGTTCACCGTGCGCCGGTCGTCCGTCACGACCGTGTGCCGGGGCTCCTCGGGCACGAGCGTGCGCCGCTCGTCACCCTCACCCACGAGGGTGCGGCGCTCTTTGTCATCGAAGGACGTCATGCGGCCTCGCTACCACGCTGCTCCCACGCAGGATGTCACGCCCGCGTGGACGCGAGAACGGATCGTCTCACCGATTCGGCAATCAATGCGCGGCGACGCTCCGCGGCAGGCCGGATGGAGGGCAACCGGGCTCAAGCCGCCCGGGCCAGCCGCTCCAGCGCGTCCCCCGTGACACGGAAGACCGTCCACTCGTTCATCGGCACCGCGCCGAAGGACTTGTAGAACTCGATGGAGGGGGTGTTCCAGTCCAGCACGGACCACTCGAAGCGCCCGCAGCCCCGCTCCACGGCGAGCTTCGCCAGGTGCGACAACAGGCGCTTGCCGTGCCCCCGGCCGCGCTGCTCGGGCAGGACGAAGAGGTCCTCCAGGTAGATGCCCGGCTTGGAGAGGAAGGTGGAGTAGTTGTGGAAGAAGAGGGCGAAGCCCACCACCTGCCCGCCGTCCTCGGCCAGGACGACCTCGGCGTAGGGCCGCTCGCCGAAGAGGTGCTGGTTCAGGTCCTCCTCGCGCAGGACGACTTCATGGGACAGCTTCTCGTACTCGGCCAGGGCCCGGATGAGCCGGGCGATGGCGGGGACATCCGCGGGGGTGGCTGAACGAATCATGCGGGGGATGCTAACGCTCCGGCCGCACGGGTGGGGCCGTGTCGTAGTAGCGTCCGGCCCGCATCCGCACACCCGGTACGGGAGGGGCAGCACCATGCGCAGGTTCGAATTCGTCGAGGGCACCAGCGCGAAGTTCTGGATGGCCGAGGTCCAGGGCCACACCTTCATCGTGGTGTACGGACGGCTGGGCACCGACGGGCAGCGCAAGGAGAAGGAGTTCTCCGACGAGGAGGGCGCCCGGCGCGAGTACGAGCGCAAGGTGGCCGAGAAGCTGCGCGAGGGCTACCACGAGGTGTCCGCCGGGTCCGCCCCGGCTGCCAAGGGGGAGAAGGGGGCGAAGGGCACCGCCGCCGCCGCTCCGAAGCTCTCGCTGCCTCCCCGGGTGCGTGGGGGCAAGCCCACCGCCGCTCAGGTGACGGTGGCCGCCGAGGCGCTCACCGCGCTCGACTCGCGGGTGGGAGGGCGGAGCTGGAAGGTGGCGCTCCAGGCCCGCCGGGCGAGGCGCGCGCTCCGGGCGCTCGGGGGCGTGGACCCGGACAGCCACGCCGCCCTGGACCCGGTGTTCACGTCGCTGATGGCGAAGGTGCTGGCGCCCCGGGGCGAGCCGCGGCTGCCGCTGTGGGTGGCCCTGGAGCTGCTGTCCGAGCTGGACGCCTCGGCCTTCCTCCGGACGCTGGAGCAGTGGAAGCGGGCTCCCGCCGGTGCGCCGGCCCAGGCCGCCATCGGGCTGCTGTCCCGCCAGGCCGAGGTGCTCGGGGAGCCCGAGCTGGCGCTGCGCCTGGGCTCGCTGCTGGAGGAGCGCCCCCGTGCCTCGGGAGAGGGCTGGGAGAAGCGCTGGAGCACGCTGCGCCCGCACCTCGAGGGGCACCTGGCCGCGGGAGGCAGCTCGCTGCCGGCCCTGCTGCGCTCCCTGGATGCCGGGGGCGATGCACGCCTCGCCGAGCGCCTGTCCCGTCTGGGCGGGTGAGGGGTGGTGGTACCCTGGCGGGACCATGAACATGTCCCGCTGGTGTTGGTTGCCCGTGCTCGCGCTGTGCGCGGCCGGGTGTGCTTCAGGCAGGAGCGGCTCGCGCGCTTCCTCGGGTTCCGCCACGGAGCGGCGCGCGGACGAGCTGGAGGCGCGCAACGCGGAGCTTCGCGCGGAGCTGGATCGCAAGAGGGCCGAGCTCCAGCAGTCCTACCAGGTGGTGGCGCAGGCGGAGGGCGCCGCCAGGCTGAGCAACCTGGGCTGCGCGGGCGTGGCTCCGGCCAACGCGCAGGTGCAGGGGCTGCCCCAATCAGGAGCCGTCCATGCCCGGTTCCAGCTTCGTGGCCAGCTCCACCGCATGACGGCCACCTTCGCCGCGCCCCGCACGGCGGGCGCCTGGCGCGTGTCCCAGGGCACCTGCAAGGTGGTGGGTCCATGAGGGCCCTCTCCCTGGGCCTCCTGGTGCTGTGGGCCCTCTCGGGCGCCGGCTGTGCCACGAACCCCGCCACGCGGCTGCGCTCGGCGGAGCGGGACCACCAGCGCCTCACCGAGGAGAAGGAGGCGCTCGACCGGGCCCTCCAGTCCGTCTCCCAGTACACCGAGGAGCTGCGCTCGCCCGGCAAGACGGGGCGCTCCTTCTCCATGTACTACACGCCCGCCGCCCTGGAGCAGATGGCCTCGCAGCTGCTGCCCATGCGGATGGCCGCGCGCAACTTCGATCAGAAGCTCCAGGGCGAGGTCATCATCGAGCGCATCACCGACGTGCGCTTCGGCCCGCTCAACACGCTCACCTGCCGGGCCGAGATGCGGGGCGAGAACATCCGCTACACCGGCAGCGTCCCCAAGGCCTACCAGGCCGAGGTCCGCAAGTTCACCTCGGGCGTGGCCTCCGGCGTGGTGGCGGACTTCGTGGTGGAGCTGTCCCTGAGCGGCGGCAACGCCCTGGTGGCCCGGGCCCATGCCTCGCGCACGAAGCTCAAGAGCAACTCCAACGGCCAGGCGGAGGGCATGCTGCGCAACGCCATGAACGAGCGCGTGCTGCGCCTGCCCTTCGCCTTCGATCTCACCCTCCAGGGCGGCAACGCCGTGCCGCGCCGGATGGTGCTCACCGCCAACCACCTGGTGGTGACGTACGCGCCGTAGCGCCGGGGCTCAGTTCCCGCCCGCGGCCGTGCTCTCGGTGGGCGCGGGCGCGGGAGCGGGAGGCTTCAGGTCCGCGAGGCTCGCCGGCTGCTTGTCCATCTCCTCCACCGGGTAGCTCTGGGCCGCCTCGAGGTAGCGCGGCGGCTTCACCTTGCGGCGATCCCTCCAGCTCAGGCCCTCGGGCGAGAGCAGCGACGGCTCGCCTCCCTTGGAGGACTGGACGACGTGGCCATCGCAGAAGAGCCACTCGGTGCTGCCGTCGATGTACTTGCGCGCGTAGTACAGGTCGGTACTGCCCACCTCGGGCGTCTTCGCGCACCACGTCTGGCGTGCCGTCTGCTCCCGCTGCGGCGCCCCCTCCAGCCACTTGCGCTGCGCCTCCTCCAGGGCGATGAGCTGGGCGCCCTCCGCCAGCCGCGCCCGCGACTGCTCCATCAGCGCCGTGCCGCGCTTGGTGATGTCCGGGAACGCCCCGGACTTCGCGAAGCCGCACTTCTGCAGCGCCTGGAGGTTGCCCTGGTGCACCGTCAGCACCTTCTCCAGCGAGCCCGACGCCTCCTTGATCAGCTCCACGGACTGGGCGTAATCCACCGACTGCGGGTTGCTCACCTGCTCCGTCGAGGACAGGAAGCGCGTCATCAGGCCGTTCATCGCGCTCAGCTCGTCCGCCAGCCAGCGGGGCTCCGAGTCACAGATGTTGGCCTGGGCTCCCATGTAGTCCCGGTAGTCCGCACGGGCCATGCCCAGGCTGTACTGCTGCATCGGCGCCACCTTCTTCGCCGCACACGCGCTCAGCGCCAGGCTCATTCCTCCGACGATCCACAGCTTCCGGCTCACGAAATTCATGGCTCCCGACTCTATCGGAGTGAACGGTGATGGTCGATCCACTTTGAAGTCAAACCAACACCAGGGGGATGCGTATATTCTCACAATCCGGGGTATGACGTGAGAGGGCCGTCACGTGTTGGAAGGCGCTGCCTGCCTGCCTGGAGTCCATCCAGGAGGGCATGCCCGGCCTCTCCATGAGTACCCCGAGCCCCCCGGCTGGCCCGGCGGCAAGTAGTCCGTCCGCGGCTCAGCCCGCCAGGGCCACGGAGCCCGGCGGGCCGATGCGCTGGGGCTCGAGTCCCAGCCGCACCATCTGCTGCGCATCCCACGCCTCGATGGGGTCCATCCCGGCGATGTAGCGCCGTGCGGTGTTCTTCACCGGGTTGCGGATGCTCAGGATCTCCGGCCCCGAGAAGAGGATGGTGCTGCGGTAGCGGGGCAGGTCGCTCATCGCCAGCTTGGACCCGTAGTGCCGGGCGATGTTGGAGAAGCTGCCGAGCGTGTGGCACAGCCGCTGGAAGTGCTCCACCACCTCCGAGGGGTGCAGGTTCTTCGGACGGTGGCACAGCGTGTAGCCGTCATAGTCGCGGCTGATGGTGCCGGGCAGCAGGCGGCCCTCGGAGGCCACCTCGCGGAAGAAGGGCGTCTCCGGGTAGGGGCTGACGATGCCCAGGAAGGTGATGGAGAAGTAGCGCAGGTCCGCGAGGTACTGGGGCACCTTCTCCAGGTACGCGTTGGTGTCTCCGTCCGAGCCGACGATGAGCCCGAAGGACAGCAGGATGCCGCTGGAGAACGCGCGCCGGATGACGGCGTTCACCTCGGACAGCTTGTTCTGGCCCTTGTTCATGGCCTCGATGGAGTCGGGGTTGAGCGACTCCAGGCCGGTGTAGATGTAGCGGCAGCCGGCGCGGCCCATCAGCTTCACCAGCGCCTCGTCCTTGAGCACGTTGAAGGTGAGCGCGCAGCCCCAGGTCTTCTTCAGCGGGAGGAGCGCCTCGCACAGCTCGCGCAGGTACTTGGGCGAGCCACCCAGGTTGTTGTCCAGGAAGACGAACGCGTCATCCATCAGCCCGAGGAAGTTCTTGTTCCAGCGCATGCGCGTCTGGATTTCGTGGATGACGTCGGGGACGGGGCGGTAGCGGTAGCGCTCGTGCCCGGTGAGCACGCAGAAGTTGCAGCTGAAGGGGCAGCCGCGCGAGGCCTCGATGCCGGGCAGGCGCACCTTGTTGTGCGAGAAGTCGATGAGATCGTAACGGTACGGCCGGATGTCCGTGACGCCCTTGGACTTCAGCTCGTAGCGCTTCTTCAGCTCCCCCTTCTGGAAGTCCGCCACGAGCGCGGGGACGTTGGGCTCGGGCTCGCCGGTGATGACGGCGTCGAAGTACTTCTCGCAGTCGTCGGGGAAGTGGCTCGCGTGCCGCCCGCCCGCCACCGTCACGATGCCGCGCTGGCGGAAGAGCGTGGAGAGCACCTTGGTGTGCTCGTAATAGGAGTGCAGGTACGAGAAGAAGACGAGATCCCAGTCCCGGTCGAGCGGGATGTCCGTCTCCTTCTCGTTGTAGAGCTCGATCTCCGCGTCCTCGGGGCAGAGCCCGGCGATGAGCTCGGGCACCGAGGACTGCATGATGGACGGCTCCTTGATGCGCTGCCGGGTCGGGTGCGTATAGGTGGAGATGACGGCGATCCGCATGGGGTTGCCTCTCTGGAAGGAAGGGTCTCAGACCGTGGGGGCTTCTTGCTGGGCCTCGGGAGCGCGCTGGCCGGGGAGCCGCACGTCCCAGGCGAGGCCGAGCCAGCGCAGCAGCCGGATGAAGGCCCAGCCCGGGTCCAACTGCCACCAGCCCTGGCCGTGCCGCGCCGAGCCGGGGAAGGCGTGGTGGTTGTTGTGCCAGCCCTCGCCGAGCGCGAGCACGGCGACCCACCACACGTTGCGGCTGAGGTCGCGCGTGTCGTGGCTTCGGAAGCCGAAGGCCTTCACGTGGCAGACGGAGTTCACGCAGTAGGTGCTCTGCATCCAGCACACCACGGGCAGGAAGAAGCAGGCGGGCACCAGGCTCCAGCCGAGCGTCACGCCGAAGAGCACCACCGCGAGCACCTGGGGCACCATCCGGTAGCGCACCAGCCAGTGGTAGTAGGGGTCACTGGCGAGGTCCCGGCAGTACGTCCGCCACGCCTCGGGCTCCGTCGAGTCGTCATCGAGGATCCATCCCATGTGCGAGTACCAGAAGCCGCGCAGCGGGGAGTGGATGTCCTGGGGAAGGTCGGTGTGGACGTGGTGGATGCGGTGGGTGGCGGCCCAGAGCAGCGGGCTGCCCTGGCCGGTGAGCATGGCCACGGTGACGAGCGCGTACTCGACCCAGCGCGGGCAGTGGAAGGCGCGGTGGCTGAGCAGCCGGTGCAGCCCCACCGTGGTGCCGAGCCCGATGCTCACGTACATGACGAGCGCCACGGGGAGCGCGTAGGGCGGCCAGGGCAGCCAGAAAGCGGAAGCGGCGAGCCCGTGCACCAGCACCATGTAGGCGACGATGGCCTTGTTGGTGCGAGGACGGCGGAACGGCTCGGACGGTGTGGCGGACGGCATGTGCGAAGCCCCCTCTGCCGCCTCTTTCCCAAGAAGGGTGTGACGACACCGTGACAGAGGGGCGGCCGGAGTATGACCGTCAGGCCTGACGAACAGCGAGCGCGCTGGGGAGCGGCGCGGCCCTGGTCTCGTCCATCCAGCGCACCATCCGCTCGACGAAGCGGGGCGCGTCCTCCATCTGGGGCACGTGCCCGACGTCCTCCATGGGTTCGAAGCACCAGTCCGGACGCAGGGCGGCCAGGGCCTCCGAGGAGGCCACGGGCACCAGCCGGTCCTGCCTGCCATGCATCAGCAGGGTGGGGGCACGCACGCCACGCACCCAGGACTCGAAACGGCCGCGGCCCAGGAGCGTGAGGATCATCGAGCGCGTGGCCCGCAGGTAGCTGGCGGAGTGGCCCAGGGGCATGCGCTCCATGCGCTCGGCGACGAGGGCCGTGTTCTCCTCCACCACCTCCCGGGGGACGCGCCGCACGTCCGCGCACCCGAGGGTGAGCAGGTCCATGAACAAGCCGCGCGCACCGCCGCGCCTGCCATCGCGCCACACCATGTACTCGCCCACTCCCGGCATCGTGTGCAGCACGAGCCGTCCGGCCTGCACCGGATCCAACCGCGTGCCGCGCGGGGGCGGCTGCGCGGGGCTGACGAGCACGAGTCCCGCCGTGGTCTCCGCCGCCTGCGCCGCCTGGGCGAGCGCCACCAGCCCGCCCCAGGAGTTGCCCACCAGCACCGCGGGCCCGCCCACCACCTCCGTGAGGAAGTGGTGGAGCATCTCGCGCTGGCTCGCCACGCCGACGGAGCGCCCGGCCATGGGTGTGCGCCCGAAGCCGATGAGATCCACCGCGAGTACCCGCGCGTGCTTCGTCAGCAGGGGCGCGGCGGGGAGCCAGTTGAGATGGCAGCCGCCCAGGCCGTGCAGCATCACCAGCGTGGGCCCGCTCCCGCCATGGTCGGCGTAGTGGACGGGGCCTCCTGGGAGGTTCACCGTCCGCAGTTGCACCGGATTCGCCTGGGACGTGGTGAGCCGGACCTCGTTCACCGCGGACAGCCGGGGACGCTCGGGCAGCGCGTAATGGCTGTGCCAGAGCGTCAGGTAGGCGCGGGCCTCGGACTCCCAGCGCGCATCGTCCCAGCCCAGCTCCTGCTGGCAGATGGCGCGGATGGCGGGCAGGTGCGCCGTGCCACCCCGGGGCAGCAGCAACCCCAGCCGCACGCGCCGCAGCAGCAGGTCATCCAGGTGGACGACGCTCTCGCTGCGGGCCGCCCAGCGCAGCTCCGCCCAGAGCGTGGAGGTGCCGGGGACGGGCTCCAGCTCTCCGGGATGGGCCGCGGCCACCAGCGCGGGTGCCTCCGCTCCGTAGCGCCCTTGCAGGCGCATGCGGGCCTTGGGCGAGAGGGGCGCGTCGTCCAGCGAGGGCGCCGTGCCGAGGAAGGGCCCTTCCGGCTTCAACGCGGCCAGCTCGGGAATCCGGCTCCGGAGGGCACGCAGGGCATCGTGCGCGATGGCGCGGCAGGTGGTGAGCTTGCCGCCGGTGACGGTGACGAGTCCCTCCTCCTCGAGGACGAGGTGCTCGCGGGACTCCTTGGACGGGTCGCTCGCGCCGGAGGAGATGACGGGCCGCACACCGGAGTAGCACGACACCACGTCGTCGAGAGTGAGCCGCAGCGAGGGGAAGCGGGACTCCACCGCCTCCATGAGATAGGCCACCTCCTCGGGGGAGATGGAGGGCTCCTGGTCCAGCGAGGGGTGGTGATCCAGGTCCGTCGTGCCGACGAGCGTGGAGTCCTCCCAGGGCATGATGCACACGAAGCGGTCGCCGCGCGGGTGCCGGAAGCTGATGCCGTGCGAGAGCGGGAAGCGCTGGGACGAGAAGACGAGGTGGCTGCCGCGCAGCGGGCGCAGCCTGGGCGCCGCGGACAGGTGCGCGCGCACCGAGTCGGCCCACACGCCCGTGGCGTTGACGACGGCCCGGGCTCGCACGGTGGCGGAGCGCTGCCCCACGGTGTCCATCAGCTCGACGCCCGCGACGCGGCCCTCCTCGCGGAGCAGGCCGGTGACGCGCACGTGGTTGAGCGCCGAGCCTCCCTCCGCCACGGCCTCGCGGAGGATGCGCAGCACCAGCCGCGCGTCGTCGACCCAGGCCTCGTCATAGGGCACGCCGATGAGCCCGTCCTCTTGCACGAGCGAGGGCTCCAGCTCGCGCAGCCGGGAGGTGGCGTGGTTGCCGCGAGGCCACCTGCCGGTGAGCAGCTCGTAGACGAAGATGCCGGCGCGGCCCTGCCAGTGCCTGCCGCCCTCCTTGGGGTGGCTGGCGAGCATGAAGTCGAGGGGCACCACCAGTCCGTTGCCCTCGGCCATGAGCCGCTGGCGCTCGCGGATGGACTGGCGGACCATGGGCACATCCCCGTTGGCGAGGTAGCGCAGGCCTCCGTGGACGAGCTTGCTGGAGCGGCTCGAGGTGCCCCAGGCGAAGTCGCGCTGCTCGACGAGCAGGGCCTTCAACCCGGCGCGGGTGGCCTCGCGCAGCACGGAGGCGCCGGTGATGCCGCCTCCGATGATGATCAAATCCCAGGGCCGTGCCAGCGCTCCCCAGAGCGTCTCTCGTTCAGTCGATGCGGACATGGTGTGGCGACTCCCCCCTACTGCCTGTGCTCAGACGAGCTTGCCCGGGTTGAGCAGGCCCGTGGGATCGAATGCTCCCAGCATCTGCCGGATGGCGGAGACGCCGAGGGCGCCCTTCTCCGCTTCCAACCAGGGCCGGTGGTCCGTGCCCACGCCGTGCTGGTGGCTGATGGTTCCGCCGTGGGCGGCCATGGCGCGGCTGGCGGCGGTCTTGAGCGCGAGCCAGCGTGCATGGGTCTCTTCGGCATCCTTCCCCAACCGGAAGATGAACGTCGTGTACAGGTTGGAGCCCGTTGGGTACACGTGTGACAGGTGCGTGAAGACGAGTGCCCGCTCGCCCTGGTCCGCGAGGGCCCCGCGCAGGGACTCCTCGACGGCGGCGAGCAGGCGGGGCACGTTGCTCCAGGAGGTGGCCGTCTCCACGGTGTCCACGCCCCAGCCGCGCTCCCAGGCGGCGTTGCGCAGGTAGGGGGCACGGAAGCGGCCCTTGAGCCACTTCTGTCCCAGCAGGGGCACGCGCACCCCGCCGTGCCGGCCCGCGAGGCCCAGGGCGGTGCGCCGGGCGAACTCCACGCCGCGCTGGCTCCCGGACACGCCGAGCACCAGCATGCAGCCGTCCGAGCCCACGCCCCGCAGGGAGAGGGCTCCGGACAGCAGCCCCACCATGCGGGGGTGGCCGGCCAGGGCGAGGTTGATGGCCGTCTCCTGGGGCGTGCTCAGCCGCAGCATGGACAGGGGCGTGCCGCTCTGCACCAGCTCGCGCACGGCGGTGCGGGCGCGCTCCCAGTCGGGGAAGAAGAGGGCGTGGAAGTCCTCGCGCTCGGGCAGCGGGGAGATGCGCACCGTGGCCTCGGTGAGGATGCCCAGGCGCCCCTCGGAGCCGAGCACGAATTCCCGCAGGTCCGGCCCGGTGGCGCTGGCGGGGAAGGAGGGGAGCACCACGGAGCCGGCGGGGGACTCGAGCCGCCCTCCCACGAAGAGGTTCTCGATGCGCCCGTAGCCGAGCGACTGCTGCCCGCGTGAGCGGGTGACGATCCATCCGCCGAGCGTGGACAGCTCGAAGGACTGGGGGAAGTGCCCGAGCGTGTAGCCGCGGGTGCGCAGGGCCTCCTCCAGCCGGGGTCCGCTCACCCCGGCGCCGAAGGTGGCGAGCCGGTCCTCCTCGGAGAGCGAATGGAGCTGCTGGAGACGCTCGAGGGAGACGGTGAGGATGGGGGCGTCACCGGGCGCGACGTTGACGTGGCCGACGACGCTGGTGCCGCCGCCGAAGGGGATGAGGCGGGCGCCCGCGTCGCGCGCATAGGCGAACAGGGCACGCACTTCCTCGGCGTCGCGGGGGAGGGCGACCCCATCCGGGAAGGCGGGGACGCGCCCGCTGCGCAGGACGATGAGGTCGGGAAAGCTCTGGCCGCGCGCATGGCGCAGCCGGAGCCCGGGCTCGGTGGAGACGAGCGGGTGGGGTGGCAGCCGGGAGGGAGGCACCGAGGCCAGCACCTCGGCCAGCGAGGCATCCCGGGGCGGCGTACCGGGCCCGATACGTTCCGCGAGGACGGCCGCGGTGGTGTCCGGCAGCGGGTAGCTGACGGCGGCGTGTCCCCATCCATTCCAGCGCCTCACGACGGCCTCCAGGCGGGGGCGCCCGGCCCTGGCGCTCCTCGCGAAGGACCGCAGTGTGCGGGGGAGCCCCCGCCGCTGGCAAGGGGAGGACGTACCTCATCGGGCAAGCCGTGGAGCCCACCGCCTGGTGGCCTTCGGACAATCCACGTGAGGCTTCCGGCTCCAAGTGTACGGCTCCCAGCAGGTGCGCATCTGGTTCGTTGTCGCATGGGTCTGGAGTGCCATCTTCCCGTTTGGCCCCGCCGTCCCCCACGCTCCATGAACCTGCTCGCCCTTCTCCTCATCGGCTTCGCCGCCGCTCCTCTTGCCCCCGTGGCCGTCGGCGTGAACCGGAAGGGCTCGAGCCTCGTCCTGGCGCTGGTGCCGCTGGGCCTTACGGTGTGGCTCGCCACCCTGGTGCCGGCGGCCCTCTCCGATACGCCGCCCGGCCTCCATGTCCCCTGGGTGCCCGAGCTGGGCATCGCGCTCACCCTGCGTGCCGATGGCTTGAGCATGCTCATGGCCCTCCTCATCACCGGGCTGGGCACCCTCATCGTCCTCTACGCGGGGGACTACCTGAAGGAGCACCCCCGGCTGGGCAGCTTCCAGGGATGGCTCCTGCTCTTCATGGCCTCCATGCTGGGCCTCGTCCTCGCCGACAACACCCTGCTCCTCTTCGTCTTCTGGGAGCTCACCACCATCAGCTCCTTCTTCCTCGTCGGCTTCCAGAGTGAGGAGGCAGAGGCGCGCGAGGCGGCCCTGCGCGCCCTGCTGGTGACGTTCCTCGGAGGCCAGGCGCTGCTGCTGGGGCTGCTGTTGATGGGGTGGGTGGCCGGGACGGCGACCCTCTCGGAGCTGCACGCGGCCGGGCCCGCCCTGCGCGAGGGTCCGCTGGCGTTGCCCCTGCTGCTGTTGGTGCTCGGCGGGGCCTTCACCAAGTCCGCCCAGGTGCCCTTCCACTTCTGGCTGCCCGGGGCCATGGCGGCGCCGACCCCCGCCAGCGCCTATCTGCACGCGGCCACCATGGTGAAGGCGGGCGTGTACCTGCTGGCGCGCCTCTCGCCGGCGCTCGGTGGCACCGAGGTGTGGCAGGGCACGCTGGTGTCCGTGGGGCTGCTGACGATGGTGGGCGGCGCGCTGCTCTCCTTCGGCTTCACGGACCTCAAGCGGGTGCTGGCCTACGCCACGGTGAGCGCGCTGGGCACCCTGGTGCTGCTGCTGGGGCTGGGCACGGCCGAGGCGGCCCGGGCCATGGTGGCGTACCTGGTGGCGCATGCCTTCTACAAGGGCGCCCTCTTCCTGATGGCGGGAGCGGTGGACCACGGGACGGGCACGCGCGAGCTGCCCCGGCTCGGCGGGCTGTGGAAGGCGCTGCCCTTCACCGGCACCGCCGCGGGGTTGGCGGCGCTGTCCATGGCGGGGGTGCTGCCCTTCTTCGGCTTCATCGGCAAGGAGCTCGTCTACGAGGCCTCCCTGCATGCGCCGGGCGGGTGGGGGCTGGCGGTGGGGGTGGCGCTGGGCTTCGTGCTGCTGGTGGGCACGGCGCTGCGCGTGGGGGTGCGCCTCTTCCTGGGTCTCCCGCGTGAAGGCGGGCAGGGGGCACACGAGGCCGGCCCCGCCCTCTGGGGACCCGCGCTGCTGCTGGCGGTCTGCGGACTGGTGCTGGGCCTGATGCCGGGCCTGGCCGAGCCGCTGCTGGCCCGTGCCGCGCGTGACATCGCCGGCCCCGAGGGGACCCCCGCGCCGCTCGCGCTCTGGCACGGGCTGACGCCGGCGCTGGGGCTGAGCGCCGCCAGTCTCGGGCTGGGAGCGGGGGCCTTCGCGCTGCGCGTCCCGCTGCGGCGGACACTCAGTGCCCTGCACCTGGAGCGCTGGGGCGCCGAGCGCCTGTACCACCTGTCCATCTCCGGGCTGATGCGGCTGGCGGATGTCCAGACGCGGGTGCTGCAGAATGGCTCGCTGCACCGCTACACCTTCGTCACGGTGGCCACGCTGGTGGGGTTGCTCGCCCTGGTGCTCGTCTCCCGGGTCCGGTGGATCGAATTTCCGCGGGAGGAGCTGCGCCTGTACGAGGCGGTGTTGCTCGTCCTGCTGGTGGTCTCCGCCTTCGTGGCCATCCGGATGAAGTCGGTGCTCACCGCCGTCATCGCGCTGGGCGTGGTGGGCCTGAGCGAAGCCATGGTGTACGTGCTGCTGGGCGCACCGGATCTGGCGCTGACGCAGGTGGTGGTGCAGACGCTCACCGTCATCCTTTTCGCGCTCGTCTTCTCGCGCTTTCCGGTGCCGGCCCACCGGGAGGACCAACCGCGCCGCTGGGATGCGCTCCTGGCGGTGGCGGCTGGCGGCCTCATCACCTGGGCCATGATGAACATCACCGCCCAGCCGCGTCACACCGAGCTGGCCGCGATCTATGCCGCCCGCAGTGCCCGGGAGGCCCACGGGCTGAACATCGTCAACACCATCCTCGTGGACTTCCGGGCCCTCGACACGATGGGGGAGGCCGCCGTGCTGGCCACCGCGGGCCTCGGCGTCTACCTGCTCTTTCGCAAACCCCGGCAAAGGAGGCGGGCATGAACCCGGTGGTGTTGCGCACGATGGCGCGGATGATGACGCCCGTGCTGTTGCTGCTGTCGCTGGTGCTGCTGGTGCGTGGGCACGACGCCCCGGGCGGAGGCTTCGTGGGCGGGCTGTTGGCGGTCTCCGCCCTCATCCTCTACCTCATCGCCTACGGCGTGAAGACGGTGCAGCGGGTGGTGTGGGCCCACCCGGTGGTCCTCATGGCGGTGGGGCTGCTGATCATGATGGGCAGCGGCACGCTTCCCATGCTGCTGGGCCGGCCCTTTCTCACCGGGCTGTGGACGTACGTGCCGGCGCCCTGGGGCGGCCAGGTGCACCTGGGCACACCGCTGCTCTTCGACCTGGGGGTGTACCTGGTCGTCTTCGGCACGGCGCTCTGCTTCATCCTCTCCATGGAGAAGGGCAGCGAGGAAGAGGAAGACAACCAGAGGAGGGGCATCTGATGGAGTCGGCCCTGGTGCTGTGCATCGGCGTGCTCTACTCGGCCGCCATCTACTCCCTGCTGCGCCGCAGCGCCGTGCGGCTGGCGCTGGGGCTGGTCCTGCTCGGGAGTGCCACCAACCTGACGCTGTTCGTCACCAACCGGGTGACGCGTGCCCACCCCCCGTTGCTGCCGCCGAGCGGCGTGCCGCCCATGCACTTGATGGCGGATCCGCTGCCGCAGGCTTTCATCCTCACCGCCATCGTCATCAACTTCGGAATGCTGGCGCTGCTGCTGGTGCTGGTGCACCGCACCGACCAGGCGATGGGCAGCGACGACATGGACGGGATGCTCAACGAGGCCCCCCCTTCTTCCTCCTCCTCCTCTTCCTCCTCCTCCTCTTCCTCCCCCCCGCCCGGTGAATGAGCGCGCTCCTCATCCTTCCCATCCTCCTGCCCCTGAGCGCCGCCACGCTGTGTCTGTTGTTGCCACGGCGGGCCGGGCCGCGCCGTGTCCTGGCGCTGGCCGCCACGTGCGGCCTCACGGGGGGGGCCGCGTTGCTGCTGTGGGAGGTGTGGCACGCCGGTGCCCTGGCCCTGCAGGTGGGCAACTGGGAGGCCCCCCTGGGCATCACCCTGGTGGCGGACCTGCTCGGCGCGCTGAATGTGCTGCTCTCGGCGATGATGGCGTTGGCGGGGGTGGTGTACTCGGCGGGCTCGCTGGAGCCGCGGCAGGAGGCCGGGGCCCATTATCCGCTGGTGCTGGTGATGGTGGCCGGGGTGTGCGGCAGCTTCCTCACCGGGGACCTCTTCAACCTCTTCGTCTGGTTCGAGGTGATGCTCGTTGCCTCGTTCGTGCTGCTGGCGCTGGAGGCCGGCAGGGCGCGTCTGGAGGCCTGCCTCAAGTACGTGACGCTCAGTCTGCTGGGCTCGGCGCTCTTTCTCACCGCGCTGGGACTGCTCTACGGGCTGGCGGGGACGCTGAACCTGGCAGAGCTGGCGCGGCGGCTGCCCAAGGCGGAGTACCCGGGGTTGGTGACGGTGACGGCCATGCTGCTGCTCATCGTCTTCGGGCTGAAGGCGGGGGCCTTCCCGCTCTTCTTCTGGCTGCCGGCCTCGTACCACACGCCCCCGGTGGTGGTGACGACGCTCTTCTCCGCGCTGCTCACGAAGGTGGGCGTCTACGCCCTCTTCCGCACCCTCTCCCTGCTCTACCCGGGGGACACGGCCTTCACCCACCGGGTGCTGCTGGCCATGGCGCTGCTCAGCATGGTGACGGGCGTGCTGGGCGCGGTGGCCCAGTACGACTTCCGGCGGCTGCTCTCCTTCCACATCATCAGCCAGATTGGCTACCTGCTGGCTGGACTGGCGCTGTTCTCCCGGGTGGCCCTGGCGGCGGCCATCGCGTACTGGGTGCACTACGTCTTCGCCAAGTCCGCGCTCTTCTTCGTCACCGGGGTGACGTGGCGGGTGTCGGGCACGCATGACCTGGCCCGGATGGGCGGCCTGGCGCGCTCCCACCCGCTGGTGGCGGCGCTCTTCCTGGTGCCCGCCCTCTCGCTGGCGGGCATCCCTCCGTTCTCGGGCTTCTTCGCGAAGATGGCGCTCATCCGCGCGGCGCTGCTGGGCGAGGCGTGGCTGGTGGCGGGCACCGCCGCGGCCGTGGGGCTGCTCACGCTGTACTCGATGATGAAGGTGTGGCGCGAGGCCTTCTGGAAACCACCGCTCCAGGAGGCGCGGGGAGACGCGGGCCCGGCGGCGCTGCTGGGGCCCTGTGTGGTGCTGGCGCTGTTGATGGTGGCGCTGGGCCTGGGGGCGCGTCCCCTGTTCGCGCTGGCGGATGCCGTGGCGGAACAGTTGTTGAATCCGAGCGCCTACATCCTGGCCTCGTTGGGAGGCGGCGCATGAGCACCTTCCTGTGGAACGTCATCCTGGCCTTCCTCTGGGCCGCCATGCTGGATGAAATCACCCCCACCAACCTGGCCATCGGCTTCGGCGTGGGATTGCTCCTGCTGGGTTTCGCCACCACACAGCCCGGCGCCTCGCCCTATGCCTTGAAGCTGCTGTACGTGGGCCGCCTGCTGGCGCTCGTTCTCTGGAACGTGCTCTCCGCCAACTGGCGGCTCGCCCACGAAATCCTCACTCCGGGCGTGAACAACCAGCCGTCCATCTACGCCTATGAGATGGAGGCCCGCACGGACATGGAGATAACGCTGCTCACGCTCATCGTCAGCTTCGCTCCAGGGACCCTGGGGCTGGATGTCTCGCGGGACAGACGGGTGCTCTACGTGCATGTGATGTTCACCACCACCCGGGAGCAGTTCATCCAGAACACGCGGGAGCACATGGAGCGCCCGCTACTCGAGGTGTTGCGATGAGCGGCTGGTTCGAGATTCTGCTGCGGGGCGTGTTGGTGGTCCTGGGGGTGTCGGCGCTGCTCTCGCTCTACCGGTTGGTGCGCGGGCCGTCGATGCCGGACCGGGTCGTGGCCATGGACCTCATCTCCCTGCAGTTCGTGGGAGGCATCGCCGCGTATGCGGTGCTCATCGAGGAGCCGGGCCTGCTGAACGTGGGGGTGGTGCTGGCCATCATCAGCTCGCTGAGCACCATCGCCATCGCCCGCTACCTCTTCAGTGGTGACCCCGAGGACGTTGGAGAAGGGGAGGAGTCATGAGGGAAGTCATCACCGCGTTCTTCCTGGTGTTCGGCACGCTGGGGATGCTGCTGGCGGGGTTGGGCATGGTGCGGCTGCCGGACCTCTTCATGCGCATGCAGGCGACGGCCAAGGCCGCGACCATCGGCCTCGGCGGACTGCTGGGCGGGGCGGTGGTGGCGATGGGGAGCCTCAACACCGTGGCGCTGGTGTTGCTCACCCTCATCTTCACCTTCGCCATCATCCCGGTCGCCGCCCAGCTCATCGCCCGTGCCGCGTTCCGCATGGGCGTGCCGCTGTGGGAGCGGACCCGGGAGAACGACCTGACCCGGACGAAGCCCCCTCGCACGCGCCACTTCATCGATTAGCGCGGCGGAGTTTCCGCGTCCGGCCCTTCGGGGTGTGGCGGGGCGGAACGACCAGGACATCGCAGGGCACTTCCCGCAGCACATCCCCCGCCACGGTCCCCAGGAAGGCATGCGCGACACCGGAACGGCCCTGGGTTCCGAGCACCAGGAGATCGGCGTCCCTCTGGGTGACGGTCTTCGGAATGACCATCCGGGGCGAGCCGTAGCGCACGTAGTGCTTCCAGCTCGCCTCCTCGAGCCCGGGAATCCGCCCCGAGAGCTGCGCGATGCTCAGCAGCGTGGCCATGCGATGGATGGCCTGTTGATGGTAGTGCCGCCGGTGCTCCATCAACGTCTCCGGCGAGAGGCTCGGATAGACGAGCCCCTGGAGGGGCGGATCGTAGGCGTGCACCAGGGCGAGCGGAGGGCGCGGCTCCGGAATCATCTGGAGCCCGAAGGCCAGAACCTCCTGGGCTGCCGGGTCGTCCTCCAGCGCGAACAGCGGCTGCTGGTAGGGGCCTCGCGCCGGAAGACGCACGACCAGCACGGGCAGCAGCGCCTGCCGGATGATGCGCTCCGCCGTCGAGCCGATGAAGAGCTCGCGGAAGGCGCGGCTGCCCACCCGCCCCATCACGATCAACTCGGGTTTCAGGGAGCGGGCGTGCCGGGTGATCTCGACGTGGGGGGTGCCGGTCTTCACGACGGTGGTGAGCTCTGCCTTCCGCGGGAGCGCTCGCGCCAGTTTCCTGCCGAGCGTCTTGAGCGCCTTGAGCGCATCCTCTTCGACATGCTGGCCGGCTCGCCGCAGGCCCAGCTTCGGGACGACGTGCAGCAGGGTGACCTTCGCGGTCGCGGCGAGAGGCAGCAGTGCGGTCCGCTCCACCACTCGCTCCGAGTTCGGGAGGAGGTCCACGGGGATGAGCACCGAGTGAATCATCCCGGGCTCATACCATCCGGCGGAGCCGGGGTGCGCCCTCCCCGCGTGCGTTTGGTGATGGGCTCAACACTCAGGACGGTTGCCGTCGGCGCATCGACAGCAGGGCGAGCGTGAGGAGACTGCCCGCGCTCGCGACGGCGAGCAGTGGGCGGCGAAGACCTCCTCCGAGCGCCTCCATCGCTCCCCGCGTCAGCTCCCGCGTCACCTGCCGCAGCGCTCCGCCCGCGCCCCGGACGGTGGCGGCGGCGGTGCGCTCGGCGAGCGTCTCGAGGGAGGCTCCCAACGCCTCGCCCGACACCGGCGGGTGGGCGGCCAGCTCCTCGCGAATGCCGGCGGCCAACCCGCGTACCAGCTTCCGGCCCGCGTTCTCGAGCAGGTCTCCGAAGACGTCCGGGTTCTCCCGGAGCTTCGATTCGATGCCCGCGACGAGCCCCCGCCCTACCTTCGAGGCGACCTCCTCTCCCACGGGAGCCATCATCCGCAGCTCCTCCGCGAAGGCCGGCACCTCCTCCCGGAGCTGCTGCACCACCGTCCTCACCATGGTCTCGGTGATGGCCTGGGCCCGTTCCCTCGGGGTGCGAATCTCCTCGGCGCGGAAGTGGGTGAAGTCCACCACGCCATCCAGGAGCCGGTTGAGCCGCTCGACGAAGGCGTGAAGGGGCATGCCGCCGTCCTGCCACTCCCGCTCCAGCACCTCCAGCAATCCCTGGGTGACCGAGGCGGCCATCGCGCGCGCCGCGGCCGCGGGATCCACCTGCTGGCGCTCGGCCGCCTCATGCGCCAGGCGCCCGAGGACCGTCAGCGTGTCCTGGAGGAGCGTGCGCAGTTGCCCCTCGAGCTTCCGGCATCTCCTGGCGCAGCCCGTCCGCCGTGCCGCGCACGACACTGCTCGCGGCCTCGTGTGCCGCCAGGCGCTCGAGCGACACGGCCAGGTTGCGAAGCATCTCCACGGGGCCCAAGCGCCGCTCACTCGGCATCCACCCACCCGTCCTCATTGTTGATGCACTTCCTGGACGATGCGGATGCGGGGCGGTCAGGGCAAGAGACCGGGCAGGCACGGGCCTGGGGGGCCGGGCAGCGGAGCCGCCGGCCTCCTGCTCGCTCTCGGATGAGCCCGTCCCACCCGTGGTCATGCTGGCGGAACGCATTCCGGATGCGCTCCACCGTGGCCTCGGGCAGCGGACCCTTCTCCAGGGCGTGCACGTTGCGCTGGAGGTTCTCCAGCCGCGTGGTGCCCACGATGCAGCTCGCCACACCGGGCACGAAGGCCGCGAAGCGCAGCGCGAGCTCGCTCCAGTCGAGGCCCTCGGTGTCCAGCCCCATGGCGCGCATCCGGTCCCAGTAGGTGGCGACATCGGGGGTGGAGGGGCGCTCGGCGTGGCGCCAGGGCGCGTTGCCCAGGGGGCGCTTGGCGATGACGCCGATGCCCTTCTCCCGGGCCACGGGCAGTCCCCAGTCCATCACCTTCTGGTCGAAGAGATTCACGGACGTCTGCACGGAGCCGAAGGCCCCCGAGTGCAGCGCCCAGCCCAGCGGGGCGTTCTCCCCCGAGTACGCGGCCACGCGCACCTTGCCCTGCTGCACGGCGTCGCGGAGCGCATCCACCACCCCGGGGCGCTCCAGCACCTCCACCGGGCACGAGTGGAAGTGCACGATGTCGAGGAAGTCGGTGCGCAGCCGGCGCAGGGCCAGGTCGATGCCCTGGGTGATGCAGGGCCCCGTCCAGTCCTCCACGCCGGGCACGCCGTAGCCGCACTTGGTGGAGAGGACGAAGTCCTGCCGCCGCCCCTGGAGGGCGCGGCCGATGCGCTCCTCGGACTGCCCGTAGCTGGGGGCGGTGTCGAGGAGGTTGATGCCCGCGTCCAGCACGCCCTTCAGGAGGGCCTCGGCCTCGGACTCGGACAGCTCTGGACTGCCCACCGGCCCCGCTCCGAAACCCAGCACGGAGACCTGCAGACCGGTGTTGCCCAGAGGACGGCGAATCATCAGGTGCTCCCGCTTCCACGCGCGGCCAGGTCGATGAAGCCGCGAATCCAGATGAGGTTGATGGCGTGGCAGGCTTCTAGCGGAGTCCGCGTGGTGGTCTCCAGTGCCGTCGTATACGGCACGCCCAGGCGCATGAAGTAATCCGTGACGCTGCCATCGTGGTACTCGATGAGGCCGTCCGGGTCGGTGCGGTTGACGTCGTCCACCTTCTCCTCGCGCATCACCTGGGCGTACGCCGAGGCGGCCTTCATGAGGGGCCGGTAGGCGTCCTTGTCCCCGAAGGTATAGGCGTAGGTGGCGGGGTCCGGCAGGTAGTTGTCCTGGTGGATGTCGAGCGCGGCGGCGGGAGCGGGGTAGCGCGCGATGTCCGAGCGCACCGCGCGCGTCTCCTTGGGACCGCCCTCGTAGAGGGCCCAGCGCAGGAAGGGCTCGTCGCGGTTGAGCTCACCCTTCCACTCGCCGGGCGCCGTCTCGTAGCGCATGAAGTCGTTGTTGGGCTTCTCTCCGCTGCGGTTGTAGCGGGTGCCGTCCACGAAGCCCGAGGGGTTGATGCACGGGTACACGCGCAGGCCCACGCCGCGGTCGCGGGCATAGGCGGCGATGTCCGCGAAGTGGTGGCAGAGCGTGAGCGGCCCGGCGGGCTCCTCACCGTGGAAGCCGGAGGTGATGACCAGCCAACGGTCGCCGGGTGTCGTGAGCCGGAAGAGTGGGTACTCGACACCACCCTCGACGACACGGGCGTACTCGTTCACCTCGGCGAACTGGGCGTAGCCGCGGATGCGGCGGGCGTACTCGTCATAGTTCTGGGGCACGCCCCCAGGTTATTCACCTGGGGGACAGCCCCGAAGTGTCCGTGGGCCCGATTGTGCCCGGATGTGTGCATGGATAGATACGGGGGGCCCGGCGCGCGCTAGCGACCGTTCATGTGCTCACGAACGTTGGCCGTCAACTGCTGGCGCTGCTCCGGGGTGAAGATGCGGTGGGCCTGGAGGGCGGCGTCCGCCACCTTGTGGGCGAAGGCGCGGAAGGCGTCCACGCGCGCATCCACCAGCGCGTGCACGGCCCGGGAGTCCGGGTTGGCCGAGTCCCACTGCTCCAGCATTTGCGCCCGGGCGCCCTTGTTTTCCTCGTGGAGGCGCTTGCCGTCCTCGAAGAGCGAGTCCTTCAGCCCGTGGATGGCCTGCTTCTGCTGTTCGGTGGCGTTCAGGTCCTCCATGCGGTCATCCAGCCGCCAGGTGATCATCTGCTTCACGCGCTCGGGGTCGCGGGGGCCGCCGAAGTGTCCGCCGCGGAAGCCCGAGAGGAGGACGAAGGCGAGGACGGCGGAACCGGCGATGAGCAGCTTGTTCTTGGTGTTCATGACGGATACTCCCAGGGGCCTCGGGGGCCCGCTTTCTGTTCGTGGACGCCGTCAATCGGCGACGGTGTACAGAATGCGAGAGGCCCATTGCGGGCGTTTTTCGCTGGGGTGAAGAAGTGTGAAGGCCGCGAGAGGCCCTGTCCTCGGCTGACAGGCCCGCTCGGCCGCCCGGCGGGGCGCCTTCCGAGGGATACCCCAGGTGCCAGGGCACCCGAGCCATGCCCGACCTGACGGCTCCTTCACGGCGCGTGTGGGGGATGGCACAAAGCGCCGGGGCCGATTTTCCGGCTCCGGACGCGTCGTCCGGCCGGAAACTGGCGAGCGCCGCGACCCTGAACAAATGTGGTGCTGTAGGCCCTCTTCCTGACTACTTTCCTGCCATGTCCTTTACCCATCTGCACCTGCACTCCCTGTACTCGCTCCTCGATGGGGCGATCCGGATGAAGGACCTCATCAAGACGGTGAAGGAGAAGGGGATGACGAGCGTGGCCGTGACGGATCACGGCAACATGTTCGCCACCATCGACTTCTACAAGAAGGCCAAGGACGCCGGCATCAAGCCCATCATCGGGATGGAGACGTACGTGGCCGGGCCCAAGGGCCGCAAGGACCGTACGGAGAAGGTGGGCCACCACCTCATCCTCCTGGCCAAGAACAAGGAGGGGTACGACAACCTCAAGTACCTCTCGTCCATGGCCTACCGCGAGGGCTTCTACTACCACCCGCGCATCGACAAGGAGCTGCTGAAGGACCACAGCAAGGGTCTCTTCGGGCTCACCGCGTGCCTGGGGGGTGAAGTCACCGGCGCGGCCTTCCGCGGGGACATGGACCACGCCCGCAGGGCGGCGCTCGAGTACAAGAACATCTTCGATCCCGAGCACTTCTTCCTCGAGGTGCAGTCCAACGGGATGCCCGAGCAGGAGAAGGCCAACGAGAACCTGAAGCAGCTCGGCAGGGACCTGGGCATCGGGCTGTGCGCCACCGCGGACGCGCACTACATCAAGAAGGAGGACGCGCGCGCCCACGAGCTCCTCATGTGCATCGCCAGCGGCAAGACGCTCGCGGACGGCAAGCGCATGAAGCACTCCACGGACAAGCTCTACGTCACCAGTCCGCAGGAGATGCTGGAGTACTTCAAGGACACGCCCGAGGCCGTCCACAACACCCAGCGCATCGTCGAGCAGATCAACCTGGAGCTGAAGCTGGGCAAGCCCATGCTGCCCACCTTCCAGGTGCCCGGGGACCACACCGCCGACAGCTTCATGGCGGAGCTGGCGCGCAAGAACCTCGAGGAGCGCTTCAAGGAGATCGACCTGGCGCGCTACCGCGCCGGCCAGCCGCCCGTGGACCGCGAGCCCTACAAGGCCCGGCTGGAGCTGGAGATCGGCGTCATCACGAAGATGGGGTTCAGCGGCTACTTCCTCATCGTCCAGGACTTCATCAACTGGGCCAAGCAGCACGGGATTCCGGTGGGTCCGGGCCGTGGCTCGGGCGCCGGTTCGCTGGTGGCCTACTGCCTGCGCATCACCGACCTGGATCCGCTCCCGTACAACCTCCTCTTCGAGCGCTTCCTCAACCCCGAGCGCGTGTCGATGCCGGACTTCGATATCGACTTCTGCCAGGACCGGCGCGACGAGGTCATCAAGTACGTCGGCCGCAAGTACGGGGAGAACAACGTCGGGCAGATCATCACGTTCGGCTCGCTCAAGGCCAAGAGCGTGCTGCGCGACGTGTGCCGCGTGTTCGCGCTGCCCTTCAGCGAGGGGGACCGCATCGCGAAGCTGGTGCCCGAGGTGCTCGGCATCACCCTCAAGGACGCCATCGAGATGGAGCCGCGTCTCAAGGAGATGATGGAGAAGCCCACCGCCATCGGGCAGGTGGAGGGCAAGGACGTCACCACCAAGGACGTGCTGGAGATCGCCCTGGCGCTGGAGGGTCTGCACCGCCAGCCCGGCATGCACGCGGCCGGCGTCGTCATCGCCGACAAGCCGCTGTGGGAGTTCGTCCCCACCTACCAGCCTCCGGGTGAGGACACCCTCATCACCCAGTTCGCCAAGGACGAGGTGGAGGCCGCCGGCCTGGTGAAGTTCGACTTCCTCGGCCTCAAGACGCTCACCGTCATCCAGAACGCGCTCAACCTCATCAACCGCAACCCGCCGGACGGCAAGCCCATCCTGCGTGACGACATCCCGCTGGTGGGCGATGCCGAGGTGTGGAAGCTGATGGCCGAGGGCGACACGGCCGGCGTCTTCCAGATGGAGTCCAGCGGCTTCACCGAAATGGTGATGAAGCTCAAGCCGTCCTGCTTCGAAGACGTGGTCGCCGCCGGCGCGCTCTACCGCCCGGGTCCGCTCGACTCGGGCATGGTGGACGTCTTCATCAACCGCAAGCACGGCCGCGAGCCGGTGACGTACCCGCACCCGGCGCTGGAGCCCGTCCTCAAGGACACCTACGGCGTCATCGTCTACCAGGAACAGGTGATGCAGATCTCCCAGGTGCTGGGAGGCTACACCCTGGGACGCGCGGACCTGCTGCGCCGCGCGATGGGCAAGAAAAAGGCCGAGGTCATGCAGGCCGAGCGGGCCGGCTTCCTCGAGGGCTGCGCGAAGAACAACGTCGACCTGAAGGTCGCCGGGGAAATCTTCGACCTCATGGAGAAGTTCGCCGAGTACGGCTTCAACAAGAGCCACTCGGCGGCCTACGGCCTCGTCACCATCCACACGGCGTGGCTCAAGGCGCACTACCGCGTGGAGTTCATGGCGGCCCTTCTCACCAGTGAGAAGGACAACACCGACAAGGTGGTGCTGCACATCGGCGAGGCGCGCCAGTCGGGCGTGCAGGTGCTGCCGCCGGACGTGAACCAGTCGGACATGGCCTTCGGCGCGGTGGAGGGGAAGATCCGCTTCGGCCTGGGCGCCATCAAGGGCGTGGGCGAGGGCGCCATCGAGTCCATCGTCGAGGCGCGCAAGGATGGCCCCTTCAAGAGCCTGTTCGACTTCTGCGAGCGCGTGGACTCGCGCAAGGTGAACCGCAAGGTGCTCGAAGCGCTGGTGAAGGCCGGAGCCTTCGACTTCGAGAACCGTCCGCGGCGGCAGCTCTTCGAGAGCATCGAGCGCGCGATGAGCCGCGGCTCCAGCAGCCAGAAGGACAAGGCCGCGGGGCAGAGCTCGCTCTTCGGCATGCTGGGTGGCTCCTCGGGCGGCGCCGCCGCGATGAAGGACGACTACGTCCAGGCGGAGGAGTGGCCGGAGAAGGAGCGCCTGTCGCTGGAGAAGGAGGCCATCGGCTTCTACGTGTCGGGCCACCCGCTGCACCAGTACGACAAGGAGCTCAAGCGCTACGCCCGGCCCATCACCGCGGTGGCGCGTGCGCGCAAGGACGAGAAGATCACCATCGCCGGCATCGTGGCGGCGCTGCGCGAGCGGCCCACCAAGACGGGCAAGCGCATGGCGTGGGTGACGCTGGAGGACCTGTCCGGCTCCATCGAGCTGGTGTGCTTCCCGGGCAAGGACGGCACGCGCAACGTCATGGGCAAGGACGGCAAGTGGTCCAAGCAGGGGCCCAAGCCCGGCTTCGAGCAGTGGGAGCCGCTGCTCAAGAGCGATGACCCCATCCTCGTGACGGGCACGGTGCAGATCAACCAGCGCGACGAGGACACGCCGGTGGCCGAGCTCATCGTCGACGACATCCAGAGCCTCAAGGCCGTGCGCGAGAAGCGCACCAAGCGGCTGGAGTTCCGGCTGCCGGCGGACCTGGCCACGGACGAGCGGATGGAGAAGCTGGCGAAGATCGTCAAGCAGTACGAGGGCGCCACGCCCGTGGCGGTGAGCCTGCTCTTCACCAACGAGGCCGAGGCGCTCATCGCCAACACCTCGCTCAAGGTGCAGGTGACGGACGAGCTCATCCAATCCGTGGAGCGGCTCTTCGGCATGAAGGTGGTCGAGTTCGGCTGACGCAGTCTCTGGATCCTATGCAGAGGGGCTGGAGAGGCTGTGCAAAAGCGATGCGGTGGTATCTACTCCTTCACGGGTTGACGTGAAGGAGATTAGGATGAGTCATAACCCCTGCGAGAGGCTGATTTCGACATGTTGACCCGCCTCAAGATTGACGGCTTCAAAAACTTGAAAGCTGTCGACATCCGTTTTGGCCCTTTCACATGTGTTGCAGGGGGAAACGGGGTTGGAAAGTCGAATTTGTTCGACGCGATTCGATTCCTAAGTGCGCTTGCTGACCGACCCCTTCTTGATGCTGCCTTGTCTGTTCGGAGTGAAGGAGGCGTTGGGGGGGACCTACGCAGTATCTTCCATCACGTGGGCGAGCGGTACGGGCGTACCATGTCCTTCGAAGTGGAGATGTTGGTTCCGCGCAGAGGCGTGGACGATCTGGGGCAGGAGGCTAAAGCTAGCATCACCTTTCTGCGGTATGAGTTGGAATTGGAATACCGCGAAGATGAAGGGGGACGCTCGCTTGATGGGCTACAGATTAGACACGAGTCTTTGAAGCACATTAGCTTGGGCGATGCAAAGGCGCACCTGCCCTTTGATCATAGTTTTAGCTGGCGGCGTTCGGTTGTTACGGGTCGTAGGACGAGCCCGTTCATTTCCACTGAGAGATCAGGGGAACAGACGTACATCAAGCTTCACGGTGATGGTGGTAAAGTGGGACGAACGCGCCAATTTTTGGCTGAAAGTCTTCCTCGCACGGTTCTGTCTAGTACGACTGCTGCGGAGAGTCCTACGGCCCTTCTGGCGCGTCGTGAAATGCAGTCTTGGCGACTCTTGCAGCTTGAACCTTCGGCGTTGCGTGCGCCTGATCCCTATAGCGCTCCTAGTAGGCTGGGTACTAGTGGAGCGCATCTTCCTGCGACACTGGGACGGTTGGCTCAAATTCATCGCGGAAGGCGTGAGAAGTCTGGGGTATCCGAACAAATTTACACGCGCATAGCCAACCGGTTGGCTCAGTTGGTGGAAGGCATCCGATCTGTGCGTATAGATGCGGATGAACGGAGAGAACTCCTGACTCTTGTTGTACGTGACCGTGACGGCACGGAGCATGAGGCAAGAGGTCTTTCGGATGGCACACTCCGCTTTCTCGCGTTGTGCGTTTTGGAGAGCGATCCGGAAGCTCAAGGTCTTCTGTGTCTAGAGGAGCCCGAGAATGGTATTCATCCTGAAAGAATACCAGCAATGATTCGCCTCATGCAGGACTTGGCTGTCGATGTGGATGAGCCGATAGGGCCTGACAATCCGCTTCGGCAAGTCATCATTAACACCCATTCCCCTGCTGTCGTTAGTATTGTTCCTGATGACAGCTTGGTGGTGGCTGCTTCTGAGCCGATGATGTTGCAGGGAGAGCGGTTCTCTGTGGCTTCTTTCAGGTGGTTGCCGGATACATGGAGGGATCCCAGTACTCCTCAGGTTGAATCTGTATCTCGAGGGAAGCTATTGGCGTACCTTAATCCTCTGGGGGTGATTGAGCAAGAACGGAGGATTGACAAGCCAAAGGAGCGGAAGACCGGTAAGCGGGTGATGGAGCGTTTGGACCTTCAGATGATGTTGCCGTTGCCAACTGCCGCGGATGCGTCATGAAGTGCTTTCGATATTCATTTCTTTCTGATGGGCCTTCCGATCGAGTGTTGATGCCAGCCATTGATTGGCTGTTGCGTCGGCACTCCAGGCATGCTTTTGCTGGTGAGTGGGCTGAGCTGAGGCGCCTGCCTCGACCTCCTCGTGGGTTGGTTGAGAGAATAAAGATTTGTTTGGACTTGTATCCTTGTGAGTTGCTGTTTGTGCACCGTGATGCGGAGTCGGCTACTCATTCGGAAAGAGTAGCTGAAATCAGGCGAGCCTTGGAGGCAGTGGAGGCACCGCCAACTGTTTGTGTTGTGCCGGTTAGAATGCAGGAGGCTTGGCTGCTGTTTAATGAGGTGGCGCTTAGAGAGGCCGCTGATAACCCGAACGGGGGAGAACGAATTCAGCTCCCAGCTTTATCTTCTTTGGAAGAAGTTTTGGATCCCAAGGAAGTGTTGCATGAGTTGTTGAAGAAGGTGAGTGGGCGTTCGGGGCGTCGTCTGAAAAGCTTTGATGCGCGAGAGCGCATTTATAGGCTTGCGCAGATATTGTCGGATTACTCGCCACTCTTGCAGGTGCCTGCTTTTCGAGCTTTGGACGTTGAGGTTCAGAAGACGATACGCGAGAATGGCTGGGTGTGAATTGTGGTGCTGATACTTGTTGTTTCCTGGTTTTTTGAGGAGTTGGATTGTACGGGCGGTGATCAAGTTTGACGTGTGCGCACTTGTGCCAAAGACAAGTTGCACGGGCGTGGACGCTGCCCGCCCGTTCTGCTCAAGTGGCCCTTCCTCGCGAGGGAGGGCCTGAATGACGACGGCGGCATACCAGTCTCTTCGCATCGAGCAGGCGGACGGCATCGCCGAGCTGGTGCTCACCGGCCCTGGCAAGGGCAATTCGCTCGGGCCGGACTTCTGGCGCGAGATGCCCGAGGCGCTCCGGGCGCTCGACGCGGATGACTCGGTCCGGGTCATCCTCCTGCGCGGCGACGGCGCCCACTTCACCTACGGCCTGGACCTGATGGCGATGACGGAGACGCTCGGGCCGCTCATCCTGGGCGAGGGCAATCTCGCGCTCGAGCGCACGAAGTTGCTCCAGCTCATCGAGAAGATGCAGGCCGCCACCGAGGGGCTCGCCCGCTGCCGCAAGCCGGTGCTGGCGGCGGTGCAGGGCTGGTGCATCGGCGGCGGTATCGATCTCATCGCCGCGTGCGACTTCCGTTACTGCTCGCGGGAGGCGAAGTTCTCCCTGCGCGAGGTGCGCGTGGGCATCACCGCGGACCTCGGCGCGCTGCAGCGGCTGCCGCGCATCATCGGCGAGGGCAACGCGCGCGAGCTGGCCTATACCGGCGGGGACGTGGACGCGGAGCGCGCCCTCCAGATGGGGCTGGTGAACCAGGTCTTCGCCACCCCCGAGGAGCTGCTGGCCGCGGCGCGCGCAACCGCGCGGAAGATCGCCGACAACCCGCCGCTCGTGGTCCAGGGCGCCAAGCAGGTGATGGAGTATTGCGCGGACAAGTCCGTGGCGGACGGCCTGCGCTACGTGGCGGTGTGGAACTCCGCCTTCCTTCAGTCGCATGACCTCGCCGAGGCCTTCGCCGCGTTCGCGGAGCGGCGGCCTCCGCGTTTCCAGGGGAGATGAATCACATGTCGGACGTGTTCAAGCCGGGGCTGCTCCAGGGCAAGGTGGCGTTCATCACCGGTGGCAGCAGCGGCATCAACCTCGGTATCGCCGAGGCCTTCGTGAAGGCCGGCGCCAAGGTGGCCATCAACGGCCGCAACGTGGAGAAGCTGGCGGCCGCCGTGCAGGGCCTCCAGCAGCACGGCACCGCCATGGGCCTGGCCGCGGACGTGCGCAACTACGAGTCCGTGGAGAGGGCCTTGCAGTCGGTGCGGGATGCGTACGGGGAGCTGGACATTCTCGTGTGCGGCGCGGCCGGCAACTTCCCCGCTCCCGCGGTGGGCATGTCCTCCAACGCCTTCAAGTCCGTGCTGGAGATCGACGTGCTGGGCACCTTCAACGCCTGCCGCGCCGCCTTCGAGCACCTGCGCAAGCCGGGCGCCTGCGTGCTCAACATCTCCGCGCCCCAGGCCTACCTGCCCATGGCCATGCAGGCCCACGTCTGCGCCGCCAAGGCCGGTGTGGACATGATCACCCGCACCCTCGCCATCGAGTGGGGTGGGGCGGGCGTTCGCGTCAACTCCATCACTCCCGGTCCCATCGACGACACCGAGGGCATGCGCCGGCTCGCTCCCGGCGACGAGACCCGCGAGAAGCTCACCCGCGCCATGCCCCTGCAGCGCTTCGGAACAAAGCAAGACATCTCGCAACTCGCGCTTTTCCTGGCGTCCGATGCGGCCTCATTCATCACCGGCTCCATCATGGTGTGCGATGGAGGCCAGTCGCTGCTCGGCTCCGGCCTCATGCTCCAGGCTATGGGAATGTGAGAAACGCCCGGCTCGGCCCGAGGGAGCAGGCTGTTTCGTCCTCTGGGGCTGAGTTTTTCCAGGTACAGGGTGTCTGGTAGAATACAGAGCGTGCCCGCCATTCCCTGGCGGGCGCTGGTCTCCCCTGTCTCCTGGAGTTGTTCATGATGCATGCCTCCCCCGCCTTCGCGCGGCTGGTCGCGTGGAGTGTGTTGTTGTTGGGTCTATCCGTGGGCTGTGGGCAGGGGTGTGGAGATCCCACTCCCAACCCGCCGGCGGCGCGCGAGATGCCGGACGCGGATCGCTCGACGGTGGTGGTGAGCAGGACGCTGGGCGTCCGGGCCAACGGTGAGGACTCCGTCGACATCCAGGTGACGGTGCGCAAGGAGGACGGGTCGCCGCTGGTGGGCCGCACGGTGCAGGTGACGGTCTCCGGCGAGGGCAACACGGTGACGCAGCCCGCGGGCCCCACGGATGAGCAGGGCCTGACGAGCGCGAAGCTGGTGTCCACCGTGGCGGGCGTGAAGACGGTGACCGCGTCGGTGGAGGCCGAGGGCGGCGCGGTGACGCTGTCGTCGCGGCCCACCGTCGAGTTCGTCCGGCTGCCCGCCTCCAAGCTGGCCTTCACCACGGCGCTCTCCTCCGGGACGGCGGGCGTGGCGCTGGGCGCTTTCGAGGTCGCCATCCAGAACGCCGAGGGCGAGACGTTGAGCGACGCCACGGACACGGTGACGGTGGCCGTGGGTGCCGGTCCGGCGGCGGCCAGCCTGAAGGGGACGGTGTCGGTGGCGGCGGTGAATGGCGTGGCACGCTTCGAGGGCGTGGTGCTCGAGAAGGCCGCGCGGGGCTACATCCTGGTGGCGAGCGCCGAGGGCCTCACGGGCGCGACGAGCAGACCCTTCGACGTGGCGTCCGGCGCGCCCGCCCTGCTGGTGCTGAGCCACTCGGGCCTGCCCGTGACGGCGGGCACTCCGTACAGCTTCGAGGTCTTCGTCCGGGATCTCTACGGCAACGACGCGGCCGGCTACACCGGCACCGTGCGTTTCACCTCCGATGACAGCTCGGCCGTGCTGCCGGGGGACTACACGTTCACCGAGGCGGACCAGGGCCGCCACGTCTTCACGGAGGGCATCACCTCGCGGCGCGCGGGCGCCCGGCGGCTGACGGTGACGGACCTGGCGGAGGCGGCCTTCACCTCCACGCTGGAGCTCTCCGTGGTGCCGGGGCCGGTGACGGCGCTCGCCTTCACCGAGACGCTGGCCCACCGCCCGGTGCGCTCGTCCTTCGGCGTGCAGGTGGCGCTGACGGACGCGTTCGGCAACCTCGTGCAGGCCGGTGCTCCCGCCGTGACGCTCTCCGCCAACAAGGCGGATAGGGTGACGGGCCTGGGCACCGTGGTGCCGGTGGATGGTGTGGCTTCCTTCACGGGCCTCTCCATCGCCGAGGAGGACACGGGCTACGTGCTGACGGCCACGGCCGCGGGCGTGGGCTCCGTGCCCAGCAACGCCTTCAACGTCATCGACGAGGTGCCGCCCGCGAAGCCGGAAGCTCGTCCAGACGGCCAACTCCGCCTCGTCCATCACCGTCTCCTGGGCGCCGGTGGGCGATGACGGGATGCTCGGCACGCCGTCCAGCTACGAGCTCCGCTACTCCGCGGCGGCCATCGTCTCGGATGCGGACTTCGACGGCGCTACCCCGGTGGCGGTGGCGGCGCCCGTGCCCTCCGAGGGCACCCGGACCGTGACGATCCCCGGGCTCTCCTCCAGTACGAGCTACTTCGTCGCCCTGCGGGTGACGGACAACAGTGGCAACGCGGTGCGCTCGGACACGCTCGTGGCCTCCACCAAGCACCTGACGGCCACCCGGGTCGTCTTCGTCGAGCAGCCGAAGAGCGGGAAGGCCGGCACGGCGCTGGCTCCCATCTCGGTGGAGATCCAGGACGCGGCCGGGCTGCGCGTCGACAGCGCGGCCCTGGCGGTGACGCTGACGGTGGTGGGCACCACGGGCTTCGGCCCCTACACCGTGACGTCGGACAAGGGCCTGGCCACCTTCTCGGGTGTGCGGATCGACAAGGCGGGCAAGGGCTACACCCTGCAGGCCACCTCGCCCTCGCTCACTGACGCGGACAGCGTTGCCTTCGACATCGCCAACGCCGAGGCCAGGCGCCTGGAGCTGGCGGGTCTGGGCCCGGCGACGACGGCTGGCGCCAACAACCCCGTGACGGTGACGGTGCGTGACGCGTTCGACAACACCGCCGAGGACTACACCGGCACGGTGTCGTTCGCTTCCAGCGACGCCGCCGCCAGCACGCCGGCGGACTACGCCTTCCTCGCCACCGACAAGGGCCAGCATTCCTTCGAGGTGGTGTTGCGCACCCTGGGCGAGCAGAGCCTCACGGTGTCCGCCCCGGGCCTGCTGGAGGCCACGCTGCGCACGGACGTGGGCCATGGGGACCCGAGCACGCTGGTGCTGACGGGGCTGCCCTCCGAGGTGAACGCGGGTGAGGTGTCCGAGCTCTCGCTCGAGGTGCGGGACGGCTTCGGCAACCGGGCCACCGGCTACACCGGCACGGTGGTGTTGAGCTCCACCGACAGCAAGGCCACCCTGGAGGCGGAGTACACCTTCACCGCCACGGACAAGGGCTTCAAGAAGTTCCCCGTGACGCTGGTGACCGCGGGCGCTCAGTCCGTGACCGTGCAGGACAAGGCCCTTCCGGCCACGCTCAACGCGAAGGCCGACACCACGGTGAAGTGGCTCCCGGTGGCGCGCCTCGTGGTGGAGGCTCCGGCCTCCGTGGAGGCGGGCGCCCCGCTGTCCGTGAAGGTCACCGCCGTGGATGCCCATGGCAACGCGGTGAAGGACTACACCCGGCAGGTGAGCTTCTCCGCGGATGCCGACGGGGCCACCGTTCCGGCGGCCTACACGTTCACCCTCCCGGACGAGGGCAGCCGCATGTTCGGCTTCACGCTGGAGAAGGCCGTCGCCACGAAGATCACCGTGACGGACTCGGAGGGCCTGAGCGTCACCCATGACGTGTCGGTCACCCACGCTCCGGCCGCTTCGCTCGTGATGGTGGCTCCCACCGGACCGGTGGGGGCGGGCATCGCCTTCACCGTCGATGTGACCCTGAAGGACAGCTACGGGAACGTGGCCACCGGCTACACGGGCACCCTCGACTTCACCTCGAGCGACCCGAAGCTGGTGCCCCCCGCCAGCGGCGAGCTCACCGGCACGGATGCCGGCCACAAGGTCTTCTCCGTGACGCTGAAGACCGCGGGCGAGCACTCGTTGTCCGTGAAGGACACCACCCGGGCCTTCCTGACGGATACGGTTTCCTCCCTCGTGGTCGAGCCCGGCCCGGCCCGCAAGCTCGCGTTCCGTGACCAGCCCACGGGCGGCAAGGTTCGCGCGACACTGGCGGCGGTGACCGTGGGCGTTACCGACGAGTTCGGCAACCTCCTCGCCGTGGATGCACCGGACGTCACGCTGGGCCTGACCGGGGGCAACCCCGCGGCCGTGCTCGGTGGCGGTACGCCGGCCGTGAAGCCCGTGGGAGGCATCGCGACCTTCTCCGGCCTCACCGTGAACCAGCAGGGCACGGGCTTCCAGCTCGAGGCCCTGGGCGGGACGCTGGACAGCGCCCGCAGCAACACGTTCACCATCGTGGATGATGTGGCGCCGGCGGCCGTGTCGCTCGCCCTGGTGTCCAAGACGAGCGTTCAGGTGGAGCTGCGCTGGACGGCCGTGGGCGATGACGGGATGGAAGACATCGCCTCCAGCCACGAGCTGCTCTACGCGACCATCCCCGTCGAGACCGCGCCGCCCGGCAGCATCTCGTCGGTGGCCCTGGGCGCTCCCCAGGATCCGGGGAGTGAGGAGTCGGCCGTCATCACGGGGCTTAGCCCGAGCACCACCTACTACTTCATGTTGAAGGTGACGGACGACGCCGGCAACACGGCCGTCTCCCGCCTGGACACGACGATGAACGCGGACCCGTGCGCCGGCATCACCTGTACGGCGCTCGAGCCCGCCTGCGCCCCGGATGGCGTCTCGCGCATCACCTACACGGCGGCGTGCGTTGACGTGGCGGGCACCGCCACCTGCGAGGAGACGGAGACGGCCACCGCCTGCCCTGGCGCCCATGCCGTCTGCTTCAAGGAGGCGTGCGACACGGCGGCTCCTCCGGGCATCGACCAGCTCAGCATCTCCGAGTTGATGCACTCGCCCTCGTCCAGCACCACCGAGTACATCGAGCTGACCAACAACACCGGCAACCTGCTCAACCTCAACGGCCTGACGGTGTCCTACCGGAACAGCGCGCGTGTCACGTCGTCCTTCGTCGTGAGCTCCGGCGGCAGCGTGCCGGTGATCATCGACCGCAAGGGCACCTTCGTCCTGGCGCAGAACAAGGACACCGCCACCAACGGTGGGGTCTCCGCCAACTACCAGTACGGCGCGGACTTCGCCCTGGAGGGCTCGGGGCTGCTCCAGCTCTCGAATGCCAGCACCACGCTGGAGTTCTTCGAGTACACGCCGTCCTTCCCGCAGACGCTGGGCAGGGCGATGAACCTCTCGTCGCTGGTGGTGGGCACCAAGGCCTCCGCGCATGGGTGGTACTGGTGTGATTCGGAGACGCCGCTCATGGCGGGCGGTGACCTGGGGACGCCCAACGCCCGCAACTCCACCTGCGGCATGCCGGAGACTCCGGCCCTGGAGTGGTGCAACATCCAGTACCCGAAGACGTTCCCGTCCGGGGATGGCAGCTACCCGGACACCGTGAACTCGGGCACCTCGTGGAGCATCTACAGCCAGGTCTACGGACCGGGCGTGACCAACAAGCGGACCACGGGCAACGACTTCTACCCGCACGTGTCCGCCGAGCTGGGCTACGGCACGGATCCCGCCAACCCGGCGGGCTGGACGTGGACGGCGGCGTTGCCCAACGGGGGCTACTCCAGCGCCTTCAGCAACAACGACGAGGTGATGGGTACGCTGACCATCCCCACCGCGGGCACCTACCAGTACGGCTTCCGCTACCGGCTCCGGGATGCGGCCACGGGCAGCTACGGCCCCTACGTGTATTGTGACCAGAGCGGGCTCGTGACTCCTCCGGCGGGCACCTACGGGACCGTGACCGTCGTCACGCCCGCGCCTCCCGTGCTGACCAATCACCTGGTCATCAGCGAGCTCGCCGCGGAGGGGCCGACTGGCGCCAACGACGAGTTCGTCGAGATCCACAACCCGACCGATGCCGACGTGACCGTGTCCAACTGGAAGCTCCAGTACAAGTCGGCGACCGGTGCTTCGTACTCGACGAGCTATACCTTCTCGATCGGCGCGAAGATCCCCGCCCGCGGCTACTTCCTGTTGGCGTTGAGCGGCACCAGTTACTCCGGATCCGCCATCCCCAATGGGTCCTACAGCCTGGCGATGGGCGCGGCCGGCGGCCATGTGCGCCTCCTCCATTCGGATGGGACGACGGTGGTGGACACGTTGGGTTACGGCTCGGCGAACGCAGCCGAGGGCGGCGCCGCCATCAAGGGCACCCCGGGCTCGAGTGGCAGCTACGAGCGCAAGGCGGTCTCCACCTCGACCGCGGAGACGATGGCGGTGGGAGGCGCTGATGCCAACCGCGGCAACGGGTACGACAGCGACAACAACGCGAACGACTTCGTGGTGCGCACGACGCGTCAGCCGCAGAACTCCTCGAGCGCCGTCGAACTGCCGTAGCGGGCCGCTCGTCCAGCCGAGGTGACAGGAGGCCGCTCCGGGCTACCCGGGGCGGCCTCTCGTTTTCGGCTTCGTGGGAGCTCCAACCGTCTTCCGCCGGTTCCCAGGGCGTTGGCTGGTACACAGCGGCGCCGGAGTCGTTTCAGCGGCCCGACACCCCCAGCCGGGGGCGTTCGTACCGGGAGGAAGTGGGCTGTATGGTGTTCAGACGTCCGCTCGCGACAGGCCGGGCGTGGGGGGAGGCAGGGAAATACCGGCCTCGGGTGTTGGTCGGATAGCCGTTTTCCCACTCACCAGGAGTCGCCTGTGCCGGAGTTGGCATGAGTGCAATCATCATGTTCGACGATTCGCGCTGGCCGCTGCTCATGCTTCGTGTCACCGGCCCGATGACCGACAAGCAGTTCGGCGAGTTCCTCGCGCGGTCGAACACCTATCTGGAGCGCGGGGACAGGTACGTCAGCATCTTCGATATCGCCCAGGCCGGTCTGCCCTCGGCCGTGCAGCGCCAGATGCAGGCGGACTGGATCCGCAAGCAGGAGCCCCTCCTGCGCGAGCGGGTGCTGGGCAACGCCAACATCATCACCTCGGCGCCCATCCGCCTGGCGCTGAGCCTCATCTTCCACCTCAAACCCCTGCCCATGCCGTATGCCGCCGTCGCCGACATGGACTCGGCCCTGCGCTTCGTGATGGGCAAGCTGGAGGAGGGCGGGCTCGGCGCCGAGGCCGCGCGCATCCGGCATGATCTCGGCCTTCCGGGCATCCGCACGGGTTGAACCCCGAGCCTCCGGGCGTTGCACCCGGGGTGAATGGTGTCCCCTCATCGCCAAATGTTAAATGGCGAGCGCCTCCGCTTCCGGAGGTGTGAGGGGGAATGTCTTGGAAAGCGCCTGGGTCACCTGTCCGTCCTGCCAGCTCAAACACCGCAGCCGTCCCGAGGGGACGTGTCCGCGGTGTGGGGGCGCCATCGGTGTGGCTCCTGAGGGATTCGCCCCACCGGCGCCGGCCGCCGACGCCTCGGCGGCGCTTCCGTGGAACGGGGGTGAAGCGGCCCAGGCCTCCGGCTCCGAGGACGTGAACCCGGCGCTGCGTCTTCCGGGCGGCGTCCTCCTGCTCAATGCCGTGCTCGTCATGGCGGAGCGGATCCTGGTGCCCGGGCTCGCGGGGGAAGGGCCGGGCGGAATCGGGGGGGCGGGTGTCGTCTCCATCGTCATCGACGCGGCCCTGGGCATCTCCCTGCTGACCGGGAGCGAGCGCTACCGCGGCCTCGCCACCCTGCGCGCGGCGCTGGGGCTGCTGGTCTTCACCGGGCTCCACCTGTTCCGCGGGGACATGGTGTCCGCGGTGGTGCAGTGCGTCTTCTCCGCCTCGCTGCTCATGCTGCTGGCCGGGACTCCGTCCGGGCTGCGCCGCGGCCTGGGGGTGCTGGGCGTGGCCCTCTGCATGTTGCTCGAGGTGGCGGGCCTCTACGCGCTGCGTACCGGCCGGGACTTGTTCGGCGGCGTGTTCTCCGGCGCCAAGGAGGTGAAGGGCGGCGTCGTCGCGGGAAGGAATTTCCCCTACCGGATGAACGTGCCGGGGGCGTCCTGGCGCATGCGCAGCGAGGAGTCCGCGGCCAAGGACAACGCGCTGGTGGACCGCTGGCTCATCCATCCCAAGACGGGGGCCAACCTGCTCATCATCGGCGAGGAGATTCCCGCGGGCAGCCAGCTCAACCTGAGCCTCTTCGGGAAGAACGTCGTCAACAACCTGCGCAAGGGGATGAGTGTCTTCGAGGCGCAGGAGCCCATCTGCGACAACTTCGGGGGCATTCCCACCTGCCTCATCCGCGGCAGCGGCAGCGCGAACATGATGGCGCTCGAGTACGAGATCCGCCTGTTCTCCACGCCGGGCGCGGCCTACCAGTTCATCGCCTTTGGCCCCACCGAGAACTTCACGGGCCTCCAGGACGAGCTGCGGCAGGCGGCGCAGTCCTTCACCACCGAGTGAGCCCCGGCGGGGAGGGTGCCCGCGGCGTCAGCGCGCCGCGGGCTCCTCGTGAGTCACTCAGGGGAGCACGGGGGTCTGCTTCACCCGCCAGATCTCCTCGGCGTACTGCTTGATGGTGCGATCCGAGGAGAAGATGCCCGCCTGCGACACGTTGTGGATGGCCATGCGCGTCCACTTCTCCTGGTCCTTGTAGGCCCGCGCCACGTCCTGCTGCCGGGCCGCGTACGCGCCGAAGTCCGCCAGCAGCAGGTAGCGGTCCTCGTTGAGCAGACCCTCCACCAGCGGCTTGTAGAGGTTCTTGTCCTCCGGCGAGAAGAAGCCCGAGGCGATGAGATCCAACGCCTCGCGCAGCTCCACGTTGCGCTCGTACTCCTCGCGCGGCTTGTAACCGGCGCGCTTGCGGGCGAGCACCTCGTCCACGGTGAGGCCGAAGAGGAAGAAGTTCTCGTCGCCCACCGCCTGGCGGATCTCCACGTTGGCGCCGTCCAGCGTGCCCAGCGTGAGCGCGCCGTTCATCATGAACTTCATGTTGCCCGTGCCGGAGGCCTCCATGCCCGCGGTGGAGATCTGCTCGGACACGTCCGTGGCCGGGATGATGCGCTCGGCGAGGCTCACCCGGTAGTTGGGGACGAACAGCACCTGCAGGCCCGTGGTGCCCGCGTCGCTGTTGACCACCTCGGCGATGCCGTTGATGAGCCGGATGATGAGCTTGGCCTCGTGATAGCCCGGCGCCGCCTTGGCCCCGAAGAGGAACACCCGCGGGGCGATGATGGTGCTCGGATCCCTGCGAGCCTTCATCCACAGCGACACGATGTGCAGCGCGTTGAGGAGCTGGCGCTTGTACTCGTGCAGACGCTTGATCTGCACGTCGAAGATGGCGTTGGGGTTCAGGTCCACCTGGCAGGTGTCGCGCAGGTAGCGGGCCAGGTCTTCCTTGTTCTGCTGCTTCACCTGGGCGAAGGCCTTGCGGAACTCCGCGTCGTCCGCGAGCGGCGCCAGCTTCTGGAGCTGATCCAGATCCGTGGCCCACTCCCCGCCGATGCGGCTGGTGATGAGCTTGGACAGGCGCGGGTTGCTCCACGTCAGCCAGCGGCGAGGCGTCACCCCGTTCGTCTTGTTGTTGAAGCGCTCGGGGAGCATCTCCGCGAAGTCCGGCAGCACGTCGCGCTTGAGCAGGTTGCTGTGCAGCTCCGCCACGCCGTTGACGCTGTGGCTGCCCACCACCGCCAGGTGCGCCATGCGGATCTTCTTCTCCGGGCCTTCCTCCACCAGGCTCATCCGCCGCATCCGGTCGTTGTCGAACGGGTAGCGGATCTGCACCTGCCGCAGGAAGCGGTGGTTGATCTCGTAGATGATTTCCAGGTGGCGCGGCAGCAGGCGCTCGAAGAGCGTGGCGGGCCACTTCTCCATGGCCTCGGCCAGGAGCGTGTGGTTGGTGTAGCCGAACGTGGCCTGGGTGATGGCGAAGGCCTCGTCCCACTGCAGACGCTTCTCGTCCACGAACACGCGCATCAGCTCGGCCACGGCGATGGCCGGGTGGGTGTCGTTGAGCTGGATGGCCGCCTTGTTGGGGAAGTCGCGGAAGTCCGTGTGGTTCTTCAGGTAGCGCCGGACGATGTCCGCGATGGAGCAGGCGACGAAGAAGTACTGCTGCTTGAGGCGCAGCTCCTTGCCGGCCTGGAAGGCGTCGTTGGGGTAGAGGACCTTGGAGATGACCTCCGAGTCGTTCTTCTCCACCACCGAGCGCTCGTAGTCACCGGCGTTGAAGAGCAGGAGATCGAACTCCTCGCTGGCGCGCGCCTGCCACAGCCGCAGGGTGTTGACGGTGTTGTTGCCGTAGCCGGCGATCGGCGTGTCGAAGGGAACGCCGATGACCGTCTTGCCGCCCACCCAGCGCGCCACGGGGCGGCCGTCGGCGCCCTGGTGGTGCTCCACGCGCCCGAAGAAGCGCACCGGCACCGCCTTCTCCGGACGGACGATCTCCCAGGGGTTGCCGAACTTCAGCCACTCGTCGGCGCGCTCGACCTGGTAGCCGTCGACGATGTCCTGGGTGAAGATGCCGAACTCGTAGCGGATGCCGTAGCCCATGCCGGGGTAGCCCAGCGTGGCCAGCGAGTCGAGGAAGCACGCGGCGAGCCGGCCCAGGCCGCCGTTGCCCAGGCCCGCGTCCGGCTCCATCTCGATGAGCGTGGAGAGGTCCACGCCCATCTCGCGCATGGCCTGCTCGGCGGCGTCGTACATGCCGATGTTGATGAGGTTGTTGCCGAGCGCGCGCCCCAGCAGGTACTCGGCGCTGAGGTAATAGGCGCGCTTCACGTCCTGCTCGTAATAGGTGCGGGCCGTACGGACCCAGCGGTCCGCGAGACGATCGCGGACGGCGAGCGCCAGGGCCATGAAGCGGTCGTGGGCGGTGGCCGTCTCGGGGTTCTTCCCGCGCGAGAAGCGGACGTGCTCGAGCACGCCCCGGCGCACGTTGCGCGGGTCCAGCCCGGTGCGGCTGGACTCACGCCCCGTGTCCTGGGAATCGGACGCGGAGGTGGGCGGCACATCGACGGGAGCGAGGGTGGACATAGTTCGTGGAGCTCTTCGTTCGGTGAATCAGGTGGCGTCATGCGCCCGCCGGTAGGCGGTGCGCGGGGCTTGCCAGGGTATCTGTCACCGGGCCGTCCCGCACCGAAAGAAAAAATGCGTGCTTCCACAGCGGGCAGGCACTCCAGGCGCGGCCTGATCGGGAGTTACGGGTCTGCGGCCCTCTCCCGCCTGGGCCCGGAGCCAGCGGGCGAGACCCTTCCCGGCCCCCGCGCGGAAGACGGCCGCGAGCGTGTTCCCGGAGGGAATGGCGGGCGGGTGGCGGCCCTTCTGATCCCTCGCCGATCAGGCGAAGAGTCTGGTAGGAAGCAGGGCATCCAGGTCCTGCCCCCGGCCTGGGACCCGGAAGGTTCTTTCATGCCTAGTGACAAGAACGACCTCGCTCAGCGGATAGCCGTCTGCAAGCCCGAGGACACCGTGCGCGGGTTCATCTTCAAGTCGGTGTACGGGCTGGTGGAGCAGCGCGCGGGCAGTACGGGCACGGAGCGGCTGATGCAGCAGCTCCGGGTCAACAAGATGCCGGTGGACTTCTTCTCCTATCCGGTGGCGGATTTCCTGCGGCTGCTCTACGCGGCCGCGGACATCCTGGAGCCGCAGTACCCCTCGGTGGAGGACGCGCTCCGGGCGTGCGGCGCCTCCACCGCGACGGGCTTCTTCAAGTCCTACGTCGGCAACACGCTGGTGAAGCTCATCGGGATGAATGATCCCAAGCGGCTCTTCACCTCGGTGGACACCGTCTATTCCACGCTGGTGAGCTACGGGAAGCGCTCCTACGAGGATCTGGGGCCCAACCGGTTCCGGCTGGACTACAAGGGCGACATGCAGCCCATCTACTTCCACGAGGGCACGCTCACCGAGGCGGTGCACGTGATGCGCGGTAACGGCAAGGTGACGGGGACGGCCCTGGCGATCAACCACGCCCAGTACCTCTTCGAGTACGACTGAAGGCCGTCCCCCGCCCCTCGGCTCAGCGCTGCTTCTGCCCGGCCCAGAAGATGTTGGTGTTGGAGAGCGAGTCGGTGATGTTCTCCACCGTTTTGATGTTGCGCGCGGGTGTCCCCTCGCACACCACCTGGAACTGGGGCTGGGTGCGGTGGATGACGTGCCAGTCGCAGACGTACTCCATGAAGGAGCGCCAGGGGTTCTCCTGGTGCAGGTTCGTCAGCAGCAGCAGGCCACCGGGCGCGAGCAGCGAGCCCATGGTGTCCAGGAAGCGGGCGATGACGTTGTCCTTCAGGTAGTCGAGGATGCCCGCGGCGATGACCACGTCCATGGGCCCGTCCGGGTGGCGCAGCTTGTCCGGGGCGTCGCGGTGGCGCAGGAGCTGGTAGGTGGACAGCTGGGTGAAGGTCACCTCGGGCGGAGGCACGCCGTTGCGCGGCAGGCGCGCGAGCTTCTCGAACTGGCGGCGGTTGAAGTCGAGCGGGGCCGGATCGAAGTCGCACAGGGTGAAGGAGCCCGTGCCGCCCAGGGCGGTGTACTCGCGCAGCGTGTGCTCGGGGCCGCAGGCGAAGGACAGCACGCGCAGGGGCCGCCCCAGCGTCTGGGCATGGCGGTGCAGGTGGCCGAGCAGCCAGGGGACTCGCGCCCGGTGTGCCTTCCCCGGCCCGCAGTTGATGGAGTAGTGCGTCAGCAGCCGGGCCAGGGTGGACACGCCCCGGTCCTCGCTGTCGAAGATCATCTCCACCGTGACGTAGTCCCCGGGGTAGCCCAGGGGCTTGTCCACGGCGCGCCGCACGAAGGGGCTCTGCAGGAAGAAGGGCTGGACGGCCGAGCGGTGGTGCTCCAGCGCCCGCTCGCGCTCCTCGTCCGTGAGGTGGATGTCCAGCTCGGTGAGCTTCGCGAAGTGCTCGTCGAGCCAGGCGGTGACTTCCGGGATGCGCTTCTTGAGCAGCGCTGCCTGCTCCTCCTGCATGGACTGGCGCTGCTGCGGGTCCCTCGGAAAGTGCGCCAGGCGCTCGGGAAGCCCTTGCTGCAATTCTTCACTGAGCCGGACGAGCCCACGATGGAGCTCCTCGGCGGTCTGGATGAACTCGGCGATGGCGGACATTCTGTCTTGGGGGGAGTGGGGGGGCTGACGCAGGTAACACCCCATCCTATCAGACAGGTCAGCCGGCAAGCAGCGGGCTTAACGAGGAAATCAGGTGTAACCCTACATTTCAGGTGGGGCTGGAAAAGTCTACGGCTGGGCGCCCGCCGCGGCGACGGAGACGGCGTCGAGCTGCTGGGCGAGCGGAGCGACCTTGGAGCGGAAGTCCGCCAGCAGGTGCTTGGGCAGCGGCTCCGTGCGGGGGAAGTTCTGGTTGAGCGGGTTGACGTGGCTGCCGTTGCGCTTGAGGGCGTAGTGCAGGTGCGGGCCGGTGCTGCGGCCGGTGTTGCCCGAGTAGGCGATGACCTGCTTCTGGCTGACGCGGGCCCCCGCGCGCACGCCGGAGCCGTACTTGGACAGGTGCAGGTAGCACGTCTCGAAGCCGTTGGTGTGGCGCAGGCACACGGTGTTGCCGCCGGCGCCGGTGTTGTGCGCCACGGTGACGGTGCCGTCGGCCACGGCCCACACGGGCGTGCCGATGGCCGCCGCGTAGTCCACGCCGTTGTGCGCCTTCACGTACTTGAGCACCGGGTGCACCCGGCTGCCGAAGCGGCTGGTGACGTGCGCGTACTTCAGCGGGCTCTTCAGGAAGGCCTTGCGCGCGCTCGCCCCGTCCTCCTGGAAGAAGCTGGCCTTGCCGTCCGGCAGCTCGTAGCGGAACACCCGCTTGGTGCCCACCGACTCGCCCTCGTACGTGGCCGCCAGCACCTCGCCGTAGCGCAGAATCCGCCCCTTGGAGACGAACTTCTCCACCAGTGCCCGCGCCCGGTCTCCCTTGCGCACGTCCCGGTAGAAGTCGATGTCCCAGGCGAACACGTCCGCCAGCACCATGCCGATCACCGGATCCTCGCCCGCGGCCAGCGCCGCCTCGTAGAGCGAGTGGTTGATCTCCAGCGACACCAGGCCCACCTGCTTCTCCACCTCGATGGCCCGCTTGCTGCCGACGAACTTGTCCCCGTCCCGGCGCACCTGCCACTTGTCCACCGCGCTCTGCCGGTAGCCGAAGAAGTCCAGCTCGCCCTCGCGGATGACGATGCGGAACTGGTCTCCCACCCGCGACTTGCGGAAGTCGAACACGCCCTCGAGCGCCGAGATCACCGCCCCCACCTGCTCCGGCGGCAGCCCCGCCTCCTGCAGCGCCACCGCCATCGGCTGGTTCGGCTCGATGCGGCGGTTCTTCACGGTGTAACGGACGGTCGAGGCTTCGGCAAAGGGCGCGGCCAGCAGCAGGCCCAGGCACACAAAGGCAGTCGCGAGTCTCATGGGGCCCGCGCAGTGTAGTGGAGCTACAGGCCTGTGCCTAACTTCTGGCCACCATTCCCCGGGGCTCGCCCGCCTGGTTGCTTCGCGGGCTTCACGGGGACGGTGGTTTTCCGGCACGGGGGGAACCCGGGGGCCGGGCACCCTCACCCCGGGGGGCTTGCCCCCCCTTTGAACGACGGGGGGCTCCTCTCCCGGGGGGAGAGGGGTTCTGTGCGCGGTGGTCTGCTCGCGGTGGTCTGCTCGCGGTGGTCTGCTCGCGGTGGTCTGCTCGCGGTGATTGGCGCGGGGCTACAGGTCGATCTTCTTCTCGGTGTGGTTCTGCCCGTCGAAGCGCAGCAGCACGCCCTTGTTGTCGTAGCGCGTGATGATGCACGTCGGCCGCCGCCACAGCGACTGCAGGTTGCGCAGCGTCTCCCGCGCGTAGTCACCCTTCAGGTCCTGCCCGTCGTGCTTGTGCGCCAGCAGCAGCTCGCCCCGGTTCTCGTAGTTGGCGTCCACCACCTCGATGATCGGCTGCCCGAAGTTCGTCAGCCCCTGCAACAGCTTGTTCTTCACCTTCCGGAACTCACGGTCCAGGATCTCCCACGAGTTCCTCTTCTCGTTGAAGCCGTACACGAACAGCTTCTGCTCGATCGCGAACTCGGGCGTCAGGAACGTGTCGATGAAGGTGATGTCGTTGTAGTGCTTGCGCACCTCGAAGATCTTCTCGCGGCCCACGCCCAGCTTCTTGTCCCAGGAGCGGCGCGCGCGCAGGTCATCGCACTCGTCCCACTCCTTGCCGAAGCGGCCCTTGTTCCAACGCTCCTCGATGTCCCGCCACAGCTCGATGCCCAGCTTGTACGGGTTGAGCGTCCCGGGCCGCGTTCCCATCGTGCCCGAGTGCCGGTCCGCGTAGTCGATGACCTCGTCATCCTTCAGCGCGCGCCGGGTCATGATCGTCGAGTGCCAGTAGCTGGCCCAGCCCTCGTTCATGATCTTCGTCTGGCCCTGCGGCGCGAAGTAGTAGGCCTCGTCGCGGATGATGGACAGGACGTCCGACTCCCACGGCTCGAGCGGCGCATGCTCCAGGAGGAACAGCAGCACGTCGCGCTGCGGGCGCTCGGGGAACTTCTTGGCCTTGAGCTTCTCGTCCTCGACCTTCTTGCGCTGGCTGTCCAGGAACTCGGTGGGGTTGATGAAGCCGCGCATGTACTCGCGGTCCACCTTGAAACCCTCCACCCGCTCGTTGGACTTCATCTCGTCCTCGGCCCGCTTGGGGTCCGGGTTGCGGCGGATGTGCGGCGCGTGCTGGTCGATGAGGTTCTCCAGCGACAGCGTCCGGTCGATGAAGTCCTCCACCTTCTCCACGCCAATCTTGTCCACCCACCGGCGCACGCGCGTGGCGTGGTTCGCCATGTCGTCGATCATCCGGCGGTTGGTGTGGCGGAAGCTGAAGTTGTTCTTGAAGAAGTCGCAGTGGCCATACACGTGCGCCATCACGAGCTTCTGATCCACGTCCGAGTTGCTCTCCAGCAGGTACGCGTAGCAGGGGTCGTTGTTGATGACGAGCTCGTAGATCTTGCTGAGCCCGTACTCGTACCCCTTCGAGAGCTGCTCGTACTCCATGCCCCAGCGCCAGTGCGGGTAGCGCGTGGGGAAGCCTCCGTAGGAGGCCACCATGTTGAGCTCGTCGTAGGTGAGAACCTCGAAGATGGTCTCGAAGAAGTCGAGACCGAACTGCCGGGCGTAGCCCTCGATCTCCTCCTTCAGCTTACTCAGTCCGGGGGTGAGGCTCTTGGGCATCGCGAGCTCCAGGTGACCGCGGTCAGCGGCCCTTGCCGAGGAAATCCTTGATGGAAGAGTAGATGGCGTCCTTGTCCGCGATCTCGCTCAGGGCCACGTTGGTGGAATCTCCAATGGCCTCGCGCAAGTCCTTGATGAACTGGCCGCTGCCGTAGGGGCTCTCCACCTGTCCGTAGGCGAACTGGTTGACGCCGGGGAGGATGTCCTCGCGAAGCATCTCGATGCACTGGCGCGTGTCATCCGCGCTCCAGTTGTCTCCGTCCGAGAAGTGGAACGGATAGATGTTCCACGCGCTCTTCGGGTAGTCCGCCTTGATGATGTCCCGGCACAGCTTGTAGGCGCTGGAGATCATCGTGCCGCCGGACTCACGCGTGTGGAAGAAGGTGTCCCGGTCCACCTCGCGCGCCACGGCGTCGTGGATGATGTAGCGGGCCTCCAGGCCCTTGTACTGGTGGCGCAGCCACGTATCGAGCCAGAAGCTCTCGATACGGACGATCTCCTTCTGCTCGTCACCCATCGAGCCCGACACGTCCATCATGTAGATGATGACCGCGTTCGTCTCCGGCAGCTCCTGCATCTTGTAGCTGCGGTAGCGCCGGTCCTCGCGCGTCGGCACGATGACGGGCCGCGCCGGGTCATACGTGCCCATGGCGATCTGCCGCTTCAGGGCCTGCTTGTAGGTGCGCTTGAAGTGGCGCAACGACTCGGGGCCCGTGGTGTTGACCCCGGTGTACTTGATCTTCTGGGTGACGATCTTCTCGTTGTGCCGGCGCTCGATGTTGGGGAGCTGCAGCTCCTCCCCGAGAATCTGCGCGAGCTCGTCGAGCGTGACGTCGACCTCCAGGGAGTGGTCGCCCTCTCCCTGGCCGGCCTGGTGCCCATCCCCGGGCTGCACCGAGCCCGGGGAGAGCTGCTGACCCACCTCACCCTCTCCCTGTCCGACGCCACCCTGCTCCTTGTGGCCGTACTTGAAGTGGGGGATGTCGATGAAGGGGATGGGGATGGAAATGGTGTCCTTCCCCTTCTTTCCGACCATCTCCCCCTTCTGCACGTACTTGCGCAGGTTGGATTTGATCTTCCCGCGGACGATCTGTTTGAAGCGCGAGTGGTCCTGATGGATCCGCAGCGACACGACAACCCCCTTGGGTGACTACTCCTTGGCGTCACCGCGCGCGAAGATACTGGCCACGAAGTTCAACACGTCGGTGGAGCAGATCTCGCAGTACCCGTAGTTCTTCATCAGCCGGTCCTTGACCAGGTCGATCTTCTCCTGGGTCTCCTTGTCCACCACGCTGGAGACGAGGTTCTTGAGCTTGATGCTGTCCTTCTGATCCTCGAACAGCTTGAGCTCCAGCGACTTGTGGAGCCGCTCGTTGGTCCGGTAGTTGAAGGTCTTGCCCTCCACGGCGAGCGCGCCGATGTAGTTCATGATCTCCCGGCGGAAGTCGTCCTTGCGGCTGTCCGGGATGTCGATCTTCTCTTCGATCGACCGCATCAGGCGCTCGTCCGGCTCCTCATAGAGGCCGGTGTACTTGTTCTTGACCTTCTCCTTCTGGGTGTAGGCCTTGATGTTGTCGATGTAGTTGCCGCACAGCTTGCTGATGGCGTCCTCATCGGCGCTGATGGCCCGCTGGACCTCGTTCTTGACGATGTCCTCGTACTCCTGCTTCACGGAGGTGAGCATCTCCTTGAAGCGCTTGCGCGAGTCCTCGCTGTTGATGAGCGAGTGGCCCTTGAGACCGGCCTCCAGCTCGTTGAGCACCATGAAGGGATTGATGCAGCCCTCGCCCTTGTCGCTCACCAGGGCATTGGAAATCTTGTCCTGGATGTAGCGGGCGCTGATGCCCTCGAGGCCCTCGCGCATGGCCTCCTTGCGCAGCTCCTTGATGTTGTCCTCGGTGAAGTTGGGGAGCGTCTTGCCGTTGTAGAGCTTGAGCTTCTGCAACAGCGAGAGGTTGTGCTTCTTGGGCTCCTCCAGGCGCGTGAGGACCGCCCACATCGCCGCCATCTCCAGCGTGTGCGGAGCGATGTGCTTGCCCTTGATGGCGCGGGAGTTGAAGTCCTTCTCGTAGATCTTCACCTCCTCGCTCAGCTTGGTGATGTACGGGATGTCAATCTTCACCGTACGGTCACGCAAGGCTTCCATGAACTCGTTGTTCTCGAGCTTCTTGTACTCGGGCTCGTTGGTGTGCCCGATGATGACCTCGTCGATGTCCGTCTGGGGGAACTTCTTGGGCTTGATCTTGTGCTCCTGCGAGGCCCCCAGCAGATCGTAGAGGAAGGCCACGTCGAGCTTGAGCACCTCGACGAACTCGATGAGGCCGCGGTTGGCGATGTTGAACTCGCCATCGAAGTTGAAGGCGCGCGGGTCGGAGTCCGAGCCGTACTCGGCGATCTTCCGGTAGTTGATGTCACCGGTGAGCTCGGTGGAGTCCTGGTTCTTCTCGTCCTTGGGCTGGAAGGTGCCGATGCCGACGCGGTCCTTCTCGCTGAACATGAGGCGGTTGACGCGGACGTGCTCCATGACCTTGGCGAAGTCGCCCTTGTACTGCGTCATCAGGTCCTTGAAGACGAAGCGGCAGGCGGGGCACAGCTCGCTGCCATCCGGGATGGTGTAGCCGGACTCCGGAGGGCACAGCTCGGTGAGGACCTTGGAGCGCCACTCCCGAGGAATGAGGTTGAGCGGCTCCTCATTCATCGGGCACTTCATCTTCTCGCGGACGGTGACGCCGTCCGGGCCCTTCTTGTCGGTGAGCCAGGAGAAGGTGTAGGCGGCGCCCTCGGGCGTCTTGGAGTACTCCTCCAGGCCCTTCTTGAGGAGGCGGGCGATGGTGGACTTGGACGAGCCGACGGGGCCGTGCAGCAGGATGACGCGCTTCTCGGTGCCGTAGCCCTGGGCCGCGGACTTGAAGACGTTGACCAGCTTCATCAACGGCACGTCCAGGCCGAAGATGGCGTCACGGCCGCCGAACTTCTCGTCACTGAAGAAGTGGTAGCGGATGAGCTTCTTCTTGTTGTCGATGTACTCCGTCTTCCCGTGGGAGAGGATCATGTCGTAGATCCTCTGGAAGGCGGTGCGGGTGACCTTGGGGTTCTTGCGGACGATCTCGAGGTAATCCTCGAAGGAGCCCTCCCAGTGGAGCTCCGCGTAGGTCTTCGCGTCTTGCAACGCGGCGATCCTCGCGATCCACGAACCCTTGCTCTCTACGTCCTTCATGACGCTCCCTCGGGCCACCCGAAAGCGCGGGATTCCGCGCCTTTGGAGGGCCAAAAAGTGAACCTGGGGGGGTACTGGGCCATTCCAATTCCCACCCATGACGGGTCCCAGACGACACGAACGCCAGACCTGCCCTTTCGGGACCCCGCCGCGGGGTGGGACCGCGTGGCCAGCTCGTGTCGGAAGGGCTCGTCGCCGATGCGGCGGGCCCCGCCTCCACGGGGTGAAAAGGCACACTCCATTATAAGGGCCTGCCCACCGTCGGGGAGGTGGGGATGCGATTTCTCCGTCCGCGGCGAACGACAGTACGAGAGGAAGGGTGGAAATCGGACGTTCAACTGTGTGGCAGCGTCCCTGCCTGCTCTACATGTCGGCGCGCGGCGGAGAGCGCCCACGCGGCCAATGGCCACAGCACCAGACAGAAGATGAACAGTGTGGCCCAGGTTGGCAGCAGCTCACCGGGACCGGCGCCGCGCAGGGCGGACTCGCGCAGGCCATGCAGGGCATGGGTGGCCGGAAGCAGGCGGCCCATCGTGCGCAGCAGCGGGGGCAGCACGTCTGTCGGGTAGAGGACGCCGGCGAAGAGGTAGCTGAGCGCGTCCAGGGCGTAGGTGAAGGGGTCGCCCCGTTTGAAGACGAGCACGAAGGCGGCCGACAACAGGCCGAGCGCGCAGAAGGTGAGGGCGCTAAGCAACAAGGTGAGGACGAACGAGACGGGGTGGAGGTGCAGCCGCGCGCCGAAGAGGAGTGCGCCCAGGGCGAGCAGTCCCACCGCGCGCAGCAAGGCATTGGCCACGGGCCAGGTGCCCATGAGCGTGACGACGTGCACGGTGGACAGGGGCGCGCCGAGCAGCGGCTCCAGGGAGCCGTCGTTCTGCGCCGCGCGCACCGCGCCACCAAAGCCCGTCTGCAGGGCGCGCAGCAGGGACGCGGTGGCCAGCCCCACCAATGCGAAGGAGAAATAGTCCGCGCCGTAGCGGCCGCGTACCGCCGGGGCCTCCCCCACCGTGCGGGCGAGGAAATAGAAGAGGGTGAGGGTGAAGAGGCTCCCGGAGAAGAGCAGCACCGCGTTGAGCCGGTAGGCCGTCGCTATCTGCAGATCGCGCCGCAGGAAGGCGAGCACCCGGCGCATCACTCCTCCTCCCGGGGCACGGCGGCGAAGACGGCCTCGGCGGCCGGCCGCACCTCGGCGAAGGTGCCCGAGGCGGTGATGCGGCCCCCGTCCAACAGCAGCACCCGGTGGGCCACGGCCTCCACCTCGGCCAGGTCATGGCTGGCGAAGAGCACGGCCGCTCCCCGTGCGGCCACGTCCGACAGCAACCGCGTGCGCAACCGGCGCGCGGCTCCCGGGTCCAACGAGCGCGTCACCTCGTCGAGCAGCAGCACCCGCGGCCGGTGGAGCAGGGCGCGCATCAACACCACCCGCGCCTTCTCTCCGGTGGAGAGCGTGCGCACCTCCCGGTCCAGCAGGCGCCGGGCCTCCAGCAGTCCGGACAGCTCCTCGATGCGCGCCTCCACCTCGCGCGGGGGCACGCCGTAGAGCGCGGCGAAGAAGCGCAGGTTCTGGCGCGGCGTGAGACGCGGCGACAGGCCCCGGTCATCGGCGAGCGCGGCGCCCACCTCGCGGCGGCATCCGGGGCGATCGCGCACCACGTCGCGCGAGGCCACCCGCGCCGTGCCGGCCCCCGGCAGCAGCAGGCCCGAGAGAATGCGTAACAGCGTGCTCTTCCCCGCGCCATTGGGGCCGATGAGCGCCACCACCTCGCCTGCCCGCACCTCGAAGGAGACACCCCGGAGGGCCGTCCGGGGGGCCTCCTGGCGGCCTCGCAGGCGCGCCCACGACCACCACGGCCGGGGGTAGCTCTTCTCCAGCGCGAGGGCCTCGATTTCCAGCATGACCTTCACGGACTCCTCTTCCAGGGGAAGACCCTCACCCTAGCCCTCTCCCATAGGGAGAGGGGACCTCCACGGGTCTCCACTAGTTGCCGGGGGAGAGCGCCACCAGGTTGGAGAGGATGGAGAGCAGTTCGGTGGGCTCCACGGGCTTGGCCACGTGCATGTTGAAGCCGGCCGTCAGGGCGCGGGCCCGGTCCTCCACCCGTGCGTAGGCCGTGAGGGCCACCGCTGGGACTCCGCCCCCCTCCTCGGCCGGGAGCGCCCGCACCTGGGCGATGAGCCGGTAGCCGTCCTCCCCCGGCATGCCGATGTCCGAGACGAGCAGCTCGGGCCTCGCCTCGCGCACGGCCCGGAGGGCCTCGGACGTGGAGGCGGCGGTGAAGACGTGCGCCCCGGACTCCTCCAACAGCACCTTCAGCACCTCGCGGTTGTCCTCCTCGTCGTCCACCACGAGGATGCGCCGCCGCGCGAGCACCGCATTCATGGGCAGGGCCGTGCCCGGGGCGGGGCGCTCCGGTGGGCGCTCCGCCGTGCTCGGCCGGGGCATGGCGGAGGGCAGGTGGACCGTGAAGGTGGCCCCCTGGCCCGGTCCGCCGCTCGCGGCGTGCACCGTCCCCCCGTGCAGCTCCACCAGGTGGCGGACGATGGCCAGCCCCAGGCCCAGTCCCCCATGCCGCCGCGTGGTGCCGCCCTCGAGCTGGCGGAAGCGCTCGAAGATGTACGGCAGGAAGTCCGCCGGAATCCCCGGCCCCTCGTCCGTCACCGTCACCTCCACCGAGGCCTCCACGCGCCGCAGCCGCACCCCGACACGGCTCTCCCCGGGGGAGAACTTCACCGCGTTGGAAAGCAGGTTCCACACCACCTGCTGCAGCCGGCCCGCGTCCCCCATCACCAGATCCCCACCCGGCTCGAGCTCCGCCTGGAGCCGGATGCTCTTGGCGTCCGCCGCGGGACGCACCGACTCCAGCGCCGCCTGGATGACGTCCACCAGGTGCACCGGCTGCATCTCCAGCCGCAGCTTGCCGGAGATGATGCGGCTCACGTCCAGCAGATCCTCGATGAGCTGGGCCTGCGCCTGGGTGTTGCGGTCCACCGTCTCCAGGGCCTTGGCGTGCTTCTCGGGCGGCAGCCGCCCGGTGCGCAGCATCTTCACCCAGCCGATCATCGCCGTGAGGGGCGTGCGCAGCTCGTGGCTGACGGTGGCCAGGAAGTCGTCCTTGAGCCGGTTGGCCTCCTCCGCGCGCTGGCGCTCCTCGCGGGCCAGGGAGAAGAGCCGCGCGTTGTCCAGCGCCATCGCCACCCGGCGCGCCACCTCCTCCATCAGCAGCACGTCCCCCTGCCCGTAGCGGCGGCCGGAGGACTCCGTCGTCGCGAACGTCAGCACGCCGAGCGTCCGCCCCCGCGCCATCAGGGGCACGGACATCATGGAGCGGATCTTCATCTCCCGGATGGCCCGCAGGTGCTCGGGGCTCTGCGCCGATTGCTCCTCGAAAGCGCCGGTCACCTCCGTCACGTAGATGGTCTTGTCCGAGCGCATCGCCCGGGCGGAGGGGTGCTCGAGGTTGCGCACGGGAGGGAAGTGGCGCAACCGCTCCGCGAGCTCCGTCAGCGCGGGGTCGGCGTGGACCACCTCGACGCGCTCGACGCGGCCGTCCTCTCCCACCAGGTCCACCAGACACCAGTCCGCCAGCGCCGGCACGGCGAGGCGGGCCACCTGCTTGAGCGTGGCCGCCTGGTCCAGCGAGGCCACGAGCGCCGCGCTCGCCTCGGAGAGGTAGCGCAGCGTCTCCGCGCCGCGCTTCTGGTCGTCGATGTCCGTGCAGGTGCCGAACCAGTGCGTGATGCGCCCCGCTCCATCCCTCAGGGGCAGGCCCCGCGCGATGAACCAGTGGTAGGCCCCGTCCGTGCCCCGCCGCATGCGGTACTCGACGGCGTAGGGCTCGCCCGTGGAGACCGCGTGCCGCCAGGCCACCAGCGTCTTCCCGAGGTCCTCCGGGTGGACGCTCCGCAGCCAGCCGTCCCCCTTCGTCTGCTCCGGCGTCTGCCCCGTGTACTCGTACCAGCCCGGATTGAAGTACTCGGCGTAGCCGTCCGCCCGCGCCCTCCAGATGAGCTGGGGGAGCGCCTCCGTGAGCAACTGGAAGCGTGCCTCGGACTCGCGCTGCTGTTGCTCGGCGTGCTTGCGGGAGGTGATGTCCATCAGCACGCCCGCCAGCTTCGAGGGCTGCCCGTGCTCGTCGAGCAGGAGCCGGCCGCGGCTCTCCTGCCAGCGCACGCCGCCGTCCACGCGCACGATGCGGTACTCCAGCCGGTGCTCGCCCTGCTCCCGCGCCGTCTGCTCCAGCGAGCGGGCCACGAACTCGCGGTCCTCCGGGTGGATGAGCGCCAGGGCGGCGTCGGTGGTGCCCATGAACGTGCCGGGCTCCAGGCCGTACATGGGCTCGATGTTGGGCGTCCACACCACGCGCCGGCTGCTCAGGTCCCACTCCCAGGCCCCCACCTCCGCGGCCTTCAGCGTCCTGCGCAGGTGGGCCTCGCTCTCGCGCAGCGCGGCCTCCGCCCGCTGGCGGTAGGCCAGGGCCTCCTCCGCCGCCTGCCGGGCACGGACCTGATCCGTCACCTCCACCGCGAAGAGGAGCACGGCCTCCACCTGCCCCTCCGCGTCCAGCAGCGGCTGGTAGGTGATGTTGAAATAGCCCTCCACGGGCTGGCCGTCGTTGTTGCGATCCAACATCACCCGGCTCCCGGTGGCCGTGAACGGCTGCCGGGTGCGGAAGACATCGTCGAAAATCTCGAGGAGCCCGGAGGCCGCGTGCTCGGGATGGGCCTCGCGGACCGTCCGGCCCACCAACCGCCGGTTTCCGTGGAGCCGCTGGAGGCCCGGGTTGGCCAGCTCGCATAGCTGATCCGGCGCCCGGTAGACGCCCACCGCGGCGGGCACCTGCGTGAGGATGGCCTGGAAACGGGCCCGTTGCCGCTCGGCCTCGGCCCGCACATGGGCGGACTGCTCGCGCTCCAGCTCCGCCTCGCGCTCGGCCTCCTCCCGCTGCCGCGAGCGGAAGTCGCGCAGGAAGGACACGGCGGTGAGCCCGATGAAGCCCAGCAGGAAGCCACTGCCCGAGAGCACCACGAGGTCGGTGCTCCGGGCGGTTTCCTCCAGCCGCGCGTTGCGTGCCTCCAGGCGCCGCTGCTCCTCCACGCGCAGCTCCGCCGCGAGCACGCGCAGCTCGTCCATGAGTCGCTTGCCCTCGCCGGAGCGCACCGGCTCGAGCGCGGCGGCGGACTGGCCCCGGCGTTCCAGTTGGACGGTCCGCTCGATCAGCGCGAGCTTGCGCTGGATGAGCGACTCCATCTGATCGAGCCGTTGTTGCTGGCGGGTGTCGCCCGAGGCGAGGGCGCGCAGGCGCTCCAACGTGGGGCGGATGTGCTGCCGGGCTTCCTCATAGGGGGCGAGGAAATGGGGCTCGCGGGTGAGCAGGTAGCCGCGCTGGCCCGTCTCCGCGTCCTTCATCAGCGACAGCAGCAGCTCCGCCTCGTTGAGGACGTCCAGGGTGTGCGTCACCCGGGCCGAGCCCGACGCGAGCTGCCGGGTGGAGCGCAGGAAGAGGCCGGCGATGAGGACCACGGCGAGCGAGGCCGCGAGGAAACCGGCGAGCACCGGCATCGGCAGGCGGCGCGAGCGCCTGGCGGTGGGGGCTCCTTTCCTTTCGGAGGTGCCTGGGGTGGGGGTGCTCGGAGGTGTCGGGTCCATTCAGGCGGTGTTCCAGGACGCTTACCTCACAGCCCCCTTGTACCGGGGTCCTAAGGGAGATCCACGTCGGCTCGGTAACACATGACGCGCGCCCAAATGACAACCGGGCCGCCCCCAGGGATGCTCCCTGGCGACGGCCCGGCTGGTGAGTCAGCTCAGCGGTGGCTTACTGCGCCAGGGCCTGCTGATCGGCCAGGCGCTTGGCGCACTCGGCCTTCATGTCCACGTAGTAGTCCTTGGCGGACAGGGAGATGGCCTTGGTGTACAGGTCCAGGGCCTCCGGGTACTTGCCCGAGGCGTCCAGCAGCACCGCGAGGTTGTAGAGCGCCGCGGGGTTCTGCGGGTTGGTCTGCACGTAGGACTCCATCTCGGTGATGGCGCGCGGAACGTTGCCCTTCTCCGCCACCTCGATGATGGGCTTCTGGGCCTTGTCGTCCCCGTCCATGCGGATGGACTTGGTCACGTACTTGGGGGTGATCTCATAGAGGATGCGGCCCACGAGCGCGCGGGCGGCGTTGCCGATGGCGGCGTCCTTGTCCTCGCCACGGCCGACCATCTCGTACTCCTCCTCGGCCAGCAGGGCCTTGCCCGAGGCGTTGAAGGCGGTGACGCTCACCACCGTCTTGGCCTCGTAGAACTTCTCCTCACGCTCGGTGGCGTTGCCCTTGCTGTCGGTGCCCTTGATGGTCTCGGTCTTCTTCTCGGCGTCCCAGTCGTTGACGTCGATGCGGATGCCGATCTCATCCTGGCCCTGGGCCGGGCCGGAGCCGGTGTTGAGGATCTGCACGGAGCGGCCGGCCACCTTCACGACGATGCCCTCGTCGGAACGGTCGGTGACCTGGAAATAGCCCTCGCCGCGGGCCTGGCGGGTCAGCTCATCGATGAGGAAGTCGCGGGCGCCCTTGCGGCCCTCGGTCTGCACCACCGTCAGCCGCTTGGCGGCGCCCAGGTTCACACGGGCCGGCTGCAGGACATTGACCTTCAGAGTCGGCGCGCAGCCCACCGCGAGGGTGGCCGCGAACGCCAGGACGACGTGACGCAGAGAACGGGAAGACAACATGTTGGGTGATTCCCCCTTTGGATCGCCCGGATTCGGGCGGGGCCGCAGGGTACACGCCTGTCTGTCCAACAGACAACCTGATGGGGGAGGGTGGAAAAAGACCCGTGGGAAGGGGGCGCTCGCTTGGCTTTGGGCCGGGCCTGCGTATTCTGCGCGCCCTCATGCCGTCCGCTTCGTCCGTTCCCGCCTCCCCCCGCCCCTCGGGCGCCTCCCCCGTCCTCTCCGCCGTGCCCGATGTGGCCCCGGAGCCGAGCACCCGGCTGCTGCTGTTGCTGCTGCTGGGCGCGGCGTTGCTGCCGCGGCTGCTGCTCATGCCCTTCAATGAGAACTTCTACGGGGACGCGGTGGCGCGCACGGAGCTCGCCGAGCGCTGGGTGCGTGAGCCGCACCTCATCACCTCCTATGGAGATGGGGCCTACCAGTTCGGGCCGCTGCACCTGTACGGGGTGGGCGCCGCGCTGAAGGTGGTGCAGGACAAGGCGCTCGCGGGCCGGCTGGTGAGCCTGCTCTTCGGAGTGCTGTCGGTGGTGCCGCTCTTCGCGCTCACCCGGCGGTTGTTCGACTGGCGCGCCGGCGTGTGGGCCTCCCTGGCCTTCTCCGTCTGGGGCATGCACCTGCAGATGTCCACGACGGCGGCCAGCGAGGCGATGTCGCTCTTCTTCATGCTGGGGGTGTTCGCGCTGATCGCCCAGGGGCTGGACGAGAACCGGATGGGGCCCCTCTTCGGGGCCGCGCTGGTGCTCAACCTGGCGTGCGCCACGCGCTACGACGCGTGGATGTTCATGCCGCTGCTGGCCGTGGCGCTGCTCTTCTGGGGCGAGGACCGGGTGGCCGCCCTCACGCGCGCGGTGGGCTTCGGCCTGCTGTGCCTGCCCTTCCCGCTGTTGTGGATGCAGGGCAACGAGATGGCGCACGGAGACCCCTTCTTCCCCATCCACGTGGTGGAGCAATTCCACGCGGACTGGACGCGCGAGGGCGTGGCCCGGGTGGGCGAGTGGCGCTTCCGGCTGGAGAGCCTGGGCTTCTGGCCGGGCGTGGCGCTGCTGACGCTGTCGCCGGGCGTGGCGCTGCTGGGCATGGTGGGCATGTGGCGCTCGTGGCGGGAGCGGCCGGACACGCGCTGGCTGGTGCTCGCCGCGGTGGTGCCCGCCGCCTACTTCACCTTCCGCGCCGTGGTGCTGCTCGACTTCCAGCCCCTGGGCCGCTTCACGGTGACGGAGCTGGCGGTGCTGCTGCCCTTCGTCGTGCCGGGCCTCGAGGCGGTGCGCGGCGCCGGGGCGCGCAAGGCCGTGGCCGGCGTGTGCACCGTGCTGGCGGTGGCCGTGCCCCTCGCCCTGGGCCTCTTCACCTTCCGCGCGGATGGCCGCTGGCAGGACAGCCTCCGGCCGGTGAGCCCCACCTCCACCAACCCCGTGCCCCTCATGCAGGTGGCCCGCTTCCTCGAGGAGGAGGTCGCCGCCAAGGGCGGCGCGGCCGTGGTGGATCAGGATCCCAACTACATGGATCTCCAGCTCGCCTTCTTCTCCGGCCTGCCGGAGGAGCGGCTGGCCCGCGTGCGCTGGGAGACCTTCCGCAAGCACCTGCGCCTGGCCCAGCCGGAGTACCTCGTGCGCTTCGACCAGGGCACGCTGGTGAAGGATCCGGGCGTGAAGCTGGAGGGCCGCACGCTGACGCTCGATGGCGTGGCCTACGAGGAGCAGGACGGCTTCTCCGCGCCGCTGCACGTCTACCGGCGCCGCTGAGCCTTCCCCCACGGTTGTCCAGGTGACAGAGCCGGGGACGCCCTGGCAGGGGCTCTCGTCTCCATGAGACAAAGCCTGGAGACTGGGTCCCAGAATCCCCCCCGCTCGTGACACCCCCTCGACAGGCTCCCAGGCCATGAAGTCCGCCGCGCCGCTCTCCGGGCCCTCCCACGCCACGGATCAAGCGAGCATCCTCATCGTCGACGACAGCCCCAACCAGCTCGTGGCACTCCAGGCGTTGCTGGCACCCCTGGGCCAGCGGCTGGTGACGGCCTCCTCGGGAGGGGAGGCGCTGCGGCTGCTGCTGGGAATGGACTGCGCGCTCGTGCTGCTGGACGTGCACCTGCCGGACATCGACGGCTTCGAGGTGGCGCGCCTCATGCGCGAGCGGGATCGCTCGCGCCGCACCCCCATCATCTTCATCTCCGGGCTGACGGCGGACGTGGCCTTCACCTCCCGCGGCTATGCCATGGGGGCGGTGGACTTCCTCTTCAAGCCGTTCGATCCGCAGGTGCTGCGCGCCAAGGTGGAGGTGTTCGTCGAGCTGTACCTGCACCGCGAGCGGCTCAAGGTGCAGGCGGAGCGCGAGAAGGCCGAGACGGAGCGCGCGCGCCTGCTGAGCCTGCTGGTGCAGACGCCGGCGGCCATCGCCCTCACCCGGGGGATGGACTTCGTCTTCGAGTTCGCCAACCCGCTCTACGAGAAGATGCTGGGCCGGCCCGTCACCCTGGGCCGGCCGCTGCGCGAGGTGATGCCGGAGATCGCCTCGCAGCCGGCGGTGATGGAGGCGCAGCGGCGCGCCATGCGCACCGGCGAGCCCTTCGTGGGCCGCGAGTTCCCGGTGACGCTCGACAGGCAGGGGAAGGGCCGCGGGGAGGAGACCTTCTTCAACCTCGTCTACCAGCCGCTCCGGGACGAGCACGGCGAGGTGGCGTGGCTGCTCACCCATGCGGTGGAGGTGACGGAGCAGGTGCACGCGCGGCGCAAGCTCGAGGCCGCCGAGGCGGAGCTGCGCCAGCGCGAGGCCGAGTTCCGCGGCCTGGCCGAGAACATCCCCGACCTGGTGGCCCGCTTCGATCCCCAGCGCCGCCTGCTCTACGTCAACCCCGTCATCGAGCGCCTCCTGGGACAGCCCTCGGAGCACTTCCAGGGCCGCACCATGAGCGAGCTCGGCATGCCGGCGGAACGGGTGGGCCAGTGGAAGGACTCCTTCACCGAGGCGTTCGCGGGCCGGGACACCTCGCTCGAGTTCGTCTTCTCCACGCCGTCGGGGTCCCGGGCCTTCGAGGCGCACGTGGTGCCCGAGCGGGACGCGCACGGAGAGGTGCGCTCGGTGCTCGCCGTGGCCCGGGACGTGACGGAGGCGCGCAACCGCGAGCAGGCGCTGCGGGAGAGCGAGGGCCGCTTCCGGCTGCTGGCCGAGGCGGGCGAGCTGCTCTCCTCCCTGGAGGATCGCACCGTCCTGCGCAAGCTGACGGAGCTGGTCGTGCCGCGCCTGGCGGACTGGGCGGCGGTGGATCTGCTCTCCGAGGCGGGCGTGGTGGAGCGGGTGGCCGCGGATCACTGCGAGCCGGAGAAGGCGGCGCTCGCCTTCGAGATCGCCCGCCGCTGGCCCATCGACATCTCCCATGGAGGGATTGGCCAGGTGCTGCGCACGGGCGAGCCCCTGCTGCTGCCGCACATGCCGGAGGAGCTGTTGCCCTCCCTGGCGCGCAGCGAGGAGCACCTGCGCCTGGCGCGCACGTTGGGGTTCCGCTCCTCGCTGTGTGTGCCCCTCCTGTCGCGCGGACGGGTGCTGGGCGCCCTCACCCTGGTGCAGTCCGAGAGCGGCCGGCAGTTCAGTGAGAAGGATCTGCCGCTCGTGAAGGAGCTGGCGCGGCGGGCGGGGCTCGCCGTGGACAACGCGCTGCTCTACCGCGAGGCGCGCGGGACGTAGGCGGGCTCAGCCGCCCTTCGCGGGGGGATGGCGGGGCAGCCGCACCGTGAAGGTGGTGCCGTCCTCCGGGGTGGAGCGCGCGTCCAGGGTGCCGCCGTGGCCGAGGACGATCTCCCGGGTGATGTAGAGGCCCAGGCCCAGGCTGCCCCGGCCCGCGCCGGCCTCCGCTCCCCGCCGGTAGGGCTCGAAGAGCGTGGGCAGCAGCTCGGCGGGGATGGCGGGGCCCTCGTTGTGCACCTCGAGCACGAGGCTCGAGTCCACGCCCCGGGTGGACACCCGGACGGCGGTGCCCGGAGGGCTGTGCTGCAGGGCATTGCCCACCAGGTTGGTGACGACCTGGGCCAGCCGGCCCTCATCCGCTTCACCCCGGCCCTCGCCGCTGGCCTGGAAGCCGATGCGGCGCCCGGGCCAGGCCAGCCGCACCTCCTCCACCACGCGCCGCACGTGCTCATGGAAGTCCAGCGGCTGGGGATGGATGGGGATGCCGCCCCCCACGCGCGCCTGGGTGAAGTCGAGCAGATCGCGGATCATCCCGCTGGCCCGGTCCGCCGCCGAGGCGATGCGGTGGGCCGTCTTCGTGGTGCGCTCGTTGACGGCCTCGCGCTCGAGCAGGGTGGCCGACAGGGAGATGGCGTTGAGGGGGTTGCGGAGGTCGTGGCTGACGATGGCGACCACGTCCTCGCGCACCCGGATGGCCTCCTGCGCCTGCTGGAAGAGGCGCGCGTTGTCGATGGCCACGGCGGCACGGTCCGCGAGGCCCTTGGCCACCTCCAGGTCCTCGGCGAATGCGTTCCGGTGGGTGTGGGGCTGGAGCCAGGCGAGGTTGATGATGCCCAGCTTGCGGCCGCGGGCCACCAGGGGCACCAGGGCCACGGACTTCGGACCGAGCGCCTCCAGCAGGGCCCGGTGCTCCGCGTTCCGTGCGGCGGAATCCAGCCACGCGGAGGTGAGCTTCCGGCACGGCCAGGGCCTCGCCGCTCTCCAGCGCCCGGATCAGCGGACTGTGGCTTCCCATCAAGGGCGGGTAGGGCCGCGTGCGCTGGAGGAGGCCGTCCATCTCCGGATGGCGGGTCGCCAGCTCCAGGCGGTGCAACTGTCCGTCCTCCCCCAGCAGGTCCACCATGCAGTAGTCGCACAGGTGCCTCACGGCCAGGGAGGTGAGCTTCTTCAGGGTGGTGGCGAGGTCGAGCGACTGCGACAGCAGGGTGCCCGCCTCGAGGAAGAAGGCCTGGTTCTGCTCGGCGCGCTTGCGCGCGGTGATGTCGCGCACCATGCCCGTGAAGAGGCGCCCCTGGGGCAGCAGCGTCTCGCTGACGGTGCAGCTCCAGGGGGAAGACGCTCCCGTCCTTGCGCCGGCCGTGCACCTCGCGGCCGATGCCGATGACCTTGCGCTCGCCCGTGCGCAGGTAGTGCTCCATGTAGCCGTCATGCCCGCCGCGGTAGGGCTCGGGCATGAGGATGCTGACGTTCTGGCCGATGAGCTCCTCGGGCGCGTAGCCGAAGAGGCGCGTGGTGGCCGGGTTGACGCCCTGGATGCGGCCCCGCTCGTCGATGGTGATGATGCCGTCCACCGCCGTCTCCAGGATGGCCCGCAGCCGCTGTGTCGTCTCGAGCAGCGTCTGCTCGGCGCGCTTGCGCCGGGAGATGTCGCGGGTGAACTTGGAGAAGCCGCGCAGCACGCCCGCCTCGTCGCGCAGCGCGGTGATGACGATCTCCGCCCAGAAGCGGCTGCCGTCCTTGCGCACGCGCTGCCCCTCCGTCCGGCAGTGGCCCTGGGTGACCGCGGCGCGGATGCACCGCTCGGGCACCCCGGCCTCCCGATCCTCCGGCGTGTGGAAGAGGGCGATGTGCTGGCCGAGCACCTCGCGCTGCTTGTAGCCCTTGATGCGCTCGGCGCCCGTGTTCCAACTGATGACCCGGCCCTCGATGTCCAGCAGGTAGACGGCGTAGTCCTCCACGCCCTCCACCAGCAGGCGGAAGCGTGCCTCGCTCTCGCGCACGGCCTGCTCGGCGGCCTTGCGCGCGGTGATGTCCAGGGAGATGGCCCCGACTCCCGTGGGAAGGCCCTCGGCGCCGGCCAGGGGGAACTTCACCGACAGGTACGTGCGCGGGCCCGAGTCGAACTCGACCACCTCCTCGAACGTGCCGGCCCGGCCCGCCAGCACCCGGGCGTCGTTGGCCCGGACGGTCCCGGCCAGCGGCGCGAGGAAGAGCGCGGAGTCGTCCCGGCCCAATATCTCCTCGAGCGGGCGGCCCATGAGTTGCTGCTGGTGGCGGTTGATATAGAGGTAACGGCCCTCGGCGTCCTTGGCGAAGATGGAGACGGGGGCCTGGTCCAGCAGCGCCCGGAGTCGCTCCGCTTCCACGCGCTGGACGGCGTCGCGCTGGCGTTGGTACTCGGCCACGCCCTCGGCGATGCCGGTGGTGATGAAGGCCGTCAGGGCCCGCACCTCCCCCAGGGTGACGCGCACGCCCGTCTCCTCCACCAGGTCCAGGATGCACTCGCGCAGCACGTGGTACTCGCGCACCAGCGCCTGCACGTCGAAGCCGATGCGCAGCCGCTGGCCTCCGTGCTCGCGTGCCACCGGCAGCCACTCCGGCACCGGGGGCGCGCCGGGGGCCGTGTGCCGGCGCAGCACCCGGGCCATCTCCCACAGGTACTCGCCGATGTGGTCCTCCAGCGCCGCCTGCGTCCGGGGGGCCGGGGCGAGCCCCTCGCGCAGCCGCTCCGTCCACCGCTGGATGAGCTCCTCGTGCCGCGTCTCCAGCACGTCCGCCAGCGTGGTGGGCGGGGACTCCGACGCGTGCGGATCGAAGTTCACGGGCGGCTCCCCTCCGCGGGAGGCCGCAACGGCAGCTCCACGGTGAAGGTGGTCCCCGCCCCGGGCGTGCTCTCCACGTGCACCGTGCCGCCCAGCGCCTCGACGAGCCGCCGCGTCATGTACAGGCCCAGGCCCCCGCCCCCGTAGTGGCGCTCGGACACCGCGCGCTCGAAGCGGCCGAAGATGCGCGGCAGGTGCTCCGGCGCGATGCCGATGCCCTCGTCCCGCACCGTCAGCCGTGCCCGCTCCTCCTGGGCCCGCTTGTCGCTGGAGTCATCGGTGTTCGTCCCCACCCATTCCCACCCGAGCTCCTCCCTTGGCCGCTGGCCGGTGAAGACCACCTGGGCCGTGGCCATCACCAGCGAGCGGAAACGCGACTCGCCGGTGATGTCGTGGACGGTGGCGCCCAGGCCCACGAGGGTTCCGGCCTCATCCCTCACCGGGTAGTAGCCGGCCAGGTAAGGGGGGGCCTGGCCGCCCGTGGCGCGGGTCCGGCCCGTGAGGAGGGCGTCGATGACCGGCTGGCCCGTGGACAGGACGCGTTCGAGCTGCGGGAGCACCTCGGTGATGCTCTTGCCCAGGTGCGCCTCGGGCGGCAGGCCGTTGAGGGCGGCCAGCGTCTTGTTGACGCGCAGGTAGCGCAGGTGCTCGTCGAGGAAGGCCAGGCCGATGGGCGCCTCCCACAAGGAGGCGAACTGCGCGGAGATGAGCGTGTCCGGTCCGCTCCAGGGCGAGGCATCGAAGGGGCGGGGGATGGTCGGATGCGGGCTCATGGAGAGGTTCCGGTCTCCCGCTCATGCGTGGAACCGGCCGGACTCCCGGACAAGCTCGTGGATGCGCGGTGCCGTCATTCAAGGGACATATGCAGGCCCCTTCGGGCTCGCACCCGAGGCTCCCCTTTCCCCGGGGAGAGCGAACATTCCCCCGGCTGCCCCCCATCCTGATCGCACAGCTCCCACAGCACCGGACTGAACATTCTTCCGGTTTGTGCCTGTAAGGACTTCAGGCTCGCTCTCGAGCCCTGCGATAAGTGTTGAAGAAGACAGACGAGGGAGCTGGCCCGGATCCTGCTCTGAACAGCTTCGGAATGCGTCGACCCGAGAGCCTCACCCGATACACCGTGGAAGTGAGTCCGAACGCCTGGAGGCAGATGGCCCATCTGCCGCTGGAGACGTACCAGCGTATTCGCGAGGCCCTGGACGCGATCGCGGCCCGGATGAGGCCCGAGACGCCCGCTCCCCTGCCGCAGAAGTACATCCGGCCCCTGGAGACCCGCTCCCTGTCGGTGGGCAACCACATCGCGGTCTATGAGGTGGACCCCGTGCGCAAGCGCCTCACGTTGACGGAGATCGCGCGGCGGTCGATGCCGGGCTCGTGAGCCGCCGGGCAGGCGCCATGCCGGGCACGCACAACCCTCATCCTCTCTCCGGGGTTTGACGGCCGCACCGCACGTCGAGCTACGGGAACGTCACGCCGTCGAAGAACTCCCCGGGGCCACCGTCTTGGCTCCACAGCTTCAGGGTGAAGGTGCCGCGCGCCTCTTCCTCCGTCATCTCCACCTCCACCCCGATGCGGCGCGTCTTCCCCGGCGGGATGGGCCCCTGGGTCCACACGCCGAGCGCCTTCCACTCCGTGTGCCGCGGCCCCATCAGCACCGCACCCGCGGGCGTCCAGGGCCGGGTCCCCAGGTTCCGTACCTCCTGCTCCAGGGCCAGCCGCACCACCCGGTCCCCGCCCTCCACTCGCCCGGTGTCGGAGCGGTAGCTGCGTGCCCTGCTGCTGGTGAGCGTATTGCCCGGGCGCCAGGTGACGCTCTTGGCGATGTTCTCATCGGCGATGCCGCCCTCGCCCAGGAGCCGTTGGGCGATGAGACCCAGGAGACCCCTCCGCCCGGCGCACTCCGCCTCCAGCCGCGCCTTCTCCTGCCCGCATTGCCGGGCCTCCTCCCGCGCCCGCCGCTCTCCCTCCTGGCAGGAGGCACATGTGCACGGCTCGCGCGTCACCTCCACCTGCCGCTCGGCCTCGGAGGGGTGCACCACCAGCGAGAAGGTGGCGCTCGCCGGGGCCGCGCCGTCCTGGAAGAACACCGTCAGCGGCACGCGCTCCCCATCTCCCAGCGCTTTCGTGGGCACGAGTGTCAGGGACTCCGTCCCCAGGTCCGCCACCCGGAAACGTCCTGGCCCTGCCAGCTCCATGCGGACCAGCTTCGTGTCGAAGACAAGGGTGGTGGAGAGCCCCGGGTGGATGCACACCTCGGGGGCCCCGCCGGAGCCCTCCGCTGCCAGCTCGAGGTGGCGCGTGCCCCTCTCACAGCGGGGCAGGGGTGAAGGCTCGGCGGTGGTGGGGGCGAAGAGCAGCCTCGTTCCCACGAGGATGACGGCGGGCAGGACGGACACGGGGCGCGAACCTCCAGGGAGAGCGGACGAGACCGGGGAAGTTGGCCTCTACCACATCTCCTGTCCGGTGGTGTCCGGGCCCGCCCGGCTTTCCGCCCGTGCTGGCTCCAGGCCGGCCTATTTGAAGCGGTCCACCACCCGCAGCCCCACGACGGCGTCCACCAGCACCTTCCCCGGCCCGCTGCCGGCCCTGTACTCGAGGCCGACGTTTTCGCTCGAGTCCGTCAGCTCCATGCACACCGGGTACGTCTCCCCGGTGGGCGTGCGGGCCTCGGTGAAGCGGCCGTACACGCGCGTCTCGCCGAAGTAGAGCCGCCCGAAGAAGCGGGTGTCGCCCGGCAGCGCGACCTTGTAGCCCACCATCCCGGGACTGAGATGCGCCCCCGCCTCCCAGTCGCCCGGCACGAAGAGGGACACGTCCGCGTCCACGCGCACGGGCTTCTTGGTGCGGAGGTTGTCCTCGTTCCACGCCATGCTCCTCACTTCCCCCACGTCCAGGCCGAGCGTGTCCGTCATGAGCTCCACGGCTCCGGCGGGGCACGCCTCGGGAGGAGGGGCGCGGCGCACGGGAGGCACCTGCTGAGGGGTGCCCAGGCAGGCCTGGAGGGCGGCGCCGGTGAGGCCCAGGCACGCGGTGCGCACGGCGGGCGTCCGGCGCCTGGCGGGGGCTTCGGGCTGGGGGCCAGACGGCTGCGGCTGCTTTGGTTTCACGGGAGCATCGTCCTTTCGGGGCGCCTCGGCGGGAGGCGTGGCCACGGCCCGCACAGGTTCCGGTGCGTGCCCCCCGGGCGCCACTTCCTGGCCGGAGCCGAGCCACCAGGCCCCCAACGCCACGGCCAACCCCAGGCCCACCGCCGCCAGCAGCCGCCCCCCGCGCGCCCGGCGCTTCACGGGGGGCCGGGTCTCCGGGTGCAGCGGCGCATTCCAGGCCACGTCCTCCCGGGCCCGCAACTCCTCCAGCGCCTCGTACAGCGCCACGGCGCCCGGGTAGCGCGCCTCCGGACTCTTGGCCAGCAGCCGCAGGCACACCGCCTCCACCGCCCGGGGCACGCGCGGGTTGACGAGGTGCGGCGGCAGGGGCGTCTGGTGCAGCACCGCCTCCACGTCCTCGCCCCCGTCCTCGTGGGGCCGGAAGGGGAAGCGGCCCGTCAGCAGCCGGTAGAGCACCACCCCCAACGCGTACAGGTCGTCTCCCGGCCCGGCCCGGTAGTGCGCGCCCGGCTCGCCCGCGTGCGCGCGGCCATAGGCCCAGGCCTCCGGCGCGCGGTAGGGCGGCGTGCCGGGAGGAAACATCCCCTTCGTCAGGGTGGGGTCCCCCTTGTGGTAGCCCACCCCGAAGTCCACCAGCACCGCCTGTTCGTTGCTCTCGCGCACCAGGATGTTGGCTTCCTTCACGTCCCGGTGGATGACACCGGCCTCGTGTGCCACCGCCAGCGCACGCGCCACCTCCAACACCCGGTCCACCACCTCGCCCACGGTGCGCCCGGGCGCCCAACCCCATTCCTCGAGGGTGGAGCCGACAATCAGCTCCAGCTTCACCCAGAGGAAGCGAGGCTTGTCCGGAGGCCACTGGCCCGCGCCCAACTGGCGCGCGAGGTTGGGGTGGCGCAGGCGCAGGCCCAGCGACATCTCCCGCCAGGCGCGCGCGGCCCGCTCGGGGCCCTCGTCCAGGGGCAGCAGCTTGAGGGCGGACAGGTGGCCCTGGGGGCCGCGCACCCGGTACACGGTGGCGAAGCCGCCGGAGCCCAGCACGGCTTCCACCACGTCCCCGCCAATGCGGGTGCCGGGTGGCAGCGGGGACGTGTCGGGCGGACTCATGGCCCCCTCGTCGCGAAGAGGGACGGCGCGCTTGGGACTGGGGAAAGGAAACGTGCGGACACGCGAGGTCTACCTCCCAGGACCTCAACCTAGCAGGTCAAGCGCCCTGCCGTGTTGCAACTCTCTCTCGCATTTCCTGGCCAGGTCACCTGGGCCGCCAGGCAGGCACAGCTCCGAGTGCTCGAGGTACCCGCGGGCGAACACGGAGGAGTGGGTCGACGCATTCTTGGAGGTATGGCTGAACACGAGGCCCCTGCCGCCCAGGGGCGGGTCCGTCTCTGCGACTTCATCCGCGAGCACCGCCCCCGCATCCTCGAGTCGTGGGAGCGGGAGGTCCGCCGCCTCGCGGTGCCGCGGGACTTCTCCCACCCCCGGTTGATCGAGCACCTGTCCGCCTTCCTGGAGCGGGTGGCCGGGGTGGTGGAGACGGTGCACACCGGAGAGGAGAGGACGCTCGAGGGGATGCCCGAGGAGCATGCGCCGGAGCGGCTGGACGTGGGCCTGGACGTGGAGCAGGTGGCCCGGGAGTACGCGGTGCTGCGGGCCTGCGTCCTCGAGCTCTATGGCGAGCACCTCGCGGGGGTGGGCCCGTGGGAAGCGGGCGGGATGATGCGCGAGGTGGTGTGCTTCGACCGGACGTTCGACGAGGCCGTGACGGCCGCCGTCTCGCGCTATGCCCGGGCGCGCGCGCGGACGCTGGTGGCCCTGGACCGGCTGGCCGAGGCGGCGCTGGGGACGGAGGACCTGGAGGCCTTCCTGCCCAGGCTGCTGCGCGTGATGCTGGAGACGACCGGGTCGGTGGACTCCGTCACGCTGCTGCTGCGCGAGGGGGACGTGCTGCGGGTGCGCGCCTCGGTGGGGCTGGAGGCGCGGGTGCCCTCCGGCTTCTCGGAAGCGATCGCCGCCGAGCGGTGCCCGAAGGAGCTGCGCTCGGCGGAGCAGGGACTCCGGGCCCTCCATGGGGTGCCCCTGCTCGAGGGCGAGGACGTGCTGGGCGTGGCGCACATGGGCAGCCGCACGGCCTTCGAGTTCTCCCACGAGGACAAGCTGCTCTTCCGGGCGATGGTGACGCGGGCCACGGGCCTCATCGTCCAGGCGCGGCTCGTCGCCCGTGAGCGGGCGGCCCGCCAGGAGGCGCAGGAGCGCAAGGAGCTGCTGCGCCTGGTCATCGAGCAGAGCGGGGACGCCATCATGATGGCGGACGAGCGGGGCCAGATTCGCATCTTCAACGCGGAGGCCGAGCGGCTGCACGGGGTGAGCCGCGAGGAGATGGCCGCTCCCCGGTGGGCCCTGGAGTCCAGCCTGCTCACCGTGGAGGGCCGTCCCCTGTCGCGGGAGGAGGCGCCCCTGGCCCGCGCCCTGAGGGGAGCGCCGGTGACGGAGGCCCACTGGGTGGTGCGCCGGCCGGATGGCTCGGTGCGAACGCTGTGCGGCACCGCGCTGCCCATCCGCCGGCCGGACGGCTCGCTGGCCGGGGCGGTGCTCACCGCCCGTGACGAGACGGAGCGGCTGCTGCGCGAGGTGGAGACGGCCGAGGCGTTGGCCCTGCTCGACACGGTGCTGGCCACCGCGCCCGTGGGCCTGTCCTTCGTGGACCGGGAGCTGCGCTATGTCCGCATCAACCACGCGCTCGCCGCCATCAATGGCATTCCGGTGGGGAGCACGGTGGGACGCACCGTGCGGGAGGTGCTCCCGGAGCTGGCGCCCACCGTCGAGCCCCTCTACCGGCACGTGCTCGGCACCGGGGAGCCGCTGCTGGAACTCGAGGTGTCGGGCACCACGCCGGGCCTGGCGGGGGAGCGGGGCCACTGGCTGGTGAGCTACTACCCGGTGTGGAACGGGCGGGGGCAGGTCTTCATGGTGGGCTCGGTGGTGGTGGACATCACCGAGCGCAAGCGGACCGAGGAGCGGATGGCGCAGCTCGACGCCCTGGTCTCCGTGGCGCCCGCGGGCCTGGCGCTCCTGGATGGGGAGCTGCGCTACGTGCACATCAACGAGGCGCTGGCCCGGGTCAATGGCCTGTCCGTGGAGGCCCACCGGGGGCGGACGGTGGCCGAGGTGCTGCCGGAGTACGCCCCCCTGGTGGAGCCGCTGCTGCGGCGGGTGCTGGAGACGGGCGAGCCGCTGAGGGGGCTCGAGGCCCAGGCCATGAGCGCCCATGAGCCGGGGGTCCTCCACCACTGGGTGTCGGACTACTTCCCGGTGCGTGCGGCGGATGGGCGGGTGATGGGCCTGGGCGCGGCGGTGATGGACGTCACCGAGTCCAAGCGCAAGGAGGAGGAGCTGCACCGGGCGGCGGAGTTCCGCGAGCGCTTCCTGGGCATCGTCTCGCACGACCTGCGCAATCCGCTCAACGCCATCCTCCTGGCCGCCCATGCGCTGATGCAGTCGGATTGCGTGACCCGGCAGCACCTGAAGGCCGTGCGCCGCATCACCGCCAGCACCGAGCGCATGGTGCGGATGATTGGCGAGCTGCTCGACTTCACGCGGGGGCGGCTGGGTGGGGGCATTCCCATCTCGCCCCGGCCGGCCAATCTCCGCCACCTCTGCCGGCACGTGATGGAGGAGCTGGAGGCCGTCCACCTGGACCGGGAGTTGCGGCTGAAGGGGACGGGAGACTTCCTGGGGACGTGGGATCCGGACCGGCTCTCGCAGCTCCTGGGCAACCTGGGCAAGAACGCGCTCGACTACAGCCCGGCGGAGACACCCGTGGACTTCACGCTCCACGACGAGGGCGACACCCTGCGCGTGGAGGTGCACAACGAGGGGCCCCCCATTCCGGAGCAGTTGCTGGCGGGCATCTTCGAGCCCTTCCGGCGCGCGGTGCGGGGGGACGCCCATCCGACGTCGGGCCTGGGGCTGGGCCTCTTCATCGTCCAGGAGATCGCCCGGGCCCACGGGGGCCGCGTGGAGGTGTGCTCCCGCGAGAGGCAAGGCACCACCTTCACCGTGCGGCTGCCCCGGCACGCCCCCCGTGCGCCGTCTCCGGACAGGGCGCTGCACTGAGCCACGGGCCCGGGAGGCGCCGGCTCCTCCTCCACCGGCCTGGGGAGCGGGCGCCCGGAAGAGGCCGCCAGATCCGCTGCGCGGCAGGGGTTCCTGTTCTTCGTCATGAACAAGAACGAAGGCATCGGGACGGAACGGGAACGGTTGGAGCTTGGCTCCTTCATTCGGGAGAACCGCGTCCGCCTCTTGCAGGAGTGGGAGCGCACGGTGCGCCGGCTTCCCTTTGCCCGAGATCTCTCCCGCCCCCGGCTGCTCGATCACCTGCCAGATCTGCTGGACCGGATCGCCCACGTGGTGGAGACGGTGCGGACCGGGGGCCACGAGTCGCTCGAGGACCTGCCGGAGGTGCATGCCCTGGAGCGGTTGGACTCGGGGTTCGACCTGGATGAGGTGGCCGGGGAGTACGCCCTGCTGCGCGGCTGCATCCTCCAGCTCTACGCGGAGCACGTCGAGTCGGCCGGCGCGGCGTCCCTGGCCGTGGCGATGCAGGAGGTGGTGCGCTTCAACCGGACGTTCGACGAGGCCGTGGCGTCCGCCGTCTCGCGCTATGCCCGGGCGCGGGAGCGCACCCTGGTGGCGCTCGACCGCATCTCCGAGGCGGCGCTGGGCACGGAGGACGCGGACATCTTCCTGCCCAAGCTGCTGCGCGTGATGCTGGAGACGACCGAGGCGGTGGACTCCGTCACGCTGCTGCTGCGCGAGGGGGATGTGCTCCGGGTGCACGCCTCGGTGGGGTTGGAGGAGCTGGTGGCCTCCGGCTTCAGCCTGCGGTTGGGCGAGGGCTTCTCCGGGGCGATCGCCGCCGAGCGGTGCCCGAAGGAGGTGCGCTCGGCGGCGACGGATCCGCTGGTGAAGAGCGAGGCCATCCGGAGCCGGGGGACGCGTGCCCTCTACGGGGTGCCCCTGCTGCACGCGGGAGAGGTCATCGGCGTGGCGCACATGGGCAGCCGCACGGCCTTCGAGTTCTCCAGCGAGGACAAGCTGCTCTTCCGGGCGATGGTGAGCCGGGCCACGAGCCTCATCGTCCAGGCGCAGCTCGCGGCCCGGGAGCGGGCGGTGGAGCGCCAGCAGGCGGAGACGCTCGCGCTGCTGGACTCGCTGCTGGCCGGGGCGCCGGCGAGCATGGCCCTGCTCGACACGGAGCTGCGCTACCTGCGCGTCAACGAGGCGCTGGCCGCCGCCAACGGCCGCTCCGTGGAGGAGCACGTGGGGCGGACGGTGGCCGAGGTGGTGCCGGACAGGGCGCCGCTGATCGAGCCCCTGTTGCGGCGGGTGTTGGAGACGGGCGAGGCGATGCAAGCCCACGAGTACAGCGCCATCACGGCCACGGAGCCGGGCACCGTGCACCACTGGATGGCGGACTACTTCCCGGTCCGCGCACGGGACGGGCAGGTGCTGGGGGTGGGGGGCGTGGTGGTGGACATCACCGAGCGCAAGCGGCAGGAGGAGCGGCTGCGCCAGACGGCGGAGTTCCGCGAGCGCTTCCTGGGCGTGGTCTCGCATGACCTGCGCAACCCGCTCAACGCCATCCTGCTGTCAGCCAACGCGCTGCTGCGCACCGAGGGCATTCCGGCCAGCCACACGAAGATGGTGCGCCGCATCGTCACCAGTGGGGAGCGCATGAGCCGGATGATTGGCGAGCTGCTCGACTTCACGCGGGGACGGCTGGGGGGCGGCATTCCCATCCATCCCCAGCGCGTCAACCTCCGGCACCTGTGCCGGCACGTGATGGAGGAGCTGGAGATCGGCTTCCCGGGCCGGGAGCTGCGGCTGGACGCCGAGGGCGATTTCGTGGGGCAGTGGGACCCGGACCGGCTCTCGCAGTTGCTGGGCAACCTGGGCAAGAACGCGCTCGACTACAGCCCGGCGGACACGTCCGTGGGCTTCTCGCTCCATGACGAGGGCGAGGCCGTGCGCGTGGAGGTGCACAACGAGGGGCCCTCCATTCCGGAGCAGTTGCTGGCGGGCATCTTCGAACCCTTCCGGCGCGCGGTGGAGGGCGATGCGCACCCCACGTCGGGGCTGGGGCTGGGCCTCTTCATCGTCCGGGAGATCGCCCGGGCCCACGGGGGCAGCGTGGAGGTGCGCTCCCGCGATGCGGAGGGCACCACCTTCACGGTGCGGTTGCCGAGGCACCCCGCTGATGCGCGGGAGCCGGAGAAGGTCGTCCACTGACCGGCCCCCGGGAGAACCTCACCCGGGGGGCCGGGTGCACCTGGGCGCCGGGTGTTACCGGCGGCGCAGGAGCGGATCGTCATCGGGGCCGAGGTTCAGCGAGCGCTTGCTGTCCACGTCGTCGGGAGTGCTGATCTCCACCTCCTCGTGCCGGACCGACTCGGCCACGCGGCGCTCCTCCTCGATGGAGTCCTTGCGGATGACCACCTCTTCATCCACCACGGCGCGCTTGTGGACGTCCACCTCCTCGGCGCGCAGGGGCACCACCACCGTCTCATCCTGGAAGGAGGCGTTCATGGCGGGCCGGTCCGGATTGACGTCGCGGCGCTCCACCCGTACGCGCTCGCGGCGTACCGGGACGCTGACCGTCTTCACCTCTTCCACCACGTCCTTGTGAACGCGGACCTCACCGGCCGACACGTCGCGCTTGGTGACGTCCAGCTCCTCCTTGTGCACGGGGATGGCCACTTCGGTGCTCGCGTCCGCTCTCAGGCCCGTGTCCGTGCCGATACCCGCGCTCGTGCCGAGGCCCGCGCTCGTGCCGAGGCCCGCGCTCGTGCCGAGGCCGCTCGTCGTGTCGTACCCGGTGGTGGTGCTGCCGTACTTGTCCGTGTCCGACAGGCTCCGCAGGCTCTCGCGGCCGTGCATGAGGATGATCTCCCCATCCCGGATGTCACTGATGTCCGCGTACCGGACGAGGTAGTCCTTCGGGAAGAATAGTCCCTTCTCGATGTGGAACGAGTCGTCTCCCAGCGCGAAGACCTTGCCGAGCTTCTCGCCGTCGATGCTGCGGACCGTCATGCCTTCTCTCAACTGCGTGCGCTGGAACATGGCTGCCTCCTGTTGAGTGGTTCCAGGGCAAACGATGGGGGCGGTGGGACGTTGCGGCACAGCGCGTCACGACGGACGCCCGGCCGCATTGCTGTCCAGGCTTCGTCCAGGAACCCGGGCCTCTCGGGGTGTCCGGAGTGCGAACGGGCCCGGCGCCTGTGGGAGGCACCGGGCCCGTTGAGGGCGTCAAGCCTGGACAAGGCGTCTACGGATACACCTCGCGGCGCGGCGGAGGCAGCCCACCCTCGGGCGGAGTCGTCACCACGGCGCCCTCGGCGGAGATGCGCTGGCGCTTGTTCACGCCCACGGTGCCTCCGAGGATGGCGGAGATGAGCCCCAGGAAGAGGGCTCCGAAGACGCCCCAGAAGGCCTTGCCGGTGGCATCCGCGGCCTGGAGCGCGCCCGTCTGCACCTGCTGGACGGCCTGTCCCGCCTGGCCCTGGGCGGCGTTGAACTGGGACTCCACGCGGCTCGCCACCTCCTGGGCATCCGCGCGCGAGAGGGCCGTGTTCTCGGCGATGGAGCTCACCAGGAGCTGCCGGTCGAGCCGGCCCTGCTGCACCGCCGTCTGCACCACGTCCTTGGTCGCGGCCTCGAGCTGGTTCGCCGTGATCGCGGGCTTGCCTTCCGCGACCAGGCGCTCGTTGACGGGGCGCAGGGCATCATTGGCATCGAGCCCGAAGCTCCTGGCCACCTGTCCCAGGCCGCCCGCCTGCGAGGCGCCCGCGGACACCGCGGAACCCGTGGCCTGCACGGCCGACTTGCCGACGGAGAACAGCCCACCCGCAAGGGCGGAGACCATGTTGCCGAGCAGCCAGATGCCCACGAGCGTGGTGAGGCCCCACATCACCATCCCGTGGATGCCGCCGCTCGCCTTCGTCTGCACGCCCGCGCAACGTCCGGCCACGATGCCGCCCACGAAGAGGGCGATCAGCGGGGAGATGAGGCCCCAGAGGCCGGTGAAGATGCCGGAGGACTTCGCGCTCCCGGCGTCCTGCGGGTTGATGGAGGAGAGCCCCAGGGCCAGGCCGAACGAATACAGCAGGGCCCACAACCCGAGTGCCGTCACCACTCCGGCGAAGATGGAACCCCAGCTCACCTTCACCGGAGGCCCCGCGAGGAATCCCACGCCTGCTCGCTGCTGCGCCGCTGTTGCCATGTGTCACCTCCCTGAAGAGGGAAAGGGAAGAGTCCCTTCACCTTCCAAGGTTGGACACAGCCTGACTCGAAGGGGGAGCGGGCCTCGCGCCACGGCTCCTCGAGCGGCGAGGTGACGAAGGGCTTCGCGCATCCCCGCTGGCCCGGTGGCCGAGAGGTGGAGCTAGTGGGCTCCGCCCGTCCGCTGCTGACGGCGCTTGTTGCGGAAGAACTCCACCTGCCACTTCCGCACCGCCGCCTCGTGGCACTCCAGGGTGGGGCAGAAGATGTGCGTGCCGTCATTGCGCGACACGAAGAAGAGATCGTCGCACTCGAGCGGGTGGAGGGCGGCCTGGAGCGCGGCGGCGCCCGGGCTGGCGATGGGCCCCGGCGGCAGCCCCGCGGTGGTGTACGTGTTGTACGGGTGCGGCGTCTCCAGGTCCCTGCGGGTGATGTTCTTCGAGTACACCCCGCGCAGCAGCTTCATGGCGTAGATGACCGTGGGGTCCGTCTGCAGCTTGATGCCCTGGCGCAGCCGGTTGTGGAAGACGCACGAGATGCGGGGCCGCTCCTGGGGCTGGCCCGTCTCCTTCTCCACGATGGAGGCGAGGGTGAACGTCTCCAGCAGGGAGAGCTTCACCCCGCTCTTCCGCTGCGCGTCCGCCTTCCGGTACTCCTCCAGCGAGCGCTGCACCATCTTCGTCAGCACCTGCTCCGCGGTGGCGTTGCGGGTGAAGGCGTACGTGTCCGGGTAGAGGAAACCCTCGAGGGACGGGGTGGGCACGCCGGCCGTGCGCGGGAAGGCGCGGTCCGCGGCGAGCCGCTCCAGCTCCTTCAAGTCCAGCTTCAGCTCCGAGCTGGCGAGGATGGGGAGGATCTCCTCGACGCGCAGGCCCTCGGGGACGGTGAAGCGGTAGAGCTTCACCTTGCCGGAGGCGAGCTGCTCCACCACCTGCGCGGGGGTGAGGGTGCCCTCGAAGAGGTACTCGCCGGCCTTGAGCCGGGGGCCGGCCTGCTCGCGGCGGATGTAGAGGTAGAGCAGCTCCGGGTCCGTGACGATGCCCGCGTCCGCCAGCATCCGGGCGAGCGTCTTCGGGCCGGTGCCCGTGGGCACGGTCAGGGTGACGCCCTGGGCGGGCAGGGTGACGGGAGCGGTGGCGAACTCGGAGACGAGCCGCTCGCGGCGCAGATACCAACCGCCGGCGGCGGCCGCCGCGAGCACCACGAGGACGAGCAGGGCGAGCAGGGCCTTCTTCACCTACGCCTCCGGGTCATAATCGCGATCGTCGTAGTCATCCCCCGAGGACGGCGGGCGTCTGGCATCGAGCCAGCCCTGGAGGATGAACTGGGCGGCCATCTGATCGATGACCTCGCGGCGCTTGGCGCGCGATACGTCCGCCTCGAGGAGGGTGCGCTGGGCGGCCACGGTGGACAGTCGCTCGTCCCACAGCTCCACGGGCAGGCCGAGCACCTCGGTGAGTGCCTCCACGAACTTGCGGGTGGCCTCGGCGCGAGGGCCCTCGGAGCCGTCCATGTTGAGGGGCAGCCCGACGACGAAGCGATCGGCCTCGTACTCCCGCACCAGCTCCTTGAGGGCGGCGAGGTCGGCTTTGAGGTTGGTGCGGCGGATGGTGGTGACCGTCTGGGCGGTGAGGCCCAGGCCGTCCGAGGCGGCCACGCCAATCGTCTTGGTACCGTAATCGAGGCCCAGGGTGCGCATGCGCGGCGGAATCTAACCGCAATCCCCCGCTGTGGACCGTCCCGTCCGCGAGGCAGGACCGCGCTCGCCCGGTGAGCGGCCTAAACCACTGAATTCGTTGGAGCCACCCCCCGGGCGGGGCCCGGCATCGCGGCTGCAATCCGTCAGGCGCGGAACACGGAGCGCGGCACCCGGAGGCACGGAGCCCCGGCGCCGCGAGGGAGGCACCATGAGTGACTTGTTGAGGGGGCTGGGCAGTGCACTGGGCAGTGTGACGAGCCTGCTGTCGGGAGGCGCGCTCATCGACGCGGCGGGCAATGCGCTGGGACTGCCGCCGGCCATCACCAACGCGGCGAAGGTGGCCGTGGGGGCGATGACGGGCAATGTGATGCTGGCGGCCGACGGCGCGATGGGGCTGGCGCAGGAGCTGACGAAGAACCCGCCGGCCACCACCGAGTACAAGCCGCCCGCCGACAACGCGCAGGCGTGTGAGGGCTATGCGGCGCCCGCGCGGCATGGGGCCTCGCCGGTGGGGACGAGCGGCCCGGAGCAGTCCTGTGGCCCGGCCCGGGGCAGCCACCTGGACCCGAAGATGAACGACTACTTCCATGCGCTGCAGACGCTCCAACAGAACTTCCGGTACCTGGACGCGACGGACGGGAAGCTGGACGGCTCGCTGTCGCGGGGGGACCTGAAGCGCATCTCCGAGGACGCGCGGGTGTCGCCCGAGCTGCGCCAGGCGGCCCGCTTCCTCGTGGACAACCCGGGCTACTTCGAGCGGCTCGACACCGCGGTGGGGGTCCACTCCCTGGGGCAGCTCCTCGGGGACTCGCTCAACGACGACCGCATCAGCCAGGGCAACCTCCAGAACGAGCTCAACAAGGTGAAGGCGGACTTCGCGCAGTACGGGCGGCCCGAGCGTCCGGGGGCGTCCACGGGCAGCGCGCCGTCCGGCTCCACGAGCGGCACGGCGGGCTCGAGCATGAAGGGCATCATCAACGACCCGAACATGAGCCTGGAGGAGAAGATCGAGGCCATCCTCATGGCGCTCACGGAGAAGATGGACGGGGAGATCCTCCAGACGATGGATGACCTGGCGGCGGCGCAGGACAGGCAGGCCGGCATCAAGAACGGGAAGGGGGACGAGAAGGCGCTCACGGATGCTCAGCGCGACATCGATCGCATCTCCATGCGGCTCCAGAAGCTGGTGGAGAAGCGGAAGATGATGTTCGAGATGATGAGCACGCTGTCCATGAAGTTCAACGAGATGGCGAAGACGGCCCTCTCCAACATGCGGAGCGCGTGAGCGGAGATGGGACGCGTCATCAAGTACGAGGGAGGAACCATGGAGACGGCGACGGCGGAGAAGCTGAAGGCGTTCGTGCGCGGGGAGCTGACGTGGGCGGAGGTGGAGGGGATGACCTTCGAGGAGGCGAAGGCGATTGCGCAGGTGGGGTGTGACCTGGCGGCGGCGGGGCGCTACGAGGAGGCGCGCATCCTCTTCGAGGGGTTGGTGGAGGGGAACCCGAAGGACTCGGCGAGCCGCGCGGCGCTGGGCACGGTGTACCAGAAGCTGGGCCGGCTGGAGGACGCGGTGACCGAGTACAGCGCGGCGCTGGCGAGGGACCCGGCCAACCCGGTGGCGCTGGTGAACCGGGGCGAGCTGTACCTGCGGCGGGGCAACCGGCAGGGCTTCACGGACCTGGCCAACGCGGTGGAGGCGGATCCGAAGGGGCAGACGTCGGCGGGCCGCAGGGCGAAGGCGCTGGTGCGGGCCATCGCGCTGGCGGCGGTGGAGAAGGTGAAGGAGGAGCCGCGGGCGAAGGCGTAGTCCGCGGAGCCGCGAGGGACCGCCGGGCCGTGGAGGGGAGCAGGGCACATGCGGCCCGGGGGGAGAGCGTCAGGGCGAGGGCTCTGACGCTCTTTTTTCTGGAGCGGGAGGCACCGCGGCCAGACGCTCGCCGATGGGCGGGTGGCTGTAGCCCTTGAGGACGATCCAGCGGGGGGGCTCGGGGTCCATCTTGTTCACCCGGGCGGCCTTCACCAGCATGCGGCGGAAGGCGGCGGGGTCCTGGGTGAGTCGCAGGGCGTATTGGTCCGCCTCGCGCTCGCGCTCGCGCGAGAAGGCCGCGGAGAGGGGCGCGCTCAGGAAGAAGACGAAGAAGGAGAGCAGCCACAGCAGCGGGAAGGTGCGGATGTCCGCGAAGCGCGTGGTGCCGAACCAGCCCCGGGCGGCGGAGAGCCGCAGCATCCGGTCGATGACGAAGAGGATCCCCACCAGGGCCACCGAGGAGGCGATGCGCCCCGGCCACTTCGACTCGTGGGCGTGGCCGGCCTCGTGGGCGACGGCGGCGAGGATCTCGTCCGGTTCGAAGCTCGCGGAGGATGACGTCGTTGAGCACGATGGTGCGCGTGGGGCCCTGGCCCGCGAAGTACGCCTGGAGGCGCTTGCTGGCCACGGACGTCTTCTCCACCCGCACGTCCTGGAAGGGGACGTTCGCGCGCGCCATGAGCGCGGTGATGCGCTCGCGCAGGGGCCCCTGCTCCAAGGGGGTCTGCTCGAAATAGACCTGGCTGCGGTACGGATCGAGCACCGAGGCGCCCAGCATCAGCAGCGCCGTGGGGATGCCCAGCACCAGCCACCAGCGGTTCATCCGCCGGGCCAGCCCGTACAGGCCCAGCGCCAGCGCCGACACGGCGAAACCCTCCAGGGCGATGCCCTTGAGCTCGTCCAGCAGGTAGCGCAGCGGCGTGTACGTGGACATGCCGTGGCGGTGCTCCAGCACATAGCCGAAGTAGATGTTCGCCGGGACGTAGACGAGCTCGATGAAGAACTCCACGAGCAGCGCGAAGAGGATGGCCGCGCCCCAGCCCGGCTCGCCCCAGAGCCGGTCCATCGCCTGGATGACGACCCGGCTGACCGGCGCCGTCCGGAAGAAGGCGAACCGCCGGGACAGCCAGGCCGCGCAGGACTGGGACCACCGGTAGAAGGGCCGCACCAGGACGCCCAGGAGGAGGGCCAGGACTCCCAGGTAGACGAGCGGGCTCACCGCGCTCCGGATGTAGAGCGGCAGGTGGTAGGCCTTGATCTCGGCGAGCTGCTCGGGCGTGAAGAGGGGCTCCATGGGCGGTCCAGAGCGTAGACCCTCACCCGGGTCTTCTCCCAGGGGGGGAGGGGTCTCCGCTCCCGCGTTGAAAGGACAACGCCCCCCCCAACACCGTGCTGGCGTGAGGCGTGGGTCCTCACCACCCTCGGGGGTGCGAGGAAGACCCACGGTATGACGACGGTCGCGGAGTTCATCGAGAGGAACCGGGAGCAGCTCGTCGAGCGCTATACGGAGGAGGTGGCGAAGTGGGAGTCCGCCCGGGGCCTCACCCCGTACGAGCGGACCGACACCTTCCCCGAATACCTCTCGACCCTGGCGGCCATCTCCCGGCAGGGGCACCGGGGCGACCCCGCGAAGACGAAGAAGCGCCTGGAGGAGACGCACATCAGCCAGCGTGTGCGGGTGGGCTTCAACCAGGAGGAGGTGACGGCCGAGTACGTCCTCATGGGCCGGCTCATCTCGGGCCTCTGGGAGGGGCTTCCCCTGGAGCAGCAGCCCACGTCGGAGGACACGCGGCTGCTGTTCGAGGAGCTCCAGGGCGCGATGGACCAGGTGATCGTGTCCTTCAGCGGCTACTCGCAGGAGGACCGGCAGCGCGAGAAGCGCTTCCTGCACCGCCTCAACGTGCTGGCGAGCGAGGTGATGGGAGACAGTGAGCACTCCGTTCCCCTCGAGGAACGGCTGGGCGCCCTGGTGGAGGTGCTGCAAGAGGCGATGCGGGCGGAGGGGGCCGCGCTCCTGCTCGCGGACGCGGACGGCAAGCTGCTCCTTCCCACCGCGTACACGGGCCGGTGGAACGCGCGGACCGAGACGGAGCCCGTCCCGGTGGATGGGGAGCTCCTTCGTGGCCAGGCTGGCGGCCTCCGAGGAGTCCCTGGAGCTGGCGGATGCGGCGAGTGCCGGCCTCGCGGTGGCCGAGGGCGTGCGCCAGAGTGGCCTGCACTCCCTGCTGGGCCTGCGGCTGTGGCCCCACGGCAAGCTCCTCGGGGTGTTCTATCTCGGCGTGGCGGAAATCCGTCCCTTCGAGCCCCAGGCCCGGCGCTACCTCGAGACGTTGGTGGAGTACCTCTCCGGCATCATCCAGAAGGCCCTCCTGCTCCAGCAGTTGCGGCAGGCCAACGAGCGGCTGCGCAAGTCCGAGACGCTCTACCGGCTGGCGACCGGGGCCATCAGCGACGCCATCTGGGAGTGGAATCTCCAGACGGACACCGTCTCCTGGAGCGGAGGGGTGGAGAAGCTCTCCGGACATACCCCGGAGCAGCTCGGAGGGCACGTCTCCAACTGGTACGACAACATCCACCCGGAGGACCGGGAGCGGGTCGTCCACGGCATCCACGTGCTCATCGCCAGCGGTGGGCAGCGGTGGAGGGAGGAGTATCGCTTCCATCACCGGGACGGTGGCTACGTCCACGTCACCGACCACGGCCTCGTCGAGCGGGACGCGAGCGGCAGGGCGGTGCGGATGGTGGGGGCGATGCAGGACATCACCGCGCGCAAGGCGGCGAGCGAGGCGCTCCGGGCGAGCGAGGACCGGCTGCGGATGGCGGTGCGCGCGACGGAGCTGGGGACGTGGGACTTCAATCCGGTGACGGGCATCCTGCGGTGGGACGAGCGGTGCAAGGCGCTCTTCGGCCTGCCGCTGGTTCCCGAGGTGACGTACGAGGGCTTCCTGGAGGCGCTCCACCCGGAGGACCGCGAGCGCGCGCACGCGGCCGTCCAGTGGGCGCTGCAACCGGCCAGTGGCGGGGAGTACGACATCGAGTTCCGCCCGCTGAGGCAGGAGGGCCGGATCGTCCGCTGGGTCCGCGGCATCGGCCGGGGCTACTTCGAGGGAGGACGGGCCGTGCGCTTCATCGGCACCGCCCAGGACATCTCCGAGCGCAAGTACCAGGAGCAGGAGTCACGGAAGCGCGCGGAGTTCGCCGAGCAGCTCATCGGCATCGTCTCGCATGACCTGCGCAACCCCCTCAACGCCATCACCCTGTCGGTGGCGGCGCTGATGCGGCAGGAGGACCTGGGCGATCGCCAGGCGAAGGGCCTCGCGCGCATCTCGGCGGCGACGGAGCGGGCGACGCGGATGATCCGCGACCTGCTCGACTTCACCCGGGCCCGGCTCGGAGGCGGCATCCCCATCGAGCGCAAGCCGTTGGAGCTGCACACCCACTGCCGGCAGGTGGTGGAGGAGGTGCGGCTCGCCCATCCGGACCGGGAGGTGGAGGTGGTGCGCGGCGGGGACGGCGCGGGCGAGTGGGATGGGGACCGGCTGGCCCAGGTCATCACCAACCTGGTGAACAACGCGCTGGCCTACAGCCCTCCGGGAACGCCCGTCCGCGTGGAGACGCGCGGGGTGGACGGCACCGTCCTGCTCAGCGTGCACAACGCGGGCAAGCCCATTCCCCGCGAGCTCCTCCCGCGCCTGTTCGAGCCGATGACACGGGGCAGGCCGGGAGGAGACTCGGCCAGCCGCAGCATCGGCCTGGGCCTGTTCATCGTGGCCAACATCGTCCACGCGCACGGAGGCACCATCGAGGTGCGCTCCGAGGAGGGCGAGGGGACGACGTTCACGGTGCGGCTGCCGCGGCGCGCGGCCTAGCGGCCCGCCCGTTCAGGAGTGCGGCTTGGACTGGGCGGCCCCGTCCTCCGGGAGGGGCTCCGGGTCCGCCAGCAGCAGCGCCTTCATCTTCTCCAGGCTCTGGCGCGTCTTGTCCACGAACGCGCTCTGCGCGCCGATGCGCTCGGCCGCCTCCAGCGTGCGCTCGTAGATGTTGATGGACTTGGTGATCAGCACGCGCACCTTCTTGCGCAGCTCCTCGCGGTAGATGAGCGCCTCCTCGGCGTCCAGCTCCGCCGGTGCCGGCGAGTTCACCAGGTGCTCGTAGAGGTTCTCGTACAGCGCGCCGATCTGCGAGCCGGCCGCGGTGGCCCAGTGTCCGTTGCCCACCCGGATGGCGCGCAGGTAGTTGCCCTGCGCCGACAGCAGCAGCTCGGCCTTGTAGTTCAGGTCGTTGGCCAGCGCGTCGCTGCCCTTGGCCGGGTCCAGCTTCACCTCGTCGTAGTGCTGCCGGTAGATCTCCCCGATGAAGAAGTGCGCCTGCGCCGGGAAGTAGTCCTCCACCTCGTCCTTGTCCTGCAGGGAGTCGTAGGTGGAGAGCGCCTGGCGCAGCGTCTTCTCCGCCTTCTCCTTCTGCCCGGTCTCCAGCTCGCACACGCCCTGCTGCACCTGGGCCTCCAGGCGCTTGCCCACCGGGAGGTCCGCGCGTCCGGCGATGGTGGCCAGCACCTTCGCGGCCTCGGCGAAGCGCTCCAGGTGGTACTGCGTCTCGGCCAGCCGGAAGGCCGCGTCGAGCGCGTCGCCCGTGCCCTTCTCCGCGTCCGCCAGCTCGGAGAAGCGCAGGTAGGCCTCCTCCCACTGCTCCAGCCGCTCGTGGGCGAGGCCCGCGTTGTAGAGCGCCTCGTCGCGGTGCTTGCTCTGCGGGTGGAAGTCCGCCAGCCGCCCGAAGTAGCGCGCCGCCTTGGCGAAGTCGTTGGCCGCGAAGGCCGACGTGCCTCCCGCGAACAGCTCCTCGTCGTTGAGCGACGCCAGCTCCAGGTCCGCCGTCACCGTCACGGGCTCGAACTGCACCTGCTGCCGGGGCGTCTCCGGCGTCTCGCGCACCGCCGTGCCCGTCGTCCGGCACCCCACCAGGCCCAGGACTCCCACCAACACCCACTTGCGCCAGGTGGCCAACATGTATGTCCTCCGCATCGAAGCTCCAGCCTCCAGGACAGCAGGAGCCGTCCCGGAGTTCCCAAACGGCCCGCAGCTTAACCTCCACCCGCCGTTCCCGCCCGCATGGCGCGACGGCGGGCGGCCGGGCGGGCGGAACCGTGGACACTTGGAGGAGGAACGATGTTGGCCTGCCTGGACGTGGACTACCGGACCGGGGTCACCGTGGCCGCCTGCGTGCTCTTCCGGGACTGGGCCGATGCCGCCGAGGCCTCGCACGTGGTGGAGCGCGGCCCTCCCGCCGAGCCCTACGAGCCCGGCCAGTTCTACCGCCGCGAGCTGCCCCACCTGTTGAAGGTGCTCGGCCGCCTCCAGGAGCCGCTGGAGGCGGTGGTCATCGACGGCTACGTGTGGCTGGGCGAGGAGCGGCCCGGGCTGGGCGCGCATCTGTATGAGGCGCTCGGGCGGCGCGTGCCTGTGTTGGGTGTGGCCAAGACGGCGTTCCACTCCAGCCAGCTCGCGGTGCCGGTGCTGCGCGGGCAGAGCCAGCGGCCCCTGTTCGTCACCGCGGTGGGGGTGGACGTGAATGCCGCCGCGGAGCACGTGCGGCGGATGCACGGGGCCTCGCGGATTCCCACGCTGCTCAACCGGGTGGACCGGTTGTGCCGGGATTCGTGAGGGGTGCTTCCGGGGCTCAACCCGGGGGACTGGAACCCTCACCCCGTCCCTCTCCCGAGGGGAGAGGGGGAGTGGGGCCGGGAATCACCTCGTCCCCCATGAGGTAGCGCCCCGTGCGCCACAGGGCCCCGATGTCGTGCACGTCCAGCTCGAAGCGCGGCACCTGGATGAGCGGCGTGTTCCCGACCGCCGCCTGCAACTCGGCGATGCCCCGGGCGTCCTGCTCCGCCAGCAGCGTCAGCTCCAGCAGCGTCTGCTGCATCTTCGTGCGCCGGGTGGGGATGAGTCCCTGGACTTCCTCCCGCAGCTCCGGTGACGGCATCGGGTGCACGCGGTTGACCACCACCGCCACCACGTCCATCTCGTTCTGCTTGAGCAGCCGGTGGAAGTGCATCACCTCGTCCAGCCGCTCGCGCCCGGGGCTCGTCACCAGCACGAAGCCCGTCTGCTTCGCCTCCAGCAGCTCGCGCACCCCGCGCGCCCGCTCCCGGAAGCTCTCGTTCATCGGAGCGATGGCCATCATGAAGCCGGCCAGCTCCTGCAGCGTCTCCGTGCCGGTGAACTTGGAGATCGTCTTCGCCATGTAGCTGCTGCCCAGGCTGAAGATGGACAGGCCAATCTTGCCCGCCGCCAGCGCCGGGGTGAGCAGCCACTTGGCCGCCTCGTTGTCGAGGAAGTCCAGCACCCGGTTGGGTGCCTCGAGGAAGTCCAGCGCGTGGGCCGTGGGCGGCGTGTCGAGCACGATGAGCTTGTAGTCGCGCTTGTTGCGCAACTCCCACAGCTTCTCCATCGCGATGTACTCCTGGCTGCCGGCCAGGGCGCTGGAGAGGGACTGGTAGAAGCGGTTGGAGAGGATCTTCTCGCGCTTGTCCGGTGGGGCGTACTTGAGGATGAGGTCGTCCCACGTCTGCTTCATGTCCAGCATCATCGCGTGGAGGCGGCCCCGGGGCGTCATCCCCAGGGGCTCCAGGGCGGAGGCGGGGACCTTGGCCTCCACGTTGCCCAGGGCGTTGAGCCCCAGCGAGTTGGCCAGCCGCTTGGCCGGGTCGATGGTGCACACGAGGCTGTTGCGCCCGTCCACCGCCGCGCGCAGCGCCAGCGTCGCGGAGATGGTCGTCTTGCCCACGCCTCCCGAGCCCACGCACACCAGGACGCGCTTCGACTTCAGTGCCTCGGACAGCGCGTTCATGCCTCCGCCTTCCCCGTCACCAGCGGCTCCAGGTGGCCCATCACCTGCTCGATGGCCGAGCGGTCGAAGCCCGGCGTGAAGATGCGGGGCACCTGGTACACGGGCACGTGGAGGTTGCGCTCCAGCTTCATCTCCGCGAGCACCGTCTGCGCCGCCCGGTCATGGTGGGAGCGGGCCACCCGCAGCAGCTCCGGCTGGTCCACCAGCGCCTCCAGGTCGTCCTCGGTGAAGCGCTCGTGGAAGGCCGCGTTCAGCACCGCCGCGTGTGTGCGCACCTTCACCTGGTCGCGCAGCGCCGCGTGCAGCTCCAGCGTCTCGTTCACCGGCAACTCCTCGGGCAGCGACACGAGCACCGCCGCCGTCACCGCCGGGTCCTCGAGGATGTCGCGCATCTTCAGGGCCTCGCGCGTCATGGGCCCGGGCGGCAGCGTCTGCAGCAGCACCTGCGGCACGCGCAGGAAGGTGATGGCGTGGCCCGTGGCCGGCGCGTCCATCACGATGGTGTCCCACAGGGGCTGGCCATCCGGCCGCTTCTCCTGGGCGTGGAAGAGGATCTTCCCCAGCAGCACCAGCTCCTGCAGCGAGGGGATGAAGCGCAGGAAGTAACGCACCACCTTGTTCTCGAAGACCGTCTTGTAGAGGGTCTCGAAGCGTAGGACCATGAGCGCGTACTCGCGCATGGCCTCCTGGGGGCGCACGTCCACCGCCCAGAGGTTGTCCTCCAATTTCGTCACTTCGGGGCCCACGGGCTGATGCCCGAGCATGCGGCTGATGCGCTCCTGGGTGTTGATTTCACACACCAGGGTACGCCTGCCGGCGCGCGCCGAGCGCAACGCCAGCGCCGCGGCGATGGTGCTCTTGCCCACGCCACCCTTACCAGAGACGATCCACACCCTCTTGTCGAGCAGGCCGGCCATCGGGAGCGGCGAACCGTAAGGACGCCCCTCCCCCCTGTCAACGCACTCTGTCTTCTGGATTCCATCGCTTGACACGTCGCGTCGCGTGCTTCCAGAGTTCGCGGGTTTTTTGCGGACTGACGGACACCTCCATGCTCAAGAACAACCCCGTGGTGAAGAAGCTCGTCGAGACCGGCGAGGAGCGCGTCGGCAAGCTGGCGCAGCAGTTGATGTCCAACGAGAAGTTCGTGGCCGCGGTGCAGACGTTGGTGTCGCGCTCGCTGGCGGCCAAGGGCACGCTGGACGGAGCGCTGCGCTCGGCGCTGTCGGCGATGAACCTGCCCTCCAGCGCGGACGTGGAGCAGCTGCGCAACAAGGTGGATGACCTGGAGCGGCTGCTGTCCTCGGTGGAGTCCAAGCTGGACACGCTGGTGTCGGCCCGGAAGAAGTAGAGGCCACCCATGCGGCGCATCGCCTTCATCAACGAGAAGGGTGGCACCTGCAAGACGACGCTGGCGGTCAACACCGCGGCGTGGCTCGCCAAGGAGCGCGGGCTCAAGGTCTTGCTGGTGGACCTGGATACGCAGGGGCACGCGGGCAAGTCGCTCGGCCTGGACGTGCGCACCCTGCCGCGCAACGTCTTCCACCTGCTCACCGACCCGGCCGTGCGCCTGGAGGACGTGGTGCGGCCCTCGGCCGTCGAGGGGCTGTCCGTCCTGCCCGCCTACAAGGAGATGGCGGACTTCCCCCTGTCGGTGGCCCAGGACGCGCGCCGGGCGCACCGGCTCGCCGAGCGGCTCGCGCCCGCGGAGGCCGTCGGCTTCGACGTCATCGTCTTCGACGCGCCTCCGTCCATGGGCCTCACCACGCGCAACATCCTCGTGGCCGCCACCGAGGTGGTGGTGCCGGTGGGCCTCACGTACTTCGCGCTCGACGGCTGCGCCGAGGTGGCCGACACCGTCCGCCAGGTCGCCGAGACCGAGGGGCGTCCCGGGTTGCGCATCACCAAGGTGGTGCCCACCCTCTACCGGCGCACCGCGCTCGCCACCGCCATCCTCGAGCGCCTCAAGGCCTACTTCCCCGAGACCCTCGCCGCCACGCCGCTCGGCTACAACGTCAAGGTGGATGAGGCGCAGAGCCACGGGAAGACCATCTGGGAGTACGCCCCGAGCAGCACGGGCGCCAGGATGCTCGCCGCCATCGCCACGGAGATCTTCGACGGGGCGCCCGCCAAGGCCGCGAAGCGGGGGAAGAAGGCCTCCCGCGTGGCGTAGCCGCACGGGCTCTCCGGCAGGGCAGGTGTGAGCGCCGCCACTCCCGGTAGAATGCCGGCGCATGACTCCCAATGACGTCCGGAAGCTGGCGCTGGCGCTGCCCGAGGCCGAGGAACAGGCGCACTTCGACAAGCCCTCGTTCCGCGTGCGGGGGAAGATCTTCGCGACGCTCTGGGAGAAGGAGAAGCGCGCCGTCCTCAAGTTGTCCCTCGAGGAGCAGGACGCCTTCGTGAAGATGCAGCCCGAGGTGTTCGCGGTCACGCCCTGGGGGCACCAGGGCTGGACGAGTGTGGAGCTCGCGCGCGTGGACCGGGCGCTCTTTGGGAAGTTGCTCGTCGAGGCCTGGCGGCGGATCGCTCCCAAGCGCGTGGTGGCTGCGTGGGACGCGGCCCACCCTCGCGCACCGGCGAAGTGACACGGGCGGGGAACCCACGGGCCTCGACACCCTCACCCCGTCCCTCTCCCGGAGGGAGAGGGGAGGTTGGCGGTGAGGGGAGGCAGGGGAGGGCGGGCCGGGCGCTACTGCTGCTTGTTCTTCTCGATCTCGTCCAGCTTCTTCTCGAGATCTTCCAGCCGTTGCGTCAGCACCTGCATGTCACGGCCGAGCGCCGGCAGATTGCCCGCCAGGTTCTCCACGGCGTGCTTCACCCGCTCGTCGATCTTCCGCTGCCAGTCCTCCAGCGCTCGCTGGCTCGCCTTGAGCAGCTCCGCCGGGCCTCCCGGCGCGTTGGCGTCCTGCTGCTCGGCCGGCTGCTCGGCGGGCGTGGGCTCGGCCCCTTCCGTGCCGTCCTCGCGCTTGTCCTCGCGCCTCAGCAGCTTGTCCAGCCGCGACTCGGCCTCCTCCCGGATGGACGCCACCCTCGGGGTGACCTCCTTCTGGATGAAGCCCGTCAGCGACTCGCCTGGATGGCGGATGATCTCCCGGAGCACCGTCAGCGGCATCCGGTTCCGCTTCTTCTCCTCCTCGAAGATGATCTGCGCCAGCGTGACCGAGGTGAGGTCCTCCTTCGTCCGATTGTCGACGATCTGGACCTCGACCCCGTCCTTGATCATCGCGGCGATCTCATCCAGGGTCACATACCGGCTCTCGACGGTGTCGTAGAGCTTGCGGTTGGTGTACCGCTTGATGACCTTGGGCTCTTTGCCCTGCACGCCTGCCTGCTCTGGCTCGCTCATATCTTGGTTCTCCGCCCCCTGCGGATGCTTGCGCCCAGGGTGTGGGACAGACAAAAGCCTGTAGCAGAGGGGTGGGGGGCGGGCAAGCCGGGCGGAGGCATGCTCGCGATGACGCCGCTCTGCGCCTATACTTCCGGACCGGGAATGATCGTCAAGTGTGAGCGGTGTCAGACGCGGTTCAAGATCCCCGACGAGAAGGTGACGGACAAGGGGGTCAAGGTCCGCTGCACGAAGTGTCAGCACACCTTCCGGGTCGCGCGTGAGGACTCCACGTCCGCCGCGCCGGCCCCGGCTGTGCCTTCCCCAGACCCGGCCTCGAAGCCGCCGGCCACTCCTCGTGCGGGTACGCCCCTCGAGGTGCCCCGGGCCTCTCCGCCCGCTGGCAAGCCGGCGCGCCCCGTGGGCCTGGACAACCTCTTCGATGGGCCCGTGAGCGCCACGTCGGCTCCGGGTATGGCCGCTCCCCGCGGAGGTGCTCCGGCGGCCGTGCTGCCGCGCCTGTCCTCCATGGAGCCGCCGAAGACGCCAGCGACCATCGACCTGGATCCGTTGATGGAGTTCATGGGGGAGAACACCCCCACGCCCGCCGAGGCGCTCAAGCTGGCCTCCAAGGCCCCCATCCCCAACAAGCCCGCGGGGGCGCTCGCGACCGGTCCGGTCCAGCCCCCCAAGCCGGCGGCTCCGGCCCCCAAGCCGGCCCAGGCCGCGCCCGTGCAGGTTCCGGCCAGGAGCCCCGCGCCCGTGCAGGTTCCGGCCAGGAGCCCCGCGCTCGCGCCCGTGAGCAGCGCCCCCTTCTCCTTCGACGAGAACGATCCGTTCGGCTCGACCGATACGGAGGCGACGCTCCCGGCCCCGGTGCCCACGTTGCCGCCGGCTCCCAAGCCGGTCCCCACGCCCGTGCCCGCCCGGAGCGCTCCGCCCGCGCCCAAGCCGGCCCAGGCCGCCGCGCCCGTGCCCGTGCAGGTTCCCGCCAGGAGCCCCGCGCCCGCGCCTCGCCCCAGCGCGCCGGTGTCGTTCGCGGAGAACGATCCGTTCTCGCTGCCTCCCGAGGACGCGCCGACGCTCCAGGCCACGCCCACGCTGCCGCCTCGCGGTGCCGCGCCCGCGCGCGGCAGCGCACCGGTGTCCTTCGAGGAGAATGATCCGTTCTCCTTGCCCCCGGACCACGCGCCGGCGCAGGCCTCGTCCAGCGCCGGGCCCGCTTCGGTCTACGAGGAGATGGAGGGCCTCGAGGGCAACAACCCGTTCGTCTCCTTCGAGGCCGCGCCCACGGTCCCGGCCACGCCCACGTTGCCCCCGGCCCCGGCTCCCAAGCCGGCCCGCGCCGCGCCCATCCCGGTTCCCGCCGCGGCTCCGAGCGAGATGGAGGGCCTGGAGGGCAACAACCCCTTCGCCACGTTCGATCCCGTCGCGGCGCTGCCTCCGGCTTCCGCCAGGGCTCCGGCCGCGGACCCGAACGAGATGGAGGGCCTCGAGGGCAACAACCCGTTCGCCACGTTCGACCCCGTGGCGGCCCTGCCTCCGGCCGCCGCGAAGGCTCCGGCTCCGAGCCCCGCGCCCTCGGGCATCCCCGACTGGGGTGCTCCGCAGCAGGCGGCTCCCTCCGGCATTCCGGACTGGGGCGCTCCGCAGCAGGCGGCTCCATCGGGCGTGCCGGACTGGGGTGCTCCGCAGCAGGGCGCGCCCTCGGGCATCCCGGACTGGGGTGCTCCGCAGACGGTCGCGGCCACTCCCATCGCCAAGGCGAACGCTCCCACGGAGCGCAACCCCTTCCCCGACTTCCCGGGGCAGGGCGAGGGCTCGCCGAGCCGCGAGGTGCTCGCGGATCTCCCGCCCGCGCCTCCTCCTCCGGTGATCGCCGCGCCGCCCCCGCAGCCGGCCCCCGCCGTGCGCACGGGCCCGAGCATCGTGCAGCGGCTGGCCGGTGTGGCCGCCCAGTTCATGGTGGCGGCGGTGCTGGTGGTCGGCCTGCTCGCCATGGCCATGGCCTGGCTCAACGATGGGCGCATGGAGCTGTCGGCCCTGTCGCCTTCGCGCATGCGCGAGCTGGTGTCTCCCACGCGGCCCCTGGTGGCGAAGGATCTGTCCAACGGCCTCTACGAGACGCGGGACGGGCACAGCCTCTTCTTCGTCCGCGGTGAGGTGGAGAACCGTGGCACCTCCGCCATCCGGGTGAAGGCCGGGGTCGCGCTGTTCGAAGGCGACCAGCGGGTGAAGTCCGCCGAAGGCATCGTGGGCGCCGTGCCCACGCCGGAGGAGCTGCATGCGCTCGCGAGCGCGGGCGAGGCCGACACGCTGCGGGCCCGTCTGGACGCCGCCGCCAAGGAGATCGCTCCCGGCGCCCGGGCTCCCTTCGTCGTCTTCTTCTACGAGTACCCCTCGGATCTGGCGGGTTTCCGGCTCGAGGTCACCCTCGAGCCGCAGACGGCGCTCGCCAGTGGAGGGTCGAAGGAGGGAAGCGCCGGCAATGCCCAGCCGTGAGGAGGCCAAGACCGTCGTTCACCGGCTCCACGCCTTGAGCGGGAGCGCGGAGATCGTCCGCAAGGCCGCCGCGCGAGAGCTCGCGCGGCGGGATCCGCTCGACGCCAACGAGCTGCTCCACGAGGTCATCTTCCTGGCCCGGGGCGGCTGGGAGCCGGCCACCTGCGTGCTCTCCGCCTTCGTGTCGGCGCTGGGCCGGGAGGCCGCGAGCATCCCCTACGCGGACTCCATGCGCCGCATGGCCAAGGTGCAGTCCCTGGAGTCGGTGGCGGACCTCTTCGAGACGGCGCCGGCCCAGAAGGAGTTCGACGAGGGCGCGGCCGCCAAGGCGGATGCGAAGCTCCTCACCCAGTCGCTGGGCCACCTCAAGCAGCAGGCCCGGCTCACGAGGGACCCGGATCTGCTCGCGCGGCTGGTCACGGCGAGCAACCCCCTGGTGGTGCGCAACGCGCTCCTCAATCCCCGCCTCACCGAGCCCCTGGTGGTGCGCATGGCGGCGCGCCGTCCGGCCCGGCCGGAGCCGCTGGTGGAGATCTGGAAGTCGCCGCGCTGGTCCTCGCGTCACGGCGTGCGCCGGGCGCTCGTCTTCAACCCGTACCTGCCGCCGGAGGTGGGGGTGAAGATCGTCCCGTTGCTCAATGCCAACGACCTGGAGGAGCTGGCGGGGGACTCCTCCGTGCACTCCTCGCTGCGGGAGCAGGCCCAGCGCCTGCTGGCCGGGGGACCGGCGACCGGCTCGCGCTAGCCGCGCTTGGGGCCGGAGTCGGTGTAGTCGGCGTCGGACACGTCCTGGCCGCGCTTGGAGCGGGGCAGCGTCTTCGCGTCCACGAGGTCCTCACCCTTCGAGGCCTTCTTGAACGAGTAGACGAACTTGCCCACGGCATTGCCGAGCTGACCCATCCGGGCGGCGGAGAACACCACCACCAGGATGAACGCGATGAACAGAATCTCCCCGGTACGCAGCCCCAGCATGCGGCGCACAGTGCAGCAAAGCCGGGGGTGAGGCAAGCCGCGTGTCACCGCCTGGACGGGGGGCCCCCACGGGACGCTCGCTCCGGGGGCCGGGCTGTTGCACATTGCGCGGCATGCTCCTGCTCGCCCACCGAGGTGCCAGCGCCGATGCCCCGGAGAATACCCTCGCCGCCTTCCAGGAGGCCGTGGCCCAGGGGGCCGACGGCGTGGAATTGGACGCCATGGTGTGCGGCTCCGGCGAGGTGGTGGTGTGCCATGACGAGCACCTGCAGCGGCTCGCCGGCCTGCCCTGGGAGGTGCGCACCACGTCCTGGTGGAAGCTGAAGGGGGCGGACGTGGGCAGCCGGCTCGGCTTCGCGCCCGCCCGCATTCCCCTGCTGGAGGAGGTGCTGGACGCGCTGCCCTCGCACTTCCTCGTCAACATCGAGCTCGAAGTGCGACCACGCCGATGACGGGGGCCTCTCCCGGAAGGTGGCGGAGCTCGTCACCCGCCGGGAACTGGCCGAGCGGGTGGTCATCTCCAGCTTCAACCCGCTGTGCCTCTTCCGGACGGCGGCCGCCGCGCCCTCGCTGCGCCGCGGCTTCCTCATCGATCCGGACAAGCGCTGGGGGCCGCAGGCGTACGTGGTGACGCCGCTCGTGTCCTCGCACTCGGTGCACCCGTATGACGGGCAGTGCACGCCGGAGCGGGTGGAGGAGTGGCGCCGCCGGGGCCTGCGCGTGGCGGTGTGGACGGTGGATGACGCCGCGCGGGCCCGGGAGCTGGAGGAGATGGGCGTCTCCTACCTCATCACCAACAAGCCCCGCGCCATGCGCGAGGCCCTGCGCGGCAAGGCGGCCTGAGCCCCTTCAAGGTGCTCACAACCGCGGCCATTTCCCCTCGCCCTCCGGGAGAGGGACGGGGTGAGGGTGTCGGGTAAACCCGGGTTGAACCCCCTATCCCCACTTCGGGCCACGGGTTGGAGAACAGGCTCGGGCACCCTCACCCTGACCCTCTCCCGAGGGGAGAGGGACTCGTGGGCACATCTCCGAAGGGGTTTAGAAGTCCAGGCCGAGCGTGGTGCTGAAGGCCAGCACCGCGGGCAGGGCGCGGTTGACCGGCTCGTCCTCCGTGCTGGCGCTGGTCTCGATGAAGCCCTGGTTGCTCAGCGACACCTCGGCGCCGAGCTGCAGCGCGCCGCCGATGAAGCGCACGCCCCCGTAGAGGCGGCTGTTGATGTTCTCCCCCAGCTTCACCTCCCTGTACACGCCGGTGTTGTCCAGGCCGGCGTAGGGGTTGGCGGGGTTGAGCGTGTCGCCGCGCGTGCGGCTCTGGTTGAAGTCGAGCGTGTCCGTGCTGGCCGCCACGCCCGTCAGGTCCAGGCCACCGTAGGGGGTGAGCGTCACCATGCCCCCGAGCGGGAACTGCTTGCCCACCCCGAAGTCGAGGCCGCCCGCCGTCAGATCGAAGTCCTTGTTGCCCATCAGCCGCGTCACGTGCAGGCGCACGGCGATGTCCGGCAGCCAGGTGAAGCCCTCGTTGACGGCCCACTTCAGCTCGCCGGTGGCGGTGAACATGTCGCTGCGGTCGATCCACCCCACGCGGGCGCCCAGCTCGAAGGAGAAGGGCAGGCCCTTGCGCACGTGCACCGAGGGGATCAGCAGCGGATTGGTGGGCGAGCCCTCCGTGGGGAGCGTCACCTGGCCGTCCTCGCGGCCCGGCGTGGGCAGGCCGATGACGCTCAGCTCCGCGTTGAGCGAGAAGCCCGCGTGCCCCAGCGTCTCCGGCGGCATGAGGTTCGCCGAGGTCATCACCGCGGCGAAGGTGCGCGCGAAGGCTCGGAAGTCCGTGTTGGCCTCCGGGTCCACCGCCGGATTGCCGAGATCCGTGATCCTGAAGTCGTTGCGATCCGCATACGCGGCGGAGCCGCACACCAGTACCGCGAGGGCCATCCCACGGCTGAACGTCCGCATCCTCAGTACCGCCTCCCGGGCGCGCGTCCCGCGACGGCGCCAATCGGAGCGACGCTAGCGTGCGTGAGAGGAGAGCGTCAATAAAACGGGCGGCTTCCGAAGGGGCGGGAGCGCCCCAGCGAAAGCCGCCCGGAAGGACGACGATCAGCCCGGCTACTGCTTACGGCGTGGCCGGCTTGCCCGGCTTGGTGGCCGGGGCCGGGGCCGCCACCTTCTGGGCCACCTCGGCCGGACGGCGCCGGATGACCAGGGTGCGGCGGCTGGCGAAGTCGGTGCTCTCGCGGGCCACCACCAGCACGCTGTTGTTGCCCTCCTTGAGGGAGAACTCGGTGCTGAACTTCAGCTTCTGCGGCTCGCCCGCCTTGGCCTTGGTGTCCACGCCCTGGAAGTAGACCTTCTGGTCGTTCACCAGGACGTACATGTCCAGCAGGCCCTGGGCATCGTCCACCTCACCGGAGAGGGTGTACTTCTCGCCGTTGGCCACCAGGCCCCCCTGGGCCAGGTCCACGTCGAGCTTGATCTCCGGCGGCGAGCGGCGCGCCACGTACGTCAGCCCCTGGGGCGCCGTGGCCTTGCCGCGCGTGTCGCGGGCGGACTCGGTGCTCACGAAGGCGAAGCGGTCCTTGTCCAGCTCCACCCGGTAGAAGCCCTTGGTGACGCCGTCGGTGTTGAGCACCGCCGCGCGCGACAGCCTCGCCACCACCGGGGCGTTCTGCTCCGGAGAGGCCCTCAGCTCCGCCTTCTCCGCCACCTTCACCAGGCCCTTCTTCGGCTCGAACTTCGCCACCGCGCCATCCGACACGGGCAGCTCCAGCTTCTCCATGGCGAACTCCTCGAGGGGCTCGTCCACGATGGCCAGCCGCAGCGGGAAGCTCTTCCCGTCGTAGCCCTTCTTCACCGTGAGCTGGAAGCGCGCCGTCTTCGTCTCGCCCGGGGCCAGCTCGCCAATCTTGAAGCGGCCCTTCTCGATGAAGATGTCCGGGTCACCCAGGTTCTTGATCTGCGCGAACGAGTCGAGCGCCTTGCCCTTGCCGCTGTTCGTCACGTCCAACACCAGGGTGATGTCCTCGCCGCGCTGGGCCTGGCCATCGCGGTTGCAGGACTCGCACGCGTCGATGACCTGCCAGTTGAAGGCGAAGGCGGGACGCGGCAGCTCGGCGAAGTTCAGCTCGCTGGTGAGCGTGGTGGGCAGGGCCCCGTGGTCGTCGAAGAACTTCACCTTCACCTCGTCACGGCGGGAGGTGAGATCCTTGGGCAGCTTCACCTTCACCTTCCAGGTCTTCTTCTCCCCCGGGGCGAGGCTGCCGATGAGGAACTCGCGGCGATCCAGGTAGTAGTTGTCGCTCTCCGTCCAGGCGCGCACGCGCTTGAGCGGCTCGGCACCCTGGTTCTCCGCGGTGAGCGTCAGGTCGAACGCCTCACCCGCGGCGATGCGCTGGTCGGCGGCCGGGGTGAAGGTGGCGGCGAGCTTCACGTCCTTGGGCGTGGGGCCCGCGCTCCAGTCCACGTTGAGGGCGTGGATGGCGGAGTTGATGCGCTGCTCCTCCTCGGAGCGCTTCTTCTCCACGAAGTCCTTGCCCTTCTGCAGCATCTGGCGCCGGTCGGTGTAGGGCATCTGCAGGACGTAGTCGCGGGCGAACTTCACCTCGAAGTCCTCCTTCACCTCGTCCTGGCTCTCGGCGTCCATCTGGTCGTCCAGCTCCTCGGCGGTGCCCACCGAGTCGATGTCCAGCAGCGGGTTGGTGCCCGTGCCGTGCGCCTTGGTGGCGGCCTCGGGATTCTTGGCGGCCTCCTCCTGCTTCTTGGCGGCGGCCTGGAGCTGCTTCTCGTCCAGCTTGAGGTACTTCACCGTCTCCAGCGGCTTCTCGCGGCCCAGCACGTCCTCGCGCTTCTTGGCCACCGAGTCCGAGTTCGGGTTGCCGAAGTGCTGATCCAGATCCGCCTCGCCAATCGTCTTGCGCGGGGCGAACACCAGCACGCGCTCGTCCGTGACGGCCGAGGGCACCAGCTCGATGTCCGGGACGATGCCCACTTCCTGGATGGAGACGTCACCGGGGGTGAGGTACTTGGCGATGGTCAGCTTCAGGGCGCTGTCGTCCGGGAAGTCATAGAGCACCTGCACGCTGCCCTTGCCGAACGTCTGGCGGCCGATGATGACGGCGCGGTTGAGGTTCTTGAGCGCGCCGGCGACGATCTCCGAGGCCGAGGCGCTGCCCGCGTTCACCAGCACGGCGACGGGGTAGGTGTCCTCCCCCTCGTCCGGACGGGCGCGCTTCTCCTCGCGCAGCTTGTCGGACAGGCCCACCGTCGAGACGATGGTGCCGTTGGACAGGAAGGTGTCGGACACCTGGATGGCCTGCTCCAGCAGACCGCCCGGGTTGCCGCGCATGTCGAGCACCACGCCCTTGAGGCCGCCCTTGGGCTCGGCCTGACGGCGCATCTCGCTGAGCGCCGCCTGCAAGTCACGCGTGGTGTTGCCCTGGAAGTTCTTCAGGCGCACGTAGCCCACGTTGCCGGCCAGCAGCTTGTGCTGGACGCTCTCGATCGAGATCATCGCGCGGTTGAGCGTCATGGGGCGCGGCTTCTCCCAGCCCTTGCGCTCCACGGTGATGCCCACGCGGCTGTCCACCGGGCCGCGCAGCTTGGACACGGCCTCGTTGAGGTCCATGTTGACCGTGGACTCCTCGCCGATCTTCTTGATCTGGTCATCCTTCTGGATGCCCGCGCGCGCCGCCGGCGTCTTGGGCAGCACCTTCACCACGGTGAGGTTGCCCTCGCGCATCTGGATGACGAAGCCCAGGCCGCCGAACTCACCCTTGGTGGAGAGCTTCATCTCCCGGTACACCTCGGGGCGCAGCAGCACCGAGTGCGGATCCAGCGTGGAGAGCATCCCGTTGACGGCCGCGTACTCGATGTCGCGGGTGTCATCCATGGGACGCATGTTCTTGTTCACGAAGTCGAAGACGTCCTTGAGCGTGAAGGACATCTTCCAGAGCGAGTCGACGTGGCTGATGTCGAAGTCGCGCGGCTTGCCGTTGACGGTGACGTGCAGCTTGCCCGTCTCGGCGTTGCCGTCCACGAGCACGTCCGGGACGCTCTTCTCCACATACTCCAGCGCGGAGATCATCATCTCCTTGGGCTTCACGCGCTTGGGATCGACGTAGTTGTCCTTCACATAGAGGATGACCTTGGTGAAGACGCGAAGGGAGGAGAGGTCGTGCGTCGCACCGCCCTTCTCACCCGCGACGCGGGAGGAGTCCGAGCTCGCCTGGCCGGCCTCCGCCACGCCGAGGGTCAGCGGCAGAGGGGCCCGGTCGTTGCCCACGAGGGCCCAGGCGCCAAGAAGAACGGCGACGGCGGTGATCCGGCGAAAGAGTCGCGGCATGGTTCATCCAGGGTGGGGCCCGTGGGCCCCAGGGGTGATGCGTGAAAAGCCCAACGAATCCGAGCAGTTGGCGTGAGGAGCGAGTGCCGGGAGCAACCGGGCAAGCCTAATCATGGCCCCTTGGTGCTTCAAGCCGACGCCTTCCCGCAGCGTTCGATAACGCCACGATCGTGCGCCGCGTTCCCGGATCGAGGCCACCAGGGGAGACAACCGGCTCCCAGGATTATTTCCCGGGAGGGCCGGACGCAGGGGGAGGAGGCACGTTGCCCACGGCGAGCAGCCCCCGGTAGAGGAGGGTGCCGCCCACGACGGCCACCGGCAGGAAGAAGCTGTTGAGGATCGGAACCCAGAGCAGGACGTAGACGCCCGCGCCGAAGCCCAGGCAGAGGAGCCAGCGCTGGCGCATCACCCGGCGCACCTCGGCGAAGCGGTACTGGTGGCGCGTCATGGGGGCGGCCAGGTGTTCGCCCGCCAGCCAGAGGACCGTCCACAGGGTGCCCAGCACCGTCCACGCCATGTTGCCCACCACCGGTATCAGGTTGAGCGGGAAGATCACCGCCAGGCCCACCAGCAGCAGCAGGACGCGCGCCACGGTGTGCCCCAGGCTGGTGGCCAGCCCCTGGAGGAAGGAGCCCAGCCGGAAGGGGGGCGAGGTGTAGCCGCCGCATTGGGCCTCGGTGCAGCTCGGAGAGCGGATCCTGCAGGGGCGCCAGCACCACGGGCACCACCACGTTGGCCCCCACCACCAGCAGCACGAGGAACATCAACACCAGGACGAGGTACCAGAAGACGCGGCCGTACCAGGGCTCGGGCCGGGTCCACAGCCACCCCAGCAGGTCCGGCGCATACATCCAGAGCAGGACGAAGAGTGCTCCCAGGGCCACCAGGGTGACGGCCGCGCACAGGGCCGAGAGCCGCCTCAGCGCGGGAGTGTGGAAGATGAGGTGTCCGGCCCGGAAGATGAGGCCGAGCCCCTGGAACACGTCCGCCGGACCGGCCCGGGCGGAGAAGGTGGGCACCGGTGAGGGGTGGGTCGAGGGGTGGGTCATTGTCGGCACGATGCGCAAATGACGGCGGCGGGGTCAACGATCGTTATATAGGGCCGCCATGTCTCTCGATCTCCAGCGCGACTCCTCCGAGCCGATCACCTCCGTCGACCAGCTGTTGGCCGGTTTTCGATCCGCCGAGAAGCCCCCCTCACAGCACCTGCTGGGGCTCGAGCACGAAAAATTCGTCTACCCCGTCCAGGCCGCGCGGCCCGTGCCCTATGAGGGTCCCTCGGGCATTGGCGCGCTGCTGGAGCGGCTGGCGCCCAACGGCTACACCCCCTTCCGGGAGACGCCGGCCTCTCCCATCATCGCCCTGCAGAAGGGGATGCTCACCATCTCCCTGGAGCCCGGCGGGCAGCTCGAGCTGTCCGGCTCACCCCTGCGCACCGCGCGCGAGGCCCACGCGGAGAACCTCGCCCACCTGGCCGAGGTGAAGGCCGCCGCCGGGGCGCTCGGACTGCGCCTCGTGGCCCTGGGCTACCGGCCCTTCGTCACCCCGGCCGACATGCCGTGGATGCCCAAGTCGCGCTACGTCGCCATGCGCCAGACCCTGCCCGAGCGCGGCCGGCTGGCGCACAACATGATGTTGATGACGTCCACCGGCCAGGTGTCGCTCGACTGGGAGAGCGAGGCCGATTGCGTGCGCAAGACGGTGCTGACGGCGCGCCTGGCCCCGCTGATGGTGGCCCTCTACGCCAACAGCCCCATCGTCGACGGCAAGCCCTCGGGCTACCTGTCCTTCCGCAACCGCGTCTGGGACGAGGTGGACCCCACGCGCTGCGGCTACCTGCGCTCCTTCTTCGACGGCTCCTTCTCCTACCGCGCCTACCTGGACTGGGCCCTGGACGCCCCCATCCTCTTCCTGCGCCGGCGCGGCGAGTACCTCCGCCCGAAGATGACCTTCCGCCAGTTCATGAAGGAGGGCTTCGAGGGCGCGCCCGCCGACATGTCCGACTGGACCGACCATCTCTCCACGCTCTTCCCCGAGGTGCGGCTGAAGAAGGTGATGGAGGTGCGCGGGGCGGACTGCGCGTCGGCCGCGATGACGGGCGCGCTCCCGGCGCTGTGGCGGGGACTGCTGTACGGCCCGGGTGCCATGGACGAGGCCGAGAAGCTGCTGCCCCAGCTCTCCTACGAGGAGCACCTGGCCTTCCACGACACCGCGCGCCGGCAGGGGCTGGCCGGGCGGCTCGGCAACCAGGAGCTTCACCGGCTGGCGGGGGAGATGGTGGCCATCGCCCGCCGCGGCCTGGAGCGCCTGGACCGCGAGGACGCCCCCCTGCTCGAGCCGCTCGCCGAGGTGGCCGCTTCCGGGCGCTCGCCCGGGCAGGCGGTGCTCGAGGCCTGGGAGAAGGATCCCCGCCCCGAGGCGCTGCTGGACCGCGCCGCGCTCTAGGCGCTGAGGCTTCCGTAGAGCGCAATCCGGCCCGCTTCCAGGCGCTGTTCACCTGTTCGTGACTCTGACAGGTTGTCGACGAATACCGTGCTGGTGAATAAATCCGGTTTGGCTTGAATGCCGGGTTTGAGGTATGGGCGGCTCGGGTTGAGGACACCGGGGAGGCGCTGGGGGTCCATCCGAGAGGCCAATATGACGGTGCGCGGCAAAATCCTCCTGTTCGCGGCGGTGGCGGTGGGACTCGTCGCAATGGTGGGGGGCTCGCTGTACGCCCTGGCCACCCGGGGGCGGCTGAGCACGCAACAGCTCTTCGCCATGCAGGAGCAGAACACCCTGTACGGCAAGCTGTCCGCAGACGCGGTGGGTATCCCGCACGCGCTGCTCGAGGCGCACGGCAAGGGGCAGGAGGTCCGGAGCGTGTTCGAGGCGGAGCAGCGGCGCGCCGAGGCGGACTTCTCGCACCTCCGGGAGCTCGTCTCGCTCGAGGCGCTGCCCGAGTCCCTCTCCGAGGATCTCGCCCTCGTCGAGGCGGCGCGGCGGGCGCACCTGGACTGGATGGGGCGCCTGGAGCCTCGCGTGCGGCAGGCGGGGACGGCGGGCGAGGACCGGATCCTCCACGAGGCGCTGGACTCCTTCCGCGCGGAGGTGATGCCGCACCTCGACAAGGCCTGGGTGAAGAAGCGCGCGCGGCTGGCGCGGCACCAGCGGGATCGGCTCGAGGCGCTCCGGTCCAGCCAGGTGTTCGGCGTGACCGTGCCGCTGGTGGCACTGGGGCTGGTGTTCTCGCTGGCGGCCACCCTGCTCATCACCCTGCGGCGCTCGTCGCAGGAGCTGCTGCGGGGAGCGGCGCGCATCGGCCGGGGAGACTTCACCACCGAGCTGCCGGTGAAGGGCGATGACGAGTACGCCATGCTGGCGCGGGCCTTCAACAGGATGACGGAGGAGCTGCGCGACACCGTGCGCGAGAAGGAGCGGCTGGCCAAGGCCGAGGCCGAGTCCGCGGAGCGGGAGATGCGCCGCTACAACACCCTGTTGGAGGAGACGGTGCGCCAGCGCACCACCGAGCTGGAGGAGGTCAATGCGCGGCTGCTCTTCGCGGACCGCCTGGTGACGGTGGGCCAGCTCGCGGCGGGCGTGGGCCATGAAATCAACAACCCGCTGGCCTTCATCCTCGGCAACCTCGGCTACGCGCGCGAGGAGCTGGAGCGGATGCAGGGCGCGCCCTCGCCCCTGGAGCGCGAGGAGCTGCTGGCGGCGCTCTCGGAAGCGCACGAGGGCGCCGAGCGCGTGCGGCTGCTGGTGCAGGATCTCAAGATGCTCGCGCGCGCGGACGACGCGGTGAGTGGCCCGGTGGACCTGGAGTCCGTGCTGCGGAGCGCGTCGAAGATGGCGGCGCACGAGGTCCGCCAGCGGGCGCGGGTGGTGATGCAGACGGAGGGAGCGCCCCGGGCCCATGGCAACGCGGCCCGCCTGTGCCAGGTGTTCCTCAACCTGATCATCAACGCGGCGCACGCGATTCCCCCGGGGCAGGTGGAGCAGAATGAAATCCGGCTGGTGGCCCGGAAGGGCCCGGACTCCCGCGTCCTCGTGGAGGTGAGTGACACCGGCAGCGGCATTCCCGCCGAGAACCTGGAGCGCATCTTCCGGCCGTTCTTCACCACCAAGCCCGCGGGCGTGGGCAGCGGGCTGGGGCTCTCGGTGTGCCAGCGCATCATCACCATGCACGGCGGCGACATCACCGTGGAGAGCCAGCCGGGCCGGGGCACCACCTTCCGCATCGCCCTGCCGGTGCACACCGCCGGAGCGTCCTCGGAGCCCGGGGCGATGGCCGCCTGAGCCAGCATCCAGGCGGGCCGCTTCCGGAGTGTTACTGTTGGCGCAGGCGGCACTGCGTAGGGAGCACCTCCATGGCGACCCAGGACCGGAAACCCCAACCCGAGCGTACCCACACGGACGAAGGCCTGCGCCTGGAGCGGGAGAAGTCCGATCTTGAGTACGCCAAGACGCAGACCGACATCGAAGAGGACGCGGATGCCGCCATCGACAAGGCCCGGGGCAGGGCGGATGCGAGCCTGAGAGCAGCCCGCGACCACGCGGATGTGAAGCTGGCGCGGCAGGAGGCGCCCTCGACACGTGAGACCATTTCCCAGGAGCGGGCACGCGAGGACGCCACCTTGCAGGGAGAGCGTGCGACCGCTGACGCCGAATTGCGAGACGAACGCGCGGAACGCAAGCGCGCCCTGGATGCCCTCCTTCACCTGGAACGAGCGGAAACCGACACGCGGCTGGTGACGGAGCGGGCGCGCGCCGATGAGGGGCTCGCGACGCGGGATCAGTTCATGGGGATGGTCAGCCACGACCTGCGCACGCTCCTCGGAGGCATCGCCTTGCAGGCGGCCTTGCTCAAGCGGGGGGCTGCCGAGGACGAGGCGGGCAGGAGGGCCGTACAAGCCGCCGAGAAGATCCAGCGATACACCGCGCGCATGAACCGGCTGATCGGAGACCTGGTGGATGTGGCCAGCATCGAGGAGGGGAGGATCCGTGTCGCCCCCGCGTTGCAGGATGCGAGCGCGCTCGTGCGGGAGTCCGTCGAGGCGTTCCAGCCTCTGGCCTCCGCCCATGGCCTCTCGCTCGACGTGGAGATACGCGGGAACACGCTGATGGCGAAGTTCGACCATGAGCGGGTCCTTCAGGTGCTCGCCAACCTGTTGAGCAACGCCATCAAGTTCACTCCGGCAGGAGGCAGGATTTCGCTTCGGGTGGAGCCGGTGGACCAGGACGTTCGCTTCTCCGTGGCGGACACCGGCCCCGGAATCCCGACCCAGCAACTGGAGTCCGTGTTCGAGCGTTTCTGGCAGGCCCGCAGCGAGGACCGGAGAGGGCTGGGGCTCGGTCTCTACATCTCCAAGGGCATCGTGGACGCGCACGGTGGGCGCATCTGGGCCGAGAGCCAGCCCGGCGAGGGCAGCACCTTCTCGTTCACGCTTCCGGGTGCTTCCACCTCATCGGCCTGAAGGAGCGCCTACACGGGCGGGTATTGCTCCTCGGGGTTGTCTTCCGCGGAGGGCTGGGGCGGTGGGCGGATGCGGACCTGTTTCACCCGGCGGGCCGAGGCCTCCACCACCTCCAGCTCCGTGCCGTCGTCCGTGGTGAGCCGGGTCCCCGGCGCGGGGATGACTCCCGCCAGCAGCATGCAGAGGCCCCCGAGGGTGGAGAAAGCCTCGCCCTCCGGGAGCTCCAGCTCGAGCGCCCGGTTCACCTCGCGCACGGACAGGGTGGCATCCGCGAGGATGGTGCCGTCCGGCTCGGCGTGCAGACAGTCGGGGGGGACGTCGCTCTCGCTGAAGATCTCCCCCACCAGCTCCTCGAGCAGATCCTCCACGGTGACGAGCCCGGCGAGCCCGCCCCGCTCATCCACCACGAGCGCCATGGGCGTGCGCCGCACCTGCATCTGCTGGAGCGCGTCCAGGGCGCGCGTGGTCTCCGGGATGAAGTAGGCCGGGCGCAGGGCCTCCTCCAGGTCCACCGTGCCCTGCTCCAGCGCGATGCTCAACAGGTCCGTGCCGACGACGTACCCCACCACCCGGTCCAAGGTGTCCTCGTACACGGGCAGGCGCGAGTGGCCCCGCTGCTGGAGCACCTGCTTCCACTCGTCCAGCGGCGCGTGCCTGCGCAGCCCCACCACCTTGGGCCTCGGCACCATCACGTCCGCGACGCTCAGCCCCGCCAGCTCGAGGGCGCGCGAGGCGATGTCCCCGGAGCGCGGGTTGACCGAGCCCTCCCGGGAGGCGTCCTCCACCACCTGCTGCACCTCCTCCGGGGTCATGCGGCCCTCGCTGAAGGAGGTCCGGTCCTTGAAGAAGCGCAGCACCAGGTTGGAGCTGGCGGTGAGCAGCCACACCAGGGGCCGCGTCAGCCGGGACAGCATCCGCAGCGGCCCGCCGATGGTCAGCGCGTACCGCTCCGAGTACCGCAGCGCGAGTGACTTGGGCACCAGCTCGCCCAGCACCAGCGACAGGTAGGAGATGAGCACGATGACCAGCGCCAGGGCCACCTTCGCGGCCGTCTGCGCGCCCAGCCCGAACCCCTGCAGCACGGCCGCGAGCGGCTGGGCCATGGAGGCGCCGCCGAAGGCTCCCGCCGTGGCGCTCACCACCGTGATGCCAATCTGCACCGTGGCCAGGAAGCGATCCGGATTCTCCCTCAGCCCCGAGACGGCCCGCGCGGCCCGGCTGCCTGACTCCACCAGCTCGTTCACCCGCGTCTTGCGCAGGGAGATGATGGCCAGCTCCGCTCCGGCGAGGATCCCGTTGGCGAGCACGAGCATCAGGATGATGGCGATCTCGGAAAGGATGGTGCGCTCCAGGGTGTCGGTTCAGCCATCAGGAAGCCCCGCCGCTCCTGGTGAAGGCGCGGCGGGGCTCGACTTCATGAGACCCGGTCCGGCGAGGACTAGAAGCGGCCACCCACCGTCAGGGCGAAGTTGAGCAGGTTGCCATCCGGGTTGTCGTCGGTCGGGTCCAACGTCACGCTGGCCGTGTCCGCGAACTCGTCACCCACGAGGACCCGGTACGAGGCGCGCGCCCCAGCGAAGATGTTGTCGGTGAACCGGTAGTCCACGCCCGCGGCGAGCGGCACCTCGGCGAGGATGTCGTTGTCGTAGAGGGCCTCGGCCTGCTCGGTGGCGTTGAGGTAGCTCACGCCCACGCCCGCGCCCACGTAGGGACGCAGCTTGTCCTGCATGACGAGCGGACCGGCCTTGGCCAGCACGCCCAGGTTGTAGCGGTACAGGGCCTCCCCATCGTCGATGCGGTTGTCGTCGACGGGGATCCGCTGCGCCTCGACGCCCGCCTCGACGCCGATGAGGCGCCAGGGCTGCGCACCCGCCGTGATGCCGAGCAGCGGGCCCGGTGCCGTCCGCTCGCCGAGATCACCCGTGAGACCACCGAGGCCCAGGCGCACGTCGAGGCCCACCCGCGTCTGGTCCGGGTTGAAGTTGAGCCGGTTGCCGACATCCGCAGCATCGACAGCCGCGAGGGCCGAGCCAGCGGAGCAGAGGGCAACCATCGCGATACCACCCATCCACGAACGAATCTTCATCTCGTCCTCCCATCAAGCACTGCGAATGTCTGCTTGCGGGAATCTGGCCATTCGTCCGGTATGAGAAGGACTGGACCGCGAGCCAACGCGGATGGCCGTGCACACTCCGGGGCGGGAGCGGGGCGCTCGCCTGGCCTCCCGGTCTCCGGGGAGGTACGGAGCGCTAGCGTCGGCCGAAGAGCTTGCGCAGGCCGGAGAGCAGACCGCCCGGACGGGCCTCGGGCTCGCCCTCCAGCGGGGAGCGGGCCATGACGGCCTCCAGCTCCGCGTCCTCGGGCATGTCCATGGCGAGGGTGACGGCGTGGCGCTTCACGCCGGGCAGCGTGGCCGCGAGCGAGAGGATGCCGTCCTGGGAGAGGCTGAAGTGCACCTCGGCCTCGCCCGCGCGCTCGATGGAGAAGGCGAGCGTGCCGAGGTACTCGTTCTCCGCGGCCACCGGAGAGGGGCCCTGGAAGAGGGCGAGCGTGAGGGGCCCGGGCGTGACGGGCAGCACGAGCGTCTTCTCCGCGGGCAGGCGGGTGTTGCGCTCGAGGACGCGGCGCAGCGTGCCCCCGCGCTCGGCGACGCCGATGGGGACGGAGAGTACCTCGGAGACGGTGGCGCCGGGCTTGCCCGCGGCGGCATCGAGCAGGCCCTGGCCCAGCAGCGCCGCGCCGAGCGCCACCGAGTGGGTGGCCTCGTGGGGAAACTCCAGGTCCGCGCGCACGGGCACCCCCAGGCTCTCCTCCAACCGGCGGCGCACCAGCGGCGAGCGGCCCTGGCCTCCCAGCAGCAACACCTCGTCGAGCCCCTGCGGCAGGAGCGCGCTGGACTCGAGCACGTGGCGGACGACGAGGGTGATGCGCTGCACGAGGTCCGCGGTGAGGGCCTCCAGGCGCTCGCGGTTGAGCGAGAACGGAACCTGGGTGCCCGGGAGCGGGAAGGAGACCTCCTCGCGCTCGCTGAGGGCCACCTTGGCGGCCTCGGCGGCGATGAGCAGGGGGAGCCAGTCCGAGGGGTGCTCGGGGCGGGGAAGGCCCTGGGCCTGGAGCTCGCTGGCGAGCGCCTCGGCGATGCGCGCGTCGAAGTCCATGCCTCCCACGAGGGGATCTCCCCCGGTGGTGATGACCTCGAGATCATCCCCGGTGAGCTGGACGACGGACACGTCGAGGCCGCCGCCGCCGAGGCTCCACCACGAGCAGGCGCTTGCGGGCGAGCCCCCGCTCATGGCCGAAGGCGAGCGCCGCGGCCGAGGGCGCGTTGAGGATGCGCAGGACGTCGAGCCCGGCGAGCGAGCCCGCCTCGCGCATGGCGGCGCGCTGGCGGTCGTCGAAGTGGGCGGGGACGCAGAGGACGGCGCGCGTGGCCTCGTGGCCGAGGAAGGCGGTGGTGGCGGACTTGAGCTCGCGCAGGAGCCGGGCGGCGAGCTCGGGCAGGAGGTGGCCGCGGCCGTGGAGCTCGATGCTGGCGTCTCCACGGGGGCCCGCGGAGATGGGGAAGGGCAGGGGACCGCCGAGCGCGCGCACCAGGGGCGAGCGGGCGCGCAGGCCGAGGAAGCGGCGAAGCCCGTGGACGGCATGGCGGGGGGAGCGCTCGGCCTCGGCCCGGGCGGCGGCGCCCACGAGGAGCTGGCCCGAGGCGTCCACGGCGAGGAGCGCGGGCAGGGACCTGGCCTCGCCCAGGGGGATGAGCTGAAGCGTGCCCTGGTGACGGACGGCGACGCGCACTTGCGAGGTGCCGAGGTCGATGCCGAGCACCACCTCGGGGATCGCGGCCGTCACGGGCGTGGAGACGGGCACGTCGAGGATGGCGCGCCGGCGGCCCTTGATGTCGGCCGAGACGGAACGGCGGGGCTCCTCGGCGGGAGGCGGGAGCTCGCGGGCGATCTCCGGACGAGCGGGAGCCTCCGGGGGAGGGGTGGGAGCGGACGCCTCGTGGTTGGCGGGAGCGGTGGGAGGCGCGGGAGGCTCGGGCTCCAGGGTGATGCTCTCGGGGGAGAGCAGCTCCTCGTCGGGGGAGAGATGATCCAGGACGGCGTTGGCGAGGAGATCCTGCGTCGTGGGACGCGCGGGCGCCGCGGGAACCTCCGTGGGCGGCGGGACACTCGCCGCTGCTGGAGCCTCGGGGGCCGGTGGCGGTGCCGCGGGTGCGGCGGGCTTCGGTGTGGCCGGGACTTCCGGTTGCGCGGGCAGGGCGCTGGGAGGAGCCACGGCCTCCGGTGGAGGAGGCGCGGCGGGCTTCGGCGAAGGCGTCCGGGGTGGAGCGGAGGGCCCCGCGGGCTTCGCGGAGGCAGGGGGCGCCGCCTGCGCGGGAGCCGGGGGGACCTTCGGCTCCGGCGCACGGGGTTGTGCCGGCTTGGGCGTGGCTGGGGCCTGCGCCTGTGGGCGCGGAGCGGGAGCCGGTCCGGGCGGAGTGGGCGTCGCCGGTGTGCCGGTGGCGGCCGGTTTGGGCGCGGCGGGCCTGGGCGCGGCCTGCTGCTTCGGCATGGCCTGCTTCGGCGCGGCGGGTGGCCCCACGGGCGGGGCTGGCTCCTGTGCGGCCGGGACTTCGGGGGCCGCTACACGGGGCGTCACGGCCTGCTTGCGAAGCGCCTCCGCGGAGATGACTGGCCGCCCGCGCTTCGCCATGGCGGGTGGAGTCTCCGGGCGCGGAGAGGGCTCCTGCGCGGGCTCATTCGCGCGGGGTGTCTCGGCGGCGGCACCGGCCTCCGGCATCTGTCCGGAAGGCTGCTCCGGCGCGAGCGTGGGCACACCGGCCGCCGCGTCACCGGTCCTGGCGGCGCCCTCGGAGCCCTGCTGGCGGCGGGTGACGATGCGATCGATGAGCGCCTTGCTGTACGCATCGAGGCGTACGAAGCGCACGGTCATCCCGGCGCGAGCGCCCTCGGCCTGGGACTTCACCACCACGCCCTCGCCGCGCAGCAGGCGCCCGCCATCGGCCAGCACCAGCTCGAAGGCGAGTCCCGTGCCCTCGGGCTTGGGCGAGCGCGTGGCGATGAAGAGGCCCCCGCGCGCGACGTTCGAGCCGTACTTCTCGACGAAGTCCTCCTCCGTCGCGTACGGGAGGCGGATGCGCAGCGGGAGCAGCTTGGGCTCGACCGTCACCGTGCGTCACCGTCTCCCGAAGGGCCTCATTGCAGCGGGATGCGAGCGTCCTCGCCGCTGCTGGTGGGAATCAGGAGGGACAGCCCCGGCGCGATGGCGGCCGGAGGCACCTCGAAGACGAGGGTCATCGCTTCGCGCTGCTCGAGCTTCCCAGGTGCGGTCCAGCTTGCGCGTCCCTCCAACGGTCTGGGCGTCATGGGCGACGGGGTACTCCTTGCCCCCCGCGTCCACCAGCCGCGCCGTCGAGAAGGGCACGTGCACGGGCTTCTCCCCGGCGTTCACGGCGTCGAACTTCACGAGCAGGAACAGCTCGTCGGTGGTGAGGGACACCCTGCCCGAGCCGCGCAGGGAGTGCTGCGACTCCAACCCCGTGGGCTGGAGCGCGAGCGTGTCCACCTTCACGGTCTCCTTGGAGGGCAGGGTGTACGTCCTGGCCTGCTCCTGGCCCTGGCCGGCGGCGAGGCCCGCCAGCCGGGCGTTGGGATCCGTCTCATCGGGCGAGGCGGAGGGAGCCCCGCCCTGGTTCACGCGGTCCACCTCCTGGCGCAGCTTGTCCAGGGTGCGGTCCTGGCCCGTGGCGGGCTCCTCCTTCTTGCAGCCCCCGAGGAGGGCCGCCGCGCAGAGGAGCACCGCGAGTCCTCGGGTGCTCGGGCTCATGACAGGCTCGTCCCCTTCACCAGCTCGTAGAACTTGTCGAAGGCGTTGGAGATGCGCGAGGGATCCTCGCCACCGCCCTGGGCCAGGTCCGGCTTGCCACCGCCGCGGCCGTTGACCTCCTTGGCCATCTCCTTGAGCAGGTTGCCCGCGTGGATGCCCTTGGCCACCACGTCCTTGGTCGCCGCCACCAGCAGGACGACCTTGCCGTCCTTCTCGCCGCCGATGACCACCACGCCGGACTTCATGCGATCTCTGAGCTGGTCGGCCAGCCCGCGGAACACGTTCGGATCCGCCGGGTCCATCCGCGTGGCGAGCACCTTCATGCCGTTGATGTCGCGCGCCTGCTCGAGCAGATCCTTGCTGGAGCCGGCCTGCGCCTTGACGGCCACCTCCTCGACCTTGCGCTCCAGGTCCTTCACGCGCTTCTGCGTGGCTTCCACGCGCTTGACGAGCTCCTTGGGCGAGGTCTTCAGCAGCTCGGCGGCCTTCTTCAGCTCGCGCTCGGTTTCCCGCACGTACTGGAGCGCGCCGATGCCGGTGACGGCGGTGATGCGCCGCACGCCCGAGGCCACGCCGCTCTCGCTCACCAGCTTGAAGAGGCCGATGTCGCCGCTGCGCCGCACGTGGGTGCCGCCGCACAGCTCGGTGGACTGGGGGTGCACGGTGACGACGCGCACCGTCTCGCCGTACTTCTCGCCGAACATGGCGACGGCGCCGGACTTCTTCGCGTCCTCCAGGTTCATCACGCGCGTCTGGGCCTCGGTGTTCTCGCGCACCCAGCCGTTGACCAGGTCTTCCACCTGCTCCTGCTGCTCGTGCGTCATGGGCGAGAAGTGCGAGAAGTCGAAGCGCAGGGAGTCGGGCGCCACCACGGAGCCGGCCTGCTTGACGTGCTCGCCGAGCACCATCTTGAGCGCCTTGTGCAGCAGGTGCGTGGCCGAGTGGTTGGCACGGATGGACGAGCGCCGCTCACCGTCCACGCCCGCCTGCACCATGTCACCCACCTTGAAGGTGCCCTCGGTCACCTTCACCTGGTGGACGATGAGCCCCTGCACCGGGCGCTGCGCGTCCAGCACCTGCGCCTTGGCCTTGCCACCGTGGCCCACGATGCGGCCCGTGTCGCCCATCTGGCCGCCGGACTCGCCGTAGAAGGGCGTGCGATCCAGCACCAGCTCCACCTCGTCACCCGCGCTGGCCTCGGTCAGCTCCACGCCGCCCTTGTTGATGATGGCGCGCACGGAGCCCTCGCCCTCGTGGCCCACGCCCTCGTAGCCGAGGAACTGGGTGGGGCCCAGGCGCTCGAGGAGCTGGAGGTGCACCGTGGCGATGGCCTTGTCCTTGCTGATGCCGCCCTCGTCCGTGCCCTTCTCGGCCTCCTCCTTCTTGAGCTTCTCGTAGCCCTGGATGTCGGCCTCGAAGCCGCGCTCCTTGAGGATGATCTCCGTCAGGTCCCACGGGAAGCCGTAGGTGCCGTGGAGCTCCCAGACCTTGGCGCCCGAGAGGACCTTCTCCCCGGACTGCTTCATCCGGGCCACCTCTTCGTCGATGAGCTTCATGCCGCGGTTGAGCGTGCGGCGGAAGCTCTCCTCCTCGTGCTTGCAGACCTCGAGGAGGAAGGTGCGGCCGTCGCGCAGCTCGGGGTAGGCGTCGCCCATGAGCTCGATGACGCGGTCCACGACCTTGAAGAAGAAGAGCTCGTCGAGCCCCATCAGCGAGCCGTGGCGGATGGCGCGGCGCATGATGCGGCGCAGGACGTAGCCGCGGCCCTCGTTGGAGGGCTGCACGCCGTCGGCGATGAGGAACGCGGCCGCGCGGCTGTGGTCCGCCACCACGCGCATGGAGGCTCCGCCCTCCTGGCTATAGGGCTTGCCCACCAGCTCGCTCACGCGCGAGAGGATGGCCTGGAAGAGGTCCGTCTCGTAGTTGGAGCGCTTGCCCTGCACGACGGAGGCGATGCGCTCCAGGCCCGCGCCCGTGTCGATGGACGGCTTGGGCAGGGGGATGAGCGGCGCGTCCTTCTCCTTGCGCTCGAACTGCATGAACACGAGGTTCCAGATTTCCAGCCACCGGTCGCAGTCGCACGCCACGCCCTTGCACTCGCGGCCCGCGGCGGCCTCGGAGCAGGGGATGTCGTCACCCTGGTGGTAGTGGATCTCCGAGCAGGGGCCGCACGGGCCGGTGTCGCCCATGGCCCAGAAGTTGTCCTTGAGGCCCAGCTTGATGATGCGGTCGCGGGACACGCCCTGCTTCGCCCACAGCTCGAAGGCCTCCTCGTCCCAGGGGATGCCGCCCTCGCCGTTGAACACGGTGACGGCCAGCCGCGCCTTGTCCAGCCCGAGCGTCTTCGTCACGAACTCCCAGCCGTACGCGATGGCGTCGGCCTTGAAGTAGTCGCCGAAGGAGAAGTTGCCGAGCATCTCGAAGAACGTGTGGTGCCGGGCCGTGTAGCCCACGTTGTCGAGGTCGTTGTGCTTGCCGCCGGCGCGAACGCACTTCTGCGAGGTGGTGGCGCGGCTGTACTCGCGCTTCTCACGCCCCGTGAAGACGTCCTTGAACTGGACCATGCCCGCGTTGGTGAAGAGCAGGGTGGGGTCGTTCTGCGGCACGAGCGAGGACGACGCGACGCGGCGGTGGCCGCGCTCTTCGAAGAACTTGAGGAACGCCTCTCGAATCTGGGAAGCGGATAGGACAGAGGACATGGTGAGGGTATATGCCACAAGTGGTGGGTGCGCTGCGTTTCTTATGGACCAAGCTAGGATCCGCCTACTGACATGCGCTCCCCATCCCACCTTGTCACCCTCCTGCTGCTCGTCTGCCCGGCGACAGTCCTGGCACAAACCCACCCCGAGACGGCCTCGCTCGCCCGGAGGTTGAAGCAGGGGGCCGAGCCCGGGCACCGCGTCCAGGCGGCCCGGGTCCTGGGGGAGTCGGAGGATCCGGAGGCGCTCCCGCCCCTGTGCGCGGCGCTCGAGGACCCGAGTGGGGAGGTCCGGGCGGCGGCGGCCGGGGCGCTGGAGAAGCTGGGGGAGCTGGGGGGGGTGGAGTGCCTGGAGGCCCGGAAGGACGAGCCGGACGCGGCGGCCAAGGCGGCCAGGAGCTCGGCGCTGAAGAGCCTGCGCGAGCTGAAGGCCCGGGCGCCGAAGTTCTACGTGATGCTGGGCGAGGTGAAGGACACGACGGGGACGCTGCCGCCGGAGCTGGTGAAGGCCACCGAGGCGCGGATGCGGCGGAAGCTGACGCAGATGGGGGCGTGGCTGGCCCCCGCGAAGGAGGGGGAGGCGGCGGCGAAGGCGGTGCTGCGCAAGCACAAGCTTCAGGGCTACCGGCTGGTGGCGGAGATCCGCCCCGGGCCCTCGGAGGGGTTGACGCTGTCGGTGATGTGGCAGCAATACCCCGGCAACCGGCTCCTGGGGAGCGCGCAGGTCGAGGCGTCGGGGGGCGAGCCCTACGAGCTGCTCGCGGCCCTGGCGCCCGGAGCCGTCGAGGAGGCCGTGGGGTCGTTCAAGTAGAAATGGCGCACACCCCGGGTGCGCTGCGTTTCGCACGCACCGGACGCTAGGATTCGGTTCCCCGCATGCGGCGCTCGCTCTTGCTCCTCGTTCTGTTCCTTCTCTCGCTTCCTGGGACTGTCCTGGCCCAGGTGGATTCCCGGACGGCCTCGCTGAGCAAACAGCTCGGCCAGGGGCAGGAGCCGCGTGCGCGCTCCCAGGCGGCGCAGGGGCTGGGGTCCTCGGATGATCCGGAGGCGGTGAAGCCGCTGTGCGCGGGGTTGAAGGACCCGAGCGAGCAGGTGCGGGCGGCGGCGGCCCAGGCGCTGGGGAAGCTGAAGGAAGTGGCCGGGCTGGAGTGCCTGAAGGCGCGGAAGGGCGAGACGGACGCGGCGGCGCAGGCGGCCATCAAGGCGTCCATGCAGACGCTGCAGGAGCTGAAGGGCCAGACGCCGCGGGTGTACGTGCACTTCGTGGGAGTGAAGGACAAGACGGGCGAGCTGCGGCCGGAGGTGGTGAAGTTCGCCGAGGCGCGGATGAAGCGGAAGCTGACGCAGATGGGGGCGCAGCTCGCACCGGCGAAGGAGAGCAAGACGGCGGCGAAGGGGGTGCTGCGCAAGCACGGCATCAATGGCTTCCGGGTGCAGGCGGAGATCCACCCCACGGAGTCGGGAGGCCTGCTGGTGCGGATGGTGTGCATCGGCTACCCGGACCAGGCGCTGCTGGGAGACGTGGAGGTGCAGGCGTCGGGAGCCAAGCCCGAGGACCTGCTCAAGGTGCTGGCCCCGCGCATCGTCGAGGAGGCCGCGGACACGTTCGAGTGGGACACGTGAGGCCGGGCTACAAGCGCTCCCAGGGACTGCGCTAAGCCATACGAAGTAAATCCTTTCAGGGGTGCTCTTGCAGCAACGCGGAGGCACCTTCCGGCCGCGCGGCGTGCCAACTGGTCCGACTATCGGACCAGTTGCTCCCCTTCGCGGCCGGGACCTAGCCCCTGAACGGAATTACTTTGCTTGGCTTGGACTCGACTTTCGCCATTTTTGACCGGCTCTCTTTGACTTCCCCCTGGGAAGGAGCCTCGGTCTTCCCTCTGGGGCACCCAAAATGGCGAAAGTCGAGTCAAAGGGTGTCGGCCTGAAGCGGACCCCTGATCGAACTACGGGAAGGTCACGCCGTCGAAGTGCTCGCTCCCGCTGCCTGCTTCCTGGCCCCACCACTTCAGGGTGAAGGTGCCGCGCGCCTCCTCCTCCGTCATCTCCACCTCCATCATGACGCGGAGTTCCTTACCCGGGGCAATAGGCTCCAGCGGCCCCACGCCCAGCGCCTTCCACTCCTCGCCCTTGGGCCCCAGCAGCACCGCACCCGCGGGCGTCCAGGGTGTGCTCCCGTGGTTTCGTAAGTGCTGCTCCACGGCCAGCCGAACCACCCTGTGCCCGCCCTCCGTGCGCGTGGTGTCCGCGCGGTAGCCGCGGGCCTCCATGGATTGGAGCGTGTTGCCCGGGCGGGAGGTGACGCTCAGGTTGAGGTTCTTGCTGGGGATACCGTCCTCCCCCAGCAACCCCTGGGCGCGCAGGCCCAGCAGTCCTCGCTGCCCGCTGCACTCCGCCGCCATGCGTGCCTTCTCCTCCCCACACCGCCGCGCTTCCGCCCGCGCCTGCTGCTCGCCTTCCCGGTAGGAGTCGAGCGTGCGCGGCCGGCGTGTCACCCGCACCAGCCCCGCCGCCTCGGAGGGGTGCACCACCAGGGTGAAGGTGACACCCTCCGGGTCCGTGCCCTCCTGGAAGGAGAACGTCACTCGCACGCGCTCCCCCTTCTCCAGGGCCTGGGTGGGGACGAGGGCGAGCCCCGTCTCGTCCTGTATCGCCTGGAAGCGTTCCCGCCCGGGCAGCTCCACGTGCACCAGCTTCGCGTCGAAGAAGAAGTTCGTGGGCAGCCCCGGGTGGATGCACACCGCGAGCGCCTCGCGAGGCGTGTCCGCCGTCAGTTCCAGGTGGTGCGTGCCCGCCACACAGGCAGGCGGCGCGGAGGACACGGAGGCGTCCACGGGAGCGGTGAGCAGCACGAGCCGCAACAGGACAGCGGAGGACAGCAAGGGCATGGGGCAGGCACCTCACAGGACCGGGGGAGTGGGGCTCTACCACACCTCCTGCCCGGTCGTGTCCGTCCCACCCGCGGGACACCCCCTACTTGAAGCGGTCCACCACCCGCACCCGCACGACGGGTTCCACCATCATCTTCCCCGGCGCGCTGCCGGGCAGAAGCGCGAGGCCGACGTTGCCGTCCGTATCCATCACATCCAGACACACCGGGTACGTCACCCCGAGGGGCGTGCGCGCCTCGGTGAAGCGGCCGTACACCCGCCCCTCGTGGATGTAGAGCCTCCCGGAGAGGCGGGTCTGGTCCGGCAGCGCCACCTTGTCGCCCCTGCCCCACACATCCCTATTCGTCTCCCAATCGCCGCCCACGCGGAGGGGCGAGTCCTCCTGCACGTGCACGGCCCTGCCCCGCACGTCGCTCCAGTCCGCGCTCTTCACTTCCCCGAGGCGCAGGCCGAGCATGTCCGTCATGGTCTCCACGGCCCCGGCGGGACAGGCCTGGGGAGGTGGTGCGGGGCGCTCGGGCGGCACCTGCTGCGGGGCGCTCATGCACGCCTGGAGGGCGGCGCCGGTGAGGCCCAGGCACGCGGTGCGCACGGCGGCCTTCCGGCGCCTGGCGGCGGCTTCGGGCTGGGGGGCAGAGGTCTGTTGCTGCGTTGGCTTCACGGGGGCACTGTCCTTTCGGGGCGCCAGCGGCGGGGCGGCGGCCGGGGGAGGATGCGCCTCGGCGGGAGGCGCGGCCACGGCCCGCACAGGTTCCGGCGCGGGCCCCTTTGGCGCCACTTCCTGGCCGGAGCCGAGCCACCAGGCCGCCAATGCCACGGCCAACCCCACGCCCACCGCCGCCAGCACCCGCCACCCGCGCGCCCGCGGCTTCTCCGGGGGCCGCCGCTCCGGGTGCGGCACCACCGTCCAGTCCACGTCCGTGCGGGCCCTCAGTTCCTCCAGCGCCTCGTACAGCGCGACGGCGCCCGGGTAGCGCGCCTCGGGCGTCTTGGCCAGCAGCCGCAGGCACACCGCCTCCACCGCCAGGGGCACACGTGGGTTGACGAGGTGCGGTGGCAACGGCTCGCGGTGCAGCACCGCGTCCACGTCCTCGCCCCCGTGCTCGGCGGGCCGGAAGGGGAAGCGGCCCGTCAGCAGCCGGTAGAAGACGACGCCCAGCGCGTAGAGGTCGTCCCCCACTCCGGCCCGGTAGTGCGCGCCCGGCTCGCCCGCGTGCGCGCGGCCATAGGCCCACGCCTCGGGGGCGCGGTAGGGCGGCGTGCCCGGGGGAAACATCCCCTTCGTCAGCGTGGGATACGCCTCGTGGTAGCCCACTCCGAAGTCCACCAGCACCGCCTGTCCGGTGCTCCTCACCAGGATGTTGGCTTCCTTCACGTCCCGGTGGAGGACGCCCGCCTCGTGCGACACCGCCAGCGCGCGCGCCACCTCCAGCACCCGCTCCACCCCCTCGCCCAGGGAGCGCCCCGGCGCCCATTCGTCCAGCGTGGGGCCGTCAATCAGCTCGAACTTCAGCCACAGGAAGCGCGGCTTTTCGAAAGGCCACTGGCCCGCGCCGAGCTGGCGCGCGAGGTTGGGGTGGTTCAAGCGCGTGCCCAGCGACATCTCGCGCCAGGCGCGTGCGGCCCGCTCGGGGCCCTGGTCCAGCGGCAGCAGCTTGAGGGCGGACACATGGCCCTCGGGACTTCTCACCCGGTACACCGTGGCGAAGCCGCCACTGCCCAGCACCGCCTCCACCACGTCCCCGCCAATGCGGGTGCCCACGGGCAGCGGGGACGTGCCGGGCGGATTCAGGGCGCCCTCGGCGCCAGGGGGAACGAAGTGCTCGGGTGTGGGGGCTGGCGAAGGCGTGGACACGTGGGGCCTACCTCGGAGGACCTCAACGTATCAGGTCGCGCGGCCCGGCCGGGCCGAGGTTCCTCCAGGAGCAGGCCGCGGCACCCAACAGCACGGGACGCCTGGCGCGCCTCCCCTCGCTTCACTCGTTGACGTCAATGAGCATCACACATCCACCCACACCACTCGTTGACGTCAACGAGTGGTGTGCGACACCCCCTCAGGGCTCGAAGGACCCGATGAGCCGTTTGGCCTCGCGGAACATGGTGCTGAGCCCGGGCTCCCTTGAGTACGGGTTGACGACGCCCTCGTAGAGGCCATAGCCCCATCCCAGGAGCAGCAGGAGCACGAGCAGGGTGCCCCAGGCCGGGACGGCGTCGCTCCGAATCCGGGGCTTGAAAATCGCCTGCCAGAGCTCGCGCAGCATCAGGTAGCCGGTGAGCGGAGGAATTGGGAGCAGGTTGAGGGCGGCGAGCTTCGCCGAGAGCACGCCGAGCGCGGGCAAGAAGCCCTCGGTCCTCAGCAGGGCGAGGAAGGCGCCCACCCGCTCCCGCGCGAGGAAGACGTTGACCACCTGCTCGAACCCCGAGGTGAAGGCCGCGAGGCCGCGTGCGGGCGAGAGGCACACCACGGCGAGCAGCAGCATGCCGGCGACCGTGCCGGTGTGGGCGATGAGCCGGAGCGGCAGGGGGAGGCGCAGGAAGCTGTTGTCATCCGTCCCGTCCCTGCGGATGCCGAGCGCTTCGTAGGTGACGCTCGCGCCGATGTTGAGCAAGCCGAAGCTCCACTTGACGCCCCGGATGCGGAGGAAGAACAGCGGGGGGCCCAGATGGAAGCGGACCTCCGAGAGGGAGGCGCCCACGCCCCAGGACACGAGGGCCATCGTCACGCCCGAGACGAGGGAGATGACAGTAGCCAGGAGCCACAACCACGCGAGTGTTGTCATCCAGGGAGCCATGGGTGGACTTTCGGCCATCCCCGAGCGCGAGGAAAGCCCCCCCGGCCCTCACGCCCGGCGGATGAGCCCCATCTCCTCGATGGCGGAGTAGAGGCGCACGCGGGCCTCGGACCAGGGGAGCAGCTCCACGCGGTAGCCGGCGAGCGCGTCCAGGAGGAGCTGCCGGTAGCTGGGGTGGCCGGGGTCGGCGATGACGACCACGCCCCGGTCCGCGTGCGAGCGGATGAGGCGGCCCACGCCCTGGCGGAGCATCAGCAGGGCCCGGGGCATGCGGTAGTGGAGGAAGCCCAGGTGCGTGTTGCCTCCGCGGGCGAGCGGCTCCTCGCGCGCGGCCACCAGCGGGCGGCTGGCGGGCTCCAGCGGCAGCTTGTCGATGAAGACGCACCCCACGCCCCGGCCGGGGATGTCCACGCCCTGCCAGAAGCTCTTCGTCCCCAGCAGCACCGTGCCGGTGTCCTTCTCCTGCCGCGCCGCCAGCGAGCGTCCGTGCCCGCGCGACTGCCGCATCACCTCGATGCCCTGGGGCTCCAGCTTCGCCCTCACCAGGTCTCCCACGCGCTCCATCCGCCGCGTGGAGGCGAACAGTCCCAGCACCCGTCCGCCCATCACCTGGGCCAGCCCGGATACGCGCGTCGCGGCCCAGTCGATGAAGGGCTCCTCGTGCGCGCGCGGCGCGTCCATCACCAGGATGACCAGGGCCTGCTTGCGCAGGTCGAAGGGCGTGGGCGCGCGCAGCAGCCGGGGCGCCGGAATGCCCTCGTTGCGCCCGTCCAGTCCCAGCCGTCCGAGCACGTAGGGCATCCGCTCGGTGCCCGTGCTCAGCGTGGCCGAGGCCAGCACCAGGGCCCGCTTGTGCTGCGCGAAGTCCCGGGACACGTAGGGCGCCACGTTCAGCGGCTGGGCGCTCAGGGTCCAGCGCTGCTTGCGAGGCACCGCCGTGGCCGCGTAGCACCGGCCCTCCGCCGGCTCGTCGGACAGCTCCGAGGCCAGCGTGGTCAGCTCCAGCACCTCGGACACGCCGCCCGCCAGCTCGCGCTCCAGCGGCGGCATCTTCACCGCCAGGTCCGGCAATATCTCCTGCAGCCCCACCGTGAGCAGCTTGTGCAGGCCCTGGAGGCACTCGCGCAGCTCCAGCAGTCCCTCGCGCACGGGCTCCCAGCCGGGCGAGGCCCGTACCTCGGAGGTGATGCGCAGCTCCGGTGCGTAGGCGGACTCGTCCGCGTCCTCGGAAGCACTCGCCGCGGCCGGCTCACACAGCGCCATCACCCGCTCGCCCAGGCCGCGCGAGGCCGAGCCCACCGAGAGCAGGGCGCTATCAATCTCACTCATCAGCACGCGGGCTTCCGCGCGCCGCGAGGCGAAGAGGGCCCGCCGCAGCTCGGCGAAGAGTCCGCGCCGCCCGTCGCGCCCGTGCAGCCGCTCGGCGAGCCGGTTGAAGGCCATGTCCGACAGCTCGGAGGAGAGGGCGGTGGTGGCCACGTCCTCCACCTCGTGGGCCTCGTCGAGCACGAGGTGCTCCAGCTTCGGGTAGCGGGCGGGCCAGGCGAAGGCGAGGGACTGGTTGATGACGAGCACGTCCGCGTCGCGCGCCTGGGCCACCGCCGAGTGGTAGTAGCAGCGGTGGAAGTGGGGGCAGCGCTCGCCGAGCGTGGTGGCGGCCTCGGAGCGCACGGCCGGGGCGAGCGCGTGCAGCACGGGGAAGCGCTCGCGGAACCAGTGGCTCAGCCGGTCCAGGTCTCCATCGGGGCCGCGGCGCATGAGGGCGCGCAGGTAGGCGCGAGGGGCGCGGGCGGTGTGGCCCATGCCGGGCTCCACGCGGGTGATGTCCAGCGCGCGGCGGCGGCAGAGGTAGTTCGTCTGGCCCTTGAGGAGCGTGTACGAGAAGGCGCCGCCGGTGGCGCGGTGCAGGCGGGGCAGGTCCTTCTCGATGAGCTGGTCCTGCAGCGTCTTGGTGTGCGGCGCCACGCCCACCTTGCGCCCATTCCGGGCGGCGAAGAGGGCCGCGGGCGCGAGGTACGCGAGCGACTTGCCCGTGCCCGTGCCGGCCTCCACCGCGAGCTGCCCGCCGTCGGACAGGGTGCGGGCCACGGCCTGGGACATCTCGAGCTGCGCGGGGCGGGCCGCGAAGCCCTCCTGGGCGCGCTCCAGGGCACCTCCGGGGCCGAGCAGCGCGGACACCTCCTCGGCGCGGACGGGCAGCACCGGGGTGCTCTCGTCCGGCTGCTCGGGAGGCGGCTTCGAACCGTTGGCCCGCTGGCGTTCGGAACGTCCGGGGAGGAAGCCCGTGGCCTCCAGCTTCAGCGGCGCGGGTTGGGCCCGGCACAGGTTCCACAGGCCGGTGAGTAGCGACACGAGGGGCGCGGCCTCCGGGTCGAGCGCTCCGTCCAGCTCCATCCCGGCCTCACCGGCCTCGATTTGAGCCAGCCGCAGGGCGGCGCGTGGATCCAACGTCTCCAGCAGATCGGCGAGATCCTCGGCGCGGCCGTCGCGGATGCAGCCGTCCAGCGCGTGCAGCAGCACGGCGTGGGTGGCCTCGCAGTCCGTCATGGCGCGGTGGCGGGCACGAGGCCCCTTGCCGGCCCAGCGCAGCAGCGACTCCAGCGAGTGGCTGGTCAGCTCCGGGTGCAGGTAGTGCATCAGCTCGCACGAGTCGAGCACCGGAGCGCGGATGGGGCCGAGCAGGTCCGGGAGGAAGCCCTTCTCGAAGGAGGCGTTGTGGGCCACCACGGTCCAACCGGCGAGCATCTGGCGCAGCTCGGGCACCTTGTCGGCGAGCCGGGGCTGCCCGGCGAGCATCGCGTCCTCGATGCCCGTGAGCCGGCGGATGGTGAGGGGCAGGGGGCGCGAGGCGGCGAAGAAGTGGACGTAGCGGTCCACCACCCGGCCGTTCTCGATGAAGAGGGCCCCGAGCTCGATGACCTCGTCGGCGCGCGGATCCAACCCCGTCGTCTCGAGGTCGAGGAATACGTGCCGGGTGAAGAGTGCTGCCGCGCCGCCCATGGGGAAGAGGGGCAAGCCTACCCGTCTTCGGGCGTCGTGCCGAGAAACCGGGCGTCCGGGGTCTCATGGAAGAGCACCGTCCAATCGCGGACTTCACGCGGGGATGCAGTGCGGTTCACCGGCCGCAGCCGTGGCGGTCCGGACACGGGCAGGTGAACGGAGCGGGAGGACCGTCCAGACGCGGAGACGGGCCGCGACCGCTCGGCGCCGCGAACCGACCGTTCGGCGCGCGGGGGCTCGCCGGCACCGCGGCTGGGCCCAACCTTGCACAGCACCGAGCGAACTCACGCTTCTCGGAGTCCCGTATGACGACCGCCGCCACTGGTTTCCCGACCCATGACGCCGATGCTCCCTCGGCCCCCGCCGTCCCGCGCCTGCGCAGGCCTGTCGCGACGTTGCTCTCGGCGCTCGGGCTGGGCGTCTGTGCCGAGGTGCTCTTCGATGGGCCCGCGCTCGGCGTCTCCTTCCCGCTGTTCGTCGTGCTGTTGCTCGCGACGCTGCTCGGCCTGGGAGGGCGCGAGGGGTGGCAGCGGGCCCGTCCCAACGCATGGCTGCTGGTGCCGCTGCTGTTCTTCTCGGGCATGGTGTTCGTGCGCGCGAGCCCCTTCCTCACGACGCTCAACGTGCTCGCCTCGGGCTTCCTGCTGCTGCTGGTGACGCACTTCTGGGCGGCGGGCCGGGTGGAGCGGCTCGGGCTGTGGAGCTACCCGTTCACCGTGCTCGGCACCTTCTTCCGCGCCGTGCTGCTGCCTCCGGGCGTGGTGCGCTCGGAGGTGGACCTGTCCGCGGCGCGCAGGCAGGTGCCGAAGCTGATGCCGGTGCTGCGTGGCGCGCTGCTCGCGGTGCCCGTGCTGTTCATCTTCACCGCGCTGCTCGTCTCGGCGGACGCGGTCTTCGAGGACGCGGTGGCGCGGGTGCTGTCCTTCAGCCCGGGCATGACGTTCCTGGACACGGTGGGGCGGCTGGTGTTCGTGGGCGTCAGCGCCTTCGGAGTGCTCGGGCTGCTGGCCCACGCGCAGCGGCGGCGCCGCAACGGCGTCGAGGCGGGTGATCTGGAGGTGGCACCTGCCGAGGCGCGCCTGGGCTTCACCGAGAGCCTCACGCTGGTGGGTCTGGTGGACCTGCTCTTCCTGGGGTTCGCCGCCATCCAGCTCGCCTTCCTCTTCGGCGCGGCGCAGTTGCCCGCGAGGTTCATGAGCTATTCCGAGTACGCCCGGCGCGGCTTCTTCGAGCTGCTCGCGGTGTCGGTGATGACGCTGGGACTGAGCCTGGCGCTGGCGCGTTGGACGCGGCTGCGGAGCGAGGGGCAGGTCACGGCCTTCCGGGTGGCGTGCTCGGTGATGGTGGGGCTGGTGCTGGTCATCCTCGCCTCGGCGATGAAGCGCATGGCGCTCTACGAGTCCGCCTACGGCTACACGCACCTGCGCGTGTACACGCACGTCTTCATGGTGGCGCTGGCCGGGGTGCTCGTGTGGCGCGCGGTGACGCTGTGGTGGCGCCCGGAGCGCTTCGCCATCGGGGCCTTCGCCGGGGCGCTCGGCTTCCTCGCCGTGCTGAACGTGCTCAACCCGGACGCCTTCATCGCGCGGGGCAACCTCGCGAGGGCCGCGGAAGGCTACGCACTGGACGAGTGGTACATGGTGTCCCTGTCCGAGGACGCGGTGCCGGAGGTGTCCGCGCACCTGGCGCAGTCGCCCGGCGGTGTGTTCGTGCGCAACGCCCAGGATATGTTCTGCCGGTTCACCGAGCCGATGCCGGGAGGCTGGCCGGCCTTCCACCTCGCGCGTCACCGGGCCGCGAAGTCGGCCCGCCCGCTCCAGTGCCCGGCGCCGCTGCCCGCCGCCGTGGAGATGGAGGACTCCATGGAGAGGGCGTACTGATACACGAAGGGGGCCTCCACACCGCGCGGGTGTGGCCGGCCCCCTGGGCAAGGCGGAAGCGGAGCGGTGGAGCTACTCCACCATGAACACGCCGCTGATCATCTTCCCCATGGCGCAGCCGTAGACGAGCTTGCCCGTCTTGTTGGGGGTGAAGGCCACCTCCACCGGCTGGTTGAGGGGCAGCGGGGTGTTGATGTTGTAGTCCTCGAGGACGATCTCCGTCGCGCAGGTCTGGTCCGTGGTCCGGGTCAGCACCAGCTTCACGGGCTCGCCCTGCTTGAGGGTGACGGGGCTCGGCTCGTAGCCCTTCTCGGTGACGGAGAGCGCGATGGTGCGCGGCTCACCGGGCTTCGCGGCGGGCTGGGCGGGAGCGGTGGCGGTGGGCGCCGCGGCGGAGGGCTCCGCCGGCTTCGCGTCCGGCTTCGAGTCCTTCGTGCAGCCCTGGGCGCTCACGACGGCCGCGGCGAGGGTGAGGGCGAGCAGCGGCTTGATGATCTTGGAGAAGAAGGGCATCGCGGGTCCTCGCGGTCAGTCGTTTTCGCCGGCTTCGTCGCCGGGGGTCTCGGTGCCTTCGTCCGCGGCCTCCTCGGCCGAGAAGCGCACCAGGGCATGCAGCGGGATGAACACCTCGTGTCCGTCCTCGCCGACGATGAGATCGAAGCGGCCCACCACGCGCAGGCGCATGGAGAGCTGGATGCCATTGCGCAGCGTCAGGTGGACGAGCTGGCCCTGGTGGGGGAGGAAGGGGCGGGGATCCGAGAAGGGGCGCTTGTCGGGCTGGCGCGCGACATTGGCGGGCTTCTGGGCCAGCTTCTGGTCGCGCTCGAGCTGGGGCGTGAGCTGCTCCCAGTCCGAGCGGCGGGTGACCATGACGACCTGGAGCTTCTCCAGCCGGCCGCTGCGGCCGAGCACGAAGGAGATGGGCTCCACGGCGGAGAGGGTGTCGAGCACGGTGCGCTCGCCCAGCACGACGGCCAGCTCGGTCTTCGACTCCAGCAGGCCGTTGATGAAGGCGGCCACCGAGGTGTCATCCACCTCGACGCGGGCCTGCTTCACGGCGGCCTTGCGCTGGGTGCGCTCCTTGCGCGCCAGGAATTCGGCCACGGTCAGGCCGCTCTGCAGCACGCCGAAGGCATCGGGGAGCGACAGGCCGGGGTTCTGGCCCATCAGCGCGTACACCTGGTCGAAGCGCCTGGCCTCCTCGGCGTGCAGCTTGCGCCAGATGCGGCACTTCATCTTGCCCTCGAGCTCACCCTTGGCGATGCGCGCGGGCACATGCTCCTTGGTGGCGAGCGCGAGGATCTGCTCGGGGGTGGGAGGCGGCCGGGGCGTCCGGGGACGTCCGAAGCCACCACCGGGGCGAGCGCCCATCGGTCCCGCGCCGGGCGCGCGGCCCATCGAGGGAGCGGGCCGGGGCGAGGTGGGGGAGGGCACGGGCCGGGGCGCGACGGGAGCCGCGGCCACGGGGGCCTCGGCGGGTCCGGACGGCGCGGGTGTGGAATCCGGCGTCTGGGCCGGCGTCGGCGTGGGCTTCGGCGTGGGCTTCGGCGTCACGGAGACGGTGGGCCCCGGCGCGGAAGGCGTGGGGGTGGGGGTGGGTCTCGGCGTGGGCGTAGGGATAGGCCGGGGCGAGACAGAGCTGGTGGGCGTCGGGCTCGGCGCCGCGGTGCCGGGAGAGCTGGCAGGGCGCCGGATGACCTCGACTGCGGGGGCAATCCGCCGTGTCTTCCGATCGTTCACGTTGGTAGGCTACCTGAAGTGCGAGCCGCCTGGGGGAGGCCTGTTCTCACGGCTGCTGGAGGGACTTCGTAAGGTCAATCTTCCATCCAGATGGTTCACGGACCATCCGGACCTGGCTCTTTACATTCGAGGAAACCACGCCCACCTCCGCCACGTCCCCTTCCTCGCTCAATAACGAGACCTCCGTAACATCGGGAGGGGGAGGAACATTCGCGAAGAAGAAGGCGAGGGGATCCGCCTTCACGGTCCCCCCGGAGGCCTTGGCGGCCGTCTCGGCCCGGGCCTTGAGTGCTTCCTGGGTGGGCTGGGAGAGGACGGACCAGGCCGTCTTCTCATCGCCTCGCCGCAGGGCCTCGAGGAAGGACTGGTAGGCCTTGTCGGGCGTCGTGTAACTGGGCCGGTTACAACCACCGAGGACCAGCACGGCCAGCAGGAGGAACGGCATCGCGGGCAGCAGACGCATGACCTGTCATCTAGGCCAAACCGCCCCGCTCGCCAAGAGGCAGCATCACCCTGGGGTTGGATCCTGGTACTGGCGGACGCAATTCCGGCCCGCCGCCTTGGCCTCGTAGAGGCAGACGTCGGCCACGCGCATCAGCTCCTCCATGACGGGCAGGCTCTTGGACGGCACGCTGGCCACGCCCAGCGAGGCCGTGCACCGCACCATCCGGGTCGACCCGTCCTGGGCGCGGAACTCCAGTTGGATGGAGGCGATGGCCTCGCGCACCCGCTCGCACGCCCCGAGCGCCTCCTTGGGGCCCGTCTCCGGCAGCAGGGCGATGATCTCCTCGCCGCCGTAGCGCGCCACGAAGTCCACCTCGCGCAGCTTGCCCTTGATGGTCCGGGCCACCTGGCGCAGCACCTCGTCCCCGAAGGGGTGTCCGTAGGTGTCGTTGAGCTTCTTGAAGTGGTCGATGTCCATCATCACCAGCGACAAGGGCGAGCGGTAGCGCGTGGAGCGGACGAACTCCTCGGTGAGCCGCTCCTCGAAGTAGCGGCGGTTGTAGAGGCCGGTGAGCGCGTCGACGCGGGTGAGGGCCAGCAGCTCCTCGCGCTTCTGGGCCAGCTCCTTGTTGGCCCGGTCCAGCTCGCGGTTCTTCTCCACCACCGCGTCCTGGAGCGCCTTGAGGCGCAGCATGGACTTCACCCGCGCGGAGAGCTCCAGCATGTCGAAGGGCTTGACCAGGTAGTCATCCGCGCCCAGCTCCAGGCCCTCCACCTTGCCCGCCGCCTGCCGCGCCGTCACCAGGATGATGGGGATGAAGCCGAAGCCGCCCTCGCCGCCGTTGGCCTTGATGATGCGGCACACCTCCACCCCGCCCATCCGCGGCATCTCCACGTCCATGATGATGAGGTCCGGCCTCACCTCGCGCAGCGAGCGCAGCGCCTCGGTGCCGTCATGGGCCTCGCGGAAGCGGTAGCCGTGGGCGGCCAGGCCCTCGCGCACGTGCTGGATGTTGGCCGGATCGTCGTCGACGAGCAGGATGGTACGGTCGGCCAGCGCCGGGGTGGACACGGTACGGCGGGCCACCTCTCCCATCTTCTTGAACGAGCCGTCCGCCATGTCGCTGCCTGCACCCCGCTGCTCCCTCGACTACCGGGGCCGTCTGATTCTTCCCCGGAAGCCCGGTGACTGCCAAGTCACCCACTGGCCCGGGTGCCCCTCAGGCCGGCTTGCGCAGGCGGGCGCGGTAGACCGGCTCCCCGCTGGCCAGGTAGCGCCGCTCCCGCGTGGAGGGTACCTCCTCGGGGTCATAAGGATGGAAGATACCCTTCCCCAGGGGATTGACGAAGCCGGCCTCTTCCAGGATGGCCAGCATGGCCACGCCCCGGTCCTGGACGTCCGTGCGCATGTCGAAGAGGCCGCCGGGCTTCAGCTTGTCCAGCAGCAGTCTGGCGAACTCGGGCTGGATGACGGCGCGCTTGAAGTGGGCGCGCTTCCACCACGGGTCGGGGAACTGCAGGTGGATGGCGTCGAGCGAGCCGGACGCGAAGATGCGCGGCACGATGAAGCGCGCGTCCGCCTCGAGCACGCGCAGGTTGCGCAGGCCCATCTTGTTGCCGCGCTCCTGGGTGTCTCGCGCGTACTTCTTGCGCCACTCGAAGGCGACGAAGCGCACCAGGGGATTGCGCCGGCAGTACTCCAGCGCGTGGCCACCGGCACCGGAGCCGATCTCCAGCTCGAGGGGTCCGGCGAAGCCGAACTCCGCGTCCCAATCGGGGGGAGCTTCCAGCTTGGCCAGGTGCAGGCCGACAGGTTCGGGGAGGAGGCGGGGGCGGGCCATGACGGATGCGTGACGCTGGGGGGCCTCTTCGCACGGGCCGGGGCGGTCTGACCAGGGCAAAGCGACGGCTTTGGCGCTATACCGGCGCTCCATGAAGGTCTTCCACGGTGTGACGGAGGCGCGGGAGCTGGCCGGCTGTTCGCTCGCGCTGGGCAACTTCGATGGTGTGCACCTGGGCCACCAGGCCCTCTTCGCCGAGGCCCGGCGCCAGGGCTCGCCCTCCGCCGCGCTCACCTTCCAGCCCCACCCGGGCAAGGTGCTGCAGCCGGACCTGGCCCCCAAGCTCATCTCCCTCCTGCCGCGCAAGCTGGAGCTCTTCGCGTCCCGCGGGCTGGACGCGGCCGTGGTGCAGCCCTTCACGCGCGAGTACGCCCGCCACTCGCCGCGCGACTTCGAGGCCTCGCTGCTGGACGTGCTGGGCGCGCGCCACCTCGTGGTGGGCTACGACTTCACCTATGGCGCCGCGCGGGCCGGCACCGCGGACACCCTGCGCGAGGCCGCCGCCGCCCGGGGCGCCCAGGTGCACGTGGTGGCTCCCGTCACCGTGGATGGGGTGGTGGCCTCGTCCTCCAAGGTGCGCGAGTACATCCTCGAGGGCCGCGTCAGCGCCGCGCAGCGTCTGTTGGGGCGCCCCTTCGATCTGGACGGCACCGTCGTCACCGGCCATGGCCGGGGCCGCGGCATCGGCTTCCCCACCGCCAACGTGGACACCCAGAACGAGCTGCGGCCCGCCGCCGGCGTCTACGCCATCCGCGTCCGCTTCCTCGGCGCACCTGGCACCCCTCCGGACACCTCCTGGCTCCCGGGGGTGGCCAATATCGGTGTCAAACCCACCTTTGGCGTCAACGAGGTCACCATCGAGGCCCACCTGCTGGACTTCAGTGGTGATCTCTACGGCAAGGAGTTACGGGTGCAGTTCCTGGAGCGGCTGCGTCCCGAGCGCCGTTTTGGCTCGGTGGCAGAGCTGGTGGGGCAAATCAAGAGGGACGTCGAGGCTGCTCGGGCGGTCATCGCACGGGCGTCCGACTGAACTTTTCCCGAGTAGATTCAACGGTTTGCCGGGAGTGCGGGCGTGAGGCGCCGCCTTGACAGGTTCGCGCGTCCCTTCCTTTAATCCCGAGGTATCGGTGCGCTCGGGTCTGAGCGCATCCATGGGGGTCCTCCCGCGCTGACCTGCGGGGGGAACCATCAAGCCATTTCAACGTTCGAGGCCATCTGAATGTCCGGTCGACTTGGTGAACTGCTGGTTCGAGAGAACCTCATTTCCGTCCAGCAGCTGCGCAAGGCCCAGGAGGAGCAGCAGAAGACGGGTACGCGTATCGGCACTGCCCTCATCAAGACGGGAGCCATCGAGGAGTCCAAGCTCACCGACTTCCTCTCCAAGCAGTACGGTGTCCCGGCCATCAACCTGAAGGACTTCGACATCGACGCGGAGATCATCAAGCTCGTGCCGAAGGAAGTGGCCGAGAAGCACCTGGTGATTCCGGTCAACCGCGCGGGCCCCTCGCTCATCGTCGCGATGTGCGATCCGTCCAACATCTACGCGGTGGACGATCTGAAATTCCTCACCGGCTACAACGTGGAGCCGGTGGTCGCCTCGGAAATCTCCATCCGCGAGGCCATCGAGCGCTACTACGCCGAGAAGGGCCCGGACATGAACGCCCTCGTCGAGGAGATGGCCGACGACATCGAGGTGGCCAAGGAGGAGGAGGAGGGCAACATCGAGGAGATGGCCCGCGCCGCGGACGACGCCCCCGTCGTCAAGCTGGTGAACCTCATCCTCCAGGACTCCATCAAGAAGGGCGCCTCGGACATCCACGTCGAGCCCTACGAGAAGGACTTCCGGGTCCGCTTCCGCATCGACGGCTCGCTCTACGAGGTGATGCGTCCGCCGATGAAGCTGCGCAACGCCATCACCAGCCGCTTGAAGATCATGGCGAACCTGGACATCTCCGAGCGCCGCCTGCCGCAGGACGGCCGTATCAAGATCAAGCTCGGCGGTGGCAAGGAGATGGACTTCCGCGTCAGCGTGTGCCCCACGCTCTTCGGCGAGAAGGTGGTGCTCCGCCTCCTGGACAAGTCCAACCTCCAGCTCGACATGACGAAGCTGGGCTTCGATCCGCAGCCGCTGGCCTGGTTCAAGGAGGCCATCGAGCGTCCCTACGGCATGGTGCTGGTGACGGGTCCCACGGGCTCCGGCAAGACGACGACGCTCTACTCGGCGCTCTCGATGCTCAACCAGATCGACACCAACGTCGCCACCGCCGAGGACCCGGTCGAGTTCAACTTCGCCGGCATCAACCAGGTGCAGATGCATGAAGACATCGGCCTGAACTTCGCCGCGGCGCTGCGCTCCTTCCTCCGTCAGGATCCCGACATCATCATGATCGGTGAGATCCGCGACTTCGAGACGGGCGAAATCGGCGTGAAGGCGGCGCTCACGGGCCACCTGGTGCTCTCCACGCTGCACACCAACGACGCGCCGGGCACGGTGAGCCGTCTGCTCAACATGGGCATCGAGCCCTTCCTCGTGACGGCCTCGCTCAACCTGATCCTGGCCCAGCGTCTGGCGCGCCGCCTGTGCGCCGCCTGCAAGCGGCCGGCGGAGAACGTGGACGAGCAGGCCCTCATCAACGCGGGCGTGCCCGCCGAGAAGCTCGGCACCTTCACGCTCTACGAGAAGGTCGGCTGCCGCGATTGCAACGACCGCGGCTACCGCGGCCGCGTGGCCATCTACGAGGTCATGCCCTTCTGGGACGGCCTCAAGGAGCTGGTCATCAACGGCGCCTCCGCCGCCGAGCTGAAGCAGGAGGCCATCCGCCTGGGCATGAGCTCGCTGCGCATGTCGGCCCTGGCGAAGATGATGGACGGTGTCACCACGCTGGACGAGGTGGTGGCCAACACGGCGCCCGACACCTTCTAACCCTCTCGCACCACCCGCCAACACCCTTTACCCGAAGGACGGTTTTCGTGAATCTGCACCAGCTGCTCAAGGCGATGGTCGAGAAGGGCGCTTCCGACCTCCACATCACCACCGGCTCCCCGCCCCAGCTCCGCGTGGACGGCGAGCTCGTGCCGCTCAAGACGGCCCAGCTCACCCCGGTGGAGACCAAGCAGCTCTGCTACTCCATCCTCACCGACGCCCAGAAGCACAAGTTCGAGGAGGAGAACGAGCTCGACCTGTCCTTCGGTGTGAAGGGGCTCTCCCGCTTCCGCGCCAACATCTACATGCAGCGCGGCGCGGTGGCCGGAGCCTTCCGCACCATTCCCTTCAAGATCCTCACCTTCCAGGAGCTGGGTCTTCCTCCGGTGGTGGCCGAGCTGGTGAAGAAGCCGCGCGGCCTCATCCTGGTGACGGGTCCCACGGGCTCGGGCAAGTCCACGACGCTCGCGTCCATGGTGGACAAGATCAACACCGATCGTCACGAGCACATCATGACGATCGAGGATCCGATCGAGTACCTGCACCCGCACAAGAACTGCCTGGTGAACCAGCGCGAGGTGGGTGCGGACACGCGCAACTTCAAGACGGCGCTCAAGTACATCCTCCGCCAGGACCCGGACGTGGTGCTGGTGGGAGAGCTGCGTGACCTGGAGACGATCGAAGCGGCGCTCGTGATCGCCGAGACGGGCCACACCTGCTACGCCACGCTGCACACCAACAGCGCGGTGCAGACCATCAACCGCGTGCTGGACGTGTTCCCGCCGTACCAGCAGCCGCAGGTGCGCGCGCAGCTCTCCTTCGTGCTGGAAGGCGTGATGAGCCAGTCGCTCATCGCCAAGGCGGGCTCTCCGGGCCGCGTGCTGGCGCTGGAGGTGATGATCCCCAACCCCGCCATCCGCAACCTCATCCGCGAGGACAAGGTGCACCAGGTGTACTCGGCGATGCAGGTGGGCCAGGCCAAGTTCGGCATGCAGACCTTCAATCAGGCCCTGGCGCAGCTCCTGGCGCGCCGGCTCATCTCGCAGGAAGAGGCGTTCGGGCGCTCGAGCGATCCGGACGAGCTGCGCAACATCCTGTCCGCGGGAGCCGGCCCTGGTGGCCTGGCTGGTCAGCGGCCGGCCGGGCCGGGCGGACGCTAATTCGCGAAATTTGACTGAGGGGATAGACTCACATCCCCCTCGGAGGGCTGTATGGCTGCAACGGCAACCCAGAAGTCGGCACCCCAAAAGTCCAAGAACACGGCCCAGTTCCTCTGGGAGGCCAAGACCAAGTCTGGCGAGACCAAGAAGGGGGAGATGGAGGCCAACGACATCGAGGCGGTCAATGCCCGCCTCAAGTCGCTCGGTCTCAACCCCGTCAAGGTCCGCAAGAAGGGTCTCCTCGACTCCGACCTGAACGTCACCTTCGGGTCGGGCGTCACGGGCAAGGACATCCTCGTCTTCACCCGTCAGTTCGCCACGATGATCGACGCCGGCCTGCCGCTGGTGCAGTGCCTCGACATCCTCGGCAGCCAGATGGACAACCCGGCCTTCCGCAAGGTCGTGTTCGCCATCAAGAGCAAGGTGGAGCAGGGTTCCACCTTCGCCGACGCGCTGGCGGACCACCCCAAGGTCTTCGACGAGCTCTTCGTCCAGCTGTGCGCGGCCGGTGAGGTCGGCGGTATTCTCGACAACATCCTCAACCGGCTCGCGGCCTACCGCGAGAAGAACGAGAAGCTCAAGCGCAAGGTGAAGGGCGCCATGACCTACCCGGTCATCGTGCTCCTGGTGGCCTTCGGCGTGACGGCGCTGCTGCTCCTCAAGGTGACGCCGACGTTCGCGAAGATGTTCTCCGACTTCGGCCAGGCGCTGCCGGCCCCCACCCAGTTCGTGGTGGACCTGTCCGAGTGGGCCCAGAACTACATCTTCCACGCCTTCGCCATCATCGCCGTCGTCTCGGCCGCCTTCACGTACACGTACCGGCACCCCCAGGGCCGGCGCTTGCTGGACAAGGCGTTCCTGATGGCGCCCATCTTCGGGCCCGTCATCCGCAAGGTGGCGGTGGCGCGCTTCACCCGGACGCTCGGCACGATGATCTCCTCGGGCGTGCCCATCCTGGACGCGCTGGACGTCACGGCGAAGACGGCCGGCAACCGCTCGGTGGAAGAGGCCATCTACTACGTGCGCGGGAAGATCGCCGAGGGCAAGAACATCGCCGGTCCGCTGCTGGAGACGAAGGTGTTCCCGCCCATGGTGGTGCAGATGATCGGCGTCGGTGAGGCCACGGGCGCCATGGACACCATGCTCAACAAGATCGCCGACTTCTACGACGACGAGGTGGACACGGCCGTCGCGGGTCTCACGGCGATGATCGAACCGTTGATGATGGTGTTCCTCGGCGGCGTGGTCGGCGGCTTCCTCATCTCGATGTACCTGCCCATCTTCGCCATCGCCGGTGCCGTCAAGTAGCGTCGGCGGTCTCGTGCTCGCCGCGCCTCCGCAGGCCGATGCGCTGCGGACGCGGCTGGTCTGGCTCACCGTGTTCCGCACGGTGGCCGTCAGTCTGTCGCTGGTGGCGGTGGCGGCCCGGCTGCTCATGCAGCCGCTGGTGGAAGAGCCCAGCCGCGTGGACACGCTGTCCTTCGCGGTCATCGGGCTCGTCTACCTCTTCACCCTGGTGTACGGCCTCATGCTGCGCGGGGGCCGGGCGGACCGGGTGGCGGCGGTGGTGCAGGTGGTGGGTGACCTGCTCATCGCCTCGGTGCTCGTCTTCCTCACCGGAGTGGGGGACAGCCCCTTCACCTTCCTCTACCTGCTGGCCGTCATCGGCGCGAGCATCCTGCTGGATGGCCGGGGCGCGCTGCTGGCCGCGGGAGCCGGGGCCATTGCCTATGCCTCGCTGCTGGTGGCGGTGAAACTCCAGTGGCTGGAGCCGCCCCTGGGCGTGGGAGACGTCAGCCGTCAGCGCCTGGCCTTCCTGCTGGGCAGCAACGTGCTGGCCCTCTTCCTCATCGCCGCGCTGGCCGGCTACCTCTCGCGCCAGCTCTCGGCCACGGGGGGGCGGCTATCCGAGCGCGAGGCGGACCTCCAGAAGCTCGACAACCTGCAGCGGCAGATCCTGGCCTGCATGCCCTCGGGGCTCATCACCTGTGACGAGAAGGGGCGGGTCACCTTCGTCAACCGGGCCGCCAGCGCCATCCTGTCCCTGGATGCACGGCCACCGGGGCTGCACGTGGAGTCTCTGCTGCCGGGCACGCTGGGGAAGGAGGCCCGCCAGCGCCGCCGGGAGCTGACGGTGCAGACGCCCTCGGGCCTGCGCACGCTCGGGCTGACGGTGACGGGGCTGGAGGGCAGCGGAGGCGGGGGCACGCTCGTCGTCTTCCAGGATTTGACCGAGCTGCGCCGCATCGAGGAGGACCTCAAGCGCGCGGACCGGCTGGCCGCCCTGGGGACGCTGGCCGCCCAGCTCGCCCATGAGATTCGCAACCCGCTGGCCGCCATGCGGGGCTCGGCGCAGCTGCTCGTCCAGGAGCCGGGGGGCGGCGATCCGTCCTCTGCCAAGCTGGTGGAGATCCTCCTGCGCGAGTCGGACCGGCTCTCCAAGCTGGTGGAGGACTTCCTGCGCTTCGCCCGCCCGCCGCCTCCCGTCAAGCAGGAGCAGGAGCTGGAGGTGCTGGTGGCGGAGACGGTGGACATGCTGAGGGCGGACCCGCTGGCCTGGCAGGTGGGGGTGGAGCTGGCGCTGGCTCCCTTGCGCGTGCCGGTGGACGCGGATCAGCTCCGGCAGGTGCTCATCAACCTCCTGCGCAACGCCTTCCAGGCCGCGGGACCGGGAGGCCGGGTGCGGGTAATGTTGGAGGCCGCGGACGAGCTGGCCCTGCTGCGCATCTGGGACTCGGGGGGCAGCATTCCCGTCTCGGACCTGTCGCGCATCTTCGAGCCCTTCTTCAGCACCCGGGAGGGTGGGACCGGGCTGGGCCTGTCCACGGCGTACTCCATTGTGCGGGCGCATGGTGGCAACATCCGGGTGTCCTCCTCTCCGCGAGAGGGCACCGAGTTCCTCATCCAGCTGCCGCTGCAGGGTTGAGGGGGAAAGGCAGAGCGTGGCCGTGCACATCCTGGTGGTGGACGATGAGCTGTCGATGCGCGAGTTCCTGGAGGTGCTGCTGACCCGTGCGGGCTACCGGGTGACGTGCGCGGACGGCGTGAAGGCGGCCCGGGAGGTGCTGGGCTCGGCGAAGGTGGACCTGGTCATCACCGACATGAAGCTGGGCGCCTCGCAGAGCGGCATGGACGTGCTGCGTGCCACGCGCGCGTTGCCCGAGCCGCCCGAGGTCATCGTCATCACCGCCTTCGGCACGGCGGCCTCCGCGGTGGAGGCCATGCGCGAGGGGGCGTACGACTACATCGGCAAGCCCTTCGACAACGAGGAGCTGAAGCTGCTGGTGCAGAAGGCGCTGGAGAAGCGCTCGCTGCGCCAGGAGAACGTGTCGCTGCGCGAGCACCTGGTGCCCGGCGCGGGGGTGATGGGGGTGGGCCGCAGCGAGCGGATGCGCGCCGTGTGGGGCCTGGTGGAGAAGGTGGCGCCCACGCGCTCGACCGTCCTCATCCATGGGGAGAGCGGCACGGGCAAGGAGCTCATCGCCAAGGCCATCCACCTCAAGAGCCAGCGGGCGGGCCAGCCCTTCCTCCCCGTCAACTGCGCGGCCCTCAACGAGGGCGTGCTGGAGAGCGAGCTCTTCGGCCATGTGAAGGGCGCCTTCACCGGCGCCACGCAGGAGCGGCCGGGCCTGCTGGTGCATGCGGGGGAGGGGACGGTGTTCCTCGACGAGATTGGCGAGGTCCCGCTGGCCACGCAGGTGAAGCTGTTGCGCGTGCTGCAGGAGCGCAAGGTGAAGCCGGTGGGCAGCTCGGCGGAGATTTCCTTCCACGCGCGCGTGGTGGCCGCCACCAACCGGCGCCTGGAGACCGAGGTGAAGGCGGGGCGCTTCCGGGAGGATCTCTTCTACCGCCTCAACGTGATTACCCTCGAGCTGCCGCCGCTGCGCGAGCGGGCGGGGGACATCGCGCTGCTGGCCGAGCACTTCCTCGAGCGCCAGCGCAAGGAGCTGGGGCGGCCGGGGATGCGCTTCTCTCCGGAGGCGCTGGCGGTGCTGTCCGCCTACTCCTTCCCGGGCAACGTGCGCCAGTTGGAGAACATTGTCGAGCGCGCGGCCACGCTGGCGGATGGAGACGTGCTGACGCTGGCCTCGCTGCCGCCCACGCTCCGGGGCGAGCCGGCGCCGGCCCCGGCGGCCACGTCTCCCGCGGAGGTGTCGCTCGGCGCCGGCTTCTCTCTGGAGCACCACCTGGACGACGCCGAGCGGCGCTACCTGCTGGCCGCCCTGTCGCAGGCCGGCGGGGTGAAGATCCGCGCGGCAGAGCTGCTGGGCCTGACGTTCCGCTCCTTCCGCTACCGCCTGGCCAAGCACGGCCTGTCGGACCGGGAGGACGAGACGTGAGTCCCGCCTCCCCGGGCCGGGGGCGCCTCAGCGGAAGTCGCGCCGGTTGAAGAGGATGACGGCCAGCGCCACCAGCACGCCGGTGTAGGCCATGCCGTACAGGGCGGCCGACAGCAGCTCGCCGGAGGCCACGTTGACGTAGTACGTCGCGTGCGGCTTGTAGTTGAAGCGCGAGAGGTCCGGCAGCACGTAGTACACGGCCTTGCCCAGCGCCTGGATGCCCTCGCTCTTGGACTTCCCGGCCAGCGCGTAGATGTCCGACGACAGGTGGCCGGCGAAGTAGACGCTCACCGTCACGAAGGCCGACACCATCTGGCTGGAGAAGCTGGACATCAGGAAGCCCACGGCGCTGAGCACCCACAGCTCGAACCACAGCATGCCCACCGCCGCCAGATGCGCCTGGCTGATGGGGCTGTCGTAGAAGCGCATCATCACGAAGAAGAGCGCGGCCATGAGCCCCTGCAGCACCGTCACGGTGAGCATGTTGCCCATCAGCCGGCCTACCAGGAACGCGCCGCGCGACAGGGGCTTGGACACCATGAGGAAGATGGTGCGCCGCTCGATCTCCCGCGAGATGAGCCCGCTGGAGAGGAAGATGGCGAGCAGCACCAGCATGAGGCTCATGGCCCCCAGGCCCACGTCGGTGATGACGCGGTCGAACGTGCCGACGGTGACCTCCAGCACGAGCGTGGTGGACAGGAGCATGGCCAGCGCGAAGATGGCCACCAGCAGGGTGACCCGGTTGCGCCGGGCCTCCCGGAACCCATTGAGCGCCAGGGCGACGAACGGACCCATCACGAAATCTCTCCTCCAACGGGACCCTGCTTCGCCTCTTCCAGCGCACGCAGGAACAGTTCTTCCAATGAAAAGCGGGCGGGCTGCAGCTGGGTGACACGGCCCCCCTGCTCCAGCACGCGCTTGAGCAGGTTCTGGGCATCCGCCTCGCGCACGTGCAGCAGCACGCGGTTCTCCAACTGGCGTGTCAGCTCCAGGCCAATCCCCAACGCCTGGATGCGCTCCAGCGGCAGGCCCTCCACCGTCAGCTCCACGTGCGTGGCCTGCGAGCTCACCAGCTCCGCCACGCTGCCCTCGCGCACGCGCCGGCCGCCCACCAGCACGGCCACCCGGTCGCACAGGGCCTCCACGTCCGGGATGATGTGCGTGCAGAAGAGCACCGTGGTGCCGCGGTGGCGCTCCTCGAGGATGAGGTCGCGGATCTGCCGGCGGCCCACGGGATCCAACCCCGAGGTGGGCTCGTCCAGGATGAGCAGGTCCGGCTTGGACACCAGCGCCTGCGCCAGCGCCACGCGCTGCACCATGCCCTTGCTGTAGCGGCGGATTTGAAGGTTGGCGGCGCGGGTCATCTGCACCATGCCCAGCACCTCGTTGACCCGGTCATCCAGCTCCTTGCCGCTCATGCCCGTGAGCCGTCCCGACAGGGTCACGAACTCACGGCCCGTGAGGTACTCGTAGGGCGCGGGATTCTCGGGCACATAGCCCACGCGGCGGCGTGCCTCGCGCTCTGCCGGGGGACGGCCGAACAGCCGGGCCTCGCCTTCCGAGGGCTGCACCAGATTCAGCAGAATCTTGATGGTGGTGGACTTGCCGGCGCCATTGGGCCCCAGCAACCCATAGACCTGGCCCGGCATCAGCGACAGGTCCAGTGATTGGAGGGCACGCACCTGCCGGTTCATGAAGAAGCCGAGCCGGTACGTCTTCGAGAGGTTTCGGATTTCGATGGGAGAGGGAGAGTCCATGGGTTCACTGATCCATGGGCGGGGCCCATTGGTAACCACGGTTGTCGGGGGTGAAGACTTCGAGCCGCCGCTGCTGGGTCTCCGAATAGGCGCGCTCGTCGGAGCCGAGGACGAAACCGCCGCCCTTGGGGTCATACGGAGGCCTGTCGAGGAAGCCCAGCCACAGCAGCGTGTCGATATCCGGCGGGGCCACGCCGAACGCCTGGCGGAAGCGGCCGATGGACTCGTCCACGCGCCGCAGCTCCCCTTCCATCTCGAGATCGAACACGCGCTGCTTGAAGATCTCCCGCGTCTCCTCATCCTCCGCGGACTCCGCGAGGGAGCGGGCCAGCGCGAGGCCGGCGTTCACGCTTCCCGATTGGGCATAGAGGCGGGTGGCCAGCGCGGGCAGATAGGAGGGCGCTCCCGGGAGCTTCGAGGCCTGCTCCAGCACCTGGGCGGCCTCTCCGTATTGCTGGTGGAAGGCGCTCAGGTTGTAGGCCAGCAACATGCGCATCCTGAGGTCGTCCGGGAACGTCTTCAGGCCCTTGCGCAGAAGCCGGGTGGACTCCTCGGTATTGACCCACGTCTCGCGCCCCAGGTTGGTGGGCAGCGCGCCGGCGGCGAAGGGGTAGACCGCGCCGAACTTTGGATCCAGATCGGTGGTGAGATCCGCATACGGGTAGATGTCCCGGTACTCCTCGGCTCCGAACGCACGGCCGGTCGCCTGGACGACCTGGAGCCAGAAGTAGTCGGCGAGCAGTTGTTGGTAACCATGGCCCACCATCCGCAGCAGCTCCTGACGGGGGAGGAGGGGCTCCTGGTGGGGACCTCGGGGCGGCTTGCGAGGCGGCGCCGCGAGCAGGACGAGTGCGGTCAGGCTGATGATGCCGACCAGCAGGGCAGGCAGGTAGGTTCGCGACCTCATGGCGGCATTAAAACAGAAAGGACACCCGGGTTTATGCCCGAGTGTCCTTTTGTACTCAACGGCGGCTCGTGAGAGCCGGACCGGAGGCTGCGTATTACTTGTCGCAGTCCACGTCGTTGTAGTTCATGAACGGCGTGCCGGCGACGGCCATCGTCTCGTCGGCGTTGCCGCAGTTGGCCTCGCCCTTGTGGTCAGAGGTCGCGATGTACCAGGTGTCGTTGCCGACGATCTCGTTGTCCACGTTGCCGGCCGCGATCGCGTCGATGTTGCAGCCGGGGCAGTCGCCGGAGATGCCGGGCTGCGCGGGCTTGCCGCCCGTGCCGACGTGAACCATACCCGTCACCGCGGCGGGCTCCGGGTTGGTCTTCGCGCCCTTGAACTTACCGGTGTCGACCGTGATGGCCGTGGCCGAGTCCAGGTCCGCGATCTTGTCGTCGCCGCGGACCTCGAAGGTCTGCGTCTGGGAGAAGTAGTAGGCGTAGCGGTTGCCGCGCTCGGGGGCGTAACCGATGATCTTGATGTCCTCCTCGTAGCGGTCCTTCTCCTGGAGGAAGGCGCGCTGCGTGGTGAACCAGGCCTTCAGGTTGGCCTTGGCCTCGCCCTGCTTGGAGCGGGCCTGGAACTTGATGAAGTTCGGGATGGCGATGGCGGCGAGAATGCCGATGATGGCCACCACGATCATGAGCTCGATCAGGGTGAAGCCGCGGTTCTTGCGGGCGAACAGACGGGTCATGGGGTGTTCCCTTCGGGTGAAGGATGGGTTGCGGCCGAAGCCGTCGTGAGGAATAGCACGAACGGTGCCACCGTCAAACCCAGTGCGCCCCCACGCGGATCCAGGCACTTGCGTGGGATCAGCCGCGCGGTGACGGGTTGCGGGTGCCAATTTTTGTCACTGGAGTGACAGGAATCGTCTGCCCCGGTGACGCGTCTGGGCCCTATGCTCCGGCCTCCGGAGCTTCTCGCGGAACGAAGGGACGCAGAACGTGACTCCTCAGGCGGTGGAAGGCGCGGCCGTGGCACTGATTTTCGTCCTGGGCCTGCTCTTCGGCAGTTTCTTGAATGTCGTGATCGCTCGCGTGCCCCTGGACGAGAGCATCGTGCATCCCCGCTCGCGGTGTCCCCGGTGCGGGCATCAACTCGCCTGGTACGAGAACATTCCAGTCCTGTCATGGGTGGCCCTGCGCGCCCGTTGCAGCTCCTGCGGGCTGCCCATCTCCTGGCGCTATCCGCTCATCGAGCTGCTCACCGCGCTGCTCTTCCTCGCCTGCCAGCGCCGCTTCGGGTGGACGCCCGAGCTGGTGGCCGCCCTGGTGATGGTGCTGCTGCTGGTGCCCCTCTCCTTTATTGATCTGGAGCATTGGATCCTCCCGCACGAGCTGACGTGGCCGGGCATCGCCGCCGGGGTGGTGCTGTCCGTGCCCATGGGGATGGAGCGGGTGCGCGACTCCATCATCGGCGCGGTGGCCGGCTTCCTCGTCTTCTGGGCGATGGAGTGGCTGGGGGAGAAGATCTTCAAGAAGGAGGCGCTGGGCGCGGGAGACAAGGATCTGCTCGCGCTCATTGGGGCCTTCCTCACGTGGAAGGCGCTGCTCGCCGTCATCTTCCTCTCCTCGTTGCAGGGCGCGGTGGTGGGTCTGCTGCTGCTGCTCTTCCGCGGGCGGGCGGGACCGGCGCCCGAGCCCTCCGCCGTGCCGCCACCGGCCACCGCCGCCGGGACGGGGACTCCCCAGGAGGGCGAGCCCGGACCGGCGCAGGTGGCGGTGGCTCAGGCGGACGCTCGAGAGGAGGCGGGGGAGGGTGACGAGGAGGAGGACGATTGGGAGCCGGGTCCCACGAACATCCCTTTCGGACCCTGGCTGTCGCTCGCGGCCCTCCAGGTGATGCTGCTCGGCCCGTGGGTGCGCGCGGTGCTGCCGGCGCCGCTGGATCTCTTGTTGGCGGGCGCTCCGTGAGGGAGCCCGGACGCGGATGAAGTGGCGCATCGCCAGCGTCGCCTTCCTGCTCAGTGTGATGGGCACGGGCTTCACCTGGCTCACGCTGCAGCGGCCGCTGCTGGCGCTGCTGGAGGTGGCGCGCCACGGCGCGGTGCAGGGCTCGCCGGAGGCGTCGGTGCTGGCGCGGACCCTCGGCTCGCTGCCCTTCCTCCTGGTGCTGGACCTGGTGCTGCTCACCGTCCTGGCGTACGGGGTGCTGGACTTCATGGTGGGCCGGCCCCTGCGGCGGACCGAGGTGGTGGTGGAGCAGCTCGGCCGGCTGGAGCTGGATGTGTCGGTGCCGGAGAGCCCGGGGCCGCTGCTCTCGCGCATCCAGCGGGCGCTCTCGCGGATGGCGGCGGCGCTCCAGGAGGAGCAGGAGACCACGCGGCGCCAGATGGAGGCGCTGCGGGCCGCCAACGCGCGTCTGGCCCAGGCGCAGACGGAGGCTCGTCTCGGCGGAGCGGCTGGCCACCGTGGGCCGGCTCGCCGCGGGGGTGGCCCATGAGGTGGGCAATCCGCTGGCGGGCATCCTCGGCTACCTGTCGCTGGCCGGTGCCCGCGTGAAGGACCCCGAGGTGCAGGAGTACCTCGGGCGCATCGATCATGAGGTGCAGCGCATCGACGGCATCGTGCGGGGCCTGCTGGAGATTGGCCGCCCCGAGCGCGAGTGGCTGGGGCCGGTGGAGGTGGGGCACGTGGTGGAGACGTGCGTGCAACTGGTGAAGGCCGGACGGGACTTCTCGCAGGTGCGGCTGGAGCTCGTGCTCACGCCGGGATTGCTCGCGCGGGCGGACTCCGGGCCGCTGTCACAGATCGTCATCAACCTGTTGCTCAACGCGGTGCAGGCCATGGGAGGGCAGGGGCTCGTCCGGCTCTCCACCCGGGGTGAGGGGGCGGACGTGCTGCTGGTGGTGGAGGACACGGGGCCCGGCATTCCGGCGGAGGTGATGCCGCGCCTCTTCGAGCCCTTCTTCACCACCAAGGAGCCCGGGCAGGGCACGGGGCTGGGGCTGGCCGTGTCGCTGCACCTGACGGAGGGGATGGGAGGGCGGCTCACGGCGGAGAACGTGCCGGGCGGGGGAGCCCGCTTCTCCGTCCGGCTGCCAGCCATCTGAGGCGGAATCTGGCCGTGCACCCCGGAGTGGGCTACTTCTGAGGGGGTCCATGGCCCTCTTCCGCAGCATCCTCGTCGCCGACGACGAACCTTCTGTCCGCCACGTGCTCACCCTGGTGCTCTCCGGGCTGGGCTATGAGGTGCGGGCCGTGGCCGATGGGGAGGAGGCGCTGCGGGAGCTGTCCGCGCGCGGCTACGACGTGTTGCTGTGTGACGTGCGCATGCCCAAGCGCGACGGTCTGTCCGTGCTGCGCCAGGCGATCGCCGATCATCCGGGGCTGACGGTGGTGGTGATGAGCGCCTACGGCTCGCAGGAGCAGGCGCTCGAGGCGGTGGGGGCCGGCGCGTACGACTACGTGCGCAAGCCCTTCAAGCCCGAGGAGATCGTCTTCGTCCTGCGCAAGGCGGAGGAGCGCGAGCGGCTGCTGCGGGAGAACCGGCGCCTGCAGGCAGCCGGCGGGGTTTCTCCCGGAGAGGGCATCCTCGGCGAGAGCGAGCCCATGCGCGTGGTGATGCGGCAGGTGGAGAAGCTCGCGCCGGTGGGCACCACCGTCCTCATCACCGGCGAGAGCGGGACGGGCAAGGAGCTCATCGCGCGGGCCCTGCATGCGCGCTCTCCCCGGGCCGCCATGCCCTTCGTCGCCGTCAACTGCGGCGCCATCCCCGCGGGCCTCATCGAGAGCGAGCTCTTCGGCCACGCCCGGGGCGCCTTCACCGACGCGCGCACCGCCCGGCGCGGCCTCTTCAGCGAGGCCGACGGCGGCACGCTCTTCCTCGACGAGGTGGGGGAGTTGCCCCCGCCCGCCCAGGTGAAGCTGTTGCGCGTGCTCCAGGAGGGGGAGATCCGCCCGGTGGGGGAGAACCGCGCGGAGAAGGTGGACGTGCGCGTCCTGGCCGCCACGCTGCGTGACCTGGGCCGGCTGGTGGAGCGGGGCGAGTTCCGCGAGGATCTCTACTACCGGCTCAACGTGGTGAACGTGCGCGTCCCGCCGCTGCGCGAGCGCCAGACGGACATCCTCCTGCTGGCCCGTGCCTTCCTGGCGCGCTTCAACCGCGAGCTCAACCGCGAGCCGCCCGTGCGCGGTTTTGGCCCCGAGGCCGAGGCGCTCCTGGCCTCCTACGCCTGGCCCGGCAACGTGCGCGAGCTGGAGAACGCGATGGAGCGCGCCGTCCTGCTGGCCGAGGGAGAGCTGATCCTCCCGGAGAACCTGCCCGAGCGGCTCTGGGCCGTCCCCGCACCGGCCAGCGCGCCCGCGCTCACCCCCACACGTCCCTCCTCCGAGGCCAACCTGTCCCTCAAACAGGCCATTCGGGACCTGGAGGAGTCCTACATCCGCGCCGCCCTGCGCCGCACCCGGGGCAACCGCACCCGCGCCGCCGAGGTGCTGGAGATCAGCCATCGGGCCCTGCTGTACAAAATCAAGGAGTATGGAATCGACGCGGATGCCGAGGGGGAGCGAGGCTGACCGGCTGCCCGGCAGACGACGAAGCGTCGGGTGGGGCGATTTGACGGAACGCGTCCGAAGCCGGAAAATCGGCCCTACAAGAACGGCGTGGGTGCACCGCCGTGGGATTCCGGGGGACAGATAGGCCGTCTGCTACGCGGGCAGGCGCGGAGCACTTTTTAGGAGGGCTCGCGGGCCGGTGCTACGCTGGCGGCCCCTCCAGGAGCGATGACTGTATGGCGAAGGGAAAGCTGGCTCTCGGTCTCGATATCGGATCGACCTCGGTGAAGATGATCCTGCTCAAGGAGCAGCGCAAGCGTGGCCAGGTGAGCTACGCGCTGCAGAGCTTCGGCATGAAGCCTCTGCCGCCCGAGGCTATCGTCGACGGCGCGCTCATGAACTCCACCGCCATCGTCCAGGCGCTGCAGGAGTTGATGACCGAGCTGAAGGTCAAGAACAAGGAGGTCGCCATCGGCGTCTCCGGCCACTCGGTCATCATCAAGAAGATCCAGATGCCCCGGATGAGCCAGGAAGAGCTCGAGGAGAGCATCCAGTGGGAGGCGGAGCAGTACATCCCCTTCGACGTGAAGGACGTGAACATCGACACGCAGATCCTGGACGCGGGCGGCAATGACGCCACCGGCCAGATGGACGTGCTGCTGGTCGCGGCCAAGAAGGACATGATCAACGACTACACCACCGTGGTCTCCGAGTCGGGGCTGCAGCCGGTGGTGGTGGACGTGGACGCCTTCGCCGTCCAGAACATGTTCGCCTCCAACTACGACGTCCCCGACAAGGAGACGGTGGTGCTCATCAACGCGGGCGCCTCGGTGGTGAACATCAACATCATCTCCAACGGCATCACGGTCTTCACCCGTGACGTCACCATCGGCGGCAACCAGTTCACCGAGGAGATCCAGAAGCAGCTCAACGTCTCCTACGAGGAGGCCGAGGCGCTGAAGATCGGCGGCACCCGCGGGGACTCGGACGCCGTGGTTCCCCAGGAAGTGGAGCGGGTGCTGCTGGGCGTGGCCGAGCAGGTGGCCGGTGAAATCCAGCGCTCGCTGGACTTCTACGCGGGCACCGCGGTGGATGCCAACTTCACCAAGGTCTACCTCTCCGGTGGAACCGCGAAGATTCCGGCGCTGTTCAAGACCATCGAGACGCGAGTGGGCGTGCCGGTGGAGATCCTCAACCCGTTCCGGAAGATCGACGTGGACAACCGCAAGTTCGACCCCGCCTTCATCATGGAGGTGGCGCCGATGGCCGCGGTGGCCGTGGGTCTGGCCTTGCGCAAGCCTGGCGACAAGCTCGGCTGATCCCCCCTCCCCAGCTTCTTCGTCTTCGAAGGACCGACGCACATGATGATTCGCATCAACCTGCTGCCAGTCCGCGCCAAGGTCAGGCCGAACGCGGGCCGCCAAGTCCTGGCCCTCTTCGCGTTCGTGCTCGTGGGCGCGGCCGTGGGCAACTACATGTGGTACGCCGATCGCAATGGCGTGGTGGAGAAGCAGGCCGAGGGCCTGGCCAACACCAAGCGCCGCATCGCCGATCTCGACAAGACGATCGGCGAGGTGAAGAACATCAACACCCGCAAGACCGAGGTGGAGAAGAAGCTGGCCGTCCTGGACGAGCTGCGCCGTGGCCGCTCCGGTCCCGTGCGCATGCTGGACGCCCTCTCCACCGCGCTGCCCAAGAAGGTGTGGATCAAGGCCTTCAACGAGGAGCGCGGCAGCGTGAAGCTGACCGGTTCGGCCGTCAGCCACGACGACGTGGCCGAGCTGATGCGCAACCTCAATGGCATGGTGTGGACGCCCAAGGGGATTGGCCGCCTGGTGGAGCAGCGCCGCGAGGCCAAGACGTCCCGCGTGGAGCTGGTGGTGGCCGAGGCCGCCATCGAGGAGTTCCCCGTGGGTGACATCAAGCCCTTCTTCTCCAACGTGGACCTCAAGAGTACCCAGGCGGGCTCCGGTGCCAAGCCGGGTGAGGTGACCACGGTGGACTTCGACATCTCCCTCACCGCCAACTACGCCATCTGAGAGGAACCGCAGCCATGGACAAGCAACTCGAAAGGCTCGCGAAAGCCCCTCCCGCCGTCCGCTTCGGCGTGCTGGCGGGCCTGGTGATGGTGCTGACCGCCTCCAACTTCTTCTTCGGCATCCAGCCGCTGGAAGTGGAGATGGAGGAGCAGCAGGCCGAGCAGCGCAAGCTGGACCTGGAGCTCGCCGAGAAGAGCGAGATCGCCCAGAACCTCAACGAGCGCCGGCGCGAGATGGACGTGCTGGAGCAGAAGCTCGCCGAGGCCCTCACGGAGCTGCCCGAGAACAAGGACATCGAGGAGCTGCTCGCGCAGATCAACGACATCGGCAAGAAGTCCGGGTTGGAGATCGCCCGCGTGGAGCCGGGCCCCGAGACGGTGGGCGGTGGCGACTTCTTCGCGCGCATCCCCATCAAGATGGTGGTGAGCGGCAACTACCACGAGATCGCCATGTTCCTTCAGGAGGTCTCGACCATGCGGCGCATCGTGAACGTCAACAACATCAAGCTCGATGGCGCCAAGGTGAAGAACGAGAAGGTGATGCTCAACAGCTCGTTCCTCGCCACCACCTTCCGCTTCGTCAATACGGCGAATCAGCCCGAAACCAAGAAGAAGAAGTAGAAACTTGATCGGTCCTGGAAATGGGGCGACAAGGGGACCCGAGGATGAAGACGTTCCAATCCATGTTCATTTCGGGGGCACTGGCCCTCGCGCTCGTCGGTTGTGGCGAGGAGGAAGCGCCGCCGCCGCCGCCGGCCGTGTCCACGCGCCCGAAGGCCGAGGCCCCGAAGGACAAGCCCGCGGAGACGGTGGTGGCTGGGCCTGCCTACGTCTACAGCTACAACCCCGTGGGCCGGCGTGATCCGTTCCGCAGTCCCATCCAGGACATGGTGCGCGAGAATACGCAGGCCGGTCCTCAGATGACGAGCTGCAACGAGCCGCTGTGCCAGTGGGACATCGACCAGCTCAAGCTGGTGGCCGTGGTCACCGGTGACGCCAACCCGATGGCCATGGTGGAAGATCCCATGGGCCGCGGCCACATCGTGCGCCGCAATACCCGCATGGGCCGGCAGGGTGGCAAGGTGACGCAGATTCTCCGTGAGGAGGTCATCGTCACGGAGACCACCACCACGGCGGACCGGGTGGTCTACAACCCGGTGAAGCTGGAACTGAAGCAGCAGGATGGCCGGGTGGACCCCGCCTACGACCTGATGACGGGCAAGAACTGGGAGCCGTAGTCTCCCGGTAACCTGGGAGCCGGGGTTGCCCTGGCTCCCTGGCCCATTGCAACTTGTTGAGGGGAAGCATGCTCGAGGAGAGCGCTGTGACGAGGGGCAAGTTGATGAGCTTGGTGGCCGCCCTGGCGGTTGCCATCGTGGGTGTCGGGGCCGAGGCCGCCGAGCTCAATACGTTGCGCGACCTGAAAGTCGTGCAGACGGGTTCGGGCGCCCAGGTGGTGGTGGCCGGCACGCGGGCTCCTACCTTCACCGTCTTCCGGCTGAGTGGTCCGGAGCGGTTGGTGGTGGACCTCTCGTCGGCGGACGCCACGGGCATCAAGGGGCATCACAACGGCCAGGGACCGGTGGCCGGAGTGGTGGCCTCCCAGTTCTCGGACGAGCGCGCCAGCGTGGGCCGGGTGCTGGTGGCCCTGCACCAGGCCGCGCAGTACGACGTGCGCGCCGATGGCAACAAGGTCATCATCTCCGTGGATGGAGCGGTGGCCGAGGCGAAGGTGGCCGAGGCGAAGGCGGAGCCGGTGACGCCGGCCGCGCCCGAGCCGAAGGCCGCTGTCGCCAGCGCCGCGCCCGCTCCGGAAGCGGCCCCCGCGCCGCGGCCGGCCGCGGCCCAGCCGCAGGAGAAGAAGGCCGCCGCGCTGCCCGAGAACGTGGTGGCGGCCGAGGCGGACGAGCGCGAGGTGGCGCACCCGGCGCGCCGCATCACCAGCCTCTCCTTCGCCCGTGACACGCTGAGCATCCGCGCGGACGGCGAGGTCGCCCGCTACGAGGTGCTGGAGCTGGCGGATCCTCCCCGGCTCGCGGTGGACGTGTACGGCGTGGGCCTGTCGGCGCGCGCGCCTCGCGTCCGCTCGGGCTTGCTGAAGGAAGTGCGCGTGGGTGCCCACTCGGACAAGGTCCGGCTGGTGCTCGACGTGCGCGGGCAGATGCCCGGCTACGAGGTGGAGCGCACCGGCCGCGGCCTCGCGGTGGTGCTCGGTGGCAAGGTGGCCCGCAAGCCGTCCGCGCCGTCCGACACGCCCGAGAAGGTGGTGGCGGAGAACGAGCCCCTGCGCGCCAGGCCCGTGGACGCCCAGCTCGCGGCCGTGGAGGTCAAGGACCTGACGTTCGACGAGAACGAGTCCGGTGGCCGGGTGAACCTGAAGCTGTCGGGCGCGGTGGCGTGGAAGGTGGAGCGCCCGGACCCGCGCAGCGCGGTGCTGTCCATCGAGAACGCCCGGCTGCCGCGCCGCCTGGAGCGCAGCCTGGACACCAGCGCGCTGGAGACGCCGGTGAAGATGATCAGCGCCTTCGCGGTGCCCGGCGAGGGCAACCGGGTGCGCGTGGTGGTGGCCGCCGACGGCGCCATCGAGGAGAGCGTGAGCCAGGTGGGCGGTGGCCTGTCCTGGAGGCTGAGCGTCAAGGGCGTGAAGACGGAGCAGGTGACCGTCACCCAGCGCACCGCCGGCTTCACCGCCGAGGCGCCTACCTACGCTTCCGAGGGCGCGCCCCAGCAGGCCCGCTACCGCGGCAAGAAGGTGTCCTTCGAGTTCAAGGACATCGACATCCAGAACCTGCTGCGGGTGATCGCGGAGATCTCCAAGAAGAACATCGTCGTGGCCGATGACGTGCAGGGCAAGGTGACCATCCGCCTGCGCAACGTGCCCTGGGATCAGGCGTTGGATCTCGTCCTGCGCACCAAGTCGCTGGGCAAGGAGGAGATCGGCAACATCGTGCGCGTGGCTCCGCTCAAGACGCTGGAGGAGGAGGCCAAGCTGCGCCAGGAGCGCAAGAAGTCGCTCGTCGCGCAGGAGGAGCTGCTGGTCAACCTCATCCCGGTGAACTACGCGACGGCCAACGAGATGTCGCAGCGGGTGAAGGACGTGCTGAGCGAGCGCGGCACGGTGACGGTGGACACGCGGACCAACGTGCTCATCGTCAAGGACGTGCGCGCCAACGTCGAGAAGGCCCGCGCGCTGGTGCGCAACCTGGACACGCAGACGCCGCAGGTGCTCATCGAGAGCCGCATCGTCGAGGCCAACACCTCGTTCAGCCGCGAGCTCGGTGTGCAGTGGGGTGGTCAGGCCGCGGCCGCGCCCTCCACGGGCAATCCCACCGGCCTCATCTTCCCCAACACCGCCGTGGTGACGGGCGGCGTGGAAGGCACCTCGCCGGGCGTGTCCGACATCCCCAACTTCGCCGTCAACCTGCCGGTGGGCGCGGGTCTGGGCACCGGTGGTGCGCTCGGCTTCGTCTTCGGCTCGGCCGGTGGTGCGCTCGCCCTCAACCTGCGCCTGTCGGCGGCGGAGAACGAGGGTGTCGTGAAGACCATCTCCGCGCCCAAGGTGACGACGCTGGACAACAACACCGCCCGCATCAGCCAGGGCGTGTCCATCCCGTTCAGCCAGGTGTCCGCCTCCGGTGCCAACACCACCTTCGTGGAAGCGCGCCTGTCGCTCGAGGTGACGCCCCACGTCACCCAGGATGGCAGCATCATGCTGACCATCAACGCGGCCAACAACCAGCCGGATCCTTCCCAGACCGGTGCCAACGGACAGCCCGCCATCCAGCGCAAGGAGGCCAACACCCAGGTGCTGGTGAAGGACGGCGACACCACCGTCATCGGTGGCATCTACGTGCGCCGCGGCAGCACCCAGAGCAACTCGGTGCCCTTCCTGTCGAAGATTCCCGTGCTGGGGTTGCTGTTCAAGAATTTCCGCGAGCGTGATGACCGTCAGGAACTGCTCATCTTCATCACGCCGCGCATCCTCAACCGGCAGACGATTGCCCAGTCCCTCTAGCCGGTCTCCCACCTTCGGTCCAAGGAGTTGATGTCCATGAAGCGATTGATGGCGATTGCGGCACTGGCGTTGGCGCCGCTGGGTTGTGTGGCCAATCAAGGAGATGCGCCCATCCGGTTCCTCTGGGCCCGGGCACTGGTGTTCGAGGAGGGCATTGGCTGTACGGCCTCCGACGACTTCGTCATCACCGAGGGAACCCTCGACATCTCCGGCGGGCAGAACTACCTGCTGGCCATGAGCGTCGAGACCAACACCTTCCAGCAACCCATCACCATCGGCCAGGAGCCGATGTCGGGTGAAGGGCTCGGCGACATCACCCTCAACGAGTACATCTATTCCTACGAGTTTCAGCCGCTCCTCAACTCTGGGGCTGTCAGCCTGACCTTGCCCGCGGACGAGGTGGATCGCCTCGCCGCCTACGCCGTCTTCCGCCCCGAGACCGATCCGGAGGAGACCTACACCTTCGTGAGGGCGTTTGGTCCTGGGGCGCTCGACGCCCTGCGCAATGCCATCACGCCCGGTACGGCGGTGACCGTGTTGTCCACCATCAAGGCCCGGGGACGGCTGAGTGGAGGGCAGGTGGTGGAGAGCAACGCGTTCACCTTCCCGGTCACCGTGATCTCGAGCGGTTTCGGGGGTTGCGCGGATGGAGAGTTCGCCAGTGGAGCGTGTGGGATTGCCGGCCTGGGCGGACCCATCGTGTGCATCGGGTCGGATGCACCTTGACCTGCTGTCCGGTGCCTCCTAGAACCCTGCGGCCATGTCCTTCCGCACGCACCTCGAGTCGGTGGTCAACCAGGTAGACGGGGCCCTGGCCTGCAGTGTGATGGGTTTCGACGGCATCTCCGTGGATACGCTCCAGAAGGAGGATGCGGCCGATCTGGAGCTGAACGGGGCCTGGGTGGAGTACGCCAACCTGCTCGGTCAGCTCCGCCAGGCCGCGGAAACCCTCAAGACGGGCGAGGTGCAGGAGGTCAGCGTCAACAGCGAGCGCGTGTTGACGCTGATGCGCCTCATCACCCCGGAATACTTCCTGGTGCTGGCGCTCCGGGCGGACGGTAACTATGGAAAGGGCAGGTACGTCCTCCGGGTGATCGCCCCCAAGATTCGCGCCGAGTTGTAGGCCGCCGAGCGGACGGCGCATCGCGCCGCGCCTTTCCACTTTGCAAGGCGCGGCGCCATCGGCTAGACACCCCGGACTTTTCAAGCTGTCCGAAGGAGCCTGTCCATGGCCGGTGTCATCGATACGTCCGAGTTTCGCAAGGGCATGAAGATCGAAATCGACGGTGAGCCTTTCGAAATCGTCGAGTTCCAGCACGTCAAGCCAGGGAAGGGCTCGGCCTTCGTGCGCACGTCCATCCGCAGCCTGCTGACCGGGCGCGTGCTCCAGCCGACCCTCAAGTCCGGCGAGAAGGTGGCCAAGCCCGACATCGAAGAGAAGGACATGCAGTTCCTGTACGAGCAGGGCGGCGACTTCTACTTCATGGACACCCGCAACTACGAGCAGACCTTCATCAGCGCCGAGGTCCTCGGGGAGTCGAAGAACTTCCTCAAGGAGAGCATCAACGCCTCCATCCTGTTCTACAACGGCAAGGCCATTGGCGTGACGCTGCCGAACTCGGTGGACCTGAAGGTGACCAAGTGTGATCCGGGCGTGCGGGGCGACACGGTGTCCGGTGCGTTGAAGCCGGCCGTGCTGGAGACGGGCTACTCCGTCAACGTACCGCTCTTCATCAACGAGGGTGATGTCCTCAAGATCGACACGCGCGATGGCAAGTACCTCACGCGCGTGGCCACCGCGGGCTAGAGCCCACCAGCGGTTCACGGCGGTTCAGGGAGGGGAGACGGAATTGGCAACCAAGCGCAAGGCAGTCCGAACGGAGCCCACGGCCCCCGCGCAGAGCGGTGGCGTCCGCGTGGAGGGTAGTTCCACGTCGCTGGATGTGGAGGCGCTCCGGCAGATCGTGGAGATCCTCGAGGCCTCCGAGGTGACGCGGCTCGTCTGGCAGCGGGGCGAGGAGCGGCTGTTCATCCGCCGTGGCCCCGTGCCGGTGCCCACCATCGTGCACGCGGCCCCGGTGACGCCCTCGGTGAGCCCCGCGCCGGTGATGTCCGCCGCGCCGATGGCCGCCCCTCCCGTCCACCATCACGCTCCGGCCCCCTCGGCCGCCGCGGCTCCGGCCGCCGCGGCTCCGGCGGTGGAGAAGCCCGGCCATTCCGTCACCAGCCCGTTCGTGGGGACGTTCTACCGGACGCCCGCCCCGGATCAGCCCGCTTTCGTGGATGTGGGCTCGGTGGTGAAGAAGGGCCAGGTCCTCTGCATCATCGAGGCCATGAAGCTGATGAACGAGATCGAAGCCGACGTGGCGGGCCGCGTGGCGGAGATCCTCGTGGAGAATGGGCAGCCGGTCGAGTTCGGCCAGGCGCTGTTCCGCATCGAGCCGGTCTGACATAGCGGGCGTTCGAGCGCCCCGCGGAGGCACGACATCGTGTTCAAGAAGGTGCTGATCGCCAACCGCGGGGAGATTGCCCTGCGGGTCATCCGTGCTTGCCGTGAGTTGGGCATCGCCACCGTGGCGGTGCACTCCACGGCGGACGCCAATGCGCTGCACGTGCGGTTCGCCGATGAGTCGGTGTGCATCGGTCCGCCCCCGTCCAAGGAGAGCTACCTCAATATTCCGCAGCTGCTCTCCGCGGCAGAGATCACCCGTGCGGACGCCATCCACCCCGGCTACGGCTTTCTCTCGGAGAACTCCGAGTTCGCCAAGGTGTGCCGCGACTGCAAGATTCATTTCATCGGCCCCCGGCCGGAGATGATCTCGCTGATGGGCAACAAGGTGCGTGCCCGCAACGCGGCGCGCGAGGCCGGTCTGCCCCTGCTGCCCGGCAGCATCGGCACGGTGAAGGATCCCAAGGAGGCCGAGGTCTTCGCCCGGGAGATCGGCTTCCCGGTCATCCTCAAGGCGGCGGCCGGTGGCGGCGGCAAGGGGATGAAGATCGTCCGCGAGCCGCACGCGCTGGCGCAGGCCTTCTCCACGGCGGCGGCCGAGGCGGTGGCGTCCTTCGGCAACGGCGACCTCTACATCGAGCGGTACGTGGAGAAGCCGCGTCACATCGAGATTCAAGTCGTCGCCGACGAGCACGGCCGCATCATCCACCTGGGTGAGCGCGAGTGCTCGGTGCAGCGGCGCCACCAGAAGCTCATCGAGGAGAGCCCCTCTCCGGCCCTCACCCCCGAGCTGCGCCAGCAGATGGGCGAGGTCTCCATCCGCGCGATGGAGAAGCTCGGCTACAACAACGTGGGCACCATCGAGTACCTGCTCGACGAGAACGGGCGCTTCTACTTCATGGAGATGAACACCCGTATCCAGGTGGAGCACCCGGTGACCGAGCTCGTCACCGGCATCGACCTGGTGCGCGAGCAGATCAAGCTCTCCTCGGGCGAGCCCCTCCAGCGCAAGCAGGAGGACATCCAGATGCGCGGCCACGCCATCGAGTGCCGCGTCAACGCCGAGGACCCCGTTACCTTCTCCCCCTGGCCTGGCAAGATCACGGCCTACAGCGTGCCCGGCGGCTACGGCGTGCGTGTGGACTCCAGTGCGTACGAGAACTACACGGTGCTGCCGTACTACGACAGCCTGCTGGCCAAGCTGATCGTCTACGCGGAGGACCGGCCCACGGCGATCCGCCGCATGCAGCGGGCGCTGGGGGAGTACGTGGTGCAGGGCATCCGCACCAACATCCCGTTCCACCGGGCGGCCATGGCGGAGGAAGCCTTCGTCGAGGGCAACTACGACACGCGCTTCGTGGAGCGGCTGCTGGCCTCCGAGACGGGCAGCCACCGGCTGCGCAAGGCCATCGAGGAGACCCCGTAGGCGGGCCTGCTCGCCTGCTCATCGCGCAACCCCCTGATCCTCCTGGGGGTTGGGGTGGGTGGATTCCTTGACCCGCGAGGGAGGATTCCGTTAGCCTCGTGCCTCCCTCGCTGTCTCCTTGAAGGAAGCAGAAACCCCGGATTTTCCTGGGGTTTCGCTCGGCAGGAAGCCCACGCTCGATGGACAAGAACAAGATCATCGAAGCCGCCGCCAAGCTCGTCGCGAAGGGCGCCTACGACAAGGCCATCAAGGAGTACCAGAAGGTCCTGGAAGTAGACCCCAAGGACGGCCGCGTCCTCCAGAAGATGGGGGAGCTGTACCAGAAGAAGAACGACAACGTTCAGGCGGCCCACTACTTCACCAAGGTCGCCGAGGGCTACTCGACCGACGGTTTCTTCCTCAAGGCCGTTGCCCTCTACAAGCAGGTTCTCAAGCTCAACCCGAACCTGCTGGACGTCAATCTCAAGCTGGCGGACCTCCATCAGCAGCTCGGACTGATGTCCGAGGCCATGGCGTATTTCCAGATCGTCGCCAACCACTACGACAAGGCCGGCGACGTCAAGAACTCCCTGGATACGCTCAAGAAGATGGTGGATCTCGACCCCGAGAACGTGGCGTCGAAGATCAAGCTGGCCGAGCTGTACGCGCGCGAGAACATGCCGCGCGAGGCCGCCCAGGAGTTCAAGAAGGCCGCCGAGTACCTCAAGCGCAACAACCGGATGGATGACTGGTTCCGCGTCGCGGAGCGCCTGTCCTCCCTGGATCCGGACAACGTGGCGCTGGCCAAGGACCTGGCCCAGCAGTACCTGTCGCGCGGAGACCAGAAGCGCGCGCTGGCCCGGCTCCAGGTGTGCTTCAAGGCGGACGGGCGCGACGTCGAGACGCTCAACATGCTGGCCCAGGCCTTCCACGGGCTCGGCCAGACGGCGAAGACGATCTCCGTCTACAAGGAACTCGCCAAGGTCTACCAGGAGCGCGGCCGCCACCAGGACGCCAGGAACATCTGGAACCAGGTCGCCGAGCTGGATCCAGCTGATCCGGAGCTGGAGGCGTACAGGGCCGAGAAGCTCCACCGCGGCACCGGCTCCCGCCCCCGCGCCCGCCGCCGCTGCTCCCGCGCCGGCTCCGGCCCCCCAGCCGGCTCCCGCCGCCAAGGCACCCGCTCCGGCTCCCGCCGCCAAGGCACCCGCTCCGGCCGCCGCCGCGCCCGCGCCCGCCGCGGTTGCTCCCGCGCCCGCCCAGGCGGCTCCGGCGGCCCCGGCTCAGCCGGGCAAGGAGCAGTTCTCCAAGCTGCTGACGGAGACGGACGTCTACGTCAAATACGGCCTGCACGACAAAGCGCTCGAGCACCTGCGGAAGATCTTCGCGGTGGACCCGGAGAACCTCGACGCGCACGAGAAGGCCTTCCACATCTACGTCGCCTCCGGCAACACGGCCCAGGCCGGAGAGCAGCTCCTGAACGTGCTGCGCCTGTGCACGCGCCGCGCGGACGTGCAGCGCGCCCAGCCGTACCTGGCCATCATCCTCGAGCAGAACCCCGGCCACCCCGAGGTGCCCGCCTTCCTGTCCGTGCTGCAGTCGGATGAGGTGGCGCCCGTCGAGGTCGCGCAGGTGGAGTCCGTCGGTGAGGACGCCATCCTGGTGGACTCCAGCGACGAGGAGATCGTCGTCGCCGACGCGCCCGCGGACGCCCTGGAGCATCCGCCGGGAGACGAGCTGGCCCTGGTCTCCGCGACCAGCGCGGACGAGGAGGAGCAGATCCTCTCCGGCGAGTTCGGCATGCCGGTGGACTCCGACGATGGGCTGGTGATCGCGGACGAGCCGGGCGCCGTGGTGTCGGACGACGAGCCCCTCTTCGGTGCCGGCGAGGAGCCCGAGGAGGCCACGACCGTCTTCATGGAGCCGGCCGGCGAGGATGATGCCGCCCTGGCCGCCTCCTCCGGCTTCGAGGACGAGCCGCTGCTGGCGGACGCCGGTGAGCCCCTGGCGCTCGGCGACGACGAGCCGCCCCCCACGCAGGTGGCGGCGCCCTCGGCCCAGTTCCTCCAGGATTCCTTCTCGGACGACTCCGGCTTCCCGGAGCCGGACGACATGCCCACGCGGGTGGCGATGCGCCCCGCGGAGTTGGATGAGCTCGACGCCGAGCCGACCTCGTCCGGCGCTCCCGCGCTGGTCTTCGAGGACGAGGGCACTCCGGTGGATTCGCCGGCGCTCGCAGGCTCCTACGAGTTCGAGGAGCCGGAGCCGGTGCCCGCGCCCGTGGTGGCCGCGCCCAAGGCTCCGCCTCCGGCCGCCAAGGCTCCGCCCGCGCCCAAGCCGCAGCCCCAGGCCGCCGCGCCCGCCAAGGCCCAGCCCGCGCCCAAGCCGCAGCCCGTCGTCGCCCAGGTCGAGGAGCCCGCGGAGGAGCCGGCCGGCGAGGAGTGCGACGAGGCCAGCTTCTTCCTGGATCAGGGCCTCTTGGAGGAGGCTCGGGAGATCCTCGAGACGGTGCAGATCGCCTTCCCGGGCCACGCGCGCGCGGAAGAGCTGATGGCCCGGCTCGAGGCGCTCGAGTCCGGTGGGACTCCGGCCGCCGAGGAGCCCGAGGAGAGCGCCGAGGTGCTGGCCGTCCCCGCGGTGCCCGCCCTGGGCGAGTCCCCCGCCGAGCGCGACGCGTTCGACCTGGCGGCGGAGCTGGCCGGCGAGTTCGGCGACCTGGGCGGAGATGAGCCCGCGGCGCCCGCCGTCGAGGAGGACTTCCAGTACTCGGTGGAGGAGGTCTTCGCCGAGTTCAAGAAGGGCCTCGCCAAGGTGGTCAAGCCCGAGGACGTGGATACCCACTACGACCTGGGCATCGCCTACCGCGAGATGGGCCTCATGGAAGACGCCCTCAACGAGTTCGCCGTGGCCCGCGAGGGCTGCATGGGCAAGAAGCGTGAGGTGGACTGCCTCACGATGATCGGCCTGCTGCAGGCCCAGAAGGGCGATGCCGGAGCGTCGGTGGGCACCTTCAAGCAGGCGCTCGCCAGCGAGCACGCCACCGGCGAGGTGGCCAAGGCGATCGGCTTCGAGCTCGGCCTGGCCTACGAGGCCATCGGCGAGCACGGCAAGGCCCTCTATCACTACCAGCGCGTGGCCGCGCTCGACCCGAACTTCCGGGAAGTCTCCGGCAACGTGGCGCGGCTGGCCGCCACCACGTCTCCGGTGCCGGATCCGCTGCCCCCCAGCGGTGGGAAGGGGCCCAGTGGGGCGCCTCCTCCGGGTGCCATGCCCGCGGCCGCCGGAGCCGCCCGGCCACGTAAGGTAGGCTACGTCTAGCGCAGTCCGAGGTTCGCCGAGCCCATGTCCACCTACCTCGACTATTTCGAGCTCACCCAGGAGCCCTTCTCCAACGCTCCGGTGAGCCGCTTCTATTACAACTCGGCCCAGCACTCGCAGGCGCTGACCCGCCTCATGCACTCGGTCAGCTACATGAAGGGTCTGTCGATCCTCATCGGCGACATCGGGGCGGGCAAGACGACGCTGGCGCGCCGCATGCTCGACTCGCTGCCCGAGTCCGAGTACGAGGCCGCGCTGCTCGTCATCATCCACTCGGGCATCACCGCCAACTGGCTGCTGCGCCGCATCGCCCTGCAACTGGGCGTGGAGAACCCGGCCCAGGAGAAGCTGGCGCTCCTGTCCCAGCTCTACCAGCGGCTGCTGCAGATCTACGAGTCCGGCAAGAAGGCCGTCGTCCTCATCGACGAGGCCCAGATGCTGGAGACGCGCGAGCTGATGGAGGAGTTCCGGGGGCTGCTCAACCTGGAGGTCCCCGAGCGCAAGCTCATCTCCTTCGTCTTCTTCGGCCTGCCGGAGATCGAGAAGAACCTCAAGCTGGACCCGCCGCTGGCCCAGCGCGTGTCGCTCCGCTACAAGCTGGAGCCCTTCACCGCCGAGTCCACCGAGGCCTACATCAAGCACCGCCTCCGGCTGGCGAGCTGCCCGCGCATGCCCTTCACCGCCGAGGCCCTGGTCTCCGTGCACCAGCGCTCGGGCGGCACCCCGCGCGTCATCAACAGCATCTGCGACAACGCGCTCTTCGAGGCCTTCCTGGCCCGGGAGCAGACCATCTCCGACAAGCTCATCCATCGCATCGCCGACAACCTGGGGCTCCAGGGCTCGGCGCTGCCGGAAGGGCAACAGAAGCCCGTCCCCGCCGCCGCCCCGAGCAGTCGGGCAAGCGGCAACTCGAAGGTCGATCTCGCGGAGATCGACCGTTACCTCGAGGGGTTGGGTAAGCTGTAGCGGTTTTGGCTCCCCGGAACAGGCAGCAGGGCGCGCGCAGGCCGCCGCTGTGGCTCATCGTCCTCACGCTCGTGCTGGGGACGGTGTTGGTCCTCCGCACGCGTACGGCGTGGGATCAGCTCTGCACGCAGGCCCGGCGCCAACTGCCCACGCTGCTGGGGATGGAGGTCGGCATCGGCCAGTGCGAGGTGGATCCGCTCGGCCAGCGGCTCATCCTCCGCGGGGTGTCCGTCTTCGAGAAGGGCGCCGACACGCCGCTGGTCGCCGCGGACTCGGCCGAGGTGCAGCTCGGACTGCCCAACCCGCTCTCCGGCCAGCTCGCCATCGACCTGGTGAAGGTGCACCGGCCGCGCGTGTCGTTGGACCTGTCACGCCCCAGGCCACCCCCGGGTGAGCCGGGCGAGTGTCCGCTCAAGCCGCTGCGGCGGTTGAAGCTGGCGCGGGTGGCCATCACCGGCGCGGAGGTGCGGCTGGGGCTGCCCGGTGGCCGGCAGGTGGAGCTGTCCGAGCTGGACGTGAGCCTGCGCGAGCGCTGGGGCGAGGAGGAGTTCGAGGTGGAGGCCCGGCGCGGCCTCGTCCGGCTGGGTCCGAATCAGGAAGCTCACCCTGGGCCGGCTGGCGCTCTCGGGCGCGCTGGACGTGGACGAGGAGCTGCTGGAGGTGGACCGCGCCGAGGTGGCGCTGGACGACGTGACGGTGAACATCTCCGGCCGCGTGGAGCAGCTCTGCGAGCCCATCCTCGCGCTGGATGCCCAGGTGTTCCTGCCGCTGCGCACGCTGTCGCGCGTGGGGCTGCTGCCCAGGCCCGCCCAGGGCCACCTCTGGACGCGTGTGACGGCCAATGGCCGCCCGGCGGCGCCCAGCGTGTCCGTGGAGCTGTCGGGCAGCGGCATTGCCTACGCGCAGTACTCTCCGGGTTCGTTCACCGCGCGGCTGGCGTATGCCAACGAGCTGGTGACGGTGGAGGAACTCCTCCTGCCCATCGGCTCGGGCGACGCGCGCATCACCGGGACGCTCGCGCTCCGTCCGGGGCTGCCCGTCGAGGTGGAGCTGGAGACGCACGAGGCGCAGTTCGGCCGCATCCTCGAGAAGGCCGGTCTGACGGGCTCCTGGGTGGACTTCCCGGCCAACGCCAAGGCCCGCCTGTCCGGCACGCTGCTGCCCAGGCCCAACCTGTCGGGCGACCTGGACCTGCGTCACGGCCGCTTCATCCTGGCCTCCCGCGCCTTCGATGCACCCGTGGACTCCGGGCGCACCCTCCTCACCTACGAGCGCGGCCACGTGCGCACGCAGGTGTCGCTCCTGGCGGACCGCGTCACCTTCACCGGCATCCAGATCGACTCGGGCCGCTCGCGCATCGGCGGCGACGTGACGCTCTTCTACGACTCCCAGAAGGGCCTCCTCGTCAATGCTCACGGCGACGCGGACCTCTCCGACTTCGGCCACATCGCGCAGCTTCCGTGGGCGGGACATGGCTCGGTGAGCACCACCGTCGAGGGCCCGTACTCGCAGGTGAAGATCGGCGCGAGCCTGTCCCTGCGCGACTTCATGTTCTGGGACTTCGACCTGGGCGTGGTGCAGGGGAAGCTCACGTACGCGGACAAGGTGCTGGGCTTCCCCACCCTCTCCGGCCAGAAGGGACGCACCCAGTACTTCGGCAAGGCGGACATCACCTTCGGGCGCTCGCTGCATGCGCGGGCCGAGGTGGAGGTGCCGCGCGGCCGCACCGAGGATCTGATCGACATCATCGCCCCGCTGCACTCCACCATCTCCGTCATGCAGGGGCCGATGCAGGGCGAGGTCTCGGGCCGGGTGGAGATCGACAGCCCGATGGACCAGTTCTCGGGACTGGTGGCCTTGGACTTCAAGGACACCACGTACTACGGGCGGCACATGGGCAACGGCTCGGCCCGGCTGCGCTTCGACGATGGCCAGGCCATGGTGCTGGAGCGCACGGTGCTGGAGGGCCGGCTGGGCCGCACCTGGGTGGATGGGAGCTTCTTCTTCTCCGGGCCCGACAAGGGCGTGCTGGACTACCGCTTCGGCGGCGACAACCTGTCCCTGGCGAGCTCGCCGGCCCGGAGACGGCCGAGCGCATGGGCCTGGAGGCCACGCTGGCCCTGGAAGGCACGGTGTCGGGCACCACGGACGTGCCGGTGACGACGGCCCACGTGTCCGGCCCGCAGGTGACGTTCGGTGGCCGCAACCTGGGCAACATGGGCTTCGAGGCCCGCATGGAAGGCCGTGAGCTGCAGGTGGCCGGCCGTCCCTCCCGCGATACTTCCGGCATCCTGTGGATGCGTGTGAAGGAGCCCTATCCCTTCGAGGCGGCGGTGACGCTGGAGCTGCCTGAAATCCGCCCGCTGCTGCCCGCCAACTCCTTCACCCAGGAGCTGTCCGGCTCCGTCAAGGCGGTGGTGCGGGCGCAGGGCGCGCTGAAGAACACCCAGGCCCTCCAGATGAACGCCACCGTGGAGCGGCTCACCCTGGCGCGTGGCGCGTTCTCCGGCGCCAACGATGCCCCCATCTCCCTGAGCTACGCCAACGGGCGGCTGGACGTACCCTCCTTCACCTTCCGCGGGCCGGACACCGAGCTGTCCGCGGCGGGGTGGGTGAGCCCCGAGCAGATGGAACTCTACGTGCGGGGCGCCATGAACCTGGGCCTGCTCGAGTCCGTCTCGCCCATGCTGGTGCGCACCGGCGGCCGCGTGGAGCTCAACGCCGTGGCCAATGGCAGCCCACGCAAGCCCTCGGTGGCGGGCTCGGCCCGCATCGTCGACGGCAAGCTGTCCCTGAGGGATCAGCCGCTGTCCGTACGGGACGTGAAGGGACGGGTGGCCTTCACCGGGCAGCGCATCCTCCTGGAGTCCATGGAAGGCTTCCTCAACGAGGGCCGCATGCTGGGCAGCGGTGAGGTGAACCTCGTCGACTTCCGCCCCTCGGAGCTGTTGATGAACGTGGCCCTCACCGACGTGGCCACGCGCTTCCACGAGGACCTGCCCTTCACCACCAGCGGACGGCTGTGGCTCACCGGCAACCCGGACGCGCTGCGGCTGGGCGGTGTGATGGACATCCGCAACCTGCGCTACCGCCGCGGCCTGGAGCTGGACGACATCCTCAAGCGGCTCGCCCGGCGCAGCGTGCTGGCCACGCCCACCGAGAAGCCCCGCGAGTACCTCACCTTCGACGTGGGCCTGCTCCTCACCGACGTGTGGGTGGACAACAACCTCGCCCGCGCACGGCTGCTCGGCTCGCTCAAGCTCACCGGCACCAACGTGCGCCCGGGCATCCTCGGCCGGGTGGAGACCGCCGAGGGCAGCCAGGCCTTCTTCCGCAACAACCAGTTCACCGTCAACCGCGGGCAGATCGACTTCCAGGACCGCTACGGCATCGATCCCGTGTTCGACCTGCTCGCCCAGGCCCAGGTGCGCGAGTACCAGGTGAAACTCCATGCCTTCGGCCGCCCGGCCGCTCCCCAGGTGCAGTTCACCTCGGAGCCGGGCCTCACCGAGGGCGATGTGTTGTCGCTCCTCACGCTGGGTCTCACCAGCACGGACAAGGAGACCGCCGCCTCGGCCAGCGCGGGTCTGGCCGCCGAGGCCTTCTTCAACATCTCCGGCCTGGACCGGCAGGTGCAGCGCTTCCTGCCCAACAACCCGGTCCTCCGGGGCCTGTCCCTGCAAATCTCCACCACCTACAACGACGCCACCCAGCAGGCGGAGCCAACTGCCCGCTTGGAGTCGAAGTTCCTCACGGAGCAGCTTAAGATTGGCTTGACGCAGCCCGTCAGTGGGCGCGGAACTCGCGCACGCGCCGAGTACCTTTTCGACAATCGCTTCTCCGTGCGGGGCCAGTGGGACAACGAGAACAGCGAGACCGCCTTCGGCAACCCTGGGATCGAGCTCGAAGTTGAGCTGGGAGTCCCAGTAGCGCTCGGGCTCTGCCTGCTGCTGGCCGGTGCCGCGATGGCGCAGCCGGCGAGGGCGGTGGAGCCGGCGAAGACCGTCGAGGCCCAGGCCTTCGAGACGGAGCCGATACCGGTGCGCCCGGAGGCCCCGGTGCTCCCGGCCGGTCCCACGGTGGTGGCGGTGGAGCTGCACCTGTCCGCGGAGGAGGACTCGGCGGGGCTTGCGGAGCTGCTGGCGGTGCGCAAGGGACAGGTGCTGTCGGCCCGCGCGGTGCGCCGCTCGGTGGAGCGGCTGTGGACCAGCGGGAGCTTCTCCGACATCGTCGTGCGCACGGTGGACGTGCCCGAGGGCGTGCGCGTGGTGTTCGAGCTCACGGCCATGCCTCCCATCCGCCGCATCGACGTGGAGGGCAACGTCGTCCTGGGTGACGACGCGCTCCGGGCGGTGCTGCGCGCGAACGGCATCGAGCTGGACAAGCGGTTGGACGAGGACGTGCTGCGGACGGCGCTCAAGGAACTGTCCCGCGCGTACGAGCGCCAGGGCTACAACGACGCGCGCATCCAGCTCACGCGCGAGTCCGTGGACAAAGGCGTGGCGCTCGTCTTCACCGTCTTCGAGGGCAGTCCCACGCGGGTGGCGGCCGTCTCCATCACCGGCAGCCCCGGCCTGCCCTTGCCCGAGCTGCTCGCCACGCTGGGCCTGCGCGTGGGCGGCGTGCTGGACCGAGGCGGCCTGGAGTCCGGGCTGGAGCGGCTGCGGACGCTGCTGCGCTCGCGCGGCTACTGGCGCGCCATCGTGGGACAGCCCAAGCAGAAGGGGGAGGGTGATGCGGCCACGGTGGTGGTGCCCATCTCCGCGGGCCCGCGCTTCACCTTCCACTTCCACGGCAACCACCGCTTCCCGGACACCGTGCTGGCGCGGATGCTCGCCTATGACGGCTCGGAGCCGTTGGACTCGCCGACGGTGGCGCGGCTGGCGCGGCGGCTGGAGTCCTTCTACCGCTACCGCGGCTTCAACGACGTGCACGTAGAGACGCGCGAGGTGCTCCGCCCGGACGGCGAGGCGGCGGTGCTCGCCTTCGACATCGAGGAGGGCCACCCGCTGCGCGTGCGGCGCGTCATCTTCCGGGGCAACAAGGTCATCCCCAACGAGTCGCTGCGCGAGATGCTCACCGAGCACATCCGCTCCAACGAGCCCCAGCCGGCCACGCCGTCGCTGCTGACGGACGCGGTGGAGATGGGGCCCGGCAAGCGCCACCTGGGGCCTCCCGAGTGGGTGCACGAGCCGGCCACCGTCTTCGTCGAGGAGGCCTGGCGGGAGGCGGCGGAGTTGATGGCGGAGTCCTACCGGGAGCGGGGCTTCCTGGAGGCCTGGGTGCGCTTCACCCGGCTGCAGGTGGAGGTGGGCCGGCGTACGGCGGTGGCCTGGTTCGACGTGCACGAGGGCCCGCAGATGCGCGTGGCCGAGGTGCGTGTCGAGGGCGGGCCGCAGGGCTTCGATGCGCGGGGACTGGTGCCCGTCAAGGTGGGCGAGCCGATGAGCCGCGACGCGGTGGAGCGCGGACGGGAGGCGCTCGTCACGGCGCTGGGGCGCAAGGGCTACCTCTTCGCCCGCGCGGACGCGGAGCCGAACCTCGCGGCCAAGGGCGTGAGCCTCCTCTACCGCCTGGAGCCGGGGCCCCGGGTGACGGTGGGCAGCATCCTCGTGCATGGCACGGCTCGCACCAACGAGGAGGTGGTCCGCGCCACGGTGCGCCTCAAGGAGAACGAGGTGCTGGACCCGGACAAGCTCTTCGAGAGCCAGCGCCGGCTCACGCTCCTCAACATCTTCCGGCAGGCCACGGTGCGCCTGGAGAAGCCGGACGTGCCCGAGGCCAGCAAGGACATCGTCATCGAGGTGCGCGAGCGCCCGCGCTGGGAGGGCGAGGTCGCCGGCGGCTACTTCCTGGCGGAAGGTCCTCGGCTCGGACTGGACGTGTCGCGCCCCAATGTGGACGGGCGCGGACTCAACCTGTCGGGCCGGTTGAAGCTCAACTACATCGGGTGGAGCGCGCAGGGCTGGGAGAAGGCCTCGCTGGCCCGGGCCCGCTGCCTGGCGGCACCGGAGGAGTGCAAGGCGCCCGAGCCGTATGCCTGGGTGCGTGACTTCGGTGGGCGCGCCGTGCTGTCGGCGGCCCAGCCCCGGCTCTACGGCCTGCTGCCCCTGGAGGTGGGTGCCCGGTTCGATCTCATCGGCGAGCGCGTGCACCGGCCCTCGTACCTCTCCTCCCGAGTCGCGGCGGTGGCGGGCCTGGACTGGTCGGCGACGCGCTGGCTGAGCTTCGGGTTGCAGTACGAGCTCGAGGGCAACCTGCTGGAGCGCGGAGACCGGCAGCTCACCGCGCCGAGCCGCGCGGACCAGGAGCGGCTGCGCTTCCCCACCGGCTTCTTCATCCTGAACTCGCTGCGCGCCTCGGGTGCGGTGGACCTGCGGGATGACCCGGCCAACCCGCGCAGGGGCCTGGTGGTGTCCACCAGCGCCGAGCTGATGAGGGACCTCCGCTCGCTGCCGACGACCGCCAGCGGCGAGCCCACGGATCCCCAGCCCATCAACGGCGTGAAGCTGATGGGGAACGTGAGTGGGTACGTGCCGCTGCCGTCCCGGGCGGTGCTGGCGCTGTCCGTGCGCGGCGGCACCATCGTGCCCCTGGAGCAGGAGTCGTGGGTCATCGGCTCCAAACGCTTCTACCTGGGCGGCTCCTCCAGCCTGCGCGGCTTCCGGGAGGATGGCATCCTCGGCGAGGACCGGCGCACGTTGCTGCGGCGGCAGTTGGCGGATTGCCGCTCGCTGGTGCACCCGGCCGGCTGTTCTCCGGAGTTGCTGACCATCCTCGCCGGCCAGCCGCCCACCAGCGAAGGCGGGCAGGTGTTCACCCTGGCCAAGGGCGAGCTGCGCATTCCCGTGGGCTCCTCGTTCGACGTGGGCCTCTTCCTGGAGGCGGGCAATCTCTGGGAAGATCGGGAGCAGTACCGGTTCTCCGCGTTGCGCTACTCGACGGGCGTGGGCGCTCGCTACCAGACGCCGGTGGGCCCGCTGTCCTTCGACGTGGGCATCAACCTGGATCCGGACGAGACGCTCAACGAGCCGCTGATGCAGTTCCACTTCAGCATCGGCACCTTCTGAGCCTCACCCCGCTTCGGGTCGAAACAAGCCACCGCTCCCCTGGCCGGGAACCTGGCGATTTCGCCCCTCACGTGCCGTCACATGCGCTGCCCGTGCGAGATTGCCCCACGGGCGCCGCTCGGGATACACACCCCGTTCCGTACAATTTTCGGAGGCTTCGGACCGCAATGACTACGCGGCAGGCAATACAGAACTTCTTTTTCTGGGTCGGCGTCGCGATGCTCGTGAACGTGGGCATCTGGGCCACCTGGGGCGCGCAGCCGGCCGCGGAGTTCTTCGGCGCCTTCGTGATGGAGAAGGCGCTCTCCCTCGACAACCTGTTCATGTTCTACCTGATCTTCCGGCTCTTCAACACGCCGGAGGAGGCGCGCCCGAAGCTGCTGCGCTGGGGAATCGTCGGCGTCGTCGTGATGCGCGGTGCGATCATCCTCGGCGGCACGGCGATCATCACGGTCTGGCGCCCGCTGCTCTGGTTCTTCGGCGCGTTCCTGTTCTGGGCGGCCTTCAAGGTCTTCTTCCTCGATGACGAGGAGCGGTCCGAGGAGGAGCGGCACGAGGAGCTCCAGAAGAACTGGCTGGTGCGGCTCTCCAAGCGCTGGCTCGGGTTCGAGAACAAGTATGACGGGCTCAAGTTCTTCACGGTGGTGGACGGCAAGAAGCGCGGCACGCTCATGCTGCTCACGCTGCTCGTCATCGAGGGCACCGACGTCCCGTTCGCCTTCGACAGCCTCCCGGCCGCGATGGCGATCAGCCAGAACTTCTGGATCGTCATCTCCTCGAACGTTCTCGCGGTGCTCGGCCTGCGCGCCATCTACTTCCTCATCGAGAACATGCAGGAGCGCTTCTCGCACATGAAGCAGGGCATCGGCCTGCTGCTGGCGATCGCGGGCGTGAAGATCCTCCTGCCGGACCTGGGCCGTATCGTGAACGGCACCGTGGGTCTCGTGTACCCGGCCATCTCCAACACCATCGCGCCCACGTACGGCCTGCACGTGCCGCTGCCGGTGAGCGTGGGCATCATCGTGGCCGTGATCGCCGGGACGATCGGCTACACGCTGTTCCGGACCCGCGGCGAGGCCGCGGTGGCCCCGGCGGCCGAGTAGGCCAGCCGCCAGGCGAACGGCTGGAAGTCCGCGACCGGGTTCCTCAGCCGAGGAGCCCGGTCGTGCCGTTTCCGAGGGGCGGAGCGTGAGAGGCCAGCGCTGCTCAATACGGTGGGAGCAGCCTGCGGATGTTCTGGCCGGCCGTGACGTAGACAACGTCCCCCGGGCCCGTGAAGAGCTCCCACGCGTAGACAGATGGGGCCTGGAATCGCGTATCCACCACTCCCGTGGACAACGTCCGGACCGGCCCGGTGGACATCATCGCCAGGATGCTCCCGTCCGAGAGCGTCGTGAGCGCGCCGTCCGCGTTGGTCCAGGCCATGCCCATGCTCTTCCACCGGTATTCGAGTGTCCCGGCCTGCTCCCCGAGCCGGACGAGCCATTGCTCGCCGGGCTTCGTGGTGTCCTTCGTGACACTGCCGAGCACGACGAGCCCCTCTTCCAGCTGGGAGAAGGCGTTGGGTCTGAAGTCCGGCGACAGGGGGTAGGTGCGCTGTCCGTCCGGCCCGAACGTGGTATCCGCCACACCCTCGCGGGTCACCCGGAACACCCGGACGCCTCCCATGCTCGCGTCACTGGCGCGGTAGCCGACCGCGATCACCGCGCGGCCCTGTGCGTCGACGAAGGCTCCCAAGATCGCGTTCGAGAGAAGGTCGTCGGCACGGAGCAACACCCGGCCCGACGAGCCATAACTCTCATCCTTCAGCCCCAGGGAGCTCAGCCGCAGGGACTCCACGTAGATTTCGCTCCGGCTGGTCACCAGGAGGGCTCCATCCGGCAGGAGCAGCAGCTCCGCGAAGTAGCCGTGGAGGTCGACAGTGGCCAGCCCCCCGCTGCCGAACGGGGTGTCCAGGCTGCCGTCCGGTTTGAAGCGATAGAGGAGCCCCCTCCCGCTGGAGGTGGTCAGGACGAGCAGCTTCCCGTCGGGCTGGAGCACCAGCTTGGGCTGCGAGACGTAGGTGACGCCAGCCGGGAAGGGCAGCTCGACGACTCCCGCCTGTCCGAACGTCGTGTCCGGGCGCCCGTCGAGCTCGAGCCGGTGGATCCACACGTTCATGCCGTAGTTCCCCGTGCCCAGGACGATTCGGCCATCCGGCTGGGTCACCAGGGACGAGATGTTGTGGTTGTCAGGCAGCGTGAGACTCCCGGCGGTTCCGAAGCCTTCATCCCAGAGGCCGGCTGGCCGCGTCACTTCCAGGAACGTGGTCGTGGAGGCGGAGAACCGGCTCGTCGCCGCGGTGAAGGTGAGGGGATGCTTCGCGACGGGGGTTGCGTAGGTGGTGCGGAACGTGAAGGTCGCCGAGGCGGTGCCGGCCTCCAGCGTGAGCTCCTGGGTATCCACCGAGATGCCAGCGGGCGGGCCCTGGACGGCGAGCCGCACGGGCCCCGCGAATCCGCCAGTACGCTCGATGGCCACCCTCACCTGGGCCGATTGGCCCCGCGTCACCAACGGACTTCCCGATTGGACCTGCACTGTCACCGGAGCGATGACCTCCACGTCCACGGTGGCGCTGTAGGCCTCGTTCCCGGACTGGGCGAGCACCAGCACCCGGCCCCTGGCGCCGATCTCCGCGGTCTCGGTGACCTGGAGGTGGAGATCGCCCTCCGACTCCTCCGCGGTCAGCACCAGCGGCTCCGCCGTCAGTCCCGAGGGGCCCGCGCTGCCCGTCACCAGGATGGCTCCGGAGAGGCTCCCGGTCCGATCGAGCTTCACGTGGACGGGGACCCTGCCTCCCGGCGCGATCGCCACGGTCTGGTGCGCGGGGTCGATGAGCAACCCATCCGGCTCCTCTTCATCACCCCCACACGCGGACACCACGAGTGCGAGCCCCAGCAGCGCGAGCCACCGCGGGCGAATCTCTCTCCACATCTTGTGTGACCTCCCCCAAGCGAAAGCCGTCCGGCCAACGGCCATCGAGGGTGCCGCTCTATGCCAAGGAGCGTGCTGGCGTCCACATACAACGCGTGCGGCGGCCCCGGCCGGGCGGGGCCGGGGCTGTCCCGGGAAGGCCGCGCCCGGTGTACACTGCGCGCGTGTTCTACAGCTTCGTGCGTGCGGTGGTGTCCCTGGCGCTTCGGCTCTTCTACCGGGTGAAGGTGAATGCACCCCCGGCCGAGCCCGAGGGCCCGGTCATGTTCGTGGGCAATCACCCCAATGGTCTCATCGATCCCGCGCTCGTCTTCATCCTCACGCGCCGGCACGTGACGTTCCTGGCCAAGGAGCCGCTCTTCCGCATTCCCGTCATCGGCTGGCTGCTGCGCGGGCTCGGGGCGCTGCCGGTGTACCGCAAGCAGGATGACCCCTCGCAGATGGGCAAGAACGAGGGGACGCTGGACGCGGCGCGCGGGGCGCTGGTGGAGGGCCGGGCCATCACCCTCTTCCCCGAGGGCAAGAGCCACTCGGAGCCCTCGCTGGCGGAGCTGAAGACGGGGGCGGCGCGCATCGCGCTCGGGGCGGCGAAGCAGGGGGCGCCGGTGCGCATCGTCCCGGTGGGCCTCACGTACGCGGACAAGAACCTGTTCCACAGCGAGGTGCTCATCGAGATGGGCACCCCCATCGAGGTGAAGGACTTCCTGCCGGCGGACGCGGCGGCCGAGGGGGAGTCGGTGCGCCGGCTCACCGAGCGCATCGCCGAGGGGCTCCGGGCCGTCACCCTCAACCTGGACAAGTGGGAGGACCTGCCGCTCATCCAACTGGCCGAGCAGCTCTTCGCCTTCCGGAACAAGGAGGCGAAGGACCCCGAGCGGCTGCGCCACTGGGCGCGGGGCCTGCAACTCTTCCGCTCCGAGCAGCCCGAGCGTTTCGAGCGGGTGCGCGGCGAGATGATGTCCTATCAGCGCCGGTTGGAGCTGGTGCGAGCGGACCCCACGGACCTGGCGCTGGAGTACCGGACGGGCCCGGTGGCGCGCTTCGTGGTGAAGAACCTGTTGCTGCTCGCCTTCGGAATGCCGCTGTTCGCCCTGGGGCTGGGGCTGTTCTACGTACCCTACCTCTTCCCGAGGTGGGCGAGCCGCAAGTCCGAGCTGGACATCCAGGCGACGGTGAAGTTCCTCGCGGCGCTGGTGATGGCGCTGACGTGGTGGGGGGCGCTGACGGTGGGGGCGTGGCTGTGGCGCGGGGCGCCGCTGGGGCTGCCGGTGCTGCTGGGCGTGCCGCCGCTGGCGCTCTTCACGCTGTACTTCTCCGATCGCTGGCAGGTGTTGCTCCATGACGTGTCCGTGTTCTTCACCCTGGGGAGCCGGGCGCGGCTCAAGGCCCGGTTGCTCTCCGAGGGTGAGCGTCTGGCGGCCGAGGTGGAGCAACTGGCCGGGGAGTACCAGCCGCGACTGGATCAGCCCGTTGCGCCATTAGCTGTGGTAGCAGGGCGGTGAGCGCGAGCGCTCGACCATGCGGCCCGGTGACGACAGGTGGCCTGACTCCATCCAGGCGCTCTATGAGCAGGTGACGGGGGCCGGCCCCGGCGCCGTGCTGTCGTCGCGCCCGCAGTGGACGGAGCGGCTCGCGGAGTGGGTGCGCAGCGCCACCCTGGACGAGCGCGAGATGGCGCAGACGGCCGCCTGGGCCCGGCTGGACTCCGGCGACCGCTCTCCCGGGGAGCTGCTCTTCCTGCTGGCCCACAGCGGCGAGCTGTTGTGGCCCTACACGGCGCCCCCGAGGGAGCTGCTCCAGCGCCTCATCTCCCGGCGGGAGCAGCTCGTCCAGGCGCTCAAGGCGGAGGGGCAGGGCGAGGGCGTGGAGCCGCTCGTGCAGCAGGTGGAGGCCGAGGTCTCCAAGGTGCTGACGCGCTACCTCAAGCGCCACCCCGAGGCGCTGCGGGAGCTGGTGAGCGGCGTGCGCTGCACGTTCGACGGCCGGGTGCTGCGCTTCCACGACACGGTGGAGCTGGACCTGAAGGTGTTGCTGGGCTCGGAGCGGCGGGTCATCGGGCGGTTGGATCAGCTCCGGGGACTGCTGCCGTACCTGCGCGAGGGCCGGGACAAGCTGGTGACCTTCATCCGGGAGCGGGCGGCCCGGATTCCCTGGCGCGAGTGCCGCGACGTGCTGGAGGAGAAGCTCTTCCAGATGGCGGCCTCGCCCGAGGGCCGGAGCGAGCTGCGCGGCTTCCTCGGGTGCTACGCGAGCGGGAAGAGCGAGGCGCGCTGGTGCACCCGGGCGAGTCTGCTGCTCGCCAGGAACCTCGAAGAGGGAGGAGCGTTGGCCGTCATCGAGAACCTCAGTGACTTGCTGGTGTACTTCGAGGCGCCGGTGGAGGGCCTGCGAGGTGCCCTGCAGGCGCTGGTGACCAGCATCCACGAGGACAAGGACCTCGAGCGGCACCGGCTCGTCGCGGACAAGTGCTGGGAGCACCTGAAGCCCAAGGCCGAGCCCGGCCTGGCGCTGGTGCTGTTGTGGCTGGAGGAGCGCATCTTCCGGGTGGCGCTGCGCCAGGGCTCGGAGGACGCCTTCGAGCGGCGCAACCGGGCACGGGAGCGGGTGCGCGAGCTGCCGGTGGCGGAGGCCCTGTACTGGCTGGCCGAGGAGTGCGCGGACCTGTGGCCCCGCGTGGAGTCGGAGCGGCGGCCCGGAGCGGACGATCTGGCGGCGTGGCGGCAGGAGGTGACGCGCCGGTTCGCGAAGAAGCCGGTGTTGCGCAAGGCGGCCATCGAGTTCTTCCTATGGTGCGCGCCGGACGCGGCGGCCTCCGAGGCCGAGCTGGTGACGCTGTCGCTGGTGAAGACGGGCACGGACCGGCGGCAGCTCCGCCGGTTGGGCGAGCACCCGTCCACACGCGTGCGCTTCCGCGTGCGGGCCATCAACGCGTGGCTGACCCATGGAGCCGAGTCCGCGCCCGAGCCGGCGACGCCCGCGACGCTGACGGGGGCCCTGCGCCACCTGCGAGCCTCGGGGGCGATGACGCTCGGCGGGGGCAGGACGTGGCTGAAGGACAGGGATCTGGAGGAGCTGCTCCTGGGCGCGTTCAGCCGCGTGGAGCGGGACTTCTCGGCGCGCTACCCGGAGCACTTCCGGGAGGACGAGGCGCGGCTGGTGACGCGGCTGCTCGAGGATCTGAAGCACGAGTTCGAGAGCATCCGCTCGGACCTGTCGATCCTTCTCTCCCAGGGGCAGCCGGTGCCGCTGGAGTTGGAGCTCCAGTACCGCAGGACGCGGGAGCCCGTGGAGGGCGAGCCGGTGCCGGAGAGCGCGCGGCCGGCCGGAGTGGAGCTGGCGTTCGTGCTGAAGGTGGAGGTGGACTCCTTCCTGACGACGAAGCGCGCGGTGCTGGTGCTGGCGAGGAAGCTGGAGCACCGGGGCGAGTGGGCGCCGAACCTCCGGCTCGGGCGCGAGCAGGTGGACGGGCTGCTGGGGCAGACGGAGGCCTCCTTCTGCCTGTTCCTGGTGCCGCCCTCGCTGCGCGCCGAATGCTGGATGGTGCCCGCGCGGCTGGTGCGAGGGCTGATGGACGCGCAGGAGTCGCTCTCGACGGTGTCGCGCGAGGGAGCGCAGCGGGTGGCGCGCTCGCTGGCGCAGTGGATGACCTATGACTTGCTGGGCCTGTGGACGGGCGACGACCGGCCCGCGGTGCTGGCGCGGACCGAGCCAGGCGCCGAGCGGGGACCGGAGTTCATCGTGGAGATCTCCGTCCGCAAGCGCGGGCAGTGACGGCTCTGAGTGCATGCTGATTCCCAGGCCGGAGCGAACGCTACTGCCAATCCCGACCCCAGTAGCGTTCCAATGCCTTGCCAGGTGACTCCCCTCCTGGAAGATCATTTGTCCACGCGTTCCTGGCGTATTCGAGGAAGGAACGGATCACGCGCTTCTGGGCAGGCGTGAAGAGCTCGAAGTCCCTCAATCGTGATTCACGCAGATGCCGGTTCCGAGGTGTGTCCTCGTCAGGGAGTGTCAGCCCATACACCGTAAAAGGCCGGATGTCTTCGTACAGGGTACCGTCGTATCCCTCCATTGAGGCGAGCAGGTAGGCTGGGAGGTAGAACTGAAGTCCCTCGCGGCTCAAGAAGGTCATTTCGTGATGATGTAGTTCGTGTGGTGTCAGTTCCTTCCAGTGCTTCCCTCTGAAGGTCGCCGCGAGTGAAGCACCATCCTGATCGATGTTGCTGTACGCAATGCGGTCATCTCCGGGATAGAGCACCTCCGCGAAGGCTGACTCGATCTGCTGCCGGAGTGCGAGGAGTCTGGGGTCCTTCACGAGGCACCTAGGGGCAGGCGGGTGGACAATGCTCGAGTGCCATCAGGCGAAGGCACTCCTGAGCGCCACTCTCAGTTTCGAACAGTCGCAATTGATGTTTCCTGTCACCACCGCGGAAGCACCGATCCATGATGGTGCTCCGTGCGCTGATGCATTTCTGGAATTGCGAGAAGTTGTCGCGCAAGGTGTCGCAGCTCTGGGTTGTATTGCACTTGAGCTTCTTGCCTTTGCACTCCAGGTCCACGGTCTCTTGAAGCTGCCTGTGCTGCTCAGCGGTGCAGTCTCCAGGAGGTGCCTGGGGAGGCGCTGGTTCTGAGGATTCGCAAGCAAGCACCAGTGCTACGGGCAGCAGGAGCATTCTCATTCTTCCAGACCCACCTTTCACCAATCCCGGCCCCAGTACTGTGTGAGTGCCCTTTTTGGCACGTCGCCCCTGTAGAATTCGTCGGGCATTTCATCGCGGACGTACTCGAGGAAGGATCGGATGGCGCGCTTCTGCTCCGGGGAGAAGACCGAGAACATCTCCACTTCATGCTGTCGCAGAATGTGCTCCCTGGCCGTGTCGCCTTCAGCCAGCGCGAGCGCGAATACAGTGGAGTGGAGGATGTCGGCGTACGGGGTGTCTCCGTAGTCGTACAGCGAGCCGATGAGGTAGGCGGGCAGGTAGAACTGGAGCGCCTCGCGGCTCAGGAACGCGAGGTCATGATGGCGCAGTTCTCGTGGAGAGAGCTGCTTCCAGTGCCTGCCCCTGAGCGCCCGTGTGAGCTCGGCCATCTCCAGGTCGTAAGGGTTGTCACCATCAACGATCCTCTCGTCCCCTGGATAGGGCACTTCCGCGAAGGCCATGGCGATCTCCTGCTTCAGCGCGTGCATCCTGGCCGGACTCCGAATGGACAGGGGGCTGTAGCCTCCATCCACCGCCAGAGGAACGGGCGGCGGTGGAGGGCTCTTCTTCTCACAGGCGAGCAGCGATGCCGTAGCGAGCAGGAGCAATCGATGCCGAGCAAGAATCGCCATGCGTCTCCTCGTAGTAAGGGCTTCTCTCAGCGGCCCGTGAAGCGGGCCTCGCGGCGCTCGACGAACGAGCGGACGCCCTCGCGCGCATCCTCGCTGGCGGAGAGCTCGAGCAGCTTCGGCAGCAGGGCGCGCCGGGCGGCATCGGGCCCCTCGGCCAGGGTCTGCCGCGCCGAGGCGAGTGTGGCCCTCACGCCCAACGGGGCCTGCTTCGCCACCGTCTCCGCGAGCGCCAGGGCCCGCTCTCGCTGCGTGCCGTGCTCGACCACCTCCTGGACGAGCCCGATGCGGTGGGCTTCCTTCGCGTCGAACTCGTCACCCGTGAGCAGCCAGCGCATGGCGTTGCCCCAGCCAGCCACCTGCGGGAAGCGCAGCGTGGCGCCGCCGAACGGGAAGATGCCGCGCTTGATTTCGATCTGCGCGAAGCGCGTGCTCTCGGCGGCCACGGAGATGTCCGCCGCCAGGATGAGCTCGATGCCGAGCGTGAAGCACAGGCCCTGCACGGCGACGATGAGCGGCTTGGTCCGCACCTCGCCCTGGATGGCCCACGGGTCGATGAGGCCCTCGGGGAAGAGCCGCTCCCCGCTGGCGACGGCGGGCCCCACGCTGGCCAGGTCCAGCCCCGCGGAGAAGTGATCTCCCTCCGCGAGGACGACCATGCAGCGCACGTCGGGATGGCGGTCCGCCTCGGTCATCGCCGCGGCGAAGGCCCGGAGCATCGTGAGGTCGAAGGCATTGCGCTTGTCGGCGCGGTTGATGCCGAGCAGGGCGAGCGGTCCACGGAGGCTCGAGGGTGATGCGGGGATCAGTGGGGTTCATGGCGGTTCCCGGGAGAGAGGGCAGGGCGCCATCTTCTCCTGGCCCGGAGCCTGCGCCATCGTCCGCCACTCCATTTGACCTATACTGCGCGAGTCGCGCTTTCGAGCCGCGTACGGGGGACTCCATGGACATCGGCCAGTACCTTCAGCGGCTGGGATACGAGGGGCCTCGGGAGCCCACGCTGGACACCCTGCGTGCGCTGCACCTGCGGCACCTCGAGTCCGTTCCCTTCGAGAACCTCGATGTCCATGGCCGGCGCCCCATCGTCCTCGACGAGGCGGCCTTCTTCGAGAAGATCGTCCGGTGCCGCCGTGGCGGGTTCTGCTACGAGCTGAACGGCCTGTTCGCCGCGCTCCTGCGCGCCCTGGGCTTCCAGGTGACGTACCTGTCCGGGCGCGTGTCCCCCGATGGCGTCCAGCCCTCCGGCCCCGAGTTCGATCATCTCGTGCTGGAGGTCTCCCTGGACGGAGCCTCCTGGCTCGTCGACGTGGGCTTCGGTGAGGGCTTTGTCGAGCCGCTGCCCCTCGCTCCGGGACAGTGGGACTCGGGAGGTCAGCGGTTCCACCTGGAGCGGCGCGGCGAGGATTGGCTGCTCTCGCAGGAGGGGCCGGACGGCGCGAGGAAGCTCCTCTACGTGTTCTCCCGCGTGCCGAGGCGGTTGGAGGAGTTCTCGGAGATGTGCCGGTACCACCAGACCTCGCCCGACTCGTTCTTCCTCAAGGGCCTGCTCTGCACGCTCAAGACGCCCACGGGGCGGGTGACCCTGAGTGGCAGCCGGCTCATCGTCACCGAGCAGGGCCAGCGCGTGGAGCGGCCGATCGCGGGGCAGGAGGAGCTCGAGCGGGCCCTGCTCGAGCACTTCGGGGTCCAGCTCCCGCGGCGGTCCGAGTGAGAGGCGCCGTGCGGAACGGAGCGCGGCTCAGTCCTGGGCGCGCTCGTACTGGGGCGGCCAGGCCACCTTGGCGTGGAGCTCGCGCGCCACGTGCAAGGGCCAGTATGGGTCGCGCAGCAGCTCCCGGGCGAGGATGACCACGTCCGCCTGCTCCGTGCGCAGGATGTGCTCGGCCTGGAAGGCGGAGCGGATGAAGCCCACGGCGCCCGTGGCGATGCCGGCCTCCCTGCGGATGCGCTCGGCGAACATCGTCTGGTAGCCGGGCCCTGCGGGAATCTTCACCCCCGGAACGAGCGCTCCCGAGGAGCAGTCGATGAGGTCCGCCCCGTCCTGCTTCAGCAGCGTGGAGAGCGCCACCGACTCGTCGAGGTTCCAGCCGCCCTCGGCCCAGTCCGTGGCGGAGATGCGCACGAAGAGGGGCAGCTCCTCGGGCCAGCGCTTGCGCACCGCCTGCACCACCTCGCGGGTGAGCCGCACGCGGTTCTCGAACGAGCCGCCATACCGGTCCGTGCGCTGGTTCGACAGCGGCGAGAGGAACTCGTGCAGCAGGTAGCCGTGCGCGGCGTGGATCTCCACATGGCGGAACCCCGCGGCCTTCGCGCGCTCGGTGGCATCGACGAAGGCTCGCACCACGCGCTGGAGGCCCGCCTCATCGAGCGCCTCCGGCACCGTATGTTCCGCGTCGAAAGCCACGGGGCTCGGCCCCACGGGCGTCCATCCCTCCTTCTCACTGGGGGGAATGGGGGCACCGCCCTTCCAGGGTTGCGCCGTGGAGGCCTTGCGCCCCGCGTGCGCGAGCTGGATGCCCGCCACCGAGCCGTGCTCGTGGATGAAGCGCGTGATGCGCGCGAGCGGCGCGATGTGCTCGTCCTTCCAGATGCCGAGGTCCTGCGGCGAGATGCGTCCGATGGCCTCGACCGCGGTGGCCTCGAAGATGATCAGCCCCGCGCCGCCGACGGCCCGGGTGCCCAGGTGGACGAAGTGCCAGTCGTTCGCGAAGCCGTCCTCGCTCGAGTACTGGCACATCGGCGAGACGACGATGCGATTCTTCAGGGTGACCCCGCGCAGGGTCAGCGGGGTGAACAGAAGACTGCCCATAAAGCCTCCAGCATGCCGGCGTCGAGCCGGGAGGAGCCCGGCTCAAACGGGGACATACTGGAATCTCGCGCCCGCGGCCTGGACTTCAGGCCGTGACGTGCCGGAACAGCTTGCCAGCCATCAGTAGCGCGAGCCCGCCGAGCAGCACCGGAAGGGCATTGAGCTCGATGGCGAAGCTCAGGCTGCTCAGGTCCGCCACCTTGCCGATGGCGGTGGGCGAGATGGCATCGCCCAGCATGTGGATGAACAGCACGTTCAACCCCATGGCGAAGGCGCGGAACGCCGGAGGCACGCCGTTGACGATGGCCGCGTTGATGGGGCCGCTGTTGAGGAAGATGAAGAACTGCGCCAGGAAGATGATGGCGAACATCGGCACGTGCGAGTCCACCTTCATCGCGAGGAACATGAGGGGCGCGGCGATCAGCAGCCCCACGCCCGACAGGCGCAGGCCACCGCCCTCCATCCGCCGGTCCATCTTGTCGCCCAGCCAGCCTCCGGCGAGCGTGCCCACCAGGCCCGCGGTGGCGGTGACGGCGCCGGAGCTGAAGCCCGCCGTCCCCGGGGACATGCCGCGCTCGCTGACGAGGAAGGTGGGCAGCCAGTACCCGAGCCCGCCGATGGAGAACGTCATCAGCGTGTAGCCCGCCGTGGTCCACCAGAAGGACTTGTTGTGGGCCAGTCCCTTGAGGCCCACGAGGAAGGGCAGCTTCGCCTGCGCCTCGGGCCCGTCCATGGCGCCGCGCTCGGGCTCGGGCATGAAGAAGGCCATGGCGCCCAGCACCAGGCCCGGCGCGCCGCCCACGAAGAAGGCCATGTGCCAGGAGTAGGCCTCGCTCAGCCACCCGCCCAGCCCGTAGCCCGCCGCCGCTCCCACCGGGATGGCGATGTAGAAGAAGGACAGCACCCGCGTGCGCTGCTGGCGCGGGAAGAGATCGGAGATGATGGACGGGGCCACCGCGCCGTACCCCGCCTCGCCGATGCCCACGCAGGCCCGCGCCACCATCAGCGCGAAGAAGGTGGTGGCCAGTCCCGAGGCCCCCGTCGCGAGGCTCCACAGCAGCACGCCCGCGGCCACCAGGTAGCGCCGCGGCAGCCGGTCCCCGAGGAAGCCGCTCACCGGGGAGGCCAGCATGAACACCAACATGAAGAAGCTGCCCAGGTAGCCCGCCTGGGTGTTGGTGAGCTGGAAGTCCTGTTTGATGTAGGGCAGGGCGACCGTGACGATGTACCGGTCGAGGTAGTTGACCAGGTTGATGAGCGAGAGGATGAGCAGCGCGTAGTAGCTGGTGCGCGTGGAGGAGCTCGCGGGAGCGGAAGGGGTGGCCACGGCGGTGGTCGGACTCATGGGTGGGGGGCTCCGAAACGGTACGCGAGCAGGCCCCAACGCAGGCCGCGGTCGCTCACCCGGCAGCGCTCGAGCCCGAGCGCCCGCAGGCTCTCGAGCAGGATGAGGGCTCCGGCGGGAATCACGTCCGCGCGCTTGGGTTGCAGGCCCGGCAGCTTCTGGCGCTCGGCGAGCGGCAGGTGGCACATCCTGTCCGCCAGCGCCTCCAGCTCGGCGAGCGTGAGGGTGCCGCCCTGGACGCGCGCGGCGTCATAGGGGTCGATGGCGTGTTGCATGGTGAAGAGCGTCGTCACCGTGCCGGCGATGCCCACCAGCACCGCGTCCGGAGGGCAGGGCGGCAGCTTGGAGAACGTCTCGCGCAGGTGCGACTCCACGCGGGCCCGGTCCGCGGCGGACATCGGGTCCGACTGCACGTAGCGCTCGGTCATGCGCACCGCGCCCACGTCGAAGCTGTGCCGGAAGGCCACGCGGCCCTGCGCATCCCCGTAGATGAACTCGGTGGAGCCGCCGCCGATGTCGATGACCACCAGGGGCGCGGAGGACTCGCGGCCGAAGTCCGCCCAGGCCGAGGTGAAGGAGAGCTGCGCCTCCAGCTCGCCGGAGATGATGTCCACCGTCACCCCGGCGCGCTCGCGGGCTCCGGTGAGGAAGTCGGCACCGTTCTCCGCGTCGCGCGCGGCGCTGGTGGCGGACGCGGCGATGGCCTCCGCGCCCAGACGGCGGGCCTCGCTGGCGAAGTCGGAGAGCACCTGGAGCGTGGCCTCCAGGCCCTCGGGCGAGAGGCGTCGGCTCTTGTCCACGCCCCGGCCCAGGCGGGTGATTTCGGCGCGCTCCTGCACGGCCTGGAAGCGGCCGTCGGGCAGGCGGTCGGCGACGAGCAGGAGGACCGAGTTGGTCCCCACGTCGATGGTGGCGTAACGAGGCATTGCGCGGAGCTTACTCAGCGCAGCAGCGCCTCCAAAGCTTCCGCCAGCCGCTGGTACTCCGCGTGCGAGTTGTAGAGCTGGGCGGACAGGCGGACGTGGCGGTGGGGAGGCCGGGGCCAGGGGGTGATGGGCACCTCGATGCGGTGCTCGGAGAGCAGCCGGTCCTGGAGCGGGTCCAGCCCGAGCACCGAGGGCTCCGCGGGGAAGCCGTCCGGGAGGGGCACGGTGGCCATGGCGCCCACCATGTCCTCGGGGCAGCGGGGAACCACCCCGAGCCGCCGGCACAGGAAGGTCCGCGCCTCCAGCGCCTTGGCGCGGTTGGAGGCCATCACCTCGGGCCAGCCGCCGGGGAGCATCCCGCCCATGACCTCCAGCGCCTTGGGCACGGAGAGGAAGGGGGTGGGGTCATTGGTCCCGAGCCAGTCGAACTCCAGGCGGAAGCGCGAGCGGTCCGTGCGCCGCGAGTTGTACCCGTGGCTGATGACGAGGGGGCGGATGAGGGACTGCTGGTCCCTGCGCACGTGGAGGAAGGCGGCGCCCTTGGGGGCGCACAGCCACTTGTGGCAGTTGCCGGTGTAGTACGCGGCGCCGAGCTGGTGCAGGGACAGGGGCACCTGTCCGGGCCCGTGGGCACCGTCCACGAGCGTCTCGATGCCACGCTCGCGCATGGCGCGGACGAGCCCGGCCACCGGCATCACCAGGGCCGTCTGGCTGGAGATGTGGTCGATGAGCAGCAGCTTGGTGTTGAGGGTGACGTGGGCGAGCACCGCGTCCACCACGGCCTGGGGCGAGGGCACGGGCCAGGGCAGCCTGGCCACGACGACTTTGACGCCCCACTGATGGGCCACGAAGTCGAGCGCGTTGCGGGAGGCGTTGTACTCGTGGTCGGTGGTGAGCAGCTCATCGCCGGGGGCGAAGCGCAGCGAGCGCAGCACGGTGTTGACGCCCGTGGTGGCGTTGTTGACGAAGGCGAGGTCGTCCGGGTTGACGTCCAGGAAGTCGCCGAGGGCCGCGCGGGCCGCATCGGCCAGGGGCTCGAGCTCGCGGTGGAGGAAGCGCACGGGCTCGGCTTCCATGCGGGCGCGCAGGTGGGACTGCTCCTCGAGCACGCGCGTGGGGCAGGCGCCGAAGGAGCCGTGGTTGAGGAAGGTCACCTCGGGATCGAGTGACCACTGGGAGCGGAAGGGGGACGCGTCCATGGCGGGGGGACAATGCCGGGCCCCCTGGCCATGTCAACGCATGGCGCGGCGCCGGGTGGGGGAGGGGGCCCCATCCAGCCGGGACGGGCTGGAGGGCGGCATTCAGCGCACCGGCACCTCGCGGATGGCGAGCTCGTCCAGGTCCAGGCGGCGCACGGCGTCCACGAAGCGCTCGGTGGCGATGAAGATGGTCTCGAAGTCGCTCAGCCGGAACAGGTCCGTGTGGGTGGGGAGTGACGCGGCATCCAGGATGGGCTCCTCCGGGAAGGCGAAGTCCTCCCAACCACATTTGGGACATGGAGGGCGCCGATCCGGCGGTGTGCAGTCCGGATGCAGCCGGCCGTGAGGCAGGATTTCCAGTTCCAACAACTCGGGGTGTTTCTTCTGGCGGAAGCGCAGCTCCGTCTGGAAACCGCGCAGGCCGCGTACCCCCTCGGCCTGCAACCGCTCCAATGCCTCGCGGTGTAGCAGCGGCATCTCGACGTAATAGAAGAACAAGGGGCTGAAGGTGCCGGTGGCGGTGCCCACCAGTGGGCCGAATTTCGCGCCCGGGAGCAACTGGCCTCCGGGTGGCACGAGAGGCCGCACCAACTCACGCAGCCGCACGAACTCGTCGAAGGGCTCCGGCCGGGGCTTCTCGTACTCACCGCGCTCGGCAAGGGTGGACAGGTCCACGCCCGGATACGCGGTCATTCCTCCTGCCCACGTGGCTCCACATTCAGGGCAGCGAAGCCCGGGCAGGCTGCCCCACTTATGCCCGGCGTTGAGCGTACCGGTGTACTTGGAGTTCCTGGGTGCTCGGAGCCGGTAGAACTTCGTCATCTCGTCACCTGCCCCCGCGCGCATACGGAACAACAGGACCCGTCAGCTCGAAGCGGAAGATGAGCTCTCCGGCGTGGCGGTAGATTGCTTCAGGTGATGCATTGGGCCGGGCATCCTTGAAATCCATCCAGGCTTGATTCCACAGGCCCCCCTTGGGCCCGCTGCTGTGGATCCGGATGTGGACATGCTCGGGAATGACAAGGGTGTACTGATGGATGTCGGGCACTCCGCGGGCGTGGAACCACTCCCGGAAGCCTCCTGGGCCTGGGGAAAGAGGTGGTGTTTGACCCAGCGGCCCGGAGGGAGGGCGGGCAGGGTTGGCTTGGGGTCGAAGTGCCGGTTGAAGCGGAAGGTGAGGACGGGCCTGGTGTTCCGTGGCCATCCGGTGGGGCGGCCCCGCCACCCGCGTGCGAAGGGAGAGGGGCCCGGAATGTAGATGGGCCCCCCGCCCCGGGATGCCAGGAGCACCTCTTCGCGGGACATCACCTCGTGGCAACGGAAGAAGCCGCACTCCTCTCCTTCTTCCTGGCACAGGAGGACGAGACTGCGTTCGTCCTCACATCCCTCCTCCCAGGACGCCACCACTTCCGGCTCGGGTGTTGGGCTCCCCTCCTGGAGGGCGGGGTTCGAGGTGGCACACGCGGCGAGGAGGCCCACCAGCAGCAGGCAGAGTGGTTGTGGTGTTCGCATGGTCCGATGAGCGGTGTGGGGGGTTGTGGCTTTCGCTCGTTGACGTCAACGATCCACGGTCAGGGTGCGCTCGGCGGCCTCGGCCAGTTGGAGGAAGAGCGGGTCGTGGCCCTTGGCGAGGAGGGAGAAGTGGGTGCTGGTCACGTCGGGGTGTTCCCGGGCGGAGAATGCGCTGGTCAGGGTAGCACGGCGGGGCAGGAGGCCGGGCTCAGCGCACCGGCACCTCGTGGATGTCGAGCTCGTCCAGGTCCAGGCGACGCACGGCGTCCACGAAGCGCTCGGTGGCGATGAAGATGGTCTCGAAGTCGCTCAGCCGGAACAGGTCCGTGTGGGTGGGGAGTGACGCCGCATCCAGGATAGGCTCATCCGGGAAGGTGAAGTTGTCACAGCCACACTTGGGGCAGGGAGGGCGCCGATCCGGCGGTGTGCAGTCCGGATGCAGTCGGCCGTGAGGCAGGATTTCCAGTTCCAACAACTCGGGGTGTTTCTTCTGGCGGAAGCGCAGCTCCGTCTGGAAACCGCGCAGGCCGCGTACCCCCTCGGCCTGCAACCGCTCCAATGCCTCGCGGTGTAGCAGCGGCATCTCGACGTAATAGAAGAACAAGGGGCTGAAGGTGCCGGTGGCGGTGCCCACCAGTGGGCCGAATTTCGCGCCTGGGAGCAACTGGCCTCCCGGTGGTACCAAAGGCCGCACCAACTCACGCAGCCGCACGAACTCGTCGAAGGGCTCCGGCCGGGGCTTCTCGTATTCGCCGCGCTCGGGAAGAGAGGACAGATCCACGCCCGGATACGCGGTCATTCCTCCCGCCCACGTGGCTCCACATTCAGGGCAGCGAAGCCCGGGCAGGCTGCCCCACTTGTGCCTGGCGCTGAGCGTACCGGTGTACTTTGATTCTTGCGGCGTTCGGAAGCTCGTAGAACTTCGTCATTTCGTCACCTGCCCCCGCGCGCATACGGAACAACAGGACCCGTCAGCTCGAAGCGGAAGATGAGCTGCCCCGCATGGCGGTAGATTTCCTCGGGAAAGGCATTGGGCTTGGCACGTTTGAAGTTCAGCCATGCTTGATTCCACAGGCCCCCCTTGGGCCCGCTGCTGTGGATCCGGATGTGGACATGCTCGGGAATGACAAGGGTGTACTGATGGATGTCGGGCACTCCGCGGGCGTGGAACCACTCCCGGAAGCCTCCTGGGCCTGGGGAAAGAGGTGGTGTTTGACCCAGCGGCCCGGAGGGAGGGCGGGCAGGGTTGGCTTGGGGTCGAAGTGCCGGTTGAAGCGGAAGGTGAGGACGGGCCTGGTGTTCCGTGGCCATCCGGTGGGGCGGCCCCGCCACCCGCGTGCGAAGGGAGAGGGACCCGGAATGTAGATGGGCCCCCCGCCCCGGGACGCCAGGAGTACTTCTTCGCCAGACACCACCTCGTGGCAACGGAAGAAGCCGCACTCCTCTCCTTCCTCCTGGCACAGCAGGACGAGACTGCGCTCGTCCTCACACCCCTCCTCCCAGGACGCCACCACTTCCGGCTCGGGTGTTGGGCTCCCCTCCTGGATGGCGGGGCTTGAGGTGGCACACGCGGCGAGGAGGCCCACCAGCAGCAGGCAGAGTGTTCGTGGTGTTCGCATGGTCCGATGCGTGGTGTAGATGTTTGCGGCCCGCCGCTCGTTGACGTCAACGATCAGAAGTGGGTGCTGGTCACGTCGGGGTGTTCCCGGGCGGAGAAGGCGCTGGCCAGGGTAGCACGGCGGGGCAGGAGGCCGGGCTCAGCGCACCGGCACCTCGTGGATGTCGAGTTCGTCCAGGTCCAGGCGGCGCACGGCCTCCACGAAGCGCTCGGTGGCGATGAAGATGGTTTCGAAGTCGCTCAGCCGGAACAGGTCCGTGTGGGTGGGGAGTGACGCCGCATCCAGGATGGGCTCATCGGGGAAGCGGAAGGCATCCCGGCCACATTTGGGACATGGCGGGCGCCGATCCGGCGGTGTGCAGTCCGGATGCAGCCGGCCGTGAGGCAGGATTTCCAGTTCCAACAACTCGGGGTGTTTCTTCTGGCGGAAGCGCAGCTCCGTCTGGAAACCGCGCAGGCCGCGCACCCCTTCGGTCTGCAACTTCTCCAGCGCCTCGCGGTGTATCAGCGGCATTTCGAAGTAATAGAAGAACAACGGGCTGAAGGTGCCGGTGGCGGTGCCCACCAGTGGGCCGAAAGTCGTTCCTGGAAGCAATGGGGCTCCCGGTGGTACCAGTGGCCGCACCAGCTCACGCAGCCGCACGAACTCGTCGAAGGGCTCCGGCCGGGGCTTCTCGTACTCGCCGCGCTCGGCAAGGGTGGACAGGTCCACACCTGGATACGCGGTCATTCCTCCCGCCCACGCGGCTCCACATTCAGGGCACTTCAGCCCGGGTAATCCCCCCCACTTGTGCCCGGCGCTGAGCGTACCGGTGTACTTCGACTCTCGCGGTGCTCGGAGTTCGTAGAAACTCATCATTTCCTCACCTGCCTCCGCACGCATAGGGTGCCGCTCACTCGTTGACGTCAACGAGTGAGTCGCCCGGCGGGTGTTGTCGCGGGCCGGGAGGAAACTAGACGGCTGGCCAGTAGAAGCGCTTGAGCGGCACGAGCGCGCGGGTCTCCCCATCGAGCGCGTCGTAGTGGTCGATGAGTAGCTTGCGCAGGGTGGAGAGCGTCAGGAGGGTGACGGGCACCAAGGCGCGGTCCGCCTCGTAGTGGGCGTCCTTGGTGAATCCGCCGGTGCTCACGTAGAGGCACTTGTCGCCCGGCTTGCGGCCGCCGAGGAAGGCGCGAATCTCCTTGCTGCTCATGGCGGTGCCCGTGCGGTGCTTCACCTCGACGAAGATGCGCGGATCCTGGAGGCCCAGGCCGTCGGGCGAGGCGAAGATGTCCACGCCCCGGTCGGCGCCCCTCGGGCTCACGGTGGTGCGGTAGCCCATCGCGCGCAGGATGCCGGCCACCAGCTCCTGCATCTGCTCCCAGTCGAGCCGGCTGATGGCGTCCTCGACGAACGCGTCCGCCTTCTGCTCCACCTCGGCCCGCAGCTCCGCCTCGGTGCGGGCTCCGTCTTCCTCCTCGTCTTCCGCGGGGGAGGGCGGGGGGAGGCCGCGAGCGGGTGCCTCGGGAAGGGGCGCGTCCAGGGGAACCTGGAGGCGGCGCAGCTCGGCGGCGGCGTCCTCGGACAGCTTGAAGAGCGTCTGGATGGCGCCCAGGCTGTTGCGGGCCCCCGTGGAGAGGACGTCTCGCGCGACCTGGTGTGTCCACTTCACGTGGTGCACGTTGGGCTTGTCCTCCACGAGCTGCGGCTGCCACTCGTAGCCGGAGGTGAGGGTGCCCAGGAGGTAGCGGCGGCGCTCGGGGTCGTAGGTGATGACGCTGTCCCCGGCGGCCAGCTCATAGGCGAAGCGCAGCAGGGTGCCCGCCCAATTGCCATGGGTGCCCTCTTTCACGTCCGGGTACGAATCGGCGAGACGCGCGACGAGTTCGGCCTTGTTGGGCGACTCCAGCTTGCCCACGTGCGGCCAGCCGAGGGCCACGACGGACTTCTTGAGGAATTCGTCCACGTTCTCGCCGCCACGGCCGGCGCGCACCATCCACATGGCCGTCACGGTGCCCTCTTGGATGTGCGAGCCTTGGCGGGTGTTGCGGTGTTCGCGCCGCGCTTGCTCTTCACGGGCGGAGGGGCTTCGCGCTCCGCGCGGATGCGCTCAAGAAGGACGGAGGCTGGCTCATCGTTCGGATCTTGGGGGACGAGTTGGCCGCGGAAGGCGGCGGCGAGGGTCGACCGATCCAGAGCCGTAACTTTTTCGAGTGCACCCAACGCTGCGTTCAACGTTGACCGCTCATACTGGCGAAACATTTCAAGTCCCTTGACAATGAGTTCGCGCTCATGAGGAGGAGCCAGAGGAATTGGAACCATTTTCAGCTCTGCCCCAGAGATTCCTGTTTGGCCGGACGTTGATTTGGCGCAGCTCTCAATGAATTGGCGCGCTGTCGGCGTCGCGCATGCGGCTTCTACGTACGCTGGCGGAACGCCCTCGCGCAGCCGGACTCGAATCAGCTTGTCTGGATAGACGAGAGGTGCCTGCACGTCCCGGATCATCGCACCCACTCCAACTAGGTCCAGAGAGCCGTTGTACCGAGTGAAGAGAAGGTCACCCGTACGTAGGCCATAAGCATCGATGTCAGCCTCGGCACGAAGGAACCGAGTCTCTTCATGGCGGACTTCGAAAGGGCGGATCGCGCTGATGCGCAAGATTGGAATACCTGGCGGCGCATCCTCTGGTTTGATCCCGAGACCATTCCGTACCTCAGTCGCCAGCGAGCCGAGAGTAGTCCAAGACCATCCAGCTGGGAGTTTATGAAGAATGACACCCTTTGACTGCAGAAATTCGCGAGTCGTTGGTGAGAATTTTTGGAATAAGTCTGGCTCAGGCAAATCGGCTCGATCGCTTGCTGTGCGAACGGATAAATCTCCTCGAAAGGTTGCGGCCAAGACAGCCTGCCGCAGCCGCTCAAGCAGCGCAGGCACGCGCTCTAGCGATGCCTTTGCCGCGCGGCTACGAGCGAAGAGCGTGTCGAGTTTGGCCACGATGCGGCGCTGTTCATCAAGGGGCGCAAGCGGTACTTCCAGTGCACGCACATGTGCGATGTTAAGGCGGGGCACGCCAGTGCCGAGTTGAGCCTCTTTGAACTGCTTCCGTGCTGAGGGAGAGCGCAGAAACCACGCAAGCCACTCTGGCTCCACTGCGTCATTCGCGCGAACGCGGGCAGATGATTGCGTAATGTTTCCACCCGCAAGCTGGGGCGGAACCAATGTCACCTTACCGATTGTTCCGACGATTGAGAGGAGCACGTCTCGGTAGGCTAGAGATGCGCGCGCGTAGCGCGCAGCAATCTCAGGCGTGGTGCGCCGCAGATTGTTTAGTACTATTTCGTTATTCTCAATTTCAGTCGGCCGGACATAGGGGACCCCGTCTGGGATATCAGGTCCGGGTTGGACGATGCCGTACATGATCGGAGCCTCGGGCGCAACCAGCGTTTCAAGGGGGAATATCGCCCAGCCAAGAGGAAGCGCACTCACGCCGCTTCCTCCTCATTCTCCGCCTTCCCAACGGTGAGAATCGCCGTAAGCGCCTGGATAGCCTTCAGCGCACTCTGTAGCTCAGTCTCAATCTCTGCCGCGAGTTCCTCCGGGGCCGGCAAATCATCGGGATCGTGCTGGCTGCCGTCCTTGAGCCAAGCGATGTCGAGGTTGTCGTTGCGCTTCGCGATCTCCTCACGCGTGAATTTGCGGAACCGCCCGGCCTCCCCCTCGTCCTTGCGCTTGCTCTTGCCGTGCGGGTTCGCGCCGTATGTGTCCTCGAAGGGCTTCAGCGTTTCACGCGTGAACGGCGTACGCTTGCCGAAGCTCGGCATGTTCGCGCGCAAGTCATAGATCCACACCGCCTTCGTGTTGCCCGTGTCCTTCTCGCCGCGGGTGAAGAAGAGCACATTGGTCTTCACGCCTTGGGCGTAGAAGATGCCCGTAGGCAGCCGTAGGATGGTGTGCAGGTCGCACTTGTCCATCAGGTCCGTGCGCACCTTCTGGCCCACGCCGTCCTCAAAGAGAACGTTGTCGGGTAGCACCACCGCCGCGCGGCCTCCCGGCTTGAGGCCTCGGTAGATGTGCTGCAAGAAGACGAGCTGCTTATTGCCCGTGGGATACGTGAGGTCATCCCGCGTAGGCCGCCCTCCACCTTTCTTCGTCCCGAATGGCGGGTTTGTGAGGATGACATCGGCCTTGGGCAGGCCCGCGCCCAGGCTCGACAGCGCGTCTCCGAGCTGGATGGCACCCTCACTGCCGCGCGGCCCCTCAATGCCATGCAGCAGGCAGTTCATCAATGCGAGCCGCTGCGTCTCGGGCACGAGCTCCACCCCGAGGTAGGCCTTCTCCATCTGCCAGGTGGCCTCCTTGTCCCCGAGGTCGTAGAACTCCTTCGTCTTGGCCTTGATGTGCTCATGCGCCGCGACGAGGAAGCCGCCCGTACCGGCCGCCGGGTCCTGGATGGTCTCTCCGGGCTGGGGCTGTACGAGCGCCACCATGGTGTTGATGAGCGCGCGGGGCGTGAAGTACTGGCCCGCGCCGCTCTTCACCTCGCTCGCGTTCTTCTCAAGCAGGCCCTCGTAGAGGTTGCCGAGCCCGTCCTCTCGCGCGCTGAACCAGTCGAGCGCGTCGATGTCGTCCACGAGCTGCTTGAGGTGCTTGGGCTGGCGCAGTGCCGTCTGAGCGCTCGCGTAGATGGCGCTCACGCGCTTGTTGGGCGCGCGCCCGAGCGTGATGAGCATCTGCTTGTAGAAGTCGTACTGGTCGACGCCGTTCCTGGCCTTCAGGTCGTCCCAGCGCTGGCCCTTGGGAAGTGCGTCCTCCTGGCTGGCCTCCTTGGCCATCTTGAGGAAGAGCAGCAGGGTGAGTTCGGTGACGTACTGGTGGTACGTGATGCCGTCGTCCCGGAGGATGTCGCAGAGGGACCAGAGCTTGGCAACGATGTCGCGCGTAGTGGTCATGGTTGAGGAGTCAGGGTGAAGGGAGCGCAGGCTGCCTGTCAGGCTACGTCAGTCCAGATCTGCTGCTGAAGCTCGCTGAGCACGTCGAGCGCCTTGCCATCGAACGCCTTGTCGATGTGCGCGAAGCCGCCGCTCATCTTGAAGGGTCCGCTGTCGAGTGCCTCGCGATCAAGCACCTGCTGGTGCTTGAGCTGGAGTGCGAACTTCTCCAGCCACTTTCTCTGTGCGGCCGTCCAGGGACGTGACGCGAGCAGCTTCTGGAGCGCCGCGTCCACGCGCTGGCTGTAGGGCTTGAGAGGCGAACCGAGCGCCTGCTGGCGGATGAAGCCCATGATGCTCGCGGCAATGGCGACGTTCGTCCCCTGCACGTCCGCGACGGCGTTCTCGAGTGTCTTCTCGTCGAAGCCGTGGCCGTCCAGCTTCAGGCGGAGTTCCTTGAGCTGCTGGCGGGTGAGGCCATTTGGCTTGCTCACGACGAGGCTCAGCGCGGGGATGACGTTGAGGTTTGCTTTCACGAAGGCCCGGAAGGACTCGAGGTAGTCCTCGGGCTTCTTGCCGTAGGGGTACTCGCGCTCGCGCGCGACGAGCGAGTCCTCCTCGGTTGCGATGTAGCGGGGATTGGTCATCACCTGCGCGGGTGCGAGGAGCATCTCCAGGGCCGGGCGGAGCTCGGGGTGCTTCTTCAGCAGGCTCGCGAAGCTCACCGCGCCCCCACGGCGGAGCACGTCCGGCAGCCGTTCGAGCTCCGTCCCGGTGAGCGTCTCGATGCGCTCGACGGCCTTCTTGAAGGTCTCGCTGACCTGGGCGCGCGGGCTGTGCGAGCGCCGGATGCGGCGGCGCATTCGCTCGGCGAGCTGGGCCAGGCGCTCGTCCGCGTGTGTCAGGCCGGCATCCGCACCCGCCACGGCGTGGGCCTTCGGGTCGAGCACCTCGTCGATCAACTGGCCCGGGGGGATGTCCAGGTCCTTCACCAGCGGCTTCATGTCCGTCACGGACTCGAGCGCCGCGTAGAGGTCCACGGCGTCGTAGATACGGAAGACAGCCTTCTGGGTCTCGTCCGTGTAGGTGCACAGGCGCGTCGCCCGGCCGAGCATCTGCTCGTAGAGGATGCGGCTGCGTACCCGGCGCAGGAAGACGAGGTTGGCGATCGGGGGCACGTCGATGCCGGTGGTGAGCAGGTCCACCGTGACGGCGACGTTGGGCCAGCGCTCGTTCTTGAAGCGGCGGATGGCGGCCTTCACGTCGTCCGTCGCGCCGGTGATCTTGAGCACCGCGGCGTCCGGCACGTCCGTGTACCGGGCCTGGAACGCCTCCTTGAGCAGGTGGACGACGAGGTCCGCGTGCTCGTCGTTGGCGCAGAAGATGAGCGTCTTCTCCTCGAGGTGCGGGTCGAGGTCATTCGCGAGCTCCCTGCACACCACGCGGTTGAAGCCCTCGGTGATGACCGTACGGTTGAACGCGTCGACTTCGAAGAGCAGCTCGTCCTCGAGCTTCCAGAAGTCGCGCTGGCCCGAGCCGACCGCGACCTCCACGTTGCTGCCCTTGGGAAACTTGATGCCCTGCTGCGCGAGCCGCGTGACGTAGCGGATGGGCGGCTCGTGGTCGACGAGGAAGCCGTCCGCCACGGCCTCGCGGTACGAGTAGGCGAAGACCGGGTCGCCGAAAATCTCGCGCGTATGCAGCGCGGGCGTGGCGGTGAGGCCAATCTTCACCGCGTCGAAGTAGTCCAGCACCCGGCGGTACGTGGAGAGGTAGTCGCGGAAGTCGCGGTACGTCTCCTCGCCCTCGTTCAGTTGCTTGTCGAGGGTGTAGCCGCGGTGCGACTCGTCCACGACGATGCAGTCGTACTGGTCCACCGGCGGCGCATCCTCGCCGTCCTCGGGCCGGAAGAGCCGCTTCACCATGGCCTGCACGGTGGCCACCTGCACGCGGGTCTGCTCGGTGGGCGCGGCGTCCCCGAGCTCGCGCAGGTCATAGATGTCGGTGAACGTCTTCGACTGCTCGAGCCGCATCTCCTTGAAGGCGTCCGTGGCCTGGTCCCCGAGCGACGTGCGGTCCACGAGGAAGAGGACGCGGCGGAAGCGCTGGACCTTGATGAGCCGGTAGAGGAGCCCGATGGTGGTGCGCGTCTTGCCCGTGCCCGTGGCCATGGCCACGAGGCAGTTGCGCTCTCCCTTCTCGAGCGCCTCCTCGACGGCGCGGATGGCGCGTAACTGGTAGTCGCGCAGCCCGAGGTAGTGGGTCGGCTCCTCACGCAGGCGCGCGTGGGCTCCGGCCACATCCACCTCCAGCAGGTGCTGAAGCCCCTCGGGCGAGTACCACGCCTCGAGGGGACGAGGGTGGTGGGTCTGGGCGCGGGCGTCCAGGAACCAGATGCCGCTCTCCAACGAGTACTGGCGGTGGTAGCTGCGGCCGTTGGTCGCGAAGAGGAAGGGGACGCGCAGGTACTCCGGCTTGCCGTCGTGGGTATTGCCGCTGTCCCAACCGGGGAAGCCGTCGGGCGCGCCGTGGGGGCGCGGAAGGGTGAGGTCTGCCTCGGGCTTGAACCCCACGCTGTAGCGTTTGGCTTGGGTGACGCTCGCCGAGACGTTCTTGGCCTTCCGCTTCGCCTCGATGATGGCCAGTGGGGTGAGGCCCACGAAGAGCACGTAATCCGCGGGCCCCTTCCGGGTGGGCCACTCGGAGATGGCCTTGGCCTTCCCGGGATCCGGGCGTGCCCCTTGGGCGTAACGAAGGTTGACGCTGTCGGCCTCCCATCCAGCGGCGCGCAGCTGGGCGTCGATGAGGGCGCGGGTGTCCTCCTCGTCGAGGTCGAGGCTGGCGCTGGCCTCGAGGGCGAGGGTCTTCTGGGCGTCGAGCACCGCCGCGGACTGCTGTTCCGCCTGGGCCTGCACGGCGTGCAGTTGCTCCTGGAAGAGGCGCTCCGCCTCGCTCAGCTTCCGCTGGGCCTCATCGATGCAGCTCCTCGGCGGCGGCGCGGTCCTCCTCCGCGCGGCGGCGGAGGGTCTCCTCCTCGGCCCGGCGGAGGGCTTCGAGCCGGGCCTCCTCTCGTGCGGCGGTGGCGTCCTTCCGCGAGCCTCTCCAATTGCACTCGCAGCGCGGCGTGCTCGGCCTCCAGCTTGCGCAGGTGCTCGGTCGGGTCGGGGGGCGGGACGAAGGGGCCCGCCTTCAGGCCGCGCGAGCCCGGCGGGCCGAAGGTGCCGTGGAACCAGAGGGCGAGCTGGCGCGCAATGCGCAGGCCATCGACGGCCTGGGTGCGCGAGCCAATGAAGTCATGTGCCGCGGCGTTGCCCACACGCCGCAGCGAATGGAAGAGATCCAGGATCTGCCGGTCGAGGTAGCCCTTGCGGTCCAGCTCGCGCAGGAGATCGACCTGGCCGGCCTGGGGGCCTGTCCACACACCGGCGGCAGCGGCGGCGTGCTTGGCGAAGGCCTCGCCAAGCTGGCGCACCTTCAGCAGCGTGCTGTTGGGGTCGACGGCGAGGGTGCGCTCGGCTGCTTCCGCCAGTTGGAGGAAGAGCGGGTCGTGGCCCTTGGCGAGGAAGGCGAAGTTGGTGCTGGTCACGTCGGCGTGTTCCCGGGCGGATGAGACGCCGGCCAGGGTAGCACGGCATGCAGGGGTGCTGGCGGGTTGGGACGACCCTCACCCCCCGCCCTCTCCCAGGGGGAGAGGGCGCATGCGCAACCCGATTAGCGGCCCCAGTCGGGCGTCAGCAGCGCGGCCTTCTCCTGCACCGGCAACTGGACCTGGTTGTTGCCGTCGGCCGTCATCACGAAGAGCTGCGGCGTGCCGGTGCGCGTGGAGGTGAAGAGGATGAGGCGCCCGTTGGGCGAGAAGGACGGCTCCTCGTTGTTCGCCTGGTCCTGCGTGAGGCGCGTCACCTTGCCGCTGTCCACGTTGACGGTGAAGAGATCGAACGCGTTGCGCTCGTCGCGCGCGGTGAAGGCGATGAGATCTCCCCGCGGCGACCAGTCCGGCGTCTGGTTGTAGTTGCCCTGGAAGGTGAGCCGGCGCACGCCCGAGCCGTCCGCGTTCATCACGTACACCTGCGGCGAGCCGCCCCGGTTGGACACGAAGGCGATGCGCTTGCCGTCCGGCGACCACGAGGGGCTCGTGTTGATGCCGAAGCGCGTGTCGGTGAGCTGCTTGGGCTTGTCTCCATCCGCCGCGGCCACCCAGATCTGCGTGCTCTCCCCCGCGGCGAGCGAGTACGCGATGCGCTTGCCATCCGGCGAGAAGGAGATGCCGGTGGCCATCTGCCCCTCGTTCGTCTTGAGCCGCACCGTGTTTCCATCCGTCCGGCGGATGTAGAGGTCCGGCTCGCCCTGCTGGTACGAGGTGTAGCCCACGGCCCCATCCGGCCCGAGCGAGGGCAGCAGGTTGATGCCGCCACGGGTCACCTGCTTCGCGTTGCGGCCGTCCCAGTCCGCCGTCCACACGTCGCGGTTGTTGCCCGTCTTGCGCACGTAGGTGATGCGCGAGAGGAAGGGGCTCGGCTCGCGGGTGAAGTGGCGGTAGATGGCGTCGGCGAGCTTGTGGGCCACCAGGCGCGCCTCCGCGGCGGGCGCGCTCTGGGCCGTCTTGAAGTCCTCGCGGCCGGTGCCCACGTTGAACACGCGCGCCTCGGCCTTCAGCTCTCCGCCCTCCTGGGCCAGCGAGTACTTCACCAGCGACTCGGCGCCCACGTCCGCCCAGCGCGAGAAGTTGATGCTGCCCGCCGCCAGGCCCTCCTTCGGGTCCGCCAGGAAGCTGCTCCGGTCCAGCACCTGGAAGATGCCGGAGGCGCGCAGGTCGTACATGAAGGCGTCGTCCACCTCCTGGGCGGACGCCTTGGCCTCCTCGCCCTGCACCAGCGGCGCGGCGGCGGCGAGCGGAAGGGGCCGGAAGTTGGCGCCGGAAATCTGGATGACGGGGGCCTGGGCGAGCGCCGCCACCGGCAAGAGGAGGAGCGAGAGGAGAAGGGCTTTCGCGTTCACGGGCTGAACTCCAGGACGATGCCGCTCTTCTGCAGCGTGTCCCGCAGATGGTCGGGGGGAGGGGAGAAGGGAGAGGCCTTCTTCACCGCGGCCAGCACGGCCGAGTCGAAGAGGCCATTTCCACTGGCCTTGGCCAAGCGCGCCTCGATGACGTCACCGGTGCGGTTGAGGCGCATGGCCACCTGGGCCTTGAGGTACAGGCGCTCGTTGTCGGGGATGGTGTCCGCGACGTTGTAGTGGCGGCGCACCTGCGAGGAGAGCAGGCCGAAGTAGCGCTCGCCCTCGGCGGTGGCCGAGTCGCCGTTCGGGTCGCCGTCCTCGGCGCCGTCCAGCTCCTCGTCGGGCTTCGCGCTCTTGGAGAGCTTGTCGAAGGCCCCGAAGAGCTTGTTGCGCCGGTCCTCGCCCTTCGTCTCGCCCTTCTGGGGCGCGGGCGCGGGGGCGGGCTCCGGCTTCACCCCGGGGACGGGCACGGCCACCTTGGCCGGCTCGGGCGCGGGGGGCGTGGGGGTGGGCGGCGCCTCCACCTTCTTGGGCGGCGGCGGGGGCGGCTGCTCCTTGCGGGGCAGCAGCTTCTCGTCCCGGGGCTTGCCCAGGCGCACCAGCGTGGCGCGGATGGGCTTCTGATCCAACTCCACCTTGGGGCCCTCGACGAAGGCGTTGTACAGCCCCACGGCGAGCAGGATGAGCGCGTGCCCCACCAGGGACACCGTGAGGAAGCGCCCCAGGCGGGAGCTCCTCGGGGCGAGCAGACTGGAATTGACGGCCGGGTGCATGGGCTTAGCGCCTTGCTTCCTTCGCTTCCTTCTTGCCCTTGTTGGACGCCCGGCCCCCGGCCGTGGGGTCCGTGATCATCCCCACGTTGCTGATGCCGGCGCGCTGGGCGGCGGCCATCACGTCCACCACCACGCCGTACGGCACGTCCCGGTCCGCGTGCAGGTAGAGCTCCTTGTCCGCCTGCGCCTTGGCGTTGCTGGCCAGCTTCGTCTCCAGCTCGTCCACCGCCACCTCGGCCTCGCCGATGTAGATGCGCCGCTGCGCGTCGATGGACAGCACCAGCTTCTTCTCGGCCGCCTCCACCGGGGCCGCCTTGGCCTCCGGGAGGTTCACCTTGACGCCCTGCTGGATGAGGGGCGCCGTCACCATGAAGATGATGAGCAGCACCAACATCACGTCCACCATGGGCGTGACGTTGATCTCACTCATGGTGACGCGGCCACCGTTTCCGCGATTGGAGCCCATGCCCATGGCGTGTGTCCCCTAGCGGAAGAAGTGCCGCTTGATGATGTTGAGGAAGTCCGCGGAGAAGTTGGCCATCTCCGTGTCGAACACCTTGATGCGGCTGACGAACGAGTTGTAGGCCACCACCGCGGGGATGGCGGCGAACAGGCCGGCCGCCGTGGCGAACAGCGCGTTGCCCACCGGCGCCGCCACCGTGGCCAGCGTCGCGTTGCCCTGCTCGGCGATGGAGTTGAAGGCGTTGAGGATGCCGATGACCGTGCCGAACAGGCCCACGAAGGGCGAGGCCGCGCCCACCGTGCCCAGGAAGGACACCCGGTTCTCCAGCTCCGTGAGCTGCGTGGTGGAGGCCCGGTTGAGCGCCCGCTCCACGTTCTCGATGCCGCCGAGCCGCTCGGCCATGGCGCCTTCCGAGCCCTCCTTGTGCTGGGCCAGCTTGCTCAGCTCCTCGTAGCCCGCGCAGAACACCTTGGACAGCGGCGAGCCGTCCAGCTTCTGGGCGTCCTGGTAGATGGTCTCCAGCCGGGAGGCCTTCCAGAAGGAGTCCAGGAAGGTGAGGGACTGGCTCCGGGCGCGCGACAACTGGGTGTGTTTGAGTGCGATGAGCGCCCAGGAGGCCACGGAAACGGCCATCAGCAGGCCCAGCACGCCCAGTTCCAGGAGGGAGGCGTCACGGAGGATCTGCAGGTAGTTCATGGCGCCGAGCGCCAGGGGGAGATGGGGCAGCATCATGGGGGTCAGGCCGTAACATCCGGGTCCGGGGTGGTCAAACAAACCCGGTGGGTGGGTGGGGCTGGCAGGTTGCTGTTGCCGGGCTTTGAATAAATTCCCCAGGGGGGCGTCCGAGGGGCTGTGTGACGGGCCGCATGCCCGCCTCCTCCCCTCGTCGCTCTAGAATGAGGACGCCCCATGAACGCCAGAATCCTCGCCGCATTCCTCCTGTGTCTCACCGCCAGCACGGGCTGCATCATCGTCGACCATGACGATGATGGTCCCTGCTGCACTCCCCCCCCTCCCGCCACCTACCCCGGTGACGTGACGTTCCTGTGGACGTTCCCCGGCTCCGGCTCTGGCCGGTGCGCGGACGTGCCGGACGTCAAGCGGGTGCGCATCTCCATCCCCGGGGAGACGCTCCACAACGGGGGCGTCTACGCCTGCAGCACCGCCGGAGTGGACGGCATCGTGTTGCACGACTTCGTGCCCGGCAACTACAGCTACACGCTCGAGGGCCTGAGCTACACCGACGAGGTCATCTACCAGGCCAGCGGCAGCTTCACGGTGAACGGCGATCAGCGGCTCAACGTCACCCTCACCCCGCGCGGCAGCCCGAGCTCCTTCGCGTATGTCTCCTGGAGCTTCGAGGGCAACACCGGCAGCTCCAACCCCACCTGCGCCCAGGCCGGGGTGAACTTCGTGGACGTGCGCATCGATAACGGTGCGTGGGAGCGCCTCTACTGCGATGAGGGCGTTGGCAGCAACCAGGTGGCGTCGCCCTATCTGGCCCCTGGCTCCCACACCATCGAGTTCGTCGGCGTGCACGTCGTCGGCACGATCGAGACGCCCTACTACTACCGCCGCAGCACGCTGAACACGGTGGCGGGCAGCCCCGTCTCCGCGTCCTACCAGCTCTGGGTGGTGGGGGGCATGTCGGTGGCGTGGGATCTCTACGATGGCTCCCTGCGCAAGACCTGCGCCCAGTCGGGAGTCACGGACGTGACCATCCACCTCTACGACGAGACGGACGGGACGTACGTCTACGGCCCGGAGGGTGAGACGTACGGGTGTGGCGATGCGGCCATCGTCTACAACTTCCTGCGGCCCGGGTACTACACGGTCATCATGGAGGCGCGGGGACCGGGCGGCATCTACTACACCAACCGGAGCACCGCGCCCTCCCTGCAGGTGAAGCCCTACGTGCAGCGGACCAAGGACGACTACGACGTCATCAACCTGCGCAGGCAGTAGTCCGGCAGCCCGCCTGCCGTCCGGAGGGCCGGGGCATCCGCCTCGGCCCTCCTTGCTTTGCGGGCGGGCAGCCGGGGTTGGCATCAAACGTGATAGGGAGCCCGGGTATGCGGCAAGGCAGCCACGGTCCCATCGGGGTTTTCGATTCAGGTGTCGGAGGGCTCACCGTCCTCAAGGCACTGATGTCCCACCTCCCCCACGAGAGCACGCTCTACCTGGGTGACACCGCGCGGGTGCCCTACGGCACGAAGTCCGGCGAGGTGGTGACGCGCTACTCGCTGAAGAACGCGGAGTTCCTGCTGGAGCGGGGCATCAAGCTGCTGGTGGTGGCGTGCAACACGGCCTCGGCGGTGGCGTTGCCGGCGCTGTCGGCGGCGCTGCCGGTGCCGGTGGTGGGGGTGATTGCCCCCGGGGCGAGGGCGGCGCTGAGGCGCACGCGGGGCGGAGGGGTGGGCGTCATCGGGACGCCGGGCACCATCCGCTCGGGGGCCTACCAGCGCGAGCTGGAGGCGGCGGCGGGCTCCGAGGGGGTGAAGGTGAAGGCGAGGGCGTGCCCGCTCTTCGTGCCGCTGGCGGAGGAGGGGTGGCTGGGAGGAGACGTGCCGCGGCTGGTGGCCCGCGAGTACCTGGCGGACTTCGCGCGGAGCGGAGTGGACACGCTGGTGCTGGGCTGCACCCACTACCCGCTGCTCAAGGACGTCATCGCCGAGGCGGTGGGGCCGCGGGTGGAGCTGGTGGACTCGGCCGAGGCGACGGCGGAGGTGGTGGGGGCGCTGCTGGAGGAGCGGAAGCTGCTGGCGCCCGCGGGAGGAGCGCCGGTGCACCACTACTTCGTGACGGACGTGCCGGAGCGTTTCGTGGAGGTGGGGGCGCGGTTCCTCGGGCGTCCCATCCACTCCGCGGAGCAGGTGGACCTGTCCTTCTAGGTCCCCAGGCGTCAGGAAGGCCGGGCCGGGGACACGGGCCGGGTCTCCTCCTCGAGGAGCTCCTTGGCGGCCTGGACGACGGGAGGGGTGGCGGTGGAGGTGGCCTCGAAGAGCTCGAGGGCGGCCTCGGTGCCGATGTCATCCTTGCGGGGGATGAGGCCGGTCGCCCAGGTGATGAGGCGCTCGAGGGTGGGGAAGAAGCCGATCATCAGGAGCGGCTTGTTCATCCAACCCACGGTGATGCAGTAGTACTTGTTGTAGGGGGCGGTGTGGTGGATGCGGTGGTGGTCGGGGGGGAGGATCAGGTGGACGCGCTGCAGGAAGCCGATGAGCGCGGGCGGCTGGTCCATGTGGGACCACTTGTGGAACTGGTTGGTGGCCATCACCCAGAAGATCATCGCCCCGAGGAAGGTGGAGACGAAGACCTGGCCGGGGCTGGAGTGGGGGAGGGCGACGGCGAGGATGGCCACGGGGATGGAGACGAGGCAGTTGTTGCCGTTGGTCTCCACGAAGTCATGGCGGGTGATGGCCTTCTCGTCGACGTGGTGCTCGCGGAAGGGCCGGATGAAGGCCTTGCCGAGCACGGGCATGTCGGTGGAGCCCCAGGTGTCGCCCATCCAGTGGACGAAGCCGGAGACGAAATCCGCCGCCAGGTAGCCCAGCAGCAGGGCGCTGAGGACGAGCCAGGGGCCGGTGTAGGGGCCGCCCCACAGGCGCCAGGCGAGGGCGGATTCCAGGGCCACGAAGCTGACGATGCTGGCGATCTCCATGGCGCGGATGGCCGGCGAGTAGCCCTGGGCCAGAGCCGTGGCGTCCTGCTGACGCAGGTCGTTCTTGAGCTGGTTCTTCTTCGTCATGAGTCCCGTCGTGCTCCGAGTGGTGCCGGCGGGGGGGCCGGGCGCCACGTCCAGGGCGGATTCTACCTGGAGTCGGATCTCCGACGAAGTCATCAAGTGAACAGTGCAGGTGCTCGGCCTTCCAGCCGGGAGGCCACCAGGCATCCGGACGAGCAGGACCGACGCGTTCCTTGTGTCCCCTGGTAGCCGCTGGTACGTTCCGCGGCCTCGGGCATGGCGAAAACCTTCGAAAAAGCCGTCACAGGCTTCAACCACAACATCAAGTACAAGGGGAAGGTCTACCACGTCCAGACCGAGGACTCGGGCGTCAACAACCCCCACATCATCACCCACCTGTTCGTGGGCGGTAACATCCTCGCGTCCAAGAAGACGTCGTACGCGGACATCCTCAACGCCGAGAACCTGGGCGAGGTCGTCCGTGAGTTGATGGAGGAGCAGCACAAGGAGATGCTGCGCAACCTCATCAACGGGGTGTACGACGGTTTCGACACCTCGGGCGTGCGGCACTACCAGCCGGGCCAGCTGGGCACGGCCGAGGACGCCGCCCACGCGCGGCAGGCCACCCCGGCCGCCAAGGCCGCTCCGGTCGCGGCTCCGGCCGCCGCCTTCGTCCCCCCGGAGATCGCCGCGGCGCGTGCCCTGAAGGTGGCGCCGAAGATCAACGAGGTGGGCGTGGAGACGCTCTTCGGAGAGGATCTCATCTCCGAGAAGAGCCTGGACGAGGTGATCCTCAGCTACCTGGCGGGCGAGGACAACAACCAGTAGTCCCCCGCCGCCGTGCTCAGCCGAGCACGACGCGTACCCAGACGAGCCCGTAGACGGTGAGGAGCGCGGCGGCCAACAGGTCCAGCGGCAGCCCCACCTTCATCATCGTGGGCAGGCGCACGTAGCCGCTGCCGAAGACGATGGCGTTGGGCGGAGTGCCCGCGGGCAGGGCGAAATCGCACGACGAGGCGAAGGTGCTCACCGCGAGCAGGGGCAGCGAGCCCGGCAGCACGTTGAGCAGCACGTTCACGGTGGCGGTGTTGGAGGCCACGGCGGACAGCAGCACGGTGGACAGGGCCACGGCGCCGTACTGGGCGGCGGGGCCGAGTGACTCCAGGCCTCCCAGGCGCGTGGCGATGTACGTGGACAGCCCGCCCCCCTCGATGCCGGCGGCGAGCGCGAAGCCTCCTCCCAGGAGCAACAGCGTGTCCCAGGGGACACGGGCGAGGGCGCGGCGCGACAGCCGGCCCAGCAGCACGAGCGTCCCGGCGGAGAGCAGCGCCACGCCCGCTTCGTAGTGTTTGCCCAGCAGCTTGAAGCCCCCGAAGGCCGAGGCCACCCACGGGGCGAGCACGGGCCTCAGGAAGTCCCCGCCCATCCAGAGGAGCGCGGCCACCAGGAAGACGGTGCCCACCACCTTCTCGCCCCCGGAGAGGGGCCCGAGCGCGGCGAGCTCCCGTTGAATGACGTCCACGCCCTTGCCGGGGCCGAGCGCGTCCCGGCGGCCCTTGCGCCACAGCACCCACCAGACGAGCGGCACGAAGAGGACGACGAAGGGCAGGGCGGCCGCCATGTACTCGAGGAAGCCCACCTCCGTGCCCAGCCGCCGCGAGGCCACGCCCGCGAAGACGGAGTTGGTGGGACTGCCGATCTTGGTGCCGATTCCGCCGATGTTGGCGCCGTAGGCCACGCCGAGCATGAGCGCGGCGCCGAAGTGCTCCAGCCGCCGGCCCTCGCCGGACTCGAGCTGGGCGATGAGCGCCATGCCGATGGGCACCATCATCACCGCGGTGGCGGTGTTGGAGATCCACAGGGAGACGGCGGCGGTGGCCACGAGCATGCCGAGCAGCAGCCGCTGGGGCGCGGTGCCGATGGCGCGCATGATGAGCAGGGCGATGCGCCGGTGCAGATTCCACTGCTCGAGCGCGGCGCCCAGGGCCATGCCTCCGAGGAAGAGGAAGATGTAGGGGTCCACGTAGGGCAGGGCGGCGCGGCCCAGGGAGGCGGGCAAGCTGCCCGTGTCGAAGACGCCCAGCGCGGGGAAGAGGACGAGGGGGAGCAGGGCCGTCCAGGCGATGGGGATGGCCTCGGTGAACCACCAGATGGCCATCCAGGCGGCCACGGCGGCGGCGGCGGCCGGGCGGTGGCCCATGCCGGGCACGGTGTGGAGCCCCGAGGGGATGAGCAGGAGGGCAGCGGCAGCGAGCGGCCCAGCGAGCAGGCCAGCAAGCCGCACACGGGACGGTGAGGTGGGGGTCGCACTCCGGGTCGGGCGGGAAGCCACATGCCTACCGTGGCACAAGTGACGCGAGCCGGGCCATGGGCCCTGGGTTAGTTCCGTTGCTGACTCCCCACCTCTAACTGGCCTCTACCATCCATCTCCTTTGATGGGGGCGCGGTGGGACCGGTCTTTTTCGTTCCCCAGGGGGAGCCTTGAATGGCACCCCAGGGGCACCGGAGGGGAGCCGACAGAGACCGCGCACGGGGCACACGGGAGGCCCTGGGGGCTCAGTCCTTTGGGGCCGTCAAACTGCACACCTTCTGTGCCGCGAGCAGTACCCCCTGATCTACACCGTGTTGCTGCACAAACTCTTTGTAAGTAACGGTGGTCGTAACCTCCCTCACGTAGCAAACGCAGTGTGAGGGGCCACCCTTACAGAGGCTATGGAGCCACTCACGCCGCTCATGCGTCCAGCCCCCATCGTTGTCCTTGTTGTTGCAGGCAGTGAGCAGGACGAGTGCCGAGAGCAGCGCGAAAACAGCAGGCCGGTTCATGTGTTCCCCTTCGGCCTCCAGAATGCCCCAGGAGCCCCGGGAGAGCGAGCCGCTCCGGAACCCCCGAAGGCCCCGAAAGATGCCCAGCGGGGCACCTGGAGGCCCTGAAGGGGCAATCGCTAAGGCTCAGCGGGGAGAGCGCAGGGAAAGAGATCAGGACCCCATTCCGCCCGTGCGTGTCTTCTTCCGCTTAGGGTTTTGCTTCTTTCTCTTCGGCTTCTGAGTCCGCTTAGCCTCCGACACCATCCTCCACCGGATCGTGCGGAGCACAGATGCCTCCCGACTCGCAGAGGGGGGCGTTGCAGAGAAGTGCCCTTTGAGGCGCGTAGCGTGCAACTTGGCCACATGCTCGAAGTACACAGCGGGTGGTATGCATCCCATCCGGTACAGCAGCCATGCCTCAAGCACGCGTAGGTAGTGCTGGGGAGTGGGGGCGATGATACCCGCGAGTCCGACCGCCAACCTGAAGAGAAGAGTTGCGGCAAAGGACCCAAGCGCCATGAAGACCCACAGGCTAACGCCGCGAGCTTCGATGGGACCCCAAAGGAACCCTTCCGGGAGTTTCGAGAGCAGGTAGCCAAGCACCCCAACCACGAAAAGGGGTCGGGCTCCCGGCATCGACCGGAGTGCAGCGAGGACCTTGAACGCTTGATTCTGCCCCTTGGGAGGGGGAGCGGATTGCTGCGAAGCAATCGACCCCGCCTCATCGCAAAGCAGTTCCCCCGCCTGTTCAACGGCGTGGTTTAGGTTTAGACCCGAACTGGGGGGATTGGTGGGGGCCATGCGGACACTCCGGTGTCGAAAAAAATTCGAAACCAGTAGCCGGGCACCCCGCCGGGCTTAGCGAACGTCGATCCGGGGGCCAAGCACCCCGCCGGGCTCACCGAATGACAAAAAACAATGTAGGGGGGGGCGCCCCCCCTGTCAAACACCTGTCTTTGTTAAAGCCAACAGCGCATATAAAGCATTGAGATTATTGAGGTTTCAGCCGCAAGAAACCGGAATGCAACGCCAGCGATGATGACGACCGTACCAAGCGCCACTTCGGCCTTGTGCGCCCGGATCCATCCAACTCGCGTCCTCAACGACAACTCCAGCAGCTCGCCGTCAATCTCTCGGTCCTCATGGATGATGTTACCGAGCCACATCCTCGCGCCCCCTCAATAGAAAATCATCCGGAAGAACTCCGTGGCCATACGCCGGCCATGGACCGCGAAGTTCTCCCCCTCCGTGCGCATGGGCAGGGCGCGTCGACTGCTCTGGCTTGAGAGGGGGAGTTGTCGCACGTCACTCGTAGTCGACTATGAGTGGTGTGGGGTTTTGTCGCACATCGGTCGTAGTCGACTACGACTGAACGGGGTGGGCGCGCGCATTCTGCCGCCCCGGACGGGGCACGCAACCTGCTACGTTGAGGTCCTGGGAGGTAGGCCCCGCGTGTCCGCACGTTTCCTTTCCCCAGTCTCGAGCGCGCCGTTCCCTTTCGCGACGAGGGGGCCATGAGTCCACCTGACACGTCCCCGCTGCCGCCCGGCACCCGCATTGGCGGGGACGTGGTGGAAGCCGTGCTGGGCTCCGGCGGCTTCGCCACCGTGTACCGGGTGCGCGGCCCCGAGGGCCACCTGTCCGCCCTCAAACTGCTGCCCCTGGATGAGGGCCCCGAGCGGACCGCGCGCGCCTGGCGCGAGATGTCGCTGGGCATGCGCCTGCGCCACCCCAACCTCGCGCGCCAGCTCGGCGCGGGCCAGTGGCCCGACACCAAGCCCCGCTTCCTCTGGCTGAAGCTGGAGCTGATTGTCGGCTCCACCCTCGAGGAATGGGGTCTGGCTCCCGGGCGCACCGTGGGCGAGGTGGTGGACCGGGTGTTGGAGGTGGCGCGCGCGCTGGCGGTGGCGCACGAGGCCGGCGTCATCCACCGGGACGTGAAGGAAGCCAACATCCTGGTGCGCGAGAGCACCGAACAGGCGGTGCTGGTGGACTTCGGGGTGGGCTACCACCCGGCGTACCCCACCCTGACGAAGGGGATGTTTCCCCCGGGCACGCTCCCCTACCGCGCTCCGGAGGCCTGGGCCTTCGGCCGTGCGCACGCGGGCGTGGCGGGCGCGCACTACCGGGCCGGGCCGGGAGATGACCTGTACGCGCTGGGAGTGGTGCTCTACCGGTTGTTGACGGGCCGCTTCCCCTTCCGGCCCCACGAGGACGGGGGCGAGGACGTGGAGGCGGTGCTGCACCAGACGCCGCTGCCCCCGCACCTCGTCAACCCGCGCGTGCCCCGGGCGGTGGAAGCGGTGTGCCTGCGGCTGCTGGCCAAGACGCCCGAGGAGCGCTACCCGGGGGCCGTGGCGCTGTACGAGGCGCTGGAGGAGCTGCGGGCCCGGGAGGACGTGGCCTGGAATGCGCCGCTGCACCCGGAGACCCGGCCCCCCGTGAAGCGCCGGGCGCGCGGGGGGCGGCTGCTGGCGGCGGTGGGCCTGGGGTTGGCCGTGGCGTTGGGGGCCTGGTGGCTCGGCTCCAGCCAGGAAGTGGCGCCCGGGGGGCCCGCGCCGGAACCTGTGCGGGCCGTGGCCTCGCCTCCCCCCGAGGCTCCTCCTCCCGCGGCCGCCGCCCCGCCGGTGGCGCCCCGAAAGGACAGTGCCCCCGTGAAGACGCAGCCGCAGACGTCCGGCCCCCAGCCCGAAGCGGCCCCCAAGAGCCGGGGAGCCGCCATGCGCAACGCGTGTCTCGGCCTCACCGGCGCCGCCCTCCAGGCCTGCCTGGGCGCCCCGCAGCAGGTGCCGCCCGCGCGCCCCGCGCCGCCTCCCCAGGCGTGCCCCGCCGAGGCCTTGGAGACGATGACGCGCACGCTCGGCTTCCGCCTGGGGGAAACGAAGAGCGCCGACTGGTCCGACGTGCGCGGCAGGTCCGTGCGTGTGTACGAGGACACCCCAGTCCTCTTGGGGGGCCACTGGAATGCGGGGTCCGATAGCTGGGGCAGGGGAGGCCGGTTCGCGCTGCCCAACAAGACCCGGGTCTCCGGGCGGCTGTACGTCAGAGAGGGGCGGGTGTACGGCCGCTTCACCGAGGCGCGCACGCCCCTGGGGGTGACGTACCCGGTATGCCTGGAACTGGTGGATACGGACGACAACGTGGGCCTCGAGCTCCAGCCCGGCAGCGGGCCGGGAAAGATGATGGTGGACCCCGTCGTGCAGGTGCGGGTGGTGGACCGATTCAAGTAGGGGCGTCCCGGCAGTGGGACGGACACGACCGGGCAGGAGGTGTGGTAGAGGCCCACCTCTCCGGTCCCGTCCACGTCCTCGGGAGGTCCCCGCCCCATGCCCGTGTTGTCCTCCGCCGCCTTGTTGCGGCTCGTGTTGCTCGCCGCCCCCCCGGAGGCCTCCGCGCCCTCCGCGCCTCCTGCTTGCGAGACAGGCACGCGCCACCTGGAACTGACGGTGGACACGCCCGGCGAGGCGCACGAGGTGTGCATCCACCTCACGCAGGGGGAGCGCGTGCCGGTGACCGTCACCTTCCAGGGCGGCGTGGCCCCGGCGGGCGCCAGCTTCACCCTGGTGGTGCACCCTTCCGAGGCCGAGCGGCGGGTGGAGGTGACGCGCCAGCCGCGCACCCTCGCCTCCTCCCGCGAGGGCGAGCAGGAGGTGCGGGCGGACGCCCAGCAGTGCGGGGTGGAGAAAGCGCGACTGGAGGCGGAGTGCAGCGGGCAGGTGGGGCTCCTGGGCCTCTTCGCTCAGGAGTTGCTGGGTGAGGGAGGCATTGACAGCAAGAACATCAGCAGGAGCGTTACCTCACGCTCGGGCAACACGCTCCACTCCATGAAGGCCCGCAGCTACCGAGCCGTCACGGGGCGCGTGGAGGGCGGACGGAAGGTGGTGCGGCTGGCCGTGAGGCAGGAACTGAAGAACAACGGGAGCACGTCCTGGACGCCTGCTGGTGCGGTGCTGGTGGGCCCCAACGGCGTGGAGTGGAAGGCGCTCGGCGTGTGGCCGCTGGAGCCCATTGCGCCTGGGGACTCGCGCCTCATCGGGGTGGAGGTGGAGATGACGGAGGAGGAGGCGCGCGGCACCTTCACCCTGAAGCTGTGGAGCCAGGACGGCGGCACCGGGGAGTTCTTCGACGGTGTGACGTTCCCGTAGCTAGTGGAGTGTCCGACAAGTTTTTCAACATAATCGAGGCCAGTGGGTAGGTTGGGTAGACGAGGAGACCGGGTAAGGTGGGTGGATGAGGAGACGGACGCACCGAGTAGCGCGCCGAGCGTGCGTGCTGCTGGCAATGACCGGCCCGGACACCGTCGTGTCGGAGCTGGCCGACAGACTCGAACTGGAGCGCACCACCACTCACCACCTGCGTTCGGGAGGTTCCATGTCGGTTGCCGCCGTTGCGCGAGCAGTTCCACTCTTTCTCCTGTTGGTGTTGGGGGCCTTGGGCTCAAAAGCCGCCCATGCGGAGGACTCGTGGCGCTCACAGCCTGCGCCGCTACTGCAAGAGCGCCTCTCGGAGGAAGAGAGCGCAGCACCCGCCGACCACGCTCCTGGAGTCGCGTCCAAGAACCGCAAGGGGCTGCCCTTCACCAGGACAGGCAAGAAGATCGTCAAGAAGGATAACGCCGATCGCAATCAGGGGCAGACGCGTTGCGAGAACTGCGATATCGAGACCGTTCCCGCCGAGCAGCACAAGACAGGCGTCACCCCTCCTGTTAACGAAACACATGTGGACCACGTCATTCCACGAGTGGAGGGAGGACGCGGGGATCCGGATAACGGACAGGTGCTGTGCCGTGACTGCAACCTCAAGAAGGGCGCCAAGGTTCCGGAGGCGCCCCGAAAGTCTCGTTCGCCATGAAGGGCGCCGGCTCCGAGCGGCACGTCAAAGTCCTCTTCCAGCTCGAGCAGGATGAGGACGGCTATCCACCCGCCTCCGTCGAGAGCTTGTGGGCCCTGCCCAAAGGCGAGGGCCTCTTCCAGGTGGACAACATCCCCTTCTTCGCCACGGGAGTCGCCCTGGGAGACGTCGTCTCCGCCACCCCAGAAGAGGGCGCCTTCTGCTTCCAGGCGGTCGTCCACCCCTCGGGACACAGCACGCTCAGGCTCGCCATTTCCGAAGCGGCCGACGTGCCCGCCGTACGCGCGCTCTTCGAGCACAAGGGGTGCTCGGTGGAGCAGAGCCACCTGCCAAGATTGATCGCCGTCGATGTGCCTCCCTCCGTTCCCCTTGAGTCGCTCCGCCTGGTACTCGATGCCGGGCGGGAGCAGGAACGGTGGGATTATGAGGAGGCCTGCTTGGCGGACACTCCAACTTCAAGCTGCTGAAGAAGCTCTCCACCACGGCGTTGTCCCAGCGGTTGCCCTTGCGCGACATGCTGCACTGGATGCCTCGTGCAGCCAGCGCCTGCCTGGCGAGCAGGCAGACCCAGCGCACACGGGACGGCGAGGTGGGGGTCTCACTCCGGGTCCAACGGGCAGCCACGTTCCGCAACGTGGCCAGGTTGCGCCGACGAGGCCATAATCGGACCCGCCGATGATCCAGATGTTCCACGTCTACAAGGCCTACCCAGGCGATCCGCCCGTCCTCTCGGACATCAACCTGCACGTGCAGAAGGGCGAGTTCGTCTTCCTCACCGGGCCCTCGGGCGCCGGGAAGACGACGCTCATGAAGCTCATCTTCTGCGGGGAGAAGGCCACCAAGGGACAGATTCTCGTGGGCGGGCGCAACATCGCGCGCATCCGCGAGTCGGCCGTCCCCTACCTCCGCCGCAACATCGGCGTGGTGTTCCAGGACTTCAAGCTGCTGCCCCACCGCACCGTCGAGGACAACGTGGCCTTCGCCCTCGACGTGCTGGGCGTGCCCCGCTCCGTGGCTCGCGAGCGCGTGCATCGCATGCTCAAGCTGGTGGGCCTCCAGCACAAGGCGAGCTCCATGCCCCTGAAGCTCTCCGGTGGTGAGCAGCAGCGCGTGGTGATTGCCCGGGCGCTCGTCAACGACCCCACCATCCTCCTGGCGGACGAGCCCACCGGCAACCTGGACCCGGCCCTCACGCTGGAGATCATGGATCTGCTGATGGATGTGAACGCGCGGGGCACCACGGTGATGGTGGCCACCCACGACACCAGCCTCATCACCCGCTACCAGAAGCGCACCCTGCGGCTGGAGAACGGCTTCATCGTGTCGGACGAGGACGGCGTGAAGGCCGCCCGGCGGATGGCCGCGGGATGAGCGTCATCGCGAAGGCGGCCTACTTCTGGCGCTCGGCGGCCTCGGGCCTGCGGCATGCGCCCTTCATCCACTTCGTCGCGGTGACCACCATCGCCATCGCCCTCTTCGCCGCCGGGCTCGCGCAGGCCACGGGACGGATGGTGGATGCGCTCATCGGCTCGCTGGGCGGCGAGGTGCAGGTGACGGTGTACCTGTCCCCCGAGCTCGACGAAGAGGGCGCCGAGGTGCTCCGCGAGCGGATGGTGACCGCCAGCGGAGGCCGGGCCGTGCTGGTTCCCCCTCAGGCCGCGCTCGCGCGTCTGGCGACCGAGCTGGGCGACCTGGGCGAGTCGCTGGCGCACCTGCCGGAGAATCCGCTGCCGCCCTCGCTGGAGCTGGAGGTCCCCCCGGAGCGGCGCACCCCGGGTGCCCTGAAGGCCCTGGCGCGGCAACTGCGCGCCATGCCCGGCGTCACCGGCGTGGACTACGGCGAGGAGGCGGTGGAGCGGCTCTCGGCCATCTCCAAGGCCCTGCGTTATGGCGGGTGGGTGGCCTTCGCGGTGGTGCTGCTGGCCACCGTGGTCATCGTGTCCGCGACGCTCCAGCTCGCCATCTACGCGCGGCGCGGGGAGATTGAAATCCAGAAGCTGGTGGGCGCCACGGACCGCTTCGTCAAGGCGCCCTTCCTCATCGAGGGCTTCCTCCAGGGACTGCTCGGGGCCGGGGTGGCGCTGGCGGGACTGGTGACCTTCGAGCGGCTGGCGGGGCCGGGACTGGCCTCGCTCTTCTCCTTCCTGGTGGGGCCCGGCGGCATGGTGCCGCTGCTGGATCCTGGCATCGCCCTGGAGCTGGTGGCGGCGGGCTGTGCGCTGGGACTGGGCGGCAGCTTCATCGCGGTGGGGCGCTTCCTGCGGGTATGAGCCGGCTCGTCCTCCTCTCACTGCTGCTGTGGGGTGGCGCGGTCCTCGCTCAAGAGGACGCGGCTCCCCCGCCGTCCGCCCAGGAAGGGGCGGCGGAGCCACCTCCCGCCCTGGACGAGGCGGCCGAGCGGGAGGCGGTGCGCGAGAAGCTGTCCACACAGCGGGCGGCGCTCGCGCTCATCGAGTCGCGCAAGGTGTCCGCGCTCGAGGTGCTGGAGATGGTGGAGCAGCGGGCGGCCACCAGCTCGCAGCGGGTGAAGGCGCTGGAGCGCGACCTGGCCGTCTTCCGCAAGCGGCTGGCCGTCGCCGAGCAGGAGGACGAGGTGACGCAGGAGATGCTGCGCGGGCAGTTGCGCCGGCTGTCTCCGCGGCTGTGGGGCATGTACCGGTTGATGCGCCGCCGGCCGCTGGAGGTGCTGCTGAGCGCGAAGGACTTCTCCGCCATGGTGTGGCGCTCGCGCGCGCTGAAGGCCACGCTCGAGGAGGACTTGAGGTTGTTGCGCACGGTGCAGCGGGTGGCACGCCTGCGGCGCCAGTCGGCGGCCGAGCTGCGCCGGTTGCAGGGCTCGCTGGACGTGCGCCTGGGCTTCCTGCGCGAGCAGGCAGCGCTGGCGAGGGCGCAGCAGGGGGCGCTCGAGGAGGTGGTGGGTTCCATCAAGGGCGAGGCGGAGTTGGCGCGGCGCATGGTGCGCGAGCTGGAGCAGGCGGACGCGGACCTCACCCGCGTCATCCAGGACCTGAACGAGGGCCCGGCCGCGTCCGGTTTCGGCGCGCTCAAGGGCAAGCTGCCCTTCCCCTCGCCGGGCCTCATCGAGGTGGGCTTCGGCAAGGTGGTGAACCCGCGCTTCAACACCGTCACCGTGCAGAAGGGCGTGGACATCCGCGCGCCCGCGGGCACGCCCGTGAAGGCGGTGGCCAAGGGCACCGTGGCCTACGCGGGATGGATGCGCGGCTACGGCAACCTGCTCATCCTGGACCATGGGGGCGGCTACCACACGCTGGTGGCGCACCTGTCCTCCGTGGCCCAGGAGGTGGGTGCCCGTGTCGCCGCCGGGGACGTGGTGGGCGAGGTCGGTGACACGGGCTCGCTCAAGGGCGCCTACCTGTATTTCGAGATCCGCCGCGCCGGACAGGCGGTGGACCCTTCCCCCTGGTTGGCGCGATGACCGCTCCCATCCGCACGGGGTTGATCGGCTACGGCCTGTCCGGTGCGCGCTTCCACGCGCCGCTGCTCGCCGCGGAGCCCGCCTTCACCCTGGCGGCGGTCGCCACCCGCCGGGCCTCGGACGTCTCGCGTGACTGGCCGGGCGTGCGCGTGCTCTCCCAGGACGAGCTGCTGGCGGATCCGTCGCTGGCGCTGGTCATCATCGCCACGCCCAACGACACGCACGCGGCGCTGGCGGAGCGGGCGCTCCTGGCCGGCAAGCACGTGGTGGTGGAGAAGCCCTTCACCCTGGATGCGGCCGAGGCCTCGCGGCTGGACGCGCTGGCCCGCGAGCGCGGCCTGTGTCTGACCGTCTTCCACAACCGGCGCTGGGATGGGGACTTCCTCACCGTGCGCCAGTTGCTGGAGCAGGGACGGCTCGGCCGGTTGTTCAGCTTCGAGAGCCACTTCGATCGCTTCCGGCCGCGGGTGAAGGCGCGCTGGAAGGAGGAGGACGTTCCCGGCGGTGGCTCGCTGTGGGATCTCGGATCGCACCTGATCGATCAGGCCCTGCAACTCTTCGGGCTGCCCGAGTCCATCAGCGCGGACCTCGGCCGGCAGCGGACGGGCGCGCGGGCCACGGACTGGTTCCACCTGGTGCTGCGCTATGGCGAGCTGCGCGTCCTGCTGCACTCGGGCTCGGTGGTGCACGAGCCCTGGCCGCGCTTCGTGCTGCAGGGCGAGGCGGACGCCTGGCACAAGTACGGGTTGGACCCGCAGGAGGAGCAGCTCGGGGCGGGGCTCCGGCCGGACATGGCGGGTTGGGGCGTCGAGCCTCCGGAGCGCTCCGGCCGGCTGAGCCTCGGCGGGAACGCGCCGGGCCTGCCGGGCCGCTACGAGGCGTTCTACCGGCAGCTCGCCGCGGCCATCGCGGGCGAGGGGCCGGTGCCCGTGACGGCGGAGAGCGCGGGCCAGGTCATCCGCGTCATCCAGGCGGCGGTGCGCAGCGCGGACGAGGGCCGGCGCATCCCGCTCCAGGGCTGATTGTCCGGATTCCGGGCTCCCGGGCGTCCACTCGTGGAAGGATGGCGCTCAGAAATGATGCGGTGCGGCATGGAGACCATTAAGCTCCGGCCGTGGATCTCATTTCAGGACTCCAGGAAGTCACCCGGCGCATGTTGGTGGCGCGCGGGGTGCGGTCGAACATGGTGGACGTGGCCGGACAGCGGCTGCACCACTACGAGCTGAAGGGGAGCGGCAAGGGGCCGCCGGTGCTGCTGGTGCACGGGCTGGGCGGGACGGCCAACGGCTTCGCGCGCATCTTCTTCGGGCTGGCGAAACGCTTCGAGCGGGTGCTGGCGGTGGACCTGCCGGGGCACGGCTTCTCGCCGGAATACTGCCTCGGGCCCACGTGCGTGCGCGGCCAGTACGACATGCTGGCGGAGTACAGCCGGACGGTGGTGGGGAGCCCGGCCTTCGTGGTGGGCAACTCGCTGGGCGGTGCCCTGGCCGTGCAGCTGGCGGCCGAGCACCCCGAGCTGGTGAAGGCGTTGGGGCTGGTGGCGCCCGCGGGCGCGGACGTGGGGCACGAGCTCATCGTGGAGGTGCTCCAGGCCATGGACGTGCGCACGGCCGAGCAGTCGCGGGCGCTCACCCGGCGGCTCTTCCACCGTCCGCCCATGATGATGATGCTGCTGGCCGACATGGTGCGGGGCATCTACTCGACTCCCGCGGTGAAGGCGCTGAGCGCGGACGCGCTGGCCACGCGCGAGTACCTCAAGCCCGAGGTGCTCCAGTCGCTCGCCATGCCGGTGCTGTGCGTGTGGGGTGGGAGTGAGAAATTGCTGCCGCGGCAGAGTCTGGACTTCTTCCGCTCGCACCTGCCGTCGCACTCGCGGGTGAGGGTGGTGGAGCAGTTCGGCCACATTCCGCAGGTCGAGCGGCCGAACGAGCTGGTGTCGGAACTGGTGCAGTTCGCGAACGCCGCGGGGCTGTAGGAGGGCCGGGGGGCGGGCCGGGTGCTAGACTCGGGGCCCATGCGCTCCCTGCACTCCTGGCGCGCGGCACTGGCCGCGGGCCTGTTGCTCCTGGCTCCCGTGGCGCGGGCGGACGGACGCGTGCCCCCCCCGCCGAACACCACCACGTACGAGCAACTCGAGGTGTTCGCCCGGGTGCTCTCGTACGTGGAGAACAACTACGTGGAGCCGGTGGACGGCAAGAAGCTGATGTACGGCGCCATCCAGGGAATGCTGGAGACGTTGGATCCGCACACCGTCTTCATGCCGCCCGACGTCTTCAAGGAGATGAAGATCGACACCTCCGGCGAGTTCGGAGGGCTGGGCATCGAGGTGGCGCGCAAGGGCGAGGGCATCGTGGTGGTGGCGCCCATCGACGACACCCCCGCGGCGCGAGCGGGCATCCGGGCGGGGGACGAGCTCGTCGCCATCGACGGCGCGAACATCCAGGGGATGGGCGTGCCCGAGGTGCTGCAGCGCATGAGGGGCCCGGCGGGCAAGCGGGTACTGCTGACCATCATGCGCGAGGGCTTCAACGCACCGCGCGAGCTGGCCATCATCCGGGACCACATCCGCATCATCTCGGTGGAAGGCGCGCTGTACGGGGGCATCGCCCACCTGAAGGTGAAGAACTTCCAGGACCGCACGGCGCTCTACCTGCGCAAAGAATTGGACCGGCTGCGCGAGCAGAACGGGGGCAAGCCGCTGCGCGGGGCGGTGCTGGACCTGCGCAACAACCCGGGTGGGCTGTTGGACCAGGCGGTGGCGGTGAGCGACCTGTGGCTGCCGGGGAACCTGCCCATCGTGAGCACGCGCGGGCGCAAGGGCGGCCGCGCGACCGAGGAGCTGAGCAAGGACCGGGACACGGAGCCGGAGTACCCGCTGGTGGTGCTGTTGAACGCGGGGAGCGCCTCGGCGTCGGAGATCGTCGCGGGAGCGCTGCAGGACTACGGCCGCGCGACGATCCTCGGCACGCAGACCTTCGGGAAGGGGAGCGTGCAGACGATCATCGAGCTGGAGGACGGCTCGGGACTGAAGCTGACCATCGCGCGCTACTACACGCCGAAGGGGCGGAGCATCCAGGAGAAGGGGATCACCCCGGACTACTGGGTGCCGGAGGCGCCGGGAGGGAAGGGCGCGAAGGATCAGCCGCGGGAGAAGGACCTGGACCGGCACTTCAAGGCGGAGCCGGCGGTGGCGAGCGAGTCCGAAGCGGTGGCGAAGCCCAAGGGCTTGCCCGAGAGCGTGCGCGACTGGGACGTGGCGGCGAAGCTGACGGACTACCAGCTCAAGATGTCGCTGAACTACCTGAACAGCATGGCGAACAGCACCACCCCCCGCCCGTCCGCGAAGGCCAGCACCGAGACCCGCTGACCCCACTTCCCCTCTCCCTTCGGGAGAGGGACAGGGTGAGGGTGCCACGGGCCCCGGGTTGAACCAGTCACACCCTACCGCGAGCCCCCGGGCCACAAGGGCGCGTCCGCCTGGTCCGAGGGCCACGCCGTGCCCCTGTTCCCAGGAATCTCGCGGCCCTCGGGGTCGGTGACGAAATTGCCCACGTCGCCAAAGGCCCGTTCGGCATTCACCTGCCCGGCCCGCTGACGCATGGGCCCGAGCGCCGTCCCCTGGCGCACCGTGACCACCTCGTGCGGCCCCGGCCTCAAATCCACGAGCGCGCCCTTGCGTGCGGCGTCCAGCAACTGCTGCTCGTTGCCGATGGGATCGGCCACCGTCTTGGCCTTGAACGTCCACACCAGCAGGCTCGTCGGCACTCGCCCGGCGAAGGCCTGATCGAGCAGGTCCTTGCCGCCGAAGAACTGCTTGCCGATGTCGTTCTGGTTCACCGGACCCGCCATCAGACACACGCCGCCGCGGAGATCACACCCCTCGGGAATCTCCGTGGTGCCGGCCACCTCGGCGACGAGCGCACCGCGAGCGGCCGCCGCGCCGAAGGCCCGCACCGCGTGGGCGAAGGACAACCCCGACTGCTCCACCTCGCGGCGGGACAACCCTCCGACGTAAATCCGCTGGCCCGCGAGCGCGAACGCCTTCCGCCCGCGCGCGCTGTTGCGCGAGAGCGCACGCCCGAGCGCCAGGTCCGCCCACAGCGGCAGCCGGGCGATGAGCTTGTCGGTGACCTGCTCCAGCTCCTCGCGTACCGCGCGCAGCCGCTCCTTGCCGTGGGGCGTGAGCACGTCGATGCGCTCGAGCAGCATCAGCTCCTTGGCCCGTTCGCGGGACACGCCGGTGAACCGGGCGAAGGCGTTGTAGGCCGCGCGGCCCGCCTGCACCGTCAGCTCCTCGGGCACATCCAGGGGCTGCCGCGCCTGATAGGCGGGAGGGGCACTCGGCTCGGCGTTGACGCCGGGCTGGATGCGCTCGCTGCGCAGGGCGAGCAGCGCCGCGCCCAGGCGCCGGGCCGTGGTGCGCTCCATGGGCACGCGCTCCTCCTCGGGCGCATGGCCCACCTGGGCCACCAGCGAGATGCGCCAACCCGCCGCGCGCTCCGCGGACGTCAGGCCCACCAGGGCCTCCAGCTCCCGCAGGGCCGCCGCGTCCGAGGGCTGCTCGAAGGGCTCGAGGAATACCTGGGCGCGCCGCGTCCCCGCCGAGGCAATCACCGCCGCGCGCTCCATGGCATCCGCGAGGACGCCGAGGTGCAGCTCCTTGAGGTAGCCGATGGTGGGGATGTCATCCGCGTGGCGGAAGCGCTTGGCCCACGCGCGCAGCGGCACGGTGACGAGGCTGGCCAGCGGCTTGTGGCCGACGAAGGTGAGCAGGAAGGTGAAGGGGGTGCGGTAGGGGCGCGCGAGCACCACATGGGTGCAGGCGGCCCCGTCGAGCACGGGCGCCTCCTTGCGGCCGATGCGCTTCAGCAGCGCGGCCGCCTGCTCGGAGTCCTTGGGGCCGAGCAACACCTCCCGCTGCCCGCGGAAGTTGGTGGACTGCCGCGCGGAGAGCACCCCGAGCGAACACTCCTCGAAGAGCTCGCGCTCGGTGAGGGCGGGGCCCGGCACGAAGCGGGACGGCCTCGGCAGCGAGAGCAGCGACAGCATCGTGCCGGCCTCCTCCGTGGAGAGCGAGACACGTGTGCGGTAGCCAACGGGCGAGGACGACTCGAGCGACTCGGGCAGGTGATAGCGCGTGCGCTTCTCGCCGGGGGTGGCGAAGCGGGCGTCGCGGCGGACGCGAGACTCGGACGGAGGGGCGGGGATCGTCACCAGCTCGAGCGGCTTGCTCACGGGCGACTCCTCGACATGGATGGGCTTCCTCATGGGGGCGCGAGAGTGCCAGCGGCGGGCGTGGGCTGTCGCGCCTCTCGTGCTGGCGCCCTGCGTCATCAGGAGTGAACAGAGGGCGGCCCCCCGGTCAGACCTGGGAGCACGAGCCCTTGCCTGCTTGCCAGTCCGCTCCCGGAGTGCATCCCCCGCCCTCATCCTCCTGCGCAGTCCAAAGGAGGGGGTCCCGGATGTCGATTCGTCTGATGTGGTGCAGCGTCCTCGTCGTCGCCGCAACGCTCTGTGGCGTGGGGTGTGTTCCCACCGCCGATGCCCAGCAGCAGGTCGCACTTCAGGCCCATGAAGTCGAGGGAGACTTCTGCGGTGGCTTCGCCGGCATCCCCTGTGCCGAGGGCTATGCCTGCATCGACGATCCCAATGACAGCTGTGACCCGAACCAGGGCGGCGCCGATTGTGGGGGCATCTGCATGAGGGAGAATCCCGAAGCCTGCACGGGCCGGGAGCCGGGCTACAAATATGTCTCCCGCGACCCCGCCCAGTGCGCCGCCATCCGCTTCACCTGCAAGGAGGGCTTCGCCCCGTTCTTCAACGAGTGCGGATGCGGTTGCCAGAAGCAGCGGCCGCAGGCCTGCGACTACAACGATCCCAACCGGGACTACGTCTCGAGGGATCCCGACGCGTGCGCCGCCATCACCTTCATCTGCGAAGGAAACACCCAGGGGTTCTTCGACGAGTGCGGCTGCGGCTGCGAGGTCGTTCCGTAACGCGCTCCCACCGTCAAAAGACAACCGGCGCGGCCACCAGGAGGTAGCCGCGCCGGCGTGAGGACTTCGGTGCTGCCCGGAGTTACTGCCCGGAAGCTCACCGTGTAGGTGACGCCCGAGTAGGCCGAGTAGCCGTCGAACAGGACGTAGTACGTGCCCTGCTTGGCCCCCATGATGGTGCAGCTCTCAGCGCTGGTCGCACCCGCGGACATGCAGTCGTAGCTGGAGGTGGTGGGCGCGCTGCCGAACTTCACGTACATGTCGAGGTCACCCGTGCCGCCGGTGGTCGCGAAGCGCATGGCCGTCGCGCCGGCAGGCGTGACGTAGCTGAAGTTCGTCTTGCTGCCCGTGGCGCCCGACACGTTGCTGAGGGTGGTGAGCACGGTCCAGTTCGGGGGCACGGGCACGCCCACGGCGTTCCAAGCCTCGTTGACGGAGGTGACAGCGGCCGAGCCCGCGCCGTACAGGTCGATGGCGGCCTGGACGGTGGCCGCGCGCGCCTCGGAGAAGGTGCTGCCCGGCGTCAGGTACACCGTGTTGGCGCGGTAGAAGATGGCCGCGCCCTTCTGCATGCTGAGCACCGCGTTGGAGTCGATCGCCGGCACCACGTTGCTCGTCTTGCCGCGCGGGTGCGTGCCGCCGGTGACCATCAGCTTGAAGGCCAGGTTGGCGATACCCGAGTTCCAGTGCACACCGCCGTTGTCGGAGGTGCCGGTGTAGCGCGTGGGGTAGTAGTCGTAGTCACCCGCCAGGGCCGGGTCGTTCATGTAGCGCAGCGCATCGCCCGCGGTGCCCGGCGTCCAGCACTCCTCGCCGATCTTCCAGGTGTTGGCGCTGACGGCGCCGTCGCGGTAGGCCTCGATGGCGGCGCCGAAGACGTCGGACATGGCCTCGTTGAGGGCGCCCGACTCGTTGGAGTAGACGAGGTTCGAGGAGTAGCTGGTGACGGCGTGGGTGAGCTCGTGGCCCACCACGTCGAGCACCGTCAGCGGGCCGGACTGGGTGCCGTCGCCGTCGCCGTACACCATCTGCGTCCCGTTCCAGAACGCGTTCACGTATCTGCGGCTGTAGTGGACGGTGGAGGTGATGGGGGCGCCAGCGCCGTTGAAGCTGTCACGCCCGAAGGTGTTGAAGTAGTAGTTGTACGTGATGCCCGCGTTGTCGTGGGCCGCGTTGACCACCGCGTCGCTCGACGGGCCCGAGGCCTCGTTGCGCACCAGCGAGCCGGGCAGCGTCGTGCGGTTGTTGGCGGTGTGGGTGTTGCGGTTGCGGCCGGTCATCAGGTTGTCGAACTGCTTCACGATCTCACCCGTATGGGCGTCGATGAAGAAGTTCATCATGGAGGGCACGTCCTCGGCCGAGACGCTCTCGAGCTGCACGCGCCAGGTCAGGCGGGCGCTATTGCCAATGCTCTCGGTGAGGATCTGCAGGTCCGACTTCGGGTTGGCCGTGAGGGCCCGCGAGCCGCCCACCTGGGCCACGGCGATCTGCTCGGCCTCGGCCGCCCGGAGCTTGGGCGTGGTGTTCACCTTGAGATCGCGGGCGAGACGGTCGGTGACGGAGGCCACGGCGCCGTTGGCGTCGAGGTGGAGGATGGCCTCGGTGGCGAAGACGGGCACGCCCTGGAAGCGCTGCGACACGCGCTCGTGCGTCAGGCCCTTCTCATCGCGCAGCGCGCGCTTGAGCGACACCTCCCCCGCGCCCCGGAAGAAGTCCGGACGCTGCGCCTTGAGCTGCTCCAGACCCCGGCCCTCGGCCCTGGCGGAGAGGTTGCTGTCCTGGGTGCCCTGGGTGTCGAGCTCGGTGCTGTCGACGCTGCAGGCGCTCCCGAGGAGCATGAGGGGGAGGATGGAAACCAGACGACGAGTGCGCATGACGGTTCCTTCCGGCTCGACGGTTGTGTCGAGCACTTCCTCACTTTCCGATAAAATAAGCCGTCCTGTCAATCCGCAATTTTCCGTTCTCGCTGTGAAGGTGCGAGTGCGAAAGGGTGAGGAGGAGGACTACCTGGGCACGAGCCGGATGTGGAAGAGCCGGGGCCAGAGCTTGCCGGTGACGAGCAGCCGGTCGCGGGCCGCGTCGTAGGCGATGCCGTTGAGCACGTTCTCGGTCCCGGTGCGCTCCTCGGGGGGGAGCAGCCCGGAGAGATCGATCCACCCGGTCACCCGTCCGGTGGCCGGATCGATGCGGGCGATGTCGTCCTGCATGTACACGTTCGCGTAGATCTCACCCTTCACGAACTCCAGCTCGTTGAGCAGGGGGATGTCCCGGCCGGCGGCATCGGTCACCCGGAGGGTGCGCTGCACCGCGAGCGTGGCGGGGTCGAGGAAGCGCAGGGTGCTGCTGCCATCGCTCATGATGAGCGACGTGCCGTCGTCGGTGAGGCCCCAGCCCTCGGTGGCGTAGTGGAAACGGCCCACCTGCTGGAAGGTGGCGGCGTCGTAGATGAAGCCCACCTGTGAGCGCCAGGTGAGCTGGTAGAGCCTGCCCTTGAAGAGGGCGATCCCCTCGCCGAAGTGCTGCCGCTCCAGCTCGTGCCGGCGCAGGACGGCGCCGGTCTCGAGCTCCACCTCGCGCAGGCTCGACTGGCCATTGAGGCCCGTGCCCTCGTACAGCTTGCCGTCGCGGTAGACGAGCCCCTGCGTATAGGCGTTGGGATCATGCGGCCAGCTCTGGACGACCTCGAAACCGGACACGGGCGTGCTCACCGGAGGGGGCGCCGGTGGGCGCTCGTTCCGGCAGGCGGAGACGGTGAGCAGCACGAGGGGAAAGAGCCACGCGAGAGGGAGGCGGCGGGAAGTCACGATGAGGGGCTCCTGGAGGAGTCGACGCAGGCTAGCGCGAAGCGCGCGGATGCGTCCTGCTCTCATCGCCCGCCGCCGCGGGAGGCTCAAAAGCCCAGGGTGCGGATGGCCTGGCGGATGGTGTCCGCGCTCCGCTTCAGGCCCTCGCGCTCCGTGTCGTTGAGGGGCACCTCCAGCACCGTCTCCACGCCCGTGCAGTTGACGATGCTCGGCACGCTCATGCACACGTCGCTGATGCCCAGGTAGCCCTCCAGCCGCGAGCTCACGGGCAGCACCCGCTGCTCGTCGTTCAGCACCGCCTCCAGAATCTGGGTCGTGGCCAGGCCGATGGCGTAGTTGGTGGCACCCTTGCCGCGGATGATCTGGTAGGCGGCGTTGCGCACGTTGTCGAAGATGCGGGTGCGGTCCTCCTCCGTCAGCCGGGAGTGCCCGGGCGCCGACCACTGCATCAGTGGAACCGCCCCCACCGTCGCCAGGCTCCACAGGGGAAGCTCCGAGTCGCCGTGCTCGCCCGCGATGAAGGCGTGCACGTTCTGCACGGCCACGTTCAGGTGGCGGGCAATCAGGTAGCGGAAGCGCGAGGAGTCCAGCACCGTCCCGCTGCCGAACACCCGCCGCGAGGGCAGCCCGCTGAGCTTCTGCACCACGTACGTCAGCACGTCCACCGGGTTGGTCACCACCAGCAGCAGCGCATCCGGGGCCACCTTCAGCAATCGCGGCACGAGCGAGCGGCACAGCTCCACGTTCGCGCCCGCCAGCTCCATCCGCGTCTGGCCCTGCTTCTGCTTGGCGCCCGCGGTGATGACCACCACGTCCGCTCCCGCGCACACGTTGATGTCGTCCGAGCCCTCCAGCGTGGCCATGGGCATGAACTGCAGCCCGTGGTTCAGGTCCAGTACCTCCGCGTCCACCTTGGCCCGGTTGATGTCGTAGAGGGCGAGCTGCTTGGCCACGCCCCGGATCATGGCGGCATAGGCGATGGTGGCCCCTACCGAGCCGGCTCCGATGATTGCGATCTTGTTCACGCGCTCTGGCATAGGCGGCGCACACAACCACATCCCCACCTCGGGGCTCCAGGCTCGTGAGACGGAGGGCGCGGGCGCCCGTGACGTGGCTGACACGTCACGGGCGCCCGGCACCTCCTTCTGTCACGCGGACGCCGCGAGCCGGCACTCGGAGACGAGCGCCGCCACCGCCTCGTCCCACGGCAGGTCGCGCTGCTCGCCGTCCCGCCGCCGCAGCCGCACGGCGTTCTTCTCCACCTCCCGGTTGCCCACCACGACGAGCCACGGCACCCCGGCATGGTGCGCGTCGACGATCTTCCGGGACAGCGACTCGCTCCGGACATCCACGCTCGCGCGGCAGCCCACCTCGCGCAGCTTCGCGGCGAAGCGCCCGGCGTAGTCCGCGGACGCCTCACCCACCGCCGCGACCACCACCTGCTCCGGTGCGAGCCACGCGGGCAGCGCGCCCTCGTGATGCTCCAGGAGGATGCCCATGAAGCGCTCGAGACTTCCGAGGATCGCCCGATGGAGCATCATCGGCCGGCGCTTCTGCCCCGAGCCATCCACGTAGCTCAGGTCGAACCGCTCCGGCAGCACCAGGTCGAGCTGGATTGTCCCGCACTGCCAGGCGCGGCCGAGCCGGTCCTTCAGCACGAACTCCAGCTTGGGCGCGTAGAAGGCCCCCTGGCCCGGTTGCATGACGCATTCGAGCCCCGCTTGTTTCGCGGCCTCGAGCAGGAGGGACTCGGCCAAATCCCACATCTCGTCACTTCCGGCGCGCTGGGCGGGACGGCTGGAGAAGGCCACCTCCACGCCCTCGAAGCCGAAGCCGGCGTAGAAGGAGATGAGCGAGCGGCAGAAGCGGGAGACCTCCTCGCGCATCTGGTCCGCGGCACAGAAGACGTGGCCGTCATCCTGTGTGAACTGGCGCAGGCGGAACAGGCCCTGGAGCGAGCCGCTGGGCTCGTTGCGGTGCACGAGCCCGAACTCGCCCAGCTTCACCGGCAGATCCCGGTAGCTGGGGGCCATGCGTTGGACGATCTGGATGTGGCCCGGGCAGCTCACGGGCTTCAACGCCAGGTGCCGCCCGCCCTCATCGGCGAGCTGGAACATGTTCTCGCGGAAGTTCTCCCAGTGGCCGCTGCACTCCCAGATGGGCTGGGCGAGGACTTGAGGTGTCCTGACCTCGAGGAAGCCATCGTGTTGCATCTGCTGCCGGACGCGGCTCTCGATGAGCCGGTAGAGCAGGTAGCCGCGCGGGTGCCAGAAGACCATGCCGGGCGCCTCCTCCTGCAGGTGGAAGAGATCCTGGCGCTGGCCGAGGGAACGGTGATCGTGTGCGTCGAGCATTGCGTACTCCGATACGGGAAAGAGGCCTTCCGGTCGGAGCTGTGAGCGCTTGCACGGACGCCCCGGCCGGTGAAGGCGGGGCAGGGGACCGTGCGTTCGTCAGCTCACTTCACGCACGAGTCCACTCCCGCCGTTTGGGTGGCGGTGGTGGTCGTCGTGGTGGTGGTGGCGCTGAAGAAGCTCACGCGATGCAAAGTGCGCGTGGCCTCTTTTTTTGTCAAGCGGCGGTGGCCGGTGTGAAGCGTTGTCAGGCGGGGTGCTGCTCGCGCGTCACTGCTGCCCCGCGAGCCGCGCCGTGGTCCCGCGGGCGCCCATCGCGCGGGCGTAGTCGAGCGCCGTGCGGCCCTCGGCGTCCTTGTGCTCCGGCGATGCGCCACGAGCGAGCAGCAGCTCGAGCACCTCCAGCTGGTCGAACATCGCCGCGAACATGAGGGCCGTCTTGCCGTCCGGCCCCGAGCCGTCGACCCTGGCACCGTGGTCCAGCAGCAGCCGGGCCATGGCGGCGTTCCCCTTGAAGGCGACCCCGGCCAGCGGTGTCTGGCCGCGATCGTTGGTCCGCTCCGGGTCGGCTCCCCGCTCCAGGAGGGCCCGGGCGGCACCCTCCTGGCCGAGGTAGCTCGCGAGCATCAGCAGCGTGTCCCCCTTCTCGTTGCTCAGGTTGACGGGCAGCCCCGAGTCGACGAGCCACGCCAGGTGGGTCGCCTCCCCGGCCCTCGCGTGCTGGAACGCCGTCCGCGCCAGCGCCATCACATCGTTGTCCATCGTCGTCTGTGAATCAGGGGTCTGCGTCTTCATGGGGAGGATCTCGAGAGGGGAGAAGGGAGGAAGGGAAGCTCAGCGCGAGCGGCGCTTGTCGTGGACGGCCTTGGCCACGCGCGCGCCGTACTCCTCGTCGGCGTTGCGGAAGTGGGCGATGCATCGCGCGATGACGTCCTCGCGGCTCACCTGGGACAGGCTGCCCGAGATGTTCTCCACGAGGCGCTGGCGCTCCGGCTCGCTCATCAGCCGGTAGAGGGCACCGGCCTGGACGAAGTCGTTGTCCTCGGCGTGCCGCACCGGGACGTAGGTGCCCGTGGAGCCGGTGAGGGAGACGCCGAGGCCGGTGGCCTCGCCCGTCTGCGCGGGGCCGTTGTAGCTGTTCGGCTCGTAGTTCCTGCCGCGCCCGCCGTTGCCGTCGAAGGCCATGGCGCCGTCACGGCCGTAGTTGCGCGCGCCCCCCTGGACGCCCTTGGGCGAGTTCACCGGCAGGCGGGTGTGGTTGATGCCGAGCCGGTAGCGCTGCGCGTCGCCGTAGGCGAAGAGGCGCGCCTGCAGCATGCGATCCGGCGAGGGGCCGATGCCCGGCACGAAGTTGCTCGGGTCGAGCGCGGCCTGCTCCACGTCCGCGAAGTAGTTGTCCGGGGCGCGGTTGAGCACCAGCCTGCCCACCTCGATGAGGGGGTAGTCCTTGTGCGGCCACACCTTGGTGAGGTCGAACGGGTTGAAGCGGTAGCCAGGCGCGTCGGCCTCGGGCATCACCTGCACCTTGAGCGTCCACGAGGGGAACTCGCCGCGCTCGAGGGCCATGTAGAGGTCGCGCTGGTGGTGCTGCGGATCCCTTCCGCCGATGGCCGCCGCCTCCTCGCTGGAGAGCGTCTTGATGCCCTGGTCCGTCTTGAAGTGGAACTTCACCCAGAAGCGCTCGCCCTTGGCGTTCACCCACTGGAAGGTGTGCGAGCCAAAGCCGTCCGTGTGCCGCAGCGTGGCGGGGATGCCCCGGTCACCGAAGAGCCAGGTGAACTGGTGCGTGGCCTCGGGCGAGTAGGAGAAGAAGTCCCACTGGTTGTCGGGCTCCTGGCAGTTGGTGAAGGGGTCGTACTTCTGCGAGTGGATGAAGTCCGGGAACTTGATGCCGTCGCGCAGGAAGAAGACGGGCGTGTTGTTGCCCACCACGTCCCAGTTGCCGTCCTCGGTGTAGAAGCGGACCGCGAAGCCGCGCGGGTCACGGGCGGTGTCGGGAGCGCCCTTGGAGCCGGCCACGGTGGAGAAGCGCAGGAAGACCTCGGTGCGCTTGCCCTTCGTGTCGAAGAGCTTCATGCGCGTGTAGTTCGAGATGTCCGGGTGGGTCACCTCGAAGTAGCCGTAGGCGCCCGAGCCCACCGCGTGCACCACGCGCTCCGGGATGCGCTCGCGGTTGAAGCGGGCGAGCTTCTCCAGCAGGTGGTGGTCCTGGAGGAGCACCGGGCCCGAGGCGCCGGCGGTCTGCGAGTGCTGGTTGTCGGCGACCGGAGGCTCCGGCCTCGGTGGTCAAGCGGGGACGATTGGACACGCGATTCTCTCCTGCGAGTGGCGTCAGTGCGTTTGTGACGTGGGGGAAGGTAGAGAGGTTGCGCTGATTTGCCCAAGACATCGTTCCGATGGGATTGATAGGGTGGGGCTATCAGTTGTCCCAGAGCCATGCCCTCCCTGAACGACATCTCCCTGAGGCAGTTGGAGTATCTCGTCGCCGTTGCGGACCTGCTGGGCTTCCGGCGGGCGGCCGAGCGGTGCCACGTCTCCCAGCCCGCCCTGAGTGCGCAGATTCAGCAACTCGAGGACGTGTTGGGGGTGAAGCTCTTCGAGCGGGACAAGCGCCGGGTGATGCTGACGCCCGCCGGGGAGGAGCTGGTGGCGAGGGCCCGCAGGGTGCTCACCGAGGCCGGAGACATCCTGTCCGCCGCGTCGCGGTTGTCGGATCCCTTCGCGGGGCCGCTGAGCCTGGGGGTCATCCCCACCATCGCGCCCTACGTGCTGCCCGAGGTCATCCCCGCCCTGGTGAAGCAGTACCCCCGGTTGCAGCTCCGCCTCCGCGAGGACAAGACGGAGGTGCTCGTGCGGGACCTGCAGGAGGGAAGGCTGGACACGGCCCTGCTGGCGCTCGTGCCCGAGGTGGGGGATGTGGAGCACGCGGTCATCTCCGAGGACCCCTTCGTCGTCGCGGCGCCTCCCGGACATCCGTTGGAGAAGAAGAAGCAGGTGCAGTTCCGCGACCTGGACGAGGAGAACGTGCTGCTGCTGGAGGATGGCCACTGCTTCCGGGGACAGGCGCTCGCGCTGTGCACGCGCATCGGAGCGCGCGAGGTGGACTTCCGGGCCACCAGCCTCACCACCCTGGCGCAGATGGTGATGTCGGGCGCGGGGGGCGTCACGTTGCTGCCCGCGCTCTCGGTGCCCATCGAGAACCGGCTGGGCCAGCTCGTGGTGCGGCCCTTCTCGGACCCGACGCCGAGCCGCACCCTCGCCCTGGTGTGGCGCCCCGGCTACCCCCGGGCCGATGCGCTCCGGGCCCTCTCGGGCACGCTCCGTTCCGTGTGGCCCGGGAACAAGGCCGCCGCGAAGCGCTCCTGACAGGGCACGGGGGTGGGTACGCCTCCTGGTAAAGGCGCCTACCCGCCTGTCCGTGACCACCGTGGAGTCTATAATCCCCGCCCATGCGCTCATGGACTGCTATCTGCATCCTGCTCCTGGCGGGCACCGCTCTGGCGGAACCCTCCACCCCGCTCACCCTCCGTCTGCAATGCTTCGATGCCTGGAAGGGCGTCGACTTGAAGGCGGGCGGAGGTGGACCTGGGGGCGCTCAGTGGAACACCGACGCGGTGGTTTGTGAGGTTCGCATCGACTCCGAACCCAAGCCTGACCTTCAGAGCCTGCGGATCCGTCTGGAAGCGGGTCAGGGCAGCTCACTCACCTCCATGGGCGAGCTCTACGCTCCGGCGCATCCGCGGAAGGTGCTGGCCATGGGAGAGGAGACGCCACAGGTGGAGGCCATCGCCTCGGTGGCGGAGCGTGTGCGCAGCTTCTTCATCCCGCAGCCGCTCTTCTCCCGCCTGCTGCGCAAGAAGTCGCGTCAGCCCCAGACCGGAGCCGACGTCTACGCGGCACGCTTTGTCGTGACTGTTCAGGGCCTGGATGCCAAGGGCCGTGTTCTCGCTACGGCTCGCGAGGAGATCCGGGCGGAGTTCGCCTTCGGAGAGTAGGCGGCCCGAGAGCTCATCCTGGCTGGTGATCCAGCATCTCCTCCGTCTCCCAGCCCGCTTCGCGGAGTTGCTTCTCCGTGAAGCCGATGAGCTCCATCTCATCCAAGAACGTCTCTTGCTTGTCGAGTTTGTATTGGAAGTGCCACCACTCGGTCTTGTTGTAGGTCTTCTCCCAACCCGATTGGGCCTTGATGCGCTCGAAAGTTCCCGCTGACTCGATCATCTCCGTGAGATCGATGTAATACCCCGCGGGGATGTCGTATTGCTTGTTCGTTGCAAAGAGATGGCACTTGACCTGGCCCTTGGTGAACTTCGTGCCCTGGGTCCCATCCTGGAGCGAGGTCTTGCAATAGATTCTCCAGTAGGTGTGCTGGTCCACCGTCTCCTGCACGGCGTAGTACCGCTGGCCCTTGCCTCCGCCGAGCGCCTGGTTGATGTCCACCGCACGGCCACAGTAGTGAAAGCTGTAACGGCTCGTGCCGCTCTTGGTCGTCTTCTGGAGGACGCGGGTGGTGTCTCCATAGGCGCCCTCCAGTGTTCCTCCGGCCTTGGTGACCCCTTCGACGATCGTCTCCCACGCTTCGGCCGCATCCTGCCGGAGTCTGCCAACAGCGCCGATGACGCGGATGGCGCGCAGCGGGAAACGGCCCACCGGAATCTTGGAACCTCGGGAGATCCAATTCCGGACTTCCTTCGCCGTGGAATGATCACACACACCATCGCGGCGGCCAGAGAACATGGTGTCTGGCCCCTTGAAGGGACCATTCGCCAGCGGAAGTACCGCCGCACCGCGGAGGCCCTCCTTCATCAAGCCGGGGATGGAAAGGTCGGGCTTTTTCGGTTCCTGGGCGTCGGGTCCTGGCAGTCGATACGGTCTGGCTGCGTGGCGTTGGAATCTCGAGACGGCACGCCGGGTCGAGGCTTCATAGAGCCCCTCCCTGTACTTGGAGACCGATGACAGATAGCCCAGGGTGACCAGATCCTTCTGGAGCTGAGTGACATATTCAGCGGGAGTGTTGGCCTTCTGCTTGTGCTTCCTGGCACCGGCCGAGTCGACGCTGAAGTGGGCCTTGTCCGTAAAGGAAAGAGAGAGATTCTCGTCTTCCCAATAGTTGCTCGTAGCGCCAGCGCCCGAGTCCGCTCCACCTTGCTGCGACGTCACCTGACCCCGTGTCGTTCCGCCGGACATGTGAATCCCCCCAGTGAATGAGGCCGTTCTGCTCAACCGTGAACCACCCGCATCGAGGATGCGTGGCCGTCCACTATAGACGAGCGTGGACCCTCCTGCATTCCCGCAACGGTTCAGCGCATCGAGTACGTCAAGCGCATCGGCTGGCCGTTGCGCTCCACTTCCAGCTCGATGTGCGAGGACTCTCGCAGCTTCTGGAAGGCCTCGAGTCCTCGCTCCGCGCTGGCGATGGAAAGCCCGTTGATGCGCTGCAGGATGTCCCCATTCTGGAGGCCGATGCGGCCGTAGAGCGAGCCCTGCCGGATGGAGAACAGCTTGAAGCCCTGGGGCTCTCCATTGCGCATGGCGGGGATGACGCGCGCCTGCATGAGCAGCTCGCTGGGGTTGGCGAGCGCGACGTCCAGGTCCTTGCGCGAGACCTCGTAGCTCTGCGGGCCCAACTGCCGCACATCAACCGAGGGCTTCGGTTCCGCCGCGGCCGGCGCCGTGGCGGCACGCGGCTCCACGGGCGGGGGAAGTGCGTCCGTCGCCGTGGCGCTGACGTACTCCAGCCGCCCCGAGTTCATCAGCAGCACCCGCGTGCGCTCGATGGCCACCACCTGGGCACCCTGGATGTCGCCGCCCATCCACAGCGAGCGCGTGCGGCGCGTGGTGCCCTCGTACACGGAGGCGAAGGTGTTGGAGGGATTCGCCCCCACCATCGTGCCCAGCAGCTTCAGGCCCAGCGTGTTCGGTACCGCCTCGCCGTTTTCGTCTCCCGGGGCGGCGATGACCTCCTCACGCAGCTTGTCCGGAAGGCCCAGGATGCGGGCGAGTGGTGCCAGGGCGAGCGGTGTTGGCAGCTCCTCCTTCGCGCGCGCCTTCCTGGGTGGCTCCTGGAAGGAGGGGAGGGGCTGGAGCCAGGCGTCCACCACCGAGTTCACGGCGTACGCGGCCGCCAGGCATGTGCACGCGGCGCAGAGCAGGGTGAGGGCATGGAACGCGGGGCGGATGATCGTGGACATGGGAGGCCTCCTGACGGGAGCGTGGATGCACTCCCCCAGAGCAAGGCCGGGACCAACGGCTCCGCCACGGGCACTCCAGAGGGAAGAGGGGGCTCTTCCCCGGGGGCCACACACACCGAGCGCGACATCCTGTCAGCGGTGTCTCGCGGGGCGTGACAGCCCGTCTGGCCGGTCGTGCGTTGGGCCCTCTGCCCTCAGGCCTGGGGCAGCATGAGTCCCAGCTCGCGGCGATAGCGCTCGAAGCAGCGGGCTCCCGCGGCGAGCCGCATCAGCGCGCCCTCGGCGATGGGCCGGGCCACGCGCGGGTCCGCCGCCACGAGCGGCTGGAGCACCTCGCGGTTCCACGCCTCCGAGTGCTTCACGTCCAGCGTGGAGTGCACCGCGTAGTAGCGCCGCACCGGCATGCCGAAGCCGAGCCGCTCCAGGCCCACGTTGACGCACGCCGCGCGTCCGGGCGCCGTCAGCTCCACCACGCCGAGCGCCCCCACCGACTGGTACGTGTAGCGGCGGTTGGACGCGAGCGCGCACAGGAGGTTGGCCAGCGCGTGCGCCTCCCACACCGTGTCCTCGTCCGTGGGGTGCAGCTCCAACGCCTTCGTGAGCTCTTCCAGCATGGGCCCGTGCATGGCCTCCTCGCGGCCCCGACCCATCTCGTCCCAGTAGTTGCGCGCCAGCTCCAGCTTGGCCCGCGTGGGCAGCTTCACCTGCGTGAGCGCCACGAGGTCATCGAAGCCCGCCTCGCCCGCCACCTCCTGCGTGAGGAACCAGCGGAAGGGCTCCAGCGGCGCCTCCGTGGCAAGCCACGGGAAGAGCGGATCCCCTTGTCCCGGGCCCGTCTGCTTCAGCGATTCGAACCAGGCGACGAAAGCCTCGGGCTCCTCGGGGGCCTCGGCCGCCCGCTCGGCGACCAGCCGGCGCTCGCGCTCGACGAAGGCCCCTTCCAGGCCGCGCAGCCGCGCCTCCAGGGCCACGCCGTCCTCCCAGTCGTCATGCGGGAGCGCGGGGCGTAGGCGCGTCCGGTTGAACCGCAACAACATCCGGTGCAAGGCCTCGGGGCCCCACCTGCCCGCTCGCTCCTCACGCAGGTGACCAGGCACCGCCTCACCCGCCATCTCCTGCTCGTTGAAGCCAGACATGGTGCACACCCTCTCCACCACCGGGCCGGCTCGATGCCAGCCACGGGGCACGGGGGGAATATGGGGATGGACCCATTCGCAAGCCAACCTTCTCCTCCGGCGTTCGCCCTCAGCGAGCCGCGGTGTGGGAAGCACCCCGGTCACGTCCGTGGCGTGGCCCGCGCGTACCGCCGCGCGGTGCGGGTGGGCGGGAGCGCTCCTCAGGTGGAGGCGCTGCTCCAGGCGCTCGGGCGCTGGCCCGTGGCGGTGCCGTTGGAGCAGTTCCACCTCGCGGGAGGCAGCGCGGCGTGCATCACGCCGGGCGCGTGGCCACGAGCGACACCACGGCGATGCGCTCCACGTCCTTATAGGCGCGGTTTTCCAGCTCCTCGCCAAAGACGTCCGGGTCCAGCTCCTCGTAGTGGGCCCGGGCATCGGACTCGGCGAGCACCGGCGTGAGCGCCGCGCGCAACTGGTCCTCCCCATCCACCACGGGCGCTCCGCTGTAGAGCACCAGCGTGCCACCGGGAGACAGCCGCTGGAGGGCCTCGCGGGTGAAGCGCACGGACAGCTCCACGCCATAGCGCCCGCCGCCGTCACGGTACGTGCGCGAGGCCTCGTCCACGAGGTACGGCGGGTTGGTCAGCACCAGGTCCACCTCGCCCGGGACGCCGCGCAGCCCATCGCTGGAGAGCACCTCCGCGTGAGTGGCCCCATTGAGGGCGGCGTTGACGCGGGCGAAGCGCAGCGCCCGGGCATTCACGTCGGAGAGGACGAGCGACTCCACCCGGCCCGCCAGGGACAGGCCCCCCGCGCCCGAGCCACAGCCGATGTCCACCGCGCGCCGGAAGCGGCCGGGCACCCGCGTCAGCAGTGCCGCGAAGCGGTAGGTGTCCGGCCCGAAGAAGACGGAGTCCGGGTGCGTGGTGGGGTACGCCTCGTGGAGGTACAGCCCCTCCCCCAGGCTGGAGTAGCGCACGAGGCTCCGCAGCCGGCCGTCCTGTTGAGGCTCCAGCATGTCCGCGCGCTCCAGCAACCCGAGCAGGCGCGGTGGCAGCACGTCCGGAGTGAAGGGCCGGCTCCAGCCGAACACGTCACGTGGTGAACGGGCCTCTCGTGCGGAGGGGCGGGCGTTGACGCGGCGGTGCGTCTCCGGCGTCACCGTGGTGAAGCGGTAGCCCGAGTCGCGCAGCGCCCGCCCGAGCTCAACCAGGGCCTCGTGTTGGGAATCCACCCGCGCAACCTTGGGACGCGCGGACACCCCGTCAAGGGCCCTCGCATCGCCGTCACGGCGTTCTTGGCTGCTGGAGCCCGTGCGGGCCACCGGTTAACTTCGCGGGATGCTCACCGAGGTCAGCGCGGGGCCCTATACGGTTCGAGGCATTTCGGTCGGCGGCGTGTACACGTCGCTGCAGGTGCCGGAAGCTCGGGGTGGTGCTCGATGCCGGAGTGCCCATCCGCTCCTTCGCCGGGACGGACCGCATCTTCCTGAGCCACGGCCACTCCGACCACGCGAGCGCGCTCGGGTCGCTGCTCGGCATCCGCACGCTCATCGGCAAGGCGCCTCCGCAGGTGTTCCTTCCCGCGGAGATCGAAGCGCCCGTGCGCGAGGCCCTTGCGGTACAGGGGCGGCTGCACCGGACCGAGACGGACATCGAGACCGTGCCGATGCACCCGGGGGATACGCATCACCTCGGGCATGGGCTGTGGGTGCGCGCCTTCCGCACGCACCACAAGGTGCCCTCGCTCTGCTACCAGTTCTTCCGCCGCGTCTCGAAGCTCAAGCCCGAGTTCCAGAGCTTGCCCCCCGCGGAGATCGGCCGGCGGCGCCAGGCGGGTGAGCCCCTGTTCGACGAGGTGGATCGGCTGGAGCTGGCCTATGCCACCGACACGCTCTCGCACGTGCTGGAGACCGCGCCCTCGCTGCTCGACTGCCGGGTGCTCATCCTGGAGTGCACGTTCATCGACGCCAGGCGCACGGTGCAGGATGCGCAGGAGCGCCTGCACATCCACCTGGATGAGATCCTCGCGCGGGCGGAGCGCTTCCGTAACGAGGCCCTGGTGCTGATGCACTTCAGCCAGGCCTACAGCCCCGACGAGGTGCACGCCGTGATTCAGGCCCGTGCCCCCGAGAGCCTGCGCGACAGGCTGCGCATTTTCGCGCCCACCTCGGGCCGCTGGTTCGGGTGAACGTGGTTCGCCGGACACGGCGTGGTCTCGCGGACACGCTCGCTCCGTGTGGGTCTCCTCGCGCCGTGTCCCGAAGTGCCCGGGAAGAGGGCACTTTCGAGCGGCCGGGCGAGCACGCGAGCACTCACGCGCCGTTGGCATCCCGCGTGCTCTAGCCCCCTGACAAGGAGGAATCCAAAGTCATGGGCAAGCGCGTCGGTGTTCTGATGGGGGGTTGGGGCGAGGAGCGGGAGATTTCCTTGAAGACGGGTGAGGCGGTGGTGGCGGCCCTCGAGTCTCGCGGCCACACGGTGAGCCGCATCTTCGCCGGTCCCGGGCTGGACCGCGCCCTGCGCTCGGCCGAGCTCGACGTGGTCTTCAACGCCCTCCACGGCCGCATGGGAGAGGACGGCAAGGTGCAGGGCCTGCTGGAGCTGATGGGGCTGCCCTACACGGGCTCGGGCGTGCTGGCCTCCGCGCTGGCCATGAACAAGCCCATGGCCAAGAAGCTCTTTCGTCTGCACAACCTCCCCACGCCCATGGGCTACCGCCTCGGCCGCGCCGACGTCCCGCGCGCCCTGGAGTTCCACGGCGATCTCGGCTTCCCCTGCGTGGTGAAGCCCGCGTGCGGTGGCTCCTCGGTGGGCCTCTCGGTGGTGCGCGAGCCCGAGGCGCTCGCCGCCGCCGTGGCCCAGGCCTGCCGCTTCGGGGGCGAGGCCCTCGTGGAGCGCATGGCGCGCGGCCGTGAGGTGACGGTGGGCATCCTCGGCGAGGAGGTGCTCGGCACCTGCGAGATCGCCACCCCGCGCGAGGGCTTCGACTACGACGCCAAGTACAAGGGCGGCTCGCGCTACTTCCTCCCCGCGCGCCTGTCCCCCACGCGCGTGGCCAACGTGGAGTCCCTCGCGCTCGCCGCCTACCAGGCCCTGGGCTGCCGCGGCTACGGCCGGGTGGATCTCATCTGCTCGGAGGATGAGAATGACGTCATCCTCGAGGTGAACACGCTGCCCGGCATGACTCCCGTCAGCCTCCTGCCGAAGATTGCGGCTCAAAAGGGGCTCGATTTTCCCGCGCTGGTGGAGCAGATCCTCGCGCTCGCCGCCCGCGACGAGGTGGACGTGGCCGAGGCGCCGCTGGCCCTGGAGGCGCCCTCCGCGCTGCCCGTCGTGGTGGCCCAGCGCGCGGCCGGCTGAGCCCGCATCTCCAGACAACCATTTGACAGTCACTTGACGCGTCCCTATTGTCCGCGCTCGTTATGACCCGGCAAAGACAAACCCTTGTCTTTCCGGGCACATACGTGGCGGGGGGCCCCGAGGGACCGAGTGCGGCGGTCAGCGAGGGTCGGTCTTTCAAACTCCGCCGAGCAGCGTAAGGACCGCGGCGACTTCACCCGCGGGAGGGGCCAGGTCAGATGACCACCGTCGAGATCATCTTCTTGGGCGTGTATTTCAGCGTCCTCTGCGTGCTGGCGGTCTACGGATCGCACCGCTACCGGATGGCGTATCTGTACTACCGCCACAAGTTCCGGCTGCCCACGCCCAAGGGCGTGCTGCCGGCCATGCCGCGGGTCACCATCCAGCTCCCCATCTTCAATGAGATGTACGTGGTGGAGCGCCTGGTGGAGTCGGTGTGCCGCATCGACTACCCGCGCGAGCTGCTGGAGATCCAGGTGCTGGACGACTCCACGGACGAGACGTGCGGCATCGCCCGCGCGTGCGTGGAGCGCCACCGGCAGAAGGGCCACGACATCGTCTACATCCACCGCGAGAACCGCTCGGGCTTCAAGGCGGGCGCGCTGGAGAACGGCCTGAAGACGGCCACGGGCGAGTACATCGCGGTGTTCGACGCGGACTTCGTGCCCAGCCCCGACTTCCTGCTGCGCACGGTGCCCTTCTTCGCCGACGCCAAGGTGGGCATGGTGCAGGTGCGCTGGGGCCACCTCAACCGTGAGTTCTCCATCCTCACCCAGGCCCAGAGCATCTTCCTCGACGGCCACTTCATCATCGAGCACACCGCGCGCAACCGCGCCGGCTGCTTCTTCAACTTCAACGGCACGGCCGGCATCTGGCGGCGGGTGACGATCTCGGACGCGGGCGGCTGGCAGCACGACACGCTCACCGAGGACCTGGATCTGAGCTACCGCGCCCAGGTGAAGGGCTGGCAGTTCATCTTCCTGCCCGAGGTCATCTCCCCGGCCGAGCTGCCGGTGGACATGAACGCCTTCAAGAGCCAGCAGCACCGCTGGGCCAAGGGCTCCATCCAGACGGCGCGCAAGCTGCTGCCGATGATCCTCAAGAGCGACCTGCCCTTCGCCGTGAAGCGCGAGGCCTTCTTCCACCTCACCAACAACATGGCCTACCTGTTGATGGTGCTGCTCAGCGCGCTCATGCCGCTGTCCATGGTGGTGCGCTTCCAGCACGGCCTGTACGGCACGCTCTTCCTGGACCTGCCCTTCTTCATCAGCGCCACCGCCAGCGTCGGCGTCTTCTACGTCGCCGCCCAGCGTGAGCAGGGCGCCAAGGGCTGGGCCCGCTTCAAGTACCTGCCCTTCATCATGAGCCTGGGCATCGGCATGGCCATCAGCAACGCCAAGGCCGTGATCGAGGCGCTCCTGGGCCAGCAGTCCGCCTTCGCCCGCACCCCGAAGACCGGCGCCGAGGGCAAGAAGGTCACCGCCATCAAGAAGAGCTACCGCGGCAGCAAGACCCTGCTGCCCGTCATCGAGCCTCTCCTTTGCCGCCTACTTCCTCGGCGCGCTCTGGTTCGCCATCGACAAGCGCATCTGGGGCTCGGTGCCCTTCATCTTCCTGTTCCTCGCCGGCTTCGCCTACGTCGGCCTCTCCAGCCTCCTGGAGGGCCGCTTCAACAAGGTCAGCGAGTCCGCTCCCGCTCCCGTGACGGTCTCCGAGGAGCAGACCCGCCGCGCGGCGTAGGGGTGAACGGGGTGGGGAAGACCCTCACCCCAACCCTCTCCCAGAGGGAGAGGGAGTTTCACCCGGGGTCTCAGCGCGGAGGGGTTCCAGCGTCTCCGGCCGTGGTGGGCGCGGGGGCGGTTCCCGCGTCCGGGACTCCCGCGTCGGGCGCGCCCCTCAGCAGCCGCTGCTCCTTCCACACCGGCTTCGGACCGCTGGGGGCCGGGCGGCAGTCCTCGTCGATGGCCGTGGACGCGATGGTGCGCAGCGTCAGGCCCTTGTCGTCACACACCATCGCCTGCGTCGGGAAGCGCACCGGGCACGCCAGGCCTCCGGTGGTGAAGGTCGTGGAGCGCGTCTCTCCCGCGAAGCCGTCCGGCGTGCGGTTGAGCACGATGCTCACCGTCGTGCCCCCATCCGTCTGGGCCTCCGCCCCCTCCCGGGTGCGCGCCAGCATCAGCGTCAGGGTGCCCCCGTCATCCTCGCCGAGGTAGCGGAACGCGGGGTTGTCCGTGTGGTGGTACTCGCCTGCCTGGTTCTTCTCGCACCCGGGGGGCACGCGGATCGGCGCGGGCGCCGGAGGCGAGGAGGGGGTCCGGGCCGGACAGGCCATGAGGGTGGCGGCGAGGCCACCCGCTGCAATCCAGGGAATCTTTCGGGACATGGGGGCGGATCTTCCCCCAACCGGCCTCCGGGGTGGACTCCTGTTTGACCCCTCTCTCACGACTCTCTAACCTTTGTCCCCGCCATGCTCCTGCGCCGCGCCTTCCTGATCGCGTTGGTCCTCTGTCTCGCCGCGCCTTCCTCCTTCGCGCAGGGGATGGATGATCTCCTCGCGCCCCTGGCTCCGTCCTCGTCCGGGAAGAAGGGCAAGGGGAAGACGACCCAGCGCCGCACGCCCAAGGCCCCCAAGAAGGCCCCGAAGGCCGCCAAGGGAGGCAAGGGCGCCAAGAAGGGCAAGGGCGCCAAGGCCCCGGCTCCGGAGCCCGAGGATCAGGCGCAGGCCGGGGGGGACGATCTCCTCCTCGCGCCCCTCGTCAAGAAGACCGAGCTGCTGGTGAAGCTCAATGGCTCCTCCCGGGGCGCGCGCTTCTTCCTCAATGAGCAGGAGCTGGGCGCGATGCCCAAGGGCCCCATCGAGGTGGACCCCGGCGACCACGTCATCGCCGTGCGCAAGCCCGGCCACCGCGACTACTCCCGGCGCATCACCGCCAAGGAGGGCGAGCTCACCGAGGTGGGTGTGCTGCTCGAGCCCACGGCGGGCTTCGTCTCGGTGAAGGCCGACGTAGCGGGCGCGCGCGTCCTCATCAATGGGGATGACAAGGGCGTGGCCCCGCTCGACAACCTCATGCTCCCGGCGGGCTCCTACGAGATCGTCGTCCAGCGCGAGGGCTTCCGTCCCGAGTCGCAGCGCATCGCCGTGCGCGCCGGCAAGGAGTACACCGTCGACGTCAACCTGCGTCCCGAGGCCATCGCGCAGACCGACAAGCCGCGGAATCCGGTCCTCACGCCGTCCGCCGTCTCCGAGCCCTCGCCGCTCACCCAGCAGCCCGTGGCCGAGGTCTCGTCGCGGCCGCTCACCAGCCGCTGGTACTTCTGGGCGGGCGTGGGCGCCGTGGTCACCGCCGCCGCCGTCGGCACGGTGATGGCCACGCAGCAGCAGCCGCTGGATCCGGACAAGGTCTGCGGTGGCATCTGCGACGGCGTCATCAACCGCCCGGCCGGTGGCGGGTTGTTGCAGTTCTGAGGCGGGGGCACGCAGCCCCCACCCCAGCCCTCGCTCAGCCCACCACGAGGTTGATGATGCGGCCGGGCACGTAGACGAACTTCTTCTCCGTCTTGCCCTGGGTGTGGGCCAGCACGTTCGGGTCGCTGGCGATGGCGGCGCGCACGTCCGCTTCGGTGGCGTCCCGCCGCAGCTTCACCTTGCTGCGCAGCTTGCCGTTCACCTGCACGCCCATCTCCACGACGTCGTCCACCGTGAGGGCCACGTCGTAGGAGGGCCACGGCTCGTAGGCCAGGCTCTTCGTCCCGCCCAGCCGCTCCCACAGCTCCTCGGCCAGGTGCGGCGCGAAGGGCGACAGCAGCAGCGCGAACGTCTTCGCCGCCTCGAGCGGTACGTGGGGAATGTCCGCCAGCCGGTTGGTGAGGATCATCAGCGCGCTCACCGCGGTGTTGAGCCGCAGCGCCTCGATGTCCTCGCCCACCTTCTTCACCGTCTTGTGCAGCAGCCGCAGCGACTCCTCGTCCAGCGTGGCCTCCGCGGCTCCCGGCTCCTCCTTCACGAAGGCCAGCGTGTTCCAGGCGCGCTCCAGGAAGCGCCGCACGCCGGTGACGCCCTGGGTCTGCCAGGGCTTCACCGCCTCGAGCGGGCCCATGAACATCTCGTACACCCGCAGCGAGTCCGCGCCGTGCTTCTGGACGACCTCGTCCGGGTTGACGACGTTGCCGCGCGACTTGGACATCTTCTCGTTGTTCTCCCCGAGAATCATGCCCTGGTGCACGAGCTTGCCGAACGGCTCGGGGTGCGAGACGACGCCGCAGTCGAAGAGCACCTTGTGCCAGAAGCGCGCGTAGAGCAGGTGCAGCACGGCGTGCTCGGAGCCGCCGACGTACAGGTCCACCGGCATCCACGCGTCATAGGCCTCCTTGGAGAAGGCCTCCTGCGTGTTGTGCGGATCGATGAAGCGCAGGTAGTACCAGCACGAGCCCGCCCACTGGGGCATGGTGTTCGTCTCGCGCGCGTACCACTGGCCGTCCTTCTGGAAGAAGCGCCAGTCGAGCGCGCGCGACAGCGGGCCCGCCGGATCATCCGAGGGCTTGAAGTCCTCCAGCTCGGGCAGGCGCACGGGCAGCTCGCTCTCGGCCACGGCGATGGGCTCGCCGTAGCGCACCGTGTGCGGATGCTTGCGCGGATCCGTGGAGCCGGGCGGCAGATCCACGGGGAAGTAGACGGGAATGGGCTCGCCCCAGTAGCGCTGGCGGGAGAAGACCCAGTCTCGCAGGCGGTACTGCACCCGGCGCGTCCCCAGCCCCTTCTGCTCCAGGTGGGAAATCATCGCCGCCTTCGCCTCGGGCGTGCGCTGGCCGTCGAGGAACCCCGAGCGCACCGCCACACCTTCCGCGGTGAAGGCCTCGGTCCAGGCGGCGGTGTCGTGGAGCTGGCCGTCCGGCGAAACCACTTCCACCACCGGCAGCCCGAAGGCCCGGGCGAACTCGAAGTCGCGCTCGTCGTGCGCCGGCACGCTCATGATGGCGCCCGTGCCGTAGGAGCCCAGCACGAAGTCCGCCACCCAGATGGGTAGCCGCGCACCCGTAATGGGGTGCAGCGCGTAGGCGCCGGTGAACTCGCCGGTCTTCGTCTTGGTGAGCGCCGTGCGGTCCATGTCGCTCTTGCTCACCACCGAGTCCCGGTAGGCGAGCACCTTCTGCCGCCGGTCCGGGGTGGTGAGCGGCTCGAGCAGCGGGTGCTCGGGGGCGATGACCATGTACGTGGCGCCGAAGAGGGTGTCCGGGCGCGTGGTGAAGATGCGCAGCTTCTCGCTCCGGCCCTCCAGGGCGAAGTCCACCTCGGCGCCCTCGCTGCGGCCGATCCAGTGGACCTGCTTCTCCTTCGTCTCCGGCCAGTCGAGCCCCTCGAGGCTCCTGCACCAGCCGGTCCGCGTAGGCGGTGATGCGCAGCGTCCACTGGCGCAGGGGCAGGCGGACCACCGGGTGGCCGCCGCGCTCGCTCTTGCCGTCGATGACCTCCTCGTTGGCCAGCACGGTGCCCAGCGCCGGGCACCAGTTCACCGGCAGCTCGGCCTGGTAGGCCAGCCCGCGCTGGAAGAGCTTGAGGAAGATCCACTGCGTCCAGCGGACGTAGGCCTCGTCCGTCGTCGCCAGCTCGCGCGACCAGTCATACGAGAAGCCGAGCGACTTGAGCTGCCGCTTGAAGGTGGCGATGTTCTTCGCCGTCGTCTGGGCGGGGTGGGTGCCCGTCTCGATGGCGTGCTGCTCGGCGGGAAGTCCGAACGAGTCCCAGCCCATGGGGTGGAGCACGTCCACGCCGCGCATGCGCTGGTAGCGCGCCACGATGTCCGTGGCCGTGTAACCCTCCGGGTGGCCCACGTGGAGCCCGGAGCCGGACGGGTAGGGGAACATGTCGAGGATGTACGCCTTGGGACGGCCTGGATGGCGCCGGGCCTCGAAGGTCTTCTCCTGCTCCCAACGGCTCTGCCACTTGGGCTCGATGGCCGAGGGGTCGTACTTGGAACGCTCGGTGGACATGGCGGCCGTGTGTAGCACGCACCCCGGGCAGGCGGTGGCTCCCCCCTGTCTCCTGGCGACAGGCGTGGACCCGTGGATTCTTGACAATCAACACTTCCTCATTGTTCCATGAGGGCATGCGAAACGGACTTTTCAGAGTTTGCGCAATTGTCCTGGTGTCGTCCGCATGTGGAGGCGAGGCACCGCTCGAGGAGCGCGGGTCCGCGGGCGAGGCGGTTGGGACGCGCGAGCAGGCGGCCTACTCGGGCGTGAACGGCACGTACTGCATCGCGAGCCCGTACAACTGCAAGCTGCGGGAGTCGGGCGGCAACCGGGTGGAGACGAACGATCCGGCCAACGACAACTGGGGCATCATGACGGGCATCGCCATCCGCGATGGCCACGGCAACATCCAGGGGACCAACACCCGGACGAGCGCCCAGTTCAACTACGGCCAGACGCGCTCCTTCGCGGGCGAGCCCCATGCCTTCGCGGTGTCGACGTCGAACTCGAGCGCCGGGTGGCTGCCGATGTCGGCCATCTATGGGCGGACGTCCTTCGAGCAGAAGGTGGGCCACGTGTCGGCGCTGGGCGCGGGCCTGGCGAAGCTGGGCTGCTACGCCGTGCGCAACTGGCACGACACCAACCTCGAGTTCAAGAAGGTGGTGTACGACAGCACGGCGACCCACGAGCGCGCGGGCGACTACCTGCCGCTGGTGCGCGCCAATGGCAAGCGCTCGGCGAACCTCGCGTTCAACGTGCCGGGCTTCGCCCTGGGGGGGCCGGCGGTGGACCACTGGCCGGCGGGCACCAAGTTCCAGCGCCTGGACGTGCCGACCGACGGCGGCGCCCCGTCCATCGAACATCCCGCTCTGGGTCGCGGACAGCACGGGCCGCTACCGCGTGCAGTCGGGGACCATGAAGTTCCTCTACGGCTACGTCATCGCCAACACCACCGGCACCAAGCGCAACGGCTGGATGGCGTATGACGCACTCGAGGTCAGCTCCGGCTGCCCGTGAGGCGCTGAAGCCGGGCGGGGAGGTGTAACATCCTCCCCATGCTCGACTACCTGCGTCGCTGGCCGCTGCTGGCACTGCTGCTCGTGCCCGGGGTTGCTCCCGCCGGGAACTTCGTCCCGCCGGAGGTGCAGTTCTCCCTCCAGCACCTCAAGTCCGAGGAGCGGGCCCGCGCCGCGCAGGCGCTCGGGCCCCTGGAGAATCTGCCCCGCTACCAGGTCCAGCTCGAGTTGGACCCGAAGGCGCGCAAGGTGAAGGGCCACCTGCGGGTGGAGCTGCTCGTCCGCAGCCGCCCGCTGGATGCCGTCCACCTGCGCGTCACGCCCAATGCCTTCGACCCACGGGTGGAGCTCTCCGAGGTGAAGGTGGACGGGAAGCCCGTGAAGCCGGAGCGCCCCGAGGACGGCCTCTACCGCCTGCCGCTGGCCAGCCCCGCCGCTCCGGGCAGTTGGGTGGAGGTGCAGCTCGACCTGGAGGCGCGGGTGCCACGTGCGCAGCCCGGTTCCACCTCGCTGCTGGGCTCGCTCGGCTCCTCGGGTGGGGGAGGGGATTACGGCGCCTTCGCCGCCATGGACGACTTCATGAGCCTGGTGGGCGTGGTGCCCCTGGTGCCGCCCCTCGACACGAGCGGCAACCCCTGGGCCGGTCCCACCGGCGTGGGCGACCTGGCGCTGTACGAGCCCTCCAACGTGCTCGCCAACGTCATCGTCCCCTCGGGCTGGAAGGTGTTCGCCACCGGCTCCCCCATGGGCGAGCTGCCCCAGAAGGACGGCCGCATCCGCTACACCTTCGCCGCGGGCGCGGTGCGCGACTTCCCCGTGTTCGCCGCGCGCGGGTACCAGAGCGCCACCACGACGGTGAATGGTGTCACCGTGGAGAGCCACTTCGCCGCCCGCGACGCCGCGGTGGGCAAGCGCGTGCTGAAGTACGCCAGCGACGTGCTCACCGAGTTCGAGCGCCGCCTCGGGCCCCTGCCGTTCAAATACTTCCGGGTGGTGGAGGCCCCGCTGGCCGGAGGCGCCGGTGGCATGGAGTTCCCCGGCCTCGTCACCGTGGGCACGGCCCTCTACCGCGGGGCGGCGGATCCGAGCACCGCGCTCCAGGGCATGCCGGGCATGGGGCAGATGCAGCAGCTCCTCGAGGCCATGGGCGGGGACGCGGCACCGCTCGCGCAGCTCGGGCAGTCGCTGGAGCGCACGCTCGAGTTCACCGTGGCCCACGAGGTGGCGCACCAGTACTTCGCGGCGCTGGTGGGCTCGGATCCCATCCACGCGCCGGTGGTGGACGAGACGCTCGCCCAGTACGCGGCGCTGCTCTACATGGAGTGGAAGCACGGGCGCGCGGTGGCCGAGCGGTTGCGGGAGGAGATGCTCGTGGGCTCCTACCACCTGTACCGGCTCTCGGGCGGCAAGGACGGCCCGGCGGACCGGCCCACCTCCGAGTTCGACGACTCCATGCAGTACGGCGCGCTGGTGTACGGCAAGGCGCCCCTGCTGCACCACGCCTCGCGCAAGCTCATCGGCGATGAGGCCTTCTTCAAGGCCCTGCGCTCCTACGTGGACACGTACCGCTTCAAGTGGACGTGCGATGACTGCTTCACCCGCGAGCTCGCCAAGGCGAGTCCCTCGAAGGCCCAGGCGCTCGAGCAGTTGCGCGTGCGCTGGTGGCAGGAGGCCCATGGGGACGAGGACCTCGGCAAGCCCAACATGGGCGCCCTGCTGGGCGCCGGGATGAATGGGGAGGCGTTGGATCCGGAGACGCTCAAGCTCATGGAGGAGCTGCTTCCGGGCCTGATGAAGGGGCAGGAGGAGTAGGCGCTAGTCGAACAGCGCCTGGACGAACTCGCGGGGCTCGAAGCGGCGCAGGTCGGCGACCTTCTCGCCGACGCCCACCCACACCACGGGCAGCTTCAGCTCGTCGGCGATGCCGATGATGACGCCGCCCTTGGCCGTGCCGTCCAGCTTCGTCAGCGCGATGGCCGTGACACCCACGGCCTCGTGGAACTGCTTGGCCTGCTGGATGGCGTTCTGCCCGTTGGTGGAGTCCAGCACCAGCAGCACCTCGTGGGGAGCCCCGGGAAGCGCCTTGTCGATGACGCGCTTCACCTTCTTCAGCTCGTCCATCAGGTTCACCTTCGTGTGGAGCCGGCCCGCCGTGTCGGCGATGACCACGTCGGCGCCCGAGTCCTTCGCCTTCTTGATGGCCTCGAAGATGACCGAGCTGGGGTCCGCGCCCTCGGCGCCCTTCACCAGCTCCGCCTTGGCCCGGTCCGCCCACACGTCGAGCTGCTCGGTGGCGGCCGCGCGGAACGTGTCGCCCGCGGCCAGCATCACCTTCTTGCCCTGGCCCGTCAGCTTCGCCGCCAGCTTGCCGATCGTCGTCGTCTTCCCCGCGCCGTTGACGCCCACCACCATCACCACGTGCGGCGGGCCTCCTCCCTCCAGCGTGCGCGGCACCGGCAGGTCGACGATTCGCGTCACCTCCTCGCGGATGAGGTCCTTGATGCGGTTGGCGTCGCTCAGCTCGTTGCGCTTGAGCTTCTCGCGCGCCACCTCCACCAGGCTGGACGCGGTGCGCACGCCGATGTCCGCCGTGAAGAGGATCTCCTCCATCTCCGCCAGCACCGACTCGTCCACCTTGCGGTTGGAGCCGAACAGGCCGTTGAGCCGCGCCATGAAGCCCTGGCTGCGCGTCTTGTCCAGGCCCTGCGCCAGCGTCCGTCCCGCCTCGGCGTCAATCTTGGCCCGCGCCGCCGCCTCCTCCGCACGCCGGGCCTCCTCGGCCGCCGCCGCCTCCCGGGCCTTCTCCTCGGCCACGAGGCGCTCCGCCTCCTCGCGCTCGCGCTTGCGCCGCTCCTTCGCCTCGTCCTCGGCGGCCTTCTTCGCGCGGTACTCGGCGCGCTTCTCTTCTTCCTCGCGCTCCTTGAGAGCCCGGACCTCGGCCTCCAGGCGGGCGCGCTCGGCGGCGTCCGTGGTGCTCTTCGCGGCCCGGGTGGCCTCCTCCCGCTGGCGGGCGAGCGACTCGGCGCGGGCGTGGATCTCCTCCGCCTCGCGCAGTCTCGCGAGCTCCGCCTCGCTGGGCGGCAGCTCCACGCGCAGCTCCGGACGCTCCGCGGGCAGCTCGGGCTTCTGCTTCGTGGGGGGCACCGGGGCTCGGCCGGGCTCCTCGGGACGCTTCTTGAAGAAGAGCTTGCGCGCCGCGGCCACCATCAGGGCCACGAGCAGCACGGTGACGCCCACGCCCACCACCGTGTCCACGGTGCCGCTCTCGGGCGGCGGGGGCGTGCCCGTCTCCGGTACCCCGGGCTGCGTGCGCGGGGGCTCCTGGGGCAGCGGGGAGGGCTGCGGCGACGGCGCCTGCGCGAGGAGGAAGGGGAGGGCGTTGGGCGTCTTCATGGCGCGCACCGCATACCTCAAGATGCCCGCGCGAGTCCCACCCATCCTGCGCTCCCCGCCACACGGAGAACACGTCCCCGGCCCCGGAGGGCCACGGGCCGGTGGATGCCGTGCCGGGAAGCCGGTAGAAACGGGGGGCCATGCACCGGCCCACGCTCCTCGCCCTCCTCGGTTCCGTCTCCCTCCTCAGCGCCTGCATCGTCGAGGCTCCCGGGGGGGCCAGTCCCAACGAGCGGCGCCAGGCCGTGGTGACCCAGGTGCCGGCGCTCTCGGTGCGCAGCGGCGCCAATTTCGAGGACAAGGTGGAGCTGGTGGGCGCCACCGTGCAGCCCGGCCGCCTCGCTCGCGGCGAGGGCGCCCGCGTCACCGCCTACTTCAAGGTCCTCAAGCCGCTGGAGGAGGACTACACCATCTTCGTCCACGTGGAGGACGCCGAGGGCCGTGCGGAGCGCCTCAACGTGGACCACAAGCCGGCCGGAGGCCTCTACCCCACCACCCAGTGGAAGACGGGCGAGACGGTGAAGGACGAGTTCAACATCGTGATTCCGCCCGGCTCCACCGCCCGCGCCCTCAACCTCTGGGTGGGCTTCTGGGACCCGAAGACGGACGCGCGCCTGCAGCTCAAGAACCCGGACGCCGTGCGCAATGACGGGCGCAGCCGCATCCTGCTCGCGCAGGTGCCGGTGGCACAGCCGTAGGTACAGGGAAAAAAACCGGAGTGGCCCTGTAAGCCGAGTCTTGTTCCCACCCCTTTCGGGATGGGCGGTGAACATTCATCTAGGGCCCTGGTTGCCCAGGGGCCTCATCAGCGAGCAACCCGAGCGCATGGGGCGGGCAACCCTTGTCCCCTTTCGAGGACGCGCTCCTATTGGCTCTTGCTCCAGGTGGGGTTTTCCGTGCCGCTCGAGTCACCCCGAGCGCGGTGCGCTCTTACCGCACCGTTTCACCCTTACCGGCCCCTCGCGGAACCGGCGGTTTATTTTCTGTGGCACTGTCCTGCGAGTTACCTCGACTGGCCGTTAGCCAGCACCCTGCCCTATGGAGCTCGGACTTTCCTCCCGTCACCCATTCCTGCAGTGACCAGCGTTCACCCGGACCACTCCGGCACACGCCTCATACAACAGAGGAGGGCCCGAGGTCACTCCGGGAGGCCGCTTCCGGCTCACATCCGCTCGTCGATGGCCCGGTTGCTCATCTCGTCGGCCGCCTTGTTCTTCTCGCGCGGCACGTGGGTGAGCTTCACCCGGGGAATCTGCTCGAGCAGGGCCGTGGCCTCCTCATAGAGGGGGCGGAGCGTGGGGCTCTTCACCTGGTAGCGCCCCTGGAGCTGGCGGATGAGCAGCTCGCTGTCGGCGAGCACCTCCAGCTCCTTCACGCCCAGGCTCCGGGCATGCTTCAGGCCGAGCAGCAGGCCCATGTACTCGGCGTAGTTGTTCGTCTGGACGCCCAGGAACCTGCCGAGCCGGGCCACCACCCGTCCCTCGGTGTCCATGAGCACCGCGCCGGCGCCGGCGGGACCGGGGTTTCCCCGGGCGGCGCCATCCGAGAAGAGCTTCAGGCGCGAAGGAACCTCGGCCGTACCTTTCGGCTCGGAGGGGAGGGGAGGGGGCGTGCGCGCCGGGCGGCGTGGCTCCGCACGAGGCTCGGGCGATGGGGCCGCGAGCTGGCTGGCCGCGGCTTCCAGGAGGCGGCCCAAGTCCTCGCGGGTGAGCCCCGGAAAGGCCCGCACCGTCCCCGAGAGCGGCTCCTCGCGCCCGATGTGACGGAGGATGTCGGCGAGGTCCGGCGGGGCCATCGCGCGGGGACTACTTCGCCGCCGGCGTCTCGAGCGCCTCGACGGCGTAGATGATGCGGTTGCAGGACGGGCAGATGTCCGTGCCCAGCGACACGCGCAGGTTGTTGTAGAGCTGCGGGGGCACGTTCATGTTGCAGCCCTGGCACGTGCCGGCCACCACGCCCACCATCGCCGGCAGCTTCTTCTTGCGGATGGTCTCGTAGCGGCGCAGCAGCGTGGCGTCCACGCCCGAAGCCACCGAGGAGCGCTTGCCCTCGAGCGTCTTCACTTGGCCCTCGGCCTGCGTCTGCTTGCCGCGCAGCTCGGCCATCCGGCTGGAGAGCTGCTCCTGGCGGGTGGCGAACTCCGCCTCCTTCGCCTTCACCGCCTCGCGCGCCGCGCCGAGGGTCTTGGTGATCTCCACCAGCTCCTCGGACATCGTCTGGTTCGCCTTCTTGGCGATGTCGATCTCCCGGGCGAGGGCAGAGTATTCGCGGGTGGAACGCTGCTCGGCGAGCCGCGCCTCCCACTTCTTCACCTTGTCCTTCTCGTCCGTGATGTTCTGCTCGAGCGTCGTCTTCTGCCGCTCGATGTCCGCCACCCGGTTGCGCTCCGCCTCGATGGCGCTGCGCGCGGCGCCCAGCTCGCGCTCCAGCTCCGCCAACTGCCGGGGATGCACGTCCGCGGCCTTCTGGAGCGAGGCGACCTCGAGGTCCACCTTCTGCAGCTCCGCCAGCGCCTTCAGTTTCTCCCGCAAAATCGCTGCCTCCATGGAGGGCTCTACCGCGGAGCCCGCGTCCTTCTACCAACAAGGATCTGCACGGTCCAACGCACAAATTGCACCAGTGTCATCCCTCGTGTCACGAGCAGGCGGGCGGTGAAGGAGGCTCGCCGTCCCCAAGCGCCAGGCGTCCGCCCGCACGCCCGCCGTCCGAAGGCCTCTCCGCCCGGCGGCCTCCCTCGGAGAAGGAAGAATCGGGCGAAAAGTTTCCGTCGTGGTGGAAACCTGCTACATGTCTGGACGATGCGAGCCGGGGGACGACCCATGCAGCCGAAGAAGCGACCCAACCCGAGGACGGGAACAGCCCGCACCCCGCTGGACAAGGGGCAGACCCCGCGGCGGCCGGTGGGCGTACAGGCCCTGGGCCCCGTGCGCTACGAGCAGCTGCGCCGCGCCCTCCACCTGCTGTCCACCCCCTCGGGGAGGACGGCCGAGGCGCGCGGAGCCTGAAAAGCCGAAGGGGGCACCGCCGGGTGGCGGAGCCCCCCTCGTACCGGGCTCAGATCTCCTCGTCCTCGTCGGCCGGGGCCGCCTCGGCGTCTTCGTCTTCGAACTCGGCCAACTCCTCTTCCTCGCTCTCCGCGGCTGGCTCCTCGGGCTCGATGGGCTCGATGACCTTGGGGATGGAGGAAAGACGGCCGCGCCGGCCCTCCGAGGCGGGCTTGAGGGCGGGACTTTCCCGCTGATCAGCGCCGCACTTCGGGCACAGGGGGTCCGGCTTCTTCATGTCGTAGAACTTCGTGCTGCATTTGAAGCAGACGTACTTGTTCCCGAGGTCCTTCGCGGGCATGCGCCACCTTCTGTGTCAATGTGTCAAGAGGGTAGGGGGAGGCGGCTCTTAGTTGGGCCGGCAGGCAGAGTCAACCCGATGGTTTGCACTCCACGACATAGGCGCTAGCATCGCATGTGCTCGCCCTTGTGTGCGCGCGCCGGACAGCCCCCTTGAACTTCTCCTGCAACAAGTGTCAGCGGCGGTACTCCATCGCGGACGACAAGGTCCGCGGCAAGACCGTCAAGGTCCGCTGTAAGAACTGCCAGAACGTCATCTCGGTGGAAGGTCCCCCCGAGGAGGTCGAGGAGAGCACGCGCGTCGTGTCCCTGGCGGACGTGGAGCGCCTGCGCGAGCAGGATCGCTCGCTCGCCGAGGAGGAGACGGGCTCCCCCGTCACCCAGTCGGCACCCGCGGCCCAGTCCTGGGAGGACGAGCCCACGCGGACCATGCCGCTGCGCGACACGCGCTCGCCCTGGTTCGTGATGGTGAAGAGCAAGCAGGAGGGCCCGCTGGACGAGGGCGCCCTGAGTCGAGCTCGTCGCCTCGGGGGCCGTCACCGCGCGCAGCTACTTCTGGCAGCAGGGCATGCCGGACTGGAAGCGGGGGCAGGACATCCCCGAGCTGGCCGGGTTCTTCGCGCCCGCGGAGCCGCCGCCGGCGCCCCCGCCGCCGCCCATGCGGACCGCGCCGCCCCCCATGATGATGGCGCCGGAGCCCGAGACGAACCCCTCGGAGCAGTCGGCCACCTCCTGGCAGCCGGATCCGCCCGCGCCCTCGCAGACGACCTGGCAGACCGGGCCGGCGCAGCGCCGCCCGGCCGCCCGGCAGGACGCCACCCCGTGGGAGCCGGAGCAGGACGCCGCCGTGCCCGCCGGCTCCGACTCCGACATCGACGGCGCCCCCCTGGGCGCGCTGTTCTCCGACCTGGACCTTCCCCAAACCGGGCAGCAGGACGGTGGGGGGGAGCTGGGCATGGACATGCTCGCGGGCTCCTCCCAGCAGGAGGATCCCCTCGCCGCGCTGGGCAAGGAGCCGGAGAAGCAGCGCGCGCCGGCGGAGAACACCCAGTACTTCGTGAAGAAGGCGGGGATGCACCGGCGCAACCCGCCCTGGAAGATCGCCCTCTTCGTGGTGCTGCTGCTGGGGCTGCCGGTGGGCGTGCTGTACGCGCTCACCGAGCTGCAGGTGGTGCCGCTGCGGGTCACGCGCGTGGATGCCAAGGGGCAGGTGGTGCAGGAGCCCGTGTCCGTCTTCTCGCCCGAGGGCATTGGCGAGCTGAGGGACCTGATGCTCGGCCGCACGAAGCCGCCTCCGCCCGCGCCGGCCCCCGCGCCCGCGCCGAAGGCCGAGGCGAAGCCGCGTCCCACCGAAGGGGCCGCGAAGCCGGAGACGGCGCCGCAGGAGCCCGCCGCCCAGCCGCCCTCCGCCGAGGAGCAGCAGGCCGTGGCCGCCCTCTACGCCGATGGCGAGAAGACGGACGTGGGCCCCGAGGTGCGCGAGAACACCGAGGTGGCTCCCACCGACTCGGCCGAGCAGTCCGGCCCGCCTCCCGAGGCGCTGGACAAGGTGGTGAAGCAGTCGCAGACCGCCTTCAAGTCCTGCATCGACCAGGCCCTGCGCAAGAACCCGAAGCTGCGCGACGGCAAGCTGCTGCTCACCGCCACCGTGGGCAGCTCCGGCACGGTGAAGAAGGTGTCCTTCGACCGCGAGGACATCAACGGCTCGGCCATGGGCAACTGCATCAAGGCGCGCGCCCGCCGCATGGTGTTCCCCGCCTTCGAGGGGGATGACGTCGAGGTCGAGATTCCGCTCGTCCTCAGCAAGTCCATGTAGCGAGGAGGGTGGACGTGGACGCCCCCGCTTCCCGGCAGGGAGCGGGCCGCCTGCCGCGCACCGTGGTGGTGCTCGGCGTGGTGAGCCTGCTGACGGACATCAGCAGCGACATGATCTTCCCGCTGCTGCCGGCCTTCCTCGCCGCGAGGCTGCCGGCGGCGCCCCTGCTGCTGGGCCTCATGGAGGGCGTGGCGGACGCGGTCTCCGCCCTCATCAAGTACCAGTCCGGCGTGTGGGCCGACCGGGCGCGCCGCCTCAAGCCGATGGTGTTGTTGGGCTATGGCCTGTCCAGCCTGATGCGCCCGCTGATGGCCTTCGTCACCCTGGCCTGGCATCCCGTCGCCATCCGCGCGCTGGACAGGGTGGGCAAGGGTTTGCGCTCCAGCCCGCGTGACGCGCTCATCGCCCACTCCGTTCCCGCGGAATCGCGCGGCCGGGCCTTCGGCTTCCACCGGGGCATGGACCACGCGGGGGCCGCCGTGGGCGCGCTCGCCGCGATGGTGCTGGTGGCCGTGGGCCTGCGCGTGGAGCAGGTGTTCTTCGTCGCCGCGGTGCCCGGCCTGCTCGCGGTGGTGGCCCTGTTGCTCGTGCGCGAGCCCGTTCGTCCGGAGCCGGCTTCCGCTCCGGGGGTAACCCGCGCGCTCGCCCCGGTGCCCCGGCGCCTCGCGTACTACCTGGTGCCCATCACCCTCTTCGGCGTGGCCAACTCCACCGACGCCTTCCTCCTGCTGAAGCTCACCGAGGAGGGCGCCCAGCCCGAGTTCCTGCCCCTGGCGTGGCTGCTGCTGCAGGCGGTGAAGTCGGCCGTCTCGTTCCCGGCGGGCCGGCTCGCGGATCGGCTGGGGGCCTCGCGGCTCGTGGTGACGGGCTGGTCCCTGTACGCGCTGAGCTACCTGGCGCTCGCGTGGGCCCGGGGCGTGACGCTCACGATGATCGTCATCGGTGTCTACGGGCTGTACCACGCCCTGGCAGAGGGCGCGGAGAAGTCGCTGCTCACCTCGCTGGTGCCGGCCGAGGCCCGTGGGCGCGCCTTCGGGCTGTACAACGGGCTGACGGGGGGCGCGTCACTCGCCGCGGGGCTGCTCTTCGGCGCGCTGTGGACGAGCCTGGGCAGCACCACCGCCTTCGTCACCGCGGGGGCGCTCGCCGGGTTGAGCGCGGTGTTGCTCGTGCTGCTGCTGCCGCGTGCCCGTCCTCCGGCGGGAGCTTGAGGAGTGATGCTCCCTCTCCCGGAGGGCGAGGGGAGATTGGCCACGGGTCAGCCCATGGGCCCGGATTAGAGGTCGAAGTCCCCGGGCGGGGGTGCCTTGTTCTTCATGGCCTGCTCGCGGGCCTGGCGGACCTCGGCGCGCAGGCGCTCGGTGGCCTCCGGGTCCACCGTCAGCGTCTCCAGGTCCAGCACGTCGCCCTCGCGGACCCCGGGCGGCAGCTCCTCGCGGCGGCGCGTCTGCTCCCGGCCGTCCACGATGAGCACGGCGAGCTCGTCCTCGAACCGGTCCAGGCTGGCCATCGTCCTGGGACGCGGCGGCTGCTGCTTCTTCTTCCTCATGGGTCGCAGTCCTTGGCGGGGCGGCGCTCCCGCATGGCGGAGGCTCGGTCCTTGTACACCGTACGCTCCTGCGTCTTCGCCCGCTCGAGCGCGCGGCAGTCCTCGCTGTGGAACACCTCGCTGCCCTTGAGGCCCACGTAGCGCGCCCCCGAGGCCCTGGCGGACGCGGCCGGGAGCTTGCCGCTGGCCTGCACGACCTTGCCCCTGGTGGCGCCCGAGGCCCCCGAGGGCATGGGCCCCTTGGCCACGGGGCTGGTCGTCCGGCCGGTGACGACGACGGGAGCGCTCCGGCCCTTCTTGGGGGTGAGGGTGACGGTGGTGCCATTGCTCACCGCGAGCACCTCGCCCTGGAGGTCGGTGCGGAAGACGCGCGCGCCCACGTCGCCGAGCCGCTGGAGGGCCTCGGGGGTGGGGTGTCCGTAGTCGTTGCCCGAGCCGCAGGAGATGACGGCCGCCTGGGGCTTCACCGCCGCGAGGAAGGGCGCGGTGGACGAGTGCTTGCCGCCATGGTGCGCCACCTTCAGCACGGTGGAGGTGAAGTCGATGGGCCTGGTCAGCAGGAACGCCTCGGTCTCCGGCTCGGCGTCGCCCGTGAAGAGGAACGACGTCTTGCCGTACGTCAGCTTGGCCACGATGGAGTTGGCGTTGACGTCCGAGCGCGTGTCATCGAGGAACGCATCGCGCGGGGTGCGCGGCCAGAGGATGGTGAGCGTCACGCCCTCGCCCAGGCCCACGGTCAGGAGCGTCTCCGGGGAGCCCGGGTTGGGCGTGGGCGTCATCACCTGGCCCACCTTCTGGCCCACCACGTCCAGCAGCTTGCGGTAGGACTCGCTCGGGTGGTTGAAGCCCGGATCCATGAAGCGCCGGGCTCCCACCGCCTGGATGATCTTCACGAGGCCGCCCAGGTGGTCCAGGTGCGGGTGGGTCATGATGACCAGGTCGATGGGGCCCTGGACGAGCTGACGCAGGCGGGGCACCAGGGCCTCGTCGGCCTCGGGCGGGCCGCCGTCGATGAGGACCGTCTTGCCGGTGGGCGAGACGATGAGCGCCGCGTCCCCCTGGCCCACGTCGAAGAAGTAGACGGTGAGGGGCTTGAGGGGGGGCGCCTGCGGGGCAGCCCGGCCCGGAAGGGCGGCGAGCAGGGCGAAGAGGACGAGGAGAAGCCGCGCGAAAGCCATGAGCGGAGGGACTCTACTGCATGGAGTGGGGTCCATTGCGTGTCAGGCATGGGGCCGTCTCGGTGCTTCCCGAGCGGGCCGGACTGGGCTACACCGCGCCCCATATGGCCGAGGCCCAAGACATCCAGCGTGTCGTCGAGGAAATCGCCGACCACGTCCGCAAGAGCATGCTCGGTTCCCGGGCGGGCAACCCCCCTTCCGCGGCCCCCGCGAGCGCCGGCTCCCCGGGCCCCGTGCGGACCGCGAGCATCGCGCCCGAGTCCATCCGCGACAACGCGGACCTGGCGCCCTACATCGACCACACGCTGCTCAAGCCCGAGGCCACGCGCGAGGACGTCGCCCGGGTGGCCCGCGAGGCGGTGGAGCACGGCTTCGCCACGGTGTGCGTGAACTCGAGCCACGTGGCCACGGTGGCGGGCATCCTGGCCGGCTCGCGCTCGGTGCCCATCGCCGTGGTGGGCTTCCCGCTGGGCGCGGCCCTCACCAGCGCCAAGGCCTTCGAGGCCCGCGAGGCCATCCAGGCCGGGGCCCGGGAAATCGACATGGTCATCCCCGTCGGGGCCCTCAAGGCGCGCGACTACGCGCTGGTGCTCGAGGACATCGCGAAGGTGGTGGAGGCCAGCCGGCCCTGGCCGGTGAAGGTCATCCTCGAGACGAGCCTGCTCACCCAGGACGAGAAGATCGCCGGCTGTGTGTTGTCCAAGGCGGCGGGGGCGGCGTTCGTGAAGACGTCCACCGGCTTCAGCACCGGCGGCGCCACCGTGGAGGACATCTCGCTCATGCGCCGGGTGGTGGGCGAGGACGTGGGCGTGAAGGCCTCGGGTGGCATCCGCTCGGCCGAGGACGCCCTGAAGATGATTCAGGCGGGAGCCAACCGCCTGGGGGCCTCGGCGTCGGTGGCCATCGTCACCGGCCAGAGGTCCTCCGCGAAGTACTAGCCACCCGCTGGGGAGAGGCCCGTGACCGAGGCACAGCGCGAGAAGTACAAGCAGAAGTTGCTGGCGCTCCACGCGGAGCTGACGGAAAAGGCGCCCGCGAAGATCGAGCCCAACCGCACCGATGAGGCGCGCGTGGGCGGCGACGAGGACGAGCAGCCGCTCAACGAGATGATGCAGGCCATCGCCTCCAAGCGGAACCGGAACCTGGACGGCGTGCTCCAGCTCGTGGTGAAGGCGCTGGGCAAGCTGCGCGATGACCCGGACTCCTTCGGCGAGTGCGAGGAGTGCGGCGACGACATTCCACCCGGCCGGCTCGAGGCCATGCCCTACGTGGGCTTCTGCGTGAACTGCCAGGGTCAGAAGGACGCCCCCAAGGGCGGGCCGACCCGGCGCAAACTCACCGATTACACCTGAGTCCTCGCTCGGGTCTGATCATCGCTGAACAGACGGGGAAGGCGGACGCGGCCGTACCGCGGCACCGGCCTTAAGGAGGGGAAGCACATGGACGCGACTGGATTGAAGGCGAAGGCGGAGGCGTGGCTCCAGGCGGACCCGGACGCGGCCACCGTGGCGGAGCTGCGGGACGTGCTCGCGCGGGGAGACCTCGCGGACCTGGCGGACCGTTTCGCGGGGGACCTGGAGTTCGGCACCGCCGGCCTGCGCGGCGTGCTGGGCGCGGGGCCCAACCGGATGAACCGCGCCGTGGTGCGGCGGACCACCGCGGGACTGGCGCGCTACCTCAAGGCCACCGTCCCGGATGTCACCACCCGGGGCGTGGTGGTGTGCCGCGATGGCCGGCGGCTGAGCGCCGAGCTCGCCGAGGATACCGCCTGCGTGCTCGCCGCCGAGGGCATTCCGGCGCATGTGTTCCCCTCGCTGGCGCCCACGCCGCTCGCCGCCTTCGCCACCCTGCACCTCAACGCCGCGGCGGGGGTGATGGTGACGGCCAGCCACAACCCGCCCGAGTACAACGGCTACAAGGTGTATTGGGGCAACGGCGCGCAGATCATCCCGCCCCATGACAAGGGCATCGCCGACTTCATCTCCCGGGTGGAGCCCGCCAATCAGGTGGAGCTGCTCAGCCCCACCGAGGCGCATGCCCGCGGCCTGTGGCGCGACGTGCCGGACTCGCTCGGCGACGCGTACCTGGACGCCATCCTCAAGCTGCGCGTGCACGGGCGCGGCTCGGAGTCGCTCTCCATCGTCTACACCGCCATGCACGGCGTGGGCGGCGTGTGGATGGAGCGGGCCCTGGAGCGCGCGGGCTTCCGCAACGTCCACCCCGTGGCCGAGCAGCACCAGCCGGACGGCGCCTTCCCCACCGTGCGCTTCCCCAACCCCGAGGAGCCCGGGGCCATGGACCTGTCGCTCGCCACCGCCGAGCGCGTGAAGGCGGACCTGGTGCTCGCCAACGACCCCGACGCGGACCGGCTGGCGGCGATGGTGCGCGACACCTCCGGCAAGCTGCGCATGCTCACCGGCAACGAGGTGGGCGTGCTGCTGGGCCACTACGTCCTGGTGCAGGGGCCCACGCGGCGCTCCAAGCCGCACGTCGTCACCACCATTGTCTCCTCGACGCAGCTCGGTGACATCGCCCGCGAGCTGGGCGTCGCCTATGACGAGGTGCTCACCGGCTTCAAGTGGATCGCCAACCGCGCCGTCGAGCGCGAGCGGCAGGAGGGCACGCAGTTCGTCTTCGGTTACGAGGAGGCGCTCGGCTACTGCGTGGGCAGCGTGACGCGGGACAAGGACGGCGTGGGCGCGGCCCTGGTGTTCGCGGACCTGGCCGCCTGGTGCGAGTCCCGGGGCAAGACGGTGCTCGGCTACCTGGAGGAAATCCAGCGCCGCTTCGGCCTCTACGTGAGCGCGCAGCGCAACTTCACCTTCCCGGGCGCCGAGGGCGCTCAGGTGATTGGCCGCATCATGGAGGGCTTCCGCCGCTCGGAGCCCTCGCGCGTGGGCGAGCTGCCGGTGCGCACCGTGCTGGACTACAAGAAGGGGGAGCGGCTGCCGCCCTCCAATGTCCTCGCCTACGAGCTGGAGGGCGGAGGCCGGGTGACGGCGCGGCCGTCCGGCACGGAGCCCAAGATCAAATACTACTTCGAGCTGAAGGAGACGCTGGCCGCCGGCGAGCCGATGGATGCCGCGCGGGCCCGGGCCGAGGCCCGGCTCCAGAAGCTCATCGACGCCTTCATCGCGCTGGCGCGTGAGCGAGGGCAACCGGAGGTGGGTACGTGAAACGCAGTGTTCCGAGTTGGGTGTTGATGGGAGTCCTCCTCCTCTCGAGCGCCGCCGTGGCGCAGCAGCCGGAGGGTGTGTCGTACGGCCGCGGCCAGGGCTGGTCCGTGCTGTCGGGCCAGACGCTGGGGCAGGGGACCGCGTTGGTGGGCCAGGTGGGCTGGCCGGGTGTGTCGCTGGGCCTGCTGCACGGGGCCACGTCGCGGTTCGACATCGGCGGCAAGCTCACCTTCAACTACGGCCGCGAGGGCATCGTCACCAGCGTGGTGCCGGGGCTGAAGCTGCAGGCGTGGATGCGGCTGATGCTGCTGCAGTCGTCGCGGGTGAACGTCGGGCTGACCTTCGCCCCCGGGCCCTTCTTCTACTTCTACAACCGCTTCACCGACGTGGGCCTGTCGCTGCCCATCGGCATCAACGTGGGCATCCCCGTGGGCAGCGCCCTCATGCTCAACGTGGGCCTGGACATCCCCTTCTACGTCATCTTCGGCACCGGGGGCGGCGCCGTGGTGCCCATCCTCCTGGGCGGCGGCCTCGAGTACTTCATCGACCGCAACCTCGCCGTGAACTTCAACGTGCGGATGGGTCCGTCCGTCGGCTCCTACGCGGGCTTCGATGACCGGGGCCGCGCCCGCTTCACGCTCGAGGCGTTGCTGGGCGTGGCCTACAAGTTCTGACCGGAGCGGCCACCGGGCCCGCGAGCACTACCAGCTCGCGGTGCCCTGGTCCTCCAGCTCCACGGAGACGGAGACGGTGGTGCCCGTCAGCCCGTGGCTCTTCACCGCGAGCTGCCCGCCCAGCGTCTCCACCAGCTCGCGCGCCGCCGCCAGGCCCGTCTGCGGAGTGCTCTCGCGCGCCGCGTAGCGCACCTGGAAGCGGGGGCCTTGGTCCCCGAAGTCGTCCTGCGGCTCCACCACGAAGCGCACGGTGCGCGCCGGCAGGTCCGCGCTCCGGTGGGCCAGCACCGCGTCCGTGAGGAGGTGCAGCATCACCTGCTCCATCCGCCGCCGGCTCACCCGCGCGAACACCGGCTCGTCCGGCAGCTCCAGCCGCACCTCGCTGCTCTCCACGTGGCCCGTCGCGTGGAGCAGGGCCAGCGCGTGCCGCGCCAGTGCGCACAAATCCAGGTTCTGCACGTCGGTGCCGTCCAGCGCGCCCACGGCGGTCAGGTGGCCGCGGCTCTCGCCGCTCGTCACCATCATCTGCCTCGGCCAACAAGCCATCGCCACCGCGCTCATCGCGTTACCTCGTGCCTTCCGTGGTGTGTCTGATTTCACGCCGGCTCCCCCCTCACTGCGTTCCGGACGCCGCCCTCCCTCCTCCCTCCACCATCCCCAGACAACCCGCTCGTCCCGCGCCCACTTCTTCACTGACGTGCGGCTTGCTCGCGTGCCACCCATTCCATGCGATGCGCGTGCCGTTTGCTCGCCGCTCCGTTCATGAGTGTACGCTCCGAAACAGTCTATCCTTTCTTCCTTGAGTTTCAGAGCTTTGCTTAGTTTCGCGGATGAAGACCTACTCATGCCTCCTGGGGCATACATAAGAGCACGTGGGTCAGAAGTGATTCCCGGTCAGTAATGACCCGGGTTCCCTATGACCCATGTCCCGACGAAGCCGCCCCCACGGCCCGCTGCCGGGCAGGGGACGGAGGGGGGCTGGGGGGGCACCTCGCGAGGGGGGGGGCCGGGGAGGCCCACCGGGTCAGCGCGACTCCTGCTCGTAGGGGGTGCCGAGGGCGGCGGGGGCGTGGGTGCGCTGGCCCTGGAAGGCGAGCAGCGCGAGCGTCAGGAGGTAGGGCAGGGCGAGGAGGAAGCCCTGGGGCACCACTTCCAGGAGGCCGGGGGCGCTGGAGGCCAGGCCGATGCGCAGCGCGTTGCCGGCGGCGAAGAAGAGGGCGGCGAGGAAGGCGCCCAGGGGCGTCCAGCGGCCGAACACCATGGCGGCCAGGGCCATGAAGCCGAGGCCGGCCGGGGTGTGCTGCTCGAAGCGATCCAACACGGCGGTGGAGAGGGCGGCCCCGCCCAGCCCCGCGAGCATTCCGCTGCCCAGCACGGCGAGCCAGCGCAGCCCCGTCACGGACAGGCCGAGGGTGGCCACGGCATGGGGCTTCTCGCCCACGGCCCGCAGCCGCAGGCCCAGGGGCGTGCGGTAGAACAGCCAATGGAAGGCGAAGGGCAGCGTCAGGGCGATCCACGTGAGGGCCGAGTGCCCGGAGAAGGCGCGCAGCAGGGGCACCTGGGACAGGCCGGGCAGGTGCCAGCGGGTGAGCTGCTCGATGGGGGGCGTGCCGTTGGGCCCGTAGAGGGACTCGAGGAGGTAGGTGCCTCCGGCGAGCGCCACGAGGTTGATGGCCATGCCGGACACCACCTGGTCCGAGCGCCAGCGGATGCACAGGTAGCCGTGGATGGCGGCCATGCCGCCGCCGGCGAGCATGCCCATGAGCACGCCCAGGGGGGTGGGCATGCTGATGGCCGCCACGGCCGCGCAGAAGGCGCCCGCGCGCATCATCCCCTCGATGCCCACGTTCACCACGCCGGAGCGCTCGCAGAGCGTGGCGCCCAGCGCGGCGAAGAGGAGCGCGGGGAAGTACTCCAGCGTGGAGGACAGGAGGGCTTCCACGATTTCAAGCACGGGGCACCTCCGGGCTGCCCGGTGCCGGCTGCTGGGTGGGCGCCACGGGGGTCACCCGCCGCGGGCGCAGCAGCGAGAGCCACACCAGCCGCCCCGCCACGAAGAGCAGGGCGAGGCCCTGGATGAGCTCGGGGTAGCTCTTGTGCACGCCCAGGAGCTGCATGCGCGTGCCGCCCGCGCGCAGCGCTCCGAAGAAGAGGGCGGACAGCGCCACGCCCAGCGGGTGGTTGCCGCCGATGAGCGAGATGGCGATGCCGTCGAAGCCGTAGGGAGCGCCCAGCCCGCCCGGGTACCTGTACTCGGTGCCCAGCACGAGCACCGCACCGGCCATGCCCGCGAGCGCTCCGGCCAGTCCCATGGCCTGGGCGGTGCGCCGCGCCACCGGAATGCCCGCGGCCCGGGCCGCCTCGGAGCCCAGGCCCACCGCGCGCGTCTCGAAGCCCGAGCGCAGCCGCGAGAGCCACACCCAGATGGCCAGCGCCACCGCCAGCGCCATGGGGAAGCCGAGGTGCATGCGGGACATCTCCCCGAGCAGCCGGGGCAACTGCGCGCTGGCGGCGATCTCCGCGGTGCCCGTGGTGGAGAGGTTGGTGCCGGCACCGGCCCGGAGGGGCCCCACCGACAGCCAGTTGTCCACCAGGCTCACCGCCACCCAGTTGAGCATGATGGTGGAGATGACCTCGTGGACGCCCCGGGTGAGCTTGAGGACCGCGGCGATGAGCGCCCAGAAGCCTCCCGCCACGCAGGCCGCGAGCACCGCCGCCGGGACGTGCAGCACGGCGGGCAGTTGGAGCTGCGCACCCACCACGGCCGCCGCGAGCGCGCCCACCAGCATCTGCCCCTGGGCGCCGATGTTGAAGAGGCCCACCTTGAAGGCCACCGTCACCGAGAGCCCGGTGAGCAGCAGCAGGGCGGCCTTGATGGCGGCCTCGCCGAGGGGCCGGGAGAGCACGGTGACGCGCCCGTCCTCGAAGTACCTGGGCCAGTCGCCCAGGCCACCCCGGAGCATCTGGAGGTAGGCCCCGGTGGCCGTCCCGGCGTCGCGCGTGAGGGCGATGAACACCCAGCACACGGCCAGGGCCAGGAGCACGGAGAGGACGGAGGGCAGTACCGCGCGCAGCCGCTCACCCATGGGCCACCTCCCCGCGGGTGCCGAGCATCCGGCGGCCGAGCTTCCCGCTCGTCGAACTCCGGCCGGGTGAAGGTGCCGGTGATGCGCCCCTCGAAGAAGACGTAGATGCGATCGGCCAGGGCCAGGACTTCCTCCAGGTCCAACGAGACGAGCAACACGCCCGCTCCCTTGTCGCGCGCCTCGCGCAGCTTCGCCTGCACCTGCGCCACCGCGCCGATGTCCAGGCCGCGCGTGGGCTGTACCACCACGAGCAGCTTCGGCGCCGCGTCCAGCTCGCGCGCCACCACCACCTTCTGCTGGTTGCCGCCGGAGAGCGCCTGCAGCGGCACCTCGGGATCCGGCGGCCGCACGTCATAGGCCTTCAGCAGTGCCTGGGTGCGCTCGCGCCGGCCCGCGAAGTCCACCTGGAGCCCCCGGGCGAAGGGCGCCTGCCCCTGCCGCCCCAGGGCCACGTTCTCCTCCACCGTCATGGCCTTCACCACCGCGCGCCACAGCCGGTCCTCGGGCACGTGTCCCACGCCCCGGTGCCGGGCCTCGGCGGGCGTCAGCCCCGTGAGCGGCTTGCCCAACAGGGTGCCTCCGCCTCCGTCCAGCGCCCGCAGCCCCGTGAGCACCTCGGCGAGCTCGCGCTGGCCGTTGCCGTCCACCCCGGCGATGCCGACGATCTCCCCCGCGTGCACCTCCAGGGAGACCCCTTGCAGCGCGGGCCTCCCGTCCGCGCCCCGGGCCCGGAGCTTCCCGGACCTCCAGCAGCTTCTCGCCCCCGGGGGGGTGGTACGCCTGGGCCTCGGCGTGCGGCATGCGCGCCTCTCCCACCATCAGCGCGGCCAGCTCCTGGGGAGTGGTGTTGGCGGCGCGCACCTCGGCGACCAGCTTGCCTCGCCGCATGACGGCCACCCGCTCGGCCACGCTGAGCACCTCGCGCAGCTTGTGGCTGATGAAGACGACGGTGCGCCCGCCGGCCGCCAGCCCGCGCGCCACCCGGAAGAGGTCATCCGCCTCCTGCGGGGTGAGCACCGCGGTGGGCTCGTCGAGGATGAGCACCTGGGCGCCCCGGTGCAGCGCCTTCACGATTTCGACCTTCTGCTGCGAGCCCACCGAGAGGGTGTCCACCCGGGCGCGCGGATCCAGCTTGAAGCCGAAGCGCTCGCAGGTGGCGGCCACCTCCTGGCAGGCCCGGTCCAGGTCCATCCGGCCAAAGCGCGAGGGCTCGCGGCCGAGCACCACGTTCTCCGCCACCGTGAGGGCGGGGACGAGCATGAAGTGCTGGTGCACCATGCCGATGCCCTTGGCGATGGCGTCCCGGGGGCTGCGCAGGCGCACCGGCTGGCCGCCGACGCGCACCTCGCCGGAGTCGGCCTGGTAGAGCCCGTAGAGGACGTTCATCAGGGTGGACTTGCCGGCGCCGTTCTCGCCCACCAGGGCGATCACCTCCCCGGTGCCGATGTCCAGCGACACGTCGTCCAGGGCGGTCACGGCGCCGAAGCGCTTGTGGATGTTCCGGAGGGAGATCAAGACAGTCCACCTTTATCAGATGGACGATGGGTGACGGCGGGCCTTTCTCCCGGTGCATGCCCGCCCGGCTTCCTGCTATGGCCTGTTCCCGTGAGACCCTACGAGCTCATCAAGGCCAAGCGGGATGGAAAACGGCTGTCGCCCGAGGACATCCGGGCATTCATCGAGGCATATACGGCGGGAACGGTGCCGGACTACCAGATGTCCGCCCTGTGCATGGCGGTCTTCTTCCGGGGGCTGGACTCGGTGGAGCTGGGCGCCTGGGCGCGGGCCATGCTCGAGTCCGGCGAGGTGGTGGACCTGTCGGACACACCCGGCGTGAAGGTGGACAAGCACTCCACGGGAGGGGTGGGGGACAAGGTGTCGGTGAGTCTGGCGCCCCTGGCGGCGGCCTGTGGCGTCCCGGTGCCGATGATTTCGGGCCGGGGCCTGGGGCACACCGGCGGGACGGTGGACAAGCTGCTGTCCATTCCCGGCTTCAAGATGGACGTGCCGGTGCCCGAGTACCGCCGGCTGGTGCGCGAGGTGGGCTGCTGCCTCATCAGCCAGACGGAGGCGATCGCCCCCGCGGACAAGAAGCTCTACGCGCTGCGGGACGTGACGGCCACGGTGGACTGCATCCCGCTCATCGCCAGCTCCATCATGAGCAAGAAGCTGGCGGAGGGCATCGACGCCCTGGTGCTGGACGTGAAGGTGGGCAGCGGCGCCTTCATGAAGAAGGTGGAGGACGCGCGCACCCTGGCCCGGACGATGATTGGCATCGGCGCGGAGATGGGCCGCAAGGTGACGGCGCTGCTCACGGACATGAACCAGCCGCTGGGCAGCGCGGTGGGCAACGCGCTGGAGATCATCGAGGCCGTGGAGATGCTGCGCGGCCGGGCTCCGGCGGACTACACCGAGGTGACGCTGGCCCTCACCGCCGAGATGCTGGTGCTGGGCGGCAAGGCGGCCTCCATCGCCGAGGCGCGCGCGATGCTGCAGAAGGTCATCGCGGACGGGAGCGCGGTGCGCAAGCTGAAGGAGATCGTCCAGGCGCAGGGCGGAGATCCGCGCGCCATCGACGACTACACGCTGCTGCCCCGGGCCCGCGCCACGGTGGACGTGGTGGCGCCCCAGGACGGCTTCATCACCGTCATCGACACGGAGGCGGTGGGCCTGGCGGCGGTGGCGCTGGGTGCCGGGCGCCAGCGGGTGGACAGCATCATCGACCCCGCCGTGGGCTTCACCCTGCTGCGCAAGGAGGGCGAGCCCGTGAAGGCGGGGGAGCCGGTGGTGCGGGTGCACTACAACGACCCGGCGCCGCTGGAGGAGGTCAAGGCGCGGCTCACCAGGGCGTACCACTACGGGCCCCAGGCCCCCGCGCCCCGGCCGTTGGTCATCGAGCGGCTGGAGTAACCGTGTGACGCGAAGTGTCGGGGGTCTCCCATTCCACACCCGCCCACGTGAGTCCGTGCGGAGGGCGTGGGGGTGGGTATGATGGAGCCACGGTGGCCCGCGCGGGAGCGAGCAAGGCATGAGCGAGCAGTCCAAGGACGGTAGCCAGAGGCCAGGAGATGAACGGCGTGAATCCCCCCGGGTGCCCATGCGCATCCGCGTGAGGCGGGAGAACACGTCGCTGGCCTTCGACTCCCGCGAGGGCAACATCTCGCTCGGGGGCTTCGCGTGGTTCGGCGCGGCCCTGTCGGTGGGCCAGAAGGTGGAGGCCCGGTTCACGCTGCCCGGCTCCGCCGAGGAACTCCAGGTGCGCGGGGAGGTGCTCCACGTGGGGCACGGCTCGCGCGGCTCGTCGGCGCACGTGCGCTTCCTGGACCTGCCGGTGGAGACGGAGATGCTCATCGCCCGTTACCTCGACGACCTCGAACTGGCGGAGTCCAAGGAAGGCGGTGGCTCATGAGCGCGGAGATTCCCTGGGAGCAGCTCTTCGAGGCGGCCATGAAGGTGCGCGAGCGCGCCCATGCGCCGTATTCGAAGTTTCCGGTGGGCGCGGCGGTGCTCTACGCGGACGGCTCGGTGGTGACGGGCTGCAACGTGGAGAATTCCTCCTACGGACTCTCCGTGTGTGCCGAGCGCGGTGCGCTGGCGGCCGGAGTGGCCCAGGGCCGGAGCAAGCCGGTGGCGGTGGCCATCGTGGTGGACACGCCCACCCCGTGCCCGCCGTGTGGCATGTGCCGGCAGGTGATGCTGGAGTTCGCCCCGAAGGAGATGCCCGTGCGCAGCCGCAACCTCAAGGGGGATGAGGCGCGCTACTCGCTGGGGGAACTGCTCCCCCACGCCTTCACCAGCGATTTCCTCTAGAGTGCCGGGCGTGGATCTGCTTCTCACCAACGGCACCGTCGTGACCATGAACCGCGAGCGCGAGGTGCTCGCGGAGGCAGATGTCCTCATCCAGGATGGGCGCATCGCCCGGGTGGGGCGCAACCTCCGGACGCGGGGCGGCGGCCTGCGCGTGCTGGACGTCACCGGCAAGGTGGTGCTGCCCGGCTTCATCCATGGCCACCTGCACGCCTGTCAGACGCTGTTCCGCAACCGGGCCGACGGCCTGGAGCTGCTGGACTGGCTGCGCGAGCGCATCTGGCCCTTCGAGGCCGCGCACGACGCGGACTCCATGCGCGTCTCGGCGGACCTGACCTTCGCGGAGCTCATCCGCTCGGGGGCCACGGCGGCGCTCGACATGGGCTCGGTGCGCCACTACGACGCCGTCTTCGAGTCCGCCCGGGACTGCGGCTTCCGGCTCACCGGCGGCAAGGCGATGATGGACGCGCCCGACGTGCCGGGCGGGCTGCACGAGTCCACCGAGGCCTCGCTGGCCGAGAGTCTCGCGCTGCTGGAGCGCTGGCACGGCACCCACGGGGGCCGGCTGCGCTACGCCTTCGCGCCGCGCTTCGTCCTCTCCTGCACGGAGAGGTTGATGCGCGAGGTGGGGCGCCTGGCCCGGGAGAAGGGCGTGCGCATCCACACCCACGCGAGCGAGAACCGCTCGGAAATCCAGGTGGTGCGCGAGCTCACCGGCCGGGACAACGTGGCCTGGTTCCACGAGCTGGGCCTCACCGGCCCGCACGTGACGCTGGCCCACTGCGTGTGGGTGACCGAGGAGGAGCAGCGGCTGCTGCGCGACACGCGCACGGTGGTGTGCCACTGCCCCAGCTCCAACCTCAAGCTGGCCTCGGGCTTCGCCCCGGTGCCGGAGATGTTGGACGCGGGCGTGTCCCTGTGCCTCGGCGCGGACGGCGCGCCCTGCAACAACAACCTGGACATGTTCATGGAGATGCGGCTGGCGGCGCTGCTGCACAAGCCGCGGGTGGGCCCCCGGGGCATGCCTCCCGAGCGCGTGCTGGAGATGGCCACGCTCGGCGGGGCCCGGGCCATTGGCATGGAGGCGGAGCTGGGCTCCCTGGAGGAGGGCAAGCGCGCGGACGTCACCGTGGTGGACCTCTCCGGCCTCCACTCCACCCCGGCGGACCCCCGGGACGTGCTCTCCCCGCTCGTCTACGCCGCCCGCTCCACCGACGTGGTGCACGTGCTCATCGACGGCAAACCCGTCCTCAAGGACAGGGCCCTCCTGACCCTGGACGCGGCCTCCGTGGCCTCGAGCGCCCGCCAGCACTCCGCGCGCATCGCCGCTCGGGTCCGCTGAGGCTCCGAGTCCGTCCCAGGTAGGGCTCGCTCGCACCCCGAGCGAAGGGGCGGGGATTCGGGGCTTTCGTCCGGCAATGGGCTCCGTTCCCCGAGCGTAGGCCCGAGGCATTCGTCATACGTGGAATACGGTGGGATGGTGTAAGGTCCCCACAAGACTCGATTCGCAGGAGGTAGACCCCCGCCATGTGGAACCGGTTCACAAGGGCAATGCGCAGTTTCTTCGGCTTCTTCGTCTCCTCCATCGAGGACCCGGAGCTGATCCTCGAGCAGAACATCCGTGACCTGAACGATCAGGTCCCGAAGATGAACGAGTCGATCGCCATGGTGCGGGCGAACCTGACGCTCCTGGAGAAGGAGAACGTCAAGTACAAGCAGGACATCCGCGACCTGACGGCGAAGGTGAAGGCGGCCATCCAGGCGGGGCGTGACGACCTGGCGGCGCAGTACGCCACCAAGCTGCAGACGGAGAAGGCGGCGCTGGAGCGGAACGAGCAGCAGCTCGAGACGGCCAAGGTGGCGTACGAGAAGTCGATGAACCTGAAGAAGGCCTTCATGCGCGAGAAGGACCGCAAGACGCAGGAGGCGATGAACGCCATCCGCGACGCGCGGCGCGCGCAGTGGCAGTCCAAGGTGGCCGACGCCATGGAGACCTTCCAGGTGGCCGGCATCGACGCCACGCACGACGAGATGGTGCGCAAGGTCAACGAGAAGGCCGCCGTCAACGAGGCGCGCATGCAGATGGCGCTCGAGTCGGTGGACCACCAGGCCGTGCAGATCGAAGAGGACGCCGAGCGCATCCAGGCGATGGACCTCGTCAAGCAGATGAAGATGGAGATGGGCATGGAGAGCCCCGCTCCGGTGTCCGACGTCGGCGGCGCCGCCGAGAAGACGATCGGCAAGAAGGTAGAGATCAAGTAGTCCCGTGGGACGGAGGAGGCCGAGCTGATGGCGTTGCGACGCGGACCCGGCCTCTACCCGTTCCTGGCCTTGTGTGTGCTGGGGGCGGGGTACCTGCTGGCCTCACGGCTCGGGTACCTGGATCGCCTCCAGGCGCGCTTCTTCCCGGCGGCGAAGCAGGCCGTGCGCCTGTCGCCGGGAGATTTCCCCGCGGGAGTGGCGGCACCGGTGGCGGACCTGGCCTCGGTGCCCCTGAGGCCCACGCTCATCGGCTTCACCGCGCGAGGCTCGGCGGCGGCGCTGCTGCTGGCCACCGGTGGGGCTTCCTCGCTGGACAACCCCGTGGCTCCGGCGGGCGCGGCGCAGGGCCTGCTGAAGACGGCCTACGCCATGGACGCGCGGGCCGTCGTCTTCGCCACCGACGAGGAGCTGCGGAAGGCGCTGGCGGTGGGCGCGGAGCACGGCGGGGTGGACATGGCGGCCATCTCGGTGGACCGGCTGGCGGCGTGGCTGCCGTCGCTCCGGGACGCGGCGCCGCGAACGGTGATGTTGGTGGGGCGCAGCCGCGGGCAGGAGGCGCTGGCGGCGGTGGGCGTGCCGGACCTGGCCTCGCTGCGCGGCAAGCGGCTGGGGGTGTATCCCTCGGGGGCCTCGTACTACTTCTCGCTGTGGGTGCTGTCGCGCGCGGGCCTGCGCATGACGGACGTGTCGTGGGTGGAGCTGCCCTCCACGCTGGACGCGGGCCGGGCGCTGCGCGAGGGCCGGGCGGACGCGGTGGCGGGGCTGTGGGGTGACGTGGAGCTGGCGGCGCGGGACCGGGGCGGCGCGGTGCTGGCCACCACGGCGGATGCGCCGCACCTGGTGGCCACGGTGCTGGTGGCCCGGGGGGACTACGCCGCGCGCTACCCGGACGCGGTCCGCCGCGTCATCCGCGGGCTGTTGGATGCGGGGGCCAGCGTGCAGAAGGAGCCGGGGCCCGCGGCGCGGCTGTTGGGCGAGGTGGCGCCGTACCTGGGAGACCCCACCGAGGCCATCCGCAGCGCTCCTCCGGCGACGCTGGCGGACAATCGGGCCTTCTTCGGGCTTTCCGGCGAGGCGCCCGTCACCTATGACGAGCTCTTCCAGAGCGCCTCGGCGCTCTACCAGAAGATCAGGCGCACGGCGGTGACCCCGCCGGCCGAGGACACTCGCGACCTCGGCGCGCTGAAATACGTGTCGGAGGCGCGAGGGCCCTGAGCCCTCTGTCCGCGAGGCGCCTCCCTGGCGAGGACTTCCGTGGCCCGCACTCCCAACTTCCTCAAGGCTGCCTTCCTGTTGCCCGCCAACCTGGTGGGGCTGATGACCGCGGGCGCCTCCGCGGCGCTCACCGGAGAGCCGTTGCCGGCGATGGTCGCGCTCGGGGTGGAGGCGCTGTACCTCGGGGTGGTGCCCTTCTCGAAGCGCTTCCAGCGGGCGGTGCGCGCGGGGACCCCGGGGGCGCAGGACGACGAGGCCGCGCGGCAGCAGGTGGACTCGTTGCTGTCGGACCTGGCCGCCTCGCAGCGTGAGCACTACCAGGTGCTGGTGGGGCTGAAGGAGAAGATCCTCGCCAACTACGCGAAGCTGCCCGGTGGGCGGGTGCTGGCGGCCAGCAGCGAGCAGCGGCTGGATGCGTTGCTCACCTCGTTCCTGCGGCTGATCTCCACGCTGAACCAGTACCGCACGTACCTCAACTCCTCGGAGCGGCAGTCGCTGGAGAAGGACGTGCGCGCGCTGGAGTCGGAGCTGGCGCAGGAGACGAACCCGCGCCTCAAGGACGTGAAGGAGAAGCGGCTGGAGATCCTCAAGAAGCGGCTGGCGCGCTTCGAGCAGGCGGGGGAGAGCCGCGAGATGGTGAGCCACCAGCTCGCGAGCATCGAGGACCTGATGCGGCTGACGCACGAGCAGTCCATCGCCATCCGCGACCCGGAGAGCGTCAACCGGCAGCTCGACGCGCTGAGCGCGGAGGCGCACGCGACGGACGAGACGGTGCGCGACATGGAGCGCTTCCTCGAGTTCTCGGAGGAGACCTCGGGCCCGCTGCCGCACGGGACGCGGGTGCGGTGAGAGAGTCCGTGGGATATCCCCTCTCCCAGAGGGAGAGGGGGCATGCGCAACCCTCAGTACACCGTGCTCTGCCAGGGGAAGAGGTACGTCAGCGGGATGTTGAGCCGCGCGGCCCAGGAGGACTCGTTGTGCCCCGCGCCCTGGGCCACGTAGTAGTACAGGTCGTTGCCCTGCACGTACCCGTCCGCCACCAGCGCGTCCCGCATGCGCGTCGTCTCGGTCAGTCCGTCGCTGCTCGTCCCCGCGTCGATGTAGAACTTCACCGCCACCTTCGTGGTGGCCGTCTCCACCTGCCGCGTCAGCGCCTGGTTGTTCCACCAGAAGGAGCTCGACAGCGCCGCGAGCTTTCCGAAGACGGCCGGGTTGCGCCGCCCGATGTAGAACGACACCAGCCCGCCCAGGGATGAGCCGATCAGCGCCGTGTTCGCCTTCGCCGTCAGCGTCCGGTAGTTCTGGTCGATGTACGGCTTCACCGTGTCGAGGATGAACCGCTCGTACTTGTCCGCGCCCCCGCCGCCGTACTGGGAATCGCAGCAGGGCGTGTACTCGTAGATGCGGTTGTTGCCGCCGTGGTCCATGCCCACGATGATGACTTCGTCCATCGCGCCGCTGCCGATGAGCGAGTTGGCCGTCTCGTCCATCCGCCACTCGACGCCGTAGGTGGCCCTGGAGGCACTGAAGAGGTTCTGCCCGTCATGCGCGTACAGCACCGGGTAGCGCTTGAGCGGGTTCACCGAGTAGCTCGGGGGCAGGTAGATGGTGAGCACCCGTGAGTTGCCGAACTGCGGCGAGTAGAAGTTGGGGACGGACACCAACCGGCCCGAGGCCGGACCGAAGAACGGGTAGATGTCCACCGTGGCGCCGGCCTTGATGCGGTAGTTGGCGCCGGTGGACCACGTCGCGTCGTTGACGAGGGGCTTGAGCTCCACGTCGCCCACGGTGTTGGCCCAGGAGAGCGTCCAGACGTTGCCCGTGGTCCACGTGGCGTTGGTGCCGGTGGTCCACGACAGGGGCGCCTTGCTGCCTCGGAGGGTGATGCGGTTGCCGTAGCCGACGTCGTAGTGGACCCGGACGGTGGTGGCCTCGGCCGCCGTGCCCATGACCAGCAGCAACGTCGCTGCCAGCAGGCCGGCCCTGCGCGTGACGGAATCGAACATGGTGGTGCTCGCCTCTCTGTGGGGGTTCGCCGCCTTCCTGGACTCGACGGGCAGCGGGTTGCTCACCCACTCTCCCAGCAGGCTTCCAGGTAGGGCAAGGTCACCCCCCGGACGGCCGGGCTCATGCTTCCGCACGAAGAATTTGACTCCGGGCCCGGGGCCGTCTGCACTCCGGTTCCTATGCTCCGCCGCGCCTCGCCCTGGCTTCTGCTCGTGCTGCTCGTGTTCGCCGGCTGTTCCCGTTGCGGCGACAAGCAGGGCGCCCAAGGGGTGAAGACGACCAACCCCGCCCGCTTCCTGCCCCGTGGCGCCCAGGCCGCCCTCGTCATCCCCGATCTCGGCACCTTCGGCGAGCGGCTCGCCCGCTTCCAGAATCTCAAGCTGGCCAACTTCGTCGCCCAGCTCCAGAAACGCCCAGTCCGCCGAGGCCTACGTCTCCAGCATCATGCGCCAGGTGGGCGTGGATCTGCGCAGCCGCCAGGCCATGGAGGCCGCGGGCATCGACCCCGGCCGGGGCGCGGGCGCGGCCCTGCTCGGTGGCGGCCAGGCCTTCTCCGTGCTCGGCGTGAAGGACGAGAAGACCCTCCGGGAGACCTTCGCCAAGCTCGCCCGTGACCGCCTCGGCGCCGCGCAGACCGCCGAGCAGAAGGTCTCCGGTGGCACGCTCGTCACCTTCACCCGGGCCGGTGCGCAGCAGCCCGCGCTGGGGCTCCTCTTCACCGGTGACTACGCCCTGCTGGGCGCGGGCACCATGGTGTCCCAGCTCTCAGGCTACGCCACGCTGCCCGCGGAGAAGTCGCTCGCCGAGGAGCCGCTCCTCAACACCTCCCTGAAGCGGCTGCCCGCCGAGCGCGACTTCTACGCCTTCCTCCCGGGGGGCATCGGCTTCCTCGTCCCGGCGGGCACCACCCAGTCCGTCACCCTGGCGGGCTCGCTCGGGGAGCGCGCGGTGACGCTGCGCCTGGACACGCCGTGGCCGGACTCGCAGGCCTCGCTCGCCGCGCTCGTGCCGCGGAAGGCCACGGACCTGCTCGGCTACCTCCCGGAGGACAGCTTCCTCCTGGCGCGCTACCAGGGGGACCCCGCGCAGCTCGGCGGCATCTGGCCCTACCTCGTCGGCCCCTACGTCACCCGCGCGGTGCAGGAGAGCGGCTTCGACCTGAAGGCCGAGGTGCTGGACAAGTTGAAGCCCGGCCTCGTCGCGGGCGTGTCCCTGGCGCCCACCGTGCAGCTCGGGGCCGGCGTGCCGTCGCTGGACCTGCGGCGCACCAACCCCTTCCGCTTCGTGCACCTGGTGGTGGTGGGGGAGGGGAAGGACGCGGCGGGCCTCGCCTCCACGCTGGAGAAGGTGCCCTCCATCGCCCAGCGCTTCGGCGCCGAGGTGAAGCCCGAGGACGTCAACGGCCAGCGCGTCTACCTCACCTCGTACCGGCAGGGCGAGGGCGCGCACTTCGCCTCGGTGGGCGACAAGGTGGTGCTCGCCGCGCCGCGGTCGCGCCTCGAGACGGCGCTCACCCGGCTCGGCAACCCCGCGGGCAACAGCCCCCTGGCCGAGGATCTGCGCCCGGCGCTGCAAGGCCCGGTGCTGGGGGCGGTGTTGGACCTGCGGCGCCTCGCCGACGCGGTGAAGGCGCTTCCCTCCGAGGCCTGGGGCATTGGCGGCTTCGCCATCAAGGCGACCACCGTGCGCTGGCTGGACGCCACGGATGACCTTCGCGCGGTCACGCTGGGCCTCTCCGAGAAGGAGAAGGCCCTGCAGGCCGAGCTCACCCTCTGGTTGGCACCCCAGTGATACGCGCACGCGACATCGTCAAACAGTACCGGGACGGGGATGGCACCGAGGTGCGCGTCCTGGATGGCCTCTCGCTCGAGGTGGCGGACGGTGACTTCGTCGCCGTGGTGGGCCCGTCCGGCAGTGGCAAGTCCACGCTGCTGCACCTGCTGGGCGGGCTGGACGTGCACTACCAGGGCGACGTGGAGGTGGCCGGGGTGAAGCTGTCCGGCCTGAAGGACAAGGACAAGGAGCTGGCGCGCTTCCGCAACCAGCACGTGGGCTTCGTCTTCCAGTCCTTCCACCTCATTCCCAACCTGTCCGCGGTGGAGAACGTGCTGATGCCCTCGCACTTCGGCGCCGTCATCTCCCCCGAGGCCCGCAGGCGCGCCGAGTCCCTGCTGGACCGGGTGGGCCTGCTGGCCAAGAAGGACCGCGCTCCGGTGCGGCTCTCCGGCGGCGAGCGGCAGCGCGTGGCCATCGCCCGGGCCCTCTTCACCGGCCCCCGGCTGCTCCTGTGTGACGAGCCCACCGGCAACCTCGATGCGGCCACGGGCGCCGGCGTCATCACGCTCTTCCAGGAGCTGAACCGCGAGGGCATCACCCTGCTCGCCGTCACCCACGAGGATCGGATGAGCACGGCGGCCCGGCGCGTGCTGCGCCTCAAGGAGGGGCGGCTCGTCGAGGAGCCCCGGCCGGCCCTGGCGGGAGGTGTGTCATGAGGCTGGCGGCGCTGTCGCAACTGGTGCGGCTGAGCCTCGCGCGCGAGCGGCGGGGCGCGTTCTTCTCCGCCTTCGGCGTGGCCATGGGCGTGGGGGCGCTCGTCTTCTTCGTGGGCCTGGGCCTGGGCGTGGGGCGCGTCATCCGCGAGCGCATCTTCCCCAACGACGCGCGGCTGGTGGACGTGGTTCCTCCCGCGGTGTCGCTCGGCTCGTTCCTCGGGGGCGGCAAGCTGGACGCCACCATGGTGGAGCGGCTCCAGGCGCTGCCCGACGTGGAGAAGCTCTACCGGAAGATGAGCGTGCGAGCCCCCGCGGCGAGCCTCTACCAGGGGGACTTCTTCGGCCGGAAGATGCGCATGGGCATGGACGTCCTCGCGGTGGGCGTGGAGCCCGGCCTCGTCGAGGGCGACGTGCAGCTCGGCAAGTTCGTGGACCCGGGGCCGGGCCAGCCGCTGCCGGGCCTCATCTCCACGCGGCTGCTGGAGATCTACAACAACACCTTCGCCCCGGCCCGCAAGCTGCCGACGCTCACGCCCAATCTGCTCGTGGGCTTCACCCTCCCGGTGGACTTCAACCGCTCCTACGTGACGGCCCCGCTGCCGGACGTCGCCGTCATCTCGTCCCAGGTGCAGGTGGTGGGCGCGTCCGATCGGGCGCTGCTCGCGGGTGTCACCATCCCGCTGGACGCGGCCATCCGCCTCAACCGCGAGCTGGGCCAGGACGCGGAGACGTTCTCCGGCATCACCCTGGTGGCCACCAGCCCGGGTGCGGTGCCGGGCCTGATGGCGGCGGTGCGGGAAATGGGCCTGGAGATCGACGACCAGGAGCGGCGGCTCGCGGAGAACGTGGGCGCGGCGGTGACGCTCACCACGTCCGCGCTGGCGCTGCTGTCCATCCTCATCTGCGTGCTCGCGGCGGTGAACATCGCCCACGCGCTGAGCGCCTCGGTGCGCGCGCGGGCCAAGGAGATTGGCGTCATGCAGGCGGTGGGGGCCTCGCGCTCGGATGTGCGCAACATCGTCCTGGCCGAGGCGAGCGTGGTGGGCGTGGCCGGTGGCTTCCTGGGTACCGTCTTCGCGCTCCTGCTGGCGCTGCTCATCGACCGGCTCGCCGTCTCCTACCTGCCGCAGTTCCCCTTCAAGCCCGAGAGTTTCTTCTCCTTCCCCTGGCCCGTGGTCGTGGGAGGCGTGGTGCTCGGGTTGCTGGCCGCGGTGGCCGGTGCCTGGTTCCCCAGCCATCGGGCCGCGGCCACGGACCCCGCCCGGACACTCGCCGGATGAAGCTGCCCTCGCTCAAGACGCTCCTCGGCAACGCCGCGTGCCTGTTGGCCCTCGTGTGGCTCTACGGGGGTGACCTGCTGGATGCCTCGCGGGCTCGGAATGCCGAGGTGTCCGCCTTCACGGCGCTGCCTTCCCTGGTGTGGCCCGCCGTGGTGCTGGCCGCCACCGTGGGGGTGCTGGGCGTCGTCCTGTGGGGGTTGGTGCGCGGCCGGGGCGAGGACTTCAAGGGCTACCGGCTGTTGCCGATCCTCCTGCTGTGCGCCCTCTTCGCCGGCCTGGTGCGGGCCGAGAACGAGGTGCCGCTGCGCTCCGAGGAGCTGGCGGCCATGGCGCTGAGCCAGTTCGAGGAGCGGGCCAAGGCGCTGTCGGACGGGCGCACCGTCCCGGCGGACCCGGCGGTGCTCCAGCCCCTGTTGGCGGAGCTGGAGCCGCCCCCGTACCTCGTCCGGGGACAGCGCGCGGCCTGGTCCCTGCAGGTGCGCCAGCAGTGCGAGGGACCCGTGCAGGAGGCGCCGGGCCTCACGGTGGGGACGCTCGTCTACTGCGTGGCCGCGGACCGCCAGACGGCCTGGGTCTCCCTGGTTGCCCTGCCAGCGGGCGAGCGCTTCGGCCACCCCGCGGTGCTGTCCGTGGACGGACAGGCGCACGTGGCGGTCGTGCAACCCACACTGCCCGAGGAGGAGGCAGGAGAGCCGCTCGCTCTCCCCCTTGCGCCCGAGCCTCCCGAACCCGCTGTTGCTCCCGAGGATACAGATGCCGGGGCCCTGGCTCCGGCTCCCACTCCCTGAGACTGGCACGGGACGATCTGGGGGTGGGGGACGGCGCGCGGTTGACCCTATGGAGGCGCGGTCGATAGGCTCGGCTTTCAAACACCGAGCCACGCACCCACGTGACGACCACTCAACCGAAGCGGCAGCCCATCCCGTTTGGGAAATACCTCCTCCTGGACCGCATCAACATCGGCGGCATGGCGGAGGTGTGGCGCGGAAAGATGTTTGGCGCGGGAGGTTTCGAGCGCCTCGTCGCCATCAAGCGCATCCTCCCGAACATCGCCGAGGACGATGAATTCATCTCGATGTTCATCGACGAGGCGAAGATCAGCGTCCAGCTCAACCACGCCAACATCGCGCAGATCTACGAGCTGGGGCAGATCACCAACAGCTACTTCATCGCGATGGAGTACATCCCCGGCAGGGACATGCGGGCCATCTTCGACCGGTGCCGGAAGAAGAGCGAGCCCGCGCCCGTGCCGCTGGTGGCCTACGTGGTCTCCAAGATGTGCGAGGGCCTGGACTACGCCCACCGCAAGAAGAGCAACCAGGGCCAGGACCTGAACATCGTCCACCGCGACATCTCGCCGCAGAACATCCTCATCTCCTATGAGGGCGAGGTCAAAGTCATCGACTTCGGCATCGCGAAGGCGGCGGGCAAGGCCACCAAGACGCAGGCCGGCATCCTCAAGGGCAAGTTCGGCTACATGAGCCCGGAGCAGATCCGCGGCCTGCCGCTGGACCGGCGCTCGGACATCTTCGCCATCGGCGTGTGTCTCTACGAGATGCTCACCGGCGAGCGGCTCTTCGTGGGCGACAGCGACTTCAGCGTGCTGGAGAAGGTGCGCAAGGCCGAGGTGGCCCCGCCCTCCACGTACAACCGGCGCATCCCCGAGGCGCTGGAGAAGATCGTCCTCAAGGCGCTCGCGCGCGACGTGGACGAGCGCTACCAGTACGCCAACGAGCTGGGCGATGACCTGCAGCGCTTCCTGCTGACCTCGGACTCCATCTTCGGGCGCAAGGACCTCATGCAGTACATGAAGTCCACCTTCGCCGAGGACGTGGAGCGCGAGAAGCAGCGGCTGCAGGAGTACGCGGACATCAAGCCCCCCGAGGGCATGCTGGCCGCCATCGAGATGGGCTTCAGCGGAGCGCCCTCGGCGCCGCAGGTGCAGGTGCCGGCCAGCGCGCCGGTGCCGGCCCAGGCGCCCATGTCGCCGCCCATGCCCGCCACCCCCTCGCTGGGAGGCGTGCGCCGTGCGCCCACGCTGGGCGCCATGCCCAAGCTGACGGCTCCCCCGCCCACGGCTCCGCCCGTGCAGGAAGAGGAGTCCGGCGCGACCATGGTGGTCAGCAGCCCCGAGTACCTCGACGAGCCCACCACGCAGCCGGGCCTCGTGGGTCCCGGGCGCACGGTGACGCCCGTGGAGGTGCCGCGCGCGCCCGTCATCGACGAGCAGCCGGCCCAGCGCATGGCCAGCGTGCGGACGCCGGTGGTGTCCGCCCCGCCGCGCCCGTCCATTCCGACGCTCGCGCCCGCTCCGCCGTCCGCGGAGAGCACCACCGTGGCCCGCCAGGGGCGCAACACGATGGATGGGATGCGCGCCGTCCGGCCGTCGGATCCTCCGGTGTCCGAGCCGTCCATCGTTCCGCGGGCCTCGATGACGGCCATGCCGGCGGTGGCGGCCCCTCGGACCCCGCAGCCGGCTCCGCCGCCTCCCCTCCTGGACGAGCCGGAGTCGCAGGACGCGATGGAGCTCACGCCGGCCACGCCGCTGCGCGCGGCCGCCGCGGCCCAGCGCGTCCCTCCGGCCGCGTCCTCTCCGGCGATTGCCGCCGTTGCCGCCCCGGCGCGGGCTCCCGAGACGGCGGCAGCCAACCGCCTGCCGCTCATCGCGGGGCTCGCCGTGCTGTTGCTCGTGATGGCGGGGGTGGGCGGATTCCTCATGTCGCGGCCGGTGCCCATGGGCTACATCCTGGTGAACGTGCCCCCCGATCTGAAGGTGCCCTATCGGGTGAGCTTCGGCGGCCAGGAACTGGAGACGCCCAAGTCCGGTCCCCTGCTGCAGCAGGTGAAGGTGGGCCCCGCCCTGGTGATGGTGAGTGCCGAGGGCTACCACCCCTTCACCCAGCAGGTGGACATCCAGGAAGGGATGTCGCCCACGCCGGTGGAGGCGAAGCTCGAGCGCACGCAGCAGTTCGCGCGCGTGATGATCGTCACCCAGCCGCCGGACGCGGAGCTGAAGGTGGCGGGCGAGGTGGTGCGGCAGAAGGGCAGCAGCTCCACCTACTTCGGCGAGCTGACGGCGGGCACCGAGGTGCTGGTGGAAGCCAGTGCCCCGGGCTTCAAGCCCGTGAAGCAAAGCCTCACCCCGGCCGCTGGCGACAAGCCGATGGACGTGCAGCTCAAGCTCGAGGCGGACGGCTTCGAGGTGGAAGTGGCCTCCACTCCGGCGGGCGCCACCATCTTCGCGGGTGGCAAGGAGTGGGGCGAGACGCCGGCCCGGGTGCGCTTCCCCAACAGCGTCAAGCAGGTGAGCCTCAAGCTGCGTTGCCACGACGACGTGGACGTGGACGTGGCTCCCGGCAAGGGCCAGGTGAAGGAGCGGCTGAAGAAGCAGCGCGGCTGCCGGTAGCGCGGTAATCAAAGAGGCGCCCGCCCGGCTCGGGCGGGCGTGAGCGCCCCATCCGGGGCGGGAGGGGTGTGTCGGTGACCAAGTCACGCAAGGCCGAGGCGGCGGATCCACTCGCGGGGCTGCCCGGTTGGGCCCAGAAGCTGGCCCAGAAGTACTACACGAAGACCGTCAGCACCTTCCTGCTCTACGGAGCGGTGAGGGACTTGCAGCCCACCACCCAGGAGGACGGCAGCCGGAGCTTCGGCACGCTGCGCACCTTCCTGTCCGAGGAGCTCTTCGGCGGGCGCGATCACGTCATCTTCTATGACCGCTCGTCCGGCATCCGCTCGGCGTCTCCGGAGACGCAGAAGGACTTCCAGCGGACGATGGCCGGGTATGACGCGATGTACGGCACGGACTACGCCAAGAGCCTGCCGAGGGATCCCGCCCGGGCGCTGCAGCTCCTGGAGAACTTCCTGCGGATGCGCCTGAGCGAGGGCAAGTCGCTGGCGCTCATCATCGACTTCGCCGAGACGCTGGTGCCGGGCGGGGAGATGAGCCACCTGTCGGCGGAGGACCGGTTCGTCCTGGCCACGCTGGACAAGTGGGCGCATGATCCGCAGTTCCTCGCGGGGGACACCTCCGTGGTGCTGCTGGCGGAGAACCTGGCGGACGTGTCCCAGCGCCTGTCGCGCAACCCGTACGTGGCGGCCATCGAGCTGCCCCTGCCCACCGAGGACGAGCGGCTGGAGTACGTGCGCTACAAGCTGGAGGGCAAGAAGCTGGCGGCGGTGTCGGACGTGCCGCTGGCGGGCCTGGCGAAGATGACGGCGGGCCTCTCGCGCATCAACCTGGACCGCGTGCTCACCGAGGCCCTCGAGCGCGACGTGCGCATCACCACGGATCTGCTCAAGGAGAAGAAGAAGGAGCTCATCCAGGCCGAGTGCCATGGCCTGCTCGAGTTCATCGAGCCGGTGCACACGCTGGACGCGGTGGCGGGCCACGGCAAGGCCAAGGACATGCTGCGCCACGCGGCCAACGCGCTCAAGAAGGGGCGCATCGAGGTGATGCCCATGGGCTACCTCGTCAGCGGCCCGGTGGGCACCGGCAAGACGTTCATGGTGTCCTGCTTCGCCGGAGAGATTGGCATCCCGGTGGTGAAGTTCCTCAACTTCCGCAGCCAGTGGCAGGGCGTCACCGAGTCCAACCTGGAGAAGATCTTCAACCTGCTCAAGGCGCTCTGGCCGGTGGCGGTGATGGTGGACGAGGCGGACACCTTCCTGGGCAACCGCGACTCGGGCGGGGACTCGGGGACGAGCAGCCGCATCTTCGGCTCCATCGCCTCGTTCATGGGCAACACGGTGTACCGCGGGAAGATCGTCTGGTTCCTGCTGACGGCCCGGCCGGACCTGCTGCCCATCGACCTCAAGCGGCAGGGCCGCGCCGAGGAGCACCTCGCGCTCTTCTATCCGGAGACGGAAGAGGAGCGGGAAGAGCTCTTCAAGGTGATGCAGAAGAAGACGGGGCTGAAGCTGGACGTGACGTCCATCGCGGAGCTGATCCCCACCGGGACGCGGCAGTTGAGCGGCGCGGACATGGAGGCGGTGCTGGTGCGCACGCGCTTCCGGGCGCTGGCGAACGGGCGCGAGCAGGCCACGGTGGAGGACCTCAAGGCCGTCTTCGAGGACTTCGTGCCGCCGAGCTACCCGCTGGAGATCGAGCTGCAGAACCTGGTGGCGGTGCAGGAGTGCACCAGCCGGGAGCTGCTGCCCGAGAGCTTCCGCCGGCTGGACCGCGACCACGTCACGCGCCGCATCCGCGAGCTGAAGATGCTGCTCGAGGAGGGGTAGGCGGGGAAGGGCGCTCGATCGAACCTCGGCCGAGCGCCCCACCCGCTGGGATGGCTGGCTGCTACTGAGGCTTGAACTCGAGCGACAGGTTGACCGTGCCGGTGTAGCCCGCGCCCGCGGCGGCCGCGTACTGGATCTGCGCCTTCCCACCGAACCACTGGTAGAGCGTGCCGGTGCCCGCGGCCTGCCCGGCGGGCACGGAGTCGATCGTCAGCGACAACGAGCCGAGGTTCTCCGCCGCGCCCTTCTGCACGGAGTACTCCTTGTCATCGGTCGACGTGACCGTGCCGAGGATCTGCGTGACGGCGCTCCCGGTGAGGGTGCCCGTCTTGGGGTCGCCGGTGAGGGTGATGAGGACGCCGTCGCTGCCCGACACGTTCCCGCTGCCCTGCTCGGGATCGATCTGGAGGAAATACTGAAGCTGCCCGTTGGCGAGCTTGGTTGCCTCCAGACTACAGAAGCTGACGCGGCCCGTGATGGCTCCGCTATAGGTACCCGTACAGACCGTGTTACCGTCTCCGCCGCCATCACCCGGGTCCACACACGCCCCGAGCGACAGCGCCACCACTGCTCCCAGAATCCGCAACGTCTTTCTCATTCGTTTTCTCCCATGATCACCTTACCGCAGTGCCCGTGCGGCAAGTTGACCGATAGTGTGGGGCACGCCCCATCCGCTAGTTTGCAGGGTGCCATGGCATTTGTCCCTCGTCGCCATACTCGTGGAGAGTCCGGTCAGGTCGCGGTGGAAACCGCGCTCGTCATCCCGCTCTTCATCTTCCTGATTCTCGGAATCCTACAACTTGGGATGATTGCCCAGACCCGCGTGATGGCGAAGTACGCCGCGTACCGGGCGGCGCGCGTGGGGGCGATGCACCACGCCAGCCAGGATGCGATGAATGCTGCGGCCATCTTCCACCTGCTTCCGGTGCTGGTGAGCGACAGCGAGACCATCCTGCCCACCAGCAGCACCAGCGACATCCTCCTCAAGTACAACCGCGCGATGATAGAGAACCAGAACAGGAGCGCGGATGGGCGCCGGCTGGTGCAGGTCGTCATCTGCGGACCGACCCTTGGGGAGTTGCGCGGCACCGCGAGCGGCAGCGCGAGCCCGCTGCCGGCGGGCAGCCAGCGCGCGCTGCATGGCCTGGGTAGCAACAACGAGGTGGACTTCGACGATCCGGAGCTGGCGCTGCCCTCGACGATGGACGCGCAGACCGGCGACGGCATGCGGCGCTACAACCGCCTGCGGCTGCGCGTGCAACTGCAACTGCTCTACCGGATGCCCATCCCCTTCGCCAACTGGATCATGACCCGCAGCTATCTGGGCCTGTCGCTGCCGTCGGTCCTGATGATGACCCGGAAGAGCTCGCCGATCACTCCCAAGACGACGGGTACCCAGTTGAAGGCGGTCAGCGAACTGGCCAACCGCCGCATCTACACGCTGCCGATCAACGTCAGCTACGCCATGCGGATGCAGAGCAACCTGTTCCTCAACAGATTCAAGTTGCCCGACACAAACGATTGCATCCACTACAAGCCTTGAGCCTGGGGCGGTTACCCGGATGCGGCATGAAGAGGTTCCCATGATGAAGTTCCTCCAAGCACAGTCGCGTGGCCCTGGACGCCTGCGCCCGCGCGGCCAGGCGATGATCCTGGGAGTGGTGACCCTGCTGGTCCTCGCGCTGGTGGTGTTCATCACCATCAACGTGACGGTGTCGGTGCAGCAGAAGATCCGGTTGCAGAACTACGCGGACGCCAAGGCCTTCTCCCTGGCGGTGGCCGAGGCCCGCGCCCTCAACCACTTCGCCTACACCAACCGGGCCATTGCCTCGGCCTACGTGGGCATGGCCAACGTGCACGCGTACATGTCCGAGGCGGCCATGCTGGCCGACCTGAAGCTGTCCGCGGCGGGGGTGATGGGGCAGATCGCCGCGCAGGAGAACGCGCTCTGCTACTGCTGCTGCTCACCCTTCGGGTGCGCCCCGTGCTGCTTCACCCACTGCATCCACGCGTTCGAGGCGGGCATCAACGCCGCGGGCCTGACGATCGACTGGATCAGCGGAAAGATGGGCCAGCGCATCCGCCAGTTGGACCAGCCGGCGCAGAACCTCATGCGCGCCCTGGACGCGCACGTCACCCTGCTGAGCGCCTCGCAGACGGCGGTGCGGGTGGGCGTGACGGCCACGCTGACGTCGGGCAGCCTGGGGACGCTCAAGAAGGACAACATGCAGAAGGCCGAGTCCGTCACGACGGACGAGACCCTGGTGAATGCCTTCAACGTCGCCCAGTGGAACCGCATCTTCTACTCCAACACCCAGCTCAAGCGGCGCATCATGGCCGAGACGGTGAACGCCTCCCGGCAGGACTTCGCGTGGAACCGCAAGGGCTCGCCCGCCATTCAGGCGGTGCTCTTTCCCCAGCTCAACCAGATCGTCAAGGCGCAGCTGTGGATCGGCCCGCGGGGCAACTGGCTCGTGTCCCAGGTACCGGACACCGGCTTCATGGCGGGCGGCCGCACGGGCGCGACGGATGGAAACTTCCCGGGGCAGGCGGGCGGCACCGTCTTCGCGGCGCGGGACAGCGCGGCGTCGACGACCCAGGGGCAGAGCATGAGCTCGTACGACTGGGGCACGCTCACCGGCCAGTGGCGGGACGGAGCTGGAGTGGGGCCGCTGCCGGCCTTCGGGCCCGCGGGCCCCGGTGAGCTGGTGACCGGCAATTCCGCGCGCCACCGGGCGGACCTGGGCATCATGGACTTCTTCAACCGGCCCCACACGGGCGGCCAGCACACCTCGCCCCAGATGCGGATGGAGCGCTTCACGGAGTTCAACATCGGCACCAGCGCTCCCTACAACCAGCCCGCCGTGTTCGCTGCGGTGACCACGGATGGCCGCGTCAACGAGTACGGCATCCGGGGCCCCTATGAGGTGGCCAAGAACGGCAGCGGGACGGTGCGCGTGAAGAACGTGGGCTCCCAGGATGCCGTGCTGACGCTCTCCAACAACTCGCCCATGCACGCCTTCTCCAAGGCGCAGGTCTACTACCACCGCATCGGGGACTGGTCCGACTACCCCAACCTCTTCAATCCCTACTGGCGGGCCAAGCTCCACCCGCTGACCCAAACGGACCTGATGTCGCTCGGGAGCGTCGACGCGGACGCGGCGGCGGTGGTTACCGGCGCGAGTGCCGTACCCAACGGCGGCGGAAAGGGAGTGAACATCCAATGAGCAGCCTCTCTTCGCGCTCCAGGCTCCACGGGCGACGGCGCGGCGCCGCGATGGTGGAGACCGCGCTGTTGATGATCGTCCTCATCCCGCTGTTGCTCTACGCCCTCTTCCTCATCGACGCGGCGTACATGAAGCTGGATCTCCAGGAGACGGTCGTGTCGGGCCTGTGGGACTTCTCCACCCGGAACGCCGAGAGCGGCGACAAGAACGAGGACTTCGGCCAGGTTCAGCGGGCCGTGCGCGCCTCGTACTCGGACCACACCTCCGCCATCGATGATGGCTCGGAGGTGAGCAAGCCGGACCTGGGCAATGTCCAGCGCATCACGGGCAACCACGACCATCAGAAGCACCACAAGATCTACTTCGCCGCCCAGTACACGTTCCGCTTCGACGCGAACGTGGGGCCGGACACCCAGTTCGATTGCAAGCTGACGGAGGACTCGGGCTGGGCCAGTGATGTCACCGGCCTGCTGCCGTCCTTCGCCGGCTCCGAATTCAACGTGGGCGGCCAGGTGACGTGCTCGGCCACCGGCTACATCTACAACTACCTCATCCCGGAGAAGCTCTTCACGGAGTTCACCGACGTGAAGATGTCGAATCTGACGAAGCGTCAGAGCGCGACGACGGACTCGCACTCCATCCAGGGCCGGGGCGGCAACATCGTGGCCCACGAGACGGGCTCGCTCATCTACAACACGTGGGCGCTGCGCAACGGCGCGGCTTCCGGCGGGCTCGCCAATGCGGACATCGGCGCGCGCTCCGGCCTGATGGGCGACCCGGACAACATCGAAGGCCCCTTCTATGACCGCGTGGTGTTCGACTATTCGCGCACGCCGACGTACGCGGCGGTGGCGGCGGCCTCGGGCGCCTTCTCCGCGCGGGCGGCGCAGCAGAACATCCTGGCGGCCGCCACCGCGGGCCCGACGACCCGGTCCGTGGCCGGCCTGCCCAACATGGCGGGTACCTTCCTGATCTCCCGCTACAAGCCCCAGGACCCGGGCCTGCGGCAGCAGGCCTCGGGAGGGCTGTTCGGTGGGGGCCAGGGCTTCCAGTCCACGCCCTATCGCAACGTCAACAACAACTACGTGACCGCGGGCAGCAACCGGGGTGTGTACTACATGGGCTGCCGTCAAGAGGAGAGGGATCGGTGTCCTTGAGAAGCAGTGTCGTCGTCACCGCCGCCCTGCTGTGGGCGGCGCCCGCCCTGTCCCACCAGGGAGAGAAAACGTCCGTGGCCCAGGCGCTCTCCGAGGCCAGCCCGGAGAAGGCGGCCCCCGCCGGAGGCTCGTGCTGCAACGGCGGCGCGGGTGGCGGCTCGTGTGGCGCGGCGGCAGAGCCTGGGATGGATCCCCTGGCCGCCCACCGGGCGAACGGGCACGACCCCTACGCCTCGGAGGAGAGCTGGCGGACGTTCGTGCGCGAGGTGATGTCCTCGGCCCCTCCCCCGGAGGAGCCGGCGGACGCGGATCTCTTCGCCTTCAGCGTGTACCGCGGCGTGCGTCCCGAGCCCATGGGCAGCCAGACGCTCATCAATGGCGCCCGGATGGAGGTCGCTTCCCTCATCGTCGAGGATCCTCCCCGCATGGTGACGAATTTCTATCTGGATGCCCTCGAGCGCCAGGGCATCGCGCCGATCCAGGGCCGGGTGGATGAGGTGCCGGGGATGACGTACCTGAGCTTCCGGCCGCCGGGCAGCAAGAACCTGAAGACGCTCACCTTCGTCCCCCATGGCGAGGGGACGGTCATCCTGGCCTCGGTGGGCAACCCGGAGGAGCTCATCGAAGGGCGTTCGACCCTGCCGGACGATGTGCCGCTGCCTCCCAAGGCGGAGATGCCCTCGGCCATCCAGCAGCTCGAGCCGGGCATGGCCTCGCGCAGTGCCTTCTTCCTGGTGCGGGAGAGCTCGGTGGCGCGCGTCCAGTCCTTCTACCGGGAGGAGCTGCTCAAGCGTGGCTTCGTTCCCGTGCAGGTGAAGGACGGCCTGCCAGGCCTGGAGAACTACCAGAAGGGCAGCTCGATGCTGTCCATTTCCGCCCAGCCCCATACGGAGGCCGCCACCGTGGCCGTGGGTCTGCTGTGGCTCGAGGAATGAGGAAAAACACCGTGTTCGCCACCACCATCCGTTCCGTGTCCCTGGCCGTGTTGCTCGCCGCCGGACTGGCCTCCGCCCAGGCCCCCAAGAAGAAGAAGGAGGCCGCGCCTCAGCCTGCCAAGCCCCTCGTCACCAAGGCTCCGAAGACCTGCTCGGACCAGTGTGAGATCATCGAGAATGTCTGCGCGGATCCCTGCAAGGAGATCAAGAACAACGCTCAGGCGAAGCAGGCCTGCGAGGCCAACTGCAAGCAGATGGCCGATGCCTGCAGCGGGAGCTGCAAGAACAAGGGTAAGCTCGATGCGCAGTACATGATGGAGAACATCAAGCCGCCCAAGGCCCCCCCGGGGGTGAAGGTGACGAACGATGATGACCACTGAATCCCGTGAGACGAAGGCAGTGGAGCGCGCCGTGCGGCGCGGCCTCTTCGGCCGGCGGCCCCGGCGCGGTCAGGCGATGGTCGAGTACTCGGCCGTCGTCTTCGCGCTGACGATCGCCGGTGGGGCGAGCATCATCACGGTCCTCCCGATGTTGATGGGAGCGCTCAACCGCTACCTGCAGGGCCTGTATTACATGATCAACCTGGCCGTGCCCTGAGGGGCGGGCCAGGGGCCGCCGGGCCCTCACGGGGGCCCGGGGCCACGAGCGGGAAACCGCGTTACGGCGCCTTCACCGTGAGCCGCAGTCCGGTGGGCAGCCGCGTGGTGTCCTTGATGTTGTTCCAGCGCTTGATGTCCTCCACGGTCACGCCGTAGCGCTGGGCGACGCTCCAGATGGACTCGCCGGCGGCCAGCTCGTGCACGGTGCCGGGACGGCCCGCGTTACCGGCCGGGGCGCGCTGGGCGATGACGGTGCCCGCGCGCTCCACCACCTGCTTGGGCGCGCTGTCCGGCCACACGTACAGCACCGAGCCCACCTTCAGGGCCTTCTTGCTGGCGCGCACCGTGAGGTTGTTCCACTTGCGCACGTCGTCCACGTTCACCTGGAAGCGCTGGGCGATGGCCCACAGGCTGTCTCCCGACTGCACGCCGTAGGTGATGCGCTTGCGGCCGTTGATGCTCTCCGTCTTGATGGGGCCGGTGGCCACGGGGCCGCGCGGCGTCCCGGCGGGCACCTCGTCCTCGGGGCGCATCACCGTCACGCCGCTGCGCCGCGCCTGCGCCACCTTGCGCGCCAGGGCGCTGTCCGCGTCCGTCTTGCCCGCGCCGCGCCCGGCCGGCACCGGAATCACCAGCTCCGCGTTCAGCTTCAGCGTCCGCGCGCTCTTGAGCTGGTTCATCTGCAGGATGGCCTCGGGCGCCGTGCCGTAGTTGAGGGCGATCTGCGACAGCGTGTCTCCCCGCTTCACCTTGTGGACGCGGAAGGTGAGCCGCTCCTTGGCCGGGATGCGGGGGAAGTTCTCCGCGAAGCGCTCGGACGAGCCCTGGGGCAGGCGCAGCACATACGGGTTCTTGGCGCTCGCCGGCGGGGTGCACCAGCGCCGCAGCTCGGGGTTGAGGTCCCGCACCTGCTCCACGGATACGCCCGCCGCCCGGGCAATCACGTCCAGGTCCGTGGCGTCGGTGAGCTTCACCTCGTCGAAGGTGAGTGCCTGCTCGTAGACGAATTCCTTCTCGGAGAAGCCGAAGGCCGCGGGGTGCTTGGCGATGAGCGCCGCGGCGATGAGCTTGGGCACGTAGTGCTTCGTCTCCGTCGCCAGGCCCTTCTCCGCGGAGATGACCCAGAAGTCGTCCGTGCCGTGGCGCTCCACCAGCCGGCGCACCCGGCTACTGCCGGTGTTGTAGCCCGCCCACGCCAGGTACCAGTGGCCCAGCTCCTTGCGCAGGTCCTTCAGGTAGCGCGCGGCCGCATAGGTGGCCTTGATGGGATCCCTGCGCTCGTCCACCCAGAAGTCCTGGTGCAGTCCGTACTGGCGGCCGGTGCTGGAGATGAACTGCCAGGGCCCGGAGGCGTGCGCCCACGAGTAGGCGGTGGGGGAGAAGCCGCTTTCGATCATCGCCAGGTACACCGTGTCGCGCGGCAGCCCCTGCGCCTCGAGGATGGGCTGCATCACCGGCAGGTACTTGGTGGAGCGGCTGACCCACTTGCTGAACCACTTGCGGCCCGGGCCCTGGAAGAACTGGATGTACTGGGCCACCAGCGGCTGCATCTCCACCGGGATGTCGTACTTGGGCTGCACCCGCGCCACGTCGAAGTTGGACAGGTCGGTGATGAGGGGCAGCTCCCCCAGCTCCTCGTCCTCGCGGAAGGTGGGCTCCTCCAACGCGTCCAGCATGCGCTGGCGCAGCGGGTTGGCCAGGCCCAGGCGGCGCAGCGACTGGAGCACCTCGGCGTTGGGCCGGGCACCGGGATCCAACGTGGCCCCCTCCAGCGCCCGCATCTCCTCCAGCTCGGTGGACTCCTCCGTGGGCTCCTCGGCCTCGGAGGACTCGTTGCGCAGGTCCTCCAGGATCTCCTCGGCGGACTGGATCTCCGGCTCCTGGGGGGCGGCACCCACCCGCAGCTGCTTGTCCTCCGTGCTGAGCACCCGCATGCCGGGGGGCGGCGGGGGCATCGGCACCGCGCTCTTGGCGGGAGGGACGGAGGTGAGGACCAGGAGGAGCAGGCTGAAGGACGGCATGGTCACCTGGGAGCCGGCTGCCCGAAGGGCCGGGTTGGTTGGTGGCTCAAGTGTTCGATGCTTTTCGTTTCACTCAAACAAGCATCCAGACGGGCCATCTTCCCCTTGGATGGAACCCACGGGAAGAAACACACCGCCTGGATGTGTTTCAGGGCTTCGGCTTCACTGCGGGTGGCTGGCCGTGGCCGGGCCCGAGGATCTTCGGCACGTAGGTGGCGAAGTCGAAGTGGGGCGAGTTCTCCGGGTTGTGACAGGTGACGCACACGTCCTGGCCGGGGCGGGCGAGGATGTTGTCGGCGGACGGGTCCTCGGCGTGGAGCGAGCCCGGGCCGTGGCAGCTCTCGCAGCCCACGTCCTCGCGGCCGGCCACCTTGTCCAGGCGGCACACCCCGCCGGGCTTCTCCCAGCCGGTGACGTGGCAGCCGGTGCAGTTGAGGTGGAACTGCTTGCCCGCATCCTCCAGCGTCTTCCACGCGTGGCGGTGCTTGGAGGCCTCCCATACCGGGAAGGACTCCTCGTGGCACTCGGCGCAGGCTTTGTTGCCCACGAAGGCGGCCTGGCCCTTCTCCGGGGCAGGGCAGTCCTGTCCGTGGGCCTTGGCCCACTCGAGGTTCATCTTCCCCACGTCCGCGTCGTAGGCGTTCACCACCGCCTGGGCCGCCGGGTCCGAGGCGAGGTTGGACTCCAGGGGGACGAAGCGCACGGAGAAGCTGTCACCCTCTCCGGCCGCGGCCACCGGCGCGGTGAGCAGCGTCTGCCGGCGCGCCACCAGCTCCTCGCGCTTCTGCTGCAGCAGCTTCTGGCGCTCCGGGTTGATGCCGGGGAGGTTGATCTCCTTGTCCATCAGCCCCAGGCGCCGCTCGATGGAGGCGGCCTCGCGCTCGCTGTCTTCCGCCGTCTTCCGCAGGGTGAAGCGGCCCGGCTTCGCGCCGTAGGCCAGGTCCACGCGCAGCAGCGAGCGGCCCTTGCTCTGCAGGGCGACGACGGGCACCGACGCGTCGCGCACCGGCTTGTTCTCCTCGCCCGAGAACTCGGTGGCGGTGTGCGTGGCCAGCACCAGGTCCACCCCCAGCTCCGGCGTGGACGCGGCCTGCTCGGCCTCCTGCACGGTGCCGTGGAAGAGGCCCACCACGAAGGCGGCCCCCCCGGCGCGGGCCTTGGCGCCGGCCTGCTTCAGTCCGGCCGCGTCCGAGGCGCTCACCACGCCCACCTTGCGCGCCCCGGCGTCCAGCACCTTCACTCCGCCGGGCTCCAGCTCGGGCAGTCCCAGCCCCTGGCGGAAGGCGGCGCCGCGCGTGTCGTCCAGCTCGCCCGTCGCGCGCACCACCAGCCCCATGCCCTTCATGGCCTCGGCGAGCGCCCGGGCCTTGCGCTCCTCCTGCGGCACCTGCTCCGGCTTGAGCTTCGGCTCGCCGAAGAGGCTGTCTCCGCCGTCCACATAGAGGACGGGCAGGGCGCCCTTGCGCGCCTCCTTCACCTGCAACGCCGCGCGCGCGATGCCGCCGCGCATGTTCTCGCTGCAGCCGCACGGGCCCAGGTAGCCCCGGGTGTCCGCGGAGAAGAAGAGGATGGCGCCCGGTGCTTGCGCCTGGGCGGTCGTGTTCCCTCGGGGGGCGGCGTCCGGCTCACCCGTCCGTGGCTCCTTGCGCGAGCACCCCGAGAGCGCCGCCAGCAAGGCCATTCCGGTGACGAGCCGCTTCACCGCTTCACCAGATGATGCTCTGCACCAGCTCGTCGATCTTCTCACCCATCTTCTCCAGTCCGTTCACCTTGGACAGGCTGCCGTCGGCGCCGACCTGCTCGGCCAGCTTGCTCAGCTCGTCATCCGGGAGGCTGGAGAAGAGGATGATGGGGATGTCCTGTGTGCCGTACTCGTTCTTCAGCGTCCGGCAGATGTCCGTGCCCTTGGCCTCGGGCATGTGGATGTCCGTGAGGATGAGGTCCGGCTTCCACGTCTGCAGGGTCTTCTCGAACTCCATCAACGTCGACGTGGCGATGACCTCGTAGCCGCGTGCTTCCAGCACGGCCTTCTCCATGGCGAGGGTGATCTCGCTGTCGTCGATGAGGAGGATCTTTCGCTTCTCTTGCACGGCAACCTCTTCCTGGGCGGCCTTTTCTAGCCCAGGGCTCCCATGGCTCCAAGGCTTTCTCGTGGGGGTGGAATCCACGGGGGCACGACTCGTCAGCTACCCTGGAGGACGAGCGGCCCGGCGGCACATTGGTGTTGCGGGGAGGGACGTGGGGGGGCACTAAGGCGGCCATGCGCCGCGCTCTGACTGGACTGTGTCTGCTGGTGTCCGTCCTCCTCCTGCCGAGGGCCTGGGCCCTCAATGTGGGCCTCGGCGAGCCGCCCTTGTTGGACCGGCAGACGCCCTACGCCGCGGCCCAGGGGTTCTCCGCCGCCGTGCACCGGGGGGACTACGAGCTGGCCGCGCACTACCTGGACCTGGATTTCATCCCCGCGGCCGAGCAGAAGGCCCGGGGGCCCGTGCTGGCCCGGCGGCTCAAGTTCGTCCTGGACCACAAGCTGCCCACCGCCCTGGCCAGCCTGAGCAAGGAGCCCCAGGGGAACGCGGAGGGCAACCGCTTCGACCAGATTGGCGTCCTCTCGGTGGGGGAGGCCTCCTACCCCATCCGCCTGGCCAGCGTGCCCGCCAACAATGGTGGGCGGGTGTGGGTGTTCAGCGAGGCGACGGTGCGGGCGATTGATCCGCTCTACGAGGAGTACGGCCCGTCGAGGCTGGGCGAGGTGCTGCCGCCGTGGTTCTTCGACAAGCCGGTGCTGGGGATGGAGCCGTGGCAGTGGCTGGGCATGGTGGTGACGCTGCTGGGGGCGGGGGTGCTGAGCGTGGTGCTGGAGAAGCTGTCCCTGAGGGTGCTGGGGCGGCTCGCGCGCTGGACGAGCAACGGCTGGGACGATGCGCTGGTGCCCGCGTGCAAGGGGCCGCTGCGGCTGCTGTACTTCGCGCTGCTCGGGGCGCTCGGGGCGACGCTGCTGCTGTTGCCGCCCACGGCCCGGTTCCTGGCCTCCCACCTCTTCACCACGCTGCTCATCGTGTCGGTGGCGTGGTTCGTCCTGCGCTTCCTCCGGGTGACGGCGCAGTTCGTCCAGCAGACGGTGACGAAGGAGGGGAAGGACGCCGCGCGCGCGCGTGGGCTGCACACCCAGCTGGCGGTGCTGCGCTCCGTGTTCGAGGCGGCCACCTACCTCATCGCGGCCGCGCTGCTGCTCATGCAGTTCGAGACGGTGCGCAACGTGGGCGTGTCGCTGCTGGCCTCGGCCGGTGTCGCGGGCCTCGTCATCGGTCTGGCGGCGCAGAAGTCCATCTCCTCGCTGCTGGCCGGCATCCAGCTCTCCATCACCCAGCCCATCCGCATCGGGGACACCGTCATCGTGGAGAACGAGTGGGGGACGGTGGAGGAGATCACCCTCACCTACGTGGTGGTGAAGGTGTGGGACGAGCGGCGGCTGGTCATCCCCATTCCCCACTTCCTCGACAAGCCCTTCCAGAACTGGAGCAAGGGCGGGCAGAGCATGCTGGGCCCGGTGCTGCTGCTGGTGGACTTCACCACGGACATGGACGCGCTGCGGGAGGAGCTGCGGCGCATCCTGGACAACGAGGGCAAGGCGTTGTGGGACGGCCGGGTGGCCACCGTGGTGGTGTTGGAGGTGCTGGACCGGACGCTGCAAGTGCGCGCGCTGGTCAGCGCCGCCCCTTCGAACCTCTTCGACCTGCGGGCCCTGGTGCGCGAGAAGCTGATGGCGTACCTGCGTGGGCGGCCCGAGTGGCTGCCCATCACGCGCACCGAGCCCCGTAATGTTCCCCAGCCGCCCGCTCCCGCGCCAGCGAGCGAGCAGGCACAGCCCCCTCCGCCCGCTCCTCCCCGTGCGTGAACTGGGAAACGGTGGCGCCGCGCCCGGTGGGCGGGGAGTGAATAGGCGCACCCCCCTCCGCGTCTGACGGCGTGGTTGCGCACCCGGGGTTGCCAGCCCCGGGCCGCCGCACCAGATGGGGAGCCTGTGATGAAGCGTCTTGCCTGGTTGTGGGGAGCCGCCTCGTTGGCGGCCGCAGTGGGGGTGGCCCCGTCGGCGCATGCGCAGGGGCGGGGTCGTACCGACGGGCCGGAGGGGTCCGAGTACGGCAAGGGAGGTTACTCCCGGACCTCGGACAGCCGGTTCTCGCTGGAGCTGAACTGGGGCGCGGCGTTCGCCGCCGATGCGTCGACGGTGCGGCGGGGGAGTGTGCCGATGTTCTTCGGCGCCACCGCCTCCCTCTGGGGCGCGGACTGGTACCAGTTCGACCTGAGCGGCGCGTACGTGCTGCAGAACGAGCAGTGGAGCGTGCTGGCGGGTCCGCGCTTCCGCACCTACGGCTTCCCGGTGAGTTTCAACGCGGGCCTCAAGGCCGGTGGCTTCTTCATCCCCGATGCCGGCTTCCGCTTCGGCCTGTCGCCCCAGGTGGGCGTGGACCTGTTGGCGGCCAACGAGCGGCTGGTGCTCGGCCTGGGTTATGCGCTGGACATCCCCTTTGTTGGCTCCGGTGACTTTCGCGGCCTCATGAACAGGCTGTTCATGAACGTCGGCTACAGGTTCTGACACCATGCTCGCCCACGCTCTCGCCGCCGTGCTCGCGCTCGCCACCGGACAGGTGCAGGGGGAGGTGCCTCGGACCTCCACTGCCAGCGGGCAGTCCGTGCCCGTGTTGCCCTTCCCGGGCCAGACGCAGACCTACAACATCATCCAGTGGGACCCCAACCAGCTCCCGCGCATCTACGAGCGCACGGACCAGCTCCCGCTCACCGGCGAGGAGGTGGCGAAGCTGGCCCAGGCGGGCTTCGACGAGGCCCAGTTGGTGAAGATGATCGAACAGCGCCGCTGCGCCTGCGACGCGAGCGCGGACGGGCTCATCCGCCTCAAGCAGGCGGGAGTGCCCAAGGGGGTGCTGGACGCGGTGTCCACCCACGCGCTGCGGCCCAACCGGGCGTTGGACTTGCTGGTGACGCTGGACTTCACCGGTGAGAGCCGCACGGCGCGCGAGGGCTTCCTCTACTTCTTCGTGGAGGACGGGGAGCTGACGCGCGTCTTCACCGCCAACCTGCCGGAGCTGCTCGCGCGCCAGAACCGGCACGAGACGATGGTGGACCGCAGCGACATCCTCCGGGCCCGGACGGTGCGCCGCATCCAGTTGGCCGGGCAGGTGCCGCTCAAGACGTACGGCGCGCACCGGGTGATGGTGGTGGCCAGCGCCAGCCCGACGCTCACCCATCCCTCGCAGCTCACCGAGGCCGAGCGCGCCAAGGCGCAGCTCTACACCTTCGACTACCCGCGCTCGTCGCTGCAGAGCCTCTGCAGGCTGACGGCCGGGTACAAGCGCGACGCGGTGCTCGCCCACAAGTGGAACTTCCAGGGCAGCCGCTTCGAATGTGAATGGAACTAGGAGTGCTCGCCATGAAGACCCGTCTCCTCGTGTCTGTCTCGCTCGCCGGGCTCCTCACCACCGCCTGCGGAGGGCCTCGCGCCTTCACCCGCGGCACCTATGAGGACCCGAACACCATCGAGATGCTGTCGGATCAGTTCAACGAGAACGACCTGCAGCTCATCGCCAAGAAGATGGTGAACTCGCTGGCCGGGTCGCCGCGCTTCTCCCAGTCCCAGCCCGGCGGGCAGCAGCTTCCGGTGGTGCTGGTGGGCCGGTTGAAGAACAAGACGTCCGAGCACATCGACATGGCCTCGTTGGGGGACAAGATCCAGACGGGGCTGGCGCAGACGGGCCGGTTCGCCCTGCTGGACAAGGCGGCGCGCGAGGATCTGGCCGAGGAGTACGAGTACCAGCAGTCGGGCTACGTGCGCCCCGACTCGGCCAAGGGCCCCGGCGAGCAGGCCAGCGCGGACTACCTGCTCACCGGAGAGCTCGCCTCCATCGTCCAGCAGGTCGGCAACGACAAGCTCGTCTATTACAAGATGACCGTGAAGCTGAACAACGTGCGCACGGGCATCGTGGAGTGGACGGACGAGAAGGAGATCCGCAAGAAGTTCGAGCGGAAGCCCATCTCCTGGTAGCCCGGCCATGAGCGACTCGCGGCGTCACGGGGGGCGGGGATGGGCCGTGCTCGTGCTGGCGGGCGCGGTGCTGCTGTCCGGTTGCGCGGGGGACTACGTCGCGCGGACGCGCCAGCTCCGCACCGCGTACGAGCAGGAGGCCTACGAGCGCGCGCTGGCCGAGCTGGACGAGGTGGCGCGGCACGACAAGGGCAAGGACTCGCTGCTGGTGCTGCTGGACCGGGGCATGGTGCTGCATGCCGCGGGGCGGTGGAAGGACAGCATCCAGGTGCTGGCGGAGGCGGATCGCCTGGCCGCGGAGCTGGATGTCGTCTCCGTGAGCGAGGAGGCCGGGACGCTCCTCACCAACGAGCGGGAGCGCGCCTACCGCGGCGAGGACTTCGAGCGGCTGATGATCTCCGTGCTCCAGGCGCTCAACTACGCGCAGCTGGGCCAGGACGAGGAAGCCCTCGTCGAGGTCCGCCGCGTGAACGAGCGGCTGCGGAAGATGATCGTCGAGGAGAAGAAGCCCTACGAGCAGCTCGCCATCGCGCGCTACATCGGCGGCGTGCTGTACGAGGACCAGCGGGAGTGGGACTCGGCGTACATCGACTATGCGCAGGCGCTCGAGCTGGCGCCGGGGCTGGGGCCCCTGGCGGAGCCGCTGCTGAGGCTGGCGAAGAAGACGGGACGGCTGGACGAGTACGAGCGGCTGCGCAAGCGCTTCCCGGACGTGGCGCACGAGCCGCTGGGACCGGGCGAGGGGCAGGTGCTCGTGGTGGTGGAGGCGGGGCGGGCGCCGGAGAAGGAGCCGGCGGACCGGAGGCTGGAGACGCACGACATCATCCAGGTGCCGGTGTACCGGGACCGGGGCCGGCCGGGGCTGGCGAACGTCTGGGTCCGGGACAGCAGCCAGCGGGCGGTGACGGTGACGTCGCTGGCGGAGGTGGCGAAGGTGCACCTGGACGAGCGCATCGGCCGGATGCTGGCCAGACAGGTGGCCGGGGCGGTGGCGAAGGCCGGCCTGGCGGCGGGGGCGGGGGCGCTGACGAAGAGCAGGGAGGTGGGGGCGCTGACGTTCCTGCTGCTCAACGCGATGAACCAGCCGGACCTGCGCTCGTGGATGTCGCTGCCGGCGGAGTTCCAACTGGCGCGCTTCCGGCTGCCCGCGGGGCGGCACACGGTGACGGTGGAAGCCTCGGGCCTGCGCACCGAGCGGCAGGTCGACGTCGCACCGGGCCGCGTGCGGGTCCTCGTCATCCGCCGCTACGACTGAACGCCTCCTCGCACGCCCACTCCCCCGCCTGGGGAGTCCGCGATACGCTCGGGCCTCCTACCTCCCAAGGAACCCCCCTTCCATGGCCGTACAGGATTTCAAGGCGGAACCCACCTCTCGCGGTCTCCACCGGCACCTCTACGTCCAGGTGCTCGCGGCCATCGCCCTGGGGGCGCTGCTCGGCCACTTCTACCCGAGCCTCGGCGCGTCCCTGAAGCCGCTGGGAGACGGCTTCATCAAGCTGGTGAAGATGGTGATCGCCCCCGTCATCTTCCTCACGGTGGTGACGGGCATCGCCGGGTCGACGGACCTGAACAAGGTGGGCCGCGTGGCCGCCAAGGCCTTCGCCTACTTCCTCACCTTCTCCACGCTCGCCCTGGTGGTGGGCATGGTCATCGCCAACGTGGTGCGGCCGGGGGCGGGGATGAACATCGACCCGGGCACCCTCACCTCCGCGGGCGAGGTGAGCACCTACGCCGCCAAGGCGCATGACCAGTCGCTGGTGAAGTTCCTGCTCAACATCATCCCCAACACGGTGGTGAGCGCCTTCTCCGAGGGTGACATCCTCCAGGTGCTGTTCGTCTCCGTGCTGTTCGGCATCGCCCTGGCCATGGTGGGGGCGAAGGCCCGGCCGACCCTGGAGCTGCTCGACTCGCTGAACCACGCCTTCTTCCGGCTGGTGAACATCCTCATGAAGGCCGCGCCCATCGGCGCCTTCGGGGCCTTCGCCTTCACCATCGGCAAGTACGGCATCGGCTCGGTGGTGAACCTGGCGGCGCTCGTGCTCACCTTCTACCTGACGTCGGCCGTCTTCGTGCTCGTGGTGCTGGGGCTGGTGGCCCGCTACAACGGCTTCTCCATCCTGCGGCTCATCCGCTACCTCAAGGCGGAGCTGCTGCTCGTGCTCGGCACCAGCTCGTCCGAGGCCGCCCTGCCCAGCCTGCTGGAGAAGATGGAGCGCGCGGGCTGCCCCAAGCAGATCGTCGGCCTGGTGGTGCCCACCGGCTACTCCTTCAACCTCGACGGCACCAACATCTACATGACGCTCGCGGCGCTCTTCATCGCCCAGGCCACCAACACCGAGTTGAGCCTCGGCCAGCAGACGCTGCTGCTGCTGGTGGCCATGGTGAGCTCCAAGGGAGCGGCCGGGGTGACGGGCGCGGGCTTCATCACCCTGGCGGCGACCCTGTCCGTGGTGCCCTCGGTGCCCATCGCCGGCATGGCGCTCATCCTCGGCATCGACCGCTTCATGTCCGAGTGCCGCGCGCTGACCAACTTCATCGGCAACGCCGTGGCCACCATCGTGGTGGCGCGCTGGGAGGGCGGGCTGGACCAGAAGACGCTCGACGAGGTCCTGAGCGCTCCGTCCACTCCCGCCCCCGTGCCGGCCCCGGCCGTGGCTGCGGCCGAGTAGCTCAGCTCGCGCTCACTTGATGGTCGCCGGGTCCATCCAGAACACTTCCCAGTGGTGCCCGTCGAGGTCGTAGAAGCTCCAGCCGTACATGAACCCGTGGTCCTGCTTGTCCACGGCGTGCTTTCCGCCCGCGGCGATGGCCGTGTTGACCAGCTCGTCCACCTCGGCCCTGCTGTCGCACGACAGCGCGAAGAGGCCCTCGGTGTGGGTGCGGGTGTCGCAGAGCTGATTCTTGGTGAAGTCCTTGAAGCGCTTCTCGGTGAGGAGCATCACGTAGGCCTCCTCGCTGAGGATCATGCAGGTCGCGGTCTCGTCGGTGAACTGCTGATTGAACGAGAAGCCGAGCTTCGTGAAGAACTCGATCGACCGCTTCAGGTCCTTGACGGGCAGGTTGACGAAGATCTTCCGGGAACGGTTCGTGGCCATGGACGCCTCCAAAGGGGTTTTGCCTTATAGACGCCCCCGGGCGTGCGAACTCATCGGTGCCCCGGAAAAAAAAGCGGCTAGGGGGCGAAGCTGGGGGGAAGGCCGAACCGCGGGAACAACGCCTCGGTGTCGAGGAATGAATTCATCGCGGCGATGCGGTCGCCGGAGAGCTCGAGCACGATCAGTGCCCACGCCTTGTGAGGGCCCCCGGGTTCAGCGGGAGGCCGGTACTGCCCGAAGGCGGGCGAGCCGCAGGCCGAGGTCGGCACCAGCCGGGAGCCCCGGCAACCCGAGCCCCGCCCCAACAGCCACTGGCTGATGGGCTCGTGACCGCGAAGCCACAGCGAGAAGGGCGGCATCGAGAGGGTCGCGTCCTGGTGGAGCAGCCCGGTGAGCGCGGCCACGTCGTACCGCTCGAAGGCCTCGACGTACCGGTTCAGCAACGTGGACTGTGCCTCGGACAGGGGGGCGCGGGCCTCGGTGAGGTCCCGGGTGGCGAGCGTCGCCCGGGCCCGCTGGAGGGCGCTGTTGACCGAGGCGACCGAGGTCTCGAGGCTCTCGGCGACCTCGGCGGCGGACCAGCCGAGCACCTCGGTCAGGAGCAGCACCGCGCGCTGCCGGGGAGGGAGGTGCTGGAGCGCGGCCACGAACGCGAGGCGGATGCTCTGGCGCAGCACCACGAGCTCGGAGGGATCGGCGTCCGAGGGGAGGGCGCGCGCGTCGGGGATGGGCTCGAGCCAGTGGGAAGCCGGTAGCTGGGTGAGCGTGTCGTCGACCGAGCCGACGGGCCCCATTTCCATCGGGCGCGCGCGGCGCGAGCTGTCGCTCAGCGAGTCGAGGCACACCCGGGTGGCGATGCGGTAGAGCCAGGTGCGCAGGGACGCGCGCTCCTCGAACCGGTCCAGGCTGCGCCACGCCCGCACCATCGTCTCCTGGACGGCGTCGTCGGCCTCGGCGGCCGAACCCAGCATGCGATAGCAGTGGCCGGTCAGCGCGGCGCGGTGCTCCTCGAGGTTGTAGGCGGTGGCCATCGCCCTGGGATTTATCAGTCCCCGCCCCTCGTGCAAGGGCCTGACTCCGCCGCCAGCCCCGGGAGAGGGCAGGGGACATGCACTCGCGCCACCCGTGGCATGGATCTGTGCTAGGTGTCGGGCCCCCCATGTCTCCCGCGGTAGCTCTCTCCTCCTATTCGTTGATCATCCTGCTGGGCGCCGTCGTGGGCGCACTGGTGGTGGTCGTCACCCAGAAGCCGACGCGGCTGGTGACGTTCCTGGCCTTCGCGGCGGGTGTGATGTTCGGGGCGGCGTTCTTCCACATGCTGCCGGAGGCGTACCACGGGGGCGGGTTCTGGGCGTTCGCGCTGGTACCCGCGGGCTTCGTGTTCCTGATGGTGCTGGAGCGGTACGTGCTGACGCACGCGTGCGAGGAGCCGCCGGAGTGCGAGGAGCACATGCACGGGAACACGCTGGGGCTGACGGCGTTCCTGGGACTGTCGGCGCACACGCTCTTCGACGGCATCGCGCTGGGCTCGGCGGTGAAGGAGGGCGTGGGCGTCATGGCTCTGCTGGCCATCACCTCGCACAAGATTCCCTCGTCGCTGTCGCTCGCCTCCATCCTCAAGGCGGAGGGGAAGAGCTCGGGCCGCATCATGGGGTACGCGGTGCTCTACGGGCTGATGGTGCCGGTGGGGGCGGTGCTGTACTTCGCCTTCGACGCGGTGCTGCGCTTCGAGTCCCTGGCGCCCAGGGCACTGGCCTTCTCGGCGGGCACGTTCCTCTACGTGGCGGTGTCGGACCTGCTGCCGCACGTGAACCGGCACGGCAAGGACAACCGGGGACGCAACCTGGTGGCGCTGGCGGCCGGCCTGCTGCTGATGCTGGCGCTGTCGCAGGTGACGGAGCACCCGGGACACTGAGCCCCGGGTGGAGCGGGTGTGTGGACGGTGGCGGCGTGAGCGGACAGCGCGAGTAGCCCTGGCCCGGCTGAACGCTTGCCGCCTGCACGGGGCCCTCCCAGGTCGCACCCTGAGTCGTGAACCTGGTGCGACCGAGAGGACCCCCATGCTCACCGTCGAGGAACTGATGACCCGGGATCTGGTCACCCTGAACGAGGACGATGACCTCGTCCGCGGGGACGACCTGCTGGCCAAATACGACATCCGCCATCTGCCCGTGGTGAAGGAGGGGAAGCTCATCGGGCTGGTGAGCCACCGGGACCTGATTCGAGCCCTGGCCCGTCATGAGCGCAGCCCGGGCTCACCCCCGGTGCAGGTGCGGGACGTCATGACGCGCTCGCTGGAGACGTTGCGGCCGCGGAAGCTCGGTGCGCGAGGCGATCCACAAGCTGCTCGACCGCAAGTTCGGATGCGTGCCGGTGGTGGAGGACGGGGATCGGCTGGTGGGCCTCATCACGGAGACGGACCTCATCCGGCTCGCGGATCGCCTGCTGGACAAGGAGGATAGGCACTGAGGAGGAGAGGCACCGAGGTGCCTCACCCCACTGGCCGGGCCTCCTGCTCTTCCGCCCCGTGCACCGTCAGCACGGGGCAGGTGGCCCGGGCCACGACCTTCTGCGCGACGCTGCCCATGAGGAGCCGGGCGAGCCCGGTGCGCCCGTGGGTGCCCATCACCACCAGGTCATACCCGCGGTTCGCGAAACCGAGGATGGTGTCGGCGGTGGGGCCTCGCTCCAGACGGACCTGGAGCGGAACGGGGCTGGACTGATAGCGCTCGGACCAGGCGTTCAGGAGCCGGCCGGCCTGCGCGAGGCCGAGCGTCTCGAGCGAAGCCTCCGGGTCTCCGGGCACCATCACCAGGCTCTCCGATTCCAGGTGTGGAGGAGGCTCCCAGACGTGGAGCAGGTCGATGGAGGCGTTCATCCGTTCGGCCAGCGAGAGGGCGTACTCCACGGCACGCCGCGAGTATTCCGAGAAGTCGGTGGCTACCAGGATGCGGCGGATGGGTTGGGCCATCATGGCTTCCTCCACGCGAGCGGACCCGGGGGCCCGCGATTCGGCTCCTTCCATGGAACATGCGCCGTGAGGCCCATGGCGTCCGTGGCCGTGGACCCGGCGGGCGGCTGGCCGCATGGCCCACGGCCGTGCTTGCTTTTCAGCCCGGGGCGCCGAGGATGCGCGCAGCCGCGAGCGCGGCATCCCGTCCATGCAACGACTCTCCGACTGGTACGATCATCCCGAGTATTACGAAGCCATCTTCGGCACGGACACCGAGCGGGAGATGGACTTCCTGCTGGAGGTGGGCCGCCGCTACGGCACGGGAGGCAAGCGGCTGCTGGAGCCCGCGTGCGGTGCGGGGCGGCTGGTGGCCGAGGCCGCGAGCCGGGGCCAGCAGGTGGTGGGCTACGACATCTCCGAGAAGATGCTGGCCCACGCGCGCCAGCGCCTCACCCCGGCCGAGCGGCGGCGGGTGCGCCTCTATCCCTCGCGCATGGAGACGTTCCACCGGCCGGAGCTGGAGGGGCAGGTGGACCTGGCCTTCAACCTGGTGTCCACGTTCCGCTACCTCGACAGCGAGGCGGCGGCGCTCGCGCACCTGGAGGCGACGCGGCGGCTGCTGAAACCCGAGGGCCTGTACGTGCTCGGCTTCCACCTCACCGACTACGGCCGGCGCAAGCCGGAGCACGAGCGGTGGGTGGAGAAGCTCGGCAAGGACACCGTGGTGTGCAACACCCACGAGGGGCTGCCGGAGCGCCGCCTGCGACGCTCGGAGATGCGCAACCGGCTGCGGATCACAGGGCCGGGGAAGGACCTGCTCATCGAGACGCACTGGTACTTCCGCACGTATGACCTGGCGCAGGCGCGGCGCCTGTTCCGCCGGGCGGGACTGCGGGTGCTGGAGGTCTTCGACTTCGACTACCAGGTGGACGTGCCGCGCAAGCGGGGGGAGATCCGGCTCGACAGCATCTTCGTCCTGCAGCCCGCGAAGAGCGCCGCATGAAGTCGCCGCTCAAGCCCCTCTTCCTGCTCGCGGACAGCTCCCTGCTGTTCTGGCGCAGTGGGGACAAGCCCTTCCTGGACTGTCTTCGCGTGCTGACGGGGGCGGGCCTCGCGGTGCCACCCATCCAGGCGGCCTACCTGGGTGCTTCCAACGGCGACGTGCCCGCCTTCTACGAGCTCTTCACCGCCGCGATGGAGCTGGCCGGCATCTCCCATTGCCGGATGATTCCCTCCCGGCCCTCGGACGAGGACCGCGCGTGGCTCGCGGAGGCGCACGTCATCCTGCTGGCGGGAGGAGACCCGCTGTTGGGCTGGGAGCGCTTCCGGGAGAACGGCCTGGAGCCCGTGTTGCGGCAGCGCTACCTGGACGGCGCGGTCCTCATGGGCATCTCCGCGGGGGCGATGCAGCTCGGGGAGCAGGCCTGGAGTGAATCCGGTTCTGGTTCCGGCTCCGGCGGAGCGGCGCTGTTCCCGGTGCTCGGACTGGCCCCGTTCATCGTGGGAGCGCACGAGCAGCCGGAGTGGACGGGTCTGAAGCAAGCCGTGCGGGAAGCCGGCCCTGGCGTGCGAGGCATTGGCATTCCCGCGGGGGGAGGGGCGCTGCTGCACCCGGACCAGAGCCTGGAGCCCGTGCGCCACCCGCTGGTCGAGCTCCGCTATGAGCAGGGCACGTTGCGCGAGACCCTGCTCTCCCCACCACGGGAGCCCTACCGGGGAGAGGTGAGGCTGCGGCCTTCCACGCTGCTTCAATGACAGGCGCGAGACCCGCCTGCGCCCTTCCAAGACCTGGGCCTCGCGCCTGGGCGAGCCGGGCACCTACCCCAACCGGCGCAGCTCGCCGGTGTTGCCGTCCAGCCGCACCGTGTCACCCGTCTTGAAGCGTTTCGTGGCGCCCGGCAGGTTCACCACCGCCGGCAGTCCATACTCCCGCGCCACCACCGCCCCGTGCGAGAGCGGGCTGCCAATCTCCGTGGCCAACCCCGCCGCCCGGCAGAAGTACGGCGCCCAGCCCACGTCCGTGTACGGCACGATGAGGATCTCCCCCTCCCGCATTTCCACCGCTTCCTCGGGCGTCCGCGCCACCCGGGCCAACCCCACCACCATGCCGCGGCTCACCGGGGTCCCGTGCATCACCGACGCGGTGTCTCCCTCCTCGCCCGCGGGCGCGAGGGGCACGGGCTTGCCCTTCATGACGCGCGGGAACTCCAGCGCCATCTGCTGAGGATGCAGCCTGCGCCGGTGCAGCGCGCGGCGGACCAGTGCCCGCTCCTCGCCGTGCACCAACCGGCCCAGCTCCTCGTGGGTGACGAAGAACACCAGGTCCTCGTCTGGCAGCCGCCCCAGCTTCACCAACTGCCGGGCGAGCTTCCAGGTAGCCGTACCGGAGTTGCCGGGTGCACCGGACGCTCAGGGATTTGGAGCGCTCGCGGAGCACCACGGCCTCCCGGGCCCTGGGCAACAGCCAGCCGAGGAACCCGCGTGCCGCGGGGGACAGCCGCGCGAACACCTCCTGGGTTCTGTCCTCCTTGCGCGCCGCCGGGGCCGTCCGCGGCACGCTCGCCGCGCGCTGGAGGTTGAGCACCAGCGGCCGCGGATCCTCCTGCCAGTCCGGCGTGTGCAGCTCCATCTCGCGGATGCAGCGGTGCCCATGGTCGCGCAGGAAGTCAGCGAACGCGGTGCGGATGGGCCCGGGCGCGCCCTCGCGCAGCCAGGCCAGCGCCTCGTCCTGCCCCAGGGCGACGAACCGCGCCGACGCCTCGGCGTCCGCCCAGAGCGCCGCCATCACCTTGTCCATCGCCTCGGCCATTCCCAGGGAGCTCGTCGCCACGTGGGCGTTGGTGGCCCCCGCGCTCGAATGAGCCAGCAGCGCCGCCGCGTCCGCGTTGTGTTGCGCCTCGGGCCGCTTCCCGCCGCTGAGCGTCCGGAGGACGAGGGAGAGCAGCGCGCTGGAGAACGTCGAGGTGTGGATGTGCACCGCGAAGGCCTCGCGGACGACATCCACCGTCTCATAGAGCCGTTGGTACGCGGTGGCCATGTCCTGGCCGGGTACCCAGCGGAAGCCGGCCGTCTGGCGCGTGAAGGTGTCCAGCCGCTCGCGAGCCTGGAACAGCAGCCGGAAGTACCGCACGGTATTCAAGAGCCGCCGGTGCAGCGGCGCGTTCGGTCCCAGCTCCACCTCCGGCAGCACGCACCCGGCGAGCGCGTAGTCCATGTCCTCCTTGCTCGCCCCCAGCACCTGCGTGCCCAGGAAGTACATGGTGTTCATGTTGATGAACTGGTGGCCGTAGAAGTTGAACACCAGCGGCCTCCCCTCCAGCTCCGCGGGCGGTACGCCGCAGCGGACGTACATATCGCTCATGATCGAATTGAGCCGCCGCCCCAACACGCTCACGGTCAGCGGCGTTGCCGCCCCGGGCATCACCTCGCTGACGTTGTAGGTGGTGAGGACGCAGTCCGGGGAGGGCGCCGGAGAGTCCAGTTCGTTGAGATCCGGCGCATCCAGGGTGGTGATCGGCCGGGCCTGGAGCCAGTACAGCGTGCCATCCGAGGCGATGGCCCACTCCATGTCCACCGGGTGCCCGAGCTTCGCCTCGGCCGTGAGCGCGCCGGAGAGCAGGGCCTGGAGCATGGCCGCGTCGATGGCGGGGACCTCTCCCCGCGCCTGGGATTCCAGCACCTTCCCGTCGCGCGAGAGGACGAACTGGTCCGCGGCGCTCTGGCCGGAGACGAGCGCCTCGCCCAGGCCGGGAACGGCGTTCACCACCACCCGGTCCCTGGCGCCGCTGACAGGATCCACGGTGAAGAGCACGCCGGCGGCGCGGGCGTCCACCATGCGCTGCACCACCACGGACATGCGGGCCTCACCGGCGGCGCTCAACCCGTCGCGGTAGGCGTCCGCCCGGACGCCGTGCGCGGACCGCAGGCAGCGGTCCACCGCCTCGCGCAGGGCCTGGGTGCCCCGCACGTCCAACACCGTCTCGTACTGGCCCGCGAAGGACGTCTCCGCGCCGTCCTCCCCTCGCGCCGACGAGCGCACCGCCAGGGCGGTATCGCCCAGCTTCGCGCACGCCTCCTCCAGGCCCTCGGGCAACTGCCCCGGCGTGGCCCCGACGATGACGTAGCCCTCCGGTACTCTCAGCCCCATCCGGATGAGCTTCGCCAGGCCGGAGGCCTTTCCGCCCACCTCGTCGCCCTCGCTCCGCTCCAGTGGAATCAACCTCGGTCCCTGCGTACTCATGCTTGTCCTTCTCCTGAAACGACGTTGTGCTCCTCCGGCTCCTCGTTGGTGCGCCGCAGCGGGAGATCCTGGAGGAAGAAGCTCATGAAGGTGGCGGTGGCGAGGACGCCGGTGGCCACCAGGAAGACGTGCGCCACCGCGGGCGCGATGCCCTCCTCGAGGCGCCGTGCCATCAGCGCGCCGAAGAGCGCCACGCCCAGGGTGCCCGACAGGTTGCGCGCGAACGACGGCAGGGACACGCTCACCCCCAGGTGGCGGTGCTCCACCGCATTCTGCGCCGCCAGCGACAGCGTGGGCAGCGTCAGCCCGTACCCGAAGCCGACGAGCGCCAGCGCCGCCATGAGGTACGAGGGGGCCGTCGAGGGGCTCAACCGGGAGAGCGCGAACATGCCCGCCGTCGACAGCGCCAGCCCACAGACGGAGAGCCAGCGGTACACGCCGGTGCGTGACACCAGCTGCCCGCCGATGATGCTTCCCACCACGAGCACCAGCATCATCGGCATCATCACCATCCCGGTGGCCGAGGCGCTCGAGTGCAGCACGCCCTGCATGAACAGCGGGATGAAGATGCCGCCCACGTACAGCGCCGGCCCCGAGATGAACGCCGTGGCGATGCAGAGGGCGAAGACGGGCCGGCGGAAGAGCGCGAGCGGCACGATGGGCTCGCTGGCCCGGCGCTCGACGAGCACGAAGAGCCCCAGCATCAGCGCCCCCAGCAGCAGCGGGAGCAGCCGGACGGACGGCACGGCCTGCTCCGCGCTCCCCTCGCGGGCCGGGACCGCCAGCATCAGCGGCACGATGACTCCGATCAGGGTCAGCGCCCCCAGCCAGTCCAGGGAGCGGCCGCGGTGGCGCGCCATGCCGGGCAGCCTGGCGAGCACTCCGATCGCGATGAGCCCCAGCGGCAGGTTGATGAGGAAGATGCCGCGCCAGCTCCAGTGGTCAGCCACCACGCCGCCCAGGATGGGGCCCACCAGGCTCGCCAGCGCGAAGACGCCGCTGAGCAGGCCCGTGTAGCGGCCGCGCTCGGACGGGGGGAACAGGTCTCCCACGAGTGCCGCGGCGCTGGCGGAGATGCACCCGCCGCCCAGGCCCTGGAGCCCGCGCGCGAGCACCAGCACCTCCATGCTGCGCGCCACCCCTCCCAGGGCGGAGGCGGCGAGGAACAGGGAGATGCCCGCCAGCATCATCACCTTGCGCCCCAGCACATCCCCCAGCTTGCCCCCGATGGGGACGGCGATGGTGTACGCGAGCATGTAGGCGGTGAAGACCCAGGAGTACAGGTGGAGTCCGGACAGGTCCGCCACGATGCGGGGGAGCGCCGTCCCGACGATGGTCTGGTCCATCGCCGAGAGGAACAGCGTGAGCATGATGGCGGAGAGAATGGCCTTGCGGCCCTGCGGAGCAGGCGGGGCACTGGGAGACGGCGCGAGGGGCGTGAGCATGGTCTGGGGTGCGCGGTGACTGAAAACCCATGGGCGGGCGGCGGAGGCGCTGCCGCCCGGTGAAGAAGAGGTGCGTGGTGCCGTCCGGAAGCGGGTGCTTCACCCGGCGCCCCTGATTCGTCTGGAGGAACTCGACGATCGCCGGGTGCACCGGTATGTACACGGGTGTTTACATACAAGACCCGCAGGCTCATGGCCAGAGGTGGCCACGGATGTGCCCAGGGAATTGCCCGGTGACGTGGCTCTCCCGCACTGCGTGTGCGGCCGTCCGCATGAGCGCCTCCCCCGGCCGCGTGGGCAGTGACAGGTGCTTCGGAATGGCGCGCACTGCGTTGGGTGCCGTCAGGTACACCGACACCCGGCGCCTGCCTCTACACCAGGCACAGGTGAAGACATCCATCTCGGTGGGTGCCCCCCTTGATGCTGGCCCCCAAAACCTGTAGCCCGGCACTCGATGTCTGCACTTGTCCCCGCCCCCTCTTCGTCTCTCGGCCACCCGGTGGAGCCCTCCCCCCTGGCATCGTTCGACAACACGGCCATTGCCTTCGCCACCAGGAGCGATTGGCAGATGCGCAAAGCACACCTGCTCTTCTCCTCATTGCGCCACCCCTGGCTGGTGCGAGCGGGCATTCCCCTCTGCGCCTGGCTCGTGCGCCTGGGCCTGCCCGGCGTCCGGCTCGCCGTGAAGCACACCGTCTTCGAGCAGTTCTGCGGCGGCGAGAGCATCCAGGAGTGCGAGGCCGCCGTCGAAGCGCTGGGACGCGTGGGCGTCCAATCGATTCTCGACTACAGCGTGGAGGGGGAGAAGTCCGAGGCCAGCTTCGACGCCACCACGCGCGAGACGCTCGCCACCATCGAATGGGCGGCGAGCCACCCCCACATCCCTTTCAGCGTCTTCAAGGTGACGGGCCTGGCGCGCTTCGGGCTGCTGGAGAAGCTGGGCGCGGGTGAGGCACTGAGCGCGGACGAGCAGGCCGAGTGGAGCCGGGTGCGTGAGCGCGTGCTGCGCATCTGCCAGCGAGCCCACGCACTCGGGGTGCGCATCTTCCTCGATGGCGAGGAGACGTGGATCCAGGACGTCATCGACGGGCTGGGCGAGGAGATGATGATCCGCTTCAACCGGGAGCGGGCGCTCGTCTACAACACCTACCAGATGTACCGGACGGCAAGCCCGCACAACCTGCGCGCGGCGCTGGAGCGGGCGAGGACCCAGGGGTACTTCCTCGGGGCCAAGCTGGTGCGCGGCGCGTACATGGAGAAGGAGCGGCTGCGCGCGAAGGAGCGGGGCTACCCGGATCCCATCCAGCCGGACAAGGCCGCCACGGATGCCGCCTACGACAGCGCGCTGCGGTTGTGCCTGGACCACCTGGAGCGGATGGGGCTGTGCGCCGGCACGCACAACGAGGAGAGCTGCCTGTTGCTGGTGCGGGAACTCGCCCAGCGGGGCATTGCCCCGAACGATCCGCGTGTCTTCTTCAGCCAGCTCTATGGGATGAGCGACAACATCTCGTTCAACCTGGCGAGGGCGGGCTACAACGTGGCCAAGTACCTGCCCTACGGCCCGGTGCGCGCCGTGTTGCCGTACCTCATCCGCCGCGCACAGGAGAACAGCGCCATCGCTGGCCAGGGAGGACGCGAGGTCCGGCTCATCCGCGGCGAGCTGCAACGGCGCAAGCAGGCCCGGGCATTGCCTGGGCGGTAACCCTGCGTTCAGCTCGCCTCGCCATTGGAGGACGAGGCGGCGCAATGCTTGACGGTGCGCCACGGGCGTGCGCAGCGTACGTTCCCGGGGTTGGACAGCGTTCGGGAGGAGAGAGCAGATGGCAGAGCAGACGAAGATGCCGGCGGCGTTCTTCGGCCACGGCAGCCCGATGAACACCCTCGAGCACAACCGGTACACCGAGGCCTGGCGGATCTTCGGTACCTCCGTCCCGCGGCCCCGCGCCATCCTCATGGTGTCCGCGCACTGGTACATCAACGGGACGGCCGTCACGGCGATGCCGAAGCCCAGGACCATCCACGACTTCTACGGCTTCCCCCAGGCACTCTTCGACGTGCAGTACCCGGCCCCTGGCCTGCCCGAGCTCGCCGAGGAGGTGGCCGAGGTGGTCAAGCCCATGTGGGTGGGCGCGGACGTCGACAGCTGGGGGCTGGACCACGGCACCTGGTCCGTGCTGGCGCATGCCTTCCCAGATGCGGACATCCCCGTGGTGCAGCTGTCCCTCAATGCGCTCAAGCCCTTCGACTTCCACTTCGAGCTGGGGGCGAAGCTGGCGCCCCTGCGCGAGCGTGGCGTGATGGTGCTCGCCAGCGGCAACGTGGTGCACAACCTGCGCGCCCTGGACTGGCGTGCGCCGGACGCCGCCTTCAACTGGAACCAGCGCTTCGACGAGCGCGCCCGTGAGGTGATGACCGGGCGTCCCGCGGACGTCCTCTCGCTGGTGGATCACCCCGACTTCCGCGCCGCCGCACCCTCGCCGGACCACTTCCTCCCGCTCCTCTACCTCGCGGGCCTCGCTTCCGCCGAGGGCAGGTCCACCGACGTCCTCATCGATGGCTACACCTTCGGCTCGCTGTCCATGACGAGCTTCACCATCGACGCCCCGTGTCCGGGCGCACGGAAGAATGCGGCGGGAAGCGCGGCGGCCGAGCCGGACGCGGCGCCTCCGGACAGCGCGAACGTGTGAGCGCCGGCACGGGCGGATTCAGCGCACCCGCCGGAAGCCGATGCCGGTGCCCAGCTTCTGCACGGAGCCGAGCGTCTCGAACCAGCGGGCATTGCGCAGGGGCCCGGCGTCGATGGTGTCGAAGCCCAGCTCTCCTGCAAGGCCGATGAGAGCGAGGTCGGTATTTCCGCGTCCTGCTAGATGGAGCACACGTCCTGGCAGGACCAGTTGTTGACGCAGCAGATCTGCCCATCCGCGCAGGTGATGTCGCCACAGATGATGGGTTCCAACGACCCGGGCCGACAGGCGGAGTTGATGCAGAGCTCGCCGCCGATGCAATCGGCGTTGCTGCGGCAGTACTTCAGCTCCTGCTCCATCGAAGCCGGCTCCTGCTCCGCCGCGGAGTCGTCCACACCGCCACATCCCGTCAGCACACCAATCCCCAGGGCCGCGAAAACCATCAGTCCACGCAACTTGTTCTTGCTCATCTCGATTGTCCTTGAAGGAGGAAGGAAGGAGATGTCAAACCTAGCACTCCAGGTTCTGCGGGAACAGCGTATAGGCGGAGTGTAACCGTTCACCAACTCAGGCAGTGAGCGCGAGCCGAGGCTTCGCCTGGGACTACGACGTGCTTGCCGACGGTACCAAGGCGCGCCGGTCCGGCTTCCACGAGTACGTCGACACCGAGGCGATGTTCCTGCGCATCTCCGACGACTTCCGGCGGCGCCGGGTCATCCCCTGAAGTCTGGCGGGGCGGACGACGCGGCTGTTAGCATGCCCCCACCGCCGCACGGCACCTGCGCGCGGCAGGAGGAGCGCCGTCGTGGCCAGGCAGTTCCCGTACCTCGAGCCCTCCCACCGTGAGTTCATCCAGCGCCAGCGGCTGTTCTTCACTGCTTCCGCCGCGCCCACGGGGCATGTGAATCTCTCGCCCAAGGGGCTCGACGCGCTCCGCGTCCTCAGTGAGAAGGCCGTCGTCTATCTCGACCTCACCGGCAGTGGGAACGAGACGGCGGCCCACGCCCTGGCGGACGGGCGGCTGACCCTCATGTTCTGCGCCTTCGAGGGGCCGCCCCTGATTCTGCGCCTCTATGGACGCAGCCGCATCCTGCGTCGCGGCGGCCCCGAGTACACCCGGCTGCTGGCCTCGGACTTCGGCGGCGTGGAGCCCCTGGGCGCCCGGCAGATGGTGCAGCTCGACATCGAGCTCGTGCAGACCTCCTGCGGCTATGGCGTCCCGCTCTTCGCGTACACCGGTGAGCGCCCCACGCTCATCAAGTGGGCCGAAGCCAAGGGCCCGGAGGGGCTGAAGACGTACCGGCGCCAGAAGAACACGCGCAGCCTCGACGGACTGCCCACCGGCTTTTCCGAGGACGAGGACACCGGCCCCTCCGCCTGACCACAGGGTCGAGTGTCGAGCCGAATTGGATTGTGTTTGGAATGGAGCAGGAGTGAGCGGGAGCTGGGGCGGCTGGCTCTGATGCCTTCGAAGTGCGCAGGCGATATCATCGCCCGTCAATGCCCGCCCACACCGCCCCTGCCATGGATGACGTCACCGCCCACTTCAACCCGATGGCCCCCGACCAGCTCGACAATCCGTATCCGCTCTATGCGCGGCTGCGGCGGGAGCGGCCCGTCTTCTACAGTCCCATGTTCGACCTGTGGGTCGTCACCCGTTACGCGGACATCTCCGAGGTGGAGCGGGATACCGCGCGCTTCTCCTCGGTGGGGGCGCTCGATGCCCGGGCCGAGCCGCACCCCGAGGTGCGCGCCGTTCTCGCGCAAGGGTATTCTCAATTCCTCTCACTCGTCCAGAGCGACCTTCCGGACCACACCCGCGTCCGGGCCGTGTTTGGCAAGGCCTTGAGCGCCCAGCGCATCGCGGCGATGGAGCCCACCATCCGTGCGACGGCGGATGCGCTCATCGACGGCTTCCTCCGCGATGGCAAGGCGGACCTCATCCAACAGTTCGCCTACGCGCTGCCGGGCTTCATCATCTGCGACCTGCTCGGCGTGCCGCGCTCCGACATGGAGCAGCTCAAGCGCTGGTCCGATGACAAGACGCTGCTGATGTCGGCCACCGCGCCCCTCGAGCAGCAGGTCCAGAGCGCGCACGGCTTCATCGCGATGGAGCGCTACTTCCGGGAGCAGCTCCACGAGCGGCGGCGCCACCCGCGCGAGGATCTGCTGACGCTGCTCGTGCCGCAGTCGTTGGGCGGCACCGCGCCCCTGAGCGAGCAGGAGGCGGTGTGCAACGCCATGGACCTGTTCGCCGCCGGCCACGAGACGACGACGGGCCTCATCGGCAATGGCATGTGGCTGCTGTTCAAGGCTCCGGAGCAATTGGAGGCCGTGCGGGAGGACCTCGGCCTCCTGCCCAACGCCCTCGAGGAGGTGCTGCGCGTGGAGTCACCCATCCGCGGCTTCTTCCGGACGGTGATGGCCGATACCGCGCTGAGTGGGGTCACCGTCCCGAAGGGCTCGCGGGCGTTCATCCTGTACGCGTCCGGCAACCGCGACGAGACGCAGTTCACCGAGCCGGACCGCTTCGACATCCGCCGCGCCGAGGCGAAGAAGCACCTGGCGTTCGGCAAGGGCATCCACTTCTGCGTCGGCGCCCCGCTGGCGAAGCTGGAAGGGCGGATCGCCTTCGAGCAGTTGCTGCGGCGGTTGCCCGGCCTGCGGTTGCGGACGGACGAGGCCCCGGTGTTCCGGCCCTACTTCATGCTGCGCGGTTTCGAGCACCTGCCCATCGCCTGGGACGTGCCCGCGTAGGCCCGGAGACGGTGTCCGAAGACGCTGCTACCCCTCGTCTCCGGCGTAGTACGCCTCCTGGGAGGCCGCGTACGCGTCGACGGAGAAGCCATCGAGCTCCCCGGACACCTCATTCGTGAGGAGCCGCCTCGCCGCGGCTTCCGCCTCGTCGGAACCGAGCTCCCGGAGATACCTCTTCGTCCTCTCCAATCCCGCGCCACACAGGAGTTGGAGGTCGATCGATGCGTCCGCATCCATGCTGGAGGTCTTCGCCCGCCAGATTCTCGGCACGTCCTCGAGCAGCCCGGCCCGGAACAGCAGAAAGCAGCACAGCCGCATGACCTGCGTGTCTCCGCCGCCCTGCGCCTGGCGCTCCCGCTGCGTCTCGGCGTCCAGGACAGCGCGAATCTCCTCAAGCTGCCCGGGAGCGGGACTCGTGCCGAACCGGCGGAGGCATCCCTCTTCTGTCAGGCGCATTCTTCTCTCCCTGCTATGAAATCAAGGCGATCGACTCCGTGGGCGGCTGAGGTCCGAGACTTCCCGCGTCAGGCAGAAAAGAAAAAGGGGTGCACGCCCGTGAGCGTGCACCCCTTGGAGCGAAGCGGAGGCGGGTTCTATCAGACGCCGCGGAGCAGGTTGGCGACCTTGAACGCCGCGAACTGGCCCAGGTTGTACTTGTCGCCCTGCGCGGCAGGAGACTGGTCGCCCTTGCGCGAGCTCATCAGGCCCTTGACCAGGTCCAGGACGCCGCCGGTGCTGTTGGCCTGCGAGCCCAGGCCGATGGCGGCGCCGAGACCCGTCTTGCTCAGGAGCGAGCCGGCCTTGCCCAGCAGGCCGCCACCGAGGTTGCCGACGAGGCCGCCGATGATGCCCTTGAGGCCGCCACCGTTGAGCACGCCGTCCGCGATGCCGACGATCTTCCGGGCGCCCGCGATGAAGGGACCAACGCCCGGGATGAACGAGGCGATCTGGCCCAGGGGACCATTGAGGATCTTGCTCGCGAAGCCGACCGCCTTCTTGGCGAAGTCACCGATCTTGCTGAACGCCTTGCCGATACCCTTGATGAAGCCCATGGCTTGCTCTCTTTTTTGGAAGTGGAGGTTGCTACGTTGAAAGGATTATCGAAGGCCGCGGTTGGAAGTTGCCGGTGGCCGGATTTTTCCTGAAAAGCCCTGTAGAATCAGGGCTTTACCGGGTTCCGACCCTTTTTCACCGCGTCCTCGAGGCCCGGATCGGCCTTGGGTTTCACGGCCTCGCCGCCCTGGGAGGCCAGATCCACGGTCTTCTTGCGGGCATCCTCGAAACCGCTGGGGGCCTGGCCGGCCTTGAAGGCCTCGACGCTGGCGCGCACGTTGGCCTCGAGGGCCTCGGCGGTGGGCGGCTCGACGCCCATCTTCCTCAGGTTCTCGTCGCTGACGACGAGGAACGCGGGCTCCACGCCCGGGTTGTTCATGTAGTACCCGACGGTGTTGACGAACACCTCGAGGTCCATCTCGAGTTCCGCGGCCATCTTCGCCACGTTCGGGTCCGCGAGGATCTTCGCTCGCAGCTCAGCGGAGATCGGTGGGGGGGCGTCGAGTTGCTCTACATCGGTGCCGTTGGTGCCGTTGCTCATTCGAACCTCGGGGGGTGATGTGTGGCCCGGACAGTAGTGGCGTCGTCCCTCCGTTGTCGATGGGGCTAGTTGTCGAGAGCGCCCGCGAGGATCCACGAGCGGATCTGGGTGAGCTTCTCCCGGGTGGAGGTCGAAATAGTCGGGATTGCCCAGGGGCATCCGGCGGCCGCACCCCTCGGCGCTGATGCGCGACACCAGCAGGGACTCGTCGGGGCTGCCGGGCGTGACCCGGGGGCCCGCGGCACACGGCCCCACTCCCGGCGCCATCAGCGAGGCGTGGGACTTGCCCGCCTGCAGGTTCAGTCCCTCGGCGCCATGCTCGTTGTGGCAGTCCGCGCAGCTCGCGCTCCAGAGGGGCTCGATGTCCCGGGCATACGAGGGAACACCGACCTGCACGTTCACGGAGCGGGTCTCCGCTCGGGAGCCATCGGACACGGTGACCTTCAGGGTATAGGCGGCGGGCCGGGCGAGTTCCCCCGAGCGCCACTCGGCGGAGGCCTGGTTCGGGCGGGTGAAGCTCCCCGTTCCGGGCGGCTCCGTCGTCCAGGAATAGGTGAGCGGATCTCCATCCGGATCCCTCGCGGAGATGTAGAGGGGGAGGGACTTGCCCGCGACGAGCCCCTGCGGATCCACGCTGATGTCCGCGTCCACGAAGGGCGCTTGATTGAGGGCGGGGACGTTCACCACGGTGACCGGCACCGTGCCCTGGGCCGAGCCCCCCTTGCCGTCCGAGACCGTCACCTTCAGGAGGAAGGTCGTGTCGCTCGAGAGCAACGGCGCGGTCCACGAGGGGGCGGAGTGGGTTCCCTCGGCGAACGTTCCCAGGGGCGTGAACGGGCTCTGGGTCCAGGAATAGGTGAGCGGGTCACCATCGGCATCCGTGGCCGTGACCGAGAGGCTCGCGCTGGAGCCCTCGTCGAGGGTCGTGTGCGTCGTGGTCACCGCCCCGAGCGTGGGGGCGCGGTTGGGCGGCAGGAGGGTGAAGGAGACGGGGGCGGAGAGGGTGCTGTTGCCCGCGGCGTCCTGGGCCTTCACGGTGAGCTGGTGGCTCCCCGGGGGGGTGGTGGATGGGGCCCAGGTGCACGAGAAGGTCGAGCCGGAGCGCCGCGCGAGGTCGTCCACGCACACCGGCGAGCCGGAGACGGAGAACTCCACCCGGGCCACCATGCCCGAGTTGTCCTCGGCGGTGGCCCGGAGGAGCCGCGAGCCCGAGACGCGCTCTCCCTCCGTCACGCCTTCCACCAGCCGGACATTCACCGGCGCAACGGAGTCCGCATCCCCCCCACACCCCATCCCCAATCCAAGACATCCCACGACGAGCCGAAGTGTCTTCATGGGGCGACTATCGCATGCCTCGCAACTCTCGCCGCGAGGGAGGTCCCGTCTAGGTGGCCTGCTGCGGCCGTCGGAGAAACAGCACGCCCGCCACCGTCACGAAGGCCAGGGCGGACAGCGAGAGCGAGATGTGGATGTTGGTCACGCTCCCCAGCAGCCCCACGGTCACGCCGCTGAACGCCCGCAGGCCCATGGCCGACATGGTGAAGAGCCCCAGGACGCGGCCTCGGATGTGGTCCGGCGCATTCAGTTGCACGAGCGCCTGGGTCATGCTGCTGAAGGAGAAGCTCGAGGAACCCGGCCAGGAAGAGCACGCAGATCGCCGCCGGATACCAGTCCATGAATGAGAACGTGAAGAGCGAGCATCCCCACAGGAATGCAAGTCTCAACGCGGAAGCGGGCGACATCCGCAGCCAGGTCCCGCGCATTTCGAGCAGGACGCCCGCGAGCAGCGCACCGGCCGCATCCGCTGCCAGCAGGAGCGTATAGGCCAGGCCGGGGTCTCCATGGCCCAGATCATGGGCGAAGCCCGGCATCTGCGCATGGTAGCTGTTGCCGATGAAGAAGGAGGCCGCCCCCGCCAGCAACACCATGGCCGCGACCACGGGCAACCCTCGCACGTCGCGGACGGTCTGGAGGATGTCGGAGAAGCCCCGGACGGCACGTTTGGGGCCCGCCGCCGCCCCGCGAAAGTGCCGGCCATAGGGGGCTCTCACCAGCCAGAGCAGGAGGGGCAGATAGAACAGCGTGTTGACGAAGATGCCCCAGGTCGGCCCGAGCGTCCGCATGATGAGGCTGCCCACCCCGGGGCCCACCAGGACTCCGAGGTAACGGGCCGTCGCGTTCAGCCGCACCGCGCTGGCCAGGGAGCCCGGGCCCACGATGTCGTAGAGCAACATCTGGCTGGAGGTGCCCCAAAGGACACCCGCGCAGCCGTGGATCGTGAGGAGGACCATCGCGTGCCACACCTGCAAGGAGTCCGTGACGAAGAAGTATCCCCACCCCACGGAGGCGGTGATGAAGAGCACCATGCCGGCCTGGATGAGGCGCCTGGAATCGAACCGGTCATTGAGCGCGCCCACCGGCACCGAGAACACCAGGAAGGGCAGCCAGTGGGACACCACCGCGAACCCACCCAGCGCCGCCGAGTGGAACTTCTGGAACGCCACCCAGTAGCTGATCACGTGCTCGATGTTGTCGGCCATCATCGCCAACATGAACGTGATGAGAAAGGTCCGGTAGCCAGGGACGCGGAGCGCGCTCGATTCAGCGGGGGGGGAGGCCACGGTGGAGGTCATGGATGTTCACGCGCAGGGCAGTGGGTGGCCCACCGTACATCAGGCGCTCAGGAGATGGCGGCGAGCAGCCTGTCGAGTGCGGCGTAGCTCTCGTCGAGGTCCCATTCCCGGGCTCGGCATTCCGTCCCGCTCCTCCGGCGTGTGGAAGAGGGACGTGCTGACGGCCCGGGTGCGGCCGCCGTCGAGCGGAGCCCGGGCTGGAAGTGTGTTCAGATCAGGCCATGCGCTCCTCTCCCGAGCCAACCGAACCGTCCTCCACGAGCACCGGCTCGCGTGTCTGGATCCTCCAGCGGCTGGATGCCCTGCTGTCGGAGCCCCTGCGGAGGGCGTCCCCGTCGGGCTCGTCCGCTTCCGGATCCTGGTCGGTGCCGCCGGCTTCCTGTTTGCGTTCAACGCCCTCTTCACGGTGTGGTCGCTCGTGCTGGGCCTGCCTCCCTATCCCAGCATCATCGCCAGCCTGCTCTATCTGGGGTCGCTGGTCCTGGTGCGCAGGTCCACCACCCCCGGCCCCGCCACGATGCTCATGCTGACGACCATGGTCCTCGTCATCCTGGGGACCGCCATGCAATACAGGCTCCCCTACTTCGGCATGCATGCGCTGGCCATGCTGATTCCCGCGCTGGCCGTCTTCCTGGCGGGCGCACGGGTCGGGCTGTTCGTCACCCTCCTGCTGATCGCGACGCTCAGCCTGGGCTACCCGCTCTACCTCTCGCGAGTCGGCATCGATCCCGCGTCCCTCTCCCCGGCCTATCTCAACTTCTCCTACTTCTTCGCGGGCGTGGCCTTTCTGGGGGCCTGGGGGCTGGGGTCGTTGCACAACACCACGCGGGACTCGGCCCAGGCCTCGCTCGAGCAGACGCTGAAGGCGCTGCGCGAAAGCGAGACCCGATTGAGCAGCGTCCTGGAGAGCACGGACGATCTCGTGGTCTCGATCGATATGGAGGGAAACCTGCTCACCGCCAACTCCGCGGCGAGACAGTTCCACCGCCGGTGCTATGGCAAGGAGCCCGTGGTGGGGCAACTCTTCGGGACCAGCCAGCCAGCGCGTCCCGAGGTCTGGGGACCGGCGCTGGCCAGGGTGCGAGCCGGCCAGCGTGCGAGGTTCGAGGATGAGTACGAGCTGGAGGGCGTACGGCACCTCCTGGATGTCCACATCAGCCCGCTGTTCGGCCCGGAGGGACGCGCGGTGGGAATGACGCTCTTCGGCCGGGACATCACCGCCCGCCGGGAGGACGAGGTGCGGCTGAGCGAGATGCACCGCGCCCTGGTGGAAACCTCCCGGCAGGCCGGCATGGCGGAGGTCTCCACCGGCGTGCTCCACAACGTGGGCAATACGCTCAACAGCGTCAACATCTCCACCAGCGTCATCACCGAGCGGCTCCGCAAGTCCCGGGTCTCCGGACTGGCCAAGGCCACCGAGCTCCTGAGCGAGCACACCGCCGACCTGGCCTCCTTCCTCACCCAGGACCTCCAGGGGCAGAAGCTTCCGGCCTATCTCATCGCCGTGTCCCGTCAGCTCCAGGAGGAGCGGGAGGGCCTTCTCCAGGAGATGCACGCGCTGGGAGAGAGCGTGGAGCACATCAACTCCATCATCGCCATGCAGCAGATGCATGCGCGAGCCGCGGGCGTGGTGGAGCAGGTGGCCCTCCCCCAGCTCTTCGACGAGGCGTTGCGCCTGATCGCCGGCTCCTTCGAGAAGCAGGGCATCCGTATCGAGCGCGACTATGCCCCCGTGCCGCCCATTTCCGTGGATCGCCACAAGCTGTTGCAAATCCTCATCAACCTGCTGAGCAATGCGCGGCATGCGCTGGTGGACAGCGCGAAGGAAGACAAGTGGATGCGCCTCCGCATCCGGCCGGCACCTGACGGGACAGGGGCCCTCATCGAGGTGACCGACAACGGCGTGGGGATCGCCCCGGAGACACTGCCACGCCTCTTCATGCAAGGCTTCACCACCCGGAAGACAGGCCACGGTTTCGGTCTGCACATCAGCGCCCTGTCCGCCGCGGAAATGAAGGGGCGGCTGACGTGCTCCAGTCCCGGCCTCGGACAGGGCGCCACCTTCACCCTCGAGCTTCCCCACGGAGGGAAACGAGTCTCCAGCGTGAGCACACGGGAATCGCTCCGGTAGGGACTCAACCGGTTATCATCGGCCCGAGACAGGAACGGAGGGGCAACACATGGGCATCACCAAGGACACTTCCGAGAGCGTGGCACCTGGGCCGGCTCCGCAGCTCGCGGCACCGGCCCCGGAGGAGTACGGCGACAACAGCCTCGTCGTGCCGAGCAACTGGACGGTGACCTTCGTGCAGGGCCAGCTCGCGGTCTCCTGCACGGTGACACCGAAGAACCCGGAGACGGACGCCGTCACGAACCTGTACGTGGGAATCACCAACCCCGGCGATTCGTCCAGGTTCTACTGCTCCGGTTCGGTCACCGCGGTGGGAGGGAGCACGCCTCCGGGCAACGGCATGACCGGGTTCTCCCAGACGTTCCTGTTCGATCCCAAGACCCACGGGAGCACCGTGCGCTCGATCGTCTTCGGCTACGTCCAGACCAGCCTGGGCTCGAGCTGCTTCATGCTGCAGCAGCTCTTCACCGTGGGGACGTCCGGGAAGCCCAGGGGCTAGACGTCGCTCCAGAGCGAGAAGCGGCACTCGAAGTAGGGATACACCTTCACCGAGACCGGAGCGTCCGGACGGACCACCAGCTTCGCGCCGATGGTCCGGCACAGGTTGCTCGGCCAGCGGTGGCCCGTGAGCGGGACGCGCTCGCGCCCGGGCCACTGGAGGATGGCCTCGCGCTTCTCGGGCGTGCACAGCCCGGCGTCCACCATCCGCTGGAGGAACTCCTTCGCCCATGGCTCGTGCGGCTTCTCGGGGAAGGGGAGCGCCAGGCCGATGGTGGGGCCCACGCTCTCCCCCACGTCCAGGTTCACCTCCGCGAAGTGCAGGTACGAGAGCCACGTCTTCGTGAGCTCCTCGACCTGCGCCCGCGAGCCCGGCCAGCCGATCCGCTCCAGGTACGCGCCGACCTCTTCCCGGGGCATGCCGATGATCATCCGCACCGCGTCCGAGCCGCGGCAGGCGAGCGAGGCCACGTGCTCCACTTCCGCGAAGTCCGGCAACTGCTCGAAGCAGCGCGACACGGTGCGCGCGATGGCCGGGCGCACCGGTCCGCCCTGGAAGGCCTCCAGCGCACGCCAGGTGAGCTGGAGCGGCTCGTCGTCCACACTCGCCCCGCTTGCCCGCCGCGAGCCGGGCGGCTTCTGTCCGAACTCGGGCTGCACACAGGCGAAGGCGAAGGGCTTGGGGAGGGCCATCGGGCCTTCCACGTCGTACTCGAGCCAGAGCACGGGTACCCGCGCCAGCGGCGACTGGGGATCCAACCACTCCCGGGAGAACGTGCGCACGCCGTCCCAGAGGGGCCCGGTGAGCTGCTCGCGCGTCTTCTCCAGCGCGTCGGCGAGGGCCTTGGGGCCGCCATCGGTCCGCATGCAGCAGACCATGTAGTCGACCCGTGGGGCGCCCGCCTCCATGCGGCATTCGAAGCAGAAGCCTCCCGAGACCTCCGGAAGCAGCCGGGCCACCTCGTTGACGTAGCCGAGCTCCGCCTCTCCGACCAGGTCCTTGGAGAGGAACGGCTTCAGGCGGCTCATCAATTCATCGATGGGGACGATCATCGGGAAGCCCTGGAGCCGCGCTCACGCGATGGTGAAGGCCTGCGGGAGCAGGCCGTAGTGCCCATCCGGGTTGACCACGGCCACGTCGTACACGCCGAGGGGCGCGTTGGAGGGGAGGTTCAGCGTGCAGTGGAGCACGGAGCCGCGGCCACCGGGGTTCTCCACGCTCTGGGTCACCGCGGGCAGATCCACGCCGCTCAGCTTGACGGCGGCGAACGCGCCGGTGGTGAAGAAGTCTCCCTCGACACGAAGCTGGACGGTGTTGCCGCTCGAGCCCATGTCCGGCGTGGCCGAGTTGACCTGGACGACCGCCTTGACCCACACCACGGCGAAGAGCTCCAGGGAGGCGAGCTCCGTCTTGAGCAGCTTCATCACGGACTCGAGCTGGCCCCTGTTCAAGGCCTCCCGCTGCGCCTCGGACAGGTTGGCCTTCAGCATCGTGCCATCCGGATCCTTGCTGAACTGACGCTGCAGCTCCGGATCGCGGATCAAATCGGAAATGAAATGCAGGAGCACGGTCCCCTCCCAGCTGTGGGTTGTCCTGGGGATACCGCGAAACACGGCAGGCGTCCCGCGAAATCACGGGACGCCAGGCCTTACGCGCCGAAGCCCGGGGCCAGAACCGCGGCCCAGCGGCGCGGCTCGCGGATGTCCTCGCCTCGCAGGACCGTGGTGGCGCGGGTGACGAGCTCCTTGCCCGCCTCGCCTCCCACCAGCTCTCCCTTCCAGAAGCGGGCGCTGGCGGCGAGCGTGGGCATTCCCGCCGCGTCGTAGCCGTCGATGGCCGCCGACAGGTGCGTGAGCGCCTGCTCGGGCTGGTCACTCAGCCGGGCCGCTCCCGCCTGGAGCAGGTGCACCAGGGACGGGGTGTCGCGCCGGATCTCCTGGGCGAGCAGGGCGATGTCCTTTCGCGCGCTCCGCACGAGCTCCTCGCGCCGCTGGGGCTCCCGCTCCGCCAGGGCCAGGGAGATGCGCGCGCGCAGCCCGTACAGCTCGAAGCGGCCGAGCTGCCCGCGCAGCCACTGTCCGGCCACCAGCGAGGGCCACGCCTTCTCCAGCCGTACCCGGGACTCCTCCAGCTTGCCCTCGTACAGCTCCGCCAGCGTCTCGCGCAGCACGTGCCAGCCGTGCTGGATGGCGCCGAGCCGGCTCCAACCGGCCATCATCTCCGTCATGAGCTGGCGGGCCTCGTCCGTCTGGCCCTGGGAGATGAGGCACAGCGCCGTGGAGAAGGACGCGGTGACGCGGGAGAACAGGTCGCCCACCTCGTTGGCCACCCGGAACCACTCCGAGGCGCGTTGCCCCAGCTCGCGCAGGCCGTGCGTGGTCTGCAACACCAGACACGCCTGGGTGCGCCCGACGTTGGTCTCCCAGATGACGTCCACGCCGTGCTCCTGCAGCAGCCCCATGCCGTGGTCCGCCTCCGCCAGGGCGGTGCGCCACTCGCCGAGCACGTACGAGCGCGTGCTCTGGTACGTCTCCGCGAAGCCGATGAGGGCGGAGTCCTTCAACTCCTGGGCGAGCGCCTTGCCCTGCTCCAGATAGCGCGAGCCCCGCTCCACCGAGCCCCGCGTGCCCTGGAAGAGCCACAAGGCCCCGAAGGCGGTCAGCGCGCGCGACGCCCGGGCGGGGTCTCCGGACTCCAGCGCCAGCCGCAGGCTCTGAATCTGGAAGCCCATGGCGCGCAGCGATTCGATGCTCGCCAGGGACTTGCCCAGTGCCCACGTCATGTCCGTGCGCGCGCGCAGCTCGGCGGGGACGGAGTCCGGCCGCTTGCGCAGCTTCGCGCCGCCCGCCATCAAGCGGACCATGTTCCACGCCACGCCGCCGAGCGTCACGGCGGTGGAGTCGGAGTAGGAGAGGCCCACCCGCGTCAGCACGGGCTTCACCAGCGTCAGCCCCTCGTCGATCCGGCCGCTGAGCATCAGGCTCTCGATGGCCCGGCGCCGCAGGTCCAACCCGTGCTCCTCGGGCCCCTCCTCGGCCACCTGGAGGAAGAGCGGTCCCGCCTCGCCACCCCGGCCCGCGTTGGCGAGCGCCTCGGCGCGGCGCAGCCGGAGCATGCGCGGCTCGGGCAGGGCGGAGTCCGTTGCGCCGCCACTCCACTCGAGCGCGGAGCCGAAGAGGTCCGCGGCCCGGTGGAACGCGAGGGCCTTCGCGGCCCGCTCCGCAGCGAGCACGGCCTGCACGGCCGCCTTGCGCAGCTCTCCCGCGCCATGCAGGTGCAGCGCGAGCCGCTCGGGATCCGGCTCGGGCCGCGCCTCCAACACCTCGGCCAGCCGGCGGTGGTGGCCGGCGAGCGTGGCGGGCTTCAACTGGGCCAGCACGCTCTCGCGGATGCGGTCGTGGGCCACCTCGAGCCGGGAGGAGTCCCCGGTGCGGCCCTGGAGCAGGTGTTGGGCGCGCAGGAGGACCAGCGCGGAGAGCGCGGTGTGTCCCGCCTGGGCCGCCTCGAGCACCACCGTCTCCTCGGTGGGCCGTCCGGACACCGCCGCCACTTCCAGCAGACGGCGGGCGCCCTCGGGGAGCTGGCGGAACCGCCGCGCCAGGACGTCGCTCAGCGTGACGTGCTCCCCGGACTCCCCGGTGGCGGGGCCGCTGTCGGGCTCGGTGCGGGCGAGCTCCTCGATGAAGAGGGGGTTGCCCTCGGCCTCGCGGATGATGCGCTCGGCCTGGAGCCGGGCCTCGTGCGAGGAGGCTCCCATCCGGAACAGCGCCAGCCGCGTGGCCTCCTCCTCCGGGAGCGGCCCGAGCACGGCCTCGCGCGGAGTCCCCAGCACGAGGGAGTGCGCCAGGAGCCGCTCCAGCTCTTGCAGGAAGGGATTGCCCTGGGCTTCACCGCTCCGGTAGCTCGCCACCAGCAGGAAGGTGGGCATGTCGGGCGGCGAGAGCAGCTCGGCCATCAGCCGCGCGCTGTCCACGTCACCCCATTGCAGGTCGTCCAGGCAGAGCACGAGCGGCCCCCGCCCGGCGATGCGCCGCAGCAGTTCCTTGAGGACGGTGGCCACGTGCCAGCGGGCCTGGAGGGGATCCTGCGGTTCGGCCTGGCCGGGCGTGGGGGCGAGGCGCTCGGCCACCACCCGGAGGATGGGAAACACCGGCAGCAGCTCGTGGAAACGCTCCGGAAGCAGGGCCTTCGCCTCCTCGGGCGGGAGCCGCAGCAGGTAGCGCACGAGGGAGTCGAACAGGCTGTCCAGGGCCTTGTACGGCACGGACTCGCGCTCGTAGCACCGGCCCAGGAGGGCCACGGCGCCCCGCCGGTGGAGCGAGTCCACGAAGTGGCGCAGCAGCGTGCTCTTGCCCATGCCGGGCTTGCCGTGCAGGTACACGATGCCGGGCTTTCCCGCCGTGGTCTGCTGGAAGGCCTCCTCCAGCACCGCCAGCTCCGCCTCGCGGCCCACCAGCGAGCGTCCGCGCTCCGGCAGCGCCTCGTGCCCGCGCGAGCCGGCGGCGTCACCCTTCGGCGCGAAGCAGGCGAGGATCTCCTCGAAACCGGGCCGGCGGGAGGGATCCGGCTCCAGCATGCGCATGCACAGGTCCGAGAGATCCTTCGGAATGCCCTGCATCACCTGGGGCAGGGGCACGGGTCCCTGGCGTTGCAGCTCGCGCCGCTCGGAGGAGTTTCCGTAGAAGGGGCGGATGCCGCTGAGGGCCTCGTAGAGCATCACGCCGACGCTGTACCAGTCGGTGGCCTCGGAGATGCCCTCGCCGGACCACTGCTCGGGCGCCATGTACGAGGGCGAGCCGGCGATTCCCTCGGGGGTCTGGTCCTGGGGCGCGGGAGCCAGCTCCTTGGCGAGCCCGAAGTCGAGCACCACGACGCGGCCGGTGGGGGTGACCAGGACGTTGGTGGGCTTGAGGTCGCGGTGGACGATGCCGGCGGAGTGGAGGGCCCGGACGCCCTGGGCCAGGTTGTAGAAGGCGGCGCGCAGCCGCTCCGGGTCCACGACGAAGGGCGAGGCGGTGGGCCAGGCCTCGCGGGGGATGGGAAATTCCCCCGAGCGGACCGTGGGGGAGAGGGTGGCCGTCGCGTCGTGGGGATTGCTCGCGCCCGAGCCGGTGCCGGCCGGTGGCAGGCTGGGGAGCACCGTCTCGGTCCGGTCGTGGGGCGATTCACTCAGGGACAGGGAGGCGCTCATGGAGCGCACGTACGAGGTGAAGTGCGCGCCCTCGACGTACTCCATGGTGAAGAACCACTGGTTGCCCTCCGAGTGCAGCTCGTAGAGGGTGACGAGGTTGGGGTGGACGAGATCCCCCAACAGCCGGAACTCCTGCTTGAAGCGGTACAGCGCGATGGGCCGGGGCTCGTGCAGGAGCTTGAGGGCCACCACCGTGTTGTAGTGGGTGTCGAAGACTTCGTAGACGTGGCCGAACGAACCCTGGCCAAGAGGCCGGCGGACCTGGAAGCGCTCGTTGCCGATGAAGCCGGCTGGTGCGGGGACCCTCACGTTCCATTCCTTTCACGGACGCGGCCCTCCGGGGGGAGGAACCGCTGACGCCTCGTGTCAAGAAAGGATTATCGGCAAGAGTCAGGCGATTGTGAAGCCGCCCTCAGGGTTCCGCCGCGGCCTGGCCCTGCTTCGTCCGGTTCATGAGATCTCGCAGGTCGATGACGGCCTTGTTCCGGCGCTCGACCGCGGGCAGCGGGGCGGCGGGCAGCGGGGCCGCGAGGCTGTCCGAGGGCTGGGCCGCGGGCGTGGCCGACGCTACCTGCGGCTGGCACGGCTCGGAGTGCCGCGGGTATGCGCCGAGCGGGAGGAACCACACGAAGTCATACTGGTGGTTGTTCGACACACTGTGGCAGCCCATGCACGAGGTGGCGGTGGAGTCCTGGACCCAGGTCTCGGTCGCCACGTTGGCGGTATTCGTCTGGGGCTGGGGTTGAGCCGTGCTCGGGAAGGTGTCCGTGGCGCCGACGGGCCACTGCGTCAGCACGAGCTGGTAGTTCTCCCAGACGGTCCCCTTCACGCCCTTGGCCTGTTGGTAGGCCTTGTTGGTCTGCTGGGTCGAGGCCGCGATCGGCCGCTTGCGCACCACCTGGGTGGGCGCGGGGTGCTGTTGCGGCGGGTTGCACTGGCTGATGGGCTTGCCCATCTCCGAGAGCGGAGTCTTCGGGTCGTTGTCGTTCAACGAGTAGGGCGGGGCCGCCTGGCTGCTCTCACCCGGGAGGGCGGGCACGTTGTCGACGTGCTCGAAGGTGGACCAGACCCACTGGGGGAGCGTGGGCGTCTTGTTCACGATGTGCAGCCCGATGAGGCCGACGTCGGCCAGGGTGCACGTGCCGCTCACGGGATCGAGCACCTTCGCCTGGGTGATGTAGTAGCGCTTGCGCTGCTTGTCGGGCACGCCCGTCATCACACGCCAGGAGGCCTTGACCTCCACCGAGCCGCTCGGGAACTTCAGCGGAGGGTTGGCCGAGCCATTTCCGGGGAGGTTCTTCACCAGGTACAGCGGCCCGGGATGGGAGCCGCCGGGGTTGGTGATGTACTTGTACTCGGCCTGGTTCACCCGGGTTTCGTAGCGGACGTACTGGCCGTTCTGGCTCACGAGGGGGCCACCGCTCTCCGTCATGCTCGCCTGGTTGAAGCCGTGGTACCTGGCGAACGAGCCGAGAACCTTCTGGTACGGCACGAGGGTGCCATCCCCGTCGCAGGGAGAGGGAGTCGCGAAGCTCTGCCAGTCGGCCGGGGCGGAGCCGTCGGGGAGGAACAGCTCGTAGTCGGCCTTCCACGTCTCCCAGACGCCAGGGACCGAGACATCGCCGTACTTCTTCTTGCTGTCCGGGACACCGCGAGGGAACGGCGCGCTGGTGCCGACGCGCACCGGCCAGGTGAGCGCGATGAACTCCCGCCAGGAGAAGTCATCGAAGTAGGGGAGGTTGTCCTCGGCCTTCGGAAACGGAGCGCTGACGTTGACGGGGATGTTGAGGCTGACGGTGGGCTCCGGGCGGGACGGGGCCTTGGCGCGCTGCGCGGCCGCGGCGAGTGGCCAGGCTCCACTCAGGAGACCCGTGGTGAGCAACGATGCGGTGAGCCTTCGGTAGAGCATGGAGATCAGCTAACCGGAGGGCGGCGAATCGATCAATCGGGCCCCCGTGAAAACCCGGGACGCACTGCTGGTGTGAGCAGGCGGGGGGCCTTTCCGGCTCGAGGGAAATGGTAGTGAGCCCGGTTCAGTGCAGTGCGAAGCCCACGAGGGGGTTCTCACCCCTGCACTGCAAGCACGTGACAGTGTTGATTCCGCGTCACCGTTGAGCGTTGGACCAGGCCGGAACTTCATCTGGCATCTATGCTCGGGCTGTCATGCTCGAGCCACAGGGCGCTCCGCTGAAATTCGTTCTGTTGGTCGCCAGCCTCTGGCTCGGGGCCTGCGGTACCACCCAGCCGTCTCTTCGCGCCCCGTCTCTGGCCGCAGTGCGTTCTTCGTCTACTGCTGATCCAGACGAAGCGGAGTTCACAGCCGGCGCGCCAATGAGTTCGGCGGAAGCGGGTGCCCATGAAATCGTATTCGCCTCACAGGACACGAGTGACTGCGATGCTGCGCACATCGAATGCTTCAGGGCATGTTGGAAGAAGAAGCCACCCCGTCCCTATGAATATCACAAGCGCGATCATTATCGATATTGTGAGACCAAATGCTTCAAGGAATACAGGGCATGTCTGAAGCGGAAGGAAATGCACCTTCGCGAGTTCTCCACGCTGGAACGCGCGATAGATTGGCTGAAGCGCCACGAAAAGGAGATTCTGGTTGGAACAGTGGTGGTAGTTGCCGGGATCTCCTTCATCGTGGCCACTGGAGGCTCTGGGGCGTTGATTCTGGTACCACTTGCCGCGCTCTGACGAGGATTGCGTGACGGGAACGACCGTGGATTTCGAAGTGGAAGAGGTGCTGAGAACCCTTGAGAAAGCAGTCCAGAGGTTTCCGCCAGGTTCGGCGGAACTCCATGCCATCGAGCTGTCTGCCCATGCGCTCAGCTTCCTCTTCATTACGAATCAGCTCGAGGCATTCAACGAGCATGTCAGGACCGCGCACCTTCCCGCGGAGCAAAGCATCTTCATCTCGCACGAATTCAAGGACATGCTGGAGGCGCAGTCCTGGTTGCAGGGGCAGCCAGCACCTGCTCTGGGCACTCTGGTCAAGATTGGCGGAAGAACCCACACCGTCTTCAGAAATGGAGACGGTACGTTATTGCTGGGACCTTCCTTGACCCCCCAAGAGTTGGAAGACCTGGGGGCGCCGGGGGATTAGACGGTCACGGGACCGCGCTGCCAAGCGGCTGGCGCCCGGCGTCCCGCAGGCCCACGAGCACGCTGGAGCCGTCGCCGGTCACCCGGAAGCTCGCCATACTTCGCCTGCTCGTAGCGGTCCGCGTGACCTTCCTGGAAGAAGAAGGCCTCCGCGCCCAGGCGGACGCGGCTCTGGCGCACCTTGTAGCGCAGCAGCAGCTCCCCCGGGGCGAGCGGAGTGTCGGCCACGTCGTGACGGACGAAGCGCCCCACGCCGTTCTCATCCAGCCGGAGCACGAGGCGCCCCTCTTTCGGGCCCGAGCTCGCGGCCGACGCCGTGCCCCAGCTCGTGTCGCTGGCCAGCCGGGCCTCTCGGCTGATGGCGTAGTCGAGCACCATGTAATCGCCCTGAATGAGCGAGCGGGGGTCCACCGGGGCGAAGCTCCAGCAGCACGGGCGTGCCGTGGGCCAGGACCTGCTCCTTGCGGACGACCTGCACCACGAGGGCGGCCACCACGAGAAGGAATCCACCGAAGATGACGCGGGCGCGCATCAGCGCACCTCCTCGGCCGCGGGGAAGCGGCGCAGGATGAAGAGCCGCAGGCCGAGCAGCATCAGTCCGCTGCCCAGCAGCGCGAGCGACTTGGCCAGCAGGGAGAACTGGAGGTCGTAGTAGTAGCCCACGCCGAACGCGAGGATGAAGATCACGGCCATGCCGAGCAGCACCACGCTGCGCCGGTGGAAGCCCAGCAGGAGGATGCCGATCGCCGCGATGACTCCGGGCGTCTGGAGCGTGAGGACGGCCATCAGCCCGAGCGCGGCGAAGGCCGTCACCCCCGCGGCGCCACCGGGCTCGGAGTCCGTCTCCTCCAGCACGCGCCACGTCGAGTACAGCGTCACCACGGCCAGCCCGAGCGTCAGCACCCCGGCGGGCAGCCCCGTGGCGTCCTCGCGGAAGGATCTCCCGTAGATGTCATGGAACCAGGTGCGCACCACCAGCGAGAACAGGAGCGTGGTGACGAGCCCGAAGCCCGCGGGTGAAACCAGCTCCCTCCAGCGCCCACTCTGGAGCCGGGCCTGGTGGAGGAAGAGCAGGTGCGCGAGCACGGTGAGCCCCACCAGCGTCACGTCCACCAGCACGCCCGGCGCGGTGAGGCGCAGCAGGAACAGCAGCGCGGTGCTGCCGAAGAGCGCGGACAGGAAGCGCTGGATGACATCCGGGTAGACGAAGAGGAGCACGAGCTGGAGGACGACGGTGGCGAGGGCCGCCATCTTCTCGTCCGCGAGGGCCCCCACGCCGCCGATGAAGAGGCCCTGTCCGGCCAGTCCGGTGGACAGGGCGAGCTGGGTGAGGAACACGTTGCTCCCCGCGTACCGCACCAGGACGGCGGCTCCGGTGAGGATCAGTCCCAGGACGATGGCACCCACCTCCTCGCCCACTCCGAGCACACCGATCGAAATGAAGATGATCAGGAAGATCGAGGCCAGCCAGGCCCCGAAGCCGGTGAGGACACGCACGAACCAGGGCATGCTGGCCGTGGCCTCCTGGCTGGAAGCGAGCGCGGCGCGCGCCTGCTCCTGGAGTCCGGCGGGAAGCACGTCTCGCAATGAGGGCTTGAACGCCATGGTCATGCCTCCTCCGGACCACGGGCCTCGGCGCGCAGCCACCAGACGGTGAGCCCCACCTCGCCGATGACGAGCAGGGCCATCACGAAGAAGACGCCCGCATCGAAGCGGCTCGCCTTGAAGAGGACGCGGCCGACGAGCGTGGTGACCAGCGTCATCACACTCACCGCGTCCAGGGTGAGGAGGAAGAGCTCGGAGCGCACCTGCCGGTGGAAGACGTACGCCGCGGCCATTACCAGCACGAGCAGGCCGAGCCCCACGCCGCTCGCGGTGTCCGCCTCCCGGGGCACCGCCACCAGGAGCTCCGCCAGGCCGAGCAGCGGTGCCATGGTCATCATCGCCAGCACCCGGGGCATCCACCGGCCCGTCAGCCAGGGCACGCCACGCATTGCGAGCACTTCATGCACCACCCAGGCTCCGCAGTTCACCAGCGCGAGCACCAGCATGAGCGTGGTGCCCTTGCCGTCGGCGACCTGGAACCAGAAGAGGCACAGCCCGGTGTTCACGAGCAGGAGCAGCAGCAGCCACAGGGGGCTGAAGCGGGCGAGCGCCACCCAGGGAAGGATGAGGAGGCCCCAGCCGAGGAACAGCTCATAGGGGTCCGCGCCCGTCTGATACGCCTGCCCGTAGACGGCGAGGAGCGGGCCCACGAGCACGGCGGAGAAGAGGAGGGCGAACTGTCCGGCGAGCGTCTCGCCCAGACGCCAGGCGGCGATACAGGAGGCGAGGATGGCGGCCAGCAGCAGCCCCATCTTCCCGAAGCGATGGAGGGCCGCCCAGTTGTAGGCGAAGAAGTAGATGACGCCGGAGAGCACCAGCAGCGAGCCGAAGCCCAGCAGCACGGCGGACAGGAAGCGCCGCCAGGCGGGCCGCCCGGGCGTGGCGACGGCGAGCCGCAGGGCGTGCTCCAGGCTCTGGGGCGTCAGGACACCGGCATCGGCGAGCGCGCGGAGGCGCTCGGGCGTGGCGGCGAGGTCGAGCAGATCTTGGGACACGGCGGATGACGCTAGCCTCCCGGGTCGTGTCCCCGCCAGACTTCCACCTGTGAATACCTCCTCCTCCAAGGCCATCCGGGACGAGCTGGCGCGGGCGGCCGACCCCGAGAAGGCCGCTTTCTACCCACGATTCTTCAAGACAGGTCCGGGCGAGTACGCCGAGGGAGACGTGTTCCTCGGAGTGACCGTGCCGGAGCAGCGAAAGCTTGCCCGGCGCCACAAGGACCTTCCCCTGGAGCAACTGGGCGAGCTGTTGCGGAGTGAGGTCCACGAGCACCGGCTCACCGGCTTCCTCATCCTCGTGGCGAGATTCGAGCGCGCGGACGAGGCCGGACGCGGCCGGCTCTTCGCGTTCTGCCGGGAGCACCTGGCGGGGTTGAACAACTGGGATCTGGTGGACACGGTGGCGCCCCGGCTCGTGGGCGCGTACCTGCTCGAGCACCCGGAGCTCACGCCGCTGCTCTACGAATTCGCGCGCTCGCCGGGACTGTGGGAGCGGCGCATCGCCATCATGTCGACCCTGGCCTTCATCCGGGCGGGAGACTTCACGCACACGCTGAAGCTGGCGGAGCTGCTGCTCCACGACGCGCACGACCTCATCCACAAGGCCGTGGGATGGATGCTGCGAGAGGTGGGCAACAGGGACCTGGCGAGCGAGGAGTCCTTCCTCTCCCGGCATGCGCGGGAGATGCCGAGGACTATGCTGCGCTACGCCATCGAGAAGTTCCCCAAGGCGAAGCGCGAGCACTACCTGAAACAGAAACTGAGAGGGACGGGGTGAGGGTGTCCGTCCCCGTCCTCCCCTCCGTGTCTCAGAACCGCGAGCGCCGGAGCTCGAGCAACCACGCCTCCAGCGCCTCGGTGCCCTGAGGCTCCTCCGGGAGCACGGAGCGCTCGCGGGCGGAGTCGAGCCGCTCGAAGGCCCGCGTCACCTGGCCGCGCCAGTGCTCGGAGAGGGGCTCGGGCAGCTCGCTGCGCTCGCCACGGCGCTTCCAGGCGACGAGCTCGCCCGCCTCGCCGAAACCATAGCGGTCCATCAGCGCGGTGAGGTCCGTCTCCACCTCGCCGGTGAGCAGCGCGTGGGTGCCGGTGAGCGTGGTGCGCAGCACATAGAGGAGCTTCTTGGTGGAGCGGAAGCCCGTCTTCTCCCACTCGCGCAACTGGCCCTGGGCGAAGCCGCGGTAGTGCCGGTGCAGCCGCCGCGACAGCACGCCGCGCACCAACGGACGCACGGCCTCCAACTCGGGCGAGCCGCGCAGGGAGTGGGACCCGAGCAGCCGCTCCAGGTAGTTGCCGTTGCCCTGGAGGACGCCGAGCAGCACGGGGGCGACCTCGTTGGACGAGTAGTCCACCTCGACGCCGTCCACCACCTCCAGACGCTCGGCGGGCACGGGGCCGCGCTGCTCCAGTCGGAGCAGGTCGGCGGTGGGGGTGACGTGGATGCACTTCAGGTCCAGGTCACTGTCGGGCGAGGGGAAGCCATACGCGTGCGCGCCCGAGAGCGACACGACGAGGTGCCACCGGCGCGTGGACTCCTCGTCGAGCACGGCATGGGCCACCCGGGTCTGGTGCTCCGTCATCAGGGTAGCGGTCATGACTCTTCCTCCTTCCATTCGACGGCCGGAGGCGCGGGGGCATCACGGCCGAGCGGCCCGGGTACCTGGAGCACCCAGCGCCGCGCGAGTTCCTCGCCCACGCGGCGCAGCAGGCGGTCCGCGCGCCCGTAATCCGGGAGCTGTGGCAGCTTGCTGGTGCGGTGGGCCTCTTCCAGTTCCGGTGCGAGGGCCTCGGCGTCGCGCAGCACCTCCTCCAGCGGGACGCGGCCGGCCTTGATCTCCAACATGCGCGCCTTGTAGGTGCCGGTGACTTCGAAGGTGGGCACTCCCTCCCGCAGCCACCCGGTGGCGAGCACCACCAGGCGCAGCAGGTTGTAGGCGTTCTTCGGGCGCAGCTCGCGAGCGCTGGGAGGCCGCTGGCCGCCACCGCGCGCATAGCGGGTGAGGGCGGCGAAGTCGTTGGCCTCGATGAGGCCCTGGTCCCACAGCGAGCGGTAGAGCTGCTTGAGGTACGTCTTGGCCGCGAGCAGCGCGTCCTCGGGCGAGGGAGCGGAGCGCGGGGAGATGGCGGCGAGCCGCCGGGCCACCTCGTCGAGGCCGGGCGCGGGCTCCTCGCACAGCCACTCGAGTACCAGGTCCCGGTGCTCGGCGAGCCGCTGGCTGCGCGTGAGCTTGTCGAGCTGGCTCATGGCATACCGGCCGAAGCTGCCGAAGATGGCCTTGGACACGAAGGCCTCGCGCTCGGCGAGGAGCCACTCTCCCAGCTCGTCCGAGGCGCGGGCGCTGGGGACGAAGAGCATCTCCAGGGTGTTGGGGTCGGCGCGGAGGGCCTGCTCCACGGCCTTGGAGAGCTTCCCAGAAGGTGTGGCTGCCATCGGCGCTGACGAGGTCGCGCGCCTTGTCGGCGAGGCCGAAGTGCCAGGGCAGGGGCAGGCCGAAGACGCCGCGCATGTCGACGTCGGAGGCCTCGTTGGCAAGGCCCCAGGCCTGCGAGCCCACCACGGTCTCCAGCACCACGCAGGGGCGCAGGGCGTCCCAGGTGGCGGCGCGCCGGAGCGCGAACTGGAGCTGTCCCGGCTTGCGAGGCACCAGCTCATCGCGGGCGTACCAGAGCTCGCCCACGCCGACGATCTGCACGTCGAAGCCGCCGCCGCGGGCGCGCACCACGCGGCCCACCACGCCCTGGGGGATGTGCCGGTCACCGGCGACGCGCTCCACGCGGGTCGTCACCTCGGTGCCGTGGGGGAGGGGGACGGAGAGCTTGTCCACCTGCTCGTAGCCACGGGGACGGGCGGTGCCCTCGGCACGGTCCTGCTCGGGAGTCTTGGATCCGCGGGTCATGGACGCCTCCGGGTGGGGAGTAGAGGATACCCAGGGACGTGACAGGCGCGGACTCCTGACTCAAACCCGCATCAGAACGTCGCGAGCGACAGCACCGGGCTGCGGCGTTCCACCGCCTGCCGGGCGAACTTCACCAGCTCCGAGAGGAATTCACGCAGATCCTCCGGGCCGTGGTTCTCCTGGTCCATCCGTTCCGCCCAGGCGTTGACGAGCCCGGGCACGTTCGAGTCCGTCACACGGGCCAGCATCTGGATGAAGGGCTCCACCACGCGCGCGATGATGAGCCCGTCTTCCTCCCGGAAGATGAGCGGCTCCTCCAGGGTGCGCTCGTCCGTGATGTCTTCCGTGCCCCGGAGCGCGGCGGAGAGGGCCATGAGCTCCATCTCGATGAGCGGGAGCTCGAGGTACGTCCAGTCCTCCGGGGAGTGCTCCTCGGTCGTGACGATCGACTCGATTGCCTCCACTTCGTCTTCTGTCGCGATGAACCAGGTGGTGACTTGCATGAAGGGTCTCCAGATGTGGAGGTGCTTGTCTGAGACGAACCTATCACCACATGACGTAAGAAGTAGATTTTCTCGTCCAGTCCTCGGAGGAAGGTTTGGATGGGGCCTGCGCGAGGAGTTGCCCGCCACGGGAGAATCCGCCGAGTCATGTTAGCCTCCTCACCTCGGAGGTGGGCCTTGTTGAGAGTCAGCGCGCGGGTGTACAGGCTGCCCGAGCCCGGGGAGCTGGTGGGCCAGTACCGGGTGATGGGCCCGCTAGGCGAGGGCGGCCAGAGTCATGTCTTCCTGGCCGAGTGCGCGGGGCGCTCCTGTGTCCTCAAGTTCTTCCGCGACTACCCGGACAACCCCTGGGGCGAGCTGGAGATGGATATTTTACGCCACGTCCAACACCCCAACGTGGTGCGGGTGCTGGGCCATGGGCGCTGGCCCTACCCGGACGAGGGCTACTTCTACCTCGTCATGGAGTACGTGGAGGGACTGCCGCTGCTGAGGCATGCCCTGGTGCACAACCCCTCGGCGCGCGAGGCCGCCACGCTGATGCGGGAGGCGGCGGGGGCGCTCGCGGTGGTGCACCGCCAGGGCGTGCTGCACCGGGACGTGAAGCCGGACAACCTGCTGGTGAGGACGGCGGACGGCGCGCCCGTGTGGGTGGACTTCGGGGTGGGCCACCTGGAGGGCCGCCCCACGCTGCCACGGTGGGGGCGGCTGCCGCTGGGCACGCCCGAGTACACCAGCCCCGAGGCGTACCGCTTCCTCGCGGAGCACCCGGAGAAGAGCACGCGCTACCGGCCGGGCGTGGCCAACGAGGTGTGGGCCTTCGGCGTCACCCTGTACGAGCTGCTGACGGACAGGCTGCCCTTCGGCTCGAGCATGAGCAACCCCCTCATGGTGAAGGACATCCGCACCCGCACGCCCCTGGCGCCGCACGAGGACAACCCAGGCGTACCGGTGGCGCTGAGCCGGGTGTGCCTGTGGCTGCTGGAGAAGGAGCCCGGGGAGAGGCTGGCGGACATGGATGCGGTGGCCGCGGCGCTGGAGGCGGCGCTGGCCGGGGCGGGGGAGGACTGGGACGTGCCGCTGATGGACCCCTTCGCCCCCCAGGTGCGCACCACCGAGGAGATACCCGGCCAGGTGGTGGACCGCGACTCGCGTGAGCGCTTCCTGCGGCAGGTGGTGGCGGCGATGCCCCGGCGCGGGCGGGGGCGCAAGGTCCGGCGCCAGCCAGCGCAGCAGGAGGTGCCAGCCGCTGCCCTGGTGCCAGCGCAGCAGGAGGCACCTGTGAATCAGGAGGCGGCAGCGCGGCAGGAAGCGCCGGGGGTCCCCCTGGCACCAGAGTCCCCGGTGTACGAGGTGGAGGGCGCCGCTGCCCTCGTGGCGCTCCCGCCGTCCCCTCCTGTCCACCGGACGCCCCCGGGCCCGCGGGCGCGTGTGCTGGCCGTGACGCTGCTGGTGGGCGCGCTGGTGCTGGCCGGCACGTGGGCCCTGCTCTCCCGCCCGGATGCTGGGGCGGAGCGCCCACCGGCCCCCGCTCCCCTGGCGGCACCGCTACCTCCTGGGGGGTGGGCGGGCTCCCCGACACCGCACCCCGGACTTGTCCGTGAAGTGGCGGCGCCGGAGGGGCCGTCCGAAGCTGGAGGGGGCGCGGCCACTTCCCCCGGCTCATCCCCCGCGCCCCCCTCCGCCGCCATGCCTCGCGAGAACGACACCCGCCCGAATCTCCAGCAGAAGCCCGCCCCCAGGCCGCAACGCCCGGAGCCGGGCTGTGTCCCCGCCCGTCAGGAGCTGTGCCTGGTGGGCCTGTGCACCGTGCTCCTCTCCGGCTGCACCAGCACGCCCCAGGTGGTGCGTCCCCCGCCCCGGGCCGCCGACTGCCCTCCTGGCGCCGTGAAGACGATGGAGGAGCTGGGCATTCGCATTGGCAAGACGGCCACCGCGGAGTTCCCCGTGGACGGCAGCGCCCAGCGTGTCACCGTGCACGAGTCCACTCCCATGTCGGTTCCCATCAAGGCGGGGACGGACAATCTGGGGCAGTTGGCCGGGAGCGAGCTCACCGGGCGGCTCTACCTCGGGCCCGAGCGCGTCTACGGGCGCTTCATCCAGGCCCGGACGCGCACCGGCAAGACGTACCCGGTGTGCCTGGAGCTGGTAGGGCGCACCAGTGCATGGGGAGGACCCCCGGGCGTGGACCGGAAGGACGTTGGCGGGCCCGCTGACGCCGCCGTCGTTTTCTCCACCCAGGCCGTCCGGGCGGTGGAGCGCTTCGAGTAGGCGTGGGCGGCACGGGCCCGGCGAGGTGTGGTAGAGGCCAACGCCTCGCGTCACCCCGCCTCGCCTTCCTCTGGAGGTTGACTCCCTGTGCTCCTCGCGTCCCCCGTGGGCCTGCTCGCGCTGGCCCTCCTCGCCCCCTCCCCCCAGGCCACCATGCCGTCCGCACCGGACGGGTGTGAGACGGCGAGCCCCCGCATCGAGCTGACGGCCGAGCCGCCCGTGCAGCCGCCCGTGGTGTGCATCAGCCCGGACGTGCCCCTCACGCTGCGCTTCGACACGGCGCTCCAGCCCGAGTCCGTGCGGCTGGCGGAGCGGGAGCGCTTCGCGGACGTGGCCCCCGGGCAGCAGAGCCTCATGTTGGTGCCTCCGGAGAAGCTGGAGGCCGGGGAGCGCTTCGAGCTGGAGGTGTGCTTCGCGGACGGCGCGGCCCCCGCGTGCGCCACCTTCCTCCTGCGGGCCCACCCGGCGCTGGGCCTGTCGCAGGTGAAGATGTTTCGTGCGCCCCGCCCGGTGGAGTCCTTCCGGGAGGGGGAGAAGGCGGCCCAGGCCGAGGCTCGGCAGTGCCAGCAGGAGGTGCGTCAGTTGCGCGCGGAGCGCGGCGCACCCGAGGGGTTGAGGGGCGTGCTTGCCTCCGGGTTGCTGGTAGAGGGGCGCATTGCCTTCAAGGACCTGATGGAGAGCGTCACCGAGGCCAGGAGCAACGCCCTGCGCTTGAAGGAAGCCCGCAGCTACCGCGCCGAGGGCCGGGTGGCGGTGGACCTATGGCTCGACAATCCCGGCGCTGTGCCCTGGGTGGCGGCGGGCGCGGTGCTGCGCGGCCCCAAGGGCGAGGTGCTGAAGCCGCTGCCCCTCTGGCAGCAGGAGGTCCTCCCCACCGAGCCCGGTGCCAAGGGATGGCGCCACGTGGTGGTGGAGGTACTGGCCTCGGAGGAGGAAGCCCGGGGCACGTACACCCTCGTGCTCTGGGATACGGAGCAGAAGCGCACCGTCACCCTGGGCCACGTCACCTTCCCCTAACGCCCGCGCCTCCCCGGCCAACCCTCCACGTCCTGCACCACTCCACCTACCTGGCGTCTTGACGGTCGCACCCGTGTTTCCGTGTACTCCCGGAAACCCCAACACCAGCCCCCACGGTTGGAGGAAGCGGTGCGGCATGTCCCTCCCTCTGAGGCATCACCCCGCGGCGGGCATGTCGCCGCGCCGCGGGTGGATGTGGCTCGTGCTGTGCCTCGTCTCGGCGTGTGCGACGGGCCACCCTCCGGGCGGCACGCTGACGGGGAGCCTGCGCGCCGTGTCGCTCACGCCGCCACCAGAGCCCCGGGAGGCGCCCACCTCGGAGCCCGGCCTGGAGGGGGCGGTGGTGTATGAGGTGGCGGTGCTTCAGCCGGGCCGAGGCACCACCCGGCCCGTACCGGTGGCTCGGGTGGACTTCCAGCGCGCGGTGCAGCGCATCGCCCGTGAGGTGCAACACACCGGCAGGAGCCCGCGCGAGGCCGCGCGCGAGTGGCTGAAGGGCCAGGTGGAGCAGCACCCGGAATGGGAGCAGTTGAGCGGGACGTGGGTGGCCAAGGTGTACAAGGGCCAGGTGCTCTCGCTGGTGCCGGTGGACGAGGACAACCGGCTGACACCCGAGGCGGACGCGGAGCTGCGCGACAAGTACCTGCTGTGGTGCACCCGGGCCTGGGGCGGAGGCGACTGCCTGCGCCTGTTCGACGACGGGCCCTCCCTGCGCACCGAGGACCGGCGCACGCTGGCGCTGGCCCTGGCGTTCGGCTCGGTGCTGGAGGAGACGAAGGCGGCGCTGGGGCGGGAGCTGAGCCCCCAGGTGCTGATGGCCTCGTGCATGTGGGCGCTCGGCACCTATATGGCCCTCTGGCTGGTGCCCGAGCCGACGACGAAGCTGCTGGCCGCCGGGCTGTCTGTCGTGCTGGTGGCATGGCTGGGCGTGGACATGCTGTGGGGGCTGATGGACGGCTGGGCCACCATGGCCGCCCGGGCGCACGAGGCCAGCACCTTCGCGGAACTGCGCGAGGCGGGCGAGGGCTTCGGCCGGGTGCTGGGCACGGACGCGGCGCGGGCGATGATTCTGGCGGTGGGCGCACTCACCGGGCGCACGCTGGGGGAGGTGGCGGCGAGGGTGCGCACGCTGCCGGGCTACGGCCTGGCGAGTGCCCAGTGGCAGGCGCAGGGTGGGGCCGCGGTGCTGGGGCGGCTGGAGGTGATGGCGGCCCAGGAGAGCGCGCTGGCGCGGGCGGTGGTGGCGGTGGAGACGGTGGCGGCCACCCCGCACGGCCCCCTGGCGGTGGTGATGCTCAAGAAGGGGCAGGGCGGCGGGGCGTCCTCCGGGGGCGGCTCCTCGGCTATCGTCGCCATCCGCCACCGGGGCGGCAACCTGCAGGTGATTCTACCCAACGGGCAGCGCTGGCATCTGCCTCCTGGCTATTCCCTCCACGACATCCCCGTCGTGGACGAGGTGGGTGACAGGCTCCAGAGGGCGGTGACCGAGGCGGCCCAGCAATGGGGGCCACACCGGCTCTCGCCCAGAGAGCGTCAAGCTATCAAGGAAGCCTTGAACCAGGGCGAATACTGGTTGGCGCACCTGCTGGAGCGCGAGTCCCGGGGCCGCTTCGTGCACGAGACGGTGAAGGCCCAGTTTCGAGGAGTACTTCAGTTCAATACCCAGGGAGTCGACGTGACTGACCTGAGCAACAACCGAAAATACGAGATTCTCTCCGGAACGGCGTCGAACCTCTCTCGGCATGGTCGCCGGATGGCGGGCGATTTCTTCCGGATGCTTACCTTCTGAAGAAGACCCGCATGAGGTCGTCCATGAATGTCATCATCGAGAACAAGGAGCTTGAGAACGAGCGGTTGGAGCTGACGGACAAGGACTCGGTCTATTTTCTTGGACCCAACCTGACCCTGCGCAACTGCACCGTCCTCCTGAAGGTATCAGCCAGGAACCTCATCATCATTGGGGCACAGTTCACCGACTGCACCTTCGAGGTGAAGCAGGAACTGAAGAACCACCAGCAGTGGATAAAAGCCTCGCTCAAGGGCTGCCGCTTCAAGGGGCGGCTGTCGGGGTGCGACTTCGGGCACTGGCCCGAGTACGGGAAGGAGCCGGAGTACCAGCTAGGCTCCATCGAGGACTGCGACTTCTCCGAGGCGCGTCTGGACGGCTGCCGCTTCCATGGTTGTGACACCACGACCCTACGGTTTCCCAAGTGGCCCTGCTTCACCTTCCTGGACCCTGTTGGCAGAAGCCGCCAATTGTCCACCGTACGGTGGCCTGGAAGTATCGGCCGTGTTGTGATTGAGGATCTCGCCGACTACCCGCCTTCCACATCCGCACTGACTTGGTTCGCTCCTGATTTCGCCAAGAGGAGCAGGGCCACACCGGAAGAGCTCAGAGCCGTCATTGAGCAGTTCGACTTCATCGTCTACTGATTCAGAGCCTGGGCGACAGGCTCCAGAGGGCCGTGACCGGTGCGGCCCAGCTCTGGGGCCGCACCGGCTCTCGCCGAGAGAGGCAGACGCCATCAAGGTCGCCTTGGACCAGGGTGAATACTGGCTGGCGCACGTGTTGGAGCGCGAGGCCCGGGGCCGCTTCGTGCACGAGACGGTGAAAAAACAGTTCGAGCGGCTCTACCGGTTCAAACCGCGGGGAGTCGATGTGGAGGACCCCTCGCCCGGGGGATTCAAGTACGAGATTCTCTCCGGAACGGCGTCGAACCTCGCACGCCATGGCAGGCGCATGGCGGGCGAGTTCTACCGGATGCTCACCTTCTGAACGGAGCGGCGATGGATTGGCTCGGGAATGTCGTCTTCGAGGAGCGGGAAATCGAGAACGAGCGGCTGGAACTGACGGATAAAGAGGCCAACTACATCCTCGGTCCCAACCTGACGCTGAAGAACTGCACCCTCGTGCTGAAGGTGTCCGCTCGACGCTTGAGCCTCCATCAGGCCCGGTTCATCAACTGTACTTTCGAGGTGAAGCAGGAGTTGAAGAACTATCAGGACTGGATAAGAGCCTCCCTCAAGGGCTGCCGGTTCAAGGGGCGGCTGTCGGGGTGCGACTTCGGGCACTGGCCCGAGTACGGGAAGGCGCCGGAGTACCAACTGGGATCCATCGAGGATTGCGACTTCTCCGAGGCCCGCCTGGATGCCTGCCGCTTCCACGGGGATGACCCCCTGAGGCATCCCCTCATCTAGCAAGCAGGCGAGGAAGCGTGTATCTGGCCATATGGTTTGAGCAGTAGGGTCATGGATGTTACCGGAGAAGTGGGTACTCAAGCCATCAACGAACAGCAGGTGCACGAATTCCTCGCCGGACTCTTCGGAGAAGACCTCCACGCCAAGAGAGTCCTGTCGCTCTCCCTGGCGACGCTGGGCGTCATCCACGCCGCGAGCCTCTCGGTGTACGCCATCGGGCAGGCGCTGGCAGTGGCGAGGGGGAAGAAGGGCAAGCACGGGGTGAAGCAGGTGGACAGGTTGCTGTCCAACACGGGAGTGGACGTGTGGCACCTGCTTTCTCTCTGGGTGCCCTACGTCATGGGACAGCGAACTGAGGCTGTGGTGGCCTTGGACTGGACGGACTTCGACGATGACGACCACACCACGCTGGTGGCCTCGCTGCGCACAGGACACGGGCGCTCCACGCCCCTGGTGTGGCTGACGGTCCACAAGTCCGCGCTCAAGGGAATGCGCAATGACGCCGAAGACAGCGTCCTGCTGCGGCTGCGGGAGTTGATTGCGCCCGAGGTGAAGGTGACGATTCTGGCCGACCGGGGCTTCGCGGACCAGAAACTCTATGCCCTGCTCGAGCAGTTGCGCTTCGAGTACGTGGTGCGCTTCCGCCAGCGAATCATCGTCACCAGCGCGCAGGGAGAGCGCCGGACGGCAGCGGAGTGGGTGCCCACCTCAGGCCACCTGCGCAAGCTCAAGGGCGCACGCGTCACGGCCGATGAGGTGGAAGTCGCCGCGGTGGTATGCGTGAAGAAGAAGGGCATGAAGGAGCCCTGGTGTCTGGCAACCAGCCTGGGGGAGAGCCTCCGGAGCCCAGGTGGTGACTCTCTACAGCGGGAGATTCACCATCGAGGAGAGTTTCAGGGACGTGAAGGATTTGCGCTTTGGCATGGGCCTGTCCTCCTTCCGAATCGCGGAGACGGACAGGCGTGACAGGCTGCTGCTACTGAGTGCCTTCGCATGTGCCCTGCTGACGCTGCTGGGGGCTGCTGGCGAGAGCCTGGGTATGGAGCGCCACCTCAAAGCCAACACCTCCAAGAAGCGCACCTACTCCCTCTTCCGCCAGGGCTGCATGTACTACCAGGCTCTGCCCAATATGCCCGAAGCCCAGTTGCGGCCTCTCATTGAGCGCTTCGCCCAACTCGTCTGTGAACAGCTCGTTTTCCGTGAAGCTTTCGGCCTTATATGAGGGGATGCCTCAGGATGACCCCCGCAGCCTCCGGTTTCCCAAGTGGCCGTGTTTCACGCTCCTGGATCCTATCCGTCGAGCCGACGAGCTCCGCAACCTCAAGTGGCCGGATGGGTTTGGCAGCTCGCTGATATCCCTGTTGGATCAGAGTCCGGAGAAACGCTACAAGCACCCGCGCTCCACGATGGCCTTGAGCTACTACGCTCCCGCTGAGGCGAAGCGGTTGGCCATCACGGAAGAGGTGTTCAAGGCTGCCATCGGGAAGTGCGACTTCATTGTCTACTGATTCAGGGCGAGGAGCACCCGCCCCGCCTCGTGGCGTGTCGACGTGGAACGAAACGCCACGGGGCTGATGGACGGCTGGGCGAGCATGGCCAGCCGGGCGCATGGGGCCAGCACCTTCGGCGAGTTGCGCGAGGCGGGCGAGGGCTTCGGCCGGGTGCTGGGCACGGACGCGGCGCGGGCGATGATTCTGGCGGAACTCACGCGCATAGATCTATAGGCGAATTATTTGTTCCCCATTTTTGAATACAGAAATAGGGCCATCTTCGGATATCTTAATGGAAAGGCCGTATTCTGCTGCTGCCCTTGCTGCTTGTGTTCGTCCTCCACCGGCTAGAGACTTAGCAGCAGAGCTAGAGATATCGATAATGTCTCCACAGCCGATGAGTATGCCGGATTTTGATACTGTTGTTAACCCATCTGAGGAAAGGATTCCGAGTGCTGAGTTTGAGCTGACGAGTTCTTGGAATGAGCGATTGAGAAATGATTTTCGAAGTGATTTCCCTAGGTCCGAACCATCGATTACACCAATGATTTTGGGAATTCGTGTGTCGTCGTCCGGAATGAGTAGGGCGGCACCCAGTCGTAGATCGGAAAGCGTGTATGCGACGGAGGTTAGGGTTGATGTTAGATCCTTGGAGCATCCGTGATCTTCCAAAATGGATTCTAATATGGATTTGTCACGTAGATGCCAATGGTTCTTCTCCCAGCGAAAATGAATCCCCCCCGACATGTGGATGTTTACATCGCTGTTGTTACCGACATACGTGACCCACACTCGCCCTGGCATTTGTTCCACGAGCGGAGAAATGTGTAGGTGTGAAGATCTGTCGATGACGCCGAAATTCTTGGGGGTTGTATTGGAGATGATTCCGTGAATTCTTTGTAGATTGTCAATGAGGTAGAAGGAGTTTTTTCCATCTACGTATCGAAAAGAAGCCGGGCTACTGAAGTGTGTGGGTGCTAGGCGGATTGCTTCAGGAAAATGCGTGAAGCCGTAGGGTGTGTTTTTGATTCTTGGTAGATAAAGCTGAGGTTGCGAGGTGTATATGAACCCGGACGTGCAGAGGGTTCCTTCGTATCGCCGGTAGGTTAATTCTTGAAGCTGGGTTATAGTGAGTGCTGGTGTCCAATAAGTGCTGGCGTGACCACCACGCAAGAATTTGTATATAAGTAGATGTTCGAGAGAGAGGCGTCCAGAGATTCGTTGAGCCAATTGTAGATTTTTTGAGGGGGCAGGAGTTAATAGGCCAGCCAGTGCATCTGGAAGCCTTCCAAGGACTTTTAGTTCGCGTCGGGTGAGTGGTGTTGATGGTCGCGAGATTTCAATGGTATATGCCTCTTCGCCTGATGTGTTGATCCATATTGTGAACTGATTGTCGGAGTGGGTTCCTCCCGCATGCCCGGATATCCCTTGTTTGTTGAACCCACGTTCTTTTTGGAGGGATGCGAGCGTTGTGTTTCTGCATTTGACGTTTGTGCTCGGGATTAGTTCATGAATTGCGGTGAGTACGCCCTCGATGAACTGGTTGGGGTGTTGCACTGTGTTTGAAGATTTAGATGCCATGGTGTGAATTCTTTGGTCTGTTCTGTTTTCTTGGTGGTTGCGCGTTATGCTTTAGTGAATGGAGAAAAAAGTGTTCAATCCCAAAATGGCGCTCCCCGTTTGTTCCAGGTGCGGGCTGTGCCCCGTCGGCACCCTCACGAGCCGCGCATCCGGCATGACCTTCACCGCGGCCTCGGCGAGTGACACGGGCAGCATCGTGTCGTGCTCGCCCCAGTAGAGCAGGGTGGGTTGCTTCACCTCCCCCAGCCGCTCGGCTCGGTGGAACACGCCGCCCGTGAGCGGCACCAGCGTGTTGAAGGCCCGCGTGGCCTCGGCTCTGCCCCCGGGCACCGTCATCAGCTCGTACCCCAGCGCCTCCAGCCTCCGGTTCAGCGGCGTGTCCGGCAACGGCGCGATGTGGCCGAAGAGCTTCGGCCCCAGCACGCGAGCCACCCGCTCCGGGCCCACGCGGAAGAACAGCCGGGCATCCCGTGCCATCTCCGGGCTCAGCCCCATCGCGTCCACCAGCACCAGCCGCTCCACGGGCACGCGGCCTCGCAGCGCCAACTCCAGCGACACCAGCCCGCCCAGCGAGTGCCCCACCAGCGTCACCGGTCCCGGCGCCCGTGTGGCCAGCAGCTCCTCCACCGGCTCGACGAAGAAGCGCAGCCCGTCCTCCGCCGTCCGCACCCGCCCGCCCGGCGCCGACGAGCACCCGAAGCCCGGCAGATCCACCGCCAGCACCCGGTGCTCCCGGGCCAGCTCGGGGAGGAGCGGGAACCACATGCTCGCCGCGTTCCCCCGGCCATGGAGGAGCACCACCGCCGGGCCCTCGCCTCCCTCCAGGAGCCGCAGCGCTCCACCCCCCCGCAGCGGGCACACCCGGGAAGTCACCCTCGGAGCCAACTCCCCCAGCAACCCGGCCTCCACCGGCCCCGGGACACGGGGCTCGCCCCCTCCAGAAGGTTGGCGTTCCCCGTCCCGATGTGGTTTGGGGTACTCCTGCGGGTCATTCCGGGACGGTTCCGAGGGCATGGACCCCCGAAATTACTGGAATGTCCGGCGTGATGGGTTGTTGAGCGGCGTACCTACACCTCCTAGGCTGCCCGCCTCCTCCAGGGACAGTCGAGACGGCACATATGAACACGGACATCCGGGCGCTCACCGAGCGCGTCCAGCAGGAGAGCAGCTTCGTCGAGGTCCTCAATCAGGAGGTCGGCAAGGTCATCGTCGGCCAGCGCTACATGCTGGAGCGCATCCTCATCGGCCTCCTGTGCAACGGCCACGTCCTGCTCGAGGGCGTGCCGGGCCTCGCCAAGACGCTCACGGTGCGCACCATCGCCGACAGCATCAGCGCGTCCTTCCAGCGCATCCAGTTCACCCCGGATCTGCTGCCCGCGGACGTGGTGGGCACGATGATCTACAACCAGCAGGCGGCGAACTTCACGGTCCGCAAGGGCCCCGTCTTCGCCAACGTGCTGCTGGCCGACGAAATCAACCGCGCCCCCGCCAAGGTGCAGTCCGCCCTGCTTGAGGCCATGCAGGAGCGCCAGGTCACCATCGGTGACACGTCCTTCCCGCTGCCCTCGCCCTTCCTGGTGCTGGCCACCCAGAACCCCATCGAGCAGGAGGGCACCTACCCGCTGCCCGAGGCGCAGGTGGACCGCTTCATGCTCAAGGTGAAGGTGGGCTACCCCACGCGCGAGGACGAGAAGGTCATCATGGACCGCATGAGCGGCGGGAAGCCCCCGCAGGCTCAGAAGGTCATCGACCTGCAGCACCTGGTGAACGCCCGCGAGCTCGTCACGCAGATCTACATGGACGAGAAGGTGAAGGACTACATCCTCAACGTGGTCTTCGCCACGCGCGAGCCGGGCCGCTACGGCCTGAAGGATCAGGCGGACTACATCCAGTTCGGGGCCAGCCCGCGCGCCACCATCGCGCTGAGCCAGGCCTCCCGGGCCCACGCCTTCCTGCGCCACCGCGGCTTCGTCACGCCCGAGGACGTCAAGGCCGTGGCCTTCGATGTGCTCCGCCACCGCATCGCCCTCACCTACGAGGCCGAGGCCGAGGAGCTCACCACCGAGAAGCTCATCCAGCGCGTCTTCGATCGCGTCGAGGTTCCGTAAACAGACCCGGGAGAGCCCAGGGGGCGCGTCGTGCTCGCGAAGGACATCATCCGCCGCATCCGCAAGCTGGAGATCCGCACCCGCAAGGTGGTGTCGGACATGCTCGCGGGCCAGTACCACTCGGTCTTCAAGGGCCGGGGCATGGCCTTCTCCGAGGTGCGGCAGTACCAGCCCGGTGACGAAATCCGCATCATCGACTGGAACGTCACCGCCCGCATGAACGAGGCCTACGTCAAGGTCTTCACCGAGGAGCGCGAGCTGCACGGTGATGCTCGTGGTGGACGTGTCGGCCTCGAAGGAGTTCGGCTCGCGCGAGCGCTCCAAGTCGGAGGTGGCCGCCGAGGTGGCCGCTCAAATCGCCTTCAGCGCCATCGCCAACAACGACCGGGTGGGGCTCATCCTCTTCTCGGACCGGGTGGAGAAGGTGGTGCCCCCGCGCAAGGGCCGCACGCACGTGATGCGGCTGGTGAGCGACATCCTCACCTTCCAGCCGAAGGGGAAGGGGACGGACATGGCCACCGGCCTCACCTACCTCAACCGCGTGGCGCGCCGGAAGACGGTGACGTTCCTCATCTCGGACTTCCTCGCCGACGGCTACGAGCCGCCGCTGCGCCTGGTGGGCCGCAAGCACGACCTGGTGCCCGTGATCATCGAGGATCCGCTCGAGCAGGAGTTCCCCCGGCTGGGCCTCGTGGAGATGGAGGACCCGGAGACGGGCGAGCGCTTCGTGGTGGACACGAGCGATCCGCTCGTCCGCGGCCGCTTCGCCCGTGCCATGCAGGCGCAGCGCGAGGAGCGGCGCAGGCTCTTCAAGAAGCTGGAGTTGGACCACGTGGAGCTGAGCACCGGCGATGATCACGGCATGGCCCTGGTGCGCTTCTTCCGCGCCCGCTCCCGGAGGATGGCGGCATGAGGTGGCTGGCTCTCTGCGCGTTCCTCCTCGCCTCGCCGGCCCTGGCCCAGGCTCCGGCGCCCGTCTCGCCTTCGGCGCAGGCCCTCGCGAAGCTGCCGGCGGTGGAGCCCCAGGGGTTCCAGGCCCGCGTGCAGCCCGAGCAGGTGCTGCTCGGCGAGCCCTTCGTCTACGAGCTGGTCATCACCCACCCGGCGGACCACCGCTACGAGCTGGAGCTGCCGGCGGACCTGGGTGACTTCGAGCTGCTGTCCCAGGCGCGCACGCCTCCGCAAGGGGAGCCCGCCGTCACCACCTTCCGGTTGAAGCTGTCCGCCTTCAACCTGGGCATGCTCACGCTGCCCGAGGTGCCCTTCCTCGTGTCCACGCAGGAGGGTCCCATGCGCTTCATGGCGCCGGCCCGCACGCTCGAGGTGGCCGGCACGCTGCCCGAGGACGCCCAGGCCGAGGGCGCGGACCTCAAGGACATCCAGCCGCCCACCGAGGTGGCCATCCGCTCCTGGACGCTCCTGTGGGGGCTGCTGGGCCTGCTGGCCGCCATCGTGGTGGGCCTGGTGGCGTGGCGGCTCTTCCAGAAGTACCGCAACCGCCCCCTGGCCGAGGTGAAGCCGCTGCTGCCCCTGGACGTACGCACCCGCCAGGCGCTGGACACCCTCGAGTCCGAGGACCTGCCCGCCAAGGGCAAGGTGAAGGACTTCTACTTCCGGCTGTCGGAGATCATCCGTGGCTACCTGGGCGAGCGCTATGGCTTCGACGCCCTGGAGTGCACCAGCTCGGAGCTGATGCAGGAGCTGCGGCGCAAGAAGCCCCTCCAGTTCCCCGAGGACGGGCTGATGCGCTTCGTCTCCGAGTCGGACCTGGTCAAGTACGCCCGCGCCGAGTCGACGCCGGAGTCGTGCCGCGAGGCGCTCGCCTTCGGCTACGAGCTGCTGGACAAGACGTGGCCCCCTCTCGTGCCGCCTCTCACCGAGGCCTCTCTCGTGTCCAATGCCTCCGGTCCCCGCGTTTCATAACCCCGAGTTCCTGTGGGGCTTGCTGCTCGTGCCGGTCCTCCTCGGGTGGGCCTGGCGGGAGCGGCGCTCCCGTGCCGTGCTGCGCTTCTCCGCGGCGCATGTGCTCGCCCGCCAGGGCCGCGGCCTGCGCTCGTACATGCTGCCCCTGCTGCCCTTCCTGCGCGTCTTCGCCGTGGCCGCCGCCGTCGTCGCGCTCGCCCGGCCCCAGTCCCGCGACGCGCGCGTGAGGGACTCGAGCGTGGAGGGCATCGACATCGTCGTCGCGCTCGACCTGTCCACCTCCATGGAGGCCGGTGACTTCCGTCCGCAGAACCGCCTCCACGTCGCCAAGGAGGTGCTCGCCGAGTTCATCACCAGCCGCGTCAACGACCGCATCGGCCTGGTGGTGTTCGCCGGCGCGGCCTACACGCAGGCCCCGCTGACGCTCGACTACGGCGTGCTCAAGGAGGTGCTGCGGCAGTTGCGCACCCGCGTGCTCGAGGACGGCACCGCCATCGGCGACTCGCTGGCCACCTCCCTCAACCGCCTGCGCGACTCGGAGGCCAAGAGCCGCGTGGTGGTGCTCATCACCGACGGTGACAACAACGCCGGGAAGATCGCTCCCATGGACGCGGCCGGCATGGCCAGGTCGCTGAACATCCCCATCTACACCATCCTCGTGGGCAAGGGCGGCAAGGTGCCCTTCCCCCAGGGCACGGACCTGTTCGGCAACACCGTCTGGCGCGAGACCGAGATTCCCATCAACCCCGAGCTGCTCCAGGACATCGCCGACCAGACGGGCGGCGAGTACTACCGCGCCACCGACCCGGAGAGCCTCAAGCAGGGCCTCCAGAAGGTGCTGGACTCGCTGGAGCGCTCCAAGCTGATGGAGGGTGGGGCCACGGCCAACTACCGCGAGGACTACCACCCGTACCTGTTGCTGGCCTTCGGGCTCGCCGCGCTGGAGCTGCTGCTGCGCTCCACCTTCCTGAGGGTGTTCCCGTGATGCCGGCGTTCCTGACCGACTTCTTCGGGAAGCTGATGGAGCCCCTGCGCTTCCTCTTCCTCGGCTACCAGATGGGGCTGGCGAAGCCCGGCTACCTCGCGCTGTGCGTGGTGGGAGGGCTGGTGGGGACGCTGGCCCTGCTGTTGGCCCTGCGCCGTCGCTCCCGCGTGAGCGCGCTGCTCAACGAGCGGCTCGTGGACAAGCTGGCCCCGGGAGCCTCGCGCTGGCGCCCGGCGGTGCAGGGCGGCTTCTACGGGCTGGGGTTGCTGCTCTTCGGGCTGGCGCTGGCCCAACCCCAGTGCGGCACCAAGAGCGAGCTGACGAAGCGCCGCGGCATCGACGTGGTGGTGGTGCTGGATGCCTCCAAGTCCATGCTCGCGCGCGACGTGCAGCCCAGCCGCCTGGAGCGGGCCCGGCTGGAGCTCACCACGCTGCTGGACGAGCTGAAGGGGGACCGCGTGGGCCTGGTCGCCTTCGCGGGAGATGCCTTCGTCCAGTCGCCCCTCACCTCGGACTACTCGGCGGTGAAGCTCTTCCTGCGCGCGGTGGATCCGGAGCAGATGCCCCAGGGCGGCAGCAACATCGGCGATGCGCTGCTGCTGGCCAGGCAGGTGCTGGAGAACGCGGACCGCGGCGCCAAGGAGCGCGTGGTGGTGCTGCTGTCCGACGGCGAGGATCTGGTGGGCCAGGTGGACGAGGCCGTGGCCGCGCTCAAGGCGGCCAACGTCCAGGTGCTCACCGTGGGCGTGGGCTCCGAGCAGGGCGAGCCCATCCCCGTCTACAACCGCCGCGGCGAGTTCGTGGACTACAAGAAGGACAGCAGCGGCGAGACGGTCATCACCCGCATGGACCGCGGGGGCCTCACCGCCATCGCCGAGGCCACGGGCGGCACCTTCTATTACCAGCCGCGCGGCGTGGCCATGGCGCAGGTGCTGGAGCGCATCGAGCAGATGCAGAAGAGCGAGCTGGAGAGCCGCGTCACCGTCCGTTACGACGAGCGCTTCCAGGTGTTCGCCGTGCCGGGGCTGGTGATGCTGGTGCTGGGGATGTTGCTGCTGCCGTCCGCGCGCCGGAGGCCGTCGTGAGCAGGGGAGTCATGGGCATGCGCGTGGGGCTGTGGCTGTTGCTCGCGCTGGGGCTGGCGCTGCCGTCCGGCGCGCGGGCCGCGGGGCTGCTGGAGAAGGAGCACCCGCTCATTCAAAAAGGCCGCGAGGCGTACACCGCCGGCCGTTACGAGGACGCGCTCTCGGCCTTCGAGGAGGCGAAGAAGGAGCGTCCGAACGATCCCGCGGTGGAGTTCAACCGGGGCGACGCGCTGCTGAAGCTGGGGCGCTACGACGAGGCGCAGAAGGCCTTCCAGAGCGTGGCGGAGACCCAGAACCAGCCGGAGCTGCGCCAGAAGGCCACCTACAACCTGGGCAACGTCCACGCGATGACGGGCAACACGCGCGAGGCGCTGAAGGCCTACCGCCGCGCGCTCACGTTGGACCCCTCGGACGCCCAGGCCCGGCACAACTACGAGGTGCTGCTGCGCAACCTGCCTCCGCCCCAGAAGGGCAGCCCCGACGGGGGCACGGATGGCGGCCAGGACGGCGGGCAGGATGGCGGCCGCCCGGACGCGGGCCCCGATGCGGGTCAGCAGGATGGTGGTACGCCAGACGCCGGCCAGGATGGAGGCACCGACGGTGGCATGGATGCCGGTCAGGACGGCGGGATGGATGGAGGCCAGCAGGACGGGGGCGGGGAGGACGCGGGCCAGCCGGATGGTGGCCAGGGCGATGCGGGCCAGGGCGACGGAGGCCAGGAGGATGGCGGGTCCGATGGGGGCCAGGGCGATGGGGGTCAGCAGGACGGTGGTGAGGGCGATGGCGGCCAGGAGGATGGGGGCTCGAGCGAGGAGGAAGGCTCCGAGTCGGACGGGGGCACCGAGGGCGAGGCGGAGTCGCTGGATGCCGGCATCAGCCAGGAAGAGATTGATCGCCAGGAGGCGGAGCGCCTGCTGGATGCGATGAAGCAGAACGAGAAGAATCTTCAGCTCTGGCGTTTCCAGCAGAAGAAGAGGCCAAGGAATCCCAATGAGAAGGACTGGTAGCGGCCACGCGGCGCTGGCCGCGCTCGCCCTGTTGCTGGTGGCGATGCCCGCGTGGGCGTCCATCGAGTTCTACCAGACGGCGGATCGCACCGAGGTGGGCACGGAGGACATCTTCCAGCTCACCGTGGTGGTGGTGGATCCCCCGGCCAACGCCCAGGTGCAGTTCCCGGCGCCCGAGGATTTCGAGGTGCTGTCGTCCGCGCAGAGCGAGCAGCGCTCCATCGAGATGAGCGGGGGCGGACCGCCCGTCATCCAGACGGTGCGCAAGCACGTGTTGATGATGCGGGCCAACCGTCCGGGAACCCTCACCATCCCGCCCGCCGTGCTCACCGCGGGCGGCCGCACCTGGCGCACCGAGCCCATCAAGATGACGGCGCGCAGGGGCCACGTCGCGGCACCTCGCGCCCAGGCGGGGCGTCAGCAGCCGCCGGACCCGTTCCGCAACTTCCCCGCTCCCTTTGGCGGCATGCAGGACCCGTTCGCCGACGAGGAGGAAGAGGACCCCGACGGCCGGCGGCAGGACGACGTGCGGATTCCCCGGGGCGACTCGGACCTCTTCCTGCGCGCCACCGTGGACAAGAAGCAGGTGTACGTGGGCGAGCAGGTGACGCTGTCGCTCTACATCTACTCGCGCGTGGACCTGTCCAGCGTGGACGCGGTGACCATGCCCAAGCTGGAGGGCTTCTGGAGCGAGGACGTGGAGAGCCCCACGCAGCTCTCCGGCGAGCAGCGCGTCGTCAACGGCATTCCCTACCGCACCTATCTGCTGCGGCGCCGTGCGCTCTTCCCCGTGAAGAGTGGCACCCTGTCCGTCACCGCCGCCGAGGCGGACATCACCACCGGCTTCCTCTTCGCCGGGCACCGGGTGCACCGCGTCTCCAATGCGCTGGACGTGGAGGTGAAGCCGCTGCCGCCGGGCGGGCCCAAGGGCATGCCGAGCGCCCACGTGGGCGAGTGGGCCCTGTCGCTGGAGGTGTCCCAGACGCGGGTGGAGCTGGGCCAGCCGGTGACGGTGAAGGTCGTCCTCGAGGGCGCGGGCAACGTGAAGAACGTCACCCCGCCCCGGCTGGAGGCTCCCGCCGCGCTCAAGGTGTACGACCCGACCACCTCCGACAAGGTGGTGCCCAACAAGTGGCGCATCCAGGGCCGCCGGGTGCAGGAGTACCTGGTGATGCCGCAGCGCACGGGCACCTTCACGCTGCCTCCGCTGGAGTTCCCCTACTTCAACCCGAAGACGGGCCGCTACGAGGTGTCCCGCACCGAGCCGGTGGAGCTGACGGTGGAGCCCGGAGCGGGTGGGGTGGCGTCCGCGCCGGTACCGGCCTCGCCCACGCAGGTGGCGGATGCCGCGTCCGAGCAGAAGAACGTCCTCACCGCCAACGGCCTGCGCCCGCTGCGCTACCAGGCCCGCTTCGAGGAGCCCGCGGCCGCCGTGTGGCAGCGGCCCTTCTTCGTGCCAACGCTGCTGTCTCCCCTGGGGCTGATGCTGGCGCTGGGCCTGGTGGGGCTGGTGCGCGGGCGGATCTCCAACCCGGACGAGACCAGCCGCAACCGGCAGCGGGCCAAGGCGGCGCGCAAGCGGCTCGCCGAGGCGGAGAAGCTGCGCGAGGGCAGCTCCAGCGCCTTCTACGGCGAGGTGGAGAAGGCCGTGTTGAACTTCCTGGAGGCCCGGCTGCACGCGCCGGTGGGTGGGCTCACGCACGCCGCACTGGACGCGAAGCTGGTCGAGGCCGGAGTGGACGCGAATCGCCGCATGCGGGTGCGCTTCGTGCTGGAGGCCTGTGACGCCGGACGCTTCGCCCCCGGCGCGGAGGCCGCTGCCCGCGAGAGCATCCTGGATGATGCCGCGGCCGTCATGGAGGGTTGGGACAAGTGAGCGCCATCACCGCCATCCTCGTGGCCACGCTGCTGGGGCAGGCCTACTACTCGCCCGAGGAGGCCCAGCTCCTCTTCCAGCAGGCCAACGAGTCCTTCCTCGAGCAGGACTACGCCTCCGCGCGCGAGGGCTACGAGAAGCTGCTCTCGCGTGGCTTCGGAGGCCCGGACATCCACTACAACCTGGGCACCACGTACCTGTCGGAAGGGGACCTGGGGCGCGCGGTGCTGGCCTTCGAGCGCGCGCGCAGGGCCGGTGGCGAGGGCCCGGACCTGGAGGCCAACCTGGCGATGGCGCGTGCGCGGCAGCTCGACAAGGTGGTGGGCGCCGCGCCCGAGGAGTCCTTCCACGAGCGGGTGGTGACCGCCACGAGCGGCAACCTGGTGGCGTGGCTCTTCCTCGGGACGTGGCTGGGAGGCTTCGCCTTCCTGTTCCTCTTCCGCGTGCTGCGCCCGGGGAGCCGGGTCTGGGCCGCCGTGGTGGCGGGCCTGCTGCTGACCGCGTCGTTGCCGTCCGGTGCCCTGCTGGCCGCGCACGTCTGGGTGCACGAGACGCGGCGCGACGCCGTGGTCATCGCGCCCACGCTGCGTGCCCGCGAGTTCCCCAAGGAAGAGGCGAAGGTGGCCTTCGAGGTGCACCCCGGGTTGAAGGTGCGCGTCATGGAGGAGACGGGGCGCTACGTGCGCATCCGCCTGCCCAATGGCCTGGAGGGCTGGGCCGAGCGCGAGGGTGTGGCGGAGATATGATCGAGGCCGTCGACGTGGCGAAGGTGTACCGGCGCGGGCGCACGGAGGTGTGTGCGCTGGCGGGCGTGTCGCTGACGGTGCCGAAGGGGGAGTTCCTCTCGGTGATGGGGCCGTCGGGCTCCGGGAAGAGCACGCTGCTGAACCTGCTGGGCGCGCTGGACGTGGCGGGCTCGGGGTCGCTGCGCATCGACGGGCGCGAGCTGGCGCGGATGAAGGATGACGAGCTGTCCGCCTTCCGCCGCGAGCGGCTGGGTTTCGTGTTCCAGTTCTTCAACCTGATGCCCACGATGACGGCGCTGGAGAACGTGATGCTGCCGGGCCTGTTGTCGGGCCGGGGGCAGGCGGAGCTGCGGCGGCGGGCCGAGGTGCTGTTGGAGACGGTGGGGCTGGGAGGCCGCACGCACCACCGGCCGGACGAGCTGAGCGGTGGAGAGATGCAGCGCGTGGCGGTGGCGCGGGCGCTGCTGATGGAGCCGGCGGTGCTGCTGGCGGACGAGCCCACGGGGAACCTGGACTCGCGCACGGGCGCCGAGGTGCTGCGGATGCTGCGCGAGGCCACGCGGGAGCGCGGGCTGACGGTGGTGATGGTGACGCACGACCCGAAGGCCGCCGAGGTGGGAGACCGCATCGTGCGCCTGGCGGACGGGCGCCTCGTCGGCGACGAGCGGGTGGCTCACGAGCAGGCGGCCTGAGGGTATGCCCGCGCCGGCCCGGGAGTACGGTTTCTCCTTCTCCTCCGAGCCTCCACGCCTCCCCCGAAGAGGTCTGGTCCCACTCGACCCACATGCGGGGCGTCAACCGGGAGTTCTTCCCGCTGGCGCGGATGACGTGGCCTGGACCGGATGGTGGGTTGCCCGCCCGCCCCGTACTTGGCCAGCGGCTGTTCCGAAGCTGGATTCTGCTCTTCGGCCTGCTGCCCATCGACTACGACGACCTCACCCTCGTCGAGTTCGAGCCCGGCCGCCGTTTCCTCGAACGCTCGGTGATGTTCTCCCAGAAGGAGTGGGTGCACGAGCGCGTCGTCACCCCTACCGCGACGGGGTGCCAGCTCACGGACTCGGTCCGGTTCACCCCGAGGCTGCGCCCGTTGGGGCCGTTGAACCTCGTTCTCTTCCGGCTGGCCTTCCGCTGGCGGCATCGCAACCTGCGGCGGCTGTTCTCTCGCGGCCGGTAGCAGGTGGCCCGGCGGGCTTGTCAGGCGCGGCACGTGCGTGGCGTCAGGTGGGGCGCGTGGGAGCCAGTTCCCCGCTGACGCGAGGGCCACTCCCATGTCTCAGGGTAAGCGCTCGGCGGACCACACCTTCCGAGTGAGGGAGGAGGCGTTCAGCGTCGCGTTCCAGGAGGTGTAGACATGGGACGCAACACGGAAGAAGTGGACGCAACGCTCGCGAGGGCCGCGGCAAGCAACTACTGGACGGAGGCCGAAGCGCAGGAGGTGCTCGAGGCCTACGAGGAGAGCGGGTTGTCGGTGGCGGAGTTCGCCCGCCGCCATGGGCTTACACCGCAGCGGCTGAGGTGGTGGAAGAAGCGGCGGGCCGAGGAGGCGGGCCCGGCGCTCTCGTTCGTCCCGGTGCACGTCGCGGCGCCACCGTCGACAGAAGCACAGCGGGCACCGGGCACAGCCAGCATGGAGGTGCTACTGGCCAGGGGCCGGCGCATCCGTGTGGAGCCGGGCTTCGACGCGGACGCGCTGGCGCGGCTGGTGAGGGTGCTGGAGGAAGCATGCTGACACTGCCCTCCTCGGTGCGCATCCACCTGGCGAGCCAGCCGGTGGACATGCGCAAGTCCTTCGACGGGCTCTCCTTGCTGACGCGACAGGTACTGCGGGAGGACCCCTTGAGTGGACACCTCTTCGTCTTCTTCAACCGCACGCGCGACATGGTGAAGGTGTTGTGGTGGCACTCCGGTGGCTTCTGCCTCTTCTCCAAGCGCCTGGAGAAGGGCAGCTTCCGCCTGCCGCGCTCGCTACCGGAGGACACGGGCGCCGTCACCCTGGACGCGGTGGAGCTCACCCTGCTGCTGGAGGGGATTGATTTGAAGGCCAGTGTCCGCCGGCCTCGCTGGCAGCCCCCACCTCTGAAGTCGGCTGCTTGAGAATACCTCTTGCGTCCAGGGGCAGCTCCATGGCTCATGTCCCGGGACATGAGCGGCGCGGCCCCCGGCAAGAAGACGACGGACGTACACGGCGTGGCGGCGCTGTTGCGCACGCTGCTGGCCGAGGGCCAGGACGAGCAGGTGATTGAGCTGGTGGTGGGCCTGCTCTCGCAGTTGGTGGAGAAGAACACCGAGTTGGAGTTGCGGCTGCGCAAGGAGATGCGCCAGCGGTTTGGCCGCCAAAGCGAGAAGCTATCCGCCGAGCAACTGTCGCTGTTCCTGGAGCAACTGGGCCAGGAGAACGCCGGGGCCCAAGAGGCGGCGGCGCCTGAGGCCAGGGACGCAGGCGTCGCGGCGGGCTCCACGCCGCCCTCCAAGCCACCACACGAGGAGTCGCGAAAGAAGGAGCGCAAGGGGCACGGGCGCCGTCCGCTCCCCTCCAGCCTGCCGCGCGAACAGCGCGTCCACCAGCCCCCGCCCGAGGCGCTGCGGTGCGAGGCATGCGGGCGGGACAAGACGTGCTGTGGCGAGGAGAGGAGCGAGACATTGGAGTGGGTGCCCGGTCACTTCAAGGTGATTGAGGAGGTACGGCCCAAGTACGCCTGCCGGCCGTGTGGTGACGGGCTGGTGGTGGCTCCTCCCGCCGACAGGGTGATTGAGGGGGGATTGCCCGGACCGGGCCTGGTGGCCCACATCCTCGTTTCCAAATTCAAGGACCACCTGCCGCTGCACCGGCTGAGCGGCATGTACGCGCGCCATGGCGTGCAGCTGCGTACCTCGACGCTCTCGGACTGGGTGGCCGCGGGCGCCGACACCCTCCAGCCGCTGGCCCGGGAGGTGGCCCGGCGGGCGCTGGACTCGCACGTGTTGCAGAGCGACGACACGCACCTGAAGGTGCTCGACAGAGAGCACCCCAACGGCCTCAAGCGCGGGCACATGTGGGTGTACTTGGGGGACACCACCTGGGCGGCCTTCGTCTACACGCCGGACTGGAAGGAAGAAGGGCCCCTGTCCTTCCTGGACAAGCGTGAGGGCTGGCTGCTGGTGGACGGGTACAAGGGCTACGACAAGCTGTTTACCCGCCAGGGCGCCACCGCGCTGGAGGTGGGGTGCTGGAGCCATGCCCGTCGCTACTTCGTCGAGGCCTTGGACGCTGGTGACACACGAGCGGCGCTGCCGCTCTCTCTCATCGGCCGGCTCTTCGAGGTGGAGCGCGAAGCCGACGAGCAACAGGTGGACGAGGCCGAGCGGCTGCGCAGGCGCGACACGCTCTCACGCGCTGTCACGGAGCACCTGGGGCGCTGGGTGGCCGAAGTCTACAACCGGGAGCCGCCCAAGAGTCCGCTGGCGCGGGCGTGCCGCTACGCCATCAACCAGTGGAAGTCGCTGACGCGCTTCATGGAGGACGCGCGCCTGCCGCTGCACAACAACGCCTCGGAGCTGCGGCTGCGGGAGATTGCCGTCGGCAGGAAGAACTACCTGTTCGCCGGCAGCGACGCGGGAGCCGAGCGCGCCGCGTGCGTGTACACGCTGGTGGCCACGTGCGTGCTGGCCGGGGTGGAGCCGTGGGCGTACCTGGCTGACGTGCTGGAGAAGCTCGCCCAGGGCTGGCCGCAGCGCCGTCTCGATGAACTGCTGCCGCCCATGTGGAAGGCCGCGCGCGCGGCTGCCGCGCAGATGCCCTCCACCTCTTCTGCCGCGACCTGAGCACCGCCCATCCCCGTCGGCAGACCGGCGGGCGGCGCACCCGTTATCACATCTGCGCCGCCCCTCTGCACCGCTCCACCGAGTGGATACCCTCCACCTCTTCTGCCGCGACCTGAGCACCGCCCATCCCCGTCGGCAGACCGGCGGGCGGCGCACCCGTTATCACATCTGCGCCGCCCCTCTGCACCGCTCCACCGAGTGGATACGTCTCAGGACAGATTCCAGACCAGCCGCGAGGTGTACCACCGCATCCGGTGGGACCCCCGGTTCGACGCGCGCGAGTTCGTCATCGGCTACGACGCGCATGGCGACACCCTGGAGGAGATGCCCTTCGGGGCGTTCGCCCCCGATGGAGAGATTCCCTGGCACCGCGTCTGGTACTTCAAGCGGGGCCACGAGTTGGTGTGGGACCGCCGCGAACGCATCGACAGGTTGTCCTCCCTCTCCTTCAAGAGCTCGGAGGCGCCTGCTCCGGTGGCTCCTCCGCCGCCTCCTCCCAGCACCTGAGCCAGGAGGGGTAGGTCCTGACAGGGGGGAGGTTCCGGCCGCGATGGGGAGCAACTGGTCCGATTGTTGGACCAGCCGGCACGCCGCGCGGCCGGAAGGCGCCCCGTGCGGTCCCGTCAGAACGTCGCGAAGATGAGCACCTTGCCCAGGGCGTCCGCGCCACGTCCCGGGCCCACGAGGCCGTCGGCGAACGCGAGGAAGTCCGGCGCCTGCTCCACGTGCTTCGCCACGAGCTGGAAGGTCTCCACCGCTGCCCGGTCCAAGTGTTCCTGGGCCTCGGCGGTGGGGGAGGGCTCCTGGCATAGCTCCGCCACCCGGGGATGGCCCACGAGCGCCAGGCGGAGCAATCCCACCCGCAGGGCCAGGCGGAACACGTATGCGAGCAGGCTCGGTGCGTCGATGAGCGGGCCGCGCCAGAGGTAATGGGCGGCGTAGTTGTCGAAGTACTGGTGCACCCGCGCGCCGTGCAGGGCCTCCAACTGGCGCCACCGCTCCGCGTAGGTGCGCCAGGCTGTGTCCAGGTCTCCCGGTGCGCCTTCCTGGAGCCCGAGTGATTCCAGGACGCCACGGGCCAGGGTGGAGAAGCGCTCGCCCCGGCCCGCCGTCATCCTCGCCCTCAGCACCGAGCTGAACAGGCCCACGCACGGGCCACCCGGCAGCGTCAGGCTCGTGAAGTCCCGGTGCACCGCCTCCAGGACCTCCGGTGATTCGAAGCGCTGGAGCACTTCACTCAATTGGGCCTCGGCCGCGGCACGGTCCTCGCCTCGGAAGGACTCCGTCCCCCGGAAGTAGAAACCGTCCAGCCCGTGGGCCAGATGCCCGAGCATCGCGAGCCGCGAGGCGAGGGGATACTCGCGCCGGTGCAGCAGCCGCAGCAGGGCCTCGCGCACCGTCTCCGCATGGAAGGCGTAGGCGTCTTCCGCGTCGGCGGGGATGTGCCTCGCCGTCTCCGGCCGCGGGACGTTCGAGGATTCGATGGGCGTGGGCACCGGCTCCACCGCGTCCTCCGCCAGCAGGCACAGGCGCGCCACCTCCGGACAGGCCAGCGTCCCCGAGACCTCCATGCGCTCGCCCCACCGGGTCACGACGCGCGGGAAGGTGGCGCAGATGTCTGGCAGCACCGCGTCCCCGTGGCGGCGCTGGAGCGAGCAGAGCCGCTCCGTGTCCAGCAAGGGGCAGTGCCCATCCGGACGCATCTGGATGAACGCGTGCTCCGTGGAGGCTCCACCGGGATTGGGCGTGATGCACTGGTGCAGGCGCTCCGAGTCCTCCGGACTGCCCGCCACCGCCGCCCGCATCCGCGCCCATTGCGGCTCGCTCACCGGCACCCTCAGGCCCGAGCAGCAGGTGTCTTCACAGCGCTCCGCGATGCAGCGGAAGCGCGTCATGTAGCGCAGCAGGGTGGGCTCGGTCGGCATGGACACCCGGGAGCATACCCTCACCCCAGCCCTCTCCCAGAGGGAGAGGGGCGGACACAGGCTCACACCCGTTTCTCACGGCATCTGCTGGAGCGCGTCGAGCGCCGCCTTGGCCTGCACCAGCCCGTAGCCGTAGCGCGGGTCATGGCCCGAGTCGCCCAGGTCCTTCGCGCTGCGCTCCAGCAGCGTGCGCACCTCGGAGGCCTTCAAGCCCGGGCGCGAGCCCCACACGAGCGCCGCCACGCCGGACACATGGGGCGCGGCCATCGAGGTGCCCGGGAACTCGGCGTAGTCCACGCCCCGCAGGTTCACGCGCACCGGCTTGCCCAGGTTCTTCAGCACGGACGCCCGCGACTCCCGGCCCACCGCCAGCGAGGGCACCCACTCGATCCCCGGTCCGTCGAGCATCTTCTGCCACTCCTCGCTGTCGGAAGCGTCGGTGCCGAAGATGATGGCCTTCGCCCCCTGCCTCATCACGCTCTTCGCGGCGGTGGAGGCCCGGGAGTTCCCGGTCAGCCTCACATAGGCCACGAAGCCGTCGCACGTGGCGCCCTTGCAGCCCTGGGCCTCGCCCTGGCCGCAGTCGACGAGCTGGCCGGTGTAATCCCCCGCCGGAGAGAAGAAGAGCGAGCGGGAGTCGAAGCGCACCCCCTCCACGTCCAGCTCCGACACGGTGGCGCTCTGCAGGGTGACGGAGGAGAGCACCTTCACCCCGGGCGCCACCAGGCTCAGCCCCGGGCCCCGGTTGGAGAAGGATGCCACCTCTTCGTCCTTGTCCACGGCCCCCACGGCCAGCACGGACGGGTAGGCCGCCGGGTAGCTCAGGGGCGCCTCGTAGCCATCGCCGCTGTCATTCCCCGACGCCGCGATGACGAGCATCCCGTTGTCCGACGCACGCTGGAAGGCCTCGCGCGCCGTGTTTCCCAGGTCCATGGACGCCCCGAGCGACAGCGAGGCGATGTGGGCGCCGTTCTGCGTGCACCACTCGAGCGCCGAGATGACCGCGCTGATGCTGGCGGTCTCGTGCACGTTGAGCACCCGGGCGATCAGCAGCTCCACGCCGGGTGCCACGCCCACCATGCCGCCCCGGCTCATGCTCGCCAGCGTCGTGCCGCCCGAGGAGAGCTGCGCCGCGATGATGCCCGCCACGTGCGTGCCGTGGCCGATGCCCCGCACGCCGTCCGTCTCGTCGCTCGGGTCCTCGTCCTTGTCCACGAAGTCATGGCCGCCCACGTACGGGAGGGCCAGCTCGGGGTGCCGCCGGTCGATGCCGCTGTCGATGACGCACACCCGGATGCCCGCGCCCACCGGCGCTCCCGTGTCGAGCACGCCGTCCTCGTTGGCGTCCCACACCCGCGGGGCCTGCACGAGCCGCACCGCATCGGTGTATTCGCCCACGGAGCCCACCGCCGTGGGTACACGCAGTGCGCGCACCTGCACGTCCGGCTCGATGCGCTCCACGTCCGGATCCGCGGCGAGCCGGGCTCGCTCCTCGGGCGTCAGCCGCGCGGCCACCGCCGGGACGGAGTGGTACTGGGCCGTCACCTCGCCCCCCAGGCGCCGCACCGCGGCCGCACTCACCCGCGAGCCGGAGCGGTAGCGCACCAGGAAGGACTCGCGGCCATCCGCCGCCTCGGTGCGGCCGGGCAGGGCGCCCTCCTTCACATCCCCGCACGTGTTCCGGTCCAACCCCGAGACGTCATCCACGCCCGAACACGCCGCCAGGGCCAGAAGCCCGAGAAGTGCCCAACCCCGCCTCATCGACGCCCTCCTTTGCCGCTTCAGGGGGAGGTGGGGAGGCGCCGGGCGGAAGGCCAGGGGAGAGCGGATTTTCCGGTGGGAGGGACGTGACCGGGTACACAGAGCCTGGAGTGTTCCGTTGGTTGCAGGACGGGGCAGGCGCCCCTTCGTGCTACACAGCGCGGGTGTCCGAGTTCTCCCTGCCCCCGGAGCTTCCCGCGCGAGCCCGAAGTCCTCATCGAATCCCCTCGCTTCTCGGTGGTGAAGCGGCGCGCGGACGGGGGCGTGGACTTCATCTCCCCGCTGCCCTGTCCCTACAACTACGGCTGCATTCCGGGGCTGGACTCGGGGGATGGGGATCCGCTGGACGTGGTGGTGCTCGGCCCCCGCCTGCGCCGGGGCGAGCGTCTGCGCGTGCCGGTGGTGGGCGTGATTGGTTTCCTCGACGCGGGCTGCGCCGACCCCAAGGTCATCTGCAGTGCGCGGCCGCTGACCGCGGCGGACCGGGCGGGCCTGGAGACCTTCTTCCACGTCTACGCCCTGTTCAAACGGGTGCTGCACCGGGTGCGCGGCAAGCGGGGAGGGGACACCCGCTTCGTGGGCTGGCTCCCGGACGTCACGCGCCCGCCAGCATGAAGCGCCGCAGGAGCGCGGGCGGCACCGGGCCGAACGAGAAGAGCTCGTCGTGGAAGCGGGCCTCGTCGAAGCGGCTCCCCCGCTCGCGCCGGCAGTCCTCCTCCAGTTGCTCGAGCTCGAGCGCGCCCAGCAGGTAGGTGATGGCCTGCATGGGGATGCGCTTGTAGCGAAGCACCTCGCGCCGCGCGTTGGGCTCCGGCATGCGGGCGTGGTGCACGAGGTAGCGCACCGCCGCCTCGTCATCCATGCGCCCGGTGTGCAGGCCGATGTCCACCACCACGCGCAGGGCGCGCAGGGCCCGGGCCACGAGCGCGGTGAGCTCCTCGGGCGCGGTGTAGAAGCCCGCGCGCCGCATCCGCTCCTCGGCGTAGGTGGCGTAGCCCTCGATGTTGAGCATGGGGCCGAAGTGGCCCCGCGCCATGGCCACGTGGTCCGTCACCAGGAGGAAGCGGACCGGGGCGGGGTGCCGCGAGAAGGCGCGCTGCCAGGCGACGCTCTGGAGTAAGTGCCCGGGAATGCCCTCGTGCACGGCCAGCAGCGCGGCCCAGACGGTGGGGTGCGCGGCCGCCATGGGGGCCAGCACGAACCAGCCCACCTTGCGGGGATCCAACAGCGGCGCGGGCCAGTTGGTGCCCCGCACGTCCACCATCCCCGGCGGCAGCGGCTTCAGGCCCAGCCGGAGTCCCTCGGGCACGTTGAACAGCTCGCGCTCGTGGAGGAAGAGCTCGGCGCGCGCGATGAGCTCCCGGTAGAGGGGAATGACGTCCTCGTCCCGATCCGGGTGCTCCGTCTCGAGTCCGGCGAGCAGCGCCCGGGCTTCCCCCAGGTCGGTCAGGGTGGACGGTGCGCCGGGGAGCTCCTTGGCGAGCTGGCCGGAGAGCCGGACGATGGCCTCCTGGGCCCGGGCCAGGACGTCCTCGGCCTGGCGCACCAGCTCCTCGGGAGAGGCGGTGATGCCGAACATGTGCCGCAGCCGCCACCGGTACTCGTCGTCGCCGAGCACGACGTTCGCGTGCGTGTGCGGCAGGACGCGCTCGCGGAGGAACTGGCGGTGGGAGGCGAAGGCTCGCTGGGCCTCGCGGGCCGCCTGCTGAAGCTCCCGGGCGCCAGCGGGAGAGAGCTCCACCTGGTGCGCACCGGGCAGGGCCGGCAGGTGCTCGTAATAGCGCACGATGACGGGGAGCTGGTCCTCGGCGAAGTCGTGGACGATGTGCGGGTCCGGCACCTCCCGCGTGGCGAGGCCCTCGGCGAGCAGCTGCTCCTGTTGCTGGAGGAAGGTGGGGATGCGCGCGGCCCGGCTGGCGATGGCCGACCAGTCCTCGGCCGTTTCGGCCTGGCCGATCTGGTACTGCAGCATGGTGTGCGGGTAGGTCGACAGCTCGACATTGCGCCGGTGGCTGCGCAGGTCCTCGTAGGTGTGGACGTGGAAGCGGGTGACGTCGAGCATCGCCAGCCGGTCCAGCCGGGCCTCGGGGGCAGCTCCTCGTGGGGGAGGTGCTCGAGCCGGGCGAGGACGTCGCGGTGGAAGGCGTACTCGTCGCCCAGCGCGGAGGCGGAGAGATCCTTCAGCCGGTCATCCAGGTGGTGGAGCCCGAGGGTGGTGGCCTCCTCGGGCTGGGTCTCGAGGTAACGCTCGAAGAACGAGGCACGGAGCCGCAGGAAGAGCTCGAGAGCGGGCGAGGGGGCCTTGTTCATGGCCCCTGAAGTTAGTCATGGCTCCGGGGACGGGTGGAGTGTCGGCTCATGGACACGTGGAGCCGGTTTTCACCGGCGCGCCGGACAGAACGGACCGGGCGCCCCACCTTCCGCGGGGCGAGGTGCCCGGTGCGTGTCCATGCATGGCGCCACAGGGGGCCCGGGTCCCCGTTGGGGAGGCAGGCAGGCGAGATGGTCGAACTGGAGCAGAGCGTGCTCATCCGGCGTTCTCTGGCGGAGGTCTTCGCGCTGGCGAGTGATCCGAAGAACGACCCGGACTGGAGCGCGGTGGTCGAGCAGGTGGAGGCGACAGGGCCCCTGGGCGTCGGGGTCCACCTCATCCAGCGGGTGCACCTGCTCGGACGGCGCGCGCACGTGCCCGTCGAGGTGCTCGAGTACGAGCCTCCCACGCGCGTGGTGTTCCGGGCGAGCATCCCGCACATCCAGGTGATGGGCTGGCGCCTCTTCGAGCCGGTCCGGGACGGGACTCGGGTGATCTTCCGCACGCAGGCCCGGCTCAGCGGTCTGGTCTCCCTCACCACGCCGCTCTTCGTCCGCACCGCGAGGAAGCACCTGGCGGAGGACCTCGCGCAGTTGCGGCGTCTCCTGGAGTCCGCCGCATACCCCCAGCCGCTCCAGGTGACGTAAGGGCCGGCGTGTCACGAGGGCTGGGCGCATGCCTGCCTGCCCTTCATCCGAGCACCCCAGGCCACAATGGAGGGGATAAGGTGCGCGGGACATGTTCTCGCTGCTCCGGCTCGTCTCCCTGCGTCACATCCTGGGTACACCGCTGCGCACCGGCCTCACGGTGCTGGGCGTGGCGGTGGGTGTGGCGACCATGGTGGGGGTGATGTCCATCAATGGCTCGGTGCTGGAGGCCTTCCGCTCGACGGTGGATGCCATCGCCGGGAAGGCGGACCTCACGGTGGCGGGCTCGCAGGTGGGTTTCGACGAGGCCGTGCTGGAGCGGGTGCGGGCGGTGCCCGGGGTGGCGCATGCCTCGGGGGCGATGACGGTGATTGGCCCGGTCCAGGGCGCGCCGGGCGAGCGCCTCTATGTGATGGGCGTGGATCTGCTGGATGACGGCCACTTCCGCACCTACGAGGGGGTGGACCGGGATCTGGGCGCGCTGTCGGATGACCTGGAGTTCCTCAACTCGACGGACCGGATGCTCGTCTCGGAGCGCTTCGCGCGCGAGCGGGGATTGAAGGTGGGGGACGGCTTCCAGCTCGTCACCGGGAGCGGGCCCCAGGACTTCGTGGTGCACGCGCTCATTCGCGAGTCGGGGCCGGTGAAGGCCTTCGGCGGCTCGGTGGGCGTGATGGACGTGGCGTCGGCGCAGGCGGCCTTCGGGCGCGAGCGGACGTTGGATCGCATCGACGTGGCGGTGGACCCGTTGGTGGGCGTGGACGCGGTGCGCGAGCGCCTGCGCACGGCGCTGGGCGGAGGCTTCGAGGTGGAGCGCCCGTCACGGCGGGGCGGCTCGGTGGCCACCATGGTGCGCAGCTTCCAGATGGGGCTGAACCTGGGCTCCGGGGTGGCGCTGCTGGTGGGGGTGTTCCTCGTCTACAACACCATCGCGATCAGCGTGGTGCAGCGGCGCAGGGAGATTGGAACGCTGCGGGCGCTGGGGGCCACGCGCCTGCGCATCCGGGCCCTCTTCACGCTGGAGGCGCTGGTGCTGGGCGGGGTGGGGACGGTGCTGGGGTTGCCGCTGGGGGTGCTCATCGGGCGGCTCGCCATCGGCTGGGTGTCCGGCGCCATCTCCAGTCTCTACATCCAGGTGAACGCGCGGGACGTGACGGTGGGCCCGCTGGAGCTGGGGCTGGGTGTGGCGCTCGGCGTGCTGGGCAGTGGCTTCGCGGCCCTGATGCCGGCGCTGCGGGCCTCGAGCGTGCTCCCGGTGGAGGCGCTGCGGCGGGACGCGGCCCAGGGCGCGGGAGTGGGCAGCTCGCGCCTGTCCACGGGGTTGGGCGTGGGGTGCCTGCTGCTCGTCTATCCGGCCACGTGGCTGCCCGCGCCGGTGGAGAACCTGCCGGTGGGGGGCTACATCTCCATCTTCCTCGTGCTGATGGGGACCACGTTGTTGGCTCCGCAGGTGCTGCGCCTGCTGTGGCACGTCTACCAGCGTCCCGGCGAGGCGCTGCTGGGGGTGAGTGGCCGGCTGGCGGCGGACAACTTCGCGCGAGCGCCCGCGCGCACGGCCGTCCCGGTGTCCGCGCTGGCCATCGGCGTGGCCATGTCGGTGTGCATCGCCGGCTTCGTGGGCTCCTTCCGCTCGGTCGCGCACCGGTGGTTGGATCAATCGGTGCCGGCGGACCTCTTCCTCACCTCCGCGGCGCGCATCGCGGGCAGCCGCAACCAGCCCATGGCACCGGAGCTGGCCGAGGAGCTCGCGGCGCTGCCCGGCGTGTCGGAGGTGGACCGGGTCCGCGTGCTGCCCCACGACGTGCTCGGCCTGCGCGCCTACGTCATCTCCCTCATCCCCGAAATCTACGAGCGCCACGGCAAGCCCCAGCTCCTGGAGGGCCGCCTGCCCACGCGCGAGGAGCGGCTGGGCGGGCGCGTCCTCATCTCGGAGAACCTCTCGCGCCGCAGGAACCTGCACGTGGAGGACACCTTCGAGATGTCCACCCCCACGGGCGCGCGCACCTACACGGTGGCCGGGGTGGCGGTGGACTACACCTCGGATCAGGGGGTCGTCTTCCTGGCGCGCGAGGTGTACCAGGCGCACTTCCAGGACGACCGGGTGGACACCTTCGAGCTGTACCTGTCGGACCGCTCGCGGCTGGACGAGCTGCGCCGGACCATCAGCGAGCGGTGGGGGGAGCGCCACCAGCTCTACGTGTTGAGCAACGCGGATCTGCGCCAGGAGGCCACCGCGCTCATCGACGAGGCCTTCTCCGTCTCCTACGCGATGGAGGTGGTGGCGGTGCTGCTGGCGCTGCTGGGGGTGGTCAACACGCTGCTGGCGGCGGTGCTGGACCGGACCCGGGAGATCGGCCTGTTGAGGGCGGTGGGCGCGGCCCGGTCCCACATCGTCTGGCTGTTCGTGGGGGAGGCGGGCTTCATCGGCCTGTCAGGAGGGCTCATCGGAGGGCTGGCGGGCCTTTGGATGGGGGTCCTCATCACCGACGTGGTAGGCGGTCAGGCCACGGGGTGGAGCTTTCCCTATATTTTTCCCGCCCGGCTGGCGGTCATCATGGGGGTTGCATCGACCCTGTGCGCCATCGTGGCCGGGCTGTATCCTGCGCGTCGTGCCGCCACCCTCAACGTGGTGGAGGCACTCGCATACGAGTGAGTCCCATGGGTGCCAACCTGCAGAATCCCTTCCACATCCTCCTGGTCGAGGACGAGCCCGTCATCCGGGAACTCGTGCGTTCCATGTTGAGCGACGGGGCCGTGGAGGTCGTATGCGCCGCCAATGGCATCGAGGGATTGAAGCTGGCCAAGAGCCGCCCCTTCCAGCTCGTGCTGATGGACGTGGTGCTGCCGCAGTTGGACGGCATCTCGGTGTGCCGGATGCTCAAGAGCGATCCCTCGACGTCGAAGGTGCCCGTCTACATGCTCACCGCCAAGTCCAAGAAGTCGGACATGGAGAGCGCCACCATGGCGGGAGCGGATGGCTACATCCAGAAGCCCTTCAAGGGCGCGGAGCTGATGGCGCTGGTGGAGCGGCTGCGCCGGGTGGTGTGAGGCGAGGCCCGGCTCAGGGCAGGCGCGGGTGGAGGTAGCGCGCCAGCAGCAGGAAGTGATCCCAATCCAGGTCCGCGAACTCGAGCGCCACGCCATGCGCGGCGCGGCGGACGACGTTGCACGTGGCGGTGATGTCCCCGATGCCGGGCAGCGGCAGCGTGAGGGAGAGCTGCTTCGTGGTGTCCGGGGGATGGCCGTGGAGGAACAGGCCCGCCATGGAGAGGTCGCGCGCCTTGACGAGCACGGTGCGCTCGCCCAGGTGCACCTTCACCATCCAGTTGGCGTCCACGCGCGGGTGGAAGCGCTCCTGGGGGCGCAGGGGGGGAGTGGACGGCAACATGGGGAACCTCCTCGGGGTGCGACAGGGAGCTACAGTCTGGAGCAGCCCTGGGGGGTCGCAACTTTTCGTCCGGAGCCCGCCAGCACCGCCTGACCGTCCACGCGCGCGGATGTGCGCTCCACGCCGTGGAGGGTTGCCCGGGTGGGGACGCCGCCATGTGCCCGGGAAGACTGCGCTCGCCGCCTGGCATGCCGGCTGAAGAAGCCCCGGCGCATCCCAAGCGCAGGAGGCATCACGTGGAGAACGGCAATCGGATTGGCTCGCTGTCCATCACCCCGACGGTGGCGAGGCAGACGCCACAGAACGACTTCGGCACGGTGTTCGCGCGGACGGCGCAGGAGGTGGTGAAGGCGGGAGCGGGAATCGCGGCGTCGATGATGCCGGGGGCCCCGATGGTGAGCGCGGCGGTGGCGAGCATCAGCTCGGTGGTGTCGTCGACGGCCTCGTCTGTCGGGGGGGCGTCGGCGGTGGGCGGTGCGGGAGGAGTGGGTGGCACCGCGGGAGGGGGAGAGCAGTGGGACCTGCTGGCGGCGCAGCGGGAGATGCAGGCCGAGGGGATGAAGATGAACCTGGCCTACATGAACCTGCAGAACGAGATGCAGGCGGAGAGCCGGGCGCACAACGCCATCTCCAACATCATGAAGGTGCGCCACGACTCGGCGAAGGCCGCCATCAACAACATCCGCTAGGGGCGAGCCATGGCCATCGACAAGGTGGGGGCGATTGGCGGGGCGGGAGCGACGCCCGCGCAGGAGCCCTCGGGGAAGGCGCGGTTCGGCGAGGTACTGGAGGGGGTGAAGGGCCCGGCGAAGCATCCGGGGCCCCGGGTCGCCACCGAGGGCACGCCCCAGGTGGCGGCCCCGGAGAAGACGGAGGCGGCGCGCGGGACGTGCAAGGCGGAGGGAGTGGAGAAGGCCGCGGGAGGGACGTCGGAGGTGCGGGCCGGGGGGCGGGTGGACTCGGTGCAGGCGGCGAAGTCGCAGCAGGCGGTGCAGGTGCTGGACCGGGTGACCGAGGCGCAGAAGCGGTTGGACAACCTCCTGGCGCTGGCCGAGTCCGGCAGGTCGTTCACTCCGGCGGAGCTGCTGGCCGTCCAGGCCCACGTGTACCGGGCGAGCCAGGAGCTCGATCTCGCCGGGAAGGTCGTCGAGAAGGCGACCGGTGGCGTCAAGCAGGTGCTGCAGACCCAGGTGTGAGGATGCCCATGAACTTCCGACGCTGTCTCTTCCTGCTGCTCCTGTGTGCCACGGGGTGCCGGGAGCGCATCCAGCACGGCCTGGACGAGCGCCAGGCCAACGAGTTGCAGACGGTGCTCGTCGAGCGGGGGCTCGATGCGCGCAAGGTGCCCGAGGCGGGCAAGAAGCCCACGTGGGCCATCGAGGTGACCGAGGAGCAGTCCTCGGACGCGGTGCGCATCCTCGCGGAGCTGGGGCTGCCGAGGCCCAAGGCGGACGAGGGCTGTGACGTCTTCGGCGGAGGCGGGCTGGTGCGGACGCCGGTGGAGGAGCAGCTCTGCCGGGTGAGGGTGATGGAGCAGGGGCTGGAGAAGACGCTCCAGACGGTGGAGGGGGTCATCCTCGCGCGTGTGCACCTGGTGGTGCCGCCGCCGCCGAGGCCGGGACAGCCGCCGGTGCCGTCGAAGGCCTCGGCGATGCTGCGGGTGGCACCCGGTTACGCGGAGACGATCAAGGGCTCGCGGGAGCTGCTGCGGTCGCTGCTCGCGGGAGGCGTGGAGGGGCTCGCCTCCGAGTCGGTGTCCCTCATGGTGGACGAGGTGTCCACGCGCGTGGTGGCGCCTCCGCCCGGGGCGTCTCCGCTGGCGCGGCTGCGGGTGCTGCTGGCGGTGCTGTCCCTGGCGGTGACGGGGCTCTCGGTGGGGTTGATCCTCATGACGCTGCGTCTGCGGCACTACCGGGCGAGAGCGGAAGCGAAGCCCGCGGCGCCACCGGCCCCCGCGCGCCCGGTGGTGACACCTGGGGCCGCGCGCAAGGTGGCGTGAGCTTGTGGGGGGATGAGACATGGAGGTGACGCGCATCGAACGTCCTGGCGCGAAGACGCCAGGGCCGGAGCCGACGGTGGCGGTCCGGGCTCCCCGGAGTCCGCCGCCGGAGCCCGCCAGGAAGCCAACGTATCCGGAGCCGGTGAAGGGCCCGACTCCTGTTTCGCTGCCCCTGGAGCGGATTGCCCTGGTGGCGCTCGTCTTTGGGCGGGAGCGGGCGGGGGCGCTGCTCGAGGGCTTGCGGGAGCCGGAGGTGAGGCAGGCGAAGAACCACCTGGCGGGCTTCTCCGCGCTCTCCTCGGCGAGGCGGCAGGCACGGGTGGCGGTGGAATTCGGAGTGCGGCCGGATGCCGCGGCGCGGCTGCGGGCGGTGATGGAGGAGGCTCCAGAGGTACTGGGGCGGGAGCTCTTCCGGAGACTGCCGCCCTATCACCGCAGCCTCTTCCCGGAGCGCCAGGTGGAACCGCCCGGCGCTGCGGCCACCCCGGCGGTGTGCGCCCTGGCCGAGCGGCTCATCCGCGAAGCCACGCGTTGAGACACCCCGTCCCGAGCCGGGACGGCCCCTGACATCCAACCCCTCGTTTTCGCGGGCACGGCCGTTGGCATCGGCCGTGAACAGGAGCAGTGCGTCCGCCGCACGGAGCGAACCATGCAGAGTCCTCTCGGAGAGAGCAGTCAGTCCACGACGTTGAAGCCGATGAAGCTGCGCCGGCTCGGTACACGCCGGCTGTCGCGGGCCCACGTGACGCTGAACGAGCGGCCCCAGGTGGTGCGGCTCGCGCGGCAGGCGCTCCAGGGGGTGTGCGAGGCGCTCGGCCGGGAGCTGGGGTGCCCCGTCCGAGCGGAGGCGCGATTGCTGGAGGCGGTGGTGATGCCGGCGGCGGGGCTGGCGCACACGGCGGCCTTCGCCCTGGTGGACCTGTCGGCGACGGGGGGGACGGCGGTGCTGGAGCTGGAGCCGACGGTGCTCTTCGCCGCGCTGGAGCGCCTGGCGGGGGCGGGGACGAAGCCCGGTCCCATCACGGAGCTGACGCGCCTGGAGGAGGCCTCCTTCGCCTTCCTGGGCCTGTCGGCGCTGTACGCGCTGCGCGGCCAGGAGGAGCTGCACCGGCGGTTCGGTCCGCGTCTCGTCGCGGTGACGATGAATCGCACGGAGGCACTGGCGCGGCTCGATGCCCGGCAGCGCCACCTGGGTGTGGAGCTGACGGTGACGGTGGGGCAGACGACGGCGGGTGGGCGGCTGGTACTTCCCGCCGTGGTGCTGGAGGGGGCGTTGAAGGAGCTGCCAGCGGAGCGTGACACGGCGCTCGCACCCGAGGTGCTGGCGGCGCGGTTGGAGGCCCGCTGCTTCGTGGGCTGCACGTCCCTGCCGGGCAAGGCCTTGGAGTCGCTCGGGCCGGGAGACGTCGTTCTTTTCGAGGGGCTGCGCCGGGAGGGCACGGAGCTGTCGGGCCTCGGGCGCATCGTCCTGCGCGGCTTCGAGCTGACGGGTGACTTCACTCCCGAGGGTTTCTCGTTGAACCACGCGCGCAAGCGCGGACTTTTCCAGGAGTCGGACATGGCGACCGTAATCGAGCGGAGCGAGGGAATGCCCCCGCTGCCGGTGGAAGTGGAGATCGAGCTGACGAGGCTGCTGCTGCCGCTCTCGGAGCTGGCGGGGTTGAAGCCGGGGGCGCTGCTGCCGCTGCACATCAACGCGAGCGAGCCGGTGCTGCTGCGCGTGGGCGATCGGGCCGTGGCTCGGGCGGAGCTCGTGGACATCGAGGGCGAGGTGGGGGCCCGCATCCTCACCCTGCTGCCATGAGCGCGCCCATGAAGACCCTGCTCGACTCCATGTCTCCGCGGAACAAGCTGCTCCTGGCGCTTGGGCTCGTGCTCGGATTGTCCGCGCTGGCCCAGTTGGGCGGCGTGTCGGCGGCTGTGTTGGCCCGGGGGCTGCTGGGGGCCGCGGCCCTGGGGGGCCTGGGGTGGTGGCTCGTGCGGCGTGGACGGGCCGACGTCCGTTTCGCACTCACCGAGCGCATGCGGGTGGTGTCCAGGACGGGCCTGTCGCCGCGCTGTGGACTGGCACTGGTGGAGGTGGAGGGGAGCCGCTACCTCGTGGCCTTTGGAGACTCCTTCGCGGAGATCCGCCGGGCGCACGCCCCCGTGCGAGTGAAGACCCGGTCGAAGCGGCGCGCGGTGGCCCGCTCCTACGAGAAGGAGACGTTGTCATGAGCCGCGCGTTGCTCGTGGCGGGCGCGCTCGTTCCCGGGCTGGCCTCGGCGGAGGCGCCGCTCTCGCAGATGTCCTTCGCTGGCAGCCCGCTGTCGATGATGGGGATGCTGGCGCTGATGTCGCTGCTGCCCTTCGCGGTGCTGATGCTGACCAGCTTCTCGAAGATCGCCGTGGTGTTGTCACTGGCCCGCTCGGCGATGGGAACGCAGCAGGCGCCGCCGACCATCGTGCTCACGGGGCTCGCAGCGGTGCTGACGGGGCACATCATGGCGCCGGTGATGGAGCGCATGTACGACGTGGGGCAGGCCGTCTACCAGGACGTCGGCTCCGGGGCGCAGATCATCAGCGCGGCGGAGAGGGTGACCGAGCCGCTGCGCGCCTTCCTGGTGAAGCATGGCAGCCCGGAGGAGCGGGCCCGTTTCCTGGACCTGGCGCGCGAGCTGCGGCCGCCCGAGGAGGCGGACCAGGTCCACGAGGAAGACCTCTTCGTGGTCATTCCGGCCTTCGTCATCACCGAGCTGACGGAGGCCTTCCAGATTGGCTTCCTCGTCTTCCTCCCGTTCCTGGTGCTGGACATGGTCGTCGCCAACATCCTGCTCGCGCTCGGAATGCAGTCGTTGTCACCGAGCCAGGTGAGCCTGCCTTTCAAGATCCTCCTCTTCGTGGCCGTGGATGGCTGGGCGCTGCTCGCTCGGGGCCTCATCCTCGGTTACCGGTGATGCCATGACCCAGGACGTCCTGCTCGCACTGGGCCGCGAGGCGCTGTTGTTGATGGTGCTCGCCTCCCTGCCGCCCATCGGAGCCAGCCTGGTGGTGGGTTTCCTGATGAGCCTCTTCCAGGCCACCACGCAGCTTCAGGAGAGCACCCTCACGGTGGTGCCCAAGCTGTGCGCGGCGGTGCTGGCCCTGGTGGTGGCCGGACCGTGGATCGCCGGGCAGCTCACGCTCTTCGCGCATCGAGTCCTGCGAGTCATCGCGGAGGTGGGCGGGTGACCCTCGAGCTGCTTCGCGCACAGCTCGAGCCCCTGGGGCCGGGTGTGCTGGCGGTGGCCTTGTGCTCCGCGCGGCTGCTGCCAGTGGCCTTCCTCTGCCCTCTCCTGGGGGGACAGGCGGCGCCGACGACGGTGAAGCTCGCCCTGGTGCTGAGCCTCGCGCTCTTCCTGCACCATGTGGCGGGAGTGTCCCTGCCGGAGCCGGTGGAGACACCGATGCAACTGGCCGCCCTGGCGATCAAGGAACTCACCTACGGCACGTCCGTGGGATTGGTGGCGGCGCTGCCCTTCGACGCGGCGCGGATGGGCGGGCGCTTCATCGACTTGTTCCGGGGCACCTCGGCGGAGGCGAGCCTGCCCGTGGCCGGGACGCGCGAATCCGCTACGGGAGATGCGCTCTACCAGCTCCTCGTCGGACTGGTGGTGACGGGAGGGCTGATGCCCGTCGTGCTCTCCGGATTGGTGCGTGGCTTCGGGTGGGTGAGGCTCGGCGCGTACGTGCCCACCGAGGCGGCGGTGATGCATGTGGTGGGACTCGCTGGGGGCGCGATGGCCACGGGGCTCGCGGTGGGAGCACCCATCGCCGCGGCGGTGATGGCGGTGGACTGTCTGTTGGGGATGGTGTCGCGCGCCGCCCCCCAGGTGAACCTCCAGGAGCTGGGAGCGCCGCTGCGCATCCTGGCGGGAGGCGCATTGCTGTGGCTCGCGGTGGGCATCCTCTGTGAGCGGCTGCTCGCGGGCTTCCTCTCGGTGGACGGCGCGCTGTTCCGGCTCGGGGAGGTGGCGCGGTGAGCGAGAAGACGGAGCAACCCTCGGCGAAGCGCCTGCGCGAGGCGCGCCGCAAGGGACAGATTCCGCGCAGCCGCCTGCTGTCCTCCAGCGTGGTGACACTCGGAGGGCTGCTCGGCCTCACCGCGTCGGCACCCACGGGCTTCGCGAGGCTGAAGGAGTGGACGGCCCGGTTGATGTTGCACCAGGAGCCGACGGGCGCATTGCAGGAAGCAGTGGGGTTGATGGCGCTCCTGGTGGGCCCCGCGCTCGGGGGCGCACTGCTGGCATCTCTCGCGGTGTCCGTGGCCACGGTGGGCTTCGAGCTGAACACGGAGCACGTGATGCCGAAGCTCGAGCGCATCAACCCGGCGGAGGGCTTGAAGAAGCTCTTCAGCCTGAGACCGCTCATCGAACTGGGCAAGGCGCTGCTCGTGACCGCGGTGGTGGTGTGGCTTCTCTGGAGCGCGGCCGTGGAGGCCGGACCGGACGTACTCCGCGCGGCCTGGCTGGAGGGCCCGCTGGGGCTGGAGCACATCCTGGGCCGGCTCGGGCCGCTCACCCTCCGGCTCACGTGGGTCCTCGTGGTGCTGGGCGTGGGCGACTACGCACTCGCACGCCGCAAGCACGTGAAGGACCTGATGATGACGCGCGAGGAAGTGAAGCGGGAGCACAAGGAGAGCGAGGGCGACCCGCACCACAAGGGCCAACGCAAGGCGCTGCACCGCCAGTTGGCCGCGGGAGGTCCGGCACGTGGAGTGCAGAAGGCGAGCGTCGTGGTCGTCAACCCCACGCACATCGCGATCGCGCTCCGCTATGCCACGGAAGAGTGTGAGGCGCCCTACCTCGTCGCCAAGGGGCGGGAGGCGGACGCGCTCTCACTGAGGCGTGAGGCCGAGCGGCTCGGAGTCCCGGTGGTCCGGGACGTGCCGCTGGCCCGCAGCCTCATCCACTACGACGTCGGGGAGGAGATCCCCGAGGAGCTGTACCAGGCCGCCGCGGCGGTCCTCCGGGTAGCGCAGGAGTCGCAGGACGTGGACGACCATCCACGGAGGCAGACGTCATGAACCGACTGATGAAGATTCTCATGAGGGCTCGCAAGTCCTCGGACGTGGTGCTCGCGGCGGCGATGGTCGCGGTGCTCGGTGCGTTGATCATCCCGCTGCCGCCCTGGCTGTTGGACCTGGGGCTGGCCATCAACCTGGCGGCGGCGGTGGCGCTGCTGGTGGCGGCGCTCTACGCCCGGGACGCGCTGAAGGTGACGTCCTTCCCGACATTGCTGCTGTTCACCACGCTCTTCCGGCTCGCGCTCAACGTGTCGTCCACGCGGCTGGCGCTCGCGGAGGGACATGCGGGAGAGGTCATCCAGGCCTTCGGCGAGTTCGTGGTGCGGGGGGACTACGTCGTTGGCGCGGTCATCTTCGCCATCCTCACGCTGGTGCAGTTCCTCGTGGTGGCCAAGGGCGCCGAGCGCGTGGCCAAGGTCTCCGCGCGCTTCACCCTGGACGCGATGCCGGGCAAGCAGATGTCCATCGACGCGGACCTGCGCGCGGGCGCCATTGATCAGGCACAGGCCCGCCGCCGGCGCCGGAACCTGGAGCGCGAGTCGCAGATGTTCGGCGCCATGGATGGCGCGATGAAGTTCGTGAAGGGAGACGTCATCGCCGGTCTGGTCATCGTGGCGGTGAACCTCCTGGGCGGCATCTGCATCGGCATCCTGCAGAACGGGATGACGATGGCGGACGCGGCTTCCACCTACGCGCTCATCGCCATCGGTGACGGGTTGGTGTCGCAGATTCCCTCCCTGTGCATCGCGGTGGCGGCGGGCCTCGTCGTCACGCGCGTGGCCTCGGAGAAGGAAGACGACTCGCTCGGCGCGGAGATTGGCGCGCAGCTCTTCGGCGAGGCCAAGGCGCTCTGGGTGGTGGCCGCGCTTTGTGTGGCCCTCGCCGCGATGCCGGGGATGCCGCACCTGACGTTTCTCGGGCTGGGGGCGGCCCTGGGGGGACTCGCGCATTCCCTCGCGCGGATGAAGGCCGCCGCGGCGGAGGAGGATGCCGCCATGGCCCAGGCCGAGGGCAAATCCGAAGCAGGGGAGGCGGCGCAGGGCGGACCGGGAGCGCCTCCCGAGAGCACGGTGGCCCCGGTGGGCGTGGCCCCGCTGACGGTGGACCTTGCGCCGGACCTCACCCCGCTGGCCCAGGAGCAGGGGGGCGCGTTCGTGCACCAGGTGCTCAACCGGGTACGGGACGAGCTCTTCTACGAGCTGGGCGTGCGTGTGCCGGGCATCCGGGTGCGGACCGAGGCCGCCTATCTGCCAGCGGGCAGCTACCGCATCCTGATGGATGAGGTGCCCGCGGCGATGGGACAGGTGGTGCCCGGAGCACTCTATGCGCTGGCGCAGCCGGAGGAGCTGGCCTTCCTGGAGCTGAAGGCGGAGCCCGCGATGGAGCCCTCCACCGGCAAACTCATCAGCCGCGTGCCGGCGGAGGCGCGTGCACGTCTGGAGATGGCGCAGGTGCCGCTTCGGAACGCGGGGGAGCTCATCGCCGAGCACCTGCGGAGCATCATCCGCGCCCGCACGGCGGGGTTCCTCGGCATCCAGGAGGTGCAGGGGCTGCTGGACGGGCTCGAGGCCCAGGCCCCCACGCTGGTGAAGGAAGCGCTCCAGAAGGTCCCGCTGCCGCTGCTCACCGAGGTCCTGCGCAAGCTCGTGGAGGAGCAGGTGAGCATCCGCAACATGCGCGCCATCCTCGAGGCGCTGGTGGCTCCCACGACCGAGGGGGATGCGACGGCCCTGGCCGAGCGCTGCCGCCAGGCGCTGTCCCGTTACCTCAGCCACAAGTTCGCCCCATCCGGGCCGCTCTTCGCCTACCTGGTGGATCCGGAGATCGAGGAGACGCTGCGCTCCGGCGGGCCCCGTGGGCCGGCGCCCTCGCCCGAGCGGGTGGCGGAGATCCTGGAGGGGGTGAAGCACCTCGCCACGGGCGGACAGACGGTGCTGCTCACCGCGCCCGACGTCCGGCGGACCCTGCGCAAGCTGTGCGAGGGCGCCTTCCCGGACGTCGCGGTGCTCACCTATGGCGAGCTGGACATGAACCTGCAGATCCGCCCCTTGGGGCGGCTGTCACCCGTGCCCCTGGGGCGTTGAGCGGGGGGGTTAGTAGGTGCCGCTGCCGCTCTTGGGGTCGAACGAGATGTCGGACTGCGGGGTCTGGGGGGCCGGCCGGTTGACCCGGTCGCGCAGCTCCTTGCCCGTGCGGAACAGCAGGCCCCGCTTGGGCTTCACGGGGATGATCTGTCCCGTCTTGGGGTTGCGGCCCTGGTAGCCCTGGTAGTTCTTCACATGAAAGGCGCCCAGGCCGCGGATCTCGATGTTCTCCCCGCGGCAGAGCGCCTCCTTCATGGACTCGAAGATTGTCTCGACCGTGGCCTCGGCCTGTTTCTGCGTCATCCCCTTCTTGCCGACGAGGACGTTGATCAGATCGGACTTCAGCATCGCACGCTCCCGCAAACCGCTTGACTCCTCGGAAACAGGGCGCTTGGCCCGTAGTCGAATCCCAAAAACATAACAGAACGGGGGCGGCACGCAAGGCGCGAGGACCGCCAACCTCTTAGAAACGTTACGGATTTCCGCTTCCCGCTACGTCCTCGGCTGGAGCGGGCGTCGAGGCGGTGGCCACCTGGGCCTCCGCGAGGCCCGGGCGCACCAGGATGGCGAGGTCCACCCACCGGGTCCGGCGCAGCACGTCCAGGCCCGCACGGTCCGACTCCTGGAAGAAGGCGTCCAGGACCTCGAAACCGGGGGCTCGTGGAGTCGTGTGGGCTCCGGGCTCCACGGGGTTGTAGACGCCGTGGACGGCGAGTGTCAGGTCGGCCAGGGTGAGCTCGGCCGGAGCGCGGGCTGGCAGGATGCCTCCCCTCCGGTGGCGCTCGACCAGGCCCGCCCGTTCGAGGTCGTCCACCACCTCGTCGACGAGGGCCTCGGCGACCCGGAGGCGCAGGGCCAGATCCCGGGGCAGGGGAGGCGTCGCGCCGTCGAACCAGACGAGCGTGGTCTCCTGGGCCACCCGGGCGGCCACCAACTCCCGTGCGCGAGGGTGGGCGCCGAAGGCCCACAGCGAGTCGCGGAACGTGGCGTGCTCCACCGCGTAGGAGAGGCGGGCGCCGATGAGGAACAGGAGCCAGTCCACGTACAGCCACGCGAGGAACATGGGCAGGGCGCCCAGCGAGGCGTAGAGCGGGTTGTGGCGGAAGCTGTACGCGGCGATCCCCGTGTACACATGCCGCGCCACGCTCCAGGCCGCTCCCGCCACCAGCCCGCCCGCGAGCGCCGAGCGCAGGCGCAGGTGGGTGTTGGGCGTCACGTAGTAGAGCAGGGTGAGCCCACTCGCCGCCATGAGGGGAGACAGGGCGCCGAACAGCAGCTCGAAGAGGTCCACGACGAGCGGCGCGTGGGTGCCCTCCAGGAAGGAGCGGACCACGCCCGACCCCGTGAACGAGATGGCCAGCATCAGCGGCCCCAGCAGCAGCAGCCCCGCGTAGATGAGCCCGCGCACCAGCCAGGAGCGGTGGTTCTTCACGCCCCAGATTTCGTTCAGCGAGACGTCGATGTTGTGCAGCAGCGAGCCCGCCGAGAAGAGCAGGCCGAGGAAGCCCGCGCTTCCGATGGCCGTCGTGTGGCCCGGCTCCAGGAAGCCCTCGAGGAAGGCCGCCGACTCCTCGCGCACGCCGGGGGCCATCACCGCGAAGATCGAGCTCCCGCAGGCGATGCTGGATCTCCTGTTGGTGGTAGGCCCCGAGCAGGGCCACCACCACCGTCAGCAGCGGCACCAGGGAGAAGACGCTGATGTAGGTGAGCGCCGCGGCCCGCAGGCGGATGTTCTCGCCCTGGAAGCCTCGTGCGAGGCCGCGCACCGCCTGAAAGGTGTCCTTCGCGAAGCGGCCCGTGCGCGTCCGCTCCAGCGGAGCCCAGGTGCGCCGGGCCCATTGAAACGCGCTGGTGCGCAGTCGCTTGACGAAGAGGGGGGTGAAGGGCCGCATCCGGGGGACGCCCAGGCTAGCCAATGCCGGGGCGGCTCGGCCAGGGGGAGGGGGGCTCGGGGCCCGCGGTGGGTGCTCCACAGCGGGCCCGGCACCCTCACCCCGTCCCTCTCCCGAAGGGAGAGGGGAGGTCGGGCTCAGGTGTTGCCGCCGGACTCGTTGCCGCCGTTGGATGACTTCGGCTGCTCGCCTGCCTGGCCCTGCTGCGCCTGCTGCTGCTGTCCACGCCCCTCGCGCTGCTCGGGCCGGCGCTGCTGCTCGCCTCGGTTGCGGTCGCGGTCGCGGCCACCACCCCTGTCACCACCGCGCTCACCGCGCTCATTGCGGTCGCGGCCACCACTCCGGTCACCACCGCGCTCACCGCGCTCGTTGCGGTCGCGGCCACCACCCCTGTCACCACCGCGCTCGTTGCGGTCGCGGCCACCACCCCGGTCACGGTCGCGGCCACCCTCGCGTGCGCTCCGCTCGCCTCCGCCGCTCTCGGGCCGGCGCTGCATCGACAGCTCGCCATCACCCGAGCCCGGTGACGAGGCCACCTTGTGGTCCCCGCCCTGCGCGCTGCGGCCGTAGATGTCGTACTGCTCGCGGTGGTAGTTCTGCTGCGCCTTCACCTGGATGGACTTGTTGTAGCGGTCCATCAGGTGCCGCAGCTCCTGCCGCTCCTCGCCCTGGAGCAGCCGCGCCACCTCGGCGTTGCAGTTGATGACCAGCGTGGGGTCCTTGTAGCCCGGCGCCTCGCGGCGGATCTCCCCGAAGAGCTCGTAGGCCACCGTGGTCGCCGTCTTCACGAAACCCTTGCCGTCGCAGTACGGGCAGTCCTCGTGCAGCACGCGGCCGATGGACTCACGCACGCGCTTGCGCGTCATCTCCACCAGGCCCAGCTCGGAGATGCGCAGCACGTTCGTCTTGGCCTTGTCCCGGCCCAGCGCCTCCTGCAGCGACTTGAAGACCTTGTCCCGGTTCTGCGGCTTCTCCATGTCGATGAAGTCGCAGATGATGATGCCGCCGATGTTGCGCAGCCGGAGCTGGTAGACGATCTCCTTGGCCGCCTCGACGTTGATCTTGGTGATCGTCTCCTCGAGGCTCTTCTTGCCGACGTAGCGGCCCGAGTTGACGTCGATGGCGGTGAGCGCCTCGGCCTGGTCGATGATGAGGTAGCCGCCGCTCTTGAGCCACACCTTGCGCTGGGTGGCGCGCTGCAGCTCGTGCTCAATGCCGTAGGCGTCGAAGATGGGCTCGTCCGACTCGTGGAGCACCACCCGGTCCTTGAGGGCCGGGTCCTGCGCGTTCACGAAGCCGAGGATGCGCTCGTACTCCTCGCGGTCATCGACGACGAGCTTCTCCACGTCATGGGCGAAGAGGTCGCGCGTGGCGCGCAGGATGAGATCCAGGTCGGGGTGGAGCAGGCCGGGGCCACCGCGCTTCTCGTTGCGGCGCACCACCTGGTTCCACACCTCGATGAGGAAGCGGATGTCGGTCTCGAGCTTCTCCTGCGGCACGTTCTCGGCCACCGTGCGCACGATGAAGCCCGTCCCGGGCGGACGCAGCCGGTCCACGATTTCGCGCAGCCGCTTGCGCTCCTTCTCGTTGGAGATGCGGCGGCTGATGCCCACGTGGTCCACCGTGGGCATGAACACCAGGTGGCGGCCCGGGATGGAGATGTGCGAGGTGAGGCGCGCACCCTTGGTGCCGATGGGATCCTTGGAGATCTGGACCACGACCTCCTGGCCCACCTTCAGCAGCTCCTCGATCTTCGCCGTCTTGCGCGGCTTGGACTTCTCCTCGTCGCGCTTGCGCTGCTGCTCGTCGCGCTGCTTGCGGGCCTTGTCCTTCTCCCGGTCCTTCTCGCGGTCGCGATCCTTCTGCTCGCGGCGGGCCTCACGGGCCTCGCGAGCCGCCTCGCGGTTCTCACGCGGAGCCCGGCGCTCACCGGCGGCCGGCTCGGGACGCTGAGCAGGGGCAGGGGCCTCGGCCGGAGCGGCGGGGGCCACGGCGGCCTGCTGCTCGCTCGGGACGGTGGCCGGCTCGGGCGGCAGCGCCAGGGCCACGGAGCCCTCGGTGGTGTGCATCGACGAACCCGCCTCCGGAATGGCCGGGGCCGTCTGGGCCTCCACGCTCACGGGCGCGGACTCCACCGGCGCCACGGGGACGCTCACCGGCTCGGCGGGAGCGGCCACGGACACGGGCTCGGCCGGAGCGGCCACGGACACGGCCGGAGCGGCAGTGGACACGGGCTCGGCGGGGGCAGTTGCGGCCACCGGCTCGGCCGGGGCGGCCACGGCAGCGGGCGCCTCGGTCTGGGCGGCGGGCGCCTCGGCACGCTGCTCCTCCGGACGCTGCTCGGGCTCCTCGACGGCAGGGAGGGCCTCGCCACCGGGGGCGGCGTGCTCGTGGACCTCGGCGTCCACCTCGGCGCCCGAGTCATGAGCGGCCTCGGCGGCCATGGCCTCGGACTCCTCGGGCACTTCCGGGGCGTCGTCGTGCTCGCCTTCGGTCAGCTCGAACTGGGCGCGTGCGAAGTCCGGGTCGTAGACCACGTCACTGACGTAGAGGAACGCCGCCTTCTCCAGCCCGATATCCACGAAGGCCGCTTGCATGCCCGGGAGTACCCGGACGACGCGGCCCTTGTAGATGTTTCCGACGATGCCCTTGTCCTTCTTACGCTCGAGGTAGAATTCCGCGATGTGGCCGGTCTCGACGAGGGCCACGCGGGTCTCCCGGCCCGCCGCGTTGATGACGAGGATGCTGCTCATTGATGAATCCTGGGCGCGCGCGCGGATGCGTGAGCTCCGGCGGACGGGAGGCGACGGCGTCTCCCGCTTCCGAGCGCGCTGCGAGGGGAGAGGTGGCCCCAGGCCCTCGGTGCGCGCGAACGCAGGACGGCCCGTGTCTCCGGGCTCCGGCTGTCTCCGCGCGGGTGAGGGTTGAGGGGTCCAGAACCTGCTCCTCCGAGTTCATGTGGCCCCGCGGGCACCCTGCCGGGCGGGGACTTACTTCCAATCGAGCGTTCCGGAGTTCCCTGGCACGCCTACCGACCGTCCTCTTCCTTCCACACCCGGTCGGAGCCCATCCGCGGGCGCCTTGGGGGGGCGATAGAGACCCGATGCAGCGGCGCCCCCTGGTCTCCTGGGAACGCACCCGTCTCAAAAATCAAGAATCCACTTGGACCCCAAACGCCCCACCCCTGGTGGAACGTTCCAAGGCCCGAAAACAACAAAAGGTTTTCACGCCTGATACGACCTGTAAAGGCGAGACATGGAAAATGTCGGACTTCCGGCAGCTCGCCCGCTCCCTAGGCTTGGGCGGTGGGGGCCCGCTTCCGGTGGTCCGGCTTGTCCAGACGGCCCCGGGGACGGCGCACCAGGCGCAGGCCCGTCCAGGTGCTGTCGATGATGCAGATCTTGTTGTCCACCATGCCGATGTCGAGCGCGGCCTGGCGGATGAAGTCCTCGGAGAGGGACGTCTTGATGCCCTCGCCGCTGGGCCAGCACACCCAGATGCCCCCGGTGAGCGCCATGGCGCGCGAGAGGGCGGGCAGGCGCTGGACCAGCTCGTGCGCGTCCTGGGTGAAGAAGAGGATGACGTCCAGGCCCGTCTGGGCGGTGATGAGGAACTCCACCCCCTCGGGCAGCGGGTTGAGCCGCTGGACGAAGCCCCGGGGGGGATTGATGACGGAAACCTTGCTGCCGGACTTGATGCCCAACATGGCCGGCAGAGAAGCCAGCGCATAGGGAGTCATGAGCTACGCTCCACGGTGAAGGTGCTGAACTCCCCACGCGCCGGTTCATCGGCGCGCTCCACGTCCGTCACCCGGGCCTGGACGGGGCCACGGTGGCACCAGGTGACGAACGCCTCGATGGCCTCGGGTGCTCCCTCGACAACGGCCTCCACGGACCCGTCCGGGAGGTTGCGCACCTGGCCCGTCAGTCCGAGCCGCAAGGCCTCGGTGCGGGCGCTCTCCCTGTAGAACACCCCTTGCACCTTGCCTCGAATCCGGAGGCTTGCTCGCCGCCTGTCCATGATGCCGGCCCTTCTACCCTCTGGCGTCGGACTGCAAAAGCTGGAGGAACGCCTGCTCGTCCAGGATTCTTACCCCGAGTTCCTGTGCCTTCTTCAGCTTGCTACCGGCGTCCTCGCCCGCCACCACCATGTCAGTCTTGCGCGAGACACTTCCCGACACCTTGCCCCCCCGGCGTTCGATTTCCTCCTTGGCCTGGTCGCGGCTCATCCCGCTCATGCCCCCGGTGAGGACCACCGTCTTGCCGGCGAAGAGGCCGCCCTGGACGGCGCGGGGCGCGGCCGGAGTGATGCCCGCGGCCAGCAGCGCCTCGATGGCCTCGCGGTTCTGCGGCTCGCGGAAGAAGGAGTAGATGACCTGGGCCATGGTGGGGCCCACGTCCTTGACGCGGGAGATGTCCTCCAGGCTGGCCTCGAAGAGCTGGCGCGCGTCGGGGAAGGCCTCGGCGAGCGTCTTGGCGGTGGCCTCGCCCACGTGGCGGATGCCGAGCGCGTAGAGGAAGCGGGCCTGGGTGGTCTGCTTGGAGCGCTCGATGTTGGAGAGCAGGTTGTCGGCGCTCTTCTCGCCCATGCGCTCGAAGCTCCAGCAGCCGGCCCTTGGTGAGGTGGTAGAGGTCCGCGAAGCTCTTCACCAGCCCCGTCTCCACGAGCTGCGCGGCCAGCTTCTCGCCCAGGCCGTCCACGTCCATGGCGGTGCGCGAGGCGAAGTGGCGCACCTTCTCCACGAGCTGCGCGGGGCAGGTGGCGCCGGTGCAGCGGATGATGGTGCCCTCGTCATCCCGCATGGCGGCCGCGTGGCAGACGGGGCACTCGGTGGGGAAGACGAAGGGCTGGGTGCCCTCGGGGCGCTTGGACTCCACCACCTTCACGATTTCGGGGATGACGTCGCCGGCGCGGCGGATGAAGACGGTGTCGCCCTTGCGCACGTCCTTGCGGCGCAGCTCGTCCTCGTTGTGCAGGGTGGCGCGGCTGACGGTGACGCCGCCCACCTTCACCGGCTTGAGGTGCGCCACCGGCGTGAGCGCGCCCGTGCGGCCCACGTACACCTGGATGTCCTCCACCAGGGTCGCCTCCTCCTCGGGCGGGAACTTGTAGGCCACCGCCCAGCGCGGGCTCTTGGAGACCTGCCCCAGCCGCAGGCGCAGATCCTCCTCGTCCACCTTCACCACCATGCCGTCCACCTCGAAGGGCAGGGCATGGCGGCCCTCGACGGAGGCGCGGTACTGCTCGCGCACCCCCTCCACCCCCGGCGCGCGCACGTACCGGTTCACCGGCAGCCCGAGCGACTTGAGGTACTCGAGCTTCTCCGCGTGCGAGCGGAAGGCGGGCACGCCCTCACCGGGCACGCACTCGTACAGGTAGACGGAGAGCGGGCGCGAGGCGGTGATGCGCGGGTCCAACTGGCGCAGGCTGCCGGCGGCGGCGTTGCGCGGGTTGGCGAAGAGCGGCTCGCCCTCCTGCTCGCGCGCGTCGTTGAGCTTCTTGAAGTCCTTCTTGGAGATGAAGACCTCGCCGCGCACCTCGAGCGAGCCGGGCACCTTCACCCCGTCCTGGGGCAGCAGCTCCATGGGGAGGCTGCGGATGGTGCGCAGGTTGGCGCTGACGTCCTCGCCCTCGGTGCCGTCCCCGCGGGTGGCGCCCCGGACGAAGCGGCCCTGCTCGTAGAGCAGGGTGATGGCCAGGCCATCGAGCTTGGGCTCGCACACGTAGGCGACCTGCGCCAGGCCCGTCTGGCGGCGGATCCGCTCGTCGAAATCGGAAAGCTCTTCGTCGCCGAAGACGTTGGCCAACGAGAGCATCGGCGCGCGGTGCACCACCTTCTCGAACTTCTCGGCGGGGGCGCCGCCCACCCGCTGGGTCGGCGAGTCCACCGTGATGAGGTCCGGGTGCCGCGCCTCCAGCTCCTGCAGTTCCCGGATGAGCCGGTCGTATTCCGCGTCGCTGATCTCCGGCGAGTCGAGCACGTAGTAACGGTGGTTGTGGTGGGCGAGCTCGCGGCGGAGTTGCTCGATTCGGGCGGCGTCGGCGGTCTTCGAGGAGTTCACGGATGAAGGCTCGGCGGCTGGACTGAAAAAATTCGGGGCGTCGGCTGCCTGACTGGGCAGGAAGCGAGGATGCCTTGACAGCTCCGGAGGTGGTCAATAACCTCTTGCGGCGGCTCATGAGGGTTGTTGTCCCACCTCCAAGCCCCATCTCTTCCCAGCACAAGGTTCCACCACTCGCGAGGTCCCGGCAAGAAGGGAGCCCGAGTGCCGCTCTGAGGGTGTTTCGCCTACCGCGTACCCCAGGGCGCCAGCCAGCAGCAATCCCCCCATCATGGCCAAAGCCCGTTCCCCCAAAGAGAAGCTCCTGGTTCCCGTCGAAGTCGAGGAGAAGCCCAAGCGCCGCACGGCGCGGGCGAAGACGGCCGACCGGGACGACACCGAGAAGCCGGCGCGCCGCCGGACGGCGAGCCGCCGGGAAGACGACGTCGAGACCGAGACCGAGTCTCCCGTGGTCGCCGAGACGCCGCGCCCGGTGCTGACGCCGATGCCCTCCCATCCCCTGCGGGACGAGGAGTACCAGGAGGTCCGCGCCCACGCCGTGCACGAGGAGGAGGAGCCCTCCGCGCAGCCCTCCGCTCCCGAGCAGGCCGAGACGCCCGTGGTCACCGAGGTGACGCGCGACGGCGCCCCCATGCAGGTCATCAAGCTCAATGACCTGAAGCGGATGAAGATCACCGACCTGGCGAAGATGGCCCACGACTTCGGTGTCGAGGGCTACCAGGGCTTGAAGAAGCAGGACCTCATCTTCTCGCTGCTGTCGGGCATCGCGGACAAGAAGTTCGAGGTGCACGCCGAGGGCGTGATGGAGCTGCTCAGCGACGGCTTCGGCTTCCTGCGCAGCGCGGACAGCGACTACCAGCCGAGCCCGGACGACATCTACGTCTCGCCGTCGCAGGTGCGCCGCTTCAACCTGCGGCCGGGCGACACGGTGACGGGCCCCATCCGCCAGCCGCGCGAGGGCGAGCGCTTCTTCGCGCTGCAGAAGGTGGACCGGGTCAACTTCACGGACCCCCAGTCCGAGGCGGCCCGCGAGCGCATCCTCTTCGACAACCTCACGCCGCTCTATCCGACCCGCAAGCTCAAGCTGGAGCACGAGGGCTCGGAGATGACGACGCGCATCATCGACATGTTCTGCCCCATCGGCCTGGGCCAGCGCTGCCTGATCGTCGCGCCGCCGAAGGCCGGTAAGACGGTGCTGCTGCAGAACATCGCGCACGCCATCTCGCGCAACCACCCGGACGTCTACCTGATCGTCCTGCTGGTGGACGAGCGCCCCGAGGAAGTGACGGACATGGAGCGCAACGTGCGCGGCGAGGTGGTGAGCTCCACCTTCGACGAGCCGGCCACGCGTCACGTGCAGGTGGCGGAGATGGTCATCGACAAGGCCAAGCGTCTGGTCGAGCAGAAGTACGACGTGTGCATCCTCCTGGACTCCATCACCCGTCTGGCGCGCGCCTACAACACGGTGGTGCCGGCCTCGGGCAAGATTCTCTCCGGTGGTGTGGACGCCAACGCGCTGCACAAGCCCAAGCGCTTCTTCGGCGCCGCGCGCAACATCGAGGAGGGCGGCAGCCTCACCATCATCGGCACCGCGCTCATCGACACCGGCAGCCGCATGGACGAGGTCATCTTCGAGGAGTTCAAGGGCACCGGTAACTCGGAAATCGTCCTGGACCGCAAGCTGATGGAGAAGCGCATCTTCCCGACGCTGGACATCAACAAGTCCGGTACGCGCAAGGAGGAGCTGCTGCTGCCGCAGTCGGACCTCATCCGGATCACGGCGCTCCGTCAGGTACTGCACCCGTTCACGCCGATCGACGCGATGGAATTTGTGCTCAAGCACATGCGTCCGACGGCCTCGAACGCCGAATTCCTCGGCTCGATGAACCGGTAGCACCGGTAGGGAGTCGACCTATGCGCCGCACCCGCTCTGTGTCTCTGTCCGCCCTCGTCCTGGGGGCGGTGCTCGGATTGCTGGCCGGGTGCGAGCCGATCGACCCGGACTCGCTGGGCAACCCGGCGCCGTTGTCCAACCGCATCTGCTACCAGGACTCGGATTGCACGGGGAACGCCTGCTGTGGGCTGGGGACCAACCCCACCCACGTGCAGGACGGGCCTGACTGCAGCAACGTGCGGTGCACCAACAACTGCCCAGCGGATGGGCTCGACTGTGGGCGCTGCTACGTCTTCTGCCGGGACTCGCGCTGCGAGGCCGCCTGCCAGGGCTGAGCCACTCCTCCCTCTCCCTCTGGGAGAGGGTCGGGGTGAGGGTCTACCCCTCGGTTACTTCGGCGGCTCGAGGTGCACCTCACCCAGCTTGGGCTGCGCCTTGACGCGGGCGTAGTCGAAGCAGGCCACCACGATGGAGGCCACGGGCACCGCGAAGAGCGCGCCCACCAGCCCGAACATCTTCTCCCCGGCAATCAGGCTGAAGGCCACGATGACCGGGTGGATGCGCGCCGCCGAGCCCATGATCTTCGGGTTCAGGAAGTACGCCTCCAGTGCGTGGATGCCGATGATCCACAGCAGGATGGCGAACCCCTTCTGGAAGCCGTCCGCCAGTGCGATCAGCACGATGGGCACCGAGCTCAGGATGGTGCCGAAGATGGGAATGAGGCTGAAGACCGTGGCGATCGTGGCCAGCAGGAACGCGAACTTCACCCCGAACAGCACCAGCCCGATCCCCGTCAGGATGCCGTTGACCACGCAGATGGTCACCTGCCCACGCACCACGCCGGACAGCGAGCGGTCGATGCGCTCGAGCAGCAGGTTCGCGTCCGCAGCGTACTCCGCCGGCACCAGGCTCGTGAAGTAGCGCACGATGGCCTGCGCATCGATGGAGAAGAACGCCGCCACCATCAGCATGAAGAACAGCATGAACACGCCGGCCACCACCGACGTGATGATGTTGCGCGACACCGTGACGATGTCGCCCAGGTGCTCGCGCCCCAAGGCCGACAGGCTCATGGCCGTGTCCTGGATCGTCTTCTCCAGGTTCACCGACAGGCCCGTGCTGGTCACGCCCGTGCGGATGTCCTCGGGCGTGGCGATGGCCAGCGGAATCCCATTGGCCCGCAGCCAGTCCTCGGCGCGGTCGGCCAGCACGTGCACGCGCTCGGGCGTGAGCGAATTGAGGAAGGCAATCCCGTCCCGGCTGATGCGCGCCAGCTCCCGGTAGAGCTGCGGCACCATGGTGACGAAGAAGATGTACGCCACCAGGAAGAACAGGGCGTAGATGAGCAGGATGGCCACCCAGCGGGGGATGTTCCGCCCGCGCACCTGGACGAGCGTGAGGCGCGTCACCAGCGGGTGCACCAGGTAGGCGATCAACGCGGCGCTCGCGAAGGGCAGCAGCACCGAGTGGAAGAGGACCAGCACCGCCACGACGGTCAGCCACAGTCCCGCCAGGATGTAGAGGCGCTTGCGGCGTTGTTCCGCCGGGAGATTGAGCTCGTGGGGCTGCAGCATGAGCGGCTTATCGCAGAGGGAAGGGCGGGTCTCAAGAGAAGGGCGTCTGAACCATCCTCAAGCGAGCTTCCAGGCGGTCGAGACACTGCAACATCAGCCGCCGGTTGACGCGCCCCTCCGTGGCCTCACCCAGGCCCAGCATGTGGTCCACCAACCACCGGTTCAGGAATAGCAGCACCAGCCGGTCGGTGGGGGCCAGCCCCCGCTCCAGGTAGCGCTTGTTGCGCATGTAGTCGTCGTACGCCTCCAGCTCCCGGGCCAGCTCCCAGCGCGAGAGCCGGAGCGCCTCGTCATAGACGGCGCGGGCGGGGCGCGGGGGCGGCTCGGTGAAGAGCGTCGCGAACTGGCCCCCCACGTCCAGGTCTACCTCCTGGACGGGCGGCGGCCATTGCTGGAGGTCCTTGGCGAGCAGCTTCGCCACCTCCTCCAGCATGTGGTCGATGAGGGGGACGGGCTTCGTCTCGAAGAGGTAGTCCCAGCGCGAGGCCATACCCTCTACCTACCCCAGCCCCGCCCTCAGGTGAACCGCTCCACGAAGTTCCGCAGGATTCGCTGCCCGGCGGGCGAGGGAGCAATCCCCGCCAGCAGCCGGTTCACCCGCTCGCCGGGCGGGTGGCCCCGGTGGGTTGCTTCGACCTCCAACTTCTCCGCGCGGGCGAGAATCAGTGCCCGCATGGCCGCCGGGTGGACCTCCGGGTGGAACTGCACGCCCCGGATGAGGGGCCCGAAGGCGAGCGCCTGCACCGCCGTGTTCGCATTGCCCGCGAGCACCGTCGCCCCCTCCGGCGGGTGCTCGACGATGTCTTCATGGGTGGCCTGGACGGTGATGCGCTCGGACAATCCGTGGAAGAGCGGGTCCTCGCGGCCCGCGTCGCTCAGTGCGACCTCCACGGTGCCGATCTCCCGCCCGTGGGTGTTGCGCACCACACGCGCCCCGTGGGCATACGCGAGCAACTGGTGCCCGAAGCACACCCCGAGCACCGGGATGCCGTGGGCCGCCGCGTTCACCATGAACTCCGCGGAGCGCTCCATCCATGGCTCCAACTGTGTCACCGACGCTGGCGAGCCCGTCATCATCACCGCGTCGTAGCCCGAGGCGTCGTCCGGTAACCGGGCGCCCCGGTGCACAGGGAGGATGTCGAACTGGCAGCCTCCGCGCCCCAGCGACTCGACGAACCAGTGCTCGTAATCACCGACGCTCAGCTTCACGGCGTGGGCCGCGTCCCCAGTTTTCAAAAGCAGAACGTTCTTCATCTCGCCTCTCGGTGGGCCGGGTTGCCGCCCTGTACGGCGGTCCCTAGCTTCGGCTGCCGCTTCCTGTTGACGCCCGCACGTGCCGCCGGTGCGCGCCCGGGCTCCCGAGGAATTTTCATGACCGACGCTTGCTCGCTCTCTCCCCAGCTTCCGGCGCTCAAGCTGCGCATCGAGGGCCAGCATGTGGACCCCGGGCAGGGCGGAACCCTTCGGCAGGAGTCCGGCTGGGGCAGCGACCTGTCCCATCACGCCCTGGAGGGTTACCTCCAGACGAAGGCAGTGTGGACGACGCTGCCTTCGGAGATTTGAGGAAAGGCCGGGCGCGGTCATGGGCGTCGGGCGAAGGAGAGGGAAGAGGCCAATGGCGAACCGTTCCAAGGCGAAGGTCATCACCCTGCCGCAGCCCGCGGGCAGGCGCGCGCGCTCCAAGGACAAGGATCGCGGCAATGTCAGGCCCTTGCGTGAGCCGTCCGACATGGACGTGCTGCAGAAGTGGATCGAGGAGAACGGCGTCCGCCAGGTGAAGATCGGCGGAGTGGACATCGACGGCGTCTGGCGCGGCAAGTACGTGTCCGTGGAGAAGTTCCTCTCCGCGTGCAAGGGCGGGCTCGGCTTCTGTGACGTGGTGTTCGGCTGGGACATCACCGACGAGCTGCTCGACAACACGCGGGTGACGGGCTGGCACACGGGCTACCCGGACGGACAGGCCAAGGTGGACATGTCCACCGGCCGCATCATCCCGTGGGAGCCGGACACCGCCGCCTTCCTCCTGGACTTCGTCAACCCGGACGGCTCGCCCTTCGAGCCGAGCCCGCGCCAGCTCCTGCAGAAGATCAACGCGCGGGCGAAGGAGATGGGCTACCAGCCGAAGTTCGGCGCCGAGTACGAGTTCTTCATCTTCAAGGAGACGCCGCAGTCGCTGAAGGAGAAGGGGTACGAGCGCCTGACGCCGCTCACGCCGGGCATGTTCGGCTACTCGTGGCTGCGCACGTCGCTCAACGCGCCGCTGGTGCACGCCATCATGGACGGGTGCCGCGACTTCGGGCTGGAGCTGGAAGGCTTCCACACCGAGACGGGCCCGGGTGTCTTCGAGGCGGCCATCCGCTACGACGACCTGGAGAAGGCCGCGGACAAGGCGGCGCTCTTCAAGACGGTGGTGAAGGAGATCTGCTCGCGCCACGGGCTCACCGCCTGCTTCATGGCCAAGGTGGACGAGAAGCTGCCGGGGTGCTCGGGCCACATCCACCAGTCGCTGTGGTCGCTCAAGAGCCACGAGAACGTCTTCCACGACCCCGAGTCCCGCGACGGCATGAGCACGACGATGCGGCACTACATCGGCGGCTTGATGGAGCTGATGCCGGAGCTCACCGCGCTCTACTGGCCCACGGTGAACACGTACAAGCGCAGCGTGGAGAACACGTGGGCGCCCGTGTCGGCCACGTGGGGCAAGGAGAACCGCACCACGGCGGTGCGTGTCATCGGTGACAGCCCCAAGTCCATGCGCCTGGAGTACCGCCAGACGGCCGCGGACATGAACGCGTACATCGGCATGGCGGTGAGCCTCGCCGCCGGCCTGTGGGGCATCGAGAACGAGGTGGAGCCCCCCGAGCCGTGCGCGGGCAACGGGTACTCGGCCGAGGCGCCGATGCTGCCGCGCTCGCTGCGGGAGGCCGTGACGCTCCTGAAGGAGTCGAAGCGGGCCCGGCAGATTCTGGGCGACGAGTTCGTGGACCACTACGTGCGCACGCGTGACTGGGAGGCGCGGCGCTACGAGCGCGCCGTCACGAACTGGGAGCTCGAGCGCTACATGGAACTCATTTAGGAGATACCGATGAAACCGTTCGACATGCCGAACGAGCCGCGCATCACCGAGCTGTCCTGGCCCACGAAGATCGTCCTCGGGGCCGGTGCCCTGCAGCGGCTCCCCGCGCAGGTGGCGCGGCTGAACATGAAGCGCCCCCTGGTGGTGACGGACGCGGGCGTGGTGAAGGCCGGACTGGCCCAGCGTCTGTATGACGTGCTCCAGGGGGCTGGCGTGGGCTTCGCCACCTTCGAGGAGGTGAAGCCGGACCCCACCGAGCGCGATGCCTTCGCGGGCCTGGAGGCCTACCGGGCCAACAAGTGCGACGGCATCATCGCGATTGGCGGCGGCAGCCCGCTGGACGCGGCGAAGCTGGTGCAGGTGCTCACCACGCACGAGCCTCCGCTGTCGCGCTACGACGACGCGACGGGCGGGGACCAGTACGTGCGCGACAACATGCCTCCGCTGATCGCCATTCCGACGACGGCGGGCACGGGCTCGGAGGTGAGCCGCTCGGGCGTGGCGACGCTCTCGGACACCGGGCGCAAGACGGTCATCTTCAGCCCGTTCCTCATGCCCAGGGCCGCCATCTGCGACCCCGAGCTGACGCTCGGTCTGCCTCCCGGGCCCACCGCCGCCACGGGCATGGATGCCTTCACGCACTGTCTGGAGGCCTACCTGTCCAACGGCTTCCACCCGCTCGCGGACGCCGTGGCCATCGACGGCATTGCCCGCGTGGCCCGCTCGCTGCCCAAGGCCGTGGAGCAGGGCCGCGACCTGGTGGCCCGCACCGACATGATGGTGGCCGCCATGGAGGGTGCCATGGCCTTCCAGAAGGGGCTCGGCGCCTGCCACGCGCTGGCGCACGCCCTCACGCCCATCTCCGGTGTGCACCACGGTCTGGCCAACGCCATCGTCCTGCCCGTGGTCATGGAGTTCAACCGCCCCGTCACCACCGCGCGCCTGGCCCGCGTGGCCGTGGCCATGGGCGATACCTCGAACTCGCGTGAAGAGGTGCTCGCGGGCAATGCCATCGAGCGGGTGCGCAAGCTGAACGCCACCGTCGGCATTCCCTTGCGGTTGCGTGACGCGGGCGTGCAGGAGAAGGACCTGGTCCGCATCTCCGAGAAGGCCTTCGTGGATGCCTCGCACCGCGGCAACCCGCGCCCGTGCACCCAGGAGGAGCTGCTCGCGATGATCCGCGAGTCGTTCTAGCGGATCGCTGGGCCCCCCTCCTTGTCGCAGTGGGGAGGACGGGCCCAGGCACCCTCACCCCGTCCCTCTCCCGGAGGGAGAGGGGAAGTTGAGGGAGAGGGGACGTTACTTCACGGCGTCCGTGGCCGTCGCCGGGCCGCTCCCGCCTCCGTTCGGCGGCGGCGTCACCTGCGGCGGCGCCAGGTCCTGCCCCGGATCCTCCACCTCGGCCTCCTCGGTCTGGCTCCCTTCGGCCTGGCCTCCCTCGGCGAGGTCCGTGGTGCCCACCACCGCTCCCGTCACCGGCTCGCCTCCCGGCTGCGGCGTGAACTCCAGCATCTCCACCGACACCGAGCCCGGCAGCCGGAAGTCCATCGCCGTCAACCGCGGCTTGTCCCTCAGGTCATAGAGTTGCTGCGCCACCGAGCCCGCCTGGATGCGCTGGTCCGAGAAGATGATGTACGCCCGGACCTTTCCCTCCTCCACCGGCACCCGGAAGCTCGAGTTGTAGATGCGCTTGCCGGCGTCGCATTTGATCGACCGGTTCTCGCGCGTCATCGTGAGCTGCCGGATGATGCCCTTCTCCGACACCGTGAAGAGCATGCAGTAGGGGTGCTGCCCCTCCTTCGGGATGATCTCCATCGCGGAGCCGCTCACCATCTTCAGCTCCGCGCGCGCGGTGCTCGCCGGCTGCTTCTGCTGCTGCGTGCAGCCCACCGTGCCCAGCGCCACCACCGCTACGGCTTTCATCCACCGAGTCATGTGCCCCTCCTGATGACTTCCACCATGGTCGTGAACCGAGCCTAGCCCGGAATCCGGAGTCCTGCCCCGGGGGCCTGCTCGCCGTCTCGCCTTGAACAATCAGGGACCTCCACCTACGCGCCGCGTCATGTCTCAGCGGCGCTGGTAGACGATCACCTGCGGCGTCTCGTCCAGGTACAGCCCCGTGACCGGCGTCCGCGTCCCGTAGGCCTGCCAGACGTTCATCTCGTGCTCACGGAACTCCTGGTGGTACTGGTACGCCGCGATGTCCGAGTCGGACGGCCCGCCCGGCTGCAAGTCGCTCCGCAGCATCCCGTTGCGCTGGTAGTCGCGGAACGACAGGCCGTTCACCTCGTGCAGGAAGACACGCGCGTTGCGCGGGGCGTGCTCGTTGATCCACGGCAGCACTCCCGTCACGTTGCTCGACCAGAACTGGCGCTGCATCCCCAGCGACGCCGCGCCCGGTACGCCCCCCGCCAGCTCCGAGTAGTAGCTCGTGCCGTACGGGAACACGCGCACCAGCCCGATGAGCGCCGGCAGCATCAGCAGCGCGAAGACGGGCGCCGCCACCGCCGCCAGGGGCACCGCTGGCCAGCGCACGCGCAGCCGCTCCAGGAGCGCCTCACAGCCCCGCGTCACCGCCACGCCCGCCAGAATCCCCAGGAAGGGCATCGACGGCAGCCAGTGCTTCACCCCACCGAAGTGCGGCACCTGCGGATGGCTGATGATGAGGATGGCCGCCACCGCGTTGAGGCCCACCAGGCTCTCGGCCAGCGAGGGCGCGCGCACCAGGGAGCGCGTGCGCTCGAAGAGGCTCAACACCGCGCGTCCGGCGAGCACCCACCAGCCCGTCACCATCGGCACGAAGAGGCTGGTGGGCACGGTGAGCGCCGTCTTCACCACCACGTACGCGAGCGGGAAGGGCGGCTCGCGCAGCAGCTTGCCCAGGTAGAACCAGGTGTAGTGGTTGTGGGTGGCGTGGAAGTTCAGGTACCAGGCCGTCCGCTCCACCGGCGCGTGCCAGAGGTAGGGCCAGTGCAGGTAGAAGATGACCGGCCCGAACGCCGCCATGGTGGCCAGCGGCAGCAGGGCGAGCGCCGAGGGCGGGTGCACCTCGTTCAGCAGGTGCAGCATTCCCAATGCACCTACCGCCAGCACCGCGAAGAGCAGCGTGTGCGGGCTGAGCAGGAAGAACTTCCGCTGGAAGTCCTCGGGCCCGAGGCTCACCACCAGCAGCCCGTACAGCACCGCCACGGCCGCGAAGAGCCCCAGCACGCGCCACAGCCAGACGCGTGCATCCGGCCGGTCCACCGTGGTGGTCCACGCGCGCCACAGCGCGAAGGGCGCGAGGATGAAGGGCAGGAAGAGCGCGTTGTGCTTGGTGCACAGCGCCAGGCCGAAGAAGACGCCGCACAGCACGCCCCAGTTCCTGTCCTCCAGCGCGCGCCAGAAGGCGTACACCACCAGCAGCCACATGGCCGCGATGGGCATGTCGAAGCAGGCCAGCTCCGAGTTGAAGTACTGGCGCGGGATGAGCAGGAAGGAGAGCGCCGCGAACAGTCCCGCGGTGCGGCCGTACACCGCGCTGCCCAGCAGGAAGGTGAGGGCGGGCACCAGCGCCGACAGGGCGAAGGCCGGAAGCCGGAAGGCCGCCGCCGGGCGCAGCCACCCGAGCGTCTCGTGGAAGAGCAGGTGCGAGAGCCCGAACAGCTCCTTCATCAGCGCCGGGTGCTCGTGGTTGTAGTCCCAGGCGCGCACGATGGCCGCGTCCGTCAGGGCCCGCGCGGGCTCGCGGAAGAGCTGTTGGAACCAGCGGGCATAACCCTCGCCCGCGTAGAAGTAGACGCTCTCGTCGCGCGTGAAGCCCACCGCGGCCTCGGTGGCCCACAGCGCCACGAAGCCCAGCACCCACAGCCCCAGCGCCAGCCAGCGCTCGTCCCGCGTCGGAGCCCGGCCCGCCGTCATGTGCCCTCCCTCGAAACCACCGCCCCGTCTCCGAGCGCGAAGACATCCAGGCACACCTGCCGCCTGTCCGGATTCTCCGCCCGCACCCACACCTTCACCGTGCGGGCCTCACCCGGCGGCAGCGCGCGCGACGCCTTCTGCAGGCCCTCCAGGCCCGGCGGCTGGGCGATCTCCAGCAACGGCTCGCCGCTGGCCACGTCCTCCACGCCGTAATACGTGGTGCTCAGGCGCGCGTCGCGGTGCGAGGCGTACTCGAAGATGAGGCCGCCCTCGAGCCGCAGCTCCGTGCCCGCGGGCACCCCGTCGAACTCGGCCACCAGCCGCTGCATCCCGCCCGGCGCGTGCATCCACAGGCAGTGGCGCGGCTCGGAGTTGATCTCATGCCACTCGGGTGCCACGTACAGGTGCGGCGGCCCGGGACAGCGGTGCACGCGCCCGTCGAAGGGGCAGTCGCGCCGCGTGCCGTCCCGCGCCTCCAGGTAGACGCGGGCCTTCACGTACGCCTCCGACGCCACGAAGCGCCGGGGCCGGTGGCGGCCGTTCTCGTACAGCGTCAGCTCCAGGTTGCCCGCCCGGCGCGAGGTGCCCACGGCGGTGCGCTGGGGAAGGAAGGCCGCCTGGAAGTCCGCTTCACCGGCGCGCGGCAGCTCCGGCTGGCCCAACACCCACACCCGAGGGTGCGCGCTCAGGTCGTCCTTGTCCGAGCCGAGGTAGCCGTACACCGGCAGCTCCGGCGGCAGGTAGAGCCGGGCCCTCTCGCTCCACCACGGGAAGAGGAGCACCGCGTCACCGAGGCGGGCCTCGGCGCGGAGCCAGCCGGCCACCGTGCGGTAGTCCGCTTCGGAGGCAAGCCGGCCGGGCAGGCGGAGCTGGAAGACGAGACAGGCGAGCGCGACGAGCAGCAACCCCCCCAGCTCCAGCAGGGGAAGGGCGCGCGGGAAGGACCTAGGACTTCGCAAGGCGGAGCTTCTGCTCACTCTTGTCGCGGCAGAAGGTGCAGAAGGTGGCCTCGCCCGCGGCGAACGAAGGCGTCCAGGGCGGATACATGGAGCAGCGCGGATCCAGGCAGTGGTGCAGGCCCCACAGGTGGCCGATCTGCTGCAGCGCGTTGCGGGCCACGGGCTTGAAGGCCGTCTCCAGGTCCTTGTACCCGTGGGTGCTGATGATGGCCCGGCTCTGGTTGTACTGGGCGAAACCCGGAGTGGGCGCCTTGCCGCCGCCCAGCTCGCGCTCCTTCAGCTTGCGCGAGGTGATGAAGAGGACCTTGTCGTCCTCATAGGCCCGGATGCCCTTCATCTCCGTGAGCAGCTTCTCGGCATCCAGCGGCTCGGACATGCCCGCGGGCACCTCCTTCTGGCCGGAGTGCTCGCTGCCCACGCCGAACGCCGTATAGAGCGTCTGGCAGAGCTTCGCGATCTGCTTTTCGTCGAAGGAGTCCAGCGTCACGACGCGAATCACGGGGCGTCACCTCGAAAGATGGGTGTCACTCATCGGCCTCGATGTCGTCATCATCGAAGTCGGCATCCTGCTCCTCGGCCTCCTCGGTCTCGGGAGCCTTGGCCTTGGGCGGGCGGCCCCGCTTCTTGGGCGCGGGCGCGGCGGCCTCGGCCCCCTCCGCCGGCTTGGCCTTGGGCGGACGGCCGCGCTTCTTCGGCGCGGGAGCCTCGGCGCCCTCGGGCTTGGGCTTGGGCGGACGGCCCCGCTTCTTGGGCGCGGCGGCCTCGGCCCCCTCGGGCTTGGGCTTGGGCGGACGGCCCCGCTTCTTGGGCGCGGCGTCGGCACCGCCCTCGGCGGGCATGGCCGCGGCCTTCTTGCGGGGCTTGGCCTCGCCCTCCTCGTCCTCCTCGCCGGCTTCCTCGGAGGACTCCTCCTCCTCCTCGGCGGGGGCCTCCTCCTCGTCCGGAGGCAGGTCCAGCTCGGTGTCGAGCCCGAGCAGGTCGGCGTCCAGGCCGAGCTCCTCGTCGCCCTCCCCGGGACGGGGCGCGAACTCGGCGGCGGTGCGCTTGGGGCGCTCGCGGCCGGGCGGGAAGAGCACCAGGTCGATGGCGTCCTCGGCGTTGCAGTCCGAGGTGTTGAGCGCGGCGGCAATCTCGGACACCAGCAGGTGCCGGGCGTTGTCGTACAGCTCACGCTCCTTGGTGGGCAGCGGGCGCAGCTCGCTGAGCACCTGGAGCCCCTTGACCACCTCGGCCAGGCCGATGAGGCCACCCTGCGCCATGCGGTCCTGGTTGGTGCGCGCGCGCATCTTCCAGTCCAGGTCCGCCTTGTCGCTGTCGGAGCGCAGGAACTCGAAGACCTGGGTGACGTCCTCGGGGCCCGCCACCTTGCGGACTCCGATGGAGAGCACCTTGGTCTGGGGCACCATCACCACGGCCCCATCCTCTTCGCGGCGCATGGTGACGAAGGTGAGCTTTTGACCCGCCACCTCCTTCACTTCGATGGCCGAGACACGGCAGACCCCCTGGTTGGGGTAGACCACCCGGTCGCCGACCGCGAGCTGGAGTGATGCGGATCCGTCTTGCATGTCCCCCTCGTGAGACGCGAGATCAGTGAGAGGTCGTAGCATCAACCCTCAACGGATGCCACGACTTACAGGAGGCGGATGTCCGGTCCCTGGAGATCCGGGCGGCCAGCCAGGCGTGCGCCCCGGGGTTGGAGGGGCAGACGTAACAGGTCTGTAGCGCGACACTCCTCCTGGAACGGTGGCCGCGCGTATCATGCGCCGCTCAACACTTGCCCGAGGAATCTCCTGGTGAACGCCCCCATCCGCCTCGCCGCGCTCGTCCTCGCCCTGGCCTCCGCCCCCGTGCTCGCGGCCCCGACGGTGCTGCTCTCGCCGGCGCTCGGCCGCCCCGGGAGTGTCACCCTCGAGGGGCGCGTCCTCGCCGAGACCCCGCACGGGAGCTCTGCCCTGACGCGCAACCTGCGGAGCCTGACGGCCCGCAACTGGAAGGGCGCGAAGGTGGAGGTCTCCTTCCAGGGCACCGTGGCCACCGTCACCAGCGGGGAGGATGGCAACTTCCAGGTGACCCTCCAGCCGGCCGGAGGCGGCTCGTTCCCCCCGGGCCGCCATTCCGCCCAGGCGAGCGTGACGGGCGCGAAGACCACGGCCTCCGTGGAGATCCTGGCGGACCCGGCCCCCTTCCTCGTCATCTCCGACTTCGACGACACGCTGGCCATCTCCGAGGTGACGCAGCCGGACAAACTGGTCGCCAACGCGCTGCTGCGCGACGAGGAGACCCAGAAGGCCGTCCCCGGCATGCCGGGCTTCTACGGGTGCCTCGGTGCGAACGCGGAGGCGCGGCCGGGCTTCGCGCTGGTGAGCGGCTCGCCCGTCCAGTACCTGCCCCGGGTGGGTGGATTCCTCGACCGCCACGGCTTCCCGGAGGGCTTCGGCCTGTTCCTGCGTGACCTCGGGCCGCGCTCGCTCTCCGACTACAAGCAGCCCATCATCCGGAGCCTGCTGCATCGCTTCCCCCACCCCGTGGTGCTCGTGGGCGACTCGGGCGAGAAGGACCCGGAGGTCTACGCTCAAATCCGCGAGGAGTTCCCCGGGCGCGTGCGCGCCATCTACATCCGTGACGCGGGGAACACCGCGGACGCCGCCCGCTTCCAGGACATGGTCCTCTTCCAGGAGGCGAGCACGGCCGCCCTGCACGCCGTGCAGGCGGGACTCGCCCCGCGTGCGTGTGTCTCCGCCGCGTTTCCCCAAGCCACGCCGCGAGCGGAGCAGGGGACTCCATGAGCCTGAAGCGGGTGTTGGGATTGGCCCTGGTGCTGGCCGCGGGGTGCAGGGAGGAGAAGCCGGCCGAGCCGCTCTCGTCGCTCAAGCCGCCGCCGCTCCCGGTGCTCGCCGCGGAGGACGCTCGCTTCCAGGTGGCTCCGGCCGAGGTGTACGGCGAGCCCGTGCCCGGGAAGGTCCTGCGGGTGGAGCTGGCGGGCGAGGCCGTGCGGCTCGGTGGGGAGTGGTTCGAGCCCTCCCGGCCCGAGGACCAGGCCCGGCTGCGCGAGCGGGTGAAGGAGCAGGGGGTGCTGCTCGTGCCCGACGCGGACACGTTCCTCGCGCAGACCTCCGAGCTGCTCGCCGTCCTGCGCGACTCCGCGCGGGAGGTGTGGTTGCTCCACCCGGACGCACCGGCCGCCTACCCGCTGGTGTTGCGCGACGAGCAGGGCTTCCAGGCGTGGCTCGCCGAGGCCGCTCCCGGCAAGCTGCGCATCATCCAGCGGCAGGACGGCTTCGAGCTCACCACCAGCGTGGGGAAGCTCCCGGGCCCCGACGCCAACGGCCCCTCCGTCCCCGTGCGTGGCGGCAAGCAGGATATCGCCACGCTGCGCAAGGGGCTGGGGAAGCTGAAGGGGCGCTTCACCACCTCCGAGGACATCTGCCTCGTGCCCTCGTTCGGCACGGAGCTGGCGCAGGCCGCGCGGGCGCTCAGTGGGGTCTACGTGGCGCCCGGCGAGCCCCTCTTCGAGACGCTGTGCTTCATCTACCCGACGCCCCGGGCCCCCGCCGTGGCCGGAGCCTCCGGCGGGACAGTAGGGTCTCGGAAGGCAGGCGTGCGGGCTCAGTCCGCGGCGACGCAGACGGAGGTGGGGTTGTCCTGGAAGCCCCCCCGGCACCGGTAGCCCGTGCGGCAGTCGTCGTCCGAGCCGCACCGCAGGAAGCAGGCGGACACGTCCGAGGCGTAGCCCTGGCTCACACAGCTACTGCCGGTGGGACAGGTGTCGTCCTTGCCGGGCACGCAGGACTGCGAGCAGTAGCCCCCTGGCGTGAAGGCCTGGTTGTTGATGCAGAAGCCCTTGTCTCCACACTCGGCATCCGTGGTGCAGGCATCGCCCACCGTCGCGCCACAGCCCACGAGTCCCAGTCCCAACAGCACGGCTCCCAGCACGTTCCAGCGCAGCTTCATGGCGTCACTTCCTCCGCGAGTCCAACTCGGTTGAGAAGGGGCGGGCCTGTCGCTACTACCGCCCTGATGCACCGCGCCATATCTTGCCCGGCGCGGTGGCACAACTGCCTCCCGAGCGAGGAGGCAAGCTCCTGGAGGATTCCGAATGGCAGCAGTGCTCGAGCAGGCTCGTCCCGGTACGGTCCCCGTTGGGGGGGCCTTCCTCTTCAATGACGTGGGTTCGGTGCGCATCACCACGCCCGAGCTGTTCACTGAGGAGCAGCGTCTCTATCTGAAGACGGCGCTCCAGTTCTCCACCGAGCAGGTGCTCCCCCAGTCCAACAAGATCGAGGCCAAGGACAACGCGCTGCTGCGCGACCTGCTGCGCCGGGCCGGCGAGCTCGGCCTGTTGATGATCGACATCCCCGAGGCCTACGGGGGCCTGGGCCTGGACAAGACCACCTCGCTGCTCATCGCCGAGGCCATGAGCATGCAGGGCTCCTGGTCCGTGTCCTTTGGTGCCCACACGGGCATCGGCACGCTACCCATCGTCTGGTTCGGCAACGACGCCCAGAAGCAGAAGTACCTGCCGAAGCTGGCCACCGGCGAGCTCGTGGCGGCCTATGCCCTCACGGAGCAGGGCAGTGGCTCGGATGCGCTCGGGGCCAAGACGAAGGCCGTGCTGTCGCCGGATGGCAAGGAGTGGATCCTCAACGGCTCCAAGCTCTACATCACCAACGCGGCCTTCGCGGACGTGTTCGTGGTGTTCGCCAAGGTGGACGGCGACAAGTTCACCGGCTTCATCGTGGAGAAAGGCACGCCCGGCTTCACCGTGGGGCCCGAGGAGCACAAGATGGGCATCCGCGGCTCCTCCACGTGCCCGCTCTATTTCGAGGACGCGCGCATCCCCCGGGAGAACCTGCTCGGCGAGGTGGGCAAGGGGCACAAGATCGCCTTCAACATCCTCAACTACGGCCGGCTCAAGCTGGGGGCGGGCGTGCTCGGCGGCATGAAGCTGCAGCTGCGCAACGCGCTGCTCTTCGCGCAGGAGCGCAAGCAGTTCCAGACGGCCATCGCGAGCTTCCCGCTCATCCGCGAGAAGCTGGCGCGGATGACCACGCTCATCCACGCGCTGGAGAGCATGACGTACCGCACGTCGGGCCTGGTGGACGCGGTGCTGGCGGGGGCCGACAAGACGGCCGACGACTACTCGGCGCGCCTCATCACCGCCATCGAGGAGTACGCCATCGAGTCCTCCATCATGAAGGTGTACGGCTCGGAGGCGCTCGGGTACGTGGTGGACGACGCGGTGCAGATCCACGGTGGCGCGGGCTACATCGAGGAGTACCCGGTGGAGTGCGCCTATCGCGACGCGCGCATCAACCGCATCTTCGAGGGCACCAATGAGATCAACCGGATGCTCATCGCGGGGATGCTGCTCAAGCGCACGATGAAGGGCACGCTGCCGCTCTTCGAGGTGGCGCAGGCGGTGGACGAGGATCTGGTGGCGGGGCGGATGCCGAAGGCGCGGGTGCAGGACGCGCTGGCCGCGGAGGAGCAGGCGGCGGAGAACCTCAAGCGCCTGGCGATCTACACGCTGAAGGTGGCGGCGGAGACGTTCGGCCCGGAGCTGGAGCAGCGCCAGGAGGTGCTGGCCACGGTGGCGGACATCGTGATGGACGCGTACGCACTGGACTCGATGGTGACGCGCACGCGCCAGGCGGCGGTGGACGGGAAGCTGGATGCGGCGCGGGTGGCGATGACGCGGCAGTACGCCACCGACGCCAACGCCCAGTCCTACAACCGGGCCCGGCGCGCGCTGTGCGCCACCGTGAAGGGTGACGCGCTCCAGGAGCACCTGTCCAAGGTGGCGCGGCTGGAGCTCTTCACGCCGTACGATCCGGTGGAGCTGCGCGAGACGATCCTCGCGGCGGTGGAGAAGGCCACCGGCTACCCGCTGTCCGCGGTGTAGTGCCTCACGGCATGCGCATCACCGCGTCCATGCCGAAGCAGACGCGGGCGCGCCATGGCGGGGGCGGCATGGACTCGAGCGAGAGCAGCTTCTCCAGCCGCTCCGTCGTGTCCGGTTGCAGGGTTCCGAAGGTGACGCCGAAGGTGGGCAGCACCTCGGGCCCTCCTGCGGACGTCCAGGCGATCTCTCCGTGCAGCATGAGCGTGCCCAGCGTCAGGTCCATCTCCAGCATGAAGGGCATGCCCACCTTCACCGAGGGCGGCAACGCGGGCGCCTCCACCTCCAGGCCCACGCCTCCGCGCGACAGGTCGCGCACGAAGAAGGGCGGCGCGAAGGGCGTCTCCTCCTCCATCGCCGGCAGGTGCAGCGGCACGCGCGGGTAGCGGCGCAGCTTCTCGAACTCCTGCAGATCGAAGACGCGCTGCAGCACCGCGTCCAGCCCGCCCCGGTCCTGGCCCGGGTCGTACTTCACGGTGATCATGTAGCGCCCGTTGGGCTGCGGCGTCACCCGCACCACCTCGCCCAGCACCTCCACCGGCGTGGACACCCCGGGGTTGTGCATCTCGAAGACGAAGCGCGTTCCCACCGGGAGGCTCTTCTGCGTCTGCAGCGTCACGCCTCCCCGGCCGATGCTGCGCGTGTACTCGCTCAGCAGCGCCTCGGGCTTCTTGTAGGCCACCTTGAGGCGTACCTCGCCGTGGGCTCGGTTCGTCGCGGTCTGGCTCATGGCAGCGGTACTCCCCTGGAATGACTCGGCGGATGGATCATAGGGCAAAAGCAAGGCCGGGCCTCCAGATTGGAAGTCCGGCCTCGGAAAAGCGACAGCAGGCGGGCGGCTAGGCCTTCGGCAGCTCGCCAGCGGTGATGGAGATGGACTCGTTGGCGTACTCGTAGTTGCCCTCCGAGGTCTTGATGCTGCCGTCGAGCGTCATGCTCACGTTGCCGGAGCTCGCCGAGGTGGCGGTGACGGACATGGTCATCCGCACGTCCGTGTCGATGAAGTCGGAGACCTCCCCCTCGATGGTCAGCTTGCCCTTCATGCCGAAGACGACCGCGGCGCCCGTGAAGTCCGGGTCGATGGTGGCCGTGATCGTGGTCTCCATGCTGCCGTTGTACTCGTTCCTGCCGTCCTGGTTGCAGTTGTCGTAGGTGATGGTGTAGCGGACGCCGCCGCCCGTCGTGGTGTTGTTCCCGTCGAGCAGCAGGCTCACGTTGCCACCCTTGGCGCAGCTCGTCTTGAGGCTGACGGTGGCGGCGCCGCTGGCCAGCGCCTGCTCCACCAGGGCCGCTCCGGCCTTGCTGCCGCGATCCGCGGCCTGCGAGGCCTGGAACGCGGCCTGGGCCGCGCCCTCCTTGCCTCCACCGAGCTTCGCACCACCACAGGCCACCAGGCCCAGGGTCATCGCGGAGAGAATCGTCAGACGAGTCAAGCGGCTCATGCGTGCACCTTCATTTTCTTGTGAGGTCCCCGCCCTCCGGCCGGGATGCGGGGCGTGAGCGGCCCTGCACAGGCGCTCAGCGGCGGCAGTTATGCAGATCCGGGCCCCGCCCGTCCATGTTTCCCCCCGCGCGACACGGACCTGTACGGGCCTGTTGCATTTCTTGACCGGGTAGGGGGCCACGCGTATTTTCCGCCGCCCAAAGTGGATCGGAGTGGGAACGGGTGGCGTAATGTGGATCGGCCGGGCTGACAAGGTGGACTTCTTCGCGTGTTCCGAGGCGTCTATGAGCACCAGATCGACGCGAAGGGGCGCACCAGCCTCCCGGCCCGGCTGCGCGAGACGCTCGTGGGCTCGTACGACGAGCGCCTCATCATCACGACGGCGTTGGATCCCTGTCTCCATGCCTACCCGGTGCGCGAGTGGGAGCAGCTCGAAGCCGCTCTCGCCAAACGCAACCCGATGGAGCCGGGGGTGAAGACGCTCATGCGGCTCTACGTGGCCAGCGCGCAGGAGTGCCCGCTCGACAAGCTCGGGCGCGTGCTCATTCCGCCGTCGCTGCGCACCCACGCGGGGCTGGAGAAGGATCTGGTGTGGGCGGGGATGGTGAAGGTGATCGAACTGTGGAGCCGCGAGGGCTGGGCCAGGGCCCAGGAGGAGGCACGCAAGGAAGCCTCCAGCGCGGACGTCATGCGCGTGCTCACCGAGCTGCGCCAGTAGTGGGCCGAATTTTCGACGGGAAGCGGGAAACCCGGGAAGGTGGTGTCATGAACCAGGCAGCCGAAGCACAGGGCATCCGCGCGGTCTCCAGTGGGCGCGTGGAGACCCTCATGCTCGAGGGGGAGCTTCTGGAAAAGGACCTCACCCAGCTCTGCGAGGAGCTCGGGCAGCGCATGCAGCGGGGTCTGCGCAACGTGGTGGTGGATCTCGCCGAGGTGCGCCACCTGGACTACCGCGGCGTGAAGCCCCTGGTGGCGCGCGCCGAGGCCTTCCGCAAGGCCGGCGGGGACATCAAGCTGTCCGGCCTGTCCCCCTACCTGGCCGCCATCCTCCGGGCCGCGGGCGCTCACGATGTCTTCGAGCTCTACCCGCATATGAACGATGCCCGGGCCGCCTTCGCGCTGGCGCGGGCCCCGTTCGTCTAGGCGCCCCTTGGCTGACTTCAGCCATCAGACCGTCCTCCTGAAGGAAACGGTGGACGTCCTTCGACCGGGAGCGGGGAAGGTGATCATCGACGGCACACTGGGTGGTGGTGGCCACACCGAGGCGCTTCTCGCCCGGGGTGCGACCGTCCTGGGTGTGGACCGGGATCCGGTGGCGCTCCAGGCCGCTCGCGCCCGGCTCGCCGGCTACCCGTCCTTCAGCACCCGCCAGGGCAACTTCGGAGAGCTGCTCGAGGTGGCCGCGGACGTGCTCCCGGTGGACGGGGTGCTGGTGGACCTGGGCGTGTCCTCGCCCCAGCTCGACGTGGCCGAGCGCGGCTTCTCCTTCCAGAAGGACGGCCCGCTGGACATGCGCATGGGCGACACGGGCCGCACCGCCGCCGAGCTGATCGCCGAGGAGGACGAGGTGGAGCTGCGCCGCATCCTCGAGGAGTACGGCGAGGAGCCCTTCTCCCGGCCCATCGCCCGCGAGCTCAAGCGCTCGCTGCCCGCGCGCACCCTGGAGGCCGCCGAGGCCGTCAAGCGCGCCGTGCCGCGCAAGGCCTGGCCCAACAAGATTCACGTGGCCACCCGCACCTTCCAGGCGCTGCGCATGGCGGTGAACCAGGAGCTGGAGTCCCTGGAGTCGCTGCTCGCCGCGCTGCCCCGGCTGTTGAAGGTGGGGGGCCGCGCCGCCGTCATTTCGTTCCACTCGCTCGAGGACCGGAAGGTGAAGGAGACCTTCCGGGACATGGTGGGCGCCTGCAAGTGCCCGCCCGGGTTTCCGGTGTGCGTCTGTGGCGGCCAGGGAGACTTCGTCCTGGTGTCGCGCAAGGCCATCGCGCCCTCGGACGAGGAGATTACCGCCAACCCCCGTGCCCGTAGCGCGCACCTGCGCGTGGTGGAGAAGATCCGATGAGCCGCAGCAAGCCTGTCTCTCGTGGCAGTGGGAGTGGAGTGTCGGTGGGCCAGGTGCTGATGCACCTGCTGCCCGCGGTGCTCTTCTTCGCCCTCTTCGCCGCCGTGGGCTTCCTCCACGTGACGAGCCGCGTGCTGGTGGTGGACATGGGCTACCGCCTCTCCAAGGCCGAGGCCGAGGAGCGCGCGCTCATCCGGGAGAATGACCGGCTGAAGCTGGAGCTGGCCACGCTGAAGAACCCGGCACGGCTGGAGAAGCTGGCGCGCGAGAAGCTCGGCATGGCCATGCCCGCGGGCCCGCACGTCATCGCCCTGCCGGTGGAGCTGCCGGGCAAGAAGCGCCCCTCCCGCGTGGAGGCCCGCGACGCGCGCGGCGTGCGCGTGGCCGAGCGCGGCGCACCTGCCGCACCGCACTGAGGGGGGAACTGGCCGTGAGGGACTTCAAATCGGCGCGGGCCCCCGAGCCCAACCAGAAGTGGCTGCGGCTTCGCGTGAAGCTGCTGGCCTTCTTCTTCGTGGCCCTGCTGATGGCCGCCTTCGGCCGCGCCGTGCAGCTCCAGGTGTTCGAGCGCGACAAGCTGCGTGGGCTCGCCCAGGACCAGTACGTCCGCCAGATCGAGATTCCCGCCCGCCGCGGCGACATCTTCGACCGCCGTGGCACGCCGTTCGCCCAGAGCGTGGAGGTGGACTCCATCTGGGTGGACCCCTCCATGCTGCCGGACGTGAAGCAGGCCGCGCGCTCGCTCGCCAAGGTGCTGAAGCTGGACGTGGAGGACCTGCAGGCCCGGCTCGGCCGCGCCAGGCGCTTCGCCTGGGTGAAGCGCCAGGTGACGCCCCGCGAGGTGGAGGCGGTGAAGGCCCTGGGGCTGCCCGGCTTCGGCTTCACCAAGGAGCCCAAGCGCTTCTACCCGCAGAAGGAGCTGGGCGCGCACGTGGTGGGCATGGTGGGCCTGGATGGCCACGGCCTGGAGGGCCTGGAGCTGGCCTTCGAGGACGAGCTGTCCGGACAGAACTCGCGCCTGTCCGGCTTCCGCGACGCCAAGGGCCGCAAGCTGCTCGTCTCCGGCGCTCCGGACACCATCGAGCGCCAGGGCGCCGCCGTCACCCTCACCATCGACCGCCACCTCCAGTTCGTCGCCGAGCGGGCCCTGAGCCGCGCCGTGGAGGAGGCCAAGGCGGTGGCGGGCATGGCCATCCTGTTGGAGCCGAAGACGGGGGAAATCCTCGCCATCGCCAACCACCCGCGCTTCAACCCCAACGCCCCCGAGAAGGAAGCGCGCGCCAGCATGCGCAACCGCGCCGCGCTCGACGTCTTCGAGCCCGGCTCGACGATGAAGGCCTTCGTCATCGCCAGCGCCCTGGAGCAGAAGGCCATCAAGCCCGACGACGTCTTCTTCTGCGAGAACGGCGCGTGGAACATCGGCCGGCACACCATCCACGACACCCACCAGTACGCCTGGCTCTCCCCGCAGCGCGTGCTGCAGGTGTCCTCGAACATCTGCGCCGCCAAGATTGCCCAGCAGATGGGGCGCGAGCAGCTCGTGAAGTCCTACCGCGACTTCGGCTTCGGCGAGCGCACCGGGCTGGCGCTGCCCGGCGAGGGCCGGGGCTCCATTCCCTTCCCCAAGGCGGAGGTGTCGCTGGCCACGCAGTCCTTCGGGCAGGGCATGAGCGCCACCGCCGTGCAGATGGCCGCCGCCTGGGGCGCGCTGGCCAATGGCGGCATGCTGATGCGCCCCTACCTCGTCTCCAAGGTGGTGGACCCCGACGGGGTGGTGCTGCTGGAGAACCGGCCCACCGAGGTGCGCCAGGTCGTCTCGGCCGCCACCGCGAAGAAGGTCGTCTCCATGCTCGAGAGCGTGGTGACCAAGGAAGGAACCGCCCCCAAGGCCGCCATGCAGGATTACCGGGTAGCTGGCAAGACGGGCACCGCCCAGAAGGCGGATCCGGTGGCCCGGGGGTATTCCGACAAGCGGCTCGCTTCCTTCGTGGGCGTGGTACCGGCCGAGAATCCTCGTGCCGTCATCCTCGTGATTGTGGACGAGCCCAAGACGGACGTGTACGGGGGGAACGTGGCTGCCCCCGCTTTCAAGGAAATCGCTACCGCCGCCATGGCTCACCTGGCCGTCCCCCCCTCGCGCGAGGTTCCGCTGCCGCCCACCGCCCTGCCGGTGGCGGCCGCGCAGCCCCCTCCTTCGAGAGTGGAGACGGTCCGGCCCGTGGTGTCGGAGGCTGTCACCGAGAACGTGGAGCCTGGCTCCGTCCGCGTTCCGGATGTTGTAGGTCAGGCGGGGCGCGAGGCGGTGACGAAGCTGCTCACCTCGGCCCTGGAGCCTCGATTGTTGGGTAGTGGACGCGTTGTTTCGCAGAGTCCCGCCGCCGGTTCGCTGGTGGAGAAGGGTGCGCGGGTGACGCTGGAGCTGGCGGCGCGGCAATGAGGCCGCGGGACAGCTCGGCCTCGCGCTTGCGGCTGCATGTGAAGGGGAAACGATGAAGCTGACGGATGTCCTTGCAGGGTGTGGTGCCGAGCAGACCTCGGGCGGCCGGACCCCGGCCGACGTGACGGGGGTGTCGCAGGACTCTCGCAAGGTGAAGCCGGGCGATTTGTTCGTCGCGATTCCGGGTACGAAGGAGGATGGCGCCCAGTTCGTGGGTGAGGCTGTCTCCCGTGGGGCCGTGGCGGTGGTGTCGGAGAAGTCCCTGTCCTCGCAGGTGCCCTTCTTCAAGGTGTCCAACGCCCGCAAGGCGCTGGCGCTCATCGCGGCCAATTTCCATGGCCGGCCCGCCGACAAGCTCACCATGCTGGGCGTGACGGGCACCAACGGGAAGACGACCACCACCTATCTGCTCGAGGCCATGGCCACCGCGGCCTACTCCTCCACGGGAGTCATCGGCACGCTGGGCTACAAGGTGGGCGGCCAGTTCCACCCCACGGCCCATACGACGCCGGACCCGCTGGAGCTGCACCGCATCCTCAAGGAGATGGTGGACGCGGGCGTGGAGACGGTGGTGATGGAGGTGTCCAGCCACGCGCTGCTGCAGGAGCGCGTGCACGGCATCACCTTCAAGGCCGCCGCCTTCACCAACCTGACGAGAGACCACCTCGACTACCACAAGGACCTCGAGGAGTACTTCCAGGCCAAGCGGAAGCTCTTCGTGGAGAACCTGTCGCAGACGGGTGTGGCGGTGGTCAACGGTGACGACACCTACGGCACCCGCATCTACAACGAGCTGCGCGGGCAGAAGCGCATGGCGTGGAAGTTCAGCCGCCAGGGCAACGGGGAGATCTCCGCCTCGGACGCGTCCTTCACGCTGCAGGGCATCCAGGGCGTGCTGAAGACGCCTGCGGGTGACATCCCGGTGAAGAGCCGGCTGCTGGGGGCGCACAACCTGGAGAACATCCTCGCGGCGGCCGGCCTGGCGCTGGGCGCGGGCTTCGCGCGCCGCAAGGACGTGCAACTCGGCATCGAGCGCATGGGCAGCGTGCCCGGCCGCATGGAGCGGGTGGAGAACCACGGTCCCGCGCAGGCGCCGGCGGTGCTGGTGGACTACGCGCACACGGACGACGCGCTCAAGCGCGCGCTCGAGGCGTCGCGGGCCATGGCCAAGGGCCGCGTCATCGTGGTGTTCGGCTGCGGTGGCGAGCGTGACCAGGGCAAGCGTCCGCTCATGGGCACGGCGGCCGCCGAGGCCGCGGACCTCGCGGTGCTGACGAGCGACAACCCGCGCACCGAGGACCCGGAGGAGATCATCTCCCAGGTGACGCCGGGCCTGGAGAAGATCGGGATGCGCCGCATCTCGGCCGGCAAGGCCAAGAGCGGGGAGAAGGGCTACCTCGTGGACGCGGACCGCAAGGCCGCCATCGAGACGGCCATCTCCCTGGCGAAGGAGGACGACGTGGTCCTCATCGCCGGCAAGGGCCACGAGACGTACCAGATCATCGGTACCGAGAAGCGCGCCTTCGATGACCGCGAAGTGGCGGCGCGGGCGCTCGCCATCCGGACCTGACGGAGAGCCGCGGACCCTTTATGGCCGTACGATTCTCGGACGAGCAGGTGGTGCAGGCGACCGGGGCCACCCGGCGCGGCGGTAGGCCCGCGGCGGAGTTCACGGCCGTCTGCACCGATACGCGGGCCCTGGTGCCCGGGTGCCTTTTCGTGGCGCTGCAGGGTGAGCGCTTCGATGCGCACGACTTCCTCGCGCAGGCCGCCAGTGCAGGGGCGGCCGGCGCCGTGGTGAAGAAGGGCAGGGCGCTCCCCCCACTTCCCGAGGGCCTGGCCCTTTACGAGGTGGAGGACACCCTGGCGGCGCTCGGCGGCCTGGGGCGTGCGTACCGCGAGCGCTTCCGGATTCCGGTGGGCGCCGTGGGTGGCTCCAACGGGAAGACGACCACCAAGGAGATGGTGGGCGCCATCCTCGCCGTACGGGGTTCCGCGCTGAAGACGGAGGGCAACCTCAACAACGAGGTGGGGGTGCCCCTGACGCTGTTCCGCCTGGAGCCCTCGCATGTGGCGGCGGTGGTGGAGATGGGGATGAACCGTCCCGGCGAGATGACGCGGCTCACCCGCGTGTCGAAGCCGGACGCGGCCGTCATCACCATCATCCAGCCCGAGCACCTGGAGGGACTGGGCAGCATCGAGGGCGTGGCCGAGGCGGAGGGCGAGATGTTCCGCGAGCTCCCGCCCGAGGCCGTGGCCGTGGTGAACGTGGATGACCCGCTCATTCCACCGCAGGCGGCGCGCAGCCCGGCGAAGAAGCTCACCTTCGGCCGGGCCGCCAACGCGGACGTGCGGCTGGCGGGTGTCACGCCGCGCGGCCGGGAAGGGTTGGCCGTCACGGTGCACTACCAGGGCAAGGACTGGCCGGTGAAGCTGTCCTTCATCGGCGAGCACAACGCCCTCAACGCCACGGGCGCCTTCGCGCTGGCGGTGGCCCTGGGCTACTCCCCCGAGGAGTGCGTGAAGGGCCTGGAGGCGGCGAGGCCGTACGCGCGCCGGCTCAACGTGGTGGACGGCCTGCACGGCGTCACCGTGGTGGACGACTGCTACAACGCCAACCCGGCCTCCATGGCGGCGGCGCTGGACACGCTGCGCTCGCTGGTGCAGCCCGGTGGCCGGAAGGTGGCGGTGCTCGGGGACATGTTGGAGCTGGGGCCCGGCGAGCTGGAGGATCACACGGCGCTAGGCACGCTGGCGGCGGGCAAGGCGGAGCTGGTGGCCTTCTTCGGCCCGCGCTCGCGCAAGGGGTACGAGGCGGCGGGGCTGGGCGACAACGCGGCGCACTTCACCGAGGTGGAGCCGTTGCTGGCCTGGCTGCAGCCTCGGTTGAAGGCAGGGGACGTGGTGCTGGTCAAGGCGAGCCGTGGCATGCGGCTCGAGCGGGTCGTGGCGGGCCTCACGGGGGCCGCCGCGCCTGGAGGTAGCCACTAGGTGCTGCTCCTCATCTATGAGTGGATTCAGGGCACGGACGCGGCGCGGTTCCTGAACTTCCTGCGCTACCCCACCTTCCGCATCGTCGCGGCGGCGGTGGCCTCGCTGCTGCTGGGCATGTTCGTCGGCCCGAGGCTCATCGCCTGGCTGCGCCTCAAGCAGCACGGGCAGAGCAACGTGCGCGAGGACACCCCGGACACCCACCAGAAGAAGAAGGGCACGCCCTCCATGGGAGGCGCGCTCATCCTCATGTGCATCGCGTTCGGCACCTTCATCTTCGCGGATCTGAAGAGCCGCGCGGTGTGGGCGGCGCTGGTGCTCACGATGGGCTACGGCTTCATCGGCTTCCTCGACGACTGGCTCAAGCTGTCCAAGCGCAACTCCAAGGGGCTGGCCGGCCGCTACAAGATGGTCCTCCAGACGGTCTTCTACCTGGTGGCCATCTTCGGGATCATGTGCACGTGGACGGGGCCGGACGGGGGCTTCACGGGGCCCAGGCTGCTCATCGACACGAAGCTCACGCTGCCCTTCGTGCCCACGCGCTGGTTCAACCCGGACTTCGGCTGGTTCTACGTCTTCTTCGCGTGGATCGTCGTGGTGGGCACGTCCAACGCCGTCAACCTGACGGACGGTCTGGACGGCCTGGCCATCATGCCCACCATCATCGCGGCCTCCACCTTCACCATCCTCTGCTACGTGGCGGGCTCGGCGACGCGCATCGCCAACGTGGAGACGGTGGGGGGCGTGGCGCGGGTGGTGGGCGAGCCCCTGTGGCAGTACCTGGGCGTCCCCGAGGTGCCCGGCGGCGCGGAGCTGGCCGTCTTCTGCGCCAGCATCGTGGGCGCCGGCATCTCCTTCCTCTGGTTCAACGCCTACCCGGCCTCCGTCTTCATGGGTGACATCGGCTCGCTCGCGCTGGGCGGGGCCCTGGGCGGGCTGGCGGTGCTGTCCAAGAACGAGGTGGTGTCCGCCATCATCCACGGGGTCTTCTTCGCGGAGATCCTCAGCGTGATGATCCAGGTGACGTCCTTCAAGCTCACTGGCAAGCGCGTCTTCAAGATGGCGCCCGTGCACCACCACTTCGAGCTGAAGGGCATGGCCGAGCCGAAGATCATCGTCCGCTTCTGGATCGTCGCCATCCTCTGCGGAGGCGTGGCGATTCTGTCGCTCAAGCTTCGGTAGGCAGTGTGGAGGGGTGGCGCGCATGACGCCCGACCTGAAGGACCGGAAGGTAGTGGTGTATGGGCTCGCGAAGAGCGGGCTGGCCGCCATCCGCCTGTTGAAGGCGAAGGGCGCTCAGGTGACGGCGCTGGACGCTCGCACCGAGGAGGCGCTGGGTGAGACGGCGCGCGAGCTGAAGGCCCAGGGCGTGACGCTCGTCGCCGGTCCCACGCCACCGGGGCTGCTGGAGTCGCGGCAGCTCGTGGTGGTGAGCCCGGGCGTGCCGCTGGCGCTGCCGGAGATTCAAAAGGCGCGCGCCGCGGGCGTGCCCGTCTGGGGCGAGGTGGAGCTGGCCTGGCGCTACCTCTCGCACCTGCCGTTCATCGGCATCACCGGCACCAACGGCAAGAGCACCACCACGGCGCTCACCGGCGAGCTCTTCTCGCGCGGTGGCCGGCGCACCTTCGTGGGCGGCAACCTCGGGCGCCCGCTGGCCGAGGCGGCCCTGTCGCCCGGTGACTGGGAGGCGCTGGTGGTGGAGCTCTCCAGCTTCCAGCTCGAGGGCATCGACGGCCTGCGGCCCCTCGGCTCCACCCTCCTCAACCTCACGGCGGACCACATCGACCGGTACGCGAGCCACGAGGCCTACGGCGAGGCCAAGGCCCGCATCTTCCGCAACCAGGCGCAGGGTGACTTCGTCGTGGTGAACGCGGACGACGCGCACGTGCTGCGGCTGGCCGAGGCCGCGAAGGTGCCCGTCTACGGCTTCAGCCTCACCGGGCGTCCCGTGGCCGCGGCCCCGAAGTTGGCTGGCATGGCGGTGGCTCAACCCGGCGGCTTCCGTTTCGAGGGGGCAGGGGAGAAGGGCGAGTCCTTCACCCTCACCAACCGCGCGTTGCGCGGGGCCCACAACGCGCAGAACGCCATGGCGGCGGCACTGCTGGCGCGGCTGGCCGGCGTGGCGCACGAGGCGGTGCAGGCCGGGCTGGACAGCTACCCGGGCCTCCCGCACCGGCTGGAGAGCGTGCGCGTGCTGGACGGCGTGGAGTGGGTGAACGACTCCAAGGCCACCAACGTGGACTCGGTGCTGGTGGCCCTGCGCGCCTTCCAGAAGGACGTGCTCCTCATCGCCGGCGGCAAGGGCAAGGGCGCTCCCTACCAGCCCATGGTCGACGAGGGCCGCGGCAAGGTGAAGGGCGTGCTCACCATCGGCCAGGACGCCGGGACTATCTCCCAGGCGTACGAGGGAAGCTGTCCTGTGTACGCCTGCGAAACGCTCGCGGAAGCTGTACGGCGGGCCAGGGCCCTGGCAAGATCCGGCGACACTGTACTTTTGTCACCGGCATGCGCCTCCTACGATCAATTCCAGAACTTCGAGCACCGGGGCGACACGTTCAAACGCCTCGTCGGGGAACTCTGAACCCATGAAGGCCCTCGCCGCTCCGTCCTCCGCCCCGGTGCGGTTCGACCCGCTGCTCCTGTGTGCCGTGCTGTCGCTCGTGTCGCTCGGCCTGGTGATGGTCTACTCGGCGAGCGCCGTCATGGCGCAGGACAAGAAGGGAGACAGCCTCTACTTCCTCAACCGGCAGTTGGTGGCGGCCGGTATGGGCGTGGTGGCGATGGCGGTGGGGATGAAGGTGGGCTGGCGCCGGCTGGCGAGGCTCGCGTACCCGCTGCTGCTGGTGACGCTGGTGCTGTTGGTGCTGGTGCTCATCCCGGGCATCGGCACCACGGCGGGTGGCGCGCGGCGGTGGATCCGCTTCCCGGGCTTCGGCCTGCAACCGGCCGAGGTGGCCAAGTTCGCCTGGGTCGTCTACCTCTCCTACTCGCTGGCGAAGAAGCGCGAGAAGGTGGCGAGCTTCTCCGTGGGCTTCCTGCCGCACCTCATGCTGTGCGGCCTGCTGGTGGGCCTGTGCATGCTGCAGCCGGACTTCGGCAGCTCGGTGCTGCTGGTGTTCCTGCTCTTCGCGCTCCTCTTCGCCGCGGGCACGAAGCTGAGCTACCTGGTGGGTTCGGTGCTGCTGGCGCTGCCCCTGGCGTACGCGGCCATCGCCACCAGCCCCTACCGCATGAAGCGCGTGCTGGCCTTCCTGGACCCCTGGGCCCATCGCCATGACATCGGCTACCAGGTGGCCGAGTCCCTCATGTCCATCGGCTCGGGCGGCCTCACGGGCCTGGGCCTGGGTGATGGCCGGCAGAAGCTCTTCTTCCTCCCCGAGGCCCATACGGACTTCATCTTCGCCATCATCGGCGAGGAACTGGGCCTCGTCGGGGTGGTGCTGCTGGTGTCGCTCTACGGCGTCGTCATCTGGCGCGGCATCCGCGCGAGCCTCGCGGCGCCCGAGGCCTTCGGCACGTACCTGGGCCTGGGCCTCACCTCCATCATCGCCTTCCAGGCCACCGTCAACATGTGCGTGGCCATGGGGTTGTTGCCCACTAAAGGACTGACACTTCCCTTCGTGTCCTACGGAGGCACCTCGCTGGTGGTGCTCATGGGGGCGGCCGGTGTATTGCTCTCGCTCAGTGCCAGCGCGGAAGGTGCTGGCAACCGGACCCTGCGCTCCGGCGGTGACATGAGGGAGGTGGCGGCGTGAAGGTGCTCATCGCGGGAGGCGGTACGGGCGGTCATCTGTATCCGGGCATCGCCCTGGCCGAAGAGGTGGTGACGCGCCACCACGCCAACCAGGTGGTGTTCGTGGGCACCGAGCGCGGCCTCGAGGCGCGCGTGGTTCCCCGCGAGGGCTACCCGCTGGAGACCATCCGGGCGCAGGGCCTCAAGGGCAAGGGCGTCGTGGGCCTCCTCAAGGGCCTGTTCGCGCTGCCCATGGCCTTCGTCGAGTCCTTCCGCATCCTCCAGCGCCACAAGCCGGACGTGGTGGTGGGCGTGGGCGGCTACGCCAGCGGGCCGGTGGTGCTCGCCGCGGCGCTCATGGGCATCCCCACCGCCGTGCAGGAGCAGAACGCGCTGCCGGGGCTCACCAACAAGGTGCTCGGCAGGTTCGTGCGCGTCGTCTTCACCGCCTTCGAGGACGCCGCCCGCTTCTTCCCCTCGCGCAAGGTGCAGCTCGTCGGCAACCCCATCCGCCGCAAGCTGATGGAGAACTTCCTCCGCTCGCGCGTGGCGCACGAGAAGTTCTCCCTCCTCGTCTTCGGCGGCAGCCTCGGCGCCCGCGGCATCAACCAGCGGATGATCGACGCGTTGGAGCACCTCCAGGACATCAAGGACCAGCTCCACATCATCCATCAGACGGGCAAGAACGACCTGGAGACGGTGCGCAAGGGCTACGCGGACAAGGGCTTCGACGGCCAGGCCCAGGTGGTGGAGTACATCGAGGACATGTCCAGCGCCTACGCCAAGGCGGAGCTCGTCGTCTGCCGGGCGGGTGCCACCACGCTGTCGGAGCTGACGGTGGCCAAGAAGGCCAGCATCCTCATCCCCTTCCCCTACGCCACGGACAACCACCAGGAGGTGAATGCCCAGGCGCTGGTGAAGGCGGGCGCGGCCCTCATGTTCCGCGAGTCGGAGCTGACCGGGCAGCAGCTCGCCACGGAGATCCGCCGTCTCAAGGACAACCCCGAGGCGCGCCGCCAGATGGAGAAGAAGGCGGGCCTGCTCGGGCGCCCCGAGGCCGCCAAGGAGCTGGCGGACGTGCTCGTGGACCTGATGGTGAAGACGTACGGGCCCTACGGCCGGGCCGAGGCCCGCGGCGAGGACCCCAACCCGAAGAAGCCGAAGAAGTCCAATGGCGGCGACAAGCCGCCCGGCGGCGACGGCAGCGAGAAGCAGGCTGGCGGCAACGAGAAGCAGGTCTGAGGAGATGACATCCGTGACGAACACCCGCCCCGCCAGGCCCGCGAGCCTCTTCAAGACGCGCCACGCCGCGCACGTGCACTTCGTGGGCATCGGCGGCATCGGCATGAGCGGCATCGCCGAGGTGCTGCTCAACCAGGGCTACAAGGTGTCCGGCTCGGACCTCAAGGCCAGCGACATCACCCGCCGCCTCCAGGGGCTGGGCGCCACCATCTTCGAGGGCCACCGCGCGGAGAACCTCGTCCACTCGGACGTCGTCGTCATCTCCTCGGCGGTGCGCAAGGACAACCCCGAGGTCGTCACCGCACGCCAGCGGAAGATTCCCGTCATCCCCCGCGCGGAGATGCTCGCCGAGCTGATGCGGCTCAAGTACGCCGTCGCCGTCGCCGGCAGCCACGGCAAGACCACCACCACCTCCATGGTCGCCACCGTCCTGTCGGCCGCGGGCCTGGACCCGACGGCCGTGGTGGGCGGCAAGGTGAACGTGCTCGACTCCAACGCCAAGCTGGGCAAGAGCGAGCTGATGGTGGTGGAGGCCGACGAGAGCGACGGCAGCTTCCTGCACCTGCACCCGTCCATCACCGTGGTCACCAACATCGACCCGGAGCACATGGACCACTACGGCACGCTGGACAACCTGAAGGACGCCTTCACGGCCTTCTGCAACCGCGTGCCCTTCTACGGCCTCAACGTCCTCTGCCTGGACAACCCCAACGTCCAGTCGCTGCTGCCCCGCCTGGAGAAGCGCGCCGTCACCTACGGCAGCTCGCACATGGCGGACTACCGGCTGGAGGGCATCCGGCTGGAGGGTTTCACCACCCGCTTCGAGGCCTTCCGGCGCGACGAGCCGCTCGGTGAGTTCCGCGTCCGCATGGTGGGCGCGCACAACGCCCTCAACGCCCTGGCCGTCATCGCCGTGGCCGAGGAGATGGACATTCCCCTGGACGTGGTGCGCAGCGCCCTGTCCGAGTTCGGCGGCGTGCAGCGGCGCTTCACCGTGCGCGGCGAGGCGGCCGGCGTCACCGTGGTGGACGACTACGGGCACCACCCCACCGAGGTGCAGGCCACGCTCGCGGGCGCCCGGCGCGCCTTCGGCCGGCGCATCGTCGTGGCCTTCCAGCCCCACCGCTACACGCGCACGCATGACCTGCTGAAGGAGTTCGCCACCTCCTTCAACGACGCGGACGTCGTCTTCGTCTCCAGCGTCTACGCCGCGGGCGAGGAGCGCATCTCCGGCGCCACCGGCGATGCCCTGGCCGACGCCGTCCGCGCCCACGGCCACCGCGACGTCACCTTCGTGGAGAAGCGCACCGACCTGGCCAGGGAGATGCTGCCCCGGCTGCGCGAGGGCGACATCGTCCTCACCCTGGGCGCCGGAGACATCACCCACGTGGGCCCCGAGCTCGTCGAGCTCCTCAAGCAGCACGGCACGGCGAAGGGCGACTAGCGCATGGCGGCGGGTTTCTCCTCATCGTCCCTGCCCGAGCGGCTGGGGCGCCTGTCCGGCGTGGACGTGACGGCGGGTGCGCCGCTCGCGCCCCTCACGAGTGTGCGCGTGGGCGGCCCGGCCGAGGCGCTCGTCCGTCCGCGCTCCCCGGACGCCCTGGTGGCCCTGCTCCGCTTCCTGCGCGAGGAGGGCGTGCCCCTCACCGTGCTCGGCGGGGGCGCCAACACCCTCGTGGGCGATGGCGGCATCCCCGGCGTCACCGTGAAGCTCCCGAGCGACCTGTTCCCCGAGCAGGCCGACGTGGGCGCGGAGGAGGGGAGGCTCATCCTCGGCGCGGGCGCGGCCATCGTCCGGCTCTGCAACCAGATGCGGGCCCACGGGCTGGTCGGCGCGGAGTTCCTCGCCGGCATTCCCGGCACCCTCGGCGGCGCCGTCACCATGAACGCGGGCACCAAGAATGGCGAGTGCTACCGCGTGGTGGAGGCGGTGGAAGTCGCCACCGCGGACGGGGTGGGGTGGCTCTCCAAGGCCCAGATTCCGCACAGCTACCGCCACTCGGAGCTGCCCCGGGGCGGCGTGGTGACGCGGGTGCGCTTCCTGCTGCCCAAGGGCGACCTCGAGGCCTCCAAGAAGGCCATGGACGAGGACCTCGCCTACCGCAAGCGGAGCCAGCCGCTCAGCCAGCCCAACTTCGGCAGCGTCTTCGCCAATCCGCCGGGCGACTTCGCCGGACGCCTCATCGAGAGCGTGGGCCTCAAGGGCCACGTCATTGGCCGCGCGCAGGTGTCCACCCTGCACGCCAATTGGATCGTCAACCTGGGCGGAGCCTCCGCTCACGACGTGCTTTCGCTCCTCACCCTGATGCAGACTCGCGTGCGCGAGGAGCGGGGTGTCGAGCTCCAACCCGAAGTCAAGCGTGTAGGGGTCTTCCAGCCATGAGCGGCTTCTCCAAGGACGAGCTGAAGCGGAAGCGGGTGGGTGTGCTGTCCGGTGGTCTTTCCTCCGAGCGCGAGGTGTCCCTGCGCACGGGCGCCGCCGTGTCCAAGGCCCTGCGCGGCCTGGGCTACGACGTGGCGGAGATCGACGTGGGCAAGGATCTGCCCGCGCGCCTCGCCGCCGAGAAGGTGGACGTGGCCTTCATCGCCCTCCACGGCCGCTACGGCGAGGACGGCTGTGTCCAGGGTCTGCTCGAGTGCATGTTCATCCCCTACACGGGCAGCGGCGTCATGGCCTCGTCCCTGGGCATGGACAAGGTCTTCGCCAAGCAGGTCTTCATCGCCCACGGCATCCCCACCCCGCCCTACCGCGCCTTCCACTCCGGCGACGAGGCCCGGGCCGCCGCGGACTCGCTCCCCTTCGGCTTCCCCGTCGTCGTCAAGCCCTCCCGTGAGGGCAGCAGCGTGGGCGTCTACATCTGCAAGACGCGTGACGAGTACCTCGCCGCCGTCGAGGCCGTCTCCAAGCTGGCCGGCTCCATCCTCGTGGAGCAGTTCATCAAGGGCCGCGAGGTGCAGGGCGGCGTCCTGGACAACGAGGCCCTGGGCGTCATCGAGGTGGTGTCCGCCCGGGAGTTCTACGACTACCAGGCCAAGTACCAATCCGGCGGAACGACACAGTATCTCTTCCCCGCACCCCTCCCGCCGGATCAGTATGAGCGCGTGAACCAGGTCTGCCTTGCCGCTCATCGCGCCCTCGAGTGCAGTGGAGGCTCCCGCTCGGACGTCATCCTGCTGCCGTCCGGGGAGGTCTTCCTGCTGGAGATCAACACGCTGCCCGGAATGACCGAGTCCAGCCTGCTGCCGAAGATCGCCGCGGGCCGGGGCATCGACTTCCCGGGCCTCTGTGAGCGCCTGCTGCAAGGCGCGACTCTCAAGGCCTGAGAGGCCCTTCCCCCGAGGTCGAAGAGGACTCGCCGGTCCCCTTCCGGGGACCCGGGCGCTACAGCGACGTGTCTGTAGCGAAAAACTGGCGTGGAGATCCATCCGAGCGCAGCATGCGCCGACGCACACCATGGCATTCGGTAAGTCCAAGAACCGTCGTCGCCAGGATGCCGCCCAGACCAAGGAGGCGGTGAAGGGAGCCGTGCGCTCGCACGGTCCCGGACTGCTCAAGTCCATCCTACTGACGGCTCTGACATGCGCCTTGGTGTGGGGCGGCATCGAGCTGCGGCGCTGGGCGCTGTCCTCGCCCACGTTCCTCTTGAAGGAGACCACCTTCAGCGGGCTGCAGCGGGCCGCGCCGGGCGAGCTGCTCAAGCTGTCCGGGCTGACGGTGGGGCAGAACCTGTGGTCGCTGGACGTGGAGACGCTGGAGCGCACCATGGCCGCCCACCCCTGGGTGCGCACCGTGGAGGTGTCGCGCCGCTTCCCCTCGAGCGTGTCCGTGGAAGTGGTGGAGCACGTGCCGGCCGCGCTGGCGGTGCTGGGCGACCTGTACCTGGTGGACGAGGACGGCGAGCCCTTCAAGCGGCTGCAGCCCGGCGACAAGCTGGACCTGCCGCTCGTGAGCGGGATGGACCGGGAGGACTACCTGGCGGACGAGGCGAAGACGCGCGAGCGCTTCCGCCAGGCGCTCGAGGTGGCCCGGGCCTACGCGGCCACCGAGCCCGTCAAGCGCGAGCGGCTGAGCGAAGTGCGGATGACGGCGGAGGGGCTGGTGCTGGTGATGGCGGACGGGATGGAGGCGCGGATGGGGGAGGGGGAGACGGACGCCAAACTTCAGAGGCTCTCGCGCGTGCGCGAGGAGCTGCGTGCCCGCGGCCTGACCGCGGGGGTCATCCACCTGGAGAACCGGGCCCGGCCCGGCTGGGTGGCGGTGAAGCTTTCGAGCCCCGCGTCCGAGAGGAGCGGGGCCTCGCAGTAGGGAACGCGCCCCTTTCACGAGAGTGGGGGGCCTGGGAGGGTTGTCATGGCGAAGCAGAAGTCCGGGGAGATCATCGTCGGCCTCGACATCGGCACGACGAAGATCTGCGCCATCGTCGGCGAGCTGACCGACAACGGGATCGACATCATCGGCATCGGCACGCACCCGTCGAAGGGCCTCCGCAAGGGCGTGGTGGTCAACATCGAGGCGACCGTGTCCTCCATCCGCCGCGCGGTGGAGGAGGCCGAGCTGATGGCCGGAGCGGAGATCTCCCACGTGTACACGGGCATCGCCGGTGGCCACATCAAGGGCTTCAATTCGCAGGGGATTGTCGCGGTGAAGGACAAGGAGGTGCGGGAGGCGGACATCGCGCGCGTCATCGACGCCGCCAAGGCGGTGGCGATTCCGCTGGACCGCGAGGTCATCCACGTCCTGCCGCAGGAGTTCATCATCGACGACCAGGGCGGCATCAAGGAGCCCCTGGGGATGGCGGGCGTGCGCCTGGAGGCGAAGGTGCACATCGTCACGGGAGCGGTGTCGAGCGCGCAGAACATCGTGAAGTGCGCCAACCGCACGGGCCTGAACGTGGCGGACATCGTGCTGCAGCCGCTGGCGTCGGCCGAGGCGGTGCTGGGCGAGGACGAGAAGGAACTGGGCGTGTGCCTCGTCGACATCGGCGGAGGCACGACGGACATCGCCATCTTCTCGGGCGGCTCCATCGTGCACACGGCGGTGATCGCGCTGGGTGGCAACAACCTGACGAGCGACATCGCGATTGGCCTGCGCACCCCGGCGCACGAGGCCGAGCGCATCAAGCAGAAGTTCGGCTGCGCGCTGGCGTCGATGGTCAACAAGGACGAGACCATCGAGGTGCCGAGCGTGGGTGGCCGGCAGCCGCGGGTGCTGGGGCGGCAGATTCTGTGTGAGATCCTGGAGCCGCGGGTGGAGGAGATCTTCCAGCTCGTGCACCGGGAGATCCAGAAGTGCGGCTACGAGGATCTGCTGGCCTCGGGCGTGGTGATTACCGGTGGCTCGACGCTGCTGGCGGGGATGCCGGAGCTGGCCGAGGAAGTGATTGGCTTGCCGGTGCGCCGGGGCATGCCGAGGGGCATTGGCGGGCTGGTGGACGTGGTGAAGAGCCCGATGTACGCGACGGGCGTGGGCCTGGTGGTGTACGGGGCGAAGCACCTGGACCGGCGGATGTTCCGGATCCGCGAGGAGAACGTCTACAAGAAGGTCAAGGGCCGCATGCGCGAGTGGCTCGAGGAGATCTTCTAGGCAGTTCTGTCAGACTTGCCGTACCCCACCGGGGCCGCTCTCCTCCCAGCGGCCCCGGTGCTTTTCGTCAACAGGGGCTCCACTCTTCCTCTGGCCTGCGCCCTGTGTTGTCGCGCCCCCATTCCCGGAGAGCCGGTGGAGTTACCGTGACCCGAGAGCAAAGCAGCGAGGTGACTTTCACCTCGATTCATTTCGAGAATTTTAAGGCACTGGTCTCTTACCGCGTTCCCCTGCAACGCATGAACGTGCTTGTTGGTGCCAACAACTCGGGGAAGTCCACGGTCATCGCCGCGTTCCGGGCACTCGCCGCAGGCTTACGTGCAGCCCGAGCCCGCTCACCTACTCCCCACGAAGGACCGGATGAACGGACGCGGTGGGGCTGGTCCATCCCTGTTGATGAACTGCCGATCTCTGTCGAGAACGTCCATAGCGACTACAACGATCGTTCATCCACTGTCACTTTTCAGCTGTCGAACAAGAATAGGCTGTTGCTCTGGTTTCCGGCTGATGGAGGCTGTTTCCTCTTCCATGAGAGCGAGGGGGCTGCGATTCAGACTCCGAGCGCCTTCAGAAAAGCTTTTCCCGTTACTGTTGGTGTCGTTCCGGTCCTGGGTCCGGTAGAGCATGAGGAGCGTCTGGTCGAGCCAGAGACGGTGACACGAGGACTCGCAACCCATCGGGCCTCTCGTCACTTTCGCAGTTTCTGGCATCACTTCCCTGAACAGTTCGAGGAGTTCGCTGCATTGGTCCGGGAAACCTGGCCTGGCATGGAGATCAACTCGCCGGAACAGGTAGTAAGGCGCGAAGGCGCTCGCCTCTTTACACACACCTCCATGTTCTGCCGAGAGGAGCGCATTGATCGGGAGCTCTACTGGGTGGGGTTTGGATTTCAGATCTGGTGCCAGCTTCTCACCCATATCGTCCGCAACCGAGCCGCCACTCTGCTTGTTCTCGATGAGCCGGAGACCTACCTCCATCCTGACGTGCAGCGAAAGTTGCTTGGGCTTCTTCGTCAGGCAGGGCCCGACATCATGCTTGCGACGCACTCGTCCGAAATCATCGCCGAGGCCGAGCCCAACGAACTGCTCCTGATCAACAAACGTTTCAAGTCAGCCCATCGTGTTTCGGACGCGGATGGTGTCCAGAAGGTGCTCGAAGCTGTGGGCTCCATCCAGAATCCTACGCTGACCCATCTCGCCAGGACGCGACGGGTGTTGTTCGTCGAGGGGGAGGACTTTCGGATTCTCCGGCGGTTCGCGCGGCGCCTCGGGCTTGGCGAACTCTCCAATGGCAATGATTTGACCGTGGTTCCTATTGGTGGATTCGCAAATTGGGAGAAGGTTGTAGGGGTTGGTTGGGGCATTGGGCGGACATTGGGACGGCCACTCTCGCTCAGCATTGTGTTGGATCGAGACTACCGGGCCGATGCTGAGATTGAGGACGTGCGCGTGAAATTGGCTGCGCATCTTCAGTTCGTACACCTGCACCAGCGAAAAGAGGTCGAGAACTATCTGCTTGTCACTGAGCCTTTGGCGAGGGCTGCATCTGCCGCTTCCCGCGAGCGCGCACGGCGAACCGGAGTAGCCGCGGCAGAAATACCGGATATCCAGGCCCTTCTCATGGAGATCGCCGGCTCGTTCCAAGGCGAAGTGCTCAGTCAGTATTTGTCTCGTCGGCAGGCGTCTGAGCAGCGTGGCGGCATCGATGCCGCCACGGCGATCAATCGGGTGCTCTCTGAGTTCCATGCGCGCTGGTCGACGTTCGAGGGCCGAATGGAATTGGTGCCAGGGAAGCGCTGTCTCGCTGCGTTGAACCAGCGTTTGCAAGAGCAGCACAAAATACAGGTGACGGCGACTGCGATTATTGACGCATTCCACATAGACGAGGTGCCCGTAGAAGTGCGCGACTTGCTCGCCGGGCTCGATGCTTTCCGGCAAAGGACTGTTCCATCGGGAGAGAATCCAGCGCAGAGCGGATGAATCTCATCTGCTTCGTCAAGGTCAAGTGTTTCAGGGCATCGATGATGCGCGCTGCGAAGAAGAGGTGCGTTACTGGCGTCCAGAGGACGAAGACCCCGATGGGGTGGGGCAGTACCGAGTCGTTGCCGGAATGCACATCGACCCAAGCAGGGTGGGCGACTCCCACGTTTTCCGTCGCTGGTTTGGAATGTGGCTCTCCTCGTCTCCGAGCATTTCAAACAAGCCATGGGGAGGAGGGCATCACCTGAGGCATCCCCTCATCTAGCAAGCAGGCGAGGAAGCGTGTATCTGGCCAAGTGGTTTGAGCAGTAGGGTCATGGATGTTACCGGAGAAGTGGGCACTCAAGCCATCAACGAACAGCAGGTGCATGAATTCCTCGCCGGACTCTTCGGAGAAGACCTCCACGCCAAGAGAGTCCTGTCGCTCTCCCTGGCGACGCTGGGCGTCATCCACGCCGCGAGCCTCTCGGTGTACGCCATAGGGCAGGCGCTGGCAGTGGCGAGGGGGAAGAAGGGCAAGCACGGGGTGAAGCAGGTGGACAGGTTGCTGTCCAACACGGGAGTGGACGTGTGGCACCTGCTTTCTCTCTGGGTGCCCTACGTCATGGGACAGCGAACTGAGGCTGTGGTGGCCTTGGACTGGACGGACTTCGACGAGGACGACCACACCACGCTGGTGGCCTCGCTGCGCACAGGACACGGGCGCTCCACGCCCCTGGTGTGGCTGACGGTCCACAAGTCCGCGCTCAAGGGAATGCGCAATGACGCCGAAGACAGCGTCCTGCTGCGGCTGCGGGAGTTGATTGCGCCCGAGGTGAAGGTGACGATTCTGGCCGACCGGGGCTTCGCGGACCAGAAACTCTATGCCCTGCTCGAGCAGTTGCGCTTCGAGTACGTGGTGCGCTTCCGCCAGCGAATCATCGTCACCAGCGCGCAGGGAGAGCGCCGGACGGCAGCGGAGTGGGTGCCCACCTCAGGCCACCTGCGCAAGCTCAAGGGAGCACGCGTCACGGCCGATGAGGTGGAAGTCGCCGCGGTGGTATGCGTGAAGAAGAAGGGCATGAAGGAGCCCTGGTGTCTGGCAACCAGCCTGGGGGAGAAGCTCCGGAGCCCAGGTGGTGACTCTCTACAGCGGGAGATTCACCATCGAGGAGAGTTTCAGGGACGTGAAGGATTTGCGCTTTGGCATGGGCCTGTCCTCCTTCCGAATCGCGGAGACGGACAGGCGTGACAGGCTGCTGCTACTGAGTGCCTTCGCATGTGCCCTGCTGACGCTGCTGGGGGCTGCTGGCGAGAGCCTGGGTATGGAGCGCCACCTCAAAGCCAACACCTCCAAGAAGCGCACCTACTCCCTCTTCCGCCAGGGCTGCATGTACTACCAGGCTCTGCCCAATATGCCCGAAGCCCAGTTGCGGCCTCTCATTGAGCGCTTCGCCCAACTCGTCTGTGAACAGCTCGTTTTCCGTGAAGCTTTCGGCCTTATATGAGGGGATGCCTCAGGGGCATCACAGGAACGAAGTTCGTCGAGGTCACGTAGCTACCACGTGAAGGATCGCTCGCTCCCAACTTCATCACGCCCAAGGGGTTCAGTAATGAATGAGCACGGGTGACGAGGTGTCGGTGACGAGGTGTCAAAGAACTCGAATGCGACGTTATGCGAGGAAGCGCTGGGCCCATCTCATGGATTCTTCATGAGTGAAGCCTTCGACGCGGAACCTGGAAGCGTTGAAGGGCTTGTCGAGCCAGGACTCCAGCACGTGGGCGAGTTCTCGGTAGGCGGGAAGCGCATCGCCTCGATTGAGATCGCCAGCTTCGGGCCAATCCCCCAGTGTCACGATGGCCCGCGCCTCATCCATTGCCTGCACGGTTGTTTCTGGTGAGTGCAGGCTGGAACGAAGTGCGGACACGCCGCCCAGCTCCTGAAGGACTGGATGGCCGAGGAAGTTGAGCCAGTGCACGCCGTCAACCTGTGTGCCCATCCAATCCGGAGTAGAGCCGTGGTTGAGGCTGACCCCCGGATGGCGAAGGAGCTCGGTGCGAATTCGGGGCGTGAAGAACACATCCCCGATGACAGAATCGAAGCTCAGGCCCGCGTGGCCACTGGCGAAGTGAAGGCCTGACGCCAGGTCGAGCATCAGCTCCCTCACCGCCGCGGGGCCGTGGTCCTCGAGGTACTCGGTCGGCAGCATGCCTTCGAGATAGCTCACGTCGTAGTCGGACGGCTCCCGGTCTCGGGAGGGGATACGGGCCGAGTAGGTGAGCTTGAAGCCCGAGAGCCTGTCGTGCCAGTTGCCCAGGTGGATCCACGTCTCGTTGCCGCTCTTCTCCATCTCCCTGCGGCGGTACGGGTCAGTGCAGTCCTCGGCGTAGCGGAATGGACGGTCGGGTTGCAGCAATTCGTGAATGCGTTTCCAACGCTCTTCGGAAAGGGGCCCATGAGTGTGGTAGCCGAATGCGCAGGAGTTGATGGTGTGTGGTCCTTCGCCAACGGCGTTCATGTAGCAGTCGAATGCGTGAGATACTCCGGCGGCGAGGTCCGGGTGGTCATGCGGCATGTAGAAGACAAAATGAATCACCTCCCTCGCGAGAAGACGCTCGCCGGCCTCCTTCTCAGGGGGATAGACACCGTAGGGGCGAATCCGGGGGTAGTGCTGCGTCATGGGGCGGAGGACCCTGACCTCATGGTTGGAGCGCACTCGGCTGGGGCTTCGGGCGCTCAGCGACGGGCAGGTAGCATTTCCCCTGATACTCGGCCTGATCGTCGTAACAAGGCGGGCGCTTCTCCAGCGCTACCCAGCAGCCGCCATTGATCTCCACCTCGCCTTTTCTGGGCTTGCAGGGTGCCTTGGCCTGGTTGCCGAAGGGCTTCGCGGGAAGTGGGTAGGTGATGCCAGTAGAGTCCGGGTCTTCCGTCTGGACCAGGGTGGTCGCATTGAGCGGTGAATCGGCCCCCTCGCCCCCACTATAGGCCGCGAGCTGCTTGTCCTGGGACCTTGGCGCTGGCAGAGCGCTCGCCAACGGCTCCGGGCTGTTCGGAGGCCGGGACTCGGGGGCCAGACACACCAGCGCCAGGAGCAGGGCGCACACCGCAGCGGCGCTCGCCACACCCAATCCCAGGCGCCACCGAGAGCGGGTCTCATAGTTCTCGGGGACGGCGCGGGCCATGCGCCACACTGCCTCGCGCACGCTCTCGAACGTGAACACCAGCGACTCCACCGACTGCCTGTCGGGCGCCCTGGACCACGGGGTTTGCTCCACTTGCATGACGACGTAGCCAGGTGGGGCCGACGAGGAACTGAGACTCACCCGCCAGTCCTTCAGCGCCGCCGCGTCCTGCTCGGCGTTGAGCTTGAGCACCAGGGCCGTTGCCCCGCTCGTCTCGTGCGTGGCCAGATAGAGTTCCTCCTGGCCGCGAGCGGCCTGCGGCACCTGCTCCTGGAGTTGATACGGCCCCAACTGATCCGGATTCTCCTCACTGGCCTCGGCCTGCTTCTGCTCGTCCATGCGTGCTCCTCGCTGGCCGCCGTGCCTGCCGGAGGCCTGATGCTCTTGTTCGCATGGACGGGGGCCTGACTTCCAGGAGGTACTCGGTGCACCAAGCGGCGGACTACTACACAGGTGCACTCCCCTCGATGAGGGACGGTTCGTCGAGAGTTCACCGGAATCCACTACACTCGAAGTCCACCCACCCTGGAGGAGGAAGTCGAGGCATGTCTACCCGGCCCCCCACGTCCGGCATACCGCTGCTGCTCATTCTCCTGTTGCAGGTTGGATGCGCCGCGGGAGGTCCGCTGGTGAGCACGTTGGGCCCCACCCGTGCTCCGGTCCAGTACGCACAGTCCACGGACTCGGCGACGGCCGGCTGCCTGCGCAACCCCGCCTGCTACAAAACCCTGCCGGGCGAAGAGGCGGTCATCCCCTGGGTGTCACGTGCCGTGGACGCCGCCAACGCCGCCACCACCATGTCGGTGATGCTGGAGGGCGCGGAGATCAAGGTCGTCGAGCAGGTGCTGACCGACTGCGCCCAGAAAGCTAATGAGAAGGTCAACAAAGAGGATAAGGAACTCCAGGGACAGGAGCCCACCAGGGAGCAATGCAAGAAGGTGGTGCGCATGGAGGGCGGGAAGGAGGTGACGCGCGCCATGGAGCTTGGGGCGAGGAAGCACGAGGTGGCCCTCGAGTGCGCGCGCATGGCATTCGCGGAACGCTTCACGCAAAATGTCAGCGTGGAGCCCACCTACCAGAAAGACTCCAGCACGGGACGATGGCGGTGGGTTGACCCCAAGCAAGTGGAGGAGTGGCTGCAACTCGGGTTGACCAGCATGCTTTGGGGTGCACTGGTGCCCGATGTCGTGATTCACGTATCGGGTAATCCGAACCAGGTTCAGCGCATCTATGACCTGAAGTTTCCTTGCCCGCCCAACAACAGACCTTCGTGGCGGCAATCCACTCAGGGCCAACCTCATCATCCAAATGATCAAGGTACGATGTACAAAGAGGCACTTCTTGATGGAAAGCTCGATGCCAGTTTCGTCACGCCCAAGGGGGTTCAGTGATGAATGAGCACTATCCGCGCGTTCGCCTCTACTCGACCATCGGTGGTGAACAACGTTCCCTGTACATCCGGGAGAGCGTGAGCCTCACCTTCTACATGAAGCGCCCCCACCAGGAGATCGTCCAGGAGGTGATGCGCTGCATGGAGGTGTACCTCCGTGCCATCGGGCCCCAGGTGCTCGGTTGGTATGCAGACCCGTACAGTGGCGACTGGGAGGAACTCGATGACAAGGGTTGGGCGTACATCCGGCGCTTGATGCTCGAGGAACCCGTCGCCCAAATTTGGTTGAGTGAGTCTCCCAGTGAGACCACAGGGTATGAGGTTCTCTACAGGGGCCGGTTGCTCAAGAAGAATGTGACAAGCGCACTGTCCTTCATTCTGCCCACGGAATACCTGGAAGCGCACGGACCGGGACACGTGCGGGACCTGGCGCTAGAGCTGGCGGCGAAGTTGCCCTTTTGCTCCGGACATGGGGGCTTGTGCTTCAACTACCCGGAGAGCGTCGTCGGCACGACCGATGCCATCCGCGAGATGTCCTTCCGCCATCCTGGCCTGGACATCCCAGGCTTTCACTTCGACTCGTTCTCTATCGGCACCCGGGTGAAGGGGGTGCACTGGCTGAACTTCCTGGGCCAGCCCGTGTTGGGCGAGCTCGGGGGCGCTGCGGGCCTGCGTGAGCGCCTGCGCTCGCCCGGCACCACCGTGCAGGAACTCGATGGCGAGCGGGCCGTGGTGACGCTGGGGACATGGCCGGAGGCGGGTGACACGGAGCAGGGCCGCACGTTGCCCGAGTACCGCGAGCTGGCACGCGTGCTGGAACCCTGGCTGTACATGGACCGTGGCAACTGGGGTGGCTTCTCCGACGAAGACATGCGCCGATGGGAGCGCCGCTTCCTCGACTGACGCCTCATCTGGACCAGAGCAGCGCCAGCTCGAGCTCGATGGCCTCGAAGGGCTCGGCGCGGACTTGCTGCTCTCCGGCGAAGGTCTCGACCAGGAGCCAGTGGTTCCCTTTGAGCCGGAATATATCGAGCGTGTGGGCCAGCGGGTCCACCAGCCACAGGTGGCGCACCCCTTCCCGGGCGTAGATGCGCATCTTCAGGCCCTTGTCCATGTGCCGCGTGCGCTCGGAGAGCACCTCGCACACCCAGTCCGGCGCGAGGTCGTAGTGTGCCGGGGCCTCGTCCCCTCCAAGGGCATCGGGGAGGCGCTCGCGCCGCCACCCGGCGAGGTCCGGCACGAGTTTGTCCGGCCGTCTTCCGAGGTGCAGTTCCGGCTCGTCGAGGAGGACCCATCCGCCCGGTCCGCCTCTGCCGAACTTGAAGGGCCCGCCAATGAGGATGCCGAGGTTGGTTGCGACGTTGGTGTGGGGGCGAGCTGGGCGGGGACTGAGATGCAGCTCCCCGTCCAGAATCTGAGCCACCATCTCCTCTGGAGCCGCCTGGAAGGCCGCCTCGACGGACGGGGCGTTTCGCTCGGTGGACTCGGACTCGGAAGGGCGACGGGTGGCCATGAGGGATGATTTCAGCATGGCCCTCGTGTCGTGCAATGCCGGGGCCGCGAGGACCGGCGGCCCCGTGCTCCAGGCCCGCCGAGGGCAGGGGGGCTCGACACAGCGCTCAGAGTGGGTTCGAGCCGGGAGGCACGCGCTGGGCGCCGTAGGTGTAGACAGTCTCCTCCCTGGACACGCGCCGCCTGGATGCGCTCATGCCGCCCGCTCCTACCGCGTGCTGGCCTTGGGCGCCCGGAAGGCGTTCATGTGCGCCACTTCGTCCCTCATGGAGGACTCGATCATCTCCTTGCGCAGGGAGGGCAGGGGCCACTGATGGGGCACCGCGCCATCCACGGCCTTGTAGCTGGCCCGTGCGTCATCGCTCCGCTCCGTGGCCTGCCGCAGGCGCTCCGGGTCCCCCAGCTCCGTGGCGGCCTTCTTCATGAGGTTGAGTCCCACCAGCCGCTCGAGGATGGAGGACTCCTCGGACAGGCGCGAGCCGATGCGCCACAGCGCCTCGTTCAGGCGCTGGCGTTCGGCGGGCGTCAGCGTGTCCCGCGAGGCCTCGGTGCGCTTCTGCAGCAGCCAGGGCGTGGGGCCCACCAGTGCCATGACGGCAACCATGTACGCGTGGTTCTCCGGGCGAGAAATCCCGGTGGCTTCGAGGTGGCGCAGCGCGTACTGCTGGATCGAGAGGAAATCACTGTGACGCCAGTCCGGCAGCCGCGAGAGGGCCTCCAGCTCCTGAATCTCCCGGGCCGTGAGAGGTGCCTTGGCGTCCGTTCCCTCCAGGAGGAGCAGGGCGCGCAGTTGCATGGCCTCCGGGTAGTCGGCGGAGAGCGCCGCGAGGCGGGCGCGCAGGGCGGCTCGGAGCTGGGTGCGCGGCGCGGCGGGCAGGTGGTCGCGCCCGAGCTCCTCGGCGATGGGGACGATCAGCTCGGGAGGCGCGAGCACGGGGAGCTGTTGGATGAGGGCGCGGGCTTGCTCGGCATCGAGCCTCATGGTGAGGGCGACCAGGGCGCGCTGCTCGGCCGAGAGCTCCCGCTTCCAGACCTCCTCGGGGCCAGGGCCCGTGGCGGGCGGCTCCGGGTCCTTCGGCAGGAAGGGCGACTCCCTGAGGTCGGGCCGGCCGGTGTCATTCCAGGCCTGGATGAAGGCCTCACGCCAGCCCATGGCTGGCCGGGTCCGCCGGAGGGCCAGGAGCGACTCCAGCAGGCGCGGCTCGGGGCGCTCGGGCAGGGTCTGCCGCAGCGTGAGGAGGGTGCTCTCGGCACCCTCCAGGTCTCCGGCTTCGAGCGCGGCGCAGGCGCGGGCGAAGAGGACGGAATGTGAGGGGGCCTGCGCGGAGGCCTCGGCTGGAGCGGTGGCGGCCCGCGCTTGGAGGCTCAGGGGCCCGAGTGCGAGGACGAACAGGGCGCGGCCCAGGTTGCGCGCCAGGTGCCAGGAGCGGCCGTGGAACGAGAGGACTCGTGTCATGTGCCCGAGCATAGCCGGACCCTTGCGTCTCCAGGCTCCGCCCGCGAGGTGTTGTCATCTCTCCCACTTGTCGCGCTCGAGGGCATGAGGAACTGGTGTGGGGATTGCTTGTGGCTGGAGGCATGAACGTGCGCTCTCCATGGTCCGCCTCGCTGTTGGTCGGTCTCCTGTTGGCCGGATGCGTCGAACCGCCTTCGGCGGAGGCTCCACCCGACACCGGCTCCTCGCCCGACGTGGTCCCCGTACCGGCCCCTCCACAGCCTGTGCCGCCTCTCGAGCAGCCCCAGCCCGCCCCGGTGCCCTATTCCCTCCGGGTTCCCGTCCCGGAGGCGCTGCGGGCCTCTGGCGCCGTGGTCGTGGTCTCGCGCCTGCATGAGTCCCGCCCGGCTCAGGAGTCCGTGACGAAGCTGGCCGCGGGGGCTCAGGAATTCGAGGTTGGCGGTACCCCCGGGGAGGTTCTGGCCGTGTCCGTGCTGGACCCCGCCGGTGGGCTGTCGGAATCGGCGATGGTCCCCGTGGGGCCCTCCGCCTGGCCCGCGAAGCAGGACAAGCCCCAGACCCTCCGGGTGCCTCAGGACTACCCGAACATCCAGGCCGCCGTGGATGCCGCACGGGCCGGTGACACCGTGCTCGTGAAGTCCGGCACCTACTTCGAGACGGTGCGCCTCAAGAGTGGCATCCGGCTGCTCGGCAGTGGTGCCCGGTGGACCATCCTCGATGGGGCAGGGGCGCCCGTGAAGCTCGTCGACTTCTCGGGGGCCACGGACGTCGTGGTGGCCGGGTTCACCTTCCAGAACGTCGGCACGGGGAACGTGTGTGACTCCCATGACGTGATGCACTGCGGGGGAGACTGGTACTCGTCCGCCGTCTACGCGGATGGCCACACCGACCGGGGCGAGGCGCCGACGTCCGCCCTCCTGATGCACAACGTCTTCCGCAACAACTCCATCGGCGCGATGCTCTACTTCCACGCTCGCGCGGTGGTGCGCAACAACCTCTTCGTGGGCAACACCCACGGCTTCGTGGCCAACCACTTCCAGGACGTGGCCCTCGTCGCCAACAACGTCTTCTGGGAGAACACCCGCGAGGCCATCGTCAGCCAGGCGGCCTACCTCGACATCCTCAACAACGTGGTGGCCCGCTCCGAGGTGGGCATCTGGCACGCGTACATCCAGACGGGCCGCATCCGTTGCAACTTGTTCTTCGAGAATGGCGTCAACGGCGCGGACATCAGCGACGTGCCGCCCCGGTTCGAGATCGGCACGGACGGCAATGTCGAGCTGGACCCGCTCTTCACGTCCCCCGGCGAGGGCAACTTCCACCCCGCCGGGGCCTCCCCGTTGATCGACGCCGGGTGCTTCGAGGGCCTCGATCCGAACGGGACGCACGAGGACCGAGGGGCCTACGGCGGGCCCCTCGGGAGCTGGCAGTGAGTGACAGCCCGACGATCGGCGCCACCGCCTGGAAGACGACCTGATCCAAGGGGAGACCGAGGGCCTCGAGCTTCGCCTGGGCGGGCTCGAGTGCCTCCTCGTCCACGAGTCCTACCTCGAGGTAGCCGGTCGTCTCGTCGTGGACTGGTGCCCGGCTGCCCGGCGTCCGGGGATGAGCGGCTTGCCGCCGGACGAGCCAATGCCGAGCGTCCTCCTATGGATCCGATCGAACTCCTGACGCGGCAGCATGAAGAAGCGGAGAGCCTCTTCCAGCAGGTGGCGGTGGCGAGCGGGGAAGAGCGAACCCACCTGTTCCGCCGTCTCGCCTACCTGCTCACCCTTCACACCCAGCTCGAGGAGCGCTTCTTCTACCCGGAGGTGAAGCTGGCCGAGACGAGCGATCTGGTCCAGCACTCCTATGACGACCATGCCGAGTCGAAGGCGCTGATCTCCCAGATGCTGCACCTCGACGTTCGCGACATCCAGTTCGAGCCCGCGCTGATCCGCCTCCGCGAATCCGTCGAGGCGCACGTGGCCGAGGAGCGCTCCATCCTCTTCCCCCAGGTGCGGAAGCTGCTCTCCTCCGAGCACCTCGCGCGGCTGGGCAACGGCTCGTGCGGGGGGTGGACGAGCTGACGCAGCCCGGAGCCCTTCCGGCCGTCTCGCCCGAGTCCCAGCTCGGCGCGCTCTAGCCTGGACGGTTGCACGGCGGCCCGGGGCTCGGGCTCCTGTCCGGCACTCCGAGCCCGTGCCGGACCGCGTCAACGGAGGTAGCCGCTGAGGAGCGTGAAGCCGGGCTCCTCGACGGGCACACGCCCGAGAAGCGATGCGAGGAAGGAGCCCGCGTGGTCCGACAGGACGACGACCCCCGCCTCCGCGTCCGCCGAGAAGCCGATGAAGCCGGAGTAGCCGCCCGTCACCGCGGCGCGCCACGCCACGGCTTTGCCCCCCACAGGGGAGAGCCTCCACCCGAGCCCCGCGTGCCCGCCGCGGGTCTCCACGCGCGGGCTGTGCGCGAGCCGCAGGGCCCGGCCGAGTCCGGCATCCTCGCGCCCGAGGTTCGCATCGAGGAAGCGCAGCAGGTCGGGCACCGTGGAGCGGAGGGCCCCCGCCCCGGGCATCGCCGGGAAGGTCCAGCCCGGCACCGTGCCGCCCCGGGCGGAGTGGCCGGGAAGCAGGCGCCGCTCCTGATCCTCGGAGAGGCGGACGGCGGTGGTGTCGCTCAACCGCAGCGGCGTGCTGAGGAGATCCCTCACGGCGTGTCCGTAGTTGAGCCTCAGGCGCCGTGAGAGCGCATGGCCGAGCACGCCCAGGCCGATGACGGACTCGGCGTACGGCCGCGGGGGCGGGTGACGGGGGTGGTAGCTCCGCAGGAAGGCGCCGAAGAGCTCCGCGGTGAAGTGGCCGTAGGGGTCGGCCGGGTTCTGCTGGGGCGTCCGCAGGTTCGCCGGGACACGCGGCATGCCCGAGGTGTGCGTCGCCAGTTGCTCGAGCGTGATGCGGCCGGCGGCCTCATCCGGGAGGAGCGGCAGGGGAATCAGCTCCTTCAACGGGGTGTCGAGTCTCGCCTCACCCCGGTCCACCAACAGCGCGAGCAGGGTGCCGGTGAAGACCTGGGTGAGCGCGCCCAGCTCATACAGCGCGTCCACCGCGGGCAGAGGCCCCTCGCCGCGGAGGGCCTGCACGTGGTGCACGCCGCGGTGCGTGAGGCCCACACACAGCGCGGCCGAGGGGTAGGCGCGCAGGTAGCGCCGGGTGGCGTGGAGGATCGCGTCGGCGGGTGAAGCAGGGGAGGCGGAAGGGGGCATGGGTGGCCGGTCACCAGCTTACGTCGATGTCGAAGTCCTGCCCGTTGCGCATCACCACCGTGGCGGTGGGTTTGACGCCCGTCCTGCCCAGGCCCGCCTCCAGGAGCCCGGCGATGAGCTCGGGCTTGGCGTCCGGATCGTTCCGGATGGAGACGCGGTACTGGTGCCAGCCGAGCGGCAGCACCCGCACCTCATAGCGGAAGGTGTCGAGCGCCAGGAGACTGGGGAGGCGCGTCAGGAGGCGCTCCGGGCCGAGCATGGGCAGCCCCATGTCCACCACCTTCCCCATCCACGTCCGCAGGAAGCCCAGCCCGAGCTGGCGGCCCATTTCACGGTAGGCGGACTCGCGATCCCACCCGCTGTAGCAGTGGCGCCAGGCCACCTCGAGCGCCGCGTTCCACACCTCGATGGGGTAGATGGCCTTGGGGTGGCGCGGGTCATAGCCACACTCCCGGAGCGCGTCCGCGAAGGGCCCACCCGCCTGGAGCGAGTGGACGAACAATCCCTCGAAGAAACTGCCCTGGGTGGCGCGACCGGAGTAGGGGCCCTGCATCATGCGGGTACCAACGGCACGAGTCCGTATACAGGACCCCGCCCTCCGCGAACAGGCCACCAGGACCTCCTCCCTCCCGGCGCCACTCTGTGTCAGGTTCGTCACCCTCACACCAGGGCCCGGCGGCCCTGCCTTGGAGACACCGCGATGCGGAATGCTGCTTCCCATTGGAGCCGGTATCCGGAGTTGCTCACGGAGGATCACGCCCTGCTCGATCGGCTCGGGACCGTGACGGAGTACCCCGCTGGCAGCGCCCTCATCACCCAGGGAGAGCGGCCCGAGGCGCTGCTGCTGCTGTTGGAGGGCACTGCCTCCGTCCACCTGCGGCGGGGGGACGGCATGCTGGAGGTGGACCGGGTGGCGAGCGGGGACCTGCTGGGCGAGATGTCCTTCCTCACCAATGACCTGGCCAGTGCCTCGGTGAGCACCCTCGCGCCGAGCCGGGTGCTGCGCATCCAGCGCTCGGCGGTGGAGCAGCAGGCCGCCGTGGATCCGGGCTTCGCGCTGCGGCTGTACCGCGGGCTGGCGCGGCTGATCGCCGAGCGCATGCGCGAGCGCAACACCCGGCTCTTCGCCCAGGGCCCCGCTCCCGTGGACTACGCCGCGGCCTGGACGGATACGCTCGCCTCGCTGCGCTCCATCCAGCTCCCGCCGGTGGTGGAGCGCTACGTCTCCGCCTACGAAGAGGTGGGGCACCGCGGCGCCTTCCTGTGGCGCTGGTGCTGGCGCGGCGTGGACGAGACGACCCTGCCCCTGGTGCCCGAGGCGTGGAAGGAGCACGTGCTCTCCACCAAGCTGCTGGCCATCATCCTCAACGTGCTGCTGGACGACCTGGCGGATCAGCGTGGCTCGGAGCAGTTGCTGGAGGCCGCCCTCACCATCCCCTTCCACCCCCAGGGCAAGGCCGCTCCCGCGCCCGAGGTGCCCGCGGAGGAGCGGCGCTATTTCGCCCTCATCGCGGAGCTGTGGCACGCCCTCGAGGAGCGGGTGCAGGCGCTTCCCCACCACGCCGCCTACCGTCCGCTCTACGTCTTCGACTACCAGCAGGTCTTCAACAGCATGCGCCACTCCGTGCTCACGCGGAACCGGCCGGCCCTGCACAACCTGGCGGAGAACCGGGCGTACTCTCCGCACAACATGAACATGATGGTGTTCGCCACCATCGACCTGATGACGGCCCCGGTGGTGGAGACGGAGCTGGGCGCCATCCGCGAGACGATCTGGTACGCGCAGAGCATGGGGCAGATCGCCAACATGACGGCCACCTGGCGGCGCGAGGTGCCGGCGCGGGACTTCGCCAGCCGGGTGTTCGTCCAGGCCCTGGAGTCGGGAGTCCTCACCGCGGAGCAGCTCGAGACCCTGCCCCCGGAGGAGATCACCGCGCGCATCGACTCCTCCGGCATGGAGGACCTGTTGCTGGCCGAGTGGCGCGAGCAGCGCCAGCGGCTGGACGTGCTGATGGCCCGGGTGCGCTCCTTCGACATGGCCCGGCTGATCCGGGGCGTGGACACCCTGCTCGGCATGCACCTGGCCGCGCGCGGTCTCATCTGAGGCGTCTGGCCGGGGCCTTCTCCAGGCCATACCGGCGGGCGAGCGTGTCGACCTGACCGGACACCTCGTCGCAGTCACCCGCCGCGCCCTGGACGACCTTCAGGTGCGCCAGGGTCTCGTTCGTCAGGCGCAGCATCTGCTGGAAGGCCCTGAAGAGCTGCGCGATGTCCTGGTGCTGCCGCTCCACCGCCTGGGTGATTTCCCCCACCGTGGCGGAGTTGCGCTGGGCCAGCAGCGCCAGCTCGTTCAGCGAGCCGCTGCTGGCGTTGAGCCGCTCCACGGCATCGGCGATGCCCTGGGCGCCCTTGTCCACCAGGGAGACGGCCTCGTGGATGGCGGTGCCCAGGCGCTCGATGATGGTGCGCACCTGCTCGGTGGCCTTGCCGGACTGATCGGCCAGGGCCCGGAACTCGCGTGCCACCGTGTTGAAGCCCTGGCCTCGCTCTCCCGAGTGCACCGCCTGGATGGCGGCGTTGATGGCCAGCATGTTGGCGCGTTTGGCCAGATCCTCCACCGTCTCGATGACGCGCTGGAGCTCCTGGGTATGCCGCTCGAGCTGGCCCACGTGGACGCGCACGTGCTCGGTGGTGGTGCCGATGTTGGAGAGCCACTGCAGGGACTGCTGGATGGCCGTCTCTCCCTGCCGGCCCAGCTCGGCGGTGCGGTTGAACACCGAGTGGATGGACTGCACCCGGTTCTGGGCCAGCAGCGAGTTCTGGCGGATCTCCCTGGCCGTGATGTCCGTCTCGCGCAGGGCGGTGGACTGTTGCTCCAGGGTCTGTTGTTGCAGGCCACAGCTCTCGCCCAGGCGCGAGCTGGCCTCCCCCAGCCGCTGCGTCACGGCCTGGAGGCTCCCGGGGCAGCTCCTGGAGCCGGTCGAAGAGCAGCCAGACGCTGGAGGACAGGTCTCCCATCTCATCCGTGGAGACCCAGCGGGGAGGCCGCGAGGTTCCGCGGGTGAGCCCTTCCAGGGATTGGTAGATGGCCTCGGCTCCGGCCCGCTGCCTGCGCCCCATCCCCCACACCGTCAGCCCCGAGCCGAGCAGCAGCAGGGCGGTGGTGCCGCCGACCGAAAACAAGAGCTCGTTGGACAAGGCCCCGCTGCTTCGCGTGAGCTGCTCGGCCAGCGCATGCTGTTTGTTCTGGATGAGCTTCCGGCTCAAGTCCTCCCTCAACCGGGTGAGCTGGATGTGCACCACCGTCCCGGTGAAGACGAGGGTCCCGAAGAGCAGCGAGGCGAGCACGTACGGGAGGAACCAGCTCTGGCGGGGGCGGAAGAGACCGCGGCTGGCCGGGAGCGAGCGCGGGCTGCGCTCGAACTCCTCGAGCGTGAGGGGCATCAACATGCGCTCGTAGAGGATGAAGAGGAGCGAGCCATTGAGCAGCCCCACGCCCGTGGCCACCGCCAGGCCCTTTGGGACGATGCTCCAGACATCCTTCTCGAGAATGACGGCGATGCTGGTGTTGATGAGGAAGCCGCCCAGCATCCACATCAACAGGTTGGACACGAGGATGAGCTTCCAGGGCAGGGCGAGCAGGCGCTCCAGCCGCCGCCCCGGGAGCTCGTCCGGGATGATCCGCAGGGCCCGGTGCAGCAGCAGCCTCATCACCAGCAGGGACAGCAGGACGCCCGAGAAGACATAGGTGATCGCCAGCGAGAACCCCACGGCACGCCAGTCATTGGTGCGGTCGAGGCCGAGCAGCAACGCGTCGACATACAGCGCCATGGGCAGGCTCAGGAGGGTGACGACTCCCGGGTGAAGAACAACCGCAACAGGAGCGGTGTGAGGGAGCGGCCCTGGGGCGCTGGCGGAGTGCTTTCTGACATGGAAGGCCTGGCGCGAGCGGCTCTACCGGCCGCGGATGGATGGGATTGTCATGACGCGATGATCTCCAGGCAGTAGAGCCCGTTGCGGGTGATGCTCAGCCGGGCCGGCCAGGTTTGATCCGCGAGCCCGGAGATCGTCAGCGTCACCTCTCCCAGCTCCGCGGCGCGCGTCTCGCCCTTCGTGCAGCTCCACGAGGATCTCGATGTTGCAGTACTCGGAGGCCGGGGGGCACTGCTGGGTGTGCGCGCCCGCACGTCCCGGCTCGATGTTCATCTGATAGGAATACGGGTGCGAGTCCATCTCGAGGATCGGCTGCCAGCCGACGGAGACGAAGGCCGGTTCCTCGTTCTTCTGATCCACGGCGACGCTCACCGTGTACTCCGTCCCCTGCTTGATGCGCCCGACGTCGACGATCATGCGCTTCTCCCGTGATCCAAGGACCTGCTCCGCACAGTGACGGCTGGCGCGGCGCCGCTGTGAATTCGCCGCCGGGCCCTGATCCCGGGCAGGTGCCTGGCGCTCCTCGGGATGCCGTGAGCGTGCAACATCCCTGTTGCACTGGATCCATGACGGCCGGGCCCGCCCGCTGTGACGCCGTGCGTCCGGGGACCGCCTTCACACCCACAGTGGAGGCCCCCTGGAACCCCTGTCCGGTTTTTCACATCTACCCGGGCGGACCGTTCTGTCCTCGCGGGCGGGAAGGCGCGGTTCCACCCGTCGCTGATGTCAGCCCCGTCGATTAAATCTGCGATCAGGGAGCACGCCGTGAGTGTTGACACCTTGGTGTTCAGGAACGAGTCCGCGATCGTCCCGCGGCTCGCGGTCTTCAGGAAACGTTGTGATCGGCCGGAGCTCGGACGGGTTGCGTGGCATGTGTGGCGGCGGAGCCGGGCCAGACCCTGCGCGTGAAAGCGCCGCGGATGTCTGTCTTCAGCCTCGAGTTTCAATCATAGCTTTTCGATTGGCGCGAACGTTCCCGCCTGGCGGGCCTGCCCCGGAAGCCTCATCCGAGGTGTGCCTTCTCGACGGGAGGAGTGCGCTCGCGGTCACCCCGGGTGACCACGGGCCGTGAATGGCTCACATCCAGGGGGCGCGAGACATCCCGGAGCGGTTCTCCGGGAGTTGGCGGTTGTCTCCACCGGCGGGTGCCGGAGCGGAGACTTCTGCCTTCAGATGCCCCGGGCCCCGTGGACGTGAGCACCCCTCCGTGACGGCAGCGCCGAGCGATGGACGTTCCCCCCCGCACGCCGCCTTGCGAGCCGCCATGTCGTTGACCGAACTCACTCCCAGTCTTTCGAACGGGCCGGAAACCTCCGCCGGCTCTCCGGAAATGCCAGACACCGGGGCGTTCGGAGCTCCCGTGTGTGAGTGTCCTCCCCAGGGGCTCACGCATCCGCCGCGGCTCCCCGAGCAGGAGTTCTGGCGGTGGTGGCTGAAGCACCGGCCGCACCTGTGGTCGCTCGGCTTGCGCCTGATGCAGGGAAACCGCGCCGAGGCGGAAGATGTCTTGAGCATCACCGCCTTGAAGGCTCACGCGAATTATCCCCACCTCGCTCATCGTCTTCTCAAACCCCGGGAATGGCTCACCACGCTGCTGCGCAACGTGTGCATGGACCGCTACCGCGAGCGCCAATGCCGCGGCGAGTTCCTGAGTACCTTGGACGAGTCCCATGCCCAGGGGCTGACGCTCCTGCCGCCGGGCTTCGCGAATCCCGAGGATCAGCTCTGTGTCCAGGCCCGGCTGGAGTCGCTGGGGGTCACGCTCGAGTACCTGCCGCAGGGCCTGCGCCAGCCCTTGTTGCTGCGCTTCGTGGACGGAATCTCGTACGAGGAGATCGCCCTGCGGATGGGGCTGACGCAGGCCAACGTCCGCAAGCGCGTCCAGCTCGCCCGTGCGCGGCTGCGCAAGTTGATGAAGGAGGAATGAGCCCGGGGTGGTGGCCGGACGGTGGGAGTGGGTGGATTCATGCCCTGAGAACGGGCAGCCGCCGCCCGTTGTGAATCACGGAATCCGCGTTGGATTCCCGGCGGGCCCCGGGGTTCACGTTTTGTTAGGGTGCCGCCTTCCGATGCCCGCTGGACCCGACCTGTTCGCCGCTTCCGTCGACGTCAACCGCTTCGCCCCGCTGGCCGAGCGCATGCGTCCGCGCACACCCGAGGAGTTCATCGGGCAGTCGCACCTGCTCGGCCCTGGAGCCCCCCTGCGCCAGCTCATCGAGCGCAAGGCGATTGTCTCCTCGCTCTTCGGAGGGCCTCCCGGCGTGGGGAAGACCACGCTCGCGCGCATGCTGGCCGCCAACGTCGACGCGGAGTTCGTCATCCTCTCGGCCGTCTCCGATGGCATTCCCCGCATCCGCGAGGTGGTGGCCGAGGCCGAGCGCCTGCGCAACCAGTACCACCGGCGCACCGTCGTCTTCGTGGATGAGATCCACCGCTGGGCCAAGAACGTCCAGGAGCAGGCCCTGCCCCATGTCGAGAGCGGCCTGTTGATCCTCCTCGGGGCGACGACGGAGAACATCAGCTTCGAGGTGAGGCCCGCGCTCGTCAGCCGGTGCCGCGTCTTCCTGCTGCGCGAACTCACCCCCGCGGACCTGCGGACCGCGCTCCAGCGGGCGCTCTCCGATGAGAAGCGGGGGCTCGGGGCCCGGAAGCTGACCGCGAGTGACGAGGCGCTCTCCGTCCTGGCCGAGGGCAGCGGGGGAGACGTGCGCAAGGCCCTGGGCGCGTTGGAGCTCGCGGCCCAGCTCTCCGCCGACGGCGCGGAGATCTCCCGGGAGACGGCCCTCCAGGCCACCGGGGCGCGCCTGGCGCGGCACAACAAGGACGGGGACGAGCACTTCGATCTGCTGAGCGCCCTGCAGAAGTCGTGCAGGGGCTCCAACCCCCAGGGCGCCATCTTCTGGGCGGCGCGGCTGCTGCAGACGGGGGACTACGTGGCGCTGTGGCGCCGGCTCAAGGTGATCGCCGTGGAGGACGTGGGGCTGGCGATGCCCGAGGCGATCAGCATCGTGCGCGCGTGCGAGGAGGGCTTCCTCTCCGTGGGGATGCCGGAGGGGCGCATCTTCGTGGCCCAGGCGACCCTCACCCTGGCCACGGCGAAGAAGAGCAACCGGGCCTATCAGGCGATGGATGCGGCGCTGGCGGCCGTGGAGGCCCACCCCAACGCGGCCCCTCCGCTCCACCTGCGCAACGCCCCCACCGAGCTCATGAAGGAGCTGGGGTACAAGAAGGGCTACGAGCCGCCGTGGAACCACAAGGACCACTACGTGCCCGGGCAGACGTACCTCCCCGAGCCCCTGGAGCGCTCCGTCTTCTACCGGCCCAGCAAGGAGGGCCACGAGGCGGAGATCCACGAGCGGATGAGCCACTGGTGGCGCGAGGACAAGGCCTCCCGGGGGGAGTGACGAGACCTCATCGCGCGAGTCAAGAGGCGTGATGCACCCACCGCGCCGCACCGGAGCGCGGTGGGGCTTCCGCGTAAGTGCCTGTGACGACTTGGTACCGCGACGTAGCGCTACATGTTCGTAGCGAGGAACTTGCCAAAGAGCGCGACTTGCTGAAGATGTGTGTCGCAGGGGCGCGCGCGGGCACGTGCGACCTGCGCCGAAAGAAGGAACCACATGGACCAGTTCGACCAGAACAAGCAGGCCGCAAAGATTCGTGTCGTTGGCGTCGGTGGCGCCGGTTGCAACGCCGTCAACACGATGATCATGGCGAAGCTTGAGCGGGTCGACTTCATTGCCGCCAACACCGATGTGCAGGCGCTCGCGGCGAACAAGGCGCCGGTCCGGCTGCAGATCGGCCAGACCCTGACCAAGGGCCTGGGCGCCGGCGCCAACCCGGAGATGGGCCGCGAGGCCGCGCTCGAGTCGCGCGACCAGATCGCCGCCATGCTCGAGGGCGCGGACATGGTGTTCGTCACCGCCGGCATGGGCGGTGGCACCGGCACGGGCGCGGCTCCCATCATCGCGGACATCGCCAAGAGCCTGGGCTGCCTCACGGTGGGCGTGGTCACCAAGCCCTTCCTCTTCGAGGGCAACAAGCGCCGCAAGCAGGCGGAGCAGGGCCTGGTGGAGCTCAAGGCCGCGGTGGACACCCTCATCACCATCCCCAACCAGCGCCTGCTCACGCTCAGCAACGAGCCCATGCCGCTGCTGGAGACCTTCAAGCGCGCCGACGAGGTGCTCCTCAACGCCGTCCAGGGCATCTCGGACCTCATCCAGTACCACGGCTACATCAACGTGGACTTCGCCGACGTGAAGACCATCATGAGCGACAAGGGTCTGGCGCTCATGGGCACCGGTAACTCCACCGGCGACAAGCGCGCGCTCACCGCCATGCAGCAGGCCATCTCCAGCCCGCTGCTCGAGGACATCTCCATCGACGGCGCCACCGGCCTGCTCATCAACATCACCGGCGGCCGCGACATGACCCTCCAGGAGGTCAACGAGGCCCTCACGCTGGTGCACGACGCGGCGGACCCGGACGCGGAGATCATCTTCGGCTCGCTCATCGACGACAACATCACCGACGAGGTGAAGATCACCATCATCGCCACGGGCTTCGTGTCGCGCGATGCGAAGGGGCGCCAGCCGGCTCAGGTGGTGCAGGTGCCCATCGTCACCCGGCCCTCGCCCGTCTCGCTGAACATGCCGCGCGAGGAGGTGGCCAGCCTGGTGCCCGCCAAGGCTGGCTCGCGCTCCATGCCCACCGTCGACACCCGCGTGATCTCCAACCGCACCGCGGTGGTGAAGGACGCGGCGCTGCCGCTGGACGAGGATCAGTTCGACATCCCCACGTTCCTGCGCCGCCAGGGGCAGACGGAGATGCCGTGAGGCAGGGGCCCCGGTCCGGAAGGGCTGGGCGCTAACGGCCGGGGAGGCGGGCCACGCTCGCCGCCCGGTGGTTGCGGCCGGAGAGCGCGTCGCTGCGAGACAGCAACGTGTCCACCTCGCGGTAGACCTCGTCGATGCGCTCGGGCAGCCTCGGGGCCGGAACCACTCCGTCGCCGGACAGTTGCTCCAGCAGGGAACTGGCCCGCTGGAGCACCTGATGGGCCCGGAGCAGCGCACGTCCCGCCCTCGTACCTTGGGGCGAGAAGAGCGTGCCACCCTGGTAGAGGGTTTCGACGGCTGTGCGGTTGGTGCGAAGGCGCTCGGTGACTCGCGCCCGGTACATCTCCAGCCGCCGCTCGTGGCGCGCGCCTTGGAGATCCACCACTGTTCCTGTCGTGGAGGGCTTCACGGCCAAGGACGCTACGCCATTTACCTACATGCCCGCAACTTCCCGGCGGTGGGCGCGTTGTCTCCTTGTCACGTCGCGGGGTGGGGTTTAGGTTCGCGCGCCTCACAGCGGAGGGGTTGCGGGCCATGTTCAAGAAGCTGCTCATCGCGAACCGGGGTGAGATTTCCCGCCGGATCAACGCCGTGGCGAAGGGGATGGGGATCTCCACCGTGGCCGTCTACTCGGACGCGGACGCGGAGCTGCCGTTCGTGAAGGAGGCGGACGAGGCGGTGCGCCTCGGGCCCGCTCCCGCCAAGGACAGCTACCTCAACATCGCGGCCATCCTCGAGGCGGCGAAGTCCACGGGCGCCGACGCGGTGCACCCGGGCTACGGCTTCGTGTCGGAGAACGCCGAGTTCGCCACCGCGTGCAAGGCCGCCGGCATCACCTTCGTGGGTCCGCCGCCCGAGGCCATGCTGCGGATGAAGGACAAGAGCCAGGCGCGTAAGCTGGTGGCCGCCGCGGGCGTGCCGGTGGTGCCCGGTACCGAGGACGTGCTCCCGGACGTGCAGGCCGCGCTGGCCGCCGCCGAGGGCATCGGCTACCCGGTGCTCTGCAAGGCTGCGGGTGGTGGTGGCGGCATCGGCATGGCCGCGGCCAACAACCCGGCCGAGCTGGAGAAGGTCTTCCGCCAGTGCACGGACCGGGCGAAGGCCGCCTTCGGCCGCGAGGGCGTCTACATCGAGCGCTACTTCCCGGCGCCGCGCCACATCGAGGTGCAGATTCTCGGTGACCACCACGGGAACCTCATCCACTGCCTGGAGCGCGAGTGCTCCATCCAGCGGCGCCACCAGAAGGTGGTGGAGGAGGCTCCCTCGCCGCTCTTCGCGGACGGCCGCAACGCGGAGCTGTCCCAGAAGCTCTTCACGGCGGCCCTCGCCGCGGCCAGGGCCTTCGGCTACGCCAACGCCGGCACGGTGGAGTTCCTCTACTCGGACGGCGGCATCTACTTCATCGAGATGAACGCCCGGCTCCAGGTGGAGCACCCGGTGACCGAGCTCACCACGGGGGTGGATCTCATCGCCTGGCAGCTCCGCATCGCCGCGGGCGAGAAGCTCACCGTGAAGCAGGAGGACGTGAAGCGGCGCGGGGCGGCGCTCGAGTTCCGCATCTACGCGGAGGACCCCGTGAAGTTCTTCCCCTCGCCGGGCCCGCTCAAGGTGTACCAGGCGCCCACGGGCGAGGGCGTGCGCCTGGACTCGGGTTACGCCGAGGGCAACACCGTCACGCCGAACTACGATCCCATGATCGCCAAGCTCATCGTCACGGGTGCCACGCGCACCGAGGCCATCGAGCGCTCCATCGCGGCGCTGCAGAGCTTCCGCGTCGAGGGCATCAAGACGAACATCCCCCTGCACCTGCGCATCCTGCAGGACCCGGTCTTCCGCGCGGGAGACCTGAATACGCGCTTCCTGGAGCACCACGCGAAGCCGTAGGCGAAGGCGGGCCCTTTTTTCCTCGCAGCACGTAGAGCACACGCAGCACCTTGCGGAGGAGCACAGCGATGGCGGACGTGGCGGCGCACATCACCGGGACGGTGTGGAAGATCGAGGTCAAGGTCGGTCAGAAGGTCTCCTCGGGAGAAACGCTCGTCATCCTCGAGTCCATGAAGATGGAGATGCCCGTGGAGGCGACCGAGGACGGCACCGTGAAGGAGATCCGCTGCAAGGAGGCGCAGTCGGTCAACGAGGGCGACGTCCTCGTGGTGCTCGAGTAGCGGACGCGCGTGGTGCAGCTGTCCGCCCTGCATGTGGAGGACCGGGACGATGGTGTCCGCGTCCTCACCCTGTCCAACCCGGCGCGGCGCAACGCGCTCGACGACAGCCAGGTGGCCCGTCTGGACGAGGCGCTGGCCTCGGCTCCCGGCAGGGCGCGCGCCGTCCTCATCCGGGGCGCGGGCGGCGCCTTCTGCTCGGGCTATGACCTGAACATGTTGGCGGCGCCCACGAAGGACCGCCTGCCGGACGACGCGCTGATGGCGTGCCTGGCGCGGCTGGAGGCCCTGCCGCTGCCCAGCGTGGCGCTGGTGCAGGGGCCGGCCTTCGGGGCGGGCTTCGACCTGTCGGCCTCGTGTGATTTCCGGGTGGGCGCGGAGGACGCGCTCTTCAGCATGCCCCCGGCGCGGCTGGGCATCGTCTACTCGCCGGACGGGCTGATGCGCGCGGCCCGGCTGGTGGGCGTGGCGCGTGCCAAGAACCTCTTCCTCACCGGACGCCGGCTGGAGGCGAAGGACGCGCTCGCCTGGGGCCTGTTGGACGAGTGCCTCCCGGCGGCCGATGCCGAGGCCCGGGCCCTGGAACTGTGCCGGACGCTCGCGGGACAAGCGCCGCTGGCGGTGGCGGGGATGAAGGAGACCTTCGGGTTGCTCACGCGGGCGCTCCTGTCCGGCGAGGAGCGGGCGCACCTGCGTGAGGTGCGGGCCCGCGCCTTCGCCAGTGAGGATGCCCGGGAGGGCAAGGCGGCGTTCCTGGAGAAACGCACGCCCCGGTTCCGCGGCCAGTGAGGCGGGCCGCCCGCCGGTGACTCAGGTGTCGCCGAAGAGCTCGCCCATGCGGAGCTGCAGCGCGGAGGCGATCTTGTAGAGCGACGAGATGGAGGCCGAGGACTCGGCACGCTCGATCTGCGAGAGCAGCGACACGGACAGGCCGGTGCGGCGCGCGAGCTGCTTGAGCGTGAGGTCCTGCGTCTTGCGCGCGTCGCGGATGGTGCGGCCGATGGCGCGGTGCAGGTCCGCCTCGGGATCCTGCGACAGGCCCTTCTTGGCCAGCGCGTTGCGCACGGCGCCGAGGAACTGGTCCGGCTCCATGGGCTTCTTCACGTAGTCGCTGGCCTGGTTCTTCAGCGAGGCCACGGCCGTGTCCACCGTCGGGTAGGCGGTGGCCACGATGACGGCGACGTCCGTGTCGTACTTGCGGATGTGCTCGAGCACCTCGGTGCCGGACATCACCGGCATCATCATGTCCAGGATGACGAGGTGGAAGTCGGCGCTGCGGAGGATCTCCACCGTCTTCGTGGGGTCCGTCGTCGTGACGACGTCATAGCCCTCGCGCATCAGGACGAGCTTGAGGTAGTCGCAGTTGTCCTGCTCATCATCGACCACCAGGATACGAATCTGCACGAACCTTCTCCTCGTGTGGGGGTGGAAGCCCGAAGGCCGGGATTCCGCACACGCCGCGGGGGGCGGCGTACGCGGCCGGCCTACTTGCCGCCTCCCGGTTGTTTCTGGCTCTTGTCGTAGTCAGCGACGAGCTTCCTGACGTTGGGAGCCATCTCGTGATTGGGCGCGAGCCGTAGGAACTCGCGGTAGTACTGCGCGCCTTCGTCCGGGCGGTTGCGCCGGGCCATGACGGTGCCCAACGCCAGGTAGCACTGGGCGTAGTTGGGCTCGAGGTTGACGCACTTGCGGAGGACGGACTCGGCCTCGGGGAGCTGCGCCTTGCGCAACAGCATGTAGCCGTCGTCGAAGAGCTGCTTGGCCTGCTGCTCCGTATTGGGGCCCGGAGCGGGGGTGCGCGGCGTCTTGCCCGACACCGGCGTCTTGCCGGTGTTGCCCGCCTTCGAGGGCGGTGCGAGCCCGGCCTCCACCTTCTCCTTCAGGGCGGCATGCTCCTCGGCGAAGGCGAGCGTGCCCTCGGCGGCCTCCAGGTACGGCAGGGCCTCCTGGTGGCGGCCCTCGTCGAAGGCCTTCTGGGCCTGGTCGAGGTTCTGCTTCGACTCCTGCTCCGCCTTGGCCTGGCCGAGCAGCTCCTGGGCCTCGGTGGGGCGCTGGCCGTTGGCGTCCTGGAGGGACTCGAGCGTCTTCACCGCCGCGTCGAAGTCACGCGCGTCGATGGAGGCCCGGGCGCCCTGGAGCTGCTCCGCGAGCGAGACCGTGGGCGGGGAGGGCCGCGGGTCCGGGTTCTGCGCCGGGTTGGCCGGCTGCCGCGGCTCGGCGGGCTTCGTCTCCACCGCGACGGGCTGGGGCGGGGGAGCGGGGGTGGCCGGCTGCTGGCCGAACACGAACCAGGCGGCGCCTCCGCCCACGCCGAGCAGCAGCACGCCCGCGAGGGCCAGCACGAGCCCCTTCTTCGAGCCCTTGGCGGTGCCCTCGTGAGTCAGCCCCTCGGCGCTCTGGCCGGGGCCGATGAAGCGCAGCTTCACGTGGCCGAGCTCGATGAGGTCACCGTGCGTGAGCGAGGCCTGCGCGTAGCTCTCACCGTTGACGGCCATGCCGTTGGCCGACTGCATGTCGATGATGCGCCACTCGCCGGAGTCCTCGCGCACGAGCTTCGCGTGCGTGCGCGACAGCGAGCGGTGGTCGATGGCGATGTCGTTGTCGTCGGTGCGGCCGATCCGTATCTCCGTGCGGATGCAGGCGAACTCCTGGCCCTTGAGCTCGGCGCTCACCACCAGCAGGTGCGGCGCCTCGTCGGCCTCCACCGCCGCGACCTTGCGGGGCCGGTTCATCTCCACCTGATCCATCCGGATCACCGCGGTGGAGTGACGGCGCTGCTCGGCCGGGGAAGGGGTAGGCGCGTCGTCCTCCTCCTCGTCCGGGTGGGTGGGGACGTCCAGCTCCGTCTCGGCCTCGGCGGCCGGGGCGGGTCTGGCGTTGGCGTCGTTCAGGGCGGCCTGCAGGGCCGAGGCGGGCAGCCGGATGGTGGGCGCCCCCACCTGCGAATGCGCCTGGGTCTGGGCTTGAGCCTGGGCCTGGGCTTGGGCGGCGGCCTCCTTCTGCACCGCCAGATCGTAGTCGCCGATCTGGATGAGGTCGCCGTCGGCGATCTGGGCCTGTCCCTGGATGCGCTCGCCGTTGATGCGCACCCCGTTATAGCTACCCAGATCTTCCACCAGCACGTGCCCGTTCTGGCGCACCAGGCGTGCGTGGCGGCGAGATACGTTTCGCTCCGTCAGGCGGATTGTATTCCCCTCCTGGCGGCCGATCGTAATTTCGTCGCGCACGAAGGGGACTACAGTCTTTCGCCCCTCGTCGTCTTCGATGATGAGCTTCAGCACGGGTCGGGTCCCCTTACAGCTATAGCAGAATGCCCCCGGGCACCTCAAGGTGGGCATCCGCCCTAAACGACAGGGCTTTTCCCATAGGAAGGGGTCTTGACGGGTCGGTTGTCTATCGGACAGATGGCCGCGCCCTCGGATCAGGCCTCCCGCATATAAGGAGGGAAAGCAGGGGGGATGAGCGGCCGTGCACCCGAAGGGCTGGCGGTGGGAGAGCGTGGGATTAGAGTCCGCGCCATGCGGAACAAGCTTGCCCCCCTCCTGTGCGCCGCGGCGGTGGCGCTCCTGCTGGCTCCCCCGGCCCTGGCCGGAGACTCCGCGGCGGACATCGCCCGCCGGAGCCGTGAGCGGGGAGCCCTCAACCTGCTCGGGATGCGCGCGGAGCTGAAGCTCACCACGGTGCTGAAGGACGGCCGGCGCAAGGAGCAGGTGCTCTCCTCCACCGCGAGACGGGTGGGCGGACGGCTGCACTCGCTCGCGCGCTTCTCGCAGCCGGCGGGCGTGGCGGGCGTGGCGGTGCTCACCGTGGAGGGCGCCCCGGGCGAGCCGGCCGACATCTCCCTGTACCTGCCCAAGCTCAAGCGGGTGCGCAAGGTGGCCAAGGGGCAGCGGGGCCAGTCCTTCATGGAGACGGACTTCAACTACGCGGACCTGGGCGGCTCGGGCGGCGAGCGCGACGAGTCGCTCCGGCTGGTGGGGGAGACGAAGGTGCTGGACCGGCTCGCCCACGTGCTGCGCGGGAAGGCCGGGCCGGACTCCCCCTACGGCGAGGTGACGCTCTACGTGGACAAGGAGACGGACGTCCCCGTGAAGGCCGAGTACTCGGACCGCGAGGGCAAGCCCCTCAAGGTGTATCGCGCCGTGCAGCTCAAGAAGTTCAAGGACCGCGTCGTCGCCGCGGAGGCGGTGATGGAGAACCTCCAGACGGGCTCTCGCACGACGCTGGAGGTGCTGAAGCTGGAGGAGGTGCAGCTCGGCGACGAGGACTTCACCGAGCGGGCCCTGGAGCGCGGGTGAGACGCTGCCTGCCGGCATGGCTGGCCCTGGTGCCCGCGCTCGCGCTCGCGGCTCCGCAGGAGCCGGCACCGCTGCAGGAGCTTCTCCTCGGATGCGCCCGCGGCGCCCACGGTGACGGTGCGCGGGGACGTGCGGCTGATGGGGGGCGTGGACACCGGTTTCGAGCCCGCCCGCGAGGACGGCCTCGGCGAGCACGTGGTGGACGGGTGGGGGAGGGCGTCGCTCGCCACGGACGTGAAGCTGAGCCCCTCGCTACGGTTGGTGGTGGAGGGACGGGCCTTGTGGCGCGGCGGGGCCCAGAAGGGCTTCGAGCGTGAGAAGTCCTCTTTCGAGCCCTTCCTGGGCGAGGCCTTCCTCGACGTGTACACCCGGTGGGTGGACGTGCGGGTGGGGCAGCAGACGCTGGCCTTCGGGGCCAACCCCTTCTTCGCGCCCACGGACATCCTCAACCCGCGCGAGCTGCGCCAGAGCTTCGTGCAACTGGAGCCGGAGGACCTGAAGCTGCCCGTCTTCGCCGCGCGGGCGCTCGCCACGGTGGGGCCCCTGTCCGTCACCGGCGTGTGGGTGCCCTTCTTCTTCGCGGACCGCTACGACGTGTTCGGCCAGGACATGGCGCTGCTGCAGCCTCCCTTGGGCGTGCCGGTGCCCGTCGCCGTGGAGGCCTCGGTGGAGGACGGACTGCAGCCGCGCCTGCTGGAGACGCAGCGGCCGGGCCTGCCCGGAGACGTGGGCCTGCGCGTTACCGGTGAGGTGGGCGGAGTGAAGCTGGGCGGCTCGTGGGTGTGGGCCAACGAGAAGCAGCCCCAGGTGACGCTCGACCCCGAGCTGGAGACGCTGCTGCGCGCCCGGGAGCGCGGCGAGCCGGTGGACGCGGCGCTGCTGCTCTCCCTGCAGGACCGGCTGAGCGCGGGCGAGTCGCTCGCCACCGGCCGCTATGGGCGCCAGCACGTGGTGGCCGCCGAGGCGAGCACGCTGGTGGGGCCCGCGCAGCTCGACGTGGACGTGGCCTTCAGCCCCTCGCGGACGTTCTACGGCGACCGGTTGCGCCCGCTGCGCAAGCCCGCGGTGTCGTGGGTGGTGGGCGCGTCACAGGCGGAGGAGTCGGACCTCGTCTACTCCGTCACCTATACCGGGCTCGCGGTGCCGGGCGTGGGCGAGCAGGAGGTGCTCTTCCTGCTGGAGCCGGGCACGGCACGCGGACAGGCGCGCACGGCCTTCTTCCACTTGCTGGTGGCGGACGTCGGGTACTCGCTCCTGGGAGGACGGCTCCAGGTGGGGATGCGCGGGGCCTTCGAGCCCATCCAACGCTCCTTCCTCGTGGCGCCGCGCGTGGGCTGGCGCGTGAGCGAGCATGTGCACCTGGGGCTCGCGGCCGAGGTGTACGGCGGCCCGTCCTTCAGTGCCTTCGGCTACTTCAACCGCAACGACCAGGTGCTCGCTTCGGTGCGGCTGACGCTGTAGGGGCGGGCTCCCAGCTCCGTCCGGAAGCCCGCCCGAGTCACTCAGCGCACGCGGACCGCGTCGGCGATGACGGTATAACCCTCGGTCGTCCAGCGGGAGAGGACCACCTTGTTCCAGCCGGCGCTGAAGTTGTAGGTGCCCAGGGTGTTCCACTTGCCGCCGTTGAGCTGCTGGTTGGCGTAGGCGGTGCCCAGCCTGGTGCCCGCCGCGTCGAAGGCGACGAAGTTGGCGGTGGTGGAGCGGTTGGTGCCCGTGGTCCACCACGCGTCCACGGTGCGGGTGGCCGCCGTGGGCAGGTAGAACCAGAAGTTGGCTCCGTCGGATACCGGTGCGGTGGAGGCGTAGTAGTAACCGGTGCCGTAGTAGCCCGCCGTGCTGCTGGCCGACGTCCAGTTGGCCGACACCTCGATGCGCGCCCGGGCCGGGTCGTTGTTGCCGGCGTTGCTGTCGATGATGATGGGCGAGAGGCTGGCCGCGTTCACGCAATCGCGGATGAGCCCCAAGTAGTAGCTCCAGTTCCAGCCGCTGCCGGCGAAGCCCGGGTCATAGTGGTTGGAGGCCCCGCCCCAATTCGAGGGAGCCGCCTGCACCTGGGCGTTCGTGCCCGGCGCCGTGGAGGCCGCCAGCAGGTAGGGATCGGGCACCTGGTAGTGGCCGATGATGTGCTGCTGGTCCACGGGGATGCCGTACTTCTTCGCGATGGCGCACACCAGCGAAGCGGACGAGCGGTACATCGCGTCCGTGTACCAGGTCTCCGGATGGGCCCTGTAGCCCTCGTGCTCGATGCCGATGGAGTTGAGGCTGTAGTACTCGTTGCCGGCGTGCCAGGCGGCGTTGGCCTCGCTCACCATCTGGGTGATGTTGCCGGTGCTGGACTGGATGACGTACTGCGTGGAGGCTTGCGAGGGGTTGGCCTGGGAGAACCAGTCGAGGGTGCCCCAGTAGCCGCCCTCCGTGACGTGGACGAGCACGTACTTCACCGTGCCGCCGCTGCGGCCGGAGATGTAGTTGTTGGGGTGTGCGGCCACCCAGGACATCGGCGGGTACTGGCCGGGCGCGGTGGCCGCTTGCTGGACGGTGTCCACCTCGTGTGCGAGCGCCTGCACCGCGGAGAAGGAGAGGCGCTCCCCGTCTGGCGTGGTGACGTCCAGGCCGCGGCCCAGCAGTGCCATCAGCTCCTGTGCGTGGCCCTCGGCGGCGCGGGGCTCCTGGAAGCCCGTCAGCTTCACCCCGGCCGTGCGGTAGTGCTCCCAGCCGGGAGCCGCCTGGCCCGGTCCCACGGCCTCGTCGAGCGAGGCGCGCAGCAGGGCCGCGGCGGCCAGCACGTTGGCCTCCAGCTCCTCGCGCACCTGGGCCTCGGCCAGGCCCGTGGCCCGGGCGCCCGCCGCCACCTGCTCCGCCGTCAGGTGCATCACCCCGAAGCGAGGCGCGTGGAGGTGCCCATCCCGCGCCTCCGCCGCGTCATGCTCCTCGGTGGAAGAGGCCTCGAAGCGGCCCATGAGGTACGCATGCGCCAGGAGGACGTCCTCGCGCACTCCGTAACGAGCACTGGCCTGGCGGAACGCTTCGTTACGTGCTCCGGGGGCTCGAGGGGCCTGGGCCGGGGCCTCCTCACGCACCTCCGAGGTCACGGCATCCCCGCAGCCCGTGGCCACGAGACACCCGACGACGACACCGCTCCACCGGCTCCACGGACGAAACATGGGTTGTCCTTTGCTCGAAGGGGAACTTCCTTGCTCGATGCGAGAGAGAGAATAGAGAGAAAAAACAGGAAAACAAGAAGGCCTTCGCGAGTCCTGACTGCGCCTTGGAGAGCGGACCAGCCGCGCGGCGGGCTGCACGGCTCAGGCTCCAGCGGAGGTCGACCGGGGCGGGAGGCGGGGATATAAGGCCGCGACCCCCGCCCGGAGCGTGGGCCCATGCGGATGGAGGCGTCTTTCCCCGTGTCGAACAACGGAGCGCAGGAGCAGGAGCCGCGGACCTTCACCGAGGCCGTCCTCGGCAAGGGCATCCACCAGGAGTCCTGGGCGAAGCGTTGGATGGCGCTGGAGCCGACGCTGCGCGTGGCGTTGGCGACGGCGGCCTTCGCGGCGCTGCTCTTCATTCCCTACCTGGGGGCGGTGGGCCTGTGGGACCCCTGGGAGACGCACTACGGCGAGGTGGGCCGCGAGATGGTCCAGCGCCGCGACTACGTGTACCCCTTCTGGGAGAACGCGTGGTTCTTCTCCAAGCCGCCGCTCACCATGTGGATGCAGGCGCTGGGCATGCAGGTGGTGGGCTCGCTGCGCTCCGAGGGCGCCCTGGGCCGCTACACCGAGTGGGGCATGCGGATGCCCTTCGCCCTGCTGAGCATCGCCGCGGTGTCGCTGCTGTCGCTGGCCGTCGCGCGGGTGGTGAACCGGCGCGCGGGCCTGGCCACCGGCTTCGTGCTGGCCACCATGCCGCTCTACTTCCTGCTCACCCGGCAGACGGTGACGGACACGCCCTTCGTCACCACGCTGGTGTGCGCCATGGCGTGCGCGATGATCGGCCAGTTGGACGACACCACGAAGCACCGCGCCGGGTGGTGGTACGGCTTCTACGTCTTCGCGGGCCTGTCCACCCTCGCCAAGGGCCTGCTGGGCGTGGGCCTGCCGGCCGTCATCCTCGTGCTCTACGCCCTCTTCGCCGTCATCCCCTATGACGCGGCGAGCCTCAACGCGCACCTGCGCTGGCTGCTGGAGGCCCCCTTCCGCGCCGAGGTGCGCGAGGGCAAGCGCCCCATGCCCGTGCTGTGGGCGCAGATGTACAAGATGAAGCTGGGCACCGGCATCCTCGTGTTCTGCGCGGTGGCCGTGCCCTGGTACCTCACGCTCATCCTCTTCAAAGGCGTGGACGACGAGAGCAAGCTCTTCTGGTACCGCTTCTTCATCCACGACCACCTCAACCGCCTGAGCGCGGGCGTGCACACCACCACGCCGGGCGGCACCTTCATCTACTTCATCGAGCAGGGCGGCTTCGCCATCTTCCCCTGGGTGGCCCTGGTGCCGGGCGCCTTCGCGCTGGTGTCGCGGCTGCGGCTGCGCTCGCGTGACAAGGCGGACCACCTGGCCCTCATGGCCGCGCTGTGGGTGGCCTTCTCCTTCACCCTGCTGGCCTCCTCGGCCACCAAGTTCCACCACTACGTCTTCCCGGTGCTCCCGGGGCTCGCCGTCCTCATCGCGCTCTTCGTGGACCGGCTGTGGGAGGAGGGCATCTCCGCCCATGCGATGAGCCTCGTCTTCGGCTTCATCCTCTTCCTCCTCGTGGGCCATGACCTGGCCAACAACCCGAAGAACTTCACCGACCTCTTCGTCTACAACTACGACCGGCCGTACCCCACCGAGCTCGTCACCCGGCCCATCGCCATGTTCGTCTCCCGCCCGCTGTGGATGGGGGACTTGCTGACGCTGGTGCTGCTCTCCGTGGGCGCCTACCTCGCGGTGGGCGTGTTCTCCGAGAAGACCGCGGGCTCGGTGTACGCGCGCACGGTGGCGCTGCTGTGCCTGGCGCTGGGCGGGGCCTTCCTCGTGCCCATGGCCCTACGCGGCGCGGTGTCCGCCACCCCCATCATGGGCGGGGCCCTCTTCCTCGTGGGCGGCTGGGTGGCCTGGCAGGCGTACCGGGCCGGCGAGGAGGCTCGTACCGGGCTGTGGGTGCTCGCCGCGGCCCTGCTGCTGGGCGGGGCCATGGCCCTGGTGCGCACCGTGCGCCTGCCTCCGGCGAGCGACTCGCTCCTCAAGTCCCTGTCCCAGCCCGTCAACGTGAAGATGGCCCTGGGCTTCGTCTTCACCGTGGCCGGGGGCCTGGCCGTGGTGGCGGCGCTGCAGCGCTCGCGGGTGATGCTGTACGGCACCTTCTGGGCGCTCGCGGCCGGCTTCGCCCTCTGGTTCAACTGGGGCCACTGGGTGGACGTGTCCCACCACTGGACGCAGCGCGACCTGTTCTGGAGCTACTACCGCCAGCGCAAGCCGTCCGAGCCCATCACCGCCTTCATGATGAACTGGCGTGGCGAGACGTTCTACTCGCGCAACCAGGTGAAGCAGATCCGCGAGACGCCCAAGCTCAAGCCCTTCGTGGACCAGCCCGGCCGCGAGTGGGCGCTGGTGGAGCACAACCGGCTCGGGCTGCTCAAGCAGGCGGCGGGCGCCGACAAGACCGTCACCGTCATCGAACGCGACATCAACAACAAGTTCATCCTGGTGGCGATCGATTGAGCGGCATCTCCGTCCAGGGACTCGCCAAGCGCTTCGGCACGCGCACCGCGGTGGAGGGGCTGGACTTCGACGTCCGCCCCGGCGAGGTGTTCGGCCTGCTCGGTCCCAATGGGGCGGGGAAGACGACCACGGTGCGCATGCTCACCGGCCTCCTCCAGCCCTCGGAGGGGGAGGCCCGCGTCTGGGGCCACTCGGTGCGCACGGAGGGCGAGGCGCTGCGGCGCGTGGTGGGCCTGCTCACCGAGCAGCCCGGGCTCTATGAGCGGCTGAGCGCGCGAGACAACCTGCGCTTCTTCATGAAGCTGCACGAGCTGGACGAGCGCCAGGTGTGGCCGCGTGTCCAGTCGTACCTGGAGCGCTTCGGGCTGGCGGGCCGCGAGAACGACGCCTGCGGCGGCTTCTCCAAGGGCATGCGGCAGAAGCTGGCCATCGTGCGCACGCTGGTGCACGACCCCAAGGTCATCTTCCTGGACGAGCCCACGAGCGGCCTGGACCCCGAGTCGGCGCGCACGGTGCGTGACGCGGTGGCGGAGCTGGCGGCGGAGGGACGCACCATCGTGCTGTGCTCGCACAACCTGGCCGAGGTGGAGCGGTTGTGCACGCGGGTGGCGGTGGTGAAGGGGCGGCTGCTGGCGATGGCACCGGTGAACGAGCTGCGGCGTACGGGCAGCGCGCTGGAGGTGAAGGTGGAAGGTGAGGCGGAACGCTACGTCGAGGCCCTGGCCGCGTTGCCCTTCGCGCCCAACGTGCTCGCCGAGGGGGAGCGGCTGCGGGTGATGCTGGCGGACGAGGACCAGGCTCCGGACGTGGTGGCGTGCCTGGTGGGGGCGGGAGCGCGCGTGCGCAGCGCGGTGCCGGCCCAGCGTCCGCTCGAGGAGGTCTACCTGGAGCTCATCCGCGAGGGGAGGGTGTGAGCATGTCGTTCCGTCCCCGGCGCGCGCTGGCCGTCTTCTGGAAGGACTTCCTGGATCTGCGCAAGAACCCGGCGCTGCTGCTGGCCATGGCGGCGCTGCCCATGGTGCTGGTGGTGGTGCCCATGGTCGTCGTCTGGACCTACGTGCGCGACCCGAACGACAGCAACCTCCGGGTGATCGCCCTCTACTACGACCCGAGCCTGCCGCTGAACGCCAACGCGGGGCGCTTCCTGGTGGAGCGCACCCTGCTGGACTGGTTCGGCATGTTCCTGGTGATGCCGGTGTTCGTCCCCATCCTCATCTCCTCGCAGAGCGTGGCGGGGGAGAAGGAGCGGCGCACGCTGGAGCCGCTGCTGGCCTCGCCGGTGACGGCCGTGGAGCTGGTGGCGGGCAAGAGCCTGGCCTCGCTGGTGCCGGCGATGCTCATCACCTGGACGGCCTTCGTGCTGCTGTGCGTGGGTGTGGACGTGGTGGCATGGCCGCTGGGCCAGGGGCTGATGATGCCCAACACCGTGTGGCTCTTCGGCATCATCGTGCTGGCGCCGCTCTTCGCCTTCTTCGGCAACGGCGTGGCGGTGCTCATCTCCGCGCGGGTCGCCGAGGCACGCACCGCGCAACAATTGTCCGCACTGATAGTGCTACCGCTCGTGGGGCTGGTGGCCGGGCAGGTGGCGGGCTTCCTGAACGCTGGGTTGGCCTATTACGCGGTGCAGGGCGCGGTGGTGCTGCTGCTCGACGCGGCGCTGTTGTGGGCGAGTATCCGCCTGCTGGACCGGGAGCGGCTGATCAGCCGGTGGGGGTAGCCGGGCGGACGGAGGCATGCCGGGTTGACTGGCCAAAGGTGCGGAACCTCTGGCATGTTCCAGGGGGCAAGCCGGGAGCGGTGCGATCGGCGGGCATGCAATGGGCCCGGTCGCTATCCGTTAGAGGGGTGTAGGCGGCGTGGCTCCCGGTAGTCGACGCGGTCTCAGGAGGCTTCGAAAGCACGATGGGATTCTTCGGTACGATCAAAGACGAGGCGCAGCGCAACTTCATCGCGCGTGCCGACGAGGCGAAGGGCGAGATTGTCTACAAGTATCCGGAGAAGAACATCCGGATGCTCACCCAGCTCACCGTCGATGCCGACGAGGTCGCCCTCTTCGTCAAGGACGGGAAGGTGGAGGGCAAGCTGGGGCCGGGGCGGCACCAGCTCGACACCAGCAACATCCCGTTCCTGTCGCGCTTCGTGGAGAAGTTCACCGGCGGCAACATGTTCATGGCCGAGGTGTTCTTCGTCTCCACGCGCGAGTTCACGGGCGTGAAGTTCGGAGGCCCCATCGGTGACGTGCGTGACCCGGAGACGGGGCTGGGCATCGGCACGATGGTGTACGGCGACTTCTCGGTGCGGGTGACGGAGCCGGAGAAGCTGGTGGTGGGCCTGGTGGGCATGGGCCGCACGAGCAACGCGGACTTCCTGGGCTGGTTCAAGGGCCAGGTGCTCAAGGTCACGCGCGATCGCATCGCCGAGCTGCTGGTGAAGAAGCGCTGGCCGCTGCTGGACGTGACGAGCGGCGCGTACACCGAGGAGATCGAGACCGAGGTGATCGCCGGCCTCAAGCCCCACGTGGACACCTACGGCATGACCGTGGTGCGGATGGGGAACTTCCACGTCAGCATCAAGGAAGAGGACGAGGTGACGCTGAAGAAGCTGTCGAAGGACGTGGCGTACTCGCGTCTGGCGGGCGGCTTCCAGCAGTACGCGCAGGGCCAGGCGATGCTGGGCGCGGCCGAGGGCATGGCCAAGGGAGGCGACGGCAGCGGCGCCGGCGCGGGCCTGCAGGGCATGGGGATGGGCATGGGCTTCGGCATGGCCCAGATGTTCACCAACCAGCAGCAGAACCAGCAGCAGCAGCAGCAGCACCAGCAGCAGCAGCCGGCTCCCGCGGCGGCGCCGACGGACACGCGCAGCCCGGCGCAGCGGCTGAAGGAGCTGAAGGAGCTGAAGGACGCGGGCGTGCTCTCGGATGACGAGTACAACGCCAAGCGCGCGGAGCTGATGAAGCTGCTGTAGCCCCCAGCTTCACGGCACCCCAGCGCCCCCCATATCCCCTCTCCCGCCGGGAGAGGGACGGGGTGAGGGTGCCGGAAACCACGAGTTGTACCCCGAGGCCTCCGTCCGTGATTCCGGGCGGAGGCCTTCGTGTTCCTACCGCCGGGCCTTGTGCCCGTGTTTCGGGAGGGAGGCCGCCTTCTTCCTGGACGTCGCGGCCTTGGACTTACGAGCCTTCGCGGCGTTCGGCTTCGACACCCGGGCCTGGGCGGTGACCGGCTTCTTCGCCGCGCGCGAGGCCGCCGGAGTGGGCTGGGCCTCGGGAGCGGGAGCCGGAGCCGTGGGGGCCGCCGGAGTGTTCTCGGGAGAGGCCGGGGCGGTGGGGCTCGCCGGAGCGGTGGGCGGGGCCTCGCTCTCGCCGCGGGCGTCCAGCTTGATGGGGACACCCAGGGTGGTGCCCAGCCGCAGCAGCAGCACGTCCGGGGCGATGCCCTGCTCGCCCATGGCCTCGGCCACCTCGCGCGCGGAGAGCGCGTTGCCGTGGGCCCACAGCCCCTGGAGGAACTTGCCGGCCTCCGGTGCGTGCCACCAGGACGGGCCGAAGCGCGCCTTGAGCTGGCCCTGGAGCTGGCCCGCGAGAAACCACGCGCGGAAGCTGTCCGCGGACTGGAAGAAGTCCTCCTGCTCCACCAGGTGGCGCGCGACGTCATCCTTCGTCGCGGGCATCTCGTCCACGCGCTCGAGCATGGCCTTGTACAGCTCGCGGGCGTCCACGCCCTCCTCCTGCCGGTGCAGCGCGAGCTGGTACAGCAGCCGGCCCGCGGCGCGGCGGATGAGGAACAGCTTGTGGGCGCTCGTGGCCGCCAGGTACGTGGAGCGGTCCTTGCCCGTCAGCCCCGCGTGCTCCTCCAGCCACACCGGGTCTTCCGTCAGGTCCTCGAAGAGGGCCGCGTAGGCCTCGGTGACGGTGGGGTTGCCCAGCTTGGCCAGCTCGAAGCGTGGCTCCTTCGTGTACGCATAGTGCAGCGCGTGGCCGAACTCGTGCAGCAGCCGCGACTGCTCCAGCGCGCCCTCGCCGGGCCGTACCGACAGCCGCACGTCTCCGGGCACCTCGATTCCCAGCGACAGCGGGCGCGGGTTCTTGCGCTTCACGTCCTCCCGCGCGTCGATGCGCACGTTCTTCATCTCGCCCAGGTCGATGCCCATCCCCGACAGGGTGCCGTGCGCGCGCAGCAGCAGCTCGCCCTTGGGGAAGAAGCCATCCACCTCGCGCGGGCGGAACAACCGCGGCAGGTCCGCCCGGGTGAGGTTGGCGAAGGGCATCCCCAGCTCGCGCTGGGCGAGCCGCTCCATCACATCCTTGTAGGGCGCCTCGGTGGCCTGCAGCACCTCCTCGGCCAGCAGGGCCAACCGGCTCAGGTCCGCCTGCCGCAGCTCGCCGCCAAAGGCCTCATAGGAGGCGTAGCCCAGCTCGCGCACCAGCTCCTCCGTGCGCGCCTCGCGCCGCTGGATGAGCGGGCCGAGCCGCTCCAGGGCGGGGGTGGCCGCGGTGTAGAGGGCCTGGCGCCTGGGCGCGCTGCGCTCGTTGGCCAGCAACCGCTCCAACTCGCCCCAACGCACCTCGCGGCCATCCACCTGGAAGGTCAGCGACGCCTCCAGGTTGGCGATGGCGTCGTTCATCTCGGCGAGCTGCTGCGACAGGTACTCGCCCGCGAAGTGCGACTGGAGCGCGGTGAGGGCGCGCAACTCGCGCGGCTCCGTGGTGCGCTGGCGCAGCCGGTCGATCTTCCGGATGTTGTCGAGGCTGAACAGCGCCTCCTTGCCCACGTAGGTGGAGGCCACGTCCGCGCGGGCCCCCTCGGCCCAGTAGTTCCACACGAGCAGATCCTGCGATTTGAGCAGGGCGGCGGCTTCGGAGGCGAGCCGCGCCACCTCCTGGGCGAGCTTCTGCTCCTCGGTGAGGGGAGGAGGTGCCCTGGGCGTGGTGACGCACCCGCCGAGGGCGCTGAGGCTGAGGGACAGGACGAGTGCGGGAAGCCTTGGGCGCATGGGAGGCGCAATGTAACGTCCGCGGCGCTCATGCCCAATCCAGACCGGTGGCGCTCGGCCGCAGGTAGGCAGGCACTCTACGGAGCCCTCTGCCGTTTCTTCACCCAGCTTGGGTGTCGAAGGTAGACCGGCCGGTGAGGGGCGATGGCTTCTTCCGCCGCACGCCCTACGAGCGGCTATCGGTGCGGGACGCGGTGCCGCGGGGGACGGGCGTAGACCTACGGGCCTGTGCGGACAGGCCCTCGCTCGAGGTACGGGCCTGGAGCGGCTTCTTCGCCGCATGCGCGGCCGCCGAAGTGGGCTGGGCCGCGGGAGCGGGGGTGGGAGTCACGGGAGCGTGGCCGGAGCGGGCTCCTGTGCCGGAGCCGTGGGCGCCGCCGGGGTGTTCTCGGGAGAGGCCGGAGCGGTGGGGCTCGTCGGGGCGGCGGGCGGGGCCGCGTTCTCGTCGCGGGCATCCAGCTTGATGGGGACGCCCAGGGTGGTGCCCAGCCGCAGCAGCAGCACGTCCGGGGCGATGCCCTGCTCGCCCATGGCCTCGGCCACCTCGCGCGCGGAGAGCGCGTTGCCGTGGGCCCACAGCCCCTGGAGGAACTTGCCGGCATCCGGCGTGTGCCACCAGGACGGGCCGAAGCGCGCCTTGAGCTGGCCCTGGAGCTGGCCCGCGAGAAACCACGCGCGGAAGCTGTCCGCGGACTGGAAGAAGTCCTCCTGCTCCACCAGGTGGCGCGCGACGTCATCCTTCGTCGCGGGCATCTCGTCCACGCGCTCGAGCATGGCCTTGTACAGCTCGCGGGCGTCCACGCCCTCCTCCTGCCGGTGCAGCGCGAGCTGGTACAGCAGCCGGCCCGCGGCGCGGCGGATGAGGAACAGCTTGTGGGCGCTCGTGGCCGCCAGGTACGTGGAGCGGTCCTTGCCCTTCAGTCCCGCCTGCTCCTCCAGCCACACCGGGTCCTCCATCAGGTCCTCGAAGAGGGCCGCGTAGGCCTCGGTGACGGTGGGGTTGCCCAGCTTGGCCAGCTCGAAGCGTGGCTCCTTCGTGTACGCATAGTGCAGCGCGTGGCCGAACTCGTGCAGCAGCCGCGACTGCTCCAGCGCACCCTCGCCGGGCCGTACCGACAGCCGCACGTCTCCGGGCACCTCGATTCCCAGCGACAGCGGGCGTGGATTCTTGCGCTTCACGTCCTCCCGCGCGTCGACGCGCACGTTCTTCATCCCGTACAGGCCGAGGCCCATCCCGGACACGGTGCCGTGCGCACGGCTCAGCATCCCGTTCTTGGGGAAGAAACCATCCACCTCGCGCGGGCGGAACAGCCGCGGCAGGTCCGCCCGGGTGAGGCTCGTGAAGGGCATCCCCAGCTCGCGCCGGGCGAGCCGCTCCATCACGTCCTTGTAGGGCGCCTCGGTGGCCTGCAGCACCTCCTCGGCCAGCAGGGCCAACCGGTTCAGGTCCGCCTGCCGCAGCTCGCCGCCAAAGGCCTCATAGGAGGCGTAGCCCAGCTCGCGCACCAGCTCCTCCGTGCGCTGCTCGCGCCGCTGGATGAGCGGGTTGAGCCGCTCCAGCGCGGGCGTGGCCGCCGTGTAGAGGGCCTGGCGCTTCGGCGCGGCGCGCTCGTTGGCCAGCAGCCGCTCCAGCTCGCCCCAACGCACCTCGCGGCCATCCACCTGGAAGGTCAGCGACGCCTCCAGGTTGGCGATGGCATCGTTCATCTCGGCGAGCTGCTGCGACAGGTACTCGCCCGCGAAGTGCGACTGGAGCGCGGTGAGGGCGCGCAGCTCGCGCGGCTCCGTGGTGCGCTGGCGCAGCCGGTCGATCTTCCGGATGTTGTCGAGGCTGAACAGCGCCTCCTTGCCGTCGTAGGTGGAGGCCATGTCCGCGCGGGCCCCTTCGGCCCAGAAGTTCCACACCAGCAGATCCTGCGATTTGAGCAGGGCGGCGGCTTCGGAGGCGAGCCGCGCGACCTCCTGGGAGAGCTTCTGCTCCTCGGTGAGGGGGGGAGGGGCCACCTTGGGCGTGGTGACGCACCCGCCGAGGGCGCTGAGGCTGAGGGACAGGACGAGTGCGGGAAGCCTTGGGCGCATGGGGCGCGCAATGTAACTTCCGCGGCGCTCATGCCCAATCCAGTCCAGTGGCGCTCGGCGGCAGGCCGGCAGGCGCTCTACGGAGCCCTCCGCCGTTTCTTCACCCAGCTTGGTTACCTGGAGGTGGACACCCCGCTGCTCGTCCCCGCTCCGGGGATGGAGCCCCACATCACCGCCTTTGAGGCCCCCTTCGTCCCCGAGACGGACGTGGGGCAGCGCCGCACCCTCTACCTGCACACCAGCCCCGAGTACGCCATGAAGCGGCTGCTCGCCGACGGCTCCGGGCCGCTCTTCCAGATTTGCAAGGTATTCAGGAACGGGGAGGTCTCGAGGACCCACAACCCCGAGTTCACCATGCTGGAGTTCTACCGGCCGCAGGCGGACTACCACGCCATCATGGCGGACCTGGAGGGGGCGCTGGCGGAGGCGGACCGGGCGGTGGGAGGCGATGGCTTCTTCAGCCGCATGCCCTACGAGCGGCTGTCGGTCCGGGACGCGGTGCTCCGGGAGACGGGCGTGGACCTGAGGGAGTGTTCGGACGGGCCCTCGCTGAAGCGGGCGGCCGAGGCGGCGGGGGTGCGCACCGGGGACGCCACCAGCTTCGATGACATCTTCTTCCACCTCTTCCTGCAGAAGGTGGAGGGGAAGCTGGGGTGGGAGCGGCCGACCTACCTGACGGAGTACCCCGCCTCCATGGCCTCGCTGGCGCGGCTCAAGCCGGAGGACCCCACCGTGGCCGAGCGCACGGAGCTGTACGCGAGGGGGCTGGAGCTGGCCAACGGCTTCTCCGAGCTGACGGACGGGGTGGAGCAGCGCGCCCGCCTGGTCGAGGAACAGGAGTTCCGGCGAAGAGAGGGCCGTGCCGTCTATCCACTGGACGAGCGGTTCCTCGACGCGGTAGGGCGCATGCCACCCTCGGCGGGTATCGCCGTGGGGCTGGACCGTATCCTGATGCTGTTGCTGGGCGTGGAGTCCATCTCGGATGTCCTCCTGTTCCCAGCGCATGAATTCGTTTGAAGAGAAGGACCGCGGACGTCCCTGACGCCGGGTAGAGAAGTCACATGGCCACCAAGAAGCCGCAGACCCACAGTTTCCAGGCCCATCCCTGGCACGGCATCTCCCCGGGCGACGAAGCCCCCGAGACCGTTACCGCCTACATCGAGATGGTGCCCACCGACACGGTGAAGTACGAGCTCGACAAGGACACGGGCATCCTGCGGCTGGACCGGCCGCAGCAGTTCTCCAGCCAGTGCCCCACGCTCTACGGGTTCATCCCGCAGACGTACTGCGACGAGCTGGTGGCCAAGCGCTGCGCCGAGCGCACCGGAAACAAGGGCATCAAGGGGGATGGGGATCCGCTCGACATCTGCGTGCTGACGGAGAAGGTGATTCCGAGCGGCGCGCTGCTGGTACGCGCGGTGCCGGTGGGCGGCTTCCGCATGGTCGACGGCAACGAGGCCGACGACAAGATCATCGCCGTGCTGGAGTCGGACCTCGTCTACGGGGCGCTGCAGCACGTGGCCCAGTTGCCGATCACGCTCGTCGAGCGCCTCAAGCACTACTTCCTCACGTACAAGCAGATCCCCAGCCAGGCCAAGCGCTCGGTGGAGATCGTCGAGATGTACGATCGGAGCGAGGCGCACGAGGTCATCCAGCGCAGCATGAAGGACTACCAGCGCGTGTACGGCCAGCCCGCGCCCGCGCGCAAGTCGCGCGGCCGCAAGGGGTAGCCCCTAGATGCACCCCTGCCTATGGAGGGGCCTTGCGTCGGCGCAGGGTTTCGGCAGGGCGTTGAGCGCCAGCGCGTGAACGGTTCCCGCGCTCACTGATGTTAGGAATGCTGCCTGTTCACCCGGTCGGTCAATGATGACGGATCTGCAGACCAACAACTACGCGCGCCGGCTGCTCGTCGAACTCTTTGTCCAGTTCGAAGCGGACCACAATTGGTTCCAGGACGAGGAGTGCGGGACCGTGCTGGACTTGATGAACAGGCTTGAGGTGGAGATCGCTCGGGGCTTCGCGCTCCTGGATGAGGGCCAGGAGTTGCCTGCGGACATGCGGCCTCTTGTGAAGCTCAGGGCCTTGGACCGGTTCCTGAAAGAGAGCACCGGGTTTCAAGTCACGGGTCTGCCGGCTCAGGTGACGCTGGAAGGCGATCGGCGCTTCTATGTCTACCGGCGCCCCCTGGGCCTGCGTCAGCCGTCCATCCAGGGGCAGATGGGCGGGCACCTGCGCAACTGGGTAGCGCACCACTGGGTCATCCCGGAGAAGCTCTACGGCTACAGCGTCGAAATCGTCAGACCGACGCAGTTCCTCATTTCGAAGTTCGAAGCACTCCGGCAGCGCCGAGAGCTGCTGCGAGTGGCCATCTACCACTTCGAGGAGGGCGTGGAGATTGTTTGGCACGAGAACCTGCTCCCCCATTTGCAGGCCGTGGACCTCAAGGAGCCGGAGAAACAATGGAATCGGGTGGAGCGCCTGCTGGAACGCGCCCTCCAGCAGAGGGTCCATGTCCTAGTTCTTCCCGAGCTCACCGTTACTCCAGCCCTGCGCCGCAATATCCAGCACTGGTTGGTGAAGCACCTCGGCCGCCACTCACTCCTCCTGGTTCTACCGGGTAGCTTCCACGAGGCCGACTCATCCCGGCCCAGTGAGGTCTTCAACAGGACGCAGTTGCTGGACAGCACCGGTCAAGTCGTGATGGATCACAGCAAGATCACCAGCTTTGGCCGCATAGAATCGTTCGAGCACATCCGCCTCGGAAAGCGCATCAGCCTCCTTCCGTTGCCCATCGGCCTGATGGCCACCCCCATCTGCCTGGACTTCTGCCAGTCCGATCACCCGATCCGTGAGATCTGGAAGGCACTCGGTCCGGAGTGGTTGCTCGTTCCTGCCTACGGCAACCAGTCGAGTGTGAACGCCCATCGCGCTGCGGCCAAGGATCTCAAGATTTCCCACGGAAGCCGGACGGTGCTCGCCAACCAGCATCCTCGGGGTGAAGCACCGGCTCGTGGATTCATCGGAGATCCTCCCTCGGAGTCTACGCCCCAGAACCCCGACGAGCAGCCAGCGGAACAGGCGGACGCCTTTCAGGTGGAGGAACTGCGGATCTGGCCCGACGAGACGCCCGGGGGAAACAAGAGTGGCCCCGGGTGGGTAAACTAGAGTAAACAGGCTTATTGCCAGGAGTTTACTCATGCCGCTCGATCTTGAGGAGTGTGCCCCCGAAGATGTGGCGGTCTACTCGACCCTCCCCGAGTTGCTGGAAGCTGTCGAGGCCATCTCAGGCTGGAGCGACAGGAAGGCGGCGGTGCTGGACTACGTTTATTGCGAGCGGCTGCTGAAGCTGATCCGGACGAACGCACCGAGAGAGCAGCTTGAGGAGTTCAACGAGCACCTCGTCCAGGTGGTGCATCCCTTGCGGCAGGAGGAACTGGACGGCTTGGGCCAACGCTACTACCAGCGCTGGTCCTTGTTGCGTGAGCTCCTGGAGCGACGCATCGAATCGCGGCGCGGTGAGATGCCTCAACAGTTGCTGGTGCGGGAGCACGTGTCTTCCATCCTGGAGTACCTCACCCGGGCCCGCGGGCCAGTGAGCCAGCAGGACCTCCAACGGGAGCTGGATCTCAAAAAGGCCAACCTGTCGCGCATCCTGAGTCGGCTGGAAGCCCACGAACTCATCGACAAGCTCCCGGGCAAGGGTGGCGGCAATCTCATCACCCTGGGGCCCCGGGGCCGCGAACTGGCACCGGCCACCGCGCCGCTGCCCCCAGCGCCCACCGTCGAGCAGTCTGGGAAGATGCCGCGCCCTTCCTCGTACATGGCGGACGATGATTCGCCTCCCCCCCCGATGTGACGATGACGACCCACATCTCTACTTTCTATAGCTTCAAGGGCGGCGTCGGACGCTCCCTCCTGCTCGCCAATGTCGGCGTCAGCCTCGCGCGCAGCTCGCAAAAGATCCTGCTCTGGGACCTCGATATGGAAGCACCGGGGATGCATTACATCTCGGGACTGCGAGCGCAGAAGTTACCGGCCCGTGGCTTCTTGGAGTGGCTCGTGGATTGGCAACAGGCGAACTCTCCGATTCCGGAGGGACACCTGCTTGAGTCCTTCCTGTCGCTGGCCTATGCCGTCCCCAACATCCCAGGATTGTTTGTTCTGCCTGCGTTCGGAGAACGCGGCAACTTCGCTCGTCTGTACCAACAGATTGACTGGCATGCCTTCATCGCCCGGAATCCAGAGGTCGGGTTGAAGCTGTTCCAACGGCTCCTGGAGGCGCTCGCCGCGAAGTTCCAGTACGACCACATCCTGCTGGACTCACGCACGGGCATCACCGACCTGGGAGGGCTGCTCACCGCCGTGCTGCCGCATGCGACGGTATTGGTGGGCAACTACTCGGCGCAGAACACCGTGGGCCTGTTGAGTGTCTACCGCGCGCTCCAGAAGGCGGTGGACGACAAGCTTTCTGTGCGCAACCAGGGCGCACTCCAGCGGATCCTCGTCGCATCGCCTGTGCCGCTCGACGAGGATCCGGGCAGCCTCGCGCGCCGCCGTGCTGTCTGGGATAGCCAGTTCGAGTTGCCACCCGAGGAAACCCGCGTGGAGGTGCCCTTCGTGGCCCGGCTCCTCTTCAGTGAGGAACTGCTCGTGGAGACGGAGCAGCCCAGCTCTCCCGTGGTACGCGCCTACACGCGGGTGGCCCAACAGCTTCTCGACCTGCGCAAGGCGCTTCTCCGGAAGCAAGAGTCAGCCGAGCTCGAGTCCGTGCTCTACCGTGACCTCTCCTCGAACCGGCCGGGCCCCAGACAGAAGGAAGCGCGAGGACCATCCTTCGAGCAACGGATCGAGCGGTTGCTGCAGCTGTTGGGTTACTCGGTGAGCCGTGGCGAACCCTCCGGCCTCATCGCCCAGCGCAAGAGCGGCTTTCAACAAGAACGCTATCTCGTCGCATGCAAGGAATCGCGTAGCCCCTTGAGCGCGGCCGTGGCGGCGGACCTCGCGGACTCCTTGCGCGCTGCGACCGAACATACCCCTGGGACAAAGCCCATGCTGGTGGCGTCCGCGTTTTCGAAGGCGGCCCGCGATTACTTCCGGAATTGGCAGGGGGTTGCATTGACCCTGGGCGAGCTGGAAGGGGAGTTGTTCGACTTCAAACCCTATCTGACACGCCTCCGGAGGAATTACGAGGAGAGCACCCTCGCTCGCGCCTATGTGGACTCGAGTTTCGTTCCGAGGTCTCACGAGCCCAAGTCCATCCCCGTCCTGGAGCGGGGCAAGGCATGGGCTCACGGGAAGGGCTCGCGCCTCTGGGTCGTGCTGGGAGAGCCGGGGACAGGGAAGACCAGCTTCGTCCGGAGGCTCGCCTACGAGCTGGCGACTGCCGCCGAGCGTGACTCGGAAACGCCCATTCCCCTCTATATCCCATTGAGGGAGCTGTCAGGTGCCCTGACACTGGAGACGCTGCTCCAGGAACACATGGCCACGGCCGTGGGCTGGCGCGGAGACCCCGCCGTCCTGCTCTACCTGCTCTCCCTGGGGCGTGTGGTCCTGCTGCTGGATGGCTTGGATGAGATGGGGAGTGCGGTGGCCAACTTCTCCGCGCTGGAGGAGCAATTCCGCAATCTGGCCCGGCCGACGGCGCTCGAGCCAGAACGGCGCCGCGGCAACCGGGTTCTGTTGACCGCCAGGACGGGTCTGTTCCGCGAGCCGCGGCCGGTCGGTTCCCGCTCTCCCGAGGAGGGGCAACCCCAGTTGACGTCGCTGGGCCAGGTCGCTCTGGCATTCGGGGTGGAGGTGGACGAACTGGCGGGGTGGAATCAGAAGCAACTCCTCCGGTTCCTCACCCGGTCGTTTGGCGAAGAGCGGGCGGAGCAGTGGCGCATGCTCTTGAGCAGATTGGAGGAAAAGGCGGAGCTGGTGATATCTCGCCCGCTACTAGTGGAGATGCTGCTGTATGCGGCTCCTGATCTTTCCGCCCAGAAGGGACCCTTGAGTCTGGGGTCTCTCTTCCAGCATTTCACTGACCGCTGGTTCAAGACAGAGTCCCTGCGGAGTCCCGATGCGGCAATGGTTCAGCCCCAGATTTTCGAGCACATCGCACGGGAGCTGAGAGGACGTCCACAGGGCAGGGTGCATTTGCGTCAACTCATCGGCCTATTGAGGGAGTTGGATGAGAGGCTTTCCCTTGCCGAGTCCGAGCGCCTGGGAACGGAGCTGCGGACCTCGCCCTTCCTCGCGCGAACGGAGCCCGTCGGCAATTACCAGTTCGCGTTCAAGAGCTTCGAGGACTTCTTTTTTGCCCGGTACCTGCTTCGTGCGGCACGGCAGCGGACCCTGACGAGCGCGCTGGATACGCCGCCACTGACGCCGGAGTGCGTCTCCTTCGTGGCCGACCTCATCGCACTCGAAGGGGGCGGTGATGAGCTCCGGGTGGCCCTGCACGGGATACTCGCTTCCGCCTATCGTCCGCAGGTGAGCGAGAACGCCCTCCGGCTCGCCTACGAATGGGCCTGCAACACCGCAGGGCAGGCGGGTTCCCGGAGTCAGGAGGAGATGTCCCGGATCGTCCCAATCGGGGCTCGCTTGCAGGGGGCTGACCTTCGCAATGCCCGTCTGGCCTTTGCCTGGATCGAGGGCGCCCAGCTCGAAGGAGCGCTGCTGGATGGAGCGGACCTCACAGGAGCCCATTTGCGAGGAGTTGCGGGGATGGGGCTCAAAGTGCGCGGCGGTGTGCTGGATGCGGCGGACTTTTCGGGCGCGGAGTTGGAGGGGGCGGACTTCTCGGGGAGCAGTGCCTTTCATCGGTCCCCGTTGTTCGTCAACGCAGTGCTTCGGGATGTGCGTTTGCGAGGGACCGCCTGGCGGATGCCTGCGTTGCACGCGGCCACTCTTGAGAGCACCGATCTGGCGCTTGCGCGGTGGCGCGCACAGCGAATCGTGGCGCAGGGTCAACCCGACGCCTTCCTGGTTCCGGTGCTCCAGGGGAAGATCAAGTCCATCGCGAGCTCACCCGATGGCTCTCTGTTGGCGATCAGCAGCGGCTGGAGCCCCAGGATCCTGGACTCCATTTCGGGTCGTCCCTTGATGTCCTTGGTCGGCAACGACGCGGAAGTGGGCTGGGTGACCTTTTCTCCCGATGGAGCGTGGTTGGCGGGTGGCTGCGATGATGGCAAAGTGGTCTTCTGGGAGAGTTCATCCGGGAAGCTGCTCTGGAGCATTCAGGCCCATGCACAGCAAGTCCGTGAGTTGGCGTTCTCGCCTGATGGTGCACTGCTCGCCACGGGATCCGAGGACGGTACCGCTTGTATGTGGGACGTACGGACCGGCAAGTTGCTGAGAACTCTGGATGGCCACGGTAAGCCGGTGACAACGGTCTCCTTCTCATCGGATGGGGCGCTGTTGGCCACCGGCTCGGAAGATGCGACCATCCTCATCTGGGACGTCTCTGGGAAAAAGCCTGTTCGCTGCCTGAGAGGCCATCGGAATCCCGTTGTCTGGATCGCATTCCATCCCAGGATCCCGCATCAACTTGCGAGCGGATCCGAGGATGGCACGCTGCGCCTCTGGAGCGTAATCGAAGAAATTGAGACCCTGCAGTTCGATCCCAACCATGGCGTCATCAATAGCATGGCTTTCAATGGCACCTATTTGGCTGCCATTACGGACCGGGACCGCCTGTTGGTCTGGAATTGCGAAACGCAGACACTAGTTCGCAACATACCCCTCCAAGCGGAAGAGGGCATCGTGGCCTTTGTAGCGGGGCGCACCGCGAGCATTGTTTTCGCTACGATCAGGTCGCTCTCCATCGAGCACCTCGATGGCTCCGGGGCGGGTGCTCTGAGTTTAGCCACTCCCTGGGTGCCCGCTACTGTGTTGATGCCAGATGGGAACGCGGTCATTGGATGTGTGGATGGATCCGTCTGGATCTGGAATACACAGAGTGGCGAGTGTCGACCCATTGTCCTGACTGGAAGTGACGATCTGATCGGTCTAGCGGTATCTCCTGATGGGACACGATTGGCTACCGCTGCAGGCTATGGTGCTGTTCAGATCTGGAGCCTTGAGACAGGTGAATTGCTGGATGTGGTCTCCAGTCGCGAGCGCCTCCTCTTTCTGGAGTTCTCGCCGGATGGAAGATATCTGGCGGGAGTAGGTCAGTATGCACTGGTCTGGGAACTGACATCGACCCGACCGCAGGTCGCCTTTGCGTTGGAGGGGCACGAAGGACTGATTGGCGGAGGCACCTTTTCCCCGGACGGGCGCTGGCTGGCGACCTTCGACGATGAGGCCGTACGTTTGTGGAATGGCAGGACCGGAGCCGCAGTGCGAGTCTTGGAAAGCCTTCGAGTCCATGTGCACTGCATTACCTTCTCTCCAGATGGAAAATGGTTGGCGGGAGCCGGGGAGGATGGCGAGATCTTCTTTTGGGATCTGACGTCGAGTGAGCCGGCTCGTGTCATGCGCGGGCCCGATGAGTCTATCTACAGCATATCGTATTCCCCGGATGGAGCTTGGCTCCTGACGGGCTCGAGAGAAGGCTCGGCCTGTGTCTGGGACGTCCGGGCTGGCACGCTACTCAAGCGGCTCGATACGCATGCTGCGGAGGTGGATTGCGTGGCATTCTCGAGGGATGGCCGCCGCGCGATTACGACTGCGTGGGACGATGGTGTCACTCGACTCTGGGATACGGCAACGTGGCGCCCCATGGCGGAAATCGTCCGTCTACCGCAGGGCTGGGCCACGCTGGCCGGCCCGTACGCCGTCGTATCCCCTGGTGCGGATACCGACAGAGTGGCCGTGCAGGCAGGGAATCGCTTCGCCCCGCTGTCATTGCTGCAGGACGTATGCGTCCGGCCGGACATGGTCAGAGCTGCGCTGGCGGGACATCCCATAGAACCCTTGTGCTTGGATTTGTCAGCCGCAGAGACCGCGCTCGCTGCTCAGAAGATCGACCGGAATTGACGGGGAGCTTTCACCCAGGGGCTTTTTTGTTTCCGAGCGCCGCAGGGCTCATCAATGGCGGACTGCTCAGCGCACCTCGAGCAGCCGCACGCGTTTGTAGAGCCGGCGGTCGAGCGGCATCCGCAGGTCCGTGAGCTTCATCTCCGCGTCGAACTCGATGCTGACGGTGGGGATGGGCGGGCTGATGGAGATGATGAGCTCGATCTGCCACAGGCTCACCAGTTGCGTGCGGCCCTGGAGGGCCTCGGGTGGCGGAATGGGCAGGCTCGCGGCGGCGGCGCGGATGTCGGCGACCGCCTCCCGGTCTATCTGCAGGTCGTTGCTCGGCGTGACGAGCTCCACGCTGAGCAGCCGCCCCTCGGTGTCCTGCACCACGCGCACGGTGGCGCGGCGGGTGGCGCGGAACTGCTCCTTCATCTGCCGGCGCAGCGTGCGGCGCGCCTCAAGCGATGGGTCTCCTCCGGGCGGCAGGCGGTCGTAGGCCTCCGGCGTGTCGGTGTCGAGCGCCGAGCCCGTGTTCGCGTACGCCGCGGCTCTGTCCGACCACACGCGCATCCACTCCGCCGAGTTGCCACGGGTCTGGTCGAGGAAGCCCTTGATGCCCTTGGCACTGACGGCGCGCTCGGCATCCCAGTTCTTCAGCAGCGACTTGCCCAGCTCGGAGAAGTACGGGTGCACGAGCCCCCGGTCCACCTTCCCCCGGCGCACTCCCTCCATGACCATGTCGGCGACCTTCTCCTCCGGCGTGGCGGGAACAGGCACGCCCGCGTCCGGCACGTCGACCCCTCCGCCGGGGCTCCACGACAGCGAGGGCGTGGGCAGGAGCCGTGACGCGCCCAGGCGGGGATCCTCGGCCCGGGGCACGTCCGCGCGAGGACTGTCTCCCACGGGAGGCGCTTCGGTGACGGTGGGAGGCTCGGCCTGGGTCGAGGGTGGCGGTGGCTTCGGGGCCTGCGCAATGGCGGGTGGAGGGCGGCGGGGCGGTCTCGGCGGCGGGGGGCTCGGGGGGAGGGGCTTCGGAGGCTCGGGGGGTGGAGCCACCTCCACCTCGACGAACTGGAGCGTCGCCGGGGCAGGGGAGAGGGGGCGCTGCTCCGCGAGCGGGGAATGCCGGACCTCCATCCATAGCCACAGCGCGGCGTGCAAGCCGAAGCTCAGGAGGAGCGCGAGCAGCAGTCGGCGTCGGGAGTCCGGCATTCCTGGGCCGATCTAACCACCCCTGGCGCCCATTTGGTTAGAGTGCGAGTCCTGGAGGCAACACCACATGGGGAGTTCGCTGCTCGCGACGGACGGCTACAAGTTCAGCATGGCGGAGGCTGGCTGGCCGCTTCGCCGGGAGACGTTCTACTACTCGCACCGCAAGGGCGGACAGCAGGTGGTGCCTCTGGACCTCGAGTCCTACGTGCGCGGCCTGCTCCCGGAGCCGGCCGAGAGCGACTACGCCTATCTGGCCCGCAACAGCTACGAGATGGGGGCGGGCTTCAAGGCGGCCATCCAGCGCAAGGACAAGCTCGTCATCCGCGCCCTGCCCAAGGGCGCCCGCTTCTACGCGCGTGAGCCCGTGTTCACGGTGACGGGGACCTCGGCGCTGGTGTCGTGGCTGGAGCCGTTGTTGCTGCAGCTCAACTTCCGCATCCAGATCGCCACGCAGGCGCTGGCGGACCGCGAGGCGCTGGCGAAGGCGCTCGCCGTGTTGTCGTGCGAGGAGGAGAAGCGCATCGCCCTGGAGACGCTGGACGCGGTGGGGGTGAAGCCGGTGCCCATCACCGTGGACGCCGAGGGCTACCATGCGCGCGTGGTGGCGGTGGTGCGCGAGCTGGTGGCGGCGGTGCAGGACCCGAGCCGCATCTTCGAGGTGGGGCTGCGCGCGGCCACGTGCCTGGAGCAGCATGAGATCGCCCTGCGGGCTTGCAAGGAGGCCGGGGTGATGCGCACCAGCAACGTGTATCTGGCGCAGAAGCTGGGGATGATTCCGGTGGGCACCATGGGGCACGAGCACGTGCAGCGCTACGGCTCGGACGAGGCGGCCTTCCGGGCCATCCGCGAGCGGCGGCCGGAGCGCTCCAGCTACCTGCTGGACACCTACGACACGGTGACCTCGGGCCTGCCCACGGCCTTCCGCCTCGTCCACGAGGAGCCTGGCGCGGGGGACTCCATCCGCTTCGACTCGGGAGACAAGAAGAAGCAGTACGTGCTGGCGGTGTCGCGGGCGAAGGAGGAGGGCATCAAGCCGGTGCTCATCCTCGAGGACGGGCTGGACGCGCAGGCCACGCGCGAGTTCGAGGCGCTGCGGACCCAGTACGGCTGGGAGTCCTCGAAGCAGTTCTACGGCTATGGCGGCTTCATCGTGGCGCGCACCATGGCGAGCCCCTACACGCGGGACCGGGTGGCGGCGGTGTACAAGCTGTCGCGCACGGGCCACGTGCCCACGATGAAGTTCGGCAACGAGCTGGCCGAGGGCAAGCAGAGCATCCCGGGCGTGCCGGTGGTGTTCCGGCGCAAGAGCGGCTCGGGGCCCATCGGCCTCATCGGGCAGGAGGGCGAGCCGGTGCCCGAGGGCTACGAGCTGCTCTCCGGCGCCACGCCCGAGGCCGCCGCCGCCATCCCCGCCCCCACGGAGGGGGAACACCGCGTCGCGTACACGCCGGCCACGCAGGCGCTCGTGGACGAGCTGCGCCAGCGTCACTTCCCACAGGGCCCCGCGCTGCGGTCCTGAGCCTTCCTGGAGAACGCCATGCCGTTGCCCCTTCCCGAGTTCCATGACGACAAGCGCGTGGGCACGCTGTACCTGGAGCGTGCCGCGCTGGTGACCGAGGAGGCCCGCCGTTATGCGCTGGCCCACCAGGTGAAGCCCGCGCGCGAGGACCGGCAGCGCATCGCCGCCTTCGGTATCGACGTGCAGGTGGCCTTCTGCCAGCCCGAGGCGAGCCTCTTCGTCCCGGGCGCGGTGGAGGACTCGCAGCGCGCGCTGCGCTGGCTGTACACGCACCTGGACCGCATCACCGGGCTGGTGTTCTCGCTGGACACGCACCGCGTCTTCCAGGTGTTCCACCCCGCGTGGTGGCAGGACGCCGAGGGCCGCAATCCCGCGCCGATGACGCCGATTACGTCGGCGGACATCCGCTCGGGGAAGTGGCGGCCCACGCGTTACTCGCAGGAGAGCCTGGCCTACTGCGAGCGCCTGGAGGCCACGGGGAAGTACGTGTTGACGGTGTGGCCGTACCACGCCCTGCTCGGCGGGCTCAGCCACGCGCTGCTGCCGTCGGTCATGGAGGCGAGCCTCTTCCACGCGGTGGCGCGCGACACGCAGACGCGCTTCGAGGTGAAGGGCGAGGAGCCGCTGACGGAGAACTACTCGGTGCTCTCGCCCGAGGTGACGGAGCTGCCCGGGCAGAAGGTGGGCGAGTTCAACCAGGAGCTCTTCGATCACCTGCTGACGTTCGACCGGGTGTACGTCTTCGGGCAGGCGAAGTCGCACTGCGTGCTGTCGACGCTGATGGACCTCCAGAAGCACATCGAGACGACGGACCGCTCGAAGATGGGGCGCATCCACATCCTCGAGGACGCGATGAGCCCCGTGCCGGCGCCGCCGCTGGATCCGTTGCCCCCCGGGTTGGACTTCCCGCGCGTGGCCAACGAGGCGATGCGGAAATTCCGCGAGGCCGGGATGAAGGTGGTGAAGACCACGGACCCGCTGGACGGGTGAGGGGCGCTCCGCATGGGCCACGCTTCCATCGAGAACAAGACGCCGCTGGTGCTGGAGCCCCTGTTCCTCGCGGATGAGGAGATGCGCCCGCTGCTGACGTTGGTGGTGAAGGCCACCTACGTCATCGGCCGGGACGGGCTGACGCTGGCCGAGGAGCAGGTGCCGGTGAACGTGGCCGGCGAGTACTGGGGCGTGCCGGAAGAGTCCAGCTATCGCTACGAGCCCGAGTGCGCCTTCATCAAGCCGGCCACGGATGTGGTGCTGGTGGGCCACGCGCATGCGCCCGCACGGGGCACGACGGAGGTGCTGGCCGCGCTTCAGGTGGGACCGGTGCGCAAGATGGTGCGGGTGGTGGGGGAGCGGGTGTGGTTCAAGAGCATGGGCAGCATCTCCATGACGAAGCCGCAGCCGTTCGAGCGCATGCCCTTGCGCTACGAGCGCGCCTTCGGTGGCTGGGACCGGACGGATCCGGACCCCGCGAAGCATGGCTTCGAGCCGCGCAATCCGGTGGGAGTGGGCTTCCGTGCCAGCCTCCGGAACTTCGCGGAGGGGCTGCGGCTTCCGAACCTGGAAGATCCCGAGCAGCCGCTGCAGCGCTTCGGCCAGGGGATTGCGCCCGCGGGCTTCGGCTTCGTGTCGCCACACTGGCAGCCTCGCGCTTCCCTCGCGGGCACCTACGACGAGGCCTGGAATCAGAAGCGCAAGCCGCTGCTGCCGAAGGACTTCGACCAACGCCATTTCAACGCCGCGTCTCCCGGACTGGTCGCTCCGGGCTTCCTGAAAGGCGGAGAGCCCGTCACCCTTGTTGGCGTCTCTGCGCTGGGCCGGCTCTCATTCGCGTTGCCGCGCGTGATGCCGAAGGCCACCGTGGAGCTCGCGGGAGACGACGATGTCCACCCGGCGTTGAACCTGGACACCATCATCCTGGATATGGACGAGCACCGCGCCTTCCTGCTGTGGCGAGGAAGTGTCCCCCTGAGGGATGGCCCCCATGACGTGCGGAGCGTCTCGTTGGAGGCGGAGGGCATTCCCGCCCCGAGCACGAAGTCTCGCGAATCGGTGACGATACGGGGTACCATGTAGCGTGTGACGGGGGGAGCTATGGCGAACACGGTCGGTGTGAACATGATGTCTGTGGTGACCAAGGACAGCAATGGCACCACGGTGGCATTTCCGGATGTGTGCAAGACCCCCAGCCCTGGTGGTCCCATCCCTATTCCCTACCCCAACATCGCGCGCTCGGCCGATACCGCGAAGGCAAGCAAGAAGGTGACGGTCGATGGCAACCCCCTGTGCCTGAAGGACTCCAATTTCAGCACCAGTACGGGTGACGAAGCTGGAACCGCAGGAGGCGGTGTGGCCTCGAGCAAGACCAAGGGCAAGGCCGAGTTCGTCAACTTTTCCTTCGATGTGAAGGTGGAAGGTAAGAATGTGGCCCGGGCTCTGGACCTCATGCTGCACAACGACAAGAACACACCTCCCTTCCCTCTGATGCAGCCGCCGCTGAGCGGATTTGGTAAGCGGACTGACGACCACAAGTGTGGAGTGTGCAAGAAGAAGCTGTAGTCACACTGTCAAACAATGCGTACGGAACTCGTCATCAACTGGGACCATTACGAGGAGCACCTCGACGAGGCTGCTTTCCTCTGGAGCCAGTGGGAGCAGGCCCTGGTGGCGCCTGACCAGGTGGCGTCAGAGGTCGCCGACACCGAGGAGCGGTTGTTCGCACGCCTGGATGCGTTGGTGCTTGGCGGTGCTCCCGTGACTGAGCGCCTGCTGCTACCCGCGCTGGAGTCTGAAGAGTTGGAGCGGGTCACTGCGGCGACGTACGCGCTCCTGAGCCAGGAGGTCCCAGGTGGTGCTGAGTTGGTGCGTGCGGTGCTTGATACGGCCACTCCGCCAACGCTTGCTGCTGTCCAACGGGCACTGGAAGTTTCGGAGAAAGGTGCTCTCCTTGCCTGGTTGCCTGGCTTGCTCGAACTCGAAGCTCCCGCGCTCCAGGCACTGGCATTGGATGTCCTGTGCTTTCAGGGGCGTAACACCGGTGTGGCGCTGGCCCGTCTGCTCAAGCACGAGGAGCCTCGTGTTGTCGCTGCGGCTCTGCGGTTGAGTGCTCGCGTCAACCACCGGCTGGAGCGTGATTTCCTGGAGCGGGTCCTGGCCTCTCCTTCACCCGCCGTAAGAGATGCGGCCATTGAGGCAGGTCTGTTGGGGAACCACAGGGTCGCATGGCTGATGTGCCGGGCTGTAGTGGAGGGGCGCGCGCCGCAACTCCGTTTCCCCGCACTGCTGCTGGCCTTGGGAGGAAATGAGCAGGACCTGTCGTTGCTGCGGCGTCTGCTCTCCGTGCCCGAGCACCGGCCCGATGCGCTTTGGGCACTTGGCTTCAGCGGCTTGCCTGCCTGCGCTGACGCTTGCTTGGAATGGATGGAGGATGACGAGGTGGCGCATCTGGCAGCGGAGGCCTTTTGTTCCATTACCGGTCTCCGCTTGGAGGGGCGTTTCGTCGATTCCCCCGAGGATGAGGGGGACGTGCTCGTCGCGCTGGAAGAGGAGGAGCTCGATGCCGATTTGAGTTCCAAGCCCGAGGATGCTCTGCCGTATCCCCGGGCCGCGGTCGTGGCGGCATGGTGGGAAGAAGAGCGCCACAAGCGCTTCTCTCCAGGTCAGCGCTATTTGTACGGTCGCCCCTTCAGCCCAGAGTGGTTGTTGGAAGTGCTCGAGAGAGCGCCTATGCGTCAGCGGCATGCGCTTGCCCTTGACGTGGCCCTGCGCAGCCGCGGCCTTCTTCGGATTCCAACACGCACCTTCACCCACCACGCCCAGGCAGCGCTGCTCGCGGCCCGCTCCGCAGCGATGTCTCGGCTCAGTCGGTCCTTCTCCGAGGGGCTGCACACATGAGTTCCAACCCACCCCTGCGCATCGCCGCGCATGCCGTCAGTGGCATCGCCATCACGGGTCTGGGGATGGTCTCCCCCATCGGACTGGATGTCATCTCGAGCTGTTCCGCCGCGCGAGCAGGCCTCAGTCGCCGAGTGGCCCTCGACATCGAGGAAGCAGACGTCGACACCCTGGAAAACGTTCCCTTGAAGGGCCATCTCGTGCGTGGCCTCACGGATGGGTTTGACGGGATGGCGCGTCTACTGCGGCTGGGAGAGGCGGCGCTCACGGATCTTCTCGAGCATGTGGCCCTCCAGGGGACACATCTGGCGAGGACCGGCTTCTTGTTGAACCTTCCGGGTGACTTCTACGGGATGGCCCATCTTCAAGGCTCCTTGCTCGGAGAGCCGACCGGTGACGAGCACGAGTTGGCCGAAGCCGAAGAGGCCACCGCCGAGTTCCTCGGCACTCGGGAGGCCATGAGACAACGCGTGCTCCAGGAGTTGCTCTCACTGGTTTCTCTCCCGATTCCCGCTGGAGCCCGGGGGGGCTTCAAGGGGGGGCAGCAGCCTTCGTCCCCGGCCTCGCGCAGGCTGTCCAGTGGCTTCAAACACGTACCCTGGACCGCTGCATCCTGGGCGGCATTGACTCCTTCGCGTATGGGGCACCTCTTTCGTGTATCCATGAACTCGGACTCACCCGGTCACTCCAGGGCCCTGTCGGTTTCTTCCCGGGAGAAGCGGCTGCTTTCGTTCTGCTGGAGCGGGCAGATGCCGCAAGGGCACGGGGTGCACAGCCTCAAGCCTTCATCGGGCCCTATGCTGCCGCGGCGGAGGAGCACCATCGCTTCTCCGGACCTCCTCCGGCGGGCGCGGCCCTCTTCAACGCCGTGGCCTCCTGCTTCGCGGCCCTGCGGCCACCTGCCCGGGACGTCAATCTCGCCATCATCAACCTCAACGGTGACGAGCGCCGGGCCAGGGATTTTGGCACTGCGCTCGTCCGCATGAGTGCGGCGGGGCTGCCCTCCTCCTTCCGGCAGTGGTATCCCCCAGAATCTTTCGGTGAGATTGGGGCTGCCACCGGCCCTGTCTCCCTCTGTCTGGGGGTCCGCAGCTTCGCCAGGAACTACGCCAGCACCCCCTCCATCCTGGTCTCGCTATTGGACGATGATGAGAACCGGGGTGCTTTCTTCGTGGATGCCCCACTTGCCTGATGCCCTCTGTGAGGAACCATGAGCGCGAAGGATGATCATGTCGAAGAGCTGCAAAAGCGACGTAACCCACGTGGATGGGGAGGGTGAAGGCTGCGTCACTCGCTGCAAGTGGAAGAAGGAAGTGGCCTCAAATGGATGGACTCGCATGGTCTGTGAGTTCACGGGACACGATCATCGGAAGAACGGTCGTAATTTCCATGTTGCAAATGATCTGAGTTGGTACAACCTCGACTTCTCCGTCGAGGGTTCTGCCCGGGCACGTCTCGAACGTGAGTTGAAGCGAGGCTTCATCGTACTGAAGGCCAGGAAACCGGATCCGCGTAACTCACGGGCCAAGCAGACGTGGTGGATGACCAGGAGCGGGAATTTCAAGAGCCAAAGCAAGCCCTGGAGCTTCAATGCGCACCATCTCATCCCAATTGGCTCACTGCATTCCGCCTTCTCTATAGGGAAGGAATCCGGCAAGAGTGATCTGCTGCTCCTTCAAAAGGCCAAGTACAACATCAATGCGGGTGTCAACCTGAGGCATCCCCTCATCTAGCAAGCAGGCGAGGAAGCGTGTATCTGGCCATATGGTTTGAGCAGTAGGGTCATGGATGTTACCGGAGAAGTGGGTACTCAAGCCATCAACAAACAGCAGGTGCATGAATTCCTCGCCGGACTCTTCGGAGAAGACCTCCACGCCAAGAGAGTCCTGTCGCTCTCCCTGGCGACGCTGGGCGTCATCCACGCCGCGAGCCTCTCGGTGTACGCCATCGGGCAGGCGCTGGCAGTGGCGAGGGGGAAGAAGGGCAAGCACGGGGTGAAGCAGGTGGACAGGTTGCTGTCCAACACGGGAGTGGACGTGTGGCACCTGCTTTCTCTCTGGGTGCCCTACGTCATGGGACAGCGAACTGAGGCTGTGGTGGCCTTGGACTGGACGGACTTCGACGATGACGACCACACCACGCTGGTGGCCTCGCTGCGCACAGGACACGGGCGCTCCACGCCCCTGGTGTGGCTGACGGTCCACAAGTCCGCGCTCAAGGGAATGCGCAATGACGCCGAAGACAGCGTCCTGCTGCGGCTGCGGGAGTTGATTGCGCCCGAGGTGAAGGTGACGATTCTGGCCGACCGGGGCTTCGCGGACCAGAAACTCTATGCCCTGCTCGAGCAGTTGCGCTTCGAGTACGTGGTGCGCTTCCGCCAGCGAATCATCGTCACCAGCGCGCAGGGAGAGCGCCGGACGGCAGCGGAGTGGGTGCCCACCTCAGGCCACCTGCGCAAGCTCAAGGGCGCACGCGTCACGGCCGATGAGGTGGAAGTCGCCGCGGTGGTATGCGTGAAGAAGAAGGGCATGAAGGAGCCCTGGTGTCTGGCAACCAGCCTGGGGGAGAAGCTCCGGAGCCCAGGTGGTGACTCTCTACAGCGGGAGATTCACCATCGAGGAGAGTTTCAGGGACGTGAAGGATTTGCGCTTTGGCATGGGCCTGTCCTCCTTCCGAATCGCGGAGACGGACAGGCGTGACAGGCTGCTGCTACTGAGTGCCTTCGCATGTGCCCTGCTGACGCTGCTGGGGGCTGCTGGCGAGAGCCTGGGTATGGAGCGCCACCTCAAAGCCAACACCTCCAAGAAGCGCACCTACTCCCTCTTCCGCCAGGGCTGCATGTACTACCAGGCTCTGCCCAATATGCCCGAAGCCCAGTTGCGGCCTCTCATTGAGCGCTTCGCCCAACTCGTCTGTGAACAGCTCGTTTTCCGTGAAGCTTTCGGCCTTATATGAGGGGATGCCTCAGGGTGTCAACATCATGTTCCTGCCCACGCAGGAGCCCTATGCTTATGTGTTCGAACTCCCGGCCCACCTCAACGCAACGGGGACCAACAGCAGCCACGGCAACTACAACGACTTTGTCGAGAAGCAGCTCGACAGCATCAAGAAAGTGATCGCGGAAGCAGCATCACAGGGCGAGGACCATCCCGCACTCACCGAGGCAAACGTCGGTGGACTGAAGAGCGAACTCGAGGACTTCTCCCGCAGCATGCGCGAGGTCTTGAGGGAGGTGGGAGTGGCGAGAGCCAAGGCCAACGACCTCCGAGGGCCGGACAATTTCCTCTCCCACTCACTCGATATCATCGACTGAAGAGTCGATGCTCCGCCGCAGCGGGAGTTGGGGCGAGAGCCCTCCTACACCAAGCTTCAAGAACATCATGCACGACTACTTCATTTTCGAGCCCCTCAGCACCCCGGAATTCTGCAAACTAGGGCAGTGCCCGGAGCCTTTCGATCGCCAGACATGGCGCATCGCCAAGGGACAACCCATGGGGGAGCATCATCCCTCGAAGGTGCGACTGGACATGGACAAGCGACACGCCGGACTGGTCGTTCCGGATCTGGTCTTCAACAACTCCCACCTGCATATCTCCACCCGACGGCTCAGGGACCTGCTGGAACGGGAGTCCGGCGCAAGCATCGAGTTCCTCCCCGTTGCCATCCACGACCACAAAGGGCGTGTCGCCAACGAGGATTGCTATATCGCCAACGTGCTCGGAACTCGAGACTGTGTCGATCGCAGCAGGTCCGAGTTCAAGGAGTCCGCCTTGAAACCAGGGCAGTTCTCGCAGTTGCGAAAGCTCCAGCTCGATCCCGAGCGGGTCGATCCAGAAGCCAGGTTCTTTCGCATCCAGGACATGCCCGCCGTCGTCATCATCCGGGGTGATCTCCGTGCTGTCCTCGATAAGGAGGGCATGACCGGCGCCAGGTACATCGCAATGGGCGAGAAGTGTTTCCTCGTCTGAGGACACTGAACGTATGAGATTGCCTCCTCTAAGCTCTCCGGACCCTGAGGCATCCCCTCATCTAGCAAGCAGGCGAGGAAGCGTGTATCTGGCCAAGTGGTTTGAGCAGTAGGGTCATGGATGTTACCGGAGAAGTGGGCACTCAAGCCATCAACGAACAGCAGGTGCATGAATTCCTCGCCGGACTCTTCGGAGAAGACCTCCACGCCAAGAGAGTCCTGTCGCTCTCCCTGGCGACGCTGGGCGTCATCCACGCCGCGAGCCTCTCGGTGTACGCCATAGGGCAGGCGCTGGCAGTGGCGAGGGGGAAGAAGGGCAAGCACGGGGTGAAGCAGGTGGACAGGTTGCTGTCCAACACGGGAGTGGACGTGTGGCACCTGCTTTCTCTCTGGGTGCCCTACGTCATGGGACAGCGAACTGAGGCTGTGGTGGCCTTGGACTGGACGGACTTCGACGAGGACGACCACACCACGCTGGTGGCCTCGCTGCGCACAGGACACGGGCGCTCCACGCCCCTGGTGTGGCTGACGGTCCACAAGTGCGTATTCCGGCGAAGTGGAACACTCGTTCCGGGCGAAGTGGAACACCCGTTCCGGCCATGTGGAACAGTCGGAGCGTCAGCGACGCTGGCCGGGGTTCACTTCGCCCCCTTCTTGGACCGGGTCAAATTCCTTTCCGGGTCGCGCACCGAGTCGCCCGTGAGCTTGAGCCGATGGGCGTTGTGCACCAGCCGGTCGAGGATGGCGTCGGCGAGGGTGGCCTCGCCAATCACCGCGTGCCAGTCCTTGGGGTCGAGTTGAGACGTCACCACGGTGGCGCCGGAGCCATACCTGTCCTCCAACACCTCGAGCAGTTCCTTGCGCTCGCTGGTGCCCAGGGGCTCCAGGCCGAAGTCGTCCAGAATCAGCACCTGGGCCTTGGCGAGCCTGCGCAGCAGGTGCGGGTAGGTGCCGTCGGCGCGAGCCTGCGCCAGCTCGTCGAAGAGACGCGAGGCACGGCGGTACACCACGCCGTAGCCGTCGCGGCACGCCTTCTGTCCGAGCGCGCACGCCAGGAAGCTCTTGCCCACGCCGGTGGGGCCCGTCACCAGCACGTTCTGCGCCTGCGCCACCCAGCGCGAGGTGGACAGCTCCAGCACCTGGGCCTTCGTCAGCCCGCGCGCCAGGCTGTAGTCGATGTCCTCCAAACACGCCGTCTGGCGCAGCCGCGCGTTGCGCAGGCGCGAGGTGAGCTTCTTGTTCTCCCGGTGCACCCACTCGGCGTCCGCCAGCAGGCCCACCAGCTCCGTCGGGCCCAGCTGCGTGTCCGCTGGCCGCTCCATCCAGGTGCGCAGATAGTTGGCCATGCCGTACAGCTTCATCGCGTTGAGCTTCTCCAGCGTCTGCTCCGTCAGCATTCTCTCGTCTCTTCGTTGGGGGTTGTTGGGTGTTGCGCCGCCTGCGCGCGCCCGAAGGGCGCGCGCAGGCGTCCTGCGTGGTAGCGGGCCGCGAGGGCCAGCACCGCGGAGAGTTGTCCGCGCACCGTGGCCGGGCGCGGGAGGCTTCAGTGGTAGTAGCTGGCGCCGCGTACATTCTCGTGCTGTGGCAGCGGGCCCTTGTCCTCGTGCGCCGCCTGCGCGTCCTCGAGGTGGTGCTGGAGGATGGCGGCCACGGACTTGTAGCTGTAGGCGCGGTGGCGCACTGCCCGCGCGCACGCCTTCTCCACGCGCTGCTGCCCGTGGCGCTGCGCCAGGCGGATGACGCCCAGGGCCGAGCGGAAGCCCTGCTCGGGGTGGGGGCGGCGCTTCATCAGCTCCTCCACCAGCGTCGCCGTGCTGGGGCCCACCGTGGCGGCCCAGGAGAGAATCCGGCTCGGCGTCCACTCCGCATGCGCGCGGTGGCTCTTGGGCATGTGCTCGGCCTGGGTGGTGAAGCGTCCGCGCTCCTCACTGCGCACGTGGCTGGCCACGCGCCGGCCCGCCTGCAACACCTCCACGCACGAGGCCGTGTAACGCACCTCCACCTGCTGCCCCACCAGCCCGTAGGGCACGCTGTAACAGTGCCCCTCCACCTCCACGTGGTAATCCACGTTGACGCGCGCCTTCTTCCATTGCGCCAGCTCGTAGGGCTTGTCCGGCAGCGGCTTGAGGGCCGCCTTCTCCACCTCCTCGAAGAGTTGCCGGCGGCTCTTGCCCAGCTTGCGCATGGGCCGCGTGTTCAACTTCTCCAGCAGCACCGCCACCGCCTCGCGCACCTCGCAGAGCGACGTGAAGCGCCGGTTGCGCAGCGCCGCCAGAATCCACCTCTCGGCCAGCAGCACCCCGTTCTCCGCCTTCGCCTTGTCCCGCGGCTTGCGCGGCCGCGCAGGCACCACCGCGAAGCCGTAGTGCCTCGCCATGTCCGCGTAGCTGGGATTGATGTCCGGCTCGTACCGGTTGGTGCGCGTCACCGCTGCCTTCAGGTTGTCGGGCACCGCCATCTCCGACACGCCTCCGAAGTACGCGAACGCCCTCTGGTTGCACCCCACCCACGTGGCCACGTCCTCGCTGAAGACGGGCTCCACGTACGTGTAGTTGCTGGCCCCCAGTACCGCCACGTACAGCTTCGCCACACGCACCTCGCCGCTCACCGCGTCGTGGACTTGCAGCCCATCGCCGCTGAAGTCCATGAAGCACTTCTCCCCGGCACGGTGCTCCTGGCGCATGGTGACGCTCACGCTCTTGGCCCACCGCGCGTAGCGCTCGCAGAACTGGCTGTACTGGTAGCCCTCCGGGTGCGTCTCCCGGTACTCCTGCCACAGCAGCGACTTGGTGACGCCCTTCTTCCTGAGCTTCCGCGTGCACGTGCGCCCAGTCCGGCTCGGGCCGGCTCGCTACCACCTTCCCCTCGTCCGCGAACAGCAGCGCCGTGAGCGCCGCGTCGTCGTCCAGCTCCGGCGCCAGCGGCCAACTCGTCAGCTTCGCCGCCTGCGCCCGGTACAGGTAGCGGTTGACCGTGCCCACGCCGATTCCCAGGCTCCGGGCTATCTCCCGCACCGACAGCTTCAGCTCCAACCTCTGCCTCAACAACTCTCTCAGCTTGCGCATGGACAGCCTCTCTGCCGCCATCAAGACCTCCTTCTTCGGGGAGATCAGAGGCGGCGGCTCGTCCAGCACCGTCAACGCTCCACTGTGTCGCCCATCCCTCGGCCTACCTGCCGGGTGCGTTCCACTTGCCCGGAATCGGTGTTCCACATGGTCGGAATGGGCGTTCCACTTGCTCCGGAATCAGTGTTCCACTTGCCCCGGAATCGGTGTTCCACATGGTCCGGTGCACGCAACAAGTCCGCGCTCAAGGGAATGCGCAATGACGCCGAAGACAGCGTCCTGCTGCGGCTGCGGGAGTTGATTGCGCCCGAGGTGAAGGTGACGATTCTGGCCGACCGGGGCTTCGCGGACCAGAAACTCTATGCCCTGCTCGAGCAGTTGCGCTTCGAGTACGTGGTGCGCTTCCGCCAGCGAATCATCGTCACCAGCGCGCAGGGAGAGCGCCGGACGGCAGCGGAGTGGGTGCCCACCTCAGGCCACCTGCGCAAGCTCAAGGGAGCACGCGTCACGGCCGATGAGGTGGAAGTCGCCGCGGTGGTATGCGTGAAGAAGAAGGGCATGAAGGAGCCCTGGTGTCTGGCAACCAGCCTGGGGGAGAGCTCCGGAGCCCAGGTGGTGACTCTCTACAGCGGGAGATTCACCATCGAGGAGAGTTTCAGGGACGTGAAGGATTTGCGCTTTGGCATGGGCCTGTCCTCCTTCCGAATCGCGGAGACGGACAGGCGTGACAGGCTGCTGCTACTGAGTGCCTTCGCATGTGCCCTGCTGACGCTGCTGGGGGCTGCTGGCGAGAGCCTGGGTATGGAGCGCCACCTCAAAGCCAACACCTCCAAGAAGCGCACCTACTCCCTCTTCCGCCAGGGCTGCATGTACTACCAGGCTCTGCCCAATATGCCCGAAGCCCAGTTGCGGCCTCTCATTGAGCGCTTCGCCCAACTCGTCTGTGAACAGCTCGTTTTCCGTGAAGCTTTCGGCCTTATATGAGGGGATGCCTCAGATGCAAGTCAGCTCAGGCGCGGCGCCACTTCCTGCAACTCGTTGCCCATGGACACCCGGCCAACAAGATCCACATGTGCGCCAGCAAGAACTTCTCCTTCATGGATGCGCTTGCTGCCGGTCAGCTCCCCTTGGCCGCTGAGGTTGCTCGCCTGACCAAGGAGCGTCACGAGCCCTCCTGCGAGTACGAGGAGGATTTCCTCTTCCACCACTTCCTGCACAGGTTCACCGTGAACCTCCAGACGCCTGGAGCCTTCGACCTGCAATCGCTCCTGGCTCGCTGGAAGGCGCTGCTCCAAGACGGCACTACCTGTCATTTCGAACTCTGCCAGGCGCTGCTCGACCGAAATTCCAGGCAGTTCAACCAAGCGCTGGGGGATGCCATTGCCCAGCGTACCGAGACTTTCGAGAAGCAGAAGCGTGAGACGGAGTCTCGGGAGGCAGCTCTCACGGAGCGTTTCATCTACGTGACGGGCCTCGCCCTCCTGCGGCTCGCCGAACTGGGCGGCCTGGAGACGTACCGCGAGTACCCCACGATTCCCCGCTTGGTCCGCCTCGCTCCGAGCAGTAGACCGCTCCCACTCGATGCTTGGAGCACCCCCGAAGCAGGACTCCCGGCCTGACTCTTCAGGCAGGCGGGGTGACGGTGTTTCGGACCACCGGCCCAATGGACGGGTGAGGGCGCGCCCTCACCCCGTCAGTTGATCTGCACCGAGCCGCCCTTGATGCGCTGGGTGCCCGAGGCGTGGGACTCGACGTAGGTCCCCTTGATGATGACCTTCCCGTTGCGGCGCAGGGTGATGCTGGCCTGGCCGCACTGGAGGACGATCTCGTCCTTGCCCTCGATGACGACCCGCTTGCCGTCCACGTGGGCTTCCACGGGCTGCTGGGCCACCGGAGCGGGCAGAGCGGCCTCCAGCACCGCGTCCGTCAGCGGCGTGGCGCTCTGGACCTGCTCCATGCCCACCACCAGCGGCAGGCGCGGGTCTCCGTTCTCGAAGAGCAGCACCGCTTTGCGGCGAGCCGCGATGGCCGCGTGCAACTCCTGCGGCTCGAGCGTGATGGTCCTCCGGGCCACCAGCGGGCCCGCGCGGTTGCCGTCGTAGTCCACCAGGAAGTGGCCCTCGGCATTGTTGCCGACGAGCCATCCCAGCCGGGTTCCCCAGATGGGCTCCTGCTGCTCCCCGGACTCCGAGGCCCGCGCCGCCGATGGATTCGTGGGTGAGGTCATGGTTTTCCGGCTCCCTTTTAGTTCTCGGAGATCTTCGAGCCCTTGATGACGACATCACCGCTGGCGGTGATTTCAACCTTCGCGCCCTTGATGACCACGTCGCCGTTCTTCTTCACCTGGAGGGTCGCCGAGCCCACCTTGAGGGTGAACTGCTCCTGGGCCACCAGGGAGATCTCCTTCGCCGAGAGCGTGTAGGCGTCCTTGACGGCGTGGTTGTGCTTGCCGCCCACGCTCACCAGCAGATCCTTCTCCACCTTCAGGGTGCGGTTCTTGTCGATCTGCTCGGACAGATCTCCGCCCACCTGCAGTGTGCGCGAGCCCTTCACCGTCTCGGACTTCTTCGCGCCCACCACCTCCACCTTGGCGCCGCCCACCTGCTCGGACTTGAGGCCGCCCACCAACTGGTTGAGCGCCCCGCCCACCGTGACGGCATACGCGCCGCCCACGTTCAGCATCTTCCCCAGTCCCACCGTCTCCGCCGAGGCCAGCGCCACCGTCAGGTTCTGGTTGCCGCCCACCGAGATGGACTGGTCCCCCACCACGGACTCGGTGTGGTTGCCCGTCACCGTCGTCGAGCGATCCTTGACGACCTCCAGGCTCTGGTTGCCGCTGATGACGCTGTCGTCGTTCTTCTTCACCTCGAGCGACTGGTTGCCCTCGATGACGCGGCTGCGGTCCTTCTTGACCAGCAGCGTCTCGTTGCCGCCCACCAGCTGCGTCTTGTCGTTCTCGACGACGATGTTGAAGTCCTTCTGGGCGTGCAGGAAGATCTCCTCCTCGCCTGCGGAGTCCTCGATGCGCAGCTCGTTGAAGCCGTTGCCGCCGGGGCTGGAGCTGGAGCGCAGCGTGCTCTTCGTCTTGCTGTCGGGCAGCGAGATGGGCGCCGGGTTCTGGCCGTTGTAGACGCTGCCGGTGACGATGGGCCGGTCGGGATCGCCCTCGAGGAACTCCACCACCACTTCGTGCCCGATACGCGGCAGGTAGAGCGAGCCCCAGCCCGGTCCCGCCCACGCCTGGCTCACGCGGATCCAGCATGAGCTCTTGTCGTTGTTCTTCCCCTCGCGGTCCCAGTGGAACTGGACCTTGATGCGGCCATGCTCGTCGGTGTGGATCTCCTCGCCCGAGGGGCCCACGACGATGGCTGTCTGGGCACCCGCGATGGTCGGGCGAGCCGTGACGCGCGCTGGCCGGTAGGGGACCTGCGCGGGGATGCAGAGGAACTCGTTGCGGTAGCCCTCCTGACTGTCCCGCTCCGTCTGTTCGATGGTGAGCACCTCCGGCTGGCGGCCCGTGTGCCGCACCGACACCGGCAGGTAGCCCCGGTTGAGCGCGCCCACCGGATGCTCGTCCAGCTCGAAGGTGTGCCCCGTCACCAGGCGCCGGCAGTTGCTGGCGCCGTTCACCAGCTCCGAGCGCGCGCGCAGCTCCTCCAGGCGCACCTTGGCGAACACCTTGCCCACGCCCGTGTCCTCGTAGCGGGCAGGGTAGTCGTAGATTTCCAGCGAGGACTCGCTCCCGTCGGCCGTGCTGGCGGTGGTGAGGTCCAGCGCGGGCCGGGTGAAGTCGAAGTCGCGCAGGGTGACGGCGCCGGGCTGCACCTCCAGCCGCGCGGCGAACTCGTGCACGGACTCCTGTTCCGCCACCCTCTTGCTGCGCTCCCGGTAGACGAGCCTCGCCTCGCCGGCCATGGCCGCGCAGGTGAGCGAGGCATCGTTGAGCACCATCTTGTGCCCGTCCTCGGTGTGCTCGAAGTAGTAGAAGATGCCCTCCTCCTCGAGCAGCCGGGACACGAAGTCGAGGTCCGACTCGCGGTACTGCACGCAGTACTCGCGCGGGGCGTAGGTACTATTGAGCGAGAGCTTGTGCTCGACCATGGCCTCGTTGAGCACCTTGTGGACGATGTCCGGGACGGTCATCTCCTGGAAGATGCGGCTCTTGCGCGTGTGCCGCAGCGTCCACAGGCGGGGCACCACCGTGACGCGGATGCGCTGGCCATCCGGCCCCCGGTTGGCTTCCCAGCGCACCACGCGCGACACGATGCCGTTGAAGAAGCGGGCCGTCCCATCCCCGAGCTGCACCGTCAGCAGCGCCTTCTGCCCCAGCAGGGCCTTCTCTTCCACGCCCACGTCGGGCGGCGGCGCCAGGAGGACCTCGACGGAGTAGGGCTGGGAGAGGGTCTCCTCGGCGTCGAAGCCCACGACAGCCAGTTCTCCCGCGGCATGGGGGCCCACCTGGAATTCGAACTCAGCCTGGTTGGCCTGGAGCGCAGCGGTCGCGATCATGGGAGTCCCCCCTTCCGGGTATGCAGCAATCACGCGGAGTGTAACGCAGGGCACGTCCGGTGGGGGAATCCTTGGCCCGAAATGTTCCAATGCGTCCACGGGAGAGGTGGCGTCGTGGCGGGCATGATCGGAATAGAGTCCCGGGCCCGGCCCATGACCTCCCTGGACAAGAAGACCCGAGGACGCACCTCGCACGGGCGCTTGAGCGCACTCGACGTGTACCTGCGCGACCAGGAGCGCGAGCTGCTGGTCCGGAGCGAGGGCGCCTGGGCCCGGGCCGCCTTCGTGGACGTCGGTTTCGGCGAGCACCCGTGGACCACGCTCGAGAGCGCCGAGACCTTCCGCGAGCTCAACCCGGGGCTCCCGGTGGTGGGCGTGGAACTGGAGGCCTCCCGCGTGGAGTCCGCCCAGGTCCATGCCGATGCGCTCACCGATTTCCGGCAGGGCGGCTTCGAGCTGCCCCTGCGCCCCGGAGAGAGCGTGCGCCTCATCCGCGCCATGAACCTGCTGCGCGGCTACCGTCCCGAGGAGGTGCCCGGCATCCACCAGAAGCTGGGCGGAGTGCTGCTCGAAGGGGGGCTGCTCGTCGAGGGCAGCACGGACACGCCCGGGGCCGTGCTGGTGACGCACCTGCTGCGGCGTGTCCCCGAGGGGCTCGCGCGCGAGGCCCTGCTGTTCCACACCGACTTCAGCCGCGGCTTCGCGCCCGTGCTGTTCCGCGACTGGATGCCCCGCGACTTCCGCCGCCGGGTGAAGCCCGGAGAGCCCATCCACACCTTCTTCGCGGACTGGACGGCGGCGTGGCAGCAGGCGCGCGAGGCGGGACACACAGCCCCTCCGGAGGCCTTCCGGCACTCCGTCCTCCGGCTCGCCTCACGCGTGGAGGGCCTTGTCACGGACCCGTGGCTGCTGGACCACGGCTACCTGCTCTGGAAGCCTCCGGGCGGTGTCTTCCAATAGCTCCGAGTAGGGGCAAGCGTCTCCAGGGCGAATGCCGGTAGAATTCCTGGTTGTCCGGCAAGGAAGTCCCTCTTAAATGCCCCCCACCGTGGCCTCGAATCGCTCCGTCCTCTGGTTGCTGTTCGCCGTTCTCTCGCTCTCCTCCGTGCAGGCGTGGGCCCAGGCCTACGACGGCGCACGCCGGGAGGAGGTGGACGCCGGTGTCCATACCCCGGTGCTGACGAAGGCACCCGAGCTCGTCCGGTTCGTGGAAGCCGTCTATCCGCCCGAGGCCGCCGCGGCAGGGAAGACGGCCTCGGTGGAAATGCTCGTCACCATCGACGAGACGGGCCAGGTGTCCGACGTGCAGGTCGTGACGCCCGTGGGCGACGGCTTCGACGAGGCGGCGCTCGCGGCGGTGCGGCAGTTCCAGTTCTCCCCGGCCGAGGTGGATGGCGCGCCGGCCCCCATTCAAATCCAGTACGTCTACAACTTCGTCCTCCAGCCGCCGAAGGTGGAGGAGTCCGCTCCGCCCCCGCCCCCGCCCGAGGCCACCCTCACCGGACAGCTCCTCGCGCGTGGCAGCCGCTCGCGCGTGGCCGGCGCCACGGTGCGCTGTGGAGATGACCCGGAGGCCCTCGAGGCGCTCTCGGACGAGGACGGCCGCTTCACCCTGAAGGTGACGCCCGGCACCTGTGACGTGCGCGTGGTGGCCAACGACTTCCACCTCTTCACCACGAAGGAGGCGCTCGCCCCCAACGAGACGACGGAGGTCATCTTCTATCTGATGCCCAAGGCCCCCGGTTACGAGACGGTGGTGCGCGGCGCCCGCGAGAAGAAGGAAGTGGTGCGCCGTACCCTGGAGCGCCAGGAGCTGCAGAAGGTGCCGGGCTCCTTCGGTGACCCCATCCGCGTCATCCAGAACCTGCCCGGCGTGGCGCGGGCGCCCGCCATCGCCGGCCAGCTCATCGTGCGCGGGGCCTCGCCGGACCAGACGCTCACCTTCTTCGACGGCGTGGAGGTTCCGCTCCTCTACCACCTGGGTGGTGGGCCCTCGGTGCTCAACGCCGAGTTCATCGACCGGGTGGACTTCTTCCCGGGTGGTTTCGGCTCGCGCTACGGCCGGGCCGTGGGCGGCGCGGTGGACGTGGCCACGCGCAAGGGCTCCACCGACACGCTGCACGGCTCGGTGAAGATCGATCTGCTGGACTCGGGCTTCTTCCTCGAGGCCCCCGTCACCGAGGGCATCTCCGTCGCCGGTGCCGCGCGCCGCTCGTACGTGGACGTGCTCCTGCCGGCGGTGCTCCCCGAGGACCCCGAGGGCGGCACGCTGCTCGTGCTGCCGCGCTACTGGGACTACCAGGTGCGTGTGGACTTCGGCGCGAAGCGGGGCAGCGAGCCCGGTCCTGGCGGGCGCCACACCGGGTACGTGATGGCCTTCGGCTCGGATGATCTGCTCAACGTGGTGGCCTCTGGCGGCGGGCGCAACCGCGACATCTCCGTGGACGCGCGCACGCTCTTCCACCGCGTCAAGGGTGACTGGACGTACCGCAACGGCCGCTTCACCTCCGTGTTCACCCCGTACGCGGGCTATGACCTGGGCAGCTTCGGCTTCGGCGAGACGAAGCTGGATGCGAGCATCTGGTCGCTCGGCGCGCGCGAGGACCTGGCGCTGGAGGTGCTGCCCTGGCTCACCGCGCGCGGTGGCGCGGACGTGCGGTTCGAGCACCTGGTGGGCGAGGGGCGGATTCCCTTCATCGGCGGCATCCAGTACCCGGCCTTCCCCGGCGGCGAGCCCAAGGTGGAGATGCAGGACATCCACCGCGTGGCCAACACCTTCGACGGCGCGCTCTACGCCGAGGCGGATGTGAAGGTGGGGCCGGTGACGGTGACGCCCGGGCTGCGCGCCACCTACGCCCGCATCTACGGGCAGGATCGCTTCGCCTACGACCCTCGCTTGTGGGTGCGCGTGCAGCCCACGGAGAGGACGTCCTTCAAGGGCAGCATGGGCCTCTACAGCCAGCCACCGGAGGCCTTCAACCTGGAGGCGGCGCCGCTGGGCAACCCGGCCCTCACCCACGAGCGCTCCTTCCAGTCGAGCGTGGGCGTGGAGCAGCAGCTCACCGACATCATCAGCGTGGACGTCACCGGCTACTTCAACCGGCGCTACGACCTGGTCGTCTCCCCGGGCGAGACGGTGCGCAACGAGGACGGCACGCTCACGCGCTTCCAGTACTCCAACCGGGGCCTCGGGCGCGCCTACGGCATGGAGGTGATGCTGCGGCACGCGGTGACGCGCGACTTCTTCGGCTGGCTGGCCTACACCCTCAACCGCTCCGAGCAGCGGCGCGTGGGCGGTGATGGTTACCGCCTGACCACGTGGGACCAGACGCACATCCTCACCGCGGTGGCCAGCTACCGGCTGCCGTATGGCTTCGAGCTGGGCGCGCGCATGCGCTACGTCACCGGCCGGCCCACCACGCCGCTGCAGCACACGTTCGATCGCTACGACGTGGACCGGAACAACTTCGGCGGCACCTTCGGCCCGTCCAACTCCATCCGCTTCCAGCCCTTCCACCAGTTGGATCTGCGGCTGGACAAGAACTGGATCTTCCAGAGCTGGACGCTCAACGCCTACATCGACGTGCAGAACGTCTACAATGCCTCCAACGTGGAGGCGACCTTCTACGACTACCGTTACCGCGAGCTGTTCGAGGTGCCTGGCATCCCGATCCTCCCGGTCGTCGGCGTCAAGGGGAGCTTCTGAGTCATGCGCCACCTGTCCGCCCTGCTGGGCCTGCTGCTGTGCGCCGCCTGTGTGGGGCCCGAGGACACTCCGTCGAACGTGAAGGACCTGCGCGTGCTCGCGATGCGGATGGATCCGCCCGAGCTGCTCGCCGAGGAGTGCTCCACGGACCCCGCGGTACTCGCCGACACGCTGGTGCGCCCGGTGCGCCTCACCGCGCTCATCCCGGACCCGGCGGGAGAGGGCCGCGACCTGGATTACACCCTGTGGGCCTGCGCCTCGCAGGACGATGACACCTGCCGCGAGGACCGCGTGGAGCTGGCGCGCGGGGTCACCAAGGGCGGCGAGCTGGTGATTGATCTGTTCCCGGGGCCGGGCACGTCGCGGCTGGGGGACGGCACCTTCCTGGTGCAGCGGATCCTGGAGGAGGATCTCTACAACGGCCTGGGCGGCGTGCGGATGCCGCTGGTGCTGTGGGTGCGCGGCGGTGGCGAGCAGGTCTACGCGCAGAAGCTGATGGTGTACGGCTGCCGCTTCTTCCCGGAGATGAAGGCCAACGAGCAGCCGCAGTTGCCGGACCTGTTGCTGCAGGGCGAGCCGTGGGTGGAGGGTGTGCCGCGCGAGCTGTCGGGCCCGGGGCCTTTCGAGGTGAACGTGCCGGAGCTCACCGGGCGCGAAGAGGCGTACGTGGTGCCCTCCTTCGAGCTGAAGCCGGTGAATCTCCAGGAGGCGTGGGAGGTGGCGTGGCACACCACGCTGGGGAGCTTCTCGCCCAACCAGACGGGCGGGTCGGACTTCGGCGGCGGGGTGGCGCGGCACCGGGTGGAGTGGACGCCTCCGCGCGACGCGCAGGCCCAGGAGGTGCGCTTCTGGGTGGTGGCGCGTGACGGACGCGGTGGCATGTCCTGGCTGGAGCGCACGGTGAAGTACACGCCGTGAGCCGTGGGGCCTCGGGGCATCGCCGTCAGCGCGAGCCCCTGGAGGCCCACCCCGCACCGGCATGGCGCAGGGCCTCGGCATGGGAGACACCGGGCGGGGCGAGCGCGGACACCTCGACCACCTCGTCGAAGGGCGCGCTGTCCGTGCCGGGCGCGACGGCTCCCGCGAACAGCACCGTGTGCTTGCCGAGCGCCCGTGCCTCCTTCGCCAACGCGCCGGGCCCCTTGCCGAACGCCGTCTGCCGGTCGAAGCGCCCCTCGCCCGTGAGCACGGCCTGCGCGGCGGCGAGCCGCTCGGGCAGCCGCAGCGTCCGGGCCACCAGCTCGTACCCGGAGACGATCTTCCCTCCGGCCAGGGCCAGCAGCCCGTAGCCGAAGCCTCCCGCCGCACCCGCGCCAGGCGTCTGGGCGAGTCCGGGCGCGACCACCTCGGCGAAGCGCGCCAGGGCTGACTCCAGCTCGGCGACAGTGGCCTCGTCCGCGCCCTTCTGCGGCCCGAAGAGGTACGAGGCCCCGTCCGGCCCCAGCAGCGGTGAGGTGACATCCGTGGCCACCAGCAGCTCCACTCCAGCGAGCCGCGGATGCCGTCCATCCGTCTCCACCCGTGCGAGCCGCTTCAACGCGGCCCCACCCGGAGGAAGGGGCGCCCCCTGCGCATCGAGGAACCGGAACCCGAGCGCCGTGAGTGCCCCCGTGCCTCCGTCATTGGTGGCGCTGCCCCCGAGCCCGAGGATGAGCCGTTCACAACCCCGCTCCAGCGCCGCGCGCATCAGCTCGCCGGTGCCGGAGGTGGAGGCACGCCGGGGGTCCCGCTCCCTTGGCGCGAGCAGGGTCAGCCCGGAAGCGGCGGCCATCTCGATGACGGCCGTGCGCCCCGAGTCCAGCAGCCCGTAGGTGGCTCGCACGGGGGCACCGAGCGGCCCCTGGACGGTGCACGTCACCCGCTCGCCACCGACGCCCGCGAGCAGCGCGTCCACCGTGCCCGGCCCGCCGTCCGCGAGCGGCGCCACGTCCAGCTCCACGCCGGGTGCACCCTGGCGCAACCCGTCGGCGAGGGCGGCGGCGGCCTCGGCGGCCGTGAGGGTGCCCTTGAATTCCTGCGGTGCGACGAGCCAGCGGCTCACGGCGTGGGTTCCGCCGTGCGCTCCTCTTCAGCCGAGGGGGCCGGGGTGAGCAGCGGCGCGTCGGGTCTCAGTCTGGCGGCCCGAGGCACGTCGGTTCGCGGCTTGGAGGACGTGGACGCGGAGGCCGGCGGCTCGGCGGGGTTGACGATGATGTTCCCATCGCGAGAGCCCCGCGCGACGCACTGGTAGACCATCTTCTCCTCGATGCACTCCTCGAACGGGTCGCACTCGCCCCGGCAGGGGAGGGGATCGCAGTAGCCCGTGGCCTCGTTGCACGTGGTCCCCACGGGGCACACGGCGTAGCAACCCCCCTGGGAGCGGGAGATCGCGGACGCGCCGAGCGCGATGCCGGTGTTCAACAAGGCCCCGCTGACGGCCCCGCCCCCGGTACCACATCCGGACAGGAAGAGAACGGCTACGGGCAGGACGACGTTGCGCCACGGCATCGGGCTCATGGTTCCTCCTCGCGGAGCGAAGCCTCCGCGTGCCACTCGAGGATCTGACGGGGGCCGGTCAACGATGGCAGGAGCCGCTGGGAGACGCGCTCCAGCCGCAGCAGCAGGGCGGTCACCGTGTCGGCTGGCTGACGTGCCGGGCCGCGGATGCGCTCGCAGAAGAAGGTGCGGCAGCCGAACGGCCGCTCCGCGTACACGGTGCAGCGCTTGCCCGCGGCGTCCAGGTAGGGACAGCCGCCGTCCTCTCTCGGGGGCGGCAGCGGATGGTGGCGCGCCAGCAGCAACCACTCGGGGTACCACAGCCAGGGCTGCCGCTTCGTCGTGGAGAGCTGGCAGCACTCGCCGCTCGCCGGGCACGAGAAGGGCGCGTACGCCGCATCCGCCTGCCGGTAGATGGTGCGCAGCTCCTGCAGGGCCCGCGCCTCCTCGCGCGAGCCCTGGGCCCTGGGGGCCTCATCGTCGGTGTCGTCGTCCCAGTCGGGGTGTCGCATGGCTTCAGCGGCTGTGGATCATCCCACCGGGACGGGCCGGCTCACAACACGCGGAGGACGAAACACTTCAGGTAACGCGTCTCGCGCAGGTTGAGCAGCACCGGGTGGTCCTTGCCCGCCCCGCGCTTCTCGATGATCTGCACCCGCCGCTTCGCATCCGCCGCCGCCGAGGCCAGCATGTCCTCGAAGCCCTGCTCGTCGATGTGGTACGTGCAGCTCGCGGAGATGAGGTAGCCGCCCGGCCGCAGGAGCTGCATGGCGCGCAGGTTGATCTCCTTGTACCCGCGCAGGGCGCCCTCGATGGCGTCCTTGTTCTTCGCGAACGACGGCGGGTCCAGGACGATGGTGTCGAAGCGCCGGCCCTCGTCCACCGCGTCGCGCAGGAAGTCGAAGGCGTTGGCCACCACCACGTCCACGTTGGGCAGCTTGTTGGCCGCCGCGTTCTCGCGCAGCGTCGCCGCCGCCTGCTCGGAGATCTCCACCGCGGTGACCTTCTCGGCCCGCGTGGCGAGCTGCAGCGCGAAGCCGCCCACGTACGAGAAGCAGTCGAGCGCCTCGCCAAACGCGTACTGCGAGGCCACGACGTGGTTCTCCCGCTGGTCCAGGAACGCGCCCGTCTTCTGGCCCTCGAGCAGGTCCGCGCGCACGCGCACGAGCCCCTCGTCATAGGTCACCGGCCCGGGCAGGCTGCCGTACAGCACGCCCTTCTCCTGGGGCAGGCCCTCCAGCAGTCGCACGCCCACGTCCGAGCGGTTGGCGATGGCGCGCGGCTTGAACAGCTCCACCAGCAGGTCGGTGATGAGCTGCTTGCGCTGCTCGGTGGCGGGGATGAGGAACTGCACGCTCAGGCAGTCGCCGTAGCGGTCCACCACGAGGCCGGGCAGCAGGTCCGCCTCGCCGTGCACCACGCGGTAGGTGGTCTCCCCGGGGAGGGCGCGGCGCCGCATCGCGTCGGCGAGGGCCAGCCGCTGGCGGAAGAAGTCGGTGTCCACCGGCACGTCCTCGTAGGCGAGCCAGCGCAGCGAAATCTTGGACTGCTTCGAATAGAAGGCCTTGCCGAGGAACCAGCCGCGGGCGTCGACGACGCGCACCACCTCGCCGCCCTGGAGGGCGGGGTCGCCGTTGAGGTCGGCCCGGTAGATCCACGGGTGGCCGGCCTGCCAGCGCTCGACACCCCGGCGGACGAGCGAGACCTGGGGGAGCCCGTCCTGGCCGATGTCCGGAGTGCTCCGGTCCGGGGCGGGCTTCTCCGGGCGCTGCGGGGGGCGGTTGCGGCCGGGGGGGCCACCGGGGCGGCGATCGGGGCGGGGTCCTGGAGTTGGCTTGGGCATGGCGTGTGCGGCGTATACTCCAAACAGCGTGAGATACGACCTGCTCCTTCAATCCATGGTCCCGGGGACGCCTTTCGACAGCGCCCGGGTGGAAGCCCTCCTGGAAGCCCGGGGGGCGAAGGCCCAACCGAGCGGTGGGCGCACCTGGCTGCTGGAAAACGGCGAGGTGGAGCTCCACCCGCTGCGCGAGGGCGGCCAGTGGGTGGCCACCGAGGTGCGCGTGCCGCTGTCGGACCGGACCGAGCTCATCCGCGAGGTGGTCTCCAAGGGGGCGGAGCTGGCCCGGGAGGCCGAGGTCCGGTTCTTCGATCCGCAACTGGGGCGCGAGCTCAACACCCATGAGGCGGGCGCGGTGGCGGACCAGTACGAGCGCACCGCGCGCTACGCGGGGGAGATGCTCGGACTGGCCTCGGCCATGCCCATGCCCACCCCCGAGGCCGAGGGCTTCCAGCCGACGACGAAGCTCGTGTTCGGGGCCATCGGCTTCTTCACCCTGCTGTACCTGCTGGTGGATTGGATCAACGCCCAGCTCGGGGGCTGAAAAGGCTGGATTTCGCGGCGCCGCTGACGCATGCCTGCCGCATGCTCCGCTCCTGGTCCGTCCGCATCTCGCTGCTCGCGGTGTTGCTGCTCGCCCTCGGGCCCTTGCTGGCCGTGGTGGGGATCCTCCCGGGGATGCAGGCCATGCTCGTGTTCGCGAGCGCGGCGCTGGTGGGCCTGGCGGGCATCGTGGCGGGGATCATCTCCGCGGTGCGGGGCAAGGTGGCGCCGGGGATGACGGCGGTGGCGCTCGGGACGCTGGCGCTGGTGGCGGTGCTGTCGCCGGCCTTCGCCGGTGGAGGCAAGCCGCCCATCAACGACATCAGCACGGACCTGCAGGACGTGCCCGTCTTCACCCACGCGCGGACGCTGCCGGAGAACGCGGGGAGGGACCTGGGCTACCCCGAGGAGTTCAAGTCCGTGGTGCGGATGTATTACACGGACCTGAAGTCGCTGAAGCAGGCCCAACCCCCGGACACTGTTTTCGCGCGGGCGGTGGAACTGGCGCGGGCGCAGCCCGGGTGGACGGTGACGCACGTGGACGCCCCGGGGCACACGCTGGAGGGCTTCGCCGAGACGCGCCTCTTCCGTTTCCGTGACGACTTCGTGGTGCGGGTGCGGCCGGAGGAGGGAGGGGGCTCGCGGGTGGACATGCGTTCGAAGTCGAGGGTGGGGCGGGGTGACCTGGGAGCCAACGCCGCCCGCATCCATGCGTTCCTGCAGGCATTGGAGGCCGCGGGGCGTTAGGTTGGGCAGGTGTTCAAGTACCTGCTCCTGACGTTCACGGTCGTTCCGTTCATCGAGCTGTACCTGCTGCTGGCCATTGGCCGCGAGGTGGGCTTCTGGCCCACGGTGGGCGGGGTGCTGCTCACGGGCCTGATTGGTGCCTGGCTGGCCAAGAAGGAGGGCTTGCGCGTGCTGCGCCGCTGGCAGGAGTCGCTCGCCCAGGGCCGCATGCCGGAGGAGGGGTTGGTGGGAGGGGTGCTGGTCCTGGTGGGCGGAGTCCTGCTGGTGTCGCCGGGGGTGCTCACCGACTTCGTGGGGCTCTTCCTGCTGTTCCCGCCGACGCGCCGGGTCATCGCCGGGCTGGTGCGCCGGAGACTCGAGCGCCGCATGGCCGCGGGGACGCTGCGCGTGACCACCTTCCAGTCGGGTCCATTCTCCGGGGGGCCCTTCGGACCCTCACCGGGAGGGGAGCCCCGAGCCTCGAAGCCCCGAATCGAACGGAAGCCGGGGGACGAAACCGACGCGGAGTTCACCGAGTAGAACGCCCGTGCCTCAGAGGACGCGCTGGTATTCGCGGACCCAGAACTTCATGGTGCCCTCGCAGATGCCATCCAGCCGCTGGCAGTCGAGCTCGCGGGGCTTGTCCATCTCGAGGGTCGCATCGACGAGCAGCTCCTTCCGGGCGTTCCAGAGCTGGAGGCGGACGTGGGTGGCATCGGTGCGTGAGGCGCGGGCGTACAGCCTCAGGCGCTTGGCGCGGTGCTCGAAATCCACCGAGATCGGCTCCGGCTCCGAAGGAGAGAGCGTATAGACGCCGGTGACGGCGGGGACCTGGAGCAGCAACTGCACGGGGGGCTGGTGCTCGGTGGGCGTGTCCAGCTTGAGCGAGTGCTGGCCGGTGATGCGCACGGCCATGAAGTCCAGGGTAGGGGGGTGCTGCGAGGAGACGGGCTTCACGGTGAGCAGCTTCCGGGAGCCCTCGAGCCGGGCGATGGCGCCGTCGCGGGCGCGGATCTCACCCGAGCAGCTCTGGGGGCCGCAGTCGACGGAGAGGCGCCAGTCGGCGCGGGCATCGGGGCAGTCCTTGGGGACGTCGAGCTGGACCTGGGCCTTGGGGGGGAGGATGAGGCTCTGGGTGCTCGGGGTGCGGCAGACGAAGTCCACGTCGACGGCGAGTGCGGTGACCTCGGCCGGGGCAGTGGAGGGGGACACCTTCTTGGGGTCCTGGGTCCCATCCGCTGAGAGCAGCAGGGCGAGCACGGAGAGGGCAGAGAACATGGCCCCGGTCTAACATGGGACCCGTGCTCCGCCCTCTTCTGGTTCAGCGAGAGCCCAACCCGTCATTCCTTGGGTGGAGCCTCAGGGCCTGGAGACAAACTACATGCACCAGGTGGCGTTGGGAGAGCTTGGGGTCGTGCCCGAGGGGTTGCACCCGCGGGAGATCTCGTGCCGGATGACGGAATAGCCACTCGGACAACCGAGGCTGCAGTTGAAGAAGGCCTGGGTGCCAGGAGTCGGCAACGCCCCGTAGTAGGTCTTGTTGGGGACGGTTCCCCCATTGGACGAGGTGACAGCATCGCAATACCGGTCGATTATGTACCCGCCGTTGTAATGACCGCTCGACCCAGATTGACCGAGACCACAGGCATAATACGCACCCGCCGTAATGGGGTTGCAACCTGTTCCATTCACAGACGTGTACTGGTCTCCAGCGGAGCACGGGCCACAACCGCCATAACACCCGTAGGCGTTGGCCGCGGCGCCGGCAGGGCACCCCAGGCCACACTCGACGAACGACAACTCAGACTGCACCGTATTGAGGGTGTCATCCGCGCGAGTGGTCTCCTCCACGGTGGAAGTCCCGCCACATGCAGCCAACAGGACCATCAGGCAGGGAATCGCCAAAAAGTTCTTCATGCCACAGCCTTTCGGGTAGGTGCCTCCAATGAGTGGCATTCCATGGGAATGGGTATTCGACATGGGCCAACTCTCTTGGAGGCGCGGTGTGAGCCTTCTTTATCAAGGCCTGATGCGAATGCAGTGAACGGGTTCACACCTCGGGCGATTCGTGTTGGTTCGAGTGAGCTCGCAGGGCCCGTTTGCCCATGGCGCTGGAAAATCCTCTGCCCGATTTGCCGCCGCTGAGCCCGCGGCTCAGCGGCGTGCGGCGCCAGGTGCCACCATGCGCCAGCAGCGGTGGATCTCCTGGCGCTGGAAGTCCTCGGGGATGGAGCCGGGCGTGAGCTCCTCCACCCCCTCGTAGCTGCGCACGGCGGTGTCCTTCAGCTCGAAGCCCAGGAAGTTGGTGGAGAAGTAGAGGATGCCGCCGGGAGCCATCAGCTCCCGGATGCCCTCCAGCAGGCGCACGTGGTCGCGCTGCACGTTGAAGGAGCCCTGCATCTTCTTCGAGGTGGAGAAGGAGGGCGGATCACACACCACGAGATCGAAGAGCTGTTCGGGCTCGTGGCGCTGGTCCTGTACCCAGGCCATGGCATCGGCGCGCAGCAGGGTGTGGCGCGGGTCCGACAGCCCGTTGAGCGCGAGGTTCTCCTCGGCCCAGTCGAGGTAGGTGTTGGAGAGGTCCACGCTGAAGGTGCGCGAGGCCCCGCCCGCGGCGGCGTACACGGTGAAGGCGCCCGTGTAGCAGAAGAGGTTGAGGAAGCTCCTGCCCTTGGCCTCGTCACGGACGCGGGCGCGCGTCAGCCGGTGGTCCATGAAGAGGCCGGTGTCCAGGTAGTCGCCGAGGTTCACCCAGAACTTCAGCCCCTGCTCCTCCACCACGACGCGCTCGGTGCCCTCGCCCACCCGGCCGTACTGCGAGCGGCCCCAGGGCTGGGGCAGGTGCGTCTTCACGTGGATGCGCTCCGGGGGCACCTCCAGCACGGCCGTCACCGCGGCGAGCACCTCGGCCCGCTGCTCCTCCAGGCTCTTGAGGGCCCGGCGGCGCGGGTACTCCACCAGGTGCACCCGGTCCGCGTAGAGGTCCACCGCATAGGTGTACTCGGGCACGTCCCGGTCGTACACGCGGAAGGCGGTGAGCCCGCGGGCCTTGGCCCACTTGCGGAAGTGCTTCACGTTCTTGCGCAGGCGGTTCTCGAACATCCCCACCGCCGTTCCGCTGCCCTGCGTCATGACTGCCCTGTCCTCTCCGGTACAACCGCCGCCCCCTCTTCTCCGACTCCCCGCCGCCGGGCAAGTCTTCCGGACAGGCGGGCGGGCGCGGCGGACACTCCCGGGGGGCAGGGGAGTGTGATAGGCCCCCGGCCATGCGCTTCGATACCCTCGCCATCCATGCCGGCCAGGAGCCGGATCCCACGACGGGCGCCATCATGACGCCGGTCTACCTGACCTCCACCTACGTCCAGGCGGGCCCCGGGGAGCACAAGGGCTTCGAGTACAGCCGGACGCAGAACCCCACCCGCAACGCGCTCCAGGACTGTCTGGCGGCGCTCGAGGGGGCCAAGCATGGCCTCGCGTTCGCCTCGGGTCTGGCGGGCTCGGACATGCTGATGCACATGCTGGAGTCCGGGGACCACGTGGTGGTGTCCGACGATGTGTACGGCGGCACCTTCCGCATCTTCGACAAGGTCTTCCGGCGCCACGGGCTGAACTTCTCCTGGGTGGACCTGTCCAACCCGGACAACTTCGAGAAGGCCATCACGCCGAAGACGAAGATGGTGTGGGTGGAGTCGCCCACCAACCCGATGCTCAAGCTCATCGACCTGCCGCGCATCGCGGAGACGGCGAAGAAGCGGAACATCCTCTCGGTGTGCGACAACACGTTCATGACGCCGTACTTCCAGCGTCCGATGGACCTGGGGTTCGACGTGGTGACGCACTCGACGACGAAGTACATCAACGGCCACAGCGACGTGGTGGGCGGCTTCGTGTGCACCAGCAATGACGAGCTGGCGCAGAAGATGTACTTCCTGCAGAACGCGGTGGGCGGCGTGCCGGGCCCCATGGACTGCTTCCTGGTGCTGCGCGGCGTGAAGACGCTGGGTGTGCGCATGGAGCGCCACGCGCAGAACGCGCTGAAGGTGGCGCAGTTCCTCGCCACGCACCCGAAGGTGCAGAAGGTCACCTACCCGGGCCTGGAGAGCCACCCGCAGCATGCGCTGGCCCGCAAGCAGATGACGGGCTTCGGCGGCATGATGACCTTCGACATCAAGGGCGGGCTGGAGGCGGCGCGCACGTTCCTCAAGACGGTGAAGATCTTCGCGTGCGCCGAGTCGCTCGGTGGCGTGGAGTCGCTCATCGAGCACCCGGCGATCATGACGCACGCGTCGGTGCCCAAGGAGACGCGCGAGCTGCTGGGCATCACGGATGGGCTCATCCGCCTGTCGGTGGGCATCGAGGACGCGCAGGACCTGGTGGACGACCTGAAGCAGGCGCTCGAAGTGGCCTGAGCCGCACAGTTCGAATCCCGGGCCGAGGGCCTCACGCTCCAGTGTCTGGGAGCGGAGGCCCTTCGCCTTCTCCAGGTAGACTGCTTGCCCCCGGCGCACGCCCTCCCTCGCGCCCCTCTCCCGAGGTAGCCCTCCCCCATGACCTTCACTTCGCTCGGCCTCTCGGAGGCGCTCGCCCGGGCCGTGGCCGAGCTCGGCTACGACGAGCCCACGCCGGTCCAGCGGGAGGCCATCCCGGCGGTGCTGCGGGGCCGGGACGTCTGGGCCTCGGCCCGGACGGGCTCCGGGAAGACCGCGGCGTTCCTCCTGCCCCTGCTGCACTCCCTGAGCCTGCGCCCGGGACGCGTGCCGCGGCAGGTGCGCGCCCTCGTCCTCGTTCCCACTCGCGAGCTCGCCGCCCAGATTGACGAGGCCATCGGCCGCTACGGCCGTTACCTGCCGAGTCCGCTCAAGAGCTGCCTGGCGGTCGGCGGCGTCTCGGCCAACCCCCAGATGATGGCGCTGCGCGGTGGCGCGGACCTCGTGGTGGCCACCCCGGGGCGCGCGTTGGACCTCGTGGATCAGAATGCCCTGCGGCTCTCCTCGGTGGAGACCCTGGTGCTCGACGAGGCCGACCGGTTGTTCTCGCTGGGCTTCGCCGACGAGCTGACGCGCCTGCTCGCGCTGCTGCCCGCGCGCCGGCAGAACCTGCTCTTCTCCGCCACCTTCCCGCAGGCGGTGCAGGCGCTCGCCACGCAGTTGCTGCGCGAGCCCGTCCGGGTCCAGGTGGAGACCGCCGCGCTGCCCGCCGCGGCGCCCCTCGTCCAGCGCGCCATCGCGGTGGACACCGGCAAGCGCACGATGTTGCTGCGCCGGCTGCTGGAGATCCACGGGTGGCCCCAGGTCCTCGTCTTCGTGGCGAGCCGCCACGGGGCGGACCACCTCGCGCTGAAGCTGAACCGCGCCTCCATCCCCACGGCGGCCCTGCACGGCGAGCTGAGCCAGGGCGCGCGCACCCAGGCGCTCGCGGACCTCAAGGCCCAGCGCGTGCGGGTCCTCGTCGCGACAGACGTGGCCGCCCGCGGCCTGGACATCGCGCAGTTGCCCGCGGTGGTGAACTACGACCTGCCACGCTCCACGGTGGACTACGTGCATCGCATCGGCCGCACGGGCCGGGCCGGACAGCCGGGCATGGCGGTCAGCTTCGTCAGCGCGAGCACCGAGGCCCACTTCCGTCTCATCGAGCGCCGCCACCACCTCGAGCTTCCGCGCGAGCGCATCGAGGGATTCGAGCCGGTCGAGCTCGCCCCGCCGGCGCAGGACCCGCACGGCGGCGTGAAGGGCAAGCGCAAGAGCAAGAAGGACAAGCTGCGCGAGGCGGCGGCCGCGGCTGCGCTGAGCGTCAAGCGCAAGCCGTAGGTGCGGCCTGTCCACCTCCCCCTGCGCGAATCTGGCTCGGGTGGCTTAGGGCCTCTCCCTCCTGTGAATGTTCGGACTCACGCGGCCTCTACGAGAGGACCGGGCGAAGTAAGTCTTTCGCATCCAATACCTCCTGGGCTCGGCGCCCGAGCGAAAGGTGCTGTGGATTGCATGCGCTCAAGCGCTCCGGTGCCAAGACCAGGAGCGTGCCCTTGTCCTCTACCGGCTCCGTTCGGACAGGCGGAGACATTGGAGGCACCTCCCCTCGCGCGCGCGACACGTAGGTGAGCCACCCCGCGAAGCCGCGCGGCTCTCTCTCGGGCCGAAGCGCCCACCGCCACTCGTCGCTGGATACGACGCCAAGGACAGGCTCCCACGCGAGCACCATGGCCCGCAGGACGTTCACGAGAACGGGCGTTGTCATCACGCGCGCGCCCTCTGGCTCGATTTCGGGCCATGGGAGGTACAGCACGCAACAATTTGGGTAGGCCCCGGATGCGTCCCCGCACGTGAGGCGCACCATGCTCCCACGTCCGTCGTCAACGTGCCCAGTCCAAGCCCCGAAGCTGAAGCCGTCCTTGCCGAGTTGGTTTTCCTCGCTCCGAAAGAAGCGCAGGAGGGTCTCGTAGTTCGGCGTGAACCCGCGCTGGAGCGCCTCCTCTGACGAGTCCGCCTGCTCATACCATTGACTAAAGATTTCGTCGCAGCGCGCGAGGAGGCGGAAGAAGGTCTCCGTTCGGCGAGCACACTCCTCCGCGGATTCGAGCCGGGCCGGCCAGTAGACGCCTGCATAGTAGCTCTCCGTCATGGGGCACCCCTCACCGCGGCTCCTTCGTAAACCACTTCGATGCCAAGAAGGCCGTCCTTCTCCAACATCTTCTTGAGAATCCCGACCATCTCCTCTTCCGCAACGTACCACCGGATAGGGACTCCATTCGCCACCCGGGTCTGGCGCCGGGCAGTCTCGAGGAGCTTGTTGGCGCCCCGGAAGTACCGCTTGGGATCGAGCTTGTCATCGTAGTGCTTGGCGTAGCTGAACGCCTTGCCGTCCTGCAGAACACCCTGCGAGATGCTGTAGCCGTCGAAGTCCGCCTTCTCTCCATTCCTCCAAACGCGGTAGACCCACCCCGGCGGCGCCCCCGTCACCTGGCATTGGTAGCAACGAGAGTCCTGCGACATGCTCTCGTTTGTCTGCTCCCACTTCCCAGGACCGCCGGAGGGAGGCCAGCCGCCACCGCCCTGCGCGCCCATGTTGGCCATGTGCAGAACGTAGGTGGCACTCAGCGCGTTTCCCGCTACTGCAACCGCTCCCCCGACAGGAACCGCGACCAGGCGCACCGCGAGAAGCCCATCACTCGAAAGCGACAGGAGCGGCACGCTCATACTCCCGACCTTTCCTCCCCAGGACGCGGCCTTCGCAGCCCCCGCCCCCGCGGTGCCCACCGTCAGGACAATCCCCGTCGCCAGCCGCGAGATCGTCCGTACCTTCTCCGCATAGGGCTTGTGGCGGAACTCTTCCCACAGCTGCGGAGAGCTTCTCGTAAAGCTGCCTCACCGCACCCGGGAGCTGTAGCAGCCCCTCGAGTGTCTCGTCCGTGTAGAAGACGAGCCGGTAGAGGCCCTCCACCATATCTACGACCGCGAGCACAGAGCCCTCGGCCAGCGCGAGCGCCGGGTTGTCGTCGGGCTCATATAGGCCCGCCGGCCGCGCCCCCTTCGGAACCTCGAGCTGCTGGTTCACCGGAAAGAGACGCTCGCCCTCTACGGCGTAGAAGGGACCCACCGCAAAGCGACCAGCCCGTAGCGTTCCGTCCTCGGCGAGCACAACCTGCCCCGCCTTCTGGACCGCTACTCCAGAGGTGGCCCTCACCAGGTATCCGTCTGGACGAAGCACCAGCAGCCGCGAAAAGCGCCGCATGCACGCGTGGAGCTCGTCCCTCGTCACCACCTTGTCCCCCGTGGCTACCTCCAAGAGCAGGTGCGCTGCCATGCGGCGCAGCCCGAAGTTACCCAGTGTCACCGGCGTGGAGAGCAGATGTGGCACGAGCTCCAGCGCTTGCTGCGGCGATAGCGTCCGCCCATCCCTGGGCAACGCGGTACTCGGGACGCCCGCCTGCGAGAGAAACCCCTGGAAGTAGTCGAGCGTCATGGGCACCTCGAAGGGCCGTCCGTCGCCCACTCCGTCCGGCCACCCAACGCCCTTGCGCGGCGCGCTCGATGCCGGGCCTGCCTCGGCTCCACGGGACCTTCGGCTGCGGATGCCACCACCGTGACGTCGGCCCCCGTGTCAGCGCTCTCCAGGTCCTCGTCGGCCCCATGGGCCCCCGTTACGGGCGCCGCCTGGGTGTGGCCCTTGTTCTCCTGTGGCCCAGGGGGGGGCCGCTGCACCCGCCACCGCTGGCGCCCGACCCCCAGGTTCCCGCCCAAGGGATGGCCCGTCGCGCACGCCGTCTGCAGCGCCAGGAGCACCAGCACCACCAGGCGCACCGCCATCCACGGCTCGTCCCACGACCTCCGCCGAGCCTCGAGCTGCGTACCGCCGCCTTCCCCCACCGCAAGACTCCGGTGCTTATTCGACATGCCGCTGGTCTCCCCCAGGAGAAACAGCCCTGAAGGATAGGGGGTAGGCCGGCCAACCCTTGCACGAAGCGGAAGCGGTGACAGGCACGGTCTCGCGCCGAGGCGAGCCACCGCCTCGAGGCTCGTGCCAGAATGGCGGCCTCCGCTCGCCCGCCTGTGTCCAGGAGTCTCCGCGCCGTGCCGACGCCCCGAGAGCCCCTCGTCTACGACGCCACCGTCGAGGCCATGTTCTCCCGTGCGCTGAAGGGACGCCTCAGCCCGAGGCTGAAGGCGCGCGTGAAGGAGGCGGGCATCGAGCTGGACGCGAAGTTGAAGCCGGCCTACCCGCGTGAGGTGTGGCTGCGCACGATGCGCCTGGTGGTGGCGGACCTCTACCCGGGCGTGCCCGAGGAGCGGGCCTGGTTCGAGCTGGGCGAGCGGATGGTGGACTCGTTCAGCGAGACGATGATGGGCCCCGCCATCGTGGGCGTCCTGAAGCTGCTCGGCCCCAAGCGGGCCCTGGGGCCTCAGCGTCCGGCGACGTCGTCGCTCCGCAGGTACTCGGACGCCTCGACAATCGCTTCCGCCGTCCAGCCCCTGTTGGCGCCGCGGCCCTTCTTGTCGCAGTCGCCGTCGGTGTGGATGCCCAGCAGGTGGCCTCGACGGGTGAGCACGCCCGCCCCGGAGCTTCCCGACGAGGGTGTCCAGGTCCGCGTAGTAGACGAGCCGATCACATGAGTCCAGGTACCTGCCCTCGGCGATGACCTTGGTCCGGCCCCGGGGATGCTGGATGATCGCCAACCGCTCGCTGGCCTGGGACGTCAGCAACACCGGCGTGACCGCGGGAAGCACGTCGGGCGCGATGAGCGCATAGTCGGGTTCGAGCGATTGCTCGAGGACCGTGCCCTCGGTCACCAGCGGGTCGCCGTCGGGATTGTCCTCGAAGTTGAAGACCAGCACCGACCGGTCCCCGCGCCCGACACAGTGGCCCGCGGTGAGCACCACCGGTCCCGCGCTCGCTTCAATCAGCGTTCCGGTGCAGCGTCCGTCGATCAGCACGACCGCGTCTTCGCTGCCGAGGACGTCGGAGAACTCACCCCGGTAGCTGTTGATGGGGGTGAAATCGGCGGTCGGGCCGCACTGCGAGAGGCTGCCCACCGGGAGACTGCCCACCTCCGGCTGCTTCGGATCCCCGCAGACCTGAGGATCCGCGGGCACCGTTCCACAGGCCAGAATGCCCAGGAGTGCGGTGCCCGCGAGGATGCGACCCCACGGGGTCATGAACGGACCGGGGGGGCGCACCATGTCTCAGTACAGGTAGTTCAGCGCGGTCCTGTCCGAGCTGGTCCACTCACCGGTCTCGGTGGAGCGGAAGCAGGCGTTCATGATGGAGCCGCCCACCGTGGCCGTGCTGGGCGTGCCGGGGATGAGGTTGGCGCCCACGCCGGCGGTGCCCTCGTTGCTGGCGGCGCCGCCGCAGCTGATGGCGCGGTTGTAGTAGTCCGAGTGACGGAAGCCGATGGCGTGGCCGAGCTCGTGGGTGATGACGTGCTCGTTCACGTCAACGCTGTAGCTGTTCAGGCCGGTGCCGATGTTGATGGTGCCGTAGGGCCTGCCGCCCGAGGGGAAGCCCGCGGAGCCGCCGGCGCCGGACATGGTCTGCGCGGTGATGTTCGCGGTGCAGCCGGTGCCGCCACGCTGGAAGGTGATGCGCAGCCCCAGGCCATTGTAGTTGGCGATCGCCAGGTCGAGGCCCTGGCTCAGGCGGGTGTAGCTGTTGAAGGTGGCGGTGGGGTTGATGCAGATCTTCGTCACGGCGGTGCCGACCAGATTGGTCGTGCTGTACTGCTCGGCGGTCGCCTTGTCGGTCTGCAGCATCTCGCGGGAAGCCTCGAGGGTCACGTGAGCGTCGTTGCCCACGTACACGGCCTCGCCGACGATCTGGATGTCGTCGGCGGGAAAGCCGGCCTCGACCAGGTTGGCGACGATTTCCTCGTTCTCGCTCTGGGGACCGCAGCCAACGAGAGCAACACCGGCCAGCAACGCCATGGAGAGCTTGCGCATGAGAGCTTCCTTTTCGGGGGACGACGGGGGTTGGACGCTGCCGCCTGGGACTTCAGCCGCGGCCGCGCGCCCCTTCCCCTCAGCAACCCTCGGGCCAGCTCCCGGACACACCTGAAAACAAGGACTTGGCTGGCAAGACCCGATTAGTCCTGGAGCACGGATGCACCCGCTGTCCTGGGACTTCTTGTAAAGAGTCCTGACGATTCCGGGTGAATCGTTTGTGGGCTCAACAGTTTGGGCGCACAGCACCCGCACCGTCCGAGTCTCGGACGGGGTGCTCAGCAATCGGACAGCGCGCCCAATGCACGGGCACCGCACGTCCACGGGCCAGAAGGCCGGGAGTCCGGTGCCCGCGAGAATGCGACCCCCTGCGTCATGGACGGAGCAGGGGGGGCGCACCCTGTCTTAGTACAGCGCGTTCAGCGCGGTCCTGTCCGAGCTGGTCCACTCGCCGGTCTCGGTGGAGCGGAAGCAGGCGTTCATGATGGAGCCGCCCACCGTGGCCGTGCTGGGCGTGCCGGAGATGAGGATGGCGCCCACGCCGGCGGTGCCCTCGTTGCTGGCGGCGCCGCCGCAGCTGATGGCGCGGTTGTAGTAGTCCGAGTGACGGAAGCCGATGGCGTGGCCGAGCTCGTGGGTGATGACGTGCTCGTTCACGTCAACGCTGTAGCTGTTCAGGCCGGTGCCGATGTTGATGGTGCCGTAGGGCCTGCCGCCCGAGGGGAAGCCCGCGGAGCCGCCGGTGCCGGACATGGTCTTCGCGGCGATGGTCGCGGTGCAGCCGGTGCCGCCGCGCTGGAAGTAGATGCGCAGCCCCAGGCCATTGTAGTTGGCGATCGCCGCATCCAGGCCCTGGCTCAGGCGGGTGTAGCTGTTGAAGGTGGCGGTGGGGTTGATGCAGATCTTCGTCACGGCGGTGCCGACCAGGTTGGTCGTCCGGTACTGCTCGGCGGTCGCCTTGTCGGTCTGCAGCATCTCGCGGGAAGCCTCGAGGGTCACGTGAGCGTCGTTGCCCACGTACACGGCCTCGCCGACGATCTGGATGTCGTCGGCGGGAAAGCCGGCCTCGACCAGGTTGGCGACGATTTCATCGTTCTCGGCCTGGGGACCGCAGCCAACGAGGGCAACACCGGCCAGCAACGCCATGGAGAGCTTGCGCATGAGAGCTTCCTTTTCGGGGGACGACGGGGGTTGGACGCTGCCGCCCGGGACTTCAGCCGCGGCCGCGCGCCCCTTCCCCTTAGCAACCCTCGCGCCAACCCATGAACACACGGAAAAACAGGGGGTTGGTTGACCGTGCAAGATTGTCCCTGGAGCACGGATGCACCGGCCGCTGGGGACTTCTTGTAAAAGTCCCTGACGTTTGATGGTGAAACATTTGAAGTATCAATCGTTTGAGTGCATAGCATCCAGGCTGTCCGAATCTCGGACGCCGTGCTCGCCAATCGGACAGTGTCTGGTGTGAATACACTCTGCGTGTATCAAGTCTCACATGCACATGCGCCACTCCAACCTCCCCCTCGCCGCGCTGCTGGGCGCGGCCCTGTCCGTCCTCCCGGGCTGCGAGAGCACGAAGTCGAGCAGCCCTTCTCCTTCCGACACCCAGGCCCAGGAGCCCGCGTCCATGCAGGCCGCTGACGCCTGGAAGCGCGCCCGCGTGGGCGACCGGGTCACCTACTCCTTCTCCGGGACGCAGAGCTCCGCGCCCCGCGGCGGCGGCTCCATGCGGACCCTGGGCGGTCAGGTGACGCTGGAGGTGGTGGCCGTGCAGCAGCCCTGGGTGTGGGTGCGCCTGGCCTACACCGACGAGGCCGGCAAGCCCCTGGCCCACGCGCGGCTGGCGCAGGAACTCCTCATCCCCGTGCGCGCGGACACGACGCGGCCGCTCGACGTGCCCCACGCGGGAGAGACGAGCGCCGAGAAGCCCTCCAGCGCGGGCCGCACCTGGGAGGCCACGCGCTACGTCAGTGACCAGCGCCCCGTGGACGGCCCGCTGAACACGCGCGTGTACGCCAACGCGCCGGGCCCGCTCTACCTCACCCGCGGCCTGCTCGACGCGAACACCACCCTCTCCGGCTTCGGTGCCGCGGGCGGCTTCCAGTTGACGCTGCGCGAGTTCCGCGAGGGCCCGGCCGGTGCCAATGCTCCCGTGCCCGCGCTGGAGCGGCCCCTGGGCCCGGGCGCGTACTACGACCGGAGCGTGGACGTGGGCCCCTCGCCCAGCGTGCAGCGCGTGTGCTTCGCCGCCGAGCGCGGCTTCCTCCTGCGCACCGAGGGCCCCGCGGACGCCGACACCGCCCCCTGCTCCGACTTCTCGCAGGCCCAGCCGGAGCCCCTCGAGGAGCTGCTGATGAGCCTGCCCTGGGAGGTGCTGTCCTCGGGGGAGTGGCCTCCCGCCGCCGCCGCGTCCGGCACCCGGGGCACCTTCACCGCGGAGGGCCGCACCGTGCCCGCCCTCATCGAGCAGCGCACCGAGAACGTCGAGGGCATCCAGCGCGTCTTCTCGGAGACCTACGCGGCCGAGCCGTGGGCCCCGGGCCTGGCGGGCCTGCCCCATGAGGCGCGCTTCCAGCCGCTCGCCAGCAGCACCGAGCGCGTCACCGCCGATGGCAAGCGCGAGCCCGAGGGCGGCACGCGGCTGGTGCGGTGGGGCTCGTGGCTCGGCGGCCGGAAGTAACCGCCGGAAAAGCAGCGGGCACCGGTCCACGGGCTGAAACGCCCGGGAGTCCGGTGCCCGCGAGGAGGAGAGCCCCCAGCGTCCTCGACGGACCCGGGGGCTGTCGCGCCAGCTCTCAGTAGAGGTAGGAGAGCGCGGTGCGGTCAGAGCTGCTCCACTCACCGGACTCGGACGAGCTGAAGCAGGAGTTCATGATCGACCCGCCGCGCGTGGCCGTGGTCGGCGTGCCGGGGATGTGGATGGCACCCACGTTGGATGCGCCCTCGTTGCTGGCGGAGCCGCCGCAGCTGATGGACCGATCGTAGTAGTCCGAGTGGCGGAAGCCGATGCAGTGGCCCAGCTCGTGGGTGATGACGTGCTCGCTCACGTCAATGCTGTAGCTCTGCAGCCCGACGCCGATGTTGATGGTGCCGTAGGGCTTGCCGCCCTTGGGGAAGCCAGCGGAGCCGCCGGTGCCGCTCGTGGTCCTCGCGGAGATGGTCGCGCTGCAGTCAGCGGCCGAGCCGCGCACCATGGTGAACTGGAGGCCCTGGCTGTTGTAGTTGTCGATGGCCAGATCCAGGCCCGCGCTCAGCGTGCTGTAGCTGTTGAACTGGGAGGTGGGGACGATGCAGATCTTCGTCACGGAGGTGCCGACGAGGTTGGTCGTCCGGTACTGCTCCGCGGTCGCCTTGTCGGTCCGCAGCATCTCGCGGGAAGTCTCGAGGGTCACGTGAGCGTCGCGCCCCACGTACACGGCATCCTCGACGATCTGGATGTCGTCAGCCGGGAAGCCGGCCTCGACCAGGTTGGAGACGATCTCGTCGTTCTCGGTCTGGGGACCGCAGCCAACGAGGGCAACACCGGCCAGCAACGCCATGGAGAGCTTGCGCATGGGGGCTTCCTTCTGAGGAGACTACAAGGGGTGGACGCTGGCGCCTGGAGGTTCCAGCCGCGCGCCCCTTGCCATGAGCAACCCTCGGGCCAACACCTGGACACATGGGAAAACAAGGGCTTGGGCGCGGTGTCCGAGCCGCCTCGGAGCACGGATATACCAGCCGCCCTGGGGCTCCTCGTAAAGAGTCCTGACGTTACCTGGCGAATCGTCCGTGGATTCGAAGGGTTGAGCGCACCCGTCCGGACTGTCCGATTCCCGGACGGGGTGCTCACGAATCGGACAGTGGGCCCTACCTCTTGCAGGGCAGGTACAGCCCGAGCTGCGCGTCCACCTGCACGTAGATGCGCAGGAAGCTCGGGTGGGGGTAGATGCCCGTCACCTCGGAGCGCAGCACCTGGCCGCGCACGCAGCCCAGGTCCTCCGAGAAGGTCATCTCGGTGGACAGCTTGTCCTTCACCATCGCGAGCCGCTCGGAGATGTCCACCCGGAGCGCCTGCCGGGCCTGGTCGCGGATGGACTGGTAGTCCAGGGCGAACTTGAGCTTCAGCAGCTCGCTGGCCGTGCCCGGGGTGATCTCCAGGTCGGGCACGGAGATCTGGTTGTCGAGGACGCGGGGATGGCCGGCGAAGAAGAGCTCGCCCGTCATCGGCACGGAGTAGCTGCCCACCTTGGCGTTGCCCCCCAGGTTCATCTTGATGACCACCGTGTCATCCGAGGGGTAGACCTGGGGATTCTCCATGTAGAGCTCCGGATGCGACTCGGAGAAATGGAGGCGGCCCTTCATGGAGGCCTCGAGCGCCTTGGAGAGCTCCTCGTAGCGGGCGGCCACGGGGATGACGACCTTGAAGGGGCCGGAGGGCAGGGTGGAGACGTTCTGCAGCAGGGGCATCGTCACCTGCGTGGCCACCTGCGTGGCCGGGGGCATGCCGGCGTCCACCCCGGTGCCGCCGTCGTTGCTCGTGGGGCCGGTGGTGTACAGCGCCGTCTGCGTGCCCGCGTCCGTGTCCGGGGTGCCGCCATCCGTCACGGTGTAGCTGGCGAACTGCGTGCTACCACCGGGGTTCGTGGCGGGGCTGGCCGCCTGGACTCCCGCATCCGTGGGCGTGCCGCCGTCCGTGCCGGTGGGAGCGGCGAGGCTCGCCACCGGGGTGCAGGGCAGCGTCACCGAGGGCATCACGACGATGCCGAGGTCCTTCTCGAAACCATCGGCGAGCAGGGTGGGGGCGGCCTCCAGGCTCGTCACCTTCAGCTCGGCGCAGGCCACCTGGCCGCCGCCCACGGGAATCTCGATGGGGCGGGCGAGCCGGGCGAAGGCACTGGAGAGCAGCGGACGCACGTCGAAGCGGAACTCGTCGAGTGTCTTGCCGATGAGCTCCTTGAGCTTGCCCTCGATGGAGCGGTTGACGGCATCCACGGGGCCCTTGGCCACCACCTGCACCTCGGTGGACTGCAGCAGCGCCTTGAAGTCCGCCGTCATCACGGGCTCGCCGGCGATGGTGACGGCGATGGGCATCTCGCGATCGCCCAGCATGTTGAAGCGGCCGTTGACGGTGACGCCCACCACGACGCGGCCGCGGTCGAACTTGAGCGTCAGCGGCTCGCGCTGCCAGGTGTAGTGCAGCGTCTGGCCGGCGAAGAGCTGCGCATCGCCCTCGCCCGAGCGCGGCAGGCTCTCGGCCATCTTCTTGAGGAGGGCCTCGCGGAAGATGGTGGCGTGGATGACGATGCGCGAGGGCGGCGGATCCGACACCGGGCGCCCACCGTTGGCGGCGGGCGGAGGCGGCTGCAGGGTCTGCGATTCGATACGCGGACCGGCGCAGGACAGGAAGGTGAGGGACGCGAGCAGCGCGGGGAGCGGACGGAAGCGCGAGTAAGCCATGGCGAGGAAATGCACCGCGAGTGTGGGCGCGGAGCATAGCCCAATCGTTCTACCTTCCTTAGCAGGGGGTGGGAAAGCCGGAGGGGGTCGACGGGAAGAAGCGAGCAGGCATGCTCGTTGGAGCAGGGATTTTCCGCAGTCAACCCAGTCTGGAGGCAGTTCCCACATGCGTAAGCTTCTCTTCGCCAGCGCGGGCGTGGCCGCGCTCGTGTCCGCCGGGTGCTCGACGGCCACCCAGGCGGTCCGCGAGGCCGCCCCGTCCGCCCCCGCCGCCCAGGAGGCCCCGGCGGCCCCATCCGAGGCCGCCCCGGTGGACAACCCGCTGCTGGCCCGGTGGTCCGGCCCGTACGGCGGCGTGCCCCCGTTCGACAAGGTCCGGGTCGAGCACTTCAAGCCCGCGCTCGAGGCGGGCATGGAGGAGATGCGCCGGGCCATCGCCGCCATCGCCCACAACCCGGCCGCGCCGGACTTCGAGAACACCATCGCCGCCCTGGAGGACGCCGGGCGGACCCTCGACGACGTGGAGACGCTCTATGGCATCTGGGGCTCGTCCATGAGCGGGCCGGAGTTCCAGGCCATCCAGCGTGAGATGGCGCCCCGGCTCGCGGCCTTCGCCGATGAGATCACCCAGAACGAGAAGCTCTTCCAGCGCATCGAGGCCGTCTACCAGTCGCCGGAGAAGGCGAAGCTGACGCCCGAGCAGCAGCGCCTGACGTGGCTGCGCTACACGAACTTCGTCCGCGCGGGCGCGAAGCTCGACGCGGCGGCGAAGCAGCGCCTGGCCGGCATCAACCAGCGCCTCGCCTCGCTCTACACCAGCTTCAGCCAGAACGTGCTGGCGGACGAGGAGGGCTACGTCGTCGTCCTCGAGTCGGAAGCGGACCTCGCCGGCCTGCCGGACTCCGTGCGCGCCGGGGCCGCGGCCGCCGCCGAGTCGCGGGGCATGAAGGGCAAGTGGGTCATCACCAACACGCGCTCCTCCATGGAGCCGTTCCTCACGTACTCGGCCCGCCGCGAGCTGCGCGAGAAGGTCTGGCGCAACTACGTCAACCGCGGGGACAACGGGGATGCCCGCGACAACAACCAGATCATCTCCGAGGTGCTCACGCTGCGCGCCGAGCGCGCGAAGCTGCTGGGCTACCCGACGCACGCGCACTGGCGGCTCGAGAACACCATGGCGAAGACGCCCGAGCGCGCCATGCAGTTGATGGAGGCGGTGTGGACGCCCGCCGTCGCCCGGGCCCGCGAGGAGGTCGCCGACATGCAGGCGATCGCCAACAAGGAAGGCGCGAAGCTGAAGATCGAGCCCTGGGACTACCGCTACTACGCGGAGAAGGTCCGCAAGGCGAAGTACGACCTGGATCAGAACGAGGTGAAGCCCTACCTGCAGATGGAGAAGCTGCGCGAGGGCATGTTCTGGGTCGCGGGCGAGCTGTTCGGCTTCTCGTTCACGCCGGTGAACGATGTGCCCGTCTTCCACCCGGATGTCCGCGTCTGGGAGGTGAAGGACAAGGCCAGCGGCAAGCACGTGGGCCTGTGGTACTTCGACCCGTACGCGCGGCAGGGGAAGCGCTCCGGCGCGTGGATGAACGCCTACCGCAACCAGGAGCGGTTCAAGGGCGAGGTCAGCACCATCGTCTCCAACAACTCCAACTTCGTGAAGGGCGCGCCGGGCGAGCCCGTCCTCATCAGTTGGAGCGACGCGGAGACCCTGTTCCACGAGTTCGGCCACGCGCTGCACGGCCTCAACTCCAACGTGACGTACCCGACCCTGTCGGGCACGGCCGTGGCCCGGGACTACGTGGAGTTCCCCTCGCAGCTCCTGGAGCACTGGCTCTCCACGCCCGAGGTGCTCAACACGTACGCGCTGCACTACCAGACGGGCAAGCCCATCCCCGCGGCGCTGGTGGCGAAGATCGAGAAGGCCTCCAACTTCAACCAGGGCTTCGACACGGTCGAGTATCTGTCGAGCGCCCTGGTGGACATGAAGCTGCACCTCGCGGGCAGCCAGCAGATCGATCCGGACGCGTTCGAGCGCGACACGTTGGGGGCGCTCGGCATGCCGAAGGAGATCGTCATGCGGCACCGCACGCCGCAGTTCGGCCACGTGTTCGCGGGGGACGGCTACTCGGCGGGTTACTACAGCTACCTCTGGTCGGACACCCTCACGGCGGATGCCTTCGAGGCCTTCACCGAAGCCAAGGGCGCCTATGACCGGACGGTGGCCGAGCGCCTGCGCAAGAACATCTTCTCCGTGGGCAACACGGTGGACCCGGCCGAGGGCTACCGGAGCTTCCGCGGCAAGGAGGCGGGCATCGACGCGCTGATGCGCAAGCGCGGCTTCCCGGTCCCGGGCGCGGCGAAGAAGAAGCCGGCGAAGTGAGCGGAGCCGGGTGGTAGGCCGGGGCCGGAGACCGCTGCGCATTCAGCGGCTTCCGGCCTCGGTGCTTCGTGGGGCGTTCCTCAGCCGGCGGAGAGGTGCTCGATGAGCGTCTTGGTGCCGATGCCGATGAGGACGAGGCCTCCGATGATGTCGAGCTTGCCCTCGAGTTTCTCACCGAACCGGCGGCCGACACTCACGCCCAGCAGGCACAGGGCGAAGGTGACTCCGCCGATGATGGCCGCCGCCATCACCAGCCGGACCTCGAGCACGGGCAGGGTGATGCCCGCGGCGAGCGCGTCGATGCTGGTGGCCAGGGCCATGAGCGTGAGCGTCCCCATTTGGAATGGGTTGCGCTTCGAGGGCGGGTCGTCCGGCTTCGGCGCGTCGGGTACGCCCGGGTGATGGTGGGTGATGGCCTCGTGGATCATCTTGGCCCCGATGCCCCCGAGCAGCACGAAGGCCAGCCAGTGGTCCCAGGCGGAGATGGTCTTCGCGAACTGCGAGCCCAGCGCCCAGCCGATGACGGGCATGAGCGCCTGGAAGAGGCCGAACATGAAGGCGAGCAGCAGGGCGTCTCGTGCCCGGACACGCGCGGCCGCGAGGGCACTCGCGATGGACACGGCCATGGCATCCATGGCCAGTCCCAATGCGAGCAGCAGCAGGGTCAACAGCGACATGCGGTCCTTTTGCCCCATACCCGTGACGCGCGGAAGCGTCATGACGGGGTGGGTGCCGGGAATGGACCCTCGGGGCCCGCGGTGGCCCGGATGCACGAAGGCCCCAGGTTCTGGCGAACCCGAGGCCCTCGATACCCTCACCCCGTCCCTCTCCCGGGGGGAGAGGGGAGTTGGGCGCTGTGTTCAGCGGGTGGTCACGCCGCCGTGCGGTGCATGTACTCGATCAGGTCGATCTTCGTCACGATGGCGAGGATCTTCTCGCCCTCCTTCACCACCGCCACCTTGTCCTGATTGAAGACCTCGCGCAGCCGGTTGAGGCTCGTCTCCGGCGACACCACGCCCTGCAGCGGCGCCACGATGCTGTCGATCGTGTCCGCGAACTTCGCCTTGCTCGCCACCAGCGCGTTGAGCAGGTCGTACTCGTGGATCATCCCCACCGCGCGCCCGTCCTCGCTCATCACCGGCATCTGGCTGATGCCGTGCTGGCGCATCGCCTCCACCACCTGGTCCACCCGCTGGCCCTTGCGCGCCGTGATCACCGCGCGCTTGCCATTCAGCAGATCGCGCACCGTGCCCGCGCCCTTCTCCTCCGCGAAGCCGTTGTCGCGCATCCACTCGTCCGAGTGGAACTTGCTGACGTAGCTCATGCCGGTGTCCGGCAGGACGACGACGATCGTCTTGCCCTTGCCCACTTCCTTCGCGAGCTGCACCGCCACGTGCACCGCCGCGCCCGCCGAGCCTCCCGCGAAGATGCCCTCCTCGCGCGCCAGCCGCCGCGCCGCCACGAAGCTCTGGCGGTCATCCACCTGCCGGATGTCGTCCACCACCTTGAAGTCCATGGCACCGCACAGCATGTCCTCGCCGATGCCCTCGACCTTGTACACGTGCGGCTCGGTCAGCTTCCCCGTCTTGAAGTAGCCCTCGTACACCGAGCCCTCCGGGTCCACGCCCACGTTCTTCAGGCCCGGAATCTTCTCCTTCAGGAACTTGCCCGCGCCGCTCATCGTGCCGCCCGTGCCCAGACCCGACACGAAGTAGTCGATCTTCCCGTCCGTCTGCTCGTAGATCTCCGGACCCGTCACCTTGTAGTGGGCCTCGATGTTGTCCGGGTTGTGGTACTGGTTGAGCATGAACGCGCCCGGGGTCTCCCGGTGCAGCCGCTTGGCCGTCTCGTAGTAGCTCCGAGGATCCTCCGCCGGCACGTTCGTCGGCGTCACCACCACCTGCGCGCCCATCGCCTTCAGGCGGTTGATCTTCTCCAGCGACATCTTGTCCGGCATCGTGAAGATGCACTTGTAGCCCTTCACCGCCGCCGCCAGCGCCACGCCCATGCCCGTGTTGCCGCTCGTGTTCTCCACGATGGTGCCGCCCGGCTTGAGCTTCCCCTCCTTCTCGGCCTTCTCGATGATGTAGAGGGCCATGCGGTCCTTGATGGACGCGCCCGGGTTCATGAACTCGCACTTGACCAGCACGGTCGCGTCGTTGGGCCCTACCAGCCGGTTGAGCTTCACCAGGGGCGTGTGGCCGATCGCGGAGAGGATGTTGTCGTGGATTTCCATCTGAAGCTCTCTTGGGGGAAGGAGAAACCGGCGCCCTTATAACTGCCCCGGTGATGCCGGTCGACCTCGTCCGGCTGCCCGCCCCCCTCTTCAGGGGAACACCTCCGTGCCCCTCGCGCTTTCCGACACGGTGCGGCGAAGCGGGGCTCCGGACAGCAGGCGGCCACTCGGGCCCCGGGTTCCTCCTGTCGGGCATACGACCGCTCGTGAAATGACTCCGCACAGGAGCTTTGACCCGGCTGCTCGGCACTCCCATACTCCCGCGCCTTCTTTCACGGACCACCCCAGGAGAAGCGTCTACTTATGGAAATCGAGGCCGCGCTGCGCGACCAGGTAGGGAAGGCCCTCGGCCGCCCCGTGTCCCAGGCCCCCATCAAGAAGCTCAAGGGTGATGCGAGCAACCGCTCGTACTACCGCGTCGGGACCGCTCCCGAGAGCTGGGTGGTCATGGTGATGCCCCTGGATGCCTCGAAGAAGAGCGAGGAGGCTTCCAAGGGCGAGCCGCCCAAGGAGCTGCCCTTCGTCAACGTCCACCGCTACCTGGAGAAGCTGGGCATCCGCGTGCCGCGCATCCTCCGCTTCGACGAGCCGGCGGGGATGATGGTGCTGGAGGACCTGAGCGACGTCACCTTCGAGGCGGCGCTCGAGGGCGGCAAGAACAACCAGGCCCTCTACACCCGCGCGGTGGACCTGTTGGCCCGCATGCGCGCCCAGGCCGAGCGGCTGCCCGACCCGGACTGCCTCGCCTTCACCCGCGCCTTCGACGAGGACCTCTACGACTGGGAGCTCCACCACTTCCGCGAGTGGGGCCTCGAGGTGTGGAGCGGCAAGAAGCCCACCGAGGCCGAGCGCGCCGAGCTGGACCGCACCTTCCGCGACATCGCGAAGCAGCTCGCCGCCGCGCCCCGGGGCTTCACCCACCGCGACTACCAGAGCCGCAACATCATGATGAAGGACGGCGAGCTGGTGGTCATCGACTTCCAGGACGCCCTCCAGGGCCCGCGCCAGTACGACCTGGTGGCCCTGCTGCGCGACAGCTACGTGGAACTGGACCGGGGCTTCGTGGACACGATGCTCGACCGCTACATCGCCACCTTCGCCGAGGTGACGGGCGAGCGCATCGAGCCGAAGTCCTTCAAGGCCTTCTTCGATCTGCTCACCATCCAGCGCAAGCTGAAGGACGCGGGCCGCTTCGAGTTCATCAACCGCGTGAAGGGCAACCCGGGCTTCCTGGTGTCCATCCCGGCTTCGCTGCGCTACGTGCGCGATGCGTTCGAGCTGCGGCCGGAGCTGAGCGGGCTGCGGAAGCTGATTGCGAAGTACGTGCCCGAGGTGGGCTGACAGGAAGGGGAGGGGCGGCACATGAAGGCAATGGTCCTCTGCGCGGGGCTGGGTACGCGCCTGCGTCCGTTCACCGAGCGCTGGCCCAAGCCGGCGATGCCGTTCCTCGGGCAGCCGCTCTTCCGCTACCACCTGGCGGTGCTGCGGGCCGCCGGAGTGCAGGGGGTGGGCATCAACACCCACCACCTGCCGGACGTCATGGCGGCCACCGCCCGCGCCGAGTGCGCCCGCGTGGGCCTGCCCCTGCACGTGGTGCACGAGCCCGTCATTCAAGGCACCGGCGGCGGCATCCGGGGCCTGCGCGACTTCCTCGCGGGGGATGACTTCATCGTCTTCAACGGCGACATCCTCTTCCCGGTGGACCTGCGCCCCGTGGTGGCGGCGCACCGGGCCTCGGGCGCGGCGGCCACCATGGTGTTGCTGCCCATGCCCGAGAGCGAGAAGTACGCCGCGGTGGAGATGGATGCGGAGCGCCGCGTGCGCCGCATCGCCAGGTTCGGGCCCGGAGGCGAGGGGCTCTCGCCCTGGCACTTCACGGGCGTGCACGTCATGTCCTCGCGCGTCTTCGACTTCATGACGCCCGAGGGCCCCGAGGACATCAACCGCGACGTCTACGTGCGGATGATGGAGGCGGGCCTCACCGTGCGCGGCGAGGTGGTGCGCTCGTACTGGTCGGATCTGGGGACGCCCTCGCGCTACCTGTCCACCGTGCGCGATGTGCTCTCCGGACAGGTGCCCCTGGAGGGCCTGGGCACGGATTCACCCTTCGCCTCGGCGCCTCGGGCGCAGGGGAATTACTGGGCGCATCCGTCCGCCCGCGTGGGTGGGGCCCAGGTGACGGGCCCGGCGCACCTGGATGCGGGCTGCTCACTGGCGGAGGGGGTGCGCGTGGGCGCCTCGGTGTCCGTGGGCGCGCAGGCCCGCGTGGGCGCGGGAGCCCGGCTCGAGCGCTGCGCCATCCTGGAGGGGACCGAGGTGGCCCCCGGCGAGGAGCTGACCGAGGTGATGGCCTGGGGGGCACACCGGGTGCCCGCGCCGCTCACCCCGTGAGACTCAGTTGGCGTGGAAGCGCGCCAGCACGCAGGTGACGTTGTCGTTGCCGCCCGCCGCGTTCGCCATGTCGATGAGCTGCGAGCACGCCTTCTCCAGCTCCGACGTGCGCGTGAGCAGCTCCTGGATCTGCGGATCCGTCACCATGCCGGACAGCCCGTCCGAGCACAGCAGGAAGATGTCGCCCTGCTGCGCCTCCACCTTCGCCACGTCCACCGCCACCGTCTCCTTCATCCCCAGCGCGCGGACGATGACGTTCTTGTGCGGGAAGTTCTCGATCTCCTCCGGCGAGAGCTTCTTCGCCTTGAGGTAGTCGTTGAGCAGCGAGTGGTCCTCGGTGACCTGCCGCAGCACGCCCTGGCGGAAGTAGTACACGCGGCTGTCGCCCACGTGCCCCACGTACGCCGCGGCGTGGGTGAAGTGCACCGAGACGATCGTCGTCCCCATGCCCTTGTACTTCTGGTCCGCGCTGGCCTTGTCGAAGATGCTCTTGTTCGCCAGCTTGATGCCGGTGGCCAGCCGGTTCTCGTCGTAGTTGCGCCCCTTGTCCATCTTGAAGGGCCAGGTGGCGTCCTCGTCGCGCGACGTCATCCGGAAGAACTCGGCCAGCTCCTCCACGGCGATCTTCGAGGCGATTTCACCGGAAGAGTGTCCGCCCATCCCATCGGCGACACAGCACAGGTTCTCGTCGGTCAGAATGAGGTAGTTGTCCTCATTGTGGTTCCGCTTCATCCCGACGTGGGTGTAGCCAGCAACCTCGATGCGCATGCTCGCGGAGTCTCCAACATGTCCAGGAGGGGGCCGTGGACGGGGGGGCAGGTTAACAAAGCGCGGCGAAGAGGGTCAAAACCCCGGCAGCCCGGAAGGTTGCCCTCTTCACTCCCATTCGGGGTTCAAACCACCGGCTCGAAGACGAGCCGGTCGCCTTCCTGGGTGCCGCTCGCCTGGAGGGTCCCCGCCGGCAGCTCCAGCACCGACTTCGCCTGGAAGTACACCGAGGTCGCCCGCCAGGGAGGCAGGGCCAGGAACTGCTTGACGATGACCCCGTCCCGGTCGAGGAAGGCCACGTCGATGGCGATGCGCATGAAGAAGGTATGAATGGAGTTGCAGGGCTCGATGTGCAGCCCCTCCCCGAAGGCCAGCGACCGCCGGCCCATCAATCCCACGAACCGGTCCGCGAAGGACTCGGCCCGCTCGGCGCGGTCCGCCAACAGCCGCTGCCGTGTCACATTGTTCACCTTCAGGCGCATGAAGCGCCTTCTACCCCAATGCTCCAGCCCCTGGCGCGCCCCTTCCACCTCGTCCTCGTCTCCCCGCAGATTCCCCCCAACACCGGCAACATCGCCCGGTTGTGCGCCGTCACCGGCTGCCGCCTCATCCTCGTGGAGCCCCTGGGCTTCTCCATCGACGACCGGCACCTCAAGCGGGCCGGGCTGGACTACTGGGACAAGGTCTTCCTGAAGCTCTACCCGGACTACGACGCCTACCTGGCCGAGTGGCCCTCGGCCAGGCGCTTCCTGTTCTCCGCCCGCGCCGCTACATCCCTGTACGCCGCCCGCTTCGAGGAGGGAGACCACCTGGTTTTCGGCTCGGAGACGCAGGGGCTGCCCCCGGACATCGTCGGGGGAGGCTCGGGCACGGCCGTCACCATCCCCATGCTGCCCGAGCGCCGCAGCCTCAACCTGTCCACCGCGGTGGGAATCGCCGCCTACGAGGCCCTGCGGCAGGTGGAATTCGGCGCGGCGGGCGGGCGGGCAGGCACGCCGAGTTGAGGGGAGGGGCGGAAGGACTACACTGGGGGCCGCATGCCCCCCTCGCAGGTCGCCGAGACGCTGTACTCCGCCCACAAGTCCCGCTCCACCGGCCGGCTCACGCTGCACGCCGGTGGGCGTGAAGCGCTGCTGTTCCTCCAGGGGGGTGACCTGGTGGGGACGCGGTTGGGCTTTGGATTCCAGACGCCGGTGCAGGCGCTGATGCAGGCCGGCCGCATCCGCGCGGAGCTGCTGGATGCGCTGTGGGCCCGCGAGAGCGCGGGCGCGCCGGACGAGGAGCTGCTGGAGGAGCTCGGGCTGGCGCCGGACGCGGTGGCGGAGCAGCAGGTGCTCGCCGAGGTGCGGCGGTTGAGCCAGTTGGCCGAGCGCGCCGCCTTCGAGGAGGGTGGGGTGGAGGCGATGTTCCGCCCCATTCCGGGGACGCGCGTGGTGCGCGCCGCCCTGGAGCCCGCGGGAGCCGAGGCCCCGGAGCCCCGCATGTACCGCTGCGAGGACCCGGGCGCGTGTGCCCCGTGGGTGGCCAGCGCGGAGGAGATGGCCCTCCTGCTGAAGCTGGCGGACTTCCAGCGGTTGGACGCGCTGAAGCCCGCTCAGGAGGTGCTGCTCCACGTCCTCGAGCGCGAGGGCTTCGTCGAGTCGCTGTCCATCGCGGCCTGGGAGGCTCGCGAACAGGCCCGGCGAGAGGAGGAGGCCCGGCGCGAAGAGGAGGCCCGGCGGCGCGCGGAAGAGGAAGCCCGGCGATTGGCCGAGGAGGCTCGTCGCGCGGAAGAGGCGCGGCTCGCCGAAGAGGCGCGGCTCGCCGAAGAGGCGCGGCTGGCCGAGGAGGCTCGGCTGGCCGAGGAGGCACGGCTCGCCGAAGAGGCGCGGCTGGCCGAGGAGGCACGGCGCGCGGAAGAGGCTCGCCTCGCCGAAGAGGCTCGGCTTCGGGCGGAAGAAGAGGCGCGACTGGCCGAAGAGGCTCGCCTCGCCGAAGAGGCGCGACTGGCCGAGGAGGCCCGCCTCGCGGAGGAGGCACGGCGCGCGGAAGAGGCGCGGCTCGCGGAAGAGGCGCGGCTCGCGGAAGAGGCGCGGCTCGCGGAAGAGGCGCGGCTCGCGGAAGAGGCGCGGCTCGCGGAAGAGGCGCGGCTCGCGGAAGAGGCTCGCCTCGCGGAAGAGGCTCGGCTTCGGGCGGAAGAAGAGGCACGGCGCGCGGAAGAGGCTCGCCTCGCGGAAGAGGCTCGGCTGGCCGAGGAGGCACGGCTCGCCGAGGAGGCACGGCTGGTCGAGGAAGCCCGCCGCCGAGCGGAAGAAGAGGCGCGTCTTGCTGAGGAAGCACGTCTAGCTGAAGAGGCGCGGCGTCAGGCGGAAGAAGCTCGCCTTGCCGAGGAGCGACGGCTGGCCGAAGAGGCTCGTCTCGCTGAAGAGGCCAGACTCGCCGAGGAAGCCCGCCTTCGAGCGGAAGAAGAGGCTCGTCTCGCCCAGGAAGCTCGTCTGGCGGAAGAGGCGCGGCGCGCAGAAGAGGCACGGCTGGCGGAAGAAGCCCGTCTGGCGGAAGAGGCTCGCCTTGCTGAGGAGCGGCGGCTGGCTGAAGAGGCCAGACTCGCCGAGGAGGCACGGCTGGCTGAAGAGGCCAGACTCGCCGAGGAAGCCCGCCTTCGGGCGCAAGAAGAGGCGCGTCTCGCCGAGGAAGCTCGTCTGGCGGAGGAGGCACGTCGCGCGGAAGAGGCCCGGCTGGCCGAAGAGGCTCGCCTCGCCGAGGAAGCTCGTCTGGCGGAGGAGGCACGTCGCGCGGAAGAGGCCCGGCTGGCCGAAGAGGCTCGCCTCGCCGAAGAAGCTCGTCTGGCGGAGGAGGCACGTCGCGCGGAAGAGGCCCGGCTGGCCGAAGAGGCCCGGCTGGTCGAGGAAGCCCGCCGCCGAGCGGAAGAAGAGGCGCGTCTTGCCGAGGAAGCACGTCTAGCTGAAGAGGCGCGGCGTCAGGCGGAAGAAGCTCGCCTTGCCGAGGGGCGACGGCTGGCCGAAGAGGCTCGTCTCGCGGAAGAGGCTCGTCAGGCGGAAGAAGCCCGCCTCGCTGAGGAGCGACGGCTGGCCGAAGAGGCTCGTCTCGCGGAAGAGGCTCGTCAGGCAGAAGAAGCCCGGCGCCGCTCGGAAGAAGAGGCACGGCAAGTCGAAAAGGCTCGGCTCGCCGAAGAGGCTCGTCGCGCAGAAGAGGCCAGACTCGCGGAAGAGGCTCGGCTGGCCGAAGAGGCTCGTCTCGCTGAGGAGCGACGGCTGGCGGAAGAGGCCCGGCTGGCGGAAGAGGCACGTCACGCAGAAGAGGCCAGACTCGCCGAAGAAGCTCGTTTGGCGGAAGAGGCCCGGCTGGCCGAAGAGGCCCGACTGGCCGAAGAGGCCCGACTGGCTGAAGAGGCACGTCGCGCGGAGGAGGCTCGCCTCGCGGAAGAGGCCAGACTGGCCGAAGAAGCTCGCCTTGCTGAGGAGCGACGACTCGCCGAAGAGGCTCGCCTTGCCGAAGAGGCTCGCCTTGCCGAAGAGGCTCGCCTTGCCGAAGAGGCTCGCCTTGCCGAAGAGGCTCGCCGCCGGGCAGAGGAAGAGGCCCGTCTCGCGGAAGAGGCACGGCTGGCGGAAGAGGCACGCCTTGCCGAAGAGGCCCGTCGTGCCGAGGAAGAGGCTCGCCGCGTAGAGGAAGTTCGACTAGCTGAAGAAGCCCGGTTGGCCGAAGAGGCTCGTCTCGCCGAAGAGGCTCGTCTCGCCGAAGAGGCTCGTCTCGCCGAAGAGGCCCGGCTCGCCGAAGAGGCCCGGCTCGCCGAAGAGGCTCGCCTCGCAGAGGCCGCACGTCTCGCCGAGCAGCAGCGCCTTGCCGAGCCGCAGCAGCGGCGCATGGGGGAGGTTTCCCAGCTATCGGACGTGGCCTTCTTCGCCGAGGCGGCCGAGCTGCAGGATGGAGAACTGATCCTCACCGGTTCGCCGAGCGAGCCCGTGATGCCCGCGCGTCCTCCTGGAGTCAGCTATCTCGCGGGAGCAGCCGCTGCTCCTGTGGCGGCGGGCATGCGGACCGGCACTCAGTCCGAGGCCTCGATTTCCGAGGTCGCGCCCACCTCCGAGGTCTGGTTCGACGCGGTCCCCGCCGAGAGCACCGCGGAACTGCCTGCGCAGGAGGACACGGACGGTATCCGCCTCGCGCGTGAGCAGGCCGACGCCGCGCTGATGCAGGACATGCAGGAGGCCATGCGGCGGGCGGGGCCCACTCCTCCCGAGCCGTGGCTCATCGACGAGCCCGCTCCAGCCCCCGCGCCGGTGGCTCCCGCGTCCGTGGCCTCCTCGCCCCAGGTCCCGGTGGGCGAGATGAGCGCCGATCTGGACTGGGGCGACCTCGTGGCTCCCGAGCCGCCGGCACCCGTCGTGCCTGCCCCGGTGGCACCTGCTCCAGCGGCGCCTGTCCGTGCCGCGCCCGTTCCCGTGGCTCCGGCCCCCGCGGCACCTCCCATGGCCGCGCGCCCGCCGCCCGCCGCGCCTCCTCGGGCCGCTGTTCCTCCGGGCCTCCGTTCACCCGCCGCCAGCGCGCCGGCCCCCGTTCCCCCGGGCCTCCGTTCACCCGCCGCCAGCGCGCAGGCTCCCGCCGCCCGGGGACCGGCACCTGCTTCCAGTGCACCGGCTCCAGCGGCTCCCGTTCCCCCGGGCCTCCGTTCGCCCGCCGTGCGCGCCGGTGCGTCCGCGCCCGCGCCTGCCGCGCCCGCCCCCGCCGCGGCTCCCGCTCCGGCGCCTGCCGCCGCTCCCATGCAGCCACTCCGGCTGGGGCCGGACGCAGCCCGTCCCACGGGGGACGATGACCTCTGGCGTATCGCCTTCGACAACGCCCCCTCCGGCGAGGTCCCTGGCGACATCAACGCCTCCTTCGAGGCCGCGTTCCAGCAGGTGGATGCCCACCTGGAGTCTCTCGTCCGCCCGGACGTCCCCCAGCAGGCGGCTGCCCCGGTCCCGCCCGTCCTCACGCCCGCTGCCCCGGCGCCCGCGCCTCCTCCGGCCACGGCCAGGTCCAACACGCCCGACGCGTGGGACGACCTGCCCCTCGGTGAGGATGATCTGGCGGATGAGCCCTCCGACGAGGCCGCGAAGGCCCGCCGTCAGGCCCTGCTCCAGCGGGCCATGGAGCTCGGTTCCCGTCCCGCTCCGGCCCCGGATGCTCCCGCGTCGGCTCCGGGTGCGCCCGCCCCCGTCAGCTCCGAGGAGCAGCAACTCGCCCAGCTCGCCGAGCTCATCGAGAAGCGCTACGAGGACGTGCAGGCGAAGCGCGACCACTTCTCCATGCTGGGTCTCCCCATCGACCCGGAGGTGAAGAAGGAGCAGGTGAAGGCCGCGTTCCTCGGGCTCGCCAAGCGCTTCCACCCGGATCGCCTGCCCCAGGCGCTCTCCGAGCTTCGCGCCCAAGATGACCGCCGTCTTCGAGGCCATCCGCGACTCCTACGAGGTCCTCTACAACGACACGCAACGCGTGGCCTACCTCCAGGAGCTGCGCACCAAGAGCGCGGCGCAGGCGAGCGCCAGGCCCTCGGGAATCGACCCGAATGATCTCTTCAAGATGGGCGAGGTCTTCTTCCGCAAGCGGGACTTCGTGGCCGCGGCCGAGCACTTCGAGCGCGCCTACAACGCCGATCCCAAGGCGGTGTACCTGGCCGCCCGGGCGTGGGCCATCTACATGGACCCGCAGCGCAAGGCGGACATCCCCAAGACGAAGCAGATGATGGCCGAGGCGCTCAAGCTGGACCCCAACTGTGACCGGGCCCACTACCAGCTCGGGGTGATCGCACGGGTCGAAAACGACGTGGCCCGTGCCGAGCGTCACTTCCGCGAGGCGGTACGCGCCAACCCCAAGCACCTCGAGGCTAACCAGGAGCTGCGCCTCATCGAGATGCGCAAGAAGAATCCACCTCCTCCCACCAAGAAGGGCGGGTTGTTCGGCTAGGGGAGCGGGCTTTCCCTGGAATCACGCCCGCCTGGCCGGGCTCCGGGCAGGGGTCCCGTAGGCCCGGGAAGGGTGCCCGGCTCCCCGGACGCCAGACGAGGACCCTGTCCCCTCCGCCATTGACACGCCTGGAGAGCGGGCGTGATCATCCGCACTCTTCTCCGCGCGCAGCGAAAGGCATTCGAACGTGGCCAAGCAGCACCTGCTCCTGGTCGATGGTGACCCGAAGAGTCTCCGTGTGATGGAGGTCAGCCTGAAGAAGGCCGGCTTCTCCGTGACCACGGCTATCCACGGCAAGGACGCGCTCGAGAAGGTGCAGATCAGCCCGCCGGACCTCGTGCTCGCCGACACGAAGATGCCGGAGATGGACGGCTTCGAGCTGTGCAAGACGCTCAAGTCGGACGAGCGCTTCAAGCACATCCCCTACGTCTTCCTCACCAACCAGAAGGCGGTCGAGGCGAAGGTGAAGGGGCTGGAGCTCGGGGGCGACGACTACCTAACCAAGCCCATCTACATCAAAGAGATCGTCACCCGCGTGACGATGATCCTCCAGAAGGCGGACAAGGAGAAGATCGAGCGGCGGGAGACGACCAAGGGCGGGTTCGCCGGCAACCTGGCCGACATGGGCGTGGTGGACCTGGTCCAGACGTTCGAGATCGGCCGCAAGACGGGCAACATCTCCATCAAGGGCGAGCGCGTCGCCACCATCTACTTCAAGGAAGGCCGAGTCATCGACGCGGAGATGGGGCGGCTCAAGGGCGAGAACGCCTTCTACCGGCTGCTCAACGCCACCGAGGGCGAGTTCGAGGTGCAGTTCACCGCGCTCGACCGGCCCGAGCGCATCGAGGTCTCCACCCAGGGCCTGCTGATGGAGGGCATGCGCCGGCTGGACGAGTGGGGCCGCATGCTCGAGCAACTGCCTCCGCTGGAGACGGTGTTCGAGATCGACTACCACCAGCTCGCGGACCGGCTCTCGGAGATTCCGGACGAGGTCAACGGGCTGCTGCGCCTGTTCGACGGCAAGCGGAGCCTGAGCCGGGTGGTGGAGGACTCGGACTTCGATGACCTGGCGGCGCTGGGCATCATCAGCAAGCTGTACTTCGAGGGCCTGATCCGCGAGCTGGGCAGTGTCTCGCAGGAGCCCGTGCAGAGCGGCAAGCCCGGCATCGAGGAGTGGCTGCACAACGCGCCGGCGCCGAGCGCCCCGGCCGAGCCCGCTCCGGAGCCGGTCGTTCCCGCGGTGGCGCTCGCGCCCGTGCCCGAGGTGGCTCAGGTGGTGGCGCAGCCCGTGCAGCCCGAGGTGGCTCCGGTGGAGCTGGCCGTGGAGCTGCCCCTGGAGTCCGTGGTCGAGCCGGAGCCGCTGGCGCCCGCGCAGGCCGCGGCCCCGTCCGACGAGGACCGGCAGCCGCAGCTCGCCAACGTCGTCGTCTTCGAGTCGAGGAAGCGCCAGGCGAACGTTCCCGAGACGGACATCATCGCGCCTCCGCGTTCGGCCGAGGGCTCGTCGTTCCTCGTGGAGCCGGCGCCGGCCCACCGCGCCAAGGAGCTGGAGCGGCGCAGCCTGCTGCTCGACTGGAGCCGGGTGGACGTGGATGGCATCGGCTCGGCGGGGGCAGGGGGTTGGGGTCCGGGCTGGTCTCCGGCGCCCCGTGCCTCGACGACTCCCAGCGCACCGGCCTCCACGCCCGTGTCCCCGTCGCCGGCCGTACCTCCGGCTCCGGTGGTGGATACGTCGGCCTCGCGTGGCCCCATCTTTGGAGGGGCCGCCGTGGCCCCGAATCCGGTGCCGCCGGTGCCTCCTCCGGAGCCCGCGACTCCGGCCGAGGAGGTGACGCTGGTGTCGGGTTCGAAGCCCGCCGCTGTCGAGAAGCCCGCGGAGACGCCAGTGGAAAAGCCGGTGGAGAAGCCGGCCGAGAAGCCCCAGCAGCTCGCGCTGCCGCCGTACCCGGGCCATGGTGCGCCCGCGCCCGCCGCGTCCTCCGAGCCCGCCGCGTCCAAGCCCGAGCCCAAGCCGGAGCCCACGCCGCAGGCCAGCAAGCCCGCGGAGGAGCCCAAGCCGCGGCCGGTGTCGACTCCCCGCCCCACGCAGTCCAAGGGGCCGGCGGCCGGAGTGCAGAGCGCGCAGCAGCCGAAGCCGAACCGGACTGGCCTCATCGTCGGAGGCGTCGTGGCGATCGCCATGGCCGCCGCGGTGGTGGTGTTCACCCAGTCGGGTGGCTCGGACAAGCCCACGCCCGTGCCGGAGCCGAAGTCCGCGCCCACCGAGCAGGTGAAGGCCCCGGAGCCCGAGAACAAGGCCCCCGAGGCGAAGGCTCCGGAGACGAAGCCGCCCGAGACGAAGCCGGAGACGCCGGAGCAGCCCGCCACCGCGGCCCAGACGGCCGTGCCCGACGCGGGGACTCCTCCCAAGGCCACCGAGCCGCCGGCCGTGGCCGCGAATGGCACGCCGCCCGCCGGGGATGACGGCAAGGACGACGAGCCGGAGCAGCCCGAGGCGCAGCAGCTCAGCCCCGAGGCCCAGTACGCCGAGCTGACGCGCCGGGCGAAGAAGCTCATGTCGGGCGGGCGCTACAAGACGGCGGCCTTCGTGTACCGCAAGGCGCTCAACCTCAAGCCGGACTCGGACGAGGCGAAGGCGGGCCTGGGCATCTCCCTGGTGCGCAGCGACTCGAGCTACCGCGAGGCCGTCAAGCTGCTGGAAGACGCGCTGAAGGACCAGCCGAACAACGCCCACGCCTGGCTGTGCCTCGGCATGGGCCGGCAGATGGTCCAGCAGGACAAGAAGGCAATCGACGCCTACAAGCGCTATCTCTCGTTGGAGCCCAACGGCCAGTACGCGAACGACGTGCGCGCCGCGCTCAAGTCGCTCGGACAGTAGGCGGAACGGCGGGCTCCTGGTAGAGAGGACGCCTTTTGCTCGTACTCGGAATCGAAACCTCCTGTGATGAGACCGCCGCCGCCCTCGTGGAGGACGGCCGGCGCGTGCTCTCCGATGTCGTCTCCACCCAGGTGGACATCCACCGGCGTTGGGGTGGGGTGGTGCCGGAGCTGGCCAGCCGCAACCACGTGGTGCAGGTCATGCCCGTGCTGCACGAGGCCCTCACCCGGGCCCACAAGACGCTCGACGACGTGGACCTCATCGCCGTCACCTCCGGGCCCGGCCTCATCGGCGCGCTCCTGGTGGGCGTGCAGGTGGCCAAGTCGCTGAGCCTCGCCACCGGCAAGCCCTTCGTCGGCGCCAACCACCTCGAGGGGCACCTGCTCGCCATCCGCCTGCTCGAGGACGCGCCGGAGCCTCCCTTCCTGGGGCTCGTCGTCTCCGGCGGCCACACCAGCCTCTACGAGGTGCAGGACTACGGCCGCTACCGGCTGGTGGGCAGCACCCGGGACGACGCCGCGGGCGAGGCCTACGACAAGACGGCGCGCATCCTCGGCCTGCCGTACCCGGGCGGGCTGCCCATCGATCAGCTCGCGCAGAAGGGGAACCCGGAGGCCATCCGTTTCCCTCGCGCGCTGCCCGGGGCGGAGAACTTCGACTGGTCCTTCTCCGGCCTGAAGACGGCGGTGGCGCAGCACGTGCGCAAGCACGGTGTCCCCGAGGGGCAGGCGCTGGCGGACCTGTGCGCCTCCTTCCAGGAAGCCGTGGCGGATGCGCTGTCGAAGAAGTTCGTCGCCGCGGCGCGCCGGCTGGGCCTGAAGAACCTGGTGGTGTGCGGGGGCGTGGCGGCCAACTCGCGGTTGCGCTCGTTGAGCCAGGAGCGCGCCGCGGAGCGGAATCTGAAGCTGTTCCTGCCGCCGGTGCGGCTGTGCACGGACAACGGCGCGATGATCGCCGTGGCCGGTTACGAGGCCTGGCGCCGGGGTCTGCGCGGGGACTTCAACCTGTCCGCCGACCCGGCCTGGCGCATGTGAAGGTGAAGGGAGCCGAGAGTGGATACGCCACGTGATATCCTCCAGCGCCACGGCCTGAGGGCCAAGCATAGCTGGGGGCAGAACTTCCTGGGGGACCCGGGCATCCTGGAGGCCATCGCCGACGCGCTGGAGCTGCGCGAGGGCGAGCCGGTCATCGAGCTGGGCCCGGGCCTGGGGCACCTGACGCGCTTTCTCGCCGCCACGGGGGCGCGCGTCACCGCGGTGGAGAAGGACCGGGACATGATCGCCGTCCTCGAGAAGGAGGCCATCCCCGGCGTGCGGGTGGTGGATGGCAACGCGGCCACGGTGGAGTTCGCCAAGGTGGCGGGCGTCCCCGAGGTGAAGGTCGCGGGCAACCTCCCGTACCACCTGACGAGCTCCATCCTCTTCCAGGTGCTGGAGCAGCGCGACCACGTGACGCGCGCCGTCTTCACGCTGCAGAAGGAAGTGGTGGACCGGCTCGCGGCCGAGCCGGGTGGGCGCGACTACGGCCTGCTCACCGCCATCCTGGGCCTCTACTTCATGTCGGAGAACCTCTTCGACATCGACGCCCACCGCTTCCATCCGCCGCCGAAGGTGGACTCGGCGGTGCTGCGGCTGATCCGCCGTCCCGCGCCGCTGGCGCCGGTGGTGGATGGCGCGCGCTTCATCCGCCTGGTGAAGGCGGGGTTCGCCCAGCGCCGCAAGACGCTCATCAACTCGCTCAAGTCGGACAAGTCGCTGGGCTCGCTGGAGCAGCTCCAGCAGGCGCTGCGGACGGCGGGCATTGATCCGACCCGGCGCGCGGAGACGCTCTCGTCCGTGGAGTTCGCCGCCATCGAGCGCGCGTTGGGGCCCGTCGCGAAGTAGCTCCAATTTGGCGTCCGGCCCGCTCCGGTGTTAACGAGAAGAGCGGCCCGGAGAGGACTGATGAAGCCCCTGCCACTGGAGGAGCTGGAGCCGGTGCTCAACCGCTTCGGCGTGGTGTACGCGGTGTTCGCCCGCCCCGATGGGGTGGTGTTGCTGCGTTGGGGTGACCCGAGCCCCATCCCCCTCCTCGAGGAGAAGACCTTCGTGGGGGCCACGCAGGACATGGCCCGCGTCTATCGCTCGCTGGAGCGCATGCTGCTGCCGCAGATGGACGTGCAGGGCGAGTACCTCGGCATCCGCTCGAAGGTGGGCGACAAGGTGGTGTACGCGCTCTTCTTCGAGACTCGCCGTTTCGAGGCGGCCACACCCGTGGAGCGGCTGCGCACCGAGTACGCCTTCTGCAAGTCCCTCGGAGGCGCGGTGGACGCGGCGCTCCAGCCCTGGGTGGCCTCGCGTTAGAGGCTCAGGGCCCGCCGCCGCCGTTGCCGCCGAGCACCTTGGCCAGCCCGCCCTGTTGCGACAACCACGCGCGGAACTCGTCCTCGGACAGCCGCATGCGGGCCAGCACGCCGCGGAGGATTTCCTCCGGGGTGCCGTCCTTGCGGCGCTTGAGCTTCCAGGGCCGTCTTGAGGAGGGCCACGCCGTAGAGCGGATCGGGCTCCAGCGCCTGGGTGGGAGCCTGGGCCGTCTCGGTGGACGTGGCCCGGCGTGGCTCCAACTCGATGACCGTCTTCGCCCGCTGCCGTCGATTCATCTCCCTCGGTCCCCGCGCGTCCGCCTCTCCCGCACCGCGCGTGCGTCCCTGGTAGTGGACGCTCATCGGCCCGTCAAGCGTGGCGAGTCTGGCGGGAGCGCGAACATTGCCCGGCTGCCACTCCCGTGCTCTATTCCGCGCCCCGTTCCGGCCGGGTTCCCCAGGCCGGAGCGCGTCTCGTGCAGTCGGAGGTCTCGAAGCGGATGGACAACCGCTACATCGTGGTCGAGGGGCCCATCGGCGTCGGTAAGACGAGTCTCTCCAACTTCGTGGCCGAGCGCTTCGGGGCCCGGCGCGTCTTCGAGAAATACGAGGAGAATCCCTTCCTCGCCCACTTCTACGAGGACCGGCAGAAGTACGCCTTCCAGACGCAGATCTTCTTCCTGCTCTCGCGCTTCCAGCAGCAGCAGGAAGCTCTTCCAGCCGGATCTGTTCAACTCGGTGACGGTGAGCGACTACCTGTTCGCCAAGGACCGCATCTTCGCGTGCCTGACGCTGGACTCGCACGAGCTGTCCCTCTACGAGCGCGTCTTCGAGGCCCTCACGCCCCGGGTGACGCGGCCGGATCTGGTCATCTTCCTGCAGGCCCGCCTGGACGTGCTGCTCCACCGCATCAAGAAGCGGGGCCGCGAGTTCGAGCGCCAGTTCGACGCCGGCTACCTGGAGGCGCTCGTCCACGCCTACAACGACTTCTTCTCCCGCTATACGGAGACGCCGCTGTTGGTGGTGGACACCTCGGACATCGACTTCGTCCACAACGAGAACGATCTCAAGGGGTTGATGGGGGCCATCGACGGGGCGCGGCAGGGGACCCACCACTACCAACCCAACAGCGCCAAGCGGCTTTGAGAGGGGCTCGGCTGCCTGCCTGCCCTGAAGAGAAGCCCCCGCGGCGCTCCCGAGGGCGTTAGAGTGTCACCGATGGCCGCTTCCGGCGATCCCCTCGGGGACGGTGAGAGGCGTCCATGCATGCACGGCAGGACGTTGAACCCCTATCCCCAGAGGAGGTGAACCGTGAAGGACAAGGTCACCATCCACACGCTGAAGCGCCTGAAGCAGAGCGGCCAGAAGATCTGCATGGTCACGGCCTACGACGCCACCTTCGCCCGCGTCTTCGATGAAGCCGGAGCGGACATACTGCTCGTGGGAGACTCGTTGGGCATGGTCGTGCAGGGGCATGACTCCACCCTCCCGGTCACGATGGACCAGATGGTGTACCACTCCGCCGCCGTCGTCCGTGGGACGAAGCGGGCGCTCGTGGTGGGGGACATGCCCTTCATGAGCTACCAGGTGTCGGTGGAGGAGGCGGTGCGCAATGCCGGCCGTCTGGTGGCGGAGGGCAGGGTGGGTGCGGTGAAGCTGGAGGGCGGCGCCGAGTTCGCCAACGTCATCTCCGCCATCAGCCGCGCGAGCATCCCCGTCATGGGCCACCTGGGCCTCACGCCGCAGTCGGTGCACAAGATGGGCGGCTACGTGGTGCAGGGCCGCGACGAGGACGCCGCTCAGAAGATTCTCGAGGACGCTCTCGCGTTGGAACGCGCGGGCTGCTTCTCGCTGGTGCTCGAGGGCGTGCCGCTGGAGCTGGCGCGTCAGGTGACGCAGCGGCTCTCCATCCCCACCATCGGCATTGGCGCGGGCAAGTACTGCGACGGCCAGGTGCTCGTCTGTTACGACCTGCTGGGGATGAACCCGGACTTCAAGCCCAAGTTCGTCAAGCGCTACGCCAACCTCTTCGGCTCCATGACGGAGGCCGCGGGCGCCTACTTCTCCGAGGTACGCGCGGGCACCTTCCCGGACGAGGAGCACTCCTTCAAGTCCAAGCCCATCCGCCTCGTGGCCTCCACGCCCGAGCCCGCGGACGCGCCCGCCGAGGGCGCCGAGAAGGTGGGCCCCATCTACGGAGCTTCCGGTCTAGCCCATGGCCCCGCTCGTCCTTCGTACCGTTGCCGAGACCGCCGCCTGGGCGGAGTCCCTTCGCCGCTCGGGCCGCCGCCTGGCGCTGGTTCCCACCATGGGCTTCCTGCACGAGGGCCACGTCTCGTTGATGCGCGAAGGACGCCGGCGGGCCGACGCCGTGGCGGCCTCCATCTTCGTCAACCCCACCCAGTTCGGTCCCAAGGAGGACCTGTCGCGCTACCCGCGGGACATGGAGGGGGACCTGGAGAAGTGCGCCAGCGCCGGAGTGGAGGCCGTCTTCGCCCCCGTTCCGGCGGAGGTGTACCCCCCGGGTTACCAGACGTATGTGGACGTGGAGCAGGTGAGCCAGGGCCTGTGCGGCGCGCGCCGGCCCGGCCACTTCCGCGGCGTGGCCACGGTGGTGACGAAGCTGCTGTGCCTCTTCAAGCCCCAGCTCGCCCTCTTCGGCGAGAAGGACTACCAGCAGCTCCAGGTCATCCGCGCCCTCGAGCGCGACCTGAACCTTGGGGTTGAAATCATCGGCATGCCCACCATCCGCGAGCCGGACGGGCTGGCGATGAGCTCGCGCAACGCCTACCTGTCCCCCGAGGACAGGCAGCGGGCGCTCGCCCTGTCGCGAGGTCTGGCGGCGGCCCAGGCGCTTTGCCGGAGCGGGACGCGCGAGACGGCGGCCCTGGTGGGCGCGGTGCGCCGTGAATTGGAGGCCGCGGGCCTTCGAGAGGATTATGTCGAGTTGGTGGACGCTACCTCGCTGACCCCGCTGCCGGCCGTGACACCAGGCCAGCCCGCGCGGCTGCTGGTGGCGGCCTTCGTTGGTTCCACACGGCTGATCGACAACCAGCCCATCGGAGGCTAGGGGACACGAGCGTATGGCGGCTGTAAAGGGCAAGGGCGGGACGGGCGAGTCCGGCATCAAGATCATCGCCGAGAACCGCAAGGCGCGCGCCGCCTACAGCGTGGACGAGAAGGTCGAAGCCGGCCTCTCGCTCTCGGGCAGCGAGGTGAAGGCGCTGAGGGCCGGGACGGCCAACCTCTCGGACGCCTACGCGCTGCCCAAGGGCAGTGAGCTTTATCTGCTCAATGCTCACATCGGCGGCTACAACCCCTCCAGCTTCTTCAGCCACGAGCCTCTGCGGGGCCGCAAGCTGTTGATGCACCGGGCGGAAATCGACCGGTGGATCACGAAGGTTCGGGAGCGAGGCTATTCCATCATCCCGCTCCTGCTGTATTTCAAGAACGGCCGGGCGAAGGTGGAGTTGGGGCTGTGCCGGGGCAAGACGCACGAGGACCGACGGCAGGACATCAAGGAACGGGAGACCAAGCGGGAGATGGACCGGGCGATGCGCCGTCGCTGAAACGCCCCCCTCGCCCGCTAGCGCACGTCGATGGACAAGAAGGGTCCTGAGAAGAAGGCGCGGCTATTGGCCGCACTCGACAAGGGCATGGTGATGATCCACCTGGACGCGCGCCGTCCGGGGGTCCTCGTGCCCACCTCGCTGCGCAATGAGTCCCACCTGCGCCTGAACCTGTCCTACCGGTTCGATCCACCGGATCTGACGGTGGGCGAGTGGGGCGTGCGTTGCACCCTGAGCTTCTCGGGGAGCCGCTTCAAGGTGGCGGTGCCGTGGTCGGCGCTCTTCGCCATCACGAGCCACCTGACGAAGGAATTCTGGATGTACCCGGACGACATGCCGGCCGAGCTCATCCAGCAGACGATGGTGACGTCCAAGGTGCCGGAGAGCGTGACGGAGCAATCGGCACCGGCGGTGGAGCGTCCGCGGGCCGTGCTGCGCGAGGTGGGGCGGCCGGAGGACGGGCCAGAGGAGGACGGGCCGGAGGACGAATCGCCCGAGCCTGTCGCGGCGGTTCCGGCGCCTGCTCCCACTCCGGCCCCGGTGCCGGTTCCGGCTCCAGTCCCGGTGTCGGCTCCGGCGCCCGTGCCGACTCCGAGCCCGGTCGAGGCCGAGGGACCCAAGGACGAGCCGCCCTCGCCGCGTCGAGGCCATCTGCGCCTGGTGAAGTGAGGGCGGGGCTTCCTCCGCCTCAGCGCTTGAGGCGGACGTGGAGATCCACCGGCTGGCCGCCGATGAAGGTGCCCTTCCAGGGCTTGTGGCCCTTGAGCGTGAGCTGCACGGGGACGTCCTGGCCGCTGGCGTAGGTGTTGTCGAGGACGATGGGCGTGGTGCCGATCTCCGTGCCGTCCACGATGACGGTGGCGCCCTCGGGCTGGCTATCGATGGCGAGCAGGGGCAGGGACTGCTTGGGCCCCACCGAGTAGAACAGCCGGGTCAGGAAGGGCCGGAGGTAGGGGTAGCCCACCACGGCGATGCCGCCCAGCAGCAGCAGCGTGGCCAGGGTGGTCGCCACGCGTGCCCACGGGAAGCGGGCCTTGGGCGGCTCGTACACCGTCTCCTTCTTCGGGGCGCGCTCGGCCAGCTCCAGCTCGTCTTCCCGCATGTCCAGCACGGAGCGCCGCGGAGCGGACGCGGCACCCTGGGGCGCGGAGACGTCCTCGGCGAGGGAGGAGAGCTGCGGGGACAGCTCCCGGGCGCAGCGGTCGCACGGAGCGTGGGCCGAGGCGAGGGGCCTGTTGCAGCGGGCGCAGCGGGACTCCCGGGCCCGGGGGGCCGCGGCGGCGGGTGTGGCGGCGGGAGCCGGGGCGGTGGGGACGACGAGCCGGCCACTCATGCTGAGCACGGGTCCTCCGGGCACCTCCTCGTGCTCGAGGTTCTCCTCCATGGGCTGCAGCTCGAAGGAGGGGGGATTCACGGCCCGGGTGGACAGGGAGGGGCGGCGGACGGTGGGCGTCATGGACTGCGGCGACGCGTCGTCGGACTCCGAGGCCTGCACCCGCTCGACGAGGGTGAGGGGCGGGGTGAGGCTGGAGATGAACGTGGCGAGGGACTGGGAGGTGGCGGGCTCACCGGCCTGGGCCAGGTAGCGGGCCAGCGCCTCGGCCATGTCCTCGGGCCGGGGGAAACGGGCCTCGGGGGCCTTGGCCATGGCGCGCACCACCACCGCGGCCAGCGGCGCGGGCACGTCCGTGAGCGGCGGGGGCTCCTGCTGGGTGATGGCGAGGGCGAAGGCCATCGGGTCCCCCGCGCCATCTCCGAAGGGGTGGCGTCCGGCGAGCAGCTCGTAGAGGACGATGCCGAGCCCGAACTGATCGCTCAGGGCGTTGGCGGGCTCGCCGCGCAGTGTCTCGGGCGCGGCATAGGGAAGCTTGCCCTTGAAGGTGCCGGGCTGGGTGCCCATGGACATGCCCTCGAGGCGGGCGATGCCGAAGTCCGTCACCTTCACCTCGCCCTCGCGGGAGATGAGGATGTTGGAGGGCGAGACATCCCGGTGGGCGGTGAGCACGGGACGGCCGTTGTGCAGGCGGCGGTAGGCGTGGATGAGGCCGGCGAGCACCTGGGAGCCGATGAGGGCCACGAGGTGGGGAGGGAAGCGCTGGCCGCGGCGGTGGGCGTGGCGCAGCAGCACGCCCAGGTCCCAGCCGTCCACCAGCTCCATCACCAGGAAGAGCCCTTCCGCGCTGCTGCCCACGTCGTAGACGCTGGCGATGTTCTGGTGCTGCAGGTGGGTGGCCAGCCGGGCCTCGGCGAGGAACATCTGCGCGAGGGTGGGCTCGCTCGCGAGGTGCGGCAGCATGCGCTTGATGGCCACGGACTTCTCGAAGCCCTCCGCGCCGCGCACCACGCCGAGGAACAGCTCCGCCATGCCTCCCATGGCGAGCGGACGCACCAGACGGTAGCGGGACTCGTTCACGCGTTGCTCCATGGGCTCAGCCCTGCGCCTGGGTGATCTCGCGCAGCAGCTTCCAGGGGTAGATGCCGGTGCCGTGGCCGTCGCTGAAGACGAAGGTGAGGGCGTAGTTGCCCACCGGTTGCAGTTGGGTGATGCGCACGTCCGCGGGCACCCGGGCCGGGTCCAGCGTGCGCTTGTTGGTCCACTCGTCCACGCACCCGGCGCACGGGCACTGCTGGCGCAGCAGCTGCGCGGTGGCGTCCGTCCTCACGCCATCCTCCCAGACGAGGCTCAACCGGGTGTTGTCCGGCGACAGCGTCACCTCGGTGGCGGAGACGGGGCGCTCGGTGGGCTTGATTCGATCCCAGAAACTCAAGGGGTTCCCCTTTCAGGGCCAGAACATCGCTGGGCCCTGCTTACCATCCGGCGCGCCGCAGGGGGAGAACCCTGGGGGGCCTCACGAGGCGAGCTTCACGGGAAGCCGGTGGCCCTCGACGCGCACACCCTTCTTCTCCAACACCCGGCGCAGGGCGGACACCACGGCCGGGTCGAGCTGCTTGCCACTGAGGTTCTCGAGGATCTCCATCGCCTTCTCCAGGGGCATGGCCTTCTGGTAGGGGCGGGTGGAGGTGCAGGCGTCGAAGGTGTCCGCGCAGGCCACGATGCGGGCCAGCAGGGGGATGTCCTCGCCGGCGAGCTTGTCCGGGTAGCCGGTGCCATCCCAGCGCTCATGGTGGCTGCGCACGCAGGAGCGCATGGCCTGCAGGAAGCTGATGGGCTTGATGATGGTGTCGCCGATGGCCGGGTGCTCGCGCATGATGGTCATCTCCTCGTCCGTCAGCCGCGACTGCTTGCAGAGGATGGACTCGACGATGCCAATCTTGCCGATGTCGTGGAGGATGCCGCCGAACTGGAGCTGCTTGAGCTCGCGCTCGGAGAGGGCCATCTCCCGGCCGATCTCCACCGCCACGTCGCCCACGCGCTGGCTGTGGCCGCGGGTGTAGGAGTCCTTGGAGTCGATGGAGTTGGCCAGGGCGACGATGGTTTCCAGGTAGCCCTGCTCGAGGCTCTCGTAGAGGCCGCGGTTCTCGTGGTCGTACGCGAGCAGCTGCTTGCTCATGTAGTTGAACGTCCGGGCCAGCTCGCCGAGCTCGTTCTTCTGGGGGACGTTGACCTCGAGGCCGAACTTGCCCTGGGCGAGCTGGAGGGCGCCCTGGGTGAAGCCCTTGAGGGGGCGGGTGACGCTGCGCGAGAAGAAGGCGGCGAGCGCGAGGGCCACCACGGTGGCGGCCAGCACGGTGAGCAGCAGCCGCCGCTCCATGGTCTCCACCTGCTTGTAGGCGAGCGCCACGGGCTGCTCGGAGACGATGGCCCAGTGGGGATCGGCCAGGGTGGCGTAGGCGGCGACGACGGCCTCGTCGCCCTCGGAGAAGTTGCCCACGTGGAGGATGTCCGTGTCCGGGGAGCGCGCCACGCCCTTGAGCAGGTGCGCCACCACGGGCCGCTGGGAGACGTCCTGGCCGGTCACCAGCCCGCCGCCGCCGGCGAGCACGTGGCCCTGGGCGTCGGAGAGGTAGACGAAGCCGGTGCTGCCCACGCGCTCCTGGGCGAGCATGGTCTGCAGCTCCGCCAGGGTCACGTCCGCGGCGATGTAGCCCTTGACGGGCTCGCCCACGGGGAAGGCGAACGTCACCACGGCCTCGCCGGTGGGGCGCCACACCACGTCCGCGTAGCGCAGGCCGGCGAGCCCCTCCAGCAGGGCCACCGCGCGCGACTCGTGCTCGGCCAGCGCGGTGGGGGGCACGTCACTGACGGCGAAGGCCTGCAGCCCCGGCAGCCGCTTGCCATCGGGCCCGAAGAGGGTGATGGCCTGCACCTCGCGGCTCTGGTTGAGCACCGCGCGCAGGTACGTCTGCTGCTGTTCCAGCGTGAGGGTGAAGAAGTTGGGCACGCGCGCCATGCCCATCACCGCGCGCGTGGGCTCGGCGAGGAAGCCCTCCACCTTCAGCTTGAGCTGTTTGACACGCTCCTGCGTGAGCTCCTGCGCGTCGCGCACCAGCAGCTCGCGCGTGTCGGACACGGACAGCAGGCCCACCATCACCGTGGGCACCAGGCTGGCCACCAGCATCAACAAGAGGATGGTCTTGAAGAGCCGCATGGGAACGCGCCTCCCGCGCTACTGCCACTTCGAGGGCTGCACCTGCAGGTTGATGGGCTTGGCTGGCGCTTCCGCCACCTCGAAACCCTGCTCGGCCGAGGCCTCGGAACGGGACTCGCGGGCCACCGCGCGCACGCTCCAGCGGTAGGCACCCGCGGCCAGCGACACCTTGAGCTGGTGGGTGTTGGCCGGCAGCGTGCGCTTCTCCCCTCGCACGGGCACCAGCTCCACCTCGTAGCCCTCGGCACCCTCCACCGGCTTCCAGGCGAGGGTGACGGGGCTGGCGCCGCCCTTGGCGGGCTGCACGGTCAACTTCGACTTGTTGGCGGGTTGGGTGGGGAGGGGCGCGCCCAGCGGAGCCCGGGGGGCGGACGGGGGCTGGCCCTTCACCACGCGCACGCTCTCGCCGGCGGAGACCGGGTGGGTGACGCCCTCGGCCTCCACGCGCACCGGCTGGCCGGACCTGGACTCCACGGTGGTGGTGCCCTTGGCATCCACGGCCACGGAGAAGGTGGTGGGCTGCGCCGTCGTCGCCGCCACCAGCTTCCAGGCCTCATCGGCCGCCTTGGCGGCGGCGTCATAACGCGCGCCCTGGAAGTGGACCTCGGCCTCCTTCAGCTTGGCCGCGGATTCCTTGCGTTGGGCCGCATTGGCGTCCGCCTGGGCCAGCGCGTTGCGCGCCGTCGTCAGCGACCGCTGGGCGATCGCGCGGTCCGGCCCGGGCAGTTTCAGCTTCGTGCCCGGCGCGACCGCGTTGTCCTTCAATCCATTGAGCGCCTTGAGCTGCACTGGCGCCACCACGGTCTCCCAGCGTGCGCTGGGCCACCTCGGCGAGTGACTCTCCATCGCGCACCACCACTTCGGTGGGCGCCAGCATCAACAGGGCGAGCAGGAAGGAACTCTTCATTGGAACACGATCTCCCTTCCGGCCCGGACGGTGGCCGCTGGTGTGGTGACCGACAGTGACTGGCGTGCCGGATCTTCCATCTCGGCGTCCACCCGGCCGCGGAGAACCGTCAGGTCCGTGCGCTCCTGTCCGGGCCTGGGCCGCGTCTCCGCGATGCCGATCAGCGCGTCGTCGCCCAGGTTCACGATGCTGCCGTTGGCGAAGACGATCTGCGCTCCCGCGCCTGCCACGGTTCTCACCTTGTCGTTCTCGAAGAGGGGCATGCCCTCCTGGGCGGGGAGCCACTCGTCCCCCGCCGCGCGTTTGACCTTCACATCCCCTTGAAGCCCCTTGAGCTGGGCGCGGCGCACCGGAGGCGGCGCGGCCGGCGCATGCACCGGGGCCACGGGCTTCTCGTCGGCGGGGCAACCCACCGAGACGGACCCGAGGAGGACGAACACCATATAGGACCAGCGACTTTTCACGAGAGGTTCCGGTCCTCAGTGTACCGGGGAATGGACCCGGTACCCAGGGGCCCGGTCACAAGTGCTCGGCTGGTTCAGTCCAGTCGTCGATGTTGCAGGCAGGGCAGATTCTTGCGGATGCGGGCGAGCAGCTCCGGGTCCACCGGTGCCACGGCGAGTCCCTCGCCCTCGGAGGCCCGGGCCGTCACCAGTCCCCAGGGGTCCACCACCATGGCATGTCCCCAGGTGACGCGCTGGGGCGAGTGCCGCCCGCCCTGGGCCGGGGCGAAGAGGTAGCACTGGTTCTCGATGGCGCGTGCGCGCAGCAGCACCTCCCAGTGGTCCTTGCCCGTCATCAGGGTGAAGGCCGCCGGCACCGCCAGCAGGGTGGCGCCGTCCTTCGCCAGGCGGCGGTACAGCTCGGGGAAGCGCAGGTCGTAACAGATGGAGAGGCCCAGCCGGCCCGCCTCCGTGTCCGCCACCACCACCTGGCTGCCCGGGGCCACCGCCTCGGACTCGCGGTAGGGCGTGCCGTCGCCCACGTCCACGTCGAAGAGGTGCATCTTCCGGTACACGGCCAGCCGGGCGCCGTCCGGCCCGAAGAGCACGGTGGTGTTGTAGAGGCGGCCGCCCGGGGCACCCGTCTCCAGGATGGAGCCGGCCAGCAGTGTCACCTTCCGCTCGCGCGCCAGCTCGGCCATGCGCGAGAGCGTGGGGCCCTCCAGCGTCTCGGCGGCGCCCTGGCGCTCGGCTTCCGGGCCCATCCAGCTGAAGTTCTCGGGCAGACCCATCAGGCGGACGCCCAGGCCGGCCGCACGCCGGACGAGCCGGGTGGCCGAGTCGAGGTTGTGGGCCTTGTCCGCGGTGGACACCATCTGGGCTGCGGCGATGAGGTGCATGGGGGCGTTATAACCGGTCCCCGTCCACGGAAACCCCGGGAATCCCTACCCCTGGGGGGACTGTTGGATGTCAGGACAAGGGGTGCGTCATCCTTTACACCCCGAGGTGGCGTGTGCTACGGACGCCGCCGACATTTTTCGACGCAGTTCTTCGAAAAGTGGGCCGTCGCGCCCGCTTTTTGTGTTTTTGGAGTCCGGAGTTTTCGAAGCGGCCTATGGCGGAGAACATCAAGCAAACGGTGGAGGCAAGGGCACAGGAAGTGCTTGAGCCCATCGTTGCGGGCGAGGGGCTGGAGGCTCCTCGAGGTGGAGTTCCTCCGCGAGCGCGAGGGCTGGATCCTGCGCCTGTTCATCGACAAGCCGGGTGGACGGGTGGGCCTGGACGAGTGCTCGCAGGTCTCGCGGGCGGTGGACACGGTGCTGGACGTGGAGGACATCGTTCCCCACGAGTACAACCTGGAGGTCTCCAGCCCCGGCGTGAACAGGCCCCTGAAGAAGCCCGTGCATTTCGAGCGGGTGAAGGGCCAGAAGATCAAGGTGAAGACCTTCGGGCCCCTCGGGGAGCCGCCGCGCAAGAACTTCACCGGGACGCTCACCGAGGTGGCGGCCGACGCCATCGCTGTGGACGTGGAAGGGGCGGGCAGCTTCCGCATCTCCTTCAAGGACATCGCCAAGGCCAATCTGGAGTTCGAGTTCTAGCAGTCCACATACAGGGTGCGCCCTCGCGCGGGCGCGCCCGTGGAACCTTTGGAGAAGATGATGCCCACGCCAGCCAACCCCAACATCAACCTCAACCTCGTCCTGGATCAGGTGGCCAAGGACAAGGGCATCGAGCGGAGCGTGCTCATCACCACGCTCGAGGACGCGATGACGACCGCGGCCAAGAAGCACTTTGGCCAGGAGCGCAACCTCGAGGCGAAGTACGACCCGGAGAAGGGCGTGGTGGAGCTCTTCCAGGCCATCACCGTGGTGGAGACCATCACCGACCCCATCCAGGCGGTGAACCAGATCTCCCTCGACGAGGCGCACAAGAAGGGCATGGAGGTGGAGCCGGGCGACGAGCTCGTGTTCCAGATCTTCTACCGTGACGAGGACGCGGCGGAGGCCAAGGCGCAGGACGATCAGTACGGGGACATCCTCCGGCTGAAGACGTTCCGCCGCGGCTTCGGACGCATCGCGGCCCAGACGGCCAAGCAGGTCATCCTCCAGCGCACCCGCGACGCCGAGCGCGAGAACGTCTTCAACGAGTACAAGGACCGGCGCAACGAGATCGTCACCGGCATCGCCCGGCGTTTCGAGCGCGGCAACATCGTCGTGGACCTGGGCCGTGCCGAGGCGGTGCTGCCGGTGCGCGAGCAGGTGCCCCGCGAGACGTACCGCGCCGGTGACCGGGTGCAGGCCTACGTGCTGGACGTGCTGCGCGAGTCCAAGGGCCCGCAGATCGTCCTCAGCCGCGCCTCCGTCAACCTGCTCACCAAGCTCTTCGAGATGGAGGTGCCGGAGATCGCCGAGGGCATCGTCGTCATCGAGGCCGCGGCGCGTGAGCCGGGCGGGCGCGCGAAGATCGCCGTGTCCAGCCGCGACTCGGACGTGGATCCGGTGGGCGCGTGCGTGGGCATGAAGGGCAGCCGCGTGCAGGCGGTGGTGCAGGAGCTGCGCGGCGAGAAGATCGACATCGTCCCCTACGACGAGGATCCGGCGCGCTTCGTGTGCGCGGCGCTGGCCCCGGCCGAGGTGAGCCGCGTCATCATCGACGAGGCCAACCACGCCATGGAGGCTCATCGTCCCGGATGACCAGTTGTCGCTGGCCATCGGCCGGCGCGGGCAGAACGTCCGCCTGGCCGCCCAGCTCACGGGTTGGAAGCTGGACATCAACAGCGAGAGCCGGGTTCGCGAGATGCGCGAGTTCGCCAACCGTTCGCTGGGCGCCCTTCCGGGTGTCAACGAGATGCTGGTCGAGACGCTCTACGCGCACGGTTTCCGTCAGGCCAAGGACATCGCCGAGGCCAATCCGGAGATGCTGGGCCAGATTCCGGGTATGGACCCGTCCCGGATTCCCGCCATGCAGGAAGAGGCGCGCAAGCAGATGTCGCTCGACGCGGCGGAACTGTCGCGCATGGAGCGGGAGCGCGAGCAGGCCCGCCAGGCCGAGGCGCGCCGTCATCCGGACGAGCTCAGTCAGACCGAGCGCCTGGCCCGCGTCAGGGGCATGGGCGAGAAGACCATCGAGCAGCTCGGCCTGGCCGGTTACAAGACGGTGGAGGAGCTCGCCAACGAGAAGGACCTGGCGAAGCTGGGCGACGTGCCGGGGGTTGGCATCAAGAAGGCCCGCCAGCTCAAGAGCGCGGCGGAGAACTATCTGGTGGAGGAGGCCAAGCTCCGGGCGGAGCTCAACGCCGAGCGCGGGGCCTCTTCTTCGGCCGCGCAGCCGGCGGGCGCTTAGGTTAGGGTCGGGGTAGGGTTGTAAGCTCGCTTGGTTGCCAGGGGGGATGCGCCTGAAGGCTCGTTCCGGTAGTAGAAGAAAAGAAGAACTCCCGGCGAACGCCGGACCGGTGCGAAGCTGCATCGGTTGCGGCGCCAGGCGGGTTCAGGAGGAGCTCACCCGGTTGGCGGTGGGCCCCGAGGGCGGGTTGGTGGTGGACAGGGCGAGGCGGCTCCCCGGTCGGGGGGCCTATCTCTGCGGTGCTGGGTGCCTGGCCGCGGCGGTGAAGCGGAAGGCCTTTGGCAGGGCCTTTCGGGGGAAGGCGGGGGCGGTTGACCCGTCGGCCCTGGGACAGGCGTTGGAGTCAGGCCCGGCACGGGGTGGAGCAGCCGGGGGGAGTGGGTGTTAGCACCACTCGCACACATTTTTGGATTAGGGTGCTGCGCCCGGTAGCCGGCGGAGCAAAAGGCCAAGCAACGTATGTCGAAGAAGCGCGTTCACGAAATTGCCAAAGAGCTCAAGGACCAGGGCGTCGAGCTCGACAACAAAGAGGTCGTGACCGAGCTCGTAGCGCTCGGCTACGACGTCAAGAGCCACTCGTCCTCGCTCGAGGACGATCAGGCCACCGCTGCCGTACAGAAGATCCTGGACAAGCGGAAGCCCAAGCAGGCCGCGGCGCCGGTGACGGCGAAGGGGTTCGTGGTGCGCCGCAAGGCCCCGACGAGCACGCCTTCGTCCTCCGACGCGGGCTATGAGGATACTCCGGCCGAGGGTCAGCGTTACGCCGAGCCGCCGGCCGCCGAGGCCCCGCGTGCCGCCGAGCCGCCGCCGGCCGTCGAGGCCCCCGTGGCCGAGGCGCCCCGGGCCGCCGCTCAGCCGCCCGACGCTCCGGAGACCCCGGCCGCCGCCGCTCCGCCCGCCGCCGAGGCGCCGCGGGCCGCTGCCACGCCCTCCGTTTCCGAGACTCCGGCCGCCGTCACGCCGGCCACTTCCGCCGAGGCACCCCGTGCCGAGGCCCAGCAGCCTGCTGCCGCCGCGGAGCCGTCGCGCCCCGCCACGCAGCCGTCGTCCCCCGCGGCCGCCACTGAGGCGCCCCGGGCCGCGGAGCCGCCCCGTGCGGCCACCCCGCCCCCGGCTGCCACCGCGCAGCCGTCATCCCCCGTCAAGGAGTCACCCAGCTTGTCTACCCGCCCGCCTTCGGCGGTTCCACCCACTGTCCGGACCCCCTCGGCCCATCCTTCTTCTGGTCCGCACCGGACCTCTTCGCCGGGTGGTCCCGGCATGGGAGGCCGTTCCGGCGGTCCCGGTGGTCCTGGTGGCCGTCCCGGTGGTCCCGGTGGTCCTGGTGGCCGTCCCGGTGGTCCCGGCGGTCCTGGTGGCCGTCCCGGTGGTCCGGGCGGTCCCGGTGGCCAGGGAGGCCGTCCGGGTGGTCCCGGCGGTCAGGGCCGTGGTGCCCCCAGCCAGTATCAGCGTGGCGGCCCCAGCCAGTACCAGCGCAGTGGCGGCATCCAGTCCACGGGTCCCGTGCGTCCCTCGACGCCGGGTGCCGCGGGTGGGCAGCCCGGCGCCGCTCCCGGTGCGACGGGCCAGCAGGTGATGGTGGGTGGAGTGCCCCACCAGCAGGTGTCGCAGGATCCGCGCTCGCAGCGCCCCACGGCCACCCAGGCCGTCGTCATCTCGCGCCCGCTCATCCAGGTGCGCCGCGTGACGCCCACCGGCGGTGCCGGCAAGCAGTACCCCATGGCGCCGGGCAAGAGCGCCATCGGCGAGAAGCGTGAGTTCAGGGTCATCCCGGACCACGCCGGCCGTGGCCGTGAGCTCGTCGACGTCTCCAAGGGCAAGGACAAGGAGAAGGCCGGCGGACGCAGCGCCAAGCGTGGCCCCGGTGGCGAGGGCGGCCCGTCCAAGCAGGAGATCTCCGACCTGGTGTGGGGCCGCGTCACCATCCCCATCCGTGGCAAGAAGAAGAAGCCCACGAAGAAGGGCGCCAAGACGCAGATCACCCAGATGGCCGAGGAGAAGAAGGTCATCAAGATCCAGGAGGGCATCTCCGTGTCCGACCTGGGCCAGCGCATGGGTGTGCGCACCAACGAGCTCATCAAGAAGCTGATGGGTCTGGGCAAGATGGCCACGGCCAACCAGATCATCGACGCGGAGACGACCGAGCTCATCGCCACCGACTACGGCTGGCGCGTGGAGAAGGCCGGCTTCGAGGTCGAGGACTTCCTGCCCGAGGTGGAGGCGCGTCCCGAGGACGAGCGCAACCGTCCGCCGGTCGTCACGGTCATGGGCCACGTCGACCACGGCAAGACGAGCCTGCTCGACGCCATCCGCGCCGCCAACGTGGCGGGCGGCGAGGCCGGTGGCATCACCCAGCACATCGGCGCCTACTCGGTGAAGACGTCGCGCGGTGACATCACCTTCCTGGATACCCCGGGCCACGAGGCCTTCACGTCCATGCGCGCCCGTGGCGCCAACGTGACGGACATCGTGGTGCTGGTGGTGGCCGCCGACGACGGCGTGATGCCGCAGACGATCGAGTCCATCAAGCAGGCCAAGGCCGCCGAGGTCCCCATCGTCGTCGCCATCGACAAGATGGACGTGCCGGGCGCCAACCCGGACCGCGTGAAGAAGGACCTGGCCACCTACGAGCTCACCCCCGAGGAGTGGGGCGGTGAGACCATCATGGTGCCGGTGTCCGCCAAGCAGAAGATGGGCATCGATCTGCTGCTGGAGAACATCGCGCTGCAGGCCGAGGTGCTGGAGCTCACGAGCAACCCGAGCCGTCCGGCGGTGGGCGCCATCATCGAGGCCAAGCTGGAGAAGGGCCGCGGTCCCGTGGCCACGGTGCTGGTGCAGGAGGGCACGCTCAAGGTGGGCGATGCCGTCGTCACCGGCACGCACTTCGGCCGCGTCCGCGCCATGAACAACAGCCGTGGCGAGGCCGTGAAGGAAGTCCTCCCGGGCTACTCCGCCGAGCTCATCGGCCTGTCGGGTGTGCCCACCGCGGGTGACACCCTCAACGCGGTGGCCGACGAGAAGGCGGCCAAGGAGATCGCCACCCACCGCGCCATGAAGGGCCGTGAGGCGGAGCTGGGCAAGCCCAGCACCCGCGAGACGCTCGAGCAGCTCTTCGCCAAGACCAAGGCGGGCGGTGGCGCCAAGGAACTGCGGCTCGTCATCAAGGCGGACGTGCAGGGCTCGGCCGAGGCCGTCAAGGAGGCCGTCCAGAAGCTGTCCCAGTCCACCCAGAAGGTCCGCGTGGAAGTCATCCACTCGGGCGTGGGCGCGATGACCGAGGGCGACGTGATGCGCGCGGCCGCTTCCAAGGGCATCGTGGTGGGCTTCAACGTCAAGCCCGAGTCCGGCACCGAGGCGGCTGCCAAGGCTCAGGAAGTGACGCTGCAGACCTACAGCATCATCTACGAGCTCATCGATGGTGTCCGGAAGGCCATGGAAGACCTCCTGGAGCCCATCCGCACCGAGCGCAAGCTGGGCCGGGCCAAGGTGCGCAACACCTTCAACGTACCGAAGCTGGGCACCATCGCCGGTGCGGCGGTGCTCGACGGTGTGATGAAGCGTGGCGCCTACGTCCGCCTGCTGCGTGACAGCAAGCAGCTGTTCGCCGGCCGTATGGCGTCGCTCCGCCGCTTCAAGGACGACGTGAAGGAAGTCTCCCAGGGCTTCGAGTGCGGTATCGGCATCGAGAACTACGCTGATCTCAAGCCCGGCGACATCATCGAGGCCTACGAGATCGAGGAGACGCGGCCGAGCCTGAGCTAGTTCCTCTCCGGCCGCTGTCTGTCACCACCGGAATGCGCCCGGTGGCCCGCCGTCCAGGCGAGGTCACCGGGTCGAGGTCCTGAGTGTCATGTTCGTCTGCGTCGCACGTCTGACCCTGCAGATTCCGGAGAGCGGTTCTCTCAAGGCCAAGCGGCAGGTGCTCCGCCGGGTCACGGAACGGGTGAAGGCCCGGTTCAACGTGGCCGTGGCCGAGGTGGATGACCAGGATCTCTGGCAGAAGGCCACGCTCGCGCTGGCGGTGGTGGGCAACGAGCGCCGCCACGTCGACGAGCAGATGGAGAAGATCATCCACTTCGTGGAGGAGATGTACGTCGCACCCCTCCTCTCGCGGCAGACGGAGATCATGGCCTTCGGCGATACGCTCTACACCCCCGGCCGGACGGCACCCGCCGGGCGGCGGGCGGCGGCGGAGGACGACGAGGAGCCGGAGGAAGTCGACGAGGACGGTGAGGAGGCGGGGCCGGAAGCGGACCTGGAAGAGCTCATCGCCGGCATGGGCCGTGGAGATCGCTCCATGGCCGAGGCCGAGGGGATGGCGGACTGGGAGCGTCGGCACCAGGGGCAGGAGAGCGGGCGTCCAGCCAAGGGGACGGACCGGCAGCCGGGGCCCATGTCCCTGGATGACGCCCGGGCCCGCGCCCGGAGCCTGCGCAACCCGAGGGATTGGGAGAAGAAATGAGCACCAGCAATCGGCCGGAGCGTGTGGGGCAGGAGATCCAGGCGGCCCTCGGGAGGATGCTCACCCGGGGCGAGCTGAAGGATCCACGCATCGGTTTCATCACCATCACCGGCGTGAAGGTGTCGCCGGACCTGAAGACAGCGCGCGTCTACTACTCGATGATGGGGACCGAGCAGGAGCGCAAGGACACCGAGAAGGGGCTCGAGGCGGCCAAGGGGTACATCCGCCGGGAGATCACCGAGGCGGTGAATTTGCGCGTGTCGCCCGAGGTTTTCTTCACCTTCGACGAGTCGTTGGAGCGGGGTGACCGCATCGAGCGGTTGCTGCGCGAGGTGAAGGACAAAGAGGGCTGGTAGCCGCGCACGGTGCGGTTGCCGGTAGAATCGGAAGCATGGACGGCGTCCTGGTCATCGATAAGCCCAAGGGGCCCACCTCGTTCGACGTGGTGCGGCAGGTCCGGGGTCTGCTCAGAGTGAAGAAGGTGGGCCATACCGGCACGCTGGACCCGATGGCCACGGGGGTGCTGCCCCTGTGCCTGGGCGAGGCGACCAAGGTGGCCGGCTTCATCACCGAGGGCGACAAGGCCTATGACGCCGTGGTGCGTCTGGGCGCGGAGACGGACACCCAGGACGCCGAGGGCAAGGTGGTGGCCGAGGCCCCCGTGCCCGCCCTCACCGCGGCCCTGCTGGAAGAGGTGCTGGGGCGCTTCCGTGGCTCCTTCGACCAGGTGCCGCCCATGTACTCGGCGGTGAAGGTGGGCGGGAAGCGGCTGTATGAGCTCGCCCGTGCTGGCGAGGAGGTGGAGCGCGCCAGCCGCCACGTCACCGTGTACGAGCTGGTGCTGCGCGACTTCAGCGCCAACCAGCTTCGTCTGTCGGTGCGCTGCTCCAAGGGCTTCTTCGTGCGCACGCTCGCCTATGACATAGGCCGGGCGCTGGGCTGCGGGGCCCACCTGGAGGCGCTGCGGCGCACCACCAGCGGCCCCTTTACCCTGGCTCAGGCCCTGCCGCTGGCGGACCTGGCCGAGCTGGCCCGGGAGCCCGAGGCCCTGGCCAGGCGGCTGGTGCCCATCTCCCAGGCCCTGACGGACCTGCCGGCGGTGCATGTGAGCGCGGCGGATGCCGTCCGGGTGTCCCACGGGGTGCCGGTGGAGGCTCCCGCCCATCCCGGCCGGGTGCGGGTGGTGGGCCCCTCGGACGCGCTGCTCGCCGTGGCCGAGGTGGTGCGCGGCCGCCTGCGTTACCTGCGGGTGCTCGTCTGACCCCTTGGAGCCCTGGAAAGCGCCCTGGAGACCCTCGTCCCGGGGCATTGGACTGTCCACTGGCCCGTTTCCAGGCAGTTGCCCGGGCGCTTCAGGTTGACCGCCCGCACGGGCGGTGTTTATAAGCCCCCGATTCGTTAGTAGGAGGAAGCCCGGTCTGTACCCCTCCGCGGACCGCGGCAACCGCAGTACCCACCCCCCGGAGCGGGAAGAAGAAGGAAGCACATGTCGGCACTGCATCAGGACCGCAAGGCAGAGGTTGTCGCGAAGTACCGCACCCACGAGACCGATACCGGCTCTCCCGAGGTGCAGGTGGCCCTGCTCTCCGAGCGCATCACCATGCTCACGGAGCACTTCAAGACGCACAAGAAGGACCACCACTCCCGCCGCGGTCTGCTGAAGCTGGTGGGTCAGCGTCGCCGTCTGCTCGACTACCTGAAGAGCAAGGACGCCAACCGCTACAAGAAGCTCATCGAGGGGCTCGGCATCCGCAAGTAGGCCCGTCGCAGTCCACCGGGGCGCTGGCATTCGTCAGCGCCCCGAGTCGTTAGAGACGTCACAACAGTCGCAGTTTCGAGAAAGAAGCGGGGCAGGGAGGAAGCAAGAGAGTGGTGTGGATGGAGGTTTTGGTTTCCGTTCGGACGGGCCGACCAGCTCAAACGGGTCGGCCCGCGCGATCAGGGATCAAAGCTCCGGCGCATCCCTCTGGCGCTTCCGAAGCGCCCCCCACCGCAGTCAAGCCGCGGTTGCCCGTATCCGCCTGTTCCAGGCCAGGCGACCGCATCTCAACCCCACAGGCCTCGCACCGAGGCGCGTGGGCCCTCACCTTTCTTTTGTCCAAAGGCAGGGCGCGCGTCAGCGGGGCCACCAGGAAGTACGAGGCAAGACCGATATGCACCTGAAGAAGAGCGTCAAGATTGGCGACACCGAGCTGCACCATCGAGACCGGCCACATGGCCAAGCAGGCGGATGGCTCCGTGGTGGTTCGCTACGGCGACACCATGCTGCTCGTCACCGCGGTGAGCGCGCGCGAGAAGAAGGACGTGGACTTCCTCCCCCTCACGGTGGAGTACCAGGAGAAGCTGTACTCGGCCGGCCGCATCCCCGGCAGCTACTTCAAGCGCGAGGGGCGTCTGACGGAGAAGGAGACGCTGGCCAGCCGTATCGTGGACCGCTCCTGCCGTCCGCTGTTCCCGGAAGGGTACGCCTACGAGACCCAGGTCATCGCGAGCGTCATCTCCGCGGACCCGGAGCACGAGGGTGACATCCACGGCATTACCGGCGCCTCCGCGGCGCTGTGGGTGTCGGACATCCCCTTCAACGGTCCCATCGCGGGCATCCGCGTGGGCCGGGTGGACGGCAAGCTCATCGCCAACCCCACGCGCAAGCAGCGCGAGCTGTCGGACATCGACCTGGTCATGGCCGTCAGCCGTGAGGCCGTCGTGATGGTGGAGGGCGGCGCCGAGGAGGTGAGCGAGGCGGACATGGTGGCCGCGCTCGAGTTCGGCAAGCAGTCGGCACTGCCGGTGCTGGACCTGCAGGACGAGATGCGGCGCGCGCTGAACAAGACGGTGCGCAACTACGACCGCATCGCCGCGGTGCCCGAGGACCTGAAGGCCAAGGTGCGTGCGCTGGCCTGGGACGGCATCGTCCAGGGCTACACCATCAAGGAGAAGGCGGCCCGCTACGACGCGCTCTCCAAGGCCAAGAAGGAGGCCCTGTCCAAGCTCAAGGAGCAGCTGGGCGAGGCCTACACCTCCCAGGTGGAGAAGCACGCCAAGTCGGTGGTGGAGGACCTGAAGTACGAGCACATGCGCACGCTGACGGTGAACGGTGGCCGCATCGGCGGCCGCGGGCACGACAAGGTGCGTGAGATCACCAACGAGGTGGGCGTGCTCCCGCGCACCCACGGCAGCGCGCTCTTCACCCGCGGCGAGACGCAGGCGCTGGTGGTGGCCACGCTGGGCACCGCCGAGGACGAGCAGCGGCTGGAACTGCTCGGCGGCATGTCCTTCAAGCGGTTCATGCTGCACTACAACTTCCCCCCGTTCAGCGTGAACGAGACCAAGCCCCTGCGCGGCCCCGGCCGTCGCGAGGTGGGTCACGGCGCCCTGGCCGAGCGCGCGCTGCGCAACATGCTGCCCCCGAGCGAGAAGTTCCCGTACACGGTGCGGCTCGTGTCGGACATCCTCGAGTCCAACGGCTCGTCCTCCATGGCCTCGGTGTGCGGTGGCACGCTGGCGCTGATGGACGCGGGCGTGCCCATCAAGGCCCCGGTGGCCGGCATCGCCATGGGCCTGGTGAAGGAGGGCGATCAGGTCGCCATCCTCTCGGACATCCTCGGTGACGAGGACCACCTGGGCGACATGGACTTCAAGGTGTGCGGCACCTCGAAGGGCATCACCTCCATCCAGATGGACATCAAGATCACCGGTCTGACCACGGAGATCATGAGCCGCGCGCTGGAGCAGGCGCGCCAGGGCCGTCTGCACATCCTGGGCGAGATGCTCAAGACGATGGCCGAGCCGCGCAAGGAGATCAGCTCCTACGCGCCGCGCATCACCACCATCCAGATCCGCCCCGAGTTCATCAAGAACGTCATCGGACCGGGCGGCAAGGTGATCAAGGACATCATCGCCCGCACGGGTGCCGTCATCAACATCGACGACTCGGGCCGCGTGGACATCGCGAGCTCGAACGTGGACTCGGTGAAGTCGGCCATCGCGATGATCCAGGCGCTCACGCGCGAGGCGGAGATCGGGAAGATCTACACGGGCACGGTGCGGAAGATCGCCGAGTTCGGCGCCTTCGTGGAGCTGTTCCCGGGCACCGACGGCCTCATCCACATCTCGGAGCTGTCGGACAAGCGCGTGAAGAGCGTGTCGGACGTGCTCAACGAGGGCGATGAGGTGCTGGTGAAGGTCATCAGCATCGACAAGACGGGCAAGATCCGTCTGTCGCGCAAGGAGGCCATGGCCGAGCGCGCCGCGACGCAGCAGGGCACCGCCCCCGCTCCCGCGGACACCGCCCAGCCCGAGGCCACCCAGCCCGGCGCCAAGGCCTGAGTCGCTCCCCTTTCCCTCTGGGAAAGGTGAATCGAAGCCCTCTTTCCGCTCCGGCGGGGGAGGGCTTCTTCCTTTGCGGGCTCCAAGCGGGAAAAATCCTCCCCGCGGCTCGTGCGTTGATGAGCGCGTCCACCTCCGGAGCCTCTCGTGTCCCCTGGGCCTTTCTCCGCGCTCTCGCGTTTCCTCGGCCACTTCCGGTGGGCCTTCATGCCGCTCGGCCTGCTGGCGCTCATCGCCGTGGGCGTCCACGCCGCGGCCGATACGCTCGATGACCGGCTCCTGGCCGTGGTGGACCTGGCCGATGCCGCGTTCGACCGGGTCGTGGGCCGCTACTCCCTCACCGCCCCCCTCGTGGACCTGCTCTCCCTCGAGCGGCGTACCACGCTGGCCCGGGCCCTCGCCCTGGCCTGGGAGCTGACGGCGGACGTGGTGCTCGCGCTGCCCGCGCTCGGCTACCGTGAGGAGATGCAGTCTCCAGCCCGGTCTTCCCTCGCGCTTCCGCGGCGCGACTCGTGGCGCGCGATGCTGTCGCGCTGCCTGCGCAAACCCACCACCGTGCGGTGGATCCGCCCGCTGGCCACCGCGCTCGTGGCCGTGGCTGGCGCCTGTACCGTGGCGCGGCTCGTCCAGGGCTCGGTGTACCTCTCGTGGCGCGAGCTGCTCGGCGATGGGGTGGCGGATGTGGCGGCCCGGGGCCTCGCGCTCGCGGCGCTGGGCGGCCTGCTGTGGCGGCTGGGCTGGCGCGCGGTGTTGCGCAACCTCCAGCACGCGGATGCCGCCTCCGAGCCTCCATGCGCGCGGACCCGCACGGGCCTTCGCCTACGGGCTGCCCGGCTCCGCCCTGGTGGCACCCCTCGCGCTCGCCGCCGCGCTCGATGCCTCGCCCCTGTGGTCCTTCGTGCGCTGAGGAGGACGCCCCGTGTTCCCACGCCACGTTCGAGGGTTGCTCGACTTCTCCCTGGCTGTCCTCTGCCTCTGGTGTGCCTGGCACCACACGCCCGCGGGGGCCCTGGTGCGGCGCACCTCGGCCTGGGTCTTCGGGAGCCGCAGCACCGCCCGGCCGTTGCTCGCCTACTATGATGGCGTCAGTGGCTCCGGCGTGTCCGCGCCCGCGCTCGCCCCCGGTGCGCCACCCCTCCGGCCCTTCACCCACGCGGAGGCGCTCGCGTACGGCACCCACCTCGCGCTCAAGGGCCTCTCGCCCGCGGCCCGGGCTCCCGCCTTCGCGCTCGCCACGGAGCTGGGCATTCCCTCCGAGTCCCTGCTGGATGAGACCCGAGGCCCCCTCGCCGCCCGCAAGCTGCACGAGTCCCTGGCCAGCGCCTTCCCCCACGAGGAGTCCCGCCTCACCGCCGTTTTCGCCGGCCGCGTCCCGGCCCGCTATGCCGCCTCGCGCGTGGCGGCCGAGGGCGGTGCCCCGAGTCTGGAGCGCCTCTCGAGGCAGCTCCCCCCCGGCTTCGAGGACGCCACCGTGGCCGCCGCCCAGGCGCTCGCGCTGGCCACGGCCTTCGGGCTCGCGTGGCCCGTGCCGGAGCACACCCCGGTGTCGAGCCCCTTCGGCTACCGCCTCCACCCCGTGCTGGGCACGCGCAAGCTGCACACGGGCGTGGACCTCTCCGTGCGCGTGGGCACCGAGGTCCGCTCGGTGGCCGACGGCACGGTGCGCCGCGCGAGCGAGGACGGCGTGAATGGCCGGGTGCTCATCCTCGACCATGGCCGCGGCGTGACGACGGCCTACTGCCACAACTCGGAGCTGCTGGTCCGGCCGGGACAGCGTGTGACGCGCGGTGAGCTCATCGCCCGCTCGGGCAACACCGGCCGCTCCACCGGGCCCCACCTGCACTACCAGCTCGAGCTCTCCGCGCAGCCCGTGGACCCGCTGCGCTTCCGCCCCAGGTCCACTCCCGTGGCGAACGAGACTGCCCGCTAAGCCAGGAGGGGTAAGTCCTGTCAGGGGGGAGGTTCCGGCCGCGATGGGGAGCAACTGGTCCGATTGTTGGACCAGTCGGCTCTCCGCGCGGCCGGAGGGCGCCCCGTGCTTTCCCGCGGGAGCACTCCTGAAAGAACTGACTTCCACTGGCTTGGCGGGCCGGGAGGCTGGGAACTCGCTTTGTAGCTACCTTGTGCTACTTCATCCCACATGACCTCGTCCGTCAGCGTGAGGGTCCGCCGCGTGCGCACCCATCCCGAGCCGTTGCCGCTGCCGCGCTACGAAACCGAGCTCGCCGCGGGGATGGACCTGCGGGCGGATATCGAGGGGGAAATGACCCTCGGGCCGATGGAGCGCATGGCGGTGCCCACGGGCCTCGCGCTGGCGATGCCTCCCGGCTACGAGGCGCAGCTCCGGCCCCGCTCGGGACTGGCGCTCAAGCACGGCATCACCCTGTTGAACTCGCCAGGGACGGTGGACGCGGACTACCGGGGCGAGGTCAAGGTGCTCCTGGTGAACCTCTCCTCGCAGCCCTTCACGCTTCGGCGCGGCGAACGCATCGCTCAGCTCGTGGTGGCTCCGGTGTCCCAGGTGTCCCTGGTGGAGCTGACGGTGCTGGACGACACCGAGCGGGGAGAGGGGGGCTTCGGCTCGACGGGCCGCTGAGTGGGCGTTCCTTGCCCCGTCTTGGCGCAGCGGGTTAAGACCCAAGATGGGTGCCTTCTGGAGGCCCCGCCACAGCCCCCCACCTCCGGGAGTCCGACCGCTTTGCTCTGCTACCGCTGCGGCAGCCATGTCCCCGACAACAGTGAATCCTGCGCCACCTGTGGGCTGAAGCTCACGGGCGCGGCGGCGGGGGGCGGCTCGCGCCGTCGTGGAGGGAGCGTGGAGGCTCCCTACAAGCCCGGCGACGTCTTCGCGAAGCGCTACGCCATCCGCGAGGTGCTCGGCCCCGGTCCGGTGGGACACGTCTTCCGCGCGCTCGACCAGGAGATGGACGTCGAGGTCGCGCTCAAGGTCATCAACCCCCGCCTGGTGCAGATGCCCGAGGAGCGCACCCAGTTCTCCCTGTCGCTGCGCCACGGCAAGAAGCTCTCCCACCCCCACCACGTGCGCGTCTACGAGGAGGGCGAGGACCGCAACCGGCCCTACTTCACCACCCAGTTGCTCGAGGGCATGACGCTGCGGCGGATGATGGAGCAGCGCGCGGCGCAGGGGCAGCGCTTCACGGCCAAGGAGGCCGAGCCCCTCCTGGCGCAGCTCGTCGAGGCCCTGAACACCGCCCACAAGTACGGGCCGCACTCGGACCTCAAGCCCGAGAACATCTTCGTCCTCCCCGACATGTTGAAGGTGACGGACTACGGGCTGGCGCTCGGCATTCCCCGGCTGCCCTTCATCCAGGCCCAGAAGGTCTGGCGCGTCGCGAGCTACGTCGCCCCCGAGTACGCGGAAGGCGGCGAGCTGGACACGCGGATGGACATCTACTCGCTCGGCGTCATCCTGGGCGAGCTGCTCACCGGACAGACGCCCGAGGAGGGCGAGGTGCCGGATCTGCACGCCCATGACCCCGAGCTGCCGCCCGGCGTGGAAGCCCTCTACCGGCGGACCGTCAACGCCAATCCGCTCGCGCGGCCGAAGACGGCGAACGAGTTCCTCGCGGAGCTTCTCCGCGGCCCTGGCGCGTCCGAGGCCGGCGCCGGGTTCGGGGAAGCCCGCCGCGGGGGCGCAGGCGGCTGCCCGCCCACGCCCCAAGCCGGTGCCCTTCAGCCTCACGGCCGAGCTGGCGACGGCCGCTCCCCTGGGCTCGGACATGCTGCCCCCGCCCGTTCCCACCGCCGAGCTGCCGGCCCTGGCGGCCCCAACCATCCAGGTGCCCGCCGTGGGGGGCATGATGCCCACGCAGCAAGAAGTCCCCAAGGCCACCCTCCCGGAGGTTCCCGTGCCGAGCACGCCCACGCTCGAGGTGCCCCGTGCCCGCGTGGACTCCGGGCCCACCGAGATTCTGTCCTCCACGAGCATCGAGCAGCGGCTCGCCTCGCAGGCCAAGGAGGGCGAGCGTCCGCTGGAGGCCACCCAGCCGCTCGACTCGGCGACGCTCGCGGTGATGATGGGCCGGGCTCCCAAGCCCGCGCCCGCGCCCAAACCGCGTCCGGCCCCGGCTCCACCGGCTCCCGCCGCGCGTGCCGAGCCCCGGCCCGAGGCTCCCGCCAAGGCGCCTCCCCGGAGCGCGCCCGTGGCTCCGGCGCCGCCCCGTCCCCGTTCCTCCACCATGGCCCTGGTGCTGCTGACGCTCGCGGGGCTCGGCCTGGGCGCGGCCGGAGGGTACTGGCTGCTGTTGAAGCTCCGTCACGGCGCGCAGCCGGCTCCCGCGGCTCCCTCGTCCTCGCAGGGGACCAGGCCATGAGGCGGTGGGGGTGGCTCGCCCTGCTGGTGCTGTGGGCGCCGCTGGTGGCCGCCTCGGAGCCGGCGCGGCCCCGCGTGGTGGTGGTGGTGAAGTCCGCCGCGCTCGCGCCCTACGCGGCGGTGGTGGCCGGCTTCAGCGCCGAGGTGCGTGCCGAGGTGGTGGAGGTGACGCTGGAGGACAGCGCCCCGACGGCGGCCCGGGCCTTCCAGCGCATCGCCGCGCAGAAGCCGGCGCTGGTGCTGGCCATTGGCCCGCTGGCGGCCAACGCCGCCCGCCGGACGTTCACGCAGGTCCCCGTCCTCTTCGCCATGGTGCCCTACTACGAGAAGTATGGCCTGGAGGGCCCCAACATCACCGGTATCGCGCTCACCAGCGACTTCCGCCCCGAGCTCGCCGCCCTCAAGTCCCTGGCTCCCTCGGCCAAGCGGGTGGGTATCCTGCATGACCCGCGCTTCTCCAGCGGGCTGGTGGAAGCGGCGCAGTCGGCCGCGGGCCCGCTGGGGCTCTCCATCGTGCCACTCTCGGCGGACGCGCAGGGCAAGGCGGACAAGGTGCTCGCCGCCTCGAAGGAGAAGGTGGACGCGCTGCTGATGGTGGCCGACAAGACGGTGGGCAACGCCGCGGTCGTCCAGGAGCTCATCGCCTTCGCCACCGCGCAACGCCTGCCGCTGGTGGGCCTCACCCCCAGTCAGGTGAAGGAGGGCGCCACGCTCGCCCTCGCTCCCAGCCCCACCGCCATCGGGCAGCAGGCGGGACGGCTGGCCAACCGCATCATCCATGAGAAGGTCGATCCCGGTGCGCTGGCTGTCTCCCAGCCCGAGGGCATGGACCTGTCCGTCAATCTCTCCGCCGCCGGCAAGCTGGGAGGCTCCAGGGACGTGGTGCTGGAGCTGCTCCGGTTCGCGGCGAAGCGGGACTTCCCCGTGAGGGTGTTCGAGTGATTCCGCGTTACAGCCGCAAGGAGATGTCTTCCCTCTGGACCGACGTGGCCCGTCTGCGCCGCTGGCGCGACGTGGAGCTGGCCGCGCTGGAGGGCATGGTGGAGCAGGGGATTGCTCCGCGCGAGGCGCTGGACGACTGCCTCGCCCGCGCCGGTGACTTCACCGAGGCGGATGCCGCCCGCATCGAGGAGATCGAGCGCACCACCAAGCACGACGTCATCGCCTTCCTCACCTTCATGGAGGAGCGCATCGGGCCGAGCGCCCGCTGGCTCCACCTGGGCATGACGTCCTCGGACGTGCTGGACACGTCGCTGGGCCTGGTGCTGCGCGATGCGGCGGACCTCATCCTCCAGGGGGTGAAGCGCGCCATGGCCGCGGTGGAGAAGCGCGCCTTCGAGCACAAGCGCACGCTGATGATGGGCCGCAGCCACGGCATCCACGCCGAGCCCATCACCTTCGGGCACAAGCTGGCCATCTGGTACGACGAGCTGCGCCGCGCCGAGTCCCGCCTGCTGAGGGCCCGCGAGGTCATCGCCGTGGGGAAGATTTCGGGCGCCGTGGGCACGTTCGCGCACCTGCCTCCCGCGGTGGAGGTGTTCGCGTGCAAGAAGCTGGGCGTGACGCCCGCGCCGGCCTCCAGCCAGGTGGTCCAGCGAGACAGGCACGCCGAGTACTTCTCCGCGCTGGCGCTGGTGGGCGCGAGCATCGAGAAGTTCGCGGTGGAGATCCGCCACCTGCAGCGCACCGAGGTCCGCGAGGCCGAGGAGCACTTCACCCCGGGCCAGAAGGGCTCGAGCGCGATGCCGCACAAGCGCAACCCCATCCTCTCGGAGAACCTCTCCGGGCTGGCGCGGCTGCTGCGCGGCTACGCGGTGAGCGCCCTGGAGGACGTGGCGCTCTGGCACGAGCGCGACATCTCGCACTCCTCGGTGGAGCGGGTGATCGGCCCGGACGCGACGATCGTGGCCGACTTCATGCTGCACCGCTTCTCGGGGCTGATGGAGAACCTGCGCGTCTACCCGGAGAACATGCAGAAGAACCTGGACATGTTGGGCGGGGTGGTGAACTCGCAGCGGATTCTGCTGGAGCTGGCGCGCAAGGGGATGGATCGCCAGGCGGCGTACGTCATCGTCCAGCGCAACGCGATGCGCATGTACGAGCAGGGCGTGACCTTCCGGCAGGCGCTCGCGGAGGACCAGGATCTGCTCAAGGTGATGACGCCCGCGGAGATCGAGGACTGCTTCTCGGCCGGCTATCACATCAAGCACGTGGACGACATCTTCCAGCGCGTGTTCGGCCGCAGCGAGTAGGGGACACGGAACGCCGCGCCACCTGGCCATGCCGATTGGCGCGAGACTTCTACACTCGAGCCGTCCTCACGCCGGTCCACCCGGTACGTGACCTCCTTGGTCCAGGGCAAGCGGGCTGCCTTCGCGTCCGCTGCGCCTCAGTCGATGCGGAAGCCCGAGGGCGCGCGCGGCTCCTCGCGGCGGTACATGTCGAGGAAGAGCGTCACCGGCTTCTCCAGGCCCTCGTACGTCACCTCGTACATGTCGAGCATGCCGCCGCCAAAGGGAAGAGAGGCGTCCTCGAAGCCGCAGCAACTGCCGAGCCGGTTGTAGCTCAGCTGTTGACCTTCGGGACCACGCAGGTGCTGCAGGTATTCGTGCTCGCCATCAGGCCCTCCGCCGACCTTGATGGGGTTCTCCGGCGTGTAGCCGTAGTTCGAGGGCTCCTGCGCCGGCGTCTCCACGGGGGCGGCAGGCGCCTGCACAGAAGCTTCGGTCGAGGGCCCACCTGCTTCCGCACCCGGTTCGCCCTTTCGCATCGTGGCGGACGAGCCAGCGCAGCCGGAGGAGAGCAACCACAGGACACCGCAGCAGAGCACGACGCGGGGGGTGAGCATCCCAGCATTCTAGGGAGCGTCAGCCCACTTCGACCCAGGCATTCTCGTCGATGTAGTCCACGTCGGGCTCACAGCGGAGGGCCCCCACCGTCTCGGGGCTGAGCGTGGCGGAGAAGCCCTTGAGGGCCGCCTTCCACCGGAAGTCCGAGGTGAAACCGTACTTCCCCTCGAGCTGGTCTATCCGCGCGAAGGGATCCTCCAACGCCTCATCGAACACGATGATGTAGGAGTCAGGGACCTTCTCGCCCGGAGAGAGGTGCAGCGGCGCGGGGGACTCGCAGGACGCGACGTACAGGGCCATCCGCGCATCCGCCTCCTCGTTGGCTGGGGCCGAGCCGCCTCCACAGGCCGTGAGTACCAGGCAGGAAGCCAGTGCCAGTCCGTGTCGCTTCAGGCGCAGCATGTGTTCTCTCCCGTGAATCCCAGGTGATGCCCAGGAAAGCAAAGCCCAGGCCCGGCGGACTCCGAGGGACATCGAGCGATCAGCCGGGCTTTGGATGGCCCGTCCACTCAGATTCTTGAGGGGCCGCGAGGCGGCGCCTCGGAAAATTGCCTCGGCTCCGCATCCTTCGGTGGGCTTGCATCTCTGCATGGGAGGGCGGCCTGGGCTGGCGTGTACTCAAAGGGGCTGCGCAGCCTCTCCACCTGCCTGGCGCACTGCTCGGTCGGTCGCTGTCCGCGGCCCTCCTCGAAGCTGCCGAAGCTCCATTGAGCATCAAGAAGTGCTAATAGAGGCTCCGTGATACATCACATCCGCTGCCAGCCACCTCATTACAAATGAAGTGGCAAGGCAGCGCGCCTGTGCCGACTCAGGGAGTCCACCATGCTTCCTCCTCGCATTCCCCAGCCGAGTCTCCTCCAGCTCCACCAGTGGGTGTACCGCCCCATCCAGTTCATGGAGGAGTCGGCGCGGCGCTACGGCGAGAGCTTCATGATGCAGTTCCCCAACGCGCCCCCGTTCCTGCTCACCAGCAACCCGGAGGTCATCCGTCAGGTCTTCACCGGGAAGCCGGAGGACCTCTATGTGGGGCCGGTGAACCGGGTGATGGAGTCCATGGTGGGGAAGAACTCGCTGCTGCTGCTCGATGACCAGGAGCACATCCGCGAGCGGAGGATGATGACGCCGCCCTTCCATGGCGAGCGAATGCTGGCCTACGGCCTGTCCATGCGCGAGTCCGCCAACCGCGTCATCGACCGGTGGACGGTGGGCAAGCCCTTCACCCTCCACGAGCAGTTCCAGGACATCACCCTGGACATCATCCTCAAGACGGTCTTCGGCCTCACCCAGGGCGAGACGTTCGAGCACTTCCGCGAGCTGTTCATCCGGATGCTGAACCTGGGCTCGCACAACGCCGTGCTGCTCATGAGCGCCCTGCTCCCACCGGAGCGGATGCTCAAGCTGCTCTCGGTGGGGCGGGAGCCGATCCACCTCGGGCCCGTGAAGGCCGACCTGAGCCGGTTCCTTCCGTGGGCCCAGCTCAGCCGCCTCATGAAGGAGGTGGACACGTACCTCTACGCGGAGATGGACAGGCGCCGCGCCGAGGGGGTCGAGAAGCGCGAGGATGTCCTCTCGATGCTCATGCAGGCGCGTGACGAGGACGGCCAGCCCATGTCCGATCAGGCGTTGCGCGACGAGGCGATCACCCTGCTGGCGGCCGGACACGAGACGACCGCGACCACGCTCTCGTGGGCGCTCCACCGCGTGCTCCAGCACCCGGACGTGGAGGCGCGGCTGAGGGAGGAGCTCCGCCAGGTGGCGGGCACGGAGCCCCTGGCTCCCGAGCAGGTGAGCCGTCTGGAGTACCTGGACGCGACGCTGAAGGAGACGCTGCGCCTGCTGCCCGTCGCCCCCGCCGTGGGCCGGGTGCTGCAGCGGCCCATGAAGATGGGCGAGTGGGAGCTGCCCGCGGGCATGGCGGTGATGCCCTGCGTCTATCTCACCCAGCGTCGCCCGGACCTGTGGCCGGAGCCCGAGCGCTTCAACCCGGAGCGCTTCCTGGGCAAGCGGAGCAGTCCCTACGAGTACTTCCCCTTCGGAGGTGGAGCACGGCGCTGCATCGGCATGGCCTTCGCCACCTACGAGATGCGGATAATCTTCGCCGAGCTCCTGCGGAGGGTGAAGCTCCGGTCCGCCACGCGCGCGGAGACCCGGGTGGGGCGGCGCGGTGTCACCCTGGCCCCCGAGGGCGGAGTGCTCGTCGTCGTCGAGTCCCGGAGCTGAGCCCAGGAACGGTGTCAGACGATTCGTAGAGGAGACGAGGTGTCGGAACGAGTCCTTTGACATCTTCCCCGGCGTCCCCGTGAGTAGGCCCCCACCCGGCGCACCGGGTACCTCCTGGAAGTCGGGTCCGGTCCATGCCAACAAGAGCACCTGGCCACCCGTAGGCGGGGAGGCCAGGGAGGAGCACGCATGGACGAGGAGAAGAAGTCCGAAGCGAGGGGGGAGGGCGCGGAGCGGGTGGGGCCGTACCTGCTTCAGGAGCAGGTGCAGCAGTCCGGCGACAGCCAGGAGGAACTCTATCTGGCCACCAACGAGACGAGCGGAGCCACGGCCCTGGTGCGCAAACACGCTTCCTGAAGCCCATGAGGGCCATCTCCTCGCCGAGGAAGGGTCAACAAGCTGTTGAAGAAGCACCCGTGTCCGCGGAGACGGAGTGGCGGTTGTTGCTCGCGCTCAGTTGCTGAGTGGCGAATGCGGCGCTGGCGCCACGGCTCGCCGAGCGAACTCCAGGGCTGGTGGGGGCCCGCTCTGTATGGGTGGCCTTCCCGCCTCCTATCCTTCAGGGCTGATGCTCCTGGGGAAGGCCAGCGCCATGTTGAAGAAGCACCCGAGTCCTGCGGTGGGGGTAGGCGGCGGACCGCAGCTCGTGTCCCGGCGGCGCTCGCGGGGTAGGCCGTGGCTTGCCTCGCGTGCATTGGTGCTGGTGGTCCTCGCGCTGCAGGCCGCCTGCGCGACGGGCTACCCCATGGGCGGGACGCTCACCGGCAAGCGCAGCGGGCGGGGTGCGGTGAGGCCCCAGGAGGGCGCCGCGGCGGCGTCGGACGCTTCCGGCAAGGACCTGGTGGTCGCCAACCTCCGGCGTGCGGCGAAGCTGCCCTGGACGGACGGGGGCCGGTGCGTCGTTGAGGCGGCGGGCCAGCCATGGTCCGACCTGGTGGAGCAGTGCTACTACGCGCTCGACCACGAGCGGGTGCGGTTCAGGGACACCACGGGGCGGTGCTCGGTCGCCTCCGCCGGCGCCGGGGCCCTGGGCATCGGGCTCTGTGTCCTCGCGGCGCCCGAGCTGGCCGTCGGCGCGGTGATCGTCGTGGGCGTGGTGGTGGTGGGCTTCGCCATTTCAGAGGCGCTGGAGGCGTACGAGAAGCGGGGCCGTCCCCAGGTGCGGCCGCCGCCAACGCCGCCCGTGCCCGAGACACGGCCCGCGCCTGAGACACGGCCCGTGCCGGAAGCGCGGCCGGTGACGGAGACGAAGCCCGCTCCGCCGGAGCTCAAGAAGAAGCGGCGTCCCAAGACGAAGCCCGAGGGAGAGGGCCGGCCGCCAGGACCGGCCCCCGAGCCCACCGGCAGAGAGCGCGAGCGCAAGTGCGAGCCCATCCCGGTGCCACATAAGGGCGGCAACAAGGCGCACAACACATGCGCCGACTGGTATCCGCCCAACCGCTGGCCCGGGATGGACGCAGAGGTAGGTGGCAAGAACTTCGACGCGCTTCAGGTGGGAGTGCGGGTGCTTTGGGAAATCAAGGTCGAGTACTTCGACGGGTACACCGACTTCCTCAAGAACATCACGGTCAAGAGGGAGATTAAGGAGCTCAGGGAGTTCCGGGAGATTGCGGAGGCCTGTGGGTATGCCTTCAGGGTCGGCGTGATCAGCGAGGCTCACAGGGCCGCGCTGCTGAAGGTGGACGACAACTTTGATATCGTCGTCACGGGGTGCAAATAATGATGACCGCTCGAGCCGAGTTGCATCTTCACGTTTTCGCGCCAGCGCTCACCAGAGACGACGGACGCCCGCTCGCGGCCGTTGAAGGGATGGAGCGGGCAGTGCCCGGGTTGCGCCTGGCGTGGCGGCTCTCGGACGCGGGGCGCCCCATCGCGCTGGCTCAGCGCGGGGCGTGGCTGGCCAAGTCCGCTGCGAGTGGTGAGTTCGGGATGCTGTGCAACGGGGACGAGAGCTACCCAGTGACGTTGGATGGGCGGCGAGAGAGTGCGCGCTCGAGTCCGGGGGGTGAGCCTCAGCTTCTCGTCTATGCGCAGCTCCCGCAGGACGAGCCCGTTGTCGCCGCGGCTGTGGACATGCTGGAGAACGTCGCAGAAGGAGTGCGCGCCAAGTGGGGAACCGTGGCGCCCGGCCCCCTGAGATTGGTGATCGCGGCGCAAGTGGGGCCGAAGCTCGGGAATCCGGACGGGCCACCTCTTGGGCTGCCAATGCTCAAGCTCGCGTGGAACATCCGCTCACCGAAGGTCCCCAGGTACCTTGGGTGGATCAACTACTGGTCCGCGGCGGCTGCGGAGGCCATCGGCTTCCCGGACCCCTCACGCGACGCGGAGCTGCTGTCGCGCGCCAGGCGCACGGCGTCGGGGGGATGGGTGGTGAGTCTCACCGCGGCGCCGCTCGACTTGGACAAGCCCGAGCACCTCGAGGCCCTCAAGCGAGCCTATGAGCGCTTCCCGGAGATTGGTGGGCGTGCGGAGGAGTGACGCGGTTGCGTGAGGAGACGTGGCAATGAGCGAGAGCTACTCGGCCACTGCATTCTGGCGTCCGCGCTCGGAGTCGAGGGAGGTGTGGGCGAGGCGAGCGGAGGCGTTCTTCCGGCTAATGGCTGAGTGCCATCCGAGCTTGGCTCTTTGGTACGAGGAAGGCGGCTCGGCCGAGGAGTCGCTGCAGCTCGGCTTTGAGCCCACGCGGGAGGCCTTCGCGCGCTTTTTCGCGCGGAGCAAGAGCCGCTTCGCCGAAGGCGGCTTCCTCTTCCGGGCGTGGACAGGCCCTGTGGAGGGGACGCACGGGGTGACGGTGGGTGTCACCTCGGCAGGTACGTCAACGCACGTGAGCAGCAGCGCGCTGGTGATTTTCCCTCGCGAGCCTCTCGGAGGCGAGCGGCTACTCACCCGGGCAGTTGTCGCCGGCGTCATGCGTGCTGGCGGCCGGACACGAGACGACGGCGACCACGCTCTCGTGGGCGCTCCACCGCGTGCTCCAGCACCCGGACGTGGAGGCGCGGCTCCGGGAGGAGCTCCGCCAGGTGGCGGGTACGGAGCCCCTGGCTCCCGAGCAGGTGAGCCGTCTGGAGTACCTGGACGCGACGCTGAAGGAGACGCTGCGCCTGCTGCCCGTCGCCCCCGCCGTGGGCCGGGTGCTGCAGCGGCCCATGAAGATGGGCGAGTGGGAGCTGCCCGCGGGCATGGCGGTGATGCCCTGCGTCTATCTCACCCAGCGCCGCCCGGACCTGTGGCCGGAGCCCGAGCGCTTCAACCCGGAGCGCTTCCTGGGCAAGCGGAGCAGCCCCTACGAGTACTTCCCCTTCGGCGGTGGAGCACGGCGCTGCATCGGCATGGCCTTCGCCACCTACGAGATGCGGATAATCTTCGCCGAGCTCCTGCGGAGGGTGAAGCTCCGGTCCGCCACGCGCGCGGAGACCCGGGTGGGGCGGCGCGGTGTCACCCTGGCCCCCGAGGGCGGAGTGCCCGTCATCGTCGAGTCCCGGAGCTGAGCACGAGGAACGGCGGAACGAGTCCTTCGACATCTTCCCCGACGTCCCCGTGAGTAGGCCCCCACCCGGCGCACCGGGTACCTCCTGGAAGTCGGGTTCGGTCCATGCCAACAAGAGCACCTGGCCACCTGTAGGCGGGAGGCCAGGGAGGAGCACGCATGGACGAGGAGAAGAAGTCCGAAGCGAGCGGGGAGGGAGCGGAGCGGGTGGGGCCGTACCTGCTTCAGGAGCAGGTGCAGCAGTCCGGCGACAGCCAGGAGGAACTCTATCTGGCCACGAACGAGACGAACGGGGCCACGGCCCTGGTGCGCAAACACGCCGCCGAGGAGGGCCATGCACCGCGGAAGGACTGGCGGGTGTTCCTCGGCACCTGGGCCTCACGCGGCTATTCCGCCATGGAAGTGGAGCACACCGACTGGGCCAGGGCCCAGGACAGGCAGTCGGCGGAGTCGTTGCTGCTCACGTTGGAAGGAGTGCTCGAGGAAGTGCGGTGCATGGTGCGCGCCGTGTCCGGCCCCCACGAGCCCCGCCTCCGGTGGCGTCTGGGATGGGGCGTGGCGAGCGCCGCCACGGTAGGCGCCCTGCTCCTCGCGCTGGTGCGTCTGGCTCCCGTGTCTCAACCCCCAAGCGCCCTCCCAGCCCCCCTGGGCCACGAGGTGCCCACGGCAGTCGAGACGCCGGACTTCCGCGCATGGCTCGCGGACACCACTCCCCAGGGGCAACCCCTGCTCGCCCGGCCTCTGCCGAAAGAGCCTTTCAAGGGACAGAAGCGCCCCCCCTGCACCCGCTACACCGAGGTCGAACTCGTCGGCGCCTGCTGGGCACCTCACGAGCTCAGGGCCCCATGTCCGGAGGACCTCTTCGAGTACCAGGGCAAGTGCTACCTGCCCTCGTTCAGTGCCCGGCCGCCGCCCTCGTCGCTCGGGCAGTAAGAGGCGCGGGGTCGCTCGCGTCCCGCGCGAGCCTCGGCCGTGCATTCTGAGTCGTAGGCCATGAATGATGTCAGACGATTCGTAGGAGACGAGGTGTCGGAGCGAGTCCATTGACACCTTCCCTTCTGGCGCGGCTGCTGTGTAGAGCGACAGCAGAAACGAACCCCCTCGCGCCACTAACGCTATCCCCCTGGGTTCAGTGTGGCTCTCCCTATCTCGCATGCCCTGCGCCTGCTGTGCTGTCCAGGGCAGGCTCGCTTTCGCTAGTCGCTACGCGCCCCTGGACAGCGTCCTCGCCACGGGGCACTGGGCTGACCGCGTGAGGCCAGGAGCCTCACCGCAGGTGGGGTGGGGTCAGAGTTACTGTCGCCAAGGGGGTCAACCTTGCTGTCGCCTGACAGACGCCGTGGATTGGACTCTCCTCCGGCCTCTGTCTCTTCGCTGGGGCCAGCGTATTGTCCTGAACAAAAAGGCAGGAAAATTTGCGTTCCGGTATGGCTCCAATATCCTTGGACGCCAGTAGCCGTGGGCACACGGAAACAGCGCTAATCAACGGTCATGCCCAACTCAAATAAAATAAAGACAATCGCCGAACTTCAGCAAGACACGATCCGTCTGCTTGAGACCACAGAAGAATTGTTGCGTCGAGGAGAGCAGTGGCTCAACAAGCCGGAGCACTACCGGAAGCTTGTTGGGATCGTTGGGACGGAGCGCCGAAAAGTAACGGCACTTGAATTGAGGCTTTCGATCGTTGCCCCCATCAAGGCGGGCAAGTCGACGATCGTCAACGCGATCTTGGGTGCGGGGGTGCTACCAGCACGCAATTCAGCGATGACGAGCATTCCAACCGAAATAACGGACGACCCGGAATGCAATGGCTTCGAACTGACGATTCCTGAGTCGGCGCTCTCTCGGTTCAAGGGGCTGTGGCGGCAACTCCATCAAGCGGTGCTCAAGCGCGGCCTAGAGGCGAGTGTCAAACTCGCGCCCGAGAACCCTGAAGTGCAAGCACTGATATCAAAACTCAGCGAACACTCGGAAGCACCGTTTGGTCCGCACGCATCCGGCATTCAAGAGATCCAAACCACCCTGTTGTGTTTGAATGATCTTTTCCGCGCGGCTGCGCTCCTTGAGGGACCCAACGCGCTTATCGGCATCAAGGACTTTGAGCTTCCGCGTCTCAAAGCAAGCTTCCTTCGGTCTTCTCCCGATCCGGTGGTCCGGTATGGCACGCTCGTGATCGTTGATACCCCAGGTCCCAACGAGGCGAGGCAGCACCATCTTCTCGGGCAAATCGTCTCCGAGCAGTTGGAGCAGACCTCGCTCGTGTTGCTTGTCCTCGACTTCACGCAACTCAGTGCCCAAGCGGCCGAACTCGTCAGCAAGGAAGTTCAAGCCGTCGCGCAAATCGTGGGCGAGGAGAACATCTTCGTCATCGTCAACAAGATCGATGAGCGTGACGACAAGGGGATGACGAGTGAGCAGGTTCGCCAATTTATCACTGGCCATTTGAACTTCAAGAAGCCACTGCCAGGAAACCGGATTTTCGAAATCTCCGCGAAGCGTGCCTTTCGAGCAGCTGACTTCCTGCGTGAGCACGGACAGCGTTCTGAGCGAACCGAGGACGTGTGCACATGGCCCACTGCGATCGCTCTAGCTCCATTGGTGTTTGGCGCGACACAATGGGAAGAGGACCTTCAAGAGGCAACGGGTGATGAGCTCGCGAAACGTGCTCGTAAGCTATGGGGGCGTTCGGGCTTCGACGTCTTCCTGTCGCAAGCCATCGAACGGCTTCTCGCGGAAGTTGCCCCTCGGGCGCTGCGGGTCGCGATTTCCGTCGCCCGAGCCCATCTCACAACCCTCCGCAATGACGCGCGAATGCGCCACAAGGCTATCCGCACGAGCGCGACTACTGTCGAGACCGAACTCACGACTCTTGACCAAGAACTTCGCAGCCTAGAGGAAAGCAGGCGCAATGTGGACAAGCGTCTCGCCGCTGTCGAAAGCGACCTTCGCGATCATCTCAATGTTTTCCGGAGGAGACTTCAGCCCGTCATCGAGCAAGACGTCCTCCTCGTCTTCAAGGAGAAAGAAGACAGCGACGCCTCGCCCATCCAAGGGTTCTTGAAACGAGGCAAGCGCTTCGTCGCCCGGAGTCTTGGCGATCCGCTGGGTGGAATCTCGCGAATGGTCGAATTCGACTCCCCGGAGGATGCTCAAGACTTCGCGGACTACGCCGTCAATATTGCACTGGGCAGGATTCGTCCTCAGATCGGACAGGCCCTGGAGATAACCCATCGACGTGTCGAGGCGACGAGGCGCGAATTTGAGCAGGTTCTCAAAACAGAAACGCAGCCTATTCTTCAACGCGCGGCGGAAAGGATCAAGCGCCAGTTTGATGTGGCCCTTGAGTTCCCGCGTCCACAACTCGCCAACCCCCTTGAGAAGATCAGCTCCACCAAGCGACTAACGAAAATCAAGCCAGGCGAGATCGAGTATCGCACTCGCTATGAAACTCGATGGTACACACTTCATCTGTGGCAGCACGAGGTAAAATACCCCGTGAAAGGAAAGGATAAGTACACCGTCTCTCTCGAAGAGGTTTCTCATCACGTCAAACAGGCCGCGCATCAAAGCGTGGAGGAGATCGCCGTGGGGTTTGATGACTTCCTGGCGACTGACTTCAAGAACGGTATTGACGAGTACTTCGTGCGGCTGCGTGAGTATTTTCATTTCTATCGGCAAACGCTGGAGGATGCGGCTCGGACTCAACGCATGTCGCTTGAGCAGCGGGACAAAGCCTTGGCCCAGCTCGACATGTTGGATACGGAAAGTTCGCACGCCCTGGGTATATTGAGTGAGCGTGGGTCCACTTTGAAGGAAATGTTTGGCGGTGAAGACTCCAACAAGGACGAGGAGCCCGCTATTGATGGCGTGGACCTTTTTATCTCCTATGCCCACGAGGACGAAGCTTTCCGTAAGGATCTTGAGAAGCATCTATCCTTGCTCAAAAGAGAAGGCTTGATCCGCCTTTGGCATGATCGTGAAATCATCGCAGGACAGAAATGGGCCGACGACATCGACCGCCATCTTGAGTCGGCCCATATCATCCTCTTGCTCATAAGTGCTGATTTCATTGCGTCAGACTACTGTTTCGCCAAGGAGATGAAGCGTGCCTTGGAGCGCCACGAGGACGGATCCGCAGTAGTGATTCCGATCATCTTGCGTGATTGCGACTGGCGTACGGCGCCGTTTGGCCAGTTCCAAGCCCTGCCGAAGGACAGTAAATCCATCAAGTCATGGGATGATCGCGACGCGGCATTCACTGACGTTGCACGAGGGCTTCGCAAGGCGATTACTCACAGGCAAAAGGAGAGGAAGGGAGGATGAGAGCGGTGGGGGATGCCAACTGAGCGGGGCGCTCATTAGTGGGCCCTCCCTGGCTCCTCTGCACCAGCCCCGTCCCTTGCAATGTCTTAGTTCAGGCCGACTGCTTGAGTCCGGACTACCGCGACAACTACGTTGAGAGCACCTTCTTCCTGTTCACTCGTGATGATCTCCTAGATGGTGGGGTGGGGAAAGCCGCTCCTCGGCTCGGACAACGCCATCTTCGAGGCGGGCTTCTTCATGCATGCCAAGGGCCCAAGGCGCACGCTGACCATCCGCGAGAAGGGCGCAACGATGCCCCCGGACCTCGGTGGCGCGATCTATGTCGAGTTGAAGGATTGCAATGATATCTCCACCATCCAGGACCTGTTGCTGTCGTTCGTCACACACCTGAAAGGAGGGTGACGCGTCGCACCCCTCAGATGGCCCTCACAGGTGCGGGTCGAGGATTCGGGCGCTCCAGGCAACACGAGGCGTGTCACCGTCGAGCCACACCACCTGGTACAATTCCACCATGCCGTTCATGTCACCCTTGCACTGAGCATGCCTGTTTCCGTGAACCGACCAAACAAGGGCCCATCCGGATTGAGCCAGGAGCTTGCTGAGCAAGGGAAGGGAGGCGAACACCACATCGTGACCACCGCCGAGCCCTGGATTCACGAATAGCAGCCGGCCATCCGGGAGCCTGTATCCATGGGACCTGAGGTCGAGCTTCAGGTTCCATTGTTGGATGACCCAGGGGGTGGGCAGGGTGACTGTGTTTCCTTCCTCTCCTAGGGTGAGTTCGCCCAAGAGGGAGGCATACGGCACGGGAAAGTACTCATCTGACCTCCAGGAGCGGGTCTCGTCGACGAACCCCTCGGCGAGCTCGCCAGTCATGGTTTGCCAGTGTGCCAGGGAGCCCGCTGCGCTTGGACAGTCTGGGCGCCCGAGAGATTGCAGTTGCTCTTGGACCTGGGCGTCGTTGAGTGCGTGCTGAAGGGCGGGAAAGCTCGAGGCGAGGATGAGTCTGGGCTGGCCCATCCACCAGATGCTGGCGGCATGCTCCGACTCCGCCCAGCGACCGGGATACCATTGGGAGTCGGAGTCCAGAGCTGATTCCACGGAGGTCCGGAGCCAGGGCCCTCCAGGCGTGGTGGCCAGCTCTGGAGGGGGAATGCGGAGGAGGGAGATGAACGGAAGATCGGCTTGCGGATCCTGAAGCCATGCCTTGGCGGATGATTCCGTTGGCTCCGGCCAGGGGCGTGGCAAAGTAACCCTGTCTGGGTCGATCCCCCCCTGTCTTGACCGGAACAACGATGCAGCGCTGTCCGGGTTCCCCGGCTCGTGCGGCTTCACGAGCCAGGACACAGGATCCAGGAGCGACTCGTCCAGATCGGAGAGGTTCCCGTAGATCTTAGGCTCTGGGGTGGTCTCGAGGTCGACGTTATAGTCGTTGGTGTCGTAGATGAGAGGGTAATTATCGGCCAGAAACGCCTGTATCGTCCTCCAGCCAATCCATTGATACTTCTTGCCCATCCGCTCTGGCTTTTGCCGCTCGCGGAATCTGTGGCTCGAGTCGACGATGGTACAGTCGAAAAACTCGAAACGCTCTGCCGTCCAGCCGAGGCTTCGGGTGTAGTGAGCGATGAACCTTCCGATGAGTGCCAGATCGAAGGAGCGCGGGTTCGTTCTGGAAGAAAAGTGGCTGCTCGGGGCCAGGTAGGGCCGCGAAGGTTCCGTGGAGCCAGGAACAGGCGTGGACATGAACTTCCCGCGGCCTGCATTACCTCCCAGCTTGTACCGGAAGAAGTCGTGGGTGGTGCACGAGTGAATGATCCTCCAGAAGCCGCGTGATTTGTCGAGCTGCTTCAGCCCTTCGCGCGAAGGGACGTGCTCCAGGTCCAGATGGCTCCGGTACGGCGGGCGAGCCGCCGCGAGGTCGAGATCCGAAAGCCCACCATGCTGGGCCGCATGCTCCACGATCTGTTGTGCAAGGTGGCGGATCAGAAGGTGGCACCAGCGCGGTCCTCCTGGAGGAAACTGCTGCTGGTACACCTTCCGGCCGATGCTCTGCGTGAAGGTGCTGTCGCTGCTCTGCAGCACAACGCCCAGGGTGGCGTGCAGGATCGCTTCGGCGACATAGGCGTCATTCACCGGGCCGAACGCGTCGAGCACCTCCGCCGTGATTTCAGGACACGCGGCGAGCACACGTGCCAGACCGCGGGTCGCCTGCTCCCGCAGGTCAAGGAGGGACGTGGTGCAGATCCATCCAAGGATCAGTGCAGTCGGGAAAGCCACGTCCCGAGTCAATGCCTCAAAGGCGTATTTGCCGGTCCAGTGCACGAGGATGGCGATGCTTGAATTCTCGTCTTCCCAGAACTGCAACAGAGGAATGGACCAGTCAGCATCCCGGCTCCCAGGCGAGTCGTAGCTCATCAACTGCTCATGCAAGCTCATGACTCCGAGTGGATGCCCGGGGATGAGCGCGAGGCGGATGCGGAAGTCGAGCGCGACTTCATCTGTCCACCAGAACTCAGGCGCCCACTTGCTGATGAGGCGGGAGAGCTGCTCCGGCTTACTTCCGAACTCGTCGATGCGGTTCCTCCAGAGCAGGCTGTCGATGAATGCTTGCGCGACGCGGGGTTTGGAAACCCGGGTGAAGGGAGGAAGGCAGTCCGGGAAGCTCCGCCCGGCTCTGCGCGGCAGCAGCAGTGCCAGCGCTTTGAGAAGGCCTTCCCGGTTCTCCGGGGGGCCGGGCTGCTCCGAGAGCAAAGGGTGAAGCGAACCGAAGCGGAACAACTCCCATGCGACTCTCCATCTGCTTATCCGGCCGCCGCTTGGCGAGATGCGGTCGAGCATGCGAGCAGCGAGGAAGGTCTCGGAGAGCCGCTCGAACGCGAAATGGAGCTTCTCCTCGTCCTCGGGGTTACGGCGGGGGCTCTGAAGGAGAACCTTCTCGGAGATGAGGAACCCAATCAGGAATCGGCCATTGGCAACCTTGTCAGCCAGCAACTCAGCTTGTGAGCGTGGAATCGAGAACGCATCACTTGCCAGCATGGCGTCCGCCAGGTGTCCCAACACACGACGGATGGGGTCCCGCAGGGTGGGCTCCAACCCGAGCTGTGGATTCTGATGAGCGGCCTTCTCAAGGTACTCGATCAGATTATCGTGAACATCCAGCCAGGAGGGCAGTGACCCCGCGGCATGGGAGCGCCTCTGCATGCTCTTGCAGAGCAGCGTCAGATACAGCGGGTTGCTCAGCTCCGGGATGATGGGGGGCGCGACAGGTGCATCCAGACCGTAGAACGCGAAGAACTTCACCAACGCCTCGGGCTCGACCCTCGCAAACCCCCTGATGATGAACTCCGTCCACGGCGGCTGTTGCTCGTTGGCGAGCTGAGGAAGCGTGTGGGTGAGGTAGTCGTCGCGGATGGAGAAGGCCACGGCGATGTTGTCGAACTTCCGGATATCTCCCAGCATGCCGAGCAGCTGGTTCTTCCACCGACTCTGCGGGTGGGTCTCGTTGAGGCCGTCGAAGACAAGGAGCGCCATGCACTTGCGCTCCCGGGCCTTTCTGGACAGCTCCTGGAGAAACTGGTCTGCGGTGGTAGTGCCCGCGGTGCCCAGCCGATCGAGGATGTCGCGCCAGAGGTCGACCGAGCCTGAGAGTTGGATGCACAGCACGCCCACCGCCACGCCGCCCTGCCGGACACTCCGGTTGATTTGATCCACCAGGGTGTGGGTCTTGCCATGTCCCGCAGGCCCGGTGAGGAGCAACACCGGGTTCTTTATGAGCGGGACATCGTGCCGGATGAGCTCGCGCGCAAGGACGCATGCATCCCGCACGGACAAGAGCGCGTTGTGTTCTTCGTACACAGCGCGGCCCTGTGGCTCCAGCCGCCGAGTCTCATCAAGAGTGGAGAGCGCCTGTTCCACCTTCTCCAAGCGCCCCTCGCAAGTCTTCTGAAGCTCGCTGACGACTCCCTCGATCTGCTCGAAATCGGGTGGGGCTTCCCACGGCTTCAACAGCTTGAGCCCGGTGGCCAGTTGCTCGAGGGCGGGGCCATGAAGCTGGCGAAGCTCGCTCTGGTAACGAATGGACTTGTGGATCTTCGCTAGCGCGTCATCCAACTCCCGAAGGGCCGCGGGGCGCCTCAAGAGCCAGTCGAAGCACCGCATGACGGGCGTGTCGACATGAGCCTCGGGCGTATAGCGTGGCCCAGCGTCCTCGGCGATTCGCTGGGCTCTCTCCCGCAGCCACTCATCGAATGGCTGGTGCAGCCAGGACGCCTGCTTGCTGAGGTACGTCCTCAAGTGGAACTCGAGCTGGCGTTCGAAGTCCGCGGTATCCGTAAACCGGTTGCTCCCGCCCTGAGCGGTACCATCCAGGCCCTTGCTCCACTGGGTGAAGAACGCGTCCAACTTCTGGATCTGGCCGTCGTCCACCGGAGGAATGGGTGGCCCCCTGTAGATGAGGATGGACGGTTTGCCTCCCCGGGTGTGTTGGGCTCCCTCCATGGCCCGGTAGAACTCGTACTCGCTCCCGGATGCATAGGGAGAGCCATCCGGCTTCTGGAACGTGCCCGAAGGCAGCGGCGTGCCCATCCGGCCCCGGAAGATTCCGACGAACAAGTCGCAAGCCTCGGGCGATAGCAGCCCGCGATTGACGGACTCCTGGGGAGGCAACGTGGCCCACATCGGGAGCTTGCTGGTCGCCCAGTCCCAGCGTTCCACTTGGAGCTGGAACCGATGCTTCAGCTCCGGGTCCCGGTTGAGCTTGTCGACGACCCGGGACGCTGCTTCGCGCTCCTGGCTGCAGTCACCGGGAGAGGACAAGAACAGGATCAGGGTTCGCAGGGGCATCGCGCCCTTAATACCAGAGCCGTCCACCCGCCCATCCATCTTCATGGGCCGTGGAGGGTTGGGCTGGGGCTCGCCAATCTCCGCGTCTTGTGACAAGAGATGGCACCGCTTGTCCGCAGTCCGTGAAGTGGGTGTCCGGCAAGAATGGGGCCGTAACGATGGCGACAATGAAGCTTGGTGGTGTTTCCGCGGAAGAGCTTGTCTGGAAGCGGTATCGCGTCTGGGCCAAGACGGCGCGCACGCTCAAGGCCACCCACGAGCGGTCCTATGGGTGGGTCAGCGTGCTCTCCATCCTGGGGGCCATCGCGGGCATCATCGCTCAGCAGGTCGTGAAACCCGAAGATCCGGTCCCGGACGCGGTCAAGCTCAACCAGTGGGTCGCAGGGATGAGCGCGCTCTGCGTGGCCGTGTCCACGTATCTGGCATCGCAGCTCCTGGGGGTCGAGCGTGAGACGCGGTGGGTCAAGGCGCGGGGCATCGCCGAGGCCATCAAGTCGCAGCTCTATTTGTTCTGGATGGGGGTCGAGCCCTACCAGAAGTCCGCGGCCGGGCCGGCAACACCTGAGCAGCGGCTGCTCGAAAAGGTCCAGAAGCTGGAAAAGGCTGGAGCGGGGCCGGACCGGGAACAGCTCACGGAGGCGGAGCTGAAGGCCTCACCTGCCAAGGCGACGAGGACCATCGATGAGTACATCACGCTGCGCATCGAGGAGCAGATCAACAAGTTCTATAAGCCGAAGGCGATGGCCCACCTGAACAAGGTGCGCCGCTATCGGGTGGTGGGGATCGTCCTGGGCCTCATCGGGACGCTCCTGGGCGTCTTCGGCGCCACGGAGTCTGGGGCACAGATGGTAGCCTGGGTCGCGGTGGTGTCGACTGCGGCAATGGGGCTGACGAGCTTCGCTACCGCTGGGCGCCACCAGTACCTCGTCAGCACCTACCAAGCCGCGGCCGAGCGGCTGGAGTATCTGCTCGCGGTGTGGTCCAGCAGCAAGAAGACGCCAGAGGACGAGCGCAGGCTCGTCCTCGATACCGAGGCTATGTTTCGTGCGGAGAACTCCGCCTGGATCGCAGAGGCATCGACTCGTGTTGCAGCCCCGGAGGAGAAGAAGCCCGAGAGCTGAGGGGCGCCGCACCAGGGCGCGCACCTCGATGGCCCCGGCTCAGCCGATTGGGAGCATGGGGATTTTGTGGTTTCATCACGGCGAACCGGCCCCAGTGAGCACACGGGGGTGCCCTTACCGGCCGAGAACATGCCTCACATCTTCATCAGCTACCGGCATTCCGATTGGGAAGCAGCGCGAATACTGGCGGACGATCTGGAGGACCTCAGATTCGAGGTGTTCCTGGACTCGCTTCGTCTGGAGGCGGGTCAGGTCTGGCCGAACGAGCTCCAGGACGCGGTCCAGACGTGCCGCGCCATGCTTGTGGTCGTCGGCAAGGGGTGGACGAACTGGAGGAGCCTCCGGCGCTTGAAGCACGAGGGCGATTGGGTTCGAAGGGAGGTCCATGGGGCGCTCGCTCGCGGTCCCCGAGACGTTCTCGTCATCCCGGTCCTTGTCGAGCCGGCAAAGCTCCCCGGAGCCGATCGGCTGCCTGAGGAGCTTCGTCCGCTCCTCAGGCTCCAGCACGAGGTGCTGACGCGCAAGCAGAAGGACGCGGACGTGAAACGGCTCGCGAAGCGGCTCCACGCATGCCTGGGTACCTCGGCCACCCCGCAGGCAGAGTCGATCCCGGAGATGCTTCCGTACCTGTGTGACCGCGACGTGCAAGAGGGTGCGCTCAACGATTTCCTCAACGCCATCCTGCGGCAGGAGCGGACGCCGATCTGTGTCGTCCATGGTCACGGGGACGAGAGCCACAACGACTTCCTGCGCCGGGTGAAGCCCGCCATCCTCGAGGAGTGCCTTGGCGCCACGAGGTCCGGCCTGGCCGAGCACAAGCTGGTGTGGCCAAAGCCCTACGCCAGGGTGAAGGACTGCGCCCCGTTGCTCCGCCAGCGCATCAAGCAGCATGTCCTCGGTTCGACCGCGTCGGAGGAGCAGCTCACCCAGTACCTCAAATCCCCGGGACAACCGCAGGTCCTGGTGCTCGAGGCCGCGGATGATGACCTGCCGCAAGGCGGCCGCCGGTTCGTGGAGAACCTCGCCAGTGCGTGGCAGGGTCTGTTTCGGCTTCCGGGGCCTGGTGGAAAGACCGCGGTCATCGTTCCGAGCCATCCGTTCCTGCTCTGGGTGAACCTGCGCCACTACGCCGAGAAGAGTTCCCTGGTTGCGCCGGACACAGCGGGTCGGGTGATGGTGGGGGGAGCGGCCGTACTTCCAGCACTGGCCCCCATCGGAAGACCTGACATCGACGTCTGGCTCGACCGGCCGGAAGTGCGGCCCTTCGTCCGGGAGAAGCGGCTGCAGTTACAGGAGCTCGTGAAGAGCTCACGCTACCGCCTGCGCGACAGTAGGCTCCGGATGAGCCATTTCGCGCACCACGTACAGGAGCTCCTCGGCGGCCGCTCCCCGCCATGACGAGAGGACCATGCACTACACGAAAGACATCGAGCGCCTGGTGACGGAGGAGGACAAGGCGGAGGCGAAGCGCGCGGGTGGTGAACATCCATCGGGCTACGTGCCCGACGATGACCTGGTCAACGCTGTCAACGTGGCGCTTGTCCTGCAGCGCCCGCTGCTCGTCACGGGGGAGCCCGGGACGGGCAAGACGCAGCTCGCCTCCAGCATCGCTTGGCAACTGCACCGCCAGGGCGTAGAGGGGGTGACCTCCTTCGAGGTCGAGAAGTTCGAGACCAAGTCGACTTCGGTCTCACGGGACCTCTTCTACTCGTTTGACGCGATCGGCAGGTTCCACGCGGCGCACACCAAGGGCAGCAGGAACAACGTGGATTACATCGCGTACAACGCGCTCGGCCGCGCGCTGTTGGACGCCTGCTCCGTGGAGAACGTGAGATCCCTCCTGCCCCCGGGCCACAGGCACCGGGGCCCGCGGCGAAGCGTGGTGTTGATCGACGAGATCGACAAGGCGCCGCTGGACTTCCCCAACGACCTTCTGAATGAGCTGGACCAGATGTACTTCCGTATCCCGGAAGCTCGGTGGCCGGACCGTCGGCGGGAGAGGGAAGATGGCGGACGCGCTGAGGCCCATCGTGGTCATCACCAGCAATTCGGAGAAGGCGCTGCCCGAGCCGTTCCTGCGCCGCTGCATCTACTACGACATTCCCTTCCCTTCAGCGACGCGGCTGCTGGAGATTCTCATCGCCCGTACGCCCGGGGAGAAGCCACCGGGCGGTGCGCTGCTCAAGGATGCCTTGAAGTTCTTCAGATACTTGCGCGAGGAGGCCCAGCTCCAGCGGCGCATCTCCACTGCGGAGCTGCTGCAGTGGCTCACCTTCATGCGGCAGATGAAGGCGGCGTCCGACCGCAAGCTCAAAGAGTCGCAGGCCATCGCGTTCCAGGGGCTGCATGCGCTCGTGAAGAACGCGGACGATCAGCCTGCGGTCAGGTCGCTCCTGGAGCGGTTCATCAAGGACGAGCTCAAGTTCGGCTGACACATGAAACCGACGCTGGATCTCCCGCTGCTCACCGCACAACTGCGCGACGCAGGCTTCAAGGTCGACACGCGCCAGTTCCTGGCGGCACACCAGCTCCTGGTGGAGCTGGAGCGCCGGGGTGTGCGGATCGACGGGGACGTCCAGGCACTCACCTCCCACCTGGGGCCGCTGTTCTGCACGTCCCCCGAAGAACAAGCTCGCTTCGGGAAGGTCGTCCAGGCGCACTTCGCGGCTCCCCCGCCTCCCCCGCCTCCCCCGCCTCCCCCCACCTTCGGGGTGCTTCTGAGGGCGGCCATCGCGGGTCTCTCCGTGGTCGCCTGCCTCCTGTTCTTCTGGTTCGTAATTAGCAACATCCCATTGCGCTGCGGAGGCAAGCCCGTGCCCCCCACCGAGCCCGACACTCCCAAATCCACCCCCGCATCCACCCCCGCGTCCACGGATCCCCCATCGTCGCCCCAGACGTGGCTGCGCGTCGAGGCGCCACGCACGTTCTCGCCCTCCGTCCTGAGCGGGTCTCAGAGTCCTGTGTTGGACTGGAGGCGCGGGGGGCTCCTGGGCGTCATCGGGGGCCTCGTCGTCTTCGGGCTCTGGTCGCTCCTCGCCTGGAGGGTTCGCCGCCTGGTCCTCCAGAAGCTCCCAGAGGCCGAACGACCGGATTTCGTGCATCTCGACCCTGAGCCCTCTGATGCTCTTTGGCTGGAGGACACGCGGCTGAGGGACCTCGCGGCGGGTCTCCGGCGTCCTCGCGAGCTGCTGCAGGTGCCAGAGTTCGACGCACGGAGGACGGCCGAGGCGGCTGCCCGTGGTGCGGGGTTCAGCCTGCCGCTCTTCTCCTCGCGGAAGACCATCCCGCACTACTTCTTCCTCGTCCAGCGCCGGGCTCCCCAGGATCATCAGGCCCGCCTCGTCGAGGGACTGCTCGAAGAACTCGGCAAGCGCCACGTGGCGGTGGCTCGCTACACGTTTGTCGAGGACCCCAGGACAGCTTTCGCCGCCGACGGCGAGCGCACGCCGATTCCTCTCGCGCGCCTCCTGGCGCGTCACCACGCCTCCATGGTCGTTCTCGTGGCCGAGGCACGCACCGTCCTCGACCCACTCATGGCGAAGCCCGCGCACTGGCTCGCTGACTTCCGCCGCCTTCCCCGAAGGGTCCTCCTCACGCCAGCGCCCGTGGCCCATTGGGGAAGGGAGGAGCTGGCGGTTGAGCAGGAAGGCTTCGCGGTCATCCCCCTGGAGCCCGAGGCGCTCGTCGCGTTCGCGCGGAGCGAGGGTGGGGGGATGGCGCGCCCGCAGGCACGCGCGGAGTTCACGCGGCCCTTTCCCCCGTCCATTCGGCGGAACCCGGAACGCTGGCTCGAGAGCGCGGCACCCGATGCCGGGGTGATTGCACGTTTGCTGCGGGAGCTGCGCGCCTACCTAGGCCCCTCCGCGTTCACGTGGCTCGCGGCATGCGCGGCCTACCCGGAGGTGGAATGGGACCTCACCTTGTACCTGGCGCGGACTGTGCCCAAGGTGTTGGACGGCTCCGGTGGCGAGTTGTCCGTTCCAGTCCACCTGCCCAGGCTGGCTCGCCTTCCCTGGTTCCAGTATGGGGTGATGCCTGAATGGCTCCGCAGGACCCTGCTCACCCAGCTCACCGCTGGCCAGGAGCGCGCTGTCCGGCGCTGCCTCAGGGAGAGGCTTGCGCTGCTGGCCCAGAGGACCCTCGCGCGACAAGGGCGGGGCCCGGACGGGGCCCGCGGAGGTCTGCGCCTCAAGGCCTGGAACCCGCTGCAGCTCCTCCAGACGGCTTCGCCGGAGAGCCCGATGAGGGACGCGGTGTTCGTCGGCTTCATGGCGGGCGCGCGCATCGAGGCCCCGGTGCTCGAGGCGCCGGGCATCCTACGGCGCCTGTTCCGCCACGTCGGAGTCATGCCGTCGCCCCTGCAGGTGAGCGCGGCAAGCCGTGCTCCGCGGAGGCTTCGCGAGCGCATGAGGGCGCGGGTACGTGGGTGGGTTGCGTTCCGGCCGCGGCAGGTGCGCCTCGTAGCCGCATGCGCGAGCGCGGCCCTCGTGGGGGTATTGTGCACCCCGAGGGTGGAGCCCCCCGCGGAGCCCCCGCGCATCGCGGCAGTGGCGCTGAGCCCGGACGCAAAGCAGCTCGTCCTGGGGCTGGAGAGCGGAGTGGTGCAGTGGGTGGAGCCACCGACAGGACCTTGGAAGGAGGTGTCTCCCGGGCGCCGGAGCCCCATCACGGCCCTGGCGTTTGCCCCGACGGGCAACGTGCTCGCCATTGCCTCCAAGGGCGGTGGGGTGCGCTTGTGGGATGTCCGCTCCGGCGGCGAACCACGCATTCTACGCTCCGATGAGGACGTGTCGCTGCTGCGCTTCAGTGCCGGCGGCGAGCGCCTGCTCGGGCTCGGCGCGTTCACCGCTCGGGTCTGGGACGTCCCGTCCGGCACCTCACGCTGGGCAATCGACCGGCGGCAGCCGCAGGGCGCGAGGTTCTCCACTGCGGCATTCCCTTCCGCCGACCGGGTGCTCATCGGTGAGGAGACGGGGGAGTGGGTGGCGTGGGATGTGGAGCGGTCGGTACGGGTTCCCTTCACCCTGCGGCAGGGGGGAATGGTGCCCGGGGAGCCGCCCTTCGACCCAGGCCGGCCAGCGTTCACGAGCGATGACAGCTCCCTGCTGCTGAACACCACGGCGGACGGGAGGGTGCTGGGGTGGGACGCACGCTTGGGTGAGCCGCGTTTCTGGCTCCAGGCGGGCGGGGGCCGCCTGCATGCCAGCGCCACGCCGTGGGGCCTCCTGCTGGTCCAGCGAGACTTCAACGGACGCATCTCCCTCCACGAGGCGCAAACACGCGAGCTCCTCGTGGAGGGGATTCATCACGACGGTGTCACGGACGCGCGTCTCAGCCTGGACGGCACCACCCTGCTCACCATCTCCCCGAAGGAGGTGCGGCTCTGGCCCCTCGTGCGTGACATCCCTAGTAGGTGCGACGCGTTCGAGCCGGTCCGGGTCGCGTATGGGGTCGATGGCTTTTCCGGCAGGGTGCGGGAGCAACTCAAGCACGTCGCGGATTGCGTCAAGAAGCGGTCTGCTCCAGACATACTGCTCATCACCGGACACGCGGAGGGGGAGGAGCGCGGGGTGGCCGTTCAGGGCGCCAGCAAGGCGCTGGCCCAGCAGGTCGCCCAATACCTTGTCTCCCTCGGCGTCAGCTCCTCCCGCATCGAGACGCAAGGGGCGGGCACGTCCAAGCTGCTGTGCAGTGAGACGACGGAGGCGTGTCGGGCCCGGAATCGCAGGGTGGAGTTACAGTGGAAGATGGGCACAGTAGAGCGCGCGGAGGTGCCCGACCTGGTCACCCGGAGCGTGAGCGAGGCGGAGGGCCTCCTTGAGCAAGCACGGCTGCGGCTCGGCAAGGTGCGGGGGCAGACGCCGGACGTGCGGCTCAACTCCCCGGACATCGTGGTCAGCTCGCAGTCACCCAGCGAGGGGAGCCGGGCGAGCGTCGGCAGCCGGGTCGATGTCACGGTGATACGGCTGCCCCCCAGGTGCGAGCTGACCGAGCTGACTCCGCTACAGTTCGGATTCAACGAAACCCGGCTCCGCGGGCCGGAGCGGGTCCTGCTCCAGCACTACGCTCGCTGTATCAGCGACCGTACCGACGGTGCGCGCGTGATCATCGAGGGGCACGCCAGCGCCCAGGGTGAGGATGCTTACAACTTGGTGCTCAGCAACAGGATTGCCGCGTCGGTCAAGCGGGACCTCGTAGCGCTGGGCGTGCCCGCCTCCCGCCTCGAAACCATCGGCTACGGCGAGACGCGGCCGCGCTGCACGGAAGACACCGAGGCGTGCTTTGCCCTGAATCGCAGGGTGGAATTCAGATGGGAGGCGCCTGACGCGCGCCTCATCGACGTTCCCGACGTAGTGGGGCGGGGCTGGTCGGAAGCTCGCGCCGCACTTGAGGACGTCGGGCTGGTAGCCGTCTGGCCCGAGCCCCAAGCAGAAGGGCTCCGCGGGGAAATCGTCGCTGCACAGGCGCCTTCCGCTGGGGCTCGAGTGCTTCGTGGCACCAAAGTCGAGCTCACGCTCCAGGTGACCGGGTACGTCGTCCTCCTGAGTGAACACGCCGAGTGTGCCGCGACCGTGGACGCGTACCTCGCCCAGCGGGAGGCACTGGCCGTCAGCGGTCGCATCAAGCTCAACCGGGACCGGCTCCGCGTGGTCCGCGCACGTCAGGGGACGTCTGCACGGTTTGCTGTCGTCTACGGGGATGCCTCCATGCAGCAGGAAGAGGCCCGCCGTCTCGCCAAGACCGTGGGCAGAAGCGCAACCCCGGTCCCGATTGAGAAGTTCGAGGAGACGTCAGGCGGCTGCGAGGTGAAGGAGGAGGTGCGCTCGCGCCTGCTGCGGCTCGCGGCGGACTACACGCAGTTGCGCAAGCGGCTCCCGTCAGGTGACGAGCGGACGACGCTCATGAAAGGAGTGGTCGCGCGCATGATGAGCGTGATCCCCGAAGTGTTCTTCACGGCGAATGACCTGAAAGAGCTCTACCTCCAGCATGAGAACCCGGAAGGTGCGCGGATTGCGGCGCTGGCGGCTTGCCGGAAGGTCGAGGTTCCTGTCGTTCTCTTGAGCATGGACCTCATCCTGCAGTCCATCCAACAACCCGACTCGCCATTTGAGCAGTACGAGGCGCTCATGGCACTCATTCGAATCGAGCGTTACCTGCTCCTCGATGATGACAGAGCGCGTGCGCTGAATGCGCTTGAGAGTGCCTGGCTGGAGGACATGATGGGAATCCAGGGCGACGACTCGCGAAAAGATCCCGCGCAAGAACTCATGAAATCGCTCCGGCGTTGACCTCGCCATGAGGCGTCCCAGACAGCTGCGAGGCAGGAAGCGTCCAAGTGTGATCGCTCCCAGAACATCACCGAGACGAAGGTTGGGCTTGCCCCGGCCCGGCTCACAGCTCGGCCGGCACCCGTCAGCGGCCCTCCTCGGCCCCTCTACACCAGCCCTCCCCCTCAACACGGCCTCTATCCTGCCTATACGCAGAACCGATTTGGTTCCCCAAGATGCTCCACGCCTCCTCGTTAGGAGTGGGTTCGACGCAAGGCGGCGGGCACCCTCTATTGGAGGCGGCGGGAGTCGAACCCGCCGCCGGAGGCTTCAGAGATACCCGCGCGCCTTCAGGTTCTTCTCGATGCGCGCGTGCACGTCGCCCACGTTCAGCTCCAGCGGCGTGCCGGTAATCCGCTCGTAGGCCGCGAGGTACTTCTCCGCGAGCGACACGCGCACCTCATCCGGAATCGCCGGCGGCGTGCCGTGGCCCTGGAAGCCCCGCTCGCGGATGAGCCACTGGCGGATGTTCTCCTTGTCCAGCATCCGCTGGTCCTCGCCCTTGGCGAAGCGCGCCTCGTACTCGTCCGCCACCCAGTAGCGGCTCGAGTCCGGCGTGTGGATCTCATCGATGACGTACAGCTCATCGCCCACCTTGCCGAACTCGTACTTCGTATCCACCAGAATCAATCCGCGCGTGCGCGCCCACTTCTGGCCCTCGAGGAACAGCCCCTTCGCCGCCTCGGTGATGCGCGCCCAGTCGCGTGCGCTCGCGAGGTTCTTCGCGAGAATCTCCTGCTCGGAGATGGGCTCGTCGTGCTGGCCGTACTGCGCCTTCGTGGACGGGGTGATGATGGGGGACGGAAACGCCTCGTCCTTGCGCATCCCGTCCGCGAAGGGCACCCCGTAGGCCGTGTGCGTGCCCTTCTGGGAGTCGCGCCACAGGCTGCCCGTCAGGTAGCCGCGCACCACCACTTCCACCGCGAAGGGCTCGCAGGCGCGCGCCACCGTCACGTTCGCGTCCGGCACGTCCAGCACGTGGTTGGCCACGATGTGCTTCGTGCGCTCGAACCAGAACGTCGCCAGCCGGTTGAGCACCTCGCCCTTGAAGGGGATGGTGGTCAGCACATGGTCGAACGCCGACAACCGGTCCGAGGTGACCAGCACCAGCCGGTCTCCCTGGCGGTACGTGTCACGGACCTTGCCCTGGTAGTGCTGGCCCAGGGAGGGCGGCAGGCTCGTCTGCCGGAGCGTATGCGGAAGCTGCGCGTGGAGTGCGGAGGTGTTCACAGGAGGCGCCTCGGCCCCGAAGCGGGGCGGGAAGGAGGCGCGACTCTACTGGCCCGCGCCCGGCAGGGAAGCGGGACCTTGGGCCGCCGCCATGTACAGGAACGCCGGGTTGATGCGCAGGATGCCGTCCACGTAGGCCGCCGCGTACGGCGCCCCCGAGGCCCGGTCCACCTGCACCACTCCCGCCGGGTTGATTCTCCAGTGCGCCAGCAGCGTCCGCGCCACCAGCTCGGCCGCCTCGCGCTCCGACAGGCCCTGCAGGCCCTCGCGCCGATCCTCCGGCCAGCGCTCGCCCGCACGCCCATCGAAGCTCAGTTGCAGCGGCGCTCCCGCATCCGGCGATTGGAGCAGATCCGTCCGCGCCTCGAAACCCGGCGCCGCCACCAGCTCACCGCGTTGGGTGATGGGGAAGAGCACCGGTGCCTGCGCGGCCTGGCCCGCCTCCATCTCGGAGATGCGGGCCACCTCGCGGTACAGCTCCAGGCGGGTGGAGGACGTCTCGAACTCGAGCAGTTCGGGCGGACTGGTGAGTGCTTGACGCGCGCCCAGAGAAGCGCGCACGGGAGCACCCCCGACGCCACAACCGGTCAGGGTTACGAGGGAGAGGAGTAGGCTTGCGACCCAGCGACGCATCACCCGGGAATATACCGATGCGGGTCTGACACGGAAAGCTAAACTCGGAGGCATGCTTCCCGCTGTGAACTTGACCGTCGTCCTCCACCAGACGCGATCACCGGACAACCTGGGGGCCGTGGCCCGGGTGATGGCCAATTTCGGCTTTTCCCGCCTCATCCTCTCCGACCCCGCCACCTACGCCTTCCGAGCGGCCGAGCGGCTCGCCGTCAAAAGCGACTCCGTCCTGGACGCCATGGCCGTGGCCCGGAACCTCCCCGAGGCCCTCAAGGACTGCGTGTACGCAGTTGGCACCACTTCTCGCACCCAGATCGAGGGGCGCTCGGCGCTCACCCCCGAGGAGGCGGCGGCGCGGCTGGCGGATCAGAGCCGGCGGGGGAGGGTGGCGCTGGTGATGGGCGGCGAGCAGCGGGGGCTGTCCAACGAGGAGCTGGCCTTCTGCACGGACTTCCTCGTCATCCCCACCAGCGAGGTGCAGCCGTCCATGAACCTGGCGCAGGCGACGGCGGTGCTGCTCTACCTGTGCTCGCGCGAGGGCCGGAAGCCCGCGGAGGCGGTGGCGCCGGTGGCCCCGGAGCACGAGGGTGCGAAGATGGGGACGGTGCGCGCGCTGGGCGAGCGGATGCGCCAGGTGATGCTGGAGGCGCAGTTCCTCAACCCGCAGGCGCCGGAGCACATCCTGATGGAGCTGGAGCGGAGTCTGCTGCGTGCGGAACTCACCCAGCGCGAGGCGGAGCTGTGGCTCACGGCCTTCAAGCACGTGGGACGAGCGATGGGCGGGGGCAAGGGCACTCCCGGGAAGGGAGCGCCCTCGCGAGGCCCCGGCCAGAACGGCTAGGCGGCGGCGTCGGCCTTCTTGTACGTCTCGGCGTAGTGCTTCTCGCACAGACCGGCCTTGGACGTCTTCACGCGGCAGTCCGGCTTGGAGCAGGTGCGGTAACGCGAGTGGGGGAGCTCACCCTGCCGCCACTTCTTGAAGTGGAAGAAGCAGTAGCTCTTGGCGCGGTAGGGACGCTTGCAACCCTCGACGCTGCAGGCCTTCTTGCCACCGGCCTTGGCCACGCGCGGCCAGTTCTTCAAGGTCGTCTTCTGTGCTTCAGCCATGGAAATGCTCCTGTGTTTCGATAACGGTGCCTCGCGTCACCATGGGGAACCCGCGGGGCGTACATGCAAAGGCGCTGTCTGTAGCGCTGGCCGTATCGGAACGCAAGGAGGCAGGCGGGGATGCGGGCGCATCCCCCGTTTTCCGGTTCAGGGCGAGGGAGCGTCCGGGCGTCCGCTGCCCCCCATTCCCGGCTCCTCCCCCGGGGGGGTCCCCTTCGAGGGCGCCGCGAGGGTAGGGGCGAGCTCCAGGGCCTCGCCGGGGAGCTCCTCGAGCTTCACCCTCAGTTTCAGGGGCCGCTCCCCGCGGCGCACGCGGAGCATCACGCTGCGGCCCACCCCCCGGGAGGCCACCTGCCAGCGCAGCCGGGCGGCACGGTCCACCTTCGAGGTGTCCAGGCCCTCGATGACGTCGCCCACCTGCAGTCCGGCACGCGAGGCGGGGCCCCCATCCGTCACCTCCGAGACCACCACGCCCCGGGTGCGCGCCAGCCCGTAGGCCTCGATGGCGTCCGGGGTGCAGTCCAGCACGGACACGCCCATCCACCCGCGGCGCACGCGCCCGTACTTCTGCAGGTGCGGCACCACCGCCTTGGCGATGTCCACCGGGATGGCGAAGCCGATGCCCTGGCCCGCCACGTTGACGGCGTTGGCGATGGCCACCACGTCCCCGTGCACGTCCAGCACCGGCCCGCCCGAGTTGCCCGGGTTGATGGAGGCGTCCACCTGCATGTAGTCGAAATCCCCGTCGCGGCCGTTGGGCGTCACGTCCGTGCGGCCCTTGGCGCTCACCACGCCCGCCGTCACCGAGTGCGTCAGCCCGAAGGGGTTGCCGATCACCACCACCCAGTCGCCCACGTCCACCCGCGAGGCCGACGCCAGCTTCAGCACCGGCAGCTTGCGGCCCGCGTCGATCTTCAGCAGCGCGAAGTCCGTGCGCTCGTCCTCACCCACCAGCTCGGCGGGGTACTCCTCGGGGTAGCCCCGCTCGGAGAGCACCGAGATGGAGATGCCTTCCGCGCCCTCAATCACGTGGGCGCTGGTGAGGATGTAGCCGTCCGGATGGATGATGACGCCCGAGCCGATGCCCTTCTGCTGCTCGCCCTCGGCGTTGGTGCCCGGCTGCGTCGTGGTGATGGACACCACCGCGGGCATGGCCGAGCGGGCGACCTGGCTCAGCGCCGAGCGCTCCTCGCGGACGGAGCGCTGCTGCGCTTCCACCCACAGCCGCTCGGGCTCACCCCGCTTCGCGCCCCAGGCCGGCGCACCCACGGCGCAGCACAACGCTGTTGCCAGCGAGACACCCCTCCACCACCGTCCACCTGTCATCGTCCCGCCTCCGACCCCGCCCGCCCTCGGAAGAAGCTAGGGAGGGGGGGACCGGAGGGGAAGCGGGGCGGTCGGCAAGGGTAGGGAACCCTACTTCTTCTGGGCGATGATGCGGTCGATCGCCGCCCGGTCCTCGTTGGTGATGCGCTCCCGCGGCGCCGCGGCGGCCTGTTTCGTCGTCCGGTTGACGGCGTCCTTGGCCTCGTCGAGCGCGTCGCGCAGCTCGCCCTTCACCCGCTCCACCTTCGCCGGCTGGACGTGGCGCTTCCACTCCCGCTGCACGTACTCCATCGGCGGCCGCCCATCGATCTCTCCGATCGCCAGGAAGACTCCGAGTCCTACCGCACAGCCCGTCCATACCAGGAACTTCAAGAAGCCCATGGTTCACATCCTCCTACTCCCTCTTACACGGGGGCGGGGGAGTCGGCCAGTTTCTGGCAGGAGGAGGGGAAGAGCGCTGACAGCGGGCGGGGGGGACTCTAATGTGCGCGGCCTTGCAGCCCGACGAGCTCTTCCAGGCCGCCCAGCAGCGTGCGGCGACGATCTCCCTCCCGCGAGCGCAGGAAGCGCAGGAGCAGTTGCGCGCGCAGGCCCTGGCGCTGTTCGCCCGGATTCCGGAGCCACCGGTGTACCACCGGGCGGAGGATCCGGCCCGGAAGGCGGCCGAGGCGCTGTTGCCGGACATGGAGAAGGTGCTGGCGCAGGCGCTGGCGGTGGCGCGCGAGGCGGGGCACTGGGAGGCCACGGAGCGGATCCTCGCGGCGCTGAAGGCGCACGGCGAGGCGCTGTGCCACACGGTGGGCGGGCGGTTGGTGCAGGCGGAGGAGGCGTGGCGGCGGGCGGTGGAGCTGGAGCGCCTGGCGCACCCCACGCGGGCGATCGGGTCGAAGGAGACGGTGCTCGAGCCGGTGTATGACCGGACATCGGGGGCCTCGCGGTACGACCCGCGGCAGGAGTCGGTGGCGCAGGTGAAGCTCATCTGCCCCAACACGGGCTGCAAGCGCATCAACGACTACGGATACGTGCCGGGGCCGGGGACGCGGCGCTACGTGTGCCCGGCCTGCGGCACGCCCTTCCTCGCGTACTTCGGCGAGCTGCGCGGGCTGGAGATCGAGCACAAGAGCAGCTCGCGGCGCTACTTCTTCACGGTGGACGAGGTGAGGGGCTCGGGCAGCTCGCGCATCGAGTTCGAGGAGGCGAGCGGCGAGGAGTTCCCGGTGGCGAGGAGGGACCTGCTGGTCTTCCTGTACACCGAGGCGCGCGAGCTGAAGGTGGTGTTGAACCTGACGAACAACCGGCTGATGTGGATTTCGCCGGCGGGCGGGTGCTTCGTGGTGACGGCGGCGTTCGGGGAGGGGGCACCGGAGCTGGTGGCGTTCCGGGAGTTCCGTGACGAGGTTCTGCGGCGCCACGGGCTGGGGCGGGAATTCATCCGGGTCTACTACCGGTATGGGCCAGGGGTGGCGGAGTGGGTGGTGAGGAGGCCGGGGGTGAGGCGAGGGGTGCGTGGGGTGCTGAAGCAGGTGCACCGGGTGCTGAAGACGACGAGGAGCGCAGGCACGTGACGGAGCAGCGGAACGGAGACGCCGGAGGGCAGCCGGGGCCGGAGCAGGCGGGCGCTGGAGGCGGGCAGGGGCCCGAGCGGCAGGGGTGGAGCAAGGTGCTGCTGGTGGTGACGGCGCTGCTGGGCCTTGCGGGGCTGGGGTACCTGGGCGTGCAGGAGGCGCTGAGGGCGCGGCTGGCGTCGGACGGGACGACGGCGCCGTCCATGCCGATGCAGACGTACGACGGCAAGAAGCTGTCGCTGTCGGATCTGCGGGGCAAGGTGGTGATGCTGGACTTCTGGGCGACGTGGTGCCCGCCGTGCCAGGCAGAGATGCCCCATCTCATCAAGCTGGCGAAGGAGTACGAGTCGAAGGGGCTGGTCTTCGTGGCGGCGAGCCGGGACGAGATGCCGGATGCGCCGCTGTTCGTCGAGGAGTTCGTGATCAGCCGGATGCCGGAGCTGGCGCCGTACGTGGTGTATGCGCCGGACGAGATGGCGGCGGCGTTCCAGGTCACGGCGTTGCCGACGCTCTACTTCCTGGATCGGGAGGGGCGGGTGGTGGACGCGCAGCGCGGAGCCCTCTCGGAGGACGCGCTGCGGGCGCGGATCGAACGGGCACTGGAGCAGTGATCAGAACAGGTGGTTGAAGTCCAGGTAGAAGCCCGAGGTGCCGTCGCTGGGGCTGACGCCGTAGTCGAGCCGGAGGATGAAGTTGTCCTCCCAGGCGATGCGCAGCCCACCCCCGCCCGCGTAGCGCGGGAGCCCGGTGTCGAGGAAGCGCAGGTCGGCCCAGGCCTGTCCGGCGTCGAGGAAGCCGACGAGGGTGAAGTCGAGCCGCTGGTTCCACGGTGCCACCGAGAGGAAGCGCCAGCGCAGCTCCCCGTTGGCCAGCGCCTTCACCTGTCCCTGGAGGCGGTTCTTGAGGATGCCGCGGGCGGTGTAGACGCCGCCGATGCCGCCCCAGCCCTCGCGCCACTCCACGCCGCTGAAGGAGGAGAGGAGGAAGAAGGGGACATCCCCGCCCATGACATCGACGAAGAGGCGCAGGGCGGCGACGAGCCGGTCGTCCACCACGGGGTGGTAGAAGCGCAGGTTGGCCGTGGCGCCCCAGTAGGAGAAGGCGCTGCCCGTCGCGCCGGTGGCCCCGCGCAGCGAGAGCTCGTGGAACATGCCGCGCACGGGTGCCGGCTCGTTGTCGCGCAGATCCAACAGCAGGCCCGCGGTCACCTCGGCCGTGCGGAAGGAGGCGGGCGCATCCGGCTCCCCCCTCAACCCGGTGAGCAATCCCGCGCGGGCGTCCTCCACCAGCCGCGAGTCGCGCGCCTGTCCCAGGTCGTCCGCGCCGTAACGCGTCTGCACCGTGGTGAGGCGGAAGCGATAGCCCAGCGCGACCTGCCAGGGGCCGATCAGGGGCCGGCGCACGTTCAACATCACGCTCGGCAGGGAGCGCTGCTCGAAGGTGTAGTAGCGCAGGCCTCGGAAGTCCGGGTTGCCCGGGCAGGCGTTCGGGTCGGACTCCAGCGCTCCCCGGTCCTCGCACGCGGCGAAGGCGGGCTCGTACCCCGCGGCGCTCCCCAGGCCGTAGTACGGAGAGAAGCGGTCGTTGAGCAGGCTGACGTCCACTCCGAGGCGCCAGGGGGACGACAGGAAGGAGGGCGCATCCACGATGAGGCGGTGCATGCCCACCCCATTCGTCGTCTGGAAGAACTGCGCCACGAAGGCCAGACGGTAGGGCCGCTGCGTGCCGTCGCCCGAGTCCACCACCATCAACCGCGCGCCGTAACCAAACCCCTCGTCGCTGTTGAAGTTGACCAGCGGCAGGCCCTGCACGCCCCAGCCCGTCCGGGGCGCGGGCGCTGGCGCTGCTGCTGGCACGGGCTCGGGGCCGGGGGCCGCGAGGGCTTCCTTGGGGGCCTCCTCTGCCCACGTGGGGGCGGAGGCCAGCGCGGCGGAGAGCACCACTGCCCACGTCGTGCGAGTCGGATGCATGGAAGACTCCAGGTACGTCAGGGCCGCAGCAGCCAGGCCACGGCGAGTCCGAGATAGGTGCCCACGGCGTAGCCCATGATGCCGGTGGTGAGACCGGACACCATGAGCTCGCGGTTGCGCAGGGCGCGTGCCACGGGGCCGATGAAGGGAGGGCCGAAGATGGTGGCGGTGGAGGTGATGAGGACGGTGTCCGCGTCGATGCGGAAGAGGGCGGCGAGGGCGAAGTGCATCCCCACGGCGAGCACCACCACGCCGGCGCAGAAGGCGAAGGCGAAGAGGCCGGTGTCCCGCAGGCGGCTCGCGTCCGCGAGCGTGCCAATGGCCACGCAGAAGACGAGCAGTGCGTAGTCTCCCATCTCATAGCTGCCCGGCAGGTGGCGCACCGAGGGCACGAAGGACGCGGCCAGGCTCAGCGAGGTGATGAGCAGCAGGACCACGGGGAGCTCCAGCCCGCCGAACACCAGGGAAGTCGCTCCCGCGGACACACCCGCGATGAGCACGGCGAGGAGGAACGCCTTCCCCATGCCGCGTGCCCGGCTCCAGGTGAAGCCGGAGGCTTCCCGTGCTCGCTGTGCCTCGTCGTCATCCCAGCCGGTGGCATTCGGGAAGCGCGGCAGGAAGAGGAGGGCGAACCGCTGGGCCACCGTCATCAGGAAGAGGAGGTAGGCGGAGCCGACGACGATGTCCGCGGTGTTGAGGAGGATGAGGGTCTCATCGCGGACCCGGAGCGCCAGCCCGATGGCGTTCATGTTGGCGGTGCCGCCCGTGTAGACGCCCACGAGCATGCCGGACATCTTCCACCACTCGTCCGAGCGGTCCGAGAGGGCGAGGCCCACGAGCGAGGCGCTCACCATGGCGGACAGGCACGCCAGGCCGAAGGACAGCAGCGTGGGCCGCGCGAGCCGCAGCCACCGGGGGACGTCCGTGGTGAAGAGCAGCAGGGGAATGGCGAGGAACACGGCGGCCCCGCTCACCGAGATGCTCAGGGGCTCCCGCAGCCCCAGCCCCGGGATGTTGCCGAGGATGATGCCGAAGGCGTAGCAGACCACCACGGGGCCCACCCAGGCCACGGGCTTGAGGTGGCGCGCGGCGAGCAGGGAGAGCCCTGGGAAGCCCACGAGCGCGAGTACCTGGAAGAGCCCCGTCGAGGTCATGGGCTCACTCCTGCTCGGAGACGTCGTACAGCCCGTCCATGAACTGGAGGATGAACCCCTCGGCGTCCTTGGGATCGGGGAGGGCGCCGAGCATGCCGTACATGGCGGCGCTGCCATCCGGGGCGGGCTCACCGGAGGCGAGGCTGGCGGCGCACGCGCGCAGGTCCGCGAGGAAGGGCTCCACCACCGCCGCATGGGCGGGCGTCACCATGAGGTGCAGCGCGGGAGGCATCATCTGCCGATCCAGCTTCCAGCCGCGCGCCTCCATGGCATCACCGAGTGCGTAGACGTCCAGGGTGTCCGAGGTGAAGGCGAAGACGCTGAGCGGAGGCTTGCCGAGCAGCTCGAGCCCGGGCACGGCGGCGATGCCCTCTCGCAGGGCCTTCGAGGTGTCGAGCACCGTGCGGGCCAGCCGCAGGTAGCCCTCCTCGCCGAGGTACTTGAGGATGGCCCAGGCCGCGGCGATGGCGCCACCGGGGCGGGTACCGGCCATGGAGGGCGAGGCGTAGATGCCGCCGCTCCAACCGGCATAGGTGAAGAACTGGTGCCGGCGCAGCTCGGGGGTGCGGTAGAGGACGATGGAGGCGCCCTTGGCGGCGTAGCCGTACTTGTGCAGGTCCGCCGACAGACTGGTGACGCCGGGCACGGCGAAGTCGAAGTCGGGGATGTCGTGGCCGAGCCGCTTCGCGAAGGGCAGCAGGAAGCCACCGAGGCAGGCATCCACGTGGAAGAGGACACCCTTCTCCTGGGCCATGGCGGCGAGCTCGGAGATGGGGTCCATCACCCCGTGCGGGTAGGACGGCGCCGAGCCCACGACGAGCACGGTGCGAGGGCCGACGGCGGCGCGCATGGCGGCCACGTCCGCGCGGAAGTCGGCCGCGACGGGGACGTTGATGGGCTTCACCCCGAAGTAGTGGGCGGCCTTCTGGAAGGCGGGGTGGACGGAGGCGGGCAGCACCATCTCCGGCTCGGTGATGCCGCGCTCGGCGCGGGCGAAGTCACGGGCCGTCTTGACGGCCATGAGGATGGACTCGGTGCCTCCGGACGTCATCGTTCCGGCGGCGGTGGGGCCGTGGAAGAGTTCCGCCGCGATGGCGAGCACCTCGGCCTCGAAGCGCCTCAGGCTGGGGAAGGCCAGAGGGCTGAGGCCGTTCTCGGACATGAACTCGGTGTACGCCTCGGCGGCCACGCGGCGGATGTCCTCGCCCGCGTTGTAGACGAGGCTCCACGTCCGTCCCTCCTGCCAGCGCGCGTCCTCGGTGCGCATCTCGCGCATCCGGGCGAGCACGTCTTGATGGGGCAGACCCTGGGAAGCCAGGCGGGGGCTCTTCGACATCGCATCTCCGGGAGGGGGGAAGAAGGTGGCTCCCGGGACTATAGGGGAAAGGCGATGGGGATTTCTCCTGGCCCCGGCTCACTCGTTCCGGCTGTTCCAGGCCTCGCACGGTCCGAACAGCCGGGCGTCGGTGTCCTTCTCGTAGGGCATTCCCTTGGGCATGTGGAGGACTTCCATCTGCATGCCCCACGGGGTCAGGAAGTAGACCCAGCGATCTCCCGCGATGGGGCCCTCGGTGATGGTCTGCGGCTCGCCGAGGATCTTCACGCCGGGCACCGACCGGAGGTAGTCGACCGCGGCATCCACGTCCTCGACGTCGATGGCCAGGTGGTGGCCGCCCCAGTCGCTGTTGCGCGGGAGCTCCTGCCGCTGGCCGGGGGCCGTGTACTCGAACAGCTCGAGGTTGCTGACGGGTCCGAAGCGCAGCATGGCGATGTGTGTCGAGGCCCGGGGGTCCACGTTGAGCTGGCGGGTCATCCAGTCGCCCGTCTGATCCTCGACGGGGCCGATCCGGTACAGCAGCTCGGCACCCAGGACGTTGACGAAGAAGTCGACCGCCTGATCGAGGTTGGGAACGGTATAGGCGAGGTGGTGGACGTTGCGTGCGCCGGGAATGCCCTTGCTGGTACGGCTCATGTGAGGAAGTCCTTTCGTGTGTCTGGTTCGAGGGGGTCACGGACGGGATGTGACTACTCGCGGCCCGCGTACTCCTGGTTGGCGATGGCGCTCATCAAGAGCAGGCCGCCATCGACGGTGAGGGTGACGCCCGTGATGTAGGCGGCGTCCGGTCCCGCCAGGTGGGCGATGAGCGCCGCGACCTCGCGCGAGCGCCCGGGCCGTCCCATGGGGATGGCGGGCCGGGAGAGCTCCGCCGCGTCACGGCTCTCGGGGACGCCGTTCATCGGCGTGGCGGTCTCTCCCGGGCTGACCGCGTTGACGCTGATGCCATGGCGGGCCAGCTCCAGGGCCATCACCTTGGTCAGCAGGCCCAGTCCCCCCTTGGAGGCGCAGTAGGAGGAACCGCCCAGGATGGGCACCAGCTCGTGCACGGACGTCACGTTGACGATGCGCCCGCCTCGCCCCTGCGCCACCATGCGGCGTGCCGCCACCTGGGCACACAGGAAGGGGCCCGTGGTGTTGATGGTGAGGATGCGCTGCCAGTCCTCCGGCGTCTCCTCGAGGAACGAGGCGCGGCGGTTGACCCCGGCGTTGTTGACGAAGACGTCCACTCCGCCCAGCTCGCTGATCGCCCGCTCCACCGCGTCCGCGGCGGCCTTGGGATCCGTCAGGTCCATGCGGAAGGTCACCGCCCGCACGCCGTGGGCCTCCACCTCCGCGGCGACCTGCCGGGCTCCCTCCGCGTTCGAGTTGAAACCAATCCCGACATCGAAGCCCTTCTGGGCCAGGGCGATGGCGGTGGCCTTGCCGATGCCGGAACTGGCACCGGTCACGATGGCGAAACGCTCGTTCTTCATGTCTCTTCCTCCAGCAGTTCGTATCCGGCCTGGGCGAGGCTCCCCGCGCCCAGGTAGCCGTAGACCGTCCGGGTGGTGACGCCGGGATCGGTCCGGAACCCGTGCCATTCGCCGGCCGGGATGTAGGCCAGGTCGCCCGGGTTCAACCGCACCGGGCCGTCCTTCGTGAGGTGTTCGCCACCGCCTTGCAGCACCAGGAAGAACTCATCGGCCTTCGGGTGGCGGTGGAGCTGGTGGCTGCCTCCGGGGGTGAACGTCGAGGTGGCCACGACCACCGAGCGCGTGCCGACGGTCTGGCTGGTGGCCAGCCAGTGCACGCCCATGTCGATGAACCCACCGGCCTCGCCCAGGGGGCTGTGACTGCCCTGGTCCGCCGTCCGGGAGATGCGGCAGCCGCACCCGGCGCCATCCGCCGCGTGGGGCTCCGCGTCCCGCGGGTCGCTGGTTCCGCCGTACACCACCAGGAGCACCGCGTTCTCGCCGCTCCTGGCTTCGAAGGCGCGGCGGGTACCCGGCGCGTTGAACACGCCCTCGCCGGGAGCCAGCCGCCAGGTCTGCCCGTCCGCGCGCCAGTCGCCCTTTCCGGACAGCAGGAAGGAGACCGACTCCGCCCCGGGAAGGCTGTGCTCCGGCAGCCCGGATCCCTCGGTCAGCTCCTGGATCATCAGCATGCCGAGCGCCTCCGGGATGAGCTCCCGGTTGACCAGCCACTGCACGCCGCTGGTCCGCTGCCGGGAGGACCCGCTCAAGGCCTCGAGGGTGCGCCGGATCATGACGCCCTCCCTTCCCGGGACCCGAGCGAGGACTGGCTGTCGTTGAAGCGCAGCAGCACCTTGGGCGGACCCGAGCGGCCACGCTCGAGCATCTCGAAGGCGTGTGCGGCCTGTCCGGGCGGCAGCACTCCGGCGACCAGCGGCTTCGCGTCCAGGATGCCGTCGACGAAGAGCTGGATCGTCCGGTCGTAGTAGTCCAGACCATGCCGGATGCCGAGGAGATCGACTCCCCGCAGGACGAGCTCCCCGGGCACGAACCCGGCCACCGGCTCGTTCGCGACGCCGACCACCGCCACCCGGCCACCCGTCGCGGCGAGCTCGACGCTGCGCAGGAAGGCCCGCGAGGAGCCGGAGGCCTCGATGACCAGCGAGTAGGAGCCGCTCCGGGCCTGCTCGGGCCGCAGCGTGCGCCGGGCCCCGCAGGCGGCGGCCAGCTTCAGCCCCGCTTCATCGATGCCGATCGCATCCACGCTCCGGCCCATCCGCGAGGCGAGCTGCACGGCGAGCAGGCCGATGGTTCCGGTCCCCACCACCGCGACCTCGTCCTCCAGGCCGCAGCCGGCCTTGTCGAAGCCACCCACCACGGTGACCGCCGGCTCGATGAAGGCGGCGTTCAAGTCGGAAAGGGCGTCCGGCAACACGGTGAGCGACCGCATGGGCATGCGGATGTACTCGGCCGCGGCGCCCTGCAGCCCGTAGAGGCCCACCTCCACCAGCCGCTCGCAGTGCGCCCGCTGGCCGCGCTGGCACATCCGGCACAGACCGCAGGGGACCATCGTCTGGCCCACCACCCGGTCTCCCACCGCGATTCCCCGCACGTCCTCGCCCACGGCGGCCACCTGGCCACACCACTCATGGCCGAACACCAGCGGAAAGCTCGCCCGGCCATCCTTCAGGTACGAGGCGGTGCCGTGCAGCAGCTCCAGGTCGGTGCCGCACAGCCCGACATACGAGGGACGGATCAACACTTCGGCCGGCCGGGGCCCCGGAATCGGAATCCGGGTGACCTCGACACGCCCCGGTGCGGTGATCGCCACCGCCGTCATCGAGCCTTCCGGCCAGGCTCCTGTTCGAATCACACTCATACGACGGGCCTCCTCATGGGCAGGGATTGGGAAATGGAGCGGGGCATCACGGCGAGCCAGAGCAGCTCCAGGCCGCCGTCCCCACTGGTGAGGCGAACCTGCGCCCCGTCAGGCACGAGCACCAGCTCACCGGCCCCCAGGGGACGCCCCGTGGACTCCGAGCCCTGCTCCAGCAGCCGCCCCGAGCCCGCGAGGATGAACCAGGCACTCTCGCTGCCCTCGCGGCCCCGGAGGGCGAACTCGGTGCCCGGCGACAACCGCACGTAGTCGACGGACTCGCACTCGGAATGCAACATTCCGCGCCGGGCCAGCGAGCGCCAGCGGATCTCCTCGCCGCCCTCGCGCGTGCTGGAGGTCCTGTCGATGGTGGAGATGATCATCGCGCTCCGCCTCCGGGCACTTCGAGGCTCGCCAGGAAGTACTCCAGGCCTTCCGCTCCGGCGGTGACGGTCATCCCGGTCCCCAGCGGCAGCGTGACGGAGACGCCGTACTTCATGGGAACGGCCGTCTCTCCCGAGGAGATCTCCCCGGAGCCCCGGAGCGTGAACAGGGTGTGCTCCACGCCCTCCGCGGACAGCTCCGCCTGCTGTCCGGGCTTCAGGTCCACCAGGCGGATGTTGCGCAGCGGTCCGGTGAAGACGCCGCGGGGATCGACTTCGTAGGTCTGTCTCAGGTTGAGCACCACGGCGTTCGTCACGTCTTTCTCTCCTCGTTGCATGGGGGGGGTGGGGGCGGGGCCCGGGGGCGCCGAGCCGCGCAGCGCCGCCGCGGTGGCGGGACTGGGCATTTCGATGACCAGCCAGCCCAGGCCCTCGTCGCCGACGTTGCGCAGGCCGTGCTTCGTGCCGAGGCCCGTCAGGATGAGGCTGCCCGGGCCCACCGCGTGCGGCGTGTCGTCGAGCGTCATCTCTCCGCGGCCCGAGAGGATGAAGTAGATCTCCTCGGTGCGGGTGTGCACGTGCTCCCCGCTGATGCCGCCCGGGGGGATCCACGCCCACTCGATCGCCTCCCATGCGCCGAACAACCCGGCCCGCCGCGCCAGGCACTTCCACTGGGAGAGCCCGGTGGTGCCGTGGACTCCGTAGACGACGGAGGGATCCTCGAGATCTCCGATGATCAACCCCTCACGCATTGGCGGCCTCGCGCATGAGCTCGGAGCCGGAGTCCATCTCCCGGAGGGTGGTGGCCGCGGCGACCAGCTCTTCCGGCCGGACGTCATTGACGAAGCACGCCGAGCCGATGCCCATGGCCAGCGGCAGCCGCTGGAGCCCGTCGCGGTGGCGGATCGTGTCGGCCAGGGCCTCCACCAGCACCTCCGGCTCGCAGTGCCGGTGGTAGATGGGCAGCTCCAGCTTGCGCATGAGCCCGAAGATCCGATCCCTCTCCCCGGGGGTGATCAGCCCGCGCTGGACGGAGAGGAGCGTGGTGAGCGCCATGTCGATGTTCACCGCCTCGCCGTGCAGCAGCTCGGGCAGGGCCAGCATCTCGACGGTCGGGCTGAACGAATGGCCGTAGTCGACCACGCGCTCCAGCTTCTGCTCCCACAGGTTCAGCTCCAGCTCCTCGAGCATCCCCGTGATGGCCCGCTCGATGACCTGATTGGCGGCCTGGTTGCTCTCGGGCGTCCTGCCTTGCAGCCGCTCCTCGATGAGCGTGGGGCCGTGGCGATCGAGCAGCTCGAAGAGGGCCCGGTCCTTGATGAGGGCGATCTTCAGGATCTCCGCGAGGCCGTTGACGATGTGCCGGCGGTCCACCGTCTTCAGGAAGCAGCGGTCCAGCAGCGTGTCCTTCGCGGGGAAGTACGTGCCGAGCCGGTTCTTGTGCGCGCTGTGATTGACGCCCGTCTTCGCGCCCACCCCGGCGTCCACGAGGCCGATGAGCGTGGTGGGGACCCGCACATACGGCGTGCTGCGGCGGTACAGGCTCGCGGCGAGCCCGACGATGTCCATGAGGACGCCTCCGCCGATGGCGATGATGGGCTCGTGGCGGCGCGAGATGCCGAACTCGTTGATGCCCTTCACCACGGCGAAGACCGAGTCCATGGTCTTCTCCGTCTCGGAGATGGGGAGCGAGATGATCTGATGCTTCACGCCATGGTGCTGGAGGTACTGGCGGAGCTGGACGCCGTAGAGGCGGTCCACCGCGGAGTCGATCACCACGAGCCTGCGGAGCGTGCCCGTCTGCTGGGTGGCGCCGGCCTCCAGGAGGGCCCGGTTGTGGGGATCGAACACGCCGTTGACCACCCGCACCTGATAGTGGACGGGCAGGGCGGCACTGACAATCCAGGTTCGCGACATGTCATGATTCAAGGTTGCTCTCCTGTTGCGGCTCGGGGATGGAGGGGGGTTGGAAGCCGGCGTGTATGCCGCGCGGCTTGTGTGGACAGAGGGGAGAGGGCGCGGATGTGACGTTCAGCCGTGCCGCGCCGCGAGCATGAAGCGCGAGGCCTGCTCACCGATGAGGATGGCGGGAGCGTTGGTGGGGCCGGAGGTGATCTCCGGCATGATCGACGCATCCGCCACGCGCAGGCCCTCGAGGCCATGGACGCGCAGCCGCGGGTCCACCACCGCGCGCTCGTCCACGCCCATGCGGCAGGTGCTGGTGGGGTGGAAGAAGCAGGTGGTCGCCTTGCGGATCCACTCCACCATGGCGGTGCGGCCGAGCGGTCCTGGCATGAGCTCGCGCTTGCGGAACCCGTCGAAGGCGCGCGAGGCGCCAATCTCCCGGCTCAGCTCGACGGCGATCCGCAGGGCCTCGACGTCCGCTTCGTGGCCCAGGTAGTTCATGTCGATGATGGGCGGGGCGGAAGGGTCCGCGGAGGCGAGCCGCAGGTGGCCTCGGGAGGCCGGGCGGATCAGGCCGGGGATGATGGAGTAGCAGTTGTCCGGCACGGGGCCGAACTCGGGGGAGACGACGGGGAACTCGTGGAGGATCGGCTGGATGTCGGGGCGCGAGAGCCCCGGGTGCGAGCGCCAGAACAAGGTCGCCTCGGCGCCATTGCCTCGGGGCGGAGGCAGGGGAACGCTGCTCTCGTAATTGACGCCGGCCACCAGGATGTGGTCCTGCAGCTCCTGGCCCACGCCGGGCAGATCGTGCACCACGGGAATGCCGAGGGCCCGGAGCTCGTTGGCGGGCCCCACCCCGGACTGCATCAACATCTTGGGGGAGTTGATGGCACCGGCGGACAGCACCACCTCGCGGGTGGCGCGCACGCGGCGCACCTGGCCTCCATGGCGGAACTCCACGCCGGTGCAGCGGCGGCCCTCGAAGATCAGCCGCGTCACCTCGGCGTGGGTGAGCACCGTCAGGTTGGGCCGGCTCATGGCCGGGAAGAGCAGGCCCCGGGCCACGTTGAAGCGCTCGCCGTCGGCGATGCACAGGTCGAAGAAGCCCGCGCCCTCCATGTTCGCGCCGTTGTAGTCGCGGGTGGTGGGCACGCCGGTCTGCCGGGCGCCCTCGAGGAAGGCATGGGCGAGGGGATGGGGGTCGGCCGCCCGGGAGATGCGCAGCGGGCCGCCCGTGCCCCGGTAGTCGTCCGCGCCGCCCGAGTAGTCCTCCAGCTCCTTGAAGATGCGGCGGACCGTCTCGGCATCCCAGCCGGGGTTTCCCTGGGCGGCCCAGCTCTCGAAGTCCTCGCGGTGGCCGCGTACCCAGACGCTGGCGTTGTTGCTGGCACAGCCCCCCAGCATCTTTCCGCGAGGGCAGGGGACGATCCGGTCCGCCGCGTTCCGCTGGGGCACCGTCTGGTAGTTCCAGTCCAGCTCGGTGCCGAGCAGGTGCTTCCAGCGCGAGGGGATGAACACGTCCGGATGGGTGCCGGGGCCACCGGCCTCGAGGACCAGCACCTGATTCGCCGGGTCCTCGGACAGTCTGGCGGCCAGCACACAACCAGCCGAGCCCGCGCCAATGACGATGAAGTCATGGGCCTCGCGGGGGCTCTCGCGCAGCCGGCGTTGGTTCTCACAGGCGGCGAGGGCGTCCTCGGCCAGGAGCGCCGCGCGCTCCGCTGGGACTCCTGCCTCCTTCGCGGCCTGGAGGAAACCCTCCCGGTCCAGTTCGCCGCTGCGCACCTGATGGACGAGCAGCCCGAGGGTGCCGTTTCTATTCCGCTCCATGATCTCTCCTGGGGTTCTTGGGGGGAGAGTCAGAGGGCCTTTCTTGTGAGCCACGCCAGGCTGCTCAGCCGCCGAGGCGGTGCAGGGCCTTGGGAAAAGGGCCCGGAATCACAGGCGACTCCGTTCCTCTCGAACTGTCTTGCAGGGACCAGCGAGGCAAGACAGGGAGCGAGCGGATGATGCAATCAGCGGCAAGGGTATGGGACGAGAGCGCGGCGGACGTCGAGTGGGCCCGGGAGATTCCCGAGCCGTGCACGATGATCCTCTTCGGTGCCTCCGGTGACCTGGCGGGACGCAAGCTCGTCCCGGCGCTCTTCCGGCTCTTCCAGGAGGGATTGCTGCCCGCGGAGTTCACCCTCGTCGGCACCGCGCTCGCCCAGATGGGACACGAGGCCTTCCGTTCGCGGATGCGGACCGTGGTCGAGCAGGCCCTCGGGTCCGGCGGGGTGGACGCGGCCGCGTGGAACGTGTTCGCCCGGGGGCTGTACTACGTGCCGGTGGATATCTCCTCGGCCGGGGACTACGCGCGGCTGGGCAGGCTGCTCGGCGAGGTGGAAGCGGAGCGCGGGACGGGGGGCAACCGCCTCTTCTACCTCGCGGTGTCGCCCACGCTCTTCGGTGACGTGGTGGATCGGCTGGGGGAGTCGGGGCTGGCCAGGTCCGATGCGAGGCGCTGGTCGCGCATCGTCGTCGAGAAGCCCTTCGGGACGGATCTCCCCAGTGCGCGGCGGCTCAACCTCTGCCTGCGCCGGCACTTCGACGAGTCGCGCATCTACCGGATGGACCATTACCTCGGGAAGGAGATGGTGCAGAACCTGCTGGTGCTCCGGCTCGCCAACAGCATCTTCGAGCCGCTGTGGAACCGGCAGCACATCGACCACATCCAGGTGACGTGCGCCGAGCCGTTGGGCGTGGAGGGACGGGGCGGGTACTACGAGCAGGCGGGAGTGGTGCGGGACATGATCCAGAACCACGCCTTCCAGGTGCTCTCCCTCATCGCGATGGAGCCACCCGCCAGCCTGGAGCCCGAGGCCGTGCGTGACGAGAAGGTGCGGGTGCTGGCGTCGGCACGGCCCTTCACTCCCGAGCGCATCCGCGCCGAGTGCGTGCGGGGGCAGTATGGGCCGGGCCTCATCGCGGGCACTCCCGTGTGCGGCTACCGCCAGGAGCCGGGCGTCTCGCCCACCTCGGGGGTGGAGACCTACGCGATGCTGACCATGCGCTTCGACAACGCACGCTGGGCCGGTGTGCCCTTCTACGTGCGCTCCGGCAAGCGGCTGAAGGAGCGCCTCACCGAGGTGGTGGTGCAGTTCAAGGAGGGACGGGACAACCTCTTCGGCGGGGGACAGCGGGAGCGGATGTCCGCCAACCAGCTCATCATCCGGATCCAACCGCACGAGAGCGTCACCCTGCGGGTGGCGATGAAGGCCCCCGGGCGGGCGGTGCGCGTGCGCGACATGGACATGAGCTGCTTCTACGCCGCGTCACACGAGGGGCCGCCGCCCGAGGCCTACGAGCGGCTGCTGCTGGACGGCATGCTCGGGGTCTCCACGCTCTACACGCGGGAGGACATGGTGGAGCGGGCCTGGGAGCTGGTCACGCCCGTGCTGGACGCCTGGTCCACCACGGGCGCGGAGCCGAACTACGCCGCCGGGACGTGTGGCCCGGCGGCCGCCAGCCGGTTGCTCGAGCGCCATGGGCACGTCTGGAACGGGACGTGAGTGTGGCGCCGGGAGGCCCGGTCAGCCGCGCTTGAGGATCTCCATCAGGTGGAAGTCCTTGATGTCGGGGATGAGCGCGGCGGCCTGCTCGCGGATGGCGGGCAGGCGCTTGTGGACGTTGATGCCCGGGCAGGCGGTGCGGACGCAGCTCGCCCCGCGGCCCCAGTCGCGGTGGCCGCAGATGCGGTGATTGACGAGCGCCGGGCGGCACGAGGCGTCCGGCTTGGGATAGGCGGCCTGCTCCAGCGGGTTGAGTCCCCAGTACGCTGACTGCAGCGCCGCCATGCGCATCGCGCTGTCCAGGGCCTCGGCGGTGGGCTCGCCACCGGGCGGGACGTTGGGCGCGCCCGGCTCGAACTGGCCCAGCAGGCACACGCCGATGTTGTAGTGGTTGTAGCGGGAGACGTGGCCCGCCTCGGTGGCGTGACCGCCGGCGCGGCCCTGGTAGACGTTGCCGTACTGGTCCACGAGGTAGTGGTAGCCGACGTCGCCCCAGCCCAGGGTGATGGCGTGGTAGTACCAGACGGCCCGCACCGTCGCGACGGGGTTCTCCGGGTTGTTGGCCCACGCGGTGTGGTGGATGGTCACGAACTGCGTCGGGTACACGCCGGCGTAGGGCTCCCAGTAGTACGGCGAGCCCGGCTCGAAATTCGTCGCGCCCCAGCCGTTCGGCCCGTCACGCAGGATGAGGCGCGCCGTCGGGGGGCCGCCGTTGCCCACGCGGAAGGGAATGGCGCGGCCGCGCGAGTCGAGGTCCTCCAGGCCCGGCGAGTCCAGCGCGTCGATCTGCGTGGCCGTCACGCGGCGCACCACCGGGCTGAGGCCGGCATCGGTCGTCTCGAGGGTGATGCGGTACTGCATGGCGCTGGCCCGGCCGAACTCCACCGCGTCCGTGAACGTCTCCAGCCCCTGGGGCGCCTCCTCGTCACCGCGCGCCTCCATCACGTGGCCCACGGGCGTCCAGGGGCCCCACACGGCGCCATCCAGGCTGCCACGCACCTCGAGCTCCATCGTGGTGCCCTCGGGCACGTCCGCCACCCAGTGCATGCCCACCATGTTGAACCAGCCGGTGGACTGGAAGACCTCGGAGATGAAGGTGCGGCCGGGCTCGAAGGAACCGTCCGCGGCGCGCGCGAGCTGGAAGTCACCCCCCATGTCCTCGGGGCCGGCCGTCACGGTGCTTCCATCGTTGCGCGGCAGCGAGTGCCAGTCGTGGGCGCGGATGCCGGCGGACGCCGCGGCGAGGCGCGCGTTGGCGACGCTCGGCCCACCGACGAGCATCGCTCCCAGCGCGGCGGTGCCCTGGAGGAAACCACGACGGCCGAGCAACGCGGACTTGTTCTTGTGCATGCCATTCTCCGGAGGGGGGAACGGCAGACTACTCGCGGAAAACGCAGCAAGTCACGCTAAAACTGTTTTAGCTGCCAGAGCTGTGTCTGACACCCACCCGGAAGCAGGCCGTCCTACCTGCTCACCGCTTCCCGTTATCGCCCCCGTCCTTCTTGTCGGCGGGGACGGTGCGAGCGGGCGTTTCGATCTCCGACTTGATGAGGCGGAAGTCGACGCGGCGGTTCTTGGCGCGGCCGAGCGCGGTGGCGTTGGTCGCGATGGGCCTGGCCTCGCCGAAGCCCTTGGCGCGCAGGCGGTGGGCTTCGATCCCCTTGGAGATGAGGTAGTCCATCACCGACTGGGAGCGCCGCTGGGACAGGTTCAGGTTGAGGGTGTCGGAGCCGACGTTGTCGGTGTGACCCTCGATGAGCACGGGCCCGAGCTCGGGGTTGCGGTCGAGCACGATGGCCACCTCGTCGAGCAGCTTCAGCGACTGCTTCTGGATGGTGGCGGAGCCTGTCTCGAAGAGGATGTTGCCCTTGATGCGGATGCGGTCCGACTCGATGACCACGAGCGGCGGGTTGTCGATGGGGCAACCATCGGCCTCGGGGGGACCGGACTGGTCGGGGCACTTGTCGACGTTGTCGGGGACCTCGTCGCCGTCGGTGTCCGGGCAGCCGTCATAGCCCTTGGGGCCGACCATGAAGGGGCAGAGATCCTGGCCATCGGGCACGCCGTCACCATCCGAGTCGCCGCAGCCCCCATCGGCCTTGGAGCCGGCGGAGTTGGGGCACTGGTCCTCGCCATCGGTGATGCCATCGCCGTCGTTGTCCGTCTCCGGGCAGCCGTCGGTGTCCGCGAAGCCGTCCAGGTCCTCGGCCTCCATGGGGCACCGGTCGCGCGAGTCGGGCACGCCGTCACCATCGGAGTCGACGAACGTCTCGTCGTAGCGCAGGGCGAAGATGACGCGCAGCTCCTCGCGGCCATAGCCGCTGCCGAGCGTCACGCCGCGGCCCACGTCCAGCTCCACGCCCCAGGCGCCGAAGACGCGGGCGCGCACGCCGCCGAGCACCCCCCAGGGCGTCTTGAGCGAGTCGGCTTGGCGGAAGTTGAAGGGGGCGGAGGCGGGCGTGGCCAGGTGCATCTCGGCCACGGCCTGCACGTCGGTGAGACGGCCGATGTTGGGCAGGTCCACCACGGCACCGGCGCCGAACGTCACCTCGTTGCCCACGTAGAGGTTGAGGTACTGGGCATGCTGGGGGCGCAGGCGCAGGCCCAGGTTGCCGAGCACGCGCACCGGGCCGAAGGCGCGCTCCACGGCGAGCCGCGGGGCCACCAGCACGCTGCGCTCCCCGAGGAAGCTGCCGCCATCCCCGGTGGGCAGACGCACCTCGGCGGAGAGGGCGACGCCCACGGGGAACTCCTCGGGCAGCAGGAGGAAGACGCGGGGCTGGAGCCGCACGTCGCCGAAGCCGAACCGGCTGACTCCGGCGGCGCCCGGGAAGTCCGGGGCATTGAGGGTGTCGCGCAGCAGTTGGAAGCCATCCCCCTGCGTGAGGGTGAGGGGCACGTCCGCGGCGAGTTCCAACCGGCGGTGCAGCTGCCAGGCGAAGAGCGCGTGGGCGTCCAGCCGGTAGGGGAGGAGATCTCCCAGCTTCTCGTCGCCGAGCTTGAGGGCGAGGAGGCCGCGGTTGTAGTCGAAGAGCAGGGCGCCCCGGAAACTGCCGGCGGGCTCGGCCCTGGCGCCCTCGAGGGCAATGCCACTCTGCTGGGCAGGCGTGGCCTTCAGCGGCACGGCATCGAAGCCGCGCGCGAACGGATCATGGTCCGCCCGCGCCGCGATACCGGCCAGCAGCAGGCACACCACTGCGAGTCGGGTTGCTTCGCTGCGCAATGACCGCTCCCAGGGAGAGGCCCGGAAATTCGGGCTCTACAATGGGTCGGCTCATACCATCCACTCCCGGGGGGCGAAAGAAAACCCCCGCGAGAGTGCCTGCTCGCTACAGCCCCGCGCTACTTCTCCATGAAGGATTGCGCGGGGACGATCTGGATGGCGTCGGGGCGGATGGGCAGCGGCCAGGAGATGATGGCCTGGTCCTCCTCCAGGAGCGCGGGAGGCTTGGCGGAGGCGTAGGTGATGGGCGAGGGCGGCTGCTCCTCGAGGAGCCTGGCCAGCTCCTGGGCATCCTGGGTGACGAAGGCGAAGTTGAGGGCCTCGGGACGCAGCTGCCGGCGGATGGCGGCGTGCACGGACTCGGGGGTCATCTTCGCGAGCGCGGCGCGGTACTGCTCCAGGAAGCCGGGCGTGCCGTAGAGGAGCGAGTCGATGGCGTAGCCGAGCCGGCGTTGATCCGTCTGCTCCCACAGGCGGGTGTAGCCCAGGAGGAAGCCGCGGCTGAGCTCGAACCGGTCCTGGGGAATGCCCTGCTTCACCAGTCGGTCGAGGAAGTAGAGGGTGCCGCGGGTGGCGAACACGCCGTTGACGGGCACCACGGGGCGGATCCACAGGGTGATGTCCTGCTGGGTGCGCGCGATGTTGGTGCGGTTGTAGGTGGTGCCGGGCTGCTCGATGAAGTGCTCGGCGTAGGCGTAGTCGCCGTAGTTGAGGCCGCGCTTCTCGCGCAGCTCGTTGAAGAGGACGCCGGAGGACTGGCGGTGCTCGCCGAGGTACGAGAGGGCGAGGGACACGGGGAAGAAGTCCGGATCTCCCCGGCGCAGGGGCGTGACGTAGCCCATGGAGACGGCGGTGGAGAGGGTGGGCTTCTGCACCACGAGGGCGCGGCCCCCGGTGGTGGGCACGGGAGGCAGCTCCACGCGCGGGGCGCCGGTGGCCGGGAGCGCGGACAGGCGCGAGACGACGGTCTTCTGGAGCGCCTCGTCCACGGGGCCCGCGAGGCCGATGACGAGCCGGTCCTGGGTGAAGACGCGCGCGGCGTGCGCCTTCACGTCCTCCAGGGTGATGGACTCGAGCCCCTTCTCGGTGCCGCCCACGAAGTGCGCGTAGGGGTGGCCCTGGAAGAGGAGCGCATCGAGCGCCACCTTGCCGAGCAGCTCGTCGTTCTCGCTGCGCAGCCCGTTGCGCACGTCGCTGAGGGCCCGCGCGCGCAGCCGCTCGAACTCCTGGGGCGACAGGCGCGGCTTCAGCAGCACGTCGGTGAAGAGGTCGAGGAAGCGCGGCAGGTGGTCCTTGTGGACACGGCCGGCGAAGACGGTGAGCTCCTTGTCGGTGGAGGAGCCCAGCTCGGCGGCCATGGGGAAGAGGACCTCATTGAGCTGGGCCGAGGTGAGGCTCTGCGTGCCGCCCTCGGCGAGGAGGTCGGCGGTGAGGGAGGTGAGGCCCTCCTTGCCCTTCGGGTCATCCACCGAGCCCGAGTGGAAGACGAGCCGGAAGCTGACGATGGGGCTGGCCGGGTTGGCCTGGACGACGAGCCGCAGGGGCTCGGGGCGCTTCAGGGGCACGGCGGGCACGGAGGCGGGCGTCTCGGGCTGAGCGGGAGCCTGCGCCTGTTCGGCCTGGGGCGGAGGCGCCTCGGGAGCGGGCGCGGTCTGGGAGGTGGTGGCGCAGCCGCCGAGGTACAGCACGGCGCAGAGGGCGAGGGAGCGGGAGATGAAGGGACGCATCAGTTCTGGCCTCCGGCCTTCTTGGGGGTGAGGGTGAGCTGGGTGCGGTTGGCGGCGGTGAGGTACTTCTTGGCGAAGGTGACCAGGTCGCCCGGCTTCACCTCGGAGACCTTCTGGTAGTGGAGGGCGAGCGCGTCCGGCGTGCCGAAGATGCCGGCGTACCAGGAGAGCTGGGTGGCCACGGACTTGGCCGTCTCCATGCTCATGAGGAGGCCGTAGCGGGTGTTGCTCTTGATGGCCTCGACGCGGCCGGCGTCCACCTTGCCGGTGGCGAGCTCCCTCACGGCGGCATTGAAGGCGTCACGGACGGGGCCGCGGTGGCGCTCCTCCTGGAGGACGGCGACGAGGCTGAAGAGGTGCGGGTCGCGGTGGAGGGAGAAGTCACTGCCGATCTGCTGGGCGAACTGCTTCTCCAGCACGAGCTCCTTGTGGAGCGGGCTGGTGGGGCCGACGAGGTAGTCGACGAGCACGGTCTGGATGGCGGCGGCGGAGGTGTCGAGCCGGGCGGCCGGGGTGCGCCAGGCGAACATGTGGCGCGGCTGGGTGCTCTGGGGCCAGTCGATGTGGACGGAGCGCTCCTTCGTCTGGGGCGGCTCGGCGGGCACGTTGACGGTGGCGCTCTTGCGGTCCCACGGGCCGTAGTGCGTGCGCACCGCCTGCATGAGCGTGTTGTCGTCGAAGTCACCGACGACGACGAGCAGGACGTTGTCCGGGGTGTACCAGCGCTCGAAGAAGGTGCGGCTGTACTGGTAGGCCTGGGGCATGGCCTTGATGTCGTCGTAGTAGCCGAGCGTGGTGTGCCCGTAGGTGTGCTTGGTGAAGGCGGTGCGGCCGAGCTCCTCCTCGATCTTCAGGTAGGGCTGGGCGGCATTCTTGTGGTACTCGCCGAGCACGGCGAGCGCCTCGGTCTGGAAGGAGGGCTCGGAGTACTCGAGGTTGCGGAAGCGGTCGGCCTCGATCTCCACCAGCTTCTCCAGGCCGGCGGCGGGCCCGTACGAGTGGTAGACGGTGATGTCGTCGGAGGTGAAGGCGTTGTCGTCGTAGCCGTAGGTGCTGATGACCTTCTCGCGCTCGCCCTCGGGGAAGTTCTTCGTGCCCTTGAACATCATGTGCTCGAAGAAGTGGGCGAAGCCGGTGCGGCCCGGCTCCACCTCGTTGCGCGAGCCCACGCGCACCACCGTCTGGTAGGCGATGAGGCCCGGCGAGTTGAAGGGCACGCGGACGACCGTGAGCCCGTTGGGCAGGCGATCGACCTTCATGGGGTAGGGGAAGAAGGGGGAGGCGGCCTGCTCGGCGGCCGCCGCGGGAAGGGCCACTCCCAGCAGGAGCAGCAGGAGGGAGATGAAGCGGCGTTGCATGCGTGTCCTCATGTCGCTGAAGCACCCACGAGGTGGGCGCCAGGGAACGGCGCAGGCTACTTGCTATTCCCACGAGCGGGCGGGCAGGGGAGGGCGGCCGTTGGAGGACGACATCGCGAGGCGTCAGAAGGATTGACCGGGCGCCGTCAGCGGTTAAGGTAGATGGAGCAACGAAGCAGTAAGCGAAGTTGAAGTGCCCGAAGGGGGCGACCTGGTTTCGACGGGGGCATGGAAGTTCGAGACGCGTGCCGAGCTTGTTGGTTCGCTCGTAAAACCACTGACACAGACACAAAAGCCAACGACAACGTTGAGCTCGCGCTGGCTGCCTAACTAGCAGTTCCCTAGTGCGCGGTCCCCCCGCTCTCGGCCCGTGGGGTGGGGTAGGACCGTCATAATGCGGGCTGGCCGTCGAGGGTGCCTGGACTCTCGGCGGTGAGATCATCCAGGACCGGCTCACAGAATCCCGTCCGTGGGAGTCTGTGGGACGTAACAAATCGCGGACTACGCACGTAGGGTCAAAGGACGGAAGGCTTTCGGACGCGGGTTCGATTCCCGCCGCCTCCACTGGATGTAGCAAAGGCCCCGGCCGCCATCAGGCGAGCCGGGGTTTTCTTTTTCCGCTGAAGCCGCCAGCGCCAGCCCGGGTGAGCGGGCCTCGCTTGGGGCGCTGCACCTGGAGCTTGGCCACCTCGGCGCGGAGGGCCCTCCCCCGTTTCACCCGGAGCACTTCCATGTCAATCTCCCGCACTGTGGGGGCATGCCCGTGAGTCTTCGACGTCGCCGTCTCTCGGCGCTGGGCCTGCTGAGTGCGGGTGTGCTCGTCGCGCTCGGAGCCGTCCTGCTCCCTTACCGTCCCGTTATCGTGAGTGGGGCCCAGCCGCCTCCCGGTCCCTATCCGATGCCCGCGGCGGTGGCCGGTCTTCGGCTCCACGTCTTCAACACGGGAATGAACCGCATGTCGGCGCTCCTGGTCGGTGAGCACCGCCCATGGCGGCCGGCTCCTGCCTTCGTGATTGAGCATCCGCGAGAAGGGCTCACTGTGTTCGACTGCGGGCTCTCCACGTCCGTCGCCCGAGAGGGCGAGTCCGCTCTGCCTGTGCCGATGCGCTGGCTCTTCGAGAGCCGCGGACGCGAGGGAAGGACGCTCGACGCACAGATGCGGGGGGCCGGACTGGAGCCAGCCCGCGCCCGATGGGTCATCATCTCGCACCTGCACGACGATCACCTTGGCGCCGCCGCGTCCTTCGAGGGCGCGACTTTCATCGGTGGGCTGGGAACGGCCGGCAAGGTGCTGGGCCTGTCGGCGCCTCGTTGGCGCGAAGTGGACTTCCACGACACGCGCGCCCTCCCGCCTTTTGATGCCTCGCTCGACTTGTTCGGAGATGGCAGCGTCGTGCTGCTGCGGGGCGGTGGCCATGCGCGGGAGGACGTCATGGCTCTCCTCGCCCTGCCGGGGGGGCCGGTGCTCCTCACCGGCGATGCCGTTGTTCACCGAGAATGGCTGCATTCCGACAACGTGGAGCGTGTCGCGGTGGACCCCCAGCGCGCGGCTGACGTGCGCAATCAAGTTCGTGCACTGCTCGTGGCTCGGCCTGACGTCACCCTGCTCCCTGGGCATGAGCTTCCAAGGCGCGCCCGGCTCCCGCGGGGATGTCACCCTTCATCATCCCGAGTGGTTTGAAGCAGAGGCCTGGCCGCTCTCCCACTGAGGCGAACCTGGTAGAGGCCGGCACTGGGCTTGCCCCGGTTACGTGGCTCTCCCGCACTTCGTGTGGTTCGGCGGTAGCGAGCAGGCGAGCCTCGCTCTTGCGGCCATCCGTATGCGCCCAGGATTCACATAAACTGCGGGAGAGCCACAAAACCGGGGCAGGCTCAGCCGAGCACTCCACCCCGTGTAGCGGGCTGCACACCCGGTGGGGGCGCGGGGCGGCGGCCGGGCCCATCCCCTTGGAAGGAGGGGGCTTCCCGGCTGGCCCTGTTGGTGCATTGCTAACACTCCATGTGCCGGGAACGCGCCGCCCCCCCTTTTGACGGCCTTCGCGCCGCCCAGCCCAGCGAGCACACCCGCTGGCTGGCGGAGCCCGATGAGCCCGCGCTGCGCGAGCTGCTCCACGCGCGCTACGCCGGGAGCTACTCCTACCGCTTCCTCCATGAGCCTGGAGGGGCCTCGCGGCTCTGGAGGGCCGGCGCGCTGCTCAGCCTGGGGGAGTTCGACGCCCAGGGCACGCTCCTCTGGCACACGGGGCTGTGGTGCAAGCCGGGGCGGGACTCCCTGGACTCGGGGCTCTCCATGGCCCTGCCCAGCCGGCGCACCGCCATGGACCGCTCCGAGCACGAGCGGCTGTGGAGCCACCTTCTGGAGCTGCTCGAGGCGCGCGTGGGCTTGCTGCACCAGCAGACGTCCACGCTGCACCTCATGGCGCAGCGCTACGCGTCGCGCTTCATGCGGGCCGTGCCGGTGGGCCTCATCGTCGACTACACCGAGGGGGAGACGCTGGTGGGGGTGGAGGGCTCGGGCCTGCCGATGCAGGCGCTGGCGATGACGACGGTGCTCGCGCCGCTGCCTCCGCGCCGGCGCTTCCTGCCCGCGGGGCCGTGGGGGGAGTGGCTCGCGTCCATCCTCGCCGCCTCGGGCCTGCCGGGGACGGTGGAGCTGACGCCGCTGGAGCGCCGCCCTCGCGCCGGGGGCCTCGTGCTGCGCCCGCTCGACTGGAACGAGTCCCTGCGGCTCGAACGGCGGGAGCTGGTGGGGCCTGCCGGAGAAGGGCAGGGGGCCACGGCGCTCCCGTCCTCGCGGGCGCGCGTGGACCTCGTCCACCTGTCCATGGGCGAGCCCCAGCGGGTGGCCGAGGCCACGCCCGTGCTCCTCGCGGCGGGCTACCTGCCGACGGGCCTCCGCCCGCGCCTGGACGCGCCCGACGACATCGTCTTCCAGCACCTGCCGGCGCCGGAGCGGGCGCGCGAGGCGGTGGGGCGGGCGCGGCTGGACGGCGAGGCGGCCCGGGCCCTGTGGAGCGGATGGGTGGAGCAATGCGCGCGAACTTCGTAGACACGCTCCTCGCGCGGCTGGACGGCGAGGTGGCCACCATCTGGGCCACGGTGCTGCTGCGCATCGACGCGCGGCCCGACGTGGCGCGGCTGCGCGGGGCCTTGCGCGCCCTGGTGCGCGAGAGCGAGCGCCTCAACGTGGCCTGGGACGACGCGCGCGGTGCGTGGGTGCCCGCGCCGCGCACGGACGAGGCGGTGGACGCGGCCCTGCTGGAAGGCGCCGAGCCGCTGGACGAGCCCGAGGCGGTGACGCGGGTCATCAACACCCGGGTGGACCTCGCGAGGGACGTGCCGCTGCGGCTGCACCTCCACCCCCTGGCCGATGGAGCGCCGGGCCCGTGGCTGCTCGCCATCCAGCTCCACCACGCGATTGGGGACGCCAAGGCGCTCGCCCACCTGCTGGAGCGGCTCTGGCTGCACTGCGCGGGGCGCGCGCCGGAGTCGCCCCCGCTGGGCCCCTCGACGCTGACGGATGGCAAGGTGCTGCTCGCGGCGCTGCGCGGGCCGGGCCGGGTGCTGGGCCTCGCGAGCCCCCGCCGCCGGCTCCTCGCGCAGCGGGGCCTGGGCCTGCGCCGCAGTGGAGACACCGCGGGCCGCTCGTTGCTGGCGACGGCGCGCCTGACACTCCCGGCTGGCCGCACGGACGTCCAGGCCTCGGAGGTCTTCTTCGCCGCGCTGCTGGCGGGCGTCGCGCTGCGCGAGCCCACGAAGGACGGGCTCATCCGCCTGCGGGTGCCGGTGGACCTGCGGCGCATGCTGGGGCTGGGGCGGATGCTGGGCAACGGCTGCTCGACGGTGCCGCTGGAGCTTCCCCTGCGGGAGGTCCGCGCCCGGCTGGAGGACGCGCCCGCCCTGGCGGCGTTGGTGCGCGAGGCGCTGCGGCGCGTGCTCGACGAGGGCGTGCACTGGACGACGGCGCTGGAGTGCATGGCGGTGGCGCGGCTCGCCCCGGGGCCCGTGCTGCGGCGCAACGCGCGCCCCGGGCTGGTGGCCGAGCCCCGCACCAACACGCTGGTGGCGACCTACCTGGGGCGGCTCGACAAGCATTTCGTGGACGCGCCCTTCCGCATCCACTCCATGCGCAGCCACACGGCCACCTGGGGCGCGACGGGCCTGGGCTTTGGCGACACGCTCCACATCAACACGGCGACGTTCGAGGGACTGTGGACCCGGGGCGAGCTGCGCGACTTCACCGAGCAGCTCGCGGGCTGGGCGTCCTCGGGCTTCGGGCTTCCGGCGGAGGTGGTGGGACCATGAAGGGGCTTCGCGACGCGCCCGCGCTCTACCTGGGCTTCATCTCGCTGCACCTGCTGCTGGGGCACCTGGGCTCCAGCCTCGTCTACCGCCTGCGCTTCGGCCGCGGCCCGCTGGCCTACCGGAGCACCGGGGCCGACTCCGCCCACACGCGCCTCACGCGGCGCATCAGCGGCGCCTCGCTGGTGTGGGCTGGCTCGGTGGTGGCGGCGCTCTGGCCGCGCTGGTCCGAGCTGCCCTGGGGCCGGCCCCTGCTGGCCCTTCCGCCGGAGGTGGGCTGGGCGCTGGGCGTGCTCGGGCTGGTGGGCATGCTGGCGGCGCAGTACGGCATGGGCGCGACGTTCCGCATCGGCGTGGACGCTGGGGAGGCCCCGCCCGTGCTGCACGAGAGAGGACTCCACCGCTACTCGCGCAACCCCATCTACGTCTTCTCCTACCTGTACCTCGTGGGCGCCTCGCTCTGGGCTCCGTCGCTGGTGACGCTCGGGGCGTGCGCGGTGCTGGGGGGGCTGTTCCACGGGCTGGTGCTCCAGGAGGAGCGCTACCTCTCCGCCCGCCTCGGCGAGGCCTACGCGCGCTACCGCCAGCGCGTCCCCCGCTACCTCTGAGACCCCATGCAGCCCGCCCTCGCCCCCGTCTCCGCTTCACCCGCTGCCCCCGCCGGGCCGGGCCCCTCCCGCGACGAGCTGGTGGAGCTGCTGCGCATCCGCCCCGCGCGGGCTCTGGGCATGGCGGCCCTCCACCTGGGCGTGTGGGGGCTGGCCGGCGTGGGGCTCGCGCACGTCAGCGGCTTCTGGCTGAAGCTGCCCCTGTGGCTGCTGGCGGCCCAGGGCGTCATGGGGCTCATCCAGCTCGACCACGACGCGTGGCACGACACCCTCTTCCCGAGGCCCTGGCAGAACCGCCTCTTCGGCAACGGGCTCAGCCTGCTCGTGGGCATCGCCTACGAGCCGATGCGGCACGACCACCTCGCGCACCACCGCTGGAACCGCACCGAGAAGGACCCTGACGCCTACAACGCGGGCCGCCGCTCGCCCGGGCTGTGGGCACTCTTCTACGCCACCGTGCTGCTGGGCCTGCCGCTCAGCCTCGTCTACTTCAACGTCCTCTATCCGGTGCAGCACTTCGACGCCGCCCGCCTGCGCCGCCATGCGCTGGTGCTGCTCGGCTACGGGGCCTTCTACGCGCTGCTCTTCTGGCTCCTGGCGGGCCACGGGCTCCTCGGGGGCGCGGTGGAGTGCTGGCTGCTGCCGGTGCTCTTCGCCAGCCCCCTCAACGGGCTCAAGTCCATCTCCGACCACCACGCCAACGTCTGGCGCGGCGACCGCTTCCACACCGCGACGACGGTGCGCAGCACCCGGCTCGTCACCTTCCTGTGGAACGGCCTCAACCACCACCTGGACCACCACCTCTACCCGCGGGTGCCCGGCTACAACCTCGCGCGGCTGCACGCGCGCCTGCGCCCCGAGCTGCTCGCGCACGGGGCCCCCGTCTTCGACAGCTACCTCCACGTCATGTGGCGGGCCCTCCTGGCCGGCCCCATGGTGGTGGAGGAGGACGTGCGACTCGTCACCCTGGAGCGAAAGCGCCCATGAACGCCCTGCGCCGGCTGTACGCGGACATCCGCTACGAGGACGGCCGCTGGCCGCTGTCCCGGTGGGACCTCAACCTGCGCTACATCACCAAGAGCCTCCTGCACCTGCCGGAGCCGCGCTCGGCCGAAACCGGGGAGCACTTCGCGCGAGTCGCCCGGCACCTCGCCTCGGGGAGCTGGCGGCACGCGGGCGCGCCGGAAGCTCCGGCTGAGCGCCGTGGGCGACATGATGTGGATTCGCAGCGGCTTCCACCGCGCCCTCTCTCCCGGCGTCCGGGAGGTGATGGCGGGGGACGCGGTGGCCTTCGCCAACCTGGAGACGCCGGTGGACCCGGCGCGGCCCGTGCCCCGGCTCGTCTACGAGACGCTCCACTACAACGCCCCGCCGGACTACCTCGCGGCCTGGGAGGGCACGGCGCGCCACCGCGTCTTCTCCCTCTGCAACAACCACGCGCTCGACCAGGGCGCCGAAGGGCTGGAGAGGACCCGGGGGACGGTGCTGGCCTTCTCCCAGCACCGCTGCGTGGGAGGCCCCCGGCCGGAGGACGCGGTGGCCGCCCTGGAGGTGGACGGGGTGCGGATGGGCATCGCCGCCGTGACGTATGACATCAACCACCTCGTGGGGGCGCCGCCCGCCGGGGTGCCGGTGACGCGGCTGGGCAGCCCCCTCCACGCGCCGGACTGGGAGCGGCTGGGCGCGCTCATCGATGCCGCTCGCGCGGTGGGGCCGGACCTGGTGGTGCTGATGCCGCACTGGGGCTTCGAGTACGAGTACTGGCCCGAGGCCCTCCAGCGCGAGCACGCCTGCCGGCTCATCGAGCGCGGGGCGGACCTCCTCCTGGGCTCCTCGCCGCATGTCCTCCAGCCGGTGGAGTGGGTGTCCATCGACGGCGCGGACGCCACATGCCCCACGCAGGTGCGCCGGGGCGGGCCCGCGCGGATGGGGCTCATCGCGTACTCGCTGGGCAACTTCCTGAGCATCATGCCCACGCTGGCGTGCCAGACGGGGGCCGTGCTGAAGCTCGCGCTCGCCCGGGACGCGCGGGGCGTGCTCCAGCCGGTGGATTTGCGCGCGGTGCCCACCGCCTGTGGACGGGGACTCGGTGGGGAGGGGTTCCTCGACGCGGGCGTGGTGCGCCTGGACGAGCTGCCCCCCCAGCGGGCGGCGCCGCACCTCGCGCATGCTCGGCGGACGTTGGGCGCGCTGCTTTCGGACCGGAGGGACTGAGGATGTCGTCGATTGAGGAGCAGTTGGAGGCGCTCACCGTCGGGATGGCGCGGCAGGTCACGAGCTGGCTGCCGGCGGTGACGCCAGAGCGCTACGTGGCGTTCCTCGACATGATGTACCACTACACGCGGCGCAGCGGAGACCGGCTGCGGCTCGCGGCCGAGCGCGCCACGCTCCCCGAGCTGAAGGCCTTCTTCGCGGAGCTGGCGGGGGACGCGCAGTCGCACTACCTGCTGGCCAAGGCGGACCTCGCGGCCTTCGGGCGCGAGCCCTCGTCCGACACGCCTCGCGAGGTGGCCGGCTTCCACGCCTTCTGGGAGGGAATCGGGCCGGAGCGGCAGCTCGCCTTCCTGGGCGCGCTGCGCGTGCTGGAGGGCGTGGCGCGGCACCTGGGAGGCGAGGCCCGCCAGGAGCTGGGGCGGCTCGGGCTGGAGCGGACGAAGGCGCGCTTCATCCTCGTCCACCTCGACGTGGACCTGGAGCACGGCGCGCGGGCCCAGGCGCTCTGCGCGGCGCTGGGGGCCGGGCACCCGGAGCCGCTGCTCGAAGGGGCCCGGCGGGCCGCCGACTTCTGGGTGGCCATCCACCGCGCGGCGCTGGCCGGCGAGGCGCGGCCCTGAGCGGGCGCCTCAGCGCACGGAGAGGACGCGGCTGAACCTTGCGAGGCGGCGCCTCCGGCAGGTTCCACTCCAGCACCACCTTGACGGGGTGCTGGACGGAGACGAGCGGGCCGCGGGGAGCAACCTGGCGGACGCCAACAGCGTTCCCTGATGGCCGGGCAGATCCGCGCCGGAGAGAACAAGGCGGCGTGTGCGGAGCTCCCGCTGCCCCGAGCCACACACACCGCCTCGTTGAGCCGCTGGTGGAAGTCCCCGGCTCAGCGCGGCCACCGCGCCCGCGTCACTGGGTGAGCTTCACCACGTTCACCCAGGGGCGGACCCACTGCGCCCCCGAGGGCGTGGTGATGTTCATCTTCGTCAACCCCGAGGTGCTGTATGAGGGAATCTGGATCGACACCGAGCCCACGTACTGCACGCTCGGAGGGCCCACGTAGGTGCAGCCCGGGCACAGCCCGGGGCCGCTCATCCATTTCAGGTTCATGCTCACCGAGGGCGCAGATGTGGTGGAGCCCTCCGCCCAGCGTGGCTGCGAGCCTTCGTAGAAGGCCACCTTCGCGCCGTAGAACCCGGAATTCTCCTGGATGTTCAGCCCCCAGCCGGAGAACGCCGGCTCGTACCAGGCGCCGGTGCGCTCGAATCCGCCGCCCTGGTACGTGTAGGGCTCGTTGCCGGAGACGCCGTTCACCGTGAACAGGAACGCCCCCGAGCTACGCGACATCAGCATCAACTTCAGCGAGCCCACGTAGGTGAGGACGTTCGACGAGCCATTCCACGTCGAGAGGTAAAGCGGCGCGCTCCACGAGTTGTTGTACCAGTAGCCGATGCCCGTGGTGTACCAGACCGGCGCGCCGTCCGGGGTGAACGTGTACCAGGCGGCCGTGTACCCGCCATCCGGCGTGGCGAAGAAGTCGAGGCTAGCGCCTGGGCGCGAGGAGTTGGACCAGGAGCCCGGCAGAGGCCGGTATTGCGAGGCCGGGCTGACCGGCTTGGTGACGGTCGACTCCTGGCCCAGTGCGTCGCGCACTCTCAGCGTCACCGAATACGTGCCGGAGCGACTGAAGGAGGCGGTGGGCGCATCGCCGCCGGCGGAGTACGCGCCCGGTGGGAAGATCCAGGTGAACTGGAGCGGCGGCTGGCCGGTGGACCACGCCGGGTCGAAATAGCAGCGCAGGTTGCCGGGCTGGCACCACCACGAGAAGTCCGCCTGCGGAGGCGCTAGCACGGTGGACGCCGACGCCAGCGAGGACGGCTCGGCGAGCGGTTCCATCGGCGTATCGGGCGTCCCGGTGGCTTCATCGAAAGAGCCGGGATCGTTCGCGCACGCGGCGAGAACAGAAAGAACGACAACTGAAGACAGCAACACGGTTCTCATCAGGACTCCCTCTTGGAATGGTTTCAGATGGGCCCAGCTTCGGGCGGTGCGCGGCATAGCACGGCGCTCACCGCCCCCGGTCAGAAAGCCACGTACCGTGCCAATGGGTACTGGCGGGGAGCAGTACCTGCTGGGCTGTACTCATACATCAGGCCTCCTAGGCTTTGTTTGTCATTTGTGGCTCTGAGCATAGGAAGGACAGGAGCTCTCTTGGGCGTAGCGGGCGGGAGCAGAGCGGGAGGTGAGGGACGCTGACGGGGAGCCCATGAGCCGCACGCCGGCGCGGAGATTGAAGCTCAGGTATCATTCATCGGTGATGAGCTTGATCTCATTGCTTGGTACTTGCGCTCAGGTTTTATCGGCTTCCACCATTCCGAAGATGTACCCGGTATTATCTCGATCTATAGGCTATCCGATTTTCTTGGCCTGTACATGAAACATACAGCTCATGACGATGCACGCATCATTCCGCCGCAGCGCACGATTATGCTTTGGAACCAGTTCATCGCAGAAGCCTGCGGAATAACCTGGAACAGGATGGGACGAAGAGGGACGCGGCGGGACACCCACTTTTAACGGTTCCGGGCGGTTACGAGGTAAGGGCGCGATTCTGCCGGGAGTTTCGCACCGCCCGGCGCGGGTTCGATTCCCGCCGCCTCCACTGAAGTGAAAGAGCCCCGGCCGCCATCAGGCGAGCCGGGGTTTTTTTTTGGTGCGGCGAGAACCCCTCAAGAGGCACGATCGACATCATGGGCGCCATCGACCCCCACCGCATCCGCGACATTGCGAATCACACCCTGGAGAAGGCGCTCTCGAAGAGCTCGACGGAGCCGATGCCGCTCGAACTCCTCTCGAACGCGTCGCTCACCGAGGCGCCTGTCGAAGGTTCCAGCGGTGAGCTGCGCGCCGAGTTGTCGTTCACGATCCCGAACAGCCCCACGCCTCAAGTGGTCGCCGCGAGGACGGATCCCATGCATCTCGCCTTCGAGCAGTTCGCAAGCAAGCTCGGCGTCGAGCACAGCCTGCGGAGCAACTTGGAAGACCCACACACCCTGCGCCTGGTGCTCGTCGCTCAGGGCCCCGAAGAGAAGGTTCGTGCGTTCACCCGGGCCGCTGTCGAGTTTCTGCGGGAGTGACCTCAGCCGGAACGGGGCGGCTCCCGCCGGTCGCTCACGATGCGGCCATCCACCACCTCGATGATGCGGTCGCACCGCTGGGCCAGCCGGGGGTCGTGCGTGACGACGAGGAACGTCATCCGCTGCTCGCGGTTGATGTGGCGCAACAGCTCGAACACCTGGGCACTCGTGCCGGTGTCGAGGTTGCCCGTGGGCTCGTCCGCCAGCACGAGCGCGGGTGACATGACGAGCGCCCGGGCAATCGCCACACGCTGCTGCTGGCCTCCTGACATCTGACGCGGGTAGGCCCCGGCACGCTCCTCCAACCCCACCTGCGCGAGCAGATCCAAGGCGCGCGTGCGCATCCGCTCGTCCGGCCGGCCCCGCTCCGCCAGTGCCGGCATCATCACGTTCTCCAGCGCCGTGAAGGCCGGCATCAGGTGGTGGAACTGGAAGATGAAGCCCAGGGTCCGCGCCCGCAGCCGCGCGAGCGCGTCCTCGTCCAGCCCGCGCGTGTCCTGGCCCTGGAGGAGCACGCGGCCGCTGGTGGGCCGATCCAACAGGCCGATGATGTTGAGCAGGGTGCTCTTCCCCGAGCCGGACGGGCCGATGAGCGCGGCGAACTCGCCCTGCTCCAGCGTCAGGTCGATGTCATGCAGGACACGGGTGACGACCTCCTCCCCGTACGCCTTGGTGACGCCCTCCAGGCGCAGGACGGGCTCAGGCTTCACGGATGACCACCGCCGGATCCAGTCCCGAGGCCCGGCGCGCCGGAATCACCGCTGACAACAGCCCGGTGACAATCGCCACCGCGGAGGCCGTGAGGAAGAGCTTCGCGTCGAGCTGGACGGGGAACGTCGGCGAGCCGTCCGGGTTGGTGGCCAGGCTCGCGAAGAAGCGCGCCAGCCCCGCACCCATTCCTCCCTCCACCGTGAGCTGCGTGCCGCCCAGCCTCGCCAGGGTGAGCAGCTTCGTGCCCGGCTGCACCGAGTCACCCGGGTCCACCTCGCGCGTCAACACCACCGCGGGCGTCGTCGCCGTGAGGGTCGCCTGGGCTCGCCGGGCCTCGGCCGCGCGCAGCTCCGCCTCGGCCAGGGCCGCCTCTGCCTGCCGCTGCTCGCTCCCGCCCTGCCCGCTGCCCGCCGCCTCCGCCCGCGCGCTCGCCAGCCGGCTGCGCGCCACCTCGAGCGCCGTCACCGCCTCCTCGAGCTGCACGCGCGTCATCACCCCCGCCTCGGCGAGCGCCTTCGCCCGCTGCGCCTCGCGCTCCACCCGGGCCAGTTCCGCCTCGGCCCGCCGCACCGCCTCTTCGCGCTGGGGTACCCCCACCTCCTTCAGGTTGCCGAGCCGCGCCCGCGCCTGCTCCAACGCCGCGCGTGCGCGCGCCACGTCCGCCTCCTGGGGGGCCGCATCCTGCTCCACCAGCACCTGGCCCGGCTGCACCCGGGTGCCCTCGTCCACGAGGACTCGTGCCACCGTGCCCGATAGCTGGCTCGCCACCACCCACCCGGCCGGCGGCGACACCCGCCCGCTCATCACCACCCGGTGCACCAGCGGCCCGCGCTTCACCACGAGGACGGGCACCTCCGGACCCCGGAGACTTCGCACCCCGCCCAGTGCCACCAGCAGCACCCCGGCCGCCAGCACGAGGCTCCACACCGGGTGCTTCTTCCAGAAGCCCGTCAGCCGCTTCCCCAGGCCCTTGCTGGATGATGCCATGCGAGTCCTTACCGCCCGGGGCACTCCCGGGACGCGTCCTGCGTAATCGAGGCCCCGAGGCCTCGCAAGCGGCTCGCATCCGCCACCCAGCTTGGGATCCGCTGTCAGGCTCTCGTCGAAGGCGTGCTGCCAGCGCTCCGCTCGGCGAGGCCTTCGAGCACTCTGGACCAGTGCTCGCGCATCGCCGTGCGGGCCTTCGCGTCCGGCAGCTTCTCCATGTGCACGTGGAAGGAGACGCCTCGCGCCTTCGGCATCAGCGTGAGCTGCAGGGTCGCGGGTTTCCTCCAGCCGTCTGGCTGCCAGGTCATGCGGATGCGCTGCCCGGGCTTCACCACCCGGACCTCGCCGCGTACGCCGGGTGCTCCACGGCGCTTGGGCACCTCATAGCCCGCCCCCGGCTCGAGCGTCAGCGTCGCGCCGGCACCGAGCCATCGCTCCGGCTGTGTTTCAACCCGCTCCCACAGTTCCTGGGCACTCATTGGCAGCGTGCGCACCACGCCCACCTGGAAGCCCGAGGCCGCCGTCTCGCCCACGACCCGCTTGCCGCGGGTCTGCTCGTACGCCACGGCAATGGACTGCTGCCACCACGTGGACTCCACCTCTCGGGCCAGGTGCGCGACGAGCTGCTTGTGGTTCAGCTCGCCTGCCCCTGCCGCGTCCAGCGCGCGCGTCCACCCCTTCCAGTCCCGCCCGGTCGCCTCCTTCACGGCGCTGTCGGTCACGCGGCCGGTGACGAGCGCCTTCTTCGCCTCTGTCTTCTTCTGCGTGGCCGTCTTCTTCTTCGTGGCCGTCTTCTTCTTCCCTCTCGTGGCAATCTCCGCGAGCCGTGTCTGCACCAGCAGCTTCACCAGCTTCGCCGGGAGCGGCTTGCCGGGCGGGAAGGTCACTCCGCTCTTCGACGTGACGTAGCCGTCCAGCTGCGCCTTCAGTGCTGGCACCACGCCGCCGCTGAAGGGGTAGTAGCCGCAGTGGGTCTTGAAGAAGGCGAAACCGGCCACGGCGTTCCCGTCGACCTTGAAGGTGGGCATCTGGTAGCTGATGGTCTCGACCGCCCCTGGGAGCAACTTGCGGAGCTGCGTGCGAAGCGCCTCCAGCGTCTTCTTCGCCGCTGGGTTCTCCAGTCCCGCCAGGTATGCGTCGATGGGCGGCAGTTCTTTCCGATTCATCGCCATGGTCTTCGGGCTCCTGTGGTGTTCTCGGAACGCGGTACGTCACCGCACTCCGGCGCCCGCGGACATTACCGTGAGAAGAGGTGGCCCTGCCGCTCGACGTGCTGAAGGAGCGGCTCGCCTTCTGCCACGAGCCTGTCCCGGAAGCGGCGGACGGGGACGGAGGGGTGGAGCGGCTGTAGCGGCCTCCCTGTCAGGGGGACTGCGAGACAGGAAGCTCGAGCGTGGCCGTGGCGCCCTTGCCGGGACCGTCGCTCTCCAGCAGCAGGCGTCCCCCCATCACCTGCGCTGCCAGCGCGCTCGAGTGCAGGCCAAAGCCATGCCCCTCCTTGCGTGTGGTGAAGCCGAGCGCGAAGAGCTGCTTGCGGAAGCTCCTGCGTGAAGCCCTTGCCATTGTCCACCACCTGGATCCGGGCCACCTTCCCCTGGGCCGTGAGCCGCACGCACAGGTGACGTTGCCCCTCGGGGAGCTCGGCCATGGCGTTCTTGGCGTTGCTGAGCAGGTTGATGAGGATTTGCAGCACCTTGTGCTTGTCCACCTGCATCCGGGGGACGGAGGTGAGCTCGCACGTCACGGAAACGCCGTGGCGCTGCAGCGAGGCCATCTGGAAGCGCAAGCTGTCTTCGATGAGCTGGGCGAGATCCCACTCCCCGAGGATGAGTGACGTCTTGGCGTAGTCCTGCTGTACCCGGATGATGGCGTGGATGTGCTCGAGGTGCAGGCCCATCTCATGCAAATTCGTCTGGAGTTGGGTCCGCTCCTGGCGGAGCTCCTGGGTGAGGGCCAGGAGGTACTCCGGGAGGAGGCTGCCACGCGGATCTCGCGTCAGGAACCCCACGAGATCCTCCTGGTGCTCCTTGAGCAGGGCGGAGAGCTGAGCCGCCCGGTCGAAGCGCGAGGCCGCGGCCGCGGAGCGCATCTGCTCCAGGTTGATGACGGCGCTGGTGAGGACGTTGCCCACGTTGTGCAGCACATCCGAGGCGATCTCGGCCATGCCCGCCGCACGCGCCGTGTCCACGAGCTGGGCCTGTGCATGCTTGAGCTCGCGCGTGCGCTCCTCCACCCGCCGCTCCAGCCCGTCGTTGGCGCTGCGCAGCGCGGCCTCGGTGCGCTGGAGCTCGGCGTACAGCCGTGCGTTCTCGATGGAGATGGCGGCCTGCGAGGCGAGCTGCCCCAGCAGCAGGGTGCGCTCCGGGGTGAACGCCCCGGAGGCGAACCTGTTCTCCAGGTACATCACTCCCGACAGGGACTCCTGGCGCAGCAGCGGCAGGCAGAGCACGGACCTGGCTCCGCTGTGCGCGAGGTAGGGGTCTCCCGAGAACGGGTGCGGCTCCGCCGCGTCGCCGATGAGCACATGCTCGTGCGTGCGCCGGACGTAGGAGAGGATCGTCCAGGGCAGGGCGGCCTCCGCCGCGCCCTCCGTGTCGGCCACGACCACGAGCGTGTCACCGCGCGGGAGCAGCAGGGCTCCTCGCTGGGCCCCCGCGTTCTCGGTGGCGACCCGCATGAGCGTGGACACCAGCCGCTCGAGGACGATCTCACTGGAGACGGCCTGCTGGGCCTTCACCACGGCGAGCGCGTCGATCTCCCGAGATTCCGAGGAGGAGGTGGTGGTGCTGGTGCTCGAGGGGGCCGCCGGGCTCACCAGGGAGGGCCACAGGGCGTCCAGTTGCCTGACCTTGCCGTGGGCTCCCCACTGCGCGTACGCCTCCCGGGCCTGGCGCGCGTAGGCCTCCGCGATGAAGGAGGCCTGCCGCTTGCGGTAGAAGTTCGCCGCCAGCTCGCCCACGAGGGCCACGTGCTGGATGAAGCCGTTCTCGCGGGCCGCGCGAAGGGCCTCCTCGTACGCGGGGAGCGCCTCGTCCAGACGGCCCCGGATGCGGGCCAGCTCCGCGAAGACCAGCCGCTCGAGCGCGCGGAAGGTCTCGGGGCAGTTGGCCGCCCACACCTCGAGCTGTTGCCAGTGGACCTCGGCGGCCTCGAGGTAGCGCTGCCGCTCCTCCTCCACCGCTCCCTCGCAGCACGCGGCCAGGGTCAGGGCGCGGAAGAGGTAGAAATCCAGGCGCGGGATGATGCCAATGAAGGACCAGATGAACGCCGCCGCCTTGTCCCCCGCCTCACGCGCCTCCGCGTAGGAGCCGCACATGAAGCGCGCCTGCATCTTGGAGAGCCAGTACTGGCACACCATGGCGCTCATGTGGGCCGGCGACAGCGCTGCCTCGAGCGCCTTCTCGTCGAAGCCCTCCCCGTCCAGCGTGCCGAACGTGGGCGAGTGGCCCCGCAGTGTCTGCATGTAGCGCAGGACGATGAGGGTGGTATCCACCACCCCCACGAAGCCCGTCTTGCGCATGAAGTCCATCCGGACGAGCGCGTCCTGGTAGACGTCGTCCAGGGGGTGCCCCATGGCCTGCCGGTTCCAGACGACGTGGCCGACGATGTAGCAGGCGTACAGGTAGTTGTTGGTCTGGAGCGCGTGCTGGAAGGCGCTCAGCGCGTGCTCGTGCGCGACGGCCAGGGGCCGGCACCAGTAGCTGATCATCTCCAGGTTGAAGAGCGCCCGGACCCGCTCATGGGTCAAGTGGTACCGGTCGATGAGCGCGCAGGCGAGCATGCCGTAGGCGTAGCCCTCCTGATAGCTCTTGAAGAACTGGCCGAGCAGCACTCCGAGCGAGCTGTAGGCGATCACCGACTCGTTGGTGTTGCCGTAGCGGAGGCTCAGGGAGACCATCCGGCAGACGTGGAGGACGAGCAGGTTGTTGTCGGTGAGGTAGGCGGACGGGAAGAGGCGGGCCAGGACGTTCATCACCGGCTTCATGTCCGCGTCCGTCATCAGGGGCAGCTCGGCGAGGCTCTCGATGGGACGGGCTCCCAGCAGGGCCTGGACCTCCTCACGGGCGGCCATGGCCTCCTCCCAGGAGGGATGGGGGTCCATCGGCATGCCCAGCAGGGCCAGGCACTCCAGGAGGCAGGTGACGGAGGCCTGGATCTCTCCGGAGATGAGGTGCACCTCATGCCTCAGTCCGTAGACGGCGGCGATGTCCGCCCGCCTCCGCGCCCGGGAGCGCAGCCCCTCCAGGAGGCGGCGGGTCTGGGCGAAGTTGCCGCTCACGAGCTCGCTGCCCGCCTGATCGAGCTGCACCTTGAAGGCCAGCGCGGGGTCCGTCTCCCAGGGGTCGCCCGGGATGAGCCCGAAGGCCATCGAGAGATAGGCGGCGGCCGAGTCGTGCGCGCTCGAGGCCTGGGCCTTCCAGCCCGCCTCGGCGTTCAGCCGCGCGAGGCGGTGGCGCTCCTCGTGGCCGCTGATCAGCTCCACCCCGGTGTTGAGCTGGCTCACGATCTCGAAGAGCTTCTCGCGCACCTCCTCGGGAGACAGGCGCTCCAGCATCAGGCGCCCGATGCGCAGGTGGATGGCCTTGCGCTCTCCTTCGGGGATGAGGGCATGTGCCGCCTGCTGGATGCGGTCATGCAGGAACCGGTACTGCTCCGGGGCGCTGCGCACCACCAGGCCCTCCTGGAGCGCCGGCTCGAGCCCCCGCTCCGCCTCGCCCGCCTCCAGGCCGGCGACGAGGGCCAGCATCCCGAGCGGGAAGCTGTTGCCCACGCACGCCGCCAGGGGAAGCAGGTGCCGGGTGCTCGCGGGAAGCTGGTGCAGGTTGCGAGCCATGAAGTCGACGATGTTGTCGGAGTACCCCCTGGACCGGACGCCCTCGGCATCCCACCGCCATCCCCCTCCGGGCGTGCGGCTGAGGAGTCCATCGTGGTGCAACGCCAGCATCAACTGGAGGAGGAAGAACGGGTTGCCGCCCGTCTTCTCGTGCACCTGCTTCGAAAGGGGCACGATGAGCTCCGCCCCGCGCCCGGGAGCGCATCGCCCACGAGGTGCTGGAGCTGCTCCCGGCTCAGCGGCTCGAGTTGGAGGTCGGTCACCGGGACGTTCGCCTTGCGCATCTCCCCGAGCGTCATCATCAGCGGGTGGGAGGGGGTGACCTCGTTGTCCCGGTAGGCGCCGATCCACAGCACCGGGGGCGCGTCCTCCTCGGTGAGCAGGGATTGGAGGAGCCGGAGGCTGGCCAGATCCGCCCATTGCAGATCGTCCAGGAACATGACGAGCGGGTGCTCGGCGGTGGCGAAGACGCCGAGGAACTTCAGGAAGACCTGCTTGAAGCGGTGCTGCGCCTCGGAGGGCGGAAGCTCCGGCACCGCGGGCTGCGGGCCCAGGAGGCGCGCGAGCTGCGGAACCAGGTCCACGATGAGCTGGCCGTTGCCCTGGAGGGCCTCCCGCAGGCGCTCACGCCACCGGGCCACCTCCTCATCGGTGCCCATCAGCAGGTGCTGCACCAACCCCCGGATGGCCTGGGCCAGGGTGGCGTAGGGAACATCCCGCTGGAGCTGATCGAACTTGCCGCTCAGGAAGAACCCTCGCCGCTGAACCACGGGCTTGTGCAGCTCGTGGACCACCGACGACTTGCCGATGCCGGAGTAGCCGCGGACCAGGATGAGCTCGGGTCTGCCTCCGCGCACGATTCGCTCGAAACCCTGGAGCAGGGTGGCGACGTGGGCGTCGCGCCCGTAGAGCCGCTGGGGGAGCTGGAAGCGGCTGGGGAGGTCCCGCTTGCCCAGCACGAAGAGGCTCGAGGGCATCCCGGCGCAGGCCCTCCACACACTCCGCGAGGTCGTGCCTCAGCCCCTCGGCGCTCTGGTAGCGCTCCTCGGCGACCTTGGCCAGGCACCTCATCACGATCGCGGACAGCACGGGCGGCACGCTGGCGACGAGCTCGTGCGGCGGCCTCGGAAGCTGGGCCATGTGCGCATGGAACCATTCGAGCGCGTCACGCCCCTGGAAGGGCCGGACTCCGGTGAGCAGCTCGTAGAACGTCACGCCCAGCGAGTAGAAGTCGGTGCGGTAGTCCAGCGCGCGGTTCATGCGCCCGGTCTGCTCCGGGGACATGTAGGCCAGCGTTCCCTCGAGCAGGTCGCTCGGAGCCGCGTCCACATGCTCGGTCCGCTGGAGGGTGGCGGCGCCGAAGTCGATGATGCGCGGCTCTCCCGTGGGCGTGACGATGATGTTGGAGGGCTTGATGTCCTTGTGGATGACGCCTCGGAGGTGAATCTCCGCCAGGGTCGAGGCCAGGGCGACGGCCAGCTCGAGGAAGCGGGCGGGCTCGAAGGGTCTGCCCACCGCCTCGGAGAGGGCCACCCCCTGCACCTCCTCCAGGACGAGGACGGGGCGGCCGTTGACCCGCTCGCAACCCTGGGGCCGGGTGACGCCACGCACGCCCAGGAGCCGCTGCAGGATGCCGTGCTCCCGGCGGTACCGCTCCTCCTCGCGCGGGCCCGCGAAGGGGCCCGCCGGCGTCTTGATGATGACCGGTGCGCCATCCGCCTCGCGCACCGCCAGGAACAGCATGTTCGCGTCAGTGGCGCGGACCGGACGACGGAGCGTGTAGCCTGGGAGGTTCAGCATGGAGCGAGTCCACCGCCAGGGCCGCTCTCATGCAAGTCCCCCCAGCCCCCCCTCTCAGAAGAGCTCGCGCTGGACTCCCGCGGCCTGGAGGAGGTAGTCCCGGGACGCCTCGAGGGCGGTGCGGAGGCGGGCCCAGTTGACATCGACCAGGGCTCCTCTCCACTTGCGGATCCTTCCCGCGACGATGACCGTGTCCACGTTGCTGCGGTCCATCAACGTGACGACGGCCCCCGGCACGTTGTTGAGCGGGGCTACATTGAGGGCATCCGCGCGCAGCAGGAGGATGTCCGCCTCCTTGCCCGGGGTCAGCGAGCCGGCCTTGTGGGAGAGACCGGCCACCCGGGCCCCCTCGACCGTGGCGAAGCGAATCACATCGCGGCACGTGAGGAGCTCGGGCAGGTTCGTCTCGCCGTTCAGCGCGCGCTCGTTGATGAGCGCCCGCTGGAGCGTGAAGGCGGTCCGCATCTGGGTGAAGAAGTCCGCGGTCATCGTGCACTCGACATCCGTGCTGAGCGCGGGCTGGACTCCATGATCGAGCGCGGCCTGGAGCGGCGGCATGCCGTGCCGCATGGCCATCTCGATGGGGGCGGCGATCGAGACGCTCGCCCCCGACTGGGCGATCGCCTGCCAGGAGCCCTCCGAGATGTGGCTGGCGTGGATGAACACGAGGTCGGGTCCGAGCAGGCCCTCGCTCGCGAGCTGCTCCACGAGCGTTGCCTGGCCGATGCTGCCGACGAGGTGCGTCAGGATGGGCAGGCCATGCTGGCGCCCGATGGCCCAGTAGGTCCGGAACGCGGGGTCGAACACCTCCCCGCCCATCGCCAGGGTCAGGAGCTGATCGGTCGAGGAGAAGTACCGGCTCCGGAGCCGCTGGAGATCATTCGGGAAGATGTTGCCGGGGCCCGCGCCCGGTGAGTACACGAAGACCGCGCGGCGGCCCGCCTCCTGAAGCCCCTGGATGACGGCATCGGTGTGCGCCGGAGTGTGGCCCACCTGCGACGTGTCGACGACCGTGGTCACCCCCGCGTCGAGCTGGCTGAGCGAGGAGACGAGCTCGGCGAGGTAGGCGTCCTCCGGCCTGAAGACCGGCGTGATCTTGAAGTGGATGTAGTCGAGGTAGTTCTTCTCGCCGTGCGGCAGCCCATCGTTGGACAGCAGGCCGTCTGACAGGAAGCTGCGCAGCGCGGTCTGGTACTGGTGGTGATGGGTGTCGACGAACCCTGGCATGACGATCATGCCCGCGGCGTTGATGATCGCCGCCCCGGGAGCGTGCAGGTTGGCCCCCACCGCGACGATCCGCTTGCCCTCGATGAGCACGTCGCCCCGGGCGAAGTTTCCCACCTGGGGATCCATGCTGAGGACCGCGCCGCCTTTCAGCAGGTAACGCCGGTGCGCAGCACCGGTCTCCCTGGGCATGTCATGGTTCCTGGCACCGCTCTCGTGCGACAGGTCACCCTGCGCGGGCGCCGCCAGCGCCGGTAGGGGAGCCGAGGCGGCCACCGCGGCACCGACGGCGGAAGCCCCCTTCACGAGAAAATCGCGACGGGAGGATCCCTCCTTCACCGGCGCACTGTCGTGGTTCGACTCGTTTCCACAGAGCTTCTGGCACATGTCACACACCCCCTCTGGACTCACCAGCGCTTTGGTCGTGCCACCCCATTCCCGGGGCAGCAACGCTGACTTCCATGGATTCCAAGAATAGCGAGTGCCAGGCACGGCGTCGAGACTCATCCTCGGCGCGGGCGGAGGGGTCGAGTTCCGCCGCTTCGAGCCGGGGTTTTCTTTTGAAGCTGTCGTCACCCATGGACTGCTGCAATGGGGCGGGTGCCCGGCTCGCTTTTTCTTGATTTATGGTATTCCGATTCTGGCGAGTTGTCCTGGTTTTCCCTGGACTCACGATCTCTTCCGTGGCAATCAGCTTTCAGAAGCCGAGCCAGGAGTAGACGTCGAGTGCTGCTGTCTGTCATTGCGGATCGCTCTCCCCGGGGGACGCGCATCCACTCCGCTGATGGCATGTCACCTCGCGTGTCGGCGCGGTCTCGTGTTCTCTGGCTACACGAGTCCCTGGATGTTCCAGCAACTTGAGAGGGCTACGTTGATGAGAACCGGGAAACGCGTGCTGTCGCTGCTGGTCTACGTGCTGACCCCCACCCTGGGGGCGTGCGGCGCTGTGGAAGGGCTGGACCAGGATGAAACCCTGGTGCAGACGGAGGAGCAGGTCCAGTCTGGACTCGCGTTCAAGCCGTTCTCTCCTTCGTCGGTGAGTCATCCCGCATATACCCACGGCGGGGCCTACACCGTGACGTGGGGCTCCAGCCTCTTCGGTGAGACGTACCAGTTGGAAGAGCAGTTCAACGAGGGAGTCTGGACCCCGCTCTACCATGGCCCTGAGCGCTCCTTCTATGTGAGCGGGCGCAACGCCGGGGAGTACAACTACCGGGTCCGCGGGTGTAACTCCGGGGGGTGCGGCAGCTACAGAACGAGCACGACCATCGTCGTGAACCCGAAGCCGGTGGTTGACCTCTACGCCGAGTACCCTTTCCTGTACACGCACGATCAGCAGAACGCCCAGTACGCGGCTCAGAACCAGAGCTTCAGGACCGGCTTCCAGCAGACCTCGCCGGCCACGCTGACCCCCGTGGACGGAAACTTCTATCTGGGACAGGGCGTCAACCTGCTCAAGGGAGAGCCCGCGCAGATCTGCGTGGACACCAATCACCCGAGCTTCCAGATCGTCTCCAACCCTGTGAATGCCCGCACGTTCTCTGTCGAGCGTGCCACCAGCCTCACCCACCTGAGCCAACTGCTCGATGTGGATGTGAGCGGGGGTCTGTCCCTGGGGCTGAAGGACTTCACGCTCGACGTGACGGGAAGCAAGAAGCGCCTGAGCGAGCAGACGGGCGACAGCTACCGGGAGACGATCGTGGCCAGGTGGGAGAACAAGGTCGACCACTGGACCCTCAATACAATCGCCGAGCCGCTCAAGCCGGACTTCGCCTCCAGCATGCTGATTCCCCTCAACCCCAATGCCCAGAGCAGGTTCCGGGAGCGCTGCGGCGACAAGTATATCCATGCGGTGACGCGGGGTGCCCGGCTGTACTTCGTGTTCAGCTTCGATGCCAAGAGCTACAGCAGCACCGAGCGGCAGCAGAAGGCCGCCACGCTCACTGCCAAGATCAAGGAGGTCCTGAGCCTCAATGGCGGGGGCTCCGTCTCGCTGGCCACCGCGCTGTTCCTGAAGTCGACCGGCGTGGAGATCAAGGCCTACGCGGTAGGCGGTAACACGGGGGTCGAGGTGGACATCACCCACACCAACTTCGGCACCAAGTTCCAGGAGTTCGTGACCACCGTGAACACGAGCAATGTCGCGGCGATCCAGCAGTTCACGAGCCACTACGACCAGCCCACGCAGTTCCTCAACTACAGCTACTTCCAGGTCTTCGCTGATTACCGCACGCCGCTCGATCAGTTGCGGCGCTGGACCGCGCTCGAGCTCGAGAGGTTCCAGCGCTGCAAGCTGCTCGAGAACTACGGTTTCAGCACGGCATCCTGTACCGCGGCTGGACAGGAGATGGAGACGGCCATGGAGAACTGCATGGAGACGGTGCGCTGGGGCAAGTGCGCGCACCCGCTGTCCTACTATACGGAGATCGGCTCGGGGGGCGTGCCCGCCTCGAACTCGCTCTACACGTGGATGGGCCAGAACATCAATGCCCTGGACCGCGTTGCGGCGTCGCAATACTTCGACCACCATGTCGTGGGGAGCTGGGGAAGCAAGAAGTGCGAGTCCTTCACGGATAACACCTGTCTGCCGTCCCCTTCCTGCGCCGTGGACACCACGCAGGGCGCGAACGATGGACTCGGCCAGGGCTTCAACTATGTCCAGCACTATTGGGATGTGCCTGGAAGCGGCAGCAGCAATTCGCACTCCATCCCGGCGGGCACCACGTGCATCCAGACGCTATCCACGCTCTGCACCTCGCAGTTCGGTGACACCACCGCCGACTTCAGGTTCACCCAGGAGATCTTCGGCCAGTGCCCGGCGACGCGGTCGTTCTCCCAGGTCTTCTGAGCGGCTCGCAGTGAAGGGGCCCACCGGAAAGGCCGGTGGGCCCGCTGCCCGGTGAGCGTTACCGCCTGGGCATCCGGGTGTGGGCAGGTCCCTCCACGGGTGGACCTGCCCTCCTCCATGACCTGACTCCCCGGGTGATACAGTCCGTATAACCAGCTTCCGCCCCAGCCATGCTCATGGCCCCCGCACCGGCTCGGGCGAGTGCGTGAGGAGAGTTGCCATGTCAGGCATGGGTAGAGCGTCGTTCTTCGGCTTTTCCGCGGCACTGGCTGTTGCTGGCGGCTGCGTGACTTCTGGCGACCAGCCCCCGCAGGCCGGCGCGTCATACCCGCCCGTGTTCCGTGCCGATTTCCCGGACCCGTTCATCCTCGAGCATGAAGGGCGGTATCTCGCCTATGCGACGAATACGGAAGGGGCCAACGTGCAGATGGCCTCGTCCGCCGATCTCGCGAGCTGGCAGATCCTTTGGGCTGAACAGGGGCCGGGCCGGCTGCACGACGCGATGCCCGTCCTGCCTTCCTGGGCGAAGTCTGGCCTCACCTGGGCGCCCGAAGTGCTGCGAACACCCGATGGCTTCGTGCTCTATTTCACCGCGCGCCACGCCGCCAGCGGCCTCCAATGCGTCGGAGCCGCGGCCAGCCATGACCCGCGCGGTCCGTTCACCTCACCGGCCTCCGAACCCCTCGTGTGTCAGTACGCGCTCGGCGGCACCATCGACGCGAGCCCGTTCCGTGCTCCGGACGGGCAGCTCTACCTCTACTTCAAGAATGATGGGAACAACCCGGCCTTCAACAAGCCGACGGAGATCTTCGCCCAGCGTCTTTCCCCCGACGGGCTCAGCCTGGCCGGCGAGCCCGTCTCCTTGATCCGCAACGACAAACCCTGGGAGGGCCGCGTGGTCGAGGCTCCGACCATGATCGAGCGGGGCGGCGCCTATGTCCTGTTCTTCTCCGCCAATCACTATGGATGGGAGGACACGCAGCGTGTCTCGAGCTATGGGATTGGTTACGCCACGTGCGAGGGGCCGCTGGGGCCCTGCGCCGATGCTCCGGACAATCCGTTCCTCGCCAGCACGTCTCAACCCTGCCTCAGCGGCCCCGGTCATCAGACCGTGTTCCAATCCGGAGGCAGGGATCTCCTCGCCTTCCATTCCTGGGCGGCGACAAACACATGCAAGTCAGCGAACCTGGGCCGCTTCATGCATATCGTTCAACTGGCCTGGCAAGACGGCGTGCCCCGAATCTCCGCTCGCGAACCGCGTTGAGGCGGCGGGCGGAGAACGGGGCGAGCCGCCCTCCTTCTTCAGCTAGATGCGGACGCGGACGCCCAGCGCGTAGACGCTCTCCTCGTAGCGCACGTCGCGGGGGTAGGTGGCGCCTTCGGGCGTGAACTTCCTGAAGTTCCGGAAGGGGCTGCCGAGGATGTTCGACGCGTCGAAGGTGAAGGTGATGTTCTCCCAGGGCTTGTTCTGCCAGGGCGCGTAGCTCGCCGAGAAGTCGAGGCGCGAAACGCCGTCCACGTACTCACCCGTGAAGCCTTCCCCCTCCGGATTCTGGACGTAGGAGGTGATCCAGCGCGAGCGGTAGTTGTAGGCCAGACGCGCGGAGAACTCCTGGCGCTCGTACATCGCGACGAGGTTGTAGGACCAGTTGGAGACGTTGGGGATCCGGCCCTTCTCGCCCTGCTGGAGCTGGAAGTCCGTGGGGAAGGACTGCTCATCGTTCAGATAGGTGAGGTTGGCCTGGGCGCCGAAGCCGCTGAGCCAGCCCGGGAGGAAATCGAAGAAGCTCCCGAGCGAGGCTTCGAAGCCCTGGAGGCTGCCCTGGCCGCCGTTCACCGGGATGTTCACGCGGAGGCGGCCCGGCCCATAGACGGGGCTATCCCGGTTCACCTCGAGGTTGGTGATGAAGCCGTTGAAGTCGCGGTGGAACAGCGCGAGCGACGCCATACCGGTCTGCAGGAAGTAGTACTCGAGCGTGGCGTCGTAGTTGTTCGACCGGACGGGCTCGAGATCGGGGTTGCCGCCCGAGCCGGTGACCTGGCAGCTCGGAGCCGGCTCGGGCTCGGACAGACAGGGCGGCGGCGGGCCGAGGAGGATCGGACGCATCTGGTCGAAGCCCGGCCTCGTACGGGTCTGGGTGGCGGAGAGCCGGAGCTGGAGGTCGGGAATGAACCGGATCCTCGCGGTGGCGGTGGGAAGCAGATCGGTATAGCTCCCGCTGCCCGTCTGGCGGGTGATGGCGCCGTCGGTGAGGGTGTTGGAGGTGACGTTGGTGGAGGTTCTCACCGCCCGGAGGCCGAGGACGCCGTCCACCGGCACGGAGCCCACCTTGAACGCGTAGCGCGCCTGCGCGTACCCGGCGAAGGTCTGCTCGTCCGCCTCGAAGAGGCGCAACCGCTCGGGAGCGCCCGGGGCGAAGTTCTGGAAGCTCGCGCAGCTGCTCCACATTCCGCCGGATGCTCTCGTACGTCGGCACGACCCAGGTCCGTGTCTGCTGGATGTCGCTGCCCCGGAAGCCGCCGCGGAACACATGCAGATCGACCGGAATGTCGGACAGTGGCGTCCCGGCCCTGGGCGTGCCGTAGCGCTCACCATTCTCCTGATAGGCGTCGCGCGTCGTGAACCGCAACCCGGCCTCCACCTTGGGGATGAAGGAGAAGCCGGTGTTCCAGTCGAGGTCCGTGCGCGCCTGCCAGTCGTCACCCCCCGCGACATAGGATCTGTCGAAGAAGCCGAGATAGCGGAAGTTGGCGGGGTCGGTCAGGTCGAAGTTCTGGAGGTCGAACTCCACGCCGCCGGGTCCCCTCGGCACGTCGAAGTTGACGTTGAAGGTGGGGGCGGTGGCCAGCTCCTGGTCGAAGCTGTAGAGCGACATGTCGAACCGGCTGTCCGTCCGAGCGACATCGGCCGTGATCCGCACGGGCCCCGCCTCGTAGGAGCCGCCGACGGCGAGCTGAAAGGTGTCGGTGTGGCGGTTGGTCGCGCCCTGGAACATGAACGGCCGGGAGGAATTCGCGACGGTGATGCTCTGCGCCTGGTCCGTGGTGCCCGGCCTCAGCGTCAAGTTGGTGAATTCACTGGCATCGGTCCGCAGCCCCATCAGCAACTGGCGGTCCGAGACGCTGTCACGGTACCCCTGCCAGAGGCCCTCGACGTAGATCTCGAGCCCGGTCGTCGGCCGCCACTGCGCCGCTCCGTTCACGGACGGCCGCTCGCGCTGGCCTGCCCCGTAGAAGATGCCGACGGCTTCGGGGTAGCGGAACTGCTCGCCCGTGACGGTCCGCCCGGTGGCGATGTTCCCGGAGTTCCAGCGCGCGGAGTCGAGATAGTTGAGGCGGGTGTAGGAGAAGTTGAGCAGCGCACCGAGCTCACCCACGCCGGTCCGCCAGCGATTGGTGACCAGGATGTTGGCGTTCGGGTCGAACATGCCCGACTGGTTGGCATAGGAGCCACGCGCGGCGCCGGAGAAGCTCGAAGCCCTCGAAGTCGAACGGCCGGCGGGAGCGGACGTCGATGAGACCGGCGAGGCCGCCTTCGAGCTGATCGGCGGTCGTGGTCTTGTAGACGTCGAGCGACGCGATGCCGCCCGAGGGGAAGTCGGCGAGCGCGACGCTGCGCGTCTCGGCGGTGAAGATCTCCCGTCCGTTATAGGTCGTGGTGACATCGGGCAGACCGCGCACCAGCACCTGGCCGGCCGCCTCGCCCCGTTCACGGGCCACCTGGACGCCCGGAATGCGAGCCGCCGTCTCGGAGACCGTGACGTCCGGCAGCTTGCCGATGTCTTGCGCCACGACCGTATCGACGATCTGGTCGGAGTTGCGCTTGACGCTCTGCGCCTTCTGCATGCTGCGTTGCAGGCCGACGACGACGATCTCCTCGACATACTCCTCGTCGGGATTGGGCTCGGCAGCGGCCGCGTCGGCATCCGTCCGCGGCTGGGGTGCGGCGCCCGGGTTGTTCGGGGCGGTTTCTGGGGTCTGCGCGAGAGCAGCGGGTGTCAGCATCGCGATGGATAACGAACCGAGAACGACTCTCTTCAAGCGCATCTCATGCTCTCCCCAACCGCGCGGACGCTTCCCGTGACCTTCCGCCAGGCTGTAGCTGCCAGACGAGATCCTCCGGTTTTCATCCGCGCCGGTCTGGTGGTTGTTTGTAGGCGCGGCATATCACTCGTGTGAACGGAGGGTGTCAAGACAGGTTATCGGGGATTCTCTGCCTGACGAGAAAACCGTGGGAGCAAACGGGACACACTGCGTCAACGCCGCTCGAATCGAAGGAACCCGCGGAGGATGTGTCACTGTTCTCGCTGCCCACGGTGGCCGCGCTCGTCGCGGTGCGCGGCCCAGCCGCAGGGGCCGTACATGGAGCAGTGACCCTGGCGGCCGGACCCTGGCGTGCCTTCAGGCACGGATGCCGCCTCGGCTATGTTTGCCCGCGGATAGCAGCGCACCTCCATGGACAACGAACCGATGGCCCCTTCACCCGCCAACCCGCTCGGGCCCCTGCCAAAGGGGACGATCATCGCTGGCCGCTTCATCATCGAGTCCCTGGCGGGCCGTGGAGGAATGGGCTCCGTCTATCGCGCCATCGACTCCTCCACGGGCCGGACCGTTGCCCTCAAGCTGCTGCATGCGGTCACCTCACCGGAGGTCGCCTACCGCTTCAACCGTGAGGCCGTGCTGCTGGCCGAGCTCCATCACCCCGGCATCGTCTCCTACGTGGCGCATGGCTCCACCGGGGCAGGCCAGCCCTATCTGTCCATGGAGTGGCTCGAGGGTGAGGACCTGTCACGGCGTCTGACCCGCCAGCCGCTCGGCCTGTCCGAAACATTGTCCCTGCTGCGCCGGGCCGCCGAGGCGCTCGCCACCACCCACCAACAGAACATCGTCCACCGCGATCTCAAGCCCTCCAACCTCTTCCTGAGAAGGGGCCGGCCCGAGGACGTGGTGCTGCTGGACTTTGGTCTGGCCCGCTACACCACACGTTCGCTGGTGGCGGTGACGGGGACAGGCACGGTGCTGGGCACGCCGGGCTACATGGCGCCGGAGCAGGCCTCCAGCGCGCCGGAGATTCCTCCCGCCGCGGACATCTTCTCGCTGGGATGCGTGCTGTACGAGTGCCTCACGGGCCGGCCGCCCTTCGCGGCGCCGCACTTCGCCGCCACCCTGGCCAAGATTCTGCACGCCGAGCCGGCGCGCCTGCACACGCTGCGCCCGGGCCTGCCCGTGGGCCTGCAAGTGCTGGTGGACCGGATGCTGGCGAAGGACCCGCGGCGGAGGCTGCCGGACGCCGCCAGCCTGCTCGAGGCGCTCGGCGCACTGGAGTCCAGCCCCGAGCTGCTGCTGCCGCAGACCGGGCCGGAGCTGCGGCTCGACGGCGGAGCGGAGGCCGAGCAGAAGCTCGTCAGTGTCCTGTTGGTGTCGCTCGGTGCCATGACTCAGGATGAGGAGACCGCGGATTGGAACCAGGGGGTCGCGCTGCGCGACTCGCTGCGCACGGACCTCGCTCCCCTTCAGGGTTCCCAGGTGGAGTTGCTGGCGGATGGCTCGCTGGTGGCCACGCTGGTACCGGAGCGTGGCACCGCCACGGACCAGGCGGCGATGGCGGCGCGGTATGCCCTCACCTTCAAGGAGCGCTGGCCCGACGCCGCCGTGGTGCTGACCACGGGCCTGGGTGTCGTCAACGAGCGGTTGCCGGTGGGCGAGGCCATGGACAGGGCAGGACAGTTGCTGCGCCAGCTCGAGAGCACTCCCTCCGCCTTCGTGGTGATGGACGATGTCACGGCGGGTCTGCTCGGGCCGGGCTTCCAACTCGCCCCCTTTCCTTCGGGCAATTTCGTGCTGCAAGGCGAGCAGCTCAATGTCGACGCGTCCCGCCCGTTATTGGGCAAGCCCACGCATTGCGTGGGCCGGGAGCAGGAGCTGGCGCTGCTCGACTTCACGCTCAACTCCTGCGCCGAGGAGCCCGGCGCCCGGGCGCTGCTGGTGACGGCGCCAGCCGGAGTGGGCAAGTCGCGGCTGCGTCACGAGTTCCTGCGCCGTGTCGAGCGGCGGGAGCAGCCACCGCTGGTGTTGCTGGGGCGAGGCGACCCGATGAGCGCGGGAGCCTCGCACGGCCTGCTGGGGCAGGCGCTGCGGCGATGGTCCGGAGTGGAGGACGCGGGGAGCCTGGAGGAGCGTCGCGCGCGGCTGTACCAGCGGGTGGCCTTGCACCTGCCCAAGGCGGATGCCTGGGAGACGGCGGTGTTTCTCGGAGAGCTGTGCTCCATTCCCTTCTCCGAGGAGGACAGCCCTCGGCTGAAGGCGGCGCGGAGTGAGCCGCGGTTGATGGGCGCGCAGGTGAGCCGTGCGTTGAACCGCTTGCTGATGGCCGAGTGCCAGCACCAGCCCGTGCTGCTGGTCTTGGAGGATTTGCACTGGGGCGACGCGCTCACCGTGAAGCTGGTGGACGAGTTGCTGCGAGAGTTGACTGAGCAGCCCTTCATGGTGCTGGCACTGGCGAGGCCGGAGGTGAAGGAACTCTTCCCGGGACTGGCGGCGAGGCACCTGACGGAGCTGACGCTCAAGGGACTGAGCCGCAAGGCGGGGGGCCAGTTGGCGCGGGAAGTGCTGGGGCCGCAGGTCTCCGAAGAGGTGGTGCGGAGGGTGGTGGAGCAGTCGGACGGCAACGCGCTCTTCCTGGAGGAGCTCATCCGCATGGCGGCGGAGGGGAGGGGAGAGTCGGCACCGGGGTCGGTGCTCGCGTTGCTCCAGGCACGTCTCATGCGGATGGAGCCCGGAGCGCGGCAGGTGCTGCTGGCGGCCAGCGTCTTCGGACGCACCTTCTGGTCGGAGGGCGTGAATGCCCTGCTGGGGCAGGGGAAGGGGGCGTCACTGGAGCACCACCTGCGGCGGCTCGTCGAAGCGGAGCTCATCGAGCCGTTGCTCGAGGGCCGCTTTCGTGGCGTGGACGAGTACCGCTTCCGTCACGCGCTGATGGGGGACGCGGCCTACGGCCTGGTGCCCGAGAGCCACCGGCCCGGCAGCCACCAGTTGGCGGCCGAGTGGTTGGAGCGCATGGGCGAGTCCGACCCGCTGGCGCTCGCCACGCACTACCGTCGCGGGCAGCAGCCGGAGCGCGCCGTCCATTTCTACGCCCAGGCCGTCGAGCGGCTCCTGGCGCGGTATGACCTGGGGGGCGTGAACCGGTGCCTGGAATCCCTCCAGGCCTGTGGCATCGAGGGGAAGTCCCTTCCCTGGCTGCGTGCGCTCCATGCCACGGTGGCCTTCTGGACGGAGGATTTCACGGCCTGCTACGAGCTCGGCAGCGCGGTCCTGCCCGAGCTGCGGGCGGGGAACGCCGCGTGGTGCAAGCTGATGGGGGCGCTCATCGCGGCCTGCTCCCAGAGTGGAAGACAGGAGTACGTGGCCGAGCTGGCCCCGCTCCTGCTGCGCACCACCCCGGATGCGGATGCCATCGCGGCCTATACCGAGGCCCTCTCCTTTCTCTCCAACATCACCAGTTGGTCGGGTGGGCGTGAAGCGGCCGCCGTCTTCCGCACGCGCATGGCCGAAGTGGGAGACGGGACCTGGAATGGTCTGGCGCAGGGCTGGGCATTCTGCGCGCACGGCTTCTACGAGTACTTCTTCGAGGACAGGCCATGGCGGGCCTTCGTCTGGTCGGAGCAAGGGACGAATGCCTTCCGGGAGGCGGGGGCGGAGTTCAGCTCGCTCGCGACGCAAGCCATCGCGGGGCTGGCGCTCGCCGCGCTCGGAGATCGGCCCGGTGCCCTGGAACTGCTGCGGGAGGGTCTGAGCACCGCCCTGGTGCAATCGCTGCAGAAGTTCTCCATTGGCTATTCCCGGTTCCATCTGGCCCTGGTGTTGGCGGATGGTTCCGAGGAGGAGTCGTGGGACGAGGCCGAGTGCCTGGCCCTCGAGGGAATGAAGGACGAAACCCCCAATCTCCTGTACCAGGGACAGACCACCCTGGTGCTGGCGAAGGTCGCGGCCGGCCGCGGCCAGCAGCCAGACGCCGAGGTGCTGATGCGCAAGGCCTGCGAATTGCTGGCGCCATTCCCGTCCTACCTGCTCTTCGCCCGGAGGGCCCTCGTCTCCCTCCTGCTCACCCAGGGGCGCGCGGAGGAGGCCCGGCAGATGGCGGTGCTCGGGGTGCGGGAATTGGAGCGGATGGGGAACGCGGGGGTGCATGCGGTGGCGGTGCACCTGGCGCTGGCAGAGGCCTGTTTCGCCACGGGTCATGTCGAGGAGGGAGAGGCCGCTCTGCGTGAATCCGCCCGGCATGTGCGCGCTCGCGCCGAGGACATTCCCGAGCCGGAGACCCGGGCGCGCTTCTCGAGTCAGGTACCTGAGAACGCACGGGCGCTGGAACTGGCCCGCCAGCGCTGGGGTGAGTCCGTGGCGGGGGGCCGTGTTTCCCGCTGAAGCTTCATGCCCCGAGTGCTATGAAGCCGCCGCTCGCTCGCATGCCTGGGCCAGAGGCTGACGGTTCGAGGCCGGCTCAGGCGCTGCACGCGACAGGCCGCGCATTCATCTTCATCCCAGGAGGTGTCGTGGAACGGATTCCCTTCGGTGCAGCGCCAGGAGGACAGCCCGTCGAGGTCTACACCCTCACCAACAAGCGAGGGGTCGAGGCGCGCGTCACCAACTACGGCGGAATCATCCTCAGCCTGCGTGTGCCGGACCGGGACGGCCGCTTCGACGACGTGGTGCTGGGCTATGACTCGTTGGCCGGCTACCTGGCGGAATCCCCGTATTTCGGCGCGCTGATCGGCCGCTACGGCAACCGCATCGCCCGGGGCCGGTTCACGCTCGATGGCAAGCAATACACCCTGGCGACGAACAACGGCGTCAACCACCTGCACGGCGGCCTCAAGGGCTTCGACAAGGTGGTGTGGACCGCGGAGCCGTTCGAGAACGAGCAGGGCATGGGCCTCGTCCTCACCTACGTCAGCCCCGACGGCGAGGAGGGCTATCCGGGCACCTTGACCGCGAGGGTCACCTATACGCTGACCGGCGATGACGAGCTCGTCTTCGACTACCACGCCACCACCGACAAGGCGACGCCGGTCAACCTCACGCAACACAGCTATTTCAACCTGGCCGGTGATGGGAAGGGCGACATCCTGGGCCATGTCGTCACGTTCAACGCGGACCGCTTCGTCCCGATCGATCCGACGTCCATCCCCCTCGGCGAGCTCCGCGACGTCACGGGCACGCCGTTCGACTTCAGGCGGCCCACGGCCATCGGCGCCCGCATCCGCCAGGATGACGAGCAGCTCCGCAACGGGCTGGGCTATGACCACAGCCTCGTGCTCGACAAGGGCGGCAAGGCCGGCGCGCTGACGCTGGCCGCGCACGTCCTGGAGCCCACCACCGGCCGCGTGATGGAGATCCACACCACCGAGCCGGGCATGCAGTTCTATTCCGGCAACTTCCTCGACGGCTCGCTGAAGGGGAAGAAGGGCGCGGTCTACCACCACCGCTACGGCTTCGCGATGGAGACCCAGCACCTGCCGGACTCGCCGAACCAGCCGGGCTTCCCCTCGACGATTCTGCGCCCCGGCGAGTACTACCGCTCGCGCTCCGTCTACAGGTTTTCCGTCTCGGGTGCGTGAATTTGGCCGCTCTCCCTCTGGTGAAAGAACGATGACGCTCCGCGAACAGGTCGAGCAGGACTTCCGCAATCGCTTCGGCGCTGCCCCCACCGTGGTCGTACGGTCTCCGGGCCGCGTCAACCTCATCGGTGAGCACACCGACTACAACGACGGTTTCGTGCTCCCCATCGCCATCGACCGCGAGGTGTGGATCGCCCTGCGCCCGCGCGACGACCGCCGCGTCTCCGTCCACTCGCTCGACTACGGTGCGTCCCTCACCTTCGAGCTCGGGCCGATCTCCCGCGCCGGTACGGACTGGGCGGAGTACGTGAAGGGAGTCGCCTGGGCGCTGCAGGAGGCCGGTCACACCCTCCAGGGCTGGGAGGGCGTGATGAGCGGGGAGGTGCCGCGCGGCGCGGGCCTCTCGTCCTCCGCCGCCGTGGAGCTGGCCGTGCAGCGCGCCTTCGCCACCGTGAGCGGGCTGCCGTGGAAACCCTCCGAGATGGCGCTGCTCGGCCAGCGGGTCGAGAACAAGTGGATTGGTGTCAACTCGGGGATCATGGATCAGATGATCGTCGCGGGGGGCCGCCAGAACCACGCGCTGCTCATCGACTGCCGCAGCCTGGAGTTCCAGCCCGTGCCCGTGCCCGCGGGCGCCGTGGTGGTCGTGCTCGACACGGGGACGCGCCGCGGGCTGGTGGACTCCGCCTACAACGAGCGCCGGAGCCAGTGCGAGGAGGCCGCGCGGTTCTTCGGCGTCAAGGCGCTGCGCGATGTCGACGCGAAGACCTTCTCGGCGCGCCAGAACGAGCTCGAGCCGCTGGTGCGCCGCCGCGCGCGGCACGTCATCACCGAGAACGACCGCACCGTGCTGGCCGCCGAGGCCATGCGGGCCGGAGACCTCACGCGCCTGGGCCAGTTGATGGACGCCAGCCACGCGAGCCTGCGCGACGACTTCGAGGTCACCAACGATGCCCTCAACACCATCGTGACGCTGGCGCGGGCTCAGCCGGGCTGTTTCGGAGCCCGCATGACGGGCGCGGGCTTTGGTGGCTGTGCGGTGGCCCTGGTCTCGCCCGAGCCGTCCGAGGCGTTCGTCCAGACCATCAACGAGAAGTACAAGCAGGCCACCGGGAACACGCCGCAGTGCTACGTGTGCCAGGCCGCGGACGGGGCCAGCGTCGTCTGACGCGTGGCCTCCGCCCGGGCCGCCTGACTAACCGGAGAACCGTTCCTCGACGACGAACGGCTCGCAGGGGCGGCCCTCGAGGTCACGGAAGGCGACATGGCGCTGGATGGCCTTCCGCTGGTCTCCGTCCTTGGAGTACTCGGTGCCGTTGCGCCACACGTGCAGGTACAGCGCATAGAGGCCCTCCCCCAGCCGCACGAGCGAGGGGTGACCGGGGCCGTTCCACTGCCCGCCGAGCGCCGGGCTCTCGCTGTCGATCAACAGCCGCTCGTCCATCACCTTGTTCCCGAGCAGGTCCAGCTTCGCGATGTACGTGCGGTACTGGGAGTTCCCGAAGAAGCCGGCGCTGTAGACGACGTGGGACTGGCCATCCTCGTTCACCACGAACTGGCCTTCGATCAGCCCGTCGTGATGCGGCCCGTTGGTGAACAGGACCTTCGCCGGGCCCAGCAGCGTGATGCGCCCATCGGCGTCCTGCCTGAACTCGTGGGACAGGATGGGGGTGGGCGCCTTGTGATGCTCGTGGGTCACGGGGTCCTTCCACTGCAACCCGTTCCCATCCACCTTGGTGAGCAGGAACGTCCGCTCCTTGCCCTCCGCGTCGACGGTCGCGGCCACGTGGCCGTCGATCATTCCGATCACCGGGTTCTCGCCAGCGGGGCCTCCCGGGTAGTCGGGCGCCAGGTCCTTCACGCGGACGTTGATGTCCAGGAAGCCGTGGTCCGTCCACTCGCCGTCGATGACGGAGGCGGTGGCGTAGGCGGAGCGCAGGATGCCGGCGCGATCTCTCGCGGTGTAGTGCAGCGTGAGCAGGCCGTTGCGCACGTCGATCTCGGGAGCCCAGCGCGCCACGACGAGGTCCCGGGGAAGGTCGGGCGAGAGCGGATCGAGCTCACCCGCGTTCCACCACGCGGGGATCTTTCCCTCGGGGAAGATGGCCGAGTGCTTGCCATCCACCATGTGCGGCACCCAGGTGCCGCCCACGAAGCGATACAGCCGGAAGGCGAACGGCTGGTCGTTGGTGGTCGCGAGCAGCCAGAGGCCCGCGGTGCGCGCGCCACCGGGGCTGTTCGCGGTCAGCCGCAGCACGAAGGGATCCGGCATGGGCTCGTGGATGAGCGGCTCGGGAACCCGCTGCAGGTTCGCGACGATGTCCTCGAGCGTGCGCGACTCGTCCGGGGGAACATCGAAGAGGCCCGCCGGGTCTCGCACGGTGTTGGAGCGGAGGCGGTTCGGCTCGGCGGGAAGCTGGGCTCCCGCGGGGCCACGCGGGGCTTCAAGGTCGGAGGGAGCACTCATGGGAGCGCGCAAGCTACTGGAGGGCGTATTCCCAGTTCCAGCGCGCTCTGCGTCCGGGGCTGCACCGCAGCTCCCCTGCCAGCCCCACGGCCAACGAGGCCCATGCGAGAGCAGGGGAGGCTACGGAGGCTACCTGTGCCGGGAACGGCGCAGGATGGCCGAGGCCGCGCGCTGGGCATCCGACAGAGCCTTGTCCGGATCCTTGTTGACCAGCCAGGTGGAGTTCAGCTCGTTGACCAGCAGGTCCATGTGGGCGCGCTGGTACTCGATGGGCGGCAGCGCGGTGGCGATGGTGGCGGTGCGGGTGTACTCTGCCCGGTGCGGCAGGGCCCGCATCTCGGCGCTCTGGAGCACCGAGGCGCGCACCGGCAGGTGCCCGGTCCGGGCCCACTGGAGGTTGTTGTCGTTGAGGAACTTCAGGAAGGCGAGCGCCGCCTTCTGCTTCGCCGCATCGGGCTTCGGCTGCCGCGGCAGCACCCACGTGTGGCTGTCGGACCAGACCGCGTCCTGGGCGTAGAGGCGGGGCATGTCGCGCACGACATAGTTCTTGAGGGCCGACTTGGGATCCCTGGCCTGCGCCGCGTAGGTATCGACGCCCCAGGTGCCGTTCACGAGCACCGCGGCCTGGCCAGAGAGGAAGGCCTGCTGCGCTCCGGCATAGTCGTGCTTTCGGTTGGCGTGGCCCGCCGCGTAGAGCGCATTGAGCAGGCGCAACGCCTCCTTGCTCTCCTTCGACTCGAGCTGCGCCTTCCTCTCGGCGTCGACGAGGTTGCCGCCCTGCTGCCAGACCCAGGAGAGGTACTGCCAGGCCGGCATCGGATCGGCCCCGGAGGGGATGGCGAAGTACGGCTTGCCCGTCTTGGCCTTCATCGTCTCGGCGTGTTGCAGCAGCTCGGCCGGGCTGGTGGGCATCTTCGGCTGGCCCTTGTCGTCGACGAGCCCCGCCTGGGTGAACAGGTCCGCGTTGACGTGCCACAGCAGGGCGTGCAGGTCGAACGGCAGGGCCCAGACCTCGCCCTTGGAGGTGACGGCCTCGCGCGCCACCGGCACGAAGTCGGCGGTGTCGATGCCCACCGTGGCGAAGTCCTTGCCGAGCGGCTGGAGGAGGTTGCGCACCACGTAGTTGGGCAGGACGCTGCGGTGCATGACGGCGATGTCGGGCGGGGTGCGGCCCGCCACATTGGCGCTCAGCCGGTCGTAGTAGACGCCCCATTCCACCGACTGCGTCTTGACGGTGATGCCCTCCTTGTTCTCCGCGTTGAACTTGTTGGCCAGCACCTGGATGATGCCGCACTCACCGACGGCCTTCGACAGGTCGGTGACGTGGGCGTACTCGTCGCTGCAGCCGCCGAAGAAGCGGAACAGCGTGATCTCCGTGCCGGCGAGCGCGGGGCTGGCGCCGAGGGTGACGGCCAGCAACAGCGCGGCCGGAAGTAGCGTCTTCATCTTCATGGGAAGCGTCTCCTTTTCCCGCGCGCTACTTGCCGCCGGTCATGGTGATGCCTTGCACGATGTAGCGTTGGAACACGACGTAGACGCAGAGTATCGGGGCGCTGGCGAACACGGCCGAGGCCATCAGGAAGCCGAGCCCCTCGGACATCGCGAAGTTGCCCTGGAGCGAGCCGAGGCCGACGCTCAGGGTGTACATCTCCGGCTGGGTCGCCGTGACGACGGGCCAGAGGAAGTCGTTCCAGGCGAACAGGAAGGTGAAGATGCCGAGCGTCGTCAGCGCCGGGCGGGACAGCGGCAGCATCACCGACCAGAAGATCCTCAGCCGGCTCGCGTTGTCGAGCTCCGCGGCCTCCTCCAGCTCGCGGGGGACGGCCTTGAAGAACTGGGTCATCAGGAACACCCCGATGGGCGCCGCCAGGCGGGGGGCGACCAGGGAGAAGTAGGTGTTGTGCAGCTCCCAGTCGGCGAGCATGGCGTGCAGCGGCACGAAGATCGCCTGTTCGGGTACCATCAGTCCGGCCAGCACCAGCAGGAAGACGGCGCGGCGGCCGGGAAAGTCGATGCGGGCGAAGGCGTAGCCGGCGAGCGACGAGAGCACCAGCGTGAGTGCCGTCATACCGAAGGCGACCACCACGCTGTTGAGCAGCCAGCGGGGGGTCATCGACACCCGCATCAGGGTGGCGAAATTCTCCAGGGTATGCGGCCACGGCAGGATGCCGCGGGTGGAGCTCACCAACATGGCGTTGGGCTTGAGCGACATGGCCAGCACCCACAGCATCGGCGTCATCCACACGAACGCGGCGCCGATCAGCAGGGCGAGGAGGAGACGGTCACCAAAGGTCCGGTTCATGGTTTCACTTCTCCTCCTGCCGCGACAGCCGCAACTGGAGCAACGCCACGCAGAACATCAGGGAGAACAGCACCATCGACACCGCGGAGGCATAGCCGGAACGCCAGTCCCGGAAGCTGGTCTCGTAGATGAGCTGCACCAGCGGCCGGGTGGAGTTGGACGGACCGCCGCGCGTCATCAACAGCGGCTGGCCGAACACCTGGAGATGCATGATGGTCTGTAGCACCACCACGAGCAGCGTCGTGCGTGCCAGTGCCGGCAGGGTGATGTGCCGCAGCACCGCCCAGCGCGAGGCGTTGTCGAGCCGGGCGGCCTCGTAGACCTCCGGGGGGATCTGCTGCAGCCCGGCGAGGAAGAGCGCCATCGGCAAGCCGGCGCTCCACCACAAGGTCGTCACCACCAGCGCGGGCATGGCCCAATTCCGGTCCGCGAGGAAGGCGATCGGCTCCAGCCCCACGGAACGCAGCACGTTGGCGATCAGGCCCTGGTCGGGGTTGAGCACCATCGTCCACACCAGCGTGACGACGGTGACCGAGAAGATGCTGGAGGCGAAGAAGATGGCCCGCAGCGCGCCATACAGCCGCAGGGGCTTGTTGAGGGCCAGGGCCAGGGCCAGGCCGAGCACCGTGGCCGCCGGTGCCGCCATGACGGCGAACTGCAGGGTGCGTTTGAACGCCTCCCAGAAGTAGGGATCGTCCCATAGCTCCTGGTAGTTCAGCCAGCCGATGAACTGCCGGTAGTCCCCGACGATCTCCCAGTCGTGCAGGCTCATCCACAGGCCGAGGCCGAAGGGGTAGACCAGGAAGACGGCGTAGAACCCGAGGAATGGCGCCAGGAAGCCATAACCGGCGATGGCGTCGCGGTACCGTCTCAGCCAGCTCATGGAACGCCCCCACCTGTGGGGCTCACCGCGGCGAGAGGCAGCGCCACCCCATCCGCGCCGAAGAGCCGGCCACTGCCGGGGTCGAGCGCCAGGGTCACGGTATCGCCCATGCGGACCAGGCTGTCGCCAGTGTCGGTGGCGATGAGCGTGGCGCCGTCGGCACTCGTGACATGCAGCAGCGTCTCGCGGCCCAGCCGCTCAAGCGCCCTGGCCTGGCCACGGAAGATGCCCTCGCCAGCGGTCGGCCGCAGATGCTCGGGCCGGACCCCGAAGGTGACCGGCGCGCCCGCGGTCAGCGCACTGCCATTCGCCGCGACCTCGGCCCTGCCTCCGGGCAGGGAGACCTCCACCCGGCCAGGGCTGGCGGCAACCACCCGGGTCTCCAGCAGATTCATCTTCGGTGCGCCGATGAAGCCGGCGACGAAGGTGTTCGCGGGCATCCGGTAGATGTCGAGCGGCGTGCCGATCTGCTCGATCCGCCCGTCGCGGAAGACGACGATGCGGTCGGCCATGGTCATCGCCTCGACCTGGTCGTGCGTGACGTAGATGGAGGTGGCGTCCAGCCGCTGGTGGAGCTGCACCAGCTCGACCCGCATCTGCACCCGCAGCGCCGCGTCCAGGTTGGAGAGCGGCTCATCGAACAGGAAGACGTCGGGGCGGCGGACGATGGCGCGGCCGATGGCGATGCGCTGGCGCTGACCGCCGGACATCTCCGACGGGCGGCGAGCCAGCAGGTGCTCGATCTGCAGCGTCTTCGCGGCGTGGGTGACGCGCTCGGTGATCTCGGCGCGCGGCGTGCCGATATTGCGCAGGCCGAAGGCCATGTTCTCGGCCGCCGTCATGTGCGGGTAGAGGGCGTAGTTCTGGAAGACCATGGCCACGCCGCGGTCGCCGGGCGGCGTGTCGTTGACCCGGCGCCCGCCGATGAGGATCTCTCCACCGCTGATCTGCTCCAACCCGGCGATCATGCGCAGCAGGGTGGACTTGCCGCACCCCGAGGGACCGACGAAGACGATGAACTCCCGGTGTCTCAGGTCCAGCGAGACATCATGGATCACCGTCTGGGCGCCATAGCGCTTCCGCACATCCCGGAGCATCACATCAGCCATCGGTCACATTCCTGGAGGCGGCGACCGCCCCAACGGACAAGAGGTTCATCGCCAGCACCGCGATGGGCGGCGTTGGAGGTATAGGGGGGTTGCCAGGTCCGAAAGCCAAGTCTCGCCGAAGCCCGCGCGAACGTATAGGGCGAAGAGGGCTTCTTGGATGCGCTGGCGGAGGATCTCCTGATGAAAGACCTGAACCGGACCCTGGAATTTCCCACGGCGCGACGCGATCCGGAGAGCGGCTATACGCTGCACGGCAGGCGCTTCGACGATCCATACGCCTGGCTGGAGCGGCTCGACGCCGCGGAGACCCAGGCCTGGGTCACGGCGCAGGAGGCCGTCACGCACGCGGTGTTGCGCGCGGTGCCGGGACGTGAGGGGCTGCGGGCAGCGGTCGCCCGCTCCACGCGCTATGCGCGGCTCTCGCCGCCGATTCCCGCCGGGCCCCCCGGACGCGAGTTCCTCTGGCAGGCGGATGCCAGCGAGGACAAGCTCAAGTTCATGCTCCGGCGCGGCAAGGGCGCGCCGCTCGAGACGGTGATCGACCCCAACACGTGGGCGAGTGGCGAGGCCCTGGTGTTCGCCGTGCCGTCACCCGACGGTGCGCTGGTCGCGTTCGGAAAGGCCGTTGGCGGCACCCATGATGCGGTGCTCCACGTGCTCGACGTCGAGACGGGGAAGCTGCTTCCCGACCGGCCCCGCGGTACGAGCCACGCGTCGCTGGCCTGGCGGCCCGATGGGTCGGGGTTTTTCTATGCGGCGTGTCCCGAGCCGGGCGAGGTGCCCGCGGGCGACGAGGCGCACTGGAACGCCATCTACGAGCACCGGCTCGGGTCGGGCGTACCGGCCCGGCGTGTCTTCGGCGACGACCATGCGAAGGAGTACTGGTGCTCCGTCAGGCTCAGCGAGTGCCGCCGGTTCGCCGTGCTCTACAAGTGGGACTATGTGCACGCCAACATCGTCTACCTCCTGCGCCTCGCCGATGACGTGTTGGTGCCGGTGGCTCCCACCATGCGGTCTCTCAACCAGGTGCAGGTGATTGGTGACTCGCTGCTCGTCCAGACCGACCTCGACGCGCCGCGCGGCCGCCTCTGTGTCGCGTCGCTGACGGCGCCCACCGAGTGGCGGACGCTCATCCCCGAGAACGAGGACACGCTGCAGACGGTCGCCGGAGTCGGCGGCCGGCTCTACGCCGTCTACTCGCATGCGGCGTCGCATCGCGTGCGCATCCACGCCGAGGATGGGGCTTACCTCCGCGACCTGGTGCTGCCCGCACTGGGCTCGGTGAATCGCAACGAGGGTGAAGGCATCGTCAGCGGCATCAGCGGCGCCTGGAGCGGTGACGAGGTGTGGGTGAGCTTCATGTCGTACGTGCAGGCACCCTCGGTCTATCGGTATGACTACGCGGCGGACCGCCTGTCGCCGTACCACGTGCCCGATGTCGGGCTCGACGCATCCGAGTATGTGACGGACCAGGTCTGGTACGAGTCGCTCGACGGTACGCGGGTGTCGATGTTCATCATCCACCGGAAAGACCTGCCTCGCGACGGGCGCCAGCCCGTGCGTCTGAGTGGCTACGGTGGCTTCAACATCTCGATGGAGCCGCGCTTCACGGCGCTCCATGCCGCCTGGCTGAAGCTGGGCGGCGTGCTCGCCTTCGCCAACGTGCGAGGCGGCGGCGAATACGGCCGCGCCTGGCACGAGGCGGCATGCAAGACGCGGCGGCAGAACACCTTCGACGACTACATCGCGGCGGCGCGGTGGCTCGTCTCGGCGGGCTATACGACGCCTTCCAGGCTCGCCTCGCGCGGCAACAGCAACGGCGGTCTGCTCGTCGCCGTCACCGCCATGCAAGCGCCCGAGGCCTTTGGCGCCGTGTTCTGCCGTGCGCCCACGCTCGACATGCTTCGCTTTCCGAAGTTCGGCCACATGCAGCTCGGCGACCATCGAATACGGCTCGCCCGAAGATCCCGTGGAGGGCGCGTATCTCGCCGGGTATTCGCCCTATCACAACGTCCGAGCCGATCGCCGTTATCCGGTGATGACCTTCGTGTTTGCGTTGAACGACCGGATCGCGCCTCCGTACGATCCGCTCAAGATGGTCGCCAGGCTCCAGGCTGAAGGCACCCAGGGTGGACCCTATTTCCTGCTGCCCCTCCGGGACTCGGGACACGGCGGCGGCACCACGCTGACGGCGCTCGTCGAGCAGGACGTCGACGAGCTGAGCTTCTATTGCTGGGCGCTCGGCGTCACACTGCTCAGTAGTCCGGCTTCAGCAGCCCCTCGATGACGTGGTGCTGGATGACGAACTCCAGGTCGTCCACGAGCCGGTAGGTGAGGTGATCGCGCACGCGCGGCGGCAGCGATTCCGCGTAGCGCCGGGTGAGCTGAAGATCGTGATGCCTGGCGTTGGTCGCATCGGGCGCATCGACACCGACGACGAGCACCGGCCGCGCCTGGTTCGAGCGGTTGGCGGTACCCCGGTGGATGGTGAGCGCCGAACGGGCCGAGATGTCTCCCATCTGTGGGAGCTTCTGCACCATGCGCTCTCGATAGCGCGGATAGAGCTCCTTCGGCGGGAACATGCCCTTGGGATGGCCGCTGAGATCGTCCCACTGCGTGCCGGGCGCGACCTCGAACGGACCCATTTCGACGACCGTGTCCACCGCCGTCAGGTTGAACGCGAGCGAGTTCAGCCGGCGCCCCTTCAGCGTCGCTTCGGGAGAGGGGAAGTCGCGGTGCCAGGGCTGGTCGGCGGCGCCAGGGAAGGGGATGTCGAAGCCCACTTCGACGATTTTGTAATCGGGCCCGAGCACTGCCTCGCAAACGGCGATGAACCAGGGATGCGTCGCGATGTCGACGAAGCCGCGGATGCGCTCGGGATGGACCTCGACATAGTAACGCTCCGGCCCCCGAGGCAGCGCTCCGCCGGGCACCTTCCGCGCTTCCGCGAAGAGTTGCTCGATGTCCTCGCGCATCCGCTCGGCCCACTGGCGGCTGAACGCGCCCTTGAGGCCGATGATGCCATCACCGTAGAGGCCGCCCATGATTTCGGCGGTGTCGTAGCTTCGCTGCTCCTGGATCGGGGCTGTGCTCATGAGGAATCTCGCGAGATCGGAACGGCTCGACGCTAGTGACTTTGGAGACTGAAGGCGAGTGCTCAGCGCAACCAGGCGAAGGCGCGCTCGAGCTGGGCCGTCGCATCATCGAGGTAGAAGCGGCCGTGAGCGAAGATCGCCCGCCGGGGCTGCCATCCCAGCATGTGCTGGTAGGAGGCGCGTGCCCGCGGTTCGCGTCCCCAGAACGTCACCCGCAGGTCGCGTGGTGTTTGTCCCGGCGACGTCATCCCGCCGAGCGCGAACAGCCATCGCAGGTGTGGCCGCACATGCTCTGGTTCGAAGGCGATGACCAGATCCGCCAGGATCAAGGTCGAGGACGCCTTGTGGAAGAACACGACCTCCTCCACGAAGCGACTGCCTTTGAAGATGAGTTGTTCGATGTCGCCCGCCCATGCAGGGGGCGCGCCGTCGCCGAGATCGGCATCGAACGTGATCTCGATCTTCTGCGAACTCGCACGCTCACGCACCCCCGGAGAGGCCCAGGCCGTCGCGTGGGGATAGCGTTCCTTCCACGCAGGGATGGCCGCGTAATGGAACCTGTTCGGTGAGACGAGATGCTCGACGGGCCCGAGCGCATCGAGCTCGGCGAACAGTTCCGGCGCCGGAGCCGTCGGCGACCAGATCCATAAGCCGCCCGAGCGCAGACGGATGATCACCATGCGCGTTGGGAACGGCAGGGAGAACGGGCCCAGGCTCATCTGGATGACCGGCCCATCCACCCACCAGATTCCGTCCTCGAGCGGCTTGAGTGTCGAGAGCGGAGCGTAGGGACGGATCCCGCTGGACCATTCGGCCATGCTCATAGCGCGAGGCTCTCCTTCAGCAGGGCGAGACCGAACCACCATTGGCCGTCCGCCGTGCCGAGCTTCAGCGTGCCGGCCATCATCCGTTGATAGAACTCGCCGAGCGAGGGTGTGGAGTCGAGCGTCTCCGCGCCGGTGGCCCCCGCGTGTTTCATCTGGCGGGCGAGGTAGAGCTGGAACGAGCCGGCGAGCGCCGCCGCCAGCCGGCGGTGGTAGCTGAAGCGGGGCGGGAGTCCAGCGAGCCGCGTGCCCTCGTAGGCCGAGAGCAGGCGCAGGCAGGTGCCCTCGTCCATGCGCAGGAAGACGCAGAGCACCGCGAGATCGTAGAAGGGGTCCATCAGCCCGGCGGTGGCCCAGTCGAGTATCAGGATCGCCTCGCCGTCGTAGATGAGATTGGTGGGGTTGAGGTCGTTGTGGCCGAGGACCAGGGCGCGCTCTCTGGCCGGTGGCTCCTCGGCGAGCACGCGCTGGACCGCGTCGCGGGCGAAGTCCGGGAGGGCGAAGCCGGCCAGGAAACCGTTCCGGACCTGGGTGAGGACCTCGAGGGGATCACGCGTGTGCGCGTCGGCGGGGAGGGGGAGCGCGTGGATGCGGCGCACGGTGCGGCCGAGCTGGGTGAGCGCGGCTTCGTGGGTGCGCGGGTCCCGGTAGAAGGCCATGAACGAGCGGTCGGCGACGAAGGCGGTCAGGACGGCGCGCCGCGCCTCGTCGACGTGGACGATGCGAGGGGCGAGGCCCGCGTCGGCGGCGAGCCGCTGGATGTGGAGCGCGCGGCGCCAGTCGGCGTCGTTCTCGGCCTCGCCAGCGATCTTGAGCACGAACGACTGGCCGGCGGCCTCGACGCGGTAGACGCCGGCGCCCGACATCCCCGCGGCGATCCGGGTGATGGTGCTGGTGGGTCCCCTGAGGTCCGCGGGCAAGCAGTCTTCGACTGTCATGTTCGGCTCCGGCGCGTGGGAGGTGGGTCCGCTGCGCGAGGCGGAGTCTAGAGCATGACCTGGCGGATTCTGGCGCCGGGCGCTCGATTCTTCGGGAAGCGCACATGGATCAGGGGCCATGCAAGCCCGGCCACCCGGTGGGCCAGCATCCTGGGCGGAGGGCCCTGGTCGGGGTTAAAATTCGCCAATGAACTCCAGCCCCTCCAGCCGGTCGTCCGTCGTCGTGGCGGAGCTGGGGCCCACGAATACGGGGAAGACCCACCGCGCCATCGAGCGCATGCTCGAACACGACACGGGCATGATCGGTCTGCCGCTCCGCCTGCTCGCTCGTGAGGTCTACGACCGGGTGACCGCTCGGGTGGGCGAGGGCCGGGTCGCGCTGATGACGGGGGAAGAGAAGCGCCTGCCGCCACGCCCCGACTACTGGATCTGCACGGTCGAGGCGATGCCGACGGATCGACAGGTCGACTTCCTCGCGGTGGATGAAATCCAGCTCGCCGCCCACCGGGAACGCGGGCACGTCTTCACCGATCGACTCCTCCATGCACGTGGGCTCCGGGAGACCTGGTTCCTCGGCGCGGACACGATGCGGCCCGTGGTCCATGGGCTCATCCCCCAGGCCTCGGTGAAGCGCGCCACCCGCCTGTCCCAGCTTCGCTATTCCGGGACGCGCTCCCTGAAGAGCCTTCCTCCGCGCTCGGCCGTGGTCGCGTTCTCCGCGGACCGCGTGTACGAGCTCGCCGAATCCCTGCGCCGCCTCCGGGGCGGGGTGGCCGTGGTGCTGGGCGCGCTCTCCCCGAGGACACGCAATGCCCAGGTGGCGATGTACCAGTCCGGGGAGGTGCAGTACCTCGTGGCCACGGATGCCATCGGAATGGGGTTGAACCTCGACCTCCACCACGTGGCCTTCGCGGCGCTCTCCAAGTTCGACGGCGCGGAGCAGCGGGACCTCCTCCCGGACGAGCTGGCCCAGATCGCCGGCCGCGCGGGGCGCCACCTGAATGACGGGAGCTTCGGGACCCTGAACACGCTGCCCGAGCTGTCCCCGCGGGTGATCTCGGCCATCGAGTCCCACCGGTTCCCGGCGGTGCGCAGTCTCATCTGGCGCAATTCGACGCTCGATTTCTCGAGCCCGGAGGCCCTGCTGGATTCGTTGTCGCGGGCTCCGCGCCACCATGGCTTCATCCGGGTGGAACGCGCGGACGACTTCGATGCGCTCAAGGAACTCTCGAACGTTCCCGCCATTCGAGACGCCGCCACCGACCGGTCCATGGTCGAGCTGCTGTGGCAGGTCTGCCAGATTCCGGATTTCCGCAAAGGCCTCTTCGGCCAGCACGTCGCGCTGCTGCGGGAGACCTTCCTCCAGCTCTCCGAGGGGGACGGGAAGCTGGAGCAGGCGTGGCTCTCCCGGCAGGTGGCGCCGCTCGATGACGTCTCCGGAGACATCCACACCCTGATGGACCGGCTGGCCGCCATCCGCATCTGGACGTACATCAGCCATCGTTCGAGCTGGCTGCACGACGCCGAGCACTGGCAGGAGCGCACCCGCCGCATCGAGGACGCCCTGGGTGACGCCCTTCATGAGCGGCTCGTGGAGCGCTTCGTGCAGCGGGCCGCGCGGAGGAGTGCTCGCCGGTTCGTGAGGGCCGCCGCGCAGCCAGCGGCCTCGTCGGACAGCCCCTTCGCCAAGTTGGGGCAGTTGCTGGGGGATGTGCCGGGCGCCGACGGCGCGATGACGGAGGAGCAGTTCGTCCAGCGGGTGGTCGACGCCACGCATGAGGCCTTCGAGGTGGACGCGGCTGGACGCATCTCGTTCGAAGCGCAGCCGCTGGCCCGGCTGGTTCGCGGGAAGGACCGGCGCACCCCGCAGATCGCCCTCGCGGAGCCGGAGGTGTGGACCGCGGGCGCGCGGCAGCGGCTCGAGCGCCGTCTGGTGGCGCTGGCGAGGGATCTCGTCACCGAGGCGATGGGGGGCTTTCCCGCCGAGGCCCTCACCGGAACGGGCCGCTCCGCGGCGACGCGGGGCCTCGCCTACCGTCTGGCCGAGGGGCTGGGGGTGATTTCCCAAGGGGAGGCGCACGAGCAGTGGCGGCTCCTGGATGACGAGGCCCGGGAGCGCTTGAGGACGCTGGGTGTCCGCGAGGGACAGCGTTTCCTCTACGTCGCCGAGGCGCTCGCACCGCAGGCGCTCGACCGGCGCTGCATGTTGACGGCGCTGTTCCATCAGAATCCGCCCCCCAAGGGCATTCCCCGGGAGCCGGCGCTCGCTGTCACGGACCTGGGCGGCTGGAGTGCGCGGGCCTTCGGCTACGAGGTGCTCGGTCCCGTGGCGTTGCGGATCGACATCGTCGAGCGGCTCTGCGAGATGCTGCGCCAGCCGCACGGGGCCCAGCGGGTGCACTCGTTCCTGCAGGAGCTGCGGCTGGAGGGCGGCATTCGCAAGCGGGTGCTGCGAGAGGCTCGAAGGCCGCTCCGAGGGCGCTCCGGTGAAAAGGCGGCGGCGGCGGCGGGGACGGAAGGGGCCGGCGGCGGCTCCCGACAAGGGGGGCGCCGCGGGGCGGCCGGCTCACGCCGGCGCGCACCAGAAACCCCGGGGGAGCGGGGCGGATGTTCCGTCCAGCGGCTGATTCAGCCTAGCGCCAGGCCGCCACGCGCGCCTCCAGCGCGGAGATGCGTTCCAGCCAGTCGTCGAGCTGGCCCGAGGTGTTGAGGTACATGCGCAGCTCGGGGCCGCCCTCCACCTCGCGCAGGTAGCCCGCCAGGTAGCGGCGCGTGTACGGCACCCCCCACCCGGGCGAGCGCGAGGCCACGTTGGCGAGCAGGTGCTCGCGCAGCAGTCCCAGCCGCTCCGCGGGCGTCGGAGGGACAGGGGTACGGCCCGCGCGCAGCTCCCTCACCTCGCGGAACACCCACGGGTGATCGATGGCGCCTCGCCCCAGCATGGTGCCCGCGCAGCCCGTCTCCGCCAGCGCCCGCTGCACGTCCGCCGCGGTGCGGATGTCCCCGTTGACGACGACGGGCATGCGCACCTGTGCCTGCGCCAGGGCCGCCCAGCGCCAGTCCGCCGTGCCCGTGTAGCCCATCTTCGCCGTGCGGCAGTGCACCGTGAGGGCTCGCACCCCCACGTCCTCCAGCCGGGGGGCCAGCTCCACGATGGGCATCTGGTCCTCCGGCCCCAGGCCGATGCGCGTCTTCACCGTCACCGGCAGCGACACCGCGCGCACCACCTGCGCGGCCATGGCCACCATCGCCTCCGGGTCTCTCAGCCAGCCCGACCCCGCGCCCCGCCGGGCAATTCTCGGCACCCAGCACCCGCAGTTGATGTCGATGAAGGCCGGCCCCGCCTCCTCGGCGATGCGTGCCGCCTCCACCAGCCGTGCGGGATCCGCGCCGTAGATCTGGATGGCGGTGGGCCGGTCGTCCTCCGCCAGCACGAGCTTGCGCTTGTTGCGCTGGCAGCCCAGCAACAGGGAGTCCACGTTGACGAACTCGGTGAAGCACACGTCCGCCCCCAGCTTCCGGCAGATGCGCCGGAAGATGGCATCGCTCACGTCCTCCATGGGGGCGAGCATGACGGGCTGGGCGGCGAAGAGCGCGGAGAAGGCGTTGGACGGCATGCGGGGAAGGTGCATGCCACAACTCCGCGGCGCACACGAGGGGTGGGAGCCCTGTCGAGGCCGCTCACTCGCCGCCGAAGAGCCCCAGCAGGGTGACGTTGCCGCCCTCCAGCGGCGCGTCGAGGCGGTAGCCGGTGTCGAGCACGAGCCGGATGGAGCCGCCCTTGCCGGTGCTGCCCTCCGTCAGCTCGAGCCGGAACACGTGTCCGGGCTCCTGGTTCACGGTGCACGTGCCGGAGAGCGTGGCGGTGCCCCCCGAGAGGCCGAAGGCCCACAGGTGCGCGCTGTGCAGCGTCAGCCCGAGGCCGTGGTCCTGGAAGGTGAAGTGACCCACCGGCTGGGCGGTCCCCGGCGTCATCTGCACCTCCATGCCGAAGGTGGCCTTCTTCTGTGCGAGCCTCGCCCAGCCCCCGCCCGTCACCAATCCGGATGAGTTCACCACCGTGAAGGTGCGCGTGAAGGTGGTGGTGTTGCCCAGCCCATCCGTGGCGGTGATGGCCAGGGTGTGCTCCCCGGGCAGCAACCCGGCGACGTCCTCACCGGAGGTGACCGGCGTGCCGTCGAGCGTGGCCGTCAGCTCCGCGACGCCGCTCCACGCGTCCTCGGCACTGAACTCGACGCGCTGCGTGCCGTAGGGGTAGGCCTCCGGCTGGGGCGACACGACCGAGACCGCCGGAGCATCCGCGTCCACCCGCACCAGCGCCGCGAACTCCTCTCCGAAGTCCCCACCGCGCGCATCCGCCTTCGTCATCGTCAGCCGGAGGGGGTACAGGCCGCTCACTCCGGGCGACACGAGCGGAACGTCGAACGTCTTGCTGTCCCCCGGGTGCAGGATGTCCGTGGGGTCGATGGAGATGCGCTCGGGCGCGGAGAACGCCTCCTGTCCCTCCAGGACGCGCAGTTGCCACACGGTGTACGGGGCATACGCGCCATTCACCTGGCGGCTGCCCCAGTTCCACGTCATGCCCTCGTTCTGGAACGTCACCGACGTGTTGAGCACCTGGTTCGGTCCGACGAGGGCCGGCACCTTGCCCGCCACGAGCTTCGCCGCGAGGCGCGGCTTGGGGGTGATGCCGAAGTAGCGGCAGACGCCCTCGTACATGCCCCAGGCCGACGTCGCCTGGAAGATGGGGTCCTGGAGGAAGAGGTTGTCCGGGTACCACTTCCAGTTGTCGTGGAAGGCCAGCTCGATGAGCGCCGCCGGCATCTGCGCCTCGCGCAGCTCACCGAGGTTGGAGGTCTTCACCCCGCGATCGGTCCACCGGCTGTAACCGCCGTAATCGAAGGGCGCCGGGTAGGGCGAGTAGTAGGGCCACTCGGGGACGCCCATCGCCGGGTAGGGGTTCAGGTAGGCCTGGCGGCCGTAGCTGTCGTCGAAGTACTCGCGAATGGACTTCACCGCCCCCTCGTTCAGCGCGGTGGCGAAGCGCTTCGCGCTCTCCTGCAGGTGCGGGTACTTCGCCGTGTACCAGAAGGTCTCCGTGCCCCGGGCCCCTCCGTCCCCGAAGGCGTTGGTGTGCAGGCTGATGGAGAGGTCCGCCCCGACATAGTTCGCGTAGTACGGACGGGCCCGGATGTCCTTGTCGGAATGGCTGCTCAGGCTCGGCTCATCCCAGACCCAGCGCGGAGCACCCTGCTCCTCGAGGTAGTACTTCGCGGCCACCTGCGTCTTCGGCAGGGGGAAGGCCGCGTTCGGATAGCCGAAGCGGTTGTGGTCGTAGAGGCCCGCCTCGCCGGAGAAGCTCGCGCGAGAGGAACACCTGCGCGCCGGAGGACTCCAGGTACTCCTTCATGAAGCGCATCACGTGGATGGTGATGTCGTCCTCGTAGATGGAGCCCCACTGGAGGCCCCGGTTCCAGAAGTACTCGTCGCTCGGGGTGTACGTGCTGCCCGTCCAGCCGGCGGGGCGCGTCGCGGGGTTCGGACCGGTGAGCGTGCGCTGTGCTCGCACCCAGCGCCGGGTGGTGTGGTTCCAGTAGCTCCCGTGGCTCGGGTGCAGGGCGATCTTCTTGCCCTGGAGCTCCAGCGAGAGGGCGTCCACGGGCGTCCGCGCCGCGGCGAGGCTGCGCGCCTGGAGGGCGGGAGGCTCCGAGGACTCCGGCAGGTACGTCCAGAGCGGCTTGCCGCCCACGAGGATCTCCACCTCGCGAATCCCGGTGAAGAAGTCCAGGCCCGCGACCAGCTCACGTGTCATCTCGTCGGCCTGTTCGTCTCCGAGCCCCTGCGCGACGGCGTCGGAGCTGAGCTCCACCACCGCGCGCTCGTCCTGCATCCGCACGCTCAGCACCCGCGTGCCGGAAGGGAACGCGGCCTTCTCCGCGACGATGCGCTCGAGGTTGCGCTGCGGATCCACCTGCGCCAGCACCGGCGTCGTGGCCCACAAGACCGACAGCGTGCCCAACCCGTACATCGCCTGCTGAATGCGCATCTTCATGGGGCTCCCTCTCCTGGATACGGATATGCAGTAAGTCGAGTAATAACAGAAATCCATGAGAAGGGGAGGGGCTTTGGCGGCCACCCAACGCGGACGGGTATCCTCGGGGGCCATGAATCCAGTCCTTCTCGCGCTCCTGATGCCGAACCTGCTGATGACCACCCCGGCTCCCGCGCCGTCCCCGGTCCCTGACTTCGCGCGGCTTCCGCTGGAGCAGCGGCGCGCCGAGGTCAAGGAGCTCACGCGCGAGAGGTTGGTGGAGCTGTTCGCCACGACGCCGGTCGCGTTGCTCCTGGACGCGGGCAAGGCCGCGGCCTCTCAAATGGGCACCTATGAGTCGCGGGTGGTGAAGTACGAGCGCGTCTCCGGCAAGCTGATGAAGCCGCAGAAGATCCACCTCACGGTCCGGCAGTCGCCCCGGGCGGTGCGGCTGGAGATCCTCGACGGACCGGCCAAGGGCCGGCGGGTGGTCTACGACTCCACGGTGAAGAAGGGCGAGCTCCGGGTCCGCGAGGCGGGGGTCCTCGGGCTCGCGGGCGCGATGTGGCTCGACATCAATAGCGGCCTCACCCGGAGCGACACGAACCACCCCATCACCGACTTCGCGTTCACGTCCATCATCGGCGTCCTGGAGGACAGCTTCAAACAGGGGGAGTCCCTCGGCGGATACACCCGGAAGGACGAGGGCTTCGACGCCGCGGGGCGCTACTGCATCACCTTCAACGCGCCCGCCGGAGGCCAGCACCTGTACGCGACGCGGGCACGCATCTGCATGGATCCGGTGCTGGCCCTGCCGGTCATCATGGAGATCGACGACGCGCAGGGGCCGCTGGAGCGCTTCGACTTCAGCGACGTGAAGCCGGTGGCCAAGGCCGACTTCTCTCCGTCGTCCCTCTGAGGGGCGAAACGTCAGCTTCCGGCAGATCGGCCCCGCTCCGTGAAGGATGCACGCCCGCGGCCCCGAGCCGGGTTGTTATGGTGGGCGTCCTATGTCTCAGCTCATCGTCACCGCAGTGGGACCCGATCGCCCCGGACTCGTCGCCGACCTCACGCGTCACGTGTTCGATGTGGGCGCCAGCCTCGCCGATAGCCGCATGGTCAATCTGCGCGGCCACTTCGCCCTGCTCGCCCTCATCGAGGGCTCCTCGGAAGCGCTCGCCTCGCTCCGGCGCAAGCTGGAGAGCGAGGGGGGAGGGATGGGGCTCCGTGTCGAGATGTACGAGGCGGCCGCTGCCACCACCCGCCCCCCGGGCAGCGTCCCCTACCGTCTCAAGGTCTACAGCAACGACCAGCCGGGCATCGCCGCCCGCGTGACCGCGCTCCTCCGCCAGCACTCCGTCAACGTCGAGGAGCTGGAGACGCGCATCGAGTCGGCGCCCTTCGCGGGAACGCCGCTCTTCGTGCTCGAGGGCGTCGTCACCCTTCCCCAGGGCACGAGCGCCCGCAAGATGCGGGACGAGCTGGGAGTGCTCGGCGAGAAGATCGGCTGCGACATCGATCTCGACACCATCTGCAGCTCCACCTCCTCAGCTCCACCCCGGCGCTCTCCGCCCTCATGGGTGGAGGGCCGCGAGGGCTACACCCACTTCACGATGTACGTGCAGCTCGGGCCGCCGGTTTTGCGGCACGGCTTCGTGGTGTCATGCGACACCGTGGCCGTGCTCTCGAAGCGCTGCGCCATGGCCTGGAGCAGGTGCAGATCGAAGGGGCAGGGGTACGGGCTGGTGCACTCGGAGATGATCTGCTTCTTGCCGGGAACCCGCAGGTAGCCGTAGTGGCCGATGCCCTCGCGCATGTTGCCGGTGACCGGCGAGAACATCGCCTCGCCGTCGAGCGCGTGATTCATGTGGTAGGCGATGTCCACCGACTTGAGCGCGCTGTCGATGTCCGTCACGAAGGGCGGGAAGATGGCGTTCTTCGGCACGGCCAGCCCCACCTGGCCGAGCATGCTCTCCCCGTACTCGCGGCCGATGCGCTCGAAGGTGGCCAACCAGCGGGCCACCGGGTACCACCTGTCCCGCTCGAACTGGACGATCCCCTCGGCCGACTCCGCGCCCAGCCCCTCCTCCAGCATGATGCGGCTGGCGAGGAGCTGGAAGCTGCCGAAGGCGTTCAGCACGTTCGACAGGTTGGCGCCCAGCACCTGGATGTTCTCGAGCTTCGCTTTGTCCATCTTGGATGACCCCGGATCGTTCCGCCGGACCGCTGGCACTCGGCTCTGTGACGGAACGCCACCATGCCGTGTTCCGGCCCGCAAGACTTCTTGGGCCCGCCAGGTGGGCGTCTCCGGCCTTCTGCTTTGGCTCCGGGGTTACACTCCAAGTCCGGGGATTTCTCGTAAACTGGGAATTCAGCCCCGTCTTGCTCTATGCTGGTGGGATCCCGCGTCTGGGAGGCTGGGACAGGCGGGCCGGGTGGACATGAGCACGAGCCGCGGCATGAGGATGCAATCGGATTGGGAGCGGGCGCTGGAGCAGCTCATGGAGCTGGCGACCTCCCAGGACACCGCGCGCGGGCTGTTCCTCAACCGCACGCTGGAAGCCGTCCGGGCGCTCGGGGACGAGGCAGCCGTGGCCCGGTGCCAGGCGGTGCTCGGCCAGCAGCGGCTCATGGACTTCGTCAACTACCCCGTCACCCTGCTCCTCCGGCTGACCATGGCGGCGGTGCGGGAGCTGAGCGCCCGGCATGGCGGCGCCGAGCAGGTGCTGCGGATGTTGGGGCAGAAGGCGGCGGTGGGCCTGATGTCCTCCGCGGTGGGCAGCGCCATGTGCGCGCAGTCCGGCATGGGCTCCGACCACATCTCCGCCAGCCTCCAGGCCATCTACAAGGTGACCGCCAACTACGGGGAGCGCTCGATGGAGTGGATGGGCCCCAAGCACGGCCGCCTCACCATGCGGCGCAGCTTCCTGCCCATGCCGTACCACGAGGGCGCCATGGTGGAGGTGCTCGAGCGGCTGGGGGCGCGCAACGTGCGCGTGCGGGGCGGGGTGTTGGGACCGCTCGACAGTGAATATGAATTCTCGTGGGAGTGAGTCGGCCGCCCTCGGGGAACGGGCTCCGGCCAGGAGCCGGGGCCTGCCCGCGGGGCAGCCGTCCGCTTGACGGGTTTCCGTCCTGTCCGGAGGCGGCCCGCGAGGAGGACGATGATGATGCACGACGAACTCTTGTCCCACGTCGCCGGGCACGCGGGGCTCCCTGGACGGCAGGAGGCAGAGCGGACCGTCCGCGCGGTGCTCGAGGTGGTGGGCGAGCGGTTGAGCTGGCCCGTCCTCCAGGCGCTGGCGGAGGACCTTCCCGCCTCCCTGGCCGCGAGTCTGCGGAGCGTGGTCCCCCACCAGGACTTCAACCTCGCGGAGCTGCAGGCGCGCGTGGCGAGCCGGCTGCGGGTGCCGCTCGGCGTGGCCGTGGAGCACACGGGCGTCGTCTGCCAGTTCCTCGCGGAGGCGCTGCCTCCGGGAACCTTGCACCGGGTGCGCGAGGCGTTGCCCGAGCCGATGAGCGCCCTCTTCACGCCGCGCGAGCCCGTGGAGGACTTCACGTACGTCCACCTCGATCCGGGCCGCCGCACGCTCGCCGAGGGCCGCCCGGGAAGCCCGCATCCCCTGTCCGAGGCCCGGCCCGAGCGGGCGCACTCGCACTCCGTGGCGCGGACGGACGACCCGCATGGAGACACGAAGCTCTCCAGCGCCTCCGGGCTCACCCAGGAGCGGGAACAGGAGACGCTCGCGGCCGGTCACCCCGGGCCGGATCGTCCCCTGGGCAGGTGGGAGTGAGCCGGCCCGGGGCGACTCAGGGCGCGGGGTAGAGGTAGCGCAGGAGGTCGTCGAAGCGCTCGGCCCAGGCGCTCTCCATGTGGGCCGCGCCGGGCACCTCCACGTACTGGAGATCCTTGCCGGGCTTCCAGCCCCTGGCCACCAGCGCATCGCGCAGCAGCCGGGTGTCCTCCACCGTCTCCTGGCTGCCCTTCGACTCCTCGGTGCCGATGTCCACCCAGATGCGCGAGGCCGGCTTCCTGCGCACGCCCTTCACCCGGGTGAGGATGTCCCGGTTGGCCCAGAAGACGGAGGGAGACATCACCCCCAGGCGCCGGAAGGTGTTGGCGTGCGTCAGGCCCAGGTGCATCGTCACGAGGCCTCCCAGCGACGAGCCCACCAGGCCCGTGCTCTTCGCATCCGTCCGGGTGCGGAACGTCTTGTCGATGACCGGCTTGAGCTCCTCGACGAGGAAGCGGCCGTAGGCGTCCGCGTTGCCTCCGCCGAGGTGGGCGTACTCGCCGGTGTCCCGCACCTGGGTGTACTCGGCGAAGCGATCCTCGGTGTTGTAGACGCCGACGATGATGAGGGGCTCCACCTCGCCGGACGCCACGAGTTGTGAGGCCGTCTCGTCCACGTGCCACTCCCCCGAGAAGGAGGTGGAGGCGTCCATCAGGTTCTGCCCGTCGTGCATGTAGAGCACCGGGTAGCGGCGCCTGGGGTTGGCGTCGTAGCCGGGCGGCAGCCAGAACGATGACGTCACGTGTGCGGGGCAGGTGGCGCGACGTCACGCCGCGCAGGTAGCGGACGGTGCCGGTGAGTGACGAGGACGCGGGCGGCGCACCCGGTTGATCCGCCCAGCGGACCACGGAAACGGAGACCTGCTCGGGCCGGTTGCCCATGCGCAGGACGCGGTTGGGAAGCTCCTGGCCGGCGGCGTCCTTCTCCACCGTGCCCCACGAGCCGCGCGTCACCTTGTATTCGAGCGCCGTGCCAGCCGGCAGCGGGAGGCCGCCGGTGTAGCGCCCCTCCGGCGTGCGCGTCAGCTTCAGGCCCGAGCCATTCCAATGGCCGAGGGCGGCGTGGTTGCCGGAGATCCACACCTCCGCGTCCGCGGGCGTCGTGGCCGGCACCGTCACCTCGAAGGTGAGCCGGGGGGCCTGGGACGCCGGGGCGGCGGGTTCGTTGGGCGCGTTGCCGCAGACCCACAGTCCGACGGTGAGCCAGAGCAGGAAGGCGAAGCGGGTGTCGTGTCGCTGCGTCATTCCCAAAGAATAGCAGCGGAGCCCCACGGACAAAGTGTCGCCCGGTCCGCGCATGCGCCGGACAACACGGCAGGCCCCCACCGCCTCTGTCTATAAATGCCGGCTGGAGCGCACGCGGCATACCGGTTGCTTTGGCCTGGACGGCAGGAGGGGACACACGTGGGACTCGAAGCCTTCATCCGGCTCGCCCGTGAGCAGGGAGCGAGCGACATCCACCTCGAGGGCGAGATGCCCGTGGCGTTGCGGATCCGCGGCGCCCTGCGGCTCACCGGTGAAGCGGTGCCGGCCGCTGCGCTCACGGCGCTGGCGCGCGACATCATCGGCGACGAGGCCTGGCCCGAGTTCATCCAGCGCTGCTCGTATGACGTCTCGCGCAACGTGGAGGGCCAGCGTTGCCGCATCAACATCCTGCGCAGCGCGCGCGGCGTGGGGTTCGCCATCCGCCTGCTGGCCTCCGCGCAGGCCACGCTGAAGAAGCTCAACCTCCACCCGGACCTGCGCCGACTCATCGAGCCAGCCCATGGCCTGGTCCTGGTGAGTGGCCCCACCGGCTCCGGCAAGACGTCCACGCTCGCGGCGCTGCTGCAGGAGATCAACCTCTCCGAGGCCCGGCACATCATCACGGTGGAGAGCCCCATCGAGTACGCGCTGGTGCCGCGCCAGTCCTTCATCCGCCAGCGCGAGGTGGGCCGGGACACGCCCTCCTTCGAGCAGGCGCTCATCGACGCGCTCCGGGAAGACCCGGACGTCCTCATGGTGGGCGAGATGAGAGATCCGGAGGTGATGCGCCTGACGCTGAACGCGGCGGAGACGGGGCACCTCGTGCTCGCGACGGTGCACTCCTCGAGCACCGCCGAGGCGCTCCAGCGCGTGGTGTCGGCCTTTCCCCCGGAGATACAGGGCGCGGTGTGCGCCCAGCTCGCGGACTGCCTCGTGGGGGCGGTGTGCCAGCGGCTGCGCTACCGTCCGGAGCTGGGCATCCGCGTGCCCGAGTGCGAGGTGCTCCCGGGCAGCACGCCCGTGCGGAGCCTCGTGCGCCAGGGGCACTTCTTCAAGCTCCCATCCGCCATCGAGACGGGCGCCGCCGATGGCTCCTGGACGTTCACGCGCTACGCGGAGTGGCTGAATCGGAAGACGGACTGGCACCTGCCTTCCCCCGCCGAGGAAGCCCCGGCCGAGCTTCCTCCCGCGCCCGTTCCGTCACTCCGGGCCCCCGCACCGGCCCGTCCCGAGCCCCTCCCGAGGCCGCCTCCGCCCATGCCCATGCCCATGCCGAAGCGCACCGCGCAGGATGATGCTCCGCCCAGGCCCCCGCCCTCCGACGAGGGCGTCTTCGTCATCCAGGAAGAGGAAGAGGATCTCTCGGACATCCTCCGCCAGCTCGAGCGGGGTGGCCCCAAAGCCAAGGAGTAGGCCTCAGGGGGCGGGCACGAAGCGCACGTCCACCTGGTAGTTGGCGTCTTTGTTCATGGGGCGGAATTGATCATTGACCCGGTCCGCCCCGGGCGGGAACGTTGCCGCGAGCAGCACGAGCGGAGGGGACATGGGACGTGTCGCGAGCAGGTTGGGCTGGGCACTGGTCGCCGTCGTGGGCGCGTTCTGCCTGGGCACGGTGGCGCTGCACCGGGGCGAGACGATCAACGCCACCTGGCTGGTGGTGGCCTCCGTCTGCGTCTACATGCTCGGGTACCGCTTCTACGGCCGGTTCATCGCCGACAGGGCCTTGAGGTTGGATCCCTCGCGGGCCACGCCGGCGCAGTTGCGCAACGACGGCCTGGACTACGTGCCCACCGACAAGTGGGTGCTGTTCGGCCACCACTTCGCCGCCATCGCGGGCGCCGGTCCGCTGGTGGGCCCGGTGCTCGCCGCGCAGATGGGATACCTGCCGGGCACCATGTGGATCCTCTTCGGCGTGGTGCTGGCCGGCGCGGTGCAGGACTTCATGATCCTGTTCCTCTCCATCCGCCGCGACGGCAAGTCCCTGGGCGACATGGTGCGTCTGGAGCTGGGTCCCGCCGCCGGGGTGGTGGCGATGATCGGCGTGTTGATGATCATGATGATCATCCTCGCGGTGCTGGCCCTGGTGGTGGTCAAGGCGCTGACCGACAGCCCCTGGGGCACCTTCACCGTCGCGATGACGATCCCCATCGCCCTGCTGATGGGCGTGTACCTGCGCTACCTGCGTCCGGGCCGCGTGCTCGAGGTGTCGGTCCTCGGCTTCGTGCTGCTGATGCTCTCCATCTGGCTGGGCGGCCTGGTCGCCGAGGCGCCGTCCCTGGCTCCCCTGTTCACCTATGGCAGCAAGCCGCTGGCCTGGATGCTGATCGCCTATGGCTTCTGCGCCTCGGTGCTGCCGGTGTGGCTGCTGCTGGCGCCGCGCGACTACCTGTCCACCTTCCTGAAGATTGGCACCATCGTGCTGCTGGCGGTGGGCATCATCCTGGCCGCGCCGGAGCTGCGGATGCCGGCGGTGACCCGGTTCATCGACGGCACCGGTCCGGTGTTCTCCGGTGACGTGTTCCCGTTCCTCTTCATCACCATCGCCTGTGGCGCGGTGTCGGGCTGGCACTCGCTCATCGCCTCCGGCACCACGCCGAAGATGCTGGCCAACGAGCGCGAGACGCTCATGGTGGGCTACGGCGCGATGCTGATGGAGTCCTTCGTCGCCATGATGGCGCTGATCGCCGCCACGGTGCTGGACCCGGGCGTGTACTTCGCCATGAACTCGCCGCCCGGTCTGATTGGCACCACCGTCGAGCAGGCGGCGCGCACCATCAGCGACTGGGGCTTCGTCATCACCCCCGAGGTGCTCAGCATGACGGCCAAGGAGATTGGCGAGTCCTCCATCCTGTCCCGCGCGGGCGGCGCGCCGACGCTGGCGGTGGGCATGGCGCAGATCCTCCATGGGCTCGTCGGCGGCGCGGGGATGATGGCCTTCTGGTACCACTACGCCATCCTGTTCGAGGCGCTGTTCATCCTCACCACCGTGGACGCGGGCACGCGCGTGGGCCGCTTCATGATTCAAGAGCTGGCCGGTCTGGTGTACGCGCCGCTGCGCAAGACCGAGTCCTGGTCCGCCAACCTGCTCGCCACGGCCATCTGCGTGGGCGGCTGGGGTTACTTCCTCTACCAGGGCGTGGTGGATCCGCTCGGCGGCATCAACACGCTGTGGCCGCTGTTCGGCATCGCCAACCAGATGCTGGCCGCCATCGCGCTGACGCTGGCCTGCGTGGTGCTCGTGAAGATGAAGCGCGAGCGCTACCTGTGGATTCCGGCGCTCCCCACCGTGTGGCTGGTGTGCTGCACGCTCACCGCCGGCTGGCAGAAGGTGTTCGGCGGGGATGTCCGCGTCAGCTTCCTCGCCCATGCGCGCGCGTTCTCGGCCGCCGCCGCCAAGGGCCGGGTGCTGGCGCCCGCGAAGTCCCTGGAGGACATGGAGCGCGTCATCACCAACGACTACGTGGACGCCACCCTCACCGTCCTCTTCATGCTGCTGGTCATCGCCACCATCTCGTTCGGCCTCCGCGCGGCGCTGGCCGCCCGCCGCTCGGCCGGCCCCACGGCCCAGGAGTCGGCCCCTGTTCCCCTGGCGACGGTGGGGCACTGACATGGGCGCCGCGAGGGACGCGCTGACGCGGTTCTGGCTCCAGGCGGTGCGGACCGCCCGGTTGATCATCGGCGTGCCCGACTACGACACCTACGTCGCACACATGCGCCTGAATCACCCGGAGCGGCCCGTGATGAGCTACCCGGAGTTCTTCGACGAGCGCATGCGCGCACGCTACCGCGGAGGCGGGGGGCGCTGCTGCTGAGTGCCTCCGCTCGAAAGATTGCTATACCCGCCGGACAGGATGGGCCTTCGTGCCCGGGAGGATTTCCACATGCTTCGCTCTGGAACCGAGGAAGGCCGGCGTCCGTGGGTGCTCGGTCTCGGTCTGGCCATGACCCTGCTGGGGGCGCCCGCCGTCGCGCAGGACGCGCATGGGCCGCATGACGGGCACGCGCATGAGGCGCCCGCCAAGGGGGCTCCGAAGGCGGCGACGAAGGAGGCGGAGAAGCAGGAGTCCTTCTTCGGCCGCGAGGAGCTGGCCCGCCAGGTCAAGCTCCACGAGGCGGGCTGCAAGAAGGGCGACAAGGGCGAGTGCTTCAACCTGGCGGTGGCCTACGCGCAGGGCGCGGGCGTGCCCAAGGACGATGCCCGCGCGGCCAGCTTCTACAAGAAGGCCTGCGACAAGGGCCACCTGGATGCCTGCAACAACCTCGGCATCGCCCACGCGGAGGGCGTGGGGGTGGAGAAGGATCCGAAGCAGGCCCTCGAGCTCTTCGAGAAGAGCTGCAAGGCGGAGGACGCGAAGGGCTGCTTCAACGCCGGCCTCACCTACAACGCGGGCCTGGGGGTGGAGAAGGATCCGGCGCGCGCCGCCGCCCTCTTCGACAAGGCCTGCGGCAAGGGCCACGCGGATGGGTGCTTCAGCCTCGGCGTCGCCTCCGCGAGCGGCAAGGGCGTGGAGAAGAACCTGGAGCGCTCCTCGGCCCTTTTCTCGAAGGCCTGCGACGCGGGGCACATGACGGCCTGCAACAGCCTGGGGGTGGCCTATATGGCGGGCAGTGGCGTGTCGCGGGACATGAAGCGGGCCGTCTCCCTTTTCGAGAAGGCCTGTGCCGCGGACCTGCCGGGTGGCTGTCTCAACGTCGGTATCGCCCACAAGAATGGCAACGGCGTGGCGAAGAACCCGGCGCGCGCCAGGGGGTTCTTCCAGAAGGCGTGTGGCCTCGGGCTCGCCCCCGCGTGCAAGCAGCTCGAGTCCGCTCCGAAGACTCCTTAGCGTCCATTTGCATGAGACGGCCTGCCGTCTGCTCCGTCCTATGGGCGTATGCATCCGCACCCGCACCTTGCGCGCGCCCGGCCGACGAGGTCACCCGTGTCGCCTGAGGTGCTGCCTTCCCGTACCTGGCGGAGACTCTCCGCCATGAGGACACCGTCATGACCTGGCTCCTTCGCGTTCTCGCTGCCGTGATCGCAGCGATGACGCTGGCTGTTTCTCCCGCGTTCGCCGCCTCCACGGGCGGGTCCGGCGGGCCGCTCACCAACCGCACGTTCCTGTCCTTCACCGGCAGCCAGTACACGTCCGAGTACCACCTGTACGCAGCCGGGCTGGACTGGACGAAGCCGGTGGGGCTTCTGATCTATGCGGACGGCAGCGGCGAGTACGGGCTGAAGAACCCAGGCTCCACCTATTTGTTGGCCGGCACCAATGGCCTGATCGCGGTGGCGAAGCGCAACAACATGGTCCTGTTGACCCCCCTCTCCCCGAACAAGGCGTGCAGCGACGGCGATGGGAGCTGCTGGTACCTGGGCGACCCTGTCGGCTACACGAAGTGGGCGGAGGAGCTGGTCACCTCCGTGCAGCGCCTCTACCCGCTGGAGACCGCTCGCGTGGCGTTCGGCGGCTACTCGTCCGGCGCGCAGCTCACCACGGAGTACTGGGTTCCGAGTGGGGCCGCTCAGCGGACGATGACGGACGGCGTCCTGGTCGCCATCTCCTACGGAGGCTCGCCGAAGATGACGGAGGTCTCCTACGCTTCAGCGTTCAAGGGCAACGTCCACATCAACTGGAACACGGGCTCCCAGGACGCGGCCTACACCACGACCAGCGCCTACGGCGTGAAGGCGGGCTACAACCATTATACCGGCCGCGGCTTCGCCACCTCCCTGGATGTCATCTCCGGCCTGGGCCACGCACGCTCCGACTTCGGCCTGGTGATGGAGGCTCAAATCAAGGAGCACGTGCCCGCCGGGTCCACGGGACCTGCTCCCGGCCCGGTGGACCACCACGCGGTGATGCGCACGCCGGCGGGCATGATTTTCGCCGCGCACCTGAACAAGGCTGACACCTACACGCTCCGCGCGTCGAAGTCCCCGCTGACGGGGCAGGTCGGCTGGTACGAGTACGACCCCGCGGATGCACTGGGAAACCTGCGGCTGGAGCTGAGTTCCTTCGAGGCCGGGCTGCCGTACTACTGGCGGTTGGAGAGCTCCACGGGCGCGGTGCTGGTCCAGGGGCAGGTGCCCGCCGCTCCGGCATCCTGGAATCACACCCTTCTGCCCACCCGGGTCGGCGCCCTCTTCGACGTCTTCGTGCCTTCCGGCACCAGCCGGACGACGGTGCGCGTTTCGTCCAGCTTCAGCACGAGCAGTGGCTGGTCTCTCTCCACCACCGGGACAGGCATGCAGCAGTTCGACTTCACCCCGTCCGCGCGGCTGACGCCGGGCCAGAGGTACGAGTACCGCATCGAGAACGGAAGCGGCACGGTGGTCGCCTCCGGGACCTTCACCACGCGCTGGTGAGCCGCCGTACAGGGCACCTCGGGCCCGGCAGCCGAATCCGGCTGCCGAGTGGTCACCGCGGCGTGGACTCAACACCCCCGCCGCTTGACTCCGCGGCTGGAAAACCCCTCTTCTTCGGGCCATGGGTTGGGCGCTCACGTATTCCATCCGGTTGAAACGGCCGCTGACGGCGGACGAGCAGGCAGCGATCGAGCGCTGGAGCCGCGAACACGGCCTGCGGCTTTCGTCCACTCGAGGTGATGCATTCGATGCATGGCGCGGTCTTCTGCCCGACGCCCGGCTCGACGAACTGAAGCGATCCGACAGGAAGTCCGCGCCGCCGGGCGCCGACTACGCATCCTTCTTTCAGGTCCGCACCGAGGCGCAGTTCCGAAAGCTGGTGCGTGCGTTCCAGAAGCTCGAGGCGATCCTGCCGGCCGCGGAGATCCTGCTTTCCGACGACTACCACCTGCGCAACGAACGGCCTTCGGAGGTCGAGCTCTCCGGGACCCCCTCGGCTCGCCCCCAGAAGGCGGCGGAGCCAGCCCCGCCCCCCATGCCCGAGCTGGAGGGCGAAGAAGAACCGGATCCGGACAGCGACGACATCGCCGCCGCCTTGGAACGCGCGAAGCGCGAGTTCGAGCGCTGGAAGAAGTCGAAGTCGTAAACGGCCGGGCTTGTTGTTAGGTTTGCACCATGATCTGCACCGGCAAGACTCGAGCCTGAAGTCCGTCGTCCCGCGCGGGCCTCCGCGCGGAGATCCCTCCGGACTTGCTCCGATCTCCTGAAGCGGCCGCCGCACGCGGCCCATTGCGATCGAATTGCCGATGAATTCCCGTCTCTACACGCCCTCCGCGCGCGGCATGGTCGCGCGCCTGTCCCTGCTGATCTTCCTGGATGGCCTGGCGCAATCGGTGAGCTTCCCGGTGCTTCCGCGCCTCGTGAGCTCATTCCTCGAGGGCAATCCCGGCATGACCGCCCTCTGGGTCGGCTGGCTGGAGGTGGCCTGGGCGCTGCCCCAGATCGTCATGGCCCCGCTCCTGGGCGCCTTGTCCGACCGGTTCGGCCGCCGGCCGCTCATGCTCCTGTCGATGGGGGGCATCGGGCTCGAACTCCTCCTCGATGCCCTGGCGCAGAACCTCGGCTGGCTGCTCGCGGGGCGGCTCGTGTGCGGCCTCACCTTCGGCGCCCAGGCGGCGGTCATGGCGGGCGTGGCCGACACCGCACCGCCGGACGAGCGCGCCCGCGCCTACGGCTTCGTCAACGGCGCCCTCTACGCTGGCATCGTCGTGGGCCCCCTGCTCGGCGGCTGGCTGGCGGAGGCCGACCTTCGCTCGCCCTTCTATGTCGGCGCTGTCGTCGCCGCCGTGGGCGCGCTCTACGTGGTGGGCCTCATGCCCGAGCCGCTGGCCCGCGCACATCGCACGTCGCCTCAGGAGCCGCGGGCCGGGCTCTGGGAGGCGTTCCGGCTGCTTGGAACCCAGCCCGCCCTTCGCCCTCTGGCGGTCGTGCTGCTCCTCTCGTGGCTCTCCTTCCAGAGCAGCGACAACATGGTCGTGCTCTACACCGCCCATCGCTACGGCTGGAGCACGATGCAGTTCGGCGTCTTCGTGGCCGTGGTGGCGGCGCTCGGAATCCTCGTCCAGGCCTTCGTTGCCAGCGCCGTCGCCCGCCGCCTGGGAGAGCGCCGGGCCCTCATCGTGGGCGCCACCATCCAAGGCTTCGGCATGCTGGCGATGGGGCTCGCGCCCACGGCCGTCCTGTTCTGGCCAGGCGCCCTCGTCGCCGTCCTGGGCACCATCGACCGGCCGGCGCTGCAAACCCTGATGTCGCAGGCCGTGGGCGCTGACGAGCAGGGGCGCCTGCAAGGTGTCGCCTCCTCGATCGCGAGCGCGACGAGCGTCATCGCCCCGCTCGTCTTCACGTCCCTCTACGCCTGGGCGATCGGCGGCGACCGAAGCCCGGCCTGGGCGGGAATCACCATCCTCTGCGGCGCGGTCCTGAGTGCCCTCGGAGCCTGGGTCACCTGGCGCACGGCGCCGCGCCGCCGGGCTCCCGCTCCGTCCTGAATGACCCCCTCACCCAGGGGCTCACGCCCCGGCGCGGTCAGGGCTTGCCGTTGGCCAGGTTGGCGGGCCGGAGCTGATCCGGGTGCGTGGGCACCTTGATCTCCCCGGAGATGATCTTCGCCTTCAGCTCCTCCATCCGGGCCAGGGCGGCGTCCTTGCCGGGGAAGTCCAGCCGCACCGGCGCGTAGGTGATGCCGCCCTCCTGCAGGCCCAGCGACAGGTTGCCGCCCTGGAAGCGGCCCTGCACCTGATCCTTCACGGCCTCGTACACCACCAGGTCCACGCGCTTCACCACCGCGGACAGCACCGCCTTGGGCGCCAGGTGCGACGGGTCCGAGTCCACGCCGATGACGTAGACGGCCTTGCCCTCGTCGCGCGCCTCCTTCACCGCCTGGATGGCGCCCAGTCCGTCCACGCCCGCGGCGGCGAAGAGGACGTCCGAGCCCTTGGTGAGCAGGTCCTGCCCCACCTGCTTGCCGAGCGCGAAGTGGGTGAAGCCTCCCGTATAGGTGGACACCACGGTGGCCTTGGGGTTGGTGGCCGCCACGCCCGCGCGGAAGCCGGCCTCGAAGCGCTTCACCAGGGGAATCTCCATGCCGCCCACGAAGCCCACCCTGCCCGTCTTCGTCGTGAGCCCGGCCAGCGCGCCCACCAGGTAGCAGCCCTCCTCCTCGCGGAAGACGACGGTGCGCACGTTGGGCAGCGTGTACGGCTCGCCCTGCGCGGACAGCAGCGGGCTGTCCACCAGGAGGAAGTGCTTGTCCGGGTTGCGCTTCGCCGCCGCCTCCACCGCGTTCTCCAGCATGAAGCCCACTCCGAGCGCGAGCGACACGCCCTGCTCCTCCACCAGCAGTTGCAGGTTGGGCTCGTAGTCCTCGGCCACCCGGCTCTGGAGGACGATCGGGGTGATGCCGAGCGGCGCCACCTGGAGGTTGCGCCGGGCCCGGTCCTGTCCGAGCGAGAGCTGGAGCGAGGACTCGAGCTTCCTCGGGGGCCACGTCCTTGTAGCCTCCCTGCTCGTACTTCACGCCCGAGGCCCAGACCTCCAGGCCGCGCAGCGCCGAGTCATTGAAGGATTGGTCCCCCCGTCCCCCGAGTCCCAGCACGAGGCCAATCCTGCTCTTCTGGGTGGCGGGAGGGACGGCCGCGGCCTCCGGAGCGGCGGGCTTCGCGGGAGCGGCGGCAGGGGCCTCCTTCTGGCTCTTGCAGGCCGGCAGAAAGGGCAGGGCGAGGAGCAGGGCGAGGTGGCGCAGGCGCATGGCCCAAGTCCTATCACGGCTGCGTTGGGGCGCGTGGCCCCCGGCCCTCGACGAGCCAGAGCGCCGCGACGGCGAGCTCGAGGAAGCCGTGGAACATGGCGAGCTGGAGATAGCTCAGCCGGGCCTCCGTCAGGTCCCACGCTCCATAGGCGGCCACGCTGAGCGCGAGCAGCAGCATGAGCGCGAGCGGCGGGGCTCCGAAGTCCTCCACCAGGGCCCGCCACGTCGCCCGCCAGGAGCGGGGGGCCGCGCGGGGCCGGTCGTCCTCGGGGATGAGGCGCAACCACACGCTGTAGTGCACCGACTGGAGGAACGCGAAGACCAGCACCTGCCGCGCCGCCAGCACCGGTTGCTCCTCCAACGGAGCCAGGGCCCACATGAAGGCCTCGAACGTGGTGCCCGTCGCCGGGGCCGTCCACGTGCCGAGCGCCGTGAGGACGGGCTCGGCCACGCCGAGCAACAGGGCCACCGTCCCCACCGTGGCGAGGAGTGGCACACCCCAGGCGCGTGCGTGGGTCCGGCGCCAGGCCCACCACCAGAGCGCCACCGCCATCACGTTGTGCCCATGGAGCAGGGCGAGCCGAATGCCCAGGGGCGAGCCCACGGCGAACGCGGTGAGCGCGGCCCACACGGTGAGCAGCAGCCCCTTGCGCCACGCGGGCCCGTGGGCCCCCAGGATGGCGGGGACCATCGCGAGCAGGCCCACCTCGGGCCCGGCGCCGAAGCAGGTGGCGAGGACGGGCACGCCGCACAGCAGGGCGAAGCCGCCGCGCTGGAGCAGCCCGGGGCGCACGACGAGGTACCGCACGTCCGAGACGAGGTGCGGGACTCCGAGCAGCACGGGGCCGAGCGCCAGCGTCCAGAGCGGCACGGTGAGGGTGAGCAGGAAGGAGAGCCCCACGCTGCCCACGCCGATCCACGCCACGCGCCGGTCCCGGTCCGCGAAGAGCGGCCCGGCCCACGGGGCCACGAGCCGGTACAGCCTCGTGCGCAGGGCATCGGCGGGTGCGAGCAGGGTCTCCACGGCGTTCACGCGCGGAGTGTATCCCTTCCGGTACCAGGGTCCCACCGCACCGGTTCCGCGGCGCGGAGGACCCTCTACAGCCGCCGGAAATATGAAGGTTGGCTGCTCACCGATCACGGAACGCTTGCCGAGGAATGCGCACCCGTGGCCATGTCCCCCGCGGACGGGTCCATTCGCGGAGGTGTCACATGCGACGAGTCTTGGGAGCAGTGGTGGTCATGGTGTTGGCGGGGTGCGGAGAGCGCACCCCGATCGCGGGCCGCTTCGGTGAGGTGACGAGCGCGGTGGTGGTGGTCAACCCGGTCATCAACCAGGGTTCCACCACGTCGGTGGTGCCGGGCTCCGCGCGCTCGGGGGTGTCGTTCAGGGCCGCGGACCTCGCGCCGGTCGAGACGGATTCGACGGGGCTGGCGCTGGTGGAGGAGCTGCCGACGGGGACGGTGACTCTCGACTTCAACCCCGGCACGTCCTCCTTCCAGGTGGTGCAGGAGAAGGAGCTGTATGACGTGGTGGTGGCGTACCGGGATGGAAGGGTGCAGCAGATCATCCCTCCGGTGCGCTACCCCATCGGCGGCACGGTGGTCGAGGTGGAGCGGGGAGACGACATCGCCCAGGCGGCCGCCAGCGACAACACCATCATCGTGCTGGCCCCGGGCACGTACCCGGGCAACCTCGAGCTGCGCGCCGCGGGGGTGCTCATCTTCGGCGCCTGGTCTCCCGAGGACGGGCCGCTCTCCACCATCGAGGGCAACGTGACGGTGCTCGGCGGCGGCAACCGGATTCGGGGCGTCAAGATCAACGGCCGCCTGACGAGCAACGCCAACAACCTGTCGGTGTCCTTCTCGGACATCGCGAGTGCCACCATCACCGGCAACGGCGTGTCGCTGCTGCGCAACCGCTTCACGGCCGGTCAGGCCTCGGTGCCCAGCTCCAACGCGGTGCTGGTCGACAACGTGGGGATTCCCTGATGCGAGCGCATGCATTGCTGATGGTGATGGCCCTGGTGGTCTCTGGGTGCCGCATCCACCTCCACGACGACTGGCCGCGACGGCCGCCTCGGGGCGAGTATCCGTACCCGCCGCCTCCGGGCGAGCCGCATCCGTCCCCGCAGCCGCCTCCCCCTCAGGACGTGCTGCGCGCCAAGGAGATCAAGGCCGAGCGCGTCTACGCGCGGATCATCTACGCCAAGGAGGTCAAGGCGCGAGATGGCCGCGTGGGCCGCATCTACACCGGCGAGGGCGGCAAGGGAGGGAAGGGCGGGAAGGGTGGCAAGGGAGACTGGGGCCGCGGTGAGGTGCACACCTCGGAGGTCTCCGCGGAGATCATCTACGCCAAGGAGATCAAAACGGATTGGATCGAAGCGGATGAGATCCACGCCAAGGAAGTGAAGATCGGCCGTTGACGAGCTCACCCGAGGCCGAGCACTCGCACGGCCTTCTCGGGATCGATCCGGTGCTGCACGGCGCCTTCGAAGAAGCACGCCCGCCGGATCAGCGTGAAGAGCAGATCCCCGGAGCGCAGGACCGTTTCGGGTCCGAGCCCGGTGTGGAAGAGCTCGAAATCATGGGCGCCCTGCTGACGGATCTCGTACACGTCGAGCGTGTGGAAGGGATCCTCTTGGTGGCCCAGATAGGCGGTCGAGTCGTAGCGCCAGGGGGGACCGAGGGTTCCCTCGAGGCTCTCCTGGTGGATGCGCTCGAGCTTCCTGGCGAGCTCGTGCCGCCGTACCCCGAGCCGGTGCAGTGTCCGGGCATCCCGCAGGATGACCTCGCCCAGCCGCTCCCCGGGCGCGAGGAACCCCGATTCCGAAAGGCGTCCAGGGCGCAGGGAGGCCTCGAGTTCCTCCACCGTGACGCTCCGGTAACGGGCGAGCGCCGAGGCGATCTCCTCCGGGGTCATGTCGTGCACGTTGTCCGGGAGGATGTCCGCCAGGGGCTCCCCCGTCGCCAGTGAGCGCAGGAAGTCCCGCTCATCGGGGAGCAACCGGGGGACACGGTCGAGCGCGTCCGGTTCCGCGCGCTGGACGAAGAAAGCGGCCAGGTCGAAGGCCTGCCTCCAGCAGTACTCCGAGAGGATCCGCGGGTGCTTCCGGCGTGCGGCCGCGAACACCCGCAGCATGGCCAGGGGCTCCATGACCTGGAGCGTCCGCTCCAGCGTGGGCCCGCTGGGAAGGAGGATGTCCCGCGTCTCGATGCCAGGAGGCGTCCGCGTGAGGAGGACCGCCAGCCTCGAGCTTTCGCCGTCAAGCCGGGCCCACGGGAGGAGCCGCTTCCAGGAGGAGGCGAGCTCGTCCACCCCCGCGAGCATCACGGATTCGAGCGCGCCAGGGGAGGCGCGGACGAACGCGGCCAGTTGTTCGTCGAGCGCCTCGAGCCTCGCCTTCGTGTCAGGAGAGGCTGGCGTCGAGAGCGCCTCGCGCAGCAACGACCACGCCGTGTCGATGGACGCGTGGGCGCGCACGGGCTAGGACTTCGCGCCCCCCGCGCGCATCTGGTTGAGCCGGTCGTAGTGGCGGTAGCCGAGCTGGTCGAGCGCGCTCGCGGGGGCCAGGCCGATGTCCACCAGGGTCTTGATGTCGTAGGTGCCCGCGAGCACCGGGGGCGCGTAGTTCCGCACGGCGTCGGGGGTGCGGAACTTCGACAGCGGGAAGAGCACCGTGTTGGTGTGCACGTGCATGAAGTGGGCGGCCGACTGACGCTGCCAGCCCGGCACGCCGGGCGCGGTGATGACGTGCGGCGTCGCGAGGAACGTGCCTCCCGTGAGGATCTCCAGTTGCTGGCCCACCTGCGCGACGATGCAGCCGGCCGGCGCGGTCCCGCGCACCATCCGCCCCTTGGGCTCCTCGGGCGTCGGGCGCGTGCGGAGGTAGAGCCCGCTCTTGTCATCGGGGCTCTTCGCGGGCTGTCCCTGGGGGTCGAGGAACCGGCCCCCGGGCAGCAGCGTGAGCAGGTTGAAGTCGGTGTGCTCCTCGCCCCAGACGATGCCGGTGTTCACCTGGGAGGCGGTGAGCGGCAGGTACTGCAGCGCGCGCGTGACGTGAGGGCCGCGCTGGCAGAGGTCCGCGAAGACCGTCTCCGGCAGTCCGAGCGCCACCGCCGCGCCCCGCAGGAGCCCGAGCCCCGCCTCGTGGAGCGACCGGCCGAGCGAGAGCAGGCCCTCCTGGAAGAACGGCGGCGCATCGGAGGGCCACACGTTCTCGGGGTAGATCTGCGGGAACTCGAGCGCCGAGCTTCTCGTCGGAGGGGTAGGGCGCCGCGAAGTAGCACTCCTTGAAGTCGGGCTGGCCGTTGCCCGCGACGGCGACCTCGGTGTTCGGAGGTGTCCAGCCGCGCTGGTACCAGATGTCCGCGCGGCCGTAGGGCCGCTTGGCCTCGGTGGGCCAGGAGACGAACGTGCGGAACGCGTCGTAGTACCGCTCGAGCGCCTGGGCGTCGATCCCGTGGTTCTTCACGTAGACGAGGCCGAAGACGCCAAAGGCCTCCCGGATGGCCGCCGCGGCACGCTCGACGCGGGCGGGGTCCTTCGACGAGAGATCGGTGAGGTCGACGGTGGGGATGTTCATCGGGGTCTCTGCCATGGCGACCCCAGGTGTATCGCGCCTCGCCTCTCAGCGGAATACGCTCGCAGTGGAGTGGCTCCGCTGCCCGGCCGTAGAGCCCCGCCTGTCAGGGCTCCTGGGGCCAGGGCCAGGACTCCAGGCCGGGGTCCTCGGGCTCCAGGCCGGGGTCTTCTGGCAGGAGGAAGTAGCCGCCGGGCGGGACTGGCTGGACGTAGTAGCCCCCCGGGATGGGCTGCTGGAGGAAGTAGCCGCCCGGGGGCACCTGCTGGAGGCCGTAGCTCTCCGTGAGCGGCTGCTGGAGGTAGTAGCTGCCAGCCATCGGTTGCTGCAGTTGGTAGCTGCCCACCATGGGCTGCTGGAGCTGGTAGCTGCCCGCCATGGGTTGCTGCAGTTGGTAGCTGCCCGCCATCGGCTGTTGGAGTTGATAGCTGCCCGCCATGGGCTGCTGGGCGTTGGCTGCCGCCGCTCCCCATGTCATCGCCGCGACCGCGGCTGCCAGGATGCTCTCGCGCATGTCCGCACCTTCCTCCAGGTTGATGTAGCCACGAGCCGTGGCCGAGGCCACGAGCGGAGCCTGGGACGGATTTCCGAGCCTCCCGCAACCGCCGCCACTTCTTCCGGTACTCCCGGGTGGAGGTGGTCATGGCTGGTGGAAATACGGTGCGCCCGGGTGACGGGCGGGTGCGGTGGAACGCGGGGAAGTCGCTCTGGTTCGGGCTCGTGGCGCTGGTGGCGGTGGTAGGGGCGGTGCCTACCTTCACCCCCTCGGCCTTCGTGCTCTTCGCGGGGAGCACGGCGTTGACGCTGTGCGCGGGGCACTCGGTGGGCATCCACCGGGGCCTCATCCACCGCGCCTACCGGGTGCCCAGGTGGCTGGAGTACCTGCTCACCTACCTGGGCGTGCTGGTGGGCCTGGACGGGCCGCGGGCCCTGGTGCGCATGCACAACACGCGTGACTTCCAGCAGAACGAGCCCTGGTGCCATGACTACTTCGCGCACCGGCAGCCCGCCTGGCGCGATTACTTCTGGAACCTGCACTGCCGCTTCGAGTTCGCCCAGCCTTTCGAGCCCAGGCTGGATGCGCGGGTGGAGGCGGATGCCTTCTATGGTTTCCTCCAGCGCACCTGGATGTGGCAGCAGTTGCCCTGGGCGGTGCTGTTCCTGGCGGTGGGCGGGCTGCCCTGGCTGGTGTGGGGCATCTTCGTGCGCGTGGCGGTCAGCACCACGGGCCACTGGTTCGTGGGCTACGTGGCGCACCGGCAGGGTTACCGCGGCTGGCACAACGAGGGCGCGGCGGTGCAAGGCTTCAACAGCTTGCTGCTCGGCGCGTTGAGCATGGGCGAGGGCTGGCACAACAACCACCACACCTTCCCGCGCTCGGCCCGGTTGGGAATCCGCTGGTGGGAGCTGGACCTGGGGTGGGGATTCCTCGCGCTGCTGCGCGCACTGGGGCTGGCCACCGACATCATCGAGCCGGGTGAGCACTCGCGCGCCCACCACGCCCGGCCGCTTTCCACTGAGGTCCCGTGTATGTCCCCTCTCCCTCTGGGAGAGGGTTAGGGTGAGGGTCTTCCCTCCTCACAGTGTGACAACCCTCACCCCCCGCCCTCTCCCAGAGGGAGAGGGCGCATGCGGAACCCGGTTACTTCGGCCAGAACGTCACCGCCCGCGCGTTCTCCGAACTCCAGACGAGCTTCTTCCCCCGGTACAGGCGCGGATGCCCACCCGAGTCGGCGAGCGAGATGAGCAGGAATTGCCCTCGGGCTTGAATGCTGACCAGGTCGTTCTCGCGGTACGTGTGGCCGGGGAGCGCGACCGCCTTCCCCTTGTCCACCCTCCGCAGCAGGCCGGTCGCCAGCAATTCCTCTCCAAAAGGCGTGCCCCAGACCGCCAGGGTGTAACCGCCACGCTCCAGCGCGGCCCACTCGCCCTCGGGCTGCTCGGGGGTGAACGCATACAGTTGGTCCAGCAGCGCGTCGTCCTCGATCTCCTTGGGCGTGAAGCGTGGATCCAGCACTCGGCTCGACCGTTCACCCAATTCCTTGCGGATCGGCAGGACGCCGGTCCCAGAGGACTCGGTGCTCGCCTTCGCATCCAGCCGCGTCCACGCTCCGTCCCGCCAGACGAAGGCGTGGGCCAACAGCGCGCGTCTCGTGGTGCCATTGAGACCGAACCGGATCGTGTTTCCGTCCACCTCCACCGCGCCCGCTCGCTCCTGCTCCGGGGTGGGCTTCTGGATGGTGAGCCCGAGCAGCCGGCCCTTGGCATCGAAGCCGAACTCGATGAGCTTCCCCGAGCCGGGCAACGGCAACTCCTCGGCACCGCCCGTGGTCAGGTCCACGAGGAACAGGCGGTCGCGGAACGCGGGGGAGGGGAACTTCTCCGGGAACGTGGGTCTGCCCACCACGGGTTGGCTGACTCCGCCGCGCCAGAACCGCGCCGCGCCCTGCTTGCCATCGCGGCTCAGCGCGGTGCTCGCGCCCTGGCATTCCACCGCGAGCTTCGCGATGACCCGGCGCGCCGAGGTGACGGGGTCCATCTGCGCCCACTGGCAACCGTCACTGGCGGGTTCGAGCAGCGAGAGGGTGGCATCGGTCACGGCGAGCGCCGGTGTCGTCTTCTCCGTCCGGGCAGGGCGTTCCTCCTGTGCGTGAGCCACGGGCACGGCCAGGAGCGAGGCGATCAGGAGGTGTTGGAGTGTCTTCACGTGTTCCTCTCAGTTCGCCGCGAAGTCGCGGAGCGGTGCGTACCCGGGCAGCACCCCGGTGTGCGAGAAGACGAGCTGCTTCACCTCCTCGGGTTTCAGCTTCGCCGCCAGCGCCTTCAGGGACGCGCGGTTCTGCTCCGTGCTCTCGGTGACGGGCCACTTGGCGCCCACGAGCTTGCCGTCCTTCGTCGCGTCCGCGCTGTCCCCCAGGAAGAGCACCCCGTTGACGAGGTACGCGGCGCTGCCCCGGGTGTGGCCGGGGATGGAGAACACGCGGATGGCCAGGGTGCCCACCTGGAGCGTCTCGCCGTCCTTCAGCGCCCGGGTGACGCGCACCTTCCGGTCGGAGGGCGGCAGGTGCCGGAGGATGGGGCTGTCACTGCGCGCCTTTCCCTCGGCGATGGGCACATCCGCTTCGAGCGCCATCACCTCGGCCTTCGGGAAGAGGTGGCACCCGGCGACGTGGTCCGCGTGCCCGTGGGTGAGGAGGATGGCCTTCACCGCGTCGGGCCCGAGGCCGCGGCGCTTCAGCTCCGCCAGGAGGATCTTCCCCTCGGCATCCGTGCCCGAGTCGATGAGCACCACCGCGCCCTCTCCGGCGTCGAGCACGTCCAGGCTGACGTAGCCGTCCTTCACCACCCGGGCGAAGCCCTCCAGCTCCTGGCCATCGGGGATCTCCGGGTTGCCGGCGAACATGCTCACGAACAGCGCCACCACTCCCAGGATGGGCAGCAGCAGGACCAGACCGGCAATCTTCAACACGCGCTTCATCTTCACCTCGAATGGCCCTTGGAGCCGGTGGAACAGTACCCCAGAGTGCGATAAGGCACGGCGATGCCGGGGGAACCGTCCATGGAGCAGGAGCAGCCGGGCACCGGCGGGGCGGAGCGCTCCCGCTTCCGGTTCGCCTTCATGGCACTCGGGTTCGTCTGTGTCGGCCTCGGGGTGCTGGGCGCGTTCCTGCCGCTGCTGCCGACGACGCCCTTCCTGCTCGTCGCGTTGTGGGCCTTCTCGCGCAGCTCCCGCCGCTTCCACCACTGGCTGTACACGCATCCCCGGTTCGGGCCCCGGCTCCAGGAGTGGAATGAGCACGGCGCCGTGCCGGTGAAGGTGAAGGTGAGCGCGGTCTCCGCCATGGCCATCAGCTTCGGCTTCCTGGCCTTCGTCGCGCGGGTGAAGTGGCCCGTGCTCGCGGCGGCCGGGGCGCTCATCCTCGTGGGCGCGACGTACGTGCTCTCCCGCCCGAGCCGCCCGCCCGGGCCGTGAGGCCGTGTCCGCTTTTTCCGGGGCATTTCGTTGTACGGGTGAATGCTCCAGGACACCTCATGCCTCCTCCTTCCCGCCATGAGCGCGCAGCCACGTGAGGGGGGGGCGTCGGCCACCGTCACGGCCGCGTACCGCCAATACTTCCCCCTGCTCCAGCACAAGTGCGCCCGGGCCCTCGGCGACGCGGCGGAGGCGGAGGAGGTGGCCCAGGAGACCTTCATCCGTCTGTGGCGCTCCGGCATGGCCCGGCGCCCCGTGGGCGAGGTGGTGCCCTGGCTCTACCGGGTGAGCACGCGCCTGCTCATCGACAGGCTCCGGGTCCGCCAGCGCCGCCAGCCGGCGGAGATGTCCGCCGCGCTCCAGGACACCACCGCCCACCCCGCCCCCAGCATCGAGTCCGTGCTGCAGGTGCGTCAGCGCCTCCAGTCGCTCGCCTCCAGCCTGCCCGCCGAGGAGCGCTCGAGGTGGCGCTGCTGCACCGGCTGGACGGCCTCACCCAGCCCGAAATCGGCGAAGTCACCAGCCTGTCGGATCGCACCGTGCGCCGCATCCTCACCCGCCTCGAGGCGCGGCTGGGGCCCTGGCGCGAGGAGGAACGATGAGCACCGTCCACCCGTCCTTCCTGGCGTTGGATCGCGCCGCGCTCGGGGACATGCCGGAGGAGGTGAGGGCCCACCTGGCCTCCTGTCCTCGCTGTGCCGGGCATGTCGATGCCCTCGGACGGCCTCCGCCCGTGCCGTCATGGGCCGTGGCGCTCGCCCATGAGCCGCCCCGTGCTCCCTCGTTCCTGGCCCGGCTGGCGCCCTGGGGCGTCGCGGCGCTCGCGGCGGGGCTCGCGCTGGTGCTCTGGGTGCCTCGTGGCATGGAGACGCTCCCGGCCCCGAGGGCGGGTCTGCGCAGCAAGGGCAGCCCGGCGGTGGCCCTCTACGTGAAGACCGGGGACGCGGTGCGCCTGTGGGACGGCGAGGCTCCGGTGGCCGAGGGAGACCTGCTGCGCCTCAAGGTGATGCCCGAGGGCTTCCGCTGGCTCACCGTGGCCGCGGCCGATGGTGATTCCTGGCAGGTGGGCTCCTGGCAGGTGGGATCCTGGCAGGTGCTCCATGAGGGCCCGGTGCCCGAGCGGGGCGAGACCCTCCTGCCCACGAGCTGGCGGGTGGAGCCCGGGGAGCAGCCCGAGCGGCTCCTCGTCGTCCTCAGCCACGCGCCCGTCCCCGCCAGCTCCCTGGCCTCGCTCCACGAGCAACCCTCGCGCACCGAGGCGCTGTGGGTCCTCCCGCTCACCCTCTCCAAGCCTTCTTCCGAGCCGGTTTCGCCATGAACGCACTCCTCGCCCTGACGCTCGTTGCCCTCACCGCCGCCCCGCCCGACACCGGCTCCTTGCGCGCGAAGCGCCTGGCGGTGGTGGTGGGCTCCAACCGCGCCGCTCCCGGACGCACGCCCCTGCGGTACGCGCACCAGGACGCGCACAACCTGGCCTCCGTGCTCATCGAGGCCGGACAGTTCCTCCGGGAGGACGTCGTGGTGCTGGAGGACCCGGAGCCCTCGCACGTCCTCGCGGTGCTGGACTCGCGGCTGGAGCGGCTCGGGAAGGAGGGCCGGGAGGGACTGCTGCTCTTCTACTACTCGGGCCACTCGGACGAGCGGGCGCTCTATCCCAATGGCCAGCCGCTGGAGCTGAAGGCGCTCCGGGCGCGGCTGGAGGACGAGCGGGCCGCGGTGCGCGTGGGCATCCTCGACGCCTGCCAGGGCGGGAGCTGGACGCGGGCCAAGGGGCTCACCCCGGCGGCGCCCTTCGCGGTGGAGATGCCACTGGCGCTGTCCAGCGAAGGCTCGGTGCTGCTCGCCTCCAGCACGGGACAGGAGGCCTCGCACGAGACGGATGCGCTCCGAGGCTCCTTCTTCACCCACCACCTGGTGGCGGGCCTGCGCGGCGCGGCGGACGAGGGCGACGACGGACAGGTGACGGTGGGCGAGGCCTTCGCCTATGCCCAGCGCCTCACCATCCGCGACACCTCGCTGCACGGTGATGCGGTGCAGCACCCCAGCTTCGACCTGCGGCTGCGCGGGCGGCAGGACCTGCCCCTCACCCGGCTGGCCAGTGCGAGCAGCACGCTCGAGGTGCGGCAGGAGCTGGGCCCCTTGCAGGTCATCCAGCTCCACTCGGGGTTGGTGGTGCTGGAGGTTCCCGAGGGCCGGCGCGCCCTGCGCATGGCGCTGCCCGTGGGGCCGTACCTGGTGCGCCGCAGGACGCCGCAGGGGACGTTCGCCCGGGAAGCTCCAGGTGGAGGCCGGCAAGACGGTGACGGTGCACGAGGAGAACCTGGAGCTGGTGGGCGCGCCGGGGCTCGCCGCCAAGCGCTACGCGAAGCCGCTGGCCGCCACCCTCACCACGCTTCCGGCCGGCACCCACGCGGTGCACCTGTCGGTGTCGGGGGGGTATGGAGAGCTCCAGGTCCCGCAGTCCATCGTCTACGCCAACAATCCCAACCTGGGGGCCGGTTACCGCGTGGGGCTGACCGACCGGCTGGAGCTGGCCGTGAGCGGACTGCCCTCCGTGAAGCTCAACTCCCCTCGGAGGGTGTACGTGGGGATTCCCTCGCCGACGTTCTCCTATCGCCTGGGTGAGGCGGGCCGCTCCGAGTGGGTGCCCTACACGAGCGTGACGGTCGCCGCGCCGCCCGGGAAGTGGCCCGACTACATGGGGCTGGCGGTGGGCCTGCGGACGCGGTGGTGGTTGTCGGGTTCCAGCAGTGTTCATGTGGTGGCATCGGCCTCGGCCCCCGTCCTCGCTCCCAGGTTCTCGCCTGAGGGGATCCCGGTGCGGCGCTGGTGGGCGCCGTCGGTGGGCGCCGGCTACTCCGTGACGCTGGGGGAGGTGGTGACGCTGGGAATCGGCCTCGAGGCCACGACCAGCTTCGCGGAGCCCACCGTGCGCCTCCCGGATGGCAGCATCGTGGAGGTGGTGGATGAGCCCTATGTGGGGATGCGCATCGGCGGTGCTTCGGGGTCCTCGCTCCCGCTCCTGTCCGTCCACCTCAACGAGGTCTGGAGCCTGACAGGCAACGCTTTCCTGGCCTTCACACTGAGAAGCCGCGGCAGCCAGAGCATGTCCACCCATCTCAGTGCCGGCGTGCTCGCCACCTTCTGAGCCTCCGCCCGGCCGGGGAGGCTCCCGGCGCACCGGGAATCCGCGGGACCGCCGCGGTGTGGTAGGGGAGAGACTCCCATGGCGCCTCCTCCCCGTTACGGCCGTTCGTTGGCCCACAAGGCCCGCCAGCGCACCCCGGGCCACCACTACAACGCGAGCTTCCTCTCGGCGGCGGACCGCACGGAGATCCTCTCCTGGCTCGGCGCCCTCCACCCCCTGTGGGAGCAGCGCTACTCCAAGCATTTCCCGCCTCCGCCGGGGCAGCAGCAGCGGCGGCTGTTGCGGCCGGTGTACTGGCTGGGCAACTGGCAGTTCGCCTGCCTCGACTACTACCGGCCGCCCAAGGGCGTGAAGGACCGCTGCGTCAAGGCCGAGCCCTTCCCGCCGGTGCTCCAGCGCCAGGTGGACAAGGTGGAGCAACTGGCGCGCCGCATGTTCCGGGGCCCGGACATGCCGTCCGGCTGGCACCTCAACACCTGCCTGGTGAACTTCTACGGCAGCCGCCTCGAGGACGGGCGCTGGGTGGACACCGCGCGGGTGGGCGAGCACAAGGACTTCGAGCCGGGGCCGGTGGCCTCGCTGTCCTTCGGCGAGCGCGCGCTCATCCAATTCGTCACCTCCTCCCGCCCGGGCGAGCGCGACGAGGTGGTGCTCGAGCAGTGGCTCGACGATGGGGCGCTCCAGCTCTTCGGGGGAGCGCGCTGGAAGGAGGAGACGTTCCACCGGGTGCAACGGGTGGACACGCGCGCCGGCCACGAGCTCGCGCCCGAGATGCCGGACTTCAAGACCCGGCGCATCAACCTCACCTTCCGCTACGTGCCGGACCAACACGTGACGCCCTACGCGCTGCTCTCACCCGAGGCCCGTGAGGACGTGCGGCCCTACATGGAGACGCTCGCCAGTCACAGCGCCTTCTTCCGGGCCGAGCTCGCGCGCGAGCGGAAGACGCCCGGGCCTCACCACACCCCGTGAGCCCGTAACAGCGCCGCGAGCGGGGTGTCTCCCCGCTGGTACGCGCCGAAGAGTTTCGCGGCCGTCTCCGGCGGCGGGTTGGCGCACACCTTCCACTCGCGGCCCTCGCGCGGCTCCGTCCCGCAGTGGATGAGCGAGGCGCGGACCTCCTCGGCGGAGCCGAGCGGCACGTGCTCGAAGAGGAGCGGGTTCTGGCTGGTGACGAAGGACTGCCGGCGGCCCAGCTCCCTCATGCAGGCCTCGACGTGGCGCGGGTGCAGGCTGTTGGCCAGCTCGTCGGCGATGACGAAGTCCTCGTTGACGTCCAGGTAGTACAGGAACGACAGCAGCCGCTTCTGCCCGTGGCCGAGGTGCTCCTGCGTCAGCACCGAGCCGTCGCGCCGGGTGAAGTGGAAGCCGAAGCGGCCGAACTCCAGGCGCCCGCCACCCTCGTAGCTGCGCTTGTCCAGCAGCTCCACGCGGAAGAGCCCCGAGCTGAACCCGGCCAGGGTGACGAACTTCGCCAGGAAGCTCCGCTCCACCTCGTCATGGCGGATGTCGAGGAAGCCGCCCGGCCGGGGCATCTCGCGCGCCACCCGCTCGCGGAGCAGCCCGGGCATCCACGCGGGCAGCCACATCAGCCCGAGGGGGAAGACCTCGTCGCCCCTCATCTCCATTCCATACTGGGTATTGCCAATCTGCTGGAACGTCCCGAGCGCCTCGTCGAAGCGCGCGGGGGCGAGCAGGAAGGTGCGGCGCAGCAGCTCCTTGAGCGGCTCGCGGACCTCGGGCTCCAGCCGCTGGGCCGTCATGAAGAGCACCACCCAGACGGTCCGGTCCAACAGCGACCAGTACATGTTCTGCGAATAGGCGGGCTGCCCGTCCACCTCCCAGGACACGCCGGTGGCGTCGGAGCGCATCACCAGCCGGGGACCGGGGGCATCCAGCTCGAGCACCAGCTCCATGAAGGGCTCGAACTCCGGGGTGGCCTCCGGGGGACGCGGCAGCAGGAGCGCCAGGTCCTCGCGCGAGGAGGGCCGCGAGGCGCCGGAGGCCCGCGTGTTGCGCACGGAGATGTGGAGCCTCCATGCCGGGGAAGGTGAGGGTGTACTCCAGCGAGAACTCCTCACGGATGAGCCCGGAGAAGTCCGCGGCGAGCACGCGGGAGAGCAGGTCCAGCAGCGTCGTCCTGCCGGTGCCGTTCTCTCCGAGCACCAGGTTGAGCGCCGGACTGAACACGAGCTCGGTGCCGGGCGCGACGTCCCGATACCCATGGATGTGGAGCTTCGTGAGCTTCATGGCGGAGCCGGAGGCCTCTCTTTTCTCGGAAAAAGAAAAACCGCGCACCGTGCCACTTCAGCGATGAACAACCAAGTGGCCTCTCGTCCGCGTTCACACAACTCAATCAGTAAAAATCCTGAAAATCATCACAGCGCCTTGAAGCGCAACCAACGGGTATGTCAAGAAAGGTGCCTCTACTTCAGAGGAGTTCTTCGTGAGCAACCGGTACCTGAGGACGTTCTGTGCCGCGTGGCTGGGCGCGAGCCTGGCGGCGTGCGGTTCGATGCAGGAGGGCGAGGCGCTCGTGCAGGGCGGCGATGACGCCGACATCCAGTCCGCGCTGGCCCGCATCAAGGGCGCCCAGGTGCTGGGCAGCGACGAGGGCGTGCCCTACGCCGTGCGGGGCCAGTTCGGCCGCGCGGCCCAGGCGCAGGGCGCGCTGCGCTCGCAGCCGGACGTGCGCGAGGCGCTGAGCCTCGTGGCGCCGGTGTTCCGGCTCGACGCGCAGGATCTGGTGCTCCGGCGCGCCACCGTGGACGCGCAGGGCCACCAGCACCTGCGCTTCCAGCAGACGAAGAACGGCCTGCGCGTGGTGGGCGGCGAGCTCGTCGTGCACGTGGACGAGGCGGGCAATGTCTACGCGGCCAACGGCTCGGCCAGGGATGGCTCGCTCGTGTCGGCCGCCGCGAAGGTGGCCCCCGAGGCCGCGCTGAAGGCCGCCGTGGAGGGCTCCTCCGCGCGGGGCGCCGCCTCCGAGGGCGAGGCGAAGCTGGTCTACCTGCGCTCCGAGGGCAGCAACGAGCCGCGGCTGGCCTACGAGGTGCGCGTGAAGGGCGAGCGCGACGGCATGCCCGCCGATGACATGGTCTACGTGGACGCGCAGCGCGGCGGCCTCCTGCTGGTCAACCCGCTCATCCACACGGCCATCAACCGCAAGGTGTACTCGGCCAACAACGGCACGAGCACGCCGGGCACGCTCAAGCGCAGCGAGGGCCAGGCGGCCATCGGCGACGCCCATGTCGACACCAACTACGACATGCTGGGCGTCACCTACAACTGCTACCAGACGCTCTTCGGCCGCGACTCGTACGACAACGCGGGCGCCACGCTCATCAGCACCGTCCACTACGGCAGCAACTACGTCAACGCCTACTGGGACGGCACCCAGATGGTGTACGGCGACGGCAACAACTCGGACTCCATCGAGCTGGGCAAGGACCTGGACGTCACCGTCCACGAGCTGACCCATGCCGTGACGGACACCGAGTCGGATCTCATCTACTCGGGTGAGTCCGGCGGCCTCAACGAGTCCATGTCCGACATCTTCGCCGGCGTGTGCGAGAGCTGGAACCGCGGCTGGGCCGTGGACGCGGACGTCTTCATGATCGGCGAGGACATCTGGACGCCGGGCACGGCGAACGACGCCCTCCGCTACATGGATGACCCGGTGAAGGATGGCGTGTCGCTCGACTTCTACGGCGACTACTCCTCGGGCGTGGACGTGCACTACAGCTCGGGCATCAGCAACCTGGTGTTCTCGCTGCTCTCCAAGGGCGGCGTGCACCCGCGCGGCAAGTCGGCCAACGTGGTGCCGGCCATCGGCCCGGAGAAGGCCGGCCGCATCTTCTACAAGGCCAACACGGACCTCTTCACCGCGAGCACCACCTTCGAGCAGGCCAAGACGTACACCCTCCAGGCCGCCGAGGCGCTCTACGGCGCGGGCTCGGCCGAGGCCCTGGCGGTGAACGAGGCCTGGAAGGCCGTGGGCGTGCCGCCTCCGCCGCCGGTGGTCAACCCGCTGTCCAACGGCGTGCCGGTGAGCAGCCTCTCGGGCAGCTCCGGCAGCAAGAAGTACTACGCGCTCGAGGTGCCCGCGGGCCAGACGAGCCTGGCGTTCGCCATCAGCGGCGGCACGGGTGACGCGGACCTGTACGTGCGCTACGGCGCCGTCCCCAGCTCCAGCACCTACGACTGCCGTCCGTATGCGAGCGGCAACGCGGAGAACTGCCCCTTCACCAACCCGGCCGCGGGCACCTGGTACGTGATGCTCAACGCCTACTCCAGCTATTCCGGCGTCACCCTCAAGGGCACGTACGGTGGTGGCAGTGACGGCGGTGGCGGCACGGGCACGCCGGTGACCGAGACGCTCAGCGACAGCGTGAGCAAGAACGCGAGCGACAACTTCGGCCCGTACAACGTGCTGGCCGGCACCACCTTCAAGGTGACCATGACGGGCACGCGCAACCCGGACCTGTATGTGCGCTTCGGTTCGGCGCCCACCACCTCGCTCTATGACTGCCGCTCCAACACGTCCACCGCCTCCGAGACGTGCACGGTGACGGTGCCGGCGGGCCAGAGCAACGCGTACATCATGGTCCGCGGCGCCGGCTCGGGCACCGCGAGCTACAACCTGACCATCCACTACACCAGGCCGTAGTCCCGGCGGACGGTAGGGATGGACAGGCGGGCGGCTCTCTCCACGAGGGGGCCGCCCGTCCCATTTTCAGGGGACGCGCCGCACGTTGCCGGGCAACCGGCGCAACAGATTCAACAGCCGGAGCGACGAGTGGACGCTGCCCTGGATCTCCCAGGGGTCCACCTTGTCGCCGCCGTTGGTGAACTGGGGCGAGAGCACGAAGACGCGCACCCGGGCCCGCTCCATCATCCCGTGGAAGCGCGAGTCCCTCATCAGGCCGCCGCTCAGCCGGAGCTGCGGCGCGGGCTGGAAGTAGTCCAGGTCCAGCGACACCCAATCCGCCTGGACGACACCGGGCCGCTCGAGCACCTGCCGCCAGTGCAGCGCCGAGGTGTCCACGAACCAGGGGACGAGCGTGGAGAAGCCCACGTCCCGGCCCGTCATTTTGGCCGTCGGCTCGGCCTTGGCGGTGGTGAAGAAGATGTCCTCCTCGGTGAGCACGGGCGCCGAGCCCTCGGGCCGCTTGAGGCCCTCGAAGAGCTTCCACCACGTGGCGGCCTGCGGCGGCACGCGCGCCTCCAGGTAGCTGTCCTTGCACCAGTCGGAGTGCCGGTCCGCGTGGAAGAGGGCCCGGGGCAGCTCGCCCGTCGTCCGGTAGTGGTACAGGGCCACGTCGAGCATGTGGTGATCGCGCAGCACGTAGTCGGCCTGGCCGCCGGGGCTCCGCATCACCCGGACGTTGCCGCGCAGCACGGAGTCGACGTCCCGCATCGTCAGCGAGTCGCGCCACGCGGACTCCTCGAAGGTGAGCTGCTGGCCCACGTACGGCTTCTCGCCCGCGTCGCCGGCCACGTCCTCGGGGCCCTGCCACCGGTGCACCTGGCGCTCGAAGCGCTCCGCCTCGCCGTCCACGAGGACCTCGCGGGCGATCTCCCGGATGTCACGGGGAAGGCCGGTACCGGGGACCGCCGGGGAGAAGCCGCCCGCCTGCCCGGAGCCCGCCGCGCGGAGCTGGAAGGCGTAGGCCGCGTCGGTGGGCTTCTTCCACTCGGAATACCGGATGAGCACGTGCGAGTTCCTCGGAGGCCGCCTGCCCGGTGGCCGGAGAGGCTCGGCGCGGGCGGTAGATGCCGGGAAACACCGGCCCCGTCACTGAAATTGCGGCGCCAGGTCCTCGAGCATGGCCTTGTAGATGCGGGGCCGCTCGGTCGAGAGGAACAGGTGGCTGCCCTGGAACATGCGCAACTGGAAGCGCGCGGTGGTCTGCAGGCGCCAGGAGTTGGCCTCCTCGTGGCTGACCTCGGGATCCTGCCAGGCGCCGAAGGAGGAGATGGGCACGTCCAGCGGAGGCTCGGGCGCGTACTGGTAGCTCTCGCCGACGAGCGCGTCCGTGCGCAGCGCGGGCAGCACGCCGAGCCGGAAGTCCTCGCTGTAGAGCACCTCCAGGGGCGTGCCGAACCGGGTGGCCACCTCCTTGAGGAACTCCTTGTCCGGCAGGTGGCTGAGGCGCGCCGGAGGGCCCTGCCGGATGTGCATCGCCGGGGAGGCCGAGAGGAAGAGGTGGGCCGGGAGCGGTCCCCCCTGGCGGCGCAACCAGCGCGCCAGCTCGAAGGCGGTGACGCCGCCGAAGCTGTGCCCGAAGAAGGCGAAGGGCATCTGCTTGACGAAGGGCAGCATCATGCCCGCCAGCTTGTCGAGCAGCTCGGGGAAGCGGGTGATGGGGGGCTCGGTCCGGCGGGTGGCGCGGCCCGGCAGCTCGATGGGGCAGACCTCGATGGAGGCGGGGAGCTGCCTGGCCCACAACCGGAAGACGGAGGCGTCACCTCCAGCGAAGTGGAAGCAGAACAGCCGCAGCTTCGCCTGGGGGCGCGGCTCGGGGCAGGTGACCCATCGGCGGTAGACGGGAGGGACGAGCATGGAGGGACGTTCATGCTGCGAAGGGTGGGCGGGCCACGTCAACCCCCCAGATACCTTCATCATGTGATACGGCGGCGCGCCTTCGCACGATGCGAGGGGGGCAACATCATGAAAATCGAACAGATCCTCGACAAAGAGAGGAAAGACCCGGAGTGCAAGGTATTCCCAGCCCGGCTTCGAGGCGCCGCACCCATGAATCGGCTCCTGACCGCGCTGTGCGCGCTCCTCCTGGCCGCCTGCAACCGATCCTCCCCGAACGTGCCCTCCGCGCCCGCGGCTCCGCCCGCTCCCGTGGTCCAGGACGCCGGTGTTGCCTCCGCGAGGGAGGCTCCGATGGATGCGGGCACCCCGGGCCCCAGCAGGGAGGATGCCGGAGCGGCCCGTTGCTCGGCGAGCACGCTGAGCCCCGAGCCGGTACCGGCCCAACCGCCATTGCCCGCCGTGGTGGATTCCATGCGCCGCCGCATCGTCGCCGCGGCGGTGGCGTGTGACTACGCGGCGCTGGCCGTGCTCGCCCGCGAGAAGGGCGAGGAGTTCAACTTCAGCTTCGGACCCGGAGAGGATCCAGCGGCCTATTGGCGCGAGCGGGAGCGCGAGGGCGATGCCGTGCTCGGGCGGTTGGTCCGGCTGCTCAACCTTCCGTACGCCAAGGACGGCACGCTCTACGTCTGGCCGTCCGTGTTCCGCATGGGCGCGAAGGCGGAGGACTGGAAGGCCCTCGAAGGGTTCTATCCTCCCGAGCAACTCGCCCAGTGGCGGAACCTGGAAGAAGGCTACCTGGGCCTGCGCACCGGCATCAGCGAGAACGGGGACTGGCTGTTCGCCGTCGCGGGGGACTGAGCACGGTGGCGCCGCATCCGGCGCTCAATCCCAGGCGGAGAGCCGGTCGAAGTCCTCGGACGTGTAGTGGATGCTGTCCAGCCCGTTGGTCAGCCATGCGCCCTTCAGGCCGAACCCGGCGCGCATGTTGCGCCAGGCGTGCACGTCCGTGAGGCTGGGGGCGAGCGCTCCGCCGATGTCATTGACCGAGTCCTCGGTGGTGTACATGCGGTCGCCCGGCTTCCGGTCGAACATGAAGGGGTGGTTGTGGAGGTGCGCCACGGGCTCGAAGCCGTTGGCCGCGTCCGCCGCCACCCGGTCACTCACCTCGTGACGCAACGGCCCGCCGACGCTGTCGCCTCCCGAGAGGTACACCCGCACCCGCCCGTGCCCACGCAGGATGTAGGCCCCGAATTCGGTGGGGTGCGCGAGCATGGGGTAGCGATGCGCCTGGCGCTGGAACAGCCGCCACTCCAGGCAGCTCGCCGGGCCCATCTTCCCCGCGCTCCCCTCCAGGACGCGCCCGGTGTTCTCCGCCTCGCGCTGCATGGGCTTGCCGGCCATCGCGGTATGGATGGCGTGCTGCCGCTCGAGCAGGAGGCGTTGCCGGAGGCCCTCCCCGCCGAGCCGGGCCATGAGCGCCGCCCGGTACTGCTCGCGCTCGGCGTCCATCGGGGCCGGCGCCCACCACGCGGGCGAGTCGGGCAGCTCGAAGAACTCATTCAGCTCGCCCGGTTTGGGGTTCGGCACCGGGATGAGCTCGGGTGGGGCGTCGAGCACGCAGGCCGGGGTCTCCCCCGGGACGGTGCCCGCTCGCGGGGCAGGACAGGCCGTGATCAGGACGGCGGCCAGAAGCCAGGGAATCACTCGCATGGACCACGATTCTAGCACCCGGGCCTGGCCGCTCTTCCTGGCGAGACCCTGGCTTACGGGTTGGTCACGCAGCCACAGCCGCACTCGTTGAAGAAGGCCGTCTCGCCCTCATTGCAGAAGAAGAGGATGGCGGGACACTCGTTCGGATCGCGCGAGACGTAGCGCCGGGTGGGATCCTTGTAGTCGCACTTCTTCTTCTCCGCGGACTGGCCGGTGTCCGGCTCCGCCTCGGTGGTCTCCCGCAGTTGCACGGTGGAGGTGTTGGGCTCGGAGGAGGTGTCCTCGGGCTGCGGACCGCAAGCCACGGTGAAGAGCATGCCAGTGATGACGAGCGCGCTGAGCGACAGACGAAGCTGAGACACGATGAGCTCCTTTGCTGGGTGTATGAACCAGGACCGGCCCGGTCCGAAGAAGGATTCGCACGGGGCCGTCCGTGCGCTCGTCTGCCTTTTCCCGCTTTCCAAAAGACGATGAATTGCCTGTCCATTGTGGGACGGGCAATCACTTGTCAGCGCTGCGCGGGATTTCGTGTTCTGGGGGGAGAGTGCGTCTCGGCCGCGGGTGCATTCCGCGGCGGCCGCGGCTTTTCCAGCCACCCCCCGCCGGAATTACCGGGGTGTGGGCTCTTGCGTGGGCACGGTGGCGGATTTCCCGGCGAGCCACGCATCCACGGAGTCGAGACCTGTGGTGGCGGGGGATGCGCGCTCCGCACGACTGAAGTGACGTGAAGGGCCGATGACTCACAGGGAGTCAGGGGGAGGGGAGAGCGGCTTCCGCCGCACCTGACCTGTCGCCCTGGCGCCAAGGTCGAGATCCTTGAATTGGGGGATGGCCCGGAAGGTTCCTGCTCCAGCCGGCCGTTTCAGCCGATTGCCCAGGAGGGCCTCCAGCTCCTCTCGTCGAACCTGCGCTTGAAGGCGTGGGGCCTGCCGCCGTAGCCGGCGATGCCCTGCAGCGGCCATGCATCGTGGACGTCCTCCACGACGTGAATGGGCTCGAATCCGTCTGTCTCGTCCGGTCCAGTCATTGTCTACTCCATCAGTCCTTCACCATCGTCAGCCTCCCTCGAGCCCCGACGTGTCCTCCTCGCGGTCAGCCGAGGTGGGCCACCTCCACGTCGAAGCGCTTCACCTTGCACGCCGTCAGGAGCCGGTACAGCCGCTGGGAGATGAGCAGCAGGGGAAGCGGGCGGTAGGGACCCAGGCGCTGGCCTACGGCCTGGCGCGTGCACAGCCAGTCCGATTCGCCCACGCTGGAGCGCTGGACGTGGACTTCGGAGAGGACGGTGAACCCCACGACGTGCCCCCGCGGGCAGCGGGCCTCGTCGGGCTGTGGGACGAAGAAGTCGGCGCCCACCCGGGTTTCGGGTGCCAGCTCCACCGGGCATTCGGGCACCAGGAGTTGGTGCCAGTGCGGGGTGGGCTTGCCCTGACGGCTCACCACGGGTCCCAGTTCGTAGCCACGGATGCCCGCGGCCTTCATCTGCTCGGCCAGCCGCGCCGACACCACGATTTCGCCCCCCAGGGTCTGGGCAATGTCCCTCTTGGGAATGCGCTTCAGCTCCAGGTGCAGGGGCCCGGCCTGCCTGGCACCGAAGCCACACTTCGGACAGGCCGTGGTTTCGTCATACATCGTGCCGCAGTCTTCGCCTGTGGGCTCGAAGAAGGGGCGCACGCGCAGCCAGAGGAGTTCCGCCTGTTTCAACTCCCTGGGGGTGTATTCGCGATGGATTTCCAAGTAGGTCAACATCGTCGAGCCACGCCGCTGCCATTCCTGCTCATGCTCTCTTATCTTCTCCAGGAGTGGGTCGTTCGTGGGAAGCACCAGATGCCGGGTCAATCCCATGTCTTCTCCCACTTCCGGAGGAAGGAAGGGCGCTGCATCGTCCGACGAGATATTGAGCTCAATGGTTTCTCGCATGGTCAGAAGTGCACTCCGGGGAGTGGGCATTTCGAGTAGACCAGCCTCATGAGTTTCAGGGCTTGTGTCAGGTTTGATGTGCCGAGCCCATAGCCACGATTCTTCCGGAATTCATTGGTGATGAGCTGATGATAGGCGGGGTCCAGGAGGACGGTGGGGCCGTTGTCCGGGCCGCCGAGGTAGCGGGGGTGTACGTGATGCTTTTGCTTGGGGCCGCCAGCCAGGTGGGGAAAAGCCTTGCGCGCCTCCTGCATTCCCTTGTCGTACAGGGCGCGTGCCGCATTCGGATCGAGCGGTGGTGGCGCGGACATCAGGACAAGGGCGCCCACGCCGCTGCCCAGTACGGCGGTCATCGTCCCCAGCGGCACAGCCACTTCTTCCACTACCAACAGCCCCTGGGCACCCAGCCGCAACACGGGCAGCCGCACCCCAAAGCCGCCCATGCGCACGCCCGTCCCCGCCGCTCCTCCCGCCAGCATGAGCAGGTGTGTGGACAACCGGGAGGCCTCCCGGACCTGCTCTCGCAGCGGCCTGTCACGGTAGTGGGCGAAGTACTCGGGGGAGGACTCGATGAGGGTGGCCACGGTGGTGGGGAGCTGGCGCAGGCCCTCCAGGGTGCCGTCCACGTCCGTCAGGCCGACGGCCAGGGCGAGTGCTGTTTCCGCGAAGGCTTCCGCGGCACCGTCCAGCGCTGTGTTGACGAGGTCCTTGTCCAGACCCAGCTCGCCCAGGGGAATATCGCTGGAGAGCCGGAAGCTCATCGTCCAGCGGGTAGAAGATGCCACCACGAGACAGGTAGAGGCGGCCGACGACGAAGTTTCCGGCCATGAGGGCGCCATCCCGCAGCGCCACCTGGCCCATGCGCTGGGAGGGCTGGCCGTTGGAGGCGGAGGCGAGATAGCCGTCGGGCCGCATGACGACGAGGGCGAGGAACCGCTCGCACAGGGAGCGCAGCTCGGAGGCGGGCAACCGCCGGCCCTGCGACAGGGCGTGGCGCGACAGCCAGGCGAGGGCGGTGCGTGGGGCGAAGGTGCGAAGTGACAGCGGCGCCCTGGCGAGCCAGGACCACAGGGCAAGGGCCTGCTGGGGCTGGAGGGAGTGATTCGTGGCCAGACGCAGGTGCTCGTCCACCTGTGCGGACTGCTGCAACAAGGCACAGGTGTCCTGCTCCCGGGGAATGAGTGGGCGGTAGTCCTCCCACCAGGGGCGGACGGAGGGAATGAGTTCCGCGGGGGAGGAGGACAGCCGCCAGGCACTCGGTGGGTGCGGACGTGCATGCTCCGGGCGCCAGTGCGGAGCCGTGGCACAGCCGGCCAGCAGGGCGCAGGCGGCCAGCAACAGGGCCGCTACCCGGGAACGAGGGGAGTTCGTCATGTCATGGATCGATACTGTATTGGAGCTGAGTTGGTCAGGCGATCAGAGGAGATTTGCCACCTCCACGTCGAAGCGCTTCACCTTGCACGCCGTCAGGAGCTGGTACAGCCGCTGGGAGATGAGCAGCAGGGGAAGCGGACGGTAGGGACCCAGGCGCTGGCCCACCGCCTGGCGCGTGCACAACCAGTCCGACTCGCCCACGCTGGAGCGCTGGACATGAACCTCGGAGAGGACGTCGAACCCCACCACGTGCCCCGCAGGGCAGCGGGCCTCATCTGGCTGTGGGACGAAGAAGTCGGCGCCCACCCGGGTTTCGGGCGCCAGCTCCACCGCGCACTCGGACAGCAGGAGCTGGTACCAGTGTGGGGTCGGCTTGCCCTGGTGGCTCACCACGGGCCCCAGTTCGTAGCCACGGATGCCCGCGGCCTTCATCTCCTCGGCCAACCGTGCCGACACCACGATTTCTCCACCCAAGGTCCGGGCGATGTCTCTCCTGGGTATCCGCTTCAACTCCAGATGCAGGGGCCCTACCTGCCTGGCTCCAGAACCACACTTCGGACAAGCCTTCGTTTCGTCATACACCGTGCCGCAGTCTTCACCTGTTGGTTCGAAGAAGGGGCGCACTTTGAGCCAGAGGAGCCTGGCCTCCTTCAGCTCCTTTTGCGTGTATTTCCTGTGGATTTCCCAGTAGGTGACCACGACTGAGTCTTGCCTGCGCTTCTCTTGCTCATGCTGGCGTATCCGCTCGACGAGTGGGTCGTCCAACTCGAGCAAGACCCGGCGTGACAAGCCTTCCTCCTGACCTACGTCAGGAGGAAGAAACCGTTTCGCCTCGTCCGCGAAGAGCCGTACCTCGATGAGTTCCCGCATGATCAAAAATGAATCCCGGGGAGAGGGTATCTGGCGTAGACCTTCTTCATGATTTCCAAAACGACGTTGAGTCGTGGCGGTTTGCTTCCATAACCCGCCAGACGCCGGAACTCATTGGTGATGAGTTGATGATAGGCGGGGTCCAGGTCCACGGTGGGGCCGTTGTCCGGGCCGCCGAGGTAGCGGGGGTGGAGGTGATGTTTCTGCTTGGGACCGCCGGTCAGGTGGGGAAAGGCCTTGCGCGCCTCCTGCATTCCCTTGTCATACAGGGCGCGCGCCGCATCCGGGTCGACCTGTGGTGGCGCGGACATCAGGACGAGGGCGCCCGCGCCGCTGCCCAGCGCGGCGGTCACCGTCCCCAGCGGCACGGCCACTTCTTCCACTACCAACAGCCCCTGGGCACCCAGCCGCAATACTGGCAGCCGCACCCCAAAGCCAGCCATGCGCACGCCCGTCCCCGCCGCTCCTCCCGCCAGCATGAGCAGGTGTGTGGACAACCGGGAGGCCTCCCGGACCTGCTCTCGCAGCGGCCTGTCGCGGTAGTGGGCGAAGTACTCGGGGGAGGACTCGATGAGGGTGGCGACGGTGGTGGGGAGCTGGCGCAGGCCCTCCAGGGTGCCGTCCACGTCCGTCAGGCCGACGGCCAGGGCGAGTGCTGTTTCCGCGAAGGCTTCCGCGGCACCGTCCAGCGCCGTGTTGACGAGGTCCTTGTCCAGACCCAGCTCGCCCAGGGGAATGTCACTGGAGAGCCGGAAGCTCATCGTCCAGCGGGTAGAAGATGCCACCACGAGACAGGTAGAGGCGGCCGACGACGAAGTTTCCGGCCATGAGGGCGCCATCCCGCAGCGCCACCTGGCCCATGCGCTGGGAGGGCTGGCCGTTGGAGGCGGAGGCGAGATAGCCGTCGGGCCGCATGACGACGAGGGCGAGGAACCGCTCGCACAGGGGGCGCAGCTCGGAGGCGGGCAACCGCCGGCCCTGCGACAGGACGTGGCGCGACAGCCAGGCGAGGGCGGTGCGTGGGGCGAAGGTGCGAAGTGACAGCGGCGCCCTGGCGAGCCAGGACCACAGGGCAAGGGCCTGCTGGGGTTGGAGGGAGTGATTCGTGGCCAGACGCAGGTGCTCGTCCACCTGTGCGGACTGCTGCAACAAGGCACAGGTGTCCTGCTCCCGGGGAATGAGCGGGCGGTAGTCCTCCCACCAGGGGGGGACGGGGGGGCTGAGTTCCGCGGGGGAGGAGGACAGCCGCCAGGCGCCCGGCGGATGCGGACGTGCATGCTCCGAGCGCCAGTGCGGAGCCGTGGCACAGCCGGCCAGCAGGGCGCAGGCGGCCAGGGCCAGCAGGGTCGCTGCCATGCCTCGGCGGGAGCGGGGGGCGTACGACATGCCTTGGAGCTATACACACCCAGCGAGCCGGAGGCGATGTCCGTCAGTCTTCCACGACCACCGTCACCGGCTGGCTGATCTGACGGCGGTGCACCATGGCCGCGGTGATGACGTGCTGCCCGGGCCGCAGGCTCCAGCGGAACTCGTGCGGGTAGCTCACCTCGGCCACCGGCACGCCGTCCACCATCCAGACAATGGGCTCCGTGCTCGGTGTCACGTCCGCCGCCAGCCGCAGCGTCGACGCCGACGCCGGCGTGTCCGGGTCGTACAGCAGCCGCACCGTGCCCCTCGGCTCGCGGATGGCCACCTTCGGCTCCAACTCCTCGGGCCGGCTCGGACAGAGCGGGCTCTCCCTCAGCGGCGCGATGTCCAGATGCTGCCGCCGTGCCCACTGCTCGTACTCCTCCGGCAGCGCCAGCATCACCCTCGTCACTACCTCGCGCTCGGGGCAGGTGGCAGTCGCCCTCAATCCGTTGCGCCGGTCCAGCCGGACCTTCGCGTGAAAAGGGCAGCTCTCCGTGGGGGCGGTGCCCGCGACGAACCACTCGCTCTTGCGGTGGGGGCACTCCGGCCCGGCCAGCCGGCCCGACAGCGGGCACACGTCCAGGGCCAGTGCCCCCGTGGGTGGCGGGAAGGCATCGAGCACCGTCCGGTACGGACGCCACTCCGGCATCACCGCGTCGAAAATCTCGTGCACCGCGTTGGCCGCGCCGAGCAGCCCGCCCACGCCATTCATCCGCCGCCAGTCGTGGTTTCCCACCCAGACGGCCACGAGCAGCCGGTCGCTGAAGGCCATGGCCCAGGCATCGCGGTAGCCCTGGCTGGTGCCCGTCTTCACCGCCACCGCGTACGGGTAGTCCAGCGCGCTGCCCACGGGGAACGAGGGCCGCCGCGCCAGCGGATCCGCGAGCATGTGGCGCACCAGTTGCGCCGACTCGCGCGTCATCAACCGGCGCGAGGGCGCCACGGGCTCGTCGGTGAAGCGCCGCAGCGAGCGCGTCTCCCCCTCGTGGGCGAGCACCAGGTACAGTTCCGACAGCTCCTCCAGCGTGACGTGCAGGTTGCCCACCGCCAGTCCCAGCCCGTAGCGGTCCGGCTCGTAGGAGATGCCCCCCACGCCCGCCTTCTCGAGGAAGCGCAGCGCGGGCTCCACGCCCACCTGCTCCAGCACGCGCAGGGCGGGGATGTTGCGCGAGTTGCCCAGCGCCTCGCGCAGCAGCATGGGTCCGAGGAAGGAGTGGTTGATGTTCTCCGGCAGGTAGGAGCGGCCGTTCTCCACCCGCACGTCCATGGGTGTATCCGCCAGCTCGGTGGCGGCGGTGACGATGCCCTTCTCCAGCGCCAGCCCGTAGAGGAAGGGCTTGAGCGTGGAGCCCGGCGAGCGCCGTTGCTTCACGAAGTCGATGGCGCCCCGGTGCTCCTGGTTGAAGAAGTCGCGCGAGCCCACGTACGCGAGGATGTCGCCCGTCTCCGTGTCCACCACCAGCGCGGCGGTATTGCCCGCTCCCGCGCCGTCGAGCCGGTTCAGGTTCCGCTGGAGGATGTGGGCCACCTTCGACTGCACCTCCAGGTCCAGTGTGGCCGTGGAGATGGGCACGTGCCGCGCACGGGCCAGCACGCTCCATTCCAGTACCGCGTGCAGGGCCTCGGGCATGCGCTGGGGCCGGGGCACGAGGCCCAGGTCCGCCTGGAGCGATTGCTGCAATTCCTCCCGGGACAGGGCGCCCTGGGCGTGCAGCGCCCGGAGGATGCGGTGGCTGCGTTTACGGGCGCGGCGCAGGCCGTCCTCGGTGTACGGGTTCATCCGCCCGGGGAGCTGCGGCAGGCCCGCGAGGAAGGCCGCCTGCGCCCAGGACAGGTCCTCCACCGGCTTGTCGAAGTAGAGCCGCGCCGCGCGTCCCACCCCGTGCACCCGGTTGCCGTACGGGGCGATGGCCAGATACTGGCGGAGCACCTTCTCGTGGCCGTGCCCGTGCACGAGCAGCAGCGCCTCCACCGCCTCGCGCACCTTGCGCCACGCGGTGCGTCCCCCGGGCGTCTGCATCCGCGCCACCTGCATGGCCAGCGTGGACGCCCCCGAGATGACGCGCAGGTTGCGCACGTTCTGCACCAGCGCCCGCCCCACCGACGGCAGGTACACGCCCGGGTGCTCGTAGAAGTGCCGGTCCTCGGTGATGAGCGTGGCCTGGACGATGCGCTCGGGCAGCACGTAGGGCACCGGCCAGTAGCCGAGCTCCCCGCCCGAGCCGGGCACCTCGCCCAGGTACGCGCCCCGCCGGTCCAGCACGAGGCGCGAGGGCTCGTAGCCGAGCAGCCCGTCCTGGAGGCTGGAGGCGAACCACACCCCCGCCCCCAGCAGCACCAGGGCGAGCACCGCCGCCCGGCGTGTCCGGCTACTTCTCATGCTCTCCCTTCACGACGATGCGCAGGCCCTCGCCGCGGCCACGCACCGACTCGCGGTACATCAGCTCGGCCCAGGGGGCCGGGTGCACGAAGGAGCCCTCGGTGGCGGCGCGCACCCGGAAGTGGAAGGTGTGCGTGCCGCGCGGCATCTCCAGGAAGTAGTAGCGCACCTCGTTGTCCAGCCGCTGCACATAGGCCGGGCGGAGCGAGTCCGCCTGCGACGGCTTCGCGTCCGAGGACGCGTTCGCCAGCTCCGGGTTGAGCGGCTCCAGGCCCGCCGCGAAGGGCACCACCAGCGCCACGTGGACGCGCTTCTCCTCGGTGACGATGCGCGCGTGCAACTCCAGGATGTCGCCCACCTTCAACTCCTTCACCTCGCCCGAGGCGTCGTCGAAGCGTGTCTCCTCGGAGCCGTCCGCGTGCAGCCAGGTGGCGCCGCGCGAGACGATGAAGCCCTGCTTGAGCGGCGTCACCTTGTCTCCCGGCGTGGCCGGGATGTACCGGGCCTCCGCGCGCATGCCCACGGGCCCGCCCTTCACGGTGGCGGAGAGCTGCGCGTCATTGGCCACCTCGGCGCGGGCCGTCTTCGTGTCCTTGCCCACCTTGAGCACGGCGCCCGAGGAGAGCGTCAGGGTGGTGTCCGGCACCGCGGGCTTCGCCTTCGCCAGGTACAGCGCCAGCGCGCCGATGGCCCGGCGGTTCTCGAAGGTGCTGCCAAAGCCCGTCTCCGCGCTCGCGTAGGACAGGAGCGCGTCGCGCAACTGCTCGAGCCGCGGGTCCTCCGGGGACAGCAACACCAGCGCCTCGAAGACGGCCGCCACGCTGGCGGGCCGCGAGCCGAGGTAGCCGTAGTACCCCCACGCGTCGCGGCGCCACTTGAGGCCCTCGAAGACGGGTTTGCCCTTGTTCAGCTTGATGATGACGCTGTCCCACAGCTCGTTGCGCAGCGCCTCCAGGTTGGTGCGGTACACCGCGGGCTGGGTGTTCATGGTGGCGGCGAGGTCCGCCAGGCTCTGGATGTCCAGGCGATCGCGGAGCTGGAAGAGGTCGATGAGGTAGTGCTGATCCAGCGAGCCCACGCGGGTGAGGGCGCGCAGCGCCGCCGTCTGCTGGTTGTAGCGCCACTCCTGCACCAGGCCCGGGTAGGTGCTGCGCAGCACGCGCTTGAGGCCCTCCACCGCACGCGTCTGCAGCTTCTCGTCCACCTTCAGGCCCGCGCGCCGCGCCCAGTCCAGGAACTCCACCGCCAGCGCCGTCACCTGCACGTCGCCCGGTCCTCCCGGCCAGAAGGCCAGCAGGCCCTGGTCATCCTGGTAGAGCGACATCTCCTCCTGGAGGCGCTGCACGTTCCCGTTGATCTGCTTGCCGAAGGGCGTGCGGATCCCCAGCTCACGCAGCACCCCCGCCTGCGCCACGTCCGGGTAGAGCTGCGACAGCTTCTGCTCGAGGCAGCCGTGCGGGTACTCGGCCAGGTACTCCAGGCCGGAGATCATCTCCAGCACGCCCGGGATGGAGGTGATGAACACCTCCTGCGAGGCGGTGCCCGGACGCGCCGGCTCGGGCAGGGGCTTGAGCGTGGCCGTGCCCGCCTTCAGCGTTTCGAAGTACGCGAAGTGCTCCACCGTGCGGTCCGGCAGCACGGGCAGTTGCACCTCGAAGGCGTCTCCGGCCTTGTCCGCCTTGCGCTCGATGTCCACGCGCACCTTCAGGGACTGCGGCTCGGACACGTCCGCGTTCCGCACGGTGATGGGGGTGACGAAGCTCATGGCCCGGTTGGCCTGCAGCTCCACGCTCTGGTTCAGCGGCTGCACGTCCGCCGGGCCCGACACCCGCACCTGCACCGAGCCGGGTCCACCGCTGCCCTCCACCACGCGGCCCACCGCGCCGCCCCAGAAGCGGTCTCCCTGGCGCACGAAGCGCGGGAGCTGCGGCTGCACCAGCACCGGCAGCCGCACGCGCAGCACCGTCTGCTTGTAGCCGAAGCGCTGCAGCCCGGAGATGGCCACCGCGCGCACGCGGAAGTTGGTGAGGTCGTCCGACAGCGGCACCTGCACCGTCAGCTTCCCGGACGCCGGCACCTGCAACGTGGCCTGGTAGTACGGCACCGTCTGGAAGTTCTTGCGCACCACGCGCTTGCTTCCGCCTTCCAGCTCCTCCTCGCTGCCGTCACCGCCGGGCGTCTCCTCCTGCTCAAAGAGCTTGCCCACCAGGCTGTTGCGCGTGTCCCTCAGCGTGGTGCCGCGCGTGTTCTCCCGGATGAGCTCGTCGAGCGGGTTGAGCGTCCCCTCCGGTGCCAGCGACAGCACGGCCTCGTCCACCAGCCACAGCGTCACCTCTCCGGCCAGCGGCTTGCCCTGGTCGTCCTTGAGCGTCAGCTCCACAGGGATGGTGGCCCCGGGGCGCGCCGTCTCGGGGTGCTTGAGCTCCACCGAGACCTGGTTGCGCACCGGCTCCACCTTCACGTCCACCGAGGCCCCGAGCGTCTGCGGCCGGTAGCGCGAGTCGTCCTTGTCCCCCTCGCCGAGCCGTCCCCGCATCAGCAGCACGTGCACCGGAATGTTGGGGACGTGCTGGGCCCGGATGGCCAGCTCGTGCACCGCCTTGCCGCCGGATACCTCGTGCCAGGTGTAGGTGTTGCCGCCCGGCTCCTCCACCACCACCAGCGCACGGCCCTCCTGGAAGGGGCTCTGGAGGATGAGGCGCGCCGTCTCGCCCGGCTTGTACGAGTTCTTGTCCGGGGTGAGCCCGAACACGCCCTGGCGCGACTTCTGCCAAGCGATGGGCGTCTGGCCTCCCACGTACAGGTCCGCCGAGAGCGTCTGCACGCGTCCCAGCTTGTCGCGTGCCACCAGCTCCACCACGTACACGCCCGCCTCCTTCAGCTCGAAGGCCGGGGACACGGGCTTGTCCTCCGTGGTGGTGATCGTCTTCTCCGCGAGCTTCACGTCCTCCTGCTCGGTGACGTAGCGGGCCTCGCCGGTGGCGAAGTGCGTCTCCCGGAGCTGGCTGTGCCAGATGCGCTTGTAGAGGCGCACCAGCACCTCCTGGCCCTTCACCAGCTTGTCGTTGACGCCCACGGCGATGACGTCCGGCGTGAGCGTGAAGGGCTTGTCCGAGTAGCGCGGCAGCTTCAGGCCCAGCACGAAGGGCGGCAGGGCCTTCACGTCCTGCGCCGCGGAGACGGGCTGGTTGTCCGCGCCGGTGACGGTGGCCTCGAAACGGTAGATGCGCGCCGAGCCGTCCAGATCCAGCGCCGGGTTGACGCTCATCTCATCCGCGCCGTTGTCGTCCAGCGTCGCGTTGCGCGTCATCGCCTCGGGGGCGCGGCTCTGCCCCTCGCGGGCGAACTGGGTGCTGGAGGCGAAGAGGAAGCCCTCGCGCCCCTTGGGCACGTAGTAGTAGGGGCGGCGCGTGACGGTCCACGCGATGGGCTGTCCGGCCACGTTGCCGCCCGCGTAGTAGCGCGCCACCGCCTTCACCTTGAAGGGCGCGTCCAGCCGCACCGTGGCGGGGCTGGAGAGCTGCACCTCGAAGGTGGGCAGGCGGTAGGCCTCCACCTGGAACTTCCGGCGCGCGAGCGTCTGCCCCGTGCGCACCTCCTCGAGCACCGCGTAGTACTCGCCGGTGGGCGCGTCCTTCTCCTGGAACTCGGCGGAGAAGCCATACAGCGCGGTGAAGGCCAGTGGCAGCTTCCACGTCTGCTCGCCCGGACCCTGCACGGTCAGCGAGTACTTCCCCGCGCTCCCGGGGGCCTCGAAGTCTCCGCCCACCTCGTTGCGCAGGAAGCCCTTGAGGTAGACCTTCTCTCCCGGCCGGTAGATGGGGCGCTCGGTGAAGAGGAAGCCGCGCAGCCCGTCATTCGGCGGCGGCGGCGTCTGCTGCGACAGCCACTCCAGCCAGCCCGAGGACGGCGACCAGTGGTTGTTGGCGAAGGACGCCGGGGCCTCGCGCGGATCCAACACGAGGATGTCCTCGCCGTTGCGCACGGTGACGCGCTGGATCTGCACCCAGTTCGGCTGCGGGCCGAGCGTCGCCCGGCCGCTACCGTCCGTGGTGAGCTCGTGCGTGAAGGGCTCCTGGAGGAACGAGCCCTTGTGCTTCGGATCCGGCACGCGGTGCTGGCCCTCGAGCACGATGCGCGCGCCGCGGACCTCCTGGGCCCCGTCCAGCGTGCGCACGAAGAAGACGGCCTTGTCCCGCTCCTCCACCGTGCTCAGCGACAGGTTGGTGACCTGGACGCGGACATAGGAACGCTCGGGCGCGCCGGTGAGCCGCCGCAGGCCGACGAGATACGTGCCGGGCCTCACCTTGCCCACCACCGGGTTGAGCAGGGGCGCCAGGTCCAGGCCGAAGGTGGTGGTGCCGCCGCGCTTCGGTAGGGGCAGGTCCACCAGCGTGGAGACGAGTGGCGAGCCCAGCAGCCGGATGTGTGCCGTCAGCTCGTCCTCGCCGATGTAACCGGGCGTGGGCTTCACCTGGGGCTCCTCGCCGGGGAAGGGCGGGGCGCTCTGCTCGTTGACCACGATGGGGCGGTTGGGGAAGGGCCACAGGCCGGGGTGCAGCGGATCCACCCGGTAGATGCGCACGTCCGCGCGCGCGTCACCGTAGCCCTGCAGCGGCAGCATGCGCGGGCCCTTGGCCTCCATCACCGCCGTGCCCTGCATCCAGCGCAGGAAGGGCTGCTTGAAGTCCAGGTGGAAGAAGACCTGGAGCTCGCCCGGGTCCCTCAGCGGCCGGCCGCTGTCGTCGCGGAGGGGCGCCGCGCCGATGCGCATGCGGTACAGCGTGTCCGGGACGAACTTGCCGCGCAGCGCCACGCGGCTGCCGTACGCCTGATAGTGCAGGTCCGGCACCGCGGGCTCCAGCCGCACCAGCTTCTTGAGCGTGGTGAGCGAGAGGCCCTCCACCGGCGCGGAGAAGACGAGCTGCGGCAGGTCTCCCTGGTTGCCGCACGCGAGCGCCATGTCCCGGGGCGTCGAGGCCCCACCCGTCAGGGAGAACTGGCTCCGGCCGCACTGCACCTGCTGGAGGTGGAAGGCCGGCCGCGTGGACAGCCGCCCCACCCACAGCACCTTGTCCTCGTCGCCCAGCGCGAGGCTGACGTTGACGCGCAGTTGCTTGCCCTCGGGCACGTCCTCCTCGAGGGTGATGGCGTAGACGGCCTGCTCGCGCTGGCTGCCGCGCGGAAGCTGCGACAGCGTCCAGTCCTTCAGCACCCGCGTGGGTGAGTCCGCCAGGCCCGGCAGGTCTCGCACCTCCAGCCGGAGCATCTTGCGCAGCGAGTCGAGCGGCAGCGCCTGCGGGAAGGTGAGCGTGAGGGTGCGGAAGGGCCTCAGGTCCGTGCTGTCGGGCTGCGGCGACATCGCCGAGGGCGCCGACATCATCGTGGTGAGAATCTTCCGCGAGCCGCCCGCCTCGAAGGAGAAGCGCGCCAGCGCGGGCCAGGGCTCGGCGGGGCGGAACTGGAGCGTCTTGCGGTCCGCCCAGAACCACTGGCCGGGCCACGAGGGCACCACCTTGAGCAGCTTCGCGCCATCATCGGCGCTCTGCTTGCCGGGCCCCGCGTTGTCGGGGAAGTAGACGGTGACCGGGTCGAAGCCGCGCAGGAACTGGTCGGGGAGGATCTTCGTCCCCCCGCCTTCGGGGCGCTGGCTCTCGTCGGCCGGACGGTACTCCTGCGCCCGGGCGGGAACGGCCGCGAGCACCAGGAGCAGGCAGAGAAGGGAGTTCACGAGGCGCATCACGGGTTCTCTCCGATGCGATTGAAGAAGTCGCGCAGGTACTCCTCGGGGACGCCGGTCTTCGCACCGGCGAGGCCCACGAGGACGGGCTTGAAGGGGAGGGGACGCTCCAGCGTGCTGGGCGCGTGGATGGCGAGCAGCCAGGTGCCCTTCTCCAGGGCGAGGAACTGCTGACAGCCCTCGCCGAGCACGCGCTGGGAGACGTCGAGCACGGTGCACTGGAGCACCTCGGCGGGCACCTGCAGCCCCAGGCCGATGTTGCCGGCCGAGGCGGTGTCGAAGCGGAAGTAGTGTGTCTGGCCCGGGGCCACCCAGCCCTCGGCCTTGGCCACGCCCTCGGCCAGCTCCTTCACCGGCTCGTGCGTCCAGGTGACGTTGCCGGAGAGGGGCTGGCCGGCGAAGCCTCGCACCGCCAGCCGGTAGGTGCCGGCCGCGAGCAACCGGTCGAAGGAGCAGCCGCGCTCCAGGCCCGCCACCACGAGCACGGTGTTGTCCCGGGTGAGGCCGCAGACGCCCGAGTCACTCCGGAGGTGGACGACGGCGTCGGCGGGTACGGTGAGGGTGCGCTCCACCACCTCGCCCGAGAGGCGCAGGGCCTTCGCGGCGGGCAGCAACTCGGGCACCTTGCCCTTGGGCGCCGGGGGCAGCAGGGCCAGGCCGAGCCCGTCCGGCTCCGCGAGCACCGCGCGCACACCGCCCGGGTTCGTCTCCAGCAGGAGCTGGCCGCGGCGGCCGGGGGCCACCTGGAAGCTCGCAGCCCTCCAGCCGCGTCCCGTCGTCGAGCGACGCCACGCACCGCTCCGCGCCCGTCACCCGCAGCAGCCGCGGGCTTTGCGAGGTACCAAAGGACAGCACCTGTTGGCCGGGCACGCGGGAGGTGGCCTCGAACAGGGTCGCGAGGGGCACGGCCGGCTTCGCCGCCTCCACCGAGAGCACCTCCGTCTGTACGCGGGACTCGGCCGGGGACCAGAGGAACACCGCGCCGCCCGTGCCGCTCAGGATGCAGCGGGAGAGCGCGTCGCCGGGCGGGCACAAATCCACCGCCGCGCCCTTGTCATCCACCAGCACGGCCCAGGCCTCCCGGGGGAGCGAGAGCTGCACGCGCGTGGGCTCGCCGGGCATCACCATGCGGAGGGCGGGCCCACCGCTCCACGTGAGGTCCTGCAGTCCGGGCGTCAGCGGCACGGAGGAGGTGGGCACCGGGAAGGAGCGCCGCTGGACGGAGGCCTCGCCCTTCTCGGCCACGGGCGTCCACCAGCGCGCGAGCGACTCCTCGGTGGGGCCGGTGGCCGCGTAGCACACGGAGCTCCGCTGCTGGGCCACGCCCCCGTCCAGCCGGCACGCCGGGTAGGCGGAGTCCCCGAAGGGCACGCTCACCCGCATCAGGTGCAGGGCCTGCTGCTTCGAGCGCTGGCGCAGCAGCGCGATGTCCCGGCTCAGCGGGGCGCGCTGCTCCTTGGCGTCCTCCAGCGTGTCCACGCGCTCGGAGAGGGACAGCTTCGTCTCGGCGGTGGCGCCGGGCACGCCGAACACCCAGTCACCGGCCTCCAGCGAGGCCTCGGGGCCACACGGGTTCAGGGGGCCCTGCCGGGAGGCGGGCAGGCAGTAGACGCCGCTGCCCGTCTCGTAGCGGCCGGGCCTCGGCAGTTGCGCGCTCGTGGCCTCGCCCGCCGGAATCCTCCCGCCGGAGAAGGGACGCAGGGGCCGCGCCGCCACGCTGGTGCTCACCTTGGTGGGCTGGCCCAGCGTCCAGACGCGCACGCGCCAGGGCGAGGTGCCCGGCTTCAGCAGCATCGAGCACTCGCGCACGTCCATGCCCCGCGACACCACCGCGCCGCGCTCGTCCTCCAGGGCGCAGGAGAAGGCCGTCTTCGCACGCAGCACCACCTGCTGCAGCGTGTCCGCGGGCACGGGCGGCAGCGTGGCGCGCACCACGCCGTTGCCCACCTCCAGCGTGCCGCCCTCGGCGAGCACTCCGGCATCGGACACCGTGGCCAGCTCCACCGACACGCGCGAGGGGCCCGGCTGCTGCGTCTGGCTCTCCAGCACCAGCGAGTAGCTGCCCGCGGGGAGCGGCTCGGCGATGGCGCAGTTCCAATCCGCGCCGTGGTCCGCGCTCTCCACCACGAGCCGTCCCGCGCCGTCGAAGAGGCGGCAGCGCACGTCCGTGCTACCGCGCGTGAAGAGGCGCAGCGTGCCGTCCACGGGCAGCACCAGCGGGAGCCGGCCGGGCACGTTCACGTCCTTCACCATGGGGGGCGCGAGCACCTCGGTGCTCAGGTACAGCGTGTAGGAGATGGCCACGTCCCCGCGGCTGTGCTCGGCCACCAGCGTGTAGCGCCCGGGCTCGAGCTGGATGGACTGGCCCTCGGGAGGCGGCGCGTTCGGCGCGGGCAGCGGCGCCACGGGCGGGGGCGGAATACTCTCGTCCTCGCTCGGCGCGGCGGGGGCCTCCTCTCCCTCGGAATACTCCGGGGTCTCCGCCGGGTACTCCTCTCCCTCGGAATACTCGGGGGACTCACCCTCGGGCGAAGGCTCTGGCTCCGGGGCGGGCGGCGGCGTGTACGTGCTCTGTGGGGCGATGACCTCCACGGGCCTGCGCGCACCGTCCGCACCCGCGACGTAGAGCCGCCCCTGCATGCCGTGGGAGAGGGAGAAGGACACGGCCATGCGCGCCGGCACCTCGAAGGTGAACTCGTCCTTGCCGTCCTTGCCGAGGTCCGCCCGGTACCACTGGTTGTAGCGCACCGGGTGCGCCTTGTTGCCCTTGAGCACCACCGGGGGCTGGATGCGCTCCAGCGCGGTGCGGCGCATGGACTCCACCGTCAGCGGCAGTTGCGTCCACAGGTACGTGCCCTTCGCCAGCCGCATCGACTGCTCGCAGGGCGTGGGCACCGTCACCACCGGCCAACCCTGGGGATCATCCAGGCGGCACTGGAGCCGCGCACCCAGCGCGGCGGTGGACAGGGTGTAGTCCGCGCCGCGCGGCACCGTGAGCCGCTGCTGGATGAGGTCGCCCGCTTCGACGCGGAAGAACGCCTCGCCATCGGCGCGCACGGCCTCGGCCGCCTTCACGTCGCGCCGCTCCAGCAGCACGGCGCCGCGGCCCTTGCTCTGATTCACCGTCCTCGCGGTGAGCAGGTAGCGGCCGGGCCGCAGGTAGGTGGACACGAGGCAGTTGCGCCCCCGTCCTCCCCCCTGGGCGCTGCCCACCTGGGGCACCACCGGCGTGCGGATGCTGCACTCGGTGGCCAGCAGGCCCTGCGTCGTCACGTGGTAGAGGCCCTCCTTCTTCACGTCGAAGGTGAGCGAGTGCGACTGCCCGCGATCGAAGTCGAACCAGGCGGGCTGGGAGGGTTGCAGCGAGGGCAGGGGAGGGAAGATGGGCGTGTACGCGCTCAGCGGCGGCGGAGGCGGTGGCGGCGGCGCGGGCCGGTGCACCATCAGGTTGAGGGAGCCGTTCCCCGGCTGCGACAGCGTGAGCGTGCCTCCCGAGGACGGAAGCTGGCAGCGTCCCTCCCGCGCCTCCACCCGGGTGCCGCCCAGGGCGCACGTGAAGGGCTCGCCACCGGCCGAGCGCACCTCGGCGGCGCCTCCCGTGTCCAGGGGCAGCTCGAGCGGCTGGGGACCCTCGAGCACCACCGGCAGGGGCTCGGCGAGGGCGAGCGGCAGCGGGCGCAGCACGAGGCCCCGCATGGAGCCGCCCGTGCTCCGGTTGGCGACGATGCGGTAGGTGTAGCCCTTCTGCAGCTTCACGCCCTTCATCAGGCACGAGGTGCGGGTGGGCGTGTCCTGCTGGGGCTCACGGCCCTCGGGGGCAAGCGTGAGGCGCTCGATGCCCTCGGTGCCGCCGTACAGCTTCAGCTCGTACACCCCGGGCCCGGCCGTGTGGGTGATGCGGCACGTCTGCCCCTTGGGGTTGGACTCCGTGATGCGCATGCGCCTGGGGCCGTCCACCTGGTACAGCTCGCAGCGGCCCTTGCGGTCCCCGCTGGTGGAGAAGACGTAGCGCCCGGAGCGCGTCACCTCGAACCAGACGGTGGCGTTCGAGCCGTTGTAGTTGAAGGCCCGGCGGAACGCGCGCTCGGGGCCCACCTGCGGCACATCGAACTGCGTGGGCACCCAGTCGCGGCCGGACGTCGTCTCCAGCATGCACCCCAGGGGCGCGCTGTCCGGATCCAGGGGCACCTCATGCAGGCCCACCAGGAACTCGCCGGTGGAGGGCGCCTCGAAATACGGCGTCAGCCCGCCCTGGCCGTAGGTGCCGTCCAGGAAGCGCTCCCGCGTGGGGAGGCGGGCCCATTGCAGCGTCAGCCGCGTCCCGGGTTCGCCCCGGAGGAGGGCCACGTGACGGCTCGCGTCCGCTCCCCCCACCACCGCGCTGCACTGCGGGACGAGCGCCTTGCCCTGAATCTGGCAGCTCGCCTCCACGCCCGAGGTGACGTTGCTGGCACCCTCGGCGTCCAGCCCGTGGAGGCTCACCCGGCTGGAGGACTGCGCGGCGCTGTCGCGCGAGAGGAAGATGGCGCTGGGCCCCGAGGGCAGCTCCACCGCGTGCATGCCCCAGGGCGGAAGGGTGACGGTGAGCGAGCGCTCCGCGGGCGCCTTCGGGAAGCCGTAGGCCACCGAGAGGGTGTTGTCCTCCTGGCCCTCGGTCCACTGTTTCGGGGCCGTGCCGTAGGCGGTGAGCAGGTAGTTGCCCGGGTCGAGCGTGGTCTCCAGCCACCACTCGTATTGCGGCTGCCCCGCGCGCGGTTGCGTGGAGACGTCCTTCACCTCGACGGGCTCCAGCCACGCGCCGTTGCGCCACAGCCGCACGTCCCCGGCGGTGCGGCCGGACACCCGCAGGGTGACGGGCTGGCGCTTGTCGAGCGAGAGCCAGTAGGAGGCCTGGTGGCGCGGGGCGAGCACCTGGCGCACCTCGCGCTCCGGCAGCAGCCGCACCGGGTGGGCGTTGTCCTCCGTGTAGGCCACCGCCTTGAGGTCCACCTTCCCCTGGGTGCCCTTGCCCTTCGTCCTCGAGGCCAGGCGCAGCTTGTAGGTGCCCGCGTCCAACAGGAGATCCAACTCGCAGTTGGCGCTCCCCGCGGCGCCGCTCTGGGCGAAGGGGCCGCGCACGTGGTCGACGATCTCGCAGGAGGTCCCGGAGGGCGTGCGCGCGGTGATGGCCACGCGCGAGGCGCGGTCGAGCGTGACGAGGGCCTCCTGGTTGCCCTTCGCCGGCACGGAGGCGGGCGAGAGGCTGACGGCGTTGAGCAGCAGGAGGGTGAGTGACAGCGGTGAGAGGAGCATGAGGCCCTCTGGGGGAGGTGCCGCACAGGGGGTGCGGCCGGGCGCTCCTCTCATACCAGCAATCGGCGGGCCACCCCATAGGCGCTCCCCGGGCCTCGGGGTTCACGCGGGGTGTGTCCGCGTGCCCGCGCGGGCGTGTCCCCGGGCCCGCGCTAGTGGACGGCGGGCGGGTGCTCCGCGGCGTCCATGTCCCTGGCCTGGCCGCGCGAGGGCAGCCGGACGATGAAGCACGCGCCCTCGCCCAGACGGCTCTCGATGGAGATGCTGCCCCCGTGCGCCTCCACCACGCGCCGGACGATCCACAGCCCCACCCCGTACCCGGTGACGCCCCGGTCGAGCCTCACGCGCTCGAAGCGGTCGAAGAGCCGCGCCTGGTCCTCGGGCGCGACGCCCACGCCCTGGTCCCGGACCTCGAGCCTGGCCGTGAGACCGTCCGTGGACACCGTGATGTCCACGGGCTGCCCCTTCCCGTACTTCACGGCGTTGGAGAGCAGGTTGTCGACGACCTGTTCGAGCCGCAGGCTGTCCCACCTTCCCTCGACCGGGCCTTCCGCGTGGACCCGCACCTGCACGCCGGACTGACGCAGTTCCTCGTCGAGCGTGGCCATGGCGCCGCGCACCACCTCGACGAGGTCCACCCGCTGGCGCTTGAGCTCGAGCCGGCCCGCCGTCATCTGGCTGATGTCCAGCAGGGCATCCATCATGTGGAGCATCCGGTCCGTCTGCCGCTCCATCGACTCCACCCGGGAAGCCAGCTTCTCCGTGGAGCGCTGCCCGTCGCTGCCCGGCTGCAGGTTCCTGCGCACGGCCTGCAACTGCAGGCGCAGCGAGGTCAGCGGCGAGCGCAGGTCGTGCGACGCCATGGAGAGGAACTCGTCGCGGGCCTTGAGCGCCTCCTGCGCCTCGCGAAACAGCCGCGCGTTGTCCACCGCCAGGGCCGCCCTGCGCGCGAACTCCTCGGCGAGCGCGAGCTCTCCCGGCCCATAGCTCCTGCCCCGCGTCACCGACACGAAGGTGATGGCGCCGAAGGTGCCGCCGCGGGCCTTGAGCGGCACGCACATGTAGGAGCGTGCCCCCAGCGCCATGAAGCGCTCCGGAGTGTCCACCCCGAGCGCGGACCGCACCCAGGCGGCCTCGAGCGAGATGTGCAGGCCGAGGGCCTCCTCCGTCGTGAAACCCTTGAGGCGCTCGGCGCCGAGATTCCAGTTGCTCACCCGCCCATCCACCGACAAGGGGAAGACGGAGTAGTCCTGCAGGCTGTCGATGAGGAGCCGGAAGCGCTCCTCGTCCTCGCTCAGCGCGACCTTGGACCGCGGTTCGCTCTTCCGCTCGTCCTCCTCGGACATGTGGGCTCCCCTGGATTGCGACATTCCGTCCCCTCAAGCTAAGCCCGCCGCCTGCGCACGATGACCCCGTCCTCCCTCGCCAGGGAGAAGCTGGGGGGCTCGCTTCCCTCTCAGGTGGGGAGGCGGGCAGGCCGGAGTCGCACGGGGAAGGAGTGCCCGTCCGGCGGACAGCCCGGCACCCGTCAATCCGGGATATCCTCGCCCGCGGCCCCCCCATGTCCCTCTACGCCTTCACCCTCTTTCTTGGTGCCTTCCTCCTCTTCGGCGTGCAGCCGCTGGCCGGGAAGTACGCGCTGCCCTGGTTCGGCGGCACACCGGCCGTGTGGACGACGTGCATGCTCTTCTTCCAGGCCGTGTTGCTGGGCGGCTACGCCTATTCGCATGCCAGCATCCGGCGGCTGACGCCGAGGCGGCAGGCGCGGGTGCACCTGGGGCTGCTGGGGCTGACGGTGGCGGTGCTGGTGGGGCGCGCGTTGTGGGCGGGCTCGCCGGTGGCCCCCGGGCCGGAGTGGCGTCCCCCGGCGGATGGCATCTCCACCCCGCGGCTGCTGGTGATGCTCGCGGCCACCCTGGGGCTGCCCTTCTTCACGCTGTCCACCACCGCGCCCCTGCTGCAGAGCTGGTTCAGCCGGGTGCGGCCGGGCGTCTCGCCCTACCGGCTCTATGCCCTCTCCAACGCGGGCTCGCTGCTGTCGCTGCTGGCCTACCCCTTCCTCGTCGAGCCCTGGCTGGGGCGCGGCGTGCAGGCGTGGGGGTGGGGCGCGGGCTTCCTCGTCTTCGCCGTGAGCTGCGCGGCGTGTGCCCGGGGGGTGATGCGCCAGGAGGACGCACCGGTGGCCGGAAATGTCCCGGAGGCGGACGGCGGGCCAGCGCCGGGCGTGGGGCGCACCCTGGCGTGGCTGGGGCTGAGCGCGGGCGCCTCGGTGCTGCTGCTGGGCGCGACGAATCAGCTCTCGCAGGACGTGGCGGCCGGGCCCTTCGTCTGGGTGCTGCCGCTGGCCCTCTATCTCCTCACCTTCATCATCGCCTTCGAGCGCGAGGCGCTCTACTCGCGCCCCCTCACCGCGCTGCTGTTGCTGCTCGCGGTGGGTGGCGTGACGCGTGCCACCCTGCTCGGGCCCCACGTCCCGCTGCTCCAGTTGCTGCTCGTGCACGCGGGGGCCCTCTTCGCCGGCGCTCTCTTGTGCCACGGCGAGCTGTACCGGCTGCGGCCCTCGCCGCGCTACCTCAGCACCTTCTACCTCTGGGTGTCCGCGGGCGGTGTGGCCGGGGGGCTCTTCGTCCACCTGCTGGCCCCGCGCCTCTTCCGCTCGTATGCGGAGTACCCGCTCATGCTCGGGGTCTGCTGTCTGCTGGCGGTGCTCCTCCTGCTGCGCCAGCCCCTGGCCACCACGCGGGCCCGCACCGTGCTGAGCGGCGTCTGCGCCCTGCTGTTGCTGATCGTCGCGGGCAGCCTCGGCCTGGCGGTGGTGGAGACCCGCCGCTCGCTCGAGTCGTCGCGCAACTTCTTCGGCGTGCTGCGCGTGGGGGAGGTGGAGGCCCGGGACTCGGAGGCGCATGCCTTCATGCTGGTCCACGGCAACGTGCTGCACGGCTACCAGTACACCCGGCCCGAGCGGCGCTCCTGGCCCACCAGCTACTTCACGCCCGGCGGCGGACTGGGGCTGGCGCTCACCGAGCAGCGGCGGCTCCGGGAGACGCGGGGACTGCCGCCCACGTTGCGCGTGGGGGTGCTGGGCCTCGGGGTGGGGACGACGGCGGCGATGGCGCGCGCCGGGGACGTCTTTCGCTTCTACGAAATCAATCCCCAGGTCATCGCCCTGGCCCAGGGCGCGGGCGGCTACTTCTCCTTCCTGAGCGACTCGCCGGCGCGGGTGGAGGTGGTGGAGGGGGACGCGCGCATCATGCTCGAGCAGGAGTTGTCGCGGGGCGAGCCGCAGGGCTTCGACGTACTCGCGCTGGACGTCTTCAGCTCGGACTCCATCCCGGTGCACCTCTTCACCGAGGAGGCGGTGGACGTCTACCGGCGGCACCTGGCGCCCGGGGGCGTGTTGGCGCTGCACCTGAGCAGCGTGCACCTGGATCTGCTGCCCCTGGCCCTGGCGCATGCCCGGACCTTCGGCCTGCACGCCATGGGGGTAGAGTCCGAGTCGGAGGGCAGCCGCCTCGCCAGCCTCTGGGTGATGCTGAGCCTGGAGCCGGGTTTCTCCCGGGGGGAGACCTTCGCGCGCCAGAGCGGGAAGGCGTTCCGGCTGGGGCTCTCCGGGCCACCGCGCGTGCGCTGGACGGACGAGCGCAGCAGCGTGCTGCCGCTGATGGCGGCCTTTGGCGTGGACCACCGCGACATCCTCCAGGAGCAGGTGGAGTCCGCCGCGGTGGCGGTGCCCTCCGGTCCCTGAGGCGCGGAGGGGCCTTCCTGCCCGGCTGCCAGGCGGCATGGAGGGCGGGCGCGAGTCCCGTCGTTGCGCTGATCCAGCCCTGGACTTTCCCGCGTGGCCACGGGGGTTGGGAGTGCGCAATTCGTAACCGGAGGATGTACGGAGTGCCCAAGGCAATCGTCTTCGAGGTGGATGGGACGCTGGTGGACACGAACGTGCTTCGTGCGCGGGCCTGGCAGGAAGCGTTGGCGCGTTACGGCCGTCAGGTGCGTCTGCCCCGGGTGCTCGCGCAGATGGCCCGCATGGGCGACCAGTTCCTCTCCGTATTCCTTCCCGAGGACGAGTACCTGCGCTACGCCGATGAGCTGGCGAGCTTCTACCGCGCGCTCTTCCATGAGGAGTATCTGCCGAAGGTGAGGCCCTTCCTCGGGGCCCCCGAGTTGCTGCGGCACCTGCGCGCGGAGGGGTGGCGCATCGCCCTGGCCTCCACCGCGGACCCCGACGAGCTGGAGCACTACATCGAGCTGCTCGGGGTGGAGGATCTCATCGACGCGCGCACCACGGACGCGGAAGTGGACCGCAACCGGTTGCACGAGGAAATTCCCGCGGAGGCGGTCCGGCTGCTGGGACTCGATGGCACCGACGACACGCTGGCCATCGCGGCAGTGCCCTACGACGTCGAGGGCGCCGTGCGGCTGGGAATGCGGTGTGTCGGGCTGGTGTGCGGTGGCTTCACGGATGAGGAGCTCCGGTCCGCCGGGGCCATCGGCGTCTTCGGCACGCCGAGGGATCTCCTCACGCGCTACGCTGAATCCCCCCTCGCCGCGCTCGGTTGAGCGGGGGAGGGCAGGCACCCGGCGTCAGTGTCGCGTGGGGTGGTCCGTCCTCTCGCGCCGGAGGTGCCCATGTTCTGGAAGGATCTTCGGCGCGAGACGCCGCCCGCGGAGTGGGAGGGCCTGGAGCTCACCGTGGACGGGCTCCCGGCCCCTTCCTGGCGGATCCAGGCCGCGCGGGGCGGTTTTCTCCGGCTGGTGAGCGGCGGCACGCCCCTGCTCTGGGCGCGCATGCATCCCTTCTGGGATGGGGTCTGGTGGCTCCGCTCCGGGGTCCGGGACACCAGCCCGCTCGCCCCGATCGACGCCCTGGAGCTCTCGCGGGTGGGCGAGGAACCCCGGAGCGAGGCCTGGCTCGCCGCCTGGGCGCGACACTTCGCCGGTGCGTTGGAGCGCTCCCCCCGCTCGCCCCTGCACGCGGGCACCTGGCGTCTCGAGCGCCCACGCGACGATTCCGAGGCCCGGGCGGAATGCTTCACGGTGGACAGGCTCCAGCACCTGCTCGAGCCCACCTGGGCGGGCTACAGGCACTGGCACCCCACCTACGGCAGCCAGGGGGTGTTGCCGCTGCGGCAGCTCGAGCCCGGGAGTGCTCGCGTCAAGGCGTGGCGCAAGAGCGTCCGGGACGGGCGGCTGCCCCCGGTCCTGCTGCTGTTCGTCAGCTCCCTGGACATGTTCGTCGTCCTCGACGGACATGATCGGCTGACCGCCGCGCTGCTCGAGGACACGCAGGCCCCGGTCCTCGTGCTCTGGCACGTGCACGCCGTGCGCTCCCCGTCCCGCCCCGATGTCCAGGAGGGCATCGAGCGGGGCTTCCTGCGCCTCGCGCAGGGCACTGGACGGTCCCCACCGGATGCGCGGACCCTCGACAGTTTGAACGAGAGGGCCATCGACGCCTGGGACGACCGGCCTCACACCCGGCCCAGGAGCCGGGGGTGGCCCCTGCCCGGCGGACGGGGGGCCTGGGAGCACGAGGTGAAGAAGCGCCTCCTCGCCCTGGGGCGCGAGGTGGACCCGGCCATTCACCGGGCGCTGCTCGACCCCTGAGGCCAGGTACGGCTCAGGCCGCCTTGGCGGCGTCCTCGGCCCGCACCGTGCCGTCTCCCGAGCCACCCGTGCGCGTCATGCGGCTGTAGAGCGACAGCGAGGGATCGAAGAGGAACTTCAGCCAGAGGGCCGTCCACGACGTGTGGTAGTGCAGCGTGTCGTAGAACTCGGGGGCGAGCTGGCGCACCTTCGGCAGGCGCGTCCAGGGCACGCGCATCACGTCGTGGTGCTCGTTGTGGTAGCCCACGTTGAAGGCCACCCAGTTGAGCGGCCCGTAATACGAGTACGTCTCCTGGGGCGCCTTGACGAGGAAGTGCTCCTGGATCCACCGCGCGCCCAGCGGATGCAGGCCGATGGCGAAGATGGACGCCAGGAACATGTAGACGAGCGCGCGAGGCCCCAGCAGCGCCCAGACGCCCGCGATGAAGGCGATCTGGATGGCGAAGTTGGCGATGTACCAGCCATCGACGAGCGGGATGCGCTTGAGCCGCGACACGCGCATGGCCTGGAAGGCCCAGAAGTTGAGCTCCCAGAACGCCTTGCCCCAGAAGGAGTTGCCGATCAGCTTCGCCTCGAACGGCGTGGCGAGGTCCGCGTCCAGCTCCGGATCCCCCTGAAAGCGGTGGTGGATGAGGTGGTACTTGCGGAACGAGGCCGCCGCCGGGAAGAGGATGGGCAGGTTGGTGAAGAGCTGCAGCACGGCGTTGAGGCGCGGGCTGCGGAAGACGAGGTTGTGGGTGCACTCGTGGATGAGCACCCACAGGCCGTGGTCGATGAAGGCACCCACCAGCCAGGCGGTGGCCAGCAGCGCCCACCAGGGCGAGTCCCGCAGCGCCCAGGCGATGGTCACCTGTCCGCCCACCAGCAGCAGGACGAACAGGGCCGTAATGGGAGTAGGGCCGCACAGATCCTTGATCTCGGGGTGGGCGCGCAGGATGGCGCGGGCACGCTCGAGATGGGGCTCTTTCTCCGTACTACGGGCAAACTCCAGGGGGCGCGACGGACTCAAGACGCTTCCTTTCAGTCGTACGAGGCGGGCGGGGCGCGCATCCTGGCACACCCCTCCCTCTCGACGCCACGCGTCATATCACCCGCCCTCACTCCAGTGTGAAGCTCTGGGCCTTGGCCTGGGTCTGGACCGAGTCGAGGATGGCCTTGTCGAGCGTGTTCTTGCCCTCCGAGGCCAGCTCCTTCTGCTTGCCGGCCAGGTACTTCTGCCGCTCCTGGCTGAGCTGCTGGATGCGCGCCTGCAACTGCGTGCGCTCCTTCTCCTTGGCCTCGAGCAGGGCCTTGCGCTCCTCGGCGCTCTTGCCGCGCAGCTCCTCGGGCAGCTCCTCGTCCTTGAGCGACTCCAGCTTCACCTTGCCCTGCTTCGTCCCGTCCACCAGGTCCCAGCTCGAGTTGTCGTAGAGCCGCGACGCCTTGGACATGGCGCGCGTGGTGGCGCTGACCGCGTTGCCGCTGGCGTTGACGTCCTGGGCCGCCTGGCGCTTCTTGGCCTCCGCGCCCGAGCGCCCATAGCTCAGGTACGTCTTGTTCAGCTCGACGCCCAGCTTCGCGATCTCCTCGTCCTGGGGCGCGGCGATCATGGCCACCGCCTGGTTCTGGTCGATGTTGAAGGGCTGCCCGCCCGCGAACCGCGCCGCCTCCGCCCAGCCGCCGCTCGCCCCGGCCTCCGGGGGGCCGCAGTGGATGGTGTTCACCATGATGCCGTGCTCCTTCGCCGCGGAGATGGCGGTGCGGAACGCCACCGGCCCCTGCGAGAAGGGCTCGTTGCCCGCGATGTAGATGAGCTTGAGGTCCTTCTTGGACTTGCTCCACTCGAGCTGCTGCGTGGCCTTCTGGATGGCCTGGCCGCAGAACTCGCTGCCGCCGTTGGTCTTCAGGGCGAAGAGCTGCTCGGACACCCGGTCCAGGTCCGTGGTGAGCGGCACCACCTGGCGGATGTAGCCGCCCTCGGCCGGGAGGGTGTCATTGCCGTACTCGTAGAGGGCGAAGCTCCAGCCGGGCCTGCTGGCCGTCGCGCTGGGCCTTCTGGAAGGCATTCACCACCGTCCAGAGCTGGCGCTTCGTCTGCTCGATGAGGCCGTCCATGCTGCTGCTGGTGTCCAGGAGCAGGGCGATCTGCACCTTGGGTGCGGAGATGGCCGCCTCGAGCGTCCCGGGCGCCACGGCGGGACGGGTCTGAGGAGGGGTGGATCGGGCGGGAAGGGGGGATTCCGCGGCGGCGGAACCGGGCAGCGCCATCAGGCCGAGATACAGGAGCGAGTGCTTGAGCATGGGGCCTTTCACGAACGGCCCCGGAAAAGGTTTTATCGGTCGCGTCGATGGCCCTCTAGAACCGCCAGCCCGCGCCGAGCAGCAGTCCCATGGCCTCGAACTTCTGGGGCACGTTGGTGCTGCCGGTGGTGGGCACGTACAGCGGTGAGTCCGCACGGCCCCGGTCCAGGTACAGCCTCGGGCGCAGGCTGATCTCCAGGTGCTCGGCGGCCACCATCATCACCGAGCCCTCCACCGCGAAGCGCAGCGCCACCCATTTGCGAGTGTCCGGGAGGTAGGAGGCCTCGGTGAGCAGGCCCAGGCCCGCCTCGAACCGGATGGGCGGCGGGCCGAAGCCGAAGGCGCCGCTCACGTACGCCGCCGTGTCGAAGTCCGCGGGACTCGTGCCTCCGGAGAACCGCACCGACTCTCCGTAGGACGCCCGCACGCCCGTGCGCAGCCGCAGCTCCTTGTCCTTCCAATGCATCAGCGAGGGCGAGACGGCGAGCTCCAGTCCACCGGAGGTGATGCCCGCCAGCAAGTAGAACGGAACCGGCTGGTAGACGATGGCGCTGTCCAGGGCGAGCTTGGTTCCCACCCCGAACCCCAGTTGCTGCGAGCGCGGCTGCTGGTGCGTGAGCTCGGTCACCGCCTTCCCGAAGACCTGACGGAACCTGCCCTGGAGCGCCGAGGCCGTCTGCCCCTTCAACAGGCCCGAGCGGAACACATAGCCCCGGGTCGCGAGGCCCTCCGTGAAGCGCTCGAAGTTGTTGCTCAGCGACAGCGCCGGATCCTTCCGCATCTTCCGCGAGACGGCCATGAGCGTCAGGACGTTCCGGCTCTCCGCCGTCTGGAGCCGGCCGCACACGGGCAGCGTCGCCGGCTCGTCGGCGTCGGACTGCTCGAAGGCCAGGAAGCAGTCGAAGAGGGGTGAGTCCACCTGCACCGTCGTGGGCGGCGCCTCGGGGTTCGCGTGGGCCAGCATCTGGAACAGGATGCGGGTGTCCGACTCCTTCGACACGAAGTGCCACGCATCCACCATGCCCCGGTGGAAGTCGAAGGTGCGGAAGTCCTCGTCGAGGAAGGCGCTCATGGCGAGCAGGTACTCACCCGCCAGTGGCGCATGGCGCACCGGCACGTCGATGCGCTCGCGGATGTCCGGCTCCGTCTCCAGCGTGTCCATGAGCTGGGTACTCATCGCCGTGCCCGCGAAGCCCGCCAGCAGATCCTGGTAGGTGTCCAGCAGCCCGGGGCCGGCAAGGCGCTGCTGCTCCTGGACCGCCCACTTCCAATCCACCGCGTTGGGATCGAAGTAGAGGAAGCGGTGGCTGTCCCGGAGCGCGCTCATCTCCCACTTGGACATCCGCAGCGCCAGGTCCAGCGGGTTGTTGTTGTAGATGCCGCCATCGGCGAACCGGGAGGTGGTGTCCTCCACCCACTTGCCCGTCCGGGTGTCGAAGTAGCTGTGCGGGATGACACGCGGCTCGAAGGCGGTGGGGAACGCGCCCGAGGCGGCCACCATGTTGAAGACGTTGTCCACGGGAATGGGCTTCCCTTCCGGCCGCGCCAGCCGGGGATAGAACGTGGAGTAGGGCGCCGACCGGGTGTCGTCGCACCCCGGGAAGGGGCAGAACTCGGGGGCCTGCTGGGGGCCTCCCTGGGCGGTGAGCAGGAACTTCTCGGTGAAACGCGCCAGCCGCAGATGCTCTCCCGTCCGGCTGTGGCTGGTCTGCGAGAGCTCGATCTCCCGCCCCTGGAGCCGGGTGGTCGTCGCGCCCAGGGAGAACCTGCAACCCTGCCAGCCGCTGGGGTCCAGGGTCTTGAGGCGCTCGATGGCCTCCATGACGGGCTTGGACGAGAAGGTGTGGTCGGTGCCCACGCTCCCCGGCTGGAGCAGCGTCTCCAGGTCGAGCGTGTTCCACGTCAGGAAGAAGAGGCTCTCGCTGGGAATCCGCTCCGGCGCGCGGCAGCCCGCGTACGCCGAGAGCAGGGCATTCACCGAGCCCGCCGACGCACCGGTGACGATGGTGAAGCCGCTGGGAGGATCCTCCGGCAGCGCGAGCCCGAATTTCCGCAGCGAATTCCGGTGCCCGGAGCCCATCGCGCGCAGCACCGCGGCGCGGTCATGGAGGAACAGGGTGTAATAGTAGAGGAAGCCCGCCTGGTACGAGCCCAGGCTCACCCCGCCGGAGACGACGAGCGCCGGTGGCGCGCCGACCCGGTTGCCGAACCGGGTGACCCCCTGGTTCAGGCCGGCCTTCAGCGCCTGGGTGACTCCCTCCCGGGACGTCTGGAACGTCTTCAAGTCCCGCTGCCCGCCCAGCGCCTCGAGCGCTCCGATGAGCTCCACGAAGAGGTGCGGGTTCTCGCGGATGAACCTCGGGAGCGCGGCGTGGAGCGCCTGGGCTTCCCTGGCGAGCGTGTCCCCGTGGAGGGAGGGGGCCAGGGCGGACTCCATCCGGGCGCCATGGATTTCGATGGCCTGCTGGGCCGCCATCAGCTCCGCCTCGAGGTGGGCGGCGATGCCGGAAGCGTCGAGCGGCGCTGGAGGGGTGGGCGGCGCCGCGAGCGCCGGAGACAGAGCGAGCAGCGCCACGGCGCAGCGCACCCACGGAATGATGCTGGATTTCATGTGCCCCCTGGGGTGGGGTGGCCGCGGCCCCCCCCGATGGCAGCATCGTACCATCACCGGATTCCGGATCGCCCGGCCGGGGGGCGGGCAGGCGCTCCGCTGCGCATCGGGTCCGGTCGGTGCTACCGTCGCGGCCGCATCCCGCTGTCCTCAAGGTTCGTCATGCGCCGTCCGTCGTTCGCCATGTCCAGGCGTGGTTTCTCGCTCATCGAGCTGATGATCGTCGTGGCCATCATCGGCATCCTCGCCGCGGTGGCCATTCCGAACTTCCTCAAGTTCCAGTCCCGCGCGAAGCAGGCGGAAGCCAAGTCCAACCTGCGCACCTGGTTCACCACCCAGCGCTCCTTCCTGCAGGAAAAGGGCATGTACGCGGAGGCCCACGGGGCCGTCGGCTTCTCGCCGGAGCGCGGCAACCGGTACGCCTATTACTTCGCTCCCACCCGCAGGTGTGAGGAGCGCAAGCTGGAGGGCGTCACCGTTCCCGAGTCCGCCAACTGCATCACCGTGGACGAGGGCAAGTTCAAGGTCCCCACCGCCACGCCGGCCCCCATGCCGGTCAGCTTCAGTTGGGCCACGGGCGACGGCGACGCGCCGCAGTCCCCGGGACTCTCGGGCGCATGCCCCGGCTGCAACATCGATGCGTTCGCGGTGGGCAACCTCGACAACGAGACGGGCGGCCTGGACACCTGGCACGTCGCCACCAAGGACGCGAAGCTGAGCACGCCGCCGTGTGGCAACAGCGAGGTGCTGATCGTCGCGGGCGTGCCCTTCAACACCTACAACGACGTCGATTGCGATCTGTGACACGGCAGTGAACGGGGCCGCGCCCGTCCGGCGGCCAGGGGGAGGGTATGACGCAGCAGCCGCCACCTTCCGGGAATCGGCCCACGGCAAGGGATCTGGAGCTGTACGCCGTGGGCACGCCCGCCGCGCCGAGGTTGTTGCTGCCCTCCGGTAGCGAGGCCCTGGCCATGCTCGTGCGCCGGGGTTTCCAGCCCACCGTGGCCCCGTTGGACCTGCCCTTTCCGGCGGACCTCGAGGGCGAGGCGGCCGAGCGGCTGGCGGAGCACCTCGGCCACTACGCCTTCCGCCTCTTCCTCCGGGGCGCCATCCTGCGGCGCGGCGGCTTCTCGCCCACCGAGGCCACGCGCTACGTGGGGGCCGCGCAGGCCGCGAAGACGGCCGAGGAGCTGGTGGAGCTCGGGCTCGCCGAGCGCGAGGACGGCGGGCGCTACCGCCTGCGCTACCCGGCCCACAACTTCGGCGGCACGCTGGAGTGGTACGTGGCGCGCGAGCTGCGCCGGCGGCTCGGCTTCGACGTGGCCGTGGGGGTGAAGTTCCACGCGCCCGAGGTGGGCGGAGACCTGGACGTGGTGGCCGCGGCGGAGGGCCGGCTCCTCTACCTGGAGATGAAGTCCTCGCCGCCCAAGCACCTGGCCTCCGACGAGGTGGGCGCCTTCTTCCGGCGCGTGCGCGTGCTGCGCCCCCACCTGGCCATCTTCGTCATGGACACCGCGCTGCGCCTGTCCGACAAGGTGCTGCCGTTGCTCCAGGCCGAGCTGAGCACCCAGCCGCCTCCACCGCCCCGGCGCGTGGTGCGCGAGGTGTGGGCCCTCACCCCGCACCTCTATGTCGTCAACGCGCGGCAGGACTTGATGGGCAACATCGCCGCCGCCATCGCCGAGGGGCTGCGGGGCTCTCACCTCCCGCCCCCTGAGCGCCTCAGCGCTCCGCCGCGGGCTGCTGCTGGTGGCTCACCACGCGCTCGGCCTGCTTGCCCACCAGCTCCGAGTAGTGGTCGTGCCGCGTCACGAAGCTGCCCAGGCCGGAGGAGGCCGAGCGCAGCTCCACGATGAAGCCCTGCATCTCCGCCTGCGGAATATAGGCGGTGAGCACCTCCCAGCCGGGGACCTCCGGGTGCGTGTCGAAGCCGAGAATCTGCCCCCGGTGGCTGGTGACGAGCCGCTGCGCCCGGGGAATCGCCTCGTTGGGCACGTGGATGTCCACCTGGAGGATGGGCTCGAGCAGCACCGGCTCCAGCTTGGGGAGGATCTCCACCAGGGCCAGGCGCCCGGTGGTGCGGAAGGCCTGATCCGAGCTGTCCACCGAGTGGTAGGTGCCGCCGGTGAGGGTGACCTCCACGTCCACCACGGGGAAGCCGAGCGGCCCGCGTTTCAGGCCGTCCTTCACGCCTTCCTCCACCGCGGGGACGTACTGCTTGGGGACGGCGCCGCCCACCACCGCCGAGGTGAAGCGGAAGCCCTGTCCGTGCGGCAGCGGCTTCACGTCCACCACCACGTCGCCGAACTGCCCGTGTCCGCCGGACTGCCGCTTGAAGCGCGCATGGTGCGAGCCCGTCTTGCGGATCGTCTCCCGGTAGGGGATGGGCAGCGGGCGCGTCGACACGGGGACCCGCAGGCGTGTGCGCAGGTGCTCGAGGGCCAGCCGCAGGTGCAGCTCTCCCTGTCCCCCGAGCAGCAGCATCTGCGTGTCCGCCTCCTGGTCCACCGACAGGGAGGGATCCTCCTCCACCAGCCGGGACAGGGCGCTCGTCAGCTTCACGTCATCCGTGCGCTTCTCCGCGACGATGGCGAGCTGGTGCACGGGCGGCGGTGCCAGGGGCCAGTCCTTGGGGGTGAGGAGGCCCTCGGCATCGGCCAGGTCACCCGTGCGCAATGCGTCCACCCGGGACACCGTCACCACCTCGCCCTCGCGGGCCGTCCCGGCGGGCGTCTGCTTCGCTCCATGCACCCGCTGCACGCCGCCCACCCGGCTGCCGGCCAGCGTGTCTCCCTCGTTCAGCCCGCCCCGCCAGATGCGCACCATCGACAGCTTGCCCACGTGCGGCTGGTGCTGCGTCTTGAAGGCCTGCACCAGCAGGGGGATTTCACCGGGGATGCCCAGGCGCGCGCGCGTCTCGTCCACCGTGGGGGCCTCGTGCCGCAGGCCCTTGAGCAGCCGCTCCAGGCCCAGGCCCTGCTCCGCCGAGCCCAGGAAGACGGGCACCAGCCTGTCCTCGCGCAGCGCCCGCTCCAACTGCTCGTAGAGGGCTGGCGGTGGAGGAATCACGTCCTCGAGGAGCTGTGCGAGCAGGGCATCGTCCAGGTCCGCCAGCCGCTCGATGAGCTCGCGCCGCGCCGTCTCCTCGCGCGGTTTGTCCGAGTCCGGCAGGGAGAGGAGCGCGGGCTTGCCCTCCTTGCCCAGGCCCCACGCGCGCTCGCTCACCAGATCCACCACGCCCACCAGGTGCCCGCCCTCGCGCAGCGGGATTTCCCGCATCACCAGCGGCCGGGAGGAAACGGCCTGGAGCGCCTCGAGCACCTCCCGCACCGGGGCGCCTCCCTCCTCGAGCACGTTGAGGAAGAGCAGGTGGGGGATGCGCCGCGCATCCAGGAAGGTGAAGAGGGGCGCGAGGGCCGCGGCGCGCTCGGGCGAGGCGTCACACACCACCACGGCCGCGTCGCTCACCATGAGGGCGTGGCGCGCCTCCTGGGCGAACTCGGTGGCGCCCGGGGCGTCGATGAAGGTCCACTCCTCTCCGAGGAAGCGCGTGTGGGCCACGGACAGCTCGAGCGTCATGCTCCGTCCGGTGGCCCCACCGCTCCCTCCCACTGCCCGTAACTCCTCGGCCCCCGTGGACTTCAACAGGGATTCGAACAGGGTCGTCTTTCCCACGCCCTGGGGTCCTACGAGGGTGACGACTCTCGGCGACGCGGGATGTTTCATTACCTGGCCCTCCTGCAAGGCAGGTCTGCTCTGCAGGGAAGGTGGGTCTCCCGCCCACGCACCGGAAGCGCCGTCTCCGGCGTGGGCGAGGGCCTTTCTCCATGCTCGCCCGTCACGTCCGGTGCGCGACGGCGGTCTCGTCCTCACGGGAGTACCGGGCGGCGGAGACTCCGGGTGAGGGGGCCCGCGAGGGCATGCCACGCGTTGAGCCGTCAGCGCGTGAGGCGGGGGTCCACGCCGGTGCCCTCGTCCGTGCTCATCGGAATCCACCAGCGCTCGCTCCCGGAGAGCCCCTCGCGCGAGCTGTAGAGCACCGCCACCACGCGGCCCAGCAGATTCTCACGCGGCAGCAGCCCCCAGACGCGGCTGTCCGCCGAGTTGCCCCGGTGGTCCCCCAGCACCAGGTAGTGCCTCGGCGGAATCTCCAGCTCGTCCATCCAAGGTCCCTGGTCCGGCTCGGGGTGCAGCGCGTGTTTCGCTCCCGGCAGCAGCTCCAGCCGCGCGCCGTCCTCCGTCTGCTCCTGGGCCACCCGCTGGCCGTTGAGCACGAGCGCCTCGCCGTCGAAGGCGATGCGGTCCCCCGGCACCCCCACCAGCCGCTTCACCATCACCTTGCCGTCAATGGGCGAGTCGAAGACGACGACGTCCCCCCGCGCCGGCTCCGTCTCGGTGAGCCAGGTGTGGGTGAGGGGGATGCGCAGCCCGTAGGCCCGCTTGTCCACCGCCAGGTGGTCCTTGATGGCGAGCGTCGGCTCCATGGAGCCGGAGGGCACGTGGTAATGGTCCGCGAAGCTGGCGCGGCCCACGAAGAGCACGCCCAGCGCGGCGACATCCAACAGGTACAGCTTCCACCTGGGGCGGCTCGTCTTCATGTCGGGGGGGGAGTCCATGGCGATCTCCTCGGCAGGCCTTCCATTGTACGCCCGGCGGGCCCGGTCATTGCTTCCACTCCCGGTACATAGACGCAGCGAGCCGGCGCGAGTCGCGCGGTCCATGGGACGCATCACTTGTGGAGTAGGCCAACCCGACGCGATCGGTTACCCTCTGGAGTAGGGGCACGGCCCGGTACGGAGGAGCGTGCCGGGCCTCGACAGTGAGGTGCACGCGTGAAGAAAGAGCCGGAGGGGAGCCAGGAGGAATGGGAGACGCTGGGGCCGTACCAATTGCGCGAGCAGGTGCCGCAGGACGAGCACCACCAGGGGGAACTCTACCGGGCCACGCACGAGACGAGCGGCACGACGGCCCTGGTGTTCAAGCCCGCCGAAGGAGACGGAGCGCCGCCGCCCGGCGACTGGCGGGTGCGCTGCGTGTCCTCGGCCGAGCCTGGCTACGTGGCGCTGGAGGCGGAGGACTCGCGCTGGGCCGTGGCTCCCGACAAGCACTCCGTGGAGGCGCTGATGTTCCTGTTCGAGGAGGTGCGCGAGGGCATGGGCCGGATGGCCGCTGCCTTCCCCTCCTACGACGAGCCTCGTCCATGGAGGCGCCTGGGGTTGGCGCTGGCGGGCGTGGCCGCGATGTGCGCCGTGATCTTCGTCCTGGTGCGCATGGCCTCCGCGCCGCCAGATAGTGCGGCCCCCATGGCGGGAGCCGCGCCGGAGTCCGTGTCCCATGCGGAGCCAATGGATGGCGGGATGCCCATGCCTTTCAAGAGCGCCTGGCTCACGGACACCATGCCCGAGGGAAGAGCGTTCGCTGATCCCCTGCCTCGCGAGCCCTTCAAGGGGCAGAAGCGCCCCCCATGCAACCGCCGCATCGAGGTGGAGATCAACGGCGCCTGCTGGGGGCCTCACAAGCTCAAGGCCCCATGTCCGGAAGAACTCTACGAGTACAAGGGAGAGTGCTACGTGCCCCTCTTCAGCGCCAGGCCGCCGCCCCAGTCGGTCGGGCAGTAGGGCTCCCTACTGCAAACCCAGCTCATGGTCCCAGTCATACGCCAGCTTCCTGGCAACAGTCCGGGCTACAGCTCGCTCGGGTAGGTCTCCGGGGGGCTCGTCGTGGGCACGGCACGATCCCTTCCTCGCTTCGCGTCCCACCAAGGGGCCCTGGCCTGGGCGCCTCGAGGCTCGACGTGAGGCCTGCCTCGCGGGGGCAAACCCCCCGAGGACCCGAGCCTGGCGAGGGCGGGGCGAGGGGCGGCGCGCTGTCACATCTGCGTGTGCGGATGCTCAGTCTTGGTTCTTGCTTGGAAGGAGTCTGCCCATGGCCAAGGATGGGAATGACCGGAGCGCACAAGAGTCGGCGAGGCAGGGAGGGCACCTCTGGGCAGGGTGGCTCCAGGCGAGGCCCTTCATCGTCCTGCTGCTCTTCGCCTGCCTCGTGGTGGCCATCTGGCACTTCGTGCTGAAGAACGCGGAACTCTGGGTCAACAATGTGTTCATCATCGTCGCCCTCATTCCCAGCATGCTCGTGCTGGGGATGGTGATGCTCGGCCACCGGCGGGCCCTCATCGCGTATGAGGAGCTGCTCCGGTGCTACCGGGGCTACACCCGGCGCTACGCCACGACGCGCGGACTGGAGAGCGCTCACCCCCTCTTCTACCCGGCGGAGGTGGGGGAGGAGGAGTTCCGCCGGCAGCGCCCGCACCTGGCGCAGCTGCTGCTCGGCACGCTGGGGCTCGCGGTGCCCTTCCTCATCGTCGCGGCCTTCTCCCAGGCGCTCCTCGACGGGGACTCCAGTTTGCCCGGGCAGGGGACGCAGCTCCTCCCCGCGCCTGGCTCCGAAGGGTTCTTCCGCCACGAGGGCGTCATCGGCTCGGTGTACGCGGGCTATGGCGTCTACACGTATACGCTCGTCCGGCTCTTCTTCCGCTTGAACGCGGCCGCGCTCTCCTTCGAGTTCCTCGTCACGCTCACCTTCCGGGCGCTCATCGTGCTGGTGCTCGGCTTCGTCGTGGGACAGTCGCAGCTCTTCTCCGACCTCCTGTCGATGGATCGCCAGTCCGCCTTCGTCTATTTCTCCATCGGAGCCTTCCCCGGGTGGGCACTCCAGGCGCTGCGCCGACGGTCGAAGTCCATCCTCCGGCCCGTGGTCTCCGGCGAGAAGGAGCTGTCCCTGGAGTATGTGGATGGCATCAACGAGCAGGTCTCCGACCGGCTCGAGGAGATGGGCATCTCGAACATCCAGCACATGGCCAACTCGGATCCCGGAGAGCTGTCCGTGCGGCTCTTCCATCCCCTCAACCGCATCATCGATTGGATAGACCAGGCCCTCCTCATCTGCCACCTGAGGGAGAAGATTACCTGCGCGCGGCAGCTGGGCATCCGAGGCGCCATCGACATGCAGCGCCTCGTGCGGCTCGCCCGGCAGCCCGAGCCGGACGCCGGAGCGCGGGAGGCGCCCCGCCCGGAAGGCGCTTCGAGGAGGCCGAGCCAGCAGGCCCGAGCGGTGCTCGCGGAGCTGGCGCGCCGCGGAGAGCTGGAAGCTCGACGCCCTCTACCTCCTCGGGGAGAGTTTCACGGATGACCTGCGGGTGGACTTCCTGGCCCACCTCTGCCGCCGCGGCATCGTCTCGGGCTCGCGCCGGGAAGCTCGAGCGCTCCATCGATCGGGCCCTGAAGGACTGCGGCATCCCCCTCGCGGGAGAGGCTGGCCCCGAGAGGCAGTGGGAGCCACGATGGATGGAGAATCCGAACCTCCAGGACCGGTTCCTCCAGGCCCTGTCCGCGGAGCTTCTCCAGGCTGTCGCTCTCGTGGGACGGAGGCTTCGAGTCCCTGCGCGCGGCTTCCAGCCTGGAGGAGTTCCACGAGCTGCTCATCCAGGAGTTCGAGATGCGGCCTCTCCAGCCCCACCGGGGGCCTTCCGCCCTGGAGCGGGAGGCGCCACTGCACCACTGAGGAGCCACCCCGCGCGGTGGTGTAGCCCAAGCCCCCACTGCTGCGCGGGCCGAGGGCCTGTGGCATACAGGGGGCCATGTCCGACCCCCTCCACGTCCGGCTCGAACAGCTCCTGGCGCTCGGTCGTACTCCCGAGGCCCTCGCCGCCGCCGAGGCCCTGGCCACCGAGCTCGCCAGGCAGGGCCAACCCCTGCGCGCCATCGCCGTGTGCCGGGTCCTCCTCCAGCTCGAGCCGGCCCATACGCGCACCCCGCAGCTTCTCGCGGACCTCTACGCGAAACCCGCTCCGGGCGCCCCCGCTCCCACTCCGGGCGCCGCTGCCCTGCCGCGGGTGCCCCTCTTCTCGGAGCTCGCCCGCGAGCCCTTCATGTCCCTGATCAGCGTGCTGGAGCCGCGCTCCTTCGCGCCCGGACAGCCCCTCATCAACGAGGGCGAGACGGGCCGCTCCTCCTTCGTCCTCGTCGAGGGGAAGGTGAACGTGGTGCGCAAGATGGACGCGGGCGAGCCGCGCACGCTGTCCTCGCTGGGGGAGGGGGAGTTCTTCGGGGAGATCGCCCTCGTCTCCGAGAGCCCCCGGCTGGCGAGCGTGGTGGCCGACCAGCACGTCCTGGCGCTCGAGCTCCACCGCACGCGCATGGATCGCATCGCCTTCAAGTACGCCTCCGTCGGCGACACGGTGCGGGCCTTCTACCGCGAGCGGTTGCTGGCCAACGTCCTGCGCAGCCATCCCGTCTTCTCCGCGCTGCCCCCCGCGCAGCGCGAGGCGCTGTCCCACATCTTCGAGCTGCGCACGGTGGAGGCGGGCCGCGTCCTCATCGAGCAGGGCCAGCGGGGCGATGCCTTGTACCTGCTGCTCAGCGGCCAGTGCACGCCCCTGTTCCGCCGCCCCGATGGGCAGGAGACCGCCTTCCCCCCGCTGCGCGAGGGCGATGTCTTCGGAGAAATCTCCCTGCTGCTCGGCCAGCCGGCCACCGCCACGGTGCGCGCGCAGACGCCCTGCCACGTGCTCCGGCTGGGCCGCGAGCCCTTCGAGCAGTACCTCTCCGGCCAGCCCGGCATCCGCGCCGCCCTCATGCGGCTGGGCACCGAGCGGCTCCTGCACATCTCCAAGCTGCTCGCGGGCGGCCGGGCGGTGCACGAGGGCGACTCGCGCGTCTCGACTCAGCTCCGGCCGCGCGTCTCCAGCCACTGCTTCACCAACGCGGGCACGCCCTCGCGCAGGGTGGGGTAGTGGAACTGGAAGCCCGTGCCGTGCAGGCGCGCGTTGGACAGCCGCGCCTCGCTCGTCAGCGAGTCCGTCAACACCGGTCCCAGCAACAGCCGGCACAGCCACCGGGGCACGAACACCTTCCGGTAGGAGACGCCCAGCGCCTCGGCGGCCACCCGCGTCAGCTCCCCGAAGGTCGCCGGCTGATCATCCACCACGAAGTAGCGCCGGCCCACCTCGCCGTGCTCCAGCAGGTGCAGCAGCGCCCGCGCGCAGTCCTCCACGTGGATGGGGGACATGTGGTGCGTGGTGGCCTCCTTCAGGCCGAAGATGCGCTTGCCCGCCTTCAGCGGCACCAGCGCGTACTCCACGAACCAGGAGCCCAGTCCGTACACCGAGCCGGGATAGGTCTCCACCAGCGGCAGTCCGCGCTCCAGGTGCCGGGGGAGCGACTCGATGGCGGGCGCGATGTACGGGCCCCATCCCGTGGGCCTCGGCGTGGCGTCCTCCGTCACCAACCCGGGGCCCTGGTCCCCGTAGTAGCTGGTGCCCCCGACGTAGAGCACGCGCCTCACGGTGCCCGGCTTCAGTGACTCCAGCAGCAGCGAGTCCATGCGCAACCGCTGCTCCCGGTAGGCCAGGGCCCGTTGGTGCGTCACCCGGGCCCCGAAGGTGAGCGGCTGCGCGAGGTGCACCACCTCGTCACTCGCCGCCGCCTCCTCCTGCCACGGCCCCGGGGTGAGCAGGTCCCCCTGCACCACGCTGACACCCTCGTGCTTCCACCGCTCGGCGGCCCGCGCATTCCGGGTGAGCACCCGCACCCGGTAGCCCGCCTCCAGCGCCAGCGAGACGAACCGCGTGCCGATGAACCCCGTGCCACCCGTGACGAACAGACGCTTCACCGTGAGTCCCTCCACTCCCATTCCCCCGGGATGAACGCTTAGCGCACCCGGGCACATGGCGGAAGCTCACATGGCGCCTCTTCAGTGGGCGACGGTGCAGACGCCTCCTCCGTTGAGGTGCGCCTGATCCACGATGCTCTGGGTGACGAACTCCTGGAGCGTCCGCACCGTGTAGGCGCCCGGCTCGTAGACGACCGGCCTGCCCTGGGCGTCCTTCAGCTCGCCGCCGTCCAGTCCCCGGAGATCCAACAGCCGCTGCCCGGCCAGCCCCTCGGGGGTGATGACCTGGTCCGCGTCCGCCGTGGCCGCGAAGGCGTCGAAGCGCAGCTCCACCCCCCGGTGCGTGCCGAGCCGGTCATAGAACATGTGCTCGGCGTGGATGGTGACCTCCGCCTCCGCCACCGAGCTTCTCCGGCACCACGAGCCCCAGCGTCCCGTCCACCCCGTTCACGCAGTCCACCATGTGCGCGCTCACCGGGAAGCCCATGCGGAACGTGTAGATGCCCACGCCCCCCTTCACCGCCACCCCCTCCACCCAGTAGCTGTAGCCGCGCTCGCGCATCATCGCCAGGTCCCCGGCCGAGACGCCGCCGTCCGGCAGCTTCGTGTCCTCCCTCGGCGGGCTCACCCGGAAGCCCACGCTCCAGCGCCCCGCCGCCAGCCCCTTCAGCTCCGTGAGCGGAATGTCTCCCTTCTGCACGTCCACCAGCACGTGCTCGCCCGACACCCGCCGCTCTCCCGCCGCCGACGTGAGCGTGAAGTCCCCCAGCGACACCAGGTACTTCGTGAACTGCACCGACCAGCCGTCCTGGAAGAGGTGGCTCGGATAGCCCCGCTGCGTTCCATCTCCTCCGCTCATCGTCACCCGGACGTCCCCCTCCGCCACCGGCTCGCAGGATGTCCCCGCCAGCGCCACCCCCACGAGCACCGCGCACCACGGCCTGGACTTCAATCTCTGGAAACTCATGTATCAGAGAGGTAGTTGTAACAGTGTTGCGAGTCAAGCCGGGGATGGTGTATCCCTCCGGCCACCCCCGAACGAGGTCTTCACCCGTGATGTGGATTTCCAGTCTGGTGCTCCTCCTGCTGAGCGCCACGGCCGAAGCCCCCGTGTTCCCTCCCGTCCCCCTGGAGGCCGCTCCCCCCGTCATGCCCGCGGATGCGCCCACCCTGGCCGCTCCCGTCACCGTGCTGCTGCGCCTCACCATCGACGAGGCCGGTGAGGTGTCCCGCGTGGAGGTGCGTGAGTCGGCCGGAGGGGTTTTTGACCGGGCCGCCATGGCCGCTGCCCTGCGCTGGCGGTTTCAGCCCGCCCGGCGCGGCGAGCTGCCCATCGAGGTCCAGGCGGATGTTCCTGTCACGTTTGCGCCGCCCGTAGACCCTCACCCCAGCCCTCTCCCAGAGGGAGAGGGGGTTGACGCGGAGGCAACCCAGGGGGCGGATACCCTCACCCCGACCCTCTCCCGGGGGGAGAGGGAGAGGAGTGGGGAGGCTCCTTCGTTCGCCACCACCGTTCGCGGCCAGGCCGCTCCTCCTCCTCCCGCCGCCGTCGGGGATTTTCACATCCCCATCGGCCAGCTCGCCGATGTGCCTCGCAACTCCGCCACCGAGCTCATGTTGCTCGCTCCCGGCGTCATGCTCGCCAACCACGGCGGCGAGGGCCACGCCGAGACCATCTTCATCCGGGGTTTCGACGCCGGTGAGGGCAAGGACGTCGAGTTCCGCCTCAACGGTGTTCCCCTCAATGAGGTGTCCCATGCCCACGGCCATGGTTACGCCGACACCTATTTCATCATCCCCGAGCTGGTGGACTCGCTGCGCATCACCGAGGGCCCCTATGACCCCGCTCAGGGTGACTTCGGCGTGGCCGGCTCCGTGGAGTACCAGCTCGGCCTGAAGCGCCGCGGCCTCACCGCTTCCGCCAGCTATGGCAGCTTCGCCTCGCGCCGCCTGTCGCTGGTGTGGGGGCCTCCCGAGTCCAGTGAGGCCAACTTCGTGGGCCTGCTGCTGCGCCAGGGCCATGGTTTCGGTCCCAACCGTGCCTACGCCAACGCGGGCGCCATGGCTCAAGTCGAGTTCCGCGTCGGCGAGGAGACCCGGCTGCGCCTCTTCGGCGCCAGCTACGCCGCTCGCTTCTCCTCGGCGGGCGTCGTCCGGGAGACGGACGTGGTGGACGGCCGCATGCCCTGTGCCACCGGCTCGGACTCCCAGTTCTTCTGCCTCCATGATCCGAACCAGGGCGGGGCAGGGCAGCGCCACATCGTCTCCGCCGAGCTGCAGTCACGGCTCCGCCGCGGTGGGCGCTTCGTCCAGCAGGGCTTCGTCGTGGTGCGGCAGATGCGCCTGCGCGACAACTACACGGGCTTCCTCAACGACGTGCCTCCCGTGGGCGAGCAGCCGCGCGGCGACAACACCGAGCAGTACTACCGCGGCACCACCGTGGGCCTGCGCGGGCGCTACTCGCCGGGCCTCACCTTCCTCGGCCAGCCGCAGCCGCTGGAGCTGGGCTACCTCGCGCGCTTCGATGATGTACTCACCCGCGCCCGCCGCCTGCGCGACCACGGCGGCGCGCCCTACGCCACCCTCTTCGACAACCAGGTGCGCACCACCAACCTGGGCGCCTATGCCTCCCTGCGCCTGGCTCCGCTCTCCTGGCTCACCCTGCGCGGCGGCCTGCGCCTGGACACCTTCCTCTTCAGCGTGGAGGACCAGAACCGCCCCGCCTCGGACCGGCAGGGCGAGCGCATCCCCGAGGAGTCCATCGAGGCCTACGGCTTCTTCGCCAGCCCCCGCATCACCGCCGAGGTGCGGCTGACGCCCCGTCTCACCTGGCTCACCAGCGCGGGCCTGGGCGCACGCTCCAGTGACGCCGCGGCGCTGTCCGACGCGGAGCTTCGCCCCCTATGCCCGCGTCACGGCGGCGGAGACCGGCCTGGGCTGGCGGCTCGGGGGCGAGGGGCGCCCCTATGAATTGGAGGCGCGCGGTGCCCTCTTCGCCACCCGCGTCTCCCAGGATCTCGTCTTCGACGAGACGGCCGGCCGCAACCAGCCCGTGGGCCCCTCGCAACGCCTGGGCGCCTTCGCCACCGCGCGCTTCACCCTGGAGCAGCGGGTGGACATCCAGGCCAGCGCCGCCTGGGCCCGCGCCACGCTCCCGGCTCCCGGTGCCCCCCAGTGGAAGGTGTGGGAGGGCACCGTCATGCCCTACATCCCCCACCTCCTCGGCCGGCTCGATGCCTCCGTGCGCGGAGACCTCACCGTGTCCGGACAGCCGGTGGGGTGGAACCTCGCCCTGGGGCACAGCGCCATCGGCCCCAAGCCGCTGCCGCTCGACCGCTACAGCGAGCCCGTCTTCCTCTTCGACGCCGCGGCCCGCGCCCGGTGGAAGTGGATGGAGCTGGGCCTGTCCGTGGAGAACCTGCTCGACGCGCGCTGGCGCGAGGCCGAGTTCAACTACGTGTCCAACTTCCGCGGCCCGGACGCACCCGCCTCGCTGCTGGCCACGCGCCACTTCGCCGCGGGCGCCCCGCGCACCTTCCGAGCCACCTTCACCCTCTACCTGGACCTCCAGGACGAGGAGCTGCCATGACGACTCCCTTCCGCACCACCCGCCGTGCCTTCACCACGCTGCTCGGGACCGCGCTGCTCGGCGGCGGCTCCGCCTGCGGACTGTCCGGCACCGGCGGCCGGGCCATCATCTTCCGCATGGGCCTGCGCACCGCCCGGGCCCCCGGCGAGACGCTGCCGGGCCACTTCACCACCGACACCGGCTGGCGCGTGGCGCTCACCTCCGCGCGCATGGTGCTCGGCCCCATCTACCTCTTCGAGAACCCCTCGCCCCTCCAGAAGAGCCCCACCGGACGCTGGTGGCGCCGCGCCCTCGACGTGCTCGCCCCCACCGCGCACGCGCATGAGTCCTTCTTCGCCGGCGGCCAGGTGCTGGGCGAGTGGGACCGCGAGGTGGTGTATGACCTGTTGGGCGAAGGCGGCGGTACGCGGGTGCTCGGCCGCTCCCCGGGCATCGCCGGCGTGGCGCGCTCCTTCTCGCTGCTGCTCCAGCCTCCGTCCCGGGCGCTCGGCGCGGAGGCGGCACCGCTCGAGGGGCGCTCGGTGCTGCTGGAGGGCACGGCCTCGCGCGACGGGCGCACCCTGGCCTTCCGCGCCGCCCTGGACTTCCCCCCGCCGGTGGAGCTGCAGCGGGTGGAGTTCGTCCCCACCGAGGTGGAGCTGGAGGACGAGGGCCTCTTCATCGTGGAACTCCAGCCGCACCGCTGGTTCGAGGGCACCCTCTTCGAGCGCCTGGAGGTCCCCCCGGGCGGCGTGGCGGTGGCGGTGCCCCCGGAGAGCCAGGTGCACCGCGCGCTGCTCGTCAACGTGCGGCGGCACACCGCCTTCAGCGCCGCCTGGGAGTGAGCACTACCTCGCGTAGCGCTCGAGGATGAACTCGAGCGTCGCGCTGGGGGTGGCACCGAAGCGCAGGAAGTAGAACCGCTCGCCCTTCAGGACGGGGAAGCGGGCCTGGTGGGTGATGCCGGGGCACACCGCGGTGGTGGGGCTGACCTCCACGGGCACGCCCACCCCGTCCAGCTCCTCCCAGGCGCCCACCGGGAGCTCCTGGTTCAGGTACAGCACGATGAGCTCGTCCTGGTCCGGCTTGGAGAGGAACTCCGTGTAGCCCTCGTGGGAGCCCCCGTCCGCCTCGGGGAGCGTCACGCGGTAGCGCGCATGGCCCTCGGTCGTCGGCGGTGGGAAACCGAACGGGGGCATGTTGGGCGCGGCCTCGACGTTCCGCGGAGCGCTCACGAGGGAGTGGGTGCAGGCGTGCTCGAGCGCGCCGTCGCGCTTGCCCGTCGTGAAGTCCAGCCTGCCGTCACCCAGGAAGGTGCTGGCATCGAGCCGGTTGCCAGCGGCGGCGCTCCTCAACGCACCCAGGTCCAGCGCGTACGTGGATTCCTCCTCCAGCGGCGGGCCCCCTTCCTCGGGAGCGGTGAGGGTGACGGTGAGCATGAGGCCGTCGGGAGACCACTGGCCCGTCAGCGAGCGCGGCGGCAGCGTGCTGTCCGTGCGGTTCACCAGCGTCACCTGCGCGAAGGCCGGGTCCATGGCCGCGCTGAACGTCACGGTGAGCACCTTGCGGAAGTACGTGCCCGGGCGGCTCGCCGCGCCGTCGTAGTACATCTCCACCGGGTACACGTCCGGGGCGCCCTCCGCCACGCTGGCGGAAGCCACGGCCGCGCGGGGACGGTCCGAGCCGGTGTGGAAGTCCAGCGTGCCGTCACCCAGCAGCACCGTGCCGTCCAGCGCGTTGCCGGCCATGTCCTGGAAGCCCTTCAGCTCCAGGGTGTGCGCCTCGTCATGGCTCAGCCCCGTGACGGGCACCTTCAGCGTGTGGCCCGTCCAGGCCGGGGGGCCGAGCTTCAGCCCGCTCGAGGGCACCAGCGTCCCCGTGTCCGGCTTCATGGGCTCGCTGAAGGTGATGGACACCTCGGAGGTGGCGCCGGGAAGCACGGCCTCCGCGCGCTCGGTGGGGGAGGTGGCCGTCACCGTGGGCGGCTGCGTGTCCGCTCCCGAGGGCGGTGGGGGCGCCGGAGGAGGGCCGTCGCAGGCCGTCAGGGCCAGGGCGCAGGCGGTGAGCAGGGCGGTGCCAGGGATGGGTCGCATCGTTCGGGGTTCCTCACAGACGAGGGGTGGAAATGGCACCGGGGCGGCCTCGGGAGGAGACCGCCCCGGCTCGCGGGCACTCGCCCGCTTCGGTCAGCGGGGGACTAGTTCGTCAGCGAGCCGTTGCAGTTCTCGTCCACGCTGTTGCCGGTGATCTCCGTGGCCGAGGGGTTGATGCTGGCGTTGGTGTCGTTGCAGTCGAAACGCCGGGTGATGTAGCCGGAGGGCGGCACGCACGCGGTGAGGACGGAGACGCTGGTGTTGCCCCAGGTGTCGTTGTCCGAGTCCTGGTAGTAGCGGGTGGCGTAGTCCTCCACGCGCTCGGCCACCACGCCCACCAGGTTGCCCGAGGCCGTGCCCAGGTCCACCTGGTAGTCCGTGGTGGTGCTGGCCAGGTCATACACGGTCACTGTCAGCAGCCCGCAGCCCGAGACGGACACGGTGTGGCTGAGCGCCGGGCTCAGCGTGGTGGCGCCATTCTTCACGGTGAGGGTGTTTCCCTGCGTCCGGTAGAAGGCCCAGGAGCCCGCGGTGGCCGGGCGGAACTTCACCGTCCCCGTGGCGCCGGCCGGCAGCGTCACGTCGTACTGCTTGTGCGCGGTGTTGATGCCAGGCGTCGAGGCGGTGAGCCCGCTCGTCGCCGTCACCGCCAGGTGGTCCGCCGCGTTGTTCGAGTGCACGCAGGAGTGCGAGGTGATGCTGGCGCCGAGCGCCGTGCAGCCGGCCTCCAGCGAGGCCTCCTGCTGCCAGGTTCCCTGCTCCTCCTCGAGGGCGGGGCCACAGGCCGCCAGCGACAGGCCCACGAGCGCACCGCAGACGTTCCGCATCGTCATCTTCATGGTTGGTTCCTTTCGACGTGAACCGGGAGCGGCGCGGCGCCATGCGCCCGCACCACGTGCTCCCCGGCACCCGCACTGATGACGCATGTGCAATTGAGTTGCAACAGTCTCGATGCCGTTTCCGCTGCGGGCTACGGCAGGTGCTCGATGACGAGGCCCAGCTCGGGCAGCGGGGTGGGGCCGAAGGTGACGGTGTATTGGACCTTGTCCGTCAGCTCGTAGCCCACCATGTGCACCAGGCCGCCCTGGCAGACGCCGTCGCGGAGCGCCTCGGGGATGGGCGAGGTGGCGGCCACCTCGAGGACCTTCGCGCCCTCGCGCACGGCGAGGGGAACGCCGGCGTCGCTCAGGTAGGCGATGAAATCACCCGTGGCGTAGGCCTTGAAGTTGAAGGTGCCCACGTACTGCCCGCCCTCGGGGCGCAGCTTCACGGTGTAGTGCGTGTGGAAGGAGTCCACGCGGGGCAGCCGGTCCACGGCCGCCGTCACCGTGGCGAAGGGGCCGTTGCCGACGTGCCAGCACGCGTGCTCGCCGTTGTCGCCGAAGTCGAAGCCGTCCCTCGGCACGTAATCCGGGTCCGGCAGGCACGACAGGCCCTGCTCGGACGCCAGGTGGCCGCGGTCGCAGTGGCACCAGTCCCCCGTGGCCTCGCGGTGGATGTGGCCGTGGGGCGCGCACGGATCCGCCTGCTCCTGGGGCTGCTCGCCGGGAGGCTCGGGATCTGTCTCGGGGGAACGGCCGCAGGCGGCAATCACCACCGCACAGGCGGCCAGGGCAGGGAATCGGAGGAGGGGACGCATGCCTCCCTTCCTTGCCGTATCACCATGGAAAATGCAACTGCGATACAGAAGTTGCTACTCCGCGTGATCGTGGGCCGCTTCCTCGATGACGAGGGTGAACTGGGAGTTGCGCTGCGCGAGGGCCTTGAACTCCAGGCGGTACTCCACGCCGGCCTCGAGGTCCGCGACGACGGCGGTGCGCAGGCTGCCGCACGCCTCCTCGGGCACCTGGACGCGGCACTCGCGCGCCACCTCGGTGGTGCCGTTGAAGATGCGCAGGCCGCGCTGGCGCGACAGCAGGAAGGCGTACTCGCCGGACTCCTCGGGGATGAAGTTGACCGCGCCGCCGTACCCGTAGGCGCCGGTACGGACCGGCAGGGTGATGTTGTAGGCGATGTGCGGCACGCTGACGTCCACGAACGGGTAGGTGCCCAGCGGCGCGGCCGCCACGGCCTCGAAGGGCCCGAAGTCACCGTGCACGCAGGCGTGCTCGGCCACCTCGAGCAACTCCGTGGCCTCGGGCTCCGCGCAGGCCGCGAGCAGCGTGTCCTGCCGCTCCTCCAGCTCCATCTCCGGGGGCTCGGCCTCGATGCCGCCGCAGCCGCTGAGCAGCAGTGCCACGCTGGAGGCGAACAGGCTCTTCCTGAACAGGTTCTTCATGGTGTGACTCCTCTGGGGGTAGGGGACTGCCGGTGTTCGATGAACACGCGGCAATGTGCCATCACCATGTAAAAGCAATCAAGTTGCATTTGTGTCCGAGGCGCTTTTTCCCCGCCGGGCGGTCCGGAAGCGGCGTGGCCAGCCATGGGGGAAATGTCCTCGGCCCTGCTGTCTCTACCGGCCCTGCACGTTCCAGGACTCGCGCAGCGTGCTGGGAATGCGGAAGGGGGGCCGCCCGGACCCGCGGTTCATCCACACCATCCCCTCCACCAGCTTGCGGCCGAACAACTCCGAGATCTTCGCCACCACCCGGGAGTGGTCTCCCAGCTCGTCCGAGGCCTTGTTCAGCATCGACAGCGGGCCGATCAGATGCCGCGTCCAGTCCGCGGGCGGCACCTTCAGCATGTCGGAAACCTCCTCGCCCAGGATGTGGCGCATGAGCGAGGCGGCGATCCCATCGAAGAGATTTCCCGGCGTGACGTGCTCGGCCATCTGGATGAGCGCGCGCGTCAGCTCCTGCCCCTCGGGGCTCGCGCGGAAGTGGCGCCGCTGGATGACCGCGGCGAGCGCCGCGCAGTCCTCCACGTCGTCCGGGAGCACGGCCGCCTCCAGCCCCATCATGTGCCCCACCACCTTCCAGCAATGGATGTAGGCGTTCTGCTCCTGCCTGGAGAGCGTGCAGCCCAGCTTCTCGAGGCCCACGATGACCGCGTACGAGAAGTCGACCAGGGTTCCCGCCAGGTCCTCCTGGTTGATGGGGTGGCCCCACTCGGGGTTCCACTCGCCGCTCTGCAGCAGGAGGTGGCGCACCGCCGCGTGCATCAGGCGCACCTTCTGGGCGCTGCGGATGCCGCTGCCGCCCGGTGCCAGCCCGTCCGGCGCCAGCACGTCGATCAGCATCTGCGCCGTCTCCATGATGCGGCGGAAGGGGTCCGTCGCCAGCCGGGCGGTGAGGTGGATGACCTGGACGCCCTTGGCCGCCGCGTAGCTCGCCGGCAGGGCCCCGCAGAAGAGGGAGACGACGGCCTGCGGCCCATACCGGCCGAACAGCGCCTCGCCCTGACGCACCAGCTCCGGGTCCGCCCAGTCCGGGAGCCGGGCCGTGCGCAGCAGGTACTCGCGCAACATCTCCGGGAGCTCCTCGGGGACGAGCTGATCGTTGCGGATGAGCTGCTTCAGCAGGACGTTGGCGGTCTCCACCTGTCCCTGCTGGAACAGGTTCTTCACGGTCTCGTCGGCGAGCGGATCTCCCCGCTGGCGGAAGCCTTCGAGAATCTCATCGGTCCATCGATTGGCACGCATGGGCGGGGGCATTCTAGCCGGGTGCTCCCGTTTCGCTCGAAATGAGCCGGGGAGCCGGGCAGGCGGGCGGCTGAGTCTCCTCACGGAGAGTGCGTTGCCGTTCCGGCCAGAGGAGCCCCAGCTTTCCTGGAGGCTCGTATCGCCAGGGAGGGTGGAACGTTGAGCGTGGAACCAGAGAGGCCCATCCGCTCGCCAGTCGAGCCCGTGAACGACCGGGAGCCGGTGGTCGTGCCTCGCTCCCAGGTAACGGTGAAGACGGTGCTCACCATCTGCGCCACCGTGGTGGGGGTGCTGGCCGCCATCTACCTCTTCATCCACGGCATCGTCACCCTCACCCTCACCGTGACGGCCATCCTCCTGGCGGTGGCCTTCAACCACGGGGTGGACCGGCTGGAGAAATGGGGCCTGAAGCGGCCGATGGCGATCGCCGCGGTGATGCTTCTCGTCCTGGGCGCGCTCGTGGGGGTGGGCTTCCTCATCGTCCCCGCCACGGTGGCCCAGGTGCGCGACCTGGTGGAGCGCCTGCCAGAGCTCAACGAGCGCATGCACCAGACCCGGTTGTTCCAGTGGCTCGACGCGCGGCTGGGCCTGGAGCAACGGATGGGAGCGCTCGGAAAGGACGACTCCGGACTCCTCCAGCAGGCGGTGGATCCGGCCCTGCGCGTGCTGGGGGGGCTACTAGCGGGAGTGGGCGCCTTCGTCACCGTGCTCTTCCTCGTCGTCTTCATGCTCGTCTACGGCGGCCGGGTGGTGCGGGGCGTGCTCGCCGAGTCGCTCCCGGCCCACCGCCAGCGCTACGAGCGGGTGCTGGACAAGGTGTACCAGGCGGTGGGGGGCTACCTGAGCGGGTTGGCCCTCATCGGCGTGGTGAACGCCGTCTGCGCCACCGTCTTCCTGGCCATCCTCGGCGTGCCCTACTTCCTGCCGCTCGGCATCCTCTCCGGCCTGGGCAGTCTCATCCCCCTGCTGGGCGCTACCGCGGCCGGCCTCCTGATCGCGGTGGTGGCGTACGCCTCGGGCGGGCTCTGGGCCTTCCTGGGGGTGGGCTTCTACGTCACGCTCTACCAGCAGTTCGAGAACCACGTGCTGGCGCCCGTCATCTACAAGCGCACCGTGGAGCTCAACCCGCTGGTGACGCTGCTCGGCATCATCCTCTTCGCGGAGCTGGCCGGTGTGCTCGGCACCTTCCTGGCGGTGCCCATCGTGGGCACCTGTCAGATCGTCATCCGCGAGCTGCTCCTCCTGCGGCGCGAGCGCCTCGGTCTGCCGCTGAAGGGAGATGTGGCGGAGCAACTCCAGAAGCGGGCTCCCTGGCGTCCACCCTTCTGGCGCCGGCCCCGCCACGTGTGAGGCGCCCGGTGGCGCCTGGAAGGAAGGACAGCGGCATGCCTCGGGAAGTCACGGACTCGGAGGGAATCACCTGGTCGTGCATCCAGGCCTTCGCGGGACTGGGCAAGGACGCGGAGAAGGTGGAGGCCGCCCGGGTGGACGGCTCCCGCAACCGCTTCCACGTCGTCTGCACGCCGAGCGGGGGCGCGAAGTCGGTGCGCGTCGAGCTGCCCGGAGACTGGGAGAAGGGCCTCTCCGACGAGGCGCTGCTGCGGGCCATCCAGGAAGAGCTGGCCCGGCAGCAGTAGGCTCAGCGCTCGGGCCGGTACATGGCGGCCGTGCGCTGGGCCAGGAAGCCGCGGGGGAGCAGCCGCGCGGCGAACGTCAGCGTCTGGTTGATCAACCCGGGGACGTAGAGCTCCTTGCGGTGGATGAAGGCCCGCACCGCGTGCGCGGCGCAGTCCGGGGCGCTCATCACCCCCAGGTCCCCCGACTTGAAGCGGTTGGAGAGGCCCGTCCTGTCGAGCATCTCCGTGGAGATGCCACCCGGGGCGAAGACGGTGACGGACACGCCCTGGGGCCGCAGCTCCTGCGTCAGCGCCTGGCCATAGCTGGTGACGAAGGCCTTGGTGCCGCTGTAGGCCGCCTGGTACGGCACCGGGATGAAGCCCGCCACGCTGGAGACGAACATCAGTCCGCCCTGGATTCCACGCTCGACGAGGTAGCGCGCGAAGAGGGTGGAGAGGCGCACCAGGCTGGTGACGTTGGTGTTCAGCATGGACTGGAATTCGTTCCACTCCAGCTTCAGGGCATCTCCCCAGTACGCCACGCCGGCGTTGAGGACGACGCCGTGGATTTCCCGCTCGTGCGTGGCCTCGGTGAAGACGCGCTCCACGTCCTCGGGCCGCGACAGGTCGGCCACGATGAAGGCGGCCTGCACGCCGTAGCGCGAGCGCAGCTCCTCGCACAGCGCCTCCAGACGATCCTTCCGCCGGGCCACCACCAGCACGTTGCCGCCCTGGTCCCTCGCGATGGACCGGGCCATTTCCACGCCCAGTCCGGAAGAGGCGCCGGTGACGAGGGTCCAGCGCGTCCGAAGCTCCATCATCCGATTCATGCCGGGCACCCTACCCCGTGGACGCCGGGCGCGCATGGTCCGCGAGCAGTCCAGAAGCGGGGGAGGGGGGTGCTTCAGGGCCTCGACCCGGCCCCCTCCCGAAGGGGAGAGGGCGGGGAGGCCAGGCGGGGAGGTGACTCCCCGCCCGGGTGCTACCTGCGATTACGGCGTGGCGGGGTCGATCAGCGACATCAGCCAGCCCGCGCGCTCGTGGCCCGACCTGTTCCACTGGGGGTTCTTGCCGTCCACCACCTGCGTGTCGGTGAACGTCGGGGCGCCCGTGGTGGAGCCCGTGCTCATCGTGCCGCCGTAGAAGGTCGGGTGGGTGTTGTCCGACTGGATGTAGTCGAAGCTGACGCCCGAGCTGACGAAGTGCGTGTTGGCGTCGCGCAGCGTGCCGGCCAGCGTGCCGGTGATGCGGGCCACGTAGGCGGCCTCGGTCTCACCGTGGACGTAGCGCAGGGCCTCGCGGTCGATCTTCCCGTCACCGTTGGAGTCGTAGTCCGCGCCCATGTACTCGGCGAACGCGTCCGCGCACTGGAAGCCGTTCTGCGCCGCCAGGTTGCAGGTGCGCCAGTTGCTCTTGGCCAGGTAGGGCAGGAACTTGGCGCGCTTGTTGATCCGGGTGCCGGTCGTGGAGTCCGTGCAGTTGGTGAGCACGTTGTCCGCGTCGAAGCCCGGGTAGTAGATGTTCATGACGATCTTGGCCTTGGCCGTCGTCGCGTACGTGTTGATGGCCTGCATGGCCCGCTGCGTGTACGTGGTGCAATTGGCCAGGGCGGTGTCCAGCCCGGCGTAGCTGCAGGTGCCCGTCTGGTCCGTGAAGGCAGAGCGCGCCTGCAGGTAGTCGTTGCCGCACATCTCGAACATCACCACGCGGGTGTTGGTCGCCTGCATGTACGAGCGCTCGGCGACGATCTTGTTGTTGTAGATGTCGTCGGCCCGGGCGCCGGACTTGGTGCGGCGGACGACCTCGATGTCGGAGTTGAAGCTCTGGGCCAGGTACTCGCCCTCGACGGCGGGCGCCGCGCGCTTGGCCACGCTGAAGAGGCCACCGTTGTAGCCGGCGAAGATGGAGTCGCCGTAGGCCACGACGCGGTACTTCGTGGTCGTGCCCGCGCGGTCGATGGTCCACGACGTGTTCTGGTTGATGGTGCTCGCGAGCGCGTCGCCGCCCAGCACGAGGCTGGCCGTGAGCGTCACGGCGAGGGACACACCCTGCCCGTTGAGACGAGAGAACATGGAGACTCCTGGAATCGAGATTTAGGGGTGAAACAGGAGCACGGCTTATTGGCCGGCATCGCCGGTATAACAGAAAGTTTGGCCAATTCGTACTGGTTGAGACGAATTCGGGAGGGGCGCGGTTTGCCTGAGGCGTCAATCAATGACAGGCCGCGTCATCTCCCCGGTGACGCGGTGGGCCGTGAATGCGTTGTCATCTATTCATCATTCGCGCTGTTCTGGCATCGCATGGAGGGGCCCGCCGTTTCGTCGTGCGTGACACCGGGCCGCTCGGGCATGAATCCACTCCACCCTCCGGTTCTCGAGGAGAGGCCTCACTTTCGCGGGGAGTTGCTGGGATGAGCGCACCACCGGCCCGGGTCGTCCACGACGCCTGGAACATCTACGTTGCTCAGACCGGGCGCGGACCGCTGTTCGTGTCCTTCGACGAGGACGCCGCACGGGAGGACCTGACGGGAACCTTGCGGCACTGTGTCCGGGTCGCCGTGAGCATCCACCACCCCAACCCGAACGGCGGCCCGGTTCCGCCGGAGTCGGACCGGCTCAACGTGCTGGAGGACGCGCTCTGCGCGGCGCTGGAGTCGGCGGGCGTCGAGTGCCGGCTGGTCGCGCGGCTGACGCATCAGGGCACCCGCGAGTGGGTCTTCCAACTGGAGGCGCGGGAAGCCTTCCTGCCGGTGGTCGAGGCCTGGAAGGGGGAGTGCCCGGACTACCACCCGGTGCGGCTCCGCGAGCACGAGGGGTGGGAGTACTTCGATGCCTGCATCCGCCCGGACGAGGCGACGTGGCGCTGGTTGGCGGATCAACGCACCGTGGAGCGGCTCGTGGAGGCGGGGAGCGATCCCAGCCGGGAGCATGCCCTCGAGTTCGTCTTCTTCGGCTCCGGCGAAGCGCTGGCGGCGGTGGCCCGCGCCCTGCGTGAGCGCGGGTACACCCGCCCGGCGGAAGCTCCCGCGGAGGAGGGGACCCTGGTGATGGTCAAACGCCTGCCGTTGGACCTGGAGGCCATCTCGGCCGAGTCGGAGGCCAACGACGAGCTGGCGGACTCGCATGGGGCTGACTTCGATGGGTGGGGGGCCTCCGTCGTCCGGTGAGGCGGCGGCCGCTACTGCCAGGAGACGGCGTACACCACGCGGCCCTGCTCCAGGTCGGTGACGAGGATGTCCACCCGGCCCTGCTTGGAGACGCGCCGCAGGTACATGTCGAAGGTCCCCGCGAGCGACTCCGGGAAGGTGCCCGAGCGCAGCAGCGCGGGAGGAAAGCCCTCCAGCACCATCTCGGCGCTGCCGTCGTTCACCGCCTCCCGGCGCGGCTGGTAGACGATCTTCCCGCAGTCCCGGAAGGCCTGCTCCCAGGCGTAGCTGGTCCACTTCAGCATCGCCTGGGGGGTCAACCCGAAGAGCCGCACCGCCCCATCGAAGAAGGACTGCAACAGCGGGTAGGTCATCATGCGCTCGGCGAGGCCCGCGAAGAAATGGCGGAAGCCCGGATCCCCCAGCACCTGGTGGAGGGCGTCGGACAGCTTGATGTTCTGTTCGAGGGGAACCCAGCCCAGCCGGGGGGTGGCTTCGATGAGGGCAATCACCGGCTCCGGGACGAGCGGGAATACCTGGTGTTGCTTCTCGGCGGGCAGGTTCCTGGCCGCGTCGAGGATCATCCTGGACATGAAGCCGCGAATGGCGGGCTGAGCGGGCATGACCCGCCCATTCTGGCACACACGGGCGTGGCTAGCGCACGAGCCGCAGCGTGCGGTAGCCGGGGATTTCCGCCGCGCGCGCCCGGATCTCGAACCAGTTGTCGCGGTACGGGTGGCCTCCGCGCGCGAGCTGCCAGAGCGAGGCGAGCGCGTAGAGGGGCAGGAACAGCGGGCCGAGGACGAGCGTCTGCATGACGTGCGCGCGCTCGTGGCGCACCAGGCGGATCTGCCTGGGGCCATCCGCGCTGGAGTAGGTGACCACGGCGCCAATGGTGAAGGCGGCGATGTGGAAGCGGCGCATGTACCAGGCGAGAGGCCCGCCCGGTTGGACGACGAAGTGGAGGATGCCTTCCTCGTCCACCGACTCGAGGCGGGCGAAGAGCATGGCGAGCATCAGGCCCAGTATCGTCACTGGGAGTGCCCAGACGTAACCGGCGAACCAGAGCACCTTCCTCATGAGGGCATGATGCCAGCATGCCGGGAGGAACAGCGTGCCCGCCGGAGGTGAGCTGGCGGCTTCCTGACAGCAGGACCGGGAAGTGACTCGAATCGGGAAGAGGACCGTGAGTAAGAGGCCTTCCCATGGCCGCTAGCGAACACACCTCCTGGTGATGATTGCTGGCCGCGTCCTGGGTCCCGGGGCGGATGTCCGCGCGCCCCTCATCGCGGGCGGCATCGTCACGGGCATTGGCGTGCTGTACCTCGTCCGGCGGCCAAGCAGACGGGAGTCCGGCGAGCGCCCGGAAGGGGCGTTATAGATTCTTCCCGAATGACCGCCCCCCTGGAACAACCGTCCATCTCCACTGGGCCCGAGGGCGTGGACGCCCTGGCCGCGCTGCTGCGGGGCCGCCGACTCGTGGTGCTCACGGGTGCCGGGTGCAGCACGGAGTCGGGCATCCCGGACTACCGGGGGCCCGGCACGCTCGCTCGTGCCCGCAACCCCATCCAACATCGCGAGTTCCTCACCAAACCCGAGGTGCGCACGCGCTACTGGGCCCGGAGCCTGCTCGGCTGGCCGCGTTTCTCCTCGGCCCGTCCCAATGCGGCACACCAGTCGCTCGCCACGCTGGAGCGGGAGGGCCAGGTGCTGGGCCTCATCACCCAGAACGTGGACCGCCTGCACCATGCCGCCGGTAGCCAGCGGGTCATCGAGCTTCATGGGGCGCTCGCCCGGGTGCGGTGCCTGGACTGTGAGTCCTTCGAATCCCGGGTGGAGGTGCAGGAGCGCCTGCTTGCCCTCAATCCCGGCTTCGCGGAGCGGACCGCCGAGTTGAGGCCCGATGGGGATGCGGAGCTGCCCGTCGAGGCGGTGCGGGCCTTCCTGGTGGCGGACTGCGCCCGTTGCGGCGGGACGCTGAAGCCGGATGTGGTCTTCTTCGGCGACAACGTCCCACCGCCCACCGTGGAGGCCGCGTTCGCGCTGCTCGAGGAGGGGGACGCGTTGCTGGTGGTGGGCTCGTCCCTGGCCATCTACTCGGGCTTCCGCTTCCTCCAGCGAGCGGCGGACCGCCACATGCCCATCGGCCTCGTCAACATGGGCGAGTGCCGTGGGGGGGAGTTGGTGGATGTGCGGGTGGAGGGCCGTGCGGGCGAGGTGCTCCCCCTGCTCGCGGCGGCCCTCGCCACGGGTTGAGCCCGAGTCCTGTTGTACGGCACGGCGCTCCGGTCCAATCTCCCGAGGCCCCCGCAACCCGAGAGGACCCGATGCCCGCCGTCATCCGCCCCGCGACTCCAGAGGACCTTGCGGCACTGGCCGCCGCGCTGGCGCCGCTCCCCCTCTTCAAGGCCTATGGCCTGGAGGCCCCGGCCCTGGCGGCCCGCTTCCGGGGCGCGCTGGAGCGGGGCGAGGGTCTGCTCATGGCCACCGACGAGAGCGGCCCGGTGGGCGTGTGCTGGTACCTCACCCGGGGCACCTTCGGCACGGGGGCCTACCTGCGGACGCTCGCCATCCGGGAAGACCGCCATGGCTCAGGGCTCGGCGCGCAACTGCTCGCGGCGTACGAGGCCGGGTGTGGAGAGCCCTCCGGGGGCTACTTCCTGCTCACCTCCGACTTCAACGAGGGAGCGCAGCGCTTCTACCAGCGCCACGGGTACCGCCAGGTGGGCCAGCTCCCGGGCTTCGCCGTCCCGGGGGTCACCGAGCTCGTCTTCTGGAAGCCGCGCGTCAGGGGATGACTTCCGCCACCATGGGACGCTCGGGCTCCTCGGAGGGCTGGCACGTGGGCCAGGTGGTGTCCTCGAGCAGCGTGCCCACCGTGACGAGCTCGAAGCCGCGCTTGCGCAGCCCCTTGATGATGCCCGGCAGCGCCGCGGCGGTGGCGAAACGCTTGTGGTTCATGTGCAGCACCACGATGCCCCCGGGGCTCGCCTTGCGCACCACCCAGTTCACCAACTGGTTCGCGGTGATGTTCGTGTCCGGGTCCCCCGAGGGCAGATCGTAGTTGAGGGTGACGAGCGCCGCCTTGGACGCGAGCCAGGCCACACGCCTGTCCACCTCGCCAAAGGGCGGGCGGAAGTACTTGGGGATGTGGCCCGTCAGGTCATAGATGACCTGCTGCGTGCGCTGCAGTTCCTCCAGCACCTTCCCGTCGTCCTTCACCTTGGGCATGTGCGGATGGGAGAAGGTGTGGTTGCCGAACTCGAAGTCCGGGTACTGCGCGAGCTCCTCGAGGCGCCCCGGGTTGGCCAGCGCCCAACCGCCGCCGATGAAGAGGGTGGCCGGCGTCCCGGTCTCCACCAGGGTGCGGATGATGCGCCCGTCATACTGGTTGTGGCGCGTGGAGCAGGCGTCGAAGGTGAGCGCCACCCGCATCCGGTTGCGGCTCCCGTTCGTCACGATGGGCGCCGTCAGGCAGGCCGTGGGCTCCGGGGGGGCGGGTGCCTTCGCCTCTCGAGGAAGGGCCTCGGGCTCCACGGGTGGAGTCCAGACACAAGCGCTCGTGGCGAGGGCCACCAGCGTCAGCAGGCAATGCACGGGCGACCAACGGGCCATGATGTCCGACGCGCTCCTGTCGTCCGCCAGCGGGCGGATGGAACGGCGCAGGTATAGCGCGGATGGCTCCCCGGTTGTTGGGTGCGCGACGAGCAGTGCACCCAGGTGACGGGCCGTGTGGCACCCGGGGCGGAGGTTTACGGAGTCCTCGAATTCGGATGCCTCCAGCGGACCGGCGAGAGCCTTGACGCGCGAGCCGGAGCAGGTCTGGCAGGGGCTCAGGGCCGCGGGTCCGCGAACAACGTCAGGCTGAGCGACAGGTCCTGATGCACGTTGCCCAGGCCTGGGATGTAGCCCTGCTCGCCGAAGGTGCACAGGCCCAGCAGGGGGACGCCCGGCAACAGCCGCGAGAACGTCCGCAGGCCCTCGTCCACGCGCGGCCCCAGTGCACCCGCGCACCCGGCGCAGAAGATGAGCGCCGCGCCCTTCACCTCCCGCGAGTTCAATCCACCCTGCGCCAGCGCCATGTCGATGAGGTGGGCCACGTCGTTCACCAGTCCCTCGGCGGTACCGGTCATCAAGCACACCTCGTCCTGCGGCTCGATGCGGGCGAAGACGTCCACCGCTCCCCGGTCCGCGTGGACGTGGGCCGGGTGCACCGTCACGTAGTGGTCCCGGTGGCTCACGCCGCGGCGGACGCCGATGGGCCGCAGCGCCGTCTGCGCGAGGATGTTGCCGCCCGCGCGCACCTGCTCGTCGATGGAGCCCTCCATCCAGCGTCCCAGCACCTGTGCGGCGGGTTGGCCATCCAGCGTCAGCAGGGTACGGCCCTCCGCCCCGTGGCCCGGGCCGCGACACCCGTGGGGACGTAGGGCGTGGACAGCGCCGTTCCCACGCGCAGCTCGCCGAACAGGCCCAGCAGCGACACGCCCGCGGGTACGGGGCCCTCGTGCGTGAAGACGCTCCACTGTCCGGCGATGGCATGGTCCGCGGCGCTGCCTCCCTGGCACGGCACGTCCGGGCACACGCTCGCGATGCCCTCCAGCATCGCCTCCTCCACACCGGGCGAGGCGTTGAAGAGAATCATCCGCGGCATCTTCCTTCCCGCCTTGCGCACCAGCTCCCGCGCCGCTGCCTCACCGGCCCGCCGGCCGTCCGGCTCGGTGGAGGAGGCCACGAAGGCCACCCCCGGTGCGCCGCCCACCAGCATCACCGCCACCGCGCCATGGCCCTCGTTGCGGACACCGGCCGAGGTGAGCACGCCCAGGGACGTGGTCACCCCGTGCAGTGGGACACCGGCCAGCACCTCCCGGAAGGCGGTGTGGACGCGCGCGGCCTCGTAGTCCACCGTCGCGGTGATGTAGGCCGCCTGGGCGGGCGCTCCTCCGAGCTGCGCGCGTGCCTGCTCCACCGCCGCCTGGACGGCCTTCTCCACATCCACGGCATCTCCGATTCCGACTCCGATCGAGACCGTCATCTTCATGCCTCCGAAAGAAGCTCCTGGAGCTCCTTCAGTTCCTGGGCCGACAACAATTGGGGCAGTGCCTGCTCCAGCCGCCGCAGTGCGTCCGGCGGGTCTGGATCATTCGGACTGATGCTGCGGACGTTTACCCCGCTCATCATGATGAGGCGCGCGACACCGAAGCCGAGCTTGCGCTTTTCAACGTAGGAGGTGATCCGGCTGATCCTGTTGGCCATGGGGTTCGCGGGTGCTCACCGGGAGCGGAGGGCAATCTCCGTGAGTTCCTCGTCCGTGAGGGGCAAGGGGTTGGCCTTCATGCTACTGGCTGCCTTGGCCCGGGCGACGAGCCGTGGCACGTCGGCCTCCGAGAGGCCATAGCGCCCGAGGCCCGGCACGCCCAGTGCCTGGCACAGCTCCGTCACCCAGGAAATGCCGTCCTCGGCCCGGGCATCCGCGCGCCCGGTGAGGAGCACCGCCACCTCCTGGAAGCGCGGAAGCGCCGGGTGCGACGGAGCCCGGGCCCGGAGCGCGCGCAGGTTGACCTCCAGCGTGGCGGGCAGCAGCGCCGCGCACACCGCGCCATGGGGCGCCTCGAACATGCCTCCCACCGGGGCCGCGAAGCCATGCACCGCGCCCAGGCCCGCGTTGGCCAGGCACAGCCCACCGAAAAGGCTCGCGAGCGCCAGGTCCTCCCGCGCCGCCGCGTCGGGGCCTTCCAACACCGCGCGGCGCAGCGAGCGCGCCGAGCGGCCCATGCCCTCACGCGCCAGCGCGTCGGTGAGCGGGTTGGCCCGGGCCGAGAGGAAGGGCTCGAGGAGCTGGGAGAGCGCGTCCAGTCCGCTGGAAGCGAGGACCGCGGGGGGCGCGCCCACCAGCAACTCCGGATCCACGAGGGCCAGCCGGGGCAACATGAGGGGACTGCGGAGGCTCGCCTTCACCTGGGCGTCCTTCACCCCCAGCACCGCGTTGCGCGTCACCTCGGAGCCGGTGCCCGCGGTGGTGGGAATGGCCACCAGGGGGAGCGAGGGCCTGGTCAGCGCCTGTCCCCGGCCCACCACTTCCAGGTAGTCGAGCGGGTCTCTCCCGTTGGCGGCCAGCGCGGCGATGGCCTTGCCCGCGTCCAGTGCGCTGCCCCCACCGAACGCCACCACCGCATCGCATTGCCCGGCGAGCGCGGCGGCGGTTCCCTCGCGCACCCGCTCCACGGTGGGCTCGCCCTCCACCGTGAACGTCACGCTGGAGAGGCCCATCCGGCCGAGACCCTCGCGCAATGGCCCGGCGCGCGTGGGATCCCGGCCCGTGACCAGCAGCACCTTGTGCCCGCCCAGGGCCTTCACCGCCTCGGGAAGCTCGGCCAGCCGGCCCGCTCCGAAGACGATGCGTGTGGCGGTGGCGAACTCGAAACCCGGCATGCCCATCTCACCACCCCGCATCGTCGGGGAAGCTGTTGACGTACTTCCGGGAGGTGCGCGGCTCGGCCATCATGGGCGCCACGGTGTCCCGCCACTTCAGATAGTGGGCCGTCTCCTTGTGGGCGGCTGGCGCCTGGGGCGTCTTGTAGACCTCGACGAGCACGAACCGCGTCGGGTCCTCGGTGTCCTGGACGACGTCGAAGCGGGAGATGCCGGGTTCCTTCACGCTCTCCCGCGCGTTGGCCAGGGTGGCCTCGCGAAAGGCTTCAACCGACTCGGGCTTGACGTGGACGTGCACGTGGACGACCAGCAGGCTGTTGGGCATGGGCCCACAGAATACCCGGGTGACTCCCTGCCGGGCGGGATTCACGGGTCCAGGTGTCGAGCCGGAGTCGTTGCGGCCCCACGTCTGGGCGCTCAGCCTACCGCGCGCACGGGCGGCATGAGGCCATCCAGGAGCGCCTCCATGAGCCGCTCCACCTCCTCCAGCGGCACGCCCTGAATGGTGAGGAGGGTCTTGCCTCCCTTGAGGGTCGTCTTGAACTGCACCCGAGTGCCCTGGGCGAAGTGGCGCGCGAGGCTCTCCCGCATGAACTCGACGCGGGCCGCGTCCGCGGCGGGGATGGTCGCCCGGGACGGCTTGCGCTTGTTCTTCACGGCCAGCTTCAGCTCCTCCATGGTGCATTCGGCGAAGGGCTTCTGCGCCACGCGCCCGTCCTCCTGCGGGACGTCGATGGGCGTGGCACCCGGGTCACCGCTCGTGGGCTGGATGTCGGCGGCCACTGCGTAGGTGCGCAAGGTGGTCAGGTTCATCACGCCGTACTTCCGCACGCCTCCTCGGTGAACTCCCGGGCCACGGCGCCGTACCGGCTCAGCGTTGCCTGCGAGAGCGTCTTGATGTGCTGGCTGAAGAACTGCTGGGCGCTGTCGTACTGGTTCTTCTCCGCCAGCTTGTTGTCCACGGTGTAGTTGTAGAGGCGGCCGATACTGTAGTGACCGGCGTTGCCCTGCTCCAGGTAGCTGAGGATGGAGTCCCGCACCTGCTCGAGCGTCAGTTCGGGCAGGGTGTTGCTTCCGTTCGTCTTTTCCATGACTGCTCCCCCCAATGAGGTGGAACCGCGAGAGTGCGGCTGCGCGGTATCAAGCAACCCAAGGGCCAGGAGGCATGCCTGTGTATTCGACCGTTTACGCGCCAGGGCATGGCAAGGGAGTCCCGGCTCTCGGAGGGCACATCCGAGATAGGAGACACCTGCGGTCTTTTCTCCCCGGTGCATTCCACTTCTCGCCGGCGAGAAGTGAAACGAGGTGGGTGCATTCCACTTCTCGCCGGCGAGAAGTGAAACGAGGTGGGTGCATTCCACTTCTCGCCGGCGAGAAGTGAAACGAGATGGGGCAGCGCTCGTGTCAGTCCCGCTCGGGACTGATGGCGCGGGTCGGCGTCTCGTCAGAGGGCGGCTGTGCGCTGGGGTGGCCCGTGAAGACGAGCGGCGCGGAGAGTGCCTCCTGGTACTCCATCTCGGTGAGATCACCCCCCTCGTACAGCACCCTCAGCAACTCGTTCACGTGCTTCGTCCAGATTTCGGAGAGTGTCCCCCGGCTGCAATACACGTGATAGCGCACCGGGTTGGGGATGATGGTGGCCAGGAAGGCCGACTCGCGGACGCTCAGCTCTCGCGCGTCCTTGCCGAAGTAGTGTCGTGCCGCTTCGCCAATGCCATAGAGACCGGGGCCCCACTCGATGATGTTGAAATACACCTCGAGCAGCCGCTCCTTGGGCACCGAGGCCTCCAGCCCCAGCGTGAGAAACGCTTCCTTCACCTTGCGCGCGTAGGTCTTCTCCCGGGACAGGAAGAGATTCTTGGCGAGCTGCTGGGTGAGGGTGGATCCGCCGCGCACCTTGTCGTCCGCGGGGGCGAACAGGATGTTCCGGAGCGAGTCGAAGTCGAAGCCCCGGTGCGTCCAGAAGGCCGCATCCTCGCTCCGCAACACCGCCCGCACCAGCGGACGCGGGAGCTCGGCCAGTGGCAGGTATGCGGGGTTGTCCGGGCCGATGTGCAGCTCCCGTCCGCGACCCTCGGCCGTCAAGGGCCGGTACTCGAAGGGCTCGCGCAGCCAGCCCAGGGGCCCCGCCCGGGCGGACTGCTTCAGCTCCGACAGGTCCAGCTTCGCCTTCACCTCCCAGTCCCGGCGCTGGTGAATCGGACCCGAGAGGGCCAGCGAGGCCTGGAAGTGGCCCTCCAGCCGCGCCAGCTCCGTACCGGGCACCAGTGCCGGGGGCAGGGCCGCCATGGCCTGCTCGAAGGAAAGCGGTCGCAGCTCCGCTTGCACCGAGAAATGGGGCGCTCCGCTCCAGGTGGCCTCGCCCCGCACCTCGACATGTGCCGCACGCTGCTCCCCCACCGTCAGCCGCAGGGACTCGAGCTTCACGTGCCGCCGCTCCACGTCCCAATTCGCCCGGCCCTCGGCCAACAAGGAGAGCGGCCCCACCGGCTCCGGAGCGAGCTGGGGGCTGCTCACGGTGAGCCCCATCAGCGCTCCGGAGAAGGTGGCCCCCGTCGCGTCCATCCGGACCTCACCCTCCAGCGTGCCCCCTTCCATGCGCCACGGAGGCTCCGCGAGCGACAGCCATGGGCCCGCCGGGATGCCCCGCCCCTGAAGCGTCCCCGAGATGCCTGTCTCCCCTCGTTGGACGGACAGCACCGCGCTGCCCCCGCCGGGCATCTCTGCTGTCGCCTCCCACCGGGACGCTTCCGCCGGGCCTTCCCTCCTCACCCGTGCCGACAACGGTCCCCACTCCACCCGGCCATGGCGCTCGAAGGCCAGGCGCACGTCCTTCAGCTCCAGCTCGGGAAACTCGCGGGGAGCACCTTCCGCCGAGGACGAGGACGGACGCCGTTTCTGGCGCACCTCGCGCACCCGCTCGACGAGTGCCCGCACCTCCTGCCCCTGGGGCCCGGCCTCCACCTGGACACCCGCGAGGACCACGCGGCTCGCCTCGACGTGGCCCGACAACAGGGACAGCCGCCGGAGGTGGACGGTGACACGCGAGATGCGCACCACCGGAGCGCCCTCCGGCCGCGTACCTGGAAGCTCCACGGGCCCGAGCGTCACCGTGCCGGTCCACCCGGCGTGGAAGTCGTCGCCGATGTGCACGGGGCCCAGCCGGGACTCCAGCGCGGGCTTCACCCGGGCCAGTACCTGGCTGCGTGCCGCCTCTCCGCGCAGCCATCTCCGGCCAGCCCCCACGCCCGCGGCGAGCAGGAGGGCGAACAGCAGGAGGACGACACGGCCTCGCTTGAAGGGGGGGCGCGGGAGGGACATGAGGCTCGCGCCTCCCTAACGTCAGGAGGCGCGAGGTTCAAGCGTGGGGTCTACCGGGTCGCGCAATAACCGAAGCTGGTGCTCTCCCCCGGCGCCAGCTCGTCATTCCAAGACAGACCGCTGAAGGTCGTCTGGCTGCCCGAGTGGGTGAAGGTGGAGCTCCAGGCGTGATTGAAGGTGCCCTCGATATCGATGGTCACGCGCCAGGTGAGCGGGGCCGTCCCGGGGTTGGTCACCTTGACGTTGTGGCAGTAGCCACTCCCCCAGTCGTCCTGGACGGACACGGCGACCTGGGCGTTGCCGGAAGTGGGGGTCCCGCCGCCACCACCGCCGCCGCCGCCGCCCGGACCCGGGTTGGCCGTGCCCGTCGATTCTCCGATGCGTACGGTGAAGCGAGGCAGTTGCGTCAGCGAGATGAGCAGCTCCGGGATGCTCAGGTGCTGCTTGCGGAAGGCCTCGGAGAGCTCGTTGGCCGCGCAGGAGTCGTTATCTCCGGAGACGCCGTAGCCGAAGCGCAGCCACTGCATGGAGAAGCAGGAGTGCACGTCCTCGCTCTCCGCCAGCTTGTGCTGGAGCCCATCCACGCCGGTGAAGGTCCCGTTGGTGGCCGACGAGGAGCGCACCTCGCCGCTCGCGTCCACCGGCTCCCCGTTGGGCAGCTTGGGCTCGAAACGGCCGACGCTGTCGAACTGCTCGAAGCCGAAGCCGATGGGATCCATGAGCTGGTGGCAGGACGAACAGGCCGGGCTGGTCGAGTGCTCCTGGAAGCGCTGCCGGTTGGGCAGCCCCTCACTCACGGGAGAGAGCTGCACGCTCAGGCCCGGGGGAGGCGGGGGGAGCGGCTGGCACAGCAGGCGCTCACGGACGAGCTTGCCGCGGCGGATGGGTGAGGAGGTCTGCGGCGTGGCCTGGCTGGCCAGGATGCTGCCGTGGGTGAGGATGCCGCCGCGGCCCGTGCTCTTCAGCTCCCACATCCGCAGGCCGCTGGCGGGCGCCGTCGAGGACGTCACCGGCCCGGACGGCAGGCGGTAGAACGAGGCGAGCGCGTCGGTGGCGAACGTGTAGTCGGAGGTGAAGAGCTCGGGCAGCCGGCCGCTGCTGTCGCGGACGACATAGTCGAACAGCTCCGTCGTCTCGGCCTTCATCGCCGCGCGGATGGCCGGGCTGAAGTCCGCGAAGGCGGTGGCGTCCTTCTGCGCCTGGTTGATGTGTCCCAGGTCCAGCCACTGGCTCACGAAGTGGTCGAGCATGGGCCGGCTCCGGGGAGACGCCAGCATCCGGCGCGCCTCGGTGGTGCGCTGCTCCGGCTTGCTCAGGGCGCCCGCCTTCGCCTTGGCGAAGAGCTCCTCATCCGGCATGGAGCCCCAGAAGAGATAGGACAGCTCCGAGGCCACCTCGTAGTCGGTCAGCACGTACCGCCCGTCGCCCAGGTGCTCTCCCAGCTCCGTGCGGTAGAGGAAATTCGGGGACTGGAGCATGGCGGCGATGATGGCCTCGATGCCCTCGGTGTAGCCGTCCTCCGCCGCCACGGCCGTGTAGAGCGACTGGTAGCGCGTCTTCTCCCCGTCCGTCAGCGGGCGGCGGAAGGCACGCAGGCCGAAGTCCTGGATGAACTGCTTCGCGCACTCCTCCCCCGGAGCGCACGAGACGTGCCGGGCGAGATTCACCACGGCCGCCTCGGCGGCCTGCTCGGAGGCGGAGAGGAGCTTGTCCGTCAGGAGCTGGCCCACCGCGCGCTCGTCCGCGTTGTTGTCGAAGCCGTGCACCACCTCTTCCGCGGGCAGGGACTGGCCCCACTGGGAGTCGAGGTAGAGCAGGTCGCGCAGCGTATTGTCGAACTCGAAGCGGGTGAGCATGCGCAGCCGGCGTTTCGCGCTGGGGTCGCTCTTGCCCGGCTCACACGCCACCAGCGCGGAGGCTTCGCAGGCGCCCGGAGCGCCGTTGATGCGGTCCGCGAAGCGCTGGAAGTTGTCGTAGCGCGTGGTGCCCTGTGCCACGACCGTGCCGCCCGCGTGCCCCTCCGGGTGCAGGCCCGCGGGCTTGAGCAGCAGCAGGGGTTGGCCGTTGAGCTGCTCGCGTGCCAACGCCCGCACCGTCATGAAGTTGGACTCCACCGCACCCGGTGCTCCCGGGGGCAGGAGCACCATGCGCGTGTTCCCCGCCACTCCATCGGACTTGTGGCAGGCGACGCACTGCACGGACATCACCGGCTCCCACACCCGGGTGCGGAAGAATTCCAGGTCGTCGGGGCACCCGGAGTCGGACGTGCAGGCCGGGAGAAAGGCCGTGGAGAAAAAGAGGGCGCCAAGGGCAGCGAGGTGCCGGGAGGTGAGCACGGATCTGCCTCCTAATCGCGAGGGGGGAATTGTCAGGGGAGGGGAGGCTGTCAGACGAGCCCGTCGAGCGGGCCGTTGGACCGGTTGGCATCGCCGAAGGTGCCGAGCGGGACGCCCAGGGCGTGACAGACGGAGGTGAGCAGCTTCTGGTGGGGGACGCTGCTGTAGCGCAGGTAGCGGCCGAAGCGGAAATGGCTCTGCGAGCCTCCGGCGACGATGAAGGGGACGGAGCGGCAGTCGTGCATGCGGCTGTCGCCGAGCCTCCTTGGCCCACACCACCAGGGTGGAGTCGAGCATCGTGCCCCCGGTCTCCAGATCGGGGCGGGACTTGAGGGACTGCAGGAGGTAGGCGAACTGCTCGGCGAACCAGCGCTCGCACTTGACGAGCTCCGAGAGTCCCGCGGTGTTGGAGTCGTCCTTGTGCGACAGCTCGTGGTGGGCCTCGCCGACACCCAACCAGGTGAAGACCTGGGGCGCGACGGTGTGGGACCACTGGAGGGAGGCCACGCGCGTCATGCCGCAGGTGAGCGCGCTCACCATCAGGTCCATCTGGGCCTTGCCCACGGCGGGGAAGTTGGCGTTGGCCATGGCGTCCATGGCGATGGGGGCCGTGGCGGAGGGGCACCCGGGCAGGGCCACGGGCTCGGTCAGCCCCTTCTCCGTCTGGCGCAGCGCCTCGAGGTGCTGCTCCAGCTTGCGCTTCTCCTCCGCGCCCACCCGCTGCGACAGGTCATTCAGCTCACCGCGCACCAGGTCGAGCATGCTCTTGCGGCGGCGCAGCGTCTTGTCGGCGGTGCTCGTGTCACCCCCGAGCGCGCCGAAGAGGCGCTGGAAGGCGCTGCGCGGGTTGTCCTCGGGGGAGACGAAGACGCCGGGGGCCGAGTACGACATGCGCGTCGAGCGCGCCGCGCCCCACAGGCTCGTCTGCACCCCGAACTCCAGGGACTTGAAGCGCGAGCCCTCGCCAATCTTGCTCGCGACATACTGGTCGACGGACAGGCCCCCGGTGGTGCTCTGCGCCGTGCCTCCGCCGGTGAGCATGTTGGCCATGCCCGCCTCGTGGTTGTCCACGTCCACGAAGTTGAGGCCCTCGCAGACGAGCAGGTTGGCGAGGTGCTCGTTGAGCGGCTCCAGCATGCTGCCGGCGGGGAAGGTGAAGGACGTCTCCGTCCCGCTCGGCCGCCAGAAGCGGTGCACCGTGCCATTGGGGGTGAAGAAGACGATGAGCCGTTTGGCCACCGGCGTCGCCGCGTGGGCCTCCCCGCTGAGGAACCGCAACAGGGGGGACGCCAGCAGCGAGGCTCCCAAACCGGCTGTGAACTGCCTTCGCCCGATCCGAATCATGCTCGTCGACTCCATTCCCGTGGTCCGACTCGGTGGCCCGTTCGTCCCGGACCGGTGGCAATGACTATCTGTGACTTCGTGGTGAGACTCTGCGTGTTGTGACTTCCCGCAGCAATGACAAATCGACCCGCGGCGTGCGGCTTCGGTCACTACCCAAACCCTGTCTGGTTCGAGGAAGGCGGGTGTAAACCCTTGTCCGACCACGCCTACGCGGCAATTCTCAATTATCTGGAAGAAGACGAGAATGTCGAGGCTTGTCGCGAGGGGACACGTACTTTTTACGGAAAGGCTTGCAAGATTCCATTGAGCGGCGAAACGCCTTTTCGCGGTGATGCCAAATTCCTGTCTGGGTTCAACCCCAGGCGTCCGGCGAGCACACTGTAGGTGCCGTGGCGTGTGTAATGCTTTGGCTGTCTTTGCGCGCAGGTGTGCCGGGGAGTGTGTTCGGGTGCGGTGTCCACCGCCGGCCTGCTCCCTGGCTCGGTTGGGGGGCCAGCGCCGTCCTGGCGGCCGCCGGACGCGCTTGGTCCTCGCCTTGACATACGCTGAAGGTGCATGATTTGCGTGGAGTTCGAACCCGAAGGGGGAGTCATGCCCAGGCAGGGGTCTCGCTGCTTCCTCGTCGTGAGGGCGCAGGAGTGGATGTGTGCGCTGCCGCTCGAGGAAGTCGAGGAGACGATGAGGCCGCTGCCGGTTGCCCCGGTATCCGCGGCCCCGGTCTTCGTGCGGGGTGTGTCCCTGGTGCGTGGCGCGCCAGCGCCGGTGGTGAGCCTGGCGTCGCTGCTGGGCGGGGCCGTGACCGAGGGTGAGGGCGGTGCGAGCCGCCGGTTCGTCTCGCTGCGGGTGCCCGAGGGGCGCATGGCGCTCGACGTGGATGAGGTGCACGGCTTGCGCTGGATGGAGGAGAGCGGCCTGGACTCGGTGCCCCCTCTGCTGCGCGCCACCGCCAGCGGCCACCTCCAGCACCTGGGCTCGTTCGACGGGCGCCTGCTGGCCCTGCTGGGGACGTCCCGCCTGCTGCCCGAGGAGCTCTGGCGCCGCCTGGAGAATCCCTCCGGACAGGGGGGAGCGTGATCGCCACGCCCGCCCGCACGCCGCTCGTCCGCTTCGTCACGCTCGTGGAGCAGCGCCTGGGCCTGCATTATGAGCAGGGCCAGTGGGGCGAGCTGGAGACGCTGCTCGCGGAGCGCGCCGCCGGGGGCGTGGAGCGGTACCTGGAGCAGTTGGCCGCTCCTTCCTCCCAGGCGGAATGGAAGACGCTCGCCGAGCGGCTCACCGTGGGGGAGACGTACTTCCTGCGCCATCCCACCCAGTTGGAGACGCTGGTGGATCAGGTGCTGCCCACCTTCGCGCGCCAGACGTCCACCATCCGCGTGCTGTGCGCCGGCTGCTCCACCGGGGAGGAGCCCTATTCCATCGCCCTGCTCGCCCGCGAGCGCGGCCGGGTGGATTCCTCCCGCCTGCGGATTCTCGGCATCGACGTCAACCCGCGGGCCATCGCCCACGCCCGCCGCGCCTGCTACTCCCCCTGGTCGCTGCGCGCCGTGCCGAGCGCCATGCGCCAGCAGTGGTTCCAGCGCACTCCCGAGGGCTTCGCCCTCCAGTCCCACGTGCGCGACCAGGTCATCTTCGAGGAGCGCAACCTCCTGGAGGAGGCCTCCGCCTTCTGGGCCCCGGGCTCCTTCCACGCCATCCTCTGCCGCAACGTCATCCTCTACTTCCCTCAGGACGTCATCCGGAAGATCATCGCCCGTATGGCCCAGGCCCTGGTCCCCGGTGGCTACCTCTTCATGGGGCCCAGCGAGACGCTGCGTGGCATCTCCGAGGAGTTCGAGCTGCTGCGCGGCGGCGATGCCTTCTATTACCGCCTGAAGCCCCCCGCGCCCACCGTCTCCGTGGCCCAGGCCGTGTCCGCGCCCGAGGCCGTCCAGGCCGTGGCCGCGCGCGCTCCCACGCCGCCGCCGGCACCGGACGGACTGGAAGGGGTGCTGCAGCTGCTCGAGGTGGAGCGCTACACGGATGCCTGGGCGCTCCTGGAGTCCCTGCCCCAGAGCGCGAGCCCCAGGGCGCTGCTGCTGCGCGCGGTGTTGCACCTGCACGCCGGACGCCTGTCCCAGGCCGAGCAGCTGGGCCGGCAGCTCGTCACGGCGAGCGCCACCGAGGCCCCGGCCTATTACCTGTTGGGGCTGTGTCTGGAGCAGAGCGGGGACGAGGCCGGTGCCCGAGGCCGGTACGCCGCGTCCGTGCGTGCCGAGCCCACCTTCGCGCTGGCCCACCTGCGCGCGGGCTCCCTGGCGCGCCGGGCCGGGGACATGGTCGAGGCCCGCGTGGCCCTGCGCATGGCCGTGTCGTTGCTGCCCCAGGAGAAGCCCCTGCACCTGTCACTCTTCGGTGGTGGCTTTGGCCGCCACGGGTTGATGCAAGTGGGCCTGCAAGAGCTGCAGGCCTGTACGGAGGTCTCATGAGCCTGCCTCGCACCCGGACGGCACTGCGGCTGGACGAGCTGCGTGACGGCTTCGACTCCTCCTTCACCCGCCCGCCCCCTCCACGGCAGGATCCCGGCGAGGCGCTGCTGCGGCTGCGCGTGGGCGGTGCCCCCCTGGCCGTGCGGCTGGGCCACCTCTCCGGTCTCCACCTCATGCCCCGGCTGGTGCGCCTGCCGGGCGCTCCGGCCTCGTTGTTGGGCCTGGCGGGGCTCCGGGGGCAGCTCATCGCCGTGCACGACCTGACGGCGCTGTTGGGCCTGCAGTCCGGTGAGCCTCCCCGCTGGCTGCTGCTGGCCGGTGGGAGCCGGCGCGTGGGGCTGGCCGCGGCCGGCTTCGAGGGGCAGATGCGCGCGACCTCGGAGCAGATGCGCTCGGGCGGTGGCTCCTCCGCCCATCCCCTGCTGAGCACCAGCGTCCTCCTGCCGGATGCCCCCCCGCTGCCCGTGCTCGACGTGGATTCCCTCGTGAGAAAGTTGCTGGAGGACGCCTCCGGTCCTCAACAGGGAAGAGGATGAAGAGCTTCTCCAAATGGACGCTGCTCCAGCAGTTCGCCGCCGCCGTCGTCATGGTGTCGGTGCTGATCTGCCTTTTCGTCTTCCTGGCGATCCGGAGCACCCGGGAGTTCACGGGCACCGCGGTCGCCGTGGAGCACTCCCTCGAGGTCATCAACGGCCTGGAGCGCGTCCTCTCCAGCGTCAAGGACGCGGAGACGGGGCAGCGCGGCTTCGTCCTCACCGGTGACGAGTCCTACCTCGAGCCCTACCGCGAGGCGCAGGGCGGCATCGACACGGAGTTCGCGCGCGTGCGCGGCCTCCTCGCCGACAACCCCGTGCAGACCCGGCAACTGGAGGCGTTGCGCTTCCTCATCACGCAGAAGCTGGCCGGCATGCAGGCCAACGTCGAGCTGCGCCGCTCCCGGGGCTTCGAGGCCGCCCTGGCCGTCATCAACACCGGGGAAGGCAAGGCGCTGATGGACGACATCCGGCGCGTGGTGGCGGAGATGCGCGAGCACGAGCTGCGGCTGCTCCAGCAGCGCGATGAGCAACTGCTGCGGGACTCGGCTTCTTTCGAGGGGCTGTTCAAGTGGGGCGGCGGCGTGGCCATCCTCCTGGTGATGCTGGCGGCCGCCCTGGTCGGCACCGGGCTGCAGAAGAAGATCGGCTCGGCCATCGAGCAGATGCAGGGCTCCTCGTCCGAGCTTCCAGTCGGCGGCCTCGCAGCAGGCCACGGGCGCGCGGGAGCAGGCCTCGTCCACCACGGAGATCTCCACCACCGTCAAGGAGCTGCTGGCCACCTCGCGGCAGATCGCCGGCAGCGCGCAGCAGGTGGCGCGCGTGGCGGACGAGACGGCCGGCGCCGCCCGTCAGGGCAACGACACGGTGCTGCATGCCCAGGAAGCCATCGACGTGGTGAGCCGCCAGGTGGACGCCATCGTCAATCACATGCTGGAGCTGGGCAAGCGCTCGCAGGAGATTGGCGGTATCGTGGACATCATCAACGACCTGGCCGAGCAGACGAACATCCTGGCCATCAACGCCACCATCGAGAGCGCCGGGGCGGGGGAGCACGGCAGGCGCTTCGCCGTGGTGGCCGATGAAATCCGCAAGCTGGCGGATCGCGTGGGTGGGGCCACCAAGGACATCCGCGTGCTCATCGATGAGATCCGCGCCGCCTCCAACACCACCATCATGGCCACCGAGGACGGCTCCAAGGCGGTGTTGAGCAGCACGAAGCAATTCACCGATGTGGCCGGCAGTTTCCGGCGCATCACCGAGTTGGTGCGCGCCAACCTGGACGTGGCGCGGGAAATCGAGCTGAGCACCCAGCAGCAGACGACGGCGGTGGAGCAGGTGAATACCGCCATCCTCGAGGTGGCGCAGACGGCGCGTCAGGTGGAGTCCAGCTCCGCGCAGACGTTGCAGACGGCCACCCGGCTCATCCAGCTTTCCAAGCAGCTCCATGCCATCATCGACGCCCGCGCCTCCGCATGAGCCTCGACAACGACCCCTACCGTTATTTCCGTATCGAGGCCCGGGAGCTCATCGAGCAGCTCACGCAGGGCCTGTTCACCCTGGCCGACGGTGAGAGCAGCGCCCAGATCGTGCCGGAGGCTCTTCCGCTATGCGCATACCCTGAAGGGGGCCGCGCGGGTGGTGGGGCAGGCGCCCCTGGCGGAGATGGCGCACGCGGTGGAAGACGCGCTGACGCCCTACCGCAGCAACGGCCAGGCCCTGCCCGTCGACAGCGTGCACGAGTTCCTGCGCCTGGTGGGGCAGATGGCGGAGGCCCTGGACGCGCTGGATGCACCCCCGCCGGTGTCCGCCGAGACGGCCCAGGCCGAGGAGGCGGTGGCGGCCGTGACCGCGGCGGTGGCGGGCCCCGAGGGCGGCCCGTCCTCCGAGGTGGTGCGCGTGGAGCTGGCGCGCCTGGACACGCTGCTGGAGGGCCTGTCCGAGGCGGTGGTGCAGCTCGGCGGCCTGCGCGGCGTGGTGGAGTCGCTGGCGCAGGCGCACCACGGTGCGGACACCCTCATCGAGCAGCTCACCGCGCCGGTGGCCTCCAGTGGCTCGCCCGCGGAGCGTGCCCGCTGGCTGTCGCGCGTGTTGTCCGTGACCGAGAGCCTGCGCTCCTCGCTGGTGAAGGCGGGGCGGCAGTTGGGTGGCGGCCTGGGGCAGGTGGAGTCGGAGCTGGGGCGCCTGCGCGACGGGGCCAACACCCTGCGGCTCGTCCCCACGCAGACGCTCTTCGGCCCGCTGGAGCTGGCCGCGCGCGACGCGGCCGCCTCGCTGGGGCGCCAGGTGGAGGTCCACACCGAGGGCGGGGACACCCAGATTGATGGGCACGTGCTGGCGGCGGTGCGCCAGGCGCTGGTGCACGTGGTGCGCAACGCGGTGGACCACGGGCTGGAGACGCCCGACGAGCGCCGGGCGGTGGGCAAGTCCCCCACGGGCCGCTTCTCGCTGAAGGTGCAACGGCGCGGCGGGCGCGTCTCCTTCGTGTGCGAGGACGACGGGCGCGGCGTGGACCTGGGGCGGGTGCGCCAGGTGGCGTTGGAGCGCGGCGTGGTCTCCCCCGCTGAAGTGGACGCCCTGGACGAGCAGGGGCTGCTGGAGTTGCTCTTCCAGTCCGGTTTCAGCACCGCTCGCAGCGTCACCGAGGTGTCCGGCCGCGGCGTGGGGCTGGACGTGGTGCGCGACATGGTGCGCCGCTTCAAGGGCGACGTGCAGATCTCCTCCCGGCCGGGGCTGGGCACCTGCATCACGCTCGAGGTGCCCCTCACGCTGGCCTCGTTGGAGGTGCTGGGCGTGGAGGCGGGCGGGCAGCGCATGCTCGTCCCCCTGGAGTCGCTGAGCGGCGCCCTCCACCTGCCCGCCGAGGCCGTCAACTGGACGGGATCGCGCGCCTCCATTGCCTTCGGTGGCGAGGTGTTGCCCTTCCTCCCGCTGCTGGATGCGATGGGGAACCCGGGCGCGCAGCGGCCCCGCGCCTGGTCCGTGCTGGTGCTCAACGCGGGCTCCGTGGGACGGGCCGCGGTGGGCGTGGAGCGGCTGCTGGGCATTTCCCGCCGGGTGAGCCGGCCGCTGCCCTCCAGTGTGCCCGCCCTGCCGCTGGTGGCCGGGGCGAGCTTCGACGAGCAGGGCGTGCCCCTGCTGCTGCTGGACGCGGCCGGCCTGGTGCGGCTGGTGCACCAGGGCTCCTCGGGCGGCGTCCCCAAGGCGCGCCCGTCGCAGAAGCACCTCATCCTCGTGGTGGACGACTCCGTCACCACCCGCATGCTGGAGAAGAGCATCCTCGAGGCCGCCGGCTACCAGGTGGAGCTGGCCGCCTCCGGCGAGGAGGGCCTGGAGAAGATTCAGCGCGGCGGCCACGCCCTGCTCATCGTCGACGTGGAGATGCCGGGCATGACGGGGTTGGACGTCACCCGGCGCATCCGCTCCATTCCCGCCCTGCAGGGGCTGCCCATCCTCATGGTGTCCTCGCTGGCCACGGACGAGGACAAGCGGCGCGGCAAGGAGGCGGGGGTGTCCGCCTACATCGTCAAGGGCGAGTTCCAGCAGCACAGCTACCTGGACACGGTGGCCCGGTTGATCGCCACCGGACGGAGGCCGGCATGAACCGTCTGCGGGTTCTCGTCGTGGACGACTCGCTGACGGTGCGCCGCCGGCTGGCGGATGGCTTCGCGCTGGATACCTCGTGCGACGTGGTGGGCGAGGCGGCCGATGGCCAGCAGGCCTTCGAGCAGTGCCAGCGCCTGCGCCCGGACGTGGTGACGATGGACCTGGTGATGCCCAAGGTGGACGGGCTGCGGGCCACCGAGCTCATCATGGCCCACTGTCCCACCCCCATCGTCGTCCTCTCGGCGGCTGAGAATCGCACCGAGGGCCTGCGGACGATGGATGCGCTGGCCGCGGGCGCGGTGGACGCGGTGGACAAGCCCTCGGGCCTGCTGGACTCCAAATGGATGCAGATGCTGCTGTCGCGGGTGAGGGTGGCCTCGCGCGTGCGCGTCATCACCCATGTCCGGGCCCGGCTGCGGCAGGAGACGCCCCACGCGCCGCCGCGAGTGCCGGCACCCCTCGTGCCCCCGCGCCTGCTGGTGATGGGGGCCTCGACGGGTGGGCCGGCGGCCGTGCGCCACATCCTCCGCTCGCTGCCCCCGGCCTTCCCCCTGCCGGTGCTGCTGGTGTTGCATATTACTGAACACTTCGACACCGCCATGGCCGAGTGGCTGGAAGGGCAGAGCGGCTTGATGGTGCGCAATGCGGTGGATGGGGAGGCGCTGCCGATGCCGGGCCGGGTGACGGTGAGGATGGCGCCGGGCAACCGGCACCTGGTGGTGCGCAGTGGCCGGTTGCGGCTGGTGGACGGGCCGGAGCGGCACTCGTGCCGGCCCTCGGTGGACGAGCTTTTCGAGTCCGTGGCCCGGGAAGTGGGGGCAGCCGCCATCGGCTGCCTGCTGACGGGCATGGGACGGGATGGGGCGGAGGGGTTGGCGGCGCTCAGACGCGCGGGAGCCGCCACGGTGGTGGAGGATGAATCCTCCTGCGTGGTATTCGGCATGCCGCGCGAGGCCATTCGGCTGGGGGCCGCTCAGCATGTGACGGAGCTGACGGAGATTCCCCCCCTGTTGACGGCGCTCGCCCGAGCAGGAGCCAGGGAAGGAACGGCATGAAGGCACGTGTGCTCATCGTGGACGACAGCGCGACGGTCCGCGCGGACATGCGCGGGGTGTTGAGCGCCGCTGGCTTTGGCACCACCTTGTGCGAGAGCCTCGCGGCCGCCCGCAAAGCGCTGAGCGAGGGGGAATTCGACCTGCTCATCCTGGACATGGTGCTGCCGGATGGAGAGGGCGTGGAGTTGCTGGAGGAGCTGCGCCGCGCCCCCCGGACGTCGCACCTGCCCGTGTTGATGCTGTCCACCAAGGCCGCGGTGATGCAGCGGCTCAAGGGCCTGTCTCACGGGGCCAATGACTACGTGGGCAAGCCGTATGATCCGGCGTACGTGGTGCGCCGGGCCCACGAGCTGACGCAGGTGCCCGAGCAGGATGGCACGCCGCGGCTGGTGTCGGCCGGCAGGCGCCGGCGGGTGATGGTGGTGGATGGCCGCATCGACTTCCGTCACCGCGCCTCGGATGCGCTGCGCAAGGACGGCCATGACGTCATCATCGCCGAGTCCGGCGACGACGCCATGCGGCTGCTGGAAGCCCAGCCGGTGGACTGCATCCTGTTGGACTTGGAAATGCCGGGGCTGGACGGGCCGGAGTGGGTGCGCTCGGTGAGGACGCTGCCGGGCACGGCCCAGGTGGCCGTGGTGGGGCTGACGGCCGGCTTCGACGCGAAGCTCATCTCCGAGGCGCTGGCGGTGAAGGTGGATGCCTTCTGCTCCAAGACGGAGGACATCGAGGTGCTGCGCGCGCAGGTGCGCACCGAGCTGCGGCGCCGGGCGGAGTCCGAGCAGCAGGCCGCACCTTCCGCGCCCATGCCGCGGAACCCGTCGGGCTCCTTCCCTCCCATTCCGCGCACCCCGTCCGGCGCACACCATGCCGTGATTCCGGCCTCGGCCTCGGCGCCGTCCTCCGCTCCCGCGCCGTCCGCGGGGGCGATGCCGGGCGCTCTCTTCGATGCCCTGGTGGCGCGCTGTGGCCTGTCTCCCGTCATCGCCGCCTCCACCATGACGCGCGCGTGCCGCAAGGCCGGGGTGGACCCTCAGCTCCTCACCGCCACGTCGCTGACGCGGGCGCTGCCGACCATCCGCGACATGTTGCACATCTTCCTGGATGCCCAGGAGGCGGAGCGGCGCATCCAGTCCATCCAGGCGCTGGCCAAGGGAGACGGTGGCACCCAGGCCCGCTCCCGCGGCTCCTGAGGCCCGGTTACCGCTCGCCCGCGCGCAGCCCGGCGCGGGCGCGGTTCAATCCCACCCCGTACAGGATGGCGAGCGCCGCCAGGCAGGCCAGCCCCAGCCAGGTGTAGCGCCGGATGAGCTCGAGCTCTCCCCAGCCGTAGACGTCGACGAGCTTGGAGGCGTCACTCAGCCCGACGTTCTCCATCTCGCCGAAGGGAATCCGCGCGAAGTCGGTCCGGGCGGCCCACCATTGCGAGAAGGAATCCATGAAGGCCGCGGCGCCGATGGCCAGGTAGCCCCAGTGCAGCGCGCCCCGGCGGAGGGCGGAGTCCCTGGGCGCGTAGACGGTCGTCATGAGGAGGCTGCCGAGCACGAGGCACCCGGCGTCGCCTCCGAACACGACGAGCATCCGGCCCTTCCCGGGGGACAGCACCATCGTGCCCACGAACTGGAGGACGAGCCCCGTGGCGCCCGCGATCATCCAAAGACGGTTCCGGGTGAGGTAGCCGCGGAGGATCATCCCTCCGAGCACGGTGGCTATCACCAGGAAGACGACGGTGGAGCGCTCCTCGCCGGTGCGGGTGACCCAGGGGCCGGGCATGGAGGGAAAGCCGCAGAACCAGGCGGTGACGGCGTGGCCCAGCTCGTGGATCCACATGGAGAGGAAGATGCGCAGCAGGCTGCCCCACATGGGCGAGTTCACGAGCACCCACGCCACGGCCAACGCGACGGGGAGGGCGAACAGGCGGACCCGCAGCTCGCTCCGCGCCTCCTCCACGTCCCCATTCCAGAACGTGCCCGCGGGAGGGAAGGGGACCGGGGTCTCCCCCGGGGCCGGGGCAGGCTCGGGGGCCGGGGCAGCAGGGGCAGCGGTGAGCTGTGCGGCCCGGGCCTCCGCCTTGGCGTAGAGGACGCCGCACCTCGGGCACTCCGGCGCGAGGATGCGCGGCTCACCACAGCGGGGGCAGACCCTGGGCAGCGGGTTCTCCATCGGGTGTAGTGTACATGGCCCATGGGATGGACATGGGCGTGAAGGACCTGGGCCGCTGGGCGCCACTCCTGGCGGTGCTGCTCGGGACGCTGGCGTGGCCCTCGGTGTGGTGGGGGAGTCCGCCGCACTCGGCCGACCACAACGTGCACCTGGCCAACGCGGCGGAGGCCGAGCTCCTGCTGCGCTCCGGGCGGCTGGTGGGCTGGAGTGATTTCCAGTTCGCGGGACACCCCGCCAACGCCTTCTACCCACCGCTCGCCAACCTCTCTGTCGCTTCCCTCCACCTGCTCACCGGCGGCCTCCTGGGGTGGGATGGGAGCTACTGCGTCGTCCTGGGGGTGTTCCTCGGGGGCTTCGCGCTGGCGCTCTTCGTGCTCCTGCGTCCGGTGCTTGGCCCCTTCTGGGCGCTGGTGGCCCTGGGCCTCTGTCTCTTCGTGGACCGGGGCGGGACGTACGCGGGAGGCCGTCACTGGTACCTCGACATGGGAGTCTGGCCCTTCGGGGCGTCCGTGGCCCTGGTGCTGACGGCCCTCGCCCGGCTGCCGGACTGTCTGGTGCGAGGCGGACGCCGCGAGGCCCTCATCCCCGGAGTCCTGCTGGGCCTGGCGCTGCTGGCCCATCCCTTCGCGCTCGTCCTCTTCTTCCCGTTGGCCGCGCTGCAGGTGGCCGTCTTCTGGCGGGAGGCGGGCGGCGGACTTATCGCGCCGAGGCGGTGGCTGGCCGTGTCCGCCGTGGGCCTGGGGCTCGCGGCGTGGTGGCTCATTCCCTTCCTCCTCCGGGGCGAGCAGGCCGAGCACGTGGGCGCGATGCCGCAGCCCCTGGCGAAGCTGTGGAGTGGGGTGTGGGGCGGCGAGCTGGTGCCGGGGCTGCCGGGCTGGGTGGGGCCGCTGGCCGTGGTGGGCTCGGGGGTGGCGTGGTGGAAGGGAGGCCCGCGTGGGCGCTGGCTGGTGCTCGCCACCTGGGGCGCGCTGTTGCTGACGACGGAATGGCCGTACCGGCTCCTGGGATTGGAGAAGCACCGGGCCATCGAGGGCGTGCAGGTGGTGCGCTTCCGGGCGGTGGGGCGCCTGTTCCTGGTGGGGCTCGCGGTCCTGTCCGTGAGGGAGTGGGTGGCCGCGCTGCGCGAGGGCCGCCGGTGGGTGGCGGGGACGCTGGGGCTGCTGCTGTGCGCGGGCCTCGGGGTGTGGCGTTTCCGGGGGGGGGATCCCCCGGGCGGTACGTCGGAGGCGCCGAAGCAATTCCAGTGCTACACGGCGGAGGAGGAGGCCGGACTGGCACGGCTGCTGCGGGAGAGCGGCCCGCGCCTGGGGCAGGGCCGGTGGGCGCTCTACAACCCCTCCGAGCACCACCACTGCCTGCTGCTGGCGGTGCCGTGGCTGGAGCGCCCCTTCTTCAAGGTGGGCTACACGCCGGCCACCGTCTTCGGTGGCAAGTTCAGCACCCAGGAGCCACGCATGCTGGGCCACCTGGGGGTGACGGCGGTGCTGATGGATGCGCCCGCGAGTGGACCGCTGGCCGGGCTGCCGGTGCTCGCGCGGTGGGGCCGCTTCGAGGTGCGCGAGGTGCGGCCGCTCCCCCGGGTGAGCGCCTCGACACCCGGCGCGGCCGCGGAGGTGCTGTCCTGGGAAGAGGAGGCGGTGCGCCTGCGCCTCGCCGGACCCGAGTCCACCGAGGTGCTGCTGTGGATGGGCTGGGCCCCCGAATGGAAGGCCACGCGCGAGGGCCAGGTGGTGCCTCTCGAGCCGGCGCTCGTCGAGGGCGCGCGGCTGATGAAGCTGCGCGCGGGCCCGGGCGAGGTGGTGCTGCGCTTCGGACCCTCGCGAGGAGCGCGTCCGGCGGTGCTCCTCTCGGTGCTCACCGTGCTGGCGGTGGCGTGGGCGGCGCTGTCCCGTCCACGCCGTCCTCCTGTCAGTGCAGGGTCTTCTTGAGACGGCTCAGCCGCTCGTGGGTGCGCTTCTGCGCGGGCAGCAGCTCCATGCGGACGAAGCGGCGGGCCTCGCCGTGCGTCTTGTCCAGGTCGCGCTGGTAGTCCGCGAGGCCGTGGTCCTCACCTTCCTCGAGGGCCTGGATGGCCGTCTTCTCACCGAGGAGATCCGCGCCGCCCTGCACCAGCTTCGCGAAGGTGCCCCAGACACCGGAGCTCCCCACGGGCTTGCCTCCGAGTTTCTCGACGCGCTCGCGGATGGACTCCACGCGGTGCTCGTGGTCGTGCAGGCAGTCCTCCAGTTGGCTGCGAATCCGCTCATCCGACACGTGTCCGATGGCCTGGCGGTAGGTCTCCACCGCCGAGATTTCACCGCGAAGGAAGGAGTTGAGCGTCTCGACATCGCTGGTGTTCGCCATGCGTTTGCGCCTCCTGCAGGAGATGACTCGCGCAAAGGTGATGCTCCCTCGCGGAGCGGCAACGGGCGTTCGTCCGCAGTGTCCCGCTCCGGAAGGACCGCGTGGGGGTTGCCTGCCTGCTCGTGGGGGACCCGAGGGCGGTAGTGCCGTCCACTCCCGCACGGTCCGGGGAGGAAGCCGCCCCTCCCCGAGGGCCATGTGGCGCTCAGCCGCCCTGGGCCGCCGGAGCCGGTGTGCCCTGCTGGGCCTTGGCCCAGAGCGAGAGCAGCTCCGCTTCACGCTCGGGGGTGAGCCCGGCGCGTGGCTTGTTGCGGCGTTCCTCGGGCTGGCTCTTGAACCACTCGAGCGAGTCCCGGGTGGTGACGACGGGCGAGCGGAACTTCAGCCCGGCCTGCACCGCCCGGGTGTTGCTGCGCAGGTGCATGCCCGCGTAGGTCCCGAAGGCCGGCGCCCAGATGGGGAGGGCGCCCTCGCCGTCCTCGCCGTTCTTCAGGAGGAACTCGCCGGGCACCCAGATGAGCTTCGTGTCCTTGCCCGTCACTTCCCGACAGGCCGCGAACATCTCGCCCATGCTCCAGGGCTTCTCCGGTCCCACGGCGTTGAAGACACCCGTGGTGTTGCGCTCCACCAGCAGCACGAGCCACTCGGCCAGGTCGCGCACGTCGATGATCTGCAACGGATCCGACGGGCTGCCCGGCGCGAGCATCTCGCCGCCCTGCTCGTAGCGCCGGGCGAAGTACGTGTAGCGGTCCGAACGGTCCTCCGGGCCGACGATGTAGCCCGGGCGGACGATGGTGGCACGGCCAGGAAAGGCCTTCTCCGCGGCTTCCTCGCACGCGCGCTTCAGCCCGCCGTAGTTCTCGTAGTTCTTGCCCATCGTCTCGACGTTCGGGTCGGCGAGCGTGGCGGTCGCGGCGGTCTCGTCCGCGTGGGGCGTGTCGTTCTTCGCGTAGGCCGAGACGCTGGAGATGAAGAGGTACTGTCCGACGTGGGGGGCGAGCAGGGCCGCCGAGGCTCCGACCATGCGCGGGTAGTAGCCCGAGGTGTCGAGGACGGCGTCGAACGAGCGGCCCTCGAGGGCCTTGAGGCCCTCGCCCTTGTTGGGATCTCTATCGCCCTGCAACTTCTCCACGTCCGGGAAGAGCTTCCGGCCGGGTCTTGCCGCGGTTGAAGAGCGTCAGCGAGTGTCCGCGCGCCTGGGCCGCGGTGACGAAGGCCGGGCCGAGGAAGCCCGTGCCACCGAGGACGAGGATCTTCTTCTTGGAGACGGGGCGGCCATCTCCGGACGCGGCCCGCATGCCCGGGGCGCATGCCGTCAGCGCGGCCGCGGCCAGGGAGTACTGGAGGAACTGCCTTCGGGAAGTGGTCATGGTCGGGAATCGAGGGGCTTGGCGCAGGGAAGGCGGCCGAGCCAATGACGGCCCGGCTCCCTGGCTGCCCCCACGACACCCGGCGGCTTTTTCTATTCCCAGCCGGGCTCAACCGGCGGGGTTGAACCTGGGAATCGCCGCGTCCACCAGCTCGCCCGCGAGGAGGTCCGCGCCCCGCGTCTCGCAGGACTCCCACATGCGCAGGAAGGCCTCGGCCGAGGAGAAGAGCGGATCCATCTGCGCGTCGGTCATGCCCACGTGGACGAGGTCCCGGAGGAAGTCCGGCAGCAGGCCGACGTGGGCCAGCCCGTCGGTGTTGAAGTCGAACTCGCGGGAGCCGGCGCGTGCCTTCAGGAAGGGCGTGTCCGTGCGGTACATGGTGCCCGAGTAGGGCAGGGGCGGCTTGTTGCGCTGCAGCATCTGCTGCACGGGGCGCCGCTTCTCCCGGAGCTTGTCATCCTTCAGCCCGGAGGCGGCGTGGGGCCCGTAGCGGGGGCCCGGCTGTTGGTTGAGGCCGTTGAAGTCGGTGCCCACCGCAACCCCGCCGGAGCCCACCTCGCGCAGCAGGGAGAGGGCGTATTGGTAGGACTGGGCCCACGTCTTGGACGAGCGCGCGCAGTCGTTGTCCACCGTGCCGCCGGGGAAGTCCTTCAGCTCGTGCTGGTTGGTGATGGGGCCCAGCAGTCCGCCCAGCTCGAGGATGCGCCGCGCCTGGCCGCGCGTCTTCATGTACTCGTTCGCGCGCTTGGCCTTGAGGCTCGTCTCGTGGGGCTCGAGGCCCTGCTCGCGGAAGGCGCAGTGCGAGGCGACGACGGGGTAGCGCGACTGCCCGGCCAGGTCGAGCACCTCGTTGGTGCAGCGCTCGGACATGTGCTCCACGTCGAGGATGAAGCCCTGGCGCATGGCCTCGCGCAGGAAGGCCCGGCCCGTGGAGGTGAGTCCGAGCTGGTTGACGTGGCCCTGGCCCGGCGCGTTGAGGGCATAGCCCTTCGGGTAGTGCGCCCGGCGCGTCACTTCGTAGAGCATGACGGCCGCCTTCGTCTGCGTCTCCATGTCCTGCCCGAGCCGGAAGCCCACGTCGGCGGCGCCCTGCACGTCGAAGAAGCGCCCGCGCAGGAAGTGGTTGAGCAGGTTGAACTTGTCGTCGTAGACGGCGGCGCCACCGAAGCTGTTGTTGGCCAGGTGCAGCGGCGTCATCATCCGGAAGCCCAGGTCCCTCAGCCAGCGCAGGATGCGGGGGAGCTGCTCCAGCGAGAGGGGCTGTTTGTTGAGCGTCTCGCGGTCACCCAGGAGGCTGTCCAGGGAGTCCACCTCCACACCGGCCACCACGGCGAGCTTGCCCGCGGTGATGAGCTGGCGGGCCTGCGAGGCGCTCAGGGCCAGCCCCATCCAGTCCGCGTGCCGCTCGGTGAAGCGGCGCAGCTCGCGCATCTGCTTCTCGATGGAGGACTCGTCCTTGTCGGGGTGGTGGCACTCCTCGGCCAGCAGCTCGTTGTTGACGGCCACGCTGCACAGCAGCCGCAGCCCCCCGGCATGGGCCCGCTGCAGCCAGTCCACGAACATCTGCTGGTGGATGAGCGTGTTGAAGGTGGGCCAGTCGGCATAGGTGCCATGGCCACAGGGGCCGTGGCCGAGTCCACCCTCGATGAAGGCCTGCACCAACGGCCAGTCCTTGCCGAAGTTGCCAAGGCCCCACTTGCCGTGGAGATGGATGTCACAGCGGGCGAGCGCCTGCTCCATCTTCCCATCCGGGAATCCGGCGAGCAGGTGCCCGCCAAAACCCAGGTGCGCCATCAGGTGGCAGTGCAGATCGGCGAATCCGAACACGGGGGACGCCATGAGAACCTCCGGGCCGGCGGCGAAAGCAGCCAGCATGCCCTGGATGATTCAGGGTGTCCCGGCCTCTGGCCACTTTCGTTTCTTCACCAACGCTCGCGGTGGGGCGGGCGTCAGTGCGAGGCGGGGCCGATCAGCCAGCGCGCGCGGGCCCGGGCCACCACCTCGCCGGCCTCATCGGTGAGGTCGGCCTGGACGTCGTACTCATGACGCTCGCCCGCGGTGGCGAGGGGCGCCCGGCACTCGGCGGTGATGGAACCGCGGGCCTTGCGCAGGTAGTCCATCTCCAGGTGGGTGATGATGCCCCGCATGCCCTCGGGCAGGGCGGACATCATCGCCACGCCGGTGGCCACCTCTCCCAGGTTCATCAACGCGATGGCGTGCACCGAGCGCAGGTGGTTGCGCACGGCGCGCCGGTCGCGCATCCGCACCCGGGCATAGCCCTCCTCGAGGGTGAGGACCTCCGGGCGGATGGTGCCGGTATAGGGCGCGAGGTTGCCGAGGATCTGCCCCATGAGGACTCCTCCACCGGGGGCATGGCGCAGCACGCCCCACGCGCGGCGCAGGGTCTCGGCCGAGGCGAGGCGGTTGAGGGACTGGGTCAGGCTGGAGAGAGGGGACATGGGGGCGAGGACATAGCATCCCCATGCCCTTGGGGAAGGCGCTTCGGTGGGCGTTCGTCCTGGAAGTGGAAAGCAGTAGGCTATCGAGCCGTCTGGAGGCCCGTATGCCCGTCATGCTCACGCGCTCGCCCGTCGAGGTCGCGCTCTTCGTCTTCGGCATCAACCTGCTGCGCTACGTGGTCTTCTCCGTCCCGCTGTTCCTGCTCTTCCACCGGTGGACGCCCAAGGGCGCGCTGTCACGGCGGCTCGGCCCGGGGCCCGTCAGCACGGCGCAGGCGCGCAGGGAGGTGTTCTACTCGGTGGTGAGCCTGGGCATCTTCGGGCTCACGGGCGTGCTCATGTACGTGCTCGCCCGGGCCGGGGTGTCCCGCATCTACCACGATGACCGGTACGGGACGGTGTGGTTCATCCTGTCCATCCCGGTGATGCTCATCCTCCACGACACGTACTTCTACTGGACGCACCGCTTCATGCACTGGAAGCGCATCTTCAAGTACGTCCACCGGGTGCACCACCTGTCGAACAATCCCTCGCCGCTCGCCGCCTACGCCTTCCACCCGCTGGAGGCCATCATCGAGACGGGGATTGCTCCGCTCATCGCGCTCACGCTGCCGGTGCACCGCGATGCGTTCATCCTCTTCCTGACCATCCAGCTCCTCATCAACGTCACGGGACACCTCGGCTTCGAGATGTACCCGCGCGGATTCCTGCGCTCGCCGCTGGGGTGGATCTTCAACACGACGACCCACCACCACCAGCACCACCAGAAGACGAACTGGAACTTCGGCCTCTACTTCAACGTGTGGGACCGGCTCATGGGCACCAACCACCCCGGCTATGCCGCGGCCTACGAGGCCGCCACCGAGGGGGCGGGCACCCAGGAGGCCGCGCTCACTCCTTCCTCACCGCGCTGAGGCGCTCGCGGCGGCCCGGGTGCCTGCCCGCCAGACGGCCCCCGTGGACCCCTGGCCCCGCTTCGCAGGGTGCCTACTTTCGATGAAACGGCCTGAACGCACTTTCAGGTGACGCGGTTCGGCCGGCTTCCACGAGAGGACTTCAGCCATGGCACGTGCACGCAAGCAGACCCGGAGCAGCAGCGGACGGGAGGCGCTCCGGAAGAACGGGATGATGGCGCACCTGCTGGACTCGCTCGACGCGGGTCAGGACATCGGCCACTACGGCCGGCTCGTCTTCGCCATGGTGGCGCGGCACTTCCTCGACGAGACGGAGCTGCGCGACACGCTCCTGCAGGATCCCGCCTTCGACGAGCGGCAGGCCATCTCGCTCATCGAGCAGGTGAAGGGGCGCGACTACAGCCCACCCCGGCGCGAGAAGGTGCTCCAGTTCCAGGCGCAGCAGGAGTTCCCCATCTGCCCCAACGCGGAGGATCCGGACGCCTGCAACGTCTACAAGGATCTCCAGTTCCCGGAGAGCGTCTACGAGCACATCGGCGAGTACCGGGAGCAGAAGGCCCACGCACACGAGGACGACTCGCAGGCGGCCGGTAGCCCCTAGGCCCGCCCCTCAGGCCCGGGAGATGGGGGGCAGGTGCTCCAGCAGGCGCCCGAGGTCCGGCTGGAGCTCGTCCGGGGTGGCGGTGGCGAGCGTCCCGGCGTCATGGTTGCCCCAGGTGACGGCGTAGGTGCGCAGTCCCGCCGCCTTCCCCGCCTGGATGTCATGGGTGGTGTCGCCCACCATCCACAGGCCCTCGGCGGCGCCCAGTGCGGCCAGGGCCCGGTGGATGACGTCCGGGGCGGGCTTGTGCGGAAAGCCGTCGGTGCCCTGCACATGGTCCAGCGCGGGCGTCAGCCCGAGCGCCTCGACGAAGCGCCGGGCCATGTCGGTGCGCTTGGTGGTGGCGATGGCCAGCCGGTAGCCCCGTGCCCGGAGCGTCCGCAGCAGCTCGACGACGCCGGGGTAGGGGCGCGAGCGGTGGGTGAAGTTGCGCGCGTAGTGCTCCCGGTAGACGGTGCACAGCGAGGCCGCGTGCGCGGGCGCGAAGTGCGTGTACATGTCCTCGAGCGGATGGCCGATGAGCGGGCGCACCTCCGCGTCCGTGGGCGCTGACAGTCCCAGGCTCGTGAAGCCGTACTGGAAGCTGGCGATGATGTCCGGCAGCGAGTCCACCAGCGTGCCGTCGAGGTCGAAGACGATCGTCTTGTGCGGGGGCGTCATGGGGGGCGTTGGCATTCTGTGCTATTCGCGGCGGCGATGGCGCGCAAACGCATCCTGGCCCTTCTCACCGTGCTCCTCGCCTTGCTGGCGGCCACCTGGCAGCGCGCCCGGGCAGTGGAGAAGCTGCCTCCGGACTTCGACGAGGGCATCTACCTTCCCCTGGCGTACCGCTACGCGGAGATGCTGGCCGGAGGCCGCTGGGGCGAGGTGGTGGCGTACCGGGAGAACTTCGAGCACCCACCGCTGGTGAAGCTCCTGTACGCCTCGGAGCTGCTGGTGTCCGGGACGCCCGAGCCGGATTGGAAGACGGTGCGCGTGGGCCGTCCCATTCCGGAGCCCGCGGTGCCCGTCTTCCGGCAGACGCGCTGGCTATCCGGGGTGATGGGCATCCTCCAGGTGGGCCTCCTCGGGGCGGTCCACCCCGTGGGCGCGCTCCTGCTCGCGTTCGACTCGTACCATGTGAAGTACACCTCGCAGGCCTACCTGGAGGCGGTCCCCGGCCTCTTCGCCCTCCTCGCCGTCCTGGCCTTCGAGCGGGCCCGCCGGGGAGCGGGGCGGGGGGAGCCCTTCCAGCTCGCGCCGCTCGCGCTCTCCGGGGCGCTGCTGGGCTTCACGGCCGCGGGCAAGTACCCGTACGGGATGGTGGTGGGGCTGGCCTTCCTCCCGTTCCTGGCCGGGTACGGCCGGGCCCGGGGCCGTGTGTGGGCCGCCTTCGTGCTCCCGGCGCTGGGCGTGTTCCTGCTCGCGCACCCGGCCCTCTGGCGGAGCCCCCTGGTGCACCTGTGGGAGTCCGTCACGTTCCACTGGGACTACTCGCAGAGCAAGCACGTGGTGCGCTCGGCGCTGCCCTGGTACCAGCCGCTCTATCACCTGACGCACGCGACCCCCACCGAGTGGCACAAGGGCGTCTTCGCCACCGGGGCCACCGTCTGGGTGCTGCTGCCCCTGGCCGCCCTTGGCCTGCCGGCCACGCTGCGTCAGCGCCCCGTGTGGGCCTCCTGGGCCCTGGTGGGCCTGGTCTTCCTGGTGCTCTGGCCCACCAAGTGGGCCCAGTACCTGCTGCTCGTCCTGCCCCCGCTCTGCGTCTGTGCGGGCATGGGGGTGAGCACCCTGTCCGGGCTCGCGGCCTCCCTGCTGCGGCGGCGCGCGGCGGACAGCCAGCAGCCGAGCCAGGGCTGAGGCCTCTCCGTCTCGCCGGGCATCCAGGCGGGGACCCGTCCTCCTCCCCGGAGAGCATCCGTTTGCATCCGGGGGTCTTCAGGGGTTAGGGGAGGGATGGGTACCCCCATGGCCACGCAGACCCGCTACGCGCATCCCTTCCTCCCCGTCACCCGTGCCGACATGCAGGCCCGGGGGTGGGAGCAGCTCGACATCATCATCGTCTCCGGCGACGCGTACGTGGACCATCCCGCGTTCGGCCCGGTGCTCATCGCCCGTTTCCTCGAGGGCCGTGGCTTCAAGGTGGGCATCATCTCCCAGCCGGACTGGCACTCGGCCGAGCCCTTCAAGGCGCTGGGCAAGCCCCGGCTCTTCTTCGGGGTGGCCGCCGGCAACCTCGACTCGATGCTCAACCGGCTCACCGCGCAGAAGAAGAACCGCTCCGAGGACCAGTACAGCCCGGGCGGGCGCACCAACTGCCGGCCGGATCGCGCCTCCATCGTCTACGCCCAGCGCTGCCGCGAGGCCTTCCCGGACGTGCCCATCGTCCTCGGTGGCATCGAGGCCTCGCTGCGCCGCATCGCCCATTACGACTACTGGAGCGACAAGGTGCGCCGCTCCATCCTCATGGACGCCAAGGCGGACCTGCTCGTCTTCGGCATGGGCGAGCGCCCCGTGTGGGAGATCGCCGACCGCCTGCGCCGGGGCGAGCGGGTGGAGGACATCCGCGACGTGCGCGGCACCGCGTACATCATCAACGACGCGGAGATGAAGGCCCTGGAGGCGGACCCGGCGAAGCGGGCCGCGGACCAGAAGGTGGTGGTGCTGCCCTCCTACGAGGAGGCGGTGGCGGACAAGCTGGCCTTTGCCCGCATGTCGCGCGACTTCCAGATGGAGACCAACCCCGGCAACGGGCGGGCCCTGGCGCAGCGGCACGGCAACCGCGCCGTCTACTTCAACCCTCCGGCGAAGCCCCTGGAGGACGGGGAGGGCAAGGGCGACAGCGCGTCGGTGGCCATGGACGAGCTGTATGACCTGCAGTTCAACCGCGTCCCGCACCCCATGTACAAGGAGCGCATCCCCGCCTACGAGACGGTGAAGCACTCCATCGTGCTGATGCGCGGGTGCTTCGGCGGCTGCACCTTCTGCTCCATCACCGAGCACGAGGGCCGCGTCATCCAGAGCCGCAGCGCCGAGAGCGTGCTGCGCGAGGTGCGGGCCCTGCGGCGCATGGGGGACTTCCGCGGCACCATCACGGACCTGGGTGGCCCCACGGCCAACATGTACAAGCTCAAGTGCAAGAGCGAGGACATCGAGAAGCGCTGCCGCAAGCTGTCCTGCGTGCACCCCGGGGTCTGCGAGAACCTGGGGACGGACCACGGCCCGCTCATCGACGTGATGAAGCAGGTGCGCGAGGAGCCGGGCGTCAAACACGTCTTCATCGCCAGCGGCGTGCGCTACGACCTGGCCGAGCGCTCGCCCGAGTACGTGAAGGAGCTCGCCGCGCACCACGTGGGCGGACAGCTCTCCGTGGCGCCCGAGCACGTGTCGCCCCGCGTGCTGGAGAAGATGAAGAAGCCCGGCATCGAGAGCTTCGAGCGCTTCCAGCACATGTTCGCCTGTGCCAGCGAGGAGGCCGGCAAGGAGCAGTACGACATCCCCTACTTCATCAGTGGCCACCCGGGCTCGGCGCTGGAGGACATGGTGGAGCTGGCGCTGTGGCTGAAGCACAACGGCAAGCGCCCGCGCCAGGTGCAGGACTTCATCCCCACGCCCATGTCCGTGGCCACGGCCATGTACTACACGGGGATGGATCCGCTGAAGATGGAGCCCGTCTACACGGCGAAGGGCCTGCGCGAGAAGCGGTTGCAGAAGGCGCTGCTGCTCTTCTGGAACCCCGAGCACTGGCCCCTGGCCCGCGAGGCGTTGCAGCAGGCCGGCCGCGAGGATCTCATCGGCCGCGGGCCGCACGCGCTGGTGCCTCCGGAGACCGCCGCCGAGGCCTCGCGCCGCAAGCAGGCCGAGACCCGCGATCGTCAGGAGCGGCGGGCGCGCTGAGCAGGGCCTGCCTGCCCGCCCCCCTGTACCGCGGTCGGGTGGTCGACGGACCTACGGCACCTGCCCGGGTCCATTGCCACCTTTTGCGGCATGACGGACCTGTTTCAACTCTTCGCCGTATCCGCGGTGGTGATGGGCATTGCCCAGACCCTCACCAAGGAGCGCATCTTCGCGCCCCTGCGCGAGTGGCTCGGCGGCAAGGAGACCTGGTGCGGGTACCTGGTGTCCTGTCCCTACTGCGCCTCGCACTACGTGGCCTTCGTGCTGGTGCCGCTCACGGGCACCTATCCCATCCCGGTGGTGGTGGGGGGCTGGGTGGGGAGCGTGCTGAGCTGGTTCCTCTCCTCCATCCTCGTCACCGTCATCGCCGCCTTCTTCCGGGTGCTCTTCTGGTTCGTGGACGAGGCGCAGGGCCTGGTGCGCCGGCGCCAGCGGACCGAGGAGGAGGAGACCGCCACCAAGCGGCTGGTGCGCAAGAAGGTGGAGCAGGATTTGCCTCTCGGCGAGCGCGATGAGCCGCTTCCTCCCGCGCCCCACTGACGGCCGCGCGGCGGTTGCTGGCTCCGGTTGCTGGCCCCGGAGACGGCGATTAGCTCAATCCCCATGTCGCTGCGTTACAAGGACCCGGAAGCCACGCTCGCCATCGAGGTGGAGATTCAATCGGAGAAGGCCTCCGCGATGCGCCGGGTGGCCTCGCGGCTGGAGTCCCTGCTGGTGGAACTGGAGGAGACGCGCCAGGGGTGGCTCGGCGCGAGCGGCCCGGCGCGGGCCCGCCTGGCGGCCCGGCACCGTGAGCTGCGCGGCGAGGCGGAGAAGCAGCGCTGGTACCTCATCGTGCAGCGCGAGGCCATGGGCCTGCGCCACCACGGGGACATCGACGAGCTCTACCGCCTTCCTCCCGCCGTGGAGTGAGCGCCCGGCTCAGGCTCGGCGGCGGTAGAGGCGCTCCTGCACATCCACCTCGTCGTACTCGTTCTCGATGACGGTGTGGCGCAGCGTCTCCCCGCGTCCGAGGGCGAGCACGCCGAAGCGCCGCAGCGACTGGTGCAGCAGCCGGTACACCCGCCCCTGGAGCTCCGTGCCGAAGTAGATGAGCACGTTGCGGCAGAGGATGACGTTGAACTCGTTGAAGGTGCCGTCGCTCACCAGGTTGTGCTGGGCGAAGACGATGTTCTTGCGCAGCGAGGCCTTGAAGATCGCGTGATCGTAGTTGGCCGTGTAGTAGTCGCTGAAGGCCGACGAGCCCCCGGCCCGCAGGTAGTTGGCCGTGTACTCCCGCATGTGCTCCATGGGGAAGATGCCCGACTTGGCCTTCTCCACCACGGCCGCGTTCATGTCCGTGGCGTAGATGCGGCTGCGCTCGTACAGGCCCGCCTCCGTGAGGAGGATGGCCAGCGAGTACACTTCCTCACCCGTGGAGCACCCCGCGTGCCAGATGCGCACGAAGGGGGCCGAGAAGAGGTGGGGCACCACCTTCTCCCGGAACGCCGCGAAGAAGCTCGGGTCCCGGAACATGGTGGTGGTGTTCACCGACAGGTGCTGCAGCAGCTCCTCCATGGCGGAGGGCTCGTGCAGCACCTTGGCCTGGAGCGCGGAGAGCGTCCCCAGCTTCTGGGCGTGGATCATGTTCCACACCCGCCGCCGCAGGGACATACGGGCGTAGCCCCGGAAGTCCAGGCCGTAGCGCCGCATGATGCCCTGGAGGAGCAGGTCCAGCTCGATGTCCTCGAGGGCGTCCTCGCCCTCGACCGCCTCACGCACCAGCGCTTCCTTCATCGCCCGTTACCCGCTCCGCGGTCCGTATGCGGCGTGCTTACTCGTTGCCGCCAGAGTGTGCACGCTCGGAGTTCTTGAACAGCCACACACGCAACAAACTGAGGAGCTGATCCGTCTCCACCGGCTTGGTGATGTAGTCGCTGGCGCCCGCGTCGATGCACTTCTCCCGGTCACCCTTCATGGCCTTGGCCGTGAGCGCGATGATGGGGAGCGTCTTCAGCTCGTTGACCTGGCGGATGGCGCGCATGGTCTCGTAGCCGTCCATCTCCGGCATCATCACGTCCATGAGGACGACGTTGAGGTCCGGGGTGGCGCGGATGAGATCGATGCCCTTGCGGCCGTTCTCCGCGTAGAGCACCTGCATCTTGTGCTTCTCCAGCACGCTGGTGAGGGCGAAGATGTTGCGCACATCGTCGTCCACCACGAGCACCTTCTTGCCAGCCAGCACCGGATCGCTCTGGTGCACCTGCTTGATCATCGCCCGCTTGTTCTCGGGCAGGTTGGCCTCGACGCGGTGCAGGAAGAGCGCGGTTTCGTCCAGGAGCTGCTCGGGCGACTTGACGCTCTTGATGATGATGGCGTCGGTGACGCGCTTGAGGATCGTCTCCTCCTCCTCGGACAGCTCCTTGCCCGTGTAGACGATGATGGGCGGGGTGTGGCCCTTGGCCTTCATCGCCTCGATGAGCTGCAGGCCCGTCATGTCCGGCAGGCCCAGGTCCAGCACCACGCAGTCGAAGTAGCGCTCCTGCATGGCGTTGAGGGCTTCCTGGCCGCTGCCCACCGCCGTCGACTTCACGTCGCCGTTGCCAATGAGGGTGACGATGCTCTCGCGCTGGCGCTGATCGTCCTCCACCACCAGCAGGTTCTTCACCGGCCGCTCGATGAAGCCCTTGACCCGGGCCAGCGCGTCGCCGAGGGCGTCGCGGTTGGCCGGCTTCTGCAGCACCGCCAGGGCGCCCAACCGCAGGCCGCGGCTGCGCTGCTCCTCGCTCGCCGAGATGATGTGCACCGGGATGTGGCGGGTGCGGCTGTCGTGCTTGAGGCGGTCCAGGAGGTTCCACCCGTCGATGACGGGCAGGCCGATGTCCAGGGTGATGGCATCCGGCCGGTACTGGCGCGCCATGGCCAGGCCCGTGTCTCCGCGCAGCGCCACCAGGCCCTTGAAGCCCTTCTCGCGGGCCAGGCTCAGCACGATGCGGGCGAAGACGATGTCATCCTCGATGATGAGCAGCGTCCGGTCTCCCGGCTGGATGTTGCGCCGGTCGTCCTCGACCTCCTCCTCACGGGCCAGCTCCGCGTCCTGCACCGCGGTCTCCACCTCCGCGCGCAGCGCGTTGAGGCGCGCCTCGGCCGTGGCCCGCTCGGACGGGGTGGGGTTGGCGCTGGCGGCGGCGAGCTGCTGCGAGCGCATGGTGCTGGTGACCGGCACGTACGTCTGCGGCACGAAGAGGGTGAAGGTGCTGCCCTTGCCCGGGGCGCTGGACACCTTGATTTCGCCACCGAGCAGCTTGGCGATTTCGCGGCTGATGGACAGACCCAGGCCGGTGCCGCCGTACTTGCGGCTGGTGGTGCCATCCGCCTGCTGGAAGGCCTCGAAGATGATGCGCTGCTTGTTCTCCGGGATGCCGATGCCCGTGTCGATGACCGAGAAGGCCATGACCGCGCCGCCCTGGTTGAGCACCGGGTGATCCACGCTCCAGCCGCCGCGGGCCGGGCGCACGTCCAGGGTGACCTGGCCTTCCTCGGTGAACTTGAAGGCGTTGGCCAGCAGGTTCTTGAGCACCTGCTGCAGCCGGCGCCCATCCGTGAGGATGTGCGTGGGCATGGCCTGGGCGAACTCCAGCTTGAAGCCCAGCTTCCGGTCCACCGCCACCTGCCGGAAGGTGCGCTCCACGAAGTCCTTCAGGCTGACGAGCGACACCTCGTCCACGTCCACGCTCATCGTCCCGGACTCGATCTTCGAGAGGTCCAGGATGTCGTTGATGAGGCTGAGCAGATCGCTGCCGGCGCCGTGGATGGTTTGCGCGAACTCCACCTGACGGCCGCTGAGGTTGCCCTCGGAGTTCTCGGCCAGCAGCTTGGAGAGGATGAGGAGGCTGTTGAGCGGCGTGCGCAGCTCGTGGCTCATGTTGGCCAGGAACTCGCTCTTGTACTTCGAGGAGAGGGCGAGCTGCTGGGCGCGCTCCTCGAGGGCCACCTTGGCCTGCTCGATTTCGCGGTTCTTGCGCTCGACCTCCATGTTCTGGACCTGGAGGAGGCGGCTGCGCTCCTCGAGCCTCCTCGTTGGTCTGCTGCAGCTCTTCCTGCTGCTGCTTGAGGCGCTCCTCGGAGGCCTGGAGGCTCTTGGCCTGCTGCTCCAGGCGGCGGTTGGTCTCGGTGAGCTCCTGCTGCTGGCTGCGCAGCTCGTCGGCGAGGCTCTGCGACTGCTTGAGCAGCTCCTCCGTCCGCATGCCGGCGGCGATCGTGTTGAGCACGATGCCGATGGACTCGGTGAGCTGATCCAGGAAGGACAGGTGCGTCTCGCTGAACCGGTAGAAGCTGGCCAGCTCGATGACGGCCTTGACCTGGCCCTCGAAGATGACGGGGAGGACGACGATGTTGAGGGGCTTGGACTCACCCAGTCCGCTGTTGATGCGGATGTAGTCGTCCGGCACGTCGGTGAGGAGGATGCGATCCTTCTCCAGGGCGCACTGGCCCACGAGGCCCTCGCCCAGCTTGAAGGAGTTGGCGAGGCTCTTGCGCTCCTTGTAGGCGTAGGCGGACAGCAGACGCAGCGCCTGCTGCTGGTTCTTCTCGCTGCCGTCCATCAGGTAGAACACGCCGTGCTGCGCCTGGACCAGCGGCGCCAGCTCCTTGAGGATGAGCTTGGAGACGGTCTCCAGCTCGCGCTGGCCCTGCAGCAGGCGGGTGAAGCGCGCGAGGTTCGTCTTCAGCCAGTCCTGCTCGGTGTTCTTCTGCGTGGTGTCACGCAGGTTGGCGATCATCTGGTTGATGTTGTCCTTCAGGGCGGCCATTTCGCCCTGGGCCTCCACCGAGATGCTGCGGGTCAGGTCGCCCTTGGCCACCGCGGTGGCGACCTCGGCGAGCGAGCGCACCTGGGTGGTGAGCGAGCCGGCCATCGAGTTCACGTTGTCCGTGAGGTCCTTCCACGTACCGGCGGCGCCGGGCACCTTGGCCTGGCCACCCAGCTTCCCCTCGATACCCACCTCGCGGGCCACCGTGGTCACCTGGTCGGCGAACGTGGCCAGCGTGTCGATCATCCCGTTGATGGTGTCGGCCAGGGCGGCGATCTCCCCCTTGGCGACGAGGGCCAGCTTGCGCTTCAGGTCACCGGCGGCGACCGCGGTCACGACCGTGGCGATGCCTCGCACCTGGGCGGTGAGGTTGCTCGCCATGCTGTTCACGTTGTCCGTGAGGTCCTTCCAGATGCCGGCGACGCCCTGCACCTGCGCCTGGCCACCCAGCTTGCCCTCGGTACCCACCTCGCGAGCGACGCGGGTCACTTCCGAGGCGAAGGACGAGAGCTGATCCACCATCGTGTTGATGGTCTGCTTCAGCTCGAGGATTTCACCCTTCACGTCCACGGTGATCTTCTTGGAGAGATCTCCCATGGCGACGGCGGTGGTCACCTTGGCGATGTCGCGCACCTGAGCGGTCAGGTTGCTCGCCATGCTGTTCACGTTGTCGGTCAGGTCCTTCCAGGTGCCGCTGACGCCCTTCACCTGCGCCTGGCCGCCCAGCTTTCCTTCCGTACCCACTTCCTTCGCGACGCGGGTCACTTCGGAAGCGAACGAGGAGAGCTGATCCACCATCGTGTTGATGGTGTTCTTCAGCTCCAGGATCTCGCCCTTCACGTCCACCGTGATCTTCTTGGACAGGTCACCACGGGCCACGGCGGTGGTCACCTCGGCGATGTTGCGCACCTGGTCGGTCAGGTTGCTCGCCATGGAGTTCACGTTGTCCGTGAGGTCCTTCCACGTGCCGGACACGCCCTTCACCTGGGCCTGGCCGCCGAGCTTTCCTTCCGTACCCACCTCGCGAGCCACGCGGGTCACTTCGCCGGAGAAGGTGTTCAGGTTGTCCACCATCGTGTTGATGGTGTTCTTCAGCTCGAGAATCTCGCCGCGCACATCCACGGTGATCTTCTGGCCGAGGTCGCCGTTGGCGACGGCCGTGGCGACCTTCGCGATGTCACGCACCTGGGCGGTGAGGCCGCTGGCCATGCTGTTCACGCTGTCGGTGAGGTCCTTCCACGTACCGGCGACCCCACGCACGACGGCCTGACCGCCCAGCTTTCCTTCCGTCCCCACCTCGCGGGCCACGCGGGTCACTTCGGAGGCGAACGAGGAGAGCTGGTCGACCATCGTGTTGATGGTGTTCTTCAGCTCGAGGATTTCCCCCTTCACGTCCACGGTGACCTTCTTGGAGAGGTCTCCGTTGGCGACGGCGGCCGTCACCTTGGCGATGTCGCGCACCTGGGCGGTGAGGTTGCCGGCCATGGAGTTCACGTTGTCCGTGAGGTCCTTCCACGTACCGGAGACGCCTTCCACCTGCGCCTGGCCGCCCAGCTTGCCCTCGGTACCCACTTCCTTGGCGACGCGGGTCACTTCCGAGGCGAAGGACGAGAGCTGATCCACCATCGTGTTGATGGTGTTCTTCAGGGCCAGAATCTCGCCCTTCACGTCCACGGTGATCTTCTTGGAGAGATCGCCCCGGGCCACGGCGGTGGTCACCTCGGCGATGTTGCGGACCTGGCCCGTGAGGTTGGAGGCCATCTGGTTCACGTTGTCCGTGAGGTCCTTCCAGGTGCCGGCGACGTCCTTCACCTGGGCCTGGCCACCGAGCTTGCCCTCCGTACCCACCTCGCGGGCGACGCGCGTCACCTCGACGGAGAAGGTGTTGAGGTTGTCCACCATCTTGTTGATGGTGTTCTTCAGCTCGAGAATCTCGCCGCGCACGTCCACGGTGATCTTCTGGCCGAGGTCGCCGTTGGCCACCGCGGTGGCGACCTTCGCGATGTCGCGCACCTGGGCGGTGAGGCCGCTGGCCATGCTGTTCACGCTGTCGGTCAGGTCCTTCCAGGTGCCGCTGACGCCCTGCACCTGCGCCTGGCCGCCCAGCTTTCCTTCGGTCCCCACCTCGCGAGCCACGCGGGTCACTTCGGAAGCGAAGGAGGAGAGCTGATCCACCATCGTGTTGATGGTGTTCTTGAGGGCGAGAATCTCGCCCTTCACGTCCACGGTGACCTTCTTGGAGAGGTCGCCGCGGGCCACCGCCGTGGTGACATCCGCGATGTCACGCACCTGGGCGGTGAGGTTGGAGGCCATCTGGTTCACGCTGTCCGTGAGGTCCTTCCACGTACCGGACACGCCCTCGACCTTGGCCTGGCCACCCAGCTTTCCTTCGGTACCGACCTCGCGAGCAACGCGGGTCACCTCGCCGGAGAAGGTGTTCAGGTTGTCCACCATCTTGTTGATGGTGTTCTTGAGCCTCGAGGATTTCGCCCTTCACGTCCACGGTGACCTTCTGGCCGAGGTCACCGTTGGCGACGGCGGTGGCGACCTTGGCGATGTCACGCACCTGGGCCGTGAGGCCGCTGGCCATGGAGTTCACGTTGTCCGTGAGGTCCTTCCACGTACCGGACACGCCCTTCACCTGGGCCTGGCCACCGAGCTTGCCCTCGGTACCCACTTCGCGGGCCACGCGGGTCACTTCGCCGGAGAAGGTGTTGAGGTTGTCCACCATCGTGTTGATGGTCTGCTTCAGCTCGGCGATCTCCCCGCGCACGTCCACGGTGATCTTCTTGGACAGGTCGCCGTTGGCCACGGCGGTCGTCACGTCGGCGATGTTACGCACCTGGGCGGTGAGGTTGCTCGCCATCAGGTTCACGCTGTCGGTGAGCTCCTTCCAGGTGCCGGACACGCCGCGCAGCACGGCCTGGCCGCCCAGCTTTCCTTCGGTACCCACCTCGCGGGCCACGCGGGTCACTTCGCTGGCGAACGAGGAGAGCTGGGCCACGGTGCTGTTGACGACCTGGGCGGTGCGGAGGAACTCGCCCTTGAGGGGGCGGTCCTCGAACTCCAGCGCCATGGTCTGGGTGAGGTCACCCTTGGCCACCGCGCCGATCACGCGGGCCACCTCGGTGGTGGGCTGCGCCAGGTCGGCGATGAGCGCGTTCACCGCCTCCACGGCGGACTGGTAGCTGCCCACGGCGCCATTGAGCGTGGCGCGCTGGTTGATGCGGCCCTCGCGGCCCACCACGGTGCTGACGCGCTCCAGCTCGTGCACCAGCGCCTGGTTGAGGGTGATGACCTCGTTGAAGGTGTCGTAGATCTTCCCCGTCGTTCCGGTCCGGTCCTCGGGCAGGCGGGCGCTGAAGTCACCCTTGCGGAGGGACTGGAGCGTCTTGAGGAGGAGCTTCGGATCGAGGGCGTTGTCGGCGGGCGCCTTATCGGACTGCGTTGCCATGGTGTGGGGCGTCTCCTGTGATGCTTGTCCGGTGAACGGACCCCGGGGAGGTCCGTCCACCGTTCACCGGGGGAGGGGGATGTGCGGCCTCAGGCGGCCACTGTGCAGAGCTTCTTCAAGACTTGAGAGAGGTCGTCGGAGGACACGGGCTTGACGAGGTGGGCGTCGAAGCCCGCCTCGAGCGCGCGTTTGCGGTCCTCGGGGTGGCCGTAGCCGGTGAGGGCGACGAGCCGGGTCGCCGCACCGCCGGCGGAGGCGCGGACGAGCTCGGCCACCTTGTAGCCGTCCAGCTCGGGCAGGCCGATGTCCACCAGGGCCACCTGGGGACGCTCGGAGAGCACCAGGTCCACGGCCGAGCGGCCATCGCTGGCCTCCTGCACGCGGTGGCCGTGGAGCTCGAGCAGATCCTTCAGCGTCTCGCGGATGTCCGGGTTGTCCTCCACGAGGAGGATGTGCAGCGGCTGCAGCTTCTGGCTGGCGGAGGCGGCGGCCTTCAGCATGTGGGGGATCGCCAGCGCCGCGGGGGCCTCGGGGGGGAGGGGGAGGCGGACGGAGAACTCGCTGCCCTGGGAGATGCCCTCGCTGCGGGCGGACACGCTGCCGCCGTGCATCTCCACGAGGCTGCGCACCAGGGTGAGGCCCAGGCCGAGCCCGCCCTGGGCCCGGTCACTGCCGGGGTCCACCTGCACGAAGAGATCGAAGACGCGGTGGAGCATCTCCGGCTTCAGGCCGATGCCGTTGTCGCGCACGCTCAGGACGAGCTCTTCGCCCTGACGCTCGGCCTTGAGGTGGATGCGGCCGCCGGAGGGCGTGTACTTGGCCGCGTTGTGCAGCAGGTTGGCCACCACCTGCGTCATGCGGGTGGGGTCCACGTTGAGCATCACCGTCTCGGAGGGCATCGAGACGCTCAGCTCGTGGCGGCGCTGGGTGACGATGGGCTCGCAGGCCTGCACCGCGCCCTCCACCAGGTCCACGAGGGACACGGGGATGGGTTTGAGCTCCACCTTGCCGCGGGTGATGCGGCTGACGTCCAGCAGGTCATCCACCAGCCGCGTCATGTGCGCCACCTGGCGGTCCGCGCTGGCGATGGTGCGCTGGATGATGTCGTCCTGCCACATGCGCATCCGGAAGACCTCGAGCGCGTGGCGCACGGGGGCCAGGGGGTTGCGCAGCTCGTGGGCCAGCATGGCGAGGAACTCGTCCTTGCGGCGGTCCGCCTCGCGCAGCGCGCCGATGAGCCGCTCGCGCTCCAGGGCCACGGCGACCTGATCGCACACGCCCTGCATGAGGGAGATTTCGTCGGCGGAGAGGGTGCGCGGGGTGCGCGTGCCGAAGGCCAGCGTGCCCAGGACGCGGCCCTGGCTGATCAGCGGGTAGCACGCGAGCGCGGCCAGTCCCAGCTCCGGCGCGGCATCCGGCACGGGCCCGTTGGCGGCGGCGCCGGTGTCGAGCACCCAGCGCTGGCTCTCGGCGGCCACCTTGCCCGCGACGCCCTGGCCGGCCTGCAGCGGCTCCAGCCGGTGGAGCAGCCCCTCGGGGATGCCCGCGTGGGCCGCCAGGTGCAGCGAGCCATGGCCCTCCTGGAAGAGGTAGCCCATGCAGACCTCGAGCCCCAGGTGCTCGACGATCTGGTGGTGGACGCTGTTGAGGAGGGTGCGCCCGTCGGGGCCCTTCAGCAGGCGGCTGGCCACGTCCGCCAGCAGGCGCAGCCGCGCGTTGCTCTCGTGCAGGGCCGACTGGGCCTGCTCCTTCTCGTTGACCAGCCGCACCAGCTCCTGGGCGCGCTGCTCGCGGGCCTCGGACACCTTGCGCTCGCGCTCCATCTCCTGCTCCAGCAGGGAGCGCTCGTACTCCGCGCGCGCCTCGGCCAGCTCGCGCTCGTGCTCGCGGTTCTCCGCCTGCCGCAGCAGCTCCGCCTGCCGCCGCACCTCTTCCGTCTTGCGGTGCAGGTCCAGGAAGACCGTCACCTTCGTGCGGAAGATCTCCGGGACGATGGGCTTGAAGAGGTAGTCCACCGCGCCCAGCTCGTAGCCGCGCGAGACGTTCACCTCGCTGCGGTTGTAGGCGGTGATGAAGATGATGGGGATGTGCCGCGTGCGCTCGCGCATCCGGATGAGGCTCGCCGTCTCGTAGCCATCCATCCCCGGCATCTGCACGTCCAGGAGGATGAGCGCGAAGTCCCTGTCCAGCAGCAGGCGCAGCGCCTCGTCACCCGAGGAGGCGGTGACGATGTTGGCACCCATGTCGGCCATCAGCACCTCCAGGGCACGGAGGTTGGCCGGGGTGTCGTCAACGGTCAGCACATCGACGCGCGGCAGAGTGGGGGGCGAGGACATGGTGGGCGAAGCGGGGAGCGCGCGGGCCGTCCGGGGATCAGACACCGTGCTTGTTTACCGCCTCTCTTCACTTCCACCCAGACCGAAGGTTGAACACGCTGTCGTCTGACTGACGCCCAAGCGGACGAGCGGGCCAACATGTGTCGGCGGTTGGACATCAGGAGGCGGCAAATCGGTAGAAATGACCGGTTCCGGACGTTTTCCCACCCTCCGGTGTCAAGGGGGGGGTGAGCCTCACTCCTCCTCGGGATGGGCGATGGACCGGAGCGCCACGCGGAACAGCCGGAGCCTGTCGGGCGGCAGCTCGCGGAGAATCATGGCGAGGCGCCGGAGCTTCCGGGGAGTCACCGGGGGGCGGGGCCGGGGGCTCTTGGGGGGGCGGCGCTTGCTGGAGGTTCGTGCCCAGGAGCGTATCGGCGGAGATCCCCAGCAGCGCGCAGAGCGCCTTCAGCTTGGGGGTGCTGGGCACCATGTCTCCGCGCTCGATGCGGCCGTAGACGGTGGGGACGAAGCCCACCGCCTTGGCCACCTGCTCCTGGGTGAGCTCCAGGCGCATCCGGGCCATGCGCAGCTCCGTGCCCAGCCTGGGTTGCAGCTTCTCGTCCTTGGGGTGCACGCCCCGGACGATAGTCCCTTTCCGGCTCAGTGCGAGGCCGACGAGGGCTCGGAGATGTGCTCCAGCGTCCGCGCCGCGGTGGTGTCGTCCGCCTCCTGCGCCAGGTCTCCCAGCGACAGGATGCCCACCAGGTGCTTGTGGCCGTCCACCACCAGCAGCCGGCGGATCTGCTTCTCCTTCATCAGGTCCGCCGCTTCCTCCAGGCTGGCCTCGAGGTGGATGAACTCCACGTCCTCGGTCATCACCGAGGACACCGTCGAGGTGTGGGGGTCATGCCCCATGGCGATGCCTCGCACCACGAGGTCCCGGTCCGTCACGACGCCCAGCAGCCGGTCGCCGTCGCAGACCGGGAGGGGACCGACGTTGAACCGCCGCATCTTCTCCGCGACCTGCATCAGGGTGGCGTTGGGGCCGACGACCTCCACCCCCCGCGTCATCACGTCCTGGATGGTCTTCATGCGTGCTTGCTCCGCTCCAAAGGGCCCGCCTCCCGGGGATACGGTGGGGATCCCGAGAGGGAGTTGCACCCGTCGGAAGCACGGGGAGGGAGGGAGCGGGGGAGCGGGGCCCCGCCGTGTGGCTCAGCCCGCCTGCCGCCAGGCGGCGACGGCGAAGAGCAGCCAGCCCGCGAGGAAGCCCAGCCCGCCGAGCGGGGTGATGGCCCCGAGGGCGCGCACTCCGGAGAGCGCCAGCGCGTACAGGCTGCCGGAGAAGACGAGGATGCCCACCAGCATGGCCCACCCGGCGGAGTTCAACAGGGGACTGGGGCGCGTCTGCATGAGCAGACCGATCGCGATCAGCCCCAGCGAGTGGTACATGTGGTAGCGCGCGCCGGTTTCGAAGATGGTCAGGAGGTCCGGGGTGAGCCTTGCCCGGAGCGCGTGCGCGCCGAACGCTCCCGCCGCCACGGACAGGAACGCGCTTGCCGCGCCGAGAATGAGCCACTGTCGCATCGTCGAGCGCCTTTCTTTCTTCAGAGGTCCGACTGAGGCACCCTACCGCGCCTTTCCTGGCGCGTCTCTACTTCCTCTTCCGATGCCCGCTCCCACCACCAAGAAGCCCTCCTCCCGCAAGATGCCCACCCTCACGCCCCAGCCCTTCGAGCTGAGGCCCTCGTCCATCCAGGGACGCGGCGCCTTCGCCACGCGAGCCATCCGCAAGGGCGCGCGAATCATCGAGTACATCGGTGAGCGCATCTCCCAGGCCGTGGCCGATGAGCGCTACGACGACACGGCCATGTCCCGCCACCACACCTTCCTCTTCAACGTGGACGAGGACACGGTCATCGACGCGGCGCACGAGGGCAACGACGCCCGCTTCATCAACCACTCGTGTGCCCCCAACTGCCAGGCCTTCCTGGAGGGGGACCGCATCTTCATCTACGCCCTGCGCGACATCCGCGAGGGCGAGGAGCTCAGCTACGACTACGGCTACGACCGCACCGAGGACATGGGCCCGGAGGAGGAGGCGCTCTATGTCTGCCGCTGCGGCGCCGCCACCTGCCGCGGCACCATCCTCGCCCCGCAGGAGGAGAAGAAGGACGAGGCGCCCCGGAAGAAGAAGGCCCCGGTGAAGGCGTCGAAGAAGAAGTCCTCGAAGTCGTCCGGCTCGGCCCGCAAGCCGCCGGCGAGCCGCAAGCAGAAGTCCACGGCGAAGACGGGACGCTCGGCCTCCGGGACGAAGAACCGCGCCCGGACCCGCTCGGCCCGCGGCTGAGGGACCCAGGCTCCCTCTCCCAGAGGGAGAGGGGAGAGCGACGGAGGGTATGGGTCGGGGGCCGGAGGGGCGGCCGTGGTGCCGCCGGGTGGGGATGAACGGTGGACACCCGGAGTTGAAACGGGCACCGTCCCACGCCGACTCGCACGGAGGATTCCTTGTCCCTCTCCCTCTTCGCGGCGCTCGCCCTGACCGCCGCTCCCGCCAAACCCCAGCCCTTCACCATCCAGGACCAGGTCTCGATGCGCCGGATCAGCAGTCCGAGCGTGTCGCCGGATGGCAAGCGCATCGCCTTCGTGCTGCGCTCCACCGACCTGGAGGCCAACAAGGGCCGCACCGACCTGTGGCTCGTCCACGCCGACGGCAGCGGCCTGCGCCAGCTCACCTCCTCTCCCGAGAGCGAAGGCCAGCCCGTCTGGAGCCCGGATGGCCAGGGCCTCTATTTCCTCTCCTCGCGCGGCGGCTCCCGGCAGGTGTTCCGCCTGCCGCTCGACGGCGGTGAGTCCCAGGCCGTCACGAAGCTGCCCCTGGACGTGGGCGCCTTCGCCCTGTCGCGAGATGGCAAGACGCTCGCCGTCGCCCTGGAGGTCTACCCCGACTGCGCCACGCTGGAGTGCACCACCCAGCGCCAGAAGGAGAAGGCGCAGGGCAAGAGCACCGGCCAGGTCTACGACAAGCTCTTCGTGCGCCACTGGGACACCTGGGGCAATGGCAAGCGCTCGCACCTCTTCGTGCTGCCGGTGGACGGCAGTGGCACCCCGCGCGACGTGATGGCGGGCATGGACGCGGATGCCCCCACCAAGCCCTTCGGCGGTCCGGAGGAGTTCACCTTCACCCCGGATGGCAAGGGGCTCGTCTTCACCGCGCGCGACGTGGGCAACAGCGAGTCCTGGTCCACGGATCTGGATCTCTTCCTCGCCCCGGTGGACAAGGCCGGCACGCCCCGGAAGCTCACCGAGAAGAACCGCGCCACGGACACGCAGCCCGTGTTCAGCCCGGACGGCAAGACGCTCGCGTACCTGGCCATGTCGCGTCCGGGTTACGAGTCGGACCGGCTGCGCGTGGTGCTGCGCTCGTGGCCGGAGGGCAAGGAGCGCGTGCTCGCCGAGCAGTGGGATCGCTCGGCCGGCGGGCTCACCTGGAGCCCGGATGGGAAGTCCGTGCTCGTCACCGCGGATGACGTGGGCCACCACCGTGCCTTCTCCATCGACGTGGCGAGCGGCCAGGTGAAGGCCTTCAGTGGCCCGGGCTACGCCGCCGAGCCGCAGCCGCTGCCGGACGGGCGCATCGCCTTCCTGCGCGATGACCTGAAGTCGCCGGCGGACCTCTACACGGTGCGCGCGGACGGGAGCGAGCTGCGCCAGCTCACGCGCGTGAACGAGGAGGCGATGTCGCGCCTGCGCTTCGGGGACTACGAGCAGTTCGAGTTCCCGGGCTGGAATGGCGAGACGGTGCGCGGCTACGTGGTGAAGCCGGTCGATTTCGACGCGAAGAAGAAGTACCCGGTGGCGTTCCTCATCCACGGTGGGCCGCAGGGCAGCTTCGGCAACCACTTCCACTACCGATGGAACCCGCAGACGTACGCGGGCCGGGGCTACGCGGCGGTGATGGTCGACTTCCACGGCTCGACGGGCTACGGCCAGGGCTTCACGGACTCCATCCGGGGGGACTGGGGCGGCAAGCCGCTGGAGGACCTGCAGAAGGGCCTGGAGGCCGCGGTGAAGCGGTACTCCTTCCTGGACGGCGACAAGGTGTGCGCGCTGGGAGCGAGCTACGGCGGGTTCATGATCAACTGGATCGCCGGGCAGATGCCGGAGCGCTTCCGGTGCCTGGTGAACCACGACGGCAACCTGGACGAGAAGCTGGCGTACTTCAACACGGAGGAGCTGTGGTTCCCCGAGTGGGAGCATGGCGGGACGCCGTGGGAGAACCCGGAGGGGTACGCGAAGCACAACCCGATCGACCACGTGGCGAAGTGGAAGACGCCGATGCTGGTCATCCACGGCGGGCAGGACTTCCGGGTGGTGGACACGCAGGGCCTGTCCACCTTCACGGTGCTGCAGCGCCGGGGCATTCCGTCCAAGCTGCTCTACTTCCCGGACGAGAACCACTGGGTGGTGAAGCCGGCCAACAGCATCCAGTGGCACGAGACGGTGCTGGACTGGTTGGATCAGTGGACGAAGGGCGCGAAGAAGCCCGCGGTGGCGCCCACGCGCTGAAGGCGCTGCCGTAGCGCATGACCTCTGGAAGAGGGCCGGCCCTTTGGAAGAGGGCCGGCCCTTTTCAATTTCCACCATGCGCTTCAAATCCCCCGCACGTCCCAGCGGACACGGATCTACGTTCTCCCTCCAGCGGGCCGGAGCCCCCGGAGTCCGCTTCAAGGAGGATTCATGAAGTCGCGTTCGCCTCGTCTGGTCGCTGCGCTGTTCGCCGCCGTCCTGTCGCTCCACGTGTCCGGCTGCTTCGGTTCGTTCGCGCTGACGCGGAACATCTACGGCCTCAACGAGCGCATCTCGGACAACAAGTTCGTGAGGTGGCTGGTGTTCCTCGGCTTCACCATCATCCCGGTGTACGGGGTGGGGGCGCTGGTGGACGCGCTCGTCTTCAACAGCCTGGAGTTCTGGACGGGGAGCAACCCGCTGGCGAACGCCGGGACGAAGGAGGATGGGACGCGGGTGGTGAAGCTGAGCCCGACGGACACGCTGCGGCTGTCGCGCGACGAGCAGCACGGGGTGATGCGCGTGGAGCTGGAGCGCGCGGGCGAGGCGCCCCAGGTGCGCTACTTCGAGCCGCTCGAGGACGGCATGGCGGTGCGGGACGAGGCGGGCGTGCTGCTGGTGCAGGCGCGCGAGCGGGTGGACGGGTCACTGGAGGTGGTGGATGTCTCGGGCGCGGCGGTGACGGTGCACTCGCGCGAGGCGGTGGCCCAGGCCAACGCGGCCTTCGAGCAGGAGGGCGTGGCCGGGCTGGCGCGCCACGTGATGCCCCAGGCGTCCATGCAGCAGGGACTCGCGCTGGCCTGTCAGGGCCGCTGAGCCGGTGACGAAGGCGGCGCGCCAGGGGCTCCACGGGCGCGCCGTCCTGGCATGATGCGCCCGCCATGACCTCGTCTCCCCACCTCGACGCGTACCGCTCCGAGTTCCCCGTCGTGCAGGAGCAGCTCTACTTCAACCATGCGGGCGTCGCGCCCACGAGCCAGCGGGTGGCCACGGCCATGCGCGAGTGGGTGGAGGATCTGCTCCAGCACGGGGTGCGCTACGAGCGCGGTTGGGAGGCGCGCTCGGAGAACACGCGTCGGCTCGCGGCACGGATGGTGGGAGCGGCGCCCGAGGAGATCGCCTTCGTGCGCAACACGGGCCATGGCCTGGGCCTCGTCGCCGAGGGGCTCGACTGGCGGCCCGGGGACGAGGTCGCCGTCGCCTCGTCCATCGAGTATCCCTCCAACGTCTATCCCTGGCTGCACCTGCGCGACCGGGGCGTGTCCGTCCGGGAGATCGAGACCGTGGAGGGCGGTGTCACCCCCGAGGCCGTGGCCGCGGCGATCACCCCGCGCACCCGGGTCGTGGCCCTCAGCTCCGTGCAGTTCGCCTCGGGCTACCGTACGGACCTGGACTCCATCGGCGCGCTCTGTGAGCGCTCGGGCGTCCTCTTCTGCGTGGATGGCATCCAGAGCGTGGGCTGCCTGCCCGTGGACGTGAAGAAGAGCCGCATCCACTTCCTCAGCGCCGACAGCCACAAGTGGATGATCGGCGTGTCCGGCATCGGCTTCCTGTACGTGGACAAGGACGTGCTGCCGCGCGTGCGGCCCGTGCTCGTCGGCTGGCGCTCCACCACCGATGCCTGGAACTTCAACCGCTCCCACTTCGAGCTGCGCCCGGACGCCTTGAAGTTCGAGGAGGGGAGCCAGAACTACGCCGGCACCTATGCGCTGGGCGCCGCGCTGGGGCTGCTGCTGGAGGTGGGCCTGGAGAACGTCGAGGCCCGCATCCGGGAGCTGCTCATCCACCTGGACGAGGAGCTGCGCGCCTTCGGGTGCGAGACGGGGCCCGTGCCCGCCCACCGCGCGGGGATTCTCACCTTCCTGCCGCCTCGTGGGGATGTGAAGGCGCTCGCCTCGCACCTCTCCGAGCGCAATGTCAGCTTCTCGCTGCGCCGCGGGCGCATCCGCATCTCGCCCCACTTCTACAACCAGCCCGGGGAGATTGACCGGCTGGTGGAGATGGTCCGGGCCTTCTCCGGGAAGTGAGCCCTGGCGCGGGAGCGGGCCTCAGCCCTTGCTCTCGTGCCGGTTCTCGAAGTGGACGAAGTCGATGAGGAAGGTGGCGGCCACCACCAGCGGGCGCAGGCGCGCGTCCCGCGTGGGGCCGTCGAACTGGACGCCGAAGTTGTCCGCGTCCGTGAACAGCTCCTTGCCGAAGCCGCTCCACTTCTTGGCGATGGTGCCCACCTCGCGGCCGCCCTCCTCGATGACGAACGTCCACGGGCGGAAGAAGGGCCCGTTCAGGTGGGCCAGCTCCTCGCCGCCGGGGCCGAGCACGTCATAGGCGCGGGTGAAGAAGCGGAAGCGCTGCTGGATGGTTCCCAGGAGCTGGCCGTTCCCATCCTCGACCTCCAGGGTGGAGAACCAGAAGCGCCAGGGCCGCCGCAGCCGCAACACCGTGGCACCCGAGGGGCTCTTCAGCTCCATGGTGAAGGGCCGCTTCGCCTTGAGGAAGTTGCGCAGCAGGAACAGGCCCAGCCCGCTGCCCACCTCGCCCGCGTAGAAGAGCGTCTCTCCGTCGTCGCCCACCACCTGGTACGTGTTGCGCCCCTCGAAGCCGGTGAGGATCTCTCCCCACTCCTTCGTCTGGCGCACGCGCAGCGCGTTCTGGTGGAGCAGCGGGGCCAGGGCAGTGGAGTCAGCGGGCATGGGCACCTCCGGGACTTCGGTCCGGGCGGACTCTAACCGATACCCGCCGAGGGCCTGCCAGGAGACCCTGCGGGCACACGCGGAATGCGTGGGCCGGGCGCGCTCGCTTTGGACAGGAGCCTGTCCGGGTGAGACCCTGCGGGGATGCCCTCTCCCTCCCCGACCCCCCGCGCCGCCCCCTGGTGGGTCGAGCGCGCCGAGACCCTTCTGGCATCGAAGGAGGCGCGCACGCTGGACCTGGGCATGCTGTGGGAGCTCTTCGAGCGGTTCTCCTTCGTGCGGGAGAACGTGGAGCCGGACCTGCTCCTTCTCGACGTGCGGGCCCGTCCGGAGCCTCCAGGCCCTCTGGGGGGCGTTGGAGGCCCGCGCCCTCCTGGTGACCGAGGCGCTGGATGTGGCCGGAGAGGACGTCGCGCGGCAGCTTCGCTCGGGAGACCTCGCGGCGGCCTGCTTCCGGGAGCGGTGGGAGGGGCTCGGCTTCACCGAGGCGAGTGGCCGCGCGAGCACGGCGGCGGATGACTGGCTCGATGGCCTGCTGCGCATCTCCCGCATCACCACCGGCCAGAACCGGCCCCCGTGTGGCCAGGTGAATCTGGCCTCGCGGGCCCAGCGCATCTCCGACTTCCTCTCCATCACGAGTCCCGGACAGCGCGACACGGTCTATGATCTCGGCTGTGGCAACGGAAAGTTCGCCATCACCGTGGCCGCGAGCTCCTCGGCCCGGGTGAAGGGCGTGGAGTACGGCCAGTCGTACGTCGAGTCCGCCCGGCGCAACAGCGAGCGTTTCGCGCTGTCGAACCTGGAGTTCATCCACGCGGATGTCCGCGATGTGGACCTGTCGGACGGCACCGCGTTCTATCTGTACTTCCCCTTTTGGGGAGAGGTGGCGCACGCGGTGGCCCGGACGCTCGGGGAGGTCGCGCGCGCCCGGGACATCACCGTGTACGCCTCGGGCCCTCGCAACGACTATGGCGAGCACTTCCTCGAGCAGGTGTCGCAGGGGGCGCTCCGTCTCGCGCCACATCGCCGGGACTTCGCCGACGTGATGGTCCTGCGCAGCGCCGCCTTCGCGTGAGGGGCGCGCTTCCACACGCCGGGCTCACCTGTGGTAGCGCGCCTGGTGCCGCCGGGGGCGTGCGTCCGGCCGGCGTGCGGCAATGGGCCGGGACGCGCCAGCGCAGACAGGAGGACGGCGGCCCGCCCAGGGCGTGGCCTGCTCGAGCTGACCCGCCAGCCGGAACAGGGTGGTCTCGTCCGCGTAGCGGCCGATGAAGTGCATCCCGATGGGCAGCCCGTTCGCGCTCTCGTGCAGGGGCACGGACATCGCCGGCTGTCCCGACATATTGACGAGGGCGCAGAACGGCGAGAACGCATAGCCCTGGTTCAGGAAGTCCAGGGGATTCGGCCACCGGGCGTTCGCCTTCAGCTCGCCCAGGGGAACGGGGGTCTTCGCCAGGGTGGGCGTGAGCAGGAGGTCGTGGCTGTCGAACACGCCGAGCAACACGCTGGCGGCCGCGTTCACCCTGTTCTCGTAGGAGATGAGATGGATCGCGGTGGTGGTGCTGCCCAGCTCGGCCAGTTGCAGGTTCACGGTCTCCACGTTGTCCGGGCCAGGCTGCTGCCCCGCCAGCTCCGGCGCGATGACGTTCACGAAGTGGGCGATTCCTCCGGCCACGTACTGGTCCAGGCAGAGCGCGAACCCGGAGGGGTACCGCGGCGAGACCTCCACCAACTCGTGGCCGAGCTCCTGGCACAGGCGGACCGTCTTCTCCAGGGCCTGGACGCACTCGGCATCCACGGGAGCGCCATGGGGGTTCGTCGTGGTGTAGGCGATGCGCAACCGTCCGGGAGGCTCGCCCACCTCGGCCAGGTAGGGGCGCGGCGGACGCGGGAGCGCCCGGGTCATCGTCGCGTCCAGCAGCGCGGCGCTGTCCCGCACCGAGCGGGTGAGCGCATGCGCCACCGTGTCGTCCGCCTGGGGATTGGCGCCGGTGCGGCCCGACGTGGGCTTGAAGCCGAACACTCCGCAGCAGGAGGCCGGGATGCGGAGGGAGCCTCCGCCGTCATTGCCGTGGGCGATCGGCACCACCCGCGCCGCCACCGCCGCCGCCGAACCTCCACTCGAGCCACCCGTGCTGCGCTCGAGGTTCCACGGATTCCTGCTCGGGCCGAACAGCACGGGCTCGGTGGTGGTGTTCATCCCGAACTCGGGGAGGTTCGTCTTTCCCAGCGTCACCAGCCCGGCCTGGAGGTAACGGTCCATCAGCGGCGCGTTGGCCTTGGGGACGTACTTCTCCATCAGGCGCGAGCCCATCGTCATGGGAAAGCCCGCCAGGGGGAGCAGGTCCTTGATGAGGAAGGGCACGCCGGCGAAGGGCGCCTCCCGGGAACCCTTGTACTCGCCGTGCTCCGGGCTCCACACCATGCGGATGACGGCGTTCACGCGCGGATTGACGCGCTCCATGGCCGTGAGTGCGAGCTGGACGAGCTCCTTGGGTTGGACCTCGCCCTTGCGGACCAGTTCCGCGAGGCCCAGGCCATCGAAACTCGTATATTCGTCCAGGTTCATCGTCCCCCCTTCCGGTTCCGCGGGAGCACGCAGCATAGGAGACGCAGCGGCTGAAGCGGTATCACCCGCCCGGTTCGCTCCGTCACGGCGCCATGTCACTCCCCGAGCCCCTCATCCATCTCCACCTCGCCCAGGGGGTCTCGCTCCTCGAGACCGGCCAGGGCCCACCGCGGCTCCGGGCGCCCTGGGGCGACCTGGCGCTGAACGAGAAGGCACCCGGGCTGTGTGCCGCCCTCCGGTTGCTGTCCGGAGCAGGTGCCCCCGAGAACCGGCTCACGGCCACGGTGAGTGAGCGGGAGGGTCCGGAGGCGCTGGCCCGTCTGCATTTTCACCTGGGCCGGCTCCAGCAACGGGGCTTCCTCGCGTACACGGCGAGGACCGCGAAGGCCCCCCTGGCGACGTGGACGCCTGGCTCCCGGGCGCCCCTCCAGCTCCCGAGGCTGTCGTCCGGCAGCCCTCATGTCCTCTCCCGGTTCGCCTACCTGCGGCGGGAGGAATCGCGGTTCGTCCTGGAGAGCGCGCTGTCCGACGAGCGCGTCGTCTTCCACGACTGGCGCGCCCGGTTGCTGTGCCTGGAGCTGTCGGAGGCCATGGCTCCCTCGCGCCTCCCCCTGGAGCCCTGCCGCCTCTCCCGCGCGGAGGCCCTCGGCGTCTGCACCCTGCTCCTCGGCGCCGGGATGCTCGTCGGCACGGACGCGGAGGCGGACGGAGGGGCGGAGTCCTGGGAGTTCCATGAGCTGCTCTTCCACGCGCGCAGCCGGATGGGCAGGCATGGCCGTGACAAGGGATTCGGAGCCACCTACCACCGCGGCCCGCACGCTCCGCTCCCCGCGGTGAAGCCTCCGATGACGGACGAGCACCGGCCCCTTCCCGTGCCGGACCTGGAGCGGCTCCGGGCGGAGGATCCCCCGCTGGCGGAGGTGATGGAGCGCCGCCGCTCGATACGCACCCACGGCTCCATCCCGCTCACCGAGGCGCAGCTCGGTGAATTCCTGTACCGGACCGCCCGGGTGCGAAGCACCGTGGACTCCCCGCGGGGGCAGTTCAGCTCGCGCCCGTACCCGGGGGCCGGCGGATGTTACGAGCTGGAGCTGTACCTGAGCATCTCCACCTGCCAGGGCCTCGAGCCCGGGCTCTACCACTACGACCCTGGAGCCCACCGGCTCGTCCGGCTCTCTGGGATGACCGCCGAAGTGGAGCGGTTGCTCCAGCAAGCGACCCTCGACCCTGGCGCCACTCCTCCCCAGGTTCTCATCACCCTCGCGGCCCGCTTCCAGCGGATGTTCTGGAAGTACGAGTCCATGGCGTACGCGCTCATCCTCAAGGACGTGGGCGTGCTGTATCAGTCCATGTCCCTCGCGGCGGCCGCCATGGGCCTGGCGGCGTGCGCGCTCGGTCACGGCAGCCCCGACGCGTTCGCCGAGGCGACAGGGCTCGAGCGCCATTCCGAGGCTTCCGTGGGAGAGCTCATCCTCGGCAGCGCTCCCGAGGAGTGAGCCCGCTCGGGGCGCTCCATTTACCGGAACACACCGTTCGCGTACTATCGACGTACTTCGCGGTGTGGAGGGGACACATGACGCACGAACAAGCAGTCCGCCAATGGGCGGAGACGTGGCCGAAGCTCGTCGCCAGGGCGTGGTTGGAGCCGGCTTTCCAGCGGCGGCTGCTGAAGGAGCCCACGAGCGTGCTCGCGGAGCACGGAGTCCCCGCCGTGGAGGGGCTCGAGGTGCAGGTGGTCCCGGGGCACGCCCGGACGCAGGTCACCCGCAAGGGCCCGAACACGACCCTCGTGCTCGGGCTGCCGGACAAGCCGAAGGGGTTCGACGACGAGGACGTCTCGAGTCTCGAGCGTGCGAGCGCGCCGGCCATGGCCAAGGGGTGCTTCTGCTTCTGCGGCGGCGGCCAGGGCGATGACCGTGCCGGGCTCGGGTTGTACCCGGAAGGACTCCGCGAAGCGCACCGGTCCTCGCGGTGAGGTGAGTCACCTCCGCGTGATTCCCACCGGCCGATGAGCACGCTCCGGTACCCCACCTTCGCCAGCCACCTCCATGTCGAGGTGCTCCCACGAGAGGGCGTGCTCCTGCTGGCGGAGGATGATGTCCTGCACCTGCGTGGCCAGGTGTTCCGCGTGTTGGCGCCCCTGCTCGACGGCAGCCGGACGGTGGAGGAGATCGTCGAGACGGCCTCGGACTCGCTCTCCGCGGCCGAGGTCCACTACGGACTGGGCCGGCTGGAGCAGAAGGGGGTGCTCGTCGAGGCGGCCCCGGATGAACCGCCGGCCTTCGCGGCCTTCTGGCACTCGCTGGGCGTGGATCCGCGCGACGCGCGACGGCGGTTGGCGGAGTCGGCCGTGGAGGTGGTCTCGATCGGGGAGAGCGCCGACGAGCCTCTGCGCGAGGCGCTCGCCGCCGAGGGCCTGCGGGTGGGCCGGCGACGGAGCGTGCTGAAGATCGTCCTCGCCGATGACTACCTGCGGGCCCCGCTGGAGGAGCTGAACCGCGAGGCACTCCGGACGAAGAGGCCCTGGCTCCTGGCGAGGCCCACCGGGAAGGCGCTCTGGCTCGGTCCGCGTTTCGTGCCAGGACAGGGCGCGTGTTGGGAGTGCCTGGCGCAGCGGCTCCGCGCGAACCGCCCCCTCGAGGCCCTCGTGGCCCGGCACCGGCCAGCGTCCGGCGCGCTTCGCCCCGCCCGGGCCGCGCTGGAGTCCACGGCGCGCGCGGCGGCGGGGCTGATCGCCTCGGCGGTGGTGCGAGGTCTCGTGACGGGAGACGACGGCCTGCGGGACACGCTGGTGACCCTGGAGCTGCTCGGGTTCGGGACGCGGCGCCACCTCGTCGTCAGGCGCCCCCAGTGTCCCGCGTGCGGCGAGCCGGGGCGGGTGGCCGCGAGCCAGTCGCGGCCGCTCGTGTTGGAGCGCCGGCCCAAGGTCTTCACCTCCGATGGGGGCCACCGGCAGGAGGACCCCGAACACACGGTGAGGCGTCACGAGCACCACGTGAGCCCCATCACCGGACTCGTCCAGCATCTCCAGGCGGACGAGGCGCTGCCCTCGGACGTGGTGCCGCTCTTCGACGCGGGCCCCAACCGCGCGGCTGGCGCCCGGCGCCTGGCGGCCCTGCGAGGCCTCTACCGGCTGCGCAGCTACGGGAAGGGCCGGACGGTGGCCCAGGCGCGGGCGAGCGCCCTCTGCGAGGCCCTCGAGCGCGCCTGCGGTGTCTTCCACGGCGACGAGGCCCGGAGACGCGCGACGTTCGAGGCCCTCGGGCCCGAGGCCATCTCCCCCGCGGACTGTCTCCTCTACAGTGAGCGGCAGTACCTCGAGCGCGAGTCCTCCGGCGAGGAGCTTCAAGAAGTACCCCACCGCTTCGATCCATCCCGGCGCATCTCCTGGTCGCCCGCGTGGTCGCTGACGCACGGGGCCCGGCGCTATCTGGCCACCGCGTTCTGCTACTACGGCTTCCAGGATCCGGGCGTGCCGCCCTTCGTCTTCTCGGACTCCAATGGCTGCGCCGCCGGCAACTCGTTGGAGGAGGCCATCCTCCAGGGGTTCCTCGAGCTGGTGGAGCGCGATGCGGTGGCGCTCTGGTGGTACAACCGGCTGCGCCGCCCGGGCGTGGCCTTGGACGGCTTCGGCGAGCCCTACCTCCAGCGGCTCGCGGAGTACTACCGCTCGCGGGGCCGCGAGCTGTGGGCGGTGGATCTCACCAGCGATCTCGGCATCCCGGTGTTCGCCGCCGTGTCCCGGCGGGTGGAGGGCTCCCCCGAGGCCATCCTCCTGGGCTTCGGTGCCCACCTGGAGCCGCGGATCGCCCTGCTGCGCGCCGTGACGGAGCTCAACCAGTTGCTGCCGTCCGAGCGAGGGCTCGAGCAGGCCCGGCCAGAGGATTCCTCCGCCTGGCGGTGGCTGCTCGAGGCGCGGCTCGCGGACCATTCCTACCTGTCACCCGACACGAGGCGGTCCATCAGGACGGCGTCCAGCTTCCCGAGGCTGTGGGGCGAGGACCTGCGCGACGACGTGGAGACGTGCGTCCGGCTGGCCCGTGAGCGGGGCCTGGAGACGGTGGTGCTGGACCAGACCCGCCCGGACGTGGGCCTGACGGTGGTGAAGGTGGTGGTGCCGGGGATGCGCCACTTCTGGCGGCGGCTGGGCCCGGGGCGGCTCTACGACGTGCCCGTCCGCGAGGGCTGGCTGAAGCGGCCCACGCCCGAGGCGCGGTTGAATCCCATCGAGATGTTCCTCTAGACGTACGCGAGCCACTCGCGGAGGACCTTCGCGAAGGCGGAGCGTTTCGCGGCGATGTCTTTCAGGTCGCGAAACTTCACCGACGCCCGGTCCTTGGCGAGCCACTCGAGCAACGCGTCCGGATCGGCGATGGCGATGCCCGTGGCCGCCGTGTCTCGCGTCTTCGCCCCGAGGTGCAGGATGACCTGCACGCCGTCCTTCGCCCGAAGCTGAAAGGTCGCGAAGTACTCGGAGGTATGGAAGCTCGGCGCGTTCCACTTGATGCCCTCGGCGATGCGGGGATCCGCACCGAGGATGATCTGCCGAAGCGCGAGAATCTCCTGCTTGAACGGGTGCTCGAGCGACGCGAGGAAGGTCTCGACGCTCTCGGGCGCGGACGCCCCGCGCTTCGTGGATTTCTTCGCGGGGGAGGCTTTCGCGGCCATGGCGTACTCCTTCGGGTCAGGGGGGCAGGCGGGTTTCAGCGGGGACGCTCGATGATTCGCGTGGTCTGCTCCCCGACGGGTGGCGCGGCTCTCGGGCCCAGCAGCCGCGTTGCCTCTGAATCCGCTCCGGGCGCCACGGCCGACTCGCGCGTGAGCAGCGCTTCCACTTCGGCGGGCGTGGGATCTCCGAGCTTCCGACAGCTCCCGCTCGCGCGTCCAGCGCTCCGCGAAGTTCTCACGCAGCCAGCTCGAGAGCTCGACCGCCGGAAGCGCGTGCCGGACCGGCTCGAGCGCGAGCAGGAATGCCCTCGCGTCGACGAAGCGCCGCTGCGGATCCAGGTGAAGCGCGATGTCGAGGACGTTCCTGAGCTGCTGATATGCGGCGGGGGCGTCGGGCCGCTCCATGTGCGGGAGCGGGAGGCCGTCCAGGGACGAGTCGGGAAGATCACCGAACAGCAGCTCGTAGATGACGCAGCCGAGCGCGTAGAGATCGCCGGACGCCGTCGCCTCGGCTCCCTGGAGGCGCTCGGGCGGCATGTACGCCATCTTTCCGATGATGCCCCCGGCCTGTGTGAGCCGGTTCTCGGAAGGCGCGGAGACGTTCGCGGAGACGCGCTCCTGGGCTTCGCCGGTACCGTGAGCGATCCCGAAATCGACGACCTTCACCACGCCATCGAACGACACGACGAGGTTGTCCGCGCTGATGTCGCGATGAATCACGCCGCGCTCATGCGCGTAGGCGAGCCCGCGCAGGGCCTGCTGGGAGATCTCGACGATCACCTCGAGCGGCAGCCGGCTTCCTTTCTCGACGCGCCGGACGAGCTCGAGCACGTTCACGCCACTGAGGTACTCCATGACGATGAACCACCCGCCCTCGATCTGCCCGAGATCATAGACGGACACGATGTTCGGGTGATGGAGGCGCGCGGCGGTGCGAGCCTCGCCGATGAAGCGGTGGAGCTGGACGGCGGGGTCCTCGGAGTCCTCATCCAGCATCCGCTTGAGGACGACGAGCCGATGAAACCCCGCGCGGCCCGTCCGCACCGCGAGCCACACCTCACCCATGCCGCCGCGTCCGAGCCGGGTGAGCCGGCGGTAACGGTGGATGCCGGTTCCCAGGTCCGCCCCTCGGAGCGAGCGAGCGGTGAGGATCGCGAGCGCGGTGGAGGCGAACAGCAGGAAGGAGAGTCCCACGAGCGCGAAGAGCGGAGGCCCCGGGAGCCAGCCCGCGTCGATGGCGAGCTGCACGGCACAGGAGTGCGAGCGCGCACAGGGAGGCGGCGAGCACGGCGGCCGCCATCGCGCCCCGGCGATTCAGGAGCCGCGCCGCTTCGACGGCCCAGGTCCCGGCCACGCACGTCGCGAGCAGCCAGAACAGCGGGAGGCTCAGGCCCGCGGTCGCACGCGAGAGCGCCTCCGCGGTCAGCCCGGTCGCGGGCAGCGTGAGGATGGACCAGGAGACGTCGAGCACCCGCACCGCACCGAGCGCGAGGGCCACTCCCAACATCACGCGCCGCCAGAGCGTGAGCGGCTGATCCAACAGCGACCACGCGACGCGCAGGAGCGTGTAGGGGAGGGGAATCGACGGGAGGACGCCGAGGAGGAGCCACGGACGCGTGTCGGCGATCATCTCGCTGGCTTCGCGGCTGGTGATTCCGGTGGTGAAGCTGATCAACGCGAACCCGAGGAAGCTCTCCGCGAGCCAGAGCTGGACGCGCTGGGATCTCACCGCGGCCCAGGTCACGAAATGCACCAGCGCGAGGACGAGGAACGCTCCCGCGAGCGCGAGGTGCAGCATGGTGTAGGGCGTCACGGGCCGGGAGCGTAGTCGACCTGACGGCCTCGGCACCACGCTCGCGGATCTGGTAGCCATTGAAGAGCACGAGGCGGATGGCTCGCGCCGACTTGAGCGCCGAGACGGGGATCGTCAGCGACTCGCCGATTCCGTCTCCCTCGGAGCCCTCCACCCAGGCCGTCTTCGGATCGTCATCGAGGACGTAGCTGGGGTGGTAGTTCTCCTCGTACTTGTTCCAGTTGCTCCTGAGGAAGCTGGTGGCCGTGGCCTGTTCGGCGTGCAGGCGCTGGAAGCCGCCAGCCGCGGCGAGGGAAGGCCGCAGTACAGTCAGCAGGAGGGGCCGCATGCGGGTGCCTTGCGTATCGGGTGGACGCGGTCAGGCTAGAACTCTAAGGAGTGGCCTCATGCCCACCAGCCTCTTCTTCGCCCGCCTCGTCCCGAATCGTCCCGATTTCCCGATGTCCATGAGCGCCGACGAGCAGGCCACCATGCGCGCGCATGGCGAGTTCCTCCAGGGCCAGCTCGCGGCCGGCTCGCTGGTCGTGGCGGGCCCGGTGCTCGACCCCGCGGGCGTCTTCGGAATGGCCGTGTTCGAGGCGGAGTCGATGGACGCGCTCCGCGGCCTGCTCGAGCGCGATCCCGCCCGGGCGATCGGCCGCTACGAGATCGCGCCCATGGGTCCGACCTTGGCCCGTCCGGCGCGGCCCGCGGGCGCCTGAACCCGGGGCCCTCGATACCCTCACCCCGACCCTCTCCCGGTGGGAGAGGGAGGAGTGGGGGGCACTGGGCTGACTTGCGCTCGGGTTGCTGCGCAGGGGGACTGCTCGGTGGTTACTGCGCCGGGAAGAGGTTCTCGATCGACAGGTAGCGCTCGCCCGTGTCGTAGCAGAAGCACAGCACCCGGCTCTTGTCGGGGATCTCCGACAGCTTCTTGTTCACCGCCGCCAGCGCCGCTCCCGAGGAGATGCCCACGAAGATGCCCTCCTCGCGCGCCGACCGCTTCGTGAAGTCGAACGACTCTTCCTCGGTCACCTGGATGGTGCCGTCCAGCGCGTCCTTGTGCAGGTTCTTCGGGATGAAGCCCGCACCGAGTCCCTGGATGGGGTGCGGCCCCGGCTGCCCTCCGCTGATCACCGGCGACTTCGCCGGCTCCACCGCGAACACCTTCAGCTTCGGCCACTTCTCCTTCAGCACCTCGGCGCACGCCGTGATGTGCCCGCCCGTCCCCACGCCCGTGATGATGTAGTCCAGGCCCTCGGGGAAATCGTTGAGGATCTCCTGCGCCGTGGTGCGCTTGTGCACCTCGATGTTCGACTCGTTCTCGAACTGCTGCGGCATCCACGCGTTCGGGTTCTGCGCCACCAGCTCCTGAGCCCGGGCGATCGCGCCCTTCATGCCCTGCGCCCGCGGCGTCAGCTCGAACGTCGCCCCGTACGCCGCCATCAGCCGGCGCCGCTCGATGCTCATCGAATCCGGCATCACCAGGATGAGCTTGTAGCCCTTCACCGCCGCCACCATCGCCAGGCCAATGCCCGTGTTGCCCGACGTCGGCTCGATGATGACGCTGTCCTTCTTCAGCAGGCCCCGCTTCTCCGCGTCCTCGATCATCGCCAGGCCGATGCGGTCCTTGATGCTCCCGCCCGGGTTGGCCCGCTCCAGCTTCATGTACACCTCGACGCGCGAGGGAAAGAGCCGGTTGATGCGCACGTGCGGCGTGTTGCCGATCGTCTCCAGGATGTTGTTCACCTTCATGGGGATGGGCCTCGTCAGAGAAGTGTCCGTTACAGAAGATGAATATCCGCTACATCAGATGTGATATTCAAGCTCGTCGAACTCGACATTCGCTTCCCGGTGCCGGACCTCGCTGCGGCGGGTGACCATGGACTCGGGGGGGATGCTGTGGGTGATGAAGGCGTTGCCCGCGATGATGCTGCCGCGGCCCACCACCGTATTGCCGCCGAGGATGGTGGCGTTGGCGTACACGACCACCTCGTCCTCGATGGTGGGGTGGCGCTTCTTGTCCGCCAGGTCCTTCTGCACCTGGAGGGCGCCCAGCGTGACGCCCTGGTAGATCTTCACCCCGGTGCCGATGAGGGTCGTCTCGCCAATCACCACGCCGGTGCCGTGGTCGATGACGAAGCGCCGGCCGATGGTGGCGCCCGGGTGGATGTCCACGCCGGTGCGCTGGTGGGCCAGCTCCGTGAGCAGGCGGGGCAGCAGCGGGAGGCCCAGCCGGTGCAGGGCGTGGGCGATCCGGTAGATGGCGATGGCGTAGAAGCCCGGGTAGGTGAGGATGACCTCGTCCACGTTGCGGGCGGCGGGGTCGGCCTCGTTGATGGCCTCGGCGTCCTGCCGCAGCCAGGCGTAGAGCCTCCGGGAGCTGCTCCATGAAGCGCTGGGGCACGTCCGGCTTCAGGCCCGGGTAGCGCGGGGCGAGCGTGTCCAGGGCGCGCGTGAGCACGGCCTCGACCACCGCCACCTCGGAGCGGATGCCGACGGAGCTACAGTCCATCCGCTCGGCGAAGTGGGGGAAGAGCAGTGCCAGGACCTTCTCGATGAGCTCGGGCGCAGCGGCGCGCACGTCAGGCGGGAAGCAGTGGTGCCTGCGCGCCTCGATGAGGGTCTGGATGAGCCGGCCGTTGGGTTCGTCCATGGGCCGGGAACGCTACCCGTTAGTACCGGCCTCCGCCCAGTGCACTGACGGCCGCCGACAGCACACGGTTTTCCACACCCCAGACGGCCTTGTTGAGGCCCTTGATGCCGACGCCCCGGAGGTAGTCGGTGAAGTCGTGCAGGGCCGTGGAGCGCTGCATGCGCTCGGTCTTGGCCGCGTAGAGCAGCGGAGTGCCCGGCGCGCCGGTGATTCCCAGGTCCGGGCAGGCCTCGGACAGCTTCTGGGGGTCGATTCCCGTCGCCGCCGACATGAGGGCCACGGTGAACTTGTGGACGGGCAGCTCCCGGGCGTTGGGGATCTTCTTCAGCACCTCCTGGCGCGTCTTCGGGCCGGAGTCGAGCTGCTCCAGCGTCACCTGGGAGATGGCCAGGAGCTGCTCGTTCGTCACGTGCTTGTTGTCGAGGATGGCCCGGCGGAAGAGGCTCTCGGGGGTGTCCCCCTTGATTTTGATGTCGCACTGCTTGAGCCGGTCGAGCATCCCGTTGATGACCCGTCCCAGCTCCGAGTCCGCCGGGGCGCGCCAGGTGCCCACGGGGGCCTGGGTGGCCTTCACGCCCGCGGCCTCGAAGCCGCTCTTCCGGGCATGTCCCACCGATTGAGAGGGGGTGGCCGTCTGGACGGTGTTCGCGGCCGGGCGGGGCTCGGCCCGGGTGGGCTGGGGGAGCGTCTGGGGAGCAACGGGGCGTCGGCCGATCGGATCCATGGAGGCATTATCCTCGATTGACGGGCGGAGTTGCGTCCCGCCTCCACCGGGGCGAGTCTCCGGGCGCTCCATGAAGACGACCCTGACCGCCCAGAGCCTCTCGGACACCCGTGCCGCCCTGAAGGAGGCGAACACGGCCTTCAACCACCGCTACCCGGGGGAGTCCGCCCGGAGGCAGCCGATTCACTCCGTGTATGGGGGGGCCCACCTCTTCAAGGCGGAGACGGCCACGAAGCTGGCGGAGGTGGCGCTGCGCTCATGGGAGGAGCATGCGCCGGATGCGCGCACCCTGGCCCGCGTGCTGGGGCTGGAGGAGGAGGGCCCGCTGGCGGAGACGGTGCATGCGCGCGTGGTGTCCAAGCTGCGGCGCGAGGCGGTGGAGAACTACCGCATCGACTTCGAGGACGGCTATGGCCACCGGCCGGACGCGGAGGAGGACGGGCACGCGGTGGCCGCGGCGGAGGAGATGGCGAGGGGCCTGGAGCGAGGCTCGCTGGCACCCTTCACCGGCATCCGGATCAAGTCCTTCAGCGACGAGCTCTTCCCACGGGCCGTGCGCACCCTGGACCTGTTCCTCTCCTCGCTGGTGGAGAAGACGGGCGGGCGCCTGCCGCCCCACTTCGTGGTCACCCTGCCCAAGGTCACCCTGCGCGAGCAGGTGGCCGCGCTCGACTCGGTGTTGAGCGGCCTGGAGACGGGCCTGGGCCTGGAGCGGGGCGGGGTGAAGGTGGAACTGATGGTGGAGACGCCTCAGTCCCTCTTCGACCCGGAGGGACGGCTGGCCCTGCCGAGGCTGGTGGCCGCCGCCCAGGGACGCTGCACGGGCGCGCACTTCGGTGCGTATGACTACACCGCCGCGTGCGGCATCACCGCGGCGCACCAGCACCTGTTCCACCCCTCCTGTGACTTCGCCCGGCACGTGATGCAGGTGTCCCTGGCGGGCACGGGCGTTCACCTCTCCGACGGCGCCACCACCGCCATGCCCGTGGGGCCGCACAAGGCGCCAAAGGGCGGTGCGCTCACCCCGGCGCAGCAGGAGGAGAACCGCGCCGCCGTGCATCGCGCGTGGCGGCTTCACGCGGACAACGTGCGCCAGGCGCTGACGAATGGCTTCTACCAGGGGTGGGATCTGCATCCGGCGCAGGTGCCCGTGCGCTACGCCGCCGTGTACGCCTTCTTCCTGGAGGGGCTGGACGCGGCCTCGCGCCGGCTGAAGGCCTTCATGGACAAGGCCGCCCAGGCCACGCGGCTGGGGGATGTCTTCGACGACGCGGCCACCGGGCAGGGGTTGATCAACTTCTTCCTGCGCGGCATCGCCTGTGGCGCCCTCACCGAGGACGAGGCGCGTGCCGCCGGGCTCACCCTGGAGGAGCTGCGCACCCGCTCGTTCCTGGAGATCCTCCAGGGCCGCCGGGGGAGCTGACGCTCAGTCCACGACGAGCCACCGGTCCTCTTCGAAGCGGTAGACGTGACGCCCGGAGGGGGCCCGGAACGTCCAGCTCAGCACGTGCTGCTTCGAATCGTCGCTGACGTGGTAATCCCAGCCGAACTCGGGGTGCTCATAGCGAGCGGGGGGCAGCGCGGGGAGGAACCCGGGAACGAGCTGCTCCAGCGACTCGGGGAGCTCGCCGTGCTTCGCCTGGAAGGCCCGGCACGCGGCGACGAGGTGCTCCGCGTTCTTCCAGGTCCGCTCGATGGATGGGTCGGGGGGAATCCGGCGGAGGATGGGCCGGAGGACCGGCGCGAGGCCCCTGGCGGCCACCTGCACCGTCTTCGCCACGGCGATGATGCACCAGGAGAGGACCCTGACTTTCGTGCCGGGGCGACCGGCCCCGTCTTCCGTGGACATGCTCGCGCCCTCTACGTTCCGGCCCATCATCCCACGCGGAGTCCAACCCGGGTCCGGTGGGAAGGGAGAATCGCCCATGTTGATTCGGAAGCGGAAGGACTGGAGCCTCATCGCCGGTGGGGTGGCGCTGCTGCTCGGGGGCTGTGCGCCTCGCGGGGAGCGGGGCCGCGAGCTGACCGAGGTGGCGGCACGGGACGCGTCGGCGGATGCCGCGCTCGGTGTCGTCCGGGCCCTCGTGGAGGCCTTCAACCGGCATGACCCGGAGCGGATGGCCGCGCTCGTCCACGAGGACTTCGAGTACCTCAGCGTTGACGGGAGCAAGGTGAGCGTGGACGCGGTGGGGCGCGAGGCGTTGAAGCAGTCGATGGCGGGCTACTTCGCCTCGGTGCGGGACGTGGAGTCCGTCATCGAGCACACCACCATTACCGGCTCGTACGTGGCCTTCCGCGAGCGGGTCTCCTGGACGGGGAAGTCCGGCCGGCGCTCGCAGGCGGCCCTCGGGGTCTACGAGGTCCGCGATGGGCTCGTGAAGCGCGTCTGGTACTACCCCGCGGTCGAGCAGTCGAAGGCGTCTCCCTGACGGCGCAGAGGGTGTTGAATTGAAACGAGCAAGCACGGCGGTGCGGTCGGCGCACCCGCCACTTCCAGCCATCCGAAGTCCAGCCAGGGCTCGTCGACTTCTTGGGCCCGAGGAGGCAATCCACCGTCACTTGTAGTCGACTACAAGTGAAGATAAATTTATCCTACACATTTATAAATCTTCACTTGTAGTCGACTACAAGTGGCGGGCCCGTTGGAGCCTCCTGCGGGCAACGGAGCAGCAGGCGCGTGACACCTTCGCCCTGAAGCTTCGGCCGGGCGTCTGCTCCAGTTCAACACGCCCTCAGAAGGACAGGCCCAGGGACAGGCGCGCGTCGGGCGTCAGGGGGCCCAGCAGCGCCTGTACGGGTTGCCGCAGCGGGAAGTAGGTGGTGCCTCCGGCGACGAGCTGCGCGCTGACGCCGAAATAGCGCGCCAGCCAGTACGTGCCATCGAGCGCCGCCACGGCATTGAGCCCCCACTGCCCGCGCCAGCCGCCCTGGCGCACGTCATAGGCGGAGGTCCCCCGGGCGCCCGCGAGCGCCGACAGCCGCAGCGACAGGCCCCGTCCCGCGTCGTTACGGCCCTCGTACAGGCTCCAGCGTGGGCCCGCCCGGAGGTACAGGGAGGCGACGACGGGGTTGACGAGCGTGGCACCCAGCTCCACGTCCACCAGGGGAATGGCGTTCACCGTCAACGAGCCGCCGAGGTAGTCCGGCACCCCCGTCCGCCAGGAGGCCCTCACGGTGAGGATTCCACGCCGCTGGGAGGTGCTCGCCACCGGAGTACCAGGGTCCGGCTCCTCGGCCCGTGCTTCCGGGAGGCCCGTGCAGAGCAGGGCGCCCGCGAGCGCCCCCCAGCGCATCCATGTTCCTTGTTGCCGCATCGCTGTCCCTCGCTGTGCTCGCGCGAGCGCGTCACTCCGTCATGTACAGGTAGGCCAGGCACATCTCGTCGTCGGTGCCCTCTCCCCACGTCACGGTGCGGGACGTGGGGTTGTCCCAGACGCAGGTGAGCTTCATCTGGCTGAAGAGCGGCACGCGCAGCGGCTGCTTGTAGAGGTACATCTGCTGCCAGTGGAAGTCCCACGCGGGAATCTCGATGAGGCGCTCCCCGCCCAGCTCCACCTGGATGCGCCTGCCCTTGGTGTGCATGTGCGGCAGCACGCCCCAGAGGGTGCCCGCGGGGACGTACTGCTCGGAGTGGTGCGAGTACCCGGTGGCTCCCGGGGGAATGGAGAACGCGCCATCCACCAGGGGGTAGAGCGAGGCGCGCCTGGCGATGGGCTCGCGTGCGAACTGCAACGCCATGCGCGTGAGGTCCGGCTGGGCCTCGCCATGCATCGCGGTGACGTGCCCGGCTCCGGTCTGCCGCTGGGTGATGTTGTAGTGGACCTGCATGACGAAGACGGCGTCCGCGGCCACGCGCACGCCCGTGCCTTCCGGGTAGCGGGTGGGCGGCGAGCCCGGAGCCCAGGCGCCGAGCAGCGAGGCTCCGTCGATGCCCGAGTCCCCGAAGCACGTCCAGCCGGCGCCCGCCTCGCGCGCATCGCGGTCGAGCGCCACCTGGCGGGGGGCGGCGAAGAGCAGCACGTGGTGCACCTGCTGCTTCACGCCCGGCATCACCTCGAAGCCGATCAGATCCTTCCTCTCCTCGAGGTGGGGATCCAACAGGAAGCAGTGGTAGTCGTCCGGCGCCTCGTCCTTGGGCAGGTAGGGCGCATCGGGGCCGATCGTCAGGTCGGTCCAGGCGAGGGGTGGTGTGGGCTCGAGGGGAGGGGGCGCGTCGTTCGGGTCCCCCTCGGGCGCCCCTTGCTCGGACCAGGCCGAGAGGATGTCCACCTCGCCCTGCGTCAGCCGCCGCGAGTCCCGGAAACGGTGGGGGCCCTCCGCGGGCATCCACGGTGGCATCCGCCGCTCCCGCACCGAGTGGGCCAGCACGGCGTGCATCCCGGAGGCCTCGCCGTACGTCTCCAGCGCGAAGGGCGCGACACCATTCCGGGTGTGGCAGCCCTGGCAGCGCTCCTGGACGATGGGCAGCACGTCCCGATGCCAGGAGACGGGGCCTCCGTCGTAGCGAGGGCCCTCCTCGGGAGGGTCCGCGGGGGTGGAGGAGCAGCCCGGAAGCCCGAGCCAGACGGTCCCCAGCATCAGCAGGAGCAGGCGGTCGCGCGTTCTCATATCGGGGCCGCACCATGCCAGCACTCGAAGAAAAAACAGGGGGGTGAATCCAATAAATCGGGTCCGGGAGTCCTAACGTCCGTAAAACCGACGGAAGGATTCCCGATGAAGACCTGGTTGCTTTCGGTGTGCCTCCTGGCCACCCTCGCGGGAGGGCGCGCCGCGTCCGCCCCCATGCCCGAGGCCCCCGCTGCCCCTCCCGCTCCTCACGGGAGCTCCGCCGTGAAGGCCCCGCTGCCGCCCCACCTGGAGGCCCAGCGCGAGGAACTGCGGGCCCGCCAGAGCGATCTCGATGCCCAGAGGCAGCAGCTCGAGTCCGACATCCAGCAACTCGAGGCGGAGGCGCGGCGGATCGACCCGGACGGGCGGCTCACCCAGGAGCAGCTCTACACGCTCCTCCAGGAGCGCGAGGCGCGGCGGAATTCCCAGGCCGACTTCGACCCCACTCCCGCCATCGTCAGCATGTCCTTCTTCGGCTGCATGCTGACGGGCTTCCTGGCCTGGCTGGTGGCCGCCTACCGCAGGACGCGCCAGCTCCACGAGACGGTGCGCCTGATGGTGGAGAAGGGGGCGGACATTCCCCAGGGGCTGCTCGCGCCGGTTCCGCGCAGGAAGCCGTCCGATCTGCGCCGGGGCATCATCCTGTCCACCTCGGGGCTGGGACTGACGATCTTCCTGGCGGCCCTGCCCGACATGCCGGGGGCCTGGGGCGTGGGCGTGACGCTCCTGCTCATCGGCGTGGGACACATGCTTGTCTGGCGCCTGCAGCAGGGACGGGGTGCACTGGCGGCCGCGCTCTCGCCGGAGCCCCAGCAGTAGACCCCTCGCGCCATGGCCTCTCCCCCTGCCGCCCCCACCGACGCCGAGCTCATCACGCGGGTGCTCCTGCGTGACGACCGGCGCGCCTTTGGCGAGCTGGTGGCGCGGCACCAGTCCGCGGTGCGCGGGCTGTTGCGCCGGCTGACGGGGGGAGACCTGGCGCAGGCGGATGACCTGGCGCAGGAGACCTTCCTGCGTGCCTACCGGGGGCTGCGGGGGTACCGGGGCGGGGCGAAGTTCTCCTCCTGGCTCTACCGCATCGCCTGCAACGTCTTCTTCAGCCGGGACCGCGGCAGCCGCGAGGCCCCCCAGGAGCCTCCCGCGCTGGAGGCCGGCAACGCCGAGCTGGCCCTGCCGGACCTGGTCCTGGAGCGGCACGATCTGGAGAAGGCGCTCGCCGCGCTCAAGCCCCGCGAGCGGGCCGCGCTCGTGCTCACCTACGCCAACGAACTGACCCACGAGGAGGCGGCGGTCGTGCTCGACTGCCCCGTGGGGACGCTCAAGACCCACGTCGCGCGCGCGAAGGAGAAGCTGCGCCGGCAACTCGAGGAGACCCCATGAACGGCCGCGATGACGAGGTCTGGCTGGACACGTTGCTCCAGCGGCAACTGCCCTCCGGGACCTCCGACGATGGCTTCCGGGAGCAGCTCCTCCAGCGCCTGCCCCCGCGCGAGCGGCCCGTGCGGCGCGCGTTCGGCCTCGGCGTCACGTGGTTGCTGGCCGCCCTCACCCTGTTGCTGCTGCCCACGGGCGAGGGCAGCATGGTGCTCTCCTCCCTGTACGCGGGCAACCTCATGGTCCCCTGCTGCCTGGGGACGGCCCTGCTCTGGTACGTCGTGGACGGCCTGATGTGAGCGGGTGCCGCTACAGCCACATCCGCCAGAGCAGCCCCAGGCGGGTGGTGTAGCCGACGGCCGCCCGCTCCAGTCGGCCCTCGGAGGAGACGAAGAAGGTGGTGGGGAACTGCTCGACGCCGTAGGCCCGCCGGAGCTCCTCGCTTCCCAGCAGGACGGGGTAGTCCACCGAGTGCTCGCGCGCGAAGCGGCACACGTCCTCCTCGTCCTCGTAGGCCACGGCCACGGACAGCACGTGCGCGGAGCCGCCCACCGTGCCCTGGAGGGCGGAGAGGGTGGAGGCCTCGGCCTTGCACACCCCGCACCAGGGGGCCCAGAAGGTGAGCACCACCGGTTTGCCCTGGAAGCTCGGACAGGCGCACCTGCGCGCCGGAGAGGGTGCGCAGGGTGAAGTCCGGCGCGGGGGCGCCCGTCGGGAGGCGGCGGGTCTGCCAGGCCATGACGGCCAGGAAGACGAGCCCCACCAGCGCGAGGTCCATCACCTGGCGCACCCACCAACGCTCGCGCGCCCGGTGCCAGACGTCCTTCGGTCGTTCCCACGTCTTCCGCATGGGAGCAATCCTACCTTGTGAAGCGGAGCACCTCCATGACGGAGCCCCGGCCGGGCCGAGTCCAGGGCCGGTCTATCACCTCCGGCCCGGACGGCGGACCGAGCTCGCGTAGCGGGTGACAGGAGGGCAGGGCCCGCCTGGAGCGGGGCATTGCCCGGTGTATTCGCGGGATCAGGTGCGCATATCCTGCCTGCCCAGGAACTCCCACCATGAATGAGTCTGGTTCCCCTTGCCCCCCCTCGGCGCCCCCACGGAAGACCCCGCCGGGGGCAGAGATCGTCCGCAACCCCCATGAGCGCCCGCGCTGGAGGGCGCCGCATGTCAGGTTGGGTGGCGTTGTTGCTTTCCATGTGCCTGGTGGGGTGTAGCGGCACGACACGAGGTGTCCGTCCTGGCGGCTGCCAGGGTCCGCTCAAGTCGAATCCACCCGTGGCGCCGAGCACACCGCCGCCGCCGCGCCTGCTCCAGGGAGTTGCTGGCGAGGGCTTGGGTCATGGCATTCCACGCGCCGTGCTTCAACTCGTGCCACGAGGTGCCACAACTGCGGCGGAAGCAGGACCGGCTGCCACAACGGGAGGCGCGCTCGTGACCGGCGGTGCAGTGCTGGCGGTGGGGGGCAGCGTTGTCCTGGTCTGCTTGACCGTCAAGGCCGCGCTGGACGGGAGGCAGACCCCTCTCGACATCGCGGACGCATTCTACGGTACCCACTTCGGCGACCTTCAGGGCTGGGTTCAGGGCTGCTACATGCCCAAGGACACGGCGCACCCGGGGTCATCTGCGTCTGCGCGGGAGTTGAAGCCGACTTCCGAGCCCCATGCGCCTACCGCTCCGGGACCGGCGACAGAAGTCGACAAGGACAGCGCTCGAGAAGAGAACCGGGGTCGCCTCTACGCGACCTACACGAAGTTCAACGTGAAGACCGGCCATTACTACTCGGGCCGCACCAGTATGGTGGTTGATCTGCGCAAACCCCTTCGTCCTCAGGCCGTGGTGGCTGTCAACGCGCGAGATTTGAACCAGCACATTGACGAAAACGATGAACCAAAAAATCCTGCGTTCCAGGAGGCTCTGCTTGATAAGTTCGATGTAGGGACCGCAGTCAACTATACGAATAGATACAATGATATTGCGTATTGGCGGATCCGTGGAAGAGAGCAGCAGTTGATGGACTCCTTTGGGGGCGCTCAATCCGATACTCGAGAACCGTATCGGACCGAGAACCTCCAGCGCGGCGTGGCGAAAGACAACCCATTGGGCAGGCTGTTCCACGACGCCGCCGTGAAACAGTGGGGCCAGCTCTACCCCTACACCGGAGATTGAGAGATGGGCAGACGGAAGCATGCCAGAGGAGCATTCGTCAGGATTCCCCTCGCCGACGGCTCCTTCGGCTATGGCAGGCTCCTCGAGCCGCCCTATGCGGCCTTCTACAATTATAGGACCACGAGCCCAGATTCCGAGCTGGACAGGATTGCGTCAAAGCCCATTCTCTTCAGGATTGCTGTTCGCCATCTGGCTCTCGATGCGTGGGAGTTCATTGGAAGGAGGGAACTCGAGGAGCATCTGGCCCAGCCCGTCGTTCAGTTCATGCAGGACCTGGGGGACTTCCGCCGCTGCACCATCTTCGACACCGCTGGCAACGAGAGAGAGGCCGAGCCCCAGGAATGTGTGGGGCTCGAACCGGCGGCGGTCTGGGAACAACAGGGCCTGGAGGAGCGCTTGCTCGATGCCCTCCTGGGGCGGCCCAATGCCGCGGAGGCGCGCCTGAAAGTACGGTTGCAATAGCAGTGGCCGCCCGTGACCCGGAATGCCTCGGGGAGGAGCCGGAGGCGTTCCAGGAAGGCCGGCCTCAGAGCACGTCCGCGAGCTCGCGGGCCATGGTCCACCCGTCGTGGTAGACGACGCCCGTCTGGGTGACGGTGTCGCTGCGGTACAGGCCCACCTTCAGGTAGTTGAGCATCCCGGGGAACTGGGTGGCGATGTTGCGCTTGGGCAGGACGAGCTGGCCGTTGCGGTACAGCTCGACGAATCCCACGGTGGCGTCGGAAGACCACTTCACGTGGAGGATGAAGTCCTGCCACTGCCCGCGCACCAGCGGGGCCTTCCACACGATGACGCCGGGGTCTCCGCCGATGTTCAGGCGCATCTCCTCGCCATACACGTAGAACTCCACCGGCGGAGATCCACTGCTGCCCTCATGGTGCCACTGGGCGAAGACCTGCCACGTCCTCACGCTGGGGAAGTCCGAGGCGAACATGGTGTTGAAGCGGTAGTAGTACTCCGAGCCCACCGGCTCGCGCGTCATCTTCACCAGCTCGTTGCGGTTGCCACTGGAGTTGATGGGATCATCACCCTGGCGCACCGTGGCCTTGAGGGCGTAGCGGCCCTGGCGCAACGGCGAAGTCACAAGCTGCAGCCGGTCCGCGCTGACCATCTGCGAGCGGTCCCACTGGCTGGTGTTCCCCGTCTCGAAGTCGCCGCGCCACACCACGCTGGCGCCGGTGGGACCCGCGCACGGGCGGGCCTCGGCGATGCTGGCCCATTCATTCAGGGTGTTGCCATTGACGTAGATGCGCAGGCGGCGCGCGGTGCGAGCGGCGAAGGTATACGTCTCCGCCGCCTCCGTCTTCCCGCTGCTCGTGCCGGAGTAGACCTGCGTGTAGTTCATCCCATCCGGGGACACCATCAGGGTGAATTGGTTGGCGCGCGTGTTGCCGGCGTGCCACGCGATGGCCGCTCCGGAGATGGATTTCGTGGAGCCCAGGTCGTAGTCGATCCACGAGCCCTTTCCGAAGTTGCTCCAGCGGGTGTCGAGCCGGTCGTCACGCGTGTTGTCCGGCACGTTGCCGTCATTGCCGGAGGCAAGCACCGACTGCGTGGCGAGGGGCGTGCAATTCTGCACCGTCAGTCCGGCGGCCGCTGTCGTGAAGGACTCGGGTGTTGCCTCGGTGGCGGAGGTCTCGGGGGCGCCGCAACCAGCAGCGGCGATGAGGAGCAGGGTTTCAGCCAACACGAGGAGTTTCTTCACGGGGTGGATTCTCTCGGTGAGTTGAAGACAGACAGCGGCGGGGGGAATGATTGACTTCGGGATGCAGCCCTCCCGTCGCGCCAGACGAGGCACAGGGCCCCGGCGCTCGGAGAGGAATTGGAATGGCTCGTGCTCGCGGGGCCGTCGTCCGCGCGGATTGAGCATCCATCAAAATTATTTGGTGCTCAACACTCGGCCGCGATGCCTGCTCGCTGGGCAGCCGAGTGATGCAACGGATTCAATCCATCACGCTGTAATTCTACATGCGGCTCGTCCAAGGGGCGGGTCCGGGTGGGGCGAGACCTCGGTATCAATGCTGGGTCGGCGCTGGCTCGCTGTTCTTGGGCGCCAGCGGCTCACCGTTCTTGGGAGCTTCGCGGTTGGCGCCGCGCTTCCATCCGGAGGGGTTGAGGAGGCGGGTCCACTTCGTGTTCGAGCCCGTTTCCTCACAGATGCATCGATCCTGCCAGAGCCTCCAGGAGCAGGTTGACATGGAAGTCATCCGCGAACCTCGCGCCAATGGAGTAGATGCTCTCAATACTGGAGCGGGTACTGTCGGCGAGTTGCTGCAGCAGGGTGCGGGATCGCTCGGCCTCACTGCCCAGCATGAACTGCCTGCAATGGGGACAGTTCCGCCGGTGAAGGAAGCGAAGGCGCCTGGCGGGCCGGCCTTTCTGGACGTCTTCGTAGAGACGGCGCAGGTCTGTCGCGCCTCGGATTCCAGCTTCCCGCGCGACGCGAACCCTGTCCTGCAGGTGCGTGATCAGGATGGCCTGGTTGATCCAGTCGATGATCCGGCTGAATGGATAGTTGGTCCGAAGCGTCAGGATGACGGGATCGGCTGTGGCGAGGTGTTGGGCGTTGCCGATGCCAAGCTCCTCGAGCCGTTCGATGATCATCTCGTCCAGGCCATCCACATATTCCAGGGGGATCTTCTCCGAGGTGGTGTGGGGCTGGAGGAGCTTTCGAGCCTTGCTGCGGAGTGCTTCATACCCCCAGAAAGGGAACGCGCCGATGGCGAAGTACACGAAGAGCCCCAACATGGATGACCCGACAGGAGCCGAGGTCGTCTGCGCGGCGAGAGGCGCCAGGACGTCCGGATTCGCCTGGGCGAAGTAGATATCCGGAACGGGCGTTGCGACGGGCACGGGCAGTACCTGGGGCAGCGCCTGTACGACAGGACTGGCCTGCGTGATGAAGATGCCGGTTTCTCCCACCATGAAGCCGATGAGCATCATGGTGAGAGCCCGCAGCGCCGCACCCAGCAGGAACTCCGCGGAGAGTGCTTCCGCGTGCATGCGGTGCAGGAGCACGATGAGTGTGTAGACGTAGATGCCATAGCCCGTGAACACCAACCCTCGGATTCCTTCCTGGAAGGGCAGGCCGTTGTCATTTTGATAGACAGCCACCGTCCCCCTGACTCCATGCAAGGCATCGGAGAAGATCGACAGGACCAGGAAGGGCAGGGTCAGGGCGCATGCGCCTAGCAGGTACTGGCCCGGTCGAGGGCGGAGGAGATAGTCGATTTCCTTCTCCTCCGGATTCTCCAGGAAGCTGAGCGACACGGGGTTGGCTTTCGAGGCGCAGAACCGGCGGGCAACGTCCTCTCGGAATTTCACGTAGGCCTGGATGGTCTGGGTGTGGATCCGGGTCGAGCGCCTGCGTCTCGTGATGAAATGGCCGAGCGCCAACAGACTCGGCGAGAGGGCAATCACCGTGGGGCAGTAGCTGATCAGCCTTTGGGCAGATCCTGTTCCAGGGCCAGGTTCCAGGTTGATGATGTAGAGGGTGCAGGCGCTGATGTACGTCAACAGCAGCATCACACTGAAGGCGCGGGACAGCCCCGGATGATCAAGCACGAAGTTCGTGAACTTGTTGAAGCTGTCGCCGAAGTAGCCAAGCAGCCAGGGTTGCTTCCTGGGTTTTGAAAGCTCCTTCGGGAGCTCATCAGCTTTTGGAGCGGATGTTTGATTGGTTGAACGCATGCTCCGCCCCCCAAAGCCTTCGGTGCGAACCGAAGTGCTTCAAGAATGATGAGGCGGGTGCCGCGGGATGTGACAGGAGGAAGCACCCCTGACGCTCGTGCCCTGGCCCGTATTGATGGGAGAGAGCCGGGCCCTGGCATGCCTGCTTTGAGAGCGGCTCACTCCAGCGAGCGGATGAACTCCGTGAGCCGGGTGGCCATGGCCTGGTGGGTGGCGGCGGACGGGTGCCAGTCCTCGCCATAGGGCCCGGTCTGCGGGGTGAAGGCGAGGTAGTGCACGCGGGCATCGCCCCGGTCGTTGAAGCCCTTCACCACGGAGGACACCCAGCCCTGGAGGGTGCTCCAGTGGAACTGCCCCGCGGGGTACCAGTCGTTCATCATGGAGCCCACGGCGCAGATGATCCTCGCCTGGGGGTACTGGCTCCGGAGCCGGGTGACGAAGTCCGTGTAGGCGGCCCGGAAGAGGGCCGCGTCCGGCGTTCCCGGATAGAAGTCGTTGGTTCCCAGGTTGAGCACCACGATGCCCGGAGGGGCCCGCGTGAAGTCCCAGCGCGGCGTGTCCTGATGGGGGAAGACGCGGCCGTAGAGGCGCGGGACGGTGTTCACCGTATCGCCCGTGTTGTTGCGGTAGATGCCCCGGCCCGAGTTGCAGATCATCACCGCCTCGGCGCCCAGGTTGCGCGCGGTGAGCCAGCCGTAGGTCCTCGTGATGTTCTCGTTGACGGAGTGGAACCCCGTCGACGGGTTGTTGGACTCCGGGATGGAGACCTCGTTGCCGTAGCCGCAGGTGATGGAGTCCCCGATGAACTCGAGCCGCAGGGCGGGCCGGGCCGGTGGCGACAGGAACTGGCCCCGGACCCGGAAGCCCCGCAGCTCGCTCCGGCCGACATCGCTCTCCGTCAGCTTGATGAGCTCGACGGTGTGCTCGCCCAGGGGGAGGCTCCGGGCAATCTCATACACCGTCTGGTTCGCGCGGACCGGGAACTTCACCGGCGCCTGTCCGTCGAGCGTGACCTGGTAGTAATTGGTCGTCGTCGCATCATCCGGGCCCTGCTCGTTCAGCAACAGCTCCAGGGCATCTCCCCAGAACCGGACCTTGATGGAGACGCCCGGGTACGAGAACGCGGCGGCGGCCGGGGAGACGTCCACCCGCCCCGTGTATTGGATGCGCGCGTCGGAAGGAGACACCGTCACCCAGGTGGGCGCGGCGGGCGTCTGCTCCACGGTGGGGGCCTCGGGTGCTGGGGCTTCCGGCGGGGGGAGCTCGCCCGGCGACTCATCCATGGGGAGCGGTTCCAGCCCATGTCCACCACACGCCAGAAGGACGGAGAGGGCATAGGTGAGGGTCAGGGTGCGCGAGGCCATCCGTTGCTCCTCCACCGTTCTGGAGGAGCAAGGTAGGGAGCGCGATCCCGGGCGCCCAGTTGTTCCCGGGTGACGGGCGTGTGTCGTTCAGCGATCCAACCGGGCAGCCAGGAGGGCTTCCGGAGAGGGCTCGCGCAAATCCCAGGCCAGCCCGAGCCGGGCCAGCAGGCGGACGAGCAGGCCGCCCATGTCCAACTGCCACCACCGGAAGTCGGTGCGGACCGAGCCCGGGAAGGCGTGGTGGTTGTTGTGCCAGCCCGCGCCGAGCGTCAGCAGCGCCATCACCACGTTGTTGCGGCTGGTGTCGCGGCTGTTCAGGGAGCGGACCCCCATCGTGTGGCCCACCGAGTTGATGGCGAAGGTCACCTGCTGGACGATGTAGTAGCGGACGAGCCCGCCCCAGACGAACCCGCGCAGGGCACCGTCCCAGGACTGCGTGACGAGGCCTCCCACGAGGGCGGGCAGCGCGAAGCCCACCAGCACCCAGGTGCCATAGCGCTGGTTGAGGCGCACGAGCGGCTCGTCGCGCAGCAGATCCGGCAGGGTGCGCGCGATGCGGTGGGCCTGGTCGTCCTCCTTCGCCGTCAGGAGGCCGGCCGGTGCCGCGCGGTAGCGGTCCAGGAGGCGGCCGAAGCGGCCAATGGCGGGCACCTCGAGGTACCAGAGGAACTGGGCCCAGAAGAAGCCGCGGACCCCGCCCCAGAAGCCCGGCCGGCCGAACAGCGGCGAGTGCAGATCTCCCGGCTGATCCGTATGGGCATGGTGCGTGCGGTGCACGGCGCTCCACAGCAGGGCAGAGCCCTGTCCCGCCATCGAGCCGAGGATGAGGAAGAGGGCGCGCACGGGGCGCGTCGTCTCGAAGGTGCGGTGCGAGAAGTAGCGGTGGAAGCCCACCTCGATGCCCACCATGGTGAGCAGGTACATGCCCCCCAGCAGGCCGAGGTCCAACCCGCTGACGCCCTCACGCAGGAAGAGCCACACGCCTGCACAGAAGCCGAGCAGGGGGAGGCCCTGGACGACGAAGAGCACCAGGGCCCGCCGGGCTCCGCTCAACCGCTCGTGCGTCGTGGCGGGCTCGGAGGTGGAAGGGGACGGCGCAGGGGGAAAGGAGGGCAGGGCGGACAACGGGAGTCTCCGATGAGGGCTGGGCGCCCATCATCGTCCAGCCCGCCCGGCGAATCCATGTCCCCCCGGTGAGGGTGACCCGCCGGACCGGATCGACGCGACGATTCTCATGTTCTCCGGCTCCGTGGGTGCGGCCGGAACGCACGAGCGGGCGGCGTGTTCCCGAGAACCCGGCTCCGTCCGCTGGCTGTCACCTTTCCGGCGCGAGCGTGTCCGGGCGGACGGATGCGACGCTTCCCGTGTGCGAGTCTTTGACCCGGCTCCCCCGGGTGGGTGACCCCTCCGGTGCGAGCTGTACTCGAAGGAGACTCCGCACATGACACGGCTGCTCCCCATCCTCGTCCTTCTCTCCGCCGGGCTCGCCCGCGCCGACGAGGGGATGTGGACCTTCAACAACTTCCCCTCCGCCCTGGTGCAGTCCCGCTACGGCTTCTCCCCGAGCCCGGAGTGGCTGACGAAGGTCCGGCTCTCCGCGGCCCGGATCGCCAGTGGCTGCTCGGCCAGCTTCGTGTCCGCCACCGGGCTGGTGATGACCAACCACCACTGCGTCCGCGATTGCGTGCAGCAGCTCTCCACGCCGCGGAACGACTTCATCGTGAAGGGCTTCTCCGCGGCCAGCGCGCCGCAGGAGCGCCAGTGCCCGGCCATGGAGGTCAACAAGCTGCTGGAGATCTCCGACGTCACCGACGCGCTGACGAAGGCCACCCAGGGCAAGGAGGGCGCGGCCTTCCGGGATGCGCAGCGCGCGGAGATCGCCCGGCTGGAGACGGCGTGCGCCACCGCTCCGGACGTCCGCTGTGACGTGGTGACGCTGTACCAGGGCGGCATGTACAACCTCTACAAGTACCAGCGCTTCCAGGACGTGCGGCTGGTCTTCGCCCCCGAGGAGGCCATCGCCTTCTTCGGTGGGGACCCGGACAACTTCGAGTTCCCCCGCTACGACTATGACGTGGCCTTCGTGCGCGTGTACCAGGACGGCAAGCCGGCCAAGGTCGACCACTGGCTCCGCTGGTCCGCCAAGGGAGCGCAGCCGGGCGAGCTGACCTTCGTGGCCGGGCACCCGGGCGGCACCTCGCGCCTGCTGACGATGGATCAGCTCCGCTACCAGCGCGACTACGCCCTGCCCGAGCGCCTCTTCCAGCTTGCCCAGATGCGCGGGATGCTCGACGAGTTCCAGCAGCGCGGCCCCGAGTTCACCCGCATCTCCAACGGCCTCAAGTTAGGCATCGAGAACGCCTACAAGGTGCTGGTGGGCCGGCGCGAGGCGCTCGTGGACCGGGACTTCTTCACCAAGAAGATGGCCGAGGAGCAGAAGCTGCGCGACTGGGTGAAGGCGGATCCCGAGCGCCAGAAGCGCTACGGCCAGGCGTGGGACCACATCGCCCGGGCCACGGACACGCTGCGCGCCATGCGCATCCGGCTGCGGCTGCTGGAGCAGGGCGCCGGGGCGGGCTCGGACCTCTTCGGCTACGCCCGCATGCTCGCCCGCTCGGCCGCCGAGCTCTCCAAGCCCAACGAGCTGCGCCTGGAGGAGTTCTCCGAGGCACGCAAGCCCGAGCTGGAGCAGCAGCTCTTCAGCCCCGCCCCCGTCTACCCGAAGCTGGAGGAGGCCCTGCTCACCTTCTACCTGACGAAGCTGCGCGAGCAGCTCGGGGTGGATGATCCGGTGGTGAAGCAGGTGCTGGGCAAGCAGTCCCCCCAGACCCTCGCGCGCAAGGTGGTGTCCGGCTCCCGGCTGGCCAGCCCGCAGGTGCGCCGCCAGCTCTACCAGGGCGGTCCGGAGGCCATTCGCGCCTCGAAGGACCCCATGCTGGAGCTCGTCCGCGCCCTGGAGGGCGAGTCGCGCGCCGTCCGCAAGCGCTTCGAGGAGGAGGTGGAGTCCGTGATCGATCAACAGGGGGAGCTCCTCGCCCGGGCCCGCTTCGAGGCCTATGGCACCAGCACCTACCCGGATGCCACCTTCACGCTCCGTCTGTCCTTCGGGCAGGTGAAGGGCTACTCGGAGGATGGGAAGACGGTGGAGCCCCTCACCCGCATCGCCGGGCTCTACGAGCGCGCCACCGGGGAGGATCCCTTCCGCCTGCCCCCGAGCTGGCTCCAGGCCAAACCCCGCCTGGACCTCCAGACGCCCTTCAACTTCGTGAGCTCCAACGACATCATCGGAGGCAACTCGGGCTCGCCCATCTTCAACAAGGACGCGGAGATCGTCGGCGTCGTCTTCGACGGCAACATCCTGTCCCTGGGCGGCGAGTACGGCTTCGACGAGTCCGTCAACCGCGCCGTGTCCGTCCACGGCCAGGGCATCCTCGAGGGGCTGCGCAAGGTCTACAACGCCCGCCGGCTCCTGGAGGAATTGGGGCAGGGTGGGGGCGGGTAGGATAGGGCTCGCGAAAATCCGTTCGAATCCAGGCAGTATGTCCGCGCGACGAGTTCGTTCAACGTCTGCGGGCCTTACGCCCGAAGGGAGGTAGGGATGCGAGCGGCCATCTTCATGTCGGTTCTCCTGGTGGGAGGGCTGCTGGGGTGTGCCTCACGGCCGGCATTCCTCCGGATGGATCCGCAGGAGGAGGCCGTCTACGAGTACCCCCTGGAGGAGGTCTGGCCCTCCGTGCACGCCTGGATGCGGAACGGCGGCTTCCAGTACCGGGAGGACGCGGCCCACTTCGTGATGCAGACGGAGTGGCGCGAGGAGTTCGCCGGCTCGCTGATCGCCGGCTACTGGCACCGCTACACCGTCGTGGGCAAGCGGGAGGGCCCGGCGCGCAGCCGGGTCCTGATCATCCGCACCAGCCGCAGCCCCAATGGAGCCCCCATCTACGCGGCGAAGCAGCCGGACTGGGACGCGAGCCGCATGCCGGGCCCCGGCAATGACGGCCTGCCGGGGGGAAGCCGCCCGGAGGAGTACGATGTGCGCATTCCCACCAGCGAGCCGAAGCTGCGCTTCGTGCCCCAGGATTCCGTGTCCGGCGTCGTGCTGCCGGAAGGGATTGGCGCGGCGGGCGAGTCGCTGCAGGGCGCGCGGGACTTCGGGATGGAGTGGGCGCTGAGGGATGTCATCGTCCCGGAGCTGGACGCGCGCAAGAAGGGCCTGGAGGGGCGCACGCTGGCGGCGACGAAGCAGGAGCCGGGCACGAGCACCCTCGAGTGCGGCATGTCCATCATCGGGTTGTCCGGGCAGACGCCGAAGGGCCGGGTGATGCTGCTGGGCGAGCTGCACGGCACGCGCGAGGTGCCCCGCTTCGTGGCGCTGAGCACCTGCCAGGTGGCCTCGCGGGGCACCCCGGTGACGGTGGGGCTGGAGATGCCGGTGGAGAACCAGGAGCGCGTGCGGCGGTTCATCGCCAGCGCGGGCACCGAGCATGACCGGGCGCTGTTGATGGAGAGCCCCTTCTGGCGCAGCCCCTACCCGGACGGCCGCGGCAGCGAGGCGGTGGCCCAGCTCCTGGAGCAGTTGCGCTGGCTGCGCGCGCAGGGCCTGGACGTGGCTGTTTTCGTCTTCGATCACCCGGAGCTGCAGGGCGAGGCGCGTGAGGCCGCCATGGCTCGGAGCGTCCTGTCCCAGGTGGAGGCGGGCCCGGAGCGCTTCTTCCTCATCGCCACCGGCAACCTCCACCCGCGCACCCGGCCCGGCGTGCCGTGGGACCTGGGCTACCGCCCCATGGGCTACATGCTCGCCCGCCAGCTCCCCTCCCTGGTGTCGCTGGACGTGGCCTTCGCCAGTGGCTCCGCGTGGATTTGCGCGGTAGGGGAGACGCTCGAATGTGGGGCGCGGCCCACGAAGGGCCAGGACCACGGGGACCGGTTCTTCGTCTCGCTCTTCAAGGAGCCCAGCGAGGCCGGTTTCCACGGCGTCTTCTATGTGGGGGCGGTGTCGGCTTCGCCTCCGGCGGTGCGTCTGGACGGCGCGCGGGCCATCGATTCCAAGTGAGAGAACCCAGGAGGAAGTACTGAATGAGACGGATGGCCTTTGGTTGTCTGCTGCTGCTCGTCGCCGCGCTGTCGGGGTGTGCCGGGCGTTTCGTGGATTTCGCCCCCGACGAGGAGGCCGTCTACGAGTATCCCGTCGACGAGGTGTGGCCCAAGGTCCGCGACTACTTCTCGTCCCGGGGCTTCGTCTTCCGTGAGGTGCCGGGCGGCGCCCAGTTGGAGACGGAATGGCGCGAGGAGTTCATCGGCTCGCGGATCTCGGCCTACTGGCACCGCTACCTGGTCGTCGCCCGGCCGGAGGGCGCCAACCGCACCAAGCTGGTCATCACCCGCACGACGCGCAGCGCGAACAAGGCGCTGAAGGCCCCGGGCGCCGAGCTGATGTGGGGGGTGGACGGGCGCACCGCGGAGAACCCCACGGGCTTCGGCAGCGACGCGGCCACCCAGGTGGCGATGCTGCAGCGGATGAGCCCCGATGCCGCCATCCTCGGCGAGTCCCAGCAGTCCGCGCGCGACATGGTGCTGGAGTGGAAGGTGTTCCGGAACCTCTCCCCGCAGCTCATGCAGCACGCGAAGAAGTCCACCGAGAGCCCCGACGTGGTGGTGACGCGGGAGGAGAACATCGAGTGCGGCGTGCCCATCCTGGGGCTGGGCAAGCTGGCGCGTGGTGGCAACGTGGTGTTGCTGGGCGAGCTGCACGGCACGCAGCAGGTGCCGCACTTCGTGGCCCAGAGCGCCTGCCAGGTGGCCACCCAGGGCATCCCCGTGACGGTGGGCCTGGAGATTCCGGCGGCGAACCAGGAGCGGCTGGAGACCTTCCTCATCAGCGCGGGCACCGAGGCCGATTGGGCGAAGCTGATGGAGAGCCCCTTCTGGCGCAGCCCGTACCCGGATGGCCGCAACAGCGAGGGCGTGGTGTACCTCATCGAGGCCCTGCGCAAGCTGCGCAGCCAGGGACTGGATGTGAACATCTTCGCCTATGATCAGCCGGCGCTGCGGGGTGATGCGCGCGAGGAGTTCATGGCGGGGGTGGTGCTGAAGGTGGCCAAGAGGTCGCCGAAGCGGGCGCTGCTGGTGCTCAGCGCCAACGTCCACCCGCGCCAGGCCAAGGGCCTGCCCGGGGCTCCGGACTACCGCCCCATGGGCCTGCGGCTGGCGGGCGAGCTGTCCAACGTGTACTCCCTGGACATCGCCTACAACAGCGGCACGGCGTGGGTGTGCGCCATGACCCCGGAGGACAAGCTGGACTGCGGGGTGAAGCAGACCAAGGGCGAGGACAACGGCGACCGCTACTTCGTGCAGCTCTTCGGCGGCCGCAACCGCCATGGCTACCACGGCATCTTCTACGTGAGCACGGTGTCGGCCTCGCTGCCGGCCGTGTACCAGGGGGTGGAGCCCGCCGGGAGCCAGCAGGCCACCGTGCCGGGCTCGGCCAACTAGCCGCTACCCGGCAGGGCCTCGCCTTTCCTGTGGCGAGGCCCGGCGGCGGCGCTAGCCTGGGGGGAGATGACTCCCTCCGATACCGACGCCGCCGCCAATGATCTGTTGGCCTTCATCGATGCCTCGCCCACGCCCTACCATGCGGTGCGCGAGAGCATCCGCCGCCTGACCGCCCAGGGGTACCGCGCCCTCGATGAGCGCGAGCCCTGGGACCTGAAGTCCGGTGACAAGGTGTACGTCACCCGCGGGGACACCAGCATCGCCGCCTTCCACCTGGGCACCGTGCCCGTGGATCGTGCCGGCTTCCGCCTGGTGGGCGCCCACACCGACTCGCCCAACCTGCGCCTCAAGCCCAATGCCCACGTGCAGCGCTCCGGCTTCCACCAGCTCGGCGTGGAGGTGTACGGCGGCGTCCTCTTCAGCACCTGGATGGATCGGGATTTGTCGCTCGCCGGCCGCGTGGTGACCGCGAAGGACGGGCGCCTCACGCACCACCTGGTGGACTTCCGCCGCCCGCTGCTGCGCATCCCCAACCTCGCCATCCACCTCAACCGCTCCGTCAACACCGACGGCCTCAAGCTCAACGCGCAGGAGCACCTGGTGCCGGTGCTCGCCCTGGAGCGCTCGGGCGCGGTGGACCTCAAGGCGATGCTCGTCGCGGAGCTGGCCCGCGGCGGCACCCAGGTGGACCCGGCGGACATCCTCGGCTTCGACCTGTGCCTCTATGACCTGCAGCCGCCCACCCGCTCCGGCGCCTTTGGCGAGTTCCTCCACTCGGCGCGCCTGGACAACCTCGCCAGCAGCCACGCGGGCCTGTCCGCGTTGCTCGCCATGAGCGGGCCGCGCGAGGCCACCTGCGGCGTCATCCTGTACGACCACGAGGAGTGCGGCAGCGTCAGTGCCCAGGGCGCCGCGTCTCCCTTCCTGAAGGATCTGCTCGAGCGCATCACCCTGTCGCACTCGGACGGGCGGCGGGATGCGTTGCACCGGGCCATCCACCACTCCTTCCTGGTGTCGGCGGACATGGCGCACGCGCTGCATCCCAACTACGCGTCCATGCACGAGCCCAAGCACGCGCCCGTGCTGGGCGGGGGCCCCGTCATCAAGTCCAACGTCAACCAGTCCTACGCCACCGACGGCGAGACAGCGGCCTGGTTCGCCCTCTGCTGCCGGGAGGTGGGCGTGACGCCGCAGAACTTCGTCACCCGCACGGACCTGGGCTGCGGCAGCACCATCGGCCCCATCTCCGCCGGCGAGCTGGGCATCCGCACCGTGGACGTGGGCAATCCCATGATGTCCATGCACTCCATCCGCGAGATGGCCGCCGCGGCGGACGTGGCGGCGATGATCTCCGTGCTGCACAACGTGTACGTGCGCTGACTCACTCCACGTTCAGGCGCAGGCTGTCGGGCTCCAGCAGGGTGATGCGCCCCTCCTCGTAGGACAGCAGTCCCTCGCGGGCGTAGAAGCGCAGCCACCGGTTGGTGCTCTCGCGGGTGAGCCCGGCCAGGTTGGCCAGCTCGGTCTGGGTGAGCCGGGGGGTGATGGCCACCCCTTCACTCTGGGTCCCGGGCTTCCCCTGCACCTGGGCGAGATCCAACAGCACGCGCGCCAGCCGGGCCCGCGCATCCAGGAAGTTGGCGTCGTGGACCGTCTGGGTGACGCGCCTCACCAACCGGCTCAGCTCGGCCAGCAGGGCCGGCACCACCTGGGGCCGCTCTTCCAGGAATCGATGGAAGTCCTTGCGGCTCAAAGCCAGCAGCGCCGTGTCCTCGCGGGCCACCGCGTCCGTCGAGCGGGGGGCTTCGTCCAACAGCGCCAGCTCGCCAAAGGCATCTCCGCGCCGCAGCAGCGCCAGGGAGACCTCGCGCCCATCCGGCGAGCTGAGGCGGATGGTGACCTCGCCCTCGCGGATGATGAAGAGGTCGGTCCCCACGTCGCCCTGTTGGAAGAGGAGCGTTCCCCGGTCATAACGCCGGAGTTGCAGGCTCGAGGAGAGCCGCTCCAGGTCGTCGGACCCGAGCGACGAGAAGAGGGGAACCTGGGAGAGGAGCTCCGAATCGGACATGGCGCGCTGCTTTCCTGGCTTTCCGGGTGGTCTGCCCACCCGTCATCTTGCCCGCGGCCACGGAACCCGGCCAGGGCTGACCGAGCCCCCGCCAGGTGCCCCGCCCGGCCAGATGCGCAGGATTTGCGCTTTTTGCAGCCGAAACAGTTCCAGTCCGGCGAGAGCAGAGGAGCACCCGGGCCCGCTCTACACCCCCTCAGCAATTGTGCGATGATATTCCAACCGGGATTGGCAATCCCGGCCAGTCGCTGAGGTGGGTCTCATCTATGTCGGGACGCAGGATCGGCAGCAGGTATGTGTTGGAGCGCAGGGTCGCGGGTGGCGGCATGGGGGCCATCTGGGTGGCGCTCGACTCACAACTGCAGCGGCGGGTGGCGCTCAAGTTGATGACGCCCGAGCGCATCGCCTCGTCCTCGGCGCGGCACCAGTTCGAGCAGGAGGCCAAGGCGGTCGCCCAGCTCCGCAACCCCCATGTGGTGCAGATCCACGACTACGGCGTCGACGGTGACACGCCCTTCATCGTGATGGAGCTGCTCGAGGGGGAGGATCTCGAGACGCGCCTGGAGCGGCAGGTCCGGCTGGCTCCAGCCGTGGTCGCCTCGCTGCTCAATCAGATCGCCCGGGCCCTGGCCTCCGCCCATGCCTCGGGAGTCATCCACAGGGATCTCAAACCCGCCAACCTCTTCCTCGCCCGGGTGGACAGCGACGAGGTGGTGAAGGTGCTCGACTTCGGGCTGGCGCGGCTGGACGGCGGCGCCTCGGCCTCCACCGAGCAGCCGGGCAGGGTGATGGGCACCCCTCGCTACATGAGCCCCGAGCAGATGCGGGGCGAGGCCTGGGTGGACCACCGCACGGATGTCTGGGCGTTGGGGGTGGTGGCGTACCGGGCCTTGACGGGTCGCTTTCCCTTCTCGGCGGATGCGCTCGGAGAGCTGGGCCGCAGCGGCACCATCACGTTCGGCGAGCCGCCGTCCACCCTGGTGCCCGAGCTGGGCAAGGGCGTGGATGCGTTCTTCTCGCGTGCCCTGGAGCCGGACCCCACGCGCCGCTTCCAGTCCGCGCGGGAGCTGGCCGTGGCCTTCGCCTCCCTGGTGGAGGCCAACCGCCCCTCCCGGGCCGCGAAGATCCTCGTCATCGATGACGAGCCGGACATGGCGCTGCTGATGCAGCAGCGCTTCCGCAAGCACATCCGCGACTCGGTCTACGAGTTCATCTTCGCCTCCGACGGCGAGGACGCCCTGGAGAAGCTGCGCCAGCACCCGGATACCGATGTCGTGCTGTCCGACATCAACATGCCGAGGATGGACGGGCTCACCTTCCTGGCCCGGGTGGGCGAGGTGAATCCGCTCGTCAAGGTCATCATGGTTTCCGCCTACAGCGACATGAGCAACATCCGCGTGGCGATGAACCGGGGGGCCTTCGACTTCCTCGTCAAGCCGCTCGACTTCCAGGATCTCGACGCCACGCTCACCAAGGCGCTCCGGCACGTGACGGAGTTCCGCCAGATGGTGCGCTCGGCCGAGGAGAACCAGCTCCTGCGGATGTTCGTGCACGGCGGGGTCGTGGAGCGGGCGCTCCCCCTGATGCATGGCCCGGACATGATGGGCGGGGAGCGGGTGCAGGCCACGGTGGCCTTCCTCGACCTCGAGGGCTTCACGCCGGTGCTGCGCCAGGAGCAGCCCGAGGCGGCCGTCCGCCGGTTGAACGCCAACTTCGAGGTCATCGTCCCGGAGCTGCTCTCGCGGGGCGGGATGGTGGACAAGTTCGTCGGGGACTCGGTGATGGCCGTGTTCCGCGGCCACGGGCACCTGGGCCGGGCCCTGGAGGCCTGTCTGGCGGCCCGGCAGCAGCTTCGCGCCATGGCCTTCCGCTCGGGAGACGCCTCTCCGTATGCCCATGGCCTCTGCGTCGGCGTGGACTCGGGAGAGCTGATCTGCGGCAGCATCGGCGCCAAGGGGCTGGGCCGGCTGGACTACACGGTGCTCGGGGAGACGGTGAACACCGCGGCCCGGCTGACGGTGTTGGCCGGGAAGGATCAGATCCTCATCGGGGCGCATCTGCTCGCGCGGGTGGAGGCGGGCTTCGAGTGCCTGGCGCTGGGAAAGAGGATCCTGCCCGGCTCCAACTCGGAGCTGACCGTGCATGAGCTCGTGGCGCGCCGGGAGCAGCGGGTGTCCAGCTCGGACCAGACCGCCTCCATCGAGGTGCATGGGTCCTCGGCCTCTTCGTCACAACCCTCCGCGCTCGCCGCCGCGAAGGCGGGCTAGTCCGGGCCGCGCGCCCGGGTGCTAACGTCCAGTGTCTATGCAGCTCATCATGAATCCGGGCCTGCTGGATGAGCAGGTCTTCGAGCTCCCCGAAGGCTCCGTGACGATCGGCCGTACGGAGGAGAGCACCATCTGCGTGCTCCACAAGAGCCTGTCGCGGCGGCACGCACGGCTCGAGCGGGACGGCGAGCGGATCCTCCTGGTCGACCTGAACAGCAAGAACGGGACGTTCGTCAACGAGGCACGGATCGATCGCCACGAGCTGCGGGGCGGCGAGGCCTTCCGCTGTGGCGAGGTGCGTTTCAAGCTGGTGTCCGCCTCCCGGCCGCTGCCGTTGGATCTCTCGCCCACGCAGGTGCAGCCGCTGCAGACGCGGTTCTCTCCCGGCTCCATGGATGAGCTGTTGGAGCGGCACTCGGAGCCTGGGGAGGGCTCGGCCCTGAAGGTGCGGCACGCGAGCCGGGAGAACCGGGCCAACGACAAGCTGCAGGTGTTGCTCAAGGTGAGCCAGTTGCTCTCCTCGCCCGGCTCCATCGACGCGCTGCTGGAGCGCATCCTGGACCTCGTCTTCCAGATCATGGAGGTGGACCGGGCGGCCATCCTGCTGGTGGATTCCACCAGTGGGAGATTGGTTCCCCGGGTGGCCCGGACCTCGGCCGGCGAGGCCCCCTCCGGCCCGTTCTACAGCCAGCGCATCGTCGACTACGTGCGCTCGCACAGCGTGGCGGCGCTCTTCTCCGATGCCCGGTTGGATCCCCGCCTGGACGACGCCGCCTCGGTGGTGCTGCAGTCCATCCAGGCCTCCATGTGCGCCCCGCTCAAGCCCCGCGACGAGGTGCTGGGCGTGCTGTACGTGGACAACCTCTCGCGGCCCAACGGCTTCAGCGAGGAGGACCTGGAGTTCCTCACCGCCTTCGCCAACCAGGCGGCCATCGCGCTCGACAACTCGCTGCTCTCGCAGCGGCTCAAGGAAGAGGCGGTGCTGCGCAACGTCTACCTGCGCTTCTTCCCTCCGGCCACCCTCAAGAAGCTGCAGATGGCCAAGGGCGGCCCCCTGGAGACCATCGAGACGGAGGTGACGGTCCTCTTCTCGGACATCAGTGGCTTCACCGCGCTCTCCTCCACGCTCGAGCCCCGGCAGGTGGTGGACCTGCTCAATGACTACTTCCCGGTGATGGCGGACATCGTCTTCCGGCACGAGGGGACGTTGGAGAAGTACATCGGCGACGCGCTGATGGCGGTGTGGGGCGCGCCCTTCTCGCACCCGGACGACGCGGACCGGGCCGTGCGCGCCGCGGTGGAGATGCAGCGGGCGCTGGCCGAGCTCAACGCGCGGTGGCGGGCCCAGGGCAAGCCCGAGCTGAAGATCCACGTGGGCCTGAACACGGGGCGCGTGGCGGCCGGGAACATCGGCTCCGAGCAGTACGTGCAGTACGCCACCATCGGAGATGCCACCAACGTGGCCAGCCGGGTGTGCTCCGCCGCCGGAGACGGGGAGATCTGCATGAACGCGACCACCTTCGAGCGCTGGCGCGAGAGGGAGTGGCCCTTCATCCAGTTGGCCCCCGTCGAGGTGAAGGGCAAGAAGGAGGCGCTGACGCTCTACCGGCTGGAGTGGCGCGACCCCTCCGCGACGGTGTGACGGGCCTCACTTCCGGACTGTTGGCTGCGTCACTTCCTGGCCGGGCCCCGCGTGGGAAAAGGGAGGTGTTCGCGGGGCCGGAAACGGGCCGCGGGCGTTCATCAGGGAGTCACGCCATGGCCGGGAATCTTCGTGAGCACAAGGACAACGCCGCCCACCTCTTCGCCAGCGGGAGGCTGGAGGAGGCGCTCACCGAGTACCAGCTCGTAGCGAATGCCGCTCCGGAGGACCTGGCCAGCCGTCAGAAGGTGGCGGAGTTGCTGCAGCGGTTGAATCGCAAGCAGGAGGCCATCGAGACGTACGCGTCGGTGGCGGATGGCTGGGCCCGGCAGGGCTGGCTGCTGCGTGCCATCGCGATGTGCAAGGTCATCCTCCAGTTGGATCCGAGGCACGGGCGGACGCAGCAGCGGCTGGCGGAGCTCTACGCGCGGCGCCTGGAGACGCCGGCGCGGGTGATTCACACGGTGCCGGTGGCGGTGGCGCCCGAGCCGTCCAGGGCGGCCCAGCCCGCGGCGCTGGCGGCCCTGCCGCGCATCCCGATCTTCTCGCAACTCGGCCAGGAGTCCTTCGTGGCACTGCTGGAGGGGTTGGAGCTGAAGACCTTCGAGGCGGGGGCGGCCATCGTCACCGAGGGAGAGCCGGGCACCTCCATGTTCGCCATCGTGGAAGGGCGCGTGGACGTGGTGCGGCAACTGGAAGGGAGCCAGCGGCGCAAGGTGGCGGCGATGGGCGAGGGGGACTTCTTCGGGGAGATGGCGCTGCTGTCCAAGAGCCCGCGGCTGGCCAGCGTGGTGGCCGCCGAGCGCACCGTGGTGCTGGAGCTGACGCGGGCGATGGTGGCGCGGCTCATCCAGCGGGACGCCTCGGTGGGGCGGGTGTTGCGCTCCTTCCACCAGGAGCGGCTGCTGGCCAACGTGATGCGCGGCAACAAGCTCTTCGCCACCCTCACGCCCAAGCAGCGCGAGGCCGCGGCCCGGGCCTTCCAGCTCGAGACCCAGCCGGCGGGCAGGACGATGCTCGTCCAGGGCCAGCCCGGCGAGGCCCTGTACCTGGTCCTCCGGGGCCGGTGCCGGGTGACGCACCGCCACCCGGACGGCCAGGAGAGCCAGTACCCGGTGCTGCGCGAGGGCGACGTGTTCGGCGAGCTCTCGATGATGCTCGGCCTGCCGGCCACCGCCACCGTGCGTACGGACTCGCCCTGCACGCTGCTGCGGCTGGACCGGGAGTCCTTCGAGAAGCACATCCTCGTGCAGCCCGGGGTGCGTGAGGCGCTCTCGCGGTTGAGCACCGAGCGCCTCCAGCGCACCGCCCTCCTCGTCTCCGGACACGAGCCGCTCGAGGGCGACTCGCGCGTCTGAGGGGGGTTACAGGCCTGTCTCCCTTCGCTTGTCCGCGAGCGCCTCCAGAAGACCCTGGCGCAATCGGCTGGAGCGGGGGAGCCGGAGCAGGTGCTGCTCGGTGTTGTCGAGCAGGCGGCGAGCTTCTCGTGGGTCATGCTCCGGGTGGCGTTCACACCACATGGCGTAGATGCATGCCACATGGTAGCGGCGCTCCACATTCGAGTAGCCCAGCCGCTGGATACGCCGCAGGGTGCGCCCGAAGACTGGCCAGGGGCAGTCGTGCCCGAAGGCCTCGGTGAAGAGCCTCTCGGCAATACGCCGCCGTAACTCCTTGCGTTCGAAGTCCGTCTTGACCACCGAGCGCAGGAGTTGCCGCTCCAACGCTTTGTATCTGGCCTCCAAGACCTCGAAGGCGTCATCCCGGGCCGCCACGATGAGCTGGTCGAAAGCCCGTGCGACGTCCCTGGAGCGGCGTTCGGCCGTTTTCGACAGTCTTTTCACTGGCAGGGTCGCCCATCCCAGATCTTGTTGGGCCAGACCCCCTTCTGCTGCATGCATACATCCATGCAGATGGGGCAGAGGCTATGCCCCCACGTCTCACTCTCGATGCCCTGGATACGGGTCTCGAGACACCGGTTGAATGCCGCGTTGCACCTCTGCTTGATCTCCGCGTTGGTCAACGGCACCGGGCAGTCTCCGATGTCCTGCCAGTCGTCCTTGCTGGCACAGGACACCAGCAACAAGCAGACACCGGCCGACAACAAGCTGGGGCGGGGGTGGTGCCGGAGTGCTTGGAGGCCACTCATGAGAAAGGTGTAGCATGGGGCCGATGACCGCCCCCCGGGAGCCACCTGGCCAGGTGTCCCATTCCCGACAAGCGCACCGAAGGCGATTCCGATTCAGGTTTCTTGCCCTCCTGTCGCTCGGAGCGGCCAGTGCCCTGTGGGTGTCACACAGTCCGGAGGACCCATTCTCCAGCGCGGTGGAGGGGCGAAGCCTGGAAACGGTGGCCACCGCGTCAACGCTCCTTCTTCGCGCCTGCCAGGCCTTGGAGGATTCCAGGTTGGACGAGGCCCAGGCGGCCATCTCCCGGCTCCGCTCCGCGGCCCCTGATCGCCCCGAGCCACTTCTCCTGCAGAATCTCCTCGTACAACGCCGCAAGCTCCTCCCTCCTGGCTGGGGCCGGGCATTCCTCCAGGCTTGGACCGACGTGGGACGGCCCGACCTGCGTGACAGTCCTCTCTTGCCGCCCGTACTCCATTCCAAAGTAGACGCCTCTCCACTCATGTCTCGGGCATGGCTGCGCGCCTCCGTTGAAGCCCGGCCCACCCTCGCCATGGCCATCTCCACCCTCTCGGAGGAGCAGGCTCGCGGGTTGCTGCAACGCATCCCCGCGCTCGACGATCCGGCTCGGCTGGTGGCCCTGCTCGACCCGCGCAGAGCTTCTTTGTTTCCCGACGTGCTCCGCTCCGAGGCTCGGGCAGTCCTGCTTCAACGCCTGCGAGGGCTCTCCAGTGACTCCTCTCGTGCAATGTTGCCCCGCTTGACGGTGCTCCTGTCTGACACTCGAGGAGACGCTCCCTTCAATGCTCAGGAGTTGAAAACGCTCGAGGCTATTTCCACGCTCCCAGGCTGGCGGGAGACCTCTTTTTCCCAGACCTTCCTTCAGGCGCGTGAGCTCCTGCGGCAGTTGGGTCTCCCCAATGCCGACACGGGGGCCTTCGGCGTGGCCGAGCAGACCGTAGGCTCCGGTGTGGCACTCCTGCTGCGCACACGTGCCGACGCCTCCTGGTCTCATTTATCGGAGGAAGAGCAACGCTGGCTCGGGCGCATGCTTTGGCACATCGGTCAGCGGATGGCGGAGGCCTCCAGCCTGCTGGAGCACTCGGTGGGCACCCTGCTGATGGAACTCGGCGCGGAACACATGGGGCAGATGTGTGACCTGGACCAGGCCAGGAGACGGGACGACATGGTGCGTGAGGGGCTCCGGGCCTCGCTCGCGGCCAACATCGAACGTTGGCCCCTGCCTTCGCTCCTGGAGGATTTGGAGTCCTCCCGTGCGCGTCACGAACTGACCTGGCTGCGTGCCTTCTCAGGCCACGCGGAAATGCCGTGACTGCACACTGTTTCAACCCGGGGTGGTGATCACCTCGCGCGCCACCGCCAGCAGGGCGCGCGCGTTGAAGGGCTTCTCCACCCGCCGGTTGGGCACCCGCTCCAGGAAGGTCTTCGCCTGCGCCGTGAAGGCACCGCCCGTGAGGAAGATGACCCGGCCCGTCAGATCCGGCCTCAGCCGCTGCAGCGCCGCGTGGAAGTCCATCCCGTTCATCCTCGGCATCATCAGATCGCACAGGATGAGATCGAAGTGCTCGCCCGCTTCCAGCCGCGGCAACACCTCGGCCGCCAGCGTGGTGTACACCACGTCGTGGTGCGGCCTCAGAATCCGCTCCACCGCCGAGCACAGCATGGGCTCGTCGTCGATGACGAGCACGCGCCCCCTCGGTCCTCCGGCGGTGACCGCGGGCCGCGGCTCCGGCACGGACTCCTCCACCGGCGTGGTGGCCGAGGGCAGCAGCACCTGGAAGGTGGTTCCCCGCCCCAGGTCGCTGTGGACGTGAAGCTCCCCTCCCATGGCGTGGATGAGGTTGTGGCAGATGGACAGGCCCAGCCCCGTTCCCACCCCCGGCGCCTTGGTGGTGAAGAAGGGATCGAAGATGCGGCCCAACAGCTCCGGTGCGATGCCCGCTCCGGTGTCCGACACCTCCACCGCCACCTGCCCGGGCGCCGTCAGCCGCGTGGTGACGCGAATCTCATGAGAATCCGCATCCCCGTCGGAGGGGATGGCCTGCGCGGCGTTGACCAGCAGGTTGAGGAACACCTGGCCCAGGCGTGAGTCGTTGCCACGCACCGGGGGCACGTCCCCGTACTCCTTCACCAACTTCGCCCGGTGGCGGATCTCCCCGGACGCCAGGTTGAGCGTGCGATCCAGCACCTTCTTCACGTCCACCGCCCGCAGGGGCTCCTGCGTCTCGCGCGAGAACGTCTTCAGGTCCCCGACGATGGTCTGCACCCGGTCCGCGCCGTGCAGCGCCTCGCCGAGCGCCACGCACACCGGCTTGAGCGGGCTCGCGGCGGGAGCACCCTCCGGCGCCGCGACGGCCCCGCGCTCCAGCAGGCGGACCAGCTCCTCGTGCGCGTAGCCGAGGTTGGCCGTGACGTAGGCCAGCGGGTTGTTGATCTCGTGCGCCACGCCCGCGGCCAGCGTGCCCACCGAGGCCATCCGGTCCGCCAGCAGCAGCCGCGCCTCCATCTGCTTGCGCTCGGTGAGGTCCGGGAACATCGTCACCACGTGCGGCGTGCCCGCGTACTCGGCGATCCCCGAGAAGACGAGCACGTGGCGCAGCTCTCCGCTCTTGGCCCGCACGCGCGATTCCACCCCGCGCACCACCCCGTACTCCCGGAAGATGGCGCCCAGGCGATCCGGCTCCACGGGCGTCTCCCACAGGTTCAGGTCCTTCGCGGTGCGCCAGAGCATCTCCTCGCGCGCGTAGCCGAACAGCCGCGTGCAGGCATCGTTCACCTCGACGAAGGCGCTGCCCTCGCGCGTGGTGATGCAGGTGGGCACCGGGCTCTCGCGCAGCAGCACCGCGCACAGCCCGTCCAGCTCGAAGTCGTCCGGCATCGGCTGCGGCCGCTCGGCGGACCGGCGCTCGGCGAGCCTCAACCGCAGCGTGGCCGAGGCCTCGTCCAGCGGCAGCAGCAGGAAGTCGTCGGCTCCGGCGTCCAGCAGCGGTTTGAGCCGCTCCACCTGCTCCGGGTGCGCCACCAGCACGATCGAGGCCTGCATCCCCCGCGGGCAGGCCCGGAGCGCCCGCACGAGCACGATCCGGTCTCCCGCCTCATCCATGCCCAGCAGCACCAGCGGGAAGGGGGACAGCCGGAAGGCCGTGATGGCCGCCTCCTCGTCCCTGGCGAGGGTCGGCGTCACACCGAGTTGACGGAGCAGGAGCTCCACGGGGGAGAGCTCGATGCTCCCGGATGGAACGAGCAGGGCTCGCATGTGCTCCTCACCGAGGGGGGTGGCGTCGAACCGACGTTCTACTACGGGTCGGCGCCGCCCCCGGTGGGTGGGGATTGACCCACAGCCACACCGGCGGCGGGAGAGGACCCATGGCGTCAGGGACTGAACGGAATCCCCAATGGGTCATCTCCCTCGGCGGCGGAGCTCGCGGGGCACTTCACTGGAGGTACGATCTGGGTGCGGACATGCGTGCGAAAGCGGCCTGGGCCTGGAGCCAGCGGTCGATGACGTGGAGCAGTCCGTCGAAGGTGTCGCGCAAGGCCCAGGCGCAGGCGTCCGCGCCATCGAGCCGGGCACACCGCTGGAGCCCCTCGCGCAGGGCGGCCTGGGCCCCGGGACAATCCGGACGCTCCTGGATGAGGCGCTCGGCCGTGCGCTCATAGGTGCGGTAGCAGGACTCGGGGTCTCCCCGGTTGTAGGCGGGGGCACCGAGCTGGATGGCCTGCATGATGGCGAAGGCGATCTCCTCGACGCTGTCGGTGGCACAGCCCTCCAGCATGGAGAGCGGGTGGGTGGGGACCTGCCGCTGGCGCGAGGCCGCGGGCCGGGCCAGGGCGAGCGTGGAGAGCGGCTGCGTCCCGGAGCACTCCAGCAGCGGCTCCACATAGCGCGAGGGGATGACGATGGTGACGGGCCGTCCGTCCGCGAAGGCGCACGTGGCCACGCCCACCAGCGCGCCCGAGACATCCATCACCGGGCTGCCCGAGGCATCCTCCGGCAGGCCCGCCTCCAGCTCGAGGAAGGTGAGGGACTCATCGAGCACCTGCACCGCGTGGACGCGCGTCTCCATCAACCCCAGCATGCCCCCGCCGGCTGGGAGGAGGATGAAGAGCACGTCTCCCTCGCCCGGGTGGACCCCGCCGTCGAGCCGGAGCGCCTCCAGCCCGTGCATGGGCAACTGCAGCACGGCCAGGTCCCGCTTCTCGTCGAGGGCGATCACCCGCTCCACCTGCAGCAATTGATCGTCGGCGAGCAGGACGTGGATTTCCTCGGCGCCCGCCACCACATGGAGGTTGGTGACGAGCTGGCCCCCGGGAGAGGCCACGAAGCCGACCCCCTGGCGGCCGGGCATTTCGAGGATGGCGAGTGCTGGGGCTGCCCGGGCAGCGACCGCCCGAGCGGTTGAGATATCGGTATCGACGTTCAACATGGGGGGCCTCCTGCCTTCCGTAGAGCATGGACACGCCGACGAGACCGGGCAGGCATCACGTGGGGGGTGTCCCGATGAAGGCAGGGCAGCCGGGCACGCCCCAGGCTCAGGCCGGGTGGGCCACCAGGGGAAGCTTCGCGGGGCCCCGGACGATCAGCGAGGAATTCCACTGCACCGGTGCGTCTCCCGGGGTGAGCCGGGAAAAGCGGGCGAGCAGTGCCTCCACGGCCAGCCGTGCTTCCAACCGCGCGAGCTGGGAGCCCAGGCAGAAGTGGATGCCATGGCCGAAGGGCAGGTTCTGCGGACCGGGGCGGTCCAGGTTGAAGAGGTCCGGGTTGGGGAAGTGGGACTCGTCGCGGTTGGCCGAGCCCATGAGGGTGAGCACCCGCGCGCCCCTGGGCAAGCGCGTCCCGCCGAGCTCCACCTCCTGGGTGGTCAGCCGGATCATCCCGTGCACCGGCGGCTCGTGGCGCAGCACCTCCTCGATGAAGCGGGGAATGAGGATGGGCTGCTCGCGCAGCAGCGTCATCAGCTCCGGCTGGAGGTGGAGCCGGTGGGCGGCGTGGCTGAGCAGGTGCAGCGTCGTCTCCAGGCCACCGATGAGCAGCAGGAACATGAAGCCCAGCAGCTCCGTGTCCGACAGGGACTCGCCCTCCACGCGCGCGCGCACCAGGTCGCTCACCAGGTTGTCACCCGGGTTGCGCCGGCGCTCCTCCAGCACCTGCTCGAAGTGCCCGCGGGCTTCGTTCACCGTGGCGCGCATCGCCTCCTGCTTCTCGGTGTCGTCGGGGCCGATGCTGGTGAAGGTGGCCAGGTGCTCCGCCCAGTGCATGAGGCGCGGGTGCACCTCGGGGGACAGCCCCAGCAGCTCGCCGATGACGCCCATGGGCATGGGCGTGGCGAAGTGCTCCACGAAGTCCACCGGGCGGCCCTCGGGGATGGCCGCGACGAGCCGGGTCGCGAGCTGGCGGACGAAGGGATCGATACGGGTGATGACGGAGGTCCCGAAGGCCCGGTTGATGAGGGCCCGAAGCCGGGTGTGGCGCGGCGGATCCATCACCAGCGCCGAGTCCGCCAGCGGGTAGTTGGAGATCCACGCCGGGCGGTAGGCCTGACGGAAACCCTCGGAGGCGAAGAGCTGCGGATTCTTCAGCACGTACAGGATGTCGTCGTGCCGCGAGACGGCCCACATCCCTCCCGGATCCACCTGGCTCACGGGCGCGTTGCGGCGCAGCTCGGCGTAGACGGGGTAGGGATTCGCGCGGACCTCGGGGGTCAACAGGTTCACTCGACTGGTACTGCTCATCGGCTTACCTCGGGGGTGATGCGGGGGGGCTTCATCGTAGCCCAGCCCGAGGGGGAGCCGCCCCGGCGGGCCCGGGGTGGCCGTGGGGTATCCGAGGACTCAGGCGGGGTGCACCGCGAGCGGCAGCAGCGTGGGCCCGCGCATCACCAGCGAGATGTTCCACCGCGCCGGCTCCTCTCCGAGCGTCAGCCGGGTGCAGCGGGCGAGCAGTGCCTCCAGGGCCAACCGGGCCTCCATCCGCGCGAGTTGGGCACCCAGACAGAAGTGGACGCCATGGCCGAAGGGCAGGTTCTGCGGACCGGGGCGGTCCAGGTCGAAGCGGTCCGGGTCATCGAACCAGGCCTCGTCGCGGTTGGCCGAGGCCATCAGCAGCAGCAACCGCGCGCCCTGGGGGACGCGCACGCCGCCCAGCTCCACCTCGTCGGTGACCAGCCGCACCACCCCGTGCACCGGGCCGCTGTGGCGCAACATCTCGTCGATGAAGCGGGGGATGAGGCCCGGCTCCGCGCGCAGCCGCGCCATCAACGCCGGATCCTCCTGGAACTTCAGGGCACTGATGCTCAGCAGGTGCACGGTCGTCTCCAGGCCGCCGATGAGCAGCAGGAACATGAAGCCCATGAGATCCGTCGCCGTCAGCGCCTCGCCGTCCACGCGCGCCCGCAGCAGCTCACTCACGAGATCCTCACGGGGCGCGCGGCGGCGCTCCTCCACCACCTGCTCGAAGTGCTCGCGGGCCTCGGCCACCGCGACGCGGATCCGCTCCTGCAAGCCGGTGTCCTCCGGGCCCACGCTGGTGAACTGGGTCATCACCTCGGCCCAGTGCTTGAGCCGCGTGTGGAGCGAGGGGGGAATGCCCACCAGATCTCCGAGCACCGCGATGGGCAAGCGGATGGAGAAGGCCTCCACGAAATCCACCGTCTGGCCCGCAGGCAGCGCGGCGGCGATCTGCTGAGCGAGCTCCCGGATGCGTGGCTCCAGCCGGCTCACCACCGAGGACCCGAACGCCCGGCTGACGAGCGAGCGCAGCCGGGTGTGGTGCGGTGGATCCATGACGAGCATGGAGTCGGCCATCGGGTAGTCGGGAATCCACTCCGGGCGGTAGGTCCGCCGGATGCCCTCCGAGGAGAAGAGCTGCGGATTCTTCATCACGGTGATGACGTCCGTGTAGCGCGAGACGGCCCAAAGCCCGCCCGGGTCCACCTGGCTCACGGGTGCGTTCCGGCGCAGCTCGGCATAGAGGGGATAGGGATTCATCCGCACTTCGGGTGCGAGCAGGTTCACTCTGCTGCTCATGCGCAGGCCTCTGGGGGTGTGGGGGGGATCAGCAGGCTAGATCGGCACCACGCCCATAGGGGTTCGAATGGAAATGCGCACGCAGCCCGGTCAACAACTGTCTGGGACTGCCCGGACGCCTGCCCGGTCCCACGTGACAGATTCCGTTGGCGGGCCCGACTTCCGCCGTTAAATCAGCGCCTCCCATGCACAAGACGCACCTCGTTGGCGCCCGCACCCACAACCTCCAATCCCTCTCCGTGGATCTCGCCGAAGGCGAGCTGGTGTGCCTGACCGGGGTGTCGGGCTCCGGTAAGTCGAGCCTCGCGTTGGACACCCTCTACGCCGAGGGCCAGCGCCGCTTCGTCGAGAGCTTCAGCCCGTATGCCCGCCAGTTCCTCGAGCGGCTGGAGCGGCCCCCGATGGACACGCTGGAGCCCGTGGCCGCGGGCGTGGCCGTGGATCGCCGTGCCCCGGTGAAGAGCTCGCGCTCCACCGTGGCCACGCTGGCCGACGTGGAGGCGTATCTGTCCGCGCTCTTCACCCGTGAGGCCATGCCCGTGTGCCCGACCTGTGGGGTGGAAGCGGTGCGCACCGATGCACGCGTGGCCGCCACCGCGGCCCTCGCCGCCGAGCCCGACGCCCTGGCCGTGCTGGCCTTCCCCCTGCGCATCGCGGACACCGCCGAGTTCCTCGACGTGCGCGCCCGGCTGCTGAAGGACGGCTACCACCGGCTGGTGGTGCAGGGCGAGGTGCGTGAGCTGGAGTCGCTGCGGCCCGCCGAGGCCACGGATCCGGCCGGTGTGGCGCACGTGGTGGTGGACCGGGTGAAGCTGTCCCAGGGGCAGCTCGGCCGGGTGACGGCGGCGCTGGAGTCCGCGTGGGCGATGAGCCATGGCGAGGCGGAGGCCTTCACGCCCTCGGGCACCCGGCGCATCCGACGCGGCCTGGTGTGCCCCAAGTGCTCGCGCGAGTTCGAGCAGGCCCGGCCCGGCCTCTTCAGCTACCAGTCGCCCACCGGGGCCTGCCCCCCGTGCAAGGGCTTCGGCCGCACGATTGGAATCGACTGGGCCAAGGTGGTGCCCAACCCGTCGCTGAGCCTGGAGAAGGGCGCCATCCGTCCCTGGTCGGGCAAGACGTCCGAGTGGGAGCGGAAGATGCTGTTCCGCTACGCGCGCGAGCACGGCATCCCGCTGGACAGGCCCTGGGATCAGCTCACCCCGGCGCAGCGCGAGCGGGTGCTGGAAGGGGAGGGCGACTACCACGGTGGCCGCTCGTACCCGGGCGTGCGCGCGTGGTTCCGGTGGATGGAGAGCCGCACGTACAAGATGCACGTGCGCGTGCTGCTCTCGCGCTACCGGGCCTATACGCTGTGCGAGAGCTGTCAGGGCGCGCGTCTCAACGAGTCCGCGCGGGCCTGGCGCGTGGGCGGGTTGGATCTGTCCGCGTGGCACGGGCTGGAGCTGTCCGATGCGCGCGCGCGGCTGGAGGCCCTGCGCACCCATACCGGCCAGGGCGAGCTGGTGCGCCGCGAGCTGGCCGGGCGCCTCGGCTACCTGGAGCGGGTGGGCCTGGGTTACCTCACGCTGGACCGGCCCGCGCGCACGCTGTCCGGTGGCGAGGCGCAGCGCGTGTCCCTCACCGCGGCGTTGGGCACCTCGCTGACGGGGGCGCTCTTCGTGCTGGACGAGCCCACCGTGGGCCTGCACCCCGCCGACGTGGGGCCGCTCACCGGAGCCATGGCCGAGCTGGCCACCCGGGGCAACATCGCCCTCGTCATCGAGCATGATCCGCTCGTCGTCCGCTCCGCGCACCGCGTGCTGGAGCTGGGGCCCGGGGCGGGCAAGCACGGTGGGAAGCTGTGCTTCGACGGGACGCCGCAGGCGCTGGCGAAGCGCGCGGACCTGCCCACCGGCCGGTTGCTGGCGGGCACGGGCGAAGTGAAGCGCGAGCCGCGCCAGCGCACGGGCGAGCTGGTGGTGCGCAATGCGCGGGCGCACAACCTCCAGGGCGTATCGGTGAGCGTGCCGCTGGGCGTGCTGTGCGCCATCACCGGGCCGAGCGGCTCGGGCAAGAGCACCCTGATGGACGAGGTGCTGTACCGCCACCTGGGGCGCGCCCTGGGCGAGAAGGACGTGGAGCTGCCCGGCGAGGCGGACGGTGTGGACGGGCTGGAGGCGGTGGAGCGCGTCACCTTCGTGGACCAGTCTCCGCTGGGGCGCACCTCGCGCGGCAACGCGGCCACGTACACCAAGGCATGGGACCGGCTGCGAGAGCGTTTCGCCTCCGAGCCCGAGGCGGAGGTGCGCGGGCTGACCTCGGCGCACTTCTCCTTCAACGTGGACAAGGGGCGCTGCGAGGCCTGCTCGGGCGAAGGCTACGAGACGGTGGAGATGCAGTTCCTCGCGGACGTGTCCCTGCTGTGCCCGGTGTGCCGGGGCCGCCGCTTCAAGGAGGAGGTGTTGGCCATCCGGCACCATGGCCTCTCCGTGGCGGACATGCTGGAGCTGACCGTGGACGAGGTGCTCGCGCGCTTCGCCGGCGACAAGCCGCTGGTGCGCGCGCTGGGGCCCGTGTCGCGGTTGGGTCTGGGGTACCTGCCCCTCGGCCAGCCCCTGTCCACCCTGTCCGGTGGCGAGGCCCAGCGCCTCAAGCTGGCGCGTGCCCTGGCCAGCGAGGCGAAGGGCTCGCTCTTCCTCATCGACGAGCCGAGCGCCGGTCTGCACGACGCGGACGTGCGCCAGGTGCTCGCCGCGTTGCACGAGTTGGTGGAGCGCGGCGCGAGTGTCGTCGTGGTGGACCATGACCTCGTGGTCATGCGGGGCGCGGATTGGATCATCGACCTGGGCCCGGGCGGTGGCCGCAACGGCGGGCGCCTGGTGACCGAGGGCACGCCGGAGCAGCTCGCCAAGAGCAAGGGCCTCACTGCGGCGGCGCTGCGCGGGGAGCTGGCCGCGCCGGTGGTGCAGGACAGGCGTGCGAAGGGCGCGGCGGAGGTGGCTCCGGCCATCGAGGTGGAGCATGCGCGCGAGCACAACCTGCAGGAGGTGTCCTGCCGGATTCCCCTGGGGAAGATGACGGTGGTGACGGGGCCGAGCGGTTCGGGCAAGAGTTCGCTCGTCTTCGACGTGGTGTTCGCGGAAGGGCAGCGGCGCTTCCTGGAGACGCTGACGCCGTACGCGCGCCAGTTCCTCCCCACCATGCCTCGCCCGGACGTGGAGCGCATCAGCAGCATTCCGCCCTCGGTAGCGCTGGAGCAGCGCACCTCGCGCGCGGGCGCCACGAGCACCGTGGCCACCGTCACCGAGGTGGCCCACTACCTGCGCCTCCTCTTCGCCAAGCTGGGCCAGCCCCACTGCCCGCGTGACGGCGAGCCCATCGCCGCCACCACGGCCGAGGCCCTCTACGCGCAGCTCACCGCCATGAAGGGCGATGGCACCGTGCTCGCTCCCGCCGTGCGTGCGCGCAAGGGCACCTACCTGGATGTTTTCACCGCCGCCGCCCGCGCCGGAATCGAGACCGCCATCGCCGATGGGAAGGTGGTCTCCACGGATCAGCCGCCCCAGCTCGTGAAGTCGCGCGAGCACGACATCGACCTCGTCATGTACCAGGGCAAGCTGGCGAAGCTGCCGCGCGAGGTGTTCGACAAGGCCCTCACCTGGGGCAAGGGCGCGTTGAAGGTCCGCTCCAACGGGAACAAGGAGACGCTCCTGTCCAGCGAGCGTACCTGCCCCGTCTGCGGCTTCTCCGTGCCGGAGATGGATCCGCGGTGGTTCTCCTTCAATACCAAGCAGGGCCGGTGCGTGGACTGCGAGGGTACTGGTGTGGAGGGAGGCGCCGAGGCGCTGGCCGAGGGCCGCTCGGAGCCGTGCCGTACCTGCGAGGGCTCGCGCCTGGAGCCGGTGCCGCGCGCCGTGAAGCTGGAGGGGCAGCGCTACCATGAGGTGGTGCAGCAGTCCGTCACCGCCGCGCTGGAGCAGGTGCGCGGATGGAAGTTCCGCGGGGACCGGGCACTGCTCGGCGAGCCGTCCCGCCAGGAGCTGCTGCGGCGCATGGAGTTCCTGGACCGGGTGGGGCTGGGCTACCTGTCGCTGGACCGGAACGCGGCCACACTCTCGGGTGGAGAGATGCAGCGGCTGCGCTTGTCCGCGCAGCTCGGTGCGGGCCTCACCGGGGCCATGTACGTGCTGGACGAGCCCACCATCGGCCTGCACCCGCGTGACACGCACCGGCTGCTGTCCAACCTGCGCGCACTGGTGGACACCGGCTCCACCGTGCTGGTGGTGGAGCACGACACGGACACCATCCGCGCGGCGGACCACCTCGTCGAGCTGGGGCCCACCGGTGGCCGGGGTGGCGGGCGCATCCTCGCCGAGGGCCCTCCCGAGAAGGTGCTGCAGGTCGAGGATGCTCCCACGGCCCGTGCGCTCCGGGAGCCCGCGGTGCTGGCGGGCACGGCCCGGGGCCAGGCGGAGAAGTGGGTGGAGCTGAAGGGGGCTCGCGCCAACAACCTGAAGGGTGTGGATCTGCGCATTCCCGTGGGCCGGCTCACCGTGGTGTCGGGGGTGTCGGGCTCGGGGAAGAGCACCCTGGTGCGGCACGTGCTGTACCCGGCCCTGCGCGAGAAGCTCGGGCTGGTGACGACGCGCCCGGGGCCCTTCAAGTCGCTCACGGGCATGGAGGCCATCCGCCGCGTGCTGGCCGTGGACCAGTCTCCCATCGGACGCACGCCGCGCTCGGTGCCGGCCACCTTCCTGGGCCTCTGGGACGAGCTGCGCCGGGCGTTCGCCGCCACGCCCGAGGCCAAGCTGCGGGGCTTCTCTCCCACGCGGTTCTCGTTCAACAGCACCTCTGGCGGGCGGTGCACGGCGTGCGAAGGGCAGGGCGCCATCTCCCACGAGATGTCCTTCCTCCCGGACGTCGTCACCCCGTGCGAGGCCTGCGGCGGAGCGCGCTTCGACGCGGCCACGCTGGAGGTGCGCTACCACGGGCTGACCATTGGCGACGCACTGCGCCTGTCGGCGGACGAGGCCAAGGACGTCTTCCACGCGATCCCCAAGGTGGCGGCGCCGCTGTCCTGCCTGTCCGACCTGGGTGTGGGTTACCTGCAGCTCGGCCAGGGCTCGAACACGCTGTCCGGTGGTGAGGCGCAGCGGTTGAAGCTGGCCGCGGAGCTGACGGCGTCCACGCGCCACGAGCCCACGCTGTACGTGCTCGACGAGCCCACCACGGGCCTGCACCTGGGAGACGTGTCGAAGCTGATCGCCTTCCTGCGCCGGCTGGTGGACCGGGGGGACACGCTGGTGGTCATCGAGCACCACCCGAACGTCATCGCCTCGGCGGACCACGTGGTGGAGCTGGGGCCCGAGGGTGGCGAGGCGGGCGGGAGCATCGTGGCGGAGGGGACGCCGCAGGACGTGGCCCGGCTGAAGACGGCCACGGGCCGGGTGCTCAAGTCGGTGTTCGCCGCCGACGAGCCGATCCGGAAGGCAGCGCGGGGAAGGTGAGGCCGGGCGCCCATGAGCCAGACTCTTACCGCCCAGGACCTCTTGCCGCTCGTCCAGAAGCTCTCACGTGACGAGCAGGTGCGCCTTGCGAAGCTCGCGCTCCGAGCTGCCGCGCAAAGCGGTTCCTCGGATGCGGTGGCCTATGGGACGGCCCCGCCCTCCGTGGATGAGTTCTCTTCCCAGGAGGAGCCGCTGGCGTGGGATGCGGAGGGATGGGAGGAGTTTGATGCGCCACGGTGAAGTCATCGATACGCTGAACGAGATGCGCACTGCTTGCGGCTTCGACAAATCCGAGGAGCAGCCAGGATGAGGTGCCCGGGAGTATCCCCAGAGGTCCGCAATCGCCGCCTGGCTCATTCGTAGGCGCCTGGGGGCTCGTCCGGCTGGAGTTTCCTCCAGGGCGTGCCCTAGAGTCGTGGCCGCCCCTCATGCGCTGTCCTTCCTGCCAGAACGAGAACGATGCCGGTGCCGCCTACTGCGATATGTGCGGCATGGACCTGACGCCTCCCAGGCCCGCTCCTGGCGCCAGTGCACCCGCGCCGCCGCCGCCGCCCCAGCCGGCCAACCCGCATCAGAAACGCCGCACCATCTTCGAGCCGGACCCGGCGGCGCCTCCGCCTCCTCCCGCCCACCGGGGCGCGGACTTCTTCGCCAATCCGCCCCCGCCCCGGCCCACCTTCGACCCGCGCGATCCCTTCGCCGCCGCGTCCCTTCCGCCCTCCCGTCCGGCCCAGGCCCCCGCCGTCATGCCGCCGGCTCCCGCGCCTGCTCCCGCCCCTCCGGCCGCCGCTCCTCGCCCCAAGGCCCGCACCATCGTGGAGACCGGCGGTGAGAGCCCGGCCGCCGTGGGGCTCGTCCGTGGCGCCCTCTTCGAGTACCGCGGACCCACCGACCCCGGACGTGTCCACCCGCTGCGCGCCGGGCGCAACGTGCTCGGCCGCAACGCCGACTGCGATGTGATGATCGACGACGGGCGCGTGAGCGGCCAGCACGCCTTCCTCTTCATCCGTGCCGAGGATGCCTCGTTCATCGACGTCTCCAGCAATGGCTCCATCGTCAACGGTGCCGTCGTCCACGGCGAGCAGATCGTCCTGCAGAACCAGTCGGTGATCACCCTGGGCGGGACGACCCTCGTGCTCGTCATCGTCCCCGAGCAGTTGCTGTCCCGGCGCTCCCCGTGAGCGGCCGAGGGGGGATGTCCATGCATCGCACCGTCATCATGCTCGCGGGACTGCTCGCCGCGCTCCTCGTGGGCGTCCCCGCGGCCGCCGCCGACAATGGCCTCACCGTGCTCGCGGCGCCTCCCGCTTCCAACGGGCGGATGCGGCTCCAGGTCGAGGTCACCGATCCCTCCCTCCAGAAGGAGCTTCCGGTCGTCGGGGGCCTCGCCGGATCGCTTCCGCGTCGCCGTGGAGCAGGCCGGTGCGGAGGTGAAGGCGGTGGCCCGGATGGCCGACTCCTCCAAGGAGCGCCGCTACACCGTCCTGGCCTTCGATCAGTCCAAGTCGTTCGCCGCGTACTGGCCCCAGGCCTTCGACCTCGCGGAGGCGTATGCGGACGAGCTCGGCGCCCGGTCCCGCAACCACACCGTGGCGGTGATGACGTTCGGGAAGAGCAAGTCCACCCACTGCGAGGAGACCACCGCCGCCGGGCTCCGGGCGTGTCTGGCGCGAGTCGAGGCGCGGGGCACGGACCAGCTCGTCACCCGGCTCAAGTTCTACATCCAGCAGGCGGTGCGCGAGGCCGCGCGCAAGCAGCCGCTCCCGCGTGGTGGCTCGCGCGAGGTCATCGTCTTCACCGATGCCGGCGAGGAGTCGGCCGCGCTCAAGGTGAAGGAGCTCGCCCGCGAGGCGCGCGATCGGGGCGTGCGTGTCCACGTGATCGTCTTCAGTGGCCAGAGCGCGGGCAAGGGCATCGCGCAGCGGCTCGATGAGATGTCCCAGCTCGCCGAGGGCTCGGGAGGCCGCTACATCCAGGAGGGGGACGTCGATGCCCGGCAGGCCGTCATGGGGCTCGTGGGGGCGCTGGAGCACCTCTACTGGCTGGATGTGGCCTTCTGTGGCGTGAAGCCGGGGCAGACCTCGGATCGGCTCTCCGTCGATGCCTTCGTGGGCCAGACCCCCACCGCCTGGAGCGACCCGATCGCCTTCCGGCAGAGGGCCGAGGGCCCCGCGACCGCCGCCTGTCCGGGCTCGGTCGTCATGGGGGCCTCCCAGGCGCAGTCTGGCACGGGAGCCCGGCCCGGCACTCCCGGCTCCACGGCCCAACCGGGAGCCACGCCGGGCGCTGGTTCCCCGGCTCAGCCGGGCACGGCGGCTGGCAGCCCCGGGACGGCGACGCAGCCCGGAGGCACTCCGGCGACTCCTGGGGCGGCGACGCAGCCCGGTGGCGCCATGGGGACTCCCGGTGGCACGGCGCAGCCCGGTGGTGGACCGGGCGCTCCTGGTGCGAGTGGCCCGGCGGGTGCTCCCGGCGCGGGTGCGGCCCCGGGTGGGTTGCCCTGGTGGCTGCTGGCCCTCCTCATCGGCCTGGGTCTGCTGCTGTTGATCGCCCTGATGGTGTTCCTGTCCCGGCGCCGCTCGGAGCCGGCCGCTCCGGCCGTGAATCCCTCGCCGCCCGTGGCCGCGCAGCCCGCCGCTCCACCTCCCGCGGCCGAGCCACCTCCCGCGCAGCCCGAGCTTCCTCCGGCCGCTCCCGCGGTGTGGAAGGATCCCTTCGCCACGCTGCCGGAGACGCGGCTGGTGGTGAGCAAGGGGCCTCCCGGACTCGAGCCGTTCTACCGGGTGCACAAGTCCACGTTCACCATCGGCGCCCGGCAGGGCGAGATGGACCTCGCTGTCGACCTGCCCCAGCTCAGCGGCCACCACGTGACCGTGCAGCTCTTCAAGGGGGGCAACGTCTTCGTCAAGGACGAGCACTCCACCAACGGCACCTTCGTGGACGGGCGCCGCCTGAATCCGGGCGAGCGCGTCCAGGTGCGGCCCGGCCAGAGCATCCGCCTGTCGCAACAGCTCGAGCTCACCCTGGTGCAGCCCGGGCTCCAGCCCGCAGAGCCTTCCGCGGGGGTGCCCATCGCCGCGGCGCCGCCCTCGGCCCCCGCCGACCCCCAACCGTCCGCCGAAGCCCCTCGGGCGAAGGCGAGAACCCTCTACGCACCCGCGAGGGGAGATGACGAATGAGCCTCCCGCTCTACATCCACGGGAGTTCCGACGTCGGGCGCCAGCGCGCGCAGAACGAGGACTCCTTCCGCGTCGCCGCTCAGCCGGACGGCTCCCGCCTGCTCGTCGTCTGTGACGGCATGGGCGGCCACGAGGCCGGTGAGGTGGCCAGCCAGGTGGCCAGCGATCGCCTCGTCGAGGTGCTCACCGCCAGCGCGGCCGACAACCCGCCTGCCGCCATCTACCAGGCGTTCGTCGAGGCCAACCAGGCGGTGCTCGATGCCGTGGTCACCCGGGGCGCGCCGGGCATGGGCACCACGGGCGTCATCGCCTGGGTGATGAGCTCGCGTTGCTACGTGGGCTGGGTGGGCGACAGCCGCCTCTACCAGTTCCGCGACGGAGGGCTGATCGACCGCACGCGAGACCACACGCGCGTCGCGCAGATGATCACCCACGGCATCCTCACGGCCGAGGAGGCGCGGAATCATCCCGACTCGCACGTGCTCGTGCAGGCGCTGGGGGGCAGCCCGGGCGTGCAGAAGAGCTTCAAGCCCGAGGTGTGGGCGGAGCCGCTGGAGCTGCGCTCCGGCGACGTGGTGCTGCTGTGCAGCGACGGGCTGTACGACTTCATCGAGGACCACGAGCTGTATCCGCTCATCGAGGGGCGCGACTACCAGGACGCGGTGACGCGGCTCATCCAGACGGCCAACGAGCGCGGTGGAGCCGACAACATCACGGTCATCCTGCTCGTGGCGGGACAGCCCGAGGTGCCGCGCAGGGTGAAGGGCCCCCAGGTCGCACGGCGGGAGACGCTCCCGGATGGCATGCCGATGCTCGCGCCCGAGCCCGCCCCCGCGGTGCGGGCCGAGCCGGTTCCCGAGCCACGCAGGAGGGAGCTCGCCGCTCCAGTGGTTCCAGCGGCTCCGGCCGCGGCCGTGTCAGCGGGGAGCTCCGGGCGCCGGGTGCCGCTGTGGTGGCTGCTCGCGACGGGCATCCTGACCATGGGCGTGGGCATTGCCCTGGGGCTGGGGGCGGCCAGCACACCGTCGCCGCCAGCGCCCGTTCAGGGCTCCTCCCCCGGGGTGGAGACCGATGGTGGAACGGAGCAGGACGCGGGCGTCGCTCAGTCCGGACCGCCCACGGGGATGGGGACGCCGCACACCCCAGGACCGGCTCCGTCCGCTGATCCCCGTGTCACGGAATCCGGAGGGAAGTGATGCTCCGCGTGCTCGCGGCGCTGTTCGCCCTCGTGCCGCTCCTGTGGGCTGTGCCCGCCGGGGCACAGGCCGGGGTGACCTACTGTGTCGGAGGGTACGAGGGGACTCCGCCGAACTTCGTCGCCGCGTGTGACCAGCCGGCCGTGCGCGCATTGCACGCCCAATGGCACTTCCACGCATGGCTCACCAACGGACAGGATTGCTTCGCCTGCTACGACGAGAACGACAACACCTGCATCACGACGTTCCTCGCGCGCAATCGGGACACCTGGCAGCGGACGAATGAATACGAATGCGCGCGGCTCTACGGGGAGAGACACAGCGCCGGCCTCGTGATGGAGCACGTCATCAATGGCGAGCACGTCACGCCCTCCGCGGTGCCCCCGCGGATGCAGCTCGAGGCCCGGGTGGAGCGCATCTCCCCTGGCCCCTATACCGCCGGGGACAAGGTGACCGTGGTGGGCGCGGTCCGCGATGAGGCCGGGGCGCTGCGCCGCATCCTCGGAGGGACCTTCCGCGTCACCGACGCGAGCGGACAGCGCACCGAGCACAAGGGCACCGTGCAGCCGGACGGCACCGTGTCGGCCGGGTTCTCGCTCCCGCCCTCCGACTCCGTGCGCATCGAGTTCCTCCCCGAGGCGCCGCCGCTCGGCGAGAACGAGACGCTCCGGGCAGCGGCCTCCGAGGCCCAGAAGCTGAAGGTGGAGGTCTGTGGCTTCCGGGCGCGCGTGGTGCAGCCCACCGAGCACGAGGCGCTCGTGGCGGGACAGTCCACCGCGCTGCTCGCCCGGCTCTTCGATGCGGCGGGACAGGTGCCGGTGGTCTCGCCGCCGGCGGGCCTCTCGCTGGAGTTCACCGTGCAGGTGGAAGGGGAGAAGCCGCGGGTGCTCCGCGCGGACAGTGCGCTCGCCGCCACGTGGATTCCGCCCGCGTCCCCCAAGCCGCGCGAGGTGCGGCTCAGCGCGGGCGGGCGCGTGGGCGAGCGCGTGGTGTGCCCCGCGGGAGAGGTCTCCGCCACGGTGAGCGATCTGGGGCTCGGCTTCGACACCTCGGAGCTGCCACGCACCTGCTACATCGGGCTTCCCTGCCAGGGCACGGTGCGGCTCCTCCGCCCGGAGCCGGGAACGGGCCGCCAGCAGGTGGACGCACTGCTCGCGGACCCCCAGGTGGAGGCCCGCATGGTGGACACGGGCGAGGAGCGTTACCGGGGGCCGCCCCGGGCGGATGACCGGTATACGTTCTCAGCCACCTACGGCGAGCCCGGGAACGTGAGCTGGTCCATCGTGTTCCAGACGCCGAAAGGGCCCGTGGCCATGCCCGCGCACGAGGTGCGGGTGCGTCCCCCGTTGAAGCTGGAGCTGCCGGCGGAGCTGGACTTCGGCACCGTCGCGGCGGGCACCTCCGTGACGAAGGCCTGCCAGAAGCTCGACTTCAGCGGCTCGCAGAGCGCGGAGGAGCACCGCTGGGAGCTGCGCACCGAGGGGCTTGGCGGCTGCCAGTCCCGCCCGGTGCTCCATTTCCTCAACGCGCTGGGACAGGCGGACGCGCGCGGGCTGGAGCCCTCGTTGGGCATCGAGGCGTTGGATCCGAAGGACCGGCGGCTCGACATCTGCCTGGAGGTGCCGCGCTGCGCCGGGGAGGTGTCACCGGACTCGGCCGTGCTGCGCGTGGTGCCGCTCACCCCCGAGTTCAAGGCGCAGGAGAAGACGGTGCGCCTGCGCTGGAAGGTCGAGGGGCGGGGCTTCCTCGGCTGCCATGGCGCCTGGGTGTGGCCCACGCTGGCGCTGCTCGGCTTCGGTGTGGTGATCGCCGGTTTCACCCAGCCCGCGCGCTTCCCGCCCGGTGCGGCCCTCCGCGTGGCCGGGAGCGAGCGAGGCATGCGCCAGTCCGCCGCCATCCTCCTGCAGGCGTGTCCTGGCAGCAGCCCCGGCTTCTACCGTGACGCGCGGCTGGGCCTGCATGGGGACGGCGAGGTGAACGGCCGGACCCGGAACGCGGTCCTCATCCTGCGCGCCACCCGGGGCGCTGGAGTGGTGCTGACGGGCCTCGGTCCCCTGGAGCAGCAGGACCGCCGCACCCTCAAGTGGGAGCCGGTGGCGGACCTGGCCCAGGGCCATGTTCCTTCTCCCTCGGTGCTGTACCGGGCCGGGGGCACGTACTTCAAGGTGGAGCTCTAGATGACGCTCGCGCAACTCGTCCTGCCCCTGCTCCTCTCCGGAGCGGCGGGCGGGGGCAACGAGATCGTCCTCATTCTCGACAACTCCTGCTCCATGGGCGTCGAGTCCCGGGACGACAATGGCCGCCGGTATCCGCCCAACGACCCCGAGCGCGCCGCGGTGCTCGGGACGCTCATCGTCGAGGGACTGGCGAGAGGCTCGGCCGACCGTGTCGAGGTGCTGGCCTTCGGGGACAGCGAGAGGGATCCGCCCCGTCCCGCCCGGGACGCGGACGCCATCCGTGCGCTGCCCTATGCGCAGGGCACCTTCTTCAAGCGCCCGCTGGAGGAGGCGGGGAACCGGTTGCGGAGCTCGACGCTGCCGAACCGGCTGTTCCTCTTCTTCACGGATGGTGTCCCGCAGGACTTGAAGGACCCGGCCGAGGGCCCCCGGACATTGGGTGTTTCGGAGGGGGCGGATTTCGAGACGCTGGTCATCGGGCTCTTTGGAAGTGACGAGATGCGCGAGACGGGCGAGCAATTCCTGAAGCCGCTGGCGCGCAATCCGCAGGATCTGGTCTTCGTGCAGAAGCCGCGCGAGGTGATCGAAGCCTTCACCCGGGGCTATGCCCGCGTGTTGGGCTCGCGGCCGGAGACGGGCTCGCTGTCACCCGGCGAGTCGAAGACATTCGAGGTGGGCAAGTACGTGGTGGAGGTGCTGGTGGCCACGGCGTCGGCCTCGCCCGGGCCCGCGTACACCGCGAAGCTGGAGGGCCCCCAGGGCAACGTTCCGGTCCAGGCCTCGGGGGACAATGGGTGTCCACCCGGCGTGCGCTACGGGGGCGCGCCGAAGCTGTGCCAGCCGCCGCACCGCCACTACCAGGTGTTCCGCGCGCCCAACTCGCCGGACCAGCCCAGCCGCTGGACGCTGTCATTGCCGAAGGGCTCGGGTGACATCGATTACGGGCTCATCCTTCGTTACGATCTCGAGGCCTCGCTGGCGGTGCCGGCAACGGCCCGGGTGGGCGAGCAGGTGCGGCTCGACGCGCGGCTGCTCTTCCGGGGGAAGACGTTCGATGACGAGACCTTTTTCCAGGCGGACGGCTTCGCGGCCGTGGCGACGCTCGATGGCCAGGAGGTGCCGCTGCGCCATGAGGGGGGAGGGCGCTTCGTGGCGGACTGGACGCCCGCGCGGCTATCGCAGGATGGCGCGCCCACGCCCGTGCAGGTGACGTTCCGCAACGCGTGGATGGAGCAGCGCGCGCGCCGGAACGTGCAGGTGGAGGGCTTCCTCGACCTCGCCCTGGTACCGAATCCGGCTTCGATCGACTTCGGCCAGTGGCGGGGTGAGCGCTCCGAGACGCGCCGGTGCGTCACGGTGGACCTGTCCCGTTCCACCAACGCGGACCGGGTGCCCATCCAATGCACCGCACAGGGGACGGTGGAGGAGGGCCTGCTGAGCTGTGGTCCCGTCGCGGGCTCGGAGGCGGACCTGGGCAATGGCCGCAAGGGACAGCCGCTCCAGTATGAAGTCTGCTTCGTTGCCGAGGGATGCTGTGGCCGGCTGGCTCCGTCAGGACTTGGGGTGCTCTTCTCCGCGGAGCATCCGCATTACGCCGCCTCGGCCGTGACGGTGCCGGCGGTCGTGAAGGTAGACGAGACGGGCTGGCTGCGCTGCTGGTGGCCCTGGCTCACCCTGGCGGCGGGGATGCTTGGCTTTGGCTGGATCGTCGCGGGCTTCGTCCGGCCGCATGATTTCGATCCAGCAGCGAGTGTCTACGTGGCGGGCTCGGAGATGGGGCTCAAGCGGGCCTCGGCGCTCACGTTGCGCGAGACGCCCGGGGGGACGCGAGGCTTCTACCGCAACGCCCGGATGTGCCTGAACGCGGGGGGAGACTTCGTGCGCTCTCCACGTGCGGCGGTGCTCGTCCTGGAGGCGGGGCCGGGAGGCTCCACGCGCTTCGTCACTGCTGGGGGCCTCGAGCGCAAGGTGCAGCGCACCGGGAAGTGGGAGCCCGTGCCGGTCGAGGAGCTGGCCATCGGGTACACGCCCAACACGGTGTACCGGGTGGGCAGTCTGTATTTGAAGTGGAGCTGATTCTGTACGCACGGCTGCGCCCCAACGTGGATGTGGTTGTACCGGCAATACCCGTGAGCGATACACGCAATGCATCTGATGCGAGGCCACCCGCCACTGCGGCGCCTCGTATCCCGAGCCGTCAACTCGGCGTGGTCATACTGGCTCTGGCAGTGGTCGTGCTCCTCGAAGGGTGCGCCATGGGCCCTCCGCGCGAGAGCCTCACGAGTGGCTTCGGGCTCCATTCGCGATTCACCTCGTCCCGTGACAACTCCGGACCCCGGCAGCCCGCGGCCACTCCTCCGCCCGGAGATGCGGAGGGAGCCGCGTGCGGCTTCCCCGAGCAGACGGCGGACCCCTTCCAGGTGGTGCAGGAGGCCAGCGGCCTCGGGGAAGAGGCCCGGCACCCGGCGGGCGCGGCGCTCTACCTGGAGCAGGCGCGCCAACTCCTGCGGCAACTGGTGAAGACGCCCGTGACACAGCGGAGCTTCGCCCCGCGCCGGGCGCTGTTCTGGCTGCTGCGCGAGGTGCTCGAGGGCGGCGAGCGTGTGGAATACGCCGATTTGCAGTGGCGTGCCGAGCGCTTCGGGTTCGTGGTGCTGGTGCGCCCGGACGGCTACCTGGTGGCAGCGCTCGATGGGACGCCGCTTCATCGCCTGGGTCCACTGGAGCTGGTGGAGGGGGAGTGGAGGGTAGGCCGCCTCGTGGTGGGCGGCTTCTACGTCTCGCACGGGGGGGTCTTCTACCCGGCCACGGAGGCCCTGCGGCGCGCGGACAGCCCGCCCCTGGCGGAACTGGGCCTGGGGAGGGACCCGCTCAACGCCGCGCTCGACGGGGCCCAGGACGCCATGGCGGAGATGGTAATGGCCCTGGCTCACTCCATCCTCCACCCCATCCGCACGCTGGAGGACCTGGGGCAACTGCCCACCACGGTGGCGCACCTCATCGCATCCTCACCCGAATACTTCGCGCGTTACGGTGCCATGTCCCGGGAGGATCAGATACGCGAGGCGGCACGCCTGTCCACGCACGTTCTCATGCTGCTCGGAGGGGCGAAAGCCACGGTGGGGCGCATGGGGGGGCTGGAGGCTGCGCTGCCGGTGCTGTCGCTCACGGCCGAGGGCGAGCTGGTGCTGGGCAGGGCCGTGATGGGGGCAGGCACGACGGCTACGGTGGGCATGGACCTGGGCGCCCTCTCCATCCTTCACATGGCGGTGAGCGGCCAGGGAAACACCGGCGGCGCGAGTGGCAAGGCGGGGACGTCCACCCAGACAGCTTCAGCGCGCGGTCCCGGCAAGTGGACGTACAAGAAGCCCACCACCGAGTCCAAGCAGGCCCTCGATTACCAGGAGCAGATCACGGGGCGTCCCGCCTGGTATGTGTACATGGTGGGCGTGGTGGAGTTCGACGGCTTCAACGGCAAGGCCCTGCTGGAAGCCAAGGGGGGAAGCTACAAGCACTTCCTCACGAAGGACGGTACGGCCCAGTCCTGGTTCGAGGCTGGAAAGGGTTTCAAGGGACTGGTGGAACAGGCGAGGCGGCAGTCGAAAGCAGCAGAGACGCTGAATCTGCCGGTGGTGTGGTACGTGGCCGAGGCGGAATTCGCGAGCTTCCTTCAAAAACTCTTCGAGAAGAACGGCTGGGGCAACATCACCGTCCACCCTCAGCCAGCAGCACGGTAGAGAAAGGGGCACGCATGCAGGAGGACTATTACCTGGGGGCGTACTGGGGCCCGCGCAAGGAGACGGCCCTGGAGTGTGCCCGGCGCGCGGAGCTCTTCTTCCACATGCTGGCGCGGTGTGACCCGACGTTCGTCCAGTGGTACCGGGGCGGACGTGGCGCCCCCCGCGAGCTGCCTGGTCACCCTGTCCGCCCCGTGGCAACCGAGTGGGAGCAGTTGTTCCTTCGCGGCATGAACCGCGGGGACGCCGATAGAAAGGTCATCGAGGACCTCGGGTTCAGCGAGTACGTGTGGAATGCGAAGAGGGGACGGACTCGCGTCGAACTCCACTGCGGTGAGTACTCGCCCTTTGGCGAGGGAAACACCTGCCTCATTCTTCCTCCCGACGAGGGCCCGGAGCGGGAGCGGATATTGGCCGCCCCGGTGCTGGCCGAGGTGCTCACCAGTGTGGCCACCGCGTGGGACCCTGACTTCGCCATGGTGAGCTCAATCGAAATGGTGCGCCTCGTCCAGAAGCGGAAGAAAGAGGTGCGCGTGGGCTGGCTGACGTACCTGTCGCGCCGCCTGGGCTCCCTGCCGCCTCTGCCCGCCCCCGTGCGCATCGAGCCGGTGGGGACGTTGGGCTGGCTCCTCGTGCTCTCCCTCGAGCCCTTGACGGCGAGCAACCCCGAGCATGTGGCATTCACCGCCCGCGTCCGCGAGTTGCTGGACAGGGCGGGCCTCATCGAACGGCCGATGCCTGAGCCAGCCGGCGGGTGAAACGAGGCCGGGCATGAGGTCTTCCAAGGTGTGAAGCGCGGGCACACCACGAGTGCCCCTCCGCACCCGACGCGACGTGCTATATCGGGCACGTACTCTCTACATGCAGTGGAGATGCCGCGGAGGGGGATGTCTTGGGGCTGCTCGCGACGGAGAAGTTCAACCCCACGTTGTTCGTGGGGCTCGGTGGTAACGGCGGGAAGATCGTCCAGTTGCTCGCCGGCCGGTTGCGCCGTCATCCCAACTGGGAGCGCATCAAGTCGATGACCCATTTCGTGGGCATCGACACCAACAAGGATGACCTCGACAAGCTCAAGGACATCCCGGTGGAGAACCGCTTCCTCATCTCCGCCTTCGACGCGCGCGCCTACATCGAGCGCAAGCGCGGTCAGCGCGAGCTCCAGGAGGACAAGCTCGTCACCCAGTGGGTCCCCTCCACCTATCAGTTCCGCTCCACCCAGGGCGCCGGTGCCGGGCAGATCCGCATGGAGAGCCGCCTGCGCCTCTACTACAACCTCGAGGAGGATCGGCGCGGCATCCGCAAGGCCCTCCAGAAGCTGCTCGACGAGTCCACCCGCCGCGAGAACCCCTGGCGCGACAACGAGAACCGCGTCGTCCGCGTCATGCTCTACGGCTCGGTGGCCGGCGGCACCGGCTCGGGCGGCTTCCTGCCCATGGCCTACCTGCTGCGGCGCATGGTGCTCGACGCGGGCTGGGGCCGCCCCAGCGTCACGGGCGTGCTCACCCTGCCCACCGCCTTCCTCGACAAGGTGAAGCCCCAGCTCCACCCGGACATCCTCGCCAACGGCTACTCCGCCCTCAAGGAGCTGGAGTACCTCAACCGCCAGCTCGACTACGCGGGCGGCTCCAGCGAAATCGAGTTCCACTACGACCCGGGCAGCCAGGACCGCGACCGCCAGGTCGTCGGCGAGCGCCCCTTCACGCTCACCTACCTCATCGACCGGCCCGACCAGCTCTCCATCGAGAAGTACGAGAACGCGGTGGCCGACGCCTGCTACCTGCAGATCTTCTCGCCGCTGCTCGGCGCGCAGGCCGGTGAGTACGACAACTACGAGAAGCACCAGAAGAAGCTCGCCCTGGGCCACTTCTCCGTGCACTACGGCTCGTTCGGCACCGCGCTGCTGCAACTGCCCCGCCGCGACCTCCTCAAGTACGCGGGCCTGCGCTACGTGGCGAGCGCCTTCCGGCAGTTCCTCTGCTTCGGCGCGGACCACCCGGACTTCCAGGTGCCCTACGGTGACCCCGCCTTCCAGCGCCTGGAGCCCAACGAGAAGAACCGCCGCATCGACGAGAAGTTCAAGGGCTACGTGGCCTTCCGCGCCTCCGACGAGGAGCGCCGCGACGAGAAGGGCCAGTTCTACGGAATCCAGCAGCAGATCGGGAAGGGCGGGAAGAACCTGGCCGAGGCCTTCCGCGAGAAGCTGGAGGCCATCTTCGGCAGGCTGGACGAGCAGATCGACATCCCGGACGTGGAGAAGCAGTCCATCAACCCGGGCAACCCGTCGCTGAGCCGGGCCATCGCGGTGCTGCGGCGGGCCAAGGACGAGTCGCGCGCCCGCGTGTGCGGCGAGTACCTCGAGGCCCAGCGCGGCGATGTGCGCACCGGCCGCTTCTTCGAGTCCTTCTTCAAGGAGTACGAGGTCAACCCCATCGCCCAGCGGCTCTTCCTCGTGCGCCTGCTGGAGCAGTCCTTCGTCGTCCCCTTCAAGGACCCGGAGGAGGGCGCCTACCTCAAGGCCGAGGGCACGCCGCCCGACCTCGACAGCCCGGAGCTGCGCCAGGAGATCGCCCGGCTCGACTCGGAGATGACGAAGCAGGCACAGCCCGGCTTCTTCCAGAGCATCACGGACCGGGACAACAAGGCCTTCGCCGCCGCCAAGCTGCGCGCGGTGGCCAAGGTGGAGAGCTGGGCCAACGAGTTCCGCGACGAGATCAAGCGCTTCTTCTGGAAGTCCTTCGAGAGCGAGCTGCGCAAGGACGCCGAGGCCCGGCTGGAGTCCTTCCGCAAGGTGGCCCAGGTGGCCGACGAGCGCGCCCGTGACGCCGAGTCCCAGGCCGAGCGCTTCCGCAAGGACCCGGCCTCGGTGGACGCGGGCTCGGACGTGGCCCAGTACTACCTGGACGCCGAGGTGCTCCGCGACGACCGGCGCCGCGAGCGGCTGTGGAAGGAGTTCTACAGCCACAAGCTCGACAGCGACGCCCACTTCCGCGTGGCCGACATCTTCGACTCCGTCACCGAGGCCTTCACCCCGGTGCGCGATCCGAGTGGCCAGCTCCGCGCCCGCGACGCCAACGAGATCGTCCAGCACGTGCGCGGCAAGCTGGAGACCCAGGCCCTGCAGGTCTACGGCCGGGTGATGGAGGAGATGGGGCTCGACCTGGCCTCGGGGTTGGAATTGGAGCAGCGCTACATCGCCCTGCACAAGGCCGGGAAGGACCTGGAGGAGCTGCGCCGCAAGGGCAAGCTGGAGGACGAGCTGCGCGCCGTGTCCGCCACCGAGGTGCGCCGCGGCATCGAGGACCGGCTCAAGCGCCTGTCCGACGAGTGCGTGCTGCTGGCCCACATCGATGCCACGCGCCGCGATGACCCCACGGTGACGCCCGCGGACGTCTTCTACGCCGGCCTGCACGACAAGTACGCCAGTGACGAGGAGGGCTCTCTCTGGAGCGTCCTCAAGGGCGTGGTGTCCGGCACCAACCGCGTGGCGGGCTGGGAGGAGCGCGACTCGCTGGTGCTCTACCGCGCGCTGCTCGGCGTCCCCGTGTACTGGTTCAAGAACGTCCAGTCCGAGCTGTACTCGGGCTACAAGCGCGTGCGCGACGACAAGAACCGCACCTACCCGCTGCACATCGAGGCGGTGTGGGAGTCCTCGCCGGGCCTGCCGGACCTGGACCCCGTGGAGCTCAAGCGCGCCGAGGAGCGCCGCACCGTCGAGCGCTCCGCCCAGGCCACCCGTGAGGCCCGCGAGTCCCGCCTGCGCGCCTTCACCCTGTGCGCCCTGTTCGGCGGCATCTCGCGCGACGACGAGGGCTACCACTGGAGCTTCGCCGGCACGAAGAACAAGCTGGCGCCGGATCGGGTGCGTGCCTTCGACGCCTTCGAGGCCTTGGACCCCGTCCTCCGCGGAGACCTGGAGAAGAACGCCCACGACTCGTGGGTGACCGCGACGGCCGAGCGGCCCGCGCGCGCCAGGCTGCTGGAGGAGGTGCAGGCCCATCAGCGCCGCCTCACCGAGGCCTATGCTCGCGCCGTCTCCGAGCAGAAGGATGCCGAGCGCCGCTTCCTCCAGGACGAGCGCAACGTGGTGGAGGCGCTCGCCGCCGAGCTGAGGAGCTAGCTTGGACGCCGCCGTCTCGTACCCCACCGTCCTGCTCGGACTGGGGCGCTTCGGCCACGAGGTCATCGGCCGCACGCTCCAGTCCCTGGAGGCCTCTTCGCCCCTGCTGGGCGTGCTGCGCTGCGAGCCCTCGGGCGTGGCCGCCGGGCTCCAGCCCCTGCTGGAGGAGTTGTTGCGCGCGGGCCGTGGCTCGGGCGAGCGGCGCGACCAGCGGCTGGATGTGATTGCTTTCTGTGCCGCGCTGCAGGGCGGTGACGAGGATCTGCTCACCGCGTGCGAGCAGGCCGCGCGGCTGTTGGCCGAGGGTTACGGGACCATGTTCCCGCCGGACCGGCCGCCGGAGCAGCGCACCGCCACGTTGCACCTCGTGGTGCAGGTGCCGGCGCTGTCCAGCCCCCGGGCTTCCGTCGTCTTCGCGCGGCTGGCCGCCCTGGAGAACTGGGCCCGCGCCCGTCCCGTGTTCCCCCTGCTGGCCCGCATCTGGGTCGTGTCCCAGCAGACCGCCGCCGGTACCCTCACCTCCGAGGAGATGGTGTCCACCTGCGCCTCCTTCGCGCTCGGCATGGTGGCCTCGGGGCTGCGCACCGAGGACGAGGTGTCCCGCCGCCTGGCCCACCCCTCCCGCGATGAGGGCCTGGTGAGCTTCGTCTCGCTGGCCTCGGTGGAGCTGCCCGAGTCGCGCCTGGGCACCTATGCCGCCGCCCGGGCCGCGTATGACGGGCTCGGCGTGCTGGTGGAGCGCGTGCAGCAGCCCGGCACCGATGCCACCCTGGCCATGGGCGCCGTGTCCGCGCTCCAGCAGGACCGCTGGCTGGCCCCCTTCGTCGAGGGACAGGCCGCGCAGCTCTCCCGGCGCCTCGCCGCCGAGCTGTCCCGCTCTCCCGTGGATCTGCCCGCGGAGATCCGCGTGGGCCCGCTCGACACGCCCGAGGAGATCCGCGCCAACCACTCCGGGCTCTTCAAACCGGCTTCGGTGGAGACCTCGCCCACCACCGTGGACCAGGCCCGCACCGATGAGACCTTCCGCGCACTCGACCGCGCCGAGGCCGAGGTGGCCACCTCGGTGGAGCAGGGCATCCAGGCGGTGTTCGACGCCTCGCTCGGGCCCTCGTCGGGCCTGTCCCAGCTTCCTTCCGTCGAGCAGGGGCTCAAGCGCGTCATCGCGCAGCTCCACGACGAGCAGGCCCAGGAGGAGTCCGCCCTGCGGAGGTTGGACCCCGCACAACCGGCGGGCCCTCCGGTGGACCCGCACCGCGAGGAGCTGGAGCGGGCTCTGCTGGAGCTGCCCTCGAAACGGATGGCGCTGGCGGCCGCGGCGGCGCTCGCGCTGGCCGTGCTGCTGGGGGTCTCCTTCGGCACGCTGGCCGTGATGACTCCGGCCGCGCTCCCGGGCGGCGCCTCGCCCTCGAGTCCCGTGCTCTCGACGACGGCTCCCCCGGCCACCCAGGGCTTCGACTGGCGCGAGGCCCTGCCGTGGATTCTCGGAGTGCTCGCCGCGGCGGGTGCCGGGGGCGGGTGGCTCTACTTCGTCGGCAACCACACCCGGAAGGAAGTGCGCCGCGTGCTGAAGCTCCGGCGTGACGCGCTGGAGTCGCTGGTCAGCCGGGGCGGGGGAGGGCGGCGCGCGAAGCAGGCGGAGCTGCAGTTGGTGGTGCGCCGCAAACGCGCCCGTCGCGGTGCCATCCTCGCCCTGGAGAACGCCGTGGCCCGGCTGCAGGCCGTCCGCCACGCGCTGCTGGAGGCGAGGGATCGCAAGCGTCAGGAGTTGCTGGCGCTCGGGGTGACTCCGGCCGCCGAGGCCCGGTTGGACGACCTGGGGCCGTTGCTCGGCGCGGGCGGGCTGCTCCATGGCTCGCTCGTGCCTCCGGAGGTCATCAGCCGGTGGGTTGCCTCCCGGCGGGAGATCTCCGAGGACCGCGTCTGGGCGGATCGTCTCCTGGAAGGCGCCTGGCCCGAGGGCGGGCTGCTCGAGGACGTGCCGTGTGGCGACCCCGCGCGCATCGACGAGCTGAGCCGGCGTCAGGTGCAGCCGATGGCCCAGCGCAGTGTGATGGATGATCAGGAGGCGGGCCAGCAGGCCGCGGACGTGCTGCGTGACTTCGGAGCGCGGATGGGAGCGGTGCTCGCTCCGCCGTGCCAGCCGCTGAACCCGCATGGGGACCCGGTGCTCGGTGTCCGTCCCGGCGAGGGCTTCGTCATCGCTCCGTCCGCGGGGCGCGACACGCTCGATGCCGGCCTCCGGGACATGCCCACGCGGCTGCACATCCTCTGGTCTCCCTCCAAGGCCGCGCGCGTCATCTTCCTGCGCACCTGGGAGGGCTTCTCCGTGGAAGAGATGTCCCGGGGGGCTCGCGCCACCCCGCAGCCCGTGGTGGTTCCGCGAGGTGCGCGATGACGCTGCAACTCCCGCATCTGTCGCAGCAACTGACGACGATCCTCTACCTGCTCGTCTGGGTGCTGTTGCTCGGCACGCCCGTGGTGGCGTGGGCCCTGGCGGCGCTCCTGGTGGGCCCCGGTCCCAACTCGCGCTGGCGCCGCGCCGCCCTTCCCGTGGGCAAGGCCGTCCTCGTCACCCTGGCCCTGGTGCTCCTCACCCGGCTGGTGGAGGCCGCCAGTGCCTCCATGCAGGGCGGACCGCTCGGCTGGCTCCATGCGCTCACGGCGTTGCCCCAGAGCACCACTCCGGGCGTGCCCCAGGTGAAGTTCACCTGGTTCCCCCTGGACGCCGTCCTGCTGCTGGCCCTGCCCCATGCCGTGGCCTTCCTCCTCGCGACGGCGGTGTTCGCCTTCCAGGAGTCGGGCCACAAGAGCCTCGCGTCCTTCCGTGTGCCGCTCGCGGACCCGCTGGCGCTCGTCCTGGTGGTGGTGCCGGTGCTGGCCCTCATCGCCGTGGATGCGCCGTGGCGGCAGGACAAGCCCCGCATGCTGCTCGACCTCGCCGCCGTGCTGCCCATGCTGTGCGTGGCGCTCGCGGTGTGGACACGCTCCGAGCGCCTCGCGCCTCCGCCCGCCAAGGAGGAGGCTCCCCAGCCCCAGACGCCCGCTCCGCTGCGCGCGGACGTCCCGGGCATGTGGCGGAAGCTGGGAGCCCTCGAGGCCCAGGCGCGCCCGCTGCTCGCGACGCAGGGCACGGCCACCGCGGACTCCGCTCCCGCCTGGAGCGCCGCCGCGTGGCGGGACTCGGGCGCCACCGGGGCTCCACCTCGGGCGCTGGAGGAGATCGCCACCGCGTGGGGCTCGCCCAACCAGGGCTGGCTGGTGGGGGACCTGCCCGATCCGACGGAGCGCTACTTCCTCACCTCGAGCGTGCTGCTGGCGCTCCAGCGCGAGGGCCTGCCGTGCCTCGTCATCAGCGACGAGCCGGAAGCGCTGCGCGACGCGGTGCTGGAGGCCATCTCGCGCAGTGGCTCGTGGCCCTCGGGGCCGTTGCTGGCCGGCGAGGCGGCGATGCGCGAGGCCTTCGCGGGCAACCGGATGCCGGCCGCCGTCTTCCTGGACGTGGAGCAGCTGTCCGCCGGAGGCATCCGCGCGCTCTCCGAGACGCGGGGCGGCTGTGGCCGGTTGTGGGCCCGCTCGGTGGGGCTGGTGCTGCTCTCGCGCGTGGACCGGGGCACGCCGTTCGCCTCCACGCATCGCATGTTCACCTTGCGGCGGCTGGAGCTGGCGCTGTCGGCGGCCGGGGCGCGCTGGAGCGTGCTGGCCACGGGCGTGGGAGGCGGAGGCACGCGGGGGTTGGTGGAGCAGATGTTCCCCGGCATTTCCGTGCGCGAGGTGCCCTTCACCCCGCGCGCCGCGGCGCCCGTGCGCGTCTGGCGCGTGGTCGAGGGCTTCCGTACCCAGCCCGGGACGCCGTGGGTTCGCCGGGCCCTGGAGCCGGTGGTGGGGGCGAAGCTGCCCGCGGCGGTGGGAGACCCGGGCGGGGCGTTCGATCTCAAGGCCGTGGACTTCTGGGGTGGCGAGCTGCGCTTCGTCCGCGATGTGTCCCTCTTCGGCGTGGCCTCCGTGGGCACGTTGGACGAGGCATGGCTGGTGGCCGCGTACCGGGCGCTCCCGCACCGGGTGCCGCTGGCGGATGGGCAGACGCATGACGCGCTGTGGGGCCTCGCCGACAACCCGGTCACGCGCTTCCTCACGCGGGATGGCAACCTGGACGGGCTGTCACGCAACGGCATGTTGATGCCGCCGCGGGCGCTCGTGGGCTACCACAACGGCGCGCTGGCCACGGCCCACCTCAAGGCCGCCATGCAGGAGGGCTCGCAGGACGTGGAGTCCCTGGCCGCCGTCTTCGGCCGCTCGCGCGTGGAGCAGTTGCTGGGGCCGAAGTTCCGTCCCGAGCGCCACGTGGTGCGGCTGGCCGCGGGCCGCCCGCCCGTGCGCAGCCCCGTCGTCCCCGCCGGTGTCGCGGAGGCCGTCAATCCGCTGCGGCGCACCGTGAGCGAGCAGGTGGTGCGCATCCTCGACGTGCACAGCGGCCAGCTCCTCACCGAGGTGGACCGGCTGATGGCGGAGACGCGCTACTACCCGGGCCGGGTGTTCGCCGTGGGCGATGCGCGCTACGAGGTGCCCCTGCACTCGTTGGACACCAAGCGCAACGAGCTGCGCGTCAAACCGGTGCCCAACGACAGGCCCCTCACCAAGCCGCAGCTCCGCATCCAGTTCGAGTCCGCCACCGTGGTGGAGTCCCCCCAGACGGTGCGCACCGGGCGGTGCGTGTACCAGGTGTGCACCCTGGAGGCGACGGTGGTGGAGAGCGTCACCGGCTACTCGCAGCTCGGGCGGCCGGGCCGGGTGGACGTGGGCGCGGTGAGCTGCCGCTACCGCACCCGGGTGCGCGGCGTCTTCTTCCCCGCGGCCACCACGCCCCAGGTGCTCGTCCACCTGGCGCGCTCGGCGGACGGGGTGCTGGTGGCGCACCTGCTCTCCAATGACGAGGACATGGACGTGGTGCCGGTGGGGCCGGGCATGTTCCCGGAGGCCCCGGCCGGCATCGTCGTGGTGGACCGGCACCTCCAGGGCATGGGCGTGGCCGAGGCGCTGGACCTGGCCCTCATCGACGACACGTTCAAGTGGGTCCGGGCCATCCTGGCCAACTGCAAGTGCCCCAACGGATGCCTCGAGTGCACGCCCCAGGACGTGCTCGCGTCCGGCCCCGACAAGTCGGGCGTGCTCGGGCTGCTGGGATAGGCGGATGCAATCGCCATGGCGGGTGAGCGTATGAGTGGTGACATGAACCTCCTCCAGCCGGGAACGGAGCTGGACGGCCGCTATGAGGTGATCCGGCTGCTCGGGCAGGGCGGCATGGCCGCCGTGTACGAGGTGCGCCACCTCGCGCTGCACAGCACGCACGCCTTGAAGGTGCTCAACGCGGACCTGGCGCGCAACGACGACATCCGCGGGCGCTTCCTCGCCGAGGGCCGCATCCAGGCGCGCTTCCGCCATCCCCACATCGTCCAGGTGACGGAGATCGTCACCACCCCGGTGGCGGGCCTGGTGATGGACTACATCGAGGGCCCCACGCTCGGTGAGTTCTGCCGCGGCCAGGGGCTGGAGCCCCGGGTGCTCCTGGAGGTTTTCCTGCCGGTGCTGGACGCCATGGAGGAGGCCCACAAGCGGGGCGTCGTCCACCGCGACCTCAAGCCGGACAACATCATCATCGGCAAGGACAACCGGGGCCGGCTCCAGCCCATGGTGACGGACTTCGGCATCGCCAAGATGCTGGAGGAGGGCCCGGGCGGCAAGCCGCGTACCCAGGCCGGGGCCCGCATGGGCACGCTGCTGTACATGAGCCCGGAGCAGATCCGCGGGGCCGGTGAGGTGGACGCGCGCACCGACATCTTCGCGCTCGGCGCCATCCTCTACGAGGCCGCCACCGGCCGGGTCGCCTTCCACGCGTCGAGCGACTACGACACGATGAAGAACATCGTGGAGGGGACCTACGAGCCCCCCGAGCGCGTCGTGGGTGGCCTGCACCCCGTCATCGCCGGCTGCATCCGCAAGGCGCTGGCCGTGGACCCCGCCGAGCGCTTCCAGGACTGCGCCTCCTTCCGCGAGGCCCTGGAGAACGCCTTCAACGCCGGTGCGCAGGCGCCCCAGAAGCCGTCCCGCTCCTACGCGGTGACCCAGGTGGAGAACCCTCCGGCTCCGGCGCCCGAGCCGGACGCCTCCGCCTTCGCGCCGACCTACGTGCCGGGGACCGGGCGGTTCCCGAAGGGTGATACCCCGCCGCCCGCTCCGGCGCCCCCGGCTCCCGCGCCGGTGGCCCCTGCCTCCATCCAGCACGCTCCGGTCAACACCGTGCGTGTGAGCCCGAAGGACGTGGCCAGGGCCTCACCGGCGGCGGTGTCCCGCCCCACGGGCTCGCCCGGAGTGGCCGTGGTGCTGAACCTGTTCTGCGTGTCCGGGGGCGGCCAGCTCTACAACGGCCAGACGGCCAAGGGCGTGCTCGGCCTCATCGCGTCCTTCTTCGTGCTCAAGAACATCATCACCGGAGGGGGGCCCGGAGGCGCGTGCCTCTGGCTCACCTGGTACATCGCGTTCATCGTGGACGCGTACCGGATTGCCTCCAAGCTCCAGAGCGGGAAGCGGGTTGGCCCCTGGGAGCTCTTCTAGCTGGAGTAGAGTCGCGCCATGTTGAGCCCGGGGACTGTCATCGAGCGCTATGAGGTGGAGCGCGAGCTGGGCGGCGGCGGCATGGCGCGTGTCTACAAGGTGCGCCACGTGGCCCTGGGCAGCGTCCATGCCCTCAAGGTGCTGGACCCCGAGCTGGTGGGCAACGCGGAGCTGCGCGCCCGTTTCCTGGACGAGGGCCGCATCCAGGCGCGTCTGAGGCACCCGAACATCCTGGTCATCACGGACGTGGTCGTGGCGCCCGGCGTCGCGGGCCTCGTCATGGACTACCTGGAGGGCGAGTCGCTCGACAAGTACCTGGCCAGCGCGCGGCGGCCTCCGGAAGCGGACGAGGTGCGCGACATCTTCCGGCAGGTGCTCGCGGCCATGGAGTTCGCCCACGAGCACGGCGTCATCCACCGGGATCTCAAGCCCTCCAACATCTTCCTGGAGCAGGTGCACGGCCGGCGGGTGGTGCGCGTGCTCGACTTCGGCATCGCCAAGGTGTCCGGCGCCGAGGGCCGGCCGGTGACGCGCACGGGCTCGCGCATGGGCACGCCGCAGTACATGAGCCCGGAGCAGATCCGCTCGGCCGAGGACGTCACCGTCCGCTCGGACATCTTCTCGCTCGGCGTCACCCTCTACGAGCTGGCCACCGCGCAGCCGTGCTTCCAGGACGAGAGCGACTTCACCCTCATGGAGAAGATCACCCGGGCGGAGTTCGTGCCCCCGGAGGTGGTGCACCCGGGCCTCGAGCCGGGACTCCGCGCGGCCATCCTCCGGGCGATGGATGTGGACCCGGAGCGGCGCTTCGCCTCGTGCCGGGAGTTCTCCGCCGCGCTGGGAGCGGAGGCCCCGGCCCCACCTCGGACGGGGACGCCGCTGCGTGTTCCCGTGACACGCATCCCGGTGACGGTCGCGCCGGTGCAGGTGCCGGAAGCTCCCGCCCGGACGCGTCCTCGGGTCGTGGCCGCTCCCGTCGAGGAGGCCGAGCCCGAGCGAGTCCCCGTGCCCGCCGCGCGGGCCGCCCCCGTCACTCCGGTCCCGGCCCCCGCGGTCCAGAAACCCGAGCCCAGGCCCGAGCCCGTCCAGGTGCCCGCCGCCCGTGCGGTGGAGGAGCGCCCGGCTCCGGCCGCACCTGCCCGCCTCGCCGAGCCGAAGCCCGCGGCTCCCATCGAGAAGAAGGCGGCGCCGAAGCTCGCGAAGAAGCCCGCGCCTCCGCCTCCGGAGAAGACCGAGGGGGAGGAGGCGGCTCCACCTCGCGGCAGGCCCTGGCGCTGGGTGCTGCTCTTCGCGCTCGCGGGGCTGTTGGCCTTGTTCGGCCCGGGGCTCGTCGCGATGCTCTTCGGGGGCTCCAGCCCCGCGCCCCAGGAGACGAAGGGGAGCCCTCCGGTGACGCGGCCCGGGGGCCGGACGGGCACCCGGTAGTCCGCTGTCACGCGCCTTGGAGCTCCCTCGCGGTGGCGAGCACCTCGGCCACCACCGTCCGCACGTCCTCCGCCGTGGTGCGGTGGTTCACGAAGCAGGCGCGCAGGGCGAAGCGTCCCGACAGCGTGGCGTTGGAGAGGTAGACGCGGCCGCGTGCATTGAGCCGTGCCATCAGCCGCGTGTTGAAGGCATCGCGCTCGTGCTCGGCCAGGCCCGCGACGTAGCGGAAGCACACCGCGCTCAGCGGCACGGGCGCGAGCAGCTCCAGCGCCGGTTCCGCTCGCACCAGTTCCGCCAGTTGTGTGGCGTTCTCCAGGTCCTTGCGGATGGCCTCCCGGAAGGCGCGCAGCCCGTGGTAGCGCACCGAGAGCCACGGTTTGAGCGCGCGGGCGCGGCGGGAGAAGCTCCAGGGACTCGTCGAAGAAGGCGAAGCCCTCCACGGCGTCCGCGCTCATGGTGCGCACGTAGTCGCCCGAGAAGGAGAAGGCGCGGCGCGCGGCGGTGGCATCCCGGTAGAGCAGCACCCCGCAGTCCACCGGCTGGTAGAGCCACTTGTGCGCGTCCATGGAGAGCGAGTCCGCCAGCGCGAGGCCCTCGAAACGCTCGGGGACGGCCATCGCGGCCAGGGCGCCGAAGGCTCCGTCCACGTGCATCCAGAGCCCATGCCGCCGGGCGATGGCCGCCACCTCCTTCAGCGGATCCACCGCGCCGGTGTTGACGGTGCCCGCGGTGGCGACGATGGCCAGCGGGCGCCGGCCAGCGGACAGGTCCTCGGTGATGGCGCGCTCGAGGGCTTCCGGGCGCATCCGCCACTCCGCGTCCGTGGGGATGAGGCGCAGGTTCCTGCGTCCCAGGCCGAGCAGTGCCAGGGCCTTGGGGATGGACATGTGGACTTCGGTGGAGGCGTACACCACCCCCGAGGGCGAGCCCTCCTCGTTGGCCGGGGCCTTCGCCTCGCGCGCCATCGTCAGACCCATGAGGTTGGCCGAGGAGCCCCCACCCGTGAGGCTCCCGGTGAAGCCGGGGCAGCCCACCGCGGCCGCCAGTCCGCGCACCACCGCACGCTCCATGCTCACCATGGTGGGGGACGAGCGCCACGCGGTGACATTCTGGTTCAGCACGCCCGCCAGGTAGTCCCCGAGCGCGCCCACCGGCTCGCCCGAGCCGAGCACGTAAGCGAGGAAGCGTGCGTTGCCCGCGCGGGCCCCGGCCATCACCGCCCCCAGCGCGTCGAGCGCCCCGTCCTTCAAGCCCTCTTCGGGCAAGCCCTCGGCGAAGAGGGCCTCGGTGTCATGGCCCGTCACGGCAGGGGCGATCGCGCGGGTGTCCAGCTCCGTGAGCCACTGCTCGGCGAGCGTGGAGACGCGGTGGGCCAGGCGCCGGAAGTCGTCGGTCGTCAGCTCGAGCGGATTCATCGGGCGGGCCTCTTATCAGATTGTCCCTCCCACTTTCGTCCCGCGGGTTGCTACCTTCCGGGACCCTTCATCTCCGAGGAGCCGGACCCGTGAACTCCGTCGAGAGCATCATTTCCGAAGTCATCGAGCCCAAGGCGATCGAGGTGGACCGGTACGGGGTTTATCCCCGGGCGAGCATGGACGCGCTGGGCAAGGTGGGCCTGCTGGGGCTGGTCAGCTCCAAGGACGTCGGGGGAAGGGGAGAGGGGCTCCGGGCGGCGGCCGCGCTGGTCGAGCAGGTGGGGATGGCGTGTGGCTCCAGCGGCATGGTGCTGTGCATGCACTTCTGCGGCGCGGCGATCATCGAGCAGCACGGGCCGCGAGACGTCCGCGAGGCCATCGCGGCGGGGCGGCACGTGACGACGCTGGCCCTGTCGGAGGCGGGCTCGCGCAGTCACTTCTGGGCGCCGGTGAGCACCGCCCTGGCCGTGCCCGATGAGGACACCGTGCGGCTGGACGCGGACAAGAGCTGGGCCACCTCCGCGGGCCAGGCCGACAGCTACGTTCTGGTCGAGCAGGCCGGTGGCGGCCAAGGGCATGAGCACGCTCTGGCTGGTGCCGGGCAATGCCCCCGGGCTGTCGTTCCCCGTGGCGTTCGATGGAATGGGCCTGCGGGGCAATTCCTCCAGCCCCATCGTGGCCCGGGATGTGCGGGTGCCCCGCTCGGCGATGCTCGGCGTGGACGGGGGCGGGTTCGACATCATGATGGGCAACGTGCTGCCCCACTTCCACGTGCTGGGCTCGAGCTGCTACCTGGGCGTCATGGAGGCCGCCACGCACAAGGCGGCGGCGCACGTGACGAAGACGCGGCTGCTCCACACCGGGCAGGCCCTGGCCGACCTGGCCACCATCCGGGCCTACCTGGCGCGCATGCGCATGAAGACGGACCTGGTGCGCGGGTTGATCCGCGACACGCTGGACGCCATCGAGTCGAAGCGCGAGGACGCGCAGATGCGGGTGCTCGAGGTGAAGGCCGCCGTGGGCGAGCTGGCCCCCGAGGTGACCGAGCTGGGCATGCGCGTGTGTGGTGGCGCGGCGTATCGCAAGGAGGTGGGCCTCGAGCGGCACTTCCGCGACGCCCGCGCCGTCACTGTCATGTCCCCGACCACGGATCTGCTCTACGACTTCATCGGCAAGGCGATGACGGGCATGCCCCTCTTCGACTGAGACCGGGGTACAGGCCAGGTGGGGTCCTGACGCTTTCCTCCTGCCCCCGGGCGCCTTAGTTTGTCTCGGGGAATACGGGGGAGGGGGACGGATGGTGGGATTGTCGACGGCGCTGCTCGCGACGGTGCTCGCGAGCCTTGCGCCCATGGTTCCGGTGAGCGGGGGAAACGCGCTCACCTTGCCGGCTCAACGCCACGCGGTACGCATCGACACGGGGAACGGGCGGCCGCCTACCTGGTTGCTCACCTTGCAGCAGGAAGGCGCGGAAGGGCGGGGGTTGTCGTTCTTCCGCTCGGATGACGGCGGGCGCACGTTCCGCTTCGCCGCGGCGATCCAACCGGACGCCAGCCACGCGGACCGCGCCGAGGTGCTCGCGGTGGGCCGGGATGTGGCGCTCGTCTACTCGTACGAGGCGCCGAAGCTGGCGGCCTCGCGCAGACACGACGTGTACTTCCAATGGTGGCGCTACCGGCCGGAGACGCACGACTGGGCGCCCCAACCGGCGGTGCGCGTCTTCGATGCCGACGACAGCACGGCCTACTCCCGGGCGCTGCTCGCGCGCGACTCACGGGGCCGGCTGTGGGTACAGGCCTTCCGCCTGGACTCGGATGGCGGCTCCACGGCGGTGCTGTCCGTCTCCACCGATGGGGGCACACGCTTCCAGCGCCAGCCGAACCTGGGCCGGGTGAAGCGCCGGGGCGGTGGGCGGTTGTTGAGCCTCGGCTCGAAGCTCATCTTCGTCTACGCCATGCACGACGGCTTCGAGCCCACGCGCATGCGCATCCGGAACGACGGCGATCCGCTGGGCACCTGGAGCGCCGTGCGCGACGCCTTCTCCGACGGCATCTACCACGGGGCCGCGCTGAGCGCCGTCGCGGACGGCAAGGGCGGCATGCACTTCGTCTACAAGGACGAGTCCGAGCGCCTCTACCACCGCCACTTCAATGGAAACGTGTTCGGCCCGCGCACGTTGCTGGAGGGCTCGCGCGACTGGGCGATGCAGGCGGCCACCACGCGCATCGGCGACACGCTGTACGTCTTCTACAACGTCATGCGCCAGCCCAACGCGAGCTATGAGGTGCATGCCCGGGTGCTGAAGGGCGGACGCTTCAGTGAGCCGGTGGTGGTCGACTCGCGGCGGACCTACAAGGGTTATCCCAACGCCCTGGAGACGTTGCCGGAGGGGACGACCGAGGTGCCCTTCTTCTTCGGAGATGCCCCCAACGCCAACTCGCGTGGGTACGTGGCCCGCGGGGCCCTCGCGGTGCCGGGGAGAGGCGAGGAGCCACCGCCGCAGGAGGACGCGCCGCCGCCCGAGGAGCCGGAGCCCGGGGAGCTCCTCTTCAACGACACCTTCCCGCGCACCTCGTCGAACAGCCTCGGGCACGACTGGAAGTGGAGCGGGCTGTGGCTGACGGATGGCCGGCGCGCGGTGAGCGACCTGGACCACCCGAATGGGGACAACCTCGCCTTCGCGCTGCCCTCGCGCTGTGACGACTGCCAGGTGGAGGCCTGGGTGCATGCCTTCGGCGTGGACGAGGCGGGCGTGGTGCTGCGCGCCGAGGGGGATGAGCGCTATGCGCTCGTGCTGCTGCCCCAGGGCCGCATCCAGCTTCGCCGCTACCGGGACGGGAGCTTCACCGTGCTCGGCGAGGCCCCCGGCGGCCAGGCGTCTTCCTGGGATGCCGTGAGGCTCTCCCTGTCCGTGTCGGGCGCGGGCCCGGTGCGGCTCTCGGCCTCGGTGAACGGGCAGGTCCGCCTCACGGTGACGGACGACGACCCGGCCGCGCTCACCGGGGAGGGCTTCGCGGGACTCGCCACCCCCATCGCCGGGGTCTGGTTCGACGACTTCCTGGTGCGCGCGTTGAGCCCCGCGCCCTAGCCTCCGGCGCAAGTTTCACCGCCGCCCCTTCGCGCGCACGCAAAACCTGCACTCCGGAATCCTCATTTCCGGGGGCGAGCTCCTGGCCTGGGAATTGAAGTCGCCCCGGTCATGGAACGCGCGGCGGACAGAGCGGAGGGAGGTGGCCTGGGCGCCAGGTCCTGGCTGCTCATCGCCCTGGGCGCGTGCGTGGGGATCGCCGTCGGTATCGGGGCCTTCACCTTCACCTACGCCAAGGGCTACGCGTACCTCACCAATGATCCGGCCGCCTGCGCCAACTGCCACGTCATGCGCGAGCAGTACGACGGCTGGATGAAGTCGAGCCACCACGCGGTGGCCACCTGCAACGACTGCCACACGCCGCCGGGCCTGGTGGGCAAGTACGCGACCAAGGCGTCCAATGGCTTCTGGCACTCGTTCTATTTCACCACCGGCGACTTCCACGAGCCCATCCAGATCCGCCCCGGCAACCGGGTGGTGACGGAGCAGGCGTGCCGGAAGTGCCACAGCGAGATGGTGGAGGCCCTGGAGGCCCCCCATGGCGCTGAAGAGACCTCGTGCCTTCGCTGCCACAACTCGGTGGGCCATCCATGAGCAATCCAATGACACGTCCAGAGCCTGGGGCCGAGCCGCGGAGCCGCAAGATGCGGCTCGTCCTCCTCACGGCCCTCGTTTCGGCCGCGGGAGCGGTGGCGGCCACGGCCCTGCTGGTGAACATCTCCGAGCGCAAGCAGGAGGCGCGCAACCCCTTCTACCGCGTCGTCGAGGCTCACGGACGAGACGGTGGACCCCGCCGTTCTGGGGCAAGAACTTCCCGCTGCAGTACGACGACTACAAGCGCACGGTGGACCAGGTGCGCACGAAGTACGGCGGGAGCGAGGCGGTGCCGCACACGCCCACCGAGGCGGACCCGCGCTCGGTGGTGGCCCAGTCGCGCATCGAGGAGGACCCGCGGCTGAAGACGATGTGGGCCGGCTATGCCTTCGCCGTGGACTTCCGCGAGGAGCGCGGCCACGCGTACATGCTGGATGACCAGACGTACACGGAGCGGCAGCACGTGGTGAAGCAGCCGGGCACCTGCATGCACTGCCACGGCTCCGTCTACGTGCCCTACAAGAAGCTGGGGGACGGGGACCTCATCAAGGGCTTCGAGAAGATGAACCAGATGCCCTACACCGAGGCGCGCAAGCTGGTGGAGCACCCGGTGACGTGCATCGACTGCCATGACCCCGGGACGATGGCGCTGCGGGTGACGCGCCCCGGCTTCATCGAGGGCATGCGCGCACTCAAGGCGGGGCAGGGCGTTGCCAACTACGACGTCAATTCCCAGGCAACGCGCCAGGAGATGCGCTCGTACGTCTGCGGCCAGTGCCACGTGGAGTACTACTTCCAGGGCAAGGAGAAGCGGCTCGTCTACCCGTGGGCCAAGGGCCTGAACGTGGACGACATCATGGCCTACTACGAGGAGAACGGGCACAAGGACTGGGTTCACGCCGAGACGGGTGCGCCGGTGCTCAAGGCCCAGCACCCCGAGTTCGAGATGTACAACCAGGGCATCCACGCCCGCTCGGGGGTGGCGTGCGCCGACTGCCACATGGCCTACAAGCGCGAGGGGGCGATGAAGATCACCGACCACCACGTGCGCAGCCCGCTGCTCAACATCAACCGTTCCTGCCAGACGTGCCACAAGTGGTCCGAGCAGGAGCTGTTGGGCCGCGTGGAGACCATCCAGGCGCGCAACCAGAAGCTGCGTGGGACGGCCATGGACGCGCTGGTGGACCTCATCCAGGACATGAAGGCGCGCAAGCTGGCGGGCGCCACCGACCTGGAGCTGGCCGAGGCCCGGGGCTTCCAGCGCAAGGCCCAGTTCTACCTGGACTTCGTGGAGGCGGAGAACTCCAGCGGCTTCCATGCCCCGCAGGAGGCGGCCCGCATCCTCGGTGATTCCATCAACTACTCGCGGCTCGGCCAGAAGGCGCTGAGCAAGCAACAGGCAGTGCCACAGCAGGACGCTCGCAAGAGTGAGTGAGACCACCCCATGAGTTCCTTCGTACTTCGTTCCACCGGCCGCGTGAAGGCGGCCCTGCTCGCCGCCGTGACGCTGCTCGCGCCCGCGGCTTCCCGGGCGGCCGCGCCCGCGCCGTACTCGCTCCCGTGGCAGCTACGCCCCACGGCGGCGCTCAATGTCGTGCGCTCCGACACGGCCTTCGCCCTGAGCCAACCCGTGGAGGGCGAGCAGAACCTCACCGACGCCTTCATGCTGCTCGCCTCCTACAAGGTGCTGCCCCAGTTGGCGCCCTTCGTCCGCTTCGGAGCGGTGCACCACAACCCGGCCAGGGGCCGCTCCGGCACCTCCTTCGTGAACCCGGCTCTGGGCGCCACCTACGCGATTCCGTTCAACGAGTCGCTGCGGCTGGCCCTCTTCCTGGGCTTCACCGTGCCGGTGGGCATGTCCGGTGGCAACGAGCCGGACGCCGCCGTGGCCACCGCCACACGCTCGGGTGTGCTGGCCCGCTCCGCCATGGACAACGCCATGTTCGCGGTGAATGACTTCACCGTGTTCCCCGGCGTGGGCCTCTCCTATGTCTCCGGAGGCTTCACCGCCCAGGTGGAGGCCACCGTCCTCCAGCTCACCCGCGTGCGCGGCGAGGCCGTGCAGCCGGACGCCTCGCGGACGAACTTCACCTCCGGCCTGCATCTCGGCTACTTCGTGCTCCCGGTGATGTCGCTCGGCGGCGAGGTGCGCTACCAGCGCTGGCTCTCCACTCCCGCCAGCGTCACCTCGCCCGAGCTGCGCGACAACCTCACCGTGGCCATCGGCCCCCGCTTCCACATCAAGCTGAAGGATGGCCCCACGCTGCGCCCGGGTCTGGCCTACGCCTTCGCGCTCGATGCGCCGATGTCGAAGCAGAAGTACTCCATCCTCCAGCTCGACATCCCCATCGCCTTCTAGGCGGGCCCCGTGCCCTGATTGTCCGCGCTCAGCCAGGAGATGGCCTCGCCCAGGTCGTTGTAGAACACCCGGTAGTTCCCCGCGCCAAACGCAAGCCGGGAGAGATAGGCCAGACGGCTGTTGGGGACGAGCAGCGCGACCCGTACTCCCATCTTGTGGATCTCCTCGCTGAGCTGTTGCTGCACCAGCGTCAGTTCCACCGTGGGCGGCTCCATCTCCAGCGCGTCGTAGAGGACCTTCCGGCGCGCCGTGTCCTGGAGGAGGACGAGGACGCGCTCCTGGGTTTCCCTGAGCAAGGCCTCGGTGGGCTCGCCGCGAAACCGCGCGATGACGATGCCGCCACTCAGCTCCACCCATACGCTTCCTTTCACTCGGGCCCTCTCTCTCCCACTGGTTGGTGCCGTGCTCGGCTCGCGGTGACGATAGAGATGCGCCGGGGGTAGATGTGTGCCGGCCCGCGGGGATGTTGGTTGAAAGACGGACAAACCCTGAACGGCGGTGTTCCACCCTGCAATCCGCGTTTCCACCGGTAGTTGCGACAGATGGGAGAACGCGGTGCTGGCACGATCGACACTCAGCATCTCGATAGGAGTGTGAGCGTCATGGGCCAGGCGATCCGGAAGCGCAACAACGTGCAGGTGCTCGGCAACGGCCCGGACACCCTCATCTTCGCCCATGGCTTCGGTTCCGAGCAGAGCGCCTGGCGGCATCAGGTGAAGGCCTTCCAGGACCGCTACCGCATCATCCTCTTCGACCATGTGGGGTGCGGCGGATCCGACTTCAACGCCTACAGCCCGCACCGCTACAGCGGTGTCCACGCCTACGCCGAGGATCTCCTCGAGCTGTGTGAGGAGCTGAAGCTCTCCGACATCATCTTCGTGGGCCACTCCTTCAGTGGCATGGTGGGCACGCTGGCGGCGATGGTGGAGCCCCGGCGCTTCCGCCAGCTCGTCTTCGTCAAGTCGACGCCCCGGCTGCTCGACGATCCGGAGTCGGGCTACGTGGGGGGCTTCACCCGGGCGGAGCTCGACGCGTTCTTCGCCGCCATGTCCTCCAGCTATTACGCCTGGGCGAGCGGCTTCGCGCCCCTGGCCATGGGCAACCCCGAGCGGCCCGAGCTGGGCCAGGAGTTCGCCCGCACCCTGTCCTCCATGCGGCCGGACATCGCCCTGGCCATCGCCCGGATGATCTTCCAGTACGACCACCGGTTGGATCTGCCGCGCCTGAAGGTGCCCACGCTCATCATCCACTCCGGGGAGGATCTCGCCGTCCCCAACCCGGTGGGTGAGTACATGGCGAGGCGCATCCCGCTCGCGAGGATGACCACCATCAACGCGAGCGGGCACCTGCCCCACCTGAGCGCGCCCGAGGCGGTGAACCGCGCCATCGACAGCTACCTCCACGCCGCGGCGGCATGAAGCTCGGGCCGTCCCCCACCTTTCGAACCGGCCCGCGAGGTGTCAGCCGGTGGCCTGCGTGGTGCTGGCGCCGAGCCTCGGCGGCCTGGAGCAGGACGGGCCAGAAGTGCTCGGCCATGCGCTGGTAGCCCGTGTCCGAGGGGTGGAAGCCATCGCCGCAGAAGTAGTCGGTGCTGCCCGGCAGCTCCTGGAGGCTGGGGCCGTGGAGGTCCACGCCGTGGAGGCGATGGCGGGCCACCACGCGGGCCACCGCCTCGTTGAAGGAGGCGATGCGCTCGGAGATGAGCTGGACGGGCAGGAAGTGCGTCGCCAGCCGCGCGATGGGGGCGAGCGACATGTCCGGCAGGTTGGCCAGCACCACCGGGGCGCCCGTGGCCACGAGGCCGCGTGCGAGCTGGTCGAGGTTGGACTCGAACTGGTCGGGCTCCACGCCGCGCCACAGGTCATTGATGCCCACCGCGAGGGTCACCACGTGGGGGCGGGAGCGGGTGGCCTTGGGGAGCTGTCCGGAGAGGACGGTGGCGCTGGTGGCGCCGCTCACGCCGAGGTTGAGCAGGCCCACACCCGGGCGGGTGCGGCGCAGGCGTTGGAAGAGGTGTTCGACGTAGCCACCACTGCGCGAGCCCACTCCGACGGCGGAGGAGTCACCCAGGGCCACGTATCTCAGGGAGAGTGCGCTCATGAGGGACTCTCCATAGCGGCCAGGAGCCGGCTTCGCAGGGTCGTTTGCCTGCCCGCTCCGCTGGCGGAAAGTGGAGCCCCCGGACGGAGGGCCGGATGTGCTCTATTCCGGTGCGATGACACGTCCGTCGATTGCCTTCCTGGGACTTGGCTCGGCGCTGCCGGAGCGGGTCCGCACCAGTGCCGACCCCATCTTCGATCGCATCCGCGAGGCCGCCCGGGCGCAGGGGCTGTCCGAGGCCTCGCTCTTCTACGGCAACCGGGAGCACCGGTGCCTCGGCCCGGACGAGTCGCTGGCCTCCCTCACGGCGAAGGCGGGGCGTGCGGCGCTGGAGGACGCGGGCGTGCGGCCGGAGCAGGTGGACCGGCTCTACGGCTACGTCTCCGTGTCCGAGTTCGTCTCACCCAACGCGCTGTACCAGGTGCACCGGGAGGTAGGACTGGGCTCGCACGCGCTGGTGGTGCCGGTGCAGGCCGACTTCGGCAACTTCGTCATGGGCACGGTGCTGGCCTGGGAGGCGATGCTGGCGGGGCACTCGGAGCGGGCGCTCGTGACGGTGGGGGCGGGGTGGACGCGCAACGTGGACTACGCGCAGGGCCACGCCTTCGGCATCGGGGATGGAGCGGGCGCGGCCGTGCTCGGCGCCGGGGAGCGGCTCGTCCTGGTGGACTACGCCGCGGACACCTTCAGTGACGAGTACGGGGCCATGACGATGCGCTCCCGCCCCGAGTCCGGCTTCCAGACCCCCGTGTACGGGCTCGAGCCCTCCCGGGGCGTGCAGGCCTTCCTGAACACCGGCATGGAGGGCCCGCCGAGGCTCGTCGAGCGGCTGCTGCGCAAGCACGGCCTCACCGGGGACGACATCACCCTCGTGTCACACCAGGCCACGCGCAAGCTGCTGGACCACTGGAACGAGAAGATCCGCCCGCGCGAGTACCTGCACACGCTCGAGGACTGCGGCAACATGGTGATTGCCTCCATCCCCGTCACCCTGGCCCGCCACCACCGCGAGCTGCGCACGAAGTACCTCGTGCTCTTCGGTATCGGCATCGGCGCGCACCAGGTGGCGCTCCTGGTGCGCGTGTAGGGCGGGCGCTACGGGCCGCGCTCCTGGAGGCGTTGCTGCATCCGCTGCATGCGCTCCTGCCTCCGCTTCTCGCGCTCCTCGCGCCGGCCCTCCCGCTCGGCCTTCCTCAGAATCTTCTCCATCTTCATCTTCCCGTCCTGCCGGGCCATGAAGATGGCCAGTTGCGCCCGCTTCTGCGGCGGCAGGTCCTTGGCGAGTGCCTGGTACATGTCACGGTCCAACGCCGTGAGCTGCGTCCGCGCGTCGAACACCCGCTGGACGGCCTGGTCCACCTGCGCCTGGGACTGTGTGTCTCCCCGCGCCGCCTGCCTCAGCACCCGCGCGGACTCCTGCACCTGCTCGAGCAGGGGCCGCCGGCGCTCGTCGAACTGGCGCATCGTGTCCGCCATCTTCAGCGCCTGGGACTCCTGCAGCTCCAGCTCCTCGGCCAGTCCCACCACCCGCATCAGGCGTGTCTGTCGCTCCGCCCGCTCCACGGCTTCCTTCGCCTCCGGCGTCTGGGCCAGCGACACCAGGGGAAGCAGGCTCAGGGTCAGCACCGCCAGTCGAAACGGCTTCATCACAGCGACTCTCCAGGGTTCGGGTACACGAAGACATCGTCCAGCTCGGAGTCCAGGAACTCGTCGGACTCGAGCTCCTCCAGGTCCGCCTCGGCCAGGTCGAGCGCGTCGGCCAGCGGGTCCGCCAGCGCCCACTGCTCCAGCGTGAAGGCGTCCTCCTCGGGCGGGCGGGTGGCGGGTTCCACCTGGGCGGTGGACGGGGGAGGCGTGGCCGCACGGCGTTGCATGACGGGCCCCAGCACCAGCAGCACCACGGCGGCCGCCGCCATCAGCGCTCCGGCGGTCCGCATCCGCGCCGCCTGTTGGACCTGTGCCCCGCGCCAGGCGCCTGGCGTCGTCCGAGGCAATGCCGCCATCACGGCCTGCTCCCGCGCGGACGGAGGGGGGAGCGCGGCCAGGCCGAGGACCTCGTGATTCGCCTCCGCCTCCGAGCGGCATGCGGCACAGGCGTCCAGGTGCGCGCGCACCCGCGCCTCCTCCTCGGGCTCCAGCGCTCCCGCGGCGAAGAGGGTCAGCAGCTCGTCTTGGTCCTGGCACGGCGCCATCAGCGTTCCTCCCCGGGCAACTCCGCCACCTGCGCCCGGAGGCGCTTCACGGCGTGATGAAAGTTCACCTTCGCGTTCGTCTCGGTGATGCCGAGCGTCTCGGCGATCTCCCGGAAGCCCAACCCACCGTCCACCCGGAGCGTCAGCACCTCGCGCTGGCGGCGGGGCAGGGTGAGCACCGCCGCACGGACCTGTTGCTCCCGCTCGCTCCTCTCCAGCGCCTCTTGCGCGGACTCTTCCGGGGCCTCGGGCTCTGGCTGGTGCACGGCCCGGAGCCAGCGCCTTCCCTGGCGGGCATGGTTCTTCGCCAGGTTGAGCGCGATGCGGATGAGCCAGGCCCGGAAGGGAGCGGGGCCCGAGGGGCTCCAGCGCGAGAAGACACGGCGCGAGGCTTCCAGGGCTCGCAGGAAGGCCTGCTGGGCGAGGTCCGCCGCGTCCTCGGGCCGGGCCGTGTAGCGCCGCAGGAGGGAGAAGATGAGGGCCCGGTGCCGCTCCACCAGCGTGCCGAAGGCCGCCTCGTCACCGGCCAGGAAGGCACGGCAGAGCGCCTCGTCACTCGGCTCGGTGGCGGCCTCCGCCAGCGCCGGGGATGTCTCCAGGGCCTTCACGCCTCCTACAAACCCCGGAGCCGGCGAAAAGTTAAAGGGGGTTTTTTCGGCGGACGTCCAGGTACCCCGATGTCGTTCTGGGAAGTAGGGAGGAGCACCCTACTTGAGAGGTTAGAAAAAGGTTCGCATCGCCGGGGTGTTCCGCTATTCTGTGCGGCGTGGGTCTGGGGGCTCACGGACTGCCCGGGTGGGCGAGGAGTGTGCAGATGGCAGAGATGATCGGGGGCGACATTGGCACGCAGATCCTGAATGCCGTTCAGGGTCTGGGTGTCCGGATGGACAGGTTCGAAGCGCGCATGGACGGGCTGGAAGCGCGACTGGGTGGGGAGGTCCAGCGACTGGGCGGGGAGGTTCAGCGACTGGGCGGGGAGGTTCAAAAATTGGGCGGGGAGGTTCAGCGACTGGGCGGGGAGGTTCAAAAATTGGGCGGGGAGGTACTGCATCTGCGCGAGGACTTCCGGCGGATGCTCGCGGACATGCAAGAGGGGTTTCGCAGGCTGAATGCCCAAGACGAGCTCACGGCGGGCGCGGTGGTCATGATGGCCGCGGTGCTGCGCCGGCCGACGGACCTCGGCGAGGATCTCGAGAAGCGCCTGCAAGAGCTTCCCGACACACTGACCTCGCTCATGCATCGGGCTCGCCTGCCTGCTCCACTCCGGAGGTCGCCCCCGGGCAGGTTGCCGCCCCCATCCTCCGGCTGTCACAATGGAGGGGCTCACCGGGGGGTTCGCATCATGGCAACGGAAAACGCGGCCGCACGCATCAAGGGAAGTGTGCTCATCACCCGCATCAATCTGCTGAGGAAGCAGGGCGGGGCAGGGCGTCTCCAACAGGTGCTCCAGCGGCTGCCTCCCGCCGATCGCAAGGTTCTCGAGGGCGTCATCATGCCCATCGGCTGGTACCCCCTGGAACTCAACCTCCGCCTCGACATGGCCATCGCCGATGCGCTCTCGCCCAGGGACCGCGACAAGGCCTTCGTCGAGATGGGCCGCGCCTCCGCCGAGGAGAACCTCAACGGCCCCCACCACGTGTTCATCCGCAAGGGGGATCCGCACTTCCTCCTCAGCCACGCGCCGGAGATCTACCGCCTCTATTACGCGGTGGGGAACCGCTCCTACGAGAAGACAGGGCCGCGCGGTGGCGTGCTGCGCACCGTGGGCGCCGAGAGTGTCACCGAGGCCGACTGTTTCACCATCATCGGCTGGTACGAGCGCGCCATCGAGATGAGCGGTGGCCGCGACGTGCGCATCCAGCACTCCAAATGCCGCGCCCGCGGCAACGGTCACTGCGAGTACCACTGCGCCTGGGAGGCCTAGGCGCCCGCCGCCGGCAGCGGGTGCTCGCTCAGGTAGCGCAGCACGTCGTCCAGGTGCTTGTAGACGCGCATCTCGTGGCGGATGACGGACTCGACCCGGCCGTCCGGGCCGATGATGTAGGTGACACGCCGGTCCACGTTCAGCACGGGCCAGAGCACGTCATACGCCTTGCTGATGGTGCGCCCCTCGTCACCCAGCAACGAGAAGTGGATGTCCTCCTTCTCGGCGAACTCGCACTGCGTCTTCACCGTGTCCACCGACACGCCCACCAACTCCGCGCCGAGCGCCTGAATCCGCTCGTGGTTGTCCCGGAAGTGGCGCGTCTCCTCGGTGCAGCCGATGGTGAAGGCCTTGGGGAAGAAGAAGAGCACCACCCGGCGGCCTCTCAGGGCTGAGAGCGAGAAGGTGCGTCCCCAACAGTCGGTGCCGGTGAAGTCCGGGGCGGATTGTCCCACGTCGAGCATCTTCTTTTCGGCCTCCTGACGCCGGACTCCCCTAGCATGCTTCCCGCCGATAAGCCCTCGCTCACCCAACACAGAGCCTCTCCCGTGGCCCTCCCGACCGCAGTTCCGTTGACGTCCTCCTTTCTTGACCCTCTCGCCCGAGGACTCGGCGTCACCCGGGTGGCACGGGTGACCGGGTTGGACCGGGCCGGGGTGGAGGTGGCTGCCGCGGTGCGTCCAGGCGGCTACGTGCTCCAGGTGTGCAATGGCAAGGGCCTGGATTTCCAGGCCGCGTCGGCCGGGGCCCTCCTGGAGACGGCCGAGCTGTGGGCCGCGGAGAACGTCCCCCTGGAGCGGCTCGTCTGGGGCTCGATGGATGGGCTGGAGGCCCGGGGGCGTGCCGTCTGGGGCGCCGAGGAACTGGGCACCCGGGGCGGCGTGGTCATCTCCCGGCTGTGGAGCCGCGAGATGCGCTATGCGTGGTGCGAGGCCACCGAGCTGCAGTCCGGGCAATCCGTGCTCGTCCTCGCGCAGGGGGTGTACTGCCCGCCCTCGGGGGCTCCGGCGCTCGGCCCGGTGAGCGTGCAGTGGACGAGCAACGGCTCGGGCGCGCACCCCGAGCGGGCCCGGGCGCTCCTGCATGCGCTGCTGGAGGCCACGGAGCGGGACCAGCTCGCGCGCATCCTCCCGGACGGCTGGTCGGAGGAGGTGCTCCGCACGCGCATGCTGCGCCCCGGAGGACTCGAGCAGGGCGCGCCCCGGACGGCGGCGCTCGTGCGGGCCCTGGAGGAGCGGGGCTTCGCCGTCCACCTCTTCGATCTCACGCCCCCCGAGCGGACGCGCGGTGCCGCGGACCTGCCCGTGGGCGGGGCGCTGCTCGTGGACCGCGAGGAGGGGCCGGTGCCCCTGGCGGCCGGGTACGCCTGCGGACTGGGAAAGGACCAGGCCCTGCTCGGCGCCCTGCTGGAGGCGGCCCAGTCCCGCCTGACGGACATCCACGGTGCGCGCGAGGACGTGGCCGCGGGAGACCGCGAGGCCACCCTGGCCCTGGCGGCCGCCTGTGCGCAGGTCCGCCCGCGGCGGGCCGTGGAGTCCATGCCCGATGTCTCCGATGAGGTGTCCTCGCCGGAGGAAGCGGTGCGCGAAGTGCTGGTCCGGCTCGGCAAGGCGGGCTTCCGCCGGGCCGCCGCCGTCGAGCTGGAAGCCCCTCTCCCCGGACTCCACGTGGTGCGCGTGGTGGTGCCGGGCCTGCGCGTCTCGGAGCTGCTGTGAAACGACGTTCAGCCCCCTTCCGTCCCGAAGACCTCATCGTCTTCCTCGGCCCCTCGATGCCGGAGGAAGAGGCCCGGGCCCTGGCGCCCTGCCGGGTGCTGCCTCCTGCCCGCCAGGGGGATGTGTGGCGCGCCCTCTCGCTGCGTCCGAGGGCCATTGCCCTGGTGGACGGCGTCTTCGAGGCGCAGCCCTCCGTCTGGCACCACGAGCTGCTGGCGGCGCTGGATGCCGGGGTGGCGGTGTTCGGCGGAGGCAGCATGGGCGCGCTGCGCGCGGCGGAGCTCGCGGTGCACGGCGTGGTCGGCGTGGGCCACATCTTCGAGGCGTACCGCCGGGGCGAGCTGGTGGATGACGCCGAGGTGGCGCTGCTCCACGCGGACGAGGAGCACGGCTTCCGGCCCCTCACGGTGCCGCTCGTCAACGTGCGTCACGCGGCCCGCAAGGCGCAGGAAGCGCGCGTGCTGGCGCCTCGCGAGGCCCAGGCGCTGGTGGACGCGGCGGCGGCGCTCTTCTACCAGGATAGAACCTGGCCCCGGATGCTGGCGGCCGTGGGCGAGGCGTGGCGTCCGGACACCCGGGCGAAGTGGGACGCGTGGGCCGCCGGGGGCTTCGAGGATCTCAAACGCGAGGATGCCCGCGCCTGCCTCCAGGCCGCCTCGGCCTTCCTCGCCTCGGGAGCACGCCTCCCCGTGAGAACGCGGACGGGCCGGGCGCCCCCCTCGTCGTACGTGCGCCGCCGCCGCCTCGTGGAGGGCCTGTGCGTGACGGAGGAGGCCCTCGTGTCCTCGGAGGAGGTGCTCTCGGAGTTGCGCGCCGCCCCCGACGCGAGGGAGCTGGCGGAGGCGGGCCTGCGGCGGGCGCTGCTCGCGGGCCAGGCGCGGTCGCTCGGCCTGCTTCCCACGGCCGAGGAGGTGGCGCAGGCCGAGGCGGAGTGGTGGGAGGGCCTGGGCCTGCCGCCGCGGGAGCGCGAGGCGTACCTCGCCACCTGCGGCCTGGACGCGCACGAGGTGCGGCGGCTGTGCGAGGAGCGGGCCCTGGAGCAGCTCATGCTCGAGCACGCGTCGCGGGTGCTGCCGGACGGGCCCTCGTGGGACGAGGCGCTCGCCACGGAGGCGCGCCTGAGGGGACGCTGGGGGGAGGAGGCCCGGCGGCTCGGGGCTCCGCAGCCGCCTCCGAAGCCACGTCGGCGCAAGCGGTGAGCTGGGAGCGGGCGGGGAGGCGGATGGCGGCCAGGGGTGTGCTCCGGACAGGCCCGGGGTCATTCCTGGTGGGCGGGGCCCCGGGGAATCGTTACGTTTGAGGGGCACGGCGCGAGGGGAGTGCGCGCCGGAGGCGGCGAGACGATGACGCGGATATGCCAGGACGAGGTGGGCCGCTGTGACTTCATCGACGTGCTCGAGGAGGCCGTCCTGCGGCACCGGCCGGTGGCGGTCCAGTTGCGCGAGGGCGAGGCCTTCATCGACGAGGTGCTGGACGTGGTGACCGAGCAGGGGGACGACTTCGCCGTCTTCAAGTCGCACGAGCGGGTGTCGGTGGGGGACATCCTGGCCGTCACGCGGGCGGTGCCTCCCGAGGCGCGGTGGTGAAACGGGGCGGCTGGGGTAGGGTGCGCGCCGGATGAATTCTCACGAAGAGCTTCGAGTCCTTCCGCTGCGTGCGGGCCGATGCGCGGGAGCCCGGCGGTTACCGGGCCGTGCTGGGAGAGGCGAAGGCCACCTTCCTGCACACGGATCCGCCCTATTGCCTGCTCACGCGGCGGCGCAAGGGGGGAGACCTGCGAGAGCCCCGGGCGAACAAGAAGATCGATCGCAACCCCATCGTGCGTTTCGAGACGGTGCGCGACTACCGCGTCTTCACCGAGGAGTGGATGACGCGCGCGGTGGCGCACCTGGCGCCGGACGCCACGCTGGCCATCTGGACGAACCTGCTGGGCAAGGAGCCCATCCTCGCGGTGGCGCGCTCCCTGGGCTTCAGCCACTTCCGGGGCGAGTACGTCTGGGGCAAGCGCACCACGGACAAGAACGCCAACGAGCAGTTGCTGCGCGTCTACGAGGTGGCGCTGGTGCTCTCGCGCACGCCCGCGCCCGCGTTGGGGCCGGGTGAGCTGCCCACCGTCTGGGCGGTGGTGGGCGGCTACGACGACGACGCCGAGGCGGCGCGCTGGGGCAACCACCCCCACCACAAACCCTTCTCCGTGCTGGAGCCGCTGGTGCGCACCTGGAGCCGGCCGGGGGACTGGGTGTTGGACCCGTTCGCGGGCAGTGGCTCCATGCCGTCGGCGGCGCTGCGGCTGGGGCGCAAGGCGGCGTGCCTGGAGGTGGAGCCCGAGTGGGCCGAGCGGGTGAGCCGCCGGCTGCGTGAGACGGCGGATGAGCTGGCCCGGGGCGCGGGAGTGCGGCCGGAGCCGGCCCCCGCCGATGCAGATGTGTCCGCCACGGGGAATCGCCGGTAGGCTGCGCCCCCTCCCGCCTGTCGCCAGGGCGTCTTCTCCCCAGCACCCCACACGAGGCACCCGGATGAAGCAGCACCAGAAGATGCTCCTGGGCATTGGCATCGGCACCGTGGCGGGCATCGCCGCCAACCTCCTGGCGGGGGGGGCGCCCTGGCTCGAGTGGGTGGTGACGAACATCACCGGGCTGGTGGGGCAGCTCTTCCTCCGGCTGCTGCTGATGCTGGTGGTGCCGCTGCTCTTTTCCGCGCTGGTGATGGGCGTGTGCGAGCTGGACCTGAAGCAGGTGGGCCGGCTGGGCCTGCGGACCCTGGGCTACACGGTGGTCGTCTCCAGCATCGCGGTGTTCATCGGGCTGCTGCTGGTCAACACGCTCAGGCCGGGCGATGGGCTGAGCGACGAGGCCCGCGCGCTGGCCATGAAGGGCACCTCGGTGCAGGCGGCCCCCGCGCCGAGCAGCACCTCGGTGCCCTCGCTGATCGCCGCCATGGTGCCCAACAACCCGGTGAAGGCGGCGGCGGAGGGGGACATGATCGCCCTCATCGTCTTCTCGCTCCTCTTCGGCCTGGGGCTGGCGCTCACGGACACCCCGGCGGCGAAGCGGCTCCGCGACACCGTCCAGGGCCTGTATGACGTGATGATGAAGCTCATCGATGGGGTGCTGAAGCTGGCGCCCATCGGCGTGGGAGCGCTGCTCTTCAGCATGATGGCGCGCCTGGGCATGAGCGTGCTGATGCAGGTGGCGTCCTACGTGGGCGTGGTGCTGCTGGCGCTCGGGCTGCACATGTTCGTCGTGTACTCGCTGTCGGTGCGCTTCCTCGGCGGGCGCAACCCGGTGGCCTTCTTCCGCGACTGCCGGCTGGCCATCGTCACCGCCTTCTCCACGGCCTCCTCCAGCGCCACGCTGCCCACCGCGCTCAAGGTGGCCGAGGAGAACCTCAAGCTGCCGCGCAACGTGGCGCGCTTCGTCCTCACCGCCGGCTCGGCGATGAACCAGAACGGCACCGCGCTCTTCGAGGGCGTCACCGTGCTCTTCCTGGCGCAGGTGTTCGGCGTGCAACTGAGCCTGCCGGACCAGGCCGTCATCATGTTCATCTGCGTACTGGCGGGAATCGGCACCGCGGGCGTCCCGGCCGGCTCCATCCCCGTCATCGCCATGATTCTGGGCATGTTCAAGATTCCCCCCGAGGGGCTCGCGCTGGTGCTGGGCGTGGACCGTTTCCTCGACATGTGCCGCACCACGCTCAACGTGACGGGGGACCTGGCCGCCGCCGTCTACGTGGCCCGGGGGGAGTCCGGCTCGTCCTCCTCCTGAGCAATCGGGGGAGCACGGCTTGCTTGCCCCCGCTACATCCCCGTCCCCATACCCGTAGGACAGAAGGAGCAGCCCACGATGAAGGTGTCCAAGGACAGTGTGGTCTCGTTGGAGTACCGGTTGCACCTCGGGGACGGACAGGTGGTGGACGAGAGTGAGCCCGGGCAGCCGCTCGCCTACATGCATGGCCGGGGGCAGATCGTCCCGGGCCTGGAGGGGCAGTTGGAGGGCATGTCCGCCGGAGAGTCCAAGAAGGTGGTGGTGTCTCCTGCCCAGGGCTACGGCGAGCATGATCCGCGCGGCCTCCAGGAAGTGCCCCGCGAGATGTTCCCCCCGAACGCCAACCTCCAGGCGGGCCTGACCATCAGCGCGCAGACGGCGGACGGGGACGTCATCCCCATCACCATTCGCGAGCTGAAGGGCGACAAGGTGGTGGTGGACCTCAACCACCCGATGGCGGGCAAGACGCTCCACTTCGACATCACCGTGCGTGAAGTGCGCGCGGCCACGGACGAGGAGAAGGAGCACGGCCACGCTCACGGGCCGGGCGGCGCGCACTGAGCGGGTGGCCGGGCCGCTCCGGAAGCAATACCCACTCGTGGGGTAGGGGGTGTTCCGGTATCTTCCACCCCCCATGAGCCAGCCCGCCACGCCCTCTCCCCAACAGCTCCGGCTCCCTCCCGAGCTGGAGTCGCCCACGAAGGACTCCAAGACCGCCGCCCAGGATCCCGAGCGGTACTGGTTGCAGAACGTCTACAAGGGGGCCGAGAACCAGCTCACCGTGCGCGCCGTCATCGCGGGCATGCTGATTGGCGCGGTGATGTGCCTGTCCAACCTGTACGTCATCCTCAAGACGGGCTGGAGCCTGGGCGTCACCATCACGGCCTGTGTGCTGTCCTTCGCCGCCTTCGGCGCGCTGCGGGCCGTGGGGCTGGTGAAGACGGAAGTGACGGCGCTGGAGAACAACGCGGTGGGCTCGGTGGCCTCGGGAGCGGGGTACATGACGGGCGGGGGCAACATGGCGGCCGTGCCCGCCCTGCTGATGCTCACCGGGTCGCTGCCGTCCGCGGGATGGCTGGTGGCCTGGTTCGCGGTGATCTCCGCCATGGGCGTCTTCGCGGCCATCCCCATCAAGCGCCAGCTCGTCAACATCGAGCAGCTCCCGTTTCCAACGGGTACGGCTACCGCCGAGACGCTCCAGGCGCTCCACGGCAATGACGAGAGCTCGCGCGGCAAGGCGCGCTACCTGGGACTCGCGGGCCTGGTGGGGGCCGTCATCGCGTTCTGGCGGGACGGCAGGGCCTCGTGGCTGGGGTGGAACCTGCCCTCGAAGCTGAGCCTGCCCTTCACCATCGGCGGCAAGCCGGCGGGGGCGTGGACGCTCTCGCTGGACCTGAGCCTGCTGCTGATTGGCGCCGGGGCGCTGGTGAGCTTCAAGACGGGCTGGTCCATGCTGCTGGGCGCCATCTTCACCTACGGCTTCCTCGCCCCGGAGATGGTGAGCCGTGGCGTCATCCCCGAGGTGACGTACAAGGCCATCAATGGCTGGGCGCTGTGGACGGGGGCCTCGGTGCTGGTGTCCTCGGGCCTGCTGTCCTTCGCCTTCCAGTGGCGCAGCGTGGCGAAGTCGTTCAAGGCGCTCTCGGGGCTCTTCGGGAAGAACACCGAGGAGGAGAAGGATCCGCTCGCCGAGGTGGAGTGCCCGCCCACCTGGTTCCCCCTGGGCTTCCTGGTGCTGGGTCCGGTGGTGGTGGGGCTGATGATGTACCTCTTCCAGATTCCGTGGTGGGCGGGTGTCATCGCCCTGCCGCTGTCGGTGGTGATGGGCGTCATCGCCGCGCGCGTCACGGGAGAGACGGACACCACGCCCACCAAGGCGCTCGGGCCGGTGACGCAGCTCCTCTACGGAGCCATCCTGCCCGGCAACCTCGCGGCCAACGTGATGAGCGCCAACGCCACGGGCGGCGTGGGGCTGCACTCGGCGGACCTGCTCACGAACCTCAAGACGGGCTGGTTGCTGGGCGCCAACCCGCGCAAGCAGTTCTTCGGGCAGCTCTTCGGCGTGCTGGCCGGGGCCGCCGTGGTGGTGCCGGCCTTCAACCTGCTGGTGCCGAGCGCGGACGTGCTGGGCACCGAGGAGTTCCCCGCGCCGTCCTCGCTGGTGTGGGCCGGTGTGTCGAAGATGCTCGTCAACGGGGTGAGCTCGCTGCACATGTCGGCGCGGATTGGAGCCCTGTGTGGCCTGGCGCTGGGCGTGGCGCTGGTGCTGCTGGAGCGCTGGGCGCCGAAGAAGGCCAAGCCCTTCATTCCCTCGTCGGCGGGCCTGGGGTTGGCCATCGTGATTCCCGGGGCGAAGCTCCATCAGCTTCTTCATCGGCGCGGCCATCGCCAAGGTGCTGCGCCGCAAGAAGGCGAAGCTGGCCGAGGCCACGGTGCTCCCGGTGAGCTCGGGCTTCATCGCCGGTGAGAGCCTCATGGGCATTGCCGTGGCGATGCTCAAGGCCTTTGGAATGATGCCCAAGTAGGCCCTCGTGGAGGGCCTGGGCACTACTTCTTGAGTCAACCATGGGCTTGACAGCGATGTGACTTATCGAGTCACATTCGCTGCCGCATGCCCTCCCTCCGGCACGAGGCCCTCCTGGAGTTGTTCCGCAACCGCCCGGCCCTGGCGGCCGAGTTGCTGCGGGACGCGCTCGGTGTCGAGCTGCCCGCCTACGCGGAAGCCCGGGCGGAGTCCGCGGAGCTGACCCAGGTGGTGCCCACCGAGTACCGGGCGGATCTGGTGGTGCTGCTGTGGGAGGACACGCCTCGCTTCGCCATCGTGGTGGAGGTGCAGCTCTCGCCGGACGAGGAGAAGCGGTACACGTGGCCGGTGTACCTCACGCACATGAGGGCGAGGTTGAGGTGCCCCACGGTGCTGCTGGTGGTGGCACCAGACGCCGCGGTGGCCCGCTGGGGCGGGCAGCCGATGGAGATGGGCCACCCGGGCTTCGTGCTGAGGCCCTGCGTGGCGGGCCCGGAGCGCATTCCGGTGATTACCCGGCCCGAGCAGGCGCGCGAGGCGGTGGAGTTGGCGGTGTTGTCCGCCATGGCACACGGGCAGGGTGAGAAGGGAGCCGCCATCGCGGAGGCGGTGCTGCCCGGGCTGCTGGGGGTTGATGACGAGCGGGCGCGCTTCTATTTTGATTTGGTGATGTGCTCGTTGAACGACGCGGCACGCACGGCCTTGGAGGCACTGATGCGCGGTGGCACCTACGAGTACCAGAGCGAGTTCGCCCGGCGCTACCTTGCTCAAGGCCGGCAGGAGGGCCGGCAGGAGGGCCGGCAGGAGGGTCGGCAGGAGGGCCGGCAGGAGGGAGAAGTGACAGCGCTGCTGAAGGTCCTCGAAGCCCGGGGCCTCCAGGTGGATGAGCAGGCCCGCCAGCGCATTGCCGCCTGTACGGACCTCGCGCAACTCGAGCGCTGGCTCCTCAAGGCGATGTCCGTGCAGTCCGTGCAGGAACTCTTCGAGTCCGCGTGACCTGGCGCTCCTGGGTAAGAGCGGAATGAGCGTGGACCTGTTGCGTGAGCTCGCGGCCGTCCTGCCGCCCGAGGCACTCGTCACCGATTCCGATGTTCTCGAGTCCCACCGCCGGGACCAGGCGGGGTGGGCTCCAGCGGGCTCCCCGCGTGTCCTCGTCCGTCCTGGCTCCACGGCCAAGGTCCAGGCCGTGCTCCGGGTGGCCTCGGCCCTCCGCGTGCCCGTGGTCCCGCGTGGCGCGGGCTCGGGGCTGTCCGGCGGCGCCAACGCCGTGGACGGCTGCATCGTGCTCTCGCTCACGCGGATGAACCGCATCCTGGAGCTCGACCGGCGAGGCCTGTACGCCGTCGTCCAACCGGGAGTCATCAACGGCGCCCTGAAGGCGGCCGCGGCGGAGGTGGGGCTCTGGTACGCGCCGGACCCCGCGAGCTGGGAGTTCTCGACCCTCGGCGGCAACCTCGCGACCAATGCCGGTGGTCTGTGCTGTGTGAAGTACGGCGTGACCGGGGATGCCGTGCTCGGGCTCGAGGCCGTCCTCGCCGATGGCTCCGTCGTCCGGACCGGTGGCCGCATGGTCAAGAACGTCGCCGGTTATGACCTCTCCCGGCTGTTCGTCGGCTCCGAGGGCACGCTCGGCATCATCACCGAGGCCACGCTGAAGCTGCGGCCGCGTCCGCCCCGGGCCACCACGCTGGTGGCCTCGTTCCCGACGCTGGTCGGAGCCGGTGCGGCCGTCACGGAGATCATGGCCGAGCTGCGGCCCTCGCTCCTGGAGTTGATGGACCGCACGACCGTCCGCGCCGTCGAGGCCGCCAGGCCCATGGGGTTGGACGTCAACGCCGCGGCGCTCCTGCTGGCGCGCTCCGATGCCGGGGGCGAGCAGGGCGTGGCGGAGTCCACCCGGATGGCGGCGATCTGCGAGGCAGTCGGAGCGACCTTCATCGCGCACTCCTCCGACGAGGCCGAGGGAGAGCTGCTGATGGGCGCGCGCCGGTTCGCCTTTCCCGCGCTGGAGCGGCAGGGCTCGACGCTGCTCGATGACGTGGGCGTGCCGCTCTCGCGCATTCCGGACCTGCTCGCGGAGGTCGAGCGCATCGCCGGGCAGCGGGGGGTGCTCATCGGGACGTTCGGCCACGCGGGCGACGGGAACATGCACCCCACGATCGTCTTCGACCAGAACGACCCGGACGCGGTGGCCCGGGCGAGGGCGGCGTTCGACGACATCCTGCACGCGGTGCTCGAGCTGGGGGGCACCATCACCGGGGAGCACGGGGTCGGCTCGCTCAAGCGCCCCTTCATCGCCCGGCAGCTCGGCCCCGAGACCCACCGGCTCCATCTCGCCATCAAGAGCGCGATGGATCCGCTGGGCATCCTCAACCCCGGCAAACTGCTCTGAGCACGGGGGTCCAGACAGCCGCCGGGAGGGCTACTTCTGTCCGCCCGCGAAGTAGCGCTGCTGGACGCGCTCGCAGTAGCGGACGAGGTTCTGCTGCCCCTGCGTGTACTTCCGGAGCGGCGAGTCCACCGGGAACGCGAGGATGCTCACGATGAACGCGTAGAGCGCCGCGTCGAACGAGGTGGGGTTCTCACCCAGCAGGAACGGCTTGTCGCCGAGCACCGCCGCCACCGCGGAGACATCCGCCTTGCCCATCTCCAGGACCTCCTCCGGCCGGTGGCGGCCCAGGCCCTGGGTATGAGCCGCCTTGGTGACCCCCCGGCGAATCATGGGCGTGACGAACTTGCCGACGCCGGGCGGGAAGAAGGTCCCGAAGACGGGCTTGTAGACCCGCCACCCTTCCTGGGAGACCCAGCGCTCCTGGATGATGTGCCAGTAGACGCTTTCCTCCAGCACCCGCCGCACCAGGTGGCCCTGGGCGATCTCCGCCGCGTCGAGCTTCGCGTCGAGCGTGTCGCCGTGCTTGCGCTTGAGGTGCTCGATGATGAGCTGCGAGTCACCCAGGTACGAGCCATCCTCCTCGATGAAGGGGATCTTGCCCTTGGGCGCCTTCCCGAAGTCGGCCATCCTCGCCGTGTAGGGGACGCCGGCCATCCGGAGATAGGTCTCCAGCTTCAAACAGAAGGGGCTGATGTCGTTGACGCCGAACGCGGCGGGGCCTTTGTGGAGGGTGAGCATGGGGGGGCATCCTCCATGCCAGGGCGCGGCCCGTCCAGAACCCATTGGGAGACATGAGGAGCAGCGGGAGCCGCCCCTCATGTCCGGGGAACGTCAGCTCCGCAGGCCGGGGGCCTCGTGGCCGGTGCGGGCCACGTACTCGGTGTAGCCGCCGCCGTACTGGTGGATGCCCTCGGGCGTCAGCTCCAGCACCCGGTTGGACAGCGCGCCCAGGAAGTGCCGGTCGTGGCTCACGAAGAGCATGGTGCCCTCGTAGTTGGCCAGCGCCGCGATGAGCATCTGCTTCGTCGCCATGTCCAGGTGGTTGGTGGGCTCGTCGAGGATCAGGAAGTTGGGCGGGTCGTACAGCATCTGCGCCAGCACGAGCCGGGCCTTCTCGCCTCCGGAGAGCACCTTGCACTTCTTCTCGATCTCATCGCCCGAGAAGCCGAAGCACCCGGCCAGCGCGCGCAGGGAGCCCTGCGAGGCCCGCGGGAACCTGTCCGCCAGCGAGTCGAACACCGTCTGGTCCTGCTTGAGCAGCTCCATGGCGTGCTGGGCGAAGTAGCCCATCTTCACGCTGCCGCCGACGCTCACCGCGCCGTCGTCCGGCTTCGACTCACCGGCGATCAGCTTGAGCAGGGTGGACTTGCCCGCGCCGTTCACACCCATGACGCACCAGCGCTCGCCGCGCCGCACGAGGAAGTCCAGGCCGTTGTAGATGCGGCGCTTGCCGTAGCCCTTCACCACCCGCTCCAGCTTGGCCACGTCGTCGCCCGAGCGCGGCGCCTGCTGGAACTCGAACACCAGCGTCTGCCGGCGCTTGGGCGGCTCCACCTTCTCGATCTTCTCCAGCTTCTTCACCCGGCTCTGCACCTGGGCCGCGTGCGAGGCGCGCGCCTTGAAGCGCTCGATGAACTTCAGCTCCTTGGCGAGCATCGCCTGCTGGCGCTCGTACTGCGCCTGCTGGTGCTTCTCGTTGAGCGCCCGCTGCTGCTCGTAGAACTCGTAGTTGCCCGAGTACGTCGTCAGCTCGCCGCCGTCGATCTCGATGATCTTCGTCACGATGCGGTTCATGAACTCGCGATCGTGGCTCGTCATCAGCAGCGCGCCCTCGAACCCCTTGAGGAAGTTCTCCAGCCAGATGAGCGACTCGATGTCGAGGTGGTTGCTCGGCTCGTCGAGCAGCATCACGTCCGGACTCATCAGGAGGATGCGGGCCAGGGCCACGCGCATCTTCCATCCGCCGGACAGCGCGCCCACGTCCCCGTCCATCATCTCCTCGGAGAAGCCGAGGCCCGCGAGGATCTCCCGCGCCCGGCCCTCCAGCGCGTAGCCGCCGAGCTCCTCGTAGCGGCCCTGCACGACGCCGAAGCGCTCCACGAGCTTGTCCATCTCGTCCATGCGGTCGGGGTCCGCCATGGCCGCCTCGAGCTGCTTGAGCTCGGAGGCCACCTCGGACACGGGGCCCGCGCCGTCCATCACCGCCGCCACCGCGCTCTGCCCGGACATCTCGCCCACGTCCTGGTCGAAGTAGCCGACCGTGACGCCGCGATCCACGGACACCTGGCCCTCGTCCGGGTGCTCCCGCTGGACCACCATGCGGAACAGGGTGGATTTCCCCGCGCCGTTGGGGCCCACCAGGCCCACCTTCTCGCCCTTGTTGAGCTGCGCAGACGCCTCCACGAAGAGGATCTGCTGTCCGTGCTGCTTGCCGATGTTGTCGAGACGAATCATGGGACCTCAGGCCCTCTCCCAGGGGGAGAGGGGTATTGCACTCAAATTGGGTTTCTTGGTGCTCAGGAACCGGCGGCCAGGTTCTGGAGTTCCTGCCAGCGCGTGTAGAGGCGCTCCACCTCGGCCGCCGTCACGTCCAGCTCCTTCTGCACCTCGGCCGCCTTGGAGCCGCTGGAGTAGACGCTGGGATCCACGAGCTGGGCCTCCAGCCCGGCCTTGCGCGTCTCCGCGGCCTCGATGGCCGCCTCCATCCCCTCCAGCTCGCGCTGCTCCTTGTACGAAAGCTTGCCCGGCTTGCGAGCCTGCTTCGCCTCGGCCTGGGGAACGGGCTCCGCCTTCTTCGCCGAGGGGGCGGGGGAGGCGGCGGCGCGGGCCTGGGCCTGCTCCTTCAGCCGCCGGTACATCGCGAAGTTGCCCTCGTAGCGCACCACCTTGCCGTCGCCCTCGAAGGCGAGGATGGAGGTGGCCACCTTGTCGAGGAAGTACCGGTCGTGCGTCACCAGCAGCACGCTGCCGGTGAAGTTGAGCAGCAGGCCCTCGAGGATGTTCAGCGTGACGATGTCCAGGTCGTTCGTCGGCTCGTCCAGCACGAGGACGTTGGCGCCCTCCAGGAAGAGCCGCGCGAGCAGCAGGCGGTTGCGCTCGCCACCCGACAGCGCCTTCACCTTCATGCGCTGCATGGGCACGGGGAAGAGCAGGTCATCCAGGTAGTCGCGCAGCGCCACCCGCTGGTCGCCCAGCTCCACCCAGTCGTCCCCGCGTGGCGAGGCCGCCTCGTACACCGTCTGCTCCGGATCCAACGAGGCGCGGGTCTGGTCGTAGTAGGCGACCTTGGTGTTCTTCCCGATGACCACCTTGCCGGAGTCCGGAGGCAGCTCGCCGAGCAGCACGCGCAGGAAGGTCGTCTTCCCCACGCCATTGGGCCCCACGAGGCCCACGCGCTCGCCGCGCTGGAGCATCAGGTTCACGCCCTTGAGGACGTTGCGCTCGCCGTAGGACTTGCGGACGTCCTCGGCCTCGATGACGGTGTGGCCCAGCCGGGGCGCCTGCATCACCTGCAGTCCCGCCACCTTCGGCCGCTGGAAGCCCTTCTCCTCCATCAGCTTGCGAGCCCGGTCGATGCGCGCCTTGCTCTTGGTGCGCCGCGCCTCCGGGCCCTTGCGCAGCCAGGCCACTTCCTGGGCAATCCAGCGCTCGCGTTTGTGCTGCGCGGTGGACGCGTTCTCCTGCGCCACCAGCTTCTGCTCCACGTACGCCTCGTAATTGCCCGGGTACGAGACGACGCCCTCTCCGGGCTGGATCTCCACGATCCGGTCCACCAGCCCGTCCAGGAAGTAGCGGTCGTGCGTCACCAGCAGCAGCGAGCCGGGAAGCTTGTCCAGCTCCTCCTCGAGCCAGTCCACCGTGTCCGCGTCCAGGTGGTTGGTGGGCTCGTCCAGCATCAGCATGTCCGGCCGCGTCAGCAGCGCGCGGGCGATGGCCACGCGCTTGCGCAGACCGCCGGACAGCTCGGCCACGGGCCGGTCCCAGTCCTTCACGCCCAGCCGGTCCAGCAGCGTCTTGGCGTGGTGCTCCGTGTCCCAGCCGCCGAGCTGCTCGATCTTGTCGGACAGCACCGAGAGCTGCTCCATGAGCTTGCCCTGGGCGTCGGCGGGGGAGGACTCCATGCGGCGGATGAGCTCGGCCTGCGTGGCCAGCGCATCCCGGAGGGGACCCTGGGCCACGCTCAGCTCCGAGGCCACCGTGGCGCCGGGAGCGAACTCGGGCTCCTGCGGCAGGTAGGTGACGCGGGCGCCCCGGCGCAGTTGCAGCTCCCCCGCGTCCGCGCGCGCCACCCCCGCCAATATCTTCATCAGCGAGGACTTGCCGGAGCCGTTCACTCCCACCAGGCCCACGCGCTCACCTTCTTCGATGGTGAGCGTCAGGCCCTGGAAGACGGTACGGCTGCCGAAGGACAGTTGGACATCGGCGGCGCGGAGCAGGGTCAAGGGTGCCTCTTCAGCGGGGGGTACGGAGGTTCTCGTCGCGGGCGCTTCTTACAACCACTTGGGCGCGCGAGGCCTCTGGGAAACGGCGGGCGGTGCCGCCGGGGCCGACGCCGAGGGGCGCTGGGCCTGCTGGGTGGCCGGACGGTCGCTCCGAGGCGGACGCGCCTCCGAGCTTCCGGGAGCCTCCCGCGTTTCCACCCCGGCCACCACCCCGGCCGCCGCCACCACCACCACCACCCCCACCACCGCGGCGGCGTCCACCCCCGTCGCGGCGCTCGCCATCACGGCGCTCGCCACGCGGCTGCCCCTGCGGCGGACGGGTGTTCTGCTGGGCCCGGGCCGGAGCCGGCTCGAGCGCGCCCTCGGCGGGGGCCGGCAGGTTCGAGCGGTAGGCCTGGGCCTCGATCACCGGCACGCGCCGGCGGATGGTGCGCTCGATGTCCTTCAGGTACGCGCGCTCCTCGGAGTCGCAGAAGGAGAGGGCGATGCCCGCCGCGCCCGCGCGGCCCGTGCGGCCGATGCGGTGCACGTACGTCTCGGGCACGTTGGGCAGATCGAAGTTGATGACGTGGGTGATGCCGTCGATGTCGATGCCCCGCGCGGCGATGTCCGTGGCCACCAGTACCCGGCAGGTGCCGGACTTGAAGGCCGCCAGCGCCCGCTCGCGCGCGTTCTGGCTCTTGTTGCCGTGGATGGGCTCGGCGCCGATGCCCGCGGCCTCCAACTGCTTGGCCACGCGGTTCGCCCCGTGCTTGGTGCGCGTGAAGACGAGCACGCGCTGGATGGCCTTGTCCGTCTGCAGCAGGTGCACCAGCAGGCCGCGCTTCTGCTCCTTCTCCACGAAGTACAGGCGCTGGTCGATCGTCTCCGCCGTGGTGGCCACCGGGGCCACTTCCACCCGCACCGGGTTCTTCAGGATGCTGTTGGCCAGCCCTTGAATCTCCGGCGGCATGGTGGCCGAGAAGAAGAGTGTCTGCCGCTGCGTGGGCAGCTTCGCGATGACGCGCTTCACGTCATGGATGAAGCCCATGTCCAGCATCCGGTCCGCCTCGTCGAGGACGAACACCTCGAGCGACTTGTAGGACACGAAGCCCTGCTGCATCAGGTCCAACAGGCGGCCCGGGGTGGCCACGAGGATGTCCACGCCCTGCTTGAGGGCCTGCTCCTGGGCGTTCTGGCCCACGCCGCCGAAGATGACGGCGGAGGTGATGCCGGTGTGGCGGCCGTAGGCGCGGATGCTCTCACCAATCTGCGCGGCCAGCTCCCGGGTGGGGCTGAGCACGAGCGCGCGGATGGGGCGGCCGCGGGCGGGCGGGGGCGGGCGGCCCACGGAGAGCCGCTGGAGGATGGGCAGCGTGAACGCCGCCGTCTTGCCGGTACCCGTCTGCGCGCAGCCGAGCACGTCCTTGCCCTCCAGCACGTGGGGGACGGCCTGCTGCTGGATGGGCGTGGGAGTGGTGTAGCCCTCGGCCTTCACGGCGCGCAGCAGGGGCTCGGCAAGCTTCAGGTCTTCGAAAGTCATGTGTTCTCGTGAGTGGGGATGGTCCCCGGGAGGCCCGCGGCGCGAATCGCCAGCGGGCCCGAAAACAAAGAAGGCGCCCCCGGGGGAGGCGCCTTCCTTCAACAGCCTGGAACTGTCAGGCCGTGCAGCGCGGGACTACTTGCGCGCGGCCTGCTCGGCAGCCAGCTTCTCCTTGTACTGCGCCATCAGGGCCTCGGCCTCGTTGCGCGGCACCGGCGAGTACTTGGCGAACTCCATCGTGAACTCGCCCTTGCCCTGCGTCGCCGAGCGGAGGTCCGTGGAGTAGCCGAACATGGTGTTCAGCGGCACCTCGGCCACCACCGTCACGTAACCCTCGGCCGTACCGGACTCGAGGATGGTGCCACGGCGCTGGTTGATCTGACCGACCACCGAGCCCTGGAAGTCCTCGGGAGCCTGGACCTCCACCTTCATCATCGGCTCGAGGATGATCGGCTTGGCGGCCGCGTAGCCCTCGCGGAAGCCCATGATGGCGGCGGTCTTGAACGCCTGCTCGGACGAGTCCACCGCGTGGAAGGCGCCGTCGTTGATGACCACGCGCACACCCACCACGGGGAAACCGATGAGCGAGCCCTTCTTGATGGCCTCCTGGAAGCCCTTGTCGCACGCGGGGATGAACTCGCGGGGGATGGAACCGCCCACGATGTCGTCCACGAACTCGTACTGCTGCACGGCGTCGGCCGGCAGGGGCTCCACGTAGCCGCACACGCGCGCGAACTGGCCGGAACCACCGGTCTGCTTCTTGTGCGTGTAGTAGAACTCGCCCTTCTGGGAGATCGTCTCGCGGTAGGCCACCTGCGGCTTACCGGCGATCACCTCGCAGTTGTACTCGCGCTTCATGCGCTCGATGTAGATCTCCAGGTGCAGCTCGCCCATGCCCTTGATGATCGTCTGGCCGGACTCCTCGTCACGGTTCACGCGGAAGGTCGGATCCTCCTTGGTGAAGCGGTTGAGGGCCTTGGAGAAGTTGGCCTGGGCGTCGCGGTTCTTCGGGCTCACCGCGAGCGAGATGACGGCGTCCGGCACGAACATGGACGTCATCGTGTACTGCACGGTGCCGTCGGTGAACGTGTCGCCGGAGGCGCACTCGACGCCGAACAGGGCGACGATGTCACCGGCACGCGCCTCGTTGATGTCGTTCATCTCGTTCGAGTGCATGCGAACGAGGCGCGGCACCTTGACCTTCTTCTGGTTGGTCTGGTTGGTGATGAAGTCACCCTTGCTCACCTTGCCCTGGTAGATGCGCATGTAGGTGAGCTGACCGTAGCGGCCGTCTTCCAGCTTGAACGCCAGGCCCACGAAGGGCTTGTCCGGGCTGGACTCGAGGATGACCTTCGCCTCGCCGTTCTTCTGGTCCAGCGCCTCGTTGGTGATCTCCGCCGGGTTGGGCAGGAACGAGCAGATGGCGTTGAGCAGCAGCTGCACGCCCTTGTTCTTGTAGGCCGAGCCGCACATGACGGGCGTCATCTTCAGCGCGATCGTGGCGCGGCGGATGGCGGCCATGATCTGCTCGTTGTTGATGGCGGCATCCGCCAGGAACAGCTCACCCAGCGTGTCGTCCACCTCGGCGACCTTCTCGATCATCTCCAGGCGGTCGGCCTTGGCCTTCTCGACGTACTCGGCGGGGATCTCCTCCTCGCGGATCTTCTCGCCGCTCTCACCGTCGAAGTAGAACGCCTTCATCTGGATGAGGTCGATGAGACCCTGGAAGCGTTCCTCGGCGCCGATCGGAACCTGGAGGCGCACGGGGTGGTGGCTCAGCTTCTCCTTGAGCTGGGCCGCCACGCGCTCGTAGTTGGCGCCCGCGCGGTCCATCTTGTTGACGAACGCGATGCGGGGGACCTTGTAGCGCTTCATCTGCCGGTCCACCGTGATGGACTGGGACTGCACGCCGGACACCGAGCAGAGCACGAGGATGGCACCGTCGAGCACGCGCAGGGAGCGCTCCACCTCGATGGTGAAGTCCACGTGTCCCGGGGTGTCGATCAGGTTGATGTTGTACTCGCCCCAGATGGCGTAGGTGGCGGCAGACTGGATCGTGATGCCCTTCTCACGCTCCAGATCCATCGAGTCCATCTTCGCGCCCACACCGTCCTTGCCACGCACCTCATGGATCTCGTGGATGCGGCCGGTATAGAAGAGGATGCGCTCGGAGAGCGTCGTCTTGCCCGAGTCGATGTGGGCGGAGATACCGATGTTACGAACCTTTTCGATGGGAACTTGGGAGGCCACGAGGGTCGGTCCTTCTGCTGATTGAAGTCCTGCGAGAACAGGGCAGGGGGCGCCCTTACTTCCCGGCGCTTGAAGTTTCCAGCCAAATCGGCATTGAAGCCGGGGAGCCGTGTACTCCCTCTGAGGCCCAAGGGGAAGCCCCCCCGGGTGCTGGGCTGCTGGAGGAGCCCTGCCTACACTCGGGGTTCTAACCCCCAGGCTTCCCAAAAGCTTCTGTTGGGCAGGACGATTTCCGGGGGGAGGTGTGGGATGAACCGCCCGGACGGCCGTCCGCTGAGGTAGGAAGGGGGGACGGGGTCCGACCCCCTACCCGAGGAGGATGCACATGGCGAAGCCCGCAGGATTCGACAGGGACATCGGCTACCTGATGCCCTTTCTGGATCGGGTCGCCACCACGGCCGACACGCTGCCGGACACCGCGGCCCGCGAGGAGCTCAAGCGCCTCATGGCCGAGGAGAAGGTCCGCTGGGCGCGTATCCAGCAGTTGCTCGGCGGGGCCGCGGGGCGGAGCACGTCCACGCCCGCCGCCGCCGGTTCGAGCGCTCCCTCCCAGGCGCCGGAGCTGGCCCGGGCCCGGGGAGATGAGATCAACCGGGAGCAGCCGCGCCGGGCGGGGCTCACCGTCGGCAGCCTGAAGCGGCAGTCCTGAGGGAGGCCCGGGAGACGCTCAGGCCTTGCCCGGGGTGTAGCGGAGACCCTCGGAGACCTTGGTGTCGGTGAGGAGCCGGAAGGAGCCCTCGGGCACGTCCAGCTCCACCCCGCCCACGGCCTCGCGGTGCAGGGCGCGCACGGGCAGCCCCACCGCGCCGAGCATCCGCTTCACCTGGTGGTTGCGGCCCTCGGTGACGATGACCTCCACGGTGTGCGCGTCGCGCAGCCGGACCTTCGCGGGCCGGGCCGGGCCGTCCTCGAGCTGCACCCCGCGGCGCAACGGCTCCACCTTCTCCTCGTCCGCGTCGCTGAAGACGGTGGCGACGTAGCGCTTGGTGAGGTGCGTCTCGGGGGACGTCGCGTGCGTCACCAGCTTGTCGTCATTGGTGAAGAGGAGCAGCCCGGTGGTGCCCCGGTCCAGCCGCCCCACGGCGTGCCAGGTGAAGCCGGCCAGCTCCGGGGGCAGTTGGGGCAGGAGCACCTCATAGACGGTGCCCACCCGATGCTGGCTCACCGTGGAGGTGAGCAGCTCGGCGGGTTTGTGGAAGGCGAGGACGCGGGTGGGCGCCTCGAGCGACACGGGCAACCCGTCCACGCGCACGGCGGCTCCGGGGGGAATGGGGGCGAGCGGCTGCTTCACCACCTTCCCGTTCATCGAGACCCGGCCGGCCTTGATGGCGGCCTCGGCCTCCTCCTGGGGCAGCACCCCGGCCCGCGCGAGCGCGCGGGCGATCCAGTCCGGCTTGGCCTTGCCCTCCCAGCGCCCGGGGTGGGTGTGCTTGTTGGAGGGGGGAGGCGGGGAGCGGCGGGCAGGGGGCTTGCGGTTCATGGCTCCAGGCCACTGTAACGGCCGCGAGTCAATGCCGCGAGGGCTCGTCGAAAGCGCCCCCCTCGGCCGAGCCGGGAGTGGGGCCGGGCTCGTCCTGGGGCATGCGGCGCTCCTCGCCATCGGTGCCCTCGGCGGCGTTGGGCGTGCGCTTGGGCCCGTTCTCCTTCTCCTCGGGGGCTTCCCGGTTGGGGACGTTGGGAGAGTCGTCGGGTCCGTCGCTGATGGACATCCGCTCGTAGGGCATGTGACGCATGGTGGCTCCTTCCGCGTTGGAATCTTCAGAGAAGGTAGGGACCTGGGAGGCGCCCTACTGGGGGCATTTCCAGGCCGCTCGCTGGAGGGCTGGGGGACGGAGAGCGCTTGCGGCTGGACGCTCGCTCGCTCAGTCTCGCGGCCCCGTTCCTCGGAGGCTCCATGCTGCGTTCCATCCTGTTGCTCGCCCTGGTCGCCGTGCCCGCGCTCGCCGCGGAGCCGGTGCCCGTTCCCAAGAGGCCCGTGAACACCTACTCCATCGTCGCGCGCGATCCGCGGACGGGGGAGATGGGCGTGGCGGTGCAGTCGCACTGGTTCTCGGTGGGCTCGACGGTGCCCTGGGCCGAGGCGGGCGTGGGGGCGGTGGCCACCCAGTCCTTCGTGGACCCGTCCTACGGGAAGCTCGGCCTGGAGCTGATGCGCGCGGGCCGCAGTGCGCCCCAGTCGCTGGCGGGGCTGTTGGCGGCGGACTCGGCGAGCCAGGTGCGGCAGGTGGGGATGATCGACGCGCAGGGCCGGGTGGCGGCGCACACGGGGGACAAGTGCGTGGCCGCGGCGGGCCACATCGTGGGGGAGAACTTCGCGGTGCAGGCCAACATGATGGAGAAGGACACGGTGTGGCCGGCGATGGCCAAGGCCTACCGGGAGGCGAAGGGAGACCTGGCCGAGCGGATGCTGGCGGCGCTGGAGGCCGCGGAGGCGCAGGGCGGCGACATCCGGGGCAAGCAGTCGGCGGCGCTCATCGTGGTGTCGGGCAAGGCCTCGGGGCGCCCCTGGGCGGACCGGAGGTTCGATCTGCGGGTGGATGACCACACGGCGCCGCTGAAGGAGCTGCGGCGGCTGGTGACGCTGCAGCGGGCGTACAACTTCATGAACGAGGGGGACCTGGCCATGGAGCACAACGACACGCAGGGGGCGCTGAAGGCCTACTCGGCGGCGGAGGCGCTGGCGCCGGGCAACACGGAGATGGTGTTCTGGCACGCGGTGTCGCTCGTCAACGCGGGGAAGGTGGACGAGGCGGTGCCGCTGCTGCAGAAGACGTACAAGGCGGATCCGCGCTGGAAGGAGCTGCTCAAGCGGCTGCCGAAGTCGGGGCTGCTGCCGGAGGACCCGAAACTGATGACGAAGCTGCTGGGCGCCGCGCGCTGAGTAAAGGGGAGTCCCACCCTTGAGGGTCACGCGCCCCTGTTACTCGAGCGCAGCCGTTTGGACAGCGTGTGCAGGGCGGCGAGCCACAGCTTCGCTTCCTTACGGGTGAGCCGGGAGCGGCGCAGCGGCGCGAACAAGTCCCGGAGCCCAGTGCGGCCTCGGGCCTGCTCGTCCACGAGAAAACCCCCGGTCACGAGCGCGTCCTCCAGCGCGGACTCCACCAGGGCCAGCTCGGTGTCCGTGGCCGCGACGGGAAGCGGAGCGGCGGGAGGCGGCGAAGCGGCGAGCGCGGCCATGCGGAGCTCATAGGAATACAGCAGCACGGCCTGGGCGAGGTTGATGGAGGGCTGCTCGGGCGCGGTGGGGACGGCGGACAGGTCGTGACAGCGCTCGACCTCGACGTTGGTGAGGCCGCTGCGCTCATCGCCGAAGACGAGGGCCACGGGCCCCTGGGCGGCGCGCTGCACCATCTCCTCCGCCACGGCGCGAGGGGACAGCCGGCGCTTGCCCTCCACCTTGCGCGAGCTGGTGCCCACCACCCAGACACAGTCCGCCACGGCCTGCTCGAGCGTGTCCGCGCGGCCCGAGGCCTCCAGCACGTCCTCGGCGTGGACGCCGAGCCGGCGTGCGGGGGCGAGGTCCTCGGCCTCGGGACGGACCCAGGTCCACTCGGACAGCCCGCAGTTCTTCATGGCCCGGGCGGCGGCCCCCAGGTTCTCCGCGTTGCGCGGACGGAGCAGCACCAATCGGATGGGCAGGGGGAGCAAGCCGATGACACTCATCGGCTTACTCGTACCAGACTTCCCGCGGTTCGAGCAGCGGCCCGCGCTCACGCACCGGGCTGCCCAGACGACTCCACCGCTCCCTTGCGCGGTCCGCTCACTTCCGGGCTCAGAACGAGGCGTCGAGCTGGAGCCGCGCGACATGCCGGCCCGCGGCGCGGTCGTGGCCGAAGATGTAGAAGTAGTCGGTCTGCAGCTTGAACGCGTGACCGTTCAGGTAGACGTTGAGTCCACCGCCGACCTGTCTCCCCTGCGTGTTCACCTGGGTGACGAGCGCGGGATCCGTCCCAGCGAAGGCGAGCAGGTGGTCCCACCGGGCGGCGACCTCGACCAGCGGGTGCACCATCATGCCGGCCTGGAGGAAGTAGCCCCAACCGGAGCGGGAGTACTCGCGGATCGTCGCCCCGCTCGCGTTGGTCCCCTCGAGGAAGTCGCGCCCCGCCGTGCGGACGACGGCCTCGCCGAGGAACGAGAAGCCGCTGTACTTGAAGACCACATCGGCGGCGGCGTGCCTGTAGTCGAGCGTCCCGAGCGTCAGCGCGTTGCCCGTGGTCGACCGCTGGCGATTCGTTCCCTGGTTGTAGCCACCGGCGACCCCGAGCGCGAGGCGCGGCTTGGGGAGCCGCTGGAGATCCCCTTCCTGATCATCGTCGAAGGCGCCAAACGGCCGGAGCACCAGGCGCGCGACGTAGATGCCGCCCGTGGCCTGGGCGCCGAAGCGGTTGCGTCCCTCGCCGCCGCCGACGAAGAGGTGATAGCCCAGCAGCCCGTTCAGCCCCGCGAGGTCGTTCGAGTACAGCATCAGCCCGACATCGCGATCCAACGTCAGCTCCTGCACCACCTGCTGCCGGTCGACGAGCTGCAGCGCGAACTCCCGGATGGTGCGGGCCCGATCGAACGGAACGAAGTACTGCCCGACGCGCACGTTGAGATCGCGGATCCGCGTGTAGTCGATGAACGCATCGAAGATGGGGGAGGCGCTGCCCGTCTCGAAGTCGTTGCCGCCGAAGGCGAACTGGATGTTGTACTTGAGATCGGTGCTGAGGACATGCCCCTGGGTGACCAGGCGCAACGTCTTCACGTTGATCTCGTTGGTCGTCTTGTCCTTGTCGCGGGCGAGCGTCTCCCGTAGCTGCGCACGCGCCCGGACCGTCAGCGCGAAGCGTCCGTCATCGGTCGTCACGGTGAGCCCCTTGCCGGGCGCGGCCGTCACGGAGACACCCTTCTTCTTCTCCTCGGACGCCTGCTTCTGCTCCGACTCCCGCTCGCTCCGCAGCAGGCGGACCTGTTCCTCCAACTCCGCCAGCCGCTGCTCAGCCGTGACCGGAGCGTCCGCCGGTTGCTCCGGGGCCTGGGCCGGCGCGGGCGCCTCGGCCAGCGCGGGTCCATGGACCAGTACAGCCGTCATGGCCAGCACGAGGGTGGCTCGTCTTCTGATGTTCGCAGCTCGCATTCCTGACCTCTCCTGGAGTGACCCGGACCGAGGCACGGTTGCGATCGAGCATAGAAGCTCGAAAGCCCACCGGACCCTCGCGGGGGGTGGGCTCTCTTTTCCTCTGTCGTGCAGCAGTCCTACCGCCGCTCGACGGGGTGGAGACCCACCGTCAAAGCCGGACAGCGGCAGCAAGCGTGACGCGGAGGAAGCATGCGTCATCCACTATAACGGATGAACGTCCGCTGACAAGGAGATTCCCGGGGAATGCCGGGGACCTCCGCACGCGAGTCTTGTTTGCGCGTGCCTTGCCCGCCGGAGCGGCTCACGGGTCCCACTCAGCGGACCTCACGAAAGGGAATCCATGGGCCAGGGACGTTTCAAGCGGGTGTGTCTGGTGGCGGTCTCCGCCTCGATGCTGGGTGCATGTGACGGGATGCCCTCGGAGGGGGCGGAAGCGCCGCACTCCGAGCGTGGCGGTATCGGCATGACGCCTCCGGCTCCGGGTGTCGAGCAATCTCCGGCACTGGCTCCCCTCGACATCCGCCGCTCGCTGGCCGTGACGGAGAAGAGCATCCTGGCCCGGTTCAACGGGCGGCGGGTGTTCAGCAAGCTGGCCGCGGACAATGGTGGGGCGGGCTTCACCCCCGAGCAGCTCTTCCGCCAGCTCTGGGACACGCAGAACCCGGCGCCCGGGCAGCCGGACCTGCCCGGCATGCCGCACTGCACCGATCAGGGCAACACCCTCAACGGCTTCCCCTATGTGTGCCGCCCGAGCGAGGGGGGCCAGGCGCGGCCGGGCTCGGTCATCAACCTGGACAGCTATGCGGCGGTGGGCCTCTACAACCGCTTCGACCTGGCACCCGTGGACGGCTCCCATTGCGGCGAGTACCGCATCGTCCTGGCGAAGCTGCCCTCCGCGCCCGCCAGCCGCAACTTCATCATCTTCGAGTCCGTTCTTCCCAACCCGCGGCCCGAGCTGGGGCTCGAGGGGTGCCGGCCGGTGGCCAGCTTCTGGGCGGGGCTGTCGACTGACCCGGACCCCACGTCGCGCGCCAGCAAACTGGAGTCCTTCTACTTCACGGGGCTGCCGGGCTTCGCGCCGGTGGTGAGCATGAACCACTACGGCAACAACCTGGGGAGCCTGGGCCAGGTGCGCACCAACCAGTTCCTCCAGGGCGGGCCCACCGCGCCTCCCATTCCGTGGATGCTGCGCGAGTTCAAGCTGGTGCGCGATTGCACCTCGCAGCCTTCGTGCACGCTGAAGTTCGTCCCGGCGACGGTCAAGACGAACGCCTTTGGCGGCCTGTTCAACCCGGCGTCCACCGACCCTCGGGCCTCCGCCTTCCGGAGCCACTTCGTCACCCAGGTGGCGAGTCTGGCCATCAATGACCTCAACCTCTTCAACCACTCGGTGCCGGATCAGTTCAACGCCGCCCAGAGCGACTCCCAGACACGGGGCGGAGTGGATGACTACCTCGCCCAATTCGGCCCGGGCCCCAGCCCGTTCCACCAGGCCATCGGCCAGGAGCTCGCCCGGGTGGGCAGCACGCTGACTCCCCATGACATCGTCGCGCGTGCCCAGGCCCTGTCCTGCGGCGGCTGCCACCAGCGCAACAATGGCAGGCCGGTGGGCGGCGGCCTGACGTGGCCCGCCTCGGCCACCTTCGTCCACAGCACCGAGAACGATGATCCGGCGGACCCCAGCCGCTTCGCCATCTCTCCGGCCCTCCGGGACCAGTTCCTGCCCCAGCGCAAGCGGGTGCTGGAGCGCTACCTCCAGGCGGGTGCTTCCCATCCTTGACGAGCATGGAAGCCCCGGGGCTTGAATGCCGGATGTCCACTCGACTTCTGGCTTCTGGCTCGCTCGTCTTGTTGTTGGCTGCTTGTGCCACTCCCACCGCCACGTCCGAGGGCAAGGCACCTGGCCCCTCCCCGGTATCCCAGCCCGCTCCGCCCGCCGTGGAGGATCGCTCCCTCGGGCTGGAGCAGTACGTGGAGCTCGGCGTCCCCTCGGCGGAGGGGAGCTGGGATGGCGAGGACTATGTGCTGGCCGCGCAGGCGCTCGCCGCCATCGCGCAGAAGAACCCCGCCGAGCTGCCGCGCTACCAGAGCACGCGCTCCGGCCCGCTCTTCGCCCGGTTGACGGCCTTCGAGAACGTGGACGCGATCGAGAAGCTCGAGGTGGCTCCGCTGGCCCGGGTCCAGCTCGCGGGCTCCGTGATGGAGCCGGTCTCACAGATCCTCATGCTGTACATCGGGGCCAACGAGAACGGTTCCTTCTCGACGGAGATGATCGAGCTTCCAGTCCTTCATCACCCATGCGGCCGCGGAGATGATGGAGGCGATCGACCGGGTTCCTCTCGCCGGCATCCGCAATCGCCAGGCGTTCGAGTCGGGGATGGCGCAGATCCGGACAGGCCTGGGCAGCGTGGTGATCGGCTCACTCACCACGCTCTCGGAGCGGAAGGTGTACTCGGATGAAGACCGGCTCCGCTTCCTGGGGACGTTGAAGCAGGACCTGCCCCGGCTGGTGCCCCAACTGGCCTCCACGATCCAGAAGGAGGTTCCCGACCGCCTCGAGAAGCTGCTCGCGGACGAGCCCTCGCCCGAGGTGAAGCGGGAAGCTCGAGGCCCTGCGCTCGGCGTTGGCCGCGCCCGCGAACTGAGCCCCAGGGGCCGCCTCCCTCGCGGGAGACAGCCCCTGACGCCTCATGCGGTGACGGCGCGGACTACCTGCTCCCCGGGCCGTACACCTCGCTCGTGTACTGGCTGGCGTTGCTGAAGCCCGCGGTGATGAGCACCCGGCCACCCGGCAGCGGCGTGGCGGTGTGCTCGTAGCGGCCCTGGCTCATGGAGCCGGTGGCGTACCACGTACCGGAAGCTCGAGTCATACAGCTCGGCGGAGGTGTGGATGCCCGTGGAGGCATCGTAGCCGCCTACCGCCAGCACCAGGCCGCTGCTCAGCGGGGTGAGGGTGTGGCGGCGCCGGGGCGCGTTCATGTCTCCCGTGGACGTCCACGTGCCCGAGGCCGGGTTGTACACCTCGGCGTGGACACTGGTGGAGCCATCCAGGCCGCCGCCCGTCACCAGCACCTTGCCATCGGTCAGCACCGAGGCCGCGTGGAAGCCACGCGCCGTGGCCATGCCGCCGGTGGAGGTCCAGGTGCCCGTGGCCGGGTTGTACACCTCGGCCGAGTCCAGGCAGTTGAAGCCCAGGCACTCGTCCCCGTTATCGATGAGACCACCGGCCACCAGCACCCGGCCATCCGGCAGCGCGGTGGCGGTGAAGGCGCGGCGGGCCCGGACCATGCCGCCGGTGGAAGTCCAGGTGCCCGAGGCCGGGTTGTACACCTCGGCCGAGGCCAGCACCGTGCCGCCCCCGTCCGTTCCACCCATCACCAGCACGCGGCCATCCGCCAGCCGCACCGCGGAGTGCTCGCGCCGGTACGTCACCAGGTTGCCGGTGGAAGCCCAGGTGCCCGTGGCCGGGTCATACACCTCTGCCGAATCGCTCGCGCTGGCACCATCACCGCCGGCCACCAGCACGCGGCCATCGTTCAAGAGGGTGGACGTGTGGAGGCGATGGGTGGTGCGGGGGGGGCCCGTGAAGCTCCAGGCGCTCGTGGCCGGGTTGTACACCTCCGCGCTGGGGTAGAAGCCGCCCACCACCAGCACCCGTCCATCCGCCAGGGCCGTGGCCGAGTGCTGCAGGTGCAGCGCCGCCGTGCCGCCGGAGGACGTGAACTGGCCCGAATCGGACTCGCAACTGGCGGCTTCGTTCTCCACCCCCGTCACTTGAACGAGGTACCCGGTCCCACCACCATGGTCCTCGCGGAGCACTTGCAGGTAGTGCATTCCCGGCGAGAGGTCACCGAGGGGGAGGGTGTACTCCCACGCGGAAGCCGCGCCCGGCGCGAGCGCGCCAAACTTGTAGCTGCCGTCGAGCCAGACGAAGACTCCGTTGTCCACGCCGAAGCGGGCCACGACGTCGTGCATTCCCGACCGGCCCGCATCAATCGCGTAGACGATCGCCGTCTCGGTATTGACCGCCCAGGTGGCGGGGATCACCCCGGGGGCGCTCCAGTACGAGTTGAGCGGCAACGGGTTCGCCGACAGCCAGTTGCCGAGCACCGGGCCCACCTTGGACAGGTTGGGCTCGGGGGCGGGATGGAGGGTCGGGTCACCCGCGGCGAGGTTGGCGAGCGGGAACTGCGGCTGGGTCCCATCGAGCGCGGTACCGAGCGACGCGTTGTAATACGCGGGAGTCGAGCCATGGACGAGGACCTTCGGCACCTCCTCCACCACGCGCACGTCATCGATGAGCCCGCCGACGCTGTCAGGCTGGCTCAGGTCGGCGAACATGAGCGGTGTACTCGCCTTGGAGGCCGTCACCCGTATCGAGTGGCGGCGCCACACCGAGCCCCCATTGCCGATTCCGTTCCCATCCAGGACCGAGACCAGCCTGCCATCCCAATACACACCGATGCGGTTGTCCCCCACGCCCGGACGCGGCGAGAAGCCGACGGAGAGCTTGTAGGTGCTGCCCGCCTGGGTCGGCAGATGCTGGACCATGGTGCTGGGCCCATAGGAGTCGAGTTCGACGGCTTGTCCCCCTTCCAGCGCACCCCATCCCTGGATTTCGATTCCGGGGCCCGAGGTGGTCGTCCACCCGGGGATGCTGGAGAAGACCGACCAGTTGGGGACGAGCCATGGGGCCTCGAAACCGCCGTTGACCACGATGGAATCCGCGGCCAGGGCAGGCGTGCCAGCGGACAGGAGCAACAAGGTACCCAGCAGATGCTTCATCATCGACTCCTTGGCGGTGCGAGCGTGGAATGAGCCTTCGGCCTCGAGCCGAAGGGCCGACACGGTACCTCGCGCGGGCGTCCGTGGCTGTGAAGCCGGTTACACCCACCGTCAGCCTTCTCGGGACAACCACTGCCCGGTCAGCGAAGCCGGGTGCTTCAGCAAGCCGGTGGGGGGTCCTTCGAAGACGATGCGGCCGCCGTCGTGACCGGCACCCGGGCCCATGTCGATGATCCAGTCGGCGCGGCGGATGACCCGGGGGTGGTGCTCGATGACGATGACCGAGGTGCCCGTGTCGACGAGACGATCGATCATCGCCACCAGGCGATCGATGTCTTTCAAGTGCAGTCCGGTCGTCGGCTCGTCGAGGATCGCCAGGGACGCCGGCTCGTGCAGGCTGCGCGCGAGCTTCATGCGCTGGCGCTCCCCGCCGGACAGCGTGTTCAACGGTTGGCCGAGGCGCACGTAACCGAGGCCGACGTCGGCGAGGGACTGAAGCGGTCCCCGGATGGCGGGCTCGACGAAGAACGCGGCGGCGTCCTCGACGGAGAAGTCGAAGACGTCTCCGATGGAGCGGCCGCGCACCTTGTGCTTCAAGACGGCGTCGGTGAAGCGGCGCCCGCCGCAGGCCTCGCAGGGCAGGGCGACGGGGTCGAGGTGGGCGATGTCGGTGTAGACGACGCCCAGGCCCTGACACTCGGGGCAGGCGCCCTTGGAGTTCGCCGAGAACAAGGACTCCGACACCTTGTTCGTCGTCGCGAACAGCTTGCGGACGGCGTCGAGGATCCCCGTCCACGTCGCGAGGTTCGAGCGGCTCGAGCCGCGGGCCAGGCTCTGGTCGATGACCACGACGTCCTTGATGCGCTGCGGAAGCGTCTGGCGGATGAGCGAGCTCTTGCCCGAGCCGGCCACGCCGGTGACGACGACGAAGACGCCCTGGGGGATGCGCACGCTCAGGTTCTTCAGGTTGTGCAGCGTCACATCGTGGAGCTCGATCCACCTGGTCGGCGTTCGCGTCTGCGTCTTCGTCACGGGCTTCTGTGACAGCGCCTGCCCCGTCACCGACGAGGAGCGCTTCAGTCCTTCCACGTCGCCTTCGTAGACGACGCGGCCGCCGTGCTCGCCGGCGCCGGGGCCGATGTCCACGATGTGATCGGCGATGGCGATGACCGCCGGCTTGTGCTCGACGACGAGCACCGTGTTTCCCTTGTCGCGAAGCTGCACGAGCAGCGTGTTGAGGCGGTGCAGGTCGGCGGGGTGCAGGCCGATGCTCGGCTCGTCGAAGATGTAGGTCAGATCGGTGAGGCTCGAGCCGAGCGCCCGCACCATCTTCACCCGCTGCGACTCGCCTCCCGAGAGCGTGCTGCTCTCGCGATCCATCGAGAGGTAGCCGAGGCCAATGTCGACGAGGGCCTGCAGGCGCCGGGCGAGGGCTTGCCGCACCGGCGCGGTGGCCGCATCGTCGAAGCCGCTCTTCTTCCGGTTGATCACCTCCAGCAGCTCGCTGACCGACAACGCCATGGCCTCGGCGATGTTGATGGCGTGGCCAGCGCCGTCATCGACGCGGCAGGCGATGGCCGCCGCGTTCAGGCGGGTGCCACCACAGTCGGAGCAGGACTCGCGGGTGAGGATGGGCTCGAGCGCGCTCTTGAGGTGTGCCTGCAGGTCGTCGAGGTTCTTCGCCAGATAGAGGCGGCGGATCTTGGGGATCAACCCCTCGTAGGTGGAGCCCATCGTCTTGGTGCCCACCTTGAGCTTCACCTTGCACTCCGGCGCGTGCAGCAGCTTGTGCCGCTCCTCGGCGGAGTAGTCGGCGAGCTTCTTCTTGGCATCGAAGAATCCCGAGCCGATGATGATGTTGTAGAACCAGGAATCGACGGCGAACCCGGGGAACAACAAGGCACCTTCCTCGAGGCTCTTGCTCTCGTCGATCAGCCCCTTCACGTCGATGGACGAGACGACGCCGATGCCGTCGCAGGCCTTGCACAGGCCTGCGGGATCATTGAACGAGAGCGCGCTCGGGCGGGGCACGGCCGGCGTGCCGAGGCGCGAGAACAACAGCCGCAACAGCCCCGCGGTGTCGCTGACGGTGCCGACGGTGGAGCGGCTGTTGCCGCCAATCCGCGACTGGTCGACGATGATCGCCGCCGAGAGGTTCTCGAGGGCGTCGACGTCGGGTTGGGGCTGCCGCGGCAGGAAGGTCTGCACGAAGGTCGGCAGCGTCTCATTGAGCAGCCGCTGCGATTCGGCGGCGAGGGTGTCGAAGACCAGCGACGACTTGCCCGAGCCCGACACGCCGGTGAACACGGTGATCTTCTTCTTCGGCAGATCGAGCGAGATGTTCTGGAGGTTGTTGACCCGCGCGCCCCGCACATGGATTGCCGTTCCTGCCTGCTCCACCTTGGCCATTGCTTGCTCCTCGTTGCCCGCCGGGCCGTCTACCATGGTTGGCGCCTACTGCTCGCGGAAGATGAGGAGCCCGCGAGGCTTGTCCACGGCGTAGACGTAGCCATCGCCGGGCACACGGATGCCGATGGCTCCGTCGAGGAAGTCGGACCGGCCGGGATCGCTCTCGCGGTAGGTGTTGAAGTACGCCACCTGCGTGGGGCGCGTGGGGTTGGAGACGTCCAGCACCCGCACGCCCTCCTGGTACCAGGCGATGTAGAGCTTCTGCCCCACCAACTGCATGTTGTGGATGGAGATCTCCGGGCGCAGGCGGAACTCGCCAATCTTCACGATGTGGGCCGGGTCGGTGATGTCCAGCACGCGCAGGTGCGCGTCGGCGTTCTCGCCGCCCTCGAAGGCGATGGTGCGGCCGGCGAAGGTGCCCACCGCGGTGGCGTGGCTGTATTGGTTGGGGAAGGAGTACGTGCCGAGCATGCGGATGTCGCCCGGGTCGCTCGCATCGGCCACGACGTAGCCCAGGTAGCCGTGGTTGATGTAGAGCTGCCCGTTCCGGGCGAACATGTCGTGCGGGTAGGGATAGGGGTGGGTGCTGGGCGCCAGATAGCGGTTGAGCAGGACGGGGGAGGTGGGCGTCGAGATGTCGAAGATGAGCACGCCCGCGGCGTCGGTGGTGGCAGAGTACAGCCGGTCCCCGTCGACGAAGACGGTGTGGGCGTTGATGGCCTCTCCCGGCAGGTCGCGCACGAAGCGGGGGTTCGCCGGCTCGCTGATGTCGAAGAGGAGCACCCCGCGCTTGTCGCTGGCCACGTAGAGGGCATCTCCCTTGGCCCAGACGCCGTTCCAATAGGTGTCGTTGCTGAGGGTGAGGGTCTTCTCGAGCACGGGGGCGCTCTTGTCACTCACGTTGAAGACGGAGAGGCCGCCGGTGCCCTCTCCATTCCTGTTGTCGATGGACACCACATAGGCGTGATCCCGGGTGACGTAGACGTCCACCGGCCAGCCCAGCTCCACGCGGCGCTCGGAGACGAGCCGCAGGCCGGAGGACTCGGACTCCCCCGTGGGCCACGTCAGCCGGGTGGCGCGGAAGGTGCTCCCCCTGCCGGTGACCCTGCCGTTGGTGCAGGTGGCATAGCAGCCGGTGAAGTCGGAGCCACCGGGGGACTCGCAGGCGGCGTAGGAGCGGCGGAGGGTGCCACCGTCCGGGAGGGAGACACGCTCGGAGAAGAGAAGGGTCCTCTCCTCCTGCAGCACGTCGGTGAGGGGGCGGCCGTTGAGGATCCCGGTGCCCCCGTCCCCCGAGAAGATGACGTTGCCTCCGTAGAGGCTGCCATTCGACTCGGTGCGCAGGGTCTGGTTGTAGTGGCCGCCGGGGGGCACGTTGGCGAGCGAGTCCCGGTTGCACCGCGAGAGATCGAAGGTGTTCAGGTCACCACAGCTCTCCGAGACGCCCCCATCGGTGATGATTCCGCAGACGGAGAGCCGCCCGGTATCCAGGAGATCGCCCAGCTCCTCGAGCGGAGTGGCATTCCCGTCCCAGACGGCCCCGGCATCGGAAGTGGAGGCATCCGGCTGCCCCGGGTGGGAAGGCGTTGGCTGGCAGGCGATGAAGAGCGCGGAGGCGAGCAGGTACATCCAGGCGTGTCGGGTTCGGTTCATCGAGGTGGCTCTCTTGAAAGAGGGTGCTGCGGGGGGGCAGATGTCCCATGACGCGAAGCCCCGCCCGGTGCGTCCATGATATGAGCGCCGTGGACCACCTGCTGACGGAAGCGAGGAATGTGATGCCGAAGCGACCCGAGCGAGACCTGGAGAAGACGTACCCGCGCAAGGAGTTCGTCGCGAAGCTGCGGCGGTTGGCGGATGCGATTGAGGCCGGAGAGGCCTTCACCATCCAGGTGGCTGGCGAGCGCCTGCGGATCCCCGCCGATGCCCTCTTCAACATCGAGCACGAGCGCGAAGGGGGCGTGGACGAGCTCGAGTTCCAACTTCGCTGGAAGCGGGACTGAGCCGCGGACGCACCACGTTGCCCACCCCCAACACCCGCATCGGGCGGGGCTCCACCGTGGGCCAGTGCCGGTAGAGCGTGACCTCGTTCACGCTCATCCATGAACGCGGTCCAGAGTGGTATAGGACCCATCATGTCACTCGCGCTCTACGGTCATCCCTTCTCCTCGTACACGCAGAAAGTGCTCATCGCGCTGTACGAGAACGGCTTGCACTTCGAGTTCCGCAGCCTCCAGCCGGAGACGCCGCAGCACGCGGCCGAGTGGCTGCGGCGCTGGCCGCTGCGCAAGTTCCCGTTGCTGGTGGACGGCGAGCGCAACATCGCCGAGACCAGCATCATCATCGAGTATCTGCAGCTCGAGCATCCCGGGCCGGTGCGCCTGCTGCCCGCGGACCCGAGGGCCGCGCTGGACGTGCGCTTCCTCGACCGCTTCTTCGACCTGCACGTCATGAACGCGGCGCAGCACGCGGTAGACGGTGCGCTGACGGGTGACCCGGTCAAGCGCCAGGAAGGACTGGCGCTTGCCGTGAAAAAGCTGGAAGCTCGCCTATGCGTGGCTCGAGGGGCAGCTTGCCGGCAGGACCTGGGCCGCGGGTCCGGACTTCACGCTGGCGGACTGCGCGGCCGCGCCCTCGCTGTTCTACGCGGACTGGACGCACAGGATTTCCGAGGCGTATCCCGTGCTGCGCGCCTACCGCGCGCGGTTGCTTGCCCGCCCGTCCTTCGCCCGGGCGGTGGAGGAGGCACGGCCGTTCCGTCCGCTGTTCCCGCTCGGCGCGCCAGATCGGGATTGAAGCCCCGCGCCGCGGCATTCAGGAAGCGGAATCTTCGCGCGCGTTCTACGCTCTCCTCGACCCCTTGCTCTTCGGCACCGAGTACGTGGTGTTGTAATCCACCGCCGCGCGCAGCAACGCCTTGAGTGCTGTCGTGTCGAGCTTGTCTCCCTCGCGAAGGTCGATCGCCCGCCACTTGCCCCCCTCGAGCCCCGCGTTGAAGAGCTTCTTGGGGTCAGGGAGGTGGGCTCCGTGGAAGAACGTGATCTTCACCTTGTCCTTGTGAGGGTTGGCGAGAACGTACATCCCGTCGTGCGACCACACGGGAGTCCCCATCCACTTCCAGTCTTCGACCACCTCGGGGTCGACCTCGTGGATGAGCTTGCGAATCTCGGCCAACCTCACCCCTCGCCAATCGCCGAGGGTCGCGATCCGGTTGTCGATCCGCTCGGATGCGCTCATCGGGTCCGATGACCTGGCGGCAGCCTTGCCCGGCTTGGCCGCCTTCGTCGCGACACGCCTGGCGGCGGGCTTCTTCGCGGCCGTCGCGGTCTTCTTCTTCGCCGCGGCTTTCTTCGTCGTCTTGCCGGACATCGCCGTCACTCCGGTTGCGATTGTGGGGGCTGAGCGTTCCCGGCCGCCGGTGCCTCGGCCCTGCGCCACCTGGTCACATACGGCAGCGCAAACAAATACAGACCGGTGAACAGGAGCACGATGAGTGGGAACAGCGCCATCAGGCCCACCAGCATGGCGGACTGATCTTGTCCCGCCGCCTCCGCGCCGGGCTTCTGGGTGAGCATGGCGACGATGTTGGCAATGACGGCCACCGTGAAGGCAATGGACAGCCAGCGATGGGTTTCTCGAATCAATTTGTTCCAGTTCATGAGAGCCTCTCGAGCAGGTCGACGAGCTTCCCGCCCATCATCTTCCAGCCGTAGCGCGCACCGCCGAAGTTCTGCTTCTGGTCAGGCCTGAAGCCCGATTGCTCCAAGAACAACCGGGTGCCCGACGCCGTGGGCGTCAGGGTGAAGGTCACGACGGTGTCGAGGAACTCGCCGACGACCCAGGCGTAGCTGAGTTTCTTGTGCTTTTCGATCTCGAGGAGCCGGCAGTTCACGGTCCCGTCCCAGCCGGGCTGCGGCTGCGTCTTGAAGGCGAATGCGGCCCCCGGTTCGAGCTTGAGCTCGACGATGGGGAGAAGCCACTCGGTGAGCAGCTCGGGGATGGTCAGCGCTCGCCACACCTTCTCCGGCGGATGATGCAAATCGAACTCGAAGGAGATGGATGCCGTTTGTGAGGGGGCAGTCTTGTCGGTGGGGTTCATTGGTCCATTTTCTCGAGCAGTTGTTCGAGGCGGTCCACGCGCTCCGTCCAGAAGGCGCGGTAGTGCGAGATCCAGTCGATGAGAGGCTTCATCCCGCGCGGCTCCACCCGGTAGTAGACGCACCGCCCCTCGCGCCGGCTGTTCACCAGACCGGCGTCTTTCAGCGTGGCGAGGTGCTGCGAGACCGCCGGCTGCGAGATGTCGAAACGTGCCGTGAGGTCCTTCACCGCTGCTTCGCCACGCGTGAGCGACTCGAAGATCGCCCGACGGCTGGGGTCCGCCAGCGCCTGGAAGATCTTGTCTTCGAGTCCGGCCGCGCTCTGCATGTCTGATCAATAAGCCAACGCTTATGGGTCGTCAAGTCCCCAGATCGGACCCACCGGCAGCGCTGCTGAGGAGGACGTTCGACTTCGTCTTGTGGGGGGGGGGCTGGGCTCAGTTCCGCTGCTGCCTGGGCGCCGCCTGGAGCTCCACCGTTTTCAGCGGCACCAACCAGCCACCCAGCCCGCCGCGCTGGAGCTCGGCCCGGAGCGAGGGGGGCGGGGGCATACTGGCAACCCACTGCCATTCCGGGAGCAGGGCTTGCGCCGTCGCCGGTGCTGCTCCGGGCAGCGGGCACTCGAACGTCACCCTCCAGCGCTGGTCCTTGCCGCTTCCCTTCTTCAATCGGGTGACCTGGCATTGCACCGCGATGCGCTCCGAGGCGTGCGCGGTGGAATGCCTGTGCCACAGCGCGAGCGCGCTCGAGGAGGCGAGCAGGTTGAAGAAGACGAGGAAGGTCGTCGCCTGGCGCACGCGCCGCGAGCGGAAGGGCCGCATCTGCACGAGCAACTCGGTGGCGGCGTCCGGACCGCCACCGCGCTCGGCGGCGAGCTCCCCGCTCCGCTCGATGGCCGCGTCGAAAAACCGGAACGAGAGGTGATTGACGAGCAGCGCCGGTACCAGCGCCAGCGCGACCGCGAGGCCGAAGAAGGAGGGGCCTCCGAGCTGCGCCCAGGCGCCTTCCGTCCTGATGAAGGGGAACCAGAGAAGGATTCCCCCGATGAGGAGGACGGTCAGGAAGGTATCGATGAGCGCCTGCCGCCACCGGGAGGGGGCGGGACGCGAGGCGGGGAGTTCGTGCATCCGCCACGAGCCTACCCGCGGCGGACACCTTTGCCATCCCGTTCAGCGGCGGGTGCTGCGCTGACGCTCGGGCACCGCGCGGCGGGACGCGCGGACCGGCCGGACGGCCTCTTCCTCCGGCTGCTCCGGCGCTTCCCGCAGCTCCACGTGGTACGCCTCCTTGTAGTCGGTGGCCCAGAGCAGGGTGGCGAAGACGGGGAAGATGATCAGCCCCCCGATGACTCCGCCCGCGGTGCGCACGCCGTTCCACTGGTCGCGCTTGATGGTGACGTACTCGGGCTCGAAGCCCTCCAGCTCGAGCACGAAGCTCTCGGTGTGATTGACGGTGGCCGAATCGCTGTGCTCGTACGGCGTCTTGCCGAGGCGCTCCCCGGAGCGGGACCGGACCGTGGCGCCGCTGGGATCGGAGCGAATCATCGTCGTGCTCGCGCAGCCGGTGGTGAGGACGACGAGGAGCAGGGCGGACATCATGCGAACCATGTGAGGATCCTTTGTTCCAAGGGGACTGGCTCCTCCGGGTTGCACTGGCCCTGCCATCATCTGTCCCAGACTTCTGGCGCACTTGCGCGCTCGCCCCATCTCCCGGTCCGCATCCCGCGTCCCGTGCGGCGGACTCCCGCGAGGAATCCCCTGGCGTCCCATCCCTCATCCGGCTGCCTGGTCCTCCCGTCCGTGCCTTCGCCGTGCGCACCCTGGGAGCGAAGCATCCACCCGGAGGTCCGTCCGATGAGACACAGCCGGCTCGAATCCTTCGGGTTGCTCGCGAGCCTGCTGGTGGCGACGGCCGCGTCCGCCTGTCCCAACTGCGACACATCCCAGGTGGTCAGGGCGTCGGTCCTGGGCGAGGGCTTCTGGCGCTATCTGGTGATGGCGGTCGTGCCCTTCCTGTTCATCGGCGCCCTCAGTGCCTTCCTGTACCGCATCGGGCTACCGCCCTCGGGCATGACCTCCGCACGCGCCAGGAACGAGTCCGGGCGCCCATCGTGACCGCGCAAAGGGGGAAGTCCATGGCTGGCATTCCACGGCATCAGGGGGCCGTCATCTCGGCGGGCGTGTTGCTCGGCACGGGCCTGGGCGGCTTCCTCGACGGCATCCTGCTGCACCAGTTGCTCCAGTGGCACAACATGCTCTCGAGCCAGATCCCGCCCACGGACCTCGTCGCGATGAAGGTCAACATGTTCTGGGATGGCCTCTTCCACGCCTTCACGTGGCTCGTGACGGCGATTGGCCTCGGCCTCCTGTGGCGCGCGGGCCAGCGCCCCGAGGTTCCCTGGTCGACCCGCACCTTCGTCGGCTCCCTCTCCATCGGATGGGGCGCCTTCAACCTGGTGGAGGGGCTCATCGACCATCACCTGCTGGGCATCCACCACGTCCACCCCGGAGCGGGGCAGCTCGCGTGGGACGTGGGCTTCCTCCTCTTCGGAGCCCTGTTGGTGGCGGTGGGGTGGGGCCTGGTGCGGGCGGGCCGCAAGGACACCCGGCCCCGTGGCGCGCCAGTGCTCTCCTCCCGCGAGCGGCTGATCGAGCGGCGGGCCTAGGTTCGTCAGTCAGGAGGGGGGCCGTCCGGAGCGGTGAGCGAGCGTCCAGGCGGCCTGTCCTGGAGGGCCGGGGACCGTCTCACAAGTCACACCCACGTGCTCCATCCCAGCCGAATGCACCCCACATCCCCGGGTGCACTCGCTCCCAAAGGAGAACGTGATGAAGAAGACTGGCAAGAAGACGTTCATCGACTACGAGTTGCCCGCGAAGGACCTGGAAGGTGTGCGCGGCGGCTACCCGGAGATGACGACCCAGGCGGTGGGTGAAGAGGGCGGTGGTCCCATCACCAGCAAGGCCATCGGTGAGGAGTGTGGTGGCCCCATCACCACCCTGGCCATCGGTGAGGAGGCCGGCAACACGTACTGAGCCTCCGCGTGCCTCCCTCGTACGCGGTGATTCGCGCCAGCGGCGGGGCCCCCCCGGGCCCACGTCCGCTGGCGCGGGCCACTCAGCGCACCTGCCAGCTCCCATCCCCGGCGCGCTCGTAGTGCTTCCCGTCCGGCAGCTTCCCGTAGAAGAGGACGTCCTTCATCCCCACCACGGACTTCCCATCGAAGATGCCGAGCTCCCCATCGGCCGTGAAGGTGAGACCCAGCTCGGTGGCGGAGAAGCGCACGCGCTCGTCCGGCCCCAGCGTGAGCTCCGGCAGCACGGTGCCCGCGGGAGGGCCATACGACGGCGGCTCCTCGGGCGTCTGCGCCGGAATCTCGGGCCTCAGCAGCTCGGGGATGCTCCGCCGCAGGTTCGTGGTCAGCACCATGCCCCCGAGCAGCACCGGCACCGTGCCCCGGTTGCGCAGCTCCACCCAGCCCTCGTGCGCATCCAATGCCTCCAGCACCAGGCCGGGCTCGTGCGCGCGGTAGCGCTCCAGCTCCTTCTGGATGAACTCACGGCGCAGGCGGACGAAGTCCCTCATCCAGATGCGGCCCTTCTGGAACTTCGCGTAGCTCATGTACGGGTCCTCGGCCATGTGGGGCTCGAGGAGCGCGTGCAACTTGTCGATGTAGGCTCCCATCACCTCGAGGGTGAAGAGCTCGTTCATGGCCTTGTCGAGCCGTGCCACCAACCGCTCGCGCAGCTCCGGGTTCATCACCACGCGGGTGCCCAGGTTGCTGAAGACGGGCAGGTAGCCCGGGTGGATGCTCTTGCGGTGCTGGTACCGGGTGGCCACCGCCCCGTCGGTGAGGGTGAAGGAGAAGAGCTGGTGCTTGTAGAGCGGCACCTGCTCCTCGACGATCGGGATCTCGTGCCACCAGCGCGCGTCCACGTTGTTGAGGTCCCACGGCACATACACCCAGCGGCCCGTCACCCGGTCGTGGATGAAGTAGCTCTCCGAGTCCTCCACGTAGTTGTTGGCCATGAGCGCGTCCATGACCATGGAGCGCAGGTACCACTCCAGCTCCAGGTGCCGCGCGAGCGCCTCGGGCAGCTCCGGCTCGGGCGTGCGGTTGATGACGTACAGCACCTCGTCGAGCGCGTCGTCGGGCTCCTTCTCGTTCGTCTTCTTCACCCAGTCCCCCTGATAGGGGACCTTCCAGGAGCGCAGCTTGAGCTCGGTGTCCTTCCAGCCGGCGCGGTAGATGGAGGCATCGTCGTCCGGGAACTCGTGGGCGCGCAGGAAGGACTTGTTGACCTGCTCGATGTCCAGGAAGGGGCCCTCGTAGCGGCCGTTGATGCTCAGCCGGACGTATTTCGCGCGCGGTGCCGGGAGGCGCATGGCGGCCAGCAGATCATAGGAGAGCTTCTCCGCCAGCAGTGACGCGTCCTGGTATTCGGCCACGAGGTTGAGCGAGTTGCGCCCCTCGAACCGCGTGCCGTTCTCGAAGCTCACGTTCCAGCTCTTCTTGGGGAAGTCACGGGCCGAGGCGCCTCGCAGGCGCACCTTCACCGGATAGCTCACCCCCGCGTGGCGGAAGATGGCGTCCTGCTCGGGCGTGTACTTGTCCGTGTAGAACTTCTCCAGCACGTCCGGCGGCAGGAGGAGCTCGTACTCCTGCAAGGACTCCTGCACCGGCGGCAGCACGAAGGCCCGCTCTTCCTCGGGTACCGGAGGAGGCGGAGGCGGCGGTGGTGGTGGTGGCGGCGGAGGTGGAGGAGGAGGAGGTGGCGGAGGAGGAGGTGGCGGAGGCGGCGGCGGGTTCTCGTTCCGCGGCCCCTGCGGTTGGGGCTCGGGGTTGTCCGTGATGGAGTTCTGTTCCCCATCCACCGAGGGCGGAGCGGTGACCTCGGAGTCACAGGCGAACAGCCAGACAACCGACAGGGTGCAGAGCAGGCGCGCGAATCTCATCGCGCGTTGTTCGAGCAAGTCGGATGCCCGGTGCCTCAGGGCCTCCCTCTGTCCGGTGGCGGATGATGCAGGCCCCCGGAGGGGAAATGGGTTCTCCCATCTGGGGTGGCGGTTGTCCGGGCTGGGCTCCGGACTACCCGCTCAGCGGCAACCGGTGGACGACGGGGGAAGCGCGGAGCCGATGCGATCCAGCCACCCGCGCTCCCGCCACTCGTCCCGGCGGATCTCCACCGCGTGCGACAGGTCGCGCTCGAAGCTGTCGGCGAGGGCGCGGGCGAGCGGCTCATCCTCGACGACGAGCGCCCCTTCCTCGAGCATCGCGTTCGCGTTGGGCTCCAGGTTGTTGGAGCCCACGGCCGTCAGTTGGTCGTCCACGACGAGCGTGCGGGCGTAGAGGGGCGCGGACTGGTACTCCCAGAGGCGCACGCCACTCTCCAGCAGGCGCTCATAGGAGGCGCGCTGGGCGGCGAGCACGCCGGCGGTGGCCTCGTAGCCGGGCACGAGGATGCGCACGTCCACGCCCGAGCGGGCCTTGCGGATGAGCGTGTCCACGGTGGCGGCGGTGGGGACGAAGCAGGCGTTGGTGAGCCACAGGCGGCGCCGGGAGGCGGCCATCAGCACCTGTACCATGCGCTCGGAGTGGCTGAGCGAGGGCGAGCCGGTGCTCGCGACGAAGCCCGCACGCGCCTCGCCGCGCGGCTCGAGTGTGGGGAAGGCCGACTCGGGGAGCAGCCCTCCGCCCGCTTCCAGCCAGTCCCGGGCGAAGGCCTGCTGCAACTGGCGCACGGCCGGGCCCTCCACGTGGACATAGGTGTCGCGCCACGCCTCCACCGGCTTCCGCGCGCCACCCCATTGCGGTCCCACGCCGGAGCCTCCGGTGAGGCCGCTGCGTCCATCGCGGATGACGAGCTGGCGGTGGTTGCGCGCCTCCATCCGCTCGTCATTGAACACCACCTCCGAGCCGACGAAGGGCCGGAAGGCACGGACCTCACACCCGGCCTGGACGAGCCGCGTGCCCACCGTCTCCCGGAAGCCCGGGCTGTGCATCGGATCCACCAGGATGCGGCACACCACGCCCTCCTGGCGCTCGGAGAACGCTCGCAGGAGGCGCTCCGAGGCCTCCCCCGGCTGCCAGTTGGAGGCGAGCAGGTGGATGGACTCGCGGGCCTGGCGGATCTCCGCCTCGAGCCGCTCGAGGATGCGGGCGTCCTGCACCAGCTCCACCGTGTGACCGGACCGCAGCCCCACGCCCACGGACTGGTACAGGGCCAGCGACAGCTCCGGCCCCGACACCGGGACGTCATCGTAGACGCGCAGGGACTGGGGATGGTCGCGGTGGACGCAGGCGGTACCGAGCAGGCAGGCGAGCAGGAAGCTTGGAAGGCGTTTCACGTCGGCCAAGCTAGGCATCGGTCCCCGGGCCGAGCAGGGGGAACCGGCGGGCAGACGGCCGGGCCCGGCCGCCTCTCCTGACCCGTGTGCGCCCGCGTCCCTACCTTCGCACAGATGGCCTGCCAGCCTGGAGGGAGGCGAGATGGAGTCTTGGAACCAGACGTCGACCGATTCGGTGCGTACCCACACACCGGACGGGGTGAACCGGCGGATTGATGCGCGGGTGGAGAAGTGCGTCCAAAGCATGGCCGAGCACATGGACCGCTCGGAGATCAGCCGCTACCTGGAGAAGCTGGAGAAGGAGTGGGACCTGAACCGGGTGGTGACGGTGGCGGCCTCGGCGGTCTCCGTGCTCGGGCTGGTGCTGGCGGCCAAGGACGGCCCGAGGTGGAAGCTGGTGAGCGGGGTGGCCGCGGGGCTGCTGCTGCAGCACGGCCTCCTCGGCTTCGGTCCCCTGTCGGGGCTGGTGCGGGCCCTGGGAGTCCGGACGCGGCGGGAGATCGATCTGGAGAAGTTCGCCCTCAAGGCGCTGCGCGGCGACTTCGAGCGGATTCCCCACGAGGGAGGCCCGCTGGCGCGCTCCAACGCCGCGCTGGTGGCGGCCCAGTCCTGAGCGGGCCGGGGTGAGGGGCTGCCCCCACCCCGAGCCCGGTACGACGAGCCCCGTTACAGCGAGCCGATGCGCGGCCCGCCGAGGGTTATCGGAGGAGCGGGGGCCTTCTTCCTGGGGGACGGGTCTCCGTGTCCCTTGAAGAGGTAGCCCTCGAGCCCGGCGAGGCCGATGGAGAACTGCGTCACCCACTTGTCGGACGGGCGGCCGGCGGGGGCGTTGATGTCGAACGGGTAGGCGAAGTGCAGGCGCAGGAGGATGGGACCCAGACCCACGTTGACGCCCACCGCGGCATCGAGCACGCGCCGGTTCCACAGCTCACGGGCCGAGCTGCCCACACCACCGACGTCGAAGCCCGCCACCCCCATGAGGGTGTTGAGGAAGGCGATGCGGATGAGCGCATCCAGCGGTACGCGCAGCTCCAGCGTGGAGTAGAGGTAGTGCTGGCCGAGCAGCCACTGCTCGTTGCCGAAGGGCACGCCGCGCAGGGTGTCGAAGCTGGAGAGATAGAAGGACTGGGAGAAGCGTCCGCCGAAGCTGGTGCCCGCGCCGCCGCGCAGCATGAGGTGGGTGCTGCCCAGCGGGATGGGGAAGTAGCGCTCCGCGTCCAGGCGCAGGTTGCCGTAGAACTCCCCGTTGAAGGGCTGCACGCCGGTGGTGACCTCGCTCAGGAACGAGGTGCCGGAGATGGGGACGCCCGTGTAGTGGTAGCGCAGGGTGTTGTACCCGAAGGCCAGCGAGCCCTCCGTCTGGAAGCGCATGTTCGGCCGGTTCCGCTGCCACTCCGAGTAGATGTCGCCGATGCCGTTGACCTCCTCCAGGTTGAGGAAGAAGGAGGTCGTCGGGTCGAGGAAGTACGAGGCTCCGCCGATGCTGAGGTTGCCTTCCAGGAAGGTGAAGGTGCTCAGCGGGTAGCGCGCGAGCGTGGTGGCGCCGAAGAAGCGCTCACCGGCGACCAGCGCGTAGTAGGGCAGCCGGCCGCGGTACTGGCTCAGCGTCCGGTCCAGGCGGAAGCGCAGGGACTGGAAGAGCCCCAGGCCGTACATCGTCCGGCTGGATTGGTTGATGTACATCAGGTAGCCGTCCGTCAGCTCGAACGAGCCGTACACGGCCACCTGCATCAACATGGCGTGGTTGCGCATCCGGTCCGTGGCCGAGGCGAACACCTGGCCGTAGAAGCCGCCGCCACCCGCGCCGGCGAAGCCCATGATGGGCCCCAGATCGATGTTCTCCCGCGCGAAGGGCTTGTACGGCGTGGCCCCCACCAACGAGCGCTGGGGCAGGGGGCTCGGCGGGGCCGCCTCGGCCTTGGCCTGCGCCACCTCGAGGTTCATGAGCTGCTGCGAGCGCAGCAGGGTCGGCTTGCGCTCACCGGACACGTGGTAGAGCAACCACAGGTTCCCATCCGGGGCGGGGCTCGGCTCGAAGAGGCCGGTGGTCACGTCCGTGCGCCGCACGATGCCGCCGCCGCCGGTGTACTCGTGCAGGTCCGAGCGGCTCTTCTCGTAGGCCACGAAGAAGAGGCGGCCGTCGGGCGTCACCGTCGGATCCGAGTGATCCCTCGGCTCGCTGGTGAGGCGCTCCACCTTGTCGGCGGCCTCCGGCTTCACCCGGAAGAGGTTGTAGTAGCCGTGCGAGGTGGCGTCCGAGGTGAAGACGATGCCCGCCTGGCCCCAGGTGAGGCTGCGCTCGGCGTACACGTCGTGGGTGAGCTGCTGGGGCTCCACGTCCATGCCCTGGTCCAGCGGCAGCACGTACACGTCGCGCGTGCCCGCCTCGTTCAGGCCGATGAACGCGAGCTGCTTGCCGTCCGGCGAGAAGGCCGGCGAGTACGCGGCGATCAGCCCGTGGTCCTTCAGCTTGTAGGCCACGCGCTCGCCCAGGTCGAAGCGCACCTTGTAGGGCGGCTCCTTGCGCAGCCCGGAGGGGTTGTTCAGGTAGGGGCTGCGGCCCATCGACGGCAGCGTCCCTCCTATGGAGATGGGCTCGGCGGAGTGCTTGAAGGACTGGACATAGATGATGTCGCGCGAGAGCGACTCGGCCACGAAGACCAGCTTGTCGTCCGTGAGGGCGAAGTTGCGCCCGAAGACGGGGTGCAGCGACTCGTAGCCCGGCACGCCGTCCCCCTGCACCTTCACGCTCTCCTGGGGCGCGCGCGGGTCCAGCATGATGAGCTGGCTCTGGCCCGTCTCCGGGATGATGCTCCGGTACATGAGCAGCCGGCCATTGGGCGAGCTGTTGAGCGAGGTGACGATGCCCTTGCGCTCGCGCAGCACTTCCATCTGGGGCGTGGACTGCTCGGAGTTGAGGTAGGTGCGGTAGGCGCGCTGCTTCAGCCACGCCTCGAACTTCGCGCCCACCTTCTGCGGCTCATCCCCGGTGAGCATCTCCACCAGCCCCTCGAAGGCCAGGTTCGGCGTCCCGGCCGTGCCGGAGATGAGCTTGGGCGAGTTGTCGAGCACCTTCTGGATGAAGCCCGCCCCGTACGTCTCCTCCAGGAACTGGCAGCGCGCCTGGCCCACCTTGTAGATCCACAGGAAGCCGTAGGGCCCGGGCGACCAGAAGTCGAGGAAGGCGTACCCGCGCATCAGGTCCGGGTTGATGAGCAGGTCCCTCACCATCATCTCGCCTTCGGGATCCAACCCGCCCTTGGCGTAGAACTCGGCCAGACCCTCGATGAACCAGAGGGGAATGGCGTTGAGCGGATCCCCCTGCACCTTGGCCTGCTCCGCCAGGAAGCGGACCTTCTGGATGGTGAACTGGTGGGCCATTTCGTGGGAGCTGATCTCCCCGAAGAGCCGGTGGTCCCCCATGTAGGGCAGGGCCAGCTCCAGGTTGCCCTGGGTGCTGGTGACGCCCAGCGTTCCCTCGGACACCGCGAAGACGTTGGTCTGCAGGAACTCCTGGTAGCTGCTGTAGAGGATGTACGGGAAGGTCTGCGTGGGGACGAACTTGAAGCGGTCCACGAGGTAGCGGTAGGCCTCCTCGAGCTGGGGCGCGGCGTACTGGGCCACGTTCCGCTCGCTCTCGTAGAAGTAGAAGCGGACGCCGCCGCTCTTCACGCCCAGGGACGTGGCGTAGGCCGGGCCGCCGTCCGGCGTGCCTCCGTCCGCGGACAGGGCGATGGGAACGTAGAGCTCGCTCCCCGTGGCCATGGGCGTGCCGCCATCCCGGTTGTCCACCACCGGCGTGGGGCTGCCCGGCTCGATGGACTCCACGGGGCTGCCGCCGGTGCCCTCCTCACCCTGCTTGCCGCCCTTGGGGATCTGCTTCGCGTCGGCGGTGGGGACGCCCGGCGAGCGCATCTGCGGCGTGGTGGGCGAGTTGGGCGTCGGGCCACCCGGAGCGCCGGGCGGCTGCATGTGGGCCCGGTGGGCCGCTGGAGCGGCGACACCCTCGGCCTCGGGCCCGACGAGGATGTCCATGTGCTTCCAGTCGAATTCGTACGTGTGCACCGGTGTGCGCTGGGCACGACGTGGAATGACATAGACCTGAGCCACGGCGGCCTCTGCGAGGACCAGGGCCAAGACGGTGGCGGTAAGAAGACGACGATTCACAGGGCGACCTCCCGGGTGGGGAGACGAGGGACTGAGCGAACCTAGGCAGGCTTCCCCATATAGACGAGTGGGCAGCCGAGCGCTTCTGTACGATTGCTCAGCGTTGCACGGACCCGCCCCTCCGGGTGTTGGGTGAACCAATGCTTTCGCATCGTCCCGGTGCCCGGTATGGATGGCGCATGAATCGTTATCTGGTTGTCACGGCGGGAGCCCTGCTCCTCACCCTCCCTGGCTGCCCGCGCACGGAAGAAGTGAAGCGCGAGTGCGAGCTCGAGGCCTTCGAACTGTCCGCATGTGACCGGTCGGGTTTCGCATCGATTCAGGCCGACGGCATCTGGAAGTCCAATGTCACGCTGGACGGCCTCGACACGCCGGCGGCGATGCTCCTGTCGTCGGATCCCTCCAAGTCCCTGCTCTTCGGGGCCCCGCTCACGGAGCGCAAGGTGGAGGGAGAGACCTTCTTCCTGGCCAGTGACTACAACGGTTCTTCCTCCTCCATCCGCCTGGCGGTCGCGGGCTGTCAGGCCCCCACCCCGGAGCAGGTGAAGGGCGAGTTCCGCCGGTGCGTGAACGGCGAGGCGGACCTCAAGGGCACCTTCGAGGCGGTGCGCATCAAGCGCGTGGCGGGCGAGCAGGAGGCGTCCGGCATGGAGCTCGTGTCGGAGACGGCCGTGCCGCGCGGGACGCCCATGGACGTCTTCGTCTCGGGCGGGTACGCCTACGTGACGGCGCTGTCGCACGGCCTCTTCATCTACGATGTGAGGGATCCGGCCAGTCCCACGAAGGTGGCGGAGATCTCCCCGACGAATGACACCTGGAACCGCTCCTGGGTGAAGGGCCAGACGCTCTACATCTCGAGCAACACCGAGGGGCTCCTCGTCTATGACGTGAGCACGCCCTCGGCGCCCCGGCGGGTGAAGGCGCTGCCCACGGCGAGCTCCGGCCTGCAGGGCTGGGGCCTGTTCATGGACGGGGACCGGCTCTACATGATGTCGCCCTCGCCCAAGGCCGAGGTGCTCATCTTCGACATCTCCACGCCGGCCGATCCCACGGTGCTGACGCGCTACTACGTCCCGGACACCGACCCCCAGGCGGGAGAGGCCCCGGTCGAGGGGGTCGTCCTGAACAACCGGCTCTACGTGGGTCACTGGGCGTATGGGTTGGCGGTCGTGGACGTGACGGATGTGAGCAAACCGGAGGCAAAGGGGCACTTCGGGTACGACAAGGCCTCCAGCCGTCCGGTGGCGGCGGGGGTCATTGGAGATCGAACGATCGCCTTCGAGGCGAGCGAGGGCTGGGGCTCCCGCATCCGCGCCCTGGACGTGTCGGATCCTGCCCACATCACCGAGGTGGGCCGGTTCGAGATGCGGCCGGAGTCCACGGTGGCCGGTTTGACGCTCGTGGGCACGAAGTTGTACGTGGCTCATAACCAGGATGGTCTACGTGTCCTGGACATGTCCAACCCGAGCACACCCCGGCAGATTGCCTACTACAATACGTGGCGGGAGACGGATTCAGGCCGGGGACGTGCGTTCCTGGACGGCCTCAGCGGGGTGGAGGTGCCCGGTGACGGGTACATCTACGCCACCGAGACGTCGCGGGGGTTGCTCGTCTTCCGTGAGCAGTGAGCGAGGCGCATGAGCCAGACCGTGTCGAAGTCGTGTGAGCGGTGCCAGTCCCTTCCAGAGAAGCTGGAGCTGGAGGGGCCAGGCCGGCTCTTCCTCTGGCTGCCGCTGGGTCACAGTTACGGCAAGCTGGTGCGCCAGATGGGAGACTCCGGGCGCGAGCACCAGGCCATGCCGCAGGATCGCTGCGTGGCGGTGCGGCTGGAGGGCGCGCAGCTGAGTGCCTTCGTGGCCGACGTCATGGGCGCGCTGACGGGCGAGGAGTCGCGGGCCACGCGCGCGCTCTTCGTCGAGGGCGAGGGCGCCCCGGGGCTGGGAGACTTCCCGCGGGTGGGCTCGCTGCCGCAGCTCTTCACCATCACCCGCTCGGGGTGGCTGGTGGACATGCTGGCCGAGAAGCGCGTCACCAGCCACTACCAGCCCATCGTCCACGCGAAGGACACGCGCCAGGTGTACGCCTACGAGGCGCTGCTGCGCGGGCTCGAGCGGGATGGGGCGCTGGTGTTCCCGGGGAAGATGCTGACGCTGGCGCGCGACGCGGATCTGCTCTTCCAGTTGGACCTGGCGGCGCGGCTGTCCGCGGTGCGCGAGGCGGCCCGGCTGGGGCTGAAGGTGCCGCTCTTCATCAACTTCACGCCCACGGCCATCTACGATCCGGCGTTCTGCCTGCGCTCCACGGTGGCGGCCATCTCCGAGGTGGGCATCCCGCCGAGCCACGTGGTCTTCGAGATCATCGAGTCGGACCACACGCCGGACGCCAACCACCTCAAGTCGCTGATCGCCTACTACCGGCAGGCGGGCTTCCGGGTGGCGCTGGACGACCTGGGGGCGGGGTACTCCTCGCTCAACCTCATCCACCAGTTGCGTCCGGACATCATGAAGCTCGACATGGAGCTCATCCGGGGCATCCACCAGGACAGCTACAAGGCCTCCATCACGGAGAAGCTGCTGGAGCTGGCGCAGAAGCTGGGCATCCTCACGGTGGCCGAGGGCATCGAGACGCCGGAGGAGCTGCGGTGGGTGCGCGAGCACGGGGTGGACTTCGTGCAGGGCTACCTCATCGCGAGGCCCGCGAGCCCGCCGGCCTCGGTCACGCCGCACTACTACTGATTGACGAGCGTGGCGCCCGAGCGCTGGAGGCTGAGCCGCCAGGCTTGATGTAACTCGAAGCCGGCGGTCTGCAGTTCCAGGCGGGCCCGGTAGATGTCGCGCTGCTCCACGTTCTCCTCGAGCCGGGTGAGCCGGTTCAGCGCGCTCTCGATGAGGCGCACGGTGTCACCCCGGCCGGTCTCGGCGGCGCTGGCGAGGGCCTCGGAGATGTCCTGGCGTGCAGAGGTGAGCGCCGGTCCGACGGAGAAGTCACCCTCCTCGAGCAACTGGTCCGCGGTCACCATCCACTGGTAGCCGCTGCGCAGGCGCTCCAGGCGTTGCTGCCGGAGCTGCTCCAGGGCCTGGGCCCGGGCGCTCTCGGTGGTGTCCTGCTGCTCCAGGGACTGGAGGCGTTCCTGGTCCTGCTGCTGTTGGGACTGCTGGGCTTCCGACTCGGCTTGAAGGAGCTCGATCTGGGCGCGGAGCTGCTTCACTTCCAGCTCACGTGCGGTGCGCTCCAGCTCCTCGAGGGTCGGCGCCTGGGCAGGGGTCTGTCCGAGGAACAGCGTCAGGGAGAGTGCGAGAAGGCTCATCCCTCCAAACGTGTCCACAGCCGGACGAACCGGTACAGCCCGGAGGCCGAGCCTCCGTCCATCCGTCCGAGGGGCGAGCAGGCGAACCGCTCAGCCCCGCCGGACGTCACGCATCAGCCCTCGAAGGTGTCCTTCATGCGGGAGATGGCGGCGCTGGCCATCTGGTCGATGGTCTGCTTGAACTGCTGGTTGATCATCGTGTGCTTGTAGAGCGTCTTCGTGGCCTGCTCGAACACCTGGCTCTGGGTGGCGTTCGGGTTGGCCTTCAGCCACGCGCCCATCTCCTTCTGGATGCCCTCGAGCGCGCGGCCCTTGAAGGCCTTGCCCAGGCCCTCGATGGTGTTGGCGTACTGGGCGCCCTTGTCGCCGGCGATCTGCACGAGGGCCTCGGCGACCTTGGTCTTGTCGGAGTCCTTGTTGACGCCGATGTTGTAGCTACCGCCCGAGGTCAGTTCCTTGGAGGTCTTGACACCCTGGTCCGTCAGCTCACTCGCGCTCGGAGTGGTGTTCGCGGCGGTGGCCGTACGCGCGGTCGCAGCGGGCGGGGTCCGGTTGTTCACGTTGAAGGACATGGGGCACCTTTCAGGAAAAGGGACGCAAAAGCTTTGAAGCCATTATCGCCCGGTCCCCGGGGAAGTTGCGTGGCGGGGGAGCCAAATTCTGCCCAGCTCCCCACTGCCCACGAAAAAGCCCCTGATTCCAGGGGCTTGGGGCGTACAGCCACGGCGGACGAGGTGCGTCAGAGGTCGATGCGCAGGCCCACGCCGGCCTGGAGCGTGGGCGGGGCGACGACGACGGGCGGTATCACCTGCTCACCCCTGCGCATGGCCGGGAGATCGAGCGCGAAGCGGAACTCGCCGCCCTTCTGGCCATAGTTGACGGCGACGAAGGCCTCGATGCTGAGGTAGCGCAGGGCGCGGTGCGTCACGTCCAGGCGGGTGAGGAAGGAGCGGTCGGAGAGGTTGCCCAGGTTGGACAGGATGAAGTTGGTGTCGTCCCAGGAGCCCGGCCCGGCGAGGAGCCCGTACACGGCGGCGTAGTGCTGGCCGAGGTAGAAGGGTTGGAACTGGCCCTGGAAGAGCAGGTACGGGTAGGCCAGGGAGGTGGGGTAGCCCGTCGAGTTGAAGAAGTACTCGACGCCCACGGTGGCGGTGTCGCTCTCCGACCAGGCGAACGTCCAGGTGGCGCCGCCGCTCACCTGCGGGGTGTAGCCGTCCGGGTAGTACGCCTCGATGGGGAGCGCGCCGAGGTCGGGAGGCAGGCCGCCGTTGCCCTCGACCTGTCCGAGCAGATCCCCGAGCGAGACGTCCGAGGGCAGCCGGTACAGTGGCGTGTCGGAGCCCCTGCGGAGGGCGAGCTCACCATAGATGTCGATGGGGCCGAGGGCTGAGGAGAAGTCGAGCCCGAAGCGGGGCTTGCGGCCGCGCTGGAGCACGGCGTCGATGCCCAGCTCCGCGGGGCCGAGCACCACCTCGGCGCGAGCGGCACCGCCGACCTGGCCGAGCGTGCCCGCGGGGCCGGCGTTGTCGAGCAGGCCGATGGCGTAGAAGTTCCAGCCCTTGGCCTCCCAGGGCACGTGCACCTTGAGCATGGTGGCGCCGGTGCGCGCGTCGAAGAGGGCGAGCGGATCCCTCACTTGAGGGCTGAGGAAGTCGGTGGGATTCCAGAAGCGCGAGGTGCCCCACTTCACGTGCTGCTTGCCGGCGGTGATGAAGAGGGTGTGGCCCAGGTCGAAGCGCAGCCAGGCCTGGTCCAGGAGCACGCGGGGAGCGGCGGAGGCGGTGGACGAGGACGTCCCCGACGGGAGGAGGCTGCCCGAACCTTCCCTACGGGTCGGGTCGAAGGTGAGCCGTCCGAGCACGAAGCCGCGCAGCCGGTCGGTGGGGCGGGCATCGAAGTAGCCATCCACCAGCATGGGGGCGGAGAAGGAGGTGTTGCCGAAGGACACCCCCTCGTTCCCCTGGGAGAGGGCGCGCAGGTAGAAGCGGCCGCCGATCTTCAGCGGGTCCTCGATGGCCTCCTCGGTGTCGAAGGCGTTGGTGGCCGCGGGGCCGTCGAGTGCCCGCGCGTCCCGGTCGTCGGTGGAGGCCGGAGGGGCCTCGGGGGCGTCGTCCCCGAAGAGGGCGCTCTCGTCGGGGCGGGGGGCGTCCGCCGCGGCCTCACCGCCGAAGAGGTCCTCCTCGCGGGGGCGCTCCTGGGCAAACGCGGGCAGGGCGGCGAGGGCCGCGGCGAGCGCCAGGGTGGTGCGGGTGCTCATCGGCTTTTGCTCTCGAGCCAGGCCTTGGTGAAGATGTTCTCCTCGAGCGCGTTCAGGTCCACGTTCTTCACGACGATGACGGTGGAGTTGGCCTTCTCCACCTCGTCATAGAAGCGCATCTCCTGGGGGAACCAGACGTCGGACTTCTTGGACTCGCTGAAGACCTTCATCCACTTGGGGAAGTAGGCGGTGCGCATCAGCCGCTTGGAGAGGGCGTACTCCTGGCGCTTGAGGATGTTGGACGTTTCCTTGTCCACCCACAGGTGCACCACCGGGTAGGCCACGTCCACGCCCTGCTTCGCGGTGAGGACGAGCTTCATGGCGGTGAACTTGCCGAGCTTCTCCTCGCCCTCGAAGGCCGCGTCATATTCCTCGGCGAGCCGGGACTCGTCGAAGTCGGCGCGGCGGCTGTCGGTGCCGGCGATGCGCTCGCGCTCGGTGCGCCGCTCCCACTTGCCGGTGTTGGGATCGTAGCTCCAGAGGTTCTTCTCCAACCGGAGGTAGCCCTTGCCGGCCTCGCCCTTGGGCTTGGTCATGAGGATCATGAGCTGATCCTTCGCGTCGCGGCGGTACACCACGGCCTCGCGCACGACGTCCGTTTTGTCCTTCTCCTTCTGCTCGATGTACATCAACGACTTGTAGTCGCCGCCGTTGCGCTGGCGCTCATCGAGCGTCCGCAGGAGCTTCGCGAGCTCGGCCGGGTCCTTCATGTCGGCGGCCCTGACGGCGGGAGCGGCGAGCAGCACGGCGGCGAGCACGGCGCCGAAGAGGTTGCGCAGGGTCATGATCATCACCCGATGTGGTGCATCGCCGTGACGGGCTTCATCCGCGCGGCGAGGAAGGAGGGAATGAGCGAGACGAAGGTGGTGCACAGCGTGATGACGGCGACGGAGCCGGCCACGGCGGACGGGTCCACCACGAAGCGGAGCTGCTCGGACATGATGATGACCTGGACGGCCATGGGCATGGTGAGGTGGGCGGCGTTCAGGCCCAGGCACACGGCCAGCCCCAGCGCCGCGCCGCCCAGCGTTCCGAAGAGCGCCAGCAGGAGGGCCTCGAGGAGGAACATCAACATCACCCACCCGCGCTGCATCCCGATGGCGCGCAGCGTGCCGATCTCCCGGGTGCGCTCGCGGATGGCGATCCACATCGTGTTCATGACGCCCACGCTGATGATGATGAGCAGCAGGACGAGCAGTCCGATGGTGAGCCAGTTGAGCGCCTTCACCGACCAGGTGATGAAGGAGATTTCGTCCTCCCAGTTGGTGACATCCAACCGCTGACCCGTCCAGCCCTCGCGGTTGACGGACTCGAACTTCATGAAGAACGGGTTGGGGTTGTGGTCGAGCACCTTGTAGTCGAGCTCGGGCAGGCGCTTCATGAGGCGGGCCTGGACGGCGGGAACGTCGGCGGTGTCCTTGAGGTAGAGGTGGAGGGCGCCGGTGGCGTCGTCGCGCATCTGGTAGAGGCCGCGCAGGGTGGAGTTGGGCAGGTAGCAGAAGATGGAGCTGAGCATGCCCACGTTGGCGGCGATGGCGGCCACGCGCACGTCCACGGTGTTGCTGGTGCCGCGCATGGTGGGGGAGGAGAGGGTGAGGGTGTCGCCGACCTTCACCTCGAGCTTCTTGGCCTGCTCCTCGAAGAGCAGCAGGGTGTTGGGCTGGGCGAGGTCCTCCAGCCGGCCCTGGCGGATCATCAGGGCCTTGCGGAAGCCCGTCTCGTTCTGGACGTCGATGCCGCCCAGGACGAGGTCCATGGAGCTGGTGTCGCTGACCACCTTGGAGTAGCCGCGCCCGCGCTGCACCATGTAATCCAGCTCGGGCACCTCCTGGAGGAGCTTCTGCTGGAGGGCGGGAAACGCCGTGACGACGGGAGCGGACTGGCCGGCCGTCACCTTGTAGAAGCCGGCCACGTTGACGTGCCCGGTCATGAGCGTGGTGGCGGTCTCCACCGTCGTCGTCTGGATGCCGTTGGCCAGCCCCATGAGGATGACGAGCAGGGCGGTGACACCGGCGATGGCGCCGCCCAGCAGCAGCGTGCGGCGCTTGTGCGAGCCGAGGTTGCGCAGGGCGATGAGCAGGAGCTGATTCATGGCTTCACTCGTCCGTCTGCATCGCCTGGAGGGGCGAGACCCGGGTCGCGAGGAACGCGGGGTAGAAGGTGGAGAAGGCGGACACCCCGACGACGATGACGAGGGCGGTGATGATGTTGGAGGCCTGCAGGGTGGGGAAGAGGCGCGGGCCGGAGAAGAAGAAGTACAGCGACTCGTGGAAGGCGGGGATGCCCGCCACGCCGAGTCCCTTCACGGCCAGGGTGCCCAGCAGCGCGCCCGCCGCGCCGAACACCAGGCCCAGCACCGTGGTCTCCAGCAGCACCATGCCCAGCACGAAGCCGCGCCGTGCGCCGATGGCCCGCATGGTGCCGATCTCCCGCACCCGCTGCAGCGTGGCCATCATCACCGAGTTGTTGATGATCACCACCGCCACCACGAAGATGATGAACACGGCCGCGTAGAGCACCAGCTTGGCCAACACGATGATCTGCCCGACGAGGTCCGAGGCCTGGTGCCAGGAGACGACCTTGAGCGGCAGCCCGGCCTTCTTCGAGGCCTCCTGGAGCTCGGCCATGGTCTGCTCCAGCGTCTCCGGGTCCTTCAGCATCACCGCGGCATGGAGCACCACGCCCTCGTCGATGTCCTGCTGGGTGTACTTGCGCAGGGCCGCCTCCTGCTGGCGCCGGGCCTGGGCGGCGTCCTCGAGCTGCGCATCCACGTTGATGGTGCCCGAGACGCTCTCGACGACCAGGGAGCTGTCCTCGCCGAAGAGCGCGTCCTCGACGTCATGGCGCTGCACCTCGCTCACGCCGCTGGCCGCCTGGAGCTTCTCCAGCTCGTCCTTCTGGTCCATCGTCAGGTAGCCGTACAGCTCGCGGAAGGTGATGAGGTCCATCAGGCTGAGCGAGCCGGCCAGCGGGGACTTCTCCATACCGGTGAACTCATAGGTGCCGTACACCTTCACGTTGGCGCTGCGCGCGTAGCCCGTGCGCGTGAAGGAGGTGATGGGCAGCTCGTCCCCGGGCCGGAGGCGGTAGAGGTCCAGCAAGGGCACCAGCTCCGCGTAGAACTGCTGGTAGCGCGTGTCGAAGGTGGCGTCGTCCATGGTGAAGAACGCCACCAGCAGCTTCTCCAGCTCCGTCTCGTTGCTCCCCAGGGCCTTGTTCAGCCGCGCGATGGCCTGCTGCGTCTTGAGCGGATCCAACTGGAAGAGGAGCTCCCGCGTCTGGGTCTGGTTCTCCTTCAACCGGCGCTGGAGGTCGGGGTCGTCGGCGATCTTCCGGTGGTTGACGTCACGCGCCTCCTTGATGATGTCCAACCGGCGCGCCGTCTTCAGCTTGAAGAACTCCTCGTAGGCGTACTTGGGCAGCAGCAGGCCGCGCTGGCCCTCGGGCACCGGGGTGCCGTCCACGATGCGCATCCGGTCGAAGGTCTTCTGGAAGTTGACCAGGTCGGTGCCCAGGTAGCGCAGGGGGACCATGTCTCCGTCCGTCACCAGCGGGGCGATGCGGTTCTCCAGGAACTCGAGCGAGGCGAGCGCGTCCTTCTCGAACCCCTCCCAGAACTCCGGGGTGCGGGCGCGCTCCAGGGCCCGCAGGTCCGCGGGATCCATGGCGTTCTCGGCGGCGATGGCGTTGCGCCGCTCCAGGTCCTTGTCGAGCAGGGCGAGCATCTGGCGCACGTGCGACTTGAGGCTGTCGATCTGCGCGCGCAGCTCGGGCGTCTCCCCGGCGGCGGCCTGCTTGTAGAGGCCGCGCAGGCGTGACAGCGTCAGGTCCACCGTGTTGCCGGACATCAGCATGGTGCTGTTGGTCCCCATGGGGACCACCGTCTTCACGTTGGGGTGCTGCTCCAGCACCTTCTTGATGTCGGAGAAGCGCTCGATGACGCGCAGATCCGCCTCGCCGCCCATGTTCCCGTAGAGGGCCAGCGAGTCCTTGGACTTCTCCGAGTACACCTGGAGGTGGCCCGCGACGCTGCCGATGATGCTGCGGCTCATCGACTCGTCCAGGCTGTCCACCACCGCGCCGCCCACCACCACCAGCAGGGTGCCGAAGAGGATGATGGCGCCGATGATGACGTTGACCCAGCTCGTGAACAGGTTGCGGAAGGCCACCTGCACCAGCAGCTTGAGCTGTCCCATCGCTAGTGCCCCTCCGCCCCTCCGGCCAGGGCCTTCTGGGCCTCCGCCGGGGTGATGCGGTCGAGGATCTTCCCGTCCGCCAGCCGCACCACCGCGTTCGCGTGGTTCATCACCTTGGCGTCGTGGGTGGAGAAGATGAAGGTGGTGCCCTCCTTGCGGTTGAGCTCCTTCATCAGGTCGATGATGGTCTGGCCGGTGACGGAGTCGAGGTTGGCGGTGGGCTCGTCGGCCAGCACCAGCTTGGGCCGGGTGACGAGCGCGCGCGCCACCGCCACGCGCTGCCGCTGGCCGCCGGACAGCTCGTTGGGGCGGTGCTTGGCGTGCTTGTCCAGGCCCACCTGCTCCAGCAGCGTCAGCACCCGCTGGCGGCGCTCGTCCGCGCCCAGCTTGCGCTGCAGCAGCAGGGGGAACTCCACGTTCTGGTAGACGCTGAGCACCGAGACCAGGTTGAAGCTCTGGAAGATGAACCCGATGGTGTGCAGCCGCAGGTCCGTGAGCTGCCGCTCCGAGAGCTTCTTGGTGTCCTGGCCGTCCACCCTCACCACGCCCGAGCTGGCCGTGTCCACGCAGCCAATCAGGTTGAGCGCCGTCGTCTTGCCGCTGCCGGACGGGCCGGCGATGGAGATGAACTCGCCGGGGTAGACCTCCAGCGACAGACCCCGGAGCGCGGGCACCTCCACCTTGCCCAGGGTGTACGTCTTGGTGACGTCGGTGAGGGAGACGATGGGCGTGGCGGCGCCGGTGCCGGATACGGCGGTGAGCTGGGTCATGACGGGGCGGTCCTTTCCGAGACCGGGGAAGGGGTGGGGCAGGTTAGCGGGTGGCGCTCCGGCGCTGACGCGGGGAGGGCGGGGATGAAGGGAGGGTGGCCTGGTTGCCGGGCTTGCGGGCGAAGCGGGCGCGCCAACGCCCGGCCGCACCGGCCAATTCCTGGCGGTAGAAACCGCAGAACTCCACCGCCTCGCGCAGCTTGTGGCGCTCCTTCAACTGGGGCATGGCGAGCGCGTCCTGGCACAACTGGCCCAGGACGTCCATGGCGGTGACCGCCATCTCGAGCCGGTGATCCCACCCCGCGCTGTTGAAGACGTAGTAGTGGCGGCGATCCCCCGGGATGCTGGCGGGATCCACCAGGCCGCTGGCCTGGAGCTGGCGCACGTTGGTGGAAACGGAGGCCGGGCTCACCCTCAGCAGCCCGGCGACCTCGCCCAGCGCGAGCGGCTTCTCGGCCAGCAGCAACAACCCGAGGATGCGGCCACCGATGCGCGGCACGCCCTGGCGCTCGAAGAACAGGCCCATCGACTCGATGAACTGCTCTTCCTCGGCGCTCAACCCATCCCGACGCATGCGCGGCCTCTCCCGGAAGGGAAATCGCGCTCCCGTCTACTGGCGTCAGGATGTTCAGTCAATACTGAATGAACTGATGGGAGCCCACGGCATCGGAGTGATGCCGCGAGCTCCCTGATTCCATCCCCATGGATACCGGGGGCGGACTAGTGCTTCACGTCGCCGGAGCCGCCCAGGTCGCCGGAGCCGGAGCCGCCGACGTCACCGCCCATGTCACCGGAGCCGCCGACGTCACCGCCCACGTCACCGGAGCCGCCCATGTCCTTGTTGATGTCCTGGTCCAGGCCCGAGCCGCCCAGGTCCTGGTTGATGCCCGTGTCGCCTTCCAGGCCGCTGCCGCCCGTGTTCGAGGCGTCCAGCGAGATGCTCTTGGCCACGTTGTCCGTGCCCAGGATGTCGAAGCTGGCGCGGACCTGCTGGCCTTCCTTGAGCGATTGGACGTTCTTGAGGTTCGGATCCTGGAACTGGACGTCCTTGTTGATCTTCAACGGGATGATGCCGTTGTCGGTCCTCAGGTGGAGCATGCTCTTGCTGCTCTTCACCACGGTGCCGCTGACCTGCTTCTCGCCCGCCATCTGGCCCTGCATCTGGCCGGACTGGCCCTGGGTGCCCGCACCGCCGATGTCGCCGCCCATCTGCCCGCTGCTCTGGGTCTGCTGGTTCTTGTTCTTGTCGTCACCCGCCAGGGCCACGCCAGAGCTCATCAGCGCCACGGTCGCGAACAGCCCCACAATCTTCTTCGTCATGAGAGTCTCCTCGTCAGGCGGTGGCGGTGCCCCCCTGGCAGCGCCCCCCGCTGGGCAAAAGCTAGGTGCACTCTGGGTAGCGGCCAGGGACGCCCCGGGAAACGCACGCGCCTGGACCCTCCCCGGGCGGCTCTTTCCGGCGCGCCGCCCCGTCAGTAGGGCAGGCGGCTTGAACCCGGAGGGGGTTTTCCCCTAACTTCGGGAAATCCGACTGCGCTGGCCCTGGCGCCGGCACTGACAGGAGTCCCTTTCCACCATGCCTCCCCCGTCCAAGCAGCAGCCCGCGCCCGTTGACGAGCCCCTGCCCACGCCGTCCTTCCCGGCCATCGAGTCCTTCATCGAGACCGCCTCCGCCGAGGAGGTCCAGTCGCTCTTCACCCCGGTGAAGACCGAGCTGGCCAACCTCAAGGGCCCCAAGGCCGAGCACGCCAAGAAGGTCCAGGCCGCCATCTCCCGCACCGAGGAATTGCTCGGCGTCCTTTTGGATACGCGCGAGCGGCTCGTGACCGAGTCCAAGGGTAAGGGCCGGAAATAACAGCGGTTTTGGGGGGCGGGCCGACTTTCTGACGGATCAGACGCAACTGTTCCGGACGATCACCGATAATTCAGAAAAGGGAGCGCCGGACCCCCCCGTGCTCCGCGAAGACTTGGCCGTTCCATCGCCTGGAGAGGAACCATGAAGATCGACAGCAACCTGAACATGCCGCGGATGTCCACCAACCTGACGACGGCGCGCGTGACCCCCGACACGAGCTTCGCCGCTCGCGTGCAGAACGGTGTGGGGACCGCGGCCAACATGGTGGCCGGTGGCGTGGGCGTGGTGGCCAACATGGTGCCCGGTGGCTCCGTGGTGTCCGCGGCCGTGTCCTCGCTCACCACCTTCAACGGCGCCAACGGCTCCGGCGCGGCGCCCTACTACGGCGCGGCCCTCGGCTCCGGCGCGTCCCCGATGAACACCACGCTCAACAGCGGCGGCGGCGCGCTCGTGTCCGGCTCCACCTCCATCGGCGCCTCCGGCGGCAACAACGGCCAGGTCAGCCTGCCCGGTGGCGGCAGCGGCGTGGGCGGCGAGTTCAACCCCGAGATGCAGAGCATGTTCGCCGAGCAGAAGAAGCTGCTGGGCCTGCAGGTCGCCATGCAGCGCGAGAACCAGGTGTTCAGCACCATCTCCAACGTGCTGAAGACCCGGCACGACTCGGCGAAGAACTCCATCGGCAACATCCGCTAGCGTCTGACGCTGGCGGTCACACGGGTCCGGCACCCCGGGGAGGACGAGGCCTCGTCCTCCCCATTGCCGGGCCGGAAAAGGAAGCAGACGTCACATGGCGGAGACTTCGGAGATCTCGGGCAGCCTCGTGCCGCTCGCCAGGCGGGAGGCGATGATCCTCCTCGAGGCGGGCTACCTGTGGCTGGACATGGGCCAGTTCGACAAGGCGCGCGAGGTCTTCGCGGGCGCCGCGGTGCTGATGCCCAGGAGCGAGGTGCCCCAGTTGGCGCTCGGTTCGCTCGAGTTCGCCCAGGGCCGTCATGACAAGGCGCTGCAGGCCTACCGGGCCGCCCAGCGGCTCGCTCCCAATTCCGGCCTGCCCCGGGCACACGTGGGCGAGGCCCTGTTGTTCATGGGCAAGGTGCCCGAGGCCCTCAAGGAGCTGAAGGCCGCCATGGACTTGGATGCGGACGGCGATGGGGGGCGGCTGGCCCGCGCCCTCCTCGACGCGAAAGAGGCGGGGGCCCTGCCGCCGCCCTCCGCGAAGAAGTAGGATGCGTTGAACGAAGGAGATGCCGATGTCGGTCGGTGGAGTTGGACGAGGGGGCGGAAAGGGACGAGCTGGAGGCGCCAAGGGCCCCTCCGGTAAGGCGCCGGCCGGCAAGGCAGGAGCGGCGGCATTTGGTGGCGGAGTGGATCGCACCGCGGGATTGGTGGGTCCGTCCGGGGCCGTCGGCTCCGGCAACGTGCAGGGGCCCCAGGCCACTGACCCCATCACCTCCCAAGCGCTCGCCATCGCCAAACAGCTCAAGAACGGGGACTTCAAGAACAAGGAAGAGGCGACTCGCAAGCTTGTCGCCGAAGTACTCAAAGAAAAGCTGCGGATGAAGTCGTCGGCCCTGACGAGCAAGATCGCCGACGCCTTGCAGGATGACCCCCGACTGAATCAGGCCCTCGAGCGGTTGTGGTCGAAGGCCGAGTGAGCGCCCCGCTTTGGCTCTCGGCGAAGACAAGAAGGTCCTCCTGGAGAAGTACGGCCCCTACGTCCGGTCGCTCGCGTCGACCGTGCGCAGGCAGTTCTCCGCCCAGCTCGAGCTCGATGAGCTGATCGCCTACGGCCAGATTGGCCTGCTCGAGGCGGCGGATCGCTTTGACCCGAAGGTTGGGGCCAACTTCCTCACATTTGCCCACTACCGCATCAAGGGCGCCATCTACGACGGCCTGCGCAAGATGGGGATTCTCAAGGGCGGCGACGCGCGCTCCTCCTACATGGGAGAGCGCGCGACGGCCTATTTGGGAAATCTTTCGGATCGCGAGCAGGGAGGAGGCAACCGCGGGGGGTCCATTGACGATGATGTCATGGAGATCTCCAACGCGGTGGCGGGACTGGCGATGGTGTTCGCGACCAGCCTCGAAGGTGCGGACACGCTGGGCTTCTCGGACGAGTCTCTGCCCGTGGATCAACGGATGGAGCTCGAGCAGCAGCGGGTGCGGTTGAGGGCGGCCATCGAGAAGCTGCCGGAGAAGGAAAAGCGGCTGCTGCAGGGCTACTACTTCCAGGGCAAGACGCTGGAAGAGGCGGGCGCGGAGATCGGGCAGTCGAAGAGCTGGGCGTCGCGGCTGCATGCGCGCGCCATCGAGCGGCTCAAGGAACTTTTGAACGAGGAGGACTCTTCCTCCCCTGAGGATTCAAGGAGGCAGTCACATGGCGGGTCCGATGGCCGGCGTCTCGGCGGCGCAGATCGCTCAGCAGAAGTTGCAGGATCAGGGCGCGCAGCAGGTCAACAAGCAGGGAGCCTCGAAGTTCGACGCGGCCCTCGCTAACAAGGCTCAGGGCGCGGGCGGGCCGGAGCAGGTGAATGCCGCTCAGGCCACCCAGCGCACCGAGCAGATTCGCCACACCGAGTCCGTCAACAAGACGGAGAAGGCGGCGCTCAACAAGGTGAACACCGCCGGCCAGGAGCCCGCCACCGCGCGCGGCGCCGAGGCCGTCCACGGCAAGCAGGAGGCCGGCAAGGTCGGCAACATGCTCTCGCACGTGGTGGGCGAGCTGGAGAAGGGCCAGGTCAACATGGACAAGCTCATCCAGGCCGGCGCCTCCGGAAAGACGTTCTCCAACGCCGAGCTGCTCTCGCTCCAGGCCGGCATGTACAAGTACACGCAGGAGCTGGACCTGACGAGCAAGGTCGTCGAGAAGGCCACCAGCGGTCTGAAGGACACCCTGAAGACCCAGGTGTAAGCGAGCAGCCAGCCTCGGCGGCTGCTTCCCGAAGGGCGTCTCCTCCAAGCGAGGGGGCGCCCTTCCTCGTTTTCCAGGCTGTTTCGGGGTTGGGTCTTGTTGGGAAGGACGCGGCCCATCTAAGCTAGGGACGCCCATGACGCTCCGACCGTACGCGCTCGCCGCCCTCCTCGCTCTCGCGGTGGGGACTGGCTGCACCATCGACCTGCAACACGACCTGACCGAGCAAGACGCCAATGAGATCTACGTCCTGCTCAGCAAGAACGGCATCTCCGCCACCAAGATGAAGGAGGAGGGTGGCAACGAGCTGCGCTTCCGCATCCAGGTGCCCAAGGCGGACACGGCCCAGGCCGCCGAGCTGCTGCGCGCGTACTCGCTGCCGCGGCCCATGGAGAAGGGGCTCAACCACTTCGCCAAGGGCGGCATGGTGCCCACCGCCACCGAGGAGCGCGCCATGTTGCTCAAGGCGCTCGGCGGCGAGGTGTCCAACGCCCTCAATCAAATCGACGGTGTGCTGGAGGCCCGGGTCATCGTGATGATTCCGGAGAACAACGATCTCGCGCAGCCGGAGAACAAGCCGGAGCCCTCGGCCTCGGTGTTCATCAAGTACCGGCCGGGCCTGAAGAACGACTCGCCCATCAAGCGCGAGGACGTGCAGCAGTTCGTCTCCACCGCGGTGCCGGAGGCTCAAGCCGGCGTCGGTGACGGTGCTGCTGACGCCGGCGCTGGCGCCCGACGCCGAGGTGGGCCCGGAGAGCCGCCTGCAGGACGTGTTCGGCATGCGCATGACGGCCTCCAGCGTGAGCCAGTTCCGGATGATGGCGGGCGTGGCCGTGATGGTCATCCTGGCCGCCATCGGCCTGGCGGTGTGGCCGATGCTCCGGGGCGGTGGTGCCGCTCCCGCCGCGGGCCGGGCCCGTAAGTAGTTCGTGTCGCGAGCGCAGTCCGCCGTCTTCCTGGAACGCCTCTCCCCCGCGGGGTGACCGTTGGATCAGTTCTTCACCTCGCTGAGCAAGCGACAGACGATGATGCTCCTGACCGCCATCACCTTCGGTGGCCAGGAGGGCGTCGCCGCGCTGGAGCATCTGCCCGAGGAAGAGGCGGAGCTGCTCCAGCACCGGGCCCAGGAGATCCTCCAGATTCCGCGCGACAAGCGGATTCCGCTGATGGTCCAGGAGATCAAGCGGCTGGTGAAGGATCGGCGCGGGCAGTTGTGGAGCGCGGATCCGGAGCGGCTCGCGGGGCTGCTCAAGCGGGAGCGGGCCGCCCTGGTGGAAGTGGTGATGCGCGCGCTGCCGGCCCAGCTCGCCGAGGCGGTGCGCACCCACCTGCCCAATACGGGGAAGGTGAAGCTCACGCGCGAGGTCCGGCCCCAGGTGCTGGACATCGTGCGCTGGAAGCTGGAGGAGCGGCTGTCGCGCGAGGCCTCGGCGCACGTGCCCTTCAAGTTCACCGACGTGCTGCTGCTGCAGACGCGCGAACTGCTCACCATGTGTGACCGGCTGGGCGCGCGCGTGCTGGGGCCGGCGCTGGCGGGCATCCCGGACGGCGAGCGGGAGCCGGCCTTCGCCGTGCTGCCGCCCCACCTGCGCCAGCTCGCCACGCGGGCCGTGACGGCCAACGCCCCGCGCAAGCTCGCCGAGGAGGATGCCCGCGCGCAGCTCGAGCAGTACGGCGGCATGGAGAATCTGGCCTCCGCCATCCGGAGCGCCGGGGTGCACCGGCTGGCTCGCGCGAGCGTGGCGCAGTCCGCCGAGTTCGCCTCGCGCCTGGTGGAGAAGCACCGCAGCGAATTTGGCCAGGTGCTGGCCAGGTGGGTGCGCGAGGAGCGCGCCAAGCCGACGACCCGCGGCGACGGTGGCCGCACGGACATCGTCACGGACCTGGAGCGGCTCGCGGCCCGGGGGCTCATCGAGCGCCCGGTGCGGCTCACCCCGCCTCGTCCGCCCGCCCTCGGCCCGCCGCCCTCGATGAGTGGCAAGGCGGTGGTGCCTCCGCCCTCGACCCGGGGCCCGGCGGTGTCCCGGGAGATGCGCGCGGGCGCCAGCTCCGAGGCGTCGGTCCGCCGCTCCGCGTCCTCCCAGTCCGTCAACGTGCGGAGGGATCCCATCGCCGAGCGCGAGGCGCGCCGGGCGGGCGCCAGCTCGCAATACGGGGGACGCCAGCAGGAGGCGCCTCCCGAGGCCTCTCCCTCGCGGGTGAGCCGGGTGACCCCCCGAAGTGCCCGGGACAATGCCCGGGAGGGGGCGGACGTGAAGCCGGATCCCACCGGGGCGCGCATCGGGCCGCCGCCGTCGCGGACCGGTACGGGCGTGGGCTCCCGGTCCCGCGTCAACGAGCCTCCCGCGCCGGAGGGGGAGGTCTCGCGCATCATCCGTTCCCCCCTGGCGGCGCGCACGCACAGCCGGAGCGCCGTGTCGCGGGTCGAGGCCGAGCCTGAGCGGCCGCCCAGGATGCTGGGGACCAGCACCTCCCTCCCGGCGGTGCGGCCGGACGGGTCCCCGTCCCAGTCCCAGGTCCAGCGGCGCGTCCAGAGACCAGCCGGGGGACCGGGCACCAGTGGGCGTGGACCTCGCGGCGGAACGCGCTAGCATCCGGCGCACAAGGAGCTTTCGATGGCGATCGGCAAGGTGATCAAGGGCGACTCGGGGGCCGAGCCTCTACCCGGTGGGGACAGGCCGGTGCTGCGTCCGCCGCGTCCGGGCGTGATGAACGCCGAGGTCTTCGATGCCCGGCAGACCGCCCAGGGCATCATTGAGGAGGCCCATCGCGAGAAGGAGCGCATCCTCGCGGAGGCCCAGCGCGAGCGCGAGGAGCTGCTGGCGAAGACGCGCGAGCAGGGCCGGCAGGAAGGACTCGCCCAGGCCACGGAGACGCTGCTGCGCGCGAAGATGCAGGCCGGGGAGATCCTCGCCCAGCAGGAGCGCGACGTGGTGGCGCTGGCCTGCAAGATCGCCGAGAAGATCATCGGCCGCGACGTGGAGAGGGATCCCTCGCTGCTGACGGACATCTGCGCCAAGGCCATCGAGGAGCTGCGCAGCGCGCGGGCGGTGGTGCTGAGGGTCAATCCCAAGTCGGCCGCGGTGCTGCGCTCCCGCAAGGCAGAGCTGATGGAGCTCATCGGCCGGGCGGTGGACGTGTCCATCAAGGAGGACGCGGACGTGGCGCCGGTGGGCTGCATCGTGCAGACGGAGTTCGGCAAGGTGGACGCGCAGCTCCCCACCCAGTTCGAGATGCTGCAGAACGTGCTCTTCCCGGACCAGGGCAAGAAGGACGGTCCCGCGTAACCCATGGCTCTCGATCTCCAGCGCTACTACTCCCTCATCAAGGAAGCGCCGCTGTACCGGGTGCAGGGCCGCGTCACCGAGCTGACGGGTCTGGTCATCAAGGCCAGCGTGCCCAACGTCCGCGTGGGCGAGCTGGTCCTCATCAAGGGCCACGGCGGCCGCAACGCGGTGAAGGCCGAGGTGGTGGGCTTCCAGGGGGATGAGGTCATGCTCATGCCCCTGGGCGAGCTGCTCGGCATCGGCCCGTCCAGCGAGGTCGTCCCCACCGGCAGACCCCTCTCCATCAAGTGCGGGGAAGGGCTGTTGGGGCGTGTGCTCAACGGCATCGGCGAGCCCATGGACGGCAAGCCCCTGCCCACCGAGGGCCTCTTCGACTGGTCCGTGGACCGCGACTGCCCGGACCCCTTCAAGCGCCAGCGGATTGAACGGCCGCTGCCCCTGGGCGTGCGGTGCATCGACGGACTGCTCACCGTGGGCGAGGGCCAGCGCGTGGGCCTCTTCGCCGGCTCGGGCGTCGGTAAGTCCACGCTGATGGGCCAGATAGCGCGCAACACGAAAGCCGACCTGTGCGTCGTGGCGCTGATCGGCGAGCGTGGCCGCGAAGTGCGCGAGTTCATCGAGGACGCCATGGGCGAGGAGGGCATGAAGCGCTCCGTGCTGGTGTGCGCCACCTCGGACCAGCCCAGCCTCGTGCGTCTGCGCGCCGCCTACGTGGCCACGGCCATCGCCGAGTACTTCCGCGAGCGCGGCGGCAACGTCCTCTTCATGCTCGACACGGTGACGCGTCTGGCCCGTGCCCAGCGTGAAATCGGCCTCGCCATCGGTGAGCCCCCGGCTCGCCAGGGCTACCCGCCCAGCGTGTTCTCCATGCTGCCGCGCATCCTCGAGCGCACGGGCAACTCGGAGAAGGGCAAGTGCACCGCCATCTACACCTGCCTCGTGGCCGGTGGTGACATGGAGGAGCCCATCGCCGACGAAGTCCGAGGTATTCTCGACGGCCACTTCATCCTCAACCGTGCCCTCGGCGAGCGCAATCAGTGGCCCGCCATGGACGTGCTCGCCAGCCTCTCCCGTGTGATGAGCGGCATCGTCTCCAAGGATCACAAGAAGGCCGCGGGCAAGCTGCGCGAGACGCTCGCCACCTACGAGAAGCAGCGCGACCTCATCCTCCTGGGCGCCTACCAGTACGGCACGGACCCCCGGACGGACTACGCCATCGACAAGTACGACGCCATCATCGACTTCCTCAAGCAGGACACCCACTCCAACAGTGACTTCGACGAGACCGTCGAGCATCTCATCGGCCTCTTCGCGGAGTGACGGGGCCTCCTGACGGGCAGGCCTGACGGGGAGGGGTGACGGAACCGGGGTTTTCCGGGTTAGGATGGGGCCATGCCCCCCTACCGGTTGCAGACCCTGCTCGAGATGCGCGAGCGCGCCAAGGAGGAGGCCGAGCAGGCCTTTTCCGACGCCGTCAAGGCGCTGGAGAAGCAGAAGGCCGAGCTCAAGCGCCTGGAGCAGGAGCTCGAGACGCGCAAGGCCGAGCGCAAGCAGAAGGTCATGGCCTACCTCCAGGGCCTCATGGCCAAGGGGACCACCGGTCCCAACAGCTTCACGATGATGAACCGGTACGAGGAGCGCCTCAAGGACGAGGAGGCGCAGCTCGCGCTGGAGATCGAACGCCAGAAGGAGGTCGTCAAGACGGCCGAGAAGCTGGTGGAGCAGCGCCGGCGCGAGATGGCCGAGGCGGCCAAGGAGCTCAAGGCCATCGAGAAGCACAAGGAGAACTGGACGAAGCAGATCCGGGCCGAGCGCCAGGCCAAGGAGGAGCTGAACCAGGAGGAAATCGGGAACACCTTGTTCCTGATGCGGCAGCGCAAGTAACCTCCAGGCCCCCCCAGGTGGTGTCGAGATGAGCCGAGTCGAAGACGATCGTCAGGCGCAGAAGGCCGTGGAGCGGCTGGTCCAGGAGAAGCGTCTCCAGGAGTCCAAGGCGAAGCAGCGCCAGGAGGGGGAGTCCGCCTTCTCCAAGCTGGTGCAGCAGCAGAAGGCCGCCCAGCCGCAGCAGCCCCAGCAGCAGAACCTGGGCAAGTCCGTGCTGGCGCGCCTGCAGCAGGAGGGCAAGGCGGGAGACCTGCGCGGCCAGCAGCGGCAGACGGGCATGTCCGAGGGCCAGGTGGCCGGCGGCCGCCAGTCGGAGACGGCCCAGCCCCAGATGGCGCAGGCCCGGAAGAACGACCAGGGCGTGACGCAGACGCGCGTCGAGTCGCGCGCGGCGGACGCCAAGGACACCAGCAAGGCCCTGGACGAGCGCGGCGAGGCGCTCGACAAGGACAGCGACAACGCCGCCATGGGCGTGCAGGCCCGGCGCGACAAGGGCCCCATCAAGGCGGACGCGGACGGCGGGGGCAAGGGCGGTGGGGACGGCAAGGACAAGAAGGACGGCGCCGAGGCGGCCGCCAGCTTCCGTTTCAACCCCGCGCTGATGGCGCCCGTGCCGGTGGCCAAGCCCAAGTCCACGGCGGGCTCGGAGCGGCTGCGCGCCATCGCCAATGAGATCGCCCAGAAGATCGTCGAGCGCGTGCGCGTGGGCACCAACGCCGCGGGCAACGCGGAGTTCCAGATCGACCTGCGCAACGACGTGCTCAAGGGCCTGTCCATCAAGCTCAGCGCGAGGAACGGGAAGATCCACGCCACCTTCAGCGGCAGCGACCGGGAAGTGCTGAAGATGCTCGAGGGGCAGCGTGAGACCCTCAAGGCCGCGCTGGCCGGACGTGGCCTCACCCTGGAGGAGCTGCGCGTCGAGGCGAAGTCATGAGCAGTCTCGACCTGGACGACGAGCCCGGCCCGCAGGAGCGCACCATGGTGGTGGACGCCCGGCAGCTCAAGCGTCCGGCGGCCCCGGCCGCTCCGGGCAGGCAGTGGAAGCCCTTCAGCTTCCCCAAGCTGGAGAAGGTGTCGCTCAACCAGTCCCGGCTCACCGCGCGCATCAAGTGGCTGACGCCCAAGCCCGAGGCCACCGAGGCGCTGTGCACCCGGCTCAAGGGCCTCTTCGACACGCAGGTGGGCTTCTCGCTGGAGGCGGTGCGGGCGCTCGGGCCGGGCGAGCTGCGCCGCCACCTGGCCGAGCCCACCTTCCTGTCCTTCCTGGTGCCCGGTCCGCATCGCGGGCGCGCGGTGCTGGAGATTGAACTGCCCCTGGCGCACGCGGCGGTGGACACGCTGCTGGGTGGCGCGGGCGAGGCCGTGGGCGTGCGGCCCCTGACGGACATCGAGGAGGGCGTGGCGAGCTTCGTCATTCTCGAGGCCCTCAAGGCGCTGGTGCCGGCGATGGAGGGGCTGCCCAAGCTGCGCCTGGAGGGCGTGGCGCGCGGCCTGGACGAGGCCATCACGCGGCTGAGCGAGGAGGGCCCCGTGTTGGTGGTCCAGCTCCGGGCGCGGCTCGGCACGCAGGAGGGCATGGTGCGCCTCTTCCTGCCCTCGGGCGTGCTGGACGTGATGGAGCCGCCGCAGGCGGCCGAGCAGCGGCGCGCGGTGTTGCAGGCCGACATCCAGGCCCACCTGGGCCGGCTGTCCTCGGTCCGCACCTGGCTGCGCGCGGAGATCGCCCAGGCGGAGATCTCCAGCGGGGACCTGGCGAGCCTCCGGGTGAAGGACGTGGTGCTGGTGGACGCGTTCTCGGCCCGGCCGGACCGGGGCGAGGAGGGCACCGCCCGGCTGCTCGTGGGGCTGGCTCGCAAGGGCTGCCTGGCGGCGGACGTGTTCCTGGAGGATGGCCAGTACCGGGCACGCATCACCGGGATGGTGCCCGGAGATCAGTCCTTCCCGCGGCGCGTGCCCTCCGAGGCGGACGAGTCCGCGGCGGATGCCCTGGGAGAGTCGGGGGACGAGGAGTTCACCAACCCCGAGATGCGCAACCCTTTGGCGGAGAGTGGTGCCGTGGACGACAGAATGGATTCGGGCGACCTGCTGGGTGACATCCCGCTGCAGATCTCCGTGGAGCTGGCGCGGGTGCCGGTGACGGCGGAGCAGGTGGTGGCCCTGCGGGTGGGCCAGGTGGTGGAGCTGCGCCGGGCCCCGGGAGAGCCGGTGGACCTGTCGGTGAATGGCAAGGTGATTGCCCGGGGCGAGCTGGTGGAGATCGAGGGGCAGTTGGGCGTCCGGGTCCTCTCGCTCGCGGGCTGAGAGGGGCGTGGCGCGTGTGGGGTGACCCGGGCAGGCAGGCGAAGGAGCGGAGCAGGGCAGGGGGCACCCGTGGCGGTCTCCTGCCCGATGCACTAGCCTCGCGCCCCATCATGGCCGTGTCCTCCGTCTTTTCCTCGCGCCCGGCCTGGCTGGTGTGCGCGTGCCTCCTGCTGGCGCCGCTGGCCCGGGCCGAGGCTCCCGCCTCCCCACCGCCGGCGTCCGCCGCCGCGCCCGCTCCTTCCCCCGAGCCCTCGACGTCTCCCGCGCAGCCACCCTCCACCGGTCCCTCCACCGACGAATTCGGGGCGCCCGGGCTGCCGCCGGGCCTGGAGGAGGAGCCCGAGAGCCTCGGGTGGATGCTGACGCGCACGCTGCTGCTGTTCGGCGCGGTGGTGGCCTCCATCTACCTCACGCTCAACGTGGGCCTGCGCAAGCTGATGGGGCTGCAGGGCGTGCCCGCGGGGCGGCCCTCGGTGGTGTCGGTGTTGGAGCGGATTCCGCTGGATCAGCGCCGCTCCCTTTTCGTGCTGAAGGCCGCGGACGAGTACCTGCTGGTGGGCGGCGGCGAGAGTGGTCTCCAGTTGCTCTCCAAGCTCGACACCGCGGCGGTGGATCGCATCCGTTCCGAGCGTCCCCCGGCCAATGTCATCTCCCTTTCTCCCTTCCTCCAGAAGCTCCTCGCCCGCCGTGAAGCCACGCAGCCGGGTGCTACCCAACCGAGCGGCACCGAGCCGCCGGGCGCTTGATCGAGACGACTCGTGAGATTCACCAACGTCCGCCTCCCCGCCCTCCGCCTCTCGCCCTGGCTCTTCGCCGTGGTGTTCGCGCTGGAGCCCTTCCTCGCCTTCGCCCAGCGCAACAAGCGCGGGGGTGGTGGTTCCGCCGTCGACGCCGCCGTGAACGTCGACGCCGTCAGCCCCGACTCCTTCGCCTCGCGTCCGCTGGTGCTGATGCTGGCGCTGGCCGCGCTGTCGCTCGTCCCCTTCGTTCTGATGATGGTGACGAGCTTCGTGAAGATCTCCGTGGTGCTCTCCATCGTGCGCTCGGCACTGGGCACCCAGCAGATCCCGCCCACCCAGGTCATCACCGGCCTGGCCATCATCCTCACCGTCTACATCATGGCCCCGGTGGGCCAGTCCATGTACCGGGCCGCGGAGGTGGACATCCTCGCAAAGGGGCCCGCCCTGTTGTCCTCGGAGTCGGTGGGCACCTTGTTGGAAGCGGCCAACAAGTCCAAGGAGCCGCTGCGCGACTTCCTCATCAAGAAGGTCACCGCCAAGGACCGCGCGCTCTTCTACAACCTGGCCAGGAAGATGCGCACCACCGAGGAGGACAAGAAGAGCCTCACGGACAGGGACTTCATGACCATCGTCCCGGCCTTCGTGGTCTCCGAGCTCAAGGAGGCCTTCCAGATCGGCTTCCTGCTCTTCGTGCCCTTCATCGTCATCGACATGGTGGTGGCCAACATCCTGCTGGCGCTGGGCATGCACATGCTCTCGCCCACCACCATCTCCATGCCCTTCAAGCTGCTCCTCTTCGTCCTCGTCGACGGCTGGTACCTCATCGCCAAGGGCCTCGTCGTCGGTTACCTGTGAGCCGCACATGCACCAGCTGAATTCCATCCTCCAGCAGGCGCTCTACCTCGTGCTCGTCGTCTCGGCGCCTCCCGTGCTGATGAGCCTCCTGGTCGGCTTCATCATCGCCGTCTTCCAGGCCACCACGCAGATCCAGGAGCAGACGCTCTCGTTCGCGCCCAAGGTCATCATCGTCTTCGGCGTGCTCGCCCTCACCGGGCCGTGGATCGGCAACCAGCTGGTGCGCTTCACCTTCCACGTGTTCGATCAGTTCCCGGCACTGATCAAATGAACGCCTCCGAAGTCATCGCCCGGATGACGGAGCAGGCGAACCTCTCGCTCGTCATCTTCACCATGGGCCTGCTGATGTGCCGGATCATGCCGGTGCTGGTGCTCTCCCCATTCCTGGGCGGCGAGGTCATCCCCCCGGAAATCAAGATGGGCGTGGGCGTCATGCTCTCCGGCGTGCTCTTCCCGGCGGTGAGCGCGCGCATGGGCGCGCTGCCCACCAACGCGCTGCCCTTCATCGGGTTGATGCTCAAGGAGATCTTCATCGGCGTGGCGCTGGCCACCATCGTCAACGTCGTCTTCGAGGCGGCGCGCGTGGCCGGCAACATCGTGGACACCATGTCGGGCAGCAACAACGCCCAGCTCTACGTGCCGCAGCTCGGCACGCAGGTGTCCATCTTCGCCAGCCTCAAGGTGCAGCTCTCGGTGGTGCTCTTCCTCACGCTCAATGGCCACCACCTGGTCATCGAGGCGCTCGCCGAGAGCTTCGCCATCGTCCCGCTGGACCGCTTCCCGCGCTTCAGCCTGGGCAGTTGGGCCTTCTTCGATCTCCTCATCCGCTCCTTCGCGGACCTGCTGAAGATCTCCCTCGCGCTCGCCGCGCCGGCCATGCTGGCCGCCTTCCTCACGGACATGGCGCTGGGCGCCGTCAACCGCGTGGCGCCCCAGGTCCAGGTGTTCTTCATCTCCATGGCCATCAAGCCCCTGGTGGGCGTGGTCATCGTCTTCTTGTCGCTCGGTCTCATCATGGGGCGGATGCAGACGGAGTTCGCCGCCATGCTGGCCACGCTCCGCCACGCCATCCGCCTGCTCGGCTGACCCAGGGTCCCTTCCATGTCCGAAGAAAAGACAGAAGAACCCTCACAAAAGAAGCTCGACGACGCACGCAAGAAGGGCCAGGTCTGGAAGAGCAAGGACCTGACGGCCGTGTTCGGCTTCGTCGTGGGCTTGGCCGTGGTCAAGATGATCTGGTCCGACGTCGAGCAGCGCGTCACCGAGCTCTTCCACTTCAGCTTCGATCACATCGCGCACCCGGAGGGGATCGAGGCGGCCACCGGCCAGCTCATGACCATGGGGCTCAACACGGTGCTCCTGCTCACGCTGCCGGTGGTGGCGGCGGTGGCCATCATGGGCGGCCTGGTGGAGTACCTCCAGGTGGGCTCGCTGTTCACGCTCGATCCGGTGATGCCCAAGCTGGAGAAGCTCAACCCCATCGAGGGGTTGAAGAACCTCTTCACCAAGAAGCAGATCATCGAGATCATCAAGAACCTGACGAAGATCTCCATCGCCGCCTACGTCACCTATGGGGTGATCCGCGACTCGATGCCGCTGGTGGTGGAGACGGTGCGCCGCGACATCCCCACCATCCTGGCCATCATGGGCGAGCTGATGTACCGCGTCTGCGTGCGAATCGGGATGGTCTTCTTCCTCTTCGGCATCTTCGACGTCTGGTGGCAGCGCAAGTCGTACATGAAGGACCAGATGATGTCGAAGGAGGACGTGAAGAAGGAATACAAGGAGAGCGAGGGCGATCCGCACAACAAGGCCAAGCGCAAGGAGATGGCGCACGAGCTCCTGGAAGGCGCGCAGATGGAGGCCGTGAAGGACGCGGACGTCATCGTCACCAACCCGGACCACGTGGCCGTGGCGCTCAAGTACGACAAGGACGGGGACGTGGCGCCCAAGGTGCTGGCCAAGGGCCTGGACTTCAAGGCCGAGCGCATCAAGGCCCTGGCGCGCGACTCGGACGTGCCCACGCTGCGCAACGTGCCCCTGGCGCACGCCCTGCTGCGCGTGGAAGTGGGCGAGCAGATCCCCGAGGAGCTGTATGACGCCGTGGCCGAGGTGCTCAACTTCGTCTACAGCCTGAAGAATCCCACTCCGGCGGCCCGGGCCTGACGCGGCCCCCCCGTAACTGACGCGAGGTTCCCATGAGTGACGATGCCGAGATGGCCATCGCGATCAAGTACGACAAGGAGAAGGACACCGCTCCGCGCGTGGTGGCCAAGGGGATGCGGCTCAAGGCGGAGAAGATTCGGGAGATCGCCCGGCAGTACAACATCCCCGTGATGAAGAACGTGTCGCTGGCCAACGCGCTCTACCGCATCGACGTGGGCCAGGAGATCCCCGAGGAGCTGTACGACGCCGTCGCGGAGGTCCTCAACTTCATCTTCGAGCCTCCAGCGCGAGCAGCAGGCAGGCGGCAAGCGGTAGGGCGTGTGCGGCGAGGCGAGTAGGGTAGACTCTGGCGTGCCCCCCCGGCAGTGAGGTTCAATCCAGACCATGGCCAAAATCAACAATCAGCCCCCGAGAACACCCCTCTGGCCCTGGGGCGGCCCTCGTGCGGTCCGCGAGAAGCTGGTCGATCCCTCCCAGTTCGATCGCAAGAAGCGCAAGGCGGGCAACCCGAAGAGCCCGGCGCTCGCCTCGGCGGCCCTGCTGGACTTCATCGGCCCGGCGCACTCCTCCGAGGAGCTGCGGCTGCCCACGCCGCCCAACCCGAAGGGGCATGACGCGGACCTCGAGGGTTTCTCGGACCGGCCCTACCTGGGCAGCGTGGCCGGGCGAGGGGACAGCGATCAGCGCCAGTTGCTGGAGCGCAGCATGGCGCGCCTCAACGCGCCCCCGGAGCGCCTGGAGCGCCTCAAGGGCCTGCTGCAGCGCGAGGCGCAGATGCTGGCGCTGGTGGGCCAGGTCCACTCCGAGGTCCAGGAGATCCAGCGCCGCATGCGCGAGGAGCAGCAGGAGGAAGGGTTCTAGCGCCATGGCCGCATCCGACAGCAACAACCCGCAGGACGAGGCCCGGCTCACCGCGATGATGCAGCGCTGGGCGGAAGGCAAGGCGACGCTGCGCGACGTGCGCGGCTACACGGACGATGGCTCTACGCCATCGCCAAGACGGCCTACATCTTCTTCTACCAGGGCCGGCTCGCCGAGGCGCGCACGCTCTTCCAGGGCCTCTACGCCGTCAACCCCGCGGACGCCTACTTCGCCAAGGCGCTCGGGGTGGTGGAGATGGCCGCGGGCAACCCGCAGGGCGCGCTGGCCGCCTACGACGTGGCCCTCAAGCTGGATGCCCGGGATGCCCAGGCCTACGTGGGCCGTGCCGAGGTCCGGCTCTCCCTGGGGCAGAAGGCCCAGGCGCTGGAGGACCTGCGCCGCATTCCGTCCCTGGTGGACGCGGATGAGCCGCTGGCCCACAAGGCGGAGGCGATGATGGCGGCGCTGACCCAGCGCTGAGCCCCCGCCCGACCCCTCAGGTCATGGGTTTCCGAGGTTGCTGGCTTGATCCGGGAATCCATCCATCCCTAACATGGGCGCCGCCGTGCACTGACACTTTTCGCTCCCCCCGCAGAAAGAGACGCGCTCATGTCGAAGAAGCAGAACGCCAACGAAGAGTATGCCCTCCCCACGGAGCCGCCCGAGCTGGTGGCGAAGCGGGAGAAGCTGCTGGCCGCGCTGGAGAAGCAGGCCAAGACCGCGACGGGCACCGCCCAGCCCGTGCTGCGCAAGATGCACGAGCTGCTGACGAACACGAAGGTGGGCTCGCCGCTGAACGTGAACCTCTACAACGAGGTGAAGGACGCGTTCGTTCGCTTCACGAAGGACCCCGTCCTTCCTCCCCCGACCATCATCATGGAGGTCGTGGAGTTCCTGCAGGAGCGTCTGGTGGCGGTGGGCTTCACCGGCCAGATGGAGTGGCCCGAGGGTGCGCCGCCGGTTCCGGCGGGCTTCGTGGGCGCCCTGCTCGAGGGTGCTCCCGCCGCGGCCGCCCCGGCGGCTCAGGCCCAGCGCCCCGGCGCTGCTGGCGTGAAGGATGGCTTCGAGGGCTCCGGCTCGCAGCGCAAGGGCATGACGCTCAACCCCGAGACCGCTCCGGCCCCCGCCGCTCCCGCGGATGCGAAGTCCGAGCAGCAGCAGCTCGAGTCCTTCAAGACGTGGATGAAGAATCCCGCGCTCGGCAAGGTGAAGGGCTAGTCCCTTCTGGTTTCCCGGCCCCGGGAAATGATCCGGAAAAGCACCAGGAAACTCCGGACAGCCCGGGCCGATAATCAGCTTGTCAGGTCGCTGTTCCGCACCCCACCAGCTTCCCACCCCCGATTTCCCAGGAGAATTTCAATGTCCCTCAGCTCCATTGCCAACGCCGGTATGAGCGCCATGGGCGGTCTGTCGAAGGCTCAGCAGGACATGCTGGCCAACGCCCCCGCCGAGATGAAGCCGTTCCTCGAGGCGCAGATGAAGATGCAGAAGGAGCAGGAGCTCACCCAGCTCATCACGCAGATGATGAAGCAGATGCACGAGATGGCGATGTCCGTCATCCGCAACATCGGCGGCTGATAGCACTCCAGTCCGTTGGGTAGTTCGAGCCGGTCTCGCGCGGTCCTCCTTGGAGGCCACGCGGGGCCGGTTTCGCTTTTGGGCTCCCCGCTGGCCGGGGCTGCGCGGCGCCGAAAAAAATGCCCCGGAAAAAGCAGGAGGAAACTCCTGAGGGGCAGGACCGATAATCATTTTGTCAGGTCGCTGTTTCGCGCCCCACTCGAATCCAAACCACTGATTTTCCAGGAGAATTTCAATGTCCCTCAGCTCCATTGCCAACGCCGGTATGAGCGCCATGGGCGGTCTGTCGAAGGCTCAGCAGGACATGCTGGCCAACGCCCCCGCCGAGATGAAGCCGTTCCTCGAGGCGCAGATGAAGATGCAGAAGGAGCAGGAACTCACCCAGCTCATCACGCAGATGATGAAGCAGATGCACGAGATGGCGATGTCCGTCATCCGCAACATCGGCGGCTGATAGCACTCCAGTCCGTTGGGTAGTCCGAACCGGTCTCGCGCTCCTCGATAAGAGGGCTCGCGGGGCCGGTTTCGCTTTGGGGCCCCAGGGCTCCTGCACCTCGGTGGTGCCGTGGAGCTGGGCGGCGCGGCGCCGAAAAAAAATGCCCCGGAAAAAGCAGGAGGAAACTCCTGAGGGGCGGGCCCGATAATCATTTTGTCAGGTCGCTGTTTCGCGCCCCACTCGAATCCAAACCACTGATTTTCCAGGAGAACTTCAATGTCCCTCAGCTCCATCGCCAACGCCGGTATGAGCGCCATGGGCGGTCTGTCGAAGGCTCAGCAGGACATGCTGGCCAACGCCCCCGCCGAGATGAAGCCGTTCCTCGAGGCGCAGATGAAGATGCAGAAGGAGCAGGAGCTCACCCAGCTCATCACGCAGATGATGAAGCAGATGCACGAGATGGCGATGTCCGTCATCCGCAACATCGGCGGCTGATAACACTCCAGGCCGTTGGGTAGTCCGAACCGGTCTCGCGGTCCTCGATAAGAGGCCTCGCGGGGCCGGTTTCGCTTTGGGGGTGGAGAAACGCTTGGTGGTCAACCCGGCGGGGGCGAGGCCGTCCAGACGCGTCGTGTCGAGCTTGACCCGGGGCGATGTGGATCGCATGGGTTGCTCATGCCTTCTCTGCCGCCATCTGGAAAGGATGTGTCCGGGAGGATGCTCTCGCTCGCCTTCGCGGCGGTCGTGGGGAGCTTCCTGGTGACGACCTTCATCGTCCAGCGCTCTTCGGCTGCCGTCGGTGCGCTGTCCGAGAGCATCATCTACAACTCGGCCCCGAGCATCGAGCACCTGGCGTTCGTTCGCCGGTCCGTTCTGGAGACCGAGCTCGCCCTCTCGCGTTACATCCACGAGCCCATGCTTCGGCCCGAGATGGGGCGAATCCTGGAGGCCGCATCGGTCCGGGTGAGAGAGGGGACGTACGAGTACTTGAGGCTGCCGACCTACCCTGGCGAGCAGGCTCTGTGGATGGAAGTGCAGGAGGCCTGGCTGCACTTCGACAATGCGGTCCGGCATGCGCGCGAGCTCTCGGCGGCGAACGCGGATGCCGAAGCGCGTGCGATGTTCGGTCAGAAGGTCGAACCGGCGGCCCGGCAGATCCTCGAGGTGGTCACGCGAGCGATCGAACACAATGCCCTCCGCGGCCGGGACCTGGCGGCGGAGATCCGCGAAACCCGGCGCCAGACCCTCTGGCTCTCCGTCGGGCTCACCTCGATCTGTGTCCTCCTGGCGGTCGTCGTGGCGTGGCAGCTCCATCGCCAGTCGCGGACTCGCCGCGCGCTCTTCGACGCGCATACCAGGTCGCTCGAAATGCGTGCCGCGGAGTTGGAGCAGTTCGCGGGCCGTGTGGCCCACGACATCCGGAATCCGCTCTCCGCGGCCCGGATGGCCGCCGAGCTCGCGCTCCGGAAGAGTCAGGACGAGGCGGCCGGCAACTCCATCCACCGCATCATCCGCAGTCTCTCGAGGGCGGATGCGATCACGACCGCGCTCCTCGACTTCGCCCGGTCTGGAGCGAGGCCGGATCCAGGTGCCCGGACCGAGCCCCGAGCGGTCATCGCCGATGTGGTGGGGGGCTTCGCGGCCGAAGCGGAGCAGGCCAGCATCGAGCTTCGTTCCGAGCCGGTTCCTCCCGTCCTCGTCGCATGCAGTACGGGGGTCTACATGAGCCTGCTCGGCAACCTGGTCCGCAATGCGATCAAGTACATGGGCGATGCGCCGAGCCGGCATATCACCATCCGGCTGCTCGAGGAGGGCTCCCGGGTTCGCACGGAGGTCATCGACACGGGACCGGGAATCGCCCCGGAGGTGCTGGCCTCGTTGTTCGACCTGTACTTCCGCGGACAGCGCGGCGGTGCCGAAGGGCTCGGCCTGGGACTCGCCACGGTCAAGAAGCTGGCGGAAGGGCATGGCGGCCGGGTCGGCGTCACTTCCGAGCGGGGGAAGGGAAGCACGTTCTGGTTCGAGCTCCAGCGCGCGGGCTCCTCCTGGGACCTGGTCCACGAGGGCGATGGCGTTCCGTCATCACCCCGGCAGGGTGTGAATCACTGAACCCGCCGTGACGTGGCGGGGGCGGAGCGGACACCGCTGGTTCGGGCCAGCCCGTCCGCTCCGGCGCCTCCGGGGTGTCAGAAGGTGGAAGTCCCCTGCCGCCTCCGGTTGGTATGGCACCGCGACGATGCGGAGCGTCCTGGTACGTCCGCCCGGGACCGGCCACTGGATGGACTGGCCCACGGACAGCCCCAGCAGGGCGCTTCCGATGGGAGCGATCACGGAGATGCGGCCCTCGTCGCTGCGTGCGTCCTGCGGATAGCAGAGCGTGACGCGCCGCGTCTCACCCGTCTCCTCGTCCTCGAAGACTACGGTGCTGTTCATCGTCACCACGTCCGGAGGGACCTTCTGGGCGCTCGTCACCTCGGCCCGGGCCAGCTCGTGATCCAGCATCTCGATCAGCGTGGCGTTGCGCCCGCCGCTGTGCAGCTCGATGAGTCGCTGGAGCCGCTCGAGGTCGGTCTCGGTGACGAGGATGTGTCGCTCTTGGGTCATTGTCATTGCCATGGTGTCCTCAGGGGGAAGTGGCCGCGCGGCGGCCTGGTGGGTGATTCGAGGGAGGCCAGGGGTGGAGGGCCGTGGAGCCGCTCCCGCGCCGCACTGGGGGGATCCCCTCGGAAGTTGCCCGGGCAACTCCCAGCGGGGACGGGACGCCGCGCGCCGGGGTTTAGAGCTGGGGGCGGGCGGCGTGGGATTCGAGCCAGGCGGTTGCCCGGCCGTGGGCGAGCAGAACCCGGCGTACCACGGCCCAGCGCGTACCGGACTTCATCGGGGCTGGGTAGAGGGGCGCCATGAGTTCAATCACCAGGGGTGTACGCACGGCATCGCGCGCATACACGGGACAACTATAACTGCTCGTTCTCGTCCTGCAACAGCCGGAGGGCCGCCAGCCCGGCGTTGAGCTCCCCGGGGGGCGGAGGAACAAGCCGGGCGGGGCAGGGGTTGATGAATAGTAGACGATGTGGATTGAGCATCGTCGTGCACCCAGGAGAGCCGAGATGCGCATGCTGCAGCCCCCAGCCCAGACCCAGAGCGAGATGCCTTGGGCAGGGCTGTGCCGGCGCTCATGCGTGCTCCACAGGGCCGCGGCCTGGCTCCTCGCTCGCTCCGCCGCTCCTCTCGTCTAGAGGCGCTGGCGGTCGTTGAACGAGGAAGAGCCCTCGTCTGGTACGCCCCCCCTCAGGTCCAAAGTCCAGGCCTGACCCGGCAGGGTGAACCCGGACCCGTCCCTCCCTCAACCCGCACCCTCATCGACGGACGCTCGAGCGGACCCGCCTGTCAGGGGTCTGCCCGAAGCGGCCGCTCTCCCACGTCCACCACCCGAAACGGAGGTCTCAATGCGCTACCTGGCCCTCGCCATGAGCCTGGATGGAACCCTGTCCAACGCCGGCCGTATCGACGCGGCGCTCGAGCAACTGCGGCGCTCGGGGCGGCGCGCACTCCTGGTCACCGCGCGGCGGCTCGGGGAGCTGCCCCCGCTCTGTCCCCGCCTGGAGCTCTTCGATTGCATCATCGCGGAGAACGGCGCCGTCCTGCACTGGCCGGCCCGACGCGAGAGCCTGTCCCTCCGCGCCCCCGTCCCGGAGTCCTTCACGATGGCCCTGCGCCGGCGCGCCCTCTCCTCCGTCGAGCGGGGACAGGTCGTCGTCTATACCCAGGCGTTGCATGCGTGTGCGCTCGTCGAGGCGGTTCGCGAGCTCGGCCTGGAGCTTCAGGTCATCTTCTGCGGCGAGTCGGCACTGGCCGTGCCTCCCGGCGTCAACAAGGGGGCCGGACTGCAGGCGGCGCTCCTGTCGCTCGGGCTGTCTCCGCACGAGGTCGTCAGCATCGGGAGCGAAGCCAATGATCATTCGCTCCTGGACGTGAGCGAGTGCGCCGTGGCCGTGGCCGATGCCCTGCCCGCGCTCAAGGAGCGGGCGGCCTTCGTGACGAGCGGAGCGGCGGAAGCCGGGGTGGTCGAGCTCATCGAGGAGTTGGTCCGTGATGATCTCCAAGCGGCCCGGGCGCGGATTCCCCACGACTCGCTGCTGCTCGGCTTCGATGGCGCCGGAGACGCGGTGTGCATTCCCGCCTATGGGGACAACGTCCTCGTCATGGGGCCGCGTGGCAGCGGGAAGTCGAGCTACGCCTTCGGGCTCCTCGAGCGGCTCATCCAGAAGAAGTACCAGCCCTGCGTCATCGACGCCCAGGGGGATTTCCCACTGCGCGAGGACCTGGCGCGGCTGGGGAGCCGGCTGCGTGCGCCTCGTGTGTCCGAGGTCATCTCGGCCCTGACGGATCCGTCGGCGAAGCTCGTGGTCAACCTCGCGGGGCTGCCCGCCTACGAGCAGCCGGGCTTCTGCGCCGAGCTGTTCACGGCGCTGCGGGTGATGCGGGAGCGGACGGGGAGGCCTCACTGGATTGTCGTCAACGGAGCCCAGCAGGTGTGGCCCTCCGGAGGGCCCGCCGCCATGGGGGCCCCTTGCCAACTGGGAGAGACCATTCTGCTCGCGGAGCACCCGGGGGAGGTGGCGCGCTCCATCCTTCGGCAGGTCGATGTCGCCGTGGCGGCCGGACCGGCTGCCTCGCGGGCCCTCGGGGAGTTGGCCCAGGCGCTCGCCGAGGCCTCTCCTTATGTCCCCCTCAGCGCCAGCCAGGCGGATGAGGTGATCGCCTGGTTCGTCACCGAGGGGCACTGGCCCATGCGGCTGAGCGTTCCTCCCGGGCGCGCCGAGCGCCTGCGGCGCCTCCAGGGGCATGTGGAGGGGGATCTGGGCTCCGGGAGCTTCGTCTTCCGGGGGCCGGAAGGGAGGTTGGACGTGCGGGCCAACAACCTGAGCACCTTCTGCCAGGTGGCGGAAGGCGTGGACGAGCGGGCGTGGCTCTTCCACCTCTGGCATGGGGACTTCTCGCGCTGGATACGTCACGTCCTCCGTGACGACGAGCTGGCGCGGCAGGTCTCCGCCATCGAGCAACGCTACGAGCTTCCCGCCGCGGACAGCCGCCGGCAGGTCCTCGGAGCCATCACCCATCGCTACGCGCTCCCGGCATGACCTGAGGGGGCGCACGTCCTCCAGGAGCGTTTCGACATGACTGGGATCGCCCTCGTGCTGGCCATCGTCTTCATCGGCATCGTCCTCTTCTCCATCGAGGCGATTCCCCTGGAGGTGACGGCGCTCTCCATCGTCTGCCTGCTCGCGCTGACGGGAGTGCTGACGCCCGCGGAGGCCTTCGCCGGGTTCTCCAACGAGACGGTCATCTTCATCTTCGCGCTCCTGGCGATGACGGAGGGGCTGTCGGCGACGGGGGTGATGCACAGGGCCGGCAACTGGCTGGCCCGCCTGAACCGGCTCGGCCCTCGGGGGTTCCTCCTGGGGATGATGGTGCTCGTGGCGGTGTTCTCGGCCTTCGTCCCCAACACGGTCACCACGGCGGCCTTCCTCCCCGTGGCGCTCCGAGGAGCGAAGGCCGTCGGCCTGCGGCGGAGCGGGGTGCTCATGCCCCTCGCCTTCGCCTCCATCCTGGGCGGCATGGGATTCCTGTATGGGACCTCGACGAACCTGGTGGTCTCCGCACGTCTCGACGACCTCGGGATGGACCCCATTGGCCTCGTCGAGCTCACTCCGGCCGGCCTGCCCGCGGCGCTCCTCGGTGTCACCCTCATCCTCCTGCTGGCGCCGGTGGTCCTGCCCACCCGGACGGGTGTCCGCAAGGAGGAGCGGCCGGCTCGGGACCCCGCGTTTCTCCACTCCAAGGCCTTCCTCGCCCTCTCCATCTTCGTCACCGCGCTCGTCCTCGGCTCGTCCGGGCTCGTGCCGCTGGCCGCCGCGGGCGTGGCGGGAGTCCTCCTCATGGTCCTCACCGGCTGCCTGGATCCGAAGCGCGCATTCCGAATCGACTGGCGGGTGGTGCTGTTGATTGGCTCGATGATGGCGCTCGGCGTCGCCATGGAGAAGAGCGGGACGGGGCAATGGCTCGGAGGCCTCGCGGCCGAGCTTCTCGGGAGTGGGGGGGCCGCGGCTGGTGCTGCTCTGCATCATGCTGTTGACCGTGGTCCTCTCCGTTCCGATGAGCAACCAGGCCGCCGCGCTCGTGATGTTGCCCGTCGGGCTGAGCGCCGCCGCGGCGCTGGGCGTGAACCCCCGCACGTTCGCCATGGGGATCGCGCTCGCCGCCTCTTGCTCGTTCATCACCCCGCTCGAGCCGAGCTGCATGCTGGTGTACGGCCCCGGGCGCTACCGGTTCAGCGACTTCTTCCGGCTCGGAGGCCCCCTCACCGTGCTGATGCTCGTCGTGCTCCTCGTGCTCGTTCCGTGGGCCTGGCCCATGGAGGCGCATGGCCCGTTCGTCGGGGCCGCTCTTGATTCCTCTCGATGAGGGGGGGAAGGCCAGGCGGGCTGCGCGCGGCCCCGGAAAATGATCCGGAAAAGAAGGAGGAAACTCCTGAGGGGCGGGCCCGATAATCATTTTGTCAGGTCGCTGTTTCGCGCCCCACTCGAATCCAACCCCCCGAAATCCCAGGAGAATTTCAATGTCCCTCAGCTCCATCGCCAATGCCGGTATGAGCGCCATGGGTGGTCTGTCGAAGGCTCAGCAGGACATGCTGGCCAACGCCCCCGCCGAGATGAAGCCGTTCCTCGAGGCGCAGATGAAGATGCAGAAGGAGCAGGAGCTCACCCAGCTCATCACGCAGATGATGAAGCAGATGCACGAGATGGCGATGTCCGTCATCCGCAACATCGGCGGCTGATAGCACTCCAGGCCGTTGGGTAGTCCGAACCGGTCTCGCGGTCCTCGATAAGAGGCCTCGCGGGGCCGGTTTCGCTTTTGGGCCCTGTCGCTGCGCGGCGCCGAAAAAAAATGCCCCGGAAAAAGCAGGAGGAAACTCCTGAGGGGCAGGGCCGATAATCATTTCATCAGGTCGCTGTTTCGCGCCCCACTCGAATCCAACCCCCCGAATTCCCAGGAGAATTTCAATGTCCCTCAGCTCCATCGCCAATGCCGGTATGAGCGCCATGGGTGGTCTGTCGAAGGCTCAGCAGGACATGCTGGCCAACGCCCCCGCCGAGATGAAGCCGTTCCTCGAGGCGCAGATGAAGATGCAGAAGGAGCAGGAGCTCACCCAGCTCATCACGCAGATGATGAAGCAGATGCACGAGATGGCGATGTCCGTCATCCGCAACATCGGCGGCTGATAGCACTCCAGGCCGTTGGGTAGTTCGAACCGGTCTCGCGGTCCTCGATAAGAGGCCTCGCGGGGCCGGTTTCGCTTTTGGGCCCCAGGGCTCCTCGCGGCTGTTGCGAAGGAGCCGTTCGCTACCGCTCGAAGAACGACGCCTGCTGGAATCGCAGGCCGGCCAGGATCTGCTCCACCCGCGCGTCGGACAGCGACCCGATCCGTTCACCCAGGCGGGCCTTGTCGACCGAGGAGATCTGCGACACGACCACGACGCTCTGCTTGGGAAGGTTTCCCTCGCCCACCTCGAGCAGGACATTTCCCGGCTCGTTCGCCCGGTGCAGGTTCGACGTCAGTGCGCACACGACCACGGTCGTGATGCGCGAGTGGTTGAAGACGTCGTCCTGCACCACCACGTGGGGATGGGAGTAGCTCGGGACAGGCCCTCGCGAGTCATCCGGCCCGATCCAGAACACGTCACCGCGGTGGATCCTCGCTGGACGCGTGCCCGTGGGTTCTCCTGTGTCCGTCGTCATGGTGCGCTCGCGAAGGTACTGGAACCAGGCCTGCGCGCGGCCCCAAAAAAATGATCCGGAAAAGAAGGAGGAAACTCCTGGGGGGCGGGTCCGATAATCATTTTGTCAGGTCGCTGTTTCGCGCCCCACTCGAATCCAAACCACTGATTTTCCAGGAGAACTTCAATGTCCCTCAGCTCCATTGCCAACGCCGGTATGAGCGCCATGGGCGGTCTGTCGAAGGCCCAGCAGGACATGCTGGCCAACGCCCCCGCCGAGATGAAGCCGTTCCTCGAGGCGCAGATGAAGATGCAGAAGGAGCAGGAGCTCACCCAGCTCATCACGCAGATGATGAAGCAGATGCACGAGATGGCGATGTCCGTCATCCGCAACATCGGCGGCTGATAGCAACCCCAGCCGTTGGGTAGTCCGAACCGGTCTCGCGGTCCTCGATAAGAGGGCTCGCGGGGCCGGTTTCGCTTTGGGGCCCCAGGGCTGTTCCACTACGTCGAACCGAGCCTCATGAGGACTTCGGCAACTCCACCCGGGTGATTCGGGTTCTCGGTGAGCATGGCGTGGAAGCCACACTTCTCGAGGACGCGGATCGACGCGAGGTTGTGGAGAGCGACCCACGCATGAAGCGGCCGGGTGGGCTCGAGCACGAGAAACTCAGAGAGGGCCCGAGTGGCGATGCCTTTGCCCCAATGCTCGCGACCCATCCAGTAGCCGACGAAGCGCCTGGCATCCTGTTCCCAACTGCCGATGTTCCCAACGACCACGCTGCCCATGACGATGGTGCGGGTGACGTTTTCAGGGCGGAGAACCTTTGTGCGCCAGTGGGTCATGAACGCGTCGCGCTCCCGCGATGGAAATGCGGCCATGCGCAGCGCTTCCGGGTCGCGCTGGTGTTCGAAGAAGATGGGAAGGTCCTCATCTGTGACGTTGCGGAGGATCATTCTGAAAAGGCTCCGTCCAGTCTTCGTCCCGAGGGAGGTCGAGAGGCGAATGGCGGAAGGGTTCTATCTTGCTCGGGCATGACGAAGCGCGGGGCTGCGCGACGCCGAAAAAAAATGCCCCGGAAAAAGAAGGAGGAAACTCCTGAGGGGCGGGTCCGATAATCATTTTGTCAGGTCGCTGTTTCGCGCCCCACTCGAATCCAAACCACTGATTTTCCAGGAGAACTTCAATGTCCCTCAGCTCCATCGCCAACGCCGGTATGAGCGCCATGGGCGGTCTGTCGAAGGCTCAGCAGGACATGCTGGCCAACGCCCCCGCCGAGATGAAGCCGTTCCTCGAGGCGCAGATGAAGATGCAGAAGGAGCAGGAGCTCACCCAGCTCATCACGCAGATGATGAAGCAGATGCACGAGATGGCGATGTCCGTCATCCGCAACATCGGCGGCTGATAGCACTCCAGGCCGTTGGGTAGTCCGAACCGGTCTCGCGGTCCTCGATAAGAGGCCTCGCGGGGCCGGTTTCGCTTTTGGGGCGCTTGCTCCCCGGACGCTGTCCCGCGCCTCCTCGGAGCCCCGCGCCGGGAAATGCACCGGAAAATCCGCTGGAAACTCCGAAAAGGAGCCGGAGCGCACGCAGCTCCTCCTTCACGAGGAAGGAAGCAGCCAGGCGGGCCGCCGATTCGAAGCATTCGCGGAGCAGTCCGAACCGGTCTCACATGGCCCTCCCTGAGAGGTCACGTGGGGCCGGTTTCGCTTTGGCGGCCATTTTCCCCGGACAGGGCGGACTTGACGGCTTCCCGGCCCCTGGTTTCCACTCCCGGCCCTGGGGACATCAGGGGATTTCAAGGGGGAAAAAGCACTTCCGCGAGGTCACAGGAAACCTTCGGCGGGGTGGCTCGATAATGGAAATAACTGAAGCACAGCATGCGGCGCTTCGGCGCCGCACCCACAAGATGTCTTGACCCGGTGCGTAGGCCCTGCCGCGCACCAGCGAAAGAAAGGACGAACATCATGTCGACGAAGATCGGTGGTTCTCCGAACACCACGACCCTGGCCCGGACCAACACCGCGGAGCTGCAGACCCTGGGCGCCACCAAGGACGCCGGCCAGGTGCAGACCACGGCGGCCACCACGCAGACCGCCGCGCCGACCAACACCACGGTCGAGAATGATGTGTTCCGCAAGGACCGGTCCATCATGGACATCTTCTACTCGGTCGTCGGCAAGGGTCCTGCCACGCCCGCGACGCCGACGCCCGGTGATGCCTCCCACCCGTCGGGCAGCCTGAAGACGGACAAGAACGGCGTCATCACCACGCCGGGCGGCTACAAGATCGAGGCCACCAGCCAGTTCGAGTGGAAGATCACCGGTCCGGACGGCAAGAACACCCGCGTCTGGGGCGACCCGCACGTGGACGAGGGCGACGGCGGCAAGTGGGACTTCAAGCGCGACAGCACCTTCGTGCTCGGCGACGGCACCCGCATCAACTGCACCACCGCCCCCTACGGCAACGGCATGACGGTCTCTGCCAAGCTGGAGATCATCTCCGGCAACGACCGCGTGCAGGTCACCGACATCGACAAGGGCAAGGGCAAGACGGGCCCCGTCACCCAGGACGGCTACGCCAACGTCAACAGCTTCGGCGGCAAGGACGTCTTCGTCATGGGCAAGGAGACCGACGACTGGTCCTTCACCGGCAAGGAGATCATCGGCAGCAACAACGGCGGTGAGTCCTTCAAGCTCGGCAACAACCTGGCCGCGGGCGCCCCGGCCCCCGGCACCAACAAGCCCACGGACACCCAGAAGCCGATCGACTTCCTCGGCAAGCTCGGCGACCTCTTCAAGCAGATGTCCAAGCTCTTCGACACCCTGCGCAAGCTCACCGAGAAGCTCGAGAAGAACAACCCCTTCGAGCGCCCCACCCCCGGTGGCCCGCGCGGCGGTTGCTGGGTGGATCGCCGCCAGAGCAACCTGAAGACCAGCTTCGAGGACATCGGCCGCATGCTCGACAAGGCGGCGTCCCTGCGTGACCTGACCCGGAGCGTCTCCCAGAACCGCTACCTGACGTTCTGAGCTCTGGTCTAGACTCATCAGGCGGGGGGGTCCTGCGCGGCCCTCCCGTCTTTTTTTCCCACAGGTGCTCCCGTGAGCAATACCCCGCAGAAGTCCGCAGGTACCACGCGCGTCATTTCGGAAGAGCTCGGTGAGAAGCTCGTCGTCGGGGAGATCACCCCGGCGGAGTTCCTCGGCCTGTCCCAGGAGATGCTCTACGAGATCGCCACGCGCGGTCACGACATGCTGAAGACCGGGAAGCTTCAAGACGCCCTGGACATCTTCAAGGGGCTGGTCGCCGCTTCCCCCCACGACAGCGTCTTCCACTGCAACCTGGCGTCGACCTACGCCCACCTCGAGAAGTACGCCGAGGCCAAGGACGAGTACACCCGGGCGCTCGAGCTCAACATCGGCAACGTGGATGCCCTGGTGGGGCGCAGCGAGCTGTTCCTGCGCGAGGGCAACGTGCCCGCGGCGATCCAGGACATCCAGACGGCGCTGAAGCTGGATCCCGACGCCAAGCGCGAGAACACCAAGCGCGCGCGCGCCACCCTGACGATGCTCCAGCAGGCGGGGGCGGCCAAGAAGTAGCCGCCTCCAGGCGGGTGGGGCTAGCGGCGCTGGTACACCGCCGCGAGCGCCGAGCCCCAGTCCGTCTTCATCACCTTCATCTTCTGGAAGACGAGCTCGGGAGAGGCCAGCGTCTGGCCGGCCATGACGACCCTCGCCCCGGGCTTGAGCTCCTCCAGCTTGTGGGTGAGCTTCGCGATGAGCTCGGGGCCGTAGCAGGTGCCATGGGCGAACAGCACGTCGGCCTCGGAGAGATCCGTGGCCAGGAAGTCCCCATCGATGAAGTCGATGCGCTGCTGCTGGTGCTCCGGCCCCAGGCGGGGGCGGATCTCCGCGTCGTAGTGGCTCAGCACCTTGCGCGCCGCATCCCCCAGGCCGGGGAGCAGCTCGATGCCCACCACCCGGCGGAACGGGAAGGTGAGGGCGGCCAGGAACGTCGCCTTGCCCGTTCCGGAGCCCAGGTCGAAGAAGACCTCGCCCTCCTTGGGAGCGGCCGCGAGCATCACGTCGTGGAAGGCCGGCGGAATCACCTCGCCGTAGGTGGTAGCCGCCTCCTGCAGTCCCATCCGTTCCTTCTCGTGCCGGGCGATGTCGTAGCCGGAGAAGCTTGAGTAGAGCTGCTCGAAGATTTCCTGGGCGTGCGCGAGGTCCATGCACCCCATCTTACGGAAGGCCGCGTCCCGGGAGGACGCTCCTGTGAGGCCTGTCCTGTTTTTCCGGTAGGGAGCTTCCGTCGGTTCGGAAGCTCGTAGTAGCATCGAGGTTGACTTCTTCCGGTTTCCACCCACATGGCGAACTCCGACCCTGATGTCTCCGCGCCCGACCTGCTCCAGCATGCGATGCAGGGCTTCCAGATGTACGAGCAGGGGCGCTACGACGAGGCGCGTGTCATCTTCCAGGAGCTGTTGGCGCTGGATCCCACGGAGGGCTACTACCGCACGGCCCTGGGGGCCACGTGCCTGGCGGTGGACGAGCTCGACGAGTCGCTGGTGCACTTCAACGAGGCCATCCGCCTCAATGACGCGGACACCGCGGCGCTGATCAACCGGGGGGAGGTCCACCTGCGCCTGGGCAACATCATGGACGCCGTCCACGACTTCACGCGCGTGGTGGAGTTGGACCCGGAGAACAAGGATCCCCTGACGGAGCGTGCGCGTGTCCTGGCCGCCGCGGCCCTCCAGAGCGCCGAGGACGCCCAGCGGGATGCCGCCGTCGCCGGGGGCCGCAAGGAGTAGCCGGCACGCCTGCCTGGATGCTGGAAAGCGTCCGGCGGCGGAGTAGGTGGGGTGGAGGCTTGGGAAAGTAACCGGGTCTCGCTAGGATTGCGGACTGAATGTCCGCCCAGAGCAACAGCAACAGCTTTCTGTCCAAGTACTCCGACATCGTCCTGGCGTGCGTGGTGGTGGCCATCATCGGGATGATGATCGTCCCGCTGCCGCCGCTGCTGCTGGACGTGCTGCTCACCCTGAACATCAGCATCTCGGTGGTGCTGCTGCTCATCTCCCTGTACGTCCCCACGGCCCTGCGGCTGTCGGTGTTCCCGACGCTGCTGCTCATCACCACGATATTCCGGCTGGCGCTCACCATCTCCACGACGCGGCTCATCCTGCTCACCGGAGACCCGGGCGAGGTGGTCGAGGCCTTCGGTCACTTCGTGGTGGCGGGCAACATGGTCGTGGGTCTGGTCATCTTCGTCATCCTCGTCATCGTCAACTTCATCGTGATCGCCAAGGGCAGCGAGCGCGTCGCCGAAGTGGCCGCGCGCTTCACCCTGGACGCCATGCCCGGCAAGCAGATGTCCATCGACGCGGATCTGCGCGCCGGCTCCATCGACCAGGACGAGGGCAAGCGCAAGCGCCGCGACCTGGAGCGCGAGAGCCAGCTCTTCGGCGCCATGGACGGCGCGATGAAGTTCGTGAAGGGCGACGCCATCGCCAGCATCATCATCACCGTCATCAACATCGTCGGTGGCCTCATCATCGGCGTGATGCAGAAGGGCATGGAGGTGGGCGCCGCGGCCGAGAAGTACACGCTGCTCACCATCGGTGACGGTCTGGTCGGAATGATTCCCGCCATCCTCATCTCCACCTGCGCCGGTATCATCGTGACGCGCGTGGGCGGCGACGAGGAGGGCAACCACCTCGGCAAGGACGTGGGCACGCAGCTCACCGCCTACCCGAAGGCCATCGCCATCGCCGCGGGCATGCTCGTGGTGCTCGGCCTCATCCCCGGTCTGCCCAAGATTCCCTTCTTCCTGCTCGCGGCCGGCGCCGGCTACGGCGCCTGGTCGATGATGAAGAAGCAGAATGAGCTGGCGGCGGGCGAGGCCGCGGGCCTCACCGGCGAGACGCCCGAGGGAGAGACGCCCTCGGCCACCGAGCCGCAGCCCAAGGAGGCCATCAACCCGGACTCCGAGCTCTTCATCCCCGTCGTCACGCCCATCGTCCTGGAGGTCTCCGACGCCCTGGTGCCCTACGTGGACTCGCGCCAGGACAACGGCAAGTTCCTCTTCGAGCTCATCCCCTTCATGCGCGACGGCCTCTTCGTCGAAATGGGCGTGCGCTTCCCGGGCGTGCGTGCCCGCGGCAACTCGAACCTGCCTCCCGGCGCCTACCAGATTCAGATCAACGAAGTGCCCGTGGTGACGGGCCAGGCCACCCTGGGCCACGTGCTCGTCAACGACACCGTCGAGCGTCTGAAGCTGATGAACATCCAGGGCTTCGAGGCCATCAACCCCGCCACCCGCCAGTCCGCCGCGTGGGTACCCGAGCATCACAAGGGCACGCTCGAGGCCGCGGGCCTCACCACCTGGGATGTGCCCGGCTACATCATCCTCCACCTGGCCGCCGTGCTGCGCCGCCAGGCGCGCGAGTTCATCGGCGTCCAGGAGACGCAGTCGATGCTCGACCAGTTGGAGAAGGCCTTCCCCGCCATCGTGAAGGAAGTGGTTCCCAAGGTCGTCACCGTGCTCAAGCTCACGGACATTCTCGGGCGCCTCGTGGAGGAGGAGATCTCCATCCGCGACCTGCGCGGCATCCTCCAGGCCCTCGCCGAGTACGGCCAGGTCGAGGCCGACAACGTCATGCTCACCGAGCATGTGCGCTCCAGCCTGCGGCGCTACGTGTCCCACAAGTTCGCCCGCGGCACCGGCACCCTGGTCGTCTACCTGTTGGATCCGCAGATCGAGGAGGCCATTCGCGGCTCCATCAAGCGCACCTCCGCCGGTACCCACCTGGCCCTCGAGCCGGACATCGCCCAGGAGATCGTCCAGGCCGTCAAGTCCGAGTGCGGCCACCTGCCGCCCAGCGCGCAGCGCCCCGTCATCCTCACCGCCATGGACATCCGGCGCTACGTCCGCAAGCTGCTCGAGTACGAGTTCAACCCGCCCTTCTCCGTCGTCTCCTTCCAGGAGCTGTCGCCGGAGCTCAACATCCAGCCGGTGGCGCGTATCTCCATCCGGTAGTGGGGAACCCGGGTGCTCCCGGCACCCTCACCCCGACCCTCTCCCGGTGGGAGAGGGGGGGATGCGTGAGAGGGGGGGAGGGAGGTACAGGGTGGGGCGCTCAGACGCCCACGAACAGGGCGATCAGCACGCCCATCGCCATCACGAAGATGACTCCCAGCGCCACCAGCGGGATGTAGCGCTTCACATCCGTCTCGGCCACCTCGTCCTGCGCCGGCTCGTTCCGGCGAATCACGGGCGGCGGCGGCGCGGGCCTCACGGGCTCCTCCACCGGGGCCTCCGGCTCGGCCACCGGCTCCGGCTGTGCCGCGGCGGGCTCCTCGGCCTCCGGCTCACCGCTGGCCGCCGCCTCCTGCTCGGCCTCCGCGGGCTCTTCCGCCGGCTTCCCGGTGGCCGCCGCTCGCTTCCCCGACGACGGGCGCTCGCGCGCGGCCGGCAGCGGACTCGTCCTCGAGCTGGGCTCTTCCTCCGAGGAGGCCACCTGCACGGACAGCGCCTCGGACTGCTCCTCGGGCGCCTCGGACGGGCACACGTAGACGAAGCGGACGCCACCGACTTCCAGCTCGTCCCCGTCCTTCAGCGTCTTGCGGTTGATCCGCTTGCGGTTGACCTTGATGCCGTTGCGGCTCCCCAGGTCCTCCACGTGCGTGCCCGACCAGTCGCGCCGCACCTTCACGTGCCGCCGCGAGATGAGATCGTCCCGGAACACAACGTCCGCCGAGTCGTCCCGGCCGATGACGAACTCCTGGGCGTCGTTGACCTCCAGGCGCTCGCCCTCGCGCGGGCCGTTCATCACCCGCAGGTAGCGCTCCTCGCCACCCGACAGGCCCCGCATCACGTCCTTCACCATGTTGCGGGCGACGAAGGACGTCTTCTGCGATTCCACGTCGTGCGGCAGCTCCGCCACCTTGTCGAAGCGCACGTCGAACTGCGCGATGACGATGACGTCACCGTTGCGCAGCAGCCGCTTCTCGCCCTTGGGCAGCGGCTTGCCGTTCACCTGCGTGCCGTACGCACTGCCCAGGTCCTCCAGGAAGAAGAGGTTGCCTTCCTGGGTGATGCGGGCATGGCTGCGCGACACGGCCTGCTGCGCCAGCACCACCTGGCAGGCCTTGTCGCGGCCCAGGGTGATGACGGCGTCGTCCAGGACGAACTCGGTGGGTTGTCCACCGGCTTCACTGCTCTGCTTGACGGTTAGCCTGACGCTCATCGCGATGGCGGGGGGCGAGGTTCCGGGCGGGCGCTAGTACGACTGCGCGCTGAGGAACTTTTCGCACGTCTCCGACTCCGTGGGGAAATCCTCCACCGAGCCGTACTTGAGGAAGTTCTTGCACGCAACCTCGGCGTGCTGGCGCTTCTGGCCGTTCGCGTAGATCTCGAACAGGCCGTAGTGGCAGGGCGCGTATTTGCCGTCCTGCTTGAGGCAACTCTTGTAGGTCCGCTCCTCGTCGGCCAGCAGCCCCTCGTCCTTGTACTTGCGCGCCAGCATGAAGAGGGACTCCGCGCTGCCCTCCGCCCGCTGCGTGTCGCGGAACTGCTTGAGGCCCGCGTCCGCCAGGGCCGCCTTCTTCTTGGCGATGGTCAGGTTGTTGAGACACACCGCGTGGTCCTCCTTGAGCGCCACACAGCTCCCGAAGGAATGCACGGCGTCCGGATAGCGGGCCAGCTCCATCTGCACCGCGCCCAGGTTGTTCCACCACTCGGGGTTCAGGTTGGGGGCGAGCTGCACGGACTTCAGCATCTCCGCGGCGGCCTCGTCCGGGCTGCCCTGGTGGTAGCGCACGATGCCCAGGTCATGGTGGGCCTGGGCGTTGTTGGGGTCCACCACCAGCAGGGTGAGGAACTCCTTCTCCGCCTTGTCCAGCTTCTTCAGGTTGATGTAGGTGAGCCCCAGGTTGTAGCGGGCCTCGATGTAGTCGGGGTTCACCTTCAGCGCGCGCTGGAAGCTGTCGTGGGCCTTTCCGTAGGCCTGCTCGTCCAGGTACAGCTTGCCCAGGTTCATGTACGAGGCCGCGTGATCCTGGTTGAAGCGGATGGCCTTGATGAAGTGATCCCTCGCCAGCTTCTTGTTGCCCGAGTACATGGCGATGAGGCCCTTGTTGGCCCACAGGTCCGCGTACTGGGGAGCGAACTCCAGTCCGAGGTCGCAATACACCTCGGCCTGCTTGAGATCCCCCCTGGCGATCTCCTGCGTGCACAGCTCGTTGTTCACGAGGGCCCGGTCGGACGGAGGCGGGGTGGTGACGCAGGCGGAGGCCAGGAACAGGGGGATGGCGAGGACGGAGCGGAGGGCAGACATGACAGGTGGGAGTGTAGGAGAGGCCCCCCACCCGGATCAACGCCCCCCAACCAGGAGATTCCGTGCGGTTTCAGTGGTTTAGCCACCGCCGGGGGACGCTAGAGTCCGGCCCCATGCGCTCGCTTCTGCTCGTCCTTGGCCTCTCGGTGGCCTTCTTCGCGGCCACCCCCGCCCACGCCCAGTTCGCCAACCGCAGCCTCGGCCTGTCGGCTGGCTACATGAGCTTCAACAACACGGCCACCCTCAACGACACCGTGTTCCTCGGTTTCGACGCCAGCCTCTACATCGAGGGCGGCTTCGAGGCCGTCTCGCTGACGAAGATCGCCTTCCCGGAGGATCCCATCAGCGGGAAGCGGGTGGTGGGCCTGGCCCCCTCGCTCGGCATCCGCTACCTCTTCCTGGAGGAGTCCATCCGGCCCTACCTGGGCGCGGACCTGAGCTACCTGCACGTCTTCAAGCCGCAGGGAGACTCGAGCTTCTTCGGCGTCGGGCCCAACGCGGGCATCGAGTTCTTCGTGTCCGACTCCATCAGCCTGGGCGCCCGGGCGCAGTTCAACGTCTACCTGTCGCTGTCGGAGCAGGTGCAGACGTCGCTCATCCTGTCGGGCGGCACGGCCGTCTACTTCTAGTCCCAGGCCACCGCACGCGCCGTGCCCCCGGGCCGGGTGCCGGGGGAGGGCAGCAGGGCCGCGGCCACCAGCAGCGTCCACTTCTCGTCCGAGAGGTGGGCCGGCTTCTCCAGGGCCAGCAGCTCCTGCAGCTTCGTGCCGAGCGCGGAGAAGAGGCGCAGGCGGGCCTCCATCCGCAGCTCCTCGCGCCGCAGGGCCGCGGAGAGCACCAGCTCCCGCGCCTCGGCGCTCAACCGCTTCACCCGGGAGACGAAGAGGGGATCCGCCAGCAGCCCCTCGTCCGCCGGGGCCCCGAGGGCCGAGGGCGCCTTGAGGCGGCGCTCGCGCACGACGATGGTGCCTGCGAGCATGTCCCCCAGCCGTTGCTGCGAGCCGGACAGCAGCGCCGTCACTCCGCCCACCAGGTAGAAGAAGGGCAGCCGGTCCACCGGCCGCGCCAGGTTGCGCAGTGCGGCGTGGTAGAAGCCGATGCGCACGCCGCTGCGCTGGATGACGCGCAGGTCCATCACCCGCTTGCCCACCGTCTGCCCGCTCCAGGCCGTCTCCAGGGCGATGCCATAACCCCAGTCCACCAGGAAGTAGAGGACGAAGCCCACGGCGCTGGCGAAGCCGGGGGTGGCGAACAGCGCCATGCTCAGCCCCATCACGAGGGCCATCGTGCAGGCGCCGACGATGAGCGCGTCCATCAGCCACGCGAGGAAGCGCGAGTAGAGGCCCGCGAGCGTGAAGCGGAACTCCACGTACTCGGGGGTGAGCACGGTGTGGCTGCCGTCGAGGAGGGTGTCGGGCGCGTCCGTCACGGCCCCCACTCTAGAATATTTCCGGCCGCTCGACGTCCCGAGTGCCATCCGTGACAATCATGCTGAACGGTCCGGGCCCCTGGCCCGCGTTCATCCCCTGGGAGGGGGGTTCCCCATGCGTTTTGGTGCTCGCAGTCTCGCTGCCGCTCTGGTGCTGTTCGCCTCTGGCTCCGCTTCCGCCGTGGAGCTGAACTATCAGTGGAAGAAGGGGGATGTGCATCGCTTCCAGTACGAGGATGACTCCACCATCGAGATGAAGATGCCCGGCGGCATGGGCGGGATGCCCGGCATGGGCATGCAGATGCCCGGCATGGAGATGGGCAAGGGCGGCATGAACGTGCGGATGAAGGTCCAGTCCGTCTTCAGCCAGAAGGTGCTCTCGGTGCGCCCGGATGGCACCGCCGAGGTGGAGCTCACCCTCGAGAAGATGGACCTGGTCGGCGCCGACAAGCGCGTCACCACCATCGACAAGATCCCCGCCGCGGCGAAGAAGGTGAAGGCCGAGGTGGACCGCAAGGGCAACGCGAAGTTCTACAAGATGGTGACGGTCTACATCCAGGAAGGCCGCACCGTGGTGGGCGTGCACAACCTGAAGGCGGGCCCCCGGGGCGCCAGCGCCTCGATGACCGCGGGCGACACGCGCGTGGAAGTGGTGGCCGCGGTGGACCCGAAGAAGGGCACCATCACCCTGGCCATGGAGGAGAAGAAGGCGCCGCCTCCGGCGCTCAAGGCCGTGAAGATCAAGGAGGAGGATCCCTCCGTGGACGTCCTCCCCAAGCAGATCTTCGACATGATGGTGCTCCCCGAGGGCGACATGACGCCGGGTGGCCGCTACGAGGTGACCACGCCCATGGGCGCCATGGCGACGACGCTCGCCGAGATCGAGAACAACCTGGCCCAGATGCGCACCACCGTGGCCCAGAAGACCGAGGTCCCCGCCGAGGCCGGCGAGGAGAGCGAGCTCGGCGGCGCCGACGTGGAGGCCGGTGACGAGGACGAGGGCGCTCAGGCCATGGGCGGGATGGACATGGGCGGCATGGGCGGGATGAACATGGGCGGCGGCAAGCCGGGCAAGGGCGGCGGCTCGGGCGCGAGCATGGGCATGAACGTCGACGTGGACGTGACCACCGGCTTCGACGTGGCGGCCGGCCGGCTCGTCCGCATCGAGGGCACCCAGGTCATGGACCAGTCCATGGGCGGCATGGGCGGCATGAAGGTCCGCTCGCGCTTCTCCCTGCAGCGGCTGTAATCAGGCCGCCCGCCAGCGGGCCCGGAGCCACTCCGAGGCGTGGTGCCGTGCGAAGAGCCGGCCCACGCCGTGCTCGTCCACGAGCTCCCAGACTCCCATCCCGCCCTTCCGCTCGAGTCCCTTGAACATCACCCGGCCGGCGTACCGGAACACCTCCGCCAGCTCGCCCGTCGGGTGGAAGCCCACTGTCAGCTTCAAGGGCTCGGGCGGGAAGAAGTAGCGCTGGTGGATGTCCGGATGCAGCGTGTCCGGCGCCACCTCGACCTGGCAGAAGAAGCGCTGATCCCCCACCGTCTCCTGGTAGGCCAGCAGCGTCTCCTCGGAGACCGCGACGCCCGCGTTGTAGATGTCTCCCGGCGCGTCCTCTCCCTGCTTCGCGGCGTCCTCCAACGCGTCCCGCAGCGACTGCTCCAACGCCCGCCTCGCGCCCTCCACGTCTCCCGCCTTCAGCGCCGCACGGGCCTCGGCCTCGGCGGAGTAGGGCACCTGCACGGACAGCGGCGCGCCCACGAACACCAGCCAGGGATGCGCCAGCCAGGGGTTGCCCCGCCGCTGCCGCTCCTGCGTGAGCAGCGCGTCCGCCTTCGCCCGCGCCGCCCCCGAGCGCGCCGTGCCCCGGGCGCTCTCGTTGATGCGATCCGCGATCGCCACCTTGGAGAGGCCGAACACGTCATCCTCCAGCGTGATGATCAGCGGCGCCGGGCCGTACGAGATGAACACGCCCGCCTCCAGGCCCTCGCCCCGGCCTCGCGCCAGCGCCGCCTCCTTCTCCCGCTGGATGATGGCGCGCACCCCCGGCCGGGCCGCTTGCAGCTTGCGCTCGTACTCCTCCTCGATGGCCTTCAGCCCCGCTTCCACCTGCTCGCGGGAGATGGTCTGCGCCAGGCGCTTCTCGTAGGACACGAGCTGGCGGCGGATGGCCACCCCGAGCGCCACCAACCGGTCCACCGTCCCGCTCAGCGAGAGCGCGTCTCCCAGCAGGTTGTTGACCGAGACGCCTCCCTTGTCGGTCAGCTGCGACATGCCCCCATAGAGCGCCTTCGCGTCGGCGAGGATGGGCAGGTAGAACTCCCGCCGCAGGAAGTCCGCCATCGCCGCGCCGCCGAGCAACTGCGTGCGCCGGGTGAAGTCCTTCACGTCCACGAACAGGTGCGCCACCGGGGCGCTCACCGCCGAGCGCAGCAGCGGCCCCGGCTTCGTGGAGAGCTGGTAGAGCCGTCCGGCCTGGTACTCCGCCTCCAGCCCGCCCTCCACCTCCTCGCCGGTGCGCGCCTCCATCATGCGCCGCAGCGGGAACACGGAGCGCTCCAGCCACAGGTCACAGACGAACCCGGTGGCGGCGCTCGCGTAGCGGGTGTGCGCCTTGGCTCGCGAGAGCCCGGCCATCGCCGCTGGATCCTTGGCCGAATACTCCTTGAGGCGGGCGGCCACGTCGTTCAGCGCCTCGGCCGAGGCGCCCTTCAGCGTGTCCGTGTAGGTCCGCAGCTCCTTCACCAGATGCTTGCGCTCCTTGTCCCCGGCGAGCAGGGCCGTCAGCTCCGCGGGGCGGGTGGCGAGCGCCCGCAGATACTCCGTCAGGGCCGCCTGGAAACCGCCGCCCTCGCCCAGGCGCACCGCGCGCACCAGGGACTCGCGCAGGGCGCTCAGGCCCACCGCCAGCTCGGCCTTGCGCGCCAGCACCTCGTCCTTCGAGAGCACCTGCTCCAGCGTGGCCCGCACCGTGTCCACCGGCAGGCCGCCGGGATACTGGGCCACCAGCTTCTCCGCCTCGGGGACTCCGGCCAGCAGCTCGCAGCCGTAGAGCGTGGAGCCGCCCGTCAGCAGCAGCTTCGTGCCTCCCAGCACCGCCATGGGCCCCAGTGCCGACTCGATGCGCGCGGCGAGCGCCTCGGAGGGCTGGGCCTCGCGCACCGCCCGCTCCACGCCCAGCCGCAGCGCGAGGTACAGGCCGGTGGCCGTGCCCGTCACCCACTGGCGCTGCACCAGGGCCGGCAACTCCAGCGTGCGCAGCGCGCCCTCCACGCCCGGCAGCAGCGAGGACAACATCAACGGCACCAGGGCCGGTGTCTCCTCGCGCCCGCGCGACTCCTTCATCTCCACGAAGGCGCGCCGCATCAGCTCGATGACCAGCGCCACCAGCGAGCGTCCTCCGCCCCCCGGTCCCAGCCAGGCCGCCATCACCCCGCCGGTAAGCAGCGGGTGCGTGAGCGTGGCCAGGTCCGCGGTGGCTCGCGTGTCCGGGCCGCCCGTGCCGGGCGACAGCGTCGGCGGCAGCGGGGGCAGGGTGGCGTACTCCTCCACCAGCAGGAAGCGATCGAACTCCCCGGTGGAGACGAGGTCCCGGTGCCGGGACAGCAGCATCACCGCGAGCTGGCGCACGCCCTGGGGAAAGAGCGCGGCGGCCTCGGGGGTGATGTGGAAGGGCAGCCGCAGCTCCGCCAGCGACACCCCCAACGAGAAGCGCAGCCTGCCCGGCTCCAGGCGCAACAGCTCGGATGTGCGGCCGTGGAACTGGCCCGCCAGCTCGACACGGCGTTGCGCGATGGGCGAGACCACGGCCCCCTGTGCCGGCAGACTCATGGCCTCGACTATTTCACTTTTTCAGCCCGCCTTGAACTGGGCCGCCCCGTCGTAGAGCGCGTTGGAGTTCGCTCCCGGCAGCGTGTCCTCCAGCGTCTGCCCGTCCGAGGCCGTCACCCGGACCTTGATGGGGCCGGTGCCCATGCCGGCGGGCTCGACGAAGTAGTTGTAGCTCTCGCGCTTGACGTTCACCCAGGCGCCGTTCTTCCAGTACTCGAGCTTCGTCACGGGCACGCGGTGGTTGCGCACCTGGATGGCGGTCCACCACTGCGAACTCCCGTCCTTGAGGTGGTAGCGGATGGGGCCCTGCACGTCGCACGTCACCATGCGCCAGCGCACGTTCACCCGGCCGTCGATGGGGTTGGCGATCTTCGCGAAGGCCTCGCGGCTGAGGTCCAGGTGGCCCCGGGTGGGGCAGTCCGGGCACGAGTCCACGATGCGCACGCGCAGGTTGCCCTTGGGGCCTTCAATCTCCACGCACGAGCCGCACACCGCGCTGTTCTCGTACTGGCCGATGTTCATCGCGGCCACGTCCAGGTTCTCCGGGCTGGGCTGAAAGCTGCAGTTGCCCTCGCCGTTCGCGTCGTAGAAGGTGATGAGGCCGTTCTGGAACTCGCCGAGGGCCCGCAGGGCACCGCCAGGGTCGGTGGGGCCACAGGCCGTGAGCAGCGGGAACAGGATCGCCGCGAGCCAGCGGGCGGGAGCGGTCTTCTCGAAGCGCATGACGGAATCTCCTCTCAGCGGGGAAGCGGGCCGGGAGTGTATCGCGTCCGGGTCATGGTGCCCGGCTGCTCGCTCCAGGAGCGTCCCCCCGGAGAGGGACCGGGCGGGGGGCCCGGAGGGGCTCTGGGCTCGCTCCGCACCTCAGGGGGGTGATAAGCCGGAACTCCTCCCCCGACGTCTCTCGGAAAGCCGAGCCCCCAGACACGCGATGGCAGCCCACCCTGTCCCCGTAGTGGAGACTCGCAGCGCGGAGCGCGGCACGGAGCAGTCCAATCCTCCCTCCGAGGAGAAGGGCACCCCGGCGGCCCCGCGAGGCCTCCCGCTCTTCACGCGCCTGTTCCTCCTCATCCTGCTCTGTGCGCTGCCACCATTGGTGGGGCTGGGCTGGAAGATGATGGACACCAACGAGGAGGCCCTCAAGGAGTCTGCCCTCCACCTGTACCGAGCCATCGCCGGGGATGTGCAGCGCAGCGTCCGGGACGAGTTGATCCGCGTCGAGCAGGACCTCACGGGGATCTCCCAAATCCTCTTCGAGCCTGGGCTCGGCGATGACGCCACGCGCTTCGCCTTGGTGGGCTCCCGGTTGGCGGCCCCGGACGACATCGACTTCGTCACGCTCTACGCCCCGAGCGGCCAGAGCGTGACGACCGTGAAGGCGGACGAGGTGCCGGACCCGCGAGTGGCCCCCCGGCTGGAGCCCTCGCTCCTCGAGGCACTCCGCGCTTCCAACGGACACCTCGTGAGCCATGCCGTGCGTGCGGACGCCCAGGGGGAGCCCGTGCTCGAGGCCTTCTATCCCATCATCCAGAAGGACGGCACCGTGCGCGCCATCCTCGGCACGCAGGTGAAGCTCCGCACGCTGTGCGATCTGATGGAGGAACTCGGTGAGAAGTTCCTTGGTTCGCGCGAGAACGTCTTCGTCGTGGACCACCAGCGGCGGATCGTGCTCCACGCGGACCGCGCCCGGGTGGTGGCTCGCGAGGACCTGTCCCGGCACGGGCTCTTCGCGGCGCTGAGCGGGGATTCCTCCTTCAAAACGAACATGGCCGCCATCTCGGAGTTCCAGTTGGACGGACTGGAGATGGTCGGCGCGCTGGATGTGATCTCCCGGCAGGGCTGGGCAGTGGCGGTGCAGCAGCCCCGGTCGGTGGTGTACGCGTCGTTGTCGAAGATGCGCAGGTCCATCCTCACCGCGCTCGCCTTGGCCGCGCTGGTGGCGCTGGGGGCCGGACTGCTCGGGGCCCGGCAGCTCACCCGGCCCATTCGAGATCTCGTGGCCGCGACGCGGGCCCTCGCCGAGCGGGCCTTCCGCGGTGTGGGCGAGCGCGTCACCCGGCGCGGAGACGAGCTGGGCACCCTCGGCCGCGCCTTCGACAGCATGGCCGTGACGCTGGAGACCAAGGAGCGCGAGGTCGTCACCCAGACGCAGGTGCGCGCGGCCCTCAGCCGCTACCTGTCTCCGGACGTGGTGGACCTGGTCGTCTCCAACCCGGACCAGCTTCGGCTCGGGGGCGAGCGCCGCGAGGTCACCATCTTCTTCGCGGACGTGGTGGGCTTCACCAAACTGTCCGAGGCCCAGCCGCCGGAGATCATCGTCGCGCTGCTCAACGAGCTGTTCACCTTCGCCACCGAAATCATCCAGCGGCGCGGGGGCATCATCGACAAGTTCATCGGCGACTGCATCATGGCGGTGTGGGGCTCGCCCCAGTCGCACCCGGACGACGCGCTGCGCGCGGTGCAGGCGGCCGAGGACCTGCGGCGCTGGCTCGACGTGGGCAACCGCCGCTGGCGCGCGCGCTGGGGCATTGAAATCCAGCTCGCCATCGGCGTGCACACCGGCCCCGCGGTGGCGGGCAACGTCGGCAGCGAGAAGCGCATGGAGTACACCGTCATCGGTGACACGGTGAACATCGCCGCGCGCATCGAGTCCATGGCCCAGCCGGGGCAGATCCTCGTCAGCGAGGCCACGCGCGAGCGCATCGGCGACAGCGGAGTGGAGTTGGTGCCCGCCGGAGAGCGCCAGCTTCACGGCCGCACCGCGGCCACCCGCATCTTCGAGGTACCGCTCTGATGCTCGCGGCGGGCACGGTCATCGCCGAGCGCTTCCGCGTCCTGCGATCGCTCGGCCAGGGGGGCATGGGCGCGGTCTACGAAGCGGAGCAGCTCGGCCTGGGCCGCCACGTGGCCCTCAAGGTGATGCACCCGCACGTCGCCAGCGCCCCCGGCTTCACCGAGCGTTTCCAGCGCGAGGCCCAGGTGCTGGCCCGGCTTCGCCACCCGGGCTCCGTGGAGGTGTACGACTACGGGCTCGACTCCGGCTTCCTCTTCCTCGCCATGGAGAAGGTGTCCGGCGAGACGATGGACTCGCTGTTGATGCGCGAGGGCGCGCTGCCGGTACAGCGTGCGGTGGGCCTGGCCGTGCAGGTGCTGGAGGTGCTGGAGGCCGCGCACGTGCTCGGCATCGTCCACCGCGACCTCAAGCCCGCGAACCTCTTCCTGGAGCCCCACCCGGGCGGCGAGCGCGTGAAGGTGCTCGACTTCGGCCTGGCCGCGCTCGGGGGCGAGCTGCACGCGCGCCTCACCCAGGAAGGCATGTCCGTGGGCACCCCGGGCTTCATGTCCCCGGAGCAGATGCGCGGGCAGCCGACGGACGGGCGCAGCGACCTGTACTCCCTGGGGTGCGTGCTCTACGAGCTGCTCACCGGCTTCCCTCCCTTCCCGGTGATGCCCTCGGCGGAGATCGTCGTCGCGCACCTCTACAAGCCGGTGCCCGCGTTCCACGAGGTGCGGCCGGACCTCTCCGTCCCCGAGCGCCTGGAGGCCGTGGTTCGCAAGGCCATGGAGAAGCTGCCCGCTGCCCGCCCGCGGGACGCGACGGCCATGCGTGAGGAGTTGCTGGCCGTGCTCGCCGAGCCGGTGGGGCCCCCTCCGCTGCCGAAGAAGCGGGGCGAGGGAAAGAAGACGGAGCGGGGGCTCGGGGGGGCGCGGCACGAGGTGTCCGTCCCCAGGCCCGTGCCCGGTGCGGCGCCCGTGGCCGTGCTGGTTCCCCAGCATCAGGAGCCCGCTGGCAACACGTTGGTGATGTCGCTCGCCGCGTGTGGATTCCAAGCGTGGGTGGCCTCGGAGGCCGAGCCTTGGCAGGCGTTCGGCGCGCTGCTCGTCGTCGCGGACGGGCGCGAGTCGCTCGCCTGGGCGAGGACTCTGGCCGCGCGCCCGGGTTCTCCTCCCGTCTTGTTGTGCGGTCCCGCGGATGACTGGGACCTGGTCACGGGCGCGCTCGAGGGGGGACTGTTCGACTTCGTCCCCCTGCCGCTCGATCCGATCGATCTGACCCGGAAGGTATCGCGTGCTCAGAAGCTCAAGCGTTAGAGGACTCGCCGCGGCGCTCGCACTGGTGCTGTGCCTGCCCGCCGTCTCGTGGGCCGAGGCCCCCAAACCGGCCGATGACGACGTGTACGTGGTGCAGCCCGGGGACACGTGCGGCAGCGTGGCGCGCAAGGTGTTCGGCGATGCGACCACCGGCTCCGCGAAGCTGCACGCGCTCAACAAGATGGGGGCCCCGCCGCATCAGCTCGTGCCGGGCACGGTGCTGCGCATCAAGGGAGACCCCGACGCGCGCCTCACCTTCATCCGGCCCGAGGTCAACTCCAAGCGCGCGGGCAAGGTGGAGTGGTTCCAGGCCAACACCGGCCAGGGGCTGTGGCGGCTGGACTCCGTCAACACGCTGCGCGAGGCCGGCGCCGAGGTCACCTTCCGCGACCTGACGCGCTTGCAGATGAACGAGAACGCGCTCGTCGTCATCTACGGCCAGGCCGCCAAGGCGGCGGACAGGGTGAAGAAGTCCGGCGCGGTGGAGCTGCTGCGGGGAGAGCTGAACGTCTCGCTGGCGGAGCTGCGCGGCGAGCCCGTGGACGTGCGGATGCCGGCGGCCACGGTGGCCGCGCGCTCGAAGGATCTCCATGTGGGCGTGGACGCGCAGCAGATGAGCCGCGTCTCCGTCTTCGACGGCCAGGCCAAGGTGAGCGCGCAGGGCCAGAAGGTCCAGGTGCCCAAGGACCACGGCACGCGCGTGGAGAAGGGGAAGCTGCCCGAGAAGCCGCGCCCGCTGCCCGAGGCGCCGGTGTGGGCGGGCGGAGTGCGCTCGGTGCGGCTGCTGCTGGACGACAAGGGCGTGGACGAGGAGCTCGGGTGGGCGCCCGTGAAGGACGCGGCGTCGTACCGGGTGGAGCTCGCGCGCGACGAGCGTTTCAATGACCGGGTGCATGGGGAGACGGTGCGGGCGGCGCAGGACGCGCTGAAGTCCGTGGCCCGCGCGCTGGCGCCCGGCAAGTACTTCGCGAGGGTGCGCGCCGTGGACGCGGCGGGGTTGGTGGGCAAGGCGTCCGCCGTGCGTCAGGTGGAGGTGATGCGCGTGAAGACGGAGCGCGGCACCGTGGGCCCCCAGGGCATCCGGGGCGCGTACCGGCTGGACTTCGCGGTGGAGGGCGCCGACTCGTTGGACTTCCGTCTCGACGGTGCCCCCACGACGCACCCGGTGCGGGTGGAGGGCGTGGGCACGCACACGCTGGAGTTGCTGCCGCGCGGCATTCCCGAGGCCCGCCCGGAGAAGCTGACGCTCACGGTGGTGCCGCCCCGCGTGGACGTGGACGTGGAGCCCGTGGCCGGCGCGTTCCGGGTGACGGTGCGGGTGCTCGACGAGCAGGGCAGGGCGCTGGAGGGCCCCTTCGCCGCGCTGAAGCTGCGCGGCCTGCACGGCACCCAGGTGGAGGAGCCGCTCCGGCGTCAGGCGGATGGCTCGCTGCTGACGCGCGCGGTGCCGGGGACGCGGGGCGGTGAGCGTCTGGCTTCGCTGGAAGCCCTCTGGGGCGAGACGCCCGTCCAGCAGGTCAACGCGCTGGTGCCCATGGCGCAGGTCCCGGTGGCCGCCGCCGTGGAGCCCGAGCCTTCCGGGACGGTGACCGAGCCGGAGGTGGCGCTGATGCCGCTGCTGGGCGCTCCCTCGGGCGGACTGGTGGAAGGGGCCCCGCTGCCCACCGCCTTCCTGCCGCAGGCCTGGCTCTTCGAGTTGCGCGTGCAGCCCGGATTGGGCTCGGCGGGCGTGGACGTGGCCCGTGGCCGCACCACCCTCGCCGTGGAGGGGCGCGTGTCCGAGCGGGTGGCCGTGGGCACGGCGCTGGCGATGCGTCCCGGCGTGCTGCTGGGTGGTGGCGCGGAGGGGCTGCCCTCGACGGCGCTGTCCGCCTCGCTGTCGGCCCGGGTGCGGCTGACGGACCATCCGGCCTTCCGCGTGCTGTTGGCCTTCGACGGCTCCCTGGCGGGCTCCCGCTTCGACGAGGAGGCGCGCGGGCTGCGGCTGCGTCCGGCCCTGATCGCGGGCCTGCGCCGGGAGCGCTGGGCCTTCTCCACCAGCCAGTCCTATGCCCTCCGGCCGGGCCAGGCCCAGGCCACCTGGGACAGTGCCTATCAGGTGTGGTTCCTCCCCCTGCCCATGCTGTCACTCGGGGCCGGGCTCGATGCGCTGCTGGACGCCACGCCCCGGGAGCCCGGGCCGGTGGGCTTCGCCGCCGGAGTCGGGGCCCGGCTGAAGCTCGGGGGCTTCGAGCTGGGCACCTCGGTGCGCCGGGGGTTCGGTCCGGACGGGGCGCGCCTCTGGGGCGGCTGGAGCGGACAACTGACACTGGGCTGGTCCGGCCTGGGCGCGCTGCTGCCTCAGTAGTCACGCCCCGTCCCCCGATGGCTTAGAGTCTCCTCCCATGGAGATGCCCGAGTTCATCGAGGCGAGACGGCCGCGCTGGCAGCAACTCGAGTCCCTGCTCGACAAGGCCGAAGGGCGGGGTCTGCGCTCCTTGAAGCTGGAGGAGGCCCGCTCGCTCGGGAAGCTGTACCGCGCCGTCTCCAGTGACCTGCTGTGGGTGCGAGCCCGGAGCGGCTCGGCCGACGTGAGCGAGTACCTCAATGACCTGGTGGGCCGCGCCTACGCGCTCACCTACCCGGGTCAGCGCCCGAGGTGGTCGGACGTGTGGGGCTTCGTCGCTCGCGGCTTCCCCGCGCTGATGCGCCAGGAGTGGCGCATGTACCTGGCCTCGGTGCTGCTCTTCCTGGCCGGCATGGGCTTCGGTTACCTGGGCATGCTGGTGGACCCGGACGCGGCCCCCTACCTTGTCCCCGAGCAGCACCTGAGCCTGGATCCCGTCGAGCGCGCCGCCAACGAGGCCTCGGGCGACGGCATGTCCACGCAGCAGCAGGCCGCGTTCTCCACCTTCCTCTTCACGCACAACATCGAGGTGGCGTTCCTCGCCTTCGCGCTGGGCATCACCGTGGGCGTGGGCACCGCGCTGATGCTCTTCTTCAACGGCCTGATGCTGGGCGCGCTCGCGCAGGTGTACACGGCCAAGGGCATGGCCGGCTGGTTCTGGGCGTGGATCCTCCCCCATGGCATTCCCGAGATAACGGCCATCTGCATCGCGGGCGCGGCGGGCTTCGTCATCGCCCGGGGACAGGTGGCGCCACGAGGGCTGCCCCGGGGCATGGCCCTGCGCCAGGAGGCCGTCACCGCGGTGAAGCTCCTCTTCGGCACGCTCGTGCTCTTCGTGCTCGCGGGCTTCATCGAGGGCACCATCTCGCAGATCCACCCGCCGAAGCTGTCGGTGCTCTTCAAGGTGTCCTTCGCCCTGACGGTGGGAGGGGGCGTCTACGCCTACCTGTGCTCGGACTGGATGCGCGGGGCGAGCGCCGGCGCCACGAGCGGGCCAGAGCGCGGCGCGCGATAGGCCCGGCCGGCGGGGGGACCTCCTGGACCACGACAAGACAGCTCCGAGCGCACCCATTGATTCCCCTGGAACCGCCCCGGGCAAGGTGGTCGCTGGCCGGTTCACGCGCGCCCCCTCAGTCTGGCGGGGGCCGAGCAGAAGCTCGTCAGCGTCCTGCTGGTGTCTCCGCGCGCCATGGTCCACGAGGAGGAGACGGCGGATTGGAGCCAGGGGAGTGCGTTGCGCGACGCCCTGCGCAACGAGGTGCTGGAGCAGCACCTGCGGATGCTCGTGGAGCAGGAGGTCATCGAGCGGCGGACGGACAGCCGGTTTCCCTCCGAGGCCGGGGCCCGTGAGCGCTTTCTGCGGCAGGTGCCCGAGAACGCTCGGACGCTGGAGCTGGCTCGCCAGCGCTGGGATGAACTCTCCGGGTAGTCTCCTCACTCCCCGTGTATCCGGTTGGGGCGGGACGGATTCACCCGAGCGTGCGTGGTAGACTGGCCTTGGGCCCTCCGGGGGCTCACTCGCCTCCGGTCTCGGCCCGCGCTCGGGTCATGGGGGGGAGGCAAGCGCACATCATGGACAACGACGAAACGGCTTCCTTCGCGGAGAAGCTCGCTCCTGGGATGCATCCACGGGGGAAGGTGATCGCTGGACGTTTCAAGCTCAAGGCGCTGGCCGGACGCGGAGGCATGGGCTGCGTCTACCGGGCCATCGACACCTCCTCTGGGCGACCCGTGGCCCTCAAGCTGCTGGCGCGTGCCCCCTCTCCGGAGTCGGTCTACCGCTTCAACCGCGAGGCCGCGCTGCTGGCGGAACTGCACCACCCGGCCATCGTCTCCTACGTCGCCCATGGCGTCCCCGAGGCCGGCCAGCCCTACCTGGCCATGGAGTGGCTCGAAGGAGAGGAGCTGGCCCGGCGGCTGGCCCGCAAGCCCCTGAGCCTGCCGGAGACGCTGGCGCTGCTGCACCGCGTCGCCGAGGCGCTGGCGGCGGCCCACCGGCAGGACATCGTCCACCGCGACATCAAGCCCTCCAACCTCTTCCTGCGCGGGGGCCGGCCCGAGGACGTGGTGCTGCTGGACTTCGGTCTGGCCCGTCATGCCGTGCCCACGCTGATGGGCGTGACGGGGAGCCAGACGGTGCTGGGCACCCCGGGCTTCATGGCGCCGGAGCAGGCCTCCAGCCAGCCGGAGATTCCTCCCGCCGCGGACATCTTCTCGCTGGGGTGCGTGCTGTATCTGTGCCTCACGGGCAAGCCGCCCTTCGCCGCGCCGCACTTCGCCGCCGCGCTGGCCAAGATTCTCTTCGCCGAGCCGGCACCCCTGCACACGCTGCGCGCCGATCTGCCCCCGGGCCTGCAGGTGCTCGTGGACCGCATGCTGGCCAAGAACCCCAAGCGGCGGCTGCCAGATGCGGACAGCCTGCTGGAGGCACTCACCGCGCTGGAGTCGGTGCCCGAGGTGCTGTTGCCACGAGGAGAGCAGGTGGCGCGTCCTCTGGGGCTGATGGGGACCGAGCAGAAACTCGTCAGCGTCCTGCTGGTGTCGCTGAGTGCCATGTCCAAGGACGAGGTGACGGCGGATTGGAATCAGGGCGTCGCGCTGCGCGATGCCTTGCGCAAGGATCTCTCGCCCTATGGCGCCCAGGTGGAGCTGCTGGCGAACGGCTCGCTGGTGGCCACGCTGATGCCGGAGCGCGGCACCGCGGTGGACCTGGTGGTGCTGGCGGCGCGTTGCGCCCTCACCTTCAAGGAGCGCTGGCACGAGGCCGAGGTGGTGCTGGCCACGGGCCTGAGCGTCGTCAACGAGCGGCTGCCGGTGGGCGAGGCCATGGACCGGGCGGGGCGGTTGCTGCGCCAGCGCGAGCGGATGCCTTCCTCCTCCGGCGTGGTGCTGGACGAGGTGACCGCGGGGCTGCTCGGAGCGGGCTTCCAGATTTCGACCCTGGACTCGGGCACCTTCGTGCTGCAAGGCGAGAAACTGTGCTCCGATACCTCCCGCCCGCTGCTGGGCAGGCCCACGCCGTGTGTGGGCCGCGAGCAGGAACTGGCCCTGCTCGACTTCACCCTCACCACCTGTATCGAGGAGTCCTCCGCCCGGGTGCTGCTGGTGACGGCGCCCGCGGGGATGGGCAAGTCCCGGCTGCGCCACGAGTTCCTGCGCCGCGTGGAGCGCAAGGAGCAGCCGCCGCTGGTGCTGCTGGGGCGGGAGGAGCCGATGAACGCGGGGGCCTCCTACGGCCTGCTGGGCCAGGTCCTGCGGCGGCTGTGTGGTGTCGTGGAGGGAGAGAACCTGGAGGCGCGCCGCACGCGGCTCTACCAGCGTGTGGCCTTGCGGTTTCCGGAGGCGCGGGCCCAGGAGGTCGTGGAGTTCCTCGGCGAGCTGTGCGCCATTCCCTTCGCCGAGGAGCACAGTGCCCGGCTGCGCGCGGCGCGAGGAGACCCTCGGCTGATGAGCGCGCAGGTGAGCCGGGCGCTGGTGGCCTTCCTCGGAGCCGAATGCGCCCACCAGCCAGTGTTGCTGGTGCTGGAGGACGTGCACTGGAGTGACGGGGTCACCCTCAAGCTGGTGGACGAGGTGTTGAGGGAGCTGGCCGGCCAGCCCCTGATGGTGCTGGCACTGGCGCGGCCGGAGGTGAAGGACCTTCACCCGGGGCTGTGGGCGAGGCGGCTGCAGGAGCTGGCACTGAACGGGCTGAGCTACAAGGCGGGGCTGCGGCTGGTGCGCGAGGTGCTGGGGCCGCGAGTGCCCGAGGCCGTGGTGCAGAGGGCGGTGGAGCAGGCGGATGGCAACGCCCTCTTCCTGGAAGAGCTCATCCGCAGGGTGGCCGACGGCAGAGGGGAAGGAGCGCCCGAGACGGTGCTGGCGGTGCTCCAGTCGCGCCTGACGCGGATGGAGGCGGGAGAGCGGCGGGTGCTGCTGGCGGCCAGCTTCTTCGGCCGGACCTTCTGGCGGGGTGGGGTGAGGGAGTTGCTGGGGGAGTATGGCGAAGGCAAGGCCCTGGACGAGCACCTGCGGCAACTGGTGGAGCAGGAGGTCATCGAGCCTCGGCCCGACAGCCATTTCTCCACCGAGGCCGAGTACCGCTTCCGGCATGAGCTGGTACGGGATGCGGCGTACGGCCTGGTTCCCGACAGTCACCGGCCCACGGGCCACCGGCTGGTGGGGTCCTGGTTGGAGCGGGTGGGGGAGTCCGATGCGCGGGTGCTGGCCACGCACTATCAGCTTGGCCAGCATTTGGAGCGTGCCGCTCATTGCTACGCCCGGGCGGCCGAGCAGCTCTTCGAGCGCCATGATCTGCAGGGCACGATGTGGTGCGCGGAGAGGGCCCTGGATTGTGGCTTGAGCGGGGAGCCCTCCTTCCGGATGAGCGCACTCCAGGGCGTGGTGGCCTTCTGGTTGGATCAACCGTCGAAGGCCATACAGGTCGGCGGCCCCGCGGTGGCCGGGCTGAAGGCGGGCAGTCCCTTGTGGTGCAGGTTGGTGGGGTGGCTCATCATCGCGAGCGGGCAGGAGGGCCGCCACCACGAAGAGACGTCCAGGTTGAGTGAATTGCTGCTGCGCACCACTCCCGTGCCCGGGGCCACTACGGCCTATATCGAGGCCGTCGCGCTCCTGGGCATCGTGATGATCTGGTCCGGTGCGCGGCAGGAGTCGCAGGCCATCCTGGACCGCATCCTGGAGGTGGGGGCCGCGTCCATGAGCCACGATGCCATGGCGCGTGGCTGGATGAGACTCTTGAAGAGCCACTTCGTCTATTTCCTCGAGGCGAATCCCTGGCAGGCGTTGATGATTGCCGAGCAGGGGCGGCAGGACTTCAACGAGATCGGCTCCAAGCGGGATGAGCTATCGATGCAGATCTTCTTGGGGATGGTGCAGGCCTCCCTGGGAGAGCTGCCTGTGGCCGTGGCGGGGCTGCGGGAAGCCTTGAACACCGCTCAGCGCACGGAGTCCCACCTCTCCGCGGTCCATGCCAAAAATGGCCTGTGCGCGGTGCTGGCGGGCAGTCCCGAGCCCGCTCATCAACAGGAGGCCCACCCCCTGTTGCTCGAATTCGTGACCCACTCGCTGTTGCTCGAGTGGATGACCGAAGAAGACTCCTACTCCTACAGGCAGGGCGTGGGGTACGTCTTGTTGGCGCGGGTGATGTTGGCCAAAGGCGAGCTGCTCGAGGCCGAGGAGCATGGACTCATGGCCTGCCGGCTGTTGATGCCATTCGTGACCTGTTCGCTCCAGGCGCGTGCGGTTCTCAGCTCCGTGCTGCTCGCCCAGGGGCGTGCCGCGGAGGCCCGGGAGGTGGCGGTGCCTGGCGTGCAGGCGTTGGAGCAGATAGGCGGCGCGGGCGTGTACGCGGTGGCCATGCACCTGGCGCTGGCGGAGGCGTGTTTCGCCGAGGGTGATGCGAAGCAGGGAGACGCCGCCCTGCGCGAGGCTTCACGGTGCGTGCGGCTGCGCGCCAGTGACATCCCCGAGGCCGGGGCCCGCGAGCGCTTCCTGCGGCAGGTGCCCGAGAACGCCCGGACCCTGGAGCTGGCCCGCCAGCGCTGGGGCGAAGCTCCCGGAGTAGTGTGTTAGTTTCTCCGGCGTACACTCCGCCCATGGGGGATACAGGCGCGCATCATGGACGACAATGACAGGACGGCCCCAGCGGCTTCGAGGCTTCCACCTGGGCCGCATCCACCGGGTACGGTCATTGTCGGACGATTCAAGCTCGAGGAGCTGGCCGGACGCGGCGGCATGGGTTGCGTCTACCGGGCCACGGATATCTCCTCGGGGCGGCCCGTGGCGCTCAAGCTGCTGGAAGGGGCCAACTCTCCGGAGCCCGTCTACCGCTTCAACCGCGAGGCCGCGTTGCTGGCGGAATTGCACCACCCCGCCATCGTCTCCTACGTGGCGCACGGCACGCTCGAGAACGGCCAGCCCTACCTGGCCATGGAGTGGCTCGAAGGAGAGGAGCTGGCCCGGCGGCTGGCTCGCAAGCCCCTGAGCCTGCCGGAGACCCTGGCCCTGCTGCACCGCGTCGCCGAGGGGCTGACGGTGGCCCACCGTCAGGGCATCGTCCACCGCGACATCAAGCCCTCCAACCTCTTCCTCCGGGGAGGCCGCCCCGAGGACGTGGTGCTGCTGGATTTCGGTCTGGCGCGCCATGCCGTGCCCACGCTGATGGGCGTGACGGGGAGCCAGACGGTGCTGGGCACCCCGGGCTACATGGCGCCGGAGCAGGCCTCCAGCCAGCCGGAGATCCCTCCCGCCTCGGACATCTTCTCGCTGGGGTGCGTGCTGTACGAGTGCCTCACCGGCAAACCGCCCTTCGCCGCGCCGCACTTCGCCGCCGCCCTGGCCAAGATTCTCTTCGCCGAGCCGGCGCCGCTGTACACGCTGCGCGCCGGTCTGCCCTCGGGCCTGCAGGTGTTGGTGGACCGCATGCTGGCCAAGGACGCCACGCGGCGGCTGCAAGATGCCGACAGCCTGTTGAAGGCCCTCGCCGCGCTGGAGTCGGTGCCCGAGGTGCTGCTGTCACGAGGAGAGCAGGTGCCGCGTCCTCTCGGTCTGATGGGGACCGAGCAGAAGCTCGTCAGCGTCCTGCTGGTGTCCCTGCAGGCCATGACGTTGGTGGAGGAGACGGCGGATTGGGACCAGGGGGTCGCGCTGCGCGATGCTCTGCGCAAGGATCTCTCGCCCTATGGGGCGCAGGTGGAGCTGCTGGCGGACGGCTCGCTGGTGGCTACGTTGGTGCCGGAGCGCGGCACCGCGATGGATCTGGTGGTGCTGGCGGCGCGCTGTGCCCTCACCTTCAAGGAGCGCTGGCCCGAGGCCGCGGTGGTGCTGGCCACGGGCCTGGGCGTCGTCAACGAGCGGCTGCCGGTGGGCGAGGCCATGGACCGCGCGGGCCGGCTGCTGCGCCAGTTGGAGCGGCGGCCTTCCTCCTCCGGAGTGGTGATGGACGAGGTGACCGCGGGGCTGCTCGGCGCGGGCTTCCAGCTCTCGCGCCTGGACTCGGGCACCTTCGTGCTGCAAGGCGAGCAACTGGGGGCCGACACCTCCCGGCCGCTGCTGGGCAGGCCCACGCCGTGTGTGGGCCGCGAGCAGGAGCTGGCCCTGCTGGATTTCACCTTCAACGCGTGTGTCGAGGAGCCGGCCGCGCGGGCCCTGCTGGTGACGGCGCCCGCGGGCGTGGGCAAGTCGCGGCTGCGCCACGAGTTCCTGCGCCGCGTGGAGCGCAAGGAGCAGCCACCGCTGGTGCTGATGGGGCGGGGAGACCCGATGAGCACGGGCGCCTCGTACGGTCTGCTGGGCCAGGCGCTGCGGTCGCTGTGCGGAGTGATGGACGGGGAGAACCTGGAGGCGCGCCGCACGCGCCTCTACCGGCGCGTGGCCCTGCATCTTCCGGAGGCGCGGGCGCAGGAGGCCGCGGAGTTCCTCGGCGAGCTGTGCGCCATTCCCTTCCCCGAGGAGGGCAGTCCCCGCCTGCGGGCGGCCCGGAATGATCCGCGGTTGATGAGCGCGCAGGTGGGCCGGGCGCTGGTGGCCTTCCTCGGGGCCGAGTGTGCCCACCAGCCGGTGCTGCTGGTGCTGGAGGATCTGCACTGGAGCGACGCGCTCACCGTGAAGCTGGTGGACGAGGTGCTGCGGGAGCTGGCCGGGCAGCCCTTCATGGTGCTGGCGCTGGGACGGCCGGAAGTGAAGGAGCTCCACCCGGAGCTGTGGTCGCGGCGCCTGCAGGAGGTGCCGCTGCACGGGCTGAGCCGCAAGGCGGGGACCCGGCTGGTGCGCGAGGTGCTGGGGCCGAAGGTGCCCGAGGCCGTGGTGCAGAAGGTGGTGGAGCAGGCGGACGGCAACGTGCTCTTCCTGGAGGAGCTCATCCGCATGGTGGACGAGGGGCGGGCGGAAGAAGCGCCGGAGACGGTGCTGGCGGTGCTCCAGTCGCGCCTGATGCGGCTGGCGCCCGGGATGCGGCAGATGCTGCAGGCGGCCAGTTTCTTCGGCCGCGCCTTCTGGTCCGGCGCGGTGAGCGAGCTGCTGGACCGGGGGCTGGAGGCCGAGAGGTTCGAGACGTACCTGCGCCAGCTCGTGGAGCAGGAGATCATCGAGCGGCAGCCGGACAGCCGCTTCTCCACCGAGGCCGAGTACCGCTTCCGCCATGCGCTGGTGCGGGATGCGGCCTATGGCCTGGTGCCCGACAACCATCGTCCCCAGGGCCACCGGCTCGCGGTGGCGTGGCTGGAACAGGTGGGCGAGCCGGATGCGCTGGTGCTCGCCACGCACCACCAGCTCGGACACCAGCCGGAGCGCGCGGCCGTTTGTTATACGCGGGCCGCCGAACAGCTCTTCGAGCGGCACGACTTCCAGGCGACGCTGCGCTGCGTGGATGCGGCCCTGGACTGTGGCGTCAGCGGCGAGTCCTTGATCCGGCTGCGTGCGCTCCAGGCCACGGTGGCCTTCTGGAAGGATCAGTGGGCCACGGTCCTGGAGCTCGGGGGCCCGGTGCTGGATGGGTTGAAGGCGGGCAGCCCGCTGTGGTGCAGACTGCTGGGAGGCCTGATTCTGGGGAGCGCCAATGAAGGGCTCCAGGAGGAGACGGCCCGGCTGGGGGCGTTGCTGCTGCGTGTCACCCCCGCGCCCGAGGCCACCGGGGGCTATGCCGAGGCCATGGCCTTGTTGAGTGCCGCGGCCCTCTGGTCCGGCGAGCGTGAGATGATGGATGTGCTCATCGAGCGGACCCTCGAGGTCGGCGCCGATGACCTGGCCCAGGATGGCGTCGCGTATGGCTGGACGAGGTCCGTGAGGAGCCAGTTCCTCTTCTATTACGAAGCCAGACCGTGGCAGGCGTTCCTGATGGCGGACGCGGGGAAACAGGGCTTCCGGGAGATCGGCTCGGAGCCCAACGCGATCCTGATGCAATGTCTTTCAGCGGCGACCCTGGCGGCGTTGGGCGATGTGCCGGGAGCCATGGCGCGGCTGCGGGAGAGCCTGGCCATTGGCCAGCGGACGGAGCATCACCTCACCGTCACGTATGCGCAGCAGATCCTGTTGGAGATTCTGGCCGCCAGCCCGGAGCCCACCCATCGCCAGGAGGCGCAAGCGCTGGGGCTCGAGTGGCTGGTGCTCGAGTGGATGGAGGAGGACGGCGCCTACTCCTACAAGAGGGGCCTGGCGCATGCCTGCCTGGCGGAGGTGCTGGCCGCTGGTGGTGAGCTGAGCGAAGCCGAGTCGCAGGCGCGCAGGGCGTGTGAGCAACTGGTGCCCTTCCGGACCTTCTTGGGCCTGGCGCGCAGGGTTCTCAGCTCCGTGCTGCTCGCCCAGGGGCGCGCCACGGAAGCCCGGCAGGTGGCGGAGCTCGGCGTCCAGGAGCTGGAATGGATGGGGAGCTCGGGCGTGTATGCGGTCGCCACGCGCCTGGCGCTGGCGGAGGCCTGCCTGGCGGAGGGGGATGCCGGGGCGGGAGACGCCGCGCTGCGCCGGGCCGTGGAGTGCGTCCGGGCCCGCGCCAGTGACATCCCCGATGCCGAGGCCCGCGAGCGTTTCCTGCGTCAGGTGCCCGCGAATGCCCGGACCCTGGAGCTGGCCCGCCAGCGCTGGGGCGAAACCGGGGGGTAGGGCTCTCCGCCTCAGGCAGGCCATACGCCCGGTGAAGTGCCAGGGCGGATGGCGGGGTGGGGATGTGATAGGTTGTCCGCGCCCGCATGGACAGTGACAAGACGGCTCCATCTCCGCCGAGGCCTCCACCCGGGATTGCTCCGCAGGGCCAGCTCATCGCCGGGCGTTTCGTCATCGAGGATCTGGCGGGACGCGGAGGCATGGGCCTGGTCTACCGCGCCAGCGATCGCACCACCGGCCGCACCGTGGCCCTCAAGCTGCTGCATGCCTCCACGTCGCAGGAGTCGACCCTGCGCTTCAACCGTGAGGCCTCGCTGCTCTCCGTGCTGAACCACCCCGGTATCGTGGCCTACGTGGCGCACGGCACCGCCGAGGGGGGCCAGCACTACCTGGCCATGGAGTGGCTCGAGGGCGAGGACCTGGCGCGCCGGCTGCTGCGCGAGCCCCTGCGGCTGTCCGAGGCCCTGGCCCTGCTGCGCCGGGCCGCCGAGGCGCTGGCCGTGGCCCACCGGCAAGGCATCGTCCACCGCGACCTCAAGCCCTCCAACCTCTTCCTGCGAGGAGGCCAGCCCGAGGACGTGGTGCTGCTGGACTTCGGCCTGGCCCGGCAGTCCCTTCCCTCGGTGATGGGCGTGACGCGCACCGGTGCGGTGGTGGGCACGCCGGGCTACATGGCGCCGGAGCAGGCCTCCAGCGAGGTGGAGATTCCGCCCGCCGCCGACATCTTCTCGTTGGGGTGCGTGCTGTACGAATGCCTCACGGGCCGGCCTCCTTTCGAGGCGCCGCACTTCGCCGCCGTGCTGGCCAAGATTCTCTTCGCCGAGCCGGCGCGCCTCCACAAGCTGCGCCCCAGCCTGCCCACGGGTCTTCAGGGGCTGGTGGACCGGATGTTGGTGAAGGACCCGAAGCGGCGGCTGGCGGATGCCGGCGGGTTGCTCAAGGCGCTCGCGGAGCTGGAGTCCGTGCCCGAGCTGTTGCTGCCTCGTGCCGAGACGGACCCTCGCCCCGTGAGCCTGGAGGGCGCCGAGCAGCAGCTCGCCAGCGTCCTGCTGATGTCGCTGCAGGCGCCTGGCCTTGAGGAGGCGCCCGTGGACCCGCGGCGGGGGCTGGAGGTGCGGGATGCGTTGCGCGCGGGCTCTCGGCCCATGGTGTCCGGGTGGAGCTGCTGGCGGATGGCTCGCTGGTGGCCACGCTGGTGCCGGAGCGCGGCACCGCGACGGACCAGGCGGCGCTGGCGGCGCGCTGTGCGCTCACCTTCAAGGAGCGCTGGCCCGAGGCCGCCGTGGTGCTGACCACGGGCCTGGGCATGTTCAACGAGCGGCTGCCGGTGGGCGAGGCCATGGACCGGGCGGGCCGGCTGCTGCGCCAGTTGGAGCGGATGCCGTCCGCCTCCGGCGTGGTGATGGACGATGTCACGGCGGGGCTGCTCGGGCCGGGCTTCCAGCTCTCGCGCCTGGATTCGGGGGCCTTCCTGCTGCAGGGCGAGCAGTTGGGCGTCGACGCCTCGCGGCCGCTGCTGGGCAAGCCCACGCCGTGTGTGGGCCGCGAGCAGGAGCTGGCCCTGCTGGATTTCTCCCTCAACACCTGCATCGAGGAGCCCGCGGCGCGGGCCATGCTGGTGACGGCGCCGGCCGGAGTGGGCAAGTCGCGGCTGCGCCACGAGTTCCTGCGCCGCGTGGAGCGCCGGGAGCAGCCGCCCCTGGTGCTGCTGGGGCGGGGAGACCCGATGGGCGCGGGCGCCTCGTACGGCCTGATGGGCCAGGTGGTGCGGCGGCTGTGCGGCATCGTGGAGGGCGAGCCCCTGGAGACGCGCCGCGCGCGGCTGTCCCAGCGGGTGGCCCAGCACCTGTCGGTGGAGGAGGCCCGGGAGGTGGCGGCGCTGCTGGGGGAGCTGTGCGCGGTGCCCTTCCCCGGAGAAGAGAGCCCCCGCCTGCTCGCGGCGCGCGGCGACCCGTTGGAGATGAACACCCAGGTGGGCCGGGCCCTGGTGCACTTCCTCCAGGCGGAGTGCGCCCGGCGGCCGGTGCTGCTGGTGCTGGAGGATCTGCACTGGAGTGACGCGCTCACCGTGAAGCTGGTGGACGAGGTGCTCCGGGCCCTGGCCGAGCAACCCCTGATGGTGCTGGCCCTGGCGCGGCCGGAGGTGAAGGACCTCTTCCCGGGCTTGTGGTCTCGCCGCGTGCAGGAGCTGCCGCTCAATGGACTGAGCCGCAAGGCGGGGACGCGGCTGGCGCGCGAGGTGCTGGGGCCCCAGGTGCCCGAGGCGGCGGTGCGCCGGGTGGTGGAGCTGTCCGACGGCAACGCGTTCTTCCTGGAAGAGCTCATCCGCCTGGTGCCCGAGGAGCGCGGGGAATGGGCGCCGGAGACGGTGCTGGCGGTGCTGCAGGTGCGCTTGATGCGGATGGAGCCCGCCGCGCGGCAGGTGCTGATGGCGGCCAGCGTCTTCGGCCGCACCTTCTGGCGGGGCGGTGTGGAGGCCTTGCTGGAATCCACGGTGGGCGAGACCCTGGAGCGCCACCTGCGGCAGCTCGTGGAGCAGGAGCTCATCGCGCCGCAGCCGGGGGGCCGCTTCGCCGGGGCGGACGAGTACCGCTTCCGCCACGCGCTGGTGCGGGACGCCGCCTACGGCCTCGTGTCGGAGACGGTCCGGCCCACGGGCCACCGGCTGGCGGGCGAGTGGCTGCAGCGGATGGGAGAGCCGGATCCGCTGGAAGCTCGCCACCCACTACCACCTCGGGCAGCAGCCCGCGCTGGCCCTTCCTTTCTATCTCCAGGCCGCCAAGCGCTTCCTGGAGCGGCATGATCTGCCGGGCCTGCTGCGGTGCCAGCATGGCGCCCTGGCCTGCGGCTACGGCGGCCAGGCCCCGGTCTGAGTCCGGCCGCGGCTACAGCACGCCGCGCGCCTTGATGTCGAGGTAGCGGTTGACGGCGGCGAGGCTGAGCTCATCCGGCTGCACGTCGAGCATCTGCACGCCGCCGGCGCTCACCTTGGCCTTGAGGGACTCGCGGTCGGTGAGCAGCTCGCTGGCCACGGCCTGCTGGAAGGCCTGCTCGGGCCCGGCGGGCTCGGTGCGCAGCAGGGCCGCCAGCGCGGTGTCCCGCACGGACAGGCACAGGGGCACGTGCCGCCGCGCCAGCCGGTGCAGCGGCGCCACCATGGTGGCGGCCTGCTCCTCGTCGAGGAAGTCCGTGAACACGCACAGCAGGCTGCGCCGCGTGAGGCGTACGTTCAGCTCCTTGAAGAGCGCCAGGTAGTCCACGTACGTGAGGCTCGGCGTGGTGGAGTAGAGCGTGTCCAATATCTTCCGGTACTGGAGGCGGCCCGCCGCCGGAGGCAGGTACGCCTTCACCCCGTCCGCGAACACGGCCAGCCCCACCCGGTCCCCGTTGCGCACCGCCACGAAGGCGAGGAAGAGCGCCGCGTTGACGGCATGGTCCAGCTTGGTGAGCCCGTCCACCTGCGCCGCCATCGAGCGCCCCGCGTCCACGCAGATGAGGATGGACTGCGAGCGCTCGGACTCCATCACCCGCGTCACGGGCCGCGTGCGGCGGGCGGTGGCCTTCCAGTCCACCTCGCGCACCGAGTCTCCCTGCGCATAGTCCCGCAGCCGCGCGAACTCGCTGCCCCGGCCATCCCGGCGCAATTGCCGCAGGCCCAGGTTCACCAGGTCCAACGCCGCACCGGACAGCAGCAGGCGGCTGGCGCCCCGCAGGTCCGGGAACACCGACACGTTCTGGGCCGAGGGGAAGTGCCGCTCGTGGAAGACGAGCCCCAGCGGTCCGCGCACCCGCACGTGCACGTCTCCGAAGGCGAACTTGCCGCGCTTGGAGGGGGACACCCGGTACACCCAGCGCGTCTGGCTGTCCGGGGGCAGGTGCAGCGGGGCCTCCTCGGGGGTGGCGGTGAAGGACTCGGGCACGTCGTCGCGTACGCGTACGTCCACCGCCTGGCCGCCGCGGTGCACCAGCAGCAGCTCCACCTTGTTGGGCGCGCCCACGGACAGGCGGGTGGGCAGCTTCCGGCTCACCTCCAGGCGCACCCGGCGGGCCAGCAGGAAGTCCACCCCCGCCAGCGCCAGGGCGAGCACATCCAGCACCAGCACCACGCCACCGAGGCCCGGGAAGAATCCCGCCGCCATCATCGGCACGGCCAGCAGGCACAGCAGCACCCACAGGCGCCCGGTGGGAATCACCGGGGGACCTCGACGGACTGCACCACCTCGCGCAGCACGTCCGAGGGCGTGGCCCCATCCAGCTCCGCGTCCGGCGACAGCAGCAGGCGGTGGCGCAACACGGGCCCGGCGAGGAAGCGCACGTCATCCGGTGTGACGAAGCCCCGGCCGCGCAGTGCCGCCAGCGCCTTGGAGGCCAGCAGCAGGTGCACGCCCGCGCGAGGCCCCGCGCCCAGGCGGATGCGGCTGGAGGAGCGCGTGGCCGCCACCAGCTTGCGCACGTACGAGAGCACCGGCGGCTCCACCGTCACCTCGTTGAGCGCCGCCCGCGCCGCCAGCACGCCCTCCTTCGTCACCGCGGGCCCCACGCCCGCGCGCGCCAGGTCTCCCGAGTCGAAGCCCCGGTGCACCGAGGCGAGGATGGCGTCCTCCTCCTCGGGGGCCGGGTAGCCCACGTCGATCTTCAGGAGGAAGCGGTCGAGCTGCGCCTCGGGCAGCGGGTAGGTGCCCTCGGACTCCACCGGGTTCTGCGTGGCGAACACCGTGAAGAGCGGGGAGAGGGGCATGTTGCGGCCCTCCAGCGACACGCCGCGCTCCTGCATGGCCTCCAGCAGCGCGGACTGCGTCTTGGCCGGGGCGCGGTTGATCTCATCCGTCAGCAGCAGGTCCGTGAAGATGGGGCCGCGCACCAGCACGAAGGCCTGGCTCTTCAGGTCGAAGATGCTGGTGCCCAGGATGTCGGAGGGCATCAGGTCCGGGGTGAATTGAATGCGCTTGAAGTCCGCGCTGACGGCGCGTGCGAGCGCCTTGGCCATGAGCGTCTTGGCCACGCCGGGCACGCCCTCCAGCAGCACGTGGCCACCGGCGATGAGGCCCACGAGCATCAACTCGAGCGGCTCGTCCTGGCCGACGACGGCCTTGCGCACCTCGGAGAGCACGCCCTCGCGGATGGCGTGGGCGGCGGCCACGGCGTTGCTGGCGGGAGTGGGGGCGAAGGTGGAAGTCATGACTCCTCGGGGGTCGAAGCAGCGAGCGCGCGCGAGGGCGGCCCGGAAGGATGGATGCGCTGGCGCAGCACCGCGGCGCGGCTGGCCAGGTGTTTCAAGTCGCCCTCGCCGGACACCGTCTCGGCGTCGCGGACCACGGCGCGCAGGCCGTTGGCCAGGTCCTCCCGCCCGCGTGCGGCCAGCCCCTCGGCGACGGACGAGGCGGGGGCGTGGGCGGGAAGGCCGGCGTGCAGGGCCAGCTCCTGGGTGAGGCCGCGGGTGATGAGGCCGGCGGCGAAACCATGGTGGCGGCCCTCGCGGTACAGGCGGCTCATGGCGAAGAGGGCGTCCGTGGCCCCCACGCGCATGGCCTCGGGCGGCGCGCGCGGGCGGCCGAAGCGCTTGAGGGCCACCGCCCACAGGCACAGCCCCAGCAGCAACTGCCCCACCGCGAAGTGCAGGCCGTAGCGGCGGGCGAAGTCCACCACCGAGCGCTCGTTGGTGAAGCCGTGGTGGTGCTCGTCGAATTCGTAGGGGCCCGGGCCCAGGGCACTCAGGGCGCTCAGCCAGAACTGCGCGTTGTCCGCCCGCGCGAGCGCCTGGTTCATCGCCAGCTCCGGCGCGCCGACCACCAGCACCTTGCCCGCGCCGTAGGGCACCACCGCCGCCACCGTCATGCGCAGCGGCTCGTCGGCCAGCACCGGCACCGCGCCCTTCTCGGGCAGCTCCAGGTAGGCCTGCACCTTCGCCTCCACGCGCTCCACGCCCAGCGTGTACGGGCTGGAGAGCGGCGGGACGAGCGTGCGCATGGGCAGCGAGGTGTCCGCCTTGAAGAGCTTCACCCCGAGCGCGTCCAGCAGCGGGTTCTCCTTGGAGCCCCACGGCACGTAGACGAGGGTATTGCCCGCCTTCACATGCTCGAGCAGCTTCTCCGTCTCCTCCTCGCTGAGCTCGGGGACGTGGAGCCGGTTGAATCCGTGGCGGGGGACGTCCTCATCTTCCAACCCGTCCTCGCGTCCGGCGGCGAGCGCCGTCTGGTCCGGGTCATCCTCGCGGGCGTCTTCCACCTCCACCGCGAGCAGTACCGGAGAGCCCGTGCCCTTCTGGAGGATGCGAAAGTCGGCCGTCCGCCGGACGGCGGGGAGTCCACTCTCCTGGGCGAGCAGGAAGAGGCCTCGGGCCCCATCGGGCTGGGCGCGCCAGGTGGAGAGGGTGTCGGCGAAACCGCCCCGGGCCGCGCCGCGCACCAGCCACGAGCCCAGCACGGCCGTGACGATCAATCCTCCCACCACGAGCAGCGGGAAACGGTCACGCACCGGCGGCCTCCGGGGTGGCGGGGGTGGGGGTCAGCATCGGCGCACACAGCGCGCGGAAGTCGCGGTAGCCGTCGGCGCCCACCGGCAGGTTGCCATACCAGGCGAAGTCGAAGCGCAGCGTCAGCTCGCGGAAGGAGGGCACCCACTCGCGGCGGCTGCGGAACTGGCGCAGGTAGTCCCAGTTGCTCAGCGTGGTGTCGTAGTGGATGACGCCCTCGCGGTGCAGGCGCGAGAGCAGGGCGAGGTACAGGCTGCGCACCGCCTCGCGGTACTCGCCCCGGGCGGCCAGCTCGTCGGCGAGCTGGGCCCAGCCCTCGGGGGGACGGGCCAGGGCGTTCATCGGATCCGCCGCCAGGGTGGACGCGTCCCGGGTGCTCACCTCGAGCCGCGCGTCCTCTCCGGCCTTCGCCTTGCCGAGCGCGCGCAGCAGCACCAGCACGAGCACCACCAGCGCCGCGGCGATGACGACGACCACCACCGCGTTGGACAGCGCCTGGCCTCCGCCGCTCGGGAAGTCGCGGACCTGGGAGGGCTGCTCCGCGTTGCGGAAGAGCTTCTCGAGCACGTCCAGCAACCACTTCATGAACTGCTGCCAGAGGCCCGATGGGGGCGCCTCCTCGGGCGCGTCCTCCTGGGGGGCCTCGGGCTCGGGCACCTGGAACTCGGCGCGCGCGAGGATGTCCCGGGCCCGCGCCTGGGCCGCCCGCGCATCCGCCTGCTGTTTCTCCTGTTCCGCCGTCTGCGCCGCCAGGGTGATGCCCTGCTCGAGCCGGTTCAGGGCGCCGCAGTCCTCGTTCTCCAGGACGTCCTTCTCCACGTCGCGCACGAGCCGCTGGAACTTCAGGGCCTCGGTGGGGCTCAGTGAGTCGAGCGTCTGGCGCCAGCCCTTCGTCGCGGGTGCCTTCAGGTCGCAGTACCCGGCCAGCTCCTGGAAGCTCCGCTCCGTGTCCGCGCGGGACGGGGGCTTCACGGGGGCCTGTGCCCGGGCGGGCATGGCCAGGAGGCTGGTGCCCAGGACGGCGAGCAGGACGAGCACCGCGCTCCGGGCCTCCATGCGAGCGCCGGTGCTCCGGGTGGGGAGCTGCTGCACGGCGGCCATCAAGTCCAGGCCCTCCTGGCGCACCCGCCCATCCACGAGCAGGAGCGTGGCGGTGGCGGCGCGCAGGGGCTCGAAGAGGGTGAAGGTGACGGCCGCGAGGAAGACGACCCAGGCGGAGTTGTCCAGGGAGGCGAAGCGCTCGGCGAAGGTGAGGTCGATGCCGATCAGCTTGCGGCCGACGTAGAGCAGGGCGTTGGCGGCGATGTGGAGGTTGAGGAAGGCCAGGAACTGCACCAGCAGGAGGATGCGCACGCCGGAGGCGCCTCCCCGTGCCGGACCGAGCAGTTGCGAGCACAACCCGTACAAGCCCAGGGGGCTGCCGCGGCCCTGCACGGTGGCGGCGTAGCCCACCAGGTGCGCGGACATGAAGAAGAAGGCGAAGCCCAGCGTGACGCCGAGCGAGAGCACGTTGAAGGTGAAGAGGTACGCCACGGCGCACAGGAGGCTGGGCGTGCGGGCCAGCGCGGCGCGCATCGAGGCCCACGCCGTGGGCTCTCCGGGGCCGTGGCCGAGCACCAACTCCTGCACGTGGTGGCAGGCGGCGCCCTGGAAGAGACCCCGGGCGAGCCACGCCAGGGTGAACCACAGTGCGGGCAGGGCCAGCGAGCGGTTGTGGGTGATGGCGTCCGTCAGGTGCAGCAGGGCCGCGGTGACGAGCGCCCCGCCGGGCAGGGTGAGGGCCCAGACGCCGGAGCTGCGCACGCACACGCGCAGGCCCGCATCGAGGATGGCCACCGCTCCCCGGGGCCGCAGTTCGAGCGCGGAGACGGCCATGTCAGAGCCCCGAGGCCATGCGCGAGAGGAGCAGCACGCCGCCATAGAGGACAGCGGCGCCGATGAGGGCGAGCAGCATGTTGCCCACGGTCCATTCCCGGCGCTCGGCGGGGCCCTCCAGCGCCTTGGTGCGCTTTTCGAGGCAACTGGCGCACCGGTTGATGCCCTCGAACTGGGTGGTGCACTCGCGGCAGATGACGCGGCGGCACTCCACGCAGATGCCGAGCCCGGTGCGTTCCGGGTGGTAGTGGCAGCGGCCCGAGCCCTGAATCATGGCCCCAGCCTACGCAATCCCGGGCGGCGGGTACCAGCGGCTCGGAGGGCTACTTCACGGGGAAGTAGCCCACGGTGATGGCGATCTCCTGGCCCTCGGGGGACAGGACGTAGTCGAGGAAGGCCCGGGTGGCGCCGGTGGCCTCCTTCGGGAGATAGAAGTAGAGGCGGCGCGAGAGCGGGTAGGAGCCGTTCTGGATGTTCTCCGGAGTGGGGGCGATGGCCTCGCTCCGGGCGTCCTTCTTCACCCTCAACTCCTTGACCCGTCTGGCGTACGCGGCGCCGCCGTAGCCGATGCCGTTGCGCTCCTGGCCCACCGCGTTCACCACCGCCGCGGTGCCGGGCAACGTCAGGGCCCGCGAGGTGAAGTCCTCGCCGTCGAGCACCTCGTCCTTCACGAAGACATAGGTGCCCGAGGAGTTCTCCCGCGAGTAGACGACGATGGGCGCGTCGTTGCCGCCCACGTCCTTCCAGCGGGAGAGGTCGCCCAGGTAGATGGCCTTGAGCTGTTCGATGGTGAGTGCCTCCACCGGGTTGCTCTCATGGACATAGAAGGTGATGCCGTCCAGGGCCACGGCGAGCTCCACGGGGCCGGCGGGGTGGCGCTGTTGTGCCATCTGCCGCTCGGCGTCCTTGATGGGCCGGCTGGACATGGCGATGTCCGTGGTGCCGTTGATGAGCGCCGCGATGCCCGTGCCCGAGCCGCCGCCCGTCACCTGGAGCTTCACCTCCGGGTGCAGCTTCATGAACTGCTCGGCCCAGCGCTGGCCGAGGAGGACCATGGTGTCCGAGCCCTTCACCGTCACGGTGCCCTGGAGTCCCGGCGTGGGGGACGGTGGGGTCCCCGCGTCGTCTCCAGCGGACCCGGAGGGACGCCTGCATCCGGACACCAGGGTGAGGAGCACGAGGGCGATGAGCGGGCGGTACTGCGTTCTCATGGGGCGAGGATACACATCTATCCGTCCTGCAACGGACGCCGCCGCCGTCCGGTGGGAGGTTTTCCGGTGAGAAGGCGGCGGTGGGTCCGCTACAACCGCCGCTCCCGACGAGACGGAGGAGAACGGCATGGACTTCATCGGACAGCTCTCGCAGCAGCTTGGCGTGGACTCCAACCAGGCGCAGGGGCTCGCGGGCTCGCTGCTCAAGCTGGTGCAGGGGACCGTGAAGGAGAAGATGGGGCCGGAGGCGGCGGACCAGATGGGCCAGGCCATTCCCGAGATGCAGGGGTGGCAGCAGCAGGCGCAGACGCAGCCGGCCGCTCCGCCGGAGTCCGGTGGCGGGCTGATGGGCGCACTGGGCGGGCTGGGTGGACTTCTCGGAGGCCAGGGCCAGCAGTCCGGCGGCGGTGGAGGCGGGCTGATGGGCGCGCTCGGTGGCGCCGTGGGTCATGCGGGCGAGATGGCGGGGGTGGTGGCGCTGCTGCAGCGCTTCAACCTCGACGCGGGCAAGGCCTCGCTGGTGGCGCCGTTGCTGCTCAACTTCCTCAAGTCCCGGCTGGATCCGAAGCTGGTGGGGGGCATCCTCGCGGTGATGCCGATGCTCGCCAACCTGGGCGGTGGGGGCGGCAACACGCCGGGCGGTGGCGGTGGCCAGGGCGGTGGAGGCCTGGGCGGGCTGCTGGGTGGCCTCATCCGCTGAGCTGACAAAAGGAAACGCCCTCCCGCGGAACCTCACGCGGAAGGGCGCTCCTGTCATCGGCGTGTGTCTCAGAGCAGCGTGTACACGCGGACCGTGCTCTCCCCGCCCTTGGGGTGGACCGCGCCGAAGTACTGGCCCAGGAAGGTGCCGTCGACCGTGTAGTAGCCGTCAGGGACCGAGGAGCCGCTGTTGTTCTTGAGCGTCCAGGAGCCCGTGAACTGGAGGGACTCGCCGGGGGCGAGCACGGCCTGCACCGGCGCCGGGTCGAAGGTCTTGCCGTTGGACCAGGTCCAGACGGTGGTGCCGCTGGAGTTCTTCGCGCTGAAGTCGAAGCTCTGCCCGTTCTGGAAGTCGAGCGTCACCGGGTAGGAGGCGGTGTTGGTGACCGTCAGGGTCAGGGCGGCCGGGGACGACGACAGCTTCGAGTACGAGCTCTTGTCCGTGGCGAACGTCACCTCGAGCGGATCCGGGGTGAAGAGGGAGACGTCCTGAGTGCCCGTCTTGGCGCCGCTCCGGCCCAGGTAGTTGCCCAGGAAGGTGCCGGTGATGCTGAAGGTGCCGTCGAACACCCCGGCGCCCGCGTTGTCGGTGAAGGTCCAGGTCTCCTGGATGACCAGGGTCTCGCCCGCGGCGAAGGTCTTGCTGGTCGAGGAGCCGAACGTCTTGCCGTGGGACCAGGTCCAGACGGCGGTGCCGTTGGCGTCACGCGCGGTGAAGTCGTACTTCTGGCTGGTGGAGTAGGAGGTCGTCACGGGCAGCAGGGAGGTGTTCTTCACCTGCATCGTGATGAGGGCCTGCTCACCGCGCTCGTAGGTGGCCTTGTCGGTGAAGACCGTGACCGTCAGGGGGTCGGCGGCCGCCGGGAACGCCACGAGCGACACGAGCAGTGCAAGGGTCCACACCGGCAGCAACGATGCAATCCGAGTTGTTCCAATCCGCATGAGGGTATGGGCTCCGTTCAGGAGGGGGGGTTGTGACCTGTCATTGGTGCCGCGATGACGGATTGGATCGCGTTCCGAGAAAAACCTCCTGGTGTTCCGGGAGCGGGTGGGATGATGGCCGCAACCGGAACCGTCCTGTCATGAGCCAAACAGTCGCAGAGCTGCCCGAGCACGCGCGGGCCATCGTCGCGGAAGAGGAGGCGCTCCTCGCTCGCGTGCTCGCCTCGGTGGAGGCCGCGAGGCAGCGGAGCGGCAACCGCACGCAGGAGACGCAGGGCCTCGTGGCCCAGCTGCAGGTGCTGCGTGACGAGGCGGCGACCGCGCCCGTGGCCGACCTCCCGCACCTGCTGCACCAGATGACCCAGGCGCGGGCGCTGCTCGAGCGTCAGGAGACGGCCCAGTTGCCCGAGGTCAGTGCTCCCTATTTCGCGCACCTGCGCGTGGAGGGGCCCGCCGGCATCCGGGACTACCTGCTGGGCCGCACCAGCTTCGCGGATGCGTCCGCCGACGTGCGCATCATTGATTGGCGCTTCGCCCCGGTGGCCCGGGTCTTCTACCGGTATGGGGAAGGGGACTCCTATGAGGAGTGGTTCGGCGAGCGGCTGTCCGAGGGGACCGTCGAGGTGCGCCGGCTGGTGGTCATCGAGCGCGGGCGGTTGATCCGCATCCAGTCCGGCACGCTCGTGCTCGTGCGCACCCCCGAGGGCGTCTGGCGGATGCCCGGCGCCGGGCCTGCTTCCCAGCTCGCGGGGGGAACGGGGACGGCGGTACGGCCGGGCCAGCTCGGCGTAGGGGAGGGGGCTGCCCGGCGCGAGGGAGCGCTCGATGTCACCGCGCTGCTCGACGCCGAGCAGTTCGAGGCGGTGAGCGTGGCCGCGGACGAGCCGCTGCTCGTCCTGGGGAGCGCGGGCAGCGGGAAGACGACGGTCGCCCTGCACCGGCTCGCGAAGATCGCCTTCGACGATCACGCGCGCTACCCCGAGTCCCGGATGAAGGTCATCGTCCCCGAGGAGGGTCTGGCGCGCCTGTCCCGGCGCCTGCTCGCGCCGCTCGGACTGGAGAAGGTGTCCGTCGAAACGCTCGATTCCTGGGCGGCCACGGCCGCGCGCATCTCCTTTGGCGCCAAGGCCATCAAGCTGTGGGAGGAGCCGCCGCCGCTCGTCTCGAAACTCAAACGCCACCCGGCCCTGCGGCTCGCGCTCGCGGCCCGCGTGGGGGTGCTCAAGTCCTCCGCCACCACCCTGCCGCGCCTGCGCAAGCGGCTCGCCGAGGTCTTCACCGACCGGCGTTTCCTGGAGGGGGTCGTCTCCTATTCGAAGGGGGACCTGCCGCTCACGGCCGTCGACGAGACGGTGCGCCACACGATGCTACAGATTGCCACGCCGCTCGCGCGCGAGCTCGAGGGGGTGGACCCCGATCGTCTCCAGACGCTCGATGGCAAGTCCCTGGAGAGCGACACGCCCGACGAGCTGGCCGGCACGTTGGATGTGGAGGATCTCCCGCTGCTGCTCTTCCTCCGGGCGCAGGGGGGGAACCTGGGTGCCGTGGGGCGGTTGGTGCACGTGGTGCTGGATGAGACGGAGGACTTCTCCCTCTTCGAGCTGTTCGTGGTGGGCAAGCTGCTGGGCGAGGCGCGGAGCTGCACGCTGGCGGGGGACGAGATGCAGCAGACCTCGACGAGCTTCGCGGGGTGGCAGGCGGTGCTCTCGGAGCTGGGCATCCGGGACGCGGCCACGTGCCGGCTCCAGGTGTCCTACCGCTGTCCGAGGCCGGTGACCGAGCTGGCGCGCAAGGTGCTGGGCACGCAGGCCGCCACGGCGGCCCCCCAGGCCGGCCGCGAGGGGGCGCCCGTGGGGTTCCACCACTTCCCGGACGAGGCCCAGGCCCACCTCTTCATTGGCGAGGCGCTGAGAGATCTATTGGAGCGCGAGCCCCATGCCTCCGTCGCCGTCATCGCCAGTGGCCCCGACCAGGCGCGGACCTTCCACCGGGTCGTCGCGGACCAGTCCTGGGCCCGGCTCGTCCTGGAGGGGGACTTCTCCTTCGAGCCCGGCGTGGATGTGACGGACGTGGACAACGTCAAGGGGCTGGAGTTCGACTACGTCGTCATCCCGGACGCCACCGCCCGCGTCTACCCCGCCCATGACGAGGCGCGGCGAAGGTTGCACATTGCCATCACCCGGACTTCCCATCAGCTCTGGGTTGTCTCGTCTGGGGTCCGGTCGCCCCTGATTGTAGAAAAATCGTTTTGAAGGAATTTGAACATTTGTGACAAACTGTAGGCGATGATGGAGCACCGCCCACAGTTGCTCTCACGGCTGTCCAGATGCCGGCCGGAGCAGCTGGTCCCCGGGATGTTCCTGGAGGCGGCGCTGGCGTCGGTGGCGGCGCGTGCCTCCGCGGAGGTCGCCGAGCGGGCCCGGCGGGAGATCACCCAGGGCGAGCGGCTGGTGGAGAACTACCGCTACCCGGTGGCCTGGATGCTGGGGATCCTCGACATCATCGGGCAGGACGCCGAGACGCGGGGCGTTACCTACGGTGAGGCCATCTACCTCACCGGGCGTGATGCGGGGCTCGCCTATGTCCGCAGCGCCGTGGGCCGGATGAGGGCCCTGGTGGCCTCGGCGTCCGGAGTGCACCGCACCCTGGAAGGCATTCCGAGCGCCGCGTCCGTGGCGGTGAACTTCGGTGAGCATTCCTACCGCCGGCTGAGTCCCAGCTCCGGCGAGCTCGATCTTCAAGCAGGATCTGATTGGCCTCGGCTGGAACGCGGGCATGGTGATCGCCAGCACTTCCGCCGCTCTCTCGATGGGCCCGGACGTCTTGAAATTCGAGGCCGTCACGACCGACGAGGATGCCAGCAGTTTCCTGCTTCGGATCCGCTGGTAGTTCCCGGCCCTTTCACACAAGACAGGAATTGGACCCCTGCGGGCCCGGGGTGTCTGAACGTGTATTCCGCGCCAGCCATTGTCTATTCGGAAAGTCCAGTGAGGGCTTCAATTCCTATCGCGGCGGCGCGGGGCGCGCACGCAAGGAATTGAAATCACGGCGCGCTCCGGGCGGACACGAGGGGATCCTGGAGTTGCGCCCGAGTCGCGGTACTACGGAGTTGGACTCGAAAGTCAATGACTTCCATTAGGGAACTTGACGAGGTTCGGCCCGGTGTGTTTCCTCACAATGCAAGGGATTGGGAGCCAAGGGGAAATCCATGCACGCTTTCACGGAACGGTTGATGGGTCATTCACCGGCGGTCTCGGGACCGGTCACGGGTCCGTACTCGGGGTATTCACTGCATGGCCCGGGTGGAATCCAGGTGGTGCTGCCCGAGCAGGGCGTGGTGCTGGGCCGGGCCACGCAGTTGAGCCCCACGGCGGTGTGGGCGGATCCCGGGAACACGTTGGGCGTGCTGTCGCGTGAGCGGACGCTGACGGTGTGTCTGGACGCGGGTGGGACGGCCATCGGCCCGCTGGTGGGCGAGCCGCGCTGGAGCGAGACGGGCGCGCGGGGCTCCGCGCTGGGCATCCAGTTCGTGGGGGTTTCCTCGGAGCAGGGGCGGCAGATCCTGAGCGTGCTGGAGGACGCCGTCGTTCGCGGCAGCGCCCAGCCGGAGGCCTCGCCCCTGCCGGTGCAGGAGGAGATCTCCGGGCTCGAGCGCATCGAGTCCATCCTCACGGCCATCTCCGCGATGAACAACCGGGGCGTGCTGCGCCGGGCGGGGCGGACGGTGCGGGTGATGCTGGAGCGGCTGGATTCCGAGCGGGGCCTGCTGCACTGGCGTTGCACCGAGCCGGGCGCGGAGTGGGGCCAGCCCACCTATGAGATTGAAGTGGTGGGCTACAACTCGGCCTACCGGATGCGCCTGGAGGGGTCCGTTGCCCAGGACGGCACGCTGGTGACGCGGCTGCCCGAGCGGCTGTGGCGGGTGCGTCATCGCGCGAACCGCCGCGTGGCGGCGCCCGAGGGGCTGCGTGCGCGCTTCGATCACCCCCTGTGGAAGGAGCTGGGACGGCGCGAGCGCGCGGTGGCCGACCTCTCGTTCTCCGGTCTGGGCCTGTGCGTCGGCTCCGAGGACCTGGTCTTCCCCGGCCTCTTCCTGATGCTGGAGCTGGAGCTGGCCGATGGCGAGTGTCTCTACCTGAGTGGCGAGGTGCGTCATGTGTCGCCCGCCCGGAATGACGGGCGGCGGGTGGCCGGTCTGGAGATCCGTCCGCGCACGGAGAAGGACGCGGCGCTGTGGACGCGCTTCGTCTCCCAGACGCTCAGCCCCGCGACCCGCACCAGCGAGGACCATCTCGGGCCGCTGTGGGACGTGTACGACGCCTCGGGCTACTTCAACCTGGCGAGCAAGTCGGCCGAGCACTTCGCCGAGCTGCGCCGGAGCTTCGTCGACCTCGGGCAGCGCGCGGCGCAGCTTCCGCACCTCATCTGCCAGACGGTGTGGCCGTCGGAGCGCGGGGTGGAGGCGTCGTTCTCCACGCTCAAGGCCTACCGTCACTCCTGGCTGGTGCACCAGTTGGGGCGGCGGCCCGGCAAGCCCAACGAGCCCGTGGCGCCGGGGCAGATCCTCCGGGACGTCTACCTGCGCACGCTGGAGCACGCGCAGTCGGATCCGGAGTTCAAGTGGGCCTTCTGCTACGGCGAGTCGACGGTGCCGTGGATCTACCGGACGCACGTGCGCTTCGCGCAGCGGACGCAGGGCACCGGGCAGAACCTGGTGATGCCGCTGCGGATGATGGATGTGGAGTGCCATGAGCTGAGCGGGCATTCCGCGGGGGACCTGGACATCGGGCCGGCGTCCATCGGGGAGAAGTACCTGCTGGCGGGGGAGATCGCCCGCACCCGCCCGGCCTGCTACGTGGAGGCGCTGGACTTCACCCGGGAGCGTCTGGAGTTGTGGGGCGTGTCGCGCGCCTGGCAGGGCGCGGGGCTGGAGCGGGAGCGGCGGATTCTCGTGGCGCGCCGTCAGGGCGTTCCCCTGGCCGCGCTGGTGCTCGAGCTGGGGCACCCCGGGACGAACCTCTTCCGGCTGCTCGACTCCGCGCGCCTGTTCCCGCTGGCCCCCGAGGGGAAGCGGAGCGCCTACGTGGCGCTGCTGGACGAGGCGCGCCGCTGGTTCGCGGCCCGGGGGCGCGGCTCCTTCGTCTTCCTGTGCGAGGACGATGGGGCCTACGCGCAGACGGCCCGTCTGCATGACGACCCGGCGACGCAGCCCATCCTGTGGATCATCCCCGCCTCGCAGGTCCCCGAGTTCCTGGAGCACGTCAGTGAGCAGTCCGTCGGACGCTCGCGCTCCAACCCCAATCACTGATTTCCGTTTACCGTTTCGAGGAGCCTCACCATGGACATGCTGAAGACGCAGTACGAGCCCCACACCCTGCTTGCCCGTAGCCGTCTGGACTCCGACTCCTCCCTGCGCCGGCTCCTGGATCCCAACATCAAGCCCGCGCTGCTGGAGCGCTTCCTCATCGAGTGGATGTCTCGCGCGGCGTACATGACGGAGCCGGTGGATGGGTGGATCCGCCGCACGGGCCAGCGCTGCATCGAGCAGGGGATGGAGAAGCTCGGCAACCAGCTCATCACCCACGCGAAGAGCGAGACGGGCCATCACGTGATGACCATCGACGACGCCCGCTCGCTGGTGCAGCACTGGAATACGCGGCGCTCGCCCCTGCTGAACATCGACGAGCTGCTCTCGCAGACGCCCACCGAGTCCATGAAGGAGTACCGCCAGATCCATGACGAGACCATCGAGGGGCCGAACCCGGTGGGGCAGATCGCCATCGAGCGGGAGATCGGCTTCCTGGCGGTGTACTTCGGGCCGCGCCTGATGCAGCAGGTGGAGACGGTGCTGGGCAAGGAGGTCGCCGACAAGATGACCTTCCTCATCGAGCACGTGGCCGTGGACGTGGGCCATACCCTGCTCAACGAGAAGATGCTGCAGGAGGCCATCACCCGCTCGCCGGAGAAGGGCCGCATCTACGCGGAGATCGGCGCCCGGGCGATGACGACGTACATCCGCTTCCTGGGTGACTGCCTGCACATCGCCGAGGACATGCTGGCCCCGCTGCGCGCCGTGGCCTGAGACGTCGAGCCCCGCTCCGGCTGGGGCTCCGTGCTCGGTCCTCGTTCGAGCGGTTCCTGCCGCGCCCGCCCCGCCAGCAATGGCAGGCGGTGGGCCATCAGGGACCGCACCTCATGGATTGCCACGTCGGAATCGATCAGCTCGTGGGCTCCGGTTCTCCCGTGGTGTACCCCTGCCTGGAGCCCGCTCCGCTGCGTGTGGAGCGCCGCACGGACAAGAGCAGCCCGGACGAGGGCAACATCTTCTGCGCGCGCGACCCCCTCACGACGTGTGACGAGTCCTTCGTCTCCTCGTGCGAGGGGACGGTCTGGGTCTACTGCCAGGGGGGTTATGTCTCCGCCCAGGACTGTAGCAACCAGGCCGGCACCGGCCGCTGCGGACGCCGCACGCCCGAGGGTCTGCCGCAGTGCCTCTGAGTCCCCTCCTGGAGCGCTCCATGACGTCCGCCCTGTCCCTGTGCCGTTGGCTCTGCCTCGCTGCCCTGGTGTCCCTGGTGGGGCCGGGCTGTTTCGTCTCGGAGCAGTGCGATTTCAGCTCCCGCTGCGTGGGCGAGAGCCAGTACGAGTGGTGCAACGTCGGCTCGGACTTCGAGGCCCATCGCTCCCCCCGCGAGTGCAAGGCGCCCAATGCCGCCTGCGTGCAGACGGACGAGGACTCCGTGCAGTGCGTGTACGCCCCGGCCGCCGCCTGCGATGCCTCCTTCGTGGACCGCTGCGAGGGTACCCGGCGCGTCTACTGCGACGAGCGCCTCGGCTGGGTGCAGGCCGTGGACTGCGTCACGCTGGGCAGCGCGGGCTGTCACGTGGACGCGGCCCTTGGCAAAGCTGTCTGTGATTAGCAACGACTTTCATATTCCCATCGGCCTTCCGCCCGGCGTCTGCTCGCCTGCTCTCCGCGCGGGCTTTGCCGCGGCGTGTTGATTGGAAGACAAAGTTGAGGGATGCTCCGCGTGCCTTTGGCAAGGAGTCAAAGCCTCACACCCGCGTGCAATTCCTCTCGCTGAGCAGGGCAGGTCCCTGATTGGCGCAACGGGAGAGCCGCGTCTCGCAAATACCTCTGTGCGCAGTCCACCGGCCCCCTCGGGTGGTCCGGTCCCACTCCCCGTCTGTCTCGAGCTCAATGGAGAGCCACTACGTGAAGAAGACCCTCCTGCTGGTTGAATCCCTGATCGCCCTCGCTGGTATCGGCTGCGGAAACGCCGATGACCTGGTTTCCGGCGAGCCATCCGAGACTCTGGGGGTCGCATCGGACGCGCTGACCACGCAGAACTGCGTGCCCCTCTCCACGTTGTCGGTGATTGCCTCCGGCAATGATGGCAACGTGCCGGGCAACACGCGTGACGACCAGCTCGGCACCCGCTGGAGCAACTTCGGCAAGGGCTCGTGGATCGACTACGACCTGGGCTCCCTGAAAACCGTCTCGGGCGTGGCCATCGCGTGGCACCAGGGCAACACGCGCGCCAGCAACTTCTCCGTGTCCGTGTCCTCGGATGGGATGAGCTACGCGTCGGTCTACACCGGCAAGAGCAGCGGCACGACGACGGCGGCGGAGACGTACTCCTTCGCTCAGCGCACCACGCGCCGTGTGCGCATCTACGTCAATGGCAACACCCTGAACGATTGGGCCAGCATCGCCGAGGCCCGCGTGTGCGGGACTTCCACGCCCAGCACGGGCACCGGTGTGGTGTGGCGCGGCGATTTCGAGACGGGCGACCGCTCGCAGTGGAGCAAGACGCAGATGGTCAGCGCGGACCGGCTGCAGGTGGTGCCCTCGCCGGCGCGCCAGGGCAACTATGCCATCAAGGTCACGGTGCGCCAGGGCGACAATCCCATCAGCGCCAGCGGCAACCGCAACGAGCTGGTCCGGATGACGAACGAGAAGGAGGGTGACGAGTACTTCTACCGCTGGAGCACGATGTTCGCCTCGGACTTCCCCAGCGCGAAGACGTGGCAGCTCTTCACCCAGTGGCACCACAGCGGCAACACGGGCTCGCCGCCGGTGGAGTTCTACGTCAATGGCGAGACCATTTACCTGCGCGTCAACGGCAGCACCGTGGTGTGGAGCACGCCGCTGGTGCGCGGGCAGTGGCAGGACTTCATCTTCCACGTGAAGTGGTCGTCCAACCCGGGCGTGGGCTTCGTCGAGCTGTACCGCAATGGCCAGCTCGTCCTGCCCAAGCGCTACGCCGCCACCATGTACGCGGGTCAGACCAACTACCTGAAGGTGGGCCTCTACCGGAACAGCACCATCGTCCCGGTGGGCGTGGTGTACCACGACGGGTGGATCCAGGGCCGGAGCCTGCAGGACGTGCAGTAAGCGCCGGCCCTGGAGGGGGCTCGCCGGTTACGGCAGCCCCGCCACCCAGCGCACGATGTCGGAGGTGGACACCAACCCCGCCAGGGCTCCCTTGGCGGTCACCACCGGCACCCGGTGGATGCCCGCGTTGACCATGATCTTCGCGGCCTCCATGAGGGAGGCGCCCTCCGGGAGGCTGAGCACCTGCCGCGTCATCACGTCCTCGACGGTGGTTCCATCCAGGACGTGCTGGCCGGTGGGAAGCGTCATGTCGGCCTCGACCGCCTCGGCGAGCCCGTGGCGCACCAGGTCCGTCTTGGACACCATCCCCAACAGTTGCCCCTGCTCGTCCACCACGGGCATTCCGCTGATGGCGTGCTCCAGCATCAGCTCGGCCGCCATCTGCAGGCTGGTGTCCGGGTGGACCGCGATCACCTCCCGCGCCATGATCTCCCCCACCGTGCACAGGGCGGGGGCGGGCATCAGCACCTCCTCGTCCAGCTCGCTGAGGGAGGGCATCGGGCGGTCGTTCATGGGGAAGGCTCGCATGGTCGTGCTCCTATCGGAGGCCCGAGCCGCGCCAGACACCGTGCCCACGCTGCTGAGGCCTTGTGGGAGATCTCCACTGCAAAGGGAGCGCCATGCCGCCGCCCGAGGGACGAGAGCGGCGCGTGCGCAGGCCCTGCGCTCGAAGCCGGAGGCGCGCGCAACCCCTGCGCGCCTCGCACCCTCGGGAGCCGTAGGGCCAACGGGCCTACATGCCCTCGAGGGCAGGGGTGTGGGGCAGGAGAGCAGGCTCAGCTCTCGAGCAGCTTCTTCAGCGAGCCATCCTCCAGCGCCTTGCGCGTGTCGTCGAAGCCGCCGACGAGCGTCCCGCGGACGAAGACCTGGGGGAAGGTGGGCCAGCCACTCCACATCTTGATGGCGAGCCGCTGCTTCCACATGCCGAAGTAGGTGCCGTACTCGAGGTAGGTGAACGGGACGTTGGCCTGCTCGAGCGCCTGGCGCACCTTCTTGACGAAGGGGTTCTGCGCCATGCCCACCACCACCACGGAGTCTTTCTCCACGGCGGCGCGGACCTGGTCCACGACGTCGCGGTGGAAGCCGTTCATCGCCTCGGCCACGGCGGGGGTGCGCTTGTCTTCAGGAAGAATGGGACGGGGGTTGGTCATAGGGGCCAGCACCCTAACATGCCGCGTCAAAAGCCGATGTCAGGGACTGACGGCCTTCGCGTCTCTCTTCTTCGAGAGGAGCGGTGGCCAGGCCGGTGACGGCGAAGCCGGGCGCGACGAACCCCAAGCATGCGGTAGATGCCGGTTCCTCCCGCGCGCTCGCCGGACCTGGCCTGGCCACCCCCTCCCTTTGTCCAAGGAGCCTATCGGGGAGCACGGGGTATCCACACCTACCGTCCGGGTGGTGTAGAACAGGGGGTCGATGGAGCTCTCCCCCGTCAGGACCCACCTCTCGTCGCCTCTCTCCCTCGACGCGACGTCGCTCGTGTCGGATGAGGCTCGCGCCTTCCTGCAGGAGCGGCTGGAGCTCCTCTACCGGGCGTTGTTCTTCCTGACGGCCGCCTTCTACGTCGTCACCACCGGGGCGGCCATCTTGTTCGTCGGCGTGCCCTGGGCCCACGCCCTGGTGGACCCCAGCTACGCCTTCCATCTGATCGGCGCCGCCATCTCGCTCATCCTCTGGCAGGTGTGCCGCAGGGAGTCCCTGTCCCTGCGCACCCTGTCCTGGATGGACGGCGCGGGCCTGCTGGGCGTGCTCTTCCTCCTCAAGCTGGACGCCTACTTCGACGCGGATCCCCTGTCGCTGCTGCTCGGCACCAACGGCGCGCTCATCTCCCACGCGGTCATCGTCCCCAGCACCGTGCGCAGGGCGTTCTGGATCTCCCTGCTCGGCGCCCTGCCGGATGGGGCTGTCGTCGCCGTGATGGCCATGTCGCGCTCGCACTCCGGCTCGGCCGTGCCTACGCTCGATGCCGTGCTCTGGAGCGGCGTGGCCGTCACCATGGCCACCCTCGTCTCCCATGTCATCTACGGCCTGCGCAAACAGGTGCAGGCGGCGCGCAAGCTGGGCCAATACACGCTCATCATGCGATTGGGCGCCGGCGCCATGGGCGAGGTGTATCTGGCCAGCCACGCCCTGCTGCGCCGCCACACCGCCATCAAGCTGCTGCGCAACGACGCGGACGGCCATGGGCTGGAGCGTTTCGAGCGCGAGGTGCAGCTCACCAGCCAGCTCACCCATCCCAACACCATCGCCATCTACGACTACGGCCGCACCGCGGATGGGCTCTTCTATTACGTGATGGAGTACCTGGATGGCGTGGACCTGGACGGGCTGCTCACGGTGGATGGACCCCAGCCTCCCGCGCGGGTCATCCACATGCTGCGCCAGGTGTGCGGTGCGCTGGAGGAGGCGCACGGGCTGGGGCTGCTCCACCGCGACATCAAGCCCGCCAACCTGTTCCTGTGCCGGCGGCGCGGCATGCCGGACCTGGTGAAGGTGCTCGACTTCGGCCTGGTGAAGGAAGTGGGCAGCGATGACCTGTCCGGCTCGCGGGTGCACATGGTCGTCGGCACGCCGCTCTACCTGGCTCCCGAGGCCATCGTCACCCCGGGGCGGGTGGACGCTCGCGCGGACCTGTATTCGCTGGGGGCCGTGGGCTACGCGCTGCTCACCGGCTGTCACGTTTTCGAGGGCCGCACCTCGGTGGAGATCTGCTCGCACCACCTGCACACGGCTCCCACGCCGCCGAGCGCGCGGCTGGGCCGGGAGCTGCCGAGGGACCTGTGCGACGTCCTCATGCGCTGCCTGTCGAAGCATCCCGATGACCGGTACGTCGGAGCCCGGGAGCTGCGCCTGGCGCTGGAGGCATGCGCGGACGCGGGGAAGTGGACGGAGGAGGACGCCGAGCGCTGGTGGGCGATGAACGGCTCCACCATGGAGACGGCCCGGCCCCGGAGAGACCCCTCGGGCCTCACCGGGACGCAGACGCTGGTGACGGAGATGGTGAACCGCGTGGCGTAGGCCCGCAGCTCACTGCTCGGCGGCGAACTCGCTCCACACCCCGAGGAAGTCGCGCGGCGTCTCCAGGTTGGGCGAGTGGCCCACGCCTTTCATCACGTGGTGGCGGGCGCCCATGAGGCTGGCGCAGCGCTTGCCCATGTCCACGGTGGAGAGCGGATCCGTCTCGCCGCTCACCACCAGGGAGGGGATGGCGTGCAGGGACTTCAGGCGCTCGCCGGGGGTCCAGTCCACCAGGGCCCGCAGCGTGGCGAGCGAGGCGTCGCGGTGCTGCTGGTGGCCCTCGTCGAGGAGCTGCTGCCACAGGGAATCGTCCGGGGCGCCTGGGGCCATGCCCCGCATGGCCGCCGCGAAGTAGTCCCGGTTGTCGTGGAGGGAGAGCTGGTGCGCGGGCAGGTTGTACGCCGCGGGCATGCCATCCACCCACGCCGGGGCCAGCACGGTGAGGGTGTGCACGCGCTCCGGGTGCTCGAGCGCGAGCTGCATGGCCACCGCGCTGCCCAGGGAGTGGCCGATCAGGTGCACGCGCATCAGCCCCAGGGCATCCAGCAGCCCGTGCAGGTCTTTCGCATGGGTGGGGATGGCCTGCGGGAGCGCCGGGCCGCGGGTGAGGCCACGCCCGCGCAGGTCAGGGGCGATGGCGCGGAACCCGGACGGGAGCAGCTCCATCAAGGGCTGCCACCACAGGCTCGTGGTCCAGTTGCCAGGGATGAGCACCACGGGCGAGCCCTGACCGCGCTCCCGGTAGTGCACCTCGAGGTCTCCAACACGCTGCATGGGCATGGTGGCCGCGAGCCTAACCCAAGACAGACGAAGGGCCCGCCCCCGCCGGTGAGGGCGGAGCGCGGGCCCCTGGGGCCGCCGTGAGACGTCTCAGCGGCTCACAACTCCTCGAGGAACTCGTCGTTGTAGGTGTAGCGGGTGAGACGCTTGATGAGCGCCTCCATGGCCTCCACCGGCTTCACCGAGAAGAGCATCTGGCGCATCTTCTTCACCTTCTCGTACTCCTTGTGGGTGAAGAGCTTCTCCTCCTTGCGCGTGCCCGACTGGCCGATGTTGATGGCCGGGAAGATGCGCTTCTCGGCCAGGAAACGGTCCAGCGTCACCTCGGAGTTACCGGTGCCCTTGAACTCCTCGAAGATGACCTCGTCCATGCGGCTGCCCGTGTCGATGAGCGCCGTGCCCACGATGGTCAGGCTGCCGGCCTCCTCGGTGGCTCGCGCCGCGCCGAAGATGCGCTTGGGCCGCTCCAGCGCGCGGCTGTCCACGCCGCCCGAGAGCGTCCGGCCCGAGTTGTCCACTTCCTTGTTGTAGGCGCGCGCCAGCCGCGTGATGGAGTCCAGGAGGATCATCACGTCCTTGCCGCCCTCCACCAGCCGCCGCGCCCGCTCCAGCGCCAGCTCGGCGATCTTCAGGTGATCGCCCGTCGGCCGGTCCGAGCTCGAGGCCAGCACCTCGGCCTTGATGCTGCGGCGCATGTCCGTCACTTCCTCGGGGCGCTCGTCGATGAGCAGCACCATGAGGTGGATCTCCGGATGGTTGGTCACCACCGCCTGGGCGATCCGCTGCAGCATGATCGTCTTGCCCGTCTTCGGAGGCGCCACGATGAGCGCGCGCTGGCCCTTGCCGATGGGGGCAATCAGGTCCATCACCCGCGTCACCATCTCCCGGTGGCCGTTCTCCAGCTTGATGCGCTCCACCGGATCCACGGAGGTGAGGTCGGCGAAGTGGGGCAGCCGGCCCACCTGGTCCAACGGGCGGCCGTCCACCTGCTCCACGCGCTGGATGAGGCCCTTGTTGCCCTTGGTCTGCGCGAGCGCGTTCAGGTACTGGCCCGGACGCAGCCGGAGCTTCTGCACCAGGTTCTTCGGAATCTCCGGGTCATCCGAGGCGGGCAGCAGGTTGCGCTTGAGCTGCCGCAGGTAGGCGTTGGGGCCCTTCACCTCGGTGTCGAGCACGCCCTCCACGGGCGCCAGCGAGGGCTGGGGGGCCGGCTGATGCTGCCTCGGCTGCCCGCCCTGGTGCCCACTCGGGTGGTGCACGTGCTGGGCCTGCTGCGGCTGCGCCTGCGGCGGCGGCGGCTGTGCCTGTTGCTGCTGGGCCAGGCGCTGCTGGTACTGCTGCAGCTCCTGGGGCGTGAGGAACACCTGCTGCTGCTGGCCGTCGGGACCGGCCACCATGCGGTAGGCCTGCCCGTCCGGGGTGAACTGCACCTGGGCACCCCTGCGGCGGCGGCGACGGCGGCGGCGGCGGCCTCCACCCGGGCCGGGCGGGCCACTCCCGGGCTGTCCCGGTCCGGAGGCCGAGCCCTCGCCCTCGTCAGGGCCGTCATCGCCCTCGTCATCGCCGTCGTCCACGTCCTGGGGCGCCTCGGCACGGGCGGCCATGGGGGTCGGGAGGTCTCGGGGGTCGCGGTTGTCGGTTTCGCTCATGGTCTACGAGAGTTCGGCACGTCCCCTGGGAAGAAGTCCCCGGCCGGAGGCGCACGAGGTACAGCGGTCTGTGGGACAGAAGCCCGGCGCGGGGTCTTGGGGACAGCTCGCGCCTGGCACGAGCCACCCGCCGACCGAACCGCCGGCCCCTGGAGCGTCCCGGCGGCCTGAAGGGCCACCGGAAAGCGCTCTACAACATTAACAGAGGACCCGCCGGGTGCCCGGAGAATTTCGTCTTCCGTGCCCCCTCCGTGTCCTGCCGGACACGTCAGCGGACCATCAGGGAGTAGGGCTGAACGGCCTTCAGCCCCGGTTCCAGCATCCAGGGCGCGTCCAGGCCCGTCTCACGCACGAGCGCCTGGAGCCCCGGCGGGAGGGCGGGCTCCAGGTTCAGCTCCGGAATCAGGCTCGCGTCGATCCCGGGCTCGCCGCCCAGGGAGGAGAACAGCCCCCGCGCATCGCCCATCACCACCAGGTCCAGCTCCTCCCCGGCGGGCACCTTCGCCCGCTTGCGCGCCGCCTCCACCGCGTCCGTCAGCCCCCCCATCGCGTCCACCAGCCCGTGCTCCCGGGCCGCCGTCCCCGCCCACACCCGTCCACGTGCCACGGCGTCCACCTTCGCCTTGTCCAGCTTCCGCGCGGTGGACACCTGGGTGATGAAGTCGTCGTAGGCCGCGTCCACCCAGGCCTGCACCGCCTTCCGCTCCGCCTCCGTCCACGGCTTCCACGAGTCGAGCACGTCGGCCATCGGGGCCCGGGTGATGGTCTCCTGGTTCACCCCCAGCTTGTCGCCCAGCAGGCCGCGCAGCGCGGGCTTGAAGTAGAAGACGCCGATGCTCCCCGTCAGGGTGGTGGGCGAGGCCCAGATCTCATCCGCGCCCATGGCGGTGTAGTAGCCACCCGAGGCCGCCACGTCCCCCATGGAGGCGATGACGGGCTTGTGCTTCCTGGCCTCCAGCACGGCGCGGTATATCAGCTCCGAGGCCAGGACGTCACCGCCGCCCGAGTCCACCCGCACCACGATGGCGGCCACGGTCGGGTCTCTCTGGGCCCGCTCCAGGGCGAGCGCCACCGTCTCCGCGCCGGCGATGGCCTCGCCTCCCAGCGGAGACTTGCGGCTCTTGCCTCCGGCGATGGTGCCCAGCACCGGCACCACCGCGATGCGGCGGCGCCCCGTCCAGCGGCGCTCCCGCTCGTCACGCGGCGAGTAGGTGGGGTCGTACGAGGCCCCGGGCACCAGCTTCTTCAGCTTGTCGTCCAGCTCCTCGGGCAGCAGCAGCCCGTCCACCAGCCCCAGGTCCTTGGCCCGGGTGGCGGTGAGAATGCCGCTGGCCCAGGCCTCCCGGAGCCGCTCGGGGGTGATGCGGCGCGCCTTCGTCACCGCCGCCACGTCATGGGCCGTCTGGCTGTCCAGGTAGGCCTCGATCGTCTCCCGCTGGGCGGGGCTCATGTCGCGGCGGGTGAGCTGCTCGGGGGCCGTCTTGTACTCGCCCACGCGTGCCACGTCCCAGGTGACGCCCAGCTTCTCCATCGTCCCGCCCAGCGACAGGACGTGGGCGGCCAGCCCGTTGATGAGCAGCGAGGCGGAGGGCAGCGCGTACACCTCGTCCGCGGCCGAGGCCACGAAGTACTCCCGGTCATCCACGCTGTAGAGGATGGCCAGCACCTTCTTGCCGGCCGCGCGCATCCGCAGCACCGCCTGGTGCAGCTCGTCCGCCTTGCCCCAGTCCACGCCCGGCAGGCCCGACACCTTCAGCACCACGCCCTTGAGGCGCGGATCCTTCGTGGCCTCGTCCAGCCACCGCGTCAGCCGCAGGTACGGGTCCGGCTCGGTGAAGCCGAGCAGCGCCAGCGTTCCTCCGCGCGCCCTCAGCTCATCGTCCAGGTCCACCATCGCCACCGAGCCCCCGCCGAGCCGCAGCGACGGGTACTTCTGGCTGGAGAGGCGCACCGCCACCACGTGGTCCAACCCACCGCCCTCGGCGCCTCCGCCCGCGTAGGTGACGCCGAAGCCCGAGGTGTCCACGGTGGCGGCGAACTGGAGCGCCAGCGAGCGGTCGCTCCCGAGGCCATGCGAGAGGCCCGCGCCCAGTCCGAGCCCGGGCACGACGGCGGCCTGCAGCGTGTAGGTGAGGCGCCCTTCGTCCCAGGCGCCCTCCGCGGCGAGGTAGTCCGCGCCCAGTGTCACGCGCTCCCCGAAGGGACGCACGCCCACGGCGAGGTTGTAGCGGCGGGGGAGGGTGAAGGGCCCCTCCACGGGGGCGTTCACGTCCTTCACCACCGCCGCCACGGAGAGGAAGCGCGTGGGGCGCACGGTGAGGCCCAGGTCGAAGCCGGACAGCCTGTCCAGCGAGGCGTCGCGCGAGGAGAGGTTGTGGTAGCCCACGCCCAGCGACAGCTTGCGCGAGCCGAGCGCCAGGCCGAAGGACGTCTTGCGGTAGTCCGGCAGCCCGCGCCCGCGCATCCACTCCAGGCTGAAGCCGGCGCCCAGCCCGCCCAGCAGCGTCGTGCCCAGGTAGACACCGTCGCCCACCTGATCTCGCGCCAGGTTGCGCTCGTGCAGGTAGAAGAGCTGCGCGGGCCCGACGAAGCGCAGGCCGGCGGGGTTGACGGAGAGGGCTGTGGCCTCGTCCACCAGTGCGGCGGAGGTGGGCGGGAGCGTCACCCCGCGCGGCGGCGTGGCGGGTTGGACGATGAGCCCCGTCTGTGCGAGCGCGAGGCCGGGGAGCAGCATCAGCAGGGAGAGGGCACGCATGTCCCTCCGGACTCTAGGCCCCGCCTTCCGGCGTACAAGCGCCGTGACTCACCAATCTTCGGTACCGTTCACTCCCTCCAGCGGATCGCCCTTCTTGGACTTCTTCTCCTGGTCGCGCCGCTTGCCGCCACGGTCCTCGCGGTTCCACTCGTCCATGCCGTGACTGTTCTCCAGCGGATCCGAGGCCTTCACCCGCTTCTCCGCGCCGCCCTCGGCATTGTTCAGCAGGTGATTGACCAGCCGGCCCATCTCCGACTTGAGCTGACCGAACTCGTCGCCCTGCAGCACCACGCGCCGCACGCCGAGCCGCTTGCCGTCCTTCATGTCGAACAGGCCCAGCACCAGCTCGGTGGTGCCGCTGTCCGGAATGTCCCGCACCGTGCCCACGAAGCCCCGCTCCAGCCCGAGCGCCTTGCCCAGCCCGGCCACCGCGGTGCTGGAGGCCGCGTTGGCGCGCATCACCTCGTTGGCCACGCCATCCAGCCGGGCGTCATAGGCCTTGTAGTCCTCGGTGGGCTGCAGCGCGGTGCTCGCCTCCACGTCGTCCGGGCTCACCTCGAGGAGCTGCCCGTACATGCGGAAGCCGGGGCGCTCCAGGCGCAGCAGGTGCTTGCCCACGGGCAGCGTGGTCAGCGTCAACGGGGTGTAGCCCTTGAACTCGTTGTCGATGTAGACGCGCGCCCCGGCCGGGCGGGACTTCACCGTGGCCCCACCGCGCAGCGCCGCGTGCACGCTCGTGGCCACCTGCACCCGGAGCGCGATGAAGTCGCGGCTGTAGCGCTTGGTGTCCAGCTCGTAGGTGGGGTTGAGCGCCATCAGGTCCAACAGCGCCAGCTTCGCCTCCTCCACGTCGCCGCGCTGGTGCATCACCGCGGCGTAGAGGGCGGTGGCGTCGCACAGCGGATTGCAGGAGGCCGTCATCGCCGAGGCGGCCTTCTGCAGCTCCTTCAGCGTGGCGCGGATCTTCAGCTCCGCGTCCTCGTACTCCTTCTTGTCGAAGGCGGCGAGGCTCTCCTCGTACCCCTGCTTGCCCCGCTTGAGCGCGACCAGCGCCTCATCATCCTGCGGCAGCCCGAAGAGATCCTCGGACTTGCGCAGGGTGTAGTTCTGGAACTCGGCCAGGGCCTCGTTCATGTAGCTCTCCATCTTGGGGCCACTCGCCTCGGCCGTGGGATCCATGGGAACGAGGAGCGAGGAGATGCGCTGGGGCCGGGAAGGCGGCGGGGCCGCCAGCGCGAGGGAGGGGAGCAGGAGAAGCGCAAGGGCTTTCATTGAAATGGACCTCGGAAGCGCGGGACCCGGAGGAGCCGCGATGATCGCTACCAACCAGAGCCGAAGTTGCCCAGCCGGACGCCCAAGGGCTTCTGGGGCTGGGATGCCAGCAGGATGCCCGCGGTGGTGGCGACGGCCACCCCGCCCACCGTCGCCCAGAACCAGGGCTGCTTCACCATCTCCGGCAGCGCGATGGGCAGTGCGCGGCCGGGCACGTGCTTGCCGGTGAGGAAGTCATGCACCTCGCTCACGGCCTTCTCCCGCTCACGGGAGTCCTCGGGGTCGAGCTTCACCCCGCGCAGGCGGTTCTTGAGCTGCACGTCCCAGGCATACAGCACGGCCTGGGTGCGGCCCTTGCGGTCCTGCTCCACCCGGGCGAGCACCACGTAGCGCGCGCCGAGCTTTTCGCCGATTTCCGCCACTCCAGGCGGGAGCGTGTCGGACGAGAGGGAGCGGGAGGCGGACACGGCGGCGGCGAGGCTGCGCACCTCGGCCAGGCCGGGCATGGGCTCCAGCGTGGGGCGCAGCTCGCCGCGCTGGGAAGGGGCCACCGGCTGGAAGACACCGAAGGGGACATGGCCGGGGAGGGTGAGCACCACCGGGTGGGACCCGGGCGCGAGCTCCACGTCCTTCAGCGGCGTGGTGCCCAGGCGCTCGCCCTTCATCACCACCTGCGCGCCGGAAGGAACGGAGTCGATGCTGAGCGTGCCGCGCGGCTGGCGGGACAGGGCCACCTTCGCGGCGTTGAAGGCCTCGTGCACGTCCTGGCCGAAGAGCTCGGACTCGGGCTGGAGGGCGGGGGCGGTGAGCTGTGCCCGGGTGAAGGCCTCCTGGGCTCCGGCGGTGTCTCCGTTGAGCAGCCGCGAGGCCCCCAGGAAGACGTAGACACGGGCCAGCCGCTCCGGCTTCACCTCCGCCGGGTAGCGCTCGTAGAAGGCCACGGCCTCGGTGAACTTCTTCGCCGCGGCCTCCGGGTCCAGGTTGTCGTAGAGCCCCTTGCCCTCATCGAAGAGGGCATCACCTTCCCCCAGGGAAGCGGCGGGCGGGGGCGGGAAGAGGGCCCCGAGGTCCACCAGCGTCACCTCCGCCCGGGCGCCGAGCGCGTCACGCAGCCCGGTCTCGACACGGGCGGCCGCCGGGGTGGCGTTGGGGCTGGAGGGGAGGGCCAGCACCGCGACGCCGTCCGTCCAGGTGGGAGGCGCGGGCGAGACGGCTGGAGCCGTTTCCGCGGGAGCGGCCGGGGCGGGGGCGAGGTTCCGGGTCGCCACGGGCGCCACGGGCGCATCCGCGGCCTGGGGCGGGGGCTCCTCGCTGGCCGGAGTGCTGGACTCCGGAGCGGGGGCGCTCTGCTCGGCGGCGGGCTTCTTCTTCTTCGACTTGCGGGCCGAAGTCGACGGGCTACGGCGGGGAGCGGCCTCGGTGACAGCGGAGGCCGTGCCCAGCAGCAACGCGAGCGAAAGGGCGAGGGGGGTCTTCAATCGCACGGGGCATGATGCTAGCCGAGCCAGGGGCCCGCACACCATGCCCCGGCTGGGGCCCTCGGGTCCTACACGTCCAGGTCTTCGACCTCGTTGGCGCTCTCCATGATGAATTTGAAGCGCGCGCTGACATCCCGGCCCATCAGGTCGTTGATCACCTGGTCGGTGAGCAAGGGGTTGTCGATGGTCACCCTCAGGCTCTGGCGGAGCTTGGGATCGAGCGTGGTCTCCTTCAGCTCGTCCGGCGTCATCTCCCCCAGACCCTTGAAGCGCATGACGTTGGGCTTGGCGTTGCCCTTGACCTTCTCGCGGATGATCCGGTCGCGGTGGACCTCGTCGAGCGCCCAGTACGTCTCCTTGCCGATGTCCACCCGGAAGAGGGGCGGCTGGGCGAGGTAGATGTGCCCCTGCTCGATGAGCGGGCGCAGGTGCCGGTAGAAGAAGGTGAGCAGCAGCGTGGCGATGTGGTTGCCGTCGCTGTCGGCGTCCATCATCAGGAAGATGCGGCCGTAGCGCAGCTTGGTGATGTCGAAATCGCCGCCGATGCCGCAGCCCAGGGCGCTGACGATGTCCGTGAGCTCCTTGTTGCCCACCACCTTGTCGGTGGAGGCCTGCTCGGCGTTGAGCACCTTGCCGCGCAGCGGGAGGACGGCCTGGGTGCGCCGGTCGCGGCCCTGCTTGGCCGAGCCACCTGCGGAGTCACCTTCCACGAGGAAGAGCTCGCTCTGCGCGGGGTCGGTCGAGGAGCAGTCCGCCAGCTTGCCCGGCAGGTTGAGCCGGTGGCTGACGGCCGTCTTGCGGCTGATGGCCTGGGAGGCGGCGCGGCTGGCCTCGCGGGCGCGGGCGGCCAGGGTGATGCGGGCCACCACCGACTCGGCGATGGTCTTGTTGTCGTTGAGCCACTTCTCCAGCGCGGGGCGGATGACGCCGTCCACCTGGGCCGAGGTCTCCGGGTTGTTGAGGCGCCCCTTCGTCTGGCCCTGGAACTGCGGCTCCACCACGTACGTGGAGAGGATGGCCGTCATGCCCTCGCGGATGTCTTCCGCGGTGAGGGTGACGCCCTTGGGCGCGATGTCGTGCGTCTCGATGTAGTTGCGCACCGCCTTCACCACGGCGCTGCGCAGACCCGCCTCGTGCGTACCACCCAGCGGCGTGGGGATGCCGTTGACGTACGAGCGGATGTGCTCGTCCGTGGCCTCCGTCCACACCAGCGCGGACTCCAGGCGCACCCCGTTGTCACGCGAGTGGTAGAAGATGGCCGTGCTGCCCGACGGCACCACCGGCTTGCCGCGCTCGCCCACCACCTTGGTGAGGTACTCGGCGATGCCGCCGTCGTGCTTGAACTCCTCCTTCACGTGGGGCGTGGCCGTGTCGTCCTTCCAGACGACCGTCATGCCCTTGTGCAGGTAGCTCTTCGCCTCGAGCCGCTCGCGGATGAGCTTCGCGTCGAACTTCAGCTTCTCGCCGAAGATCTCGGGGTCGGGCTCGAAGGTGATGGAGGTGCCGGTGCCCCGCGCCGGGCCCTCGGCCTTGAGCGGAGTCTGGGGCCTGCCGCGCCCGTACGTCTGGACGTGGCGCTTCCCGTCGCGCTTGATCTCCACCACCATCTTGCGCGCCAGCGCGTTCACCACCGAGCTGCCCACGCCGTGCAGACCGCCCGAGTGGATGTAGTTGCCCTGCTCGAACTTACCGCCCGCGTGAAGCGTGGTGAGGATGATCTCCACCGCCGGCTTCTTGTACTTGGGCATGATGTCGATGGGGATGCCTCGCCCATCGTCGGTGATCGTCACCGTGCGGCAATCCTTGTGGAGCGTGACTTCCACGGTGGACGCATAGCCGTTGATGACCTCGTCCACCGAGTTGTCGAGGATCTCCCACAGCAGGTGGTGGTAGCCCGTGCTGTCGGTGCCACCGATGTACATCGCCGGGCGCTTGCGGACCGGCTCCAGGCCCTCGAGGACCTGGATGTCCGCGCCCGTATAGGTCGTCTTCTTGGTCGTCGCCATGACTGTCTCCGGCTAGTCCTTCTTCTGCTCCGGCAGCGGGATGTAGAGGGGCGCACGCAGCACCTCCTTCACCGCGTCCTTGCGCGACATCTCGTGGCCCTTGCCACCGCGGCCCGTGATTTCAAACTTGCCCGCGTGCAGGGTGAGCTTGCGGCCCTTCTGCGTCTCGAAGGAGATCCCCGCCTCCTTGTTGCCGTGGGGGGCGACGATGAAGTCCAGCACCCGGTCTCCCGCGTCTACCTTCATGACGGTGACGCCCTTACCCGGGCCGGCCAGCTCGTTGATCTCCGCCACCTTGCACACCAGCGCGGCGGTCCGCTCGGTGAGCACGCCCACCAGATCCTTGTCCTCCACCGGCTGCACGCCGACGATCTCATCGCCCTCGCCTGTCTTGGCGTAGCGGCGCCCGGCGCGGGTGGAGAAGCTCCAGGTGCGGGGCCAGCGGGAAGCGCATGCCCATGCCGTGCCGGGTGACCCCCAGCAGCTTCTCCGGGCGCCACAGGCGGGTGTCGAGCGACAGCGCGGCGACAATGCGCTCGCCGTCGTCGAACTTGAACAGCTTCTGCACCGGGTCGCCGTACCCCGTGGAGGCCGGCACGTCATTGAAGCGCGTGACGTAGGCGGTGCCGAAGTTGCTGAAGAGGACGAGGTTCGCCCTCAGGCTGCCGGCGAGCACCGTCATGACGGCATCGCCCTCGCGCAGACGGGTGGAGGCAGGGTCCTTCACCTCGCGCACGCGCTTGATCCACCCGTCGCGGGTGATGACGACGTGGGCGTCCTCGTCGGCGATGAGCGCCTCGGCGTCGAAGGTCATCTCCTCGGTACCGCCGCGGCTCACCTTGGTGCGGCGCTTCTGCATGCCGTAGGCCGCCTTCACCTCGGCCAGCTCCTCCTTCACCGTGGCCCACAGCCGCGGGTTGCTCTTGAGCAGCGCCTCCAGCTCCTTGATCTGCTTGCGCTTCTCCTTGAGCTCGTTCTGGACCACCAGGATCTCCAGGCGGGCCAGCTTGTAGAGCTTCATCTCCAGGATGGCGTCCACCTGGATCTCATCCAGCTTGAAGCGGGCGATCAGCTTCTTGGCGGCGTCCTGCTTGCCCTCGGAGGCGCGGATGATGCGGATCATCTCGTCGAGGGCGTCGTAGACCTTCTCGAAGCCCTCGAGGATGTGGACGCGCTTCTTCAGCTCGTCGAGCTGGTACTGGATGCGCCGCTTGATGACCTGCAGGCGGAAGTCCAGGAAGTACTGGAGGATCTCCTTGAGCCCCAGCCGCTTGGGGGTGCCGACCTCGGGGTTCTCCGGGTTGGGCACGAGGCAGGTGAGGTTGACGTTGAAGTTCGTCTGGAGCGGCGTGTTCTTGTAGAGGTACGCCATGGCCAGCTCGTGGCTGGCGTCCTTCTTGAGCTCCAGGACGATGCGCACGTCCTTGGTGGACTCGTCGCGCACGTCCACGATGAGCGGCAGCTTGCGCTCACGGACGATCTCCCCGAACTTGGCCACCAGCGTGGACTTGTTGACCGTATAGGGGATGGAGGTGATGACGATCTGCTGGCCGCCCTTCTTGAGGTCCTCCAGCTCGTACTCGCCGCGCAGCCGCACGCTGCCCTGGCCCGTCTCGTAGATCTCCTGCAGCTCCTTCTGGGAGTTGAGGATTTCTCCGCCGGTGGGGAAGTCCGGGCCCTTGACCCACTTGAGGAGCTGCTTGACGGTGAGGTTGGAGTCATCCACGAGCGCGGTGAGCGCGTCGCACAGCTCCGCCAGGTGGTGGGGAGGGATGTTGGTGGCCATGCCCACGGCGATGCCCGTGGTGCCGTTCATCAGCAGGTGGGGAACGCGCGAGGGCAGGACGATGGGCTCGGTGCGCGTGCCGTCGTAGTTGGGCCGGAAGTCCACCGTCTTCTGGCCGAGCTCGTTGAGCAGCTCCTCGGAGAGCTTCTCCAGGCGGCACTCGGTGTAACGGTAGGCGGCGGCGGCGTCGCCATCGAGCGAGCCGAAGTTGCCGTGGCCGTCCACGAGGGGGTAGCGCAGGGAGAAGTCCTGCGCCATGCGCACGAGGGCATCGTAGATGGCGGTGTCGCCGTGCGGGTGGTAGGGGCCCATGATGGCGCCGACGACCTGGGCGCACTTCTTGTACTTGGCGTCGTGCGAGAGGTTGAGGTCGTTCCACATGCCGTACAGGATGCGGCGCTGCACGGGCTTGAGGCCGTCACGCACGTCGGGCAGGGCGCGTGAGGTGATGACGGAGAGGGCGTAGTTGAGGTAGCGGCGGCGGGCCTCATCGGCGAGCGAGGCGGGCGTGGCACCACCGCCACCGCCTCCCGCGGCCGCGGCGACACCATCGCCACCGCCGCCCGAGGCTCCCTGCTTCTTGCGCGTCTTGTTTTCCGCTTGTGCGAGCATGCTCATGTGTTCAGGTCAGGACCGTCCGTATCCCTCTGGAACGCGGGGCGCGGCTCGCGCACTCCGGGCCCGGTACGGAAAGAGATGGGCCGGCGGGAGTAGCACGGCCCACTGTGAAAGGGAACAAATTCGAGGGGTTGCAACGCCTCGGGGGTGGAGTGTCTATACATCCGTTCAGTGTTTCGGGCCACGAAATCGAGTGGTGGAGGGCCTTGAAGGTGGGGTCGTCACGCTTGCCTGCCTGGGTGGGGACCGGGACGAGGGGTGGGAGCGGAGACGTACTGGGGGTGGGAAGAAAAACCTACTTGAAGGGTAGGCGGGCGGGGGGGGCGGAGAGGGGCCTGCTTGCCCTCCGAGGTAGGGCAGGGGGGTCAGGCGGTGCGTCATGGACCCGGCTGCGAGGACCATGGGCGCATCCTGCCTCGGGGGTCTGACACGACGTGCGTGGTTCTCCTACCCGGTAGGACTCCGGGCGAGCGGAGGGGCGTGAGCAGGGGCCGTGAGCCCTGCTGGCGGGGAGGCAGGCCTCCGCACGATGGGAACGGTTGCGAGCAGCCGCTGCCTCCAACGGGGCGTGTGGCGCGCTGGCGTTGGAGCGGTAGTTCGCCCCGCTTCAGTCCAACCCAACCTTACCGGGTGCCCAGTACGCTTTGGCTTTGACGGTCGCGAGGCCGATCCCTCGGGCTTTGAGTCCCTGGCGCACGACCTGGATGGCTGCCGCGCGGCCCGAGAGGACGAGTGGAGCCCCGGGGTGCGCCTGGAGCGCCTTGATGACCGCGTCGACCAGCGCCTCACGGTGGGCTTCGTTCGCCTGGCGGGCGACAAGCGTCGCGCCGCTGAAACCCAGGGCGTCGAGTGCCGCTCGGGTCTCGCCAGGGTCGGTGACCTCGAGGACCGTCCTTCCGGGCACGCCATTGGCCCGCGCCAGCGCCAGGCTCGTCTCGTCGCCGAAGACCACTGCCGGGGAGGTACCGCCGACGACGAGCGAGCTTCGGGGTCCGAAGACCTGGAGCGCGGCCCCGGGGCTGGCCGTCTTTGCCCACTGCGTGGCCGGCCCGTCGCCGTGCAGATACGCGAGCAGCTCGGTCTCGCCCGTGCTCGGGTCCCAGCGCAGGGGCGTGTAGGTCCTCGTCCCAATACCCGGCAGGAAGATTTGGAGCTTGTCGCCTGGGGTCCAGTTCACTCCACGCAAGGCAGGCCCCGAGAGCACCAGCCGGCGGAAGCGGCGGCCGACATCCTCCACGCGGGTCACCGTGGCGTCTCGGAAGAGAATGCGGCCGATGAGGCCCTGGACGGCGGCTTTGGCAGAAGTCATGGCGGTCCTCGTGGGGGAGGCACCAACGCTACCCGGGGAGCCCCTGTCGCGAGCATGAAGAAACATGAAGGGCTCAGCGGTGTCACTTCCGGGACTCTGCCCGCGCAAGGGCCCGAGGACGCGCTGCAGGCGTACCAAGCGCACTCGCTGCAGCAGCGGCTGCGCTGGACGGAGGTGGACGTGCGGCCCCCTCCGCGAAAGCAACCCCGGTGCGCCGTCCTGGAGGGCTTCTCCCTGCATGCCAACACGCACCTTCACGCCAACGACAGGCAGGGCCTGGAGCGGCTGTGCCGCTACGGGGCGCGCGGTGCGCTGGCGCTGGAGCGTTTGTCACGAGCGGAGGACGGCCGCATCGCCTACCGAATGAAGCGCCCGCTGCCAGACGGCACCACGCACCTGCTCTTCACCGGGCTGGAACTGTTACGGCGTGTGGCGTCCCTGGTGCCTCCGCCTCGGGCGAACCTCACGAGGTTTCATGGCGTCTTCGCTCCGGGCGCCAGGCTCCGTCCATTCCTGCTCCCTCAAGCGGGGACGGAGGCGGGCCCACAGAAGGAGAGCCTCTGCTTGGCCGCGACGGTGGAGGAGCCGAGGAAGCAGAGGACGGCGCGGGTGGATTGGGCCGGGCTGCTGCGCAGGACGTTCGCACTAGACGTGTTCGCCTGTCCGCGGTGCGGAGGCAGGCGAAAGGTGCTGGCGGATGTGACGGCCCCCGCTGGGGTGCGCTCGATATTGGAGCACCTGGGACTTCCCACGCAGGCGCTGAAGCGGGCCCCGGCCCGGGGACCACCCCAGCGGGCGTGGTGCTGAACCTGGCGCAGCCGCTGTCAACACGCCCCAACTCCCCTGCCTCTCTCCTCAAACGAGGGCGGTCAGGGCAGGGGCATGGCTTCTATCCCGCCTATACGCGGGCGGGGGGCCAGTGTATGGGCGGCGGTCGAGGGGCGGCGGTTTCGATTGGAGCGAGTGGAGGTGCCATTGGCGAAGCTGCATCCAGCGCTCGATGGGTTCAGGTTGGTGCAGTTGTCAGACGTGCACCTGGGCCCCACCACGGGCCACGCCTTTCTGCGCAAGGTCGTCGACGCGGTGAACCGGCTCTCGCCCGACGCCGTGGTGGTAACGGGAGACCTCGTCGACGCCAGTGTCGAGCAGCTCGCTGCCGACGTGGCGCCGCTCGCGCGACTGTCATCGAAGTTCGGCTGCTTCTTCGTCACGGGCAACCACGAGTACCACGCGGGCGCCGCGGCCTGGTGCGCGCACCTCACGACGCTGGGCATTCGCGTGCTGCGAAACGAGCGCGTGGAGCTGGCTCGAGGAGGGCACGTCGTGGATTTGGCGGGCACCGACGACTCGGACGCGGCCGGGCTCGCGGAGGGGTTTCGCGAAGACCTCGCCAGAGCGCTCGCGGGCAGGGACATGAGCCGGCCGCTGGTGCTGTTGGCGCATCAACCGAAGGCGGTACACACGGAGATCATCTTGCGCCACGCTGGGGATGCGATGATGTTGCCGAGGTCGCCCGCGGCCGCCGAGTAGCCGCCGGGCGGAGCCGGTGGAGTCCCAGGGCCCCATCCCGCAGAAGGGCCTTCGTTTTTCCTATGCTCCGTGGGTTCTCGCCCGCGATGTGAGGAGGGCTGACAACTTCCGGAGTTCTTCGACGCCTTTCCGAGACACCACCTCCGAGGTTTTTTGTCACCATCCCGGGTTATAAGCGCTTACTTCCGCTGATGTGCGGCAAAGGAGAACATCAATGCGTCAATACGCGGTGTCTTGTCTGGTGGCGATGGCGTTGGCCGTGGGGTGCGATGAATCAGGTGCCCCGGTCAATCAGGGCGCGGTGCCTCTCCACGACACGCCCATGGATGTGTATGGCAGAGCGCTCGTTGGCGCGGAGGGGCCCATGCGCTATCGCGACGGCGCGGGCTCCCCCGCGCCTGAAGCCTCCAACTCGTCGCCGGACTCGGCCCTTCGGAGCAGCCTCGCGGGTGTCCAGTTCTCCCTCGGCGCGTACACGAGCCGTCCCGTCGGCAGCTCGCCGGAGGCGGTGGCGATCGGTGATGTCTCCTGCGACGGGCGCCCCGATGTCGTCATGACGACGACCTATTATTTCGATGCCGCAAGCGATTACCGCGTCTTCGTCTTCCCTCAGCAGGAGAGTGGCGGCCTCGGCACGCCGGTGTCGTATCCCTACGCCGCCACCGCGAATCGGAATGGAATCGCGCTGGCGGACCTGAACAGGGACGGTTGTCTGGACGTCGTCGTCGGTCACGGGTCGGGGCTCAGTGTCCTGCTCGCGGACAAGGCGACAGGTGGCCTCCGGCCCGCCGTCGTGGTCGCCGACCGTGATGCGGACACGCTCGCCGCCACGGACGTGAACCGCGATGGCAAGCTCGACATCATCTCCCTGGGCTGGAGCCGCGGCGCCTCCCTCTTCTACGGCGACGGCACCGGGGCCTTTTCGCGGATCGTCCCGTTCGCCACGAAGGCGGCGGGCTACAATGACCATGAAGTCGGTGACCTGAACGGCGACGGCATCCCGGACCTCGCCGTCATGTCCGGGCAGCTCTACGCCGTGCCGAACCTCTCGGTCCACCTGCATGATGGCACCAGCGCCCTCGGCACGACCCCCAACAGCTACTTCATGGGGCAGAGCGTGCTGACCGGTGGAATTGGACTCGGTGACGTGAACGGCGACGGACGGACCGACGTGGTGTTGTCGAAGCCCGGCAACAGTCCGACGGTCCTGTGGCTCATGGAGCAAGACGCCAACGGCAACCTCGTCGGCCCCAGGGCCATCTCGTCCTACGACATCCCGGAGTCCGTCCAGGTCGCGGATATCGACAGGGACGGAGACGACGACGTCGTGGTGCTGCACGGTGGATGGTACAAGGTGGGCGTCTACCTCCAGGAAGCCGGGGCGTTGCGGCCGGAGATGCTCTATTCCATTCCGTATGCGAGCCATTACGCGCCGCAGGGTCTGGCGCTCGGTGATTTCTCCGGAGACGGCTGCGGTGATATCGCCATCGCGGACTACAACAACGGGCTCGTGACGCTCCAAGGCAAGTGCCTGCGCTAGTGCACGAGCGCCCCGGACGGGATCGCCCGCGACGACGGCAATGACTGCGCGCGCGCCGCACCTGTGCGTGCGCCACACGCCGAGGTGGCACGAGGTGTGAGGGGCCCGCGCGCCGGGGCCAGCCTCGCACCTGCCGTGGGCAGGCCCAGGTGCTCCACAATCGCTCGCACCCCTCCGGCCTCGTTCACGGACGCCAGCACTCGCCGCCTGCCTCCACACCTCACGCAGGCCAACACGTCGATCATCAGGACGCAAACGACAAAAACGGCCGGAGAGGGGCACGGCATGCTCGATGGTGACGTCCTCCCCCAGCACGATGACCCGCTCGACAAGCAAGCGGACGAGCCGTTGGCGCCCGGCGAAGTCGAGCGCCTCCAGGCCGTCCCGGATGGCCGCGGCGAAGGCCTCGAGCTCGGCCCCCAGCCGCTCCATGCGTGCACCCTCGGCGTGTTGCGCCTCCAGGTGTTCGACTCGCGCGCGCGTGGCCTGGAGCGAGGCCTCCAGCCGCTCGCGCCGCACCTTGAGTTCCTCTACTTCGATGGCGCCCTGTTGGTAGGCGTCGATGAGCCGCTCAATCTGCCCCTGCAGGTGCCGGCAGGCCCCTTCCAGTCGGGCTCTCTCCTGGTGCGCGGCCTGCGAATTCTCACGGCGCTCCTGCCAGGTTTCTAACTCCTTCTGAAGCATCTGTGGCTGCTGGAGCCAATCACATAAAGCCTTCCACACCACCGCATCCAGTTCCTCCGCTCTCACGCGCCGGGCGGTGCAGCGCTCGGCGCGGCCAGTGTCCACCGCGGACCGACGCTGGCAGGCGTAGTAGTGGTACTCGTAGGGGTGTCGTTGGCGATGGGTCAGGCGGTGGCATTCCATCCTCAAACCGCAGCCGCCGCACGAGCACCGGCGACTGTTCCGTGGTCATGGCCTTTCGCCGTACTACAGCGGTCAGATGCTCCTCAAGCTTGCCAGAGTGCTCCCCCGTTCTCGCATTCGAGGAAGAGCGACCCCTCGAAGCCGGTGCCCCCCACGAGCTTCCGGCCCCCCTGCGACCGCTCCCGGCGGCATAACGACCGTTCGGGCAACCTCCCGAAACCTCGAGCGCCCGGCTCTGCCACATTCCTCGGAGCGGGACTGGCGCCTTCCCGCACGAATCAGGAGTCCACCGTGGAGCTGCACCTTCGAGGCGTATCCAAGACGTACCCCAACGGCGTGCGGGCGCTGAAGGACGTGACGCTGACGATCCCCGCGGGGATGTACGGCCTGCTCGGTCCCAACGGCGCTGGCAAGTCCACGCTGATGCGCATCCTGTCCACGCTGCAGGAGCCCGACGCGGGCAGCATCCAGCTTGGCGACATCGATGCCCTGAAGCAGAAGGATGACGTACGGAAGACGCTCGGCTACCTGCCGCAGGAGTTCGGCGTCTACCCGAAGGTGAGCGCGGAAGAGCTGCTCGAGCACTTCGCGCTGCTCAAGGGCATCGGGGAGCGTCGCGCCCGCAAGGACGTCGTCGAAGGGCTCCTGCGGCAGGTGAACCTGTGGGAGGTGCGCAAGCAGAAGCTGGGCGGTTACTCGGGCGGCATGCGTCAGCGCTTCGGCGTCGCCGTCGCGCTGCTGGGCAACCCGAAGCTGATGATCGTGGACGAGCCGACGGCCGGCCTCGATCCCGCCGAGCGCGTGCGCTTCCTGAACCTGCTGAGCGAGCTGGGTGAGAACAGCGTCGTCCTGCTGTCGACGCACATCGTCGAGGACGTGAGCGAGCTGTGCACACGGATGGCGATCATCGACCAGGGGGAGATCCTGCTTGAGGCGGAGCCGCTGCGCGCGGTCGCCGGCCTGAGCGGCCGCATCTGGCGCCGGATTGTCTCGAAGCACGAGCTGCCCGCGGTGGAGCGCGAGCACGCGGTGATCTCCACGAAGCTCCTCGCCGGGCGCACGGTCGTGCACGTCTTCAGCGACACGGCGCCCGGTCCCGGCTTCGAGCCCGCCACACCGGACCTCGAGGACGTCTACTTCAGCACGATGGCAGGGCACATCGGTCGGCGCCGTGAGCAGCCGGAGCCGGGGGCCGCGCCATGAAATTCCTGGCGATCTTCCGCTTCGAGCTCGCCTATCAGGGACGCCGTGCCTGGCCCTGGCTCTTCTTCGCCGTCCTGCTCGTCCTCAGTTTCCTCATGACGCGAGATGGCAGCCTCTCCGAGGCGCTCTACGAGGACTTCTTCCTCAACTCATCATTCGCCGTCGCGAAGACCACGGTGTTCGGCAGCCTGATCTGGCTCCTGGTGGCCGCGGCCATCGCCGGCGACGCGGCGGCGCGGGACGTGGCGACGGGCATGCATCCGCTCACCTACACCGTCCCCGTCAGCAAGGCCGAGTACCTCGGGGGGAGATTCCTCGCCGCACTCGTTCTCAACGCGCTGCTCCTGCTCGCCGTGCAGGCCGGCATCCTGCTGGCGGTCTACGCGCCTGGCGTGGAGGCCGAGGCGATCGGTCCGTTCCGGCCGGCTGCATTTCTCACGGCCTACGCCTTCATCGCGCTGCCGAACGCCTTCGTCGCGACGGCGCTCCAGTTCTCGCTGGCGGCATGGAGCGGCCGTGCCATGGCCAGCTACCTCGGAAGTTTTCTCCTCTTCTTCATGGGCTTCTTCATCGCCGCCGCCCTGCTCTTCAAGCGGAGCCTGGGGACGCTGCTGGATCCGATCGGTATCCGCTTCATCGTGGAGGACCTGTCCCATTCATGGACGACGAGTGAGAAGAGCTGGCGCCTGCTCGAGCTGAAGGGCCCGGTGCTCACGAATCGCCTCGTGTGGCTCGGCATCGCTCTGGGGGCTCTCGCCGTCACCTTCCTGCGCTTTCGCTTCGCCCATCGCACCGAGAGCAGCGGGTGGAGGCGCGGGACGCGGCGCCGGGATGCGCACTCCCCGATGTCGGCGGGCCTTGGCGTCACCGCGAGCACGCCCATCTCCGTCCCGCAGGCCCCGCGGACGTTCGGCTTCGCCATCCACACGCGTTGGACGCTCGCCATCGCGTGGGCGTCGTTCCGGACGATCGCGACGAGCTGGGCCGGACTCGCCCTGCTGGTCGCCATTCCGCTGGTGACGGTGCTCGTGGTGCTCGATCAAATGGCCGCCCTCGGCGCCCCGCTGGTCCCCTCGACCGCGCGAGTTCTCAGCGAATTGACCGCCCCTCTGTCCGCGGAACTGAGCCGCTGGGTGATCATCCCGCCCCTCATCGTGTTCTTCGCCGGCGAGCTGGTCTGGCGGGAACGGGACGCCGGGCTGGGCGAGATCACCGACGCCATGCCAGGGTCGGAATGGGCCCCGCTCCTCGGCAAGTTCCTGGGACTCGGTCTCGTGCTCGCCGTGTTCATGACCACCCTGATGGCGGCCGGGATGCTGGCTCAGGTGATCCGGGGTCATCAGGACTTCGAGCCCGGGCTGTACCTGAAAGCCCTGTGGGGGCTTCAGCTTCCCGAATACCTCCTCTTCGCGCTGCTCGCCCTCGTGGTGCACGTGGTGGTGGACCAGAAGTACGTCGGTCACCTGGTGGCCATCATGGCCTTCGTGTTCATCGCCCTGCTGGCGGCGATGCTCGGGCTCGAGCACAACCTGCTCGTCTACGGGGCCGGCCCGGGGTGGTCCTACACGGAGATGCGCGGATTCGGGCCGTTCCTCGGGCCGTGGCTGTGGTTCAAGCTCTACTGGGCCGCGTGGGCGCTGCTGCTCGCGGTGGCGGCGAGGCTGCTCTGGGGGCGCGGCAAGGAGAGAGGTCTCGGCGTGCGGCTCAAGCTGGCGCGCCGTCGTTTCACGCGTCCCACGGCCTGGGTTGCCGGCGCGGCGGCGGTGCTCATCCTGACGCTGGGCGGCTTCATTTTCTATAACACCCACGTCCTGAACCCGTATCTCAGCGGGTCCGACATCAACGAGCGGCGCGCCGAGTACGAGCGGCGCTACAAGCGGTACGAGAGCATCCCGCAGCCCCTGCTGACGGGGACGAACCTGCGAGTCGAGATCCATCCCGAGCGGCGGGCCGTGGAGATCCGCGGCTCCTACCGGCTGGTGAACGGCAGCACACTGCCGATCGATTCCATCCACGTGGCCACGGCGATGGGGGGCGTCGAGACCCGGGCGGTCACCTTCGACCGGACGGCGACGCTCACGACCGACGACGAGGATCACGGCCACCGGATCTATGCCCTCGAGAGGCCGCTCGAGCCCGGCGGCACGCTGCGGCTCGACTTCGAGGTGCATGTCGAGCGGCGTGGCTTCGGCAACCGGGGAATCGACCCTTCGGTGGTGGCGAACGGCAGCGCCTTCACCAGTGGGGCATGGTTCCCTTTCGTCGGCTATCAGCGGCATCGCGAGCTCCTGGGCGCCTCGGACCGGCGGGAGCACGGGCTCGAGCCGCGCCCGGTGCTCGCCTCGCTCCACGAGGTCGAAGGGCGCGAGCCCGCGGCGCGCGGTGGGGGGATCTCGTTCGAGGCGGTGGTGGGGACGGACGAGGGCCAGGTCGCCGTCGCGCCGGGAGCGTTGCGCCGGACGTGGACCGAAGGCGGCCGCCGGTACTTCCACTATTCCACCACGGCCCCGATCGGGAGGGAGTGGGCCTTCTTCTCCGCCCACTACGCGGTGCACGAAGGACGGTGGAAGGATGTCGAGATCCGCATCTTCCATCACCCGGAACACACCGCGCACCTGGACCGCACGATGCGAAGCGTGCGGGCCTCGCTGGACTATTACACCGGGCAGTTCGGCCCCTATCCGTACCGCCACCTCAGCGTCGTCGAGCATCCCGGCCGCCTCGGCACGGGGCTGCACGCCGAAGCCAGCATGATCTCCCACGGGGAGGGCTTCCCCTTCTGGACTCCGAAGGATGAAGAGAGGGGCCTCGATTTCCCCTACGCGGTGATGGCGCACGAGATGGCGCACCAGTGGACCCTTCCCTACGCACACGTCGAGGGGGCGCCATTTCTGAGCGAGGGGCTCGCCTGGTACTCCGCGATGCAGGCCGTGAAAGCGTCACGCGGGGGCGAGGAGCTCCGGCGACTCCTGGCCTTCATGCGGCAACCCCATCCGTACCCGCCGATACGCCGCGGTGAACCGTTGCTCCGGGCGCTGGATCCGTACCTCGCCTACCGCAGGGGTCCCTTCGCGATGTACGCCTTGAGCGAGTACGTCGGTTCGGATCAGGTGAACCGTGCACTCCGGCGCCTCATCGAGAAGCACGACGCGGCCGGGGCTCCCCGGGCGACCACCCTGGACCTGTATCGCGAGCTCCGCGCGGTCACGCCCGACTCGCTGAAGCCCCTCCTGCACGACCTGTTCGAGGTGAACACGTTCTGGGAAGCCGAGACGGAGCGGGCCACGGCGGAGCAGACCGCGGCGGGCACGTGGCAGGTGACGCTCGACGTGCGCGCACGCAAGGTGGTGTACGACAGCGCGGGCGTGGAGACCGAGGTGCCGATGGACGAGCCGGTGCCGATCGGCGTCTTCGGCACCGCGGAGGAGGGCGCCGGTGAGTTGAGCGCGCCGCTGGACGTGCGGATGCATCGCATCCGCTCCGGAGAGCAGACGATCACGGTGACGGTGCCGCACGAGCCCGTCCTGGCCGGCATCGACCCGTACCACCTGCTCGACTGGGAGGCGCGTGAGGCTGACGACAACCTCGAGGCGGTGAAGGCCGGGCGCTGAACGACGAGCGGCCCGGCGGTGCTCGTGGGCGGGCCCCGCGCCTACTTGCCCTCGGTCTGGACCTGGCGGGCCTTCCCCCACCCCCCGCGGCGGAAGATCATCACCTTGCCGCGGTTGGCACTGCCGCTGAGCATGCCGGGGATGGTGGCCTGGAGTGCCTTGGCGCCGGGCGGGTGGTAGACGACGCGCACCTTGCGGCCCGAGGGCAGGTTGTCGCTGGCGTCGATGAGCAGGAAGACGGTGTTGTCGTCGATGTGGATGCGTTCGGGGTCGCGCCGGTGGTCGAGCTCGGCGATCAGCTCTCCCTCATCCACGGTGCGGACCCCATCCGGGAGCCTCCGCACCTTCACGCGCAGGTAGTTGTCCGAGCTCGCGCCGGACATGTCGCGCGTCCCTTGAATGATGATGGCCAGGTCCGCGCCGTTCTCGGGGGCCTTGTCGGAGATCTTCAGGCCCGAGCGGGGGTTCGCATCCGTGTCGAGCAGCAAGGTGGCGTTGGCGCAGCGCGTGCCGCACTCCTGACCGAAGGGCGGCTTCTGGAAGCGCAGCCGCAGGGCGAAGTCGCTCCCCTGGGGGCCGACCGTCGCGTCCACCACCACGGGGCGTTCCTCGTCCTGCGAAGGCGTGTGGCGGAAGGTGGCCCGGTCCTTGGCCATGGCACTCGTGGCGAGCAGGGTGAGGGCCAGGGGGAGCAGATGTCTCTTCAAGAGGGGGGCCTCCTCGACGGGGGTGAAGTGGGCACATTCAAATGCGAAGCGCCGTTCCTCCTCAAGAGCCGTCCCCCTGGCCCGTGCGGAGCGCGTAGAGTGGAGGGCCGGACGCCGTGGGGCGGAGCGCCGCCTGGAGGATGCCGATGGAATCTCTGTACGTGCGCCAGTTGAAGCTCGGGTCGATGGACAACTTCGTGTACCTGGTGGGCCCGAAGGACTCGGCGGAGGTGTTGGTGGTGGACCCGGCCTGGGACGTGCCGGCCATCGAGAAGGCCCTCGTGGAGGACGGCAAGCGCCTGGTGGGCGCCTTCGTCTCGCATTGCCACGGGGACCACACCAACGGGCTGCCGGAGCTGCTCGCGCGCCATGACGTGCCGGTGTACGCCCAGCGCGCCGAGGTGGACTTCTCGGCGGACCTGCGCGAGCTGGCGGAGGGGGCGCTGCGTCCGATCGGGCCGGGGGATTCGCTCACGGTGGGGGGGCGGGTCTTCCAGGCACTGCACACCCCGGGGCATACGCCGGGCTCGCACTGCCTGCTGGCCCAGGACGCGCTGGTGTCGGGGGACACCGTCTTCATCAACGGCTGCGGGCGGTGCGACATGCGCGGGGGAGACCCGGAGGCGATGTACCGCTCGCTGTCGCAGGTGCTGCTCAAGGTGCCGGACAGCACCCGGCTCTTCCCCGGGCACGACTACGCGAGCGTGCCGGTGGCGGCCATGAGCGACGTGCGCCAGCACAACCCGTACTTCGCCTTTCCGGACGTGGCCTCCTTCGTGGCCTACCGGATGCGCCCGAGGCGCTGAGCCCCTAGCGGCGGCTGGAGGTCAGCGTGTAGCCCAGGCCCTCGGGCCGCGCGGCACGCAGGGACCAGCGGGCGAAGAGGCCGAGCAGCGCGAGCGAGACGAACGACCAGAGCGCGGCCCAGGCCCAGGAGGGCACGGGGGTGACGTTGGCGAGCAGGGCCGCGTCGCTGACGGAGCGGGCGGCGCCGTTCCACAGGTCCGAGCGCAGATCGAACGCGACGTAGAGGGCGGAGAAGGCGGCGAGGAAGAGGTTGAGCATGTCCACGCCGCCATCCGGGAGGTACTTCGCCGCGAGCGCCAGCGCGAGCGCGGTGCCCATGCAGAAGGCCAGGGTGAAGCTGTCGCCCGCGTAGAGGACGCCCATCACCGCGAGGCCCACGCACGAGGCGGCGAGCACGAGGCGGCGCAGCCGGAAGCGGAAGGTGGCGAGCAGCAGGAAGGCCGCGGCGAGCGCGCTGCCCACGTAGCCGGCGGAGTACACGGCCACCTGCGCCATCAAGCCGGTGGGCAGATGGGCCAGGCACGCACCGGACTCGTTGGCGGCCAGGGTGACGCGGTCCACCGAGCCTCCAGCGAGCAGGGTGGCGAGTGCGTGACCACTCTCGTGCATCATCACCACCAGCAACTTCAGGGGCCACACCGCGGGCGAGTCCCAGAAGTACCAGCCCACTCCCAGGAGCACGAGGAGAAGGGCCACCCGGCCGAAGTCCAGTTTGGAGCCGCTCGAGGTCTGCATGCGGGTCCCAGAACACGCCTTCCCCCGGGTTCTTCCAGGCGTCTCCCGCCATTCCCATGGACGGCAGGAGGGAGAGCAGGCCGGAGGAGTGCTCCCTCTCCCTCTGGGAGAGGGTCGGGGTGAGGGTATGTACCCCGTCCGCGCTCCCGGATGTCCGAGACCATCGCCAGCGGGCGGAAGACGCGGTAGGGAGGGGGGCACGATGAAGAAGACCCTTCTGCTCCTTTCACTCGTGGCTGCCCCGGCCCTGGCCGGGGAAGGGAAGTGGACCCCCCAACAGGTCCTCGAACTCGATCCGGCGTGGCTCAAGGCCCAGGGTCTCCAGGTGCCGCCCAAGCGGCTGTGGGATCCCAAGCGGGGTACGGGCCTGCTGGCGGGCGCGGTGAACGTGGGCGGCTGCACGGGCGCCTTCATCGCCGAGACGGGCCTCGTCATCACCAACCACCACTGCGTCTTCTCCATCATCCAGGAGCACAGCTCGCCCCAGCGCGACCTCATCACCCAGGGCTTCCTGGCGAAGAGCCGCGAGGAGGAGCTGCCGGGCAAGGGCTCGCGCATCCAGGTGCCGCGCAGCTTCAAGGACGTGACGAAGGAGATGTTCGCCGCGGTGCCCGCGGGCGCGGACGATCTCACGCGCCAGAAGGCGCTGGAGCGCAAGGAGAAGGAGCTGGTCGCCGAGTGCGAGAAGCGTCCGGCCACGCGTTGCAGGGTGGCCAGCTTCGATGGCGGGGTGCAGTTCGTGCTGAGCGACTCGGTGGAGCTGGCGGACGTGCGGCTGGTGTACGCGCCGCCGCGCGCGGTGGGCGAGTACGGCGGCGAGGAGGACAACTGGATGTGGCCGCGCCACACCGGTGACTTCTCCATCATCCGGGCCTACTCGGCTCCGGACGGCTCGGCGGCGAAGTACAGCCCGCGGAACGTGCCCTACAAGGCGGAGTTCTTCTTCCCGCTGGCCACCGAGGGCGTGAAGCCGGACGACTTCGTGATGGTGCTGGGCTACCCCGGTACCACCTTCCGCGCGCTGCTGGCCGAGGACATGGCCGAGCGCCAGGCGCGCTTCTACCCGCGCGTCGTGGACGTGTACGGCGAGCTCATCCGCATCCTCGAGGAGGAGGGCGAGAAGGATGCGGCGGGGAAGATCGCCGTGGCCTCGCACCTCAAGGGGCTGCACAACCGCTACAAGAACTCGGGCGGGCAGCTCGCGGGGCTCAAGCGCGGGCGCATCGTGGAGAAGCAGCGCGAGGCCGAGGCGGCGGTGGTGGCCTGGGCGGAGAAGCGCAAGGAGTACGCGGGCGCGCTGAAGGCCCGCACGGAGCTGCTGTCGCTGCAGTCGGAGCGGGCGAAGACGTTCGAGCGCGAGTTCCTCCTGGACTCGGTGCGGGGCGTGGTGAAGGCGCCCGCGCTGGCGACGTTGCTGGCTCGGCTGTCGCAGGAGCGCGCCAAGCCGGACCTCGAGCGCCGGCCCGAGTTCATGGAGCGCGAGCTGCCCCGGCTGGCGGACCGGCTGGAGCGCGAGCAGAAGAACCTCTTCACGGCGGCGGACAAGCGGATGTTCCTCGCGCTGGTGAGGCGGGCGCAGGGGCTCGGCGAGGGTGAGCGCATCGCGGCGATCGACAAGCACTTCGGCCGGACGTACGCGGAGAAGGACGTGTCCGCGAAGCTCGACGCCCTGTACGCCCACACCCAGGTGCTGGACCTGGCCGAGCGCCAGAAGATGGCCGGTGAGACGGAGGCGCAGCTCCGGGCGCGGAAGGATCCGCTGCTGGACTTCGGCCTGGACCTGTCGGCGGAGGTGGTGGCGCTGGAGGAGCAGAGGGATCGGCGGGCGGGCGCGAACGTGCGGCTGATGCCCGAGTGGCGCCGGGCGGTGATGGCGCACGCGGGCAAGCCGGTGGCGCCGGATGCCAACAGCACGCTGCGGGTGAGCTTCGCGAAGGTGAAGGGCTACACGCCTCGGGACGGGGCCTTCTACACGCCGCAGACGACGCTGGCGGGCGTGATGGAGAAGCACACGGGCCAGGAGCCCTTCGACGTGCCGGACAAGGTGGCCGCGGCGGCCGCGGCGAAGAAGTACGGGCCCTGGGTGGACAAGCGGCTGAAGGACGTGCCGGTGAACTTCCTGGCGGATGCGGACACCACGGGCGGCAACTCGGGCAGCCCCACGGTGAACGGCAAGGGCCAGCTCGTGGGCGTCAACTTCGACCGCGTGTGGGAGAACGTGGCGAATGACTTCGGCTACAACCCGGACGTGGCGCGCAACGTGAACGTGGACGTGCGCTACGTGCTGTGGCTGTTGGATCAGGTCGAGGACGCCGACGGGCTGCTGCGCGAGCTGGGCGTGCGCAAGGGCCCCAAGGCCCAGGAGCGCCGCTGATGTCGGACGGCGCGGGGAGCGTGCCGCCGCCCCTGCCGGTCTTCGGACCGGAGGAGAAGGTGTGCGGCAACTGCAAGCTGTGGGCGGCGCACTCGGTGGATCACCGGGGCTGGGTGGGCGTCTGCCGGTTGCAGGCGGAGCGGGGGCTGTTCCCGCCCTCGGCGCCGTTGTGTAACAAGTTCCTGCCCCGGGGCGTGGCCGCCAAGGCGGCCGCGGAGACGGCGCGGCGCGAGCGGACGGTGCGCGGCGTGGCGCCGGTGGTGCGGCGGCGGGAGCGGGATCCGAACGAAGTGGTGGACCTGGAAGGCCTGGAGCTGAACATGACGCGCGCGGAGTTGATGGAGCTGATCCGGGAAGCGGTGGGCGAGGGCGGTGAGGCGCCGCCGCTGGCCAACAAGTGGGAGGGCGGCAGCATCAAGCTGGTGCCCGGCAAGACGGACGTGCAGGGCAAGGACCTGCCCATCGACGCCTTCTTCCACAAGATCGTCATGGTGCGCGACAAGCTGCGGGTGATGGAGCAGAAGCTCAACGCGCACCCGAAGCTGTCGGACGCCGAGAAGGTGGAGATGCAGAGCTACATCACCCGCATCTACGGCTCGCTGACGAGCTTCAACCTGCTGTTCCGCGACAAGGAAGACTTCTTCGTGGGCTCCAAGTCGGAGGACTGAGCCAAACCCACCCCACTCCGCCCAATTTCCCCTCTCCCCCCGGGAGAGGGACGGGGTGAGGGTGCCACGTATCCCGGGTTCCGGGCCGAGGCACCCCCACGGGTTTCACGGCGGCCTCACGGCTGCTGACCGCGCTCCTCCAGCTCGGCGAGGGCGCGCTGCCGGCCCCGGTGCAGGGCGCTCTTCACGGTGCCCTCGGGGATGCGCAGCATGGCGGCGATCTCCGGGTAGCTGTAGCCGCGCATCTCCCGCAGCCACAGCACCTGGCGCTGCTGCTCGCTGACCTTCTCGAGGGCCTCCTCGAAGTGACGCTGCATCTCGGAGCCCACGGCCTGGGCCTCGGGCGAGGCCGGGCTCTCGGGCTCGTGCTGCAACCGCTCGCGGCGCTTGCGGGCCCGCAACCAGTTGATGCTGCTGTTCACCATCACACGATGCAACCAGGTGGAGCACGACGAGCGGCCGTCGAAGCCGCTGGGGCGTTGGGCCAGCCGGGTGAAGACGTCCTGCACCACATCCTCCGCCTCGTCCGCATCCCCCACGATGCGGCGTGCGATGGCCAGTGCCCGTGTGCGGTACTGGCGGTACAACTCGGCGAAGGGAGGAATGTCGATGACCGCGGCATCCATCATGTGTGCCTCCTGAGCACCCTCATCGGGTGTCTGGAGGTTGGAACGAATGGGCCGCGAAAAGGATCTAAAGGGTCTGGAAGCCGGGAGCGGACCTACTCCGTCTCTTCTTCCTGGCGGGTGAGACCCCACTCCTTGAGGCGTTTGAAGAGGGTGGAGCGGGCCACGCCCAGCTCGCGGGCCACGCGCTCGCGGTTGTTGTTGCAGCGGCGCAGGGCGGCCTCGACGATCTGCCGCTCCAGCTTGAGGAGCATCTGCTCCAGGGTCATGCCGGGGGGAAGCTCGGGCACGGACACGCCCGTTTCGCGGTTCACCTCCTGGTCGAAGGTGATGTCGGGAGCGTCGATGGCGGTGCCCTTGCGCAGCAACAGGGCGCGGTGCACCACGTTGCGCAGCTCGCGGATGTTGCCCGGCCAGCCGTGCTGCTGGAGCCGCTCCATGGCGGCGGGGGTGAGGCGCACCGTCTGCCCCCGGGGCGAGTACATGCGCAGGAAGTGCTCGGCGAGGCCGAGGATGTCGCTGCGCCGGTTGCGCAGCGGCGGCAGGTGCAGGGGCACCACGCACAGGCGGTAGTACAGGTCCTCGCGGAAGCGGCCATCGCGTGCGGCCGCCAGCAAGTCGCGATTGGTGGCGGCCACCACGCGCACGTCCACGTGGGAGGGCTTGCTGGCGCCCACGCGTTTGATCTCCCCGCTCTCCAGGGCGCGCAGCAGCTTGGCCTGGAGGTCCACGGGCAGCTCGCCGATCTCATCGAGGAAGAGGGTGCCGCCGTCGGCCTCCTCGAAAGCGCCCTTGCGCGCGTTGGTGGCGCCGGTGAACGAGCCCTTCTCGTGGCCGAACAGCTCACTCTCGATGAGCTCCTTGGAGATGGCGGCGCAGTTGACGGGGATGAAGGGCTTCTCCGCGCGCTGGGAGCACTCGTGGAGGGCGCGGGCCACCAGCTCCTTGCCGGTACCGGACTCACCGAGGATGGCCACGGCGGCGGAGGAGGGGGCCACGCGCTCGATGAGGTCGACGAGCTGCTTCACGGACGGATCGCCGCCGATGATGCCGTGGAAGGACAGCTCCTTGCGGGCCGGGGTGACGGGCTCGAGGATGAGGTCCGTCTGGCCCAGGCGCAGCGTGGTGGGCAGCCCCACCTGCACCTCGAAGACGCGCACCGGGCCCAGCCAGGTGCCGTTGGTGGAGTTGGTGTCCAGGACGTGGAAGTGGCCCTCGCGCCGGGTCACCTTGAGGTGGCGGCTGGAGATGAACGAGTCCTGGATGACGAGATCACAGGACGGATCCTTGCCCGCGGTGAAGCTGTCGCCGGTGAGCTTGTGGACGGTCTCCTCGCCGCCCTGCCGGATGCGCACCTGGGCGGGCTGCCAGCGTGAGACGGAGTCACGGGGCTGCAGTTCCGTGCGGTTGCCGAGCTCGGTGCCGACCTCGGACTCGCTGCCGCCGTGGAGCCGGAACACGGCGCGCCACTGACCGAGCGTGATGTCCGAACCATCGGCGAGCTCGCCCTGGGTCATGGAGGCGCCGGCCACCTGGGTGCCCTTACCGGACAGGTCCTCCAGCGTGCAGCGCTGTCCGTCGAACGCGAGGGCCACCTGCCGGCGGCTCACCTCGGGGTCGGGGATGACGACGTCACTCTTCTCGCCGCGACCGAGCACCATGCGCTCGCGTCCCAGCCCCACCCGCAGTACCTCTTCACCCCGACGAAAGAACACCAGCTCCGGCATCGAGCCCTCCCTGTGAAGTCGCGGGACACTCCTAACCCGTGGAGTATCCCGCGCGCAACCACCAGAGATGATTTTTGGGGTAGTGTTCTTCCGGGCGACCCGAAGAGTCGTCCACCTGCCGGACCCGGACCGGAGAGCGGTCCGGGTCATCGGAGCAGGGGCCTAACGCATCTGCGGCTGCTGGCGCGCGGGGCCGAAGTTGGGACGGTTGAAGAAGCCGCCCAGGTGCGCCACGCGGTACTTCGGATCGCTCTTGTCCGGGGGCAGGATGGACAGACCCGCGCCCAGCAGGCCCAGCCGCTTCACGAACTCCGGCTCGGCCTTCAGCTTGAAGTCCATGTCCGGCTGGCTCACGTCCAGCCGCTGGCCGAACTTCACCGTGCCCGAGCCCAGGACCTCCAGGTCCTCGCTCCGGGCCTGCATCGCCTCCACGGTGCCCAGCCCCTTCTCGATCTTGATGCGCGCGTCGATGTCACCCAGCGCGATCTTCGGCAGATCCATGGGGGTGGGCGTGCCGTACATGGGCACCATGACGTTGCCGCCCTGGATGAGCAGCCCCTTGGTGTCCAGCGAGAGCTGGCCATTGGCCTGGCTCAGGTCCGGCTGCCCCCGCGTCTTGGGCAGGGTGAGGTTGAGCGAGCCGTTCAGCTTGCCCGTCAGGTCCACCCCGCTGAAGCCCTTGAGGTTGCCCTCGGAGGTGTCCAGGTCCGACAGCTTCACCGCCACCTGCACGTCGCTCAGTCCGCCCACGTTGCCGCTGACGCTGCCGCCCAGCAGATTCGCGTGGAACGTCACGCCTGGCGGCAGCAGCGAGGGCCGCACCGCCACCGAGTCCACGTTCAGCGGCTCGCCCAGCTCCTCGGGGCCGGGCATCATGCCCGTGTTGCTGGCCAGCATGCCGTGCAGCTCGGGCGTCATCCCGTTGGGCACCTTGCTGATGCGCACGTGGGTGGCCGTCAGCCCGCGCAGCCCCGGCCGCAGCGAGCCGATGCGCAGCGCGTACCCCGCGTCCGCCGCCGCGTCCACGGCGCGCTTGCGCAGCGTGTCGTACGGGAAGGTCAGGAACAGGCACACGAGGAAGGCCACGAGCGAGAACGCACCGTAGCCAAGGGCGAGCTTCCAGCGGGCGATCTTGGTCGTCTCAGCAGCCATGGTCATCGCTTCATCTTGTAGGTGGCGACGGTCGTCCAGGCCGTCAGGGTTTCCGAGGCGTCACGCGGCTCGAGGCGCAGGCTCTTCACCTTCACCACGCCCGGCCCGCGCTCCACCGCCGACAGGAAGTCATGCAGCTTGCGCAGGTCCACGTCCGTCAGCGTCAGCTCCACCGAACTCTCGACGATCTGCCCGTCGTCTCCGATGCCCACGTCGTTCTTGGGCGTCATGTTGGGCACGGTCAGCCCCGCCTGGGTGGCCTTCTCCTCGATGTAGGTCATCAGCCGGATGTCGCTGCCGGTGAGCTGCTGCTCCACACCCTGCCGCTCCATGGTGGCCTCGCGGTAGCTGGCCGCCAGCGCCTGCACCTCGCGCAGCTTGGCCAGCTTCTGCTCCGTGCGCTTGCGGTAGGCATCCGCGCTGCTGGCGAACGAGAAGATGATGACGAACAGGAGGAAGGCCATCACCGCGCCTCCGGTCCCCAGCACCATCTGCCGCTCCCGGTTGGTCAGCCGCTCGAACCAGGCCTTGGCGTCGTTGAGGATTGCTCGAATCTTTTCCATGTCCTAGCCCTCCCCGGCCTGTGCCTGCTCGGGGCACTGCACCTGGATGTCCAGCCGGAAGCTCACCTTGTTGCCATCCCGCGTCTTCTCCACCTTGCCCTCCTTCACTTCCTTGAAGCAGCGGTGGCCCTTGAGCGCGGTGGAGATGGTGTCGATTTGCTTGGAGCTGTCCGTGAGGCCTCGCACGCTGATGCGCTCGAGGTCGATGTCGATGCGGTCGAACGTCACCGGCACGTCCGCCGGCACCCGCTGCGTCATCTCCGCCAGCAGGTTGACGGCCGACAGCTTCGGCAGCGCGGCGGCCGGGCTCTCCACGCCCTTGAGGCGGTTGAGCGCGATGTCGTAGTTCTTCTCGCACGAGCCGAGGATGCGCTGGGTGACGTCGCACAACACGGCGTCCACCTGGGCCTCGCGGCGCGCGAGCACCGAGTTGCGCACCACGCCGCTGGCGATGAGCAGCAGCAGCAGGGTGGCGGCGAAGGAGGCCAGCAGCCCCAGCTTGTCCTTCACGTAGTCGTAGTCACCCTTGAAGGCGAACTCGCCACGGCGCAGGTTGAAGCGCGGCGCCTTGGCGCCCGAGGCCTGGCCGCGCAGCGCGAGCGAGTACGCCTGCATCATCGCCGGCTGATCCGAGGCGGGCACCGCGGCCGTTGCTTCCTGGGGCAGCGTCAGCACGCGCACCGGCATGCCCAGGTCCTTGCTGAGCTGCTCGGCGAGGCCCGGCATGCGCGCGGTGCCGCCGCACAGCAGCACGGCGCCCACCTGACGGCGGGTGCGCGCGGTGAAGGCCTTGAAGGACGGGCGCAGCTCGCGCAGCACCGGCTGCAGGCCCCGCACGAAGGCCGCCGCGGCCCGCTCACCATCCGGCCCCTGGGCCGTGGCCGCGCTCGCCAGCGCTCCGTGCTGCTCCTTCCAGTGGTGCGCCTCCGGCTGCGGCGTCTGGAACTCGGTGGCCAGCGCGCGGCTGAGGCTCTGCCCGCCACCGGCGAAGGTGCGTGCGAACTCCACGCCTCCAGTGGGCCGGCCAATGGCCAGCGTCGTGCGCTCGTGGCCGATGTCCACGATGGCCACCGCCTCCGTGTCCGTGCCCACGAACAGGCCCGGCTGCTGCAACAGCAGGTTCTGGTAGGTGATGGCCGGGTGCGTCACCACGCGCGGGTCCACCCCCGCCTCGTTCAGCACCTGCAGCAGCGTGGCCAGCTCCTCGCGGCGCACCACGCCCACCAGCAGCTCGCTGCCCTTGTCCTTCACCTGCGAGGCGACCTGGTAGTCGAAGACGGCCTCGTTCAAGTCGAACGGAATCTGGCTCTCCACCTCGAAGGGGATGGTGGCTTCGATCCGCTTCGGGTCGTTGAAGGGCAGGGCGAGCTGGTGGGTGACCAGGGCGGGGCCGGGCAGCGCCACCACCACCTGATCCGGGTTGCGCAGCTCCGGGCGTGCCAGCAACTCGCGCAGCGCCGTGCGCAGCGTCTCCAGCCGCTCACCTTCGCCACGGCGCACCTCGGCCCAGGCCCTCACGACCGGGATACGGGCATTCGCGTCGAGGAGCAGCCCCTTCACGGAGTGGCTGCCCAGGTCCAGACCTAGAATCCGGGCCATCGTTATTCCTCTCTCCAATACAGGAGCTTGCCGAGCCCGTCGTCGAGCCGGACCACGGCGGTGATCGTCTTCTGGACGGACCCCGCCTCTCCCACGGACTTGATGCTGAAAGTGTTGCTCTTGTCGCCCAGCAGGCGGTTGCCGGCCACGTTGGCCTTGAGCTGGGGATTGACGGCGATGCCCGCGGCCTCGATGGCGCTCACGAAGTCCGCCACGCCCATGCCGAAGAAGCTGAAGGCCCGCGCCGCGCGGATGCGGGTGATGAGCTCCTGGACGAAGACCGGGTCCCTCAGCCGGGGGTCCGGCCGCGCCGGGTCCGCCGCCGACAGGATGGCCATGTACATCATCATGGGGTCATCCGTGTTGACGTTGGGCTTGGAGTTGATGTCCGGGTACACGGTGAGCCGGTCCCGGAAGGCCGCCATGAAGCGATCGTTCACCCCGTGCACCCGGTACAGCTCGTCCATGCTGTCGAAGCGCGCGTTCTTCGCCTCGTAGCGCGGGTCGAAACGGCTGTAGGGCCCGTTTTCATCCGAGAAGCCGGCGGCGAAGGGGCTGACGGCGTTGGTGGGGTCGAACGCGGACTGCGTCTTGTCCTCGTCCACCCAATCCTTGATGGCGATGACCACGTCCGCCGGCATGACCCGCACGCCGTTGGCGTCCTCGCGCGAGAACAGGAACTCGAAGCGCTTGTCCCCGAGCAGGTCCATCAACCGCATCGCCGTGGGGAGCGCGTCACCCGTGCCCGCGTTGAGGCGGTGCAGGTTGAGCTTCTCCTCCTCGTCCTGGATGGTGGCCAGGAAGCAGCCCGTGAAGCCGCCGAAGGAGCGCCTGGAGGGACCCAGGGACAGCTCGCCCGGCGCCGCACCGTCCTCCTCGTCGATCGGGGGCAGGGCAGGGGCGCTATCGTCCTCCTCCTCGGCGCCACCACCGGCGGTCAGGCCCTTGAGCATGTGGCAGTCCACACGCGCCAGCTTCCAGAGCTGGATGTTGAGCGAGGAGGCCGGCTGCTGCCCGCCCGCGGCCGCGCCACCGCCCGCGCCGCCGGTGAGCTGGGCGAGCATTCCCCCGATGTTGGGGATGGGCGTCTGGTCCACCTGCTTCTGGAAGCGCAGCAGCAGGCGCGAGAGCGCCACGCCGGAGCGGGCCATGTACATGGCCTGCACCTCGTCGCGCTGGTTGGCCGCCAACTGGAGGTCCACGCGGGTGTTGTAGGCGAACTCCGTGGCCACGACGGTGAGGATGGTGATGGCCACCACCGCGATGATGAGCGCCACGCCACGCTCGCGGCGCTTTCCCCGGGCATCGCGGCGGGCGCCTGCCGGCCGGGCCTCTGTGTGGTTGGGGCTCGTCATCTCAGTACCTGGGAAGCTCCGTGTTCAGCATCACACGGGTCTGGGTGGTGTAGCGCGTCTCCTTGCCATTCTCGTCGAGCGCCACCAGGGTGATACGAACACGCGTGGGCAGCTTGGATTTCAGCTCCGTGCGGCGCGTGTCCCACTCGTCTTCCCATTCCTTTCGCTCGGAGTCCCAGTAGGCGAACTCGAGCTTCTTCACTCCCTCGAAGAGCACATCCGAGGTTCCGCCCCGGTCCATCCGGCCTTCAACATTCGGATTCACCCGGCGCATCAGGTCCATCCGGCCGTTGGCCCCTCGTTCCGAGGACGTCTGGACGGAGTACTCCACGATCGCCTGGTCGGACTCCTTGGCGTCGGTGTAGAGGCGCTGGTGGGCGAAGGTGGTGATCGTCAGCTGATCCTCCTCGCCGATGAAGTTGGTGGGCCGGTCGTTCTGGTCGCGGTAGCGCTGCGCGTCGTAGCGGTCGCTCACGTACGCGGAGCCGATCTCCCGCGCCATGCGGTTCATGGCCGCGCGCAGCATGCGGTAGTGGTCCGCCTCGGCCTCCACCACTTCCTTGGCGTGGAAGCCCGTCTGGAAGGCCATGCCCACCATCGCGCCCATGAGGGCGGTGATGGCCACGGCGATCATCACCTCCATCAGCGTGAAGCCACGGCGCAGGGAGTGCTTGCTCGTGCGCTTCATCGCACACCTCCCCGGATTCCACCGAACGGGTTGCTGCCCGGCACCGCGCCGCCGGCGCCACCTCCGCGCTGCTGGAGGCATTCCGTGCGCCGCACCAGCGGCTGGCCCGTCTGCGGGTGCATCATCTGCCCACCGGGGCCGGGCACGCCCTGCACCACCATGCACATGGGATCGCCCTGGGCCGACCACTGGCCGGCCACCTCCCCGGACTGCGCGCCGTTGGTGGGCGCGAAGCCGCCGTTGCGGTCCGAGCCGGGGCCCAGCGACACCACGTGGGTGACGAGGTCCAGGCTCTCCACCTGCGTGCCGTCCCTCCAGTACACGGTGAGGTGCACCTCGCGGACCGTCTGGGTGATCTGCTGCACCATCTGCGTGAACATGGGCTGGGCCATGCCCATCGCGGCGCCCGCCATGGGGTTGCTGGTGGTCTGCGAGGGGCCGCTCTTGCCGTCCTTGCCCCCGGCCCCACCGCCGAACATGGCGGCCAGGCCGCCCATGTCTCCACCCTCGCCGATGGGCAGGTTGAAGATGGCGCCGATGAGCTGCTCGGGAGACACCCCGTCGGTCTGCGGGGCGATGATCTTCGCCCGCCACTTGAAGTTGTCCCAACCCTCCTGGGAGAAGTCGCCGGACTCCTCGTCGTCGTCGTTGGAGAAGCCCTCGTCGTAGAGCTTCTGCTCCAGGTCCGTCATCTTCGAGCGGGCCAGCATCGTGGCCACGGTGAGCTTCTTGGCGTACGCGTGGTTGGACACCGCGCCGGAGTTGATGTCGAAGATGGCCATGAGCGCGAGCGCCAGGATGGCGAGCGCCACCACCGTCTCCAACAGGGTGAAGCCACGGGTGCGTCTCATGACTTGGGCACCTCCAGCGCCTCGCCAGCGATCTCCACCTTACCCGTCAGCGGCGACACGGCGAGCGTCCAGACGTTGTCACCCTGGCGCACGTAGACCTGGGCCTTCTCGGTGAAGCCCTGGGGGAAGAAGTAGAGGTAGGCCACGCCCTTCTCGGCGGGCTCGCGCTGGTGGCGCGTCCACACGGAGACGTTGACGCCCGCGGGCAGCTCGCGCGGCCGGACCTCCTCGGCGGTGTACTCGGAGAAGCGCGCGGCGTTCTCCACGCGGCCCTCCTCCTGGGCGAGGATCTCATCCAGGCCGGGCAGGTCATCGCTGCCCCGGGTGAAGTTGCGGCGCGGATCGCTCCGCTTCTGGCCGCGCTTCTCGTCCTCGCGGGCGCGGCTCTCCTCTTTCAGCATCTCCTCGCGGTCGCGCGAGGTGGTGACGTTGCCCGCGGCGCACTCGGCGCGGTAGCGCGTGACGCCTTCCTCGTTCTTCGGATCGGGCAGCTCGAAGACGATCCGGCACGTCTTCCCACTGAGCGCGGCGGTGTCGTAGACGGAGCGGATGACACCGGCCAGCTCGGCGGCGGACGCCTTGGCCTTGGCGCCGGTGAGGGCGCCCACGGAGACGGTGACGGCGGCGAACAGCACCGAGGCGATGCCGAGCGCGATGCAGACTTCGATGAGGGTCAGCCCGCGCTCCCGGGCCCTGCGCTGCGCGAGCGTGCTCATGGCTGCTCTCCCTTCGCCGCCTCCTGCTGCTCGGGCGTACCCACGATGGCGTTGTTCAACACGCCGCCGCTGATGAGGTCCGCGGCGTCACCGGTGCCGCCGGGCACTCCGTCCGAGCCGTAGGACACGATGTAGCCCTTGCCCAGGTCCGACATCCGGTACTGGTACGTGCGCCCCCAGGGATCATTGGGGACTTCCTTGAGGAGCCCCACCTGCAGGAGCGGATAGAAGTTCTCCGCCTGGGAGGGGAAGCGCCCGGTGATGCGATGGTAGGACTTGAAGTAGCCCTCCAGCCCGCGGATCTCCGCGCGCGCCTGGCGCTGCAGGGGGCTGAGCGTCCTGTCGAAGGTGAGGCTGGCGATGCCGAAGGCACCCGCCGTGGCCAGGAGGATGACGGCGGCGACGAGGAGCCGCCCCACGCGGGACGGACGCGCCGTCTCTTCTGTCTGCTGTTGCGTGGGAGCGTGCTCGAGGGTCATGGGTGCCGTTTCCTTGAGGGCCGTTTCCTGGCTACTTCTTGGCCGTGTCGCGCGAGGAGATGTCCGCGTCGGGACCCTCGCCGCCCTGCGTGCCGTCGGCGCCGTAGGACATGAGGACGGGCTTGCCACCCTCGTTCATGTACACGTACTCGTTGCCCCAGGGATCCGTGGGGATCTTCTCCAGGTTCTGCGTGTCCACCAGGGCCTTCAGGCCGGTGCCCGTGTCGGGGTACTTGCCCTTCTTCGTGTAGTAGAGCTTCAGGGCGTTCTGGATGTTGGCGATGTCCAGCCGGGCCGTGTCCTGCTTGGCCTCGTCCAGCTTGGGAATCACCGCCACGCCCACGGCGGCCATGATGAGACCGAGAATGGTGATCACCACCATGATCTCGATGAGGGTCATGCCGCGGCGGCGGCGCTGCTGCTTCGTCTTCTTGTCGCTCATGGTCATTTCTCTCGTGACTTTTCGGCAAGTCACCGGGCCGTTAGCGGGTTGTCTCTGTCAAAATGTCGTGCGGCGGGGCCGTGCTGCCGGCCGTACCGGCCTTGGAGTCGGAGGCATACAGGGTCACCCCCACGGTGAGCAGCGCCGCCGTCAAGGCGAGCAGCGCCACGAGGGTGACGCGCTGGATCCACCGGTCGAGCGTGTTGTTCATCGTGAAGCCTCCGTTACCGGATGGCCGAGTTCACCTGCAGAATCGGCATCAGGACCGAGAAGGCCACGAATGCAATGATTACGCCCATGAACACCGTGAGGAGGGGCTCGAGCATGGAGGTGAGGGCGCCGATGCGCACGTTCACCTGGTTCTCGTAGCTGTCCGCCACCGACAGGAGCATGTCCTCGAGCTGTCCGGAGCGCTCGCCGATGGCGATCATGTGGTAGACGAGCGGCGGAAACTCACCCGAGCGCTTGATGGGGGTGGCGATGCTCTCGCCCTCGCGGATGGCGTCGCGGGCCTTCTCCACCACGTCGGCCAGGATGGAGTTGGTGATGACGTTCTTGGTGATGTCCATGGCCGTGAGCAGCGGCACGCCGCTCTTGAGGAGCGTGGCGAGCGTGCGGGCGAAGCGCGAGATGGCCAGCAGGCGCAGGAGGCTGCCGAAGATGGGCGCCTTGAGGGCGAAGCGGTCCCACACCGGCTTGCCCTTCGGGCTGCGGAAGTACGTGACGGCCGAGATGATGGCGATCGCGATGAGCGGGAAGATGATGAACCACCAGTCCCGCAGGAAGTTGCTGCCCCAGATGAGGATGCGGGTGGTGATGGGCAGGGTGGCCTTCATCGTGGTGAAGATCTTCGTGACCTTCGGGATGACGACCACCATGAGCATGGTGAGGATGCCCGCGCCCACCAGCATCATGATGGCCGGGTAGGTCATCGTGCCGATGATCTTCTGCTGCAGCTTGGACTGGCTCTCGGTGAAGTCGGCCAGCCGCAGCAGCACGGCATCCAGCGCGCCCGAGTGCTCGCCGGCGCGGATCATGTTCACGTAGAGGGAGCCGAACACCTTCTGGTGCACCGCGAGCGCGTCCGCCAGGGAGGCGCCCTCGTTCACCCGGCTCTTCACCTCGGAGAGGATGATCTTCAGCCGCTCCTTCTCCACCTGGTCCACCAGGGCGGAGAGCGACTCGACGAGCGTCACGCCCGCGCCCAGCAGGGTGGCGAGCTGGCGCGTGGTGATGGCGATGTCGTCGGTGGTGATGCGGCCGCGGGCCATCTTGCCGAAGTTGACCTCGCGGTCCGCCTGGGCCGCGTTGGCGCCCTTGCGCACGCCGGCACGGCCACCCTCGGCCTGGCCGAGGACCTCCGTGAGGAACTTGCCGTCCTTGCGCAGCTGCGAGCGCAAGGTTTTCGGCGAGTCCGCCTCCAGCATTCCGCGGATGGGTTTTCCGGCCTGATCAAGGGCCTTGTACTCGAAGACTGGCATGGTGGGTCGCGGAGTAAAACCGCGCCCCGAGCCTCTCCCTTCCGGGAGAAGTGGGGCGCGAGTCCGTTAGAGGTCTTCCTGGGTGATGCTGAGCACTTCGGCGATGGTGGTCTCGCCCAGGGCAATCTTGCGGGCGCCATCATCCAGCAGGGTGAGCATGCCGTGGCTCATGGCGGCCTTCTTGATGGTGGAGGCGTCCACGTTCTTCAGGGCGAGCTGGCGCACGGAGTCATCCACCAGCAGCAGCTCGTAGATACCGGTCCGGCCCCGGTAGCCGTTCTGGTTGCACGAGGGGCAACCGGTGGCCTTGTAGATCTTCTCCACCCCGTAGCGCTCCTTGAGCAGCGCCCGGTTGAGGGTGAGCTCCTCAGCCTCCTCGTCGGTGGGCGAGTACTGCACCCGGCAGTCCGGGCACACGCGGCGCACCAGACGCTGGGCGAGCACGGCCGTGAGCGAGGAGGCCACGAGGAAGGGCTCCACGCCCATGTCCACCAGACGGGTGATGGCGCTGGCCGCGTCGTTGGTGTGCACCGTGGAGAACACCAGGTGGCCCGTCAGCGACGCCTGGATGGCGATCTCCGCCGTCTCCTTGTCGCGGATTTCGCCCACCATGATGACGTCCGGGTCCTGGCGGAGGAAGGAGCGCAGGCCCTGGGCGAAGGTGAGGCCGATCTTCGGGCTGATGGCCATCTGGCCAATGCCCTTGAGCTGGTACTCCACCGGGTCCTCGACGGTGAGGATGTTGAGGTCCGGGGTGTTGATGCGCGAGAGCGCGCCGTAGAGCGTGGTCGTCTTGCCGCTACCGGTGGGGCCCGTCACCAGGACGATGCCGTGCGGGCGGCGGATGACGTGCTCCATCTGCGCGAGCATCCGGGCGTCCATGCCCAGCTCGGTCAGATCCAGCAGCGTGGTGTTCTTGTCCAGCAAGCGCATGACGATGCGCTCGCCGTAGGTGGTGGGGATGGTGGACAGACGGATGTCGATGTCGCGGCCGGCCAGCTTGATGCGGATGCGGCCGTCCTGCGGCAGGCGCTTCTCCGCGATGTTGAGCTGCCCCATCACCTTCACACGGCCGATGATCGCGTTCTGGTAGCGCTTGGGCGGCTTGATGATCTCCTGCAGCACGCCGTCCACGCGGAAGCGCACCAGGAGCTCGCGCTCCATGGGCTCGATGTGGATATCGCTGGCGCGCTCCTTGGCGGCGCGGAAGAGCACGGAGTTGATGAGGCGGATGATGGGCGCCTCATCCCCCTCGTCGTTGAGCAGGTCCTTGACCTCCTCGATCTCCTGGGCGAGCGAGTCCAGATCCGTCGCATGCAGCTCGTCCACGAGCTGCTCGGCCTCGTTGGTGGCGCGGTCGTAGACGCTGTTGATGGCGTCCACGATGGTGGAGGCGAGCGCGATGCGCGGGTGGATGTCCCGGCCCAGCAGCATGCGCGCATGGTCCAACACGGTGGTGTCCAGCGGATCCGCCACCGCCAGGGCCACCGCGTCCCCGTCCACGGACAGGGGGAGGATGCGCGCCTGCTTGGCGAAGTTGATGGGCATCCGCTTGATCAACTCGGCGTCCACCTCCTCGAGGAAGAGGCGCGCCAGGTAGGGCAGATCGAGCTGGAGGCCGAGCGCCTTGGCCACGTCCTCCTCGCTGATGGCCTTCATGCCCACCAGGACTTCGCCCAGCCGGCCGCCCTTCTCCGCCTGGATCTGGAGCGCCTCCTGGAGCTTGTCCTCCGTCAGACCACTGGTGTGGCGGAGGATCTCCCCCAGCGGCCGGCCGCACAGGAAGGCGGGGCCGTGGGAGACGACCTGGGTGGCGGCGTCTGCCGCGGGCTTGGCGAGTGGGACGTCAAGGAGCAGGCTCATGGTCTATCTCTCGTCCCCGGTGTCCGGCTGGATGCGCAGGCGCTCCTGCTCCTCGGAAGAAGGCGCAGGCGGAGGCTGCACGGGGACCGGCTCCTCCGACGGAGTCAAGGAACCCCCCGCCCCCGGCGAGACTTCCCCGGCGCGCGGAGCGGGCTGCGAGGAGCCGGCCGCCGGGCCGCCCGGACGGAGGACGCGCTCCCCGGGCTGGCCGGGACCGCCGTTCTCCAGCTTCTGCTCCTCGGTGGCGATGACACGGCGCATCCGGCCCAGGGGACCGCTCTTGCGGCTGAAGTCCACCGGCACGTCGTAGCCGGCCACCTGGCCGTAGAACTGCTCCACGAACTGCTGCCGCTCGGCCATCTTGCGCTCGAAGATGCGCCGGAAGTCCGACTGGTCCCGGATGATGTGGGGCGTGAGGAAGAGCAGCAGGTTCGTCTTCGTCTTGCGCTTGTTCGTCTGCCGGAACAGGTGGCCGAGCAGGGGCACGTCACCCAGGATGGGCACCTTGGCGACGGACTCCAGGGTGCGCTCCTGCATGATGCCGCCGATGACCACCGTCTCCTGATCCTTGGCCACCACCGTCGTCTTGGCGCTGCGCTTGGAGGTGGTGGGGCCGAGCACGGGATCCGTGGAGGCGATCTCCTCGGTCTGCTCGGAGATGGTCATCCGGATGAAGTCGCTCTCGTTGATCTGCGGCTTGACGGTGAGCTTGAGCTCCACGTTCTGGCGGGTGATGGGGGCGTAGAGGCTGCCCAGGCCGCCCAGGCCGCCGAGCAGCGACGGGGAGAGGCCGCCGCCGGCGGTGCCAGGGGTGCCCAGGCCGGTGCCCAGCGAGGAGGGCGAGAAGCCGGACTGGAAGGGCACGTTCTGGCCCACGGTGATCTCCGCCTCCTCGTTGTCGCTGGTGAGGATGTGCGGGGTGGAGAGCACGTTGACGTCCGAGGCTCTGCTGGAAGGCATGCAGCACCACGCCGAAGGCGGGGATGTCGATGCCCAGGTTCTTCAGCTCGGGGATGACGGGGCCCTGCAGGCCGGCGAGGAAGCCGCCGAACTGGGCCAGGTTGGCCAGCGAGAAGGACGGGGGCAGGCCCTGGGTGGTGTACTTGGTGCCGACGAGGCCGGAGCCGGTCCCCAGCGGGGTGCCCAACTGGTAGCCGCTGTGCAGGTTCAGCCCGAACTCGTTGTTGCGGTCCAGGTTGACCTCCATGATGACGGCCTCGACGAACACCTGGCGCCGCGCCTTGTCCAGCTCGCGGATGACGCGCACCAGGCTGCGGTAGTCGCTCTGGCTGGCGATGATGACGAGCGAGTTGGTGCCCTTGTCGGCGGAGATCTTCACCTCACCGGCGAACAGCTCGGCGGAACCGCCGCCCTGGGTGCCACCGGGGCGAGGCACGCCCGGAGGAGGCGTGGGGACGCGCGGACGGGTGGTGGTGCCCTGCGACAGCGTCTGCAGCGTGCTGGCGATCTCCTCCGCGTTGGCGTTCTCCAGCGGGTAGACGTTGATGCGCTCGGTGCCGGCGGTGGGGATGTCCAGCTCGCGCACCATGTCCTGGATGCGCTCGAAGGCCGCGGGGCTGGCCACGACGATCAGCTTGTTGGTGCGCTCGTCGGGGATGATCTGCGAGAAGGTCACCGGGCCGCCGGAGCCGCTGCCCTCCGGGCCGGGCATGGGCACCGCGTCGGGGCCGCCGGGGGGCATCACCGCGGGAGGGCCGGAGCGGTTGGCGCCGGGACGGCCCGGGCCGGCCTTCGGCTCGAAGAGCTTCTGCACCGTGGCGGCCACGTCCTGGGCGGTGGCGTACTGCACCTGGATGATGCGCACCTCGTCACTGGCCGCGCGCGCGTCGAGCTGATCGATGATGCGCTCGAGCCGGTGCACGTTGGAGCCCACGTCGTTGATGATGATGATGTCCGGCGGGTACGGGATGGTGTCGCCGTCCTTGGACACGAGCTGCTGCAGCACCCCGCGCAGAGGCTCCACCTCCACGTTCTTGATGCGGAACAGCTTGGTGATCATCTGCTCGTTGGTGGTGTACGGCGCCTCCGGGTCCACCAGCGTGGGGATGGGGTTCTGCTTGGCGGCGCGCTTGTCCACGATCTTCAGGAAGCGCCCGTGCTGGTAGACGGACAGGCCGTTGGCGTCGAGCGCCGCGAGGAAGGCGGCATAGAACTGATCCGCGTCCACTTCCACGCGCCCGTTCTCCGGGCCGATGATGGAGATCTTCCCGCGTACGTTCTCCGGAAGGATGAACGTCCGGCAGGTCGCGTCCGACACGGTCTGCACCAGCTTCTCGATGTCCACCTTGTCGAAGTAGATGCCGTAGCGGGCGCGGCGGCGAACCTCCTCGCACGTGGGCGTCTGCCGCACGCCGGCGCTTCCGCCTTCGGGGGACGTCTGAGGGGTGATCTCCCGCTCGGCGGGAGTCCCCGCGGGCGGAGGTGGACCGGGGCGGCGCTGCGCCAGGGCGGGCGCGGCGATCGCCAGGCACAGCAGGAGCAACCAGGACGGAAGCGTCTTCATGGAGGGGCGGGGTAATGCGGGTTAGCGAATGGTGTAGTTCTTGCGGACGCTCGAACCGTTGCGCTCCAGCTCGATCTCGATCCGCGAGGCTTCCTTCAGCTTGGTGTAGACCTCGAGGGCCTTCTCCGGGCTGTTGAGCTCGAAGCCGTTGATGCGCTTGATGACATCGCCGTTCTGGACGCCGATCTTCGAGTAGATGGAGTCGGGACGGATGGAGAAGAGCTTGAAGCCCTGGGCCTGGCCGTCCTTGAAGGCCGGCACGATGCGCGCCTGCATGGCCACGTCGTTGAGGTTGGCCAGCGTGCGGTCGATCTCCGCGCGAGGCACCTCGTAGTCGTTCTCGCTCATGGCGCGGATGCCGCTGCCATTGGGCGCCTGCACGGGCGGGCCGCTGGGCAGCGGCGGCGGGGTGTAGGCGGCCACGGCGGCGCCGTCACCGGGCTGGTTGTCGATGAACTCCTTGCGCCCGGCGTTGATGATGATGACGCGCTCGCGCTCGATGTCGATGACCTCGGCGCCCTGGATGCGGTCGCCCACCATGTACGTGGTGGAGCGCTGGTTGTTCATGTCCTGGATGGAGGACACGGACCACAGCTTGTCGCTGGCCACCAGGGTGCCCAGCAGCTTCACCCGCAGGCTGCTCTTCACGGGGGCGGCGCTGGGGTCCACCTCGGGCACGCCGGAGGGCTCGGCCACCATGGGCTCGGGCTCGGGGATGGCGATGCCGGTCAGGTCCGACAGGCGCCGGAGATCCAGCGAGGCCAACGTCACGGTGGGCTTCGCCTTCTGCCGTGCCGACACCTCGCCCGACGGGAGGGGAGTCAGGGCGGACTCGACGAACAGGTTCACCGTGCGCGCCGCCAACAGGGCGACCAGCAGGATGAAGACCAGATTCACGGTCCAGAAGTACTTGCGGAAGAAGAGTTCCATCACGCGTCCAGAAAGGGCCTACTCGGGATTGAGCAAGCGGGGTGCCACCCGCGTGGGGGAGCGGGCGGCCCGAGCCTTACAGCCAAGTCCTTGAATTCATTCCGGAATAAGCCGGGCCGCTGATGGCAGGAGCGGGCGTCGCGGCGGCGTGGGACAAAATGTCAACGGCCTGTCAGAGAGCCTGACGGGCTGTCACTCGGCCGGGGGCGAGCCGGGGCCCTCTCCGCCGCCGGGGGTCTCGGAGGCCTCGCGCTCCAGCTTGCGGTAGATGGTGCGGGCCGCGATGCCCAGCAGGCGGGCGGCCAGCGTCTTGTCCCCCTTGGTGTGCCGCAGGGTCTCGTGGATCACCCGGCGCTCGATCTCCTCCATGGGGGTGCCGATGGGGATGACGAGTTGTCCGGCCGAGCCCAGGGGGCCCTTGCGCACCGTCTCGGGCAGATCTCCCACCTCCAGGATGTCCGTCTTGGCGAGCACCACGGCGCGCTCCACGGCGTGCTCCAGCTCGCGCACGTTGCCCGGCCAGGCGTAGTTCTCCAGGGTGCTGAGGGCCTCGGGGGAGAAGCCGCGCAGCACCTTGCCGTTCTTGGAGGCGAAGCGGCGCAGGAAGGCGTCAGCCAGCAGGGGAATGTCCTCGCGGCGCGAGGCGAGCGCGGGGATGCGCACCTCCACCACATTGAGGCGGTAATAGAGGTCCTCGCGGAACCGGTTCTCGGCCACCTCGCGCTGCAGATCCTTGTTGGTGGCGGCGACGATGCGGACGTCCACCTTGACCGTCTGGGTGCCACCCAGGCGCTCGAGCTCGCCCTCCTGGAGGACGCGCAGGAGCTTCACCTGGGCGGACAGGGGCATTTCCCCCACCTCGTCCAGGAAGAGGGTGCCACCGCTGGCGCGCTCGAAGCGGCCCTCGCGGCGGGCCACGGCACCGGTGAAGGCGCCGCGCTCCACGCCGAAGAGCTCCGCCTCGAGGATGCTCTCGGGGAGGGCGCCGCAGTTGATGGCGACGAAGGGGCCCTTGGCCCGGTTGGACTGCTCGTGCAGGGCGCGGGCGGCCAGCTCCTTGCCGGTGCCCGACTCACCGAGCAGCAGCACGGTGGCGGTGGAGGGCGCGGCCTGGCGGATGGTGTCCATCATCGCCCGGAAGGCGGGGGACTGGCCGACCATGGAGCGCCCGCCGGTGTTCCCCATCTCCGCCAGCTTCGCCTTGAGGACGCGGTTCTCCGCGGCCAGCTCGTGCCGCTCCAGGGCCTTCTGGACGGACTTCACCAGCGAGTGGCGCTTGAGGGGCTTGGTGATGAAGTCGTAGGCGCCGTCCTTCATGGCGGCCACGGCCGTCTCCACCGTGCCGTAGGCCGTCATCAGCACCACCTCCACGTCCGGGCGGATGGTGCGCGAGGCCTTGAGCAGCTCCTGCCCGTCCATGCCGGGCATCATCAGATCCGTCACCATGACGCTCACCTCGGGCCGGCGCAGCATGTCCAGCGCCTCGGTGCCGTTGCTGGCGGAGAGGGTCTCCAGGCCCTCGCGCTGGAAGATGCGCGAGACCGAGTCGAGGTTGGCCCGGTCGTCATCGACGACCAGGACAGTGGCGGGGGATGTCGTCATGGGGCGGGCTGCCTTGCAATCCTCATTCCGAGTCCTCGGCCAGGAGGGGTCCACTCATCCGGCCGATGTCCTCGCGGTTGACCTTGTCCAGGTTGAACTTCCGGGCGCTGGAGATCATCCGGGCGATGGTGGGGTCGAACTCGACGGGCCCCTCCTTCTTGAAGCGGAGGAAGTTGATGCGGGCCACGACGAAATTCTTGAGATAGGGGCTCTGCAGGCCGCGGGCCTTGAGGGCGTCCACCACGGTGGCCACGGCGTCGTCGAGCTCCAGCAGCTTGTCGGCGCGGGCCTCGCGCACCCGGAGGGCCTCGGCCATGGGCAGATCCAGGAAGGCCTCCGCGCGCTTGATGAAGGGGTTGTAGGCGCCCCCGGAGATGCGCGGCCGCTTCTCGTAGGCCGCCCCCAGGGTGAGGAAGGCGGGCTCCTCGAAGAGGTGGGCGAACTCGGACTCGCGCCCGGCGCGGGCTCCGGTGAGGCCCCGGTGCATGCGGATGACCTCGAGCGAGCGCTCCTTCAGGTTGTGGGCCTTCTCCGTGTTGAGGGCGAGGATCTGATAGGCCACGTCCTCCTCGGGCAGCACCAGGGCCATGATGGACTTGCCGCCCAGGAGCTTGGAGGCATGGAGCCGGTGGTTGCCGTTGGGCGTCCAGTACCGGCCCTCCTTGCGGATGGCGATGATGGGATCGAGGAAGCGATCCAACCGCTCCATGGCCCCGGCCAGCCGCTTCACGTGGGGCTCGGACAGGTCGCGCTGGTAGGGGGTGGGCTCGACCTTGTCGATGGGCAGGGCGGCGAACACCACGGTGTGCGCGCCGAGCGGATCGCGGTAGACGCTGAGCACCTGGCCGCCGTCCTCCTGGATGCCCTGCACGAGCTCGACGGGAGGCGTGGCGGCCTCGCTCACCACCTCGGCGGCGCTGAGGCCCTTGGAGGCGGGCGCGGCCTTCTTGCGGCGGGGCCGGCGCGTCGTGGTGGTGGCTGCCTTCTTGCGCGGTGACTTCGCTGCCATGGTCATCCCCCTTGTCGCGGAAGGGGGAACCTAGGCGATCGCCGCGGCGCGGGGCAGGGGGAAAGATGGCTCGGATCGAAGCTGGATCCTCAGGACCGCTGGCCAGGATCCCAGCCGGGCAACGCGGCCGCCTGCTTCAACCAGGCCGCCAGCTGCGCCTCGTCGAGCTCGTCGTCTTCGCGGATGTCGAGGTAGCGCGTGTCCTTGTCCTTGCTGGGGCCGGGCGGGACCGGCCGAAGCGACGCGCCGCGGAAGAAGGCCAGCTTGACGTAGTGGGTGAAGACGTGGAGCCCCAGGAACCAACCCTGGCCCTCGATGCCGTACAACGGCGAGTTCCACTTCACGGCCTTGCGCACGTTGGGCACGTTCCGCACGATGAGCGCGTCGAGGCGCTTCCCGAGGTCGCGCTTCCAGCCCGGCATCGCGGCGATGTACGCCTGCACCGGGGCGTCGCCGTCCGCCTTCGCGATCTGCGGGTTGCCGCCCGAGAGGAGGACGACGCCGGCCTTCTCTCCTTTTCGCCCCTTGCTCGCACCTGGCCTGGCCTTCGCGCCTGCCTTCGGCGGGGACTTGGATGGGGTGGCCGGCTTGCGTGGCTTGCTCGCGCGCGACGCGCTCTTGGCCTTCGGCTTCGCCTTGCCTGACTTGCGCACGGGACTCGCTGGCGCCTTCATGAGGATGGCTGCTCCACGTAGAGGGTCATGAGCGTGAGTCTCATCAGGGTCTCCTCCTGTGATTGTCACCTTGGCGGGCCGTGGCCCGTCGGTCAACATCGCTCGAAGGCCCATGGCGGACGGGCTCATGGGTTTACTTCGGAGGGAGGGGCCTCTGGTGGTTCCTGCTCCAGGATGAGCACGTCGCAGGTGCTCTCCCGGGTGACCTGCTGCGCCACGTGCGGGCGCACGAGCCGGCCGAGCCCCGCGCGCATGTGCCGTCCAACGATCACCAGGTCCGCATTCTCCGCGTGGGCGAGCTCCACGATGCTGGCGGGAGCATCGCCGGAGAGGACCAACTCGTCGAAGTCCACGCCGGAGTCACGGTAGGGCTCCAGGAACCGGTGCAGCTCGGCGAGGGCCCGTGCCCTGGCTTCGCGCTGGTACTCCAGGATGCGAGCCAGCGGCGCCGCGGACTGGTGGAGGACGAACTCGTAGGAGGTGTCATAATCGTGCAGCACGGCCACCCGGCTCGCGCCGGGGCACATGCGGAACACTGCCTCCATGGCATGCCGGGACGCTTGCGTGAAGTCCACGGCGACCAGGGGGCGCCGGTACTCACAGATGGGGGGCGGCCCGACGATGAGGAGCGCGGTGGGGATGCTCTCGATGAGCCCTCCGGTCATCCGCTCCCTTATCCGTGCCAGGAGCGAGCCGGGGCGACGAGGCCTCCCCATCACGATCAGTTCCGCACCGAAGTTCCGCGCCGCCTGGCTGAGCGTCTCCGAGGGAAGGCCCTTCACCAGCAGGCTTCGCACCCTGAACGCGGCTCGCGCGCGCTTCGTCCGGGCGTGTTGCTCGGCGACCTCGAGGGCATGCCGGGCGAGCGCTTCTTCCTCGTCGGGCCGGCCCGCCGCCGCAGCGGGCGGCAGCGCGTGGACGAGCAGGATTTCCGCTCCTTGCCGGAGGGGAAGCTGAAGCGCCCGTGTCAGCGCGCAAGCGGACTCGGGGGAGAAGTCGGTGGCCACCAGGACACGGCTCAGGCCCACCTGATCTTCCCGCCCGGGGCCCGAGTGGTGGTGGGTGTTCGGCTGCGGCTCGTGCGTCATCATGTCAGTGCCCTCCTTCGTGCGCGGGAATGTTCCTGGGGGGCCGGGGGGCCCGGTCCCGAGGTGGACGGGGTGCCTGGTTGGACACGGGCGTGGTCTCGGGGCGAGAGCCGGCCAGCAGCCGCCTCACCCACAGGATGAAGAGGCCGGTGAGCAACAGGTTGAGCGCCAGGGACAGCAGGGCCACGGTCGTCGCCGTGCCACTGATGCCATAGCCCAGCGACACGACGAGCACTCCGGCGCCCACCTCTCCTCGGGGAAAGAGGCCAATCGCGAGGGCAAGCCGCTCGCGCACGCTCGCCTCCCGGCGATAGCACAGCGCCGGGAACATCTTTCCCAGGTTGGACAGGAGGGTCACCGCCAGGACATGCAGGGCGATGAGGCCCCAGCCCGGACTGCCACCCGCGACGGCGCTGATGCTCTCCTCGGCTTCCCGTGCATCTCCTGCCGCGCCCAGGGCGGGCATCGACAACCCCACGAGCACCATGAAACAGCCGGAGATGATGGTGGCGACGCGCTGCTCATTGCGCGCATCGGGCCCGGGGAGCTCGCCCTCCAACCCGTCCTGCTCGTGCAGGCCGTGCTCGGGTTTGGCGATCATGCAGCCCAGGATGAAGGCCGGCAGGAGGACCTCGAAGTGGACCGCCGCCGCGGGGTCCGCGTACCCCGTCCCGAGATAGATGGCCTCGGAGGCGAGCGCGAGCAGCACCGAATAGCCGAGCACCCAGGGCCAGCTATACGGGATGTGCCAGCGGTGCAGGTACTTCCACCCGGCCCAGAGGAGCAGGAGGATGAGGGCGATGACCACCCCGAGCTGCCAGCGGAAGCCGACGAGGAGGATCGTGAGCGGCACCATGAGGAGGATGGTGTCGAGGTCGTCGAAGATGGCGAGGACGCGGGCCTTGCGGAACATCCACGTGGCCCCCAGACCCGCCGCGGCCAGCATGGAGAAGAGCACCCCGGCGCTCGTCGGCGCGGCGAACCGCCCCTGGAGCAGCGCTTCCTTCCACAAGCCGAACTGTCCCCAGAACTCCGGGGGCGCCAGCACGAAGACGAAGTAGAGCGTGACGAAAATCCAGGGGAAGGTGGCCGCGGTGGCCGCCACCACGTAGTCCCAGCCGTACTGGCGCATGTTCGACTTATCCAGGTCGAACTCCTGCCCGACGTGAATCATGATGAAGGCCAGCCCCACCATGGTGAGCAGCCGGATGACGTGCGTCAGCGGCTCGTAGACCCCTGGCCCGAGCGCTGGAAGCGCCTGGGAAGCCCCCAGTCCTCCCAGGAGGAGGACGGAATAGATGAAAACCTTGCGCATTACCGACCCCTACGGATGCCTTTTGCAGACAAACAAGGGTAGGGCGCGGGTCGGCTCGTATCAGTGCTGCTGCTGCTTCCCTTACCAGCCCAAGAGGCGGGGGACCCTTCATCCAGGGGCTGGGTCCCCCTCCCCCTCAAGGAGCGGGCGGGCTGGGGACCCCTGACACCGATGTCCGGGGGCGCTGACCGCGACTCCGCGGCGCGAAGAGGAACAATGGCCGTCTAGGCCTGCAGGCCCGCCACGGGACTGGTGGCCGCGACCCGGGGCTTCAACACGCGCAGGAGGCCATACCCCGCGACGCCCGAGACGAGGGAACCCAGGAGGATGCCAATCTTCGCCTGGCCGAGCAGGGCGGGTTCGGCCGTGAAGGCGAGGTTGGCGATGAAGAGGGCCACGGTAAAGCCAATGCCCGTGAGCGCGGAGACGCCATAGAGCTGGGAGAAGGAGGCGTTGCCGGGCATGGAGGACAGGCCCGCCCTGAGCGCGACCAAGGTGAAGAGGAAGACTCCCAGCTGCTTGCCGACGAAGAGGCCCAAGGCGGAGCCGAGCAGGACGGGATGGGTGAGGCTGTCCAGGCTCATCCCCGAAAGTGAAAGCCCCGCGTTGGTGAGCGCGAAGACGGGCATGATTCCGAACGCCACCCACGGGTGGAGCGCGTGAACGAAGCGGTTGAGCGGCGGCTCCAGGTCTTCAATCTGCTCCTCGATCCGCAAGAGCTCTTCATTGGCGATGCTCTCCTCGGGCGTGCGCCTCACCAACCCCTCGGAGTGGACCTTCAGGGCCTCGAGCACCTCGCGCACGGGACGCAGCCCTCGAGCCGGAATCATCAACCCGAGCAGGACGCCCGCGATGGTGGCGTGAATGCCCGCATGGTGGATGAAGTACCAGAGGAGCGCACCGGCCACGGCGTACACCAGGCCACTGCGCAGGTGGAGCCGGTTGAGCAGAGCCAGCAAGACGAGCAACCCACCGGCGGCCAGCAGCCAGAGAGGCTGCAGGCCATGTCCGTAGAAGAGGGCGATGACGAGGATGCCGCCCATGTCATCGAAGATGGCCAGCGCCGTGACAAAGACGATGAGGGGCCGCGGAACACGTCCCTTGAGCAGCGTGAGGCACCCGATACAGAAGGCGATGTCCGTGGCCATGGGAATGGCCCATCCCTTGGCGCCCTCGGTGCCCGCGCAGAAGAGCAGATAGATGCCCGCCGGGATGACCATCCCTCCGGCCGCCGCGGCGGCGGGCAGCAGCGCCTTGGCGGGGCTGTTCAGCTCTCCCACGACAAGCTCCCGCTTTATCTCCATCCCCACGACGAAGAAGAAGATGGACATGAGGCCATCGTTGACGAACTGCGCGAGCGTGAAGTGGACCTGCGCCCCGCCGAACCCCACGACGAACTCTCTTGCGAGAAGCGCCGTGTAGGTGTCGGCCCACGGGGAGTTGGCCCAGCCGAGTGCGGCAACAGCGGCCACGAACAGCAGGATGCCGCTCGTCGCTTCCATGCGGAGGAAGGCAAGCAACGGGTCGACAACGGCGGTGAAGATCGGAGGAAGAGCAGCGGTGGACTTACGCATGGCTGTACAGGTTGACGGACGTGCGGATGGAAGAGGTTTACAAATGAAGAGGAGGGAATCGCGCGACCATCAGCCGCGCCAATCCCACGTGCGCGAAGAGCGTCAACCCGCGCAGTCCCTCCAGCACTTCGCAGCGCAGCTTCGCCGCGAGCCCGTACACCGGGGAGCGGGCCGCCCGTGCCAACGCGTGTCAGGGTCTGCTCGGAGCGGGTGCAGGTCCCGCTCCGACAGTGCGTCGTGAATGGAGAGAGGCCGCGCAGGCACCGCCTGGGACGCATGGTTCTCTCGGCCATTCATCATCGCCCGTCCTCGAGGCAGCCGCGCCGCCTGTGCACAGTGACGGACGTCGGCTCTCCAGAGGGGATGCCGACAGGCCGCAGGGTGTCAGGCATCTATTTTGACCACAAACGACTTCCCGTGTCCATGACAGCTGGAGAGGAGATGACGCGGCCGGGCGGCCAAGGGGGCGTGGAGGCGCACCGAGCCCAGAGGTGCCGTTCGAAAGCTTTGACACCTTCCCTGGCCGCCCGTCCTCTTCAGGGACCCGCGCTCAGCCCGAGATGAGATCCTTGTCGTGACGGGCCCAGTGCCGGTGCTGTGCGATGGCCGCGATGAACTTCGCGGGGAAGTCCTGGCTGCCCGCCTCGCCCACGACGACGCCCAGGGCCGGGGTGGAGATGCCTCCCGCCTCCAGCAGCTCGGCGGCGTCCTTCGTCACCCCGATGGCCTTGCAGTGCCGGTAGGCCTCCTGGATGAAGTGCACCGAGTCCCCATCCTTCTTGAGCACGGCCACGCTCGGGGCGCCTCCGGGCACGAAGACGGCGTCGTACTCGAACGAGCCCGTGGTGAGCGCGCTCTTGTCGACCTTCACCGACTGCCCGTCCGAGCCCTTCACCGTGCCCAGGCGCCGGGAGATGAGCACCAGCTCACCGCCCGCCTGCTCGATGGCCGCCTTCGTGGACTGGAGATCCGCGGCGTCGAAGCCGTCCCCCACCAGCACGCCGATGCGCCGCGTCTTGATGGAGTCCTTCTTCTGGTTCTCCATGCTCAGCGCGGGTGACTTGTCCACCATGGGCAGACCCAGGGTGTCGACCACCTTCTCGAGCTTGCCCTTCACCGCGGTCATCGTGGGCACGCTCAACCCCAGCCCCTGGGCCACCTCCGTGGCGAGCTCCGCGTCGATCTTCGCGAGGATCTGCTCGACGACGCGCTTGCGCACCTCCTCGCGCTCGACCTTCCCCAGCTCGAACTGGAGCGCCATGATGATGTGCTCGCGCTCGGGCTTGGACATGCTGCGGAAGAACAGGCCCGCCTGGCTGAAGTGGTCCTGGAAGCTCTCGGCGCGCTTGCGCACCTTCTCGCCCGTCACCTTCTCCGGGAAGTGCCGGTAGCCGCCCTGCTCCGCGGCGGCCATGAACGGGCAGCCGCCCCCCAGCGAGTTGGGGAAGTAGTTGGCCCGGCCCACGTCGATGGTCTGCCGGTGGAAGCCGTCCTGGTGGAAGTTGTGCACCGGCGCGACGGGGCGGTTGATGGGGATCTCTGTGAAGTTCGGCCCGCCCAGCCGCGTGAGCTGCGTGTCCTGGTACGAGAAGTTGCGCGCCTGCAGGAGCGGATCGTCCGTGAAGTCGATACCCGGCACGACGTGCGAGGTGCAGAACGCCACCTGCTCCGTCTCCGCGAAGAAGTTCGTCGGATTGCGGTTGAGCACCAGCTTGCCCACGCGGCGTACGGGAACGAGCTCCTCGGGGATGATCTTCGTCGAATCCAGCAGATCGATGCCCAGCTTGTCCGCGTCCTTCTCCTCGATGATCTGCAGGCCGAGCTCGTACTCGGGGAAGTGGCCCTTCTCGATGGACTCCCAGAGATCCCTGCGGTGGAAGTCCGGGTCCTTGCCCGCGAGCTTCTGGCTCTCGTCCCACACGAGCGAATGCACGCCGAGCAGCGGCTTCCAGTGGAACTTCACGAAGCGCGACACGCCCTTCGCGTTCACCAGGCGGAAGGTGTGGACCCCGAAGCCCTCCATCATGCGGTAGCTGCGGGGAATCGCCCGGTCGGACATGATCCACATGATCATGTGCGCCGACTCCGGCACGAGTGACACGAAGTCCCAGAAGGAGTCATGCGCGGTGGCGGCCTGGGGCATCTCGTGGTGCGGCTCGGGCTTGGCCGCGTGAACGACGTCCGGGAACTTGATGCCGTCCTGGATGAAGAAGACGGGGATGTTGTTGCCCACCAGGTCCCAGTTGCCCTCCTCCGTGTAGAACTTCACGGCGAAGCCGCGCACGTCACGCACCGTGTCCGCTGAACCGCGCGAGCCCGCCACGGTGGAGAAGCGCACGAAGACGGGCGTCTTCTTGGAGGGATCCTGGAAGACCTGGGCCTTGGTGTACTCGGCCAGGGATTCGTACACCTGGAAGTAGCCGTGCGCCGCCGAGCCCCGCGCGTGCACCACGCGCTCCGGGATGCGCTCGTGGTCGAAGCGCATGATCTTCTCGCGGAGGTGGAAGTCCTCGAGCAGCGTGGGGCCTCGAGCGCCCACGCGCAGGGAGTTGTCCGTGTCCTCGACGGGCACGCCCTGGCCCGTCGTCATCCGCTGGCCCGCGGGATCCGAGCGGTTCTTCTCCAGCTCCATGTCCTTGCTGCGCTCGTTGATGCTCACCGTCTCTGGCTTCTTCTTGTCCAAAACCATTCCTCCTGGGGCCCTGTGGGGTAAGCACCGGGTCCCGGGGAAACGAGCGCTTCACCTGGCGCTTGTCCTGGCGTTGCCCATTGGAGAACGGAGCACCCCCCGGACCTGTTGGCCCGACGGTCAGGTGCGCAGCATTTGCGCCTCACCCCCCTCCGGCGCGCAGCTTTTGCCACGTGCTCCCTGGGGCCGGCCTGGGGCGCATCGCTTGCAGAGGCCGGAGCCACACCACGGACCTCCTCCTCATCTCCTCATGAGCACCCACCTCCGCCCGGACACCGCCCCCAGCGCCTCTCTCGACCTCGGCTCCATCTTCCTGGGCCCCAAGGGGGAGAACGCCGACACCTTCGAACGCCTGTTGCTCGAGGCCTTCCGCGACCACGTCTTCTGGCGCCGCAACCTCCACCCCGAGGACGGCTTCTTGATTCAAGAAGGGGAGAAGCGCTCGCCGGGCTACGAGGCCTCCCTCTCCGTACTGTCGCAGGAGCTGATGGGGCTGCTGGGCCAGCTCAAGGGAGGCGTGCCCTCCTTCAGCCCCCGCTACATCGGGCACATGTGCTCGGACCTCACCATGGCGAGCCTCATCGGCTACTTCGCCACGATGCTCTACAACCCCAACAACGTGTCGGCGGAGGCCTCGCCCGTCACCACACGGTTGGAGCTCGAGGTGGCCGGGCAGCTCGCGCGGATGGTGGGCTACGCACCGGAGCGGCAGTGGGGGCACCTGACCTCGGGCGGCACGGTGGCCAACTTCGAGGCCCTGTGGGTCGCGCGCAATGTGAAGTACCTCCCGGTGGCGCTGCGGCACGCCGCGGAGGAGGCCGGCGTGAAGGGGCTGGAGGTCCGGCTGCCGGATGGCCGGGAGACCACCCTGCGCGAGCTGAGCCTGTGGCAGCTCCTCAATGTGACGCCCGAGTCCGCACTGGATGCGCTGGACCGTTTCCGCGCCCGCCTGGGCGACGCCCGCCTGGCGATGGAGTGGGTGACGCGCCACTCGCTGGCGGGGCTGGGCTACCAGGAGTTCGGCCTGCGGCTGGCCTCCGAGTTCAAGGACGCGCTGCCTCCCGGCGTGGTGCTGGTGCCGTCCACGGCGCACTACTCGTGGGAGAAGACGTGCCGGGCCCTGGGCATCGGCGCGCGGCAGCTCATCCACGTGCCGGTGGACACGAACTTCCGCATGTCCCCCGCGGCGCTCGAGGACACGCTGCGCACGCTGGCGGTGCGCCAGCAGCCGGTCATCGCCTGCGTGGCGGTGATGGGCTCCACCGAGGAGAGCGCGGTGGACCGGTTGGATCTGCTCGCGGACCTGCGGGAGCGGCTGGGACGGACGCTGGGACTGGCCTTCCACCTGCACGCGGACGCGGCCTGGGGAGGCTACGCGGCCTCCATCACCCGGGGGCCCGGGGGGGAGCGCCGCACCTATGAGGAGACGCTCGCGGACTACGCGCCGGAGTCCTGGCCCTCCGAGGGCGTGTACCGGGCCCTGTGCGCGCTGGAGCGGACGGACTCGGTGACGATCGATCCGCACAAGCTGGGCTACATGCCGTACCCGGCGGGCAGCATCTCCTTCCGGGACAAGCGGGTGCGAGACCTGGTGGCGGTGGAGGCGCCGTACCTCTTCCACGCGGGAGGGGACGAGAGCGCCTACCTGGGCCGCTCCATCTTCGAGGGCTCCAAGCCCGGTGCCGCGGCGGCGGGCGTGTGGATGAGCCACAAGGTGCTGCCGCTCGACGCCAGCGGATACGGGCGGCTGGTGGGCGAGACGGCCAAGGGGAGCATGGCACTGCACCGGCGCATCGCCAGCGGGGAGTGGGCGCCCTTCAAGGTGGTGCCGCTGCCTCCCTCGGACCTGAACATCGTCTGCTTCGCGGTGGGACACCCCTCGCTGGAGACGCTGGAGCGGACCAATGACTTCATGGACCGCATCTACCGGGCGCTGAGCGTCGGCCCGGACAGCCTGAAGCGTCCGGACTACTACGTCACGAAGACGGTGCTGCGGGCCCATGAGTACGGGCGGGCGGCGCTGCCCACGGTGGAGGGGCTCGGCTTCACCCCCAAGGACTACGACCGGGCCGGAGGGGTGGCCGTGTTGCGCTGCACGGTGATGGACCCCTTCCTGGCCTCGCGCCGCGGCAAGGTGGACTACATCCGCGGCTTCGTCCGCACGCTGGGCGAGGTGATGCGCACGGAGCTGGAGGCCACCCGGCGCTGAGCTACCTCGCCGCGACACCCTGCTCGATGATCTCCGCCTTCTGGCCGGCCGCCGCGAGCGTGGCTTTGACCGCGGTGCGCGGGCCCCGGATGACGACGACCATCCGCTCCTGGGCGAGATCGGCCGAGGCCGCCGCCGCGACCGCCTCGGGAGTCGTCGCCGCGATCGCCGCGACCTGCGCGTCGAAGAAGGACAGCGGCAGCGACATCACCGAGACCGTCTCGAAGCTCGTCGGCGAGGACGGTGGCTCCAGCGGAGTCGGCGAGCGCCCGGCCGAGCGCGCGACGCCGGGCCCGCGCGAAGTCCTCGGGGAGCGCGCTGGCCCGCGTTCGGACGGCCTCCAGTTCGCCGATGAGCGCGACCAGCGCCTTGCCGGAGCGATCGGCCTCGAGGTCGCCGGTGACGAGCAGCGCGCCGCCGCCAATGCCGCCGAGGTAGTCGACCGAGACGCCGTAGCTGGCGCCGAGCCCCTCGCGGACGACGCGCACGCGATCCTCGAGCATCGTGCGGAGCACCTGGCGCGCGGCGACATCGCGGATGGGATCCGAGGCCGTGGTGAACCCGATCGTGACGCCCACCTGGACCGCGTCCTCGTCGACGACGGCGACCCAACTGGGCCCCTTCGCCGGCCGGCCCGGCGGCATCAGCGGGGGCGGGGGCGGCGCTTCGCCGTCCCACCTGCCAAAGAAATCCTCGATCGTCTCCCTCATCTCGGCGGGGTCGAAGCCGCCCGAGAGGATCAGCGTCGCACCGTTGGCGCGGTAGTGGCTCTCGCGGAAGGCCTCGAAGCTCGGCGACCGAGATCTTCAGGATGTCCGCGGCACCCAGGCCATGTTGAGCGTACGGGTGACCGGCGCCAAAAAGGCGGACCCGGAGCGCCTCGGAGCCGCGCGCAGCCGCGTCGTCGCTGTCGTCATCGTGGGACTCGCGGGCGATTCCGCGGAGCATGGCGATGTGGTCATCCGGGAAGATGCCGGCATCGAGCAGCCAGAACAGGCGCCAGAGGTGCCAGTCGGCGTACGTCTTGGTGCCACGCGCCGTGAACACCGTCGCCCGCTCCCCGACATCGACGTCGAGCTGCGTACCGAGCTGGCTCGCGAAGATCATCCGTTCGGCGTGGGCACGCCGGTAGAGGCGTTGGGTGTCGTTCGCGAGCAGCAGTCCGGTCAGCTCCGCGAGCCCCGGCCGATCAACGGGATTCGCCGCCGAGCCGTAGGGGAAGACCAGCCGCGCGTCGACGAGCGGGCTGGTGGGATCGGGCGCGAGCAGCACGCGCAGCCCGTTGCGCAGCACCAGCTCCTCCACCGTGCTGGCGACACGCGACGCGCGCGGGTCGAGCGGGCGGCTCGCCTCGGAGGCAGCCACCGGTGTCCGCCAGGGCTGGAGGTCGTGCTCGCGGCGGCGCGTCGGGACCTCGGCGCGGGTGGTGAGTGCCTGCTTCCCGCTGGGGCGGACCAGCGCGACGTGGCTGCGCGCGCGGTTGAGCGTCGTACTCGCGTACATGGCGACGTCGACGATCGTCGTGCGATCGACCGCCGCGAGCTCCTCGACGAAGAACCCATTGTGGCCGGTGTACTGGGGGAAGTCGGCGATCCAGGAGCCGGCCCCGTCAAACGCGTCGTAGGTGCTGACGAGCCTCGTGCGGAGCTGGGCCCGGGCGTACTCGATCATGTGCTTGCGCTCGTTGACGAGCTTCGACGCGGCGGTGAACACCTTGTCGACCGCCTCCTGGAGCCGCGACGGATCCGATACCGAGACGACCGCGGTCAGCAGCGGCGCGCGCAACCCTCCGAACTGCGCGACATGGGTGTTGGTGATCCACTCCTCGCTTTCCTCGAGGGCGCGCAGCTCGGTGCCGAGCATCGCCGTGACGATGGCGTGTTGCGTCGACTCGCCCGCCCCCCACGGCGGTGCGCTGAAGAAGATGAACGCGGTGGCCTCGTCGACGTCGGCGGTGTGCCTCGACGTTTCGCCCAGGAGGGACGCCGATTCGAGCGGAGTGCGCGCGACGGTCGAGCTGTGTGTGATCCCGCTGAACGCCGCGCGCACCGCGGTGATCGCCTGTTTCGTCTGGAAGTTGCCGGTGACGGCGAGGATGGCGCGGTTGGGCGCGTAGTGCGCGGCGATGAAGGCGCACACCTCCTCGCGTGTCGCCTGAGCGATCTCCGGCGAGCTCACCCGGCGCGCGTAGGGGTGCTTCTTGCCCCACAACGTCGCCACGAGCTCATCACGCAGGGGCTCGTGGTGCGCGTGGCGTTCCGCGTCCTCCGCGAGCACGATGTCGCGCTCACGCTCGAACATCGCCTCGTCAATCCGGTCGCACGTGACCTGCATCCGGCGCGCCTCGAGCGCGAGGAGCTTCGGGAGCTGGTCGGCGAGCGCCTTCGCCGTATAGTGCGTCTCGTCGGAATTGGTCCACGCGTTGTGGTAGAGCGCGGCGTCGGAGAGCTCGTCCGCGATCGTCGGGCCACCGGCCTCGGCTCTCACGGTGAACAAGAGGTGCTCGACGAGGTGGGCCATCCCGGCGCGCCCCGGTGGATCCTCGGCGGCTCCGACGAGGTAGCGGACGTCGACGCCGACGAGGTTCGTGCGCGTGTCCTGCATCAGGGCGATCCTCAGCCCGTTCTGCGCGCGCATCAGCACGATGCCGTGATCCAGGTTGAGGTCACGCTGCTCGGGCTTCAGCTTTCCGAAGTACGGCTCCCGTGCGGCCCGGAGACCGGTGCAGGCGGAAAGACAGAGCAACGCGAGCACCCAGACACATCGGATGGACGGGAGACGCACCATGCGTACGACTGTAGGAGAGCGCTCAGCGGCGGTGGAATCCGTCCGCCAGGCGTCCTGACAGTCATTGCTCGGAGCTGAACATCCCGGCCGGGCCCCCCGCGCGGCGAGCGCGCGGGGGAGGGTGCTGCTCAGCCCTTCTTCGCCGGGCTCACGGGGACGGAGACCTGCGCGTTCTCCCACGAGATGTTCAGCGCGGTGCCCTTCTCATCGAAGGCAATCGTGAGGGCCTCGTGGGTGTCCGCGCTCTTCTTCGCCGGCACGTCCACGCGCAGGACGTCATTCTCCTTGTTGTACTTGTAGGCGCCCCACTGGCCGACGTCCTTGTTGACGATGAGGGTCCACTTGTCCGCCTGGGGAATGGCGAAGAGCGCGTAGGTGCCCGCCGGGAGCTTCTGGCCCGCGAGCTCGAGGTCGCCCGTGGTGGTCAGCTCCGTGGCGGCGTTCGCGCCCAGGCGCCACACCTCGCCATAGGGCACCAGCTTGCCGAAGATGGCGCGCTTCTGGCCCGTCTTCGGATCCTGGATGCGGGGCGAGTGGTACGTCACCTTCACGTACGTGGTGTCATCCAGCTTCTTCGCCGCCATCTGCAGCGGGCTGACGGGAGCCTTCGCGGGCGGGATGCTCTTCTGCGCCAGCGCGGGCGTCGCGGCGAGGAAGAGGAGCGCGGACAGGGCCGTGATGCTCAGGTGGGAGGTGAGTCGGCGGTTCGTCATGGGTGGAGTCCTCGGGGTGATGCGGGATGGAAAGCAGCGCGGGACACTACCGTGTGCCGTCGCTCAGGCCCAGCACGACGACGGCCCACTCGTCCGTGGCATCCCGGTACGTCTCGATGGTCTCGAAGCCGGCGCGGGCGTGGGCCCTCATCGAGCGCGTGTTGCGTGTGGCCACCTCCGTCACCGTGCAGTCGAAGCGCGCCCCGTAGCTCGCGCGGTGCTCGCGGTAGAGCGCGTCGAATACGCCCCGGCCCCGGTACGGCCCGGCCACGCAAATCTGGCCCATGACGTAAGAGCGGTACTCGCGGAGGGGACGTCCGCGCCAGCTCAGGGTCTCCAGGAGCTGGAACATGGGCTCCAGGAGGGGGACGAAGGCGCGCGCCTCCACCGGCATCACCAGCGCATAGCCCGCGAGCCGCTCGCCCTCCTTCGCGATGACGCTCGGGGCGAGCGCGTGCATCCGCTCCAGCACGTCCAGCGTGTGGGCCACGGTGAGGAAGCCCTCACGCGCGGCTTGCTCCGGTGAGACGTGGCCGCGCAGGTTGGCGGCCTGCAACTGGAGGATCTGCTCCAGTTCCTCACGGCGCGTGACGAGGCTGGTCCGAAGTGGAGTTGGCGGAGTCGGCGGAGTCATGGGCACGGTTGCTTGCGGTCTGCTTCGACCTTCCTTCGCGCTCGCTACCCGTCGAAGGGGTTGCTCAGCCTAGGATCGTTCACGAAGTCCAGGTCCGTGAGGCTCTCCAGGAAGGCGATGAGGTCGGCGCGCTCCTGGGCGCTCAGCTCGAAAGGCCGCACCAGCGGGTTCTTCAACGGGCTCGCGCGGCCATCTCCCACGTAGGGGCCGCTCGTCACGTCGCGTCCCCCGCCCGTGTAGAAATCCAGCACCTCCTCCAGGGTGGCCAGGCTGCCGTCGTGCATGTAGGGCGCCGTCAGGGTCACGTTGCGCAAGGGCGGCACCCGGAAGCGCCCCATGTCCTTCGGGTTGTTGGTGAACTCGAAGAGGCCCGTGTTGTTCACCGGGTAGGCGCCCAGGCCGTCCACGTTGTAGAGGCCCGTGTTCTGGAAGTCCCGTTCGGACAGCTTCGTGTCCTTGGAGCGGAAGGAGTTCGTCTGGTGCGGCCCGCTGTGGCAGTGGTAGCACTCGGCGCGCTCGCCGAAGAACAGCTCCATGCCCCGCTTGGCGGCCGGTGACAGGGCGGTGGCCTCTCCCTGGAGATAGCGATCGTAGGGCGAGTTGCCCGAGAGCATCGTGCGCTGGAAGGACGCGAGCGCCTTCACGACGTTGTCCTGGTGGATGGGCTCCTTGTCGTCCGGGAAGGCCTCGCGGAAGAGGGTGGGGTAGTGCGCGTCCTCGCGGAACCGTTGCAGCACCTCCTCCAGACGCGTGCCCATGCCCAGCTCCAGCGGCGTCTCGGCGAAGAGCGGCACCAGTGCCTGCTTTTCCAACGTGTCGAGCACGGGGTTGGCCCAGGTGTACGTGGAGAGGTAGGCCACGTTGGCCAGCCCGGGCGAGTTGCGTGGGACGGCGTGCCCCGTGGAGCCGCTGGGCGTCACCTTGGCGTCACTGAAGGCCCGCTGCTGCTCGTGGCAGCTCGCGCAGGACATGGTGCCGTTGCCGGACAGGCGCTCGTCGTAGAAGAGGAAGCGCCCCAGCTCCACCTTCTCCTCGGACATGGGGTTGTCCGCGGGCACGAAGGGCTCGGGGAAGCCCGGCGGGAGCCGCCACGCATAGGGCTTCTGCTTCTCCTCCTCGCCGCACGCGGTGAGGAGCAGCGCCGACAGCACCGCGGTGCTCCATGACAACAGGGCTCGTGGGCTCATCCTGAGGACTCCTTTACTCGAGGTACACGGGCATGCGGCCCACGTGGCACACGTTGCAGGCACCCGAGGCCGTGGAGAAGGGCATGAAGTTATAGCCCCCGGAGGTGGTGTTCATCACCTTCGGGTAGAGGAGCGTGTCCGGCAGCGGCACCGGCTCGGTGGTGTAGAAGTTGCCGTTGGCGTCGGCTTCGAGCGTGAGCACGACGGTGCCCCCGCCATTGCGCTCCGTGGACAGCACGAGGGTGGTGTCGGGGTTGGGCCGGCGTTCGCTCGTGACGGCCGTGCCCGCCACGGTGAAGCGGCCCGGTCCCAGGCCGTTGGGCCCGTGGCACGTCATGCAGTTCTCTCCCGCCCGGTGGCTGGTGCCGCCCCGCTGGCTCTTCATCGGGACATCCAGGGAGGCCGGCCGCTCCACGGGGGCGGGCGGCGTGGGTGGAGGCTCGTCCCCGGGGTCGCAGGCGGGCGTCAGTGCCATCAGCGACACAAGGGACAGGGCCCGGGCGAGGACGGGAGTGGGGATGCTGGAGTGCATGGGCGTGCCTCGTCGTGGCTCAGCGGACGCGGATGAACGAGGCGGGCACGGCCTGGGGCGAGCCCTCCGCCGTCAGTCCCACCTGGGAGAAGAGGGCGGCGCACTCGGGATCGGAGAGGCTCGACATGCAGCCGGCGATGGTGTCCGTCTTGTAGTCCACGGTGTAGTCGAGGTCGGAGCCGGCATAGAGGGCCTCCAGGTCGAGCACGACCTGGTTGTCCTCGGGGTTGAAGCCACTCAGGGCCACCGTCGACTGGTTGGTGGCGGCGCAGGAGTAGCCCTCCGCCGTGCTGCCGGTGCAGTTGGAGGCGCCCAGGTGGAAGAACCAGGTGGCGTTCCTCGTGGTGTGCACTTCCAGTTTCAGGAACTTGTAACCGCCCTTCCAGCTCCACCACATCCCCGACGCGTTGAGCGGAGCCGGAGCGGTGGCGCCATCCAGGTGGTTCTGCTCCTCGGGGATGCCCACCTTGAACTCGAGGCCGGTGTAGTCATTGAAGTCCGGTGCCCGGCCCACCACCTCCAGGCGGGTCTCGGGGCTGCCGGTGTCGCAGGTGCCGGTGCCGTCCTCGAAGTCGAGCAGCGCGATGGCATCCCGCTGCCACTTGCCGTCCTGGTCCAGCTTCAGCGGGTGCTTCTCGCCGTTGGCGCGCACGAGCGTGACGTCCCGCACGTACATCTTGAAGTCGAGCAGCTCGATGGTGGTGCCCGTCTTGCCGATGTTGGGGTAGCTGGCGTCGCAGCGCACGGACTGAGTGCCCACCTGGGGGCTGAATCGCACGGAGAACTTCTTCTCGGAGGAGCCGTCTCCTCCACACGCCTGGAGGGCGGGGAGCACGGACAGCAGGAGCAGCGCCGGGAGTGGCCTCTTCAGGAGCATCATCTTCCACCTCGGAATGCGCTGGGCGCGGCCAGCGGAGCAGGTGACGCCAGCCATAGCAGGGGCGGATCCGCTCGCTCGTGCGGCATTGTGTCGCATCGAGGTGGGCTCGCGGAGTTTGTTCACCTTCTCAAAGCCCGAGAGACAGGTCGCGGGCAATCCCTACCTCGTCGTTCGTCAGACGAGGGAGTCACCCACCCGTCTCACGGGTAGCGCACGGGCTCGGGCTCCTCGGGCAGCGGGATGAACTCCGTCTCCTGCGGAACCTTCGCGAAGCGGCCCGCCTTCCAGTCCGCCTTCGCCTCCTCCAGCCGCTCCTTCGAGCTCGAGACGAAGTTCCAGAAGATGTAGCGCGGACCGTCCATCGGCTCGCCTCCGAGGAAGGCCATTCGCGCCGACGAGGAGGCCCGCACCGAGATTTCGCTTCCCGGACGGAACACGAGCAGTTCGCCCGCTCTGAACTCCGTACCGTCGAGCTCCACCGTGCCCTCGGCGAGGTAGAGCGCGCGCTCCTCGTGCTCGGCTGGGAGCACCAGACCCGCGCCTCCTTCCAGCGCCAGGTCCGCGTAGAACATGTCCGAGAACGTCTTCACGGGTGAGCGCTTGCCGTAGAGCGCTCCCGCGATGAGGTGCATCCGCACGCCCTCTCCCTCGAGGAAGGGCATCGTGTCGGCGGCGTGGTGGACGAAGGCGGGCGCGATCTCCTCGTACTGCTTCGGGAGCGCCACCCACGCCTGGAGGCCGAAGAGCTGCCCGCCCGCTGCCCGTGTCTCGGGGCCCGTGCGCTCGGAGTGGACGATGCCTCGTCCCGCCGTCATCCAGTTCACCTCGCCAGGCCGGATGGGCTGCACCACCCCGAGACTGTCCCGGTGGAGGATCTCCCCCTGGAAGAGATAGGTGACCGTGGCCAGGCCGATGTGCGGGTGCGGCCGCACGTCCAACCCATGACCCGGGCGGAACACCGCGGGTCCCATCTGGTCGAGGAAGATGAACGGCCCCACCATCCGCCGCCGCGCCGAGGGCAGCGCCCGCCGCACCTCGAACCCATCGCCGAGATCCCGCGTGCGGGTGACGATCAGCGTCTCCAGCTCGGGGTGCTGCCTCGTCTCGCTCGCTTCATCCCAGCTCATGTGTTGCTCCTTCCGTGGACTCGATGCCGATAGGTGGTGGGAATCATGTGGCCGGGAACTGTTCCGCGTTAGCCGCCCATGATGGGAAACACCGTTCCAACGGTGGAACAGAGCGCGCTACGGAGCCGGCGTCCCCGAGGAATGCTCAGGCCAGCGCTCCCGCAGGAAGTCCAGGAAGGCCATCACCTTGGGCGAGTGGTGCCGGCTGCCCGGGTAGACCGCGTGCACCGGCGCGCCGGGCGAGCTCCAGTCCGGCAGGATGCGGCGCAGGCGTCCAGTCGTGAGGTCCGCGGCGTTGAGGAGGGTGGGAAGGAGCGTGACTCCGGCGCCCCCCAGCGCCACCGCGCGCAGCATGTCGGGCTCGTTCACGGCGATGCGCGCACGGACCGAGACCTGGACCGACCTGCTTCCGGAGTGCAGGGTCCAGACGTTCCCCTCCATCCCCGCGCCAAAGACGAGGCAGTCGTGCCGCTCGAGGTCCTTGGGGCTCCTGGGCACTCCCCGCTCCTCGAGGTAGTCGGGGGACGCCACGACGACGCGCGCGATGTCTCCGAGCTTTCGGGCGATGAGCGAGGAGTCCGCCAGCCGTCCCGCACGCACCGCCACGTCGAATCCTTCCTCCACCAGGTCTACCGAGCGGTCCGTGCACACCAGCTCGAGCTGTACCTCGGGGTAGCGCTTGAGGAACTCCGCGACGATCGGCCCCAGGAAGCTGAAGGTGAGCGGGGCCGTCACGCGGAGCAGTCCGTGCGGCGCGGCCTGCATGCGCGTGACGGCCAGCTCGGCCTGCTCCGCCTCGGCCACGATGCGGGCGCAGTGCTCGTAGTAGGCCTGCCCCACGTCCGTGAGCCGCAGCTTGCGCGTCGTGCGCTGCAGCAACTGCGCGCCCACTCGCTCCTCAAGCTCGGACACCTTCCGGCTCACGGTGGACTTGGGCATCCGCAGCCCGCGCGCCGCCGCCGTGAAGCTGCCGGCCTGCACCACCTTCGCGAAGACGAGGAGCTCGTTCAGGTCCATGCCGTGTCCCGGTCCTGCGTTTGTTCCATGGGTGGAACAGTTCTTCCAGCCCGCCCCATCTAATCAAGGCCGCTGCCCACCGCTACCTTCAACTCATCAGACAACGCAACTCCTCACCGAGAAGGAACACGAACATGGCCAACGGAACCTGGAACATCGACCTGACCCACTCTGGCATCCACTTCACCGTCCGCCACATGGTCATCTCCAAGGTGCGCGGCAGCTTCCGGAAGTTCAGCGGCACGGTGACCCTGGACGAGCAGGATCCCACCGCCTCGTCCGTCTCCGTGCGCATCGAGACGCCGAGCATCGACACCGGTGTCCAGCAGCGCGATGACCACCTGCGCTCGCCGGACTTCTTCGACGTGGAGAAGTTCCCCGTCATCACCTTCCAGAGCACCCAGGTGGAGCCGTCCTCGGGCAACGGTCTCCGGGTGACGGGCAATCTGACCATCCGCGACATCACCCGCGAAGTCGTCCTCGAGGCCGAGCAGCTCGGCGTGGGCAAGGACCCCTGGGGCAACATCAAGGCCGCCTTCGAGGCGAAGACCTCCATCGACCGGCGGGATTTCGGCCTGAAGTGGAACCAGGCGCTGGAGACCGGCGGCGTCCTCGTCGGTGAGAAGATCGAGATCGCCCTCGAGGTCCAGGCGGTCAAGGCCCAGAGCGCCGAGAAGGCCGCCTGAGCCTGGTCGAGCGGGACGAGAACGGACCTGGCACCTGAAAGTGGGGACGCTCACGCGGGTCACTCGTAGTCGACTACGAGTGATGTGGTTTTTTATGCTACATCACTCGTAGTCGACTACGAGTGCCGCATGGGCCTGCCTGTGTGCCGGAACACGGCATCCCCAGACGCCTGGGGCATGACCGTCCCGTTTCGTGGACTGCGTGTGGAGAACGCAGACCCTTTCCCCTCATGCCCTTTTCATAACGCCTTGAAACCCCGTGTGTCTGTCTTTGGCCCGCGTCCTGCTCTGTCTCCGTGTGCCGCTGATTCACAGTGGCGATGCACACAACCCCGAGGGGGGACGCACCATGAACAAGACGATGACCGCGGTGGGCGTCGACATGACGCTCGACCAGATTCGCGACACCATCAACGCTCTGGCCCGGCAGGGCAGCACCGCCAACCACCAGATCGGCGTGCTCTACAACCACGTCGTGGACAGGCGGCTGGCGGAGATCGCCGGGTACAAGAGCACGCAGGACTACTTCATCGCCCACGTGAAGGCGCTCTCGCAGTCCACCCTGACCGTCTACGGCACCGTGGCGCGCAACTTCACGGAGGCCGTCTGCACCCAGTACGGCATGGGCAACCTGCGGAAGCTCCTCCGCTACGCGGACGTGGCCAACATCTCCATCCCGGCGGACCCGGGCCCCATGAGCATCGAGGTGCCGCGGGACGACGGCACGGTGGTGACGAAGTCCTTCGCCGAGTGCAGCGTGGACGAGCTGGAGCGGGGCACCCGGGCCAAGCGGGCCCCGCCCGTCTCGCGCGTCCCCATCGCGGACCAGGCGCGCCTGCTGTTCCTCGAGGACAGCATCTTCACCCGCTTCTCGGGGGTGGCCCAGGTCCGCTTCTCCTCGCGCAACAAGGGGGGCAAGACGCTCATCAGCCTGCAGGACGTGCCGATGACGGAGCTGGTGCGGCTCACGACGGCCATCCAGGACGGCATCAGCGCCGAGCCCACCCTCGCGGACACGGAGACGCCGGCTTCCGCGTGAGGTGATCCAGGCGGGCGGGGAGGGGCACCGGCCAGTCCGGGCCGGTGCCCCTCCCCGCTGTCGTCTCCGCCGCCCGAGGCGGCTCTTCTCGAGGGGGGGCAACACACATGACAGTCATGACGAGGCAAGAAGCCATCGCGGAGCTGAAGAAGGTCTCCACCAGCCTCAACTCGCTCTTCGCGACCGGGTGCTCGGTCCAGAACGAGCTCGGCCTCGCGTATCACTCCGCGCTGAGCAGGAAGCTGGCGGAGACCGCGGGCTACAGGAACGCCTGGGAATTCCTGAGCCAGAACGTGAAGGGACTCACCCGGGAAACACTGAACACGTACACCGATGCGGCCACCTACTGGGGGAGCGCCGTCACCCAGAAGTACGGCGTGGAGCGGCTCAAGCTTCTGTCCAGGTACCTGCGGGCGAACCCTCCCGGGATTGGCCAATGGCCGGACCCGGATCCGGGGTTCCTGTCCATCCGGGTGCCGCGGCCGGAGGGCTCGGTGGTGGTGAAGACCTTCGCGGAATGCAGCCTGGAGGAGATGCGGCGGGCGGTGTCCCCGCCCAGGCCCAAGCCTGTCTGGGAGCACGTCCGCATCCGGGAGCGGCTGCGCTGGCTGATCCTGAGGCAGCTCATTCCTCAGCGTTTCGCCACCACCGAGGTGCGCGTCCGGGCCGAGGGCGACAAGGCGTTCGTCACCTTCCAGGAGGTACCCGTCGCGGAGCTGGAGAAGCTCATCGCGGTGCTCCAGGAGTGTCTCGCGGTGGAACGCTCGTCGTTGCAGGCCAGGCCCTGACAGGGAGGGGCGCCGATCCGCGAGGGTGGGCGCCCCTCCTTGCTTCGTTGGGCGGCGCTCCTACTTCCGGGGCTTCCGAGGCTTCGTCCCCTGCGAGGGACTCGACGGCCTTTGGGCCCGCTCCGCGTCGGCGGCCAACGGAAGCTCTGCCGGTGTCCCGGCGGCGTACCGTGGGCCGGGCAGGGGGGTCACCGTGGCTTCCAGCAGGCCGTCCTCGGCCCAGGTCTCGCAGAGCCGCTCCGCCTGCTCCATGACCGTCTGCGTGGCCTGCTCCTGCTTGTCGGGTGGATACCCGTGCTTTCTGAGGAGCCGCCGCACCATCGTCCTGAGCTTCGCCTGGGCGCTCTCCCGCTGCGTCCAGTCGATGCTCACGTTCTTGCGGATGGTCTCCGTGAGCCTCCTGGGCGATGAGCCGGAGCACCTTGTCGCCCATGACACTCACCGCCGCGTCGCTGACGCCCAGCGCCTCGTAGAAGGCCAGTTCATCCTCGGTGAGGCCCAGCGCCTCGCCACGCGCCTGCGCCTGCCGCATGTCCTCGGCGAGCTTGATGAGCTCCTCGATGACCTGCGCCGTCTCAATGGCCCGATTCCGGTACGACCGGAGCGCCCGCTCGAGCATCTCCGAGAAGGCCCGGGATTGGACGAGGTTGGTCCGGGAGCGGCGCTTCAGCTCGTCGTTGAGGAGCTTGCGGAGCAGCTCCAGGGCCACGTTCTTCTGCGGCAGACCTCGGACCTCGGCGAGGAACTCGTCGGAGAGGATGCTGATGTCGGGCTTCCTCAGGCCGGCCGCCTGGAAGATGTCCACGACCTCCTCGGAAGCGGCCACGGCCCTCGAGACAATCTGCCGGATGGCATGGTCGAGGTCCTCCTCGGGCCTGGCGTCCACGGCCGCCCGTTTGACCAGGGCGGCCTTGACGGCCTGGAAGAACGCCACCTCGTCACGGATCCGGAGTGCCTCCTCGTGGGGCACCGCCAGGGCGAAGGCCTTGCCAAGTTCCGAGACGACCTGGACGAAGCGGTCCTTGCCGTCTTCCTGCTGGAGGATGTGCTCCTGGGCGGTGGGCAGGAAGTTCAGCAACTGCTTCGGGTTGCCGAGAACGTGCGCGTAGTCGAGGCCATGGAACAGGTCCTGGCAGACCTCGAACCGGGCCAGCATGGCCGCGACGGCTTCCTGCTGGTCGATGGCCGTTGAGCCCCGGCCACCGGCCTCCGTGTACGTGGCCAGGGCCGAGCGGAGCTGGTCCGCCAATCCCAGGTAGTCCACGACCAGCCCGCCGGGCTTGTCCCTGAAGACGCGGTTCACCCGGGCGATGGCCTGCATGAGCCCGTGGCCGCGCATGGGCTTGTCCACGTACATGGTGTGGACCGAGGGCGCGTCGAAGCCCGTCAGCCACATGTCCCGGACCAGGACCAGCTTCAGCGCATCCTTCGGGGCCTTGAAGCGCTTGCCCAGCGCCTCCCGGCCCGCCTTGCCGCGGATGTGGGGCTGCCAGTCGAGCGGGTCCGAGGCGGAGCCCGTCATCACGACCTTGATGCTTCCCTGGCCGTCCTCGTCGCTGTGCCACTCGGGCCGGAGCCGGGTGAGCTCCCGGTACAGCTCCACGCAGATGCGCCGGCTCATGCAGACGATCATGGCCTTGCCGTCCATGGCCTCGAGCCGCCGCTCGAAGTGGGCCACCAGGTCCCGGGCGATGAGCTGGAGCCGCTTCTCGGTGCCGACGATGGCCTCGAGCTGGGCCCACTTGCTCTTGAGCTTCTCCCGGCGGACCTCTTCCTCGCCCTCGGCGAGCTCCTCGAAGGCCTCGTCGATCCGGGGACGCTCGGCCTCCTTCAGCTCCAGCTTGGCGAGCCGGCCCTCGTAGTAGATGGGGACGGTGGCCCCGTCCTCGACGGCCCGCTGGATGTCGTAGACGCTGACGTACTCGCCGAAGACCGCCCGGGTGTTCTTGTCCGTGGCCTCGATGGGCGTGCCCGTGAAGCCGATGAAGCTGGCATTCGGGAGCGCGTCCCGGAGGTGCCGGGCGAAGCCGTCGATGAAGTCGTACTGGCTGCGGTGCGCCTCGTCGGCGACCACGACGATGTTGCGGCGGTCGGACAGCAGCGGGAAGCGGTCGCCCTTCTCCTCGGGCATGAACTTCTGGACGGTCGTGAAGACGACGCCGCCGCTGGCGACCTTCAGCTTCGTGCGCAGGTCCGCCCGGTCCTCGGCCTGGACGGGCTTCTGGCGGAGCAGCTCATGGCAGCGGCTGAAGGTCCCGAAGAGCTGATCGTCCAGGTCGTTGCGGTCTGTGAGCACCACGACCGTCGGGTTCTCCATGCGCGGGTGGAGGATGACCTTGCCGGAGAAGAAGGCCATCGTGAGGCTCTTGCCCGAGCCCTGCGTGTGCCAGACCACGCCGGCTCGACGGTCTCCTTTCGGCCGCGAGGCCTGGACCGTCGCGTCCACGGCCCGCTGGACCGCGTGGAACTGGTGGTAGCCCGCGAGCTTCTTCACCACGTCGGGGCCGTCCTGCTCGAAGACGATGAAGTGCCGCACCAGGTCCAGGAACCGGCGCTTGTCGAAGACGCCCTTGAGAAGGACTTCCAGCCCCAGGAGGGTGGGGGGAGCCAGCGCTTCCCCTTCGATGGTCCTCCAGGGGGCGAACCGCTCCCGGTTGGCCGTCAGCGAGCCCAGGCGGGCCTCCAGGCCGTCACTGACGACGAGGAGCTCGTTGAAGCGGAAGAGGGAAGGGATGTCCTTCTTGTACGTCTGGAGCTGGTGGAAGGCCGTCCAGATGGTGGCCTCCTCGTCGGCGGCGTTCTTCAGCTCGATGAGAGCGAGCGGGAGCCCGTTCACGAACACCGTCAGGTCCGGGCGGCGGTTGTGCCCGTTCTCCACGACCGTGAACTGACTGACCACCCGCCAGTCGTTGTGCTCCGGGTTCTCGAAGTCGAGCAGTCGGACGTGGTCCCCGACGATTCGACCGTCCCGCATGTACTCCACTGCGACGCCATCCACGAGCAGTCGGTGGTTGCGCCGGTTCTCCTGGACCAGGGAGGGGTGTTCCTGGACCAGCACCTTGCGTACTGCCTCGTCACGAGCAGCTTGCGGAATGGTGGGGTTCAGTTGATCAACGGCGGCACGGAGGCGAGCCGCGAGGAGCACTTCGCCGAGGTTCTCCCGCTCCGGTCCGGGGTCGTTCTTCTGGGCGAGGACAACCGAGTACCCCAGCTCCTCGAACCAGCGAAGCGCCTCCTCCTCGGCCACGGACTCGGTGAGGCTCGGGCTCATGATCAGGCGCTCGCTGCGAGTTGGGTCTCAGCCTCACGCACGCGAATTTCCCCGGAGAGAAGCTTTGGAAGCAGGAGGTTACGGAGTTGTTCCAGGGTTTCAGATTGGCGTTGGTTTTGCACGATCTGCGCCTCCAGCGCGCTCACGATACCTGAGAACGTAACAAGAACCTCGTCGGGAGGAACGAGCAATGGCACGTTAGCGAGGATTCCCGTATTGAGGTTCGGCATCGTCGCGCCGATAGCGTGTTGAGAGATCCATGCTTTCGCTTTTGGCTGGCTGAGTGCGAGCGAGACATAGATTGGTGACGGCCATTTGGGGCCAAGGCGAACGAGGAGGCACCCCGTGCCACATAGCCATCCTTGCTCCCGAATGCCGACTAATGCGTGCCGCTCCACGTCACCGCGACGGCTATAGACTAGATCGCCCTCACATAGCTGATGGCGCGCAAGCCGCTGAGCGTCCTCATGGCGAACCCGAGCGATGTCGGTTGTGCTCACGTGTCGGAGCGAGATGTCTTTTGGCATTACTACCGGTACACCATGCGACACATAATCCGACGCATGGAGCTGGCTCCCAAAAGGGCCAGTCTGAATCATGCCTCCGCAGCGACCCACTTCCTGTCCAAGCCGCGACCGAGACCATCCTTCTGGAAGCTGAGTCCCGTTCGCATCAGCTAGCCTGCTTGGGAACAGCGCCGCCGTCGCCGCGTCCATGCCCTCGGGCTGTCGCCCCTCGGCCTTGGCCCGGACCGGGTCGAAGTCCACGAACCAAGACCGGAATAGGGCCTGGGCCATGGCCTCAAGGGTCTGGTTCATGCGTCGGTTCAGGTCGATCTTGTCGTCGAAGCTTCCGAGGACCTCGGCAATTTGTTCCTGCTCAGCTCTTGGTGGAATGACGAACGGCAAGGACGACAAAATGCTCGTGTTCAGGTTGGGCATGGTCGCCCCTACTGCATGGCGGACGATCCACTCACGAGCAGCAGGGTGCCCCAAGTAGTAGGTTGCGTACTTAGGATTGATTGGGCCTGAGCCAAAGCGGACTCGGAGACATCCCGTTCCGCAAAGCCACCCGTCCTCTTCAGCTCGAACCAGTGCCCGTCGCTCCACATCGCCACGACGGCTGTAGATGATGTCTCCCTGCTTCACTCGATACCGGGAAAGGCGTTCAGCATCTGCTAACGTGATCCGGGCAATCCCTTCAGTGATGATGCGGTTATCCCCAATGTTCTGGGGCATGATCGAAGGGATGCCGTGTGGAACGTAGTCGGAAGCGTGAAGCTGGCTGCCGAATGGACCAGTCTGAACGTCACCGCCACCACGAGTACACGCCTCCCCAAGCGTCAGAGTGTCCCAATGTTCTGGCACGTTGAACAGTTGCTCAGTCGCCATATCCGAGGCCCCGAAGGTTTTTGCGAATCGCGATCGTTACGCGTTCGGACTCTCGAAATTGTGCCGAAAGAGTCGCGGTCAGACGTGCCATCTTCAGAGCAAAGTCTTCGCCGTCTTCTTCGGACATTTCAGCGCCAACATACCGACCCGGTGTCAGCACGAAGCCGTGTGTGGCGATCTCATCCATGAGAGCCGCTTTGCAGAAGCCTGGGATATCTCGATAGGAGTTGGCAGCTTTGTCCCCACGCCAAGCGTGATAAGTGCTAGCGACCCGTTGGAGGTCTTCATCGGTAAGTTCTCGCTGGGTTCGGTCGAGCATCCGCCCGAGTTTCCGCGCGTCGATGAAGAGGGTCTCGCCCCTTCGGTCCCTGTGCTGATTGTTCTTCTTGTTGCGAGTGAGAAACCAGAGACAAACCGGAATCTGGGTCGAGTAGAAGAGTTGTCCTGGGAGCGCGACCATGCAATCCACGAGGTCGGCCTCGACCATGGCCCGGCGGATCTCCCCCTCGCCGCCCTGGTCCGAGGACATGCTGCCGTTCGCGAGTACGAAGCCGGCGGTCCCGGTAGGCGCCAAGTGGTGGATGAAGTGCTGGACCCAGGCGAAGTTCGCGTTCCCTGATGGGGGCACGCCGTACTTCCATCGGACATCCTCGCGGAGTCGGTCCCCGCCCCAGTCGCTGTCATTGAACGGCGGGTTCGCGAGGATGTAGTCGGCCTTCAAGTCCTTGTGGTGGTCCCGGTGAAAGCTGTCAGCGTTCTCGGTCCCAAGGTTCGCGTCGATGCCCCGGATGGCGAGGTTCATCTTCGCGAGCTTCCAGGTGGTGGGATTGGACTCCTGGCCGAAGATGGAGATGTCCCCGAGCTTGCCGCCATGGGCTTCCACGAACTTCTCGCTCTGGATGAACATGCCTCCAGAGCCGCAGCAGGGGTCGTAGACCCGTCCCCGGTACGGCGCGAGCATCTCCACGAGCAGTTTCACCACCGAGCGGGGCGTGTAGAACTGGCCGCCTTTCTTTCCCTCGGCACTGGCGAACTCCGAGAGGAAGTACTCGTAGACGCGGCCCAGGATGTCCTTGCTGCGGTTCTCCCGGTCGCCCAGGCCAATGGTGCCGATGAGGTCGATCAGCTCCCCCAGGCGCTGCTTGTCCAGACCGGGCCGGGCGTACTCCTTGGGCAGCACCCCCTTGAGGCTGGGGTTGTCCCGCTCGATGGCGACCATGGCGTCATCAATGAGCTTGCCGATGCTCGGCTGTTTGGCCTGGCCCTGGATATGATCCCAGCGGGCCTCCCGGGGGACCCAGAAGATGTTCTCCGCCCGGTACTCGTCGGGGTGCTCCGGATCCGCCCCCTGGTCCACCTCGGCCAGGAGCTGGGCGCGGCGCTCCTCGAAGGCATCGCTGATGTACTTCAGGAAGATGAGCCCGAGGACGACGTGCTTGTACTCGGCCGCGTCCATGTTGTTGCGCAGCTTGTCCGCGGCCTGCCAGAGCGTGGCCTCGAACCCGAGGTCCCCCCCGTTCTTCTGGGCCTTGGCGCGGCCTGCCTTGGGCTTCTCCGCGGGTGCCTCCTCGGGAGCGGCCTCGGCGAGGGGCAGCTCCTCCTGGCCTCCCTCCCCGCCGCCGAGAATCCTCCGCACGAGCATCTCCTTCTCGCGGCCACCCGTGTCCACGCCCAGGGCCTCGCAGATGGACTGAAGCTCCTCGCGCTTGAGGAGCCCCAGCAACTCGGAGAAGTCCACGCTCCGGGCCTGGAGCAGGGCGCTCACGTGGTTGGCGGCGACGCGCTTGTCACCGACTTCCAATCTGAAGTGGCCAGTGAGGGTGATGAGGCGATCACGGCCGAGCTGCTCGAGAGCGGTTCGGCGCTGTTGGGGGGAGAGTCGGCTGGTGCTGGCGGGCATCGGGCCCAGAACCTAGCGGGTTCCCCGAGAGATCTCACGGGGCTTCAGGGCTGACGCAAGCTCCCGCCGCCGAGAACTCGAGCTCTGCCCGGCGCGCAGAGGACTCCCTGGGTCCTCTGCCGCGCTCGGCCCATCCGGTGGCTTGACGGGCACACCCGTACTTCCGTGTACTTCCGGAGCGGCGGCTTCCGGGCCGCGTCGCTTCCGGAGGTACGCCGTGCCCAACCGTCTTCCCGGCGCTCGCCCTCCGAGTGCGCGTCTGGGCCCCTGCGCCGGTGCCTGCGCTCTCATCGTCCTCGTCTTCCACCTCGCGTGTGCCACGGGCGCTCCCCACGGCCGCTTCGCGGGCTACCGCTACAATCCGCTCACGCCCCCGCCGGCCCCCCAGGAGCGTGTGGCCGCCACGGTGGAGCCCGGCCTGGAGTCCGCCACCGTGTACGTGGTGGACTTCCTGGAGCCCGGCACCCTCGCCACCCGGCCGGTGCGCATTCCCAGGGCCGACTTTCAGCAAGCCTTCCAGCGGCTCGCCCGGGACGTGCGGCTGGGGGCGAGGACACCCCGGCAGGCCGCCCACGAGTTGCTCGGGCCCCTGGGACCGCCCCCCGAGGAGGCCCGGGTGGAAGCCTCGGGCTACTGGACGCTGGAGCAGCACCGGGGCGAGGCCCTCACCTGGATTCCCGAGCACCAGGAGGGCCCCGTCGTCCTCACCCCCGAGGCTGAACAGGCGCTGAGGGAGAAGTACCTCCGGTGGTGTGAGCCCCGGGGCGGCGGCGACTGCCGGGGGCTGCTGGATGACGGGGGCTACCTGCGCGCCGATGACCGGCGCACCCTGGCCTTGTCCATCGCCCTGGGCCACGTGCTCGACGAGACGCAGGCGGCCCTGGGACGCGAGCTACTGGACGGGCGGGCGCTCGTCTCCATGGTCGTCTGGACGGTGGCCCTGTACTGCACGATGTGGCTGGTGCCCGAGCCAACCACGAAGGCCCTCGCCGCTGGAATGACCCTGCTGCTGACGGGCTACCTGGGCCTGGGGACGGTGTACGGGCTGATGGACGGCTGGGCCCGCATGGCCGAGGTGGCGCACCACGCCACCACCTTCGAGGAGCTGCGCGCGGCCGGTGCGGAGTTCGGCCAGGTGCTGGGCGAGGACGCGGCGAGGGCGATGATCCTCGCGGTGGCCACGCTGAGCGGGCACACGCTGGGGCAGGTGGTGGCGCGGGTGAGGTCGCTGCCGGGCTTCCACGCGGCAGGGGCGCAGTTCGAGGCGCAGGGGGGAGCCGCCGTCATGAGGCGGCTGGAGGCCACGGAGGCGGCGCTCGCTTCGGAGGGAGCACTGGCCCGGGCGGTGGCGGCGGCGGAGATGGTGGCCACTTCACCCCAGGGCCCCCTGGCCGTGGTGATGCTCAAGCAGGGGCCGGGCCGTGGGGCGGAAACGGCCTCGGGGGGCCGCTCCTCCGCTACCGTCATCCGCCACCGGGGCGGCAACCGGCAGGTGGTGCTCAGCGACAGCCAGCGCTGGCACCTGCCCCGGGGCAAGTCGGCCGCGGACATTCCCGCCAAGGACAGGGTGGGCGACATGCTCCAGGAGGCTGTCACCAAGGCCGCCAGGAAGTGGGGGCCCGACAGGCTCTCGCGCAACGAGCGAGATGCCATCGACGAGGCCCTGAAGCGGGGCAAATACTGGCTGGCGCGGCTGTTGGAACGCGAAGCCCGAGGACGCTTCGTGCACGAAGAGGTCAAAGCCCAGTTGAGAGGGGCCCTCCGGTACAAACACCAGGGAGTGGACGTGGTTGACCTGAAGACGGGCCGAAAGTACGAGATTCTCTCCGGCACGGAGACGAATCTGGCGCGTCACGGCAGGCGCATGGCGGGCGAGCTCTTCCGGATGCTCACCTTCTGAAAGGAGCAATCATGGGGTGGCTGGAGAACGTCCTCATGGAGGACAAGGAGATTGCGGATGAGCGGCTGGAGTTGACAGACAAGAATTCGCTCTATTTCCTTGGCCCCAACCTGTCGCTTAGAAACTGCACCGTCATCCTGAAGGTCTCCGCCAGGAACTTGATCATCGTTGGGGCACGGTTCATTGACTGCACCTTCGAGGTGAAGCAGGAGCTGAAAAACCACCAACAATGGGTGAAGGCCTCCCTCGAGGGGTGCCGCTTCAAGGGGCGGCTGAGCGGGTGCGACTTCGGGCACTGGCCCGACTACGGCACAGGTTGGGAGCACGGAGCCATCAAGGATTGCGACTTCACCGAGGCCCGGCTGGATGGCTGCCGCATCATGGGCTGTGACCCCGCCACCCTTCGTTTTCCCAAGTGGCCCTGCTTCACCCTCCTGGACCCCATCGGGCGAGCCCGCGAGCTGCAACAGCGTCCAGTGGCCGGGAGGTTTTCGCCCGATCATCGTGGAGGGGCAGTACAGGGATCCTCCCTCCACCAGGGCCGTGACGTTCTACGCCCCGGCCCTCGCCAGACGCCACGAGACCACCGAGGAAGCCTTCAGGGCCGTCATCGAGAAGTTCGATTGCATCCTCTCCTGAGCCAACTCGGACACGGCATGGCGGGTTGGCGCCTGGCGGGAGCGCTCGAGCACCGGCTCCAGAGCACGGTGGGATTCATGGACGCTGGCGCCGGAAAGGGTCCGGAGCGGGTGTCACTCGTAGTCGACTACGAGTGAGCTTACCTGTGCCTACATGTAGGTGCCGCTTCACTCGTAGTCGACTACGAGTGAGCGGCTTCCGAGCGGGTGGAAGCGGCCTGCCTGCGCCCGGAAAGGCCTTGTTGTTCAGCGGGGTTGGGCGGTGGGGACGGGCGCTCTAAGATGCCGGTCCGCATGGCCCCCCCGAACCGCCGCTCCTCCCGCAGGTCCCCGTCCGACGAGCCCCAGCAGGCTCCGCAGGACAGCACCCGCATCAAGTCCGCCAGCGCGGTGCGCCGCAATGCTCCCCGCGAGGAGGAGGACTACGGCGCCGCCGAGGACGCGTCGTACCCGCCCGACGAGGATACCGGCGAGGGCTACGATGACGAGGGCACCCCCACGCCCGGCGTGGAGGATGACGACAACCCGGATGCCACGCGCGCCGGTCCGCCCCTGACGCTGGAGATCCTCGAGGGCCCGGACCAGGGCCGGAAGAAGCGCTTCCGGAGCGTCCGCATGGTCATCGGCCGGGGCCAGGACTGCGACCTGATGCTCCTGGATCAGTCCGTGTCGCGCCGCCACGTGGAGCTGGTGTACGGCGGCGAGAGTGGCGTGATGTTGCGCGACCTCGTCAGCGGCAACGGCACCCGCGTGAATGACGAGCGCGTGGACGAGTGCAAGCTCAAGCACAACGACGTCATCGCCATCGGCCGCACGAGGCTGCGCCTCATCGACGAGCAGGAGGCCGTCCGGCAGATGCGCCTCGCCGCCGAGGAGGCCGAGCGCAAGGAGAAGGAAGAGGCCGAGCGCAAGGCGAAGGAGGAGGAGGAAGCCGCCAGGAAGGCCGCCGAGGCCCCCGCAGCGGGCACCTCGGGTGACTCCAGCGCCACCCCCGAGGGCGGTGGAGCGCCCGACGCCGAGAAGGACAAGAAGACGCAGATCCGCTCCATCCATGACATCCCCCGCCGCAGCCCGCCCCCGCGCACCAACCTGGGGTTGCTGGCCGCCGCCGCGCTGGTGTTGCTGATCGCCCTGATCGGCGGTGGCGTGCTCTTCATCAAGCGGGGCCCGCCGCCCCCGCCGCCGCCCAACCCCAAGGAGGAGCTGGCCCGGGAGACGATGCAGGAGGCGCGCACCGCCTTCCGCAACGGCGATTACGCGCAGGCGGTGAAGCTGGCCGAGGAGGCCGAGGCCGTCTTCCCGGGGTTGCCCACGAACGGCTTCCTCCAGACGGCGCGCATGGAGCTGTCCATCGTGCAGACCTTCGAGCAGGTGCGCCAGCTCGCCGGCGAGAACAAGTTCGAGGAGGCGCGCGAGCTGCTGTCCAAGACGCCGCACGGCACCGTGAAGACGGAGGAGCTGCGCGAGAAGCTCGACGCCGAGCTGGCCACGGCGGAGCTCTCCTGGCGGGTGAAGCAGGTGGAGATGGCCCTGGATGCCCGCGACGTGGAGGGCGCCCGGGTGCTCATCCGCCAGCTCCCCCTCGAGCGTCAGCCGCTCTTCCTGAGCAAGCTGGACGATCTGGAGCTGGAGCTCGACCAGGAGGACAAGGACGCCGCCGCCCAGGACCGCGCCGCGCGCGCCGCCGCCGCCCGCCGGGCCAAGGAGCAGCGCGCGGCCTTCATCGCCACCGCCTTCTCCCCGGTGGAGCAGCGCTTCAACGCGGGCGACTACTCGCGCGCGGCGCTCGAGTGCGACCGGGTCATCGACGCCCACTCGGATGACAAGGAGATCCGCGACCGGGCGAAGCTGCTCAAGAAGCTCCTGCCCCAGTTCGCCCGCGTCTACCAGGATGCGCAGCGCAAGGTGCAGGCCAACTCCTTGGAGTCCGCGGCCCGCCCGCTGCGCTCGGCGGCCGAGCTGTACCGGCAGATCGGCTTCAGGGGCCCCGTCGGGGACACGCTCAACGGCCAGCTCGCGGCCTCCGCCGTCGTCGCGGGCAAGGCGGCCCTGGCGCGCAACGACCTGGCCAATGCCAACGCCTTCTTCAACGACGCCCTGCGCCTGAGCCCGGAGGACGCCAAGGCCCAGGCGGGACTCGCGTCCGTCCAGAGCCGGTTGAATGACCTGTTCAAGTCGGCCTACCTCATCCGTGACCGGGAGCCCGAGGAGGCCATGGAGAAGTTCCGGCTGGTCGTCCAGCTCGCGGCCGAGGGCTCCGAGCTGAAGACCAAGGCGGAGACGCAACTCCTGGCCCTCGAACAGTAGGGAGTGGGGTAGGGTCGGTCCCCATGGTTCGTGGAGGAGAGGGATGAACGAGTCATCGTTGCGGGAACTGGGTCTGGACCTGCTGGAGGATCGCCAGTTCGAGCGGGCGCTCGCGGTGTTCGCGGAGGCGGTGCGTCGGCTCCCGGCGGATCACCGCTCGCGGATGCTGGCGGCGCGGTGTCTGTTGGAGCTGGGCGAGCGCGAGCGGGCGGTCACCGTCTATCACGCCTGCGCCGAGGGCCTGCTGCGGCGCGACTACCTGCTGTCCGCGATGGCCGCCTGCAAGCTGGGCCTGGAGGTGGCGCCCCAGGAGCGGCGGCTGAAGGACACGCTGGTGCGGCTGCACGCGCGCGCGGCGCGCAACGTGGCCGGACGCGCCTCGGTGCCCCCGCCGCTGCCGCCCGAGACGCTCTATGACGGCAAGGTGGACACGGACCTGATGGGGTTGTCCGGCGAGGAGCTGAGCGACCGGGCCATCGAGGTGCTCGCCGCGCCGGATCCGGGTGGCACGGCCAACCCCAACGACCGGCCGCCCCTGCCGCTCTTCGCGGACCTGGAGCGCGACGCGTTCATCGACCTGGTGGGCCGCATGGGCTACCGCTCCATCAAGCCCGAGGAGGTGGTGAGCCGCGAGGGCGAGGCCACGGACCGGCTGCACGTCATCGTCGCCGGCAAGGCCGAGGTGACGCGGCAGTCCGAGGGGGAGGAGCGGACGCTGGGCTTTCTCGGGGGCGGCTCCATCTTCGGAGAGCTGTCGCTGCTCACGGGCGCGGCCACCACGGCCACCGTCACCGCGGTGTCGGACATCGAGGTGTTCGAGCTCCGCCGCGAGCACCTCAACGCGGTGGCCAAGAGCTTCCCCTCGATGCCGCAGGTGCTGGCCACCTTCGCGCAGAAGCGCATGGAGCGGAACCTGACGGCCACCTCGCCGCTGTTCCAGCCCATGCCCGAGTCCGAGCGCGCCGCGCTCCTGCAGCGCTTCACCTTCCGCGCCCTGCAGCCCGGGGAGAAGGTGCTGGTGGAGGGCGAGCACTCGCCGGGCCTCTTCCTGGTGCTCGCGGGGGAGTTGGTGGTGCAGAAGGACGACCCGGCCGGTGGCACGGTGCGCCTGGGCGTGCTGCGCGAGGGCGAGGTGGCGGGGGAGATCTCCCTGCTCACCGGCCTGCGCGCGACGGCCACGGTGGTGTCGGCACGCAAGACGGCCACCTCGTTCCTCGAGCGCTCGGCCTTCCACGAGCTGGTGAAGGCGTATCCGCACATCAAGAAGTACCTGGAGCAGCTCTCGGATCGCCGGCTGAAGCAGATCGGCGAGGCGCTGCGGCCCGCGGAGATCATCGACGCGGACGAGCTGGTGACGGAGAGTGGCGGCGCATGATGACGTTGTCGCGAGGGCAGGTGCTGGGAGTGGTGCTGGCGCTGCTGGCCGCGGGCGCGGTGCTGTTCTTCTGGCCCCGGGAGGAGCCCGGGGTGAAGGAGGCCATCACGCGCAAGGTGGTGCAGATGACCGACGCCGCCGAGCGCAAGGACATGGCCGAGCTGATGGAGGGCGTGGCCGAGAACTTCCAGACGGGCGAGGGCTGGGACAAGCAGCAGGTGAAGGGCGTGCTGCTGGGCCAGGTGCTCCGGGGCAACTGGGTCCGCATCTTCGTGAAGGACCTGAACGTCACCGAGGTGAATCCCAGCCGCGGCGACGTGCAGCTGAAGATCATCTTCGGCCGCTCGCAGACGGATCAGCTCGAGACCCTGGCGCAGGAGAGCGTGCTGAGCGCCTACCTGATCGAGGGCACCTTCGAGAAGCAGGACGACGGCGAGTGGCGCATCGTGCAGGCGAAGCACCGCACCTTGAGCCCGACCGAGCTCTTCTGAGCATCTCGTGCCCCCTCCCTGTCCCTCGTACCGCGCGAATTGCTACCTGCTCCTGAGAACGATGGCCCTCTTGGGGGTGCTCGTATCGGGCTGTGCATCGGGGCCGGCTCATCCGAGTCCAGCCGATGATGCGAGCACCCACGGGTCCGTGGGAATGACCGGTGGCGCTTTTTCTCCAGCCGTCGAAGAGCTCGACCGTTACGTGCTCGTCATCCAGGAGTCCCCTGGCGGTCGTGTCACGCATAGCTGGCGACCCGCCGAGGAGGTTGACCTCTCGCCCTTCAGGCTCCAGTCCCGAGCTGAGAGAACCTACGGACGTATCGTGCTCGCGGCTGCTGCCAGCCGTCGCGACTGCGATGAAGAGAACCGTCAATGCATCAGTGAGTGTATGAGCACCCCTGTCCCCCGAGGCTATGGGCACATGTCGACTCGGGACCGGGGGAAGGGCGGGAAGCGTGAATACTGTGAGCGCCGATGCATGCGGCCCTATATCGATTGCAAGAATGCGCAGGGCGAACGCGTTCTCGATTTTTCGGCCGCGGGCCAGGCGGTTGATTGGTTGAAGCGATACCGTCAGGAGATTCTGGTGGGGGGAACGGTCGTCATCGCAGGGGTTGCCTTTGTTGCGGTTGCGTCCAGTGGCGGCGCACTGCTCCTCGTTCCGGCTTTGTTGTTGGCGGCATCATGATCCCCGCGCGGGATCCACATTCTGGCGGCGTCACCATGGCAATCGGAGACCTGATCAACGACGCGGTAGATCTTCTCGGACGTGTCCATGAGAAGACCCAGACCCCAGAGGAGCAGGAGTTGCTTCGTGCCGCGGCCGACGCGCTCCGATTCATCTGGGCAACGGGTCTGACCTACGAGTTCGTGGACTATCGGGAGAGTCTGGATGTCGAGTCCCCAGCCCCGGTGGTCGCCGCTTTCAAGACGCGCGAAGAGGCGGATTCCTGGCTGGCGAATCATCCCAAGCCGCCGGCCATGGCTTATGTCCTGATCGCGGGCGAGTACCATGTGGTGGCGTATCGCCGCGAGAGCGATTGGCGCACCTTCCTCCCTCATCCGACGCTCGAGTTCTATCTCGAGGAGATGAGGAGGGACGGCCTGCCTCCGGTGGTGGCCACGTTCAACACTCGTGACGAGGCGGATGCCTGGTTTGGCAGCCAGTCCGAGCCCCCGGCTCAGGCCGTCATCCAGATTGGCGGCGAGCACTACCTCGCGGTGTATTACCGAAACATCAAACACCGCGCCATGTTCCCATTCTCTGTCGTGGAGAAGCTCCATGCGCGGCGGAAGGGGAGCGCGCACGAAGGGCCGGGGGCGTAGAAGCTGTTGCCCGACAGCCCCGGCGGCCGCGTCTACTGTTGCAGCAGCGCGTCCGCCTCGGTCTTCCAGGCCTTGGCCATGGCGGGCTGGCCCCCGGCCGCCAGCCGCTTCTCCACGTCCGTGGCCTTGGCCTTCAGCGTCTCGAGGGGCGCCCCGTTGAGCTGGGCGCGGCTCAGCCCGAAGAAGTAGTGCTGGCAGCCCTTGGCGAACTCGCCCTGGGCGAAGAGCAGCTCTCCCATGGCCTCGTAGGCCTCGGGCATGGCGCCCATGCCGCTCTCCGGGGCCACCTCCGTGAGCAGGGGCCGGGCCGCGTCGTAGTCCTTGCGCGCCAGCAGCAGCGTGGCCTTGGCGTACTGCGCACGCGCCAGGCCCACGCCCTTCACCGCGAGCGCCCGGTCATACGCCGCCATCGCGTCCTCCGAACGCGCCAGCGCCTCCATCACCTGGCCTCGCGCCAGCCAGTACCGGTCGTCCCGCTCCAGCGCGCCCACCGTCTTGCCCTCGGCGGACGGCACCTGCACGTCGCGGAAGACGGTCTCGTACGCATCCAGCAGCGCCAGGGCGCCCTCGCCATCCCCCGCCTGCTGCAGCGCCTTCGCGCCATCCAGGTAGAGCAGGGTGGCCGTGCGCCGCTTCGCCACCGCCTCCAGGAAGGCCGTGCGTGCGCCCGTGTCCTTCTTCTGGGCCATGGCCCGCGCGCGGATGAAGAGGGCATGGTGCTCGTCCGGGGACGCGGCGAGCGCCTCTCCGGCCTCCTTCAGCGCCTCGTCCGTCTGGCCTTCCGTCAGCGCCAGCGCGGCCTTCACCACCCGGGCCCGGGCCTTCAACGCCGGGGTGAGCTCGGCCTCGCGCGCCAGCACGTCCGTCACCGTCCTGGTGGCCTCCTCCCGCCCCGTGCCCTGGTACAGCCGGGCGAGCGCCAGCGAGAGGCGCGCGCGCAGGTGGTCCGCGTTGGCGGCCGTGGCCTTCTTCAGTGCCTCGGCGGCCTGGCCGTACATGCCCTCATCGAGCAGCGCCTCGCCATGGGCCACCGGGTAGCGCGGCTCGCGCCACGCCGCCTCACTGGCCCGCGCGAAGGCCTGCCGCGCATCCGACAGCCGCCCGCGCGCCAGCAGTGCCTGGGCCTCGGCCAGCGCCAGCTTGGGGCTCTTGGCGCCCTGCGTCTTCAAGTCCTCCAGGTACTTCTCCGCCTCCGCTGCCTTGCCCTCGGCCAGCAGCAGCATCGCCCGCGCGCCGTAGCGCTCACCCGAGCGCGAGTCCAACGCCTCGGCGCGCGCCAGGTGCTCGCGGGCCCGGGCCTCGGCCTCCGGCTGGCGGTGCTCCAGCCACAGCCGCATGTGCAGGTCCGCCGCCAGCGCCCGGCCGTCCCGCGCGTCCGCGTCCAGTTGGAAGAGGGCGTCCAGCTCCGTCAGCGCCTTGCGCAGATCCGCCGGGTTGTCGCGCTGCGCCTGCGTCCGCGCCGCCTTCATCCGCGCGTCCACCTGCTGGCGCACCTGTCCCCGGTGCACCACGTACGTCACCGCGCCCGCCAGCAGCACCGCCACCACGCCGATCTGCGCCAGCGCGCTCGGCAGGCTCTCCCGCCTCCGCCCGTCCCGCTGTCCGCCGTTGCTTCCATTCGTCGCGGTCATGGAGGCTGCCTCCCAAACGAAATTTGAATGGTTTCAGACGTTTATGGATGAGACGATGGGGTCGGCCGTAGATAGGCACGACACCCCCAAGCGTCAACGCGGGGCACCCATCCGGGGCGGCGCGTGTGCCGCGGGGAGGACATCATGGCGCTCTACACCACCATCGACGCGGAGGCCTTCAACCGGCTGGCGGAAGCCTACGGGCTGGGCACGGTCCGCGAATTCAGCGGCATCCCCCAGGGGTCCATCAACTCCAACTACCGGCTGGTGACGGCCTCGGGCCGCTTCTTCGTGCGGCACACCACGGTGCGCTCGGCCGAGGTGCTGCGCTTCGAGGCGGAGCTGCTCTCGCTGCTCAACGAGTCCCACTGCCCCGCGCCGCGGCTCGTCCGCACGCGCGAGGGCGCTCCCTTCCTGGAAATGGAGGGCGGCCGGGTGAGTGTCTTCGCGTGGCTGGCGGGCGAGGAGCTCACCCGCGCGCAGCTCACCCCGGAGCACCTGGAGTCGCTGGGCCTGGAGCTGGGCAAGCTGCACCGCGTCACCCTGTCCTTCGGCGGTACGAATCCCAACCCGTACGGCCCGGAGGTGGTGGGCGGCTGGCTGGAGGGGCTGCGGAGCCACCCGGACGCGGAGCTGTCCGCCATCGCCGGAGAGCTGCAGGGCTACCTGGCCCAGGCCGAGTCGGCGCGCGGAGGCCTGGAGCCGCGCGGCATCATCCACGCGGACCTCTTCATGGACAACGTGAAGTGGCTGGGGGACCGGGTGAGCGCCTTCTTCGACTTCGAGATGGCGTGCCGGGACTTCTACGCGCTGGACGTGGCCATCACCCTCAACGCGTGGTGCTTCGACAACGGCGCCTACCGGCCGGAGCTGTGCCGGGCGCTGCTGCGCGGCTACCAGGTGGAGCGCTCGCTGGTGCCGGTGGAGCGCGAGAGCCTCTTCGGCCACGCCCTCTTCGGAGCGGTGCGTTACACCGCCAGCCGCATCCGCGATTTCCACCTGTCCGGGCTGCCGCCTGACAAATTGTCACCCAAGGACTTCCGCACCTACCTCGCCCGGGCGCGGGCCCTCTCCCACATGGGGCCCGAGGGACTGCGCGCGCTCGTCGGGGTGTGAGCGCGCGCGGCGGGGATTCCAGCTCAGCGCCTCAAGGGCTCAGATGCCGGTGACGATGCGCCACTTCCCGTCCTCCTTCTGGAGGACCATCTGCTTCAGCTCGGAGTCGCGCTGGGGCCTGTCCATCAGCGTCGGCACCCGCCAGGTGGCGTTCCAGTAGTAGATGACGGTGGCCACGCCGTCGCGCTGCACGTCCATCTTGCGGATGTCGATGTCCACCTTGGGCGCGTCAATCCGGGAGAAGAGGGCCGGGAAGCTCCTGGGTCAGGTTCTGGTAGGTGAGATCATCCGCGGGGTCCTCGGTGCCGGAGTTGTCGCGGAACGACTTCGAGACGAGCCCCTGGATGGCCTTGGCATCGCGCGCCTCGACGGCGGCGCGGTACTGCTCCATCACGTTGAGGACGGCGCGGGTGTCTTCGGTGTCGGGAATCTGCGTGCCCGGAATGTTGCGGGGGGTGCAGGCCGCGAACACCAGCAGGGCACAGACGAGCAGCGGACGGACGTTCATGGTGTTGGAGTCTCCGTGAGAGGCAACCGCGCACGGGAAGATGCATTCCCCGTGCCGGGAGCGGGGGGATTCAACCCGGGTGGCTGGCGCGTCTATCGGAAAGCGTCGCGGGGCACCAGGGGGCCACCGAAGTGGCGGTCCTCGAAGTCACACCGCTCGGCCCACTCGGTGGTGACGGCGCGGAAGGCGGGGCCATGGTCGGGCAGGGCGCCCACCTCGTGGCGCACCGTGCCGCAGTCCCCGGCCAGGTAGGCCGCCTGCACCCGGATGCGGAGCGCCTCGCGGCGGATGGCCTCGGGCAGCTCGCCCTCCAGGGCGCGGGTGAGGTGGGGCAGGGCCTCGGTGGGGGCGTCCACCTGGAGCAGTCGCCGGCCGAGCAGGTAGTTCAGGTACGGATCCTTGGGGGTGCTCTCCAGGGCGCTGGCGAGCCGCAGCAGGCGCAGCTCCTCCTGCGTCTGCCGGAAGTAGGCCTGGATGGGGGCGGCGCGGGCCTCGGACTCGAGCGCGGCGAGTTTCACCTGGGCGGTGCGCGTCACCTCCGGGCTGGGGGCGAGCGCGAGCACCCGCTCCAGGAAGGCCCGTGCCTGCTCCTTGTTTCCCCGCCGGGACGCCGTGTCCGCCTGGGCCAGGGCCACTTCCGCTTCCAAGGAGGGCTGGCCCTTCACCTGCTCGGCGAGCGCGCCCAGCACCTGGGTGGCCTCGTTCGGCCGCTCCAGCCTGTCGAGCGCGGCGGCCTGGCCGAGCTGGAAGGTGGGCTCCTGGGGCTGGAGACGGGCGGCGCGCTGGTAGAGCTCGAGCGCCTGCTGGGGATCGCTCGCGAGGAAGTCCCGGGCCTCTTCCTGGAGGAGGGCCACCTCGCGGGCGCAGGCGCGGGAGAAGAGGCTGCCGGAGCGGAAGCGCTGGAAGGCGCGGCTCACCGTGGTCTCGTCCAGCGGCAGCGAGTCCAGGAACGTCTCCCACTCGGTGGCGAGCGCGTCCAGGGGGCGGCCATAGGCGGCCTCGAAGTCGGCGTGGGCGTAGAGGGCGCGCAGCTTGTCCGGGCCGTAGGTGTCGGCGAGGTGGCGCAGGAAGGAGCCCACCAGGGTGTACGCGCGGGCGGGGGCGGATTGGTAGAAGCCCTCGGGGCCCACCAGCTTGCGGATGTCCGGGGCGAGCTTCTGCCGGCGCATGCCCGCGGCCCACTCGTGCAGGGTGAGGTCTCCCTGGACGGGGTTGTCCGCGCCCACCGCCATGCCCTCGATGACGCCCATGAGGGGCCAGACGCCCAGCCGGGTGGTGACGCGGAAGGGGGCGCTGCCGGCGGGGGCCGCCATGACGTGCGCCAGCTCGTGCTTGAGGACGGAGTGGGGGAAGTCCCGGCCGTTGATGTGCAGCTCCAGGCGCCAGGGCTTGGCGAACTGGGTGCGGCCGGCGCCCACCAGGGCCTGCTTCTCCTCGTCCGTGCGGTACAGCCACACGCGGATGCGGCCCTCGGGGACGGCGCCGAGGAAGCGCGCGAGCTGGGCGTAGCGGAACTCGAGATCCCTCGCATACCGCTCCACCTTCTCGCGGGGCAGGCCGCGCGGGTAGATGAACTGGAAGTGCTCCGTGTCGCGCACCCCGCCGAGCCGCGCCATGAGGGCCGCGTCCGTCATCCGCAGGCCCAGGTCCGTGCCATGCGCCTCGAGGAGGACGATGGGGACGAGCACCAGGCCGAGCACGGCGAGCGCTCCGGCGCGCAGGCGGGGGCGGCGCAGGCGGGCCTCGGGGACGTCCAGGCAGAGGACGGTGAGGGCGAGGAAGGCCAGGGCGAGCAGCAGCGTCTCCAGCCGGAACCAGAGGAGGGCGGAGGAGATGGAGAGCGCCTCGTCATAGAGGGGGCCCGGCATGTGCCCGAGGAAGTGGTTGAAGGCGTAGACCTGGGGCCCGAAGACGATGGGCCAGGCGGTGGGCAGCGCCGAGAGGAGGATGAGCCCCAGGTAGAGGAGGACGGCGCGGCCCCAGCGGCGGGTGGCGAAGCCGCAGAAGACGCCCGCGACGGCGGACAGCACCGCGGAGGGGAGGGTGAGCAGGGGGTAGAAGCCCACCAGCGCGAAGGGGTCGCACCGGGTGCCGACCAGGGCGTACAGGGTGGCCGCCAGGAAGGGGGGCACCACGGCGCCCAGGTCGACGAGCAGGGCGGGGGCCAGCGCCCTCCAGGCCATGCGGCCCGGGGAGTCCGGACGGGGGGAGTCCGGCGCGTGCCCGGGAGCCTGTCCGGCGAGCAGGCGGCGCTCCTGATGCACCGCGGCGATGCCTGTTCCGCCTCCGAGCAGGCCGACGGCGATGGAGAGGGTGAGACCCAGCTCGAAGCCGGGCACCCCGAAGAGGGGCAGGAAGACGAGGGCCGAGCCGCCAGCCGCCAGGGCCCCGGCGAGCACCAGCACCGGGGGGCGCCGGAGGAGCTCGAGTGGCACGGAAGAGGACTTGCCGCATGGCCTTCTCCTATACTCCCCCCAGCATGGCCGAACAGAAGACAGGCGCTGAAATCCGCCAACACACTCGGGCTCCCATCGAGTTGAAGGTGGACTACAAGAAGCTCAACTCGTTCTTCGCGGACTACACGAAGAACATCTCGAAGGGTGGCACCTTCATCAAGACGAAGAAGCCGCTGCCCATCGGGACGCGCTTCCTCTTCAAGCTCACCGTGCCCCAGCGCGAGGCCCCCTTCGAGCTGCTCGGCGAGGTGGTCTGGTCCAAGGGGGACGTGGAGGAGCCCGGCATGGGCATCCGCTTCATCTACAACGACGACCGCCAGCGCGGCGAGTTCGAGGGTGTGGTGGAGCGGCTGATGGCGGACAGCCTCGGCACGCAGCTCACCGAGAAGCTGCTCAACAAGCAGCTCCCCATGGGATGAGCAGGGGCTGGCGGCGCGGGTTGTGGGCCGTGCTGCTGTTGACGGCCTGGCAGGCTCCCGAGGCCAGGGACACGCCATCCCCGCCAGCGGGTAGGGGCCGGAAGGTGACGGACGTGGAAGCAAAGGACTACGTGGGACCCACGCTGCCGAGGGCGCGGGTGTTGCTCGAGGACGCCTCGGGTGGCGTGCACCGGGTGGACGTGGAGGTAGCCGCCACGCCGGAGGCGCGCACGCGCGGGCTGATGTGGCGCCAGGAGCTGCCGGCGGGGCAGGGCATGCTCTTCGTCTTCCCCGAGGACGAGGTGCAGAGCTTCTGGATGCGCAACACGCTCATCCCGCTGGACATGCTCTTCATCGACTCGGCGGGGAAGATCGTCGGCATCATCGAGAGCGCCCAGCCGCGCACGCTCACCTCGCGCTCGGTGGGACTGCCCGGACGCTACGTGCTGGAGGTGCCCGGCGGCTGGTCCCGCGCCCAGGGCCTCGCGCGTGGCGGCACCGTGCGCTTCCAGGGCCTGGAGAGCCTTCAAGTCGTGCCCTGACAGAGACAGCCCCATGAAGACGGTCATCTTCGCTTGTGTCCACAACGCCGGCCGCTCGCAGATGGCGGCGGCCTTCTTCAACGCGCTGGCCGATCCCCAGAAGGCCCGGGGCGTGTCCGCGGGCACGCAGCCCGGCGAGCGCGTGCACCCGGAGGTGCAGGCCGCCATGGAGGAGATTGGCATCGACCTGTCGGGGGCGAAGCCCCAGCGCCTCACGGACGAGCTGGCCCAGGGCGCGCAGTGGCTCATCACCATGGGCTGCGGCGAGGCTTGCCCGCACGTGCCCGGGCTGAAGCGCGATGACTGGCCGCTGGAGGATCCCAAGGGCAAGCCGGTGGAGCGGGTGCGGCAGATTCGCGACGAGGTGCGTGCGCGTGTGTCGGCCTTCCTGGCCCGCGAGGGCTGGGCGAAGTAACGCCGGGAAGGCGGCAGGCCGGCCGGTCTGCATCCGAGAGCAGCGAGCGCTGCTCGAACGCATCGGTTGGCAGCCCGCTGGGGGCTCGACGGACTGGCGGTGTCACCTGCCGTGAAGGTGCACAACGTCGCGACATGCGAGCTCTTACCTACGACGGCCCCTATCGAGTCTCCGTACGCAACAAGCCCGAGCCGAAGATCCTGCATCCCCAGGACGGCATCGTCCGCGTGACGAGCGCGGCGATCTGCGGCTCCGACCTTCACATCCTGCACGGGCTCGTCCCGGACACCCGCATCGGGTTCACGTTCGGCCACGAGTTCACGGGCATCGTGGAGGAGGTAGGCCCGGGGGCCCAGGGGGTCAAGAAGGGTGACCGGGTGATGCTGCCATTCCAGATCTTCTGTGGCGGCTGCTACTTCTGTACCCGGGGCCTAACCTCGTGCTGCGAGAACACCAATCCGGCCACCGACGCGGGGACCGGTATCTACGGCTACTCCCACACCATGGGGGGCTACGATGGCGGCCAGGCCGAGTATGTCCGCGTGCCCTTCATCGGGGTGGACGCCGAGAAGATTCCCGATGACGTCGATGACCTCGATGCCCTGCCCATCACGGACGCGTTCACCACCGGCTACCAGGCCGCCGAGATGTGTGACCTCAAGGGAGGCGAGACGGTCCTGGTGCTCGGGTGCGGCCCGGTCGGCCTGTTCGCGATGTGGTCGGCCTGGGCGATGGGCGCGGGCCGGGTCATCGCCGTCGACCATGTCGATTACCGCCTCGAGTTCGCCCGGAACTGGTTCGGCGTCGAGACGCTCAACTTCAAGGAGCTCGACCTCGTCACCACGGTGAAGGGGATGACGGAAGGCCGGGGCGCGGATGCCACCATCGACGCGGTCGGTTGCGAGGCGGCGGGCGGGCCGGGGCATCGCGCGCTGGGCATCTACATGAAGCTGGAGGCGGGTTCGCCGCAGGCGATCAACTTCGCCATCCACGCGACGCGCAAGGGCGGGGTGATCTCGCTCATCGGCGTCTACGGCCCTCCGTCCCTGGGCGTGGACATCGGCACCTTCATGAACAAGGCGCAGACGATGCGCACCGGCCAGGCCAGCGTGAAGCGCTACATGCCGCACCTGCTGGAGCACGTCCGGGCCGGGCGGATCAAACCCAGCAAGGTGTTCACCCACCGTTTGCCGCTCGAGCAGGCGTCGCACGGCTACCACACGTTCGCCCAGAAGCGTGACGGCTGCGTCAAGGTCGCGCTCTTCCCCAACGGAACCATTCACTAGGACGGAGACCCTCATGGAATCCACGCCAGAGCTATCGACCCCGGAGACCATCCAGAAGCACTCCGGGTACCAATCCATGCAGCCCGTGAAGAGGCCGGAGTACTGGGGCGTCGACCTCGACCCCTCGCGCCGGCCGGGTGTCCCGATGATGCGCGAGCCGCGGCCGTGGCCGAACACGCGCTTCCCACCGGAACGCCAGCAGGGGGAGTCGGCGGTACCGATGCACGGCCGCCCCAACAAGGAGATGCCTCCGGTCTTCGGCACCGCCACCCCGCTCAAGGGGCTCTCCGGGATGATCCGCAAGTACGCCTACAGCCTTCCGGACCACTACCCGAGCCACTGGCTCCTGAAGATGCTCGGGGACCGGGTGGACTCCTGGAGCTATCACACCCGCCGCGCGTTGCCGGTGGTGTTGCCGTTCGCGGTGTTGGGCTTCCTCGGCGCCCGCGGACGTCGCTGAGCCACTCGCGTCCCCACTCCCTCTCCCTCTGGGCGAGGGCAGGGGTGAGGGTCTATCCGTGGGGCTGCGTCTTCTCGCGGGAGATGGGCCCCACCTTGCCCCGAGTGACGCGCAGGTAGTCCGCGGGCGAGAGCACGATCTGCGTGCCCCGCACGCCCGCGGACACGGCGATGGTGTCGAAGAGCTCGAGCGTCTCGTCCACGAACACAGGGTACTCCTTCTTGCCCCCGATGGCCGTGACGCCGCCGCGGATGTAGCCCGTGAGCGGCTGGAGCTCCTTGAGCGGCACGGTGTCCACCTTCCGGTCCCCGCTCAGCCGAGCCAGCGCCTTGAGATCCAACTCCCCGTTGCCCGGCACCACGGCCATGAGCACGCCAGTCCGGTCCCCGCGCGCCACGAGCGTCTTGAAGACCTGCTCCGGAGGCATGCCCACCTTGGCGGCCACCGTCTCGGCGGACAGGTCCTCCGGGTCCACGTCGTAGTCACGCAGCTCGTAGCGGACGCCGAGCGAGTCCAGCAGCCGTGCCGCGTTCGTCTTCACGTGCTCACGCTCCCAGGGCCTGGCGGGCGGCCTTGATGCGGGCCAGTGCTTCCTCGGGGGTGGTGCCCACGGCGGACAGGTGCCCCATCTTCCGGCCCTTGCGCGCCTCGCGCTTGCCATAGAGGTGCAGCCGCACGCCCGGCATGGCCAGCACGGACTCGAACTTCGGCCCGCCCTCGTGCAGCCACAGGTCTCCCAGCAGGTTGACGATGGCCGCGTGCCGCACCACCTCCACCGAGCCCAGCGGCAGGTTGCACACCGCGCGCACCGCCTGCTCGAACTGGCTGGTGAGGCACGCCACCTCGGTGGCGTGGAAGCTGTTGTGCGGGCGGGGCGCCAGCTCGTTCACCAGGAGCCGGCCGTCCTTCAAGAGGAACAGCTCCACCACCAGCAGGCCCTCGACCTCGAGCGCCGTGGCCATGGCGCGGGCGAGCCTCCGTGGCCTGGGCGCTCACCTGGGGCGAGACCTGGCCCGGCAGCAGGGACCAGTCGAGAATCCGCTCCTCGTGGTGGTTGTAGGCCGGCGGGTACACCGCCACCTCGCCGTTGGGCGAGCGCGCCACCAGCACGGACAGCTCGGCCTCCAGGTCCAGCGCGGCCTCCACCACCACCGGGCGCTGGCCCAGCTCGCGCCAGGCGTCCGGAGCCTCGGTGGCGGACTTCACCTGGTACTGGCCCCGGCCGTCATAGCCGCCCTCGCAGGACTTCACGAAGCAGCGCCCGCCCAGCTCCGTGGCCGCCGTGGCGAGGGACTCTTCCAGGTCGGCCTGCTTCCACGGACCCTGGGGGAAGCCGTGCTTCGCCAGCCAGGCCCGTTGCCGCCCGCGGTTCTGCACCACCTCGAGCACCCCGGGGCCCGGCCGCAGGGGGGCGTGCTGGGCCACGGCGCGCAGGGTGGCCATGGGAATCTTCTCGATCTCCAGCGTCACCACGTCGCACGCGCGCCCCAGCCGGGTGGCGTCCGCCGTGTTGCTGAAGTCGGCCGTGTAGCACTGGTCCACCACGAAGCGCGCCGAGCACGCCGGGTCCGGATCCAACGCCTGCACCTGATAGCCCAGGGTGCGCGCGGACAGCGCCATCATCCGGCCGAGCTGCCCACCACCGAGGATGCCGAGCGTGCCGCCCGGCAGGACCGTCTTCTTGTTCATGCGAGCTCCCTGTCCCGGAGCACCTCGTCGGTGCGGGCCTGCCGCCAGGCGGCGAGCCGCGCGCGGAGCTTCCGGGTACTTGAGCGACAGGATGGAGGCGGCGTACAGCGCGGCGTTGATGCCCCCCGGCTTGCCAATGGCCATGGTCCCCACCGGCACGCCCTTGGGCATCTGCACGATGGACATCAGCGCGTCGAAGCCGTTGAGCACCGTGGCGGGGATGGGCACGCCGAGCACCGGCAGCAGTGTCTTGCTCGCCACCATGCCCGGCAGGTGGGCCGCGCCTCCCGCCGCCGCGATGATGACCGACAGCCCGCGTCCCTCGGCCGTCTCCGCGTACTCGATCATCCAGTCCGGCGTGCGATGGGCCGACACCACCCGCACCTCATGCGGGATGCCCAGCTCCTTCAGCACGTCGATTCCGGGGCGCAGGTGCTCCAGGTCGCTCTTGCCCCCCATGATGACGCCCACCCACGGTGTGTCCGCGCTCAAGCTCTCGCCTCCGGTGCGCCCTCCTGGTGGTGCCCAGGAGGTGCGGGGAACGCCGAGATAGGGTGGGGCGATTCCGCAGGTCAACCGGAAGCGTACGGCCAGGAGGTGAAATCCGGGGGGCGAGGGCCCTCTTCTCGGGACCCGGGCTGGCAACCCGGGGCCTCGAGCCCCTCACCCTCAGTAGGTGGAGCCGAGCTTGCCGAAGCTCTTCATGGCCTTGCTCTTCGTCCGCTTGACCGCCGCCCCCACCGACTCGTCGTCGGACGCCTGCTCGTACTCCTGGAGGACGGCCCGCTGCTCCTCCAGGTCCGCCGCCACCGCCGCCGGGCTCGCCACCGCGCCCGCCTGCTGGAAGAGCGCCTGGTTCTGCATCACGTAGCCCTTCGCCTCCTCCTTGCGTCCGTCCCGCAGGGCCTGCGCCGCCATCTTCAGGTTCTTCGCGCTCATCGCCCGCGTCGCGTACACCGTGGCGTCCTTGTCCTGCCGCGCGAGCACCTCCTCGCGCCGCTCCGTCACCATCGCCGACAGGCTCGCCGCGCTCTCCACCCCGGTGCCCTTGAGCAGGTCCGCGTACGCCAGCTTCAGCCCGGTGACGTCCACCGCGTTCCCCGCCCTCGTGCCCACCACCGTCACCCTCGCCACCACGCGCTCCACCTGGCCCGAGGAGAAGTCCGGCAGCGGCACCCGCACCGTGCGCCCCTCCTGGTGCGCGCGGTAGCCCAGCACCTCACCCAGCATCACTCCCTCGGGCAACTGGAAGGTCAGTTCCACGTTGCGCGCCACGCTGGTGGAGGCCTGCCGCAGATCCTTCTGGAAGAGCGACGCCAACTGCCCCGCGTCCTCCAGGAAGCCGTACGCGCCCGCCCCGTACTCGGCGAAGCCCTGCATCAGGTCCTCGTTGAAGTCCGTGCCCACGCCGATGGCGCTCACGGTGATGCCCTCGGTGCGGATGCCCTTCACCACCTCGGTGAGGCTCGCGTCGTCGGTGATGCCCTCGGTGGCCTGGCCATCGCTCAGCAGGATGATGCGGTTGACGGTGTAGTCGCCCCGGACGGCCGCCACGAGCGAGCGGCCCGTGTGCAACCCCGCGCCGATGTTGGTGCCGCCGTCGTCCCAGATGCCTTCGATGTACTGGAGCATCCGCTCACGGTTGGAGGGCGAGGCCGGCAGACCCGGCAGGCTCTTCACGTCCGAGCCGTAGTGCACGATGGCCAGCCGGTCCTCCGGGCCCAACAGCCCCACGAGGTGCCGCGCGGCCTGCTTGGCCTGTTGCAGCTTGTAGCCGCTCATGGAACCCGAGCGGTCGATGACCACCGCCAGGTTCACCGGCGTGCGCTTGGAGCCCGGCACCTCCACGCCGGTGACGTCCACCGTGACGAAGAGATCCGAGCTGCCCGGGGTGATGTAGGGGTGCGACAGCCGGCTCGTCATCGTCAACGAGCCGTTGGACGCGGTGGCCGGCGTGGACGGGGGAACCGGGGTGGCGGGATGCGGCGGCGCCACGTGGGGCAGGCCCAGCACCAGGGCGGTGAGGGCGAGTCCGGCGGTCAGGGAAACGAAGGCGACCGTCTTGTTCATGACAGAGGGCTCCTTGCGGCGAGGGCCCTCTGTCGACGTACGGCGCGCGGAAAAGTTCTGTCAGCTCCCCCTAATTGGTGGAGTTGCCCGCGCAGAAGTAGGGCGAATTGTTGTCGCCGAAATAGGAGCGGTACGTCGCCGGGTCCTTCTGGCGCAGGTTGTCCAGCGCCTGCTGATCCAGCAGGAGGGCGCGGCAGCTCATGCGGTCCTTCACCGATTCGATCGCCAGGGGATCGGTGACGGCGCAGGGATCCACGAGCTCGTCCGGCACGCAGGCCTTGCTGCAGTAGCCCAGGACGCGTCCGTCCTCGGCGGTCTCGAGGGGCATGTCCGCGTCCTTCACGCAGACCAGATCCTCACAATCCAGCGCGCCAAAGGAGATGAAGTCCTGACCCGCCGTCAGTTCATCCGGATAGATGGGATCCGACTCCCGGTTGGGGTCCGTGCTCTTCTTCACCAACTGGCACGACTTTCCAATATCGGAATTGACCTTGCACCCGCCGCACAGCAGCACGGCGCTCACCAGCAGGGCCAGACGCGAAGACATCGAAGTGCACCTCATGAGACGCATGTGGGCGGCCACCGTAACACAGTGCCTCCCCGTGCCAACCGTACCTTGGTCGCATGGATGCCCCCTCTGCGAGAACGCCGGACACTCCCCCTGCAACTGTACCGGGTGGATACACAAAGCGGGTCCCCAACCGCGCTCGGCATGCAACACAGGGAGCAGGCGAGCGGAGTTAGGTTGATGGCTTGTGCGCGTGACGGATAGGATGCGCTGGCCTCAGCCTCCGATTTCGAAGGTGTATCGGTGGGCGGACGCCCCCATGACACGGAGCTCCCGGAAGTGAATCGCCTCCAGGCCATCGTGCTCGCGCTGTGCATCGCGCCAGCATCGGCATTTGCCCAGAACCAGGAAGACACGGGGCTCGGACTCGATCTGAGCAGCGGTGAGCAGAAGCCCCAGGAAGAGGACCCCACCTCGGAGTCGCCGACGGAGGAGCTACCCCCGTTGCCCTCCACGGTGGCCGAGGCACCCCCTGCCGAGCCGCTCTCGCCGGCCGAGCGTGATGTCACGCTCGACGACCGCGTCAAGAGCGTGCAGCGCAAGGTGTACCTGAAGAAGGGCCGCTTCGAGGTGGCGCCCGCCATCACCTTGTCGGTGAACGACCCGTACTACACCAAGCTGGGCGCCGCGGTGCGCGGGGCCTACTACCTGGCGGACACGCTGGCGGTGGCCGGGCGCTTCTCCATGATGCAGGTGCTGCCCGAGGATGACGTGCGCATCGCCAAGCGCACCTTCGACAGCCGCATCTTCTACTCGGTGCCCCAGTGGTCGGCCATGGGCAACGTGGAGTGGAGCCCGCTCTACGGCAAGGTGGCCTTCCTCAACGACATCCTCCACTTCGATGCCTACCTCCTGGGCGGCCTCGGCGTGGTGAACACCGAGACCTCCAAGGTGCTGGTGTCCGACGGGGTGAGCCGCGGTCCCAGCTTCGCCGCGGACCTCGGCCTGGGCCTGCGCTTCGTGGCCCGTGACTACCTCGCGGTGAACGTGGCGCTCATCAACACGTCCTACGTGGATCAGCCCCTCAACACCAGCAAGGGCGCCACCCAGAACCTCATGACCCTCAATGCCGGCATCTCCTTCTTCTTCCCGATGAAGTCGACCGGTCGGGAGTCCGAATGAAGCCCGCCATCCGTCTGCTGATCGCGCTCTGTCTGGCGCCCGTGCCCGCCCTGGCCCAGGACGCGGCTCCCGCCGCCCCGGCCAGGCCCGCCCCTTCCTCGTCCGGTTCCTCCGAGCAGGAAGCCGGCGACGTGTCGGAGGTGGACAAGGATCGTCTCGGCCCCCTGCGCGAGCGCGTCAGTCCCGTCTCCGGCCACCTCTTCCTCAAGAAGGGCCGCTTCGAGTTCAGCCCGTCGGCCACGCTCTCCATCAAGGATGCCTTCTTCTCGAAGTACATCCTGGGTGGCACGCTCACCTACCACCCCACCGAGACGTTGGGGTTGAGCCTGCGCGCCGGCTACTCGCTCAACACGGTGGCCAGCGCGGCGCAGATCTGCACCTTCACCGGCGGCGACGGGGGCACCACCCGCGGCTGCCGCAGGCCCACCTATGAGGAGCTGGATGGGGACGCCCCCGGGCAGCTCTCCCTGATGGGGGGCGTCGACGTCCAGTGGGCCCCCATCTACGGGAAGATCTCCCTGCTGGCCGAGCACTTCCTCCACTTCGATCTGTACGGAGTGGCGGGTGCCACGGCGGTGCAGTACCGCGGGCCCGCCAAGACGGCGGGCTCACCGCTGGCGGCAACGTCGGCGTCGGCATGCGCTTCTTCCTCAACCGCTGGGTGACGGTGCGGACCGAGTTCCGCGACCTCATCTACGTCGAAAAGGCCCTCAACCCGGCCACCACGCTGCGTAACCAGCTCCTGTTCGAGCTGGGCGTGTCCTTCTTCTTCCCCTCCGCCCATCCCGAGTCATGAAACGTCTGCTCCGGCCCCTTTGTCTCGCTACCCTCGGGCTCTCGCTGACGTGGGCGACGCCCTCGCCCGCTCAGAGCTTCGAGGGATTGGATCTCTCCCAGCCCTCCAAGAAGAAGAAGAAGTCCACCCGCAAGCCGCCGCGGGGCAAGAAGCCCACGGCCGCCCAGCCCGCCGAGGACGAATCCGACTCGGACTCGGAGGACACCTCCGCCACCACCCCGGCCGACACCGGCTCGGCGGCGTCCACTCCCGCGGCTCCCATGGCGGCGGACCCGACGGCCGCTCCGTCCATGGGGTTGGATCTGACGGCGGAGACGCCCAGCGCGCCCAAGGCCGCGCCCACCATGTCCTTCGACGCGGTGGACGTGTCCGGCAAGAGCGGTGATCGCCAGCGCCTGGACGTGGCCATCGCGCTCTTCAAGAACGAGGAGTACGAGAAGGCGGCGATGAGCTCCTTCGAGATGCTCCAGGACGCCAAGCTCGCCGGCCTCCACCTGGAGGCGCGCTACGTGATGGCCAAGGCCCTCTACCGCATGGGCCTCTACCACTCGTCGCTGGGCGAGTTCTCGAAGATCCTCGCCGTCGGTCCCGAGACGAAGTTCTTCCGCACCAGCCTGGAGTGGCTCTTCTTCATCAGCCGCAAGACGAAGAACGAGACCGTCATCCTGGATGAGATCGCCCGCTACGCGAACCAGGAGTTCCCCGAGCGTTTCCGCAGCGAGTTCCACTACCTGCTGGCCCGCTACCACTTCGTGCGTGGCAAGGCCCTGGACCAGGTGGGCCGCGGCGAGGACGCCGACAAGAGCTTCAACGAGGTGAAGCGGCTCACGCTGCTCATCCCCAAGACGGACTCCTTCTACCCGCGCGCCAAGTACCTCGAGGGCCTGACGTTCTTCCGCTTCGGCAACCGCGCCCCCAGCGCGGCCGCCCGGCGCACGGACCTCAACACCCTGGGCGCCATCGAGGCCATGAAGGAGATCGTCCGCGTCACCCGCTCCGGCGCGGGCCTGGATGCCGAGCAGGCCACGGCCAACCAGAAGCTGCGCGAGCTGGCCTTCATGCAGCTCGGCCGTACCCACTACGGCATGCAGCAGAACCGCTACGCCCTCTTCTATTTCAACAAGGTGGAGCGCGGCACGTCGCAGTGGCTGGAGTCCATGTTCGAGTCGAGCTGGGCCAACTACCGCGTGGGCCAGTACGAGCAGGCGCTGGGCAACCTCATCACCCTGTCCTCGCCCTTCTTCCGCGAGGAGTACTTCCCCGAGGCGATGATCCTCAAGGCGGTCATCTATTACGAGAACTGCCGCTACCGGGAGTCCAGCCTCATCCTCCAGGACTTCGAGCGCACCTACCTGCCGGTGCATGATCAGCTCGAGCTGATCACCAAGAAGCAGATGGCGGCCAGCGAGTACTACGGCGTGCTCTCCGACGTGCAGAAGAAGAACAAGGAGGGGCTGGAGAAGGGGCAGACGGACGTCATCCTCGAGCGCATCCTCCGGCTGGCCCTCACGGACCAGGACCTGAAGAAGACGAACGAGTCCATCCTCGAGCTGGAGACGGAGATGGACACCTTCGGCGAGAAGGGTGACACCTTCCGCTACTCCGAGCTGTCCAAGCAGCTCCTCGAGGGCCTGAAGGTGCAGCGCACCGGCCTCATCGAGAAGGCCGGCATCATGGCCAAGGGCAAGCTGGAGACGGAGCTGGTGGCGCTCAAGCAGCTCCTGGCCAACGGTCTGCGCATCAAGTTCGAGACCGTCACCAAGGAGAAGGAGTTCCTGGAGGAGCAGCTCAAGGCCGGCGGCAAGACGGCCGTCGTCAAGAAGTACAGGTTCTCGGTGGCAGTGGCGGACGACCAGCTCTACTGGCCGTACGAGGGCGAGTACTGGCGCGACGAGCTGGGCACCTACCAGTACACGATGACGAAGGGCTGCATCCAGCGCGACACCGCCAACCGGACCATCCAGGCGAGCGAGAGCAACTGAGCCCGGACTCCCAGTGACGCCCCCTGAGGGGGGCGCCTGCTGGCACCGTCCTTCCCCAGGGGCTGGATCCGAGTGGATCCGGCCCCTTTCCGTTTGCCACGAACGTGTAAGATGGTGACGTCATGGCCACCAAGCTCATCACCATTGCGTTCGACGTGATGGGGAGCGACCACGGCCCCGCGGAGGTTGTCAGGGGCGCCGCGCAGCTCTCGCTGGAGTCACCACACATCCACACGTTGTTGGTGGGGGACAGAGCCCTCATTGACGACGCGCTCGCTGAGACCAAGCACAGCGGGGAGCGCATCTCGGTGCAGCACGCCTCCGAGTTCATCGGCATGGACGAGAAGCCCGGCGAGGCGCTGGTGCGCAAGCCGGACGCGTCCGTGTCGGTGGCGGCGCGGCTGGTGGCCGAGGGCGAGGCGGATGCGCTCGTGTCCGCCGGCAACACGGGGGCCTGCGTGCTCTCGTGCGCCCGTCATTTCCAGCTCCTCCCGGGCGTGCGGCGCGCGGCGCTGGCGGCCGTGTACCCCACGCGCGACAGGCACGGGCAGAAGGCGGACCCGTTCTCGCTCATCCTGGACGTGGGGGCCACGGTGGAGGCCACCGCGGAGGACCTGGTCACGTTCGCGGTGATGGGGGCGGCGTACGCGCGCATCATCTCGCGCAACGAGAATCCCAAGGTGGCGCTGCTCTCCAACGGCACCGAGGCCAACAAGGGCCCGCGCCAGGTGGTGGAGGCGCACGCGGCGCTCTCGGCCATGCAGGGGCTGCAGTTCATCGGGAACGTGGAGGGCGTGGACATCCCCAAGGGCACCGCCGACGTGGTGGTGACGGACGGCTTCGTCGGCAACGTGTGCCTGAAGATGCTCGAGGGCGTGCACGACACGGTGGTGGAACTGGCCCAGTACGCCTACAAGGAGAGCCTGCGCTGGCGGGCCGGCCTGGCGATGCTGTCCGGGGGCATCCAGCGCATCAAGGACATCACCGACTGGGAACAGTACGGGGGCGCACCGGTGCTCGGGTTCGATCGCATCTTCATCAAGGCTCATGGCCGCTCGAAGGCGCGGGCCATCGCCAACGCCGGCAAGGTGGCCGCCAAGGCGGTGGCCCATGACCTGGGCAAGGCCATCCAGCAGGGTCTGGCGCGGTGAGCCTTCCGGACCGCATCGATCCCAGGCCCCCGCGGCGCATCTACCGCTGGGACCTGGACAAGACGTACCTGCAGACGGAGTTCGACTCGCTCCGGGACTTGTTGCGCACGGCCTTCCAGAAGGCCCACGAGAAGCAGGCCGTGCCGGGCGCATCCGCGCTCATCCGCGAGCTGGCCTCCAACGGGGACTCGCGGCTGTGCATCGTCTCCGGAAGCCCCAAGCAGCTTCGCTCCGTGCTGGAGGAGAAGCTCAAGCTGGACGGGGTGGTGTGGGACGAGTTCATCCTCAAGGACAACGTGGGCAACCTGATGCGCGGGCGATTCCGGGCCCTGCGCGGGCAGGTGGGCTACAAGCTGCCCGCCATCCTGGAGAGCCGCGCCAACGCGCCCGTGGAAGCCGAGGAAGTGCTCTTCGGGGATGACGCCGAGGCGGATGCCTTCATCTACTCGCTCTACGCGGACATGATCGCCGGGCGCGTGGACGAGCGGGTGCTGCAGCAGATTCTCGATGCGGCCGCGGTGTACCCGGACGAGGCCAAACGGGTGCTCACCGCGTGGAAGAAGACGCCGGTGTCGGACCCGGTGCGGCGCATCTTCATCCACCTGGACCGGCTGACGCCGCCGGCGCACTTCGCCAACTACGGCCCGCGCGTGGTGCCCGTCTTCAACTACTTCCAGGCCGCGTTGGTGCTGCTGGCCGACGGACACCTGACGGCCCCGCAGGTCATCAAGATCGCCGTGGAGATGGTGCAGACGGCGGGGCACAACATCATCACGCTGTCCAACTCGTTCCAGGATCTGCTGCGCCGGGGCCTGCCGCTGCAGCAGGCGGCGGCGGCGCTGGTGCAGGCGCTGGAGGGGCCCAACGCGCTCATCCAGGCGCTGCGGCCCGTGCCGGACATCATCTCGGCGTTCACCAAGCGGTTGGCCGCGCTGGGCACTCCGCCGCCGCCGCCCCCGGTGCAGGCGGTGGACTACCTGGAGCTCATCCACCACGCGCTCCCGCGCACGCACAAGGGACGCAAGACGCAATGAGGGCCATCGTCACGGGTGCCAATGGCACCGTCGGCTCACGGCTGTGCGAGGACCTGCGGCGCCACGGCGTCGAGGTGTTCTGCTGGGATCGGGACAGCGTCCCGGTGGATGACTACTGGGCCATGGAGCGCTTCGTGCGCTCGGTGGCGCCGGACGTGCTCTTCCACCTGGCCACGGCGTCACGTCCCACGGGGCGGAGCAACGAGTCCTGGCTCGTCAACTACGAGTGGACGAGCGAGCTGGCGTGGATCACCCGCCAGTTGGGTGTGCGCTTCGTGTTCTCCAGCACGGCGATGGTGTTCTCGGACCACGCCCGCGGGCCCTTCACGGTGGACTCGGAGCCGGAAGCCCCCGAGGGCTACGGGTACGAGAAGCGGCGCGCGGAGGCGAGGGCCTTCGAGCAGAACCCCGAGGCGCGTGTGGTGCGGCTGGGGTGGCAGATCGATGACCGGCCCTCGGGCAACAACATGCTGGCCTCGCTGGAGTCGCAGATACGCGAGCGGGGCAGGGTGGAGGCGAGCACCCGGTGGTTTCCCGCCTGCTCCTTCCTGGATGACACCGTGAGGGCGCTGCAGGCGCTCGCGTGGGCCGAGCCGGGGCTCTACCTGCTCGACGCCAACGAGCGGTGGACGTACTACGAGATCGTCCTCGCGCTGAACGAGCGGCACGGAGGCCGGTGGCAGGTGGAGCCCACCGAGAGCTTCGTGTTCGACCAGCGGATGATGGACGACCGGGTGGTGCTGCCCTCGCTCAAGGCCCGGCTGCCGGGCCTGCGGTGAGGCCCGGCGAGCGCTGAGTCACCCGGGGACGGCTACTCCGACCAGGTGAGGAACTCGACGTAGCGCACGAAGCGGCGGTCCGTGCTGACGGCGGCGATCACGAAGCCCCCCAGGCCGCCCGGGTACTGGCGGCCGTAGTCGTTCCGCCAGCTCGCCTTGTAGATGCGCTTGCTGTTACCGGCGATCTGGTTGATGTAGGCCACCGCGCCGTTGATCTCCGCCGCCGTGGCGCCGGGCAGCGCCAGCGCGCTGCGCAGCTCGGCCTCCGAGATGGGGTCGAACGTGCCGATGTTCGTGCTGTCGAAGGAGGTGTAGTACGTCCAATACAGCGTGTACTGGTTGGCCACGCCCTGGTTGTAGGCAATGAAGCCCTCCTGGATGGCGGCGCTGTTGGCGAGGACGCCGCTGACGCCGAACGCTTGCGCGGGCGTCTCGTCCACCTCGCCGACGTACAGCGGCGCGGACGAGGTGGCCGCGTCATTCAGCTCGTAGAAGCTGGAGAAGTACGTCCGCGCGTCCGGGGTGACGCCGGTGAGGAAGGCCGCGTCGTTGAGCTTGGGGGTCAGGTAGGCGCGCTCGCTGGTGTCCACCTTGCTGTCGTCATGGAGGAAGCTGCCCAGCGCGCCACGGAGCTCCGAGCGGTTGACGGTCGCGCCCTCGGGGCTGGTGGCCGCGCGCGCGGTGCTCATCCTCGACTCGAAGAGGGGCTGGGAGGTGCTGAGTCCCGCGACGGCCACGGGCGCCGCGACGAACACCAGGGCTCCAACGAGCGACTTCAGGGACTTGGACTTCATGGGGGACTCCTTGTCGAGGGCCCCGAGAGGCCCTCCATGGGGGGGTCCTGCTCCTACCATGGAGGGCTGACAAGACTTCCTGGTGTTCCAGATCTTCCCAGAAACGTGACCTTCACGTCACTGGGGAGCGCATGCGCTCAGGTACCAGTGTGTGGCAGCGAGGCGATGTTGGTGGAGCGGCTGAGCTGCTGCTGGGGCCGGCCCTGCGCTTCCATCATCAGATGCTTGATGATGTTGCAGACGCGACGGCCCTCCTGCTCGTTGATGTTCTGGCCCTCGATGACCGAGCGCTTGAACTCGATGCCACTGAGCACTCCGGCATTCTCGATGATGCCGAGGCTGAGCGTCTTGTTGAGGAAGTAGTAGAGCGGACCGACGATGAGGCCGAGGCCCATCAACGGCATGAGCATCATGCCGAGCACCAGCGCGACCTGCCACGGCTTGGCGTAGCCGAAGTACGCGGAGCTCAGGTTGGCCAGCGGAATCACGCGCTGCTGGAAGCCCGCCAGCGAGCCCGCCTCGAAGTAGACCGTGTCGCGATCGACCCGGAGCGTCGTGGTCGCGTCGATCCCCAGCACCGACAGCAGCCAGGAGAAGAAGCCCTCCTGCCGGCCCACGATGGAGACGTAGATGCCATCCGCGCCCGGCGTTTCGGTCGCGGTCCATGATTTGATCACAAGTGCCATGAAATCCCCCTCACGCTCACGTGGAACGTGAACGTGGGGCTTCCCATAGCTGCCCGATTCACCGGGTGTCAAACCCCCAGCAGGGCCCTCAAGCCAGTACCGCGTCCCCCGGATCGACGTCCCCCGGAGAGGCCTGGGGGATGGGCAGGGTGATGCGGAAGGTGCTGCCCCGGCCCACTTCGCTCTCCACCGTGATTTCGCCCCCCATGCCCGTCACGATGCCGTGGCAGATGGAGAGCCCCAGCCCCGTGCCTTGCCCCACCGGCTTGGTGGTGAAGAAGGGATCGAAGATCCGCTCGCAGAGGCTCGGGGGCGATGCCACACCCCGTGTCCATCACTTCGACGACGACACGCCCGGCGATGGCGCGCAGCCGCACGCGCACCTCGTTCTGGCCGGGCTTTCCGTCCGGAACCGCGTGCGCGGCATTGATGAGCAGGTTGAGCAGCACCTGCCCCAGCCGTCCCTCGCTCGCCCGCACCATCGGCACCGGCTCCAAGTCCTTCACCAGCCGCGCGCGGTGGCGCAGCTCATTGCGCACCAGGCCCAGGCTCGACTCGATCACCGCGCGCACGTCCACGTCGGAGAGCAGCTCTCCTTCGTCGCGTGAGAGCGTCCGCAGGTCGCGCACGATGTGCCGCACCCGCTCCGCGCCCTGCTTCGTCTCGCGCAGCACGTCCTCCATCTCGCCCAGCCGCTCCCGCGGGAGCTCGTCCCGGAGCAACTGGCACTCCTCCTCGAGGAAGCCGAGGTTGGAGAGCACGAAGGCGAGCGGGTTGTTGATCTCATGCGCCACGCCGGCCGCCAGGGTGCCCACGCTCGCCAACCGGTCGGCGAGCAGCAGGCGCGCCTGCATCTGCTTGCGCTCGGTGATGTTGCGCGCGTTCACCACCGTGGCCGGCTCGCCATCGAAGAGCAGCCGCATGGCGCTCAGCTCCGCCGTCATCACCTGGCCGCCCGCCCGGAGGAAGCGCACCTCGCGCGTGGTTGCGGGGCCCTTCTCCAGCGAGCCCTCGAGCACGTTCGCCGCCTCGCCCCGGTCATCCGGGTGGATGAGCTCGAGCAGCGACTTGCCGGAGAGCTCCTCCACCGAGCGTTGATCCAGGAAGGAGAGGCCCGCCGGGTTGATGTAGAGCAGGTTGCCACCCCGGTGCGCGAAGATGGCCTCCGGCATCCCCTCGATGAGCGCGCGGAAGCTCTCCTCGGAGCGGCGCAACGCCTTCTCGGCGTGCTTGCGCGCGGTGATGTCGATGGACACGCCGCCCAGCAGCCGGCGGCCGTTCGCATCGCTCAACGTGAACTTGTGGTTGAGCCAGTGGTGCAGCGTGCCATCCGGCGAGGGCATCACCTGCTCGGACTGGAGGGGCTCCCCGCTGGCGAGCACGGCCAGGTCCTCCCGCCGCAGCCGCGCGGCCGTCATCGCCGGCAGCAGCTCGGCGTCGTCGAGCCCTCGCATCGACTCCACATCGCGTTGGAAGAAGCGGGCGCAGGTCTCGTTCACCCACACCCGCCGGCCCTCCTCGTCCTTCATGAAGGCCAGCACCGGGCTGTGGTTCATGAACGAGTGGAACAGGTCCTGGCTCTGCTGGAGCGCGGCGAGCGTGGCGGCGAGCTTGTCCACCAGGGACTGCTTGGCCTCGAACTCGGCGGCGTTGCTCAGCGCCGCACCCAGCAGCCGGCCCATCATCTCGAGCGTCCGGACGTCGAGATCATCGTAGGCGTTGGGCTCGGGGTAGCTGACGTTGATGGCCCCCACGGCGCTGCCCACCCGGTGCAGCGGGACGATGATCATCGAGCGGATGCCGGTGGCGCGCGTGGCGGCCACGTTCACCCGCGGATCGTCCTCGGTGTCCCGGGTGTGGAGCACCTCGCCGCGCAGGATGCTCATCCCCGTGATGCTGTGGGAGAGCTTCAGCCGGAAGCCGCGGTGCGGCATCGAGTTGCCGTGCGTCACCTGGTAGACGAGCTCGTCGCCCTCGGCCAGGGCCACCGCCGTCCCGGACGCACCGCACAGCCGCATGGCACGCTCGGCGATGAGCGACATCACCTTGTCCAGCTCGAGCCCGGCGTTCGCGATGTCGCTCTGCGTCTGGATGATGGCCGAGAGCCGCTCCTGCACCCCCCGCGAACGGGGCGCCTCCGGGGTGGCTTGCATCCCGGCCCTCCGGCGCCGGGCGAGCCACTCGAGCCGGGTCTGGAGCTGGGCGGGCTCGAAGGGCATGAGCAGGAAGTCATCCACCGCCGCGGCCAGCAGCGCATCCAGGGGCACCTGCTCGGCCGAGGTGGGCACGATCGCCAGGAGGAAGGGCCGGGGCTGCACCTCCGCGGTGCTCAGCCGGGCCATGTCCGCGGCCACCGCGGGGCCGGTGCCCACCACCAGCACCCCCTCCACGCCCTGGATGAAGGCCCCCGCCTGCTCGACTCCCGGGGCGTGGCGCACCTCGTGTCCCCAGTCCGCGAGGAGTTGGCTCACCGAGCACCCGGCTTGTGGACTGACGAGGAGCAGGTTCATGGTGAGCGCCGCGGGAGGGCGCCCCGGCTGCTCCCATCCCCCCGTTTCATGTGCTCGCGCTGGGCAGGCATCCAAGCATCCCGGGTCCGCGAAGGCGGGCCGTGGCGGGCGGTCCTCATTTTAGCTCGTGGACCCCAGGAGGAATAGGGCTTCCAGGGGGACAGGCAGGGAAGGGCAGGCGAGCGGGTGCCCAGGGCATGCCGGACGCCCGCTCACGCCGCCTGGCGTGAGCTCTTGCGGTGCTCCTCCATGGTCCTGTGGCGCCCGAGGTAGTTCCCGAACGCGTTGAGCAGCCCGTCCGCGTCCTGCAGCTTGCTCAGGCAGATGGAGCGCTTGCCCTTGAACAGGCCGCCCCCCTCGAGCTGCAGGTCCAGGTACTTCTTGAACATCCGGTCCTCGGTGGTGGCGGACTTCACCTGCTCGAGCCGGACGGGCTCGTCCCACTCCGAGCAGCTCACCTGCGCGAAGTCCAGATGGACCTCCAGGCCGTCCTCCTTGCCCGCGAAGGTGAGGGGCGGGAAGTACTTCTCCACGTGCCGCCGCTCCGCCTCGTTGGCCGGCTCGTAGCGGTAGGCGAGCGCCACGTCGTGCGCCTGCGCGAAGCGCGCCTCGTACGCGGCCCACAGCCGCGCCTCGATGGCGTCCGCCTCCAGGATGGCGCTCGTCCACGAGGTGCGGGTGGGCTCGAGCAGCACCCGCGCCACGTCGGCCGGCTCCAGCGCCTCGCCCACGTTCTCCAGGCGCGCGGCGAGCGGCGGGTGGGAGTCGAACGGGTGCGGCGTCACCACGCCGTGCAGGTCTCCGTGCACGGCCTCGGAGCTGGCGTAATCCGCGAAGCCGAGCGCGACCCGCTGAGCGATGGCCACGCTCTGCTGCTGCTCCGTGCTGGCGAAGAGGTTGGCCTCCACGCGGTCGCGGAAGCTCGCGTACGCACCGACCTTGACGAGCGAGCGGGCGATGTCCCGGCCCGACGTCATCGCCGCGGCGAGATCGTCCGCCGCGAGCTCGCTGGCGCGCCGGCTGCGGCCGAGGGACAGCTCGAACAGCCCGCGGTAGGCCAGCATGAAGTGGTAGATGGGCCGCGTGAGCAGGCCGTTCCGGAGCGCATCGAGGTAGTGCCCGAAGTGCGCGAGCATGGGCGCGAGCCGCTTGCTGTGGCCCGTGTCCCCTCCGAGCAGGTGCCCCATCTCGTGCGCGAGCACCGCGTCCGCCTCGGAGCGCTCGAGCAGGCGCAGCAGGGACAAGCTCACGAAGAGGGTCCGGCCGGTGAGCGTCCGCTCTCCGACGCGCACCTCGCTCTCGGTGACGAAGAAGTTGGCGTCGATGCCGGCGAGGATGTGGTCCGGCGGCGGCGTCTGCAGCTTCTCGCACAGCTCGCGCACGTGGGTCCAGAGCTCCGGCGCGTGCGCCTGCTCGAGCACCTCCGCCTCCACCTCGAAGTCCATGGAGGGGGGGCGGAAGATGGCGACCACCACGGTGAGGAGGCCAACGGCTACCAGGATGCCGACCAGGATGATGAGCTTCGGGTAGTAGCTGTGGAACCACACCGCGGTCATCCAGTAGGACAGCCACACGGCGAGGCCTCCCTGCGCGAGCGCCTGCAGCGCGCTGGTGACCCGGAGCACATTCCAGCCCACCACGAAGCTGCGGTACTGGAAGGGCCGCGAGACGAACGCCGCGAGGGTGCACAGCAGGGCGATTACCGCGGAGACGAGCCCCAGCAAGGCCGCGCCGAGCGACACGAGGCCAATCCCCTCGAAATGCCGCACGTTCGAGCACCCCTCGCCGAGGCTGTCGCGGAACCCCGCCAGCTCCTCGTCCGTGGAGAGGCAGGCGGCCGAGGCCGGAACGGCGCGGAAGAACTCCAGCAACTGCTGCCGCCGCGCCTCATCGAGCTCGGCGTCCTGCGCGATCTGCCGCTCGACGGTGGCGAGCACCTCCCCGTCGAACCGGTTGGTGGCGTGGCCGGCGAACCACAGGGCGAAGAGCGGGAGGGCGAAGAGCCAGAGCGCGGGCAGCGCGTAGACGCGGAGGAAGCCAGGGAGTGTCAGGGTCGAGCGCATGGCGGGCAGAGGGCGGGAGAGAAGCCGGACCCTAGCGCGTGGGATGGGCCCCTGGGGAGAGCCCCCCGCATGGCGCTGCCCATCGCACTCACGTAGCCAAGGCGGGAGCTGGGAAGTGACCGGGCCCGCCCCCGGTGTAGAGGCAGGCCCGGAGTGCGGCGGTGGGGTTACTTGCAGCCGCACCAGGGCGAGGCGTCCTTCAGGGCGGCCTGCTCAGCCCAGTACACCGCGCTGTAACGAGCGACGGAGAAGGCGCTCAGCAGGGTCCGGCGGTCTTCTTCCGCCAGCTCCTTGGCCGTCAACGTTTTCTCCTCGAAGGACTTCGTGGTCTCGATCAGCCTGTCCGTGTCGAGGGGCGCGACGGCGGTGAAGTAGCTGATGAGCTGCTCGCCCACGGCAGGCGCCATCTTTCCGCTCTTCACGCGATTCTGGATGGAGGCCTCGATTTCCTCCTCCTCGGCCGCGGCGACGAAGTCGAGCGAGTCGTGCCAGCCCTCCTCGAACTTGGGATCCTTCAGGGCTTCCGGCGGGCTGTTCAACGTCTTGAGGGCATAATCCCAGAGGGGGCCCTGGGTCCGATCGCGCGGGAAGGGGAAGGGGAAGGGGTTGGGGATGCAGCCACCCGGGCCGATGATGGACACCTGCTGGTCCAGCACCTCGTTGTGGTGCTGCCCGACGTGATCGAACGGGTTGCGGGCGTTGGACGGATCGATCGTCGCCCGGCTGCCAGAGATCACACCATCGGTGGTGGTCTGCCGGGAGGCGGCTTCAATGGAGGCCTGGGCCCCGAGGACGACCGCACCCACGACGGAGCCGATGACGGCGCCCTCGGGGCCGGCGATGCCGCCAATCGCACCGCCCAGTTCAGCCCCTTGGGCGGCACCCTTGATGTCCGCGGCGGCGATGCGGATCCACCTCGGCCACCGGAGGGCCTGGGTGTGGGTTCCCTGGGGGGAGGGAGCAGGCTCCACCGGGGCGGGGCCACAACCCGATGCGAGGACGCAGGCGAGAAGAAGGGATGGGCGGATCAGGGTGCGAATCATGATGGGTCCTCTGCTTGGGGGGGACCGCGAAGCCGGAGCTTCACGGTGGCTCGGCGAGCTCGCTGAGCGTGCCCCGACCCAGAGCAGGAACCGGGCCAAAAACGTGTTTCCCTCTGAAAGCAGTGAAGCCGGCTCTCTCCTTGTTGCCTGGAGCGCTACGATTCGAGGGCGGGTGTGTTGTTTTCCGATTCACGGGAGGGGGGCGCGGCGTGCGAGGCGGCGATCTGCCCACTCAGCACGGGCAGCGCCACCTTCACCGCCACCGTCAGCACCATCAGCCCGAAGGCCCAGATGCCCGCGGTGACCTTCCACTCGGTGAGGGTGGGCACGTACTCCACCACCTCGTGGAGGGTGCTCGGGACGAAGCCGGGGATGATGAGGCCCATTCCCTTTTCGATCCACACACCCACGAAGGCCAACGCGCACGCCAGGTTGAGCAGCCCCACGCGGCGCCGCGTGGCCGGCAGGTGCACCAGCACCGCCGAGGCGATGTTGAGTGCCACCGCCGTCCAGATCCATGGCACCAGCGCGTATTTCCCGTGTGAGCCGAAGAACAGGTAGCGCACCGCCGTGGCGTGCGAGCCGCCCGTGTAGAACGCCGTGAACAGCTCCGAGCCCAGCATGAACAGGTTGAGGAGCACCGTCACCCGCATCACCGACGTCAGCGTGCGCAGCGGGCCCTCGCCGATGGGCAGCCCCGTGAAGCGGCGGATGACCTGGAGCAGCACGATGACGAACGCCGGACCCGTGACGAACGCCGACGCGATGAACCGCGGCGCCAGCAATGCCGAGTTCCAGAACGGCCTCCCCCCGAGTCCGCTGTAGAGGAACGCCGTCACGCTGTGGATGCTGATGGCCCAGAAGATGGAGAGGAAGACGAACGGCAGGTACCACTGCTTGCGCGGCTTGCGGCCCAGGAACCTCATGTAGAGCAGGTAGCCGCAGATGTGCAGGTTGATGAACAGGTAGCCATTGAGCACCACCACGTCCCAGGAGAGCATCGACACCGGCCAGTTGAACCGGCCAATCCCAGGCATGATGTGCCAGAAGCGGTCCGGCCGCCCCATGTCCACCACGATGAACAGCAGGCACATGAAGATGGCCGCGATCGCCAGCAGCTCGCCGATCAGCGTCACATCGTGCATCTCGTGGTCATGGTACAGGTACGCGGGGATGACCATCATCACCGCGCCCGCCGCCAGTCCCACCCCGAAGGTGAAGTTGGCGATGTACAGGCCCCAGGACACGTGGTCGCTCATCGCCGTGATGGCCATGCCCTCGACCATCTGGTGCGCCCAGGCATTGGCGCCCACCAGCGCGATCGCGGTGAGCACCGTCATCCACGTATAGAAACGCCAGCTCCCGTCTGTGCTCATCCACAGGAGCCGTCCCAGGAACCGCGGGTAGTCGAGCAGGTGACGGGTAGCGGCCATGGCTCACTTGTCGAAGAAGTAGAAGAAGCGGGGCCGCGTCCCGAGCTCTTCCTTGAGCACGAAGACGCGTTTGTTCTCGAGCACCCAGCGGATGGGGCTCTTGGGATCCAACAGGTTGCCGAACACCCGCGCCCCCGTGGGGCACGCCTCCAGGCACGCCGGCAGCCTCCCGGCCCTCGTGCGGTGCAGGCAGAAGGTGCACTTCTCCACCACGCCCTGCGGGCGCACGCGGTTGGAGAGGTAGCCCTGGTCGGGGTTGATCTCCTCGGGCGGAATCTCCGGCTTCGTCCAGTTGAAGCGCCGCGCGTGGTAGGGGCACGCCGCCTCGCAGTACCGGCAGCCGATGCACCAGTTGTAGTCCACCACCACGATGCCGTCCGCCTCCTTCCAGGTCGCCTGCACCGGGCACACCTTCACGCACGGCGCGTTGTCGCACTGGTGGCACTGCACCGGCATGTAGTACTTCCCCTCGGCCGGCACCGGATGGTCGTAGTTCGCGTTGCCGTGCTCCAGGTCCAGGCTGCCCTGCTGCATCTCCAGCACCCGGATGTACGAGTTCCCCGTCTTCCGATCGTGGTTGTTCTCCTGGTGGCACGCCTCGGCGCACTTGCGGCAGCCGATGCACACGCTCAGGTTCAACGCGTAGCCGAAGGACACCCCCTCTTGCGGGGGCAGGTCCCGGATGTCCACGTCGCGGCCGTACTTCTGTTTCGCCTCCACCTTCAGGTGGACGAGGATGCGGGTCATCTCGTCGCGCGTCAGCTCCTTGTAGTGCTTCTGGAGGAACTCATCGACGCTGAGGTCCTTCGTCCACTCGGTGAGCGGCGCCATCGCGTGCGCGAAGGCCGCGGCGCCGAGCGTGGCTCCGGCACCCTTCATCACGGTGCGGCGGGAGACGGTGTCACTCATGGCCTTGGGCCTCTTTCGTATCCGGCTCGCCATGGGCGGACGGGTTGCGCGGAGGCATCACCGGATGCCCGCCCGCGTACTTCGGGCTGTGCGGGTCGTGGCAGCTCACGCAGTTGTTCCGCGTGCGGTCTCCCCTCGACAAGTCCCAGTAGCCCGTCATGCCGCCGTGCGCCCCCGCCTTGAAGTCGCGGTACTGCGGCCCGTGGCACTGCGCGCACAGGGTCACCACCTCCGTCATGGGCAGCGGCTCGCCCGTGGCCAGGTGCAGCGAGCGCGGCTGGGTGACCTGGTGGCACGAGGTGCAGGCGAGCTCGCCGTGGCGGAACTGGAGGCCCTGGTGGAACTCCTTCAGCTCCTCGGGCCGCGAGGGCATGGGCTTCGTCTCACGCAGCGAGTGGCAGCTCTCGCACGACACGCGAAGGGGCCGGCCCAGCGCGTCCTTTTGATCGCTCTCCACGGAGGTGAGCTTCGCCGGCTGGTGGAGCGTCTCCTTGCCGGTGGGCGCCCCCGGGGGCGGTTGGAAGCGAGCGGGCTGGTCCTTCCCGCAGCCGCCGAGGGCGAGCAACACGGCCGCGAGGGCCGGGCGCATCCATCTGTCGAGAGGGATCTCCACGGGGCTCTGCGCAAAGCAGTGTCCGTGCCAGCACGGCTCGTCCCTGTGCGCCCGCTGTGAAGGGGTGCCGGTCCGCCCGCTTGCCCGCGAAAAAGCTGCATCGAGGAGCCAGATTTGAGCGCAGGGTTTGCGCCGCGCCCGCGGCTTCCTCCCGGGCGCCGGGGTGGTCCGTCTCTTGCTCCTGGGGGCCATGCCCGAATGGACGGAGCCTGTATGCCCATCAGCAGTCTGGTGCTCACCCTCGATGCCTCTCCCGAACTGAGGGCGAGCGTGCTTCGCGAAGTCGCCCGCGATCCGCGCATCACCCTGGGCCCTCCTTTGGAGGAGCGCTGGCTGCCCGTGGTGACGGAGACCGGCAGCCTCCCCGAGGGTGAGGCGCTCGCCGAGTCGTTGAGGGATCTCCCCGGAGTGAGCTTCGTGGACGTCGTGATGGTGGATTTCTCCGAGGAGGAGCGCTGACCATGGATCGCCGGGACTTTCTCAAGAGCACGGCCATGACCGCGGCGACGCTGGCGGCGAGCCGCCTCGCGTATGGCCAGGACAAGGCGGCCGTGGCGCCTGCCCCGGGTGGCCCGGGCGTGCAGTGGAACAAGGCGCCCTGCCGCTTCTGCGGCACCGGCTGTCACGTGCAGGTGGGCGTGCAGAACGGCAAGGTGGTGGCCATCGCGGGTGATCAGCAGGCGCCGGTGAACAAGGGCCTGTTGTGCGTGAAGGGCTACCATGTGGGGCTCGCCCTCTATGGAAGCGACCGGCTCACGACGCCGCTCCTCAAGAAGGGCGACAAGCACGTGCCCATCAGTTGGGAGGAGGCGATCGACATCGTCGCCCGCCGCGTGCTGAAGGACCCCAAGGGCTTCGGCATCTACGGCAGCGGCCAGTGGACCATCCCCGAGGGCTATGCCGCCTCGAAGTTCATCAAGGGCGGCCTGGGGACCAACCAACTGGATGCCAACGCGCGGTTGTGCATGTCCTCGGCGGTGACGGGTTTCCTCGCCACCTATGGTGTGGACGAGCCCGCCGGTTGTTACGACGACCTCGACGCCTGCGACGTGCTCATCATGTGGGGCAACAACCCCGCGGAGATGCACCCCGTCCTGTTCTCGCGTGTCATCGACCGCCGCTCACGCGGGGAGAAGGTGACGCTCATCGACATCGGCACGCGCAAGACGCGCACCAGCGGGTTCTGCGACCACTCGCTGCGCTTCAAGCCGAACACGGACCTGGCCATCGCGTGTGGCATCGCCCACCTGCTGGTGGAGAACGGCACCTACGACAAGGCCTTCGTCGAGGCCAACTGCGCCTTCCGGGCCCCCAACTCGCCCGCCACGCTCGAGGGCAAGGCCATCACCTTCGACGAGTACCGCGAGCTGCTGAAGCCCTACACCCCGGAGAAGGTGGAGGAGATCTCCGGCGTTCCGGCGAAGGACCTGCGGATGCTCGCGGACCTGTTCGGCCGGCGCGACGTGCGCATCACCAGCCTGTGGTGCATGGGGATGAACCAGCACACCCGGGGCACGGCCATCAACAACCTGGTCCACGGGCTCCACCTGCTCAGCGGGCACTTCGGCAAGCCGGGGGACGCGCCCACCAGCCTCACCGGCCAGCCCTCCGCGTGTGGCACCGTGCGAGAGGTGGGCACGCTCGCCCATGCGCTCCCCGGCGGCCGCGTGGTGGCCAAGGCCGAGCACCGCGCCCAGATGGAGGAGATCTGGAACGTCCCCAAGGGCCGTCTCCACGACAAGCCCGGCTACCACACCCTGGAGATGTGGAAGCGCTTCTCCACGCCCACCGGGGAGGGCGGCGACATCCACACCATCTGGGTCCAGGTCACCAACCCCGCGCAGACCCTGCCCAACACGCACAAGCTGGTGGACCCCAGCCGCAAGCTCGCCGACAAGTTCCTCATCGTCTCGGACGTCTATCCCTCGGCCACCGCGCGCATCGCCGACCTCATCCTTCCCTCGGCCATGTGGGTGGAGAAGAACGGCATGACGGGCAACTCCGAGCGGCGCACCCAGCAGTGGTTCAAGATGGTGAAGCCTCCCGGCCAGGCCCGTGACGATGCCTGGCAGCTCATCGCCGTGGCCCACCGGCTCCTCGAACTCGGCTTCGAGGGCATGAAGGACAAGGACGGCCGCTTCCTCTTCGAGGTGAAGGGCAAGGACGGCAAGCCCGTGCCCCTCTGGGACTTCGCCCACTACTACGACGTCAACGTCGACGAGCACCTCTTCGAGGAGTACCGGAAGACGACCCGCATCAAGCACAAGGACCTGGCGCCCTATCAGGAATACGTGAAGGCGCGCGGCCTGCGCTGGCCCGTGGTGCAGCAGCAGGACGGGAGCTGGCGCGAGACGCGCTTCCGCTTCTCCGGCTTCGACGACCCCTACGTGAAGAAGGGGAGGGAAATCCAGTTCTACCACTCGACCACGCACGACGACCGGGCGCAGATCTGGTTCAGCCCCTACGAGCCTCCTCCCGAGTCCCCCGACACCGACTTCCCCTTCTGGCTGTGCACCGGCCGCGTCATCGAGCACTGGCACTCGGGCACGATGACCATGCGGATTCCGCAGCTCCAGCGCGCCATGCCCCAGGCCTATGTGGAGATGAACCGCGCCGACGCTCGGCGGCTCGGGGTGGGCAATGGGGACCAGGTGACGGTGGAGACGCGGCGCGGGAAGTTGGATCTCCCCGTGTGGGTCGGCGGCCGCGGTGAGCCGCCCGAGGGCTCGCTCTTCGTACCGTTCTTCGACGAGAAGCTGCTCATCAACGGGCTCACCCTCGACGAGCATGACCCGTTCTCCAAGCAGCCGGACTACAAGAAGTGCGCGGCGCGCGTGCGCCGGCGCGAGCTCGTCGCGGAGAAGCAGGGATGAGCCCCGAGGGCGGACAGGGCGGTGGTCTCGGGACGCGCTGGCTCCACGTGGGGGCCGCCGTGGCGGTGGCGTTCGCGGCCACCGGCTACTTCGCCGGCCTCCGCGCGCCGGAGATGCCGGAGCGTCCGGCCGCCTCGGATCCTCACGCGCAACGGGCGGAGCGCGCCCCGGGCTACAGCGAGCTGCGCGAGCAGCGGCGGGGGGACAATGCGCGCATGTACGAGGGGGCCATCGAGGCGCTGGCGGAGGCGCCGTTCCCGGTGAAGCCCCTGCCCGTGGGCACTGCGGAGCAGCGTGCGCAGGCCCTGGCTCAGCGTCAGGGCCACCGCGCCTATGACGGGGCGCCGCCCACCATTCCGCATGAGATCGACCAGCGCGAGGTTCCCGGCTGTCTGGCGTGCCATGGCGAGGGGATGAAGCTGGGCAACCGGGTGGCTCCGAAGATCAGCCATCCGCCGTACCAGAGCTGCACGCAGTGCCACGTGGTGGGGGACTCGCCGCGCCCGCTGGCCCAGTACAAGGACACTCCGGGGAATCGCTTCGTCGGGCTGGCCTCGGCCGGAAATGGCGAGCGGGCCTGGCCGGGGGCTCCTCCGACCATGCCCCACCCGACGCTCATGCGGGACGATTGCACGAGCTGTCACGGACCCCGGGCGCTCCCCGGGCTGCGCACCTCGCACCCGGAGCGGCAGAACTGCCAGCAGTGCCATGGGTCCTCGGCGCGGCTCGACCAGCGTGTCAGTGGGGCAGGGGAGCCCGGTCTGCCCAGGGAGGCGCGGCCGTGAGCTCCCAGGCCACGCTCAGCCGCCGTGCGTTCCTCGGGTTCCTCCGGCGCAAGGAGGAGCCCAGGCCTCCGGTGGAGCCCGCTCCTGCTCCCGTGCCCGCTCCCATCGCGTCCGAGCCCGGCTTCTCGCTCGAGGCGTTCTATTCCTCCCGTGCGAAGTCGGGCGAGGTGGCCGGCCGTGGTCTCCCGGTGTTCTCCCCGCGTGAGGGGCGCATGAGCGTGCGGGTGCGTCCCCAGCTCTGCCTCGCCTGGCAGGGTTCTTTCTGCAGCACCTGCTCCGAGCGTTGCCCCATCGAGGGCGCCATCGCCGTCGAGTCGGGTCATCCGCGCGTCGTGGAGGCGAGCTGCAACGGCTGCGGCCTCTGCGTCCAGGTGTGCCCGGCCCCGATCAACGCCTTCGAACTCATTCCTCCCCGCCAGCAGGCCCCAGGCTCATGACCACAGGTATCCGTCTCGCGAACGTCGCCCCCGAGAACGCCGCGCTTCCTCAGTTGCAGGACGCGATCCTCGAACCGGAGACCCTGGCGCAGCTCTTCCGTGACATCCAGCGCTGTGCCGTGGTGGACGAGGTGCTGCTCAAGGGGAGCGCCGCGTTGATGGCCTCCGAGAGGTCCGTCCCGCTCGACGAGGCCGAGCAGGCGCTCCGCGAGAGGCGGGTGGTGGGTGTGCAGATCCGCTACTGGTACGAGGGCGCGAACTGGTGGGACACCCTGATGCACACGCCTCGGGGTGTCCGGTTGATCCGCATCGAGCACCGGCTCGGCGAGTAGGGCGCCCTCCTCGCCAGTGCCGATGCGGACGGCTCCCGGGCTCGCACCGGAGCCTCATCCCGGCATCGGCCCCACGTAGCGCGACGCGGGCCGGATGAGACGTCCAGTCACCCGCTGCTCGGAGATGTGCCCGAGCCACCCAGCGACGCGGCCACAGGCGAAGGCGGGCGAGAACATCGTGCGGTCGAGGCCCACCGCGTCGAGCAGCACGGCCGTGTAGAACTCCACGTTCGCGCGCAGGGGCCGGTCCGGGTAGCGCTGGCGCAGGAGGTCCTCCGCCGCGCGCTCCACCGCTCGCGCGAGGGCGAGCCGCTCGGTCCGCAGCCCGCCGCGTTCGAGCCGTTCGAGGGCGCGCTCCAGCACCGCCGCGCGTGGATCCCTCACGCGGTAGATGCGATGGCCCATGCCCATGATGCGGCGTCCGGCCCGCAGCTCCTCCTCGAGCCAGGACGTGGCCCGCTCCGGACGGGCAATGCCGTCGAGCATGTCCAGCACCGGCCCGGGTGCGCCGCCGTGCAGTGGCCCCTTCAACGCGCCGATGGCCCCCACCACCGCCGACACGGCATCCGAGCCCGTCGAGGCAATCACCCGTGCGGTGAACGTGGAGGCATTCAGCCCGTGGTCGGAGACGGTGACCAGATAGGCGTCGAGCCCGGCGGCGCGCTCGGGATGGAGCTCCCCGGTCACCATGCGCAGCAGGTCCGCCGCGTGGGACAGCGTCGGGTCCGGGCGCACCGGCGCCAGTCCGCGTCGGCGCCGCGCCCACGCTCCCGCGAACACGGCGAGGGCCCCCGTCAACAGGAGGTGCGTCGCCAGCTCTCCCTCGGGGTGCTCCGGCACATGGGCCGCCGCGGCCCGCAGTGCGTCCATCCCGTCCTCCGCCGAGAGCGCATCCCCCAACCCGTCGAGCAGCCCGAAGGCACGCACCCGGGCCTCGCCCAGCGCCGCCTGGAGCGAGTCCGGGAGCGCCTGCTTCGCGTAGGGTGCCCAGAGCCGTGCGCACACGTCCTCGAACGAGCTGGCTCCGGCGAGTGACTCCACGTCGCCGCCGGCAATCACCAGCCGCCCGCGCTCACCGTCCACTTCGCTCAACCGTGTCTCGGCTACCACCACGCCTTCGAGTCCCGCATGCACAGCCGTTTGCGTCGTGCCCATGTTGGTGCCCTCCGACGCAAGCTGTAATGACCCGCCCACGGGCCCAAAACTCGATTCGACAATCGACATGGCCCGAAACGGGCAGGGTGCACGACGCCGGGCACGCGCTGCCCGCTCGGGCGGCAACGGCTCAGCGCGAGGCGGTGCGCATGCAGACGCCGTTGGCGGACGCCTGGGCGGAGCCCTGGTCCACCCTCACCCGGACGACGGCATCGCAGCCCAGCGCCGCGGCCTCCGCGCGCAGGCCCTGGATGACGTGCTCGAGGTCCGCGTGGAGGCCGTGGCCGATGGCCTGCACCAGCGCGACCTCCTGCATCCCCTCGGGCACGGGCGTGCCGTCCATGAGGATCTTCACCTCACCCGAGTAGGGGGCGGACTCCTTGCCCGTCACCACACGGCTCGTCCGGGTGGTGCCACAGGCAACGGTGAACAGCGAGAGGACGGACAGCAGGACGATGCGCTTCATGGTGCGGACCTCGTGGCGGTGGACTTCTCGATGAGGAAGGCGCGGCCCAGGATGCTCGTGGTGCTGACCTCCACGGCCCGGGTCCCGGTGCAGGTCGACTTGCCACAGGTGTACGTGTACGTCTGGGTCTGCATCTCGAACTTCGTGGCGATGCGATCCACCTGGGCGTAGTTGCCGCCGAGGCCGGCCACGCGCTGGCGGAACTCCTCCACGATGTCCGGCAGCTCGGCCAGGCCCGTGCCATTGGCCTCGACGAAACCGAGCTCCCGGGCGCCCTCGGGCGCGGCCGTGGCGCGGACCTGCACGGCGCCCACGGACTGGGGCGCGAGTCCGGAAGCCGTGGAGGAGGGAACGGCGCTCGAGCGGGTGTAGACACAGCCGCTGGCGGCCAGGGCAAGGGTGGCGAGGAGCAGGAGGCGTCGCATGGGTCCGCTTCTATATTCGAGCCCACTGACATGAAGCCAGGGGGGCAATCCCTCTGAAATCAGTCCGCCCCCTCGCCTCGACAGGGCCCCCATTCGTTCTATGCGTCCCACCGTGGATGTTTCTAGATTCCGTGAATGCTCGCTCTAACGCTCACGCTCATCCTGTCACAGACCCCACCCGCCATCCCCGCCGAGCTCCTTCAACGGTTCGAACAGGAGCGCCCCGTCGTGCTCCAGGCCATGGCCGCGAAGTACGCCTGCGAGAAACCCCGCGGGAAGCGGGAGCCGTTGTGCGATGCCGCTCTGTCGGAAAAGCGTGGCACCGCCGCGGACATTCGCGGACAGAAAGCAATGGTGGGGGTGTCCTGGCTCGTGACGCGCGGGAAGGCCGGGAAGATCGTCGTGAGCGCACCGAGACTCTCCGCGCTGGCGCTCAACGAGAGCGGCGTCGGCGTCCTGGGGGCGATCACCGACATCACTCCCGAGAATGCAGAGGAGAAGAAGCTGCTCACCCGGCTCGCGAAGGACTACGAGGCCTTCCTCTCGGGACGAAAGGCGACCGTGGTGCTGCCCGAGTACCTCCGCGCCGGGCTCTCTGGTTGGTCGAAGAGCGCCAATCACCCCATGGAGAAGAAGGACGGTGCCTGGGCCTTCAAGGGGGCGCCCGGTACGCTTCGCAAGGTCGGCGACCGCTGGGTCATGGTCGGGATGGTGGGCGCCGGTGACGGAATCGGCGTGTCGATCTTCACGCCGTAGGCGGGTCGTCGCGCACTTCGCTCAGGGGGTGATGGGAGCGGGGTAGAGTTCCGGGTGCAGGAAGGGCATCAGCGCGCAGGCCAGCGGCCCCTGCCACATCTCGGCCCGTGTGAAGAGGCCGTTGGTCAGGATTCCCACCGCTCCCTGCTGCTTCTTGCTCTCGGTGCGGCCGGTGACCTCGTCCATCACCCGGCTCAGTTCCTCGCCCTTCAGCACCCGGGCCACGACGGCGGGGGGGAGGGGGAAGCGCACGCCCCAGGTGAGGTTCTCCCGGCCCCCGGCTTCCACCACGGCCACGCAGTTGATGAGGTTGCCTTCCGCGTCCACACCCCCTTCGAGCCCCATCCCCAGCCGCGCCCCTGGCACCGCCGCGAGCGCCGCCCGCGCCCGGTTGCGCGCTCCCGTCGAGGTCTGGTCCGGGCCGATGGGTTGCTCGGGCACTCCGCTGGGGACGTCGACTCCAGTCACCGTGCAGCCGGGGAAGGCTCGCTCGCAGATGGTTTTCGCTGCCGTCGTCTTGGCCGGGTTCGTCGAGCCTACGGCGATGATGAAGGACATGGGACTCGGTTCTCCACAGAGGGGAATACGGGGACGGGCACCCTCACCCCGTCCCTCTCCCGGGGGGGAGAGGGGATGTTGTTGTCAGGGGGAAAGGCGATGGGTTCAGCCCACGACGCCTCGGGGCGTGAGGGGCCGGTCCCTCGGGAGCATTCCTTCCTCCTGGAACCACCTCAGCGCCTCGCGGATGCCGAGCCGCACCGGCCTCGGTTGATAGCCCAGCTCCCGCATCGCCTTCGCCGACGACTGGTAGGCCGGCAACGGCAGCGCCTGCAGGAACGCCGTGTTCACGTGCTTGAAGATGTCCGGGGACAGTCGGCCCACCACGTCCCCCAGCCGCCCCACCGCCTTCACCACCTCGTCCGGCAGCGGAAGTCTCGGCGGCGATACCCCCGCCTCTTCCGCGCAGATCGTCAGGAACTCGCGGTAGGTGAGGTTCTCTCCCCCCAGGATGTAGCGCTCTCCCGGGCGGCCCTTCTCCATGATGAGCTTCAGCCCGCGCGCCACGTCCTGCGCGTTCACCACGTTGATGCCGCCGCTCGGGTACGCCGCCACAATCCCCTTCGCCACCAGGAGCAGCAGCTCCCCCGTCGAGGGCCTCACGTCGTAGGGGCCCACCACGAAGCCCGGGTTGCCCGCCAGCACCTCCAGGCCCCGGCCCGAGGCCTCCAGCGCCAGCCGCTCGGCCTCCCGCTTGGACTCGTGATACGGGTTGTCTCCCGCGTAGTTGTACGCGCTGTCCTCGGTCGCCGGCTCGGCCAGCGTCCCATGGCCGACCGCCGCCACGCTCGACACCACCACGACCCGCCGCACTCCGGCCGCCAGCGCCGCCTCCAGAACGTTCTTCGTCCCCTGGGCGTTGATGCGGGAAACGTCCTCCCGCGTGAAGGGATCGAACCGGACGATGCCCGCGACGTGGTAGACCTGAATTACGCCTTTCAGCGCCCCCCGGAGCGAATCTGCGTCCAGTACGTCGCCGAGCACCTCGTCATAGCTCAGCCCGCGCAACCCCCGGCGGTCACTCTGCTCCCGGACGAGCAGCCGGGGGCGCTCCCCCTGCTCACACAGCAGGTGGGCGAGATTGGCCCCCACCAGCCCCGTCCCTCCGGTCAACAATGTCTTCATGCGCTACTCCCTTCCGGGGCGGATGCGGTATAGGTCGCCCCTTAGATGCGCCCCCCAAGGGGCGTCAACCGCGAGATGACGCGAGACTCCACTGAAACACCGCCAGCCGGCGGACCGACGCTCCAGCCTGCGCCCGATGACGCGCGCGAGGTTGCTGCCTCCGAGGACGGGTCCCTGGACCCCCTCGAGCTGCTGCCGGTCCCCGAAGCCGCGGAGGAGAACCCCATAGCCATGTCCGCTTTCACGGAGACACTTCCCGAGGACACCCTCCCCGAGACCGAGTTCCTCTCCCACTCCACCCCCTCCGGCAGGCCCGCGGAGATCGACCCCGACAAGCTCGACCCGGATGCCCTCAAGGTCATCCACCGCCTGCTCTCCCATGGCCACCAGGCCTACCTCGTGGGCGGCTGTGTGCGGGACCTGATGCTGGGCCGCAAGCCCAAGGACTTCGACATCGCCACCAGCGCCCACCCGGGCGAGGTGCGCGCCATCTTCCGCAACTGCCGCCTCATCGGCCGGCGCTTCCGGCTCGCCCACATCTACTTCAAGGGCGGGAAGATCATCGAGGTCTCCACCTTCCGCGCCAACCCCACCGAGCTCGACGCCTCCAACGTCGTGGCCGAGGCCGATACCGGCGCCGAGAACGGTGAGGAGGGCAGCGAGGCCGAGGAGTCGCAGGATCTCCTCATCACCCACGACAACGTTTTCGGGACCGCCGAGCAGGACGCGCGCCGCCGCGACTTCACCATGAACGGCCTGTTCTACGACGTCGCCGAGGGCCAGGTGATCGACTACGTCCGGGGCCGCCGCGACATCGACGAGCGCTACATCCGGACCATCGGCGACCCCGAAATCCGCATGCGCGAGGACCCCGTCCGCATCCTCCGCGCCGTGCGCTTCGCCGCCAAGCTGGGCCTGGACATCGAGTCGCGCACCTACGCGGCCATGGAGGGCGCCGTCGAGGATCTCCCCCGCTGCGCCCCCGCGCGCCTGCTGGAGGAGACCTTCCGCCTCATCCGCGGCGGTGTGGCCGCTCCCACCCTGCGGCTGCTCTCCGCCCTGGATGCCCTCAAGGTGCTGCTGCCGCCCGTGGCCGCGTACTTCAAGGAGAATGGCCGCCGCGGCCAGGACACCTTCTACGCCTACGCCGAGGCGCTCGACCGGCGCGTCTCCTCCGGCGAGCCGCTGGATGACGCCATCCTGCTCGCCGCGCTGCTCGTCCCCATCGCGCAGACGGCCCCCGTCGTGGAGAGCCAGGATCCCGCCGAGCGTCCCTCCGTGGCCCAGGCCATCGAGGATCTGCTCGCCGAGTTCGTCCAGAGCGCGCGCCTGCCGCGCCGCATCGCCGAGCGGTGCCGGTTGCTGCTCATCTCCCAGCGCACCCTCACCGGCGAGCGCCGCCGCCGCACCGGCGCCTTCCGCCGCCACCCGCTCTTCAACGACGCGCTCATCGTCTTCGAGATCTCCGTCGAGGCCACCGGCCAGTACCGCGAGGCCCTCGAGGCGTGGAAGCGGGGCGAGCTGCCGCCCCTCAAGCCCGCCGAGGGCTCCTCCCCCGAGGGGGGCGAGGCCCCGCGCAAGCGCCGCCGTCGCCGTCGCCGGGGTGGGCGCAAGGTGGGGGCGGGGGAGGGTGCTTCCGCCTCCGCGGCCGGGAGTGCCGGAGCCTCGGGGGGTGACGCCTCGGAGGCCGGTGACTCGGGTGACTCCGAGGACTCGGGGGACGACGCCGATTCCGGCGCGGACTCCGACGGCGATTCCGAGTCCGACGAGGGTTGAGCCGCTGCTAGACGGGGGCTGGCGGGAGTGAAGGGCTGAACGGTCGGCCAGCCGGGCCCCCGCGCCTTGCTTGCGGGCGAGCGGAGGTCTGACCACCTTTGCCTGCAATGGGCCGAGGCGCCTTCGCATGGGCGGTGCTGTTCACCGTGGCACTCTGGGCGCTCCCGTCGGGCGCGCAGGTCCTCGAGCTGCATCGCCCGCTCGCTCCCCCTCCAAGCATGCCGGAGCGTCCCGCCTTCGAGGAGTTGCTGTTCTCCTTCGCGGACCCGGATCGTGCCCTGCAGGGGGGCTTCCTCGTCCCCTCGCTCTCTCTCGCCATCCGCGCGCGGGCCTGGGCCTTCATGCCGACCCGGAAGTACGAGCAGCGGGATGCCCTGGATTCGCTCGCTCAACCGGCGCAGGACCTGACCCTGTCCGAGCTGCCAGCGGGACGTCGCCTCGCCTCCCTGCTCGCCCTCGGACCTGATGGCGAGCACCTCCGGGTGCGAGACCTGGGCCCGAGGCTGCGCGGGCCGGACAGCCCGCTGCAGAAGGGCTTCCAATCGGCGCTCGACTTCCTCCACGTTCCCAAACCGGCGGCCATGGTCTCCGCGGGCGTGGCGGTGCTCGGGCTCGTCCACCAGTTCGGCACCGTGCAGGCCAACGAGCTTGGGCTGCCCACCTCATTGAGCGTCACCACGTTCGGGGGGAAGCTGAATACGTCCGTCCAGTTGCACTCCGAGCCCCGCTTCCACAACGCTCGCGCGGACATGTCGGCGCGCTTCCGGTTGCCGGAGCTGCCGCTGCCCGGCATCCGCTTCGAGCAGGTGGAAGTGGGGGGCGCGGCCGCACGCACCCCCGAGGGGCTCCTGCTCGATACGCGGTGGGCGACCCTGCGGGGCCGGCTGTCCTGGCTCGAGCTGTCCATGGGCGTCCACTCCAACCACGCCGAGCCGCAACTCTGGACGGACTTCGAGACGAGTGTGCAGCGCGAGCGTTTCAGCGTCCGGGCCGTGTTCAGCCGCCAGTGGGAGACGGCACGCTTCCGCTCCGTGGCCATGGCCACGCTGCGCACCGGCCCGGTGTTGTCCGGGCTCTTCATGGGCATCCAGGGCAACGTGTCGCACACCTTCGGCCTGGTGGGCATGGGCGCGTTCTGAGCCCTCCCCGAGGGCGTGGGCTCAGTTGGGGCGCTTCGGCTTCTGCGGGCGGACGGGGTCCGGATCGGTCTCGTCGTTGCCCGCGATGTCCGCCGTCGTCACCGCCTTCGTTCCGAAGCGCTCGGCGATCCGGTCCAGCGCCGCGTTCAGCTTGTCGCTTTTCTTCGGCTTCTCCGGCTCCGTGAACAGCCCGAGCTGTCTCGTCTCGCCTCCGCCCGTCCCCAGCTCCTGCATCGAGACGCCGGTCAGCCGCACCGGCTTGTCCTCGTGCGCCTTCTCCAGCAGCTCCCGCGCCACCCGGTAGAGCGTCTGCCCATCATCCGTCGCGGAGGGCAGGGTGATCCTCCGGGTGATGAGCGTGAAGTCCGAGAACTTCAGCTTGAGCTGCACCACCCGGCCCTTCACCCCCGCGCGCCGCAGCCGGCGGCCCACCCGCAGCGCCTGCGAGTGCACATGCGGGCTCAGGGCCTCCAGGCCCGTGAGATCCTCGTCGAACGTGTCCTCGGCGCCCACGCTCTTCGCCTCGCGGTCCGGCACCACCTCGCGGGGGTCGATTCCCTGCGCCAGCTCCCACAGGTGGCGTCCGCTCGCGCCCCACTTCGCCTCCATCCACGACACGTCCCGCTTCGCGACGTCGCCGATCGTCTCCAGCCCCGAGCGCTTCAGCGCCTCCTCCGTCTTGGGCCCCACTCCCCACAGCCGCCCCACCGGCAGCCCCGCGAGGAACGCCACCGTCTCCTCTGCCCGCACCTCGCGCTGGCCGTTCGGCTTCGCCACGTCCGAGGCGATCTTCGCCACGAACTTCACCGAGGCGATCCCCGCCGACGACGGCAGGCCCGTCTCCGCGGCGATCTCCTTGCGGATCCGCCTCGCCATGTCCGCCGGCGCTCCGAACAGCCCCACCGACGCCGTCACGTCCAGGAAGGCCTCGTCCAGCGACAGCGGCTCGATCAGCGGCGTGTAGCGCTCGAAGATGGAGAACACCTGCTCGCTCGCCTCGCTGTACGCGTTGAAGCGCGGCTTCACCACGAGCGCGTGCGGCGCCATCTTCATCGCCCTCGCCATGGGCATCGCGCTGCGCACCCCGTACTTGCGCACCTCGTACGAGGCCGCCACCACCACCCCGCGCCGTGCGTCTCCGCCGACGATCAGCGGCTTGCCCCGCAGCTCCGGGTTGTCCCGCTGCTCCACGGACGCATAGAAGGCGTCCATGTCCACGTGGATGATGGCCCTCATTGGATTCACTGTAGTGGACCCCTCTGACGCTCGCTCGGTTCAACCCGGGGGACGGGCACCCTCACCCCGTCCCTCTCCCGGGGGGAGAGGGAGGTGATGGCTCCCGAGAACCTCGAGGAGTTCCTGGGGCAGGGGGCTCTCGACCCGGAGTGGCTGCTTCGTCACGGGGTGGGTGAGGCCCAGCGCCTTCGCGTGCAGGAAGAAGCGGCTCAGTCCCGGCTCCTCCCTCCCTCCGTAGAGGGTGTCTCCCACGATGGGCGCTCCCACCGCCGCCAGGTGGGCTCTCACCTGGTGCAGCACCCCCGTGTGGATCCGCACCTCCACCAGGCTGTACTCCCCCGCGCGCCCCAGCACCCGGAACTCCGAGCTCGCCTCCCGCGCGCCCTCGCCTCCGTCCAGCGCCGGCTCCACCCGGTCCGGGTGTCTCGGGTGGTGTCTCAGCGGCAGGTCGATCTCCCCCTCGTCCGCCAGCGGCCCCGTCACCAGCGCCCAGTAGCGCTTGTCGATCTCCCGCCCACCGAAGGCCTCCCGCACCGCGCTCCACGCCTCGCGCGTGCGCGCCGCCACCATCACCCCGGACGTCTCGATGTCCAGCCGGTGGCACAGCCCGCCCTCGCGCTCGTCCTCCGAGGCCTCCGCGCACTCGGGATGGCGCGCGATCAGCGCGTTGGCCACCGTGCCCGTCTCTCCCGGCTGCAGCGGGTGCGAGGGCTTGCTCGCGGGCTTGTCCACGAACACCAGCGCCTCGTCCGTGTGCAGCACCGTCAGCGGCGCCTCCGGCTCCGGCACCACCTCGCGCCGCTCCTCCGGCACCACCACGGTGATCCGCTGCCCCACGGCCACCAGCAGTCCCTTCTTCGCCGCACGGCCTCCCACCTTCACCGCGCCCGCGTCGAAGAGCTTCTTCAGCTTCGCTCGCGACAGCCCCAGCGCCTCTCCGATGAAGAGGTCCACCCGCTGCCCCGCCTTGCCTTCCTCCACCACCAGCGTGTGCGTCGTCCCGGTCTCGTTCACTCGGACAGTGCCTCGTAGACTTCCTCCGCCGTCTGGATCCGATCGTCCGGTTCCTTCCGGATGAGGCGATGGGCCACCCGCGCCAGCTGGGGATCTCCCCACTGGTTGATGGCCAGCACGGGCGGGGGCTCGGTTTCCAACACCTTGTGCCACAAGTCGACCGGCGACTTCGCGTCAAAAGGCGGCCGGCCCGTCATCAGCTCGTAGAGGATGACGCCCAGGCTGTAGAGGTCCGCCCGTCCGTCCAGGGGCTCGCCCAGGATCTGCTCCGGCGGCATGTAGCGGAACGTCCCCACCATCCTCCCGTCCAGCGTCATCCCCGCGTCGTCCGCCAGGAACTTCGCCAGCCCGAAGTCCATCAGCCGCACCTGCCGGTCCTCGTCCACCATGATGTTGGACGGCTTCAGGTCCCGGTGCACCAGCCCGTGCGCATGGATGTACGCCAGCGCCTCGCACACCTGCAGCAGCGCGTCCTTCAGGCGGCCCACCCGCTCCGGCCGGTTCAGCTCCTCCAGCCGCGCCGCCGTCTCCCGCTTCACCGTCACCACCTCCGAGCCCCCCATCTCGTAGGGCAGCTCGAACTCCAGTGGATCCACCTCTTCCGAGTCCAGCCACGGGTCCACCGGCACGGGCAGCCGCGCCGCCGAGCCGGACGTGCCAAAGCGCATCCCCCCGCCCGAGATCATCTCCTCGCTCGGGGCCTCCTCGGCGAAGGCCGAGAGATCGAACGGAGAGGGGCCCCCTTCCTCCGAGCCCGCCTCCCGGCTCGCCGACGCCCCGCCCGCGGCGCGCGGGAACGAGCCCGAGGACGCGCTGGCGGCCGACAGCAACTGCTCGCCCCGCAGCGACAGGTAGTCGCGCAGCGTCAGCCCCTCGATGAGCTCCATCACCAGGTAGGGCGAGCTCTGGTACACCCCCGTGTCGTACACCTTCACCACGTTGGGGTGGGACAGGTCTTCCAGGGCCTCGAACTCGCGCACCAGCCGCTTCGCCGCCCGCGAGTCCATGGCCGGGCCGCCCGACAGCAGCTTCAGGGCCACCGCCTCGTTCGTCCTGTCATCCAGGGCCCGGAAAACGGTCCCGATTCCACCACTTCCGAGGGTCTCGAGGACGCGATAGGGACCGATGAGCTTGGGACGCATCAAGTCGGAGATCCTAGATACCCTGTTGCGTCGGGGTCAAACGCCTGTCTGGAGAAGAGGGGTGTCGGATGGCGGTCATCCGGGCATTCCATCTCCTCATGGAGCCGGGTAGCGGGGATGGGGTAGGTCCGGCACTCACTGAATTCCGGGGGGTTGTGGCCGGGCGGGCCGATGCCGTTCCACCCCACGGCGCGACCGCTCGGGCGTGCGGTGCGACCACTCCTGCACACGCCCGTGGACGTGGAGGGGTGGTGCCTCTACATTGCGCAGCCTCATGGAACGCCCTGTGTCACCTCCCTCTGTGGCTGCTCTCGAGCGACTCGTCCAGGAACGGCCCCTGCCGCGCCATGTGGGTATCATCATGGATGGCAACGGCCGGTGGGCGGAGATGCGCGGCCTGCCCCGGGTGGAGGGCCACCGCGAGGGCTCCACCAGCGTGCGCGAGGTGACGCGCTGCGCCCGCCGGGTGGGCGTCGAGGCCCTCACCCTCTACGCCTTCTCCTCCCAGAACTGGGCCCGCCCCGCCGAGGAGGTGGCCGCCCTCATGGATCTGCTGCGCGAGTACCTCGAGAGCGAGCGCGCGGAGATTCTGGAGAACGGCATCCGGCTCAACGCCATTGGCGAGGTGGACAAGCTGCCGCGCTTCGTGAAGGAGCCGCTGGACCGGCTGCGGGCGGACTCGGCGAACAACACGGGGATGGTGCTGACGCTGGCGCTGTCCTACGGCGGCCGCGAGGAGATGGTGCAGGCGGCGCGCCGGGTGGCCGAGGCCGCCAGCAAGGGCGAGCTGACGCCGGCGCACCTGGATAACCAGACTTTCGAGTCGTACCTCTGGACGAACGGCCTGCCGCCGCTGGACCTGGTGGTTCGTACCAGCGGCGAGCAGCGCATCTCCAACTTCCTGCTCTGGCAGATGGCGTACGCGGAGCTTCTGCTTCAGCGACGTCCTCTGGCCGGACTTCAGGACCGAGGCCTTCCTGCGCTGCCTGGCTCAATACCAGCAACGCGAGCGGCGCTTCGGTCTCACCTCCGCGCAAGTGAAGCGAGAGGATTCCCACCGGGCCAAGGCGTGAACGAGAAGAACAAGAACCTCGTCATCCGGACTGTATCGGCGCTCACCCTGCTGCCGCTGGTCGTCTTCCTGTTGTTCAAGGGGGGCCTGTACAGCGCGGCGTTGCTCAGCGTGGCCGCCGCCATCTGCACCAGTGAGTACTACCTCATCACCCAGAAGACGCTCTCACCGGCGGCCTGGGTGGGGATCGTGCTCTCGGGCCTGTTGCCCGTGCTGGCGCTGAGGGATCCGGCGCGCACCGGGGCGGCGGCCTTCTGGATCCTCGCCTTCTATTTCTTCTTCGCCTTCACCTACCACCTCATCCGGGGGCCCCTGCAGGACGCCCCCACGCGGGTGGCCCACCTGGTGACGGGCATGCTGTACGGCTCGGTGGGCCTCACCGCCGTGGCCGCCCTGCGGCTGATGCCGGACGGCATGGCGTGGTCCATCTCCGCGCTCGTCATCACCTGGTCCAACGACACCTCCGCCTACTTCGCCGGCCGCTTCCTGGGCCGCCACAAGCTCTACCCCGAGGTGAGCCCCAACAAGACCTGGGAGGGCTTCTTCGGCGGCATGGTGGGCTCGGTGGTGGGCATGTTCATCACCCGGGGTTTCTTCTACCCCATGCTCACGGTGACGGACTGTCTGGTGCTGGGAATATTCGGCGGAATCCTCGGACCCATCGGGGACCTGTGCGAGTCCATGCTCAAGCGGGCCTACGGGGTGAAGGATTCCGGCGTGGCCATCCCGGGGCATGGCGGCATCCTGGACCGCATCGACGCGCTGCTCTTCAACGCGCCCCTGGTGTTCGTCTACGTGACCTTCGTGCGCGGGCTGCTCCCGTAGCGCCCGCCGATTGTCCGGTTGCCAGGCCCACGAGCCGCGATGCGCATTGTCGGGCATGGTTCCCACGGTTAGTGTTGGCACCATGCTTCAAGGTCCCGGTCTGTTCATCGTCCTGCTCGGCGTGCTCATCACGGTTCATGAGCTGGGCCACTTCCTCGTGGCCAAGGCCTGCGGGGTGAAGGTCATCCGCTTCTCCATCGGGTTCGGGCCGAAGCTCTTCGGCTTCACCAAGGGGGAGACGGAGTATCAGGTGGCCCTGCTGCCCCTGGGCGGCTACGTGAAGATGGCCGGGGACTCGCCCCACGAGGAGCTGAGTCCCGAGGACGCCCAGCGCGGCTTCCTCAACGCCGCGCCCTGGAAGCGCGCCCTCATCGTGGTGGCCGGGCCCGTCTTCAACCTCGTCTTCCCCGTCCTCATCTACTTCTTCGTCTTCTTCGGGCCGCACGAGACCATCTCCACCCGCGTGGGGTACGTGGACCCGGCCATGCCCGCGGCCGCCGCCGGCATCCGCGCCGGAGACCGCATCGTCGCGGTGGACGGGGAGAAGGTGCGGACCTTCGAGGAGATGCGCGAGGCCTTCGTCGGCCGCTTCGAGCGCTCCATCCCCATCACCATCGAGCGGGATGGCAAGCAGCAGATCGTCAATCTGACCCCCGAGCGCCTCGTCGAGTCCTCGCCCGTGGACTCCGTGGAGCGCGGGTTGATTGGCGTGGCGCCCACCAACCGGCCCGCCATGCTGGGCGTGCCCGCGGGCTCTCCGGCGGCCGAGGCCGGGCTGAAGACCTTCGACCGCATCCTGTCCATCAACGGGGTGGCCATCCCGGACGAGGCCGCCCTCCACGAGCAGCTCGCGAAGATGGAGGGCCCGCTGGAGCTCACCATCCAGCGCCTGGAGCCGGTGACGGCCGGGGTGGTGTCGGGGCACTCGCCCACCGTGAAGACGGTGACGGTGCAGAAGCAGCCGGACGCCGAGGGCTTCGCGGCCCTGGGGGCGGAGCCCTCGGACACCTACGTGGGCATCGTGTTCCCGGGCAGCGCGGCGGAGAAGGCGGGTCTGCGGGTGGGCGATCGGCTCGTCTCCCTCAACGATCAGCGGCTCAACTCCTTCAACGTCTTGTCGGGCAAGCTCAGCACCCTGAAGGATCAGACCTTCAAGCTGAGCTGGCTCTCGGCGGATGGCCGCGAGCGCACGGAGGTGGTCGCCCAGGCCTCCCGCACCAGCAAGGACGAGATGGGCCAGGAGTCCTCCCGGCTCGAGCTGGGCCTGCGGCCCTGGATGCCCTCCTCGGCGGAGCTGCTGCCGCCCGACAAGGTGACGGTGACGCTCGGGGTGGGTGAGGCGCTGCGCGAGGCCGCCACCGTGGTGCCCAAGATTGTCGGGCAGATGGTGAAGGTGATCGGCGGACTCGTCACCGGCCAGGTGTCCCACAAGACGCTGGGCGGGCCGGTGATGATGTACCAGCTCGCCTCCAAGAGCGTGGACCAGGGGTTGGATTACTTCCTCAACCTCATGGCCATCATCTCCATCAACCTGGGCGTGATGAACCTGCTGCCCATCCCCATCCTCGATGGCTTCCACCTGCTGGCGGCCTTCTGGGAGGGCATCCGCCGCCGCCCCATTCCGGTGCGGGTGCGCGAGGTGGCCAACGTGGTGGGCCTCGTCCTGCTGATGGCCCTGATGGGAATGGCGCTCATCAACGACATCACTCGCTAGAGAGGTGCGATGCGGCGGTTGCTCGTGGGGTGGATGGTGGGGCTGGGCGCGTTGGCGGGCTGTGCGCCGGGCCGCGAGGTGGTGCGGCCAGAGAAGCCGCCCCCGGCACGGGCCTGGCTGGAGGAAGGGATCGCCTCGTACTACGGCCCGGGCTTCGCTGGCCGGCCCACCGCCAGCGGCGAGAAGTTCAACCCGCAGAAGCTCACCGCCGCCCATAAGAAGCTGCCCTTCGGCTCGTGCCTCCGGGTGGTGAACATGGAGAACGGGCGCTCGGTGGAGGTGCGCGTCAACGACCGCGGGCCCTTCGTCAAAGGGCGCGTGGTGGACGTGTCCACCGCCGCGGCGAAGCAGCTCGGCATGATGGACAAGGGGCTGGCCCGGGTTCGCCTCTACCGCTGCGCGGACAAGACCGGGTAGAAGCCTCCCCATGTTCCTCGCGCTCGATACCTCCACCCTCACGCTGTCGCTGGCCCTCGTGGAGCGGGAAGGGGAGGGCGTGCGCGTCCTCGAGCACGTGGTGGTGGGCCCTCCGAAGAAGCAGAGCGAGGCGCTGCCCGGCCTCGTCGGCGAGCTGCTCGCGCGGCACGGGGTGGCGCTGAAGTCGCTGGAGGGCATGGCCATCGGGCTGGGCCCGGGCTCCTTCACCGGCCTGCGCATCGGCCTGTCCTGCCTCAAGGGGCTGGCGTACGCGGCGGGACTCAAGGTGGCCGGGGCCTCCTCACTCGCGGCCGTGGCCCTGGAGGGACCCGAGGGGCCGCCCCTCTTCGCCCTCGCCGTGGCGCGCAAGGATGACCTCTACCTGGGGCCCTACCGGCGCGTGGGCCAGCGCGTGGAGGCCCTGGGGCCCGAGGAGGCGATGAGCCCGGAAGAGGTGGCCGCGCGCATGGCCGCCGAGCCGGAGGCGCTCGCCCTGGGGCCCGCACTGCCCGAGTACCGCGCCGCACTGGAAGCCCGGGGCGTGGCGCCCTCGCGGCTGCTGAGCGCGCCCACCTTCCCCTCGGCGGTGGCCCTGGCCTCGCTGGTGCGCTTCCCCGAGTCGCAGACGCTGGAGGCGCTCTTCGCCCTGGAGCCGCACTACGTCCGCGCCTCCGAGCCCGAGCGCAACCCGAAGTTCCCCCCGCTGCCCGGGCCTCCGCCCACCGCGCGCCTCAAGGAGGACTGACGGACTGGGGTAGACTGCCCCGGCCGTGAGCTCCTCCGTTCCCCGCCCCGCCTCCGAAGCGTCTCCTCCCTCCCGGTGTCCGCTCTGTGAAGGGGCGCTGGCGGAAGGGCGGTGTGTCCTCTGTAACGCCGCGGCCATGCCCGGGGGCTACCGGGTGCTGCGTCTTCTCTCGCAGAGCCCTCATGGCCGCCTCTACGTCGCGCAGGCGCCCGGCGGCGGACAGGTGGCGCTCAAGGAACTCGTCTTCTCGCTGGTGCCCGAGGCGCGGCAGCTCGAGGCCTTCGAGCGCGAGGCCCGGCTGTTGCGCCAGGTGTCCCATCCGCGCATCCCCCGCTTCGTGGACTCCTTCCAGGAGGGCAACGGCGTCCACACGCGCCTCTACCTCGCCCAGGAGCTCATCCAGGGCACCTCCCTGAGAGAGCTGCTCCGCAAGCGCCGCCTGCGCGATGAGGAGGCCTTCGAGGTGGCCCGGCAGGTGCTCGACGTCCTGCGCTACCTGCACGAGCTGTCGCCGCGCATCGTCCACCGCGACGTGAAGCCGGCCAACCTCGTGCGGCGCGACGATGGGGCCGTGTTCCTCGTCGACTTCGGCGCCGCGAGGGACCTGTTCGGCTCGGGCACGGCGGGCGCCACCATGGTGGGCACCTTCGGGTACATGCCCCCGGAGCAGCTCGGCGGGACGCTCGACGAGACGTGCGACCTCTATGCGCTGGGGGCCTCGCTGCTGCACCTGCTCAGCGGCAGGTCTCCCGAGGAGATGCTCGCGTCGGACCTCTCGCTGGACGTCGCGGCCCATGCCTTCGTCTCTGCCCGGATGGAGCGCTTCCTCCTCCTCCTCATCGCCCGCGACCCGGCCGCGCGCTTCCGCTCCGCGCTCGACGCGCAGCTCGCGCTGGAGTCGTCCACGGGGGACAACCAGCCGGTGCCCCTCTGGCGCCGCGCCACGGTCCCGGTGCTCGTCCTGGGCGCCCTGGTGGCGGTCGCCGCGTGGGTGGTGCGTCCGTCCGCCAGTGCCCCCGCGCCCACTCCTCCTCCCGAGGAGAGCCCCACGGCCACCGCGCCCGAGAAGGTCGAGGCGCCCGCCCGTCCGCCCCCGTGGGAGCCCCACCTCCCCCTGCTGCCGGACTTTCCTCCCCACGCGCGCTGGCGCTTCGACGAGGACGACGCCGTGCTGCGCAAGACGCAGGGCGAGGACCCCGCCCTGACGCGCCTGGCGCGTGACGACCAGCGGCGCTTCGACCTCACCACGCCCGCGGGCATGCGGGACACCGGCCTGCGTGGCAGCGCACTCCGGCTCGGGCAGCCGCTCCCGGTGGAGGTGGTGCGTGACTCCACGAGCGCGGGCGCTGGCCAACCCTCCGTGCTGGAGGGGCTCGAGGAAGGTTCGCTCTCCCTCTGGCTGCGCCGCGATGCGTTGCTGGACACGTTGGGCACGGTGCTCGCCTCGAGGAACGCTTCCGGGGACTCCGCTGGCGCCCCGCTCGCGCTCGTCATCAACGGCGGTCACCTGGAATTCAGCGCGGAGGGCTCCCGGTGGCTCCGGCCTCGCGTGCGCCTCGCGCCGGACGTCTTCCACCATGTCGTGGCCACCTGGGGGAAGGAGGGGACGCGCCTGTACGTCGGAGGCCAGCTCGTGGCCGAGGAGCCCACGCCCGTCCTCGCCTCGCGCCAGGGCCAGACGCTCTGGATTGGCAGGAGCGCGGCGGACCTGAGCCTGGGCGCGTCGCCCCGGGTGTCACTCGATGACCTGACGCTCTATCGTGGCGTGCTGCCCGAGGTGGCGGTGACGGCGCTCGCGGCCCTGGAGCAGGGCAGTCCAGGCGCGGCGGGGGACTACGCACCGGCGCCACCTCTCTTCTCCGAGGACTTCTCCCGCGGGCTCCGCAGGTGGGAGCCGCAGCCGCTCCCCGAGGCCGTGGAGCAGGAGTTCAGGCTCGTCGAGGAGGCGGGGAACCCGCACCTGTCGCTCTTCCATGCGGGCCCCAAGGGAAAACGGGGCGTCTTCCTGCGGACGCAGCCCCGGGAGCACGGGGTGTACCGGGCGAGCCGCGTGTGGCTCGAGCTGGACGTGAAGCTGACGCGAAACGCGCCCGGGTCCGGCCTGTCCATCTGGATGGATTTCCATATGGAGTCCAGCCCTGGGAAGAAGGCCGTCTCCGTGGATATCGGCTCCCCCCCGGAGCAGGGTCCCCCGTGGAATGACACCGCCGTGCACCTGGTGCCGGTGCTCCCGGGCAAGTGGCAGCACGTGAGGGTGGAGTTCAACGAGCTGCTCGTCCCGTTCAAGGCGGGGTCCATCCGGGCCGTGAAGAACATCGCGATCCTCGGGTATGGCTCGAACGTCGAGGGCGCCATCGACAATCTCACCCTGGTGGAGGAGTAGGCCGTGGGCTCTCCGGTTGGCGTTTCCCCCGGCACGTGCGTGGCGTGTGCCCGTCCTTGCACGGAGCCTCGTTGCTCCTTCTGTGGTGCCGCGCAGGCTCCGGGTGGGCTGCGGGTGCAGCGGGTCCTCTCGCAGAGCGTGCATGGCCGGCTGTACCTGGCCGCCGATGCCGCGGGCAGGCCCGTGGCCATCAAGGAGCTCGTCTTCGCGCACGCGCCGGACGCGGAGCGCGTGGAGGCCTTCCAGCGCGAGTCCCGCCTGCTCGAGGCGCTCTCCCATCCGAACATCCCCCGGCTCCATGCCTCCTTCTCCGAGGGCGAGGGGGCCCAGGTCCGCTTCTACCTGGTGCAGGACTACGTCTCCGGCGAGTCGCTGGCGGCCCGCCTGGAGCACCACCGCTTCAATGAGACCGAGGTGCGGAAGATCGCCCGCGAGGTGCTGCGGATCCTCGGCTTCCTGCACTCGCGCCAGCCGCCCGTGCTGCACCGCGACGTCAAGCCGGCCAACCTCCTGCGGCGCGAGGACGGCCACATCGTGCTGGTGGATTTCGGCTCGGCCCGGGCGCTCCGGGACGGCCGCACGCACGAGGCCACGCTCAACGGCACCTTCGGCTACATGGCTCCCGAGCAGCTCGGTGGCAGCGTCTCGCCGGTAAGCGATCTGTACGCGCTCGGGGCCTCGCTGCTGCACCTGCTCAGCCGGCGCCCCCCGGAGACGCTGCTCAGTGGAGACTGGGAGCTGGCCTTCACGCGGGAGATCCACGTGTCCGAGCACTTCCGGGCCTTCCTCCGGAAGCTCGTGGCGCGCAGGCCCGAGGACCGTTTCCCCACGGCCGCCGATGCCCTGCTGTCACTCGATGCGCCCCTCCCGAGACCCGCTCCGCGCTGGCCCCTGGTCGCCGCCGGAGCCGCGCTGGTCGTGGGCGCCGTGGCCTTCGTGTCCTCGGGACGCGAGCCCGCGCCCGCCCCGGCCGTGGTGGCCGCTCCACCGGAGCCGGCGAATCCCCAGGAGTCTCCGGAGCCACCAGCGCCGCCCGCACAGGAGTCACCGCCTCCCGTCACGCCGGCCGTGAAGGAGCAGGCCCACTGGTCCTTCGAGGACTCCAGCCGGGAGCCCCTGTTCAAGAGCGCGGGGGGAGGGCCCGCGTTGCGGCATTCGGAGGTGGACCAGGTGCTGGGCGTGCGGGGCCAGGCCGTGCTCCTGGGCGGCAAGGGCTCGCTCATGGTGAAGCCGGCGGAGGATGGCAACCCGGGGTTGAGGATTCCGTCCGAGGGAGCGCTGTCCCTGTGGCTCAGCCCCGAGCGGCCGGGGGAGGGCCCCGTGGTGACGACGTACGCGGGGGCGCGGCGCGTGCTCCAGCTCCGGCTGGACGAGTCGGGACGGCTGTACTTCGGATGGGGCCCGCGCGGGCTGACGTCGCCGCAGCCCTTGGAACTCGGCCGCTTCGTGCACGTCGCGCTGGAGTGGGGCGCCACCGGCATGCGCCTCTGGGTGGATGGAGAGCGCGTGGCGGAGGACGCGGCTCCCGTGCCGGATGGCGAGTCCGGTGAGGGGCTCCGCATCGGCTGGGATTCACGGGAGCCTGGAGCGCTGGCTCCGGCGATGGCCCTGGATGAGGTGCGCCTGCGCTCCGGCCCCCTGCCGTCCGAGACCTGGGCGCTCGAGGCCCGGGACCTCATGGGGCCCGGGCGCGGCTCTGCTCCCTCCGTGAAGCTGCGGATGGAGGCGTCCGAGGACATCTCGCTCTCCGGGCACAACGTGTGGGGCATGGGCTCGGACGGCTGCATTGGTGACGCACGGCTCCAACTGGACGGCATGGAGTTCTTCACGGACGAGAAGGTGCACCTCTCCGCCACCTTCTCCTTCCACTCCCGCACGCGGTGCAGTGTGAGCCTCCCCCTCCTCCTGGAAGACGAGGGGGTACAGCGGGGCACCGACTATCTCCACATCCGGAGGGAGCGCGGTGGGGTGGAGCACGTCCGCAAGGACTTCACGCTGCCCAAGGGGGGGCAGTTCGCCTTCCTGGGAGTCGGCGGATCGCGCGACATGCCCCTCGTGAAGTTCCGGATCGACTGGGAGACGCGCACCGTGCAGCGCGTGAGGGACAACACGGCACGGGAGTGAGCGGTGCGCGGGGCTCCGGGCTCAGGCGCCTTCGATGTGGATTTGTGCCCGGCTCATCACGTGGTCCACCGCCAGGAGGTGCCAGGCCACCTGATCGATCCGGGCCAGATTGCGCGGCTCGGCGCGCAGGGCATCCGCCACCTGGCCGATCGTCAACCCCGAGGCGTGGGCCTCGTCCCGGAGGACCTTCTCCACCGCCTGCGGCGTGAGCATGAGGCCATCGCGCTTGCAGATGGCGCCCAGCGCGAGGCTGATCCGCAGCCGCTGCTCCACCTCGGCGCGGGTGTCCGCGTCACGCAGCCACGTGGCGAGCGATTCCTCCTGCTCGGGGCCGTTGAACTGGAGCTCGTTGGCGGAGCGGCCCTCGCTGGCGCTCCAGCGGCGGCGGATCTCCTCGTCCACGAGCTCCGAGGGAATCTCCACCCGGGTGCGCGCCGCCACCTGGTTGAGCACGTGCTGCTGGGCCTGGAGCAGCAGGAGCTGCGCGGCCTCGTCCTCCATCTGCCGCACCACGTCGCGCATGGCCTCCTGGAGCGTGTGGCCGCGGCCGAAGGCCATGAGGAACTCCTGGCTCTCCAGGCTGGGGTACTTCACCTCGCGCGCCGCCTGGAGCTGGATGACGAAGCGGGCCTGCGTCCCGCGCAGCGACTCGACCGGGTACTCCACGGGCAGGGTGAGGTCCACCACCAGCCCCTTGCCGGGCGAGCGGCCCACGAGCGCCTCATACAGGCCGGGCAGCATCGGATCCGGTTGCACGGGGAGCCACACGTCGGTGCGCAGGCTGAAGGGGATGAGGTGGCCCTGGGAGTAGCCCGCGAGGTTGAGCAGCACCTCGTCTCCCCAGGCGGTCTGCTCGGTGGGGTAGCGGTAGCGCTCGGTGGCGTGGGGCCGCGCCAGCTCCAGGAAGCGCTCCTGGACCTGCTCGGCGGTGAAGCCCTGGGGGGCGGGGAGGGTGACGGACAGCCCCTCCAGGGAGGGGGCCTCCACCTGGGGCAGCACCACCGGGTGACTCCGCTCGTCCCTCCAGGTGGAGGAGAAGTTCCGGGGCAATCCAAAGGACTGGGGATTGGAGGAGTAGGAGTTCATGGGGCGTGCCTCTGCGAAGGGGAGACCGGGGGTGGGGACTACCAGCCGCTGAAGAAGTTCTTGACGCCCTCGGCGGCCTTCTTGGCGCCTTCCTTGATGGCACCGAAGTTCTCGACGACCGCGCCGGCCACGGTGGAGGCGGTGGAGACGGCCGCGCCCACCTGCGAGACGATGGGGATGTTGGTGGCGGCGACGATGGAGCCGGCGGCGGTGATGCCGGACGTCACTTTGGAGGCGACGCTCGCCTTGGGGTCCGCGATCGTCTTGGCGGCGATGGCCGTGTCGATGGCGGCGATGCCGACGTTGAGGCCCGGAGCGAACCGGCCGGCCGCCTTCGCCGCCGTGCCCGCGCCCTTGGCGCCCAGCTTCGCCGCGGCCTCGGCGCCCTTGGCGGCGTCGATGGCGGCATCCGCCGTCTTGAAGCCCGCGGCGCCGCCCGTGGCGATCTTCTGGCCGGCCTTGGAGATGCCGCCCTCGATCTTCCCGGCCAGCTTCTCGCCACCGAGGCCGCGGAACACGTCGGCGGCGCCCTGCTTCAGGGTGGTGCCAAGGTTGGCTCCGGCGCCCTTCGACTTCGCGAGCTCGCCCAGCACGTCCACGTCGCGCAGCGGCTTGCCGGAGAGCACGGACTCGGCGACCTTGCCGGCGATGTTCTTGCCCACCTGGCCGTTGGCGCCGAGCGCCGCCTGGGCCGCGTCCTTCAGGTTCTTGAACTCCTTGCCCGACTGCACCATGGAGGCCACGTCGAGCCCGCCCTTGACGGTGTTCAGCACGCTCTTGCCCAGCAGGAGGGCGCTGTCGGAGATGGCCTGGCCCCCCTCACCGTTCTTGATGGCGTTGGCGAGGCCCGCGGCATTGAGACCGATGCCGGCGACACCAGAGGCCAGGCCTCCGCCCGTCTTCAGCTTGCCGAACGCGCCCGCGGCGCCATTGGCGTGAGCGGCGTCGGTGGCGTTCTGCACGTACTTGCCGAGCAGGTTCTGCTTCGCGGCCGCGCCCGACGTCTTGGCCGCGGAGTCCATGGAGTCCGTCGTGTGGATCGACTGGGGCCTGGTGGCCGCGGGAGCCGCCGGGGTGCTCTTGGGAGGCGTGGGGAGCGTGGGCGCGGAGTTCGTCCGGGTCAGCGTCGGCTTCTCGGTGGCGCCGAGCACGGGAGCGGAGTTGGAGCGCTGCAGCGAGGGGCGGTTGGCGGCGACGGGCGTGGTCATGGAAGGCTCCTGCGAGGTGGGTGTGGGTGGCGGCGGCTGTTCGCCGTTGATGTACGCCACACAGAGCAGGAGGTGTGCCAACGCCTACGCGGCCCGACAGGACCGTGTTGGAGGCCCGCTTCCCTCGGGAGAGGCTCGAACGCCGAGGGTTTTCGGGGACGGACTGATGACCGGACCCTGGTGACTCCAGTTCCTCCTGGTGACTGCTGTCACCACCTGGAGGACTCAGGAGCACTCGAGGAAGCGCCTCCACCAGCGCCACAGCTCTTCCTTGACGGAAGGGTCCGTGAAATCGGTGAGGCGCCAGGGGAATGGCTCCAGCCAGGGTTCCAGCACCCTCGCGAGCTCGCGGTAGGCCGGGAGGCTCTGGCCTTGATCCAGGTCTCCTGCTTCGGGGCAGGGGCCCAGGGTCACGACGACGCGCTCCTCTTCCAGTTCCTGCACGGTGACCGGGGGGCATGGGAGCCGTGCACGAAGGACTGAGGCTCCTCCCAGCTCGCTCAGCACCGGCTGCCCGAGGAAGTTCAGCCAATGGATACCGTCCACCCGGGTACCCAGGTTGTCGTGAATGCTGGCGTCGCGGATGTCGAAGCCGGGGTGCCGGAGTATCACCGGGCGAAGCCGGTCCCACTGCTCGTCCACGGGGAACCAGGAGGCGAGAGCAAGGCCGGCATGTCCTGAGGAGAAGGGCAGCCGGGAGGCCATGTCGAGGGCCAGAGCGCGCACGGCGTCCGCCCCACGCTCCTCGAGATACTCCGTCGGCAGGGTGACTTGGAGGACACTGACGCTGTGTCGTGGCGGCTCACGCCAGGGAAGCCGCGCGTGATAGCGGAAGGCATAGCCGCGCTCGTCATCGGCGTAGATGCTGAAATGAGGCTCCGCACCTTCCTTCTCGGGATGGAAGGCCTCGTCGGGCGTGTAGTCGTCGAAGTACCTGCGCTCCTTGGGTTGCAGGGTTTCGCGGATGAGCTCCCAGCCCCTCTCGCTCAGTCCGCGCGGCTCCCAGTAGCAGCAGGTGTAGCGAGAGAGCGCCTCGGGATGTCCTTCGACGGCGCGGAGGTAGCTGTCGAGCGCATGGGACACTCCCGCGGCGATCTGGAAGTGATCGGAGGGGATGAAGAAGACGATGCGGACCAGGTCCCGGATGAGGAGACGGTCCTCGAGGCGCTCGACTACGCCCGTCTCACTCGTCCAGGTCTTGGACCTGACGGGACCCGAGATGCGGATGCGAGGGGAGGGGTTGGCCATCGGCGTCTCTACCGGCGATCAACGCCAAATTGAGGGGTGACGAGGGCGGGTTTGCACTGCCCCCCGAGTCCCGCGTACGACTTCATCTGTCTCACGACGTCCGTGTTCCAAGGGTTGCCCACTTCGTAGCCGCAAGGGAACTTGAGGTCGTAGATGCACTGAATCCGGGTGGCATTGCGGGTGAAGTGGATGACGATGTCGGGCCGGAGCGACCCCGCCCGCCTGTCGGTGAGCATCACGTCTCTTGTGAATTCGTCCTTCCGGTAGCGCGGCTCCACGGTGAAGTTGTTGGGGAACTTCTCCGCGAGGCGCCTCTGAATACACGCGAAGGCGACCGCGTGCTTCAGCTTCCCAAGGTGCCGTGCCCATGAGGGAGCGAGCTTGTCCTTCACGGTTGGCTCCTTCTCGCACTCCGAGTCCGGCAGGGAGCGATCCTTGCCGAAGAGCTCGTCATCCACCTCCCTGTTGGCTGCTTGAACGCACTCCTTCAGGACGTCCTCGACGACACCCTTCTGGGCTTCATCGAGGAATCTGGTGACGTGGATGAACCCCTGGAGGATCTCGGCGGCCTGGACCGCCTTCTCGAGCATCTGACCGGCTCGGGATGCTGCCGGTGCGAGGATCTCCCCGGTACTTGCATTGACCGGGGCTCCGCAGGCTGCACCACACGACTGGTTGAATCGAGACCGGGTGTTGGTGTGCTGCCCGCCCCAGGAAGCCTGGGGCGGGACAGTGGCGCAGGAAAGACAGAGAAGCGTCGCCACCGAGACGGCGGCGAGGAGCTGCGTGGGCGAGGGGTGACGAGAGGACACCTGCTACGCCCGGTAGGTGCGCGCCACCGTTTCCATTCGCTCGGCCGCCTCGCGCAGTGTGCTCGTGGCGCGCGTGGTGGCCTGCACTCCCTGCATCGTCTCGTCCATCAACGAGGACAGGTCCGTCACCGCCGAGAAGATCTGCGAGATGCCCGCGTTCTGCTGATTCACCGCGACGGCGATCTGCCGGGCCGCTCCCGCGTTGTCCCGCACGATGGAGGTCAGCTCCCGCAGGCTCTCGCCGCTGGCCTTGATCTGCGCCAGCCCGTCCTGCATCTGATGCTGCCCCTTCTCCGTCATCGTCACCGTGGCCTGGATGGACCGGCCGATGTCATCCAGCAGCTCGCGCACCCGGTCCGTCGACTCGATGGACTGATCGGCCAGGGCGCGGATCTCCCGCGCCACCACGCCGAAGCCCTTGCCGTGCTCGCCCGAGCGCACCGCCTCGATGGCCGCGTTGAGCGCCAGCATGTTGGACTGGTCCGCCAGATCCTTCACCGTCTGGGCGATCTCTCCAATCTGCTGCGTGCGGTTGCCCAGCGACACGATGGTGGTGGCCAGCTTGCCCACCTTCTCGTGCAGCTCCTGGAGTCCCTCGAGGCTGGCGCCCAGGGTCGCCTCGCCCACGCTGCCCACCTCCTCGGCCCGCGCCGTGACTTCCAGCACGGCCTGCGAGCGGTCCGCCGCCATCTTCGACGTCTGTTGAATCTCCTGCGCGGTGACCTGCGTCTCCTGGATGGCCGCCGCCTGGCGCGAGAGGTTGCGCTCCTGCTGCGCGGCCGCCGCGCTCAGCTCGGTCACGGCCCCGGTGAGCACGCGCGTGCCCTGCTGGAGGCCCAGCGTCGTCTGGCGAAGCTGCTCCATCATCCGGGAGAAGGCGGTGGCCAGCTCGCCCACCTCGTCCTGGCTGTTCACCTGCACGCGGTGCGAGAGGTCTCCCTCCTCGAGCACATGCGTCACCGCCTGGCTCAGCGCGGAGATGGGACGGGCGATGCCCCGCGCCAGCCACCAAGCCCCCGCGACGGTCAGCGCCAGGAAGAACCCCAACATCCCGAGCGCCGCCGTGGCCGCCTGCGCCAGCGGGGCATAGGCCTCCGGCGCGTCCATCCGGGCCACGAAGTGCCAGCCATCCCCCACGTCCCGCACGTCCGTGCCGTTGATGGCCTCCTCGGACACGGCGTGCTCCAGGGGCCCGTCCTCGGCGGGACGCGAGTCGAAGAGCACCGAGCCATCCGCGCGCCGCACCTGCACGGCGAAGCTGCCCTGGGAGCGCTCGTGGGCCCGCTTCACCGCGGCCCTCACCACGTCCCGCACCTGGCTCCAGTCATACGCGGCCAGCAGCACGCCGAGGCGCTTGCCACTCAGCGGGCTCTTCACCGGCGCGGCCAGCGGCAGCACCCGCTTGCCGAAGGCCGCGTCCTTCTCCCCGAGCCCGTCGGCGGTGAATCGCTCCTCGAGCGCCGCCCGGTACCACGCTGTCTCGCGCACCTCGCGCTCGCGGCCTTGGAACGTCTTGCGCAACGCCTCCGAGCTGGCCGACACGGCGCGGCCCTGCTCGTCGAAGAGGACGAAGCCGCTGATGGAGGTGTGGTTCTTCGCCAGCCCCGCCAGCACCGCGTCGCTCTTCTCGAAGGTGTCGAAGAGCAGCGCGCCGCGCAGGATGGTGTCCTCGGACCAGCTCCGCACGCTGGCCTCGCGCTCGGCCAGGGTCCGCTCCACCAGATCCTTCAGGCCCTCGGCCTCCGCCCTCAGCGTGGCGTGGATCTGCTTGGACAGCGTGCGCCGGGTGAAGGACAGGCCCACGGCCGTGATGGACAGGATGGAGAGCGCCGCCAGCAGCGCCACGGACAGGGTGATGCGGCCGCGCAGCTTGAGGCCACCCAGGAAGGGGAGGGTCATGGTTTCAGAGCTCGAGCAGGGAGATGGACACGGTGAGGGCGCCGATGACACGGGCGCCGTCCTTCACCGGCAGGGAGACCTGGAGGACATAGGACTGGGAGGACTCGTCGAAGAAGGGCTTCTCGCGCAGCTCCGCGCCCCGGCCGCCGTTGAAGGACTCGCGCCACTTGGGCTCGTCGCCCTGCCAGTAGTCGGACGTGCGCCGCGTGGCGCCCACCAGCGCGCCCTGGTTGTCCATGACGAAGGCCTCGGCCATCACCCGGCCCAGCCGCTCCTGGTAACGCCCGAGCGAGCGCGCGCACGGGCTGCCCAGCACCTGGCGCTTGAAGGGGGTGAGGGCGGGAGCCGCTCGCCACTCCTCATCCCGCTTCCGCACGGTGTCCAGGGGCACGCGCCGCGCGTTCTGCCGCTTCACCTCCCGCACCAGCGCCGGGTCCGTGGCGATGCGCCGCAGCTCGGGCATCAGCCCGTCCACCTTCTTCAATTGCGCCGCGCCATCCGGTGGCACGTTCGCGAGCAGCAGGAACGAGACGAGGGTCCACATCGACATGCCGCCCCAGTCTACCGGAGGGGGCTCGTGGATCTCTTCGGGGCCCGGGCTCCTGCTCCCTCTCCATGCGGACGCGGCGAGAAAGCCTCCGGGCGGGCGCTTCAGTGGTAAGCGCTTACCAGTGATGTCGTATTTCATCCCACCTCAGTGGTAAGCGCTTACCACTGGGGCCGCCTGAGGCCGGTGGGGAGGAAGCACCGAGGGCGAGCGCGGTCCGTGCGCCGGGCGAGGGGCTGGGGTAAAGGGACCGCCATGAACGAGAACCTGCGAATCGCCGTGGTGGGCGCCACGGGCGTGGTGGGCACCGAGGTGCTCTCCACCCTCCTGCTGCGGGACTTCCCCGCCGAGCAGCTCTCCGTGCTGGGCTCGGAGCGCTCCGAGGGCGAGGAGCTGGCGTACGGCGAGGAGACGCTGGAGGTGGAGCCCGTCTCCGCCGAGACGCTCCGGGGCATGGGCCTGGTGCTGCTGGCCACGCCGGCGGACGCCTCGCGCACGCTGGCCCCCCTGGCCCAGGCCGCGGGCGCCTGGGTGGTGGACGTGAGCTCCGCCTTCCGTGCCGATGGCACCGTGCCGCTGGTGCTCCCCGGCTTCAACTCCGAGGCGTTGGGCACCCCCTTCAAGGGACGCATCGTGTCATTGCCCTCGGCGGTGACGACGGCCGTGGCCTCCATCGTCGAGCCGCTGCGCCAGGCCTTCGGCGTGGCCCAGGTGCAGGTGACGGCCCTCATGGGCGTGTCCTCCTCGGGCCAGCGGGGCCTCAAGGAGCTGGAGCAGCAGACGTCGGCGCTGCTGTCCGGCCGCGAGCCCGAGGCGCACGTCTTCCCCCACCGCGTGGGCTTCAACCTGGTGCCCCAGGTGGGCCCCTTCATGGCCAACTCCCCCTGGACGGAGGAGGAGGCCGGCTGGACGCTGGAGTGCGCCCGCCTCTTCGCCAGCAAGGGCGAGGTGCCCGTGGTGGCCGGGACCGCCGTGCAGGTGCCCACCTTCTTCGGCCATGGGCTGAGCCTCCACGTGCGGCTGAAGAAGCCCGCCCCGGTGGAGCAGACCCGCGCCGTCCTCAAGGACTCGCCCGCGCTCAAGCTGCTGGATTCCCCCACGGAGAAGGTCTACCCCTTGCCCAGCCTCATCACGGCGGACCCCACCATCCATGTGGGCCGCCTGCGCTCCTTCCCCCAGGCCCCCGAGTGGCTCACCCTCTTCGCCACCGTGGACAACGCCGGCCGGGGCGCCGCCCTCAACCTGGTCGAGGCCGGTCTGCGGCTCGCCGACCCGCACGCCTGACAATTTGGCAACGCCGCCGGAGCGCCCCTGCCCATTTGACCGGGGGCGGGGCCCGGCTTCCTCGATGAGCCCCAGGGAGGACGGCTGGGTGCCCCCTGGCCCCCGGCTTGCTACCCTTCGTCCCGCCCATGCGTAACCTCCTCCTCACCGCAACGGTCCTCCTCTCGTCCGCGGCGTTCGGACAGTTCGGGTCGCTCCAGATCTCGGTGCAGTCCCTGACTGGCACGGACAACCTGAGCGTCGGCCCGACCCTCTGTGGACAGACGAGCTCCTTCAATTGGCAGGTGGTCGGTACTCCCTGTTCCGACCTCTCCCTCTGGATCACCACCGACAACGACTGCAAGGAGACGGCGAACGCCCAGTCGGCGGGCTCGGTGTTCGAGCTGCCCTCCATCTCGCGCACCAACATCACCACGGCGGGTGGCCGCGGGACGGCGACCTTCCCGGTGTCCAGTCTCCCCATCTTCAACGCCACCGCCACGGACGGTGGAACGGCGCCGACGTGCAGCGCCGACGTGGAGCTCGAGGACACGATGCTGCTGTGCGCGGCGGCGAGGACGTTCGATACGTTCGGGTCGTCGTGTGCCTCCACCTGGATCGAGGCGGCGACGCCGCTGGAGATCTCCTACGACACGAAGCGGCCCAATGCGCCCGCCATCTCGCAGGTGGCGTCGTTGGACAAGGCGCTGCGGGTGACGGTGGCCGCGCCGGAGGACGCCGCCCAGGTGCGGGTGGTGGCGACGCTGGCGGGCGTCGAGGTCTCCAAGAAGCAGCAGGGCGTGGACGTGGGGGCGGTGCGGGTGGAGAACCTGCAGAACGACGTGGCGTATCAAATCGAGGCCTACGCCATCGACGCGGCGGGCAACCAGAAGCCCGGCGTCGGCCGCCGAGGAAGGCACGCCCACCCGGGCGGTGGGCTTCTACGAGAGGTACCGGGAGGCGGGCGGCGAGGAGACGGGGTGCGGTGCCACGGGCGGAGGTTTCGCGGGCGGAGGGATGCTGGCCGCCCTGGGGTTCTGGCTGTTCTCAAGGAGAAATCGTTCATGACTCGAGCAGTGGCCCTCGGCGTCGCGGTGGTGCTCACCGCGCTCCCAGGCGAGGCGCAGCAGATGTCCGGAGCGCCCAACCAGACGCCCCGCAGCGGTGCCGTGGAGTTCCGGCTCGGTGGCTACAAGCCGGCCCTCGACTCGGAGGAGGCGCTCAATGGGGTGCGCCCCTACTCGGAGCTGTTCGGCGGCTCCAACATGCTGCTCTTCGAAGTGGAGATGCAGCGCTTCTTCTACCAGGACATCGGCACGGCGGGCGTGAGCGTGTCGCTGGGGTACGCGGAGAAGTATGGCGCCGCCCTGACGGAGGCGGGCACGCCGTCCGCGGAGCGCACCGGCTTCCACGTGCTGCCCATCCGCGTGCGGGGCGTCTACCGGTTCGACTACCCGGCGTTCCGCTGGGGCTTTCCGCTGGTGCCCTACGTCAAGCCCGGCCTCGTCTTCATCCCGTGGTGGTCCACCAAGGGCGGACAGACCGAGGCGCCGGCCGTCGGCGGCTCGGGGCGCGGTGGCAAGTTCGGCTGGGAAGTGGCCGGAGGCGTGGCCTTCCTGCTGGACGTGCTGGAGCCGCGGCTGGCGCGCGACTTCGACTCGGACCTCGGGGTGAATCACAGCTATCTCTTCGCCGAGTACACCTACGCGAAAGTGAACAACTTTGGCGGCAAGGGATTCGATCTCTCGGACGGGTACTGGATGTTCGGTCTGGCGCTGGATTACTAGCCCGTACATGAAAGCGCATGTGCGAGCCTCCTTTCGAGCCCTGACAGCCCTCGTGTTGGTGGCCGTGGCCCTGGTGGGTCCCGGCTGCCGGAGGGCGGTGAAACCGGAGGCGGGGGGAGATCGCACGGTGGAGGCCGGCGTGCCGGTGGCCTTCGGCTCCGAGGGTCGGGACGCGCCGGAGGTGAAGTGGGACTTCGGAGACGACACGCCGCCCCAGCAGGGCGCGCGGGTGTCCCACGCCTTCCCGCGCGCGGGCAGCTACCAGGTGCGCGCGCTGGAGAAGGACGAGGTACTGGCCACGGCCACGGTGACGGTGGTGCCGAGGCCGGTGCTGCGCGCCATCCCCGCCGACGCGGAGGTGGCCATCTTCTTCCCCCAGCTCCGCGGCAACGTGGAGCCGCTGGTGGACTTCTTCTCGCGGATGCTGGGCCAGGCGCAGGCACGCCAGGCGCTGGAGGAGGCGCCGCTGCTGTCGCTGGTGCTGCGCGAGCTGCGGGGCGAGCCCCGGATGGTGGATCCGGAGGAGGGCGTGGGCTTCTTCTCGCTGCCCGGCTTCGAGGGCACCGTGGCGCTGCTGGGCGTGACGGACACCGAGGCCGCGCTGGAGGCGGTGGTGGAGGAGCTGCGCTCCGGGGGCGCGCGCGTCGTGGGCCGTGAGCCCGGGGGCACCGTGCGCTTCCAGCGCGAGAGCGGGACGTCGATGCTGCTCTTCCCGGACAGGGGCTACCTCTACCTGGTGGTGCCGGACTCGCCGGAGGAGGCGGGCGAGGCGGACGGGGAGGAACAGGCGAGCGGGCGCCTCGAGAAGGTGCTGGCCCAGGAGGGCGGGACGGAGGCCGGGGAGGAGGAGGCGATTCGCGCGCGGATCACCGGGATGAGCGGCCCGGGGCTGTCCGAGCAGCCGCTGCTCGCCGAGCTGAAGCCGAAGGTGGGCGCGGGCAACGTGCACCTCTTCGCGCGGGCGGAGGAGGGGGACACTTCCGACGGCATCCGGGGCCTCTGGGCGGCGCTGAAGGTGGACGAGGGGAAGGCGGACCTGGAGGGCTGGGTGGCCACGGACAAGTCGCTGTTCGCGGGCAAGAGCGGACCGGGCTCGGAGCTGCTGGGCAAGGCGCCCGCGAACCCGATCGCCGCGCTGATGGTGTCCATGCCGCCGGAGGAGATGACGAAGCTCGTCTTCGGAGCGCCGGGCTCGGGCCGCCGCGAGCGGACGTTGCAGCGGCTGCAGGCGGAGGGCTTCGACGCGGCCGGTGCGGAGAACCTGCTGGGCGCGCTGCGCGGAGACATGACGCTGCTGGCGTACTTCGACGCGGTGGCCTTCTACCGCAACTTCTTCCTGGGCAACCGGCGGCCGGAGCCGCGCGGCACGCTGCTCTTCCAGGCGGGGCTCGTCCGCTCCGGGCCGGTGCTGGAGTGGCTCACCGGGCGGCTCAAGGCGCGCGGGCAGCCCTACGAGGTGGTGAAGGGCGCGGACGCCACGCGCCTGCGCACGCGGGTGATGGATCAGCCGGTGGAGCTCACGGTCTCGGCGGACCGGTTGACGGTGAATGGCGGCGAGTCGTTGGGCGCCCGTCCCGCCGGGGACGTGGGCGTGGCCCTGCGCGAGCGCTTCGGCGCCAATGCCTTCGAGCCCGGCCACCTGTCCGCCATGGTGGACGTGGGCCGGCTGCGCGCCGAGCTGGATGCACCCAAGGAGGTCCCCGGCGTGTCACCGCAGCAGCTCCCCGTGGCCCGCTCGTTGGTGGGCACGCTGTTGGATCAGCTGCCGCCCGTGGAGAACATCTTCATCGACTTCGCACCCGAGGAGGGCGGCGGCCGTTTCCGGGCGCGTGCCGCGCTTCGGGAGCGGACCAGGTAGGGAGCCGTGTCCAACACCATCACCATCCTGTACTTCGCCGCGGCGCGCGAGCGCGTGGGGTTGCCCCATGAGTCGCTGGAGCTGCCTCCGGGCGCACGCGTGACGGACGTGCTACGCCTGCTCGCCACGCGTCACCCCGCGCTGGCGCCCCTGCTGCCCCACCTGCGGGTGGCGGTGAACCAGGAGTTCTCCAACGCGGAGGCCGAGGTTCCCGCCGGCGCGGAGCTGGCCCTCATTCCTCCGGTGGCCGGAGGCAGTGGGGGCCTGTTCCGCGTGGTGGACCGGCCGCTGCGGCTGGAGGAGGTGGTGGAGGCGGTGTCCGGCGAGGCGTATGGAGGGCTCGTCACCTTCTCCGGCTCGGTGCGCAACCAGACGCGCGGCCGGCGCGTGCTGAGGCTGGAGTACGAGGCTTATCCGCCCATGGCCGAGAAGAAGCTGGCGGAGATTGGCGCCGAGGTGGCCGGGAAGTTCAACGGCACGCGGCTGGCCATCGTGCACCGGGTGGGGACGTTGACGCCGGGCGAGCTGGCCGTGGTCATCGCCGCCGCCGCGCCCCACCGCAAGGAGGCGTTCCTCGGGTGCGAGCACGCCATCGAGCGGCTCAAGCAGGACGTCCCCATCTGGAAGAAGGAATTCTTCGAGGACGGCGAGGTCTGGGTGGGCCTGGGGCCCTGATCCTCGTATGTGCCCGTGGTGCCACTGCCCCCTCTCCCGAAGGGAGAGGGGAAATGGCCGGGAAGGGGGTTAGTTGACGCCGAGGTTGGCGGGCAGCGTCTTCACGCCCGCGTCCGGCTGCTGCTGCGCGTCCGGGGCGATGGGCCGGGCGGGTGAGTCCACCCCGAGCCGCTTGCGCTCGGCCTGCTCGCGATCGCGCGCCGCCTTGATGGCGCGGGCGTTGGACTCGGCCATCCTCTCGGGAGAGGGCCCCGCGAAGAGGAAGCCTATCGGCAGGCTGAGGAAGAGGGCCGCGCCCATCGCCACCCAGCCGAGATCGCGCAGGTGCACGCTCGCCTCGCGCTTGCCCGCGACGGAGTAGGTGAGGTGCAGGGCGAGGTCTCCCTCGCGCAGGCGCAGCAGATCCTCCCGGGTGAGCTCCACCGAGACACGGTCCCCGGTCCGCTGCAGCTCCGCCTCCGGCACCGGGCGGAAGGCCTCGCCGCGCCGGCTGCGCTCGACGCGCGCGGCGGGAGGGACGAAGACGCGGTAGCCCTGCGCGGTGCGCTCGGCGAGCAGGAAGGGCTCCTCCGGCAGGGTGAAGCCGTAGAGGGGCAGGGCCGTCTTCTCGTCTTGCGCGGCGAGCACGCGCGCCTGCTCGGGGCCGAAGCTCCACACCTCGTTACGGGTGGTGCCCCAGAAGAGCTCGCAGAACAGGCCGTCGTGCTTCGCCTCGGTGCTCATAGACGGAGGAGCATAGAGCCTTCCCGGGGCCCTGGCGCCTCCTTCAGGTGAGGGAGCGTCGTCCGGGGGGCACTTCCGGCCGGGTGGACAGCGGCTGGCCGGGCGAGGGTGCTCAGTTGCCGAGGCCGTCCGCCCGCAGGGGCACTCCGCCATCGGAGGCCGCCGCGGCGGGGAGGGGGGCCGCGGCGGGCGGGGCCACGGCGGCGGTGCGGGTGCGCCTCAAATGTTGCCGCAGGTCCGCGAGTGCCACCGTCAGCACCACGCCCAGCAGCACGAGGAAACCCACCGCGTGCACCACCGTCTCCACCCGGGGCGGTACGCGGCGGCGGCTCACCGCCTCGACGAGGACGAAGAGCATCCGCCCCCCATCCAGCGAGGGCAGGGGCAGCAGGTGGAAGAGGGCGAGCGCCAACGAGAGGCTCACCACCACGCGCAGGAAGGAGCCCAGGCCACTGCCCGCAGCGCCCGAGGACTGCTTCACCAGTCCCACGGGGTTGGCGTCCGCCATGCTCCGCTGCCCCTGGAGCAGGCCGCCGAGCATCCGCGTGCCCTCGATCACCAGGTTGCCCGTGTGCGCCACGGCCTGCAGCAGCGCCTGGCCCGGGCCATGGGTGCGGTACACGTACTGCTGGCTCACCCCGATGCGGCCCGCTCCCCGCTCATCGGGACGCGGGCGCACCTTCACCTCGCGCGGCTCGCCCTGGCGCTCGACGCCGAGCTTCAGCTCGCGGCCGGAGTTCTGGGCGATGAGCTCCACGAAGCCGCTCCAGCTCTCCAGCGGCTGGCCGTCCACGCTGACGAGCCGGTCCCCCGGCAGCAACTGGGCGCGCGCCGCCTCCGAGCCGGGGTTGATGGTGCCCACCGTGAGCGGCACCACCACGTGCGTGCCCGAGGTGTAGAGCGCGAGGAGGATGCCCAGCGCGAAGAGCCAGTTGGTCAGCGGGCCCGCGAGCAGCACCAGCAGCCGCTTCACGGGGCTTTGTGCCGGGAAACTCGTGGGGTCCGCCGGGTCCACCCCGGGCTGGTGGGGGTTCATCCCGTGGATGCGGGTGGAGCCGCCCAGCGGGACGGCCCCGAGCACATACTCCGTTCCTCGGAACTTCCAGGTGAAGACGGCCGGACCGAAGCCGAACGTGTAGCGGTCCACCCGCACGCCGAGCAGCCGGGCGGCCACGAGGTGTCCCAACTCGTGCAGAGCCACGAGCAGGCCGAGGGCGAAGAGAAGGGGGAGGTAGTGCATCCGGGAGTGCCGAGCCTCAGAGCTTCCGCCGCTGGCCTGTCCGCTTGTAGGCCAGGTAGTCGGCGAGGATGGTGCCGTGGTCGAAACACAGCTCCGCTGGCAGGCCATCCACCGGGAAGGAGCGGGCCTCGGCGGCGTCGTCCGAGCCCACCGGCTCTCCCGTGGCCCGGCAGAGGTAGACGGTGGAGACGGTGTGCTTGCGTGGATCTCGGGACGGGTCCGAGTAGGTGAAGAACTGCTCCACCACCTCCACGTCCAGGCCCGTCTCCTCCTTGGCCTCGCGCGCGGCGGCCTTGTCCAGCCGCTCGCCCTCGTCCACGAAGCCGCCGGGCAGGGCCCAACCGAGGGGCGGGTTCTTGCGGCGGATCAGCACGAGACGCTCCCCTGGCAGCTCGATGATGCAGTCCACCGTGGGGATGGGGTTCTTGTACGGGGCCATGGAGCGGCCAGTCTAGCCGCTGGTGCCGCCATTGCACCCTGCACGTGCGCTCCGGCTGCGCTAGCCTGCACCCCGTGGCCGCCAACCGACTGTTCCGCTCGCTCCTGATGTCCGCCCTGGCCCTCTCGCTCGGCGCGGGCTGCACCAACGCCTACCTCCAGAACGAGGGCCCCTATGAGCTCAAGGCCACGGAGGTGATCCTCGATGACTGCGGACTGCTCTCCGCGTCCTCGGTCCAGGATAGCTGGGACACCGGAGAGCTCATCATCACCGGAGAGGTCGTCCGGATGGATTACGAGCTGATGGACATGCAGCTCGTGGGCTCCTTCCTCGAGGGGGGCTCGTTGGACAACGATGGCTTCATGCTCGATGGGAGCGCGGCCAATGCGCCGCTCACCGCCAAGGGGACGCAGTGCACGGTGGAGCAGGTGACGGTGCACCTGGAGGCCACCACCCTGTGCCCCACGCAGTTCGAAGGCGTGCTGCGCGTGCGCTACGAGCCGCGCATCCAGCAGCCCGAGTGCGCCTGCCAGGTGTGGATGCGCTACCAGGCCGTCCAGAATGGGCAGCCCTGCGGACCCCTCGTTCCTTGAGGCGGGCCGGGCGCCGCGTCCTCACCGCTCCAGGTGGGAGATGCCCGCGTCGAGCAGCGCGGCCACGCCTCGCCGGGCCACGTGCACCACCTTGTGACGGTGGGGCGTGCCCGGCTGCGTGTAGTGGCTGCTCACCTTGTGGTGCAGCTCCGTGGCGCCCCAGACGAGCACCAGGTCTCCCCACTCCAAATCGCTTTGCGCCTTGACGGCCGTGCGCCGCTCGGTGCCGTCCACCATGCGCAGCTCGATGCGTCCGCCGAGCTTGTCCTCCAGCTCCTCGCGCACCGCCGGCGAGCCGCCCACCACCACCACCTTCCGCACCCCGTGGCGCAGGCACGCCTCCAGGAAGGCCGTCTCCGCGCGCCGGTTGTTCGAGCCTCCGCAGTGCTCACAGTGGCTGCGCGGCTCCACCGGCAGCGGCTCCCGCCCGCTCGCCTTCGCCACCTGCTGGCACGCGGACGCGGCGCACACCCGGTAGAAGCGCTCCGCCAACACCTGCTCGGCCCGCGGCAGCTTGGGCTCGCTGATGCGCACCTTGCGCGCGCTCGTGAGTCCCGCCTCCTCCAGCGCCACCCGGGCGCGTGTCCGCGACTCCGACCCGGTGATGCCCCTTTCTCCGAGCCACCCGTCGATATCCTTGTCCGCGCTCACCGCTGGCCGTTCCCCGTGAAGAGCTTCTCCCTGGATGGGCCCGGCCGCCTGCGCGGGCTCGGAGACCCCGAGCGCCTCCCGCACCGGCCCGAAGCTGCGGCGGTGGATGGGCAGCACGCCCTTCTCCCGGATGCTCTGCACGTGCTCGGCCGTCGGGTAGCCCTTGTGCTCGGCGAGGCCATAGCCCGGGTACTGCGCGTCCAGCTCCCGCATCAGCCTGTCCCGCGTCGTCTTCGCCAGCACCGACGCCGCGGCGATGCTCAGCGAGAGCGAGTCGCCCTTGATGATGCCGCGCTGGGGCAGGGTGCACTCGGGAATCGTGAAGGCGTCCAGCAGCACGTAGTCCGGCTGTATCCCCAGCCCCTGCACCGCACGGTGCATGGCCAGCAGGCTCGCCCGGCGGATGTTGAGCCGGTCGATCTCCTCCGAGTCCGCCTGGCCCACCGCCCACGCCACCGCCCCGCGCTTGATGGCCTCGGCCATCTCATCGCGGCGCGCCTCGTCGGCGATCTTCTTCGAGTCGTCCAGCCCCTCCAGCTTCCAGCCCTTGGGGAGGATGGCCGCCGCCGCGACGACCGGCCCGGCGAGCGGGCCCCTGCCTGCCTCGTCCACCCCGGCGATGTGCGTGTGGCCCTGCTCCCACAGCTCGCACTCGAAGCGCAGCAGGTGGCGCAGGCGCTGGCCCTCGGCGCGGTTCTTCCCCTTCAGGCCCCGGATGCGGCGGGCGAGCGCCTTGGCGCCCTGGCGCGGATCCGCTTCCAGCGCCTCCAGCAGGCCCGTGGGCACGGAGCGGGACTGGGTCACGAAGCGCTCGGTCAGCTCCGTCAAGGAGCACCGGAGGAGGTCTTCCACACTCGACATGGCGTCCTCAACCTAGCGAGTCGGGACGCGCGGGACAAACGCCGAGTGAGGGGGCAGCCGCCCGGAGGGGCTTACGGGTTCAACTGGAGCTGCACCGTGGAGGGCTCGGGGTGGCAGTGGCACTCGTCGCACGTCCAGGCCACCTCGGCCGGAGCGCTCACCTTGGAGCCGGCGGTGGCCGTCAGCCGCACGGTGCCCTCGCCGATGTCCTCGTTCACCGCCGTGGTGACGCCCCGGTCCCCCGTGGTGCCGGTGATGGTGCGTCCCGTGGCCACGTGCGTGGCCGTGACGATGGCATCCTCCACCGGAGTCCCCTGTGCGTTCACCACCTCCACCCGCAGGGTGATGAGCTTCTCGGTGCAGGGGTCTCCCTGCCGGTTCACCCGCACGCCCCCGTCACAGGAGACAAGAGGGGTGAGGCCCAGGAGGAGCAGAAGCTGACGTGCCCGATGCATGCGGAGGGATTGCGCACGGCTCCCCCGGGAGGCAATGCCGGATGTCAGCTTGTGGGCGGAAGGCGGCCCTGGGCGAAGCGGGAGGCCTCCGTATCCGGGTACCGGTCAACGATGTAGCGGTAGACGCCCTCGGCGCGGGTCTGCTCCTGCATGCGCTCACCCAGCACGCGGGCCAGCAGGACGAGGGCGCGCGGGGCCAGCGGATCATCCGGCGCCGAGTCCGCCGCGGCCTCCAGGGCGCGCACCGCGAGGGCGTTGTCCCCCTGCGCGGCCGAGGCCTGCCCGACGAAGAGGTGCACCGCCGGGGGGATGGTGGCCTTCGGCAGGAAGCTCAGCGCGGTGTAGAGCGCGAGCGCCTGGGGAATGTCACGGGCCCGTACCGCCGCGTCGAGCTCCTGCAACCGGGCCTCGGGGGAGGGGGCGGCTTCCGCCGGGCTGGGCGTCTGGGCCGCGAGCGGGGCGGGCTCCACGCGCAGCGAGGTGCGCGGCGCCGCGTCCGCCGGCAGCACCGGGGTGACGTAGTCGCTCGGAGCGCCATAGCCGATGGCATCTCCCCGCGTGTAGAGCAGCAGCCCGAGCACACGCGCCATCACGAAGAACACCAGGCACTCGAGCACCTGGGCGAGCCAGCGCGAGAGGATGATTTCGAAGGGGATCTCCCGCAGGCTGGAGCTGACGAGGTGGACGACGAGGTAGACGAGGCCCAGGGTGAGCAGGGCGCCCAGGGCCATCGCGTAGTCCCGGCCGAGGCGCAGGATGCGTTGCAGGCTTTTCAGCGGGTTGAGGATCTCCAGCAGGCCGGCACCCGTCATCGCCATCATCAGCGTCATCGGCAGCCAGGCGAGGCCGGTGAGGGCCAGCAGCCACGCGATGGGATCGCTCAGCAGATGCTCCCCCGAAATCGAGTGGAACCTGCCCGTCATGTAGAACATCGGGTCGCTCAGCAGGCTCTCCATGTACTGCGAGACGTCCCAGCCGCCGGTGAGCACGAGGTAGAGCGGGAGCGGGAGCCACACCACGCTGCTGGCCACCACGCCGCGCAGGGCCGGGACGAGCCAGTCGGCGAAGACGTCGCTGTAGTCCGGGATGGGCACCTCGCTCTCCCCGCGCAGGGTGGAGCGCATGAGGGAGAAGAAGGCGCCCCAGAAGATGCCCGCGCTGATCGCCGCCGGGGCCAGCCGCGCCACGATGAGCGTGACCTGCGTCATGAAGCCGGCGACGAGCATGGCGGCCCCGAGCCCCACCGCCACCATCAGCCCCTGCTTGGTGAAGGGATAGCGCCACACCTGGCCCAGCCGGTCGGCGAAGGAGGCCTGCTCCGAGCGGTGGAGGACGAGGGTCTCGGCCCGGCCGCCGCACTCGCGGCAGAAGAGCAGATCCACCGTCTGCATGCGCCGGGCTTCCACGCACTCGGGGCAGCACGGGGCGCCACAGCCGTCACAGCGCCAGCCGGCGGTGGCGGTGGGGTGGCGTTTGCAGCGGGCGAGGCGTTTCGGCGGCATGATGCTCCTCTGGAGCGGGAGCCTATCCGGTCGGCTGGCGGGGGTGTACCGGTTGGGGGCGTGCACGGGTTCGCGTAGACTCCGTCCCACCATGTTCGAGAACACCTCGAAGGGCGCACAGCCAGAGGAGTCCGACGAGGACTCCGAGAATCAGCACCGGATGCTCGCCATCGTGGTGCACCTGCTGTTGTTGGGCGTGGTCGCCGTGGTGGCGGCGTCTACCGCGGTGGGCCTCTCCCGAGGCTCCGCGTCGTCCATGCTCCCCATGAGTGACGCGTCCTTCGGGATGCTGGGGCTCAGCTTCGCGGTGTACGCGGTGATCTCCAGCCTCGGGGTCATCTGCTGGAGAAGTGTGACCGCCGTCTTCGGGATGCACGTAGCGGCGGTGGTTCTCTCGGTCCCCGCGGTGATCCTCCTGCTCCTGCTGGGGAGCTGGCTGTTGGGTCTGGGGTCCTAGGCAGGGAGCTACCCAGGCTCCTCCCAGGGCGAACCCAGCCACGCCTGGTAGGCCGCCTTCTGTGCATCGGTGGGCTTGTCCACCCGGGCCAGCCACACCGCGTCCGCGGGCTTCTGGCCGAGCGTCACCGGTATCTCCACGAGCCTGTCCCGGCGGAACACCGTGAGCCGCACCGTGTCTCCCGGGGCCTTGTCCTCGGTGCGCGACAGCAACCCCGCCGCATCCACCCGCCAGCCGTCGAGCGCCACGAGCTCGTCCTCCACGTACAGCCCCGCCTCCTGCGCGGGCGAGCCGTCCAGCACCGTGGCGAGGGTGGCGCTCCCCTTGGTGGTGACACCCAGCCAGCCCTTCGGCTTGGGCTCGCCCTTCACCCGCGGTGGGGGCGTGCCGCCCTTGTCGCTCGGGGACTCGCGCGGACGGAAGCGCACCTCCAGGCCCACGTGCGAGAAGACGGAGTAGTCCAGCTCCTCCGTGGTGCGCACCGCCCGGTCGAAGAAGGCACCCAGGTCCTTGCCCGCCACCTCCGAGGCCGCCGCCTCCACGCCGTCCTCGGGCACCCCGGACTCGTCCCCGTAGCGCTGCCACAACAGACGCATCAGGTCGTCCAGGCCCCGCGCGTTGTCCGTGGCGCGGCGGATTTCCAGGTCCAGCAGCGCCGCCACCACCTCGCCCTTGAGGTAGTAGGAGATGGCGCTGTTGGGCGAGTGCTCGTCCGGGCGGTAGTGCTTCACCCAGCACGCCAGCGAGGCCTCGGCCAGCGTCTGCACCTTGCGGCCCGGGAGGGCGTGCAGCGTGGAGAGCGTCTCGCCCAGCCGCGTGAGGTAGCGGTTGTCGCTCATCAGCCCCGCGCGCAGCACGAAGACGTTGTCGTAGTAGGACGTGGCCCCCTCGAAGGCCCACAGCAGCGAGGTGTAGTTCTCCTGCGAGTAGTCGAAGGGCACCAGCGCCCGCGGCTTCACCCGCTTGATGTTCCACAGGTGGAAGTACTCGTGGGCGGCCAGGGTGAGCAGATCCTCCCAGCCCCGCGAGTTCTGCAGCCCCGCGCGAGGGAAGAGGAGCGCGGTGGACGCCTTGTGCTCCAGCCCTCCGCGGCCCTTGTCCGTGAGGTAGAGGAGGAAGAGGTAACGCTTCAGCGGGAGGCCGCCGAAGAGCTTCGCCTGGGCCTCGATGATGCGCTGCAGGTCCGAGCACAGCCGGCCCGCGTCCGGCACCGCGTCCCCCCACACCACCACCTCGTGCGGCACGTCCGCGGCGGTGAAGGTGAGCGGCGTGTGGGGCCCCACCTCGAAGGGGCTGTCCACCAGCTCGTCGTAGTCCTTCGCGACGAAGGCCTCGCCCCGGCGCTCCAGCGCGGCGAAGGCCTTCCAGTCCGCCGGGGCCTCCACGGTGACGAGGTGCTCCAGGCCGCGCGTGGCCTCGGTGTAGAGGAAGAGGGTGGCGCCGTTGAAGTAGCCGTGGCTGCCATCCAGGTGGCTGGTGCGCACGGTGAGCTCGTTGGCGTAGACGCGGTAGCGCAGCGTCACCGCGCGCCCCCGCGCCTGGACACGCCAGGTGCGCTTGTCCACGCGCCGCACCGCGAGGGGCTCGCCTCCCGGGCCCGAGGCGCTCATGTCCTGCACGTGGCGCGCGAACTCGCGCACGAGGTAGCTGCCGGGCGTCCACACCGGCAGCACGGCATCGAGCACGTCCGGGCCCGCGGGGAAGGTGGCCTCCACCTCGAAGAGGTGCGAGTGCGGGCGGAGCATCGAGACGCGATAGTGGACCGCTTCCGGCATTCCGAGCCCTCCAGGGGGCGAGAGGGGGACAGCATCGCCAGGGGACGGGGCCGCCGCCCCCCGGGGTCAGGCTACTTCGTGCGCACGAGGATGGCTCCGAAGAATCCATCCGTGCCATGCAGGTGCGGGGCGAGCCGCAGGAAGGGCCCCGGCCCCACCTTCGCGCCCAGCTCCGGCCCGAGCTCCTCGGCCACCGGCCGCACCGAGTAGTCCGGGTGCTTCGCGAGGAAGTCCTCCACCACCTGCTCGTTCTCCTCGCGCAGCACGCTGCACGTGCCGTAGATGAGCCGGCCTCCCGGCTTCACCATCTGGCAGAAGCGCTCCAGCAGCCGCTTCTGCTTCGCCACGTGGTCCAGAATCATCTCGGGCGTGAGGCGGTAGCGCGCATCCGGCTTGCGGCGGAAGGTTCCCGTCCCACTGCACGGAGCGTCCACCAGCACCCGGTCCGCCTTGCCCTTGAGGGAGGAAATGGCCTCGTCGGCCTCGGGGCCCTCGGGGGGGATGACCTGGGTGCGCACGTTGTGCACCCCGGCCCGGCGCGCGCGCTTGCGCAGCTCGTCAATGCGCCACTCCTCGACGTCCAGCGCGTGCAGGTCTCCCCGGTTCTTCATCTGCACGGCGAGCTGCAACGTCTTGCCGCCCGCGCCCGCGCACGCGTCCACCACCTTCGTGGGCGGCGCGTCCACCAGTATGCCGAGCAACTGGCTGCCCTCGTCCTGCAGCTCGAACCAGCCCTCGCGGAAGGCCTCCAGCGAGAAGGCGTTGGTGCGCGTGTCCAGGAAGAGGCCGAGCGGCGAGAGCGGGGTGGGGGTGGACTCCACGCCCTCCCGCGCCAGCATCGTGCGCAGTTGCTCCCGGGTGCCCTTGAAGCCGTTGAGGCGGGCGGTGAGGGGCCCGCGCTCGTTCATCGCCTCGGCGGCGCGCTCGGCGTCGTCGCCGAAGACCTCGCGGAAGTGTCTGGCGAGGAAGTCCGGCAGCGAGGCGGCGATGGGGAAGCGCTTGTCCCGGGGGAGGGCCTCCAGCGCCCGGGCGGCCTCGGGCAGGGCGGCGAGCGCGTCGGCATTCAGGCCCGTCAGCGCCGAGGTGCGGGACACCACGTCCATGGGCTCGCCGTGGAGGACGCGCGAGGCGGCCAGGCGCAGCACGTCCTGGCGCGTCTTGTCCAGGCGGGTGAAGCCCTTGTGGGCGCGCTCGAGGAGGAAGTCCACCGTGAGCTGGCGGCGCAGCAGGGCGTACACCCGCTCGGCCACGGCGCGGCGCTCGTTGGAGTAGAGGTTGCGCTTGTGGCGCAGGGTGAAGTCCAGGGCCCGGTCGGACAGGCGGCCTTCGTGGCGGATGAAGCCGTAGGCCTCGAGGCTCGCCTGGAGGACGAGGTCCTCGCGCAGCGGGCGGGCCGCACGCACCGCCTCGGACTCGGAGGAGGGCGGCTCACGTCGGGACTGGGGCGCCCGGGGGGGCGGGCGAGGGTTCTTCTTCATGAAAGACTCCGGGGGGCCCGGGAGGCGGGCCTGCTCTATCGGCAGGCAGGCGAATCGCATCCCGGGCGCTCAATGACAAGGGTGGAGGCACTTCGTCCCGTTTCCAGGGTGCCTCCGCCCCCTCCCCCGGCCTGCCAGCTAGCGGCGGCGGCGCCGGCGCAGGGCCCCGGCGAGCACCAGCACGCCCGTGGGGAGCAGCGCCATCACCGGGACGGTCGAGCAGCCCGGGGCGTTGGGGCCCAGGTCGTCCGGGTCCTCGGAGCTGCCGGGCAGTCCGGGGTTGCCGGTGACGGGGCCGGGCGCGGGGGTATTGGGCTGCAGGGGGCCCGGCTGCTCGGCGGACGGGGGCGACGAGGGATCGCCCGGCGTGGGCACCGGCACCGGCTCCGGCTCCGCGGCGGGAGGGAGGTCCTTGGTGAGGGTGAAGCTGTCGATCACCTGGCCCGAGGGCGTCAGCGCCTGGGCGGTGAGGGTGCCCTCCTCCACCTTCACATCGAGGTAGCCATGGTCCCGGTCATTGCGCACCGCGGTCCACGAGGGCTTGCCGGTCTCGAAGGGACGTATGGAGGCGCCGCCGCCGCCCACCACGAGGTAGGTGGGGTTGCGCTCGCCCGAGGGCCCCACCCCGTTGCCCTTCATGGGGTAGCTGCGCTCGTAGTGGTGATCATGCCCGGTGAGGACGAGGTCCACCCCGTACTTCTCGAAGAGGGGGGAGAACTCGCGGCGGATCATCAGCTGCGAGCCGTGATCGCCGCTGCTCCAGGGCGGGTAGTGGAGGAAGACGACCTTCCAGGGCGCGTCGCTGGCGGCGAGGTCCTGATCCAACCACTTGCGCTGCGCGGCCAGCGAGCAGCGGTCCTGCGAGGCCATGCCCATGGCGCAGTTGGCGTCGAGCGCCACGAAGTGCACGTGGCCCCAGTCGAAGGAGTAGTAGTGCTCGCCCCCGGTGGGGCTGGTGGGCAGGTAGAGGTTGTCGAAGTAGGGCTGGGCGCGGTTGGTGACGTACTCGTGGTTGCCCGGGACGGCGACGGAGGGCACCTGCGCGAGCAGCGGGGCCATGGGGACGAAGAGGTTGCTCTGGAACTCGGCCTCGGTGCCCGATTCGTAGGCGTTGTCGCCGAGCATGAGGAAGAGCTCCGGCTTGCGGCCGAGCATGGCGTTGGCCACGGCGCGCTGGTCGGCGTTGTTCATGCCGAAGTCGCCCACGGCGGAAAAGTGGACGCTGCGGGTGCCGGGCACGGGGGCGGTGGAGAAGCGCACGGGGGTGGTGCGCGCGCCGCAGGCCTCGACGAGGTAGGTGTACTCGGTGCCGGGCTGGAGGCCGGAGAGGACGACGGCGTGGGTGCGGCCGGCGGCCGCGGACTGGGCGGACTGGTCCGTGGAGCCGCTGGTGCCGTAGCGCACCGAGGGGACACAGTTGCCATCGAGCCGGAAGGCGATGGTGGCGGTGTCCGGGCCCACGCGCTGGAGATAGGGCTGGCGGGTCAGGCTCGCGGCGCTGGCGGTGCTCGCGGTGAGGGTGAGCGCCGCGGCCACTGCGCCGAACGCCAGGGAATACAGTCGGTGCATGTTGCCTCCTGTCCGAGCCATTCGGACCGGGAGTGCAACCATCCACCGTTGGACATCCATCCAATTCTAGGGGCCTGCCCGCCTGCACAGCGGCGAGGGGACGAGGGCTTGTCAGGCATTGCCCGTGTCAGTCGAGGAAGCGCCGCTCCCAGCGGCGAACTGTCTCTTCGACAGGGACGCCTTGGCGGGGTTGCTCCTGGTCGAGGGGCGGAGGATGTCGAAGGGGACACTCGCCCTCCCATCCCCCGCCCACGAATACGGCCACCCCTCAGGGCTTCTTCACATCGTAGGAGATGAGCTCCTCCAGCCGCTCGCCGTCCTCCTTCACCTTGCCGATGCCGGGCGCCAGCCAGTACGTGCGCACCTGGTTCTCCTTGTCCCCGCGCTCGCGCTTGACGCGGATGACATTCGTGAAGGTGCCCGCGGGCGTGACGACGGTCTCGTTCACCGCCTCCACGCGCCAGATGTACGTCTTGTCCTTGTCCTCCGTCGAGCCGTCACCCAGGCGCGTCAGCTCACGGATGTCCGAGTCGTAACGCCACCCCACGGGCCGCTCCGTGGACAGCGACTTCACCGTCGCGGGATTCCACGTCGTCACCCGCGCCAGCGTGTCGCCCTTGCGGTCCTCCTCGCGCAGGCGCACCACCACCCCGTTCACGTCCAGTTGCCAGGACAGCTCGTTCAGATGCGGCTGCGTGCTGCGCACCGCGACGGCCCGCATGCTCGTCTCCGGCACCGTCTGCTCGCCCAGCACCTCCACCCGCTTCTCGAAGGTGCCTCGCACCGGATCCGTGATGCGGTACGTCCACGTGGAGCCCGCCGTGAGCGGCCAGAGGCTCGTGAACGGGGCGGGTTGCTCCGGGTCCGGCGGATTCGTCTCTCCCCCCGTGCCAGGTGGAATGTCCGGCAGATCCACCGTCCCATCCTGGTTCGTCATGGGCGGCGTCTTCGAATCACCCGAGGGCAGGCTCCCGCCCTCGCCGCACCCCACCCAACACATCGCCGCCACCACCGCGGCCCACCTCCAGTGCCTCATCCCCGCTCCTCCCAACTCCCCTTGTTCGAGGGCATCTCCGACCACCTCAATCCCCGGAGCGGTCCCCCCGCCGAGCGGCCCAGCGCCGACGCGAGCATCCCCGGCTCCTTCTCCTCCACCTCGAGCTTCCAGCCGCCGCCCGTCGAAGTCCAGCGCGCAGCTTCGTACCAGCACGTTGCGCTCGCCGAGATGCTGTCTCAGCCAGGCCTCCGCGCCCGCCAGGTCATCCGCCTGGGCCGACACCAGCATCCGCTGCTTCGCCGCCACGGGCTCCTTCTTGTCGAAGAGGTCCAGCACCAGCAGCAGCGCGGCGACGAAGGCGGTGCCCACGCCGGCCAGCTCCAGGCTGCCATGTCCGCACGCCATGCCCAGGCCGATCATCAGGAAGAGGATGGCCGCGTCGCGCGGATCCTTCAGTCCCGAGCGGAAGCGCACGAAGCTCCCCAGGCCCACCAGCCCGAAGGCCTTGGCCGTGCTGTCGCCGATGACGGCGGTGATGACGGCGGCCGCGGTGCACAGCAGCACCTGGGCCTGCATCATCTCCGCCTTGGGCAGCGCCCTGCGTGTCAGCAGACGCCACGGCCGCAGCGCGAGCACCGTGCCGATGAGCACCGCCGCCAGCAGGCGGGGCAACATCACCCCCGCTCCGGGATGGGAAGCCCCGGACGCCACATCATGATTGAAGAGTCCCGAGAACAACCCGTCCATGGCCCGTCCTTTCGATTCAGAGCGTCGGCTGTGGGGCTTCGTCCCCGGCAACCCGTGAAGCCGTCCGCTCCGAGGGGAGCGCGGCCATGTGCGAGGCGGCCACGAGGCGGTAGGCGTTGCGCAGCACCGGCAGGCGGCCGCTCGTCACCTCCAGCGCGCGCAGCACGAGGGCCTCGGCCCGATCCGTCAGGGGCAGCCCCTCCAGCGAGGACACCACCGTGGCCGGCCAGCGCGAGACGAAGGCCTCACGCAGCCGCCAGGCGCGCGAATCGTCCAGCCCGTCCAGCGAGTCGAGGGCCTCCTTCGTCAGCGGAGCGCCGCGCTCGCGCAGGGCGTAGGCATCATCGGTGGAGAGCCCGGAGAGCGAGCGCAGCACCAGCTTCAGCGCCTTGTCCTCCAGCGTCACGCGCAACTGCCGGGCGAAGGGCGTATCCAGGCCGTTGACGCTGCGCAGCACCGCCAGCCTGTCATGGCCGAGCAGGCTCTCGCGCAGGGCATCCGCCCGGGCCGAGTCCAGGCCGGCGAGGCTGCGCGCCACGTCCGCGTACAGCCCCCGCCGCACGCCCAGCTCCCGTGCCGCCCAGGCCGGCTCGTCGTCCACCCCGGCCAGCCCGCGGAGCACCTCGCTCAGGCGCCCCTCGCGCAGCGCGTGCTCGCGCAGGGCCCACGCCTCGGGCGAGTCGTTGTCCTTGAGGCCACCGAGCACGTCCGCCGGTGCGTGGGCGTACAGGCGCTCGCGCAGGGCCATGGCCTGCGGTGACGGGTTGGCGCCCAGGCTCATGGCCACGTCCTGGGGCACCACCTCCGCCAGCAGCTCGCGCAGGGCCCGGGCCGGCTCGTCGTCCAGGCCGGTGAGGCTGCGCACCGTCAGTCCCGGGAAGCGCTCCACGAAGCCCAGCCGCCGCTGGTGCGCGGGGAAGCCGGGAATGCCGCCCAGCAGCCACACCGCGAGCTGCGGCTCGCGCACCTCCAGCCCGTCCAGCACGCGGAAGAAGTGCTCCTCCACCTCGTCCATCGTCGACGGCACCTGCACCGGCTGGGGGCTCGGCGGCGTCGTCCGCTGCGCCGGCAGCTCCCGGCCCTCCAGCCGCGCCACCACCGCCTCCACCAGCCGCTGCTCCAGCACGTGCAGCGGCTGATCATTGTTCTCGATGATGAGCCAGCGTGAGGGATCCTTCCGCGCCAGGGCGAGGAAGGACTCCCGCATCCGCACCGCCAGGCCCGCGCCGGCCAGCCCCTTGCGGCTGTCCGAGTCCGGCACCCGCTCGCCCTTGCTCTTCCCCAGCCGCTTGCGCAGCCGCGCCAGGTCCGGCTCCACGTCCACCAGGATGACGAGGTCCGGCCACAGGCCCTGCGAGGCCAGCTCGCACGCCGGCTCGAGCGCCGCCCCGGGCAGCCCGCGTCCGCCGCCGCTCAGGGCGAGCTGCGAGTACAGGTAGCGGTCGCTGATGCACACCTCGCCGCGCGCCAGGGCGGGGGCGATGACCTCCTCGAGCTGCTGCGCGTCCCGGGCGAGGTTGAGGAAGAACTCGGTGCGCGGAGACATCTCCAGCAGCTTCGAGTCACGGGTGAGCTCGCGGATGCGCCGGGCGATGGGCGAGCGCAGCTCTCCTCCTTCGCGCGCGTGCGCCACCCGGTAGCCCATCCGCCTCAGGCGCTCGGCCAGGAGGTTGGACAGGGTCGTCTTGCCGCTGCCGTCAATGCCTTCGAAGTCGATGAACACGGTTGCTCAGCCCCCCAGAATCCCGTCCGCGACGAAGTCGTGGACCCTCGCCATCCCCTCGGCGAACTTGCTGTACGCCGGCTTCCTCCCGGGGTTGAGCGCCGCCAGCCACTCGGGCAGCTCCTCCCCCAGGTGCTTCACCTCCACCACCACCCGTTCATCCATCGCCAGCGGCTCGCCCAGCCGCTCCGCGCTCAGCGTCGTCTCGGAGAGCGCCAGCTCCTGCGTCATCCGGTAGAAGCCGATGTCCCGATCCACCGTCACCCGCCACGCCTGCGAGCACTGGTACACGTGCCGCCGGTACGTCACCCCCAGCACCGGAATGAGGCTGCCCCCGGCGATGAGCGGCAGCAGCCGCACGCCGCCCCGCAGCACGTTCCCCAACTGCGCGCGGGGCACCCACACCCGGCGCTTCTGGGTGAGGCCGTTGCGCTCGCGCTTCACCTCCAGCACCACGCGCTGCACGCCTCCGGCACCCAGGTCCGGCGAGTACTCCTTGGTGCGCACCTTGAGGCAGTCATTCGGCGTGCCCAGCGAGCGCAGCGCCAGCGGGTAGCCCGGCTTGTCGAAGTAGACGGAGGTGATGCTCGTGGGCGGCGACAGGTATCCGCCCAGCGACGCGGACAGCCGCGAGCACAGCGCCATCGCCTCGTCCCTTCCCAGGACCAGCTTGAACTCCCGGCGCAGCTTGGTGACTTCTCCTTCCGCGAACTGGAGCATGGTCGATCTCCGTTCCTAGAAGCGGGTGGCGAGCTGCAGCGAGTACTCGAAGCCCGCGGCCTCGTCGCCGGGACGCAGCGCGTGCTCGGCCTGCAACTGGGCCTTGAAGTGCTCGGAGTAGAGGACGTTGAAGCCGCCCACGAAGGCGTAGCCGCGGGCCTTCAGCGGGCCCATGAGCTGCATCATCTCGGCGCCCGCCACCGGCTGCAGCGCCAGTCCCTCCACCAGGGGCAGGGGCAGCGTGTAGCTGGCCAGCCCCATCTGCGCGGCGAAGGGCCCGGTGGGGAGGTGGCCGTTGACGTACTCGCCCGTCACCGCCAGCCCGCCCAGCCTCAGCACCGCGTCCGCAGCCAGCGCGTAGGTGCGCGCGCCCTCGAAGGCCTGCGCGAAGTAGGTGCTCGCCCCCAGGGTGAGGGCCTTGAAGGGACGCACGCTCGCCCGCAGCGCGGCGTCCTCGCTGGCGCGGATGCCGGTGTCGTCGTCCTTGGTGCCCTGGAAGACGCCGCCGGACACCTTCAGCTTCCAGGCCTCCTTGAGGCTCACCTCGCCCATCAACCCCATCCGGCGGCCCCCCAGGTTGTGCGTGTCCTCCAGGTAGTCCGCCACCAGTCCGCGGCGGATGACGGGCAGCCGCCAGGCCGACTCGAGCTCGCGCGCCAGGAAGGGCGCCTTGAACTGGCCGCCGTAGAGGCGCAGCCGCTTCTTCCCATCGGCCACCCGCACGAAGGCGTCCTTGAGCAGCGACTTGGAGGACAGGTCCGCGGTGACTTCCGCCTCCAGATGGGGCAGCGACGCGGCCAGGCCCACGCGCGCCGAGGCAATGGACAGCGAGCGCGCGTACTGCTCGCGCTCATCCGCGCTCACCCGGGCGAAGACGCGGCCGAAGGGAACCACCCGCAGTCCCGGCTGCTCCTCCGCGTTGGCCGACGTGCCCTCGCCCCCCTCCGAGAGGGGCTCCTCCCGCTTGGGCTTCGGCTCCTTGGCCTTGGCCGGCTTGGGCACTTCCACCTGCGCCGACGTGGGCGCTTCCACCGGCGATGGCGTGGGCGCGTCCAGCTCGTCGGGCGTCAGCGCGGCCACTTCCTCCGGCCGCGCCGTGTCCACCTCGGGCTGCGAGGCGTCCACCTCGGGCTGCCACGCCTCCGCATCCGGTGCCGGCTCCGCCGCCAACACCGGCGTGCCCAAAAGGAGGACCGTGGCGAGAAGCCCCCGCCTTCCCTTCCCGACCCCTCGCCCCTCGCCCATGCACTCCTCCTCGCCCGGTCCGTGGGGGAGGACTGCAACCCGGGTGCCCAAGGGGATGCTGTCCGGGAGCCGACAGCCGCCTCGTCTCGGCGTTCGAAAGCCACCGGCACCAGGGCGTCACGTGGCCGTGACAGGGAAGGAAACTTCCACCCCAGGGAGATGGAGCGCCTGTCGAAGTTACTGGTTCTCGTGCGATCAGGGCGGGGCACGCCTCGCTTTCCGGTGCCGGGAAGGAGATGAACCCTTCGTGTCTGGGTACCCATTCGAGTGGTTCAGGTGGAGACGTCTCCACCTGGGTGGAGGAGCCTCCCGTTGGCGGGCCGGAGCGCTCGAAGCGTCCTGGCACGTCCTGGCCGGGTGACGGAGGGCGGCGCCACGGAGAATCCGCCGCGTCATGTTAGCCTCCGGACTTGGGAGGTCACCTATGCTGAGAGTCAGCGCGCGGGTGTACAGGCTGCCCGAGCCCGGGGAGTGGGTGGGCCAGTACCGGGTGGTGGGCCCGCTGGGCCAGGGCGGCCAGGGGCATGTCTTCCTCGCCGAGTGTTCCGGGCGCTCCTGTGTCCTCAAGTTCTTCCGCGAGCACCCGGACAACCCCTGGGGCGAGCTGGAGATGGACATTCTGCGCCACGTCCAGCACCCCAACGTGGTGCGGGTGCTGGGCCATGGGCGCTGGCCCTACCCGGACGAGGGTTACCTCTACCTCGTCATGGAGTACGTGGAGGGACTGCCGCTGCTGAGGCATGCCCTGGAGCACAACCCCTCGGCGCGCAAGGCCGCCACGCTGATGCGCGAGGCGGCACAGGCGCTCGGGGTGGTGCACCGCCAGGGCGTGCTGCACCGGGACATCAAACCGGACAACCTGCTGGTGAGGGGGGCGGACGGCAGGCCCGTGTGGGTGGACTTCGGGGTGGGGCACCTGGAGGGCCGCCCCACGCTGCCGCGGCTGTGGCGGCTGCCACCGGGCACGCCCGAGTACACCAGCCCCGAGGCGTACCGCTTCCTCGCGGAGCACCCGGAGGACACCGCGCGCTACCGGCCGGGCGTGGCCGACGAGGTGTGGGCCCTGGGCGTCACCCTGTACGAGCTGCTCACCGACAGGCTGCCCTTCGGCTCGCGCATGGGCAACCCGCACATGGTGAAGGACCTCCGCACCCGGACGCCCGTGGCGCCGCACGAGGACAACCCGCGCGTGCCGGAGGCGCTGGGCCGGGTGTGCCTGCGGCTGCTGGAGAAGGAGCCCCAAGCGAGGCTGGCGGACATGGAGGCGGTGGCCGCGGCGCTGGAGGCGGCGCTGGCGGGGGCGGGGGAGGACTGGGACGTGCCGCTGATGGACCCCTACGCCCCAGAGGTGCGCACCACGGAGGAAATACCCGGCCAGGTGGGGGAGCGCGACTCGCACGAGCGCTTCCTGCGGCATGTCGTGGCGGCGATGCCCCGGCGCGGACGGGTGCGCAAGGTCCGGCGCCAGCCAGCGCAGCAGGAGGTGCCAGCCGCTGCCCTGGTGCCAGCGCAGCAGGAGGCGCCGAGGGAGCCCCCCGCGCCCCGGGCCCCGGTGGACGAGGTGGAGGGCGCCGCCGCGCTCGTGGTGCTCCCGCCGTCCACCCCGGCGGGCCGTGCGCCTCCGGGTCCGCGAGCGCGTGCGCTGCCCCTCGCGTTGCTGGTGGGTGTACTGGTGTTGGCAGGCACGTGGGCCCTCCGCTTCCGCCCGGAGTCCGGGGCGGAGCGCCCACCGGCCTCCGCCCCTTTGGCGGCACCGCTACCTCCTGGGGTGGGGGCGGGCTCCCCGACACCTCACCCCGGGCTTGTCCGCGAAGTGGCGGCGCCGGACGCGTCGTCTGAAGCTGGAGGGGGCGCGGTTGCTTCCGCCGACTCTTCCCCCGCGCCCACTCCCGCCCCCATGCCCCGCGACAACGACACCCGCCCGAAGCCCGCCGCCCGGCCGCAGCGCAAGGACCCGCGCTGCGTCCCCACCCGCCAGGAGACGTGCGTGGTGGGCCTGTGCACCGTGCTGCTCTCCGGCTGCACCAGCACGCCCCAGGTGGTGCGCCCTCCGCCCCAGCCCGCCGACTGTCCTCCGGGTGCCGTGAAGACGATGGAGGAGTTGGGCATTCGCATCAGTCAAACGGCCTCTGCGCAGTTCCCCGTGGACGGCAGCGCCCAGCGCGTCACCGTGCGCGAGTCCACGCCCATGCGGGTTTTTACGACGGAAACAAACTTCGGGCCGCTGGCCGGGAGCGAGCTCACCGGGCGGCTCTACCTCGGGCCCGAGCGCGTGTACGGCCGCTTCACCCAGGCCCGGACGCGCACCGGCGAGACGTACCCCGTCTGCCTGGAGCTTATCGGGGGGTACACCCGGTGGGGGGAGCCCCCGGGCGTGGAGCGGAAGGATGTCGGTGGGCCCGCGGACGACGCCGTCGTCTTCTCCACCCAGTACGTGCGGGCGGTGGAGCGCTTCGAGTAGGCGCGGGCGGCACGGGCCCGGCGCGGTGTGGTAGAGGCCAACGCCTCGCGTCACCCCGCCCCGCCTTCCCCTGGAGGTTGACTCCGTGCCCCTCGCGTCCCCCGTGGGCCTGCTCGCGCTGGCCCTCCTCGCCTCCTCCCCCCAGGCCGCCCTGCCGTCCCCTCCGGACGGGTGTGAAGCGGCGAGCCCCCGCCTCGACTTGTTGGCCGAGCCGCCCGCACAGCCGTCCGTGGTGTGTATCAGCCCGGACGTGCCCCTCACGCTGCGCTTCGACACCCCGCTCCAGCCCGAGTCCTTGCGGCTGGAGGAACGGGGGCGCTTCGGGGACGTGGCCCCCGGGCAGCAGAGCCTCTTCCTGGTGCCGCCGGAGCAGATGGAGGCCGGGGAGCAGTTCAACCTGGAGGTGTGCTTCGCGGACGGCGCGGCCCCCGCGTGCGCCAGCTTCCACCTGCGGGCTCACCCGGCGCTGGGCCTGTCGCAGGTGAAGGTGTTCCGCGCGCCCCGCCCGGTGGAATCCTTCCGGGAGGGGGAGAAGGCGGCCCAGGCCGAGGCCCGGCAGTGCCAGGAGGAGGTGCGCCAGTTGCGCGAGGGGCGCGGCGCCCCCGAGGGACTGAGGGGCGTGCTGGCCTCCGGGTTGCTGGGGAAAGGAGGCATCCTCTTCAAGATCCTGACGGAGAGCGTCACGCAGGCCAGGGGCAATGCCCTGCGCCTTCAGGAAGCCCGCAGCTACCGCGCGGAGGGCCGGGTGGCGGTGGAGCTGAAGCTGGACAATTCCGGGACGCTGCCGTGGGTGGCGGCGGGCGCGGTGCTGCGCGGCCCCAAGGGCGAGGTGCTGAAACCGCTGCCCCTCTGGCAGCCGGAGCCCGTCATCCCGGGTGAAGCAGTCGCTGCCGCGAAGGGCGAGCCGGGAGAGCACCGCGTGGTGGTGGAGGTACCCGCTTCCGAGAAGGAAGTCCGGGGCACGTACACCCTCGTGCTCTGGGACGCGGAGCAGAAGCGCACCGTGACTCTCGGCCACGTCACCTTCCCCTAGCGCCCGCGCCTCCCCGGACAACCATCTACGTCCTGCACCACCCTCCCTACCCGGTGCCTTGACGACCGCACCCGCGTTTCCGTGTACTCCCGGAAACCCCGACACCAGCCTCCAGGGCTGGAGGGAGCGGTGCGGCATGTCCCCCCGTCTGAAGCAGTCCCCCCCGGCCGGTGTGCCGCCGCGCCGCGGGTGGGTGTGGCTCGTGCTGTGCCTCGTCTCGGCGTGCGCGACGGGCCATCCTCCGGGCGGCACGCTGATGGGGAGCATGCGCCCCGCGTCGCTCACGCCGCCCCCGGCGCCCCGGGAGGCGCCCGCCTCGGAGCCCGGCCTGGAGGGGGCGGTGGTGTACGAGGTGGTGGTGCTGGAGCCGGGCCGTGGCACCACGCGGCCCGTACCGGTGGCCCGGGTGGACTTCCAGCGCGCCGTGCAGCGTATCGCCCGCGAGGTGCAACACCACGGCAAGAGCCCGCGCGAGGCGGCGCGCGAGTGGCTGAAGGGCCAGGTGGAGCAGCACCCGGAAGCGTGGCAGTTGAGCGGGACGTGGGTGGCCGAGGTGTACAAGGGCGAGGTGCTCTCCCTGGTGCCGGTGGAGGAGGACGGCCGGCTGGTGCCCGAGGCGGACGCGGCGCTGCGTGACACGTACCTGCTGTGGTGCACCCGGGCCTGGGGCGGAGGCGACTGCCTGCGCCTGTTCGACGATGGGCCCTTTCTGCGCACGGACGACCGGCGCACGCTGGCGCTGGCCCTGGCCTTCGGCTCGGTGCTGGAGGAGACGAAGGCGGCGCTGGGGCGGGAGTTGAGCCCCCAGGTACTGATGGCCTCGTGCATGTGGACGCTGGGCACGTACCTGGCCCTCTGGCTGGTGCCCGAGCCAACCACCAAGCTGCTGGCCGCCGGGCTGTCCGTCGTGCTGGTGGCGTGGCTGGGCGTGGACACGCTCTGGGGGCTGATGGACGGCTGGGCGCGCATGGCCACCCGGGCGCATGGGGCCAGCACCTTCGGCGAGCTGCGCGAGGCAGGCGAGGGCTTTGGCCGGGTGCTGGGCACGGACGCGGCGCGGGCGATGATTCTGGCGGTGGGCGCACTCACCGGGCGCACGCTGGGGGAGGTGGCGGCGAGGGTGCGCACGCTCCCGGGCTACGGCCTGGCGAGTGCGCAGTGGCAGGCGCAGGGCGGTGGGGCCGCGGTGCTGGGGCGGTTGGAAGTGATGGCGGCCCAGGAGGGGGCGTTGGCCCGGGCGGTGGTGGCGGTGGAGACGGTCGCGGCCACCCCGCATGGCCCCCTGGCGGTGGTGATGCTCAAGAAGGGGCAGGGCGGCGGGGCGTCCTCCGGGGGCGGCTCCTCGGCCATCGTGGCCATCCGTCACCGGGGCGGCAACCTGCAGGTGATTCTCCCCAACGGCCAGCGCTGGCACCTGCCTCCTGGCTATTCCCTCCACGACATCCCCGTCCGGGACGAGGTGGGTGACAGGCTCCAGAAGGCCGTGACCGAGGCCGCCCAGCAATGGGGGCCCCACCGGCTCTCGCCGAGAGAGGCAGACGCCATCAAGGAAGCCTTGGACCAGGGCGAATACTGGCTGGCGCACCTGCTGGAGCGCGAGGCCCGGGGCCGCTTCGTGCACGAGACGGTGAAAAAACAGTTCGAGCGGCTCTACCGGTTCAAGCAGCAGGGAGTCGATGTGGTGGACCCCTCGCCCGGAGGATACAAGTACGAGATTCTCTCCGGGACGGCGTCGAACCTCGCACGCCATGGCAGGCGCATGGCGGGCGAGTTCTACCGGATGCTCACCTTCTGAAAGGGGCGGCGATGGATTGGCTCGGGAACGTCATCTTCGAGGACCGGGAAATCGAGAACGAGCGGCTGGAGCTGACGGACAAAGAGGCCAACTACATCCTTGGTCCCAACCTGACGCTGAATAACTGTACCCTCGTGCTGAAGGTGTCCGCTCGGGGCCTGAGCCTCAATCGGGCTCGGTTCATCAACTGCACCTTCGAGGTGAAACAGGAGCTGAAGAACTACCAGCAATGGATAACTGCCTCCCTCAAGGGCTGCCGGTTCAAGGGGCGGCTGTCGGGGTGCGACTTCGGGCACTGGCCCGAATATGGGAAGGAGCCGGAGTATCAGCGGGGCTCCATCGAGGACTGTGACTTCTCCGAGGCCCGCCTGGATGCCTGCCGCTTCCATGGAGATGACCCCCGCAGCCTCCAGTTTCCCAAGTGGCCCTGCTTCACCCTCCTGGACCCTATCCGTCGCGCCGACGAACTGCGCGACCTGCCGTGGCCCAAAGTGTTTGGCCGCAGGCTGACCTCCATGTTGGATCAGAGTCCAGAAAACCGTTACAAGCACCCGCGCTCCACGATTGCCTTGAGCTACTACGCTCCCGCTGAGGCCAAGCGGTTGGACATCACGGAAGAGGCATTCAAGGCTGCTCTCGAGAAGTGCGACTTCATCGTCTACTGATACACGGCGAGGAACACGTGCGGTGGCCTGTCAGCGTCGAGCGAAATGCCACGAGTCCAATGGACGGCTGGGCCCTCATGGCCACCCGGGCGCATGGGGCCAGCACCTTCGGCGAGCTGCGCGAGGCGGGCGAGGGCTTCGCCCGCGTCTGGGCACGGACGCGGCGCGGGCGATGATCCTGGCGGTGGGGGCGCTCACCGGGCGCACACTGGGGGAGGTGGCCGCCCGGGTGCGCGCGCTGCCGGGCTACGGCCTGACGAGTACGCACCCTGTCGTCAGCTTGGAGTGATTCGCTGCCCAAGCGGGTGGATGGCCCCAAGCGCCCGTCACTTGTAGTCGACTACAAGTGAAGTAATATTTATCCTACATATTTATGATTCTACACTTGTAGTCGACTACAAGTGACGGCCGATTTCCCCCTCGTGCCCGAAAAGTCGTCGCCCCTGACCGGGCACCCGGAGGGCTGGAAGTTTCGAGATCGCCGTGGGCGGGGCTTTCAGCGAACATCGGCGCCCGATGCCAACGCCCGAAGCTGTTGCCCGCGAGAACATTGATGCCGCGCTCCAGAGCGCGGGTTGGCACGTCCAGGACTTCGCCAGGCTCAACCTCACCGCCGGGCTCGGGGTGGCCGTCCGCGAGTTCCCCCTGGCTCCCGGCCATGGCAAGGCCGACTACGTCCTCTACGTCGCCGGGAAGCTGGCCGGTGTCATCGAAGCCAAGAAAGAGGGCACCCGCCTCACCGGCATCGAGGTGCAGTCGGAGAAGTACGCGCGCGGCGTGCCCCCCCTCTACCCCGCCCACTCCGTCCCGCTGCCCTTCCTCTACGAGAGCACGGGCGTGGAGACGCAGTTCACCAACCGCCTGGATCCGGACCCCCGCAGCCGCCGCCTCTTCCACTTCCACAAGCCCGAGACCCTGGCCGAGTGGCTCGACCCGGAGCAGAACCCACCCCCGCTGCTCCCCCTCGAGAACGGCAAGCCCGCGCCGCGCAGTCTCCTGCCCTCCACCCTGCGGCTGCGCCTCCGCCAGATGCCGGACGTCGAGCCCAAGGGCCTCTGGCCCGCCCAGCTCAAGGCCGTGCGCAACCTCGAAGCCTCCCTGTACGACGGCAAGCCGCGCGCCCTCATCCAGATGGCCACCGGCTCCGGGAAGACCTTCACCGCGGTCAGCTCCATCTACCGGCTCATCAAGTTCGGTGGAGCCAGGAGAGTCCTGTTCCTCGTGGACCGCGCCAACCTCGGCCGCCAGACGCTCAAGGAGTTCCAGCAGTACGTCACCCCAGACGACGGCCGGAAGTTCCACGAGCTGTACAACGTCCAGCACCTCACCTCGAACAAGCTCGACCCGGTGGCCAAGGTCTGCATCGCGACCATTCAGCGCGTCTACGCCATGCTCTCGGGCAAGGAGCTGAAGGAAGAGGACGAGGAAATCTCCGCCTTCACCCGGCTCACCGACTTGAGCACCCAGCCGCACCCGGTCTCCTACAACCCCAGCATCCCCGTCGAGTTCTTCGACTTCCTGTGGACCGACGAGGCCCACCGCTCCATCTACAACCTGTGGCGCCAGGTGCTGGAGTACTTCGACGCGTCCCTCATCGGCCTCACCGCGACGCCCTCCAAGCAGACCCTCGGCTTCTTCCACCAGAACCTCGTCATGGAGTACGGCCACGAGGCCGCCGTCGGCCACGGCGTGAACGTGCCCTTCGACGTGTACCGCATCCGCACCCGCATCACCGAGAGCGGCTCGAAGGTGGAGGCGGGCCTCTTCGTGGACAAGCGCGACCGCGAGTCCCGGGCCGTCCGGTGGCAGAAGCTCGATGAGGACCTGACCTACTCCGCCAACCAGCTCGACCGGGACGTGGTGGCGGAGGACCAGCTGCGCACCGTCATCCGCACCTTCAAGGACCGGCTCTTCACCGAGATCTTCCCCGGCCGCAAGGAAGTCCCCAAGACGCTCATCTTCGCCAAGGACGACTCCCACGCCGACGACATCGTCCGCGTCGTCCGCGAGGAGTTCGGCAAGGGCAACGCGTTCTGCGAGAAGATCACCTACCGCACGGGCACCGCTCGCATCGTCACGAAGAAGAAGGGGCCCGGCGGCAAGGAAGTCGAGGAGGTCTCCTACAAGTCCACCGGCATCAAGCCCGAGGATCTGCTCTCCTCGTTCCGCAACTCCTACCACCCGCGCATCGCCGTGACGGTGGACATGGTCGCCACCGGCACCGACATCAAGCCGCTGGAAATCGTGATGTTCATGCGCACGGTGAAGAGCCGAAACTTCTTCGAGCAGATGAAGGGGCGCGGGGTCCGCGTCATCAGCCCGAGCGACCTCCAGTCGGTGACGCCCGACGCCCCCGCCAAGACGCACTTCATCCTCGTGGACTGCGTGGGCATGTGTGAGAGCGACTTCGTCGATACCCGCCCGCTGGAGAAGCAGCCCGCCGTGGCCTTCGACAAGCTGCTCCAGGTGGTGGCCGCCGGCGGCACGGACCGCGCGGTCATCTCCTCGCTGGCCAGCCGCCTGGCCCGGATGAATCAGCGGCTGGGCAAGCCCGAGAAGGAGCGGCTCGCCCGGTTGGCGCAGGGCAAGTCGCTGGAAGAGCTGGTGGGTGGGTTGGTGGAGGCGCTGGATCCGGACAGGCACGTCGAGGAGGCGCGGGTGGCCAACAAGCTGCTCACCGGAGAAGAGCCCACGGCGGCGCAGGTCGCCAAGGCAGCGGAGGCGGTGATCCGGGCGGCGGTGGCTCCGCTGGCGGCGAACCCGGACTTGCGCAACGAGCTCGCCTTCATCAAGCGCGGGTTCGAGCAGACGCTCGACACGGTCAGCGTGGACACGGTGCTGGGAGCGGGCTTCGACGCCGCCGCCACCGAGAAGGCGCGCGGGCTGGTGCAATCCTTCGAGCAGTACATCGAGGAGCACAAGGACGAGCTCACCGCCATCCAGGTGCTGTACGCGCAGCCGTACGCGAAGCGGCTCACGTTCACGGACATCAAGGCGCTGGCCGAGGACATCAAGGCCCCGCCCCGGACGTGGACGCCCGAGGCGCTCTGGCGTGCGTACGAGACGCTCGACAAGTCGAAGGTGCGCGGGGCCGGGGGCCAGCGGCTGCTCACGGACATCGTGTCGCTGGTGCGCTTCGCGCTCCACAAGGACCGGCAGTTGGTGCCCTTCACGGATCAGGTGGAGGAGCGGTTCCAGAACTGGCTCGCCCAGCAGGAGAACCGGGGGCGGAAGTTCTCAGAGGAGCAGCGCCAGTGGCTGGCGCTCATCAAGGACCACGTCGCCGCGAGCTTCAGGATAGAAAGAGACGATTTCGAGGACGTGCCCTTCAACCAGAAGGGCGGGCTCGGACGGGTCCATCAGGTATTCGCGGGCAAGCTCGATGAGCTGCTCGAAGAGCTAAATGAGGTGCTGGTGGCATGAGCAACCCTGGGTTGCCGTCGAATTGGTCAGTTGTTCCACTGGGGCGTATAGTCGCGCCTACTCGCCCGCGAATTCTGCCCAGCGAATTGCCGGAGCTACCGTACGTTGGGATGGAGCATGTCGAGGCGCATTCGATGCGCCTGCTGGGCACCGTCCCCGCTGGAACCATGAAGAGTTCAGGAGTTCGATTCCATCGAGGCGACATCCTCTATGGTCGCCTTCGGCCGTATCTGAACAAGGTTTGGTTAGCCAACGTTGATGGGCTCTGCTCGGCAGAGTTCATTGTGTTACCGCCCTCAGCAGCCCTCGAATCGCGCTACCTATCGTATCTTCTTAACTCGGCGGATTTCGTATCCTTCGCGTCGCACTTAAACGAGGGTGATCGCCCTCGCGTCGATTTCGACCAACTCGCTCAGTTTCCCGTTCCAGTTCCGCCGAGACTCGAGCAAGCGCGTATAGCCGAAGAAATCGAAAAGCAGTTCACCCGTCTCGATGCCGGTGTCGCCGCCCTCAAGCGCGTACAGGCCCAGCTCAAGCGCTACCGGGCCTCGGTCCTGAAGGCCGCGTGCGAGGGGCGGCTGGTTCCGACCGAGGCTGAACTCGCCCGCCGCGAGAAGCGCGACTACGCGCCCGCCGACAAACTCCTCGCCCGCATCCTCAAGGAGCGCCGCGGCCGTTGGGAGGCCGATCAGCTCGCCATGATGAAGGCGGCCGGGAAGCCCCCCAAGGGCAACGACACGAAGACTGGCTTGGCTAAGCCAACTTCTGCAGACGTGTCGAGCCGTCCTACCCTTCCGGATGGGTGGGCGTGGGCGAGGATGGAAGACCTATCGATCGCCGGGCGAGGCGGGATCTTCGCAGGGCCCTTCGGGACGATTTTCAAAGCGCGCGATTTTCGAGATGAGGGCATACCCATCATCTTTCTACGTCACGTAGCGCCCGGCAGGTACTTGACCCACAAGCCGGGCTTCATGGACCGCAAGATTTGGGAGGAGCGATTCAGGGACGAGTACTCAGTATGGGGTGGGGAGTTGCTGGTCACAAAACTGGGTGAGCCTCCGGGGGTCGCGGCGCTTTTCCCATCGACACTCGGTCCAGCGATGGTCACTCCCGATGTCATCGCCATGCGCGCAGATGACCGACTCGTTCTTCCCAAGTTCTTGATGCACTTTCTCAATTCGGACAGCGCGCGAAGTGTTGCAAGCGGTCTCGCGTTCGGAACAACAAGACTCAGGCTCACCATCCCCCTTTTTCGAGAGATATGGGTGCCCCTCCCTCCACTGGCCGAGCAGGGGCGAATCGTTGCCGAGATCGACGCACAACTCTCCGTCGCTGACGCTGCAGGTGCTGCCGTAGTCAAGAACCTCGCGTTAGCCGCTCAGTTGAGGAGCGCGGTTCTTGCCCATGCTTTCGCAGGAAAACTGATGCCGCAAGAGGCAACAGACGAACCCGCCTCAAAGCTCCTTGAGCGCATCTCTGCCTCCGTGGAGAACAAGTCCGTACCCAAACAGGGCCGAGCCAAGCAGACCACCGCCGTCCCCAAGATGAAGGCAACACGATGAGCAACCACTCGGCCCAGATCGTCCAGAAGCTCTGGAACTACTGCGATGTCCTCCGGGACGATGGCCTCTCCTACGGCGACTACATCGAGCAGCTCACGTTCCTGCTCTTCCTCAAGATGGCGCACGAGCAGACCCTGGCTCCGTGGAACCGTCCCTCCCCTGTACCCAAGGGCTTCGACTGGCCCAGCCTGATGAGCAAGGAGGGCGACGCGCTCGAAACCCACTATCGCCATCTGCTGGAGAAGCTGGGCAAGTCGAAGGGGACGCTGGGTCTGGTCTTCCGCAAGGCCCAGAACAAGATTCAAGACCCGGCGAAGCTCCGCCGCCTCATCGTGGATCTGCTGGACCGCGAGCAGTGGTCGAGCCTCGACGCCGACGTGAAGGGCGACGCCTACGAGGGCCTGCTGGAGAAGACGGCCAGCCAGTCCGGGGCCGGGCAGTACTTCACCCCGAGAGCGTTGATCCGCGCCATCGTGGACGTGGTGCAGCCCAAGCCGGGGGAGACCATCGTGGACCCGGCCGTGGGCACTGGCGGCTTCCTGCTCGTGGCCCACGACTACATTGCCCGGAACAACAGGCTCGACAAGGACCAGAAGAAGCACCTCAAGCTGGAGGCGCTGCGGGGGTGGGAGATCGCCGATACGCCCGCCCGCCTGTGCACGATGAACCTGCTGCTCCACGGCGTTGGCGGGGATGAGACGCCCCTCGTCGTGGTGGATGACGCCATTCGCGGCGACCCGGGCAAGCGGTGGAAGATCGCGCTCTCCAATCCGCCCTTTGGCCGCAAGTCCTCCGTCACCGTCATCAACGAGGAGGGCGAGCAGGAGAAAGAGGCCCTCACCGTCGTGCGCGACGACTTCTGGGCCTCCACGAGCAACAAGCAGCTCAACTTCGTGCAGCACATCAAGACGCTGCTGGAGGTGAACGGGCGGGCGGCGGTGGTGGTGCCCGACAACGTGCTCTTCGAGGGCGGAGCGGGGGAGACGATTCGCCGCAAGCTGCTCCACGAGTGCGACGTGCACACGCTGCTGCGGTTGCCGACGGGCATCTTCTACGCGCAGGGCGTGAAGGCGAACGTGCTGTTCTTCGAGAAGAAGCCGGGCCGGGAGAAGCCGTGGACCGAGAAGCTCTGGGTCTATGACCTGCGCACGAACAAGCACTTCACGCTGAAGACGAACCCGCTGAAGCGGGCGGATCTCGACGAGTTCGTTGCCTGCTACCTGCCGGAGAACCGGCACCAGCGCAAGGCGACGTGGTCCGAGAAGAAGGCTCCGGAGGGGCGCTGGCGCTCGTACGGGTACGAGGAGCTGCTCCAGCGGGACAAGGTGAGCCTGGACATCTTCTGGCTCAAGGACGAGTCATTGGAGGACTCCGCGAACCTGCCTGCTCCGGATGTGATTGCCGGGGAGATCGTGGACGACCTGCGCGCGGCCCTGGAGCAGTTCGAGGCGATCCAGACGGACCTCTCGCGCAAGGGAGGGGCGCCGAGGGATTGAGGAGGGCCATTGACGGGGGCCGCCTGAGTGCGCGACAAGCCAGTAGTGCTGATGGGCTTCGGCCCCACGGGAACACAGCTACTTCTATATGAACATCAGAACGATGGTGCGGAAGCTCATGGAGTTGAGCTTGAGTCTTCTCCTTGGCTCCTGTAGCGCCACCGGGCCGATGGTCGCAGGCCCATCCGGGCCGCGGGACCTGTCCAGGTACGTGCTCGTCATCGAGAAGACGGCAGATGGGCAGGCGACCCACACCTGGAAACCCGCCAAGGACTTCGACCTGACGGAGTCCCGGAGTCTGGCGAGCGTCCCGGCCGGCGAGGGCCGCATCGTCCGAGTCTCACTCAATGCGGCGGAATGCGAACGCCAGTATGAAATTTGCGTTCCGGAATGCCAGGCCAGCACGAGAATCCATCAGGTCGACAAATACATCTACGATTCCAAGCAGTACGGTCCCTGGCGGACCGGGAAGAAGAGTTACTGCCTGAGCGCTTGCATGAAACAGCTCGCCAACTGCCAGGGAGAGGCGGGCCGTGAGCCTGTGAGGTTCGAAGCCATCGACACCGCAGTCGATTGGCTCAAGCGCCACCAGGATGAGCTCGCGCTCGGAGCCGTTGTCGTCATCGCGGGGGTGGCTTTCCATGTTGCCGTCTGCGCTGGAGGCATCGTGCTGCTCGCTCCCGTCCTGCTCTTCGCCGAGGTGCCACAATGACGATAGGGGAGATCATCAGCTTCGAGGCTCCACGGATCATTGGAAGGTACCGGACGGAGCAGACCTCTCCCGAGGAGAGCGAGCTGCTCCTGGTGGCCAGAGATGCCTTGTTGTTCATCTCCGAGTTGGGTCAGGACTACCGCTTCGAGGACTATCGCCGGAGCCCCGGTGCCGCTCTCCCGCCCTCTGGGGGAAAGACTTCCATCGAGACGCTCCTGGGTGAAGCGGCGGGGCTCCTGGTCCGGATCCGAGGAGAGCTCCACCTGCCGGAGGAGAAGGAGCTGGCGTCGGTCGTCATCGACGCACTCCACTTCATCGCCTCGACCGGTCAGCACACGGCGTTCGAGGCGTTTCGCCGCGATGCACTTGCCCCCAGGCCGCCGCACGTCTTCGCATCGTTCAGGACGCGCGAGGAGGCGAAGGCCTGGCTCGACCATCAGCCCGAGCCGCCAGCTCAAGGACAGGTGTTGGTCGCCGGTGAGTACTATCAGTTCTATTATTTCCGCGAGCTGAACCGCCGGGGGCTCCTCCCGCAGTTCACCGTGGAGATGCTCATCCGGCTATTGATGGAGGAGGGGCCTCCCGCCACCGTGGCCTCCTTTGTCTCTCATGAGGAGGCGGAGGACTGGCTGGCGAAGCAGCTCGCGCCACCGACGCATGCCTTCATCCTGATTGGCGGGGAGTACCACCTCGCGGTCTTCCACGAGAACCTCCACCACCGCGCCATCCATCCCGTCTCCATCGTCGAGAGGCTCGAGAAGTGGGAGCGGGAGCAGAAGTCGAGAACGGGGGCGCACTCTGGAAGTTGTCCTGGCGCACGCCAGGGCCCGGAGTGACGCAGGGCCAGGTCTACCTGCCTGTGGACTGCCGCTGAGCGGGCGCCTGACGCTTGAGGCGCATCTGACCGCTGTGGTAGGGCGAAAAGCCATGACCCCGGAACCCTCCTCGGTGCTCGAGTTTCCAGCGTGGCTCTACGGCACCAAAGCCGCCATCCTCCGCAAGGCGAGAGACGAGGGCCACTGGTGGGCCCGGGAGTACCGCAAGACCGGTGCCTTTCCCCAGCCCCGGCAGATGCGCCAGGTACTGCCCGGCGAGGTGCTGGTGATGCACTCCGCGGCCGACTTCGACACGGGCGACCCCCTCTGGCGGATGCACATGTTCGGCGCCGTCTCCAAGGACTTGAATGAAGGCTTGTCGAAGGAGGAGCGTCAACGCATGAAGGAAGCCTTTGAGTCCTTCTGCCTGAGCACCCCTTGGGGCGTCCTCAGATATACCGTGTATCCGCCACCGCTGTGGAGCGCGGAGCGCATGGCGAACCGGCTCGCCTCGCTGCTGCGCTTCTGGGAGGTGCTCCAGGGCCCGCGCTACGCGTTCTGGTCGTTCGATCAGAAGTACACGCTGGACGAGCTCATGGACGATATCTACGGCAAGACCCTGGAGGCCTGGTGCCCCGGAGGCCCGGCGTCGGTCCGAGAGCACCTGGCCCTGACAGTGGAGCGCATGGCTCGCGCCACCCGCGAGGAGTGTGAGGAGGCCGTGCTCCGGGTGATGCCCGCCGTGGTGGAGATGGACGCCGACTTGAAGCACCGCGAGGCGCTCAGCGACCCGGACTTCCTGCGCGAGCGCCTCCGCGCGCTTCCCCCGGAGAAGTTCGAGGATGTCTCCAGCGCCGACAGATACGCGGTGAGCGGGCAATTGTGGGCCTGGAACAGGGAGTTGGGGCGTCATTGACTCCCTGCACCCCGCGGACAGCGCGCGCGGCGTGAAGGATTGTTGCTGCTCACGGCCAGAGGTTGATCAGGAGGGCGGCTCCCCCTCGGACGTCTTCGGAGCGGAGTCTGGAGGTTGCTCCCCGGCATCAACCGGCGTGGCCGGAGGTTCGCTGGTGGGCGGTGCCTCGGCCCCGGGAAGGGCGGATTGTGCCGCGATGGGATCGGCAGGGGCCGGGAGCGGGGGAGTGTCCCCGGCGGGGACGGGCTCCACGGCGGACGAGGGCAGGGGGCGCTCTTCTGCCCGCTCTCCCTTCAGGAGGCTGCGAATCGTGTACCCGACCAGCACCAGGCCCCCCAGGCCGAGCACGGCCAACCCGAGCCGCTGGGGCAGGGGGGACGGCCTCACCTGGAGGGCGGCATGGAGCGCCTTGTGCCGGGTGGTGCGGAAGCTCACGTCGAGCAGGTAGGGGCCCTCGCGCTCGGGGGTGAAGGTGGTCTGCCACTGCTCCCCGCTCCGTTTCACGGTGACGCTCCGCCCATGGGAGGACCCCTCCTCGCGCAGGGTGATGATGAGGGGGCCCGTGAAGGGCTCTCCCTCGAAGCTGCCCACCTGGAGGCTGAGGTGGAGGGGCTCTCCGGCCCGGGGGACGGCGGGGCGGATGCTCCCCTTGAGCCGCTCCTCGGTGTCCGACCAGGAGAGCGCCAGGGCGTCCTCGTGGGCCGTGAGCTCGATCCGATCCGTGGGCTCCCCGGGCAGGGGGCCGGCCATGGCCGCCGAGGCCAGCCACAGGCCGGCCATCAGAGGGAACCACAGGTTTCGTGCGGGCCGTCTTTGCCTCGCCCCGGCCCCTCGCCTAAGATGAGCCGCCCTGATGTCTTCCACTTCGCGCTTGCTCCCCCCGGCGAGCAACCCGGGATGAACCCTCAACTCTTCGGGAAATATCAGCTCCTCAAGAAGCTCGCCACCGGCGGCATGGCCGAGGTGTGGCTCGCGCGTCAGCGGGGCATCGAGGGGTTCGCCAAGAACGTCGTGGTGAAACGCATCCTCCCGCACCTGGCGGAGGATCAGGAGTTCGTGGGCATGTTCGGCAACGAGGCGCGCATCGCCGCGCGCTTCAACCACCCGAACATCGCCCAGGTGTACGAGTTCGGCGAAGCCAACGGCACGTACTTCATCGCCATGGAGTTCATCCATGGCGAGGATCTCGGCCGGGTGATGCGCAAGGCGTACAACGCGGGCGGGTGGATCGCCCGGCCGTTGGCCATCCGCATCGTCGCCTCGGCGTGCGAGGGCCTCTACTACGCCCACACGCGCACGGACGACAACGGCAAGCCCCTCAAGGTGGTGCACCGCGACATCTCGCCGCAGAACATCCTCATCAGCTTCGACGGCTCGGTGAAGCTGGTGGACTTCGGCATCGCCAAGGCGGCGGACCAGGCCACGGCGACGAAGTCGGGCGCCATCAAGGGCAAGTTCGCCTACATGGCGCCGGAGCAGGCCGCGGGCAAGCCGTTGGATCACCGCGCGGACATCTTCGCCATCGGCCTGGTGCTCTACGAGCTGCTCACCGGCACGCGCCCGCTCAAGCGGGAGTCGGAGCTGGGCACGCTGCAGGCGGCCATGGAGTGCAACATCCTCCCGCCCTCGCAGGTGGCGGATTGTCCTCCGGAGCTGGACTCGGTGGTGATGCGCGCGCTGGCCAAGGCCGCGGATGACCGGTACCGGGACGCGCGCCAGTTGCAGCTCGCGCTGGAGGAGTTCCTCGTTGGCCAGCGGTGGGTGGCCGGCTCGGTGCAGATCTCCGAGCTGATGGAGACGCTCTTCGCGGACCGGCTGGACGAGGAGAAGCGCAGCGGCAATCCGGAGCCTCGCAGCGAGGAGTCGATGTCGGCGATGCCGGCGGTGCCGGAGCTTCCGCTCGAGGAGGAGCCGCCGCCTCCGCCGCCTCCGTCCCGGAGCAGCCAGCGGGGGGATCCGCGCTCCACCGGCACCCAGACGAGCGCCGCCGACATGAACTGGGAAGCGCCGCCGGGCGAGATGCCCCAGCAGCGGCGCACGGGGACGCGCGCAGGGGTCGTCAACAAGCGCACGGAGTCGAGCACCCAGCCGATGGGGGACGTGCCGGAGGTGGAGGAGTGGGAAGCGCCTCCCGCCACGGAAGTGCCCCGCCGCCGCACCAGCAACGAGGCGCCGCGCCGCACCAACGTGGGCTCCACGTCCGTGGCGCGCATGCCCAGCCGTCAGGACGTGACCCGGGCCAGCATCGAGGCCCCCGCTCCGAGGCGGGGCACCGAATCCTCCGCCCTGCGGCGCTCGGGGATCCGGCCGGGTGAGCCTCCCGCGGACGAGGACGTGCCGCAGCCGCGGCTCTCGCGCGGCTCGGTGGCCGTCAACCCGCGCCCCGCGCCCATGGAGGACGACGAGGATCCCGAGCGCACGATGTTGCCGCCGCCGCCGGAGCCCGTGCGCCCGCCGGAGCCCGTGCGCCGCCGCACGGGGATGGCTCCGTCCTCCCAGCAGGCCGAGCCGGCTCCGAAGCCGCGCCGCACCAGCAGCCGCACGGAGATGCCCGAGCCGTCCGCGGCTCCTTCCCGCCGGCGCACCTCCTTCCTGCACAAGGAGGAGGAGGAGGACGAGGGCGCCAACACCCTCCACTCGAAGCCGGGTGCCCAGCCCGCCCGCGGCCGATCGCTTCCGCCGCTGAAGAACCTGCTCGGGGTGTTGATGGCGCTGTCCCTGGTGGGCCTGGCCATCATCTTCCGCGGGCCCATCCTGGACATGCTCGGCAGCTCGGCCATGGACGGCCAGGGCATCTACCTCAACGTCGAGTCCAACCAGCGCGTGCAGGTGTCGGTGCGCCACGGCATGCGGTGCCGCAGCTCCGAGCCCATCACCGTGCTCGGCTTCACGCCGCTCAGCCGCATGGGCGGCGCGCACGTGCAGGACACGCTCATCCTGGAGAACAAGGAGCAGGGCATCTACAAGGAGATCGAGGTGCCCTTCGGCGAGCCCCAGGAGACGAAGTCCATCGAGCAGAACTTCCAGATGGGCTACTTCCGTCCCAAGCTGGTGCCGCGCAACGTCTCGGGCATCGAAATCTACCGGGACGGGCAGAAGCTCGGCCTCTACCAGCCCGGGTTGAAGCTGGAGCTGGTGGAAGGCTCGCACCACCTCGTGCTGCAGGGGACGTCGCTCAAGGAGCCGGTGCAGGTGGATGTCGAGGTGAAGGCCCGCGACATCACCGACAAGACGGTGGACCTGTCGGCCTACATCCGTTAGCGCGCGTCAGTAGCGCGGCAGGCTCGGGTCCACCGCGCGGGAGTAGAGATCGATCCCCCCGCGCAGGGACACCGCGTCCAGGCCGCGCGAGCGCAGGTAGGCCGTGCCGTCCAGGCTGCGCACGCCGTGGTGGCAGTAGACGACGACGCGCTTGCCGCGGAAGGCCTCCAGCTCCTCGTTGTGCTCGTCCAGCTCGGGCAGGGGGATGAGCACCGAGCCCGGGAAGGCCACGTAGGCGTGCTCCTCGGGGAAGCGCACGTCGAGCAGCACGGGCCGGGACTCGGGCGGGCCGGAGAGCTGCTGGGCGAGGGTGGAGGGATCGATCTCCGGGATGGGCACGCGGGGCTCCTTCAGGCGGACGAGGCGCAGAACTGCTCGTAGTCGATGAGCTCCACCCGGGCCCCGGGCGCGCACACGGGGCACTTGGGATCCTTGCGCAGCTTGAGCTCCTGGAAGCGGGTGCCGAGCGCGTCGAAGGTGAGCAGACGCCCCACGAGGGGCTCGCCCACGCCGAGCAGGAGCTTGAGGGCCTCGTTGGCCTGGAAGAGGCCGATGATGCCGGGGAGCACGCCGAGCACGCCGGCCTCGGCGCACGAGGGCGCGAGCTCGGGAGGCGGCGGGGCGGGGTAGAGGCAGCGGTAGCAGGGGCCCTGGCCGGGGACGAAGGTGGTCACCTGGCCCTCGAAGCGGAAGATGGAGCCGTGGAGGTTGGGCTTGCCCAGCATGAGGCACGCGTCGTTGAGCAGGTAGCGGGTGGGGAAGTTGTCCCCGCCGTCGAGCACCAGATCGAAGCCCTCGAGGATGCGCAGGACGTTCTCCGAGGTGAGGCGCTCCTGGAAGGGCACCACCTTCACGTCGGGGTTGAGGGCCTCGATGGCGGTGCGGGCGCTCTGCACCTTGGGCTGGCCGGCGCGCTCCTGGGTGTGGAGCACCTGGCGCTGGAGGTTGCTCAGGTCCACCACGTCCGCGTCGACGATGCCCAGCGTGCCCACGCCCGCGGCGGCGAGGTAGAGCGCGGCCGGCGAGCCCAGTCCGCCCGCGCCCAGCAGCAGCACCTTGGACTTGAGCAGCTTCGCCTGACCCTCCTCGCCGACTTCCGGGAGGATGAGGTGGCGGCGGTAGCGCTCCTTCTGGGCGGGGGTGAGCACCACCGGCTTCTCCACCGGGTAGTGGGCGTCGCTCCAGCGGTTGAAGCCTCCGGCCAGCGAGGTCACGCGCGTGTAGCCCATGTGCTGAAGGGTGTGGGCCGCCAGGGCCGAGCGGGTGCCACCGGCGCAATAGAGGACGAGCTCCTCGTCCCGGGAGGCCTTGTCCTCGATGCGCAGCTCGAGGAAGCCGCGGGGGATGTGGACCGCGCCCGGCAGCCGCCCGCCCGCGTACTCATCGCCCTCGCGCACGTCGATGAGCTTCACGGGGCTACGCGCGTCCAGCAGGCGCTTGACGTCCTCGATGGAGACCTCGCGGATCTCCTTCTTCGTGGCGGACAGCAGCTCGCGGAAGGTGGGGGGCATGGGGCCACGTATAACCCGGGCCCGGCGGGGTTTTCCTTCGAGAAGCGGGGGCTCGCCATCCCGGCGTGGAGGCGAGCGTCCGGGCGGGCACCGGCGAGCCAGCCCCTGGAGTGTCTTCCCGGGACGGATTCACCCGGTGGGAGGAGTCCGTACCCTTGGAGCAGATGGCAATTCTGGCGTCCGGCGTTATAAGGCGCCTGTAAGGAGACCGACCTACATGGACACCACCACCACCCCCGCTCCCAACACCCCCGCCGTTCCCCAGGGCGAGCCTTCCAGCCCGGTGCGGCTCACCGAGGCCGCCGTGGCCCAGGTGAAGAAGGTCATCCAGGACCAGGGCTTCCAGGACTACTTCTTCTCCATCCGCGTGGTGCCGGCCGGCTGCAGCGGCCTGGGCTACGACCTGAACCTGGTGCGCGAGCTGAAGGCGGGCGATCTCACCTGGGATCAGGACGGGGTGAAGATCGCGACGGACGCGCTGAGCAACAAGTACCTGTCGGGCACGGAGATCGACTTCGTGTCGAGCGTGACGGGCGCCGGGTTCAAGTTCAACAACCCGAACGCGAAGTCCTCCTGCGGCTGCGGGACCTCGTTCTCGACCTGAGACACGGTGGAGAGGCCCTCTCCCCCCGGGAGAGGCGCCCCTCACCCCTTTTTCATGGAGTCGCCTGCTGCCCGGGCGGCTGGCGTGGCAGCTCCACCGTGAAGGTGGCGCCCTGGTCGGGCGTGCTCTCGGCGGACACCGTCCCGCTCATCGCGGTGAGGATCTGCCGCGTCACGTACAGGCCCAGGCCGAACCCGCCGTAGTGCCGCTCGGACACGGCGCGTTCGAAGCGGTTGAAGATGCGGCCCATGGCCTCGGGCTGGATGCCGATGCCCTCGTCCCGGACCACGAGCCGGGCCCGGTCCTCTTCCTGCTCGACGCGGATGTGGATGGGCTTGCCCGGCCCATACTTGAGGGAGTTGGACAGCAGGTTCGTCAGGACCTGCTCCAGCCGGAGCCGGTCCCACTGGCCGGTGACCGGTCCCTCCGCGTGGAGGACGAGCTCGCACCCGGCGCGTTGCGCCTCGGGGACGAAGCGCGCCAGGACCTCGCGTGCCACCTCCGAGAGGTCCACCTCCTCGAGCAGCAACTTCATGCGGCCGGTGCTGATCCGCGACACATCCAGCAGATCGCTCACCAGGTCCGACAGGCGCTTCACCTGCCGGCGCATCACCTCCACCTCCTTGCCCAGGCGCGTCGCCAGGAGGGAGCCCGGCTCGGCCCGGATGCTGCGCTCGAGCCCCTGCAGCCTGAGACTCAGCGGGGTCAGCGGCGTCTTCAGCTCATGGCTGGCGACGGAGAGGAACTCGTCCCGGAGGCGCACCGCCTCTTGCAACTCGGCCAGGAGCCGCTCGCGCTCGGCCTGCTTGCGCTTGTCCTCCGTGGTGTCCCTCAACTCGATGACGGTGCCCGTGGCTCTTCCGTCCTCGAGGAGAGGGCTCGCGGTGAAGGCGACCGGGTAGAAGCCGCCGTCCCTGCGGACGAAGACGTCCTCTCCCTGCTCCTGGGCCCGGGTGGGCAGCGCCCGGTCGATGGGGCACTCCGCCATGGGGTAGGGCGTTCCATCGGGCCGGGTGTGGTGGATGAAGTCATGGAGGGGCTTGCCCCGCAGCTCGTCCAGGGTGAAGCCGGTGATCTCCTCGGCCGCGGGGTTCATGAAGACGCACTGCTGCTGGGCGTCCATCATGAAGAGCCCCAGCGTGGCGTTGTGGGTGACGGCGGCGAGGCGCCGCTCGGCGCTCTCGAGGCTCCGCCGTGCCAGCACCTGCTCGGTCACCTCGAAGCCGAAGACCATCACCCCGTCCGGCTTTCCGTCCGGCCCGGGCATGGGCTGGTAGACGAAGTTGAAGTAGCCCGTGCGCGGATGGTCCGGGTCTCCCACGTGGGCGGGAGCCTCCTTGCCGGAATAGGACTCACCCGTCTGGTACACCCGGTCCAGCAGCTCGTAGAAGCCCTGGCCCTCCAGTTCGGGCTGGGCCTGCCTCACGGGCTTGCCCAGCAACTCCCGGCCGCCGAGGAGCTGCGCGTTGACGGGGTTGCTGAGCTCGTAGACGTGCTCGGGCCCCCGGTGGATGGCGATGATGGCCGGCGCCCTCATGAGGATGGTGTGGAGCCGTGCGCGCTCCGCCTCGGCGGCCTCCTGGGAGGCCCGCTCGCGCACGTTGAGCCAGATGATGAGGGTGGAGATGGTGGCGAAGAGAACGACGGACAGGACGTCCCGGGCGTCCAGGGCGAACGCGTGCTTCGGGGACAGGAAGAAGTAGTCGGCCAGCACGGCGGAAAGGCCGGTGCTCAACAGCCCCGGGCCCCATCCCCCGTTCCAGGCGGAGAGCATCACCGCGCCGAAGAAGAGGAGGAACGGCGTGGCCCTCATAGAGGGGTACAGCACGAGCTGAAGCAGCAGGGCCGCGGCCGTGACCAGCACGGCGAAACCATGGACCGCCAGCGAGGAGCTACCCCACCGCCTGCCGTGCCGCACCACCTGTGACACTCGCCCTTCCATCACGTCACGTTGCGTAACAGACCGGGAAGGCAACTGCACCGGAGTCGTAGCGCCGGGACCGGTTCTGAACAGCTCCACCCCCGCGGCGGCCTCCATCCGCACGCGTCCCGGAGCGACCACGGGCGCAGGGGGGAGCCGCGGGCATGTCAGCCCCGGGAGGTATACCGGAGGCACCGTCGCTCGACAGGCGCACCACGGGCCCCCATGTTCGGCGGACCATCGGAGCTCGGGGTTGTCGGCCCCTCCGCGTGGAGCGGAGCGTAACGGTCGTCGGCGGACCCGCGGGCCCCGTGCTTTGGGAGAGGCACGGGGTTCGCGGGAGCTGTTTTCGCCCCGTCCGGCCTCAGCCCGCGGCGCCGGGCCGGATGACCTTCTGCCAGGCGAGGCTCGTCTGCTTGCGCGAGAGCCGCTCCTTGCGCCGCTGCTCGGCCTCGCGGAAGGCCTCGCGCTCCGCGTCCGTCTCCAGCGCGAGCGGGGGCACCGGAATGCGCTGGCCGTTGGCCGACACGGCCACGAAGGTGAGCAGGGCGCTCGTGGCCATGTGCTTCTCGCCGGTGAGCGGATTCTCCGCCGTCACCGTGACGCCCACCTCCATCGACGTGCGGAACGTGGCGATGACGCGCGAGTGCAGCGTCACCGTCCAGCCCACCTTGATGGGCGCGTGGAAGTGCAGATCGTCCATGGAAGCGGTGACCACCACCTGCCGGCAGTGACGCTGGGCGGCCACGGCGCAGCAGATGTCGATCCACTCCATCACCTTGCCGCCGAAGGCGGTGTTCACCGCGTTGGCGTCCGAGGGGAGGATCATCTGCGTCATCACCACTTCGGACTCGCGGGCGCTCTTGGCGGGGAGCTCGGACTGCTCGGACACGGCGGAACCTCAGGCGAGGAAGGTGGTGACCCGGTCGAGGAACTCCTCGCGTCCCCGGCCGGTGCGGATGTCCTGGTTCGTCACGTCCATCACCAGGCAGTCCACGCCGTACTTGGTCTGCAGCACCATGGGGAAGGTGGCGTAGTAGCCGTTGAGCCCGCGCAGGAAGCCCTTTTCGATTCCCTTCTCCTCCTCGCGGCCGCGCTGGCGGATGCGGCCCAGCAGCACGTCCACCGTGGGCACGTCGAAGTAGATGACCTTGTCCGGGTGCACGATGTTGCGCGTCAGCCGCTGGAAGTACTCGAAGTACAGGTCCAGCTCCGCGTTCGTCATGTGCCCCAGGCCGTGCAGGTACTTGGCGAAGATTTCCGGATCCTCGTAGAGCGTGCGGTCCTGCACGCAGCTCTTCTTCACCGAGTGGATGAGCTCGTGGTGCTCGACGCGGCGGATGAGGAACTCGAGCTGGAGGGTGAAGGACCACCGCCCCATGTTGGCGTAGTAGTCCTTGAGGAAGCGGTTATCGATGACGGGCTCGTCGAAGAGCTCGAAGCCGAAGGTCTGGCTGATGATCTTCGCGGCCGTCGTCTTGCCCGCGCCGATGTTGCCGGCCAGGGCGACGAAGCGCTTGGCCCGTGGAGCGCGCAGGCGGCGCACCGCGTTGCGCCCGGACGTCTCGGACGGAGGCACGGGCGCCGGAGCCTCGGAGGCGGCCAGCGGCAGTGCGGTGTTGGAAGCGGCTGTCACGGCCTTCGGGGCGCGCTTGCGCGGGGGGGAGCGGGGCATACGGGCCATGGGCTTAACGCGGCTTTTGGTGCTCGTCCAAGACTCGGCGCAGAAGGTCCGGCCTGTCCGTCATGATACCTCCCACGCCCTCGCCGGCGAGCCGGCGCATCTCCTCGGGCTCATCCACCGTCCACACGTTGATCCACTTGCCGCGCGCCTCCACCTCGCGCAGGAGGGCCTCGTCCACCAGCCGTACGTCTCCGAAGTACAGGGGCATGTCCAGGACGGTGTAGCGCGGGTCCTCCGGCGGCTGCTCGCCCGCCCGCACGGAGAGGACCAGGGCGGCCAGCGCGTCGCGCGGGTAGAAGTGGCAGGCGTCCGGCATCACCCGCGCGAGCCGCTCGCCCACGGAGTCCAGCTCGCTGCCGATACAGGCCTGTTCCAGCGCGCCCTCCTCGCGCAGCACCTGGAAGAAGGCGTCCTCGATGCCCGGCACGTCCGGCTTCACCTCGATGTTGAAGCGCACGCCCTTGAAGGCGCGCAGCAGCTCGCCGAGGGTGGACAGGTGCACGCCCTGGCCCCGGAAGGGGAAGGTGCGGCCTCCGTCCGGGGTGAAGTGGTAGCCGGCATCCAGGCGCCGCAGCTCGGCCAGCGTGTGGTCCGCGAGGGCCCCCTGGCCGTTGGTGCACCGCTGGAGGGTGTCGTCGTGGAACACCACCAGCTCGCCGTCGCGGGTGAGGTGGACGTCCGTCTCCAGCACCTGCGTGTGGTAGCGCTCCACCGCCATGCGGAAGGCGGGCAGGGTGTTCTCCGGGGCCAGCAGCGAGCCTCCCCGGTGGGAGATGTGCAGGGTGGGGGAGAGGCCGCGGAAGTAGGGATGCCTGGGGTGCGGCATGGGGGTGGTGGTCTCCGGGGCGGGCCCCTTCCTTGCCGGGGTTCGTGGCCCGCCGGTATAAGGCCCGGTTGAAGAAGGCCCATCCCGAGGAGACGCCACCGTGATTCTTCTGCGCAAGATCTTCGGCGCGGCGGCCCTGGTAACGGCCGCGGCAGTGTTGGCTCCCGGTTGCGGAGCGCTGCAGGACAGCCTGCCCATGAAGGATTCGGGCACCACACCGGGTTGCACCGGGGTGTGCAGCGCGGATGGCGGCCCCCCGCCGGATGCGGGCTTCCCCTCGGATGGAGGCTCCCAGGCCGACGCGGGCGCGCCGTCCGCTCCCGTGCTGATGACCATCTCCGAGGCCCGCCGGCTCCCCGCGGGCAGTGGAACGCGGGTGCTGCTCGAGCGCGTCGTCCTCCACACTGTCGAGCGTGTGGAGCGCCGCGCCGAGGGGGCTCAGGAGCAGGTGCGTGCCTGGTTCTGGGTGGTGGATCCCGCCCGGCCCACGCAGGGCCTCTGGGTCCACAAGGACTGGATGGACCTGCCCGCGGACTTCGTCCCCCAGGTGGGTCAGCGCGTGGACCTCACCGGAGTGATGCGGACAGAGTCTGGTTTCGAACAGTTCATCGGCTACCGGACGGGCCTCGCGCAGGTGGAAATCCGCCTCCTCGGAACCCTGGCGGTGCCCGCCGACAACCTCGTGCCCCCGGGCTTCGGCAATGCCGATGGGGGCCGGGCCCGTCCCAATCCGGAGCTGCTCGGCACGCGGGTGTACGTGCCCGGGCCGCTCGTCGTGACCGACTCCTCGCCCCTGGCGTTGGGCGCCTCCGGTTTCGAGCTCGAGGGCGGAATCCTGGTGAGTACCCGCTCCCTCTCCGGACCCGGCTCTCCCGACGGGGGCGCGGCGGGTTGCGAGGGGCTGGCCTTCGTCCTCGGCGATGGGGGCACCGGCGTCTTCCCCCTGGGCATCCGGGGGGTGTGGGATACCTACACCTTCGTGCCCTGCCTGGATGGGGGCACCGGAGAGACGTGTACCCCGGAGCCGGACGGCGGCCGGGTGCCCGGGACGGAGTCGCCGGACGGGGGGCCCGGTAACCGGTTCACCCACATCCTTCATCCCCGCGGTTGCGACCGGGACCTGGCGAGTGGGTGGGACGCTGGGAGTGCGAGTTCGGGCAGGTAGCCGAACGGGCATCAGGTCTGCTATCCCACATCTGGTTTCCGCCCCACCACACAAGTGGGGATTGCGGGTAAGCTCGGAAACAAGCTCAGCGTCTCACGTCGACCGACTCCTGGGGGCTCCCATTCCTGAGAACGCGCCACAGACTGCCACCCCCTTTGGCAAGTACCTCCTCATCAAGCGGCTCGCGATGGGGGGAATGGCGGCAGCTCTTCCTCGCGCAGGAGCCCCCCGATGCGGACCTGTTGGTGATCAAACGCATCCTCCCGTACCTCTCGGAGGAGCCGGAGTTCGTCCAGATGTTCCTGGACGAGGCGCGCATCGCCGCGCAGCTCCATCACCCCAACATCGTCCAGGTCTTCGAACTGGGGAAGATTGGCGAGAGCATCTTCATCGCCATGGAGTACCTGGAGGGCGTGGACCTCCGGCGCATCCTCGCGGAGGAGGCGAAGTTCACCGCCGCGGTGCCCTACGCGGTGGCCTCGCGCATCTGCGCCCAGGTGGCCGCGGGCCTCGAGTACGCCCACAACTCCAAGGGCGTGGACGGCCGTCCGCTGGGGCTCATCCACCGGGATGTCAGCCCGCAGAACGTGATGGTGAACTACAACGGCTCGGTGAAGCTGGTGGACTTCGGCATCGCCAAGGCCGAGGCCATCGCCGAGCGCAGCAAGCCGGGCGTCATCAAGGGCAAGTTCCTCTACCTCTCGCCCGAGCAGGTGATGCAGGAGCGGTTGGATCACCGCTCGGACATCTTCGCGCTGGGGGTGATGCTCTATGAGATCACCACCGGGCGCTCGCCCTACGCGCGGCCGACGACGGAGGGCATCCTCTACGCCATCCGTTTCGAGAACCCCTCGCCGCCCCACCTCCTGCGGGACGACTATCCGCAGGAGCTGTCGCGCATCGTGATGAAGTGCCTCGTGAAGGACCGCAACCTGCGCTACCAGCGGGCGGCGCAGGTGCAGGCGGACCTCGAGGGGCTGCTGAACTCGGGCATGCTGCGGCAGAGCGACGACGTGGCGGCCTACATCGCGCGGCTGCTGGGTGAGGAGGAGGAGCGCACCATGCTCCACGTCCCCATTCCCAAGCCCGGCGCGCGCAAGGACTCCTCGGCGCAGGTCCCCGCGGGCCTCGCCGCGCTCCCCATGCGCCGGCCCAGCGCGCAGAACGTGCGCTCGGCGGTGGACCCCGATGAGGCCGATCCCGCCACGGAGATGGCCCGTCCGCAGGACATGCTCGCCGCGGCCCTGGGCGATGACGAGGACGACGAGCCCACCGCGCTGAGCACCGCGCCCAGGCGCTCGCAGGCCCCCGGTGCCCCCCGCGCCGTGACGGGCGAGTCCACCTTGCAGGATCGGCCGGCGCGCACTCCCGCCGCTGCGGCCCGGCGTCCCACGCCCGTGCGCAAGCCCGCCATCTCCGGCTCCGTGGCCGCGTTGGATCGCCGCCGCGCGCCTCCGCCGGTGCCCGACGAGGAGGAGGAGGAGGGCTCCAACTCCGTCTCCGTCACGTCCTCCACCGTGAACGAGCGGGGGCCCGGGTACGACGAGGAGGACGAGGACTCCCAGCACGAGGAGACCTCCGAGCTCTCGCAGACGCATGATCTGCCGCCGCCGCGCCCCGGTGCGCGCCGCGCCGGCGAGGATCAGGATGATGACGAGTCCACCGCCGGCTACGATCACAGCTTCGTCACCGACCCCGAGGCCCAGCACCCGGCGCCCGCCGGCAAGTCGCGGGGCCTGCGCCTGGTGGTGGCCGCGCTCGTGACGCTGCTCCTCGTGAGCGCGGGTGGCATCGCGTGGCTGTTCCTGATGCCGCCCCAGCAGCCCGAGCCCGCGGCGCGCAGGACTCCCACCACGTCCACCCGCGACGAGCCTCCACCCGGCGCCGAGGGCGATCCGGAGGGGGCGGCTCCCTCCACCGGAACAGGGACCGGAACCGCTTCGGCCACGCCTGGCGCCTCGGCTTCCGAGCCGGGGACCGGGACCGGGACGGGCAGCGCGTCCGCCACCCCCGAGTCCGGCACGGGTGCCCCCCCGGCGGACATGGGTGCGACTGGCGCCTCCGCTGGGGCAGGTACGACCACATCCACCGCTGATCTGGGCGGCACGGCTCCGGTGGGCGCCGCCCTGGTGGCGGGTGGGACAGTGGGCGAGAAACCGGTGGAGCCTCCGGCCCCCGCGCCGCCCGCCGAGGTTCGCGTGCAGTTCAAGGCACCCGCACGGACAGTGATGAGGGTGGTGGACCGGACGGTGCGCCCCAACGGGGTGTTGCCCCTGCCCCCCGGCCCCGTCGAGGTGAGCTACCGCTGTGCCAATCGAGGCCCTTGGCGTACCAAGGAATTCGAGGTTCCCGGGGATTCTCGCAGGTCCGTTGTCTTCACCCTGAGCAAGCGGGATTGCACCCCCCAGAAGACCCGACGGTAAGGGTTGCCGGGGGGGACATATGCGGTGGGCTCCCCCTCCGGCGGACAAGTGGGCGAGGGTACGCGGGAGTGGATATAAGCTGTTGGAATTCCAGGGGATTTGACTCCTTCATCTCGTTTACACGTGTCAGACGGGTCTTTAGAATCCGGCCCTGTCTATGGCGCGCGCGAAGAAGAAGAACCTGGCGAAGAAGCGGAGTCTCGCCGGCGGGGCGGATCGCCCGTGAGCAGCAGTCCATCGCACCCGAGCCCAATCGGTTGCTGAAGGTATGGCGTCGAGTGCTCGAACGCCGGCTGCGCACACGGCTGAGGGCTCCGGTGGCGGTGGAGGTTCACGACAACACGCACACGATGCTCACGTTCCAGCGGCACCGGGCGTTGTGGCGGCTGCGGTTGCACCACATGTTCCTGGCGGCGCCGGACGAGGTCATCCAAGCGCTCGCTGAGTACGTGCGCAACGGCGACGCGGAGGCCAGCGTGCTGCTCGACAAGTTCATCGAGCGCAACAAGGCCTACATCCGTCGCGTGTCTCCCGCGCAGATGCGCAAGCGCCTGCGCATGGAGCCGGTGGGGCAGCATCATGATCTCGGCCGCATCTACGAGCGGCTGAACGAGCGCTACTTCCGGGGCCGCATCGACGCGGCCATCACCTTCGGACCGGCGCCGCGTGTCACCCGGCCGCGCAAGAGCATCAAGATGGGCTCCTACTCGGCGGACTCGCGCGTCATCCGCATCCACCCGGCGTTGGATCAGCCGGTGGTGCCGCGCTACTTCGTGGAGTGGATCGTCTTCCACGAGATGCTGCACCACGTGTACCGGACGCGCCGGGGCGAGGACGGGCGGCGCTGCATCCACCCGCCCGAGTTCCTCGAGCACGAGAAGCGCTTCCACGACTACTCGCGCGCCCAGGCCTGGGAGATGGAGAACCTGGACCTGTTGCTGCGGGCGCGGGTGTCGGCGTGAGCAGGGCCTCTCTTGAAGGCTCAGGAGAGTCTCAGGGGAGGATGATGCCGCCCGGGCTGCGCCGCTCGGCCTCGGCTGACTGGGCCCGCTGCTGCTCGGCGGCGCGGGCCCTCGCCCGGGCCTCGGCGGGATCTCTCGAACCCGGGGCGGCGCGCTGTGCCATGGTGACGAGCAGGGCCTTCTCGAAGAGGCGCTCGGCGTAGCGGGAGGGCGGCTCGGTGACGCCATGCGCGAGCCTGCGGGCCTCGGCGCGGGCCACCTGGGCCGGGTGCTCCTTGCCGATGCGCTCGAAGTGGAGCGCCATCTCCCACAGACGGCCCGCGTGGAGCTGGCGCATGGCCGGGGCGGCGAAGAAGGCATGGGCCTGCGTGTGGGCCGCCTGGATGATCTCCTCGTTGCGCTGGGCCAGGGTGAGGGCGAGCGGGCTCGCCTCCAGCTCGTCCACGGTGTGGGCCAGCCGCTCCAGCTCGGAGACGGGGGGCAGCCAGCCGCGCATCTCCGGCTCGTCGTGGAGCTTGTGGGCCTCGTAGGCGAGCCGCTCGTCCTCCGGCTCCGGCGGCGGAATCTCCAGGGGCACGTCCCGGGCCTGCACGCCGAGGTGGCGCAGCACCGCGTCGAGGCCCTGCGGGAAGGGTGTGCGCTGGCGCAGGTTGAGGCCCGCCGCGGCCGTCAGCCGCTCCAGGGCCTCCTCGTGGGAGAGCCTCCACGGCGGCATCGGCCCCGGGGCTGGTCGCCTGCTTCACCACGCGCCGGTACTCGCCGCGGCTGAGCTCCACCACCTGCAGGCGCTGCACGCCCTGCTCGTCCGAATAGAGGAACTGGATGGCCTCGACGCCGCCGCCGCGCAAGGGGCGGGCGATCTCCAGCACGCGCTCCCCGGTGCCGTCGATGCTGGTGAGGAGGGCGGGCAGCGGCTCCGGGCCCGCCACCATGGGGCGCGAGGCCTCGGAGGCGGTGGGACGGGCCGGTGCGGAGACCTCGACGCCCCGGGAGCGCAGCCGGTAGAGGGCCTTCCTGGCGGCCTTGGCGAGCCCCTTGTTGCCGGAGCCCGCGAGCGCCTCGGCGAGGGCGGGCCTGCCGTCGAGCACGGAGCCCTCGAGCAGGGCGAGCGCGAGGGGCTCGGGGAGGGCCTCGACGTCGGAGGGCGAGGCGGAGCCGGGCTCGGCCGCGAGCGAGCGGGCGAGATCCACCACGTCGGAGGGGAAGCCGGGCAGGGATGTGCCGGCGCGCAGAGCGTCCAGCAGCGGACGCGGATCGGCCAGAGGACTCTTGGTGGACATGGCTGACAGGTAAGGCGCCCCGCGCGGCGCGGTGAGGTGGGCGGGGCGGGCAGCGACCACTGGCCCACACTTGCCCGGCGCGAGCGTTCAGCGGCGGCGCACCAGCCAGCTATTGCCCGACTCGGCGGCCACGGCGAGCTCGCGTTGGAGCCGCTCGCCGAAGATGCGCGAGGGGTGGACGCCGCGCACGAGGAAATGGTCGTAGGCGGGGCCCTGGGAGGCGTAGTCGAAGTCGTGGGGCCGCCACTCGGAGGGGAAGGTGGGCGGGGGCGTGCCGCGGTAGCGCAGGGGCGAGTGGGGGGTGAGGGCGAAGCTGAAGTTGGTGCTGCCGCCGCGCGCACGGGCCAGCTCGGCGGCGCCGTGGAGGAAGACGGGGTGGCGCACCACGCGCGAGCCGCTGTCGAAGATGAGCCCCATCACCCGGGCGCGGGGCGCGGTGGCCTCGGCGAGGGCATCCCATTCGGAGGCCTCGCGGGAGAAGGCGCGGAAGCCGCGGCCCAGCACGAGCGCGAGCAGCAGGGCGCAGGCGGCGCTGGCCCACAACAGCGGGCGGCGGAGCGCGGGTTGCGTCACGGGAAGGCTCGCCACGGCGAGCACGGCGGCGAGCTGCGCGTAACGCGTGTTCAGGTAGTAGATGTAGCCGCGGATGTCGAAGGGGAGCAGGAAGAAGAGGCCGAGCGCGATGAGCACGAGCCCCGGCAGACGCGAGCGGGCCAGGAGGCGCTCGCCGCTGGAGTCGCCGCGCACCACACCCAGCACGAGGGCGCCCACGGCCACGGCACCCACGGCATAGAGGGGCCAGCGATCCGAGCCGTCCCGGAGGAGATTGGCGAGCACCTCGAGCAGCTCGGCGCGGTTCTGCGCGAAGCTTTTCCAGGAGAGGTTCTGCGGCGACAGCATGGGGCCCCAGGCCTTCCAGGGGGCTCCCGTCTCCACCTCGGAGGGCTGGCCCAGGCGCAGCACCACCCACGAGAGGAAGAGGGCGACGCCGGGCGTCACGCCGAGGAGCGCGGGGAGCCGGGGCCGGAGCCGGGCCTGGAGGCCGTGGGCGCCAGCATCCTCGGGGACGGGCGTGGTGAGGAGCAGCCAGGGCAGGGCGAGCCCGAGGAAGGCGAAGGCCTGCACGTGGAAGAGGAGGACGGCGATGAGGCACGCGGCGAGCCCGGAGGCCCAGAGGTGGCGCCGGCCCGTACCGGTGAGCGCGCGGACGAAGAGGCCGCAGCACAGGAGGGCGAGCGGCAGCGCGGTGAGGTAGTTGATGAAGCCCCACCCGAAGCTGTCGCCATAGGCCAGCGGCAGGGCGAGCAGCGAGGGCCACGTGGGACGTCCGAGGGCGCGCAGCAGGAAGGCGAGCGCCAGCGGGAGGCCCACCACGTAGGCGGAGAGGAAGAGGCGGTTGGCGAGCTTCCAACGGGAGCAGCCAGTTGAGGAGGCTGACGGCGTAGTAGTAGCCGAGGTAGGGCGTCAGCTCGTGCCGCGCGGCGAAGAGCTGGGGGTAGAGGGTGGTGGGGTCCTCCAGCCGGTGGAGGACGGAGATGAGGTGGAGGTGCTGCGGCAGGTCCACCATGGGCAGGTGCGAGGACACCCACAGGGGCAGGGCGCCCAGCACGAGGGCGGCGGCGTAGACGAGGCGATCGGTTCGCGCGGACACGGGTGGGGCGGACTGTACGTGGCCCCCTCGCGCGTCGCGAGCGCTCCGAGCGGCCCGCGGTGCCTGCTCGCGGGGCGTGCCTGCTGGAGCGGGGTGCACACCGCGGGCCTCCGGGTTTGGACAGAGGGAAACCGCTGGGATATAGCCTGGAGGGATTCGGGTCTGCCACCCGGGAGGACCGTGGAGATGAAGCACATCGGGATGACGCTGGCGGCGGCGGTGGTGGGCAGCGTGCTGCTCGCGGCGGGGCAGGCGGGGGCGTGCGAGGGTCACCGCGCCAAGGCCGAGGCCGTGCCCGCGCCGGTGGCGCCCGGCAAGCAGGAGACGGCGGCTCCGGCGAAGCAGGACACGCTGAAGCAGGACAAGGCGGGCGAGCTGCACGCCGCCAAGTGCCGGTGCTCGAGCGCGGCGGACTGCACGTGCAAGAAGGGCTCGTGCGAGTGCCCCAAGTGCAAGAAGCCCCGTCAGGACGTGGTGGCGCCGCTGGAGGCCGAGAGCAGCGTGCAGGAGGTGCGGAAGGTGCGCCTGGACGCCTCGGCGGGCATGTTCATCTAGCCGGCTTCTCGGCCTTCACTACCAGCAGGGGAGGCAGCCGCAGCCGCGCGAAGCCCCCCAGTCCCACGGCGGACAGGGCGTCGCGGAGCTCCTCCTCCTCGCGAGGGTGGAGGCCGGCGCGGCGCTGGACGAAGGCCGAGGCCCTGCCCGGTGGCATCCAGGTGCTGGCCACGAAGCGGCCGCCCGGACGCAGCACGCGGGCCACCTCCAGCAGCAGCCGGCCCACGTCGGCGATGAAGTGCAGCGAGTGCGCCAGCAGCACCGCGCCCAGCGAGTCATCCTGGAAGGGCAGGTAGGGCGCCTCGGCCCGGAGGAAGTCCACGTGCACGCCCGTCTCGCGGCCCTGGGCCACGGCCTCCTCGAGCATCGCCCGCGACAAATCCATCCCCACCACGGCGGGCAGGTCCGGCTCGCGGGCCAGGCGCCGGGCGAAGAGTCCGGTGCCGGTGCCCAGGTCCAGCACGGGCGCTTCCGGGTGGCCGAGCAGGGAGCGGTACAGCAGGTATTCGCTGTCGCGGTCCAGCGCGGGCGCCGCGAGGGCGCGCTGCAGGGCGGGGCGCACGTAGCGCTCGTAGGAGCGGGCGATGAGCCGCTGCTCCATTCCGCGCTGGGCGAGGGCCGAGGTGGCCGGTTGGAGCGCGAGGTCCGCCACGCCCTCCGTGACCGGGAAGCTCGCATGGCACTCGGGGCAGTGCAGGGGCCCGAAGACGAGCTGGGGCGTGTCCTGGCCGGGCGTCAACCGGCCGCGCCGACACCGGGGGCAGCGCAGGAGCTGGAAGATGGCGCGATGCATGAACGTCTCAGGCCGGGCCCCATGAGGGCCACGCGAACTCCCTCTCCCACCGGGAGAGGGTGGGGGTGAGGGTGCCCGTCACCGTTCCGCTGCCCCATGCGTCGCACGGAGCGGACCGGTGCTCAGCTACCCAGCTCCTCGGTGGAGACGAGGATGGGCCAGCCGCGGGCCATGGCCTCGCGGAAGAAGCCGGCCAGCTCGTGCCGGGCGCTGTTCACCGCGCCGAGGAACGGGTCGATGAGCGACTCCTCACCCAGGCTGCGCCCGGGGTTGAGCTCCACCGGGTGGCCGCAGCGCTCGCAGCGGATGGAGACGGAGCGCGCCAGCGCCACGGGGACGGCGTAACGGGCGCTGCACTCGGCGCACTTCCAGACGAGCGCCCGCTCGCCCGCGTCCCGCCGGGCCAGCGACTCCAGCTCATCCGCCAGCCGCAGCAACGCGGGCAGATCCTGCGGAGGCTGGGCGAAGAGGGCGGACGGACCGAAGCCCGACCCGGGGCTGCCCAGGTTGGGAGGCTTGTCCCCCTTGAGGAGGGCGCGCAGGCGGTCCTTCGCCTTCACGTCCCGGAATTCGGCGCTCGCGAACGCTCGCTCCACCGCTTCATGCAGCGGTGGCAGCTCCGGCTCGAGCCGCTCTTCCGAGGGCAACGACTGGGGATGCGCCACCACGCGGTGGCCAGGGATGGCGACGAATCGGAAACCCACGCTGTTGAGATCGCACCGTGACGCGTCCGGTGCAAGGCACGAATACGGTGCGATGCTGAAATTGCCGCGCCCGCGACAGACGGCGCGCTGCGTCACGCCCTCACTGTGACCATTCGAGCATCCGCTGCAGCGGCGCCAGCGCCGCGGACTGCAAATCCGTGGGCAGGGTCAGCTCCGGCGTCTTGTCCCTCATGCACCGGTAGAGCTTCTCCATCGTGTTCAGCCGCATGTAGGGACATTCGTTGCAGGAACAACCATTGTCCGGAGGGGCGGGGATGAAGGTCTTCTCCGGCGCGCCGAGCTTCATCTGGTGGAGGATGCCGGCCTCCGTCACGACGATGAACTCCCGCTTGGGGCTCTTGAGCACGTAGTCCAGCAGGCCCTTGGTCGAGCCGATGTAGTCGGCGTGGCGCAGCACGGCCTCCTCGCACTCGGGGTGTGCCACCACCTCGGCTTCGGGGTGCTGCACCTTGAGCTGCACCAGCCGCTTCTCGCTGAAAATCTCATGGACGATGCAGCTGCCCGGCCACAGCACCATGTCCCGGCCGGTCTGCTTCATCACATAGCGGCCCAGGTGCTGGTCCGGGGCGAAGAGGATCTGCCGGTCCCTGGGCACCTGGTTGACGATCTTCACCGCGTTGGAGGACGTACAGATGACGTCGCTCATGGCCTTCACGGCGGCGGAGCTGTTGACGTAGCTCACCACGAAGTGCTCCGGGTGCTTCTCCTTGAAGGCCTTGAAGGCGGCCGGGGGGCAGCGGTCGGACAGCGAGCAGCCGGCCTTCAGGTCCGGCAGCAGCACCAACTTCCCTGGATTGAGGATCTTCGCGGTCTCGGCCATGAAGTGGACGCCGCAGAAGACGATGACGTCCGCCTTCGTCCGGGCCGCGGCCTGGGCGAGCGCGAGGCTGTCCCCGACGAAATCCGCCACATCCTGGATCTCGCTCTCCTGGTAGTAGTGCGCGAGGATGACGGCGTTGAGTTTCCGCTTCAGTTCCTGGATTTCCCGCTCGTAGTCGACTTCGGCGCCCATCGAGTCTCCTTCCGGTTCATTTAACCGGCGGTCCGGATGGGGGCCAAGGACGAATACCCGGAGGGTGGGAGGCGGCGGCCCCCGTGACGTCCGGCCAGGGAGGCGCCTTCCTGGTCCGCAGGACAGCCCCGCCCCGAGGGCTCCTGAGGACACTTGACGCCAACCATCCCAGGAACCGCTAAGATATTCCCGGGACCGCATTGGCTGCGGATGAAGCCCGATCACCTGGTGTCCTGGATGCTGGACGTTGGAAAAGGCTTTCTCGTGGCACGAGCGGAAGGGGGAGGGGCGGCACGGGCACGTGGGCCGTACCCGGAAGAGCGATCGAATTGCGCCGGGTACGGTTGAGTGGCCTGCCTGCTGAGGAGGGGTCCATGAGTGTCCCGATTCGAGACGTCCTGGTGGTACATCCGAACGCAGGCAGGCGGGCCGCGCTGGCCTCGGCTCTTCCCTCGTATCGGGTGGTAGCGGTGGAGTCGAAGACGGAGGCGGCCTTCCGGATGGCGGATGCGGCGCCGGCCCTGATCATCGCTCCGCCTGACGATGCCCGGCTCTTCTTGCGCCAGGTGGCCCACACGGCCCCGGACGCTCTGCGGGTCTTCATCTGTTCCAAGTCGGATCCCGCCGGGCTGGCGGAGTTGATGCAGAGCGCCGCCAAGGGGCACGTCTTCAGCGTGCTCGACGACGCGCTCTCGGGCCCGGAGCTGGGCCGCACCATCTCCCACCTGCTGCAGCACCAGGGCTCCGCCTTCGCCACGGTGCCGCCCGGCTCGTACTCGGTGCACTTCGAGTGCAACGAGCAGAGCTACTCGGCGCGGTGCCTGGAGATCGGCAACTTCGGAGCCACGCTGCTGCTGCCCAGCGACGTGCCCGCCGCCGGTTTTCCTCCGGGCGCCACGCTCGAGGCCGTCCGCATCGAGCGCGAGGGGCAGCTTCTCCTGAAGACGACCTGGGCGCACGTACAGCGGGCGCAGCCGGTGGTGGACGCGCACGGTGCGCACCTGCGCGTGGGCATCTCCTGGGCCACGGCCATGCACCCGCCGCCGCCGGTGCCCGGCGTCACCATGGAGGAGCAGTCCGAGGTGGTGGCCACGTTGCGCAAGGGGCTGCGGCGCGAGGCCGTCATCTGGCTCCAGCGCGCCAACGACAACTCCGTCCAGCTTCGCCTGGAGGGGCCCTCCGTGGAGATGGTGGACGGGGTGGCCGTCCTGCGCTGCCGCACCACCGGCCTGCTGGAGTGCGCGGTGGGGGATCAGGTGGACCTGTTCTTCGAGATGGGAGGACAGAGCTACTCGGGGGTGGGCCAGTTGCTCGCCAACGGCATGGACGGGAGCCTGTCGGTGCGGGTGCCCCGCGCGCTCGTCATCCGCAACTGGCGCAGCCTGCCGCGCTTCAAGCCCTGTCCCGACAACCGCTTCCTCCTCTCCTTCCTGTCCCCCGTCACCGGCCAGCCCACCACCCGGGCCCCGTTGGACCTGAGCGTCGGCGGGCTCTCCTTCCCCTTCGACGCCTCGAGCGAGATCATCCCCGCCGGCTCGCGGCTGGACGCCACGCTGCTGCTGCCGGACGGCACCTCCACCCAGTGCCAGATGGAGGTGCGCTCCATCCATGCGCTGCCCTCGGATGGCCGGCCGGATGGGGGACTGCGGCCCTTCCGCGCCGGGGTCCGCTACTCGGGCCTCGCCCAGTCCGCCCGGGACGCCATCCTCCGCGCCTTCATGCGCTCGCGCTGCGAGGCCATCTCCGACGGCAGCCATGTCCCCTTCCAGGAGATCTGGCGCCTCATGGAGGAGGCCCGCTACCGCTTCCACCCGGACTACCCCTTCGGCGATGACTCGCCCCTGCCCATGCTGGAGGACACCCACCGCAAGGTGTACGGCTCGGGGGACCTGGGCCGCAGCCTCGTCTACACCGGCGCCAAGGGCATGCAGGGCAACATCGCCGCCCTGCGCATCCACTCGCGCACCTGGCTCGTCCAGCACCTCGCCGTACGCCCCGGGGTGCGCCGCAACGAGCAGATCTCCTACGACTTGAGCAACCTCGTCGTCGAGCTGGGCGAGGTGCAGCAGGACGTCGAGTTCATCCGCTACTCCTGGCGCAAGGACAACCGCTGGCCGAGCCGCCGCATGGGCTGGCTGGCCCGCGCCATGGAGACGCCGGGGCTGAGCATGCTGCGGCACTTCAGCTACCTGCGCCTGCCGCTGACTCCCGAGACACCTCCGGCGCCCCAGGGGCTGCCGCGCGTGCGCGACGGGGTGCGCACCGACTACGTGTGGATCGAGCTGCACCTGCGCGACCGGGGCAGCTCGTCCGGGTGCTGTGCGAGGATCTGCTGACGGACGAGGTGGACCTGAGCGGGTTGAGCGCGCGCTACGCCGCTCACGGGCTGCACCGCCGCCGCCGCGTCTTCGTCGTGGATGGGGAGTACACCCCGCTGGCCGTGGCCCTCTCCGAGGAAGCCACCCCGGGCCTCAACCTCATCGAGAAGACGAACGCCTTCTGGCTCATCGTCCCCAACCGCAACCACCCCCAGGCGCGCGCGGCCACCCAGGCCCTCATCCAGCGCTGCATCGAGCATGCCCGGGAGCGCGGCCGCCCGTCCGCCATCGCCCTGGTGGATGACGAGGAGATCGAGCCGCTCCAGGAGGCGGGCTTCGAGAGCCTGGGCCGCTTCTCCGAGTGGATCTTCCACCGGTCGATGATCCGCCGGGGCTGTGAGCTGTGGCGCTCCGTATTCGAGCGCCTGGGCGGGACACCTGCTCCCGACTGGGAAACCGAGGAGGCTGGGGAGTGAGATACATCATGGAGTCCAGCGACGAGACGCGCCGCCTGCTCGTCCAGGAGAGGACGGGCAATGCGCGCGAGGCGTTGCTGCTCTCGGGCCTCAAGCCCGGGGATCGCGTGCTGGATGCCGGGTGCGGCCCCGGCGGCATCACGGAGACCATCGCCGAGCTGGTGGGCCCGTCCGGCCAGGTCACGGGGATGGATCTCAGCGAGGAGCGGCTGGCGGAGGCGCGGCAGATCAACCGCCGCCGTCCCCAGGTGCGCTTCTGCCAGGGGGACGTGCGCCGCACGGGGCTGGCGGACGCCTCGTTCGACTTCACCTGGTGCCAGTTCGTCCTGCAGTACGTGGCGGACCGGCCGGCGGCGCTCCAGGAGCTGGTGCGCGTCACCCGTCCGGGCGGCAAGGTGGTCATCTCCGAGTTCGACGGCTTCGGGCTGCTCAACTGGCCCTTCCCCGAGGGCCTGCGGCAGTGGAGCGAGCGCTTCGTCGAGGTGGTGACGCGCACCACCGGCTTCGACATTTTCGTGGGACGGAAGATTTTCACGGAAATGCGCCGGATGGGCCTGGGCAACGTGCGGGTGCACCTCTTGCCGCAGCACGTCATCGCCGGCGCGGCCGACATGGCGATGATGCTCGACTGGGAGACGCGCTTCTCCACGTTGGAGCCGGTGGTGGCCGCGGCGCTTGGCGGCCTGGACTCCTACCGGGCCATGTGCCGCGAGTACCTCCAGTTACTGGCGGATCCGGACGCTTTGAAGTACTCGGTTCTGTTGGTGACGGAAGGAACCCGCCCTTGAACCAGATGGTCGCGGAAGAGGAGACGGCGCCGCATCCGGACAATGCTCCGGAAGTCAGCGTGCGCACCACGTCCACGCTGCTGCTCTATTTCGAGCGGCAGTACGGGGCGTCCCGTCTCTCGGAAGTGTTCCGCGACAACCCCTTCAGCCTGTCGCTGGAGTACCTGCGCACCCCCACCAACTTCATCTCCCTGCGCTTCCTGGAGCAGCTCTCCGAGGTGCTGGTGAAGGAGTCGGGGGATCCGCAGTTCATGCGCAGGGCGGGCATCTCCCTGGCCGCGAGCCCCGAGGCGCTCGGGTTCGTGTACTACATGGTCCGCGCCTTCGGCTCGCTGGAGATCTGCTTCCGCAAGACGGTGGAGCACAGCGCCAGCTTCAACCGGGTGGGCAGCTTCGAGATCGAGAAGCTGGAGCGCGAGCGGCTGGTGCTGGCCTACCGCAGCACCGTGCCCGAGAGCGGCCGGCACATCTGCGAGCTGCGCATGGGCCAGTTCGCCTCGTTTCCCACCATCTGGGGGCTGCCGCCCGCGGAGGTGAGCGAGAGCCAGTGCCAGGTGCAGGGCGCGGACTGCTGCCGCTACCACCTGCGCTGGATGGATCCGCTGCCCATGTGGGGCCGCTACACCGGCCTGCTGGTGGGCGCGGTGGGTGGGGTGGGGGCCAGCATGCTGGGCCTGGGCCATCCCGCCTTCACGGTGACGTCCATGTCGCTGGCCGGCGTGTCGCTGGGGAGCTGGTTGGACCTGCGCCGCGAGATGCGCCGCAAGGACGAGGCGCTCAACGAGCAGGCCCAGGGAATGATGGGCTCGCTCGAGGAGCTCCAGCAGCGCTACGACGAGATGTTCCGCATCAACGTCGCCCTGGAGGACCGGGTGGCCGCGCGCACGCGCGAGCTGACCGAGGCCAACGTGCGGCTGGAGGCGGCGCTCGCCAAGCAGAAGGAGCTGGACCGGCTCAAGAGCGAGTTCTTCGACAACGTCAGCCACGAGCTGCGCACCCCGCTCACGCTCATCCTCCTCACGCTGGACTCGCTGCTGCAGCGCGGCCCGGAGGAGTTCGCCCCGCCGGTGCGCCAGCACCTGGAGACGATGAACCGCAGCGCCGCGCGCCTGCTGCGCCTCATCAACAACCTGTTGGACTTGACCAAGCTCGAGGCGGGCAAGACGAAGCTGCGCTACGAGCCGTTGGATCTCCAGGGCTTCCTCTCCTCGCTGCTGGTGCCCTTCGAGGTGCTGGCGGACAAGAAGGGCGTGGAGCTGGAGCTGGCGGGGGACGTCAAGACGCCGGTGCACGTGGACGTGGTGCGCCTGGAGAGCGTCTTCCAGAACCTCATCTCCAACGCCCTCAAGTTCACCACGCAGGGCAAGGTGACGGTGCGCCTGCGCGAGGACGAGCAGTGGGTGCACGTGGAGGTGATCGACACGGGCGTGGGCATCGCCGCGCAGGACTTGTCGGTCATCTTCGATCGCTTCGCCCAGGCGGACTCGAGCGGCACGCGGCGCTTTGGCGGCACGGGCATCGGCCTGGCGCTGGTGAAGGAGACGCTGGAGCTGCACAAGGGTGGCATCGAGGTGTCCAGCGAGCTGGGCAAGGGCTCCAACTTCCACGCGCGGCTGCCCAAGGGCACCGGGCACGTGCGCGAGGAGCTGCGCGAGGGCAACGGGGAGCCGACGTTCCGGCCCACGCGCCGCTCGGACATGGCGGCGATGGCGGAGCCGGAGGGCCCGGGCGCCATCGCCACGCCCGCGGTGGAGGCGCTGCCGCTGACCTCGCCGGACGCCGAGGCCGGCCCGGACGCGCCGCGCGTGCTGGTGGTGGAGGACGAGCCGGAGATCCGCGCCTTCCTGCGCCAGGTGCTCAAGCCCTACTACCGGCTGCTGGAGGCCACCAACGGCGAGGAGGGCCTGAGGACGGCGCAGAAGGAGCGGCCGGACCTCATCGTCTCGGACGTGATGATGCCGGTGATGTCGGGCATCCAGATGCTCGCGGCGCTGCGCAGCTCGCCGGACACGGTGGACACGCCCATCATCATGCTCACCGCGCGCCAGGAGGTGGACGCCAAGGTGGAAGGCCTGTCCATGGGCGCCAACGACTACCTGGGCAAGCCCTTCTCGCCGCGCGAGATGCTGGCGCGCATCGAGGCGCAGCTGCGCCTGCGGGACGCGGCGGTGCGCGCGGCGGAGAACGAGCGGCTGGCGGCCACGGGCCTGCTCACCTCGGGCTTCGCCCACGAGGTGCGCAACCCCCTCAACGGCCTGATGAACGCGCTCCTGCCGCTGCGCGAGAGCCTCACCAGCGGCACGCCGGACACGGCCATGGCCGTGGCGATGTTGGATCTCATCGAGGAGTGCGGGCAGCGCATCCGCGGCCTGGCCGAGGGCCTGCTGTCCTTCGTGCGCACCAGCAGCAAGGCGGTGGCGGTGGACCTGGGCGCCTCGCTGGATGCCAGCGTGCAGGCGCTCTCGTGGCGGCTGCCGCCCGGCCTGAAGGTGGAGCGCGACTACCGGCTCCCCGAGCCGGTGTGGGGAGACCCGGGCTCGCTCAACCAGGTGTGGGTGAACCTGCTGGACAACGCGGTGCGCGCCCTCGGGCCGGACGGGGTCGTCAAGGTGGCCACGTCGCGCGACGGCGAGGACGCCGTGGTGTCCATCATCGACAACGGCGTGGGCATCAAGCCCGAGCACATGGAGCGGCTCTTCCAGCCCTTCTTCTCCACCCGGGATGCGGGCGAGGGGACGGGCCTGGGCCTGGCGCTCTGCCAGCGCATCATCCTGCGCCAGGGCGGACGCATCCGCGTCTTCAGCGAGCTGGGCAAGGGCACGCGCGTGGAGGTGCGGCTGCCGCTGGAGGCCAACCCGGACCGCATCCTCCCGCCGCTGCTCTCCGGGGGGAAGCCGGTGCAGCCGCATTGGCGCACGTAGGCTCGGCTGGCGGGCGTCACCGTTCTTACGGGTAGGGCGGGCTTCTGGTACAACCAGGAGCCTTTTTTCTTTTTCTCCCTACCCGCGAGGAAACCTTCGCATGGCACAGAGTCCGGCCGCGGCCCCGACCAGGGGTCACCCCAAGGGCCTTTACCTGCTGTTCACCACCGAGATGTGGGAGCGCATGAGCTATTACGGCATGCGCGCCCTGCTGGTGCTCTACATGGTGGGCGCCACCGACAAGGGCGGCTTTGGCTGGAGCCAGGCCAAGGCGCTGCAACTCTACGGCCTCTACACGGGCCTGGTGTACGCCACGCCGGTGATCGGCGGGTACCTCGCGGACCGGTACCTGGGGCAGCGGCTGTCGGTCACGCTCGGCGGCATCCTGATGATGCTGGGCCAGTTCGTCCTGGCGATGCCCGGCAACTCGGAGGCGCTCTTCTACACGGGCCTGGGCCTGCTGGTGGTGGGCAACGGCTTCTTCAAGCCGAACATCTCCACCATGGTGGGCGGGCTGTACGCGCCGGGAGATCCGCGCCGGGATGGTGCCTTCACCATCTTCTACATCGGCATCAACGTGGGCGCGTTCATGGCCTCGGCGGTGTGCGGCACGCTGGGCGAGAAGTACGGCTGGATGTACGGCTTCGGCTCGGCGGGCGTGGGCATGGCGCTGGGCGTGCTCGTCTTCCTGGTCTTCGGCAACAAGTTCCTGGGCAACGTGGGCAAGGAGCCGACGCATGTGAAGAGCAAGGCGACCGCTTCCTCCCCGGCCGCGGCGCCGGTGGCGCTCACGCGTCAGGAGTGGGACCGCATCGTGGTCATCCTCGTGCTGGCGCTCTTCGTCGTCTTCTTCTGGGCGGCCTTCGAGCAGGCCGGTGGTCTGATGAACCTCTACACGGACGCCAAGGTGGACCGTGGGGTGTTCGGCTGGCAGGTGCCCACCACGTGGTTCCAGGCCGTGAACCCGCTCTTCATCATGCTGCTGGGCCCCATCTTCGCGGAGATGTGGACGGGGCTGGGCCGCAAGGGCAAGGACCCGTCCATTCCGGCGAAGATGGCGATGGGCCTGCTGCTGCTCTCGTTCGGCTTCGTGTTCATGCTGGGCGCGTCCAAGCAGAGCGAGATGGCGGGCAAGGCGGCGCTGATGTGGGTGGTGGCGGCCTACTTCTTCCACACGGCGGGTGAGCTCTGCCTGTCTCCGGTGGGCCTCTCGATGGTGACGAAGCTGGCGCCGACGCGGTTCGCCTCGCTGCTGATGGGCGTGTGGTTCATCGCCAACGCGGTGGCCAACTACCTGGCGGGCCTCATCGGCGGTTTCGCGGAGAAGCTGGGCGAGTTCGACCTCTTCCTGGCCATCACCATCGCCACGGCGGTGGCGGGCGTGGTGCTGCTGGCCCTGGCGCCGATGCTCAAGCGGATGATGCACGGCGCGGACGAGACGACGCCCGTGCAGCCGGCCGAGGAGTCGGAGCCCAAGGCGCAGCTCGCCTGAAGCGAGTCAACTCCCTCTCCCTTTGGGAGAGGGTGACAGAAGGGCCCCGAGCGTCCGCGCCCGGGGCCCTTTGTTTTTGGTTCCGCCTGGTGCCTACAGCGCCTTCTTCTCGCCCAGCCCGGAGACGGGGGGAATGGCGTGCTCGCCGGCACCGGCAGGTGCGGGCGTGGCGGGCATGTAGTAGTCGCGGACCTTGTAGCGCGAGGCGATGAGCGCGAAGACGATCGCCGCGGCGAACACGAGGCCGGAGTAGAAGAAGAGCGTGGCGGCCATGCCCGTGAAGACGTTGAGCCGGGCGACCAGGGAGACGAGCTGGTTGCCGATGGTCACCGTGAAGTTCCACAGGCTCATGATGGTGCCCTTGGCCTGGCGGGGGGCCTGGCTGTAGGCGAACTCAAGGCCGGTGGCGGACACGAGCACCTCGCCGAGGGTGAGCACCAGATACGGGCCCGCCTGCCAGAGCACGGAGGGCTTCGCGCCGCCATCCAGGCGGAGCTGGATGAGCGCCACCATCACGTAGGAGAAGCCGGTGATGAACATGCCCGTGGCCATGCGGCGCAGCGGGGTGATCTGGACGCCCTTGCGCTCGAGCCACGGGAACAGGACGAAGTTGTTCAGGGGGATGAGCATCATCACCATGATGGGGTTGAGCGCCTGGAGCTGCGAGGGCGCCAGCTCGAAGCTGCCCACCATCAGGTCCATCTTCGTGGCCTGGATGACCCAGGTGGAGGCCTTCTGGTCGAAGAGCGCCCAGAAGACGGGGATCATCGCGAAGATGCCCATGACGCGGAACACGGCGCGGGCGCTCTCGATGGCCTCGGGCGGGTGGCCGGCCGAGGCGGCGTGATCCAACCAGGACTTCGCGCCGGGCACCTTCTGCTTGGGGAAGAGCGCGGCGCTCACCACCCACACGAAGCCGTGCCGGGGGCCGAAAGCAGCCCAGAGCAGCTTGCCGGTGAATCCCTCGCGATCACACCGCGTGGGCGGCACGTCCGTGTAGTGGTGCCGGCCCACCCAGAAGATGACGGTGGCGATGAACATCAGGATGCCCGGGATGCCGAAGGCCACCGCCGGCCCGAAGTTGCGCAGGGTGAGCGGGATGAAGAGCGAGGCGAAGAACGAGCCGAAGTTGATGATCCAGTAGAAGAGCGAGAACACGCCCTTGACCAGGCCCTTGTTCTGCTCGGTGAACTGGTCGCCGACGAAGGAGGAGACACACGGCTTGATGCCGCCGGAGCCCAGGGCGATGAGGAAGAGGCCCGCGTAGAAGCCCTGGCGGTTGTCCTCGTAGAGGGCGAGCAGCAGGTGGCCCACGCAGTAGAGCAGCGAGAGCCAGAGGATGGTGCGGTACTTGCCGAAGAAGCGGTCCGCGATGATGCCGCCCAGCAGCGGGAAGAGGTAGACGAGCGAGACGAAGTCGTGGAACACGGCCTTGGCCGCCGCCTGCCGCGCGGCCTCGTCCGGGACGTGGTTGAGCAGCAGGTACTGGATGAGGAACACCGTGAGGATGTTCCGCATCCCGTAGAAGCTGAAGCGCTCACACGCCTCGTTGCCGATGATGTACTTGATTTGCGGCGGGTACCGTTCGCGCGTGGGGGCGGTGCTGGCCATGGACGGGGACATCCTCGTCGGTTGGGGTTCCAACCGGCTTGCCTATCCCAGGGGTGGCCCCGAGCACAACCCACGGGCGGGCAGGCGGGGCCGCGAGGTGCCGCGGCCCCAGCCCGCGGACCGCTCACTGCACCAGCGCCACGCCGACGTAGGGGCCCGCGAAGAGGTCACGGTTGGGCACGCGGTTGGGGTCCAGGCGGCCCTGATCGTCCAGGTAGGTGGCACGGTAGCCCCCCCGCATCCGCACCGGGCCGAGCTCCAGCGCCAGCCCGGCCTCCGCGCTCAACTGGGTGAAGGGCAGGGGCGTCCAGTGGGCGCTGGCCTCCAGCTTGAGCGGACCCGTCACGCGCATCAAGGTGCTCGCGCCCAGCCCGGGTCCGATGAAGATGGCATCCGGGGAGAAGGCCACGTCCACTCCGGCCAGCAGGCGCACGCGCAGATCCTCACGCGATACCAGCATCACGCCCGGCTTGAGCGACAGCAGCGAGATGGTGTCCCGGCCCGGCGAGCCATCATCCGTGGCCAGGTTGAACACGTTCAGCCGCGAGCCGAAGGCGAGCTGATCTCCATCCACCTGCAGCCCCAACCCCATCGCGTAGCCCCGCGAGACGAAGCCCGCGTCCGCCGTGAGGTTCACCTGGGTGGGCTGGGTGGGCCCGGTGGGCGCGGTGCTCGGGGGTGGCATCAGCCGGCGGCGCCACGCCAGGTCGTAATACCTGCCGTAGAGGAACGGACGGCCCGGGCCCATGTACGGCCAGGCCCACGCGGGGTCGTAGTAGTAGCGGACCCAGGGGTCTCTGTAGAACCCGTAGTACCCAGACCCGTAGGAGGGGTTGTAACGGGGCCTGCCCACGCCGCTGCTCGGATGCGAGGGGCCCGGGGACGAGGGCGACGAGGGGGATGACGGGGGCGGCGATGAGTCGCGCGGGCGCTTGCCGAAGCGCGCCTCGGCACTTCCGGAGCCGAGTCCCATCAGGATCACGGCCAGTGCGGCGAAGCCTTGTTTCCACATGGTCCTACTCCCGTGCAACCGGCGGTGAAGAGAGGGAGGTCCGGTTGCCCTTGCGCGGAGCGCAACACGCGCCGGGACAAGATACTCCCGGCGAGCCGTGAATGCAGGGGCAACGCCCATCAACTGGAACGGCGATTCCCGGCGGGTGCTCCCTCGCGCTTCACTCCGGCATCACCGTCCTCCTGTGGAGAGGGGTCCGGGAAGGCGGCGAGCTGGTATGCACAGAAGAAGGCGGCTCCGTGGAATGTGACTTGGAGCAGGAAGGGTGTGGGCTGGAAGGGCAGTCGCCCGGGATGCGCCCGGAGCCACGCGAGCGCCTCCTCGGCGTTCGAGGAATGGCAGAGCACCGCTAGGCCCAGCAACGCGGCGGCGAAGAAGAGGCTCAACAGGCGGTTGGCTGGGGTGTTCACCAGCTCGGCCCATGGCCCCAGCCTCGAGAGCACCTTCGGAAATACGAACGTCTTGAACAGCGTTCCGGTGAGCGCGCCGGCCATGAGCGGAGCCGCGACTTCGAGCAGGGGGAAGAGGGTGTCCATCGCGGCGACTCTGCTCCGGGTACCTATGTTCCTTCAATACGATCCGCGGGCGCGCGCTCTCGACGGGCCAGCACCAGGAAGGGCAGCGATGGGCTGGCCCCGGCGCGAGGGCCCCCCAGGAGGAGCACGTCTCCACCGTCGGCCCCCAGGTCTACGACAGCGATTCCTTCCGCGTGCTGCGCGACGACGTGGAAGTGCTCCACGAGCGCCAGCAGCGCGGGGAGTAGCCGCGGGCGCTCCGGGAGGGAAGACCGCGCTCAGCGGCCCTTGCCGGAGGTGCCCTGGGCCAGGTGCGCCTCCAGCATCAGCTCGACGCCCTTGGGGCTGACGAAGAAGCCGGCCAGGCTGGCGCGCACGCTGTTGCCCGCGCCTGGCTGTACGGGGGAGATCCGATGGGGGATTCCCCCCTTGAGCATCACCAGGCGGTTGGGCTTGGGCATCACGTACCGTCCCAGGCCCTCACGCTGCAGCACCCGGTTCTCGGACTCGGACGCCTCGAAGGTGTACTTCGCACCGCGCAGCGACTCCGCGTCCCGCGTCGAGGAGCTGACCAGCAGCTCGCCACCCCACGCCACGTCCCAATGCCGGTGGCAGTAGTAGATGAAGGCGCAGGAGTAGCGGACGGCGTCCGTGTGCCAGGACAGTCCGGTTCCGGCGGGGTAGGCCCAGAACGAGCCGTTCAGGGCCAGCCAGTCCTTTCCCACCGTGCCGGTCAGGTGCGGGGCGCGCTCCGACGCGGAGACAATGGCCTCGAGCACCGCATCCACCGGGCCGTGGGTGGGGTGGAAGTTCAGCCCCAGCTCGTCCCGGCCGAGGCCGGGCGGCAACAGCTCCTCCACCGGCCGGGGCGTCCACGCATACGCGTGCCCGAGCAACGGATTGCCATCCGAGGGCCGGAACACGGCCTCCATCCCCTCGCTGTGAACCGGCCGGAAGCTGCCGTTGGTGAACGTCTTCCAGAGCTCCTCGAAAGCCGCCGCGGGAAGCACCTCGTCCCAGATCAGCAGTTGGTCATCGCAGAGAACTTCTTTCATCGGCCCTTTCCTCGGTTGACGCGCAGGCGTCGGGTCGGCGGTCGGCCAGGGGATGGAGCAGGCGGGTGGGTGTGCACCCACTCGAGCCCGCGCGCTTTCGCGCTGGACGTCTTCGCCTGCCTCCCCTGTGGCGGTGGACTCCGCGTGCTGGCGCACCTCGCTGCCCCGCGGAACTCGTGGGCCATATTGGAGCACCAGCGTCTCGGAAGACAAGGACAGCCAGAGCCCTGCCGCGCACCTCCTGGGAGGGCGGCCTGGGCAGGCGTGTACCCCAAGGGGCTGCGCGGCTTGTCCACCCGCCAGCTACAGCGTGGCGAGGACCCTGGTAGCGCGGGCCCTGGGCAACCCCACCGTGAACACCACCCCTTGCCGACGGCTCGCGCGGCTCTCGAACGTACCTCCGTAGGCCGAGGTGAGGTGCTGAGCCACGCGAAGCCGCAACATCGACATGCGGTCGGTTGAACGATCGACCGGCGCTATCCGGAAGAGGCAAGCCGACTCGGACAGCGGCTCCTTGAGCAGGAGCTCTCCCCCCTCCCCACATCGATGCGGATGCGGTCCCCTTCTTCCCGGAGGGCCACTGTCAGCGGACTGCCTGGCGGGTTGAGAGCGCACGCGAGCCTGGAGAGTGAGTCGAGCAGCACGGAAAGACTCTCCGGCTCCCATTCCCCGTGGAGGGTGCCCGCCGTTTCCAGCTGCAAGGGTTGTGTCGGGAAGTCCTCCCGCAGCTGCGCCAGTATCGCGTCGAGGAGTGGGCCCAGGTCGAAGGGCACCGCGGTCCTGGAGGGGTCGAGGCCTCTTTCGATGCGCTCGAGCTCGGCCACGCACCCGAGCACCCGCTCCATGTCCTCCGCGAGCCGTTGGAGACTTTGGGAGCGCTTCTGGACGCGCTCGGGAGGGTCCTCCTCGGGCCGCGGCAGCGAGACCATGAGGCGGATGATGCGCAGGTGGGAGCGCAGGTGATCGAAAGCGATCGAGAAGCTCCCCACCAGCTCTTGCGTCTGCCGTTGCCGTTCCTCGTGCTCGAAGTCCCGCTGGCGCTCGTACCGGGTCACCGTGTCTTTCAAGGCGGCGTCGAGGCAACGCCCGAGCACCCGCGACTCCTGGACGTCGATGGTGGCGCTGCCCTCCGCCATGAGCTCCAGGATGCACTCCCGGAGGAGACCGTACTCGCGGACGAGCCGGTCCAGGTTGACGCCGGGAGGGAATCGCCGCGCCTGGTGCGCTGCGGGTGACGGGACCTCGGGTGCTGGGGGCGCGGGATGTTCCCGGCCCTCGGCCTGGTTGTGGAGCGAGCGCCGTATCTCCTCGAGGAGTCCCGGAATCGTGTCGAGGAAGCTCGGGGTGGGCGGGCTCCCCGAAGAGCACATGGGCGCGGACGCGCTCCTCGAACTGTCGCAGGAGATCCTTCCGCCGGGTGGTGAGGAGCTTCGCCAGTCCAGTCATTGGTGGTGAGTGCACCCAGACGCGACCGGTTCCTCACCTGACTTGAGCCCCCAAGCCTCTTCCACTCTCCGGTCTGTTGACGCCAGACTCCTGGTCCCCGGCCCGGCGGGTGAGGCGGCCGGGGAAAGCCGAGGTGTCCCATGGGAAAATGGATGAACGTCGCCTTCGTGCAGACGGCGGATCTCGGGCGGCTCGAAGCGGCGGTGGAGCGGCTGCTCGAGGAGGCCGGGCGCCACCAGGTGCGTCCCCCGCCGCGCACGCCCGAGCCCTACGATCCGATGCAGTACGGGCATGGCGAGGACGTCCCCCGCTGGGGCCTCGCGGGCTTTCTCGCCTCGCCGAGCTGGTGCGCCCTGCGAAGCGCGCCCTACGAACTGCTCATGGAAGGGGAGGCACCGCTCCTCGCGCGCCTCACCGAGCAGCTCGGCACGGTGGGTTTCCAGTACAACCTCTACGATAGCACCGCGGAGTTCCTGTTCGAGGCGGATGCGCAGGGGGGCTTCGAGCAGTCGGGCCTGGGCGGCAGCCACAACTGGCAGCGCCTGTGGCGAGGAGCGGAGCCGCCCATGGAGCGGCTGGAGGTGTGCTTCCGACGCGTCGACCCGGGCCCCGCAGCCCGGTTCGCTCGGGAGCGCTGGCCGGAGCTGTGGGTGTCAGAGATAGCCTCTTCGGGGCCAGAGGAGGAGGCGCTCCGAGCCTGGCTCGCGGCCGTGGGCGGAGAGACATTCACGCGCCAGTACCCTGGAGGGCTCCTCACCCGGTGGCGCGCCCACCCGGCCCACGTGGTGCTCGCGATGGTGGCTGGCCAGGACGCCTCGTTCCTGAGCGGGGACGTGAAGGCGGAGGCAGTGCGCCTGGTGTTCGGCGGCGAGGCCGCGGAGTTCTGCGACAATGGCTTCCTTGTCGAGACGCTCATCCCGCACGCCCCCCTGCCCCTCAGCCCCTCCTTCGCCCTTTATGGCGACCGAGATCCGCCCTCGCGCTCACGACGCCGGTGACCCAGCGCGCGGGCTGCGCTTGAGGTGCTCGGGCCGGGGCCGTCGGCTACCCGTCTACGCCGAGTCTTGTTCTTGGCGGTTCGAGTCCATTGACACCATCTCGGGTACTCCCACCCGTGCTCCCCCACCAGCTCCAGTGGACGTTTGGAGAGGTGAGGCCCGAGAGCGCTCGCGTCACTCACTGCCCGAGCGACGAGGGCGGGGGTTTGGCGCTGAAGGCGGGCGAGTAGCACTTGCCCTGGTGCTCGTAGAGCACGTCCGGGCACGGGGCCTTCAGCTCGTGAGGCAACCAGCAGGCACCGACGAGCTCGACCTCGGCGTAACGCGTGCAGGGCGGGCGCTTCTGCCCCTTGAAGGGCGCGCGCGGCAGCGGACGGGCGAGTACGGATTGTCCCGCGTCCTCGGTGTTCACGAGCCCGCCATGGGTGGGCGTGTCCGGATTTTCGCCGCCCGCTGTGGGCTCCTCGTGGCGCATGGGCGCGGGAGGGGTGCTCGCCCAAGGCTCCGGGGCGCTCGGGGGTTGGGACACGGAGGCCAGACGCACCAGCGCGAGGAGCAGGGCGCACACCGTGGCGGCATTCACCACGCCCATCCCCAGGCGCCACCGGAGGCGGGGCTCGTGGGGGTCGGGGACGGCGCGGGCCATGCGACGTACTTCCTCGAGCACACTCTCCAACGTGAGCAGCAGCGACTCCGCTGACTGCCTGTCCTGGGCCCTGGCCCAGCCGGTGTGCTCCACTTCCATGGCGGAGTAGCCTCGTGAGGCCCAGGAGCCGAGGAACACCCGCCAGTCCTTGCGCGGTGCCGCGCCTTCCTCGTCGGCGTGCTTACGCACCAGGGCTGTGGCTCCGCTCGTCTCGTGCGTGGCCAGGTAGAGCTCCACCTGGCTGTCATGGGACTGCTCCACCTGTTCCTGGAGCAGGTACGGCCCCAACCGCTCCGGTTCCTCCCCGCTCGCCTCGGACTTCTTCTCCTCGTCCATGCGTGCTCCTTACCTGGCCTACCCAAATGCGGGTGGCGAGGTGCTCTTGTTGGCATGGTCCGGACCCGACTTCCAGGAGGTACCCGGTGCGTCAGGTGGGGGCCTACTCACGGGGACGCTCCCCTATACGACTTGTCCGCCCCACCGACTGGCAGGGCACCCGCTGCCCCTCTCGCACACGTCGGCCGCGAGAGGTGCAAGCCCAGGAAGCATTTCGACGCGAACGGCCTCCAGCCCATGGACGTTGTTTACACTCAGCCCCTGTAGTGAGGGCCACGACGCATGAGCGAGATGTACGGAATAAAAGCCTACTGGGGCCACAGGCCTGAGTCGGCTGAGCAGTGCGCGCGCCGGGCGGAGCTGTTCTTCCGGCTCCTCGCGGCGTGCCACCCCGATTTCGCCCGCTGGTACGAGAAGATCAACTCGGAACGGGAGGCGCTGCAGCTCGGCTTTGAGCCCACCCGCGAAACGTTCCTGAAATTCTTCGGCCGGGAGAAGTACCAGAGCGGGAAGGATGGCTTCAGGTTCGGCGCATGGACGGGTCATGAGGCAGATGACCACGGCGCCATGGTCATGCTCAGGTGCGGCTCGAAGGGGGAGGTGGCGCCCAACAACCTAGGGCTCTTCTTGCCCAGGGAGGCCCTGGGCGAGGAGCGTGTGCTGACGGCTTCCCTTGTCGTCGGCGCGATGCGTGCCATTGCGGTGGTGTGGGAGCCTGAGTGGGCAGTCGCGACGGCGGACGGGCTGTGGGACGAGCTCTCCGGAGGCAGTCGGCTCGGCTGCTTCGTGGGATGGATGACGTACTTCTCGCTGGAACGGGGTGAGGTGCCACAGCTGCCGTCGCCGGCTCGCGTTGAGCCCGTGGGTGACAAGGGCACGCTCGTCACCCTCACCCCCGAGCGCCTCACCCCAAGCAACCCGGAGCACGTGGCGCTCGCCTGGCGCGTGCAGAGGGCGCTTGAGGAGCGGGGGCTGTTCCGGTTGATGGTTTCGCCAGCTTCCAGGCGGAAGGCCTGAGCCGGGCTCACGACTCGTCCGATGGCCTGGGGTGAGCGGTCGGCTACAGGTCTTCGATCGGGTCCTGGAGCTTCTCGCATGCGGCCTTCATGGCCATGGGGGAGACGCTCGAGCCGCCCCAGGCAAGAGAGCCAGGCACCTGCCGCGCAGCTCATGGGATGGCGGCCTGGGCAGGCGAGTACCTCAAGGGGCTGCGCGGCTTGTCCACCCGCCTGGCGCACTGCTCGGGCGGCCCCCGTCAGCGGCCCTCCTCGGCCCCTGCGCTCCAGCCCTCACCCTCCACATGGCCTCTCTCCCGCCTATACGCACGCCGAAGAAGGTCAGGACAGGCGCGCCACGAGCGCCTCGCGGTCCTTCACGAACCAGAGCGAGGCCCCGCGGTTCGACTCGTAGACGAAGCTGTGCAGGGCCTTGCTGTTCGCCACCTGGGCTGAGATGTCGCCCAGGATCGCCAGACGCATGCGGTAGTTGACGAACTTCTGGGCCAACTCGCCCGCCACGCCCGTGGCGAGCTTGAAGAAGGCTTCCCCCAGCCGCTCGGCGGGGATGGCGACCAGCGTCGCCTCATGCTCCCACGCCAGGCTGAGCAGCTCGGCGGCATCCCGGACCCGCGGCCCCTCCGGCGACAGCTCGAGGATGCGCACACCGTTCACCTCCAGGGTCCGCCCCGTCATCGGACGGGCCTCCGTCGACGAGGCTTCGGGCGCGTTGACTCCGGTCATGGCTCACTCTCCAGGTAGACGGCGACGAGTTGCAGCAGACGGGTGCTGGCCCCGAGCGGTCCGGTCACGATGAGCTTCAAGCGCTCGCGCTTCGGGTCGTAGAGGGTGTCGACGCGCAGGCACATGGCTCCGGCGGCGCACGGGCTCGGGCGGGGACATCGGCCGGCCGGTGAGCGCCTCGATGGCCTCGCGGGCGAGCCGGTACTGCTTGCCGATACGCGTTGCCTTCAGCCGCCCTTCGCGGACGTAGGCGCGGACCGTGCGGACATGCAGGTCCGGAATGCTGGCCACCTGTTCCGCCGTATAGAGGTCCTGGGACATGGGCTCATCATGACGCAAACAAACCTTTCAGCCCATGCCCGGAACCAGAACAGGGAGGGATAGAGAACTTCAAGGTCGGCAGCCGAAGGTTCGAGTTCGACCCGGTGATACCGACCCGCATCCTCGAACCCGCTCAGCGCTCGCCGTTGAAGGGAATGAGGGTGTGCTCAGGGCGAGAACTTGCTGAGCAGCAGATAGGTGGTGTTGCTGGGGTTGGTGTAGCCGCCGCTGACGATGTAGCCCCCATCACTGGTTCGGGCCAGACTCAACCCATACGTGTTGTCGCTGGGATAGGGGGGGTAATTCCAGAGCACGGTCCCGCTGGTGTTCAGCTTCATGAGGCGCATGTTGCGCTGGGTATCGGACGGGGTGATGGAGCCCGTGATGACGTAGTTGCCATCCGTCGCGACCTGGACGTCGCTCAGATAATCCCCGCGCGTCCCCCCGCTGAACGTCCGGGGCCACCCGGTGGTGACGGCGCCGGTGGTGGGGTTGAGGCGGACCGCGTAGAAGTCGGCGTCGAACGTCGAGGTGTTCGTGTAGATGTAGCCCACGGCCACGTAGCCGGTGGAGGTCGCGGCCACGGCCTCGAGGTCCGCGAACCGTCCTGAGCTGATCTGGAAGAGCGTGGAGCCGGTGCTGCTCACCTTCGCGGCGTAGCCATAGCTCTCCCACGTCGTCGAGGACACCTTGACCTGCCGGGAACCGACGGCGACATAGCCTCCGCCCGGAGCGTTGGCGACGCCATTGAACTCGTAGGTTCCATCCGCGCCGCTGGAGAACGACCTCTCCCACTGCACGCTTCCCGTGGCGGAGAACTTCATCATGTGGGCGTTCTGGTAGCCCAGGTTGCTCTGGGTCTTGCCGACGATGATGCACCCTCCGTCCGGGGTGACCTCCATGCCCCTGGGATACTCCTGGAGCGTCGAGCCGAACGGCCCCTGCCAATAGATGGCGCCGGTGGGATCGGTCCTGACGACGAAGTAGTCGAAGTTGTTGTTCTGGTAGTTCTGTCCAGCGAGCATGAACCCGCCATCACTCGTCGCGCGGACCTCGACCCCGGAGTCGTCGGTGGTGGTGCCATAGGCGTAGGCCCATTGGACATTCATGAAGGCATCCGTCTTCACCAGGAGGATGTCGTTGTCGCCCAGCACGTTGGTGGTGCCGGTGAAGGCATAGCCCCCATCGCTCGTCTGGATGATGGAACTGGCACTGCCCTCGGAGTACAGGGCATTGGCTTGCAGGGTGGGCTCCCCCACGAACGCGTGGACTCCTGACGCGACGAGCGCCGTGACGTCCACGTGCTTCAGGAGCGGGGCCGCGTCGATCCGCCGGACGGCGTGAGGACCCGCCAGGGCCGTGCCCTTCGTCTGCTCCGGGGTCTCGGTGGAGTCGGAGCCCGCGCCCCCGCAGGCGAGCTGCGCGGCGAGGCTCGTGGTGAGCATGAAGGTCTTCCAGGAGGGGCGAAGCATGACGTTTCTCCAACTCAGTCGAAAGGGATGATTCCCTCGCGGAGTAGGAGCCGACGATGTGGAAAATGATGCAGACGATTCGTGCTCGAGAATGAATAAGGCGGGGGCCCCTGGACGCGCGGCGGATAGGCGGGAGAGGGGAGCTGTTGAGGAGGAGGGCAGGAACCGAGGGGGCGGTGAAGACGACCAACGCTTTCCGCCCCGCGCAGCCACTGCGCGAAAGTCCACTCGCGGTGTCCTCTCCTTCTTTGGCTCCTTGCTGACGGCTGCCCGGGGTGCCGGGCCCGCTCCCTCTTCTCCTGCTTGGGGAAGTACGCGCGCACGCTTTTGGAGCCAAGACAGGGGCAGATCGAGCGCGCCGACATCGACCGGCTCCACTTCGCACCCCCGCTTGCGGAGGCGCGCGAACTGGTGCAGTGTTGTAGTCGTGCGCAACACCGCTACACAGACGCCGCCATGGTGGTGACCCTGGACCCGAAGGACGGGCGGCCGCTCTATCTGCAGATCGTGGACGAGGTGCGCCGCGCGCTGGTGGTGGGGAGCTTGCGGCCGGAGGACCCGCTGCCGTCGGTGCGGGAGCTGGCCGCGCAGCTGGTGGTGAACCCGCGCACGGTGTCTCAGGCCTACGGGGAGCTGGAGCGCCAGGGCGTCGTCTACGTGCGGCGGGGGCAGGGGACCTTCGTGTCCCCGGACGCGCAGCCCGACCGCAAGGAGCGCCGCGCGCTGTCGCGCGAGGTGGCCCGGCGGGCGCTGCGCGAAGCGTGGCGCAACGGGGTGGGCATGGAGGAGCTGGTGAAGAGCATCCGCGAGGTGGCGCAGGAGGAGGGTGAGCCCTCCGGTGACGCCGCAGGGCAGGGAGAGAAGGAATGAGCCGCACCATCCCCGAGCCGGAAGGTGGCGCCCCCGCGGTCGCCACCCGCGGGCTGACCAAGCGCTACGGGCGCGAGACGGCGCTCGCCGGTGTGGACCTGCGCGTGCCGGAGGGCGCGGTGTACGCCCTGGTCGGCGCCAACGGCGCGGGCAAGAGCACCACGTTCAAGGTGCTGATGAACCTGGAGCGCCCGGACGCGGGGCACGCCGAGGTGCTGGGCCTGGACACCGCGAGCCACGGCCCGCGGGTCCGCGCGCAGGTGGGCTACGTGCCCGAGCACCACACGCCCGCGTACGGCTGGATGACGTGCGGCCGCCTCCTGCGGCACGCGGCCGCCTACTACCCGGCGTGGGAGCCCGCGTACGCGGAGCGCCTGAGCCAGGCGCTCGGCCTCGAGCCCCACCGGAAGGTGTCCGCCCTCTCCAAGGGCCAGGCGCGGCGGCTGCAGCTGGTGCTCGCACTGGCCCACCGGCCCGCGCTGCTCCTGCTCGACGAGCCGACGGACGGCCTGGATCCCGTGGTGCGCAACCGCACGCTCGCCTTGCTGGCCGAGCACCTGGCCGACTCGCCCACCACGCTCGTCGTCTCCACCCACCACCTGCACGAGCTGGAGAGCCTCGCCGACCACGTGGGCGTGCTGAGCGCCGGGAGGCTCGTCGCGCAGCTGCCGCGCCACGAGCTGCAGCGCACCGTGCGCCGCTACCGGGTGGAGGTGCCCGAGCGCTGGACCGCGCCGCCCGAGCTGCTGGCGGGCGCGCTGCGGCGCGCGGGCACCGGGCGTGAGCTGCAGTGGACGCTGGTGGGCGAGGAGCGCGAGGTGGTGGAGCGACTGTCGGGCACGGGCGCCCGCGTGCGCGAGGTGACGGCGCTGGGCCTCGAGGACGCGGCCCTCGCCTTCCTGTCCGAGGAGGTGTCGCAATGAGTGCTCCGACGAGTGCTCCGACGAGTGCTCCGACGCTGCACGCCACGCCGGCCGCCGGCGCGGTGCTGCGCGAGCAGGTGTCCGCGGTGGGCCTGGCGCTGCGGGTGCCCGCCCTCGGCGCGCTCGCGCTGCTCCTGCTGGCCACCGCCCTCACCCTGCGCCACCGGCTGGACACGGGCGAGCCGCTCGACTTCCGCCCCGAGCTCACCCTCCTGCCGGGCCTCGCGGGGCTGCTCTTGCCCCTGGCCGTCTGGAAGGGCGAGCCGCGCTTCGGCCCCGCCTTCTTCTGGACGCTGCCGGTGGAGCGCCGCCAGCACGCCCTCACCAAGGTGTTCGCGGGCTGGCTGTGGCTGATGGCGGCCGTCGCGCTCTTCCTCCTCTGGATGCTCGGCCTCACGCTGCTGACGGGCGGCAACGTGCTGGGCGAGGTGACGCTGCGCCTGGTGGACAGCACCCTCGACGTCCCGGGAGTGGGCGAAGTCCCGCAGACCCTGCGCACGGTGCAGTGGAAGCCCCGGCCGGTGCTGTGGCTCGTGTCCTTCACCTCCTCGAGCGCGCTCTATCTCTTCGGCAGCGCGATGGCGCTGGGCCTGCGCCACCCGCTGCGCTGGGTGGTCGGGTTCGTCGCCGGCATCGTCCTCACCGTCACCCTGGCCCAGTTGCTGAGGGTGAACTGGTTCTTCGATGAATTCGCACCCGACCTCGCCCCGCTCTTCGTCGGCCGCTACGGACTGGACGCGCTCCTCTCCGCGCGCACCGAGTCCCTCAGCGGGGAGGTGCGGCTGCCGGGCGGGGAGGTCGTCAACGCATGGTGGGGCCTGCCGGACGTCGGGGACTGGGCCCTCGCCACGCTGCTGTGGACGGGCGCGGCGCTCGCCCTCCTGTGGGCCGCCGCCTCCCGCCACCGGGAGCAGCGGCGCCGCTGAGCACCGCCGCGCCCTGAGACGCAGCACCGTCCTGTTCCTTTCCGTCCCCGCACTGCTCGCGGGGACGACGCCGCCCCCGCCTTGCCCCTCACCCCCGGTGCACCCATGGACCTGCGGATTCGCAACCTCTCCAAGACGTACGCCAACGGCGTGCATGCGCTCAAGGACGTGTCGCTGACGATTCCCGCCGGGATGTATGGGCTCCTGGGCCCCAACGGCGCGGGCAAGTCCACACTGATGCGCACGCTGGCCACGCTGCAGGAGCCCGACCGCGGCAGCGTCCACCTGGGGGACGTGGACGTGCTGAAGGACAAGGAGCGGGCGCGCGAGTCGCTCGGCTACCTGCCGCAGGAGTTCGGCGTGTACCCGCGGGAGAGCGCGGAGCGGCTGCTCGAGCACTTCGCGGTGCTCAAGGGCCTCACCGACCGGCGGGTGCGGCGCGAGACGGTGGACGCGCTGCTGCACCAGGTGAACCTGCACGACGTGCGCAAGCAGAAGCTGGGCGGCTTCTCGGGGGGCATGCGGCAGCGCTTCGGCGTCGCCGTCGCGCTGCTGGGCGACCCGCGGCTCATCATCGTCGACGAGCCGACCGCCGGCCTCGACCCCGCCGAGCGGGTGCGCTTCTTGAACCTGCTGAGCGGCCTGGGCGAGCGCAGCGTCGTCCTCCTCTCCACGCACATCGTGGAGGACGTGGCGGAGCTGTGCAGTCGCATGGCCATCATCGACCGCGGCACCATCCTCCTGGAGGGTGAGCCGCTGCGCGCGGTGGAGGAGCTGCGCGGGCGCATCTGGCGCAAGGTCGTGCCCCGCGGCGAGGCTCGAGGCGCTCGAGCGCACCCATGCGGTCCTCTCCACCCGGCTGCTGGCCGGGCGCACCGTGGTGCGCGTGTACGCCGAGGCCCTGCCGGGCGCGGGGTTCGAGCCGGCGGAGCCCGGCCTCGAGGACGTCTACTTCCGCGTGATGGGGGGCCACGGAGGCTCCCGCGCCGTGCAGCCCCGGCTCGAGGTGGCGTCATGATGCTGCGCGAAATCTTCCGCTACGAGCTCGGCCTGCAGGCGCGCCGCGTCACGCCCTGGCTCTCCTTCGTGCTGCTGTTCGGGTTCGTCTACCAGGTGGCCAACGAGGCCCAGATCGAGCAAGCGCGTGATGGCGGCTACCTCTTCAACTCGCCCTTCGCGCTGGCCGTCGTCTCCGTGCTGGGCAGCCTGATCGGCCTGCTGGTCCCAGCACCCCTCGCCGGCGACGCGGCCGCGCGCGACGTGCAGCTGCGCATGCATCCGCTCCTCTACACCACGCCGGTGGGCAGGACGGCCTACCTCGGCGGGCGCTTCCTCGCCGCGTTCGCCCTGACGGCGCTCGTGGTGCTCGCGGTGCCCCTGGGCCTGCTGCTCGCCGCCTACGCGCCGGGCCCCGAGCCCGAGCTGATGGGGCCCTTGCGGCCCGCGGCGTACGTCGGCGTCTACCTCTGTATCACCCTGCCCAACGCCTTCGTCGCCTGCGCGCTGATGTTCAGCCTCGCGGTGCTGAGCCGGCGCGCGATGACGGCCTACCTCGTCGCGGTGCTGCTCTTCGCCACCACCCTCGCGGGGCGCATCTACGTGGCAGGCGCGCTGCGGCACTGGGGGGCCGGCAAGCTCGTGGACCCCCTCGGCTTCACCGTGCTCAACGAGCTGTCGACGTCCTGGACGCCCGGGGAGAAGAACACGGGGCTGCTCGATCTCGCCGAGGCGCTGGCCGCCAACCGCCTGCTGTGGCTCGCCCTCGCGGCAGCGGCGCTCGCCTTCACCCACCTGCGCTTCCGCTTCGCCCACCCGGGCGTCGATGCGGGCCGCGGGCGGCGCGCAGCCGCCGTCCTGCCGCCGCCGGCCCGCATCGGTCCCATCACCGTGCCCCCGGTGCGGCCCGCTCCGGGTGCCGTGGCCCGGACGCGCCAGGTGTGGGCGGTCGCGGCGCAGTCGCTGCGCGCCCTGATGGCCGGCCCGGGCGGCGTCGCGCTCGTGCTCATGCCGCTGTTCCTGCTGCTCGTCGCTCCCGAGATCATGCAGCACATGGGGGTGCCGAAGGCGCCCTCCACCCGGCTCCTCACCGGGTTCATCAGCGCCAACGGGGACCTGCTGGGCATGGTGATGCCGCTGCTCGTCATCTTCTGCGCCGGGGGCCTGGTGTGGCGCGAGCGGGAGGCGGGGGTGAGCGAGCTGGCGGACGCCGCGCCCACGCCAGACTGGGTCCCCTTCCTCGGCAAGCTCGCGGGGCTCGCGCTGATGATCGTGCTGCTGCAGGCGGCGCTGACGGCGACGTCCTTGCTCATCCAGGTGGGGCTGGGTCATGCCGCCTTCGAGCCGCGGGTGTACCTGTCCGTCCTCTTCGGCCTGAAGCTCGCCGACCACCTGCTCTTCGCGCTGCTCGGCCTGGGCGTGCACGTGCTGGTGGACCAGAAGCACGCCGGCCACGCGGTGCTGCTGATCGTCTACGGCCTGCGCTTCTTCGGGCCCGCGCTCGGGCTCGAGGACCCCCTGTGGGTGTACGGGTCCGACCCGGGCTGGGAGTACAACGACCTGAGCGGCTTCGGCCCGCATCTGACGGCCTGGGCCTGGTTCAAGGCGTACTGGGCCGCGTGGGCGCTGCTGCTCGCGGTGGCCGCGCGGCTCTTGTGGGTGCGGGGCCGGGTGTCGGGCCCGCGCGAGCGGCTCCTGCTCGCGCGCCGCCGGCTCACGCGGCCCGTGGCCCTCACCGGGGCGCTGGCCGGCGCGGCCGTCCTCGGGGTGGGCGGCTTCATCGCGTACAACACGCACGTCCTCCACCCGTTCCGCACCCGCGCCCAGGTCGAAGAGGCGCGCGCGGAGTACGAGCGGCGCTACGGCCAGTACGCGCGCCTGCCGCAGCCGCAGTTCACCTCCGTGAAGCTTCACGTGGAGCTGCACCCTCAGCACCGCCGGGCGGAGCTGCGCGGCACCTATACGCTCGTCAACCGCGGCCGTGAGGCCATGGCCACCCTGCACGTCGGCCTCGCCGAGGGCGTGGAGACGGGCCCCTTGCGCTTCGACCGGGCCGCCACGCCCTCACACGTGGACGCGGAGCTCGGCCACTCGGTCTACACGCTGCAGCCGCCGCTGCAGCCGGGGGAGGCCCTGGAGCTGGGCTTCGAGGTGCGCTTCGCGCCCCGGGGCTTCACCCACGGCCAGGCCGACGCGTCCGTCGTGCGCAATGGCACCTACGTCCTGCCGCGCCGCTGGTTGCCGTCCATCGGGTACCAGCAGAGCCGGGAGCTCAACGAGGCAGGCGTGCGCCGTGCCCACGGCCTCGCGCCGCGGCCCCCCATCCCCACGCTGGAGGACAGCGAAGGCCTGCGGGAGCAGGGGGCCGGGCGCATCGCCTTCGACGCGGTGGTGGGAACCGACGTGGGCCAGGTGGCCGTGGCCCCCGGGGCCCTGCGCCGGGAGTGGACGGAGGGCGGCCGCCGCTACTTCCACTACGTGACCGACGTGCCCATCTCCCACGACTACGCGCTCTACTCGGCCGCGTACGCGGTGCGCGAGGCGCGCTGGAGGGACGTGGCCCTGCAGGTGTTCCACCACCCGGGCCACCCCGGCAACGTGGAGCGCATCCTGCACAGCATGCAGGCCTCGCTCGACTTCCACACCGAGCAGTTCGGCCCCTACCCGCACCGCCAGCTGCGCTTCGTGGAGCACGCAGGCGAAGGCATCGGGCTGCACTCCGCGCCGGTGAACGTCTCGTACAGGGAGGGCTTCTCGCAGCTTCAGCCCGAGGCCGACCCGCGCGAGGTGGACTTCCCCTTCGCGGTCGCGGCACACGAGGTGGCGCACAAGTGGTGGGGCAACCAGCTGAAGCCCGCGCCCGTGGTGGGCTCGCCGTTGCTCAACGAGAGCCTGTCCTGGTACTCGGCCCTGGGGGTGGTGGAGCGCACCTACGGCCGCGCGCACCTGGAGCGGCTGCTGGCGGTGATGCGGCTCGAGTACCTCACGCCCCGCGCGCGCGCCGGCGTGCCGCTGTTGCAGACCGTGGAGTGGTTCCACGCGTACCGCAAGGGCCCCTTCGCCATGTTCGCGCTGCGCGAGTACGTGGGGGAGGCCCGGGTGAACGGGGCGCTGCGCACGATGCTGGAGAAGTACGGCGCCGGGCAGCCGCCCCTGCCCACCTCGCTCGACCTGTACCGCGAGCTGCGGGCCGTCACCCCGCCGGAGCAGCAGGGACTGCTGCACGACCTCTTCGCCGCCAACACCTACTGGGAGCTGAAGACGAAGCGGGCCACGGTGGAGCCCGCGGAGGGGGGCGCCTGGCGGGTGAGCCTCGACGTGGTGGCGCGCAAGGTGGTGGTGGACGAGGTGGGCCACCTCACCGAGGTGCCGATGGACGAGCCCGTCGAGCTCGGCGTCTACGCGGCGGCAGAGGGGGAAGGGCAGGGCGAGCCCCTGCACCTGCGCATGACCCGCGTGCGCTCGGGAGAGCAGCGCCTCACCGTGACGGTGCCCAAGCGGCCCGCGCGCGCCGGCATCGACCCGCGCCATCTCCTCATGGACGTGAACCCCGAGGACAACACCGTGGACACGAAGACCGAAGACGCGGTCTTGATTGGCCGGCACTGAACCGCTCCTGGGTCATGGGCTTCCGCACGCGGCAAGCATACGCGCTCGCGCTTTGCAAGCCTCCGGCGCGGTGGCTCGGCGTCTTCCTGACTTCCGAGCCGACGAGAAGGCCTCGAACAACTTTTTTCGAGACCGCCCGATAATCCGCAGAACAATTCCAGGCCCCCGCGTCCCGCGGGAGGAAGGTGTCCGTTTCATGACCGTGAAGCTGAATTCCTCCATTCGGGGTCCCGTGCGGCAGCAGCAGACCACCCCCCCCGAGAACCCGGCCAGGAACAACGCCGCGGTGACCCCGGCGGTGACCCAGGAGGTCTCCCAGCCCCTGACGGTGCAGGACGGGTTCGACCAGGATTCCTCCATTCGGGGACCCCTTCAGCAGCAGCAGACCACCTCCCTCCAGAACCCGGCGAGGAACAACGCCGCGGGGACCCCGGCGGTAACCCAGGCGGTCTCCCAGCCCCTGACGGTGCAGGACGGCTTCGACATCACGCCGGCGGCCGCCTCCACGCTCTCGTCGGAGAGCGAGAGCGGCCCGGTGGCCTCGTCGCAGGGGCAGTCCATGTCCGTGGGGGATCTGATGCGCTTCGTGGCCTCCGGTGCGCCGCTGGTAGCCGGCGCTCAGCAGCAGCAGGTCGCGGACACCACCGCGGCCGGTGAGGCGCCGGTCACCGCGGCCGATGGGGCGACGGTCACCGCGACCGGGACGCCGGGTACCGGCTCCGGGACAGGCCAGGTGGCCGCCTCGGACATCCCCCCCGCCACGGGGGTGGATGACCAGTACCTGGGTGCCGTGCCGGAGTCGCCCGAGGAGGCCGTGGACCGGATCACCAACCCGGACAACGAGCTCTACCAGCTCAACCCCGAACAGCGCGCCCGGGACATGGTGTGGCTGGCGGCCCACCACCCGGAGCAGCTGCCCCAGGTCTACGAGACCCTCGGGCCCGAGGAGTCGGCGCAGCTCATCGAGCAGACGGTGGAGCTCGGCCTCTACAACGACAACCACCAGGCCTTCCAGAGCAACGAGTCGTCCGCGAGCATCCTGAACACGCTGGGCACCTCGCTCGCCGCCATGCCGGCGGACTTCCAGACGCAGGTGGGCACGCACGCGGCGCAGGAGGGGCTGTTGGACATGTCCCTGGTGTTCCGCCAGCCGTCCGGCAGCGCGGCGGCTCCGGGCGCGCTGGATCCGGCGCGGGCGGCCTTCGCCGAGGCGCTGCACCAGCAGGCGCTCACGGATCCCGAGGCAGCCCGTGCGGTGGGCAACGCGCTGGCGGGAAGCCAGGAGCTGGTGAACCGGTATGCCGCGCCCACCTCGGCCGGGGGCTGGGGCTCCGATTTCACCACCATCTTGGACACGGGCCTGAGCCAGCAGGACTACACCCAGGCGGCGTGGAACTCGACCCAGTCCTCGATGCGGGACGAGGGGCTCGAGCAGGTCGTGGGGATGATGGCCCACTACGACGGGCCGGACGCGGACTTCACCAAGACCAACGTCTTCAAGACCGCGGCGTACGCGCTCGAGGAGTCGGGCGGCGACAACCCCGCCCTGGTGAGCGGGATGGAGGAGCTATTCATGTCCGACTCGCGCGCCATCACCGAGTGGATGGCGAGCGGCACGCGGCCGGATGACCCCACCCACCAGATTCCCAACCCGGCGGAGGATCCGCGGGGCAAGGCGCTGGGCATCTTCTTCCAGGAGGCGGTCTTCGAGAACCCCGACCCGCAGGGGGAGGTGGTGATGGAGATGAACCGCCTGATGAGCGAGTACAGGGGCGAGATGATGTCGTCCAACGATCCGGCCGTGTACGACCACGCTGGTCGGCACATCGGCTACCTGCTCGGCGCGATCGGCGAGGGCTACGAGGCCGCGGCGGCCGAGAACAAGGACACCCAGGAAGCACGCGAGGCACTGGTCAACATGGCGTGGGGCGCCATCAAGGGCCCGGCGACCAACGCGGCCGGCGAATTCACCGGGCCCGCGGGGTCCTTCGTGGCGGGCCATGCGCTCGACGCCGGCCAGAAGTGGATCGTGGACTTCATCAACGGCGACCTCCAGGAGGATCTCGACACCATGGAAGAGATCAGCGGGAGCTTCATCAACGAGGCGCTCCGGGGACTGCCGGACCACAAGAAGGACGCGCTGCTGGCGTGGGTCGGGGGTCTCTCGGCCGTCAACAACAGCCCATAATCCCTATCCGGGACCAAGAGGCGGCGGCTTCGATTCCCGCCGCCTCCACTCCCCCCGCTCCTCGTCAGCCGGGGTGAAGACCCCGCTCGAGCTCGCGGAGTACGCCGGGCTTGCGCACGCGCAGGACGACGCGCGTTCCGTCCTTCGACAGGGAGCGCGCGGAGATTCCCAGTACGCAGTCGTCCACGAGTTGGGCGCCCCAGTTGTTCAGGAAGTACAACGCCCCGAAGGAGCTGAGGAGCACCGTCCCCCACAGGGGCGCGCCACCGAAGCCCTTGAACACAATGGGACCCATCATGCCCAGGAAGCACGTCACGATGGACAGGACGTAGAGCGTGAACGTCAGCAGCCGGCGGCTCCGCCTGCAGGCAGCACAGCCAGGAAGCATCACGGAGCGGTGGAGCGACCAGCTCACGAAGAAGAGATCAATCCCGTGGCTCGCATCGAGCTCGACAGGTCCATCCGACGCCATCCCGCACCCCACGCAGAACTTCATGTCCAGGTGGACGGCCGTGATCAGCAGCTCCAGCTCATCGGGCCGCTCCTGACCGCCGTGCGCGTGCCCGGAGGAGGACTCCCGCGGCAACGTGGCCAGGTAGTCGAACAGCCTGGAGCCCTCGCCCATGACCGGGGCCCAGATCCTCGGGCCGCCGCGGAGGACGATGGCCGAGATGCCGAACATGCCCGGCTGGATGTGGGAGAAGTCCGCGAGCGGCCGCTCCAGGTGCAGCCGTCCGCGCCGGAAGACCCGAATCCCCGAGGGGCCCACCTCGATTCGCCTCCAGCCGGCGATCGTCAGCACCAGCGTGGTGACGGGGAGGGCCCAGGGGAAGACGTCGAACTCGCCCAGGCTGAAGTCCCAGACGAAACCCGCCGCGATCCAGGCCAGGCAAACGAGGTTGAGGATGATGAGCGCCAACCACCTGGTGGGCATCTCGTTATAGACGACGGCTGGGGCCGGCTCCTGGGGGTTCTTCATTTCAGCGTCTCTTGGGCAGCGCGCAGCGCGCGACCATCCCATGTGGACCGGAGGGAGACCATACTCGTAAGGGAACAAGAGTCCGCCCGTACTGCTCGACAGCAGTTCTCAACTCCGCCTCGGTCAGGCGCCCTGCTCGGCCATCCGCTGCGAGCTTCCGCATACCGCCCTGCCGCCAGATCCTCTATCAGGCGCCGAACCTGACCCATCAATTTCACGTCCACAGTGCGGCCTGCTACAGGACCGCCGAGCGCGGCATATGGATCCTTCTGGCCATGGCTCCTGCGCGCTGGGAGCACAACCCGAGATGACAGGGGGTCCATGACCTGGCCGTCAATCACGGGGGCTCGAGGCCACCTGGCGATTGGTCCAACAATCGGACCAGTTGCTCCCCATCGCGGCCGGAGCCTCCCCCCTGACAGGACTTACCCCTCCTGGCTTAGCGCAGCAGCGCGAGCGCGATGGGCGGGAGCGCCAGCACGGCGGCGAACAGCCCGCCCCACACGAACGCCTGCTGGTTGCGGGCGCCATCCAGCGCGTCCATCACGCGCTCATCGAGCTTCTCCTCGGCGAGCTCCTGGAGCCTGTCGAGCGTCAGCTCCACGGTGCTCTGGTCGCGAGCCTCCTCACCGATGAGCTCGATGAGCTTCGTCTCCATCTGGAGGCACACCCGGAGCTTGAGGCGCCGGAAGATGGAGCGGGAGAAGCCCTTGAGGCCCGTCTCGTCATCATCGCTCGTGGCGTAGGCGGTGATGGCCTGGCTCAGCAGCTCCCGCAGCTTCTGGATGGGCAGGGGCTTGTGGAGGATGTCCGGCGTGCTCGCGCCGTCCGCGAGGCTGGCGGCCCGCTCGAAGACGCGCTCGACGATGCGCTGGCAGAGCTTGTGCTGCTGCACGAGGTTCATCGCCACGCGGCCAATGCCGCGCCACAACCCCGCGGTCCCGAGCCCGATGGCGCCCGCGGCCATGTAGACGGGCAGCAGGCCGTAGACGATCACGCCCCAGTGCTCCGACGGGTACTCGAGCAGCCCGGTGAGCTTCTCGACGAAGAAGGCCACGATTCCGAGCACGAAGCCGGCGGCTCCGAGCCCCAGCGCCCGTGAGCCGACGGTGGCCGCGGCGGAGGCAATGGCCCCGGTGATGGGGCCCATCGCACGCAACGAGCCGCGCTTTCCGGCGGCGGCCGCCCTGCGGCGCGTGTCCAACGGCTGGATCTGCTCGTCCTGCATGGGTGCGTTGCTCACCGTGTGTTCCCCCGGGATGCCGAAGTGGAAAGAGGGCGCCACGATAGGCCGGTGGGTATCGGGTGCTCAACGCCCCCCCACCGGAGCACATGGGCGTCCACCGTCACGACGCCAGGGCTGTGGGCCGCTGTAGGTGGGGGCGCCCTCGCTGTCACGGCGTCATCCGCCGTAGACTCCCTCGGAGAGAGGTGAGCGCGATGATGTCCGGGCTGAAGACGGGGCTGGTGCTGGGGGGTGGTGCCGCGCGAGGCGCCTATGAGGCTGGAGTCCTCTCCTATCTGCGCGAGGAGCTGGAGCCGGAGCTCGGCAGGCCGCTGAGGCTGGACATCCTGGCGGGCACGTCGGTGGGCGCCATCCACGCCTGCTACCTCGCCGCGACGAGTGACCAGCCAGCCGCGCAGGGCCGGGGCATGCGGGCGCACTGGACGGGCATGAAGGTGGAGGAGGTGCTCCGGGTGGGCGTGGGAGACGTCTTCCGGGTGCTGCGCGAGGCGCTCGGCAAACCGGCGCCCCATCCGCGCGATCTCCAGTACGGCGGGCTGGTGGACCCCCGAGGGCTCCGCGCCATCGTGAGCCGCGGCATTCCCTGGCTGGGGATCGCCCGGAACATGCGCAAGGGCCACATCGATGCGCTCGCGGTGAGCGCCACGCACGTGGGCAGCGGACGGGCCTCGGTGTTCGTCCAGCGGCGCGAGGGCGGAATCCCCACGTGGGGCAATGATCCCTCGTACCAGGCCGAGGCCACGCGCATCACCCCGCACCACGCGTTGGCCTCGGCGGCCATCCCGGTCGTCTTTCCGGCGGTGCGCCTGAGCGGCGGGCTGCACGTGGATGGAGGGCTGCGGCTCAACGTGCCACTCAGCCCGGCGCTGCGGCTGGGAGCCCAGCGGGTGATTGTCATCTCGCTGCGGCACGAGGCGTTGCGCGCCCAGAAGCCCGCGGGCCCACAGGGGATCACCGAGCAGGAGCGCGAGCAGGCCCTGGCGACCGCGCCCTTCCTCGCGGGCAAGATGCTCAACACGTTGATGATGGACCGCACCGACCAGGACCTCGGCCGGCTGCGGCGGCTCAACAGCATCCTCGAGGCGGGGACGGTGGCCTACGGGCCGGACTTCGCTCAAACGCTCAGCGGAGTGCTGGGGCACCACCGCAGCCAGCCCCTGCGCTACGTGCGGGAGCTGCTGGTGCGGCCCTCGAAGGACATCGGCGCACTGGCCTCCGAGTACGTCCGCACGCCCGAGTTCCGCCGCCGCAGCCATGGCCTGGCGCACAAGGCGATCCTCCGGCTGGTGGACCGGGATGCCGCGCACGAGGCGGACCTCGCGTCCTACCTGCTCTTCGATGGCGGCTTCGCGGACATCCTCATCGAGCTGGGGCGGCAGGACGCCCGGGTGCTGCGCGACGAGTGGCTGCGCTTCTGGTCGGACGAGCCGCAGACGGTGGCGGAGCGGGCCACGATTCCCCGCGCGGCCAGTGCCGCCTGAGCCCGTGGCGCCGCGGGCCTCCCGCGTGGCTCAGAAGGTGTAGCGCAGGCCGATGCGGACCTGCCGCGGGGGCTGGTACTGGGTGGGCTTCAGGAACTCCGGGTTGACGTCGCTCGCGGTGAGCGGCGTGCCGTTGGTGCGTTGGACCCTGTCCGGGGTGAGGGCGCCGGGTGCCATCCGCGCCTCGAGCGGCAGCACGTGGGCGTAGGTGTAGTGCTCGTTCACGCGCGTCACCGCCTGGAAGTTGAAGACGTTGAACGCCTCCAGGGTGAGGGACACCACCTTCTGGCCGGCGAGCCGGTAGCTCACCCCGAGGTTGGAGTCGACGGTGTGGACCCACGGGGTGCGCTCCCCGGTGGAGCCGCGCGGCAGCACGAAGGTCTCACCCATGCCGGAGCGCGGGTGGGCGCCGAGGTAGTTGATGGGAGTGCCCGACAGGCCCCGGTAGGACAGGCCGAGGCTGGCGGACAGCTCGCGGGTGAAGGAGAACTGCCTGGCGCCGAAGACCTCGACGGCATGCGTGCGGTCGTTGGGCAGCGGACCCGTGCGGTTCGCCAGGGAGGAGGGGAAATCGAAGTCGGAGCGGAGCACCGGTTCTCCCCAGCCGAGGCCGGGCCGGAAGGTGCCCGCGTAGTTTCCGTACAGGCGCGACCAGGTGTAGCTCGCCTGGGCGAACCACCCATCGGCGAAGGTGCGGCTCAGCGCCACCGTTACCGCATCATGGGTGCGCTCCGCCTTCGGGAAGTCCCTGGCGAGTCCCAGACCCGGGTTGCCCAGGAAGCTGGGGCTGATGCCGTCGCCGCGGTCCAGGTTCTCGATGACCGAATCCAGTTCGCGGTGGGTATAGGTGGCGAACAGCCGGAGGCGTGGCCGCACCTCGAATCCGGCGCCCACGACGAGCTCGCTGGACGAGGGGGGAAGGAGGCCGGGGTCCACGGACTCGAGGCCCGAGAAGGTAGGGAAGATCCCGTTCAGCAGGTCGAGCGGCATCTGTCCGCGGTACTTCCCGTAGTTCGCGAAGAACTTCATGGAGCCGGTGGCCAGCGGATCCACGACCAGTCCCACGCGCGGCGAGAACTGCTGGCCCAGCACGAAGGTCCGGGGGTCCATGGGCGTGTTCAGCCACTGGGCGTCGTAGCGGACACCGGCGTTCAGCGTGACCCGGTTGGCGAGGGTCCAACTGTCCTGCACGAAGCCACCAAGGGTGTCGCGGCCGTACTGGGACTTTCGCTCGATGGGGGAGTTCCCGCTGTTCCGGAAGAGGCTTCGAACCTGCTCGGAGTCGAGGTGCTCCGCGTCCACACCGGCCTTCAACACGTTGAAGCCGAGGACGCTGGGGAGGTCCAGCACCCAGGTGGCCTGGGCGTTGGCCTGGTAGCGGTCCACCGTTCCGAGGGACCCGATGCCCGCGCTGCCCACCTCGTAGAACTGGACGGGGCATCGCGCGAGCTGCTCGGCCTCGGTGGTGCCGCAGTAGAGCGCCGCGTCCGGCACGGAGGGCTCGTAGTACGTCACGGGCCTCCTCTGCGGGAACATCAGGGGGGAGAGGCCCGTGCTGTAAGGCGTGTCGGAGGCCGTCTGGCGGGACCAGCCGAAGTGGGCGTCGACGCGCAACCGGCGGTCCATGAGCGCGCCGCTGTATTTGAAGGCGGCCGTCGTGAAGTTGCCGTCGAGGCTGCACGATAGAGCAGGGAGGTGGGGCTCGCGTTGATGAACTCCCGGACGCCGCCGGTCAGCGGGTCCACGGTGAGCATGCCCTCTCCGCCCGAGCGGGTGGGCGTGGTGATGACCGACAACGACACGTTGTGCAGCTCGGTGATCAGCCAGGTCAGCTTGCCCATCGCCTGGAGGCCGCGCTCCTCGGCGTAGAACAGGTGTGAGGTGCCAGGAATCGGCGTGCTGACGTTGACGCCGTCCGGGCCGGGCACGCGGGCACTGAGGTTGCGCGTGTGCTGCACGCGGGTGAGCGCCGGGGCCACGCCAGCGAAGAACCACAGCCGGTCCTTCAGAATCGGGCCTCCCAGGGTGGCACCGGCATCCGCCTGGAGCCGGAGCGCGTTCTGCCCGGTGATGGTCCAGGTGGGCCCGGAAGCGGGGGCGGGCGTTCCTCCCAGGAAACCCGGGACCCAGTTGCCGAACACCGAGCCGTGGAACTCGTTGGAGCCCGAGTGCGTCTCGACGCGGATGATGCCTCCCGTGGCGCGGCCGTGCTCCGGCATGTATCCACCGGTGAGGACCGAGACGTCCCGGAGGAACTCGACACTCAGCGGCAGGGCATTGACGCCGAGAACCGGGTCGTTGGTGGAGAGGCCGTCCACTTGATACGCGTTCTCGAAGGAGGAGGCCCCGTTGATGGACACGCCATACGCTTCGTTCCGCGCACCCGGGGCCAGCTCGACGAGACTCTCGAAGGAGCGTGCCGCGCCTCGTTTGTCCGTGGGCCGGTTCAGCGCCAGGTGCTGGATGAACGCCTGTTCGACGCTCATCCCCGTGCTCGAGGAGGCTCACGTCGAGGGTGGGTCCTCCGCACATTGGTACTTCGAAGATACTCTCGGGGAAAGTGGGGACCAGTGCCACGGTCACCCGGACGGTGCGATCCGGGCGCAGGGAGATGTCCGAGCGCGAGACCGGATCGAAGTCCTCCTTGTCGAAGCGCAGGGTGTAGACACCGGGTGGCAGCTCGGGAATCCGGTACTGGCCCTGGGCGTCCGTCACCACGATCCGCTCGCCCTGGAGGGCCGCGGAGTTCGCGGTCACGACCGCATCCCGAATCGGCTCCTTCGTCTGGGCGTTGATCACCGTTCCGATGATGGCGGTGTCCGCCCGGGCCGCCGCCGCGAGCGACAAGCCCACGGCCACGGCCACTCCCGCCATCCGGCGCATCCACTGCGGGTACATGCTGGAAATCCCCCTCATGGAGGAGAAGATGCCATGAGCCCGCGGCCCGTTGGCTCACGGTTTCATCATGGCATCCTCATGCGGCCTTCTGGGTGGGGGCCTACTGCTTGTACTCGTACTCGCCGCCCGGGTAGACGAAGGAGTCGCGCGGGGCGTACCAGCACCAGCCCTCCACCTTCTGCAGGGGGCTCGAGGGCCGCAGCGCGTAGACGGGGTGGTCCTTGGCGAGGAACTCGAGCGACACCAGCTCGAAGGGCGAGGCGAGCTCACCCACGTAGGGGTAGTTGCCAGCCACGAGCTTGCCATTCACCTGCGTCACGTAGGTGAGGTGCCCGCGCGCCACCGAGGCGATCTTCGGGCCCACCCGGGCCACGGTGCGGATGATGGGGGTGCCATCCACGCGCGTGGTGGCCACCAGCTCGCCGCCGTTGAGCTCCAGCGTCGTGGTCCCGGCGGAGGCGGGTACGCCGCGCTCACGCACGTAGGCGCGCACGCGCTCCGAGGAGTTGAAGTAGTTCGTGAAGAAGCGTGCGGGCGTCACACCATCCGGCGCGGTGCGGCCCGCCAGGTCCAGCCCCAGGTACGTGAGCGAGTAGGCGCCGAAGCTCGAGGTCTGATCCTCGGAGTCGACGACGTACTGGTTCATGTAGATGGCGCGGTTGGCGGCGGGCTGGAGACCCTTGGGCAGCAGGGCGGCGGCGGCCCGCGGATCCGCGGGAATCCAGCTCGAGTACAGCATGCGGCTGTTGATGACGAGCTGCGGTGCGGCGAGAGATGGCTCGGACACGGTGCTCCCCCCTGCGAGAGTGGTGGAGCCCGTGATGCCAGCCCAGGAGGGGCGCGGGGCGCAAGTGAAGAACGCCGTGCCGCACCCCGTCACGCCGCGGGAGCCGCCGTCTCGGGGGGCTTGCGGCCCACGCGATTCTTCCGCGACTTCGTCAGCACGTGCTTGAGGTAGCGCCCGGTGTGGCTCTCCTTCACCTCCGCCACCTCCTCGGGCGTCCCCGTGGCCAGGAGCTGGCCGCCACCCGCGCCGCCCTCGGGCCCCATGTCCAGCACCCAGTCCGCGCTCTTGATGACGTCCAGGTTGTGCTCGATGACCAACACCGTGTTGCCCGCCTCCACCAGCCGGTTGAGCACGTGCAGCAGCTTGCGGATGTCCTCGAAGTGCAGACCCGTGGTGGGCTCGTCGAGGATGTAGAGCGTGCGGCCCGTGGCCACGCGCGCCAGCTCCCGCGCCAGCTTGATGCGCTGCGCCTCGCCTCCCGACAGCGTGGGCGAGCTTGCCCCAGCCGGATGTAGCCCAGTCCCACGTCCTCCAGCGTCTGCAGCACGCGCATGATGTCCTTGTGCGCGCCGAAGTGCTGCATCGCCTCGCGCACGCTCATCTCGAGCACCTCGGCGATGTTCTTCCCCTTGTACCTCACCCGCAGCGTGGCCTCGTTGAAGCGCTTGCCGTTGCACACCTCGCACGGCACGTACACGTCCGCGAGGAAGTGCATCTCCACCAGCTTCACGCCATCGCCCTCGCACGCCTCGCAGCGCCCGCCCTTGATGTTGAAGGAGAAGCGTCCCGGCGTGTACCCGAACGCCCGCGCCTCCGGCGTCATCGCGAACACGTCGCGGATGGAGTCGAACAGCTTCGTGTACGTGGCCGGGTTGCTGCGCGGCGTCCGCCCGATGGGCCGCTGGTCGATGTCGATGACCTTGTCCAGGTGCTCCAGCCCGGTGATGGCCTTGTGCTTGCCCGGCACCTCACGGCTCTCGTACAGCGCGCGCGCCGCGGCGGGGTAGAGGATCTCATTGATGAGCGTGGACTTGCCCGCTCCCGACACGCCCGTGACGGCCACGAAGAGCCCCAGCGGAATCTCCGCCGTGACGTCCTTGAGGTTGTTCTCCTTCGCCCCCTGGATGACCACCTTCGCCTTGCCGGGCGGGCGGCGCTGCTCGGGGATTTCGATCTCCTTGCGGCCGGAGAGGTACGCGCCCGTGGAGCTCTTCTCGTTGGCCATCACCTGCGCCGGCGTGCCCTCGGCCACCACCTGGCCGCCCAGTTCACCCGCGCCCGGCCCGAAGTCCACCAGCCAGTCCGCCTCCTCCATCGTCTCCTCGTCGTGCTCCACCACGACGACGGAGTTGCCCAGATCTCTCAGCCGCTTGAGCGTGGCCAGCAGCTTGCCGTTGTCCCGCTGGTGCAGGCCGATGGACGGCTCGTCGAGGATGTAGATGACGCCCGTGAGCTCGCTGCCCATCTGCGACGCCAGCCGGATGCGCTGGCTCTCGCCGCCGGACAGCGTGGACGCCGTGCGATCCAACGTCAGGTACGCCAGGCCCACGTCCTCCAGGAAGCCCAGGCGGCTGCGGATCTCCTTGAGCAGCTCGGTGGCGATCTTCCGCTCCGTCGTGGTGAGCTGCAGGCCGTTGAGCCAGCGCAGCGCCTCGCCGATCGTCTGCCGGCTCAGCTCCACGATGGAGCGCCCGTGCACCTTCACCGCCCGGCTCTCCGGCTTCAGGCGCGCCCCGTCGCACGTGGGGCACGGCTTGTCGCTGAAGAACTTCTGGTAGTAGGTGCGCATCGCCTCGGACGTGGTCGTCTTGAAGCCGCGCATCAGCCTGTTGACCAGACCCTCCCACTCCATCTCGTAGCGGCCGCCGTCGCCCCACTTCACGGTGAAGCGCTTGCCCTCGGCGCCGTACATCAGCACCTTCTTCGCCTTCGCCGGCAGCTTCCCGTACGGCGCGTCCAGGTCGATGTCGAAGGTCTCGGCCAGGCTCTCCACGAAGTCCGCCGTCCAGCCCTCGCCCTTGTTCATGCCGCTGGCCCACGGCTCCACCGCTCCGTCCCGCAGGCTGCGCGTGGGGTCCGGGACGATCCGCTCCGGATCCATCTCCGCCTTGGTGCCCAGGCCGTTGCAGTCCGAGCACATGCCCAGCGGGTTGTTGAAGGAGAACGAGGACGGGCTCAGCTCGCCGAAGGACAGGCCGCACGCGTGGCAGGCGTTGAGTTCGCTCATGATGCGATCGCTCGCGGGGCTGCCCGTCTCATCCGTGAGGATGAGCATGCCCTTGCCCTCGCGCAGCGCCGTCTCCACCGCGTCGGTGAGCCGCGTGCGGATCTCCGGCTTGAGCACCAGCCGGTCGATGATGAGCGCGATGTCGTGCTTGGACTTCTTGTCCAGCTCGATGCGCTCCTCCAGGCTCTTCACCTTGCCGTCCACGCGCGCGCGGGAGAAGCCGCGCTTCTGCGCCTCGGTGAGGATGTCCTTGTGCTCGCCCTTGCGGTTGGTGACCACGGGCGCCAGCACCATCACCTTGGTGCCCGCGGGCGACTCCATCAGCGTGTCGACGATCTGCTGGGCGCTCTGCTTGCCCACGCGCTTGCCGCACTGGGGGCAGTGCTGCACGCCCACCGAGGCGAAGAGCACGCGCAGGTAGTCATGCACCTCGGTGACGGTGCCCACCGTCGAGCGCGGGTTGTTGCTGGCCGCCTTCTGCTCGATGGAGATGGTGGGCGACAGGCCCCGGATGGTGTCGTACTTGGGCTTCTCCATCTGCCCGAGGAACTGCCGCGCGTACGCGGAGAGGCTCTCCACGTAGCGCCGCTGTCCCTCGGCGTAGAGCGTGTCGAACGCCAGCGAGCTCTTCCCCGAGCCGGAGACGCCGGTGAACACCACCAGCTTCTTCTTCGGAATCTCCAGGGAGATGTTCTTGAGGTTGTGCTCCTTGGCTCCGCGGATGGAGATGACGTCGGGCTCGGACATGGGGGCGCGATCTACCACTGAAAGGGCGCGCAGGTAGGGGGATTGTGGGCGCGCACGGGTTGCCGGGGGGTTGAATGATCCTGAACGCCCGGATTTTCAATGCGAATCCCTCCGACGCCCGGGCGGTGGGCGGGCAGGCGAGGGAGACTGCGAGGCGAGCGGTTCCGCGTTAGGGTGCCGCTCCCATGCCCCCCATCCCCGAGCGCCTGCGCGGCTCGCCGCTGCTCGTCGTCTCCAGCTTCATGTTCGCCGTGATGGCCTTTTGCGCGCGCACGGTGGCGGGCCGGCTGTCGGTGGGGCAGGTGGTGTGCGCCCGCTTCGTCATCGGCCTCGTCTTTCTCGCCTTCTACTTCCCTCTCACCGGCACCCGTCCACGCATGGGACGGCCCGGGCTGTGGGCGCTGCGCGGCATCTTCGGCGGCGGCTCCGTCTACTTCTATTTCGTGGCCATCGACCGGTTGGCGGTGGGGCCCGCCACGCTGCTCAACTCCTGCTGGCCCATCTGCGCCGCCATCCTCGGCATCTTCATCCTCGGCGAGCGGGTGAACGGCTACCTGGCCACCGGGCTCATGGCCACCACCTTCGGCGCGGGGCTCGTCATCTGGAGCACGGTGCAGGGAGGCCTGGGCCTCACGCTGGGCGTGGGGGCGTGGGCCGGGGCGCTCTCCGCCGTCCTCAGTGGCGCGGCCGTCATCGCCCTGCGCGCCCTGCGCGGGGACACCGACGCCGCCTCCATCTTCCTCTCCTTCTGCTTCTTCGGGCTGCTCGTCGGCGTGCCCTTCGCCGTGCAGGACTGGCGGCCCGTGAGCGCGGACATGATGCTGCCGCTGCTCGGCGTGGGCCTGGCCTCCGTCGCGGGGCAGATGATCTTCACCTACGCCATGGGCTACGTGACGGCCGCCGCCGGTGGCATCACCACCCAGCTCACCCCGGCCTTCTCCTGGCTGCTCGGCGCGCTGCTGTTGGGCGAGCCCCTCCTCCCGCTCGCCATGGTGGGCTCCCTGGTGTGTATGGGTGGTGTGTTGTGGGGGACGGGGCTGGTTCCTCGCCTGCTCATCCCGGCCGCCAAACCCTCACCCTGAGCGGGGAGTCCGGGGGAGTTCGTGTTTCCCTTTCTTGCCCCGGTGTCTTCCTGTTTTTTCCCGTCACCTGCCGAGCACTCTGGAAATCTTTTCAGCAAGGGGGGACCGGTAGGGCAGGTGTGTGCCCACTGGAGTCCAATACTTTTCCCCGTAGTCCCTCGACTTGTCACAACCCTGGGTAGCGCGGTGCCGCGGGCCCCGGGGTTGCAAGAGCCCCCACCCAAGGTGTGGCTGGTGATCGCGCGGGCGGTGCGTGCGCCCGCCGGTCCGGGGAGGCTTCAATGGTGGGAATGCGCTGGGTGTGCGTGGCCGCGTGCCTGATGGCCCTGGTCGGGGCGGGCTGCGATCGGCCGTCGTCGCATCGGGCTCCGTCGGGGTTGGGGGCATCGCCCGAGAAGCTGGAGTTCGGCCTCTCGGCGGTGGGCGTGACCAAGACGATGAAGGTGCGGCTGTCCAACCGGGGCCGCGCGCCGTTCATGGTTCACGGGGCCCGGGCCAACCTGCCCAACGTGGAGGTGGTGCCCTTCGACTCCTTCGAGCTGAAGGCCGGCGGTGAGCGCGAGGTGGAGGTGCGCTTCCGGGCCGAGGTGGAGGGCGAGGTGGCCGGCGTGCTGGAGGTGCTCACCGACGCCGACAACGTGGGCAAGGAGGGCGTGGCGAAGCTCGGCCTGGATGGGCAGGGCGTGAAGGCGTGGGTGGAGGTGCCGGTGCGCACCCTCGACTTCGGCAACGTGGAGCTGGGCCACGTGGAGATGCGGGAGATCGTCGTGCGCAACCCCACGAAGGTGGAGAGCCCGGTGCGGGTGGCCTTCGACGGGGCGGACGCGGACCAGTTCGGTTCCAGCGAAGCGGGAGCGCCCTTCGTGCTGAAGCCGGGGGAGGAGCGCCGGCTGCCGGTGTCCTTCAATCCGCAGCGGCTGGGCGCGGCCCTGGTGCAGCTGCGCGTGGGCGTGGAGTGCCCCACGTGCGAGCCCACCGTCGTGGCGCTGTCGGGGACGGGCATCGCCACGCTGCTGGAGGTGACGCCGCTGCGGGTGGACTTCGGCCGCGTGGCGTTGGGGGCCACGGCCGAGGAGCGCGTCATCGTGCGCAACCTGGGCACGGAGCCCATGGCGTACGGCGGGGTGAAGCTGCTGGACAACGCGAGCAACGCCTTCCGCGTGGTGAGCGCGCCGCCGATGGTGGGGGGCGTGCTCCCCGCGGGCGCGGTGGCGGAGATCCGCGTGGCCTTCACGCCCACGGTGGTGGGCCCGGTGCGCGAGGCGCGGCTGGAGCTGGACGTGCGGCCCGTGGGCACCACGAAGCCGGGGCCCAAGGTGTCGCTCAAGGGCGAGGGCGGTAGCTCGTGCGTGGTGCTGCAGCCGGATCCGCTCGACTTCGGCGTGGTGGCCGAGGGCATGAGCGCCACCCGGGACGTGCAGGTCATCAACCGCTGCCGCAACGACGTGCTGCTGAGCGACCTGAAGCTCGCCACGAAGAAGGGCGGCTACTTCCTGCTGGCGACGGCGCCCTCCAGCCTGCCCATCTCCGCGGGCCAGTCCACCGCCGTGCCCATCACCTTCATGCCGCGCGCCGGCATGGGGGCGGGGGAGGCGGAGCTGTCCGTGAAGATCCTCAACGGCACCAGCACCTCCACCGAGGTGGTGCAGGTGCGGGGCTCGGGCAAGGTGTTCGCGCCCTGCAAGTACGCGCTGGAGCCGGCGGTGGTGGAGTTCGGCAACGTGCCGGTGGGCTCCGAGGTGACGCTCGGCGCGGCGGTGCGCAACGTGGGCACCTCCGAGTGCTTCCTGACGGGGCTGGCGGTGGCCGAGGGCTCGGATGACGCCTTCACGGCGGACGCGCTCGGCAACCAGGTGCTGCTGCCGGGGCAGCGTGCCCGGCTGCTGGTGCGCTTCAAGCCGGGCTCGGAAGGGACGTTCTCCGGCATGGCGGAGGGCTGGGTGAACCACCCGAGCGCCGGCCACGTGCTGGTGCCGCTGCACGGCGAGGGCGTGCAGGGCTGCTTCTCGGTGCAGCCCACCACCCTGGACTTCGGCACCGTCCGGCTCTCCTGCGGCCCGCGCGAGCGCGAGCTCATCGTCTACAACGACTGCGCCGGCCCCACCACGCTCGTGGGCCTGGGCCTCGAGGGCGACGCCGCCGACTTCAAGGTGGCGCACGGCTTCACGTTCCCCGCGACGCTCGCGCCTGGGAGCAAGACCTCCGTGAAGGTGACGTACGAGCCGGTGGACGGCGGGGACGACGCGGCCGCGCTCCGGTTCAACCTGGGCACGGGCACGCCCTACACGGTGGGCCTGGTCGGCAAGGCGGTGCTCAAGAACGAGCAGACGGACGTCTTCACCCAGCAGTCGCAGGCCAAGGTGGACGTGCTCTTCGTGGTGGATAACTCGGGCTCGATGATGGACGAGCAGCAGAGCCTGGGCGCGAACTTCTCGGCCTTCCTCTCGCACGCGGCCGCCGCCGGGGTGGACTACCACATCGCCGTCACCACCACGGGCCTGGAGCGCTCCTCGGGCGGCTGGGCGGTGTGCCCGGGTGGCGCCGAGGGCGGTGAGAACGGGCGCTTCTTCCCCGTGGACAACTCGGCGCCCCGCATCATCTCGCCCACCACGCCCGCGGCCGAGTCCGTCTTCGCGCGCAACACCCAGGTGGGCGTGTGCCACTGGAACGAGCAGGGCCTGGAGGCCATGTACCGCGCCCTGTCGGCTCCGCTCGTCTTCGACGTGGATGACCCGCGCACGCCGCTGGCCATGGACGGCAACGCCGGCTTCCTGCGCGAGGAGGCCAAGCTGGCCATCATCGCCGTCACCGACGAGGAGGACTTCTCGCCGCAGCCGGTGGCCGCCTACGAGACGTTCCTGCTGGGCCTCAAGGGGGGTGATCGCTCCAAGGTCATCTTCTCCGCCATCGCCGGGCCGAGCGACCTGAGCTCCTGCCCGCGCGCCAGCAGCTCCGGCACCCGCTACATCCAGCTCGCCCAGGCCACGGGCGGCGTGGTGGAGAGCATCTGCACGCCCAACTGGGCCGCCTCGCTGGAGCGCATCTCGGAGAGCGCCTTCGGTCCCAACCGCGCCTTCAAGCTCAGCGAGACGCCCGCGGACACCTCGCGCATCGTGGTGCGCGTGGATGGCGTGGTGGTGGCGGACGGGTGGACGTACGATCCGGCCACCAACTCCGTCATCTTCGACGCGGACAAGGCGCCGCCGCCCGGGGCGACCGTGGAGATCACCTACCCGGTGGGCTGCTAGCACTGGGAGTGTGACGGGCCGGAGAGGGGCGCTCCAACGAGGGGCGCCCCTTCTCCTTTTTGACACACCGCGCGGTCATCCCACTCGACAGGACGAGAGGGGCGGGGCAGGTTGGTAGGCACGATGGCTGCAGAATCCCTCCTGGTCGCCGGTGTGGGAGACATCCATGGCCGGTTCCGCCGCGTGGAGGCATGGCTCGACGCGCTGGCGGAGGCGCGAGGCCGCCCGGTGGACATGGTGCTGGCCGTGGGGGACGTGGAGGCCTTCCGTCACGCGGATGACCATCGGCGCAAGGCGGCCAAGCGCGCCATGCCCGCGGAGTTCGCCGAGTACGCGGACGGCGTCCGGGAGATGAAGCGGCCGCTGTACTTCATTGGCGGCAACAACGAGGACTTCGAGGCGCTGCACGACTCGCCGGACGGCCTCCAGCTCGCGCCGAACGTGCACTACCTGGGGCGTGCGGGCCTGAAGGAGCTGCACGGGCTGCGGGTGGGGTACCTGTCGGGCATCCACGCGCCGCGCTTCTACGAGCAGCCGCTGAAGCGGCCCCGCTCGCTCGACACGGCGAAGCAGGCCGGGTACTTCCGCGCGCCCGAGGTGGAGAAGGTGGCGGCGCTGCGGGACATGGATCTGCTGCTGGTGCACGAGTGGCCGAGGGGCCTGCCGCAGCGGGCGCAGGAGCGGGAGGTGCCGCCGCCGGGCCGGACGCTGCCGTCGTACTGGATTGGCAACCCCATCACCCGGCGGCTGGTGGAGACGGTGCACCCGAAGTGGGTGCTGTGCGGGCACTCGCACCGGGCCTTCGCGGTGACGCTCGGGGGCAATGCGACGAGGCCTCCCACGCGCGTGGCGTGCCTGGACCAGGCGGCGCGGCCCGAGGAAGCGGTGTTCTGGATGGAGTTCCGGGGCCGCGAGGCGGTGTGTGCCGGGTGGGGCCTCTCCGGCCAGGTGTCATGGCGGGCCGGGCAGCCGTGGGGCCTGGGCGTGCTGCCGGCGCCCGCGGGACCCGAGGCCCTCGAAACGACGGGGTACTGACGGCGGGTATGAACCATCCGAAGACGAATCCCTGGCCGCGGGAGTTCCTGCGCTCGTTCCAGCGCAAGCCGTCCTTCCGCTTCGCGGCGCTCACGTGGGGCTCGCGAGGGGACGTGCAGCCCTTCGTCTCGCTTGGAGCGGAGCTGGTGCGCCGGGGGCACAGGGTCGTGCTCGCGGCGAGAGCGCCCTTCCGCTCGTTCGTCGAGGAGCACGGGCTCGACTTCTTCGAGCTGGAGGAGGACGGCACCGAGGAGTTGATGCACTCCCTGGCGAGCAGCGACGGCGGGCCGGACGGGGTGAAGCTCTTCGTGACGTGGCAGCGGCGCATGGTGCCGTCACAGTTCCGGCAGTTCTGGAAGGCCACGGAGGGGGCCGACGTCCTCATCAACAACGCCGCCTTCACGGGCCCCGCGCTCCACGTCGCCGAGCGGCGCGGCGTGCCCATCTTCCAGGCCTTCTTCGATCCGGGCTTCATCCCGACGCGGCGGTATTGCGTCTCGGACAACCGCATCCACGAGGGGAACGCGCTGCGCAATGTCGTCACGACACGCGTGAAGAACCTCGCCAGCGGGCTGTTCACGTGGGACCTGGTGAACGCGTGGCGGAGGGAGCACCGCCTGCCGATGGATCTGCTCGGCGAGACCCACCGCCCCGGACTCCTCTTCCGGTTGCCGGTGCTGGTGGCGTGGAGCCCGGAGCTGGTGGAGCGGCCCGATGACTGGCCGGAGTGGTTCGCGCAGACCGGACGGTGGCGCCTCTCGGCGCAGCAGCAGCCGGGAGAGCGGTTGAAGGAGTTCATGGCCGCTGGAGCGCCCCCCGTCTACATCGGGTTCGGAAGCTGGGGCGTGCACGACAAGACGGTGGTGACGGAGCCTCCTGCTCGAGGCCCTGCGCGTCACGGGACACCGGGGAGTCCTGCACCGCAACACCGTGGACGGGCGGAGCACGTTTCCGGCGGACGTGTACGTGGATGACAACCTGCCGCACGACTGGCTCTTTCCCCGGGTGAAGGCGGTGGTGCACCACGGAGGGGCGGGGACGACGGGGGCCGTGGCCACGGCGGGCGTGCCCTCTGTGATTGTCCCGGCCTTCTTCGCGCAGGAGGTGTGGGGAGACATCGTGCGCCGCAAGGGCATCGGGACGATGCTGTCCCGGCGCGAGCTGCGCGTGGATTCCCTGGCCGCGGCGATCCGGGAGGTGGCTCAGCCGCACGTGGCCGAGCGGGCCAGGGCGCTGGGAGCTCGCGCCAGCAACGAGGGGGCCGAGGTGCTCGCCGCGGACGAGATCGAGCGGCACCTGAAGGAAGCGCGCGGCTGAGCGGCGATGCGCCAGCGCCTCCGGTCGTTCCGTGTCACCAGCGGTGCCAGGTGAAGAGGCAGTCGATGAGCTGCGCGTGGCCGGGTCCGTCATTGGCCGTGCGCGGGACGAGGTCCGGCACGGGGGTGAAGAGAATGTCGTTGGACAGGCGGGTGAAGCCGAATGTGGACCCGATGAGGCCGGAGAGCTTCGCCTCCTGCGCCTGGAACTCGGGGGGAAATGGCGGAAAACGAAGCCAATAGTCTCCCTGATCGGGGCCCTTCTTCTCCGTGTGTGATGCGTAGAGGGCATACACCGGGGCGAGCTGGCTCAGCAGGCATACGATGCAGTCGTAGAGGGGGGCTCCCGTCACGAACCCCGGGAGGGAGATGCGGACGCTGTAACAGGGGTCATGGTGAGGGATGGTCGTGTCCCAGAGATGGCAATCGGGGAACTCCTCATCGAGCTGCTGGATGAAACCCTTCCAGGCCGGCGAAGGCTTCACGTGGGTTTGGATCAGCGCTTCGAGGCGCTGGCCTTCCTCTGACGCATCGTATCGAGGGTCATCGTTGCGGAGGCCAGCCGGGTAGTAGCGGTGAACGAGTTGGAGGAGTGCGTCGGCCGTCAATTCCGGATTCATGCTTTCTTCTTTGTTCGAGACTCGTGGGTGGCTCCGTCTTTACGGAAACGTCGCCCTGGGGACTCCTACTTCCCGAAAGCCGGTGACCTTGGCACCAGGAATGGGTCCGAACACCGGCTCCGTCAGGATGCTCTGCATGTGCTTCCTGAATTGCTCACACGCCATGGCCGTCGGCTGTTGCTCGCGCAGGACGAGACGTGCGGCCTTGTCCGCTGCCTTGGCGGCCTCCACTTGTGCGAACTCATCCAGAACCCACCCTTTCATGTTCCTTTCCGGAACGCCCACCTCGATGTCGCAAGTCGCGGCTGAAGAGAACATGGGGGAAATCTTGCCCAGCAGGATGAGCACCTGGGCGACCTTCCATCCCCCACCATTTGGACCGGTATAGGGCACGATGTTGGTGAACTGGAACATGGACGGCGGGATATGGCCGCCGACACAAGCAAGCTGACAGGCGCCAAAGGCCGCCAGCCACAGCAGGACCACTCGTCCAGTGAGTGAGAGTCGAATGTGTATGAGACCTCCCCTTCGACAGACATGCTGAGGGGGAGGTCCGACATGTTTGTGCTTTTGTTACTTTGAGGCGATTGCCTGTGAAAGGGTCTTGCGGCGGGTGGGCGGACTCAGAACTGCCCGGAGAACATCACGCCGCCGAGGCCACCGGACACGTTCATGGACATGCGCGCGGCTCGCGACTGGGCCTGCGACTCCTCCTGGCGGCCGTGGAGCAGCAGGGGCATGCCCACGCCGAAGAGGGTGCCCGCCGCCGCGCCCACCAGCACGTCCGTGAGGTAGTGCCTGCCCGCGCCCATGCGCAACAGCCCCACCGAAGCCGCCGCGGGCAGGCCCACCGCCCAGATGAGCCAGCGGTGCTTGTAGCCGCGCAGCTCGGACACCGTGCCCGCCGCCGTGACGAGCGCGAAGGCCATGTTGGTGTGCCCGCTGTAGAAGGACAGGTTGTTGTCGGTGGGGTGCCTGGTGAGGCCCTTCTGATCCTCGGGCAGCAGGTGGACGAAGGGGCGCTCCCGGCCCACGGAGAACTTCACCAACTGGTTCACCAGCGAGGCCACCACCACCGACTCGACGATGATGGTGGTGTCCTGCGCGTAGTAGCGCAGCGGCGCGCCACTCCCCGAGGCCAACAGGTACTGCGCTCCGAGCACGCCCACCGGGAGCACGCCGAAGCCCCCGATGTTGCTCCACAAGTCCCAGGTTTCGCGGCCCTCGGCCGTGTCCGCCATCACGCCCCGGCCCCACCGGTCCACCGCGTTGAGGGTGTCCGTACCGTCCGCCGAGCGGTCGCACCAGCGGCAGGTCTTCGGGGCGAGGTCCTTCTTGAAGACGGCTTCGCTTCCAATCCAAAGCAGCCCGGCGACGCCGGTGATGGCTCCATCGCGCGTCCAGTTGAAGTCGAGCGCCTGGACCGTGGGGGCGTCCGAGCCCTGCCTCGCCGCCGAGGGCAGGGCCTCGGTGGGGACGGGAGAAGAGGCGGCCAGGGAAGCAAGCGCTAGCAAACAAAGGGCGGTTGGCATATCGGCGAGCATAAATACGCCCCGCGCCCCGTTCTACACTCCACCCCCCCGTATGACCGATTCTCGCCGTACCCTCCAGGTCTTCCCCGACAATGGCCGCCGTCAAGCCGCCCTGCGCGCGGCTCGCGGCCATGCGGGAGTCGTGCGTGGAGACTCCTACCTCACCTGGGAGGGCTTCCTCGAGGCCCTCGGTGGGGCGCGTGAGCTGGGCCGCCGCCCGTGCCCACCCCTCGTGGCGCGCACCGTGGTGGCCTCGCTCGCCCAGGGGTTGAGCGACACCCCCTTCGGCGACTTCGTGCACGAGCCCGCCTTCGCCCGGGCCGCGCTGGAGGTGCTGTTGGACCTCAAGGCCGGCCGGCTCTCCCCGCGCGAGCTGCAGGATGCGCTGGAGGTGCTCCCTCCCGAGCGGCGCAACCGGGCGCGGACGCTCGCCCTGCTGCACCACGCCTACGAGCAGAAGATGGCCGAGCTGGCCTTGGCGGACCGCGAGGACGTGGTGCGCGGGGCTCGCGAGGCCCTGGAGCGCCAGGCCTGGCCCTCGGCCTGGGAAGACGTGGGCAGCATCGTGCTGCACGGCATCTACGACGTGCGGCCCTCGGGGCTGGAGCTGTTGATGGCCCTGGCGGCCGCCTGCGACGCGCGCCGGGTGGGCCTGCGGGTGGAGACGCCGGTGGGTGGCTCGCCGGTGGCGGACGCGGCCCTGGCGGCCCTCTTCCGTGCCTTCGAGAACCGCGGCGAGACGCTGCCCCACGTGGACCTCTTCAAGGCGGACGTCACCTTCGAGTCCCGTCCCATGGTGGAGCTCGGCCGCCATCTCTTCTCGCCCCAGGCGCCGAAGGACGTGCTGAAGGACGCGGTGGACGGCCTGCGGATGTGGAGCGCGGGCTCGTCCCGGGACGAGGCCCGGCTCATCGCCCGGGACGTGCGCCGCAAGGTGTCGGACGGCGTGCCGCCGGGGAGCATCGCCGTGGCGTGGCGCGACCTGGGGCCCGAGGCCCGCTGGGTGGCCGACGCGCTCGGCGAGCTGGGTGTCCCCGTGCGCCTGCCCTGGGGTGAGCCGCTCGCGCTGGCCGGCCCGGTGCGCCTGGCGTTGGACCTGCCGCTGCTGGTGGAGGACGGCTTCCCCGCCGAGCGCGTGGCCGAGCTGGTCTCCAGCCGCTATGCGCCCATGCTCTCCCGGGGGGCGCCCGAGGCTCCGGCGACGCTCCTCACGCTCGCGGCCGTGCGGGACGACCGGCTGGGCGCGACGCGGGGCAAGGGCGCGTACGATCTGCGCCTGGAGGCCCTGGCGAAGCGGCTGGAGCCGTTGCCGGGCCAGGTGCGCAAGAAGGAGGAGCAGCGCGCCCATGGCGCCCGGGTGCTGCGCGAGCGGTGCCTCTTCCTGCTGGAGTCCTGCCGCCGCATTCCGGAGCAGGGGCGGGCCTCGGAGCTGCTCGCCGCGTGGTGGCAGGTGGTGCGGCGGTTGGGGCTGCTGGACTCGGAGGGGCCGCTGGATGCCGCCTCGGAGGATGGCCTCGGCGCGCTCGCGCTGGATGCCCGCGCCCGGGACGATGCCGCGCGGGCGGCGCTCGCCGGGCGGGTTCGGGAGCTGGAGCGGACGCTCGCGGCGGTGGGCGGAGGGCCCCGGCTGAAGCGGCGCACCTTCGGCCGCTGGCTGCAGGACATGATGCGTGACGTGCACCTGCCCGCGCGCGGGCCCGCGGCGGGGGCCGTGGAGGTGCTGGACGTCCACGAGCTGGAGGGCCGCACCTTCGCCCATGTCTTCCTCGGAGGACTGGCCGAGGGCCGTTTCCCCGGCCGCGAGGCGCCCAATCCGTTGCTGGGTGACACCGAGCGCATCGCCCTCAACAAGCACCTGGGCCGGGACATCTTCCGTCTCACGGGCGGCGAGTTCGAGGACCGCGCGCCCTGGCGCCTCACCGAGGACCGGCTCCTGTTCGCCAGCGTCCTGGCGGCCGCCGGGGAGACGGTGAGCCTGTCCTTCGCGGTGGAGGGGCAGGGAGGCCAGGAGCAGGCGCCTTCCACCTTCCTGGAGGAGGTGCGGCGGTTGACGGGGGCCACGTGGGAGGCACGCTCGCTGCCGGCCATCGCGCCGCTCGACGAGGTGCTCACCGAGGCGGAGTTGCGCCGGCGTGTGGTGCTGGAGTCGCTCGCGCTTCCGAGGCTGCGCGTCTCCACGCCGGACCCCGCCCGCAACGTGCTCCAGCGGCATTTCGAGGAGGCGCCGTGGCTCGCCTCGGCGAAGGAGATGGTGCAGGTGGAGATCGAGCGCCTGCACTTCTTCGGGGACACGCGCAAGCGCGCGGGCCGCTACACCGGCGCGGTGGAGGACCCGGCCCTGGGCGAGGCGATTCGCGACGCGTTCCGTTTCGACAAGGAGCGGCCGTTGTCGGCCTCGGCGCTGGCGCGCTTCGGCAACTGCGGCTTCCAGGGGTTCCTGTCCTACGGGCTCAAGGTGCCCGAGCCGGAGCAGCCGGGCGAGGAGTTCGATCGCCGGGGGCAGGGCGTCTTCTGGCACCGGGTGCTGGAGGAGTTCTTCAAGCGGCTCAAGGAGCGCAAGCTGCTGGGCCGGGGCCTCGAGGAGTTGCCCGAGACGCTGCTGGACACGGTGCTGGACGAGGTGCGGGAGCACTTCGAGCAACGCCACTACGTGGGCCACCCGGCGCTTTGGCGCCTGGCGCGCGAGCGGGCGAAGAACATGGTGCGCCGCATCCTCATGGACGAGCGGCGGGGCCTGCCGTTCGAGCGCTTCGAGCCCGCGGGCTTCGAGCTGCGTTTCGGGCCTCGCAACCCGGCGGAGGGGTGGAACGAGGTGACGCTCCAGGTGGGCGAGGACGTCATCCATTTCGAGGGCACCATCGACCGGTTGGACATGGCGGGCGGCGAGGTGGGCGTCATCGACTACAAGTCCGGCAAGCTGTCGAAGTCGGAGCTGAAGAAGAAGCTGCTCGACTCGGACTTCCAGCTCCCGCTGTACCTGTACGCGGCGCGGGCGAGTGGCCATCGCAACACGCGCAATGCCGCGTGGTTCTCGCTGCGCACGGGAGACGTCATCTACCTGTCCGACGTGCTGGAGAAGGACGCGGTCGAGCTGGAGGAGCTGCTGTCCACCGAGCCGCAGGTGCGGGCGCGGATGGCGGCGGAGGCGAAGCCCAATCTGGCCAATGCGGTGGAGGCGCTGGTGAACACCGTGAGGGCAGGGCAGTTCGCCATGAGACCGAAGGACTGCGGGAGCTGCGGCTACCGCGCCGTGTGCCGCATCACCGAGCGGCGGCTCGTGGAGGAGGAGGGTGCCCGTGAGTAGGCCCTTCCACCTGGCGCTGGAGAAGAACCTCGCCCTGATGGCGGGTGCCGGCGCGGGCAAGACGTACAGCCTGGTGACGATGACGCTGCACCTGCTGGCCGGGGCGCGCGAGGGGGCCAAGCCCCTGCGTCCCTCGCGGCTGTGCATGGTGACGTTCACCGACAAGGCCGCCGCGGAGATGCGCGCGCGTGTCCGGGTGCGCTTGGACAAGCTCGTCCACGAGGAACCCAAGGCCACGGATGAGCCGGAGCTGCGGGCCTCGCTCGAGCGGCTGGGGCAGCCCTTCCCCACGAAGGACGCCTGGCGCGCCCTGCGCGAGGAGCTGGGCTCGGCCTCGGTGGGCACCTTCCACTCGCTGTGCGGCCAGTTGCTGCGCCGTGCGCCTCCGGGCTCGGGGGTGGACGCGTCCTTCGAGGTGCTCGACGAGCTGGAGGCCCGCACGCTGGTGTTGGACGTGTGCGAGCGCGTGGTGCTGGACGCGCTGGAGGCCAATGACGCGGGTGTGCGCGAGCTGTGCCAGGAGCTGACGTTCTCGGGCTCGGACTTCACCGAGGGCCTGGTGTCCTCGCTGTCCGCCACCTACGGCAAGCTGCGCGAGGAGGGCCTACGCGCGGCCGAGGTGCGCACCTCCAGCGCGGAGGAGATGCGTGCGGGCTTCGAGGCGCTCGCCGGGCGGTGCCGGGACCTGTGCGCCACCGTGAGCGAGCTGGACAAGAAGGGCGAGTGGCGTGTCCTGCGCGAGAAGCTGGAGGCCGCGCTGGACGGTCTCACGCCGGAGAACTGTTTCGAGCCCGAGCGGTTGCCCTTGCTCAAGGCGGCCTTCCTGGAGGACGGCCGCGACGTGCGCCGGCTGAAGAAGGAGCCGGGCAACTCGATGAAGGAGCTGTACTGGGCCTTCTTCGGGAAGAGCGACGGCTCGGTGATGCGCCTGGAGGATGCATACGCCGGGTGGCGCACCGCGCCCTTCGAGTCCTCGTTCCGCGCGTTGCTCTCGCAGGTGGAGGCGCGCCACGAGGAGGAGTTCGCCCGGCGCAACGCGCTGGACTTCACCGCGTTGCTGGTGAAGACGCGGGACCTGCTGCGGGACATCCCGGACTACCGCCGCCAGGTGCAGGAGCGCCTGGGCGCTCTGATGGTGGACGAATTCCAGGACACCAACCGTCTGCAGCTCGAGCTGGTGCTGCTGCTGGCCGAGAAGCGCGATGGGGGCCCCCGCCCGCTGCGTCCGGACGAGAGCCTGGTGGACGCGCTCCCCTTGGAGCCCGCCTTCCTGTGCGCGGTGGGTGACCGCAAGCAGTCCATCTACGAGTTCCGCGGCGCCGACGTGTCCGTCTTCGAGGTGCTGGCGAAGAAGATTGAATCCGAGGGCGGTGTGCGGGACTTCCTCCAGCACAACCGGCGCTCGGTGCCGCCGCTGCTCGACTTCTTCAACCACGCCTTCGCGGGCGTGCTGGTGGGAGGCGAGGGAGGCGCGCGTCCGTACGAGGTGGTGTACGTCCCGAAGGAGGACGATCTCTCGGCGGTGCGCCCGGAGTTGGTGCCCGCGCCGGTGGTGGAGCGGCTCGTGCTGGACGACGAGGAACTCTCCACGGGCGAGCTGCGCGCGGCGGACGCGGAATCGGTGGCGAAGCGGCTGAAGGTGATGCTGGCCCCGGGCGCGGAGCCCCTGGTGGAGCGTGAGGACAAGGAAGGCCCGCGGCCGGTGCGTGGCGGCGATGTGGCCATGCTCTTCCGGACCTTCACGCACCTGGAGGTGTACCGGCAGGCGCTCATCCGCCACGGCATTCCGCACCGGGTGCTGCGCGGGCGTGGTTTCTACGGCGCGCAGGAGGTGTTGGACCTGGCCTCGCTGCTGTCGCTGCTGGCGGACCCCGAGGACGCGCTCGGCTTCGCGGCGGTGCTGCGCTCGCCGCTGGTGGGCCTGTCGGACGCCTCGCTCTTCCGGCTCGCCGGGCCCGCGGGCCTGTCGTTGCCCACCGTGGAGCGCGGAGGCTCCTCCTCGCTGGAGGGGTTGCCCGAGGGAGAGCGGGTGCGGTTGGAGCGTTTCCTCACGGCGCTGCCGTCGTTGCGGCGCGAGAGGGATCGGCTCGGCGTGCGTGCGCTGCTGCAAGCCGCGATGGAGGTGACGGGCTACCGCGAGGCGCTGGCGGGCACCCCGTACGCGGAGCAGGCGAGCGCCAACGTGGAGAAGCTGCTCTCGCTGGCGGGACGGCGTGACGAGCGGGGTACGGGCGGCTGCGTCACCTTCGCCCGTGAGCTGCAGCGGCTGGCCAACGAGGAGCCCACGGAGGCCCAGGCGGATCTGCTGGAAGCGGGAGACCCTCGCGCGGTGCAACTGCTCACCATCCACCGGGCCAAGGGCCTGGAGTGGCCGGTGGTGATGGTGCCGGCGCTCGGCAGCCTGCGGCGGTTCACCAGTGGACGGGCCCTCTTCGAGCGCACCCATGGCCTGTGCCTGCGGCCGTGGCTGCCGGACAGCCTCGACAAGTACCGCTCCCCCCGCTACGACGAGGTGAAGGACGAGCTGAAGCGGCGCGAGACGGCCGAGTACCGGCGCGTGCTGTACGTCGCGCTCACCCGCGCCCGGGACCGGCTCATCCTCTCCGGAGGCGAGGAGCGCGGCGCGTCCGACTCGTGGTGGTGTCTGCTCGACGAGCGGTTGGGAGAAGACACGCGGCTGCGCGGGCTCGTCGAGGATCTGGACGTGGAGACGTTGCCCGCGCCCCCGGAGCTGGACGAGCCGGAGGCCGTGGACCCATCGGAGCAGGAGGCCCGCCTCGAGGCGGCGTTGCAGCGGGTGCACGAGACCCCGGCGCTGGCCATGCCCGAGGTGGCGGAGGTGGGGACCGAGGCCATGCAGGACTTCATGGTGTGTCCGCGCCGCTACCGCTACGTGCACCAGCTCGGGCTGCGCGCGGAGGGAGCGCCCTGGGAGACGCCGCCGCGCGTGTCACCGCTGTACATCGAGCGGGATGCGTGGGGCGCGCCGGCGCTGAGTGCCTCGGACCGGGTGCTGGCGCTGCTGCGCGTGGTGGACTTCCGGCTCGCCGGGACTCCGGCCACCGAGCGGCGGGGCCGTCTGGAAGCGTTGGTGCGCGAGGTGGGCTGGGACGTGGGAGAGGACGGAGTGGAGGAGGCGCTCGCCACGGTGGAGCGTTTCCTGGGCACGGCGTTCGCCCGGCGTCTGGCCACCGTTCCCGCGTCGAGCGTGCACCGCGCGTTGCCTTTCGTGCTGTCGCTGCCGGGGGATGCACCCGCGGCCCTGGAGGGCGAGGTGGATCTCCTGTGGCAGACACCCGCGGGCGAGGCGCGGGTGGTCATCTTCAAGCCGGGCAAGCGGTCGCCTCGGGGCGTGGAGGCGCATGCCGGGTCGTTGGCGGCGGTGCTGCTGGCCTCGCGGCGGCTGGTGCGCGAGGGCGTGCCCGTGGAAGTGGGAGTGGCCTTCCTGGGCGAGGACCTGCCGGAGCCGGAGTTCCCCACGTCCGCCGTGGACATGGACACCATCACCGAGCGCCTGCGGGAAGCGGCTCGGGGCCTGGTGGAGGCGGACGTCCGGGGCCGCTGGCCGGGCCGGGAGCCGTCCGTGTGTCAGACGCTGGCCTGTGGCTACGCCGGCCATTGTCATTCGAGCCAGTAGGGTTCTTCTCGCGGCACTTCCTACTCCAAGCCGATGACGGCCCGTGGGGAAGCGTGCTAAGCGGGCCGCAATATGCCGAACGTCGTCGTCATCGGAGCGCAGTGGGGAGATGAGGGTAAGGGCAAGGTCGTGGACCTGCTCACCGAGCACGCCCAGGTCGTCGTCCGTTTCCAGGGCGGCAACAACGCGGGCCATACCCTGGTGGTGGGTGGTCAGAAGACGGTGTTGCACCTGATCCCCTCGGGCATCCTCCATGCGGGGAAGACCTGTGTCATCGGCAACGGGGTGGTGTTGGATCCCGCCGTGCTGGTGAAGGAGCTCGACGCCCTCAAGGAGCGCGGCTTCCTCAAGGACGACTCGCACTTCCTCATCTCGGACAACGCGCACGTCATCTTCCCGTGGCACAAGCTGCTGGACAGCTACCGGGAAAAGGCCCGTGGCGTGAGCGCCATCGGCACCACGGGGCGTGGCATCGGCCCGGCCTACGAGGACAAGGTGGCGCGCCGCGGCATCCGCGTGCGCGACCTGCTCAACTCCGAGCGGCTGCGCAAGCGCATCGACGAGCGGCTCCCGGGTGTGCGCGACGAGCTGCGCGAGCTGTGCCGCGCCGCCAACGAGACGGCTCCCGAGCTGGACGCGCAGAAGTACCAGGACGAGTTCGCCGCGCTGGGTGAGCGGCTGCGGGTCCATGTGACGGACGTGTCGCTCTACCTCGCGGGCCAGGTACAGCGCGGGGCGCGCATCCTCTTCGAGGGCGCCCAGGGCACGCTGCTGGACGTGGACCATGGCACCTACCCGTTCGTCACCAGCTCCAACTGCGTGGCGGGCAACGCGGCGGTGGGCTCGGGCCTGGGCCCCACCACCATCGACAAGGTGATGGGTATCAGCAAGGCCTACACCACGCGCGTGGGCGGCGGTCCGTTCCCCACGGAGCTGACGGACGAGACGGGCGACAAGCTGCGCAAGGTGGGTGACGAGTTCGGCGCCACCACGGGCCGTCCGCGCCGCTGCGGCTGGCTGGATGGCGTGGTGCTGCGCTACGCGGTGCGCGTCAACGGGCTGTGGGGCATGGCGCTCACCAAGCTGGACGTGCTCTCCGGCCTCAAGACGCTGCAGATCTGCAACGCCTACGAGCTGGACGGCAAGCGCATCACCGAGCTGCCCGGGGACTACGAGGACCTGGCGCGCGTCAAGCCCATCTACGAGACGATGCCGGGCTGGGACGAGAAGATCGCCGGGGTGCGCACCTTCGACGAGCTGCCGGAGGCCGCCAAGCGCTACGTGCGCCGCGTGGAGGAGATCTCCGGCGTGCCCGTGGTGTGCATCTCCGTGGGCGCCGACCGCGGCGAGACGGTGCTGCTGCAGAACCCCTTCCGGAGCTGAGCCGCCCGGAGCTGCGGAACTCCGGACACTCGGAGTTCCCCGGAAGTGAGCCCCCAGACTCCCCCGCCAGGAAAGCGAGGGAGCGGGTGGCGGATGTCAGGCCCCCGCCTTAGTTTTTTCGTATGGACAGGGGCGATGCGAAGGCAGGCAGGCAGGTGTTCCGCCCACACGCGGTGCTCGCGGCCATCATGGGGGCCGCGACCCTGCTCTGGCTGGGCGTCCTGGTGTACCTCCTGCGGTTCGACGGGGTGCCGATCCAGACATTCCTCTCGGCGGTCTTCTTCGTCCTCTTCTTCGCCGTGTCGGTGACGTACTACGGCCGCACGCGGATCATCGTGGACTCGGGAGGCATCACGTACCGGGGACTGGTGCGGACGCGGCGCTTCACCTTCGCGGACATCCGCAAGGTGGACGTGCTGCCCGGGCCGGTGACGGTGTACGCCGTGCGCGCCGGCCGGGGTCTGGTGCACTTCACCAGCCTCTTCGCGGACCACCGCCGTCTGGCGAAGATCCTCGTCGAGCGGGCCGGTCTCCTGCCGCTGCGCGCCTGAGGCTCAGGGCGTCAGGGCGTAGGTGGCGAGCAGCCCCACCAGGGCCAGTGCCGCCCCGAGGCCGATGAGCCACCCTTCCCACCGCACCTGCGGGCGCTCCGGCATGTCCTCGCCGGAGAGCGCCGCGGGTGTTTCGTCCGCGGGGGGTGTTTCGGCCGGAGCGGGTGTCTCGACCGGGGTGGGGGATGGCTCCGGCGGTGTCTCCGGCTCGGGTGTGCCCATGGGTGCTTGGAAGCGCAGCAGCGTCCGGCCCAGCTCGATGACGTCGCCCTCGTGGAGCGGGGAGGGGGCGTCCACCCGCTTGCCGTTGAGATAGACGCCGTTGGGGCTGTCCAGGTCCTCCAGCACGAAGGCGCCGTCCTGGTGGCGGATGCGGGCGTGGTGGCGTGACACGGCGATGTCCCGCAGGCGCACGGACACCTCCTTGCCCCGGCCAAGCTCGGTGCTCGCTTCGGCGAGGGCGAAGGTGCGGCCCACGTCCGCCCCGATGAGGCACCGCAGGGTGGCGGCCCGCGAGGGTGGTGGCTCCTCCAGGTCCATGAGGAGGTGCTTGAGCACGGCCACGGTGCCCACCTGCCGCTCGGCGTCTCCGTCCGGCTCCCTCACCCGCAGCCGCATCTCCTCGGACAGGCCCACCACCTCTCCCGGCAGCACGAGGCGCGGGACTCCCGGTGGCACCATCACGCCCCCCACGGTGAAGGTGTGGGTGGCCTCCACCATCAGCCGGTGGCTCTCGATGCGCAGCGTCAGCAGGCCCGGGGGGAGCCCCTCCAGCCGGACCTGGTCCCCGGCGGCGCCCCCCAGCAGGTGGACGCCCTCGGGAAGCTCGAAGGGGGTGGCGGTGCCCAGGTGCTCGAATTCGAAGTGCATGGCCCTGGCCGAGGCAAACCGGGTGCCGGGACGGACGGGTGGGATCGCGGGGGGTTGCCGTCTCCGGGCCGTCTCATCTCCGGCCCATCGTCCACGTGAGCGGACGGGCCCGGAGCCCTTCTCCGAGACATCCGGGGGAGGGGGGCCTAGGATTCGCGGCCCCGATGCGCCCCGCCTCCCGCCTCCTGACGCTGTTGACGCTCACGCTGCTCGCCACCGCCTGCCGCGACGAGCAGGCCGGTCCCAAACCCCGTGCCAAGGCCCTGCCTCCGCCCGTCCAGGCGCGTGTGCTGGACGCCGCACCGGCGGAGCTGCACGTACCGCAGCGGGGCCACGTTTGGCGGAGGCGCGGTGCGCTACCTCGGCACGCGGGTCACCCCGCCGGTGGCGGTGCCCGGGCAGGCGGTGAAGCTCGAGCACTACTTCGAGGCCGTGCGCGCCGTGCCCCGGGGCTGGAAGTTCTTCGTGCACGTGGTGGACCCCGCCAGCGGGCAGATGATGGTCAACGCGGACCATGACTTCGCGGGGGGCGCGGCCCCGTTGGGCACGTGGCCCGTGGGCAAGGTGGTGGAGGACGTCCACACGGTGCCGATGCCTCCGGCGCCCGGCCGGGTGGTGCTCGGCTTCTGGCAGGGGGACGAGCGCCTCGCGGTGGACGACCCGAACGCGCACCTGGGGGACAACCGGGTGCTGGGCCCGCAGCTCGGTGGAGGCCCTCCGCCGCTGCCCGAGTACACCGCCCGCCGCGCGGCCAAGGCGCCTGTCATCGACGGGGAGCTCGACGACGCGGTGTGGAAGGCCGCGGCCCCGGTGGTGCTGCGTGGCAGCTTCGATGGCCGTGAGCCGTCGCTGCGCACCGAGGCGCGCCTGGCCTACGACGACCAGTACCTCTACGTGGCCTTCGATGTGGAGGACCCGGACGTCTGGGGCACCCTGCGCGAGCGCGATGCGCCCATCTACGAGCAGGAGGTGGTGGAGATCTTCCTCGACGCCAACGCGGACGGGCGCACCTACAACGAGATGCAGGTGTCGCCGCACAACGTCAACTTCGACGCGTACTTCCCCGCGCGCCGGCAGGGCATGGACCTGAGCTGGGACTCGGGGATGCAGACGGCCGTGAAGGTGCGCGGCACGCTGGACAATCCCGAGGATCGCGACGAGGGCTGGCGGGTGGAGATGCGCATTCCCTTCGCCCGGCTCGCCGAGGTGCCGAACGTCCCGCCGAAGAAGGGGGAGCGCTGGCGCTTCAACCTCTACCGGTTGGAGCACGTGAGGCGGCAGCAGGTGGAAGGCCAGTCCTTCTCACCCCTCTTCGTGGGGGACTTCCACGCGCTGCCGCGCTTCGGCTGGCTCGTCTTCGAGTAGCGGCTACGAGTGCGGGGAGATTTCCCACTGGGCGTCCGCGACGGAACGCTCGGTGGGGTCCCCGAGGAAGCGGAGGAAGCCGCGGATCTCGAGGGTGTCTATGAGTTCCTCGGCCTCCAGCTCCGAGAAGCCCTTTGTTTCCACGAGCAGGTTGCGCATGAGCGACTTGCCACGCAGGTAGCCCACGGGCTCACCCGGGGCGAGCATGCGCTTGAGGTCAACGGTGAGCTGACGAAGGTCCAGGTCGTCGGAAATCATCGCCTCAAGGCTGGTGATGGGTGGCCATCGGGGCAACCGGGACCGGAGGAATCGTAGGCTCGGCGGGCAGGAAGGTGCTCAGGCGGACGTCACGCCCATCGCTCTCCAAGGTGATGGCGCCGTGCACGTCCGTCCGCAGACACTCGGTGCCCAGGGAGCGGTAGCGCGCCTCCACTTCCGGGTGGGGGAAGCCGAAGCGGTTGCGGCGGCCCACGCAGAAGACGGCGAAGCGGGGACGGAGCCGCGTGAGGAAGTCCTCCGTGGACGAGGTGCGCGAGCCGTGGTGCGCCGCCTTCAGCACCGTCACCGGCCCGAGCTTCCCGCTGGCGAGCAGCGCGGCCTCGCCCTCTTCCTCCACGTCGCCGGGCAGCAGCACGGTGACATCGCCATGGCGCACGAGCAGCACCACGCTCTTGTCGTTCACCCCCTCCATCAACTCGCGGTCCTCGGGCGGGCCGAGCACCTCCAGGGTCGCCTCGCCCAACCGGTAGGACGGGTGGCCGAGTTGCACCTGCTCCACGTGCGCGCCGGTGGCCGCGGCGATGAGCTGCTTGGACAGGTGCCCATCCACGCTGTCCGCGGCGAGCCAGAGGCGCTCGGTGGGCACCTGCCCGAGCGTGGAGATGAGCCCGAGCGCATGGTCCGGGTGGGGATGGGAGAGGACGGCCAGGTCGAGCCGCTCGATGCGGGAGGCGCGCAGGAAGGGGACGACGACCCGGAGGCCCGGATCCGCGCCGCCGGGCACACCGCCGCCGTCGATGAGCGCATGGTGCCCGCGGGAGCTGAGCACCACCCCATCTCCCTGGCCCACGGCGAGGAAGGTGATGCGCAGGCCGGGCTCGGGGACGAGCCGTGGCACGAGGAAGACGAGCGCCAGCCCCACGGGGACGAGGAGGCCCCCCAGGCGCGTGCGCCGCTCGCCCAGGGCCCAGCACGCGAGCCCCGCGGCGTAGAGCAGGGAGGCCGCGAGGCCGAAGGAGGGCAGGTCCATCGTGGCCAGGGGCACGTGCGCGAAGAAGCGGGTGAGCCACAGGAGCACCTGGGAGGCCCACGCGCCGCCCCACAGCAGCGGGGTGGCCAGCACGGGCGCCACGACGTAGAGGGCCGCCCCTCCCGCGGCGAAGCCGGTGAGCAGGCCGCACAGGGGCATGCAGACGATGTTGGAGACGAGCCCCGCGAGGCTCGCGCGTCCGAAGGTCCCCGCCACCAGGGGCAGGCTGGCCACCGTCACCGCGGCGCTCGCGCAGAACGTCTCCAGCACCGTCTCCCGGGTGCTCGCGAGCAGGCGCTTGAGCTTGTGGGACTCCTGGGGATCGGGCGGCGCGATGGGAAGGGCCTCGCGCAGCGCGGGGGTGAGCAGCAGCAGGCTGAAGACGGCGAGGAAGGACAGTTGCAGCGACAGGTCCGCGACGCTGGAGGGCACCCAGGCGACGAGCAGGGCCGCGGCGGCGGCGAGGCTGTTGAGCCCATCGGCCCGCCGCCAGAGCGCGAGCCCCAGCAGCACCACCGTGGCCATGACGGCCGAGCGCACCGCCGGGGGCTGGTTGCCGGTGAAGACGACGTAGGCCCAGACGAAGGGCACGGAGGAGGGGGCGGCCAGGCGCCGGGCATCCACGCGCCGCAGGCCGTGCACGCGGGCGCCAGCCAGGACGAGCAGCTTTCGCAGCAGCGCCAGCGTCATGAGCGCGAGCGCCGCCACATGCAGGCCGCTCACGCTGAGGACGTGCGCCAGCCCGCTGCGCGAGAAGTCCTCCTCCAGTTCGTCATCGAGCGCGGCGCGCTGTCCGGCGGCCAGGGTGAGGAAGAGGGCCGCGGCCTCGGCCGAGGGCGCCACGGCCTGCACCGCCTGGGTGAGGCCTTCCTGCGTACGCACCAACTGCTGGCGCCAGCCAGGGGCAGGGGAGAGCACCAGCATGCCCGCGCTCTGGAAGCTGCCGGTGAAGGCGAGCCCCTGCCGCCGCCGCGTTGCGGAGAAGTCCTTTTCTCCGGGATTCGACGCGGGCTCGAGCAGCTTGAGCCGGGCCTCCACGCGGATGCGCTGTCCGGGCAGCAGCGAGGGCGGGGCCCCGTGGGCATAGAGACTCGCGTGGAAGCGCGCGGGGCTGCCGGCGCCCTGTCCCACGCGGGCCACGGCGAGCAGGACGCGGGTGGAGTCCTCGAAGCGGTCCACGCGCTCCACCTCGCCCTCCAGCACCGCGGCGCCTCCGTGCACGAGCGCGGGCGGCACATCCGTCCCCGCCTCCAGACTGGCGAGGCCCGCACCCGTGAAACCCAGACAAAGCAGCACGCCCAGATGGGCACCGGGCAGGCGAGCGAGCGCCAGGGAGGCCGCTCCCAGGAACGCCGCGGCCATTAGCTGAAATAATCCAGTAAAGGCGTCTGTTCCGAGACCCAACCCCGCACCGAGCATCAGGCTCACAGCAGGGAAGAACAGAGGACGCCCGGTCAGATCGCGCCACGAATAACGGCCCACGCCCCACCCCCACCACCCAGCAACCCGATCCGTCTCGTCGTGCTGCATCGCCCTACCGGGCGACGGCACACACGAAAAGGCACGCAGGCTAGTCAGGTATTTCCGGGCGGGTCAAGACTGCAATGTTGCTGTAAGGGGTGAATCGTGGTATTTGTGAGCGGCTTTCTGGGCCGGGTGTCGAGTCGAGCCAAGCCATCCTAGAGGAGGCGGTAAGAGTGCAGACGAGCTTCAAGACCGGCGACAAGGCTGTGTACCCTGGGCAGGGTGTGGGCGAGGTGATGGGGATTGAGCACACCGAGGTCGCCGGGCAGCGGCAGTCCTTCTATGTGCTGCGCATCCTGGAGAATGGGATGCGGATCATGATCCCCATCAACAAGGTCGGCTCGGTGGGCCTCCGGGAGATCATCAGCGAGGAGGACGTCAAGCAGGTCTACTCCATCCTGAAGGAGAAGGACATCTCGGTCGACTCCACGACGTGGAACCGTCGCTACCGGGAGTACATGGAGAAGATCAAGACTGGCTCCGTGTTCGAGATCGCCGAGGTGCTTCGCGATCTCTATCTGCTGAAGGGAGACAAGGATCTGTCGTTCGGTGAGCGCAAGATGCTGGATACGGCGCGCTCGCTGCTCATCAAGGAACTGTCGCTGGCCAAGGACTGCTCCGAGGACGAGATCGAGTCGGACCTCAAGAAGATCTTCAACCTGGCCTGATCCGTTTCAGGCAGAGGTAGAAAGCCCCGGTTCCCCGATGATGGGGGCCGGGGTTTTTTCATGTCCAAGGACTCGGAGCTTCAGCAGGAGCGGGACGAGCGCATCGCGGAGCTGGAGGAGCGGCTGCGGGGGCGCGGGGTGGGGGTGAAGGCGCCGGTGGCGGTGCTGGCGCTGGTGGTGGGCGGGGTGTTGCTGGGGCTGCTGTGGAAGGACCTCGCGTACTTCTTCTCCGCGCGCACGCCGCTGACGCTGGGGGCGGAGGGGGAGTACCGGTACGAGGCGCTGGAGTCCAACCGCTACGTGCAGTTGCACGGGGTGCCCACGCTGCGAGGGGCCTACGGGCGCGAGGGCGAGGACGTCTACGTGGTGGTGGGGCTGCGCGAGTCCCCGTTCCTGGTGCGCCGGAAGGCCTTACCGGGAGAGGAGTGGTCTCCGGGGCGGGTGCCGCCGAGGCCTGATCCGCGGCCCTTCGGGGTCAGGGGCCGCCTGTTGGCGGAGGAGGACGCGGAGCGCTACCGGGAGGGCTTCAAGCTGCTGAGGGAGATGGGGGAGGTGCAGCCGAGGGACGGGAGGCTGTGGCTGGTGGTGGAAGGGGAGCGGCCGGGGGCGGACAAGGGAGTGCTATTGGCGGCGCTGGTCCTGGTGCTGTTCATGGTGGGAAACGCCGTGCTGCTCTACCGGGGCCTCGAGAAGAGCCGTTTCCAGAGACATTTCCCCTCTCCCCCCGGGAGAGGGACGGGGTGAGGGTGCCCGGGTCCCGGGTTGCGCCGGTGTAAGCCCCCTCTCCCTTTGGGAGAGGGTTGGGGTGAGGGTCTACGGCTTGTTCCCCGCCTGCAGGTGCGCCTGAGCGAGGGCCTTGCGGATCTTCGGCGCAAGAGAGCCCCAGCCCTTGGAAATCTGCTGATCGAGCTCGAGCGCGGCGGAGAGGTGCCGGATGGCGGAGGTGGACTCTCCCTCGGCGAGGGCGGCATTGCCCGCGCGCCACTCCTCCTGGAAGCGAGCGAGCGTGGAGGCCAGGGTCTCCAGGTGCGCGCGCCGGGCGAGGGCGAGGGCGGATTCGACGTTACCGGCCTCATAGCGGGCGATGGCCTCGGCTTCGGCCTCCGGGTCGGAGGCGGCAGCGGAGATCGGCTCGGCGGCGGCGGGCTTCACCGTCGCCTTCCCACCCCCGGCCTTCACCCGGACCCCGGGCTCCCGCGGCTTCGACACGGACGCCCGAGGGGCCTCGGTCCTCCCTCCGGACTCGGCGATGGCCTGGGCGCTGAGCGGCTGCGCTCTCGAAGCACCTCGCACCTTCGTGGCCGGAGCCACGGGCACGGGAGCGGGAGCAACCTCTTCGACAGGGGGAGCGGCCTCGACCGGCACGGGCGGCTCGGCCCCCTCCTCGGGGGCGACGGCGGGCGGGGCCTCGGCGAGCTGCCCGGCCTCCACCTCGCCGGAGTGGTCCGGCTCCTGGCGCAGGCGCGTGAAGCGCACCACGGCGAGCGTGAGGAACACGGCCACGAGGGAGCCGGTGGCGGCGGCGAGCAGGATGAGGCGGCGGGAGCCCAGGCCGACCCGGAGGGAGGTGGCGGGCCGGCTGGAGGCCGAGCGGGGGCGCTGGGGGGTGGGACCGGGCCCCCGGAGCTGGAGGAGGGCATTGCCGAGGGCGAGCTCATCCCCGGAGCGCAATTCAATCTCGCCGGTGAGGCGGGCGCGGTTGACGTAGGTGCCGTTCTGGCTGCCGAGGTCCTTCAGGGTGAGGTGGTCCCCGCGGCGGGTGAGCTGGGCGTGGCGGCGGCTGATGGAGGGGTGCTGCAGGCGCAGGTCCGAGGTGGACGCGCGGCCGAGCACGAGCACGCCCTGCTTGATGGGGAGAAGCTGGCCGACGCCGGGGCCGCGCTCGACGTAGAGGAAGGCGGGGGAGTGGCCGGGGTCCTCGTACTCGCCGGAGCTGAAGCGGGCGGGCAGCTCGCGGTCGCGGCCCTCGCGAGGGGAGCCAGCGGGGCCGCGGCGAGGCCGGCGGCGGGGGCCGGCGGGGAACTGGGGGACGCGCTGGGGGCGGGGGTCATCCGCCTGGAGCGGAGCCACCTCGTCATCGTCGAAGGGGAAGCTCGACCTCCGGCTCCGGGCGCGACGCCGGATCCCCCGGGGGGCGGGGCGAGCGGGGCGGGCGCTTGGGATTGGGAGGACTCATGGGGTGCATTCTCCCAGATTCGATGGCCGACGGAGATGGGGGCGGGCAGGGGAGCGGAAGGATAGTCCTTTTTCGGCGGCCTGGAGTGCCCACCGGGCATCAGAGTTGTCTCACACTGTCAGGCATTTGTGGTCCGGGACGTGGGGAAGTCCTAGAGTCCGGCTTTCCAACCCCGGATCCTCGAGCGGAGGTTCGTTCACGTGGCCGCAGCATCGATTCGCCTCTTCAACACGATGACGATGCAGAAGGAGCCCCTGGAGCCGGCGGTGCCGGGCAAGCTGGGGGTCTACGTCTGCGGCCCGACGGTCTACAGCTACGTCCACATCGGCAACGCGAGGACGTTCACCTCGTTCGACGTGGTGGTGCGCTACCTGCGCTACCGCGGCTTCGAGGTGAGGTACGTGCGCAACTACACGGACGTGGACGACAAGATCATCAAGGCGGCGCACGAGACGGGTGAGGAGGCGGTGGCCCTGGCGGCGCGCTTCGTGGAGGCCTTCCGGGAGGACGCGCGGGCGCTGCACCTGCTGGAGCCGGACGTGTCACCGAAGGTGAGCGATCACCTGGCGGAGATCATCGGCATCATCGGGAAGCTGGTGGACAAGGGGCTGGCGTACGAGTCGCAGGGGGACGTGTACTTCTCGGTGAAGCGCTACCCGGAGTACGCGAAGCTGTCCAAGCGCAACGTGGACGACCTGTGCGTGGGCGAGCGGGTGCAGCCGGGCGACCAGAAGCGCGAGCCGCTGGACTTCGCGCTGTGGAAGGCGGCGAAGCCGGGGGAGCCCGCGTGGGACAGCCCGTGGGGCAAGGGCCGGCCGGGCTGGCACATCGAGTGCTCGGCGATGAGCGCGAAGTACCTCGGGGAGACCTTCGACATCCACGGGGGCGGGTTGGATCTGATCTTCCCGCACCACGAGAACGAGATTGCCCAGAGCGAGGGCGCGAGCGGGAAGACGTTCTCGCGCTACTGGATGCACTGCGGCTTCCTGGATCTCGAGGGGGCGAAGATGTCCAAGTCCCTGGGGAACGTGGTGCGGCTGAGGGACGCGCTGGGGAAGGTGGACCCGGAGGCGCTGCGCTTCTTCTTCGTGTCGACGCACTACCGGCACCCGCTGAACTTCGCGGACAAGGGGCTGGCGGACGCGGAGCAGCGGATGGAGTACTTCTACGAGACGCTGCGCAAGGTGGACGAGCGCGTGGGCGGGAAGGACTTCGGCAAGGGGCCGCTGTACGGCGAGCCGGGCAGGTTCCTCACCGAGTTCGAGTCGCAGATGGACGACGACTTCAACACGGCGGGAGCACTGGGCGCGTTGTCGGGGCTGTTCGCGCAGCTCAACGAGCTGACGGACAAGCCGCCGGTGAAGGACAAGGCGCAGGTGGGCCGGACGCTGCAGGCGTTGCGCGAGGACGTGCGCAAGGTGTCGGGGGTGCTGGGCCTGTTCGAGGACGAGCCGGCGCAGTGGCTGCTGAGGCGGCGCGAGCGGGCGGTGAAGGAGCGGGGCATCGACGTGGCGAAGGTGGAGTCGCTCATCCAGGCGCGTGGCGAGGCCCGCAAGGCGAAGAACTTCGCCGAGGGGGACCGGTTGCGCGAGGAGCTCAAGGCGCTGGGAGTGGAGATCCTCGACACGGCGGCGGGCACCGTGTGGAAGGTGGCTCCGCAGGCGTAGCTCGCGAGGGAAGACCGCACCAGATTGAAAGCTGCGGAAATCAGGTGAGTTGAGAAAATGGGAAAATCCAGGTAATAGGTGGGGCCCCGAGTACCGCACGTGCGCGGTCACTCTGAACAAAAGGCCCCCCATGCCCCCCCGCCCCCGGCGTTTCCCCAGATTGGCCCTCCTGAGTTCGGCCCTCCTCGCCCTGGCTGCTTGCGGCCCGGGCCTCGACGAAGACGTTTCGATGGAGGGCGAGGGGGACATCGGAGTGAGTGAAGAGGGGCTCGGCGAGACGGGCACCTACTTCTCGAGCGTCGTCTGGGGGAACAGCTCGCGGCTCGTCACCCAGGCCTACAACGAGTACGCGCCGGGCTATTACTCCTACGCGGCCGATGTCTGCATGGCGTACGACCACCACCCCGGCATCGACATCGGTATGCCGAACGGCACGCCCATCTATGCGGCCACGGGCGGCACGGTCATCCAGATGGGCTGTTCCCAATACTTCCGGCCCAGGCCCGTCCACGTCCGGACCGACAGCGGTGAGGTCCACATCTATGGCCACCTGCAGTCGAACTCCGTGGTGTTGAACCAGCGCGTCGAGCGCGGGACGCTCCTGGGGCACTCCGGCGAGCAGACGGTGAGCGGAAGCTGCTCGACGCCGGATGGCACGGGTCCCCACCTGCACTTCGAGCGGCGCTCCGGCACCTGTGCGATCAATCCCGTTTCCGTGCTGAGTGGCACCGGAACGCCGGTGCCGTCGGGCTTCGCGGTGGGCGACAAAATCCAGGTGTTCGATGGCCCGCTCAACGTGCGCAGCCAGCCGAGCACCTCCGGGGCCCTCGTGGCGGAGCTCGCCACGGGCACGCAGATGTGCGTGACGGGCAGCCCGCAGTCGGCCAACGGCTACACCTGGTACCAGATCAACGCCAACGGCGTGGTCGGCTGGGTCGCGGGCAACTTCTGCAGCCTCGTGGCGGCCGGTGGCTGCAAGACCTCCACGGGCCCGACGCCCATCCCGAGCTCGGGTTGGGTGATCGGCGATGTGCTGTACACGAACAATATCGGCGTGCGCCTGCGCGCCTCCGCGAGCGCCTCGGGCGCCATCCTCCACGATGGCCTGCCGAACGGCACGCGGGGCGTGATGGTGGGCGGCCCGGTGTCGGCGGACGGCTATACCTGGTACCAGTGGGACACGCGCTACGGCCGCGGGTGGTCGGCCTCCACCTGGATGGCCGAGACCACGGCGTACACCAACCGCCTCGCCAACCCGACGGCGGACTCCAGCCTGAGCAGCATCCTCGCGAACCAGACGTCCACGACGCTCTCCCGCGTGTCGGTGAACGGTAACTACGCGGTCAAGGTGGCGAACGCGGGCTCGACGTCGACCGAGGGCGCCCGTTACGAGAGTGCGGCCCTCAGCCTCACCGGCGCGCGCTACATCAGCGGCGTGGTCGACGTGTATGGCGCGGGTACGCTCGACTATGTCCGCGTCCGCATCTCCTACACCGATGGCACCTCCACCTGGGGCTCGGTCGCCCCGGCGACGACGCTCTCGAGCGGTGCCTGGAAGCGCATCGTCATGCCGGTGGCCGTCGCGGCGAGCACGAAGACGATCAACAAGATCTACGTGTACGCCGTCAAGAACACGCCCGCAGGCGCGATGACCTACCAGGTCGACAACGCCAAGGCCATCGAGCTGTAGCCGCACGGCGCGGAACATGCGAACGGAGGGCCGGGCCTCGGGGCTCGGCCCTCCTCGTTTTTGGGGCCGGGCTCAGGCCGTGCAGGTGAACACGGCGGCGTGGGGAGCGCGCAGATAGTCCTGCCAGTGCTCCGCGCCGAAGGCCGCGAGTCCTTCGGGAGCGATCTCCGGTGCGCACCACACGATGTCCCGGAATCCGGCCGACTGGAGCGCGGCCTCGTAGGTGCGCCGCGACCAGTACCAGGCGGTGACCGAGAAGGGCATTTCGGGCAGCACGCTGACCAGCTTCGCCTCATCCCCTTCCTGGCCCCGCGAGCGGAGCTCGAAGCCGTAGGGCCGGTAGTAGGCGGGCTCCGTCACCCGGGCGTCCGGGTTCAGACAGATGGACACCAACCGGCCCCCCGGAGCCAGGGAGCGGCGCAGCGTGGCGCACATGCCCTGCATCTGCTGAATCGAGGATGCGTAGTGCAGCAGGTACGTGGCCGTCACCACGTCGAAGACGCCGAGCGCTCTGCCGGAGGCCGCGTCCTGGACGACGTACTCGATGCCCAGTGGCGCCTGGTGCTCCAGGTGGCGGGCGTAGGCGATCATCCCCTCCGAGGAGTCCACGCCGACAACGCGGCCCGCCCCCCGCTGCTTGATGCGCCGGCTGTACACCCCGGTGCCACACGCCACGTCGAGCACCGAGCGCCCCGTGATGTCTCCCAGGGCCTGGAAGAAGGTGAACTCCTCGAAGTGCTTGCGGAGCGGCGCCTCCGCCGTGGCTTCCGTTATCTTCGCGAGCACGTCGTACTGGTTGATCATGGGGGTCCTCGGGTCCCGGGTCGGACGGAACGATAGGGGGGGAGAGGGTCCACCGTTCAACCATCCAGGCGAAGAAGACTCCTGCCCCCGCGGTCCGGTCATGGTAGGGGCTCACGAGCCATGAAGCGAACGCTGGTGCACCTCGCCGCCCTGTTCTCCCTGCCGCTCGCCGCCCAGGCCCAGCTCACGACCCCGGCGGAGAAGTCCGCCGCCCAGACCATCGAGGCCGGAGACCTCCGGGCCCACATCGGCTTCCTGGCGTCGGATCTGCTTGAGGGCCGGGGCCCGGGCACGCGGGGCGACGCGCTGGCCCAGCACTACCTGGCGACCCAGTTCCAGCTCCTGGGCCTGAAACCCGCGGGTGCGGACGGCGGCTACCTGCAGCCCTTCGAGCTGGTGAGCATGTCGGGCCACCCCGAGACCCTGACCTTCACCAGCGGCTCGGGCCACACGGAGGCTCCGGTTCCACGACGACTTCATCGCGAACTCGGGCGTGCAGACGGCGGAGGCGGTGCTGCAGGACTCGGAGCTGGTGTTCGTGGGCTACGGCATCCAGGCGCCCGAGTACCAGTGGGACGACTTCAAGGGGATGGACCTGAAGGGCAAGACGCTCCTCATCCTCAACAACGATCCGGAGGACGACCCGAAGCTCTTCGGAGGCAAGGCGCGGCTGCGGTACGGACGCTGGGACTACAAGTACGAGCAGGCGGCGAAGGTGGGGGCGGCGGGGGCCATCATCCTGCACACCACGCCGAGCGCGGGGTATGCGTGGCAGGTGGTGCAAACGTCCTGGTCGGGCGAGCAGTTCGAGCTGCCGGCCTCGGAGGACACGCCGCGCCTGCAGATGAAGGCCTGGATGACGGACGAGGCCACGCGCCGGGTGCTGCGGTTGTCGGACAAGGAGCTGGACTCGCTGCGCCTGGCGGCCCAGAAGCGGGAGTTCCGCCCGGTGCCGTTGGGGGTGAGGGTCTCCACGCGCTTCGCCAACCGGGTGCGCCGCCGTCCCACGGCGAACGTGCTGGGCCTGCTGCCGGGGAGCGATCCCAAGCTCTCCAAGGAAGTGGTGCTCTACACGGCGCACCATGATCACCTGGGCATGAAGGAGGACGCGAAGCCGGGCGAGGACGCCATCTACAACGGGGCGGTGGACAACGCGTCCGGCGTGGCGGCGATGCTCGAGGCGGCCGAGGCCTTCACCGCGCTGGCCAAGGCGCCGCCGCGCTCCATCCTCTTCGCGGCGGTGGCGGCCGAGGAGCAGGGGCTGCTGGGCTCGCAGTACCTCGCCGAGCACCTGCCGGTGCACCCGGGGCGCGTGGCGGCCAACATCAACATCGACGGGCTCAACATCCACGGGCGCACGCGGGACATCACGGTCATCGGGCTGGGCAAGTCCTCGCTGGACGCGCCCCTGACGGCGCTGGCCCGGGCCCAGGGCCGCATCGTGAAGGCGGACCAGTTGCCGGACCGGGGCTTCTTCTACCGCTCGGACCAGTACAACTTCGCCCGGCTGGGCATCCCCGCCGCCTACTTCAGCAGCGGCATGGACTTCATCGGCCGGCCCGCGGGGTGGGGCAAGGAGCGCCGCGAGAAGTGGGAGGCCCTTCACTACCACCAGCCCTCGGACGAGCTGGGCCCCGACTGGGACTTCTCCGGCGCGGTGGAGGACGTGCGGCTCTTCTTCTTCCTCGGCGCCCACGTGGCCCGGACGCGTGAGCTGCCCCGCTGGAACAAGGGCGATGAGTTCGAGGCCCCCCGCCTCAGGGCGCTCGAAGCCCTGAAGGGCGAGGGGGCGAAGTAGCTCACGCTCCGTCCTCTCTCGGGCGGATGGACGATTTGGACCCGGCATCCCCGCACTCCGGGTGTTAAACCTCTGAGCCATGCCTGAGTTCCAGATCGTCAGCGACTACAAGCCCCAGGGCGACCAACCGCGCGCCATCGGTGAGCTCACCGAGGCCTTGCTGCGCGGGGATCGCTACCAGACGCTGCTGGGCGTCACGGGGTCGGGCAAGACGTTCACCATGGCGAACGTCATCGCCAACGTGAAGCGTCCCACCCTGCTCATCGCGCACAACAAGACGCTCGCCGCCCAGCTCTACGGGGAGTTCAAGTCCCTCCTCCCGCACAACGCCGTCGAGTACTTCGTCTCGTACTTCGACTACTACCAGCCCGAGGCGTACATCCCCACCACGGACACCTTCATCGAGAAGGACTCCTCCGTGAACGATGAGATCGAGCGCATGCGCCACTCGGCCACGCACTCGCTGCGCACGCGCGACGACGTGCTCATCGTGGCGAGCGTCTCCTGCATCTACGGCCTTGGTACCGCGCGCTCGTACGTGGACATGGCCGTCACCGTGAACGTGGGCGCCGAGCTGGGCCGCGACAGCTTCATCCGCAAGCTGGTGGAGAGCCAGTACGAGCGGAACGATCTCGACTTCCACCGCGGAACCTTCCGCGCCCGCGGCGACACCGTGGAAGTCTTCCCCGCCTACGAGGAGGAGCGCGCCGTGCGCGTGAGCTTCTTCGGCGACGAGGTGGAGAAGATCACCGAGTTCGATCCGCTGCGCGGCGAGACGCTGGGCGCGCTGGACAAGGTCGTCATCTTCCCCGCGAGCCACTACGTCACCCAGTCGGACACCCGGAAGAGCGCGCTGCAGACCATTCGCGACGAGCTGTCCGAGCGCCTCCAGGAGTTCAAGCGCGAGGGCAAGCTGCTCGAGGCCCAGCGGCTGGAGCAGCGCACGATGTACGACCTCGAGATGATCGAGCAGGTGGGGTACTGCAACGGCATCGAGAACTACTCGCGGCACTTCTCGGGGCGGATGCCGGGCGAGGCCCCGCCGTGCCTGCTGGACTACTTCCCGCGCAACATGCTGGTGCTCATCGACGAGAGCCACCAGACGGTGCCGCAGATCGGCGCCATGTACCGGGGAGACCGTTCGCGCAAGGAGACGCTGGTGGGGCACGGCTTCCGTCTGCCCAGCGCCCTGGACAACCGCCCGCTCAAGTTCACCGAGTTCGAGGACATGGTGCAGCAGGCCGTCTTCGTCTCGGCCACTCCCGCCGAGTACGAGCTGCAGAAGTCCAAGGGCGTGGTGGTGGAGCAGATCATCCGCCCCACGGGCCTGATCGACCCCGAGGTGGAGGTCCGCCCGGCGCGCAACCAGGTGGACGACGTGCTGGAGGAGGTGCGCAAGCGCGTGGCGAAGAAGGAGCGCGTCCTCGTCACCACCCTCACCAAGCGCATGGCGGAGGATCTCACCGAGTACCTCACCGAGGTGGGCGTCAAGGTGCGCTACCTGCACTCGGACATCGGCGCCATCGAGCGCATGGCCATCATCCGTGACCTGCGCAAGGGCGAGTTCGACGTGCTGGTGGGCATCAACCTGCTGCGCGAGGGCCTCGACATCCCCGAGGTGTCCTTGGTGGCCATCTTCGACGCGGACAAGGAGGGCTTCCTCCGCAGCCACGTGTCCCTCATCCAGACCATCGGCCGCGCCGCCCGTAACCTCAACGGCCGCGTCATCATGTACGCCGAGTCGCTGACGGACTCGATGAAGCTCGCCATCGAGGAGACCAACCGCCGCCGCGAGGTGCAGAAGGCCTACAACGCCGAGCACGGCATTACGCCCAAGGCGGTGAAGAGCAACATCCTCGACCTGTCCGAGCACCTCTACGACGCGGACCCGTCCGCGCTGCCCATGGCGGCCGACTCGGCCAGCGACGTGCTGGAGCCCAAGGAGATCAAGCGCCTCATCGGCGAGTTCACCAAGGACATGCAGCACTACGCCGACGAGATGCAGTTCGAGAAGGCCGCGGAGATCCGCGACCGGATCGTCCTGCTCAAGGACATGGAGCTGGGACTCAAGCCGCCCAGCCGCTCGCTGCTCAAGGCCCCGCCGAAGCCGTCCGACGAGAGGAAGCCCGGTACCCCCGGTCCCAAGGGCAGGCGCGGAGGCAAGGGCGGCGGTGGCCCGCCTCACGGCAAGACGGGCATCGGACCGAGGAAGAGCCGCTAGAAGCCCTGTATGGACGCGAAGCTCGAAGCCAAGCTGGAGTCGCTGCCCACCGAGCCCGGCGTGTACCTGATGAAGGACCGCCGCGGTGAGATCATCTACGTGGGCAAGGCGGTCAACCTGCGCAACCGCGTGCGCCTCCTATTTCACGCGCACCGGGGACACCCGCGCCTTCGTCTCGCTGCTCGACCAGTTCCTCGGCGACATCGAGACGGTGCTCGTCCACAACGAGAAGGAAGCCCTCCTCCTCGAGAACGAGCTCATCAAGAAGCACAAGCCGCGCTTCAACGTCCTCCTCAAGGACGACAAGCAGTACATCTCCCTGCGGCTCGACCGGACCCAGCCCTATCCCCGGCTGGAGGTGGTGCGCAGGTACCAGAAGGACGGCGCGCGCTACTTCGGCCCGTACTCCAGCGCCAGCGCCATCCGCGAGACGCTGCGCATCATCAACCGCTACTTCCACCTGCGCACCTGCACGGACCACGTGCTCGCCAACCGCAAGCGGCCCTGTCTGCTCCATCAGATCGGCCGCTGCCCCGCGCCCTGCGTCTACCCCGTCCCCGAGCAGGACTACCGCAAGAGCGTGGACGAGGTGGTCCTCTTCCTCGAGGGCAAGGCGGGAGAACTGGTGGACGGGCTGCGCTCGCGCATGAAGCAGGCCGCCGGCGAGCTCAAGTTCGAGGAGGCCGCGCGCATCCGCGACCAGTTGCTCGCCATCGAGCGCAGTCTCGAGCGCCAGAAGGTGGCCACCACCGACTTCAAGGACCAGGACGTCTTCGCCTCCCACCGCGATGGGGACCGGCTGCTCGTCTACGTCCTCTATGTGCGCCAGGGCCGGCTCAACGGCGGCCAGGCCTTTCCGCTCGGCAGCCAGGAGTTCCCCGACGAGGAGCTGCTGCCCTCCTTCGTCAACCTCTATTACGACCAGGGCAACTTCGTGCCGGAGGAGGTGCTCCTCCCGCTGGACATCGAGGAGCGCGAGGGCCTCGAGGCGCTGCTCACCGAGCGCAAGGGCGAGCGGGTGCGCGTGATGGTGCCCAAGCGCGGCGAGAAGCGTGACCTGGTGGACATGGCGCAGAAGAACGCCGAGCAGGCCGTCATCGAGCGCCGCCGCACCAAGGACGAGACCGAGGTGGTGCTGCGCCGCCTCCAGGAGCGGCTCCACCTGCGCAACCTGCCGCGCCGCGTGGAATGCTTCGACATCTCGCACTTCCAGGGCTCCAGCATCGTCGCCTCCCAGGTGGCCGCCACCGACGGGGAGATCGACAAGTCGCGCTACCGCCGCTACCGCATCAAGACGCTGGAGAAGCAGGACGACTTCGCCAGCATGCACGAGGTCATCTCCCGCCGGCTCAAACGCGGCCAGGAGGAGGGGGACCTGCCTGATTTGTTGGTCATCGACGGTGGCAAGGGACAGCTCGCCAGCGCGCTCGCCGCCGCCAAGGACCTGGGCGTGGAGGGCGTGGACATCATCTCCCTGGCCAAGAGCCGGGACCTCGAGGTGCATGACCGCGACGAGGAGAGCAACCGCAGCCCCGAGCGCGTCTTCATCCCCCACCGCAAGGATCCCATCGTCCTGCGGCAGAACTCGGCGGAGCTCTACCTGCTCGCCCGCTTGCGCGACGAGGCCCACCGCTTCGCGATCACCTTCCAACAAAAATCCATGCGGAAGGGAAACTTCCACTCCGTCCTGGAGGAGATTCCGGGAGTGGGGGACACGCGCAAGAAGCAGCTCCTGCGCCAGTTCGGCTCTCTCAAGCGGGTGCGCGAGGCCACCATCGAGGAGCTCGCCGAGGTGCTCGGGCCCACGCTGGCCGAGCGGGTTCACGCCGCCCTTCATGGCCACCCCGAAGAGGACCCGGAGGATCCCATCCGCGAAGCCTCCCTGGCGGATGCGGGTGCCCTGGTGGACGAAAAGTCAGAAGAAGGGTCGCCACCCGGCTCGCCGTGATTAATTTCCGGTCGAAAGCGGATGCGGCAAAGAGCGCTGAATCCGCGATGTTCCTGGGGTTTTTCATTGCGGCTGGGCTTGACGCTGATTTATAGCGGACACGTCCAGTCGAGACGTCTTCAAGGGGCGAGGGACCGATTATGAGGCTCTATCCGAAGGTGATTCCGATCATCTCCCGGGAGGTCGTCCAGAGGCTGATGCAGGACGGGGATATCGAGGTAGAGCCGATGCGCGTGGCTGATGCCGAGATGGACCTGTCCGCCATCATGCGGGAGTACCTGGCGAACGAGGAGCGCGTGAATCAAGCCACGCGCGAGGCCCTGGAGCGCCGGGGCTACGACTACTCCAAGTTCAACCAGGTCAAGCGTGAGATGGCCGACGTCCGCGGCTTCAAGATGGGGGACGAGGGCATCGAGTACGTCATCAACCAGATGATCGAATTCCTCCTCATCAGCCGCAATGTCGAGGAGGTGTATGCCGCCGACAACGTGCTTCGGCAGAAGATCCACGTGGTGATGAAGAAGCACCTGGACGTGGATGACGAGATCGACAAGGAGGCGCGCTCCCGGCTGAAGCATCTGCAGGAGGGCACCAGCGCTTTCGACATCGAGTACAACAAGACGGTGGAGCAGATCCGCCGCGCGCGGGGCCTCATCTAGGCGGGCAGGGCGGACGCTCGTCCGCCCGTCCGCTTGGGGCAGCCAACCACCGCCTCCGCTGCCTACCCTCCCTGGAGGAGGCAGCGTCGATGGCGGGATTCCTCTCCAGCTTCGTGCTCACCGGGCTGCTCGCAGCCGGCCCGGGGAGCTTCAGTTTCGACGGTCCCGAAGTGTCCGCGCGGACGACGGGGAACGTCGGTTTCTTCACACAGGGCACCATCCCCTTCACGGACCTCTTCGAACGGGGCACCGGCTGGGCCGAGCTGTCCGTGAGGGACCGCATCGCGGACCCGCGGGCGACCTACGGGGATGCCGGCACCCTGGTGGCCACCTTCGACATCGCGGGGGACTCGTACCGGGTGGAGCTGGACCAGGCGGGCTTCCCGCCGGCCCAGGCCATGGCCGGGAGGCCCGTGATGGGACCGTTGCCGGGAGCCCCGGCCCAGCCCATCGGGGGCGGGGTGGTGGTCGGCCAGGACATGCACGGGGGCGCGGTGCTCGGCTTCTCCAACACGTCGCGGGTGCACGCGGCGGCGGCGGTGTGGGGCGTGGGCCGTGTCTGGCGCAACGGGGAGCTGCTCACGGATGCGGCCCTCATTCATGCCGCCGCGCTGGAGCGGGGGGCTCACGCGGATGACGAGACGTTCCGCACCCTGCCGGTGGCGCGCCCGGGAGACACCGAGCTGACCGTGCTGGCGTGGAACCTGCCCCGCGAGGCCGAGCCCCGTGGCTTCATCCAGTTCGACTTCGACAACGTGGCCATCACCGTGAATGGTACGGACCTGCCCGCGGTCGCGGTGGTGCCCACGGCGGGGAACCTCGCCGGGGTGGCGCCTCCGAGCTCGCCGGTGCCGGGGGGCGCCTCGCTGGGCTCCGTTCCCAACAGCGCGCTGTCACAGCAGCAAGGCGTGGGGGGCTCCGGTGTGGCCGGCACGGGGCAGGGCCAGTTCGGTGCGGGACAGGCCCAGTTCGGTGCGGGGCAAAGCCAGTTCGGAGCCGGACAGGATCAGTTCGGTGCCGGGCAGACCCAGTTCGGCGCCGGGCAGACCCAATTCGGTGCGGTGGATGGCCTGTCGGATCCATCGAGGACCCAGCAGTTGGCGCCGGTGGCCGACACCACCCTGCCGGGGCCCGCGACCCAGCAGGGGGGCGTCATCGATCCCTTCCTGGATGCGGGCCGGGTGTCGCCCGCCACACAGGATCCCAATCAGCCGGATGTGACGTCGCCCGGGTTCTCGACCACGCCCATCGTTCCGAATGCCTTCCTGACTCCGGAGCTTCCCGGGGCGGGTCGCGCTCAACGCGAACGAGCCCGGGGCGCCCGGCCAGCTCGACTCGCAGTTTCCCGGCCAGCGGACGCCCATCATCCCGGAGGCCTTCCAGAACAACCCCGCGCGCTTGAGCGGCAACCAGTTGCCCCAACCCCAGCTCAACGGTTTCGTGCCGCAGACGACGTCACCGCAGCAGTCCGGCTTCCTGTCCACCCAGGGCTCGTTCTCCGTGGTGCCGCTGGTGCCCGGAGTGGCCGGGCCGGAGTTCGCCTTCGGTGGGACCCGGGTGACGTCCGGGGTGATTCAAACGCCGAGCCCGGGGCAGGTGCAGTCGCCTGCGGTGCCGCTCGTCGCCACGCCCCGGCCGCTCAACGCGCAGCAGCCGGTGCCGCTCGTCGCCTCTCCGCAGCCGCTCAACGCGCAGCCCGCGGTGCCGCTCATCGCCGCGCCACCGCCGCTCAACTCGCAACCCGTCTCCGGCACGCCGCCCGGCGCCACCGCGCCGACGACGACTCAGGGAGCCGGCTCGGTGCCGGGCCTGGTGCCCGCCAACCCCAACGCGGGCGGGAGTCCCGCGGTGACCACTCCGGCCGTGTCGGCGCCGGGGGGAGCCGCGCCCTCGCCCTGACCGTCGAACGAGAGCGGCGAGTTGCCGACGCCCAGCTCCTCGGCGAGCACGAGGAGCACCTCCTGGGCCCCCTCCAGCCGCGCCCTGGGCACGCGGGAGATCGCCCGCTGTACGGCGGCCTCCACCGTGCCCTCGGAGGGGACGTTCACCGCACTGCCCGCCGCGGTGAGGAAGAGCAGCGCCTTGCGCGCGTCGAGGGGATCCGACTTGCGCTCGACGAGCCCTCGCTTCTGCAGGCGCTTCATGACGCCGGTGAGCGTGCTGGGGTGCACGTGGAGGATCTCCGCGAGCCCGCCCGCGGTGATGCCGGGGTACTGGCCCACGAGCCGTACCACCAGCCGCTGGGGGCCCGTCAGCCCCATGGTGGTCTCCATGAACTTGGAGGTGGACCGCAGGCCCTGGTCCACCGCCCACAACAGGCGCAGGAACTCCATCACCGCGTCCAACCGTGGCGCCGCGTTCTCGTTCGCGGCGGAGGGCGTGACGGCCTCACCCATCTCCTTCATGGAGACCATGGGACGCTCGGGGCCGGTTCGCGGGGCAGGGGGAACATGGGGATTCCTCGGGGGAGGGAGGGTGGTGCACGGCACCAGTTGCACCGCCAAATAAGCAAGGCCTGTGCCGCTCCCGCTTCCCTGGATGGGATGGTGCGTCAAAGCCTCCGAGGCTGGCAAAGCGCACGTCCCCGCGTTGCGAAATGCCGCTGTCAGTGCATTTCCGCCGCGGGGCCGGAGGCCGAGCGAAAAATTGACCCCCTGCTACTGGCCTGTAGCTTGTCGCACATGACAACACCCGCTGCCGCCCTCGTTGCCGCTCCCGCGACGCTGCGCCGCTCGGGGGCCGATCCGCTCCGCCAGTCGATGGAGCACCTCGGCCACGTGCTGCCAGTGCGTGCCGATTCCACCGTGCTCCTGGACTTCCTGGAGGATGACCTGCGCGAGGGGCTCGACGCGCTGGGCGATGTGGAGGCGCATTTCGCCGATGTGCTCGAGGCCCTCCATCCGGACGCGCTCTCCCCGCTGGGGATGCTGCAGGCGGGGGACGAGCAGCTCGTGCTTCAGCGGCTGGAGCTGCTGATGGACGTGGTGACGCGGGTGCGCCGCCGGCTGTCGCAGGCGGCGGGGTTGATGCGTCAGACGACTACCACTTGAGCTGTTCCTTGCCCTGGGCCTGCCTGGCCTTCTCGCCGGGGCGGGAGTACGAGGTGAGGGTGGCGCGCACGGCGCCCAGGTCGATGGTGCCCACCGCCGCGAGCGGCAGCCGGCGCTCGTCGTCCGTGATCCACACGTGCACCTCGCGCTTCATCTTGGGGTTGTCCAGGCGCACGGCGGTGCCTTCCAGGTGCCAGGCGTCGAACTCGCCGAGCGGCAGCGACACGTGCTCGCGCTTCACCACGGTGCCCGTCATGCGCCACATGCGGCGCACGCCGTAGACGTCGAAGCACACGGGCAGGCCCTCCTTCAGGGGGAGCTGGCGCAGCATGTAGATGGCGCCGGCCACGTCCATGCCCTCGTGGTCGTAGGAGTAGTTGCTGCTGCCCGGCTTGCCCTTCACGACGTAGTTGATGCGGACGCTGCGGTCCTTGGCGTTGAAGGCCACGTCCACCGTGCGGTGCTGCTCGTTCTCGGTGGCCTCCTCGGTGTAGCGCGAGGGCCGCAGCGTCTTGGGGTGCATGTAGCTCATCGCGGTGGCGTTGACGCGGCGCACCTTGGAGAAGAAGGAGTTGGTCTGCACCTTGATCTGCACTGGGAGCGAGCCGTCCTGCTTCTTCTGCACCGCCATGGTCATCTTGCCGGCGGTGGCGCCCATGGCATCGAGGTCGAACTCGAGCTCCTCGCCCGGAGCGAAGGCCAGCGGGGTGCGCAGGCCAGGCAGGCGCTGGGGGCAGGCGGGCACGGCCGTCCTGGCGGCCGGAGCCTGGGCCGCAGCGGGGGCCTTGTTGTCCTCGGGCCCGTCCGCGTCGGGCAGTTGCGCCCAGGCAGCGGAGGAGAAGCCGAGCAGGAGGGCTGCGAGGGCGGTGCGCATGGCGGTCATCCTTGATTCCAGGTGAGAGGTCTCCAATTCACTTGGGACGGACGCCCGAACGCTTCGTGTATTCGGACGCTTCCCATCGCTTCCTCAGACGGAGGGTCATCTCCCGGCGCACCTGCTCCCACTTCCGGGCATCCGTCTCCACTTCATAGCCCGAGCGGGTGAGCCGCCGCGCGGCCTCCCGGGCGAAGGTCTGCTCACCAAGCGATTCCAGCAGCCGCAGGTACTCGTAGTCCTCGAGCCCATCGCGGATGTGCTTGAGGCGCAAGGACACCACGGGCTGGTGGCGGGAGAAGCCCGGCCGCGCCGGAGTGCCCGGGTAGAAGAGGGTGCCGTCGCCGTTGCCGCCGAACTCGAAGATGTCCTTCCAGGGATCCTTCGTGTTGTAGGCGAAGACGGTGTCGAAATAGAGCTCGCCATCCACCCCGGCGACGAAGGCCAGCGGGCCCATGGCCCGGTTGAGCGGGGTGGGGTGGTCCACCATGTAGGAGGCCCAGCCGCTGTAGACCTTCTCGGCGGCGGCGTCCTCGGTGGGGCCGCCGTTGCAGCCGTGCGAGTTGCAGCTCTGGTACCACCACACCTTCACGTGGGGATCCAACTTGCCGCGCAGCTTCTGCAAGGGGACGACGTTGCGGCACGTCTGGGGCCCGGGACGCGGGAAGAAGCAGTTGAGGGTGGGGGCGAGGATGTCCGCCGAGCCACGCAGCGCGTCATCCAGCGGCGCGGTGACGAGCACCGGCACGTCCTGTTTGGCCGCGCGCACGCGCAGGGCCTGGGAGCGCACTAGGGCCACGTCCTCGGGCTTGGGCTCGTCCTTGGCGTAGAAGAAGAGGCGGGCCTTCCAACCCTTCTGGCGGAAGTGCTCGGCGAAGGCGCGGTAGTACGCGGACTTCTCCGCGTCGGTGCGGGCCGCCTTGCTGTCGCGCACGTCCACGGTGGTGAAGCGGGCCCCCGAGCTCAGCGCCGAGCCCTCCAGGAAGGGGCCCAGCTCCGCGTCGTACGCGCTGAAGTCCACCACCGCCTTGCCGCCCTCGAAGCGCACCGGCGGCGGGCTCATGCTCATGCCGTGGGCGCTGACGCGGTGGGCCAGCAGCGCGCCCACGTAGTCGCGCAGCAGCTCGCGGGCCTCCGGGGACTCGGGCTGGAGCCCGTGCGCCTTGGCGATGCTGTAGAGCGAGATGCCGAAGCTGTTGGGCAGCGAGGAGGTGGCGGGCAGGACGAAGGGCTGCACCTCCGCGGTGAAGGGCACGGGCGCCAGCGCCTTGCCTCCCGCTTCCACGTGCAGCGCGCCCTGGTACGTGCCCGGCGCCTGGGCCTCCGGCGCGCACAGCTCCACGTAGAGCACGTGGGGGGCACCCTCCGGCCCCGGCGAGGACTCCACCGGCACGAGCGGATCCGGCCACAACCCCGTGCCGCCCTGGGAGTTGGAGGGCGTCTTCACGTCCAGGAAAGCCTCGCGCCACACCGAGGCCTCCAGCGTCTTGCCCTCGGGCCCGCGCAGCGCCAGCGGCTTCACCCGCACGCGCGTGCTGCCCGGGGGGAGCACCACCTGGGCGGCCTCGCACTCACCGCGCGCGAGGCTCAACCGGGCTTCCTTCTCACCCTTCAGCTCGACTCCGGGCCGCACCTTCTCCAGCGCGGAGACCACCCGGGGCTCGGGTGCCGCGGCCAGCAGCTCCGCGAGCAACCACCCCATCGCCCAACCCGCCCCCATCTCGCCCCCCTCCGCGGCCTCGGGCCGCTCTAGGTTCCGTTCCGGGCCGTCGCCGTGGCCTGCGCGATGACCTTGCCCTGCTGGTACTCCATCAACTCCGCGACGAGCGAGCCCAGGGCGAAGCTCGCCTCGATGCGCACCGGCAGGCGGCGCGCGTCCGCGGTGAACCAGGCCAGCATGTCCCGCTTGGAGGCCAGCTTGCCGGAGAAGTCCGTGTACACGCGCATCCGGTACACGTCCTGCTTGCCCAGCTTCGTGTCCAGCGTCTCGCGGGCCTCCACCTTCGCCCTCATCATGAAGCTCTTCGAGCCGGTGAAGACGGGGTAGGCGTACTCCTGGCCCACCTCCAGCACGCGGTTGCGCAGCGCGAAGGTGGCCCCGGCCACGTCGAGGGTGCCCTCGGCCAGCTCATGGGTGTACTCGCGGGGCTGCTCGCCCTCCTTCTGCTTCACCACGTGGGCGGACTTGCCATCCTCGCCCAGCTTCACGCGCACGCGGCGGCGCTTGTTGTTCTGGTCCTCGTGCATGTCCGAGCCCAGCACCCGCTGCGAGCCGAAGTCCCAATAGGAGACGTACTTGTCCTTCACCGGCCACACGCCCGCGATGGCATCCGACTTCGCCAGCGACACGATGGGCCACACTTCCTTGCCCCACTGCTTCATGGGGGCGCCCACCGTCACCTGCGCCGTGCCCGCCGTCACTCCGAGGTACTGGATGCGGTAGCGCGACTGCTCACCGGGGCCAAAGGCGGACGACGTCCCACCCTGGGCGAGGGCAGCCCCTGACAGCAGGAGGCTCAACAGCATCCCGGTGAACATTCCCTTGGACTGCATGCGCATCAATGGCTCCTGGCAAGGTAGGCAGCCGCATCCTGGGGTGCCAACCGCACCGCCAGCCCGCGATTCCCCGGTTGCATCCTGATGGACGGATGGCCGTGGGCGCCATTCAACAGCAGAATTCCCCCTGTCGTGCGCGCCCGGATGGGAAGCGTCCGGAACCCGGCTGGTGGGCATGCGGCCAGGGGCGGGTGGGTGTCCCGCGGAGGCGCGGTGGAGTGGGGGAGCCCTTCCCCCCGCGAGGCTGCTAGCCTGGGTGGCGCCCGGCCGGCGTGGAGCCCGTGCCCGGCCCAGGAGGGACGCGATGCCGCTGGACTACTACGACGACGACGACGAGAAGGACTCGGGCTCGAAAAACGGCCGGAAGGACTTCGACTGCCCCGAGTGCAACGCCAACAATCCGCTCGAGGAGGCGCTCGCGGATGGCCAGGAGCTGCTCTGCAACTACTGCGGCTGCGAGTTCTCGGTGAAGGCCCAGGACAACGGCCGCTTCAAGTTCAAGGAGATTTGAGCCCCGGGCGGGGGCCCCGCGCTCAGGTGCGCTCGCCGAAGATGGCGGTGCCCACGCGCACCAGGGTGGCCCCTTCCTCGATGGCCAGCTCGAAGTCGTGGGTGGTGCCCATGGACAGGCCCGTCAGTGCGTGCTGGCGGGCCAGCTCCCGCAGGGTGCGGAAGTAGCCGCGCGCCACCTGCTCGTCCTCGGTGGGCGGGGGCAGCGACATGAGGCCCTCCACCCGCAGCCCCGGCAGTGCGCGCACGGCCTCCAGGAAGGGCCCGAGCGCCTCGGGGGCCAGCCCGCTCTTGCTGGCCTCGCCGCCCACGTTCACCTCCACGTAGCAGGGAATGGGCGCGTCCTGCCGGCGGCGCGACAGCTCCTGCGCCACCTCCAACCGGTCCAGCGCGTGGAAGGAGAGAGCGGCCCTGGCCACGTACTTCACCTTGTTCGTCTGCAGGGGCCCGATGGCGTGCCAGCGCAGGCCCTCCAGGTCCACCAGCTCCGCGGCCTTGTCCCGCAGCTCCTGCGCGTAGTTCTCCCCGAAGTCCCGCTGGCCCGCCGCGTACGCCTCGCGGATGAGGGCCGCCGGCTTCAGCTTGGAGACGGCCACCAGGGTGACGGAGCCGGGCTCCCGGCCCGCACGGGCACACGCCGCGGCCACCCGGGACCGGATGTCCGCCAACCGCTCGGCGATACCGCTCATGGCTTGCTCCAGGGAAGGGGGACGCCGGCCCGGGCGAGCAGCTCCAGCGTCTCGCCCAGGGGCAGACCGATGACGTTGGTGGGGCTGCCCTCGATGCCCGCCACGAGGAAGCCGCCCTTGCCCTGGATGGCGTAACCGCCCGCCTTGTCCAGGGACTCGCCGGTGCTGGCGTACCAGGCGATCTCCCCCGCGCTCAGGGGGCGGAAGGTGACGCGGGTGCGGACCACCATGGAGAGCTCGCCAGGGAGCTCGCCAGGGTGCTCGGCCCCAGGGCCGGCGAGGGCCACGCCCGTCTGGACCTCGTGTGTCCTACCCGACAGTCGGCCCATCATTTCCCGGACCTCGGCCTCGTCGCGGGGCTTGCCGAGCAGCTCCTCGCCGAGGACGACGGTGGTGTCGGCGGCCAACACCCAGGCCCCGGGAGTGCGGTCGGCCACCGTTCTGGCCTTTTCCCGGGCCAGCCTCAGCACGTAGGCTGTAGCGGCCTCGCCCTGGTGGGGGGTTTCGTCGATGTCCGCCGCGGACACGTCGAAAGCCAGTCCGAGCTGGCCGAGCAACTCGCGCCGCCGCGGCGAAGCGGACGCGAGAACGAGCCGGGTTTGACCCACTGAGGTGTGCATGTTACGGCTCGCCTCTAGCAGAACTGCGCCCTGGAGTGGACCCTGGATGAATCCCGCGGACCTGCTCGCGGCCATGACGCGCACGGTGGAGCAGTTGGCCGCCTACAACGACATCGCGAAGGCTCTGACCTCGACGCTTGAGTTGCGCGAGGTGCTGAACCTGATGATGGAGAAGGTGCGCAGCCTGCTCCGGCCCCGCAACTGGTCGCTGCTGCTGCAGGACGAGCGCACGGGCAAGCTCTACTTCGAGATCGCCGTGGGGGAGGGCGCCGAGGTGCTCAAGGGGCTGCAACTGACCCCGGGCGAGGGCATCGCCGGGGCGGTCTTCTCCACGGGCACGGCCCGGCTGGTGGAGGACGTGACGCGCGACCCGCTGTTCGCCTCCCGCTTCGATGAGGTCTCGGCCTTCCGCACCCGCTCCATCGTGGCGGTGCCGCTGATTGCCCGGGGCAGGGTGCTGGGCGTCATCGAGCTGGTGAACGGGGCCACGGACCGGCCCTTCACACAGGATGACCTGATGGCGCTGACGGCCATCTCGGACTTCGCGGCCATCGCCATCGAGAACGCGCGCAACTTCCGGCGGGTGCAGGAGCTCACGATTACCGACGAGCACACGGGCGTCTACAACGCCCGGCACCTGCGGGCGCAGTTGGAGCACGAGGTGCGGCGCTCGCAGCGCTTCCACCACCCGGTGTCGCTCATCTTCCTGGACCTGGACCGCTTCAAGGCCATCAACGACGCGCATGGCCACCTGGTGGGCAGCGCGGTGCTCAAGGAGGTGGGCGAGCTGCTCGTCTCCTGCTGCCGGCAGCTCGACTACGTCTTCAGGTACGGCGGGGACGAGTTCGCCCTGCTGCTGGTGGAGACGGGCACGGACGGGGCGATGACGAGCGCCACGCGCATCCGCGACACCTTCCGCAACCGGCGCTTCCAGGAGGAGGCGGGGTTGGACCTGCAGGTGACGGCGAGCCTGGGGGTGGCCACCTACCCGGAGCACGCGCTGTCGTCGGTGGACCTGGTGCGGGCGGCGGACTTCGCCATGTACGCGGCCAAGGCGCGGGGCCGGGATGACGTGTGCCTCGCCGTGCCGCACGCGGACCTGCCGGGCGGCGCGGCCATGATGCCCCGCAAGAGTAGGCCGGTGCCGGACGATTGCAGGCCCGGACGGGAACGTGCTCAGTGCTGGTGCTGCGCGTGCCCACCTGGCCCCGAGGCGGACCCAGCCTTGGGGCGTGCCCCGGCGCCGTCCACACGCACGACGAATGGCACCGTCGCCACCGCGCCATGGCGCTGCACCTGCGCCCAGAGCTTGTAGAGGCCCGGGCGCGGAAACACCGCATGCGCCGACACTCGCGAGGCGCTGCTGCGGGTGTCGAGCGCATGCACATGGACGAAGTCCTGCCCGTCGGCGCTCAGCACCATGAAGTGCGCCATCGCGCCCAGGTAGGGCTCCAAGTCCACCACCGGCTTGCCCGTCGCCGCATCGGTGACGTCGAAGTGCAGCATGGCGGCCTCGCCCGCGCGAATCTCCGCGTCGCTGTGCAGCGTCACCTCGAGTCCATCCGCGCGCTGCGTCCTGGGCGACTCCGTCAGCGCCGCGGCCACCGGGCGCGCGGTGCCCTCGACGTGCACGTTGTGCCGGTCCACCACCTGGCCACGTCCCGGCTGCTGGTAGTCGACGAAGAGGGTGTACTCCCCTGCCGCCGCGAAGGTGTGCTGGACACGGAAGGAGTCGCCGGCCAGGGAGGGATGCACGTGCGCGAAGTGGCGCAGGTCCTTGGAGACGACGAACAGGTGCATGGGCTTTTCGTGCGACGGCGTGAGCCGCGACACGGCTCGCCCCTCGCCATCCCGGACGGTGAGGGTGAGCATCACCGGCTGGCCGGCCTGGGCCGGTGCCGGGTGCATCTGCAAGTGGGTACGGTACATGTCTGTGCCCTCCTGGGCGTGGTGCGCGTGCGAGCTCGCGGTGACGTCGGCGCGCGCGGCAGTCGTGCCGGCAAGGACGCCGACGGGGGCGCAGACGGCGCCCACCAGCGTGAGGTGAATGAGCGCCTGGCTGAGGCGGGGCTTGATGCGGTTCATGGGAGATCCTCGTGTATGGGACATCCGTGAGGACGCAGCAGGGGAGGGCGGCATTACAGCGGCCCGCATTTCCTCAGGTCACCCTGGATGCTGGGCAGGTGGAGCGCCGCTACCTGCCGCAGCTGCAGTCCCGACAGCCCTCTTGTGCGCACTTGCCGCACGTGGCTTCTACCTTCTGGCGGAGCGCTGTGCGGGCCCGATGCACGCGCACCGCGGCATTATTGGCCGTGATGCCCACCTCCTCCGCGAAGCCCTTGACCGAGGTGCCCTCCACCTCGATGCCTTGCAGCGCTGCGGCATACTCCGGCTTCAGCGAAGCCACGAGGCGGCCCACGCACTCGCACACCGCATGCTGCACCTCGGGCGTGGCCGCGTCGCCGCCCTCCAGCTCGCGCGCAAGCGACTCCAGTGCCCGCGCGGAGCTGCCCTGCCGACGGTAGTAGTCCACCACCGCGTTACGCAGCGCCTGGTAGAACCACGCCACGGCGGCCTCTTCACTTCGCAGGGTGCTGAGGCGCTCGATACTGCGCGCGAGCACCTCCTGGAGAAGGTCCTCCGCGACGTCGCGACGGCCGACGCGACGCTCCAAAAAGGAGAGGAAGGCCGCCTGGTTGCTCAGCAACATGCCCACGCGACCATCGGCCGCGGGGCTGCCGGGAGCCGGGTGCGAGGGCTTTTGCTTTTCAAAGGCGCTCATATGGAGGAGATGTAGAGCCGGTTGTCGTGTTTCGGCGAGGAGCCGCCATCCAGGAGGGCGCCCGCTTCGACGGCGGGCGGTGCGCCGCAATCATCCGGCGAGGAGGGGCCTGCTCCTACGCCCAGGCTCCGCTGTCCTTCACCACCACGGCGAAGAGGTCGGCCAGCGCGGCGAGTTCGTTGCGCTGCAGCTCGGCGGCCGGTACCACGCCACCCAGCGTGTCGGGCAGGTCGCGCGTCGCGGTCGCCGCGGCCACCACCGTGTTGCGGTAGCCGAGGTCGAGGGCCGCGCGGACCGTGGCCGAGATGCACATGTGCGTCATGAAGCCGGCGACGATGAAGCCCGTCCGGCCGGTCGCCGCGATGCGCGCGTGCAGGTCCGTGCCGGCGAAGGAGTTCGGCAGCGCCTTGGCCACCACCGCCTCGCCGTCCCTGGGGGTCAGCGCGGGAACGATGGCGCTCCCCGGCCCCCGCGGGTCGAAGATGGGGCTGCCAGCAGGGCCGTGGTGCACGATGTGGAAGACGGGCGTGCCGTGGCGGCGGGCCAGCTCGAGCAGGCGCGCGGTCTCGGCCACTGCGGCGTCGACGCCGGGCAGCGGCAGGTTTCCGGAGGGCAGGTACTCCGCCTGGGCGTCGACGATGACGAGCGCCGCGCGGTCGAACGGGGAGGGGTGGACCGGGGCGCCGGCGAGGGAGAGCAGGGTGCGGGGAGTGTTCATGGAGGTCTCCGTTGGGGTTGCTGACAGACCCCTTGGTAACCCGCGCATTTCTGCGCATCCATCCGCTATCCTCGAGCAATGGCTGTGCAAAAACGGTCAGGCCCGCTGGACTGGGACGACCTGCGCGTCTTCGTGGCCCTGGCGCGCGCGGGCAGCCTGTCGGCGGCGGCCCGGGAGCTGAGGGTCAGCCACGCCACGGTGGGCCGCCGCATCGCCGCCCTGGAAGAGTCGCTCGGCCGCACCCTGTTCGACCGTCGCGCCGACGGCTACGTGCTCACCGCCGAAGGGGCGGGGGTGCTGGAGCTGGCCGCGGACATGGAGGAGCGCGCGCAGGGCATCCTGCGCCGCGCCGGCCAGGAGGCCGGGCTCACGGGCACGGTGCGGCTGACGGCTCCAGAGCCATTCGCCGAGCGCTTCCTCATCCCGCGCCTTGCCGCGCTCCACCGGCGTCACCCCGGCATCTCCCTGGAGGTGGTGAGCGACCCCCGCTCGCTCAGCCTCGCCAAGCGCGAGGCGGACCTGGCCGTCCGGATTGCGCGCCCGCGGGAGGGGGAGCTGGTCACCCGCCGCCTCGCTCGCCTTGCCTATGGCGTCTACGCGGCGCCGGACGGGGACACGTCCGCGTGGATCGGCCTGGACGACTCACTCGCCCACCTCCCCGAGGCGCAATGGCTGGCCCGGCACGCGGCCGGCGCGCGTCTCGTGCTGCGCGCCAACACGCTCACAGGGCAGCTCGCGGCAGCCCGGGCCGGTTTCGGCAAGGCGCTCCTGCCGCGCTGGTTCGCCGACGAGGAGGGCGGCCTCATCGCCCTGCCGCCACCCGCCCCGCCTCCGCTGCGTGAGGCGTGGCTGGTCGTGCACCCCGACCTGAAGGATGTCCCGCGCGTGCGCGCCGTCATCGACGCCGTGGTGGCGGCGTTCGAGGAGGAGCAGGAGCGGCTCGGCCCCGGCCGCCCATGACGGCTCCCTCAGGACGAGAGGCCGGGCCTCTCGGGACGGCTACCCGCCGGTGACCTGGTCGAGCGCCGCGGTGTTGGTCTCCACCTTGCCGCTCTTGCGCAGCGACTTCACGAAGGAGTCGGCCACCTCGTACTGCTTGGCCTGCACGGCCTGCTTGCGCAGCTCGTCCTTCTTCTGGGCGAAGTGGGTGTCATCCGCGAGCTGGCGCTCGGTGACCTGGGCGATGATGAAGCCCTCGCCCACGGGGAACGCCTTGTCGAGCACCTGCGGACCCTTGCTGGCGAACACCGCCGTGAGCAGGTCCGGCGCCGGGCCCAGGTGGGGCACGTTGATGCTGGCGGCGTTGAAGGTGTCCGTCTGCACCGCCTCCGGACGCGTCTCCGTCTCGAAGCGCAGCAGCGCCGGCTGCTCCTTCTCCGGCGGGTACAGCTCGGTGATGCTCTTGCCGCCCTTCACCGTGGCCAGCGCCTTCTCGGCCTCGGCGCGCGCCATCTCCTTGGCCTTGTCCTGCTTGTAGAGCGTGGTGGCGATCTCGTCCTGCACCTGCTCCAGCGTCTTGTCCTGCGCCGGCCTCTTCTCCTCCACCTTCACCAGGTGCACGCCGAACTTCGTCTCGATGGGCTGCGTCACCTGGCCCGGCTCGAGCGCGAAGGCCGCGTTGGCCAGCGCCGGATCCCAGTTGCCGCGCTCCACCCAGCCCAGGTCTCCGCCGCCCGGCTTCGTGGCCGCGTCCTCGCTGCTGGCCCGCGCCACCTCGGCGAAGTCCTTGCCGCCCGCGATCTCCTTGGCCAGCGCCTGGGCGCGCTCCATCGCCTTGGCCTTCGCCTCCGGCGCCGCGTCCGGGGCCACCTTCACCAGGATCTGCCGCGCGCGGATGCGCTCGGGCTGCTGGTACACGAAGCGGTTGGCCTCGTAGTACTCCTTGATCTCCTTCTCATGGGCCTGCCGGAAGGCGGCCAAGTCCGCGGCGCTCGGGGCCGGCACCTTGGCGGCGTACATGCTCGGCAGGAAGCGGGCGAACACGATGCGCGCCGTGTTCCCCTCCTTCTCGAAGCGGGTGCGGACCTCGTCGTCCGACACCACCGCGCCGCTCTGCACCACACCGAGCATCTTCTGCGCGGTGAGCTGGCGGCGGATGTCCTCCTCGAAGTCCGCCGGCGTCTGCCGGTAGTAGTCCCGGAGGATCTGCTGGTAGGTGGCCAGGTCGAACTGGCCGTCCTTCTGGAAGTCAGGCCGGTTCTGGAGAATCTTCACGATCTCCTCATCCGAGGCCTTCAGCCCGTGCCGCTCGGCCGCCTGGGCCAGCAGCTCCGTGTTGACCATCCGCTCCAGCACCGACTGGGGGAGGCCGAACTGGCGGGCGATCGCCTCGGAGACCGGCTGGCCCTGCGAGCGCAGGTACTGGAGCTGATTCACGTACTCCCGGCGGAACTCCATCAGCGGAATTTCCTTGCCGTTGACCACCGCGGCGGCCGAGGGAGCGGCCCCCGCCGGAACGGCGCCGAACCCCGAGCTGCCAGGTCCGAACTGGAGGGTGAACACCACCGCGATCGCGATGATGAAGAGGTAGACGAAGACCTTCCGCGGCTCGAGAGCGTCCTTCATGATGCCTTTTGCCTTACGGCGCGCCGGGTGTTTCCCTCCCGTGGAAGGATTCTCGGCGCGCGTGTGTTGGGTGCCCGGTCGGATGGTGGACGATGGATCGCCACCCTCCGTGAAGACCTTGACTGCGTAGAGCAACACCCCGGAAAATGCAAGCGATTCAGAGTAGTTAGCGAGCCCCCCTGTCGTAGCTGCCGCTCCCTCTCTCCTACACGGACCTTCACGAAGTGCTGTCGCTTCTCAAGCGCTACCGAACGCTGCTTATCGTGGGTGTGCTGCTGCTCTACCCGTTCGGGGCTTTCCTGACGACGGGCCGGCGCGGGCGGGACCCCAATTTCGTGGACCGGGCGGTCATTGGCTTGTCCGCCCCCCTGCAACGCGGACTGATTGGCCTCATCGATGGGGTCAAGGCCGTGGTGTACGGCTACATCGACCTGCGCGAGGTGCGGCAGGCCAACGAGGAGCTGCGCGCGGAGAACCTGCAGTTGCGGGCGACCGTGCAGGCCCTCGGTGAAACGCGGGCGGAGAACGAGCGGCTGCGAGGCCTGCTCGGCTATGCCGAGGCGGCACCGGGGCCGGAGATTCCGGCACGGGTCATCGGGGTGAATCCGGTGGCCAAGCTGCTGTCGGTCCGCATCAACCGGGGTGAGTCGGACGGGGTGTTCCGCGGCATGTCCGTGGTGACGCCGGACGGCATCATCGGCCAGGTGGTGCGCACCACGGGTGGGTGGGCGGATGTGGCCCTGGTGACGGACCTCCAGAGCCGGGTGGGCGTGCGGGTGCAGCGCTCGCGGGCGCGGGGCACGGCGGCCGGGGCGGGCAAGGGTCCGCTGCGGCTGGAGAACATGCTGCGCACCGAGGACGTCCAGGAGGGCGACCTGATCATCACCTCCGGCACGGACGGGGTGTACCCGCCGGGGCTGGTGGTGGGGAAGGTGACGCGCCTGGAGAAGACGGAGCACGGCATGTTCCTGGGTGGCGATGTGGTGCCCGCGGTGGACACCACGCGGCTGGAGGAAGTGCTCGTGATGGGCAGCCCGTTCGGGGCCCTGGTTCAGGGGCCGGCGGGTGGTTCCGGAGGTGAGCGTTAGATGAAGTTCCTGGTCACCCTCGGGCTGGCGTTGCTGCTGCTCACCCTGGAGTCGGTGGTGGTGCAGCAGCTGGGCCTCGCCATCAGCCGTATCGACGTGACGGTGGTGCTCGTGGCCTTCCTGGCCGTGCGCGCCACGACGCTGGAGGGGTCCATCTCCTCCTTCTCGGTGGGCTATCTGCTCGATTTGATGAGCGGCCAGCCCACGGGCCTCTTCACCTTCCTGGCCGTGCTCACCTTCCTGGTGGGCAAGCTGGTGGTGAGCCTGGTGGAAGTGCGCGGCCGCGCGGCCTTCGTCCTCTTCGCCATGGGCGCGGACGTGGGCCATGGGCTGCTCACCAGCTTCTTCACGTGGATGACCACCAAGGAAGGTGGCTCGGTGTCGGCGCTGCTGCCGGGTCTGCCGCTGCAGGTGGCGCTCACGGGCGTGGCCGCGGTGTTCCTGTATCCCTTGCTGCGGCGCTTCGAGGCGTCGCAGGATCGTACCTCTTCCGCGGGGTTGCTGCGTTGACGCCTCAGACGCTGTCCGAGACGACTCCTGGGCGCGATCTCAAGCGCCGCTTCGTGTGGGTGGGGCTGGCGATGGTCGCCGGCATGGTGGCGCTCGCCGTCCAGCTCTACCGTCTGCAGATCACCCAGGGCGAGGAGTACGCCGCCAAGAGCGTGGCGAACTTCGTGAAGGAGGTGCGCCTGCGCGCGGACCGCGGTCTCATCAAGGACCGGCGCGGCACCATCCTGGTGGACAGCCGTCCGTCCTTCGACGCCTTCGTCACCCCGGCCTTCTGCACCAACTGCGCGGACCAGGTGCTGCCGCACCTGGGCGAGCTGCTCGGCTGGGACGACTCCACGCGCAAGAAGGTGGAGGATCAGGTGAAGGCGGCGCGCCGCACGGCGCCCTTCCATCCGTTGCCGGTGCGCATCGATCTCACGCGCGACGAGTACGACCGCATCAACGCCCGGCGCGACATCCTGGACGGTGTGGACGTGGTGCCCGTGCCGCACCGCAACTACCGCACCTCGAGCGTGCTGTCGCACGTGCTCGGGTACATGAACGAGATCACCACCGAGGAGCTGGAGCGCCTCAGGGCGGAAGGCGCCCGCTACGCGCTGGGGGACTACATCGGCCGGCGTGGCCTGGAGCGCTACTTCGAGTCGACGCTGCGCGGGACGGACGGCGTGCGCAAGGAAGTCGTCAACGCGCGCGGCCGGGTGCTCGAGGAGTTCAGCGACAAGCTGGGCGCGGACGCGGTGGTGCCGTCGAGGCCGGGCAACAACCTGGTGCTCTCCATCGACATGCGCCTGCAGGAAGAGGCCGAGCGCGCCTTCCCGGGCGCGGCCGGTTCGGTGGTGGCGGTGGACGTGAGGACGGGCCTCATCCGCGCGGTGGTGTCGCGCCCGGGGTTCGATCCCAACCTGCTCACCGGCCGCATCACCCCGTCGCAGATGGCCTCGCTGGCGAAGGATCCGCTCCAGCCGATGATCAACCGCATCTCCGCGGACCACTTCAGCCCGGGCTCCACCTTCAAGGTGGTTACCGCGCTGGCGGCCTACAAGTCGGGCCTCTTCCGGCCGGAGACGGTGGTGACGTGCCCGGGTGGTTACCGGCTGGGCTCGCGCGTGTGGCGCTGCCACAAGGACAGCGGCCATGGGCCGGTGAATGGCAGGACGGCGCTGCAGTACTCGTGTGACACCTGGTACTACAAGGTGGCGGACACGCTCGGGTTGGATCCGATCGCCGAGATGGGCAAGGCGCTGGGCCTGGGGTCGCCCACGGGCATCGGCGTGCTCGCCGAGGTGCCGGGCATCATGCCCAGCACCGAGTACCACAACAAGGCCTCCCCGGGTGGCTACACCAAGGGCATGGCGCTCAACAGCGCCATCGGCCAGGGCGACGACAACGTGACGCCGCTGCAGATGGCCATGGTGTACGCGGCCATCGCCAATGGCGGCACGCTGTACAAGCCGCAGCTCGTCGAGCGCATCGAGGGCCTGGATGGCGAGTTCCTCCAGCAGTTCGACCCGCAGGTGGTGAACACGGTGGAGATTCCGGAGGCGCACCGCAAGGCGGTGCTGGAGGGGCTGGTCGCCACGGCGATGGTGCCGGGTGGTACCGCCTACAGGGCGATGGTGCAGTCGGGGCTGAAGGACGTCACGGTGGCGGGGAAGACGGGCACCGCGCAGGTGGCCTCGCTGGGCGCGGTGCGCCTCAAGACGCACCAGATGGACTTCTTCCAGCGCGACCACGCGTGGTTCGCCGGGTTCGCGCCCGCGGACAATCCGGAGATCGCCGTGGTCGTCATCAACGAGCACGGTGGCCACGGTGGCGCGGACGCCGCGCCCACCGCGATGGCGGTCATCAAGAAGTACTTCGACCTGAAGAAGGAGGACGCGGCCCAACCGCCGCCGCGTCAGAACACGCCCTACGTCTCGACGCTGCCGGACGCGCCGAGCGTGCAGGACGTGCTCACCCGGGTGGCCGCTGGAGGTGATGATGCAGTTGCGGATTGAGCGCCGCATGGTGCCCCACATTCCGTGGGGGCTCCTGCTGAGCGTGCTCGCGGTGTCGGGGCTGGGCATCTACAACCTGGCCTCGGCCTCGCGCGCGCAGTCCAATCCGGTGTGGACGAGCCAGGCCCTCTACCTGGGCGTCAGCCTCGCCATTGGCATGGTGGTGTGCCTGGTGGACTACCGCGTCCTGCACCGGATGGCGCTGCCCATCTACATCACCAACATCCTGGCGCTCATCGCGCTGCGCTTCATCGGCCACAAGGCCAAGGGCGCCGAGAGCTGGTTCGTCCTGGGCCCCATCCGTGTCCAGCCCGCCGAGTTCATGAAGATCGGCGTGCTGCTGATGCTGGCCAAGGTGTACCACGACGACTTCAAGCCCGGAGACGGCTCCTACGGCCTCAAGCGCCTGGTGAAGCCGGTGCTGATCGTCATGGTGCCCTTCACGCTGGTGCTGGTGCAGCCGGACCTGGGCACCGCGCTGATGATCTTCCTGTCCTCGCTGACGGTCATCCTGTTCGGCAAGGTGCGCTGGTACCTGGTGGCGGTGATGGTGGCGGGCATCCTCGCCGGAGCCATCGTCATCTGGAACGACTACGTGCGGGAGCTGCCCGAGCCGCGCACCACCATCGTCCGGCACCACCTCAAGCCCCACCAGAGCAAGCGCATCTCCGGGTGGTTGGATCCGGAGTCGGATCTGCGCGGCAGCGGCTACCACGCCGCCCAGTCGAAGATCGCCGTGGGCTCCGGAGGCATGTCCGGCAAGGGATGGAAGGAGGGGACGCAGACGGGTCTGTCCTTCCTCCCCGAGCAGCACACGGACTTCATCTTCTCCGTGTGGGCCGAGGAGCAGGGCTTCATCCTGTGCGTGCTCCTGCTGGTGCTCTACGGGTTGATATTCACCTTCGGATTGGGGGTGGGCTTCAATGCCCGGGACAGATTCGGGGCCTTCACCGCGGTGGGGGTGGTGGCCATGCTCTTCTGGCAGGTGTTCGAGAACATCGGCATGGTCATCGGCCTGCTGCCGGTGACGGGCATCACCCTGCCGCTGCTCAGCTACGGCGGCTCCTCGCTGGTGAGCGTGATGCTCAGCATCGGGCTGCTGGTGAACATCAGCATGCGCCGCCACATGTTCTGAGCCGCCGTCCTCCGGCCGTGGCCTACAGCGCGCGGCCGGTGAGGATGGTGGTGACGACGGTGAAGTAGATGACCACGCCGGTGACGTCCACCAGCGTGGCCACGAAGGGCGCCGAGGCGGTGGCCGGATCCAGCCCCAGGCGCCGCAGCAGGAAGGGCAGCATCGAGCCGCACAGCGTGCCGAACATCACCACGCCCACCACGCTCAGGCCCACCGCCAGCCCCACCCACGCGTAGTGGGGGCCGTAGACGTCCGCGGCCCGCGGCCACATCAGGATGCGCAGGATGCCCAGCAGTCCCAGGAAGAGGCCCAGCGCGACGCCGCTGGCCGCTTCGCGCACCGCCACCTTCCACCAGTCCTTGAGCTCCACGTCGCGCACCGCCAGCGCGCGGATGATGAGCGAGGTGGCCTGGGAGCCCGAGTTGCCTCCCGAGGAGATGATGAGCGGCACGAAGGCGCTGAGGAACACCGCCTGGGTGATGGCGTCCTGGTAGTGGGCCATGGCCGTGGCGGTGAACATCTGCCCCACGAAGAGCACCGTCAGCCAGCCCACGCGCTTGCGCAGCATGCCGGTGATGCCGATGTCCATGTAGGGCGCCTCGAGGGCCTCCATACCGCCGATGCGCTGGATGTCCTCGGTGGCCTCCTCCTCGGCCGCGTCGAGCACGTCGTCCACGGTGATGATGCCCACCAGCACGCCCTGCGAGTCCGTCACCGGCAGCGCCACCCGGTCGTACTTCTCGAACATGCTGATGAACTCCTCGCGGTCCGCCGTGGCCGGGATGCTCACCAGTTGCCTGTCGTGGATGTCCGTCACCTTCGTGTTCGGATCCGACAGCACCAGCGACGCCAGCCGCACGTCGTCCAGCAGCCGGCCCTTCTCGTCCACGATGTAGAGCACGTGGATCGTCTCGCGGCCCTGGCCGTGGGAGCGCACGTACGCGAGGGCCTCGCCCGCCGTCAGGTTGCCCGGGATGGTGAGGTACTCCGGCGTCATGTACCGGCCGGCGCTCTTCTCCGGGTAGCCCAGCAGGTTGCGGGCGACCTTCAGCTCCTCCGGCGACAACGAGGTGAGCAGCCGCTTCGTCACCTCGGCCGGCAGCTCCTCCAACAGGCGCGTACGGTCATCCGGCGCCATCTCGTCCAGCAGGTTCTTGAGCTGCTCCCGGCCCAGCGTCACGACGATTTCCGACTGCTGGTGCGGCGGCAGGTACTCGAAGACGAGCGCCGCCGTGTCTCGCGGCAGCAGCCGGAAGATGATGCCGCTCTCGTCCGCCGGCAGATCCTCGATGACCTCGGCCATGTCCGCCGGGTCCATGTCCGAGAAGGCATCGCGCAGCGCGCTCCAGTCCTTGGCGGCGATGAGCGCGTCGAACTCGGGCTTCAGGAGGTTTCCCAGCATCACAATCTCCGCGCGCGGACGAGGGCGCGCATGGTGTATGAAACCCGCCGGTTGGGGTATGGAAATCTGAGTCCGTTCCCCCGGAGGAGAAGATGGACAGGAAGGACCCTCGGAAGAAGGCTCCCGGCCAGGCAGAAGACACCGAGCGGACGGAGACGGCTCCGCGTGCCGAGCCGGCCCGCCGGCCGATTCCCACGGTGACGCCCTCCAGGCCCGCGCCCGGGCTGCCCGGGCGTGCCCCGGTTCCGGCGGCCCCGGCCGCTCCCCGGAGCTTCTTCTCCCCCATCATCGAGGTGGGGTCCGAGGAGGAATCCGAGCACCGGCACTTCCCGCGCGCGCGGCTCGCCACCAGCTTCGAGCTGTGGATCGACGAGGAGGGGGAGCGGCGCTTCACCGCCACCCTGCGCTCGTCCAACGTGAGCGTGGGCGGGGCCTTCCTGGAGAGCTCCTTCTTCCTCCCCATGGACACCGAGCTGCGGGTGCGCTTCTCGCTGGAGCCCGGGGCGGCGCCGGTGGAGGCGCGGGCCCGCATCGTGCGCGAGCAGCGTCCACGCCGTGAGGACGACCCCACCGGCTTCGGCATCCGCTTCGAGGAATTCTACGGACAAACGGAGGTGTCGCTGGCGCGCCTCTTCCTGGACACGCGGCTGCGCACCTTCGCCGAGGAGTACCTGCGCTCCAACCGCGCCCGCGGCCTGCCCAACGAGCTGGAGCGGGTGGTGGACGCCCTGGCCGCGTGGGAAGCTCCTCAAGGCCAACAACCCCACGGATAGCTGGCGCGGCGAGTGAGCCGCCCGCGCGGAGTCCCCCAGGGGCACTCCGCGCGGGTCGGGGCGGGGCCTACATCACCTTCTGGATCGCCGCCTCGATCTTCGCCTTGGGCAGGGCGCCGACGATCGTCCCGGCCACCGCACCATTCTTGAAGATGAGAAGGGTGGGGATGGAACGGATGCCGTACTGCTCGGCGACCTGCTGGTTGTTGTCGATGTCGATCTTCGCGACCTTCACCTTGCCCTTGTACTGGGTGGCCAGCTCCTCGATAGCCGGAGCGATGGCCCGGCACGGGGCGCACCACGTGGCCCAGAAATCCACCAGCACCGGCTGGTCGGACTTGAGCACTTCCTTGTCGAAATCCGCATCCCCGATGTTCATCACGTCAGCGCCTGCCATGGTGTCTCCTTCGGCGTGCAGCCAAGCAGAGGGGCGCGTGCTCTAGTACGTGCCCGATGAGCCTGCAAGGACCGGCTTCCTGGTCCTTTGCTTGCTTAGATGCGGACGGGGCGAGAGTGTCGCAAGCCGTTCTCACTCTTCTGTAGATGACGCTTCGGCCGGGAGCCGAGAGGTGTAAGCTGGAGTGGTGATGAAGCTCTTCCTTCCCCAGGCCCAGCTCGAAGAGTGGGCACTGGAAGACAAAGCGGACGTGAAGGACGGTGTGCTGGTGGTGGCCGGAGAGGAAGGTGTGTACCCGGTGACACCCGCGGTGCACATCGTGCAGCTCGTCACCGGAGAGGACGCGAACGATCTGGTCGCCAGGGTGAAGACCGAGGCCCAGCTCCAATCCCTGGGGGCCGAGCAGATGGCCGACTCGGTCCTGCTCGGTGACACGGCATACGAGGTCGTCCCCGGTTATGTGGCCGAGGTCCCCCTCTCTCCCTCGGATGCCGGGTCGGCTGACGGCAAGCCGGGTTCCGAGGCGGATCTCCTCGCCGCCTTTCTTCTGAACAAAATGGGCTGACGCACTCGGTCCTGTAGGTTGTCTCCGCCATGAACCACGCGCTGGTCTCCCTCGCCTGCCACGCCTATGTCGTCGCGGCGTTGGTCTACCTCGTCTACCTCGTCCGGCAACTGGACGCGCTCGCCACCGCCGGCCGCGTGCTGGTGGGCACGGGACTGGGCCTGCACGGGGTGGCCCTCTTCGGCCTCTTCGGGGCCCAGGGAGGCCGTCCGGTGGGATTGGCCCAGGGGTTCTCCACCTTCGCCTTCCTGCTGCTGGCCATCTTCCTGGTGGTGGATGTGCGCTACCGCCGGCCGGTGATCGGCGCCTTCATCACCCCGCTGGCGGTGGCGGTGCTGCTGCCGGGCCTGCTGCTGGACCGGGGACAGGTGCTGAGCCCGGACGTGCAGCGGCCCCTGTTGCCGGTGCACATCACCATCGCCCTGCTGGGCGTGGCGGCCTCGGCGCTGGCCGCGGGTGTGGCGGGCATGTACCTGCTGATGGAGCGGCAGGTGAAGGGCAAGCGCTTCGGCCTGCTCTTCGCGCGCCTGCCCTCGCTGGAGTTCCTGGACACGCTCAACCGCCAACTGGTGGTGCTGGGCTTCATCGCCCTGTCGGTGACGCTCGTCACCGGGGCCTTCTTTTCCAACGCGGCGCCGGGCTTCTTCTGGACGTGGACGTCCAAGCAGATCGCCACCCTGGTGGCCTGGGCTGTTTTCGCCGCGCTCGTGGGCGCCCGCTCCTTTGGCGGGTGGCGCGGCCGGCGTGTCGCGCTGTTGACCATGACGGGGTTTGGTTTGCTGCTGGTGTCCTTCCTGTCGTCGTATGACTTCCTCCAGGCGAGCGGGGGGGGGCGCTAGCCATGGAGTTCCTGTGCATCGGTCTATCGCACCGGACGGCGCCGCTCGGAGTGCGTGAGCGGCTCGCGCTGCCGGAGACCCGGCAGGTGGAGCTGCTGCAGCGGCTGGCCCAGTCGCCCAACGAGGCGTTCCTCGTGTCCACCTGCAACCGGGTGGAGCTGTACCTGGCCGCGCCGGACATGAACCGGGTGCGGGAGAGCGCCCGCAACGAGCTGCAGGCGCTGGGCGGCCCGGAGACGCTGGAGCACCTGTACGAGCACCGCGGCGAGGACGCGCTGGTGCACCTCTTCCGGGTGGCGGCGAGCCTGGACTCCATGGTGCTGGGCGAGGCGCAGATTCTCGGCCAGGTGAAGGACGCCTTCGAGAAGGGGCAGGGCGTGGGCGCGGTGCGCGGCGAGCTGACGCGGGTGTGCGCCGCGGCGTTCGGCTGCGCCAAGCGGGTGCGGACGGAGACGGCCATCGGCCGGGCCGCCACCTCCATGGCCAGCGCGGCCGTGTCGCTGGCGAGTAAGGTGTTCGACGGGCTGCGGGACAAGACGGTGCTGCTGGTGGGCGCGGGCGAGATGGCGGAGCTGGCCGCGCGTCACCTGAAGCAGGCGGGCGCCACGAAGCTGCTGGTGGCCAACCGCACGCTGGCGCGCGCCGAGGCGCTCGCGGCCGAGGTGGGTGCCACCGCGCGTCCCTACGAGGAGCTGTTCACGCTGCTCACCGCGGCGGACGTGGTGGTGTGCAGCACGGCCTCGCCGGTGCCCATCTTCACCAAGGAGAACGTGAGCGCGGTGGGCAAGGCGCGCAAGCACCGGACGCTCTTCATGGTGGACCTGGCGGTGCCGCGCGACATCGCCCCCGAGGTGGGGGAGCTGGACTGGGTGCACGCCTACGACGTGGACGACATCCAGAAGTTCGTGGCGGACAACGCCGCCGCCCGCGCCGAGGAGGCGCAGAAGGCGGGCGTGCTGGTGGCCCAGGAAGTAGCCCGCTTCGTGCGGGACCGGGCCGTGCGCAACGGCGTGCCCGTGCTCGCCCAGCTGCGCCAGCGCGGCGAGGCCATTGCCCGCGCCGAGGTGGAGCGCACGCTGTCCACCATCGGTGACGGCCTCACGGACAAGCAGCGCAAGAGTGTCGAGGCGATGGCGCGTGCCATCGTCAACAAGCTGCTCCACGAGCCCACGGCCCGGCTGCGCGCGGTGGGTCCCGAGCACGAGGGCAACCGGCTCGCCGGTGCCGCCGCCGAGGCCTTCGGGCTCGAGGAAGCACCTGGGTCCACGGGGACGGCCGGTCCCAATGTCGTGGCCAACGGAGGCAAGGGATGAAGGCCGTACGCATCGCCACGCGGCAGAGCCCGCTGGCGCTCTGGCAGGCCCGGCACGTGGCCTCGTTGCTCACCCAGCTGCACCCCGGACTGGAGTGCTCCCTGGTGGAGATGTCCACCGCGGGGGACCGGTTCCTCTCCGCGCCCCTGTCCACCGTGGGCGGCAAGGGACTGTTCGTGAAGGAGATCGAGCAGTCGCTGCTCGATGGCCGCGCGGACCTGGCCGTGCACAGCCTCAAGGACATGACGTCCGTGCTGCCCGCGGGCCTGCTGCTGGCGGCCGTTCCCAAGCGCGAGGATCCGCGCGACGCCCTCTGCAGCCCGGCGGGGCTCTCGCTGGAGATGCTGCCCAAGGGGGCGCGCGTGGGCACGTCCTCGCTGCGCCGCAGTTGCATCCTGCGCGCCCGGCGGCCGGACCTGGAGATCATCAGCCTGCGCGGCAACGTGCAGACGCGTCTGGCGCGCACGCGTGAGCTGGGGCTGCACGGCGCGGTGCTCGCCTACGCGGGCCTCAAGCGCCTGGGGCTGGAGACGGAGATCACCGAGGTGCTGCCCACCAGCCTCAGCCTGCCGGCGGTGGGGCAGGGGGTGCTCGCCATCCAGTGCCGCACCGAGGACGCCGGGGTGCGTGGGCTGCTGGCGGCGCTGGAGGACGACACCACGCGCGTGGCGGTGACGGCCGAGCGCGCCTTCATGGCCCGCCTGGAGGGCGGGTGCACCGTGCCGCTGGCCGGACACGCCACCGTGGAGGGCGGCACCGTCCACATGCGTGGGCTGGTGGGACGGCCGGACGGCACGAAGGTGGTGGAGGGCGAGCGCAGCGGCCCGGTGGAGACGGCGCTCGCGGTGGGCGAGGCGCTCGCCGAGGAGCTGCTCTCGCGCGGCGCGGCGGAGATCCTCCGGGATTTCGGCCGCGCCTCGCCCGTGCCGGAGTCCTGACGGGGCTTTGAGGTCCGCACCCGCCTTCGGCCATCAATGCTCGATGCGATCCGCGGGCGCGGCCTCTCGCCGGGCCAGTAACAGGAAGGGCAGGGACACGGCCTGGATGACGGCGCCGACGACGTAGGCCGAGGCGTAGCCGCCGACATCGGCCACACGTCCCAGGGCGGGTTGCACCACCACCCCTCCGGCGGAGGCCATCAGGTTGTCGAAGGACAGAACGGTCGCGCGTTGTCCGGAGGGGATGACGCCGTTCAGATACGCCTGCCTCATGGGCCTGCTGGCCGCTTCGGCCAGCTCCGCGACGACCAGCGCCGAGATCGCCACCCAGAAGCTCGTCGTCCAGCCGATGAGGGCCAGACCGCCGACGCCGATGACCGTGGCGATGAGCAGCGCGTGCGTGCGCCGGCTGAACAACCCGCGCACATGAGGGGCAATCAACCCCGCGACGATCTCGCACCCGGCGACGATGGCCGCCGCCAGACCGGCGATCCAGAACGCGCGCTCGTCGCCGTAGAGCTGAAGCAGATAGGGCTGCAGGGCGTAGAAGGCGAACATTCCCACCCCCATGGTGAAGGGGGCCGACAACATCAGCCATCGTGCCGGGGGGTTGCGCAAGCCGTGGTCGAGCGACCCGCGCACCACCGTCCTCACCCTGTCCAACGCGCCCTTGCCGCGCTCGGGGATGAAGCCGAGATCCTTCATCGAGAAGAAGGCCACGGCCAGCGTGACACCGAGCAGGAGCGACCGGAGGAGGTAGGGCACTCCCAGGTCGGTCCATTGGGCGACGACGCCCCCCGCGACCGAGCCGGCCAACATGGCCGCACCCGCCACGATCTGGCCCCGGGCGAGCACCGGCTCGAGCGTGTCCTTGACCCCGCAGAAGGTGAGCGCATCGACCAGCCAGGCCTCGGTGGCACCCGAGAAGAACGTGAAGCCGAGGCCCAGGAGGATGGAAGCAAGGGCCCAGCCCCACATCGGCGCATGGACCTGCCACATGGCGAGGTAGAGCAGCGTCGACACCAGCAAGGTGGCGGTGCCGAGCAGATACGAGGTGCGTCTGCCCCAGGTGTCCGCCACCACCCCGGTGGGGAAGCTCGAAGAGCACCTGTCCCAAGGTGAAGAACGCATTGGCGGCGAAGGCCTCGGCGTTGCTGAGCCCCGCATCGAGAAGGAACAAGGTGTTGATGCCCCAGATGAAGGAGGCCGCCAGCGTCGACAGCAGGGTCAGCAGCAGATAGGTGCGCTGGACGTGTCTCGTCTGACTCAACACAATCCCTCCAGGACCCTACATTGACACGGGTAGTTGAATGATTGTGACCTCGAGCGCATGACCCAACACGACTCTGAGTACCAGTCCTGCATCCAGAATTCCGAGCGTGTCTCCTGGCGGCTCGACGACCTGCTGCCCAAGGACACCGTCATCGACTTCAGCCGGCGCATTCTCTCGGACTCGCTCACGGGCACTGAAGGCATCAACTGCTTGAGCGCGGAGGAGAAGCTGATGCTCAATCAGATCCGCTCCAACAGCTACGCCCACCTGTTCTTGTTCCTCGAGGAGTACGCCGTGGCCCTGGCCGCGCAGCGCGCCGGCCTCGAGCTCCACAAGAACCCGACCCACATGCGCGCGCTCCTGCGCTTCACCGAGGAGGAGATCAAGCACCAGCAGCTCTTCGCTCGGTACACCGCCGCGTTCGCTCGCGGGTTCAAGGTCGTCCCAGGCCTCCTCGACAACCAGGTCCAGGTGGCCAAGGCCATCATGGCGAAGTCGAACCTCGGCGTGCTGATCTTCAACCTCCACATGGAGTTGATGACGCAGCAGCACTACGTGGAGACCATCCGCGACAACGAGCGCGAGTCGCTCGACCCGCTGTTCTGCAACCTGCTCAAGCACCACTGGCTCGAGGAGGCGCAGCACACCCGTCTGGACTTCCTGGAGGCCCAGAAGATCCTCGCCGTGGAGCCCGGGGGCGTGGATGCGGCCATGACCGAGTACGCCGAGCTGCTCCAGGCGCTCCGGGGCACCTTGAACGCGCAGCTCACGTTGGATCTGCAGACCCTGGAGAAGGCCTCGGGGCGGACGTTCACGGAGGCCGAGCGCGATGAGCTCTTCAAGGCTCAGGAGCGCTCGTACGTCTGGTCCTTCATCGGCATGGGGATGAAGGCCCCGCTCTTCCTCTCCCGGCTGCGCGCTCTCTCCCCCGTGGCCGAGCAGCGCGTCCTCGAGCTTCGCCCCCCAGTACTACTGCAACTGAGACAGGCCCATGGACCTGGTCAACGGCAAGCGGATCGTTTGACCGCGAGTGCGCCACTGAGGAGCGCTGCCCGCACTGGCGGCGCCCCGTACCAGAGGAACAGAAGCCCCGGATAAGCCCCGGTCATGCTCGGGCCCGGCTGCTTGACGCAACTTCGTTACATGGGTAGTGCCGATGCATTCCCATGCCGAAGGGGCGAGACGTGCCAACAGGAGCGATAGCGAAGGAGCAGACGGCGGCCGCTCCAGTGGATGGCCAGTTGCCAGGAAGGCGCGCGGCCGGGGGACGGATCGCCACCATCGACGCCCTGCGCGGCTTCGTCATGCTGCTCATGCTCGTCGATCACGCGCGTGAGTTCTTCTACATGCACGCGCAGGTCAGCGACCCTGTCGACGTGGCCACCACGCCGCCGGGCCTCTTCTTCACCCGGCTCTCCGCCCACCTGTGCGCGCCCGTGTTCGTCGCGCTGACCGGGCTTTCGGCATGGCTCCATGGCCAGCGCCGGGGCGGAAAGCGCGCCACCTCCGAGTTCCTGCTCAAGCGCGGCCTGTTCCTCGTCCTGTTGGAACTGACGCTGGTCAACTTCGCCTGGACGTTCGCGCTCGTCCCGCCCACGTATTTCCTCCAGGTAATCTGGGCCATCGGCCTGTCGATGATCGCCCTGGCCGGGCTCCTATGGCTGCCGGGGCCGGCGGTGCTGGGGGTGGGTCTGGCCATCGTGTCCGGACACAACCTGCTCGATTCCGTCTCGTTCGAGGCCGGGACGCCCGGCGCCACCCTCTGGGCCATCCTCCACAAGCGCGGCTTCATCGAGCTGCCCTGGGGCGCCCGCGCGCGCACGTCCTATCCGCTCCTGCCCTGGATCGGGGTGATCGCGCTCGGCTATGGAATCGGCCCCTGGTTCGCCGCTCACGTGAGCCCGGAGGCCCGCCGCATCCGGCTGTATGCCGTGGGGCTCGCGGCGCTGGCGCTGTTCCTCCTGGTGCGGCTGGCCAATGGGTATGGCGAGCCCGTCCCCTGGACGAGCGGCTCGACGCCACTCCTCACCCTGATCTCCTTCCTGAACCTGACCAAGTACCCGCCGTCGCTGGACTTCCTGCTGCTGACGCTCGGGGCGGGGGCGCTGCTGCTCGCCGCGCTGGACCATGTGCCGTCCAAGCTCCTGACGCTCCTCTCCACCTTCGGCGCGGCCCCCCTGTTCTTCTATCTGGTCCACCTCTATCTGCTGCACGCACTCAACGGCGTGGCGCTCGCCCTCGCCGGTCCCAACCAGGGGGCACTCTTCAGCGTCCCGGACGTTCCCTGGCTCTGGGCCCTGGCCGCGCTCGTTTCGCTTCCGCTGTGGTTCGCCTGCCGCTGGTTCATGCGGCTCAAGGCGCGGACCCGCAGCCCCTGGATGAGCTACCTGTGAGCCGTTGACCTCCCAGGTCGCGCCCGGGGGCATGACCCGTCTCCGGAATCGGACTCGAAGAGGACGCTATGACACCGGCTCAAATGGCCTAGAGTGCGCGACCGTGGAAAGGCGACTCGAAGGCATCCGTATCCTGGTGACGCGACCCCGTGAACGCTCGGAGGAGCTGTGCTTCCTCCTGGAGGACGAGGGCGCGGAAGTGCTGCATGTGCCGCTGCTGGAGCTGCTGCCTCCGGAGGACCCCCGCCCGCTGGTGGCGGCCGCGGAGGCCATCCAGCGCTACAAGTGGGTGGTGTTCGCGAGCCCCTCGGGGGTGGAGGCGCTGATGGAGGCGCTGCGCGAGGCGGGCACGGTGGACATGCTGTCGCGGGTGCGCATCGCCGTGGTGGGGCCGCGCACCGCGCGCACCGTGGAGGGCTACGGACTGACCGTGGCCGTCGAGTCCCCCGAGGGGACGGGCGCCGCGCTCTACGAGGTGATGCGCCCCGGGCTGGATCCGGAGGACGAGGTGCTGCTGCCGGCCGCGGAGGAGGGACGCCGCGAAATCGAGGACGCGCTGCGCGAGCATGGCGCGCGGGTGACGCGGGTGACGGCGTACCGCTCCCGGCCCGCGCCGCTGCCGCCCGACTCCCAGGCGCTGCTCGAGAGCGCCCCGCCGGATGTGGCCCTGTTCGCCTCGCCGCGCACCGCCGAGGCCTTCCTGGAGGCCGTGGGGCGTGAGCGGCTCGGCTCGGCCCGGCTGGTGGCCATCGGTCCCACCACGGCGGCGGCCCTGACGCACCTGGGGCTGCCGGTGGCCTCGGTAGCCGAGCGGCCCACCCCGGAGGCCTTTGTCGAGGCCACTGTCCGGGCGATTCGCGGGTAGACTGTCGCCTCCAGAGGGGACGGCTTCCGCCCTGGAGCCGCCGGGATGGCCCGGCGCCTCCGTTTTGTCCCCCGTGGCCGCAACAAGGAGACGCCGTTGTCAGCGCCTGTGACCCCGCCTGCTGCTCCGCCGAGCCGGAGCAAGACCGACTTCACCCTCTCCTTCGTGCTCCAGGCGCTCGTCTCGCAGCGCGTCCTCACCGCTGATCAGGCGCAGAACATCGCCACCAAGGAGCCCGCCGCCCGCGCCCGCGTCCTCAAGAACAAGGGCATCGTCGGCACGGACGCCGCCCGCTACGACGTCTCGCCGGTGGAGATCGTCGCCGCCTTCCAGGTGCCCCTGGCCGATGGCCGCGGGTCGCTCGACGAGGACCGGGTCACCGAGCTCGTCGCCCGCGCCGCCGGCCTGCCCTACAAGAAGATTGATCCGCTCAAGCTGGACATGGCCCTGGCCACCCGCACCGTGTCCCGCCCCTTCGCGCACAAGCACGTGCTGCTGCCGCTGGAGACGGCCCAGGACGGCCGGCTGCTGGTCGCGGTGGCCAACCCCTTCGACAAGGAGCTCTTCGAGAGCATCCACGTGCTCACCGGCATGCCCATCGAGCCGGTGTTCTCCTCGAAGGCGGACATCCTCAAGGCCATCGCGGACGTCTACGGCTTCAAGCGCACGCTGGCGAAGGCCGCGGATGACTTCACCTCCAACTCCCACAACTCGCCGCAGATCAGCAACTTCGAGCAGCTCGTCACGCTCAGCGGCCGCCAGGAGCTGGACGCGGCGGACCAGCCCGTGGTGCAGGCCGTGGACTACATGCTGCGGTATGCCTTCGACAACCGCGCCTCGGACATCCACATCGAGCCCAAGCGCAACACCTCGCTGGTGCGCCTGCGCATCGACGGCGTGTTGCACCCCGTGTACACGCTGCCGGCCGGCGTGCACCCGCCCATCGTCTCGCGCGTGAAGACGCTGGCGCGCATCGACATCTCCGAGAAGCGCAAGCCCCAGGACGGCCGCATCAAGACCGAGCGCGATGGCCGCGAGGTGGAGCTCCGCGTCTCCACGCTGCCCACCGCCTTCGGCGAGAAGGTGGTCATCCGTGTGTTCGACCCCGAGACGCTGGTGCAGGACATCGCCCAGCTCGGCTTCGACCCGGACGAGAAGCGCGTCTTCGAGTCGTGGATTGATCAGCCCCACGGCATCATCCTCGTCACGGGCCCCACGGGCAGCGGCAAGACGACCACGCTCTACTCGGCGCTCAAGGCGGTGGCCGGTCCGGACGTGAACGTCGTCACCATCGAAGACCCCATCGAAATGGTGTGGGACGGCTTCAACCAGGTGCAGGTGCAGCCCAAGGTGGGGCTGGACTTCGCCAACGCGCTGCGCAGCATCCTGCGCCAGGACCCGGACGTCATCATGGTGGGCGAAATCCGTGACGCGGAGACGGCGGAGAACGCCGTCCAGGCCGCGCTCACGGGCCACCTGGTGCTCTCCACGCTGCACACCAACGACGCCATCGGCGCGGTGGCGCGCTTGAAGGACCTCGGGGTGCCGCCCTTCCTGCTGGCGCAGAGCCTCATCGGCATGATGGCCCAGCGCCTCTTGCGGCGCGTGTGCCCGCACTGCGCGCAGCCCACCACGCTCACGCCGGACGAGCTGACCCTGCTGGGCGCGCCCATTCCGCTGCTGCCGACCGGGGTGAACATCGTCAAGGGCGCCGGGTGCCCGCGCTGCCGTGGCACGGGGTACTGGGGCCGCACGGGCGCCTTCGAGATCGTCAACCTCAACAACGATCTGCGCGAGCAGATCTCCCGCGGCGGCAACCACCAGCAGATGCTGGACGCGGCGCGCCGGGGCGGCACCCGCACCCTGCGCGAGGCGGCGGTGCGCAAGCTGGCCATGGGCCTCACCTCCTTCGACGAGGTGGTGCGCATGACGTCCGTGGCCTGAGCCGCCCCCCCGCCAGGGCCGGTGCGACAACCGAGCGCCCGGCCCGTTCTCTGTTGGGTAGCCCACGGATGGGGGGGCATGTGGGATTTCCGGAATACCCGCCTGGCCGTGGGGTTACCCTCTGGATGCGCGGTGACCTTCACTGAAGAGGGAGAGCCATGGCGGGAGGAAAGACCGGAATGACGCGACGTGACTTCGTCGGCTACGGCACGACGGCATTGGCGATGGCGGGAGCTGGCGAGCTGTTGTCCGGCTGTGCGACGACGCAGCGGGCGGGCCCGGGCGGCCCCGGGGGCGGCTCGGACGGACCCTCCCACTCCATCGGGTACTTCGCGCGGTTCGGCGTGGACGAGACCCTCATCCGCGAGACGCTGGCCGCCGCCCTGTCGCGAGGCGGGGACTACAGCGATCTCTTCTTCCAGCACCGGGTGTCCACCTCCATGGCGCTCGAGGACGGCGCGGTGAACAAGGCGTTCACCACCGTGGAGCTCGGCGTGGGCGTGCGCGTCATCAAGGGCGACCAGACGGGCTACGCCTACACCGAGGAGCTCACGCTCGAGGCGATGCGCAGCGCCGCCCGTACGGCCGCGGCCATCGCGGATGGGCCCTCGCGGCCCGGCCCGCAGCGCCTCCACATCTACAAGGAGCTGCCGCAGCGCTACGTGCTCAAGCTGGGCTGGGACGCCGTGCGCCCCGAGCAGAAGCTGCCCATCCTCGAGGGGCTGAACACGGCGGCCTTCAAGGCCGACCCGCGCGTCTCCAAGGTGACGCTCTCGTTCTCGGATGAGCACGGCGCGGTGCTCGTGGCCGACAGCAACGGGCGGCTCGTCGAGGACGTGCAGCCGATGACGAGCCTCTACCTCTCCTGCGTGGCCGAGCAGAACGGCAAGCGCGAGCAGAACACCTACGGCGTCGCGGGCCGCGCGGGGCTGGACTTCTACTCGCCCGAGCGGCTGGAGCGCGTGGTGCGCGAGGCGGTGAGCCGCACCACCATCCTCTTCGAGGCCACCCAGCCGCCCGCCGGTGAGCTGCCCGTGGTGCTCGCGGCGGGCTCGTCCGGCATCCTCCTGCACGAGGCCATCGGCCACGGCATGGAGGCGGACTTCAACCGCAAGGGCACGTCCATCTACGCGGACAAGCTCAACAAGCCGATTGCCCAGCCCTTCGTGAACATCGTCGACGACGGCACGAACGAGTACGCGCGCGGCGCCATCAACGTGGACGACGAGGGCAACGTGCCCGGCAAGACGACGGTCGTGGAGAACGGCGTCCTCACCACGTACCTGCACGACTCCATCTCCGCGAAGCACTACAAGGTGAAGCCCACGGGCAACGGCCGCCGCGAGAGCTACCGGTACGCGCCGCTGCCGCGCATGCGCTCCACGTACATGCTCCCGGGCCCGCACAAGCACGAGGAGATCATCGCCTCGGTGAAGAAGGGCATCTACTGCTCCAACTTCAGCAACGGGCAGGTGAACATCGGCGCGGGCGACTTCACCTTCTACGTGAAGAACGGCTACCTCATCGAGGACGGCAAGCTCACCCGGCCCATCAAGGACGTGAACATCATCGGCAACGGGCCCAAGGTGCTCGAGAAGGTGGACATGGTGGCCGACAACCTCGTCATCGACGAGGGAGGCTGGACGTGCGGCAAGGACGGCCAGGGCGTGCCGGTGTCCCAGGGCATGCCGACGGTCCGGGTCGCGTCGATCACCGTGGGCGGACGCAACGCTTGAGGGAGGCGGGCATGAGCACGACGAACACCACGAATCTGGCGGATGTCGCGCGGCAGGCGGTGGACCTGGCGCGCCAGAAGGGCGCTTCCGAGGCGGCGGCCACGGCCAGCCGCATGCGCGATGTGGAGATGCAGTGGCGCGATGGCCGGCTGGACAAGGTCTCCGAGGCCACCACCCGGGGCCTCTCGGTGCAGCTCTACGTCGACGGGCGCTACTCCGCGGTCTCCACGAGTGATCTGCGTCCGGAGGCGTTGGCGCAATTCATCTCCGACTCCGTCGCCATGACGCGCGTGCTGGCGCGGGACGAGCACCGCCGGCTGCCGGAGCCCGAGCTCTACGCGGGCCGGAGCGCGGTGGACCTGTCCATCGAGGATCCGCGCCAGGCGACGCTCACCTCCGATGACCGGCAGCGGTTCGTCCGGGAGCTGGAGGCGGGCGCGCGCGCGGCGGATGGCAAGGGCGTCATCCTCTCCGTCACCACCGCCTTCGCGGACTCGCACCGGGAGATCTTCCGGGTCAGCTCGAACGGTTTCGAGGGCGGGGTGCGCGGGACGCAGTTCGTCGCCTCCGCGGAGGTGAGCGCGCAGGATCCGGACGGGCGCCGGCCGGAGGAGAGCGACTACGCCGTGGCGCGCTTCTTCGAGAACCTGCCCGACGCGGCCTCCCTGGGCCGCCGTGCCGGAGAGCGGGCGCTGGGGCGCATCGGCTCCACGAAGGGGGCCTCGGCCGTGCTCACCATGGCCGTGGACAACCGGGCCGCGGGCCGGCTCGTGTCGATGCTCCTCGGGCCCATGTCGGGCGGCGCCATCCAGCAGAAGCGCTCCTTCCTCGATGGGAAGCTCGGTCAGAAGGTGGGCAGCGAGCTGCTCTCGCTCACCGATGAGCCGCACGTGAAGCGGGGCCTCGGCTCGCGCCTGTTCGACGGCGAGGGGATTACCGCCCGGCCCATGCCGCTGTTCGAGGCGGGCGAGCTCCGCACCTACTTCATCGACACCTACTACGGCCGCAAGCTCAAGGCGCGTCCGACGACGGGCAGTGCCTCGAACCTCTCCTGGAAGCTCGGGAGCAAGGACCAGGGCGCGCTCCTGGGGGACCTGAAGGAGGGCATCCTCGTGACGAGCTTCCTCGGAGGAAACTCGAACGGCGTCACGGGTGACTTCTCGTTCGGCGTCCAGGGCTTCCGCGTGCGCGGCGGGAAGGTCGCCGAGCCCATCGGAGAGATGAACATCTCCGGCAACCAGATGGACCTGTGGAAGCGGCTGGTCGCCGTGGGGAACGATGCCTACGTGAACAGCGCGATGCGCACGCCCACCCTCGTCTTCGAGGGCGTGCAGTTCGCGGGCATGTAGCCGCGGGCCCCCGAGGTGGACAGCGCCCGCTCCCCGGTGGATGGCCGGGGAGCGCGGTGCGTCCCCGGGCTACGCGGGCTCGATGAAGTTGAGCCGGTAGCCGTCGGGATCCGTGACGATGATCTCCCGCGTGAACCACGGCTGCACGGTGGGGCCCTCGACGTGGGCCCCCTGGGTCCGGGCCCGCGAGGCCACCTCCTCCAGCTCCACGGCGCCGATGCGGAAGCCCAGCAGCACGCCCAGCCCTCGCTGGCCCTCCAGCTTCACCACGGGGGGCAGGGCGACGAGGTACACCTCCGCCTGCTTCTCCCACTGCAGGTGGATGAAGGGCGGGGCGGCCTGGGTCCGCTTGAATCCGAGCGCCTCGTAGAACTTCGCCGAGCGCTCGGGGTCCGACACGAGCACCTTCACGAAGGACGACAACAGCTGTTCGTTATCCATACGCGCCGTCTGTAACATGCGGCCGCCTCAGCCGCCCACGGACATGGAGCCGGGCAGCCGCGCCTCGCCCGCGCTGAGGCGTATCTCGGGCCACTGCTTGCCAGGAGGGGGTTGGACGCTCACTCCCCTGGGCCCCTGGGTGCGGAAGCGGATCCTCCGGCCCAGCAGATGCCGCCAGTCGTCGAGCGCGACCTGCCACCGCCACTCCAGGACGCCGGGCGCCTTGACGAACTCCAGCAGGAAGGTGTGGTGCTGATCATCGAGCGGCTGGTTCGCGCTCCGGAGCACCTCGCCGGTGGCCGCGTCCTCGAGCCGGATCCACGCCCCCCATCCCAGCTCGCTCCGCTCCTGCGGGGCCCAGGCGAACCACCGGCCCGAGAGCACCAGCCGTCCATTGTCGCTGAGCCGGGGCGGGTCGATCTCCGGCGTCCGGGGCCAGAGCGGAGTGGGCCTGGCGTTGGGCGGCCGGGGCTCCGTGAGGGCCGGGTGCGAGCCTGGGTTCGTCGTGAAGCGAGCCGCACCCGACGGGATGGCCGTCGAAGCGCTCATCGCCAGGGCCTCGAAGTGCTCGAGGAGCCAGTGCTCCGTGTTCCGTCCCCAGAGGGTGCTCGAGCCCTCGTAGTGCTGGGCCTTGTACTCGCGCTCGGTGGTGAAGTAGCCGGCATAGTCGCCGCACACGCCCGCGACCATGACTTCCTGGGCGCCGCGCGCGCGCATCGCCTGGGCCAGCTCATGCGCCAGCCAGGAGGTCGGCTCTCCGGGACAACCCATCAGCCACAGGCCGCCCACCTTCAGCAGCCGCAGGGGCAGGGTGTGGGGCTGGTACTTGAGGAAGTCCCGGATGTGCCGCACCAGCGCACCGGGAGGAGCCTTCGGCCACTGCGGATCGCCGGCAGGCACCCCCTCCAGCCGATCCCCCTCCTTGAACAAGGGCACGCCCTCGCCCAGCTCCGAGCCCCGGAGCGTCGGCGCGCCGATCAGGGCCCCTGGCGACAGGCGCCTGCCATCCTTCAACGTCGCGTCGCGAATCGTGGGCTCGCCGAAGAGGGCGGTGATGCGCAGCGAGGAGCTCACGTGGGCGCGCGCGTCCTCACAGGCCCGGGCGAGCTGGCGGCCCACCTCATGGCCCACCTCATCCACCAGCGACAGGTTGTCCGCCCGGTCCTCGCGCTTCTTCTTCAGCGCCTCGAGTGTCAGGCCGGGCCGCATCGCATCGGCGTCACCGATGGCGCCAGCGGCGAGCCCCACCACCGGCCCGCTCCCTCCCGCCGTGCCGCGCAGCAGTTGCTCCGCGTGACGCGTGGCCACTCCGAAGAGATCCGGCGAGCACAGGGGGTGCTCCTTGGCGAGCAGCGACGCATGGGCGCCGAAGATGCCGAAGGCGCCGATGGGACGGTGGGGTGCCTCGGCCTCCTCGGCCCAGAGCACCTGGATGCGCGGATCCACACAGACCTGATCGACCGGGAGTCCCGTGGGCACGGAGGGCGAGGCGCCCGAGGGGAAGCCCAGCACCGAGACCCGCTGACGGAGGGCCGCCTCGTCCAGGCCGGGGAAGTTCTCGCGCAGGGCCGCGAGGCTCCGGTTGCGCGAGTACCCCCAGAGCCGGGCCGCGCCGTGACCGGCACGTGCCGGGCGCAGGCGCGCGCAGGCCTCGCGCACGGCCAGCCCCATCCGCGCCACGAGGTAGTCCACCATGACCTGATCCAGCCCCCGTATCCTCAGGATCGGCTCGGTGGGCGCGAAGGTGTCGTAGTACGTGTTGGCGTAGATGTTCCCCGGCCCGCTGTGCGTATGCGTGCCCGCGAGGAAGAGGCGGCCCACGTGCAGACCCAGGGCCGCAGTGTGCTCTGCCAACCGCTCGGTGAGGTAGCGCGTGCCCGCATGGAGGTCCACCGCGAGGAGGGCCACCCGCTCGCCCTGTCCGTCATCCAGCACGAGCACGCGCGCGAAGAGCCGGCCCCACGCGCCCCGTGTGCGCCGCAACCCCAGCAGGGTGGGGCCCCAGCCCGCGAGCGACGACTGGAAGCCGGGCGTGAGGTCCACCCGGGAGGCACCCGCCTGGAGGATGCCCGTGGAGGGGAGCGGCTCCGGTGCGCGCCGCTGGACCTCGATCACCCGAGGGGGAGCGTTCATCAGCGGCGTGTCGTTTCGTTCCGAGCCCATGACAATGGGGTGGAGAGGCGGGCCGCGGGATGTGAGGGAGCGCCTCCCCGAGGCCCGGCCGCCCGCCACCCCTCTCCCCGAGAGGGAGAGCGAGGGGCGGGAGAGGCGCCAGAGACTAGAAGCGCGCCTGGAGCAGCATGTTGAAGCCCAGCGCGTGCGGATCCTCGAAGCTGGGCTGCGCGACGCCGAAGACGTCGTCCCGGAAGGTCGTCCGGTTGCGGTCGTAGGTGTAATAGACCTCGCCCACGGCGGAGACGCTCTCGGAGAGATCCCACCGGAAGGTGCCCTTGGCGGAGATGATGGGATCGGCGCGGCAGATGGCGTTGTCGTCGCCGCACGTGGTGGGGAGGATGCTCAGCACGTTGACGTCACGCACCACCACGGTGCGCGTGCCCGTGAGGCCCGGGGGCGGGTTGTTGCCGCCGAAGAGCGGATCCGGGCTGCGGAACGACGCCGGCTGCTGCACGCCGACGATGAAGCCCGGCGTGAAGTGCAGCGCGGGGATGTGGTAGTCCGCGCCCACGGCGACGAACATCTCCGGCTTCACCTCGGTGCCATCCGGGAAGTCGTTGAAGGGCGGCAGGCCGGGCACCTCGAACTGGATGAAGGACAGGTCGCGGTAGAGGCCCAGCACGTGGAAGCGCCAGTAGTTCCACTTGGCGCGCGCCTGCAGCGCCACCGCCTTGGCCTCCTGCGGCACCGTGCGGCCGAACACGTCCGGATCCGACAGCGTCTGCACCAGGTAGCTGCCCTCGAGCGACATCGAGTAGGACAGGCCGCCCGGGTACTGCTCCGGGGCGAAGAAGCGCTGGTAGACCTCGGGATCGTTCCGGTACAGCCGGAAGTCGATGCTCGTGCCCACCGGCACGCCCACATGGTAGACGGCCTGCGCGGACACGCCCGCCGAGTTCACCGGCGCCTCGACACCGAGCGCGGCCAGGCCCGGGACGATGCCCTTCTGGAAGTAGCCGCCGCCGGCCTCCAGGCGCAGCGTCTCGAACACGTCCACGCCCGCGCCCGCCATGAAGCCGTAGAGCGTCTCCTGCTCCTTGATGAGATCGTTGAGCACCAGGGCCGTCTTGGCGCCCGCGTACGCGTACCACCGGTCACGCGTGAGCTGGAGCCGGGCGCCCGGCACGCCCGCCGCGGCGGCGCGGGTGGTGAAGACGCCGCTGCCGCCCCAGGAGATGCGGTAGGCGTAGCCCAGCCGGAAGCGGTCCGCGGACACCGGGAAGCCGGTGAGCGACAGGCCCTCGTTCTCACCCCAGCCCTGAGGCCGGTAGTGCAGGCGGATGTAGCTGGAGTTGTCCCGCAGCTCGATGCCGCCCGAGGGCCGCTCGAGCATCAGCACCGTGAGGGCCGCCTCGGTGGTGAGGCCCTCGAAGAAGGCCGGCATCCGCTTGTAGAGGACGATGTTGGACAGCGTCTCGAAGCCGGAGAAGCGGGTGTTGAAGTTGTCGTAGAACTGGGTGTTCTGCAGTCCGCCGCCGAACCGGGCCGTGGGGCTGTTGGGCGTCGTCTCGCCCGCATTGGCGAAGACGTTGTCGTCCGCGAAGGCGAAGGACAAGCGGGTGTCGACGAAGTCTCCGGCCCATGCGGGCGCGGAAAGGGTGAGCCCGGTCAGGGCCAGCGTGCGCAGCAGCGTTCTCAAATTCCCTCCAGGCGCGGCGTGGGGGCGCCGCTCCTTCCCAGCGCCCCTGGGAATGGGGCGCTCACTTCGTTCAAGACAGCGACATCACTGACAAGGCTTGATGGGCCGCGGGCACTCCATGCCGGGGCCCGGGTAGCAGCAGAGATCGTCCTGGTCGCGCGGCAGCACCATCCAGCGCGGCCGGGCGGCCTGGACGTGGCGCAGGTGGCCCACCACGTCGAAGGTGGCCCCGTGCAGGTAGCGGCACTGCTGGGCCGCCGCCGCGTCCGGGTTGCTCTCGTCGCAGTCCACCTTCAGGTCCGGCACGGCGTCCTTCGTCATGAGGAGCACGCGGGTATGGGTGTTGCGCGCCACGGAGCAGCGCGGCGCCGGGGTCACCGCCACCGGCTGCGCGGCCAGGAAGGCCACGAGGCTCTCGCCGGAGCGCATGATGACGTCCTTGCGCGTCTTGGCCGGCAGCAGCTCGTCCTCGTTGGTGGCGGTGACGGTGCCCTCGCCGAAGGCCAGGTAGGTGTCCACGTCGCACCAGATGCTCACCGCGGCGCCCGGCTCGTAGCCCGAGGCGAGCTTCTTCGAGGTGGTGTCGGACAGGACGACCGACTGCTGGCGGCTGGCCAGCGTGTCATCCAGGCCGGCCTCCCGCGGTCCGGGACCGGCCAGCTCCACGACGAACTGGCCGAAGCCCGTGAACTGGGAGCGCTCGGAGCAGCGGGTGTTCTGGTACGCGCCGGAGCCGGTGGTGCAGTCGATGCTGCACTGACGCTCCTCGGCGTCCGGATCCACCGCGGGCGCCGGGAAGGCGCAGCCGGCCCACGTCCACACGCCGTCGATCGTCGTCTCGCAGAACATGGGGAGCTGGCCATCACCGTTGAGGTCGCAGTTCTTGAAGACCTGCGGGAAACGGATGCGGCGCAGCTTCACCAGGCCCGACTCCAGGCTCTCCATCTTCATGTTGCGCCGGTTGTGGCCGCACGTGGTGTCGGTGACGAAGGGCGCCAGCGTGTTGTCCAGGCCGCAGTGGCGCAGGTTGAGCTCCACCGGCGGGTTGAGATCCAGGTACTTGTTCCACTGATCCGGCGGCAGCTCGCGCACGCGCTCGCGCACCGTCCAGGAGGGGAAGGTGAGCTGGGTGGTGGAGGTGAACTCCTGGATGGAGCCGGAGAGCGTCCACAGCAGATCTCCCGGGTCCAGACCCTCGGGGAAGCTGTAGTTGTAGACGAACATGGAGCCGAACGAGCCGGGCAGGTAGCCGCCGGGCTCGGGGGCGCGCACCTGCGCGGCAGAGCTGGTGTCCTCGCGCACGGGGCAGGCGGTGATGTCGGTGACGAAGAAGCCGGAGGGATCCGTCCCCGTCACCAGCAGCGTGACGGGCTTGGCCGGTTCCGGATCCGGCTGGCCATCGCCGTCCAGGTCGCGAGCCGGGCAGTTCTGGTACTGCACGGCGCCGGACTCGGGGGCGCGGCCGATGGTGACGAACTGCCCCACGAAGGGCGAGGAGCGGTTGTCATAGCCCTGCGGCGACTGGATGGCGGAGAGCGTCGGCTCCTGGAAGTACAGCGTCTCGGAGGAGCCGGCGGCATAGGTGCGGCCCGCGTCGGGCTCGGGTGGGGGCGTGCCCGCGACGCCGCCATCGGTGTAGTGCAGCACCACGGGCTCGTCCACGGCCCAGACGCGCACCTCACCGTAGACGTTCCGGGCCCGCACCTTGCCGGTGCCTCGGCCGCGGTTGAGCTTCGTCCAGGTGTAGGCGTAGTCGTCGGAGACATCGCCCGGCACCACCTTGAAGGTCACCGGCCCGTTGAAGTCGAACGGCTTGCCCGTCCTGTCCAGGGCCATGACGTCCAGCAGCAGCTCCACCTGGCCACCGGGGATGGCATAGCGGCAGTCCTTCGTGCCGCGCGGGCCGGTGCAGGAGGGCAGGACGTCGAGCGGCTGGAGGCTGCCGCCGGCGCTCACCGCGGAGATGCTCTGCACCACCACGCGGAACGAGCCCACGGTCTGGGCCGGGTTCGAGGCCACGTCGTAGCAGCCGGACAGGGAGGCCGCGGCCGCGGCCATGAGGAGCCACTGCTTCTTCATTACTTCACCCTCCGGCCGATACGGTTGTCCTCGGCGGCGTTGGCGATGGGCATCTCGGTGGGGTTGGCGCAGAAGGTCTCGAGCTGCCGGGTGACCGAGCCGCACTCCTGGGCGCCGGCCAGCGCGTCGCGGCAGTAGCAGCGGCCGGTGTACGGACCCTGGGGCACGTTGCACGTGGTGCGGATGAGCTCCGGCGTGAGGCCCTCCACGTTGCAGCGGCTGGCCGCGTCGGCGGGCAGCTTCAGGAAGCTCGCCGCAGGTGCAGTCGCCCAGCTTCCTGGCCAGTGCGTCCTCGAAGGCCTGCGTCTGCTTGCAGAAGTTGATGAGCTGATCGTCCACCACCCACCGGCCGTTCGTCAGCGTGCCGCAGCGCTCGCCGGTCTTGGACGTCTCGCGGCCCGCGTTGATGTCATCGCAGGTGCAGAAGCCCTGCATGTAGCCGATGAGCGAGTCGCGCAGGGAGATGCCCGTCTCCTGGCGGGTGGTGTTGCGCTTGAGGACGCTGAAGCCCGAGCCGCCCTTGGCGATGTAGTCGTTGACGGCCACGCGGTACATGCCGTTGGGGTTGAGCGGGTTGCCGTTGATGACCACGTCCGTGGCGGGGCGCGCGTAGCAGCGGGCGCCGTCCTGGTCCTGCAGGCACTGCCAGGGCGCATGGCCCTCGCGGCCCGTCTGCGGGCAGTCCTCGCCCCCGTTCGCGGGCTCGCAGGGAATGCGCAGGTCGTTGAGCTGCACCTGGGCGCAGTCCATGGTGAAGCGCGCGCCGGAGATCTGCGCCTGGCTCACGCAGCCGCGTTCGGAGGAGCGCTCGGCGACGAAGTCGAGCATCTCCTGAATCTCCACGCCCGAGAGGTACATGATGTTGATGGTGTTCTCGAACGGGAAGACGTTGAACATGGACTCCTGGGAGACGACGCCCGCGTAGAGGTTGTCGCGGATGCCCAGCGAGTTGGTCAGCGCCATCTCCGCCTCGACGGCGCGGCGCTTGCGCATGGAGTCCGCGGAGATGTTGCCCAGCGGCGAGTCACCGCCCGTGGAGGTGTTGCGGCGGGCCACGTCGCGCGGCGCGTAGGAGAAGATGGACGTGAGCTGCATGTTGAAGTCCATGCCCAGCAGGAAGGGCTGCAGCAGGTGCGTGGTCTCCCGGTCCTCCTGCTCCTGGCACTTCGCGATGGCCGCGCGCACGCCCGGGGCGTTGATGAACTGGCCGGGGTTCCAGAAGTTGTCCTGGTAGTAGGCGCGCATGGCGTCGTCGCACCACAGGCCGTCCAGCGCGAAGACGCGGTAGTCGTGGCTGACGATCTCCGCGCCGTCGATGGTGCGCTCATCGGCCTTGGGCACCTTCACCACCAGGTCCGCCCGGCCCACGTACTTGGCGAAGGCACCCGAGTGCACCACCACCACCTTGCGGCCGCTCGGATCGCTGAGCTGCTGCGGCGGGTTGAGCACCACGTGCAGGTGGCCGCCGAGGATGGCGTCCAGGCCGGACACGCCCGGGATGAACACCCGCACCACCGCCTTGGGGTTGTTCTCCTGGCTGGGGTCGGCGTACTCCAGGAGCTGCCACCGGTCGTGCTCGCGCTCCAGGTAGGGCTTGATGCGATCGAGCTCGTAATAGGCCTCGTAGCCGCGGATGAGATCCTGGTCCTCGTGGAGGCCCAGGTGGCTGACCACCACGAGCAGATCCACCACCGGGCGCAGCATCTCCACGTAGGCGCGCGCCGCCTCGTTCTGCTCCAGCGGGGTGGCCTGCAGCGAGTTGCCGCCCTCCGACAGCGAGTTGAGCGAGGAGATGTTGGCCATGCCGATGATGCCCACCTTCAGACCCTGCATGTTGCGGATGACGTAGGGGACGGTGTTGAGCAGGGCCTGGGCGTTACCGGGATCGTTGGGGCTGTCCCAGTGGTAGTTGGCCGCCATCAGCGGGAAGGTGGCGTAGTCGCGCGTCTTCTCCACGAAGTTGAGCAGGCCGGCGTCGAACTCGTGGTTGCCGATCACCGCCGCGTCCAGGCCCATCCGGGACAGGAAGCTGAACTCCGCCTGGCCGTTGTTGAGGTTGAAGATGGGCGCGCCCTGGAAGCAGTCGCCCGAGTCCAGGTGCAGGATGCGGCCGGCGCGGGCCCGCTCGCGCTTGAGGATGGCCCCCATGCGGGTGGCACCCCCGAAGGGGCCCGCCTCGGGGACGATGCCCAGGTCCGTATCCGTCTTCAGCGGCGCGAAGTCGTACGGGATGAGCCGGGAGTGGATGTCCGAGGTGTGCAGGAGGGTGAGCCGCACCTCCTGGCCACTGAGATCGAGGTCCTGCTCGCCCGTCATCACGGGCATGCACGAGGCGCACAGCAGGACACAGAGGAGTCCGGACAGGAGGCTTCGCATTCGGGGGCGGATCCGGGGGGCTTGAAGAAATTGACCGCTAGACGACGGCGCAAGGTACGAGACAAATGCTGGGTGGGCAAGCAACGCCCCTGCGTCAGGGTCTTCCGGTAAGGGAGCAGGCATGCGTTCGAGCAATCAATCTTCTGTGACGGATATCGAGGTAATCGAGGATTTCTCGTCGACCGCGAAGTGCGACGAGGGTTTTCTGCGGGTGCGGAGGCTGCGCTGCCAGAACCGGCGGGCGGATGGGACGGCGTCGAAGGTGTACCGGGTGGACGTGGTGGATCGGCCGCGGCTGGATGCGGTGTCGGTGCTGGTGTATCGCCGCGGTGCGTCGGAGCTGGAGGTGCTGACGCGGATGAACCTGCGGCCGGCGGCGTACTTCCGGCGGGGCAAGGACATGGCGGTGCCGGACGGGGCCACGTACCTGCGGGTGGAGGAGATCGTCGCGGGGCTGCTGGAGCCGGAGGACAAGGGCGAGCAGGGCCTGCGGCACCGGGCGGCGGAGGAGGTGCGCGAGGAGGCGGGCTTCGAGGTGAAGCCGGAGGAGATTCAACTGCTGGGGGCGGGCTTCTTCGTGGCGCCGGGGATTCTCTCGGAGAAGATCTTCCCGGCGGCGGTGGACGTGACGGGCAAGGAGCAGGGGACGCCGAAGGGGGACGGTTCACCCCTGGAGGAGGGCACGCACCTGCAGTGGAGGCCCATCCGCGAGCTGCTGGCCATGTGCCGGCGCGGAGAGGTGCCGGACGCGAAGACGGAGCTGTCCATCCTGCGGTTGCTGGCCGAGCAGGCGTGACGCGCGGGGAGTGAAGGTGGCCGGGGAGCGTGGGACGGGGTAGGGTGCGCCCGTCTCGTCTCTCCCCAACGAGGTCATCTGATGTCGTCGTTGCCCCCCTGGCTGCAACAGCTCCTGCCCATCCTCATCCTGCTGGCGGCCATCTCGCTGGTGATTGCCCGCCTGCCCAAGGTGGAGCTCGGACACACCGAGGCCTTCAAGCGCCGGCGCTTCTTCAACTGGTTCCCGCTGGGGATGACGTACGCGTTCCTCTACATGGGGCGCTACAACCTCAACGAGGCCACCAGCGCGCTGAAGGGGTACACCACCAACGCGGACTTCGGCACCATCTTCTTCTGGGGCACGCTGACGTACGGCTTCTCGTTCCTGCTCAACGGCCCGCTGACGGACAAGCTGGGCGGCCGCAAGACGATCCTCATCTCCGCGGCCGGCTCGTCGGTGTGCAACGTGCTGATGGGCGCGGTGGTGTACGGGGTGCTCGAGCGCGGGTGGCAGCCGCCGGGCGGCCTGGTGGCCACGCTGTCCTTCCTCTACGCGCTGAACATGTACTTCCAGAGCTTCGGCGCGGTCTCCATCGTCAAGGTGAACGCGTCCTGGTTCCACGTGAAGGAGCGCGGGCAGCTCGGCGGGGTGTTCGGCATCCTCATCTCGCTGGGCGTGTACTTCGCCTATGACTGGAGCCGCTTCATCGCCAAGGCGGCGCCCACCTGGTGGGTCTTCTTCGTGCCCGCGGCCGTCCTCGCGGTCTTCGTGGTGGTGGACTTCTTCGTCATCCGCGACACGCCGAGCCACACGGGCCACCCGGACTTCGACACCGCCGATGCCTCCTCCGGCGACTCGGGGCCCCAGCTCTCGCCCGGCCAGGTGTTCAAGCAGATGATCCGCAATCCGATCATCCTCACCATCCTGGCCGTCGAGTTCTGCAGCGGCTTCATGCGCAACGCCATCATGCAGTGGTACCCCAAGTTCGCGAAGGCGACGGGCCTCGCCGACACGTTCGTGGCGTCCAACTGGGGCATGCTGCTGTGCGTGGCGGGCATCACCGGCGGCATGTTCGCCGGCCTCATCTCGGACCGGGTGTTCGACTCGCGGCGCGGGCCCGTCTCGGCGGTGCTCTACGCGGGCATGTCCCTGGGCGCCGTCGTCTCGCTCTTCGTGCTCGAGAGCTGGATGCTGGGCTGGACGGTCATCTTCATGTCCCTGTGCGTGATTGGCGTGCACGGCATGCTGTCGGGCACCGCCAGCATGGACTTCGGTGGCAAGAAGAACGCGGGCCTGGCGGTGGGCATCATCGACGGCGCCGTGTACGCGGGCACCGCCCTCCAGTCGCTGCTGCTCGGGAAGATCCTCCCCTCGGGCGATGAGGCGAAGATCACCGCCAACTGGAGCAACTGGCCCATCGCCCTGCTGCCCCTGTCCTTCCTCGGCCTGCTGCTGGCCACCCGGGTGTGGAACGCCCGGCCCCAGCCCAGGAAGGCCCCGGCCACTCCGGCCCTCGCGGAGCTTCCCGCCAGCCCGTCGAGCTCCGCCCGGACCGGCACCGAGGGTTGAGCCAGTCACCCCGTCACTTGTAGTCGACTACAAGTGAGGTGGGTGAATATCCTACATGAATGTCACTTGTAGTCGACTACAAGTGACGCGCTTCCGGATGGGGGCGGACCGATGCAAGCCCTCACGCACAACGCGCTCAGTCTGCTCATCGTGCAGTGGGTGGTGATCATCGGCCTGTCCCGGTTGATTGGCCGGGGGGCGCGGTGGTTGGGCCAGCCGCTGGTCATCGCCGAGGTGCTCGCGGGCATCCTGCTCGGCCCCTCGTTGCTGGGGTGGGTGGCGCCGGAGGTGATGGGCACGCTGTTCCCGGCCAGCTCCATGCCGGTGCTGACGATGCTCAGCCAGGTGGGGCTCATCCTCTTCATGTTCCTCATCGGGCTGGAGTTGGATCCCCGGGTGCTCCGGGGACAGGGCCGGGCCTCGCTGTTCATCAGCCACACGAGCATCCTCGTGCCCTTCGCGCTCGGGGCACTGGCGGCCCTGGTCCTCCATCCGCGCGTGTCCGAGCCGTCGGTGCCCTTCTTCTCCTTCGTGCTCTTCATGGGCGCGGCGATGAGCGTCACCGCCTTCGCGGTGCTGGCGCGCATCCTCTCCGAGCATGGCCTGTTGCGCTCGAAGGTGGGAATGCTGGCGCTCACCTGCGCCGCGGTGGATGACGTGACGGCGTGGTGCCTGCTGGCCTTCGTCGTCTCGCTCGTGCGCGCCTCGGATTTGATGCACGCGGCGTACACCACGCTCTTCGCCCTGCTCTACGTCGGCTTCATGCTGGGACTGGTGCGGCCCTTCCTGGCCCGGCTGGGCGCGCGCGTGGCGAACAAGGAGGGCCTCACGCAGAACGTGGTGGCCCTCACCCTGATGATGCTGTTGGCCTCCGCGTGGGCCACGGAGCGCATCGGCATCCACGCCCTCTTCGGCGCCTTCCTCTTCGGCCTCATCATTCCGAAGGAGGGCGGGCTGGCCGAGGCGTTGGCGGAGAAGCTGGAGGATGTGGTGGTGGTGCTGCTGCTGCCCGTCTTCTTCGCCTACAGCGGGCTGCGGACCCAGGTGGGGCTGTTGGAAGGGGCCTCGGACTGGGCCTTGTGCGGCCTCATCCTCCTGGTGGCCTGCGTGGGCAAGTTCGGCGGCACCGCGGTGGCGGCGCGCCTCACCGGCATGCGCTGGCGGGAGGCCGGGGCCCTGGGCGTCCTGCTGAACACGCGCGGGCTGATCGAGCTCATCGTGCTCAACATCGGCCTGGATCTCGGTGTCATCTCCCCCAAGCTCTTCACCATGCTGGTGGTGATGGCCATGGTGACCGCCCTGATGACCTCGCCGCTGCTGCGCTGGATGTACCCGCCCGAGGAGGTGGCTCGGGACCGGGTGCCGCTCGAGCCCCTCGTCCCCACGGCGGGGCAGTCCCCCTTCACCGTGCTGATGTGCGTGTCCGAGGGCCAGACCGGGGCCGGGATGCCCACCCTGGGGCGTGCGCTCACCGGTGCGCCCGGCGAGTCCTTCCAGCTCTACGCCCTGCACCTCGTCCCCCCCGCGGGCCGGGCCTCGGCCCACCTCCGGAGCGAGCAGGCGCGCGGGGGCGGCGATGCCCTGGTTCCGCTGGTGGAGCGTGCCGGCGGCCTGGGCCTGCGGGTGCGTCCGCTCTCCTTCGTCTCCGCCGAGCCCGCGCTGGACATCTGCCGCACCGCCGAGGCGAAGCAGGCCGATCTCATCCTGCTCGGCTGGCACAAGCCCCTCTTCAGCCGCCCCCTGCCAGGTGGCACCGTGCACGAGGTGATGCGGGCCGCGGGGACGGGGGTGGCGGTGCTGGTGGACCGGGGCCTGGAGCGCGTGCGCCGGGTGCTGGTGCCCTTCAGTGGCGGCCCGGATGATCAGGCGGCGCTCGCCCTGGCCCGGCGGCTCATGCGCTCCTCGGGAGCGGAGGTGACGGTGCTGCGGGTGACCGTGCCTGGGGGGGAGCCGGGTCCCTCGCGGTCCCGGGCGATGGTGGACGAGCTCTTTCCGGAGCGCTCGGGGCGGGTGCGCGTGCAGGAGGTGGTGCACGCGTCCGCCGAGGAGGCCGTGCTGGCGGAGGCGCGGCGCGGGTATGATCTGCTGGTGGTGGGCGTGGGCTCCGGGTGGGGCCTGGAGGACGGGGAGCCGCCCACGTCACTGCTGGTGGTCCGCCATCCGGGCCGGGCCATCGCCACCGAACCGGCGGGAGACGCGCACGGCGCGGCCCCGGAACTTCCCGCTGACACCGCCGCCTGAACCAGTCCCGCAACCCGCACGAGCCGGAAACGAGACGACGACACCATGCACCTGGGAGCGACCATCCGACTGCTGCGTGTGGACGCGGGGCTGAGCCTGCGCGACCTCGCCCGTCGTATCGGCGTGTCCAGTGCCTACCTCAGCCGGGTGGAGAACGGCCTGGACGCGGCGCCCACGCCGGAGCGGCTGGCCGCCATCGCCCGCGAGCTGGACGTGCCGCCCGCCTTGTTGGTGGACGTGACGTACCGGGTGAGCCCCTTCGTGGCGCACTACCTGGAGCAGGTGCCGGGCGCGAGCATGCTCTTCCTGGAGCTGGCGCGCCGCAATCTCTCGGGCCACCAGCTCGCCCGCGTGCGCGAGTTCCTCGACGCGGAGTTCCCCGTGCGGGCCGCCGGACAGGAGGTTCCCGTCCCCGCGCTGGCCTCGTTGCTGGCTCCGGAGCGGATGGTGTTGCACCTCACGTGCACCGCGCTGGAGGACGCGCTGGATGTGGCCGCGGGGCGGCTCGCGGCGGCCTGTCCCGGCGTGAGCGCGCTCCGGGTGATGTCGGAGCTGAAGCGGCGCGAGGCGGAAGCCTCCAGCATGGTGGGCAGCGGGGTGGCCGTGCCCCATGCCTTCATCGAGCACGCCGCGCCCCTGGCCGCCCTGGTGACCCTGGCCAAGCCCCTCCAGGCCGAGACGCCGGATCGCGTGCCCCTGCGGTTGCTGGTGGTGCTCGTGGGCGGGGAGCGGGGGCGTGCGCACCTGATGCGGCTGGCCCATGTGGCACGGCTGGCCAGTCACGGCCTGGCGGAGCGGCTCGCGGGTGAGGACCAGCCCCAGCAACTGCTCGCCCGGCTCACGGAGCTGGAAGCCCTGCGCTGAACGAGCGCCTGCTCCCGGCCGCGCGGCGTGCCGGCTGGTCCAACAATCGGACCAGTTGCTCCCCATCGCGGCCGGAACCTCCCCTCCTGACAGGACGGCTCAGGACACCGCGTTGCCCGTGGCGAGGGCCCGGGCCGTTTCGGGCTCGGTGGTCTCGGCGGCGCGCTCCGGGGCCGGGTGCCGCACGACCAGCAGCGAGGTGGGTGCATCTCCGATGAGCCGCTCGCGGTGCAGGCCGAAGAGGCTGTCCTCCAGGCCCCACTCGGAGCCCACGCCCACCACCACCAGGTCATACCCGCGCCGCGCCTCTTCCAGCGCCGCCTCATCGGGCGCGTCGTGCGCCACCACCTTGAAGTGCACCCGTCCGGAGCCCTTGGGGAAGAGCTCCTCGACCAGGGGGCGTGCCCCGGTGTGTCCGGGCATGCCCTCGGACTGGGTGACGTGCAGGATGGTGATCTCCGCGGAGGCGTGCTGGAGCAGCCGCCGGGCGAGTCCGAGGGCCGCCCGGTCATGCGCGCTGCCGATGAAGGGCACCAGGACCCGGTTCACACGCTCCAGGCCCCGGTCCACCAGCACGGCCACGCTGGTGCCCGCCTCCTGCATCACCTCGTGGACGGTGCCGCCCAGCATGGTGCGGCTGAAGAGGGGCTTGTGCCAGCCGAGCAGGATGAGATCGGCCTGCTTGGCCTCGGCGGTGCGGCAGATGTCCGGTCCAGGCTCCGTGGAGACGAAGGAGAGCGGACGCACCTGCAGGCCCAGGCCGTTGGCGCGCCCGAGCAGGGGCGACAGGGTGTCGCCGCCGGCCTTCTCCGGGTCGTGCCGCAGGAGGAAGGAGGCCCGCTCGGTGGGGCGGATGAGGTGCAGGGCGTAGAGCTGGGAGGGCTCCTGGGGGGCACCGGTGAGGGCCCGGCCCAGCGTCACCATGCCGGCCCCGCTCTGGCCGTGGGACACGCACATCATCAGGGTGTAGGGCGGAGCCTCCACCGGCTCCACCTCCGGGGTGGCGGACACCTGGTCCTTGGCCATCTCCTCGGGGGGGTAGATCCACCGCAGCAGCGGCGTCGTCATGAACGTCGTCACCAGCGCCATCACCACCATCATGGTGAAGAGGGTGGGGGAGATGACGCCCAGGTCCAGGCCGATGTTGAGCACGATGAGCTCCATCAACCCGCGGGTATTCATCAGGATGCCGAGGGCCCCGGCCTCCCGCCAGCGCATGCCGGTGAGGCGCGCCGCCACCATGCTGCCGCCGAACTTGCCCGCGCAGGCCAGGAAGATGATGAGGCCGCACATCACCCAGTGGTCGCCGGTGGACAGCAGGCCAATCTCCGTCCGAAGGCCGCTGAAGGCGAAGAAGAGGGGCAGCAGCAACACCACCGCCACGTCCTCGAGCTTCTCGGCCAGTGCCTGCGCCAGCCCCCCTTCCTTGGGGATGACCGTGCCCATCATGAAGGCGCCGAAGAGGGCGTGGATGCCGATGAGCTCCGTGGCCCACGCGGAGGCCAGCAGCATCATCAGCGTCAGGGCGACTCCGTTCTGATTGAGTCCCTCCTTGTTCGCCACGCGCGCGCCCAGCCGGGCCAGGAAGGGCCGCACCAGCCCCAGCATGAAGGCGATGTAGAGCAGCGCGAGCACCGTGGTGAGCCCCGCGTGCATCAGATCCGAGGCGCGCACGATGGAGACGACGAAGGCCAGCAGGCACCACGCCGTCACGTCATCCACCGCCGCGCAGGTGATGGTCATGGCCCCCACCCGGGAGCTCAGCAGCCGCCGCTCGGTGAGGATGCGCGCCAGCACCGGGAAGGCGGTGATGCTCATCGCCACGCCCATGAAGAGCACGAAGGAGGAGAAGGGCACCGACGGCTCGGACAGGCGCGGGTAGAGCCAGAGGGCCGCCCCCGCCCCCAGCGCGAAGGGAACGATGATGCTCGTGTGGCTGATGACCACCGAGGCATGTCCCCGGCCTTTGAGCATCTTCGGATCCAGCTCCAGCCCGATGAGGAACATGAAGAGGATGAGGCCCACCTGGCTGAGCATCTTCAGCACCGGCATGGAGCTGGCCGGGAAGATCCACTCCATGGCCCCTGGCGCCAGCCACCCCAGCAGCGAGGGGCCGAGCAGGATGCCCGCGAGCACCTCGGCGATGACCAGCGGCTGGCCCAGCCACCGCGCCCCCCGCCCGATGAGCCGGGAAACCCCAATGATGACGAGGAATTGCACAATCATCAGGGTGAGTGCGTTGTGGGTCAGTGTGGGCATCCCGCCTCCTTCGTCGTGTGATAAGTGAGCACTTACCAGCGCACGCCTGGAGGCGTCAATGCGGGGAGGTACGCATCACCCCGACATTCAGGAACAAGAGGATTCAGCGCAGGACGGTGCTGCCCAGCAGGAGCGCCAGCACGCCTCCGAGCATCGCGGCGAAGACGGCGAGCGCGGCGGGACCGAAGGGGGAGGGATCGATCGGCTCGCCCCGGTTGAGCGCGCGGTGGTTGTAGAGGAAGCGGCGGACGGCCACGAGGTTGGCCCCCACGCCCAGGGCGACCATCAAGATGCCGGCCGCCATGGAGGCGGAGGCATTCTCTTCCTGCACCACGCCCGGCGCGGTGACCCCGAGCATCCGCAGGAAGGCGCCGAAGCGGGCCACCACGAAGCCGAACCCCATCATCGCGAGGCCGGTGCGCACCCAGGCCAGCAGGGTCCGTTCCGCGGCCCAGTCATAGCGCGCATCCCGCGCCGGGCGTGGCGCGGCCACGGGGAGGGGCTGGGGCACCCGTTCAGGGGCGGATTCGGCGGGGAGGGATTCAGCGGACCGGCTCACCTGCCCATTTCAGCCGGTGGAGGCGGATGAAGCAAGCGGGGGTCCATGGTCCTCCAACGAATCCCCCGAGGAGCGCGGACGTCCACCAGCGAACCGGAGGTGACCTGGGGGCCACTGTCGTGTGACAGGTCCGTAACCTAGAGTGCGGGTGTGTCCCAGGCCCCCGTCCCACTGTTACAGAACCGGCTCGACGTCCACGACCGGAAGCAGTTCGAGATCAAGCTCGAGTACCAGCCCTCCGGGGCGGACGACGAGACGCGCTACCTCGTGGAGACGTACGTCTTCCTTCCGGCGAGCCTGAACATCGACGCGGAGACGTACCCGCGGGCCTCCTTCTACGCGGACATCCACAACTACGTGCGCTTCAAGACGCCGGTGATGGCGCTCGAGGAGCTGCTGTCCTCGGATGTCGCGCCGCTGGCGCGGCTGGAGGCGGGACTGCTCACGGGGCTCGTCAGCGAGGCGGAGCTCGTCTACCAGGCGAAGCTGTTGTCCTGCATCTTCCGCGGAGCGCTGCGGCGTTTCGCCAACGGCGTGGACGAGCAGTGCGAGGGGATGGCACGGGGCCCGTCGGAGGGCGCGTGCGCGCGGCTGGAGAGTGATGCGCGGGCGGTGACGGCCGGGGCGCGGCGGGTGCTGGAGCGCTTCCGCGTGTGGGCGCGCTCGGCCAACCGCTACCGGATGCAGGAGAAGACGCGCGCCTCCATCCGCCTGGTGGACGAGTACCTGAGCCTCACGGTGGAGCAGTTCTTCCGCAAGGCCGTGGCGGACATGGACGCGCTGCCGCGCTCGGGCGTGTACATCGAGCTGCGCAAGGACTTGATGGACGAGGTGCTGCAAGAGGAGCAGTACCGCAAGGATCACCAGCTGCGCTCGGTGATCAGCCCCACCGGTGACAACGAGGAGTACATGCACCGGTTCGGGTTCCTGAAGAAGTTCTGCATGAACATCCTCTTCCTGTCGGCGCGGCGGGCGCAGCGGCGCCAGGGCTGGGAGGAGGTGCTGTTCGCGCTGGCGGCGGGCGTGGCGATGACCTTCGCCACGGCGGTGCTCTTCTGGGCGCAGAGCCGCTACACGCAGGCGAGCCTCAACTTCTTCCTCATCATGGTGGTGGGCTACATGATGAAGGACCGCATCAAGGAGGGGATGCGCCGCATCTTCAGCCAGGTGGCGGCGCGGCACCTCTTCGACCGGACGGCCCACATCGTGGACCCGGTGACGGAGCGGAGCCTGGGGACCTGCCAGGAGAAGGTGGACTACGGCCGCGCGGTGCGGGTGCCCGACGAGGTGATGGCCTTGCGCTTCCGGGACGACTTCATCACCGCGACCCAGGGCGAGCTGTCCGAGACGGTGCTGCGCTACCAGAAGCAGGTGGTGCTGGACGTGGACCTGCTGCCGCGCACCGAGCGGGGCGTGAGCGGCATCACCGACATCATCCGGATCAACGTGGAGCGTTTCCTGCGCGACATGGACGAGCCCGAGTACGCGCTGGAGTACGTGGACCTGGAGGACTTCTCGGTGGGGCGGGTGCGCGGGGCCAAGAGCTACCAGGTGGACCTGGCCTTCCGGCTCTTCGTCCAGGAGGCGGGGCAGGAGCGGGTGTCGCTGCAGCTCGTGCGGCTGGTGATGGACCGCAACGGCATCAAGCGGATGCTGCGGCTCTACCCGGAGCAGCCCCCCCGGCCCGAGCAGCCCATGCGCTCGGCCGCCTGAGAGGCCGATTTCCGCGCTGCCCGGGCGCCGGGTGCCCTATAGAAAGGGCCATGGCTTCCGACCTCAAGACCCGCGTCCGGGAGGGCTGGCAGGACACGCTGCGCGACATCCTGGCGCAGGCGCGCTCGCTCGGCTCCCAGGCGGTGCTCGCCTTCGACCTGGATTCCACCCTCTTCGACAACCGCCCCCGGCAGGCGCGCATCCTCCGGGAGTTCGGCAAGGCCCGGGAGGTGCAGAAGCTGGGGGCCTGCGAGCCGCACCACTGGGAGAGCGGCTTCGACATGCGGGGCGCCATGCGCAACTGCGGCCTGTCGGAGGAGGAGGCCGAGGCCCACTTCGAGGCGGCCCGGAGCTTCTGGCTGGAGCGCTTCTTCACCAGTGAATACTGCGTGGACGACGTGGCCATCCAGGGGGCGGCGGCCTTCACCCACGCGGTGGCGGCCACCGGGGCGCACCTGGCCTACGTCACCGGCCGCCACGAGGGCATGCGGGCGGGCACCGTGGACTGCATGCGCCGCAACGGCCTGGCCGTGCCCGGCGAGGGGCGGATCCACCTGCTGATGAAGCCGGCCATGGAGGACAATGACGACGCCTTCAAGCGCACCGCCCATGCCCGCCTGGGGGAATTTGGCACGCTGATCGCCGCTTTCGACAACGAGCCCACCCACGCCAACGACTACCTGCGCCGCTTTCCAGGGGCCAAGGTCGTCCACCTGGCGACCGACCATTCCGGGCGGCCGGTGGTGCTCCTCGACGAAATCGTCTCGGTGCCGCACTTCTCACACGAGTCGTGACGCAATGCGCCTAAAGGGTGGGCCGGAGGACGGCTCGCCGGATTGGTGCACAAAAGCGCTTTGGCAGTCCCATGTCCGCGCGCTATGAGGCGCACGGCGTCTGCCGTCCCCTTTTCCCGGGACGGCCTCAATGTTCGGAGGCTTGGCGGTGGCCAGCAAGTACTCGAAGGACCTGCTGTTGACGATGTACCGGAAGATGTACCTGATGCGCCGCTTCGAGGAGCGGACGGGCCAGCAGTACGGCCTCGGGAAGATCGCCGGTTTCTGTCACCTGTACATCGGCCAGGAGGCAGTGGCGGCCGGAGTCGAGGAGGCCATCCGCCCGGATGACTACATGCTGTCGGGCTACCGCGACCACGCCCAGCCGCTGGCGCGTGGCTCGGACCCGGGCATGGTCATGGCGGAGCTCTTCGGCCGCACCGGCGGCTACAGCAAGGGCAAGGGCGGCTCGATGCACATCTTCGACATCGAGAACCACTTCTACGGCGGCTACGGCATCGTGGGCGCGCAGATTGGCCTGGCCGCGGGCATGGCCTTCGCCAGCCGCTACCGCAACGAGGACCGCATCACCGTGTGCTACTTCGGTGACGCCGCGGCCAACCAGGGCATCTTCCACGAGACGCTCAACATGGCCGTCAAGTGGAAGCTCCCCGTGCTCTACATCTGCGAGAACAACCGCTACGGCATGGGCACGGCCATCGCGCGCGTCGCGGCGGTGCCGGAGATCCACAAGCGGGGCGAGGGCTACGGCATGCGCCACGAGGCCGTGGACGGCATGGACGTCCTCAAGATGTACGAGGCGGTGAAGGACGCGGCCGCGTACATCCGCGCCGGCAATGGCCCGGTGCTGATGGAGGCCAACACCTACCGCTTCCGTGGCCACTCCATGGCCGACCCCGCCACCTACCGCACCAAGCAGGAGGTGGAGGACGAGCGCAAGAACGACCCCATCCCGCGCCTCAAGGACTACATCCTCAAGCAGAAGCTGGCGAAGGAGGAGGAGTTCGAGGCCATCGACGAAGAGGTGAAGGCGCAGGTGGACGCGGCGGTGAAGTTCGCCGACGAGTCGCCCGAGCCGGACCTGGCCGAGCTTCTGGAAGGACACCATCGTGGAGGAGGGCGAGGAGGACGTGCGCCCCCGCGAGCGCGTGTTGGGCCAGAAGGTGACGAAGTGGCCGAAGTACCCGTCGGGCCAGGAGCTGAAGGTGACCTGGGACCTCGAGCCGCGCGAGCAGGCCGACAAGGCGGACAAGGCGGCTGGCCTCAAGCGCTAGCCCTCTTCCACTGACCACTCATTACGGATTTCGCATTCGGAGCCAACGATGGCCGAGTTGATGTACCGCGAGGCGCTGAACCAGGCGCTCGCCGAGGAGATGGAGCGCGACGCCAACGTGTTCCTCATTGGTGAGGAAGTGGGTCGCTACCAGGGCGCCTTCAAGGTGTCGCAGGGACTGTTGGACCGGTTCGGGAGCGCGCGCATCATCGACGCGCCCATCTCCGAGCTGGGCTTCACCGGCCTGGGTGTGGGTGCCGCCATGGTGGGCCTGCGTCCGGTGGTGGAGATGATGACGTGGAACTTCGCCATCCTGGCGATGGACCAGATCGTCAACAACGCGGCCAAGCTGCGGCACATGTCGGGCGGCCAGCTTCGCTGCCCCATCGTGTTCCGCGGCCCGGGTGGCGCGGGCGGCCGGCTCTCCAGCCAGCACAGCCAGGCGCTCGAGGCCAACTACGCCCACTTCCCGGGTCTGAAGGTGATTGCCCCGGCCACGCCGGCGGACGCGAAGGGCCTGCTCAAGTCGGCCATCCGCGACGAGAACCCCGTCATCATGATCGAGGGTGAGCGCCTCTACGCCCTCAAGGGCGAGGTGCCCGAGGGCGAGCACATCGTCCCCATCGGCAAGGCGGACGTGAAGCGCGAGGGCAAGGACGTCAGCCTCATCACCTGGTCGCGCATGTACTACTTCTGCGAGGAGGCCGCGAAGCAGCTCGAGGCCGAGGGCATCTCCGTGGAGATCCTCGACCTGCGCACGCTGCGGCCCCTGGACGAGGAGGCGATTCTCGCCACGGTGCGCAAGACGAACCGCGCCGTCGTCGTGGAAGAGGGCTGGCCCCTGGCCGGCGTTGGTGCTCAGGTGGTGGACATCATCCAGTCCAAGGCCTTCGATGACCTGGACGCTCCCGTCGTGCGCGTGACCGGCCTCGACGTGAACATGTCCTACGCGGCGAACCTGGAGAACGCGATCCAGCCGGACGCGCCCAAGATCATCGCGGCCGTGAAGAAGGTCCTCTACCGCGAGGGAGCCTGAGAACCGTATGGCCACGCCCATCCAGATGCCCTCCCTCTCTCCGACGATGAAGGAGGGCAAGATCGTCAAGTGGCTCAAGAAGGAGGGCGACAAGGTCTCCTCCGGCGAGGCGATCGCCGAGTGTGAGACCGACAAGTCGAACCTCGAGATTGAGGCCTATGACGACGGTTACCTCCTGAAGATCGTCGTCCCCGAAGGGGAGATGGCCACCGTGGGTGCGCCCATCGCCTTCCTCGGTGCCAAGGGTGAGAAGGTCGACGCCGGAGGAGGGGGCAAGGCCGCCGCGCCCGCCGCTCCGAAGGCCGAGGCGCCCAAGGCCGCTGCTCCCGCTCCCGCTGCTCCGGCTCCCGCCGCGCAGCCCGCCGCCGCCTCGGGTGGAGGCGAGGGCATCCCCGTGGTGATGCCCGCGCTCTCTCCGACGATGACGGAGGGCAAGCTCGTCAAGTGGCTGAAGAAGGAGGGGGACAAGGTCTCCTCCGGCCAGGCCATCGCCGAGGTGGAGACGGACAAGTCCAACCTCGAGGTGGAGGCCTACGACGACGGCGTGCTGGCCCGCATCGTGGTGCAGGAGGGCCAGATGGCCAAGGTGGGCGCGCCCATCGCGTTCCTGGCCGGGAAGGGTGGCGCCAAGGCCGCCGCTCCCGCTCAGGCTCCGGCGCCCGCCGCTCCGAAGGCCGAGGCGCCCAAGGCCGCTGCTCCGGCGCCTGCCCAGGCTCCCGCGCCGAAGGCCGCCGCTCCGGTGGCCGCGACGGGCGGCCGTCTGCGCGCCAGCCCGCTGGCGAAGCGGATGGCCCGCGATCGCGGTCTGGACCTCTCCCAGGTCCAGGGCTCCGGTCCGCACGGCCGCATCGTGAAGAGCGACATCGAGAAGGCGCTCACCCAGGCTCCCGCAGCGGCCGCCCCCAGGGCTCCCGCCGCCGCGGCTGCTGCCCCGGGCGTGCGTCCCGAGCCGAAGGCGGTGCCCGTCTCCACCATGCGCAAGGTCATCAGCCAGCGCATGGCCGAGGTGAAGCCGGGTGTTCCTCACTTCTACCTCTCGGTGGACGTGGAGATGGACGCCGCGCTGAAGATCCGCGAGGAGGCCAAGGCCCTCGAGTCCAAGGTCTCCGTCAACGACATCATCGTGAAGGCGTCGGCGATGGCGCTGCGCCGCTACCCGAAGATGAACGTGTCGCTGCACGGTGACAGCATCCTCCACTTCGAGACGGTGGATGTCGGCATCGCGGTGGCCATCGAGGACGGCCTCATCACCCCGATCATCCGCGACGCGGACAAGAAGGGGCTGTCGGCCATCTCCGCCGAGGCGCGTGACCTGGCCGAGCGGGCCCGCAAGCGCGGCCTCAAGCCGCACGAGTACACGGGCGGCTCGCTGACGGTGTCCAACCTGGGCATGTACGGCATCGACTCGTTCATCGCCGTCATCAACCCGCCCCAGGCGGCCATCCTCGCGGTGGGCTCCGTCTCGGACAAGGTGGTGGTGCGCGACGGGCAGATGGTGGTGCGCAAGCTGATGACGGTGACGCTCTCGGGCGACCACCGCGTCATCGACGGGGCCATCGGCGCCGAGTACCTCCGGGAGCTCAAGGCGCTGCTCGAGCACCCGATGCGGCTGCTGTTCTAGCCGCTCCCGCCCCGGCGGGCCGCCTGCACGCGCGGCCCGCCCGGGGTTTCCGGCCCGTTACTCGCGGGCCGGCTCCTTCTCGTCGTGCATCTCGTGCTCCAGCTTGCGCTGCGCCTCGGTGACCCCGGCCTGTTCGGCGCGCTGGGTCCCGGTGGGCAGGTCGTTCTCGTGCTCCTCGGAGCGGCCCTTGATGCCGGGCCAGGGATCCGGGTGGGTCGCCTGCACGTGCTCGATGTGCTCGGCGTAGTGAGGGTCCTTTTTGTCCGCCATCTCGTGCCTCCTCGGGCTGTGGGAGTCTCGCCATACGGTGGGGGCTGAGGTGGGAGACGGCCACGGTGGGTCCGATTCCGCACGGGCCGCTCCCCTGCCTGCTGGGGAAGGCTCGAAAAGGGCGCGCAACTCTTCCGTGAGCTGTTTAACTTCTCGCCAATGAGTAACGACGACACGAGACGCACCCGGCTGGAAGAGGGGATGCAGGAACTGGAGACGCGCATGGGTGGACCCGCGCCGCTGGCCCAGCCCCTCCACCAGGCCCTGCTCGGGGCCGTGTTCCCCCTGTCCGTGGACCAGCTCGTCCTGTTGGCCCGGGAGAACGAGGCGCCCGCGCTGATCGTCTCCCTGTTGGGCAATCTGCCGGGGCGGCGCTTCGCCTCCCTGGAGGCCGTGCAGGAGGCGTTGGAGTCCCAGGCGGGTCCAGGGGAGGAGGCCGTCGAGCCCTCGCCTGCTCCCATGCCCTCTCGTTGAGCGCTCCAGGTGCGTTCCCCTGCGGGCGGGTAGGGGAGAGCTTGACCCCGAGCATGCCGGGGTTGCCGGTGCGTGCGGGTCTCTCATCTGCTCAAACACGGCCCATCGGGTTTTGGGCGTGACGTGGTATCTCTTGGGGCGTGGGCACGGTGGGTAGGCACGGTGGGTGTGGGGTGGTGGGCCTGGCCCGGAGAGGAATTCCATGAACCCGTCTGACCTGCCCGCCGTCCTCTATGTCGACGACGACGCGCTCAACCTGAGGGTGTTCGAGGCGAACTTCGGCTCGAAGTTCCGCATCTTCCGCTGCTCGACGCCGGCCGAGGCGTTGACGCTGCTGGAGCAGAAGCGCAACGAGATCGGCGTCATCCTGTCGGACCAGCGCATGCCGCAGATGACGGGCGTGGAGCTGCTGGAGCGCGCGCGCACGCTGGCACCGGACGCCAAGCGCATGCTCGTCACCGCGTACTCGGACATGCAGGCCGTCATCGACGCGGTGAACCGCGGCCAGGTGAGCCGCTACTTCGTCAAGCCGTGGGACCGGGCCAAGGTGCTGGCCGCGCTTGAGGACGGGCTGAAGATCGCCCGGCTGGAGCTGCGCATCCGCGAGGTGGAAGGGCGGATGATGAAGGCCGAGCGTCTGGCCACGCTGGGCCAGGTGACGGCCGGCATCGCGCACGAGCTGATGGGCCCGGTGGGCTACCTCTCGCAGAACGTGTCCTCGCTGCGGCGGGATCTCGAGTGCGTGGTGCAGTACGCCTCCAAGCACCTGGCGACGGACCCGTCGCCCGAGGTGGCGAGCGTGCTGGAGGACCTGCCGTCGCTGCTGCAGGACCTGGCCACGGGCGCGGATCACCTGCGCGGGGTGGCGCTGGGCCTGAGGGCGCAGGCGCGGGGCGAGGACATGGAGGTCTCGGCGGATGTGGCCGAGGTGGTGTCCTTCGCGGTGAAGCTGGCGCGCGCCGAGGTGCGTGACCGGGCCCGCATCACCACCATGGGCGAGCCGGTGAAGGTGACGTTCGGCCCGGTGAAGCTGACCCAGGTGCTCCTCAACCTCATCGTCAACGCGGCGCAGGCCATGGAAGGCACGGGCCGGCCGGGCCGCATCGATGTGCGCTGGACGTCGCGCGAGCAGAACGTGCTGCTCACCGTGGCGGACAACGGCTGCGGCATCTCGCAGGAGCTGCAGGAGAAGGTCTTCCAGCCGCTCTTCACCACCAAGCCGGTGGGCATCGGCACGGGCCTGGGCCTGTCCATCTGCAAGGAGCTGGTGACGCAGGCGGGCGGCGGCGTGCGGCTGTCGTCGAAGCAGGGCGAGGGCACCGAGGTGGAGCTCACGCTCCCGCGAGTCCAGCTCCCCTGAGTCCGAAGGCGTTGTGCAGCAGGCGCCACACGCGCAGGAGCGCCTCCTGCTCGTGGGGGCCGATGTGCTCCACCAGCACCTCACGCCGCGGCTCCTCCTGGCGCTGGGGGTCCTTGCCGCCGGGGTGCCACACCACCACCAGCGCGTAGCGTCCGGGCGCCCGCTCCACCACGTCCACCGAGGTCACCTCGTCGAAGGGCACCCACTCGGCCCGGGTGGCCCCCGGGGCCCACCGCAGCCGCTCCAGCCGCAGGCGCTCGGTGGAGAAGTGCAGCCCGAAGCGGCGCCGGCCCAGTTGCCCCTCCAATTGAAGCGCGAAGCCCACCAGGGCCACCGCCACCATGCCCAGCGCCAGCGGCACGGAGGACACCGCCCCGTCCCCGCCCAGCAGCACTCCCATCACCGCGCCCGCCGTGCACAGCGCCGCCAGCACGAGACAGGCACCCGGGAGCTGCCGCCGCCAGAAGGAAGGGGGGAGGGACTCGCCCAACAGACGGCCGGGCTCGTACCGCAGCCGTACGTCCCCCAACCGCCGTGGGGCGGGGTTCTCCTCCAGCGCTTCCGTGAAGCTCGCCACGGCTCCCAGCATAGAGCCTCACATGGCGTTGCTCGAACTCTGAGGCGAGCTGTGCGATTCTCGACCCATGGATCTCCCCTTCGAGACGGACGAGGGCGGCGGGGGTGAGGAGGGTGGGGGAACCCTCGCCTCGACCGTCCTGGTGGTGGACGACGAGCCCGTGGTGCGCGACGTGTGCGCCCGGTTGCTCTCGCGTGAGCCGGACCTGGTCGTGAGCCTGGCCGAGGACGCCGAGGAGGCGCTGGAGTTGCTGCGCGCCCAGCGCTTCGACGTGCTCATCACCGACAAGAACCTGCCGGGAATGGGCGGCGTGGAGCTCATCTCCGAGGCGCGGGCCCTGCAGCCGGCGCTGGAGGCGGTGATGATCACCGGCTACTCCAGCTCCGAGTCGGTGATCGCCGCCTTCGCGGCGGGCGCGAGCGACTACATCCTCAAGCCCTTCGAGGACCTGCGGCTGGTGCGCGCCAAGGTGCGGGCCGCGCTGGAGCGCCGCTCCGAGCGGGTGAAGGGGCGCGAGCTGGCGCGGCGCGTGGCCCGTGAGGCGTCCGAGCTGCTGCTCGCCGGTGGGCAGGCGTCGCCCGAGGCCCGTGAGCAACTGGAGACGCAGCTGCGTGCCTACGAGCAGGCGAGCCGGGTGGCCGCGGGCGGGCAGGTGGCGGTGGTGGGCAGCCCGGAGGCGCTCCAGACCTTGCTGGACGAGGGGCTGGAGGCCGTGGCGCTGCCCCCGGATTCGCCCGCGCTGATGGGCGCGGCCGTGGTGGTGCTGGAGACGGGCTCCTCGGACTGGTGGGAGATCGCCGAGCGCCTCCAGTCGGCCACGCCGGACGTGGTGCTGCTGGCCGGCCCCCACGCGGACCTGGCGGACCTGCTGGACGCCATCACCCTGCGCCTGGAGCTGGTGGGCTTTGGCACCGCGTCGCCGCTGTCGCTGCCGGAGCGGGTGCGCATGCTGCTGATGCGCCGCAGCCTGCAGCGCTCCCAGGCGAGCCTCGCCTCGGCCCTGGCCACCTTCCGCGCCAGCCTGCGCGGGTAGCCTCGAGCGGGGCGAGCCCGCAAAAGCGAAGCGCCCGCTTCTCAGAAGAGAGAAGCGGGCGCCTCAGTGACCCTGCCGGGATTCGAACCCGAGTTTGTGCCGTGAGAGGGCACCGTCCTAACCGCTAGACGACAGGGCCGTGCTACCAACCTCGACTGTGCTGCGTGTGACCCTGCCGGGATTCGAACCCGAGTTTGTGCCGTGAGAGGGCACCGTCCTAACCGCTAGACGACAGGGCCGGTATTGCGACTACCGGGTACGACGAGCTGGGGAACTAGGATTCGAACCTAGATAAGCAGAGTCAGAGTCTGCTGTCCTGCCGTTAGACGATTCCCCAAGGACTTCCTGCTGCGTGCTGCCGAAGTTGCTGTCTGACTACCGCAACCGCTTTGCCTCTGCAACTTCCTTTTTCGAACCGGCCGGCTACCGCGACTTCTTCCCGGACTTCGGCTCCGGCTTCTTCGCGGGCTTGGCCGGAACCGGCGCCGCCTGCAGCGGAACGACGTAGATACGGACCTCGTCGTTCGCCTCATAAATGTTCAACCCCTCGAAGTTTCTTCCCGAGGGATTGACGATGTGGACGGCCTTCACGCCCGGCTGGTTGACCACCGACCTGCGAGGGAAGGTGCCCGCCGGATAGACCGACTTGTAATACTCCAGCGTCTTCTCGAAGTCGCCCGGTGCCCGGTACCGAAGCTCGCCCACCTTCTGAGCGCCATCGGGAATCTGGGCCCCGTTCACCACCGCCGCCGCCGCCACCGACACCCAGAGCACCGCTACCGCCGCCCCGAGCGGGCGCGCCTTATAGAAAAGGCCCTTCAGGCTGTCAAGCGCTCGTGTCATGGGGGCGAAGGATAGGGCCCACGGGCGGAGGTGTCCACCCCAACCTGCGGGCCCTGTTCAGCCAGTCCGGCGGGGGACTACGGACGGGCCAGGGCCGCGTCCAGGCGGTGGAGCGTCTCCTCACGCCCCAGCAGCTCGAGCGTCTCGCCGATGCCCGGGCTCACCGTGCCGCCCGTGGCCGCCACGCGCACCGGCTGGGCCACCTTGCCCATGCCCACCCCGGCGCTCTCGCTGACCTTCTTCACCACCTCGTCCAGCGCGGCGGCGCTCCACTGCGGCAGCGCGGCCACCTGCTCGCGCACCTGGGTGAGCAGCGGCTTGGACTCGGCCGTGAGGTGCTTGGCCGCGGCCTTCTCGTCCAGCGCCACGCCGTGCTGGAAGTACTTGAGGGCCATCTCGGCCATCTCCTGCAGCGTCTTGGCGCGCTCGCGGAAGGCCATCACCACGCGCTCCGGCCGCGGGTCTCCCGCCTTCACCTGCACGTCCCTGGCGCCGAGGAAGTCCACGAGCTGCTCGGCCACCACCGCCGGGGGCAGCATCTTGAGCCACTGCTGGTTGAGCCACATCAGCTTGTCCGGGCTCCACACGCCGGAGGTGGTGCCCACGTGGTCGAAGTCGAACCACTCCACCATCTGCTCGCGCGAGATGACCTCGTCGTTGCCGTGGCTCCAGCCCAGGCGGATGACGTAGTTGCTCAGCGCCTCGGCCAGCACGCCGTTGCGCTTGTGCAGCATCACGTCCGCCTCGGGGTGCTTGCGCTTGGAGAGCTTCTCGCGGTCCGGCCCGAGGATGAGCGGGAAGTGGGCGAACTCGGGCGGCTTCCACCCGAAGGCCTGGTACAGCATGAGCTGCGGGAAGGTGGAGTTGACGTGCTCCTGCCCGCGCCCCACCAGGGTGATGTCCATGGTGCGGTCGTCGATGACGCAGCCGTAGTTGTAGAGGGGGATGCCGTCCGCGCGCATCATCACCCAGTCATCCAGGTCCGAGTACTGCTTGGTGATGGGCCCGAGCACCTTGTCGTCGAACGTCACCTGGCCCTCGCCCTCCGGCATGCGGAAGCGGATGACGGCGGTGCGGCCCTCGGGGATGTCCTGGCGGTCGCGGCAGGTGCCCTCGTACTTGTAGGTCCCCGGCTTGCCCGTGGCCTTCTCCACCGCGGCCCGGCGCGCGTCGATCTCCTCGCGGGTGCAGTAGCAGCGGTACGCCTTGCCCTCGGCGATGAGCTGGTCCGCGTACTTCTTGTAGAGCTCCAGGCGCTGCGTCTGGAAGTAGGGCGCCACGGGGCCCTCCTTGCCCGGCCCCTCGTCCCAGTCGATGCCCAGCCAGGTGAGCCCGTCGAGAATGGCCTTCACGGACTCCGGCGTGGAGCGCTCCTGGTCCGTGTCCTCGATGCGCAGGATGAAGACGCCGCCGTAGCGCTTGGCGTAGAGGTAGTTGAAGAGGGCGGTACGGGCGCCTCCGATGTGGAGATACCCAGTCGGAGACGGAGCGAAGCGGACGCGAGGAACAGGAGCCATATCGAAGGGGCGCGGATAGCAGGGACGGGCTTGGGTGGTCAACGAGCGGCCGGGGTTGTCCGACTTCCCTGCCCCCGGCCCGTCCAATGCATTAGACTGCCGCGCACCGAGGGCTCCTGCATGAAACTCCACACCGCGCACCGCGCGCTCCTGCCGTTCGTCCTACTGCTCTCCCTGTCGGCGAGCGCTACCACGATGCTGCGAGCGGACCTGCCGGAGCTCGCCCAGACGTCCGATGCCATCGTTCACGGCACGGTGCGCCGGGTGGAAAGCCGGTGGAGCGGAGATGGACGCCGAATCGTCACCGATGTGGAAATCCAGGTCACCGAGGCCCTGAAGGGGACGTCAGGGCAGGCAGGCAGCACGGTGCTCGTCACCCAGCCTGGTGGGCAGGTAGGCGACATCGGGCAGCGGGTGAGCGGTCTGGCCGCCTTCACCCCCGGGGAGGAGGTCGTCGTCTTCCTGGAGCGCCGGGGCAAGACGGCCTTCCGCGTCTCGGGCATGGCCCAGGGCAAGTACCAGGTGCAGCGCACGGAGGGCGGCAAGAGCGCCATGGCCGTGCCGGAGCCCACCGGTGACGTGCTCCTGTTGGACCCGGACACACGGCAGCCCACCGCCTCCTCTCAGCGCTCCCTGTCGCTGCAGGAGCTCAAGGCGGCCATCCGCACCGCGCTCGAGCAGAAGCAGGCTCCCGTCCGTTCCCAGGAGAAGCGCCCGTGATTGGTGCCGCGCTCCTGGTCGCGCTCGCCCTCGGGCAGAGCGATCCCTTCGTCCGCAGCCGCGTGACTGCGAGCGACCCGGCGGGCCAGTGCCTCTTCTGGACGGTGCCCACCATCCACTGGCAGCTCAGCAGCGTGGGCAACCCCAACACCAGCATGGAGGAGCAGAAGCAGCGCGAGTTCGCGGCCATCCGCGCCTCCTTCCAGAGCTGGCAGCGGATCTTCGACTCCTGCGGCAACCTGCGCTTCTCGGAAGGGCCCCTCGTGGATGACCGAGAGGTGGGCTACGACCTGAACGGCGACAACCGCAACCTCGTCCTCTTCCGCTCCAGGAGCTGCGAGGAGCTCGTGCCCGACGACAACAAGTGCTGGGACGAGGACACCTGCGGCAACGACTTCGACTGCTGGGACGGCGACCCGCAGACCATCGCCCTCACGCTGACCACCTACGACGAGAAGTCCGGCATCATCTACGACTCGGACATCCAGTTGAACGCGAACGGCTTCGTCTTCACCACCGTGGACAGCCCGCCCGCGCCCATCTGCCCCCGGCCCATCAGCGGCAACCCCGGCAACTGCGTGGCCACCGACGTGCAGAACACCATGACGCACGAGATCGGCCACCTGATCGGCCTGGACCACACCCGGGCACTCGGCTCCGTCATGAACCCGAGCGCGCCGCAGGGCGAGGTGTCCAAGCGCGACATCGACGAGGGCTCGGCCGACTTCGTGTGCAAGACGTACCCGAGGGGCCTGGCCAGCCAGAGCTGCATCACCCCCTCGCTGGCGCGCAGTGGGAACGTGGCCGTGCTGGGTCAGCATGCCATCGGGTGCTCGAGCGCCGGGGCCGGGGTGTGGTGGCCCGCGATGGCCGGTTGGGCCCTGCTCGCGTGGCGCCGCCGCCGGGGAGGCACCCGCTCATGATGCGCGCCCTTCCGGGGATCGCCCTCGCGGCGCTCGCCCTCGGTGCTTCCGAGGCGGAGGCCCAGGTGTACCGGCGCACCCTGGTGCCCGGCCGGCCCTTCTGTGTCGTCTGGCCCGGCCGTGACTACGTGTACCGGGTGGACGCGGCCGGCAGCCGCCGCACGCCCGGCGACACCGAGTTCGCCGCCCTCGAGGCCGCGTTCGCTTCCTGGCGCGCGGTGTCCAACACCTGCAGCGACTTCACCTTCACCCGCGGCCCGGACATCCAGAAGCCCCGCGTGGGGTACGTGCGGGACAGCCAGGACAACGAGAACGTCATCACCTTCCGCGAGGTGGACTGCAACGACGTCGTCCCGCCGGAGGACCCGTGCCTCGAGGACGACACCTGCGCCAACACCTACGCCTGCTGGGACCATGGCGCCGCCGTCATCGGGCTGACCACCACCACCTTCAGCTTCCGCACCGCGTACATCCTCGACGCCGACGTCGAATTCAACGCGAGCACCGGCGGCAGGGGCTTCCTCTTCACCACCATCGACTCCCCCATGTGTGAGGGGGAGCAGTCCACCGACTGTGTCGTCACGGACGTGCAGAACACGGCGACCCACGAGTTCGGTCACGTGGTGGGGTTGGATCACGTGTCCGAGCTCGGCGCCACCATGGAGGCCACCGCGCCTCCGGGGGAGACCCACAAGCGCATCATCGACGCGGGCAGCGCCGCGGGCTTCTGCGAGGCCTACCCCCGTGGACTGCCGCCCACCCAGTGTGGCGAGCGTCCCGATCTCGGCCGTCGCTTCCAGGCGGTGTCGCAAGGCCCCGGCATCGGGTGCGGCGCGGCCCCCACGGCCCTCTTCCCGGCGGCGGGCCTGCTCGGCCTCCTGGTGCTCGGCCGGAGGAGGCAGCGGCCGGCCGGACGCGATGGAGCGGCCTTCCGCTCCCGGAATGGTTAGAGGAAGAAGGAAGGAGGGCCCATGGCCATCGCCTTCTTCGACCTGGACAAGACGCTGCTCGCGGTGAACTCGGGTTCCCTGTGGATCCGCCGCGAGCTCGCCCTGGGCCACATCACCCGGGTCCAGGCCATGCGGGCCACCCTGTGGCTCGCCCGCTACCACATGGGCTTCGTCCCCATGCAGGACGCCCTGGTGCAGGCCATGTCCCATCTCCAGGGCACGGACGAGCAGCCCATCCGCGAGCGCACCATCCGCTTCTACGAGGAGCTGGTCCGCCCGCAGTACCGGCCCGGCGCCCTGCGCGCCGTGGAGGAGCACCGCGCGGCCGGGGACAGGCTCGTCCTCCTCACCTCGTCCTCCGGCTACATGGCCGAGCTGGTGGCGCGGGACTTGACCCTGGACGCGGTGCTCTGCAACCGGCTCGAGGTGGATGCCGCGGGCGTCTACACCGGCCGGCCCCTGGGCGAGGTGTGCTTCGGCGACGGCAAGCGCTCCTACGCCCAGGCCTATGCCTCGCAGGCCGGGGTCTCGCTGTCCGCGTGCGCCTTCTATACGGACTCGTACTCGGATCTGCCGGTCATGGAGGTGGTGGGCCGCCCCGTGGCCGTCCACCCGGATCGCCGCCTGCGCCGCGAGGCCCTGCGGCGCGGCTGGCCCGTGGTGGATTGGGGCTCCCCAGCCGGTGCCCGCGCCGTGGTGCTCGACTTCCCCTCACAGTGAGGGCCTCAGCCGCGGCGGCGCGGCGCCACCACGCGGATGTTGAAGACGTAGTCCACCGCCACCGCCTTGCCCTGCAGCAGGATGGGCTTGTAGACGCGCGAGTGCAGCGACTGCACCACCGCCTCGTTCATGTGAGGCAGGCCCTTGATGACGCGGCAGTTCTCGACCTGCCCCTTCTGGGTGATGGTGCACTTCACCACCATCGTCCCCTCCACGCGGGCCGTCAGCGCCTCGCGCGTGTAGACGATGTCCTTGCCCTTCACCTGCACCGGGCGCGGCATGCCCTCCTGGAAGGGCACCGGTCCGTCTCCCGTGGGCGCCACACCCTTGGCCAGCGCCAGCACCGGCACCGCCAGGCCACTCGTGCCGGGCGCCGCCGCCGTCTTGTCCGCCTGCTTCGGCGCCGACGAGGGCAGGGCCGACGGAGGCGGCTCCGACTCCAGCATCACCGGCGCCGACATGGAGCCCATGGCCGTCACCGTGGAGTTGCCGCCCGAGGTGCCCGAGGCCTGCTCCACCTGGTTCCTCGAGGCCGCGGCCGCCACGTTCCGGCTGGAGCCCCGCACACGCTGCAGCTTCTGGGCGAACACCACCTCACCCGAGCCGCCCGTGATGACCGTCTCCGGCTGGTAGCCGTCCATCGAGAAGGTGAACTCGGCGGTGACCGTTTCCTGGCCCTTCTCCTTGGGAATCTCCAGCAGCAGCGGCGTCGTGCCGCGCTCCTCGCCCTTGTAGAGGACGCGCGCGCCCGTGGGCTGGCTCATCAGCCGGAAGCGCACCACCTGCTCCACGGCCTTCTCGGCCGGTGCCGTCTGCTGCGCCGCGACCGGCTCCTGCCTGGGCTCCGGACGCCAGAACACTCCCGAGGACAGCAGCAGGCCGCCGGTGAGGGCCACGGCGATGCCTCCGCCCACCAGCCCTCCCAGCAGCAGCGTGCGCCGCCGCGTCTTCTGCATGTCCGGCGGCACCTCCACGCTGATGTCCACCGCGAGCGTGTTGTTCTCCGACGAGTCCCCGGTGATGCCCGCGAAGAGCGGCGTCTTGTGCGGCCCCGTCGTGTTCCCGCCTGGGCGCTTGAAGATGCCGCTGTGGCCGCCCGCGGACATGTTCGCCCCGCGCATCGCCTCCAGCAGCTCCTCCATCGTCTGGAAGCGCCGCCCCGGCTCCTTCTCCAGGCACTTGCGCACCAGCGATTCGATCTCCGGCGGCACGTGCAGGTCCGGCCTCACCGAGCTGAACGCCGGCGGCAGCTCCTTGTGGTGGGCGAAGATGAGCTCGATGTGATCCTTCGAGACGAACGGCGGCCGCCCCACCAGCATCTGGTAGAGCATCACCCCCAGCGAGTACACGTCGCTGCGGATGTCCGCCTCGTTGCGCGCCTGCTCCGGCGCCATGTACGCCGGCGAGCCCAGGAAGGTGCCGCTCTGGGTGATCTCCGGGTTGGGCGCGCTCTCCGAGGGGGAGATCGACTTCACCAGCCCGAAGTCCAGCACCTTCACGAGATCCTGATCGGACTCGTTGAGCACCATGATGTTGGCCGGCTTCAAGTCCCGGTGCACCACGCCCAGGTTGTGGGCCTCGCGCAGCGAGCGGCAGATCTGCTGCGCGATGCTCAGCGCCCGCGCCCAGGGCAGCGGCCCCGTCTCCGCCAGCACCTGGCCGAGCGTCCGGCCCTCCAGGTACTCCATGGCGATGTAGTAGATGCCGTCGTCCGTCTGCCCGTAGTCGATCACCGTCACCGTGTTGGGGTGGCGGAGCTTGGACGAGAGCGAGGCCTCGCGCAGGAAGCGCTTCTGGAAGCCCGGATCCTTGCTGGTGGGGAAGTTGGGGTTGAGCACCTTGAGCGCGACCATGCGATCCAAGGGGGTCTGCTGGGCCCGGTAGACCCGGCCCATGCCTCCCACACCAATCGGCTCGAGGATGCTGAAGCGGCCGTTGAGGGTCCGCCCGATGAGGGGATCCGAGCCATTGTCGCCCGGTCCCTGCGAGTCGCCCTGCGAGTCGCCGGTCACCATGTTGTCTCTGCTCCCCCGGTCTGGGCCTGGGTCGGAACCATCCGCACGGCCTCCCATGAAACCACATCTCCCGGAAACACGCGACCTATCGAGAGGGGTGCCTGCCCGGTGTGCCCGGCGAGCAGCCGGATGTGCCGCCCGCATTGACGGGTCCCGCAATGTCGGACTACCGTCCAATCCTCTTCCCGCAGGTGTATTGAAGCGGGCTCGCGATGGTCGATTCCCCTCCGATGACAGCGGCTGAAGCCCAGGCGAGGCGTGCGTCGGTGCAGAAGCGCCTGGCGCTGGTGGAAGAAGAGATCGTCCGGCTCCGGCGCGAACTGGCCACGCTCGGCGTGGATCAGCGCCTGCCCGGCCTCTACCTCACGGTGGAGGTGGCCGGCACCACCGCCCTGCTGCCCGTGGAGGCGGTGATGGAGGTGGTCCGGCTGGTGGCCATCGAGCCCCTGCCGGCCGCGCCCCCCCATGTGCGCGGCACCATGCTCTACCGGGGCACCCCCGCGGTGGTGGTGGACCTGGCGGCCCTGCTCGGGGTGCGCCGGGAGCCGGACATGGACGCCCACCTGGTCATCTGTGGGGGCGCCCGCACGGTGGCCGTCCTCGTGGATCGGGTGAGGGACCTGGTCGAATCCCCGGTGCTGGTGGAGGGCTCCGTCGCCGGAGACACCACCCATGCCTGGGATGCGACGGGGTTGATGGCGGGCCTGTGCCGGACTTCCGAGGGCATCCGTCCGCTGCTGCGGGCCTCGGCCATCCTGGCCGTTCCGGAGGGGGCGTGAAGGAGCCGGTGCGCGTGGAGCGCCTCGACGAGGCGACGCTGATCGGGCTCGAGTCCGTGCTGCGCATCGCGTGCGGCATGGTGCTGGCCCCCAGCGTGCGTCCCTCGTTGGGGACCGCCCTCACGCGCGCCGCCGAGTCCCAGGGCCTGCCCACCGCCGACTTCCTCCAGCGGCTGCTGGCGCGCGACACCGCGGCGGTGGAGGCCTTCATCGGCTACGCCGTCATCGGCGAGACGTACTTCTTCCGCCACCCGGAGCAGTTGCGCGAGCTGGCGCGCATGGCCGCCTCCCACCGCGAGCCCTTCCTGGTGTGGAGCGCCGGGTGTGCCAGCGGGGAGGAGCCCTACAGCCTCGTCATGACGCTGCTGGCGGCCGGCCTCGCTCCCGAGTCCATCCGCGTGGTGGGCACGGACGTGTCCAGCCGCGCCCTGGAGCGTGCGAAGCAGGCCACCTACTCCCCCTGGTCCGTGCGGCGCATGGAGCCCGAGCTGGAGAAGCGCTTCCTCTCCATCCGCCCCGACTCCGTCAGCGTGCCTCCCGAGGTGCGCGCCCGGGTGGAGTTCCGCCGCCACAACCTGGTGACGGATCCGCCCCCCGTGTCCGGCGCCCAGGCCGTCTTCTGCCGCAACGTCCTCATCTACTTCCCCCCGGAGGTCATCCCCTCGGTGCTGGAGCGGCTCGTCCGGGCGCTCGCCCCCGGTGGCTGGCTCTTCCTCGCGCCCGCCGAGCTGCCCTTCGCCAAGGGCATGGGCCTGGAGGAGCGCGAGATGAATGGGATGCCCGTGCTGCGCAAGCCCGTCCCCGGGGAGAAGCCTCCCGCGCGGGCCCCCCGTCCCGCGCCCCTCCGCGTCCTCGCCCGGGCGCCCGCCAGTCCGCTGCGGCGGGTGCAGACTCCCTCCCGGGCGGCTCCGGCCACCGAGGCTCCGGCCCCCGAGGCCCCTCCCCCGGCGCGGGCCGTCCGGGTAGGTCAGGCGCCTACTTCCACACCGTCTCCCCAGCCGCCCGCCGGGTCCTCGGTGCCGGAGACGCTGGAGCAGGCCGTGGCCGCGGCGCGTGCCGGGCAGTTCGACCTCGCCGAGGAGCTCGCCCGCCTGGCGGCCCGCGAGCTGTCACCCGAGGCCTACCTGCTGCTGGCCATGGTGGCTGAAGGGCGGCAGGACGTGCAGGGGGCCGTGGCCGCGGTGCGCAAGGCGCTCTATCTGGAGCCTCAACTGGCCATCGGTCATGCGATGCTCGTGGCGTTGTATGGACGGTTGGGTCAACCCGAGGAGGCCGAGCGGGCCCGTCGCAATGCGCTGCGGGCGCTGGAAGGACTGGATGACGAACACGTGCTGCGCGGAGTGGAGGCCATGACGGTGGGAGGGTTGCGGCGCGCGCTCGTTCCGGGTGTGAGGATGGGAAAGTCGGGTGCGCGATGAACTCGGAGGCGCTGTGGAAGTGACTGGCATGAAGCCGCCCGAGGTCCAACGGCTGGACATGCGCCGGCTCAGCCTGAGGACCAAGATCGTCGCCATCACCGGCGTGTCGGGCGCGCTGGTGACGGGTCTGCTCGTGGGCGTCTTCTCGATGCAGACGCGCGATTCGCTCAAGGTGGAGTTCGCCAAGCGCGCCACCGCGGCGAGCCAGGAGCTGGCCCACCACCTGGGGACCGCCACCTGGTCCCGGGACGAAGAGGGCCTGCGGCTGGCCACGGCCATCACCCTGCGCAGCAATCCGGACATGGCGTACGTGGTGGTGCGTGACCGGCAGGGGCAGCTCCTCGGCCATGCCGAGGTGCAGCGGCTGGTGAGCCCGACGATGCTGCCGGCGCTGCCCGCGCAAGCCCCGGCCCAGCGCGAGCTGTCCGTGGGCAAGCGGCCCGTGCTGGAGACGTCCGCGCCCATCTACTTCGAGCCGCGGGGCCCCCGCGACGGTGCCCCCCAGCCGGAGTCCCTCGTGGGCTCGGTGCAGGTGGGCCTGGAGCTGGACGTGCTGGAGCAGACCGTGCAGGACATGGCCCTGCGCGGCCTGGGCATGGGCCTGCTGGCGCTCGCCGTCTGCCTGCTGGGCGTGGCCGCGGTGTGCCGCATGCTCATCGTCCCCCTGGAGCGCCTGGCGCGCGCGGCGGCCGGCATGGCCTCCGGAGACCTGCGCCAGCAGATCGACGCCGAGGGCACCGACGAGGTGGGGGACCTGGGGCGCAGCATCGCCACCATGGCGGAGATGCTCACCAACCTCCTCAAGGATCTGCGCGGCGCGGCGGCGGACATGGAGCGCGAGGCCACCAACGTGCTGGCCACCTCCTCGCAGCAGTCCGCCATGGCCAACGAGCAGGCCTCCACCATCCACGAGACGGGCGCCACGGTGGCGGAGATCGCCCAGACGTCCAAGCAGGCCACCTCCTTCGCGGACACCGTCATCAGCGGCACCAGCCGCTCGGACGCCCTGGGCGCCGACGGCCAGAAGGTCGTCGACGAGAGCGTGGCCGCCATGGAGAAGCTCAGCGAGCAGGTGAAGGCCATCGCCCTGGCCATCACCGATCTCAACGAGCAGACGCTCCAGATTGGCGACATCATCACCACCGTGAAGGACGTGGCCGAGCAATCCAACCTGTTGGCGCTCAACGCCTCCATCGAGGCGGCCAAGGCCGGAGATCAGGGCCGCGGCTTCGCGGTGGTGGCCATGGAGATGCGCACCCTGGCCGAGCAGTCGAAGATGGCCGCCAACCAGGTGCGTGCCCTGCTGGGCGAGGTGCAGAAGGGCACCCGTGCCGCCGTGACGGCCACCGAGGAGGGCAGCCGCCGGGCCCTGGCCGCCATGGAGCTGGCCCAGAGCGCCGGCGCCGCCATCAAGGGCCTGTCCGACGTCATCCGGGACTCCTCGGGTGCCGCCCGGCAGATCGCCGGCAACACCCGCCAGCAGACCATCGGCGTGGAGCAGATCGCCGCGGCGATGAACGAGCTGACCATCGCCATGCAGGACAACGTCGAGGGCACCAAGCGCATCGAGCAGGTGGCGGGTAATCTCTCCAATCTTTCCAAGCGCTTCTCCGACCTCGTCGGGAAGTACCAGCTATGACCGGGGGCGTGTTCGTGGAGGCAAGGGACGTATGAAGGTTCTGATCGTCGAGGACACGAAGACCATCACCAACCTCATCCAGGTCTACCTGATGGGGTGGGGGTTGGAATTCTTCGAGGCGGGCAACGGAGTGCTGGGCCTGGCGCGCGCCCGGGAGGTCAAGCCGGATCTGATCATCTCGGACGTGCAGATGCCGGAGATGGACGGGTTCGCGCTGTGCGCGGCGGTGCGCGCCGATCCCATCCTCTTCTCCACGCCCTTCGTGATGCTGACGTCGCTCAAGGATGACTCGAGCCGGCAGCGTGGCCGGCTGGTGGGTGCGAGCGCCTTCCTCAACAAGCCGGTGGCGGTGGATGACCTGCGCGAGAAGGTGCGCAGCATCCTGAAGCTTCCCGCCAGCAAGTACTGACGAGGGGTCATGGCCGGCGACCAGTCGCGCGAGAAGATCGACTACACGGCCCTGCGCCGCAAGCTGGACGAGGCGCAGGCGGTGCTCGAGGGCGCGCAGGTGCTCAGCCCGGAGCGCCGCCGCGAGGTGCTCGCCGATCGTGCGCGCGCGCTGGCCGAGTCGCGCCATGAGGAGCGGCGCGAGACCATGTCGGTGCTCTCCTTCCGCGTGGGGGGGGAGCGCTACGCCGTGCCCATCGACGCGGTGGACCACGTGCTGGAATCCAAGGGCCTGTGCCCGTTGCCGGGAGCGCCGCGGTACGTGCTGGGCGCGCTGGTGTCGCGCTCGCGCGTGGTGCCGGTGCTGGACTTGCGGCAGGTGCTCGGCCTGGAAGGGGGCGGCATGTCCGACCTGACGCGCGTGGTGGTCGTCGAGGTGTCCGAGGAGTTCTTCGGACTGGCGGCCGAAGAGGTGGACGGACGGCAGGAGCTGCCTCGGGCGGACCTGTCGCACCCTCCGCCTGGACCTTTCACGTTCCTCACCCGGGAGCGGTTGATGGTGCTGGACATCGTCCAGCTCAGCGATCCCGCGGTGGTGGGGCGGGGATAGGGCGAGAAACGAATGGATCCTCGGGTTCTGCGGAGCCTCTGGCCGATCTTCGCCGCGGAGACGCGTGAGCAGCTTCAGACCATTGGCACCGCGGTGCTGGGGCTGGAGCAGGGCACGGCGGATCAAGCGTCGGAGCAGCTCACCGCGCTCAAGCGGGAGGTGCACAGCCTCAAGGGCTCCGCGGCCAGTCTGGGCCTGGCGGACATCGAGCAGCTCATGCACGCGCTCGAGGACGGGCTGGCGCGCTGCGCTCCCGGCCATGTGCCGCCTCCCGGACTGGTGGAGACGACGCTGCGGATCCTCTCCGCCATGGAGGCCGCGCTCAACCGCGGGGACTCCGGCGAGATGCCGGCCATCGAGGGCCTGGGCCAGTTGCTGGGCGCGCTCGGGCGTGGCGGCTTCGAGCAGGTCCCCGAGGTGAAGGCGAGGGTGCCGGCGCAGTTCCGCCGCGACGGCCTGCAGACGCTGGAGAAGCTGGAGACGTCGCTGGGCCGGCTGTGCTCGCCGGGCCTGGAGGACAGGCCGGGCGCCGTCTGGGAGGCGGTGGGGCTGGCCGAGCTGCTCAAGGCCGCGGCCAACACCGCCGGCATCTCCGCCGTGGAGTCGCTGGCGAGCTCCGTGCGCACGGGCTTCGCGCGCATGGAGGAGGCGGGCGTCGGGGCCAGTGTGGCGGCCTCGGACATCGCGGGGGCGCTGGTGCAGCTTCGCGGTGCCCTGGAGTCGCTCGCCGAGGAGACTCCGGCCGAGCCCGCGGCGGCCCCGGCGGAGCCCGAGGTGACGGCCCGCTCGGCGGCTGGCAGGCGCCAGGCGGACATGGACCGGGCGGTGCGCGTGTCCGTGCGGACGCTCGACTCGCTGGCGCTCCAGGTGGAGCAGCTCGCGGCGGGCCGGGCGCAGCAGCTTCGCCGCGCCGAGGCGCACCGGGAATTGTTGGAGCAGACGCACCAGGCCCTGTTGCAGTTGGAGCGCGCGGCCCAGCAGCTCGCGCTCTCCGGTGGCGGAGGCGCGCTGGAGTCGCTGCGCGCCGGGGTGGGGCAGGTGCGCGGCGTGCAGAAGCGGCTGGTGCAGCTCTCCAAGGACGTGCACCGCGAGGGCGAGCAGCTCGCGCTGGTGGCCCAGGTGGTGCGCGACGACCTGCGGGATCTGCGGATGGTGCCGGCCTCGCAGGTGCTGGAGCCGCTCAAGCGCACGGTGCGTGAGCTGGCGGCGCGGCTGGGCAAGGACGTGGAGCTGGTGCTCGCCGGTGGAGACGTGCGCATCGACCGGCGCATCGTCGACGTGCTGAAGGATCCGCTGCAGCACTTGGTGCGCAACGCGCTGGACCATGGCATCGAGACGACGGCCCAGCGTGCGGCCGCGGGCAAGACGCCGCGCGGACAGCTCACGGTGCGCGTGGAGCCCCGGGGCACGCGGCTGGCGGTGGTGGTGGAGGATGACGGCGGAGGCCTGTCCCCGGAGAACGTGAGGGCCACGGCCGTGCGCCGCGGGCTGCTCACCGAGGCGGAAGCCGCCAAGCTCACCGAGATGCAGGCCGCGCGGCTCGTCTTCGAGCCGGGCTTCTCCACGAGGGATCAGGTAACGGAGACGTCCGGGCGCGGCGTGGGCCTGGACGTGGTGCAGACCACCGCCACGCGGCTGCAGGGCGCGGTGGACCTCTCCTACGAGAAGGGCCAGGGCACGCGCTTCACCATCGACCTGCCGCTGATTCTCGCGGGCGCGCTGGGGCTGCTGGTGCGGACGGGCACGGCGGTGGTGGCCATTCCCTCGGACGCGGTGGAGCGCGTGCTGCGCCTGGCGCCGGCGGACGTGGGCACCGTGGCCGGGCACGTGGTGGCGCGCGTGGAGGACGAGCAGTTGCCCTTCCACCCCCTCTCCACGGCCATCGGAATGCCCCGGCTGCCGCTGGCGATCGAGTCGGGCAAGCCGCAGACGGCCATGGTGCTGGCGCTCGGCGGCGTGCGCGCGGTGTTCGCCATGGACGCGGTGGTGGGCCAGCAGGAGATCGTCGTCCGCTCGCTGGGGCGGCACCTGCAGACCGTGTCGCACCTGGCCGGGGCCGCCGTGCTGGATGACGGCAGCGTGGTGCCGGTGCTCAACGCCCCCGAGTTGTTGCGCGTGGCCGCCGCTCCGGTGGTGCTGCGCGCCGCCACCGAGGTCCGCCGCTCGCACATCCTCGTGTGCGACGACGCGCTCACCACCCGCTTCGCCATCAAGTCGCTGCTGGAGATCGCCGGCTACTCGGTGGTGACGGCCGGTGATGGCGAGGAGGCGCTGGGCATCCTCGAGCGCACGCCCTGTCAGCTCGTGGTGAGTGACTGGCAGATGCCGCGGCTGGATGGCATCGGGCTCACCCGCCGCATCCGCTCCCATCCCAAGCTGTCGCACCTCCCCGTCATCCTCTGTACCTCGCTGGACAGTCCGCAGGAGCGGGCGGCCGGCCTGGACGCGGGGGCGGATGGCTACCTCGTCAAGCGCGAGGTGGAGCGCGGCAAACTGTTGGATCTGGTGCGTCAGCTTCTGCCCTCGGGCGCCTGAGCAGGCGAGGGGGCGGGGCCTTCCCCTCAGGGGGGCTCCCCTTTTCCCCGTGTCCCGGCATGTCCATGTTGCCGGGGACCAGGAGGCGGCGTGGAGGCGCAGGTCGCACTATGGATCGCGGGGTTCTCGTATCCGGCGGTGTTCCTGCTCCTCGTTCTGTGCGGAGTCGGCGCGCCGCTGAGCGAGGAACTCGTCATCATCACCGGTGGGCTGGTGGTCGCGCATAGTGGCGCGAGCCTCTCCGTCATGGCGATCGCCGCCTATCTGGGCATCGTCGCCGGGGACAGTGCGCTGTACCGGATCGGCCGCTCGCTGGGGCCCAAGGTGTTCTCGCATCCCAAGCTGTCCAAGATGCTGACGCCCGCGCGCATCGGGCTGCTCCAGGGAATGTTCGCGAGGCGAGGGGCGATGGCGGTGTTCCTCGCGCGCTTCCTGCCGGGACTGCGCGCCCCGGCGTTCCTGCTGGCGGGAGCCACCGGGCTGCCCTACCGCCGGTTCCTCCTGGCCGATGCCGCCGCGGCGTGGATTCCCGCCATGGGGATGACGTGGCTGGGCTTCCGGTTCGGCCCCCAGGTGCTCGCGGACGTGCGGGGCGGCTTGCGGTGGCTGCTGCTCGCGGCGCTGGTGGTGGCCCTGGGCGTGCTCGGCGTGCGCTGGGGGCGGCGGCGGGCGGCGGTGCGTGCCGCGCGCGTGGTGCAGGCTCCCGAAGGGGAGCCCTGAGGTCACTTCCTGGGCCGTGTGTACAGGCACCCCGCCGCCACCAGCCGTGCGGCCACCATCGCCAGGGGGACGTAGAGAAACAGGTAATCAGTGCTCGTGGGCTTGGAAGAGCCGAGCACGAAGAAGGCGACGGCTCCCAACGCCATGGGCGCGCAGGGAAAGAGTACCAGTCCGAGATAGGAGAAGTGCCGCCCGCGGTGGGCCACGGCCTTTGGGGAGGCTGCCAACCACGCTGGCACGAAGGTGGTGCCCACGGAGAACATCAGCGGCACGAGCGGGAGTCCCTGGCGCGGGGCGATGTGGAACAGGATGACGTACAGCTCGACGGCGCCTACCACCATGAGGAGCATGCGCCCGAAGCTCTGCCGGAGGGAGATCCCCTCGGCCAGAGGTTCCTGGGCCTCGTCCTGACTGTCGGCGGGCTCGGCGCGGGACGGGGCCGCGCGGGACTGGGATACGGGGGACTGAGACGCGCGGGTCTCGGCCGCACGCATCGCCACGCGGTCCTGCGGGGAGAGCTGCTGTGAATACGGCTCACCCAGCGCCACCATCGCCTGGGCCGCGGCTCCGTGCACCTGCCGGCCTTGGCTCCCGATGAACGAGCGCAGCCGCTTGTCGTCGAGGATGCGGCGGAGCAGCTCCGCCCGCTCGTGAGCCTCCTCGCCGGGCCGCGGCGGCTGGGCGAGACCGCGCAGCAGTGCGTCCACTTCGGCACGGCCCGCGTTGGGTGAGCGTGCCTGCTCCACCAGCACCTTCAGGGGTGGCGGCGACTCCGGTTGTGGGGAATTCACGGCCGCAGGCTATCCCAATCCCCTCGCGAAACACGAAGGGCCGGCCTCCCGTAGAGGGAAGACCGGCCCTTGTTCATGTGACGCGTCTGCGACGCGTTCAGGGACGCGAGGGGCTCAGGCCGCCTCGAGCAGCTTGTGGGCGTGGGCGTGGGCGAAGATGTTCTGCAGGTTGATGCCGCCCTGGGGAGGCAGCGCGTCGCCGACCTTCTTGGCGATGCCACCGACCGCCTCGGCCAGGTCGCCCAGCTTCTTGATGGTGGGCATGGCCTTGGTCAGCAGGCCCAGGCCACCCAGCGGGCCACCGGCGACGAAGGACAGGGCGTTGTCCAGGAACTTGTCGGCGAAGGGCTTGATGAAGTTGCCGATGCCGAAGGGCAGCTTGTCCAGCGCGCCGCCCACCAGCTTCTTCACGGGCGCCATGATCTGGTCCAGCGGCTTCTGCAGGAAGTTGGTCACCTTGCCGACGACGTCCGCGACCTTGCCCACCGTGCGCGCGATACCGCCGATTGCCTTGCCGATGCCCTTGAGAAAGCCCATGGTCTTGCCCTCGTTCCCCTATAGGGATGACGAACTGCGTTGGTGGAAGTGGCCCGCCGTTGCTGGCGGAGACAAAAGGATTATCGGGGGACGCATTTTCGAGTTGCTTCCCCCGAAACTTCCCATTCCTTGAGGAAAAGAGGGCGCGGAGTGGCTCAGTGCCCGGTTTTGCAGCGCCCGAGGAAATGGACCAGCTCCGTGTGGAACCACTGGGGCGCGTCCAACATCGGCCAGTGACTCGCGTGCGGCAGCACCGAGCGGGACAGCTCGGGCCGCTGGGCCACCAGCGTCTCCGGAGTGGTGAACGCGACCAGCGCGTGGGTGGGTCCTTTGAAGCGCTCGAAGGCCTCGCCCGGGTCATGGCGGAAGAGCGACTCCATGTTTCCGGCGACGGCCTCCCGCCGCGAGGTCCGCAGCGTCTTCATGACCAGCGCGCGCGTCTTCTCCTTCGCCTCGAGGAGCAGGGGCGTGAACCAGTGCTCGTGGAAGCTGCCGTACTTCGCCTCGCTGAAGTTCTCGAGCCAGGCGGCGATGTCGGCCTTCTCCGTGCGGCGCATGTCTCCTACCGGCTCGACATAGAGGAGCCCGGCGAGCCGCTCGGGGTAGTACGAGGCGTAGGCACCGGCCACCGCGGCTCCGAAGCCGTGGCCCACCAGGACGAACTTCTCGGGCAGCAGCGCGTCGGCAACGGCGGTGACATCCTCCACCGAGGCCTCCACGCCGAAGGGGCCATGGCCGCCGCTGCTCTCGCCCATTCCGCGCTGGTCGAACGAGACGCTGCGGGTCGCGAGGCCGTGCTGCGTCTCGGCCCAGTGCGTCCGGTCGGCGGCGAAGTCGTGCACGAAGAGGACGGGGATGCCACCGTCGCCTTCGACTGTCGCCATCAGCCGCCCCGCGGGTCCGGGTACGGTCACCGTCGTCGCTTCCTTGTGCTTCATCGTGGTTGCTCCCAGCCCCCCGGTATGGGCCGGGGCCAGCTTCGGAGTCTGTCCTACTGCACCGGGAACGAATCGCGGCCGGGGTGCATGCGCTCACCTTTGAACATCGTGAACGGACGCCTAGGCGCCTTCCGCCTCGAGCAGCGCCGCGAGGAACAGCTCATAGGTCAGCTCGGCGACGGGCCGTTTCTCGCGGCGGGCCTGGGTGCGCAGGGCCTTGGGCAAGGAGCACGGTTTGCCTTGCTCGCCATCGCGCATCTTCACATAGCCGCGCTCGGAGAACCCGGCCACCAGCCACCCCCGCTTGCGGAGCGCCTGGCTGAGGTCATCGGTGAGCTGGTGGTGGACGGCCTTGGCCATTGGCAGCAGGCCGAAGATTTCACTCGACCAGCCGCCGTCTTCCTCGCGCCAGCCTCGCGCACGCAGGTAGTTGGCCTTGCGCGCGAGCGAGAGCCCTCCGACGTGGCGTTCGAGCTTCACAGGGAGGCGCGGGTCAGCGGACCGTCGAAGCTCTGCCCCTCGCACTCGACATAGGCGTGATCGCCCACCAGGGTCAGCGACAGCTTGATCCGCCGGGAGTCGAAGCCGGAGAGCGCGCGCAGCAGGTCGGCGTCGATCGCCGCGAGCTCGGCCTTCGCCACGCGCAGGGCCTTCACCTCGCGCGCCTCGGTGAGGAACGCCTCGAGCCGCTGGGGAGACTCGAACAGCACCGACACCTTCGCGTGCGGGTTCTGATCGACCGCGCGCTGGATCTTCAGCGGGTCCGCCTTGCCCACGCGCACCCAGCTCGTGATCAGGCCGGTGTAGTCGCGGCACTCGAGGTCCGGCTCATCGGGCTCGCCCAGACCCTTGCCGAAGGCCAGCCGCTCCTCCCACAGCCAGCAGAACGCGATCACCCGCAGCCAGACGCGCTGCATGGTCTCGGACGGGTGGCGTGCGACCTTGAAGCCCAACTGCGGCTGGTCGATCGCGCGATCGACGTGGCTCAAGGCGATCTGGAAGTCGTACAACGTCGGAGCGAGGGTCATCGGAGCGCAGCTATAGCGCATCCGCTAACCCGGGAGGCGCGGGAGCAGCACGGTCAGCTCCAGCTCGGGCGTCTCCCGCACGGAAACCCGGACCTGCCATCTTCGCGCGAGCCGCTCCAGGGACTGGAGTGCCTTCTCCGGCACCGGGAGCTGCGCACGGGCCTGCACGAGCAGCCGCCACGCATCCACCCCGTCCGGTGAATCCATCCGCAGCAACACCTCGGAGGCTCCGGCCCCCGACAGCAGCCGCTCCAGGGTCCGCACCAGCAGGGCCGAGCCCGTCCTCGGCATCCGGAGCAACACCGGCCCCGGGGGCAGCTCCAACCGCGCGGCGCCGTTCCGCCCGGGTCCGAAAGTGGCGCTCAACGCCGCACGCAGATCCTCCGCGGGGACGTCCTCGCCCGAGGGCCGCTGCTGGAGACGGACGTTCATCTCTCCCGCCGCCCGGCCCATGCGCTCGAGGTAGCGCTGCATGGCAGGCGTGAGCACCCCCGCCATGCCCTTGGTCATCATGTCGATATACCCCTGCATCACGAGCAGCGGCGTGCGCAGGTCATGCGCCGCGCGGGACCAGGCCCGCTCCCGGTGCGCGAGCTGCTCCATCAGCCGCAGCCGCTCCAGCCGCAGCCGCTTGTGCTCGGCCCGGGCCGCTTCCTCCCGCGCCCGGCACGCCAGCAGCGCGCTGCCCAGGGCCGTCAGGCGATGGAGCTGCTGCCGATCCGTGGTGTCCACGCACGGCGTGCCCAGCACCAGGGTGGTGCGCCCATCCTTCATCATCTGAAGAGGATGGGCCCGGGTGGGAACGGGCGGTGCCGTCCCCGCGAGCGCCACGCACTGGCCACCCGCATACAGGGCGGCCCCCGGCGTCTCCGTCAGACGCACCACCGACTCCACGAGCGCAGCGAGTCCTGCCTTCGCCCCGTGGTGAAGCGCCCGCTCGGCTACGGCCGAGACTGCTCGCTCCACCTCGGAGGCGCTGACACTTCGCCCCACGCGCCACCCAATCCAAGCACCCGCCTGCACACAGGAGGAATGGCCACGGTGGGCGAACGGTGCAACGCAGCCCTGCGTGGGAACCGAAAGGGTGACGGAAGGAAAACCCTTTCCCACCCATACCCCAAGCCATCCAACCTTTTTACTGGCCTGCGGGGATTCCTTGTTCCCAAACCCCGGATTTCCTTACGCCAGCGCTGGCCGACCACTTGCTATCGCTCTCGTCCGGGATGGGACGGAGCTGCAATGAGGACGCTGGGATACTACTCGACGATCGCACGGCTCGCGCCGGGAGGGCTCGCCCGGGGGATGGCGCGGCGGGTCCAGGGGGTGGCGCGCCAGGCCCTCTATCGGAGGCGCGAGCGGCTCGAGGAGCCGAGGCTGCTGGAGGCCTTCGGTGCCTCCACCTCGGAGGAGCTGGCCGAGCGGGCGCTGTCGTCGCGTCCGGGCGGGGCCTGGTGCGAGGTGCGGCAGCGCTCCTCCCTTCTGGAGGCGCTCGCGGAGCTGCCCGGCGCCGGGGAACGCGCCCTGGAGCGGGCCCGGGCCGCGCTCCGAGGGGAGTACGACGTCTTCGGGACCCGGGTGTGCTTCGGCGAGGGCCAGCCTGTCGACTGGAGCAGGGATCCGGTGAGCGGCTACCGCTACCCGGTCGTCCCGGTGGAGCAGCTCCGGCTGGAGCGGCCGGGGGTGGATCCCAAGTTCCCCTGGGTGATCGGCCGGTTGGATTGTCTGGTGGCGCTCGGTCAGGGGTACTGGGCGGAGCGCGGCGAGGAGGCACGCCGGGGCTTCGCGCGGGCCTTCGTGGCGCGGACGCTGGATTTCCTCCAGGCCAACCCGGTGGGGCAGGGGGTTCACTGGACGTGCGGCATGGAAGTGGCGCTGCGTGCGGCCAACCTGGCGCAGGCGCTGGTGATGTTCTCGGACGCACCCGAGGCGCGCAGGCCGGAGTTCCTCGTGCCGGTGCTGGAGTCGCTGGCCGAGCACACCGCCTGGGTGGAGGCGCACCTGGAGGACAAGGGCGCGGTGCCCAACAACCACCTCGTCTCCAATTACGTGGGCCTGCTGGTGACGGGCCTGCTCTTCCCGGAGCTGCCGGACGCCCCGAGGCAGGTGGCGCGCGCGGTGGCGGGGCTGCGCACGCAGATGGCGGCGCAGGTGCATGCGGAGGGCACCTCCTTCGAGGGCTCCGTGCCCTACCACCGGTTGTCGGTGGAGCTCTTCACCCTGGCGCTGGTGGTGGCGCGGGGCCAGGGCGTGGACCTGGGGGCGCGGTACGCGGCGCGGCTGCACCGCATGTACGAGGCCTCGCGCGCCTGGAAGCCTCCGAGCGGGGGCTGGCGCCGCAGGTGGGCGACAACGACTCGGGCCGCGTCTTCCCCTTCCAGGAGCGGGATTCACGCGAGCAGGGCTACCTCGCACCGCTGGGAGCGGCCCTCTTCGGTGACGCGAAGCTGGCGGAGGGACCCTTCCCGGACGAGGCCGCCTGGCTGCTCGGACTGTCGGGTCTCGAATCCTTCCGGAGTCTGCCCGCGGCGCGGCCCGCGGGCTCGGTGAGCTACCCGGCGGGGGGCTTCCACGTGCTGCGCGGAGCGGGCGCGGTGGTGACGGTGAGCGCCGGCGCGCAAGGGCAGGGCGGGGTGGGCGGACACAGCCACAACGACAAGCTCTCCTTCGAGCTGCACCTGCGTGGGCGGCCCGTCATCGTGGACCCGGGCACGGGCACGTACACACGCGAGCCGGCGATGCGCAACGCGTTCCGCTCCACCGCCGCGCACAACACGCTCGAGGTGGATGGCGTGGAGCAGGCCCCGGTGGATCCGGGCCGGCTCTTCGCGCTGCCCGAGGCGGCGCGGGCCCGCGTGCAGATCTTCCAGCCCGGCGCGGAGCTGGATCGCCTCACCGTGCGCCACGATGGCTACCGCGCGCTGTCCTCGCCTGTGGGGGTGGAGCGCACCTTCGTGCTGGACAAGCGCGAGCGTGCGCTCGGGGTGACGGACGCGTTGGTGGGGGTGGGGCTTCACGATGTGAAGGGGAGGATCCACCTTCCGGACCGCGAGGCGCGAATGAAGGCGCCAACGCCCGAGCAGCTCGCGCGGGCGCTGCGTGTCCCGGAGGCGCCCAAGGGTTTCGAGGCAATGGGTGTGGAGTTGGGTCCCGCGGAAGCACCGGAGGCACTGGTGCTCTTCGCGGCGGGCCTGGAGCCGCGGTTGGAGCCGTCCCGGTATTCGCCAGGGTACGGCCTCGTGGTGCCGTCGCAGGTGGTGGTGTTCGGGGTGCGGGTGTCGCCCCCGGTGTGGTTGAGGTGGGTGGTTGTCTTCAGTTGAAGACTCGTGACGGGGCGTGACGGGGGGACCCGCACGCCTTCAGGAGAGGTGAGTCAGATGCGCGTCATGGTGAGCCCGCTGCTGGAGCAGATCCGCCGGCGGGAGGCGAGGGTGGGCGTGGTGGGGATGGGCTACGTGGGTCTGCCTCTGGGCATGGCGTTCGCGGAGGCCGGCTTCCCCGTGGTGGGGCTCGACGTGGACTCGCGGAAGGTGGAGAACATCGGCAAGGGGGTGAGCTACATCAAGCACATCCCCAGCGCACCGCTGGCAGAGCTGACGAGCAAGGGCAAGCTGCAGGCGACGACGGACTTCGCGAAGGCCCGCGAGATGGATTGCATCATCATCTGCGTGCCCACGCCGCTGACGGCGTCGCGTGAGCCCGACATGAGCTACATCATCAAGACGGGCGAGGCGCTCGCGCCTCACGTCCGTCCCGGTCAGCTCTTCATCCTGGAGTCCACCACCTATCCGGGTACCACGGACGAGGTGCTCAAGCCGCTGCTGGAGAAGAACGGCCTGAAGGCGGGCGTGGACTTCCACCTGGCCTTCAGCCCCGAGCGTGAGGACCCGGGCAACAAGAACTTCAACACCAAGACGATCCCGAAGATCGTCGGTGGCCACACCCCGGCGTGCCTCGAGGTGGCGCAGGCGCTCTATTCGAGCGCGCTGAAGGAGACGGTGGCGGTGTCCTCCACCCGCGTGGCCGAGCTGGCCAAGCTGCTGGAGAACATCTACCGCTGCGTCAACATCGCCATGGTCAACGAGATGAAGATGCTCTGCGACCGGATGAACATCGACGTGTGGGAGGTCATCAACGCCGCGGCGACGAAGCCCTTCGGCTTCCAGGCCTTCTACCCGGGCCCCGGCCTGGGCGGCCACTGCATCCCCATCGATCCCTTCTACCTGACGTGGAAGGCGCGCGAGTACGAGTTCCACACCAAGTTCATCGAGCTGGCCGGCGAGGTGAACACGCAGATGCCGTACTACGTGGTCACCCGGACCATGGAGGCGCTCAACAAGACGAAGAAGACGCTCAACGGGGCGAAGGTGCTCTGCCTCGGCGCGGCGTACAAGAAGGACATCGACGACATGCGTGAGAGTCCGAGCCTCCGGATCATCACGCTGCTCAAGGAGAAGGGCGCGGAGGTCGAGTACCACGACCCGTACGTGCCCCGCCTCGAGGAGGGCCACGGCTTCCACTTCACGATGCAGTCGGTGCCGCTGAACCCGGAGACGCTCGCGCAGTACGACGCGGTCGTCATCCTCACGGACCACTCCTGCATCGACTACAACATGGTGGTGAAGCAGTCCCAGTGCGTCGTCGACACGCGCAACGCCTGCAAGAACGTGGGCCCGGGACGCGAGAAGGTCACCAAGGCCTAGTCAGTCAGGCGTGAAGGGGGGCCGGCCCGGTTGCCGTCCCACCGGAACGCCGGAGGCCCTGCCGCGGCGCCGTGAGGGGGGGCGCCGGGGCAGGGCCTCCTTTTTCTTCACGGGCGCTTGTTCGCGGGCGCGCCGGGCTCGGGGATGGCCAGGTCCTCGGACGAGTAGTACGCGATGACCTGCTGCCGGTACTCGGGCCGCGAGTACACGTCCGGGCGGGGCCGCTCGATGGTGTCCAGGAGGACCGCGGCGGTCTCCTCGACGGACTGCGCGCCGGGAATCTTGCGCGAGTCCATGCCGCCGCCGAGCGCATTCACGCCGAATTCGGTGGCCACCACGCCGGGCAGGAACGCGGTGACGTGGATGCCCGGGTAGCGCTCGCGCAGCTCCTGGCGCAGGTTGGCCGTGAGCGCGTTGAGCGCGTGCTTGGCCGCGTTGTAGGCCGAGCGTACGGGGACGTACGGCACCCGCCCCAGCATGGACGAGACGTTGATGATGTGCCCGCGCCCGCGCGACTGGAAATGCGGCAGCACGGCCTGCATGCCGTAGAGGGCGGACTTGACGTTGACGCGCATCATCTCGTCGAAGTCCTCGTCGGTGAGCTCGGAGACGAGCTTGCTGATGCCGCGGCCCGCGTTGTTCACCCAGACATCCACCTGGCCGAAGCGGGCGAGCGCCGCGTCCATGATTCGCCGCACGTCCTCACGCCGCGAGACATCGGCGGCGACCGGGAGGGCCTCGGCGCCCACGCGAGCCGCCACCTGACGCAGCTCGGGCTCGCGCCGCGCGGCGAGCACCACCTTCCAGCCCTTCTTGCCCGCCAGCTCCGCCAGGGCGGCCCCGATGCCCGCGCTCGCCCCGGTGATCACCACCACTTTGTCGTCCATGAACGTCTCCTGAGGTTTCCCGGTTCGCGGTGCTGTCTACCGGACGCACCCCGTCCAGGCGAGCGCTTCGGGGCGGGCTCTTTCACCCACCGTACTGGGTAGGAGGAACATGCCTGCCGGAGCCGGCTCGGTTAGAGTCGGGGCGTGCGAATCCGAAACTGGCCAGTCCTTCCCCTGCTCGCCGCCTCCGTCCTGCTCACCGCCGCCGCGCCCGCCCCGGACGCGCGCGTGACGCTGCTGGACGCCATGGCGGAGGAGCTTCAGCGCAACCAGAAGCAGCTCAAGCTGCAGAACCACGAGCCTCCGTACTTCATGAGCTACCAGCTCAAGGAGGGGGAGCAGCACGGCATCGTCGCCCGGTACGGGGCGATCTTCCTGGATGACTCGTTCCGCGAGCGCAAACTGTACGTGGACGTGCGGGTGGGCTCGTACGACTTCGACAACTCGGGCCCCGAGGAATACGACTTCTTCGGCGGCGGCAAGGGCTCCAGCTACGTCGCCCACAAGGACGCCCCCATCGACGACTCGCCCCTGGCGCTGCGCACCTCGCTGTGGCTGGTGACGGACGAGAAGTACAAGGCGGCGCTTTCCCAGTTCCTCAAGAAGAAGGCCGATAACGTCTACGCGGTGGAGGATCCGAAGCAGGCGGCGTCCTTCTCCAAGGAGAAGGCGGCGACGTACGTGCAGCCGGCGGTGGCCTTCCCGTTCGACCATGACCGCTGGGTCCGGGTGGCGCGCGAGGTGTCGGCGCGTTTCAAGGCACACCCCGAGATCTTCGACTCGGAGGTGCGGGTGACGGCGGACAAGCAGAGGCGCCTGTTCGTGTCGAGCGAGGGCAGCCGCATCGTGACGGAAGAGACGATGTACGGGCTGCACGTGATGGCGGTGACGCGGGCGGAGGACGGGCAGTTGCTGGACAACTCGCGCAACTACTACGCGCCCACCGAGGCGGGGCTGCCGGACGACAAGAAGCTGTCCGAGGCCACCGCCAAGGTCATCGAGGAGCTGCTGGCGCTGCGCAAGGCGCCGGCGATCGATCCGTACACGGGGCCGGCGATCCTGGCGGCGGAGGCCTCGGGGGTGCTCTTCCACGAGACGATGGGGCACCGGCTGGAGGGAGACCGGCAGGATGGGGAAGGGGAGGGGAAGACGTTCCGGGGCCAGGTGGGCAAGCAGGTGCTGCCGCCGTTCATCAGCATCGTGGATGACCCGACGGTGCGCAGGCTGCGGGATGAGCCGCTCAACGGCTACTACGAGTACGACGAGGAGGGGGTGAAGGGGCAGCGGACGGTGCTGGTGGAGAAGGGCGTGCTGAAGGGCTACCTGCTGTCGAGGCGGCCGGTGGAGGGCTTCATGCAGTCCAACGGGCACGGGCGCAGCCAGGGCACGCGCAAGCCGGTGGCGCGCATGGCCAACCTGATCATCGAGTCGACGAAGCAGGTGGAGGACGCGGAGCTGAAGAAGCAGCTCATCGCCGAGGCGAAGCGGCAGGGCAAGCCGTACGGGCTGATCATCCGGGACATCACGGGTGGCAACACGAACACCTCGAGCTACGGCTACCAGGCGTTCAAGGGCGTGCCGCGGATGGTGTACCGGGTGGACGTGAAGACGGGGCAGGAGTCGCTGGTGCGCGGAGTGGAGATCGTGGGCACGCCGCTGTCGTCGATGAACCGGATCATGGCGACGGGCCGCAAGCAGGGCATCTTCAACGGCTACTGCGGAGCGGAGAGCGGGAACGTGCCGGTGTCCACGGTGGCGCCGCCGGTGCTGCTGCAGGAGATCGAGCTGCAGCGCACGGTGGAGGGCAAGGACCGGCCCCCCATCCTGCTGAGCCCGACGGAAGGCACCACCGCCAACGGCGACGTGAAGTAGGGCCAAGGGGAGACAGGTTCAAAGCCTGTCTCCCGAACCGGAGGGTATCCGCCACCAGGGTTGCTCAGGGGACGGCGCAACGCCGCCCCCACTGTCTGGCGGACGTGATCGAGTGGCTGCCGTGCTGCCCTGGGGCCTCCGCCGGCCCGAGCTTCGCCTGCCGGGCCCTTGCGCACCCCCACTCAAGATCAACTGCTGGGTTTGTCCCGCTTGCTTGCGCTCTGCCTATCAGTAGCGGCACGCTCCGTGCTTGGTCGGCTGCGCTTGGTCGGCGGCGCCGGGCGGGGTTTCCCTGACTGCCCCGCCTCATCGTCGGCAAGGTCCAGGGCCCAAGTGCCCTCTTCCCACCGCTTCAAGGCTTCGGAAGCGCCGAACGGAACCAACCCTTGCCCTTTTGCCGCCTCTTTCAAAACTGCTTTAGCCTCAGCCGTCCGGTGGCGGAGCAGGAACACGGCAGCCATTACCCGCACGTCCATGCGAGGATGTGAGAACAACACCGTGAGCGCATCGCGCCCGACATCTCCGTGAGAGCGGAGTTGCATGAAAGCGGCAAGAGCTTTTTTTGCATGTTTGTTTCCGGTCCTCGCGTCCCCCTTGAAAATCTCCTCATTCTGGGCCTGTACGTGATAAGCAAATTCTTCAACGAGCTTTTCGAGACTCTTCACCATATCCCACTCTGCACGTTCTTGATTGCAAGCAAGCCAAACGCCCGCTGCGCTTCGTAAGACTGACTGCTTAGCCACTTCCGAACGGTCAGCGTGGACGAGCCGGTAATGTCATAGCGAATCGAAGAGTAGAGGCGGCTCACATCGGTGTGAAGAGTCTTGTCTAGCGCAATGATGTTCTCGGTGTTTTGTAGGGCGTTGCCCCCGAACCGCTTCACGTTGCCTTTAGTCTGCTCCACGATGTGATGCCATTCCTTTCCGGGGCCCGCCTTTCCCATAGCCGACTTGAAGCCACCAAACGACCCCCACGCCCTGTGTCCGTTCGGCAGGAGATTACCCCGACTCGGGGCAGGACTCCCAGCGGCAACGCCCCGGGCAGCCATGGCCACGGCATGAGGCGCCAACACCACGCGGAGCGTCCCCTCTGGCACAGAGACAATAAGGCGCTCGGCTCCGGTTGCAGTCTCCAGCAGGCCCAACCCGGTACGAGTCGCGACTCTCTCCGACGCTTGCGTAAATCCGGGGAGCTTTGGGGCCTTGGAAGCAAGGGCCACCGTTTCACCAATGGCCGCCGTCCCCACGATGACGAGAATCCGCACACTGTTGGGGCCGATGACACGCCCGAAACGCTTGCCAATCTCGCGCAGCTCCGCAAAAGTAGAGGCCCGGGGTGCATCCTCGTAAAGCTGCGCATAGGCCCGCAGCAGGTCGAAGAATTCGTAACCAAGATAGCCCCACAGGGCGGCGCTAAACACCAGGGCCGCGCCCTTCGTTATTGGCTCGGGCACTGGCGCCAGCAGCAGCGCCATATAAGCCGTGATACTAATGCTCAGCATTGCGAGCATTCGCGTAGGGTCGAGCATGGCCCGCACTTCCGCGTTTACGCCTTCCAGGGCTGGCCCAACCGCCAGGATGAGCGCAAGACTTCGCTTGTCGTCATCCTGAATGCGGGGCCCGTCTTCAAACAGCGTCAGGCAATCGCCTGGAGTGCCGCACCGCTCACAAAAATGCCCATAGGACCGGGCCAGGTCTGATTGCCACTCTTCGCCACTCAAGGGCGCGGAAGCCAACGCCAGCCTACGGCCGACATACAACGGGGGTCGGGACGCGGCCACCCGAAGCGGTATGTTGAGCCAAATCGTTGTCATGGCTGCCGAAAACTCGGCGTCACTCACCTGCACAGGCGCGAAGTCCGTGGGCAGCTTGGCAAAGAAAGCCTCTCCCTGCTGGCCCCCTCCCTCGGCTTCCGGTTCCAGCGCCCACGGCTCGGGCGAATCATGCGGCACCGGCGGATGGTAACGGGAAGCCGTCAAGCCTCTCCTCATGGGGGCCTCCGTGGCGCACGCTGTCACCAGCATCAGCGCCGCCAGGGCAAGCGCACCCGCGCGCAGGGGCCGCCGTGTGTCCACGGGGCGAGTATCGACAGAATGCCTAGACATTGCCGCACCTCTCCGGGCGAGCCGCCCGAGCTGGAGCCAAATCCGTTGATCACAGAGAGCGGCTGACAGCCGGGTCAAGCCGTAGGGTCTGTGAGGTGCTGTACTCGCGCGCCGGGGCTTGCTTCCCAGGCGGGAACGTGACGTTCCCGAGGGGGACGGTGTGGGGCCCCTGCGCTTCCCAAAAAGCAGGACTCGTGGAAGCGGCGGGAATCGAAGCCGCCGCCCGGTGGGGGAGAGAAGGTGGGTTCCTGGAGTGGGCAGGGTATCGGAATGATCTCTTTTCGACACAACCCGTTAATCCCATGCTACCCAGCAATTCTTGATTTATGAATTTATGAGAAGATGCGGTCTGCCTTGAGGTCACAGGAGCCGCATCATGTCTCTCCCTGAGCAAGCGGAAGTACCCACGCGTCCCCGCGGTACCCCCGGCTGGATAGGCCTGGCCTGGGTGGCCGTGCTGTCGGTGGTGGCGTGGCACCACATCCCCAGGGCCCACGCCAATCACACGCACACGGGCGGGACCCAGCTTCACATCGCCACGATTCACGGCAACAACGGGACGAGCACCAGCCCGGGAGACCAGGACGAGCAGTACTGCGTCCAGTCGCGGACCGCGAGCATCGACGGCACGCGGATGGCCAACTTCATCGAGGAGACGCTCGCCAAGCTGAGCACCATCTGGGACGGCACCGCCAACTGGCGCGTCGATCTGTGGCGCGCCTCGAAGTTCTGCTTCGACTACGACTCGGCCACGCGCGCCACCATCGAGTACGAGTACCACATCAAGGACGACTGGAACGAGGTCTCGCTCTGCGGCAGCTATTATAGCTGCGTGGTGTTCGATAACGCCGTCTACGACGGGTATCACACCCACTACAAGTGGGGGTATTCGTATCTCCAGACGGAGCACGTCAACGGCTACGACATCCGCGCGCGCAAGTTCATCAACCACGAGACCGGCCACATCCTGGGCCTCAGGGACCCGAACTACTACGGGCACTGCATGAACAGCGTCATGCACAACGACCTGTACTCGAGCATGGGTTGCACCGACCCGGTCTGGTACCCGACGGCCAATGACAAGAACTCGGTCACGCGGATCGCGGACCGCGCCAACACGTGGTGAGAGGGATGAAAGCCATGAGCAAGTTCGCACGGCGGGAAGTGGCCCACGTGGTGGCGATGGTGGGCATGCTGTTCATCGGAGTCCGATGCGCGGGAATGGAGGAGGTGGAGTCAGAACATCCCCACCTGATGCTCGACAACGCGTTGCTGGTGGGCGAGCGCACCGGCCTGCAGGTGTGCGTGGAGCTGGCGCCGGCCCTGAGGGAGCGGAGCGGGGAGTTGCTGGGCGCCCTGAAGTCGGACCTGGCGCTGCTCAGGGAGCGCCACCCGCTGTGGGAGAAGTCGGGCTTCGGCCAGGCGCCGGTGCGCGTGCAGCTCGGGTGCCCGGGCGCGGCGATGCCCTCGGCGCGGCTGGAGAGCAAGGGCGCGCTGGTGGGCCCCGGGTTGAGCGAGCGCCCCAGCCCCTTCCGCACCTTCCTCTACGTGCTGGATGACGCGCGGGCCCAGGAGGTGCTCGGCAAGGAGCAGCCGCTGCGCGCCCGGGCCGAGCTGATGAAGGTGGAGGACCACGTCCTCGCGGAGGTCTCCACCGCGCTCGTCATTCGCGCCTCGGACCTCGGGACGCCCTCCTTCCAGGAGACGTGGCTGCCCACGGGCGTGGGGCTGCCGCCCCTGCGCGAGCCCGCCGCCGTTCCCCCCGCGGACTTCGTGCCGAAGTTCTCCGGTGGCTCCGGCGTGAGCCAGTAGGCCCGGCGAGCATCGGACGTGAACAGCCCGGGAGCGGACCGCTCAGCGTCTGCTCCCGGGGTCGGCATGCTCCAGCCCGTCCATCAGGTGCCGGTGCGCGCCAGGTCCATTCCGTTCTTGCCGTGCAGGCGCTGGAGGTACTCGTAGTGGCTCGGCAGGCGCGCGAGGAGATCCTGCTGCTTGAGCTTGATGTTCTGGAAGGCCTCTTCCGCGCGGGCCATGGCCGAGGGCCGGTAGCGCAGCGTGGCCAGCGGCTGCTCCGGCATCCAGCCCATGCCGGCGAGGACGCAGTAGTAGCTGCTGTTCGTCCAGAAGTTGCGGAACTCGGTCTCGAAGTTCCCGTAGTACGCCTCTTCACCCGCCACGGGCATGTTGACCGTCAGGCCCGCCTTCCACGTCTGCAGCTTGTCCTGGAGGTTGTCGGACAGCTTCAGGTCATGCTTGTTGGCCAGCCAGAAGGGCGAGTCATCCCGTGACGACGTGAGGAAGTGCGCCTGGAGGAAGTCGCGCGAGTCATCGAACATGTACTCGATTTCCCGGTTGAAGCGATCGATGAGCACCGGGTTGAAGTTCTTGTCCGGGAAGTGCTTGGCGAGCTGGTAGATGGCCGCGGAGATGAAATAGATGCCCGAGGACTCCAGCGGCTCGAGGAAGCAGGACGACAGCCCGATGCTGACGCAGTTCTTCACCCAGGAGCGGCGGTTGCGGCCCACCCGGAAGCGGATGCGGTTGAACGGCGTCTTGTCCGGATCGATGCCCCAGTGCGCGGTGAACTCGCGGATGGCCTCGTCCTGGGAGCAGAAGCGGCTCGAGTACACGTAGCCCGTCCCGAAGCGTCCCAGCATGGGCGTCTTCCAGATCCACCCGTGCCGCTTGGCGATGGCGGACGTGTAGGGCTCGATGCCGAAGCGCGCGTCGTCATGCTGGATGGGCGTGGCCACCGCGCTGTCGCACAGCAGGTGGTCGCTCATGTCGATGAACGGCTCGCCCATGGCCTGGTTCATGAGCAGGCTCCGGAAGCCGCTGCAGTCGACGAAGAGGTCCGCCTCCAGGACCCGGCCCTTGCGGGTGCGCAGCGCGCGGATGCTGCCATCCGGGTGCTTCTCGACGCTCTCCAGCTCGTCCACCACGTGCTGCACGCCCCATTTGATGGCGATGCGCCGCAGGTAGTCCGCCACCAGGTTCGCGTCGAAGTGCCACGCGTAGTTGACGGCGCGGCTCCCGTCCCGGAAACGCGGGGCGAGGTTGGCGTCCATCACGGAGGGCTCGCGGTAGCACGCGTAATCCACGGCCTCGTCGGGCACCTGCCGCCCCTCGTTGCGCAGCACCCAGTAGTGGGACAGGGGGATGTTGTCCACGTTCGGGATGAGGCCGAACGAGTGGTAGAAGTGGTTGTCCGGCGCTCCCGGCTCCTTCTTGCGCCAGTTGATGAACTTCACCGCCAGCTTGAAGGCGGCGTTGCACTCGCGCATCCACTCGTCCTCGGGGATGCCGAGATGATCGAAGAAGACGCGCTGCAGGTTGGGGATCGTCGCCTCGCCCACGCCAATCTTCGGAATGGAGTCCGCCTCCATCAACGTGATGCGGACCGTCCCTTCGAAGGTCTTTTGCAGATAGGACGCCGTCATCCACCCCGCGGTGCCCCCTCCCAGAATCACGACGTCTCGAATGGCGTTGTCCATGGCTGTCCCCTGTAAGTTCGCTTTATGGACTTATGAGCGATTTTCGCGTGTTACTGCAATGTGCGAGACCTGGGTTAAATGCTTTGCCCCTCCAAAGCATCCACACCCACCACAATGCTTTGTCTCGCCAAAGTATCCGCGGGGCCGGGTGCTACTTGCCGCGTTCGCCCTGCTCCGCCTGGAGCTCGGTGGCGAGGCGCTGGAGGACCGCGCGCGTCGCCTGGAGCTCGGCGGGCGTGCTGCCGGCGACCACACGCTCGATCACCGCGTCCACCGTGCCCATGGACTCGCTGAGCAACGCCATCCCCGCGGGAGTGGGGTGGAAGCGGGCGCGCCGTGCGTCGTCCGGATCCTCGCGCCGCTCCAGCAGGTTCTTGGAGACGAGCTGCTTGAAGACCCCGCTGAGGGTGCTGGGGTGGAGCTGCAACATCTCCGCGAGCTTGCTGGCCGAGATGCCGGGGAACAGCGACACATAACGCAGCACGGCACGGTGCGAACCGACGATGCCCAGGTTCTCCTGCATCCGCTGCGACAGCTTGTTGAGATCGTGCTCGATGGTCCACATCAAGCGCAGCAGATCCAGCACCTCTCCGGGGCGCTCGCCCTGGAGCGCGGCAATGGCACTGAAGAGGGGAGAGGAGGCGTCAGCGGGGGGATGCGCCATGGCGCTCCATCCTAGGAGACCGCTGATGCAACCGGGAAGACCCCGAGGTGGCCCACCACTGCGCATGCTCCCTTGACCGGTATGCGGATGGACCCAGCGCTCACGAACGATTATCTTCACCTTCCGCTGCGTGGGTTCCCACGGCCAGCATCGCGCCGTTGAACGCGCGCCGGACGCCCGAGAGATCAAACGTGAGTCAGCACCTGCCCCGCTGGGTCTTGCCCGGAGCGGTCATCACCGTTCTGTTGTTGTCATGGAGCCTCGCCGTGCACTTCGGGCACGCGCCGCTGATGCCCTCGCCGTGGCAGGTCGTCGTGGCGTTGGGGCAACTCGCGGCGGATGGCCGGTTGGTGCGCTTCACGGTGGCCTCGCTCTTCCGTGTGAGCTGGGGGCTGTTGATGGCGGTGGTGATCGCCATCCCCTTCGGGCTGTGGCTGGGCTGGTCCCACCGCGCCGAACGGGCCCTGGGACCGGCGCTTCAGCTCCTGCGCCCCATCAGCTCGTTGGCGTGGACGCCGTTGGCCATCCTCTGGTTCGGCGTGGGGGACCTGTCCGCGGTCTTCATCATCTTCATGGCGTGTTTCGGGCCCCTGGTGGTCACGGCACTCAATGGGGTGCGCAAGGTGCCCTCGGTCCACCTCCAGGCGGGCCGCAATTTCGGTTTGAGCACCGCGCAGCTGCTACGCCGTGTCGTCGTCCCCTCCGTGGTGCCTCAGTTGCTCACCGGCCTGCGGCAGACGTTGGGGGTGGCGTGGATGGTGGTGGTGATGGCGGAGATGATGGCCGTCAACTCGGGCCTGGGTTTCCTCATCCTCGATGCGAGGAACGCGGGCAACCGGTACGACCTGGTCGTGGCGGGGATGGTGCTCATCGGCCTGGTGGGGCTCGGGCTGGATGGGTTGTTGCGGCGGGTGGAGCGGCTGCCCGGACTGAGTTGGGGCTTCCCCACCGCGCGCCCCTCCGCCGCTCCCGCGGTGGCACGCCTTCGCCTTTTGAGGAATCCCTGAGATGAAGACCGCCGAAGCCTTCAAGAAGCTCCCCGCGGAGGCCTCCGCTCCGCGCCCCATGGCCCTGACGGTCCGCGGCCTCCAGGTGCGCTTCAGCACGCCCACCCGGGAGCTGACGGTGCTGGAGGGCGTGGACCTGGATGTCTACGAGGGCGAGTTCGTCTGTCTGCTCGGCCCCTCCGGCTGTGGCAAGTCCACGCTCCTCAACGTCATTGGAGGCTTCCTCCAGCCCTCCGCCGGAGAGGTGCGCATCCAGGGCGAGCTGGTGCGCGGCCCGGACCCTCGCCGCATCTTCGTCTTCCAGGAGCGCGGCGTGTTCCCCTGGCTGACGGTGGAGGGCAACATCGGCTTCGGGTTGCACCGGATGCCCGAGGCCGGGCGGCGCGAGCGCGTGGCGCACTACGTGAAGATGGTGGGGCTGAGCGGCTTCGAGCAGGCCTGGCCGCACGAGCTGTCCGGCGGCATGAAGCAGCGCGTGGAGGTGGCCCGGGCGCTCGCGGCCAACCCCGAGGTGATGTACCTGGACGAGCCCTTCGGCGCGCTCGACTCCATCACGCGCCACTCCATGCGCTCGGAGCTGTTGCGCCTGTGGGAGTCGGAACGCAAGACGGTCGTCTTCGTCACGCACGACATCGAGGAGGCGCTCCAGCTCGCGGACCGGGTGGTGGTGATGTCCGCCAAGCCGGGCCGGGTGCGGCGCATCGTGGAGGTGGATGTTCCCCGTCCCCGGGACATCAGCTCGCCGCGCTACCTGGAGCTGCGTGACAGCCTGCTCGAGGAAATTGGCCTGGCGCACCGGATCTGACCCCATGGCACTCACGAGACGTCAGCTCGAAACGTTCCTCCTGCCGCTGGGCACGCTGGTGCTGCTGCTGGTGTTCTGGATAGGGGCGGTGCGCTGGACGGGCACGCGCATCTTTCCCACGCCGCAGGAGGTGCTCGAGGGCGCGGTGGGGATGGTGCGCAGCGGGCAACTGCTGCGGTACGCGGTGGACTCGCTCCTGCGCGTGGGCATGGGCTTCGGCCTGGCCGTGCTGGTGGGTCTGGGCCTGGGGATGGTGATGGGCCTGTACCCGGCGGTGGCCACGGGGCTCGGTCCGGTGGTGCAGTTCCTGCGGCCCATCAGCCCGCTGGCCTGGGTGCCCATCGCCATCCTGTTCTTCGGGGTGGGGGATGGAGCGGCCGTCTCGCTCATCTTCCTGGCCGCGTGCCTGCCGCTGGCCCTGCACACCACGGGCGCGGTGGCCGTGGTGCCCGCCATCTACCTCAATGCGGGCCGCAACTTCGGGCTCTCCCCGCCGCAGCTCTTCTTCCGCGTGCTGCTGCCGGCCGCCCTGCCGCAGCTCCTGGTGGGGCTGCGCGTCTCGCTGTGGGCGGCGTGGCAGGTGGTGGTGGCCGCGGAGATGATCGCCGTGGATTCGGGGCTCGGGTACATGATCGTGGATGCCCGCAACGCGGGAAAGCGCTACGACCTGGTGGTGGCGGGGATGATCCTCATCGGGAGCATCGGCCTGCTGTTGGACATGGGGATTCGCAGGATGGAGTCGCTGCGCCAGGTGCGCTGGGGCTTCCGCGAAGAGTGAGCAGTCCAGGTGGAGGGATGAAGATGACGAAGCAGACGAAGCGCGTGGTCCTGGCCGTGGCGGCGTGGCTGGTGGTGCTCTCCGGCCTGCACATGTGGCTCAACATGGACTGGTCGTCCCTGCGCAACGAGTGGCGCACGGAGGAGGAGCGCAAGCTCAACGTCGCCTACATCCCAGTCACCTGACACCTGGCCTGCCCGGTCACCGATTACATCGCCCGCAACACCCTGGATGACACCCTCTTCATTCCGAAGATGTTCCAGGGGTTCCCGGAGATCAAAGAGGCACTGATCTCCAACAGGATGCAGGCGGGGTTCCTGGTGGCCCCCATGGCCTTGGCCCTGCGGTCGCAGGGCGTACCGATCAAGATTGTGTACCTGGGGCATCGCTACGGGAGCGCCGTGGTGGTGCGCAAGGATGGGCCCATCACGTCCGTGATGGGGCTGGCGGGCCGTACCATCGCCATCCCCAGCCGGTTCTCGGACGAGCGGCTCATCGTGCTCAAGGCGCTCAAACAGCACGGCCTGAAGCCCTCGGCGGTGAAGATGGTGGAGATGTCCCCACCGGATGTGGCGGGGGCGCTGGCGGCGGGAGCCATCGATGGCTTCTCCATGGGAGAGCCGTACCCCTCGCAGGCGGAGCTCGGCGGCTTCGGACGCGTGCTCTTCCCCGCGCGGGAGTATTGGCCGGACTACATGTCCTGCGTGCTGGTGGTGCGGGATGACGTCATCGAGAAGCGGCCGCAGGCGGTGCAGGTGCTGGTGGACGGCATCGCGCGCTCGGGCATGTGGCTGGACCAGGGCCGCGAGGAGCGCGAGTACGCGGCCGAGTTCGTGGGGCGCTACTACTACAGCCAGCCGCCCGCGCTGCTGCGCCATGCGCTGCTCGAGCCCATGGACCGCGTGATGTACACGCCCCTGTCTCCGCGCCAGGAGGACTTCGAGCTGGTGCAGGACTTGATGATGGAGCACGGCCTGCTCGAGCGGCGCATGCCCTTCGAGGAGTACGTGGACATCCGTTTCGCGGAGAAGGCGCAGCACCAGACGGCGTGGAAGTACGCGCCGTGGCTGCTGGACGACTGACCGGAGCCGCCGGGCCCCGGTCCGTCTCAACCCCGGGCAGGCCGGTTCGTCGCCCAGGCGACGCGCATCACCTCGTCCCGAGTCAGGGAGAGGGACATCCCCGTCACAAGGAGTATGCAGGCACGTTCGCGGCACCCCGCAGGAGGTCGTCTTGACGTTCGGCTCGCCAGAGGAGCTGGAACAGCGCCTGAGCCTGATCCCCTCGGGTGATATGGCGCGAGGCTTCGTCTTCACCACCACGCTGGAGGCGGTGCGGAGCGAAGCGGACGAGGCGGTGCTGAAGCGCTGCGTCGAGGCCGCCGGGCAGGACGCTTTTCTTCCCTTCTTCAACTACCCCATGAGCGCCCTGCTGCGGCTGCTCTACACCGGGGCCTGGGAGCTGAGCGGAAAGTACGGCGGCTTCGAAAAGGCGATGTGGCACCTGGGCGCCAGCTCGGCGCCGGGTTTCTTGCGCTCCACCGTGGGGCGGATGCTGCTGGCCATGTCGGGCATGGACGTGAAGCGGCTCGTCGAGGGCATCCCGGTGGCCTACCCGGTCATCTATGACCACGGCACCTGCACGCTGAGCTGGACGGGAGAGCGGAGCGGCCGGCTCCACCTCCAGGGCAACCTGCTTCCGCCTCCCTTCATGGAGGGCGCGGTGTTGCATGTGTGCCAGGCCGTCCACCCCTCGGGGGTCACCGTTCAGGTGCGGCGCGTGGCGCCCCGGGAGAACGTGCTGACGGTCTCCTGGGAGTGAGTGCCCTCGCCGTGAGGGTCACCCCGGACGCGGAGAGGCCCTGCTCGCGCGCCCCTCCCGGACGGCCCTGACGAGGGTGCTCGCGGCCACCTCGCAGTCATCCGCGGAGCAGATGGCGGAGACCACGGAGACGCCATCCGCCCCCGCGGCGATGACGGCCGCGGCGTTGGCGGCGGTGATGCCACCGATGGCCACGATGGGGACGGGCAACAGGCGCCGCAGCCGGGCGAGCTCCTCCAGCCCGAGCGCCGGGGTGGCATCCGCCTTGGAGCCCGTGGGGAAGATGGGACCCACACCCGCGTAGTCCACCACCGCCGGGTCCAGCGTGGGCAGGTCCGCGGGCCCGGTGATGGACAGGCCCACCAGCGCCTTGGGGCCCAACAGCCGTCTGGCCACTTCGGGCGGCAGGTCTCCCTGGCCCACGTGGACTCCGTCCGCCCCCAGCGCCAGTGCCAGGTCCACCCGGTCATTGACGATGAGCGGCACCCCGAGCGGTCGCAGCCGTTCGAGCAGGGCCCGGCCCAGCTCCAGCGTCTCGCGCGCCGAGGACTCCTTCTCGCGCAACTGCACCACGGTGGCCCCGCCGCGCACCGCGGCGAGTACCACCTCCACCAGCTCGCGCCCACGCGCCAGCAGGCGGTCGGTGACGAGGTAGACGGACAGGTCGGGCACGGGGCGGGACATGGCGGGAGTCTCCTCAGCGCACGCGGGAGCGGGCTCGCACGGTGGCTTCGTCCAGGGTGTAGAGCGCGTCCAGCAGGTGGAGCTGCAACGAGCCCGGTCCCTTGGACTGCTCGGCGGCGAGCTCCCCGGCCAGACCCAGCACGGCGAGGGCGCGCGCGGCGGCCAGCACCGCATCGGGCTCCACCGCCAGGAAGGCGCCCACGAGCGCGGACGCCGTGCACCCCATGCCCGTCACCCGGGACATGAGCGGGTGGCCGTTGTCCACCGCCAGCACGCGGGAGCCGTCCGTGACGTAGTCCGTCTTGCCCGTGACGGCCACCACGGTGCCCAGGTTGGAGGCCAGCCGCCGTGCCGCCTCGAGCGAAGCCTCGGAGGATTGGGTGCTGTCCACCCCGCGCGTGGCACCCGCCTCGCCCGCCACCGCGAGCACCTCCGAGGCGTTGCCGCGGATGACGGCCGGAGCCTGCCGCGCCAGCTCGGCGGCGGTGGTGGTGCGGTAGCGCGTGGCCCCGGCGCCCACCGGATCCAACACCCAGGGCACCCGTGACTGGCGCGCGGAGTGGATGGCCAGCCGCATGCCCTCCACCCAGTCCGGCGAGAGGGTACCGATGTTCACCACCAGCGCCTGCGAAATGGCGGCGAAGTCGGCCACCTCCTCCCGCGCATGCACCATGGCGGGCGAGGCCCCCACGGCCAGCAGGGCGTTGGCCGTGTTGTTCATCACGACGTAGTTGGTGATGTTGTGCACGAGCGGCGAGCGCTCCCGCACTGCCTTCAGCGATTCCCACACCCCATCGATCAACGGCTTCGGCATGACTGGGGTGATAACCCAACCGCCTGCCGGAATCCCATGACTGTTGGGGGATGAGCAGCCCGCTTGGGGAGCGCCCGCGTCAACGCGAGCTCCCGCTCGGTCTGGGGATCATCGCCGGAGCCGGTGATCAGCACCTGGTAGCCCTCGCGCCGCCGTTCAGCACAGAACTGGCCGTGGTCCGTGAGACACCCGCCAGCCGGGCGATGTCCGCTAGTGTCATGGCGACCTCCTGAAGCCCTGGAATTTCGAGCAGGGGGACGGGGAGGACGCAACGGATGCTGACGCTGACTCGGGACGATGTCCGGCTGGGTTGCCGCGCGGCCGATTGGCGTGCGGCACTGGATCAGGCCGCCGATGCGCTGGTCGAAGCGGGCCGGGTGTCGGCCGAATACCGCGAGGGGTTGCTCGCCCGCGAGGCGCAGTCCTCCACCTATCTGGGCCACGGCATCGCGATTCCTCACGGCACGCCCGAGAGCCGGCGCTACGTCCGCTCCACGGGCGTGCGTGTGCTGCAGTTCCCGGAGGGCGTCCGGTGGCACGACGGCACCCGCGTGAACCTGCTGGTGACGATCGCCGCGCAGTCCGACGAGCATCTCGACATCCTGCGTCAACTCACGCACGTGCTGGAGCGCGACGGCGTGGCCGAGACGCTGGCCGGCGCGACGAATGCCGACGAGGTGATCGCGACGCTGTCCCGCACGCCGGTGTCCGCGAGATTCGATGCCGGAACGCTCTGCCTGGGCGTACCGGCCCGCGACCGTCTGGAGCTGGCCCTGGCCGCGGCGGCACGGCTGCGCCATGCCGGGTGCGTGGACGCGGGCTTCGTCGCCGCTGTCGCCGGACAGCCGCCGCTGCCCCTCGGCCAGGGGCTCTGGCTCGTGTTCGGCACCTCCGGCGTCAAGGCACCGGCCCTGGCGCTGGCGACCCCGGAGCAGCGCTTCCGTGACGACGCGGGAGCGGTCTCCGGCGTCTTCTGTCTGGCCGCCCAGGGGGACGCCCATCGCTGGCTGCTCGTGCGTCTCGACGAGTTGTTGGCGCGGGGAGGGGGAGAGCAGCTCGCCGGTCTGCCGGCCGAGCAGGTGCTGGCGCGGCTGGCGGGAGAGTCCGCGCAAGCCGAGACCGCCCGCGTCCGCCTGCTCAACGCCCACGGTCTTCATGCCCGGCCGGCCCGGGAGCTGGTGCAGGCGGCACGGGCGCAGACGGCGCAGGTCCGCGTCCGTCTGCTCGAAGGCAACGGTGAAGCGGTTTCCGCCGCCAGTCTGACCAAGGTCCTCGGACTTGGCGCACGGCGTGGCCAGACGCTGGTGTTCTCCGCGGAAGGGGAGGGGGCCGCGCAGGCCGTCTCGGCGTTGGCCGAGGCGGTGCGGGGTGGACTCGGTGAGCCGGTGACGCCGCTGCAGGAGACGCGCGAGGAGAGCGCCGCCCGGGTCGCCCATTCGGCTCGTGCCGCCCCGGTGGAGCCCGCCGCCGCTCCGGTGGCCGACGAGCCGCTGACGGCCGTGCCGGCCTCGCCGGGCCTCGCCATCGCACCCGCCTACGTGCTGCGCCTGCCGGACTTCCATTATGCCGAGCGGGCAGAGGACGCCGCGCGGGAACGCGGACGGCTCGAGAGCGCGCTCAACGGCGCCCGCCAGCAGCTCGAAACGCTGGTGCAGCGGACGGTCGGTGGAGAGGTCGCGCAGATCCTCTCCATCCACGCGGAGATGCTCGGAGACCCGGATCTGCGGGATGCGGCCTTCGAGGCCATTGGCGAAGGAGCCTCGGCCGAGGCGGGCTGGTGGCGAGCGATCGACACCGCGGCGCGCACGCAGGAGGCGCTCGCCGACCGGTTGTTGGCCGAGCGTGCCGCGGACCTGCGCGACGTGGGCCGCCGCGTGCTCGGTCTGCTGTGTGGCGTCGAGATGCCGATGCCGCCGGAGCAGCCCTACATCCTGGTGGCCGACGACGTGGGGCCGTCCGACGTCGCGCGGCTGGATACGGCGAAGGTGCGCGGGCTCGTCACCGCGCGGGGAGGCGCCACCTCGCACAGCGCGATTCTCGCACGGGCGCTGGGCATCGCCGCCGTCGTCGGAGCTGGCGAGCGCGTGCTGGCGTTGACCTCGGGGGTCGAGCTGATCGTCGATGGTGAGAGCGGACGCGTCGTCTCCGCTCCGAGCCCGGCGCGCCGCCAGCGCACCGAGAAGCGCATCGAGGAGCAGGAGGCGTTGCGGCGGGCGGCGCATGCCCGGCGGCACGAGGAGGCGCGCACGCGCGACGGCCACCGTGTCGAGGTCGCCGCGAACCTCGGCAACACCGCGCATGCCGCGGATGCCGTCGACCGGGGGGCCGAGGGCATTGGCCTCCTGCGCACCGAGTTCGTGTTCATGGCGCATGCGGAGGCGCCGGATCTGGCGACGCAGATCGCCGAGTACGGTGAGGCGTTCGATGCGCTGGCGGGCCGTCCGCTGGTCGCGCGCACCCTTGATGTCGGTGGCGACAAGCCGCTGTCGTACTGGCCGATGCCCCAGGAGGACAACCCGTTCCTGGGCGTGCGCGGCATCCGGCTCACGTTGATGCGGCCGGAGGTGCTCGAGACGCAGATCCGCGCCCTGCTGACCGCCGCGGGGAGCCGTCCGGTGCGGATCATGTTCCCGATGGTCAAGGACATCGAGGAGTTCCGCGCGGGCAAGGCGATCTTCGACCGCGTGCAGGCCGAGGTGAAGGCGGCCGATGTCCAGCTCGGGGTGATGATTGAAGTGCCGTCCTGCGCGCTGCTCGCCCCCTCGCTCGCGAAGGAAGCCGACTTCTTCTCGATCGGCACCAACGACCTCACCCAGTACACGCTGGCGATCGACCGCGGCCATCCACAGTTGTCCGCGCAGTCCGATGCGCTGCACCCGGCCGTGCTGCGGCTGATCCACCTGACGGTCGAGGCTGCCCATGCGGAAGGCCGCTGGGTCGGCGTCTGCGGCGAGCTCGGTTCCGATCCCCAGGCCATTCCGGTGCTGGTCGGCATGGGCGTCGACGAGCTGTCCGTCAGCAGCCGCCGCGTGCCGCTGGTGAAGGCCGCCATCCGCGAGCTGACGCTGCCCCGGGCGCGTGAACTGGCCGCCATCGCACTGAAGCAGCCGACCGCCGCCGCGGTGCGCGAAGCCCTGGAGGTGGTGTGATGGCGAGGATCCTGACGCTGACGCTGAACCCCGCATTGGATCTCGCGATCCGTCTCGGCCCCATCCGGCTCGGTGAAGTCAACCGCACCGAGAGCACCCGGCTCGATGCCGCTGGCAAGGGCATCAACGTGGCGCGTGTCCTCAGGGACCTGGGCCATGACGTCACCGTGTCGGGCCTGCTGGGGGCCGACAACGAGACGGCCTTCGTGCGGGCCTTCGCCCGGTACGGCTTGCACGATGCGTTCGTCCGGATACCGGGGGAGTCGCGCATCAACGCGAAGCTTTCCGAGCCGGACGGGCGCGTCACCGACCTGAACGGGCCGGGTCCGCTCATTCCGTCGCATGCACTGGACATGCTGTCCGTGCGCCTGGGGCCGCTGCTGCCTGGAATCGAGGCGGTCGTGATCTCCGGCAGCCTGCCGCCCAACATGACTCCCGCGCAGTTCGCCGGCCTCATCACCCGGATCCGCGAACGCCCGCTCCCGGTGTGGCTCGACACGAGTGGTCCGGCCCTGGTGTCCGGTCTGGCCGCGCGCCCCACCGGTGTCAAACCCAACGAGACCGAGCTGGCCGACTGGGCGGGCCACCCGCTGGACACGTCCGAGGCACGGCTCCAGGCGGCGCTGCGGCTCAATGCCGAGGGTGTCGAGAACGTGCTGGTCTCCGCCGGTGCCGAGGGCGTGATCTGGGCCCACGGCGGCGAGGCCCTGATGGCCGAGTCTCCGCGGGTGACGGTGGTCAGCACCGTCGGCGCGGGCGATACGCTGCTGGCCGGCACGCTGCACGGCGTCATGTCCGGGTGGCCGCGTGAGCGCAGCCTGCGTTTCGCGACGGCGCTCGCCGCCGAGTCCGTGCGCCATATCGGCGTCGGCGATCCGAATGCCGGGGACTTCGACGTGCTCCAGCAGCAGACCCTCGTCCGGAGCCTGCTCGTGCAACGGCCTACCGGGGAGACGCATCGATGAACGTGATCGTCATCACGGCCTGCCCGAGCGGCGTGGCCACGGCCTTCCTGGCCTCCCGGGGCCTCGAGCGTGCCGCGAAGCGGCGCGGTTGGACCGTGACCGTGGAGATGCACAGCAAGCTGGAGCCGGTCGTCCCGCTCGGGCGCGCGACGATCGAGGCCGCCGACCTGGTCATCGCCGCGGTGAGCGCGCCGGTCGACCTCTCCCGGTTCGTGGGCAAGCGCGTCTACCGGGCGCCGATCTCGGACGCACTGCCCGACCCGGACGCGTTCTTGAAGCAGGCCGAGCTCGGCGCCAGTCCGCTGACCACGGCCAGCGAGCCCGAAGTGGCACCGGCGGTGCCCGCGGCCGGGTCCGCCTCGGGTGGGTCGAAGATCGTGGCCGTCACCGCCTGCCCGACGGGCGTTGCCCATACGTTCATGGCCGCCGAGGCGCTGACCCGGGCCGGGCAGGGGCTCGGTCATCCCATTCGCGTCGAGACGCGCGGTTCCGTGGGCGCCCAGGACCCGCTGAGCGCGGAGGAGATTCGTGATGCCGAGGTGGTCATCCTGGCCTGCGACATCGAGGTCGACTCCTCGCGGTTCGCGGGCAAGCGGGTGTGGCGGACCTCGACGGGCACCGCGCTGAAGAAGTCCGAGCAGACGATTCGCGATGCCCTGGAGAAGGCGCCGGTCATGGGCGGCGAGCCGGGCCGTGCGGAGGCCGCGGGAGGCGGGGGAGGCAAGGCGGGTGGCCGTGGCGGTCCCTACCAGCACCTGCTGACCGGCGTGTCGTTCATGCTGCCGATGGTCGTCGCGGGCGGCCTGCTGATCGCCCTGTCCTTCGTGTTCGGCATCGATGCCTACAAGCAAGAGGGCTCGCTGGCGGCGGCGCTGATGCAGATCGGCGGCGGTGCGGCCTTCAAGCTGATGGTGCCGCTGCTCGCCGGTTACATCGCGTACTCCATCGCCGACCGGCCCGGAATCGCCCCCGGGATGATTGGTGGCTATCTGGCCAGCGAGCTCGGAGCCGGCTTCCTCGGGGGCATCGCCGCGGGCTTCGTCGCCGGCTACGCGGCGCGGGGCCTGAGCCGCTACGTCAAGCTCCCGGCCAGCGTGGAATCGCTCAAGCCCATCCTGATCATCCCGCTCGTGGCCAGCCTGATCACCGGGCTCGTGATGATCTACGTCATCGGCGCCCCCATGGCCGCGATCATGTCGGGGGTGACGGGCTTCCTGACGAACATGAACTCCGGCAACGCCATCCTGCTCGGCGTGCTGCTCGGCGCGATGATGTGCTTCGATCTCGGCGGCCCCATCAACAAGGGGGCGTATACCTTCGGAGTGGGGCTGCTGTCGGCGGGTGCTGGCTCGTACGGGCCCATGGCCGCCATCATGGCGGCCGGCATGGTGCCGCCCATCGGCATGGGCCTGGCGAGCCTCCTCGCCCGGAACAAGTTCTCGAAGCCGGAGCGTGAAGCGGGCAAGGCGTCGCTGGTGCTGGGCCTGTGCTTCATCTCCGAGGGCGCGATTCCCTTCATGGCCAAGGATCCCCTGCGCGTGATTCCGGTCAGCATGGTGGGGGGCGCACTGACGGGCGCGATGTCGATGTACTTCGGCGTGCAATTGATGGCCCCGCACGGGGGACTGTTCGTGCTGCTGATCCCCAACGCCGTCAATCACGTGCTGCTGTATCTGCTGTCGATCGCCATCGGCTCGCTGGCCGTGGGCGTTGGATACGCGGTGATCAAGACCGGCAGGGCCGAGCTGCCGGGCGCGGCGGCCTCCCCGAGGGACAAGCAGTGGGGCGTGGGCGCTGGGAACGACCGCGCGGCGGCCTGAGCCGGGCGGATTTCCCGCGGGTGGGTTCACTTGCAGGTGAGTGCAATGCTCTAGTCCTCCTCCCTGGCCGGGCTTCATCGCCAGAAGAGGAGTCAGAGCATGATTGCGGCAGAGCGCTTCACGGTCTCCATCCCCGAACACATCCTGGCGGATCTCCGCCAGCGCCTGACACGGACGCGGTGGGCGGGGGACTACGGCAATGAGGGCTGGGCCTACGGCACCGAGCAGGGGTACCTCTCCGCGCTCGTGCGCTACTGGGCGGACGATTTCGACTGGCGGGCCCAGGAGCGGGCCATCAACGCCTTCTCCCACTACCGCGTCGCTATCGAGGGCGTCCCCCTTCACTTCATCCACGAGAAGGGGCAGGGGCCGAGCCCCATGCCGCTCGTCCTGACCCATGGCTGGCCCTGGACGTTCTGGGACATGCACAAGGTCATCCGCCCCCTGACGCACCCGGCCGAGTTCGGGGGAGATCCGAAAGATGCCTTCGACGTGGTGGTGCCCTCGCTGCCCGGTTTCGGCTTCTCCACGCCCCTGAAGCAGACGGGAGTCGGCTTCATCAGGACGGCGGACCTCTGGGTGCGCCTCATGGAGGGGCTGGGCTACTCGCGCTTCGGCGCGCAGGGGAGTGACGCGGGCGCGTTCGTCTCCTCCCAGCTCGGTCACAAGTACCCGGAGCGGGTGCTCGGCCTCCACCTCACCTTCCCGATGCCCCTCGATGCCAACACCAATCCCAGGGCCATCCCCCCTCCCGACGCCTACGCTCCCGGCGAGCAGGAAGCCCTCGCCCGCACCCTGCGTTTCTTGATGGAGGGCACCGGCTACGTGGGCCTCCAGAGCACCCGCCCGCAGACGCTCGCGTATGCCATGCACGACTCGCCCGCGGGCATGTGCGCCTGGTTCCTCGAGAAGCGCAGGGCCTGGAGTGACTGCGATGGGGATGTGGAGAAGGTCTTCTCCAAGGACGAGCTGCTCACCGCGATGACCCTCTACTGGGTCACCGAGAGCTTCAACAGCGCCACGCGCTTCTATTACGAGACCGCCCACCACCCCTGGACGCCCTCGCACCCGGGTCCTCGCGTGGTCGATGTGCCCACGGGCGTGGCCATCATGCCCAGGGACGTCGTCCAGATGCCGCGCAGCTGGGCCGAGAGCTACTACGACCTGCGCAGTTGGAACGTCTTCCCCGCTGGCGGCCACTTCGCGCACACGGAGCAGCCGGAGCGCCTGGTCCAGGACATCCGGGACTTCTTCCGGCCCCTGCGGGGCCAGAAGGTCTGAGCCGCTGATCGAACGCCATGCCCCGGCCCGAGGCGCTCCTGCGCCACGTGCCGGCGGTGGCCTCGTTCGGCCCGGTGATGCTCGGCGGCTGGTGGATGGTGGCGTGACTCAGTGGCCAGGCAGCCGAGCGCCGGGTGATGAAGAGTCCACACCCGCGAGCCCCGGGGAGGCGGGGTGGGTGCGTGCGGCTGGTGCGAGGAGGCGAGCGGGTGTCTACACTGACTGCATGCTCCGTCTTCGCTCCTGGTCAAGTGTTCTGGGTCTCGGTCTCCTCGTGGGAGGAGTGGCCCTGGGTGAATCCACGCCGGTCATCTCCGTGGATCTGCCGTATGACAATTACAACCTGCAGCTTCGTGGAAATGACGTCGTGTCGCGCGACATCCAGCTCCACCGCTCCGACACGGAGATCCGGGGGAGGGTGCTCGGCGGGATGGCGCAGCTCACGTTGAAGCCGGACGGCGCCTCGGGCTCCATCAGTGGCTCGCCCGTGAACCTGAAGGTCCGCAAGCAGGGAGACACCCTGTTCGCCGAGGGCGGCTTCATCAACGGGCCGGTGACGCTGCGCTTCAGCCCGAGAAACCTCCACGTCTACATCAACCAGTGCCGCTACGAGCTGAAGCCCACCGATGCTGGCGGCTGGTACGAAGGGCCGCGCAGTTGTGACAGCAAGCTGCTGCCTCCGGTGCGCTTCTTCGTGCCGCCCGAGCTTCCTCGAGCGGGGTCCCTCGGAGCAGGCGGCCCTGCTGCTGTTCGCGCTGGCCGCCGCCCGGTAGCCGGAAAGGGGCCTGCCCTCCCGCTGGCCGGGACGGCTCCGGACCCGCCGGCTTCCGGGTCCGGAGCGCACCGGGTGCTAGTTGAGGATCGGCTCGCAGGCGCAGCGGGTCATGTTGCACCGCGCGCTCGTGCCGCAGGAGTCACCGCAGTTGGGCTTGCAGACGCACTGGTCTCCCGCCTCGTTGCAGCCGAGCAGCGGGCCGGTGCAGTGGTCCGGCTCGCTCGGGGTGTAGTTCGGGTCGTCCTCGCACGCGATGCCGCCGTTGGGATCCTTCACCGTGTCCACCCAGTACTGGTACGAGACGGCCACCTGGGTCGCATCGCTCGCCGGGCGGCAGGCGCCGAAGAAGGACAGGGTGCGCGCGCTGCCGTCGAAGTCGAAGCCGTTGACGGTGCTGCGCGGGATGTTGCCGCTGGCCGTGCAGACCGCCGGGTCGCGCACGTTCTCCATGGCCACCTTGATGGACGCGCCGATCGGCGGCTTGAGGGTCTTGTAACCCGCGTTGCCGATGGCGTCCGCGATGATGGCGTCCATCGAGGCGCCGATGGAGGCGGTATCCAGGATGGAGCCAAGCACGCCGCCCGTGGCGTTGACCACTGACGCATGGCGCTGCGGGCCATTGGCGGGCTGCGGGTTGAACTCGCGGCTGGATGTGCTCAGGGTGCAGGTCACGCCCTCGCTGCAGCCACAGGCCCTGCCGGCCGGGCACACGATGCCGTGCACGGCGATCTGCTTGCCCGTCTTGTTCTTGGGCACCAGCACTTCCGAGCGGCCGCCGAAGAACTCCACGAACCCGAGCGTGCTCTCGCACTGGCTGCCGGCCTTGTCCAGGCTTCCCCCGGTACCGCAGTTGGCGGCGGTCGTGGTGTAGCCGGTGGTCTGATCGTCCGCGTCACCGAGCAGCACGACCACGAGGGTGGCGTCCTTGCGCGCGAGGGTAGGGGACTCGGAGGCCGTCGGCTCGGTGCCGGGCGTCATGTCGTCGATGGCCTTGCGGGCCGCGCCGAGCACACCCTCGTTGCCGCTGCCACCCAGGCCCACCCAGCAGCCGCCGTTGACGCCCTCGGTGGAGCCGCCGGGGCAGGGCGCGGACTCGGGCGCCGCGGGCAGGCTGCACGTTCCGCCCGAGGTGCTCGAGCAGGTGCTGCCCTCGGTGAGCCAGGACTTCACCTTGCTCGCGTTGCGGGTGAAGCGCCGCAGCTTGGCCACGTTGTTGCCCGTGCTCGAGGTGCCCACGTGGTAGGCCGAGGTCACCATCGCCATGCGCCAGTCCAGCGACGAGGCGTTGAGCGCGTTGGCCGCGGACTGGGCGGTGGCCGCCAGCGAGAGCTGCGACGTCTTCATCGAGCCGCTGTCATCCACGACGAAGAGGAAGTCCACCTTGGCCTGCGGGAGCTGGAAGCGCTCGCACTGCACCGCCGTGGGCTCGCCGAACTGGGCGAGCGCGGAACCATCCGACAGATCCTGCGCGGAGAAGGCCGCGGGGGTGCTGCGGTTGCTGCCCGTCACGTTGGCCAGGGGCGCGATGGCGATGAGCACCACGAGGCTCTGGTTGGAGCGGTGCACGAAGAGCGACTGGAGGCGGAAGTTGCCCGTCACGCCCGCCGCGCCGCTGCTGAGGCGGCCCGTGCTGCCCGGCACCAGCGCGTCCACGAGCTGGTCCGTGCGGCGCTTGAGGTCCGTGGTCGTGCCCGCCTGGTCATAGAAGGCCTGCACGGCCTCGAAGCCCTCCCACGTCTTGAACACCTGGGCGGTGCGGTTGCTCAGCGCGCCCGTGGAGGCGATGGCGGGCTGCAGCTCCTCCTCGTCACCGAGGGGATCCGTGGCGCCCGTGGGCGGCGTGGTGCGGAAGGCCAGGAAGGCGATCTTCGTGGTGCTGTCGTAGCCGACCAGTCCCTTCACCTCGGTGCCGGACTTGATCTGCGTGACTTCCGTGAAGGTGGGCGGCAGCGCCAGCTTGATGTCCGGCCCCTCCTCGGACTGGAAGATCACGGGACGCAGGTTGTTGGCGGTGCACACCTGGCCGGCGGGACCCGAGGCGTCGCTGTTCAGGGGATCCAACTCGCCCAGATCCACGCTGCCGTTCTGGTTGGTGTCCTCGGCGCCATCGCTCACGCCGTCGCCGTCGGAGTCCGGGTTGGTCGCGTCGGTGGTCGTGCCGGGGTTGGCGTCCGCGCGGAAGATGTCCTTGCAGTTGGCCTCGTCCAGGTTGGTGGTGACGCCCGTCTCCACGCCGTCGGAGATGCCATCGCCATCGGTGTCGAAGCGGCGGGGGTCGGTCTCGGAGGGCTCGCGGGTTCCGCTGGCGTCCTGGTCCTCGCCCTTCACGCTGCCGCTGGTCGGTCCGTCGCGCAGACCATCGCAGTCCGTGTCGAGGAGGAGCGGGTGGGTCTCGTCGTCGTCCACCTTGCCGTTGTGGTTGCGGTCCTCCACGCCGTCCAGCAGCCCGTCACCATCCGAGTCCGCCTTCACGGGGCTCGTCTGCATCGAGGGGTCCGCGTCCGCGGGAACGGTACAGGAGGTCCCGGTCACCGGCCGGCCGACGCCGACCTCGAGCCCGTCCGGGAGCCCGTCCTGGTCGGTGTCGGCGATGCCGGGGTTCGTCTTCATCCCGTCGTAGACGGCCTCGAACTCGATCTTGTCGCTCAGGCCATCGCAGTCGGTGTCCTTGGCGGCGTTGTTGGGATCGTTGGGATCGGTGGGCAGCGGCGAGGGGCCGGTGTCGGTGGGTTGGTCCGGGCCAGGGCCAGGGCCGGGGTTGGGGCCCAGGTCGCACGCGGGTGCCGCCATCAGGCTGATGGCGAGCAGCGTGGCGCTGATCAGTTGTCGCGGATTCATGGAGCCTTCCTCACAGGGGTACTGTGCTGTCTGGGATACCGCCCCCCCGTACGGCATTTTCGAATCATATACGCTGGCGGACACGGTCCATCGTGTTTCGCTGGGACTGGGATTTTACGGCATCCATCGGATTCCGTTGCCGCTGGGGGATTCCATTTGTGATGAGCCTCTGCTCCACGGGCGAGGGGCCGGGGGCCCGCCCCAGGAGGGTTCAAGCACACATGTCAACTGGATTCCTTCAAAGCGGGCATATCTAGAAAATCTCGTTTTCTTGGAAGGTAATGAGGGCCCCTCGGACAGGGGGTTGAGCCATGGCTCCCCGGGACGAGCACCACGCTGAGGGCGCTCTCCCGTCCGGCGTGGCGGAGACCTCGACTGCCGCGCCGGGTGAATGGGCATACCCACCACGAGTGGATGTATGCGTATCGCGAGGCCCCGCACGAGCCGACTGGATGTATGTGAATAGGGGATGCATCGGAATAGGGCTGACGGGGCTCGTGCCGGAGTGTTGTGTATTTCGGCTGTCAGCGGATGTGCTTCGTTGAAATGGGAAGAGAGATGAAAGTGCCGCCGGCACGCAGCCCCCCTCGCGTGCATCCCCTTCCGGATCGGAGGCGCACGATGTGCCGGACCCTGAGCTCCCTGGTGTTGATACTCCCGCTGCTGGCCTTGCTGGGTTGTGAGGGGGGCGGAGATCCGGTGGTGACCGTGGACCCCCCGAGCGTGGGGGTGGGCCTCGAACCGGCGGCGGCGGCGCTGACCACGGGCGGGACGCAACGCTTCACGGCCAGGGTGTCGGGCGCGAGCGACACCTCGGTGACCTGGACGGCGACAAGCGGGGACATCACCCGCGATGGCGTGTACACGGCCCCTGGGACGGCGGGGACGTACACGGTGCGGGCCACGAGTGTGGCGGATACGCGCAGGTACGCGGAGTCCCCGGTGACGGTGACCGTGCCTCCGGTGCCGTTGCCGACGATCACGCATTTCGCGGCGGTGCCGGAGACGATCAACGCGGGCCAGAGCGCGACGCTGCACTGGGAAGTGGCGGGGGCCGCGAGTCTGAGCATCGAGCCTGACGTGGGCCCGGTGTCGGGAGGGGCGGGGGTGACGGTGAGCCCGGCCACCACGACGACCTATACGCTGAAGGCCACCAGCGAAGCGGGGACTGTCACGGCCACCACCACGGTGACAGTGAATCTGCCCCCGGTGATTGCCTTGTTCACGGCGGCGCCCGCGACGATCAACGCGGGGCAGAGCACGACGCTGAGCTGGACGGTGGCGGGAGCCACGAGCCTGAGCATCACGCCGGGCGTAGGCACGGTGACGGGGACGAGTGTGACGGTGAGCCCGGTTACCACGACGACGTACACGCTGACGGCCACCAACGCGGCGGGTAGCACCACGGCCACCACCACGGTGACAGTGAATCCGCCGCCCACCATCTCCTCCTTCACGGCGGCGCCCGCGACGATCAACGCGGGGCAGAGCACGACGCTGAGCTGGACGGTGGCGGGAGCCACCAGCCTGAGCATCACGCCGGGCGCAAGCACGGTGACGGGGACGAGTGTGACGGTGAGCCCGGCCGCGACGACGACCTACACGCTGACGGCCACCAACGCGGCGGGAAACACCACTGCCACCGCCACCGTGACGGTGAATCAGCCGCCGACCATCTCCTCCTTCACGGCGGCGCCCGCGACGATCAACGCGGGCCAGAGCACGACGCTGAGCTGGGCAACGACGGGGGCCACGAGCCTGAGCATCACGCCGGGCGTGGGCACGGTGTCGGGGACGAGCGCGACGGTGAGCCCGGCTACGACGACGACGTACACGCTGACGGCCACCAACGCGGCGGGTAACACCACTGCCACCACTACGGTGACGGTGACTGTCCCGGATGCCTGGTCCTCTCTTACCTGGGCCAATGAGCTGCCTGGGAGCTATGACTCGGACGTCTATCGCTGGCTGGATTCAGGCAAGCAGCAGCGGACGGCGGTCCTCACGCGCAACACCGCTCGCGATCCCGGCGGGAGCTACGGCGGCATGCTTCGCCAGTTCCGCTTCTACACTGGCACGTCGGAGCGCGTCGCCACGGGCACCGGAGCCAGCAGCGGCCCCGGCTACATCTGGAACGGCTGGGGCTATGTGGTGAGTCACTTCAGCGGCAATGGGGTGAGCCACTCCGGAAGCCTCGCGGGCACCTACCGCCGGGTCTTCGTTGGCCGCCACCATGCCATCCACGAGTTCTCCTGGAACATGCCCATCGGCGGCACCCCGGTCAAAGTCACCGTGCACTGGTTCTTCGCCACGGGACGGGATCATCCGGTCTACGCCATCACCTTCGACACCAGCACCGCGCCTTCCACGGGCTTGCCCACCGAGGCTGACTCCCGGGCGCCCTATGGCGATATCGCCTGGGACGGTGATGGCACCCAAGCATTCGTGGATGGTGTGAAGTGGGGCGACAAGTACAAGTTCTACTCTCGCACCGAGCCCTTCACGGCCCAGAGCCAGTGGGATTACAGCCAGCCCAACGTCGTCCCCTACACCATGCTCTATTCCCGAGCCGCCGATGCCGAGATGGGCATGGTGCAGACACTGAGCTGGCTCCAGCACAACACGGGCGGTACCTGGTTCAGCGACAACTGGGGCCGTGCCTCCGAGACTCGTGCGAACCCCGGTAATTTCGGCTCCTGGATGATGCCGCCCAACTGGAACTGGCCCTACCAGATGTGCCAGTACGAGATGGGCGACACCACCCAGACGCGCAGCAAGCGGCTCGCCTGGGGTTTGATGTACGGCGCCGTGGGCAAGCCTTCCCATCCTGGCTACGGCTATGAGACGACGTACTCGGGCTATCCCTACCAGAGTTACTCCGTCTTCATGGTCATGGGTCAGCAGAGCGCCGGGGAAGTCCTCGCCCAGGCGGCCCAGGTGGAGCGCATGCTCAAGGCGAAGCTCAGCGTGGTCCAGGGCGCGGTGGTGACCTCGGGCCCCCTCGGCGTGGCCCGCTCCGACACCGCCACCTATCCGGTGCCCGGCTACAACAGCAGCTACGCGGCCTACGAGCTCCGGGCGGACCTGTCCGGCCAGTTCAACGCGACCCTGGAGGCCGCCGGTGGAGAAGCTCCGGAATCCCCTGTTCCTCGTCCGCTCGGTGACGGGTGTGCCGGCACGCCTCTACCTGGATGGCGTGCTGCTCGAGGCGGACGTGGACTACTTCGCCTCGTTCGACTCCAGCACCGGAGTCCTGTGGCTCACCCTCAACCGCGCGTGGAGCGGCAGCCACACCCTGGCCAGCGGCACGTAGAGACGCACAGGGAAACCGGCGCGAGGCTCGTGGGCCTCGCGCCGGGGCACTTCCCGCTTCGGATTACTTCCAGGTGTCGTTGAGCGTCACGGCGCCGGTCGCGGGCGTCGTGGCGGTGCGGTTGGCGCCGCTCTCCCAGGTGACGTTCCCGTTGCCGTCCTTCTTGATGTACTTGTATTCGAAGGGCGTCGAGCCGGGCAGGCTCAGCGCCACACGCCACGTCGGGTAGTTCTCCGGAGAGAGCAGGATGGCGGAGGCGGCGCTCCAGCTCCCGAGCGCGGGGATGCTGCCCACGACGTAGATGTTCTGGCCCACCACGGTGCTGGCCGTCTCGTTGAAGGTGACGGTGGCGCCGGTGGTGCTGGTGGTGACGCTCAGCGCCGTGCTCTGGGCGGAGACGTTGCCCGCGGTGTCCCGGGCCCGCACCGTATAGCTGTAGGTGACGCCAGCGCTCAGGCCGTTGTCGGTGTAGCTGGCCGAGCCAGGCGAGCCCACCAGCGAGCCGTTGCGGTACACGTCATACCCGGCGATGCCGCTGGCGTCCGTGGAGGCCGTCCACGTGAGCGAGACGGAGGTGGACGTCTTGGACGGCGCCGCCAGGCCCGAGGGGATGCCCGGCGCGGTGGTGTCCGAGGACGGAGCGCCCGCGGTGATGGTGCCGGCGTTGAAGGTCTGCACGCCCCCGGGGAAGAAGTAGTTGAGCCCGCCGTTGTTCTCCCAGAGGCCGCTGCCGTTGTTGAAGACGGCCTCGAGCTGCGTGGCCGCGCCCAGGTTGACGGTGTACTTCGCGTAACCGGTCACCTCGGAGTCAGGCATGGCGTAGCCCGGTGCCACCGTCCACGTGCCGCCCGTGGGACGGAAGTGGAGGTAGGGCGTGGCGTAGCCCTTCTTGTAATAGACGGTGACGGAGTTGCCCGCGCTGGTGGTGACGGAGAGCGCCATGCTGGCCGCCGAGACGTTGCCCGCCGCGTCCTTCGCCCTCACGGCGTAGCCGTACGCGGTGCTCGGCGACAGGCCGGTGTCCGTGTAGCTGGTGCCCGTGACGGAGGCCACCTGCGTGCCGTTGCGGAACACGTCGTACCCGGCCACGCCGTAGTTGTCGGTGGAGGCCGTCCAGAGCAGGGCCACCGAGGAGCTCGTCGTGCCCGAGGCCGTCAGCCCCGTGGGCACCGAGGGCGCGGTGGTGTCCGGTGCCAGGGTGGTGACGGAGAGCGCCGTGCTGGCCGCCGAGGTGTTGCCCGCCGCGTCCTTCGCCTTCACGGTGTAGCTGTACGCGGTGGTCGCGGTGAGCCCGCTGTCCGTGTAGCTCGTGCTGGGGCTCGAGCCCACCTGCGTGCCGTTGCGGAAGACGTCGTAGCCCGTCACCGCCACGTTGTCCGTGGCCGTGCTCCAGGAGAGCTTCACCGAGCGATCCGTCTTCGTGCCCACCGCCAGGCCCGTGGGCGTGGAGGGCGCGGTGGTGTCCACCACCAGGAACGGGTGCGTGCCCTGCACCGTGCCGTTGATGTCCTCGAGGTACTTGCCGCCCACCAGGTTGTACCGGCCCGCGCCCACGTAGACGGATTGGATCTCGCTCCGGGTGACGTTGCCCCGGCTGTCCGTGGCCTCGATGTAGTAGTCGAGGAGCTGGTCCCGGTAGTTGCCGAGGTAGACGTAGTAGAGGTCGCCGATCTCCTGCGCGGGCACCTTCGCCATGACGGGCAGGTAGGCGGGCTGCCACGCGACGCCGTTGATGACGGGCTTCAGATCCCTCCGGGTCAACGGGTAGTCCACCCAGGCGCCCACGCGCGTGGTGTCGATGTTGGGCACGCCCGCGGCCTTGAGCGCGGCGGGGTCATACACCTTGTGGGTGTTGTCCAGCGGGTCGATGCTCTTGCGGGTGTGCACCCGGACGCGGGCCTTGATGCTGGTGATGCCGTTCAAGTCGTACGCGTAGGTGTAGAGGGCGAAGGTGTTGTTGAAGTGGTGGAGCGTCCAGCCCTCGGACTTGTCCGTGTTGGCGCTGCCCGGGTTGTAGGGCCAGCGCTGCGGCCACCAGACGGACGGGCCCGTGCGGTCCTGGGTGAGGCGGTCCTGTACGTAGGGTTTGGAGAAGTAGAGCGACTGGTTGAAGGAGAGCGTGGGCTTGACGTTGTCGTCCTGGTTCTCGTCGTAGTAGCCGAAGCCCGAGTCCATGGCCGGCAGCAGGAAGTACCAGGCCAGCTCCGCCGGGTTGGCGCCGCCCGCCCAGTCGTTGGCCGCGTCACCCTTCACCGGGAAGGACATCATCCACGGGTTGAGCTGGTTGCCCGGGTGCGTCACCTGGTTGTCCAGCGGGGTGGTGGGCTTCCAGTGGTTGGGGTGGCCGTCGAGCCAGATCTGCTCGGCCGTCTTCGCGTAGTTGAGCGCGGCCTGCAGCAGGGCGAAGTTGCGCTCCAGGTAGTGCCAGCCGTGCTCGAAGGAGACCGTCATGCCCTCCTGCACGCCGGAGAGGTTCGTCTTGGGCGCGAGGTTGAGGCCCGTGGCCGCGTTGAACGCGGGGAACTGGCCCTTCCAGATGCCGAAGGGCAGCTTCCAGTGGTGCCACTGGGGGTCGGACGAGGAGTCGCGCGTGTCCACCCACGAGCCGTCCTGCACGTGCACCACGTCGGTGGCGGGGGGCGTGTTGTTGACGAGGTACTCGCTGATGCCCATGCACTGCACGCCCGCGGTGCAGGTGACGCCGCGGCCGTTGTACCAGGTGGTCTCCGAGCCCGCGCGCCCGCCCGAGTTGTCTCCGTCATGCGCGATGACGAAGAACTGCTTCTGCGGCACGAGCCCCTCGAAGCCGCGGAGGTTGACCACGTCCACGGTGGCCTCGCCCTCCCAGCCCTCCAGCCAGGAGCCGTTCTGGTTGACGGGAATTCCCACCACGCGCGACTCGGCGCCCGTGGCAGGATCCACGTAGCGCACCCAGTGCGGCGTGGAGATCCTTGAGGAAGTAGTCCGGCCCCACCAGCGGCCCCATGGTGTGGTGGCCGGTGAAGTGGATGAGATCCAGCGTCCGGTTTCCCGCCGGGGTGCGCAGGGTGTTGTAGCGGTCGCGCCAGGACGCGCCCCAGCTCGTGTTGTTGTACCCGGTGACGTTCTGCAGCGCGTTGAGATCCTGGACGTTGTTCACCACCGCCCCGGACATGGTCACGTGGACCTGCCCCGTGGGGGCGTGGGTGTTCATGTCCGCCGCGACGCTCGGGGGCCAGTACATATAGGCGCCCGTCTTCGCGTGGTGCGAGTAGTAGGTGACCAGGTCATCGTGCGGCATCGGCGCGCCCGACGGCAGGTAATAGGTGTAGTTCGACGGAGGGTTCTGCTTCAGGTGGATGACCTGGCCGTCATACGTGTAGCGGATGGCTCCGCCCACCGGCGTCGAGGCGTACTTGCTGACGTCGTAGTACGCCCAGAAGTTGGGCATGTGGTTGTGGTAGACGTGCAACGCGGCGATCTGCGCTCGCGCCGGTCCGGCCAGCAGCAGCGCCGCCACGGCGGGCAGCAGCAACGGTTTCAATCGGTTCACGGGGTTCCTCGGAGGGAGGGGAAGCGCCGGACCGACTAGTCGGGATAACATTTCTTGTCATTTGTTTCGGGAATTCTGTTTTTGGAGGGGCACACATGAGGTGGTTCTGGATGTGCGCGCTGCTCTCGATGGCGGCGTGTTCCGAGAAGCAGGGGAGTGGGGCCGGGCAGACCGCGCAGGACAAGGAGGCGGCGGCCCTGGCGAACAAGGACGAGAAGTGCCCCGGCGGGACGGTGAAGGGGTGCCTGGACGCGGCCACGGAGGCCGAGCGCAAGGGCGACTCCCCGCGCGCGGTGGAGATGTACACGCGTGTTTGTGACGCGGGCGTCGCACGGGTGTGCAACGTGCTGGGCACCTTCGTCTGGCAGGGGCGGGGCGTGAGCGCGGACCCGGCGCGGGCCTATTCGCTCTACAAGCGCGCGTGTGACGGAGGCGACGCCGCGGGCTGCTTCAGCGCGGGCATCTGCCACCGCACGGGCACGTGCGCCGAGAAGAACGACGCCGAGGCCACGAAGCTCATCCAGCGCGCGTGCGATGGCGGGGACAAACGGGCCTGCGCCAACCTGGGCGGCCGCTGAAGGCCCGCCCGGCGGCGCTCAGGGGGACAGCGGGTGCTTCACGGCGTGGTGGTGCCCGCCTGGGCCGGCGCGGTGGGCGCGGCCTGGGCCCCCTGCGCGGCCTGGGCCCCCTGCGCGGCCTGGGCGGCCTCGGCTTCGGCCCTGGCCTTGAGCAGGGCCTCGCGCTCGAGGCGGTTCTTCGCCTCCTTCTCGGTCAGCGACTTGATGGTGGCCAGGCCCTGCTCGAAGTCCTTGCCGATCATCCCGTCCATGTCCATGACCAGGGACATCGCCTTGCCCAGGAAGGTGTTGTTCCCCTCCATGGCCCAGCTCACCGTGATGCTGCCGTCGGGCGTGGGCTTGAACGTGAAGAGGGTGGTGTTCGTGGCCGCCCAGGGCTCGAGGAACTCGAGCTGGATCTGGATGGACTCGTAGAGCTTCGCGTCCACGATGGTCATCCGGCCCTTGCCGACCTGATCATTTCCGGACCAGGTGTAGATGGCGCCCGGCCCGGCATAGGAACCATCGAAGGTCGTCTGCATCTTCGGGTCCTTCCCCGCCCAGGGTGACCAGAACTTCCACTGGTGGAAGTCGTTCACGATGCCGAAGGGGAGATCGACCGGGGCGGCGATGGTGATCGACCGCTCGACACGGAAGGTGGACGGCCTCGAGGCCACCACGGCGCCCACGCCGATGAGGGCGACGAGGAGCGCGAGGGAAATCTTCTTGAGCATTTCGTCTCCTGAATGACGGGGTGAACCGTATGTCCCCTGAGGGCCGGACGGCAAATGTCCCGAGCCTCGCAACACAGCGTCCGGGCCACCTACTCCAGGGGTCCGGCCGAGCAGGCGTGCTAGGTTTCCGCCCATGAGCACGCGCTCGCCCGGCCGCAGCCCGTCTCCTCCTCTTCCCTGGAGTCTCGTCCTGGTGTTGCTGGCCGGGAGCGCCCTGGCCCAGCCCGCGCTCGACGAAGCACAATACGTGGAGCGGGTGCTCACCGGGAGCCTGGAGGCCCGTGTCGCCGAGCTCGAGGCCGCGCTTGGCCGGAGCGAGGCCGTGGGTGTGGGCCTGTGGCCCAACCCCGCCCTGGAGTGGGAGCGCCAGAAGACGGGCTCCGGCACGCGGGAGGGGGAGAGCCAGGACGTGTGGGTGGCCTCCATTCCGCTGGTGCTCTCCGGGCGGTTGGGTCTGGAGGCCGAGGCCGCCGAGCGGAGCGCTCAGTCCGCCGAGGCGCGGCTCGAATGGGCCCGGGCCGGGCTGCGCCATGAGGCGACCCGCGCCTTCGCCGCGGTGCTGGCGGCCCGGGAGCGCCGGAGCATCCTCGAGGAGTCGCTCGCCGCGCTGACGCGCCTGTCCGAGGCCATCGCCGTCCGCGAGAAGGCGGGGGAGGCCGCGGGCTACGAGCGGCTGCGCATCGAGCTGGAGGCGGAGACGGTGCGGGATGCGCTGCGCGGTGCCGTGCTGGAGGAGCAACAGGCCACGGCCCAGGCGTTGTGGTTGCTCGGGCCCGGTGTGGCGTCGCTGCCTCCGTTGCAGGGCGCGCTCGGCGTGGAACGGCCCCTGCCGGACGGGGCCTCGCTGCTGGCCGGGCTCGGTGAGCGCCGGGGCGATCTGCGTGCGTTGACGTTGGAGGCCCGGAGCGCGGAGGCCGCTCGGCGTGCGGCGGGCCGCGGCTTCATTCCGGAGCCCGTCGTGACCGCGGGCGCGCAGTTCCTCGATGTGGGGCAGCCGGGCGCGGGCGCCGGGTATGTCGTGGGCCTCGCGCTGCCACTTCCCTTCTTCGAGCGAGGGCAGGGCGAGTCCGCCCGGGCGGAGGCGCGCAGGGTCCTCTCCGAAGCCCGCCACGCCGCGCTCCTGCACGCCGCGCGGACCCGCCTCCCCGTGCTGCTCGAGGCCGTGTCCGGCAGACGGGAGCGGCTCGCCCGGCACCGGGCCGGTGTCCTCTCGCGCGCGGAGGAGTTGCGCCGCATCGCCGCGACGGCCTACAGGGGCGGCAGTGCGGAGCTCCTCGTCCTGGTCGACGCCGAGCGCGCCGCACGTGAGGCACGGCTGACGGCCCTCGAGCTGGGCGTGTCCCTCGTCGAAGCGGAGACCGACCTTCTTCTTCTCGCGGGCGCCTATGACGGCACCTCACCCCGGAGCCCCAGGCGATGAGCCGACCTCTGTTACTCCTTCTCACGGTGGCGTGTCTGGCCGCCTGCAAGCAGCGCCCGGAAGGACATGCGCATGGGCAGGGCCAGGAGCATGGCCACGAGCACGGTGGGGCGGCCTCCTCGGAGCCGGAGCGGCCGGATCTGTCCGTGACCGTCTACCAGGATGGCCTCGAGCTGTTCATGGAGTACCCGGCGCTGGTGGTGGGCCAGCCCTCGCCGCTGGTGGCGCACTTCACCGATGCCCGCGACCCCAACGGCTTCCGGGTGGTGACGAAGGGCCGGGTGACGGCCACGCTGCGCTACGCGGACGGCACCGAGGAGCGCTTCGTGGCCGACAAGCTCCTGCGCGACGGCATCTTCAAGCCCGAGGTGCGCCCCACCCGGGCCGGAGAGGCCACGCTCACCCTGCGCTTGGAGGGAGAACAGGTGTCGGGCACGGTGGAGGTGGGCAAGGCCGTGGTGCACGCCACCGTCGCCGCGGCCGTGGCCGCCGCGCCTCCGGAAGAGGCGGGAGAGACGGCCGTATCCTTCCTCAAGGAGCAGCAGTGGAAGACGCAGTACGCGACGGCGCCGGCCGAGCCCCGGGTCCTCCAGGGAGGGGTGCGCGCCAACGGTGAGCTCAAGCCCGTGGCGGGCCAGTCCGCGGAGCTGTCGGCCCCCGTGGCGGGGCGCATCCCCGTGGGAGACAAAGTGGTGCACCTGGGGCAGCGCGTGCGCAAGGGCGAGGTGCTCGTGCGGCTCATGCCCACGAGCTCCGCGGCTGGGACGGACGTGGCCACCGTGGAGATGGAGGCGGCGCGGGCCCGGGCGGAGCTGGGCCTGGCGGAGCGGGAGGTGAAGCGCGCGGAGGAGATGTTCGCGGGCAAGGCCATCCCCGAGAAGCAGCTCGACGCGGCCCGGGTGGCGCGGGAGGTGGCGGCGGCCCGGGTGGAGGCCACCGAGCGGCAGCTCGCGCTCTACCGCAGCACCCAGAGCGGAGCCCCGGCGGGCCCCAGTGGCGCCGCCTTCGAGTTGCGCTCCCCGGTGGACGGGGTGGTGTCCTACGCCGAGGTGACTCCCGGAGCGATCGTGGACATGGGCACGCGGCTCGTCTCGGTGGTCAACCCCGAGCGGCTGTGGCTGGAGGCACGGGTGTACGAGGCGGATGTGGCGAAGGTGGAGCGCTCGCCCGGAGCGGCCTTCACGGTGGCGGGTTTCGACCGCGAGTTCTCCGTGGACGAGAAGACGGGCCGGCGCGTCGCGGTGGGCTCGGTGGTGGACCGGGCGACGCGCACGGTGCCCATCATCTTCGAGCTGCCCAATCCCGAGGGCGTCCTCAAGCCGGGCATGTTCGCCAAGGTGATGCTCTACACGGGGGAGACGGTGCGCGGGGTGGCCATTCCCGAGTCCGCCATCGTCGACGACAACGGCAAGCCCACCGTCTTCGTCCTGGAGGGGGGCGAGTCCTTCTTCAAGCGGGCCATCCAACCCGGGGTGCGCTCGGGCGGCTACGTCCAGGTGCTCGAGGGCGTGAGGGAAGGGGAGCGGGTCGTCTCCCGGGGCGCCTACGAGCTCAAACTGTCCGCCGCGGCGGGTGCGGCCGTCGGGCACGGCCACTCGCACTGAGGACGCGGAATGAATCGACTCATCCGCTGGTCCATCGACAACCGGTTGCTGGTGGTGGCGGCCTCCGTGCTGCTGCTCATTCTCGGCATCGAGACCGCCCGGAAGATGCCCGTGGATGTCTTTCCGGACCTCACCGCGCCCACCGTGGCGGTCCTCACCGAGGCGCATGGGCTCGCCCCCGAGGAGGTGGAGACGCTCATCACCTTCCCCATCGAGACCACGGTGAATGGCGCCACGGGCGTGCGCCGGGTGCGCTCGGCCTCCGCCGTGGGCCTCTCCATCGTCTGGGTGGAGTTCGACTGGGGCACGGACATCTACACCGCCCGGCAGGTGGTGAACGAGAAGCTGCAGCTCGTCGCGAGCCAGCTCCCGCCGGACGTGCCGCCGCCCACCCTGGCGCCCATCTCCTCGGTGATGGGGGAGATCCTCTTCCTGTCCATCTCCTGGGACAAGGCCGCGCAGGCTCCGGACGTGGCGGGGCGCGAGGCGCAGATGATGGAGGCGCGCAGCGCGGCGGACTGGGTGCTGAGAAAGCGCCTGCTGTCGGTGGCGGGTGTCTCGCAGGTGGTGCCCATCGGCGGCGCGGTGAAGCAGTACCAGGTGCTGCTGCGGCCCGAGGCGCTCCAGGCCCTCGACGTCAGTTTCGAGCAGGTGGTGCACGGGCTGCGGACGACGAACCGGAACACCTCGGGCGGCTTCTACGTGGAGCGGGGGCAGGAGTACCTGCTGCGCGCGGTGGGGCGGGCCCAGGGCGTGGAGGACATCGCCAACACGGTGGTCACCGTGCGCGCGGGCCAGCCCATCACCGTGGGGCAGGTGGCGGACGTGCGGGTGGGGCCGAAGACGAAACGCGGGGAGGGGAGCGCCAACGCGGAGCCCGCCGTCATCCTCGCGGTGATGAAGCAGCCGGACGCCAACACCCTGGCGCTCACCCGGAACCTGGACGCGGTGCTGGACGACATCCAGCCCACCCTGCCCAAGGGCCTGGTCATCAACCGCCACATCTTCCGGCAGGCGGACTTCATCTCGGTGGCGGTGCGCAACGTGTCCGTGGCGCTCCGGGACGGCGCCATCCTCGTCGCCGTCATCCTGCTCGTGTTCCTGATGAACCTGCGGGCCACCTTCATCTCCCTCGTGGCCATCCCGCTGTCGCTGGTGGTGGCGGTGCTGGCGCTCAAGGCGCTCGGCGTCACCCTCAACACCATGACCATCGGCGGGCTGACCATCGCCATCGGGGCGCTGGTGGACGATGCCATCATCGACGTGGAGAACGTCTTCCGGCGCCTGCGGGAGAACGCGCACCTGCCCGAGGCAGAGCGCCGGTCCTCCTTGGAGGTCATCTACCGGGCCTCGGTGGAGATACGTACCGCCATCGTCTTCGCCACCCTCATCATCATCCTCGTCTTCGTGCCGCTCTTCTTCCTCTCGGGGCTGGAGGGGCGGATGCTGGCGCCGCTGGGGCTGGCCTACATCGTGGCCATCGCGGCCTCGTTGGCCGTGGCCGTCACGGTCACCCCCGCGCTGTGCGCGTACCTGTTGCCGCGGGCCCGCTCCCTGGGAGCGGAGGAGGGCCCCGTGCTGCACTGGCTGAAGGCGCGCTACGAGCCCGTCCTCACGTGGGCGCTGACGCGTCCCAGGGTCATCCTGGGGGGAGCCGCCGTGGCCTTCCTCGCCACGCTCGTCCTCGTGCCCTTCCTCGGGCGCTCCTTCCTGCCCGAGTTCAACGAGGGCACGTTCACCGTGAATGTCGTTACCCTGCCGGGCACCTCGCTGGAGGAGTCGGACAAGCTCGGCCGCCGCGTGGAGCAGGCCCTGCTGGCGCTTCCCGAGGTGGTGAGCACCTCGCGCCGCACCGGGCGCGCGGAGCTGGACGAGCATGCCCAGGACGTCAACGCCTCGGAGCTCGACGTGGGGGTGGACCTCTCCAAGGGCAAGCGCGACAAGGAGGAGTTGCTGGAGGCGATGCGCGCGGCGCTCGCCCAGGTGCCGGGGGCGGTCGTCACCATCGGCCAGCCGCTCTCGCACCGCATCGATCACATGCTCTCGGGCTCACGCGCCGCCATCGCGTTGAAGCTCTTCGGCGATGACCTGGACACGCTGCGCGGGCTGGCCGAGCGCGTGAAGACGGTGGCCGAGAACACCCCGGGCGCGGTGGACGTGTCCATCGAGCAGCAGGTGAACATCCCGGAGGTGGAGATCCGCATGGACCGTGACGCCGTGGCACGTTACGGCCTCACCACGGGCGAGGTCGCCGAGGCGGTGGAGCGGGCCTTCGCCGGTGAGACGGTGGGCACCGTGCTGGAGGGGCAGCGGGCGGTGGAGCTCATCGCGCGGCTGGATGACGCCTCGCGGGCGGACCTGGACGCCATCGCCTCTACGCCGCTCGACACTCCCGCGGGGCCGAGGATTCCCCTGAAGATGCTGGCGAGCCTCACGCGCGAGTCCGGCCCCAACACCATCACCCGCGAGGGCGTGCAGCGGAAGATGGTGGTCCAGGCCAACGTGTCCGGGAGGGATCTGTCGTCGGTGGTGGACGACCTCCGGGCCCGCGTGGCGCGCGAGGTGCCGTTGCCCGAGGGCTACTACATCGTCTATGGCGGCCAGTTCGAGAGCGCCAAGGAGGCCACGCGCACCATCGGCCTGCTGGGCCTGGGCGTGGTGGTGGGCATCTTCCTGCTGCTGGTGGTGGCCTTCTCCTCGGTGCGCAACGCGCTGCTGACTCTCATCAACCTGCCGCTGGCGCTCATCGGCGGAGTGGTGGCGGTGGTGCTCACCTCGGGCGTGGTGAGCGTGGCCTCGATGGTGGGCTTCATCACCCTGTTCGGCATCGCCACGCGCAACGGCATCCTCATGGTGAGCCACTTCGAGCACCTGATGACCGAGGAGGGAAAGAGCCTCCCGGAGGCGGTGGTGCAGGGCTCGCTGGAGCGGCTGGCGCCCATCCTCATGACGGCGCTGTGCGCGGGGCTCGCCCTGGTGCCGCTCGTCATCGCCGGGGGTGAGGCGGGCAACGAGATTCAGGCCCCCATGGGCGTGGTCATCCTGGGAGGGCTGCTCTCCTCCACCTTCCTCAACATGCTGGTGGTGCCGGTGCTCTTCCGGCTCTTCGGCCGGCCCCCCACGGCCCGCGCCTGAGCTACTTGGCGAGGTCGATGACCAGCGCGGGGTAGTAGTTGTTGCGGTCGACGAGGTCGCTCCAGAAGCTCAACTCCTGTCCCCACGACCAGATCTTGAAATCGCCGACGGCGGGCGCGGCCTTGGGCTTTGCTGGCACGTACACCCAGTGGGTCACGTTGTGGTAGGGCTCGAACCGCTGATCGCCGGGACGATCGCCCACGCCGAGGACGAGCCCGCTCCAGCGCACCGAGTTCGTGGAGCCGGCATTCTGCACCCGCGCCACCTCCTCCGTGAACTTCGCGAAGTCGGGTTTGACCTGCCTCGACCTCTTGCCCGCGAAATTGTGGAACTCGGCTGCCTTGATCGGCAGCGCACCGGCGACCTTGATGTCGACGAGCGCGAGCAGGTTCTTCAGGACGTCCGCGGGCAGGGCCAGGTCACCGCGTTTGTAGGACAACTCGTTCTTGAACGCCTGGTTCACCTTCGCGTTGGCCTGGACCAGATCCTTCACCTTGTTCGCCGGCTGCGGCAGTACCGAGTCGGAGGTGAGGTTGCCGCGCGACCAGGCCCAGAGCGATGAATAGGTTTCGCACTTCGCCCAGTCACCATCGCCTTTCTGCTTCGAGCTTCTCCTTGAGCAGGATCATCAACCCGTGGCACATCATCCAGTCCTCGCGGGCGTCGATGTCGATGATGCCCGCCAGGTCGCGCTTGATGAGGCGCTGGGTGATCTGCGTCGACTTGTGGACGTCCCGGTACGCCTTGCACGACATGAGGCAGTTGAGGAAGTCCTTGAGCGCCCCGTTCTTCGTGACGAACAGGTGCATCAGCGCCGCCGCGAAGCCACAGCAGCCTGTATTCTGGTTCAGCGTGTGGGGATCCTGCTTGCACTCTTCGATGGTCGGCATGGGACGGCTCCCTCGAGGTGGTGGTGAACCTCGGGAGCTTGGACCCGCGACGGGGAATTTCGGGCAAGCGGGCTATTTCGTCGGCGCCCGGTCCGCGGCCAGCTTGAGCGCGCGCTTCTCCACTCCGCGCACCGTGGCCAGCACGGCGTCCTTCTGGCCCACACCCGCCAGGAAGCCCGGGATGGAGCCGCCCGGCTCCACGATGAAGCGGTAGACGAAGCGGACCCCGCCCTCGGCGCGCGGGGTGAAGTACCAGCTTCCCTGGTTGTGCCGCAGCCGCACCACGCCCACGCGCTCCGGCAGCGCGCTGTTGTCCGGCGTCCACTTCTGGTGGAACGCCACCTGCGTGCCGTCCGCGCCCAGCACCGGCTCGTCATGCACCCGAAGCACGTAGTCGCGATCCGAGATGAGGGGGAAGTCCAGCCGCGTGTACGTCAGGCGGGTGCCGTCCTCGCCCCGCGACAGCAGCCGCGACTCCGTCACGTACGGCATGAAGTTCCGGAAGTTGTCATGGTCCGTCAGCGCCGCCTGGACGTCCTGGAGGCTCACCGGCAGCACGCCCTCGGCCCACACCTCCCGCCCCCCCGTCACGGCCGTGTAGGGCCGGGCCTTGATGGCGATGTCTCCGTCGGACACCTGCTCCCAGTCCTCGGCCCCGGCGCCACCCGCCACCAATGTGCACACCAGGACCACCACTCCCGCCACGCTCCGCATGTTCGTCTCCTACGCATGACGTATGGCGGAAGAGAGCCCATGACGTATGGCCGGACTAGAGCCCATGTCGCGCCCGGCGCCTAGCGCAGAAGCGCGCCCATGTTGCTCGGTGAGCGGGCGGGCTCCCTGGTTTGTTACACTCGCGGGGGGATGACCCTGACTCGCGAGCGCCTCGTGGCGCTGCACGGCCGAGACTCCATCGCCGTCTCCACGCTACAGCCGGGCCTGGAGTCCTTTGCTTCGCCCTCGGGCTTCCTCGCGTACCGGCACGCCCGGGGCTACGACGTGGTGCTCGGCCCGCCCCTGTGTGCGCCCGGGCATCGCGAGGAGCTGCTGGCGGGCTTCCTCGCGCGCAGCCGCCGGCCCTTCTTCGCCTACCTGGACGAGGAGACGGCGGTGCTGCTGCGGAGGCTCCGGCCCGGCCGGCTCTTCTTCTCGGGCATCGGGGTGGAGCGGGTGCTGCCACTGGACGGGCCCCGCCTTCCGCTCGGCCGGGAGGTCCAGAGCGCGTTGCGCAAGGCCACCCGGGCGGGGCTCCGTCTGGAGCCGGTGGACTTCGCGAGCCTGGCTCCGGAGCGGCGCGCGCACCTGGAGGCCCTCAACGAGGGCTTCGTGCGCCGCAGCCAGGTGGGCCGCGAGCTGGGCTTCATCAACCGCCCCATGTCCTTCGCGCCGGACGCGCCAGGCCGGCTCTTCCTGCTGCGGCTCGGCGCGGAGTCTCCGTTCGGCTTCGCCGTGCTCGACCCGTACCTGGGCCCGGACGGGCGGCGTGCGTACCTGCTCAACGGGGTGCGCTTCGAGCCCACACGGCTGTGGGGCGTGTACCTGGCCACCGTCGCGCTCTTCCTCGAGCTGCTGCGGGAGGAGGGGGCCGCGGAGCTGTCGCTGGGCATGTGCCCGATGTTCCGCGTCCACACGCCGCCCGCGCTGCGGAAGCTCGGTGCTGCTGGACTGGCAGCTGCGGCTGCTGGTGCGGTGGCGGTCCCACTTCTACGACCTGGCCCCGCTGGAGCGCATGAAGGAGCTGCTGCCGGGAAGGGAGCTGCAGCGCTTCATCGCGCTGCCCACGCGCTTCGTGCCCGGTCCGCTGCATGCGCTCATGGAGGTGTCGGGCATGACGTGGAGTGGCATGGTGGAGGCCCAGAAGGAGCGGGTCCGCGCCGGGAAGCCGGAGGCGGCATGAGGGCCCGCCGTGCGGTGTCCTTGGGGGCCTGGCCCCTGCTCACGCTGGGGGCCGTGGCGGTGGTGGGGGTGGCGGGCCAGCGCGCCGGGGGCTCCGCGCCGGGGGCGCTCGCGGGGACGGTGGTGGCGGCGGCCCTGTGTGTCTCGCTGCTCGAGTGGTGCTTTCCGTACCGCGCGGCCTGGGCGCGCGGCCAGGGGGACACGTGGGTGGACGCGGGGCTGCTCGTCCTGTCCTCGGCGGTGGGGGACTCGGTGGTGCGAGGGCTCCCGGCGCTCGTGGGACTCCTGCTGGCGATGGGTGTTCCGGCGACACCCGGCCCATGGCCCGTGGACTGGCCCGTGGGGGCGCAACTCGTGCTGGCGCTGCTGCTCGGCGAGCTGGGGGGTTATTGGACGCACCGGCTGATGCACCGGGTGCCCCTGCTGTGGCGGCTGCACGCCGTGCACCACAGCGCGCCGCGGTTGTACTGGCTCAACGCCACGCGCAACCACCCGGGAGACGTGCTGGTGAGCACCCTGGCCTCGGTGGGCCCGCTGGTGCTCCTGGGCGCCGGGGCGGCGGTGCTGGAGCCGTTCACCGCTTTCGTCAGCGTGCACCTCATGTTGCAGCACGCGAACCTGGACACGCGGCTGGGGCCCTTGCGCCGGTGGCTCAGCACGGGCGAGGCGCACCGCTGGCACCACTCGCGGCGGCTCGAGGAGGCCGAGGCCAACTACGGCAACGTGCTGCTGGTGTGGGACGCCGTCTTCGGCACCCTGCGCATTCCCGAGGGCCGTGAGCCCCCGGAGGACGTGGGCCTGAGCGGCACCCCGGACTTCCCGCGCTCGTTGGGGGGCCAGCTCCTCTCCCCCTGGCGAAGTGCCCTCTGGAGCCGCCGGGATTGAGCCGTTCTCCTCCCGGGCGGCCGGGAGGGGGGCTTCACCTGTCCTTGTCCGCCACGAGCCAGCCCAGGCCGTCACCCATGCGGCGCTGGTCCCTCACGCGGAAGTGCTGGGTGCGCAGCTCGGCGAGCAGCCCCCCATGGTCGAAGCGGTCCTCCTGCGGGTGGTGCAGCAGGCGCCGCCACACGGGGTGGGTGATGAAGGGGGCGTAGGACTCCTCCGCGAAGAGGCGCCCGCCGGGCTTCAGCACGCGCCGCACCTCGGCCAGCCCCGCCCGCCAGTCCGGCAGGTGGTGCAGCACGCCGAAGGCGAACACCGCCTCGTACGTGCCGTCCCGCTCGGGAATCTCCGTGGCGCTGCCCTCCCAGACGCGCACCCGCTCCCCGTGCCTCTCCAGCCGCCGCCGCGCCCGGGCCACCATGTCCGGGTCCAGGTCGAACGCGTCCACGCTCGCCGCGCCGAACTGCCCGAGGATGATGTCCACGCCCACGCCGTGGCCGCAGCCGATCTCCAACACCCGGCTGCCCTCCGCCGTGCCGCCCAGCCGCCGCAGCAGCGGGCCCGCGTACCAGCGCTGCACCGCCTCGCGCACGGGATTGACCATCATCCACGTCTCGAGCCGATTCATCCGCATGAGGCGCCCCGGGAGTGCTTCAGCACTCGATGATGTTCACCGCGAGGCCGCCCCGCGCGGTTTCCTTGTACTTGGTCATCATGTCCGCGCCCGTCTGGCGCATCGTCGCGATGACCTTGTCGAGCGACACCTTGTGCTTGCCATCCCCCTGCAGCGCGAGCCGCGCGGCGTTGATGGCCTTGATGGAGCCCATGGCGTTGCGCTCGATGCACGGCACCTGGACGAGCCCGCCGATGGGATCGCACGTGAGGCCCAGGTTGTGCTCCATGCCGATCTCCGCCGCGTTCTCCACCTGCTCCGCCGTGCCGCCCATCACCTCGGTGAGGGCCGCGGCCGCCATGGAGCAGGCCACGCCCACCTCGCCCTGGCAGCCCACCTCGGCGCCGGAGATGGAGGCGTTGAGCTTGTAGAGCATGCCGATGGCTCCGGCGGTGAGCAGGTAGCGGACGGCGCCCTCGTCGTCCGCGCCCGGCACGAAGCGCCGGTAGTAGTGCAGCACCGCGGGGATGATGCCGGCCGCGCCGTTGGTGGGCGCCGTCACCACGCGCCCCTGCGCCGCGTTCTCCTCGTTCACCGCGAGCGCGTAGAGGTTCACCCAGTCCATGGCCACCAGCGGATCCGCGTTGCCGCGCATGTCCCCCTTGAGCTTGCGGTAGATGGCCGCCGCGCGCCGCTTCACCTTCAGCCCGCCCGGGAGGATGCCCTCGCGCTCACAGCCGCGCTTCACGCACGCCTGCATGACCTCCCAGATGCGCAGCAGCCCCGCCCGTACCTCGGCCTCCGGCCGCAGCGCCTTCTCGTTCTCCATCATCAGCGTGCTGATGCTCAGCCCGTGCTGGTGGCAGAGGGCCAGCAGCTCCGCGCCCGTCTTGAAGGGGTAGGGGATGCGCGAGTCCTTCGCGCTCCCCACGTGCGTCGGGGTGCCGTCGTCGTTGATGACGAAGCCGCCGCCCACCGAATAGTAGATGCGGCTGAAGGGCTCGCTCCGCCCGGCGAGCACCGCGGTGAAGCGCATCCCGTTGGGGTGGCGCGGCAGCGACTGCCGCTTGTGGAAGACGATGTCCTCGGAGGCCCGGAACTTCACCGTGTGCTGGCCGAGCAGCTTCAGCTTCGCCGTCTCGGTGATGCCCGAGATGCGCGCCGGCACGGCGTCACAGTCCACCTCTTCGGGACGCTCGCCCTCCAGCCCGAGCAGGACCGCGACGTCGCTGCCGTGTCCCTTGCCGGTATGCCCGAGCGAGCCGAAGAGCTCCGCCTTCACGGACTCGACGGTGCCGAGCCCTCCCGCCGCCTTGGCGAGGGTCTCCACGAACTGCCGCGCTGCACGCATCGGTCCCACGGTATGCGAGCTCGAGGGCCCGATCCCGATGGTGAACATGTCGAAGACACTGAGTGACACGAACTGCCTCCCGCCCGAGGGCTGGCGAACCTATAACCCAAGCGGGTGCCACTTGCCCGTGGCGCGGGTGTGTCCAATGCAATGCATCACCGGGGACACATTCCTCCCCGATGACGCAGAGCGTGATGGCTGGAGATCCAACGACTCAGTGGCCCGAGGCGGCCGAGGCGGCGAACTCCTCCGGCATGACGGGCATGCGGAAGGGCAGTTTCCAACGCTCGCGGTTGCCTGGCTGGAGGGTCTTCACCCGGGCGAGCCCGCGCAGGCTCAGGCCGAGCAGGGACAGCATGCCCAGGGTGATGGCGCCCGAGGTGGCGGTGCGCAGCGTCCGCGGCCACAGGGCGCGCAGGCCAAAGAGGCCCACGGGGAGGACATAGACGGGAACGGCGACCAGGCCCGCGAGCGCGAGCATGCGCCGCTTGTCGGATTCAGTCATAGCGGAGAGCTTCATGGCTGCCCTACAGGGTGAGGGCGCGGGTGGCTGGCGGGAAGGGGTCCCCCGGTGCTGGCTGCACGGTCAGCGACAGATCGGACGGGCCGCCTGACATTCCCCTCAGTTGCCCCCGTTCCCGCGCCACGCTTCCCGGCGCTGGTCGTGGGCGCTCTTGCGCGCGAGCGCCTCCTCGATCCGCCTGGGCAGCTCCTCCAGGCGGGTGCGGTGCATCCGGATGCTCAGCGCGTACAGGCCCTGCTCCTGCTCCGGGAGCTGGGCGCCGTACTGCTCGAGCACCTTGCTCGCGAACGCGATGGAGTCCTCCGACACCTTGCGGCGGTGCTCGTAGTACTGGTGGATCTCCTGCTCGGTGGCCGTGTTCGACTGCACCTTGCCGTAGAGCTCGTTCCAGCGCAGCCCTTCCTCTTCGCGCTTGCGCAGGACCTCGGGATCCTTCGTCGGGACGCTCGTTTCCCAATACAGGTTGCCGGGCAGCAGCTCGCGCAGCTTCTCCAGGTCCACCGGATGCCGGTCTGGCGCCGCGGCGGGAGCGGCCTCGGCGGCTGGCTCGGAGGGGAGTCCGGGAGCGTTGCTGGCGGCGGGCACCGGCGGAGCGGCCTCGGCCCGGGGCTCCGGCGCGGGGGCGCTTCGCGTAGGCACCCCGGCCCGCGGGGGTTGTCCGGATGCGTCATCCGGGGCCGGCTCCGCGCGGAAGACCCCGGCGAGCACCAGGACCAGCAGCACGGCGGCCGAGACCGCGAGCAGCCACGGCAGAATCTTCGCTCGAACATTCAAACCCATGACGGATGAGATACCCCGTGACGTGTGTTTGTCACAATCTCGAAAAGTGGGAATTCGCTGCTTCGTCTGGAGATACGACGAATTCACGGATTGTGCTAGTCTGTCCGTCCCACCACAAACCAATCATGGAAGGAGTTGGGATGAAAAACCATCTCTTGATGGGTCTTCTCGCCGCCGCCGCCGTGGCGCCGGCCACCGCCCAGGCCAAGGTCATCGTCTCCGGCATCGTCGATGTCCTCGTGGACGGAGGAAACAACTATAGCTGGCAGAAGGTGGAGTTGCCGGGGACGAAGTGTGGCAACGGCTCGCAATACAAGTTCTTCGTCCACCGCAGTGACACGGGCTCGCAGAACCTGCTGTTCATGTTCGAGGGTGGCGGCGCGTGTTGGGATTACGACACCTGCAGCGGGCGCGCGGGCGTGCTGGGCGCGGCCAACCCGAACGGGCTCTCGGACGACTACATGCAGCAGTTCACGGCGAAGTACGTCTCGCCGATCGTGAACGGGGCGGATCCGGGCCTGCCGTTCCGCAGCCGCAAGGATCTGGTGACCAAGGACTGGAACATCGTCTACATGCCGTACTGCACGGGCGACGTGCACGTCGGCAACAACGCCGTCACCTACACGGATCCGACGGGCCAGCAGCCGCCGCTCACCTGGCACCACTCGGGATATGCCAACACGATCGCCGCGGCCAACTACGCGAAGACGCAGTTCCCCAGCGCCCAGAAGCTGCTCGTCACCGGCTTCAGCGCGGGCGGCACCGCCACCGCGTCCGCGTACTACTTCGTTCGCAAGGCCATCAACCCGGCGCGTGGCTATTACCTGAACGACTCGGGCCCCATCTACCTGGCTCCCAACGTGAATGACCGCTCGCGCGCCCTGCACGACAAGATCCGCCAGTCCTGGAATCTGAACTCGGTCTTCAGCCAGCTCCCGGCCTCGTTCGACCAGAACAACATGGGCACCATCAACCGCATGGTGGCGACGGAGTTCCCCAGCGATCAGCTCGCCTACACGGCCTATACGCGGGACTACAACTACTCGCGCTTCTCCTACGAGCGCTTCCACACGCCCAACGACAAGGAGTCGGTGCTGAGCTACTGGAAGCAGGACCAGGACCGGCTCGTCAACGAGCTGAAGCTCTACAACAACTTCAGCTATTTCATCCCGCACGCCCGGCCCATCAACGACAGCCACTGCACCACCATCATCACCTTCGTGGGCGCGCACGCGTGCCAGCGGATGGAGAAGAAGCGCTGGTATGAGTACGTCTCCGAGCCGTGGCAGAGCTGGAAGTGCAACAGCGAGTTCGTGCCGATGGACACCTTCCTCCAGCGCTTCATCAACGAGAACCAGCGCATCCGCATCTACGAGCCGGCCAACGGCTACAACGATGAGGATCCGGGCATGGACATCCTCGCGCCGCTCATCAACGGCGCGCTCGGGGGCTGAGCCCGGCTGACCCCGGGCAGCACGTCCGGCTCCGTGCTGCCCCGGGGACCCGGCCCGGCAGGCTCCCGGGGGCCCGTCCGCCCGTCTCCTCCCTGGTTGCCCCGAGCACCCGTCATCCCCACGGGTACGGCACGGGGTGCCTCATGAAGGTCATCGTCTTCGGTGCGACGGGTGGAACGGGCCAGGCCACGGTGCGGGAGCTGCTGGAGGGCGGCCACGAGGTGACGGCGTTCTCCCGGCATGCGGACCGGCTGGACATCCACTCGGAGCGGCTCCGCCGGCTCGTGGGGGATGCCTTGCAGCTCCGAGGACGTGGAGCGCGCGATGGCCGGACAGGACGCGGTGGTGGTGGCGCTCGGGGTGAACGACAACCCGTTGAAGGTGCGGTTGCTCCACAAGTCCCGGACGCCCACCAACATCTGCTCCGAGGGCACGCGCCACATCATCCAGGCCATGCACCGGGTGGGCGTGCGCAGGCTCGTGGTGGTGTCGGCCTATGGGGTGGGGGAGACGCGCGCGATGCTGCCCTGGACCTTCAAGGTGTTCTACCAACTGCTGCTCAAGGAGCAGATCGCCGACAAGGAGCGCCAGGAGCAACTGGTGCGCAACAGCGGCCTGGATTGGGTCCTCGTCCAGCCGGTGGGGCTCACCTACGGGCGGCCCCATGGGGATGGTGTGCTGGCCTCGACCCGGGGCGAGGTCCATCACAACACCATCCCCCGGCGTGACGTGGGGCGCTTCCTGGCCTCGGCCGTGCAGGGCGGCCAGTTCCTCTTCCGGACGGTCGCCCTGTCGGGTTGAGGCTACCGCCCGTAGCCGCCGCTTCTCACGTCCACGAGCCGGCCGTTCTCGAACACCACCACCTGCATCAACTGGCGGGGGCCGAAGTTGTACGTCCACTCCTCGATCGTCTTGTAGACGATCCGCTCCTGGGTGGTGTCGGCCTCGGGGCCCTTCTGCTTCGTCTTCTCGCCCACGCTCTCGGTGCGGGTGTCCTTGCTCAGGGGCTCGCCGCACTTCATGAGGACCTCGGACTTGGAGGCTCCGTCCGAGGCGAGCGCGGTGCCACAGCGCAGCGTGGCCGCGTCACTGGAGGACGGGAGCAGGAAGAACGAGAGGGTGAGGGCCGTCAGCAGGGCTCGCATTCGGAGGGACTCCTTGGGTGTCTGGTCCGGGAGGGCGGGACGCGCCCTCCCCGGGAGATATTCATTCGCCCGGCGCTACTTCGCGGGCTTCGCCTTGGGGAAGGCCAGGTAGCCCTTCTCCGTGTACCAGGCCATGATCTCCACCTGGAGGCGCCCGGCCTTCACCGCAGGATCCTCCTCGGCGAGCTTGCGGGCCTCCTCCATCGTCCCGGTCTTGTAGAGGCACATCCCCCGGAAGGTGGGATCCTGCTGCTCACCGAAGGGCCCGGCGATGACCATCTTGCCGGACTCCGCCATGCGGTTGAGGTGCGCCATGTGCTCGCTCTGGATGCGCTCGACGGCGGGTGTCACCTCGGGCGTCCACGAGGGACCGCGGCGCAGGATGACGAGGTAGTGCTTCTCGAACTCCATCTGGGGCCCGGTCTTCGCCTTGTTCTTCGGGGCGGCCGCGGAGGGGGTGCCCTCGGCGCCAGCGGAACCGGCGAACAGGGAACAGCAGAGCAGGGCGGCCAGGGCCGCATGGCGGGAGTGGAAACGGGGAAGGGTGGGGGTGGTCATGGTGGCGCGGATCCTACGAATGCCCCCTGACAGTCCCTGGCTCCCGCGACCCCGGACCCCCTATCCTCATCGAGAGAGACTCATCGGAGGGACTGGCCATGGCTGAGCGGAGCGTGGGCTCGAGGCTGATGGTGTACGACCGCACTTGTGGCGGGCGCTGGGGTCTTCCGGGGCTCACCTCCTCGTGGCGGGTGGGCGGCGTGCTGTACCGGGCGCTCGGCCGGCTCGATGACTGGAAGGGCGTGGCGAGCTGGCCCGAGGCCCTCGATTGGTTGCTCGCCCGTTCGCACGAGGAGCCCATCGCGGAGATCCAGTTCTGGGGCCATGGCAACTGGGGTTGTGTGCTCATCGACCGGGTGCCGATGGACATCCGGGCGCTGCAGCCGGGCCATCCATGGCACGCGCGGCTGGCGGAGTTGCGCGAGCGGCTCGTGCCCGGGGGCAACGCGCTCTGGTGGTTCCGCACGTGCGAGACGTTCGGGACGGCCCGGGGGCATGTCTTCGCGAAGGCCTGGACGCGCTTCTTCGGGTGCCGCGCCGCGGGGCACACGTACGTCATCGGTCCCTGGCAGAGCGGGTTGCACTCGCTGGGCCCCGGTGAGGAGCCGCACTGGCCGGTGGAGGAGGGGGTGCCGGCCGAGGTGCGCTCGGGGATGCGGCACGCGCTGTGGTCGGGGCCTCGCGTGCCCAACACCATCACGTGTCTGCATGGCCGGGTGCCGCCGGGCTTCTGAGGCCCGAGCGCCTTGCCCTTGTCCACGGCCGCGCCCTCTGCGACGGTGCGCGGCCATGACGACACGACCCTTTCGCATCCTGGGCCTCCAACAGGTGGCCATTGGCGGGCCCGACAAGGCGCCCCTGCGCAAGCTCTGGGTGGACGTGCTGGGCCTCGAGCCCCAGGGCACCTACCGCAGCGAGCGCGAGAACGTCGACGAGGACATCGTCGTGGCCGGAGCCGGGCCGTTCCGCGTGGAGGTGGATTTGATGCAGCCGGTGGACCCCAATGGGAAGCCGCGCGTGCACGAGCCCGCGCTCAACCACCTGGGCCTCTGGGTGGATGACCTGCGCGGGGCGGTGGCGTGGCTGGAGGGGCAGGGCGTGCGCTTCGCTCCCGGTGGCATCCGCAAGGGCGCGGCCGGTTTCGATGTGACGTTCATCCACCCCAAGGGCAATGAGCAGTTCCCGCTCGGGGGCGAGGGCGTGCTCATCGAGCTGGTGCAGGCCCCGCCCGAGGTCATCTCCGCGTTCGACTCGTTCGCGAAGGCCTCCGCCGCGCACGAGCCGTAGGCCGAGCGCTCCCATGCCCGGTCGTCCCCGGCGGCAGGGCCCGCTCTCACGCGGGCCCGGGGGTGAGCAGGTTGTGGGTAGGGCCCTCGGGGCCCGATGCGGACAGGGGGCGCTCCCATGGCTTTGAACCTCGTCATCATCTTCGGCTCGGTTCGTTCCGATCGTCAGGGCATCAAGGCCGCGCGGTTCGTGCACAAGCAACTGGTGGAGCGGGGCCACACCGTCACGCTGGTGGACCCGCTGGAGTACCCGCTGCCGCTGCTCGATCGCATGTACAAGGAATACGCGAAGGGGTCGGCGCCGGAGCCACTCGAGCGCCTCGCGTCCCTGTTCCGGGCGGCCGATGGTTTCGTCATCGTCACCGCCGAGTACAACCACAGTGCCCCGCCCGCGCTGGTGAACCTGCTCGACCATTTCCTCGAGGAGTATTTCTTCCGCCCCTCGGCGATCGTCTCCTACTCCGGCGGCAGCTTCGGGGGGGTTCGCGCGGCCTCGCATCTCCGCGACATGCTGGCCGAGCTCGGGATGTCGGCCATCCCCAGCAGCTTCCCCGTCCCCAAGGTGGGCACCGCGCTCGACGAGGCGGGTGTGCCCGCGGATGCGGCGTACCTCAAGCGGTTCAACAAGTTCGCGTCGGAGCTGGAGTGGTATGCGCGGGCCTTGAAGACGGCACGGCAGGCGGGCGTGCCGTACTGAGACGGCGCCTCAGGGCTCGGGAGAGAGCGCCGCGTTGCGCCTCCACGCGGCCGGGGTGAGGCCGTGGGCGCGCCGGAAGAGGCGGATGAAGTGGGTGGCGTCCGCGTAGCCCACGCGCTCGGCGATGATGTCCACCTGCTCGTCCGTGCCCCGGAGCCTCCGCCGGGCCTCGGCCATGCGGTACTCGAGAATCCACTGCCCCACCGTGCGGCCCGTCTCCTTGCGGACCACGCTGGCCACGTGCGTGGCGGACCGTCCGACGGCCCGTGACACCTCCGTCAGGGACAGCGGCCCGAGTGCGTGGGCCTCGATGAACGTGAGCGCCCGCCGCGCCAGGCCCAGGCCCGCGGGGTCCGGGGTGGCCTCGAGGCTGTCCATCCGCTCCAGCTCGATCAACACCAACCGGAGCAGGGCGCTCACGGCCTCGTCACGGGACCGCTCATCGCCGTTGAGCTCGGACTCCATGAGCCGCATCCACCGCTCCAGGCGCTGCCGTTGGGCGGCATTCGGGCGGAGCACGGGGTGGCATCCGCTGCGGATCCGCAGCAAGGGGCCCAGCCGCAGGCCCTCGTGGCTCCCCCAGCTCGGGTCCTCGTGGGGAAACGCCTCCGGGTGGAACGCGAGCACCCACCCTTCCGCGTCACCGGGGTGCGGCGTTCCGTGCGGGTCTCCGGGCGGAATGAGGTGGACGTCTCCCGCTCGCAGCACCAGCTCGCCGCTGTGGTGGATCGTCGACTGGCCGCGCGTCACGAGGAAGATGACGGCATACGAATGGGTGAAGGTTCCCGCCCGAGGGGGACCCTGGTGGGAACGATTGTGGCCATAGGGCCCCACCCAGACCGGGAGCTGATGCCGCGCGAAGTCCTCGTGGGTCAGCGAGGGCTTCTTCGTTCCGCGCGGGGTCTTCCTCCTCGTCATCATGGCTTCGTAACGGCGGCGGGGCCCGGGCTCAACCTTCTGGCCACAGTCCGGCGGCTGCGTTCTCCATGTTGAGGGCGTGGTTCATCATGGCCGCGGCCATCGTTCCCGCCCCGGCCGCCATGCTCGCGGCCTGGAAGCGGGTCGTGAGATCTCCCGCCGCGTGGACCCCCGGAACGGAGGTCTCCATCTGCTCGTTGATGCGGACGAAGCCCTGCTCATCGAGCGCGACGCCGAGCCGCTGCACCAGCTCCGTCTGGCGCTGGTGGGGATGGGCGAAGAGCACCTCGCGCGCCACCCGCGTCCCGTCCTCCAGCTCCACGGCCTCGAGGTGCGCTCCATGCGCCCCGTGCCCGGTGCCGGGGAGGAGCCGGAGGATCTTCCGCTCCTCGACACGGACGCCGGCGCGCTCCAGCCGCTGGCGCTGCTCGGGGGGCACCTCCAGGAGACCCTGGGTGAAGACCACCAGGTCCCGGGACCAGCCGGTGAGGAAGAGGGCGAAGTCGAGGGCCGGTGCGCCCGTCGCGAGCAGGCCCCAGGGCCGATCCCGTATCTCCCAGCCATGGCAATACGGGCACTGGAAGATGCTCCTGCCCCACAGCTCGCGGTAGCCGGGCAGGTCCGGCAGCTCGTCGATCATGCCCGTGGCGAGCAGCACCCGGCGGCACTCCACCGCGCGTCCTCCCGCGAGCACGACCCGGAAGCCCGAGGCGAGGCGCTCCACGGCGGTGACGCGCGTGTCCAGGAGGATGTCCACACCGTAGGGCGCGAGCTGCTCGCGGGCGATCCGCCGGAACTCCTGGGGGGGCGTGCCGTCGCGGGTGACGAAACCGTGGATGCCCTCGGCCGCGCTGTTGCGGGGCGAGCCACCGTCACACAGGAGCACCTGCTTGCGGGCGCGCCCGAGCATCAGCGCCGCGCTCAGGCCCGCCGGGCCTCCACCGATGATCACCACGTCCTTCTGCTCCGCATCCGTCCTCATGGCCGTCCTCCCATGAGCAATGGATACGCGCGGGCCCCCCCCGGCGTCAGAGCGGATTGTCGCGCGGAATCGGCGGATCTTCCGGTGGGGCTGGAGCCGGGGATTCAGTGCCGCGAGGGCGCGACGTTCTCTCCGGAGAACCGGCGCAGGTCCGCGCGCAGGGCCTCGTTGAAGCGGAACGGGTCGGGGCAGCTCTTCGTTTCGCAGACGGCCAGGTAGTCGTTGAAGAAGGCGAGCGGGCCCCGGGCGGGATAGCTGCGCAGCCGCTCGGGTCCCAGTGCTTCCTCCAGCGTCCGGGCCATGTGGGCCCCCACCCGGACGAGCAGCCAGTCCTCGCGCGGCTCGTGGGCGGAAAGGAGGCGCTCACGTGCGGCGTCCGGCGCCCGCTCGATGGCGGCCCGGTCGAGCAGCCGCGTCACCTGGTCGAAGGCCTCCGGGAGCCCGCCCGTCCCGGGCAGCGTCCCAGGCCCGTGCGTGGCCCACCGGTGGTAGGCGAGCCCGTAGCCGAAGACCCGGTTGAGCCCCTCGTTCACCACCGCGTCCACCGTGCCCTGGCGGCGCGCGCTCAGCCGCGGCCCCGTGTCCTCCAGCAGCAGCTCGATGATGCCGTAGGCGATGCGCTTGAGCGAGGCGGCCTGGCCCTCCACGTTGCTCGTCAGGGCGATGGCCACGTCCTCTCCGGGCAGCAGCAGCAGCAGCGTGGACGTCTCCGGCTGTGCTCCCGAGTGCGCCACCACGTAGTGGCCCCGGAGCGGCCAGGTCGCGAAGCCCATGCCGTAGTCGGTGAGCCGTCCGTCCCGGGTGCTCATCGGCGTCTGCATCCACCCCGTGCTGGTGCGCGACACCAGCCGGTAGTCGAGCAGCGCTCCGCCGAAGCCGAGCAGATCCTCGATGGACGCGCGGGTGCCGCCTCCGGCGAAGCGGCCGGACACGTCGACGACCTTGGAGGCCACCCGCTGCCCCTCCCGGAGCCGGTAGCCCGCCGCGTGGTGCTCGTCGCGCGTGCGCCGGTCGTCCAGCGCCGCGTGCACCATGCCGGCCGGGCCGAAGACGTGCTCCTGGAGGTACTCGCCGTAGCTCTGCCCCGACACGGCCTCGATGGCGGCGCCGAGCAGGTTGTAGGCCCAGGTGCTGTAGAGGAAGCGGGTGCCGGGTTCGGCCTCCAGCTCGTAGCCCGTGACGAGCGCGAGCGCGCCCGCGCTGTCCACCGGTCCGCTGTCATGGCTGGGGCCGAAGCGGCCGTAGTTCGTCACGCCGCCCAGGTGTCCGAGCAGTTGCCGCACCGTCACCGGCCAGCGCTTCTCCGGCCACGCGGGCACCAGGGTGCGGATGTCGGCGTCGAGGTCGATGAGGCCCCGCTCCACGAGCTGCAGCACGGCCACGGCGGTGAAGGACTTGGTGATGGAGGCCATGCGCCAGGTGGTGCGCGGCGTCGCGGGCAGGCCCCGGGCCACGTCCCGCAGCCCGTAGGTGCCCACCCAGCGTTGCGCTCCCCGCAGCACGCCCACCGCGAGGCCCGCGTGGTTGGGCTCCCGGGCGAAGCTCCGCGCGCACGAGCGCGTCCAGGGCCCGCTGCACCTCCTCGGGGAAGGGCTGCTCCACCTCCGGCGCCACGACATGGGGGCGCTCGCACAGCGGCACTCCCGGCGGGGCCGCCCAGACGGACAGGCCCACCAGGAGGAACGGAAGCCACAGCCCCTTCACCCTGGGTCCCTCCGGGGCTCGTACCTGGCGTGTGTCTCGGCGGCTCTGATGTCGCGGTCCATGGTGCTCGATGCTGGCGCGCTCCACCGTAACCGGATTCGGGCCCGCGCGGGCACGTGTGGAGAAAACGGACAACGCGCCCGGTGGGCTGCCCCTTTTCTCCACGGCCTCCGGCACCCTTCAGAGGGCTGTCTGAAATGGAACACGTCTTGCTGAGGCGTGACGGGTTTTATCACCCGGGTCCTTGGAACACCAAGTTCCTCGGCTGAAAGGCACATTCATCATGAAGAGTCTGTTCAATCCCCTGATGGCCGCATCCGTCGTCCTGCTGGCTTCCGCGTGCGCGAAGGTGGAGCGGATCGAGGTGAAGCCGGCGAAGGTGGAGCTGTCCGAGGCCGGCCAGTCCGTGGCGCTGTCGGCGCAGGCCGTCACCGCGGAGGGCAAGGCGGTGGAGAAGGCGGAGCTCGCGTTTGCCTCCACCAACACGAAGGTCGCGACCGTGGACGCCACCGGCAAGGTGACGGCGGTGAAGAGCGGCTCGGCGAACATCTCCGTCTCCTCGGGTGAGGTCAGCGCCTCGGCCCCGGTGGAGGTGATCATCCCCTCGGCGATCCTCATCAAGGGCGCGCCCTTCACGCTGACGGGCCTGGACTCGGACGCGGTGGTGGAGGGCGAGGTGCAGGATGACGCGGGCCGTCCGGTGAAGGAGTCGAAGCTGGACTTCGCCGCCGCGGACGCCAGCGTGGTGCAGGTGGAGGGCAACCGGCTGGTGGCCAAGGGCGTGGGCACCGCGAAGGTGACGGCGACGTCCGGCAAGCTGACGCAGGAGTTCGAGGTCACCGTGAAGCTGCCCGACGTGGACGCGGTGGCCTTCGAGACGGTGCCGGCCACGCTGAAGGTGGGCGAGAGCGCGCCGCTCGCGGTGGTGGCCAAGGGCACGGACGGCGCCGCCATCAAGGGCGTGTCCTTCACCTTCACCACCAGCAACGAGAAGATCGCCACGGTGGACGCCGCCGGTAACGTGACGGCCGTGAAGGCCGGCGCGGTCACCATCAAGGCCGAGGGTGGCAGCAAGGCCACCGAGGCGAAGCTGACCATCAAGAAGAAGTAGTTACTTCGAGGAGGCCACGAACTCGAAGGACGCCGTGGCCTCCTGGCCCTCCCGCACCGTGACCTGGGCCGTCTTCGTGCCCAGCGTCTCGTGCCAGGCCTCGAGCGTGTACGTCCCCGGCGGCAGGCCCTGGATGGAGAAGGCGCCGTCCTCGGTGGTGGTGGCGAAGTAGGGGTGGGGGCTCATCACCACGAACGCCGTCATCCACGGGTGGATGTCGCACTTGAGGCGGATGACGTCCGCTTCCTTCGGAGGCTGGGCCTCCTTCGTCTTCAGCGGCGGCTGGGTGACGTTGAAGAGCTGCTTGCCCCCGGACACGCCGCGCACGTTGTGCAGCGTGCTGTCGCTGTTCATCAACACCAGCGGCTGGTTGATGACGGCGCCCTGGACGCGCGGCTTGTACATGCAGCGGTTCTGGTCCACCACCACCATGGAGCTCGGCGGCGTCGTGGGCTGGCCGGGCACGTTGCCCTGCACGCGCACCAGCACGTTGGCCAGCTTGCCGCCCGTCACGAGCACGGGCTGATCCACCAGCTCCATGCCGTCGCAGTTGGGATCCGTGCCCGGGATGATGGGGTTGGGCGCGGGGGGCTTGCCCTTGAAGGTGACGAGCCCGCGGACGGTGCCGCCACCCTGGGGGGCCTCGGCGGCCTCGTCCTGGGGCTCCGGGGGCAGGGGCGTGTCGGCGGGCAGGGGCGCGGCCTTGATGGTGGGCGCGGCCGGAGCCTGGGCGGCGGCGGGCGCGGCCTCGTCCTTCTTGCAGGCCGTCAGGGCGGAGAGTCCCACGGCACCGAGTACCGTCAGGCCCAGCGTACGCAGCTTCATCGTGCAGTCTCCTCACACTCCCAGTCCGCGGGGGGGTCGCGAGCCAGGGTGGGGAATGTCCACGCCTGTCGTAACAGAAAAGCGGGCTGGTGGGCCAATGGGGTGGGGGGACACCCTCAGGAGGTGGCAGGTAGGCCAGCGAGGGGGCGGGCACGGGTGCGCCGCGTCTTCACCTGGGGAGTGGGGAGGCGCGCCGGGAGCGGGGACCGGCCCCGCGTCCGCGCACGCGCTCGAGGAACGAAGGCAGGTCGCGCTCGAGGGCGGCGCACAATTCGCTGAACTCCCGCAGGGACTCGAGGCGCGCGCGGGCGGGGTGCTCGCCCTCCCCGAGCAGCCAGAAGGCCCTCGTCGGCCAGGCCCTTCGCGCTGGCGATGGCGGCCAGGCGGGTGCGCAGGACATTCTCCCAGGCGTCCGCCCGGAGCCGGTAACAATCCCGCCGCTCCAGGACGGGCACCCGCTCCACGAAGCCGCGCTCCGCGAGCAGCCGCGCCATGCTGCTCACCGAGGCCTTGCTGGCCTTCAGCGCCCCGGCCATCGCGTCCAGCGAGTCGCACCCGGACTCCGACAGCGCCAGCCATGCCAACATCCGTCCGGCGATGGGGGGCATGCCGAGCTGGTGGAAGAACGCGCCCAGGGACTCCCTCACCTGGGGCAGGGTGCGCCCGCCCGCGGAGGGGCGTCCGGCCGGGGGACGGCTCGTGTTCATCGTCCAGCTCCTCCTGGATTGTATTCAGGGACAACCCCATAGCATTCGATTGGAATCGAATGGCATTCAGCGCGGGGTGAATGTCATTCGGTGGGAATCAGATGACATTCGGATGTTCCTGAACGACGAAACGGGCTCACCCCGGCGGCGCGCTGGCCCCGGGCGTCACCCGTCCGCCGCGGAATCCGCGCCAGCGGACATACCGGGTGAAGTCGCGCTCGAAGGCGTCCGGCGCCAGCCCGATGGCGTTTTCGAAGGCCCGCGGGAACTCCTTGCCGCCATCCATCTCGCGCAGCACGCCGCGCACCGCGTCCTCGCCATAGCGCTTCACGAGGAACGCGAAGGCGTGGTGCGCCACGCCATAGATGAGGTTCGAATCGTCCCGGTACAAATCGCCCGGCCTGCGCACCGGATCACTTCCGGGCGTGCGCTCGAAGTGGCGGGCGATCTCCTCCAGCGACACCCACCGGTAGGATTGTTCCGCCGTGTACGAGGCCATGCCCTCGCGGAACCACAGGGGAATCTCCTTGTTCGTCCGCCGGTCCGCCGCCATCTGGTACATCACGCTGTGGGTGAGCTCGTGCAGCAGCAGTTCGTTGATCTGGGGCTGGGTGGCCCCGGCCGCGCCCCAGGTGGAGGGCGCCTGGACGAACACCTTGTCATACCGGCTCCAGGCGCGCAGCCAGTCGAAGCCGCGCGCCCGGACGGCGGCCTCCAGCGACGCGTGGTCGGGCATTACCTTGATGGTGACGGGCTCGCGCAGCGTGCCCCAGCGCTCCAGCCGGGGCAGGGCCTCCGTCACGGCCTGCTGGACCCGGGCGGCGTCCTGCTCCTGGCCGGGGGCGTAGTCGATGCGGAACCGGCCGGCGGGGCTCTCCAGGGCCACCGACTCCTGGAGCGCCGCCCCGGGGGCCGCGAACCGGCTGGAGGCGCAGCCCGACAGCAGCACCAGCACTCCCAACGCCACCTTGCGCATCTCCATGCTCATTCCACGTCCAGCCAGTGCAGCACCGTGCGGCCCACGTCCGCCACGGTGGCCAGGGAGTCCAGTTCCGGAGCTGGCGGACCGAAGTAGAGCACGGGCACGGCATTGAGGGTGTGGGATCGTGTAGTCAGATCCTCCACGTTCCCATGGTCGCTGCACACCAGCACCCGGGCCTCGGGCGGGCGGGTGGCGATGACGGCCCGGGTGAAGGCATCGAAGGTGTCCAGGGCCTCGCGGGCGGCGGCGAAGTCCTGGGCGTGCCCGGCCTCGTCCGCCAGGTAGTGCTCGAAGAAGGTGAAGTCCGCCTCTCCGGCGACGCGCCAGAAGACGGCGGCGGCCTCGGCCGGGGTGCGCCGGGGTGCGGACAGACTCCGGGCCCGGGCCTGCTCTCCGGTGATGTCATGGGTGAGGCCCTGGCCGGCCCGGGCGTCCTCCAGGGTGCGCAGGGGCACGTCCGCGGCGGCGAAGGCCAGGGTGCTGGCGGAGGCCTTCAGGCGCCGCAGGGCGGCCGGCGGCAGGGTGAACTCGGGGGGGCTGGCGGAGGGGCGCCGGGTGAGCTTCAGCGCGTCCAGGTAGGCCACGGGGTAGCTGTTGGCGAAGGTGGCGCTGCGGCCCGCCGCCACCAGCCGTTTGACGATGGAGTGACGCGCCAGCAGCTCGCGCAGGGGGGCGTCCGGGTAGCCCAGCACGTGCCGGCCGATCAGCACGGGGGCGGGGTGGCCGGTGAGGATGGCCGTCTGATTGGAGGCGGACTGTGGCCGCCCGGCCACGCCAAAGGTGGGGTCCACCGGGAAACATTGACCCCCTTCGGGAAGCGCGCGGGGGGCTTCATCCTGGAAGTGGGAGAGGAGATAGTCATGGCAGGCGAGTGGATTCGCCTCCGGCTCGTTTCGTCCGATGCCAACCCCATCGATGAAGAGGACCGCGACGCGCATTGCGCGCGACTGTATCCTGGCCGCAAGACACCCATGGCTCTCCACGGCGACTTCTCCAGCTTCCCCCTTCCTGAATTGCTCCAGTGGTTGGATAGCTCCCGCAAGACGGGCACGCTCCAGCTCCTCACCTGGGAGGGCGGCGAGCGCAAGCTCTTCCTGCTCTCGGGGCAGGTGCTCTCCGTCGCCCATGAGGGGCTGTGGGGGCGCATGGCCCGTGTGCTCTCCCTGGCGAAGCTGGCGGATGGCGCGGCGGTGCTGGCCGCCTTCAACTCGATTCCTCCGGGGACGGAGGACGTGGAGCCGATCTTCCGCGAGCACAAGGTGGATCCGAAGCTGGTGCGGGACCTGGTGCGCGAGGAGCTGCTCGGCTCCATGGTGGACCAGACGCGCGGGGGCCATGGCGCCTTCCACTGGACGGAGGACCTGGACCGCACGGGCGAGGAGTGGGGGCCCTGCGAGATGAGCCTCCGGGAGCTGCTCTTCGAGTCGCTGCGCTGGCTGGATGAGCAGCCGGATGTGGACCGGGTGCTGCCGGGAGACGCGCTGACGGTGCGCTCGCTGGTGCAGCCGAGCCCGCGCCAGCCGTTGCTGCACCGCATCCTGCTGACGATGTGCGCGGGCGGGCAGAACATGGGACGGCTGCGGCTGTCGCTGGGCCTGTCGCGCTCGAACATCACGCGCCGGGTATTCGAGCTGCTGCGGGCCAAGCAGGTGGAGGTGGAGGGCGCACCGGAGGTGGTGGTGGATCCGGTGAGCGACATGCTGGAGAAGGGCGCGGTACTCATCCGCGAGGGCCAGTACGACGCGGCGGGGCTGGTGTGCGCGAACCTGCTGTCGAGCGATCCGGCGGACCGGCGGGTGCGCGAGTTCGCGCGGATGGTGCAGAGCGAGCACGTGGCCGCGCTCTACGGGGAGCTGCCGCCGCTGATGGTGCCGGAGCTGCGGCCGGATCCGGAGGCGCAGTCGCTGCTCAAGCAGGAGGAGCGGCAGGTGGCGGGGCTCATCAACGGCTCCTGGGACGTGTCCACGCTGGTGCTGGCCAGTCCCTCGCGCGAGCTGGACACGCTCAAGACGCTGACCAAGCTGAAGCGGATGGGCCTGCTGCAACTGCGCTGAGCGGGCGGGAATGTTGGCCTCGCTCCGCCAGCGGGTAGGCTGCGGGGAGCGAGCGCGACGATGACCACCCTGACCCAGTCCCAGGCCGCCCCCCTGTTGAAGAAGGAGTTCCAGGAAGGGCGGCTCATCCCCTTCCTCGGTGCCGGTTTCTCCAAGCCGCTGAAGCTGCCGGATGGGAGCCAGCTCATCGCCTCCCTGGCGAAGACGCTCGGCTTCGAGCCCGAGCTGTTCGACATGCACGGCCGCTTCGAACAGCTCGCCGAGTTCTTCGCGCTCTCCGGGCCTACCCGCCTCAAGGAGCTGGTCTACAAGATGACGCGGAGCTTCGACTCCGCCGAGGCCGAGGCGCTCCGCAAGACGTCCCCCATGCACCTCGCCCTCGCAGCGCTCGACTGGCGGACCATCTACACCACCAACTACGACAGGCACGTCGAGGGGGCATTCGAGGACGCGAGCAAGCCGGTGTCGGTGCTGGCCTCCTTCGCGGACTTCCAGGGCCCACGCGCGCGGGACGTGTGCGAGGTCGTCAAGTTCCACGGCACGCTGGACCAGCCGGAAACCATCGTCCTGACCGAGAGTTCCTACTTCCGGCGGATGGCGCTGGAGGCCCCGCCGGACCAGCGGCTGCGCGCGGACCTGCTCTCCAACAGCTTCCTGTTCATCGGCTACAGCTTCAGTGACACCAACATCCGCTACATCTGGTACCGGATGAACCAGCTCCGCGAGCAGAGCCAGATGGGCGCGAAGCACGCCCAGGCCCGGCGGTGCTTCTTCGCCACCCACGGGGCCGGGCTCGTGCAGCCGGACATCCTCGAGCAGTGGAACATCGACGTCATCCAGCTCGACCCCACCGACAAGTCCGCCAGCGTCGCGAAACTTCTCGAGAGCATCGCCTGAGCGCGGAGCCTGCCCACCATGGCGCCTACCTGGTTCTACAACACCACCAATCCCGAGAAGCGGCGTGAGTTCCAGCATGTCCTCGGGGGCTCGGCACGGCTCGGCTACCTGACGGAGAAGGTGACGGAGATCCTCGACAAGGAGCTCGAGACGGTCATCCGGGTCAAGGCGATCGCGGCCTACCGGGCCGTCCGCGTGCCCGTCATCGTCGAGCATGGGGCGCTCTGCATCGATGCCCTCAACGGACTGCCCGGCGCGCTCGTCAAACCGTTCTGGGAGTCCCTGGACACCCGGCTCTGTGAGGTGGTCCCCGTGGGCCATCGGACGGCCCGGGCCCGCAGTGCCCTCTGTTACTGCGACGGCCGGGAGCGCCACGTCCTCATCGACGAGACCGAGGGAGAGATCGCCCCCAGGGCGCGCGGGACGGGCGGCTTCCACTGGGATCCGATCTTCATCCCCAAGGGGCAGACGCGGACGTTCGCGGAGATGAGCCTCGACGAGAAGCTGACCTTCTCTCCCTTTGGCAAGCTCCACGCGCGGCTGCGCCAGGAACTCGGGCTGTAGGCCCGGGGGCCGCTACTCCGCCGCGGGCGTGGGCAGTCCCGCGGCGTGGAGGCGCGAGAAGATCTGCATCAGCACGTAGAGCGCGAAGGCCGCGTCATCCACGCGGCTGCTCGAGCGCGCCGCCAGGGTCTGCAGCTTGAGCAGATCCGCCCCGTCCACGTGGAGCAGGTGGGCCTGGGAGCCCAGGGGGCCCTCGCCAGCGAATGCGAGCCCGCGCCGCGCGGCATCGAGGCAGGCCTGGATGCACGTCCCATAGTCCCCGGAGGAGAAGGCTCCCTCGGCGGCGCGCGCATGGTCGAAGAGGTCCGAGGGCGCCAGCGCGCTCGCGGGCCCGAGTGGCCGCTGGCCGGTGAGGGCCGGGGGCGCGACGGCGGAGGCCACGTGCACCTGGGGCTGCGGAACGATGGCCGGCATGCTGCGCGAGGGGCGCGCCACCAGGGTGGACGCCGGGGCCGCCGTGGGGGCCGGGGCGGTGGCGGTGGGCGCGCGGCCCGCGAGGTGCTGGCTGAGCTGGGCCTCCAGCCCTCCACCGCCGCCAGGCTTGGCGGCGCCCAGCGAGGGAATCGCCGGAGTCGCGGCACGGGGCGGGGGGACGATGCGCTTGACGCGCAGGTCCTGGATGACCAGCCGGGTGATGGCCTTGAGGGCGTCGAGCACGCCGCGGCCACTGAGGGCCTCGGTCTCGAAGTCGGGGACGTTGCGCGGGTTGAGCGCGGCCCGCAGCTCGGCCACGGGCAGCGCCTTGGGGATGTCCCGCTTGTTCCACTGCAACACCAGCGGGAAGCGCTCGATCCGGACGCCCTGCTCGAGCAGGTTCTCCTCCAGGTTGGCCAGCGACTCGCGGTTGGCGTCCATCATCTCCGGCTGCGAGTCCGCCACGAACACCACCCCATCGGCGCCCTGGAGCACCAGTTTGCGGGTGGCGTTGTAGAAGACCTGGCCGGGCACCGTGTACAGCGCGAGCCGCACCGTGCAGTCATTCACCCGCTCGACCTTCACGGGCAGGAAGTCGAAGAAGAGCGTGCGGTCTCCCTCGGTGGCGATGGACATCATCTCGCCGCGGTGCGCGGGGCGCACGGTCTCATAGACCTTGCGCAGGCTCGTCGTCTTTCCGGACAGGCCCGGTCCGTAGAAGACGATCTTCACAGCCACTTCGCGGGCCACCAGGTTCACGCTGCTCACGGTGTCAGCTTACCTAGAACGACTCGCCTCTTCGCGCCAGTTGCCGACGGCACATTCGCGGGGGTCCTCGAGAGGTGCTCGTTCGCCAGGAGGGCGAAGCACACGGCTTCCTTGGCGCCCTCGGGCAGCCCGAGCACGTCCAGGGTGCGGACAGGCAAGGGGGCCAGCCGGGCCGTCAGGCGCTCCATGAGCACCGGGTTCCGGGTGCCCCCGCCGGAGACGTACACCGCCTCCAGGGCGAAGCGCGGCAGCAGCCACTGCTCATAGGCCCGGGCGGTGGCCTCCACCGTGAACGCCACCGCCGTGGCCATCAAGTCGTACGGGCGCGTAGCACCGTGGCGCTCCCATAGCCGCTCCACCAGCGCGTCGCCGAAGCCCTCGCGGCCGGCGCTGCGGGGCGGGGGCAGGGCGAGGAAGGGGTGCGCGAGCAGCTCCGCGAGCAGCTCCGGGATGACGCGGCCCTGGCGCGAGAGGCTCCCGTCCAGGTCGCACTGGAGCTGGCCGCCGGTGACCTTCCGGGCCAGCCCGTCCATCACCATGTTGCCCGGCCCTGTGTCGAAGGCGATGGTGTCCTCGATGCGGTCGCTCACCACGCTCACGTTGCCGATGCCGCCGATGTTCTGCAGCGCCCGCGCCACGCCCGGCTTCCGGAACAGGGCCCAGTCCAGGTAGGGCACCAGCGGCGCTCCCTCGCCCCCCGCGGCCACGTCCCGGGTACGGAAATCACTCACCACGGGCAGGCCGGTGCGCTCGGCGATGACGGCGGGCTCGCCGAGCTGGAGCGTGGAGGGCGTCCCGGACAGGCTCGCCGGGAAATGGGCCACCGTCTGGCCGTGCGAGCCGATGACGTCCACGTCCTCGGGGCGCAGGCCCGCCCGGGCGATGACGGCCAGGGCGGCCTGGGCGAAGGCTTCACCGAGGGCGAAGTTGAGCTCGCACAGGGAGCGAGCGTCGTCGGCGGCGAGGACGCGCCGGGTGAACTCGGGGGTGAAGGGCTGGGAGACGTGGGCCAGGAGGGCGATGCGGACCTCGGGGCCGGTGCCTTCGACGCGGCACAGCACGGCCTCCACGGCGTCCACGCTGGTGCCAGACAGCAGGCCGACGCACAGGCGCGAGTTGGGGGCGGTCGGTCGCGAGCTCATGCCCGCAAGTGTAAAGCCCGGGCCCCCCATCCGCCGCCCCGGCGGTGGCGGAGTGTCAGCCTGGAGGCTTGGGAACCTTCCTACGTGCTCCGGGCGGGCTCTCCCGTGAAGCCCGGGGGCGGTGGCGGTGGCGGGGCGCCGGGGGCCGGGGTCCTCGCGGGAGGGGTCCCCGGGATGGGGGTCCCCGGAGCGGCCTCGGTCCTCTCCGCCGTGATGAACAGCTTGTTCATCACCCGGTCCATGATGGGACTGAGGAAGCGCTCCGCGGAGAAGCCCACCGCGATGATGAGGATGGCGTAGGTGCACACCAGGGCCTCGTTGTTCCCCAGGACGATGCGCAGGGCGGGCTGGAGCCCTCCCGGGCCCTGGAGCGGAGCGAGCGGGCCTCCCAGGGGCGTGGCGGTCTCGATGCTGAAGAAGAGCTGGGAGACGGCCAGCAGGTAGAAGAGGAACGCGGCGACGGCGCCGATGGAGGGTTTGACGAAGAGGTAGTAGACGAACTGTCTCCAGAAGGGGCCTCGCATGACGAGGACCGGTCTGTCCGAGAGCATGTTGGCCGTGATGGCGCCCCCCGCACCGAGCAGGATGAGCGACAGGGTGCTCATCGCCGAGCCCCTCCAGGGCACCTCGATGGGGCTCCGGAGGATGAGCCCGGCGAACTGCGCGGGCAGTCCGCCCACCAGGGTGAGGACGAACAGCAGCACCAGCAGGGTTCCGCTGAGGCTGCGGATCATCATGGTGAGGTCGAGCTGCAGGAAGTACCGGTCCGAGTGCCGGAGCACCAGCCGCAGCGCGCTGCGCAGCACCTGCCGGGCGTGGCGCAGCTTCAGCTCCTCTTCGGGCTTCAAGGCTTCCACCCGGTAGACGAGGCTCCGTGATGCACCGGACGGCGGTGCACAGGGGACCCGACTTCTCATCGCTCCCCAGCCACGTCGCACGCGCGATGGGCTCGTGGATGTTGCGCCGGAAGTTCTCCTCCACCATCAGCGCTTCCGTGGCGAGCATGTCGAGCGGGAGGAGGAGCAGCAGATCCGCGGAGATGCCGTGGATGAGCTCCCAGAACTGGCAGTTGTCCAGCGGGAGGCGCGGTCTCCAGCGCCGGGCCTCGAGCCAGCCCTCCGCCTGCTTCAGGCGCTCGCGCAGGTTCTTGATGACGCTGCGGGCCTGGAGGTTGTGCTGCCCCTCCTGTTGCTCCTCCAGGAAGCTCAGCGTGGACTCCAGGCTTCGCAGCTTCGCCCAACGCTTGCCGCCGCGGGGATGCGGCCGGGTGGCTTCCATGGGGGTCCTCCTCCTTGGGGGAAGAGGGCCCGCTCGCGGGATGTGACGCCCCGGGGCCCGGGGAAGGACGGGGGAGGGGGAGGGCCGTCTCCCTGCCCGGCCCCTGGGCCCGGGACGGACGTCTCCCGTTCACGGATGCACCGCGCGGAGGGCGAGTGCGAGCCGCGTCATTCCCGAGGGAGGGGACGCTGTCGACGGACGGGCTCCTGGATCAGCCGGGGGCTGTCAGCATCCACCGCTCCAGGTGCCGAGGCCCTGGAGGCGCGGGACCGCGTTCCCCGGCGCTCGCCTGGGGAGACACGAGGGGCGCTGGAGCCGGCTCACGCGGGCCCGAGGCGCCGGAGAGGGCACTCCCGAGACGCTCCTGCTCCTGTCGCCAGCGCCGGAGGCCGGGACACTCCGGAGGTTCGAGCGCCTGCGGCACGCGGGCGCACTCCTCCCGGGCAGGAGGACCCGCCGCGGAGCCTCCGGTTCCCGAATACAGGGAGAGCGGTGCCGTCGCGGGTCTCGTGCTCCAGGGTCTCCGCCTGAGCCCTCCGATGGAGTCCGCATGCCGGAACGCGGCGACGCGCGCGCTCGGAGTGCCCGGGGGGCGCTGCTCCAGCGCGGTGGGGCGGGAAGGGCGCTCCTCGCGGAGCCGGGTGAAGCGGGCGGCGAGCACGGTGCCACGCGGGCGCTGCTCGGCCATCATGAAGATGCGCCGACCCCGGACACTGGGCTCGCTCGGGGGAGGGGACTGGAGGGACGCCAGGCGCGGGGCCTGTTCCTCCTGGGCGCGTCCGCAGCCGCTCAGCTCATTGCCGGCCAGCGTGGCGGTGCCCCAACTCACGTGGATGCAGTCCGCGGCGGCGGCGCTCACCGAGGTGTTCTTCACGGCCGCGCTCATGCCCAGCGAGATGCCCTGGTGCGCCTGGGTGATGACGGCGCCGTGGATCTCCGTGCCGCGGCCACCGCGCACCCGGATGCCGTACCAGGAGCCACGGCCGCCCTGGGACGTGAGCCTCGACGGGGCTCGCCGCGGTGCCGCGCACCACCAGCGTCCCATCGACGATCAGCTCCACGCGCTGCGGATCCACGCCGGACTTCAGCGCGTCACTGGAAGCGGCGATGACCCGGACACCGGGCTCGAGGGTGAGTTTCGTGCCCCAGGCCACGGTGACATCACCCTGGAGCACATAGGGGCTGTCACGTCTCGTCCAGACGGTGGAGGAGGAAATGGTTCCCCGCACGTCCGTGGCGGACGCCAGGGCGGGAAGCAGAAGCAGAAGCAGCAGTACGGCGCGCATCACGGAGCCGATGCTAGTGCGCTCTCTTTCGACTCCTGCAGCGCCGTCCGGGGGGCGGGCGAGGGGGCTGGCGCCAGCCCGCGAATTCGGATGGGATGGAGGCGCGCGCTTGCGAATGGCCCGGAGCCGGGTTAGTTCCAGTACGAACCTTTCGGACCGTGACCTTCACGGTGCGAACCTTTCGGGCTCGAACGATGCCGACCCACTACAAAGGCAGTGCGCGGGAAGTGCGGGCGCTCGACACGTTCGTCAAGCTGACCCGTGCGACGGAGACGCTCGGGGGCCAGCTCCAGCGGCACCTGGCGAGCCTGGAGATCACCCCCCCGCAGTTCGCGGTGCTGGAGGCCCTGCTGCACGTGGGGCCGATGAACCAGAGCGAACTGGGCCGCAAGCTGCTGCGCAGCAACCCCAACATGACGGCGCTGCTGGACAACCTCGAGCGCAACAAGTGGATCCAGCGCGAGCGCAGCCCGGAAGATCGCCGGGTGGTGGTGGTGAGCCTCACCCCCGAGGGCCGGCGCGTCATCGAGCGGGTGTTTCCCGCCCACGCCGCCCACGTCGCGGCGCTGATGGGGGCCCTGAACGCCGAGGAGCAGGAGACGCTCGGCGCGCTCTGCAAGAAGCTCGGCCTCTCGCTCTCCGAGGGCTGAGCCTTCCGGGCTCCCCGCAACGAAGTTTCCGCTCGCGCATTTAGTTCCAGTACGAACCATTAGGGTTCGAAGTAAAAGGAGGCAGTCATGAGCACGCGTTCCGTCCTGAAGGTGGTGGAGGCCGTCCGTACCCTCGAGGGTGAGGGCTTCGTGGTGCGGAGGCCGTTCCCCATCCCGGGCTTCATGCAGTTCGATCCCTTCCTCCTGCTGGATGAATTGGGGCCGGTGGACCTGCCGCCGGGCGAGGCGAAGGGCGCGCCGGATCATCCCCACCGGGGCTTCGAGACGGTCAGCTACATCCTGGAAGGCAGGCACGAGCACGCGGACTCCGCGGGCCACGCGGGCCAGCTCGGCCCGGGGGACGTGCAGTGGATGACGGCGGGTGCGGGCGTGGTGCACTCGGAGATGCCCGCGCGCGAGTTCTCCCGGACGGGTGGACGCATGCACGGCTTCCAGGTGTGGGTGAACCTGCCCCGGCGCGACAAGATGATGCCGCCGCGCTACCAGGAGCTCCCCCTCCGCGCGCATCCCGGTGGCCTCGACGCCGGACGGCCGGGTGCGGGTGAAGGTGATTGCCGGCGAGTCGCTCGGCGCGCGGGCGGTCATCGACACGCGCACGCCGATTCAATACCTGCACTTCACGCTCGAACCGGGAGGCCGCTTCGAGCAGCCGGTGCCGAGGGATCACAACGCCTTCGCCTACGTGTTCGGCGGTGAGGGGACGTTCGGCCCGGAGGGGACGCGCGCGGTGGACGGGGAGGCGGTGCTGTTCGGCAACGACGCGGACTCGGTGGTGATGGAGAACACGGGGAACGAGCCCCTTCAGCTCCTGCTGCTCTCCGGGGTTCCGCTGAAGGAGCCGATGGTGCGCTACGGGCCGTTCGTGATGAACACCCAGGCGGAGATCCTCCAGGCGTTCGAGGACTACCAGAGCGGCAGGATGGGGCGGATCCACCGCTGAGCGGGAGCCTGGCCGTGGTGGCGACCGGAGTCAGAGGATGACGTCCGGCGCCACCCGGGAGGCTTGAGCTGCCCAAACTTCCTGGAGCGGGGTGGAGCCGTGCGCCAGCCCGCCCTCCCGTTGACCGGGTCTGGAGTTCCCTTCCAAGCTCCGTGCATCCGTTTGGAAAGAGACACACTCGCCCATGCGTCAACCCGTCAATCTGATCTCGCCCGAGTTCCGGGCCAACCCGTCCCCCTTCTACGCACGGCTGCGGAATGAGCCCATCCAGCAGGTGGAGCCGGGAGGACTCTGGGCCATCAGCCGCTACGAGGACGTGCAGTTCGCCCTGAAGAACCCGAAGCTGTTCACCTCGACGTTCATCCAGCAGTCCGCCAACCCCGAGTGGCTGAAGGGGGTGGGCAATCCCTTGTCCGAGTCGATCCTGGCGATGGATCCGCCCCAGCACACGCGGATGCGTGCCTTGGTGACCCATGCCTTCACGCAGCGGACGATCGCCCAGTTGGAGGCACGCATCCGCACGATGGCCAACGAGCTGACCGAGGACATCCTCCGCCAGGGGGAGGTGGACTTCGTCCAGGCGTTCGCGCTCCCGCTGCCAGCGTTTGTCATTGGTGAGCTGCTCGGCCTGTCCGCCGAGCTGCGGCCAAAGCTCCGGCAGTGGTCGGACGTCATCGTGAGCATCGCCGCCAGCGTCCCGGAGTCTCCCGAGCGGATCGCCTACGTGCGGAGCAACCTCGCGGAGTTCCAGACCTTCCTGCGCGAGGTCTTCGAGGATCGAAAGGCGCGGCCCCGCGAGGATCTGATCAGCGGCCTGCTGGCCGCCGAGGTGGAGGGCCGGCGTCTCACCGACCCGGAGCTGATGGCCTTTGGCACGGCGCTGCTGGTGGCGGGATTGGAGACCACGGTGCACCTGCTCAGCCAGCTGATGGTCCGGACGGCGCAGGCTCCGGAGCTGTTCACCCGCCTGCGTGCCGAGCCCGCGCTCATTCCCGCGGTGGTGGAGGAGGTGGTGCGCCTGGATTCGCCCGTGCTGCTCAGCGTGCGGCTCACCACCCAGGAGGTGGAGCTGGGCGGGGTGAAGCTGCCGGCCCATGTGCCGGTGGTGGTGCTGATCGGCTCGGCCAATCGGGACGAGCGGCAATTCGAGCGGGCGGAGGAGCTGGTGCTCGATCGCCGCACGCAGCACATCGGCTTTGGTTACGGTGTGCACTTCTGCCTGGGCGCGCCATTGGCCCGGATGGAGTCGCGCATCGCCCTGGAGACTTTGACGGCGCGCTGCCAGGGATTCGCCCTCACCGGGGGCGAGCTGAAGTGGAACACCGGATTTGGGGTTCGCGGACCGGCGGTCCTGCCCGTCCGCGCCATCCCTTGAGGGGCCGCTAGGGCTTGCCCAGCAGCTCCAGGGCGGAAGTGGTCAGGGTGGTGACGCCGGTGCGGAGGGTGCGCTCCCGGTCCGGCGCGAACAGGGGCGAGTGCAGCGAGGGCAGCGTCTCGCCCGCCGCCTTGGCCGCCGCGTGCCGCTTGGGCTCGACGGTGCCCAGCCAGAGCATCACCGCGGGGACTCCGGCGAGGCCGTACTCGGAGAAGTCCTCGCCGCCCATGACGGGCTGGGCCTCGCGGAGGTTCTCCTTGCCGAGCACCCGGGTGATGGCGCCGATCAGCCGCTTCGTCAGCTCCGGGTCGTTGTAGGTGGCGGGAGTCCCCTCGGTGACGGACACCTCGGGCTTGCGGGGCGCACCGGCCGCGGTGGCCTCGGCATTCACCACGCGCTCGATGCCGGAGAGCAATTGCTTGCGGACCTCGGGCTTGTAGGAGCGCACGGTGAGCTGGAGCTTCACCTCGTCCGGGATGATGTTGTGCTTGGTGCCGCCGTGGATGGAGCCCACCGTCACCACGGCGGGCTCGAGCGGGGACTTCTCGCGGCTCACGAGCGTCTGCAGCGAGAGGATGGTGCGGGCCGCGAGCACGATGGGGTCCACGGTGGTGTGCGGGTAGGCGCCATGCCCGCCCTTGCCGTGCAGCGTGATGTCGACGGAGTCCACGTTCGCCAGGGCGTAGCCGGACACGTACTCGATGGAGCCCGCCACGGCGGCGGCGCTGTTGTGGAGGGCGACGGCGAAGTCCGGCTTGGGGAAGCGCTTGTAGAGGCCATCCTCGAGCATCCCCCGCGCGCCGCTGCCCCGCTCCTCCGCGGGCTGGCCCACCATGACGAGCGTGCCGCGCCACCGGTCCTTGGCGCGCGCCAGGAGGGTGGCGGTGCCCACCCAGACCGTCATGTGGACGTCGTGCCCGCAGGCGTGCATCACGGACACGGTCTGGCCGGTGTCATCCCGGGCCATCGCCTTGCTGGCGTAGGGCAGCCCCGTCTTCTCCTCCACGGGAAGCGCATCCATGTCGGTGCGCAGCAGCACCGTGGGGCCCTTGCCGTTGCGCAGCACGGCCACCACGCCATGGCCGCCCACCTTCTGCGTCACCTCGAAACCCAGCTTGCGCAGCCGCTCGGCGAGCTTCGCCGCGGTCTTCTCCTCCTGGTGGGAGGCTTCCGGGTTCTGGTGCAGATCCCTGTAGAGGGTGTCCAGCTCGGGGTAGAGCCCGTCGAGCCCCTCGAGAGCGGGGGAGGGGGCCTTCGCGGCCCACGCGCTACCGGCGGGCCAGACAAGGGCGGTGAGGACGAGGGCGAGGAGGGGAAGGGATTTCACCGTGCGGTCTCCAGTCCGGGGCAGGGGCGCCGACTACAGCACGGCCGCGCCTTCGCTGCCCATTCCTCTCGCACGGGAGACCCGGGCCATGGAGTGGCCCGGGCCCGGAGACTTCAGGGGATTACTTCAGCAGCCCCTCGGCCTTGAGGGCCTCCTGCACGGCGGGACGGCCGGCCACGCGCGCGTGGTAGGCCTTGAGCACAGGCCACTGGCCCAGGTCGATCTTCACGAACGCCGTCCAGCCCAGCACGGTGAAGAGGTAGGCGTCGGCGACGGTGAACTGCTCGCCCGTGAGGAAGGGGCCCTTCTCGAGGAAGGTGTTCAGGTAGTTGAATCGCTTGGCGAGGTTGTCGCGAACGATCTTCTTCGCGTCCTCGGGATAGGTGGGGTTGAAGAGGGGGCTGAAGCCCTTGTGCAGCTCGGTGCCGATGAAGCCGAGCAGCTCCTGGAGGCGGTAGCGCTCCATGGTGCCGTTGGCCGGGGCGAGCTTGGACTGGGGCGCCTTGTCGGCGAGGTACTGAACGATGGCGGGGCCCTCGGTGAGGATGCTGCCGTCATCGAGCTGCAGGGCCGGGACGTAGCCCTTGGGGTTGATGGTGTTGAAGTCCTTGCCGGACTCCGTCTTCTTGCTGCCCAGGTCGACCTTCTCGACGTCGAAGGACAGGCCCGCCTCGCGCAGGACGATGTGCGGCGACAGCGAGCAGGCACCCGGGGAGTAGTAGAGCTTCATGCGTGCGGACTCCTTGAAGTTCGCCTTGGTCAGGCGGCCAAGCAATTTGCACGGTTCCCGGTGCCCGCGCCACGAAATCCACCCGGACTGGGAGTCGCAGCCGTGGGCCGATGGGCCGTGCCGTCCGTACGGGGCCGTTCTCGGGCCAGCCCTGGGAGGACACCGGGCAGGAGAAGTCCGCCTGCAATCCCTCTCAGGCCAATGCGTACAGAGAAACACGTACGAGGTGTCGCGAATGCTCCGGCAGGACACCGCAAACCTTGCATACCGCAATCCCTACACACCGCAAACCTTGCATACCGCAATCATTGCACGGCTCGGATTGATGATTCTTTCGCTCTCATGGAACCTTTGTTTCCGGGGTGGATGGGGACGGAGAATCGATGTCATGATTTGATTTGAGTATGTACAAGCGCTTGCCCATTGCTGTATCAAGGTTGGGCCTCGATGCCGGCCGTGGCCGTGAGAGGCGTTGATTCATCCATCCCCAGGAGCCCGTGACATGCACAATGATTTGGGCAGACGTGTAGGTTTTTCGAGGCGGTCGTCCGGCCAGCGGCTGGGATTGACCGTGGGATTGGTGGCGGCCGGAGTGTCGGGGTTGCTGTCCCGCCCGGTCCACGCGCAGGAGGTGCCGCCCGGTGTCATCTTCCTGGTGGACAACCACGAGTCCATGCAGAACTACCCGCAGTACCTGCCCGAGGCCTTCACGCCCGGCTACTACCCCGCGCCCACGAGCCCCGCTCCTGGCGACCTGGGAGGAGAAGGCTCGGCCGGACTCGCCATCAACACGGGTTGCTCTGACCCGGCGCTCGTCTCGGCGATGAGCTGGTTCGACAAGAACAGCACCGACACGGCGAAGAACGGCGCCATCCCCTATGACTCCGACGGCGCTCTGAAGTCGCCGTTCTTCGACCCGAACCGCTTCTACTTCTCGCGCGGCCGGCGCCTCGCGTGGAACGTGAAGGAGGGCCCGTTCACGATCAACGGCAATGATTTCGACGGCCCCCTGAACAGCTACGGGGACACGCTGACGGCCTGCTACGGCGGCGTGGGCTGGGACACGACGGACTACCCCTATGGGGCCGTCAACTCGCCGCTCATCAACGAGTGCATGACGTGTCTGGCGAGCAAGGGCTGGTGGCGCGGTCCGATCGTGACCTCCAACACCAGTCCGGGCCAGGCGGGTCCGCAGCAGGAGATCGGCCAGCCGCCGCTTCCTCCCGAGGCGTTCCGCAAGTGGATCATCAGCGGCCGTGTGCTCAACGTGCGTCCGCCCAAGTTCGTGGCGGCGCGCAAGGCGCTCAAGGAGGTCATCCGCACGGCGCCCCAGACGCGAATGGGCGTGGCCACCTTCGGGGAGGACCATGGTTGGTTCGACCCGGCGTTGATGCTCGAGCCGCTGCGTCCGAGCTGCGATGACTCCTTCCCGCAGATCAACGAGGCGGCGCTCAACCGGGCCCGGCTGACGCAGGCCGTCAACGAGGTGGACTTCCGCAACAACGAGCGCTCCATTGGCGAGGCGTTGTTCAGCCTGGGTGGCTACTTCTCCTCACAAAAGGTGGACAACCGGTGGGCGACCTGGTTCCAGCAGCCCATCAACCCGGGCTGGGGTTGGCCGGGTGGCTGGGATGGTGGCACCACGGATAACCCATACACCGGTCAGCCGGGCGCCTATTGGGGCCTGGCCAGCAATGAGTGGCTCAAGGCGCCCTTCCTGGATACGGCCACGGGCAAGTACTTCCCGGGCCAGCCCTGGGAGGAGACGGCCCCCGGCGGACGGCGTTCCGTGTGCTCCGAGTCCCAGGCCAGTGCCATCATCGTGGTGACGGGCGGAACGCCCCGCTCCGACAACACGGTGCCCATCACCAAGATGATGGACATCCTCGAGGCCAATGGGGCCCGGCACCCGGATGGTTCGCTGCTCATGTTCGATCCGTCCAACCCCGACACGAACCCCAACGTGGGGGGCGTGAACTACTGCGACCTGGTCGGCTCCACCAAGGCGGCGTGTGACTACACCGACTACAACTGGCCGGCAGGCCACGGCGTGGGCAACAAGAACTTCATGGACGACGTGTCGTTCTTCCTGGCGAACACGGACCTGCGCGGCGACATGCCGGGCAAGCAGACGGTGCGCACGTTCGTCGTCGGCTACGGGGACAGCAGCCCCATGCTCAAGAGCATCGCGCTGGCGGGCAAGGGCAGCTTCTTCCGCGCGGACCAGCCGGGCTCGCTGCGGGATCTCCTCCTGTTCTCCGTCGGCCAGAGCCATGCGAATAGCTGCTCCGCGCCGTAGTTCCGTCTCCGCGGAATGAGGTGTGGGCGGGGCAGGGCGCCGTGGGGCCCTGTCCTGCCCTTCGTCATGACACGGGCATGACCGATTCCGTGACACCATGGGGTCCTCGCGTTGGCGGTCTTCCACCGGGAGGGATTGCATGAGCTACGTCGGGACGTACCGCAGACTCGCCGAGGCCTTTCAGGACGGAAAGGGCGCCGGAAGCATGGAGACCGGGCTCGTCCTGCATCAGCGCCGGTTCCGCTCCGCGGAAGAGGCCGCCAGCGAGGGCCCCCTGCCGCTCCCCGTGCCGGAGGACGCGCTCGAGCCCGAGTCCCACAAGGGATTGCTCGACCGGGATGCGGGCGTCGAGGAGAACCTTGAGTTCCCCTACCGTGTCATCACTCCGGCTGGATGCGAGCGGAGCTTCCCGGGGCGTGGTCCTCCTCCATGGTCTCAACGAGCGCCGCTGGGAGAAGTATCTCCCCTGGGCGAAGGCCCTCGTCGAGGGGCTCGGCGTGCCCGTCATCCTCTTTCCCACCGCCTTCCACATGGACAGGTCCCCGGCCCTCTGGTCCGACCCTCGCTCCATGCGGCAGCTCAGCCGCGAGCGCATGCGCCGCATTCCTGCGCTCGAGGCGTCCAGCTTCGCCAACGCCGCCTTGAGCACCCGCATCCACGCGCGGCCGGAGCGCTTCGTCTGGTCGGGGGTCCGCACCCTGAAGGATCTCTCGCGCCTGTCCGAGAGCGTCCACCGGGGAGAGGAGCCGCTCCTCGCTCCCGGCGCCCGGCTCGACGTCTTCGCGTACTCCATCGGCGCCTTCCTGGCCGAGCTTCCTCTTCATGGCCGATGACAGTGGGCGGTTCGCCGACTCCCGGCTCGTGACCTTCTGTGGGGGCTGTCTCCTGTCGCAGACGTCACCCCTGGCCCGGGAGATCCTCGACAGCGCGGCCGCCCGGGCGCTGCACGTGTTCCTGGAGCAGCTCGATGCGCACAAGCAGCACCGGCCCCCGCTGGGAAAGCTGCTCTCGGAGGACGCCGTGGGCCGGGCCTTCGAGCTCATGGTGCGCGATGACCGGCACCATGCCGAGCGCGAGGCCGCCCTCCAGCGGATCGGCTCCCGCGTCCGGGCCATCCCCCTGCGCAAGGACAGCGTCATGCCCGCCGAGGCCGTCGCCGGGACGCTCTCGGGCTCCGGCGCGCGGGTGGAGATCCTCGACATGGCCTACGGCTACGACCACGCGAACCCGTTTCCTCTGCAGGGCGCCGATGAGGCGGAGGTCGAGCGCGGGTTCACGGCCGTGTTCGACCGCGCGGTGGAGTGGTTGCGCGGGTAGGGGCACAGCCAGGGGTTGAACCCGAGGCCCGTGGCACCCTCACCCCGTCCCGCTCCCGGAGGGAGAGGGGTTGTTTCAGGAACCGGCCAGGTTTCGCAGCGTGGTCTGTTTCAGGCGGCGTCTGGCGTCCTTCGCGGACAGCCCCGTGAAGTGCATGGCCAACGCCACCTTCACCTCGTTGCCGGCCTGCTCCAGCAGCCGTTTCGCCGCCACCGGGCTGAGGTCCGTCAGCTCCGCCACCATCCGCGCCGCCCGGTTGCGCAGCTTCTCGTTCGTGGGCCGCACGTCCACCATCCGCCCCCGGTACACCTTCCCCAGGGTCACGAAGGCCGTCGTGGTGAGCGCGTTGAGGATCAGCTTCGTCGCCGTGCCCGCCTTCAGCCGCGTGCTGCCCGCCACCAGCTCCGGCCCCGTCTCGGCCAGCAGCACGTGGTCCGCCTTCGCCTTCGGGCCCGGCCGGTTGCAGCACACCAGCACCGTGCGCGCTCCCCGCCGCCGGGCCTCGTCCAGCGCGCCCAGCACGAAGGGCGTCCGGGCACTCGCGGAGATGCCGCACACCACGTCCCGGGGGCCCACGCGCAGCCGGCTCACGGACGCGGCACCGGCCTCGGCGTCATCCTCCGCGCCCTCCACCGCGTGCGTCATCGCCCGGCGGCCACCGGCGATCACCGCTTGAACCTGGGAAGGGGAGGCGCCGAACGTGGGCGGGCACTCACTCGCGTCGAGCACTCCGAGGCGCCCGCTGGTACCCGCTCCCACGTAGAGCAGACGGCCACCCGCCCGCAATGCATCCGCTACGGTCCGTGCCACCCGTGCGACTTCCACGAGCGCGGGACGGACCGCACGGACGGCGGCTTCGTCTTCTTGATGCAACCGGCGGACGACCTCCTCCGTGGAGACGAGGTCCAGATCCTCCGACCGGGGGTGCTGCCGCTCGCTGGGCGGAAGCGCGGTCTTCTTCGAGCGCGATCTTCCCACCCGCGAGCTCACGGGCTGCCTCAGGCGGCCTTCGTCACCTTGCCCGCCTTGATGCAGCGGGTGCAGGCCAGCACGCGCTCCGTGCGCCCTTCGACGGACGCCCGGATCTTCTGCAGATTCGGGAGGGTCCGCTTCTTCGTCTTGTTGTTCGCGTGGCTGACGTTATTGCCCACGAGCGGCCGCTTCCCGCAGATGTCACACTTCCAGGCCATGACTGCCAACTCCTTGAAATCAGGGACGAAATGAGAGCCCGCCCTAAGAGAGCGGCGGAACCTATCTACAAACCACTGGAAAATCCAGTCTGATCGGACCTCAGCGCTTGAGGACCGCCTTCTTCTTCAGCATCTCCTGGACGAGACGCACTGCCCGGGCGCCCGCCAGGAACTCTCCCTCGAGACCCAGGCCGGGGAGGACCTCACGCCCGGCCAACAGCAGGTTCTTCGTGGGCGTGTGTTGCTTCAACCCCGTGACGCCCAGCACCGCTTCCGAGTCGAAGACGTAGTGGGGGTGGGGCATGAGCCGGCTGCCTCGCACCGCGCCGGCATCCAGGTAGGGGGCCGAGCGCAGCAGGCGCTTGTCCTTCGTGAAGGGCATCAGCGCGTCGAGGTGGGCGTCGATGCGCATGGCCAGCGACTGGAGGTAGCCCTCGCCCAGGTCGCGCACGCTGGCGGGGACGAAGCCTCCGGCGCAGACGACGCGCATCGAGGGGTCCTCCTTGCCGTCGGGCGTCCGGGCGGGGTGCTGCTGGACGAGCAGCGGGCCCAGCTCGGCGTCCTGGGTGTCCATCAGCAGCAGCTCGCCCATGCCGCGCGGCAGCACCGCCTCGGGCAGCACCCAGTTCACCGCGAAGAGGAAGGACTTGAGGGTGGACAGGTCCAGGTGCTCGCTCAGGCCGCGGTGCTTCTTGCGGTCCGTGATGAGCCGGCGCAGTGCTCCCGCGTCCGTGGCGGACACCAGGCACGAGGCCCGGTAGAGCGTGTCCGAGCGCAGCAGCTTCACCGCGGAGAAGCGGCCTCCGTCGAAGTGCAGCTCCTCCACCACGTAGGTGTCCGTGTTCTCGGGGCTGAGCAGGTCACCCCCCAGATCCACGAGCCGCTCGAAGAGGAGCTTGCGCAGGCCGTCACGCCCGCCCGGGTAGCGCCAGGGCGTCTGCAGGGCCTGGGACAGGGGGCGCGTGCGCGCCAGGGGCGTGCCCGGCTGGTCCAGGTGGACGACAAAGGGCAGCAGGCCGCGCAGCAGCTTCGAGGGCTCGTCCTCTCCCGCCAGCCGCGGCTCCGTCTGGAGCCCCGGGTGCTGGCCCACGCGCTTCTTGAGGTTCCAGGACTCGAAGATGCCGTCGGGCGGCAGTGGCGGGCCTTCCTTGAAGAAGGCGTCGGAGGGCTCGTGCTGCAGGGCCGTGGCGGTGATGTCCCCGAGGATGCGCTCGCCGTCGGCGTCGAACTCGCGCAGGAACTCGGCGCGGCGGCGGACCGCGTCGGTGTGCAGGTCCACGCGGTGCCGGGGCATCACCAACTGCAGGTCGGGCACGTGGGGCTGCTGGTTGCGCTGGAGCTGCGCGGTGAGGGTCAGCTCGGTGAAGGCCTCCTCCACCGCGGGCATCGTCTTGAGGGCCGGGGCGACGAAGGGCGCGTAGGGCAGCACGAAGCCGTCGTGCTCGTAGCCCGGCCCCGTTCCGTCGTGCTCCACCAGGAGCACGCTGTATCCCCGCTTGGCGAGCAGTGCCGCTGCGAGCGCTCCGCCAAGCTGGCTGCCCAGGACGATCACGTCATAGACGTGGCGGGAAGGCGCCGTGGAGGAGGGGAGCGGCTTGGATCTGGCGACTGGCGTCGACATTGCGGGGCGCACACTACACACGTTGCCGTGGGCCCGGCAGCGCTTTCCCGCCAGAGGGGCCCAAAAAAAAGGGGCGAAGGGGAGACGTTACGGCTGCGGTTCCCCGGAGGGCTCCGGTGGAAGCCAGCGCGGGGTTTCCTCCGGCTCGGGACGGCCCTCGAGCAGCTCGTGGGGGCGGAACGTGCCCTTGTAGCGCAGGGACGCGCACTCCTGGACGCGGTAGCCGAGGTACACGTGGGGAATCCCCCGGGCCCGTGCCAGCTCCACCTGGAACACCACGTTGGCGGAGCCCGGCGAGTAGCGCGCGTAGGCGGGATCGAAGAAGAAGTACACCGCGCTCCAGGCGTGGGGCGTCTCGTCACAGATGCCCAGGCCCACCAGCCTGGGCCCGCCCTCGGCGGTGTCGTCGTAGTACGCCACCTCGCGCGCGGCCGGGTGGGGGAAGGCGAACTGGAGGAAGTAGTCGCGCATCCCGAGCGGCGAGGCGTCCCACTCGCGCGTCTGCTCGCGCTCGGCGTGCCAGGCGCGGTAGAGCGCCAGCCGCGACTCGTCCACCCGGGGCGGGCCCACCTCCACGCGGAAGTGGGCGCACGCGGCCCGGGCCCGGCGCTGGCTGCGGTTGGGCTGGAAGGTGTCCGTGGGGAGGCGCAGCGAGACGCACCGGTTGCACGCCTGGCACGCGGGCCGGAAGTACATGGGGCCGAAGCGGCGCCACCCGCGCACGAGCATCCGCTCGTACTCCTCGGCCGTCACGTCCCGCATCACCATCTGCTCCAGCGAGGAGAGCTGGTCCGGGAGGTAGCTGCAGGGGCCGGGAGGTTCGACGGTATGTTCCAGGATGATGGCCATGGCGTCCCATTGGTTCCTGGGCGATGGCGGCCTTTCCGTCAAGCGAGATGGCCGGGCCGTGCCGATGGCTGGAGAGCAGGCAGGCGCGTTACCCGGGCTCTCCGGGGTTGCGCAGACTCAGCTCGCCCACGGCCGGGCCCGCTTCCGACACCACGCGCCCCCCCTCCAGCCGCACCGCTCCCGTGGCCACCAGCTTCACCACCAGCGGGTACAGCCGGTGCTCCTCCTTCAGGATGCGCGCCGTCAGCGCCGCCTCGTCGTCCCCCGGCAGCACCGGCACCACCGCCTGCGCGATGATGGGGCCCGTGTCCATGCCCGGGTCGACGAAGTGCACCGTGCACCCGGCCAGCTTCACCCCGCGCTCCAGCGCCTGCCGCTGCGCATGCAGCCCCGGGAAGGCCGGCAGCAGCGAGGGGTGGATGTTCAGCACCTTCCCCGCGAAGCGCCCCAGGAAGTCCACGCCCAGCAGCCGCATGAAGCCCGCCAGGCACACCCACTCCACGCCCGCCGCCACCAGCTTCTCCGCCAGCGCCTTCTCGAAGTCCGCCCGCGAGCCGAAGGCCTTGTGCTCCAGCACCACCGCCGCCACCCCGGCCTTCTTCGCCCGCTCGAGCGCGAAGGCCGTGGGCACGTTGGACACCACCACCGCCACCTCGGCCGGGAAGTCCGGCCGCGCGCACGCGTCGAGCAGGGCCTGCAGGTTGCTCCCACTGCCCGACACCAGCACGCCCAGCTTCGTCCGGCCGCTCATGCCTCGATGACCGCCGTGGCCTCGCCCTGGCCCGCCTCCACGCGCCCCACCTCCGCCGCCTCCACCCCGCGCGACTTCAGCAGCGCCAGCGCCGCCGGCACGTCCGCCTTCGCCACCACCGCGACGAGCCCCAGGCCCATGTTGAAGGTGTCGTACATCTCCTGGCGCTCGACGCCGCCCAGCTTCTGGATGAGCTCGAAGATGGCCGGACGCTTCCACGTCTTCTCGTCCAGCACCGCCCGCGTCCCGTCCGGCAGGCACCGCGGCAGGTTGCCCGGAATCCCGCTGCCGGTGATGTGCGCGAAGCCCTTCACCTTCACCGCCTTCATCAGCGCCAGCGCGTCCTTCACGTAGATGCGCGTGGGCTCCAGCAGCGCGTCACCCAGCGGCCGGTCCCACCCCTCGGGCACCGCGTCCAGCTCCAGCTTCGCGTCCTCCAGCAGCACCTTGCGCGCCAGCGAGTAGCCGTTGGAGTGCAGGCCCGAGGAGCTCATCCCGATGAGCGCATCGCCCGGCGCCACGCTCTTGCCGTCGATGATTTCCGAGCGCTCCACCACGCCCACGCAGAAGCCGGCCAGGTCGTACTCGCCCCGCGCGTAGAAGCCCGGCATCTCCGCCGTCTCCCCGCCCAGCAGCGTGCACCCCGCCTGCTCACACCCCTGGGCAATGCCCTTCACCACCTCGGCCGCGGCGTCCACCTCCAGCCGCCCCGTGGCGAAGTAGTCCAGGAAGAAGAGCGGCTCGGCCCCGCAGGTGAGGATGTCGTTCACCGACATGGCCACCAGATCGATGCCCACCGTCCCATGCCGGCCCGCCTGGAAGGCCACCTTCAGCTTGGTGCCCACCCCGTCCGTGCCCGCCACCAGCACCGGCTCCCGGTACTTCCCGGGCGGCAGGGCGAACAGTCCTCCGAAGCCTCCCACTCCGGCCACCACCTCCGGCCTCACCGTCCGCGCCGCATAGGGCTTGATGCGCTCCACGAACGCATCGCCCGCCTCGATGTCCACTCCTGCCTGCTTGTAGGTCGTTCCCACGGCCGGGCCTTCTAGCGGCTTCCCCCGCTGCTTGTCTCGGCTGGCAGCACCCCGGGTGTCACATTCGACTCGTCCTGGACGGACCGGCACGCCGGCGGCCCGGGGGGTAGGCGTCTGGACGACACCGCGGGTCCACAAACCATCAATTTCAGGACGGAATTTGACCCTGAAGGTGGGGGCGGCTTAACTCGCCCTGCGATGGGCGCCGAGGAAACCCTCTTTCAGCGATTCGGCAAGGAATTCCCGAAGGGCACCGTCCTCTTTCGAGAGGGCGAGCCTGGCAAGGAGATGTTCGTCATTCAGTCGGGACGAATCGCGATCTCCAAGCGCGTGCGGGACGTGGAGAAGGTCCTGGCGGTGCTCGGCCCGGGCGAGTTCTTCGGCGAGATGGCCATCATCTCCAACAAGCCTCGCAATGCCTCGGCCACCGTCAGCGAGGACGCCAAGCTCCTGGTGATCGATCCCAAGACGTTCGAGGGGATGATCCGCGGCAACGCGGAGATCGCCGTGCGGATGATCAAGAAGCTGGCCGAGCGGCTGTCCGAGGCGGACGCGCAGATCGAGAACCTGCTGCACGCGGACCCGGCCAGCCGGGTGGTGCACCACATCCTCCAGGTGTGCCAGACGCGCGGGCGGCCCATGGAGGAGGGGGTGGAGATCGAGCTGGCGGTGCGCGAGCTGCCCCGGCAGATCGGCGTGGGCGAGCCCGCCATCCGCAACATGCTGGACCGGCTGGAGCGGGCCGGCCTGGTGGAGCGCTCCGGTGACAGACTCACCGTCTATGACACGGCGCGTGTCCACGACTTCCTCCAATACCTGGAGATGAAGTGGAAGTTCGGAGAGCTCTGACGTGAAGCTCCAGGTCCTCGGCTGCCATGGCGGTGAGCTTCCCTCGTGCCGCAGCACGTGCTTCCTCGTGGATGAGGTGCTCGCGCTCGACGCGGGCGCGCTGACCAGCGCGTTGACGCTGGAGCAGCTCGTCAAGGTCGACGACATCCTCGTGGGCCACAGCCACTTCGACCATGTGAAGGATCTGCCGCTGATGGCGGATCTGATCATCGGCCGGCGCGACAAGCCCGTCACCATCCATGCCTCGCGAGAGTGCGCCCGTGCGCTGCGCGAGAACATGTTCAACAACGCCCTCTGGCCGGACTTCACGCGCATCCCCACGCGCAAGGATCCGGTGCTGCGCATCAAGCCCTTCCGGGCCGGCAGCACGTTCCAGGTGGGCCCCTACACGGTGCAGTCCATCCCCGTGCACCACCCGGTGGAGTCCTGCGGCTTCGTCATCACCCGCGGCCGTACCTCCATGGCCATGAGCGGGGACACCGGGCCCACCGACAAGCTGTGGAAGGTGCTCAACCAGACGCCCACCCTCAAGGCGCTCCTGGTGGAGACGAGCTTCCCCAACGCACTGCATCAACTGGCCGACGTGTCCGGTCACCTCACGCCGCGGATGCTCGAGAGCGAGCTGGGCAAGTTCCAGCGCAACGGCTGCAACGTGTTCGTCTACCACCTCAAGCCCGCCTTCCTTCCGCAGCTCAAGAAGGAGCTGGGGGCCCTGCCGGTGGAGGTCCTCGAGCTGGGCGACACCTTCGAGTTCTGACCCGAGGTCCGAGCCGGGCTCCCCCCGGCCGTCCCCTGGGCGGACGACCTCCTGGGTCTCCTGGGGGGTGAGGGATTCGGTTGGGAGTTGACGGGCCCGCGCCGTGGGATTATCCGCCCCTCCATGGCCTGGTTCTCCAAGAAGCCCCGTATCGCCACCGCCCCCGAGCCCGTCGAAGCCCCCAGCCGCATGCAGGGGCTCTGGGCCAAGTGCGAGAGCTGCGATGAGATCATCTACCGGCAGGAGTTGGAGAAGAACCTCAACGTGTGCCCGCACTGCGAGCACCACCTGCCCTGGGGCGCGCGCGCCCGCCTCGCGTCCCTGTTGGATCCCGACAGCTTCGAGGAGTTCGACAAGGAGCTGGAGCCGCAGGATCCGCTGACCTTCACGGACTCGAAGAAGTACAAGGACCGGCTCAAGTCCACCCGCAAGGCGCTCGGCGAGAACGACGCGTTCATCTCCGGCGTGGGCCGCATCGAGAACAAGCCGGTGTCCGTCGGCTGCTTCGTCTTCGAGTTCATGGGCGGCTCCATGGGCTCGGTGGTGGGCGAGAAGGTCACCCGCGTCTTCGAGCGCGCCCATGAGCTGAAGTGCCCGGCCATCGTGTTCTCCGCCTCGGGCGGCGCGCGCATGCAGGAGGGCATCTTCTCCCTCATGCAGATGGCCAAGACGAGCGCGGCCATCGCCCGCTTCCGCAACGTGGGCAAGCCCTACATCTCCGTGATGCTGCACCCCACCACCGGCGGCGTGGCGGCCTCCTTCTCGTGGCTGGGCGACATCATCCTCGCCGAGCCCAAGGCCCTCATCGGCTTCGCCGGCCCGCGTGTCATCGAGCAGACCATCCGCCAGAAGCTCCCCGAGGGCTTCCAGCGCTCCGAGTTCCTCGTGGAGCACGGGATGATCGACGCCATCGTGCACCGCAAGGACCTGCGCGCGAAGCTGGCGCAGCTCGTCACCATGCTCGGCTAGTCCCCGCGAGCGATGACGCTGCCCCGGACGCCGGCGGAGGCCCTGGAGTTCTTCTCCCGCCTCAGCCCCTCCAGCATCAAGCTCGGCCTCGAGCGTGTGGAGGAGACGTTGGAGGCGCTCGGCCACCCCGAGCGCCGCTACCCCGCGCTCCACGTGGCGGGCACCAACGGCAAGGGCAGCACCTGCGCCTTCTCCTCCGCCGCGCTCCACGCCGCGGGCCACCGGGTGGGGCTCTACACCTCGCCCCATCTGGTGCGCGTCAACGAGCGCATCCGCGTGGACGGGGTGGAGATCTCCGACGAGGTGTTCGGCCAGCGGATTCTCGAGGTGCTCGAGCGGCACCCGGCCGCGGCCACCTCGCTCACGTACTTCGAATTCGGCACCGTGGTGGCCTTCTGGCACTTCGCCCGCGAGGCCGTGGACGTGGCCGTGGTGGAGGTGGGCCTCGGCGGGCGGCTGGATGCCACCCGCGCGTGTCAGCCGCTCGTCACCGCCATCACCCCGGTGTCCTTCGACCACATGGAGTACCTGGGCCACACGCTGGGGGCCATCGCCGGGGAGAAGGCCGGCATCCTCAAGCCCGGCGTGCCCGTGGTGGTGAGCCGCCAGGAGCCCGAGGCGCTCGCCGCCATCGAGCGCGTGGCGGGAGAGGTGGGCGCGCCGCTGATCCTCGAGGGCCGGGACTTCTCCCTGGAGGCACACCCGGACGGCCGCCTCGCCTACGAGGGAACGGGCCTCTCGCTGGAGGGCCTCACCCTGGGCCTGCGCGGTGAGCACCAGAGGCAGAACGCGGCGGTAGCGCTTGCCTGCCTGGCACTGCTCTCCCCGCGCGGTGTCCCCGTCTCCCCGGAGGCCCTGCGGGCGGGAATCGCCGGGGCTCGCTGGCCTGGACGGCTGGAGGAGCTGGGCGGCCCGCCTCCCGTGCTGCTGGACGGCGCCCACAATCCCGCCGGGGTGCAGGTGCTGCTCGCCGGCCTGCGCTCCCTGTACCCGGGTCGCAAGGTGCACTGCGTCTTCGGCGTGGTGGCCGACAAGGACCGCGGACCGATGCTGCGCGCGCTCCTGCCAAGCTGTACCTCGGTCCATCTCACGCCGCTCGACACCCCTCGCTCGCTCCCCCCCGAGCGCTACCTCGACGAGGCCCGGGCGTTGTGTGCGGACGTGTGTGCATGGCCTTCATTGGATGCGGCCCTCGCGGGCGCCCGGGCCCGCGCCGCGCCTGGAGACGTCCTCCTGTGCACGGGTTCGCTGTTCCTGGTGGGGTCCGCGCGCGCCAGACTTGGCGGAAACCTTGGCGCATTGCATCACAGTTCGTAGATTCACTGTATGCGTTTGCCGGATTGGAGAGCGGCGACTCCAAAGGGTCCCCATACACCGACAGTCGATGAGCTCGACTTCCGGTCGCTCTACCAGAAGACGAAGTACGTGGTGGAGACGGCCGATGGCTGGTCTCTCGTCATCACCCGCTACCGCCCCGTCAAGCAGCCCTTCGCGCAGCCGCTGTTCGGCGAGCCCCTGCTGCTGGTGCACGGTTTCTCACAGAACCGCCACGCGTGGACGAGCGGCCAGTTCGTCAAGAACCTCCTCTTCTTCGGGGTGGACATCCACATCCTGGAGCTGCGCGGGCACGGCAAGAGCTCGCTCGAGTTCCAGAAGGAGCGCGCCGCGCGCTTCCGCCGCCCGCTGCCGCAGGACCTGGACTACGGCTGGGACATCGACAGCTACTTCCTCTATGACCTGCCGGCGGCCGTGTCGGGGGTGAAGCGCATCACCCGGCGCGAGCGCATCTTCTACTGCGGCCACTCCATGGGCGGGATGCTCGGCTACGGCTACGCCGGCATCCACGACGACTTCGAGGGCCTCATCACCATCGGCTCTCCGGCGGACCTGGGCCGGGGCATCGCCGCGCTGCGGCTGCTGGCCCTGGGCACTCCGGTGCTGAGCGCGGCCATCGACATGGGCATCGCCGGCCTCAACCTGGAGGAGCGGGTGGGGCACACCGGGCGCATGTTGCTCGCGCGCGGGGCCTCCGCCGTCAACGAGAAGCTGGCCCGGTGGCTGGAGCCCAAGGACGGGCCCCAGCAGCGCCGCTTCCACTACATCCCGGTGGATGACTGGCTGAAGTTCGCGGAGAAGCAGCTCGCGTGGGCCGAGGACCATCCCGTCTTCAACCAGCTCGCCACCCGCATCAACCGCCTGAGCAATCCCGCCCGCGTCAGCTCCAAGGACGTGCGCTGGCTGCTGCGCGAGGGCGGTGAGCGCGAGCCGCGCAAGGTGGTGGAGCAGTTCGCCCGCTGGGTGCGCCGCGGGGAGATGGTCTGCTACCGCACCGGCTTCGACTTCAAGCGGGGCTTCTCGAAAATCCACATCCCCATGGCCATCATCTTCGGGGACATGGATCCGCTGGCCTCGGTGGAGTCCACCCGGAGCGTCTACCACGCGGCCCAGAGCGAGTACCTGCTGTGGCGGCCGGTGAAGGGCAACAGCCACATCGAGCTGACGATGGGGCACGACATCCGGCAGATCTGCTACGACATCAAGAACCTCATCGAGTACGCGCGCACCCACCGCACCCGGAAGCCGACGCTGCCCCGGTTGCGCTGAGCGCGGTGCCGCACGGGGGAAATGCTGCCGCCCGAGGGCTTCACTGGTAAGCGCCTACCAGTGGAGACACACATGCACCTACAGCACTGGTAAGCGCTTACCAGTGCCGCCGCTCGAGCCCGGTGAACCGGAGCGTGGGGCATGGCCGTTCCAGGTAGGAAGTGCCCGGCCGGATGGCCATTTTCAGGGCACGAACCACCACGCTCGCGGCGGGATTGCTGGAAAGTTGGAGCCCGGGTACCGCGTGCTAGCTTCGAGACGCAATGCGTCCGTCCAAAGGGAAGCCGCCGATGAAGGCCATCATGGTTGCGTTGCTCGCCTGCGTGATGGTGCCAGCCCTGGCACTGGCGCAGGAGGGACAGGCTGCTGGCAATCTCAACACCATCACGGGCGTCAATGTGACGGGCGGCCGGGTGGAGATCGTCGGGACGAAGAAGCCCAACTTCACCACCTTCACGATGACGGACCCGCCCCGCCTGGTCATCGACATCTCCGAGGCCGTCTTCTCCGGCGTGAAGGAGGAGATCACCGTCGGTAACGGCACCATCACCGGCATCCGGACGGCCAGCTATGGCTCGGACGACTCGGCGATCGCCCGTGTGCTCATCGGCTACGAGCGGGAGGTGGAGACGGACATCCAGACCGCGGGCAACGCGCTGGTGGTGAGCGTGGCGGGCAGTGGGGGCGCGCCCGCCGTGGCGGAGCGGCCCGCCGCGCCGGCGCCGGACACGGCCGCGGCTCCAGCGGCCACGGCTCCAGCGGCCACGGCCACCACGCCCGGGGCCACCTCGGAGCAGGCGGCGGTGGCGGCGCAGGCGGACCGGCAGCAGCAGGAGAAGGCGGCGGCGCAGGCGGCCGCGGCGGCGCAGGCGGACCGGCAGCAGCAGGAGAAGGCGGCGGCCCAGTCGGCCGCGGCGGCCAAGGCGGAGGCCGAGGCCCAGCGGCAGGCCCAGGCCCGGGCGGAGGCCGATCGCAAGGCGCAGGAGGATGCCGCGCGGGTGGCGGCCCAGCAGGCGCAGCAGGCCGAGCAGCGGCGTCTCCAGGAGGAGAAGGCGGCGAAGGAGGCCGCGGTGGCCGCCGAGAAGCAGCGCCAGCAGGACGAGGCCCGTGCCACCGCCGAGGCGAAGAAGCGCCAGCAGGCCGATGAGAAGGCGCGCCGTGAGGCGGAGGCCCAGGCCGCCGCCGACGCGCGCAAGCGCCAGCAGGACGAGGCCCGTGCCACCGCCGAGGAGAAGAAGCGTCAGGCCGCCGAGGAGCGTCAGGCCCGGCTCGAGGAGGCCCAGGCCGCCGCCGAGGAGCGCAGGCGCCAGCAGGCCGAGGCCCGCCAGGCCCGGGTCGCCCAGGCCGAGACGCCGCGCCGGGCGGCGCCGGAGCAGGGCGACAGTGCCGATGTCTCCGGGCGCCGCAAGACCATGACGCTGGTGGGCTTCAAGCAGGAGCCCACGGGCTCGCGCGTCTTCGTGCGCACCAACGAGCCCGTCCGCTACAGCGTCACCGAGGGCAACAGGGTCGTGGTGCTGGAGCTGGAGAACACCAGCATCGCCGAGTCCAACAACACCCGCTCGATGAACACCTCCTTCTTCGACACGCCCGTGGCCTCGGTGGACGCCGACGTGGGCCCCTCCCGCACGGTCCGGGTCGCCATCAAGCTGAAGGAGCAGGCCACTTTCGAGACCCGTCAGGACGGCAACGAGGTCTCCATCGAGTTCCAGCGCCCGGGCCGCTGAGGCGCGACAGGCGGGGGAGCGTGGGCTCGAAGGGCCGCCCGCTATCTGCTCTCCCGGAGAGGGCAGACTCGCACGCACCCATAGCGGCCACGCGGCCGATGCCGCACCGCGCGTATGAACGTGGGGCTCGGCTTTGGACTCAGGATGCGGTACGAGACTCGTCACACCGCCATGAGCTCGCGGCGAGCCATTCCTCCAGCTTCAGGGGGGAAAGACTCGAAAGGGGGCGAGCGTGCGGGTCCTTCGGAGTGAACCTCAGGGTGATGAAGGGCCGGGACGTTCGGAAACCGGGGGCAGGAATCCCGGCCGCGTGTGCGTGGTTCTTCACTCCCTGACTGGATTCCCCCTGAGGAGGACGAGGTCTTTCGTGTCGGAACTCGGCAAACGTATCGGACAGCGTATTCGTGAACTTCGCACCCAGCGCCCGGAGCGTTGGACGCAGGAGGAGCTCGCGGAGCGGGCGCAAATCAGCGTCTCCTTCCTCTCGATGATTGAGCGGGGAGAGCGGGTGGCGCATGTGGAAACCCTTGCCGCCCTGGCCAACGCCCTGGGCGTGAGCCTGGGCGAGCTCTTCGCGGGAACGGAGGAGACACCGGCACAGACTGAAGATCTGCTGCGGCCGTTGTCGGACTTCGCTCGCGCGAGGGGCCTGACAGCCCGGGATGTAGATCGCCTGCTGGGCGTGGCCCGGGCCATGTTCAGCGGCTCCGCGGCCTGACCCCGGCGGCCCGAAAAGGCCGCTGTCCTTGACGGGACGCATCTGAGACCGGGAAGATGGAACTCCTTTACTAAGGAGTCTTCTCAGATGCGTCTGGGTCTCGCCGTGTGTGTGGCGATCGCGGGTGGGGTACTCGCGGCTTGCCAGTCCCCACTCCCGGCCACGTTGGAGTTCGTGGATCAGTCCCCTGTTCAGCCTCGGCTCGGGGAAATCACCACGTTGCGCTTCCGCGCAATCGACTCTCGTGGTCAGCCGCAGCCGGGTGTGCGAATCACCTTCGAGGTGCAGGCGCCCGTCTCCGGTGTCGAACTCAATCCCACCGAGGCCACCACCGACGTGGGCAACGGCATTGCCTCCACCCAGGTGGTGGCCAAGGGCGGCCGGGTGTCCTCCGTGGTCGTGACGGCCCGCGTGGAGGACAAGGTGGTGACCGGTCCCGCGGTCACCTTCGCCGGCTCCGCTTCCAACTCCCGCCAGTTCACCTTCCAGTGCGGCACCATCGCCGGTAATGGCTCCGGCGGTATTCACGCCATTGGCGCCTTCGATGAGACGCGGCACCTCATCGCCGGCGTGAAGGTCGACTGCATCGCCCACGTGGCGGATCGCAACGGTGACGGTATCGCCGGGGCGCAGGTGTCCTTCCTCACGGAGGCCGGCACCATCGGCCCCAGCGCCACCAGCGTGACGGACGTGGTGGGCAACGCCGAGGTCGTCTACAAGACCTCGCTGCCGCTGCCCGACGACGTGCCCCCGGGCACCTTCACCTGGACCCCGCTCAATGACGAGACGCACACCGGCGAGTACCTCGCGCCGCTGTGGATGCATCCGTTCATGTGGCAGGACGATCCCATCACCGGCTACCTCCGGGAGCCCACCTTCCAGGAGCCTCGCCGGATGGATCCCATCCGTCCGGGCAAGGAGAACAATCCCCGCGACAACCTGGTGAGCATGATCGCCATCACCACGGGCGAGGAGGCCTTCGACGACCTCGACAACAACGGCGTGCGCGACGCCGAGGAGCCCTTCGTCGACCTGACCGAGCCCTTCGTCGACAACAACGACAACGGCACCTGGGACGCCAAGGAGCGCTACGTCGACGCCAACGGCAATGGCAAGTGGGACGGCAAGAACGGCAAGTACGACGCCGTCACCCTCATCTGGGTGCAGGAGCGCATCATCTGGACGGGCTGGCCGCACGAGCTGGACCGCGACCCCACCTCCCGCAATCCCAAGCCGGTCGTGCGTCAGCTCGTCCCGGCTCCGACCGGCACGCCGCCCCGCAACATCCGGAACATGCTGAAGTTCGACTCGTACGTCGCGTCGTTCCTGCTGGCGGATCCCTGGTTCAACAGCATCGCCCGCAATGATGCGTCGGATGGCTGTGAGGCGGGCTCGACCGGGCCGGTGGAGGTGACCCCCATCACCAAGGGCCAGGCCTTCACCTACCCGCCCATGACGCTCATGAGCTACTCCGTGACGGACGTGCGCGATCCCGCCGCCAACCCCCCGGCGCCGGACTACCCCCGGCCCATCGCCTACTCGGTGAGCGCACCCTGCGAGCTCACCGGCTCTCCGGTGGATGGCCACGGCGTCGTCGTGTACTCGCCCCTGGTCGAGGGCACCATCCAGTAGCCAGTGGCCCGGCAAGGGCATTGACCCCGGGCCCCTGCATCCGTAGCGTCCTCCCCGGCTGATTGGCGAATCAAGCGGCCGGGGAGAGACACCGGGTGAGTCAGCGGCAGAGCAAGTCGGAGGCGGCAGGCAACCGCGAGAGTGAGCGCCGCCGCACCATCCTTCGCGCGGCCATCGACGTGTTCGCGCGCAAGGGCTACCACGGCTGCCGCATCGCGGACGTGGCGCGCGAGGCGGGCGTGGCCTACGGGCTCGTCTACCACTACTTCAAGAACAAGGACGAGCTGCTGGAGACCGTCGTCGAGACGGGGTGGAGCGGCTTCGTCTCGCGCATGCGCGCGGTGGCCGAGGACGAGAGCGCCTCGCTCGAGCAGAAGGTGCGCGGCATCGCGGACGTGGCCTTCGAGGCCTACCGGGTGGATCCGCGCGCGGTGAAGGTGCTCATCCTCGAGGTGGCCCGCAGCCCCGCGGGCACCCAGGTCGTCAGCCGGCAGCAGGCCTTCCTCGACACCATCCGCATGTCCGCGGAGATGTTCGCGCGCGCCCAGGCCACCGGAGAGCTGCGCGCGGACCTGGATCCCATGCTGTGCGCCTCGCTCCTCTTCGGCGCCATCGAGCTGGGCCTCACCGCCTTCGTGTCCGGGTTGATGGAGGACCGCAGCCCCGAGGCGTTGGATCGCGCCAAGCTGCAGATCGCCGAGTCCTTCCTTCGCGGCGTCCTTCCCGGCGCCGCCACTCCCGCGGAGGCGTCATGGAAGCAGGAGAAGGTGTCGTCCGGTACCAGGCCGAAGGCGGGCAAGCGCTCCTGACCATCCACCGGCCGAAGGCGCGCAACGCGCTCTCGCCCGAGGTGCTGCGGGAGTTGATGGCCGCGCTGGAGCGCGCCGAGGCGGACCCCGCCGTGCGCGTGGTGGTGCTCACCGGCGCGGGCGAGAAGGTGTTCTGCGCCGGGGGAGACCTCGGGCAGATGGGCGGGGAGGGTGGATTCCTCGCCAGCCACGAGGGACGCCGCGCCTATGGCCGGTTGCTGCTGCGGCTGCAGGACGTGCGCAAGCCCACGGTGGCGCGCGTCAACGGCCATGCGCTCGCGGGCGGGCTGGGACTGGTGCTCGCGTGCGACCTGGCCGTGGCCACCGAGCAGGCCGAGCTGGGCACGCCGGAGATCGACGTCGGGCTCTTCCCGATGATGATGATGGCGCTGCTGCAGCGGCACGTGGGCCGCAAGCGGGCGCTGGAGATGGTGCTGACGGGCGAGCGGATGCCGGCGCGCGAGGCGCTCGCGCTGGGGCTGCTCAACCGGGTGGTGCCGGCGGCGGAGCTGGACCCGGCGGTGGCGGCGCTCGCCGGGAAGCTGGCGGGCAAGAGCCAGGCGGTGTTGGCCCTCGGACGCCGGGCCTTCTTCACCGCCGAGGACATGCCCCTGCCGGCCGCGTTGGAGTACCTGTCCTCGCAGCTCTCCCTCAACGTGCTGTCGGAGGATGCCGCCGAGGGCGTCACCGCCTTCATCGAGAAGCGTCCGCCGAAGTGGAACGACCGCTGAATTTCCGAGGAGCCGCCCCATGCCGCTGTCGAAGGACAAGGTCATCGTCACCTGCGCATTGACGGGCGTGCTCGCCAGGCGGGACCAGTGTCCGTACCTGCCGTACTCCCCGGTGGAGATAGGTGAAGAGGCCCGTCGCGCCTACGAGGCCGGTGCCGCGGTGGTCCACATCCACGGCCGCGAGCCCGACACGGGAGATCAGACGTGGAGCGCGGACATCTACGGGCAGATCAAGGACGAGGTGCGCAAGCGCAGCCCCGTCATCGTCAACTTCTCCACCGGCGGCTTCAACATGGGCGTCGACTCGGAGGAGGCGAAGAAGGGGCGCCTGGCCTACGTGTGGAAGACGAAGCCGGAGATGGCCGCGCTCAACATGGGCTCGATGAACTACGCGAAGTATTCGGAGAAGCGGAAGGGCTTCGTCTTCGACTTCGTGTTCCCCAACCCCTTCTCGGACATCCTGCTGGCCATCGAGGCCATGCGCGAGGGCGGGGTGAAGCCGGAGCTGGAGTGCTTCGACCTGGGCCACATCCACAACGCCGAGCCGCTGCTCACCATGGGGGCGCTCCAGGGCCCGCAGCAGTACAGCTTCATCCTCGGCGTGCTGGGCGGGGTGGCGCCCACGGCGGAGAACCTGCTGGCCATGGCGCGGCAGGTGCGTCCCGAGGACACCTGGGAGGTGATTGGCATCTCCCGGGTGCAGTGGAAGCTGGTGGCCGCGGCGCTCGTGCTCGGCGGCAACGTCCGCGTGGGGCTCGAGGACAACTTCTACCTGGACCCGGCTGGCAAGGAGATGGCCAAGGGCAACGGGCCGCTGGTGGAGAAGGCGGTGCGGCTCGCGCGGGACATCGGCCGCGAGCCGATGAGCCCGGACGAGGCCCGGGCCGCGCTCGGCATCGGCCAGGCGTGGGGTTGAGCCCCACGCCGTGAGCCTTCCTACTCCTTGTCGCGCTGGGTGACGGCGGGGGCGGGCTCGCCGGAGAAGTCGAGCTTCAGCAGCGTCTCCCCATCCACCCACATCTCATCCACCTTCACGCCCCAGTGGAGGTGCGGGCCGGTGACGCGGCCGGTGGCGCCCACCTTGCCGAGCAACTGGCCGCGCTCCACGCGATCGCCGTCCTTCACGTCCATGGCGGACAGGTGGAAGTAGGCCGTGTAGAGGCCCGCGCCGTGGTGCAGCAGCACCGTGTTGCCCGAGGCGTAGGCGTCGCGCGACATCACCACCGTGCCCGCGTTGGCCGCGTACACGGGCGTGCCCGTGGCGCCGCGGATGTCGGTGCCGTAGTGCTGGCTCTGCTTCTTGCCGTTGTAGGTGCGCAGATCCCCATAGGGCGCGGTGATGGTGTCCTGGCGCGGCCAGGCGAAGTTCTCCCGGAAGAGGGGCGCGGCGAAGGACTGCGCGAAGGCGGCGGCGAAGGCGGCCCTGTCCGCCTCCATGCGCGCCTGCACCTCCGGCTCGGGCTTCTTCACGGTGAACTTCTTGGCCACCTTCAGCGTGCGCGAGGGCCAGCCCGCGGCCACCACGTCCAGCATGCCCGTGAGCCTCCGTGGGCGTGGCGCTCCCCAGGACCGGCACCGACACCTTCACCGGCACCTGTCCCGGCGTCAGCTCCACCGGGAGGCCGGTGAGGGCCTGGAACCCCTCGCGCGTCGGGTAGAAGCGCAGGGGACGCTCCCCGAGCGTCCCCGTGGGCGCCTGGACGAGGCCGCGCACGGTGACGAGCACCGGATCGCCCGGCCGGGCCACGGCGGGCTGAAGGGAGAGAAGGGGACGCTCCTCGGCGGCGAGAGCGGACAGGCCGAGGGCCAACAGGAGGAACGGAAGCCTTCTGAGGGGGGAGATGTGCACGGCCGCGAGATATGCGTGTGGAAGGGGGAGGCGTCAACGAATGCCGACAGCGGCAACCCCCCGAGTGTCCGCCGCGTGGCTGTCAGCGCCGTTTGCCGGAAGGAGGCGAGGCGCATGCTCCATCCTTCGAGGAGCAGGCGGACGAGCGAGCCCCCGTGAGCCCCAAAGTTCCCTCTGCTCGCATGGCTCCCTAGCTTGCGCGTCATCCGTTTTCTGTTTCTGAGGGGGAGATAATCGGATGCCGCGCAACTTCCGTTTCGAGCACTTCAACGCACCCAAGACGTCGACTCCGGCCCGTGGGATGCGCCGCAGGGACAAGCAGGCCCTGTCCGCGCGGCATGCGGTGGAGCGCCGCTCCGACAAGGAGATCCACTACGGCCGGAACCATGCGGAGACGGAGGAGATGTTCCAGGTGCGCGCCATGAACGCACAGCTCGAGGCGCTGGCGGGGCTGTCGGCCAACGCACCGATGAAGCCCACCGCGACCAACCGGGGCCAGCCCATCGGCGCGCTGCCCGTGTCCGAGGAGCACGCGGTGCACTCGCGCGCGGCGCTGCGCGACGTGTTCGACGAGGCCCTACGCCAGTTCCGCGCCCTCCAGTCGGGCATCCAGGACGCCACCAAGGCCACGGGGCGGCTGCTGTCGCTGCCCATGGAAGCGGCCCGTCTGGCCGCGCAACGCATGCGGCTCGTGCAGGGCTAGCCCGGGGTAGGCCACACGTGGAGCTCACGCTCGTCTCCTACAACATCCATAGCGGCATCGGGACGGATGGTCACTTCGACCTGAACCGGGTGGGAGACGTGTTGCGTGAGATCAACGCGGACGTCATTGCCCTGCAGGAAGTGGGAGACTACCGGGGCGTGACGCCCCGCGAGGATCAGCCCGAGCACCTGGCGGACCTGCTCGGGCTGCACATGGCCTTCGGGCCCAACGTGGTGCGCAATGGCCGCCGCTATGGCAACGCCATCCTCTCCCGCCTGCCCATCCTCAAGTCGAAGAACTACGACCTGAGCGTGCCCCGCCGCGAGCCCCGGGGCGCCCTGCGGTGTGATCTGGACCTGGGCCAGGGCCGGCAGCTCCACGTCTTCTGCCTGCACCTGGGCCTGAGCATGAGCGAGCGCCGCCGCCAGGAGTCGTTGCTGCTGTCCGCGGACATCCTCCGCGATGTCGTGCGCAATGATCCGGTGGTGGTGTGTGGAGATTTCAACTATTGGGGCCCTGGCGCGGTGCCCGGGCTGGTGCGCCAGTCCATCCACGACGTGGCCCTGGAGCTGGGCAGCCGGGCGCGCACCTACCACTCCCGCCTTCCCATGCTGCGGTTGGATCGCATCTACGTGGACGCGGGCGTGAAGCCGCTGGCCCTCCAGTCCCACCGGACTCCACTCGCGGCGGTGGCCTCGGATCACCTGCCGCTGGTGATGCGCTTCCGGGCCCTCACGGACGCCCGTCCCCCCCTCTCGGCACCGGTGGAGCTGCATCGGCTAGCCTGCGGCCTCCGGGACGTTGGATGGCCGACGCTGACGAACGCCGGACAGATCGCTCCGTGACAGGGTTGTCGCGGAGAACGGGAGGATCCTACGTTGGGACCTCCGAATGAGAGCGACGGCTGGGGAGCAGATGGGCTTGGGCAGCGAACAAACAGAGCGCGGGTTGACCGTGCTCGTCGGGCGCTTGACGGATGGTTTCACCAAACTGGTGACGCAGCACCTCACGCTGGCCCGCGTGGAGTTGATCGAGGACGCGCGGGTCATGGGTTCGGACGTGGCGCGCATCGCCGCCTTCGTGCCCTTCGTGCTGGTGGGCTACTTTTTCTTGTGCGCGGCGCTGTCCGCCTTCCTGGCCCGGTGGATCGGCTGGGACGGCTCGCTCGCGCTGGTGGGGGCTGTCAACCTCGTGGGCGGAGGCCTGGGCATCGCGCGGGCCGCCACCCGGCTCAAGTCCTTCCGGCTCATGGACGATACCGCCGAGGAGCTCAACCGCAGTGTGACGGCGCTCGCCCAGACTCCGGTGCCGGTCCCGGCGGTCCAGTCCGCGACGCTTCCCCCGGAGGCCGGCCATGGCCGCTGACGGCAAGGCGCGCGCCGTACCGCGGACCTCCGAGGAGATCCGCGCGGAAATCGAGCGCACCCGCGCCGAGCTGGCCCTCTCCGTGGGCGAGCTGCGTCAGGAGGTGGCGCGGCGCACGGACTGGCGCCAGTGGGTGCACGAGCGGCCCCTCGCGTGCGTGGGGGCGGCTTTCTTCATCGGCTTCCTCATCGGCAATAGCCAAAGGCGCTGAGACGCCCCATCTTCGCAACCACCCTTCAACACCCCGAGAGGAGACGGTTTCCATGGACGTCAACCCGCAGCAGTTGCAGGACAAGGCCCGCCAGCTCCAGGAGAACCTCCTGCCGCAGCTCGACGAGGCGCGGCGCAGCCTGGAGGACATGAACACGCGCGCGGTGAGCTTCATCCGCGCCAACCCGGGCACCTGCCTGCTGGGCGCCGTGGCCGTGGGCTTCATCGTCGGGCGCCTCGCGTCGCGCCGCTGAGCCCGTCACCGTTTTCTCGAAGCATCGGAGTTCCTACATGACGACCTTCCAGAGCAACCCGGGCAACGGCGGCCCGTCTTCCAACGGCACGCAGGCGCAGGGCAATGAGGGGCAGGCGGGCTTCGGCCATAAGGTGGACCGGATCGGCTCGGACGCGCAGCAGCTGTGGGAAGACGCGCGCGGCGCGGTGACGGATCTGCAGGACACGTTGGACCTCAAGGGCCGCGTGGATCGCAACCCGTACCTGATGATGGCCGCGGCCCTCGGCGTGGGCTACGTGCTCGGCGGTGGTCTCTTCACCCGCACCACGGGACGGCTGTTGCGGCTGGGCGTGCGGCTGGCGGCGCTGCCCATGGTCAAGGACGAGCTCATCGGCATGGCCGAGGCGGCGCTGAGTGGCATCGAGGCGGGCGCCCGCATGGCCGGGACCGGCAACAACACCAGTGGTTCGGATCGCCCCCAGGGTTCCCAGGTGTGATTCACTGACTTCCCACCCGCCGCACATGGAGCGCCCCTGAATGTTCAGCGCCAAGGATCTGAAGAAGATGGACAAGGATGACGTGCTCGAGCTGATCGGCCTCGAGACCCGGAAGGGCCCCGCGGACTGGCTGTTGCCCGCGCTGGGAGCCTTCTCCGTGGGCATGTTGGTGGGCGCGGGCCTCGGCCTGCTGATGGCGCCCAAGCCCGGTTCCGAGCTGCGTGGGGATCTGCGCAACCGGCTGCAGGGCGGGGACTCGATGTCCAACGGCACGGGCCAGCAGCGCCCCGAGTCCGTGTCCCGCAGCGCCTGAGGTCCGTGGTCCGTGCTCCGCCCGTGACCCGGGCGGCCGTCGAGGGGTGATCCGCTCATACCGGGTCACCCCTTCGTCGTTTCAGGCAGTAGACTCCAGGCCATGCGGGAGCTCGCGGCGTGACGTCGAGGAAGGAACGCAAGCCGGCCGGTGGCAAGGGCCAGGCAGGGAAGGGAGATTCCGGGGCGGACCCGAAGCGGGACACCCCTGTCCGGGGACCTGGTGCGGTGGGGCGTGAGGTCTCGCCCCTGCGCCGGGACACGCCGAGGGAGGTGCCCGCCATTGATGGCGCCTGGGAGGAGGGCAGCCCGCTCCCCGCGCCCGTGCGGCCCCGGAGGCCGTCGGGGTCGCATGCGGCCATCCCGGAGACGCCGCGCGTGCCCGCATCGCGCCGGGACACGCTGCGTGACCTGCCCGCGGTGGGAGGCGGGGAGGCGAAGCCCGCGAGCGAGCCGGGACGGGCGGAGGCGTCGAGGGAGCCTCCCGGGCTCGTGGCGTCCGCGGAGACCGTGACGCAGGGAGCCCTGGCCCGGGTGCGTGGCCTGGAGACGCTGGAGACCGCCTATGACGCGTGGCTCGAGTTGCGGCGGGCGTACGGCGCCGCGCGGGCCCGCTTCCAGGAGGAGCGCGAGCGGCTGGAGCAGCAGGGCTCCTTCCTGGTGGGCGCGGTGCGGGCGGCGAGCCAGGAGCGGGCGGCCTCGGTGGAGCCGGTACCGGCCGCGGAGCCGGCGCTCACCTCGGTGGACGCGCCCATGCGGGACTTCCTGCGCCAGGCCGAGGAGAAGCTGGCGCGGGCGCGCGAGGTGCTCGCGAAGGACGAGGCCGGGAGCGAGGCGCGCTACCAGGCGGCCTTCGAGGAGATCCGCGCCACCGTGAAGGACCGGGTGCGGCGCTACCTGGCCGGGTCCCCTCCGCGCTTGCGGTTGCTGCTGCGCAAGGTGGGGGCCACGCGCGCCATCCTCCATGTGGAGCGGGTGGGCGGGGATGCTCCCGTGTTGTTGCTGTACCTCTTCGCCGGGCGCATCCCCTCGCGCCACGGGTTCCTCTTCGACGACTCCACCGAGGATGTGGCGCTCCCGCCCGCGCCGCTCTACCCCGAGGAGGGTGTGGCGCCGGGAGAGGTGCGCCCGGAGGCCCCGGCTCTGGTGGCTCGGGTGCGCGCGCCGGGCGAGGTGTTGCCCGTGAAGGGATTCCTGCCCGTCTTCGTGCCGAGGCCCGAGGGAGGCGAGGACTTCTTCCGCCTCTTGCAGCGCGGGCCGGTGATGGAAGTGGAGGTGGCCGAGGGCCCGGGCTTCCGCGGTGTCCTCACGCGAGAGGAATCCGAGCGCTTCGCGGGGCACCTGCTGCGCCTCAAGCTCGAGGGCAGGCTCGAGCTCGAGGTGGAGGCGGGGTAGGGAACCCGGGGCTACTCGATGGTGTGCACCAGGCCCAGGTCGGCGGTGCCCACCAGAATGGTGCTGCCGGCGAACAGGTTGTCGGACTGGGGGCCGCCGAGCTGCGCCGTCTGGAAGATGACGAGGTAGTTGCTGTCCTTCTGGGGGAAGGCGCTGCCCGGGATGGGGAGGCTCTCCCGCTGCCACTCGCCCGTCGACGTCACGAGCTGGAGGAAGTCCAGCGGCTCCTTGGGAATGTTGGTGTAGGTGGGCTGGCCCTTCTCGCCATTCGTGTCGACCGGGACGACGGTGACGAAGCCGAGCGTGCGCTCCTTGCCGCCATTCGCGGGCCGCGTCAGCGTGAGGCCCTGGTTGGCGATGTGCCGGACGTAGCCCCCGGCCGGGTGGAGCGCCGCGATGCGCTCCAGGGCCGGCGCGTCCTTCACCTGGCCCACGTGCGAGTTGCCATCGTGCACGGCGACGAAGTTGTAGGTGGCGCCGTTCTGGTACTTCACGCCGGTCTCGTCACCGAAGGCGCTCGTCGCGCTGTAGGTGCCCACGCCCTTGTTGTCGAGGGCGATCGGGCTGCCGTTCTGGACCTCGATGCGGACGGTGGCGTCGGCGACGGGCTCCGGGGTGCCCTGCTCCCCGTTGCGCGTGGCGAAGAAGACGAAGGCGGCCGTCTGGCCCGGAATGGTGAGCCGCTCCTCTTCGGGGACGCCACCGTCGGGCAGCGTGCCCGCGTCGCCTCCGGCCATGGCGTACAGCGAGACGTCCACGTCCGGCGTGGACAGGAGGGTACCCACCATCACCTTCTCGGCCAGGAGCTGGTCGAAGTTGCAGGCAAGGGGGGTAAGCAGGAGAGCGGTGGCGGCGGCGGAGAGCAGGATGCGTTTCATGTGCGTCTTTCCGGAAGGACGGCCCGGCGAGCGAGCATATCAGGGCCACGGGAGGGCTGGGGACGTGGGCCGAACGCGGTATGGTGCCTGCTCCCGTGCGAAGCCTTCCCATCTACTCGGCCGGTCTCCGCTTCCTGCAGCGGCTCGGCTATTCGCTCCTGCAGGCCACGCTCTTCGGCGCCATCCTGGGGCTGCTCGTCTACTACCGCGTCCCCCGTGCGCAGCTCTCCGAGGACGCCACGCCCATCGCGTTGTTGGCCCGGCCCTCGGCCTGGCTGCAATCCTGGGAGCGCGGCACCTATGACTGGCGCGTCCGCTCGCTGGGAGGCCGCTCCTCGCGCTCGGATCGCGTGGTGGTGGTGGCGCTCGATGACGAGACGCTCGCCGAGGCCCGCCAGGACGAGCACCCCGGCATCGCCTCCAACCCGTGGCCCCGGGAGATTCTCGGCGGCCTGTCCAACCGGCTCGTCGACGAGGGCGCGGAGCTGGTGCTGCTCGACTTCCCCTTCACCGAGCTGAGCCCGCGCGCCTGCCTCGCCGAGGGCACTCCCGGCGTGGAGGGGCTGGACGACGATCGGGCGTTCCGGAAGCTGTTGGATCGCCACCCGGAGAAGTCGCTGCTGGCCTTCTCGTGGTCCCTGGACCGGGGAATCCCCGCAGGCAGCCGGCTGTGGCCGTACCGTGTGAGGTTGGGCACGTACCCGGGCGAGGCCGAGGCCCGGGGCCGGGTGCAGTCGGTGCTGGCGGATCAGCGGCCGGCCTTCCTCATCCCCGCGGGCAACGCCTTGGAAGTGTGGGCGGGAGTGGCCAGCGAGCAGGAGGGCCAGCGGGTGGCGCTGGAGCAGGGCGTGCGCGAGCCGCCGAAGGTGCAGGAGCGCCGGGTCACGGACGACACGCACCGGGTGGGCCCGCTCGAGCTCTTCGTGTCATTGGCCGAGGTGCAGGTGGAGGGGTTGGACGTGGCGCAGCTCGAGGAGGTGCGTCAGTTGGAGCACCCGGTGGCGCCGCTGCTCGGCAAGGCGAGCCTGTACGGGTCGCGCACGGTGGTGCCCGAGCCGGACGGTGTGGTGCGGGCCGTGCCCCACCTGGTGAGCTACCGCTCGCGCGAGGGGGCCCGGCACGTGCTGCCCTCGATGCCGCTGATGGCGGCGATGCGCCTGGCGAACACGCGGCAGCTCCGTTACGCGGACGGCCGGCTGTACGTGGGGGACCGGTTCTCCATCCCCATGGACGAGTCCGGCTACAGCCTGGTGCGGTGGGACGCGGCGGAAGTGGGGCGAGGCTCGCGGGGCTCGGTGTCCCGGGCCATTCCCGCGTGGAACGTGCTGCGCAACCTCTTCGCGGTGCGCGAGGGCGTGCCGCCCCGGGCGGTGCATGACATCGAGGGCCGCCTCATCGTCTTCACCAACACCTCGCGCCAGGGGATGCACTACCAGCACACGCCGATTGGGGCGTACACGCCCGCGGGCGCCGTGCTCGCGCAGTCGCTGGTGAACCTGCTGCAGTCCGAGGGCATCACCCGCGCCACGCCGAGGTTGGATCTCTTCCTGACGCTGGGGATGGCCTTCATCGGCGCCTTCGTGGCGCTCACCTTCAACCGGGGCCTGCGCTCCTTCGGCGACGTGATGATGTACCTGAGCGCCATGACGGCGGTGGGCCTGCTGTACGCCGGGGCGGCCTGGTACGTCTTCGTCAACAAGCTGCTCTGGGTGGCGATGATGGGCCCGCTGTTGGCGATGGGCTTCACCTTCATCTTCACCATCGTCCAGGCCTCGCGCTCCGAGCGGCAGCTTCGCCACTTCGTCACGGACGTGCTCGGCCGCTACGTCAGCCCCGAGGTGGCGCGGCTCGTCACGCGCGATCTGCGCCTGCTGACGCGGCCCGAGCGCCGCGAGGTGACGGTCTTCTTCTGTGACCTGGTCGGCTTCTCGCGGCTGTCCAAGGAGCTGCCTCCCGAGCGGCTCATCCAGCTTCTCAACGACTACCTGACGGAAGTGACGGACGTGGTGCGAGGCACGCGCGGCCAGGTGGACAAGTACATCGGCGACGCGGTGATGGCCTTCTGGGGCGCGCCCGTGCGCACCGAGCGCCACGCGCACCATGCCTGCGAGGCCGCGCTGAAGGTGCGCGCGGTGCTGCTGGAGCGCCGAGCGTACTGGGACAAGACGTACGGCCACCACCTGCAGTGCCGCATCGGCATCGACAGCGGCGAGGTGCTGGTGGGCGGCATGGGGAGCGACTTCGAGTCCAAGTACTCCGTCATGGGCGAGTCGGTGAAGCTCTCGATGTTCCTGGAGAGCCTCAACCGGGGCTACGGCACCTTCGTGCTGGTGGGGGACGGCGCGGCGCGGCTGGCGCAGGACTCCTACGTCTTCCGCGAGGTGGACCGGGTGCGGCTCAAGGGCCGGGCCGAGCCCACGCGCCTGCACGAGCTGCTGGGCCGCAAGGGCGAGATCACCCCGCGGATGCAGGAGCAACTGGCGCTCTACGAGCAGGCGCTCACGGCGTACCACCAGCGGCGTTTCGACGAGGCGCTGGCGCTGTTCACGCAGGGCGCGGAGACGTTCGAGGATGCGGTGGCCGGGGTGTATGCCGAGCGCTGCCGCAAGTTCGCCTCGGCGGCGCCGCCGGAGGACTGGGACGGCGTATTCGCCCTCGAGGGCCAGTGAACGAAGATCCCCTCTCCCCTCGGGAGAGGGAAAGGGTGAGGGTGCCCGAGCCTGTTCTCCAACCCGTGGCCCGAAGTGGGGGCCGGGGGTTCAACCCGGGTACACCCGAAACCCTCACCCCGTCCCTCTCCCGGAGGGCGAGGGGAAATGGCCGCGGACTGGGGAAATGGCCGCGGACTGGGGAAATGGCCGCGGACTGGGGGTTAGTCGTCCGCCTCGTCCGGGTGGCCGAAGAGCTCGACGACGGGCTTGTCCTGGTCGATGTGCTCGGCCACCACGCGCTTCATCTTCTCCGGGGTCATGTGCGAGTAGTACACCTCGCCCTCCCAGCCCATGAGCTGGAAGTCCTCGGGGGAGAGCGGATCCCTCTTCCGTCCCGTCTCCTCGCGGATGACGACGTTGGGACCCATGTGGCAGAAGCCGTAGCAGCCCCCGCGGTACAGCTCGCAGCGCACCTGGAGCTTGCGTGCGGACAGCTCATCGCGGGCGGCCGCGGCCACGGAGTCGGAGCCGCCGGCCTTGCAGCTCGAGCCCTTGCACACGGAGAGGCGGTAGCGCTTCATCGCCATCCACCCTACGGCGTTTGCGCGTGGCCGGAAAGGGTCGCGCGGCCGCTGAGGGCCAGCCCCCTCGCACGCAAGGAGCCGGGTTGTAGGTAGGGGTTGAAACGACACCGGCCCGCCGTCCACCGCACGAAAGCGGGGAGGGCGGGCCGGAGGCCGGCGGGAGCCGGACGGTCCTACTTGAGGAACTTCGTCACGGGCACCGGGCCCTCGTTGGACACGACGGTGGTGCGGGTGCCCGGGGTGGCGTGGTCGCCGTGGGCGTGGCCCGCCGCGAGCTCGTGGCCGTGGTGCGCCTCGTGGCCCTCGCCCACGCGGGTGTGGGCCTCCTTGTGCACGTGGGCCGGCTGCTCCGAGCCCGGACGCTTGTTCCACGGATCGGAGGGGTGCGACACGGCGGGCCCCTTGAGCAGCTTGGGGATGTCGTAGACGAAGCCCTGCCGGTTGTACTCTGCCGGAGTGTGCGTGTACGTGTCCATACGGATGGCGTCCTTGGGGCACGCGTCCACGCACAGGCCGCACACGATGCAGCGCAGCTCATCGATGACGAACTGGGTGGGGAACTTCTCGATGACGCGAGACTCGCCCTCCGCCGCGTTCACCTCGTACTCCCCGGCCTCGATGTAGATGCACTGGGCCGGGCAGATGGTGGCGCACATGTAGCAAGCCACGCAGCGCGGCTTGCCGTCGTCGCGCGGCACCAGACGGTGCAGCCCGCGGTACCCGACAGGATAGGGAACCTTCTCCTCCGGGTACTGCACGGTGGTGACGAGGCTGGTGCCCTGGCGGTCCTCGAACGGGACGCCCACCTCCCGCGTCCCGAAGAGGTTGCGCAGGAAGTGCCGCGTGGTGATGGCCAGGCCCTTGATCAGCTCCGGCAGGTAGGAACGCTCGCGGATGTCTGTGCGGGGATCCTGAGTCGCCTTGTAAGCCATGGTGTCTTTCTCTCAGCCTAGTGCGAGGCCGCGGTGGCACCGGAGTGCGCACCGGAATGAGTGTCCGCGTGAGCGGCATGACCGTGGGCCGGCAGGCCGTGACCATGCGCGTCGTGGCCATGCCCGTGAGCGTCGTGGCCGTGTCCGTGGCCGCCGCCGGCGCCCGGCTCCTCCGACTTGAGCGCGGAGGACAGCGTCAGCGTCACCAGGAGGCCGATCTGCAGCAGGCCGAACACCGCCAGCGCCCGCAGGGACGGATCCCACAGCACCAGCGCGCCCGTGGCGAACACGTTGAAGAGGCCAATGGGCAGGAGGATCTTCCAGCCCAGCGTCTGGATCTGATCGTAGCGGAAGCGCGGGAACGTCCAGCGGATGGCGAGCTGCAGCCACACGAAGAACATCACCTTCGCCCAGAACACGGTGCCCAGCACGGTGCCGTACAGCCACCCGTACTCCCTCATCACCGCCAGGTTGGACAGCCACTCGCCACCGAAGGGCAGGTGGTAGCCACCGAAGAAGAGCACCACGATCAGGGCCGAGAGGACCACGATCTCCACGAACTCGGAGATCATGAAGAGGCCGAACTTCATGCCCGAGTACTCGACGAAGTAGCCGATGATCTCCGACTCACCCTCGGGCGTGTCGAAGGGGGCGCGCTTGGTCTCCGCGAAGGCCGCGGCGAAGAACAGGAAGAAGCCCAGCGGCTGCAGCAGGAAGCCCCACGCGGGCAGGCCGATGTCGAAGCCGCCGACCCGGGCCTCCCACAGGTAGCGGGCCTGGCCGACGGCGGCATTGCCCATGCCCAGCTCGTTGGTCACGTTGCCCACGAAGGCGGGCAGCTGCACCGTGGAGAAGGCCATCATCAGGCCCACCAGCGACAAGCCCAGGGCGACCTCGTAGGAGATCATCTGCGAGGCGGCGCGCACGCCACCGAGCAGGGCGAACTTGTTGTTGGAGGCCCAGCCGGCCAGCGACGTGCCGTACACCGCCAGCGAGGCGATGGCGAACACGTAGAGCAGGCCGAAGTCCGGGGTGGCCACCACCATCTCCACGGTGTGGCCGAACACGGACACCGTGGGGCCGGCGGGCACCACCGCGAACAGGGCGAACACCGGCGCGAAGGCCAGCATGGGCCCCAGGTTGTAGAGCAGCTTGTTGGCCGTGGCCGGGAGGAAGTCCTCCTTGAACAGCATCTTCATGCCGTCGGCCAGGAAGTGGGGGATGCCCACCAGGGAGCTGTTCTTGAGGAGGGGCAGGTTGATGCGCGCGCGGTTGGGGCCGATGCGGTTCTGCATCAGCGAGCTCCACTTGCGCTCGGCCACCGTGAGCAGGGACGCGATGCCCATCACGGTGGCGATCATCAGGAGGACCATGTTCGTCAGGCGGCTGGCCCCCGGGAAGAGGCCTTCCACGAGGCCGCCCACGACGTAGGTCAGGGCCATGATGCCCACGAAGTGGGCGAACATGACGCCGAACCAGAACAGCATGGTGAGTGTGCGCTTCATTGTCAGAGACCTCGGACCCTGGGAGCGCCGAACTCACGATACCCCGGCGGCCGGCCGTCGGCGGCGGTCGGCAGCGGGTTGATGCCCGGCTTCTCCCGGTCGGGAGGCGCGGACTTGTCCCAATCGAACTCGGTGAACCCGGCCACCTGCTTGCCCAGCTCGCGGAACACCTCGCGCGAGCTCGTCCAGGCGGCGGTGCCACCCATCTCGCGGGTGAGCTCGGCCGCCAGGGCCCAGTGCCCCACGGCGTCACCCTTGGAGGGGTAGGCCTTGCGGAAGCGCTGGATGAGGCCGTCCACCTGCACGAAGGAGCCGTCGAACTCCACGTGCGCGGAGGCCGGCAGCAGCACGGTGGCCTGCGCGGTGAGCGCCGACTCGTTCGTCGCCTGCGCCACGAAGACGTCCAGCTTCGCGGCTGCCGCGGCGAAGGTCTCCAGGTTGCCCGGCACCTCGGTGCCCACGGCGTAGAGCGCCTTCACCTTGCCGCCATCCATGGCCTTGGCCAGGTCCTCGAACGGCTTGAGCGCCAGCCCCAGGCCCTGGGCGATCAGCTCCAGGCCCTTGCGGTTGGGGTTGCGGTCCGCCGTGAGGAGGTAGTGGTCGGCCTGTCCCTGCGGACGGCCACCCACGTAGACCTCCTTCGCACCCAGCGTCGCCTTGGCGAAGGTGAGCGCGGCGAGCAGGTCCTCGTTGGAGGCCACGGGGGAGGCGAGCACCGCCACCTGGCCCTTCACGCCGGACAGCGCCTTGGCAGCGGCCTGGATGGCCTCCTTGCGCGCCACCTCCGGACGGGCGGTGGTGCCCTGCTGGCGGCCCACCACGGCGCTCAGCACGCGGCCGACGTTGAGGCCCTTGTAGGTCTCGCGGCCGTGGTCGCACATCCAGCTCTTGTTGACGGCCTCGTTCTCACGCGGGCGGTAGCGGTAGGTGTCCTGGCCCATGAAGTCCGCGTACGTGTTGCAGCCGCGCGAGCAGCCGGTGCACACGGACGGCGCGGCGGACAGGAACCACGAGCGGGCGCGGAAGCGGAAGTCGCGGCTGAGCAGCGCTCCCACCGGGCAGATGTCCACGGTGTTGAGCGAGTAGTTGCTGTTGAGCTCGCTGCCCGGGAAGGTGTCGATGACCTCGTGGCTGCCACGGCCGAAGATGCCGAGCTGCGGCTCCTTCGGAATCTCGTTCATGAAGCGCACGCAGCGGCTGCAGATGATGCAGCGCTCCTGGTCCAGCACCACGCGGGGCCCCAGGACCTTGCGCTTGTTCTTCATGACCTTGCCGCCCTCGAGCCGGGAGGGGCGGTAGTCGTAGCGCATGTAGTAGTCCTGCAGCTTGCACTCACCGGCCTGGTCGCAGATGGAGCAGTCGACCGGGTGGTTGAGGAGCAGGAACTCCATCACCGCGCGCTGCTGCTCCTTCACCTTGGGCGTGGTGGTCTTGATGACCTGGCCCTCGACGAGCGGAGTCTGGCAGCCGGGCACCAGCTTGGGGGCGTTGGAGGCCTCCACCATGCACATGCGGCAGTTGGCCGCGATGGACAGGCGCGGGTGGTAGCAGAAGTAGGGGATGTCCGAGCCGACCATCCGGGCCGCCTCGATCATGTTCGTCCCCGGCTTCACGACGACTTCCTTGCCGTCGATGGTGCAGGTGACGAAGCCCGGGTTCTTCGGCGGGGGCGGCCCGGCCGGCTTGGCGGCGGGCGGCGGAGGCGTCCCCGTGGGGGCGCTGTGCGCGGCCGGAGGCGTGTCCAGCTTCGCGCCCGCGGGCGGGTGCTTCGGCGTGGAGCCGGGCGCCTCGCGCGTCTCGGAGGGCGAGCCCTTGGGGGGCGTCTGCGAGTCTCCGGTGGGCTTCTTGTTGTCGTTGTCGCTCACTGCTCGACCTCGCCGCCGATCATGTTGATCGTGTCAAAGGTGGGAATGAGGTCCGCCAGCAGCTTGCCCTTGATGATGTGGGGCACGGCGGACAGGATGGGGTAGCCCGGCGCGCGCACGTGGACCTTGTACGGACGGCCGCTGCCGTCGCTCACCATGTACCAGCCCAGCTCGCCGTTGGCCGCCTCGGTGGCGTCGTAGACCTCGCCGGCGGGCACCTGGATGCCCTCCATCACCAGCTTGAAGTGGGAGATCACACCCTCGATGGTGCCGTACACCTCGGGCTTGGGCGGCAGCGCGATGCGCCAGTCGTCCAGGATGATGGGGCCGGCCGGAATCTGCTTGAGCGCCTGGCGGATGATGCGATCCGACTGCTTCATCTCCTCGATGCGCATCAGGTACCGGTCGTAGTTGTCGCCCTTCTCGCCCACCGGGACGTCGAACTCCATCCGGTCGTAGACCCAGTACGGCTTGGTCTTGCGGATGTCGTAGTCGATGCCGCAGGCGCGCAGGCAGGGGCCCGTCCACCCGTAGTCGATGGCCTCCTCGGCCGTGATGATGCCCGTGTCCTTGGTGCGGTCCACGAAGATGCGGTTGCGCGAGAGCAGCCCTTCGATCTCGTTGACGTGCTCCATGACCTTGTCGAGCGTCTTGAAGACCTTCTCGCTCCAGCCCTCGGGCAGGTCGCGGTTCATGCCGCCGATGCGCCCGAAGTTGGTGGTCAGGCGCGCGCCCGTCAGCTCGGCCACGCGGTCCATGATGAGCTCGCGCGCTTCCACGGCGAACAGGAACGGGGCGAAGCCACCGAGCTCCATGCCCGTGGCGCCCACGCACGTCAGGTGATCATGGATGCGGTGCAGCTCCGAGCCGATGACGCGGATGTACTGGGCGCGCTCGGGGATCTCCAGGCCGATGAGCTTTTCCACGGCGTTGAGGAAGCCGAAGTTGTTCATCATCGCGGACACGTAGTTCAACCGGTCCGTGTACGGCAGGCACTGGGTCCAGGTGACGTTCTCGCAGCTCTTCTGGAAGCCGCGGTGCAGGAAGCCGATCTCACAGTCGATCTCGGCGATGTTCTCGCCCTCGAGCTCGACCTTGAGGCGCACCGTGCCGTGCGTGGCGGGGTGCGAGGGGCCCATGTTCACGTACATCCGCTTGGTCTGGAGGTGGGCCTCCAGCTCCGCCTCGTGGGCGTAGGCGTCGGTGTCCGGGTTGGGCGCTTCGGGGTTGGGGGGTGACACGGGCTTGTGGGTGTCCGCCATGATGTCTGTCCTCGGGGGGCTGCCGGTGGGGGCGGGCGCTCAGGAAACGCCGCTGGTGCCGGGGCCTCGGAAGATGTCCTTGATGGGCCGCTCGGGGATGAGCGGCTGACGATCGCGCAGGGCGTAGTCCTTGCGGAGCGGGTGGCCCTGGAACTCCTCGTACAGCAACACGCGACGCAGGTCCGGGTGTCCCGAGAAGCGGATGCCGTAGAAATCCCAGACGAAACGCTCCCACCAGTCGGCGCCGCGGAACACGGGCGTGATGGAGGGGGAGCTCCGGGCGGTTCTCGCTCACGCGCACCTTGAAGCGCACGTGCTCGTGACGCGACAGCGAGTAGATGAAGTAGACGACCTCGAAGCGCGGATCATTCTCCGCGAGGTGCAGGCGGTCCACCGCGTCGATGGAAGTGAAGAGCTTGAAGTCCAGCTCGTTCTTCAGGAACGCGGCGACCTTGGGAAGGTGTTCCGCGTGGATGACGGCCCAGGCGCCGCCAGTGCGGTCGAGGTAGCGCTCCGCCACCGCCTCCGGAAACTGGGCGGTGACCCTGTCCAGTGCGAAAGTGCTCAAAGGGGGCCCCAATGCTGGCTATGGAATCCGGCGCGTTATAAGGATGCCCCCCGGTAGGCGTCAACGTAATCCCTCAGGCATCCTCACTACTTACGCGATTCAGAAGCCTGCGTTCGCCGGAACGGGACTTCCGGGCCGACCCCTCGGCGCCCTCCCGGGCGGTGAGTGGCCCGGGAATGAAGGTGGAAACGGGCTCGCGCTTGCCAGCCACGGGTGTGGGGGGCCTCTCCTCCCAGTGAAATCCCTCACCGGCCCGCTCCCGGGTCTCCCGGGAGACGAGCACCGGGGTGCGGTGCTGCTTGGTGAGGTGCTCGATGCGGCTGGCCAGGTTCACCGTGTCGCCAATGGCGGTGTACTCCAGGCGGTGGGTGGTGGAGCCGATGTTGCCGAGCACCACGCGGCCGGTGTGCAGGCCCACGCCCATGCGCAGGCCGGGCTCGCCCCGGGCGGCCCGCGCGGCGTTCAGGGTCTCCAGCTCGCGCACCATCTCCAGGGCACACTCCACGGCCCGCCGCGGGTGCTCCGGCTCGGGCAGGGGAGCGCCGAAGTACACCATGAGTGCGTCCCCGATGAACTTGTCGAGCGTGCCCCCGTGGCGGAACACCACCTCCACCATGTGCCCGTAATACTCGTTGAGGACGGCCACCACGGCCTCGGGGGACAGCCGCTCGCTGAGCGAGGTGAAGTCCCTCAGGTCCGCGAAGAGGATGGTCACCTCGCGCACCTCGGGGGTGGACACGGGCGAGGCCAGGTCCTGCAGGCGATCGGCCACCGCGGGGGAGAAGTAGCGGCCGAGCTGGGCGCGCTTGAGTTCCTCGCTCGTCACCGCGGAGATGAGCGCGCGGATGCGGTGGAAGAGGTAGCGCGCCGCCACCGCCGTCAGGGCCAGCACCACCACCGCCACCACGCGCGCCCCTACGCCGATGGAGGCCTCGGCCTGCAGGGCCACCTCGGCCAGGGCCGCCGCCGCCGTCACGGCGACGATGACCGGGCCGCGCAGCGACAGCGCCGACAGGACGATGATGCAGGCGTAGAGGCCCAGGGTGAAGCCCGCCACGCCTCCGGGTGAAGGGGAGACGGGCAGGGCGAGGTGCTGCAGCCAGTAGATGGCCGGCACGTCCACCACCGCGAGCGACAGCCCGGCCCAGCTCGCCCCCCGGGGCCAACGCAGCACGACGCCCACCGTCATCGCGGTGCACAGCCAGTAGGCGGAGAAGGGGGCGAGGTACACCTCCCAGTCCGCCAGCCCCTGCACCCGGGCCAGGTACACCGTGACGGCGAGGATGGCGGACACGCCGAGGAAGCGCAGCAGCGCCAGGCGCACGGTGTTGAGCCGGCGCTCCTCCTCGAGGGCCCTCCCCACCGGCTCCCGCAGGAAGTCGATGAGGGGAGGCCGTGTCTGCTGGGACTCGTCCACGCGGTCTCGGCGGTGATGGGGGGCGCGCGCATTCTCGCACGTACCTTGGAGGTCCGCACGATTGGCGAGCCCGCCTGCTCGCCACGCGTCCCAAGAAGTAACGGCGGCGTTATGGTGCCGCCATGTCCACGACTTCTCCCGAGAGTCTTCAGGAACGCTTCGCGCCCAACCTCGTCTGTTTCGGCTGTGGCCCCGCCAACCCCCAGGGCCTGCGCATCCGCAGCCGCGTGGAGGGCGAGCTCGTCGTCGCCGAATGGACCGCCGCCGAGCACCACCAGGCCTTCCCCGGCGTGGTGAACGGGGGGATCATCGGCGCGCTCCTGGATTGTCACTGCAACTGGACGGCGGCCCACGCGCTGATGAAGGCGCGCGGCCTGGACACCCCGCCGTGCACCGTCACCGCCGAGTACACCATCCAGCTCAAGCGCCCCACGCCCATCGGCCCGCTCCACCTGGAGGCGAAGCCCGTCTCCATCGAGGGAGACAAGGTCATCGTCGAGGGGACGCTCACCGCCGGGGGCAAGGTGTGCGCCACGTGCCGGGGCACCTTCGTCTCGGTGAAGCCGGGGCACCCCGCCTACCACCGCTGGTAGAAAGGCGAGGGCCCCGCCACCTCCGAGGAGGTTCGCGGGGCCCGGGGGCCGCGGCACCGGGTGGTGCGCGGTGCCTACTTGCTGAGGTTGTACTGGCCGGCGAGCAGATCGTGCGGCGCCGAACCCCGGTGACCGACGCGGTGCACCTGGTTGCCAATCTTGTCCTGCAGCAGCTTGAGACCGTCGAGCACCTGCTCGGGGCGCGGCGGGCAGCCGGGGATGTAGACGTCCACCGGGATGATGCGGTCGATGCCCTGAAGCACCGCGTAGTTGTCGTAGAAGCCACCGGACGAGGCGCACACGCCGAAGGCGACGACCCACTTGGGCTCGGCCATCTGCTCGTACACGCGCTTGAGGATGGGGGCCTGCTTCAGGTTGATGGTGCCGATCACCATCAGCATGTCCGCCTGGCGGGGCGAGAACCGGGGGAACTCGGCGCCGAAACGGGCGATGTCGTGGCGGGCGGCGGCCACGGACATGAACTCCATGCCGCAGCACGCGGTAGCGAACGGGTAGGTGAAGAGCGAGTACTTGCGCGCCCAACCCAGACCCTTGGACACCATCCGCTCGAAGAAGCCCATGGCCTCGTCGCGGCGAGTGGTCAGTACGGGTGCGATGTCAGATTCAGCCATGATTCCTCAGTGCCCTCAGTGCTCCCACTCCAGGGCGCCCTTCTTCCAGATGTAGATAAGGCCCACCACGAGGGTTGCCGCGAAAACGAGCATCTCCACGTAGCCGAACCAGCCGAGCGCCTGGAAGTTCACCGCCCAGGGGTACAGGAAGACCGCTTCGACGTCGAACACGATGAAGAGCAGGGCCACCACGTAGAACTTCACCGCGAAGCGCTGGCGCGCCGGACCGCTGCTCTCGGAGCCGGCCTCGAAGGGGGCGGACTTGATGGCGCTCGGACGCTTGGGGCCCAGGGCGGCGGCCAGTTGCACGATGATGAGCGACAGCACACCCGCGAGCAGCAGCACGATCGCCAGCGGCAGGTAGGGCGCCAGGGGGTTGGGGTCGAGCGTGGGGTTCATTCGGCGCGGACCCTAGGGACACCGGGCAGCCGTGTCAATGGAGAAACCCGGGGAGCCAACCCCCGGACATGACAGCGGAAAGCCGGGTGGGGAGCCTGGCCGCCCGCTCGCCGGTCCACGAGGCCGGGACGGGGGGTTTGACGCTCCGCGCACCGGCCGCCTAGGGTCGGGACCTGTCGCGTCTTCCGATCAGGATAATAGGAGAGAGCCCAGGCATGTGGGGTCGGCTCAGTTTGCGCTGGCAGGTGGCGTTCGCGGTGCTGGTTCCCAGCCTCGCCGTCGCCCTGTTCAGCGGTTTCTACTTTCCCAAGGAGCAGCAGAGGCTGGGGCTTCAGCGGCTCGAGGATCGCACGCGCGTCGTGGGGCTGCTCGCGTCGGATGAGATCTCCACCCTGTTGGACCAGGCCGGGGTGGTGCGCCCGGACTCCTCGGGCCCCCAGCCGGTGGCCTCGGGAGAGGGTGGACTGCGGGCGGTGCAGCAACTCGCGCACATCTTCGAGCGGGTGGAGCAGGTGGGCTCCGTGTCCTTCCAGGCGGTGCTCACGCCCGAGGGCAAGGTGCTGTCCGAGCGTGGCATCGTGCCCAAGGGGCTGAAGGGCGCGCCGAACGAGGGCGAGGCCTGCTCGGTGATGCGGCCGCAGGGCAACCCGGTGGCCTTCTGCGGGCTGTCCAGGGGCCACACCTACGTGGTGGGCATGGACGCCGCCGTGGTGAAGGCGGAGTCGGAGTCCACGCATCCGCCCCTCTTCGTGTACCTGGGCGCCATGGTGGTGGGCCTGTTCATCACCTTCTTCATCGGACGGGCCATCGCCGAGCCGGTGACGCGCATGACGCAGGCGGCGCGCGAGGTGTCCCAGGGAGACCTCTCGCTGAGCGAGATGGACGTGGCCTCCGCGGGCGAGGTGCGCATGATGGCGCACTCCTTCAACGAGATGCTCGGCACGCTGCGCGGCACGGTGTCGGAGCTGCTGGCGCGGCTGGAGCAGCTCTCGAGCGCCTCGCGCGGGCTGACGGGCGCGTCGGCGGACCAGGAGCACGTCATCAGCCAGCAGGCGGCGTACGCCCAGCAGATCGCCGCGACGTTCGAGGAGCTGAGCCGCACGGCGGAGCAGATTTCGAGCTCCACCGAGGTGGTGGAGTCCAGCGCGCGGCGCACGCACGAGGCGGTGGCCGAGGCGATGGCGGTGGTGGCGCAGGTGGTGGCGGGCATCAACGACATCCGCATGGAGTCCAAGGGCGTGGCGGACGCCATCGTGGGCCTCAACCAGGACCTGCAGCAGGTGTCGAAGATCGCCCAGGTCATCAACCAGGTGGCGGAGCGCTCGGACCTGCTGGCGCTGAACGCGGCGCTGGAAGGCACCAAGGCGGGCGAGGTGGGCCGGGGCTTCTCGCTGGTGGCGGCGGAGATGCGCAAGCTGGCGGAGAACGTGTCCGCGTCGGCGCGCGACATCGCCCGCATCGTCGAGAAGGTGCAGGACTCGGGCAACGAGGCGGCCACCAAGGCGCGCGTGGGCATGGCGACGAGCGACCGCGGCGTGGAGGTGGCGGAGCAGGCCTCGGCGGTGTTCCAGCGGATTGTCGAGCTGGCGCGCGGCACGAGCGAGGCGGCCCGGCAGATCACCATCGCCACGCGGCAGCAGCGTCAGTCGAGCGAGCAGGCCGTGCAGGGCGCGCGCAACGTGGCCGAGCTGGTGAAGCAGGGCGTGGACGCCACCGGCCGCACCACGCGGATTGCCCAGGATTTGCAGAACGTGGCGGACAGCCTCACGGTGCTCACCAGCAAGTTCAAGGTGGCGCGAGACCGCTGAACCCCCGCGGGCCCGCCCTCCAACATCCCCTCTCCCTCCGGGAGAGGGACGGGGTGAGGGTATCCGCACCCTGGGTTCTCCACTTGTAGTCGACTACAAGTGAAGAACAATTCATCCTACATATTGCCAAATCTTCACTTGTAGTCGACTACAAGTGAGTGCCATCAGGCCCGCACGAGCTGGATGCGCGTCTTCTTCGGCGGTGCACCGAAGGGGAAGTAGGTCAGCTTGGGCGTCGCGCTTCCCGGAGCGAGCTGGGGCTTCATGCCCCGGCGAGCCAGCTCCCGCGCGAAGGCCGTGGCGAACTGCACCACCTCCACCCAGGCCAGGTGGTAGCCCAGACAGAAGTGGGGGCCACCGCCGAACGCCGCGGTCTCGACGGCGGACGGCGGCACCTTCTTGCCCATCCAGCGCGTGACGTCGAAACGATCCGGCTCGGGGAAGAGCTTCGGGTCGAAGCCGTAGGCGCCGAGGGGGACGAGGACCGTCGTGCCCTTGGGGATGCGCTTGCCGTGCAGCTCCAGATCCTCCTTGGCCTGGCGCCCCGTCCACGACACGGGCGGGTACATGCGCAGCGTCTCGCGGAAGAGCGCCTCGGCGAACGGGTGGCGCTTGAGCTCCTCGGGCGAGCGGGGCAGGCCCGGTGCCGCCATCGCCTCCTCGCGCAGCGGCTCCCAGAGGCTCGGGCTTCTGGGCGAGCGTGATGCCCAGCCACGCCATCACCGACGCGGTCGTCTCGTGCCCCGCCAGGGCCAGCAGGCGCAGGTTCTGGATGAGGTCCGCCTCGGTGAGCTCGCGCCCTTCCTCGTCACGCGTCTTCAGCAGCGCCGCGAGCGTGCCCTCCATGTCCGGCTTGCCGCGCGCCTTGGCGATCAGCCGGGAGAAGCTCGCGTCGAGCCACTGCCGTCCCGTCCGGGCACGCCTCGCGGGCGAGTAGGGGAAGTCCCCCTTCAGGGGGAGCGCGCCCAGGATGAACTCGCGGTAGGCGTGGTTCCAGGCCTCCATCTCGCTGCCTTCGATGCCCATCACGCGGAAGATGATGTCGAGCGCGAGCCCCTGCGTCTGGGCGAGCAGGGAGAAGGGTTCCTCGGGAAAGCGGGCCACGTAGGACTCGATGACCTCGGCGGCGATGGCCGAGGCGCCGCTGGCCGTGAGGCCCCGGGGCGTGAAGGGCCCGCTCATGGCCGAGCGCAGGCTGCGGTGGGGCGTCCCATCCCGCGACAGCAGGGAGTCTCCGATGAAGTCCGGCGAGCCCTCGCGGATGAACTCGCTGCTGGTCACCTTGTTCTTGAGCAGCTCGAAGCCGGGCTCGCCCATACACACCAGCGAGTACATGCCGATGTTCTTCGTCCAGAACAGCGGGCCCACGCTGGCCTCCGCGTTCCGCAGGAAGGTGATGGCGTTGCCCAGGGTGTAGAGGGAGTGCCCCACGACGGGCAGGGCGCCAGGGAGCACGGGAATCCCCTCCCGAAGGGTCGCCTTCTCAGGCGAGCGGAAGGGCAGGTTCTTCAGGATTTGCATGGGCCAGTGAATACAAGCCGCACGGCCCCGGCACAACCCGATCACCCGGTGTATGGGATTGTCCGTACAGCGGCTACGCCTGCGCCGACGAGGCCCGGGCGCGCAGCTTCGCGAAGTTCTCCGGCGGCGTCGTGGAGTCACCGGGACGTCTGCCCGGCGTCACCTGCTCCCCGTGGAAGTCGCTGCCCCCGGTGGTCACCAGGGCGAACTCCTTCGCGAACTTCAGGTACTTCTCCTGCAGGCTCGGGTTGTGGTCCGTGTGCAACGCCTCCAGCCCGTCCAGACCCTCGCGCGCCAGTTGCAGGATGTCGTAGCGCTCCAGCTTCGAGCTGCCCGGGTGCGCCAGCGTGGCCGTGCCTCCCGCGCGGTGGATGAGCCGGATGGCGTCCCGGCCCTCCAGCTTGAACCGGTCCGTCCACGCCGGCTTGCCCGCCCCCAGGAACCGGTCGAACGCCTCCTTCACGTCCAGGCACCAGCCCCGCTCCACCAGCAGCCGCGCCAGGTGCGGCCTCCCCAACTGCGCGCTCCCGGCAATCGCCCGCACCTCCTCCATCCGCACCGGGAAGCCCAGCTTCCGCATCAGCTCCACCATCCGCTCCATCCGCTGCTCGCGCTCCACCCGCAGCCGCTCGGAGAAGCGGGCCAGCTCCGGGAAGTCCGGCCGCACGAAGTGCCCCAGGATGTGCACCTCCTTCTTCAGCACGAACGCCGACACCTCGATGCCCGGCACCAGCTCCACCCCGTGGGCCCGCGCCGCCTCCGCCGCCTCTCCCAGCCCCGCCACCGTGTCGTGGTCCGTCACCGCCAGCGCCGTCACCCCCGCGCTCGCCGCCAGGGATAGCAGCTCGGCGGGCGAGTGTTGGCCATCGCTCGCCGTGGTGTGGGAATGCAAGTCGATCACGGCTGACTCCAGGGGCTCGGGTTGTACGCTCCGCCTACCATCCCTAGGATGTGGGATACCTCTCGGATTCGCCAGCCCGTGTGTCCCCCAGAAGGGAGGAGGAGCGTCATGGCCAAGGACGACACCATCGAGAACCGCGTGTACCTCTTCGAGTCGCTGGCGAGCAGCTACATCTCCGCCGCCTCGGAGATGCTGTCCTCCGACGACGAGGCGGTGCGCGCCCGGGCGCGGCGGGCCCTGGCGGAGCTGGCCTATGTCTCGTGCGTGGTGTCGGACACCGGCCACCTGACGGCCGAGCAGGTACGCGAGCGCGTGCTGGGCACTCCCGAGCCGGAATTGCTGCCGCCGGATGTCGACCCGGACGACAAGGGCGCCAAGGGGAAGAAGCGCAAGTAAACCCGTGCTCCCCTCGGCGCGCGGGCGGTGATAGATCGCGCGCCATGGCAAAAACAGCGTCGAACAACCGAAAGAACCTGCGCGCCCACTACTCGGGAGCGCGCAAGGCGGATCCGCGTCCCATCACCGGCAAGGAGTCGCCCACCGAGCTGCTCGAGCACGCCTTCTCGGCCTACGTGGGCCGCCAGGAGCGCACCGCGTTCGAGCTGATGCGCCGCTCCATGGAGGTGGATGCCTCCATCTTCCTCACGCTCTCGGGCGCCATGACGCCGGCCGGCCTGCACCAGAGCTGCATCATCCCGCTCATCGAGAAGGGCGTCATCTCGGCGCTCACCACCACCGGCGCCAACCTCTACCACGACGCCCACCGCATCATCGGCCACGCCATCCGCGAGGTGAACCCCAACGCCGGGGATCTCCAGTACCGCCTGGCCCGCATCATCCGCATCTACGACCTGGGCTTCTGGGAGGAGGCCCTGCTGGACACCGACCGGCTCTTCTCCGCCCTCCTGCGCCGTCCCGAGTTCCAGCGCAAGATGACCACGCCCGAGTTCCACTACCTGCTCGGCAAGAACATCCAGGCCATCGAGAAGAAGCTCGGCGTGAAGCAGCCCTCGCTGCTGTCCACCTGCTACAAGTACGGCGTGCCCATCTTCGTGGGCGCCGTGCAGGACGGCTCCATCTTCCTCAACGCCGTCAAGCTCAAGCGCCTGATGGGCGATGAGTTCAAGTTCGAGATCGACATCAACGACGACGTCTACTGGATGGCGGCGATCCAGCACTACTGCCGCCACCACTTCTCCAACAAGATGGCCATCTGGATCCTCGGCGGCGGCGTGCCCAAGAACTACACGCTGCAGGGCGAGCCGTTGCTGGACCAGATTCTCAGCGTGCCCACCGACGGCTTCGACATCGACGTGCAGTTCTGCGTGGACCCGGTGGACAACGGCGCGCTCTCGAGCTGCCCGGCCGGTGAGGGCCACACCTGGGGCAAGGTGTCCATGGAGGCCGTGGAGGCGGGCTCCATGTACGTGCACACCGACGTCACGGCCGTCTTCCCGTGGCTCACCCACGCGCTGCTGAGCGACACGAAGATGAAGCGCAAGCCGCGCCGGCTGATGGACGTCATGCAGGAGGCGGTGACGTTCCTCGACAAGGACGTGCAGAAGCGCCGCAAGTCGCTGCTGAAGACGATCGACTGGAGCCCCGATGAGCCGAAGCCGGACCCGACGGAGCACCAGACCTACGTCCGCTGACACGGCGTCAGAAGAGGAGCCACGACCATGAGCCAACCCACTCCCGCCACCGGCGTCGTGATGAGCGTCGCGAGCGCGCCGGGCTTCCACTGCAAGCTGGAGCACGGCCCGTCCGCCACGAAGATCACCACCGAGGCCCCCAAGGACAACGGGGGCACGGGCATGTCCTTCTCGCCCACGGACCTCGTGGGCGCGGCGCTCGCCTCCTGCGCCCTCACCACCATGGCCCTGGCCGCCTCGCGCGAGGGGATTCCCTTCGGCGATGCGCGTGCCCGGGTGGAGAAGCGGATGACGCCTCCGCCGCGCCGCATCGGTGAGCTGGTGCTGGAGATCGACATGCCCGCGGGCCTCTCCGCCGCGCACCGCGCCCGGCTGGAGGAGGTGGCGCATGGCTGCCCCGTCACGCGCAGCCTTCACCCGGACGTGAAGATCCCCCTGACGTTCCGCTACCCGGACGAGGCCCGGTAGGCGGAGGACGGCCCGTTCCGCCGCCTGCTCTCCGAACGCCCGGGCATGGCACGCTGCGCCATGGCCCGGGCATGCCGACCCTCCGCAGGGGTGGGGGCCAGCACGAGGAGGGTGGCGTGAACGTGGCGCTGTTGAAGATCTACCTGAACGACCATCTGGCGGGCTCCATGGTGGGCGTGGAGCTGGCGCGCCGCGCGAAGTCGGAGAACGCGGGCAACGCCGTGGGCGAGTACCTGGACACCTTCCTCCGGGAGCTGCTGGAGGATCGCGCGACGCTCCAGGGTGTGATGTCGGCGCTGGGGCTCAAGCGCGATGTCATGAAGCAGGGCGCGGCCTGGGTGGGCGAGAAGCTGGGACGCCTGAAGCTCAACGGACAGTTGACGGGCTACTCGCCGCTGAGCCGCGTGGTGGAGCTGGAAGGGCTGTGCCTGGGCACCGAGGGGCGGCTGTCGATGTGGCGGACGCTGCGGCGGTTGTCTCGCAAGGACGAGCGCCTGGGCCGCTTCGATTTCACGACGCTCATCACCCGGGCGGAGCACCAGCGGCGCATCCTGGAGCGGCTGCGCCAGCAGTCCTCGGAGGAGGCCTTCTTCGAGCCGGGAGAGGGCTCGGTGCTGCGCCTGACTCCCTCTCAGCGGGGAGCGGAGTAGGGGGAGAGATCGGGCTTCCGGCACGGGATGCGCCTATAAGGTGCCCCCCATGGATGCGAAGTTGCGACAGGTGGTGGAGGTGCTGCTGGGCGAGGGCCAGGTGCAGTGGCACTCGGAGAAGCCCGCGCCCGGGGTGGAGCCGGGGCCTCGCGAGCTCTTCTTCAGCGTGGGCTCGCGCGGCGAGTCCCTGCCGCCCCATCCCCGCATGCTGGCGTGGAAGCTGCCCCAGTGGATGCGGCGCGCGGTGCGCTCCACCACGGGCGTCGTCCTCCTGTCCGCCGCCGAGCTCGACGCCTTCTCCCAGGAGTTGAGGCAGGGGCAGCCCGAGGGCTCGCTCGGGCCCCTCACCCTGCGCGTCCACGAGTCCACGCTCGATGTGCTCTGCGCCACGCTGCTGGCCATGTACCGGCTGCTCCATGGCTCCTGGCCCGAGGGCGTCGAGGCCTTCGTCGAGTACGTGGGCGAGTGGGAGCAGGGCCACACCGAGACGGTCGGCGACTACGAGCGCGCCCTGGGGACGGTGTTCTACGCCGCCCTCAACCTCTGGCCCTCGGAGACGGATCGCCCCTCCCGCGAGGTGCTGGAGCTCCTGGCGTCCGTGATGGACCGGAGCCGCCTCTCCGTGGAGCTGACGAAGCTGCCCGAGGCGCTCATTCCCCCCACCGTCTCCCGCCGGCTCAAGGCCGACGAGCGCCTCTACCGCGCCGAGCTGTCTCGGGCCCAGCGCGTGCAGCTCGACATCCCGCTCGACAACGACCCGGACGGGGCCGTGCGGCGTGTGGACGCGCTCTTCCTGTCGTCCTTCCAGGACGTCACCGTGCTGCGGCTCCTCGCGCGCACCGATGAGGAGAACACCCACTACGGCCAGGGCTTCGACTTCATGGCCACCCACATCGCGCGGCCGGATCAGTCCAGGCCCTGGCATGCCTTCTCGCTCACCCCCGAGCGCGCGGGGACGCTCGCGAATCTCGCGGGCCACCTGGACGAGCTCGAGGGAGACCGGCAGCCGGATGGAAACCCGCGCGCCCGGGGGGGCCGGCGTTTCGAGCGCCAGCCCAACGACTACTCGGACCCGTGGTACTCGGACGGCTACGCCAGTCCCGTCGGCCGTTCGACGATGGTGGCGGGGCCCTACTCGGGCACCCGGCTGTCACGCCGCGAGCTGTGGGAGACCCTCTGGAGCCGCTTCAACGTGGGCCGTCACGTCCACGTCCTCAGGGCCCACACCGTCTTCGCCCGGCCCTTCCTGTGGCGGGGACCGGCGCCGGACGCGGAGCTCGTGTCCCGGGGCTTCCGCCGGTGCGATCTCTCCAACCAGGGCTCGTCCTTCCACCCCGCGGTGGTGCACTCCTTCCTCGGCGCCACGCACGAAGCGGACGTGCTGCACTACGAGAAGCCCACCGACGGCCACATCGTCCGCGTCTCCGTCTACCCGAACCGGCTCGTCGTCGTGTGGATCGAACGGTCCCGGAACACGGCGGCCTCGCTGTACGATCTGGCCCACGAGCAGGCGGCGCTCGTGGAGGGCCGGGAGTTGTGGGAACTCGAGCCCTTGAGGGGCCTGCCGCCCTGGCTCGCGCCGCTGGGCCCGGAGCGCTGGCTCGTCTACGGCGGCTACCGCATCTCCCGGGGCCGCTCGTCCATGCTCGATGACTCGCGCTCCATGCAGGGGCTCTTCTACGCGCTCGCCACGGGCACCGAGCCCACCCTGGAGAAGCTGCCCTCGGAGGCCGCGGCGGAGAGCCGGAAGGTGCTCCGGGATGCGGCGGGCGAGACGGAGCATTGGTTGACCTCGACGGGCGGGGCCCGGATCGAGTTCCTCATCGAGGAGGAGGGGCGTGGACCGCTCGCGTGCGACCGGGACTTCCTCCTCTTCCTGCTCACCATTGGCCAGCGCTACTCGGCCTTCGAGACCAGCCGGCGCATGGCCGAGGTGGAGCAGCGCTACCGCACCTCGCGCTGGCAGAGCCTGCGGCCCGCGCGCAGCGTCCGCTCCGACGTCATGCTCTTCACCAACTCCCTGTGGCACACGCGTGTGAGCGAGGATCCGGACATCAACGCGCGCTACCTCGCCTGGCACTCGCTGCACGGGCTGCAGGAGACGGTGGTGGCCATGAAGGACCAGGCCGCGGAGCTGGACCAGTACAAGCGGGATCAGTTCGACCGGATGGTGGGCATCCTGGTGTTCGTCTTCCTGCCGGTGAGCCTCGCGTGCGGCTTCTTCTCCGGAGCGCAGTTCCAGGACATGAGCCTCGCGGTGGGCATCCCCGGCACCACCACCGGCTGGCTCATCTTCCTCGGCTACACGGCGGCCTTCACGGTGCTCGTGTTCGGCACCGTGTTCCTCGCCCGGGTCATGAGCTGGCGCAGGCGGTGAGAACCTGACCCTTTCAGGAACGTGATCCCCCATGTCCCCTCTCCCTCCGGGAGAGGGTCAGGGTGAGGGTTTCCGGGCCCGTTCTTCAGCCCGTGGCCCGCGGTGGGCACAGGGGGTTCAACCCCGGATCCGTGGCACCCTCACCCCGTCCCTCTCCCGAGGGGAGAGGGGAAATGGGCGCGTTGTCAGCGCATGTTCCCAGGGGCGCTGCTTCGCGTCCGGCGACGGGTCTTGGAGGGGCGCTTGGACGGGCCCCGGCGGGAGGGGAGGGGCGGAAGGAGGAAGTCCTCGGGCTGCAACTCCTCGCCCTCGGCCAGCGCCGCTGCCCGCCGCACCAGGTTCTCCAGCTCGCGCACGTTGCCGGGGAAGCCGTAGCCCATCAGGCGCTCCACCGCCGCGTTGGACAGCCGCTTGGGCCTCGGGCCGCGCGCGTTGGCGCGCTGGAGGAAGTGCTCGGCGAGCACGGGGATGTCCTCCAGCCGCTCTCGAAGCGGCGGCACGCGCAGCGGCACCACGTTGAGGCAGTAGAAGAGATCCTGCCGGAAGCGTTTCTCCCGCACCTCCTGCTCGATGTCGCGGTGGGTGGCGGCGATGATGCGCACGTCCACGCGCTGGGCCGCGGACTCGCCCACGCGCCGCACCTCGCCATCCTGCAACGTGCGCAAGAGCCGGGACTGGAGGGCGGGCGCCGTCTCCGTCACCTCGTCGAGGAAGAGGGTGCCCCCGTCCGCTTCCTTGAAGAGCCCCTTGCGGGCACGTGCCGCCCCGGTGCGCGCTCCCCGGGGCTGGCCGAACAGCTCGAGCTCCAGTTGGGCCTCGGAGACGGAAGCGCAGTTGGCGAGCACGAAGGGCTTGTTCTTGCGCGGGCTGTGCGCATGCACCGCGCGGGCGACGAGCTCCTTGCCCGTGCCACTCTCGCCCTGCACCAGCACCGTGGCATCGCTCCGGGCCACCCGCTGCACGAGCGACGTCAGCTCGCGCATCGCCGGGCTGCGGCCCACCAGCGCACTCGGGCCAGGGGGCTCGCTGAGCTCCTGGGCGAGGGCCTCCGCCGCCGCCTGCAGCCGCGTCCGCTCCAGCGCGCGCTCCACCCGGTGGAGCATCTCGCCGTCCTTGAAGGGCAGGGTGACGTAGTCGAACGCTCCCAGGCGCATGCTCTCGATCGCGCTCTCGATGGAGCCGGAGGCCGTCATCACGAAGACCTGGAGGTGAGGCGCCACCTCCAACGCGCACTTGAGCAGGGTGAGCCCGTCCATGGGCCTCATCTGCAGCCGCGTCAGCATCAGGTCCACTTCGCTCTTGGCGAGCGTGGCCAGGGCCGCCTCCCCGGAGACGGCTTCCAGGACGGTGTGGCCCTTGGCTCGCAGGAGGTTCACGGTGATGGCGCGCGTGTTTCGCTGTGCGTCCACCACCAGGATGCGGCCGAGGTTGCTCGGATGGGAGGCATCGTTCACGGACCCGAGCCTACAAGAGACAATCGTCCTATGCTTCCCCCATGCCGTCCCGGTTCTTCTCCTTCTCGATACTCATCGCGACCGGCGCCCTGCTGGGGCACCTCTATCTGTACCGGCGCCTGATTCGGGACACGGTGCGCCACCGCGCGCTCCGGCTCCTGGCCATGGCCGTGTTCCTCCTGATGACGCTCGTGCTGATGCTCCGGCGCACGCTGCGGGACGCACTCCCCGTGGAGTTCTCGGATGCACTCTCGGTGGCGTCCTATACCTGGATGGGCGTGGCGCTCCTCCTGGTGGTCGCGCTCCTCGCCGTGGACCTCGGCCGGGGGCTCGTGGTGCTGGGGCAACGCTTTCGTGCGCCCGCATCGCCGCCCGTGGACGAGGAGCGCAGGCGCTTCCTCTCCCAGGTGGTGGCCGGCAGTGCCGCCGTCTCGGGTGGCGGGCTGGCCGCTTACGGGAGCTGGCGGGCCTTCGCTCCGCCCATGGTGACCGAGGTGGTGCTGAAGGTCCCGAAGCTGCCCAAGGCCCTGGAGGGACTCAGCATCGTCCAGCTCACGGACGTCCACGTGGGCTCCTTCATCCAGCGCAGGTTCATGGACGAGCTGGTCCGCCAGGCCAACGCGCTCCGGCCGGATCTCTTCGCCATCACCGGAGACCTCGTGGACGGAGACGTGCCCACGCTCGGCGGGCATGTGGCGGCACTGCGGAACCTGAAGTCGCGCTTCGGCTCCTTCTTCGTCACCGGCAATCACGACTACTTCTCGGGTGACGAAGAATGGTCCGCGTTCCTCGGGACGCTCGGCATCCAGGTGCTGCGCAACCGCCACGTGCGCATCGGCGACGCGGGCGGCTCGCTGGACCTGGTGGGCGTGGATGACTGGAGCGGCGGACGCCGGCGCGGCAAGAAGGGTTATGACCTCGACCTGGCGCTCGCGGGGAGGGATCCGGACCGGGCCTCGGTGCTGCTCGCGCACCAGCCCGCCAATTTCAAGGTCGCGGCCGAGCGGGGCGTGGACGTGCAGATCTCCGGCCACACCCACGGCGGTCAGATCGTCCCCATGACCTTCCTCATCGGTCTGGCCTGGGAGCACTCCGCGGGGCTCTATCAGCATGGCGGCTCGCACCTCTACGTGAGCCGCGGCTGCGGCTTCTGGGGCCCGCCCATGCGCGTGGGCAGCCCGCCCGAGCTCGTCAAACTCGTGCTGACCGCGTGAGGTTCTCGCGCTCCGTCGAATGCCGGTCTATAGATGCCGGCCGCTCATTCGCTTTCCTCGAGCGAAAGGACCAGGTGAGGACGATGAAGAAGCTTCTTGGGTGCGTTGTCGCTGTTGTGGTGGCCTTCACCTCGCTGCCCGCCTCGGCGCAGCAGCTCCAGTTGCCCGCCGCCAGCCCGGCGGCGAAGGTGACGCAGGACGTGGGCCTGACCCAGGTCTCGGTCGACTATTCCAGCCCCGCGGTCAAGGGGCGCAAGCTGTGGGGCGAGCTGGTGCCCATGGGTCAGGTGTGGCGCACCGGCGCCAACATGGCCACGAAGATCACCTTCAGCCGGGATGTGACCTTCGGCGGCAAGCCCGTCCCCGCGGGTACCTACTCCCTCGTCACCATCCCCACCGAGAAGGAGTGGACGGTGGTGCTGAACAAGGAGCTCGGCCTGTTCGGCGGCGGCAAGGCGTACGACCAGAAGGACGACGTCGTGCGCGTCACCGCCACGCCCACCGGGATTCCCAACCGCGAGCGCCTGACGTTCCTCTTCTCCAACACCACCGATGACCAGACCTCGCTCGACCTCGAGTGGGGGACGACGCGGGTTTCGGTGCCGGTGAAGACCGACACGGCCACGCACGCCCAGGCCGCCATCCAGTCCTCGGTGAACGGCGCGTGGCGCTCGCTGGCCAACGCGGCCCGCTACGTGGCCGACACGTCCAAGGACTACAACACCGCGCTGGCCTACGCGGACGACTCGCTGGCCATCCAGTCGCACTGGTACAACAACTGGATCAAGGCCGACATCCTGGCGCGCGCGGGCAAGATCGCCGAGGCCCGCAAGTTCGCGCAGACGTCCTGGGACCTGGGCCAGAAGGACCCGGGCTTCTTCTTCAAGGAGCAGGTCGCCAAGGCCCTCCAGGACTGGAAGGGCAAGAAGTAGTCACCCCTGAGGTACGGGCCTCCCGGCCATCAGCGGCGGGAGGTTCCTTCCAGCAGCCGGCGGTAGAGCGCCTCGTAGCGGTCGATGGCCGGCTCGAGCTGGAAGCGTTGCAGGACGTTCTCGCGGGCGCGGCGTGAGAAGAGCCGCCAGCGCTCCGGGTCGCGGACGATCTCGAGCACGTGGCCCGCCATGCCCTCCACGTCGCCCACCGGCGCGAGGTAACCCGTCGTCCCGTGCTCGACCTGCTCCGGGATGCCGCCGATGTTGCTCGCCACCACCGGGATGCCGCAGCTCAAGGCCTCCAGCGCCGCGAGGCCGAAGCTCTCCTGCTCACTCGGCAGGAGGAAGACATCGGCCGCCGCGAGGATCTCCACGAAGCTCTCCTGCTTGCCCAGGAAGGCCACGCGGTCCTCGAGCCCGAGCTCCGCACCCTGCGTTCGGCGGGAGAGCGCTCGGGGCCGTCCCCGATCATCACCAGCCGGCAGGGACGCCTGCCCTGGACCGCCGCGAAGACGGACACCACGTCGCCGATGCGTTTGACGGGCCGGAAGTTCGAGACGTGGATGAGCACGGGCTCGCCTTCCTCCAGGCCGGGGAAGAGCTGGCGCAGGTGGGCCCGGTCGCGGGCGGGCCAGTAGCGACTCGTGTCGACGAAGTTGGGGATGACGTCGATGGGGAAGCTCTCCGGGATGCCGAAGCCGTCCCAGGTGGCGCGCCGCAGGGACTCCGAGGGCGTGGTCACCGCGTCGCTGCGCAGGATGGAGAAGCGCGTGATGGGCAGGTAGGTGGGGTCGATGCCGACGAGCGTGGTGTCGGTGCCGTGGAGCGTCGTCACGATGCGCGGCGCCTTGTCACCCAGCACCTCCCGGGCCATCCAGGCCGCCGTGGCATGGGGCACCGCGTAGTGGACGTGCAGGATGTCCAGGTGCTCGTAGTGGGAGACCTCGATCATCTTCGAGGCGAGCGCCAGGGCATACGTCCCCGACTGGGCGAGCGCCGGGTAGTTGCTCTCCGTCACCTCGTGGAAGACCACCTTCCGCGTCATGCCATGGAGCCGCACCGGCAGGTCGCGCGCGATGAAGTGGACGCGGTGGCCGCGCTCCGCCATCGCCAAGCCGATCTCGGTCGCGACCAGGCCGCTGCCTCCAAAGGTGGGAAAGCAGGTGATGGCCAGATTGAGACGGTCGCTCATCGGAATTCGAGCCGGAACAGGGGCCGCGCGAAGGTATTCCCACCGGCCGGGGTCACGGCTTCAGGTCCTTCAGGTTGCCCGAGAAGGGTTCACAGGCCTCCAGCACGAGGCGCACGAAGGCGTGGGAGCCGAGACGGCTCGCGTAGTACGGCAGGCTGTAGATGCGCTCCTGGGGCGCGCCCTCGGGAGCGAGCCAGGCCCGCAGGCGCTCCACGCGCTCGAGGGTGGTCTGGTCTCGCCGGGTGATGGAGCGGCCATACCGGGCCACGAGGCGGGAGACACCCCGGCGCACGGTCTTGTCGGTGCGGGAGATGCCCTGGGCGAAGGCCGGGTCGATGGCGGCCATGCGCTCACCGAGGCGGGCGAGCTCGGCGGCGAAGGCACTCACGAGGCGGGCCTCGACGGCCTCGGGCGGCTCGAAGGCTTCCCCGGCGTCGCGGGCGGCGAGGCGGGCCAGCAGCTCGTCACGCGGGGCGTTCGCGTCATCCGGCGAGAGGCCGAGCGTGTCGAGCAGCCGGCGCACACGGTCGTCGATCACCCGGAAGCGGGCGCGCGGCACGATGAGCGGCATGGGCAGGCCGACATGCGCGTGCAGGGGCGAGAGCTGCGCGAAGTAGGCGATCTCTCCCGGTCCGCCGACGTAGGCCGCCGTGGGCAGCCAGGAGTCCTGGAGGATCGGCCGCAACAGGGCCGAGGTCGTGAAGCGGAGCGGCTCGCGCTCCAACCAGGAGAGGAGCTCGGCCGTCGTCACCGAGGCGCCCTCGGGATGGCCCACGAGGGTCCAGGTCCCGGGAGCGGCGGGGTCGAGGCGGTAGCGCGCACCCTCGGGCCCATCGGGCGAGAAGAAGTTCAGCGGCGAGCCCGGGCGGATGTGCACCTGCTCGGAGAAGCCCGCCTGGGCGAGGGCCTGGCCCCGCTCGGCGAGCTTGCCGGAGATGGCCGCGGCCTCCTCGATGGCCCGGCGGTGGATGGGCGCGGCGAGGGGCGCGAGGCGCGGGTCGCGCGGGTCGAGGAACACGAGCCCCTCGTCCGCGAACAGGGCCGACAGCACGTCGGCGAAGGCGTCCGCCAGTGTCGCCTCCGGACGGTAGGCGCGCTCGAGCAGCGCCAGGTGCTCGTCCGCATGGGGATTGCCGCCCAGCTCGGCGCGCAACGCGGCGAGCGCACCGGTGACGCCCGGACCCAGGTGGTGGTGGGCCACGGGGACGCGCGAGGTGGCCGCGCCGGGCAGCTCCAGGGCCAGACGCAGCGGCCCACCGGCGGAGCGCGGAACGAAGCAATGATCGATCTCGGGAAGATCGTGGTCCTCGGTCTGCAGCCAGAAGACGGGGACACAGGGGCGGCCGGTCTCCTCGGCGAGCGAGCGGGCGGCGGCGATGGCGGAGGCTGCCTTGTAGACCGTGAAGAGCGGGCCCAGGAACAGTCCGACCTGCTGACCGGTCACCACGGCGGTCGTGCCGGGGCGGGCGAGCAGCTCCAGGTTCCTCTCGCGGGCGGGGCTCGGTGCGAGGCGCGCGTTGCGAGCCACCAGCACCTCATGCAGCGCCGGAGCGAGTGGACGCGAGGCCGCGGCGGCCACGGCCTCGGCGCGGGCGGCCCGGTGCCGGAAGCGGTCGGAAAGAAATTCGAGGGCGCGGGGATCGCCGCGCAGCCAGGAGGCGGAGAAGGAAGAGGCCACGGGCCGCTTGATAACAACTCCGGCGCACCGGGGCGACGAGGAATGGAACCGGGCCGGCATAAGGATTCCTCGCAACCGGGCGGCTTCGTTCCTTGTTAGGGTCCGCCCCGAATGCGAACCCTGGTCCTCTTCGGAATGGCAGTGGCCATGAGCCTCGGACTCTCATCGACGTCACTGGCGCAAGCTCCCCGGCAACCCCACGCGGGCGAGCTCGCGGCGGACCTCCGGCGCCTCGGTGTCACGGGGAGTGTGCTCTACGTGGCGGCCCACCCCGACGACGAGAACACGCGGCTGCTGGCCTACCTCGCCGGTGGGCGTGGCTTTCGCACGGGCTATCTCTCGCTGACCCGCGGGGACGGCGGACAGAACCTCATCGGCACCGAGCAGGATGAGCTGCTCGGGCTCATCCGCACGAACGAGCTGCTCGCGGCGCGCCGCATCGACGGCGCCGAGCAGCTCTTCACGCGGGCGAGGGACTTCGGCTATTCGAAGAGCGCCGACGAGACGCTGCGCATCTGGGGCCGTGAGCAGGTGCTGGCCGATGTCGTGCTCGCCATCCGCCGCTTCCAGCCGGATGTGATCATCACGCGCTTCACCACCCAGCCGCCCAACCACGGCCAGCACACGGCCTCGGCCCTCCTGGCGGAGGAGGCCTTCACCGCGGCGGCCGACCCGTCGCGCTTCCCCGAGCAGCTCGGGGAGCTGAAGCCGTGGAAGGCGAGCAGGCTGTTGAACAACGTCTCGACCTGGAACCTGAAGCCGGATGCGGACCTGTCCGCCTTCCTCAAGCTCGACGTGGGCGGCTATGACCCGCTCCTGGGCCGCTCCTGGGGGGAGATTTCCGCGGAGAGCCGCAGCCAGCACAAGAGCCAGGGCTTCGGCGTGCCGGCCGATCGCGGGACGCAACTGGAGCACTTCAAGCACCTGGCCGGAACGCAGCCGAAGTCCGAGGTGTTCGAGGGACTCGAGCTCACGTGGCGGCGGTGGAGCGGCACCGAGCAGGTCGTCCGGACCATCGACGAGGCGGTGAATGGCTTCGATGCGCGCGCGCCCCACAAGAGTGTTCCGGCCCTCCTGCGCATCCACGAGGCGCTCTCGGCCCTGCCGGACAGCAACCCGTGGAAGGCCCTCAAGCTGCGGGAGACCGAGGACCTGGTGGCCGCATGCACGGGCCTGTTCCTCGAGGTGCGCGCGGCGGAGGCGATGGCCGTGCCGGGCAGCCCGGTGGCGTTGAACCTGGTGGCGCTGAACCGCTCGCCCGCGGCGCTCCGGCTGGTGGGCGTGACGCTGCCGGGCGGCGAGTCCGTGGCGGCCGGTGCCGAGCTGGCGGACAACAAGCCCTTCAAGCTCTCCAAGACGGTGGCGATTCCGGAGGCGGCGCGCATTTCCACGCCCTACTGGCTGCGCAAGCCCGTCGCGGGTGGCCTCTACAGCCTGGACGAGCAGGACCGCGCGCTCGTGGGCAGGCCCGAGGGCGAGCCCGCCCTGTCGGTGACGTTCCTCTACGAGGTGGGCGGCAAGCGCTTCTCCGTGGTCCGGCCGGTGGTCTACGTGTGGACGGATCCGGTGCGCGGCGAGCTCTACCGCGCCTTCGAGATCGCACCGGCCATCACGGCGACGCTCGACCGGGAGGTGCTGATGTTCCCCAACGGCACCGCGCAGTCCGTGTCGGTGGTGCTGGCCGCGGGCCGGGCCGATGCGGAGGGGAAGGTCCGGCTCGAGCTTCCGGCGGGCTGGCGTGCCGAACCCGCCGAGGTGCCCTTCAAGCTCGCCTCGCGCGGCGATGAGCGCACGGTGCGCTTCCAGGTGACTCCGCCCAGGGGCGCGAGCGAGCGGGGCCGGCTGCGGGTCGTCGTCGAGAGTGGAGGCCGCTCCGAGTCGTGGCGGGTCCGCAGGGTGACGTATGAGCACATCCCGCCGCAGACCGTGCGCCAGCCCTCCGAGGCGGCCCTGGTGCCCTTCACGCTCGCCACGAAGGTGCGGCGGATTGGCTACATCCCGGGCCCGGGAGACCGTGTGGCCGAGAGCCTCGCGGCCGTCGGGTACGAGGTGACGCTGCTGCCAGAGGAGCGCCTGGCCTCCGAGAAGCTCGAGCGGTTCGAGGCCATCGTGGTCGGGGTGCGTGCCTTCAACGCCAATCAGCGGCTCGCCATCCACCACGAGCGGCTCATGCGCTACGTCGAGCAGGGTGGGCGGCTCATCGTGCAGTACAACACCAACAGCCGCGTGGGCCCGCTCAACGCCTCCATCGGGCCGTATCCGCTGGAGATCGGCCGTGACCGCGTGACGGACGAGACCGCGGCGATGACGCCCGTGGAGCCCAACCTCCCGCTGCTGAAGGGACCCAACCGCCTCACGGCCGCTGACTTCGAGGGCTGGGTCCAGGAGCGGGGGCTCTACTTCGCCTCGAAGTGGGACGAGCGCTACAAGCCCGTGTTCGCCATGAACGACGCGGGGGAGGAGCCGCTCCGGGGTGGGCTGCTCGTCGCCCGTCACGGCAAGGGAACCTTCGTCTACACGGGCATCGCGTTCTTCCGTCAGCTCCCCGCGGGCGTGCCCGGTGCCTACCGCCTGCTCGCGAACCTCCTCGCCCAATGACCGACACCTCGAAATCTCCTGAACCGGCCCCGGCCCCCGCGCCGCGGCCCGAGCTCGATGACGCGCCACCCCTGCTCGGCTCCTGGCGCAACATCTACCTCTTCGTGCTGGGCACCCTCGCCACCTTCATCGCCCTGTTCTGGGCACTGACCCGGGCCTATTCGTGACACTGCTCGACTGGCTGGTCCTCATCGGGACGACGGCATTCATCGTGGGGTGGGGGTTCTGGCGCACGCGCGGCGAGAGCAAGACCGCCGAGGGCTTCCTGCGCGGGAGCCAGGATCTCCGCTGGCCCACCATCGGCCTGTCGGTCATGGCTACGCAGGCGAGCGCCATCACCTTCCTCTCCGTCCCGGGCCAGGCCTACGAGGACGGGATGCGCTTCGTGCAGTTCTACTTCGGCATGCCGATCGCGATGGTGCTCATCAGCGCGGTCTTCATCCCCATCTACTACCGGCTGAACGTCCTCACCGCCTACGAGTACCTGGAGTCGCGTTTCGATCTGAAGACCCGCCTCTTCGGCGCGTTCCTCTTCCTCATCCAACGCGGGCTGGCTTCCGGCATCACCATCTACGCGCCCGCCATCATCCTCTCGGCTGTCCTTGGCTGGCCGCTCGAGCCGACCATCGTGGGCATCGGTGCACTCGTCATCCTCTATACGGTGACGGGTGGCTCCAAGATGGTCAGCCAGACGCAGAAGCAGCAGATGGTGGTGATGCTCGGGGGCATGGTCGTGGCCGCCCTCGTCATCGTCTGGCGGCTGCCCGGGAACGTGTCCTTCGGGCAGGCCGTGGATGTCGCCGGAGCGCTCGGCCGCATGAACGTGGTCAGCTTCGATCTCGATGTCCAGGACCGCTACAACATCTGGTCCGGGCTCACCGGCGGGTTCTTCCTGGCGCTGTCGTACTTCGGCACCGATCAGTCCCAGGTGGGCCGCTATCTGACGGGCCGCTCCATCACCGAGAGCCGTCTCGGGCTGCTGTTCAACGGCGTGCTGAAGATCCCGATGCAGTTCCTCATCCTCTTCGTCGGGCTCCTCGTCTTCGTGTTCTACCAGTTCAACGCGCCGCCGCTGCTCTTCAACCAGCCCCTGCGCGCGAAGGTCCAGGCGACCGCGCAGGCGGGCGAGTTCGCCACGCTCGAGCAGAAGTGGGCCCAGGTGCAGTCCGACAAGCGCGCCGAGGCCGAGCGCTACCTGGCCGCACGGGAGGCCGGGGATGGCGCCGCGGAAGCCAGCGCGCGCGAGCGCCTCCAGGCCGCCGCGAAGACGGCCGACTCGGTCCGCAAGGAGGCCAAGGCCGTGGTGGCCCGCGCGCTGCCGGGCACCGAGACCAAGGACTCGGACTACATCTTCATCTCGTTCGTGAAGGACTGGATGCCCAGCGGCCTCGTGGGGCTGCTCATCACCGTCATCCTGGCGGCGGCCATGAGCTCCATCGCCAGCGAGCTCACCGCCCTGGGCGCGACGACCACGGTCGACTTCTACCGGCGGCTCGTCCGGCGCGACGCCTCCGACCGCCACGTCCTCGTGGCCTCCAAGCTGTTCACCGTCTTCTGGGGCCTCGTCGCGGTGTCCTTCGCGAGCTTCGCGTCGCTGCTCGACAACCTCATCCAGGCGGTCAACATCCTCGGGTCCATCTTCTACGGGACGGTGCTCGGCATCTTCCTGGTGGCCTTCTTCTTCAAGCACGTCCGGGGTCATGCCGTCTTCTTCGCCGCGGTCATCTCGCAGACGACGGTGATCGCCCTCTTCATGTTCAGTGCGATCGGCTACCTCTGGTTCAACGTGATTGGCTGCGTGCTGGTGATCGCCCTGGCGCTGATTCTCCAGGCCGTCCTACCCCGGGGGGCACCGGCCCAGCCGTCGCCGGCCTAGGACAGCGGGCCGGGCGCTGGCGCGGGCGTGACCCGGCCCTGAACAATGGGGCAGTACCCATGGTTGGGCTCCTCCCAAGAACTTGCGGGGCTTACTTTTCTACCCGTTAATCCGATTTTCTGGGATGGAGGCTGATTCGAGCCGTCCTCGTGGAGGAGAGGGAGAGTCCACCATGAAGGGTCGTGCAATCGTTCTGGGGTTGGCTGCCTGGCTGATGGTGCTGGCGGGCGCCTGCGGGACGGACGCGCCGGAAGAGCTCGATGCGCTGGAGACCGAGGAGTCCGCGGCCACCGGGGCGAGCGTCTATGACTTCTATCCCGACTCCAACTACATCATCTGCACCTCCGCGAGCAGTTGCCCCTGGGTGGGTGAGAACTTCGAGGCCTATGCGGAGGGTTCGCTCATCGAGTGCTCGAGCGAACCGGCCCAGCGGGGCCATCTCGAGGTGACGTCCGGCTGCCTCTTCTCGAAGTACGCGGGCACGTACCGTCGCGGGTGGACGAGCACGTACAACTTCCGGGCGCTCTCGCGGAAGTACGTGGATGGCAAGAAGGTCGGCTGGAAGACCGCGGCGCCGAGCTACCGCGCCCACATCTATGAGTGGCAGGCGGGTGCGCCCGAGTGGGCGGGGTTGCATGTCTTCGCCCGCTACCAGACCGAGAACGATCTGTACGTGGCGTCCTACCGGAAGGACGGCCTGGTCACGATCAAGAAGAAGCTGGGCGGCATCTACACCACGCTCGCGCAGAAGGCGCTCGGGGCTCCGGCCACGCGGATGTGGCACACGGTGAAGCTCTCGGTGAGCGGTGACACGCTGCAGTTCTCCGTCGACGGCGTGCTTCAGCTCACGGCCCATGACTCCAGCCTGACCTGGGGGACGACGGGCCTGCGCACCGACTACATGGACGTGTACCTGGACGACTGGAAGATCGAGTAGCGCGGCCCCGCGGGGGGCTGCTGCTCGACACCTGGGAAGTTGCCTCCGGAGCAATCAGGCAACCGGGCACGAGCGGAGGAGGTCCCGCGCGCTAGGATGGCCGGAGCCGAAGGAGGCCTGGCGTGCAGGGAGCGCAGAACGTGAATCCTCGGACATTGTCGCGTCTGGAGATGATGCGCGCGGCCGCGGTGGTGGCCGTGGTGGTGGCGGCGCTGATGGCCGTGGCGTGGCAATTCGTCGAGCCGGCTCCGCCGCACACGATCGTCATCGCCACGGGTTCCGCGAGCGGGGCGTACCACTCGGTGGCCAGGCACTACGCCGAGCACTTCGAAGCGGCGGGGCTCGAGCTCGTCGTCCGGGAGACGGCCGGCTCCATCGAGAACTACGCGCTGCTGGGCACTCCGGACTCCGGCGTCGATGTCGCCATCGTCCAGGGTGGTACGGCCCCGGCCGAGAAGGAGCGGCGGAAGGAACTGGTCGCGCTGGCGAGCCTGTACCTGGAGCCGGTGTGGGTGTTCTACCGGGGCGAGGCGCAGCTCGATCGGCTCGGCCAGTTGGAGGGCAGACGCATCGCGGTGGGGGCGGAGGGCAGCGGCGTGCGGGCGCTGTCGCTGGATCTGCTGGCCGCGGGCGGAGTGGTGAGCGGGCAGTCCGGCACCACGTTTGTCGACCTCGGTGGGGACAAGGCCGTGGCGGCGCTGCGTGAGGGTTCGGTCGACGCGGCCCTGTTCGTCATGGGGCCCACCGCGCCGGTGATCTCCGAGCTGATGCACATGCCCGGGGTGCGGCTGATGAGCTTCGAGCAGGCCCATGCCTATGCGCGCCGGTTCCGGTACCTGTCACCCGTCACGCTGCACCGGGGCTCGCTGGACCTGGTGCAGGATCTGCCGGAGCGGGAGGTGCAGTTGGTGGCGCCCGCGGCGGTGCTGGTGGCGCGCAAGGACGTGCACCCCGCGGTGGTCGCGCTGCTGACGGAGGCCGCGGTCCGGACGCACCGGGGAGGAGATCTGCTCAGCGAGCCCGGGAAGTTTCCGAATGACACGCTCACCGAGCTGCCCGTCAACGAGCAGGCGCGGTACTACCTGACGCACGGCCCGGACTTCCTGCGGCGCATGCTGCCTTTCTGGCTCGCGGCGTTCATCCACCGGTTCGTCGTCCTGCTCATCCCGCTCTTCGTGGTGCTGGTGCCGCTGCTGCGGCTCACTCCGCCGGTGTACCGCTGGAGCATCCGCTCGCGCATCTATCGCTGGTATGCGCGGCTGCGAATCATTGACGAGCGGTTGCGGGGCGCACTGGACGCCGAGCAGGTACGCAAGGAGTTGCTGCTGCTCGAGCAACTCGAGCATGAGATTGGCGACTTGAAGGTGCCGCTGAGCTACATGGACGAGTTCTATGCTTTGCGCCTGCACGTGGGCTACATCCGCGGCCGGCTGGAGGATCGGCTCACGGTGGCGGGCGCGCCTCGCACCGAGGTCGCCCTGAAGCACGGCTGATGGCGTCCGGGTAGCGCTCTGGATGGGCGTTGACCCGGTGGAACGCTCGTGTAAGAGGGGCCGGATGGATATCCGCACGGCTTGCCAACGGCTCATGGCGTCGAGCCTCAGCCTGCTCATTCTTTCTTGTAGTGCCACGATGTACGCGCCGCCCGGTCCATCAGGCTCCGCGGATTTGTCCCGCTACGTGCTCATCATCCAGGAGGCTCCGGATGGCCGGGTGTCTCATGCCTGGCGGCGCCTCAGTGATTTTGACTTGTTCAGCTATCCGGAACTCGCGAGTCCGGCTCGTCTCGAAGCACCTGTCCTTCATGCTTCCTTCAATCGCGACTGCGAGGCCGAGCGCGATAGATGCGAAGAGATGTGCAAAGCCAGCTTGAAAGGCCGTCATTGGACTCACGCAAGCGGTGGCTCCAAAGATGCCATATGCCGTGAAAGGTGCATGCCCGCATATCAGGATTGTTGCAAGCTCAGGGAGATGGCTGAGGGCAGCAAGCTTCGAATCAGCTTCCCTGTCGTTGGTAGCGCCATTGATTGGCTGAAGCAGCACAATCGCGAGCTTGTGTCGGGTACTGTCGTCGTCATCGCAGGTGTTGTTTTCGTGGTCGTTGGCAGTACGGCGGGAATACTGGTGCTTGCGCCAGCCATTTTGCTGACCTCATCCGGTGTTTCTCCCTCGTCCTTCTTCGTGCAGGTGGTGCCATGACGACCCTTTCTGATCTTGCGGAAGCGCACCCTGTGATTGGGAGGCGTTGGAGTCAGGACCAAGCCCCCGAGCAAGAGCGGATTCTTACCCTGGCGCGAGACGCTCTGGATTTCATCTTCGCCACCGGCCAGCGGCACGACTTCGAAGATTTCTTCAAGACGCCTGGCTCCCGCAGCCTCCTTCCTCGAGAAGTCAGCGCGGAACTGAGCGAGCGCATGGATGCGACGAAGCGCTTCTTCGAGAAGATTCGCGATGAGCCGGAATCCGCTGAGGAGGTGGCGCAGAGTCAGGCCATCCTCGATGCGATTCAATACATTGAATCAACCGGCCAGCAGGGGGCGTTCGCTGCCTTTCTGAAGTACGTCGAGTCCAACGACCCTCCCTTCGTCGTGGCATCGTTTGACACACGGGAGGAGGCGGAAGCCTGGCTCGCGAACCATCCCCATCCACCCGATCCCGCGAACGTACTCATCTCGAACGAGTACCACGATGTCTTTCACAATCGAGAGATGAACATCCGCCGCTTGCCGTACAACCGTGCGCTCGAGTGGTATCTCGAAGAATTGGTGGAGAAAGAGCAGCCCGTTCCCGTGGCCTCTTTTGGGACCCGTGAGGAGGCGGACGCTTGGTGGAGGGCACAGTCCGGGCCTGCCAGACGGGCATGGGTGAGGGTGGGGGACGAGCTTTACCTCGCGGCCTATTACCCCAACATCCAGCACCGGGCCCTGTTCCCCCTTTCCCTGGCCAACGGCCATGGGGAGGTTCAGCGGAAGCCCCTCCCGGAGTGACAGGGCAACCCCTCGGCGAGCCTCACAGGGCCGCGGCGAACTTCGCGGCGATGGGCACGGCGACACGGCCGCCCACGCCGCCGCCCTCGACCAGCACGGCGAAGCCGATGCCCTTGTGAAAGCCGATGAACCACGCATGTGTGGGCAGCGGCGTGCCGGTTCCGAACTCGGCGGTGCCCGTCTTGCCGGCAAGCCCCGTCACGCCCACCGCCGCCCGGCCCGAGCCCTCGGTGACGACGGCACGCATCAGCGTCCGCAGGGGCACACGGGTACCGGCCGCCAGCGAGGCGCGCGGACCGTCCTCGAGCTCCGCCACGAGATAGGGCGCGCGCCACCTGCCCGACTCGGCCGCCGCGGCCACGGAGGCCATGTGCAGGGGCGTGGCCAGCACGCGTCCCTGCCCGATGGCGGCCGCCGCCCGCTCGGCCTCGTCCCGGGGCGTGGGAAACGAAGCGCCAGGGGAGGGGAGTCCCGGGTCGTATGCCACGTCGAAGCCGAAGCGGCGGGCCGCCTCCCCGAGCGCACCTGACTCGAGTCCGGCGGCCAGCAGCACGAAAGCGGTGTTGCACGAGTGGGCGAAGGCCACGCGCAGGCGGGTGTTCCCGAAGGCCTCGCCCTCGAAGTTGCGAAACGACTTGCCGCTCACGGTCGCCACCGGCGGACACGGCGCCGGTGACTCCGGGTTCATGCCCGCGGCGAGCAGTGCTTCCGCCGTGATGACCTTGAACGTCGAGCCGGGCGGGTAGCGGCCGGTGAGGGCCCGGTGCAAGGGCTGCTCGAGTGGCCGGCTGGCGATGGCCAGGATGGCGCCCGTGCCCGTGTCCACCGCGACGAGCGCCGCGGGTTGCGTCACGCCCTCGAGCGCGGCCTCCGCGGCGGACTGCACCTCCTGGCGCAGCGTGGTGTGCAGCGGCGTCCCCGGCGTCCCCTCGAAGCGGCCGAGGACGCGGACCTCGCCGGACGGGCGGGTGAGGCGCACCTCTCCAGAGGGTCTTCCCCCGAGCTGATGCTCATAGGCCAGCTCCAGCCCGGACAGGCCCACGATGTCTCCCGGCTGGTAGGTCGGGCCCAGTTGCGGAAGCAGCTCGGCCGTCACCTCGCCCACCCGGCCCAGGGTGTGGGCCGCGTAGCCCTCCGCCGGGGACAGCCGGGCACTCTTGCGGCGGAAGAAGATGCCAGGCACGGGCGCCAGCGCCGGACGCACCCACTGGTAGCGCTCGGGCCGCACGTCGATGATGGGCACGAAGTGCTCGGGCGCCACGTTGGGCGCGTTCAGCAGCTTCTCCAGCCTCGCCGGGTCCACACCCAGTTGTGCCTGGAGCGCCGAGGCGACGGCGGCACGATTCTGGATGCGCCGGGGCTCGACGCCGATGGTGATGACCTCGCCCTGGCGGGTGAGGGACAGGCTGTCTCCGTCGAGGATGGCGGCCCGCTCCAGGCGTGTCCTCGCGCGGGAGAAGCGGTCGCCCTCGCGCGCCTCGGGGTGCAGCACCGCCGGAGTCCAGCTCACCCACCAGCGCCCCTCGCGGCGCACGAGGCTCAGCGCGCCGTCCACTTCCCACTCGCCCAGTCCGCGCAGCACGTGGATGGCGCGGAATCTGACCACCGCGCTCTCCTCCTCGCGCTCGACGCGGCCGGGCTCGAAGCGGGACGAGAGGATGCGCAGGTCATCGCGGAAGCGCTGGTGCTGCTCCGCGAAGCGGGCGGGCGGCTCGGCCACCATGCGTCCCATGGCGGCAGGGTCGCCTCTGCTCCAGGTCTCCAGATAGACCTGGGCCGCATCGAGCGCGCCGTCCGCGGGCCGTCCCCGCACCGAGACGCAGGCCGCCAGGAACAGGGCAGCCGCGGCACTGACTCCAAACCTCAACCCTCGCCGTGACACGCGGCGCACTGTGATGCGGGCGGGCGGCGAGTCAAGGAATCCGGCAGGTGGTGCCTGCGCAGGCCGCGGAAAAAAGAAGACCCCGCGGCACCTGGGAGTGCTCGCGGGGCTTCGTTACATTCCTGGCTCTACCGTGTGGCTCAGGTCCCCGTGCCCGTGGGCGGGACGGGGGCCTTGCCGGCCGTGCCGCTGTCCTGGACCACCAGGCGCAGTTGCTGCCCGTGCCCGGCGACGAAGGAGGCGTCCACCTCGCGCTCCAGGTACGTGTAGCCGGACAGGCCTTCCTCGTACATGCGCAGGAGCTGGCGCGACTCGTCCAGCGTCAGCTTCCCGCTGCGCAGCGCCACCTCGGTGGACTTGCGCAGCTTCGCCACGAGGTCGTCCTTGTTGTAGCTCACGTAGTTGAGCACCTCGGTCACCGTATCGCCCTCCACCACGTGGTCGATCAGGTAGCCGCCGTTGGGCCCCAGCGACACCTGCACCGCGTGCGTGTCACCGAAGAGGTTGTGCAGGTCGCCGAGAATCTCCTGGTACGCGCCCACCAGGAAGATGCCCAGGTAGTAGTCGTCGTTGTTGAGCGAGTGCAGCTCGAGCGCGTCCTTCACCTCGCGCTTGTCGATGAAGTGATCGATCTTCCCGTCCGAGTCGCACGTGATGTCCGCCAGTACCGCGCGCCGCGACGGCCGCTCGTTCAGCCGGTGGATGGGCATGATCGGGAAGAGCTGATCAATCGCCCACGAGTCCGGCAGCGACTGGAACACCGAGAAGTTGCAGAAGTAGGTGTCCGAGAGCTGCTTCTCCAGCGCCTCGAGCTCCTCGGGAATCTCTCCCGACTCGCCGGCGATGCGCATGATCTTGTGGCAGAGGGCCCAGAAGATGTTCTCGGCCATCACCCGCTGCTCGAGCGACAGGTGGCCCAGGGAGAAGAGCGTGAGCGTCTCCTCCTTGTAGTCCTGGGCGTCGTGGTAGGCCTCGAGCAGGTTCTTGTTCGTCACGTCCTTGAAGGTGGACAGCAGGTTGCGCACCACCGAGGGCGCCTTGTCGTCCGTCTTCTCCGGCACGCTCACCGGATCGAACTCGCTGGTGCCCAGCACGTCCACCACCAGCACCGCGTGGTGCGCCACGATGGCGCGGCCCGACTCGGACACCAGGATGGGGTGCTGCACGCCCGCCGAGTCGCACGCCTCCATCACCGAGAACACCACGTCGTTGGCGTACTCCTCCGTCGTGTAGTTCATCGACGAGGTGAAGTTCGTCTGCGAGCCGTCGTAGTCCACGCCCAGGCCGCCGCCCACGTCCAGGTACTTCAGCGGAGCTCCCTGGCGCGCCACCTCCACGAAGAAGCGGCCCACCTCGCGCAGCGCGTTCTTCACGTTGCGGATGTTGGAGATCTGGCTTCCCAGGTGGAAGTGCAGCAGCTCGAAGGAGGGCAGCAGCCCCGTCTCCTTCAGGAAGCCGATGGCGCTCATCAGCTCCGAGGAGGACAGGCCGAACTTCGAGCGGTCTCCGCCCGAGGCTTCCCACTTGCCCGCGCCTCGCGAGGACAGCTTCACCCGCATGCCGATGCGCGGCGCAATCCCCGTCTTGCGCGCCACCTCGGCGATGAGGGGCAGCTCCGAGGGCTTCTCCACCACCAGAATCACCTTGCGGCCCAGGCGGCTGAAGCGCAGCGCCGTCTCGACGTACTCCTCGTCCTTGTAGCCGTTGCAGATGACGAGCGCGTCCTCCTGGTCCAGCAGCGCCATCACCGCGAGCAGCTCCGGCTTGCTTCCGGCCTCCAGGCCGTAGCCGAACTGCTTGCCCGTCTCGACGATGGTCTCCGCCACGTACCGGTGCTGGTTCACCTTGATGGGGTAGACGCCCTGGTACAGGCCCTTGTAGTTGTGCTCGGCGATGGCCTTGCGGAACGCCTGGTTCAGGTGGACGACCCGGTGACGCAGCACGTCCGTGAAACGGATCAACAACGGCAGTCCGATGCCACGGCGGCGGACCTCATCCACCAGCTCCTTCAGGTCCATGTTCGGGGCCGTGGGGCCGTCCGGATGGACACACACGTGCCCCTTCTCGTTGACGCCGAAGTAGGGGGCGCCCCAGTTGCGGATGCCATAGGTGTCCTGGGCATCAGCGAGGGTCCAGCGGTGCTGAGGAGTGATGGGCGGCATCGGCGTTCCTGATCTCCCGGTCTAGGGGTGGGACGGTGTCCAACAAGAGACAGCGCGGGAAGTATCGGGAATCTCCCCGCCGTTCAACTCCTGGTTGAGGGGCAACCGGCCAGCCTCGGGAGCGGCCCCCCTTCCCACCGCAATGAGTGGGCTGTCCTCCATCGGATTCCTACCCTTCCCCGGAGGAGGTCCGGGAGCCCGCATGGAACCAAGGGGAGGGTACATGGAGTCGTCCGCACGCAGGGACTCGCCGTTGATGACCCCACGGGAAATCTACGAGCGTTTGGACAGGTTCGTCATCGGCCAGGAGGCGGCCAAGCGGGCCGTGGCCATCGCCGCCCACAATCACCTGAAGCGCATTCAGGCGCGCCGGTTGCGGCGCACCTCGCTGCTCAAGAAGAGCAACATCCTGCTCATCGGGCCCACCGGAAGCGGGAAGACGCACATTGCCCGGAATCTCGCGGAGATCCTCTCCGTCCCGTTCACCACCGTGGACGCCACCGAGTACACGGAGGCGGGCTACTACGGGAAGGACGTGGAGGTGATGGTGGCCGACCTGCTCTTCAAGGCCAACCACTCGGTGGAGGACACCCAGCGGGGCATCATCTTCATCGACGAGGTGGACAAGATCGCCCGGCGCTCGCAGGGGGCGCGCAACGGAGCGGGCAGCCGGGACATCGGCGGCGAGGGCGTGCAGCAGGCCCTGCTCAAGCTGCTGGAGGGCCGCGAGGTCTTCGTGCCGATGAACGTCACGCAGACGTTCAACCGGGGCGACTTCGTGCCCATCGACACCCGGGACATCCTGTTCATCTGCGCGGGCACCTTCTCGGACCTGCACGAGTACGGCGGCAACGTCGACTCCCGGCCCCTGGGCTTCGGCGCCCAGGATCTCCGGAAGGTGCGCCGGCGCATCACCACCAAGCAGCTCGTGGACTTCGGCATCCTCGCCGAGTTCCTCGGCCGCCTGCCGGTGGTGGTGCAGCTCGATCTGCTCGGCGAGCCGGAGCTGCTGCGCGTGCTCACCGAGCCCCCGGACTCCATCGTCCGCGAGTACCGCGAGCTGCTGGGGTTGGATGGCATCGAGCTGGAGTTGACCGACGACGCCCTGCGCGAGGTGGTGCGCTTCTCCATCGAGAAGGGCCTGGGCGCGCGCGGCCTGCGCTCCATCCTCGAGCACGTCATGTCCGACGTGATGTTCGAGGCCCCCGAGCACCGCCGCCGCCAGATCACCGTGGACCAGGACTTCGTCCGCGCCCGCCTGGGTGGATTGGAGGCGAGCGCCGGGCTCGGGGCGTGAGGCCCTGACGGGCTACTCGCCGCGCTCGGAGGCCCGCGCCGCGGCCCCCAACCGGGCCGCGAACTGCGGATCCTGCAGGAGCTGGAGGACGAGGTTGCTGCGCAGCGCCGCCTGCGTGTCACCTCGCTCCAGCGCCGCGCGGAGCTGCTTGTCGGAGAGGGCCCGCTGGAAGCGCGGGTCCTGCTTCAACGACTTGTAGGCCGGGTTCTCCGCCAGGCGCCGGGCCTTCTCCGGGTTGCCCGCCACCCGGGCCACCGCGACGAAGTCCTTCACCCCGGAGAACTGCGTCATCTCGAAGAGGTTGTAGCGGCGCGCCATGTCGAAGGACACCGAGTCCTTGGGCGACACGCCCATGCGCTTGCCCGCGACGATGATGTACTGCTCGGCGAAGACGAGCGCGCTGAGCATCACGTAGGCGATGAGCACCACCTTCGCCCCGCCGAGCACGAAGCCGATGGCGTTGTCCGTGCCCTGCTTCTCCGGGTCCTTGGCGCCGAAGAGCCGCTTCAGGAAGTAGGTGAGCGAGTAGCGGACCGCCACCATCACGGTGATGAACAGCACCAGCGTGCCGGCGATGGTGCCGACGAGCAGCGGTGCGCCACCCAGGGCGGCCGCCATCCTCGGCCCCACGTACGTGCCCAGCTTGCGCGAGACGTACCAGGCCACCGCGAGCGCCACCAGGCTGGCGATCTGCTTCGCCCCTCCGGTGATGGCACCCACCACGGCGAAGAGCAGCACCAGCCCCAGGATGATCAGATCGATCGTCACGCGGTCCCCCTTCTCGAGCGTCAGCGGATCTTGAAGGTGTCGCCCTGCTTGCGTGACTCTTCCAGTAGCACTTTCTGCACCTCGGCGAGCTTCTCCTTGTACCGGGTGTTGGCTGGCTCATAGGTGAGCGCCATCTTCAGGTTGCGCTCGGCCGAGGCCCAGCGGCCCGCGTCGGCGTCCGCCGCGCCCGTCTGGTAGAACTGCCGCCCCTTGGGGTGCACGCCGATCTGCTCCTCCACCTGGCGCTTGGACGCGGCACGCGTCTCGGCCTCGGAGGACTCGGTGAAGCGCAGCTTCTGGGCCCGCTCCGGTCCCGAGATGTTCGCCGTGTACTGCCGGCGCTTCGCGTCGTCCCGGAGCACGTAATAGGCCTCGGTGACGCGCTTGTAGAGATCGTGGACCCGGTCCTTCAGCTCCTTGTTGTCCAGGTGGAAGAAGCGGTCCGGGTGGTAGGTGCGGCTCTCCCGGTAGAAGGCATTCTTGATGTCCGCGGGGGCCGCTGTCCGTTCCACCATGAGGACCTCGAAGTAGTCCATCTGGTCGAGCCGGGAGCAGCGATCCCAGAGTTCGGCCATCTGGTTCGGGTCGAGATCCATGGTGGCCTTCCCGGCCGCGGCGGGCGGCGGGGGAGGGGGCTGGAGCGCGGCGGTGGGCGGCGGGGGCGGGACGGCCGGAGCCACCGGGGGCACGAGCGGCGCGATGGACGGCGCCATGGGCGGCGGGGGAGGGGGCTGGAGCGCGGCGGGAGGCGGCGGCGGTGGACGCGCCGGGCCGGCCCCGGACGGAGGCCGCGCGGGTGTGCTCCCCGCGGGCGCCACGGCCGGCAGGGAGGTGGTGGGCCGGATGGCGGGACGGGGCCCCGAGCCGGGCGCGGTGCTCACGGGAGGCGGCACGGCTCCGGGCGCGAGCGTGGGCGGCTGCGCGCGGGGCGCCTGGGCCGCCACCGGGGGAGGCGGGGGGACGCCGGGGGCCGGTGGCGCGGGAGGCGTCCCGGGCGGCGGCGGCGGCCGGACGGACGCCACGCTCGGAATCCCGGTGGCCGAGGGGCGCGTGGCCGAGGGCGTCCCGGGCGGGCGCGGCGGAGTGGCCGGGGGCACACCCGGGGCGGCGGGCGCACCCGGAGGCACGGCCGGACGGGCTCCCGAGGGGGCGGCAACTCCGGGCGGCGGGGGCGGACGCACTCCCATGGGGGCGGCAACTCCCGGTGGCGGGGGCGGACGCGTTCCCGGGGGAACGGCGGGCGCACCGGGGGAGGAGGGGGGCCGGGCTCCCGCGGGCGCACCAGGCGCGGCCGGGCGGACGCCGGAGGGCACGGCGGGAACCGTCGCGGTCGGGCGGGCCGGAGGCTGGGCCGGCGCTCCGCTCACGGGAGGCCGCACGGGGGCCGCGGCGGGCGTGGAGCCCGGGGGCGGTGGCGGACGGGCGGGGGAGGCCGGCGCGGGGGCCGCGGCCGGACCCGTCCTCGAACCCGGCGCCGCGGGCTGGCTGGTGGCCGGAGGGGCGGGGGGTTTACCGGCGCCGTTCTGGGGAGGCTGGGACATCGCGCTCGTCTATCTCCCTCGACTGGTGGCCACGGCGGGCAGATCCGCCCCATGCCCCGCGAGATGAATCTGCTTGTTGGCCTGGATGGACGCCTGGATGTCCGCCTCCGTCATGCCCGAGGACATGGTCAGCGTGGTGGACGTCTTCTGCCCCGTCTCCTGGTCCGTCGCCGACACGTTCACCAGGCCGTCGGTGTTGATCTCGAACGTCACGTCGATCTTCACCTCGCCCCGGTAGCCGATGCGGAAGCCCGAGAACTCGAACTCGCCCAGCATCTCGCACTCGTCGGCGCGGTTGGACTCACCCTGGTAGACGCGGATCTTCACCTTCTCCTGGCCGTCGCGGCTGGTGGTGAACGTCTTCGAGCGGTCGATGGGCACCGGCGTGTTCTTGTCGATGACCTTCTCCGTGTAGCCGCCCACCGTGCCAATCCGCAGCGACAGCGGCGTCACGTCCACCAGGAAGGTCTCCGTGGCCGCGTCCAGCAGCGCATTGGCCTGGAGGGCCGCGCCCATGGCCACCACCTGATCCGGATTGATGCCTTCCTTGGGCTCCTTCTGGAAGTAGTGGCGCACCGAGTTGCGGATGATGGGCAGGCGCGTGGGGCCTCCCACCAGGATGACCGCGTCGATGTCCGCCGCCGTCATGCGCGCGGACTGCAGGGCCTCGTCGCACACCTTGAAGGTGCGCTGCACCAGGTCCATCACCATCCGGTTGAACTGGTCCTGGGTGAGCCGGCCCGTCAGGTCCAACACGTTGCCGTTGGCGTCCTGACAGATGCCCTGGCAGTTCACCTCCGCCAGCCCCGTGGTGCCCACGTCGATCTTCGCCCGCTCGGCCGCGTCCTTGAGCATCTGCAGGCAGTACTTGTTCTGCCTCAAGTCCAGCCGCGTGCGCTTCATGAAGTCGTCGGCCAGCCACGTCATGATGCGGTCGTCGAAGTCGTCACCGCCCAGGTACGTGTCACCGGCGGTGGACAGCACCTCGAAGACGTCCTTGCCGATCTCCAGGATGGAGACGTCGAAGGTGCCGCCGCCCAGGTCGTACACCACCACGCGCTGGCTCACCTCGCGGCCGAAGCCGTAGGCGAGCGCCGCCGCGGTGGGCTCGTTGAGGATGCGCAGCACCTCCAGCCCGGCGATGCGGCCCGCGTCCTTGGTGGCCTGGCGCTGGTTGTCGTTGAAGTAGGCGGGCACGGTGATGGCCGCCTTCGTGATCTCCCGGCCCAGGTACCCCTCGGCGACCGCCTTCATCTCCTTGAGCACCAGCGCGGAGATCTCCGGCAGCGAGTAGTCGCGCCCCCGGACGGCGATACGCACCGCGTTATTGTCGCCCTCGACGATCTGGTACGGCATCACCGCCTGGGCCTTCTTCACCTCGTCGGAGAAGAAGTAGCGCCCGATGAGGCGCTTGGCCGAGTACACCGTGCACTCGGGGTTGGTGATGATGTTGCGCTTGGCCGCGTTGCCCACCAGCACCGAGCCGTCCTCGAGAAAGGACACGCACGAGGCATGGGTCGTCTCACCCCACTCGTTGGGGATGACGAACGGCTGACCGTCCTGCACCACGGAAACACACGAGGTGGAGGTGCCCAGGTCGATGCCGATCGCGATGTCGTCCGACATTACGTCTCCGGTGTAGCCAGGGAGGGCCGTTGGATCTCCAACCCTCGGGAAGGCGCGGAGATGTTAGGCACCTCGCACTCGGGCTGTCAAACGTTCCGTATGGTTAAAACCCAGTCGTTTCAAGGGGTTGGCTGGGGTAGCGGCCGGGGGAAACCCGGGTTGAGGGGGCGGGGGCGCATCATTATCTATAGATACAACATCTATAGATACAACAAGGGGGTATCCCGAATGTCCGTCGCGCTGGCCGTCCTGACGTCCGATCCGAACCTGGTGCGGTGCGAGCTGCATCGGCTGGAAGGGCAGGTGGCCCTCCAGGGAGAGGATGGGCGTTCCAACGCCGTGGGCATCGGGGCCTACGCCCAGGATGACGTCCTGCTGCGGCGCTTCCCCCGGGACGCGGACCTGACCCTGGAATCGCTCGCCCCGCCGCACGAGACGGAGGCGCTGCTCTTCCACGGCCGGCGGCTGCCGGTGGGGCTGTCGCTGGAGGAGAACACCCAGCCGTTCCGCTCGCGGCGCTGGCTGTTCGCCCACCAGGGCCGCCTGGAGGACTTCGCCGACATCCGGGCCGGGCTGCTGGACGAGGTGCCGGACTTCCTCAAGCGGCAGATCCGCGGGGAGACGGACAGCGAGGTGGCCTTCGCGCTCTTCCTCAAGCGGCTGTGGGAGACGGGGCACGCGGATGACCCGAGGCTCCCGGCGGAGGTGGCCGGCCGGCTGCTGGCAGAGACGGCGAAGAGCCTGTCGCAGGCCTCGGCCCGGGCGGGGGCCGCGCTCACCTCCACGGTGAACCTGCTCGCCACCAACGGCTACATCCTGGTGGCCACGCGCCTGGGAGGCCAGCCGCTGTACTACACGCGCCTGGAGGGCACGGACCGCTGCGAGGTGTGCGGGCTTCAGCCCGAGACGCCCGAGACGCAGCCGGGCGTGGCGGCGCACCGGCGGCGGCGCTCGGTGGTGGTGGCCTCGCACCTCAAGCGCCCGGCGGGCTGGGTGGAGCTGGCCGAGGGCTCCGTGCTGACGGTGGGGGCGGACCTGCAGGTGCGCCACCTGACGCCCTAGCTCAGACGCCGAAGAAGGACACCTCGAGGAAGCGCACGAAGAGGTTGGCGGCGGCGTGGAAGAGGGCGGCGCCCACCACGCTGCCGGTGCGCTCGCGCATCCAGCCGAAGAGCAGGGCGGGGAAGAAGACGGACAGGCGCCACACCTGGAAGATGGCCAGGTGGCCCAGCGCGAAGAGCAGCGCCGTCAGCCAGAAGGCGGGGCCCAGCCGCACACCGAGGAAGCGCCGCCCCTGGGGCCAGGCGTCGCGCAGGCGGGCCTGCATGTAGCCCCGGTAGAAGAACTCCTCGGGCAGGGCCACGACGAAAAGCTGATCCACCACCCACTCGGCGAAGCGGGGCGGCAGCCGCGGGGTGAAGTGCGCCGGGCCCCGGAAGGGGGCCAGCAGGCGCGCCAGCTCCGGGGGCAGGTGCTGCAGCAGCTCCGTCCACGCGAAGAAGGCCCCGAAGAAGAGGGGGAACACCACCGCGCTCATGACGAGGAAGAGGCGCACGTCCTGGCGCCAGGTGCGCAGGGAGAGCCCGTAGTCGCGGTAGTCCTCGCCACGCCAGCGCATGGTGATGAGCGGCAGGTAGAGGAAGCCCACCGTGGCCACCAGCTTGGGGACGGCGGAGCCTCCGAAGAAGAGGAAGGCGCCGATGATGCCCAGGAAGCCGAGGCTCCAGAGGATCAGCACCTCCTGCACGGCATTGGGGCGCCAGGGCGTGGCCACGGAGGCGCTCACGGGGTGGCCACCCTCGTGGCGAGCTGCTGGCGGACGACGTCCAGCGGCAGGGCCCGGCAGCCGCGTCCCTTGCGCTGCACGGACACCGCCACCAACCGGCCCGTCTCATCGTAGAGGGGACTGCCCGGAGGCAGCGCCAGGTCCACGTCGAAGAAGGGGGCGGGTGCCTTGCGCGCCAGGGCCGAGGCCGGGGTGTTCTTGCGCTTGCCCTTGCCGGGGATGATGCCGATGAGCCACTGCCCGGGGAGGTTGCCGGTGTTGGGCTTCACCGCCGCGGCGGGGTAGGTGCCCGCGGGGGCGGCGACGACGGCCACCTTCAGGTACGCGTTGGCGAGCACCACCGTGGCCGGCAGCGTCCGCCCGCCGTACTCCACCTGCGCGGCCTCCAGGTTGACGTGGCTCACGGAGGTGAGCACCTGGCCCTCGGTGCCCACGATGATGCCGGGGCCGGCGGCCCGGGAGCCGCGCACCCGCACCACGGATTGTTCGTACAGGGAGAGCGCTCGCTGGAGATCGGCGCGCGAGGGGCGCTCCGGCTCCGAGGCGGAGACCTGGGTGGCGAGCAGGACGAGGACGAGCGGGAGCAGTCGGCGAAGCAAGGCCCGGCGAGCCTAGCACCGGTGACGGCCCGCGTCAGGCGGCTCGCAGCTTGCGGAGGGTGGAGATGAACTGCTCGGCGGGGAGGGTGTTGAGGACGTCCTCCTTCCGGGCCCAGCCCCGGCGCGCGGTGGCCACGGCGAAGGCCAGGTTGCCCAGGTCCGAGACCTTGTGTGCATCACAACTCACCACCAGTTTCACCCCGCGCTGGAGCGCCAGGCGCACGTGCTCCGTCTTCAGGTCCAACCGCTCCGGCTTGCCGTTGACCTCCACCACCACGCCGCGCTCGGCGGCCTTGTCGAGCACCGCCTCCATGCGCACGGGGTAGGGCTCGCGGCTGTGGATGAGCCGCCCGGTGGGGTGCCCGAGGATGTGCAGGTGCGGGTTGTCGAAGGCCGCCAGCAGCCGGCGCGTCATCTGCTCCTCGTCCATGTTGTGCCGGATGTGGACGGAGCCGATGACCACCTCCAGCTTCTCGAGCACGCCGTCCGAGTAGTCGAGGGCGCCACTCTCCAGGATGTCCACCTCGATGCCCTTGAGGAGCCGGATGCCCTTGACGGTCTCGTTGACCTGGTCGATCTCGTCCCACTGGCGGCGCAGGTCGTCTTCCTTGAGGCCGCCGGCGTAGATGGACGCCTGGCTGTGCTCGGTGACGGTGAGGAACTTCAGCCCCAGCGCCTGGGCCGCGCGCGCCATCTCCTCCAGCGAGTTCTTCCCATCGGACCAGGTGCTGTGCGCGTGCACGGCGCCCTGGAGGTCCTCGAAGGAGACCAGGTTCGTGGGCAGCCGGCCCTCGAGCGCGGCCTCGATCTCCCCGGTGTCCTCGCGCAGCTCGGGCGGGACGTACTGCATGCCGAGCAGCGCGTAGAGCGCGGCCTCGTCGGGCACGTGCAGCTTGGTGCCATCGGCGCGGTGGACGCCCCACTCGGAGATCTTGAGCCCCTTGTCGTGGGCAAGGCCCCGCAGCCGCACGTGGTGGGCCTTGGAGCCGGTGAAGTGGTGCAGCGCGGTGGCGAAGTCCTCGTCCGGCAGGACGCGCAGGTCCACCTGGAGATCCTTCTCGTGCAGGCGCACCGAGCACTTGCTCTCGCCCCGGCCGATGACGGTGGCGACCTCGGGCGCGCGGGAGAAGGCGTCGAACACCGCGTCGGCATCCGGCCCCGAGGCGATGAGATCCACGTCCCCGACCGTCTCCGCGCGCCGGCGCAGGCTGCCTCCGACGCTCGCGCGGATGACACCGGGCGTGGCCCGGATGGACTCGAGCAGCCGCTCGGCCACGGGCAGCACCTCCCCGAGCAGCCGCCGGGTCGTCCGGGTGCGCCGGTACAGCTCGACGCCCGCGAGGATCTTCGCCTCGCTCTTCTCCCCGAAGCCCGGCAGCGTGCGCACGAGGCCCTCGCGGCAGGCCTTCTCCAGTGCCTCGACCCCATCCACGCCGAGCTGGCGGGCAAGGACCAGGGCCTTCTTCGGACCCAGGTCGGGCACCTGGACGAGCTCCAGGACGCCCGGGGGGAACTCGGCCTTCAGCGTGTCGTAGTAGGCGAGCTTCCCGGTGGTGAGCAGCTCGGACACCTTGTCGGCGATCGCCTGGCCGATCCCCGGCAGCTCCTTCAGGCGGCCCTCGCGGACCAGCACCCCCAGGTCCTCGGAGAGCCCGGCGATGCGGTCGGCGGCGGTGTCGTACGCGCGGCTGCGGAACGGGTTCTCCCCCTTCATCTGCAGGAGGAGCGAGATGTCCCGGAGGACCTGGACCACGGCGGTTTTATCGGGAGGCGTCACGGGGGGAATGTAATGCCCTCGGAGCGGGGGTGCAGGCGAGCGGAAACATGAGGTTCACATAATAGAAGACCTCCCCCCACCGGGCCTCGCCGGGATAGAAGGGCCCGGGTTGTTCATTCCAGTGAGCCACGAGAGACAGCGTCGATGAAGATCAAGCTCGGACCGGCGGACTTCGCCGAAAAGGAGATGCGGGGCTACGAGGTGGGCAAGCGCAGTCTGTGCGTGGCCAGGATCAACGGGCGCTACAAGGGGCTCGATGACTGGTGCAACCACGCCGGGTGCCTGCTGTCCGGGGGCCGCCTGGAGGGGAACATGGTCGTCTGCCCCTGCCACGAGGTCGGCTTCGACATGGACACGGGGAAGAACGAGACCTCTCCGGGCGTGTGTGATGACCAGCCCACTGTGATGGTCGAGGTCGCCGACGGCGAGCTGGTCGTCGAGCTGCCCGACAAGGACGTGTAGGAGGCGCGATGGGACACGACGGACACGATCACGACGATGACCATGACCCCAAGCAGGGTCACGGGCACCACCACCACCACGGGCACGAGCATGGCCACGACCACGGCCATGACCACCACCACGAGCATGGCCATGACCATGGCCACGGCCACGGCCATGACCATGGGCACGGGCATGACCACCACCACGGGCATGAGCACGGCTCCGGGCCGGTGGCGGAGCACAAGGCGCACGCGCCGGTGCACGTGAGTGCGTTCGTGGTGACGTGCTCGGACAGCCGCGACGAGTCGAAGGACGAGAGCGGGCGGGTGCTGCGCGAGCTGCTGGAGGCCGAGGGGCACTCGGTGAGCGGCTACCGCGTCATCAAGGACGAGCCCGAGTCCATCCGCGCCATGCTGAAGGAGGCCCAGGAGGTGGGCGCGCGGGCGGTGATCTTCAACGGTGGGACGGGCATCGGCCGCCGGGACAGCACGGTGGAGACGCTGCAGGGCCTCTTCGAGAAGACGCTGCCCGGCTTCGGCGAGCTGTTCCGGATGCTGTCCTTCCAGGAGATCGGCAGCGCGGCGATGATGTCGCGAGCCACCGCGGGGACGTACCAGGGGATGATCCTCTTCTCGCTCCCGGGCTCGCCCAAGGCGGTGCGGCTCGCGCTGCGCAAGCTCATTCTTCCCGAGCTGGGTCACGCGGTGCGGGAGCTGACGCGCTGAGCCACGGATGTGCGGCCGGGCCTCGTGGGCGTCCATCGCCCCGCGAGGTCTGGCCGGCCCGGGGCCCGGTGCGGCCCGTGGGAATCCGAGGGAGTCCCTTGCCCGGTTGCGAAGCCGCGTTCTAGCGTGCCGCGCAACGCATTTCGGGAGGGTGCATGCCCATCGTGGAGTCCCGCCTCGACACCGTGACGCTCTACCATCAGGGCGCGCGGGTAACCCGGTTGCTCTCGCTGGACTGCTCCGAGGGGAAGCCTCCCACGGAGTTGGAAATCCCCCGGCTGCCCCTGTCGTTGTTCGACGCCACGGTGCGCGTGCGCGTGCTGTCCACGGACAACCCCCAGGCGGACCTCTCCGCCACCCACGTGCGCGTGGGGTTGTGGATTCCTCCAAGGGACGCCCCCCTGGACACGGTGGACGAGGCGGCGCTGCGCTCGCTGCGCCAGCAGGTGCGGACCGTGGACAGCCAGTTGCGGCAGCTCGGCTGGGAGATGTCCATCCTCGGCGGCATCCCCGTGCCGGCGCGTCCGCGGCCGGAGGAGGGAAAGCCGCCGCCGCCCGCTCCCATGGGCGCACGCATCGCCCTGGAGCAGTTCTCCCAGGATGGCATGCAGTCCCGCATCCTGGAGGCGCGCACCCTGCGCGAGCAGTGGCGCAAGCTGAACGAGGAGGTGGCCGTCCTCGAGGAGAAGATGGCGAGGGCCTCCACCGCGCGTGAGGTGACCGCGGAGGACCTCTACAAGTCCGTGCACGTGCAGTTGCGCCACGGCGGAGGCGCGCTCCGGCGCGTGGAACTCTCCGTGGAGTATTTCGTCCCCGGAGCGCGCTGGGCGCCCAGCTACCAGTGCCGTCTGTCGCGGGATTGCCGGCAGGTGGAGCTGGTGACGCGGGCCATCATCTGCCAGTACTCCGGAGAGGACTGGCGCGGCGTGAAGCTGGTGCTCTCCACCGCCGCTCCCATGAGCTGGACGGAGCTGCCGGAGCTGGCCTCCATCCGCATCGGCCGCGCGCAGCCACCGCCGCCCGCCCGGGCGGGTTTCCGTCCGCCACCGAAGGGGGCCACCGCGCTCTTCTCCGACTATGACCGCGACCGCAAGACACTGCTGCGCGGGTCGTGGGCTCCGGAGCCGTACACGCTCCCCGCGCTGCCGGCTCCCGCGGACCTGGAGCGGGAGGATGCGCCTGTCTTCGGTGGAGTGTCTGACGCTCTCGAGCGTCACGAGGATCGGCGGTACCAGGGGAGCGAGAGCCTCGAGCTCGGGAGCCCCGCCGGCGATGGCTACCAGTCCGACGGGTCCGCCATGTACTCGGAGTCGGAGGACGAGGCGGTGAGTCCGATGGAGACCTTCATGGCCGCTGCCCCGGCGCCGATGGCTCCACCCCCTCCGGCTCCCGTCATGGCACGCCCTGCGATGGCCGTTGGCGCTCCCGCCTCGGCTAGCCCCATGCGCTCCAAGTCCGTGTCGCGCGGGGGCCCGGGAGGCGGTGGCGCGGCCCCCTCGCGGGTGGGCCTGGAGGCGGTGGTCTTCACCCACCTGCGGCTCTCCGCGGCGACCGACGGCATGCGCAACCGTCTCCAGCCCGTCGACGCGCGGCGCTTCTACCTGGAGTCGCTGTCGCGCTTCCAGGTGGAGGTGAAGTTCGATGTCATGGCCGTGGTGGCCGAGGCGGAGCTGCGTGCCAACTCCGTGGCCCATCTGCCCCTGCCGGGTGGCACGGCGGATGTCCGGGCGGCCAGTGGTCATTTCGACTTCAGCTACACGGCCGATGCCACGGTGGACGTCCCGTCCGACAACGCCTTCCACTCCGTGGCGCTGGGCACGCGCACCGGCGAGGCCAGCGTCCTCTACGTCACCGTCCCGCGCGAGGACAGCAACGTCTACCGGCAGGCCCAGGTGAAGAACCCGCTGGCCGCGCCCATGTTGCCGGGCCCGGCCGAGGTCTACGTCGGAGGCGAGTACGTGCTCTCGACCACGCTGCCCTCGGTGCCGCCTCGCGGCGAGTTCAAGCTGGGCCTGGGGGTGGAGCAGGCCATCCGCTGCGCGCGCAACACCCACTTCCGCGAGGCCCGCAGCGGCGAGAAGATCGTCGCGACGACGGAGCTGTGGCACGACATCCTCATCGACGTCGTCAACAACCTGGACCGCGAGATCGTCTGTGAGGTCCGCGAGCGCATCCCCCAGCCCGCGCCCAACGCGGAGGTGGTGGTCGAGGAGGGCCCCGTCACCCCCGCGTGGGAGTTCTATGCGCAGGACGAGCGGGGCAGTGTCCTCGAGGGGGGACGCCGCTGGCGCCTCACCGTGCCCGCCAATGGGACGAGCAAGCTGTCCGCCCAGTACGTGGTGAAGCTGTATGCCAACAACGAGCTCGGCGGCGGCAACCGCCGGGAGGCCTGACATGAGCACGGCGATCCAACCCACGGGCGTGGAGCGTTACGAGCCCGCGCTCCCCGAGGCGGCTCCAGTCCTGGATGCTCCGGTGCGTGTCGTGACGCTGTTGGAAGATCGGGCCCAGGTCATCCGCGGGGGCACGGTGCGCGTGCGCGCCGGACAGAACCGGGTCGTGGTCCGCGGCGTGGCGCCGGTGCTGCAGGATGTGTCCCTGCGCGCCGAGATCGTCTCCGGCCAGGCGCGGGTGGCGGACGTCCGCATCCGCCGCAGCCTGCGCATCCGGACGGCGGACAAGCCGGAAGCGGCGCGGGTGCTCGAGGAGCGCATCGAGGCGCTGCGGCGCGAGCGCGAGCAGGTGCTGGAGGACCAGGCCCGGGCCCGTCAGCGCTACGAGCGCGTCCATCAGATGCTGATGCTCGGCGCCTCGGAGATCCCCGAGGACGCGGGGTGGGGGATGGGGGCCGCGGCCCAGTGGCAGGACACGTTCGACGCCCTGTTCCGCAAGTCCCGGCAGCTCCGCGAGTCGGCGCTGAAGGCCTCCTTCACCGCGGAGCGGCTGGAGGAGGAGATCGCCGCCGTGATGCGCCAGCGTCAGGCGATGGATGTCGTGCAGCACCAGGTGGTGGGCTGGCTGGAGGTGGACCTGCTCGCGGAGGCCGAGGGCGAGGTGGAGGTCCGCATCCATTATGTCGTGCCCAACGCGCTGTGGCGGCCGCTGCACTCGGCGCGCCTGCTGGCGGGCAACCGCGTCCATGTGGCCTCCTCGGCGGCGGTCTGGCAGGACACCGGCGAGGACTGGAAGGAGGCGGAGCTGCGCTTCTCCACGGCACGCTCCTCGCTGGGCATCGAGCCGCCCCTGCTGCGCGCGGACCTGCTCACCGTGAAGAAGAAGAGCGAGACGGTGGTGGTCCAGGCCCGGCAGGTCCAGGTGCAGAAGGCGGGGCTGGGCAGTGCGCCGGCCTCCGGGGCGGCCGCTCCCACGCCGTCCAGTGTGGAGTTGCCCGGCGTGGATGATGGCGGTGAGACGCGCAACCTGAAGGCCCCGGGCCGCAACACCATCCCCTCGGATGGGCGGCCCAACATCATTCCGCTCTTCACCTTCGAGGCCGAGGCGGAGTCGTCGCTCGTGGCCTTCCCGGAGCTGGAGAACAAGGTGTTCCTGCGGGCGGTGGCGCGCAACACCTCGCCCCACCCGGTGCTGGCGGGGCCGGTGGAGCTGCTGCAGGAGAACGGCTTCGTGGGCTGGACCCAGACGCTGTTCGTGGCGCCCCAGGAGAAGTTCGAGCTGAGCTTCGGCCCGGAGGAGTCCATCCGCATCCAGCGCGAGGAGAAGCGGGAGGGCCAGCTCAACCCGGTGAGCAAGTGGAACGAGGCCACCGCGCGGCTCACCCTCTACCTCTCCAACCTCTCGGGCACGGCGCGCACCGTGGCCGTCACCGAGCGGCTGCCCGTCTCGGAGATCGAGCACGTGAAGATCGAGCTGGATCGCGAGAAGACCACCGGTGCTCCGGTGCTCGACGAGAACGGGTTCTGCACGTGGAAGGTGGAGCTGCCCGCCAACGGGCATGGCCGCCTGTTCCTGGCGTACAAGATGTTGACGGCGCCGGGAGTGCAGAGCGCCTGAGGGGGCAGGCTCAGCTCGACTCCTGGGGATGATAGGGCAAGGATGGTCTCCTGTTCCAAAACAGGAGAGCGGACATGAAGAGGGGGGAACGCAAGTGTCTTGGTGGTGTGACGATGGCCCTGCTGCTCTTGTGGGTGGCACCCGCTTGCAGGCCGCAACCGGATGCTCCCGATGCAGGCGTGGAGGCGGATGCAGGCGTGGAGGCGGATGCAGGTGTGGATGCAGGGAGCGATAGGGACCTGGTCACGGTGTGTCCCGAGCTGACCACGTCGTTCACGGTCCTGCGGCGGCCGATAATCGAGCGGCCTGGAGCCATCGCACTCCAGCCTGATGGCTCCCTCTTCATGGTGGGCTCCGAGAGCCCGCCGTCGTCAGAGCCTTTCCCCCAAGGAATCCTTGTGTCCCTGCTCCCCGATGACTCCCCGAACACCGCGTTTGGTGCTTCCGGTGTCATGAGCGCCGGCGCGCTGGGCAAATCCCTGTTCGAGCTCCTCCGCCTGCGGGACGGCAGCTTCATCACCGCGGCCTATGCGAGTGGAGCACCGCAGCAGAACTGGACGGAATATCGGCTGTGGCGGGTCTTCCAGGATGGCTCCTACGAGGCCTGGACCTCGGGGGACGGATCTTCGGCCGTCTGGCTCAGACCGCGTCAGGAACCGTCGTGGTGGGGAGCATCCGGAGAGTCAATGACTCCAGCCCCGCGTATGTGGAGCTGCGCGGGTACCAACCGGCGGGGGCACCGGACTCGAGCTTCGGCACCGAGGGGGTCGCGAGCGTCACGTTCGCGGGTTGGAGTGTGCGGGACGTGCGCATGACCAGCCTCCCGGAAGGTGGATTCCTCCTGGCCGGCAGCGTGGAGGGCAGCGCTTCCATGGGCACGCCGTTCGTGGCGCGGCTCCTGCCGGACGGGCAGTTGGACTCCACCTTCTCGGGCGGTTTCGTCACCTACGAGCTCTCGGGGCGAGGCTCGGCTCTCGCGGTGGTGCCCTTGAAGGATGGCCGTTGGCTCGTGGCGATCGAGGCGCTCGCGGGGAAGTCCCTGCTGCGGCTCAATCCGGAGGGGACGCTCGACACCTCCTTCGGCGCTGAAGGGGTGTTCACGCTGCCGGAGACCGTGGGGAACGTCGTCGGCTTGTTGGGGCGTCCGAATGGGAAGGTGGCCGTGGTGGCGCAGCAGGCCATTCTGCACCTGCTGGAGGATGGGAGCCCTGACCCGGGGTTCTGCGAAGGCGGCCAGATGGCGATTCCCATGGGGCGCGCGACGGGTGTCCTCTCCGCCGCATCCAGCTCCCCTGACTCGCCGCCAGCCCGCGGTTTCAGCGGTTGACGCGTCAGTCTTTTGCTCCGATGTGAGAATCGTCCTCTTCCTCACGTCGAGCATGGCTGTGCGTGCGTCTTTGCTCGGAAGAGGAGGCGCACGGAGAGGAGGACGTAGCCGAGGGGTCCGAGCATGCTGATGCCGAGTGCTTCGCGCCAGTAGCGCGGTATTCGGGCAGCACCGCCGCGCGTTCGGCCCAGGCGCGAGGTGCGAGCAGCACCCGCGGAACAGGATGGAAACAACGAGGGCAACTTACTCCCGTGGCACTGAAACCCTGACATCCTCGTGAGCTGCTGAAGTCTGGTTGATTCAGACAGCGCTTGCCCGACCTCCAGGGCTGTATTGATTTAAAACGTATCGCGAGCGACTCGCGTCCAGACAAGGGCACGACAAGTTGAATGCCGCCTGATATTTAGGCGCCGGCTGAACATGAGGGTGCGTCCCCGCGAGAATCCGGCCTGGAACCGCCGGATCCGCTGGGTAAAGAGGGGACCCGTGACACAACAGCAACGGCTGGGAAAATACGAATTGGTGCGTAAGCTCGCCGCGGGGGGCATGGCCGAGGTGTTCCTCGCCAAGGCCGCCGGGCCCATGGGCTTCGAGAAGACCCTGGTCGTCAAGCGCATCCTGCCCGAACTGGCCGCGGAATCCGACTTCGTCCAGATGTTCCTGTTCGAGGCCAAGCTCGCCGCCCGGCTCACGCACCCGAACATCGTGCAGATGTTCGACTTCGGCGAGTCCGAGGGCACCTACTTCCTGGCCATGGAGTACATCGACGGGCCCAGCCTGCGCACGCTCATCAAGCGCGCCGCGGCCCAGGGACAGCCCCTGCCCCCCGCGGTGTGCGCCCGGATCATCTCCTTCGCCTGCGAGGGGCTGGCCTTCGCCCACGACTTCACCGACCCCGAAACGGGCGAAGCGCAAGGCCTCATCCACCGCGACGTCAGCCCGGACAACATCCTGCTGTCCCGGCAGGGCGCGGTGAAGGTGGTGGACTTCGGCATCGCCAAGGCCACCGGGCAGAGCCACAAGACGGAGAGCGGTGTCGTCAAGGGCAAGCTCCCCTACATGCCGCCCGAACAGCTGCGCGCGAAGCCGTTGGATCGGCGCGCGGACGTGTACGCGCTTGGCGTGGTGCTCTACGAGCTGCTCACGGGCCAGCGGCCGTACGCCTCGGAGTCGGAGGCAGGGCTGATGCAGGCCATCCTCTTCGAGCCGCACACCCCGGCGGCGGAAATCCGTGAGGATATTCCCTTTCCGCTGCGGCGTATCCTCAACAAGGTGCTCTCGAAGGACCGCGATCAACGCTATGCGGATTGCCACGCCTTCCAGGCTGACCTGGAGAAGTTCATTGTCTCCGTCGGTGCTCCCGTGACGATGCAGCAGGTGGCGCATCTCATCAACCGGGCCACCACGGACCCGGGGGACAACATCCCCATTGCCAAGGGGCCGCTCAAGACGCCCCCACCTGCGCCCCCGGGCCTCACCAGGAAGCGTTCCTCCTCGCCCCCGGATGAGGGGGGGACGGCGAATCACCGCGGTCCCCAGGTCTCGAAACAGGAGGAGCAAAGGGCCGCCGTCACGCCTTCACCCCAGCGCCCCATGTCCGAGCCGAAGACGGCCCCGGGGCGGCTCCGGAGGCCATCCGGGCCCATCGCGATCCCGACCTCCAATCATAGAGGTCCTCAGCAGCAGGTTCTGAGCTCCCCTGGTGATGAGCCCGGCATGTCGCGCCCCGGCATGCAGAAGTCGAAGCGCCAGCGTTTGATGCCGTGGGCACTGGCCTTGTTGGCGCCCCTGCCTATCGTCGCGGGAATCGGCGTGGTGGTCCCGCGGAACGTCGAGGGGCCGACGAAGTCACCCGAGCAGGTGGTGCAGGCGCCACCCGAGCAGGTGGTGCAGGCGCCACCCGAGCAGGTGGTGCAGGCGCCACCCGAGCAGGTGGTGCAGGCGCCACCCCAGCAGGTGGTGCAGGCGCCACCCCAGCCATCCGTGCCGGGCACAGGGAGCGGCACACCGCGCCCGCGCCCTGTCGTGGGCCGCACGCCTGCGCCCAAGGTCAGGGGCAAGGGAACCCTGGAACTGCGCGTCTATCCCTTCGCCGCCGTTTTCGTGAATGGCCTGAATCAGGGACACACCCCCATGAAGCCCCTGCAGTTGCCCGCGGGGCTCCACATCGTGAAGTTCGTCCACCCGGCAAGGACGATCGAGCGCGAAGTCGACGTCGGCGCCGGGCAGGACATCCTCCTCAAAATCGACATGTTCAAGGACTGAGGAGCGCGTCCCCTCCACGGGTCCATCCCTGGAACCGTGGAGGGAGGGGCGTCAATGCCACCTGCTTTGCCAGTCCTCGATGTCGCGCGAGGCGGCTTTCAATTTCTCGCTGGTGCTGGCCTCCCGAACCTTTCTGCCCAGGCGCAGCAGCTCCGTCCTCGCGGTGAACCTGTCCGCGGACCCCACCCCGGAGAGTTGATTCTGGAGCAGAATCAGGCGCCGCATGAGCCGCTCGCAGTCGGGAGCAACGGCCGCCTGACACCCGAAGAGACTCGCCGGCTCTTCATCGGGTGAGTCGGGGGCGTCGGGGAGCATGACGTCCTGGTCCTCGTCCCCGAGCTTCCCAGCGATCTTCTGGCACGAGGGACTTCACGTGACGCCAGTCCGCGTTGTGCGGGTAGACGGCGTATTCCTTGGCGAATTGGTCGATCTCTTGAATGACGCGGATCCATTCGGTGGGCGAGCCCGCTTGCGAAACCTGGACCTTGAATGCCGACAAGCTCCTGCCCACCTCGCCACCACGTATCTCTCGCACGCACAGCATCTGCTCCATCATGGCCAGGCGCCACAACTGCTGTGCTTTCAAGGTCCTGCCATTGGTCATGATGAGCCCGGAAGGGCAGTTCGACGTAGCCTGCGGAGAAGGCCTCTGCTTGCCGGAGGGGGTGGTGCCCGGCTCCTGCTGAACCTTTTTCCGGACGGTCTCGAAGTGGCTTTCGATCTTGGGCGAAAGCGGCCCGGGAAGCTTCGCATCGGGGTCGATCAGCAGCGCCATCTCGAAGGCATCCCCGGACTCCACGAACCTTCCCAATTCATACAAGTTGATTCCCTCGTATAGAGACAGGGTCACCAGCTCGGACGTCCCCAACGGGCGTTGACGCGCGAGCTCGATGAACTTGAGGGCCTGCTCGTATTCGCCCTTCCTATGGGCATGGCCGATCATGGCAATCGGGTTCTTGAGGACGATGGCGGCCTCCGTCGTGACCTCCTTCTTGCCGTCGCCAGCGCCTTGCTTGGTGACGTCGACAGTCCCTTCTCCCTCCGCGTGCGCGGAAGGGAACGGCGTCCAGCAGGCGAGGAGTAGGACGGGGATGATTCTCTTGTGGAACATGGCACACAGGTGATGGCGCATATGGGCGAGGACTGGCTTCTATCCCGGATTGAGGGCCACGTCCTCTTCGTCCTCAACCCATAGGGCGCGCACCCCCGCCGGGGCCATCAGGTACGCCAGCACCCGGTGCCTGCCTCCAGCTTCACCGGGTTTTGCGTGGCCGCGGCCAGACTTCGCATGGACGCGTCAACCGTCCTCATTGACGCGTCAGCCGCCCGCGTTGACGCGTCCTTCCCCACGTCGAGCAACGCCGCGCGTGCGTCTTCGCTCGGAAGAGGCGGCACACGGAGTGGAAAGATCGAGCGCTCCTGTCTGGCCTGCCGTTTGCTCACTGCGAGGGACGCCATGCCCAAGGAGAAACCATGTCTGTAGCGCATGGCCGCTGGACCGATGCGCCACTCGAGCCCTCCCGTCTCATCGGCGGCCCCGTGGCGGATCCGGTCATCACAGCGGTCTTCGCCAATAACGAGGCGGAGACCGTCAACCGGATGCTTCGGAGCATCGAGGCCAATGAGCACATCGTTCCGGCGGAGATGCCAGACGGGGTGGAGGACTACCTGAACCAGACGAGTGTCTGGCCCGAGTGGGCCGATCCCGAGAAGATCCGTCTGGGCCAGCGGCTCTTCCACTCCCCCGAGACAAAGTCCGCATGAGGTCGTCGTTGCACGAACAGGAGCCAACCCCAGTCATGATGAAGAACATGAGACGTCTTTCGAATTCCCTCACGCTTTGCACCGGCATGCTGCTGCTGGCGGCGGCCCCCGCGTGGGCGCAGAAGGAGGAGCTCTGGCTCGACTCCCAGAGCGGCACCCCCATCCACAGCGAGATGGTGCTCAAGCGAGGCTGGCCCTATCTCGTCACGATGCAGGGGACCTATAGCGCGTGGCGGTCCCTCGCCAATCCCGGCACGAAGTCAGGCAAGCCGGATCCCGCGCCCATGTTTCCGAGCCCGAAGGGAGCGAACCAGCAGGTCGGCATCGACCCCGAGTTCGTCTTCGCGTGGCCCAACGACTCCAGCTTGGAGAAGAGCCCGGCGCCCGCTCCCCTGAGAGCGAGCTCCCTCGAGGTCAGCCTGGACGGAGGGAAGACCTGGAAGCACCCGTCCAGCACGGCGCCCTTCAACGCGACGGACCACCAGTACCACTACGAGCTGGCTGGAGATGACAGCGCGCTGCAGGTGCGCATCCTCGACAAGCCCCACGGCGACAACTACGGCCGCGTGCGGATCTTCGTGCAGTCCGCCGAGGAGCTCTGGCTCGATTCCCGGAGCCCCACCCCCATCCGCAGCGAGCTGGTGCTCGAGCGGGGCAAGCCGTATCGCCTCACGATGCAGGGGACCTATAGCGCGTGGGGGGGCATGTCCAACCCCGGCGCGAGGTCGGGCAAGACGGAGCCCGCGCCCATGTTCCCGAGCCCGAAGGGAGCGAATCAGCAAGTCGGCATCGACCCCGAGTTCGTCTTCGCGTGGCCCAAGGGCTCCGGCTTCGAGAAGAGCACGGCGCCCGCTCCCCACAGAGGGAGCAACATCGAGGTCAGCCTGGACGGAGGGAAGACGTGGAAGCACCCGTCCAGCACGGCGTCCTTCAACGCGACGGACCACAAGTACACCTATGAGCTGATGGGGGATGGCAACGCGCTGCAGGTGCGCATCCTCGACAAGCCCTACGGCGACAACTACGGGCGCGTACGGATTTTCGTGCTGCCCGGTGCCTAGGTTGAAGATGGACCCCTCGCCTGGAGTGGAGGGGGGCTCCAGGAAGGGGGGGAGCGTTGCCCCCCCAGTGGGGGGTAGCCGAGGGGTCTCCCTTATGTGGTAGACCAGCGGGGCGAGTCGCTACCCGCATGAGCCTGCCTGCCCCTCGTTCCTGCCCGAGCTGTGGCGATTCCCTGTCCTCGGGCGCGGCGTGTCCCCTGCACGGCCTCCTCTCGGAGTCACCGGCTGACAGCCTCCAGGCGCAGCCCCCGGCGGAGGAGAACGCGCTGGTGGGCCGGCGGATCGGCGACTGCCTGGTGCTCCGGTGCATCGGCCGCGGAGGCATGGGCGTCGTCTATGAGGCCGAGCATGTGGCGATCGGCCGCCGCGTGGCCGTCAAGGTGCTGCGCGAGGAGCACGCCCGGAGCCCCTACGCGCGGGAGCTGCTGAGCGAGGCCCGCGCCGCGGGCGCCATCCAGCACCGCGGCATCATCGACGTCTTCGGCTTCGGCCAGGAGCCGGGCATCGGCCAGTACCTCGTCATGGAGTACCTCGAGGGCCAGCCGCTCAACGAGCTCCTCGAACCGGGTGTCCCGCTGGTGCCCTCCCTGGCCCTGAAGCTGCTGGGCGAGGTGCTCGATGCGCTCTCGGCCGCCCATGCCCGGGGGGTCATCCACCGCGACCTCAAGCCGAGCAACATCTTCGTCGTGAGGGAGCTGGACGGCACCGAGTCCATCAAGCTGCTCGACTTCGGGCTCGCCAAGCGCTGCACCGGGCCCGATGGCACCGCGCTCCAGACGCGCCCGGACATGATCGTCGGCACGCCCCACTACATGGCTCCCGAGCAGGCCCTGGGCGAAGCGGTGGGGCCCCGGACCGATCTGTACGCGGTGGGCGTCATCGCCTTCGAGCTGTTCACCGGGCGCCGGCCCTTCCCGGGCCGCTCGGCCATGGAGATCGTGGCCCATCACCTGAAGAGCCCGCCCCCCAGTCTCTCCTCCTACGTGGAGTTGCCTCCCGCGCTCGATGCGCTCGTCCTCCGGTTGCTGTCCAAGGATGCCGGGCCGCGCCCCGGCTCGGCCAGCGAAGTGGCCCGGGTGCTCAGGGCCTTGCTCCAGGCGCCGGAGGGACCCGGGAGCCCGCCTCCTGCCTTCCTCTCCGGGGCGAAGCTCGCCCCCACGCTCGCCTTCCTGGATCAATCGACCCTCCAGCGGCCCTCGGCCGCGGCCGGGTCCCACGCCCGGGAAGGACAGGCGTCCGCCGCGATCACTCCGACCGTGGCGTCGCCCGAGCCCTCGCCGCTCCCGGCGTCTCCTCCGCTCCCGGTGCGCGGCCCGCGTTGGCGGCAAGGCGCGGCCGGGGCCGGTCTGCTGGTCCTCGCGCTCGGGGGACTCTGGGGCCTGGGCCGCGAAGCTTCTCCTGGCGCGCCCGGGGGGGAGGTGCCCGCTGTCGCCGGGCAGCGGCCCGCCCCGGCGCCGCCGGTCTCTCCTCCCTCCGCTGTCACGTCCGCTTCCGGGCCCCCGTCCACCCCGGCCTCTTCTCTCGGGAGAGCCGCGTCCATCGCGCCGAAGAGGACGCCCCGCCAGCCCCCCGCGCCCGCGGCGGAGCCCCCGCCCGTGAAGCCCGAGGCGTCCGGGTCGGGTCCCACCGAAGCAGCCTCCACCCCGCGGGCCGCCACGCCGCCCGCCACACCCGAGGCCTCTCCGCCGTCCGCGGTCACCAACGCGACGGGAACGTTGCACCTCATCGTCAAGGGCGCCTGGGCCGATGTGTGGGTGGATGGAGAGATGCTCGGGAGGGTGCCCCCCCTGCACCGCTACGTCCTGCCCGCGGGCGAGCATGTGCTCGAGCTGCGCAATCCCGGCCTCGGTCCCCATCGCACGAAGCTCGTCATCCCCCCGGGCGAGTTCGTGACGTACACCACCCGGCTCGAACCCGCCGAGCAGGCCTCCCCCCTTCCATGAGCCCGATCCTCCTCGCCGCCGTGGTGCTGTTGCTCCTCCCCCTGGCTGCCCGCGCGGACACGCCGCTGTGCGTTCAGCTCTACGAGGATGGTCAGTACGCGGCGGCGATCCAGGCCTGCGAACAGATGCTGGCCCGCCCGGAGCTTTCCTCCGGGGAGCGGGGGAGGGCGCGCATCTACCTGGCCGCCTCGCTGCATGTGCTCCTGTATTCGAGCCGGGCCCAGGAACAGCTCGAGCTGCTCGCGCGCGAGCACCCGGGGATGCGCGTGGATCCCATCCGCTTCCTGCCCGAGCTGGTCGCCCTCGCGGAGAGCATCCGGGAGCGGGTGGAAGCCGAGAAGCGGTCCGCGGCGGAGCAGGCGGCCTCGCGCGAGCGCCAGGCGCTGGAGAAGGCCCGCAACGCGCCGCGCCTGCGGCCCGAGGTCTACGCGCTCGTCGAGCCCCTCCACCGCGTGTGGAGGCCGGGGGCGGGGGTCTCCTTCACCCGGGGCCCGCTGGAAGGCGGCGCCCGGGTGTGGCTCGGCGCCCCCCCGGCCTTCCACCTCCAGGGAGGACTGGTGCCGGGCAGGGGAGGGCTGCGGCCCTTCGTGGGCCTGCGCGCCACCCTCAACCCCGGCGCGGGAGGCTATGCCGGGGGGGTGGTGGTGGGCGGCAGGCTCACGCTGCCCGGGGGCCTCGTCGCGCTGCTGGACGTGGGGGCGGACTACTTCTTCATCGGCGATGAGGCCTACCAGCGCTTCGCGCTGACGGCCCAGGCTGGGCTCGGCTTCGACGTGCGCCTTTCCGACTGAACCACAGGGCCACCAGTCCCCCCGCCCAGAGCAGCGGGAGGGAAGGCGAGGTGGCGCAGCTCCAGCCGTAATAGCTGCCGGGAGCGGAGAGGGTGAAGGTGGCGGTGCCGGGCGCGCCGGTGTTGCCCGCCCGGTCCGTCGCGGTGGCCGAGATGCCATGGCGCCCGTACGGCAGGGGCTGGGAGGGCGTGAACCTCCAGAAGCCCGTGCCATCGGTCTCGAGCGTCACGGGCTCGCCCTCATCCAGCCACAGCCGCACCGTGCTGCCCGGCTCGGCCTTGCCCATGATGTCCGGCTTCTGGGTGGTGTAGAAGGCGCTGCCCTCGGTGGGGGCCAGCACCACCGGCGCATCGGGGGCCCGCGTGTCCACGGTGAAGCCGAGCGCCGCGGAGGCCGGGCTCTCGTTGCCCGCTTCGTCGAGGGCCGTGGCCGAGAACGAGAAGGGCCCCTCGGCCAGTGCCGTGTCCGGGGTATGGCTCCAGTCGCCTCGCGCGTCGGCCGTGAGCGTCCAGGTCTCCCCTCCGGAGAATCCCAGCCGTACCGTGCTGCCCGGCTCGGCGGTGCCGGAGAAGGTGGGCCGGGAGGTGTTGAGCCAGGCTCCGCTGCCCGGAGTCTTCACCTGGGGCGCGGCCGGCGCGGTGCCATCCACCCGGAGGAGCTGCCCGCCGGTGATGCCGTTCGCCATCACGGACAGCAGGTAGTACCCATCCCTCACCGCGGGCAGTGAGACGGAGACGGCCGTGTCCGAGAAGCCGCTCCCCGGGAGGCGGAGGAGCGTGTTCCCCTCCAGCGCCATCAGCCCCACCAGGGGGAAGTTGGTCGCGGAGCCCTGGGTGATGCCGCCGCTGGCCTCGGACAGGCCCCGGAAGCCGCGCCCGGTGAGTGGGAATGCCGCTCCCGGCTTCTTCACGGACAGCACGTCCACGGCCGGGCGCCACGCCGCGAGCACCCGCGGGTCCGTGTACAGCGCCGCGTGGGAGGCCGTCAGGGTGCTCGTGCCGCCGACCACCAGCACCTGTCCCGTGGGGAGCAGGGTCGCCGTGTGGCCGGAGCGGGCGCCGGGCAGGGGAATCGTCCCGCTCCAGAGGCCCGTGGCCGGGTCGTACTCCTCCGTGCCGAGGCCGCCGGTCACGCCGCCGGAGACCAGCACCTTGCCCGAGGGCCGCAGCGTCGCCGTGTGGCCGGAGCGGGCGTGGGCCAGGGCGCTCGTCGTGCGCCAGATGCCCGTGTCCGGGTCGTACACCTCGGCGCTGGCCAGGGGGCCCGCCGCGTCCTCCTGCCCCCCGGAGACCAGCACCAGGCCCGAGGGCAACAGCGTGGCCGTGTGACGGGCACGGGCCTGGCTCATCCCCGTCGTCGTGCGCCAGGTGCGCTGGAGCGGGTCGTAGAGCTCCGCGCTGGCCGTCCCTCCTCCGGCGACCAGCACGTGGCCCGAGGGCAGCAGCGTCGCCGTGTGGTGGGTGTGGGCCGTGGCCAGCGGGCCCGTCTCGCTCCAGGTGCCCGTCCCCGGCTCGTACTCCTCGGCTTCCGTCCCGCTGACCACCAGCACCTTGCCCGAGGGCAACAGCGTCGCCGTGTGGCCGGAGTGGCTCGTCTTCATCGCGCCCGTCTCGTGCCAGGTGCCCGTGGCCGGGTCGTACTCCTCCGTGCTGGCCGTCCCCCCTCCGGTGGCCAGCACCTTGCCCGAGGGCAGCAGCGTCGCCGTATGGCCGGAGCGGGGGTGGGCCAGCGCCCCCGTCTCGCGCCAGGTGTCCGTGGCCGGTTCGTACACCTCCGCGCGGGCCGTCCCCTCGCCCGCGGCCACCAGCACCTGGCCCGAGGGCAGCAGCGTCGCCGTGTGGCCACGATGGAACAGGGCCGGCATGGCCACGGGGCTCCAGGTGTTCGTGGCGGGAGGCACGTACACCTCCCCCTGGAGGCCCTGGACCATCAGCACGTGGCCCGAGGGCAGCAGCGTCGCCGTGTGATAGCCATGCTCCACCGCGAGCGGAGCCGTCGTGCTCCAGGTGCCCGTGAGGGGGTCGTACACCTCCACGGTGGGGAACAGGTTGTCGGGGTCGCCCCCCGCGACCAGCACGTGGCCCGAGGGCAGCAGCGTCGCCGTGTGGTCGGCGCGGGCCGTGGCGAGCGAGCCGGTCATGCTCCAGGTGTCCGTGGCCGGGTCGTACAGCTCGCAGCTCGTCAGCGAGGAGTCGCTCTCCCCGAGCCCCCCGGTGACCAGCACCTTGCCCGAGGGCAGCAGCGTCGCCGTGTGCCGGTAGCGGGCCTGGTTCAAGGGCGCCCCGGTGTGCCAGGTGAGCGTGACCGGGTCGTACACCTCGGCACTGGCCAGCGGGACGCCCCACGCGGCGCCCGCGGCGATCAGCACCCGGCCCGAGGGCAGCAGCGTCGCCGTATGGTCGGCGCGGTCCTGGGCCATCGCCCGCATCGAGCGCCAGGTGTTGGTGTCCGGGTCGTACTCCTCCGGTTCTCCCCGGCCCACCACCAGCACCCTGCCCGAGGGCAGCAGCGTCGCGGTGTTGAAGAGCCGTTCGTTCTTCATCGGGCCCGTCAGGCTCCAGGTGCGCGTGGCCGGGTCGTACACCTCCGCGGAGGTGGAGCCGACGGGGTCCAGGAAGTCACCGGCCACCAGCACCTTGCCCGAGGGCAGCAGCGTCGCCGTGGCGGTGTAGCGGCCTTTGCTCATCGGGCCCGTCAGGCTCCAGGTGCCCGTGGCCGGGTCGTACTCCTCGGCGACGTTCTGGTCCCCTCCGGCCACCAGCACCTTGCCCGAGGGCAGCAGCGTCGCCGTGTGGAAGGAGTGGGGGGCGCGCAGCGTCGATACCGGCCCGGCCGCCAGCGGGGCCTGGTGCCGCCCGTGTGTCTCCTTCCCTCCAGGCACGCCGCAACCCAGCCACACGCAGACCAGCGGCAGCAACTTCCAGGCTCTTCCCCATGACGAACGCTTCAATGCTCGCTCCATCTGACGGCTACGCGCGAGCAGGCAGGCTCGCGACGGGTTGGAGTCTACCCTCATGGCGAAGACCGGACGTGGAGCTCGACGTCGCGCCGCTCTTCAACGCGCGCAGGCGCCGAGTAACTGGCAGGTTTCGTCCGTGGACAGATCCCGGGCGAACTCCGCGGGAGCACGGCCTCTGCCCGCTTCGTATTGGGCGGTGTACCGGCGCACTTGCGACACGGTGGAGCCCGTCAGCCGTGCCACTTCCTCCGCCGGGTGGCCCTGGGCGTGGAGTGCAACGGCGACATGCAGCCGTCCCTTCTTGATGCGTGCCGGCTCCGTCAGGAACCGGTAGGGGCGGGAGAGGAAACGGACCCGCTCGTCGGAGGTGCCTCGCTTGAGGGTGAGCCCTACTCGGGCCGAGGCGTAGACCCTCCGCGCGGGGACCGGTGCGGCGTCCAGCAGCACGTAGAGGGGCGAAGTGCCCGGCGGCTCCGGGTCCACGCCACGGCCGAAGGCCGAGACCAGCGAAGCGATGGAGGCCTGGCCGGTGAGCGCGAGGATGTGGTCGACGCACAGGGACGGACCATCGAGCAGCCTGTGGGTGTCTCCGAGCTGCTCCATTCCGCGAATCAGGATGCCCCCGGGAGCGCCCGGTTCACCGATGGCGATGTCCAGTCCCTTGTAGCTGCCTCCGCGGTACTGGCTGCCCGTGCGGTGGAAGTACCAGCGTCCCCGCTCGCACTGCATCGGGTCGCCATGGGTGAAGGGGTCTGGATGGGAGGGGCTGGTGAAGTAGAACTCGAGCCTCGGTGAAGCGGTGGGGCTGTCCGCCGACGTAGCAGGTGGCGGTGTTGAGCAGCAGCTCGGCCATGCGCTGGAAGCTGGCCGCATACGCCGCCTCCGCACTGCCGGCGGGAGGCATCCACGCTTGAAGGGTCTCACTGAGTCGTGCCTGCACGTGCGCAGCTTGCACGCGGGGGAGGGGAATCCCACCAAAAAACCTCCTCGGGGCAGCCGGGGGGCGGCCGAGGATGAACTCCGTGGCGGAGCGCGTTGCTCCAGGCTACGGAGTGTCTGAACCATGCCCCCGAGAGCTCGAGGACATACCGGGCTGAGCCCGCGCGACGCCGAGCGCCTGCGCCCCTGTCTGGACGCCTTCCTGGCATCGACGGACAGCCAGGCCCGCATCGCGTTCGACCCGCTGGAGTTTCCGCACCGCTACCGCGACCCGAGGGACATCGAGGTGAGCGCGCTGCTGGCCGCCGCGCTGGCGTACGGGCGCGCGGACCTGTTCCGGCCCAAGGTGGATGCGTTGCTCAAGCGCATGGGACCGTCTCCGGCCGCCTTCGTGCGCGCACTGGACGTGGCCGGGGCGCGCGAGCTGCTCTCGGGCTTCGTCTACCGCTTCAACGTGGGCACGGACGTGGCGGTGCTGCTGCTGGGCATGGGCCGGGCCCTGCGCGAAGCTCGGGAGCCTGGAGGCGCTCTTCGTCCAGGGGCTGGAGGCCCGCGGCTCCTGGCACGGCGCGCTGGATGCCTTCACCTCCGCCCTGCGGGACGTGCCCATGGGACGGTTGCGCGAGGTGCTCGGGCCCGAGCGCGGGTTGCAGCACCTGTTGCCCTCACCCCTCGGGGCCGGAGCGGCCAAGCGGCTCAACCTGTTCCTCCGGTGGATGGTTCGCGGGCCGGATGGTGTGGACCTCGGCATCTGGAAGCGGGTGAGTCCCTCGGCGCTGCTCATCCCGCTGGATACGCACATCGGGCGGATTTCGAAACACCTGGGGCTGACTCGCCGCAACGACCTGAGCTGGCGCACCGCCGAGGAGGTGACGGCCTCCCTGCGCGCCCTGGATGCCGCGGACCCCGTGCGCTTCGACTTCGCGCTGTGTCACTACGGCATGAGCGGTGTGTGCCCCACGAAGCCCATTCCGGAGAACTGTGCCCGGTGCAAGTTGCTCCCCGCTTGCTCCGTGGGACAGAAGACCCTGAAGACCCGGAGCCGGGCGAAGGGATGACCCTCACCCCAGCCCTCTCCCAGCGGGAGAGGGGGCGTACACGGGGTCAACCCATGGGGTTCGATACCCTCACCCCGACCCTCTCCCGGCGGGAGAGGGGAGGTCTACCCCATGAGTGGTTGACGGGTGCTCCGCGAGCGGGGATACACGCGCCATGACGTTGGCCTCGGTCGTCGGACAGCCTCGCGCCATTGATGCCCTCCTCGCGGCTCTGCGCGGCGGCTCCGTTCATCACGCCTATCTCTTCGCCGGGCCCGAGGGCGTCGGCAAGGAACTCGCCGCCGTGGGGCTCGCCCAGGCCCTCACGTGCCCGGAGAAACCCAACGAAGGGTGTGGCTCCTGTTCGAGCTGCACCCGCATCGGCAAGGGCGCCCACCCGGACGTCTCCTGGCTCATGCCCGATGCCCAGCGCGTCGAGCGCGGGCTCGCGGGGCGCTCGGACATCCAGGGCACCCCCAGCCGCGAAATCCGCGTGGAGCAGATCCGTGGGCTCCTGGAGCGCATCACCCTGCGCGGGCTCGAGTCCAAGCGCAAGGTGGCCATCGTCGTGGATGCGCACATGATGAACCCGCAGGCGCAGAACGCCTTCCTCAAGACGCTCGAGGAGCCGCCCTCGGAGACCACGCTCATCCTGCTGGCCTCGGCGCCGGACAAGATGCTGCCCACCATCCGCAGCCGCTGCAGCAAGGTGTACTTCGGCCCGCTGCCCGTGGAGCTCGTCGCCGAGCGTCTCCAGAAGGAGCGCAAGCTGGACCCCCAGACGGCGCAGCTCGCGGCGGTGATGGCGGGCGGCAGTCTGGGCCGGGCCCTGGCGTTGGATCTCGACGCGCTCGCGGCGCGCAAGGACATCATCAGCGGCTTCGAGGCCCTCCAGCCCGGCCAGGTGGGCGCGATGCTGCGCTGGGCCGAGACGTTCGGTGCCTCGCGCGAGGAGGCCGAGCAGGCGCTCTCCATCCTCTCCATGTGGACGCGGGATGTGACCCTGGCCAAGGCGGGCGTGGAGCGGCTGGCCAACCAGGACCTGTTGCCGCTCGCGCAAGAGGTGGCGGCGCGCACGCACGAGACGGTGCTGCACCGCCGGCATGCGCTGCTGGAGAAGACGAAGAACACCATCCTGGAGCGCAATGCGGCGCCGAGGTTGCAGCTCGAGCGGATGCTCATCGAGCTGCTGGAGGGGCGATGAGCGCGGCGGACATCGAGGACGTGCTGGACGAGGCGAAGGCCGGCAAGGTGGCTCCGCTCTACCTGCTGTGGGGCGAGGAGTACCTGGTGCGCCGGGGCGCGGACGAGCTGGTGAAGGTGCTGCTGCCGGACGCCTCGGCGGGGCTGAACTTCGCGGTGCTGGACGCGGGCTCGCCGCGCGAGGTGGCGCAGGAGCTGGCCACGTTGCCGCTCTTCCCGGGGCGCAAGGTGGTGCTGGTGCGAGACCCGGAGTTCCTCGCGCCGAAGAAGGGCCGCGGAGACGCGCTGGGCAAGGCGCGCGAGGCGTGGAAGGCGGGCAAGCGCAAGGAGGGCGCGCGGCGGCTGCTGGCGCTGGCGGCGCGGGCGGGGTGGGGCGCGGACCAGTTGGATCCGGGGGCCTCGGGGGCGCCGTCGGTGGAGCAGTGGAAGGACGAGCTGAACGTGGATCTCGCCGAGGCGGACCTGGTCTTCCTCAAGGAGGTGGCCGCGTTCTGCCGCGAGGAGCGCATCACCGCGCCCGAGGGGGACGCGAGCGCGCTGCTGGAGCTGTTCCAGAAGGGCGTGCCGCCGGGGCACGCGCTGGTGCTGGCGGCCTCGGAGGTGGATGCGAAGAACCCGCTGGTGAAGCTGGCGGCGGACAAGGGCCGCGTCGTCGAGCGCAAGGTGGCGGCGCGCCACAAGGACTTCGAGCTCGAGCCGCTCGCCGAGGAGTTCCTCCGGCCCTTCAAGAAGAAGCTGGGCAAGGGCGCGGCGGAGCAGCTCAAGGAGCGCATCGGCGGCAACGTGCGGCTCTTGCAGTCGGAGCTGGAGAAGCTGGCGGTGTACGCGCAGGGCGCGACGATCGAGGCCCAGGACGTGGCGCTGCTGGTGGCGCACACGCGCGAGGAGGAGTTCTTCGAGCTGTCCGAGGCGCTGCAGAACCGCAACTTCAAGGCGGCGCTGGACTACACGATGGACGCGATGGGGCAGGGCGTGCACGGGCTGCAACTGCTGGGCGCGGTGGCCTCCATCACGCGCGGCATGCTGGAGAACCACGAGCGGCTGGAGAAGTACGCGAACGGCTCGCTGCCGCGCTCGTACCCGGACTTCAAGTCGCGCGTGTTCCCGAGGGTCGAGGAGGAGGCCAAGGCGGCCAAGGGCAAGGCTCCGCACCCGTATGCGGCGTTCCTCGCCATGCAGGGAGCGGCGCGCTACAAGCGGCGCGAGCTGCTCGACGCGCTGGTGGCCTGCGCCGATGCGGACCTGGCCCTCAAGTCCTCCGCCAGCGGCAAGCTCGTCATCGAGCGGCTGCTCTGGACCGTTTGCGGGGCCGCTTGACGGGCTCGGCGCTCGGGGCCGCCAGGCGCTGGGCGGCTCCCTTCGGCCCGTAGAGCGGGAGCCCGGGGCTGCGGACGTACTCGAAGATGAGCGACGTCTCCAGGTGGGCCACCTCGGGCCGGGTGGTGAAGGCGTCCATGCCCAGGTCCCTCAGGTGGTCCGCGTCCCGCACCGCCACGTGCACGAGGAAGTCGTTGGCCCCCGCCACGTGGTAGACGGCCAGCACCTGCGGCAGCGACAGCGCGTGGCGGCGGAACTCCTCCACCAGCTCCCTCGAGTGCTGCCTCAGCCGCACGGCGATCATCGCCTGCAGTCCGATGCCCACCGCTCGCGCGTCCACCTCGGCGTGAAAGGACTTCAGCACGCCCGTCTCGCGCAGCCGCGTCACCCGCGCCAGGCAGCTCGACTGCGCGAGCCCCACCTCGGCGGCCAGCTCCTTGTTCGACAGCCGCGCGTTCTTCTGCAGCGCCTCCAGGATGGCGTAGTCGATGGCGTCCAGGTTCGCGGTTCCTTCCATGTATGGAAGCGTATTCTGGCCGGCGTGGATTCACCCGGTCGAAGTGTCGAACTTCGAACCCGCTTCGGACTGAAACCCGGACCACCGAACAGAAAGCCGGGGCGGGTCCGCTGGAGCGGTCCTCGGTGCTGGTGGGGACCGCGCTCAAGCGGTAACGCATGAAGTCATGCTCCACCGCGAAGACACGTCTCTCCGGCTTTCGAAGCCCCCGGCCCAGAACATCCTCACCCGGAACAACGTCCAGGTGACGGGCAGGGGAACCCGGGCGATCCTCTTCGCGCACGGCTTCGGCTGCGATCAGCACATGTGGCGCTTCGTGGCCCCCGCCTTCGAGGCGGACTACCGGGTCATCCTGTTCGACTACGTCGGCTCGGGCAGATCGGAAGCTCCGCGCGTACAACCGCGAGCGGTACTCCAGCCTGAACGGCTACGCGGAGGACATCCTCGACATCTGCCAGGCCCTCGATTTGAAGGACGTCATCTTCGTGGGCCACTCCGTCAGCAGCATGATCGGCCTGCTGGCCGCCATCCGCGAGCCCGAGCGCTTCCGGCGGCTCGTCTTCGTGGGCCCCTCTCCCCGCTACATCAACGAGGCTCCCGGCTACGTGGGCGGGTTCGAGCGGCAGGACATCGAGGAGCTGCTGGATACGATGGACAAGAACTACATCGGCTGGGCGAACTTCCTGGCGCCCATGGTCATGAACCGGCCGGACCGGCCGGAGCTGAACCAGGAGTTGACGGAGAGCTTCTGCTCCACGGATCCGACCATCGCCCGCCGGTTCGCGGAGGTGACGTTCTTCTCCGACAACCGGAAGGATCTCCCCAAGTTGACGGTCCCCTCGCTCATCATCCAGTGCTCGGAGGATCTGATCGCCCCCGTGCAGGTGGGCGAGTACCTTCACCGGAACCTGGCGCACAGCACGCTGCGGATCACCCGGGCCACGGGGCACTGCCCGCACATGAGCGCTCCCGAGGAGACCATCTCCCTCATCAAGGACTACCTGGGTCAGTCCTCCCTGTCCTGACGCCTCGTGCACGCACCTCGTGGACGAACTGCTGAACACCGCGCCCTGTGGCTTCTTCTCGTTCACCGATGACGGAGCCCTCGTTGCCGCCAATGACACACTGGCGGGAATGCTGGGGTACGCCTCCGGAGAGCTGGTGGGCAGCCGCGTCGAGTCGCTCCTGACGCTGGCGAGCCGCATGTTCTACCAGACCCACCTCTTCCCGCTGATCCGCATGCACGGCAAGGCGGAGGAGATCTTCCTCTCGCTGCGCTCCAGGAACGGGGAGAGCATCCCCGTGCTCCTCAACGCCGTCCGGAAGGAGCGCGAGGGGGCGGCCGTCAATCAATGCGCGCTCATCCCGGTGCGCAACCGGGGGAAGTACGAGGACGAGCTGCTGGCGGCGAAGCGGGTGGCGGAAGAGGCGCTGCGCAGCAACGAGGAGCTGATCCGGGCCCGGCAGGAGCTGGAGCTGCATGCGCGGGAGCTCGACCGGAAGCTCCTCCGGTTGGAGCAGAAGAACCAGGAGCTCACCCGCCTCAGCACCATCCTGGCCCATGACCTGCGAGAGCCCATTCGCAAGCTCTCCATGTTCTCGAGTCTCTTCACCCAGCAGGACCGGGAGGGGCTGTCGGTGACGGGCCAGCGCTCGTTGGATCGGATCAAGGTCCAGAGCGCGCGGATGGAGCAGTTGGTGTTGGCGCTCCAGGAGTTCGTGTCACTGGATGAAACCCACGAGCCGCTCGAGGAGGTGGACCTGAGCGACGTCATGGGCAACGCCCGGCAACTGGTGGCCGAGAGAACCGGGATGGGGTTCGAGCTGCACAGCGGGCCGCTCCCCGTGCTCCAGGGACGGCGCAGGCAACTGATGATGCTGTTCTTCCAGCTCATCGACAACGCGGTGAAGTTCCGCAGACCCGAGGAACTCCCGCGGATCGACATCGAGAGCTACCTCATCCAGCACAACAGCTACCGGGCGAACACGGGCAAGTACCACTACACCGACTTCGCGCGGATCGTCTTCGCGGACAACGGGAAGGGATTCGACAACCGCTACAGCGACTACGTGTTCGAGGCACTGCGGAAGTTGGATCCGGACAGCCCGGGACAGGGCATCGGGCTGGCCATCGGCCGCAAGGTGGTGGAGAACCACAACGGCTCCATCTCGGTGGAGTCGGAGCCGGGCCGCGGAACCCGGTTCACCCTCCTGCTGCCATTGCGGCAGTGACGGGGCCCGGCCGAAGCCAATTCGGTCCCGCCCTGGTTCCACCGGGTGGTTCCGCAACCTATTCGATGTCTCTCCGGCCCATGAATGCGTAATTTCTTCCCGTGGCCTTCTAACGGGAGGAAATTCGGATGAGGAAGCTCGGTTTCGAAACGCGTGCGGTCCACTCCGGCCGTGAGGATCTGGCGGACCTCGGCGTCCATGCGCCGCCGATCGATCTCTCCACCACCTATCCCGTGGGCAGCATGGGAGGCATTGGCGAGTGCTTCGACGCGCTCGCCCAGGGCGGTCCCCTGCGCGACAACCCCATCTACGCCCGGCTGCACAACCCCACCGTGGTGCGCTTCGAGAAGGCGCTGGCCGCGCTGGAGGGGGCCGAGGAGGCGGTGGCGTTTGGCTCGGGCATGGCCGCGCTGACGGCGGTGCTGCTCGCGGCGCGCCAGGGAGGCAAGCACGTGGTGGCCTGCCGTCCCGTCTACGGCGGCACGGATCACCTGCTGGACAGCGGCCTGCTGGGGGTGGAGGTCACCTGGACGCATCCGCACCACGTGCGCAAGGCGCTGCGTCCGGACACGGTGCTCGTCGTCGTGGAGACGCCGGCCAACCCCACGCTGGCGCTCATCGACATCGCCCGGGTGGTGGCCCAGGCCGGCGAGGTGCCGGTGCTGGTGGACTCCACCTTCGCCACGCCCGTGCTGCAGAACCCGCTCGCGCTCGGGGCCTCGCTGGTGCTGCACAGCGCGACCAAGTTCCTCGGGGGGCACGGGGACGTCATGGGCGGCGTGGTGGCCACGAGCCCGGCCTGGGCGGCGCGGCTGCGCCAGGTGCGCATCGCCACGGGCGGCGTGCTCCACCCCGAGGCGGGTTACATGCTGCACCGCGGCCTCGCGACGCTGCCCGTCCGCGTCCGCGAGTCGCAGCGCGGAGCCATGTTCCTCGCCCAGAAGCTGGCCTCGCACCCCGCCGTGGCCCGCACGTGGTACCCGGGGCTCGCGGGGGGAGACCCCGAGGGGCTCCTCGGGCGGCAGATGCGGGGGCCCGGATGCCTCCTGTCCTTCGAGGTGGCGGGTGGCGCGAAGGCCGCGGCGCAGGTGATGGAGCGGGTGGAGCTGCTCACCCCGGCGGTGAGCCTCGGCTCGGTGGACACGCTCATCCAGCATCCGGCGAGCCTCACGCACCGCGTGGTGGACGAGAAGAACCGCGAGGCCGGCGGCATCACCGCGGGGATGCTCCGGGTCAGCGTGGGCCTGGAGTGCCCCGAGGATCTCTGGGCGGACCTGCAGCGCGCGCTGGACGCGGTGCAGCCGCTCGGCCACGGGGTGGAGGAGGGCGCCGGACTGGGCCGAGGTGGAGACCTCAGGCTCCAGGGCTGAGAAGGAAGGAGTCGCTGCCCGAGTGGAGATGCCGTTGGGTTGGCTGACCATTCCAGGTCATGGGCGGAGTCGAACCGCGATCGTTTTTCAGACGATTATCCAGTGCGTGTTCGGCATCTCCGGCCGGGCAGCTACACATAGGGACGAAATGCCGCGGGAAATCCTGACAACGGGCGTGGCATCCGGGGGCGCGGGCAGGGGAGGCAGTGCCACTCACTCGTTGACGTCAATGAGTGGTGTGGCATATGTGCCTACATCGCTCGTTGACGTCAACGAGTGACTCGTCCGGCAGGTGTTTCAAGCCCGCGGCCTTCAGATGGCGTCCTGCTGAAACACGCGCTCAGCGGAACGAATCCACGATGTCGACCCCGGCGACGGACAAGTCGAGGATGGCGGTTCCAGGCAGCGATTCGGGCCGCTTCCGGAGTTGATTCTCACTCAGTCGGGCCACCGCGCAGATGGGCACCTTCTCACTCTCGGGTGGGTGGGCCTCGTAGTACCGGATGACGACCTGGGGGCCGCCCGTCCAGACCTGCCCGTACAGACGGGTGGTGGATTCGAGCGTACCGAGTCCGCCCTGGAGCATGCTCTCAATGGGACCGTCGTAGAGCGTGATGGGCCTTGATTTGATCTGGTTCGCGTCGAGTTCCACCCACGCTCCATCCCCGACGCGCAGCTTCATATAGCGCATCGCCTTCTTGGACTCCTCCGGGCATTCCTGAGGGCCCGGGGTTCCATCCGGGCGCAGTGCCACCACACCGCCACTGGTCGTGGTGCAGCCAGCGGACGTACAGAGGAGAAGGACAGAGCCGATGAAGAGCGCTTTGGTCATGGGCATGAACGACACCTCTACTTCCGAATCAGCGTCTGATCCAGGTTCACAACCACCTGCAACTGCCCGTCTTCGCGGAAGATCGCCAGGGCCAGATCAACGAGGCCCTCCTTCGATTCGAACGCACTCTGGTCCGCCACCACCGCGATCCTTCCTGACTGACCGGGGGCGATCTCGGCCCGTTCCATGCGGAGCGCGAAGGGGCGAGTCGTGTGGGACATGAGGTCGGTGGTCAGCCGGGCCTCCCTGAATCTCCACGGCTCGTCGTTGTACGTGTTGGTCAGGTGAATCACGGCCGCAGCCTTCCCTGGCCCTTCGAAGGCCTCGACCTGGATGTCCATGTCCTCGATCTTGAGGGCCGCCACTCGTTTCCTCCGAAAGGGCGTCTTCTCCACCTCCCCATTGACGAGCAGCGTGGCGAAGGCGTGGTCCACCGAGTTCTCTTCCCTCGTGAGGCGCTCGTTCTCCTCACGCAGCTTGCGCTCTCTCTTGAGGGCGTCGTTGAGGGCCGCGTGCATCGCGTTGTAGCTCTCGCGATCCTTGAACACGCGCACCTGATGATCCGTCCACGCCCACTTCTCACCGCGGGGTGGCCTCACGAGGAACGCATACTCGGTCCCGTCCGCGAGCGTCACGCGCAGGGGAATCCGCTCGTCCTCGTCGAGGTCACGCAGTGGCTCCAGCACCACCTTCTTGCTCCCCACGAGCGGGCGCTCGAACCGGCCCTCCCACCCCTCGAGCTTCGTGTTGGCCGGATCGCATTCCTGCTCGAAGCGCAGCACGGTGGAGACCTGCCCGGAGACGTAGATGTGGGGGGTCGCCTGGCCGGGGTGGTCCGACATCAACAGGGTCCTGATCTCGGTCTTTACGTCGGGCTCCCGGGCCATCGCCACGAACGCCAGGAGGGCCAGCACGGGGACAGCCCAGATGAATGTGCGGGTTCGCATGGCTGACGCTCAGGGCCCGAGCACGGAGAAGACCACCTTGCGGTGGTAGTTGGTGCTGCCCTCGTGCGAGCGGAAGCGCCGGGCCATCCTGGCGAGCCGGTAGGTCAGGGCCTCGTACTCGCCCCGGCTCACGCTGCGCAGCGACATGTACAGGCGCGCCGCCGCTCGCAGGTACGAGAAGAGCGGGTGGGCGTCCTGTCCATCCGGGTTCCGGCGCAGCAGGCGGTAGAGCCGCTCGAACTCGGCATCCGTCTCGGGCTGGTTCATCGACGTGCAGTAGATGCCCGCCGTCGACTCCAGCAGGCGCAGGAAGGACTCGTGATGCGGGGGCGTCTGTAGCAGGAACGGCGTCATGTCCGTGGCCGTCCAGAGCCGCGAGATGGGCGCGAGCTTCACATGAGCCATCGTCCACGACTCGTCCACCACCGGCACCTCTTCACCCTGCGGTATCGCCTGCCCGTCCTCCGTGAGCCTCGATGGCCACCTGGAGCCGCTCGGGCCAGTCCAGCACGAGCCCCGCACGCTCCAACTCCTGCCTCACCTTCAAGTCCATGCCTCTACCTCCAAGGTCGAGGCGAGGATGCAACTTCTCCCGTGGGAAGTCGAGACCTCTTTGGTCGGGTCCCGTGTGTGACCTGGGCCGTCACCGCGGGTAGAGCAGGGGCGTGACGTCCTGGTACGGCCCCTGGCATGGCGTCACGTCGGCGGCGAGGTAGTGGGCCACCCGTCCGGGCGCCAGCGCGACGATGGCCGACGAGCGCGTCCCATACCCGGGTGTGTGGATGCAGAGCGCCTGGTACTGGCGGATGCGCTCGTGGAGCTTCCGGGGGTAGTCCTCCTCGAGGAGCAGCTCCGGCACGCGCTCGGGCAGCAGGTGGTCCGAGAGCAGCGCCTGGAGATCCCGGACGGCCTCGGTCCAGGGCTTCCGGGCGGCCTTCCCGGCCAGCTTCCGGGCCCTCGCCACCTTGGGCAGGACCGGGGTGTCGAGCACGTCGTTGGGCAGCACGTGGACGCCCGGCGGGACGTCCTCCGCGTGTATCCGCTCGGCGTCCGGGCGGGCGTACGCCACCCGGAGCAGCTCCGCGTTCCCGTAGAGGAGGTTGAAGGGGTTGTACTCCCGGGCATCCAGCCCCGCGAGGTAGCGGTCGACCCCTTCCACGCTCCCGGCTTCGAGCGCGCGCATCACCACCTCGCCCCGGGAGCGAGGGGCCCGCGTCAGGTTCGCGGAGCCCCGTTGGTTCGTCAGACCCACGAAGAAGCCGCCGTCCGTCACTCCCATCCACGTCCCCTGACGCTCCAGGTCGCGGCCTCCGACGACCCGGGGAGAGAGGGACAGGACCTGGGGACCGGCGGCCGGGCGGGCGTACAGCTCATCGCGGTTGGCGGCCAGCACGAGCGGCCACTCGGGGTGGATGTGGCGGAGGATGACGATGGTGCACATCGTGTGGGGTCGATAACAGCTCCGGGGCCCCGGTGCATCCGGCACGTTCTTTCATTACTTCCCGATGACCGGAGCCCTCCGAGCGGCTAATGTCCGCCGCCCTTCAGGAGAACCCATGGCGGAGAGAATCCTCGTCACCAGCGCGCTGCCGTACGCCAATGGCCCCATCCATCTGGGCCACATGGTCGAGTACGTCCAGACCGACATCTACGTGCGCTTCCAGCGCTCCTGCGGCAAGGACGTCGTCTACTTCTGTGCCGACGACACCCACGGCACGCCCATCGAGCTGAACGCCGCCAAGCACGGCCTCAAACCCGAGGAGTTCATCGCGCGCTTCTACGAGGCGCATCAGGCGGACTTCCGCGAGTTCGGGGTCCAGTTCGACTACTTCCACTCCACCAACTCGCCCGAGAACAAGCACTACGCCGAGCTGATCTACGGGCGGCTGAAGGAGCACGGGGACATCGAGAAGCGCGATGTCGAGCAGGCCTACTGCGAGACCGACAAGCGCTTCCTCCCGGACCGCTTCATCAAGGGCACCTGTCCCAACTGCAAGGCGCCCGAGCAGTACGGCGACGCCTGTGAGAAGTGCGGCAAGGCCTACGCCCCCACGGATCTGATCGAGCCGCGGTGTGCCCTGTGCGGCACGCCTCCGGTGCGCCGCAAGTCCCCGCACCTCTTCTTCAAGCTATCGCGTCACGGGGACTTCCTGCAGGAGACGCTGCGCAAGCCCGGGTTCCTCCACCAGGGTCTCGCCACCCAGCTCCAGGGCTTCTTCGAGCAGGGTCTGGCGGACTGGGACATCAGCCGCGACGGCCCGTACTTCGGCTTCCCCATCCCGGGTGAGACGGACAAGTACTTCTACGTCTGGCTGGACGCTCCCATCGGCTACATCGCCACCACGGAGAAGTGGGCCCAGACGACGGGCAAGGCGAAGAGCGCCCTGGACTACTGGGCCGAGGGCAGTGACGCGCGCATCGTCCACTTCATCGGCAAGGACATCGTCTACTTCCACGCCCTCTTCTGGCCCGCCGTGCTCAAGGTGGCCGGCCTCAAGCGGCCCGATGCCATCAAGGTGCACGGCCACCTCACCGTCAACGGCGAGAAGATGAGCAAGAGCCGCGGCACGCTCATCGCGGCGCGCGCCTACCTGGAGCAGCTCGATCCGAGCTACCTGCGCTACTTCTACGCGGCCATGCTGGGCCCCGGAGTCGAGGACCTCGACCTGAGCCTCAAGGACTTCCGCCTGCGCGTGAACGGCGAGCTGGTGAACAACATCGGCAACCTGGCCAACCGCAGCCTGTCCATGCTGGCGGGTGCCGCGCTGGAGAAGCGGCTGGCTCCCGCCACGAAGGAGGGGGCTGGCAAGGCGCTGGTGGAGGCCGCGCTCGCCCGTGTCCCCGAGGTGCGCGAGGCGTACGAGAAGCTCGAGTACCGCAACGCCATCCGCATCATCACGGAGATCTCCCAGTCGGCGAACGGCTTCCTCCAGACCGCGGCCCCCTGGGCCAAGGTGAAGACGGACCCCGAGGCCGCTCGCGCCGACCTGAGCGACGCCGCCGAGGTGGCCTACCTGCTGGGCGCGCTGCTCTCGCCGGTGATTCCGCGCGTGACGGAGAAGCTCTTCGCGCAGCTCAACGCGCCGGCGCTCACCTTCGAGGCGCTCGCCACCGCGCGCTACCCGCTGCTCGATCGCAGCCGGCCCGTGGGCACCCCCGAGCCGCTCCTGCCGCGTCTGGAGGAGGAGCGCGTCAACGCCATCCTCGGCCAGCCTCCCGCCGCCGCCGAGCCGGCCAAGGAGGAGAAGAAGGGCAAGGGTGACAAGGGCGAGAAGAAGGCCGCCGAGCCGAAGCCCGCCGAGGCCAAGGCCGCCGCGCCCGCCGCCGAGGCCGCTCCGGGGGAGATCGAGATCGGTGACTTCGGCAAGGTGGTGCTCAAGGTGGGCAAGGTGCTCGCCGCCGAGCGCGTGCCCAAGGCCGACAAGCTGCTGAAGCTCACGGTGGACCTGGGCGAGGGACAGCCACGCACCATCTGCTCCGGCATCGCCGAGGCCTTCCAGCCCGAGCAGGTGCAGGGCCGCAACGTGGTGGTGGTGGCCAACCTCAAGCCGCGCATGCTGCGGGGCATCGAGTCGCGCGGGATGATCCTCACCGCCGGACCTGGCGGGAAGGAGCTCTCCTTGCTGGATCCGGGGGACATGCCTCCCGGCTCCGAGGTGAAGTGAGCGTGACGGACTGGCGGGCCGAACGGGACCGGGCGCTCCTCGCCCTCGAGCGCGAGAAGCACCCGGGTTTGCGCATCGAGGCGGCGGAGCTGCTCTTCCATCTCGCCGCGGAGGACGCCTCTCGCGCGCCCGAGCTTCTCCGCGTCGTTCCAGCGGCTGCTCGCGGACAAGCAGGTGGCCGTGCGCCGCCTGGGCGTGGGCATGGCCACCGCGATGCTCCCCGCCGAGGAGCTTCCCGGCTTCTTCGCCACGCAGCTCGCGGATGAGGAGAGCCTCGTGCGGCTGGAGGCAGCGGGGCGCCTCGCGGACCTCACCCGGTCCGACTGCCGCGGGTTGTTGGCCCGGGCCCTCGAGGATCCCATCTTCGAGGTCCGTTTCGAGGCCGCCCGGGGCATGGCCGCCCTCAAGCACCCCGCGGGGCTGGAGGTGCTCGTGGAGGCGCTCGAGGAGGATCTGCTCCGCTTCCGTGCGCTCGGGGCGCTCGCCGAGCTGGGGGATGCGCGTGCGCTGCCGGCCGTGCAGCGCCTGTTCCGCCGTTTCATGTTGCCGGCCTTTGATCGCACGCAGGCGGCCGGGGTGCTCGCGAAGCTGGGCGATGCCGAGGGGGCCGCGTGGCTCCTCAAGCGGACGCAGCGGCGGCGGTGGAGCTGGGCCCAGGACCGGGCCCTCGCCGTGGAGCTGTGTGGCGAGGTGAAGGCCCCGGGCGCGCTCGAGCGGCTGCAGACCATCATCACCAACAAGAAGGACGACTGCCGGGGCGCGGCGGCGCGGGGACTGGGTCGCCTGGCGGACCCGAAGGCCCTGCCGTGGCTGCTCGCCCTGCTCGATGAGCCCGGAGTCCCCGAGGACTACCGGCTCGATGCCGCCGAGGGCCTGTGGCTGCTCGGCGTCCCCGAGGGCCGGGACCGCGTCCGCGCGGTGCTGCCCTCGTTGTCGCAGGAGTCCCGTGCCGAGCTTCTCCGAGCTCATCCAGGAGATGCCATGAGGCTCGTTGATTCCCACTGCCACTTCGACCGTGCCGACTCCGCGTACGTGGAGGCCGCGCTGGAGCGCGCGCGTGCCGCCGGGCTGGTGCATGCCGTCATCGTGGGCCAGTTCCAGGGCCCGGGAGACTGGGGCATCGCGCTGGAGGTCGCCGCCGCGCATCCGGAGTTCCTCACGGCCACGCTCGGCATCCATCCGCACGAGGCGGAGCGGGCCACCGAGGCGGACCTGGAGCACCTGGAGCGCACCTGCGCCCGCCCGGAGATCCACGCGGTGGGTGAGGCCGGGCTCGACTACTACTACGAGCACTCGCCCCGGGAGGTGCAGCGGCAGGTGTTCCGCAAGCAGTGCGCGCTGGCGAAGCGCCTGGGCAAGCCGCTCGTGGTGCACGTGCGCGAGTCGACGAAGGGCGGGGATGCGCATCCCGAGTGCGAGGCCATCCTGAAGGAGGAGGGTCTCAGCAAGGGCGTCATCCACTGCTTCACGGGAGACACCGAGGCGGCCCGGCGCTACCTGGATTTGGGCTTCCTGCTGTCGCTGTCGGGTGTCGTCACCTACAAGAAGACCGAGGCGCTCCAGGACGCCGTGCGCTTCGCGCCGCTGGACAGGCTGATGGTGGAGACGGACAGCCCGTACCTGGCGCCCATCCCGTACCGCGGCAAGAAGAACGAGCCCTCGTACGTCGTCGAGACGGCGAAGAAGGTCGCGGAGCTGAAGGGCGTGACGCTCGAGCGGGTGGCCGAAGTCACCACCGCCAACGCGGCGGCGCTGTTCGGCTTCACGGTGTGACCGGACGTCGCGGGGATGATGAGCGGTGCCGCACCGGTTCAGGTGCTCGTCAGCAGCGGTGTCGTTCAGCCACGCGGAAGAGTTGGGTGAGGGAGTAGTCCAGAAGCGCCTGTCGCGAGGTCATGTAGTGGTGCGCCCGAACGAAGGGCAACCAGGCGCGGTTGCCCACGAGCACCTGGGCTTCCTCGAGCTTCTGGCGCGGTATCCACCGGCCACCGAGGTTGCGCACCAGCACCTCACCCAGGTACGCGCCAATGGTGGGCACTGCGTGCTCGTCGATGGCTTCCCGGAGGCGACTCGTTGGGAATTCCTCTCGCCAGAAGTAGAAGTCGGCGTCCGTGAGCGACGCGGGTGTGGCCTCGAAGACGGAGGGCACCTCCGAGTGCAGCAGCGCCACGAGGTGCTCGGCAAGGGTGCTGTAGTGCTCGCGAGCGCGCTCCGGGTTGTCCACGTCTGGAGGCAGGGCGGAGTCGGCGGGGCGCCACTCCTGAGGTTCGGGTGGTTGCCACGCGTTGAGCTCGGCAATCCTCCGCTGGCGCTCGTGACCGGTGGCGCGGTCCACCACACGCGAGAGGAGCGGGGCCAGGTCCGGGTGGAAGCGGGGCTCCACGGGGGTGAGCATGGCACTGCGCTCATTCAAGGTGCGCAGCACGGTGTCGAAGTCGAGTTCCGGCCGGAGGTGGACGTGGGCGCGGGCCTGGGCGCGCCGTGCCTCCTGGCTGGCGAAATCCGCCACAGTGGGCCACGTCATCAGGAGGACGGAGCCGTTGGGCAGCTCCTCCACCCGGTGGGCTGGGGTGGATAGCATGCGCTCGCGGCCAACCGCTTCCACCAGCTTGGGGCCGAAGACGTTGAGCCAGCACACCTCGTAGATCTTGTCGAAGCCGTCTCGAATGGAGGTCTGCTGATCGCGGCCGAAGTCGGGAGCGCCCGCCAACGCCCTGTCATGGGTGCTGTGGGCTGCGGCATAAGTGACCGGATAGTGGGTGGCCCATGCACGCACCATCTCCACGAATGGGTGACAGCGCTTTGGCTCCGCGAAGAAGGAGAGTGGCTCCGCCTTGAGCAGGATGTCCAGCCTGGGCGGCAGTGGCGGTAGATAGAGACCGAGCGACATGTCCAGCGAGGGCCACGTCGTGCGATAGAGTCCACAGTGTGTGTATCTTTCGCTGCCCCGCTCTTCCAGGGCCTTCCTGATGGCGGTGCGTGAGTATTTCCGCTGCCGCTTGCCACTCACGACATCCGGCATCCACTCGCCGGCGTGGTCATCAAGCGCCTGGAGAAGCGGCTCCAACTCGCGCTCCAGTGCCGCATGGGGGTTGAAGGCACCATCAAATATGAGTTTGAGGCTGTCCTCCGGCGTCACGCCGTGAAAATCCAGCACCTTCATTGGAACGACACCTCCACCCCCGGAACGGCTGCCTTGGTCGCCCCCACGGCTGCATTCAACACGTCTACATCCTTGGGCTTGAGGTCGCCCCCTTCGTAGATGAGGCGAACCCTCGAGACCGGCACCTCGCTGCCCGCGTGGAGAAGGGGCTGGAGGGAGTCACGGCGGACGTTCAGGCTCTCGCCGTATTTCCGCGAAGCTTCATTCGCGTCCTCAATCATCTGGGCCATCAAGGCTTCTCTCCTCAACCCCGAGAGATCGCGGCTCTTGAAGCTGAACGTCTCCACGCGGCGTGGCCGTCCGGCGAGCTCGCCCGTTTCGATGACGAGCACATCCACGAAGCGCAGGCCTGGGCCCTGTTTCTTCACGCCCACATTCGTTTCAACGCGGGGCTTGTCGAAGTCCCCGAGGAAGCGGCGCCGCGCCCGGGGCAGCTGCGCATCGGCCTCCAGCAGTGCCACCATGACGCGCTCGAAGGCCAGTCCCCGGGCAAACCACGCCCGCATCTGCCCGTAGGCTCCCCACGGCAGGGGGCCCTTGGCGGCCTTGCCCTCCTTCACCTCGCCCAGGCGCTTTTCGTAGTAGTCGACGTACTCGCGCCAGCGTGGGTTGCCCCCGGCCTCGGGCGGCGGGGCGTCGAGGGCGGGACGCTGCTTCTCCAGCACGCTCACGTCCTTGGGCAGGCGCGGACCCGGCGACTCGAGTTCCACCGCCGCGAGCTTTGCTTCCACCACCTCCCGCGTGTGGCCCGCCCCATCGTCGACCAGCGAGGCCAGGGTGGCGGCCTCAGCAGTGCCTGTCGCCGCACCGCTCTTCCCGGGCGAGGAGCTCGAGGCTCCGGGCCTGGCCCTGGACATCAACGGCCGCGCCTTCGCCACATCCCCCCGGGCCTCGTACAGTGCCAGGGCGGCGTCCGCCCCGCCCAGGGCGACGAAACGGCCCGCTTCCCGGCTGGCTTGGAGGTATCGGCCCAGCTCCCGCAGGCCGTCGACACCCAGCAGCCCTTCCAACTGCCGCGCCGTCTCCTGGAGGGCTCGTAGCCGCGGCTCCATTGCCTCGAGCCCGGTGAGGAGGCGCAGCCTCATACCCGGTGCGCCTCGGGCCTCGGAGAGGTGGCGCACGCCCTTGCCACCCGCGTAGAGGGCCACCAGCAGCGCCGCCGGCGCCAACTCGCGCGTGGCCTGCTCGTACTTGCCCTGTGCCAGCGACTGCACGCCATGGCCCGTGCTGGCCAGCAGCCCGTAAAAGCCCAGCGGTACGCCAAAGGTGAGGTGATCGAATCCGCCCAGCACCACGTTGCCGCCCGAGAAGTGCTGCTCCGCCCACCTCTTTTCAGCCTCGTCGAGGGCCTCCTGGTACTCCGGCGGCAGGTGGCTTCGTACGATGGAGAAGGTGAAGGCTGCCCCGTCACCGCTCATGGGTGAGCTGGAGAGTGCGTCCCTGCCAGCGCGGGAAAGGCCTCGGCCCACGTCCTTCCATTCAAAGTCCCTATCGGGCCAGGCCGTGGGTTTTATCCCTCTCTTCTCCAGTGCCACCTGGAAGGCCGGCAGGAGTCCGAGCATCTCCTCCAGCCGCTTGTCCTGGGCCAACAGGAAGAGAATCTCCCTCAAGTCGTCGTCATGGGCCGAGTTGACGATGAAGACGGCGAGCACCTCGGCTCTGACGGTTCCATGGCGCTCGGTGGCCTTCACCAGAAACGAGGTGCGCTTGCGATTGAGGAGGCGGGCGGCGTCCTCGCGCGGTGTGCCCTGGGCGCCCAGGCGCACGGCGCGCCAGTCATCCAGGGCTTCCACCAGGCGGGGCATGGCCACGCGCTCCTGCAGCGCGAGAAACTCCGCGGGCGAGCTGCAGGTGAGAAAGGGGGCGAGGAGTGCTTCGCTGTCGCCGGAGGAGAAGTCGGGCCAGCCTGGGGGCACGGCCTTACCTCCGCAGGAGGCAGGGCCCTGGGGGGCAGTCCCCGCGCTGGCCACCTCACGTGTGGGCGCCTCGCCCGTGCTCGCCAGGGCGGCATCCGGGCCCGGCCCACGGGCGCTCCGGCGGCGGTGCAGCCGCTCCTGCTCGCCCGGCTCGGTGGACGCAGGAGGGGAGGGGGCCTCGAGTGAGGTGCTGGCCCACGTCTCTCGCAACGTGGCGAGGGAGCGCGGGCCCTCGGAGGTCCTCCCTCCGGGCCGCGGGGCCAGCGTCACGCAGCCGGTGGTGAGCAGCGCAGCCCCCAACAGCAGTGCCGCCCAACTGTGCGACAGGGCCTCACCGCGCATGGTCCACCTCCAGGCCCAGGGAGGCGTAGGCGCCCGGGCGCATCAGCAGTGCGGAGGTCATCAGTGCCCCCCCCAACAGAGGACTCTCATTTTAGCAAGGGATGTCGAAAAGTCAGGAGAAGCCAGGGAAACCGGGGGAAATCTACGCGGGGAGTCGCTCTCGGAAACCCGACTTGATAACGCGTTTTCGTCTGCGGGGGCAGCGATGCCGGACTGTTGCCACTGGAGTGAGCCGCATCCATGAACTCGAGCGCTGTTCGGCTTCACGGTGTGATGCGACCAGGTCACGGCCTCTCCGGGAAGCACGGCATTCCCGGACCTGCTTGACAATGGCGATCTGCTTCGACTACAAGCCGCCCGCAATTGAGAGTGATTTGCAATGTCATTCTCAGAGCGCACCCCCGGTTCGGGGGCAGTCGCGCCGTGAGTGCCATCCCAGACGGGAAGGGGCGTCTTTTGCCCGGGCCGGACCAGGCCCTCCGTCTGAGATGGTGTTGAGAATGATTATCAAAGTCTAAATCAAGGAGAGATCATGCAGGCACCATCTGAAGACAGGGAGCTGGAGGCTGGGGTGGTTCCAGGCCGGCTCCGCTTCTCGCCGTCCTTGTTGGCGGGGTCCCCCGAGGGGCTCGCCGAGGTTTCCGCGTCGCTGGTGGGAGCGGTGGGCAGTGCCCTCCGGGCCCGGTGGCCAGAGGGGCCGCTGCGGGCGGGCACCCCGGCCGACGTCCTGGCCACGGCCACGCGGGCGCTGTCGGAGCCCGGCATCCCGGCCGAGGGCATGGGCACGCAAGCGGCGCTGAGCCGGCTGGCGCGGGTGCTGGTGGAGCAGGGCCTGCACCTGTCCCACCCGCGGGCCGTGGCGCACCTGCAGCCGCCTCCGCTCTCGGTGGCGGTGGCCGCGGATGCCCTGGCCAGCGCGAGCAATGCCTCGCTGGACACCTACGACTCCGGGCCGGCGGCGATCGCCGTGGAGCGCTGGTTGATCGACGGGCTGACGCGGCTGGCGGGGTTTGGCGCGCGGGCCGACGGGGTGCTCACCCCGGGCGGCTCGCTGTCCAATCTGCTGGGGCTGCTGCTGGCGAGGGACGCGGCCGCGCTGCGCCGGGGCGTCGATGCCCGCCGGCAGGGCGTGGCCGCGCTGTCCGGGCCGGTGGTGCTGTGCTCGGAGCTGGCGCACTTCTCGGTGCACCGCGCCTGCGCCGCGCTGGGGCTGGGCGAGGAGGCGGTGTTGCCCGTGCCCACCGACGCGCGCCGGCGGATGCGGCCCGAGGCGCTGGCCGAGCTGCTGCGCGGGCTTGGGCCGGAGCGCACGCCGCTGGCCATCGTCGCCACCGCGGGGACGACGGACTTCGGCTCCATTGATCCGCTGCCGCAGCTCGCGGAGCTCGCCGCCGAGCATGGCGTCTGGCTGCACGTGGATGCGGCCTACGGCTTCGGCGCGTTGTTCTCCGAGCGGCTCGCGGGCCGGCTGGCGGGCCTGGAGCGGGCGGACTCGGTGACGGTGGACCTGCACAAGCTGGGCTGGCAGCCCGCCGCGGCCAGCGTGCTGCTGGTCTCCGACGCCAAGGCGTTCCGCGCGCTGGACCGGCAGGTCGCCTACCTCAACCCGAGCGACGACTCGGCCGAGGGGTATGACGGCCTGCTCGGCCGCAGCCTGCAGACGACCCGCCGGCCGGACGCGGTGAAGATCGCCGCCACGCTGCTGGCCTACGGCCGCCGGGGGTTGGGGGAGATGGTGGACCGCTGCCACGAGCTGGCCCGGTACGCCCAGCAGCGCATCTCCACCGAGCCCGAGCTGGAGCTGGTGGCTCCGGCCGAGCTGACCACGGTGGTGTTCCGCTATCGCGTCGGCGCGGACCCCGTCTTCGAGGACGAGCTCAATGGCGCGCTGCGCAGGCGCTTGCTGGAGACCGGGACGGCGCTGATCGGCCGCACCGCGGTGCGCCTGGCCGGACCCGGCTCGCCGGAGCGGGTCTGCCTGAAGTTCACGCTGCTCAACCCCACCTCCACGCCCGAGGACCTCGACGGGCTCGTGGACGCGGTGCTGGAGGCCGGACGGGCCTGCTCGCCCCGCATCGAGAGAGGTGCCGCATGAATGCCCTCGCCCTTTCCCTGGAAGCACCGCGGACGGATGTCTTGGATGACGTGGACGCCCGCCGCGTCTCGGAGCACGCGCACCTGGAGGCGCTGCTGAGATGCTGGCTGGCGGAGACCCGCACGCCCGTGGCCGCGGGGCCGCTGCGCCTCGCGCTGCCGGCCACCGGGCTGGCCCTGGTCACCGAGGTGCGTCACTGCTCGCCCACCGGCTGGCACCGCTTCGGCCCGGTGCGCGTGGAAGGCCCCAAGGGCCGGCTCGGCGCCTTCGCGGATCCGGTCCTCGCCATCGCGCTGGTGGCCAGTGAGGCCGCCGCGAAGGGGGGCGCCCGCGCGGGTGGAGTCCCCTCGGACGCGGTGGCGGATCTGGTGGAGCGCACGGCGGAGTCGGTGCGCCGGGTGACGGACTTCGTGGCGCACCGCCGCCAGCATCCGCGGCCTCCTCCCGGCGTGGATGGCTTCCTCGAGGCGGAGCAGGCGCTGCTGCTGGGGCACCTGCACCACCCCGCGCCGAAGAGCCGCGACGGTATCTCCGCCGCGGAGGCCGTGGACTTCTCCCCGGAGCTGAGGGGCTCGTTCCGGCTGCACTGGTTCGCCGCGGACCCGTCGGTGGTCTCGCACGACGCCGTCGCCGGGGCCCCGTCGCTGGCGGGCCGGGACGCGGTGGGGTTGATGGAGGAGCTGGCCGGGCACACCCTCGGGGATGGCCGGGTGCTGGTGCCGGCGCATCCCTGGCAGGCGCGGGAGCTGCTGCACCGGCCGCGTATCGCCGCGTTGATCGACGCCGGGCTGCTGGAGCCGCTGGGCGAGCTGGGGTCGCGGTGGTGGGCCACCTCCAGCGTGCGCACGGTCTACCGGCCGGACGCGCGGGTGATGCTGAAGCTCTCGCTGGGGCTGCGGCTGACCAACTCCCGCCGCGAGTCCACCCGCACCGAGCTGCGCCGCGGGTTGGAGATCAACCGGCTGCTGGACGCGGGGTACGCCCGGAGCACCTTCGACGTGCACCCCGGATTCTCCATCGTCCGGGATCCGGCGTGGCTGGCCGTGGACGAGCCCGGACGGCCGCAGGGGCCGGACATCACCGGACTGGACGTGGCCGTGCGAGAGGTGCCGCCGGGTGTCTCCGGGCTGCGCTGCCTGGCCGGGCTGGTGGCGCCGCGCCCGGGCGCGGGACGCAGCCGGTTGGGCGAGCTGGTGGCCGGCCTCGGGGCGCAGGCCGCCGAGCGGTGGGTGGCCGGCTACACCGATCGCGTGCTGGTGCCGATGCTGCACCTGTACGCGGCCACGGGGATTGGTCTGGAGGCCCACCAGCAGAACACGCTCGTCCGTCTGGATGCGGCGGGCCAGGTCACGGGCGCGGCCTTCCGGGACAACCAGGGCTACTACCTCGCCTCGTCCCACCTGCCCACGCTGCTCGAGCGGCTCGGAGTAGGGGCCTCGACGCTGGCCGTGGTCGCCGACGCCATCGTCGACGAGCGGCTCTCCTACTACCTCCTGCGCAACCAGGCCCTCTCCGTCGTGGGGTGCCTCGCGGTGGATGGGCTGGGGGAGGAGCGTGCGCTGCTGGCCGTCATGGCGGCGCGGCTGAGGGCGGCGCTGCCCGCGCTGGCCTCGGCGGGACCGCGAGGCGACAGGCTGGCCCGCCGGTGGCTGGAGGCGGACACGCTCCCGGCCAAGGGCAACCTGTTCACCCGGCTGCATGGGATTGACGAGGTGCTCGCACCGCTGGACGCGCAGTCGGTGTACCTCGACGCCCCCAACCCGCTGCGCGAGGTGGCGCGATGATCGCCGCTCAGCCCATGGACGAGGCGCTCGTGGAGGCGATTCCGGCGCCTCCGGTGCCGCGGCTGCTGGCGCCCTGGTCGGCGCGGGCCGCGCACACCCAGGGAGACCTGGAGCTGGTGCACCGCTGGATGCAGGCCCCCCACGTGGCGGCCTTCTGGAAGCAGGACTGGCCCCTCGAGCGCTGGCGGGAGGAGCTGCTGCGGCAGCTTGGAGGAATCCACTCGCTGCCCTGCCTGGTGCACCACGAGGGCGAGCCGGTGGCCTTCCTGGAGGTGTACCGGGTGGTGAGGGATCGGCTGGCGGGGCACTACCCGCAGCGGCCGTATGACCTGGGCGTGCACGTGGCCATCGGCGAGACCGGCCGCACCGGCCAGGGCCTCGGCCGGGCACTGCTGCGCGCGGTGGCCGAGGGGCTGCTCGCCGCTGAGCCCCGGTGCACCCGCGTCGTCGCCGAGCCCGACATCCGCAACGCCCCGTCACTCCGGGCGTTCACCGCCGCCGGCTTCCGGACCGTGGGCGACATCTCCCTGCCCGACAAGACCGCGGCGCTGCTGGTCTACCCCCGCTCCGAGGAGGACATGCCATGAGCACCCCACCCGACACTGCCTCGCACGACACTTCCTCGCACGACAACATCCTCCACTCCGAGCACGACCTGGTGGCCATCGGCTGCGGGCCCTTCAACCTCGGCCTGGCGGCTCTCGCCTCCCGGGTGGAGGGGCTCGAGCTGGTGGTGCTGGAGTCCCTGCCGGAGCTGCGCTGGCACTCCGGGCTGATGTTCGACGAGGCCCAGCTCCAGCTCAGCTTCCTCGCCGATCTGGTCACCCTGGTGGATCCCACCCACCCGCTGTCCTTCCTGGCCTACCTGCGGGACAAGGACCGGCTCTACCCGTTCTACATCCGCGAGCGCTTCCACCCGACCCGCCGCGAGTACGAGGACTACCTGCGCTGGGCGGTGGCGAAGCTGCCCTCGGTGCGGTTCTCGCACAAGGTCGAGTCCGTCCGCTGGGACGAGGGCCGCCAGCGCTTCACCGTGCACGTGGTGCGCGGGGACGGAGCGCGGCTGTGCATGGCCGCCAGGGATGTGGTCATCGGTATCGGGACCGAGCCGTCGGTGCCGGAGCCGCTGGCGGAGCTGCCCCGGGAGAAGCTGGTGCACACGGGGCACTACCTGTTCCGTCAGGACGACGTGAAGGCCGCGCGGCGGGTGACGGTGGTGGGCTCCGGCCAGTCCGGCGCCGAGGTCACGTTGGATCTCCTCCAGCGCAACCTCGCGGGCGGGCCGGCGGTGAGCTGGCTGACCCGGACGGCGTCCTTCGCGCCGCTGGACTACACCAAGCTCGTCCTGGAGATGACCACGCCGGCCTACGTCCGGTACTTCCATGCGCTGCCCCAGCCGACCAAGGACCGGCTGGTGGCCGAGCAGTGGCGCCACTACAAGGGCATCTCCACGGACACCCTGGAGCAGCTCCATGATCTGCTGTACCGGCGCGAGCTGGAGCAGGGGCTGGCCGACGTGGAGCTGCGCAGCGGTATTGCCGTGGAGTCCTCCGGCGTGGACGCCGAGGGGCGGGTGGTGCTGCGTTGCCGCCACGCGGACACCGGAGGCACCTTCGAGCACACGACGGAGCTCGTGGTCGCGGCGACGGGCTACCGGCAGCGCCGGCCGGGGTTCCTGCGTCCCATCGAAGGGCTGCTGCGCCGGGACGAGCAGGGGCGCTACCGCATCCGGCTGGACTACTCGATCGAGCTGGCCGAGCAGGTGAGTGGGCGCATCTTCGTGGTCCACGCGGACCTGCACAGCCATGGCGTGGCCGCGCCGGACCTGGGCATCAGCGCGTACCGCAACGCCACCATCCTCAACACGGTGGCCGGACGCGAGGTCTTCCGGCTGCCCAGGCACACCGCCTATTCCAGCTTCGGGCTTCCGGAGGTGGTGCGATGAGCGCGCTCACTCCAACGGCTGGAGCCGTCCAGGCCCCCGCGGCCTCTCCCCGGGGTGGCACCGCGGGGTGGACGTTCGCGCTCGTCAGCGCCGGTGGCGTGGTGATGACGCTCGATGTGACGGTGGTGAATGTCGCGCTGTCGGCCATCGCGAGGGACCTGGAGGCCGGGCTGCACCAGGTCCAGTGGACGGTCTCCGCGTACTCGCTGGCCTTCGGCGCGCTGCTGCTCACCGCGGGGGCGCTCTCGGACCGGCTCGGACGCAGGGCCGTGTTCGTCACGGGCATCTCCCTCTTCACCCTGGCGTCGGCTCTGTGTGGTCTGGCGCCGGATGCGCGCACGCTGATCGCCGCCCGGGTGGCGCAGGGCCTGGGCGGGGCCATGGTCTTCGCGCCCTCGCTCGCCCTCCTCGCCGCCGTGTACGAGGGGGAACGGCGCCGCAGGGCCATCGCCACCTACGCCGTCATCGCCTCCGCCGCGGGCGCGCTCGGCCCGGTGGTGGGTGGGCTGCTCGTCGAGACGCTCGGCTGGCGGTGGATCTTCCTCGTCAACCTCCCCATCGGTGTGGGGATCATCCTCGGCGCGCTGATGCGGATGCCCGCCCTCACGCCCGTGGACTCGAGCCGCCGGGTGGATCCGCTGGGGGCGCTGCTCGCCATCGGCGTGCTGCTGTCGCTGCACTCCCTCCTCATGGTGGGGCCGGAGGCCGGCTGGCTGTCGTCCCGGGTGCTCGTCCTGGCGTGCTCCGGCGCCGTGCTCCTCGTGGCGCTCGCCGTGAGCCAGCGGCGTCCGGACAGCATGCTCGACCTGGAGCTGCTGCGCATCCCCGCGTTCTCCGGAGCCGCGGTGCTCGGCTTCCTCGCCCGCATGTCGAGCCTGGGCGTCCTCGTCTTCACCACCTTGTGGCTGCAGAGCACCGGCGAGGCCTCCGCGCTGCGGGTGGGGCTGCGTCTGTTGCCGCTGACCGGCAGCCTCCTCGCCGTGGGGCTGTTCACGGCGCGGCTGCAGGCGCGGTTCTCCGGCGCCGCGGTGGTCTCGGGCGGCTTCGCCCTCCAGGGCCTGGGGCTGCTCTGCCTCGCCGGGGCCGGGGCCGGGGGAGGGGAGGCGGTGACGTTCACCGGCCTGGTGCTGCTCGGCGCGGGAGGGGCCATCCTCTTTCCGCCGCTGATGGGGGTGGCGGTGAGCGTGGTGCCACCCCACCGCACGGGCATGGCCTCGGGCCTGACCAACGCCTGCTACCCGCTCGGCACCGCTACGGGCGTCGCGCTCTTCGGCGCCGTGTTCTCCGCCCGGCTCGGCTCCCGGCTCGACGCCACCGCCTTGTCCGGGGAGGCGGCCCGGCACGTCCGCTCGGCCCTCGAGACGGGACAGCTCGAGCTCATCGAGCCCGCGCTGCGGCCGCTCGTCCTGCCGGCCTTCGCCGACGCCTACCAGGCCGTCTGCGTGGCCGCCGCGGGGGTGTGCCTCCTCGGTGCCGTGCTCGCCCTCCGCGTCCTCTCCGTCCCCACGCGCCAGGCCACCGGCCCGGCCGCGCTCACCCGTCACGCTTCCTGAATCCCACTTCTGAAATCCCGCTTCTGAAGGAGTCACCATGCAGACCCAAGCCGAAGATCGGACCCCGAGCGTCCTGGTTGTCCTCCCCCAGGCCACGGCCAGCGCCGCCGCCGAGCCCTCCGCCGAGCCCTCCACCGACGTATCCGGGCACCCGGTGCCGGAACTGCCCGCGGTGACGCCCGAGGCCTGGCGCGAGGCCAACAGGCAGCTCCTGGCCAAGGCCCTCGGGGAGTGGTGCTTCGAGGACATGCTCAAGCCCATCCCCTCCGGGGAGGGCCGCTTCCGGGTGGACCTCCAGAGCGGCACGTCCTACGTGTTCGCCGCGGAGCCCGGCGCCTTCGGGTGGATGCGGGTGGATCCCCGCTCCATCACCCGCACGGCCACCAGCATGCTCGGCAACAGCATCGCCGAGCCCGCCTGGGACGCGCTGCGCTTCCTCTCCGACGTCTCCACCACCCTGGGGACGGATGCCTCGACGCTGGCCACCTACTTCACGGAGCTGTCGGCCACCCTGGCGGTGGATGCCGCGCGGCTCACCCATGGCGGCACGAGCGCCGCCGGGCTGCGTGCCCTCGGCCACACCGAGCTGGAGTGCCACATGACGGGGCACAACTGGCTGGTGGCCAACAAGGGCCGCGTCAACTTCTCCGCCTCCGACGTGCGCCGCTACGCCCCCGAGTCCCGCCAGCCCGTCCGGCTGCAGTGGATCGCCGTGCACCGGGGGCTCGCGGAGTTCCGGGGCACCTCGGAGCTGTCCGAGCGGGACGTGCTCCTGCGCGAACTGGACGAGGAAACCCGGGCCCGCTTCGCCCGGGGGCTGCGCGCCTCGGGCCTCGAGCCCGATGCCTACGTGTGGATGCCCGTGCACCCCTGGCAGTGGGACCATGCCGTCCAGGTGCTGCATGCCGCGGACGTGGCCCAGCGGCGCATCGTCCCGCTGGGGGAGAGCCCCGACGCCTACCTGCCGGGCCAGTCCATCCGCACCATGGCCAACGTCTCCACCGAGCGCCGCTTCGACGTCAAGCTGCCGCTGAGGATCCTCAACACCCTGGTGTGGCGGGGCATCCCTCCGCACTGCACCCAGGGCGCCCCCGTCGTCACCCAGTGGCTGCATGGCCTGCTCCAGAAGGATCCCTTCCTGGCGGAGGAGTGCCGCACGGTGTTCCTCGGGGAGGTTGCCTCGGTGACCGTTCAGCACCCGTACCTCGCGAAGCTGCCGGAGGTGCCCTACCAGCACCTGGAGACGCTCGGCTGCATCTGGCGCGAGTCCGTGTCGTCCCGCAAGGACGCCTCCGAGCGGGTGCGCACCTTCGCCTCGCTGCTGCACGTGGACAGCTCGGGCGTGGCGTTCGTCACCGAGCTCGTCCGCGCCTCGGGGCTGGCGCCGGAGCAGTGGCTGCGGCGGCTCTTCGAGACGCTGCTCGTGCCCATCATGCACGTGCTCTACCGCTACGGCATCACCTTCAACCCGCACGGGCAGAACACGCTGCTGGGCTTCGACGAGCGCGACGTCCCCCACCGCCTGTACCTCAAGGACTTCGTCGACGACGTGTGCGTGTCCTTCACCAGCGTGCCCGAGCGCGGCCCGGAGCCCGACGGGCACGATCACGTGCTGCCCCGCAAGCACCCGATGGTCATCCGCCAGCACGTGGTGGACCAGGTCTTCGTCGGCCACTTCCGCTACCTCGCGCCGCTGTGCGCCGAGCAGCTCGGCGTGCCCCAGCGGACCTTCTGGCGCCTGGTGCGGCGGACCATCCTGGACTTCCACCAGCGCTTCCCCGAGCTGCGCGAGCGCTTCGCCGAGTACGATCTGCTCACCCCGCAGATTCCCCGGTATGCGCTCAACCGGGACCGGCTCGTCGTCACCCGCTACACCGACAGGGCCCTGCGCCACGCGCTCTACCCCAACGGCACCCTGCCCAACCCGCTCGCGGAGGAGTGAGCCGGCGGGCCCCGGTGGCTTGACTGGTCCCGCCTGGACGGCTAGAGAGCGGGGGGGAAATTGAGAATGTCTCTCAAATTCATTGTCATCGGGGATGTTGTCCCGCGAGGTAGTCGAGCGCCGTGAGCCGTCCCCGCGTCCTCATCGCCGTGCTGTGGTTGGGGCTCCTGCTGCCGGTGGTGGTGGGGGCCCCGGCCCATGCGGGGGAGGCGGACGTGGCGGTGGAGCCACCCGCGCCGCACGAGCTCGCCGAGGCCGTGTATCCGCCCGAGGCGCTCGCGGAGCGGAGGTCCGCGCGGGTGGTGCTGAGGCTGACGGTGGACGCGGCCGGCCAGGTCACCGGGGCGGAGGTGGCCGAGTCCGCCGGCCCTGGCTTCGACGAGGCCGCCCGCGAGGCCGCGCTGCACTCGCGCTTCACCCCGGCGCGCCGGGGGGGCACGCCCATCGCGGCGCGAATCCTCTACGCCTACGAGTTCCACCCGCCCGTGCTGGAGGGGGCGCTGGCCGGCCAGGTGCTGCTGCCCGGGGCGGGCGGGGCTCCGGCCGTGGGCGCCGAGGTGCTGCTCACGGACGAGGCGGAGCACACGCACCGGGCGCGCACGGACGAGGAGGGGCGCTTCCGGCTCGAGGGGCTGCCCGCGGGGGTGTACGCGCTGCGCGTGGCGGCCCCGGGCCTGGGCCGGGCGGAGCTGCGCGTGGCCGTGGTGGCGGGAGAGACGACCGGGACGTCGCTCCGGCTGCTGCCCGGCGCGGACCAGAAGCCGCTCCAGGTGACGGTCCAGGGCGAGTCCGCGGCCGAGCGGCTGCGCCGTTCCGCGCAGGCGGTGCGGGTGGTGGAGACGGAGCAGGCCCGGCGGCAGACGGCGGACCTGGGCGAGGTGCTGGCGCGCTCCGAGGGCGTCGGGGTGCAGCGCGGAGGCGGCCTCGGCTCCGGCGCCCGCTTCACGCTCAACGGCCTGTCGGATGATCAGATCCGCTTCCTGCTCGACGGGCTGCCACTGGAGCTCTCGGGCTACCCCTCCGGCATCGCCAACGTGCCCGTCAACCTCATCGAGCGCGTGGAAATCTACCGGGGCGTGGTGCCGATCCGCTTCGGCGCCGACGCCCTGGGCGGCGCGGTGAACCTCGTCACGGACGAGGACATCCGGGGCACGCTCGGCGCGGTGTCCTACCAGGGGGGCGCGTTCGGCACGCACCGGCTGACGCTGCACGCGCGGCACCTGTACGCGCCGGGCGGCTTCTTCGCGCGGGTGGGCGGCTTCCTGGACCGGGCGGACAACGACTACCCCATCGACGTCGAGGTGGCGGATGCGAAGGGGCGGCTGTCGCCCGCGCGCGTGCACCGCTTCCATGATGGCTACCGGGCCTCGGGCCTCCACGCCGAGGCGGGCTTCGTCGATCGTCCCTGGGCCCGGCGCCTGCTGCTGCGCGGCTTCCTGACGCGCTCCTCCAAGGAACTGCAGCACAACCCCGTCATGACCGTGCCGTACGGAGAGGCCGGGTATGACCGCGACGCGGCGGGCGCGACCCTGCGCTATGAGCAGGTGCTCGCCTCCGGCGTCTCGCTCGGTCTGGTGGGGGGCTACAGCTACGGGGAGACCCGGTTCCTGGACGTGGGCACCTGCGTCTACAACTGGTTTGGCCAGTGCCTGCTCCAGCGCGTGCAGCCCGGTGAGCTCGAGGCTCGGCCGAGGGATCAGGTGACGTGGCAGCACGGCGGCCTCGCGCGCCTCCACCTCGGCTGGCGGCCGCACCCGGGGCAGGAGCTCCGGTTCTCCGCCGCGCCGACGTACGTGCGCCGGACCGGTGACGAGCGCGCCCCCACCCCGCCCGGAAGCAGGGAGCCGCTGTCGGCCGTGCACGAGCTGCTCACCCTGGTGACGGGAGTGGAGCACGAGTGGGAGCTGCTCGGCGGCCGGCTGGAGAACCTGCTCTTCCTCAAGGACTACCTCCAGCTCGCCCGCTCCCGGGAGTCCCTGCCGGGGGGGTTGGCGCTGGCGCAGGAGCGGAGGACGCACCGGCTCGGCCTGGGAGACGCGCTGCGGCTGCGCCTGTCGGACGGGCTCCAGGCCAAGGCCTCCTACGAGTGGGCCACCCGGCTGCCGCGAGCGGACGAGGCGTTCGGGGATGGGGTGCTCGTCGCGCCCAACCCGGAGCTCCAGCCCGAGACGAGCCACAACCTCAACGTGGGGCTGGCCGCCGAGCTGCCCGGCACGGCCGCGGGCGCCTTCCGTGGGGAGCTCCAGGGCTTCCTGCGCCTCACGGATCAGCTCATCGTCCTGCTGGGCAGCGACAACGCCTTCGCCTACCGGAACGTCTACGCGGCGCGCTCGGTGGGCCTCGAGGCGTCCGGCGGCTGGACGCTGCCCGGGGACTTCCTGTCGCTGGAGGGCAACGCCACCTGGCAGGACTTCCGCAACACCTCGGGGGAGGGGGCCTTTGGCGGTTTCCTCGGCGACCGCATCCCCAACCGGCCGTACTTCTTCGCCAATGCGTCGGCGCGGCTGCGGCGGGAGGCGCTGGTCTCCCCGGGCGACGAGCTCTCGCTGGTATGGAACCTCCGGTACGTGCACGCCTTCTTCCGCGGCTGGGAGAGCGTCGGGCTGCGGGACTCCAAGCAGGGGGTGCCCTCGCAGACGCAGCACTTCCTGGCGCTCACCTACGTGGCGCGGGGCAACCCCGTCACCCTGGGTTTCACCGCCGAGGTGCAGAACCTCATGGATGAGAAGGCCTACGACTTCTTCGGCGTGCAGCGGCCCGGACGGGCCTTCTACTTCAAGACCACGTTGAGCCTGGAGGGCGGGCGTGGCGCGACTCCGGACGCCCCGGCGCCCCTGGGAGGACGATGACGATGGATACCGTCGAGACCCTGAAGAACCTGCTGGTGCAGACCGGCGCGGCCTGGGTGCTATGGCTGCTGATGCTGCTGTCCGCGGTGAGCCTGGCGCTCGCCGTGGAGCGCTTCCTCTACTTCCGCGCCAGGAGCGATGATCTGCGGGGGCTGGCGGCGATGCTGGACGCGCACCTGCGCGCGGGCTCGCGGCAGGAGGCCATCTCCGCGCTGGGGGCCCTGCGCTCGGCCGGGGCCGCGGTGGCGCTGGCGGGGCTGCGGCTGGCGGACCGGGGCCCGGCGGCGGCGGAGAAGGCGATGGCGAGCGCGATGGCCATCGAGCGCAAGTCGCTCGAGGCGCGGCTCGTGTTCCTCGGGACGCTCGGCAACAACGCGCCCTTCATCGGCCTGTTCGGCACCGTCATCGGCGTCATCCTGGCCTTCGAGGAGCTGGGCAAGGCCCAGACGGCGGCCGGCACCGCCACGCAGGCGGCCTCGCAAGCGGTCATGGGGGCCATCGCCGAGGCCCTGGTGGCGACCGCGGCGGGCATCGCCGTGGCCCTGCCGGCCGTGGCGCTCTACAACTGGTTCCAGCGGCGCATCGCCGTCATCCTCCTGGACGCGGAGGCGCTCTCCAGCCTCGTGCTGGCCTACCTCTCGGACACGACGGCGCGGGTGGAGGCGCCCGTGTCCCCCATGCCGCGGTCCGCCGCGGCGGGAGGGCAATAGCCATGGCCGGTGGATCGCAACCCCGGGGTGGGATCATCGAGGGCATCAACGTGACGCCGCTCGTGGACATCGTCCTGGTGCTGCTCATCATCTTCATGGTCACGGCGAAGATGGTGGTGACGCCCGCGGTGCCGGTGGATCTGCCGCGAGCGTCCCAGAGCGAGGAGGTGCAGACCCTCCTGGCGGTGACCATCCAGCCGGATGGCGGGCTGCTCGTCGACGGCGTGGTGTGCACGGACGAGGAGCTGCGGGAGAAGGCGCGGGAGGCGCTGGGGCGCGACGAGGGGTTGCGCGCGGTGCTCCACGCCGACGGCGCCGTGCCGCACCGCCGGGTGATGGCCGTGCTGGACGGGCTCAAGGCCTCGGGCGTCGAGCGCGTCGCCTTCGGTGCCCTCCCGCCCGGAGCGGATGAGCCCGCGGAAGGAGGGAAGTGATGACACGGCATGCAATGGGTGCGGAAGCGCCGGCCGGGAGCATCGCGCAGGTGGTGTTCGGGCCGCCGCCGGGAGCACGCCGGACGCCGGCCCGGGCGGCGGTGGCCGGCCACCCCGAGCCTCCCCCCGGGAGCATCGCCTCCATCGTGCTGGGCGGCCGGATGGGCGGTTCCCGGCCCGTGCTGCTGCTGGGCGCGCTCGCGCTCGCCGTCATGGGCCATGCGCTGCCGGTGTGGGCCGCCTCCCGGGCCTTCGTGGAAGCGCCGGCCGCTCCGCCGCGCCGCCCGGTGCTGGCGTTCGAGCACCTCGTCGAGCTGACGCCGCCCCCAGCCCCCGCCGCGCCTCCCGCGCCAGCGCCCGCGCCACCGCCCGCCGTGCGTGTGCGGACGAGCGCCGTTGCTTCCGCGCCGCGGGCCGCGCCCCGGGAGCACGCCGTGGCGCCGCCGCCCGCGCCGGCCATGGCGGGCCAGGTCGTCGCGGCGCAAGGGCCCGCCGAGCCGCTGGACCTGACGGGCTTCGACATCGTCACCGGCGGCGGTCCGCGGTTCGTGGGGGGGAGCACCTCCTCGGCCGGGACGAGCACCCAGGCCGTGCACTCGCGCGAGGTGGCCGCCGATGGAGTGCCGGACGGCACGGGCGGCAGGGCGCGCCCGGTGAGCCTGCCGGCCAGCAACTGGCACTGCCCCTGGCCGCGGGAGGCTGGCGGGCTGGGGCTCGACGAGCAGGTGGTGGTGCTCCAGGCCGTGGTGCGTCCGGATGGCACGGCCTCGGCGGTCCAACTCCTCGCCGACCCGGGCCACGGCTTCGGCGAGGCGGCCCTGGCCTGTGCCAGGCAGGCGCGCTTCGCCCCCGCGGCCGATGAGGATGGCGAGGCCTACACCGCCACGTCGCCGCCGATCCACGTGCGGTTCACCCGCTGAGACGATGACAGCACTGCGCCGGCCAGGGACCCCGGCCGGGATGAGGTAGGGATGATGAGCAAGGGAGTGATGAAGATGGGGAGGAGCCGTGTTTCCCGGGGGCTGCTGGCTTGCGCCACGCTGCTCGTGTCCGCGTGCGAGCGGGAGGGGGGCGGGGGCGAGCCGGAGCCCGGTGGCGAGGGCCCGCTGTACCTGATCCACTCGGCGGTGCAGACGGGTGACACCCGGATGAACTACTTCACGCTGGCCAGCTCGCTGGAGGAGGCCGGCAAGCTGGATTACGCGCGGTCGCTCGAGCTGGCGGGCCGTCCGCGGCTCTACGCGGCGCAGGGAGTGGGCTTCTTCGCGATCGGCGCTGGCGAGTCACCCACCATCACGCGCTACGAGGTGCGGGAGGGCCGGCTGGTGGAGGGCAACAGCCTGTCGCTGCAGCCGTTCGGCGTGACGAGCCTGGGCGCCCAGTCGGTGCACTTCGTCAGCGAGACGAAGGCCTACTACAAGGATGACGCGCAGGCGCAGGTCATCGTGTGGAACCCGGCGGAGATGGCCGTCGAGAAGACGCTCCCGCTCCCGCGCGAGCTCGTCAAGACGGGCTACATCACCGCGCTGAGCCAGTGGGCCAGCCGCGACGGCGAGGCCTACTTCACGGTGGGCTGGAACACCCGGGAGTATGATCGCGTCCTGCCGGGCAGCGTGCTGGTGCGCATCGACACGGCGACGGATGCGATGACGACGGCGCCCGACGAGCGCTGCCGCGGCATCCTGAAGACGGCCCGGTACGAGGACACGCTCTACTTCTTCAGCAGCGTCATCAACGGCCTGGGGTACGCGGCCTACGGCAACGAGGATGGCGGCCAGCGCGACTGCATCCTGCGCATCTCGCCGGGCAGGCAGACGTTCGACACGGACTATGTGGGCAGCGTGGCCACGGCGCTGGGGGAGGGCCATGTCGGCACCGTCATCTCGGTGACCGAGGATGGCAAGGCCTGGGTGCAGGCCGCGGACACCACCCTCACCCCGAGCTCGCCCGGCACGAGCTACAGCCAGTGGTACAGCAAGGGCTGGAGCTGGTGGCACCTGCCCCTGGAGACGCTCTCCGGCCCGGTCCGGGTGCAGGGGGAGCCCGGCGGGTACAGCGGCTTCACGCTCGCGTCCGGGCCCCACTTCTTCATCAGCCAGACGGCGGCGGACTACTCCGAGTCGGCCCTGCTGGAGCTGAGCTCCGGCACGCCGAAGGCCGGCGTGTCCTTCCCGGGCTTCGTCATGGACGTGGCCCGCATCCGCTGAGGCCGGGCGGAGACCTCCAACAAGGGCCTCAGGGCGCCGCCGCGGGGACGTGGGGCGCCGCGGCCCGGCCCTCCGGTACGGCGGCCGGGCTCTTCCGTCTGCGCTTCACCCACCACATGAGGAAGCCCGTCACGGACAGCGCACCCGGCGAGAGGCCGAGCAGCGTGTAGAGCAGCTTGATGGGCAGCCCGCCCCAGTGGCCGAAGTGGATGGGTCCCGCCATCAGCCGGAGCTTCTCCAGGAGGGGGGCCGCGCGTGCGTCCTTCACGGCGCGCAGGGCGCCGGTGTCCGGCTCGAACTCCACCCGGGTGTTGTAGGTGCCGAGCAGCGGATTGCCTCCCGGCACGTAACCGTAGAGGGCCACCGGCCCGCCGGGGGCCAGGGGCAGCACGAGGCCCTTGAGCACGAAGCCGGGGAAGCTCGGACGGGGCCCGCGCCACCATCGCATCCAGCGAGGCGTGGAGCCCGGGCACGGCGGGCGTGGACGCCGCGCCCGCGCCTCGCAGCAGCCCGGACACGGAAGGCCAGAGCATGACGGCCCCCGAGACGGCGATGATCAGGTTGAAGAGGAGCGCGGCGACGCCCACCTTGTGGTGCAGCTCTCCGGCCACCACCCGCGTTCCGGCCCGCCAGCGCACCGGGCCGCGGAACACGCGCAGCAGGGACTTGCGGTACACCCAGGTCCCGGTGAGCACCGCGCCCACCAGCGTCAGTCCCAGGAGGAAGACGAGCACCTCCCCGGGCTTGCCCGACAGCAGCCTGAAGTGCAGGTTGAGCAGGGCGCGCGTGAAGTTCCCCTGGTCCGCGTCATGGCCGCCCAGGAGCGTCCCGTCGTACGGGTTCACGTAGGTGAACCAGTAACGCCCCTCCAGCTTCATGTTGACGGTGTACGAGTGTCCGGGCTCCTCCGGCAGCATCCGGAAGCCGTACAGGGTGGCCTCCGGGTACGCGGCCCTCACCGTGGCGAGCATCTCATCGAAGCTGGCGCGCTCCGGCCCGGGCTCCACGCGCAGCAGGTGCGGATACAGCGCCGCTTCGAGCTCCTCCACGAAGACGAGCACCGCACCGGTGAGGCTCATCAGCAGCAACAGCAGGCCGCTCACGAGGCCCAGCCACAGGTGCGCCTGGTAGACGGCACGGTGGAAGCGCGCTGGCCAATGCCTCGGTGTCATGGGGTCTCCTCGGTGGTCCTGAAGTTGATAATGAGTCTCAAAGTCAGGTCCCGGGCAGGAGTAGTCTCCCCCCGCCGTGCCTGTCAAGGAGTCATCCCGGCTCCAGTTCCGTGGCAGGGGGGTGGAGTACCCGCGAGGGGGCGCTACACGGCGGGCATGGACGTCGTCGGCCGGCGCATCGCCACCTGTTGGGCGAGCACTTCCAGGTCCTTGTCCATCTGCGGCGTATCCAGGAGCAGCGAGTCCGGGTCGTAGCGGAAGTCCGCCTGGAAGAAGCTCAGCAGCGTCTGCATGGCCTGCTCGCCGTTCTGCGTCGCCACCGTCGCGTAGACGAGCTTTCCCTGCTCCAGGTGCAGGTAGCCCTCGTGCGCGTTCTGCTTCAGGTACAGCCGCCCCGACTTCTTGCCCGCTCCCAGCAGCTTGAGCAGTTGGGCCGCGGGCAGCTCGTCCAGGCTGCCGCGCACCACCCGGGCCGGGCCGTTGTGCTGGATGCGATCGTCGTACAGCGAGCGGATCGTCTTCGCCGCTTCGCCCGGCTGCGTGGGAGGCAGCACCGCCGAGGCTCCGCCCATCATCAGCCGCTCGCGCGTGCCCGAGTCCGGGTCCCCGAGCACCACCACCGGCAGGCCCGCGAGCCTCCGGCGAGGAGCGGGTCGCTTGCAGCAGCCCCAGCACCTCGTCCAGCCCGAACTTCAGTCCCACCACCAGCACGTCGCAGTCCTGGTACCCCAGGGCGTCGTACGCGCCATCCAGTGAGGACAGGGCGTGCACCACCAGCCCCTGCTTCTGGGCGGACTCCAGCAGGTCCGTGCGCGTGCCTTCTTCCGGCTCCACGATGAGGATCTGCCGCCCGTCATTGACGATGCGCTGGCGCAGCAGCTCGCCGGTCTGCACCTGCATGACGATGTCCGCCACCAGCGGGTCATACAGCTTACCCGAGTTCTCCCGCAGGTGCTCCAGCGCCTGGTCCTTCGTCAGCAGCTTCCCGTGCGCGTTGGCCGGGTTCTTCGTCAGCTCCAGGTAGCTGTCCACCGCCGCGAGGATGCGCGCGCCCAGGGTGATGTCATCGCCCTTGGCTCCCTGCGGCGTCCCCGAGCCGTCATAGGCCTCGTAGAGCTGCGCGAGCATGGTGTTCACCTGCACCGGCAGGTTCACCGACTCGAAGAGCTTCGTGGGCACCCGGCAGTAGCGCTTGGCGTCGGCCATCCACTCCGGATTCACCGCGTTGCTCGCCAGGCAGAAGTGACGCTCGGCCGGCTTGCCCAGGTCGTGCAGGTAGCCCGCGATGGCCACCGCCGCCACGTCCCGGGGTGGCATTCCCAGGCGCCGCGCCACCACCGCGGCCTGGCGCGCCAGTTGCGCCGAGTGCCCCCGGTGATGCTTGCGATCCCGCTCCTGCATCGTCACCAGGATGTTCAGCGTCTCGATGTAGTCCTTGTCGCTCACCGTCCCGCGCGAGCCCGGGAAGGTGTCGCCGCTGGACGTCTTGCCCCGCCCCTGCGTGCCCGGACGCGGCGGCGGCCGCAGCCGGTTGTCCGTCTCGAGCCGGAGCTGGATGCTCAACTTCGGGGCCTGCCCCGCGGTGCTCTCGTAGGCGCTGGCCATGGTGGAGACGTCCGCTCGAGTCTGAGCGGTCACCACCTCCAGCGAGGCGAAGGCCGTGGTGTCGCCGTAGTAGTGCTTGCGGATGGCGGCGGCGATGGTGCTGCGCAGGCCCACGTACGCGTAGACCTCGGACATCCCCGTCACCAGGGCGATCTCGTCCAGCAGCTTCTTGTTCTGCGGCTCGGCCGCCACCACCGACAGCAGCTGGCGCTCCGGATCGATCGCCAGCGGAAGCACGTTCTGCGCCTCCGCCAGCCGCACCGGCACCTTGTCCAGCACCTCCGTGGGAATGCGGGCCTTGGCCAGCTTCTCCGCGGAGACGAAGCGCGTCTGGAACTCGGCCGCCAGGAAGCGCAGCAGTGCCGCCTCCTGGAGCAGGCCGATCTCCACCAGGCAGTCCCCCAGCCGGTGGCCGGTGTGCTTCTGGTGCTCCAGCGCCTTCTGGATGGACTCGCTGGTGACGAGCCCCGCCTCGACGAGGCGCTCACCCAGTTTCTTCGCCATGTCAGCCTTCCGTGTCCGAGCCCCCCCCGCCGGACTTGTCGGCGGGCTCCGTCTTCGGCGCCGTCAGCACGCTGAACGGCTTGAACGTCAGCTCCTTGGGAACGTTCACCGGATCGCGCGGCGGCTTGGGCTCACGCGGCTCGCGGGCCTCCCGAGGCTCCCGTCCCTCGCGCTGCTCCCGCCCCTCGCGCGGCTCACGCGGCGGCCTCGGCTCGCGCTTCTCCTGCCGTTCGGGACGCTCGGGTCTCTCGGGACGCTCGGCGCGCGGCGCCTGCTGGCCCTCGCTCGCGGGAGCGGCAGCGCCCGCGGCCCTCTCCGGCCGCTCCTTGGGCTTCTTGCCGTCCTTGCCCTTCCTGCGGCCACCGCCCTCCACCGGCGCACGGCCCCGCGACGTGGGCACCGGGCCCTTCCAGATCTGGCGATCGTAGAGCTTGAGGTTCTCCGTCCACCGGTCGTTGGGGTCGCGCTGCATGGCCTCCACCCACGAGGCGATGCGCGAGTCCAGCGAGTCCAGGGCGTGGACGATGTGGGCCTCGATCGTCATCGGCAGCTTGGGCGAGCCGTACTCCAGCCGCCCGTGGTGCGCGAGGACGAGGTGGGTGAGGTGCTGCTCCAGCAGCGGCGGGAAGTTCGGAATGGCCAGCGACTTCTCGCGGATCTTCTGCGCCGTCATGACGAGGTGGCCCACCAGCTTGCCCTCGTCGGTGTACTCGAAGCCCTTGTCCGGGGAGATCTCCGCGACCTTCATCACGTCGTGGAGGAAGGCGCCGGCGAGCAGCAGGTCTCTGTCCGCCATGGGGTAGTGGTCCGCCACCCGGAGGGTGAGCCGCATCACGGACAGCAGGTGGTCGGCCAGCCCGCCACGGTAGGCGTGGTGGACGCCCTTGGCGGCCGGCGCGTGCGGCAGGCCCGCGGCGATCTGCGCGTCATCCATGAAGGCCAGCAGCAGCGCCTTCACGTTCGGATCGTTCACGCGCTCGGTGAGGATCTCGCGGATCTGTCCCACGGCGCGGGCGCCACCGTGGCCGTCACCGCCGGGCTTCGGCGCGGGCGCGGGCTGCTCCTCACGGGCCTTGGGCGCGGCCTGCTCCTCACGGGCCGGGGCGGCGGCCTTGGGGGCGGGCTGCTCCTCGCGGGCGGGCGGCTCGAACTCCTTGGGGTCGAGCGGCTCGGGGTCCAGCTTCTCGAGGGCCTCGATGACCACCTGCGACTTGCCGTGGAAGCCGATGACGCTGCCACGCACGAGCACGAAGTCGCCGGTGGAGAAGGTGGGCTCGAGAGCATCGACCTTGTCGAAGATGCGGGCGTCGATCTCTCCGCTCTTGTCGACGAGCACCACGGAGAGGAACACCTTGCCGCTGCGCGCGGTGACGCGCTCCTTCTTCGTGACGCGGAAGACGGTGTTGACGGCATCCTTCTCGCGCAGGTCCTTCGCATACACCTTGCGCACCTGCTCCACGGAGGCGTCGGTGGGAGAGGAAGTGGGGGAATTGTCGGACGGGTTATCGGTCGTCATACGCGGGCGGCGACACTAGCACCACCCAGGCGGTTAGGATGGATTCATGTCCCTTCTTCCCGCTCTCTCCCTGCTGGTGTTGTTGACTGGCGCTGGTGAACCGGCCTGGCAGCAGGTGGCCCGTGACGACGGCATCTCCGTGCTGGCCCGGACTCCCGAGGGGGGCTCCGTCTCCGAGGTGAAGGCCACCACCCTCGTGGACGCCCCTCCCCACGACGTGTGGCGGGTCATCCGTGACTACACGAACTACACGAAGACCATGCCCTACACCCAGGAGAGCCGGGTGCTGGCCTCGGAGCAGGACGGGAAGGTCACCGTCTTCTATTGCCTGGTGAACGCCCCGCTGGTGGACAAGCGGGACTTCATCATCCGCATCCGGGACGAGTCGGACTGGAAGGAGGGCAAGGGCTTCCTGAAGACGGCCTGGACGGCGGCCACGGAGGGGGTCCCCCCCGAGCGCGAGGGCGTGGTGCGGGTGAAACTCAACACGGGCTACTGGCTGCTGGAGCCGCGCGAGGAGGGGAAGAAGACGTTCGTCACCTACTACCTCTACACGGACCCGGGCGGCTCGCTGCCGAAGTGGATCGCGGACAAGGCGAACAAGACGTCGGTGCCGGACGTGCTCCGGGCGGTGCGCAAGCACGCCACCGCCGCGAAGAAGTAGGCGTCAGGCCGGCCTCTCAGCTCGCTTCGATGACGATGCCCGAGAGGTAGTCGGTGCCCGGGAAGCCCACGAGGGTGGGGTGGTCCGGGGGCAGGCCGAGCCGGGCGAAGCGGAAGCCCATGCGCCCCTCCTGCTCGCAGGCCTCGGCGATGAGCTCGTCGAAGCCGCCGGTGGGCAGGGGCGGGTGGTAGCCGACGACGAGCAGGGTGCCGCCGTGGCGGGTGACGCGCAGGCCCAGGCGCACCTGCTCGATGAAGGTCTCCGGGGAGGTGGCCTCCGGGGTGTCCAGGAGCACCAGGTCGAAGGTGTCGTGGATGCTGTGCAGCACGGCGAGGGCCTCGCCGCGCTCCACCCGGAGGCGCCCCAGCAGCCCGTTGGCCTCGCCATTCTCGCGGGCGAGGTCCGCCGTGTCCGCGTCGCTGTCGAAGGCGAGGATGGAGCGGGCGCCATGGCGTCCGGCGTGGACGAAGAGGCCGCCCACGTGGCAGCTCGGGTCGAGCACCCGGGCGCCCTGGGCGAGGCGGGCGAGGAAGCGGCGCAGCTCGCGCTGGTCATAGGGGTAGCCCACGCCCGGGCCGTAGGTGAGGTCCACGGTGAAGCGGGCGCCGAGCTCCAGCACGCGGCTCCAGCGGGGCGGGTTGCCGTAGAGGGCGTGGGGCCGTTGGATGGGCAGGCCGAGCTGGCGGCGCCGGGCGGTGTCGTTGCGCAGCAGCACGGACTCGGCGCCGGCGACCTCCACCAGGGCGCGGGTGATTTCCTGCAGCCGGGCGTCCATGGCGCGCGTGAGCGTCTGGACGACGAGGTGCGTGTCGTAACGGTCCACGATGAGGCCGGGGAGGGCGTCGCCGTCGTCGTTGATGGAGCGGCAGAAGCGCGGGTCATCCACCATGCGGGCGCGGCGCTCGAAGGCGTGGCGCACGTGGCGGGGGATGATGCCCTCGGCGGACTCGTCGGGCAGGCCGAGCCGGCGCACGGCATAGGAGGCCTCGAGGTCCACGTCGGCGAGCCCCAGCACATGCCCGTCCTCGTCCCGGAGTTGCACGGCCTCGCCGGCGGAGGGGGTGCCTTCCATGGAGACGATGTCCTCGCGGCGGACCCAGGGGGCTCCGTGCTTGAGCCGTCGAGCCGCCTCGCGGGACAGGTAGGTGTTGAACAAAGCCGTCCTCCCCTCTGCGCGGACGCCGTGCCGTCCGCGCGCCATGAGTCCTCAATGGGGGGAAACATGCGGCGGGCGGGGAACGGGTGCGGGGAGGGCGGGAGTGCCCGCTCGTGGAGCAGGGGAGCGGCCTGCTTCCAGGGTTGCTGATCAGTCCTTCGGAGAGGCGGGCCGTCTGGCGGCACTGGCGGTGAGCCACATGAGCACCCCGCTCATCACCAGCGCCAGGACGATGCCCGCACCTCGCAGGCCCCACTCGTCGCTCAGGATGAGCTTCAGCGCCATGGCGCCCAGCACCACCGCGGTGACGGCCCCCGCCTTCTGGGCCCATCCCATGCGCCCCGTGGCGGAGGGCCTCGCCCGGGCGAGCGCCGGGATGCTCGAGGCCTTGCGCCAGGTGGTGTGTCCATCCTCGAGCACTTCATCGGTGGGGTCCACCAGCCCCTGGGTGTACGCCACCTCCACATCCCTCAGCGTGGGGTAGGCCAGCTCTCCATCCGGTGTGCGTACGCGGTAGCCCATGGCTCCCTCCCGTGGCTCAGGCGAGCTCGCTCGCAATCTGCTCAGCCACTCGCAACCCATCAATGGCCGAGGAGACGATACCGCCAGCGTAACCGCAGCCCTCGCCCGCGGGGTAGAGCCCCCGCATGGAAACGGACTGCATGTCCTCGCCGCGGGTGATCCGTACCGGCGAGCTGGTGCGGCTCTCGATGCCGATGAGCTTGCCCTCCTCGCTGAGGAAGCCGCGCATCTTCCGGTCGAACGCCTTGAGCGCCTGCTTGAGCGACACCGTGAGGCGCTCCGGGAAGAGCTTGTTGAGGTCCGTGTGCGCCAGCCCCGGCCGGTAGCTGGTGCCGCCCGGATCCTTCTTCACGCGCCCGGCGAGGTAGTCGGGGATGGTCTGCGCGGGGGCGTAGAACTTCCCACCGCCCAGCTCATAGGCCTTGGCCTCCCAGTGGCGCTGGAACTCCAGGCCGGCGAGCGGGCCGCGGAAGCCCTCGCGCTCGAAGTCCTGCACGGACACGGTGACGACGATGCCCGCGTTGGCGTACTTCGCGTTGCGGCGCGAGTTGCTCATGCCGTTGGTGCACTGCAGCCCCTCCTGGGTGGGCGTGGGCACCACGATGCCGCCGGGGCACATGCAGAACGAGTAGACGCCGCGCACCTCCCCGTCCACGTCCAGGTTCTCCGCCAGCTTGTAGTCGGCCGGAGGCAGCCGCGGGTTCTTCGCCGCGCTCCCGTACTGGATGGAGTTGATGAGCCCCTGCGGGTGCTCGGCCCGGAAGCCGAGCGCGAAGGGCTTGGGCTCGACGACCACGCGCCCGTCCGCGGCGAAGCGCTCATACAGCTCGCGCGCCGAGTTGCCCGGGGCGAGCACCACCCGGTCGCTCTCCAGCGTGCGCCCGTCCGCCAGCCGCACGCCCGACACGCGGCCATCCCGGTAGAGCACTTCCTCCACCCTGTGCTCGAAGAGCACCTGGCAGCCGCCGGCGATGAGATCATCGCGCAGCTTGGCCACCGCGCCCGGCAGCAGGTCCGAGCCGATGTGCGGCTTGCCCTCGATGAGGATGTGGTCCGGCGCGCCGCAGCGGGCGAAGGTTTCGATCACCTTGCGCACCATGGGGTGGTTGATGCGCGTGGACAGCTTGCCGTCGGTATAAGCGCCGGCCCCACCCTCCCCGAAGTTCATGTTGCTCTCCGGGTCCAGCGAGCCATCCCGCATCAGCTTCGCCACATCTTTCCGCCGGGCCACCACTTCGCGGCCGCGCTCGATGAGGATGGTGCGAACGCCGCGTTCCAGCAGGCCCAGGGCGGCGAAGAGTCCCGCGGGCCCGGTGCCGATGATGAGCGGCATGCGCTCCGGCTCCTTCACGCGCTGCGGAGCCTCGGGAGGAGGCGGCGTCTCCCCGACGTCCGGCGGCAGCCGCTTGGGCGCCCGGCCGGGGGCCAGTTCCACCTCCAGCGTATAGATGTAGCGGGGGCTGCCCTTCTTGCGAGCATCCAGCACCGCGCGCACGACGCGCACGGACGCCAGGTCCGCGCGCGTTACTCCGAGCTTCTCGGCTGCCCGCTGGCCGAGCAGCTCTTCCGGCTCGTCCAACCACAGCCCGATGTTGTTCACCCGATACGCCATGCGCTGCTCTTCTCCTGAAGCCGGGGAAAGGGGGGGCGTATGTGCGTCACCCGAGGCCCCGAATGCAAGCTATTGAACACCCGAGGGGCGAGCGGGTGCGAACTTGACGATGCACCCCTCGCATGCCCTCCCCCTGGGCGGCCGGAAGGGTGCGAAGGCCCCTTCGCATCTGGGGACCACCGCACCAGCCCCCGGATTCTCTCAACCGCTTGAAGTGCATGGAGAATTCGTCAGGAACGCGACTGCTGGCACGCGGGTTGAAGAAGGAACCGCCAGTGATTACGCGGTCCCACCGCATCTCGGAGGACACGTCCTTGAGTACAGACAAGCAGGGCACCCGGATTCTCGCCCGTACCTTCTTCACCCAGCTGCGCGCGAGCGGCTACACCCCCATGCAGATCATCGGCATCGCCACGGAGCTGCTGGACCTGGTGACGGAGGACATCAAGGGCGAGAACGTTGCCCAGCCGACGCCCGAGCCCCGGGCGGAGTTCCGCAAGGAAGCCTGAGCGGCTAGACTGGCGCTGTCCCTGGCGGGTAGCCGGGCTCCGGGCAGGTCCCGGGGCTTGAGCGCCCCCCCAGGTGGCGAAGAAGAAACCGGCCTGGTGCCGGTTTTTTTGTGTCCGCGTTCCGGCGGCGAGCCCTACCGGTGGCGCTCGCGCTCGAGGCGGCGCTGGCGGGCGGCGGCCCCGGCGACGATGAGCAGGCCGGCATTCATGGCGGTGAAGACGGAGCTGGCGGTGCGGGGCGCGAGCGCGGCGAGCAGGACGGCGCCCACGACGACGGCCAGCCGATCCACCCAGACGGAGCGCGGCCGCGGGAGCACCAGCACGAGCACGCACAGGGCCAGGGGCAGGCCGAGCACCACCTGCCGGGCGATTTGAGGCCCGCTGCGGAGCACCGTCTGCCAGTTGTGCACGAGGATGGCGGCGAAGATGACGACGGTGCCGGTGGCGAGCACGAGCACACCCGCGGCGGCCGCGTCCTTGGTGAGGCGGGCCTTCTCGTCGAAGTGGCGGGTGGCGAGGTCCACCAGGTGCTCGAGCGCGCTGTTGAGGATCTCCGCGAAGAAGATGAGGAGGACGCAGAAGATGAGCGTCACCTTCTCGGCGAGCCCGAGCTCGATGCCGCTGCCCACCAGGCCCACGAGGAGCGCGGAGACGAGGTGGACGCGCATGTTGCGCTGGTGGACGACGGTGTGGATGAGCCCGTTCCACGCATGGAGGAAGGAGGCGAGCATGCCGGAGCCGCCCCGAGGGGGATGAGGCGGCGGCTGCTTCTCGGGAGTAGGTGGAAGCTGGGGTGATAGGGCTGGAGAGCTCATCGCGGAAGCAGGTTAGCGGGAGAGCAGGCAGGCACCCACGGTTTGATTGCCGTGTCCTCGCGCCGGGGCCTAACGTCCGCCCCCTCATGGCCCTTCCTGCTCACGTACGTGCCACCGCCTGGGTGCTGTTCTCGCTGCTCTGCCTGCCGGGCACGAGTCAGGCCCAGGAGGATGGCGTCATTCCTCAAGAAGACTGCGGCCTGGAGCCGCCGGGTGCCGTCTATGTGCCGCTCCCCGGCCCGAGGCCCCACGAGACTCGCTGGCTGCCCTCCGAGCCGCCCCTGGTGCGCCGCGAGGACCCGGCGGGCTCCGTCTCGGCGCTCTCGGGCATGCCGCAGACGCGCATCCGCACCGGCGCCCTGTCGGGAAAGACGATCTACCTGAGCCCGGGGCACGGCTTCTTCCGCAGCTCGCCCCTGGGCCGGTGGGCCACCCAGCGGGGCAACACCAACGACGTCGTCGAGGACCTGGTCTCCATCGAGACGCTCAACCAGTACCTGCTGCCGATGCTGACGGGGGCGGGGGCCACGGTGATTCCCGTGCGCGAGTCGGATCTCAACCCGCGTATGGTCATCCTCGACAACGGAGGCGCGGGCTATTCGGAGACCGGCTCCGGGGACCTCTTCACTTCCGCCACGCCCGGCTGGGGTTCGCCTCCGGTGCCGATGGGGAACGCGGTGCAGCCCTTCCTGCTCGGGGACACCCGGCTGATGACGGCCGCGTCCACGGCCACGGCGCAGGCCGCCTGGACCCCCTCGATTCCGGCCGACGGTGCCTATCACGTGTACGTCTCGTATGGAGCGGACCCGGGCCGCGTCTCGGATGCGCACTACGTGGTGCGGCACGCGGGCGGCGAGAGCCACTTCCGGGTGAACCAGCGCCGCCACGGTGGAACGTGGGTGTTGCTGGGCCGCTTCTACTTCCGGGCGGGTCTGCATCCCGAAACGGCCTCGGTGCTGGCGCTCAACGACTCGGCGGAGCCGGGCACCCTGTCGCTGGACGCGGTGCGCTTCGGAGGTGGCAGTGGTGCCATCGGTGATGGGGCGCTCGCGCCCCTGCCGCGTCCCCGTTTCGAGGAGTGCGCGCGCTACCACACCCAGTTCAGTGGAGCGCCGCCCTCGGTGTTCGCGCCTTCGGGCATCAACGCGCTCTCCAACGAGCGCAACGACGACGTCTCCTCGCGCCCGCGCTTCGCCGCCTGGCTGCACGAGGAGGGGGAAGACGCCGTCTACGTCGCCTGGCACACGAATGCCTCGGGGCTCTCGAAGCCCGACGACAGGTTCCGCGGCACCGAGGCGTACGTCTACGGGCCCAACCCCGTGGATGGCACGCTGAACTTCACGGGGGTGCCGGGCAGCGACGTGCTCGCCCGGGCGCTGCTGGACGAGCTGAGGCAGGACATCCGCAATGCGATCGACCCGAACTGGAGGGTCCGCTCGTTGCGCTCGGCCAACCTGGGCGAGGTGAACCCGGCCCACAACCCGGAGACGCCGGCGGTTCTCATGGAGTTGGCCTACCACGACCATCCCGCGGACGCCGCGCACCTGAAGCAGCCGGAGTTCCGCCGGGTGGCCGCGCGCGCCATGCTGCAGGGCCTCATCAAGTACTTCGCCGCGCGAGACAGCCAGACGGCGCACCTGCCGCCCGAGCCGCCCACCGCGCTGGTGGCTCGCAACGCCGGCAGTGGGGCGGTGGAAGTGAAGTGGGCGAAGCCGTCCACGGACACGCTCGACCTGGGCGGGCATGAGGCCACCGGCTACCGCGTCTACCAGAGCGCGGACGGGCTGGCCTGGGACGACGGGACGGAGCGGGATTCCACCACCTTCTCCGTCACCCTGGCGCCGGGCACCACGCGCTACTTCCGAGTGGCCTCCCTCAATGCCGGAGGCGAGTCCTTCCCCTCGGACGTGGTGGGCGTGCGCGTACCGGAGGCGGGCAGGGGCCCGGAGGTGCTCGTGGTCAACGCCTTCCGCCGCCTGGACGCGGAACTGGCGCGTGCCGAGGACCTCTCGGCGTACGGGCTGGGCGTCCCGCTGCGCGCGCTCCTGGAGTCCATGAATGACGGCACGGCCCTGCGGCGTCACGGGGAGGCGGTGGCTCAGCACGCGGTGGCCTTCGACGGAGCGACCAGCGAGGCGATCTCCGCGGGTCTTCTCACCCCCGTGGGATACCGGGTGCTGGACTGGTTCATCGGCCGGGGAAGGGCAGGGGGGCAAGGCCCCACCGCGGCCGAGCAGGCGCTGATGCGCACCTTCGTCATGGGGGGCGGCCACCTGCTGCTCTCGGGCAGCCATGTGGCCTCGGCGCTCGCGCTGGGGGGCTCGGACGAGCGGGCCTTCCTGACCGACATCCTCCATGCCCTGCCCGGTTGCGGCTCGTCGGCCCTCCTGGTGAATGGGCTCTCGGAGGGTTGGCTCCCGGGTCTCTCCAACTCGATGCTGGACGACGGGCTGCGGGGCTCCTTCCCCGTGGGGGTGACGGACGTGCTCCTTCCGCTGGAGGGCGGCTCCCCCGTGCTGGGCTATGCCGGAACGGACTCGGCCGCGGGTGTGGCCTCGGCGCCGGGTGGACAGGTGCTCTTCCTGGGCGTGCCCTTCGAGGGCATCGTCAATCCCGAGCGCCGCGCCTGGCTCATGGGGGCCTTCCTGGCCCGGGCGGGAGTGCTGGCCGCTCCCCCGGTGCCACCCGCTGGGGAAGAGGTCCTGCCGCCGGACGCCGTCGCGCGGGGCCCGTCGAGCCTTGCCCCCTGCTCAGTGGACCGGATTCCCGAGTCCTATGAGAACGCGGAGACGGGCTGCGGCTGCCGGGCAGGCGGCGGATCCGCGTCCGTTGCGTGGCTGTTGCTCCTGTCCACTGTTCAGCTACGGCGTACGCGTCGTCGTTCTCTCTTCACAGAGCGTTGACTCGCGTGCGTCACATGCCTACGGTCGGCCGCCCTTTCCCACGGCGGGGGGACGTACGGCCCGTCGTGTGCCTGTGAGCTTTCCAACCTCGTCTTTCCACTTCCTCTAAGGAGACTGAGACATGGCCACCAAGATTGCCATCAACGGGTTCGGTCGTATCGGCCGCTGCGTGCTTCGCGCCGCCCTGAGCCGCAAGGAGGACCTCGACTTCGTCGCCATCAACGACCTGGACGAGCCGGCCGCGCTGGCCCACCTCTTCAAGTACGACTCCGTGCACGGCATGTGGCCGGGCACCGTGAAGGCCACGGACAAGGGCATCGTCATCGACGGCAAGGAGATCGCCGTCACCGCCCAGAAGGACCCGAGCGCGCTGCCCTGGAAGTCCCTGGGCGCCGACATCGTGCTCGAGTGCACCGGCCGCTTCACCGAGCGCGATGACGCCGCCAAGCACATGGGCGCGGGCGCCAGGAAGGTCATCATCTCCGCGCCGGCCAAGGGCCCGGACCTGACCCTCGCCTACGGCATCAACCACGACCAGTACGATCCGAAGAAGCACCACATCCTCTCCAACGCCTCGTGCACCACCAACTGCCTGGCGCCGCTGGGCAAGGTGCTGCTGGAGAACTTCGGCATCGAGAAGGGCGTGATGACCACCATCCACAGCTACACCAACGACCAGCGCATCCTGGATCTCACGCACAAGGATCTGCGCCGCGCCCGCGCCGCCGCGCTGTCGATGATTCCCGCCTCCACCGGCGCCGCGAAGGCCATCGGTGAGGTGCTCCCGGCGCTCAAGGGCAAGATGAACGGCCAGGCGGTGCGCGTGCCCACCCCGAACGTGTCCCTGGTGGACCTGACCGTCGTGACCAGCAAGTCCGTCACCGTCGACGCCGTCAACGCCGCCTTCAAGGCCGCCGCCGAGGGCCCGCTCAAGGGCATCCTCCAGTACAGCGACGAGCTGACCGTCTCCGTCGACTACAACGGCAACCCGCACTCCTCCATCTTCGACTCCACCAACACCATGGTCATGGGCGACAACCTGCTCAAGGTGATGGCCTGGTACGACAACGAGTGGGGCTTCTCCAACCGCATGGTGGATACGGCGAAGTTCCTCGCCTCCAAGGGGCTGTAAGCAGTTCAACGGGCGTTCCGAGTGGGAGGACCGAGATGATCCGCTACATCGACGACATGCAGCTCACCGGCAAGCGCGTCTTCATCCGGGTGGACTTCAACGTTCCCCTGGAAGGCAAGCGCATCACCGACGACACCCGCATCCGCGAGGCGCTGCCGACCATCCGGCGCGCCCTGGAGCTGGGCGGCAAGGTGATTCTGGCCTCCCACCTCGGGCGTCCCAAGGGACCGGATCCGAAGCTCTCGCTGGAGCCGGCCGCGAGCCGCCTCAGCGAGCTGCTCGGCGCCAAGCACGAGGTCATCCTCGCCGACGACTGCGTGGGTGACGGCGTGCGCAAGCTGGTGAAGGACCTGAAGGACGGCCAGGTGCTCATGCTCGAGAACCTGCGCTTCCACAAGGAGGAGGAGGCCAACGACGACGCCTTCGCGCGCGAGCTGGCCACCTTCGCCGACGTCTACATCAACGACGCCTTCGGTACCGCGCACCGCGCCCATGCCTCCACCGCGGGCATGGTGCCCCACGTGAAGGAGAAGGGCGCCGGCCTCCTGATGCGCAAGGAGCTGGAGTACCTGGGCGGGGCGCTGAAGAACCCCACCAAGCCCTTCGTGGCCATCCTGGGCGGCTCCAAGGTGAGCGACAAGATCAAGGTGATCGAAAGCCTGCTGCCCAAGGTGGACGCGCTGCTCATCGGCGGCGCCATGGCCTACACCTTCCTCAAGGCGCAGGGGATTGAAGTGGGCAAGAGCCGCGTGGAGGAGGACAAGCTGTCGCTGGCCACGCGCATGCTCGAGGCGGCGCAGCGGCTGAAGACGTCGCTGGTGCTGCCCGTGGACCACGTCTGCAGCACCGAGCCCACGGACAAGGGCCCTGTGCGCGAGGTGGCCGACCGCGCCATCCCCGCGGACCTGATGGGCCTGGACATCGGCCCCAAGACGCGGGCCATGTACTCCGAGCACATCCGCAGCGCCAAGACGGTGGTGTGGAACGGCCCCATGGGCATGTTCGAGATCGAGAAGTACGCCGCGGGCACGCGCACGGTGGCCGAGTCCATGGCCATCAACAAGGACGCCATCACGATCGTCGGCGGCGGAGACAGCGCCGCGGCGGTGACGCAGATGGGGCTGGCGCCCAAGCTCAGCCACGTGTCCACCGGCGGTGGGGCCTCGCTGGAGTTCCTCGAGGGCCGCGACCTGCCGGGCGTGAAGGCGCTGGAGACGAAGTAGTCGGCCGTACCCAACACCACGGAGACAGTCCTCATGGCGGCACAGGCGCGACGGAAGCTCATCGCCGGTAACTGGAAGATGAACAAGACCATCTCCGAGGGGCTCGCACTGGTGCGCGAGCTCAAGGGGCTGGTGGCCTCCCTTCCGGGAGACCGGGTGCAGCTCGCCGTGGCGCCGCCGTTCCTCGCGCTGCAGGCGGTGGCGAAGGAGCTCGAGGGCTCTGCCGTGAAGCTGGCCGCCCAGAACTGCCACTGGGAGGCCAGCGGGGCGTACACGGGCGAGGTGTCCGCGCAGATGCTGAAGGACGTGGGGTGCGCCTACGTCATCGTGGGCCACTCCGAGCGCCGGCAGTACTTCGGCGAGACGGACGAGACGGTGAACAAGCGGACCCGGGCGGTGGTGGGGGCGGGGATGACGCCCATCATCTGCGTGGGCGAGACGCTGGCCGAGCGCGAGGCCAACCGCACCCTGGAGGTGGTGGAGCGGCAGGTGGCGGGTGCGCTGAAGGGCTTCCAGGCGGCCGAGGTGGCGGGTTTCGTCCTGGCCTACGAGCCGGTGTGGGCGATTGGGACGGGCCGGACGGCCACCAGCGCCCAGGCCCAGGAGGTCCACCGGGCCATCCGCGAGCAGCTCGGGCGGCTGTACGACCAGGGGACGGCGAACCGGGTGCTCCTCCAGTACGGAGGGAGCGTGAAGCCGGACAACGCGGCGGAATTGCTGGGCCAGCCGGACGTGGACGGGGCGCTGGTGGGTGGGGCGAGCCTGAAGGCGGGCGACTTCGCGGCGATCGCGAAGGGCGGGGTGTGATCGCAGGAAGATTGTCACGGCCCGGCCCGTTCGGTTAGGCTGCGCGGCCTTTCATCCAGGACCGGAAAGAAGAGCTTAAAGCATGTTGACCTTCGTGACGATCGTGCACGTCGTGCTGTGCGTGTTCATGATCTTCGTCATCCTGTTGCAGCCCGGGAAGGACGCCGGCATGGGTTCGGCCCTGGGTGGCGGTGCCGCGACGAGCGCCTTCGGTGGCCGCGGTGCGACGACCTTCCTGACCAAGATCACCGGCGTCTGCGCGGCGCTGTTCTTCCTGACGTCGCTGGGCCTGTCCTTCGTGGGCATGCGCACGTCGGTGGCGGGCTCGCTGGTGAACAAGCCGGCGGCGACGCAGCCGGCTCAGGCGCCGCAGCAGGGCATGGGGCAGCCGGGTGCTGGGGCTCCTCCGGCGGGCCAGGTGCCTCCGGCGAATCCTCAGGAGGCGGCTCCTCCGGCGCCGGGCTCGGGTGCGCCTCCCGCTCCCGCGCAGCAGGCTCCGGCCGCTCCGGGCAGCGTGGAGCAGCCGCGTCCGGCCGACGCTCCGGCTCCGGCGCCCGGGCAGTAGGCGGGCGGCCACCCGGCGGAAGAAAGCGGGTGGCGGAGTCGTTAAAAATCGTTGTTGCAGACAGCGCGGTTCGTGGTACTAGAGGCCGCGTTGTTTCCGGGGCGACTCACTCAGTCGAGACCGCGCCGGAAATGCCCAGGTGGTGGAACTGGTAGACACACCATCTTGAGGGGGTGGCGCCGAAAGGTGTGCGGGTTCGAATCCCGCCCTGGGCACTCCGAAAGAAGCCTCCGAGTCCAAGCGACTCGGGGGCTTTTTTCGTTTCCGGGCCAAGCATCATTCAGGTTCGGGCTGAGATGGGCGTAGCGCATGGTCATATCTCCATGTCGGTGGTGGGCGTACCCCCGCCATCACCTGGACGGCCTTGTGCGGTACCCGTGCATGACTAGGTGGCTGGCGAAGGAGATAGGCAAGACAGAGTCCCTTGTTGCGGGGGCGACTTGGGTAGAGAACAGGGCCGAACTGGGCTCCTACGGGAGCGTTCGTCGGCCGCGTGCCCAGACTGGCAATTCCGCTGGAGGCAAACGCCGGCCCTTGTCGCCCGCTCATGAGGGGCGCAGACCAGGGGTTGCCCATTGGGAACATGGGTAGTCTCAAGTGCTCCCGTATGTATGGCCTGTCGGCTCGCGGCGCTGTTAGGTACGCCAGTTGCTGCTACTGGCCCCCACGCAGGGGCTCTTGAAGACGTCCACCCTGCGCGTGTGTGCCGCAGCAGTCGCTTCATCCAAGCTGCTGGCGCGCTTGTTCTTTGCCTCAAGCTCAGAGGCGGCCTACCCTCCGCCCACTCTTCTGGCGCTGCCTCGCTGAGGAGAGCGAGCTGACTCTCCTCTACCTTGAGCTTCCGCTGTTCACCGTGGGAGAGTGTCAGACCTCAGGTATACTGAACATATGACCAGGGCGGTTGCCCACTAAGCAAGGAACTGCATCGATGCCGTCCGGTCGGAATCGGGAAAAAATGGAGCAGGCGAAGGGCGTGCTCCTGCAAGCTGCGATGACTTCCAAGGAGCTGCACAAGCGGGTGATGGAGGGGGGACGGGTGATAAAGGCGGAAACGGAGAAAAAGGCGAAGCAGGTACAGTACGAGATTTTCCGACGAGAAGAATTGATTCAACTCCTCGTCCAACGCGATGCTGAGGAGTCCGGAGGGATCCGGATGAGCTACAAGGGACAGACTCCCCCTTGGCAGATCATCCGCCGCGTTCAGCCTCGCCGTCAGAAGATCGAGGCACGTCTTTCAGTCGGAAGCGAGGAGCAACAGTCTGGAAATCTCCTCGTAGAAGGCGAAAACCTTCAAGCGATGGTGTCCTTGTACAAATACAGGGGACAGGTTGACCTCGTTCTGACAGATCCTCCCTACAACACTGGAGAGGACTTCAGGTATAACGACCGCTGGGATGAGGACCCGAACGATCCAGATTTAGGACGCCTAGTTCCTGCGGATGATGGCTCACGTCACAGCAAGTGGCTGCGGTTCATGACGCCGCGACTCTGGATGATGAGGGAGATGCTCAAGCCCTCAGGCATTCTCGCAATCTGCATCGATTACCGCGAATTGTTCCGACTGGGGATGTTGCTCGACCAGATTTTTGGAGAGGACAATCGCCTGGGCATCATCAATTGGCAGAAGTCATATGCGCCCCGGAACGATCATAAGCGACTGTCCACAGCCACGGAATACATCCTTGTCTATGCAAAGGCGGTTGATCGTTCAAAAACGGGTCTGCTTCCACGAACTGAGGCGATGAATGCGCGCTATGGATCTCCAGATGGCGATTCTCGAAAGTGGAAGCCGGGAGATCTGACCGCGCCGGGGGCTGCAAAGAACCCACCGATGGTTTACGGGGTTCAATCGCCGTTCACTGGGAAGTTGGAATATCCATCGCCGGGGCGATGCTGGACACCAGGGAAGCAGCGTCTCAAGAAGCTACTTGAGGCGTGGGGCTCCACGTATATCGAAGTCGATATCAAAGACAGCCGTGCGAAGGCGTTGCTAATTGATGGGGCGCCCAAACCAGGAGACGAAGATTTTTCGCCGGACCATCCTGTTCTTAAGAAGGCACGCCAAAAGGCCGAGAAGATCCGCGATGCTGGATTTTGGCCCGAAGCGCACTGGCGAGACCAAGGTCAGGGCACTTTTGGAATCAAGAAGTATCTCGAAGAAGTAAAGCAGGGAATTGTGCCTACGACGTATTGGGCGGAGGACGAGTACGAACTCCCGTTTGAAATTGGCTCTACATCATGGGCCCATGCGGAATCCGGACATAGTCAGACAGGAATCAATGAACTCGACGCCATTGTCGGAAGGGGGCATGGTTTTGAGACGGTCAAACCCCTCAAGTTGATGAAGAAGATCATTCAGATCTGGTGCCAGCCAAATGGCATTGTTATGGATCCTTTTGCTGGGTCGGGCACAGTTGCGCATGCCGTTCTCGACTTGAATCAGGAAAGCGATGCTCAACGGCGGTTTATCCTAGTTGAGCAGGGCCGTCCGGAGCGGGGCGACCCGTATGCCCGCGGTTTGACTGCTGAACGCGTCCGGCGGGTAATTAGTGGTGATTGGGCATCTGGCGCCAGACCCCCATTGGCGGGGGGTTTTCGTTTTACGCAACTATCGAAAGCAGTAGATGCGGATGCGGTTCTTGCTCTGGAAAGAGAAGAAATGCTCGATCTACTGATAACAAGCCATTGGGACCAAAGCGAGCGATCAGGTTCGCACCTTCGGCGGCTGCCAGCTGGGGCGCATCGTTACCTTTTTGCGACTAACAGTCGAGGAGAAGGATACTTCTTGGTTTGGAACGGGCCAAACAAGGCTTCCGTTTTGAACCGGGACGCATTTAGAGCCATTGCCGCAGAGGCAAAAACTGGCGGTCTGAAGCCTCCTTTTCACGTCTATGCAAGAATCTCCACATATAGTGGTCCAAACATTGAATTCTATCAAATTCCCAATCGGATTCTTGAGAAGCTTGGATTCAATGAGGCTGTGCAGCCTTTTTCAAGCGGCGAGTCTGCTGAAGGTGGTGATGCGGAGTGAGTGCGTTTGATCTCTTGCCATTTCAGGTCCGAGCATCCGACCAGATTGCTCAGCGCTTTCTCTTGCTCCGTGACGATCCCCGACGTCCAACCGTACATCGCAACTGGGATGTCCCGTTCTATCAAGCGCTTTCAGCTTTGACGGGAGCTGGCAAGACTCCCATTTTGGCTGACGCGATAGCGCAGATTCGTGCGGCCGTGTCAGTGGAGCCTCTCGTCCTTTGGATCTCGAAGAGTAGAGCAGTTGTGGAACAGACTTTTGGGAACTTTGAGCCTGGCGGTAAATACGAGGGACTGATTGAAGGCTTTCAAGTCGAGAACCTTCTGGGGCTCACACCTGACCGTATCGCCGATACGTCAGTTCCTCGTCTTGCGCTTGCTACGGTTGGTAGCTTCAATCAGAAGGACAGGGCTGATGGAACGCTGCGTGTTCACAAGATTGAACAGGATCGAGCCAACGATTCGCTTTGGGATTTGTTGAGAGACCGGAAGAACTCCTTTGGCCAGAGACGCCCACTGTTTGTTGTCTATGACGAGGGTCACAACCTCTCAGACCAGCAATCAGAGCTTCTCCTGGAACTAGAGCCTGATGTGATCTTGGTGGCGAGTGCTACCATGAAAACTCCAGCTCGAATTGCACGACTGGTTGAGCGCCTTCGTGAGCATGGCTGGTCCAACGAACTGCAGAACCCCGAAGATGAAGTTCGACCAAGCCTCATCACTGCCGTCAATACGCGAGAGGTGGTCGAGAGTGGATTGGTAAAGAGGCAACTCGTGCTTGGTGGCTACTCAGCACTCATGGAATCCGTGTTGGATGACATGCTCGTGCAAATGGCAGACACGGCTGCAAAAGCCGAGACGCTGGGGGCCGGATTCACACCCAAGGCAATCTACGTTTGCAGAACAAATATCAGTCAGGATGACGGTGCTTCAGATAACCCATCACGTCCATTCAAGGATCGTAGAGCACCGCCAATCTTAATCTGGCGGTATCTGACGGAGCAGAAGGGCATTGATCCTTCTACGATCGCTGTCTATTGTGACTTGAAATTTGAGCGAAGGGATCATCCGCCACCGAGCGACTTTGTCCTGTTTTCTGGCGGAGAGGAAGATTTTGCCTCATTTCGCGCAGGAAATTTCCAACACATCATCTTCAATCTGAGCTTGCAGGAGGGATGGGACGATCCCTCCTGTTGCTTTGCATACATCGATAAGTCGATGGGCTCGGGACTCCAAATTGAGCAAGTGATCGGTCGCGTCCTACGTCAGCCGGGGGCAAGACACTATCCAGATCCTGAACTCAATACTGCGAATTTTTATATTAGAGTTGATGACAAGCAGGAGTTTCCAAAAATCCTCGAAACTGTCCGTAGGAAGATTGCAGCCGAGTTGCCTGAGATTCGTCTTGATAGCTACGCTGGTGCTGGTGACCGACAACGTATGCGGTTGCTGCCCAAGGATGTCCTGCATGTGCCAGAAATTCATATAGATTCTGATGGCGCCGCAGAGCCCTTGGATTCAGCGGTTCGCATGTTGAATGATTACCGGCGTGATACCATAAATACGGCTGGCAAAGGTGAGCATTTGCGAGCAGTGCAGTTGATTGGACACGGAGCGAAAGCGGAGGTGTCATCGAAGGAGACGCCACATTCGAATCGCGTCATGGCTAGATGGATAATGCGTCGCGCTGTCCAGGCGCTTTTCCCGGAAGTTGTGAAGACGATTGATTGGTCAGATGGGCGATTTGATGCCCGCGTGGAAGTTACGAGTTCTGCGGCTGCCAATCTGCGCGCGGAGGCCGAACGCCTCGTTCAGATTTATCTGGATAATAGTGATCTGGCCTTTGAGGAAGAGAATCTATACCAAGTGGCGCCTGTGCTTGTGAATCCCGCGAAGATGGAGCGATTTGAGAACTCGCTTCATGAGGGTTATAGCGATTTGAACGCGGATGAACTCGCATTTGCGAGAGCGCTTGATAATGTCGGCCTCTCTTGGGTCAGAAACCCGGCAAACGGTGGATTTTCGATTCCTCTGCTAGAGAAGGGAGAGGTCCGTAATTTCTTTCCAGACTTTCTGGTGTGGCGGGCCGATGTTGTGTTTGCTCTAGATCCAAAGGGGGAGCACCTCATCCACCGTGATGCGTGTTTGAAGTTGATGGACATCAGGGATGAAAAGGGTGCGCGGAAGGTTGTGGTTCGGCTCATCACTCCTGGCAAGTGGCAGGAGGAGACAAGAAAGAAGCTCGGATCTACCGGCATGACTGTTTGGTCCCTCGGAAAGGGCGGTAAGATCAGGGCACGCCACTGTGAAACATTGACTGCCGCTGTCGAGGTATGCCTGAAGCTCTAAACCAACGCTTACGATCTAAGTTCGAGTTTCGCAGTTTCGGGCGACCTGAAGGAGCGAGCGGCGGATGCGCTGGTGGGCTGGTAGCCCACGCTCCCGGTGGCGCCTTCCAGCTTGCCTGAAGATCGCACAGGGAGCGAAGCTGGAGAGCGCGTGGGCAGGACATTAAAGGTCATGTTGGAGAAGATGACGGCAGAGGTGGGCCGCTGAAACCGGTGCAGGCACTGCCTCGGTCCGACAGGAGGCTCGCCAAGATACTGCCCGACATGTTGGGCTTGCCCCGGTTACGTGGACAGTAGGGTTAAGATGCCAACTTCTGCGGTAAGGCTGCAAGCTCAAAATCCACTGGGCTGACGTAGCCCAACGAAGAGTGCCGCCGCAGGCGGTTGTAGAAGACCTCGATGTATTCGAAGAGGGCCAGCCGGGCCTGCTCGTGCGTGGCGAAGGCGGTGGTGTAGACGAGCTCCAACTTCAAGCTGCTGAAGAAGCTCTCCACCACGGCGTTGTCCCAGCAGTTGCCCTTGCGCGACATGCTGCACTCAATTCCTCGCGCGGCCAGCGCCTGCTGGTAGTCGATGCTGGCGTACTGGCTGCCCCGGTCCGAGTGGTGCAGCAGTCCTCGCGGTGGCTGACGTCCCTTGAGCTGCGTGCACCGGGCCATGTGGAACACCGATTCCGGGGCAAGTGGAACACTGATTCCGGAGCAAGTGGAACGCCCATTCCGACCATGTGGAACACCGATTCCGGGCAAGTGGAACGCACCCGGCAGGTAGGCCGAGGGATGGGCGACACAGTGGAGCGTTGACGGTGCTGGACGAGCCGCCGCCTCTGATCTCCCCGAAGAAGGAGGTCTTGATGGCGGCAGAGAGGCTGTCCATGCGCAAGCTGAGAGAGTTGTTGAGGCAGAGGTTGGAGCTGAAGCTGTCGGTGCGGGAGATAGCCCGGAGCCTGGGAATCGGCGTGGGCACGGTCAACCGCTACCTGTACCGGGCGCAGGCGGCGAAGCTGACGAGTTGGCCGCTGGCGCCGGAGCTGGACGACGACGCGGCGCTCACGGCGCTGCTGTTCGCGGACGAGGGGAAGGTGGTAGCGAGCCGGCCCGAGCCGGACTGGGCGCACGTGCACGCGGAAGCTCAGGAAGAAGGGCGTCACCAAGTCGCTGCTGTGGCAGGAGTACCGGGAGACGCACCCGGAGGGCTACCAGTACAGCCAGTTCTGCGAGCGCTACGCGCGGTGGGCCAAGAGCGTGAGCGTCACCATGCGCCAGGAGCACCGTGCCGGGGAGAAGTGCTTCATGGACTTCAGCGGCGATGGGCTGCAAGTCCACGACGCGGTGAGCGGCGAGGTGCGTGTGGCGAAGCTGTACGTGGCGGTACTGGGGGCCAGCAACTACACGTACGTGGAGCCCGTCTTCAGCGAGGACGTGGGCACGTGGGTGGGGTGCAACCAGAGGGCGTTCGCGTACTTCGGAGGCGTGTCGGAGATGGCGGTGCCCGACAACCTGAAGGCAGCGGTGACGCGCACCAACCGGTACGAGCCGGACATCAATCCCAGCTACGCGGACATGGCGAGGCACTACGGCTTCGCGGTGGTGCCTGCGCGGCCGCGCAAGCCGCGGGACAAGGCGAAGGCGGAGAACGGGGTGCTGCTGGCCGAGAGGTGGATTCTGGCGGCGCTGCGCAACCGGCGCTTCACGTCGCTTGGCGAGGTGCGCGAGGCGGTGGCGGTGCTGCTGGAGAAGTTGAACACGCGGCCCATGCGCAAGCTGAGCAAGAGCCGCCGGCAACTCTTCGAGGAGGTAGAGAAGGCGGCCCTCAAGCCGCTGCCGGACAAGCCCTACGAGTTGGCGCACTGGAAGAAGGCGCGCGTCAACGTGGACTACCACGTGGAGGTGGAGGGGCACTGTTACAGCGTGCCCTACGGGCTGGTGGGGCAGCAGGTGGAGGTGCGCTACACAGCCTCGTGCGTGGAGGTGTTGCAGGGAGGCCGGCGCGTGGCCAGCCACGTGCGCAGTGAGGAGCGCGGACGCTTCACCACCCAGGCCGAGCACATGCCCAAGAGCCACCGCGCGCATGCGGAGTGGACGCCGAGCCGGATTCTCTCCTGGGCCGCCACGGTGGGCCCCAGCACGGCGGCACTGGTGGAGGAGGTGATGAAGCGCCGCCCCCACCCCGAGCAGGGCTTCCGCTCGGCCCTGGGTGTCATCCGCCTGGCGCAGCGCCACGGGCAGCAGCGCGTGGAGAAGGCGTGCGCCAGGGCCGTGCGCCACCGCGCCTACAGTTACAAGTCCGTGGCCGCCATCCTCCAACACCACCTCGAGGACGCGGAGGCGGCGCACGAGGACAAGGGAGCGCTGCCACAGCACGAGAACGTGCGAGGCGCCAGCTACTACCACTGAAGCCTCCCGCGCCCGGCCACGGTGCGCGGACAACTCTCCGCGGTGCTGGCCCTCGCGGCCCGCTACCACGCAGGACGCCTGCGCGCGCCCTTCGGGCGCGCTCCGGCGGCTCAACACCCAACAACCCCCAACGAAGAGACGAGACGATGCTGACGGAGCAGACGCTGGAGAAGCTCAACGCGATGAAGCTGTACGGCATGGCCAACTACCTGCGCACCTGGATGGAGCGGCCAGCGGACACGCAGCTGGGCCCGACGGAGCTGGTGGGCCTGCTGGCGGACGCCGAGTGGGTGCACCGGGAGAACAAGAAGCTCACCTCGCGCCTGCGCAACGCGCGGCTGCGCCAGACGGCGTGCCTGGAGGACATCGACTACAGCCTGGCGCGCGGGCTGACGAAGGCGCAGGTAATGGAGCTGTCCACCTCGCGCTGGGTGGCGCAGGCGCAGAACGTGCTGGTGACGGGCCCCACCGGCGTGGGCAAGAGCTTCCTGGCGTGCGCGCTCGGACAGAAGGCGTGCCGCGACGGCTACGGCGTGGTGTACCGCCGTGCCTCGCGTCTCTTCGACGAGCTGGCGCAGGCTCGCGCCGACGGCACCTACCCGCACCTGCTGCGCAGGCTCGCCAAGGCCCAGGTGCTGATTCTGGACGACTTCGGCCTGGAGCCCCTGGGCACCAGCGAGCGCAAGGAACTGCTCGAGGTGTTGGAGGACAGGTATGGCTCCGGCGCCACCGTGGTGACGTCCCAACTCGACCCCAAGGACTGGCACGCGGTGATTGGCGAGGCCACCCTCGCCGACGCCATCCTCGACCGGCTGGTGCACAACGCCCATCGGCTCAAGCTCACGGGCGACTCGGTGCGCGACCCGGAAAGGAATTTGACCCGGTCCAAGAAGGGGGCGAAGTGAACCCCGGCCAGCGTCGCTGACGCTCCGACTGTTCCACATGGCCGGAACGGGTGTTCCACTTCGCCCGGAACGAGTGTTCCACTTCGCCGGAATACGCATTTGAGCGCCATGTCCAGGGCGTTGAGCACCAGATGCCTGTCAATGTGCTCGCTCATGGACCAGCCCACCACCTTGCGAGAGAAGAGGTCCATGACGACGGCCAGGTAGAGCCAGCCCTGCCTCGTCCCCACGTAGGTAATGTCCGTGGCCCAGGTGCTATTGGGCTGGCCGGGGGAGAAGTTGCGCTCGAGGATGTTGGGAGCCACGGGCTGGTTGTGGCGTGAGTCCGTCGTGCGCACGAAGCGACGTCTCTTGCGCGCAGCCAGGCCCTGCTCGTTCATGAGGCGGGCCACTCGCTTGCGACTCACGCGCTGCCCGCGGGCACGCAGCTCCGCGTGGACGCGAGGACTGCCGTACGTGCGTAACTGCTCGCCGGACCCCGTCATGACGAGAGGGGCCGTGGCGTGAGACCTCCGGGCCACAAACCTGGAGGTGCACATGGAGAAGGAGTTGGAGCAGTTCCGGCAGGAAGTGGAGCGACTGCGAGCGGGGCGCAAAGCAGGCTCGGGCCCATTCCCGGAGCCGCTGCGCGCGTTCGCGGTGCGCTACCTGGCGTACGCGCAGGAGAAGGGCGACACGCTGAAGGCGGTGGTGGAGAGGCTGGGGGTGTCGGAGCCGACGTTGCAGGCGTGGAGGCGGGGGCAGACGCCCGGCGGCAAGAAGACGCAGAGCAGTGAGCCGAGGGCCGCGCCGCTGCTGCCCGTGGTGGCGCACGCGCCGAAGGAGCACGCACCCTCGCCAGTGGCGACTACCTTCGCGGTAGTGTCGCCCCAGGGCTGGCGCGTGGAAGGGCTGGGCCTGGAGGAAGCGGCGCAGTTGCTGCGGAGGCTGGCGTGCTGACGCTCACGCGGGCGGTGCGGGTGTTCGCCTGCGCGCAGCCGGTGGACATGCGCAAGGGATTCGACGGACTGAGCGCCGTGGTGGAGCAGCAGCTGGGAGGGCAGCTTCTCAAGGGCGATGTCTTCCTCTTCGTCGGACGGTGCCGCCGCCGCGCCAAGGTGCTGTACTTCGACGGCACGGGGCTTTTGCTGCTCACCAAACGCCTCTTCAAGGGACGCTTCGCCAGGCCCTGGGTACAGGCGGGTGCGCCGAGCGTGGAGCTGACGGTGGCCGAGCTGTCACTGTTTTTGGAGGGCTGCGAGCTGGCTGGGCGCTGGAAGCTGTCACCCCCCGCCTTCGAAGAGAAAGAGCTTGCGGTGGCGCACGCGGCGTAGCACTACCGCGCAAGTATGGTGCGCCTCGAGCACGTGACGGACCTGGAGACGGCCAAGCAGATGGCCGCGCTGCTCGAGGCGGAGAATGCGCGGCTGCACCAGCGGCTGGAGGTGCTGGTGCAGGAGAATGCGCGGCTCAAGGGCGAGGACGCCCAGGAGCGGTTGCAACTGGAGCTGACGCAGCTCAAGGAGCAGCTGGCCCTCATGCAGCAGCGCCTGTTCGGCGCCTCCAGCGAGAAGCGCAAGCCAGCCGCGGAGGCGACGCCGCCGGCGAGTGCACGCAAGCAGCGCGGACACGGGCCGCGAGCCCAACCGGAGCTGCCCGTGCAGGAGGTGGTGCTGCCCCTGGACGAGGCTGACAAGGTGTGCGGCCTGTGCGGCGGGGCGTTGAAGGAGTGGACGGGACAGACGGAGGACAGCCAGGAGGTGAGCGTGGTGGAGCGCCACTTCGTCCTCAAGCGCTACCGCCGGCAGAAGTACCGCTGCCCCTGCGGGTGCGCGCCCGTCACCGCGCCGGCCCCGCCGCGCCTCATTGAGGGCGGCCGCTATTCGGTGGACTTCGCCGTCCACGTCGCCCTCCAAAAGTATTGCTTCCACCTGCCGCTGGCGCGCCAGGAGCGCATGTTTTTGCGCGAGGGCCTGGTGGTGGACAGCCAGACGCTCTGGGACCAGCTCAACGCGCTGGCCCACCACCTGCGGCCCAGCTACGAGGCGCTGCCTGCTGTTGTTTTCTCCTCGCCCCTCATCCACGCCGATGAGACGCACTGGTACATGCTGGACAAGGGGCCGGGGAAGAAGTGGTACGCGTGGACGGTGGCTTGTCCCGAGGCGGTGTACCACCGGATTCTGCCCAGTCGCTCCGGGGCCACCGCCAGGCAGGTGCTGGGCGACTACAAGGGCATAGCCATGGTGGACGGCTATGCCGCCTACCAGACGGCGACGAAGTCCGGTGCGGACGGGCCAGCCTCCTGCTCCCTGGTTTTTTGCTGGGCTCACGTGCGACGCAAATTCGTGGAGGCCGAGAAGGTGGCCCCCGCGTGCGCCGAGGTGCTGTCTCTCATTGGCCAGCTGTATGCCATTGAGGCCGACCTGCCCAACCCCCACGTGCTGGCGGGGGAGCAACAGGCCGCGGCACTCACGCACCGTCTGGCGGTGCGACGGGAGAAGTCCGCCCCGCTGGTGGCTGCAATCCGCGAGTGGGCGCTGGCCCAGCGCTCGCTGCCGGGCAGCAGCTTGCGCAAGGCGCTCGAGTACATGCTGGAGCTGTGGAGCGGGCTGACCGTCTTCCTCTCCAATGCCTGGGTGCCACTGGACAACAACCTGGTGGAGCGGCAGCTGCGCGACATGGTGGTGGGCCGAAAGAATCACTACGGCTCCAAGTCGCTGCGTGGCACCGAGGTGGCGGCCCTCTTCTACTCGCTGATTGAGACGGCCCGCCTACGCGGTGAGGACCCGGGGCGCTACCTGCTGCGCGCCGCGCTCGCCGCCATCGAGACTCCCGGCACCGTCACGCTCCCGGCCAGCTCCGACTGACGCAGCCGCGCCCTGCCTCGATGCCCGGCGGGCTCATCTCTGCCCCGTCCAGACGGGGCGCGGCGAGTTGTTACGTACGTGCCGCGGCTCTCCTGATGCACCTCCGTCACCACTTCGGCCAGGGCCTGGTCCGCCTTGTGCCGCTCGGACTCCCGGGCGCTCCTTCCAGGCGTAGTAGCCCGAGCGCGACACGCCCAGCTGCTGGCACATGAAGTCCACAGGGAAGTGGGCCTTCTCCGCGTCGATGAACTCGAACTTCACCTCGAGGTCTCCTTCGCGAAGAAGGCCGCCGCTTTTTTTAGGAAATCGCGCTCCATCTCCAGATGACGCACCTCCTTGCGCAGCCGGACCAACTCCTCCCGCTCGGTTGCGGAGAGTGCGCCTGCTGGCTCCTTGTTCTTGCCCCCGTCGGCCTCGCGCACCCAGTTGCGCAGAGCCGACTCGGTCAGGTCGATGTCGTTGGCGACCTGGGGCAGGCTCTTGCTGCCCTCGCGCACCAGCCGGACCGCATCGGCCCTGAACTCCGAAGTGAAACTCCGCCTCTTCCTTCGCTCCATGAACACTACCTCCCGTGTAGCCGACTTATGAGGTGTGTCCACAAAACCGGCTCTCCCGCAGTTTGTGTGAATCCTGGGTGCAGGCGGGAGACTTCACGACTGGGGACCTCCTGCTCGCCGCTCATGAACCACACGAAGCGCGGGAGAGCCACAAAACCGGGGCAGGCTCAAGGAGCACCTGTCGCGTCTCAGAAGGAAGCCCGTGGCGTAGTAGGAGCGGCGGTAGCTCCGGGCTGGTGCTGCCGCCACTCCGGCCCGTCAGGTGCCCGCCGTCACTTTCATGAAGAGGGCGTGCTGGCTGCGGTTCACACGGGTCAGCGCGGGGTGCCGTTCGAAGACGTGCGCCTGCTCACTCACGTCGCGGACGTTGACGTACAGCAGGTAGAGGTCGCGTGGAGCGTGCCGCCACGAGCGGGCCACCCGGGTGATGACGCGCTCCATCGTCGGGTCATCGAAGGGATTGAAGAAGAAGCACACCAGGGGCTCGACCGGTGGCTCCCATTCGAGCGCGTCCGCGCAGACCGCCTCCAACATCTGGCAGCGCTGCCCGGGGCTCCGGAAGACGCCCAGGTTGTTGACGGCCACCTCATGCAGCCCGGGCGCGAACTCCACGCCGACGATGCGCTGGAAGGGGTACTCCGAGGCGAGCATGAGCGCCTTGCCCTTGCCGGAGCCGTAGTCCACGAAGGTGAAGTGCTCGAGGGGCAGGCCGGTCTCGCGCAGCGTTTCGTGGAAGACGCCGGCCCAGATGCCCCGGTAGAGGCCGTTGCCCCGCCCCGCCTTCTCGGGAGGCACCCCTACCTCCGTCAGGGGAGACTCGCCCGCGGTCTCGACTCCATGGGCCTGGTCGAACTCCCGGGCGAGCGCGCTCTCGTGCGCGAGGTTGCGCGCGAAGGCGCGGCGGGACGGCACGACGTGCCAGGCGACGGCGTTCGTCGCATGCAAGAAGGCTGTTTGCAGGCCCTGCGTCCTGGCCAGATTCACCAGCTTCAGGGTGCCCTGCTGGAGCCAGCTTGCCATCCCGGCGAGGTCATGACCGGCTTGAGGGAGTGATGTGCCCATGCCTCCAGGGGGTAGGGCTTCGAACCTGGAAGTGCCAGTGCGCCGGGCTTTCGGGTTTGGTGGGAACGATCACCCCATGACGGTTTCAGGTCCGGATGCGTTCGCGAGCTGATTCGCCGGAGACAGCGGCGCGTGGAGTTCCAGCTCCAGGTGACGTGAGGGTTTTTTTTCGTTTCCCGGGATGAGGCGGCCCTGGTTGCATGGGCGGCAGCAGGACACTGCATCAAGGCGGCACTCCGCCGCATTCGACCAGGATTTCCATGAGCACACTGCGGGACCGCATCGAGAACGCTGAGCTGCTGGCCAAGGTCGTTCCAGTCGAGGAGGCGGTGAAGCACGTCACCGATGGCAGCACCGTGGCCATCAGCGGCTTCACCAAGTCGGGTGAGCCGAAGACCTTCTTCCCGGCGCTCGCCCGGCACTTCACCGAGACGGCACCCCAGGCCCGCATCACCCTGTTGAGTGGTGCCTCGCTCTCGGACGATGTGGAAGGGCCCATGGCCCCCTTCATCCGCAAGCGCGGGCCGTACATGTCCTCGGCCGTGTCGCGCAAGCTCATCCACTCGGGGGAGATGGACTTCACCGACGTCCACCTGTCCGCTTTCGCGCGCAACCTGATGTACGGGTTCTACGGGGAGATCGACGTCGCCGTCGTCGAGGTGTCCCGCATCCGCCCGGACGGCAGCCTCGTCCTCTCCTCCTCGGTGGGCATCTCCGCCGAGGCGCTCGCCCGGGCGCGCAAGGTCATCCTCGAGGTGAACACCGAGGTGCCGGACTACACCGGCTTCCATGACATCGTCCTGCCGACCGTCCACCCCAAGGTGGGCTGGCCGCTGCCGGTGGTGAACGTGCGCGACCGCATCGGCACCCCCTACGTCGAGTTCGATCGCAGCAAGGTGGTGGCCGTTGTCGAGTCCCGCACGCCCGACCACCCAGTGCCCTTCAAGGCCGCGAGCGAGACGGACCGCCGCATCGCGCAGAACGTCATCGACTTCCTCCTGCAGTGCCGTCAGCAGTTCGACTGGGGCAAGCGCCTGCCCCCCATCCAGTCCGGGGTGGGCAACGTGGCCAACGCCATCATCGGCGAGCTCTACGCGTCCCCCTTCCAGAAGATCCGATTCTGGACCGAGGTCTTCCAGGACGGAATGCTGCGCTACGTGGAGGATGACGCGAAGTTCGAGACCGCCTCGGCCACCGCCGTGTCCTTCTCGGCCGAGGGGCGCCGGCGCTTCATGGAGCTGTTCGAGCGCTGCCGGGACAAGCTGGTGCTGCGGCCCATGTGGCTGTCCAACAACCCGGAGATCATCTCGCGGCTGTTCGTCATCGCGATGAACACCCCCATCGAGGTGGACATCTACGGGCACGTCAACTCCACGCACATCGACGGCTCGCGCATCGTCAACGGGCTGGGAGGCTCGGGGGACTTCTTCCGCAACGCCTACCTGAGCATCGTGCACACGCCGTCCACCCGGCCGCTGAAGGACGGGCGCACGGTGAGCTGCGTGATGCCGTACGTGCGGCACATCGACCACACCGAGCACGACATCAAGTGCGTCGTCACCGAGCACGGCTACGCGCTCAACATGGACATCCGCTCGCCCAAGCGGCGCGCGGTGGACATCATCGAGCGGTGCGCGCACCCGCACTTCCGCCCGTTGCTGCACGCCTACCTGGACATGGCGGGGGCAGGGGACGAGCCCCGGCCCACCGACATGAAGGCCCTGGAGGGCTGGTGGCGGGACTACGACACGGCCTGCCGCAACTTCCCGAAGGGCGGCTGAGGCCGCTCAGGCTCCGACCTCCTTCGCACGCTCGCGCACTTCCGCCGCGAACAACTCCGCGGCGGGCGTGCGTGGCGCGCCCTTGCGCCACAGGATCGCCGCGAGCTCGGAGCGCGGGGCAGGGGAGAGCCGCTTCACCACCAGCCGCTCGGCGTCGGCCATCCGAGGCTCGGGGAGCACCGTGACGGCGAGGCCCGCGCGCACGATGGCGAGCACGGTGGCCACCGCGTTGGACTCGAGCGCGATGTGCGGCGTGAACCGCATGGCATCGAACCAGGTGTCCACGCGCGCGCGTACGCGCAGCCCCCGGGAGAGCAGCGCGAACGGCTCGTCCTCGAGCTGCCGCAGTGCCACGGACGCCGCTCCCGCCAACGGGTGCCCCTTCGCGACGAAGAGCGCGAGCCTGCTGTCGAAGACGGGTTCCGTGTCGAGGTCCGGTGAGCGCGCGGGCGCATACCCCAGCCCCACATCCAGCTTGCCATCCGAGAGCCGCCGCTCCAGCCGGCGCACGACTGCCTCCTCGGCGCTCAGCGCCAGGCCCGGGTGTCGGCGCAGCACGGCGGCCAAAGCTGGGACCACGACCCCTCGCATGCTGGGCGGGTAGCCCACGCGCAGTGCACCCGTCGTCAGTCCGCGCAGTGCACTCACCGCCACCCGGCCCGCGTCCACGTCCTCCAGCGCACGCGAGGCGTACGTGCGGAACAGTTCCCCCGCCTGCGTCAGCCGCACGCCGCTGCGCGCGCGCTCGAAGAGGAGCGAGCCGAGCTCCTCCTCAAGCTGCCGGATCTGCTGCGACAGCGTGGGCTGCGAGACGTGGATGCGCCGCGCGGCCCGTCCGAAATGCAGGGTCTCGGCGACGGCGGAGAAGTAGCGGAGGTGGCGGAGCTCCATTCCACCATCATAGGCATTGCCTATCGAGACCATGGGAACAAACGAATGTACGAATCGGCCGCCGCGCTTGATTCTCTCCGTGTCCCAGAGGAGAGAGCCCATGAAGGCATCAGACCTGTTCGTCAAAGCACTCGAAGCCGAGGGTGTGCGCTGCGTCTTTGGACTTCCCGGTGAGGAGAACCTGGACCTGCTCGAGTCGATGCGCGCCTCGGGCATGCGCCTCGTCGTCACGCGCCACGAGCAGGCCGCGGGTTTCATGGCCGCCACGTGGGGACGGCTCACCGGCCGCGCGGGCGTGTGCCTCGCGACGCTCGGGCCTGGTGCGACCAACCTCGTCACGGCCGCGGCGTACGCCCAGCTCGGCGCCATGCCCATGGTGATGCTCACCGGCCAGAAGCCCATCAAGGCCAGCAAGCAGGGCCACTTCCAGATCGTCGACGTCGTGGGAATGATGCGGCCGCTCACCAAGTCCACCCGCACGCTCGTCTCCGCGGAGCATGTCCCCTCGGCGGTGCGCGAGGCCTTCCGCCGCGCGGAGGAGGAGCGTCCCGGCGCCACCCACCTGGAGCTGCCCGAGGACGTGGCGCGTGAGTCCACGGACACTGCGCCCCTCGCGGCCAGCGTTCACCGCCGGCCCGTGGCCGACGAGGCCTCCATCGCCCTGGCAGTCGAGACCATCGCGTCCGCCCGCCGCCCGCTGCTCATGATCGGCGCGGGCGCCAACCGCAAGCTCACCTCGGAGATGCTCCGCGTCTTCGTGGAGCGCGTGGGGATTCCCTTCTTCAGCACCCAGATGGGCAAGGGCGTGGTGGATGAGACGCACCCGCTCTGGATGGGCACGGCCGCGCTCTCCGATGGGGACTTCGTCCACCGCGCCATCGAGGCCTCGGACTGCATCATCAACGTCGGCCACGATGTCATCGAGAAGCCGCCGTTCGTCATGCGCGACAACCGCCGCACGGTGGTCCACTTGAACTTCTCGCCGGCCGAGGTGGACCCCGTCTACTTCCCGCAGGTCCAGGTGACCGGCGACATCGCCAACGCGGTGTGGCGCATCGCCGAGTGCGTCGGCCCGCGCTCGCACTGGGACTTCGCTCCCTTCGAGCGCGCCCGCGCGGGGCTCGATGCGCAGCTCGCGCACGGCACCGGCGACGACCGCTTCCCCATCTACCCCGCGCGGCTCGTCGCCGAGGTGCGGCGCGCCATGCCGGACGACGGAATCGTGTGTCTGGACAACGGCATGTACAAGCTCTGGTTCGCTCGCTACTACCGCTGCCGCCGGCCCAACACGCTGCTGCTCGACAACGCGCTCGCGACCATGGGGGCGGGGCTCCCCTCCGCCATCGCCGCGAAGCTGGTCCACCCCCGGCGCAAGGTGCTCGCCGTCTGCGGTGACGGCGGGTTCATGATGAACTCGCAGGAACTCGAGACGGCGGTGCGCCTGAAGCTGGATCTGACCGTGGTCGTGGTGCGCGACGACGGCTACGGGATGATTCGATGGAAGCAGGGCGAGATGGGGCTCCCCGACTTCGGGATGGAGCTGGGCAACCCGGACTTCGTCCGCTACGCCGAGGCGTACGGCGCGCGTGGACACCGCCCGTCGAGCGCCTCGGAGTTCGGCTCCACGCTCGCGCGCGGCCTGGACTCGGGTGGCGTGCACGTCATCGATCTGCCCATCGATTACTCGGACAACGCTCGTGCGCTCGGTGCCGGTGACGAGGACGGCGCCGCACGCTGAGCCACGGACAAGAGAGAGAAAGTGAGGAGCGCCATGCTGGCTGAACGTTACCCGTATTACCTGGCCAACCGCCCGAGGCAGCCCAACGCGGAGCTGGCCGTGACCGATAAATACTCTGGCGAGGTCGTGACGCGTGTCGCGCTCGCGGACGCGCGCGCCGTGGAGGAGGCCATTGCCGCGGCGGTGCGCGCGGCGGGCCCGATGCGGCGGCTGGCTCCGTACGCACGGCAGGAGGTGCTCGAGCACTGCGTGCGCCGCTTCCGCGAGCGGGCCGAGGAGCTCGCACTCGCGCTCTGCATCGAAGCGGGCAAGCCCCTCCGTGACGCACGGGGCGAAGTCTCCCGGCTGATCGACACCTTCAAGGCCGCCGCCGAGGAGTCCGTTCGTGGCGGGGGCGAGGTGCTGAACCTGGAGGTCTCACGGCGCGCGGACGGTTACCGCGGCTTCACCCAGCGGGTGCCCGTGGGCCCGTGCTCGTTCATCACGCCGTTCAACTTCCCGCTCAACCTGGTGGCGCACAAGGTGGCGCCCGCCATTGCCGCGGGCTGTCCGTTCGTGCTCAAGCCCTCGGACCGCACGCCCGTGAGCGCGGCGATCATGGCCGAGGTACTCGCCGAAACAGACCTCCCCGAGGGGGCCTTCTCCGTCCTCACGACACGCCTCGAGGACATCGGGCCGTTCATCGAGGATGACCGGCTGAAGCTGCTCTCGTTCACCGGCTCGGAGAAGGTGGGGTGGGAGCTCAAGGCACGCGCCGGACGCAAGAAGGTGGTCCTGGAGCTCGGCGGCAACGCGGCCTGCGTGGTGGACCGCGATCAGGGTGAGCGTCTGGACTTCGTCGCGGACCGCGTGGCCCACGGTGCCTTCTTCCAGGCGGGGCAGAGCTGCATCTCGGTGCAGCGTGTGCTCGTGCACGAGGAACTGTACGGCGCGCTGCGTGAGCGGCTCGTCGCTCGGGCGCGGGCGCTGCGCGCGGGAGACCCCAGGGACGAGGCCACCACGCTCGGCCCGATGATCGACGAGGCCGCCGCGCGGCGGCTGGAGGGCTGGATCGAGCGCGCGGTGGGGCGTGGTGCGCGCGTGCTGGCCGGGGGAGGGCGGCGCGGCGCACTGCTCGAGGCCACCGTGCTGGAGGGCGTGCCCGCCGACGAGCCCCTGTGCGCGGAAGAGGCCTTCGGGCCGGTCGTGCTGCTCCAGCCCTTCCGCTCCTTCGAGGACGCGCTGCGCGAAGTGAACGCCGGGCGCTACGGGCTGCAGGCGGGCCTCTTCACCAACGACCTGTCGCGGGCGATGCGGGCGTGGGACGAGCTGGAGGTGGGCGGCGTCGTCGTGGGCGACGTGCCGAGCTTCCGCGTCGACACGATGCCCTACGGCGGCGTGAAGGGCTCGGGACTGGGCCGCGAGGGCGTGAAGTACGCCATCGAGGACATGACCGAGCTGCGGCTGCTCGTGCTGCGCCAGGGGTGAGCTTCGCGCACGGCCAGGAGCCCTCCGCGTTCAGGCGTCGCGGAGCAGGGCCTGGAGATCCTCGGGGATGGGCATGGGGGTGAAGATGCCCACGTTCGCGCCGCCCGTGTTTCCCAGGGGCGCACGTCCCAGCAGGGAGCCAGGACCGGCGAGCAGCAGCCGTGGAATCTGTCCCAGGAGCTCACGCGGATTTCTCGTGCGCCAGGCGAAGGTGAACATCGCGCAGTGCACCCGGATGTGCGGTCCGGCATGGGCCTGACTCAGGATGTGCGCGCGCTCGAGGCTCGTCCACGCGGAGGCCAGGTCTCCACGGGTCTCGGCCTCCCGGAACTGTTGCAGCTCGTGCTCGAAATGGTGTCGCAGTCTGGGCTTCATGGTCCCGGGGCGTATAGCATGCGCATCCCTTATTTCCCCGGGAGACTCGAATGAACCGCTTCGCCAGGATCGCTGTGGTGTCGCTAGGGCTGTTACTCGCCATGCAGGGGACGGCCCGCGCCGATGGACTCGGCACCATCCCCTACGGCGACAACTGCTGGGGCACCGGCACCGATGCCGATCGCGATGGGCTCAACGACGACTGTGAGTACCAGGTCGCCTTCTGGTTCATGCCCCTCTTCTGGTTCGACAGCGGCGAGAGCGGCCATGCCCGGCGCCCCTACTTCGCGGTGAAGAGCACCAGCTTCTCCACCCGCACCCTCCAGATCTTCTACATGGACACCTTCTTCGAGGACACCGGCGTCACCACCGGCCACGACGGAGATCCCGAGTTCCAGATCCTCGAGGTCCATTACTCCGCCGGCAGGTGGTACCTCGACTGGGCCTACCTGTCCGCCCACCGCAAGAGCAGCTGTGACTCGTCGGCCTGGTACTCGTATGGGCAGCTCGAATACGACACCGCGATCGACTCCCGCAATGCCTCTCGCGGCTGGCCCACGCTCTACATGGCTGAAGACAAACACGCCAGCTACAACAACCTGAGCACCTGTGACAAGGGCTGCTTCGCCCAGGACTACTGCAGCCGCACCACCTATCAATATCTCGATACCGCCACCACCAACCGGCTCGTCTCCCGGAACGTGGGCTCCACCACGGTGCAGCTCATCAACTCCGTCATCCTCAACGGCAAGACCGAGCGGCTGCTCGACGATGTGGAGTTCAAGGGCTGGGATGATCAGTGGTACCGGCCCAACTCGCAGGGCTACCGCCGCCACCTGAACGACTTCGGCTTCTAGTCCTCCGTGCTCAACGCCCCCGTGCCTCCTGGAACCCCGGAGCGTCCTGCCGCAAGGACGCGTGCTCGCACCGCCGTGGGGCTCGCCGCCACGGCGCTGCTCCTCGCGCTCGCAGTCTCGTGGTGGCCCCGGCCCGAGGGCGAGCAGCCGCCCCGCGTGCCCCCCGCCACCGAGCGCCGTCCGCCCGTCGCGGAGAGCCCGCCTCCGGTGCCTTCCGTTGCTCCGCCGCCTCGCCCCGCGCCCCCCGTGTCCGCTTCGCTGGCGGCCACCGGGGAGGCGCTCTCCGCGGCCCTCAACGAGGAGCGGGTGTCGCTGACGTCCAGTGTCGTGGTCGAGGGCCTCGACACGGATCGTCCGTGGGTGTGCGCGGGCGAAGTGATGGGCCTGTCCGCCCGGCTCGGCGGAGAGCCCGAGCCGGGCGCCGTCTACCGGTGGGTCTGGCCCGTGGCCGGGAGCGGCGCCGAGCTGCATCCCGGCTCGACGCTCCAGTGGCGGGCGCCCGAGACGGCGGGCAGGTACCGGGTGCGCTTCCAGGTCTGCACGGATCTCGGTGGGCGGCGCGTCGGCGTGCTGGCCGAACGCGAGATCGAGCCTCGACGTGCGCCGGTGCGGCGAGCAGGAGACCCAGCGCAACGAGCCCCTCCGCATCGCGGCCACCCAGGGAGGGCAGGCGAGTTTCACGTTCCAGGCCCTCTACCAGGGCAGTGCGCGCGTCGTGGCGTACGCGTGGGATTTCGGCAATGGCGCCGTCTCCACCACCTCCGAGCCCCGCGTCGAGTACTCCTATGCGACGGACCTCCAGGGCCTCGGCCCCCAGGAGGTGAAGAGCTTCACCGTGCGGCTCCAGGCCCGCCTCGACCGGGGTGGGCCCCTGGAGGCCACGGCGTTCGCGCTCATCCGCGGACAGCCCCCCTCGGACACGCCTCCTCCCGTGGATCTGCGGGTCTCCCGCTGGCGCCCACTCCCCGAGGGTGGCTGGCGCAGTGACGTGGTGGTCCGCGTCCCGGAGGGCACCGCCGTCACCTGGGAGCGTCTCGAGCGCATTTCCCTCCACTGGGACGGTCAGGCGGACACCTCCATGCGGCCCTGGCGCGAGGTGCTCCAGGTGGAGGAGGCGCTCGGCAACGGAGGCTTCCGCGGCTACGTGACGGTGAGCGCCTCCGAGGCTTCGCCCGGCATCAAACAGATCCTCGACTCCCTGTATGGCCATGACGCAGCGGGCCAGGAGGTGGTGGTCTCCTGGAGCCCCTTCAAGCGCGAGCCCGCTCCGGAGCAACCCGGCAGGGTGGAGCCGCCGCCCCGGAAGTAGCGGACAATGGAAGACATCCATCCCGCATCGGCCGTCTGTCTGTTTTTGAACAGGCGTGCGGATGGCATGGACAGGAAATGGGGGCGTCAGACGTCACATTAAACTGAAACAGGTAGTCTTCTATTAACTGGCAACAGGGGGAAGCGATGCGTCTCCGTACGGTGTCGTGGATGGCCGTGTCCGCTGTGTCCGTGTCCTTGCTGCTGGGGTGCCCGGCCAGGACCCTTCCGAAACCGCCCACGCTGCCTCCCGAGGAGCCGTGCCCCACGGCCTCCACCCTGGAGCCCATGGCCCGCGAGGGGAAGTTCATTGCCGCGGCCCAGCCGGTGCAGGGCGAGTACATCGTCGTCCTCCAGGCGCCGCGTCCGGGGGAGAAGCAGCTCGCCCCCTCCGTGGCCGCGGAGAGCCTCTCGGCGCGCTACGGCGGCAGCACCTTCTTCACCTACGAGCATGCGCTGCGCGGGTTCGCCAGCCGGATGACCCCGGAGCAGGCCCGGGCCATGTCCGCCGATCCCCTGGTGGCGTACGTGGAGGAGAACGGCGTGGTGCGCGCCATCGGTGAGCGCCAGCCCGAGGCCACCTGGGGCATCGACCGGGTCGATCAGCGCGACCTGCCCCTGGACAAGACCTACCTCTACAGCGCCAGTGGCAAGGGCGTGCACGCCTACATCATCGACACCGGCATCCGCATCTCGCACGCCGAGTTCGGGGGGCGGGCGCAGGCCGACTTCGACTCCTTCTCGGATGGGCAGAAGGGCAATGATTGCAATGGGCATGGCACGCACGTGGCCGCCACCGTGGGAGGCCAGGTCTACGGCGTCGCCAAGAACGTCCAGCTCCATGCCGTCCGCGTGCTCAACTGCAGCGGCTCGGGTTCCACCGCGGGGGTGATCGCCGGCGTGGACTGGGTGGCCAACAACAAGCAGCTCCCCGCCGTGGCCAACATGAGCCTGGGCGGCGGCAAGAGCGAGTCGATCGATGCCGCGGTGGACAGGGCCATCGCCTCGGGAATCACCTTCGTCGTCGCGGCGGGCAACGAGAACCTGAATGCCTGCTCGCGCTCTCCGGCCCGCAGCCCCAACGCCATCACCGTGGGCGCCACCACCGACGGCGACAAGCGCGCCTCCTTCTCCAACTGGGGCACCTGCGTGGATGTCTTCGCTCCGGGCGACAAGATCACCTCGGCGTGGATCTCCGATGACACCGCCACCCGTCCCCTCAGTGGAACGTCGATGGCCGCGCCGCACGTCGCGGGGCTCGCCGCGCTCCTGCTGGAGCGCAACCCCACCGCCGCTCCCGCCATGGTGACCTCCGTGCTCGTGGACAACGCCACGCCCGGCAAGGTGGCCGACGCGGGCAGGTGCTCGCCCAACCGGCTCATGTTCTCCGGCTTCATCGGCGACCCCACCCTGATGAAGAACCGGACGGCCGAGGACGCGAAGTAGCCGGGGGCAAGCCCACCCGCTTGCTGCCTCCACACTCGGGGCTGGCGAACGCGTCCAGCGCGAAGCTCCTGCCCAGCAGCTCGGCCCAATCCAGCCGAGGTGTGCGCTTCTTCTTCGACTCCTGCCGCGCTGCTGCATCAGGTGCCACGCTCGCCTCCTCCGCTCCCGCTTGGGGGACACGGACTCTCCTCGGTGTGACTCCGGGGAACAGGAGACGTCGACCTGCGTTTCAGGTCATGATCGGCGTGCGCGCATGAGGCAAACAGGCGATCACGTTGGTCCATACAGGTTGGTGCGGCCGCTGGGCAAGGGCGGCATGGGCGAGGTCTTCACCGCGCTCCACGAGCGCATGAACCAGGTGGTTGCCCTCAAGCTCCTATCTCCGGCTGCGGCCGTTGATCCGCAGCTCGTGGCTCGGTTCGTCCAGGAGGCGCGGGCCCTCGCGCAGTTTCAGCACCCGGGCGTGGTCCGCATCCTTCATTGCGACCGCACGGAAGATGGCACGGCCTTCCTGGCAATGGAACACCTCGAGGGGCTGTCGCTGCGCGAGTGGATGCGGCACCAGCAGGGTCCACCGCCGAGCGAAGCCGCGCTTTCGCTGTGCCAACAGATCGCCGCAGTGATGGCCGACATCCACGCCAAGGGCATTGTTCACCGGGACCTGAAGCCGGAGAACGTGTTCCTGTGCCCCGATGCCGAGGTCACACCGGGGTACCGCGTCAAACTGCTGGACTTCGGCATCGCGAAGGTGCCACCGGAGGCGAATGCCCGGGGCGACACGCAGGTGCACACCGCAGCGCCCGTTTTCCTGGGGACGGCCATGTACATGGCCCCTGAGCAGTGCCGGAACGCGGCGGAGGTGGATGGTGGCGCGGACGTCTACGCCCTGGGGGTACTGCTCTTCGAACTCCTCGCCGGTCGGCCGCCGTTCGTCTCCGACGACGCGGTCGATCTGATTTCGATGCACATCCGCGCTGAGCCGCCGCCGTTGCGCGAGCTGGCTCCGGCCGTTCCGGGCGCGCTGTCCGCATTGGTCGCCTCCATGCTGGCCAAGGAGCCGGCATCCCGTCCGACGATGCTCCGCTGCCGGGATATGCTCGGACGGCGACCCTGGCCGAGCGAACGGGATGAGTGTCCAGTGCCAGGGCTCGCGTCCTTCACCGAAGCGCATGCCGAGCTGTTCTTCGGCCGTAAGACGGAGATCTCCACCGTCCTGAGCCTTCTGGATGAGGTGCGGTCCGGCGAGCGCCGATGGGTGCAAGTCGAGGGACCGAGCGGGGTAGGGAAATCGTCGTTGGTACAGGCTGGCGTCCTTCCGCGCTTGAAGGAGCGCTCCTTGCAGCTCGCTCCCGCCTGGAGGGTCGCGGTCCTTCGCCCGTCGTACGATCCGGTGCATCAACTTGCCGTGGCCGTGCGTGATGCACTCGCCGGAAGCGACTTCACCCTCTCGGCTCGGGAGTTGGAGCGCGCGCTGCGTGCGAATGCTCGCGTGCTCTCGGAGATAGTGAGCGCGCACACGCCTCCGCAGGGTCATTTCCTGCTGGTGATCGAGCAGATGGAGGAGCTCGTCACGCTGGGGGGCGCGGATTGTTCGGAGATTGATGGGTGGGTGGAGGCAGCACTCGCCGCGCCTGGTTCACCCCTGCGGTTGCTCACGACAATTCGGAGCGACTTCATCCACCGGCTGGAGCAGATGCCGCGAATGGCGGCGCGGCTCAACCAGGCTGCGCGTTATCACCTCCGACCGATGGAGGAGGAGGCGCTGACGCAGGTCATCGAAGGAATGGCCCAGCGCGTCGGACTGCGGCTCTCCGAGGGGCTGTCGGTGCGGATGGTTCGTGACGCGAGGAGCGAAGGAAGTCAGCTCCTGCTGCTTGGCCAGGCTCTCCACGCGCTGTGGTCCCTGCGCAGCGGCGCCCAGCTGACCCATGAGCGATACGAGCAGCTCGGTGGAGTCGGCGGAGCGCTGGCGCAGCAGGCGGAACGGTTACTCGACGGGCTCGGCTCCCAGGGACGCGAACGCGCGAAGTGGATTCTCCTGGACCTCGTGCAGGTCGGCCGCGGTGTCCCAGACACGCGGCGGCCCCGCACCCGGCGGGAGGTACTCGAGGCCGGAGGGGGAGATGCGTTGTCGCTGGAGGTTTTGATGCGGCTCTCCGGCATGCGGACCGGGACTCGGGGCGACGCGGAGGAGGGGCTTCGTCTCATCATGCTCTCTGCCGGAGATGAGCCCGCGGAGCAGCGTGTGGACTTGATACACGAGTCGCTCCTGCAGCAGGTTCCGTCACTCGCGGATTGGATCGGGAGCGAGCGCGTCTTGCTTGAGCGGCAGTCGGCTCTGGAAATCGCCGCGCAATCGTGGGAGCACGCAGGGTGCCCGACGGAAGGGTTGCCTTCCGGCTCGCTGCTCGCGCACTACGAGGATGCGGCGGGCCTATCCACCCGAAGCGGTTCCCCGGGCCGCAGGGTGAGCGAGCGTGCCTCCCTCTTCCTCACCGCCGCGAGAGGTCTTGATCGCCGTCGTGTCCGGCTCAGGCAGGGACTGGCGCTCGCGGCGATGGCCGCGGTGCTGGCCATCTCCTTCAGCGCGCTCAGCGCCTACCGCGAGTGGCGGCGAGCTGCAAGAAAATCTCCAGCGCATCGTTCTCGCCACGCACCAGTTCGTCTCCGACGCCGACTGGAAGCTTGGCAGGGTCGCTCATACGCTCGAGGTGCGGCGGGCCATGCTGCACAAGATCGACGAGAACCTGGCGTCTCTCCCGCACGCGGACCGTCAACTCCCCGAGGTTCGCGAGGCAATCATCGCAACGAAGCATCGACTCGGGGATTTCGCCTTTCAGAACGAATCGCTCGCTCGGGCCGAAGGCTTCCTGGATGCCGCAGCCGTGGAGATCCAGAAGGGGCTGGACGCTCGACCGGAGGATGAGGAGCTCAAGCTGCTCCGGGCGCTGAACCACTCCAAGCTCGGGAAGATCGTGCTGGCTCGGGGCCGGCTCGACGAGGCTCGCGGCCATTTCGCTGATGCGCTCGCATTCCTGGATCGGCCGCCGGACCACGTCGACGATGACTATCGGCGGACCCTGGCGACGAGCTATTCGGAGCAAGGCGAGCTCGACCTGGCGTCCGGAGCTGCCGAAGCTGTCGAGCGGTACGACCGAGCCGTCGCTCTGTTCGAAGAAAATGCCCGGAGTGGTGATGCGTACGAGCAAGCACTCCTCGCCGATGCGCTGTGCTGGCGCGCGGAGGCACTCCATCGTGCAGGAAGACTCCCGGAGGCCGCGGCCGATCTCGAGCGTGCGCTCGGTGTTGCTCGCAGGCTGAACGAAGTGGAGGCGGGAAACGAGTTCATCCGGTGGATCCTCGCTCGCGCTTACCTCGGGTCGGCCTCGGTGGAGGCGGCCCGTGGTGGGCCTCAGGCGGACGACCGATATCGTGCGGCGGAGGAGCTGGGGCGGGGTCTCGTCCGCGGCGAGCGAACCAACAAGCGCTATGGCCTCGTCCTGGCGCAGAGTCTGTTGGAGCACGAGGCGTTGCTGAGTGGTCGGGGAGCGGCCGCTCAGGCCCGTTCACTGCACGACGAACGCTGTGGGTTGGTCAGCGCATTCGTGGGGATGGATGGCGAGGACCACCGGTTTGACCGGTTCGTCTGCCCCGGGCCCCCTGTCCCCCAAGGAACCGGACAGTGATGTGAGTCCATGGGGGGCTTTGTGCGCTGGAACCCTGGGGATACCCCGTTCAACCCCCTGGCGTGTCGTTGAGCTGGCGCTCGCGAAAAAAGTCCGACCCCGCGCGCGATCCGTCCGCGAATGGCGTCCTAGGGAATGGAGCCGGAATCCCAACGGATGAACACGGACATGATCGACGCCCACCTGATTGCTCGCGAGGAGACACCGCGTGCACCGCGGTTGCCCGCGCGAAGGGCGCTGTGGAAGGGTCGCCTGGGGATGAGCCGCACTGTGTGGTCGAAGGTTGCTGTAGAGGAGTTGATCCGCCGAGCCCGAGGGGGGCACAAGGCCGCGCTGGAGGAACTCTTCCGGCGCTACCAACGCAAGTTGGAGACCTGGGCCTCGCGGAGCGCTCCTCAGCCGCCACCGGGTGGGGCGCGCGCCTCGGACATCGCCCAGGACACGGCGCTGCGCGCATTCGACAAGTTCTCCACGTTTAGTGGCACGACGGAGGCCGAGCTGCTGGCGTGGCTCAAGCGCATCCTCGCCAACCAGGCCGCGCAGTTGGCCCGGGGAGCGCGGCGGAAGAAGCGCTCCGCTGGGAGCACCGTGCCGCTGGACAGCGCCGAGGCCGAGGCAACCCCTTCCCGCGGGAAGAGTCCGAGTCAGGTCGTTTTTGAGCGGGAAGCATGGCGCCAGCTCCTCATCTACCTCTATGAGCTCCCCGAGGAGCAGCAGGAGGCCATCAAGCTCTGTCACCTGGACGAACTCCCGGTCGCAGAGGTGGCGCGCCGGATGGGGAAGACGCAAGCGTCGGTGGCGGGGTTGCTCCTGCGGGGCCTGCGGACCTTGAGGGCTCGAATGCAGGAAGGCGCTGCCGGCGCCAGCTCGGACGCAACGCGGGCCGCGCTGCTGACGTACCTGCAGAAGCGCGATGCCGGGGAGAAGGTGGACCAGGATGCTTTCATCGCGGCCTACCCGGACTGCGCCGACGAGTTGCGGGCGAAGCTGGAGTTGCTGGGCCGCATCCGCGATCTGCGTCCGAAGCAACCCCCGGCGGCGCGGGCGGGTCAACGGACGAAGAAGACATGATGGGGAGCGCGGCGATGCGTGTCGGAGAATATGTCCTTGCCCGCAGGGTGGCGTCCGGAGCCACGTGCGATGTGTATCAGGGATACCACGCGGTCACCGGGCAAGCCGTGGCGGTGAAGATGCTCTCCCCCAGTCTCTGCTCGGACGAGGAGGTGGGTGGGCGCTTCCTCAATGAAGCGCAGGCGCTCCAGCAGCTGCGTCACGAGCACCTAGTCCATGCCGTCACCTCGGGAGTTTTACCTACGGGACAGCCCTTCCTGGTCTTGGAGTGGCTTCCCGGAGATCTGCATCGACTGTTCAAGCGCGCCGGAGGCCAGCTCCCGGTCCAGGCCGCCACTCGTGTCGCCGCGCAGCTCGGCGCCGCGCTCGCGTTCTTGCATGACTCCCGGATCTTCCACCGCGACCTGAAGCCGGCCAACATCCTGGTGGCCACCGATAACCTCGCTCTCATCGAGGTCAAGCTCGCGGATCTCGGATTGGCCAAGATCCCGCGCGAGGAGGGGCATGAAGGGGGGTCGGGGCTCGCGGCCTCTGCCATCTCGACGGCCAAGCGCGCCCTCCTGGGAACGTGGGACTACATGGCCCCGGAGCAGTGGGTGCAATCCAAGACCGCGGGTGGACCCGCGGATGTGTACGCGCTCGGCATTCTCCTGTTCCAGATGTTGGCGGGCAGGCTGCCATTCGTCGCCGAGCAGCAGAAGGATCTGATGTATCTGCACCTCCTGGAGAAGCCCCCACTCGAGCTGCTGGAGGGCCTGGCTCCACAGGCTACCCGCGACCTGATTGCAGGAATGCTGCACAAGAAACCGCTGGAGCGACCGGCGATGGGCGAGGTCGCTCGGCGGCTGGCGGACACACCTCTCATGTAGCCGGACTCCTCGGGTCTCCACACTTCAACCTGGATGACATGAACACGATACATGCCGTGCTTTGCCTCGATGTGGATGCTTCCGTCGCGGACGACGACATCCTGCCCCTTCTTCCTCCGGCACGGAGGGAGCTGAAATTCCTGCGCCTGAGCACCTTCACTACCCAGGGGCCGAAAGGAAAGCGACCAACGTCCAGCCCTGTGGACTGGATCGCCCTCGCGAACGCCGTCTCTCGGCTGGCGAGCGAGGCGCGCTCACTCAGGGACTCCTCCTCCACGCCCGTGGAGTTCTTCATCGTGGGCTTGGCGCCGTTGCCGCTCTTCGTTCTCCTGGGGGCCGAGCTCTCTGCGTGGGCGAAACCTCAGACGTTCCTCAACGTTCGAAAGGATACCACGTGGGATGTCCTGAGGTTGGATGACAAGCCCCCGGATGGGGTTCGCTACTTTGACACGGTGAGCGGGCTGGGTGATGTGCCTTCGGAGGCGAATGGCCTGGTGGGGGTCTTCATCTCAACCCATGCCGCGCTGCCGCGCGACGCCGTACGTGACTTCTTGAGGGCGCAGGGGAATGGGATCGCCGGCGTGGTCGAATGCCGGAACAGCTCCGGTACGCCGGTCGATGCCGCTCATGCACCCGCGATCGCGGAGGAGTTGGTGCGGGTGCTGGCCGCCACCCGGCGTGCGTATCCCAATCACTCGGGCCTGGCGCTCTTCGTCTCGGGACCGGCGTCGCTCGCGTTCATGGCGGGTCGGGCCTTCAACCCGAGGGCGATAGGGAGCGCTTGGGTGGCCAGCTATGCACCGCCCGGATACGAGCTGGCGTTCATCTTGCCATGGAAGCCCGTATCGCGGGTGGAGTTGCGCCGTGGACCGAAGCAGGAACAGGCGCGTCAGAAGGTCCTGCTGGCGGTGTTGGCGGGCGTCCGGAGATTGAAAGAGACCCTCAAGCGTGAAGATCTCCCGCAGTTCCTCGCGCCGTCAGAGGGGGACATGCTCCTGACGCGTCTCCACGAGCTGACGATCGCCGATGAGCCGGAGGGTGATGAGACTCGCCTGAGCGTCGGGCAGCGGCGGCTGACTTTCGGGCGCGGGCTGCTCGAAGGCATGCGCCGACTGGACGAGCGCTACCGGGAACCCTTGGCCCTGCAGTATCTGCTGCATGAACTCTTCCACTTCGACCAGGATCTGACCTCCCAGAACTACCGTGGCGTCGGACGCGGGGGTTTCGCCTTGGAAGAAGTGGATTATTGGGCGGACATCCTGGCGATCGGCACGCTGGTGAGCTGGCGGATGAGAGAGGGCGGCCCGCAGCTCCAGCGCGAGCCTGGAAGGGTTCTCGCCGAAGAGATCGACGTGAGCCTTCAGGGCATCGAGACCTTCGATCGCATGGAGAGCGGCGATCGCATAGGGGAATTGCTGGAGCGGCGTTTGCGGCGCTACCTCATCTGGGCGCTCCAGCTTGCACGCGCCAAGACGATTCGACCCGATACGGGCATCTGGAAGGTGCTCGGTGAACGTCTGATTGTCGAGTTGGCCCCTCTCCGCGGAAGCTTCGACAACGTGCACGACAAGGTCGTCGTCGAGGCGCTTCCCGATACCGAGATGTTCATCGTCTGGGGGAAACGCCTGATGAGACTGCAGCGACGAGCCGGGTTCGAGCCCGCTGACCTCGTGGACGTCGTGCGGACGTTCGAGCAGAGCTTGCTCCGTACGACGATGGAGTACGTGGTGGAGAAGGAGCGCGCGGTTCTGACCCCGTGGGTTTGACGGGGATGGACGGGCCATGAGTCACGGTGAAACTCACATGATGGATCTGACCGAGTCACTGCGCAGGATACTTAGCCGCGTCGAGCCCTCGCCGGAGGAGAAGGCGGGCGCGCAGCGCAGCCACCGCTACCTCCGGGAGATCCTGCAGACCGGAAACATGGAGTCAGTCATCCTGGATCACTTCCTGAGCGGTAGCTACCCACGAGCCACCGCCATTCGTCCGCTCGATGACGTGGACGTCATCTTCGTCGTGGATCCTGGCCATTGGAAGATGCCGAGTGTCGGCGTTCTCCCAGCCCCTGGCGCGGTGCTTCAGACCTTCAAACGGGCATTGGAGCGGGAGTATCCGGAGACGGAGCTCCGGGTTCAACGTCGATCCATTCGGCTCCAGATGTGGCACCTGAATGTGGACGTGGTCCCCGCGGTCAGCGCGGACGGAAGGGGCAGCGAGCGGCTTCTCATCCCGGACACGAAAAATGATGGGTGGATCCGCTCCGCGCCCAAAATACATGGTGCACTGGCGACGGAGATCAACCAGAGGCAGGGAGAATTATTCAAGCCGTTGGTGAAGCTGCTCAAGACCTGGAATCTGGGCGCGCCCGAGGAACTGCGCTTCAAGTCGTTCTGTGTCGAGACGATTGCTGCGAGGCTGTTCGCTTCAGCCAAGCTACGCTCTCTTCAGACCGGCCTCGTTCAGTTCTTCGATTTCGTCTGCTACATCGGTGGTGACCCATGTGAATTCCCATGGAATGATGATCGCGGCATGTCACTCCGCCTCGGGAATTGCGTGGTGCCAGATACGGCCGAGGGCATGAACGTGGCGGCCAGTGTCACGAGGCAAGGTCGCGAGTGTTTCATGCGCCGGGCCGCGACCAGCCGGGACTGGATCCTGCAAGCGGAACGGGCCAGAACTTGGAATAGCGCCGAGATCAAAATTGAGAAGGCGTTTGGAAGCCATCTGCGAGAGCTGGGTTGGTGACCCACGGGACGCTCTCGTGCGCGCGATTTTCGCGCCAACGGCATCTACTCTCTCAGGAGGACACCATGCAGGTTCGACAAGCAGTTCATGACTTCATTTCCGCACTCGAACTCACCACCGCCGAGAGGACGGCCGCCAGCGACCAGCACAAGTTCCTGCGCGATGGACTCGCCAGCCGACTGGAGATCGAGCCCGACCATTACCCATTTCTCACCGGTTCCTACGCGCGGAGCACGGCCATCCGTCCGCTCAAGGACATCGACCTGTTCTGCGTGTTGAAGCGCACGCCCTCGCTCGCCCCGGACATCAGCAGCCCGATGGACGCGCTGAAGACGGTGCGACGCGCGCTCGAGGAGCAGTACCCGGGCAAGACTGCCGATCCCCAGAACCGCTCGGTGAACATCTCATTCTCCACCACCGGGATCGCCTACGATGTCGTCCCCGCGTTCCTCGACGAGGGCGACAGCGAGATCTTCTGGATTCCGGACCTCCAAGCGAAGACCTGGATCCGTTCCAACCCACGTATCCACGAACGCATGTCAGTGGACGCGAACGAGGCCGCGGGCAAGGAGCTCAAGCCCCTCACGAAGGCGGTGAAGCACTGGAACCGGCGGCAGCCGGACGGGGCGCGACTGCGGTCGTTCCACATCGAGGTAATGATCTGGGATGTGCTCGTGGCGAAGCCGGAGAACCGGCTCGATGGTCTCATCCAGATCTTCGAGGGACTGGCGTCTCGAGTGCTCCTCGATACGCTGGATCCAGCGGCCCTGGGGCCACACATCAACCAGGGCATGACCGACGCGGAGAAGACCGCCGCGAAGACACGGTTGAGTCAGGCGGCCACGACGCTGAAGGAGGCGAGGGAACTCGCGCAAGCTGGCCACACGGAGCGGGCCCATTACCTCCTGTACGGGCTTTTTGGGGCTCCCTACCCGGAGAAGGGAAAGGAGGGGCGCTCGAGCGTCACCGCCGTTCCGGCATCCCTGCCGTCCGCTCCGGATGGTCACGGCTCCAGGTTCGGGTAGACGCCCGTGCCATTCCCCCACAGTGACCGGCGGCGGTGGTTGGAGGAACTGCGTGTCCTCCACCAACGGCACCCCAACATCCTGCGGATTCAGGAGCGTCCGGTGACCTTCGTCGAAGGCACGGTCGATACCGCAGTCGGACCTCGGCGGTACCGGCTCGTATGGCCGCCGGAGTTTCCCTTGCGCCCGCCTGTTACCTGGGAGTTGTCGGACGATGGCGCGGGCGCCATTGATCATCGCGCCCATGGGTACACGTTCCGGGATCTGAGTCTGTGCTTGTTCGCGCATGACCCGCGACGCGGATGGCGACCGGAGTACACAGCGGGAGAGGCACTCGATCGGCTCGTGATGTACTTGGAGCAGGAGGCTCGCGACGAGTTCCCTCGAGTCGAGGACATCCCCCTGACGACGCACTCCATCCGGGTCTCCGTGCCGCTGAGCATCGCGGCGGCGCTGCGTCAGGGGGGGAGCTGGGGAATGTTGATGGCGCTTGGTCGGGAGGACGGGCGACTCCTCCGCGTGATGAGCGTGGATGGAACCTCGCCCTCGTCGATCATCACCAGACCTCTCGAGGCCGGCCTGGGAACGCCGTGGGTCGCCGCGCTGGGGTTGAACCATTCGCGGCAGGGATTGTGGTGTAGGATCAACAAGACCGTGGATCAGCTCCCTTCGTCGCGGCACACGCTCGAAGGGTGGATTCGACAGCAACTCCCGAACGAACAAGCACGACAGTTGTTCATGGAGCAGGCGCTGATCCTGGTGGTGTTGAACGATGGGTTGAGATTCGTCCTCATGAGGACCGGGGCCTCTCCGGACACGAATGCTGAAGAGAGGTTGGTCTATGTAAAACCCTTTGAAGAGAATCTCGAGGAGCGCATATTCCGGCGCGTTGACGATCGCCTGGGGAGCGGCAGGGGGCTCCAGCGCGCGCAGGTCGCGATCGTCGGGGTAGGCAGCATTGGTAGCAGTGTCGCGGTCGCGCTTGCGAAGGCCGGCGTGGGGAGGTTCGTGCTCCTCGACCCGGAGTTCCTCGACCCGGAAAACGTGGCTCGGCACGTGGGCGGCGTGGACGAGATCTGTTTGCCCAAGGTGGAGGTCGTGAGCAGAGCGATCCGCCGGATCAACCCCGCCGCGGAAGTGGTCCAAGTTCAAGCCGCGCTCTCGTTGGATCCGGTTGGCTGGGGGATGGATCCGACGCAGCACCTCATCGAGGTGACGCATAACCCGCTGGGCATCGTCGTCTGCGCCACCGCCACGACCGAGGCGGAAAGCGTGGTCAACCATCTGTGTGTGACCGGCGCATGCCCCGGGATCTTCGCCGCCGTATTGGGACGCGCGGAGCACGGACGGGTATTCAGGGTCCTGCCGGGTGTAACACCCTGCTACCAGTGTGTGCTGAACGCTCAAAACGCGGAGCCCGGTCGATTTCCGCGCTTCGACCGCGTTGACATGGGCGTCCCTGCCTATCAGCAACCAGGGCTCCCCGGGCTCGGGATGGACGTTGAACAAGTCGCGCTGATCACCGCGCGGATGACGTTGCAGACTCTCGGAGAGCGGATCGACGGTGGGCTCGATTACCCGAAGGCTCACGGGGATCACCTGATCTGGTCCAATCACGGAGGATGGGCAGTCGATGGTCCGCTCCAGGCGAGGGTGGAGCGCATCCCACGAGATCGTGCATGCCCCGTATGTGGGATTGGGGATGAGCTCCCCCTGGCCTCGGAGGAGGAAGAAGAGTTGTCTGCCCTGCAAGTGGACCGTTTGAAGAGGTCTTGATCAGTGGAGCAGGCCCCCTCTCTGCGACTCTGTGCCATGGGGCACTCTCATGTGCCCCGTATGTGCCCCTCCAGCGTGGATTCAGGGGGAACCAGAGGGAACGACACGGCACGAGACGGGATGACGACCCCAGTAAAATCAAGGCGGTAGCGGGTAACTGCGCGTCCTGCTTGAGGTTTTCTACCGCCCTGCCCAGGGTTCGATCCCCGGCTCGTGCATTCCTCTCAACCCGCCCGCGCGAGCAGGGACGAGCCCTTCCCGGGCGTCGTCAGCCGCCGCCACTGGTCCGTCTGCAGGACGTTCTTCGGGTCCACCCTCGCCTTGAGCGCCAGGAACTGCTCGATGGCTCCCGGCGCGTGGTTGGCCCGGAACTGCTCCGCCGTGAGGACGGAGTCCTTCGCGTAATAGAAGCGCCCACCGTGGGCCAGCACGTGATCCGCCAGCTCCCGGCAGAGCTTCCACAGGCGCTCCCGGTTGGAACCCGTTACCGAGAAGTCGAGCGCCAGCGAGTAGCCGTCGACGTAGTAGCTCATCAGGAACGGGGCTGGCCGGTGGCGCTTGAGCACCCCGAGGTAGGGGATGAGCCCCTCGCGCTGGCAGCGCTCCAGGATGTGCGTATAGACGGCGTGGGCCTGCTCCTTGGGCACGAACGGCTGGAACTGCAGCAGCCCTCCCGGCAGCAGGGCGCGCTTCCAGCCCGGCACGTAGTCGAGCAGGAAGTGGAACGCGCCATGGGTCTGCAGGTACGCCGGGCGGCTCGCCTCGTGGATGCCGGCGTAGAACTTCGCCATGTTGACCCAGCGCATCGCCCGGCCGTGCACCGTCAGCCACAATCCGGGCCACAGCCAGCCCAGCGGAACCACGCCGAAGGCTCGTCCAGGCACGTCCTGCCGGGCGGGGGCGAGGAAGGGATCCGGGTTCTCCTGGGCCGGGACGTGCCGCGCCAGGTGCAGGATCCCTCGCCCCAGGCGCGAGCCGCTCGCGTAGCCATCAATCCAGCCCACCATGTAGTCGGAGTCGGCCTGGGAGGTGTCGAGCGCCTGCATCGCCTCCCCGAGATCCCTCGTGCTGCGCGCGTGCACGAGGAGCCGTCCGGAGGAGACTCGCTTGAGCTGGAGCTCGACCTCGAGGATGCACCCGAGCAGCCCCATGCCTCCAATGGCGGCGTGGAAGAGCTCGGCGTTCTCGGTGCGGCTGCAACGCAGCTCCTCTCCCGAGGGCGTCAGCAGGCGGAAGGAGCGGACGTACTCGCCAAACGAGCCGACCTTGTACTGGTTCTTCCCATGGATGTTCATCGACAGCGCGCCACCGATGGTGACGTGCATGGTGCCGGGCACCACGTACGGCCAGAAGCCGTGGGCGATGCTCATGCGCCACAGGGCCGCGATGGTGACGCCGGGCTCCACCCGCGCGATGCCTTCCGTGCTGTCGAATTCCAGGATGCGATCGAGCCGGCCCAGCTCGACGATGGCGCCTCCGGTGTTCAGGGCCGCGTCGCCGTAGCTCCGCCCTCCGCCCCGGAAGGCCACCGTCTCCCCGCGCCCACCCGCCGTCACCATCAGCTCGGCCAGCTGCGCCGAGCCTTCCACCCGGTGGACGAGGCTGTGGCTCGTCATGGACTCCCCCCAACCTCGAAGCTCCTCGTTCTCGTGCATCGTCCGCTCTTCGTCTGGGCTGGCACTCCACTCGCCAGGCTCCCGGTGCATACCCCGCTCTGGTGCCTCCTGGCCTGTTCCTCGTGGCCAGCGGGTGACTCCCGCCTCCCCAGCAGCCAGTCAGGTGGGTATCCAACAGTGGAACCGGCTCCTCCGGGGAGGATGTCCTCGCCCGGTGCTGTTCCAAGAAAGCGTGCTTGCGTCGGCGGGGGAAGTCAGTTACTTACCCACCCGCTGTCGCCGTCTGCGCGATTAGCTCAGCTGGATAGAGCGTTGGCCTCCGGAGCCAAAGGCCGCAGGTTCGAATCCTGCATCGCGCGCACCGTGAAGGGCCTGGAATCCTTGGGGAAATCCCCCGTGGGTTCCAGGCCCTTCGCCTTTCCGGGCCGCTGCCGTCAGGCACTTGTCAGCCGCTTCACCGCGGCGGGCCGGGCGTAGAAGAGGGCCCACACGCCCACGGCCAGCAGCAGCCCCGCGACCCCGTCCACCACGTAGTGCTGCTGGGTGGTGAGGGTGCTCGCCCAGAGATCAGCGCTCACCGAGCATCTTGCTTCGCGTGGGCCTGGGGCGCAGCAGTTCCGGCCTCCCCTCCATGCATCCGCGGATGCACTCGGCCGCTTCCTCCACCGAGTCCGTGATGACCAGCCGCTCCACGTCCGCCGCGTCGATGGTCCCCGCCGCCAGCATCGTCCCGCGCAGGAAGTCCACCAGGGGCTCCCAGTAGTCCCTGCCCATCAGCACCAGTGGGAAGCTCCGGATCTTCCCCGTCTGGATGAGCACCGCCGTCTCGAAGAGCTCATCCATCGTCCCGAAGCCACCCGGGAGTGCCACGAACGCGTACGAGTACTTCACCAGCATCAGCTTGCGGACGAAGAAGTAACGGAACTCGACGAAGGTATCGAGGTACGCGTTGGGCTTCTGCTCATGGGGAAGCTGGATGTTGCACCCCACCGAGCGGCCTCCCGCTTCACGTGCGCCCCGGTTCGCCGCCTCCATGATGCCGGGTCCGCCGCCCGTCATCACCGTGAAGCCCAGCCGGGCAAGCTCCGCCCCCAGGCGCCGCGCCTGTTCGTAATAGCGATGCTCCGGGCCGAAGCGTGCCGAGCCGAACACCGTCACGCACGGGCCCACGAAGTGCAGCGCCCGGAAGCCCTTGATGCACTCGCCGAAGATGCGCAACGCCCGGCCCAGCTCCGAGCCACGAGGCCGCGCTCCTTCCAGGAAGTTGCGCTCCTCGTGGGTCCGCGCTCCCTTTCCCCAGTGCGTGTCGGGTGGCGCTGTGGGCTCCGGTCTCTGGTCGTCATCCGCTGGCACGGCGACGAGTGTAGTCCGGGTTCCCTCACATGGGAGGGCTCTTGGGGACGCCTGGCCTTCTCGAGGACCGCGGCGGCGAGGTTCATCTCGCGCTCCTCTCCTGGGCTGTTGCTGGCTGTCAGACCTTGGCGGACTCCGGGGGCGGCAGGTGGATGCGCACCGTGCGCACCCGGCGGGGGCTCGCGTCCAGCACCTCCAGCACCGTCCCGTCCTCCAGCGTCAGCTTCGTGCCCGGCCCGGGGATGGTCCCCGCCTGGGCCGAGCACAGCCCTCCCACCGTGGACCAGCCCTGGCCCTCCTCCAGCTCCAACCCCAGCGCCCGGTTCACGTCCCGGAGGGCCGCCGTGCCTTGCACCACCACCGAGGTGGGGCTCTCTCGCCGGATGAGCTCCTCGGGCTTCTCGAACTCGCTGGCGATCTCCCCCACCAGCTCCTCGACCATGTCCTCCACCGTCACCAGCCCCGCCACGCCTCCGCGCTCGTCCACCACGATGGCCAACTGCATCCGCCGCTGCTGCAGCTCCTTCAGCGCGTCGATGGCCCTCATCGACTCGAAGGCGAACCAGGCCGGCCGCATCACGTCCTCCAGCACGATGAGCGGACCCTCCCACGCCACCCCCAGCAGATCCTTCGCGATGACATAGCCCACGATGTTGTCGAGCGAGCCCTCGTACACCGGCATCCGCGAGTGCCCGTGCTCCAGCAGCACCTGTTTGATCTCCTCCGGGCTCGCGTGCCGGCGCAGCGCCACCATGCGGCTGCGGGGCACCATCACCGCCGACAGGGGGATGTTGCCCAGATCGAAGGCCCGCGAGGCGATCTCCCCGGCCCGGGGATCCAACGAGCCCGATTTCGCCGCCTCCTCCACCAACTGTTGCAGCTCGTCCGGGGACAGGCGCGACTCGGTGAAGTTGGTCTTGTCGCCGAAGAAGCGAAGGATGAGGTTGGAGCTGGCGGTGAGGAGCCACACCATCGGCTGCACCACCCAGGAGACACCCAGGAGCGGGCGGGCGATGAACAGCGCGTAGCCCTCGGAGAAGCGCAGGGCCAGGGACTTGGGCACCAGCTCGCCCAGCACGAGCGACAGATAGGATACCAGTCCCACCACCCCCGCGAAGGCGAGGCTCTCGGCCGTCTCCGCCTTCAACCCCAGCTCCGTGAGCGGACCCACCAGCCGCTGGGCGATGGATGCGCCACCGAAGGCCGCGGCGGAGGCCCCCACCACGGTGATGCCGATCTGCACCGTGGCCAGGAAGCGCTCGGGGTTTTCGCGCAGCGCCTTCACCGCCAGGGCGGCGCGGTTGCCCTCCTCGAGCAGCTCGCTCAGGCGTGTCTTGCGCACCGACAGCAGCGCGAGCTCCGCCCCGGCGAAAATGCCGTTGGCGAGGATCAGCACCAAGATGATGGCGAATTCCGTTGCGATGGCCGTTCAACCTCCGGGCATCGACCTATAGCAGCAGGGGCGCCTCAGGCGTCCAGAGATTGGAGCAGGAGCGAGAGTTGATCCCGGCTGGCGCCTTTGGGCAGGTAGTAGTGCGGCCCCGTCCGGAGGGCGCCGCCCACCTCCTGCGCCGCCGCGGCGGTGAGGAACACCACCCGGGGCGGGGTGCCGCTGCGGGGCATCCGCTCCACCACTTCGAAGCCATTCATGCCGGGCATGTTCAGGTCCAGCAGCATCACGCCGTAGCGTTGCCTCGCCAGCGAGTCGAGGGCCTCCTGGCCGTTGGCGGCCTCGATGGCCTCGTAGCCGAGATCCTCGAGACACAGCTTCAGGAACTCCCGCCAGTCCGCGTCGTCGTCAACGACAAGCACCTTGCGTCCGTCGTCCTCGGATGCCCTTCTCCCCAAGTCGCCTCCTGGTCCGTGGGGACAACGCGCTGACGGCAACGCGGCATTTCATGAAAGCAACAGGGCCGGCTGGAGGGCAGGGGAGGGGGCAGAGCGGAAGCAGGCCCTTCAGAGGAGGGACACCGTCAACTGGCTGGCGAGATACTGCAGGGCGGGCATGACGTTGGGGACCGAGCGCTTGCGCACCGGGGGCAGCGCCGTCCGCTGCCAGCCAGGCTCGCCCACCAGCCGACCGGCCGCGTGCTGGAAGAGGCGGAAGCGGCCGAGCTCAATGGAGCTGCCCGAGTTGTAGATGCGCAGCCCGCGGCCCCGGACGGGGCCCAGGTCGAACTCGCGCGGCACGTGGCGGTGCCCGTGGAGGATCAGATCGCACCGGCCCTGGACGCGGCGGACCAGCTCGGCGCCCAGCGCCAGCTCCGAGGCATGCGGCCAGCCCATGCGGGTGGCGAAGCGCTCCGGGAGGCTCTCCTCGGGCAGGGGCAGCACGTGGTGGTGCAGCAGCACGGCGGTGAGCGCACCCGTCGGTGCGGCGCTCAGGGCCGAGTCCACCTCGTCCAGCACGGTCCGGCTCAGCTCGCCATGGCAGGCGAAGTAGTTGCGGTTGTGCGGGCCCGTGGAGTCCACGCACACGAGGAAGAGATCCTCGTGCCGCTCCACCCGCACCTTCCGGCCATTCATCCACTGGCCGCCGGCGTCCTCGCCGGTGCGGTCGTGGTTGCCGGGGATGAAGGTGAGCCGTCCGGCCTCGAGCAGCGGGGCGAAGAGCTCCCGGAAACGCCGGTACTCGCTCCGGCTGCCCTGGTGGGTGAGGTCTCCCGTCACCACCACGTGGTCCACGCGCTCGGCGAGGAGGGTCTCCACGAGCGCGGTGGCCGTCGCGTCGCTCTCGCGGGTGAGGTCCAGATGCAGGTCCGACAGGTGTGCCAGCTTGCGGATGAGCATGGGTACTTCATGAGTACCCAGCCGCTGAAACACGGAGATGGCTCCCCGGTGAACCTTCCGGGGGAGCCAGGTGACTTCGCGGTGAAACCGTCAGCCCGCGAGCAGCTCGTTGGAGTCCGACTCGGACTCGGACTTGGCGCCGGGGGTGGCCTCGGCGGTGGGCAGCGACTGCACCGGGGCGGACGTGGGCGGCACCAGCCGCGAGCCGGCCATCACGCGCAGCTTGTTGCCGCGCCAGTCCACCGAGCGGGCGAAGAGCCCGTTTACCCAGGCCACGAAGAGCAGCATGTCCTTGAGCAGCACCGCCGGCACCGCCATGGCCGGGGTGGGCTGCCCGGGCCGCAGCGCGCGGAAGACGGACACGTCGTGGATGAGCTTGGCCGCCGTCACCCCGGCCACCACCCCGAGCGCCCGGAGCGAGGGCTCCAGCATCGCGCCCAGCAGCGCATACGGCAGCGGGTTGAGCAGCGACTGCGCCAGGTACACCGGCGTGGGGATGCAGGAGTGGTGGATGATGCACCAGCGCAGGTAGCGCTTGAAGAAGGCGCTGACGCTCTTCTTCTGCGACACGTTGTACACCGGCGCGCGCGCCACCACGGCCCGCTTGCCCAGGCCGCGCGTCACCCACCGGCCGATGACGAAGTCCTCGGCCAGCACGTTGCGCACCGAGTAGAAGCCGCCCAGCGCCTCCAGCACCTCGCGGCGCAGCGCCATGGACTTGCCCACGACGATGTCCTGGTCCGCGGCCTGCTTCGCGGCGATCTGCCCCGCGCCCGTGGTGGTGCTCTGGTACAGGTTGTCCATCAGCGAGCCGAGCGTCTGCTCGCCAATGCCGCTCACCGGGTGCGACATGCAGCCGACTTCCGGATCCTCGAAGGTGCGGGAGATCTCCTGCAGGTAGTCCGGCTCCACGCGCGTGTTGGAGTCGCTGATGAGCAGGATGTCGTAGCGGGCCACGCCGGCCAGGGTGATGAGCTGGTTCACCTTGGGGTTGAGGCCGGGCTCGCCGTGCTGCAGCTCCAGCTTCATCACCTGGGGCCAGCGGGCCACGGCCGCCTGGGCTACCTGATAGGCCGGGTCGCGCGTGTCCTTGACCCCGAGGATCACCTCATAGGCCGGGTAGCCGAGCGTGGCGAAGCACGCCAGGTTCGCCTCCAGGTCGTCGTCCACGCCGCACAGGGGCTTGAGGATGGAGATGCCCGCGGGCGTCCCTCCGCTGGCCTCGGGAACGGGGGTCCGGGCCAGGGTCCACTGCCGTCTCAGCACGAAGAAGAGCTGGACGAAGAGGACGAAGGCTCCGATACCAGCGAGGGTGAGGAGGGTGAGGCTGAGCGCGTGGGTCATGGGCGCGGGCTGTCTCCTGAAGCGGGGGGGGCGCGTTCGGACGCGCATCCTACCCGCTGCGTTCGCGAAGCCCCAAGTCCCCCCTGTGACGCTCGCTCGGCAGCCGGGAGAAATTCCAGTGACAGCGCCAGGACATGACCTCCTGCGTCAGGACCCGGGCGTCAGGACGTGGTCGTCAGGTTGCGGCTGCGCGGGTGGCGGATGTCGGTGCCGCGCACCATATAGACGACCATCTCCGCCACGTTGGTGGCGTGGTCGCCAATGCGCTCGAGGTGCTTGGCGATGAACATGAGCGCCGTGGCGCGGCGGATGTTCTTCGAGTCCTCCATCATGTAGCTGAGCAGCTCGTTGAAGATCTTCAGGTAGAGGATGTCCAGGTGCTCGTCCTCCTTGAGCACCGCCTCGGCCTTGGCCACGTCCGAGGACACGAAGGCATCCAGCGCCTTCTTCACCTGCTGCTGGGCCAGCTCGGCCAGCCGGGGCGTGTCCACGTAGGGCTTGAGCGGCGGGGCCTCGTTGAGATCCTTGGCGCGCTCGGCGATGTTCACCGCCAGGTCCCCGATGCGCTCCAGGTCGGTGACGATCTTCAGCGCGGTGGTGATGAGGCGCAGGTCGCTCGCGGCCGGCTGGCGCAGCGCGAGGATGCGGCGGCACGTCTCGTCGATCTCCACCTCCAGCCGGTTGACCTCCTTGTCCGCCTGGATGACGCGCTCGGCCAGGGGCGAGTCCCGGTCGGTGAGCGCGCGCATGCTGTCGGCGATGAGCGCCTCCACCTTGGCGCCCATGGCCAGCAGCTTCTCGCGCAAATCCCTGAGGTCCGCCTCGAATGCCTTGTCCGTATGCGTTGACGGCATGTGCCCGCTCTCCCTCGCGCCTACCCGAACTTCCCGGTGACGTAGTCCTCGGTGCGCTTCTCGCGCGGGTTGGTGAAGATCTGCTCGGTGGGCCCGCATTCCACCAGCTCTCCCATGTAGAAGAAAGCCGTCCGATCGCTCACCCGCGCCGCCTGCTGCATGTTGTGGGTGACGATGGCGATGGTGTAGCGCTCCTTCAGCTCGTGGATGAGCTCCTCGATCTTCGCCGTGGCGATTGGATCCAGGGCGCTGGCGGGCTCGTCCATGAGGAGCACCTCGGGCTCCACGGCCAGGGCGCGCGCGATGCACAGGCGCTGCTGCTGGCCGCCGGACAGGCTCAGGGCGCTGTCGTTGAGCCGGTCCTTCACCTCGTCCCAGAGCGCTCCGCCCCTGAGGGACTTCTCCACGCGCGCGGCGAGGCCTCCGTCTTGTCCTTCATCCCGCCCACGCGCAGGCCGTAGGCCACGTTCTCGAAGATGGTTTTCGGGAAGGGGTTGGACTTCTGGAAGACCATGCCCACGCGGCGGCGCAGATCCACCACGTCCACGTGGCGGTCGTGGATGCTGGTGCCGTCCAGCAGCACGGTGCCCTGGTGGCTGGAGCCCGGGATGAGATCGTTCATCCGGTTGAGCGAGCGCAGGAAGGTGGACTTGCCGCAGCCGGAGGGGCCGATGAGGGCGGTGACTTGGTGCTCGGGCAGGGTGAGGCTCACCGTCTTCACGGCCACCTTGGAGCCGTAGAGGAGGGTGAGCTGGCGCGCCTCCATCTTGATGCGCGCGGGGACGGCGGGGGAGAGGGACATGGCTCGGTGTCAGTGGGACGCGGAGGCGCGCCGGCGGGTGCGGGCGCGGATGAGCACCGCGACGAGGTTGAGGGCGAAGGTGAGCGCGAGCAGCACCAGCACCGTGGCGTACAACAGGGGCCGGCTGGCCTCCACGTCCGGGGACTGCGTGGCCAGCACGTAGGTGTGGTAGCCCAGGTGCATGAACTGGGAGTTGAGCGTGTCGGGCAGGTCGGGGAGGAAGTAGGCGGCACCCGTGAAGAGGATGGGGGCCACCTCGCCCGCGCCGCGCGACACCGCCAGCACGGCGCCGGTGAGGATGCCCGGCAGCGCACCCGGCAGCACCACCCGGGCCAGCGTCTGGGACTGGGTGGCTCCCAGCGCCAGGCTCGCCGTGCGGTGGTCCATGGGCACCGCGCGCAGCGCCTCCTCGGTGGAGACGATGACCACCGGCAGCGTCAGCACGGCCAGGGTGAGCGAGGCCCAGAGGATGCCCGGCTGGCCCCAGTTCAGCTCCTGGTAGCCGAGCAGCCGGTCCATGTTCCCCCCGACGAAGTGGATGAAGAAGCCCAGGCCGAAGAGGCCGAAGACGATGGAGGGCACCCCGGCCAGGTTGGCCACGGCGATGCGCACCGCGGCCGCCAGCCGGGAGCCCGCGGGGGCGTACTCGTGCAGGTACACCGCCGTCAGCACGCCCACCGGCATCACCGCCAGCGTCATCAGCAGCGTGAGCGCCGCCGTGCCGTAGAGCGCGGGGAAGATGCCGCCCGCCATCATTCCGTCCGAGGGCGGCTGGGAGAGGAACGTCCAGGAGACGTGCCCCAGGCCCCCGCGGACCACGTCGAAGAGGATGAGGGCCAGCATGGCCACGATGAGCAGCGCGGCGAAGCCGGTGAGGGACGTGAGCACTCCGCCCACGGCCCGGCGCATGGTGTGTTTCACGCTCCGGCTCCCGTCAGCCGCTTGAGGACCTTCCGCGTCCAGGTGGAGGCGACCATGTTGAGGATGAAGGTGAAGAGGAAGAGCTCGACTCCGATGAAGAACAGGAGCGAGTAGTGCGGACTGCCGACCACCACCTCGCCCATCTCCGCGGCGATGGTGGCGGACATGGAGCGCACCGAGTCCGTGAAGTTCCACGACGTGATGGCCGCGTTGCCCGAGGCCATCAGGACGATCATCGTCTCGCCGATGGCGCGGCCGAAGCCCAGCACGCACGCGGCGAGGATGCCCGGGGCCGCCGCCGGCAGCACCACCTTCCAGGCCGTCTCCCAGGGCGTGGCCCCCAGCGCGAGCGAGGCCTCGCGGTAGCTGCGCGGCACCGCGGTGAGCGCGTCCTCGGACACCGTGAAGATGACGGGGACGATGGCCAGGGCCAGGGCCAGGCCCGCCACCACCGCGTTGAGCCGCGTGGTGAGGCCGAAGGTGTCCTGCAGGAAGGAGGCGAGCACCATCAGCGCGAAGAAGCCCAGCACCACCGAGGGAATGCCCGCCAGCAGCTCGATGGTGGGCTTGAGCACCTCGCGCAGCCGCCGGGGCGCGAACTCGGCTGCGTACAGCGCGCCCATCACCCCCACCGGCACCGCCACCGCCATGGACACCAGCGTCGTCTTCAGCGTGCCGATGAAGAGCGGAATCATGCTCACCTTGGGCACATTGGACACCGGCTGCCACACGAAGGCGGCCGGGCGGCCCTGGCGCACCACCTGCGGCAGGAACATCTTGGAGAGGCTCGCCTCCTCGCGGGCGTGGGCGTCCAGGAAGAGCGCCAGCGCCTCCTTCGCGATGAAGACGAGGATGAGCACCAGCGCGGCGATTCCGGTGAAGGCCACCGCCGTGATGACTCCGGCGATGACCTTCTCCCGGAGCTGCCGGCGCCGGGCAGCGGAGGAGAGCCGCGGTGCCGCGGTGACCGTTTCCACGAGACCCTGACTCTGCATGGCCGCCTGTCTATCCATCATTGTTCTCGAGCCTCGTGTGACAATCTGGTGACGCGCGCGGGGCTTCACCCTCGGGGGCTACTTCACCGGGAAGTAGCCAACCTTGGTGACGATGGCCTGGCCCTCGGGGGACAGGGCGAAGTCGATGAAGGCCTTCACGTCGCCGGCCGGCGCGCCGCGCAGGTAGAAGTAGAGGTCGCGCGAGAGCGGGTACTTGCCACTCTTGATGTTCGCCTCGCTGGGCTCGATCTCCTCGTTGCCCTTCTTGACCTTCAGCTCCTTGATGCCCTTGGCGTAGGCGGAGCCGCCGTAGCCGATGCCGTTCTTCTCCTTGGAGACGGCGTTCACCACCGCGGCGGTGCCGGGCAGCGTCTGGGCGCTGGCCACGTAGTCCTCGCCCTCCAGCACGTTGTCCTTCACGAACACGTAGGTGCCCGAGGAGTTCTCACGCGAGTAGACGACGATGGGGGCGTCCTTGCCGCCCACGTCCTTCCAGTTGGTGATGTCGCCCAGGTAGATGCCCTTGAGCTGCTCGGGGGTGAGGGCGCTCACGGCGTTGGACTCGTGGACGTAGAAGGTGACGCCGTCCCTGGCCACGGAGATCTGCGCGGGGGCGTTCTTGGTGACGCCGCGCAGCTTGTCCTCCTCGGCCTTCTTCATGGGGCGGCTGGACATGGCCACGTCCGTGGTGCCGTTGATGAGGGCCGCCAGGCCGGTGCCCGAGCCGCCACCCGTCACCTGCAGGCGGGTGTTGGGGTTCTTCTTCATGAAATCCTCGGCCCAGCGCTGGCCGAGGATGACCATGGTGTCGGAGCCCTTGACGGTGACGGTGCCCGCGCGCGCCGCGCCGGGCAGGGCCAGCAGCAGCACCGCGGCGATCGAAGCGATGAACGTCTTCATATGGATGCCTCCCGGCATGTTCCACTCGGTGTGGAACAACGGTAGGCACCCTGTATGCGGCGTCCGTGGCTGTTTGACGAACGGGGCGTGACAACTGCGCAACGAAGCTCAGGCGATGCCCGGCTCGACGATGCGGTAGCCCACGCCGCGCACCGTTTCCAGGTAGGCGCGCGCCGGGCCCAGCTTGTCGCGCAGGCGCATGACGTGCGTGTCGATGGTGCGCGTCTCCAGGTTGCTGGACAGGCCCCACACCTCTTCGAGCAACTGCTCGCGTGACTGCACCCTGCCCACGCGCGTCATCAGGTACTCGAGCAGGCGGAACTCGAGCGCGGTGAGCGTCACCTCCTTGCCATCCACGTGGAAGCGGTGGGCGGAGGTGTCGAGCGTGAGGGGGCCGATCTTGACGGGCGCGGACTCGTCCCGGGCCGGGCCGCTGCGGCGGAGGATGGCCTTGAGCCGCAGGACGAGCTCGCGGACGCTGAAGGGCTTGGTGACGTAGTCGTCGGCGCCCACCTCGAAGCCGCGGACGCGGTCGGACTCCTCGCCCTTGGCGGTGAGCATGACGATGAGCACGTCACGGGTGTTGGCGGCGGCGCGGAGCTGGCGGCAGACCTCCACGCCGGACATGTCCGGCAACATCAAATCCAGGAGGACGACGTCCGTGCGCTGATCCCGGGCGGCGGACAGCGCCGACTCACCGGTGGGGGCCACGCGGGTGGAGAACCCGGCGGCGCGGAGATTGAAGTCGATGAGCTCGGCGAGATCTCGCTCGTCATCGACGATGAGGACGTGGGGCATGGCGGCGGCGCACTCTGGACCCCGGTGTTTGCACTGAGGTGTCGTGCTTGCGACAACTGTGTAACATCTGTCACTGAGCGTGGGAATCGTTGTCACGCACAAGGGTCCAGCCCGGGGCCGCCAGCCACGGGAGGGAGAAGTGCGAGAGGAGGGACGTCCTCGACCAACGTTTCCGCGTCAGCCGTCCAGGTCCGTCACGGTGGAGAGCGGCACCGGCTCACCCTCGACGGGGGCGGCGTGGTGGTGCTCCTCGCCGCCCGCGGCCTGCTTGAGCAGCATGGGCGGGGCCACCATCGGCAGCTCCAGCGGGATGGGCGAGTGGGGGATGTTGGCCCCCGGCGGCGGGCGCAACACCGGGCCCGGCGGAGGCAGTCCCGAGTGGCGGCGCGCGGCCTCCATCAGCGCCTTGTGGTGGCGGTAGCGCGCCTCGACGAGCTTGTGGATGAGCAGCGGGCCGCCGGGCACGCGCTTCGCGGTGAGGGCCTGGGTGGCCTTGCGCACCGGGTAGCGCACGCGGCGGATCTGCACGCGCCAGCCCTTGGGCGTGTACGTGAAGACACCGTAGGCGGGGCGCAGGTCGCCGTCACGGGGGATGCCGGCGCTGGCCACGTCGGCGATCAGCAGCCGGCCCACGCGGCGGCGGTAGGGGAAGTGCAGGTGGCCGAAGGCACACGCCGCCGCGTCCAGGTTCTGGAAGTAGCGCCGGACGGTGGCCTCGTCCAACGTCGGATCCAACGAGTCCTCGAGGTTGCGCGGGTTGGCGTGGCAGACGAACAGATCCTGCCCCTTGCGCGGCGAGTAGCGCTGGGAGAAGGGCAGGGCGCCCAGCTTCTTCAGCCACGGCTCCCCGAGCTGATCCCTCGTCCACTGGAGGAGCTCCGTCTTCCAGTGGTCGCGCTCGCGGTAGGCCCCGCCCAGGTAGTGGCCGGCGAGGTAGCAGTCGGTGTTGCCCATGAGGATCGCATCGCAGCGATCGAAGAGCAGCTCCACTGTCTCCTTCGGGTGCGCGCCGCGCAGGGCGAGGTCCCCGGCGGCGACGATGTAGTCGGGCGCAACGCGGGCGATGTCCTCGAGGACGGCCTCGCAGGCGGGGAGGTTCCCGTGAATGTCGGCGAGGATGGCAACCCGCATGGCCGCCCCATCCTAACCCGTCGCCGAGGCCGAGGGCACCGCTGCTGGAAGGAAAATCGTGAAGGTGGAGCCCTCGTTTGGTTGGCTCTCGACCCGGACCTCGCCCCCCATGGCGCCCATCAGGTGCTTGACGATGGACAGGCCCAGGCCCGTCCCCCCCATGTCCCGGCTCCGCCCTTTGTCCACCCGGTAGAAGCGCTCGAAGATGCGGGCCAGGTGCCTGGGCTCGATGCCCACCCCGGTGTCCCGGACGTGCACCACGCACCGTCCCTCCTCTAGAGCGCCCGTCACCAGCACCCGGCCGCCCTCGGGCGTGTACTTCACCGCGTTGTCCAGCAGGTTGAGCAGCACCTGCTCCAGCCCCCGCTCGTCTCCCCGGCCGATCAGCCCCGGGGGGATGTTCAGCTCGACCGTAATCTTCTTGCCCTGGGCCTTGTGCCGCACCACCTCGGCCGCCCGGGAGGCGGACACCGCCAGGGGCACGTCCACCCCCGTCAACTTCACTTCCCGTGACTCCAACCGGGACAGTTCGAGCAGATCCTCGACGAGCTCCGAGAGGCGCTCGGACTGGCGGTGGATGATGTCCACCATCTTGGGCGCCATGACGGCGTCCTGGAGGGCGCCGCCCTGGAGCGTCTCGGCGTAGCCGCGGATGGCGGTGATGGGGGTGCGCAGCTCGTGGGAGACGTTGGCGACGAAGTCCTTGCGCACCTTCTCCAGGTGGCGCAGCTCGGTGACGTCGTGGAAGACGGCGGCGCTGCCGGGCAGATCGTTCCCCAGGGGCGTCACCCGGATGGCGAGCGTGCGAGGGAACAAGCCCTCCAGCGTCAGCTCGAGGCGGGTGGAGGCGCCCTCGCGGCAGGCGCGGATGACGGCCTCGTTGAGCACGTCGTTGCGCAGCAGCGCCAGGGGCCGCTGGCCGGTGATGTTCCCGGCCGTCTGCAGCATGCCGCGCAGGGCGTCGTTGTGGCGCACCACGGTGCCCTCGGCGTCCGTCACCCAGATGCCCTCCGTCATGCCGTCCAGCACGGCGGTGAGGGTGCGCGACTCCTGGTTGAGGCCGGCGTTGCGCGCGGAGAGCTGCTGGTGGAGCGAGTCGATGGCGCCCTGGAGGTTGGCCACCTCCTCGAGCCTGTCCCGCTCGTCCTCGCGGCCGCCGGGGGCGGGGGAGCCCTCGGCGCGGGTGCGCACCTGGCGGGCCAGGGTGAGGAGCTGCCGCTTGAGCGCGCCCCGGGCCGCCAACAGCGTCAGCAGGGAGCCCGAGAGCGTGGCGAGCGCCACGAAGAGCGCGTCCAGCTTCCAGCCCAGCAGCAGGAAGAGGAGCAGCGCCGCGAGCGCGGGGGCGAGCAGGGGCAGCAGGAAGAGGCGCAGGGGCATGGGCTTCTACCGTGGCGGAGGGCTGAGCTTGTAGCCCACGCCGCGCACCGTCTCGATGATGTCGCCCGCGGGGCCGAGCTTCTCGCGCAGGCGCTTGATGTGCGTGTCCACCGTGCGGGTGTGGATCTCCGCCTGGATGCCCCACACGTCCGAGAGGAGCACCTCGCGCGTCTGCACGCGATCGGCGCGCTCCAGCAGGGTGCGCAGCAGGCGGAACTCCAGCGCGGTGAGGACCACCTCCTGGCCCTTCACGCGCACCTGGTGGCGCGAGGTGTCCAGTTGGATGTCCCCGACGGAGAGCTGGGCGGCGGGGCTCTCGTCCACGTCCGCGCGCCGCAGCACCGCCCGGACGCGCAGCAGCAGCTCGCGCACCGAGAAGGGCTTCACCACGTAGTCATCCGCGCCCAGCTCCAGGCCCTGGACGCGGTCGGACTCCTGGCCCTTGGCGCTGACGATGATGACCGGCACCTTGCGCAGCTCGGTGTCGCTCTTGAGCATGCGCAGCACCTCGCTGCCCGCGAGGTCCGGCAGCATCAAGTCCAGCAGCACCAGGTCCGGCGTATGGGCGCGCGCCCGGGCCAGGCCGTTGGCACCGGTGCCCGCGACCTCCGCCTCGAATCCCGCCGCCCGCAGGTTGTACTCCACCAGTCCGGACAGGTCCTGCTCGTCTTCGATGATGAGGATGCGCGCCATCGTCCCTCCCAGCCCCCTGGTTGAACACCCGTGGCGTACCAGATTGGTGGTGGCGGTTGAATGACGAGCAGGTGACGCCTCTGTGACAGGGCTCGTCCGTCCGCCCGCCCCGCGTTCAGGGGGCGAAGGTGGGATCGCACTCCACGGCCGTCAGGGTGATGGCGGCGGCGATGAGCGGCTCGTTGCGGGCGGCGCTCACGGATTCCAGGTAGTTGCAGGAGCTGCCCAGGAAGCGCGGCGGGTTGGCGCGCGAGAGGGCCTCGATGACGACGACGTAGTCGCGGCCCACCGGGATGTCCACGGCCAGCTCCTGGGCCCCGCCCTGGAGCCCCGCGGGGAAGCGCAGGGCCCGCGCCATCGTCCCATCCGGCCCCTGGAGGACGAGGGCCTCCCGCTGCTCCACCTGCTGGTTGAGGCAGGTGCGTTGGAGGTCGCCACACCGGCGCGACTGGCCCTCGGGGAGGACCACCACCTGGAAGGCGCCCAGCTCCTCGGCGACGGCTCGAGAGATGCTCAGCTCCAGGCCGAGGCGGTTTCCGGACGAGGGCGGCTCCGCCCCGCAGCCGGCGGCGAGGGTGGTGCCCAGCAGGAGGAGAAGGGAGGGTCGCGGGCTCATGGATTGACGCGGATGGTGATGGGGACGCGGCCCCGCTCCTCGGAGGTGGCGTAGACGACGGCCCCGGCGGTGCCCGCCACGGCCACCGCGCCCACCGCCACCCAGAGCCACGGACTCTTGTACCAGGGGCGCTCGCCGGGCGTGGCCACCGTGCCCGGCTCGGGCGTCACCTGGAAGACGAGCGGGTTGAAGGCATCACCCCGGCCCGCCAGCCGCCGCTGCGCCGCGTCCGCCACCTCGAAGTAGTACTCCACCTCGTAGGCCGAGGCGGCCGCGGGCAGCTCGTAGGCGGGGATGGTGGCGGTGAAGTGCTCCTTGCGGGCCCGATCCTCGCGCGTGAAGTCCACCGAGCTGTACGCCTGCGCGCCCGCGCGCCGGTAGAAGAGCCGCGCCCGCGCGCCCAGCGCCATGTCCTCGATGCGCGCCTCGACCCGCACCGGCGTGCCGCCCTGGGGGTCCGGGATGGGGTCCACCTGGAGGGTGACGGGCCGCACCCGGCGGTTCTTGATGTCCTCCTTGATGCGCGCGTAGAGCGTGCGGATCTTCGGAGGCGCCGTGCGCGGCAGCTCGTAGTCGGGCCGGGCCTGGAGGAGCATCTCGTAGGCCTCGCGCGCCCGCGCCTCGTCCCCCAGGTACAGCGAGGTGAGCCCGAGCAGGCGGTAGAGCTCCACGAGCTGATCATCGGTGACGTCGGGGGCGTCGAGGCCCGCCTCCAGCGTCTTCACCGCCTCCTCGAAGTCGCCGTCGCTGATCTGCTCCTGGGCCCGGGCGATCTCCGGCCGGGCCGGTGCCGCCTGGAAGAGCAGGGGCGCGGGGAACAGAGGCCGGGCGAGCGAGGCGCCGGGGGACAGCAGGCTCGCCACCACGATGCTGGCTACCACGCGTTTCCGCCGGTCGTACATTGGCACCTACCCTAGCAGACGGCCAGGCACCCCTCTACCGCGAGGACACTCCCGCAACGGTGAAGGGCCAGTGACATCTATAGAGGTTCGGGCGCGTTGACTGCGGGGGGGACCCTCACCATGATGCGCGCCCCTTTTGGATAGGAACTCGGGTAGATGCGCGTAAAGATTGAAGAAATTCGCGACGCAGGGCTCCAGACGAAGAAGGAGATGAGCCTGGAGTTGCTCGGAGCCGCCATGGAGGGCTCCGGCTTCCGGCCGCTCGAGCCCCTGATCGTCTCGGCGAACCTGCGCAAGGTGAGCGGGGGCGTACTCCTCGAGGGCAAGTTCACCTCGCGCGTGGTGGCCGAGTGCAAGCGCTGCCTCACGGAGTCGAAGCTGGAGCTGCCGGTGTCCTTCTCCCTCAACCTCGTTCCCGAGTCGCTCGCCCGGGGTGAGGGCCTGTTGGACAAGGACAAGGAGGGGGACGACGACAAGGGCCATGGCGAGAGCGGCGGCTCGTTCGCGCTGGAAAGGGCGGACGAGGAGTTGTTCGACGGAAAGGTGATCGACCTGGAGCCGATCGTCCGCGAGCAGGTGCTGCTGGCGCTGCCGATGAACGCCGTGTGCCGTGAGGACTGCAGCGGGCTGTGCGTGAAGTGCGGCCAGAACCTCAACGAGAAGAAGTGCGGCTGCGACATGACGTTCGTGGACCCGCGGCTGGCGGCGCTCAAGAACATCAAGATCCAGGGCTAGTCCGTGCCCGGGGCTCGGGAAGGACGGAGGCCGCCACCTCACCGCGAGGGGCGGCCTTTCGTCTTTCCGCCGTCATTGACGGTCCAGGGTCCAGGTGCATTGATGCCGCGAATCCTGAATCAACGCCTCTGAGGGGGAGCTTCCATGTCCAAGGCCAATCGCCGGGCAAAACGGATCGCGGTCAACATCGATGTGCAGGTCAGCGTGATGGACGACGTGCCCGCGTCGGTAACTCAAAGTGACGCGGAAAAGAATATCGAGCGCGTGAAGCTCTCCACGGAGGGCGCGGGCGAGTTCTTCGATGCCGAGATGGTGGACGTCTCGTTCAATGGTGCCGGCTTGACGTCGACGATGCAGCCGCCGCTGCTCTCGCGCGTGAGCCTCGCGTTCAACTTCCAGGAGCACCGGTACGTGCATGTGACGGCGCTGGTCATGTGGCGCACGACCGTGCCCTCGCCCCAGGGTCAATACGGCTTCGGTGTCCTGTTCGAGGCGATGCCGGTGGATGTCCGCATGAGCATCAACAAGGCCGTCGAGCAGGCGCAGGACGAGTAGGACCGCTCCTACGCGTCCGACCGCTCGGGTCCCTTGCCTCCATGGGAGTGGATCGTCTTCCTCTTCTGGAGCGAGTTTCCCCCGAGCTGGGACGAGGCCTCGCGGCTGGCGACATGGGAGCCTTGCCAGTTGGGTGATGGGGATTGAGCCTGAGCGACGGTAGGTTCGCCCCATGATTCAGAAGGACAAGCGCATCCTGGCGCTGCTCGCGCGGCTCCCCATGAATGAGCGGGGTTGGGTCATCGTGGATCACTGGGATGCCGACCTGATGGCGGTTGGCATTGCCCATCCGAGCGACGTGCGCCGTCTCGTCTACGTGAGCACGTTCAAGAAGGAGAACGGGCGCTACGATTACGAATGTGAAGTCCCCACCGGCGCCGGGCCGGACCACTTCACGACGAGCGACCGCGGCGAGGATGTGGAGGAGGGGGCGCTGCTCGCCGCCCTGGAGCGGCACCTCGCGCATTAGCTGAACCCGGGCCCAGGCTCCTCCGCCAGCGGCAGCGCCAGGGTGAAGGTGGCGCCCTGGCCGGGGCCGGGGCTGTCGCAGGTGAGCCGCCCGTGCAACTCCTCGGCGGCCAGGGCGCTCATGTGCAGGCCGAAGCCATGGCCTGTCCTCTTGGTGGTGAAGCCCTGCGTGAACAGGCGCGGCAGATTCTCCGGGGCGATGCCCACCCCGTTGTCCTTCACCTCGATGAGCACCCGCTCTCCGTCAGGCGCCGGCTGGATGCCGATGCTCAGCCGCTTGTCCTTGCGCGGGCTGTCCATCAACGCATGGCGCGCGTTGCTCAGCAGGTTGACGAGGATCTGCAGCAGCTTGTGCCGATCCACGGAGAGCAGCGGCACCGGGGCGTAGTCGCGCTCGACGCGGATGCCGAGCTGCTCGAAGGACGCGGCGTGCAGGCGCAGCGCCTCGTCGATGAGGACGGGCATGGCCACCTGCTCCCTCACGCCCGCGGAGCTCGCATGCCGCTGCTGCATGCTGACAATGGACTTGATGTGATCCACCCCCTCGCTCAGGGAGCGCATCTCCTGGAGCAGGGTGTTGCGCTCCTCCAGCAGTTGCTCGGACAGGGCCAGGAGGAAGGCCGGGAACTGCCGGCCCCGCGGATCCTGGGTGAGGAAGGTGGGCAGGTCCACGGTGTGCTCGCGCAGGAGCTGGGCGGCCCGGGCCAGGCTGGAGACACGCGACAGGCGCAGCCGGTCCATGACGAGACTGGTGGAGACGTTCACGCTGTTGAGGGTGTTGCCCACATTGTGGAGCACGCCGGTGGCGATCTCCGCCATACCCGCCTGCCGGGACACATCCAGCAGCGTCCGGTGCAGCTCTCCCAGCCGGGTCTCGGCCTGCCTGCGGGGGGTGATGTCCCGCGCGAAGAGCGTCAGCCCCACGACCTCTCCGTCCCCATCCCGCAGGGGGCTGAGGCTGATGTCCATGAGGCGGCGAGAGCCCTGCACCTCGAACTCGTCCTCGAACCGCTCGCGCTGGCCGGCGTGCACCCTGGCCACGTGCGGGGCCCAGCGCTCGCGGCGCTCCGGCTCCATCCAGAAGGGCTGGCCCACCTCGGGCTCATGGCCGAAACGCTGGAGGTGCATCTGCCTCGCCGCGGAGTTGGCGGTCAGCAGCAGGCCCTTCTTGTCCAGGGAGAGCACCGGATCATCCGTGCTCTCCAGGAGGTTGCTGAGCTTGTTCTCACTCAGCCGGAGCGCCTTCAGCGTCCGCTCGAGCGAGCCCTGGGCGGAGTTCCGCGCGGCGTTGTGCAGCGAGCCCACGCCCCAGGCTCCCACCAGGGACAGACCGGCGGAGATGTGCCCGATCCACATCAGGTAGGGGGAGGGCGGCGGAGGGGCGGGTTGGGCGAAGGTGACGTAGAGCGGGAAGCCCAGGCTGAGGGTCACGAGCAGGAACAGGGTGATGAACAGCCCCACGCGAGCGCCGGACAGGTACACGGCGATGACGGGGATCAGGGTGCAGATGGCGTGGGTGCTGACATAGGGGGCATTGCCATCGAAGGCGGCGGCGATGAGCACGAGCGACAAGGCCATCAACAGCAGCGCCGTGGGCGGCTCGATGGTGGCCGAGCGGCGCGTGAGCAGCAGGACGCCGGCGTAGACCAGGCCGGCGGCGAGGCTGGGGTAGGGAGGCAGGCCCGACAAGACGGCCGCCACCATGTAGATCAGGTTGAATGCGACGAAGAAGCAGGCGGTGCCCACCACGAGCCGGTAGCGGACGAGCTCCGTGGGCGACCCCTGGCGCAGGGACTCCGAGAGCAGGGAGTCCAGCCGCTCCAGGAGCCAGGAGCGAGAGACGGGGGGCGGGGGAGAAGGAAGGGTTTCCATGGCCGGGGACGCGAGCGGGGGCCGACATCCGCCGCGTGCCCGGAGGAGTATAAGGATGGAAGGCTCGTTGAGGGCTGCTACCGGGGAAGGGGCCGCGGCGTGTCCTCACGCAAGGTCCTGAGGATGGCGCGCAGCTTGTCGGGGTTGCGCGTGACGTAGATGGTGACGATCCGGCCCTCCTCGATGGCGAGGGCCGTGGTCTGCCACACCCCATCGGCCTCGACGGTCACGAACCCGGGCAGCCCGTCGATCTTCCCCTCGTACACGAGGCGGGAGGCATGGGGGCCCGTGCGCTGCAGCAGCCCCGCGACGAAGCGCAGGTTCTTTTCCCGTCCGTAGATGGGATGGAGGGCTGCCTTCGCCTTGCCACCGCCGTCGGAGTACAGGACCACGTCCTGGGCGAGCAGCGCCTGGAGCGCCCCCAGGTCTCCGCTCCGGGTCGCGGTGAAGAACGCGGAGGCCAGCTCGCGGCCCTGCTCTTCCGTCACGGGAAAGCGGGGCCGGGCCTCGCGCACGTGGCTGCGTGCCCGGCTGGCGAGCTGCCGGCAGGCGGCGGGCTCGCGGTCGATGGCCCGGCCCACCTCGTCGAAGTCCATGCCGAACACGTCGTGGAGCAGGAACGCGGCCCGCTCCAGGGGTGACAAGCGCTCCAGGGCCATCATCAGGGTCAGCGTCAAGTCATCACCCTCCATGGGCTCGACGATGGGCTCGGGCAGCCACGTGCCCGTGTACTGCTCGCGCCGGACGCGGGCGGACTTGAGGACGTCCAGGCACAGGCGCGTCACCGTGCGCACGAGCACGGCGCCCGTGTCCCGGACCGAGGCCCGGTCCGTCTGGTGCCAGCGCAGCCAGGCTTCCTGCACCACGTCCTCCGCCTCCGCGCCACTTCCCAGCATCCGGTAGGCGATGCGGAGCAGGCGCGGGCGGAACGGCTCGAAGGTACTCGTGGGGGTGTCTTCAGGCGGCATCACTGCGTGAGGCTACCGGATGAATGCTCCGGAAGCCGATGGCGATCCGATTCCAGGCGTTGATGGTGGATATCGCCAGGGTCAGCTTCACCACCTCCTCCTGGGAGAAGTGCGCCCGAAGCGCCTCGTAGTCCGCGTCCGGCGCGTGGGTCTGGGAGACGAGCGTCAGGGCCTCGGTCCAGCCCAGGGCCGCCCGCTCGCGGTCCGTGTAGAGGGGCGACTCGCGCCAGGCCGCCAACAGGTAGATGCGCTCCTCGGTCTCTCCGTGGGCGCGGGCGTCACGGGTGTGCATGTGGATGCAGAAGGCGCACCCGTTGAGCTGGGAGGCGCGGATCTTCACCAGCTCCAGGAGGCTCTTCTCGAGCCCACTGCTCTCGACCTTCTCGCTCAGGGTGATCATGGCCTTCATCAGTTCCGGCTCGGTCGTGAAGGGATTCAACCTCGGGTTCATGTGCGGCTCCATTCCGGGCAGAATCGCCTGCCCGCCCCAGGACGAGATACCCGGGCCGGGTGTGACATGGCGTCCTCATGGATGTACGGCTGCCAATGAAGCTCGACGCCATGGAGCGCCGCGGTGAGGGAGGTGGAATGGGATGAACCTTCAAGATCGGCTGAAAGCGCTCACCTGTCTGCTCGGGCCGTGGTCCGAGCTCTGGTCACGTTCCATCCTCCAGAATTGGCCGGAATCCGGAGCCGCTTATCCCGAATCCTGGCTGCTCTACGCTGAATCACTCGACGAAGAGGGCGAACGGATGCTGGATGCTGGGGAGCTTCCAGGTGAGCCTCCCCGGTCGCTGCATTCGCTCGTGCTCGGGCTTCGTGAACTGACAGCGCTGCCCTGGCATGAAGGCGTTCAACGCCTGACGACCGCGGATGCGCAGGGACTCAATGCCAAGAAAGTCCATGAGATCGAGCGGGTCCTCTCCCTGCTCGGGCCGAGAACGACGGCGATTCGCCAGGCGGTCGACATCGGTGGCGGCATGGGACATCTCGCTCGTCTCTGTGTCAGGACTTTCGATTGGACCTTCCACAGCATCGATCGTGATGCGGCGTTGCAGGAGAAGGGCCGGGACTGGCTGCGAAGGGCCCGGAGCCTGCCGCGAGAAAAGCTGTGTTTCATCCACGCCTCCGTCGAAGACACGCCGCAGAGCGGGATTGATCCGCTCTTTTCCGGTCAGGACCGGGTCTCGATGGGTCTACACACCTGCGGGCCGCTCGCGCTGACGCAGATTCGCAAGAGCCAGAAGGCCGGGCTCCTCCTGAACTTTGGCTGCTGCTACGACCAGATGGATGCCGCACGGGACTACCCGGTCTCCCGCTTCGGGAAGGCCCATGCGCCTCCCATCACCCGGCGGGCCCTGTTCCTGGCGACGCGTGGACGGCACCACAAGACCGAGGCTGAGTTCGCGCTGATGAAACGCGTCAACGAGCAGCGGTTCGCGCTCGATCTCCTGCTGAGGCGGAAGTTTCCCGCTCTCGGCTTCGTGCCGGCGGGGGATGCACCCAAGACGCTCTATGCCGGGAGTTTCGCTGGCTATGCGCGTGATCGCCTGGAGCGCCTGCGACTCGATGCCGGCATGACGGAAGCCGGGCTGAATTCCTTTGAAGTGTCCGTTCGCCCCGAGACGAGGCGCATCTTCCACTGTCATCTGCTGAGGGATCGCTTCGCGAGGGCGCTGGAGGTCGTGATTCTGCTCGATCGCGCGCTACTGCTCGAAGAGATGGGCTTTCAGGTCGAGCTCCTGCAGGTCTTCGAACCGCGCCTCTCCCCCCGCAACATCGCCCTCATCGCATCCAGGGCGGACACTGAGAGGAATCCAAGCCATGCGAAATCATGTCATGGTCATCGTGAGTCTGGTGCTCGTGGCTCCATTCTCGAGAGCTGACTCCCGCAGTCCCGAGGAGGCCGTCGAGCGGCTCATCCATTCACGCCATGGCGTTTCCGAGATGGCGAGCAAGGAGTTGCGCGATACCTGGGAGGAGATGAAACGGAATCCCAGGCCCTATCTCCCCGCCTTGGAGGCGCAGATCACCATGCAGCGCACTGAGGCTGCCACGGACAAGGAGCAATTGCGCGGCATCCTGAATGCGGTCAAGTACCTTGTCCTCCTGGGTGGCGATGAGGGGCGGAACATGCTGGTGGCGCGGTTGAAGGAATTGCAGCAGAAGCGGGACGTACTCTCACCGGAGTTGAAGGAGCGGAGTCGCCGCCTCTCTTCCACGGCCCCTCCGGGCGAGCAGGAGTCGTTCGAGGCTGGCGTCATGCGCCTGAACCGGCTCTTGTCGGTGGAGAACACCATCCTGGATGCTTTCGCCGACGCAGGAGACCTGCGCCTGCGCGATACAGTCCTGATGCGCCTGGGCGATGACGAGGACATGCGCGACAGGTACATCGAGTACTTCAAGGCCACGGGCCGTCAGGATCCCGTCGTCCGGGCCTGCCTCGAGAAGATGCTCGAGGCTCCGGCTTCTCCGGCCACGCGGCGGAGCCTGAAGCACTTCTTCGAGGCGCAGTAACGAACACGGCCACCATGGGTCTCCAGTCGCGCCACGCTATGCTTCCCCCGCTGGCGCACCGCTCCCCGTGGAAGGCACATGAGCTCGCCCGGGCCACCTCCGGGGAGGATGGATCCTTCTCGCTGGAGGGACTGAAGGCGGGCCGCTAACGCGCTCTGGGTGGTGAGCTGCTCGAGCTGGTGTACGGGCACGCTCCAACTACAGCTGACCGATACGGAGAACGCCCACGAAGGCGTCCTCCCCAGTGTGCGGCACTCCGTGGCGGTCCGCGAGGAGGTGGACACGGACGTGGGGACGATCTTCCTCGACTCGCCTCCCCCTTGAGCGGGTCGCGCGTGAGCCGCCGGCTGTCCCTACCGCGGCATGGCCGGGGCGGCCAGGGAACCCGCGGTCCGTGGCAGGCGCGCCCGGTCCACGTACCCGTGCGTGACGAACCACTCCACGGCATCCCGGAAGGTCTCCTCGAGCGGCCGGAAGCGGAGGCCCAGCGCCCGCTCGGCCTTGGACGAGTCGAAGGCGGTGTTCGTGCGCTCGCGGCGCAGCGTGCGGAAGCCCTGCCAGCTCACCAGCACGGGGCGCCCGGAGAGCCGGGCCCAGGCCTCGTTCAGCAGCGCCAGCGTTCCCAGCAGCGCGTCCGGTACCCGCCGGCCCGGCGCCGCCAGGCCCGTCACCGACGAGAGCACCGCGAGGGCCTCGCTCACGTGCAGGTCCCTCCCCGCGGCCAGGTAGCGCTCGCCGCGCAGGCCCTTGTCGGCGGCGGCCACCAGCGCGGCGGCCACGTCCCGGGCGTCCACGTAGGCGAAGCGCGTGTCGAGGATGCCGGGCAGCCGGCCATGCAGGAAGTCCAGGACGAGCTGTCCCGCCGTCGTGGGGCCCGCGTCGCCCGGCCCATTCATGAAGCCCGGCAGCACCAGTGAGGCATGCAGGTCCGGGTGGCGCTCCAGGGCGGCGTCCACCTCGCGGTCCGCGAGGATCTTCGAGCGGTAATAGGCGTCTTGCTCGCGCTCCGCGTCACGCCGCATCGTCTCATCGGTGAGCGGCTGGCCCGGGCGGGGCGCCAGCACGGCGATGGAGCTGGTGTGGACCACCCGCCGCACGCCCTGCTGGTACGCCGCCTCCAGCAGCTCGCGCGTGCCCTCCACGTTGATGCGCATCAGCCCGGCGGCATGACTGCCGCCCTTGTAGCTGTCCCGGAAATAGGCGGCGGTGTGGAAGAGCACGTCCGCGTCCCTCAGGGCGGGAGCGAAGGACGCCACGTTCTCCAGGTCGCCCTGGACGAGCTCCGCCGGTACGCCGGCCAGCAGCTTCCGGGCCCTCTCGGGCGAGCGGACCAGGGCCTTCACCCGCACGCCGCGAGCCGCGAGCAGGCGGACGAGGTTGTTGCCGAGCAGGCCGGTGGAGCCGGTGACGAATGCGGTCTTCATGAGAGGTGCCTCCGTGCAGGCGGGGGCCCGGTGGGGCCGTCCGCGTTGATGCCCCGGGTTATGCACCCCCTGTTGCGCCAGTCGCCACCCGGGCAAACTGGTGTTGCATCCATGCAAGGGGCCTCGAATGAACTGGGATGACCTCCGTTACCTCCTCACCGTGGAGCGCTCCGGCTCCCTGTCCGCGGCGGCGCGCGCGCTGGGCGTCGTCACGTCCACGGTGGGCCGGAGGATGACGGCGCTGGAGCGGCGCCTGGGCACGCGGCTGCTCGCCCGCGTTCCCGAGGGAGTCCGGTTGACGCCCGAGGGCCGCGCGCTGGTGCGCACGGCCGCGGCCATCGAATCCCAGCTCCACAGCGCCGAGCGCGGGCTGAAGCGCGAGGAGGGGGTGCTTGAGGGGCCGGTGCGCGTGACGGTGGGGGATGGCTTCGTCGCGTTCCTCAATCCCTGGCTGGCGCGCTTCCGGGAACAGCACCCGGGAGTGCGCGTGGAGCTGTCCTCCGATGCGCGGGTGCTGGACCTGGCGCGCCAGGAGGCGGATCTGGGCGTGCGCACGGTGCGTCCCAAGGGGGACTCGCTGGTGGCGCGCAAGGTGGGGCAACTCGCCTGGAGGCTCTACGCCAGCGCCCGCTACCTGGAGCGCGCCGCGCCCCTGCGCTCGGCGGAGGACCTGAGGGGCCATGCGTTGGTGGGCTTCGACGCGGTGCTCTCGCGGATGCCGCAGTTCCGCGCGCTGGAGGAGTGGGGGACGGGGCGCTTCGTCTTTCGCAGCAACGCGGCCATGGCCGTCGCGGGCGCGGTGGCGGCCCACCAGGGCGTGGCGGCGCTGCCGTGCGCGCTGGCCAGTTTCTACCCCGAGCTGCGGCCCGTGCTCCCGGAGGTGGAGCTGCCCCTGGAGGACGTGTGGCTCGTGGCCTCGCGCGAGGCCCGAAAGGTGCCACGGGTGCGCGCGTTGATGGGATTCCTCGCCGAACGCTTCGAGGAGTCCCGCTCCGTCATGCTGGGCGTGCGCTGACACCCTATCCGTGCGTGTGCCTGAAGAGGGCTGCACTGCTTCTCCACCGGCCCGGCGCACAGTCCTGGTGCTGTGAGCGCTCCCGAGTCCAGGAGCCGTCGGGTCATCAAATGGAGGCCATCACTGTTTCCGCTCCTCCCTCTTCCTGTGCTCAATGAGCTCGGGGCAGATTTCAGCGAGGTGGTTCATCCCCTTGCAGTAGCACTCACAGGAGTTGGGACTGATGCAGGGGTCGATGCCCGGAGGTTGGGTGCAGTCGCACTCGGTCCGCGTACGGAGCTGCCGGAATTCCCATTCGTCGCGCCGTGTGCACCGCGCACAGGGACGGCAGCGAGCCGGGCAGCCTCTCGCACTGACGTTGTACCAGGGCTGCACATGCGACATCGGTGGGAGCTCGGGGCCGGGCTCCCAGCTCCTGGCGGTGCAGGAGCCATTGGGAGCGATCACGCAGCAGGGATTACAACCCGGCTCTTCAGGGGCCCAGCAAGGGGCATCCGGTCCGCGAGGCTTGGACCGGGCTTCCGCATCGCGGAGCGGCAGCGGTTGCCCCTCCTCGTCCCATATCCTGGCAGCGGAGTTGCGCGTGTCCGCCGGAGTGCCCGAATCGGGCACGCCTCCAGCTCGAGTCTCCGTCTTCCCTGGCGCTCCAGAGTGACAGCCAAACACCAGCGCGACGAGTACCATCCCCGAGAGACGCGAGGGCGACATGGGAGCCTCCTGAGTCCGAGTGTGGGGCAAAGAGACGATGGGCCGCCTCTCAAAAGGCGGCACCAGTTACCCTCATGTGTCCCATACGACCTACGCTTATCGGAGTTCGACCCCGATAAGCTTGGGGTAGCCGCCACCGTCGCAACCATCGCTCCAAAGTACGCGGACGGGGCGAGAGGCAAGCATCGCTGAAACAGCAAGCGAACTCATTTGCCTGATGCTGTCTGCAGTTCCACCCAGTCGATACTGGCCGCTTCTGATCGGGCATGTGTGACTGGCGAATGGAGCAGTGGTGAACGTGAGCGAGACACCACCACCCGTGCCAGTATCTGACGCCTCTATGCTTGCGAGTTTTACTTCGCTGCTCCACGTAGCCGCATAGGCGGTGCTGACAGGGAGTAGAGCCATCAGGCCACTGAGCAAAGCGAGCTTCTTCATCTTATGTTCTCCTCTAAAGCTGGGGACTCATGGCAACTCACGGAGCGATCATCCCTAGAGAATTGAAATGCTCGACATGATGAGCGCGGGCGCCAGTCCGTAGAGGGACACTGCCCCCTGGTAATCCGTTTCCGTCTGACGATACCCTCCCGCGGCCACGGGGCGGCACTGCGGATAGTGCATGACGGAGTTTACATCATACTCCGTGAGTTGCCTTGCATCGCTCGTTGACTCGCCGGCACACGTTGCACTCCAGATATGCTCGTGGCGAAAGCCGAGCGCATGACCCAACTCGTGGCGGAGAATACCCTGAAAGTCCCGTCCACCCACCGTGCTGGTGAAGGCGGCGTCGGTGATGAGCAGGTTCCGATGTGTCCGCTCATCATTGGGGAAGAAGGCCCGCGCGAAATACGATGCTGTCACTGGGTTCACGTCGAAGGTGACATTCGTGTTCAGTGCGGTGCAGTCAGAATCCTGATCGGGCACGTAACGGAAGCGTATCCCCACCCGGTCGCTCCACGAGCGGGCCGCAGTCTCCATGCCGTTGATGACGTCCGTCTTGCGGAGCCCAAACCCGTTGCTGATGCAGTAGGTGAGGTCGAACTTGCCAGTGCTTGTCCAGACAACGTCCGCACCCAAGGCAGTCAGTACGGTGAGTGGTTGGGCAGTTCGGGATACGTAGGTATCGAAGTAACGCCGGAAGCTCAGCTTCGTCAGAAATGGGGATGTCCCCCTCGACGATGAATACGCCGTGCTCGAAGGGCTCGCGGTACATGCTGGCCCTGAACGCCTGCCATTCCTCCTGTGGATCGTACAGCTCACTATCGCTTTCATTGTCCGAGCTCGTGCTGCACGCGCATGCGGTAGTGAGCAGTAAGCCCTGGACGACTCGTGCAAGGGAGCTAGCCATTATCGGGTTTCCCAAGAATTGGAGGAGACCGCTGTAAGCGAACTTCGGCGCTGGCCCCGGTACGGGGGCCCTCTCAGGGGGTGGGCGGCTCCGGGAGAGGGAGCGGCCCCACCTCTACCCGTTGCTGCCGGGTGATGGCCGAGGGGTGTTCGTTGGCGCGGCGGTCTCGGCCCGCGGCTGCACACGAGGCTGGGTCCGCTGCGAGGAAGGAGCTCCACCACGATGCGATTCGCGCTCATGACAGTCCTCGTCCGGTGGGTATTGCCCACCACGCACCCCGGGTACTTCCGCCGGAGCCTCTGGGTCCTCGAGGGAATTATCGGCGGACGCGTACCCGGGTTGCGTCGCGTATGCGTCTTTCTCTCAAGAAGGTGGAGCAGGAGGGAGGCGGCCCGGGGAACTGAGGCCGAATAGAGTCGCCCGCATATGAGCGACGACTATGACGAGGACGACTTCGACCAGACGAGAGCAAGCGTGAGGCGGCGAGCCTCGCCGTCTCGCGAGACATCTGCGAGACGCTCGCGCGCCATGGGGTGAAGACGGAATGGAATGGTTCCCTCGACGAGCGCATCGCGATTCCGCCCTTCGAGTGGCGCAAGCGGCGCTGGACCCGGGTGCCCGCCAGCGGCACCCGCTGAGCTGCGCGATGCGGTTCACGCCGGGCTGCTCCCAGCAGCCAGTCACGCACCGCGAGGAGTCGTGCGGTCGGAGCCGCCGCGCGCCGCCAGGCCAGCCAGAGGGTGGCTCGAGGCTGGCGCAGCGAGCCGCGCCGCCGCTTCGGCTCGAGCGCCGACACCCGCCCGGCGCTCAGGCTGGCTTCCCTCACCTGGTAGCAACCCCCATGCCAGGAGGCTCGGGCCTGCCGGGCCCTGGAGCTGCAGCGTCTTCATTGCACGGGCAGGACCATGGCTTCGTCGCGGCTCACTCGTCGCGGTTCTCCTCGGGAAACGCTCCGGGGCGCTGCCCGAGCGCACCGGGCAGAGGCGCCGTGCCCGTGTCCGTGCCCGGCGAGCGCGCGTTCTTCTCCGCCGTGTAGAACAGCTTGTTCAGCACCTTGTCCATGGTGGGTCCCAGGAATTTCTCGGCGGAGAAGCCCACCGCGATGAAGAGGAGGACGTAGGCGCAGACCAGGGCTTTCTCGCTGCCCAGCGTGATGCGCACGGGGGGCTGTATCTCCGGGGTGGCCACGGGCGCCGCGGTGTTCGCTTCGGACCCCACTCGGGCCATGAGGGCCGAAGAGGACGGAGGAGCCGAAGGGGAGTCCGGGGACTCCATCAGGAAGAGGATCTGCGACTGTGCCAGCAGGTAGAACAGGAACGCGGCGAAGCCTCCGATGGAGGGCTTGATGAAGAGCTGGTAGGCGAATTGCCGCCACCTGGCACCGTTCAAGTCGAGCACCGGGTGTTCCGAGAGCATGTTGGCCACGATGGCTCCTCCCGCGCCGAGCAGGGCCAGGGCCAGGATGGCTACCCCCGGGAACACCAGCTCCTTCTCCTGGAGGAAGTCGATGAGTGCCTTGGGCAGCGAGAAGACGTACGTCAAGCCAAACGACAACAGGAGCAGGCCACCGCTCAGGCTCCGAAGCAGCATGTTCAAGGAGAGCTGCCGTAAGTACCTGTCCGCCTGCTTGTTCACCATGCGGAGCGCCCCCCGCAGGATGCCGCGGGCGTGCTCCAGCTTCTTGTCGGGCTTCAGGTCATCTCGCTGGGCGTGCCGGGTGACGTGCAGGACGGCCTGGCAGAGCGGGCCCGACCGCTCGTCCGCCCCCAGCCAGGTCGCACGCGCGACGGGCTCGTGGATGTTGCGCCGGAAGTGCGACTCCACCGACAGGGCCTCGGCGGCGAGCATGTCCACGGGCAGGAGGAGCAGCATGTCCGCGGCGACCTCGTGGACATGCATCCAGAACAGGGCGTTGTCCCTCGAGCGGCGCAGTGTCCTGCCTTCCTGAGTGATGCAAGCCTTCGCTTGTGCCAGACGCGCGAGGAGTTGATCGACGCTCGGGACTCCCTCCGGAACTTCCCGCAGTCGAGCTCGCAGGAAGCGCAGGGAGGACTCCAGGCTCTCGACTTTCGCCCGGAGCACCCCCTTGCTGAACTCCGGGACGCGGGGGCACGGCTCTTGGGCGGAAGCTGGGCCAGCGGCATCCATCGGTGCACTCCTCCATCCAGGAGGGAGTGGACAGCCCCTGGATGTGACCGGAAGTGCGAGTACAGGCCCAAGCCCTCCGCCTCGCCCCTGAGGGGAGTGCCGCCTGAGCAGGCGTGTGAGATTGCCAGGCTTCCCAGGTTGTCCCCGACGGATTCGAACCCGTTGGGGAGAAGGTCGTGCGCTGGATTGACACCTTCCCGGCGCTCAGTCGCCACGCCTCAGCAGCCACTCCTCGACCTGCTGAACCAATTCCGACAACGTACGCGTCTCGTAGGTGCGGAGTGGGTGAGCCCAGTCCTGGTTCCGGAGCAAGACCGCTCGGAAACCTCCTTCAGGTCTGCTGTCTGGATACCACCCCACGTCCAGCAGGAGTCCACGGTGGAGCTCACGCAGTTGGAGGAGATCCTCCGTGAAAAAGCACCAGAGTGGATCCTCCGCGCCCAGCAGGGAGGGCTCCAACTGCCTCAGTTCGTTGTGATCGACAGCCCAGCTTCCGGGAATCCGGAGGGGCTGGCGGGGCAGCTGGGCTGTGACTGCATTCTCGGCTATCGTGATTCCCAAGGCTAATCCTTCCGGGGCTTGAGCTGCTCCATCATGCCCTTGATGGATTGCTTGAGGATGCCGCCGGTGTCCACGTCCCGCTTGAGCATGGACTGGGCGAAGTGCTTCGCCTGCTCGAGGGAGATATGCGGGGGAAGGGGCGGCACGTTCGGATCCACGTATGCCTCCAGGACGACGGGCTTGTTCGCGCTCAGGGCCTCATCCCACGCGCGGGCGAGCTGCTCGGGCCGGTCCACCCGGATGCCCTTGAGCCCCAGTGAATCCGCGTACCGCGCATAGGGGAAGTCGGGCAGGTCCTGCGTGGCCGGGAGCTTCGGATCGCCCGCCAGCACGCGCTGCTCCCACGTCACCTGGTTGAGGTCGCGGTTGTTGAGCACCAGCACGATGAAGCGCGGGTCCGTCCACTCCTTCCAGTACTTGGCCACGGTGATGAGCTTCCGCGTTGCCATTCATCTGCATGGCGCCGTCGCCCACCATGGCGATGACGGGCCGGTGCGGGAACGCGAACTTGGCGCCAATCGCATACGGCACGCCGCAGCCCATGGTGGCCAGGTTGCCCGACAGTGACGCCATCATCCCCTTGCGCACCTTGAGGTCGCGCGCATACCAGTTCGTCGCCGAGCCCGAGTCCGCGGTGAGGATGACCTCGTCGGGCAGCTTCGGAGACAGCTCCCAGAAGACACGCTGCGGGTTGATGGGGTCCGCGGCCGTCATCGCCTGTCCTTCCATCGCCTTCCACCACTGGCGGATGCCTTTCTCCAGGGACTCGCGCCAGCTCCGGTCCTCCTTGCGCTTGAGCAGGGGAATCAGCGCCCGGAGCGTCTCCTTGGAGTCCCCCGTGAGGGGCACCTCCATGGGGTAGCGGATGGCGAGCATGCGGCCGTCCAGGTCAATCTGCACGCCGCGCGCCTGCCCATCCGGGGGGAGGAACTCCGAGTAGGGGAAGCTGGTGCCCACCATGAGGAGCGTGTCGCAGCCCATCATCATGTCCCAGCTCGGCCGGGTGCCCAGCAGGCCGATGGCGCCGGTGACGAAGGGCAGGTCATCGGGCAGCACCGCCTTGCCCAGCAGCGCCTTGGCCACGCCCGTGCCCAGCAGGTCCGCCACCTCGATGATCTCCTCCGCGGCCCCCAGCGCCCCCGCGCCCACCAGCATCGCCACCTTCTTGCCCGCGTTGAGCACGTCCGCCGCGCGCCGGAGATCCTTCTCCTGGGGAATCACCCGCGGCTCGCAGTAGCCCACGCTGGAGTGGATGGAGCCGTGCTTGTGCGGGGGAGACTGGTAGGGCTCCTCCTGCACGTCGTTGGGGATGATGACGCACGTCACGGTGCGCTCGGCCCGGGCGATGCGCAGGGCCCGGTCCACCGCGTGGCGGATGGCCGAGGGGTGGCTGACCTGGGTGACGTACTCGGAGGCCACGTCCTTGAAGAGCGAGACCAGGTCCACCTCCTGCTGGTAGTGGCCGCCCAGCCCCATGCTCTTCTGCTGGCCCACGATGGCCACCACGGGCTGGTGGTCCAGCTTCGCGTCATAGAGGCCGTTGAGCAGGTGGATGGCCCCGGGGCCCGAGGTGGCCAGGCACACGCCGGGCTCGCCGGTGAACTTGGCGTGGGCGCACGCCATGAAGGCCGCCATCTCCTCGTGGCGCGTCTGGATGAACTGGAGGCTCCGAGTTGCGCCCGAGCGCGCCGAGGATGCCGTTGATGCCGTCGCCCGGGTACCCGTAGATGCGGCGGACGCCCCACTGCGTGAGGCGATAGAGCAGGTAGTCGCTGACGGTGGCACTCATCGGGGCTCCTCATCCTTCGAGCGGTGGTGTTGCCCCGTTCAACCTGGACATCCCCGGCGAGGCCGTGAAAGGCGCGCAGCCGACGTCCCGCCGGGCGCCTCCTCGCCCGTCCCCTGGCTCAGCGCGCGGGCGGGCGTGTCCGCCGACGCCGGCAGCGGGAGAGCACTCCGCCCAGGGCGAGCAGGCCCCAGGTGAAGGGGAGCTGCCTTCCGCCCGTGGTGGCACAGGACGGGCCCACCCGGAAGCGGGAGGCCTCGGGCTCCTCGAGGGGCGGCATCGCCGAGCCCGGGCCTTCCGGGAACGCGTGCTCGCCGTCATGCGGAGACGAGGGCTCGAGGATGGCCGGGGCGGGGGACGCGGGGAGGGCCGGAGGCGTGGCGCCGGTGGGCAGCGGCGCGTCGGTCTTCCCCACCACGATGGCGTCGCCCTCGCGATGGAAGGGGACCTCCACGCCGTTCCACAGGACGCGGGTGGCGCGGGGCGCATGGATGCGGGGCGTGCCCTGGCCGTTCCCGGACAGCCGTACCGTCTCGGTTGCGAGCCCGTCCGCTTCCAGCACCCGGATGGCGTCCGCATGGCTGATGAGCGTGCGCGAGGCATCGGAGAGGCTCGTGCCCTGGACCAGCAGCGCGCGGGTGGGCGTGGTGCCCTCGTAGCGCACGACTCCGGCGAGGCCCGTCAGCCGGAAGCCTCCCGCATCGCGGCTCTGCCCGGGAAGGTCGTTGAAGAGGGCGTAGACGGTGGAGGTGCCCTCGGTCACCTTCAATCCGGCATCGGGCGTGCGGGCATCGAGCGCCTTCACCACCGGGCGCGAGGCCCAGGCCGACTCCGGCGTGGGCACCAGGGCGGTGAGGAAGGTGACGTTGGCGGCGGCGGTGGTGGGCTTCACCTCGGCGTTCGTGACGGCGCCGGTGGCGTTGAACTTCTGGATGTGGACGGGCCGCTGCTCGGTGAAGGAGACGTCGAAGGCCTCGGGGGCCACCACCGCGACGCCCAGCGCCTGCCCGTTCTCGCCGCGCCCATGGAGCCAGCCGCCCTCCCGGGACGCGCCATTCATGAAGTGGCAGGACCACCGGTACACGTGGGGGCGCGAGGCCTGCACCACGTCCCGCAGCACCACCCACTTGCGGTCGAGGAAGAGGGCATGGCGGTCCCAGCGGCGCAGCCCGAAGGAGGAGGCGTAGAGCGAGGCACCGTCGCCGATGGTGTAGCCGAAGTGCTCGCTGGAGCCGAAGAAGGGGATGCCGCCCTTGCGCTCGAGGTACCAGCCATAGGAGGCGGCGGAGTCGCTCCGGTCGCGCACGCCCTCGCCGAGCTGGCCCACGCCGTCGATGGTCAGCGAGTTGTGGAAGACGGTCTGGTTGGCGGCGGGCCCCGGCGAGCCCGAGTGGCCGATGTAGTAACCGGGGGCCTCGGGGGCCAGCCAGGAGCCCTGGCCGTACAGGTAGAAGCCGTTGTCGTCGGCGTGGTCGTGGCTGATGTTGAGGGTGCCGCGAGGCTCCATGCCGCTCTTCAGCCACTGCCACCCGGCCATGCCGCCATAGGGGCCGTTCTTGAGCGCGAACAGGAGCGAGCCCTTGTCCCATCCGCCGCGGAACACCGCCACCTGCTGGTTGTCGCCGTACCAGTCCAGCGGCAGCGTGCGCGGGTCCGAGGCACGCAGGGAGGCGTCGTAGAAGAGGAACTCGAAGACGCGCTGGTTGAGCTCGGGCGCGTAGCTGCTGAAGGTCGTGCCGCGCAGCCAGGTGTCCGCCGCGGCCTGGGCCACCGGATCCCGGTAGCGCATCGCGGCGTAGCGCAGGGGCATGAGTCCCATGTCCTTGCTGATGGCGTAGAAGTTCCCGTGGAGGAGCACGGACTGGTAGGGCCGCTCCGGGAGCTGGGTGGCGGCCAGGGCGCGGGGCATCGCCTTCACCAGGGCCAGGTCGCCCACGTTCGTGCCGGTGACGCGCTCGAGCGCGCTGACGAAGGGCAGGTGCCAGCTCAGCCCGTATGTGACGTAGCCGAAGCCCTCGTGCCAGAGGCCATCGGTGACCAGGTCCAACACCCGCTTCACCTTGCGCGCGTTGCCGGTGGCGAAGCTCCAGCCAGGGCTGGGTGGTGCTGTCCGGCAGGTCTCCCCGGGTGGCGAGCGCCGCGAGCCCGAGGGCGGCATGGTTCACCCAGTTGTGGTTCTGCATGTACTCGTCGGCCCACCACTCGCCGCCCTTGGAGGCCTGCATCAGGGCGTTGGCGTTCTGCTGGAGGGTGGCGCGGACGCGGGAGGCCTCGGTGGCGGAGAGCTTCGGGGCCACCAGATCGTAGGCCACCGCGACGCCTCCGAGCAGGTGCGCCTGGATGAGGTCATGCGTGCCGTCGAGGTCCAGGTTCCCCCAGGAGGAGACCGTCAGCAGCCAGCTCCTGGCCAGCTCGAGGTGGCGGGGGTCGGTGGAGAGCTGCCCCACGAAGGCGAGCACCACCAGCAGGTTGCCCACCTCGCGGCGATCCAACTGGAGCGTCTTCCCCGTCGTCTTCCAGGTAACGAGCCCCGAGGGCGAGACGGTGCTGTCCAGGTAGCTCGTCGCGCCCTTCAACAGGGGCTGGTAGATGGCCTGATGGGTCGTCTGGGCCTTCTGGCGCAGCGCCTCGACCTGGGAGGCCCCGAAGAAGAGGCTCGGGTGTGGCCCCGCGAGCGCGGGAAGGGACACCAGCAGGACCAGCCAGGGCGGAGCCCACCCACGCGTGAGGAAGTGCTTCATGCGGGGTGGATGCCACCCTTTATTCCGTCCATTTCACACACGGGGGCGGTGGAGGGCCCGCCCGCCAGGCCGGGGGTTGTCCCTCGGGCCCGGACGTGCTCCCCGGCCGTGCTCAGGAGACTCAGCCCGCCTTGGCGAGGAGCTGCTGGGCGGTCTGCTGGGGGACGGCGTAACCGGAGGCCATGAGGAGCTCCGCGACAGCCTGGGCGATGGCGGCCTGGGTCGGCCCGGCCTGGGTGGGCTTGCAGAACGCGCCCACGCCCAGCACGGGCCCGAGCGGGGTGAACTCCACCACCTCGACGCCGGGGGCGGGCTGTTCCTGGACCCCGGGCACCACCGCCACGCGCTCCTGCAGGGCGCGCATCATCGTGGGCACGTCCACGCCGTGCAGCAGCGGCACCTTGACGGTGACCTTGCGGTGCGCGTGGTGGGTGAAGTTGACGATGTTGTCGCCGAACATCCGGTTGTTGCCGACGGAGATGCGCAGGTTGTCGCCGGTGTCGATGGTGGTGGCGAACAGGCCGATCTCCTGCACGATGCCGGTGGCGCCGCCCGCGGAGATCTCATCCCCCACTCGGAAGGGGCGCAGCACGAGCAGGAAGACGCCCGCGGCGAAGTTGGCCAGCAGGCCGGACCAGGCCGTGCCGATGGCGATGCCCGCGGCCGCCAGCAGCGCGGCGAACGAGGTGGTCTCCACCCCCATCATGCCCAGGATGGCGAGCAGCAGGAGGATGGTGAGGGAGCCGGCGAAGAGCGACTCGATGTAGCGGATGAGCGTGGCGTCGAGCTGGCGCTTCTGCAGGCCGAGGTTCAGCACGCGCCGGAAGCCCGTGATGATCGTGCGGCCCACGAACCACAGCACCAAGGCGCCCACGGCCTTGAGGATGAAGGGGAGGGCCTCCGTGAGGGCCAGCGACTTCAATTGATTGATGATGGCTTCCATGGCGTTCCTGAGGAGGACGGCGTCTGATTATTGTTTGGGGTGAAAGTGTTTTTTAGAAAACGTTATGCAATCTATAGAAGCGGACCTCTCCGAGATAGGAGGGGGCAGGGTTTTCCAGGTCCTCAAAAAGCAGGACGTGCGCTCCTCACGCGGTGACTTCTGCACGGGCCAGGCCAGCGCGCCCGGCCCGTAAGCCCGCGAAGCCACGTGCTTCGGGTCCGGCGGTGGAAACGGGAGGCCGTGCTGACACGGCGGCTGACATGTCAGTCCGCGGGCTGACGCGTCAGCGCGGCCGGGAGCCTGGTGCTCGCATTTGATTCCCCAGCCTCGTGCGCTCGCGGCGTGGACGCCCGGCTGGTGTCCGCCCGGGCTGGTCTCACTGCCCGTGAGGGTCCCTACCCTTGGGGGATAGGAAAGGGCAGCGGGCATGGACCTCTACAGTGCCGCCAAGCGGATGAACCGGCCGTTCCGGTTCTCGAATCCGGCGTCGTACCGGGAGATCTCCCTGGCCAGCCGGGGGCTGATTGGCGACGGCATCTCGTGCGCCCTGGTCCGGCCCGATGGGGTCATCGACTGGCTCTGCTTCCCCCGCTTCGACAGCCCGAGCGTCTTCGCGGCGATCCTCGATGACGAGCGGGGCGGTTTCACCGGCATCACCCCGGCCGTCTGGCCCTTCGAGAGCCTGCAGCGCTACGACCCGGACACCAACGTCCTGGAGACGCTCTTCCGCGTCGAGCGCCAGGGCGTGGTGCGGATCATCGACTACATGCCGTGGACGAATGATCCCCGGGCCAGCATCCACGAGGTGCACCGGCGCATCGAGTGCGTGGAGGGCTCGCTGGAGCTGGATGTCGTCTTCGCGCCGCGGTTCCGGTACGGCGAGTCGGAGACGCGGCTGGATCGCGAGGAGCATGGCCTGGTCGCGCGCGGCTCCCTCGGCGAGCGGATGGTCGCGGTTCTCGAGGGAGAGGCGCGCTGGGAGTCCGAGGGCACGGCGGGCATGCGGGCGCGCATCCGGCTCGGCAGGGGAGAGCGGCGCTGGATGATCCTCGCCTGGGATTCGGAGCATCCGGAGCCCGTCGCCGCGTACCGGCCCTACGAGCTGCTCCGGGCCACGCGCCAGGCCTGGCGGGACTGGTCCCGGCAGCTCCAGTACGAGGGTCCCTGGCGGCACCATGTGCTGCGCTCGGCGCTGGCGCTGAAGCTGCTCATGTACGCCCCCACCGGCGCCGTGGTGGCCGCGGCCACCACCTCGCTTCCCGAGTGGATTGGAGGGCCTCGCAACTGGGACTACCGCTATAGCTGGGTGCGTGACGCGGCCATGGCGGTGCGGGCCACCAACCTGATCGGCTACCCGGACGAGTCCCGCGAGTTCTTCCACTTCGTGCGCGACACGTTGAAGCACGGCGATCCCCTCCAGGTGATGTACACGCTGGATGGGGGCCCGGTCCCCGAGGAGCGGATCCTCCAGCACCTGTCCGGCTTCCAGGGCTCGAGCCCGGTGCGCATCGGCAACGACGCGCGGGATCAGCTCCAATTCGACACCGCCGGCGCGCTGCTCGACGCGGCCTACCTCTACGAGCGGTTCGGGGGCCGGCTGCCGCTGCGTACCTGGGCGCTGCTCAAGCGTGTCATCGAGACCACCGCCCGCCGCTGGCGCGAGCCGGATCACGGCATCTGGGAGCCGCGCCGGGAGAAGCGTCACAACGTGCACTCCAAGCTCATGTGCTGGTTGGCGCTCCACCGGGGCCAGCACCTCTCCCGGCTCTTCGCCGAGCCGGACCTCCAGGCCTTCTGCGCCCGCGAGGCGGAGCTCATCCGCCAGGACATCCTCCACCACGGCGTGGACCCCTCGGGCAGGCACTTCGTGGGCTTCTATGGCGGCAACGAGCCGGATGCCTCGCTGCTGCTGCTGCCCATCGCGGGGTGCTTCCGGGCCTGCGAGCCGCTCGTGCAGGGGACGATCGACTGGTTGCGCTCGGAGCTGGGCGCGGGCCGCTTCCTGCGCCGCTACCGGATGGACGATGGGGTGGCGGGACCGGAGGGTGGCTTCCTCCTGTGCGGCTTCTGGCTCGTGGAGGCGCTGGCGCTGTCCAACCGGCTGGAGGAGGCCGAGAAGGTCTTCATGTACCACGCGGAGGCGGCCAACCACCTCGGGCTGCTCGCCGAGGAGGTCCATCCCCTCACGCGCGAGCAGCTGGGCAACTTCCCCCAGGCCTTCAGCCACCTGGGGCTCATCAACGCCGCGGCGCGCATCGATCTGGCGCTGCGGATGCGGGACGAGGGCGAGCTGGCGCCTCCGCATCTGCTCGAGACCGAGCCGCCCGCCATCCCGGGCAGCTCCTGCCATGACTCCTGGCCCGGGCTGTGAGGGGGCCGGGGTCTCTCAGCCCATCGCGGGACGGGCTGCCGCCTGCGGCTCCGTGGCGCCACGCTCCCACCGGTGCCAGAGCTGGTGCGAGGTGAGCAGCACGCCGAGGATGACGAGCGGCGACACCACATTGCTCGCCGGGTCTCCCACGGCCGCGTGCGACACGGCGGCCGCCACGAGGTCGATGGCGAAACCCGCGTAGGCCCACTCGCGCAGCGTGCGCGGCACCAGCGGCACCAGCAGGGCCACCACGCCCAGCAGCTTCGCCGCGCCCAACAGGGTGCCGAAGTAGGCCGGGTAGCCGAGGTGGCGCATTCCCTCCAACGCCTGCGGGTTGCCGCTGACGGACATGAATCCCGAGAACGTCATCATCAGGCAGAACAGGCCCGTGATGGCCCAGTACGAGATCTTCAGCTTCATCTGTGGTGTGCCTCCCTGTGGCGCCGGGACACTAGGGCCGTTTGCTCCAAAGCAGAAAGGCCGCCCCTCGCGAGAGGGAGCGGCCTTCGTGCCTTCCAGTGCAACTGGAGTCAGGTGATCAAGCCTGAGCGCCCGGCACCGTCTCGCGGCCCTTGTAGTGGCCGCACGCCGCGCAGGCGCGGTGCGGAAGCACCGGCTCCTTGCAGTTGGCGCACTGGATCACCTGCACCGCGCTCCGCAGGTTGTTGTTGGCCGCCCGGCGGCGGTCACGACGCATCTTGGACGTACGCTTCTTGGGAACACCCACGGCTCACCTCTATATCGTCACGGCCCTGGACTCCGGGGCTTCCCCACCAGTCCCGACCGGCAAAAACTCGGAAGGCGGCGGACCCTAGCCGCTCAAAGCGTGTGAGTCAACGCGCCTGTGCGGGGTTCGCCGTGCCCTGTCCAACCCCGACCTGGCCGCCCACATTCTTATGTCCCGGGGCCCGGAGGTGTCCACCTGCCTGCTCTCCGTGCTCCCAGCCCCCGGGCGTCCATGGAAGGATGCGCCCGCGATGAGGCTCGTCCTGGATGCGATGGGGGGTGACCATGCCCCCGCGGCCCCCGTGGAGGGGGCCCTGTTGTTCGCGCGCGAGCACCCGGCGCATGAAGTGGTGCTGGTGGGGGACCTGGCGCGCCTGCGCGAGCCCCTGGCCCGGGCCGGGGGACTGCCGCCCAACGTCCGCCTCCACCCCGCCTCCCAGGTGGTGGAGATGGAGGATCACGCGATCTCCGCCATCCGCCGCAAGAAGGACTCCTCCCTGCGGGTGGGGTTCGAGCTGGTACGCCGGGGGGAGGCGGAGGCGCTGGTGTCGGCGGGGCACTCGGGGGCGGTGATGGCGGGAGGGCTGCTGGTGCTGGGCCGTATCCCCGGGGTGGAGCGTCCGGCCATCGCCACGCTGCTGCCGGCCCTGGAGGGGGTCGGGCGCTGCCTGCTGCTGGACGCCGGGGCCAATGTGGAGTGCCGGCCCGTCCACCTCGCCCAGTGGGCGGTGCTGGGGGCCGCCTACGTGCGTGCCCGCCTGGGCATCCCCCGTCCCCGGGTGGCGGTGCTCTCCAATGGAGAGGAGCCCTCCAAGGGCACCTCCCTCACCCGCGAGGCCTCCGAGCTGCTGCGGGCCTCGGATCTGGACTTCACCGGCTACGTGGAGGGGAAGGATCTCTTCTCCGGGGACGTGGAGGTGGTCGTCACCGACGGCTTCACCGGCAACGTGGTCCTCAAGACGTCCGAGGGGGTGGCGGCGGCCGTCACGGGGCTCTTGCGCTCGGCCATCGAGCGGCGCGGGGGCATCCCGGAGAAGCTGGGCGCGATGTTGCTCCAGCCCACCTTCGCCGGCCTGAAGAAGGTGATGGACTACGCCGAGTATGGCGGTGCGCCCCTGCTGGGGATCGAAGGCGTGGGCATCGTGGCGCATGGCCGCAGCTCGCCCCGAGCGCTCCAGAAGGCCCTGGAGGCCGCTCTGCAGACGGCCCAGGCCGGTTTGCACACCGAGTTGACGCGTTGCATCGCGGACGCCGCCGCCTGGCTTCCTGCCCGGCAGCGGGGAAAGGGGGCGACAGCCGACGCCTTTTCCGATTAGAGAGCGCGCCCGAGGCGTTCGTGTCCGGTACACCCACAGGGGGCACCTTGGCACGCACGCAAATCATCGGTACCGGCTCGTACGCACCGGAGAAGGTCCTGACCAACGCCGACCTCGAAAAGATCGTCGACACGACGGACGAGTGGATCACCGCGCGTACCGGGATCCGCAAGCGCCGGGTGGCGGCTCCGGGCGAGGCGACCAGTGACATGGCCGTGCAGGCGGCCCGGCGGGCGCTGGAGATGGCGGGTGTCCAGCCGGAAGAGCTGGGGCTCATCGTGGTGGGCACCGTGACGCCGGACATGCCCATGCCCTCCTGCGCGGCCGTGGTGCAGGCCAAGCTGGGCGCGAAGAACGCCTTCGCCTTCGACATCTCGGCGGCCTGCTCCGGCTCGCTCTACGCCCTCAACGTGGCGGACCAGTTCATCCGGAACGGTCAGGTGAAGCGGGCCCTGGTCATCGGCGCCGAGATGCTCAGCCGGGCGGTCAACTGGGAGGACCGGAACACGTGCGTGCTCTTCGGGGACGCGGCGGGCGCCATGGTGCTCGCGCCCACCGAGGACGCGGAGCGCGGGTTGCTCTCCACGCACCTGTACACGGACGGCTCCTTCGCGGACATCCTCTGCATCCCGGGGGGTGGCACGAGCAAGCCCACCTGCGAGGCGGTGCTGAAGGAGAAGCTGCACACGCTGCACATGAATGGCCGCGAGGTCTTCAAGTTCGCGGTGCGCGCGCTGGCGGACTCGACGCACACGGCCCTGAAGGCCAACGGGCTGCACGTGCGGGACGTGGATCACGTCATTTCGCACCAGGCCAACATCCGCATCCTCGAGGCGGTGCTCCAGCGGCTGGAGCTGCCGGTGGAGAAGTGCTGGCTCAACCTGCACGAATACGGCAATACGTCCTCCGCGTCGCTGCCCATGACGCTGGACGAGGCCAACCGCGCCGGCCGGCTCAAGCAGGGGGACGTGGTGGCGATGATGGCCATCGGCGCGGGGATGACGTGGGGCAGCGCGGTGATGCGCTGGTGAGGCGCTGGTAATCAGGGAGGGAGCAGGAGCATGTCGAAAATCGCGTTCGTCTTCCCCGGGCAGGGCAGCCAGGCTGTCGGCATGGGGAAGGACCTGTACGAGAAGTTCCCCGAGGCCCGGGCCGTCTTCGAGGCGGCCGACGCGGCGCTGGGCGAGAAGTTCTCCCAGATGCTGTTCGAGGGACCGGAGGCCTCGCTGAAGCAGACGGCCAACACGCAGCCGGCCATCCTCACGGTGTCGGTGGCGGCCCATGCCGTCTTCTCCAAGCGGGGACCGGTGCCGGCCTTCGTGGCGGGACACTCGCTGGGGGAGTACTCGGCCCTGGTGGCGGCGGGGGCGCTGGACCTGGCGGACGCGGTCCGGGCGGTGCGGGCCCGCGGCACCTTCATGCAGGAGGCGGTGCCCGAGGGCGTGGGCGCCATGGCCGCGGTGATGGGCCTGGAGCCGGCCAAGGTGAAGGCGGCGTGCGACGCGGCGGGCGAGGGCCAGGTGGTGTCCCCGGCCAACTACAACTCGCCGGAGCAGACGGTCATCGCGGGCAATGCCCAGGCCGTGGAGCGGGCCATCGCGAAGGCGAAGGAGCTGGGGGGCAAGGCGAAGCTGCTGCCGGTGTCCGCCCCCTTCCACTGCGCGCTGATGGAGCCGGTGAAGCCGCGGCTGGCCGAGGTGCTGGCGAAGGTGAAGGTGTCCGCCCCCTCCGTCCCGGTGGTGACGAACGTGGAGGCCGCCCCCAACAGCGACGCGGCCCGCGTGGTGCCGCTGCTGCTGGAGCAGGTGAGCTCCTCGGTTCGCTGGGTGGAGAGCATCCAGGCCCTCCAGGCGCAGGGCGTGACGCGCGTCATCGAGCTGGGCCCCGGAAAGGTGCTCAGCGGACTCATCAAGCGCATCACCAAGGACATCGAGTCGTTCAACGTGGAAGATTCCGCGAGCCTGGAGAAGACCCTCGCGGCACTGGGAGCCTGAGATGAGCGCGTTCAAGGACAAGGTGGTGCTGGTGACGGGCGGCTCGCGAGGCATCGGCCGCTCCATCGCGGTGGGCTTCGCGAAGCAGGGCGCCACGGTGGTCATCAGCTACGCGGGCAACGAGGCGGCGGCGCAGGAGACCCTGGGCCTCCTCCAGGCGGCCGGGGCCAAGGCCGAGGCGGTGCGCTTCGACGTGGCCGACTCCACCGCCTGCGCCAGCGCCGTGGAGAACGTCGTCAAGACGCACGGCCGCCTGGACGTGCTCGTCAACAACGCGGGCGTGGCCGTGGACGGCCTGGTCATGCGCATGAAGGACGAGGACTGGGACAAGCAGCTCGACACCAACCTCAAGGGCGCCTTCGCCCTCATCCGCGCCGCCAGCCGGCCGATGATGAAGCAGAAGGGCGGCTCCATCATCAACCTGACCTCCGTGGTCGGGGAGATGGGGAACGGCGGACAGGCCGCCTACTCGGCTTCCAAAGCGGGCCTCATCGGCCTGACCAAGTCCGTGGCCCGCGAACTGGCCAGCCGGAACATCCGCGTCAACGCCGTGTCCCCGGGTTTCATCGGCACGGACATGACTTCGCACCTCGGCGGGGAGACGCGGGAGAAGATGGAGGCCGCCATTCCCCTCGGCCGCCTGGGCTCCCCGGAGGACGTGGCCAACGCCGTCCTCTTCCTCGCCAGCGATTCCGCCGCCTACATCACCGGAGAAGTCCTGAAGGTGAACGGCGGCATGTACATGTAGCCAAGGGTTGGATCGGCGACGGTCGTGGGTTATACCGCGCCCACCTTTACATAGGTCCGGGGAGTATGCCGGGCCGCCACGTGGTTCCTGGAGGGTTCAATACCTATGTCGACTTCTGCTATCGAGGCCAAGGTCAAGAACATCATCGCCGATCAGCTGGGCGTGGGGGAGGACGAGATCAAGCCGGAGTCCTCCTTCATCGAGGACCTGGGCGCGGACAGCCTCGACATCGTGGAGCTGGTGATGGCGATGGAGGAGGAGTTCGAGGTCGAGATCCCCGACGAGGAGGCCGAGAACATCAAGACCGTCGGCGACGCCATCAACTACATCAACACCCACAAGAAGTAGGCATCACCGTAGGGCCGGGGAGCGCTGGTCCCGCCCAGCGTTCCATGGCAGCAGCGCGTATTTGAGTGGAGAGCAACGTGTCAAACCGACGAGTCGTCATCACCGGCACCGGAATCATCACGGCCCTGGGTACCGGTACCGAGAAGAACTGGCAGGCGATGCTCGCCGGCAAGTCTGGAATCAGCACCATCACCCGTTTCGATACGAAGAAGATCGACACCAGCTTCGCTGGTGAGGTGAAGGACTTCCAGCCCGAGGAGTTCATCGACAAGCGCGAAGTGCGCCGGATGGACCTGTTCTCCCAGTACGCGCTCGCCGCGGCCGACATGGCCGTGAAGGAGAGCGGCCTGCCCGTCGGGCCGGACGCGCCCCACGGCTATGCGCCCGAGAAGGTGGGCGTCATCGTCGGCTCGGGCATTGGTGGCCTGTCCTCGCTCGAGGAGCAGCACCGCAAGGGGCTGGAGAAGGGGTTCGACCGTCTGTCGCCCTTCTTCATCATCCAGATGATCATCAACATGGCGCCTGGCCTCATCTCCATGCGCTATGGCTGCAAGGGGCCCAACTGGGCGCCCGTGTCCGCCTGCGCCACCAGCGCCCACGCCATCGGCGAGGCCTGGAAGTCCATCCGCCTGGGTGAGACGGACGCGGTCATCGCCGGAGGCTCCGAGGCCGCCATCACCCCGCTGGGCATGGGTGGCTTCTCGGTGATGAAGGCGCTGTCCAACCGCAACGGGGACCCGTCCGCGGCCAGCCGGCCGTTCGACAAGGACCGCGACGGTTTCGTGATGGGCGAGGGCGCGGGCATCATCGTGCTCGAGGAGATGGAGGCCGCGAAGAAGCGCGGTGCCAACATCCTGGCGGAGCTGGTGGGCTACGGGGCCAACTCGGACGCGCACCACGTGACGCAGCCGGCCCCCGAGGGCGAGGGGGCGGCGCGCTGCATGCGTCTGGCGCTCCAGTCCGCGGGGATGAACCCCGAGGACGTGGGCTACATCAACGCGCACGGCACCTCGACGCCGTTCAACGACGCCAACGAGACGAAGGCCATCAAGGCCGTCTTCGGGGCGCACGCCCGCAAGGTGGCCGTGTCCTCCACCAAGTCCATGACCGGCCACATGCTGGGCGCGGCCGGTGGTGCCGAGGCCGTGGTGGCCGTGCAGACGCTGCTGCGCGGCGTCCTCCCGCCGACCATCAACTACACCACGCCGGATCCGGATTGCGATCTGGACTACGTGCCCAACCAGGCGCGGGAGCAGCGCGTGGACGCGGTGATGAGCAACTCGTTCGGCTTCGGCGGCACCAACGCGGTGCTCGTCTTCAAGCGCTTCAAGTAGAACACCCCGCCACTCCCTCTCCCGCCGGGAGAGGGCCGGGGTGAGGGTAGGGCGGCTCCCGGGTTGCCCCCCGTGTCCGCGTGGAGGAGGGTGGCTCACGTGAAGGTCATCATCGCGTCGGATCATGCGGGCCTGGAGTTGCGCCGCGAGCTCGTGAGCGCACTCCAGGAGTTGCGCGTCGAGGTCGAGGACGTGGGGCCCACCACGAACGCCTCGGTGGACTACCCGGACTTCGCCAGGACCGTCTGCAAGGCCGTGGCCGCGGGCGAGTACTCGTACGGCGTGCTGGTGTGCGGAACCGGGATTGGCATGAGCATCACGGCCAACAAGTACCGGGGCATCCGCGCGGCGCTGTGCACCAGTGAATTCGAGGCGCGCATGACGCGGGCCCACAACGACGCCAACGTGCTGTGCCTGGGCCAGCGCGTCGTCGGAGCGGGCCTGGCGCGCAGCATCGTGGAGGCCTTCGTGGCCACGCCCTTCGAGGGCGGCCGGCACCAGAAGCGCCTGGACAAGATTCGCGAGGCCGAGTCCGAGAGCGGACGCTGAGGCCCTCGTTCCCACCCGAGGAGAGCGTGTCCATGGAGAACATCCGTAAGCTGGCCGAGGTCGATCCGGAGATTGCCAAGGTCGTTCACGAGGAGACGCGCCGCCAGGAGGAAGGCCTGGAGCTGATCGCCTCGGAGAACTTCGTGAGCCCCGCCGTGATGGAGGCGATGGGCTCGGTGCTGACGAACAAGTACGCCGAGGGCTACCCCGGCAAGCGCTACTACGGCGGTTGCGAGGTGGTGGACGTGGCGGAGAACCTCGCCATCTCCCGCGCCAAGGAGCTGTTCGGCGCCGACTACGTCAACGTCCAGCCGCACTCGGGCAGCCAGGCCAACATGGGCGCCTACATGGCGCTGATGAAGCCCGGTGACACCCTCCTCTCGTTGGACCTGAACTCGGGAGGCCACCTCACCCACGGCGCCGCGTTCAACTTCTCCGGCAAGCTCTACAAGATCGTCCACTACGGGCTGACGCGGGACACCGAGACGCTGGACTACGCGCAGGCCGCGGCGCTCGCCAAGGAGCACAAGCCGAAGGTGGTGGTGGTGGGCGCCTCGGCGTACCCGCGCACCATCGACTTCGCGAAGTTCCGCGAGATCGCCGACAGCGTGGGCGCGGCGATGATGGTGGACATGGCGCACATCGCCGGCCTGGTGGCCGCGGGCGTGCACCCCTCGCCGGTGCCCCTGGCGGACATCGTCACCTCCACCACGCACAAGACGCTGCGCGGCCCGCGTGGCGGCCTCGTGCTGAGCAAGGAGCAGTACGGCAAGACGCTCAACAGCCAGATCTTCCCGGGCATCCAGGGCGGTCCGCTGATGCACGTCATCGCCGCCAAGGCCGTGGCCTTCCGCGAGGCGCTCACCCCCGAGTTCAAGGCCTACCAGCGGCAGATCGTCGCCAACGCCCAGGCCCTGGCCGAGGCGCTCCAGCGCGGCGGCCTGCGGCTGTGCTCGGGCGGCACGGACAACCACCTGATGCTGGTGGACCTGCGCCCCAAGAACCTCACCGGCAAGGTGGCCGAGGAGGTCCTGGGCAAGGCCGGCATCACGGTGAACAAGAACATGATTCCCTTCGACCCGGAGAAGCCCATGGTGACGTCGGGCGTGCGCGTCGGCACGCCGGCCGTCTCGGCTCGCGGGATGAAGGAGGCGGAGATGGCCACCATCGGCGCCTTCCTCGTGGAGGCGTTGGATCACGCGTCGGACGAGAATCGGCTGGCCAGCATCCGCGGGCGCATCCAGGAGTTCACCCGGAGCTTCCCGCTCTACGCCTCGCGGCTGAAGTAACCTTCCTCCCTCTCTCCCTCGGGGAGGGGGAGGCCCCCCACCATGCGTTGCCCCTTCTGCCAGGACGCCGAGAACAAGGTCATCGACTCGCGCGAGTCTCACGAGGGGTCCGTCATCCGCCGGCGCCGCGAGTGCCTGCAGTGCAAGCGGCGCTTCACCACGTACGAGCGGGTGGAGGAGCTCTACCCGCTCATCGTGAAGAAGGACGGGCGGCGCGAGACGTTCGACCGGGACAAGCTGCTGGCCGGGCTGAAGAAGGCCTGTGAGAAGCGGCCGGTGTCGGCGGATCAGCTCGAGGAGACGGTGGTCGCCATCGAGCGGCTGCTGCAGGGCATGGGGGAGAAGGAGGTGCCCTCGTCGGTCATCGGCGAGGAGGTGATGCGCCGGCTGCACGGGCTGGACGAGGTGGCCTATGTCCGCTTCGCCTCCGTGTACCGGAGCTTCCGCGACATCTCCGAGTTCATGGAGGAGCTGAAGGATCTGCTGTCGGACCGGACGCGGGAGCTCAAGCCACCGCGTCCCGCGGGCAAGGACGGTTGACGGGCGATGCGGCTCTTGACGCGAGCGCGGATGCAGCGGCGCACTCCCAGGGCGAAGCGCGCGGCGGACTTCGACCGGGCAGTGGCGGAGTTCTTCATGCGCCTGGCGCTGGAGGAGGCCGCGAAGGGACTCGGCCGCACCAGCCCCAACCCGGTGGTGGGCGCGGTGCTGGTGAAGGGTGGCCGCATCATCGCGCGCGGCTACCACCGGCGGGCCGGTACGGCGCACGCCGAGGTGGTGGCGCTGGAGGCCGCGGGCGCCAAGGCGCGCGGCGCGGATCTCTACACGACGCTGGAGCCGTGCGACCACTACGGGCGCACCCCGCCGTGCAGCCAGGCCGTGCTCGATGCCGGCGTGCGCCGCGTCTTCGTCGGCTCGTCCGACCCCAACCCCAAGGTGAATGGCAAGGGCGTGGCCCGGCTGCGGCGCGCGGGCGTCGAGGTGGTCACCGGCGTCCTCAAGGAGGAGGCCGACACGCTCAACCGGCCCTTCTTCAAGGCGATGAGCACCGGCCTGTCCTACGTCACGCTCAAGGCGGCGGTGACGCTGGATGGCAAGCTCGCCACCGCCACCGGTGACTCGCGCTGGGTGACGGGAGAGCAGGCCCGGGCGTGGGTGCACCGGCTGCGCAACCAGGTGGACGTCATCCTCGTGGGCGCCACCACCGTCGAGCGGGACAATCCGCAGCTCACCACCCGGCTCGCCGAGGGCGGCGGGAAGGATCCGGTGCGCGTGGTGGTGGACTCGCACCTGCGCCTGTCTCCGAAGCTGACCGTCTTCACCCAGCGCTCCCCGGCCCGCACCGTGGTGGCCACGCTGGAGGACCCCGCCAGCCGCAAGGCGAAGCGCTTCCTCGCCGCGGGCACCGAGGTCTGGCGGATGCCCGGCAAGCGCGGCCGCGTGGACCTCGAGGCGTTGATGCGCCGCCTCGCCAAGGAGGGCCTCAACCACGTGCTGGTGGAGGGTGGGGCGGAGATGTACGGCTCGTTCCTGCGCGAGTCGCTGGCGGACGAGCTGCTGCTCTTCGTCGCCCCCAAGCTCATCGGCAGCGAGGGCCTGTCCTGGTCGGGCTCGCTGGGCGTCAAGCAGATGGGCCGTGCCCTGACGGTGGGCAAGCTCTCCTTCGAGCAGGTCGGCGAGGATCTGCTGCTCCGGGCCCGGCTCTCCGAGCCGAAGTGAAGGCCCGGGCCCGCGCGGCCGCTCAGGCGACGATGTAGCCGAGCGCCAGATCGAAGATCAGCATCTCCAGCCGCTCCTGGTCCTCGTCGCTCACGTCCAAGAAGGAGAAGGAGACGCGCTGGGTGCCCTGCTCCGAAGGCGGGGCGGCCGTGACGACGCGCGCCCGGCCCACCACGGGCGACTCCTCCTGCCCGGGCATCCACAGCACGAAGCCGCCGAGCACGCCCTCGCCGGGCGCGCCCGTCAGCAGGCACGAGAAGCCCCCGGAGGAGATGTCCAGGGTGCGGCTGCGCAGGGCGCCGGAGCGGAAGCTCACGTCCACGTGCATCCCCTTGGGCACGCGGAAGTTGCGCCGGGCGCTGGCCCCGGGTTGCAGGTTGTGGCCCTGGGCCGCGAGCAGCGAGCGGGCGAGCTGTTCGCGAGCCTCCAGGTAGAGCGCGCGCTCATCGCTCGTGTGCAGCCGACGGCGCGCCCGCTCGTGCAGCTCCCGGAAGTTCGTCAGCCAGACGGACAGATCCATGCCATCCATTATAGCGTTTTTCAGGACATTTCCGGAACCCGGGGCTCTCGCCGGGCAGTGGAGGCCCCCGTTACCCCGGGCTCCTGGACTGTCTCTCCTCGGCCGCAGGAGATTGACGGTCCCCCCAGGGTTTCCCCCCAAGGAGTGTCCCGATGTCCACCCCCCCGACGAACCCCGAGGCCCGCCCCGCGGTGCAGTTCAACCCGTACGCGCCCGGGTACGACGCCCATCCGCATCCCACGCTCGCGAAGCTGCGGGCGGAGGCGCCGATCTTTTACTGGGAGCAGGGCCGTGGCTGGATCATCACCCGGTACGACGATGCCATCGCCGTGCTCCGCGACAACAAGCGGTTCTCCTCCAGCCGGGCGGACTGGGAGTTCGCCGCGATGGCGGGCTCCACCGGGATGATTCCCGAGCTCGTGGAGCTCAACAAGTACTCGCTGCTCTCGCTGTCCGGCCAGGATCATGCCCGGGTGCGCAAGTTCGTCAGCCCCGCGCTCACCCCGCGCGCCGTCGAGCGGCTCCGGCCGGAGATCCAGGCCATCGTCGATGAGCTCCTCGACGCCGCGGCCGCCAAGGGCAGCCTCGACGTGGTGTCGGAAGCTCGCCGAGCACGTCCCGTCCCGCGTCATCGGCACCATGCTGAAGATGCCCAAGGGCCAGGAGGCGCTCTTCCTGCGCTTCACGTACGCGGTGGTCAAGAGCATCATCCCCAGCCTGCTTCGCCCCGAGGAGGTGCCGGCGCTGCGCACCGACCTCGCCGAGGGCGTCCGGCTGCTCCATGCGACGATCGAGGAGCGGCGCCGCAACCCCCTGGAGAACGACATCCTCACCACCCTCATCCAGACCAAGGAGCAGGGCGACAGGCTCAGCACCCAGGAGCTCCTCTCGCTGGTGTCCAGCCTCATCGTGGGTGGCTTCGAGACCACCATGCACCTGATCGCCTTCACCGTGTTCCACCTCCTGCAGCGGCCCGAGGTGCTCGCGCAGGTGAAGGCCGAGCCCGAGCTCCTCAAGAACACCATCGAGGAGGTGCTCCGCTTCGACCACTTCGGCAAGGTGGGCGTCTCCCGCTACCCGCTCGAGGACGTGGAGGTGGGCGGGGTGAAGATCCGCAAGGGGCAGATGCTCCTCATCCTGCTCACCAGCATCCAGCGCGACGAGACCGCCTTCGACAAGGCCAAGGTCTTCGACGTGCGGCGCAACACCAACGCGAGTCTCGCCTTCGGCCACGGCGCCCACTACTGCATCGGGGCGGGCCTGGCCCGGCTCGAGGTGCAGATCGCCGTGGGCTCGCTCCTCCAGCGCTTCCCGGAGCTGCGGCTGATCAAGCCCCCCTCGTTCGCTCCCCACCCCGTCATCCGCCAGATGAGAGACCTGGAAGTCAAGCTCTCCCCGTGAACCATAGGAAAATAAACTTTCCTTATCAGTGCCCTCAATCGGTTAGTTCCGTTACCCCGGAAATCCAAGACCCTGATAATTTGGGGTTTGGATGGGGTGCCCGGACGAAACGACGCTGAGCGACTTCCTGGTGGGACTGCTGCCGGAGGCGCGCAGGCAGGAGGTGCTGGCGCACGTGGAGGGCTGTCCCGGGTGCCAGCGGGCGCTGGCGGCGGGCGGTGACTCCACGCCGGCGGCCGGTGTCCCGGAGGTGTGCGCGGCGGAGAGCAACGCGCCGCTGGCCCGGGGCGCCACCCTCTCGCGGTACGTGGTGCTGGAGCGGCTCGGCTCCGGGGCCATGGGGGTGGTGTACGCGGCGTATGACCCCGAGCTGGACCGGCAGGTGGCCCTCAAGCTGCTGCGCCCCGAGGGCCGCCGTGTGGAGGAGCTGCGGCTGCGGCTGCTGCGCGAGGCCCAGGCGCTGGCCCGGCTCTCCCATCCCCATGTCGTCGCCGTGCACGACGTGGGGATGTGCGGCGACGGCGTCTTCCTGGCGCTGGAGCTGGTGGACGGCACCACGCTGGCGGACTGGTTGAAGGAGCCGCGGCCCTGGCGCGAGGTGCTGCGGGTCTTCCTGGACGCGGGGCGGGGGCTGGCGGCCGCGCACGCGGCGGGACTGGTGCACCGGGACTTCAAACCCGCCAACGTGCTGGTGGGCCGGGATGGCCGGGCGCGGGTGACGGACTTCGGGCTGGCCCGTCCCGCCCGGCGTGCGGGCGCGCTCCCGGAGACGCCCCTCGCGCAGGTGCCCGTGCCGGAGGAGGACTCCCTCGAGGTGCTCACCCGGACGGGCGCGCTGCTGGGGACGCCCGCCTACATGGCTCCGGAGCAGCTCGAGGGCCAGGGGGTGGACGCACTCTCGGATCAGTTCAGCTTCTGCGTGGCCCTCTACGAGGCGCTCCACGGGGTGCGTCCCTTCGAGGGCCTGAGCCTGGCGGAGCTCGGCCGGGCCGCGCGGGAGGGCAGGGTGAAGGCGCCCGGGCGCGACACGAAGGTCCCCGCGCGGGTGCGGCACGCGGTGCTGCGCGGGTTGAGGCCCCGTCCCGAGGATCGCTTCCCCTCCATGGAGGCCCTGCTGGAGGCGCTCGCCCCGGGGCCCCGCCGCGTGCGCACCTGGGTGGCCGTGTCCGCCGCCACGGCCTGTCTGGTGGGCGTGGCCATGGGCTACGTGGTGGCGCACCGGCGCGAGGCGCGCTGCGCCCAGGAGGCGGAGAAGCTCGACGCGGCCTGGGGGCCCGAACGGCGGGAGCGGGTGCGCGCGGCCTTCCTCGCCACGGACAAGCCCTACGCCGCGGCCGCCTGGGAGAAGCTCTCCTCCGCGCTGGATGCGCACGCCTCCCTCTGGCGCTCGCTGCGGACCGAGTCCTGCGTGTTGGCGGACAAGGACTCCTCGGGCCTCGCCTGGCAGACGGCCGCGTGTCTCGATGCCCGGCTGTGGCAGTTCGCCGCCGTCACCGAGGTGCTGGAGAAGGCGGACGCGCAGACGGTGCAGAACGTGCCGCAGCTCGTGGCCTCCCTCGAGGGGCTCGCCGGGTGCAGGGACGCCCCGGCCAGCTCCACCCGGCCCCAGCCGCCCGAGGTGCTCCGCCCCCGCGTGGATGCCGCTCGCCGCAAGCTGGCCGAGGCCCGTGCCCGCATGGAAGCGGGCAGGCACGCCAAGGGCATCGAGATGACGTCGGGCCTCCTTCGGAGATCGACGCGCTCGACTACCGTCCGTTGGAGGCGGAGGTGCTCCTGCTCCACGGCCAGCTCCACGGCCACGCCGGCAAGTCGAAGGAGGCCGAGGACATCCTCTACCGCGCCCTCTGGGCCGCCAAGGCCGGCCGCGACGATGAGACGGTGGCGCGCGTGGGTCCTCCTCGTGTGGATTGTGGGGGATCAGATGGCGCGGGTGGGGGAGGCGGATCGGCTCGTCCAGCACGCCCGGGCCGTGGTGGAGCGGCTGGGGCGGGAGCGCTTCCCGGCCATCGCCACGGATCTCCACCTGCGGCTGGGAGGGGTGCGGCTGGTGCAGGGCAAGCTGGAGCAGGCGGACGAGGAGTTCTCCCAGGGCCTGGAGCTGTCGCGCAAGACGTACGGGCCCGACAGCCTGCGCACCTCCTATTTCTTTTCCAGCCTGGGCCGGGTCCGCTCCCGCCAGGCACGGCCCGCGGAGGCGCTCGCGCTCTACCGTCAGGCCCAGGAGCTGCGCGAGCGCCTCTGGGGCTCCGAGCACCCCGCGCTCGCCCTCAACCTCAGCAACCTCGCCACGGAGCTGCTGGCCCTGGGACGGCGCGAGGAGGCGGTCGCCGCCTGGCGCCGCTCCCTGGCGCTCCTGGAGACGTCGCGCTCCCCGGACCATCCCAGCCTCGGCCCCCCGCTCAACAACCTCGGCGCGGCCTTGCGCGCTCAGGGCCGGCTGGACGAGGCCCGGCAGTACCTCCAGCGGGCGCTCGCCATCTTCGAGCGCAGCAAGGGCCCGGACCACCCCAACACCGCCACCGCGCTCTGCGCGCTCGGGATGGTGGCCTACGACGCCCAGAATCTGGAGGAGGCGCTCGGCTACCAGCGGCAGGCCCTGGAGCGCATCCAGCGCGCGCTGGGTCCGGACTCCCCGCGGACCGCCGCGCCGCTGATGTACCTGGGGCTCGTCCAGCACCGGATGGGCCAGCTCGACGAGGCGCGGCGCCACCTGCTGCGCGCCCTGCGGCTGTGGGAGAAGGAGAACGGCCCGGACAGCGCCACGGTCAACAACGCGCTGCTGCCCCTGGCCCGGCTCGAGCTGACGGCGGGTTCGCCCCAGAAGGCGCTCGAGTACTGCCAGCGCGCCCTGGGGAACGATGAGCAGGTGCAGGGGACGGATACGCCGGACATGGCGGTGGATCTCACGTGCATCGCCGAGGCCCGGCTGGCGCTCGGTGACGCGGAGCAGGCCGTGCCGTTGCTCGAGCGCGCCCGGCGGGTCCACGCGCGGGCCCCGAGGGATCCGCTCGACGAGGCCTGGGGCTCCTTCCTGCTGGCCCGGGCCCTCGGAGAGCGGGAGCCCGCCGTGGAGCTTCGCGCGTGCCGCCGCGCTGGCGGAAGAGGCCCGGGTGCAGATGTCCCGCCTGGGCACGCGGGCGCGCCTGGAGCTGAAGCAGGTGATGGACTGGCAGGAGCGGCACCCGGCTCCGTCCTCGGTGGCCCAGAAGGCGGGGACGCCATGAGCGAGCCCCGGGAAGCGGATTCCCTCGCGGCGCTGCTGCGGGCCCAGGTGCCGCCCGAGCGGAGCGCCGGACTGGAGGCGGCGGAGGGCCTGGAGACGCTCCTGCGGGAGCTGCTGGAGAAGGGGAGGGGAGCGTGGCCCGCCGTCTCGCTCACGGCGGAGACCTTCGTGCGGCACCTGGCGCGGCACCTGCCCGCGGAAGGTGTCACCGAGGTGCTGCGCCAGCTCCATGGGGCCGATTTGTACCTCGCGTGCGCCTGCGCGGTGGGGGAGCGCCAGGCCCTGCTCGCCTTCGAGCAGCAGGTCCTCCAGAAGGTGCCCGCGCGGCTGGGGCAGGTCTCCGCGTCCACCGTGGACGAGGTGCTGCAGGTGATGCGCCAGCGGCTGCTGCTGGGCCGGGGCGACACGCCTCCGAGGATCGCCGACTACTCGGGCCGGGGACCGCTGCTGGCCTGGGTGCGCATCATCGGGGTGCGCATCGTGGGCGAGCTGGCGAGCCAGGACGAGCGCCAGGAGCTCTTCGACGAGCCGCCGGAGACGCTCGCGCGGATGCTGGCGCCGGACGACCCGGAGAAGGAGCCTCCTCAAGGAGGACTCACGCCAGGCGCTCGTCACCGCGCTGCGCACGGCCCTGGCCGTCATGCCCGAGCGGGAGCGGGCCCTGTTGCGCCTGCACCACATCCATGGCCTCACCATGGACCGGCTCGCGACGATGTACGGCGAGCCCCGCTCCAGCATCGCGCGCCGGGTGATGCAGGCCCGCGAGCGGTTGCTGAAGCTCACCCGGGGGGAGCTGGCCTCCCGGCTGAAGCTCGAGGGCTCCGAGCTGGAGAGCCTGCTGGGCCTGGTGCGCAGCCGGTTGGATCTCAGCCTCCACCGGTTGATGGATTGAGACGGGACTTGAGCCCGTCCGCGCGGGGCCGGTAGGGTGCCCGGCCCCTGTTGGCGGAGAGGACACATGCCCATCGAGTTCACCGTGCGCAAGGAGATCGCCGCGTCGCCGGAGCGGGTCTTCAGTGCCTTGAAGGACCTGGATGCCGCGAGCAAGTGGATGCCGAACCTGGTGGGCATCGAGAAGCTCTCGCCCGGGAAGTTCGGGGTGGGGACGAAGTGGCGCGAGACGCGGCGCATGTTCGGCAGGGAGGCCGGCGAGTTCTTCGAGGTCACCGGCCTCGAGCCCAACAAGTCGCTCGAGCTGTACGTGGACGGGACGCAGGGCAGCTCGAAGCGCGGGCACTACCGCTTCCGGTACCGGCTCGAGCCCGCGGGCGGGAAGACGGCCCTGACGATGGAGGCGGAGATCGGCGGGATGGGGTTCCTCCTGGAGCTGTTCGGCCGGCTCATGCTGGGCAGCTTCAAGAAGGCCATCGTCTCGGACCTGGAGGCGATGGTGGGCTACCTCGAGGGCCCGAAGAAGGCCTGAGCCCGCCTCCGGCGCTCCACGAGCACCGCGAGCCCGAGCAGCCCCAGGGTGCCGAGGGAGAGGAGCGCCCCGAGCCCCAGCCGCGGAGTGCGGTAGGTGAAGGAGACGCGGTGGGTGCCCGCGGGCACCCGCACCCCGCGCACCGCGAGGTTGGCGGGCAGGATGGGCGTGGGCTGTCCGTCCAGGGTCGCGCTCCACCCGTCGTAGAAGGCGTCGTTGAGCACCAGGGCCGCCGGGGTGCGTGCCTCCACCTCGAGCTCCACGGACTCCGGCGCGTAGTGGACGATGCGCACCTGGCCGGGCTCTCCCGTGGCGGGAGGTGACTCGTCGCGAGGCGTGCCGGGCGGGCACTCCAACACGGCCTGCTGGCCGGGGCGGAAGGAGCGCGAGAGCACGAGGGCACGCGCGGCGGGCTCGTCCGGCACGCAGACGGGCGTGGCCAGATAGGCACGAGGCAGCGTGTTGGGATTGCGCAGCAGCACCACGCCCGCCCCCACGCGGGGCTCCTTGGCGAGGATGACCTCCCGGTTGCCGGAGATTCTGCTGATAGGCCCGCGCATCCAGGGCCAGGTAGCGCACGTGGTAGAGGCCGGAGAGGCGTCCCACCCAGAGGCTGGCGGAGTCGGGGGTGTAGAGCAGCCCGGCCATGCGCCGGGAGGCGGCGGGGAGGTAGGGCCCGGCGCTCTCCAGGTGCCAGAGGGCGGGCGTGTCCGGCGAGAGCCCCACGGCGAAGTTGAGGGACATGAGGTCCACGGGATGGAGTCCCTCGGGCACGTGGCGCGGCGAGAGATTATCCGCGCCCCGAAGACACGCGGCCGCACCGGGCCCGCGTCCGCCTCCCGCTTCAGGATGCCTCCACGAAGGAGGTGGGCTGCTCCAGCACGTCCGTGAAGGTCACATGGTAGGTGCCCTCGTTGGCCTGGTAGAGGACGGCGAACTGGAGCCCGAGGATGGCCGCCGCGCACCGGGCCGGGGGGAGGGCTCGCGCGAGCACCACGCCCATGAGGCCGAGCGTGATGGCGCCCACCCCGGCGGCCTGGATGAAGTTGCCGTGGAGCACCTCCAGGATGGTGGGATCCGCCCTCTTCCAGAGGGAATGGAGCACCCCACGGGAGAACAGCCGCAGTTGCCACTCGCCCAGCGCGAGCAGCCCGCAGACCCCCGCGAGGACGAACCCGGCCCGGGCGAGGCGCCGTGCCACGGAGGGCTCGCGCAGGACGGCCTCCAGTCCGGCCCCCGCGCCGAGGGCGCACGGGAACAGGATGTAGGGCAGCAGCTTCTCCGGGTAGCGGAAGGCGTTCCAGAGGGGAATCCACTCGTAGAACCAGCGGTAGAGCGGCACCTGGTGCGCCATCGTCAGGGCGAGGATGGCGAGCGTGACGCCGGACACCTTCCACGTCAGCGGGTGGCGACGCCAGATCCACAGGGCGCCTCCCAGCAGCAGGACGGCCGGGAGCCCCATGTACACCGAGGACACCCAGAAGCCCCCCATGCCCGACTTGAACAGCTCATCGGCCATCACGCTGGAGGCCGCCGTCCCCGACTCCGGGTCGAGGTAGAGCGCCCCGAGGGCGAAGCTCGAGCAGCCGCAGGGGATGGAACGAGAAGTAGGTGGCCCACTGGGGCGTCGGGGCGCTGGGCCAGGCGTTCTTCACCGTGGTGAGGACGGGGAGGTATCTGCACCGCGGACAGCAGCGCGCCGAGCACGATGAGCAGGCCGGCCCGGGGCGCGGTCGCAGCGCGCCCGCGCGATCCGGGCGCAGCAGCACGAGCACCAGCAGCAGGCCGTTGCACAGGGCGAAGCTCTGGGCATCCCCGCTGAGGAGGACGAGGCTCAGCGGCAGCGCGGCGGCGGCGGCACGGCCCGCCAAGGGCGCGCGCAGGAAGCGCTCGGCGCCCCAGAGGGCCCAGGGGAAGGTGCTGGCCGCCATGAGGTAGAGCAGGTTGTTGCTGATGCCCACCATGTAGCCGCACAGCGCGTAGGTGAGCCCCGCCAGCAGCGCCGCCCA